>CAWIZP010000001.1:0-219890 GCA_963840575.1 uncultured Acidobacteriota bacterium
CTCTAGGTAGGTTTCGGTTGTTCCGCTAACGGCAAAGTGGCTATATATGTAGGAAAATGGTCAATCTCGCAAATCCATGTTCTCAGCTTCGAAGAATGTGGAAAAACTGCGCCGTCGAGAGCCACGGGCGCAGCGGGTCCGTGTGTTCGCCGGATGACGGATTGCAGGCCGGATAGGGAGCAGCTTAGCTTAGAGCTTGCGAAGTGGCGTCCCGAGCTTCCACATGGTCTCTGGTATGCAGGCGAGCTTGTGGATCCGTGCTCTCGACGGGCGGTGCCGGGCGAATGCCTTTCACATCCTCGACGTAAGCTCGCAGAATCTCTGCCACGCTCCAGGCCTGGGCTATACAGCCGCGAGGCGACTGGGGAGCGTCGCCATCGAAGATTTCTGAGATGTGCCCCAACCCAGCGTCTGTGAGATGCTCTCTTAACGGCTCCAACCATTCGCTCGCCTGGCGACGAGCAACTTCGCTTCCACCGTTTACCTTGACGTACGCGGTGAGGAAAGGTCCAAGCAGCCACGGCCACACAGTTCCTTGATGATAAGCTCCGTCGCGCTCTACGGGATTGCCGGTATATCGCCCGCGGTATTGCGGATCGCTTGGTGCCAGGCTGCGCAGACCATAAGGGGTGAGCAAATGCTCTTGTACTTTCTTTACAACGCTTTTTGCGCGCTCAGGTGACAACATGCTGTGGGTTAGGCTGACGGCAAAGATCTGGTTCGGACGGATCGACGGGTCGGGCGGCGCACCGTTGGTGACGTCGTACAAGCAGCCAACATTCTCGTTCCAAAAGAGGCGGTTGAAACTCCAGCTCACAATCGCTGCCATGTTGCGGTAGCGTTTTTGACCCGCCGCGTCCGCCAATTCGCGCGCCAGGTTTTCCATGATGCAGAGTGCGTTGTACCAGAGTGCCTGGATTTCAACGGGCTTGCCGCGGCGCGGCGTCACGACCCAGTCGCCGACCTTCGCGTCCATCCACGTAAGCTGAACGCCGGCCTCGCCCGAGGAAAGTAACCCGCTGGAATCTACTTTGATTCCGTAACGGGTGCCGCGCACATGCCAGGAGATGATGTCGGCAAATACGGGATAGAGTTCGTTGCGCACGAAATCTAAATCGCCAGTGTAGGCAAGATAAGCACGAGCCGCTTCGAAGAACCACAGAGTCGCGTCCACTGTGTTGTATTCCGGCGTTTCACCTGCATCGGGAAACCGATTGGGCAACATACCCTGATCCACGTGCTGCGCGAAGGTGCGCAGAATGCTGCGTGCCAAGTCGTGTCTGCCGGTAGGTAGAGTAAGGCCGGGCAGGGCGATCATGGTGTCGCGGCCCCAGTCGCTGAACCAGTGATAGCCGGCGATGACCGTCTTCTCGTCGCCACGGGACACGATGTATTGATCGGCGGCATTGGCAAGATCTTGACCGAAGACATCCTGATCCATCACAGAAGCGACCGGCGACGATACCGCTACATTCCGACGACGTGCAATTTCTGCCTGTCGATATTCAGCCACTTTGGCAACATCGTGTTGTTCCATAGAGGCAATCACCGAGGCTTGGCAGCGAAGCCGCAAGCCGAAACGCAAGACGCACGGATTGAAAAGGTCCTCGGAAAAGTCGAGACCGCGTTCTCGCTCCGCGTCATACTCGAAGTTCCGATACCAGTCGCCTGTCTTCCTCAGTTCGACAGCATTGTGAGCCAGATGTACTGAAGGCAGTCCCTGGTAAGGAGTGAAAGTCGCTAGTCCCCGGCGTTGTTCCATTTCTCGATTGATCGCTCCATTCTCGCGAGTGGTGCTGTGATAGTCGCGAAATGCGATCAGCGGCCTGAGTTCAAGCCGCAGATTCGTGATCTGCTCTGGATGATTGTTCTTCTTCAGTTCGTAGTGCACCACTGTGCTGTTTTCACCATGGATCATGAACACGGTCTTCTCGATCTCAACGCCCTCGATTTCGTAGGTGAAGACGGGAAATGGATCGAGGCGAAACTGCTTGAGATAGCGAAACCCCTGCGGGTGGACGACACCGGGATAGCGATTTGCCGAGAGATCAAAGGGCTGACTTTCGATGAAAAGTGTTTCTTCCAACTTGGAAAGCATGACAACGCGGCCGAGGGGAGGCTTCGTGGCGGCTACGAGCAAACCGTGATAACGGCGGGTGTTCAGCCCGATGATGGTCGACGAAGCAAAGCCGCCGAGTCCGTTTGTTTCAAGCCACTCTTTGCGGAGAGCGGCATCCACGTCACCGCACGTCTCTTTGCCAAACTGAATCATGAATCGCCGCCCCCTTGCATTGTTCTTCCTTCGGTATGACGCGGTCTAGGCCCGAAAGTGACAGGCTCTAGCCCGACCGTTTTCTTCTACGCCACCTCGCAAAACACCTTGATGGCGCCATTCGGGGAGGTGAGTTTCTGGAACAACTCGGTGTAATTGTCCAGGCCCTTCACGGGGTCGGTGAGAAGCTTGCTGAGCCAGCCCGGATACTCTGCTTCCGCCTGCGCCATGTCGCCGACACCCATTTCGAAGTATTCCCGATTGGCATTTACGGTGCCTACCATGACCTTATTGCCCAGAACAAATTCAAGATTGATCCTATCGGCGGGGATTTGTATCATCTTCTCTCCCCCCGTGACGCTTGCCAGTACCAGCACACCGTTCTTGCCCAGCGCCCGCATGCTGTCGAACACAACGGCGGAGTTACCGGTGCCTTCAAAGATTAGGTCGAACGGTCCGTATTCCTTGGCCGCGTCGGTTATCGACACGTCTTTCGTAGACAGGTATCGTGCCCCGAGTTCTTCGATCAGATTCGAGTTCAGATAAGGTTTGTCGGTACGTCCGAATGTGGTTACGTCCAGACCTTTTAAGCGCAGAACGAGAGTAGCCAGCAGACCGATGGTCCCGGCCCCCATCACTGCAGCCTTGCGCGGACGCCACACCTTGAGCCGTCGCTGTATTTCGTAAGCCTGGTGGATTCCTTTCTCGACGACAGTGGTGGGCTCCAGCAGCACCCCGACCTGCTTGAGACCCTTTGGCACTTTGACGATGAACTCGGCATCATCGACGTAGTATTCCGTCAAGAATCCGTGGCGCAGGCTGATGCCGCGCTCGTAGTATGTGTCGTCAGTGGTCATATCGTTCGTGCCGATCAGGTCATAGATGCTCTTGCCCGGGCGCCGCACCGTGGCGACGACGTAGTCGCCCGGCCTCAACTCAGAGACGTTCGGGCCGACGGCTTCCACTTGGCCGAAGACTTCATGGCCGATGACCAGAAAGTCGTATCCGGGAGGCGCTGCCCCGTATTCAGCGGCGTTGATCTCTTTGTCGGTTCCGTCCACGCCAACGCGTAGAACTTTGACCAGCACACCGCGCCCGTTTGGGACCTGATCCAGGGAGGGCCTGGGCAAGTGCGCCACATGAACACTGTTGGGCTTTCCTGGAAAGACGCTAATCGCTTTCATTTTCTATTTCTCCTTATGAATTCAGTCGGCAGCTACCGTGGCGGCTGCCGATTCTTTTTGCTTGTGCTTGCCGGACTCTCCGCTTTGCTGCATCAACTTCGTGACTACGCCGGTCCATCCAGTCTGGTGGCTCGCTCCCACTCCGGCTCCCGAATCGCCGTGGAAGTACTCATGAAACAGAACCAAGTCGCGCCAGTGAGGATCGGTCTGGAACTTTTCGAGATTGCCGAACACCGGCCGGCGGCCATTTTCATCGCGAAGAAAAATGTTCGTCATCCGGCGCGAAAGTTCTCCCGCTACCTCCCACAGGGTCATCATCCTTCCCGATCCGGTGGGGAACTCAACCTGAAAGTCGTCGCCGAGGTAGTGATGAAACTTCTGGAGCGACTCGACCAGCAGATAGTTCGTCGGAAACCAGATAGGGCCACGCCAGTTGGAGTTTCCACCGAATAGACCGGTGGAAGATTCTCCGGGCTCATAGTCGACACGGTGCTCCATCCCGTCCACATGGAGGAGGTAGGGATGTTCGCGATGGAATTGTGACAGGGCACGGATGCCGTATGGCGAGAGGAATTCGCGCTCATCCAACATGAACTTAAGAATGCTGCGCAGCTGGTCCTGGCTGGCGATCGACAGTAATCTGCGCTCACCCATTCCTTCTGTACGCATGCAAGCCAAGTTCTCCGTGAGGTCGGAACGGTTGTCGATGAACCATTCCAGACGCTTCTTAAAATCGGGCAGCTTATCGAGAACATCGGGTTCCAGCGTCTCCACAGCAAACAACGGAATCAATCCGACCATGGATCGAATCTTCATGGGAAAATGTGAGCCGTCGGGCAGTTTGAGCACGTCATAGAAGAAGCCGTCTTCTTCGTGCCACAGCCCCATGCCGTCGTGCCCGCGATGGCCCATCGCATGGGCGATGTAAACGAAGTGCTCCCAGAATTTGCTGGCCACGTCTTCATAACAAGGCTCTTCTTTTGCGAGTTCCATGGCTATCGCCAACAAGTTCAACGTATACATGGCCATCCAACTGGTTCCGTCGGATTGCTCGATGTATCCGCCGGTCGGCAAGGGGGCGCTGCGATCGAATACTCCGATGTTGTCGAGACCTAGAAAGCCGCCTTGGAAGATGTTCATCCCCTCCGCATCCTTGCGGTTCACCCACCAAGTAAAATTCAACATCAGCTTGTGGAAGACACGCTGCAGGAATGCGCGGTCGCCTTTGCCCTTGCGCTTCTTGTCAATCTTGTAGACGCGCCACGCGGCCCACGCGTGCACCGGAGGATTCACGTCGCCGAAGGCCCACTCATAGGCGGGAATTTGACCGTTGGGGTGCATGTACCACTCGCGCAGCATCAGCGTGAGCTGTTCCTTCGCGAAGTCAGAATCTACGAGCGCGAGCGGAATGCAGTGAAAGGCAAGGTCCCAGGCCGCATACCACGGGTACTCCCACTTGTCCGGCATCGAAATCACGTCGGCGTTGTACAAGTGAGTCCACTCGTGGTTGCGGCCCTTCTTGCGTTCTGGGGGTGGGGGAGGATTACCCGGATCGCCTTCAAGCCAATCTTTGATTACGTAGTGATAGAACTGCTTGGACCACAACATGCCAGCAAAACCCTGGCGCATGACATTCTTGGCATCGTCAGAGAGATCCTGCGGAATCACCGTGGCATAGAACTCGTCGGCTTCGCGCTGGCGGAGTGCAAAAATCTTATCGAAGCCGGCAAAAGCGTTCTTGCCTTTGAAATCGGAGTCGGCGAAGCGGAGACGGAAAACGACCGTTTCTCCCGCGCCAACTGTCAGCTTGTAGTGGGCTGCGGCCTTCGTGCCAATCTGGTCGGGATTCACCGAGTCCGTTGCGCCATGCACGACGTAGTCGCTGATGCTGTCTTTGACGTAACGGAGTGCGGTTCTCGACGCCAAACAACCGCTGAGCGTTCGTCTCATTCTCGGTGAAGAGGAGTTCTGGAGAGCCTTCACAATGCAGCCAGCGATTGCTCGGCCGTTCATGATTCAGTTCGATCACCGGGTTCGGGGCAGGACTTGCCTGATGCAGCTCCGGCCGACGATTTGAATCTCCCCATGACCATGTGTTCCGGAACCACACCGTCGGCAGCAAGCGAAGATTAGCAGCCGCCGGACCTCGGTTCGTAACCGTGATTTTGATCAGAATATCCTCGGTATCGGATTTGGCATACTCCACGACGACATCAAAATAGCGGTTGTCGTTGAAAACTCCGGTGTCGAGCAACTCGAACTCCGGCTGGCCCTTGCCGCGTCGCCGGTTTTCTTCGACAAGTTGGCCGTAAGGAAATTCCGCCTGGGGGTACTTGTAGAGGTACTTCATGTAGGAATGCGTGGGCGTTGAGTCGAGGTAGAAGTAGCACTCCTTCACGTCCTCGCCGTGATTGCCCTCGTTGCCCGTCAGGCCGAAAAGCCGTTCTTTCAGGATGGGATCACGCTCATTCCACAGAGCCAAGGCAAAACACGTCGTCTGTTTGCGATCGCTGATTCCCGCCAGTCCGTCTTCGTTCCAGCGATAGGCTCGCGAACGGGCGTGGTCGTGAGATAGATACTCCCAAGCGGTGCCGCCGGAACTGTAGTCTTCGCGAACCGTGCCCCAAGCTCTCTCGCTGAGATAGGGCCCCCAGCGCTTCCAGTGTTTTCTACGCGCGCCCGATTCCGAAAGCCTGATTTCTTCCTGGGTCATTCAGGCTCCCCTTTTGCGCAAAGTAACCTAAGCAAGCACTTGAATTCTTCTGAGAAGGAGCGGCCGGTACCCGGAAGTATGAGGTCGGACAGGGTCGGTTGTTCGGACAGGATGTCGCGGTGGGAGAGTTCACCAATATCTACGTTTGAAAACACGCTGCCTACTTCTGGCGTAATGTGCAATATGCCTCGGCTCATATCTTCTATTTCTCCTCGATTTCGATTGCGTGGCCGTCGGGATCGCGAACTAGAAAAGCCTTGCTGAATCCCAACTCTCCCGTTTGATTCGCAAACACGCCAGAAGAGACAAAGCTGACCCGGCTCGTCTGCAATTGGCGGGCCGCGGCTTCGGCATCACGGGTCAAGAGAATCGTTTGGCGGTGAACGACATCGCTTGCATGTTCGTCCGATGGGAAGGGGCGCCCATCGCGGGGTGTCAGATACTCCAGCAATTCAATCCCCGGCCCGCTTGCGCCACGAAGCGCGGTGATGTGCAAATGGGCGCCAAACACGTTGTTCAGATGCTCCTGCTCGATTCCGTAATTTTCGCTCTCTCCGGCGATGTGCATTCCGAGCAGGTCGTGATAGAACTTGACGCTGGCGTCGGTGTCCCAGACTACGATTGCGGTATGGTCGATACCGAGAAACAGTTTGTCGTCGGAATGGGGGCGATGCCACTTTCCCACTCCTTTATCCGGCGGAAACTGCAACACCTCTAGCGGGTGCCCATCTGGATCTTTGAAGTAGAACGCGGAAATACCCGCCGCGTTCTTGTTCCAGTCTGGAAGCCGCTGTGGTCCTGACGAAGCATGTTCCACCTTGTTCTGCCTTAACCAGGCGTAAGCCTTGTCCATGTCGCTGACTATGATCGCGATGTGCTGAAACCAGCGATCGTTGCTGTGCGAGTCAACCGGAATCGGGCGACCTTTGGGCGCGAGATACTCAGTGAGTTCGATGAACTCGTCGCCGAGCCTCATTCGTACCACTCGCATTCGTAATCCGAAAACACCTTCGAGATGCTCGTAGTTCTCGCCGGCAACTTCGGTGTCCGATATCTTCTCGAACGTGAGTACGTTGGAATAGAAATCCACCGCGCGGTCCATGTCGGAGACTGTAATTCCGATCGCGTCTACGCCATCTACCAGAGCGTGCGCCTGTTGAGCCAGCACCTGGGGAACAATAAGGACTAGCAGCCCGGCGACTGCCAGCATGCTCTGGCGCAGGCGATTTGGTTGAAAAAGTCGCTTCATGTTTAACTTACCGGCCAACTGCGAATTCCCGGTCCTGTTGTAGGTTTTGTTCATAGTCTTTGTTGGAAATTCCCAGCCGCTTCATCAAGTGATCGCCCACTCGAAGTGCATTGGCCATGATGGTGAGGGCCGGGTTGACCGCGGCGCTCGAGGGGAAGAAACTCCCGTCCACAACGTAGAGGTTGTCGAGGTCGTGCGCCTTACAGTTTGGGTCCAGAACTGAGGTGTTTGGGTCGCATCCAAAGCGAATCGTGCCGTTCTGGTGGGCCACGCCAGCGAGTGGAATTTGCTGTCCGACGTACAGGTGTCGCCCAAACAGTCCTTGATGGCACTCGTGACCATGCATCGTGCAGTTCGTCTGCTTCATGGCTTGCTTCAGCTTGTCTTTCAATCGTTCGTGCGCCTCCAGGTTATTCGGCGTGTAGGTGATAACGATCTTGCCGTCACGGCCGATGGTGACGCGATTGTTCGGATCGGGTAGGTCTTCCGACGTGAGCCAGAAGTCGAGTGAATGCTTGGCCATCAGTTCCAGAGTGAAATTCGGGGCAAAAGCCGGTGCCCCGGCCTTCAGAGTGATTGCATCCAGTTTGCCGACGAACGAGATATGCCCCATCGGATACTCGAAGTCTTTCGAGCCGAAGTAGAAGTCATTGACTCCCAGAGTCTTTTGAAAAATCGTGGGGTTGGGACACTTTGAAATAGCCATCATCACCGAGTTAGTGTGTCCCATGTAGTGGCGACCAACAACATCCGAACTGTTGGCAAGTCCGCGTGGATGCTTGTCATTGGCGGAGCGCAATAGCAGCGCGGCGGAGTTAATCGCGCCACAAGAAATCACTACTACATCGGCAGAAAAGCTCTCCACGCCACCGTTGCGCTCCACAACTACACGTTTCACCTCACGACCCGATGAATCTGTTTCCAACTGCTTCACCAGCGAGTTCGTCAACAGCGTTACGTTGGAATGTTTGATCGCCTCATCGATGCAGACAACTTGCGCGTCGGACTTCGCGCCCACCAGACAGGCAAAGCCGTCGCAGGTACTGCATCGAATACAACGGCTCTTGTGCGGGTTCCTCTCGTCGAGCATGACCCCAACCGGTACGTGGAAGGGCTTCAGACCAGAACGCGTGAAGTCGTCGGACAGTTGCTGAATTCGCGGCTCATGACTCACGGCGGGCCAGGGATAGGGCGAGTTGGCCGGAGGTTCGGTCGGATCTTCCCCGCGATTTCCGTGCACCTGATAGAGATTCTCGGCTTGCGTGTAATACGGCTCCAGATCGTCGTAGCTGATCGGCCAAGCAGGTGAGATGCCACCGTGGTGGCGCAGTTCGCCGAAATCTTCTCTGCGCAAACGGAAAAGAGCAGCACCGTAGAACTTCGTGTTGCCGCCGACGTAGTAATTGGTATGCGGATGAAGTTCCTTGCCATCCTTGTCGAGCCATGACTCTTTGGTGTTGTAGTGGGCGTCGACGTTGACGACTTGAGGATCCCAGTTCGCCTTCTCGCGGGGAACGTAGTCACCGCGCTCGAGGATCAGGATGCGCTTGCCGGAAGGAGCCAGGTGATACGCGAGCGTTCCACCACCCGCGCCGGTACCGATGATGATCACGTCGTAGTGATTGTCACTCATGATGCGAATCCTCCATTGGCTCCGCAGAAGATGCAGCGTTTGTCGTTGTTGTGGTGGAGCTTGCAGCATCTCACCGATTGTTGTCCCTTCCCCCAGAGATAGAGCTCAGCGGCAACCAGCATGCCCAGCGGAGGCGCGGTCAAATAGACCCAGAGTCCATCCCAAATCATCGGAGGCAACGCCGAGCCGAACGTCCGGGCGGGATTCATGCTCATGCCGGAGAACGGGGCTTCAATCGTTATGTAGGTTGCGACCAGAACACCGGCGAAAAGGCCTGTATATCCGGCCAGCCGATGGTGGTTGGAAAAATAAAGGACGGTCGACATCATCACGGCCGCGATGATGAATTCGGCGAGCAAGGCTACCCACGGTCCATGGGGTCCGGGAGTAGTGACGACGTACCGAACCGCCGGGTCCGAGACTGCCTTCCCCAGAAGAAGTCCCACCAGGACCACGCCCAACACAGCACCGATGAATTGCGCCGCGATATAAAAAAGAGCGTCCCACGCCTTCACCTTGCCCAAGCGGAAGAAAGTGATTGTCACGGAAGGGTTGATATGTGCTCCGGACTGTTTTCCCCAGGGCGAGTAAATGAGCGCAATCGCAGTGAGACCCATAGAGATCCCCATGAGAATCCGCCGCAGAAATCCTGACGTGATCCCTTGATGAACGGGCGAACCGGGGAACTCATAAAGTGCTCCGAACACGCAGGCCGACACCATGAACGTACCGAGCAGCGCCGCTTCCATCAGATACTCGGGCCAGTGCACCCTCAAAGACGCCAGCGCGCCCAGTTTGGGCGGCTGCGGCGACGCCACGACAGACGGCACAAGTTCTAGCATCAGGTTTAACGCATCCGCCGCGCGGTTTTGCTCGATGCCGTTCATGGAATCTTGGCCATCTGATTCCGCGATGCAGCGAAAGTGACAGGCAAACTTCTCAGCGTGGTAGCTAGTGCAAACACGGCTACTATCGACGCTGCCAAAACTCCACGTTTGAAACCTTCGTGACACTTCCGAATCCCCGCCACGTGAGCAGTTCGGCACGGCACATGAGCCCACCTCAAATCGGGTTCGCGAATCGTTAACGATTGCCGGTCCCGAGCATCCGCATAACTTTGCCTGTGGGGCGACGATGACGGTAAGGCACTCCATCTGTGCGCGCAAACTGGTTTATACCGGATTCGGCTCAAGTTTCCGGGTATCCGGCCGTGAGCTAACTCCAGGTCTTCTGGAGTGCGGAAGATTGTCACCTTTTCGGAGTTGCAGTGTCTCACGGGAGAGGACAATGGATTCCTCCGAGTCGCCGGTCGAACCTGTCTGCCGATGCGGGGACCAAGGCTGTCAGGAATGGGAGAGCGGCGCGTGGCCAAAGCGATTATCGAAATCAAATGCGCAGAAGTGTGGCGTCAGATTTCAAGCTATCTTGACGATGAAGTGGACCCGGGGCTCCGCGCGACAATGGCCGCTCATTTCAAGGACTGTGCTCACTGCAGCGCCGTCCTGGATGGTGCACGCAACGTGGTCAATCTCGTCGGCGACGGGCGGGCATTCGAGATACACCCGGGTGCAAGTCAAAGGTTCTACAAGAAATTGAATGACCACTTGCGGCTCGCCAACGCGTGCGGGCTCGAGCCACCTGGGCGGGGGACGGACTAGAACCGGTCTGATGAACCCCTATCCCACACGGCAGGCACCCTCTATCGTGGCTTTGGCAGCATTCAATGTTACCTGGGTCTCGCGGGCGATCTTACCTTTTGCAATTAAGTTGAGGAGCTTGGCTTTCAGGGTTGTCGTCGAGTAATAGTGGCTAATTCCACCTTCGTTGACCGATGGCCGAACGTTTGGAAGGTCGTTTCCACTCTGTAATCGCTGAGAATCTTGCTGATGCCGAATGTGTCCTCCGGCAACACAGTGACGATCTTCTGCAGCGGAACAATTTCGATGTCCTTCTCGATGCACGTGTGCTTCCCGCCCGAAAGATGACATTGATAGGACGCGCCTGGTTCCCGGAGGGTCTTGCCAGAGAGAAGATCAACCTTGACCACGCGAGGGTGAAACTCCGGAATCTTGGTGAGATCCATGGTGAACGACCACACCGCTTCCAGAGGCGCGTCGATGATGACTTCCTGCCTGGATCGGAACGGTGGCTGCAAATCTTACCTCCAAAATAGTGCGTAAGCTTTTGTTTGAAGTCACGGGGACGCGACTAATTCGGCCTTCACAAATAGCGCAGCACTATTTTCATGCAGCAAGCCGGGCCCATGGAAGTTCGCAGCATGAAATTCGTGGCGAACTGCCAGCGAGCGGAAAGGTTCTAGCCTTCCACCGGCACCGGACTCTTCCGGATGCCGGCTCGTGCCTTTCCTAATTCTTCCGCAATTCTTCGATTTTCAAAGTCGGGCACAGTACCCAGGCCAAACGCGACGATGTTGGCAAATTTCGCCCAGCCTACAAGGAGGATGGCCTCGAGGATTTGCGGATCGCTGAATCCATACGTACGCAGTGCCTCGACGTCGCTCGACCCGACCTTGGATGTCTGGTTGTTGAGCTTGGTGCAGAAATTCAACAGAGCCTTGTCGGCAATTGAAATCTTGGCATGAAGGTGGTCGATCGCGATCTGCTCCGGTTCCGGACCCTCAAGCTTCAGCATGCGCACCATTTCGCAATGTGCGGTCACGCAATAGGTGCTGAGGTTCGCGGCCGAACACACCAGAAAGATGTATTCCTTTTGCCTTCGCGGCAGGGCGCCTTCCTTCACAATAAGATTGCCAGTCATCGCGATCTCAGTGGCAACCATGTCCGGACGCGCAGTTTGCTCGACGAAAAAATTGGGCAGAAAACCCAACTGTTCTCTAATGGCGGCAAACGCGGGGAAGTCCTTTTCATCGTATGGTTGGTTCCGCAGATAGGTCATAAAATCCCCAATCCCCAAGCTGTTCGCACAAGTTTACACCAGGCATTGTTGCTGTTGCATGGGTCAGGCGTGAGGGTGATAGGAAGAATCTAGCGCTATACTGGCGCCTGATTATCTATGAGTCAGTCTGCGACCATCACCAACGATCCTGCCGGGTCATACCCCCAACTGGTTGCAGTGTACGGATTTCTGCCTAACCTGTTTCGGGTTCAGAGTGCCATACCGGATGTGATTGAGTCTGAGCAGCGGCTCATCGATACAATTCTCGTTCGGCAAGGCCGGCTCAGCAGAAATCAGAAGGATGCGATTCTTAAGAGTGTGGCGAGCGTCCGGGGGAGCGACTATTGCCGGGCGCTGTTCGGGCTTTCCCTTACCGCCGTTCCCGACCACAGCTCCGCACTTCTCGACTTCTCCTTGAAACTCGCAAAACATGGCCCTTGGGTCTCGGACAGCGACCTTCTCAGATTGAAGAGTTGCGGGTTCGACGAAAGGGCTGTTCTGGAGGCTATTGTCACAACCGGCATCGGTGTGTTGTTTTGCACCCTGGCGGATGGGCTACGCCCTTCGCTAGACGCAGAATTGAGGTCGCCGGCTCCCGTCGAACTTCTGAATGTCCCCGAGCCACTCGATTGGCCGAAGCCATCAGGAGCGCATCTGAGCTTTTCTTCTTATGCAGCCTCGGATTCAAGCTCGGATTCAGGCTCGGATTCGGGCGCTGACTCTCGCGCCTACGTCGTGCTTCGCGAACAGTTTGGCTTTGTGCCAAACCTCTACCGGCTACAGAACGCGTTTCCAGAATTGCTGGACGCGGAAGTGCGGTTGCTCGAAGCCGTCCTCTTTACTGAAGGCGGGTTGAGTCGCGTTCAAAAGGAGTGCAATTTGTTGGCTGTTTCGGCTGCCAATTTGAACACGTACTGCGTGACGTTACATAGCCAGATATTGGGCATACTGGGAATTCCACTAGAGGAGTCCGACCGGATCATTGAAGATCACCACCGTAGCAGCATATCGGGCGCGGATCGAGCGTTGCTGGACGAAACCCGCAAACTCGCGAGCCTCCCAAGGCGGTTGAGCCAAAGCTTCGACACAAAGCGGCTCTGCACGCAAGGCTTTACCGAACTTCAGGTCGTGGAGGCCGTGGTGATATCGGGGCTGGCCAACATGTTAAACACTGTACAGGCGGGAATTGGGGCCGTACCCGATTTCCCGCCACGGAGGGTATTTGGCCCAAAAGATTTGTATCCTTCTTCCGACGACTCCCGTCCCATCTCCGATGCCACACTTCCCGAAGACCCTGATGCCGCCCTTGTCGCGCGAGTCCAGAGTGGACAAATCGACGGATTTGAGGAGTTGGTTCGCCGGCATTCTCGGCGGATATTTGGGACTCTGGCTGGGCTTTTGGGAAATGTCGATGACGCCCACGACGCAACCCAGGAAGTCTTCTTGAAGGCGTTTGAAAATATCGGCCGTTTCCAGGGACGCTCGAAGTTCTCGACTTGGCTTACCAGCATTGCGATCAATGCCGGGACCGATCTTCTCCGACGGCGTAAGCCTTCGGAACCTCTCGAAGAGCAAGGCGATGAGGGATTTCGCCCGAGGCTGGTCCAGAAATGGGCCGAGGATCCGGAGCGGTTATTGGCCGCCTCGCAAATGAATGAACTTGTCCGCGAGGCAGTCCTCTGCCTCCCGGAGAAATACCGGATTGCGGTGCTCTTGCGCGATATCAACCAGCTTTCGACGGAAGAAGCAGCGGCGGCACTCGATTTGAGCGTTCCTGCTCTTAAAGCCAGGGTTTTGCGAGGAAGACTGATGCTGCGAGAGAGTCTGGCCCAACACTTTGTGCGCCAGGACAAGGTTCGACAGGACAAGGTTCGACAGGACAAGATCGGACGGGATAAGACCGATGCTTAGCTGTGCTGAATTTCTGGCCGAATTCGGAGACTATATCGACAACGCCGCGAGTGCGGACCTCAGGGCCCATCTGGAGGAGCACTTGCGCGAGTGCAAGACTTGCCAGGTTATTGTTGATAGCACCCGAAAGACGATCCAAATTGTCACGGAGAGTGGCTCCTTTACGCTTCCGTCCGACGCGATCGAGCCGCTCGTGAGCGAAGTAATGGCCCGCGTCCGTCAGAGAATGGCCTGACCCTCTGGTCGAGCCAAATATCCCACTCAAATTTCCTGCATCCTTCTGGTTCAGCCTCCGTCTTACCTTCGACTAATGAGGGAAGAAGGACCCGTGTGACTGTCTCAGAACACGATCCGGAACGCTGGCAAGCGCTTGAATCGGAACTGAGGGAAACCAAAGCCGAACTGGCTCGCTTTGCCACAGAGATGGCGCTTGAGACCGAGTCTCGGCGCGCCAGTGAGGAACTTAAGAGCCGCCTCATCGCTTGCAGCCGGGACTGCATCAAGATTCTCGACCTTGAAGGCCGCTTGTTATTCATCAACGACGGCGGAATGCAGGTGCTGGAGATCTGTGACATTGGCCCCTTGTTGAACAATTGCTGGGTGGAGTTCTGGGAAGGCGCGGATCGAGAGTCAGCGAAGGCCGCAGTGCAAGCAGCGAAGGATGGGGGTATCGGGCGATTTATCGGTTATTTCGAAACCCGAACTTCGCGACAGCCCAGATGGTGGGACGTTGTGGTCAGTCCTATCTATGACGCAAGCGGAAAGCCAGAGCGTCTGTTGGCGCTGTCAAGGGATGTTACGGAACAGAAGAAGAACGAACTCGCCCTCTGTGAGGCCCTTCACTTTAATCGAGAGATCATAGTGGAGGCGGCGGAAGGCATCATCGTCTACGATTCTGAACTGCGCTACCAACTCTTCAATCCCTTCATGGAGCGGCTTACTGGCAAGCGCTCGCAGGAATTACTCGGCAGGGTCGCGACCGAGGTGTTCCCCCGACTAGGTCCGAGCGGCATAGAAGCAGCGTTGAAGCAAGCGTTACGAGGAGAGGTTGTTCAGGTTGCGGATGCTTTGGTACCCAAGCATTCTGCTGACGGTCGCGATTTGTGGGAGTCTTGCACTTTTGCTCCTCACCGCGATGCTCAGGGGAAGGTGGTCGGTGTAATCGGTCTGGTCCGCGACGTCACGGATAGGCATCTTGCGGAGAATACTTTTCGTTCCATTGTCGTCGGCACCGCTTCTGCAACCGGAAATGATTTCTTTCCTTCGCTGGTACGCCACCTGGCCGGCGCTCTTCGCGTTCGGTACGCGTTTATCACCGACTGCGACGATCATAAGCGCGCAAAAGCGTTGGCGTTCTGGAAAGGCGATCAATTCGGAGACAAGTTTGAGTTCGACATTGCCGACACACCATGCATGAAAGTGCTGCATGGCGAAACATGTCACTACAAAGAGGGGCTCCAGAGTTTGTTTCCTCTGGATAAGGGCCTTGCCGACTGGGAAGCAGAGAGCTACTTGGGCGTTCCAATGCTCGATCGCGAGGGGCGAGTCATGGGCCATATCGCGATTCTTGATGATAAGCCGATGGATCGTGACCCGCATGCAATCGATCTGGTCAAGATCTTTGCCGCCAGGGCAGCCGCGGAATTGAAACGCCAGCGGGCAGAGGCAGAATTGCAAAGTGCTCTTCAGCAGGTCCAGACCCTGCAAAAGAAGCTCGAAGCCGAGAACGTCTATTTGCAGGAAGAAATTAGGAAGGAACATAACTTCGAAGAAATCGTCGGGAATAGCCGGGCCATCGTCGAGGTATTCGAGAGAGTAGAGACGGTGGCGCCAACAGATTCCACGGTGTTGATCACGGGAGAGACAGGCTGCGGTAAGGAGTTGATCGCACGTGCAATCCACAGCCACGGGTCGCGCAAGCATCGCCCCTTGGTGAAATTGAATTGTGGCGCAATCCCAACTGGTCTGGTCGAGAGTGAACTGTTTGGGCACATGAAAGGGGCATTCACCGGGGCGCTGGAACGCAGAACAGGCAGGTTTGAACTGGCGGACGGTGGGACTTTATTTCTCGATGAAGTCAGCGAACTTCCCCTGGACACGCAAGTGAAGTTGCTGAGAGTGCTCCAGGAACAAGAGTTTGAACCGCTAGGCAGCAGCCGCACGATAAAGGTAAACGTGCGCATCATTGCAGCTAGCAATCGGGACCTTGAGAAGGCCGTGCAGGAAGGCCGGTTCCGGGCTGATCTCTACTATCGCCTCAACGTTCTTCCGATTGTTTTGCCGCCACTGCGTCAGAGACGCTCCGATATCCCACTCCTCACTGTTTTTTTCGTGGAGAGGTTTGCGAGGCAGTTCGGCAAACAAATCACCGGCATCGCTCAGGACACGATGGACCTTCTCTCTCGCTATGATTGGCCAGGAAACATTCGCGAGTTGCAGAACGTTGTCGAGCGAGCCGTAGTGTTGTCACGCGGGCCGATTTTGAGGCTAGGCGCTGACTTGCTACCCTCGGCCAGCGCGGCAATGGCGTCCACTGATGAAACTGCAGGCTTGGGCTTGGACCATCGCCAATCCCAGGACGCGATCGGCGATTCTTCGTCGCTGGAGCAGGTGGAAAGGCACCACATCCAGAGCGTGCTGCAAAAAACAGACTGGGTCATTGAAGGTGAACGTGGGGCTGCCAAGATTCTCGATCTGCATCCCAACACGCTGCGCAGCCGCATAAAGAAACTCGGAATCGAGCGTGCGTCAGTGAATCCCACTCTGCCGGCCACGAAATCCCGTAGCCACGAATCCATAACGAACTGATCCACGAACCTTCGTGGCTCCCACCGAAGCGAATTTTCTCGTAGTTCTCTAAGACCCTCACAATCACAAACATAGAGTTTCTCCACCGCGCCTCACGAATGGCACGGCTCCTGCTTTAGCAAAGGTGTATTCGGGAAGGAAGCGAACAGTGCTCAAGATTTCGATCATCAGCGACTCAGATCAAGCGATTCAGTTCCAGCTAGAAGGCAAGCTCGTCGGCCCCTGGGTCGAAGAGTTACAGAGGCTCAGCGATGAGGCCCTGTCGCAGCAGAAAGCCGTGAGCCTCGATCTCGAAAGAGTGTGGTTCGTCGATTCGCGCGGAGTCGCTCTGCTGCACGATCTCTCGCGGAAGCAAGTGTCTCAAGTCAATTGCTCTCAATTCGTAACCCAGCAACTGAAGGAGGTGGGACGATGAAATCCACCAGCAGCGGAACGGAGTTGTTATCTCAGAACCCGAAACCACTGAACGGATGTTCTTCCATGCCGGCTCAGCTTCAGGGCAACGCGGCCGAATCCCATCTGATCCGGAGTGTTAACGATGGCAACGCCGAGGCATTTTATGAACTCGTTCGCCCGTACGAGCGCGCTGTCTTTCTGGCTGCCCTCTCGATCGTCAAGAACGATGCGGATGCAGAGGAAGTGGCGCAAGAGGCCGTCCTGAAAGCGTTCAAAGGCCTGTCCCGTTTTCGCCAAGAATCAAAATTCAGTACCTGGCTCATCCAGATCACAATCAATGAAGCCCGGATGAAGTCGCGCAAGAACCGGCACCACTTATATGAGTCTATGGATGAGGGGCAGCAAAACGAAGAGGGCGACTACATCCCGAAGGATTTCGCGGATTGGCGGGAAATTCCATCGGAAGCGTTGGAGCAGCGCGAGTTCCGTGAGGCACTCACCAAAGCCCTTGAATCGCTTCCCGAGAAATACCGCACTGTATTCATCTTGCGGGACGTGCAGCACCTCAGTATCAACGAAACGGCAAAGGTCCTCGGCCTCTCAGAAGCAAACGTGAAGACAAGATTGTCCAGGGCCCGGCTGCAGATGCGAGATGCGTTGGCGCCGGGCTTCGAGGGGGCCTGGAGCCGATGAAGATCGTACGAAAGAGTTCGACCTTTCTGATGGTAATTCAGATGCAGACGAGAAGGAAGTCCGTACGCTCGAGGTGTCGGAGGATGACGTGCCCGAGGAGTATCTGGATAAAGAAGTAGGCAGATCCAACTTCTGGATATTCCACCGTGAACCCCTGAATTCCTGTTACTATGCTGTGGGCTTCGTCGGACTTCGTTGAACTTCACGGCAGAATGTTTTTAAATCAGTGCGATTGCAGGCCGAGAGATCGATTATTGCATCTTCAATGTGATTTTGGAATTTGCGGCAAGCACGATCCCACTCTCTCCGCCATTACTCGCAATCACCAGCAAAAATGAGGATTCCGGCATGTGGATCACGATCTTTGACTGATTCCGGTTACTAAAAATCGTGAAATCTATTGGGTGGTTTTTCGGTTACAACTGAGCGAGAGAAAAGGTGGTTTGCTGACCCCTAAGCGACACCAGTTAAAGCACTTGGAGTTTGTACTGCGATAGTTCGGCATCCGGTTGCGCAAAGTCTTTAAAAGCGATAAGTAAAACCGACATTCGCAGCAGGCAGCCTTCAACACCGGTCCCATCGCGGGGACTTGCGATAACCAAATGGCGTCCCCCGAAATGCGAGCGATTGCAACGCCAGCTCAAACAATGGGCCCCGACGGACAAAACGAACGGCGGGCGAAGTTCCATTCGCTCACCCTCAATACATCCGATCGTCACCGAATACGGAGATATCCATGATTCGACGTTTTCTTGCCGTATTGATTTTCGCTTGGGGAGCGGTTCTTACCCACGCTCAGCCTTCCTTGCCATCCAGCTTTCAAGCAAAAATGATCCACAGCCCGGAAGGGGCAGACATTTTTGTGCGCTGGGGAGGAAGCGGTCCGGTGGTGGTCCTCATTCATGGGTACGCGGAAAACAGCGATTCTTGGGCTCCTCTGGCTGCTGATCTCATGAAAGACCACACGGTGGTTGTGCCAGACCTCCGCGGCATCGGACGATCCTCCAAGCCTGCCGGTGGCTACGACAAAAAAACTCAGGCCAAAGATATGCGTGCCGTCGTAACCTCGTTGGGATACGACAAGACCTTTGTGGTTGCTCATGACATTGGCAACATGGTCGCGTACTCCTATGCTGCAATGTACCCCGACAAAGTTGAGAGGTTGGTCGTCATGGACGCACCAATTCCTGGAATCGATCCCTGGAGCGAGATTCTCCAAAATCCCGGGGTCTGGCACTTCAACTTTCACGGACCGGATGCGGAACGGCTGGTGGCAGGGCGGGAGCGAATCTATTTTGACCGGATATGGAACGACTTTACCGCCGATCCCGGTAAGCCTGACGAGGACACCAGGAATTTCTTTGCTGCCACCTATGCGCAGCCTGGTGGAATGCGGGCAGGGTTCGCGCAGTTCACCGCCTTCTCACAGGATGCGAAGGATGATAAGGTCTTCGAACAGACGAAGCTGACGATGCCTGTAATGGCGGTTGGAGGAGAGAAGTCCTTCGGTCCCCTGCAAGCTGTGATCATGCGCCACGTAGCGGTGAATGTGCAGGAAGAGGTGGTCGCTGGTTCGGGACATTGGCTGATGGAGGAAAAACCCGCTTATACGGTGGCGCTGATTCGTAAATTTCTTGACGGTCCGGTGGTTGCGCATACTGCAGACGGTAGTGGCGGCTCGAACGAGGAACGCCTCACCCCTGCGGAATACAAGTTTCCGCAAGTGGGCAATCCGGGCACGGGGAGCTCAGGCGTCAGCGGGATCCAGACTGTTGTGCTGAAAGGCAATCCCGACCAAGCAGGCGTATATACCATCATGCTTCGCGTGCCAGCACATACAAAGATCGCCGCGCACTCCCATGGCGATGACAGGGTTGCAACGGTGATCTCCGGCACCTGGCGTTTTGGGTATGGCGATAGGTTTGACGAGGCCAAGCTGAAGGTCTTACCTGCCGGCAGTTTTTACACCGAACCACCCTCCCGGAATCACTTCGCCGCGACGGGTGACGAACCGGTTGTGGTTCAGATTACGGGCTTCGGTCCATCTTCGACCGAGTATGTGGATGCCACGCAGGATCCCCGCAAATCAGCCAAATCAAATTGAATCATCGATCAGAGGCGAGATAAGAGCCAATGGACAGAAGGGTCAGCACTTTCCCACAAACGAGGGGGACCAGCGCGTCCGCGCAATCAAGGCCCAAAAACCACAAAGCCGGACTGGTTGGTCCGGCTTTCTTTGCGTGGAACTGGGTCGGTTAATCTTGTTTCGATCTGCCTGATCCAGAATGTCTAAATTCAGTGCTAGTCGCTAGTGCTTAAGACACGGGCCCTGAAAACGAACCCCTAATTACTAACCACGATTAATCTCATCTCACTTTGCGGCACCGGGTCACCACCCCGCGTCGCTTAGCGTTACATCACCAGTGCCAGATTCTCCAGTTCATACTGCAGAACTGGCAGAGCGCAACCCGCCATTTCTACACGGCCTGCCGCATCAAGCGCAGCTTTGGGCGAGACTCCGTAGCCACGGCCCATCAGAAAGACCTGCAGCAGTTCCGCAGCCTCGTAAGAGTCAATCATGCCGCCTTGCAGCAGATCGCTGCGCAGCGCCGCCAGCTCCGTCGCTGTGAATCTGTCTTTATCGTTGTTGGCTCTTTCGAGCATTGCGTTTTCACTCCCCGCTCTTTCAAACATGGCCGTCATCACCTCCGACTCCGACCTTTCAACTTCCTTTGCGTATTAGACTCACTCGGCAGCCATGCAAGTTGCATGCAATTCGACTGCCGCGTTTGCCTTCTAGTTTCATATACGGAAATAAGGCTCCGTTAGATTCATAAACCCCTGTGGATATCAGAAGTTGCACGTAAACCGGTTGGGCATCCGTGACTTCGACCGGCACCTCTGGTAATCATTTCGTCGCGAAAACTGACACAACGTGTCGTTTTAGGACGCACACCGGTAATCGGCGCTTGCCAGGGAAACCTCAATGAAAGTTGTCAAGATTTGTAAAACGGGAAACCGCTCAATCGCTATTACTTGCTGGTGCTATTACTTACTGGCGAGTCGACCCCATGTAGCCGACCGCGTCTATCCCTCGATGGTCGCCTCATCCACCAGCATGATGGGGATATCGTCTTTCACTGCGTAAACGCGGTGGCACTGTGTGCACTTCAGACTGTCAGAACTCTGTCGATACTCAAGCGCCTGCTTGCACGCCGGGCAAACCAGAATTTCCAGTAAGTCCTTAGCAATCATGGTGAACATTGTACGCCAGGACGTCGACCGATTGGCAAGGCAGCCATGGAGAGAGTCAACCCATCGTCAGTGGCTTATTGTAAGATTTGAGTGTCGAAGCCCGAAACCCAAAGCCCGACGCCCGAATGCCTGCCACAGTTCTCGACGGCACCAAAATCGCAAACGACATCCGCGGCGAAGTAGCCGCCGAGGCAAGAATCATGGCTGCCGCCGGAGTTCGCCCCGGGCTGGCTGTCGTGCTGGTCGGCCACAATCCAGCGTCTGAGATTTATGTACGCGGCAAAGTGAAGGCCTGCGAGGAAGTGGGGATTTACAGCGAGCAGCACACTCCGCCTGAGACGGCGACCACTGCCGAACTCCTCGCTTTAGTCGAAAAACTCAACCGCCGCGATGATATCGATGGGATCTTGGTTCAATTGCCGCTTCCTCCGCAAGTCGATTCCAAGAAGGTGTTGATGGCAGTCGACCCCGCTAAAGATGTTGACGGATTCCATCCCGTCAACGTCGGCCTACTCTCCACGCAGCGCCCCGGCCTGGTGCCCTGCACGCCAGCCGGCGTCATGGAGATTCTCATGCGCAGTGAGATTCCCGTCGCCGGGCAGGATGCCGTCGTGGTGGGACGCAGTGATATCGTCGGGAAGCCCGCCGCCATGCTGCTGCTCAACGCCAATGCAACCGTCACCGTGTGCCATTCGAAAACGCGTGACCTCCCTGGAGTCTGCCGCCACGCCGACATTCTTGTAGCCGCAATCGGCCGCGCCGGAATGATCACGCGCGATTTCGTGAAGCCCGGAGCCACTGTAATCGACGTCGGCATGAACAAGATTACTGATCCTGCGGAGTTTCAGCGGCTCTTCGAGGGTAAATCGACTCAAAACGCCAGGCGCGAGGGAACATTTCGCACGAAAGGATCAACGCTGGTCGGTGATGTACATCCCGAAGTAGCCGAGGTTGCTGGAGCCTTAACCCCGGTCCCCGGCGGCGTCGGTCCATTGACGATAGCCATGCTGATGTACAACACGGTCAAGGCAGCCAAGATGCGGAGGAGCGGTGGTCAGTGATCAGTGATCAGTGATCAGTGGTCAACGATCAGCGTTTCACTGGCTTGGATCACCGACCGCTGAAATCTTAAAATCCAGCAAATCACCGAACGCAGAAAGGTTTTACTGCTCACTGATCTCTGACCACTAGCCACTGAACCTATGTTGAAAGTCGGACTCACGGGCGGCATTGCATCGGGCAAATCGGCGGTCGGCGAGATGCTGGTCGCGCTCGGCGCGCATCTCGTTCAAGCTGATCGCATCGCCCATCAACTCATGCGCCCCGGAGAGGCTGTCTACAACGAAGTAGTACGCCATTTCGGTGGCGCGATCTTGAATCGCGACGGCAGCGTGAACCGGGCGAAGCTGGCAGAGCTTGCTTTCGGTCAACCTAAATCTCCCCGCCAGGACAAGTTGCCTGGCATTCTCTCGTCTCAAGTCCCATCTCGCGTGGAGGAATTGAACCGCATCGTGCATCCCGCCGTGCTTCGCAGCCAGGAGGAGTGGATGGAAGCCGTGGGACGGGAGGATTCACGCGCCGTCGCCATCGTGGAAGCCGCGTTAATTATCGAAGCGGGAGCGGCGAAGCGTTTCAACCGCCTGATAGTAGTCACGTGCACCGACGAGCAGCGCATAGCCCGCTTCGCAGCCCGCCAGAACTTAGACATCGATGTAGCTCGCAAAGAAGTCGAGCGCCGTATGGCCGCACAACTGCCAGAGGCGGAAAAGATCAAAGCCGCTGACTTCGTGATCGACAACTCGGGATCTCTGGATCACACCCGCGAGCAAGTTCAGGAAGTCTGGAAGCAGCTGCGCCCAACTCGGCCGACATGAGCGAACTCAAGTTGGTTGCCTGTCAAGGCAAATTGGCGTGAAGCCCAAGACGCTCAGCTGCTCTTCGCAGCCTCTTATCTGTTGTCCAGAGAAGCGTCGATGGATTGATAAGGATAGAGGCTATCAGATGTCCATCGATCAGGCCGAGGCCGAGATTGTAAAGCCGGCGAGCCTCAATCGCCATCCTTACTTCGTTCATCTGCGCTACTTGCACCTGCGGTAACAGATCCAGCAAAGCAAGCGTTTTGGCTCGCTCGCGCAGTGAGCCAAGGGCAAGCTCTGCAACCACACAAGGATGCGTAACAATCTGCCCTTGCGCGAGAAGCTCTTGAAGGTCTTTGTTGCCCGAGCGGAGATGGTTGATCCAGACCGAAGTATCCGCGAGAATCAACTCCGGCGCACCCTGCGGCTAGGAATGTCTTTCAACCCCGGCATGGTGCCGCCAAGAGACGCCAATCTACGCGCGCTTTCCCGTTCGATCAGTGCTTTGAGAGCTTCGCGAACGAGAGCTGTTTTTTCGGCTACGCCAGTAAACTCCTGCGCGATGCGGAGGAGATCGTCATCCAGTGCGAGCGTAGTTCGCATAAGGTAGTGATTATAGCATCAAATGATGCTGTAATATGTGCCGGCAGAATGCCCGCTACCCCTTCAAAAACTTCCCCTCCTGCAGTTCCTCGAACGCCTGCCGAAGCTGCTCCTGCGTGTTCATGACAATCGGGCCGTACCAAGCCACCGGCTCTTCGAGGGGCTTGCCCGAGACGAGAAGGAAGCGAATACCATCGTCTCCTGCCTGCACCGTAACCTCGTCGCCGCGATCAAACAGGATGAGCGACCGATTATCGGCTGCCACGGGAGGCGTGGTATCCAGCCATTTCACAGCTTCGGTCGGCACTGCGAGCGGACCGGAGGCGTTACAGAATTTCCCGCTCCCGCCGAAAACATAGGCAAAAGCATGCCGCGTCGTTTCCACAGGGAGTGTCTTTCTTTTGCCCGGAGCCACCGATACATCGAGGTAGATCGGATCGGCCGCGATGCCGTCCACTGGCCCTTTCTTTCCCCAAAAACTGCCGCACACCACGCGCACGTGCGTGCCATCATCGTCCTTGATCTCGGGGATATCGAGCGACTTCACTTCCTGATATCGCGGTGCGGTCATCTTCAGCGACGCGGGAAGATTCGCCCATAGCTGAAAGCCGTGCATTCTTCCGGTCGGATCGCCCTTGGGCATCTCCTGATGAATAATGCCGCTGCCTGCCGTCATCCATTGCACATCGCCGGCGGCAATCGCGCCCCGATTCCCCATGCTGTCGCCATGTTCCACTGTCCCGGCAAGAACATAGGTGATGGTCTCGATTCCACGGTGCGGATGCCACGGAAACCCTGCCAGGTAATCCTCGGGAACGTCATTGCGAAAATCGTCGAGAAGGAGGAACGGATCAGTTTCCTTCGTGTTTCCGAAGCCGAAGGCACGACGCAAATGCACGCCCGCACCTTCCATCGTTGGCTTGGATTTGATAACTCGCTTTACCGGTCGAATGGACATAGAGGCCTCTGGTAAAAGCGTTTTGATGTCGAATTGAGGGTTCGGGATTCGGGGCACTGGACATGCCCTTTTCCAATTAGTTGCGCCCGGTCAGCGCTCCCACTGGAACATTGTTTAGAATCAAACGTAGAATCAAATGTGACCTTTCTTTCGCACAGAGTCTCAAATAGGTTCGGGCCCCAAGGTTTGTACTTATGAAACTCATACGTCCTGCACTGCTCGCGCTGGTCATAGCTGGTGCGTTTTTTTACTTCACGACCTGGCGTTCCAACGCGAGGTTGGCTGGCCCGGATCCGGGGAAGTGGTTCAGTCAACCCGCGCACGTGGAAATCACGGAAGCCTCGGGCGGCGAAGGACTCGACGGCGAAGAGCAGAACAATATCAGCGTCTATCGGAAAAATATTCCATCAGTGGTGAATGTTACTTCGCGTGCAATGTCGTTCGACTTCTTTTATGGGATGGTCCCACAGGAAGGGCAGGGCTCGGGCTTTGTCATCGACAAGGACGGCCACATCCTCACCAATTATCACGTCGTAGCCGACGCTCGGCAGGTGGAAGTCACGTTGCACAATCGCAAGAAATACAAGGCGACGGTGGTGGGAACCGATCCGCCGCATGACTTGGCAGTGATCCAGATCAAAGCGCCCGACTTGGTACCGGCGGTCCTTGGAGATTCACGTAATTTGCAGGTTGGGCAGAAGGTTTACGCCATTGGCAATCCCTTTGGACTGGCTGGGACGATGACACGCGGGATCGTGAGCTCGATCCGCCCGGTACGCGAGCCCAACGGCGCGACTATTGATGAGGCGATTCAGACCGACGCTGCCATCAACCCGGGCAATTCGGGTGGTCCGCTAATGAACTGGCACGGAGAAGTGATCGGCATCAATACCATGATTCTTTCCAGCGTCGGGCAGAACGCTGGCATAGGATTCGCCATTCCAATCAATACAGCGAAGGCTGTGTTGAACGATCTGATGACGCTCGGCCGCGTGCGCCGTCCCGCACTCGGCGTGCGCACCATCCCTATTAGTGCCGAACTCGCTGATGAGATGGGATTGTCCGCGGATTATGGATTGCTCATTGTGCAAGTCATCCCCGGCGGCTCAGCCGACCAGGCCGGACTGCACGGCGGTACTGAGCGCGCCTACCTGGGCAATGTCCCCATCATGTTGGGAGGAGATTTAATCGTAGCCATCGACGGCGAGAAAGTCGAAGATGAACAGGATTTGTCACAGATGATGAATAATCATCGCGCCGGCGACACCGTGAAAGTAACGATTTACCGTGGCAAGAAAAAATTGGATGTGAACGTGGCGCTTGCAGAAGCCAGAGAACAGGTGTAGAGGCCGAGAGCGACGAGTTGTGAGCTCGCGGCTCCTACCTCACAGCTGTTCTTTGACTCCGTGCGTCCGGGATGGAAATTCTTTTACGCGGCCTCTTCGAGAAATTCTTCGATTTCACTCACCTCTTTGTCGCTGAGTCGCAGATCTCCGGCGCGCATCACGCCTTCGGCCTGCCTTGCGTTGCGCGCTCCAACAATAGCTCCGCTAACCGCAGGATTGCGGAGCACCCAGGCGATGGCGACCTCGCCCACGGAGCGGTTGTGCCGCTTCGCGATCTCTTTCAAGCGATCGACCAGTTCGAGATTGCGGGAGAGATTGGGTTCCGTAAAGTCAGGATGTCCTCTGCGCCAATCGTCCTTCGGGAGCTTTGCGGCGCGCTCGCGCGTCATAGCGCCGGTCAGCAGGCCGGATGCCATTGGCGAATACACGATCACGCCAATACCTTCCCGCAGGCAGTAAGGGAGAACCTCGTCTTCGATCTCGCGGTGGATCAGGGAATAAGGAGGCTGAAGAGAAGTCACTGGAGCGATTTTCCGCGCTCGCTTCAGTTGCGGAACCGTGAAGTTGGAAACTCCTATCCAACGCACCTTGCCTTCCCGTTTCAGATCGGCGAGCGTGGACCAGCCTTCTTCCAACTGAGGCGAGTCTGGATCAGGCGGCCAGTGGATCTGGTAGAGATCGATTACGTCAACGGAAAGGCGGCGCAGGCTGTCTTCAACTTCGCGACGAATCGAATCGGCGCTCAAAATTTTCTGCACGCTTCCCCGCGCATCCCAGCGCAGGCCGCACTTAGTAAAGATGTAGGGACGCGGACCGGACCAGCTCTTCAGCGCTCGGCCAACGACCTCCTCCGAGTGTCCCAGGCCATAAACCGCGGCTGTATCGATCCAGTTGACGCCCAGTTCGAGTGCACGCTGTATGGCGGCGACAGAGTCATCGTCATCTTGCGATCCCCAGCCAAACTGCCATCCCGAACCGCCAACGGCCCAGGCTCCGTAACCGACGGGAGTGATATTCAAGTCGGAATTGCCAAGAATGCGGGTTTGCATAGTCAGTCTCCTTGTAAACTTGGATTACATCCCGCTGACAACCGATTCAAGAGAACCGATTCAAAAGATCGGATTCAAAAGAGAACGCAATGGCAATGGCAACAACAGTCGATATCATTCGCGAGTTCTGTCTCGGATTGCCCGAGGCTACCGAGAAGCTGCAGTGGGGCGATGAATTGTGTTTCAAAATCCAGGGAAAGATTTTTGCGATGTTGGGATTGGACAATCCACGGCTTTGCTTCAAATGCATGCCGGAGACCTTTGCCGAACTGATCGAGCGCGAGGACATTCGTCCAGCGCCCTATGTCGGGCGGTACAAGTGGGCGATGCTGGACGGGCTGGATGCCGTGGCTTTTAGCGAATTGGAAGACCTGATCGGGCAGTCTTATGAGATGGTTGCCGCTAAGGCGTCGAGGGCAGGCGGTCGAAAGCCCAAGATCAGGAAAGAACGCCGACCGAACGTCGCAAAGAAGAAGTCAGTCAAATATGGCTTGACTAAACAACGACCGACCGGACATCGATCGAAAAAGAGCGACTCCCGCTAAGCGTCGGGGGGACCGCGTCATCGATGCGTCGTTGGTGATTTGACTCAGCTTGCCAGGGTCGGCTAGCCTCAAGAGTCCCCATTCTGGACGTTTGCAACTTGATGCGATTCCGATACAAATCATTGATTTTGCTGCTGATGGCAGCAGTAGCGGTCTTCGGGGAACCGAATGCTAAGGCCTCCACAGAGCCGGTACACGCGCAGCACGGAATCGTGGTGAGCGTTCATGAGCTGGCGTCGCAGGCCGGGGTAGAGATGATGCAGGCAGGGGGCAATGCTGTGGACGCGGCGGTGGCAACTGGTTTTGCGCTGGCGGTGGTACATCCGGCGGCCGGGAATCTGGGCGGCGGTGGATTCATGCTGATCCGCATGGCCGGCGGCAACACGCATTTCCTGGATTACCGGGAGAAAGCTCCCGCAGCCGCCAAGCCTGATATGTATCTAGATGCTGAAGGCAACGTGATCGAACGCGCCAGCGAAATTGGATACAAGTCGATCGGAGTGCCGGGATCGGTTGCAGGTATGGTTTACGCCGAACAGAAATACGGCAAGCTTACCCTCAAGCAGGTGATGGGTCCGGCGATCCGCCTGGCGCACCAGGGCTATGCGCTGACATGGGGAGAGGCCCGCGATTTTCAGCGTGATAAATATCTGAGCGAGTTTCCCGAGTCACGGCGAATCTTTCAACGTGACGGGAACTACTATCAGCCAGCAGAGATTTTCCGTCAGCCTGACCTGGCACGGACGCTGGAGCGGATTGCGGCCAAGCCCGACGACTTCTATCACGGAGAAATGGCACGCGAGCTGGCCGCGGCCATGCAGAAGGGCGGCGGACTCATCACGGCCGACGATCTTGCGCATTATGAAGTAAAAGAGCGCGAGCCGGTTCATGGGACATACCGCGGATATGAGATTATCAGCGCCCCGCCGCCGTCTTCAGGCGGAGCGGTTCTGATTGAATCGCTGAATATTCTGGAAGGCTTCGATCTGGCCAAGATGGGAAACCGTTCGTCGCAGTCCATTCACTACACGACGGAGGCCTTTCGGCGTGCGTTTTTTGATCGTGCCGAATTTCTGGGTGATCCGGATTTTGCGAAAATTCCGGTCGCGCAGTTGATTGACAAGAAATACGCAGGGGCGTGGCGGAATTCAATTGACGCGGAACATGCCACTCCCAGCAAGGAATTGAGGCGACCCGCGATCTTCAGCGAGTTGGAGCAGTACGCGGCGGCACATCCGCAGGCACAGGCGATACCCGAGTCGCCGCACACCACTCATTATTCCGTGGTGGATGCGGAAGGAAATGCGGTCGCGGTCACAACCACTATCAATGACTGGTTCGGATCGCGGGTCACAGCCGAAGGTTTAGGATTCTTGTTGAACGACGAGATGGACGATTTTTCCGCCAAGCCCGGCGTGCCGAACTCCGATGGCTTGATTCAGGGTGAAGCTAATGCTATCGGGCCAGGGAAACGGCCGCTATCGTCGATGACGCCGACCATTGTTGTGCATGAAGGCAAGACTTTTCTGGTGCTGGGTTCGCCGGGCAGTTCGAAAATTATTACGACTGTGGCCAATGTCTTGATGGGCGTGATCGATTACGGAATGAATATTCAGGAGGCGGTGGATGCTCCCCGCTTTCACACTCAGTGGCTGCCGGACGCGTTGAATGTAGAGCGCGGGTTCTCGCCCGACACAGTGCAGGCCTTGCAGAAGATGGGTTACCACGTGGAGTTCGGTTTGCACGATGGCGGGAATGTTTTTCCGTATTGGAGCGATGCTGAGTGTATCGCAATCAGCCCGAAAACAGGCGAGCGGCTCGGCGCCAGCGATTATCGGAACAATGGAAAACCAGTTGGATACTAAGACTTTGCCAATTGCCGATTGTTGATTGCCGATTGAAAAGTCACGTTGGTGGGGTTGGTACTCGACAGTCGAAAGCCAGTCAACAATTTGAAACAAGGACGGGGCATGTTGAAAGCGGTATCAACTTATTTGTACGTGAAAGAGCGGTTGCATCCCGGAATCCTGGATGGTCTGGCGCGTAATGGCGCGCAGGCTTTTGAGATTTTCGCGGCGCGGCAGCACCTCGATTATGCCAACCGCAAATCCCACTTGAAAGAAATTGCCGAGTGGTTTCGCGGTAGTGAAGTCCCGTTGTATTCCGTGCACTCTCCCCTTTATGCCGATTACGAGTGGGGACGGACGGGTTCGCCGCCCATCAATCTCGCATCAACCGACCGCGCAGGGTTGGTGGATGCGATGGATGAAGTGAAGCGCGCGCTCGAAATCGCGGAGCAGATTCCGTTCCGTTTTCTGATACAGCATTTGGGGCTCCCAAATGAGACCTTCAGCGAAAAAAAGTTCGAATCGGCGATGACCTCCATTGAGCATTTGCGGGCTTTCGCCAAGCCCCTCGGAGTGCGCATTTTGTTGGAGAATATTCCGAACGAACTTTCTATGCCTGAAAGATTAGTGGAGATGATTCATTCGGCGCATTTTGAGGACGTCGGAATCTGCTTCGATTTCGGACACGCACACTTGATGAGTTCGGTCAGCGAAGCCTTCGGCATTTTGCGGCAGCAAGTCTGCTCGACCCACGTCCACGATAACGCCAAAGACCGCGATTCGCACCTGTGGCCCGGAGAGGGAACCATTGATTGGAAGGAAGCGATGGATCTGCTTCGCTCCGCCCCGCAGATCCCGGCGCTGATGCTGGAACTGGAAGGCGATGAGAAAGTAAATCCGCTGCAAAAGCTCGAGCCGACGTTCGAGAAGCTGGAGGCGATTTAAAAGAGCTTTGCACCGCCGAGGGCCGGAGAAGTCAGCTCAGCATTTATATAGAAGCAACTTGGGTTTCTCTGCGCTCTCGGCGGTAAATAAACCTTTCTAATTTATGTCTTCACCGGTGACAACTATCGCTGAAATAGGAAAGCACGAAGGGCAGTCCGTCACCCTGCGTGGCTGGCTTTATAACTTGCGCGAGAGCGGCAAGCTATTGTTCCCGCAATTTCGCGACGGCTCGGGGGTGATTCAGGGCGTGGTCCCGAAGAATGCGGTCCCGCCGGAGGTGTTCGACGCCGTCAAAACATTGACGCAGGAATCGAGCGTGATCGTAGAAGGTAAGGTTCGCGCCGATAAGCGAGCGCCGGGGGGCTACGAACTCGACGTGCAGAATGTGCAGGTGGTGCAGCGCGTGCCGGAGTCGGATCCCTACCCCATCACACCAAAAGAGCATGGCACAGAGTTTCTTATGGAGCACCGGCATCTCTGGGTAAGATCGCAGCGGCAGGCGTCAATTCTGCGGGTGCGGGCGGAGATCATTAAAGCGGTTCGCGATTTCTTTGATGAGCGGGGATTCACGCTCACTGATCCGCCGATTCTTACCCCTGCGGCATGCGAGGGTACAAGCACGCTTTTCCCCGTCGATTATTTTGACGAGCAGGCCTACCTCACGCAGTCCGGCCAGCTTTACATTGAGGCGACCGCGATCGCACTGGGTAAGGTCTATTCGTTCGGCCCTACATTTCGAGCCGAGAAGTCGAAGACGCGTCGCCACCTCACTGAGTTTTGGATGGTCGAGCCGGAAGTTGCTTACGCCGAACTCGACGACATAATGGATCTTGCTGAGGGACTGATCAGCTTCGTCGTGCAGCGCTGCCTGCAGCGACGGCGTGTCGATCTGCAAGCCATCGGCCGCGATATCTCCAAACTCGAAAAGATTGTCCCCCCTTTTCCGCGGATCAGTTATGACGATGCGGTGAAGAATCTTCAGGAAGGCTACGCCAAGGGCGCGCTGGATGCGAAATTCGAGTGGGGCGGCGATCTTGGGTCGCCCGACGAAACCTATCTTTCGGCGCAATTCGAGAAACCGGTGATGGTGCATCGCTATCCGGCGAAGGTAAAGGCTTTTTACATGGAGCCGGATCCGCAGCGGCCGGAGCTCGCGTTATGCGTCGACGTGCTTGCGCCCGAAGGCTATGGCGAAATCATTGGTGGATCGCAGCGCATGGCATCTCATGAATTGCTGGTGCAGCGCATTCACGACCATGGGTTACCCGAAGAAGCGTTCAAGTGGTATCTGGATTTGCGCAAGTATGGCAGCGTTCCGCACGGCGGGTTCGGAATGGGTATTGAGCGCGCGGTCGCCTGGATCTGCGGCCTCGAGCATGTGCGGGAGACCATTCCGTTCCCGCGAATGCTGCACCGGTTGTACCCGTAAAACTTTTCACCGCCGAGCACGCAGATGACGCGGAGAACCGGAATAATAGAGTAATCGCTTGATTTTCCGCGCGCGTTCGGTGATCTCGCCGCGGAATGAAGAATTAAGAAGTGAGATAGACGCTTCCAGACTATGACCACCATCAGCACCACGAACATCGCTCCCAAGAAGATTCGCGTGATCGGTGTGCCGCTCGATCTGGGCCAGTCTCGGCGCGGCGTTGATATGGGACCCTCGGCGGTGCGCGTGGCGGGTCTCGAAGCGCGTCTCGAAGCCCTGGGGCATGAAGTGGAGGATGGCGGCAATGTTGCCGTTGCCATTCCCGAGCAAAAAAAAGAAGGCGATACGCACGCTAAGTATTTGAAGGAAATAACCGCAACCTGCACCAAACACGCAGAACTGGTAATCAAGACGCTCGAGGCCGGAAAGATTCCCCTGTCGCTGGGCGGCGATCACTCCATGGCGGCAGGCACGGTGGCGGGCGTGGCCGAATTTTATCGCCGCCAGAACCAGCGGATTGGGCTGATCTGGATCGATGCCCACACCGATATCAACACTCCTGAATCATCGCCCAGTGGCAATGTGCACGGCATGCCGCTGGCCGCGCTGATGGGGCTTGGTCCGGCAGAACTGCAGAACATTTTCGATTTTTCGCCCAAGGTGAGGGCGGAGAATTGCGTCCTGGTGGGTGTGCGCGACATCGATGCGGTTGAAAAAGAAAATGTACGTCGCGCGGGCATCGGCGTTTTCACCATGCGCGATATCGACGAGCGCGGTATGCGCACCGTGATGGAAGAAGCCCTGCGCATGGCCGGACGAGGAACCGCAGGCTATCATATTTCGCTCGATATGGATTGGATCGATCCCGAGGACGCGCCCGGCGTGGGCACTCCCGTGCGCGGCGGTGCAACTTATCGCGAAGCTCATCTGGCGATGGAAATCATCGCCGACCACGGACGGATGTTGAGCTTTGAAATCGTTGAAGTGAATCCGGTCATCGACGAGCATAACCAGACGGCGGACCTGGCGGTTGAGTTGGCGCTGTCGGCGTTTGGAAAAAAGATTTTATAGCGTCTATGAAAACAATTCGGGTTGGAATTCTTTTTGGCGGGCGCAGCGGGGAGCATGAAGTGTCGCTGCTCTCGGCGGCGTCGGTGTTGAACGCCATCGACAAAGACAAATATGAGGTGGTCCCCATCGGCATCACGAAAGAGGGCCGCTGGCTGACCGCGGGAGATGCTGAGGATCTGCTAGAGGGTAAGCTGATTCTCGAAGCGCGGCACCTGCGAGCCGGCGATCCCGAAACTACGCCGGCTGCCGCTGTGCTGGCGCGGGGAGAAGCAGTGCTGGTGCCGCCGGAGCCGGTACATCGGCAGAGCGGACTTGTTCCCTTTCAAACGGATGCCGCACTCACCCGGCGCGCCAGCGATCGGGCCATCAACGTCGATGTGATTTTCCCTGTGCTGCACGGCACGTTCGGGGAAGACGGTACGATTCAAGGCCTCCTCGAACTAGCGGATATTCCCTACGTGGGAGCCGGCGTCCTGGGCTCCGCTGCCGGCATGGACAAAGACATCATGAAGTCTTTGTTTATTGCCGCGGGAATTCCGATCGTGAAGCACGTCACCATTCTGCGCAGCGCGTGGGAGAAAGATCCGGAAGAAAGTTGCGAGGTTTGTCGAAGCCAAACTGAAGTTCCCCGTGTTCGTGAAGCCCGCGAACCTTGGGTCGTCGGTGGGCATCAGCAAGGCTCACAACCGCAAAGAACTTGGTCCGGCGATTGAGGAAGCTGCAAAATTCGATCGCAAAATTGTGATCGAGCAAGGCGTTGGCGGAAAGAAAAATAAAGCGCGCGAGATCGAGTGTTCCGTGCTCGGCAACGATGAGCCGATCTCTTCGGTCCCGGGAGAAATTGTTCCAGTCAAGGAATTTTACGATTACAACGCCAAATATCTCGATGAGGGTTCTGAGCTGATCATTCCGGCCAAACTCACCAAAGCCGAAACGAAAAAAGTTCAGGAGTTGGCAATTCGCTCCTTCAAGGCTGTGGATTGTTCCGGCTTGGCGCGCGTGGATTTCCTTATGGATCCAACCTCGCGAAAGATTTATCTAAACGAGATCAACACCATGCCCGGATTCACGGCGATCAGCATGTATCCCAAGCTATGGGCGGCATCGGGTCTCGATTATGCAGATTTGATCGACAGACTGATTCAACTTGGGATCGAGCGGCATCAGGACAAGAAGAAAAATCAGTACACCCGCTGACAGGTCCCTCTACACTCGCTTCCCGCCTCTTGGAAAACGGGAAGCTCCACTCAGGGTGACAAGTGTATATTAGTTCGCGCTATGTCTGAAAAGCAGAGTCCGTAAAAGCTAGGGCGCTCCCGCCTTTTCCATAAAACTTGCCTGATCCCCTTTCATCTTCTTCAACCCGTCCATCGGCAGATAAATCATGTGGCCGGCGTCGTAGGTGGTGAACGAGATGTTATCGCGATATTTCTGCGGCAGATCCAGATGCTGCATGGCATAGTTCGCCGCAAAGTAGGGCGTCGCCAGATCGTAATAGCCCTCCATCACTAAAACCTTCAAATACGGATTCTTCACGATCGCCTGCCGCATCGCTGAGGCAGTGTCAGGAAAGCCCTGAATCGCCGATCCCCAATCCCACTTGTCGAAGCCGATATCCTGCGCCCGCACGTAATACGGCATGTCGGTTTTGTATCCGAGTTCAGTGCGCACGTAGTTGTTAAACACAGAAGTGAATGGCGGCTGCGTGGCCGATCCCGTTGGATCGTAAAACGGAGTGTCGAGCAGGCCATTGGGATCGGGCCCGGTGTACCGGCCGTCCAGTCGGCCGACGCGCAGTTTCTGATCGATCAGTAAATAATGTGTGAACTTGCGGACGTTGACTCGCAAATTCGCTTCGTCGATCACTTCTTTGCTCAAGCCTGTGTACCGCGAAAGTTGCTCGATGATTTTCGAACGCTCTTGCGTATCAAGAGAATCTCCCTTCGCCAGTGCCTGCGCATATTCTCCCGAGGCAAACTGTTCCGATTCTTGGCGCGCGCGGTTCAAATCCTGTTGCAGGTCGGGCGCGAGCTTGTGATGAAATCCGGCGATCATGGTGAACGACGGCACTAAGAAAATGTAAGGTTGATCGTTGGTGTTGGTGTCTTCAAGGGTTTCGAAGTTCAGCACGCTTGAAAGCAGGGTGATGCCGTTGAATGAAATTCCGCGATCGGCAAGATACCCGGCGATTCCCGCGGCGCGAGTGGTCCCGTAGCTCTCACCCAAAATAAATAACGGCGAAGACCAGCGCTCGTTCCGGCTGATGTAGAGACGGATAAATTCGCTGAAGGCTTCGATGTCTCCCTTGACTCCCCAGAATTTCTTGAACAGCTCGGCATCGCCGGCACGGCTGAACCCAGTTCCGATCGCGTCGATCAGCACCAGGTCGCTTCTGTCGAGAAGCGTATAGGGATTGTCTTCCATGCGGTAGGGAGCGGGCGGCATAAATCCGTCCTGTTGAAGCACGACGCGCTTGGGGCCGAGCGCTCCCATATGCAACCAGATCGATGCCGATCCCGGGCCACCGTTGAAGGCGAATGTCAGTGGACGCCGGGCAGCGTCCTGGCCATCAAGCGTGTAAGCGACGTAAAACATTTCAGCTTCGATCCTGCCGTCCCCACGCTTGATCGGAAGGCGCCCGGCCGTTGCCGTATACTTAAGAAGTTTTCCGTCTACGGTGACCTGGTGGTGCGTCTGCACCGGAGCCGCTTCGGCCATGTCGAAGTGCTCTTCCTTGTCCTTTTCCTTGTCTTTTTCCGACGCGGCTTCGCGAGCCGACGGCTTCTGTTCAGAAGATGTATCCGGCTTGATGGCCGTTTCCGCCGGCTTCTCGGCAGGCTGGGTGACCGGCTTCTTTTGATTGGCGGATTTCGGTTGATCGGTCTGTTGAGCGTAGGAGATTGAAACAGCCAGCAAAAGCAGAGCCAGAGAAAAGGCCCGGAACAATTTCATGTTTTAGCCCTCGGGAAAGCGCACATTCGCTTTAGTGAACAGATAAGCCCGAGAATTGTACACCGTAGGGCACTCGTCCTCAGTAACTACGGATGGTGCGGGTTTGGGCCGATGGAGTGGTCATGGCCGGTAATGGCCTTAACCATCTGACAGAAAATGATTGGGTGTTGATCCAGGCGAAGACAGTGCAGCGCACGTTCAAGCTGGGGGAAGAGATTATCCGCGAAGGTGATTGGGTCGACAGCCTCTTCATCATCCGCCGCGGAGAGGCCTCCGTGGAGCTGGCGGGTACGGGTTCGCGCGCAATCGTGGCCACTCTCGGACCGCAAGATATTTGCGGCGAGATCTCTTTTCTGGGACTGTGCAAAGCCACCGCTGCGGTAATTGCCAGCGAAGAAGAGGTTGAAGTGGAAGAAATAAACCTAGGGGAATTGCGCAAAATTCTGGAAGCCTTTCCCCGGCTGGCCTCTCGTTTTTACCTTTCCCTGGCCACTCTCCTCGCCCAGCGCCTGAAGCAGACCTCCAGGGAACTTGCCCACGAAATGGCGCTCCACGACCGCCGCGCGCGAGGTATCTCTGTTTCGAAGAACTCGTCCTGAAGCCTACGGATTTTAGCGCTTCAAGAATTCTCGACGATCCTGTTGACGAACCGCAATCTCTCATCGTAAGATCAATTGGACAAGTTTGCCTTTCGAGGCAGACCTGAATTTCATGCAGAGTGGCTGAGGGACGAGCCCTGTGACGCCACGGCAACCGGATCGGGATCATATATCCCGACCGCCAGGTGCCAACTCCCGCCCGGAAACGGGGAACATGAGATTCGGATGCGAGCTTAACTGCATTCCGATAACCTCTTTTCCTTTTTCCTGGGAAAGAGGCCTTTGTATTTTAGGGCACTTTTTCCCCGGCTCGTCCCCAGCTATTCGCTGCTGTGAAAAGAAAGCGAGTAGCCCCCATGCCAAATCACGACGGTGATCCTCATACATACTACGAATTGCGCTGCCGGGAATGCGGCCGGCGCTGGGGAAACCAGCCCCGCTCAATCTGTGATGAATGTTTTTCTCCCCTGGAAATTGCCTACGACTACGACTGGATTCGGTACCTGCTGGGCCAGGATTCGATCGACCCGGTCAAGTCCATCCGTGAGCGCATTTCGCAGCGCCCGCAGAACATGTGGCGCTATGCCGAATTGCTGCCGCTTCCGTTGGGTTTTGAGCCGCGGCTCCCGGTCGGCTTCACGCCTCTGTTCCAGGTGCCACGTCTGGCGGCGCGACTTGCCGGCAATAGCGAGGGAAGAACCGACGCGGGAAATCTATACATTAAGAACGATGCCGTCTGCCTGCCCACGCTGAGTTTCAAGGATCGTGTGGTCGCCGTAGCGCTGGCCCAGGCACAAGAGTTCGGCTTCGATACTGTGGCCTGTTCTTCCACGGGAAATCTGGCCAATGCCGTCGCGGCCCATGCCGCGCGCCTGGGCCTGAAATCGTGGATATTCATCCCGTCCGATCTCGAGCCGGCAAAAGTTCTCGGCACACAAGTTTTCGGCGCGAACGTCGTGCGCATCGCGGGCAATTACGATCAGGTGAACCGTCTGTGCTCGCAGATTGCCGAAGAACGGCGCTGGGGGTTCGTCAACGTGAACCTGCGTCCTTACTACGCAGAAGGCTCAAAGACTGTGGGTTTCGAAATCGCAGAACAACTAGGCTGGCGGCTGCCGGACAACTTGGTCGTGCCCATGGCCGGCGGCTCTTTGATTACCAAGATCAAAAAAGCCTTCGACGAATTGATTAAGATCGGAGTAGTCGAAGAAAAGCCGGTAAAGTTTTTCGGCGCGCAGGCTACCGGATGCTCTCCGATTTCAACGGCCGTGAAAACCGGCAGTTCGGAGATTGATCCCCAGAAACCGGCGACCATCGCGCGTTCGCTCGCTATCGGCAATCCTGCGGACGGGCATTATGCCATCAAGACCATCAAGCAAAGCGGCGGATGGAGTGAAGACGTCAGCGATCCCGAGGTAATCAATTCGATCCGTCTGCTCGCCGAGGCGGAAGGCATCTTTACCGAAACAGCCGGGGGTGTCACTGTCGGCACCGCAGGCAAACTCTATCGCCAGGATCGTATTCTGCCGGAGGAAACGACGGTATTGTGTATCACCGGAAACGGCTTGAAAACAACCGATGTGCTCGCGGGTGTTTATGACATCCAACAGCCGATTGCTCCCAAACTGGCCGAGTTCGAAAAGTATCTCAACCAAAAGCTCGACACTGTCGAGGTTGCAAAGGAGGGCGCGGCTGCGGTCGGAGCTTAGCGCTTGTGCCTTGGCCAATGTCGAACCTAGCAATTTTGTTCTGAACGACGCGACTTTTAATCGCACAACAAAACTCGAATGGTAGGAACGGCGGCTTTAAGTCGCTGAGGTAACTTCCATGGCGATCACCGTACAAATTCCGACTGCACTACGGCGGCATACCGCGGGCGTAGGCTCAATCACCTGCGTGGTCTCAAACCTCGGAGAACTTTTCAATGTGCTCGATGAGAAGTTTCCCAACCTGAAGTCCCATGTGCGCGACGAGGTCGGCCAGATTCGCCGCTTCCTCAATATTTACGTAAATGAGGAAGACATCCGTTTCCTTGGCGGGTCTGGGTATGTGTTTCAGGATGGAGATGAGGTTTTGCTCGTTCCCTCGATTGCGGGCGGTGCCGTCTAGCAGCTTGCGGTCTTGCTCTTGCTTTTGGGTATCGCAGCGGTTTACCGCTGCGATAAGTGGTTTGTAGTAACGTCAGCTTTAGCCAGAGAGGTGAGGACCCCGCCTCCCGTTTGATTTCTTCCGAAGCCTCTAGGTTCCTACAAGCTTCCGATTTCATCCATCGCATCTTGCTTTAATGTATAATCTAACTAACTGGTTAATTAATCAGCTATCCGGCTTATGCGTCGCTTATTCGAACATCCTCAAACCCTTCATCCCCGCATGGGCTCTCGCGGGCAGCCGGAGGAAAGCCGCGCGGCCATTTTGCAGGCGGCGGCGAAGGAGTTTGGCGAGCATGGCATTGCCGGAGCTCGCACCGACGCCATCGCACGCGCGGCACGGGTCAACAAGGCTTTGCTCTATTACTACTTCAATGACAAAGAAACGCTCTATGGGGCAGTGCTCGACAATGCGTTTTCCGGAATGAAAGGGAAGGTTTTCCGCGTGCTCGACAGCGATCTGCCGCCGCGCGAAAAGATCCTAGCCTACGTGGGCGCCTACTTCGACTTCATAGCCTCAAACCAGATCTATCCCAAGCTGATGCAGCGCGAAATGATGCGGGCGCGGGAAGGCGATTCAGTGCACATCGACCGGTTGGTCAAGACCTACTTTCAGCCGATCTATAAGCGGGTCGGCGAGCTGTTGCACAAGGGAATCGCCGAAGGAGAATTCCGGAACGTTGACCCGGCCCACTTCGTTCCTTCGATGGTGGCGATGATCGTTTTCTATTTCAGCAGCGCTCCGGTTATGCGGCGGATTGTGCACTTCAATCCTCTGACGCCGGAGCGGATCGCCGAGCGACGCGCCGCGGTTCTGGATTTTATCTCCGCCGCGTTGTTTGTGCCCCGCGCAAGTGCGAGCTCGTCGCTTGGCAAACCAGGAGTACACAAATGAGTGCTCGCAACCGTTTCTTCATTCTTCTCGGCATTATCTTTGTGATCGCTGCGATTTATTACTTTTTCTCCACCGATCATTCGAAAGACCTGGTGCTGATCGGAACCGTCGATTCTAATCAGGTGATCGTCAGCGCCCAGGTGGAAGGGCGCATCCAGAAGCTGCTGGTGGATGAAGGAACGCCGGTGAAGGCCGGGGATCTGATCGCGGTGCTCGATCCCTCCGAATTACAAACGCAGGAAGCTGCCGCCACGGCTAACATCACCAGCTTGCAGCAAAAAGTTGACGAGATGGAGCACACTGAGCAATCAACCTCCGGCTCGACTTTGAGCGACGTGGCCAACGCGCGCGCCAAACTTTCTTCGGCGAAGGCGCAACTGTTGCAGGCGAAAGCTACGCTTGATCGCACGGAAAGCGACAGCCGCCGCATGATCGAACTGGCGAAGGCTGGTGTTCAATCCGAGCAGGACCGTGTACAGGCGGAAACCAATTTGCAAGCCGCACAAGCCACGGTACAGGCTCAGCAGGAACTGGTGAAAGCGGCGGAAGCCGATCTGAATTCCGCCATCGCTCGCACCCAGCAAGCCAACGCTGCGAAGAGTACGGTGCGATCGACCGAAGCCGATCTGAAGAACGCGATCGCTCAGCAAAATCAAGCTGCCGTTCGGCTGGGCTATACGAACGTTTATGCCCCGGTTACCGGCACAGTTTCGGTGCGCGCGGCCAGGCAAGGAGAAGTGGTCAATATCGGCGCTCCCATCGTCACAATTGTTGATCTGTCTGACACCTGGGCACGGGCCGCGATTCCTGAAACTTACGCCGACCATATCGGCTATGGCGATGTGTTGCGCGTTCGCATGCCCGGAGGAACGATCACCAGCGGCAAAGTCTTCTTTAAGGGAGTGGAAGGCGATTTCGCAACGCAGCGCGACGTGGGCCGGCGCAAGCGGGATATCAAAACCATCGTTCTGAAAATCCGGTTAGACAATCCCAAGGGCGAATATGTGCCGGGAATGACAGCCGAGGTGCTGGTCTCGCCGGCCCAAATCAAGGGCGAAGGCAATCCGCAGAGCGCGGCCGCAGCGGGGCAGCAATGATGGCAGAGGTTAACGCCAGGGCGAACCACGATCGCACTTCTGCCTTAGATGATGAGCGGTCTTTGGCCATTGAGGTCAACCACATCGTCAAGAAATATGGAGACTTCACCGCGGTCGACGATGTTTCCTTCGATGTGAAAGACGGCGAAATCTTCGGGCTGCTGGGACCAAACGGGGCTGGCAAATCAACTCTCATCCGCATGATGACGACGCTGATTCCGATCACCTCGGGTGTCGCCCGCATTGCAGGTCATGATGTCTCAAAAGAACCCGATGCGGCGCGTCGCCTGATTGGTGTGATTCCCCAGGCTCTGACCAGCGATCTCGATTTAACGGTGGAAGAAAATCTCAATATTTACGCCAAACTCTACGACGTTCCGGCGAAAGAACGAAAGCGCTCCATCGACGAACTGCTTGGTCTGGTGGATTTGACCAAGTGGCGCGACGCGCAGACCAAGACGCTTTCCGGAGGAATGCGGCGGCGGCTGGAGATCGCTCGCGGCCTGGTGCATCATCCGAAAATCTTTTTTCTCGATGAGCCTACAACCGGATTGGACCCCGTATCGCGCGTGGCGGTATGGGAAATGCTGGGCAATATCAAAGCCCACCGGCAGCTTACCATCCTCATTACCACCCATTACATGGACGAAGCCGACCGTCTCTGCGAGCGCATCGCGATCGTCGATCATGGCAAGCTGGTCGCGCTCGACGCGCCAATGGCATTGAAAGCAAGTGTACCGGGATCGAATGTGATCGAAGCGCAGTTCGAGAATCCTCCGGCGGATTGGGAGCAGCGCCTGCACAAGCTGGACGACGTCACTTCAGTGCAACACGAGGGCGCGGGGATGTTTCGCATACTGACCGGCAACGGCTCGCGCACCACCACCGAACTGGTTGAGATGGCCGTTCAGGCCGGGACCGCCGTGAAGTCGCTCTCGGTGCAGAACACGACATTGGACGATGTGTTCGTCCACTACACCGGCCGCCAGCTACGCGATGAATTGCAGAAAGCATACGCCTTCACCATGCCGCAGAGACCAGGGTTGCAGCCATGAACCATATCATGGCTATCGTCGAACGTGAAATGCGAAAGTTCTTCCGCTCGCCGGCGCTCATGCTGGCGTCGATGATCTTTCCATTGGTGCAGCTCATTATCTTGGGCAATGCCTTCGGTGGAAAAATTCGCGATGCTCGCGTTGCGATTGTGGATGAGGACGGTGGCACCCAAGCCCTGAAGATTCGCGAGGCTTTTGATTCGGTACGGGCCAACATTCGCACCTTCCTCCCGATTTATTACGACAACGAAAAGAAAGCGGTGGAGGACGTGCGCAACGGAAAACTCGAAGGCGCAGTGATTATTCCTCCGCAATTTTCCCGGCGCGTCTACGAAGACAATCACCCGCAGGTCGCGCTGGTAGTCGATAACAGCGACAACTTTATGAGCTCCGCGCTGGAATCCGAACTCACCGATCTGACCAGCGCACTAAACCAACCCACCGTCGAGCCGCGCATTCTGCAGCAGACCGCGCTTTCGATTGTCGAGCTGTATCCGTACATTGAATACATGAAATATCTGCTGCCCGGCTCACTCACGCTGGCGATGTTCGTTTCAGTGATGATCGGCGGCGGAATGCTCTACATCGACGACAAAGCCCGCGGCGTCCACGAAGGCTATCTGGTCACGCCCATCACCAAGCTCGAATTGGTTCTGGGACTCAATCTGGCTGGCGCAATTAAAGCGGTAATGACAGGCGTGATCATCACGGTGATCGGCGCACTGATATCAGGGGTAAGCACGATTTTCAATCCCGCGACGGATCTCGGATTGCTGTTGATGATCGTATTAACGTCGCTCGCTTTCAACACCATGATGTTTCTGCTGATGGTGCGAATTGAAGATCCGCTGGTGCCGCGAGCCATGTTCGGAATTTTGAATACCCTCCTGTTTTTTCCCAGCGGATCGATCTATCCCATCCAGGCTTTTCCCCGGTGGTTGCGCGCGATTGCCAAGGTCGACCCATTCACTTACGCTGTGGATGGCTTTAAATGCTTGCTATTGAAAGAGACCACCCTGAGCGCAGTCTGGGGCGATATGCTATTCCTCTCGATATTTGCCGCCGTCACTCTGGGAATCGCGATACCACTGTTCAAACGCACCCTGTAAGGTATCTTCCGCCAAGCACGCCGAGAGATCCAAGCGAAGGCGTTGGGCTGGGCAAGGCTTGATTTTCTGGGCGGCCTCGGCGTGCTCGGCGGTGAATTGGTGTTGGGGAACCTTTGACTTACCCGCCGCGTCCGTTATTCTAGAGACTCATGACCTTACTGGACGCGAAAGAATACCATCCTGAAAAAGAGCGCAAGAAAAAAGCCGGGATGATTTCGGCGATCGTCCTGATTCTGGTCCTGGCTTTGATTGGATGGTGGAACCGATTCTGGCCCGAAAAGCGAGTGGCTGATAATTTTTTTTCTACATTACAAAAGAAAGACTACGAGGCCGCTTACGGTCTTTATTACGCCGACCCTGGCTGGAAGCAGCATCCCCAGAATCATTCGCAGTATCCCTTCAACGAGTTTTATCAGGACTGGGGGCCCGGCGGCCAATGGGGCATCATCAAAAGCTACAAGATTTATGGCGAAAGTAACTGCCCCGGCGGAGGAACTGGTGTGGTCGTGGACGCGATCGTCAATGATCGCGCGCAACACGCCCAACTCTACGTAGACAAATCAGATAAGACAATCAGTACTCCGCCTTGCGATCTGGAATTTCGCTAAACATCTTTGGGCAGGTCATCCGGAGCAAAGCGAGGATCTTCGCCTTTTACTGTCTTCAACGACCCTGGCTTCGCGGGATGGCACTCATCTTCGCAAATTGCTCCGCAGCGGATGCCGCAGTGGAAGTTGGCTGGAAATTAACTTGCAAACTGCTCTACCATTTTGCTCAAGGATGTTTCATCTCCGACATTCACGCACGTTTTCGACCGGTCGATCTGCCGCATGAGCCCGCATAGCACTTTTCCCGGACCGATCTCGACAAACGTCTGCACACCTTCACCAATCAGCAGTCGCATACTCTGCTCCCATTTCACCGCTCCAGTCACTTGCGCTATGAGCGTCGCAACCGCACGCACCTCATCGCAGACCGGAGACGCCTCCACGTTGCAAACCACCGGGTAGACCGGCTTCTGCATCCTAAGCGCGCGCAAGTCCACTTTCAGGCGATCCTGCGCAGGCTTCATCAGTGAACAGTGGAACGGTGCGCTCACCGGCAACATCTTCGCCAGCTTGGCTCCACGCTCGCCGGCTAGTTTCGTTCCACGCTTCACCGCCTCAGTATTGCCGGAAATCACGATCTGCTGCGGTGAATTGATATTTGCCGGGGCGCAAACTTCGCCCTGCTCCGCCTCTTTACAAATTTCAGCCACCATCTCCAAGTCCATGCCAAGGATTGCCGCCATAGCTCCAACCCCCACCGGGACGGCCTCTTGCATGTACTTGCCGCGGTTGCGCACAGCGCGCACCGCGTCTGGAAAATGGATTGTTCCTGATGCCACGTGTGCGGAGTACTCACCCAGGCTGTGCCCTGCCACAAAGTGCGGCCGGGAAATTTGGGTCTGCAGAACTCTTAGCACTGCAATCGACGTCGTCAGAATCGCGGGCTGCGTGATCTCAGTCAGTCGCAATTGATCTTCCGGCCCTTCAAAACATATTTGCGACAATTTATAGCCCAGCACCTCGTCGGCTTCTTCAAACGTCTGCCGCACGACGGGATATTTCTGGGCTAGATCTTTGCCCATGCCCACGGCTTGCGATCCCTGGCCGGGAAAAAGGAATGCGATCTTTGATGACGCCAACTTTTGCTGATCAACTGGGGCGACGTCTGCGGATTCGTTCATGAGTTTGATTTACGAACGTTACTGAACCGGTGCCGCTTCCACTTCCGCGGGTGCGGGACGAAGCGCCGCCAGTCCCTGCTCGATCGACGCGTTGATGTGACGTTCGGAAAATTCGGCGGCCACGCGCACCGCATTCTTGATCGCGTTCGCGTTCGAGGAGCCATGCGTAATAATGCACACGCCCTTGACTCCTAACAGAGGTGCGCCACCGTATTCGGTGTGGTCGATGCGCTTTTTAAAGTCCCCGAATGCGCTGCGTGAAAGCATGGCCCCGACCTGACTGGTAATCGTGGCTTTCAGCGACTCCTTCAAAACCGTGCGCACCAGGTTGGCCACGCCCTCAGAAATCTTGAGCGCCACGTTGCCCACGAATCCATCGGCAACGATCACGTCGACGTGGCCATTGAACAGGTCGCGGCCTTCCACATTGCCGATAAAATTCAAAGGAAGCTGCTTCAAAAGCTGGAACGATTCGCGGGTCAATTCGTTGCCTTTGGTTTCTTCTTCGCCAATCGAGAGCAATCCTACCCGCGGCCGCCGCGAGGCAAACGCGGAACGTCCCAACGTTTTATTATCGGAGTTGCCGCCAATCAGATTTCCCACCCTGCTGCCGTACAAATTGCCGAATATGGAACGAAAATAAATCTCGCCCATCACGGCGAACTGCTCGAGGTTATGCGGCTTGCAGTCCACGTTCGCGCCGACGTCCAGCAAAATCGCGGCCGTGCCCGGGGCGGTTGGAAAAACTGCCGCCAGCGCCGGACGGTCCACGCCGTGCAACGCGCCCAAAACCATCTTCGCCGTAGCCATCGCAGCGCCCGTGTTGCCGGCCGTTACAAAACCTGCCGCGCGCCCCTCGCGAACCAGCCGCAAACCTACCCGCATGGTGGAGTCCCGCTTGGCGCGGACTGCCTGCACCGCCTTATCTTCCATCGAAATGACTTCGCTGGCGTGCACCACATCGATTGGCAGTCGCGCAACTGAAGGGTGACGACTCAGTTCCGCTCTGAGCGTAGCTTCGGGTCCGATAAGCAGCACACGCACGCCGTAATTACGAGCAGCATGAATCGCGCCCTCGATTTCAGGCTTGGGCGCCCGGTCCGAACCCATCGCATCCAGCGCGATCACGCTAGGCATGGTGGCAGGGAGTTAGCTGGCTTCCTCGACTTCCAGAACTTCGCGGCCTTTGTAGTAGCCGCACTTCACACAGGCGCGATGCGGCATCTTCTTTTCGTGGCAATTCGGACATTCAGACAGCGAATGGCTCTTCAGGGCATCATGCGCCCGCCGCGTCGAGGTTCGCTTCTGAGAGTGTCTTCGTTTTGGATTCGGCATGTTATATGGATTCCTTTTGTCTTACGGTATCGAATACCTGGTATCTAGTACCTAGTTACGACGGTACTTGGTAGCAAGCACTAGGGACTGGTTCAATGCGCCAGCTTGCCGCGGATTTCCTTCAGTGCCGCCCATCGCGGCTCCTCCAAGTGCGCTGCGCACGAGCATTCCTCCTGGTTCAGATTCTTGCCGCAATGCGGACACAGCCCTTTGCAATCTTCGCGGCAAATCACCTTTAGCGGTGCTGCCAGCAGCACCTGTTCGCGCACCACATCGTCGAGCAGAAGACCTTCGCCTTCATAATAGCTGATCTCAGCTTCCGCGTCGGTGACGGACATCTCATCCCGCCCCGCGTCGGCGCCCTGCGGACGATACAACAGGTCGAATTCGCGCTTCACAACCTGTGTCAAAGGCTCGAGGCACCGGGCACAAATCATCTCAAGGCTGGTAGCAAGCTTGCCCTGAATTCGAATGTCCTGGATTATTTTGTGCTTGCCGTGATGTTCTTCGACCAGATCTGCCCGACCGCTGCTCTCAATGGGAGTAACTTGGCGATAATCTTCTCCCAGGTCAATGACACCCGGCTCAAACCTCTGCGCAAATTCCACCGGATGAACTTCTAAATCTTTGATCTCGAAGAACATCGGAAACCTCCGCGCCCCGTCCAATTGCCGCTCCAGGCCCGCGGAAGCACGCCAAGAAGGCGCAAGTACCGCAAGGAGCATCTTAAGGATAAAGGCTGAGAGAAAGCAGTGTCAAGGCGACTCTGTCCAACCCTCGCAATGGTTATTATGGTTGGACCCGAATGATGAGCACACTGACGAAGGAGGATGATTGGTTTCACGGCCACGCCGAACTCGTGGCGGGCATTATCACGGCGCTCGGCTTTCTGGCCCGCCTTCGGACTGCCTCCGGAACTTTTCTTAATCCCGACGAGGCGCTGCATTTCCGGCTTGCCAATCAGCCTTCGTTGGCCCTTGCCTATAAGGAGAGTCTCACCGCGTCTCATCCTCCGTTGCTCACACTTGTGCTTTATTTTTGGCGAGCGGTGGGCACCTCAGAACTGTGGTTGCGCCTGCCTTTGGTTCTCGCCGGTGCCGCATTTTGTTGGATGTTTTATAAGTGGCTGGCAAATGCCGCCGGTTATCTTGCGGGGTTCATCGGACTTCTTTTCGTCGCGTTGCTTCCGCCGATGGTAGTACTCTCGGCAGAAATCCGCCAATACCCCTTGCTGCTGGCATTTCTCGCCAGCGCTTTGTATTTTCTGGACGGTGCCTTCGCGAATAACTCTTTAGGCAGAATGGCGGGCTTCTCTTTATGCCTCTACCTGGCCATGCTCTCCCATTACTCGGCCTTCCTGTTCGCCGCGGCCCTAGGCATTTATGCGCTGCTTAGAATTTTCGTGGAACGCCCGCCAGCCAGCTTGGTGGCGCTTTGGGCAATCGGACAATTCGGCGCCCTTGCTCTCGCAATTTTCCTGTATAAGAGCCACATTTCGAAGCTGGGAGTTGGGGAATCAAGAACTGCGCTGCAGGGCTGGATGAGCGAATTTTTTCTTCGCCGCTCCTATTTTGATCCGGTGCGTGACAACCGGCTTACATTCTTGCTGGGCCACAGTTTTGGCGTCTTCCAATATTTATTCGGCCAACTCGCCACAGGCGATGTCATGGGATTTTTTTTCTTGGCGGGAGTCGCACTTCTGCTGCTCAGAAGCAGAAAATGTTTCTCCAATGCTCCCAACTCGCAGCGCTTAGGAATACTGCTGCTCCTGCCGTTTATGATTACAGCCGCCGCGAGTCTGGCTCACGTTTATCCGTACGGCGGCACCCGGCACGTGGCATTTCTGGCGATTCCGGGCATCGCCGGAGTCAGTGTAACAATGGCGTGTTTGTCAGCAGGAAAATGGCAGCGCGCACTTGCCATCGCAGCCTTGGTCATCGTGGCCTGCGTCGCTTTTGGCAAGCCGCGCCGGCCTCGCATGGACCGGGCCGATCAGAGCCGGAGGTCCATGACAGCCGCCGTGGAATTCTTGAGTCGGGAAGTTGCCCCATCCACTCTGCTTTTCACCGACTACGAGAGCGACCTTGTTCTGGGCCACTATCTGTGCCAACAGAGGCCCATATCGCTCGAACCTTCCGTCTCCGATTTCGAAGTATTTTCCTGCGGTCATCGCGTCGTCTCCGCCAGCTACAAGGCGGCTACGCTCTTCACTCCAAACAATTTCGTGAACCTATGGGACCGCCTGGTTGAGACGTTTCACCTTCAGCCCGGAGACGCAGTCTGGGTTGTTCAGGCGGAGTGGGATGCCAATCTTGCCGAAGACTTGCGGAGTCGCTTCGCGGAGTTTCACGACTTGCGGTTCGAGTCGTTCGGCAACAACATCAAGATCTTCAAAATGACGGTAGGCCAGCCGATGCCTGCGCCTGTACCGCAATCCAGCCCCAAGTAATCCTAACGTCCCCTCTTCTGCGCCCACCTGGCGAATGCTTAGCAGTGTTTGCGGGCAAACGCGCCGGGCTCATTCCGAAAAATCCCGTTCACGAACTCAAAATGGGCAGCGCTCGAATTCTCTTCTTAGTCGCGGCGTAAATCGCGTTGCACAACGCCGGCGCTAGCGGCGGCACGGACGGTTCTCCAATCCCCGTCGGCGATTCCAAACTTTGCACGGAATACACTTCCACCACCGGCGTCTCTTCCATGCGCAGCGGCGCGTAGTCATCAAAATTCCCCTGCACCACCCGCCCTTTCTCAATAGTAATTTGAGCCCGGAGCACATTCGTCAGCGCGTAAACGATTCCGCCTTGAATTTGTTGTTCCAGAATGCCGGGATTCACCACCTGCCCGCAATCCACCGCCGCCACCACTCGATGCACTCGAGGCGTTTCGTTCTCCATGCTGATCTCCACCACCTCAGCCATGTACGAAGAAAAACATCCGAAGCAGGCGATTCCACGAAACCGCCCCGGCGGAAGAGAATTCCTCCATCCCGCTTTGTCCGCAGCCATCTGCAGCACGCCCCGCATCCGTGCCGTCTTCCATGTGGTCGTGAAGTACAAAATCTCCTGGTCCTTCGACAGCATATGCAGCCGGTAGTCCAACGGATCCTTGCCCGCCGCGGCAGCCAGTTCGTCAACAAAACTTTCGCTCGCGAACCCCGCCTGCAAAGCATAAACCGAACGCATCCAGCCCAGAGGCACGGCAGTTTCGGCAGGAACATATTCCAGCGAAACATTCGGCAGCGCATAGACGAGCGCAGCCTCATCTGGCAGATCCGGATCGATTCCGTTAGGTCCGGGCTGGCCTTTCTGCCCGCTGATCGAAGGCGCGACAATCCGATGCGTAAATGCGGCTGGCCATCCCGCTCCATCCAGCACTGCGCTCAACTGGTGGAGGCTGGCTGGCCGGTACGTCGAAAACCGCATGTCGTCCTCGCGAGTCCAAATCACTTTCACAGCACCAGCGAGCTTTTTGTCCTGAGATCCTGCATCATGCAGCGCCTTTGAGACGAGTGCCGCTTCTACTGCATAGTCGTGCTCCAGGCGTCGCCCGAACCCTCCCCCCATCAGCGTGACATTCACTTTTACCTGATCCGGATCTAGCCCCACCGCCTGTGCCACTGAATCGCGGCAATCCTGCGGTACCTGTGTGGGAGCCCATAACTCGCATCCCTTTCCGGAATAATTCGCGGTGCAATTTCCCGGCTCCATCGGCGCATGCGCCATGAACGGCAGTTGATATTCGGCCGAAATCCGCCGCCCGGTGACTTTCGAAACATCTCCCAGCGAATACAAACTCGCGCCCTTCTTCTCGGCCGCCCGCTTCAACGATTCCGTCACCGCCGCTGTATTCAAATCTTTGTTCGGACCGTCATTCCAATTCACGTTCAGCACGCGCCGCCCTTCCATCGCGCCCCAAATGCTGTCAGCCACCACCGCTACCGCGGCATCGCCGATCTTGCCCACATAGCGCACGCCAGAAATCTTTTTCGCCTCTGCGTCGTCGAAGCTCGTCACCTTCCCGCCGATTGTCGGACAACGCGAAAGCACCGCATACTTCGTTCCCGGAATCTTAAAGTCGATGCCAAACACTGCTTCGCCCTTCACCTTTGAAGGCGTGTCGACGCGTGCCAGCCGCTGCCCCACAATCTTGTAATCTTTACTCTGCTTCAATTGAACATCGCTGGGAATTGGCAGAGTCGCAGCCTTGCTGGCTAGCTCTCCATAACTCAACCGGCGGTTCGAAGCGGCATGTACAACACTCCCGCCTTGCGCGCTGCAACTCGAGCGCGGGACGCTCCAGGTCGATGCCGCCGCCGAAATCAACATCTCCCGCGCCACCGCTCCCGCCTTGCGCATGGGATCCCATGTCGTCTTAACGCTCGCGCTGCCACCGGTCGTCTGGTCTCCATAGAGCGTGCTCGCTCCGGCCTGTTCGATTTCAATATTTTTCCAATCCGCTTCCAATTCCTCCGCCAGAATCATGGGCAAGGCTGTGCGCACTCCCTGGCCCATTTCCGAGCGCGCGACAACAATTGTGATTTTGTTATCCGGAGTGATCCGAAGGTAGGCATTCGGCGAGAAAACTTTTTCGCGGGATTTTTCCCCGTGCGGCAAATAGAAACCTACAACCAATCCCGCTCCCGCAGCCACTCCTGCCGCAACGAATTCTCTCCGGCTGAGCGGGCTCATCGCGCGCCTCCCCCGCCGGTAGTGTGTATCCCGGAAGCCCTGTGAATGGCCTTGCGAATTCGTTCATAGGTTCCGCAGCGGCACAAGTTGCCATTCATGGCCTGCGTGATCTGTTCATCGCTGGGATTCGGCGTCTTCGCCAGAAGAGCCGCCGCCGTCATAATCTGTCCGGTTTGGCAATAACCGCATTGCGGAACCTCCTCCGCAATCCATGCCTCTTGCAGCACGTGCAGACCACTCGCTCCCAGGCCTTCAATCGTCACAACGCTCTTCCCGCTGACCTGCGAAATAGGAGTCGAGCATGATCGTATCGCGGCTCCTTCCACATGTACCGTACAAGCCCCACACAGACCCGCGCCGCAGCCAAACTTCGTTCCCGTGAGTTCCAGCGTGTCTCGCAACACCCACAGCAACGGCGTCTCCGGTGCAACGTTTACTTTCTTCTCGCTCCCATTCACCCGCAGTGTGAAGTCGGCCATAGATTTTCCGAGTCGCGTTAACAACTGGACACTCATCCTACCGAATGAGCACGGAAAGTGGAATGGCTTCGCCAACCTCGTGCCTAAAGCTGCAGAAGTATTCAGCCGATAAGTAACACATCAGAAGAGGGCCAGAAGATTGGAATCTCACAACCAAACCGCAGCCGGCGTCGCTCGAGAATTGGAGGAAAAGCGCAGACAACCTCGGTTCAAGCTCGAGGTTGATATCAAAATCACTTCACACAGCAGCGGCTTGTTGAAGGGCTACACGGTAGATATCAGCGAATCCGGCATCTCAGCCATGTTGAGGATTGAAGTTCCGTTGGGCGAGCTTGTGCAGCTGGATTTCGACCTTCCCTTCGGCCCAGTTACTATCCACGCTATGGTTTGCCAGAGGAATGCTTTTCGCTACGGCTTTCAGTTCGTGCAATCAAAAGTGATAGAAGAAACAATTCGCCCGACCTGTCGTCAGCTCGCCATAAAACAATCGTCTGCCGGAATGTGAGCCATTAGCGCGCAGCCTCACGGCTCATAGCTGCCGCGACCTGTTCCCCAACCTGCGCCGCGAATTCTCGAAACGCTGGAATTTGAAGGAGTCGCAGTCCAATCTCTTCCTGTGGCAAGGCAGCGGCACGCACCGGCCCTGTCACATCTCGCAACGCCGTGCGCAACTTCGCGGCCGTCGCCGTGTCGAAGCTTTCCGAGACGATCACCGTATTGTCATCCCAATGCTCCACGATCACGGGCCCCTCCTCTGTGGTGATCTGCGCGATCGAGATGGGACAATTCGTGCCCGAACAGGCTTGCACCTCTTGCGCGGTTGCACTGTGATAGCGCTGGGATACTGCGCCTGCATAGAAGCGCGCAAACCGCTCTGCAGCCTGCGGAGTTTTCCATCGCGAAATGTAAAGCAATGACAGGTCCGCCGTACTAGCCGTAGCATCGCCTACCACTTTGTCCTTTCGGCGGAAGGTTACAAAGGCCCCGCCCTGCCATGCAGCGGAAACATCATCCGCGATTTTCCGTTCGCCAAACTGTTTCAACAGCGCACGCACGTCCAGTTCGCCAATGCCGCCCGAATTGTAGACGTCATATTCATTGCTCAACACCTCCCGCATATCCGGAATGTGCACCGGCGGCACCTTCTCACCACTGATGTAAGCCTCGGGCTGCAAGACTTCATGCGAATTCCGCGGAGGACGCGCGAACGCGCCGGCAAACGCCATCTTCTTCCCGCCCTTGTGCAGCAGTTCGCCTTCAAAGATCAACCCTTCCTGGTAGGCAAAAGTTCCCATCTCGCGCAAGATCATCGGTGCATCGTGCATCATCTGCGAGTCGATCACAGCCTTCACCGCCGGCTCTTCCATCTGGTAAACCAAACCGGGCGTGTCCTCGAGACTGCGGCCCAGTGGCTTGAGAAGATAATCCACATACACCACCATCGCCTGGCCTTCGACCACGGCTTTGCGCGCCACTGCGCTGTCATCGGTAGCGCCGGTCTCACCCGCTCTTCCCCCCGCCTTCATCCACTTTGCGAGGTCATAGTTCTGGTCCTGCAGCGCATGGGTTAACTCGTGCGCCAGAATGGGTTCCTGGCGGTCAGGAGGCACCCAGTTCAGCATCGAAATCGTCTTCGTCTCATCATCGTAATAGGCCGCAATTCCCTGGCCGGTGGACTTCACTAGAAATTCTTTCAGATTAAAATCTCGCGGCAGCAACCCAAACTTTTTCATGCTGAGTTCTTCTTCCGCGAAGCTCTTGGCAAATTCTTCCTTTCCCAATTGTCCGGATGCGTATTTTTCTACATCAGCCTTGCCCACGAGCCGCCGCTTCACTACGGCATGCTTCGGCATTTCCGTGTCTTCGGCCGCGAAGGCAAAGATTTTATCCACGGATTCGAAGAGCTTCTTTGTATCCGCATCCGTCATTTTGACTTCGTTGGTCGTGTCTTTGCGAAGCTTTCGGGCCACGTCGCCCAGGCTCTGCCCCGAGTCCGCCTGCTGACTAAATGCGGGGACCACGAACGATGTCAGAATACATATGGCGAAGAATCCCCACCGCTGCCGAAAAGTCTTCATGAGCCCTCACTCGCGAACGGAAATGCCTTACTGTCAATTCTCCTTGAGCCAGGGCTGGGACTCATCGGGAAAGTACGGATAGGGCTTACGAAAGTAAGTCACAGAAAGTGGCAAAAACGGAGGTCAGTCATCAGTGGCTTGTGATTAGATCAGGAACTACGGAGTTAATGGGAATGAAATTCAGGAAGGCCACTCAGTGCTGACCACTGATCATTGATCACTGGCTACTGCTCCTACTTCAGTTCAGCCAACTTCTGAGTCGCCATCTGTCCCGCTTCGGTGCTGGGATTGTCTTTCTTGATTTGCTCGTAAAGACGTTTGGCATCGAGCGGCTGGTTGCTGCTTTGGTAAAGTCCCGCCAGTTCCAATTGTGCGGTAACTTTGCTCACTGAAGCCGTGGGATGGTTAATTAATTCCTGATAGAGAGTGACAGCGTCTTTGGTGCGGTTTGTGTTTCCGTAAAGGGCTGCCAGTGCCAGCTTCGCCACCGAAGCCAGTTCTTTGTTGCTTGTGGAAGCCACCGCCTTGAAGTCGTTTTCAGCGCCGGCATTGTCGCCCATACTCGCCGAGGTTACGCCCAAAAAATAGCGTGCCATATCCGCGGTGCGAGTATGCGGATAGTTGCTAACGATCGCCTGAAATTGTTTTCGCGCCGCTTCCGCGCGCTCTTTCGCCGAAGTAAAGCTCGGAACGTCGGGTTGTGCGGGAACTCCCGAGGGCCGAAGTTGGGCTTCCAGAGTCCTGGTCGCCTGCGTCAACTCGAAGCTGGCTTTTTCGTCCTGTGTACTTTGGTAGTACCATCCGCCAGCGACCACGGCAACGATCACGATAGCAGCGACGACAGCGATGAGCAGCGTGTTTCGGTGCTCCACGCTCCAGTGGGCGGTCTTCTCGGCAGCGCCGATGGTGACCCGGCTGAATGCGTCTTGTTTAAGTTGATGGCGGGTTTGTGCGCGCACGACTACCTTCCAGTCTCAGTCTTGTGAGTCGGTGTTGGTGGGACGAAGTATTAGTCTATCAGCCGGAAAACGGCACCGTCAAAACTGTGTGCCGTCGATAGTGCTATCTGTAAGATCTCAACCGCCAGGGTCACGAGTTGCACAACGAAAACTTCATGGCTGGTAGTGGTCGTGGCTCTTCTACCGCGGCGCTTCCTCCAGCAAGCCCTGCTCCAGCTTTTCCTGGCACTCGATGCAGTGCCGTGTCCAGGGCACAGCCTCGAGGCGCTTCGCGTTGATTTCCTTGCCGCAGTGGATGCACTCGCCGAAGCTGCCTTCCCGGATGCGTGCCAGCGCCCTCTCCACCATCTGCAGCAGCTGGCGGTCATTATTGCTCTGGCTAAAGAGAAACTCTTTGGTATAAGAGCTGGCGGCCCGGTCGGCAATATCCTGAGCTGTATCTTCGTCCGCGGAACGGCCGTCTGCCTGCGTACGCGAGACAGTGCGGCGCAGATCCTGCTGTCGCGTTTCCAGCCGCTTCTTAAATGTTTCTAACTTCTTCTTATCCATAGGATCACTTCTAGATTCCTGCGACGGCTCCCCAGAGCCATCCGTAGAGTTTGGGCCAAACGAAAATGATAAGCGCCTGAAATGAGATGCGTCAACAGGCAGACTGGCTTGGATTTCACCAACGATTAAAAAACAGAGATGTTTTTGCCTGTCCCCTCAGCGCGGGCCGGCAATCAGCCTAGCGCACAATGGAAACCGGTAGCGATACTGTGTGCGTCGTAGATCCGCTCGTCACTGTCACAACCACGGAATACACACCCGCCCGCGCTCCGCTAATTGCCGTGACTTTGAGAACGCTGCTGCCGGATCCGGGAGCAGATAGCATGGCAGGAGTAAACGCTGCCGTAACTCCGGCGGGCAACCCCGTCACAGAAAACGCGATGGCAGCGCTGAAGCCTCCGCTGACAGCGACATGCAGTGTGACGCTGTTATGCGATCCTCCAGCTACGGTGAGAGAATTCACTGAAGACGTTGCCTGAAATGCAGGAATCACGGTAGCGTCGCTCCAGTGATTGACCAGCACCGATCCGTCGACGGATCCAAGTCCTGTCGCCTGATCGTAGCCCGCCGTCGCGTTGAAGCCCGTTTGCTTAGGAACGCTGTTGTTGCCGCTCGTAATGTCATGAAATACTGACGCTCCTCCGGCGCGCTGCCTGGTGGCCAGTGGATAAAAGGTGGTATTAGCATCTCCCTGCCGTGCCGCCGTGTGCTGTACCACCAGCGCCATAAGTCCGGCAAAGGATGGCGACGCTGCCGAGGTGCCGCCCACCGCGTAGAGAGAACCGTTTTGGACGATCAGATAACCATCGTGTCCGGCTGCGGTGAGGGAAACGTCCGGCACGTCGCGCCTGCTATCGGCGGGCACACCGGTGCCGGTTTGCCACGATGGCTTGGTGTAGACGTTGCTCGCGCCGCCACCGCTCGACCAAAGTCCCGCGCCCGGTCCACTTTCGTTCCAAACCACTTCCGGAATGTAGCTCACAGCTGAGGCCTGCATGCCTGCTGTGTTCAACGCCGCCCAATAAAGCGCGGGATTGGCGCGGTCGCCGAATTCGGTCCCACCAACGCAAACACTGTAAGGTGTGGAACAAAGGCCGTTTACCGCCCGTCCCTTGGTCGCTATTGAAGCTGATGGGGAATCGCAACCGGCGGCGCCAGCGTCTCCCGAAGAAACCAGGACGGTGATGCCTTGCACTGCTGCCTGCTGCCACAAGCTGTTTAGAAAACTGTTTCCCGAAGAACCGAGCGCGGCCTCGCACAGTCCGAAGCTCGTGCTCATTACCGCCGCAACGTTTCGGTTAACGATGTATTGCGCGGAAAGATCGACACCGTCAGTGGAATTCGTCGATTTCGAAACCACAAATTTGATGGTTGCGCCTTTCGCCACCGCTCCGGACCACTCCACGTCGAGATCGGCTTCGGTTTCCTCTCCCGCGCTAATAATTCCCGGGTTGGATCCATTGACGATGATCTGCGGATTATTCGCCGGCAAGCCAAAGAGCGAGCGGAATTGCGCCACATCTGCAATGTTGATGTTGGTACGTGCAACGATGGCCACGGACTCGCCGCTGCCCGTTATGGATTGCTGGTAAAGTGGGGCCAGGTCGTAGATGGTGGCAAAGTCGGCGGGGGTAAGATAGTGTGAGCCTCCGCTGGTGAACTCAGGAGATGCTTTGCGCACGAAACTGTGCATCGCCTGGCTGCGAAAGTCATGCAGCGAAACCACTCCACCCACTACGTTAACCAGAGCCGTGGGAATTTCAGGATCTTTCGCATTGGCATGATGAATCTCCCCGCCAATTTTGTACGTACGAATCTGAGTGTGGAAGGCCGACTGCACCTGCGCTGCTGTGCCACTGAAAATAATGGAGCGGTGCCCGGCGGTAACCTCTTCCACCTCGAAGCCGTGCCCTCGCAGCCAGCCTTCGATTTGAGAGACATCTGCTTCCGAAACTCCGAAGCGTTCCGCATACTGGTCGGGCGTTAGCCACTGATGATAGTAGGAAGATTCCGGATTATGCTGAGCCTCGACTAACTGCGTGAGAGCTTCTTCCTGCGCGGGATCGGGCAAGAGTGTAAGGATCATTCTCTGCATGGAGAATTCGGGCGCGACTGCGCCGGTGTCGAATTCTGCCACCGCCAGGGGATGCCGGTTGCCCGCCAATGTAACCGTTTGCTCGTCATCGATGAACCGGGTAATGCGGTCCGCCGGTTGTACGTACGCGGGATTCGGAGGGTCTGCCGGAAGAGGATCAGCCGGAGGCTGAGCCCCGGCCGCCAACTCAAAGAAGAGAAGCGATAAGAGAATTGTTAGAATTACCCGGTGCTTTGAGAAGGGGCAAGATCTGCGGGACATTCAGCCTCCGAGGCGAGTGCGGCTCTAATCTGTTATCGCCAAGGCGAGGCAAATACTTTAGGGATCAGCAAGACGTGTTCTTGGAACTGCGGTCACCAACAGGCAGCACTTTGAGGAACTTCCAAGCCAGGCGATGAAAAAGATTGCCAACCATCAACGACGAACCAACAACGAAACGAAGGAAAAACGACCAGCGCCTAACGAGCCTCTTGAGCTTTCGCCTTTGCCTTCAGCTTCACGTGCCCATCGGCAAGCTCGACAGAGAATTCAACATCGTGGCAACCGTATTGTTTGCGAATTTGCTCCGTTTTCTTCTGCACGAAAGTCGAGAAGGAATCCAGGCTGCCGGAAACATTTTCTCCCGCCTTTTTCTTGGCCGCGACCAATGTGTTGTACAGGCGTTCCACTTGCTCGCGCTCACCCTGATCCACTTTGTGCAGCGTGAAGGGCTGCGACGTTGCCGGCGGCGCTTCGGAGGCATGGCTCAGGCCGTAGACCGGATTGTGCTGCGGCTTGTGCTCCTCTTCTAACCTTACCCCTTGCACCGCAAGAAGCGCGTCCTGCGGACGGCGGTAGCCTTCTTCACGAATGCGCGACTTCTTGCGCCACAGGTCGCTGTAGATGGCGTAGCGCTGGGCCATTTCGTTGTAGCGGAACCGCTGCGAAAAGCTCATGCGACCGCCGTCAGAAAACTTGCGTAGCAGGGAAAGCACCTTCCACTCAATGTCTGTGGGCGGCCGCTTGGTCGGATTGCTGAAAAAAACCTCGTACTCGATCTTCAGCCGGCGAAGCTGCGTTTCGAGCACGCCCAGTTCTTCATCGATGGTCACTAGGAGTCTCCGAATCCCAGTGTAATGAGAACGCTGCCCCGCGGCGAGGTACCCGCCGGTCACCGAGGTTCATGGTACGAAGGTAAGGGAGCCGGTTCGCTGGCAGCTAGCTACTTCGCATTCGCAGCCATTTTCTTGACCATGGCCAGCACAAGCTTGCGATCGCTGTCATTGAGGTTGGCGGAGTAACGACGGACCTGACTGAGGAAACGAACTTCGTCATCGGAAAGCTGTGGCAACCCCTTGCCGCCATTGCTGTGACCAGATTCGGAGAAGAACTGCGAGAGCGCAATCTCCATCGCGCCGGCAATTTTCGACAAGGTGTCAAGCGATGGGATGGTATGACCGTTTTCTACGCGCGACAAATAGCATCGAAGCAGCCCGGTGCGTTTTTCGATGTCTCCCTGAGACATTCCCTTCTGCAGCCGGTAGTTTCGAATGGTCTCGCCGATGTTGATCTGGGGGAGCATTGCAGATGCGACATAGTAACCAGATCGGGATTTTCTGGCAAGTGGAAATTAGTGCCATGACCCGACCACTTGTTTCCTAGTACTTGACAAGCCCTCGGAAGTTTCTCTGACACGAATGCGAAAGGAATCACGGGATGGCCGAATCGGCCCAAACGGCTTCAATTCATTAGGTCAGCGCGTGAATCTCGTATTATTTCTTCAGATTCTCCGCCAGAAAGGTGACCGTACGCTTCCAAGCGTCCGCAGTATCGTCGGCCCGGTAGCCGTCTTTGTTATTTGGATTCTCGAAAGCATGCCCGGCGTCGTCGTAAATCTTGATTTCGATTTTTTTACGGGACTGCTTCATCGCCGACTCGAATTTATGAACGTCATCGGGAGTGATGCCGCGATCCTGCCCACCGAACAGGCCGAGGACGGGAGCGTTGATTTTCTTGAGCGCTTCCGGATCCGTGGCAAGGTGGCCGTAGTTAATAACATCCGCCGCGAGCGCCGGTTCTTGCAGCGCAACATCCAGCGAGTAACCGCCGCCCATGCACCAGCCGATCGCGCCGATACGATCCTTGTTGACATTGGACTGCGATTGCAGGAATTCAAAAGCGGCACGCAGATCGCGTTTCGCGCGATCTTCCGGTACGCCCCGCATCAATTCATGCGCCACGTCCGGTGTGGTCGCAACTTTCCCGCGATACAAATCAATGGCCAGTGCTTCGTACCCTTGATCGGCCAGCTTCGAGGCTTGCTCTTTGACCCAGTCGTTCAATCCCCAGTACTCGTGAATGACGATAAGCGCGGGAAAAGGCCCCTTGCCCGTAGGAGTGTAGAGCAAGCCCTGGATGGTTTCGTCGCCACTTTTGTAGGAGACGGATTTCGCGTCTGCTGCGAAGCAGTTGGAAACAAACAACGTGACCACCATCAACACGTATATTTTCTTCATGGTTTTGGACCTTTTCACCGACTGCGTCACAATTCCAACTCCATGTACTTCGCTCCCTCAATCGGGTTCATGCGGTAGGGAGCAATCTCTTTGAACCCCAGCTTTCGGTACACGGCAACGGCATCTTTCATTACCGGCTCAACTGTATCAAGGCGCATGCGCCGGTAACCGATCTGGAGCGCCTCCGCGATAATTCGCTCTGCGAGCGCCCGTCCCAGTCCCTTCCCGCGAAACTCCGGACGCAGGTACAGCCGCTTCATTTCACAAACGCCCGATTCTAATTTATGCAACGCAACGCAGCCTGCGGCCCGACATTCAAATTCCGCGAGAATCAATCGTCCATCTGGCGGAGCGTAGTCGCCGGGCAGCCCTGCAAGCTCTTGATCGAAGTTTTGGAAGCACAGGCTAAAACCGAGGGACTGCGCGTATTCGATAAATAATTCCCGGGCTTGCGCGACCTGTCCAGGAGACTCAACTTGAACGAACGAAAGGCTTCTCCCCCCCGAAGACGCAGAGAAGGCCGAGGAAACTTCGGGGCTCAATCTTGTGTCCGAATCAGACTTCATGCTTCCTCTGCGCTCCCGGCGGTCAGGATCTTCCTATCCCATGAGCATGCCGCCATTCACGTTAAGGACATGCCCGGTAATATAAGACGCTTCATCCGAAGCAAGAAAAGCCACAGCACTAGCCACATCGGCGGGCAATCCCACGCGCCCCAGCGGAATCTGTTTCGCGGCATTTTGCTTGAATTCTTCGCCGAGCACGTCCGTCATGGCGGTTTCGATGAAGCCCGGCGCCACCGCGTTGCAAGTAATGTTGCGCGACCCGAGTTCGCGAGCGACCGCCATCGTCAGTCCGATAAGCCCGGCTTTCGAAGCGGAATAATTCGCCTGCCCCGCCTGCCCCATCTGGCCAAAGACGCTGGTGATGTTGATAATGCGTCCCCAGCGCTGCTTCAGCATGGAGCTGGCGACTTGTTGAATGCAGAGATAAGCCGAAGTCAGATTAGTTTGCAGCACTGCATCCCAGTCTGCTCGCTTCATACGCATGACGAGTTGGTCGCGCGTGATGCCGGCATTATTCACCAGGATGTCGATTTTGCTGAACTGCGCGATAACGGATTTAATCGAGGCCTTAGTCTGCTCTTCGTCGGTGACGTCGAGAGCGCAAGCCGTGGCCTTTCCACCTGCGCCGCTGATTTCGTCGACGAGTTCGTTCAACTTTTCCTGATTTCGCGCGGCGACGGCGACCGTCGCTCCCGCTGTCGCGAGTTTCACTGCGCAAGCTCGTCCAATGCCTTGCGACGCTCCTGTGACGAACGCCACCCGCCCTGTTAGGGACATTAGCTCTCCAGAACTCAGTTCGAGGTTTTGGTTCGAGTCTTTATATCGGAACGTGAAATTATACCCTCCCGCAAAGGCGGCAGTTCCCGGCGATGCATGCCGCTCATGCGAAATAGCAACACCCGATCGGGATGTCGGTTTTCTAACGATTGCGCAATATTCATCCTCCAATTAACATTCGAACACTCCCATGCCACACTCTGTGACGAATGAAGTGATCACCATGCCCGAACCCTCCAACAAGAATTCATCCGTCGAAGCTGCCGCGGCTCCCTCCGGCCACCGGTCGCCGCAGAGGGCCTCGTATGCGGAAGGTCTCTCGCCGCAACCTCAGTCCCGAGACCAAGCCCAGGACAGCGCATCCGATCGAGCGCTGTCCACCGAGGTCTTCGCCGTCTATGGCGTTGAGCCGGAAATCCAGGCCTATGCCATGGCGAAGTATTCGCGTTCGGCGCTGTCGATGAAAGAGTCTTTGCGCGAGATCAATTCGCAGAAGGCGGAGAAATTTCTCAACACATTTTATTTTCAGTACGGCCACCGTTCGATTGCCGACCTGGCGCATATCGCGTTGGCCATCGAACGGCTATCGATTCTCGCCGCAATCGAACTCGCCGATGAACAGCGTTGGGACGGCCAGGAACGTTCCACTCGCTATCAGGACTTCAAGAAAAGTGGTTACTACGTACCAGACTTCGGATCCGACGACGAAGCCCGCAACCTGTACTGTGAGACGCTGGATAACCTTTTTGCGGAATACGAAGCGCTTTCCGCCCACATGACCCAGCACCTGATCAGCATCACTCCCAGGCCCGCCGACATGAAGCAGGAGACGTACGAGCGCACGCTGAAGGCTCGCGCTTTCGACATCACCCGCTATTTGCTGCCGCTGGCCACCAATACTTCGCTGGGCGAGATCGTCAACGCACGCACGCTCGAGACCCAGGTGGCGCACCTGCTCTCGCACCCGCACAAGGAGGTGCGCCTTCTGGGGGAGGCCCTGAAGAAAGCGGCGACTTCAGCGGCTTACAACGTGAATGCGGAATCGTTGCGCGATTTGGTAAAGCAGGTTCGCGCGGTAAGTCCGGAGTTAGGTGCGCGCGCCGAGCAGGAATTGCTGCATGAGGTTCGCGTCGCGCCAACGCTGGTGAAATATGCGGATCCGAATTTGTACGAAATCGAAACCCGACGCGACCTGCGCCAGGCGGCGCGCGAACTGATGAAAAGCGAGTCGGTCGCGCCTTCGAAGGCCATCGTCGATCTGCTCGACGAAGAGCCACTCGAAGTTGAGATCGCCACCACTTTGCTCTATGAGCATTGCCATTATTCCTATCGCCAGGTGCGGCAAGCGCTGCAGGTTTCGGGTGAGAGATTTCGGCGCGAAATTATCGACCTCGGTCTGCGCCATCGCGGCAAGTACGATGAAATGCTGCGCGGCTTCCGCGCCGGACAGCAGTTCCGCTTCGATATCCTGATGGATACAGGCGGCTTCCGTGATATGCATCGTCACCGCCGCTGCATCCAGGTAATGCAGGGATTCACCACCCAGCACGGCTACGAGATGCTGCTCGATCTTGAAGATGCCGGCGTGCGCGGCCGCTTCGATGCCGCCATGCGGCGCACGCAAATGGCAGTGGAGAAGCTCGCCGCGCGCAACGCACCCGAGGCCGAAGAGAATTCGCAATACGCAATTCCCCTGGCTTATCGGAAGCGCGCGCTGTTCAAGATGGACTTCGCCGAGGCTGTCTACATTTCGGAATTGCGCACCACACCGGCGGGACATATCTCCTACCGCAACGTGGCCTACGCGATGTATGAGGCTGTGGCAAGAAAGTATCCGGCGCTGGCCAAGTATTTCCGCGTGCATGATGTAACCGCACCAGTGGATTTGTTGCACAGGTAGTCGTGAACTTTTTCTGTCTGTTCTCGACACCTATCACGATCATGCATCCTTAACCACAAGATGAGACTCTCGGTCCCCGCGATTGTTCTATCGTTGCTGTTTGTGCTTGTGCCGTTATCCTTCTGTGTATCCCCAGGCAATCGACCCGCAGACGCGCCTCAGCACGCGTTCTCTGCCGACGACTTCGACTGGCGCAGGATGGTTCCCTATCTATACGAAGCGGCGGGGTTACCGGGAGAACAAGGAATCAAGACCGTTCTTGAAAACTCTAGAGTGATGCGCGCCCACGTGGCAAATGAAGTTCGGGCAAAGTGCAAGCCCGGATACAACCGATGCGATTCGAGCCGCGTGGGCTTCACCGTCGACGGGGAAGCCACAAAGAGGATCGACGGAATCGTCCGCGAAGGAATGGTCCATCGCCACAAGACGGTCTCGGTGGATTATGCCCTCGAGGGACAACCGTTTCCATTCTCGGAGATTGCCGTTCTGAAAAGCGACGATCGGCGAGACGCCTATCTCGTTCTTAAATTTTCCAACAGCGCCTACAGCGTTGCCGACTTGCAGGCCAAATATGGCGCTCCTTACGACGCTGATATTTTCCAGTCGTACAGCGTTTTTAAATACCGGGTGGTAAACGCCCAGTACACCAGCAAAGCGGTGTTCGAAGTTGATCCTACCGATGGCGCCGTGTTAGAGGTGGCGATCAGTTTGAAAGCGAAGCACGGGCACTAGGAAGCACGGGCACTAGAAGGTTCGGCTGGTTGCCTGCTCGTAGGCAAACGCCAGCCTCAGCACCAGATCCTCACGCCACCGATCACCCGCGATCTGCAGTCCAATGGGCAAGCCGCTCCTCGTAAAGCCGCAGGCCACGGAGATAGCCGGCAGTCCCCACACGTTGAAGGGCCGCGTATTCCGCAGCAATAGAAGCTCCGCCGGGCGCAGCGCTTCCGGATTTTTTTTCAAATCGGCGATCGCACGCGCAGGGATCGGAGTCGTCGGCGTGATCAGCAAATCGACTTCGGCGAAGAAAGCGCGTGCGTGGCGCCGTTCTTCCTCGAAATCCCGGCGTCGCTGAATGTAATCCATCGCGGAGATAGTTTCGCCGGAACGGATCCGCCGCAAGGTCTCCGGCTGATACAAAGTCGACGTCCGCGCAATCTTGTCGGCATGATAGGCAAAAGACTCCGCCGCCTGCACCACGCGGTCACCCGGCACCTCAATCTTCATCTCCCGGCTTTCCGCCACCAGATTCCCAATCACGCCCAGAGCCTGCTCTACCGCGCCACTAACCTCATCATCAAGCTCGTCATAAAAATGCGCGCGCGGAACGCCAACCCGAAGACGCTTCGTTTCCTGACGCGAGCCAGAAAGATAATCAGACACAGGAACGTCCGCGCTGCACACATCGAGCGGGTCGTGTCCCGCGATAGCCTGCAGCACAACGGCCGCATCGCCAACGCTCGTCGTCAGCGGTCCGACGTGGTCCAGCGACCATGACAGGGGAATCACTCCGCGCGCGGAGACGCGCCCATACGTCGGCTTAATTCCAACGCACCCGCAAAGCGCTGCCGGTTCGCGTATCGAACCCGCCGTATCAGTCCCAATCGCCGCGTAACAAAGCCCGGCAGCCACAGCAGCAGCCGACCCTCCCGATGATCCTCCGGCGATATGCTCTCGATTGCAGGGATTATGAACATCGCCGAAAAAGCTCACCAGCGAACTCCCCCCGTACGCGAACTCGTGCAAATTATTCTTGCCGAGAATCACCGCTCCCGCCTGCTTCAGCCTCCGCACGATTTCGGCGTCTTCGCTGGGAACGCGGTTCTCGAAAAGCTGGCTACCCGCGGTGGTGCGCGTCCCCGCCGTATCGATCAGATCCTTCAGGGCAATCGGGATGCCATGCAGCGGCCCCCGCCACTCCCCGCGCCAAATTTCATCCTCCGCGATCCGCGCCTCGGCCAAAGCCGAATCCGCCGTCACCGTGATGAAAGCATTGAGTATGGGGTTGAGCTTCTCGATGCGGTCCAGGCATGCACGTGTCAGTTCCACCGGAGAAACTTCCTTCCGCCGCAGCCGAGGTGCAAGCTCGATAATCGTTTCACAGGCAGCCATTTCCGTGAAGCTCATTGTAGAGGACAGCATCTTCTTCTCTGTGTTCCTAATGTGCTCTGTGTTTTGGATTTTGGTGTCCAAGATTTTCGGCTGCAGAAAAAAGCAACCAACCACCAGGGCCTATAATCAAAAAGCGTTGTTCCCATCCGGAGGTCCCAGGCAATGGCGGAATTGACGATCGCGCCAGTCGCAACCCACGGTTTTTTTGTCGACGGTCGATGGATCGAAGATGGCGATATCGTTGAGGTCCGCGCCCCCTTCGATGCCACTGTAATCGCGCGCGTCGTACAGGCGCGCCGCGAACATGCCGAAGCCGCAATCGCCGCCTCGGTGAAGGCTTTCGGCACCACCCGGCGCTTGCCCGCCTTTGAGCGCCAACGCGTGCTGCGACGCGTGGCCCAGTCGATCTCCGAGCGCCGCGACGAATTCTCCCGGACTCTGGCACAGGAAGCCGGCAAGCCCATCAAGCTGGCGCGCATCGAAGTCGACCGTGCCATATTTATTTTCAATATTGCAGCCGAAGAAGCGACCCGCATTTACGGCGAATATCTTCCCCTGGACTGGCTGGAGTCCACGGCTGGGCGCTGGGGTATGGTGAAGCGTTTCCCGCTCGGCCCCATCGCCGGAATCACTCCCTTTAACTTCCCGCTGAATTTAGTCGCCCATAAAGTCGCACCCGCAATCGCCGCCGGGTGCTCGATGGTCCTGAAGCCCGCCCCGCAAACTCCTCTCTCCGCGCTGCTTTTGGCGGAGTGTGTACAGCAGGCGGGCTGGCCGGATGGCGGGCTTAATGTGCTGCCGCTTTCGAACGACGATGCCGGCCTTCTCGTCACCGACGAGCGCATCAAACTCATCAGCTTCACCGGCAGCGTGCCCGTCGGATGGGACATCAAACGCCGCGCCGGCAAAAAGAAAGTCGCGCTCGAACTCGGAGGTAACGCCGGTGCCATTGTGCATAGCGACGCCGATCTCGGTTATGCCGCCGAGCGCTGCATCACTGGAGGATTCGCCTACGCGGGCCAGAGCTGCATTTCCGTCCAGCGCATTCTGGTCGAGCAATCGGTTTACGGCAAGTTCACGGATCTTCTGGTCGAAGGCGTTAAAAAGCTGAAGCCCGGCGATCCCATGGAGGAATCGACCGACCTCGGTCCTCTAATTCGTGAGAGCGATGCCATCCGCGTCACTCAATGGGTGGAAGAAGCGGTTCGCGCCGGCGCTCGCCTGCTCTGCGGGGGCCACCGTCAAGGCTCCATCGTGGAACCGACGGTGCTAACCGGCACTGGGCCAGAGATGAAAGTGAACTGCCAGGAAATTTTCGGCCCCATCGTTACCGTTGAGCCGTACCACAATTTTGATGAAGCCTTGCGCCGCATCAACAACTCCAACTACGGTCTGCAGGCAGGCCTGTTCACCCGCGACGTCAAACTGCTTTTCCAGGCCTACGACGAGTTGGAGGTCGGCGCTCTAATCGCTGGCGATATTCCGTCCTTCCGCATCGACCAGATGCCCTACGGTGGAGTAAAAGACTCCGGCCTGGGTCGCGAAGGTCTGCGGTATGCGATCGAAGAAATGACCGAGCCGAAGCTGTTGGTAATGAATTTGCGGTAGTTCCGATTCCCCGTGGGTCGTTTCCGGCAATAGCCGCGAGCAAAACTCCGGAAGCAGCGGAGGTGCGCAATGAAGCTGGCTTTGATTGAAGCAGCAGCCGCAAGAAATAAGCTCACGCAATTTACCAACTCGACTTTTCAAAAAGGAAGGTTACGTCGAGGACTTTGGTCGATTGCAGAATTTCTGCTCTGCAAGGGGAAATTGCGCGACAACTCCTCGCGAAATATTTATAATCTTTTGTTCTCAAAGCTGGCGCGAAGAAATCTGCAGGTGTTTTCCTTAGCGCCGTAAACCAAATCGTTGGCTCACTCCTGGAATCGATTAAGTCTTATCGGCATTCCTGAAGCTCGTACGTAAGCCATGCCGCAGATTTTTCATCGCAGCACCAACACTTTGTCCCGTGCCACAATTTTTGGCGCGGTCTTCGTGGTTGCTGCTCTCGGCTGGGTGGCAATGGAGGTCCAGCGCTCGCCTTATATCACCTACGCCGGAGTGCGCAAGCCGCAGCCCGTACCCTTCAGCCACCAGCATCACGTCGCTGGACTCGGCATTGATTGCCGCTACTGCCACACTTCAGTCGAGAATTCGAGCTTTGCCGGTATTCCACCTACAAAGACTTGCATGAACTGCCATTCGCAAATCTGGACTAACGCCCAGCTGCTCGAGCCGGTGCGAGCTAGCTACCGCTCCGGCGAGTCGCTGCAGTGGACGCGCGTCAACCAGCTTCCCGACTTCGTTTTCTTCAATCACAGTATTCATGTCAATAAAGGAGTCGGCTGCAACACCTGCCACGGCCCCGTCGATCAGATGCCTCTGATGTATCAGCAGGAGTCCCTGCAGATGGAGTGGTGCCTGAATTGCCATCGGGCCCCCGAAAAGAATCTGCGTCCGCGCGATCAGGTATTCAACATGCGATACGAGCAACCCACCACCACCAAGCCCGTCGTGGTCAATGGACAAAGTTATACGAACCAAGACGAGCTAGGCTTGGCGCTGGTGAAACAATACCGCGTTCGCAACGTGAGAGACATCACAAGTTGCAACACGTGCCATCGGTAAGGGAGCGTTGGGGTAGCGCAGGCCTTTAGGCCTGCGATTAAGCCCGGGTGGTGAGGGGCTTTAGTCCCTGAGATACCTCGGCGGCTGAAGCCGCTGATTAATTGGGTGCTGATTCGCAGCGCTTGAAGCGCTGCACCACCCGAGAGCAATTTGAATATGAGAACGGGAAAGAACATCTCGCCAGCGCCAGGAAAGCCCGAAGAAGTTTGTCCTACCAAGAAAGGCAAACTCGATCTCGACTCGCTGCGCGCCGAAATCGGCAAAGTCTCCGGCCCGGAATACTGGCGCAGCCTCGAAGAACTCGCCGGCAGCCCCGCTTTCCAGGAAGCGCTACACCGCGAATTCCCCAAAGGCTCCTCCGAGTGGGTGGATTCCGTCTCCCGCCGCGGCTTCCTCAAAGTGATGGGCGCGTCGATGGCGCTGGCCGGGATGACCGGATGTGTAAAACTCCCGCCCGAGCCTATCGTTCCCTATGTCCGTCAGCCCGAGGACGTAATCCCCGGTCGGCCCATGTTCTACGCCACGGCTATGACGCTCGGCGGATACGCAAGCCCGCTGCTGGTTGAGAGCCATCTGGGGCGCCCCACGAAGATCGAAGGCAACGACCAGCATCCAGCATCGCTCGGCGGGACGGATATTTTTGCGCAAGCTTCGATTCTCGGACTGTACGATCCCGACCGCTCGCAGAGCGTGATGGAACTGGGCGACCAGCGCTCCTGGCAGGCGTTTCTCACCGCGATTCGCGGCCCGCTCAGCGCGCAGAAAACCTTGCAGGGAGCCGGCATCCGCATCCTCACGCCGACCATCTCCTCGCCCACGCTGGCCGATCAACTGCGCAACTTCCTGAAGATTTATCCGCAGGCCAAGTGGCACGTGTACGAGCCAATCAATCGCGACAACGTACTCGAAGGCGCGAAGCTGGCTTTCGGCCAGCCGGTCGAGACGCGCTACGATTTTGAAAAGGCCGACGTAATCGTCTCGCTCGACGCCGATTTCCTGTATGCGGGTTTTCCGGGAAACGTCCGCTACATCCGCGACTTCGCCAAGCGCCGCAATCCTGATGGCAAGATGAATCGGCTGTATGTGGTTGAGAGCACGCCGACCACGACGGGCGCGAAGGCGGATCATCGGCTGTCCGTCCAAGCCTCGCGCATCGGAGAGCTGGCCCACGAACTATCGGGACTAACCGAGCCGGCGAACGGCGGCGTTGCAGGTGACGCGAACCCCTTCTTGTACCAGGCCGCCCATGACCTTTTGGCGCACCGCGGGTCCAGCCTGGTAATTGCGGGCGACCATCAACGGCCCGAAGTTCATGCTTTCGCTCACGCTTTCAACCAGACATTGGGTAATGTCGGTAACACGGTTTTCTACACTAACCCGGTCGACGCTAATCCGCTTAATCAAACAGAATCCATAAAAGATCTCGTCGCCGAGGTCCATGCAGGAAAAGTTGACTTGCTAGTAATTCTCGGCGGCAATCCTGCGTATGACGCGCCCGCTGACCTCAACTTTGCCGAACTGCTAAAAAGCAACAGGGTCCCGTTGCGCGTGCATCTCGGTCTGTACCAGAACGAAACCGCCGAACTTTGCCAGTGGCATATCAATCAGGCGCACGAACTGGAAACTTGGGGCGATGCTCGCGCCTACGACGGTACCGTCAGCATTATCCAGCCTTTGATTGGTCCGCTTTACAACGGCAAAAGTACTGTGGAGTTTATCGCGCTTCTCGCCGGGCAAGCCGATGCGAACGGGTACGACTTGGTCCGCGCTTACTGGCAGAAGCAGCACTCTGGAGCAGACTTCGAAGCTTTCTGGCGGAAGTCGCTGCACGATGGGTGGATTGAAGGTACGGCCCTTCCCCCGAAATCTGCGACGGTGAAGGAGGCAAATTTCGCGCCGGCTTCGACTGACGCCGCCAACGCCATCGAACTCAACATCCGCCGCGACCCCACCATCTACGACGGACAATTCTCCAACAACGGCTGGCTCCAGGAACTGTCCCAAGCCGATGAACAAGCTCACTTGGGACAATGCCGTGCTCATCGGCCCGAAAATGTCCGAGCGCCTCCAGGTGAAAACCTGCGACCTCGTCGAACTCGAGCTCAACGGCAAGAAAGTTACGGGCCCAGTCTGGGTGCAGGTCGGTGTTCCTGACAACTCGGTCACCGTCACTCTGGGTTACGGCCGCCGCCGCGCTGGACGCGTCGGAACCGCGCAGGGCTTCGACGCGTATCCGCTGCGCACCAGCGCCGCGCCGTGGTTCGCCACTGGCTTGCAGATTCGAAAGACTGGCCAGACTTACGTTCTCGCTTCCACGCAGGGCTATCAATCCATGGACACACCCAACGGCGATCATCGTCCATTAGTCCGTGAAGCCGCACTGGAGGAATACCGCAACAATCCCAATTTCGCCAAAGAACAAGGCGAAGAGCCCGCAGCCGGCCTCACGCTCTACAAGCCCTATCCCTATAAAGAGGAAGATTACGCGTGGGGGATGGCGATCGATCTGAACTCCTGCGTAGGATGCAACAACTGCATGGTGGCCTGCGTCGCGGAAAATAATATCGCCGTCGTCGGCAAGGAGCAGTGCGCCATCGGCCGCCACATGCACTGGATTCGCATCGACACTTATTACCAATATCCCGACGAAGCCGCCCGCGACCGCGATAATCCCAAGGCATTCTTCCAGCCCGTCCCCTGCCAGCAATGCGAGAACGCGCCCTGCGAAGTCGTATGCCCGGTCGGTGCCACTAACCACAGCAGCGAAGGCCTCAACGACATGATTTACAACCGCTGCGTGGGCACCCGCTATTGCTCGAATAACTGCCCCTACAAGGTTCGCCGCTTCAACTTCTTTTTGTTTCAGGACTGGGTCACGCCGCAATACAAGATGATGCGCAATCCCGACGTCACCGTGCGCAGCCGCGGCGTAATGGAAAAATGCTCCTATTGCGTGCAGCGCATCACCGAACATCGCATCGACGCCGAAACCACCTCGGTGCGCGAAGGCAAGGAAATCAAAATTAAAGATGGCGAGTTGCAAACCGCCTGCCAGCAGTCCTGTCCTGCGAACGCAATCATATTCGGCAACATCAACGACCCCAACAGCAAGGTCTCAAAGCTAAAGGCGCAATCTCGTAACTACAGTTTATTGGGCGAACTCAACACCCGCCCGCGCACGACATATCTCGCAGAAGTAGGCAACCCGAATCCCGAGCTGAAGTCGTAACGCGGAGGTGGTTGTTTTGGAAAGGGCACGACTCTAGTCGCGCCACCAGAAAGCGGATTGAAAGAGGGCTTTAGCCCCTGAGGGCGCTAGCCAACGAGATGGACGAGCACTACAAAACGACGGTCGAAGCACAGAACGCCCCGGTCATCGAACCCGGCCACACCTTCGGCACGGTCACCGAAAAAATCAGCGCGATCGTACTGACCCGTCCCGCATCGAACGGTTGGTTCATCGGCTTCGGCGCCTTCTTCATGCTGACAATGATGTTGCTCTACGCCATCGGCTACCTGTTCCTGAAAGGCATCGGCATCTGGGGTTCTACCATTCCCATCGGCTGGGGCTTCGCAATCGTTAACTTCGTGTGGTGGATCGGAATCGGCCACGCGGGTACGCTCATCTCTGCCATTCTTCTGCTGCTGCGCCAGTCGTGGCGCAATTCCATTAACCGCTTCGCCGAAGCGATGACGCTCTTCGCCGTGGCCAGCGCGGGAATCTTTCCCGCCATCCACGTCGGCCGCCCGTGGTTGGCGTATTGGCTCTTTCCTTATCCCAGCACCATGGGCGTATGGCCGCAATTCCGCAGCCCGCTCATGTGGGACGTCTTCGCCGTCTCCACCTACGCCACTATCTCTGCGATCTTTTGGTTTATCGGCCTCATCCCCGACTTGGCCACGTTGCGCGATCGCGCGACACATCCCGCGGCAAGAATAATCTACGGGATGCTCTCCATGGGGTGGCGCGGATCGGCCCGCCACTGGCATCGCTACGAAACTGCGTACCTGTTGCTGGCCGGATTGGCCACGCCCCTCGTGCTATCCGTCCACACCGTGGTCAGCTTCGACTTCGCAATCGGCATCGTCCCCGGCTGGCACACAACCATCTTCCCTCCCTATTTCGTGGCCGGCGCCATCTACTCCGGTTTCGCTATGGTGCTAATGCTCGCGATTCCGATTCGCAAAATCTACGGTCTCGAGGACTTCATTACGGAGCTCCATCTGCAGAACGCGGCGAAAGTGATGCTGGCGACCGGCCTGATCGTAGCCTACGGCTACGCTATCGAAGGCTTCCTGAACTGGTATAGCGGCGACCGTTACGACGCATTCACGGTCTGGAATCGGCTTCACGGTCCTTACGCTTTCTTCTATTGGTCTCTGCTCTCTTGCAACATCTTTATCCCCCAGCTGCTATGGATCAGGAGGCTGCGCACCAATCCCGTTGGTTTGTTCTTAATTTCCGGCGTCGTCTTGATTGGCATGTGGCTGGAGCGTTTCATCATCGTTGTAGTCAGCCTGCATCGCGACTTCCTTACCTCCTCCTGGGGAATGTACTATCCCACGCGTTGGGACTGGATGACCTACATCGGTACAATCGGCATGTTCTTGGCAGCCATGTTCCTGTTCCTGCGCTTACTGCCCGCAATCTCCATATTTGAGATGCGGACGCTTCTGCCCGAAGCGGAGGTGAAAGCCGAATGAAGCGCGAGCGAATTTATGGAATCATGGCGGAGTTCGATACCCCACAGGCTCTGGTCGATGCCGCGAAACGCACCCACGAAGCCGGCTACAACAAGATCGACGCCTACAGTCCTTTTCCAATCGAAGGCCTGGCCGAGGAGATCGGCTTCTATCACGACGAAGTTCCCCTCGTAGTACTGATTGGCGGAATCGTCGGCGGCCTCAGCGGCTATCTCATGCAGTGGTGGATGTCCGCCGTCGATTATCCGATTAACGTCGGCGGCAAGCCCCCGCATTCGTGGCCCGCATTCATCGTCATCACGTTCGAGATGACGATTCTGTTCGCCGGTCTCTCCGCCGTCTTCGGCATGCTCGCGCTGAATGGACTGCCCATGCCCTATCATCCCGTCTTCAACGTGCCGCGCTTTGCCATGGCGTCGAAAGATCGTTTCTTTCTGATCGTGTTTTCTTCCGATAAAAAGTACGATCCCGCCAGCACCCGCAATTTTCTCGAAACCCTGCAGCCCCGCTCCATCTCGGAGGTGCCCAGCTAAATGTCGCACCTCCGCCAAGCTTCCGCCGCAGCGTATGCAACTGGGTGCCCCACTCTTGGGCGTTTTGTGCGCAAGGGTGGGATTCGGCTGCGGTGTCGAGCTAAAGGTTTTTCGAAGACACCATCTCTCGTGGCGCTACTATTGGCCCTCGCCGTTCTCTCCGCCTGCCGCATCGACATGCATGTGCAGCCAAAACAGAATCCGCTTTCCCGCAGCGATTTCTTCGCCGACCAGCGCTCCGAGCGCCCGCCGGTCGAAGGCACCGTGGCACGCGGGCAATTGCACGAGGATACGTATTTCTACACCGGCCGCGCTGGAAGCGCTCCCGGCGACTGGATGCCTTTTCCCGTGACCAAAGAAGTTCTCGAGCGCGGACGCGAGCGTTACAACATTTATTGTTCCCCCTGCCATTCGCTTCTGGGTGACGGCAAGGGATTCATTCCTTCGCGCGGCTTCTCGCGCATGCCGCCGTCCTATCACATTCCGCGCCTGCAGAAAGCCCCCCTTGGTTACTTTTATGACGTCATCACCCACGGCTTCGGCAACATGCAGGACTACGCCTCGCAGATCTCTCCGCAAGACCGGTGGAACATCGTCGCCTACATTCGCGCGCTGCAGCTCAGTCAAAATGCAACCCGGGCGGACGTTCCCAACGGACAATCTGTCCCCTCCGAACCGCCAGCATTCATTGGCCCGCCGGGTTCCGGTGCGACTCTGCCCGTGATTGACTCCGCATCAACGTCAACGCTCGCAGCGCCGAAAGAGCAAAAACAGTGACCGCAGCGAATCCACATCTCGATTTGATGCCGCCCGGGATCGTACGGAAAATCTCGCAGCGCTCCCTCATCATCGGCGTCGTGTTCGCCGTCATCTCCGTGGCAATCGCCGTCATCCGCCCCGATGAGTTTTATCGCGCGTACCTGCTTGGCTTCATGTGTTGGCTGGGCGTCGCTCTCGGATCGATGGCCATTCTGATGATCCGGCATCTCACCGGCGGTGGATGGGGAACGGTGATTCGCCGGATCCTTGGCGCCGCCATGCGCACGGTGCCGCTGCTGGCGCTTCTTTTCATTCCCATCATCATCGCCGGCCTGCAACACCGTATCTACCCGTGGGCGATGCCGCTTGACTCCATTCAGGATCCCCACATACGGGAACATCTGGAAAAGCATAGCTTCGTCCGGAGCTACCTGAACCTTTCCGGCTTCGCCTTCCGTGCGTTTATTTATTTCGCGATCTGGAACCTGCTGTCGTTTCTGCTATCGAAATGGTCGAAACAAACCGACACTCCCAACGCCCCAGACAATACCCAGCGTTTTAAGGCGGTCAGCGGCCCCGGCCTCATCCTTTATGGATTCACCATTTCCTTCGCCGCCATCGACTGGGTCATGTCCCTCGACCCGACCTGGGTTTCAACGATCTTCGGCCTGATCATCCTGATCGGCCAGGTGCTCTCGGCCATGTGCTTTGCCGTGGTCGTGGAGCGCATCCTTTACAACTACAAGCCGATGTCGGAACTCTTGAAGCCCGACTTCGTCCACGACCATGGCAAGTGGATGCTGACGTTCATTATGGTCTGGGCATATTTTTCGTTCTCGCAGTGGCTGATCATTTGGGCCGGCAACCTGCCGCCGGAGATCTCTTTTTATTTGAAGCGCCTGAGCGGCGGATGGGCCTGGATCGGTCTGATTCTGGTGCTCTTCCAGTTCGCCATCCCATTCGCAATGCTGCTTTCGCGTCCCTTCAAACGCAATATTCGAAAATTAGTCTGGCTGGCGGCCTGGCTGATGCTGATGCGCTACGTCGATCTGTTCTGGATCATCGAGCCGAATTTTTCCAGGACCTTGGCGGTGACCGTCGCCGATATCGTTGTGCCCATCGCCATCGGCGGAATCTGGCTCTGGTATTTTTTCCAGAACCTGGCTTCGCTGCCGCTGGTTCCAGCCTACGATCAGGATGCTCACGAAGTGCTTGCCGCAGAGCACCACATTCATTCGCAAGGAACACCATGACTGAAGTTGCGGAGAGGCATTCTTTGCAAGAATCGGGAAGGGCACGACTTCACTCGTGCCGTATGAGACCGAGCATCGGGAAGGGCACGAGTTTACTCGTGCCGTATGAGACGAACAAATGATGCGGCTTTAGCCGCTGAGGGACGCTTCTCGAAAATAAACCACGAGAGATGGCGGACGAGAATAACGGACGAGAAATGACCGACGAAACCAAACACGCCCCTGAAGCCCACGGCAGCTACGAGCACCAGGATATGGGGCCGTCCAGCGTTCTTTATTTCCTTCTGTCCCTGGTTGTGGCGGTTGCACTGAGCCTTATCGGCCTGCGAGTTCTCTTCCACTTTCTCGACCATCGCGAGAAGGCCAGACAGCCTGCGGTAAATCCGCTGATCACCAACGTCCCCGCGGATACCCGGCATGTTGCCCCCGGATACCCGCAAGCCGCTTTCCCCAGCCCGAAGCTCGAGGAGGACGAGCGCGGCCAACTGAACGGCATCCTTACCAACGAAGACAAAACGCTCTACAGCTACGGCTGGGTAGACGAAAAAGCCGGCACGATTCATATTCCAATTGAACGCGCCATGGATTTGATCGTGCAACGAGGGCTTCCAGTGCGCCCGCAAAGTGCAGCCCGCGACAACGCCGCAGCAATCTCGGGAGCAAGCAAGAAGGAACCTGATAAGAGCACAAATGGCAAGAAGGGTGAACTGCAGTGAGCTGTAAGAAAAACAACTCGATTTTCGTGCCCGCGCTTGTGGTTATGGTCGTCCTGCTCGCGATTTCTGCCTCCGCGCAAATCAACAGCGGCATAATGTCACCTCCCGCAAACACCCGACCGTCGCGCCTGCAGAACGTGGGCATCGACCAGCATCTCGACGCCCAGATCCCTCCGGATTTAATTTTCCGTGACGAAACCGGTAAGTCAGTAAGGCTCGGCGACTACTTCGGCCGCAAGCCGCTCATCCTGAATCTCGTCTACTACAACTGCACCATGCTGTGTGGAGAGGCTCTCGCCGGGCTAGCCAGCGCCATGCGCCTCATAAAATTCGACGTCGGCAACGAATTCGACGTCGTCACGGTGAGCTTCGATCCACGCGAAACTCCCGACCTCGCCGCCGCCAAGAAACTCGACTACGTGAAGCGCTACGGCCGCGCCAATGCAGCCGCTGGCTGGCATTTCCTCACCGGCCAGCCGGAGTCGATCAACGCGCTCACCAAAGCCGTAGGGTTCCAATACCAATACGATGCCGGGAGCAATCAGTACGCGCATGCCACTGCGATCATGGTGCTCACGCCACAAGGCCACATCTCGCGTTACTTCTACGGAGTGGACTTTCCTCCCAAAGATTTGCGGATGGGTCTGGTAGAGGCTTCGCAAAATAAAATCGGGAACGCGGTCGATGCCGTGCTCCTCTATTGCTATCACTATGATCCCGCGACCGGAAAATATGGCGCCATAGTCGCAAACATCCTGCGACTTGCCGCCGCCGTAACCATTCTTTTTATCGGCGGACTAATTCTCATTCTGTGGCGGCTCGACCGCGCAGCAAGCCAGAAAGCCTTAGCTAGGATGACGGCAACCGGAAACGCCGGAACCGCAAACACCGGAACTGCAAACACGCCAACGAAGACACGGTATGCTCAATAATTTTCCACTATGGCCGCAACAGGCCTCGACCCTGGCTCATCGCGTGGACGCGCTCTACATTTTTCTGCTCGTCGTCACCGGGATGATGGCCCTGTTGATCTGCGCCTTGGTAATCTTTTTCGCCGCCCGCTACCGTCACCGCCCCGGCGTTCCCGCCGAACAGATTGAAGGTTCTATCCCGCTCGAAATCACTTGGAGCGCCATCCCTTTCCTTATCTTCATGGTCATTTTCGCCTGGGGCGCGGTGGTCTATTTCAAAGAGCGCACTCCGCCCGCCGACGCCACCGAAGTCTACGTTGTGGCCAAGCAATGGATGTGGAAGGTCGAGCATGCCGAAGGTCAGCGCGAGATCAATGAACTCCATGTTCCGGTCGGACGCGACGTCAAGCTCATCATGACTTCGCAGGATGTGATTCACAGCTTCTTTATCCCCGCGTTCCGCATCAAGCAGGACGTCCTTCCCGGCCGCTACACCGTGGAATGGTTTCGCGCCACCAAGCCCGGCGTCTATCACTTGTTCTGCGCCGAATATTGTGGCACCCAACACTCCGGAATGGTAGGCGATATCGTGGTCCAGGATCCGGCTCAATACGAGGCGTGGATGAACGGCGGCTCAACCGGTCCGCTCTCGGCGAGCGGCGAGAAAATTTTCTCCGAACTCGGCTGCGCCACCTGTCATCGCATGGACACGCAAGGCCGAGGCCCCAATCTGCAGGGAGTTTACGGTAATCCCGTTCAGCTCGAAGATGGTCGCACCGTCACCGCCGACGAAAACTATCTTCGCGAGTGCATCCTCAATCCGGGCTCCAGGCGGGTAAAAGGATTCCAGCCCATCATGCCTACCTTTCAAGGATTGGTCACCGAGGAACAGGTCAACGCTTTGGTCGCTTACATCAAAGCGATTTCAACCAACAAGCTGGCAGATGGTGCGAAAACCAGCGCCGGCGCAGCCGTTCGAGAGGTTCCGACAGAAACCAGAGCAAATTCAGCTCCAACGAAAGCCCCGTTGAACGCGGCTCAACCGAACAGAATTCAGGTGCAATAAGTTATGGAGATCGCAATCCCTCAATCCCCTATCGCCGAGCGCGAAAACTATTTGAACGCGAAGTACGGAGTGTGGTCCTGGCTGCTTACTACTGACCACAAGCGCATCGCGCTGCTCTATCTTATTTCGATTACATTTTTCTTCTTCATCGGTGGTTTCTTCGCGCTCCTCATCCGTCTCGAACTGCTCACCCCGGCGGGCGACCTCGTCCAACCCGACACCTACAACAAGCTCTTCTCCATGCATGGAATCGTCATGGTGTTCTTCTTCCTCGTGCCTTCCATACCGGCCACGCTGGGAAATTTCCTTGTTCCCTTGATGATCGGGGCGAAAGACCTGGCCTTTCCACGCATCAACCTGCTGAGCTGGTATCTTTACATCATCGGCGGCGTCATGATGCTGTACTGCATCTTCACCGGCGGCGTCGACACCGGGTGGACGTTTTACGCGCCCTTCAGCACTAATTTCAGCAATACCAAGGTCGTGGAAGCCGGACTCGCAGTCTTCGTCGCCGGGTTCTCTTCCATACTCACCGGCCTGAACTTCGTCGTCACCATACATCGCATGCGCGCGCCCGGAATGACTTGGTCGCGCCTGCCGCTGTTCATCTGGGCGCACTATGCAACCAGCATCATTCAGCTTCTGGGGACTCCGGTACTCGCCATCACTCTTACGTTGGTCGTCGCCGAACGCGCACTGCACCTCGGCATCTTCGACCCCAAACTCGGCGGCGATCCCGTCCTCTTTCAGCACCTGTTCTGGTTCTATTCCCATCCCGCCGTGTACATCATGATTCTGCCGGCTATGGGTGTAATCACCGAGATCATCGCCTGCTTCTCGCGCAAGCGAATTTTCGGCTACAGCTTTGTCGCATTTTCCTCGATTGCGATCGCCGTCTTCGGTTTCCTCGTGTGGGCTCACCATATGTTTGTCGCGGGCATCTCGGTCTACTCCGCTCTCGTCTTTTCTTTCCTGAGCTATGCCGTCGCCCTGCCTTCGGCCATCAAGGTTTTTAACTGGACGGCCACGCTCTACAAGGGCTCCATCCACTACGATGCGCCCATGCTTTACGCCTTCGGCTTCCTGGGACTTTTCACCATCGGCGGCCTTACCGGACTATTCCTCGCCGCTCTCGGTATCGACGTTCACGTCACCGACACCTATTTCGTCGTCGCCCACTTTCACTACATCATGGTCGGAGGCGCGGTCATGGGCTACCTCGGCGGCATGCATTTCTGGTGGCCAAAAATTTCAGGTCGCCTTTATCCCGAAGGCTGGGCGCGCCTGGCGGCGCTCATCGTATTTATCGGATTCAATCTCACATTCTTTCCGCAATTCGTCCTCGGTTACATGGGAATGCCGCGCCGTTATTTTGATTACAGCCACATGCCGGAATTCCAGGTGCTGAACGTCCTCTCCACCGCCGGTTCCACAGTACTCGGCGTCGGATATTTGCTGCCCATGGCTTATTTCCTGTGGTCGATGCGCTACGGTAAGCCCGCATCCGATAATCCCTGGAACGCCGCGGGACTCGAATGGAAGACCGCTTCCCCGCCCCCGACATTCAACTTCGACGAAGAGCCGGTCGTGACCTGGGAAGCCTACAACTACGAGGAACTGGACGCACCGCCGCATCCGCAGGAGGTCCCCGTTGCCGGATAACGCCACCACCGTCGCCGGACTTCAACATGAAGAAGAGCATCACCCTGAACTTCTGCATCACTTCGCCGATGCAGAACAGCAGCGCGATGCCTCCAGCCTCGGCATGTGGGTCTTCCTCGCGACCGAAGTCATGTTTTTCGGCGGTCTTTTCTGCGCCTATCTAATTTATCGCCGCTGGTATTTCGGAGACTTCGGCGCCGCCAGCAAATCCATCGACGCGACTCTCGGCGCCACCAACACCGCCGTTCTTATCTGCAGCAGCTTGACTGTCGTTCTCGCCGTCTGGGCAGCGCAGACCGCCCGCCGGGCGCTGTTGCTGATCATGCTCGCGGTCACCATGCTCCTCGGTCTCGCCTTCCTCGGCATCAAGGGCGTCGAATACAAGGACAAGTTCGAAGAGCATCATGTGCCTGGCGCTTCTTTTAGTTTCAATAACGTTCCGGTTCCCGGTCATCCCGGCGAGTACGCCAATCCCCGCCACGCGCAGATTTTCTTCTCGCTCTACTTCATCATGACCGGTCTGCATGCTCTGCACATGATCATCGGTCTGGGAATTTTCACCTGGCTTTTATACATGGCATGGAAGGGACGCTTCACCCCGGAATATCACACTCCGGTCGAGATCGGCGGACTCTACTGGCACTTTGTCGACATCATTTGGATCTATTTATTCCCCTTACTTTATTTGATCGACCGGCATCCGTGAGGTTTGTATGACAGAACATTCGTCCGCAAAATCGTCGCCCCTGAAATTGTATTTCGGCATCTGGGCCACTCTGCTTGCATTTACCCTCATCACTTACAAAGCCGCCTTCATCGAACTCGGCCGCTTCAACGCCGCCGTCGCCCTGGGGATTGCCACGTTCAAGGCTACTCTGGTCGCGCTTTTTTTCATGCATGTCTGGCATGCCAGCGAAAAACTCACGAAGCTGGTTGTGTTCGCCGCACTGTTCTTTCTGCTTTTGCTGCTGGGACTCACCATGGCCGACTACGCAACCCGCCCCTGGAGTTAATCTGATCTTCGAACCTCGCTTTGAAAGGGTGCGGCTTCAAGTCGCGCCGCAACGCCGTTATCCCCACACTCTTTGTCATTCCGAGCGCAGCCGGAGCGACGGCGAAGTCGAGGAACCTGCTGTCTGCCTGCACCATCACCCCTCCCGCATGAAAAACGAGCGACATCAGATTTTGCTTTGAAAAGACAGCGCTTCCACCTACGCTGCAACTCAGGAAAAGGAACGTGGGCTTTAGCCCCCGACACCCTTCTGCGGTATACTCGCGCCGAATGTCAGACCCATTTGTTCATCTGGCCCAAGCCTCAAAGTCCCGCGTAGACGCGCGCGCGCTGGCCGACGCTCTCCGCGCCGAAATCGGCGGCACCAATAATGTCCGCTTCGATCGCAGCGCCCGCGCCCTCTACGCCACTGACGGATCCAACTACCGCCAAGTTCCAATCGGCGTCGTACTTCCCCGCGACGCCGATGATGTCCTCGCCGCAGTCTCCCTCTGCCGCGAATTCGGTGCCCCTCTGCTCTGCCGTGGCGGCGGCACATCGCTCGCCGGACAATGTTGCAACGTCGCCGTCATCCTTGATTTCTCCAGATACATGACGAAGATTCTAGAGATCGACCCCGAGCGCCGCATCGCCCGCGTACAACCCGGAGTCATCCTCGATAGCCTTCGCGCCGCCGCCGAACAACACCACCTTACCTTCGCCCCGGATCCCGCCACGCATGACCGCTGCACTCTCGGCGGCATGATCGGCAATAACTCCTGCGGCGTCCACTCCGTAATGGCGGGCAAGACCGACGACAACATCGAAGAACTTGAAATCCTCACCTACGACGGCACCCGCATGAAGGCCGGGCCCACGCCGACCGCGGAACTCGATCGCCTCCGCCAAGCCACTGGCCGCCGGGGAGAAATCTACGCCAAGCTGCAAAGCATCGCCAACACCTACGCCGATATGATTCGGCGGCGTTTTCCCGCCATTCCGCGCCGCGTCTCCGGCTACAACCTGAATCACCTTCTTCCCGAGCACGGATTCCACGTCGCCCGGTCACTCGTCGGCTCGGAAGGCACCTGTGTCACGATTCTCGAAGCCACCTGCCGCCTGGTGCAGAGCCCACCGGAGCGCGTGCTGTTGGTAATCGCCTATCCTGACATTTACCAGTGCGCCGACCAGGTTCCCAACATCATGGCGCACCATCCCATCGGGCTCGAAGGCTTCGACGATCTGCTCGTCAGTTACACCCTAAAAAAAGGAATCAACTCCGAAGGCCTCGCGCTGTTGCCCAAAGGTGGCGGCTGGCTTATCGCTGAGTTCGGCGCGCAAACCGCCCCAGAAGCCGAGTCCCAGGCTCGCATGCTGATGCAGTTGCTCAGCCGGGGCGCAACTCCCCCCGCGATGCGCCTATACACCGATAGGCAACAAATCAAGCGCGTCTGGGAAGTTCGCGAATCAGCTCTCGGCGCAACCTCGCACGTGGCTGGAGAATCGCCCAGTTGGGAGGGATGGGAGGACTCCGCCGTCGCCCCCGAATCGCTTGGCGCTTACCTTCGCGACCTGCAAAAAATGTTTGCCGCCTACGGCTACAAAGGCTCCCTCTACGGCCACTTCGGCCACGGTTGTGTTCACACGCGCATCAACTTCGATCTGCAATCGAAAGCTGGCATCGCCAAGTTTCGCAAATTCATGGAAGAAGCCGCCGACCTCGTCGTCAGCTATGGTGGCTCGATTTCAGGCGAGCACGGCGACGGTCAAGCCCGCGGCGAGCTGCTTCCAAAAATGTTCGGGTTGGAACTCGTTCAGGCGTTTCGCGAGTTCAAGTCCGTGTGGGATCCGCAATGGAAGATGAATCCCGGCAAGCTGATTGAGCCATATAAGCTCGACGAGCATCTTCGCCTCGGTGAAAATTATTCTCCCTGGGAACCAAAGACAAATTTCAAATTCGCCGCCGACCACGGCAGCCTTGCCGAAGCCACGCTACGCTGCGTCGGGGTAGGAAAATGCCGCCGCGAAGAAGGCGGAGTGATGTGCCCCAGCTACCGTGCCACGCGTGAGGAAGAGCACTCCCCACGTGGCCGCGCTCACCTGCTCTGGGAGATGACGCAGGGCCAAGTCCAAAATAAAGCCCGGGAAGATGGAATCATCCACAACGGCTGGCGCAGCGAAGCCGTGAAGGACGCCCTCGATCTCTGCCTCGCCTGCAAAGGATGCAAGAGCGATTGCCCGGTCGGCGTCGACGTTGCCACCTACAAAGCCGAATTCCTTTCTCATTATTATGAAGGCCGCATCCGCCCGCGCACCGCCTACGCCTTCGGCAACATCGACCTCTGGGCCCGCGTCGCATCGCACGCCCCCGGCCTCGTCAACCTAGCGACCCAACTCCCGCTCCTGCGCGACATTTCAAAGCTGCTGGCCGGAATCCCCGCCCGGCGCTCCATCCCACCCTTCGCCCCTGAAACCTTCAAGACCTGGTTCTACCGGCGTTCCAAAAGGAAGACTGAAGTCGGCACGAACGGGAAGGGCACGACTTCAGTCGTGCCGTATAGCACTCAAGGAAAGAGGGCTTCAGCCCCTGAGTTGCGTCAGCCCGTTCTCCTCTGGCCCGACACCTTCAACAACTATTTCTATCCATCCACCGCCAAAGCCGCCGTCGATGTCCTCGAAGCTGCCGGCTTCCAGGTTCTTGTTCCAAAAGCCAATCTTTGCTGTGGACGGCCGCTCTACGACCACGGCATGCTCGACCGCGCCCAGGCCCTCCTGCTCCAAATCCTCGACGCGCTTTCCCCCGAAATCGAAGCTGGAATTCCCATCGTTGGGCTCGAACCCAGCTGCGTAACCGTCTTTCGCGACGAACTGATCAACCTATTTCCTAACGATCACCGCGCCCAGGCCCTGTCGCGCCAGACGTTCCTACTCAGCGAATTTCTCGAAATCTACGCCAAGGATTTCCCTCGGCCTTGTCTCGACCGCAAAGCGCTGCTCCACGGCCATTGCCATCACAAATCCATCATGAAGATGACTGCGGAAGAGGCCGTGCTGAGCCGAATCGGCGTCGACTTCCAAAGCCCCGCTCCCGGCTGCTGCGGCATGGCCGGCTCCTTCGGCTTCGAACCAGACAAATACGACATCTCGATCGCCATCGGCGAACTCGAACTCATGCCCGCCGTTCGGCAAGCGCCGGCAGACTGGCTCATCATCGCCGATGGCTTCAGTTGCCGCGAACAGATCGCACAATGCTCTCCGCGCCATGCCCTTCACCTGGCCGAAGTCTTGCAAATGGCACTACGAGGCGAAGCGGCACCCATTCCCGGACGGTATATCGAATCAGCTCGAATGCAGCGGCGCGACGCCGAATTGTCGCGATCGATGAAGCGCGCGGGACTTGGACTAACGGCCTTGGCGGCAACCGGGGCCTTATTATGGCGATTTACCAGAAATCATTGATTTTGCTAGACTTAGTAACTGACCTATAGCCAGAAATCAGAATCAGCCACTCGCCAGATTGCGCCACTTCTGGGACAATAGAGGAGATGTATTTCGATGATCGTCTTACCAAAGACTGACATCAATACCTAAACCCCTATCAATCCCGGCCGGAGTTTGGACTTCCGGTAGGGGAAACGCAGTGAAGGGATCCCGCAGTTTTCTCTACTTGGGCTTAGTTCATGGATCACGAAACCACAATCACCGCGCCAGTCATCGGTAAAGTTCCCCCCGAGGCGCTGCCCACCCTCGTAGCCGCTAAGCCGTCGGACGTCCCCCTCTGCGGCTCGGTCCTGGTGCTGATCCAGTTCGACGTCTGCGAGGAGATTCGCCTCGACCAGCTGCGCGAAATCCTTGGCGCTCGCACCGCCGACGCCAGCTTCAAGCATCTCGCCCCCGGCTATGTCCGCTACCAGCGTCCTCCAATCGAAGAGGCACTCGAGCCTTTGGTCCTCGAAAGCGGCGAGCACCTGCAGGGCGATATCAAGTACTACGACTACGGCGTGGTCAGCGTAGTCTTCGAGCTCCCGTTCTCCGGCGATTGGGACAAGCTGGTCCAACTCTCCAGCCGCTGGGTTTGGGACACAAACTTCGAAGCCCTCGCCACCCGCATCGTCAAAAAGAAACTCGAGCGCGCCGCTCCCGCTCTGGTCAAGCCTTACACCACCGAATGGCTGAAGGAAGATTATTTCATCTTCCACCTGCGCGAAATTTCCGGTTCGCCCTCCGCCAGCGATCTTCTCGCCTCCCAGGGCGATCGCATTTCCCAGGTCGTGCGCGGCGAGACCCAGCCGCTCTCCGAGGGTGAACGCCAGGAGATTCTGCAATCCCGCATCTCCTATTATCCCAACGACCTTGCCGTGATCGGATGGAACGCCGCCTTCATTTACGACAGCCCTTCCGGCGCCGAAACTGCCATCCAGCTCCTGCAGTACGCCAACTCGCAGCTGCTTGAGTTCCGCCACTACGACGAGCTGCTCACCCGGCAATTGGAACGGGTCTATGCCTTCCTCGATCATGGAGGCCACGGCCTCTGGTATCGCTGGCGCACCGCCGGTGCCGCTTCCAAACTCCATACCGTTCTGCTGGACGTGAGCGAACTCACCGAGCGCGCCGACAACGCCATCAAATTTCTCAGCGACATGTTCTCCGCCCGGCTCTACAAGCTCGCCTCCTCAAGAGTCGGCGTGCCCGACTACAAGGACCTCGTCCAGCAAAAACTGGACACCGCCGAAGAGCTCTACCGCTTCATGGTGGACCAATTCAATCAAAGCCGCGCCTTCGTCCTCGAATTGATGGTGGTCATTATCCTGATCATCGAACTAATTTATTTCTTCCGCGGCAAACCTATTTAGCAAACCGACCTCGAAGAACTCTCGACTGGCCTTTATTTACGCAGCGACCGTAGTTTATCCTGAGCTTGCCGAATAACTCCCACACACTTGTCGCGTGGAGTAACATCGGCTGTGCCGGTTTTTGGCTCATGAGGGCAATTACTCCGCCCCATCACCCCTTTCATTATCAGTTGGTACCTTCGTAATGCCACGCTCCCAAATTCGCTAGGGCAAGTACGCCCACCCAACCAATACTTCTACTATGAGGAGCCTTTCGATTTGCGCCGCGCTGGTGTTCTGCGCCTTCGCCGCGAACTTGCATGCTGCGAATTCCGTTATATGGATTGCCGCCAACAGCGAGACGATCGCCTTGGAGCCCGCCAGCCTGCACGCCGGCCAAGTCTACTATCCCGCTGTCGGGGGCGGCGACATGCATGTGCAAATCGACTCCAGATACCCGGTCACCGTGGCCATGACTTGGGCCGACGAATGGAACGCCGCCATGCGGAGCCCCGGAGCCCCTGCGGATTTCAGCTTCCTGTGCGTGAAGGAGCATGTCACCAGCGTGATTTACGAGTGTCATCTTCCCTCCGAACGGCGGATGATCATCACCTTCCGCGATGAGCGCAGGCCCGAGAAGCCCGTCCTCTCGACCATTGGCGCCATCCTCGGACCGGAAGTGCGACAATTCATCTCCCCCAACGATCTCCACATCCAGTATTACCGTTGCCTTCAGCCTGAGTTCCACTGGCGCCGCATCCTCAACGAAAAATACCAGATCACGACGGTACCCAAGGTCTACAGTCTGATGACTCCAGACCACGACGGACAGGAACTCAGCCTGAAGATCAAATCGCCCATCCCGCTGACGGTTGCTCTGCTGCCATCGCATCTTGCCGACCAGGTCTACGACAAGACCTTGACGCTCGCCGACGCCCTCGACCAAACCGGCTGCAAGGAACGCGGCGTTCAGTCCATGAGCTTCAACTGCACTTTTAACGTCGCCAATGGCACGCAAACGCTGCTGATCCTCCCCGACATCGATTTTCGCGGCCACAAGAAAGCCACTGTCGAGGCCAACACGGTAGAGTGCGTCGAGCATTGTGAACTATTGAGCCCACCTCCGAATCCGTAAAGTGGAAAATCGCAGCAAAAGGAAAAGGCCAATCTGATTTCTCAGACTGGCCTTTATTTATGCCGGCAACGACGGGCTACCGCTCTCTCTCCCATTAGTCCAAATCAACGCTGTATTGCCTGACAGTGCGAGATGAGCCGTCGGGAACTGGTCGTTAAAACCCGACGGACGGTGGGATTTGTCGGCCTAAAGGGAGATGTCGGGATACCTACATCGGGTAAGCAAAAAAACCTTCGAAATAGGGTTGTTCACCAGAACATGCCGGCCTACTATCTGGCCATACTCGACCAAAAATGAAAATGAGTCAGAGAAAATTCCGAGGCGGCGGTGAGGTAGCCTTCAGTGCAACTTGTGAACGTTTCAGAAACGACATCCTCACCCGCCTCGGCTAACTAGGCGCGCAGAATGCGTTCCGGAGATCCAAAGGAGATACTATGAGCGTTGCTGAGGCCGTACCGAACCCGCGAGCATCCTTCATGCCCACCCCGCTCCCGATGCCATTGGGGGCGCGGTTGACGGAGTCTGAGATCCTGGCCGAGCCCTACGAACTGAGCCACGAGCCACAAGCACGAAAGAAGAATCCGAGTGAGGAGAGAGTGCGGCTAGAGCATGAGATCGCGAGCGAGCCGAACTTTGAGCAGATCGTGGGGAGAAGTGCGGCCCTGCGGGAGGTGTTGCGACAAGTCGAAATTGTGGCACCCACCGGTTCTGGAGTATTGATCCAGGGAGAGACGGGCACAGGAAAAGAGCTCATCGCTCGTGCAATTCACAACTTGAGCACGCGCCATGAACGGCCCTTTGTCAAACTAAACTGCGCGGCCATTCCTTCAGGGCTGCTGGAGAGCGAACTTTTTGGGCACGAAAAGGGTGCATTTACCGGCGCCATCATGCGCAAGGCTGGCAGGTTCGAAGTCGCCGACAAGGGCACTCTCTTTCTGGATGAGGTGGGCGATATTCCCCTGGAAGTACAGTCGAAGCTGCTACGGGTATTGCAAGAACATGAATTCGAAAGGCTAGGCAGCACACGCACGCAGCAAGTGGATGTGCGCGTTGTCGCCGCCACTCACCGGAACCTGCGGCAGATGGTTGAAGACGGTGAGTTCCGCAGCGATTTGTTTTACCGTCTGCATGTTTTTCCTCTGACCGTGCCTTCATTGCGTGATCGTCGGGATGACATACCTTTGCTGGTGCGCCACTATGTGGACAAATACTCCAAGCGGATGAATCGGGGGATTGAGACAATTCCGTCGCAAACGATGGAAGTGATGACGAATTATTCATGGCCGGGTAATGTGCGCGAATTGCAGAATTTTATTGAGCGCGCCGTGATCGTTTCGCCGGGAACTGCACTCCGAGCTCCGCTGGCCGAACTAAAAGAAGACATGGTACACAGTTCCAATACGAAGCTGAGCACTCTCGAAGAGGTGGAACGGGAATACGTGCTGCGAGCGATCAGGGAATCGAACTGGGTGATTGGCGGGCCCAATGGAGCGGCAGCTCGGCTGGGGATGAAGCGGACGACACTGGCCTATCGCATTCGCAAATTGAATATCCCGATTCGCCCAGTATAACAATTAGGACTTTTGAATGGCGCTTGGCTACGCTACTCGCCCGCGCGGCGGACGCAACTGGAATTCTCCCAAACATCTTTGTCCTTCCCTTATTGTTGCCACCCGCCTCCCAGCGCCTGGTAAAGCTGAACCAGCGCCAAACGCTCATTGAGCTGGGCCTGCACCAGGTTGAGTTCCGCTGAGAAGTAGTTGGTTTCGCTGGTCAGCACCTGGAGGTAGCTCGCGCCGCCGTTCTTATAAAGCACCTCCGAAAACTGGTCGGTCTGCTGCGCCGCCTTCGTGAGCAACTCCTGTTGCTCGCGGAACTCACGGTCTTTTTGAGAAGCGACGAGTGAATTGGAAACCTGTTCGAGAGCGTTCTGGATGGTTTGCTCGTAAGAGAGCACGGCTTCCTGCCAGTTTGCGCGGGCGAGCCTGAGTCCCGAACGGAGTGCCCCGCCCTGGAAGACCGGCTGACTAACGTTGAAGGCCCCGTACCAGGTCTCCGAGGGCTGGGTGATGAAGCTGTGTAAGGCGTTGCTCTCCAGCCCTCCGAGTCCGGTGAGTGACAGGCTGGGGAAGAATGAAGCTTTCGCAACGCCGATTTGTGCGTTGGCGGCGACCATGTTCTCCTCTACTTGGCGGACGTCCGGCCGGCGCTCCAGTAATTCCGATGGAAGGCCGGCCGGAACGTTCTGGGGGACGGGCTGTTCGATCAGCGCGCGTCCGCGAGGAATGGATTGGGGATTTTCGCCGAGCAGAACGCTGAGCACGTTCTCCTGTTGCTGAATTTGCCGTTCGAGATCGGGGATCGTCTCCGAAGCGGTGTAGACCAGTTGCTCTGCTTGACTCACATCGAGCCCAGAGCCCGAGCCATCTCTTTCGAGGACTTGAGTCAAGTGGAGGGATTGCTGCCGCGACCCCAGCGTGCGCTGCGAGATTTCAAGTTCGCTGTCGAGCGCTCGCAGCTGGAAATAAGCCGTCGCCACATTGGCCACCAGCGAAGAGATTACTGCCCGCCGTCCCCATTCGGTTGCCAGCAATTGGGCGCGAGCCGCCTCGGTTTGCCGACGATACTTTCCCCAGAAGTCCAGATTCCAGATCACCGACAGGTTCAACTCGCCGCCGTTGACCTGGTAAGCAGGAAAGAGGTTCGAAACTTTGGCGTTTTGCTGGCTGAAAACATCGGCCCCAACGCTTGCCGCGGGGAGTTGATTGGCACGAGTGATACCGACTTGCGCCTGTGCCTCGAGCACGCGCGCGGCAGCAATCCGCACGTCATAGTTCTGCGCAATGGCAGTGTGGATCAGTTGTACCAGGACTGGATCCTGATACACCTGCCACCATTCTTCGTTGCCCAGCGACGAGGCCTGGGTGGCCTCTTGCGGAGCCGGTGCACGGTATTCCTGCGGGACATCCGCCGTCGGCCGCTTGTATTTCGGCCCCATCAGGCAGCCGGTCATCAAGCCCAGCGTCGTAACGATTCCTACCAAGAGTGCAGCCTTCTTCATAATTCAATCCCCTTGACTGGGTGCGGGCGTGAGTGGCAATGCCTCCGGTCGCTCAGCGCCTGACAACTTCTCAACTACGTAGAAAATCGCGGGAACAAAGAATCTGCCGATAAACGTCTCCGCGACCATTCCTCCGATTACAGCCGTGCCCATGATTTGGCGTGCCACCGACCCTGCTCCGGACGCTGTCCAGAGCGGCACGCAGCCGAGAATAAAGGCGAGCGCGGTCATCATGAGGGGCCGGAAGCGAAGCCTCGCCGCGGAAAGTGCCGCATCCACCAGCGACATGCCGCGTTTTTCATAGTCGTCCTTGGCAAACGCGACGATCAGAATCGAGTTCTTGGCCGCCAGGCCGATGAGCATTACCAGGCCAATCTGGGCATAGACATCGTTCTCGATCTGAACCATGTACTGAGGAAGGTAAAGGCCCATTACGAAGCGGCGCAGCCAGAGCGCAGCGAGAGCGCCGAAGACCGCGACCGGAGTGCTGAGCAGCACGCTGAAAGGTACTGTCCAGCTTTCATAGAGTGCCGCCAGAATCAGGAAAACGAACAGCAGCGAAAATCCGAAGATGACGGAAGACGGCACTCCTTCGCGCGCCTGTTGCTCCTGGTACGACATTCCGCTGTAGTCGAAGCCCATTTCGCGAGGCATGGTCTGCTTGAAAACATCTTCCAGTGCCGCCGTTGCCTGATCAGAGCTGTAACCGGGCGCCGCGCTAACATTGATCTGTGCGGACCGGTATTCGTTGTAGCGCATGGTGAACTCAGGGCCGTAACGGGTCTCAAAGTTTGCCAGCGCGGTAAGAGGCACCGTCTGGCCCTGACTGTTGCGGACATAGAATTGTCCAAGATCGTTAGTGGTCGCCCGGTAAGGCGCTTCGGCCTCCACATATACCTGCCAGGTACGGCCGAAATCGTTGTAGTAGTTGACGAACAAGCCGCCCATATACGCTTGAATGGTGTTGTAGACGTCGGTTAAGTTGACCCCCTGCTTCAACACCTTGTCCTTGTCCACATTGATGAACTTTTGCGGCACGCTCGGCACAAACGTGCTGAAGATTGAGCCGATCTCTGGACGCTTGCGAGCGGCTGCAATGAACTTGGCCAGGTTATCCGAAAGAAACTGGACATTCTTGCCCGCGCGGTCCTCCAGGACAAACGTGACGCCGCCTGCAGTACCGACACCCGGTATCGCCGGTGGGGAGAAGCTGAAGACCGTCCCTTCCGGCAGTTGCTTGAGTTCCCGGTTCAAACTCGCCTTAATGGATTGATATTGTTCGCTCCTGCTTTTGCGTTCATCCCAGGGTTTGAGACTTACGAAGAAGAACGCGTTATACGAAGTCCGGACGAAGCTGAGCAAACTGAAGCCGATGACGCTTGTGGTGTACTGCACTCCAGGCGTGTTGGCGAGGACATGCTCCACCTGTTTCGCAGCCGCGCTTGTGCGTTCCATGGACGCTGAATTGGGCAGTTGCATATTGATATACATGTAGCCTTGGTCTTCGTCGGGCAGGAAGCTGCTGGGCAGATGTTTGCTAAAGAACCACCCTGCCACGCCGGCAGCTACGAGCAGCACCATCACCACCGCAGCCTTGCGAATCAGGTCTCCCGACCAGCGCACAAAGCTATCGGTGGAGCGGTCCCAGTAGGTGTTGAACCAGCCAAAGAACTTTCCAAGCGGTCCGCGGGTCTGCTTCTTGGGTTTGAGCAGCAGCGAGGCTAACGCAGGGCTCAGCGTGAGAGCGTTAAACGCGGAAAGCGTCACTGAGATTGCGATGGTGACGGCAAATTGCTGATACAGCCTGCCGGTAATGCCGGGAATGAAAGCAGTTGGGACAAATACCGAGGCCAAGACTAAAGCAATACCCACGACGGGGCCCGAAAGTTCCTCCATGGCTTTTCGAGCTGCATCCTTGGGAGCCAAACCTTCCTCGATGTGGTGTTGTATTCCCTCGACGACCACGATAGCGTCGTCGACCACTAGTCCTATAGCGAGCACTAGACCGAACATCGAAAGCGTATTGATCGAGAAGCCGAATAGCGGAAAGATGACAAATGTGCCGATCAGCGAGACAGGCACCGCCAGCATCGGGATCAGAGTGGCGCGCCAGTCTTGCAGGAAGAGATAGACGACAAAAATCACCAGCACAATCGCAATCACGAGGGTCCAAAGAATCTCTTTCATCCCTTCCGTGACGGGGAGTGTCTGGTCGAGCGAAACGGTGTAATCGATGTCTTGCGGAAAGCGCTGCTTCATCTGCGCCATGAGTTTCCGGACACCCTGCACGGTTTGAACAGCATTGGTTCCGGGTAACTGGTAGACGGCGATGACAGCGCAGGGCTGGCCATTCAGACGACCGGAGAGGCTATAATCTTGCGTTCCCAGTTCGACTCGGGCCACGTCTCTGACGCGAACAGTTCCCCCGTTCGGAGCTTCGCGTACGATGACGTTACCGAACTGTTCCGGAGAAGTGAGGCGGCCTTGCGCCAGCACCGCATAGGTGAACTGCTGACCCTTCTGAGCCGGCTCCCCCCCGACCTGTCCAGCCGGATTCACTGTGTTCTGAGCCTGAAGTGCGTTAGCAATGTCCGTGACCGTGATGCCCAGCTTGGCCATTTGGTCAGGCTTGACCCACAGCCTCATGGCGTATTGGCCTGACCCGAATACCTGGGTCTGGCCGACACCGTACAAGCGTCCCACCGGGTCGTTGAGGTTGATGTATGCGTAATTAGCCAGGTAGTTCGAATCGTGGGTGCCACGCGGCGCATACAGGGAAATCAGCATGAGCGGAGCAGTGGTCGCCTTCTTCAGAGTGATTCCATAATTATTCACCTCGGGCGGCAACTGACCGTTGGCCAACTGTTGACGCGACTGCGTGAGCAGCAGGTCCGTATTGGGATCAGTCTTGAGATCGAAATCGACGAACAGCGTTGTTTGCTGGTTCGCCGTGGCGTTCAGCGAATACATATAACTCATGTTGTCCACACCGCTGACTTGCTGCTCAATGGGTGTGGCAACAGCTTGCTCAAGAGTCTGTGCGTCTGCACCGGGGTAGGTCGCCTGCAACCTGATCTCAGGTGGAGCGATCTGCGGGAACTGGGCTACCGGCAAGGTCGCGATTGAGATCGCGCCGACAATGACTGTGAGAATTGCGATCACGATCGCCACAATGGGCCGTCGAATGAAAAAGTTCGCCATGGCTCAACGTTCCTCCGTTTCTTTGTATGGAGTGGGGTTCGCCAGCCCACCTTCCTTGACTTTGTCTGCTCCAACGGCAACCACGCGTTCTCCAGGCTTCAGGCCCGAGGTGATCACCCAACGCGTGCCCACTGTTGGCCCGACTTGTACGGTGCGTAGTTGCGCCCGATTATCGGTGCCGATCACAGTGACCTGATATGACCCTTGCTGCTGACTCACCGCCGCCTGCGGCACCAGCAGCGCTCCCTCAATATTTCCGGTTGGCGCCTGAACGCGCGCGTACTGGCCGGGCCGCAAGAGATTTTTGGAGTTGGGGAACTCGCCCACAATCTGAATAGTTCCGGTCTGCGTGTTTACCTGGCGGTCCGCGAAGATGATTCTGCCGGGATGCGAATATGCATTCCCGTCGGCTAAGGTTAAATGTAGAGGGATCTGTGAAGCGTGAGTCAGCCAGTCCACGCTACCCGGACCTCCGCCGTCCGCCATCCGCAGGTATTCCTGTTCGCTGATGGGGAAATAAACTTTAATCGGGCTTACCTGCGAAACCGCGGTGAGGACCGTAGACGGTCCGACCAGGTTGCCCACCTGCACCGTGTTGATACCGGCGATTCCATCGATGAGAGAAGTGACCCTGGTGTAGCCAAGGTTTATCGCTGCTTGTTCTACGGCCGCCTGGTCGGCCTCGACAGCGGCCTTCGCCGCGCGGAGCGCCTGAGTGTCCGTATCCAGTTGGCTCTGGGGAATGGCGTGAGCCTCCGCTTCGGGAAGATCACGCTTTACATTCAGCTCGGCATTCGCCATCTGCGCCTCGGCTTGCGCCAATTGTCCCTTGGCTTGATCGAGCACGGCTTGGAATGGACGCGGATCGATCTCAAACAGGAGCTGACCTTTTTTGACAAGTCCCCCTTCGCGATAATCCTGGCGAATCAGGTAACCGCTCACCTGAGGCTGAATCTGTGCATTGACGAATCCTTCGAGCGTTCCGACCCACTCGCCCTGAACCGGGACATCCTTTTGAATGACTGGTGCGACTTCGACCACTGGCCGCGGAGGCGGAGCCGCAGCCCGCACTTTACCGTTGCTGCAACCCAGCGCACTCACCAACAAAACTGCGGCAACTACATCTACAGATATCCGTCTCATTTGATTGTTCCATCCTTAATCCGCGACTGGCCAGCCGCTGAATCTCTTGTCTCGGTGGCCGCTCGATGGCGTAAGCCGTGACGATCTGTCCGGCCTTCTGTGCATATGACTAAGGCAATGCGGATGCCAAACCCAGGCATCTCTAAACCGGTTAAATTTCAGCGCCGGATGGAAGACAGCAGTGTTGCGCGTCGAAGAGTGTCGAAACAATTCGACAGTTCGAGCTCGAACGAAGGGTTTTTCATGACCCGAGCGGACGATGTCGGGAATGTTGAACTGTCGAGACTATGCCCACCATTGACAACTCGGACCATTCAACAGCTTACGGGCACTTCGGTTTAAGCCCTTGAGAAAGCTGCAGCGAGCGGAGCAATTTCGCGGCACCAGGAGTCTGGCAATGTGGGTGCTCAAGCTTGATGGTAGGCAAACGACGTTGAGCCAAGCCATCAGCTCGCGCTCGTTAAATGCAAGATCGAGGAGGTGGCCGTTTATGGTATATGAGCAGTATGACTTTGCCCGCAATCCAATCGTTACGAATCAGGTATTTTTTCTTCAATCGAAATGTAGTTGCTGCGATTTTATAGTTCTGGCACGTTCGCTCGAAGAACTATTGCAAGAGGAAAAGCGCCATCGGGCACAATGCAGACTAATGCGCGCCAAGCAATAGCGAGGCCCCCGGTTCATTCGCCGCCTGCGCGGAGATCAAGCGATGCTTTGCAATGTCAACCGGGAAGGCGCAATTCGAAGGAAATTGGATAGTGATCAGAAGCTCTCACGGATCTGTGAATCTTGCCAGCGTCGGCCTCACCCGGGCCGCGAACAAATGCCCAATCGATGTGCCGCCCAGCTTCAAGAAGATGACGTGCTGGAGTCGTCTCCAGGCTAGCGGTAGGCACCGCATCGCGAAAACCAGCCCGGGCCAGTACCCCTGCTATTCCAGGCTTCGATGCATTGAAGTTAAGATCACCCGCCAGGATGACCAGGTAAGCCGAATCGTACTTTGTGGAATCCTCTAAAACCTCGTTCAGCTGAGCCAAGCGCAGATCATCATTCGAGCGGCTCTCCAAATGCAGGTTGTAGCATAGGGTTGAAGCCCCTGCGATATTGATTTCCGTGGCCAGCGCAATTCTTCCACCAAGCCGCTCCTGAAACGTCTGCAGGTTTGGCTTAAACCAGCGCGGCTTCCAGAAATCCGATTGCCGCTGAAAGCGGATCACGCGCGGATTCGAGATCTTCCAGCGCGAAAGCGTGGCCTGCCCGTGGTACGCAGGACTGGCCTTGGAGCCTTGGGTCAGCTCCACAAATTCGCGTCCGAAGACATAATTCAGCCGTAATTTTCGGGCGATTTCCCGCACAATGTTCAGTCGATGGGTCCGATGAGCATTGATGTCGACTTCCTGAAGGATGAAAACATCGGCCTTCGTATCCGCCAGGAAATCGATGATCGCGGGCAGCTTCAAACCACGATCAATATTCCAATCCACAACTCGCAGGGAACTGCGTGGCCACGATAGCCATTGGCTCGGGGCAAAGTTTTCGGCAAGGATTTCGGGCACTGACACAATTAAACCGCCGCCGTTACCAGTTGTGGGAATACATTTTGTTGTGCAAAAGTAAGGTCCTGGGGATCGTCGATTTCGGCCCAGGCCAAGCCGACAGTGCTGGTATAGCCGACCCGAACTCCTTCGTTCGCGAGTTTTTGTACCGCGACGTTGAAGAATTCATTCACCTGGCCCGCGGAGATCAGTTCGTTCATTGTGCAAAAGAACCTGTCCTGGATCATCTTCGAGAAAACGGTAATGCCCATATAAGTGCCGCTAAACTCTTCCCGGGAGATCTTCTTGCTCATACGAATCACGCGATCGCCTTCGACAACTACTTTCATCGTCTCATCCCGCCACAAGGGATCTACGATCATCGAGATCGGTGCACTCGGGCGTACGGCAGCGGAGAGGATTTCGGGATCGAATATAACGTCCGCATTCAGGACGACGAAACTGTCGCCGCGCAGCCATTCCAGTGCGAGCCAGAGGGAATAAATATTATTCGTAATTGCGAATGCGGGGTTTTCGAAAAAGCAAATACTTTGGGTGGCGCTGGGTCTTCTGGACTTCGCGTGTTCGATGATCTGTTCCTTTTCGTATCCCACAACAATTGCTACGTCATCGACTCCCGCCATCGACAGGGCTTCGAGCTGGTGGTCAAGAATCGTGGTGCTGTCAACCTCAATCAGGCACTTGGGATGTTCGCCGTGTACCGAGCGAATTCTAGTACCCTGACCTGCAGCTAGGATAACCGCCTTCATACTGCCTCCTTGATCGTGGTTACATCGGGTGGGGCTCCTCTTTCGGCCGGTTGCGCAAAGAATCGGCGGTTGAAGTGGAGCGTCAGAATCCAGGTGAGATGAGCGCCGATCGTTGCCAGCAAGAACAAAACCGGCAACGCGCCAATTATCGTGAAGAGGACGACGTAGAAGATCACGACCCCTCTTTTCTGAAAGGCCTGCACCTGCCGCACCACGCGCGAGATCCAGTTAGCGGAATCTTTTTCAAGCAATTGATAGAAGCGGCCAAGGTACTCGTTGGGCCGGTCGGAGGTTGTTGCCCGTCGGCGCTGCAGGGAAGTGGCGATCAGCGCGAGAATGGCGCCCACAAGAAGAACAGCCCCCATCACGATAGCCGGCCTGCCGTAATGACGATGCAAGCCAATGGTGATTCCACCAAACAGCAGCAGGTAACTGAGCCCGTCGGCAAACCCCTCAAACCAGGTCCCGCGCGGCGACTCCTCGAACTTGACCCGCGCTAACATTCCGTCCATTTCATCGAACAGTCCTGCAACATAGAAGAGCAACGCCCCGAGCACCGACCACCAATAGGATCCCTGGGCGAACGCAACGGCCGACAGAATGGAAATCACGATTCCACCCAAGGTGACAGCATTCGGAGTGGCGGATGTGTGAGACAGAACTCTGACGAACGGACGACAGAGTCGTCGGTTGAACGAGGTGTGAATGCCATCGAGAACTTTGCCAGAGTGCACAACCAGAAACCGTTCAGCCTGCGACACACTTTCTGGCGAGGTGACCGCGACGCCCTCAGGATGGGGGAGGGTAGATGAGACATTGTCGCGGGTCACCTCACGGAGAGTGGCATAGGCCGGTTCGGCCCAGTTGACGGAGTGGATCTGCGCAAGGGGCAGATTCGCCAGGAACTGCTTGGTTGTGACCCAGTTCCAAGGCAGCCAGAGGAAATCACGATTTAGGTGAGGCGCAAGCTTCGCCCAGCTTGAGGCGGCACGTGGATCAAACTCGTCTAGCCGAATCCCACTTACACGAACGCCATACTGCGGCGCGGTTTCGAGGAATTTCCGTACCAGTTCGTCGCTCAAAGCTGCGGGGCAAATCAGTAGAATGTCGTCTGCTCCGGCGCGCGCTGCGGTTATCAGAGTCCTCATCAGCAAAGGCACACCGGCAACTGGCGGCATGATCAGTTCTGACGCCTTCCGGTTGCACACCAGCGAGGTAATTTCCGGAATTGCTACGACTGCTTGCATTCCAAGGCCTCCTTCAGAACGGGTGATCGGCCGCAAGCTCCGGTGTCGGCCCGGTCGCTCAACTTGCGGGAGTTCCAGGCAAGCCAGACGATCCCGATCAGCGCCCAGAGCAGATCACGGATCCGACGCGTTAATGCAAGCGAGAGGCCGAGCAGCGGGGAAAGCCCGGTCAGCGCAAAGGCCGAGATCGCTCCGCCTTCGTCCGAACCGAGACGAGCGGGAATCCAGCCACTGATCATCTTGAAGGCGCGGGTCATCCCTTCAATGGCAAGAACCGCTGCGAAATGGACCGGTAGGTGCAGCGATAGCAAAACCACGGCGACTTCGGTAGCCAGCAGTAGTTGACAGACTATGTCGATCCCAAACATCCGACGAACCAATGTCGGCTGATTGAGACGATACTCGCGGATGGATGCTTCAATGCGCTCGGCACGAGCGAGCCAAGTCGGGTGCCGGGTGCCCAAAGCGCGCACCACGCCAGACAAGATGGGAGTGTGCCGTCTGATGATGAAGACCGCGAATCCAAGTACGAGGACGGCCGGAATTGAATGGTAGGCTCTGCCGTGGACCGCGACCAGAGGCAGGCTAAGGATACCTGCGATTGCAAGCAGCGCTGAAGTGAACCAGTACACTCCGTTATCGAGAAAGGTCGCCGTAATCGTCGGCCCACTGGATGTCTCAAGCAGCTTGACCTTCATGGGTTCTGAGATAATCGGGCCGAGAACGGTGAGATAGCCCATGGACTGCGAGGCCAACCGAACTCCCATCAGTTTTGTTACCCCGACCGAGACATCCTCGCCCTTAAGGGACGCCGACCAAGTAGCGGTCTGTAGAAAGAGGCGAAGCAAGCTGAGAGCCAGCACCACCGGCAATGCGATTCGCATTGCCTTCACCTGTTCCATCATTGTTGTGAGGCCAACGTGAGCGATCACCCAGGCGAACGCGACCGCCGCAACAGCAGGTGCGATGAAATGAATCTTCCTCACCGACTTAACCTTGCCTGGCTATCCGCTTCAGTTGTGTGGTCGATTGAGGGATTCAGGGTGTAATCAGAGTTCTCGATCGTCAATTCCGAGCTTCCGAAGATCCGGATCTCGCTTTTTGTGTGGGTTGCCGAGGCGAACCAGAAGGGCCCCACTTTCTCATACGTGTGCACGAAATGAACGCTGCGTACCCAGAAGGAGGGATTTCGTGCAGGCTGGCCTTCGATCCGAACGATGGAATAATCGTTGGCGTCAACCCAGATCTTGCCGTCGATCAGATATTTATTCGCCGTTTTCGGCGACACCTGTAGCACATACGCGGGGCCGGTCCCGAGTTTTTCTTGCCCCACAAATTGGAAATCGTAGTTTGCCGGTGTCAGCCGAGTGCTGTTGCGCGTGCCATGGCGAGACGCTTCCGTCTCTTCGCTCAGCAGTTTGTGAAACACGTGCTTGCGAATCGAACCGGATCCTTCTTCCGAGAGAACTGTGAACTGCTTCGCGCCATCACTGCCACAATCGACGTGTACCAGCATCTCAGCCCGGCGGCTCTTGTTGACGGCGACATAGTGTCGCGTGGCCGTATACCCGGTCAGTTCGGACTGCCTTTGGGTATCGAACTGCATCATCTTCGCAACAACATCCTCCGCCGATGGAAGCGGATTGCCGGTTTGTGCTGAAGCAATGGTCGTTACGAAGAACACAATTGCCGGAGGTAGAAACGCGCGCTGCAATGTCAGTCTCATCGTCAAAACTCCAATACGAATTTGCCGTGGAACGCCCGGCTTACACCGTTGAAGAATTCGCCAAATCGGTAGCTGTCGATATCGTTCTGCACGTCGCGATAATTGGGATGATTGAAAACGTTGAAGACTCCCAATCCGATCCGCGCATGCTTTTCCTTGACTGGCAGTCGGATTTCGCGCCAGATCTGCAAATCCGTCGAAACGAAGCGCGGCACCTGCAATTCATTTCTCGGGCCAACAAAGTCGCGGTACTGATTGATGGTGGAATATGGAAAGCCAGTGTGAACGTCAAGCACTGGGGCAAAAGTCAATTTCCATGGAGCGGCAATTTCACCCCAGGCCAAGACTCGATTCGGAGCGTCGAAATTCAGACGACCACGCTGATTGGGCTGGATCACCGCCTGAGGATCATTTCCGAAAAACTGGTTGAAGTCGTTGAGATCGCCAAAAGCTCGCGAACGCACGTAGGAGGCATTCAGCGTGCTGCGATGGATGCGATACCGTCCAGTGATCTGAAACTCTTTATAAATGTCGCTGCCGCGGTCAGAGAGCGAGAGATTTCCCGTTGATCCATATGCAATGGGATCAAGAAAGAACTCGTGCACCGTATTGCGCTGCTGGTACGCGACCCGCACAAGGAATTCGCTAGTGACCTGACGATCGACTTCGAGGTTCCAGACCTCGCTGCGCGGATTGCGTAAGCCATTCGAAATGACGTTCGAGTATTCAGTCGAACTAAGGACTTCGCCCAGCGGATCGAGCGCACTCACTGTACGTGACGGTAGATGAGGAAATGCCGGAATGTCGAGAGGAACGCGGTCATAAAAGAAGCCGGCTCCGCCCTTGAGCAAGGTTTTGCCGTCATTCGTGAGTGCGAGAATGAAGCCGGCACGGGGCGCTGTATTGATCGAATCGGTAACGGAATCGCGATCAAACCGCAATCCCAGATCGAACGTCAGGCGATTTGAAACCGTCCACTTATCGCCGGCGAACCAGGCGGTTTCGTTCTGATCGACAGAGAACGTCGAGGTTGGTCCGAACTGGATTCGCTCTAGCGGGTATCCCGCAACGCCGACAATTTGTACCGGGAGAAATTCCTGCCGGCCGTCATAAGAGCTGTGCGCGAAATCCACGCCCGCATCCAGTTCATGCGATCCAAAGAAATGGTGCGGATGGGAACGAAACACTTCTTCCCATTCTGTGCGTGTTGTGTCGCGGTTTTGGTGATTGAAGAATCCACCCTCGGTAGTTTCGACGAGAAGCTCATAGGGTGCATTGCTATTAGGCACCAGGTCGGCGTCAAATCTCCTGACGCTCACTTGTGAAGTCAGCAGATCGCCGGAATCGGTGATGTATCGGTGCTGCAGATAGCCTTGATATCCACGCTCGTTCAGGTCGGGAGTGCTTGGCTGGGGTGCAAAGGTGTTCAGCCCGTAAAAGTCAAACCGGTGAGGAAAAACGGCAAAGGAAACGGTCGCAGTTTGCTTCTGGCTGATGTTGACGTCAAGTTGCGTGTAGGAGTTGAAGTTTTCTGAGCGGTTGTAGCTTTGAAGCGGGGGCAGGCTATCCACGGGGTCCCGTTCGTAGCGGTACTCAAACGATTGGGTAAAGGCAACACGGTCTTTTACGATCGGACCGGAGAATGTGATCCGCGGCGAGAACGCCGCGATGCCCATGATCGACCCGTCGATCCTGCGGAAGCGCGGAAGCAGGTTCTGGGCGGACACGCGAAATTTGTTGAAGTCGCCAGGGCGTGTCTCGACGTTGGAAACTGCGCCGGTGAACTTGCCGTACTCGGGGTCGTAAGGGGTCGACAGAACCTTCACTGACGAAACGACATCAATGGGAATGTTGATCGCGGTTGCGCCCGTTGCTGGATCGGTTACATCGGCGCTATTGACGAGGGATCCGTTCTGTGAGGCCCGAGCGCCTTTCATGTTGATCAAGCCATTCGGGCCACGAACGACGCCGGGAATCAGTGGCAGTAAACTTTGGAACTGTTCGTCAATGTTTGGCATATTCCGGACGGCAGACGCTCCCACTGTGTTTGTTCCAGAAGACTCTTTTATGTCAGGCGGTTCTGCGCTGGCCGTTACGGTGGTCGATTCCGTGGCGGCTTGAATCTTCATTTCGAGTTCGACTTGTGACGCAGTTCCTCGAGTGACAAGCACGCTTTGTGTTGCGGCCATTCCAGGAGCTTGCGCCGTGACCGTGTACGAACCGGGAGGAATTGTGCTGAACGCGAAATTACCTTCGTCGTTGCTCTGAGTTTCGACATGAATCGCGCCGTCGAGCGAGATCTTCGCCGCGGGGACGACGGACCGCCCCCCGCCTGTATCCGCAGTGAAGACGACGCCCTGGATGGTCCCGGAGGCTGACCCCGGAGTCTGACCCAGAGCGAAATGAGCCAGCACCCCTAAGGCGAACCCGAGCTTTGCGAGGCGTCGGATCATAGCCTCCGCCATCCCGGCCCTGGTCTCGCGTTGGAGGCCTTGCGCATGAACACAACTGCACCGTGCTGCTCGAAACGGACTTCGTCCATCAACGTTTTCATCAAATAGATCCCGCGCCCGCGCGGGAGGAGACAATTTTCCGGAGTTGTCGGGTCTAGTACCGCAGCAGTATCGAACCCTTGTCCCTCGTCTTGGACAATAAGGGAGACCTCTCCGTCCGTCGTGCACCGGCACGAGACGCACACGAGCTTGCGCGGGTCCTCCTGGTTGCCGTGCACAATGGCGTTTGCCAACGCCTCATAGAGCGCGGTTTCAATGTCCAGTTCGCTCCCGTCAGGGTTTCGGAATCTCACAATGAAATGCATGAGTTCATCTACGAATGGCGAAATGATCGCGATCAGACTGGGGAGAAACTGTCGCAATTCAACGAAAGGAACAGAACGAGATGCCGGAAACGTGAGCGGAACAGCTTGTGCACATGCCATATCTCCGACCTCCGATTTAATTTTCGGTTCCAGCCAGATAAAAGCACGGCTCGTGCCAAATGCGCGTGTTCGAGTAAGTGATTGAAATCTAAGGGGGGCCTGCACGACGTACTTCACAAGTGTTGAATGAGTGTCGAACGTGTTGAGAAGCGCTGACAAGCATTTGGCATCAGCCAGAGCGTGCGTACGCTCATCTCTGATGAAATCCGAACACAATATTTGCGGTGGAAAAATTCTCTTAGCCGGAATATCGCGTCGACCCTGGTATGTTTGCGTGATCCAGATGATCACACTGGAGGCAAGCGGGGGTGGTCGAGCCAAAGATGGCCTCACCGAAATGCTGGTCTTGATCCCAATATCCAGCAATCAGTCTCGCTTTAAGAACTTGTTCGAAACCCAGCATCATTTCAAGTACAGCCAGAAGACCGCTAGGCAGCCTAACACCGCGATGTATAAACCGACGCAGATCACGACGCCATTATCGTCGTTCTCTTTGCTTGTGCCGGTATCGTCGCTTCGCGTACTTGCGCTCCTTGGGTCTACGTCGAGATAACGAATCGCAGCATAGATTTCGTCATCATTGAGTTCTCCGATGTTCCGACTTGGCTCCGGGTTTGTCAGCATAAAACGTCCTTGCGAGTGCATTGAGCCTTCGCATTTGCTCCCGGCTAATTCTTGGACAGACTACGAGATCGTGGACTTAGCGTGCTATATCCATATCGCGCAGCCTCATCTCTCCGCCTTTCCAAGATTGCCGTTAGCGCGGCGGGCGACCTGTTTCAGTACGTGTTTCGTGAACACACCACGGCAGCGAAATTTGACGCCCTTCTGAATCAATCCCAACAACACGTTCTCGCCTTCCTGACTAATTGCCGTTACATGCCTCATATCAATAACGAACTTGCGGCCCAAAAGCTCTGTGTTCACGTTTTCGCATGCACTCCTTAGCTCTGCCACCCAAGGCCCAACCAACTGGCCCTCCACAATCAACCGCCGCTCGGTGTGGCCTTCAATGATCGAGATCCTCAGCATGGGTCCTTTCCGTACGTAGGGGCACAAGCAAGGAGGTTGCCAAACCTTTCGCACTCTAAGTGCAAGGATCGCAACGCTAGTTCTAATCAACTTCTGTCGAGAGTTGAAATTGTCGAAAGTGCCTCAGACCCGCATCCTCGCTCCGGATTGAGTCCATATTGAGTCCATAGAGCAGACAGGCCCGGGCAATGAGGCCCCAGGCCAACAGTGAAGGCAGGATGGCGCCACGTGTCCATCGAGGCTCAATGCCGGGACCGCCTGTACCTGTCAAGTTAGCGGAGGAAGGTTCTCGGATCGGAGAATCGGGTTAAGCGTAGTGACCGGGATCGATGCCGAATTTCTTTATACGTGATAGAAGCGTGGTCCGATTGATACCCATGCGTGCGGCAGCCCCATCGGAACCGCCAATGCGGCCCTTGGTTTCGGCCAGTGCGCGCATGATTTCCTCGCGTTGCTTCTGACCTCTTTCATCGGTGGCAGTCTTGTTCCCATTGAGAACATCGAGGGTCTCTTTTACGATTCGTGCAATGTCTTCTTTGCCGGAAGCCGGCATCGTAACAGCGCTTTCCTGAGTGTTGGATCTGCGAAGTTCTGCCAGCGGCGCTTCAAGCGATTTGCTGCGTGTCAGGATCACCGCACGTTCGACAAAATTTTCCAGCTCACGGATGTTACCGGGCCATGCCCATGCTGTGAGCCCTTTCATCACGGCCGACGAAATACCTTCGATTTTCTTCTGCATTTGCTTCGCAAACTTTTGAACAAAGTAGCTCACCAGCAAAGGAATATCTTCCTTGCGTTCCCGCAGGGGCGGTATGCGAATCGGAAATACGTTGAGGCGATAGTACAAATCACTGCGAAATTCCTTTTTGGCAATCATCTCTTCCAGATCGCGATTGGTTGCCGCCACCAGTCGTAGGTTCACTTTGCGGGTATGTGTGCTACCCAGACGTTCGAACTCTCGTTCCTGCAGAGCGCGCAGTAATTTCGGTTGAATCTCGATCGGGATATCCCCCACTTCATCGAGGAAGAGGGTTCCCTGGTCGGCTAACTCCAGCCGCCCGACTTTCTGCGCGATGGCACCGGTGAATGCTCCTTTTTCATGCCCGAATAGTTCGCTTTCCAATAGCCCGGTTGGAATGGCAGCACAGTTCATCTTTACAAACGTGCGATCCTTGCGTCGGCTGCGGTCGTGGATGGCGCGAGCTATCAATTCCTTGCCCGTACCGGTCTCGCCAAGCAGCAGAACCGTAGAGTCGTTTGGAGCGACGGTCTCAACCAGTTCCAGAACGTGCCTCAATGTCGGGCTGCTTCCAACGATATTCTCAAAGTTCATCTCGCCGCGGATCTCTTCCTCGAGGTACAACTTTTCCTGCGCGAGCTTGTCTTTAAGTTCCGAAATCTCGTGGTATGCCAATGCATTTTCGATCGCGATTGCTATCTGTCCCGCAGCTTGTGTCAGAAATTCAATGTCGCGTGGAGTGAAAGGAGCTTCGGTAGTCCGTGCAATAGTGAGGATTCCCAGCGCTCGACCCCGATTAACAAGCGGAATCAGACAGCCGCTCTTCAGGCCTTCGGCGACCACTTTATCGTAAATCTCTGGAGGAACTTCGGAAGCATCCGACATGTTAAGGACTGATGGCTTTAATGTTTCCAAAACTCGCTTTGCGAGTTTCGTAATTGTCAGGACCCTATCCTCCCTAAGCAAGCCTTTGCCCTGAGGAAAATCGAGGACATATAACTTGTACGTGCCTGATGCCGAATCCAGGAGCGAAACCGCAACCGCATCACACTGCATCACCTCGCGAATATTAGCCGCAACCGCACGCAACAGTTCCCGAAGCTGAAGATTCGATGTAATTCGATTGGTCAGGTTCAGCAGTAATTGAAGGCGCTCGTTTTGACTCTGTAGGCACGCCTGCACACTCTGCGCGCGCCTCAGATTCAAACCATCATCAAGCGCGAAGGCCACGACACGCCCGACCAGCCGCAGGAAGCTAATTTCTTCATTACTAAATGGATTCACTGTGTCGCGAACGATTCCGAAAACACCCAATCGTCGATGCGGCGTCGTCAACGGTACGCGGACCCCCGAGCCAAGCCCTATTTTCCGGGCCCACTCCTTGAATCGCAGAAACCGCTCCTCGGTATCCCAATCGGCAATGTGCTGTGGATCCCCGCTCGCCATAGCGTGCCACATTGGCCACTCTTCAATAGGCAGGTCCGGGAGAGGCAAAGAGCCCTTGCCCCAAACGAGATATTCGATTTCACTGGAGTTCTCTTTGAATACAGTGAGGTAGAGGTGGTCGAACTGGAGAGAGTCGCCAATTTCATCCGCGAGAGTACGGGCGAGTTCTTCAGGTTCACGGCAAGCCGCGATCGCCTCACTGATGCGCATCACAGCCTCATAGCGATGACTGCTTGTTTCACGCGCGATGGCAGGTACTGTACTGTTCATGCCCTTTTCCGATACACCAAATGCGTGTGGATTGCGGGCCGGCGCTACTCAAAGATTGATGATGCCGTTCTGCTAAAGGTCGCATTATTCTGAGGAGTGCGGCTGCTCGTTATGGGCGGCGTTACTTCAGAACTCCGCCACTTCAGGAGTCCTTGGAATTTGCTTAATCTACCTTGGATCCATAAATCTCTTGATGCGGAGTTGTTAGAAGCCTGCTAGCCAAGAAGCCGACAGTCGCAATATTTAAGCCCCGTGCGGCAAAGTTAGTTCCGTCATTATGGCGCGTTGCGTGGTCTTATTGTTCCGTTTGTCGGAGCCTGATACGCTGTGGACGAAGTTGTTAGCGCGGCTCGCATGCCGCTGTGGCGCGCGAGCGTGCCGACGAAAAGAGGAAGCATGCTTGCGAGCAAGGTCAACTGCCAGTTTGGAGTGTTCGTAGTTCTTATCATGCTTACGGCAACTACATTTGCCAGGACTCGCGTTACCAAACAGGCGTTTGGGCGCACTCCCGCGGGGACGGCTGTGGATCTTTACTCGCTGAAGGACGGCAAGGTCGAGGCCGGCATTATCACTTATGGAGGGATTCTCTTTACCCTCCGCACCCCCGATCGCAATGGAAAGCTCGATGACGTGGTGCTGGGTTGCGACTCGGTCGACAAATACATCGCGCAGACCGCGCACTTCGGAGGCATTGTTGGCCGCTACGCGAATCGGATTGCCCATGGCACATTTCAGCTCGACGGTCACACGTATTCGATCCCGAAAAACGATGGCGACAATGCTCTTCACGGCGGAACGCGAGGGTTCGACAAAGTCGTCTGGGCTGCGAAACCGATTTCGGATGGCGTCGAACTCACGTACGTGAGCGAAGATGGCGATCAGGGGTTTCCCGGCACGCTCACTGCCGTCGTACGGTACACCCTGAGCGGAGGTGCTTTGCGAATTGAGTATTCCGCGACCACCGATAAGGATACGGTGCTGAATCTAACCAATCATTCTTATTTCAACCTGGCCGGCCAGGGAAACGGCGACATTCTCAGGCACGTTCTGAAGATCGACGCTTCCCGCTTCACGCCGGTGGATGCCAATCTCATTCCTACGGGAGAACTGAAGCCAATCGAAGGCACGCCGTTCGACTTTCGCACGCCTCATGCTATCGGTGAGCGGATCGACACCGATGATCCGCAGTTGCGACTTGGCCATGGCTACGACCACAACTTTGTGCTGGATCATGCGTCAGGAAAGTTGGCAGAGGCCGCAGAAGTATACGAGCCGACTACGGGGCGAATTCTGCGCGTGACCACCACCGAGCCCGGAGTTCAGTTCTACACAGGAAACTTTCTCGACGGCTCAATTACGGGAAAAGAGGGACGCGTCTATAACCGCCGGTATGCCCTCTGCTTGGAGACACAACACTTTCCAGATTCGCCGAACCATCCCAGCTTTCCTTCGACTGAGTTGAAGCCGGGCGAGACGTTCCATAGCGTGACCGTGTATGCGTTCAGCGCCGGCACACGATAAGGCCGACTGGGATCGAAAGCAGACATCGTAGACGCCTCTTAGGCCAAGGCCTGCGCCTGAAGCTGGGAAACGACGGCTTCGAGATGGGCCAGCGCTTCCGCGATGGTGAGAGAGTACATTTCGCGGCCCAAACCTTCACCAGACTCGAGTGCAGATTTCAAATAATGGCCGGCAATCTCAACGGCTAGCGAATCTGTGATGAGTTTGCCGGTGCGTTTCTTGTATTCCACCCATGCCGGATGCGGCAGGCAGACCCAGATCGTTCGTCCATCCACCAGAAACTTAATGTCGACAGCATCGGCGTGCCGTGTGGCAATCGCGACGATCAGTGCCTGATAGACACAGTGAACCGGCCTCTTCGTCCAGCGATCGACGGCAGTGAAATCCTCAAACATGGCTAGGAAAACTATAGCGGACGTGTGCGGCGCGAGCAAATCGAGCCAAGGGCGGCCCCTCGCTACCTGAGCGCAGATTCCCTATGGCGCTTCGATCAGCTCCATCTTGCCGTCTCTGGTGCGGTGCAGGATCATGACTTTGCCTTTGGGGTCGCGGAAGACGAAGACATCTCGGTCGCGGAAGTGTGCTTCTTTGATCGCCTCTTCGAGCGTCATAGGGCGCATGGAAACTGCGTCACTCGAGCGGACCAGGTGGACTTCAGTCGTTTTGGCTACCGCGGGATAGCGATGCACAGCAACCGGCACGGCTGTTCTTTCAGTCAACCCAACCCTTGTCTGCACGTCTTCGTCCTGCGGAGAGTGGCCGTTCCATTTTTTTACTTCTTCGCTCTTCCGCGCCGAGCGTTTCTTTGACTCCCATTTCGTCTTGTACTTCACTGCCTGTTTTTCGAGATGATCGAGGGCTTCACTGACGGCGATGGTCATATCCTTGGCTTGCGCCAAACCAACGAGTGGTCCGTTGCGCGGGGTTATAGTGATTTCGGCTTTGTGACGGTGCTTTTCAACAGCGAGGATCACCTTGGTCTCAAATCTGTCACCCAGGATTTTACGGATTTTCGCAAGGCCAATTTCTACTTCCTTGCGCACGGCGGGAGTTACTTCATAGTGCCTGCCGGTGTATTCCACGTTCATGAGCGCCCCTCCTTAAATTCTTGCTCGAGATAAATTGGGCACTGCATTGAAAGTCAGAAGTTAAAGTTAAAATGCAGAAGCAAATCGGGAGCATTTCTAACCTTAGCTAACTTCATCAGCTAACTTCATCGCCTATCTCTTACTTCTGCATTCTCACTTCAGTATTACTCTTTTGCTCTTCGCTGATGGGTGCTGGGAATGCGCATGTCTTCGCGGTACTTGGCCACGGTGCGGCGCGTAACCTGAATTCCTTGCGATTGCAGGACGCGGGTTAACTGCTCGTCGGTCAAGGGACGGTTGGGGTCTTCTTCTTCGATCAATTTCTTGACCCGCCGTTTCAGAATCAGCAGCGACGTGTTTCCCCCTTCGGGGCCCTGCACGCTCTCACTGAAGAAATATCGCAACTCAAAGACGCCCTGAGGAGTGTGAGCGTACTTGCTGGCGACTGCGCGGCTCACAGTTGAGGGATGCACGCCAATTTCTTCTGCAACCTCCTTGATCATCATGGGCTTCAGGTAGTCGATGCCTTTTTCAAGAAAATCGTACTGCCGCGCAACGATGCAGTAACAAACCTTCGTGATTGTCTGTTTGCGCTGCTCGATGTTTTTGATCAGTTGGATGGCGCTCTTGTAGCGCTCTTTCACGTAGTCGCGAGTGTTCTTGTCGTTGGTGTCGCGCGTGAGCAGGCGCTTGTAGGCCGGATTGAGGCGGAGCTGCGGCAGGTCATCATCGTTCATCAGCACCAGCCACTCGTCACCGTGCTTGATGAAAGCGACATCGGGTTCAATCAGGCGCGCCTGGACTTTGTTGTACTGCAGGCCGGGGCGCGGATCGAGCGTGCGAATGTAGTCGACCGCCTGCTGCACAGCGTCGGCCGGCCGCCCGAGAGCTTTGGCAATTTCCTTGAGATTTTTTCCCTGCACCGCGCGCAGGTGCTGGTCGACGATGGCAATTGCATCCAGTACCACTTGGGCAGTGCCATTGCCGTTTTTCTCGGCCGCGCGGTTTCCGTTCTTCTCGCCGTTCTTATGCTGTTCAAGCTGATGCTGGTGGTAGTGCAACTGGCGAAGCAGGCATTCCCGGAGATCGCGGCAGCCAACGCCCGGGGGATCGAGCTGCCGAATCACTTCGAGAGCTTCCTGAAGGTCCGCTGATGTGAAGCTGGGTTTGTAGGTTGGACGCGGAGGCGGCGATGTGGCGCCGGGTGCTGCAGCCGCTGCGGCAGCGGAATCCCCATGGTCGGAGGTGAAAGTCACTTCCGTCGGTGAAGGCAATGGGACAGTATCCATCCCAACGACAAACTCTTGCTCCACGCCGTGAGAACCAAATTCGGACGCATCCGATTCCTTCCCAACTAGCGCGTTCGAATCAGTCGCCTCAAGATGTTCGGCGACCGCATCGCTGGAGGATCGTTCCGCGCCCAGCCCCAAGGCGGCAGCCTGGCTGACAATATTTCTCGCAGCGGCAGCGTCGGCTTCGGGAGGCGCGGGCGCTGTCACTCCCAACATCTCATTATCACTAGCGATCAGATAACCGTCTTCATTCAGATTGCCGATAATCTGCTCGGCGGCTTCGCGGACTTCTGGCCGCAGGCTCAGTGCTCCCAGTTGCCAAGTCAGGTGATCCGTCAGCGTGGTCGGCTTCGAAAGAAAGTTTTCAAAAGACGGGCGCTCGATCTCTTCCATCTCTCCGCGGGTGCGGTATCCAGGATCGAGGTAGTCCTGAAAGAAAGATCCGAAATCGATCTCTTCAAATGGATCTTTCTTCTCGGCAGTGATTGGAGCTTCTTCAGTCGAGGTCTTGGCAGGGCGATCACGGTCTTCCTCTTTGCGGCCGACCTCATCAATTAAGGGAACAGACTCTTCGAGCTCTTCGAGAACCGGATTCTCCACCATCTCGGAATTGATCATGTCCTTGAGCTCAAGCTTGTTGAGCGCAAGGACAGAGACCATCTGCACAAGGCCCGGGGTAAGGATCTGGCGCTGCGATAGCTTGACGCTCAGTTTGTGTTGCAGAAGGACCATAAAAGTCAGTGATCTGTGGTCAGTGGCTAGTGGTCAGTACAAAACACTGATCACTGGCCACTAGCCACTGCATTTTCATACCAGCGAGAAACTTTCCCCTAAGTACACGCGCCTCACCTCCGGATCGCTGGCCAACTGCTCCGGCTGGCCTTGGCGGAAGATTCTGCCGTCGTCGATGATGTAAGCGCGATCCGTCACGGATAAGGTCTCGCGCACATTGTGATCGGTGATCAATACTCCGATGCCGCCGGCACGCAAACTGCTGATAATTTTTTGCAAGTCGAGAACGGCAATGGGATCAATCCCGGAGAACGGTTCGTCGAGCAATATGAAAGTTGGATTAATGCAGAGACAGCGCGCAATTTCCACGCGCCGGCGCTCGCCTCCGGAAAGGGCATAACCCCGGTTCTGTCGAATGTGCTCCAATCCCAGTTCATCGATAAACTTCTCCATTTTCTCGCGGCGCTCGTGCCAGGACATAGGTTGCGCCTCTAACACCGCGAGAATGTTCTCTTCAACTGTGAGCTTGCGAAAAACCGACGCTTCTTGCGGGAGATAACTGATGCCAAACTGGCGCGCCCGCAGATACATGGGAACGTCGGTGATGTCCTGACCGTCATACAGCACACGGCCGGTATCAGGGGGGATCAGGCCAACGATGGCGTAAAACGTAGTCGTCTTGCCCGCGCCGTTAGGTCCAAGTAAACCAACCACTTCGCCCTGCTCGACGCGCAGGCTGACACCATTTACAACGCGACGGCCGCGGTAAGATTTGCCAATTTCATCCGTGGCCAGAGTACGCATTATCTTGCCCGTGTTTACTGCGCACGCATTTATCGTGCCACTCGCGTTTGTGTTACCACAGGAGTACTTGCTTCGCCTTCTACGAGCACCCTATCATCGCCTCTGAAGAAAGTCAACGAAACGCCGGTAATCTTGCCACGTTCGGCATCAAAAATGCTGGGGGGCCCGCCGGTGAGGACAAATTTGTCACTGGAAGCGGTATAGACGAGCCTCTGACCCTCCGCTCGTCGATCCGGTTGCTGAATGATCACGTTGCCCTGCGCGACTATATGATCGACACGACCGGGTCCGGCAACTTGTTGATTATTTGTAACTTGGCTTCGAGGAAGAAGATAGGCGTCGGCAGTGCTTGAGGTGGCGGTGAAGCTCGTTCCTTTTGCGGTCACGCCGCCTTCATAGTGAGCTTGGCGTTCGGCATCCACGTAGGTGAGTCGCGCTGCACTTATAGTCACTGGGCTGGCCTCGCTGGGCTTTTCCTCAGCTTTTGCACGAGATTTTCCAGATAGCGGTGTTTCTACTGGAGAGTGATCGGGCCGACTTTGATCCGTCTGAGTCAGCTTTGTTTGAACCAGTACTGTGGAAACCGGCTGCGCGGTGGTCCCTTGGGCCAGTAGAGCGCGACGATTCCGATCGAACTGGATCGAGGGAGCTTCGATCACGTTCGCGTCCTGCCATAGGCGCGCTTTACCCTGGTAAAGTGCGGTTGCCGTGGAGTTATGCGCCGTCATGCTCTCGGCAGTCACATGAATCGGTGAAGCGGAGGCCAGCAAAGCGCCATTCGGCTGTTCTTTGAGTTCGCTGTAAGTGCTCTTCACATCTCCATCGGCGAAGCCATCGTCGGTGCCACGATTGATGCGAATGCTGTTCGCAGAAGTGAACATGCCCCCATCGGAGATGCGCGGACTCCCGCTGAGCACCAGAATGCGATCGGCCGGAGTATAGACGGCTTTGTCCGCCCATGCTTGGGTCCGTTTTTCGGGCGGCTGTCCATCACTATAGGCAACTCTCCCCTGTTGCGTTATGGATGAGATACCGGACGCATCGCTGCCCTCCGGAAGAAACGCAACATCGAGCGTTTGACTCGTACTTACGCGGTCGGGCACGTCTGGAAGCGAGTTTACAATCTTTGCATTGGGCTCACCGTGAACCGAAGCTAATCGGCTGGCGCCGGTTGACGTCTCGGCAAACTTCGCGACAAACCGCCCGGCATTGATAACCGTTCGCTGAGCAGAATTTGGCGCATCCGCCGCATTCAAACTGTGCGGCTGAGTCGAGTTCTGCGGCGGCGAAATCGTGGTCGGTAAGATCGTGATCCGCGCGGCACCCGTAGTTTCGGCGTGATCGACGCGGCGGCCCGCTGTGACGAAGAAATCGATGATGGGCGCAGCGATATCAAAATCTTGCGGCGGCGATGCGTTCGCGGTCATCGCGCCGTGGCCAGCCGAGTGCTGCACCAAATTCACTCCCTCGGCCGCGTGTACCTTCTGCAACTGATTTTGTCCCGCAAAATCTAGAACCACACGGCCCGCATCGCCCTGCATTGGCTGAGAACCGACGCGTTCGGCGTGGACATGGCCGGTCAAAGTGGCTGTGCGAAGCAGGTTTTGTTTGCCGGTAAGAAGCATTTCACCTTCATCGGCGCGGGCGCGCATCTGGTCCGCATCGTCTGCGCTAGAACGTCGTCCGCCCGAATTTCGTCCCCTGGATTGCGCGGTCACATTTCCTATGGCCACCACTCGCTCTACATTGTTGTCGGCACCCAGGAAAAACGTCGCCTCGTCCGCCTCTACGGTTCCGCTTTCGCGTTCCAGGTGGGCATGATCCAGCACAATTACTCGCGGATCGCGCATGATTCGGCCGTGAACCGCGAATATGCTCGCGGCATCCTGGCCGCCCAACGTCACGTGAATCTGCGACAGAAGCGTGAGGGTGTTCGTCTTCGCTGCATACTCGACTCCAACGGCCCAGCCGCTGGCCTGCGGCGTGCGGAAATCCACTCGTGCACCGGTGGAGGCGTCCCCGCTTCCCTGGTTAAAGACAAGATTTCTGGTCTTCAGATGAATCGGATTCTTGAGTTCCTTGGGTGCGCCCTGGTCAGGACCGCTCAGGCCGCCGGGATTGGCTTCCAGGTCGATCTGGACATCACCGCGAGCGGTAACGTTGCCAGTTTGCTTGTCATAGCCGAAGTCGTCCCCATAAATCTGGTCGAAGCGCGAGGAGTCGCGGCCGTACAGAACAATGCTGACGTTGTGCAGCTCGGCACTGCCATTCAGCTTGAACTGTCTCAGGTCACTGGCCTGAATGGTAAACAGAGTTCGTTTGCCGTCAGACTTCGAGAACTGAAAGCCAGAGGCGGTCTGCTTGATGTCGATCCCAAGCTTGTTGGGAATCTCCTTCAGAATGTTGCGCTGGCGTACGCGCGCATAGAAATACATCCCCGCGATTACCGCAGTGAATAGCACTGCGATCAACATGAGCAAACGTCGCAGGCGGTAGATCGGGAGGGGCATCCTGCCATTAGTTTACGGCAAGGATCTGTCATCCCGACAGAATCGTCGGTTTCTCAAAGGGAAGAGACGCGGAATGGAGAGACCGGTTGTTGGTATCCTAGGCCGGATCGTGGTTGCAAACGTTAGCGAGGCGTAAAGCTCGTTCTGAAATCGCGCAGCGATAGTTCCAACCCGCCGTATTCATCATGATCGTTGTGGCCAATAGTAAAAGCGATGTCGATTGTGTCTCCAGCCAGAATCGGGGACTGCTGCTGGCGTTCGGCCATGTGCCAGCCCAGGGCATCAAAAACCGGACTCAACCTAGTTCTAGGTTCTCGGTTCTTAGTTCTCACTTCGTGGGCTGCGGCTTCTTTTTCGCTGCGGCGGATAGCCGCGCCATCGGGATGACAGCGCGCAGTCGCGAGAATCGCCACCGCCGAGAGTTCTTCCCGGATAGGCTCTCGAGCGGGTTCACCCGCCTTCAGCTTCAACTTAATGTGTTTGTCTTTGAGGATTTTCGGTGGGGCTACCAGCTTCACCCCGCGGGCGCTGAACACAGGTTCATGATTGCCCGTTCCGTAAGGCTCTAGCAGACGCAGTACCCGATAAAGCGCCGGAGTGATTTCGTCTAGATCCAGTTCCGCTTCCACATCGAGCAGGGGTTCGAAATCCGCCGCAGTGAGGCGCGTGCGCGCGAACGAATCCAGCTCCGCTCGCAGTTGGGCAACGTTGACGGCCGGCATGGAGAATCCACACGCATGCGAGTGCCCGCCATACCGCGTGAAAAGACCGTGCGACGCCTCGACGGCCTCGAGTAGGTGAAAAGGACGAATGGATCTTCCCGACCCAAACGCCTCTTCGCCGTCGCGCGAGATCACCATGGCGGGCCGGTGGTAGCGCTCGACTACGCGGGTGGCAGCGATGCCGATCACTCCACGATGCCAACCCTCCCCATCCACCACGATGCAGTACGCCTCGCACAACGCAGGATCGCCCGCGATCCGCTCCTCGATCAAGCGCAAAATCCGCCGCTCTTCTTCCTGGCGCTCGGCATTCAGCCGATCGAGTTTACCGGCCAGAAGACGGGCTCGATCCGGATCCTTGACACTAAAAAGTTCTATAACGTCGCGCGCGACATCCATGCGGCCGGCGGCGTTGATGCGCGGTGCAATGCGAAAAGCAACTTCAGTCGAGTTCGGCGGACGCTTCGCAGAAATCTGCGCCACTTCGAGCAGCGCCTTCAGCCCGGGATTCACGGCTTTGCGCAGCTCTTCGAGCCCCAGCCTGGCAAACACTCGATTCTCGCCGGTGAGTGGAACAGCGTCAGCGATGGTTGCAATCGCCACAACTTTCATGAACGATCGCAACATCCGTAGCTGATCTTTTTCGTCGAGCCGCCGCTTCATTAATCCTTGCGCCACTTTGAACGCGACTCCCGCGCCGCAGAGCTGCTTGTAGGGATACCCGCATCCCGCCTGATTAGGATTCACCACGGTCAACGCTTTAGGCACGCCGTCGGGCCCGGGCAAATGATGGTCCGTGACTATCAGATCTACGCCCAGGCGTTGCGCGGTTTCCGCGGGTGCGAAGGCACGAATGCCCATATCCACACTGATAATCAGCCGAATGCCGGAAGCGGCCGCGCGCTCGATAACATCATCGCGCAGATCGTAACCTTCACGAATGCGATGGGGAACATGAAAGTCGGCGGCGCCTCCGCAAAGTTCGATCGCAGTCTTCAAAATAATCACCGCCATTGTGCCGTCGACGTCGTAGTCGCCGTAGATCAGCATCGGCTCTTTGCGCTCGATCGCCGCGTCCAAACGATCCACTGCAGCGCGAACGCCGGTCATCTGTTCAGGCGAATGCAGGTGATCGATGCAGGGAAGAAGAAATCGGGCAGCGCTGTCGCCATCAGCGAGGTCACGCCGTATCAGCAACCGCGCCAGCGTGTGACTATGCTTCGCAGGCTCAAGTGCGGGATTAGAAAAGGCTGATCGAAGCTCGGGCAGTTCGCTCAGCTCTGCAGCCAAAGTCCGTACCCGAATTGGGTCGTCCGCAGCCAGCTTCCAGCGCACGCCTAGCTCTCGTCGTCCTGATCCGATTCGTCGATGGGGATGCCGCCAAAGTCGTCCGACATTTCCAGCAGGCGCTGGTAGCGTTCGTACCACTCGGTGCTCACTTCGCACAGAAACATGGAACCCTGGTAAGCCCAGCCCAGCTGTAGAAATCCCACTTTGCCCACGTGAGCGCGCAGCCAGCGCGCATCTTCGACATCGTCGCCGTCGGAGAATTCGGAGTGCGCCAGCCTTTGTACCAACTCGTCCAACTCCTCGCGCTCCATCTTCCACGAATGCATGGTCAGAAACGGGGCGCCAGCGCTTTTGGCCAACTCGACGAAATCTTTCCAGCCATCGGGATTCGTTCCCGTCTCCCACATCACGCACTGCACCTCTTCATAATCCACGTAGCCGTGGAAGCGGCGCATGCCATGGCCTTCGATGAAGGCGATCATGTCATCTTTAAGAGTGGTCAAATCTTCAGGCGTGGGAGACATGGCAAATCTCGTCAATCGAGTATTGTATGCCGTTTGGGTGGGATGGTGCCAGCGCGAGGGGTTAGCTTTCCTCTTTTCCTCTCTCCATTTAGAATCCTCTGTCCCACGTTTTCACCTGCATCCACAGGAGGCGCTGGCGCTTTGATCCCGCGTTATACCCGACCCGAAATGGGCCGCATTTGGAGCGACGAGAATCGCTTTCGCACCTGGCTGGCGGTGGAAGTGGCCGCCACCGAGACTCTAGCCGAGGCCGGCATGGTGCCGAAAGAAGCGGCGCGGGCTATCGGCGAGCGCGCGGATTTTAGCGTCCAGCGCATTCACGAGATCGAGGCCGAAGTTCGCCACGATGTCATTGCCTTCACCACTGCAGTGGCCGAGATCGTTGGCCCGCATGCGCGTTGGTTCCACTACGGCCTCACCTCAAACGATGTCGTGGATACGGCCCAGGCTTTGCTCATCAAGCAGGCTTCGGCGCTGATTGCGCAAGATCTTGAGCGCCTGGCTGATGTGCTCGAACGCCGCGCCTGGGAGTTCAAAGACACCCCTATGGCGGGGCGCACGCACGGCATTCACGCCGAGCCCATTACCTTCGGCTTCAAGCTGGCGAACTGGTATTCCGAGATGCAACGCAACATCGCACGCTTCGCGGCCGCAGCCGAGGATATGCGGGTGGGGAAATTCTCCGGCGCGGTGGGGATTTTCGCCCACCTCACGCCTGCGATCGAAGAAAAGATCTGCGCGCGCCTGGGCCTGAAAGCGGCCGCGATTTCGTCGCAGGTGATCCAGCGCGATCGTCACGCCCAATATCTGGCCACGCTGGCGGTGATCGCTTCCACGCTGGATAAGATTGCCACCGAAATTCGCCACCTGCAGCGTACAGAAGTGCGCGAGGCCGAAGAGTTCTTCAGCGAAAAACAAAAGGGCTCCTCCGCCATGCCGCACAAGCGGAATCCGGTAACCAGCGAGCAGATCAGTGGTCTGGCGCGCGTGGTCCGCGGCAACGCGCAAGCGGGCTTCGAAAACGTCGCTCTGTGGCACGAGCGTGACATCTCGCATTCCTCCGCCGAACGCGTAATCCTGCCCGACTCGACCACGTTAATCGATTACCTGCTCAACAAGACGAGCAGCTTGATTGAGACCATGTTCGTATATCCCAAACGTATGCGGACCAATCTCGAGAGCACAGGCGGCCTGATTTTTAGCGGGCAATTGCTGCTCGATCTCGTGGAGCACGGCGTGTCCCGCGAAGATGCCTACCGCATCGTGCAAGCGCACGCCATGCGCGCATGGAAGGAAGGGCTGGACTTTCATCAGTTAGTGTTGGCTGACAAAGAGATCACGAAGAAAGTCCCGCACAAGCAAATCGAATACGCCTTCGACTTGCGTCGCCAGTTGAGAAATGTGGACAAGATCTTCGCGCGTGTATTTAGGGATAAAGCGGGAAATAAGGCGGCCAAAAACAGAGCCGCCGCCCCAAGCGAGGTCACAAACCGTCGGACGCAGCCACGGTCCTCAAAATCTTCCCACGCCGACCGGCGTTCCCGTTAACGCCATGGCAAAACTGCATCCCCCAGGCAGTTGAAAATCGCGTCTTGTTCCGGATTGTTGTTCACTCTTTGTGATTCCTTTGCATCTTAGATTCGCTCTTTCAGCCATCTACCGGCCGAAACTGGAGCACTGAAACTGGAGGACTGCGGTCCCCTTGAGCCACCTTTGGCGAATCTCGATAGTTGTCGCCTTGGCAACGCTGACCCTGACGCCTTCCTACGCGATCAACGGGCAGCAGAAGGCTTGGGGGATGTTCGAAACCGCAGCGAAATCGCACAGCGCCACGCAACGAGCTATCGGCGTCCGCGCCCTTGGACTGCTCCACAATAGCCCCCACGCGCGAGAACTTGCGGAAAACGCTCTTGGCGATGCACGGCCAGAGGTGCGTGCCGCTGCCGCTACCGCCTTGGGACAGATGCAGGCTTTCGAATCAATTCCCAAGTTACGGAAGGCGTTAAACGACCGACGGATATCGGTGGTAATGGCAGCGGCTCATTCCCTCCACGATTTGAAAGACTGCGCTTCCGCAAACGCCATTTACCTGGATGTGCTCGCTGGCGAGAAAAAAGGAGATGGTCTGATTACCCAGCAGTTGGACACTCTCCACAACCCCAGGGAGCTGGCCATGATCGGATTCGAAACCGGAATTGGATATGTTCCTTTTGCCGGCATTGGCTGGGACGCCTGGCGCTACACGCACAAGAAGAATCCACACCCGGTGCGCGCCGTTGCTGCGACCTTGCTGGCAAACGATCCCGATCCGGCCACCGGGAGGGCTCTGGTGAAAGCAGCGCTAAATGACAAAGACTGGATCGTCCGCGCCGCGGCGGTGGAAGCTATCGCGCAGCGAGGCGATCCCTCGCTGCGGGAAAAAATCGAACTTTGCCTTTATGACGCCAATGTGCATGTCCGCTACACGGCTGCGGCGGCAGTTATCGGCCTGAGTGTCTTGGGCCGAAATGATTCCGGCAACGAGATCGAGGAGAAAGTCGCACAAAAGTAGTAGGATTCGACAAGCCCAATCTTGCCAGGTCACGTCTTCCCTCCTTCGTCCCTGTGCATCTTCCGCAATTCCCTCTGCATCGAAAGAATTAACCAGGTAGTTAAATCGTAAAGTTTCGTCAACGGGTCGGAGGTGACCTATGACAGTAGCAAGGAAAGTGAAAACAGGAATAAGGATTTTACTGGCCGCGGGTGTGCTGAGTGCGATGCTTATCGCTCAGACCCCGGCCGCAAGTCGCTATGACAATCAGATTCAAACCGCCGTCACGCAAAAGCTAGCGGCGAAAAACGAATTTCGCGATGTGCAATCGAACGTGGAAGATGGCATCGTAACCCTTACGGGTACGGTCGATCTCTATCAGCGAAAGCTCGACGCGGCCAAACTTGCGCGAAAAACTGCCGATGTGCAGGGCGTGCGCAACTTGATTACGATAGCCGGAGCGAACGTTTCCGACGAACAAATCGAGCAGAAACTAGCTCGTAAGCTCGAGTATGTGCGCGTCGGCTATGACAATACATTCGACTATTTCGCACTCGGCGTAAAAGACGGCGTGGTCACGGTGGAGGGGCAGGATCGAACCGGAGTCGGTCGTGACGAAGCTCTCGCCGACATCTACAGGCAGGCGGGGGTTAAAGATGTAATCGACAACATCTCGATTGAGCCAGCCTCAATTTTCGATGACGGACTGCGCCTGCGTACGGCTCGCGCGATCTATCGTGATCCTGTGTTGAGCAAGTACGCGATCGATCCCGCAAAGCCGATTCGCATCATCGTGGATAACGGTCACGTGACACTCTACGGTTCCGTCCAGAATGCTATGGACAAACAGGTAGCCGGAATAAGAGCCAACCAGCTTTTCGGCGCCTTCAGCGTCGAGAATAAGTTAGTAGTCGAGAACTCCTCAAAGTCGTAAGCCGTTCAAGAAGAGCCGACGGAATGTAGGGCGCGGCGCATGCCGCGCCCTTTCTTAAAGTCTGTTAATCAGCGACGCCACGTACCCCGCCCCAAATCCATTATCGATGTTCACCACGCTCACATTCGAGGCGCAGGAATTCAACATCCCGAGCAGCGCAGTTAGGCCCTTGAACGACGCTCCATAGCCGACGCTTGTGGGCACGGCAATCACCGGAACGCCCACCAGGCCGCCGACAACGCTGGGCAGCGCGCCTTCCATGCCCGCGCAGACAACTACGACTCGCGCCTTCGTGAGGGCTTCGCGATTGGCCAGTAGCCGGTGAATCCCCGCGACGCCTACATCATAAAAGTGCTGCACCAAATTACCCATCATTTCGGCGGTAACCAGTGCTTCCTCGGCCACCGAGATATCGCTGGTCCCCGCCGAAACCACGGCGATGGTCCCTTTGCCATACCTGGTGGCATCGCGCTGTAACACGATGGCACGGGCCAATTCCCTGTATTCCGCCGCACGAACTTTCCTTTTTACCGCGGCAAACTGCTTTTTGTCCGCATGAGTAGCCAGCACATTGCCGCCATGCTTCGCCAGGCGCGCAAAGATCTCCGCGGTCTGCTGCGGAGTTTTCCGCTCTCCGAAAATAACCTCCGGCATGCCTGCACGCAGGGAACGATGGTGGTCAACTTTGGCAAATCCCAGGTCTTCGAAAGGGAGATGACGAAGCCGGTCGACGGCATCGTCGGGTGTAATTTTGCCCCGGCGCACCTGCTCGAACAGTTTGCGGATGGATTCCGCGTTCAAAGTCTTACGCCCCGCCTCAACGCTCAGGTTTCAGTCCGGCGAGTTCTAGATTAGCACCTGCGAATGCATCTCAGCTTTTGGGAGTGCGATCAACGCGCCGCCGCGCGAAGTCTGGCGATGACGGCGATGCACACCTTGCGGGCAGTGCCCGGTTCTTCCAGATGAGCGAGAAACAATCGTCGCAGTGCGCTAGGCTTTACCTTGCCTCCCAGGTACGCAGCATAGATCAAACTTCCGAGGCTGTAGCCCCACAACTGCGCAATGGTTTCGAATTTGTCGGCATCCGCGCGAAGGGCCGCCTGTCCAGCTTTTTCACATGCAGCACGTGACAGCACGAAGGAACCTTCCATTTCTGGCGCAGGCCTTGCGGGGTAAAGCACCCGAGATCCGAAATAGGCCACGGCGTCTTCCACTACTTTTGTGTAAAAGTCGTCGATCGTCAACCGTGCGCCTTCGTTTTCTTCAGAACCGTTTCCGCACCTATCTCGGTTGAGTCGCTGAGGCAAACTGCGGCAGGCATGATGCAGAAATCTCGTCGCGTCTTCGCCCGCATGCATCATCTGAAATTCACGGACGTAAAATGCATTGACCTGGGGAAGATAAACGCTGCCACGCTCCGCGACGGTTGCGAGCATGCTCTCCAACCGCTGTTCGCTGACGCCCTTACGCGAGAGCAGGCGACGTATCAACGCATCCGACGAGTTGCCATGGACCTCAGGCAGCATATCCACCAAAAACTTCGGCTGCGTGCCGTTATGAGGAGAATAACGATTGATCTCGAGAAAAGCGGCCAGGCTGTCGATCAGATTGTAAATTGTGGGCGCGAAATCGGGGCCTGTGTCGCAGCGGCTCCATTGGTCAAGAAATAAACGGTAGCTTTCGTATTTTTCGAGCGGCGTAGCGTTGAAGACACAAAGGATGTCATCAGCGATGCTTACTGCCTCGACCTTGTCGGAGCGTTCGCCCGCTGCGCGCCAGTAGAGGGTATCGACATTCTGCAACACGGTTAGAACTTTCGCGTCGGGGATTTCCTGGTGCAGTATGCGCGGCAGGTGCCCGGGAGCCAGGTGCGATTCGCCGAATACAACGAAGAGCGCTGCATCGGGATGGCGCTGGCGGATCTCGGCGATCTTCGCCGCGGCATGGCGATCGCGGGCTCCAATCTTCCGCAAGTTCTCCCGTGGCATGCAGTCGAGGCCATAAACGGCCTCAGCGTGATCGCGCGCGCTGACCAGCAGTTCATAGAAGGGGGACCAATCGTAGCCCCAGTCCAGATCGAAGCGGATGCGCTGGCGCAGTTCGTCTTCACTAATCTCACGCCGCCACCATTCTTCAAGGATTTGCTGATCGCGGGAGAAGATGGTTTCGACGCCAAGTACGACCGGCCGATCCCCAGCCAAGGCGCGCTGCTCGAGCAGAGAGCCAGCGTAGCGCTGGGCGGCGGGCAAAGCATGATAATCGCCGATCAGGACCACGTCGGCGGCGCGAACAGCGCTCTGAATCTGTTGCGCATCGACAACAGAACTGTAGCTGCGGAAAGCCTGGTTAAACTCACGCAGATATTTGCGCCGGCTGTGCGAATCCTGAGCGCGGATTTGGCGCTCTACTCCGGCGAGCGCGTGCAATTGCGCGGCGCTACGACGCGATCGCAGATTTGCAGTGGATGCCATACACGCAACTTCTAGAAACTAGTCCCAACTTTCTTTCGTACCGTGCTCTTCTTGACTCCTGTTCGCGAACTCCCTATGCTCCAAACTTCGGGTGACGTTTGCGTCATTCCGCGGAGGCGCGTCGCTGAACCATCCGCCGCATAATCTGACCGTTGCGACCACTGGCGCCAGCGGTTCGGTCTTCTTGAAGCAATTCCTGCTCGCGGTCGAACGCGACGTTCGCATCCAGACCGTCAACTTCATCGCTTCAGACTCCGGTTTGCGTGTGCTTGCCGAAGAACTTCGCATCCGCGGCCGCGCGAATCTTCTCGGCCAGATTCTTTCCTCCGAAACATCTACTAAAAAGGGAGCAGACCCCAAAAAACCTCCCGGTCCAGCGAACACTTCGTCCCGAATTTCACACATTAAAATCAAAGAGCAATCGAACGCTGACATCGGAGCGAACATAGCCAGCGGTTCCTATCCCGTCGACGCTATGGTCGTAATCCCATGCAGCGTGGGCACTTTGGCCCGCATCGCCAATGGCATCGCTTCCCAACTGATTGAGCGCGCCGCCGACGTCTGCCTGAAAGAGCAACGTCCGCTGGTTCTTTGTGTGCGCGAGACGCCGCTTAATAAAATCCACATCCGCAACATGTACCGGGCCGCTGATGCCGGGGCGACCATCTTTCCGCTCATTCCGGCCTTCTATTACCGGCCGGGAACCTTAGATGACATGGCCCAGGAGTTCGCCTATCGCGTGCTCGCTTATCTGGGCCTTCCGCAGCCCAATGCCTTCCGCTGGAAGGGCTGACGCATCAGCAACTTACGTCACTACATTTAAAAAGTCTTCCGCCTAGGGGAAGATCGCTGACTCTAGGGGGATCTCAAGTGTAGGGAGCCAAGGCCCCCAGTCCCAGATAGCTGGGGGCCATGTACTGCAGGAATGCCCCACCTTCCTCTGTTTTTGAAGGGTCTGATAACTTCCGTCTTGCTACCCGCACCAAACTTCAAGCACTCTAATTAGATGCGGTTGCTTCCCTGCCGCGCTGGAGGTCATCCGTGAGCGAAACAATCGAGACTCGCTGCTGCATCGCCGGAGGTGGCCCCGCCGGAATGATGCTGGGATATTTGCTCGCGCGAATGGGTGTGGACGTAGTAGTACTGGAGAAACACGAAGATTTTCTGCGCGACTTTCGTGGCGATACCATCCACCCCTCAACCCTGGAATTAATGTATGAACTTGGGATCCTCGACGACTTCCTGAAACGTCCGCATCAGGAAGCGCGAGAACTAATGGGAGAGGTGGGGGATAGGACCTTCACCCTCGCCGATTTCGCCCATATTCCGACCAGGTGCAAGTTCGTCGCCCTTATGCCTCAGTGGGACTTTCTGAATTTCATTTCGGCGCAAGCCAATCAGTACCCGGGTTTTCACCTCAGGATGAAAACCGAGGCTGAGGACTTGCTCACTGACGACGGACAAGTGGCAGGAGTGAGCGCGAGGGGTCCAAATGGTGTACTGCAAATCCGCGCAGCTTTGACGGTTGGCGCAGATGGGCGCCACTCGGTTGTTCGTGAGCGAAGCGGGTTGCAGGTGGAGAATCTGGGTGCGCCGATGGACGTGCTGTGGATGCAGATCAGCCGGCAAAAGAATGATCCGTCGCGTGTTCTGGGCCATGTCGAGGCCGGCAGGATGCTGGTTATGATCAACCGCGACCAATACTGGCAGTGCGCTTTTATTATCCCCAAGGGCACGCTCGACGAACTCAAGCAGCGTGGCCTTGAAAGCTTCCGAAACGAAGTGGCGGCCCTTGCACCTTTTCTCCGCGATCGCGTGCAGGAGCTGAAGAGTTGGGACGACATCAGCGTCCTCACCGTAACTGTTGACCGCCTGAAGGCGTGGTCAAAGCCAGGTCTCTTGTGTATTGGAGATGCGGCGCATGCCATGTCTCCAATCGGCGGAGTGGGCATCAATCTCGCGATCCAGGATGCGGTGGCGACGGCGAACCTCCTTGGCAGCAAGCTACTCGCGGGAACTCCTTCAAGCGACGATCTCGCCGCAGTGCAGCGGCGGAGAGAATTTCCTACCCGGGCGACTCAGCGCTTGCAACTTTTTATTCAGAACCGAGTCGTTCGCCAAGTCCTGGACGCGGAGCGTCCGCTCAAAGCGCCCCTGGCGCTGAAACTTCTGCAGCGTTGGCCCTTCTTGAGGCGCTTTCCCGCCCGCGTACTGGGTATGGGATTTCGCCCGGAACACATCAAAACGCCGGCTGTAACCACTGCGAAACCGAGTGTCACATCGGCGGCGTAAACTCCACCAGCGGCCTTCCCAATATTCACAGCGCCATTCCTGCGGTGCCGATGGTACTATCCGTTAACTTTTGGGTTTGGTGGTCATCGCCACGTGGCTTCAGTTTCGAAGGAGCGACCGTGAGAATTACCTTCTTGCGACGATGTTTTGTATCCTCACTCCTGTTTTCATGTGCGATGACGGCAGCATCTGCAGCTGCCGACGATCGTAATCCCTACGCTAGCGATGCCAAAGCCGCCCAGTCGGGCGAGTACGAATTCCGCATTAACTGCGCGCTTTGCCATGGGCTTGGAGCGCACGGCGGCGGGCGGGGTCCAGACTTGACGGGAGCACAGAAGAGACACGTTCACTCCGACGAGGAGATGTTTCAAGTGATCAGCAACGGAATTCCCGGCACTGTCATGCCGGCCAATGGAACCAACGGGCAAGGCGTTGGAATGACAGACGAAGAAATCTGGCAAATCATTACCTATATCCGCAGCGTCGAAGTGAAGGCTCCTGCCCATCTCACAGGCAATACTGCACACGGCAAGGAGCTTTTTTATGGTGACGCGAACTGCTCGCTCTGCCACATGATTGAGGGCAAAGGCGGCCGCGTAGGTCCGGAACTTACCGGAGTTGGCGGATCACGCACTCGGGAAGCAATCATCGATTCCGTACGCAATCCAAGCCGAAGGCTGGCGTGGGGATTGACCGAGTCCACCAAAGAATTTCCCCAGGAATACGAAACCATCACCGTGGTGACGGTAGACGGAAAAGAGATTAAGGGAGTCGCTCTCAACGAGGATAACTTCAGCGTGCAGATGATGGACTCCAGCGAAAAGATCTACCTGTTGGATAAAGACAAGCTGCGCTCCTTTAGGAAGAGCCGCGACTCGCTGATGCCGCAGTACACCTCAGACGGGTTGAGCGACAAAGATCTCGAGGATATCGTAGCCTATCTCATCAGCGTGGGGGCGAAATGAGGCGATGTAGCTTCGACGAGTGTGGGCTACGAAGTCGCGCGGGATCTGCTGCGGCGTTTGAACAACCGTGGAAGAGCGGCGCTTCAGCGCCGCGTAAAGACGCCTTCAAGGCTTCGGGCTTTAGCCCCCGTGGTCGGCAGGGCCTGAAGGCCGCTTTTTCACGGCTCCGTGCCGCGGCCCTGAAAGGGCCGCTCTTCCACGATCGTACCCGGGTCCCGGTAACGATCCTGAACACCTTGCTGCTTGCGGCTTTCTTCGCGACTGCGGCGCACTCTCAGGTTACATTCGATCGGCTCGTGAACTCCGCGAAGGAACCACAGAACTGGCTGACCTATTCCGGTGACTACGCCGGGCGACGCTTTTCCGCGCTCGATCAGGTCAACGTGACAACTGTTCGGTCCCTTGTCGCGAAGTGGGTATACCAGACCGGAGCGACGGGCAAACTCGAAACCACGCCGCTTGTCGCGGACGGCATTCTCTACGCCACCGCACAGGACGACGGGCGTTTGCCCTGGATGCGCGCACAGGCCGGCCGATATGGATGTTTCAGCACCCCTTGCCCCCAGACATTCGTCCCTGCTGCGGACGCGTGAACCGCGGGCTTGCCATCTTGGGAGACAAGGTTTTTCTGGGAACGCTCGATGCCCACGTGATCGCGCTCGATACCAAAACCGGCAACGTAATTTGGGATGTGGCGTCTGCGGATTATCGCAATGGATATAGTTTCACGGTCGCTCCACTCGCGGTCAAAAACCTTGTGGTGATCGGCGTTTCTGGCGGCGAATACGGGGTCCGCGGCTTCATTGACGCCTACGACGCGACCACGGGCGACCGCAGATGGCGCTTTTATACCGTGCCCGGCCCGGGCGAACCCGGCCACGAAACCTGGGAGGGCGATTCGTGGAAGATAGGTGGGGCTCCCGCCTGGAATAGCGGAACCTACGACCCGGCAACCAACCAGATTTTCTGGCCGACGGGGAATCCTTCGCCCTCGAATCGTGGCGAGGGCCGCGCCGGAGACAATCTCTACAGCAATTCTCTGCTGGCATTAAATGCCGACACGGGAAAATTGAACTGGTATTTCCAGTTCACCAAGCACGACGAGCACGACTGGGACGCTACGCAGATTCCGATGATGATCGACGTGGGAAAGCCCGATTCCGGCGGCAAACATCTGATTGCGCAAGCTAACCGCAACGGATTTTTCTATGTAATCGATCGGGCCACCGGAAAACTGATTTCCGCGAACGCTTATGGCAAGATCACCTGGAGCGACACGAAAGATGCCGAAGGGCGTCCCGTGGCGAAGAAAGAAGCCTCACCTACGCTCGAGGGCCACACCGTCTGTCCCGGCGCACTGGGAACTACGAACTTCATGGCGCCCGCGTTCAGTCCGCAAACCGCACTCTTTTATGTGACAGCGCGCGATCAGTGCGATATCTTCAGCACCGCCCCGCAGCCCTACGAGGCAGGCCACGCCTACTACGGCAGCGCGTATTTCCCCTCGGAGGAGGCCGAACCGTATCGCGGATTTTTGAAGGCGATCGATCCCACGACCGGCGAAATCAAATGGAAGTTTGAACACACATCGCCAACCTGGTCAGGTGTGCTATCCACAGCCGGTGGCCTGGTGTTTACCGGTGATGCCGAGGGAAATTTCGTCGCGCTCGGTGCGGCGGCAGGCAAGCCTCTCTGGCATTTTCAAATGGGTGGGGCTGTCTATGCAGCGCCTATCGCCTTCAACGTTGATGGAAAAGAATACATTGCGATTGCTGCCGGTAGCGCGCTATATGCTTTCGGGCTGCCCTAGAGACCCGTCATTAAAAGTTAACGACTATCCCCGCCGAGAATCGCAGATTTCTTTCGCGCGTAGCGAGACCTTGAAACACAGTGGTGTTAAAGGCGGTCCCGTAAAAAGAATTCAGATTGAGGCTGGTATGGTACCAGTCCAACTGCGCCAGCCGAACGGCAAAGCGTCGAAACACCTTGTAATCCACTCCCCCACCCAGCGCTAGAGTGAAATCATCATAATGTGTCGAAACCGACGCTACCGGAAACGATGTTCCGGTAAAGGTGCTGGCGCTCAAGCTAGTTCGGTTCCATCCGAAAAGGGCATGGGCGAAGGGCGTTAATTTTTTTTGGGCTCGGTAGGAAATCACCGGACCTGCCAGGATTGAATAGGAGTTGCCGTTAGGGAGTCCAGAAACTGGACTGGGGCTCCTGACTGTCATCTGCGAGCCATAGAAGCCGCTAAAGTCGGCGGCGACTCCGACCCACGAACTGAAGTTGTATTGCGCCTCTGCATTCCAGCCATTGAAGTTTGATCGCACGTCAAAGGTGTTGGGAAACTGCCGCAAATTAAAGTCCAGGATGGTGCCATTCAGTCCGCCGGAATCTGCGTGGAGCAGGGAATATCCGCCAAATACCTGAACTTTGGGCGTCACATCTTGAGCAAGAACAAACGAGGTTGTTAGAAAGGCTAGGGTAATTGCTGCGCGAAACCATCGAATCATTCCACGTTCTCCCTTTTGAGATTACGCATACCAGGCTTTTCCTGCAAATCGCAATCACCGTCGGCGACAAATTTCTCGATGTGATGTGGTGAGCTAAACGATTGAGAATCGAAATGTACGAGAATGGGTTGCCCTCGAGAGCCGAAGGTATTTTTAGAAAAACTGTTCTTTTCCTCTCAGTGTGCGATCATCCACAACTCGCGGAGCGAACTTTTACAATTCACGGACACTCCAGTGACATGCGCAAACTTGAGCCCAACTATTCTGCCTTCACGTTGATTCGAAGTCTTGCTTCGATTTCCAACTTATTCCACGAAAACTTGGAGCGCAGATTCAATGAACAGTGAAAAAACCTCCTCTACGGTTCTGACGCCGGAAACGGCGCAGCCCTCAACCGCAACGGAATCGAATCTTCCGACGCTTGGAACCTCCAATCGCCGCTCGTTTCTGAAGCGCACCATAATCGCTGGCGCCGCAGCTACTGTCGGAGCTGAGATATTGTCCCACGGCGTTCCGGCGTTCGCCCAGGGAAGCAGTTCTTCCTCATCCCTCAGCAAGGGAGACATCGCAATCCTTCGCTTTCTTGCAGCGGCCGAACTCATCGAATCGGACCTCTGGACGCAGTACGCGGAGCTGGGTGGTATCGGCAAGCTTCAACCGGTTGAAGTAAGCCCGCACGAAAAGTTAAACCCTTATCAGACAGCGTTGTCGAACCTCGATTCCGACGGCCCGCAATATATTGCCAGCAACACGCTGGATGAAGTGAGCCACGCTAAATTCCTCAACGCCTACCTGATATCCAGAGGAGCCGATCCTGTCGATTTCAGCGCGTTCACAAATTTGCCGGGAAGCACCGCCAACGGATCGTCGGGTATCCTGCGTCTCACCAATCTCATGAATCTCAATGTCGATACCAGCTGGTACGTGCGCTACCGCAGCGCAACCAATCCCGACCTGGGCGCCACCTTCCCTCAGGCGATAAAGCTCAATGGGGTGCCGGCCATTCCCCGAACCAACTCCGATTACGAGGGCAGACCCAACCCCAATTTCACGGGCAACGATCACATTCAGGCGATTGCAAATGTGGCGGCCTTTCACTTCGGAGCAATTGAACAAGGCGGCACCAGTCTTTACGCAGCCATGAGCCAAAGAGTAACGGACCCGGAAGTTCTTCAGATCACCCTTGGCATCGGTGGAGATGAGATTGCTCACTTCCTGGAATGGGTTGACTTTGCGGGCAACGGAGTCCAGGCTCCTGTGGCGCCGTTTACATCCTCAAATTTGGACCTAACATTCCCGAATTTTTTCAATCCACTTAATAAATCAATTCAGCCCAGCTTGATCTTCCCGGTTCCTTGCGAATTCAGGCCTGGCCTTCCGAACGTCTCGATGATCCGTCCGATAACTGATCCAGTTGCTGGCGCCGTGGCCGCGGCGCAGAGCTTCATCGCCAGCGGACTCTTCATCGGCCAATCCGCTGAGTTCTTCAGCACTCTGAATGCCTTGGCCGAGGCGGCTGACGCGGCACAACGCGGCGCCTAACAGTGCCGTGTGCTTTGCGGGCCCTGTGGCTCAATTCGATGGTCACAGCGCCTGTTTTCCTGGATGGATCGCACTTTGTTGATTTCGACTGGAGGAAAACCAATGTTAGAAGGCTTGTTTCAACCTACTCACTTATTGATCATTGCCGGAATCGCGTTACTTATATTTGGTCCGAAGAAGCTGCCTGAACTCGGCAAAGGCCTGGGTGAAGGGATCCGCGGTTTCAAAGCCTCGATGCAGGCGAAGGAAGAAGCGTCAGTATTGCAGACGCCGGCTTCTAATACCCCGCAGCAAAAGGCATGAGCCTGTCGGAATTGTTGTTCACTACCGCCGCTCCGGGTCGATTGTCTGATCGAGATAGATCCAGAGCACGCGTGCCAATAGCGTAACAGTAGGCGCGAGCGGCAAGAACAGCAAGACTGCCCAGACAATGTCTTTCGTGATCCACCAGCCGGTGATCGACCATAGAAGAGCTGCGAAGAGCGCAATGATCGCCAGCCCTAGCGCGTAACTGATATACATCGCGCCCAAAAAGTAACCTGGCTCGCGGTCAAACCGGAGATTGCAGACGGGGCAGCGCTCGTGCATCTTGGGAAACCCGCGGAAGATCGAAGATAAAAAAATACTTCCCATGCGGCATCGCGGACAGCGCTGCCGAAGAATGCTGACCATCGTTGATGGCCTTGCAACCTCTCCCAATACTGTTGCCTCCGCTTAAACTTCCAAGCTAACAGATGGGCAGTGCCGCGCTCGGTACCCACGTTCGTGCCGGTTGACGCCGCCGCGCGTTTCGTACTAATCTGCGATTACACCGGAAAGGAGGTGGTCGAATGACAAGTTCTGATTGTTGTGGCAGTTGTTGTGGGAGTCTAAGACCAGGTGAGGTGGCTGAGACTTAGAGTTGGTTTGCTCTAAGCGGGGCTCCGGACGCGGATTGCGCCAGTTACGCAACGACGCGCCAAGAGCTACAGCCCGCACACTAGCCGGTGAGTACGGATGGACAGCATCGCGTAGGTCGCGCGAAGGCTTCTGTCCTCGGGCTTCGGCCCAGACCCGGGAGTTGCCGTGAGAGGCCACGTAGAGTGACCACCTCTTGGTCAATCCCAAACAGTCCACCGGACGGCCCGCAGGTTCAACCCTGCGGGCCGTTTGTATTTCGCTGCCAATCCAGCTTCGTCACGCGAACCTGACACCCCAAACCAAAAAGAAGCCTTATGGGATAGCTATCAGCAGGCCGCCGCTCATGCCGAGCGATTGCTCACGCCCTCGCCCAAAGTTGTACTCGTAGCCCGGTTCGAGGTACCAACCGAACCTTTGCTTGGCCGAGGGCCAGAACATGAAATCCAGCACGCCTTCACCGCTGACGGAGTTCCTTGTCATACTGTATTGCGTCGTATGGACCCACTCCGGCCCAACTCCCAACATGAACTCCACTTTTTTCGACAACGTCCAAGGCTTCTTGAAAAGAAGATCGACGTTCCATTCTGTCGAGTGACGCGCGAAGAGCGAAGTAACTCCCACCTCAAGTTCGAGCCAGTTCTTTATCGGCGTAACTTCAACCGCGACGGTCGGGCCAACGCTTGATCCGCTGCCTTTAACATTTGAATCGACAGCTCCCCCAAGCTCCACAACTGCCGCAGGCTCCTTGTCGACCGACTGGGCAAAGGCTTTTCCAGAGCAGAGAACCAGAGAAGCTAGCAGTATGGGTCTGGCCGCGTTCACTGGATGTCCCCTCACATGGCAGCGACCTGCGCCGCTAGGAACCCGACAACCTCAAACTTGTGTCTGGTTTTTCAAAGGGGAGCCGTACGGTCGAAACCGTACTGCTCCCATTCACTGGGGTCATTTTAGAAGTGGAAGCCAATCTGAGCCGTCACCGTGCGCGGTGTGACATAGTGCGTGCCGCTAAAGGTGGAAAGAAAGTTGTAGAGCACGTAGTTGTTGGCGATATTGATCACAGTCAGTTGCGCGCTCCATTTGTATTTTTCGCCGTGAAAGAGGTTGTCGTGGCCCACGGAGAGATCAAAGAGATTTCGTGACGCGATGCGCGGAGGACTGAGGTCGTCGTTCTCAGCGTTCGGCGCAGGCACCTTTATTAGAGGCGAGCTAAACGTGGATGCGGGGCAATTATAAGGAAGCGGAACTGTCGGACTTGCGCGAACTCCGTTACAAGTGAACCCAGCCTCGAACTCCTGATCGGCAGAAAGCGGAACCCCGCCCACGTTGGAGGCGATCAGGCTCACGTTCGGCACGTTATTGATGAGGACTGAACCCGGACAGGTGTTGGTCGCCAAAGCCCCGTAGCAGGGCGTCGCGCCGGCCACCAGTCCGCTGTCATACCTCCAATTGAATCCAAACCATGGTCCAAGTTTCCAAGGTTGGTATTGAATGTGGGTTGTCTGATTGAAGTGTTCGTCGTGGTCGATTCGGAAAGCTCCTATGCCTGCGGGAACCGCGCCGGCGCCGCCGATCTGAGGAGTGAAGAACCGGGCCGCGACGCTGGAGAACACCACCAGTGCCGAGAAGCCATGGATTTCGGGTACACTCACGCGCCCTGCATATCCGGGAATCTTCGAGTTATGCCACTCGATAGGAAAAGTAATCGGCGTATTGCCCAACACGCTGAAATCGTATCCGTTGTGCGTGTACTTTGAGATCCACTCTCCGGAAAATACCAAGTACTTCCCGAACGCCTGCTCGAGCCCGGCATGGAACTCATTGCGAAAACCGGGACTAATCGGAGTCAGCGCAAAGGAAGAACAGGCAAGAAGCGGATTCAGTACGGCGTTGCCGCATCCTATGCTGGAAAGTACCAGATTTTCGTTAAAGGGGGATTCTAACGTGCGGGCGTAAGAAATACGGAGGATCGTGTTCGTCTTCTTTACGTTATATGCGATCCCAACGCGAGGTTCGGCTTGACGCCCGATGGTGATGCCATTGTATAGATCGCCGCGTATGCCCAGGTTTAACGACCAGTTTCCTTTCGTGATGTTGTCTCGTATGTATAGGGCAAGTTCCTTCACGTCGGTGTGGCCATTGAAGGTGAATCGGGTTCCTCCCCGAGTCAGGTCGAAAGGCAATAGAGTTGGATTGAAGTTGGGGTAAAGGGGGGAGCTGGGTGCGTTCGAGTTAGCGGCAGTGTTTGGCTGTAAGGCACCGGCGCATTGCGAGGGATCAGTGATCCCCGGCGCGGGAGCCGCAACAAATGGAAATGGGTTCACTGCGGTGACGGTTGCGGCAGTGATGCAGGGAGCATTAAAAGTTGGATCAACGATCCCAAGGGTGTCGTCCTCGTTCAGGAACGTTTGCTGGTAGAGGGCTCCCACCTTGATCTGGTTGATACCTTTGACATACGAGACGTCGGATCGAAGCCCCGCATTGGTCAGGGTGCGGTTCTGGCCTACAGACTGTCGCTGAAGACTTGGCGGCCCGAGATCGGCAAAAGGATTGTTGCTGGGATAGTAATTGTAGTTGTCGCGACGCACGAACGCACCCAGAGTAAACACAGCATTGGTATTCAGGATATGCGTCCAGGAGGGCGCGATATTGAACGTTCCGATCTTCGAGCGCTGATCCGTCGGTCCTACGATATTTCCGTTCGGATCTCTGCCGGCAAAAGCTGCCATTTGCGGCTCAATTCCCTCCAGCCCGCTCCAAGGGGTAGCGTTTTGGGCGTCCAGGTTGTTTGGCGTTTGGAACCAGCTCCGGCTGTAGCCGAAGTTCAGGTGAATCGAATCCGCGGATGTGAGTTGATAGTCCACACGGTCGAATACATTTTCTCCGTTGCCTTTATCGTGTGACACGGCGAACTCCGGCGGATCCAGGAACCGGCCAGTGTTCAAGCCGCTTACAGTGATGAAGTTTCCCCAGTTCTTCCCTCCGTACGCTAGATTGGCTGAAACGCTCGAGCTTCCAAAAGATCCATACGAAGCAACTACATCGCCATGAGGCTTGGTGACGCCCTGACCCGAGCGTGTGGTAGCCACGATCACTAAGCTGGTCTTGTCGCCGTACTCGGCGGGAGGTGCTCCGGATATGACTTCGAGCGATTCAATCGAACCAACGGGGAATTGGTTGGAGAAAACCTTGCTTTGTTGGTCAGTGATAGGCTGGCCATCGATATTAAACGAATTTTCCGCGTGATCGCCGAGGCCGTGGAACAAACCATTGGAATCGGCAGCGACTCCCGGGGTCGTCAGCGTAATCAGTGAACTAAGGTCCGACGATTGGCTTTCCAAGGGAACCTTGTCGAATAAACTCCTGTCAACGTCGGAATGGAAGGTCGGATCGTTTTCCAGCAAATCGGCCGCCTCAGCCGTGACCGTCACAGACGTGGTCGAACCCACCTTAAGACTGATGCTGATGTTGAGCGGCACAACCGACCGGACCTCGACGTCCTGTGCATTCGGGGCGAATCCGGTCGCAGTTACGGCTATGTGATACGGATTGAAGGGCACGTTCGGGAAACTGAAATTCCCGGATTTGTCTGTTGTGGTTGACCGGTCAAAGTGGCTGACCGGATTGTGAATTTCGACAGTCGCGTTAGGGACGACCGCGCCCGTGGGATCTACAATCGTCCCGTTGATGGAAGCAGAATTTCCGCCCGATTGGGCGATAGCTTGAAAGCCCAACGCCAAACAGACAACTACCACACAAGCCGCATAAAGCGACTTCCTGCAAGAAGTCAGCATGAATTCCTCCGGAAAATTAGGTCAGTAGAAAAGATCAAGGAATCAGTTCGCAGATACGAACCAAGCCGATTTAGAGATGCTGATCTTTAGACCACAGGAGGCGGGCGGACAGATAGGGCAAAGGCAATCACGCGTTGCTTGGCCGCTGCTGGGCGCAACCGCAACGCGAAAATTACGTGAAATACAGGCTTCGGAGCAGAAGAGATGCTGGTCGACGCGGCGGAATGTGCCGCAACACAAACCTGGCAAACGGAAGATTCAGTCTGATCCGAGTGGTGATGCGTAATCAGAGCTATTACTGACCAGAGTGTCAGCAATAGACAAAGACGCGCTGTACCTTTGGAGATCCACCGCATGCCAAGTCAGCCTTAACTAACCAGTTATAAGAATCTACATCGAAAGGAGAAATGAATGCAATTAAAAGCGCAAATCCATGCTACTCCCCGCTATGCAGAAAATATCACTATCGTGTAACGTTTTCGTTTTACGAAAATATCGCGGGGAACCGAAGTATACTCAATATGGATGGCCGGGTGGATTCTTCGCTTTGCAACACGTAGTGTTCGGCTAGTCGTCCAGAGCGCTCTGATGCTGAAAATAGCAAACCCCTTATCAGTCCTACTGTCGCTTCTTCTGGCGACGACGTCGGTTCCTGCCTCAGCGTGTGACTTGTCTTGTTGGTTCCATTTCGCGTATTCCGAATGTCATATCCCGAGGCCGTCGTCCCGAGAAGCTGGACAAATAAAATCGAAGCCTGCTGCAATGGACATGCAGTCTCACCATTGCGGAAGCTCGATTGGACCTCGCGCGAGCGACGGTGCGCCTAGTCAGTCAGCACCTTCACATACTGGGATCCGTGTGGTGAACGCTGGTGCTGCGCATTCAGAAACCGCCTCGTCGTGCGCTCAGGAAAGATGTCACCAGCCATCGGCGTCCGCGTCGCTGACAGAGGGGAGTGTTTCTCAAGGCGATCCTTTGAATGCGCCAGAATTAGGGATTGTTAGCCGCATTAGCACCAGCGTCAGTCCTCAACCAATAAGATTAAAAAGCCCTCCTTCTGTAGTTTCGGAAACCGATCGACTCACAATCTCCCTCAGAATCTAGAACCCTCTCCCATTGTGAAGCAGCTTCCGGGGCGCGCTGGCCCGTTCGTTGTCATTCGAACGGCGCATGCCCTGCGCCTATCAACGCTGAAATCTGAGTGAGGGGGAGTATCGTGCGGGTATCTTGTATCGTCGGGCTGTTGCTTCTGTTTGTTCCAGGGCTTGCCGCTGCGCAAGACAATAGCACCCCCCAGTTGCTGAAAAAGGACGTTCCCTCTGAGTTTCGAGATCACCAGTCATCGCAGGAACCCGATGTCGAGATGCAACCTGCATCCGACATGGACGCCGACGAGATGCAAGCCATGCGGACGGACAACAATCGCCAGATGAACATGTCTCCTCGGACTCTCCTGGAAGAAATCAAGGGCCACGAGACTTCGGGAACAAGCGCTGAGCCAAATTCCACCCCCACCCCTATGTGGACAACCATGAAGGGCCAGTGGATGGTCATGTTCCACGCAAATGTCTTCATAACGGACGAGCAGCAATCAAGCGCACGCGGCGGGGACAAGTTCTTCTCCACGAACTGGTTCATGCCCATGGCTAAACGCACGCTCGGAACTGGTGTCCTCACCGTTCGTACCATGCTGAGCCTGGAACCGGCGACAGTAACTGGCAGGCGCTATCCGCTGCTTTTCCAGCAAGGCGAAACTGCCTTCGGTGTGCCGATCGCCGACGGTCAGCACCCTCACAATTTCTTTATGGAATTGGCGGCACTCTACGATTTGAAATTGGGAGAGAAATCGCTTTTGTCGTTCTACGCAGCTCCTGTGGGAGATCCAGCTCTCGGACCTACAGCTTACCCACATCGCGCGTCTGCTCTAGAAGACCCGGTTGGAACACTCGGCCACCATCAGGAAGACTCCACGCACATCGCCTTTGATGTTGTGACCGCCGGCCTCGCGTATCGCGCCCTGCGGATCGAAGCCTCAGGTTTCCACGGCCGTGAACCAGATGAGAATCGCTGGACCATCCGCCAACGGGCAATCGATTCGTGGTCCACTCGCCTGACGATTCAGCCGGGACAGAATTGGAGCGCGCAGTACTCCTACGGCCGCCTGAAGAGCCCCGAGGCTCTCTTCCCTACCGACGACCAGGAACGAATGACCGCGTCCATCATGTACAACCGTCCGCTACACAATGGAAATTGGGCGAGCACAGTCCTTTGGGGACGTACGCGCTCTCTGCAGGACAACTCCATTTTCAATAGCTACCTGTTCGAGTCCACGTTGCAATTTCTCAAAAACAATTATGCGTGGACTCGCATTGAAAATGCTGAGCGCTCAAATGAATTGATCCTCGGTGAGAACCCGCTGCCGCCTGGTTTCAGAGAAGAGCCCATTGGGCAGGTGCAAGCGTATACGTTCGGCTACGACCATAACATACCCCTTATTCCGCATTTTGCTTCAGCGATCGGGGGGCAGTTCACGACCTACAGCGCACCGGATGCATTGAAACTCATCTACGGCTCTCATCCTGTCGGCGTTGCAGTTTTTCTACGTTTGCGCCCCGTCCCGCGGGGGAACAATTAGGGATGAAACTCAATGATCGCAGCTCTACTCTGACCACCGCCGGAAAAGCAGCGCGCCATTTGTTCCGCCGAAGCCGAAAGAGTTCGACATCGCATACTCGAGCTGGGCTTTGCGCGCGTGATTGGGAACAAAATCCATAGCATTGGTTTCGGGATCCTGGCTTACGAGGTTGATGGTCGGGGGAAGGACTTGATCGCGGAGTGCGAGCACTGTGATGCCCGCTTCCAGCCCGCCCGCGCCGCCGAGCAGATGTCCGGTCATTGACTTGGTAGAGCTCACTGGAATCTTCCGCTCGCCAAAGAAATTTCGGATGGCGTGGGCCTCCAGCGTATCGCCGATCGGCGTGGACGTCCCGTGAGCGTTGACATAATCGACTATATCCGGGCTAATACCCGCGTCGCGCGCCGCGTTGCGCATCACGCGGAAGCCGCCTTCATGCTCAGGCGCCGGCTGCGTCATGTGATAGGCGTCGCCGGACATGCCATAACCGGCGACCTCGGCGAGAATTAGTGCGCCACGCTTCTTGGCATGTTCGAACTCCTCCAGTATCAGTATCCCGGCGCCTTCGCCAATTACGAACCCGTCGCGATCTTTGTCCCACGGACGGCTGGCTTTTTCCGGTTCGTCATTGCGAGTGGAAAGCGCGCGCATGGAGGCAAAGCCACCTACACCCATCGGAGTGATGGCGGCCTCGGAGCCGCCTGCGATCATTACGTCCGCGTCGTTGTGTTGGATGATGCGGAAAGAATCCCCAATGGAGTGCGCGCTCGTAGTGCATGCCGTTGCTGTGGCCTCGTTGGGCCCTTTGGCGCCGAAGCGCATCGAGACATGGCCGGCGGCAAGGTTGATGATGGCCGCCGGAATAAAGAATGGAGAAATCTTGCGCGGGCCGCCCTCCAGAAGAGCGGCATGTTCGCGTTCAATGATATCGAAGCCACCGATGCCGGACCCGATGTGTACGCCCACGCGCTCGGCATTTTCAGGGGTGATCTTCAAGCCCGACATTTTGAACGCTTCATCCGCTGCTGCGATCGCGAGGTGGATGAAGCGCCCCATCTTCTTCACTTCTTTTTTTTCAATGAAGTTGAGAGGATCGAAATTCTTGACCTCGGCCGCGATCTGGCAGGCGAAATTGCTGGCGTCGAACTGAGTGATGCGGGTCACGCCGCTCTTGCCGGCAAGCAGGCCCTGCCACACTTCTCCGGTGGTGTTTCCCACGCCGCAGATCAGGCCGATGCCGGTGACTACAACCCTGCGTCCCAAATCTACTTGCCGCCTTTCGAATGCTTGGAGATGTAATCGATGGCGTCCTGCACGGTGCGGATCTTCTCCGCGTCCTCGTCGGGAATTTCGATATCGAAGGCTTCTTCAAAAGCCATTACCAGTTCCACAGTGTCCAGTGAGTCCGCGCCCAAATCGTCGACGAACGAAGCACTGGAGGTAACCTCGCCTTCGTCCACGCCCAACTGCTCAACGATAATCTGCTTTACTTTCTCGTCAACGGCTGCCATGTTTCTCCTCGCTTAACTTCGATTTGATTTGAAATTCCATATACGGATGCAACGGCACGGATGCAACGCTGGATCGATCGCCACAAGCAAAATCGCCTACCGCACGCTCACCCAGTTCATGATTGCCAGAATATAAAACCGCGCTTTTTGACTCGTCCAGCGCGTACGCGGTCGTCCGCTTTCGACTCTGAAATGCCAAAAGGCGAACGTGTAGTGTAACGGTCCGGGTAAATGGCTGTAAAGGAAGCGTCGAACTTTGTTGGGACGGCGCTGTGATATACCTTCTGCATCCTAAACGTGACCGCTTGTAACGGTCAAACCACATGCGTGCCTATGCGTGCTATCGTCCAGCGGGTAAGTCGGGCCCAAGTCACGGTGAAGGGCGAAATAGCAGGCGAGATCAGTCTGGGACTCTTGATTTTGCTTGGCGTCGGCCGCGATGACACCGAGGCCGACGCAAAATACCTGGCAGAAAAAATTGTTGGGTTGCGAATCTTTGAAGATGCCCAAAGAAAAATGAACCAGAGTGTGAAAGATATAGGGGGAGCGGTGCTCGTGGTCTCGCAGTTCACCCTCTACGGGGACGTCCGCCGTGGCAAGCGCCCGTCTTTCGACGCCGCCGCGCCTCCAGAGAAGGCGCGCCAACTTTACGAATTTTTCGTCGAACAGGTTCGCGGTGCCGGCCTGCGCTGCGAAACCGGCCGCTTTCAGGAAATGATGAAAGTGGAACTGGCGAATGAGGGACCGGTCACGATTTTGCTGGATTCGGGAAAGGTGTTTTAGGCTCCGTCAGCCGCGCACGTGCTCGTTCGCAGCGTAAGTAGTGAATTTCAACGGCTGCCCAACGAGACATCGTTTGTGACGCGGTCTAACTTCAGGTTCAACCGAGTCAGCATCCGTCATTCCCCTCGGACACGTCCTAGTCAACGAGCTTCCAGAATCGCATCAGCCACTCGCGCGGCTTCTGCACCCGCTTTTACATCGTGCGTTCGCAAGATATGGGCGCCTTTGAGAATCAGGGCAGTGTGAACAGCAAGATTTCCGTACAGGCGTTCGGCAACGCCGGCGTCTTTTCCATCTCTTGCCAGCATGCGGCCAAGAAAAGACTTGCGCGACGTTCCTGCCAGCAATGGGAATCCCAGGGATTGCAACTCCTGGAAGCGGCTCAACAAAGGATAGTTTTGTTCAAAGCTTTTTCCGAAGCCAAACCCCGGATCTAAAACGATTTTTTCTCGTCGCACACCGGCCAACACCGCGCCCTCCACCCATTCCCGGAGTTCGCGTTTCACGAGCAGAACAACATCCCCTGGCGGTGGCAAGGTGCACCACTCCTCCGGACGGCCGCGCATGTGCATCAGAACCGCGCCACATTTTATTTCGGCAATCGTCCGCCTCATCTGCGGATCCCAGCGCAGTCCGCTGACATCATTAACAATCTCCGCCCCCGCCGCAGCCGCGGCGCGCGCGACACTAGCCTTATACGTGTCAACCGAAATCACGGCATTCGGACGAAGCTTTTTGAGTCCCGCGATCACCGGCAGCACTCGCCGTAACTCTTCCTCAGCACTGACGGCAATCTTTGTTGAAGTGGCGTTCTCCTCGGTTTTTTCCTTCGCTTCGGCTAGCCCAGAAGCGTCGACTACGCTGGCCCCGGGCCGGGTGGATTCCCCACCGACATCAAGAATCTCCGCGCCTTCGTCGAGCAATTGCAACCCATGTTCGACGGCTTTGCCGGAATCGAGATAGATGCCGCCATCGGAAAAAGAATCGGGGGTCACGTTCACGATGCCCATGATCAGCGTGCGTTTGCCCAATTCCAGGGTACGGGAGCCCAGACTCCACTGAAAAACGGCTCTCATGCGGGAGATCCTAAATAAAACAGAAAAGCACGATTGGTTTCATCACGCGGCGTTTCGCATTCGCATCCACGGAACCGGTGCTGGCCCTCGACCACTCGCCAAGCATCGGAGCGCGATGCCAGATCGTCGACACGCTTAACCACAATTAGGAATAGCTTTGCTCTATCATTGTAAGTCCGAGCCGTAAGAGCAAGCTGTGGAAACCGGGTGCAATGGAAACAGAGCGAGAGACTGTACAGCCAACGATGAGCCGCTGGCACTGGATTCGCGCAACTCTGGCTGTATCCCTGGCCTTCGCTGCGCTTACAGCCTGTGACGTGGAGCGTCGCAAATCAGACGCCGAGCTCGGCCTGAATGCTCAGCAGTCGGTCGGACGCAAAATTTACGATAACTACTGCGATCGTTGTCACCGGCCCTATTCCACGAAGGGCAAAAAAGGTCCGGGCTTGCAGGGCGTTTTCCAACATCAATATCTTCCGAAGACAGGGCTGCCCGCGAATGACGACCGCGTCACCGATATTATTCGCAACGGTCGCCCGGATATGCCCGGCTATAGTCAGGTGCTGAGCGCCCAGGATATTCAGGATCTGCTGGCTTACATGCATACGCTCTAGCGAGCCGCGCTGGATGCGCGAGTTTTTTGTTTAGGGGATAATCTTTCCTGTGAAAACCGCAAAAAACGCTGCGCCAGTAGAGCTCTTCCGCAAGCTTCCCTCGGTCGACGATGTGATGCGCGATCCTGCGACGCGCTCACTTGCCGAGAGTTCCGGCCACGAACCCGTCGTGGATGCCGCGCGCGCGGTGCTCGGCCGTCTACGAGAGGAAATCTCATCAGGCTCGCTGAACGAAAATGCGATCGATCTGGCGGTCGCGAACATAACCATCGCCGTGGAACGCCAGCTTCGACGATCCCTTAGATACTCTCTGCGTCCGGTAATCAATGCTACAGGCGTGATCCTCCACACCAATCTTGGCCGCGCTCCGCTTGCCGACGCCGCGATCGAACACATTCGCGAAACCGCCGCCAGCTACTCCAATCTGGAATTTGATCTCGCCGCAGGCGTCCGCGGCAAGCGCGATGTGCATGTGGACAGGCTCTTTCAGGCATTGCTGCACCAAGAAGTCGAAAGCGTGCGGCAGTCGCCTGTCTCCACGATCGTGGTCAATAACAACGCCGCTGCCGTACTGCTCGCATTGAATACCCTAGCCGAGGGCGGAGAGGTCATCGTCTCGCGCGGCGAACTGGTGGAGATTGGCGGTTCATTTCGGATCCCCGACGTGATGGCCAAGTCAGGAGCGACTCTGCGCGAAGTCGGCACCACGAATCGCACACGCATTGCAGACTACGAGCGTGCCATCACAGAGCGTACTCGATTGCTGCTGCGCGTCCACCGCTCGAATTTCGAAATCACCGGCTTCACCGAGCAGCCCTCCACCGCCGAACTCGTGACGCTGGCGCGAAAGCGTGGCATTCCACTGATGGAAGATCTAGGCAGCGGCGCGCTCTTCGATCTGCGTTCGGTCGGAATCATTAACGAGCCGGGCGTTCTGGATAGTTTGGGCAGCGCCGTCGACATTGTCACTTACAGCGGTGACAAACTGCTTGGCGGCCCGCAGGCCGGGTTGATCTCCGGTGCTTCGGAATTGATCAATCGCATGCGATCAAACTCCCTGTTCCGTGCCCTTCGAGTAGATAAACTCATCTACGCCGCGCTGGAAGCGACGCTTCTCGCTTACGTACAGCACAATCAGGATGCGATTCCCGCACTGCGAATGATGCGGCTAACGAAAGAACAAATTGGGCACCGGGCGGAAGCTTTGACAGCGCGCCTTGCAGCGCCAACGTTGAAGCTCGAAATCGTGGACGGCGATTCCCTTTTGGGCGGCGGCGCTGCACCCTCTTCTATGCTTCCCACGCGGGTGCTCGCAGTGACGTGCGACGGCCTGAGCGCTGACGAACTGGCCGGGCGTTTGCGTTCCGCCGATCCAGCAATCATTACTCGCGTTGAGGATGGCCGCGTTATGCTTGATCTGCGCACTGTCTTTCCAGAACAAGACCTCGCCGTGGCCGATGCTCTGCTGCGCATCTCTGCCTGATATTCCAGCATCGAAGCAGTATTGGCTCGCCTCTACACTGTCGGACATTCAACCCGCCCACTTGACGACTTAATCGAGACGCTTCAAGCACACTCGATTCAAACCTTGGTTGATATTCGCGCGTTTCCCATGTCGCGACGGCTGCCGCAATTTAATCGGGAATCTCTTGAAAAGAGTTTGCCAGCGGCCGGAATTCGCTACGTGTGGATGAAAGCCCTTGGCGGCTATCGTAAGAAAAGCCGCGAAGACTCCCCGAACAGCGGGCTTCGCAACGCAAGCTTCCGCAATTACGCCGACTACATGCTGACCACGGAATTCGAAAACGCGATGACCGACCTGGTTGCGCTGGCCGGCTCCCGCACCGCCTACATGTGTGCCGAGCGCGTATACTTTCGCTGCCATCGGATGCTGCTCTCGGACTGGCTGGTCGCGCACGGACATGAGGTGCTGCACATCGACGGAACCGGCCCGGTGAAACCTCATCGCCTCATGGCAGAGGCACGAATGCTCGAGGGCAAACTGATTTATCGTGGTGACAGGCTCTTTTAGGGCGTGGATGCAAGTATCCGGCGCTGCAGTTTCGCGGCGTAGACCACTGGAACCATGCTGATCATCTTGGCGGACAGCCGGGAGTGGGAAAGACAACGATTGCCAGAGAGCTGGCTCGTCAGCTCGGCGCGGTGTATTTGCGCATCGACTCCATCGAGCAAGCCATCCGTGATTGCGGCAAGATGATCGGGCCACCTTATGAATCTGGGTATTGCGTTGCCTACGCGGTCGCCAAAGACAATCTTCTCATCGGCCGAACTGTGGTTGCAGATTCCGTCAATCCACTTCGAGTGACTCGCGACGCTTGGGCTGAGGTCGCGAGTCTGGCCGGAGTGGGTAAGTTTGAAGTCGAAATTACGTGCTCTAGTCCGCAGTTGCATCGTCAACGCCTGGAAGCACGTCCAGCCGACACTGTCGGACTGCGCGTAACGTGGGAAGAAGTTCTCTTCCGCGAGTATGAGCCTTGGAACCGCGAGCATATCGTAATGGACACAGCTGCCACCAGCGTTGAGGAGGCCGTCGCGGAGTTGCGAAAAGCATTTGTGGAGCGAGCAACGTGAAAATATGATCGTCGGCACCGGTATTGATATCGCGGAGGTTCCGCGCATCCAGCAATCGATCGAGCGCTTTGGCGATCGCTTTCTGCAGCGCATTTACACGGAAGGGGAGATCCGGTATTGCGACTCCAAGGCGAACCGTGTAGAGCGTTATGCCGCACGCTTTGCCGCCAAAGAAGCGGCGATGAAGGCCTTGGGTACGGGCTGGAGCCACGGCGTGCGCTGGCGGGATTGCGAAGTGGCTCGCCTGCCGGGCGGACGCCCGACCATCGCCTTCCACGGAAAGGCCGGCGAGATTGCTGCCCGGCTGGGTGTGAAGAATGCTGCGCTATCGATTTCGCACACCGCAGAACAGGCCATCGCGCAAGTGATTCTGGAAACCTAAAGCGCAATACCGCACGGTCCTTCTGCTAGACTGGCGCATTCTACTCATGGCTGCCACTCTCCAGGCCGTTAGGCCGGTCTTCTCCTCCTCTGAGATTCCGGAACGCACTTTGCTCGTTGGTCTGGGGATGACCAGTTTTGCCGCGCTGTTACTCGAGCTGGCTCTCACTCGACTGTTCTCTGTAGTTCTCTTCTATCATTTCGCGTTTCTCGCAATTTCGATCGCCTTGCTCGGACTCGGCGCTGGCGGGGTATTCGCCTACCTACTCAAGCAACGTTTGGCCAGAACTGCCACGCGCGCGTTGGCAGCGCGTCTATGTATGGACAGCTCGATCCTGGTGTTTGTGGTGCTTGAGGTTGTCCTGCATGTACCCGTGGCGCTTATGGTCACCGGCCGCAATTTTCTGCACTTAACCGCTCTCTATGTGGTTTCGGCGATGCCGTTCTTTTTGACCGGATTGCTTTTTTCCATCGTCTTCGCGCGCGAAACATGGCGCGTGTCGCGTCTCTACGGAGCGGATTTATCTGGCGGCGCACTGGCCTGCCTGGCCGTAGTTCCGCTGCTCAACTGGATCGGCGGACCCAATACGATCCTGGCGGCGGGCGCGATGATGGCCGCTGCTGCAGCAGTATGGGCCGAATCGCCTCGCGCGCGCTTGGGGGCAACGGCCCTCGTGGCTTTGTCCCTAACCGTAATCGCAGCGAATCACTCCGGCAGGCTGTTTGATGTTGTCTACGCTAAGGGTGTGTTTCGCGATCCGGCCTGGGTGGAATTCGCCCGCTGGAATGCGCTTTCGCGTGTAGAGGTAGATCGCCAGGGCCGGGGGAAGACCATCGTCATCGATGCCGACGCTTCCACTTCCATCATGAATTGCGATCTGGCGCACTGGCACGACTCGGAGTGGGAACGTGATCTCATGTCAGCTCCGCCGGCGTTAGCCAATGTTTTGCGTCAACATGGTGAATTCGCAATTATTGGGCCAGGCGGAGGCGTGGACGTGTTGCGTGCACTGGCGAATGGCAGCCCAAGCGTGACCGGGATCGAAATTAATCCACTCATTGCCAATACGATCATGCGCGCCCGTTACGCCGATTATGCCCGGCATCTCTACGAACGTCCCGAAGTGCACATGCATGTGACCGACGGCCGATCCTACCTGCGCTCTACGCCGCAGCGCTTCGATGTGGTGCAGATGACGCTGGTCGACACCTGGGCGTCGACTGCGGCCGGCGCTTTCGCGCTAAGTGAAAACAATCTCTATACCGTAGAAGCATTCCGCGAATATTTCGAGCATCTGAAGCCGGACGGCATGATCGCCATTACTCGCTGGGAGTTCCGCCAGCCGCGGGAGGCGCTACGCGTCGTTGCAGTGGCGATGCAGGCGTTACACGATGTTGGTGTCGCCAATCCGGCAGAGAATTTTATCGTAGCCTCGCAAGGGCCGCTCGATGAAGATGGAATTCCGGTAGTGGTACTCGCCAAAAAAACTGCTTTCACCATCGGGGAGCAGTCTGCGGTCCAGGCTCATTTCGAGAAATACAATCAGCTGCATCCGCTGTACCTCCCGTCGTTAGCCGTTCCGGTGCAAGCAGGGCAGAATCCGTTCGCTGATTTAATCGCCAGTAACGATTCTTACCGCTTTGCGCGGAGTTATGCCTATAACGTGGCGCCCGTTACCGACGACGCTCCGTTTTTCTTTTTTACGCTCAAAACCGGCCAAGTCGTAGGCCCACAGGCACTGCGGCACGGCATCGACTGGAAGGTGAATCTGGGTGTGCTGGTTTTACTTTTTGTGCTGGTTATTTCAGGGCTTGCCGTATTAGGTTTCCTCATTTTGCCGCTTGCGCTCCAGAAAGGCCGCCAGTCGCCGCTCCCGCTTTTGTATTTTGTGGCCGTAGGCTTGGGTTACATCCTGGTGGAAATTGCGATGATCCAGCGGCTAACTCTGTTTTTGGGACATCCTACTTACGCTCTCACCGTGGTCATTTTTCTGCTGATGCTCTCCAGCGGCGCCGGCAGTTTGGTGTCGCGCCGCTGGCTTCTCGGCACCGAACGGGTATGGGTGCCACTGGTGCTCGTGATGGCCGTGCTGTCGGCTGACGTAGTGTTTTTCCCGCGCTTGCTGGCCGCCTGCGTAGGATTGAAATTAAGCTATCGCATGGCTATGAGCGGTATTCTGCTGGTTCCGCTCGGCTTTCTGATGGGAATGCCGTTTCCGACAGGCTTGCGTGCCCTAGCGGCGGCAGGCCCGGGGCGTGCGGTAGCAACCGGAACGGGTGGCGATAATGCGGTGGAATGGGCTTGGGCGATGAATGCCGCCGCCAGTGTACTGGGGTCGGTCCTCGCCATGGTCGTCGCGATCGAGTTTGGATTAACCATCACCTTGGCGTGCGGAGCTGTCGCTTACCTGCTCGCCCTGTTGCTGTTTCCAGTCCTTCGCTCGCAGCGCGCTTAAGAATGGACTCGTGGTTTGCTATCATGCAGCAAGGGGTGGCGTGCGGCAAAACTGGGAGCTGTTCCGTTTGTCACCGAAAATCTTTAGCGACGTTTTGAGGAAACGATTTGCCGAGCCAGAAACAGGTCAAATGGTCGCAGCTCCGCGTTGGCCTCACCGTGGTTTTCGCCAGCATCACGCTGGCGGTGCTTCTGTTTCTCATGTCAGGGACTACGGGCTTGTTCAGCAAGCGAATGACGCTCGTCTCCTACTTTGACAATGCGAGCGGATTGCGACTAGGCGCACCGGTAAGGCTGAGCGGCGTCGACATCGGCAACGTTGCGAAGATTCTGATTGTCCACGACAAAGATAAACAGATCACTCCGGTGCAAGTGGTCATGAAAGTTAGCACCAAGTACTCCTTCGACCTGCGCCGGGATTCGGAAACCTCCCTGGACACGGCTGGTGTACTGGGTGAAACCTACCTGGACATTAACAGCTCGCAGGCGATTGGCCCACCCGCACAGGACGGCGACACCCTTCCCACCCACCTGCATCCTGATTTCAACGAGGTAGTGCGATCCAGCCAGAGCACACTCCAAAACATGGACGCGCTGCTCAAGCGCGCCGATCGGATCCTGGCCTTCGCGGAAAGCGGCAAGGGTTCTCTGGGTAAGTTGATTTACGATCCAAGACTATACGACCAGATCTCGCAGACGGTAACTGAGTTCAAGCAAGTGGTCGATGAAATCGCTAAAGGCCAGGGCAGCCTGGGCCAATTGATCAATCGAAGTGATGCCTATGACAAGTTCGTGGCTACCCTCGACAAAATGAATGCCGTGGCCGACGATCTGCAAGCTGGCAAAGGAACTGCGGGAAAATTCCTGAAGGATCCGACGCTTTACAATAATGCCAATGACACTGTCGCTAACTTTAAGAAGGTGAGTGAAGACATCAACGGCGGCAAGGGTACTCTGGGCAGACTAACCAAAGACGAGGAACTCGCCGACAGGATCAATACAACAATGACGAAGCTTGCCGCGCTGACCTCTGACTTGGAATCAGGCAAGGGCAGCGCTGGACGGTTCCTCAAAGACGAAAGCCTCTATAACAATTTGAATCAGGCGACCGTAAGCTTTCAGGATTTTATGAAGGCCTTCCGGGAAAATCCGAAAAAGTATCTCACCATCAAGGTGCACATTTTCTAAGTTGTGCAATCTCACATTTGCATTCGCTCATCATTTGAAGCGAAGCTTTGTCATCCCAAATAAGGCCTTGTCAATCCCGAGCGCAGCGAGGGATCCTGGTGTTCGCATCCTCTAAGACTTAACTCTTAGGATAAAACTCTCGGCGCAGAAGTGGACTCAGCCTGCTCGTGCGCATGATAGCTGGAGCGCACCATGGGGCCGGACTCAACATGGCGGAAGCCAAAGCGTAGGGCTTCATCGCGCAATTCGCGGAATTCCTCTGGCGTATAGAAGCGGGCAATGGGCAAGTGGTCGCGTGACGGGCGCAGATATTGCCCCACAGTAAGAATGTCGACGCCGCGTGTACCTAAATCGCGGAATACCTCGACCAGTTCGTCCGTGGTTTCACCGAGTCCAACCATGACGCCGCTCTTCGTCACCATGCCGGGAGAAAACTTCTTAGCGTTCTCCAGCAAGTTGAGAGTGCGCTCATAACGCGCACCCGAGCGCACTGCACGATAGAGCCGAGGCACGGTCTCAGTATTGTGGTTGAGCACGTCCGGCTGTGCGTTGAGCACAATCTTCAGAGGTTCTTCGAGGCCTTGAAAATCGGGGATCAGAACTTCGATGCGGCAATCGGGAACCAGTTCGCGGATCTCGTGAATGGTCTCAGCGAAAATTCTCGCGCCACCAGCATTGTCATCGTCGCGATTTACGCTGGTCACGACTGCATGTTTCAATCCCAGAGTCGCCACCGCTTCAGCGACGCGCCGAGGCTCCTCCCAGTCGATTGGCTGGGGGCGGCCCTTTGGCACGGCACAGAACCCACAGCGCCGCGTGCAGATATCGCCTAGGAGCATGAACGTCGCGGTTTTTTGATTCCAGCACTCGCCAATATTCGGACACTGCGCCGATTCGCATACCGTATGTAGTCCGAGCCCGCGCGCCAACTTTTTGAGCTCGTGAAAGTTATCGCCGACGGGCGCTTTGGCCCGCAGCCAGTCCGGCTTAGGCATCCGGACCGGCGGCCCGAGCTCGATCTGAATCAATTGGGAAGTCCCAGCCATCAACCGATTCTATCAGCTTCAAACCTAGGCCTTGAGTAGGGATGCAATGACGGCATAGGATACAGGCCAGCTCGGGGGCACGTATTCGATGAACACCTTCTGGAAGTGGATGGGCAGGGGGTTGTTGGTTCTGGCGGTAGTTTTAGTTGTCGCCATCAGCCTAACGATCGGGTGGCGACCGTTCTTAGGCCCGCGAGCGCGAGCTCTCACCGATCGCAAGTTTGAGACCACGCCCGAAAGGCTGGCGCGCGGTCGCTATTTGGCGAATGCGGTTTCCGGATGCGTCTTCTGCCATTCGGAGCACGACTGGAAAGCTCCTGGCGGTCCAGAGGTTGAGAGCAAGCTGGCCGCGGGCGAGGTTTTCCCCCTAGTGGGATTGCCGGGAACCGTGGTTGCTTCCAACCTCACACCTGATCTTACAACCGGCGCGGGCTCCTGGAGCGACGATCAACTCGCTCGAGCCATTCGTGAAGGTATCGGCCATGACGGAAGAGCATTGTTTCCGTTGATGCCCTACGAACACTTTCGAGTCATGTCCGATGAGGATGTGGCTTCAGTCGTGGTCTATCTTCGCTCCTTGCAACCGGTGCAGAACTTGCTGCCCAAGACCCAGATTGCGTTTCCGGTGAATTTCCTGATTCGGAGTGTTCCTCAACCTGTGACCGAGCCAGTAGCGGCCGGCAATTCCACCGATCCAGTCAAGCACGGCCAGTATCTGATCCAGATGGCGGGCTGCTCAGACTGTCACACTCCGCAGGAGCGGGGGCAGCCCAAACCAGGCTTGGATTTTGCTGGTGGGTTCGAGTTTCAGGGACCCTTTGGAACCGTGACCAGCTCCAACATCACTCCGGATCCTTCGGGCATTTCTTATTACGACGAGAATTTGTTTATTCAGGTGATGCGGACCGGGAAGGTTGGCGCTCGCTCCCTAAATCCGATCATGCCGTGGATCATGCTAAGGAATATGACGGACGACGATCTCAAAGCCGTATTTGCATATCTGCGCACATTGAAGCCGGTCCATCATCGCGTGGACAACACGTTGCCTCCTACCGTATGCAAGATTTGCCAGGGGAAGCACGGAGCCGGAGACCAAAACTGATCGCGCTTTCTAACCTACCTCGACCAGACCGTAAGTATGTTGCCAGCGCGTGCGCATGGCGACCAGCGCGCGGCTGATTTCCACCTGCGTTACTTCGGAATTGGGTCCAGCCATCACCACCGCAGCCTCGCGCTTTGCCAATTCTAATAATTGGCGGTCACGAATCAGGTTGGCTATGCGGAAGCTCGGCATGCCAGCCTGCCGTGTGCCGAAGAACTCTCCCGGCCCCCGCAGTTCGAGATCGAGTTCAGCGATTTGGAAACCGTCGTTAGTGCGCACCATAGCATCGAGGCGGCGCTCGCCCTCTTCGGTTACTTTGCCGCCAGTCATCAAGATGCAATAGGACTTCGCGGCCCCGCGCCCGATCCGTCCGCGCAATTGGTGAAGCTGCGCCAGGCCAAAGCGTTCGGCATGTTCGATCACCATCACCGTAGCGTTCGGCACATCTACGCCAACCTCGATTACAGTGGTCGCAACCAGAATCTGCAACTCGCCTTTCTGAAACATGCGCATGACCTGGTCTTTCAAATCCGCGTCCAGTCGCCCATGCAGCAGTCCAACTTTGAGCTCGGCGAACACTTTCCCACTCAGTTCGCGGTACATCTTGATCGCGGCCTTGAGTTCGCTCTCCTCGTTTTCCGCGATGACGGGGTAGACCACGTAGGCCTGATGCCCCTTCGCTACTTGCTTGCGCACAAACTCCCAAACTTCCGGGGAGCGGTCGTCGGTGATTCGCCTTGTCACGATCGGAGTGCGGCCCGGGGGAAGTTCATCGAGCACGCTGAGATCGAGATCACCGTACAGCGTGAGCGCCAACGTTCTGGGAATCGGAGTAGCGGTCATGATTAAAACGTCAGGTTCGGCGGGATCTTTCTCGTCTTTGCTTTCCCCGGACTTCTTCATCAACTTCAACCGTTGTAAAACGCCGAAGCGGTGCTGCTCGTCGACAATGACTAATCCGGGCGTCGCAAACTCAACTTTTTCTTCCAGCAGGGCGTGCGTGCCGATAACCAGTTGCGCGTTTCCCTGCGCGATGTGCCGGCGGATCTCGCGCTTGCGATCGCTCTCCAGCGATCCGGTCAGCAGGACGATTCGGTATCCCGCATTCTCCAGAATTCGCCGCGCGGAAAAATAATGCTGTTGCGCAAGAATTTCCGTGGGAGCCATCAGCGCGACTTGATAACCATTTTCGATGGCAATGATCGCTGCCTGAAAGCCGATGATAGTTTTTCCCGATCCCACATCTCCCTGCAGCAAACGCCGCATGGGATGCGCCTTCTGCATGTCATCAGCGATTTCTTTCAAGACTCGCTTCTGCGCTGCTGTGGGATGGAAGGGCAAAATTTTCTTAATGGCCTGTCGTACCCGGTCGTCCAGCTGAAAGGCGATACCCGTCTGAGCCTTGAGCTGACGCCGCTTGAGCTCCAGTCCCAGCTCGACGAAGAATAGTTCCTCAAAAATTAGCCGGATGTGCGCAGGCGTGCGCGCCGACTGCAAATCCTCGAAGCTCTCTCCAGCCTCGGGCCAATGCACTTTCCACAGTGCCTCGCGCGGCGAAACCAATGCCAGACGCTCGCGTACGGCTGCCGGAATTGTCTCCGCGAGATTGGGAGTCAGGTCCTCGAGAGCCGTTCGAATGACTCGGCGAAACCAGCGCGCAGTCACACGGCCTTGTCCGGCCGACTCGTAGATGGGCACGATGCGCCCAACCTCGAGCGATGCTGCCGCCTTGTCCTCCGCTCCATCGCCCGAGGCGTCGCCCAACACTTCGAATTGGGGCTGGATGATCTGTAACTCTCCGCTGCGCTGATCTTGCTCTACCTTTCCATAAAGAGCGAGCAATTGCCCAGGTTTGAACTTGTCCTGCAGGTAAGCCCCATGAAACCAAAGGCAGCGCAGCTTTGATCGCCCCTGTCCCACAGTCAGCTGAAAGATAGGCATCCTGCGGGTGCGGAACAAACCCGAGTTGCGGACTTCGGCGATCACAGTGGCCATTTCGCCGGGACGCAACTCCGCAATCCCGCGCGGATTCAGCCGGTCTTCGTAGCGAAAAGGCAGATAATTGAGCAGATCGCCCACCGTGGCAATGCCCTTGGTGGCAAGAATCTCCGCCAGTTTCGGGCCGATTCCCTTTACGTATTGGACCGGCGTGGTGAGTTCAAGCATCTGAGGTTCTCAAGGAATGTTAGCAGGGTGCACCGGTGGAACTGATGCCGAACTGATGCCCAAAACCCAACTTGCTGGTCAATCTGATTGAAGCTCTCTGCGCCATCATCCTCGGCAACGTGGCCTATTTCTTTCTCGCCCCTGCCTTCCACTTGCCGCGCCACCGCCCATTCCAGATGGATTGGGGGCTGGTCGTAGACTTCTGGTTGTGCGTGGTTGCTTACGGGCTGATTCGCACTGCGAGAAGATGGAAGTAGCGCCAGGCCAATTCCTCCTACCGAATACACATTACTTTCGGAACCTCCTCAATCCAATTCTTCACGTTACGATATCCCAGACTCATGAACAAAATCGCGGTCCTGTACGATGCCGGCCAGGCCGTGCTCTCCACCTTTGATCTGGACGAGGTGCTGCAGCGCATTCTGGCCATCGCGCACGACTATTTTCATCTGCGGAATGTGGCGATTGCGCTGCTGGACAAGCCGTCTCAGCAGCTCTACATCCGCTCGCAAATCGGCTGGGACAAAGGCCAGGACAAGATTCGCATCCCCCTCGGCCAGGGCATCACGGGGGTCGCTGCTCTCAAGAAGCAGCCTGTATACGCTCCCGACGTCACCAAAGATCCACGCTATTTCTGCTCTGCGAAATCCACCCGTTCCGAGCTCGCAATTCCTTTAATGGTTAGGGATGAGGTCGTCGGCGTGTTGGATTGCCAGAGCGACCGTGAAGGCCATTTCGACTCAGAAACTATCGATCTGCTCACACTCTTTTCCACCCAGGCATCGATCGCGTTGCAGAACGCACGCCTGTACTCCCTGGAGCAGCAACGGGCGCGGCAACTGCAGGCGATCAATGCCATCGCTCAACAAACCACGGCTGTTCTGGAGCTCGAAGACCTGCTGGAGAGAGTTTGCAAATTGATTCACGATGCGTTTCGTGTATCGCACGTCTCCCTCCTCTTAAGGGACGATCACGACCTCGTGCTGCGGGCGCATCACGGAACCCTCACGCCTCGTATTCCGCAAGGTGGACGCTTCTCGGCAAGCAACGAACCTTGGGCCAGCATTCTGGCGGGCAACTGCAGCGCGACGGAAAGCGACCTTTGCAGCACAAGCAGCACGAAATTCTTCGCCGATTCGGCCTCGAGCATGCGCATCCCGCTGGTTTCGTTCGGCCAAACGCTCGGAATCCTGGCGCTTGACAGCGCCCTGCCGGACGCTTTCCGCGACGGTGATCTGCAGTCGCTGGAATCGGTTGCCGATATTTGCGCCACCGCCATCCAGAACGCCCACTACGTAGAACGCGTAAAACAGCTGGCGTACCTTGATGGGCTTACCGGAATTTTCAATCGCCGCTTTTTCGAATTGCGCATTCTTGAAGAGATTGACCGCGCCCGCCGTTACGGCACAGGCATGGCTGTAATCATGGCGGACATTGACCAGTTCAAGCGGCTCAACGATGAGTTCGGACACGTCCTGGGCGACGAAGTGCTACGCCAGGTTTCCTCTTTGTTTCACCAGCAGGTGCGTAAGATTGATGTCGTTTGCCGCTACGGTGGCGAGGAATTTGGAATCCTATTGACCCAAACTACGGCCGCCCACGCCATGAATATCGCCGAAAAATTACGCAAGATGGTGGCGGGGTGGCAATTCCCGGGTGTACCTCGCACCGTTACGATCAGCGCCGGAACTGCCGCCTTTCCCGAGCATGGCACTACCCGAGACGAACTGGTGAGGGCCGCGGACGCTGCCCTCTACGCCGCGAAGCAAGCCGGGCGCAATCGAGTATGTGTAGGAATTCGTGCGCGCCATCAAGCCGCTGGCTCCTAGCTTCTTCTGACACTCGCCTGAAGAGCAGATCTCTTCCGGCATCGCGCGCAGTGCTAGATATCGAGCCAGTGGGATGACCTCTCTTTACGCAACAGCTCCAACTGTTGCTGCAGCTTCTCCCGGCTCTTCAGCAGTTCCTCTCGAATCTGGGGATCGGCTTCCTTCTTTAGCTTCCGGGCTTGCTCTCTGATCAGCCTCTGCTGCTCGCATACAGACTTGCGCATTTCCACGGAGGCCCTGCGGGCTTCTTCCTTGGCCAGTTCCATCTGTGGCCGCAGCTTCGCAACCTGATTCACCTCTTCACTTAATTCCGCCCGTCTTTCGGCATCCACTTCAGGCGCTTCAAAACTCTCCTCGATCATGTCGCCGGATTCCTTGCGTGCAGGCAGGCTGATGGTTAGAGTCTGCGCTTTCCTGTCGCGAATCACTTCCACATTTACCGATCCAGCGTTGCGGGAGTGCAGGGCATGAGAGAAGTCGCTGGTGTCGTGAATCGCCTGATCGCCGACGCGAACGATGACGTCTCCAGCCCGCAAGCCGCCCCTATCGGCGCGGCTCCCTTTCTCCACGGATCGCACTAAAACTCCATCCCCGTTCTTCGCCCCAAAAAATTCACTCAGCTGCGGCGTAAGGTTTTCCACCATCAGACCGCTTCTCGTCGACGAGTGCACGTAAACCACATCAATATTCGGTACGTCGAAATCCGGCAGGTGCGGGAGTTGAGGCATTTCGAAATGGAAATCACTGTCCTTGGATTTTCCGACATGGTTAAATTCCGAGCGCCGGTCAGCCAATTGCACCTTGATCGTCACCGGTTGCCCATTACGACTCAATTCCAGCGTGACCACGCGCCCTGGTGGAGTTTCATGGATCATCCGCTGCAGTTGAGTCTTACTCTCCACGCTGGTTCCGTTCATGTTCAGAATGACGTCATGCTCCTTGATCCCCGCCTTCCCGGCAGGGGCATCCTGGTCAACCATCGTCACTTCAACCCCTTTTTCTTCTTTGAGCTTTAGGGAGCCGAGCCGGTCGGAAGTGATATCCGCGATATCAACCCCAAGATAGGAACTTGTACCTGACTCTTCGCTGGAGATGCCGAATGGCTCAGATGCCTCCATCGAGGTTTGCCCAGCCCGCGACAGGCTGAGAAGCAATGGCAAGGTGGCAATTGCAGTCAGAATTCGGTTTTGCATGGGTCACCTCCCAAACGTGCTATGACCGACAATTTCTGAATCCGCTGGTTATCTCGGCTGCTAATTCGCCCGCTTAAAGCAGATGTCCCCAGTCGTCGTCCGAACCTTCAGGACTGGTCCTCCGCCGTTTAGTCTGCCCTCAGCGCTAAGCGTTCTCGGCCCCCACTTGTCGCCTTCGCTGGCAATACGAATATCCGGGAAGTCCGAGGTAATGTGGTGCCCGCTCCCAAGATCCACGCTTGCTCGCACCGACAGGGCAACATCAGGCGCAATGTATACGGTAATATCGCCCGCCGAGGTCTCCAGCATCGAACTGGCAGGCTCTGCCCCGGTCTTGACGAGTTTCACCACGATGCCGCCGGCGCCCGTTTCCGCGCGCGCCGAGGGCACTCCAGACAATTCAATACCACCGCCGCCAGTATGCGCCTCGACATGGCCCTTGGCCGACGCAAGATGAATGCTGCCACCACCGGTGTCAATTTCTACCGGGCCGCCCATGTCTCCCAGATCGATACTGCCGCCGCCTGTCGAGACTTTCACTTTGCCGTTACATTGGTGAACCTCAATGCCTCCGCCACCGGTCTCGATGCTGACGGCCTGAGAAGCGGACATAATTTCCACGCCGCCGCCGCCGGTTTCCGCCATGAGTTTTCCATTGGCGTGATGCACTTCAATGGACCCACCGCCGGTATGCAGCCCAATGTCGCCGCTGATCGTCCCCACATCGATCGACCCCCCACCAGTCTCGGCGTGGACGCCTCCACCGATGTCATCCAGATGCATGCTGCCGCCCCCGCTCTCGGCTTCCACACGGCCGGAAATTCCCGTGGTATCCACGTTGCCGCCCTCGGTTTCGATCTTCACCCAGCCGATATCGCGGGGCACGTTAATGGCAAACTCTCCTGAGAACTTGCGTGGCCTCCCGCCCTGCCAATCGCCCACAATCCAGGCAGTATCTCCACGAACATATGCGCTAACCTTGAACGATCCAAACTGGCGACGCGCATCCTCCTCAGAGGACGTATAAGCGCGAGTATGAACCACATAGTTGATGCTTTGCTGCGATCCGCCGTGCACGACCACGGATCCCATGTCGACCTTGACACGCAGATTTTTTACAGAGGCCAGCGTGCCGGTGATTTCCTGACCCCAGGCGCCGCTCTCGCGTGAGATCTTGCCGTCCTGCGCCAGTGCCAGCGGCGCAAGCAAGACCACCAAGCAAAGCAGGCCGACGAATTGTGGCGGACGTTTCAAAATAAGCCTCAATCAATCTCCGGTAACTGAGCCAACATCGTCCGCGCCTGTGATTTGATGTACTGGCTTTGGTCTTTGCTCGCCAGCGTCATCAACACGCCGCGTACGCTGCCATCCGCCTTCACCGGCTCGATCAGGCGTAATGCCTCCGTGCGCACTCCGGGATTTGAATCGTTCACCAACGCCTCCAGCACTACGTCACGTACTCGCACATCATCCTTCACAAAGCCGCCCAAGCCATCGAGTGCTTTCAGCCGCACACCGGGATTTGTATCGTAGCGCAGGGCATAGATCAACGCGTCGCGCACCTGCGAAACGTCGGGTTTCTTGGTCAGTAGATCCACGGAATCCATGCGGACGCCCGAATTGTAGTTATTCCGCGCCGCAAATAGTAGCAGTTGCTGGATACGCTGATCGTTCATCGATCCCTGCGTCTCCAGAGTCGAAACCGTGTCGTATTTGATATCGATCTGACTGGTGCCCGGCTCTTGCGTGATGGAACGAATGCCTGTAATCGAAGCTTCGGCTGGAGTGGGAGCCGCGCTCGTGGCGGCGGCTTGTGGCTGATGAACTAATACTTTGTAGGAGGTGCCAACGCCACCGGCAAATCCCAGGATCAGAATCACAGATGCCAGCGCCGGCGAGAACCGCACCTGCCGCAGCCAGTTCGCCGGATCGAATGCCAGCCGATGCCAGAAACGCCCTTGCTCGGCCGTCTCCAGTGCTTCCTGCAACCGCATGCGCGAAGCTGCCAGCAAGTTCGGCGTAGGTTCCGTCTCCGCAGCCTGTGACAGGAGCGCGTGAAACTCCTGCTCCGCCTTCAATTCGGCGGCGCAGTCGGCGCACCGCGCCACGTGCTGTTCTAATTCATGACGGGCATCATCGGCCAGCTCGCCATAAACCTGCAGCGTGATATTCTCTCGTACCCATTCGCACTTCATAGTAACCCCGTTTCCCTCATCTCATATCGGCCAACTGCCCTCGCAGTTTTTGAGTGGCTCGAAACAGCGTATTCTTCGCGGTCTCTTCCGTCGTATGCAAAATCTCGCCCACGGTGCGCAGCTTCAAGCCGTGGTAATGCTTGAGTTCAAACACCATGCGCTCGCGCGGCGTTAATTTCTCCAGGGCTCCGAAAATTCGCGCTCCCAACTGCCGGCGCATCAAATCGCGCTCCGGATTCGCCCCCGCCCGGCCGTCCGGCACTTGATCGAGCAGGTCATACTCCCCGCCGGACGCGTCTTTCGCCACCGGCGCATCTTCTTTTCGCACCGTTTTCTTGCGCAGGTGATCCAGGCAAAGATTGGTCACGATGCGGTAGATCCACGTATAAAACGAGCACTCGAAACGAAAGCTCCCGATGTTCTTGTAAGCCTTCAGAAAGGCGTCCTGATAGACGTCTTGGGCGTCTTGCTCGGTACCGGTGAGGTGCAGCGCGAGTCGCAGCACCGCCTGATCGTAGTGACGAACCAATTCCTCGAAGGCGGCGCGGTCTCCGCGTTGCGCCTCGCGAATGAGGATCGTATCGTCGATGCGGCGTTCTTGCCCAGCCATGCGGCCCCACGTGGGGTTTTGGATACCGCTGACTCTCTCTACTCGCTCGGACTTCGTTCTCGAGTGCGCCCGTTCACCAACCGCAAGTGTTACTGCCCAAACATCGGCCGGCATGTTTTATCGTTTTCCTATACCGCCTGGTGTCGATGCCGTACCCAGGCTTGCATAGGAATAGACGCTCAGTCAGCGGAACCGTGAGCACAGATTATAGGCCGGTGCGAGGTTTTAGGGGACGTAGGTGATTCTTACAGAATGCTTTAGCGGGAAACAGAACAGTTGGCTGTCGTCACCTTCGCAGCTCCCGCAGCCGCGAATGCTGCGAGCCACATGGGCACGCGACATTTCGTCGCACTCTGTGTTCTTAACCGACGTACACTATAGGCAGACGTATAGGTCATCCTCCCTTAGTTTCGTCCGACATCAGATTCGAGGATATGTCATGTCGCCCCAATTGCCGTCGACCTCTCTTTTCTTGCCGGCCCTCTTTTTGCAGCTTTTGCCGACGGTTAGCGTCGCTCAGGCCCTGACTCCGCTTTGTCAGCCGTCGGTGACCTCGCCCGTTGTCGTGGTGTCTCCGGCGCAGCGCCTTGCGGCCGGCGCCAAAGCTCAGCCGCCACTCACAGACACGTTCGATTGGCCCGACACGCCTCTCGGCGTCATCAAGACCAGCGATGGCTATGAGTTTTTCGGAAGTGACGGTGGTGCGCACTATCGGCAGATGTGGGAGGGCCATTGGGTCGGCAACAACAAGTCGGGATCGTTTACCACCACCGTCGGGACACTCGACAACCCATTGGGGACCGGTAACCCGGAAGACGTAAGCGTTTCTGCGAACCCCAATGTGTCGGTGAACCCCGTCTATCCCAATTACGGATACATGGGCGGAGGCCCCGTCTACCAGGTTCCCATCGGCATGACCGGCGCTGGTAACCTGCTGGCCACTTATCACGCAGAACTCCCAAATGACGCGCTCTATGCGGCTCTCGGTTTGGTTGCTTCAACGGACAACGGCCTGCACTGGACCGATCTCGGCGAGATCGTTCGATTGAACCAGGCCTACGCCGTCGGTCTCGACGGCTTTGAAATCGGCGACGGACCGCTTGTCCTGTCACGCGACGGCAAGTATTTCTATCTCTATTTTCCCGACTGGATCGCGAACGGTTCGCTTCACACTACGAACTCCGACCGCCTTTCGACTACTACGAATGTCTCGGTCGCGCGGGCATTAGCTGCCGATGTGCTGGAGGGCGCATTCGGAGCGTCACCGCATCACTCCATCCCCTTCGAGAAATTCTATAAAGGCAGTTGGCGCCTGCAACCTGCTCTTGGAGGAGCTTCCACCGACCTCATTCCCGACTCCCCATTCTCAGGCTATCTTGACATCCACTACAACAGCGCCTTGCAACGCTATGTAATGGTGATATCTGACGACACGTCCTTCGCTTACGCCGAGTCGATCGACGGACTGACCTGGACCCTTCCCATCACGATCGGCACCTATGGTCCAATTGCCGCTTATCCCACTGCAGTCGGACTCGGCGAGGACCCCCACACGCTGGGCAAGAGCTTTTACGTTTACTTCACTCATTTACCGACCGACGGCAGCGGGTGGAGCAACGGCTCCCTGCGCAGGCTGACGCTAACTTGCCCATGATCAGAATCAAAGCCGGACGAAGCCGGGACCCAAAAAAGCCCGGACAATAACTCCCGGGTCAATCTTCGCCAGAACTATTCCGCGACCGCTTCCTTCTCGATAATCACCTTCAGATGCGCAGTGACCTCCTTGTGCAGCTTCACCGGCACCGTGAACTCGCCGGGAGTCCTCAGCGAATCACCGGGACGTAAAGGAGGATCGTCGGTGTATAATCCACCCGGCTGCGACAATGCGGCCGCCGAGCGGAAAGCGTGGTGCTCAAACTGGGCAGACCGGCTACGTTATTCATCCTGATCGCATTCGCAACCCTCCTCTGTGTGCCGATGTCAGTCGCGGGGCAATCCAGCGCAACGCGCGACAATGACGGCCACTTGACCAACGCTCAGGTCCGTGACAAGGCCAGCCACCTGCTCGGGCAGATGACTCTCGACGAAAAGATCGCGCAGTTGTCACAGCTTCCCGGAGTGGACGCTGCCGAATTCAAGGAGAATATAAAGCAGCCCATAGAAGAGATCCTCAAGCAGGTGGGTGCAGGTTCCATCCTGTGGATTTCCGAACCCAAGGAGATCAATCGCCTGCAGCATGTCGCGGTCGAACAATCGCGGCTGCACATCCCGGTGCTTTTCGGCCTGGATGTCATCCATGGCTACCACACCATCTTCCCGGCGCCGATCGCCATGGCGTCGTCGTGGGATACGAAGATGGTGGAGGATGCGCAAGCCGTGGCTGCGCAAGAGGCTCGTGCCGTCGGAATTCAGTGGACCTTCGCTCCTATGGTGGACATTGCTCGGGATGCGCGGTGGGGACGCATGGTCGAAGGTGCGGGAGAAGACCCATATCTGGGAACTGCGATGGCTCGAGCCCAGGTGCTGGGATTTCAGGGCAAGCAGTTAGGTGCTCCAGACCGCGTGCTGGCCTGCGCGAAACACTTCGCCGGTTATGGGGCGGTTGACGGAGGACGCGACTACGATTCTTCCTACATTCCCGAAGAGCAAATGTGGAACACGTACCTGCCTCCTTTCAAAGCGGCTGTCGATGCCGGAGCCGGCAGCCTGATGAGCGCTTACATGGATCTGAACGACGTTCCGGCGAGTGGTAACCGATGGCTCCTGCAAGACGTTCTGCGTGATTCGTGGGGCTTTCGGGGATTTGTGGTGAGCGATGCATTTGCGGTTCGCAGCCTGAGAATCCATGGCTATGCGCGGGATCCGCAGGATGCCGCCCACAAGGCCTTCACCGCCGGCTTAAACATGGATATGGCCAGCGGCACTTACCTCAAGTATCTGCCCACGGAACTTGATCAAAAACGGATCACTATGCAGCAGATCGACGATGCCGTCCTGCCGATTTTGGAAACCAAGTTCCGCATGGGATTGTTCGAGCATCCTTACATTGATGAATCACGTATCGACTCCACGCTTAACGATCCCGCGCATCAGCAACTGGCTCGCAATGCTGTGCAACGCTCTGTGGTGTTGTTGCGCAACCAGGGCGGACTCTTGCCTTTGGATAAGTCAGGCAAGACCGTTCATTCCATCGCGGTAATTGGCCCGCTCGCCGATGCGCATAACGATCTGCTTTCAATGTGGGGTGCGCTGGTGAAACCCGGCCCCACGGTCAGCATCCTGCAGGGAATTCGGGAAAAGGTCGGGCCAGCCATCCACGTCGCGTTCGCACATGGGCCGAACCTCAGGCGCTTAATTCCCTCGCCGTTTGAAGGGCTTGCCCTGACCGCGGCGTTGCAGGAGGAACCAAGTCAGACGGAGCAGGAGGCAAAACAATCAATCGAAGAGGCCATCGCCCTCGCGCGGCAGAGCGATGTGGCCGTGCTGGTGTTGGGTGAGATTGATCTGATGAGTGGCGAGTACGCCTCGCGATCTTCGCTCAAACTCTCGAACGGTCAGGAAGAACTGCTGGAGGCTATATCCGCCACAGGAAAGCCCGTTGTTCTCGTGCTCGTCAACGGCCGCCCGCTGGATATTTCCTGGGCCGCCGAGCATGTGCCCGCCATTCTTGAAGCCTGGTATCCGGGAAGCCAGGGCGGCAATGGAATCGCTGACATACTCTTCGGCGATGCCAATCCGTCGGGCCACTTGCCCGTGAGCTGGCCGCGCAGTTCCGGACAGCTGCCTCTCTATTACAACCACAACCTCACTCAAAACCCGGAGATCAATCCCGATTTCAAGTCGCGTTATTGGAACCTACCCAGCACGCCGCTCTACCCGTTCGGCTACGGCCTTGGCTATGCGACGTTTGCCTTCGACAATCTAAAGGTCACTCCAAGCGCGCACGCCGGAAGCAAAATCGATGTCTCAGCCGATGTCACCAATACCGGCAACCGCGCTGGCGATACCGTGGTCCAGCTCTACATCCACCAGCGCGCAGGCAGCGCCTCTCGACCGGTGCGGCAGTTGAAGGGATTCGAGCGAGTTGCGCTAGAACCAGGCGCGAAACGGACTGTCCACTTCGCGCTCGGACAAGACGAGTTGCAATTCTGGAGCCCCACCGAAAAGAAGTGGGTAGTCGAGCCTGAGCAGTTCGACGTATGGGTAGGCGAAGATTCCAGCGCGTCGCTGCACGGGGACTTCCGATTAACCAAGTGAGCGACCCTACTCCGCGACCGCTTCTTTCTCGATCACAACCTTCAAATGGGCAGTCACGTCCTTATGCAGCTTCACCGGCACCGTGAACTCGCCCAGCGTCTTCAGCGGCTCGTGAAGTTGGACTTGGCGCCGGTCGAGATTGATTCCCTTCTTCGCAATGGCTTCAGCAATGTCGCTGGAAGTAACGGAGCCGAACAATTGATCGTGCTCGCCGGCGCGCTTCTGGAACGTTGCCGACAAGCCTTCAAACTGCTTGGCCAGTTCTTCGGCCTGGCTCTTTTCTTTGGCCGAGCGCCGCACCGACGCAGCTTTCATCTGCGTAATGACAGCCTTGTTACCCGCGGTAGCTTCAATGGCCAGCCTGCGCGGCAAAAGAAAATTCCGCCCGTATCCTTCGGCAACCTTTACCACATCGCCGCGCGATCCCAGCTTGGTTACATCTTCCTTAAGAATGACTTCCATGATGGCTCCTAGCTTCTGGCTGCCAGCTTCTAGCTAACCCTGGCTCCAATGTGACAAAGCTAGGAGCCGGGAGCTGGAAGCTGCTTTTCTACGATGCCCGTCCCGCGAACGGCAGCAGTGCAATGTTCCGCGCCTGCTTGATCGCCGTGGCCAGTCGATGTTGGTGCGGCGAGCACACTCCGGTCAATCGCCGGGGCACGATCTTGCCGCTCTCAGCAACGAACTGCCCGAGCAGCCGGTAATCTTTGTAGTTGATGTCGGCGATCTTCTCGGTGCAGAACTTGCAAACTTTCTTCCGCCTGAAAAACTTCCGTCCACCCTCACGCGGAGGTCCGCCAGGACCGGAACGGCCCCCACCTCCACCGCCGCCTCCAAACCGAGGACGGTCCCCTCCCGAACGCGGTCCGTCGCCGGAAGGCCGCGACGGCACCGGCGCTGCTGCTTTGGTTTCTTCAGTCATAATGCTCCTTGTAAAACAGTGGCCAGTGATCAGTGGTTAGCGATCAGAGAGCCAGTTCAATCATTTGCGCAGGTTGTGGGTCACTGACCACCGGCCACTGACCACTGTTCTTATGCCGTTGCTGGAGTTTCCTCTGCCGGCGCCGCGGGCGCTGCTTCCGCAGCGGGCTGTGCGCTCACTTTTTTCTTTGCCTCGCGAAGCTTCTTAATCTTGTCCAGGCGCTTCTGTTCTTCATCGATCCGCACGGTAAGGAACTTGATCACCGGCTCGGTGACGCGCAGGCGACGCTCTAATTCGTGGACGACGCTTCCCGCGCCTTCAATCGTCATCAGGATATAAACACCTTCGCGGAACTTGCGCACCATGTAAGCCAAGCGGCGCTTGCCCATGCGATCCACGCTTTTGATCGAGCCGGCGGCCGAAGTTACAGTCGCCTCCAGGTTCGAAATCAGCTTGTCGAGATCCTCATCCGCCATATCCGGCCGGACAATAAACATCAATTCATAAGTACGATTCATGTGCCATCTCCAAATCTTGACTACTAATCTTCTTCTTTGCGGTTGAAGCGATTCATCGCCGCCGCCGCGCCCTCGGTCAAAATCACTTTCACCGCTTCTGCGGTTGTGTCGAGGACCTCATCCACGACTGTCAGCGCAGCCTTACGAAACGGCGAAAGCAAGTATCCCTTCCCGTCTTCGACCTTGTAATCCGGAGCCACGCCGATCCGGATGCGCAAAAAATCCTGCGTCCCCAGCGCATCAATGATCGACTCGATCCCGTTATGCCCCGCCGAACTTCGCCGCGTGTGAATGCGCAACGTGCCCAGCGGAAAATCCAACTCGTCCTGAATCACGATCAGGTCCGAGTCCGGCTTCGCATCGTACTCCTCGAGCAGCTCCCTCACCGAAATGCCGCTGAGATTCATGTACGTCTCGGGTTTGGCCAGCAGCACCAGCTCGCCGCCAATTTGAACCCTCGCCGTTAATGCCCGGCACTGCCGGTTCCTGATCTCAACCTTGGCCTCATGAGCAATACGATCGGCCGCCAGGAACCCAACGTTATGCGGCGTGAGTCGATACTCATCACCAGGATTGCCCAGACCTACGATGAGTTTCACCGTCTTGCTTTCCTCCGCTGCGATTCGTAGCTGTCATTCTGAGCAAGCGTTTCTTACGCAGCGAAGAATCTGGGGTGAGCCCTGCGAAGCGTCGCAGAGGTTGTCACGCGAAAATCACGTTCGGCCCACTCCTTATTTTTTCTCCTTCTTCTCGGCCTTCTTCTCGCCCTTCTCGGCGGGCGCAGCCTCTGCACCCTCTTCCTCGGTTTCCGCCTTGCCCTTTTTGATGACTTCTGGTTCCGCCGGAGCGGCTCCTGCCTCCGCCGCAACCGCCTCAGGCGTCGCCACAACTTCTTCCTTGACCGAAGTCACGTGAGCCACCGGCTGATTCGCTTCGGTTAGGAATTTCAATTTCTCGTTGTGCGGCAAATCCGAAACGCGCAGCACCTTGCCGAAGGTCAGCTCGCTCACGTCGACATCGATGTGGCTGGGAATGTCGCCGGGCAGACACTCAATCTCAACTTCGCGCAGCATCTGCTCGAGAATCCCGCCTTCGGTCTTTACGCCCACCGGCACGCCCTGAAGAACAATAGGCACGTTGACTCGCAGGGCCTTGTCCATGGCAATGCGCTTCAGGTCGATGTGCAGCAGATGGCCTTTAATCGGCTCGTATTGCCAATCCACGATCATCGCCTTGGTGCGCTCCCCGCCATTCAGCGCAAGATCGAAAATCGTGTTGTGGCCGCTATCCGAGCGCAGGATGCGCAACACGTGCCGCGGATCCACGCTGACCGGCAAAGCGTCCTTGCCGGCGCCATAAACTACGCCAGGAATTTTGCCTTCGCGGCGCACTCGACGGGCGTGGTTTTTCGTTCCCGCTTCTCGCGGTTGCGCCTCGAGGGTGTTCTGTTCCAATGTAGTTGCCATAAATTATTCCCATCCAACAAGGATTTGTCATTCCGACCGCCGCCGGACCCTGAGCGAAGCCGAAGGGGACGGCGGAACGGAGGAACCTGCTGTTCTACGTAACCACCACTGCCACCGCTAGGTGAACAACTTACTCACCGAAGTCTCTTCGTGATTGGCCTGGATCGCCCGTCCGATCAATCCCGCAATCGAGAGCACACGAATCTTCGGCTCTTGCTTGGCTTCTTCGGTCAGCGGGATCGTGTTCGTCACCACTACTTCGCGGATCACTGATTTCGCAATGTTCCCTACCGCCGGAAAAGAGAGCACTGCATGCGACGCACAAGCATAAACTTCGGTCGCGCCATTCTCCATCAATGCCGCCGCGGTTTTCACCAGTGTGCCCGCGGTATCAATCAAGTCGTCAATTATCAAGCAGGTCCGCCCATGCACGTCGCCGATGACGTGCATCACTTCGGCAACATTCATTTCCACACGGCGTTTGTCGACGATGGCCAGTGCCGCATCCACCTTCTTCGCGAAAAACCGTGCCCGCTCCACTCCGCCCGCGTCCGGCGAAACCACCGTCAGATTCGGCAGGTTCAGCTTTCTGAAGTGATCCACCAGCACCGGAGAAGCGAACAGATGATCTACCGGAATATTGAAAAATCCCTGCAGCTGCGGCGTATGCAAATCCACGATCAGCGCCCGGTGCGCTCCGGCCGTGGTCAGTAAATCCGCCACCAGCTTCGACGAAATCGGGCTGCGGGGTTTATCTTTGCGATCCTGCCGGGCGTAACCGAAATAAGGCATCACTGCTGTGATCCGCCGCGCCGACGCGCGCTTCAGCGCATCGATCATCAGCAGAAGCTCCATCAAGTGCTCGTCAACGCTGGTGCTCCTTCCGCTATCTTTGTTCGTCGCGCGGCACGTCGGCTGCATCACGAAGACATCCGCGCCGCGCACATTCTCCTGAATCTGCACATACGCTTCACCATCGGCAAAGCGGATCACCTGCGCCTGCCCGCGCTGCATTCCGAGAAAATGGCAGACTTCATCGGCCAGTGGCTCGTTGGCCGTACCGCTGAAGATTTTGAACTTCTCATCCACCCGCGCACGCTGTTTGCGATCCGGCTTCTCTTCAGGCGTGGGTGGAATCTGCTTTTCGACCTTCTCCGTTTTTTCCGCCGGCGTAACTAAAGTAGCCATAGTTAGCTCTCGAAGCTGCTGGCTTTAGCTACCAGTTCTAGCCAATCAAAGTCTCCGCTCGCTAGAAGCTAGAAGCCGATCTCTGGCTGGGCCGCTAGGATTCGAACCTAGACAAAGTGCTCCAAAGGCACTTGACCTACCATTAGTCGACGGCCCAGTAAACCATTGTTGATTTTTGATTGTTGGAGTGATGATCGAACCCCGTCACCCAACACTTTCATTGTCAATCAACAATCAAAAATCAACAATCAAAAATTCACCGGCCCGCCGCTGACACAAACCTTCGTTCCCAATAAGCCCGTCTCGTCAAGGTCCTCGTGGCCTGCGTCACCCACCCCTGCCGTCGAAGCCGCGCCACAGCGGCGCGCGCCAATGCCGTCGAAGCAAATAGCCCGTACAACGCTGACCCGGACCCTGATAGCGAGGCATATTTCGCGCCCGCTCGCTCTAGCGCCGTCTTACCTTCACTCAGTTCGGGATACTCAGGAAAGACGACTTCTTCGAAGTCGTTCTTGATCCCGGCCCGGACAAGCTCGAGAAGAGGATTCTCGCGCCGGCCCCTTTTACCAAAAGGAGCACCGGAGTAACTCTCGCTCAACCACGCCGAAAGCCCTTGGCCAAGCTCAACCATTCTATCGGATGCGTCGGGCACCGTCAATTTTCGGTCCCACTCGGCAAATGCTTTGGGCGTTGAAACTCCCACTTCCGGCAGCAAAACCACGCACGCCATCGCCGGCAAATCGGTTAGCGGATACACTTGCTGACCGCGCCCCACGCCCAACACCGTCCCGCCCACAAGAAACAGCGGCAGGTCAGAACCAACTTCCGCCGCAATCCTTAACCGTTCTTCCGTGTCCAAGGATTTCTTCAGCACGCACTCCAGCCCCAACAATGCCACTACTGCATTCGAGGAGGCTCCCCCCAGCCCACCCTGCACGGGCAGCCGCTTCTCGATGTCGATTATGACCTTCCCTTTCGCCTTCAGCGCATGTAAGGCCCTTTCGACAATGCGATAGCAGGTATTCGATTCATCTTTCGGGACTCTCGCATCGCTGCAGCGGATTTCGATCCCCGTGCCACGAATAATGCTCACGCGGATTAAATCATGCAAACCAATCGTCTGATAAACGGTTAGCAACTCATGAAACCCATCCAGCCGACGAGCACCGATGCGCAACCCCAGATTAATCTTCGCGAACGATCGAACGCTCACAGACATGAATCACGATTGTAAAGCTCGGATGCGGAATATTGCCACGGACCGTTTCGCGCCGCGCAATTGCCGTAACCACACCTCAACCGGCACTTACGTAATCTTCTGTTAGTAACCACCTCTGCCACATACTAGGGACTCACTATGGGAAGCATCCCCCAATCCCGCCAGCCGTGGCGCGTCCCACGCGCCTACCTTGCAGGCAAGACTCCGGCGGTGCTTCGACTGCCAAACGGGAAACGCCTCGGAGCTAACCTGCAGACAGTTTCTCTCACCGGGGGTCTGCTTGCGGTCCCTCAGCCAATCGTCCAGGGATCGCAAGTCAAGCTGATGTTCCTAACCGGAGCCGGTGCGGTGCTCGGAGGTGCGGAGATGCTCCACCCCATCAACCATATATTGCAACCGTTCCGCTTCGTTTCGCTTGCGGCCGACGATCACCGCCGTCTCGGCGATCTTATCTGGCAGCAGTCCAGCGAGAACAAACTCGAGCAGCTTTGGATTGAAAAACTGCGTGCCGCATCCGCGCCGCATCACGAACCGCGTTCCTGGCGGTTGAAGCTGGCCGGAGCGGTTGCTCTGCTCACCCTCGGTCTGGCTACTGCGGCCTATTTGTTACATCCCGGCTTGCTCAACTAGTTTGCGTTTCATTTAGTTCGCGTTTGATCGAAACTTTTTCGATATGAACAAAACTAATACTCGCCGATGGCCTCGATACCACGTTCACCTGCCGGTCTTAATCGCGGCAAACCCGGACGCTGCCGACATCATTGTCCCCGGATTGGTTTCTGAATTGAGCCGCTCCGGTATGGAACTCTATGGGGGGGTCAACCTGCAGCCTGGGGAGATGATGGAGGTCCAGTTCCAGACCTCGGGACGGATCCGCGTGGCCGGCCTCATTCGCCATCGCTCGGGCTTTTGTTTTGGCCTAGAGTTTTGCTCGGTGCAAACCGAACCGGCGGAAACGCCCGAGGCCATCCAATCCCAGATGCTGGAAAAACAGGAAGCCTACCTGCGGCAGATGCAACAGAAAATCAACCAATCCCTGCAAGCGCTGGAGATGAGGAAATCCCGCCAGGAGATGAAGGCCCTAGCCAATTCCTCGGAAGACTGGCGTAAGCCGAGGCAGAGATACTCTCCCCTATCAGTTCGCGAACGTTCTTCTGGAACCTGAGAGCCCTGCGATCTGCCGCCGCGCTAAGGAGCCACCGGTTCGAATTATTATTTCGGCGGCAAAGGAATTCACGAGCCGGCGATCAACTCCACACCCAAGGTAGCCAAAGCGATATCTTCATTCGACGAGAGCCCGCTGACCGCGATCGCTCCGACTACTTCGCCATTTTTCCAAATCGGCAATCCACCACCCCATCCGACGTATTTCGGATCACCGTAGTAGGCAATGTCATGTCCCTTCTCCGGATGCTTCACCTTGTCTCCGATTTCCTTTGTCGGCTTGCGCTCGCGGGCCGCCGTCCAGGCTTTATTGATGGCAATACGGATGGATGAAACCGGAGCCCCGTCCATGCGCACAAAGTAAATCAAATCCCCATGCGCGTCAGCAACCGCGATCGCGGCCGCCTTCTGCATCTGCAAGGCTTTCTCAACGATGAGGTCGACAGCGCGCTTCGCTTCAGAGTAGTCGATGGTATGAAGAGTTCTCATAGTCTGAACATTGAACTGGAAAAATTAATGCTGGCCATTGCTGGCCAGCATATAGACTCCGCATCGCAAATTGGATCTGGACCAGGAGTGATATTCCTGGCTCAGAGGTTTTTAGAATACGACTTTTAGAGCAAACTGAATCAGGCGTTCCGGTGAGGCCACACCGCCTTGAATTGTTGAATTGATTACGCCGAATCCGTTGGATACTCCGACGCCGCCGAAGCCAGTTGCCGGCATGGAGAAGTACGGATGGTTGAACAGATTGAAGAACTCCGTACGGAACTCGATACCCAACTTCTCACTGACCTGCGTTCTCTTGAATACAGCGAAGTCAAAGTTGTCGATTCCCGGTCCGCGAAGTGTGGGATCGACACGCGCTTCAGTGCCCGGACCGTAATCTGGCGGGTTCGCGAAGCAAGCCGTGTTAAACCAATTCGTAATATGGCCGCCACCGGCTTTCTTGTCGCATCCGGGAACAACGTCAGGCCGAATATTTGAGACTCCAAGGTTTGCAGCTTCCAGTGCGGTCGAGCCCGAGTAGCTGATCTTCAGCGGGAAGCCGCGTTGGAACGTGGTAATGCCATCGACTCCCCAGCCGGAAATTGCTCCGTTCGCGAGCCCGCTCATGTTATTTGCATATGCCTTTCCGCGGCCGAAGGGAAGATCGAGCACGTAACTGATCACAAGGCGCTGAGAAACGTCCTGCGCGGAAAGCGATTTTTCCCCTTTGAGATTATCCCAGTCCTGCACGCCGGGAACCCCACCAGTTGGCCCTTCCAGCCAACTCGTCAGAGTGTCGGTATTGCTTAGGAGCTTTGCGTTGGTGTAAGCCACCAGCAGCGTCCCACCGCCCTGAAACCGGCGAGTTACTGTAGCCTGCAGGGAGTTGTAAGTGCTGCTGCAGCATCCGAACCCGGCCAACTGTACCTGGTTGTATTCCGGATAGGGGCGCTCCAGCTGACCCTTCGCAATAGTTGCGCCGTTCAGCGAGGCATTGGGGTTTGTGCCAGCCATCGGGTTGGTAACCGTCGCTGTGAGGGCAGCTCCCTGTGACCAATCTGTATCGGGAAGCTGGTTAACCTCAGTCTGATACTGTTCCAAATGAACACCGTGCGAGCCCGCATAAGCCACATCGGCGAAGAAACCAGCGGGAAGCTGACGCTGGATGTCGAAATTCCACTGCTGGACATAGCCCCATTGCGGATTGCCATGACCACTGGCGCCGTAATACGGAGCTAGGTTCGGGCTTGCGGTAAAGAGTGCGAAACTCGAGATGTCGGCGGGGAACGGAGCCAGAGTAGAAGCCAACGGCGAAAAATTACGCCCCGGCGGAGGGAGGATTCCAGAATTCCCGAACGGGCCCGACTGGGCGCAGCCAAAGGCGTTTGGGCCTCTTACCGGAAACGCTGAGGCCCCGGTGAAGTGGTACGAGCAGGCGTCCCCATCCAGCATAGCCGCCGGGGTGATGAACGAGTCGTTTGTAGCATGGAGCGGCGTGCTGGCAAGATTCACGAAGTCGTTGTCGGGGTTGAGACCGAAGGAGACGTAGTTAGGAATGTAGAAGATGCCATACCCGCCGCGTATGACGGTTTTTTGATCCAAGGCGTAGGCGAAGCCAAGCCGTGGAGAGAATGCCTTCTTATCCATCGGGATGTTGTTGTTGCTGTGGTTCCGCCCCGTTCCCACGAGGAACGCGTCGCCCGGACAACTCGTGCCAGGTCCGAAGCAGCCACTAGCGGTGCTATTGGTTGCCAGGGGATCCCAGTAAGAGAGCCGACCGTAGGCGTCAGACCAAGTCCCTTGCAGTTCGTAGCGAAGGCCCAAGTTGACAGTCAACTTCGGGGTCAAATGCCACGTGTCGTCCGCAAACAAGGCACGGTAGACCTGCGATCCTTTGGTCAGGGCGGGAACCTGAGCCACCCCCTCCGTCTGATTGACGAAGTTGCCTTCATTTTGCGACAGGCCGAGCAGGAAGTCGGCAAACGCGTAATTAGGGTTGCTGCACAACAGGGGGTTAGCGCTGCATGCTGTGGCGGCAGCGGTCCCGCCCGCGGCATATTGAGTTGTCCAGTTGCCTCCGAATGCGAACGCGCCGCTGGCGATGTTCGTCTGGAAGTAATTGTCCAATCCCCACTCGACCTGAGCACCGGCTTGAATCGTATGCTTGCCTCGGATCAGGGTAAAAGCCGGCGTGATGTTGTATTGCGTATTGTGGTCGCCGATAGCACTGTTGCCCTGCGACTTTCCCACGTCATTGGGGAACGGGAACGCCGGGGTCGGCGGGGTTCGAATTGAGCTTGGCGGGCTGTTGTAAGTTGAAGGCCAGCCCAAGGTCGTTAAGTCGAACCCCGAGAGAATAGGCTGACGTCCGTAGACGAACCGGCTCGCCGCGATGTTTACGTCGAGAATGGTCGTTGGCGTAAAAGCATGGTTTACGCCGATCGCCAGCAACTTCGAGTGATATTTTTCCGCGCAGCGATCGAGGCAGAGGCCCGTTCCGAATGGATTGACTGGCAAGTCTGTTAATCCGAAATAAGAAAATCTTCCGAATACGTGCGTATTGTTCCCAAGATTCTGATCCCCGCGCGCCACGAACTCGTTAGTGTTGCCGCCCGCCGGTGCCGCACTCAGGAAATTATTTACATCGCCGGCCTGATTCGCCGCCGGAAAATACTTTTTCCAAAGCACCTGCGTAGCGGTGCCGAATTCCGAAGTGGGGATTTGATTGTTGGGGTAGGGTGTGCGCGCACCGGTCGTAGCGTTTACGCTATATGGGTCGTAAAGCTGCCCCGCTGCCGCACTGCACATCCCAGCACCATTGAACGTACCCCCGGCTTGTGTGCAAAGCGACGAGAAATCCCCAGTAAGCTCCCCGGCCGCCGGAACGGTAGTTGTGAAAGGAGATCCCGTGCGCTGCCGGTATTGCTCCCAGCTGACGTAAAAGAACGTCTTATCTTTGATGACTGGGCCGCCCACCTGGAACCCGTACTGGTTCTGCGTCCACGGCGGGGCTTCGTTGGCCTGGCCGGCCGCCAACTCAGACTGCTTGTTGAAGTATTCGTTGGCATTCAGAACCTTGTTGCGGAAATACTCATAGGCGGAGCCATGCCAGCTGTTGGTGCCGGACTTCGTACTTAGATTCGTGACGCCGCCGGAGAATTTGCCCCACTCAGCGCCCAGGTTGCTGTATTGCACTTTGAATTCGCCGACGGAATCCTGCGTCGGAATGATGATTGGGAGATTGATATAGCCGATATTCAGGGGTTGACCATCTAGGTACTCTGCCCCCTGATTTGCGAAGGAACCTCCGATTTGGTAGTTGCCCCAACTGAACGGATTCTGGCCTACCGGCGAACCACCAGATCCGCCTTGAGCAACCGCCGCCGGAGAAATTGTGATTAAGTTGAAAATATTTCGTCCGTTCAAGGGCAACTCGTCGGCCTTGCGCTGCTCGACGACTTGGCCAAGCGAGGAGGTCTCGGCCTGCAACAGCGGAGTCTCCGACGTCACTTCGACTACCTGACTGACCTCGCCGACTTGCATCGCAGCGTTGATGTGAGTGTCCTGCTGCACCTGGACCGTCACATCTGAGCGCACAAAGTGCTTGAATCCCTGCTTTTCCACGTCAATCCGGTATTGGCCGGGGAATAGGTTCACAAAAGTGAACAGTCCATCTGCGCCACTTTGTTGCGTACGCTTCTCCGCTGTACCTGCGTTTGTTAGGGTCACCGTAGCATCAGTGATGGCAGCGCCAGAGGTATCGGCAACTGCTCCAGACACCGAACCGTAGGTGCTTTGGCTATAGAGAGAAACAGAGGCAGATACGATCAGGCACAACGTGACGAGCAGGCTCCACAATATGCGACGTGGCATAAACACTCTTTCCGGTGCAGGATTCCCCAAATATCCGCAAAATTCGGTGGCGTGGATTTTTGAACATAGGAGCAACCGTTGTCAAGAATAAAATAATTGTTTTCCATTAGATTAATCGTTAACCCTTGATTGGTGTTATGCTCTCCCGCGCATGCCCGTAACCATGATGGACATTGCGAGAGACCTCAAAGTCTCGGTGGTAACGGTCTCGAAAGTGCTCCGAAATCAAGGCCGCATCAGCGACGCCACCCGCAAGCGGGTACTGCAGCATGCCAAGCAACTGAATTATCAAATGAATTGGGTGGCGCGCAGCCTGGTTACGCGACGCACCTACACGATTGGCTTGCTGCTGCCGGAGTTCGGCCATCCTTTCTTTGCCGAAATTGCGCGTGCCGTCGCGCGCACCGTACGCCCTCACGGTTATCATCTCGTGATCTCATCGTTCGAGGAAGACCCGGAGTTGGAAGCGAGCGAAGTCGATTGCCTCCTGGCACGGCAAGTCGATGGATTAATCATCGCCTCAGCGCAGCCTTCGCGCTGTCTCGATATGTTCAAGCGAGTGCAACAGCGGAAGACTCCCTATGTTCTGATTGACCGCCCTATTGCTGGCTTGCGTGCCTGTTTTGTTGGAGTCGACAACCGTGCCATCGGCAGGCTGGCGACGGAGCATCTGATTGCGCGGGGCTGCACACGCATTGCCCACCTGCACGGCCCAGAAGTTGGAATCGCCACCGAGAGATTGCTCGGATTTCGTTGTGCCTTGGTGGAGGCCGGCTTGCGCGCCCATTCGCGTTACATCGTGGCTGGCGGCCATGGGGACACTTCTGGATACGACGGTATGCGGAAGATGTTGAAGGAACAACCACCTCCGGACGGAGTTTTCTGCTACAACGATCTGGTTGCGATTGGCGCCATGAAAGCGATTCTTCAGGCAGGGCTCAAACTACCCGATGATATTGCGGTGGTTGGGGCCGGGAACGTGCAATATTGCGATGTTTTGGCGGTTCCACTGACCACCGTTGACCAGGCGACCTGCCAGATTGGAGCACTCGCTGCCGAGCTGCTTATTGCACAAATCGCTTCGAAGCGTTCGATGCGACCCAAGAAAATCCTGATTCCGCCGAGACTCGTCGAACGGGAATCGACCCGCCGTTAGCAATTACGACGTTGGAACTTGCCCACGGGTCTTCATTTCCGCGATATGCTTGACGATTGAAGGGATCTGAGTGATCATCGCTTTGTTTCGCGCAAGCTGTGCCCTGGTCTTGGTGCTGCAAACCGCAACACTCCCACCACCGTTTTTCGATGTCATCCAGCCGCGCGGCTTGGATTTTACGCTGCAAAATTCTCCCACACCGCAAAAATATCTGATCGAAACCATGCCCGGCGGGGTCGCTCTTCTCGATTACAACAATGATGGCTTGCTGGATATTTTCTTGGTAAACGGGGGCCGCGTAACCGATCCGATGCAAACGCCAGAAAACTTCGACCGCCACGATCCACGCTACTGGAATCGGCTTTACCGGCAAAACAAAGATGGAAGCTTTACGGATGTCACGCAGCAAGCAGGCTTGGCCAATGCCGGCGATGGAAACTACGGCATGGGAGTCGCCGTCGGGGATTACGACAACGATGGCTATCCCGATCTCTATGTCACAAGCTACGGGAAAAATATTCTGTATCACAACAACGGCGACGGCACCTTCACCGACGTCACCGCCAAAGCCGGAGTGGCGGCCGGAGGCTGGTCAGTTTCAGCCGGATTCTTTGATTACGATAACGATGGCAAACTCGATCTCTTCGTGACTCGCTACATGGATTGGGACACCAAACACAGCAAGAATTGCGGGGGGAACTACCATACTTATTGTCCGCCCGAAGAGTTCCCAGCTATCACCAACATTCTCTATCACAACAATGGTGACGGCACATTTACCGATGTGAGCCAGAAATCGGGTATCGCCGCGAAAAAAGGCCGCGCGTTGGGCGTAGCATTCGCCGATTACGATGGCGATGGATTCACGGATATCTTCGTCGCCAACGACGGCATGCAGCAATATCTGTTTCACAACAACGGCAACGGAACCTTCAGTGAAGTTGGTCTCGAGGCAGGCACCGCTCTTTCGCAGGATGGACGACGGCTCTCGGGGATGGGAGTCGTCTTTCAGGACTACGATAACGACAGTCGCCCAGATGTGATCGTGACGGAATTGCCGCGCGAGATTTATGGCGTCTATCACAACGATAGCGGCGGTTCCTTCAGCTATCGCAGTCTCGAGACTGGCCTCGGCCTGCTCTCCAGTGGGAGTTCAGGCTGGGGAGTTGGCCTGGAAGATTTCGACAATGATGGCTGGAAAGACCTGTTTGTCGCGCAAGGGCATGTGTTGGACAACGTCGAGCAGATCGATCCTTCTCTTCATTACCTTGAGCCCCCGCTTTTGGCGATGAACCACAATGGCCGCTTCGAGAGGGTCGGTTCTGGAAGTACGACGCCGGCCGCCGCACGTGGAGCCGCTTTCGGCGACCTGAATAATGATGGCTGGCAAGATGTGGTAATGACCACTCTCGGCGGCCATCCTCAAGTATTTATGAACCACGGCGGCAAACTGCATTGGCTCGTCATCACTCTCCGCGGCACTCGCAGCAATCGCGATGGATTTGGAGCCCGCGTGCAGGTGAATGGGCAGACACGATTTGCAACTTCCGCGGGCAGTTACCTTTCGGCCAGCGATAAACGCCTTCATTTCGGACTCGGCACGGCGGAGAAAGCAAATGTGGAAGTTATCTGGCCATCGGGCATCCACCAGAATCTGAATGATGTTCGCGCCGATCAGTTTATGGAAGTGCGTGAACCGGAGAAGCCGTGATCCGAGCCCTTTTATTTTTCTGGCTGGCATGGCAAATTGCGTCGCCGCAGGCTGCCGAACATATGCGAGCGGGAATCGCAGCCGACAAAGAACGAAAGTTCGATATGGCAGTTGGGGAGTTTAAGAAGGTGACCGAACTTGACCCCGCGTTTGCCGACGGTTTTATCAGCCTCGGTCAAGCCTATATCGAGACCGGCGACTACGGCTCTGCAATCCCGCCTCTCAAACATGCGCTTGATCTCAGTTCCGATTCAGCGCCGGCTCACCAATTGCTCGGGTACGCTCTGCTCGCACAGGGTTTTTTCAGTGAAGCCATTCCACACCTGCAGCACTCGGCCGATAAAACTGCGCTGGGAATTGCGCAAATTCAGACCGGCCAACTGTCAGAGGCAGTCGAAAATCTTCAGGCCGCGCTCGCGGCGCATCCGAACGATTCGGATATCCTCTATTACCTTGGCCGCGCCAGTGGTCTCCTCGCCAAACAATCCATCGACACTCTGTTGGCGGCCTATCCCGACTCCGCACGCGCGCATCAGGCCATGGCGGAAAACTATTTCGTGCTGCGCCGCATGCCGGACGCTGAGAAAGAATATCGCGAAGCCTTGCGACTGCGGCCGGGTTTGCCAGAAGCTCACCTTGCCCTGGGCGAGGTGTATGCTGGCGCTTTCCAATGGCCCAAGGCGGAAGAGGAATTTCGCGTACAGGTCAAACTGCAGCCGGGCAACGCTGAAGCGGCATACCGTCTCGGCCAAGCCTTGTTGGAAGAAGGCAAGGTTCGCGAAGCCCGGGCAGAACTTCTGCGCGCCGACAAATTGATGCCGGATATGCCCGAGACTCTCTATTCACTGGGCAAAGCTGCTTCGCTTGAAGGCGACGCTGTCGCTGCCGAGAAAGCTTGGACTAAATTGCTTTCGATTGAGAAGCAGAGTTCGCTGGCGGCGCAGGCGCATTTCGGGCTGGCTGGAATCTATCGCAAGCAAGGGAAGACGGCCGAGGCACAACATGAAATGCAGGAATTCCAAAGCCTGCAGAACAGCTCTACACAGACCCAACCAAGTGGGCAACAAAATTCGCAACATTAACTCACGAGCGCAACGAGGATGAGGATATGCAACCGATGCAGAATCGATTGATGTTGAGTCTCGCAGCAGGGCTATTTTATTGTCTCGGCTTTCTTTTCTTGACTGCTCTTATCGGGCCCCCACTCCGTGCCGCCGAACTTTCCTCGCGAAACCTGGACTCGGGCTGGGAGTTTCGAGCCGTAGCGAATACTGATCGAGCCGACGTCAAGGAATGGCATGCCGCCCAGATTCCAGGCGTGGTTCAGACCGACCTACTCCAAAACAAACTCATCCCTGAGCCGTTCGATAAAGACAACGAGTTCCACCTCCAATGGATCGGACTCGCTGACTGGGAGTACCAAACAACATTTCAGATCGACGCTGCGACGCTGGCGCACGATCACGTCGATCTGTTTTTTGCCGGGCTGGACACATTTGCCGACGTCTATCTCAACGACCAGCCAATTCTCCACGCCGACAACATGTTCCGCCACTGGCGCGTTCCCGTTAAGACACAACTGAAAGCCGGTTCGAATACCCTCCGCATCGTATTTCATTCGGCCGTGGAAAAGATGATTCCCTACGTTAAGTCGCTTCCCTATATTTTGCCTTCCATCTCCACTCATAACTACGGAAACGAGGAAAACATCGCGACCGCTCCCTATACCCGGAAGGCTCCTTATAACTACGGTTGGGATTGGGGGCCGCGCTTTATGACCGAAGGAATCTGGCAACCGATTCGCCTTGAAACATGGGACGCGCTGCGGATTGAGAATTTCCATATTCATCAGCAAAGCATTACTGCCGAGTTAGCTAATGTAAACGCCGAATTGGAAATCGAAGCCAGTCGCCCCACCACGGCCACGCTCACACTGACCCACGATGAAATGTCTGGACCGCAAACCGCCGATGGAACTCAAACGCTTCAACTAAATGCCGGCATGAATCATCTTTCGTTTCCTCTGCGGATTTCGTTCCCGAAACTCTGGTATCCCATCGGGTACGGTGGGCAGAGCCGCTATCGATTTGCCGCCTCTGTCCGCATCGGGCGCGACCTTGCAGCCCACACCGAAACCAGGACCGGATTACGCTCGGTTGAACTTCGCCGCGTTCCCGATGAATGGGGCAAGAGTTTTGAGTTCGTGGTCAATGGAATTTCTGTATTCGCCAAAGGCGCGGACGTCATTCCGTTCGACAGCTTTCCGAATCGCGTCACCCCGGAGATTCATCGCAACATTCTGCAAGCCGCCCGCGACGCGCACATGAACATGGTTCGTGAATGGGGCGGCGGATATTACGAGTCCGATGATTTTTACGACATCTGCGACGAGCTAGGCATTATGGTTTGGCAGGAATTCATGTTCGGCGGCGATATGGTTCCGGGTGACGTACCCTTCCAGGAAAACGTCCGGCAAGAAGCGATCGACCAGATCAAGCGCCTGCGCGATCATCCCAGCATTGTGATCTGGTGCGGAAATAATGAAGTAGAAACCGGCTGGTGGCACTGGGGTGATCGTCAGGAATTCAAAGCCTCGATCTCGCCCGACACTCGCGATCGCGTCTGGCAGGATTATGTAATCCTCTTCGCCGATGTGCTCAAGGGCGCGGTTGCGCAGTATGCCGATCCCACTCCGTACACGCCCAGTTCGCCCAGCGCCAACTTCGAAGAAATTCCCGACAACCAGCATAACGGCGATATGCATTACTGGGCCGTTTGGCACCAGCAGGCTCCTGCCTCCGATTACACTCTGCAATTTCCACGCTTCATGACCGAATACGGATTTCAATCATTCCCCGAGATGCGTACCATTCGCACCTTTGCGAAGCCCGAAGACTTTGATATCCGCTCCACGGTCATGCAGGCGCACCAGAAAAATAAGGGAGGAAATGAACGCATCCTCACCTACATGCTGCGCGAGTACCGCGAGCCGAAAGATTTCGCTTCCTTCGTCTATCTCAGCCAGGTGCAACAAGCGGAGATCATCAAGATCGGTGCCGAGCACCTCCGCCGCCAGCGTCCGCGCACCATGGGCTCGCTCTATTGGCAGTTGAATGATTGCTGGCCGGTCGCTTCGTGGGCCAGCATCGACTACTATGGCCGTTGGAAAGCCCTGCATTACTACGCCCGGCGCTTCTATGACGATGTTCTGATCTCGCCGTTCTTGGACGACGACAAAGTCGACGTGTATGTCATTTCGGACAAGCTTCAACCACTATCTGGAACAATCCACATGCGCCTGCTCGACTTCTCCGGGCATGTTTTGCTGGAGCAGACAAAAGACGTCCAAGTTCCGTCACAGTCGAATGCAATTTATCTCAGCGTTGACAAAGCTACCCTGTCAACCAAGGCTAACCCTCGCCAAAGCTTTCTAGTGTTTGACCTAGACGTGGCCGGCAAACGCGTGTCGCGGAACCTTGTATTCCTGGATGTGACGCACAATCTTGAGCTGCCGGTTGCCCCTACGATTGAAACTGCTATCAGTAAGACAGGAGAGGGTTATACGATTACGCTCCAGTCAGCAAAGCTGGCCCGAAGCGTCTTTCTCTCATTTGGCGGCCTCGATGTTCAAAGCTCGGATAACTATTTCGATCTGCTTCCATCCGAGCCCGTTGCTATCAGTCTTAAGTCAACCGCAACTGCTGATCAAATTAAAGATGCACTCAAAGTAATGTCGCTGACTGAAGCCTTCAATTCGAATTGAGTTTAATTCTTGGCTTACGGTTGAGGGCACATCCCCGGCTCACTCTGCTTTGGTTATTCTTCATCCAGGTATTCGCCGGGCACGTCGTCCTCGGGAACCTCATGCGTGTGGACTTCGCGCACCCCGCTATCATCGGCTTCTTCGACACCCGTCACCACGCCCGCCTCAAACGCGTTTCCTTCTTCGATCAACTCGTCGACACTTTCGGAATCTGCCCCTTCCATGTTCGACAGTCCCTGCAAATCTCCCGATTGCCCAGCCGAACCTGGGCCCGTGAGGTCGCGCGAGAATGGCGCTCCCGCTCGTGTCGGCTGTTTCCTTCTGGGCTGGTCGGTAGCGACTTTGAGAGTCTTCCCGCTCGCCGCTTTCTTGCCCAACTTTTTTGTTGGAGCTGCGGATTTGCTTTGAGCTGACTTTTTCCGAGTCGACTTGGCCTGAGTAGACCTGCTGCGCGCGGACTTGCTAGCCGATTTCCCAGAAGTTCTTGCTTTCGGGGCCGCCTTCTTCGCCCGCACCTTGGCACCAGTTTTCTTCAACTTCTTCGCGGACTTCTTTTTAGTAGCCATGGGCGAAGTCTAGCACCGGCCCTGGCGTGACACAAAATCGTGCGCGCTCCGAAGCAAGAGGCCCGTTCTGTGCACTCCGCTTCAATCCTCTAAAGGGCTTAATTCGAATCGTCACGCATATCGCGAGGAAGATGACTGCAACTAATCTGAGTAGGCAGGGTTTGATGTCTGCGTAAGTACTGACGGCGTCAGATGCATCGTTAAGAGTTCACTAAATTTTTTAAAGAGAAACATTCTTCACCCGGACATCCACCGCTTGTCCGAGAAGGAGCAGTATTGTGAAATCCGCTCTCAGGGTTGTATTGCTTTTCGCCACCGGCTTGTTCGCAACTGTCGCCAACGCCCAGTACGGCACGACCCCCATTAAGCACGTGATCGTCATCTTTCAGGAAAACCGGACACCCGACAATCTCTTTCAGGGGTTGTGCACCGCGAACGGCGGGGTGCCCGGGTGTAGCCCAGCAGGCTACGATATCGCTTCCACCTATGTGAATGCGGAGGGCCAAACGCTGCCGCTGCAGCCTGTGGGACTCGCCACCAACTTCGATCTCGACCACAGCCATGCCGGCCCAAATCTCAACGGAACGGTCAGCGGGTTTAATTTCGAATTCACGAACCAGGGTATCAGCCGCAAACCAGGAGCAAATGTTCCGCCACTTTGTGGGAAGGATACCTTTGGGTGCACCGTTCCAGCTAACAATTATTCGCAGTTCATGTATGTGTACAACACGCCGATAACTAACAGCGATGGAAGTGCGGGCGGCCTGCTCGATCCCTACGTCACGTTGGCGACCTCCTACGGGTGGGGCAATCGCATGTTTCAAACCAACCAGGGTCCCAGCTATCCGGCGCACCAGTTCATCTTTGGCGCGACTTCAGCGCCCACAGCGGCAGACGACTCGCTAGGGATCTTTGTCGCAGAGAATGGTCCGGGAAACTACGGCTGTGGCTCAGGCGAATCGGTGCAACTAGTCAGACCGAACGCAGGTCGTCCTTTTGGGACGGAGACCGCCGGCGACCGAACGGTGGAATGCTTCACTCGCAATGCCATGGATTACTTGTTTAGTCAGCCCAGCCCACAGATTACCTGGACCTACTATGCGCAAGGGCAGACCAGTCTCTGGGTAGCGCCGAACTCGCTCTCGAACATCTGTATGCCGTTGGGAGGAGTCTGCACAGGGCCTGACTGGACCAAAGGCGAGTCGAATGGTTACGTCGACGCCTCGCCTCCCGATGTGTTGACCGATATCGCAAACTGTGAACTTTCACAGGTAAGTTGGATCACGCCCGCGGGACAATATTCCGACCATCCGCTCAACAGCGGCCAGGGACCGTCGTGGATTGCAGCCATCGTCAATGCCATCGGAAATAACAAAACTTGCGACGACGGCACTGGCTACTGGAAAGACACAGTCATATTCATAACCTGGGATGATTGGGGAGGTTGGTACGATCACGTGGCGCCGGTGCTTCAGAGCGGCCCAAATCAGGACGACTATCAACTTGGCTTTCGCGTCCCGCTGCTCGTAGTTTCGGCGTACTCTCCGAAGGTAGGGTATATCAGCAATCTGAAATATGATTTCGGCAGCATTCTAAAAGGGATTGAAGGTATTTTCGGACTCGGAAGTCTTGGCTTTGCCGACGCGCGTGCCGCCAACGATCTCCACGAATTCTTTAACTTCCATCAAACCCCAACTACCTTCAAGACCATCCCAGCTCCCCTGGAGGGAAGTTTCTTCAACAAGAATGCAACCACGGAGGTCGAACCGCCGGACAACGATTAGACAGAGAACGATTAGACAGAGGACGACTAGACGGAGAACGACTAGACCGGGGACGACTAGGGCTGCAGCGGTCTCGATGAGTTACGCCGAGAGGAAGTGCGGGCTCACGATTGGGACAATGCTACGGCCTTGACGTGAGCCCGGCGGCCCGTTCGCTGCATCGTTGTGCTATCGAATTCATAGGCCGCGCCACAGATGAGACATACCTGATAGTCGTGGCCCTGGACACCAGTATGTGGCCAGGAAAATTCGTGGCGGCAAAACATTTCGAGGAGTCGGGTTAACCATGGTGGTGTCATTCGCTGTGGTCTCCTACTTCGATGAGGTGATTTCAGCGTAACCGAGAATTCATCGCTTCGTATTAGTTTTTGGTTCACGGCACGCAGGCGCATGGACAGGGGCTGGTCTCATTACCCTCTTACGGCGCAGCCGGTCACCTCGGGTCGCTTTCGGAGGAAAGTTTTCGCGAGTGCTTCGGCCCTGCCCAGCGTTGTTGAACCAGCTTGTTAAACGGAATATTGCGGCGGAAGGGCGAGATTTTCTTTGTATCCTGGTACTCGAATGCGACGAGTCGGCTGTGGATCTCTCAGCGCCGCACTTTCTAGGGCATCGCGCGATGTGATTGTCGATGCAGGCTATGCCCGAGAGAGATCAACCCACACGCCTTCGGACCAGGCAGCATGTCGTTGGAAACTGCAACCTTCCTCAGTTATCCAACCGAAGTTATCTAACCGAAGAAGGTCTGCCTGCCTTGCTGCTCCCGGCTTGCAGAACGAATTGCTCACCAAGAGTTCGTACGAGGGAATTCAGACCGCCAGCAAACGCGATCCGCCAGCGTTCCACCGAAAGCTGAGCCAGTTCTTCCATACTGTGCTCAAACGATCGCAGAGTATCTGCGACCTGAATGTTCAGCGAGTCAGAAACCGAGCTTTCAATTTCTTTCTGAATAGTTTTCAGGTTTACGTTCGCTTCATCGAGTTGATGTGCGAGTTCCTGGGCATTGCGCGTGCCCAGCTCATTCAGAGCAGCCTCCAGCGCGCTCTCCAGTTGGCCCCGGGCACTGCGCACGGTTTCACTCGCCAGTCGCGACAGGCGCTGGTCGAGACCGGATTCGAGTTGGCGGGCCGATTCGTCCAGCGTCGCCATGCGGCGGTCGAGATCTGCGATTTGTTCCTGCAGGCGCACCGATTCTGATTTAACCACGGCTTGGACCTGCTCCAATTCCCGCCGGTGCACACCGTGTTGCTCTCCCAGGGTCCGTTCCATAACCGTCAGTAAGTCCTCGCTCAGCCGCTTGAGACGATTGCCTGCATCTACCACTTCCTGGTGAAGTTCTCCCAGCCCGCGATTCAGATGCTCCCGGAGATTCTGCCCGACTTCCTCGGAAAGGCCTCGCGCCTGTTGCTGAACGACCTCCAGTTCTTGCTTGACCCGCAGCCGAAATTCGTTGTGAGTCTCGCTTGTCTTCTGGCCGATCGCCGCTTTCGCCGCTTGTAGCACCTGTTCCGACTGCTCGCGCGCTTCTTGCAGAACTTGCGGCCCCAGATAGTTTTTGAGGCGCAATTCCATCTGCTGTTCCAGCTCCGGTGGAATTTGCGACAATGAGACTTCAAATTTGCTCCGCTTTGCCCCTTGCGCGAGCCTTTCCTTCAGTTCTCTCACCTCGGCCTCGATCGGCTGAACAAGCTCGGCAAGCACAACCTTGAGATGGTCGTCTGAAAGTTGCTTTCGGATCCTGTCGAGCGCGATTTTCACAGAGGCAGCGGCCTGATCCGGCGGCATCACCTGCATGCTGTTGGGCGGCAACTTGGGAGCAAGTTTTCCCTCGGTGGGCGCCGGCAATTTTGCCCAATCTTTAGGACAACTCTTCAGTCCCCAGAAATTTTCCGGGCGCTCGAACCTCGTCCCCAACCTCCAACCCTGCTCGGTCCCCAGCGGATGGCAATAAACCACCTGCGCCGTAGTCTCACGGCCCTCCTGGCTGTGGAAGTGTAGCGGAACTCCCGCTGCCAGCTTGGTCGGAGACCGCATCGCACAACCGTGCGCGCTAACCACCATGGTCTCGCAGACTTCAGAAAACTGGGCTCCCGGTTCTAAGCTGGTAACCAGGATCGGGAGTGTCATCGGGATTCTTGAGCTGCGCCGTAACGTGGGAAGGTTTGTATTTTGCATCGCCTCTGCCTTGTCGCGAGTAGTAGGTGCCACTCAGCCCTGCCAACTACCTGAGCGCCACATACCAATTACGGTACCTCCAAATTGTTAGTGAACGTTAACCCCTGTAGTCCCCTTTGGGGCTGTTCGAAGGGACAACGTCTTTCGTAACCGAGGTCTCTCGTGATCAACGTTAATGCTCGAAGGAGCGACACGGTGTGAAGCCGACTTGCCGTTCTTAATCTCTTCGATATACGCTCGGTACTCGCCTGCGACTGGATCAGGAGCGGCTTCGCCAAGTTCCTCACAGGCGACTGTCCCAGGCCAGTCGCAAGAATGACTGTCGCACCAGAAAAGATGGCCGCCAAGCCCGATAACGAACGTTTTCAGAGCGGCGCGGAGAAGTATGCCGCCTACCTCGACACGCCAGAAGGCCGGTTGCGCCTCGACCTCGCGTTTGCGAACTTGCAGGAGTTTCTGCCGCAGGCCACACGATCGTTGCGCGCTTTGGATGTTGGGTGCGGCACCGGGGTGGCGGCAGTGCGCCTGGCACGACTTGGGATCCATGTGAGGTTACTGGATTCTTCTCTGCCCATGCTGGATCTTGCGAAGCGCTCCGCACGGGAAGCAGGGGTTGTTGACAACATCGAACTGCAGCACGCCGACGTCGCCCAATTGTCTCAACTCCAGGCCGGATCGTTCGACGTAATTTTGTGCCACAACATCCTGGAATATGTCGACGATCCGGTATCTGTGTTGCGCGGAGCGACTCGCGCGCTGCGAGACTCGTCGGCAATACTGTCTGTCGTCGTTCGCAACCCGGCAGGCGAGGTGCTAAAAGCCGCTATTCAATCCGGCGATCTTGCCACGGCGCAATCCAACCTTACGGCTGAATGGGGCCAGGAGTCTCTCTACGGAGGAAGGGTGCGACTATTTGCATCAGACGGCATGCGATCCATGCTGAAATCGGCGTCGCTCACGGTGTTTGCCGAACTTGGTGTGCGCGTCATCGCGGACTATTTACCCACACGCGTCTCTCGCAGTGCTGAGTATGAGCGGATTTTTGAGCTGGAGCGCAAGCTGGGCCGCCGACCTGAGTTTGCCGCAATCGCACGCTACACGCACTGGCTGGCACATCGCGCAGCTGCGACGATGTAGGATTATGCATGAACAATGTCAGAGTTCACCCTATTGTCTACCCGTTCTCTCGCCACGCAGCGTGATGCCAGTATTGCGCTCGGGCTCGGCCTCACCAATGAGTGCAATCTCGCCTGCGCCTTCTGCTACCGTGATCCGGCTCGGACGGATCGTCTCTCGCTGGATCAAGTAAGGGCTGTCATGGAACGCCTGCCCGTCAGCGCTGTGAATCTCGGCACCGGCGAAAACGGCATGCATCCGAGCTTTAAACCCATATTGGCCTACTTGCAAACGAAATCGGTCAAGCTCACCATCACTTCCAATGGTCATAGCGTCGCTGTGTTAGAAGACGATGAGTTACGCGCTTTTCACGATATTGAATTTTCTCTCGATTACCCCACGCAAGTGGAGCAGGATGCACAGCGCGGAAACGGCAATTGGGAACTGATCCACCAGCAGGCAGAACGGTGCGTCAGGCTCGGCGTGCCTTTAACCATCATTGCGGTCATGATGAAGTCGAACTACCTGCGCCTGGCGGAGGTGGCGCGCGTAGCCAAACGATTCGATGCTCCCTTGCGCATCAATGTGTACCAGTCCGTGCGGTCAGACCTGTATGCCCTGACTTACGAAGAGTACTGGGAGGGGTTCCAGCGCCTATTCGCGGAAACTGATGTGATCGCCATTGGCGAGCCGCTGGTTCGAGCAATGGCGGGATTGCCACCGCTAAGAACGGGATGTGGCATCAGCACAGTGCGGGTTACACCGCGCGCTACTGCACAGCCCTGCGTTTATTGGCCAGGAGCGGGAGAGCCGCTGTCGGACTTGATCTCGATGGGGCTTGACATTCTAGACTCTGCACCCTTCGAGCAAGCCCGTACGCTTCCCGAGGCGTGCCAGCCTTGCGAGTTTCGCGAGTCATGCCACGGCGGATGTGCGGGACGACGCCGATTGCAAAATGCGCTGTTACAACCTGATTTCTATTGTCCGATTATTCGCGGCGAGCAGCCGAGGCTTGAAATTCGTATGGCCGCAAGTCGCGATCTGCCCAAGCTGAGTAGCTCCTGCACCACCGTCGTGATCGCCAGAGAGGCTATCAGGGCCACTGTTTAGTCGCGCGGTCGTCTTATTTCGCATCCATCCAGGCATCCGATCCCGTCACCTTGACAGCCACATCCGTAAGGAAGATGTGCAGGGGCTTGCCGTCGGCGGTTCCGAGATGTTCGGTTGAAAACAGAATTGGACCTGCCTTCTTGTAGCCTGCCCACGTTGCGAAAACACGGCTCGGCGGTTTGGCCCCGCCGCGGTGGTAGACAAAGTAAACAACGCGGTTGTCTTTACCGACGTAGAGATCCCAGATGTCGCCAGGCGTGTAACCGCCATCCGCGGGATACTTTATTGGAACCAGCTCGGCCATGCCAGCGCCAACCGGCAGATTAAACTTGCCCTGATCGATCGCGCTGGCAGTCTTGTCCCAGTAAGCATGGAAGGGGAACAGAGCCCAATAATTGTCGTTGACGAAACTCGGATCGATCTGATTCTTCACAGCGTCGGTTTGGCTGCTGAGGTCGGTGTGTACGTAGGAAACCTTGACCGGCTTGCCGTCTTTATCTGTTCCTTCGAAAGTAACCTTGCCGGTCTTCGGCTCCCACTCCCACTTGTGAGCAGCTTTGAAGAGCCCGGTAATTTCTCCATTCCAGGTATAGCGTACAGCCTCAACTTGATTCCATGAGTCGACCCCGAAGGTCTTGGCGACTTTATCGAGAATTGGCGCGCGCGTTTGCGCCCAGGAAGTTGCAGCAAGAAGCATTACAGCTAAAGGCAAAAGACGGATAATCGAAGCACTGCTCGATTTTGTCATGGACGTCCCCTTTAGTGAATTGAACAGATGTGGGTTGGATGTCGAACAAAGGCTTCTGGATACAACAGTTGACCGTGCACGCCGGCGCCAAAAGCACCGATTACCTTCAAGCGCCGTGCAAATCGGCAACCACCTTGAACGTTCGAACATCGAGCTTCCCCTCCAGAAGCGTCGCGGCGTCCGCAATGAAACGTTGGAGGACCGGATTTTCCCGATGCCGGTTGAAATGCTCTTGCGATTCGTAACGCTCGTAGAGGAACCACAAGGCGGGATCTGCGGTGGAGCGGTGCAGATCATAGATCATTACTCCGGGGTCCGAGCGGGATGCTAGAACGAGCGCCTCAAGCCGACCCGCAAGCTCTTCTTCTTTTCCAGTTCTGCTGCGTAGGAACACAGCGTTGGCGATGGACTCCGACATATTCGTTCTCCTCTTTCGCTACCCTGCGACAAGTTGCTGCCCACCGTCTATGTCATAAGTTGCGCCAGTGAGGGCGGTGTTGGTCATGATGTGTACGGCAAGTGCGGCCACGTCCGACGGTGCCACGACACGCCGAATGGGAAGTGTGGTGCGAAGCTGAGTGCGGCGGTTCTCGAGTTGATCGCCCAAGAGTTCTGCTGACAATGGTGTGTCAACAAACCCGGCGGCGACCAGATTGACTCGCACAGGCGCGATCTCCAGCGCAAGGTTGGCGATGAGCGCTGGCAATGCAGCCGTGACTGCGCCAGCGATGCTCATGCCGATGGCTGGGCGCCGGCCACCGGTGCCACCCATGAAGATCAGAGTTCCTCCCGGTTTCACTTTCTTGGCCGCATAGCGGGCAACATAAAGTGCCTGCAGAAGGTGCTCACTAATAAGATCGCGTATCTTTGCGAAGTCCATGTCAGCGAGCCGCCCGTAGTACGGCCTGCCAGCTGTCACCATCACATGATCGATGGTTTGCAGGCCGCCAAAGAACCGCTCGAGCGCAGTCGCGTCTGCGGCGTCGAAGGCCGCACTGCTTAGCGCGCCGAGTTCGCTCGCGGCGCGCTGAAGGCGTTCGGGATTCCGGCCAGTGAGGATCACCTTGGCTCCCTCGGCGCGGGCGCGTCGGGCGGTTTCGAGCCCGATGCCGGCGCTGCCGCCGATCACGACGACGGTTTGCCCGTGTAGTTCTGCTGCGCGCTGGATGGGAACGTTCGTGGTCGCGGTGCTCATAATTCCTCCAAGATCTGTAATCGCACGATTCGTAATCGCAAGCCTCGAAGGTTGCGCCGTAGCCCACGGCGATCAGGTCTTTAGTGTTTCATTGAGGTAGCTCTTCGCCGGTCTGCTCGTGCACCAAGCACCCGCGCGGCCAGTTCGCGTCTGCCTCGCCGCTGCACTTCCGGATCCGAACAAAGTCGCGCCGGGTCAACGCCTAGCCGGGCCAAGGCCTCCTGCGGCATCCTCCTCGGAATTAAGGCGCGTAACGCGTGACGGTTGGGCACTGTCGCGCGGCCGGTCGAGTGATTCGGCGCAACAGGACAATTGCACCGGCGACTGCCACGCATCCGTATTCCAGCAGCATAATCCAGCCAGGGACCCACCACGGCCGACCCAGCGTGCGCAAATGCCAAACATAATAAGTTGGGATGATGCTTACTGTCCAGGCGACAATCGGCAGCGTCGAGGTCGACCGCAAGAACGGCAACAGCCACAACAAGTACCAGGGGTATACGACCGGTGCGCACAGAAGCGACGCCGCCATCGGCCACGCGAATGCCACTGAAGACCACTCCTCGGACTTTGTTCTCAGCCAGATTGCGATAAGGAACCCGATGAGCAGGGCAGTAACAGCAACCAACTCAGGAGCCGCCACTCGCTCAAGCATTGCAAACACCGGATCATTAAATCGGAAACTATGCACGTACGTACCGAGCGAGCCGATCGGAATCCGTTCGTGCGCGAGCTCGTGCGTATGAACGACGAACGGTACGTACGTGAGTCCAAACACAACTGCCGCCAGGGCGCCATGGCGTACTCGAACACGCCTCCAGAAAAGTGGCAGCAACACAATCGGGAGCAATTTCACTGAAACGGCGAGCCCAAATGCCACGGCTGCAGCTGTGCGCCAGCGGCGCTCCAGCGCGGCGAAGGACAGCAGCAGCAGCAGCGCACCGACAATATCGATGTGACCGCTGCCCGCTACCTCCGTAGCCAGCAGGGGATGCCAGGCATAAGCCAAAACCCAGTGCCCTCCCTGCCCACTGCGACGCAAGACATCGAGCAACACAAGAACGATTGCTAAGTCGCAAATTACAAATGCCACTTTGAATGCGAAGACAGATTCGCGAATCGCGGTTACGGCGCGGAAAAAAAGCTGAGCGCCGGCGGGATATGGGCTTGGCAAATACGCATTGTTCAGCGTTCGAGTCTCGGGTGTATGCAACGCGATCATCGCCGGATCATTGGGAACGACGACGTAAGGGTTATAGCCCAGCCGCTGCACGCGGCCATCCCAAACATAGCGATGCACGTCATCATCGGAACCAGGAGGCATCCGTAGAAATAGAAGATGCCACACACCAGCCAAAATGAGCCCAATAATGACGACGCGCTGCGGGAATTTTTCCGTCAGGAAGAACTCGCGGATGGCGAGAAGGTAAGTGACGGCGGCAACTGCCAGCGGGGCGAGAAAGGACGGTGCACCCAGGCTGCCGAACTTGCGCGAACAGATCGTCAGCGCCACAAGCAGGACGGCCCCCAGAATGCAGAGCCTGGCGGATGGCGTGAGCTTCACAGGTCTCCAGAGGCGAGCCCAGATTGCGCCACCATCGGTCTCCACTGCGCCAACCATGCCGCCGTACGTGGCGCTCTTCGCGGAGAGCGCTCCAGTTCCGCGTCAAGCCGGATCAAGTCCGATATCACGTCGATGTCGTAAAAAGGTTCTGCGAGTCGCACTGAAAGTCCCAGCGCCCGAACGCGTTCCAGTAGCGTCTCAAGCGCACTTGACGTTCCCATCCCATCGCCGTTGAAAATCCCGGAATGCGCAGCCTTGGCTCCGACCAGATAGTAGCCTCCATCGTGTGTCGGTCCCACAACTACATCGCACGCAATGAGCGCTTCGAATGCCCCCTTCAACACAGATGGCGGCAGATGTGGACTGTCGCTGTTGAACGCGATGATGCGCTGACCATTCATTCCAAAGTGCGCAAACACCGAGGTGAGGCCGGCAGCAAGGCCCTCGCCCTTCTGCGCTACGACACCAACCATACCTCCCGTCAATCGCGTTAGCTCTTCGACATCCGAAGTCGGACACATAATGGCGACATTGACGCTGCCCAGCGACTGCGCCAGCGCAATGGTGTCCTGGAGAAGACAGCGATAAAGCTCGGTCACAACTGGCGGAGGAAGGTAATGCGCCAACCTGGTCTTCACCGCGCCCGGCTTCGGTGCCTTAGCCATGATGAACAACGTGCTGTCCCAATTGCTTGGGCCCACGTTTGTCTTCTGGCTGGAGGATTCCATAGGTGCGCTGTAACAGGTCTCACGCCGGCCGCGGCGTGCCAACCCGCCGACGACGGAAATAATAACTCACGATGCGGCTCAGAATGAACCACGCCGCTCCAAGCGTCCCTGTCACCGTGCCGCTGATTTTTGATTTCCCAATGCGCGGGTAGTAACTCACCGGCACCTCGACAATCCGCAATCCCTGCAATGCGCCCTTTAAGATCATCTCGACGGCCCAGCCGTAGGTGGCTTCTTCGAGCGCAAGTGCGCGGAGCACATCGGCACGTGCGGCCCGAAACGGGCCGAGGTCGCTGATTCTCAGGCCGTATAAAAGGTTGATCAAACTGGCCGCCAGCCAATTGCCGAAGGCAGCGTGCCAGGGTAAGGCTCCGGGAATGCGCTGCTTCCCGAGGCGCGAGCCCAATGTGATATCCGCACGGCCTTCGCTGATGGGAGCGAGAAGAAGCGCCAGCTCAGCCGGTCGGTCACTGTAGTCGCCATCGAGGAACACAACTATGTCGGGCGCATCGGCGATGTCGAGCCCGGTGAGGCACGCCCGGCCATATCCGTGGCGGGGTTCGTGGACGACACGCGCTCCCATCTTTGCTGCAATCTCGGGCGTACCGTCCGTAGAGTTGCTGTCGACAACCACGATCTCAGTAACCAGATCCGTAGGAATGTCGGCGAGCACGCGGCCGATGGCCGACGCTTCGTTGCGCGTAGGAATGATGACCGACACTCGCACGATCTTGCTCAAACTGAATCTGGGCTCATTGGATCTGGGCTCAACGGATCGAGTCTCAAATCACCACCACGGGGAAGAAGGGCGCCGCCGGGCCAGCCAGGCATCTATACCCCATGTTCTACCTGCGCGCCCCACCGCCAGCGCCAGCGATGCCATCACCGGCACGAGAAGTTCCCAGATCCACGCAGTGCCCCATTCCGAAACCCAAAGGCTTCCCAGGTACAGGAACGCCACGAATGCAGCCGGGCGCGTGAGCAGACCGATGACCAGAACGATGCCAAGCGAGATTTCGGTCAGTGCTTGCATGGGAGCGGCCATCGCGGCGTGGCTCGCCGCTAGACCCATGACGGCTTTCCACGCGGCCGGCGAGTGACCGTGCTCGATGTAGTAATGGATAAGGTTGGCGTAACCGGTGGGCGTGTAGAGACCCTTTCCCATATTTTCAAAGAAAACCCATACCAGCATCGCGCCAATTGTCACCCGCACGATTGCCAGACCGTTTGCTGCTTGTGGTTGGTGGGCCACTATGGTCATCTGATCTCGCACAGGGATTGGGTTTGTCGTCATGGTAGACCTCGCATCAATGGATGCTACACCCGACAGGAAGTTTCGACAGGCGTCAACTTCTTTCAGCGCAAGCATAATTACTGCCTAAGCCAAGCGTGGCAGCCTGACAGCTCGCACCAGCTGCTGCTAAAATTTCGATTGTATGGCGCCAGTGCACTTCCATTCGCCGTGTCTTCGGTCTCGCATTCGACGTCCAAACTACAAAGGAGTATCTCCATGAGGCTGCGAGTTCTGTCGTCGTTGCTGCTCCTCTTTTTCCCAGCCTGCCTGCTGGCCGCCCAAGCCACTTCTGATGCCCAGAAGTTCAGCGCGCCGAGCCGCACCTTTCGCTTCACCTACCACTTCACCGTGAAGGATATTCCTTCCGGAGCGAAAGGAATCCGCGTGTGGATTCCGGTACCGCAGACCGATCAGCGTCAGACTGTGCGAGTTCTGTCCGTCGAGGCTCCGGCCAAAACTCAGATGACGCACGAGCCAGAGTACGGCAATCAGATGGTATATACCGAGATCCAAAACCCCGCTCCCGCTAAAGCAGAGTTCACTCTCAAATACGACGTCACACGACGGGAATACTCTCGCGGCGATTACGCGCAACTCGAGCGCAAAGATCGCAATCCTGGCGTCGTGCCCGTCTCGATGAACCGATTGGTTGCACCTGACACCTTGATTCCTACCGATGGCAAGATCAAGGCCCTGGCTGTCGAGGTAACCGGATCGCAACCCGGTACGATCGCAAAAGCCAAGGCTGCCTATGACTACTTCTTCACGAATATGCGCTACGACAAGACGGGCACCGGCTGGGGACGCGGCGATGCCCTCTGGGCCTGCGACTCCAAACACGGCAATTGCACGGACTTCCATTCTCCATTCATCGGGGTGCTGCGGGCTGACGGGATTCCCGCTCGTTTCGACATTGGCTTCCCACTCCCCGAGAACAAAGACAATGGAGAGATCGCCGGTTACCACTGCTGGGCGGAATTCTATGCGGCCAAAATTGGCTGGATTCCCGTCGACATCTCTGAAGCGTGGAAAGCAAAAGAAAAGGAAGATTATTTCTTCGGCAGCGTTGACGCCAATCGCGTGCAGTTCTCGACGGGTCGCGACGTTATACTCTCTCCCAAACAGGATGGCCCGGCGCTCAACTACTTCGTCTATCCCTATGTCGAGGTCGACGGCAAACCCTACGAAAAGATCGACAAGCAGTTCAGCTTTGAGGAAGTGAAACACGCGGAATAAAGCCGCTGCTGTTCTGGATCGCAAGGCGACGCACTGAAGCGTATCCACCAACTTCGGCATCGGAACAATTTGCCGGAACTTACTTTTTACCCGGACATGCAATCACTGGTTGTAAACTTCCCAGGTGATCGTAAAGTACGCTCTCCGTCCGGATGAGTACTCCGAGTCGCAATTTGTCTATCGCATGCGCATGGCGAAGAGCCGCGTGTGGTTTCGAAATCTTTACGGACTCGCGTGCCTGGCAGGCTTTGTTGGTTTCGATTTTCGCCTTTCTGGATCCCCGTGGCCGGGCGACTTTCTCATTTTTGCCGCTGGTATTCTGCTGCTGGAGCGCACAACTCTGTGGCGGCTGCGAACGGCTTCCAACTACCGCACCATCCCCAGTGTTAGCGCACCGGTCGAGCTGAAGATCGATGAGAGCAACCTGGTACGTACATCGGAGGGCAAAAGCGCCGAGATTCGTTGGGCAAACATTCTCGCCTGCCACGAAACCGGGAACCTATTCCTGCTACAACTAGCTGCCGATGACCTTTTGGTGGTTCCTAAGCGGGCGTTTGGTCCTGGAGAACTCTCCTTATTCAAGGAACTTCGTGAAAAAGAACTGATCGTTAAGACCACTCGCGAAAACCCGGATCTTGCGTTGTTGAAGTTCGTAACCGCCTGGGGGTTGATTGCGATCGTAATGATGGCCTTGTTTACCGGCTACGTCCATAATTTTCTTACGCGCATTCCGCCCGCTCGGCCTAACATGCGGACTTCTGCTGCCGCGAAGCTACCAGCCAGAAAGTTTCCTCCAGCGTCCACGGCGGAACTGCGTGGAAGCGGTACGGTATATCTTGTCCCCTTCGGAACTGTAAAGTCGGTCTCCGTGCAGCGGCTGCTGGACGATCTTAACCATCGCTATGGTCTGCAGTTGCATCTGTTAACACCCGTTCCGCTTCCAGAGTGGGCAAAGAACGCTGCTCGAAAACAATTCGTTGCCGAGGATCTGGTCACCGCGATGAAGCTGGCATATCCGGATCTGGCGGCGAACCCGGACGCCGTGATTATTGGGATCACCGACGAAGACATGTATATCTCGGAAATTGCATGGGCCTATGCTTTCAGTTGGCGGGAGGAAGAGCGTTTCGCTGTAATTTCATGCGCTCATCTCTCCGAAACTCAGGATGACGGCAAGCCGGCAGCGGCAGAGATTCTCCAGAAACGCGCTCGGAAGGTGCTGATAAGAGACGTGGGCATTCTCCATTACCATCTGCAGCCCAGCAGCAACTACAGCAGCATTCTTTATAACAACATTGACGACTCTTCAGAGCTGGATGATATCGGTGATGATTACCTTGAAAGCGATGCGCAAGTACGTGCCGACCTGCAGGTAGCGGGGGGTGATCCTTGTTTTATCCTGCGCCACTACGCTGCGCCGGAGAGGCAGCATCCCGAGCCGGGAAGGGTCACCGGTTGCAGCGGCTATTACAAAGAACTGAATCTGGAGACTATCCAGATCGACCTGCGTTACGGTCTGCTGCTTGATCAGCGGACGGATTTCTTGATACCTGATCGCATTCCTCTGGAATTGACGAGAGTCTTGCGCACACAGGATTCACGGTCTCGGGCTTTCGGCATTGGCGGCAACCACAACCTCAATATCTTTCTGGTCGGTAACAAATGGCCCTTTACCTGGATGGACTTGGTATTGGAACATGGCGGCCGTTCGCACTTCCGGCGATCCAACTGGGGGTTTGGTTATTGGGACGCACGCTACACCAATCGCGATAGCCGCGGAAGCATGTATGCCGGTTCGACCATCGACTGGGCGTGGCCGGGATGGACGCTCAAGAGCCGAGGCATGATCTACCAGTTTCCCGATCCGCATGGTGGCCCGCGATCCGAGCAAGGGGCGCTGATCGGAATGCAAACCTACGATGGGCGACGCCTTACCATTACCCGCGATGCGGTTGGAAATCTTCTTCATGCTCACTCGCCCGCAGGTTACGATTTGGCGTTCACCTACGATCGTGACAACAGAACCACCGAGATTGCTCAAGGAAATGGGACTCGCATCCAGTATTCCTATGATGATTCCGGCCATCTGGCGCGAGTCACATATCCTGACCAGCAAGTAACTGAGTATGGCTATGACGAAGCTGGGCGCATGACCCGCATCGTCGAGAGCGGCACTGAGGTGTGTACGCTCGCCTATGACGAACATGACAGAGTCAAATCGGAGACAATTCCCGGAGGACGCACCTATCTTTTTCATTACTCCGCGGCCGGCAGCGGCGACATCTCGCAGGTGGACATCTCTGATTCGGCGGGGCCGGCTCGCAGGCTTCGAATCTCTGCCGCGGACTACACGCTTGATGTTCGAGCGAAAAACGAACCATGATGCTAGACAGCCGGTCCGTATTTGTGGTGTATGTGCGCGAGAGCTGTGATACCATCTCGCCCAACGCTGAGGCTGCGAGGTAAACCTTGCCCACTGACCTGCGCCCGTTGAGCCTGGGAGAGCTGTTGGACCGCAGTTTTTTCCTGTACCGAAAAAACTTTATCCTGTTTGTCGGCATCATGGCGCTGCCGCACCTGGTGCTGCTGGCCTTTCAACTTGCAGGAGTCGGCGTGCAAAGGTTGGAGGGCGCGACCGCAGGCCTGCTGTGGACAGTGGGGACCTACATTCTCACTTTAGGGGTAACCGCTGCCGCCCAGGGAGCGACCGTGATTGCCGTTTCGCGCGTACACCTGGACCGTCCAACATCCATCAGTGAATCGTTTGCTGGAATCAAAGGCAGAATTGTTTCTCTCGCGCTGATCATGATCGGCTACGGGATCGCGGTTGGAATCGGATTCCTCCTTCTCATTGTTCCCGGCGTAATCCTCGGGCTGATGTGGGCTCTCACGATTCCGGTAGCGGTGCTCGAGGACAAAGGCCTGCGGGATTCGGTAAACAGGAGCGCAGAATTAACCAAAGGTCATCGCGGGCGCGTGTTTGTCATTTATTTACTCTTTTGCGTACTCATTTACGCCATTTACATGGCTTGGATGTTTCCGGTTATGTTGATGGCCGGATTGTCGGCGCGCGCCCATCCGACGGTCGGGCTGCCCTTCTGGATCCAGATTGCGATGCCGGTCGGGAGTTTTCTGAGCCAATGCCTGGCCGGGCCCTTGATGACTATTGGGCTGTCACTTCTTTACTACGATGAAAGAATCAGGAAAGAAGCCTTCGACCTGCAGCATATGATGGCCACGCTCGATGGAACCTCGCTGGATGGAACCGTGCCAGCGGTTAGCGTGTAAAGGTACATGCGAGCTTGGCTGGCGTACTGGCTGGTACTGACAAGATTAGCTGTTCCAGGAATGTTGCCGGCTCAATCTGCGAGCCCGCCCGCGCATCTTAACCTATTCCAATACATTCAGGTACTAGATGATTCACTGACCGCTGTTCGTGCGATTAACGGCGACCGACGCAAAGCTGCAGATTTTGCGCAGAGTCTTCCTTCTGCCTGGCTCGTAGAAACAAACGGCAGAAACTTCGAAATTTCCACGGAAACGATTCGCCATGGCCTCGAGACTTGGCAGTCGAAGCCTGCGAGTGCGTCGCTCGATCCGATTCTGCAGCATCTCGAGACTTTGCGTTATGAAGCCACCGAATATGCAACATCCGCGCCGGGCTCCCAGTCGCAACGCGCACTACTAAACAATATTCTTTCCCGCAGCGAGTTCCGCAATGTCCATGGCCAGACTTGGATCGACCGGCTCAAACAACAGCTAACCGATCTTCTGATTAGACTGCTCGGACGAGCTTTCTCGTCCTCTGTAATGCCCGTGCTCAGCAATATCGTGGTGTACGGTCTGATTGTCGTCGCGGTACTCGCGCTGGCATATTGGATGTACCGTGCTGTGCGCGACAGCTCACGCCTGGAAACCATCATGCCTACCCCGGTGCCGGTGAGCGCGAAGGAATGGCCGCTGTGGCTGGCTGAAGCGAGAGCTGCGGCCGATGCCGGCGAATGGCGCGACGCGATTCATCTGGCGTACTGGGCAGGCATTTCCTTCCTTGAAGTGCAGGGAGCGTGGCGCCCTGACCTCGCGCGAACGCCGCGCGAGTACCTCCGGCTTCTGCCTGCAACCGACACTCACCACCCGGAGCTGCGCGCTCTCACCATGCGGCTCGAAGGCGTCTGGTATGGCATGCAAACCGCCGGCGCAGATGGTTTCGAGAAGACCCTCGCGGAGCTGGAAAAGCTGGGATGCCCATGCAAATAACGCCGGTCGACCGCAAGATACTTCTGGTCGCCGGAAGCGTGTTCCTGGTGATAGTAGGCGCTGCGCTTTTGTTAGTCCGGGGCGCAGATAGCAGCGAAGACGTCCCCACCGTCTATTCGCCGGCTTCGGGTGGATGCAAAGCGGCATTTCTGCTCCTGCGGGAGTCAGGTTACCAGGTACAAACCTGGGAGCGACCGCTGCACGATCTCCCCGTTGCCGATGGCAAAGGAAAAACGCTTATCATCGTAGCGCCATCTGCTTTCCCCGCCCTTGAAGAGAAACAAAAGCTCGAAGCTTTTCTTCGGAGCGGAGGACGGCTGATTGCCGCTGGCCAGTACGCGAGCTTCTTTCTTCAAATGAACCAGAGCGTGCCTGACCCGCTGAGCGGAACCAATTGGAGGCGCGTCTCGGCGCTCTCGCTTTCTCCGATCACGCAGGCGGCCCCTGAAATCACGCTGGCGCCGCAGGCGTATTGGCGACCGGGTAGCGCTGCAGTAAGTCTCTACGGCAACTCCGAAAAACCTGTGGTAATCGAGTACAAAATTGGCCAGGGAAGCGTGCTCTGGCTGGCAGCAGCAACTCCGCTGACCAATGCCGGGCTTACGGAGGTGGGAAACCTGGAATTCCTGTTAAGCGCCGTTGGTGGTCGCGAGAAAACGACAGTGCTGTGGGATGAATACATACATGGGTATGAACGCTCCGGCGCGACTGGCAAGAGCAGCCACCTGATCGCCTGGATTGGCTTGCAATTCGGGGTTTTCGCGCTTGCAATCCTGCTCGCCTATTCCCGCCGAAGCGGGCCGGTTTGGGTGCCGGAGCGCGAGGCGCGGCTGTCTCCCTTGGAGTTCGTACGCACTCTGGGTTTGCTATACGAACATGCGAATGCTGGCGGCGTGGCGGTGGAGATTTGCTTCCAACGTTTCCGTTATTTGCTCACGCGGCGCTTGGGCGTAGCCGTCAACAGCAGTATGGACGAACTGGCTCGCGCAACCCGCGAGCGACACGCTCTGCCAGACCACGCTCTGCCGGACAAAGACTTTTTCAATATCCTATCGGAGTGCGAATCGTGCCGGTACGACACACGCGTGCCGGCTTCCAAAGCTTTGCGCCTGGTGCAAGCCCTTTTCGACTTCGCAACGAGACTAAAGTTGATGCCGACACAACACCGGGAGAAAAAAGAATGGAAGCAGTCGTAAGGCTGGCACAGCACGTGCGACAGGAGATGGGGAAGGTCGTGGTTGGGCAGGACGAATTGAAGACCCAGTGCCTGCTCACATTCCTCTCTCAAGGCCACGCGTTATTGGAAGGTGTCCCCGGCATCGCAAAGACCCTGGCCGTCAAAGTGCTGTCAAGAATTCTGAATCTTGATTTTCAGCGGGTGCAGTGTACCTCCGACCTGATGCCCGCGGACATCGTCGGAACCAAGATTCTGAACATGTCGACCAGCACCTTCCAACTGCACCGAGGACCGGTTTTCACCAACCTCTTGCTGGTTGACGAAGTGAACCGAATGCCGCCGCGAACCCAAGCGGCACTGCTCGAGTGCATGCAGGAAAGGCAGGTCACGATCGACGGCGAGCGGCACGCCCTCGCACCGAACTTCACTGTTTTTGCTACGCAGAACCCGGTGGATTTCGAAGGCACTTATCCTCTTCCCGAGGCCCAGCTCGATCGCTTCCTGGTAAAGATTCGCGTGCCTTATCCCGCGGCGAACGAAGAAATTCAATTACTGGTGAATGTGCAGCACGGTTTCGACTCCGACCGTCTCGACGAGGCTGGAATTGTTCCAGTGGAGCAGGAATGGCTGGGGCAGGCCCGGCAAGAAGTTCTGGCCGTGAAGGTGCAAGAAGCCCTGTTCGCCTACATTGTGGAAATTGTGCGGCGCACTCGCGACTGGCCTGCGTTGTCGCTGGGATCGAGCCCACGGGCCGCGGTGAACCTCCTCACATTTTCCAAAGCTGTGGCTGCAATGGACGGCCGCGACTATTTGATCCCCGACGATATCAAGAACGCCGTGCTGCCCGTCTTTCGCCACCGCGTGGTAGTGAAGCCGGAGGCTGACCTCGAAGGCATTACAGCCGATCAGGTGATTCAGGATGTTGTGCGCGCGGTTGAGTTGCCCAAATGAGCGAATGGTCGGCTATGATTCCGGCTCCCGTCGAAGCCGAGGCCCGGCCGGCAAAGCGTCTCCCCTTCTCCTTCGGCTACCGATTTTTTCTTTTGCTGCTGATCGGTACTGGGTGGTTGGTTCCCGCTTTTCTGGAGCATCGCTTCGTTTACGCGATGCTGGCATGGGACGCACTGCTCATTGTTTCTTGGGTGGCGGATTTGGTTTCCTTGCCGAAACCTCGCGAGCTTTCTATTCGCCGCAGTTGGACGGCGCCACTGTCGCTATCGGTTCCTTCACAAGCTACGATTACCGCGATCAATCAGTCGAAATCGACCCTTCACCTTCATATTCTGGACGCGCTGCCTTCATCGCTTCGAAGCTCACCTCCGGAATTGGACATTGGCGTAGCGCCTGGCCGCGAAGCGGAAGCGAAGTATTCGATTCACCCCGGCAAGCGCGGAAGCGCAAACTTCTCCCAGGTTTATCTGCGCTATGAAGGCCCTTTCCGCATCGCCCAGCGCTGGGCGGTGGCGGATCTACCGCAGAAGCTCACCATTTACCCCAACCTTCTCGAAGCTAAGCGGCACGCGGTGTATTTGATTCGCAGCCGCCAGATTACTCTGGAGAAGCGCTTCAGCCGAATTCGCGGGGCGGGCCGCGCTTTCGAGAGCCTTCGCGAATATCAGGATGGCGACGACATTGGCGATATCTGTTGGACTGCCACCGCTCGCCGCGGGAAGCTGATCACACGCCTGTATGAGCTGGAAGGAAGCCAGACCATCTGGATCGTGCTCGACACCGGCCGTCTGATGCGGACGAGGGTCGCCGGTCTCAGCAAACTGGATCATGCAGTCAATGCAGCTCTGGCGCTCTGCCAGGTCGCCTTGTTTACCGGCGACCGCGTTGGCCTCCTGGCTTATGCTCGCAACATTCGGCAGAGAATCCCCGCTCTGCGCGGCAGTTCTCATTTGCGGGAGTTTCTGGAGGCGCTGGCCGTCGTTGATGAAGATGAAGGGGAGGCGGATCATCTGAGAGCCGCCGCCCAGTTATTGCGTGATCAGAGACGTCGGAGCCTGGTGGTCTGGATTACCGATCTGGCGGAAACAGCGATGATGCCGGAAGTGATCGAGGCCGCCGCAAAACTTCTGCCGCGTCATCTTGTATTGTTCGTTGCTATCGGCCAGCCCGATTTGCACATTGCGGCGTCGCTCCGCCCGGGAAACGTTAGCGAGATGTATCAAGTTAGTGCCGCGCAGGAGGTTACGCATCGCCGCGAACTTTTGTTGGCACGCCTTCGCGAACGGGGGGCGTTGGCCTTGGAAGCTGACTCGGGCGAGTTAGCGCCTTTGTTGGTGAATTCCTATCTTGCCATCAAACAGAAGAGTCAGCTTTAGCCGGAGATGGGCTCGCGCCAAACAAGTAGGCTAATAGCAAAGCGAAAAGCGCCGCCGCCATCGAGAATTTCAATCCCATGGCAAGGCCGGTCGGAGAAACGAAGGCTTCGATGATTCCCGCAATTACCAGAATGGGAATGGAGCCAAGCAGCAACTGCACAGCCTCCGTTCCCGCGCGAACTAGGGATTCACGCCGCGGAAGATATCCCGGGAAAAGAAGACCTGCGGCGACACGAAGTCCGGCCGCGCCCGCGAGGAAAATGGCCGGCAGCTCCAGCACGCCGTGCGGCGCCACGAACTCCCAAAGTTGTAAGCTCATGCCGGAGAGATGGCAAGCCATGCCAATTACCCCGATTAACAGGCCGTTGAAGATCAACATGTAGATGGTGCCAAGTCCAGCCGTGATACCCAGGGCAAAGGTCGTGAAAGCAACGCTAAGGTTATTGGTCATGATGGCGCTGGAGGCGAGCGGCTTGATGCCGACAATCGAATGCGTCCACATTTCCCGCTTTTCGATCGTTTGGACCATTTGCGGGCCGAGGATGCTGAGTTTGAAATCCGGATCCTGCAGAGTAAGAGCAGCACCCAGCGTCGCGGACGCGGCGAAAATGAGAACGGCAATCTGCACATAACGCAAAAGGCTGCGGAAAATGCGCGGGTAACTTACCGCGAAGAACCTGACGATGGCGTAAGGACTGGCCTTATGTGCGGAATAAATGATATTGTGTGCCCGCGCCAGAAGCTGATTCAGGTAACGGGCGAAATGAACCGAACCGCGGTCTTCCCGCAGCGCGGCCAAATCGGCGGCGATTTGCCGGTAGAGCAGTCCAACCTCTTGAAGTTCGCTTCGCCCCAGGCTGGAGACACCTCGCCTTGTACTCTGATCCAGCAATTGCTCCAGGCGGTTCCAGTAAGGCTTACGCTTATCTAACCAGCGGGTAGAAATCATGTCGCCCTTCTTAGACCGACCCCATTCCGACCGGACCGACCCAGAGCGAAGCGAAGATCGGGTTAGAGTAGATACTCCCGAGCAAATCTCGCTGGAGTTTCCCCTGGCCGGAATCGGCAGCCGGTTCATGGCACTGGCTGTGGATACTCTACTGCAGATTCTTCTCTACATCGTCGGGATTTTTGCCGCGATCGGAATCGCAAGATACGGCTCGGCTTTGCCCACGTGGCTTGGCTCGCTGCCGCGATCATGGTTGCCCGCCCTTTTAGTCCTTTTCCTGTTTTGTGTTTACTGGGGATATTTCGCACTCTTTGAAATCATTTGGAAAGGACAGACCCCGGGGAAGCGGACGGCCGGAATCCGAGTGATCAAGGACTCGGGCCGAGCTATTAACGCATTCGAGGCAATCGGGCGCAATCTATTGCGCGCCGTGGATTGGCTTCCTGGAATGTACATCACGGGAATCGTCTGCATGATGGTTAGCCGCAAAAACCAGCGTCTCGGAGATCTCCTTGCCGGTAGCATTGTGGTGCACGACAAGCGCGCCGAGGAAATTCGTCCGGCATGGTCTTCTGCCACCGAGAACACTTTCGCCGATCCGCAAGTTTCAAAGATTACGCCCGAGGAACTTGTCTTGATTGAAACTTACCTGCAACGACGAGACACGTTGGAGTTCGGATACCGGGATGCCACCGCGCTGAAGCTCGCGAACCGGGTTACGGCCAAGACTGGCATCGAGCGCCCCTCAAGCCAGTCCCTGGATGAGTTCCTGGAAGGTATCGCCAGGCAAGTCCGCGATAGCACCCGCTTTCGATAATTCACGTCCTGCAGTGTCGAATTGGCCCCTCTTCGCACGTCAAATATTCGACGTGGTAAAACTGACATCGTCCTAAAAGGAGAATGGGAATGCAATTCGCCATGCTTATTTACGAGTCACCGGAAGCCTTTTCCACACGGAACAACGACGGAACCGATTCCTACACCGGCGCGTGGCGCGCCTACCACAAGGCGATGGTGGAGGCAGGTATCTTCGTCGGCGGGGATCCGCTGCAGGTGCCAGAGACCGGAACGACGTTGCGAATTAAGGATGGGAAGCGGCACGTCCAGGACGGTCCATATGCAGACACCAAAGAGCAGCTGGGAGGGTTCACAATTTTGGAACTTCCCTCGCTTGACGCGGCCCTCGATTGGGCAGCGCGATGCCCGGCAGCTGCGATTGGTGCTGTGGAGGTCCGTCCGGTCGCGACTGAGACCAAGCACAGGGTCGTGGGATGAATGGCAGTGCTCTGGGCGGTGCTCTACAAGATACGCACCGGGCTGTCGAGCGCGTAGCGCGCGAATCATACGGCCGTCTGGTTGCCTATCTCTGCGCCCACACCAGGAATGTCGCCGCTGCCGAAGACGCGTTGAGCGAGGCGTTGCTCACCGCACTGCGGGTCTGGCCGCAGGATGGCTTGCCACAGAGTCCCGAGGCGTGGCTCCTGACTGCAGCCCGGCGTACGATTATCGATCTTATTCGCCATCAGCGCGTGGTCTCTGAGAGTGAGCCAACGCTCGTGTTGCTCAAGAAGGACTCCACCGAAATGGACTTGGCGGCTGAGTTTCCCGATGAACGACTTAAACTCCTGTTCGTGTGTGCTCACCCCGCGATCGACCCGGCAATGCATACACCGCTTATGCTGCAGACTGTTCTCGGGCTGGATGCGGCCCGCATTGCCGGCGCCTTCCTGGTCTCACCGAAAACCATGGGCCAACGGTTGGTGCGGGCCAAGACCAAAATTCGCGAGGGCGGGATACGGTTTGAGATTCCGGATAAACCTGAATTGCCCGGCCGGCTTGATGCGGTACTGGAAGCGATTTACGCTGCCTTTGGCATCGGCTGGGATGCCATCGCGGGCATCGACCAGCGCAGCCGGGATCTTACCGAGGAAGCGATCTGGCTCGCGCGCGTGCTTCTGCGCCTCCTTCCCGACGAACCTGAGGTCCGAGGTCTGTTGTCGCTCATGCTGTACTGCGAGGCCAGACGCGCAGCACGTCGCGGTCCTGAGCTCGAGTACGTCCCGCTTTCGGAGCAGAATCCCAAACAATGGTTATTTCCTTTGATAGACGAGGCCGAGCAGCATCTCGCGGAGGCTTTTAAGTCCGGTCGGCCTGGGCGGTTTCAGCTCGAAGCCGCCATTCAGTCTGTGCATACTGAGCGCGCGCGGAGCGGACGAACTGACTGGTTAGCTATCTCCGCCTTCTACCAACAGCTCATCCGCATATCGCCAACTGTTGGCAGACGGACCGGGTACGCAGCAGCAGTCGCGGAAGCGAATGGTCCTGAAGCGGGGCTTGCCGTCTTGGATGCTATCGAGTCAGAGGCTATCTCTTCCTATCAGCCGTACTGGGCGGTTCGCGCTCATCTTCTGCAACTGCAAGGCAAAACGCTCGACGCCTTCGAGGCTTACGATCGAGCGATTGGCTTGGCTGAAGATCCTGCCATACGAGAGTTCCTGCTCAAGAGACGGGGCTAATTTTTTTCTCGCTGTCCTGTAGAAATCCCTCTACCTTACCCGTCACCAATATAGAGACGGCTTAGCATTTCGCCACCTGAGAGGTGAACGATGTGTCCATTCTGTATTTCGACCTTGGGACTAGTCGTTGCCAGCGCGGTCTCCACTGGCGGGCTGGCGACGCTAGCCGTTAAACTGTCTCGCAAAAAGAGCGATTCAACACAAATTATTCCGAACGCGAATGATCTGAACGTAAATGAAGGGAGCAGTCAAAATGTCAACTGACAGGATTGCGATGAAAACACCCTCGATTGTCTCGGCAGAGAAGTGGGAGGCTGCGCGCGAGCGGCTACTCGTCAAGGAGAAAGAATTGACTCGCGCCCGCGACGCATTGGCTGCTGAGCGTCGGCGGATGCCCTGGCTGGCCGTTGAGAAAAAGTACGAGTTCGACGGGCCTGGGGGCAAAGCAAGCCTGGTCGATCTATTCGAGGGCCGGCGGCAGTTGATCGTATACCGCGCCTTCTTCGAGCCCGGCGTGTTCGGCTGGCCCGATCACGGCTGCCGCGGCTGCTCGTTCCTCGCCGACCAGGTCGCGCACCTCGCGCATCTGAACGCCCGCGACACCACTCTCGCGTTCGCCTCGCGCGCACCGCAGAAGGACATCGAGCGCCTGAAGGCGCGAATGGGTTGGCACATGCCGTGGTACACCATCAGTGACGGCTTCGACAACGACTTCGGGGTGGACCAGTGGCACGGCACGAACGCATTCATCCGCGACGGCGACAAAGTGTTTCGCACCTACTTCATCAACAACCGCGGCGACGAGGCTATGGGAAGCACGTGGAACTACCTCGACATAACTGCGCTCGGGCGCCAGGAAGAATGGGAAGACTCGCCGGAGGGCTACCCCCAGACCCCGCCGTACAAGTGGTGGAACTGGCACGACGAGTACGCCGCCCACGCCTCGTAACAGCGCACAACGTTGCAGAAGCGCAACGACTAGAAGGGGCGTGACGAATATTTATAGAGCTGTCAGGTTTGTGCGACGTCCGCATTTCGGGCTTGCATCAATCTTGCCGACGTAACGCGCCGAAGCAAATCTGGTGACTTCATTCGCTGACATTCTTCCTCAAAATTCGAACGCGGTCCCTTCCACCGAAGATCGTCGACCGTATCAAAAACGGGCACATCAAGCCGGAGAGTCGCCAGAGTGCGAAACAACAAAGCTTCGCTCCACCCGTTGAATAACGACTCCGATAGCAGACGAGCCTTCCGAATAGATGGATTCCATTTTTGCCAGTCTTTTGGAATGTCTTCAAGGTGGGGATATTGAGACAAGGTAAGCGACGCAGCCTTCGCCCCCCATCCGGGCAAGCCTGGGAAGCCGTCGGCGCTGTCCCCAACCACAGCCAGATAGTCCGGAATCGATTGCGGCTTGACCCCGAACTTTGCCACTACGCCGGCTTCGTCGCGCAGGATATTTCTCCTGCGGTCCAATTGCACAATTCGCGTTCCCACAACGCACTGACTGAGATCTTTGTCCGGTGTGCAGATGAGTATTCTCGTTACGTCATCGTAGAGCGCCGCTTTTCCTGCGGCGGAGGCCAGCGCATCATCCGCCTCGTAATAGACCATCGGCCACACCACCACTCCCATCGCTTCCAGGGCTTCTTCGAGAATGGGGAACTGCGAGAGCAATTCCGGCGGCACGCCTTCACTGGTCTTGTATCCTGGATAAAGATCGTTCCGGAACGATTCCACGACGTGATCGGTTGCGACACCGACATGGGTTGCCCCGCCTTCAATCATGGACCAAACCGAAGTCAGAACACCCCGGACTGCGCCGATTTCCTGGCCGTTCCCATCCACCGCAGACGGCACGGCGAAAAAATGCCGGAACAGTTCATAGGTCCCATCGATCAGGTGCACGTTCATCGGGCTTCAATCAGTTTTCCGCTGGCGATGTTACACGATCCAAACATTTTTGGTAGGAAACTCCTTCCGCCGCACTGATCCGGCCTTCGGCATCATTTGCGGCAGGGTCAAATTGGAGAAGATTTGTCCATAAAGTGTAGCTCCCCAACTTCTCGCAACCGGGCGGCCGCGCTTTCCGGGGTGGTGTCACGCTGCGGTGTAGCCAGCATTTCATATCCCACCATGAACTTTTGCACCGTGGCTGACCGTAGCAGTGGCGGATAGTAATGAGCATGGAAGTGCCACTCCGGATGCGGCTGATGGTCCGCAGGAGACTGGTGAAAACCCATGGAATAAGGAAAGGATGCTTCGAAAATATTGTCATATCGGCGCGAAAGGCGCTGAAGAATGTCTGCTAGGCCGTCGCGCTCTTCGATCGAGAGCTGGTCGATGGCGCCCAGATGTCGCTTGCTAAGCAGGAGGGTTTCAAACGGCCACACCGCCCAGTGTGGGACCAGGATGATGAATTGGTCGTTTTGGCAAACAACTCTGGTTCGCTCTGCTAACTCCAGTTTCAGATAATCACACAGCAAGCAGCTGTGGCGCCGATCGCAGTGATTCTGTAAAGCGGCGCCTTCTTTCGCAGCCACATTCGGCAGGCTCGCAGTCGCCCAGATTTGACAATGAGGGTGCGGGTTGCTGGCGCCCATCGCGGCGCCGCGATTCTCGAAGATCTGGACGTGGTTAATCCAGGGAAGAGCACTAAGCGACCGGTATTGCTCGACCCAGATATCCACCACTTGCCGGATTTCGTTGAGGTTCATGCGGGCGATCGTGAGGTCGTGCCGTGGAGAGAAACATACGACCCGACAGATGCCATGTTCACTGTGCGAGACAATCAGGCCGGACTGATCGTCGGATTGATCGACGGATTGGCTGACGGATTGACTAGCAACGAAGTCAGGGTTCTCCGGTAGCAGTGCAGGGTAGTCGTTATCGAAAACGAAGACCGTGGAGTAGTGGGGGTTCCGCGCACCGCCCGCCCTTTCGTTGCCGGGGCAGAGATAACAGCCCGGATCATACTGGGGTGGCTGTTCAATTGAAAGTTTCTCTAGTCTTCCCTGCCAGGGGCGCTGCGTACGATGGGGAGAAACCAGAACCCATTCACCGGTTAGTGGATTCAATCGGCGATGAGGAACGCTTTGCAACTCTGATTGGTTCATGGTCGCAAGAGTGCCTCTACTCCCTGCGCCGCGCGGCAGACGTAGACCTCAGGGTCAAGCCCAGTGGCGGCATGGTAGGCCTCGGAGACGCGCTGCCGGAAATTGGCAGTAGCCGCGGCATCCACCAGGCTGATAGTGCAGCCGCCGAAGCCTCCGCCTGTCATGCGTGTGCCATAGACATTTTCTTGCCGGCTAGCGATCTCGACTATAAGGTCCAGTTCGCGGCAACTAACCTCATAGTCGTGGCGAAGGCTGGCGTGAGATTCCAGCATCAGCTCGCCAAACCGGTGTAGATCACCCTTCTCCAATGCTGAAGCCGCCGCAAGCGTACGCTCATTCTCATTAATCACATGTCGGGCTCGTTGATAGACCACAAGCCGAAGCCTGTTTCGATGCTCCGCCAGTTGCTCCCGGGTTACATCGCGCAGAGCGCGGATCTCAGGCAGCACCTCCACCAGAGATCGGACCGCTTCCTCGCACTCGGAACGCCGCAGATTATATTCACTGCTGGCATGTTCATGTTTCACCATGGTATTGCAAATAACGAGTTGAACGTTTTCGGGAAGGCAGAGAAGCCTGAAATCCAACGAGCGGCAATCCAGCAGGATGGCGCGCCCGACTTGGCCATGGCAGGCAATAAATTGGTCCATGATGCCGCAGCGCGCTCCTACGAATTCGTTTTCCGCACGTTGGCAAAGCAAGGCTAATCGGATGCGGTCAATCGGTTGGGCCAACAAATCGATCAGGGCGTAGGCCACTGCAACTTCGATCGCCGCTGAGGAACTCAGCCCCGCACCCAAAGGAACATCTCCCGCAACGTAAAGATTAGCTCCCCGAACGCCGAAGCCCGCTTGCTGAAGGATTGCCGCGACACCGATCGCATAGTCACTCCAATTGCCTCGGGGACGTAACGCATCGCCCTTCAAGCTCACTTCCACTGATTCGCCGAGATTTTCCGAATAGATGACGAGCTGACCATCTTCTCGAGGTGCGACCGCGACCCAACAGAAAAAATCAATCGCGGCCGGCATTACGTAGCCTTCGTTGTAATCCGTGTGTTCGCCGATGAGGTTGACTCGGCCGGGAGCCCGGTACAGCCGGGGAACTCCGCCAAAGCGGGCCCGAAATTTACTTTCCAAATCCGGTGAATGATCATGTCGCATTAATTCGCTGCCATATCGGAGGCGACGAGTGCATTTTCTTCGAATACAATCGCATCCTTGCGCAAAGGAATCTTCGTAGTGTAAGCCATTCACTCTGCGCATTTGTGAGGGAACCATGGGTAGTTCTCGGCTCAGCGTTGCAGCCGCCTTAATCGTGTTTTCGTCTTTGGGAATTGTTGGTATCGGCTTAGCGCAATCTTCCAACCCGGTGACCGCCTCCATGGCTAACACTCCTCCCATGGGTTGGAATAGCTGGAACAAGTTTGGCTGCAAGGTGAGTGAGCAAATAATTCGTGAGATGAGCGACGCAATGGTCGCGAGCGGCATGCGTGACGCAGGATACCAGTACGTCAATATCGACGATTGCTGGCAGGTAAGCCGGGACCCGGCCGGAGATATTGTTGCCGATCCCGTCAAATTTCCTAGCGGCATCAAAGCACTCGCCGATTATGTTCACAGCAAGGGATTAAGACTTGGGATTTATACCGATGTCGGCACTCTCACGTGCGAAGGACGTCCCGGTAGTCTGAACCACGAATTACAGGACGCAAAGACCTACGCTTCCTGGGAAATCGACTACGTTAAGGTCGATTGGTGTCATGCGGAAGGACTTGACCCCGAGGCGCAATATGCCAGGTTTCGCGACGCTCTTGCCGCAGCCGGGCGTTCGATTGTATTCAGCATTTGCGACTGGGGCGTGAATGCTCCCTGGAGATGGGGGCGAAAGACCGGCAATCTTTGGCGCACCACGGGAGATATCAGCGATAACTACGATCGCATGTCTGTAATCGGATTCTCGCAGAATGGATTGGAGAGCTTTGCCGGTCCTGGACACTGGAACGATCCCGATATGCTGGAGGTCGGCAACGGGGGCATGAACCGGGATGAATACCGCACTCACATGGCGCTGTGGGCGCTTTTGGCCGCTCCGCTGTTGGCAGGCAACGATCTGCGTACCATGACGCCTGAAACAAAAGAAATCCTTACCAACGCAGAAATTATTGCAGTTGACCAGGACCCCAAGGGAATTCAAGGCAGGCGCGTCTGGCAACAAGGTCCGCTGGAAATATGGGCAAAACCCCTGGCCGACGGAAGCCAGGCCGTAGGGCTGTTTAACCGCACCGAAACTTCTCTCCAAATGACGTTAGACTTCGGAGCCATCGGAACAGCATCTTCGGCGAAGCTTCGCGATCTTTGGGAACACAAAGATCTCGGCACTGTTAAGGAATCCTATACCGTCGAAGTACCTAAACATGGTGTAGTGATGTTGAAGATGTCGTACTAACGCGGCGCGACCATATTTTCTCGGCGCAGACTGCGTGGCGGAGCGCACAGTCTCGCGCTAACTGTTCTCCAGCTAAATTCCCTGATAACAGGGAAAAATACAGGGAATTTCGCTAATTTTGATCCTCGAAACCGGCTCCCTCATCTCTAAGTTCCAGATTTCTCGGCTCGAATCCTGCTTGAGGGCGAAATCAGAGCAGGGAATTATCAGTAGCGTAACAGGTACTTAGTTTGATATTTCAGGGAAAACTTTCGATCACTCGTGCATAGCCGAAAACCCGAGGAGCTTCCGCTGCTCGACCCAGCTGGACGGTAGGTTTGTATTGAGCTTTATAAGACTCCGATGGTGCGGTTGGCTGCCCTCAACGATCGCCTGAACGATGTCCGGGGCCAGGAATGCATGGCGGAACATTCGCCCGACGGCTGGAACGCGCTGCGCAGGCCATAATCCACTTGCCGAAGCGATGGTTGGCGAGGAAGAATCGTTTTAGACGGGCGGGGGGAAGTCATGAGCGGTGTGGTCTATGTTTCCAAATCACGGATTGAACGCAAGAAGGGCCCCCTGCGTGTAGCCTATATTGCGGGCGAACCGCAACCGGTGATTTTCAGCGTGCACGGTGCTGTCGCGGAGCACTACAAAGTGGATCCCGCGACGCTGACCGAATCTCACGCATCGACGATTGATTATGTCATCGCGTCCACTGCGGGTTGAATGCTCGGTACCTTTGGAGGTGCGCTGGAAGCGCGCCACATCGATGCCAGCAACGGGCGACTGACAGGAGAGATTACTGGTGAGGTTGAGACTGAGGACGGTGTGCTGATAATCCGGCGCATCCATGTCGAGATGCGCCTGATCGCGCCAGAAGAAGCAAGACCCGTCGTAGAGCGCGTCCACGAGATCTACGCGATGCATTGTCCACTGTATCGAACCTTCCACAGAACCCTACACCTGACGTCTTCGTGTACGCTGGTCCAACCAACGTCTTGACAGCGAACTATAGGTCACGTTGACGGGCGATAGCACTACGACGCCTAGTCCATCAAAGTGTACGCAATGGTCCTCCGCTCAGAAAATTCGCAAACTCTGTAACCTTTTCTCCTGCGAATCGCTCTCATTCACACGCACCACTTGAACCATTAGGCACAGGACTGCGAGTGTTGGACGACGGCATGAAGCAAGACGACGGCATGAAGCAGAACTAGTGTAGTGATCGCGTGATGAATCAAACCTGGAGGGCAGGGCGCTTGGCTGTTCACTAGTTTCGGTCGGTGGCAGAAACATCACTCGGTCGTCGGACTAGCCTATACTGCGTTCCCCGGGTTCGACTTCAATTCGCGCAAGAATGGCGGTCCCCAAACTCGGGACCGCTGACCACGAATTACATATGTTCTCTCGGCACCATCGCTGAATTGAGACAGTTTTGGAGGGTTATGGGACGATTACTGGTGGGGCTCGTCTTGCTAGCCACGGCCTTAAGTCTTGCAGCCCAGAACCTGCCCGGAGTTCCCGCGGGCAAGCCTGCGCCCCCATTCCGGGCGCGAGATCAGTTCGCCAAAGAGCAAACACTCTCCTCTCTGATGGGTCCCAACGGTCTGGTGCTCCTGTTTTTCCGCTCGGCCGATTGGTGACCCTTCTGCAAACAGCAACTGGTTCAGTTGCAGAGTGCACGTGAAAAGTTCCGCCAGCAGGGGGTCGAACTGGCGGCCATCAGCTACGACTCGGAGGCAATCCTGGGAGATTTTACTCAACGACACAGGATTGAGTATCCACTGATCGCGGATCCCAAGTCCGAAATCATTCGGAGTTACGGAGTGTTAAACACAGAAGCAACCGGGTTCACCAAAGGCATGGCACGTCCGGGATATTTTTACGTGACGCCCGATGGCACAGTGAAGGAGAAGTTTTTTGAGACGGCGTACACCGATCGCGACACCGCCAGCAGTCTGATCCTAAAGTTGTTCCCGGAATTGGTGGAAGCCGGCGGCCGTGAAGTCGCGGCGCCATATATCAAACTGACTCTGGATCAGTCCGACGGGACAGTAATTCCGGGGAGCCGTTTCACCGTGGCGACTGAAGTCACACTGCCGCCGGACACGCATGTTTATGCGCCTGAAGTTAAAGGGTACAAACCAATCCAATTGATAATGGATGTATCGCCAGGGTTGAAGTTGCTCCCGGTTCGGTACCCTAAAGCAAAGGTGCTCTTTCTCCCGGTGATCAATGAGTCAGTACCAGTCTATGAAGGCAACTTCCGTCTGCTGCAGGACGTAGTAGTGTCGGCCGACCGGACGTTCATCGGTTCAGTCACCGAGGCCAAAACAATTACCCTGAAAGGAACACTCTTCTACCAGGCCTGCGACACCATGAAATGCTACCTGCCCCAGAAATCCGCTGTTTCTTGGGATGTGCGCGTAAGCCCACTGGATGAAGAAAGATCTCCCGACGCGATTCGGCATAAATAAATTTGACCGCGTTGGGGAAGGTGTTCGTGGTTAGGCCCAAGGAGCAGGGAGTTTGAAAGCGCCAAGAGGGCATCTGGTCATGTGAGGACGCTCGGTCCTTTCTGAGCCGTCTTGCCTCCAGCCAGACACAGGGAGTATCCATGCAAAATATTTTGCAGGCTGACGGCCAGTTTCCCGGCAATCGCCGACTGAAACTGGAGCGACTTGGTCATCCGGGAATAGACCGTCGAATACAAGCGGTTGTTGAACACCTGCACGCTAATTTGTGCATGCGCATATCGATCGCTGACTTAGCACGCTCTGTGAATATGTCTCGTTGGCACTTCTGTCATCTTTTCAAGGCCGAAATGTCCCAATCGCCATCACACTATATGAGGACCTTGAAAATGCGAGAGGCACAAAGGATGTTGTTGGAAACGTTCCTAAGCGTGAAAGAGATTAGAGCGATGCTGGGGAATATCGACCGCAGCCACTTTACCCGGGAATTTAGAAATTATTGTGGTCTGACGCCAACTGAATTCAGAAGACGTCCAAACATGTCACAACCGCACGATTCAACACACTACGCCTCCAAGTAGCAAATTCCGCCACAACTAATCTTGTAGCTTTCTCACTTCTCTCGTATCCCATGTACACGTGCTGCTCGTGACACCGCACGATTCATGCAAAACAGGAGATAGGAAATGCAAGAAGTAGTCTGCACCTCGTTTCGAATGTTTGGAAGGAAGAGTAGCCAACTCGCGTCGCCGTATACCTCCGCGAGCAGGCTGTCCATCGCTGCTCTCGTCATTCTCGGTGTCGGTGGTTTGCTCTCTAACTCTGCTGCTGCGCAAGACTCAACTCAAACGCTGAAAAGGCCGATTTTTGTTAAGCAACCGCTCTCGCCAGAAATTCTAGCCTTGCACGCTCGCGTCAAGCGCCCTGTAGCTAAGGTGCCGGCGAACCTGGAGGTTGCGGCTACTACTCTCGCAGCAGGAACAACGAATGTTAATACCGAGCAGGGACCTGGCGGCGGCGCCATCGGGCCGGGGCCCGGTTGCAATTTGTTTCCGGCACCCGCTTCCATAGGAACTTCAGTTCCTCTTTCGTACTTTGGACCGCCGCCCTCTGACACGAATCGCAGCTTGGTCGGGCCGGTTCAATTGCTGGATTCCGGCCAGGTGGACGCAGCACATGGAACCATAACCATTCCTCTTTACTTGGGCCATCTGAAAGGAAGCGGGAAGAATGTGTGGTATATCCTGACCGACGTTGATGACTCCAATGTCGCAGCCGAATTAGGTCTGAATTTCTCCACCAAGCTCACTTTCGCGTCGCACTCGGCTCGTACCGGCAATCTCGATGCCAACGGCAACATCGTGTTTGACGCGGGCACAGTGAACTTCAAGCCGGAACGCAAAATTATTCCTGGCCCTGCGGGTCACGAATTTCCTCCAACCTTTGCGACCCCGGGATCCGTTGGGGATGCAAATTATGGACCGCTGGTCCGAATCGTCAACGCCGCAAATGTGATTTACAACGCTCCCATGGTGGCGTTCGACGTGGACGCGAACGAGATCAGTTTCCCCAACGGTAACGTGGACTATACCAAGGTGCACGACCAGGTCGTAGCTATCGATCCGGTCAACATGACGGTAACCATTAATCTGATCAACGGCTTCAGTTTCGGGCGTCCGGTCTGGTATCTCTCCATGGACACCAGCATTCCACTGGGAGCAGCCATCGAGCACAACACGTTTGCTCCACTGATGCAGAAACTCCTGTTGGGCCACGATGACAGCTTCGCTAGCCCTGTCGAGCGTATCTTCATCGCCACCAACGGACCCGAGTCGGGATCTTGCAACAATCCTCTGCGCCAAGGGCTTTCGGCCGATTTGGCTGACGGCTTCAGACCGAACAACGTCCTGGGCGGAATCCCGACGCTCGCGCTCGATTACAGCCCGTATTGGGATGCACAGTTGTTCGAATGGACCCAGGATGCGATCGACCAAGGGTTCCGGGGACAGGTACGTGAAGAGTTCCAGATTCTCACCTTCGTGCAAGACGGCCTGATCACTGGGCCAGATGGTGGAAAATTTCAGAGTGCTGGCTTCGCCATCAACTGCCCGATCGTTCAGCGCCTCGACTGAGAGTCGCCTGGCTAACAATAGAGTGGCCCGCCATCCCACATTTCGAGATGGCGGGTCTTTTCATACCGTTGTCCCTCGTCAAAACCTCGTGCACCCGCAGAATGAATAACTTCGAGACAGCTTGATACGGTGTGTTTGGATAAGATGCTGGCCATGATCTTTGCCATGGAAATCACCGTCTCGCGATGGCTCCGGTGAATCTCCGGATCCCACATTTGGTCCGCCATGCCGTTCTGCCTCGGACAGGAGCCGCTTGGGGTGCTGCTCATTTAGGACGATCACGTGGTCGAGTAAGTCTCGTCGGCAACTTCCGACCCAGCGCTGCTGGCCGACCGGTTGGCGTATTCTTCGTCAGTCCGAGGGCACAATCCACTCCTTCCCTCGACTCGGCGGACTGCACCATCGTTACGCCGTTGCAGCCTAGCCTCCGAGAACTCTGTCCATTGGAGTCAACTCTTAATTGTCTCATCCGGACCGCGCGAGCGAGCTTCGTCGAAGGCCGAGCTTGTTGATTGGAGTACCATCGGGCCAGAGCAACGAATTACGAATCAATCGCCTGACACACCGCGCGGACGAAGGATCTTACTAGTTTCGTAACGTTTTGACGAACCACACGACGCGAAAATGTATGGCGTTGACATCAGCTTGATATTCCCGTAGTACCGCAGCAAAAGGAGTTTCTCGCTCCATCTCTCGCTCATAGATCGACGAGCGAATACAGAAATAAACTGTATTTTGCTCATGCTCCGGCTCTTCGATCTAGCTCGTCCTGCGGGACCGGGATGTAGTTGCAAGAGGGCTCTTCCGTTAGTGGATCCCCGGTAAACGCAAAAGCACGAGCCCGCGAACCCCCACACAGGTCGTGGAACTCACAGCGTCCACATTTGCCTTTTAGTTGCGACGTGTCGCGAAGGGACAAGAGCAAGGGGCAGTTGCGATAGATGTCAGCCAACGACTCCCGGCGGACGTTTCCGGCTGAAAAGGGCAAGAAGCCGCTGGGATACACTTCACCCGTGTGGCTAATAAAAATGAAGCCTTTTCCATCATTAACTCCTGGGGGAGCATGGGCGATCAAATCCGCAATCGTTGAACTGGATTGCGAAGCTTTGGCGCGTTGCTGGAGCACATAACGCCGATAGTGTTGTCCTTCGGTGGTCTTGATGTGGAAACGAACGTGCTTCGAAGCCGAATACAGTTTGGCGAAGACAGCCTCATGCTCCTCGGGTGAAAGCAGGTCGGAAATCTGTCCTCGCCCAGTGGGCACCAGAAAGAACACGCTCCAGAGGACCACGTTGACTGAAGTCAGCAATTCGACCAGGTTGTCGAGATCGTGAAGGTTGTGGCGCGTCACCGTGGTGTTCGCCTGCACGGGCAGTTTGGCTTCATGAGACCATTCAACCGCGTCCAAAGTTCGCTTCCAGGACCCAGGGACGCCCCGGAAACCATCGTGCAGTTGCGCTGTGGAGCCGTCCAAGCTCAGCGCCAGACGCATCAAGCCGCTCTCCTTCAGTTGGAAGACCGCCTCGCGGGTAAGCAGCGAAGTAGCACTCGGGGTCAATGAGGTCTTCACCGACCAATGGTGAGCATACTGGACTATCGCCTGCAAGTCAGGACGCTTGAGTGGATCGCCGCCAGTGAGCACGAACATTGGGACGCGCATGTTGGCTACCTGATCGACAAGGTTGAAAGCCTCAGCGGTAGAAAGTTCCAGAGCATGACGGTGCGGTTGGGCACAAGCTCGGCAGTGTATGCATTTTAGATCGCACGCCTGTGTCATCTCCCAGATAACTAACAATGGGCGAACGTCGAAATCGCGAGATTTGAATGACGCCTTGCCAGTCTCTTTAACGCTGCTCGGGTGAATTTTCGCGCGCGAGGGACTGCCGCTGGCAACCTCGCAAAGTGTTTGGCGCGCAGATGTGTATTGCATGCCCGGAATAGTAAGTGGAAAACGACGGAAGCGCTGTGCGGGCTAGCACGTGACACTGTGACTGTAATGACATTAAAACGCTCGCATCCCAGCGGTCCCGCCCACGTTTGTGATTCAGGTCACAGAAGCACGTGACTGCAATCATCGCAGCCCAAAGCGGCACTGTGCGAGGCTTACCTCATATCGGGAGGTGACCTATGGCACAAGATGAACGTGAACTGCTCGAACTGCTCAAGTTTGAGCTGAAATTCGTAGAAGATGGAGGCTACGGGCGCTCTCCCCGCACACCCTGGCGCCCTCCGTTCATCTTCGAAGACTCACCCAGTTGTCCAAACCTGTGTGACCCCGCTCGGCCTCATCCGTGCAGTCAGTGCCAGTTGGCGAATTTTGTTTCCCGATGAACAGCGGAATGAGAACTTCACGTGCCGCTTTATTCCACTCAATGAAAAAGGGCAAACCATCGATTATTTCTATCGCTGCGGCACGCAACCGGAACTGGAAGACGCCCTCGCTGGCTGGCTGCGCAGCCAGATCAGCCGAATTGAACGACACCAAATGTCTGGAACAGAGCCGTCGTCGGAAGAGCGCCATAAGGGGATTTGTTCGGAGATATCGGATCCAGATCGCAATGCTGAGCTTGTCGCGGCGAAATGCTCGTCGCCTCGCTAATAAGCGATTGCATTGAACCGGCTGCAACCAAAGACAGGGGGTTTTTGGAACCAAGAGGCTGGCAGCAGCACAGCATCTCAAGGGTGGCATATATGGGGCAGGATGAGCGCAGCATACTGGACGTTCTGAACATAAGGCGTGCGCCTGTTCAAAATGCCATTGCGGAACGGCCGTCAGATGAGAAACAAACTGGCAGGCGGGTCCTCATCGTGGATCACCATGAGAATGTGCTCATCACCATAAAGCGACTCCTGGAAGAGGCGAGTTACGACACCACTGCGGCTCAAAGCGGGATGAAGGCACTGCAACTGCTGCGCCAAGGCGCGTTCGATCTCGTCCTGCTGGATGACCACTTGCCTGACGTAAGCGGCGAAGAGATTATGCGGGAGGTGAGGATGCGGGCGCTGGGACGCCGGTCGTGGTGGCGCAGAGCGGGATGCGTTCGGACGACCTGACTGTTCGATACGCGTCTCGGCGCGTGCTTTTTTATCAGCGGGCGCAATCCAGAAGCAATCTCAGAACTCGTGCACGACTACCTCTTACGTACTCGGTTTCTGTGCACTCATTTCTTAAAGGCCGAGCCAGCCGACTGCATTAACACTCCTTAGGACGACTCCGATCCGTATGCATCCGCAGAGTCAGTGTCTGTTTGATGAAGTTTGTTCCTGAAGAACTGCGAAGGATGAAGATCCAACGTTGCGGCATCAGTAGAGTCGTTGCTGGCGGAAAACGACGAACCCTCAAAGCACGCAGAGACCTAAAAGGAAATAGGTGCAAGCCTCGCGCTCAGAGCTGCACACGCCACACAAGGGAATCAGCAGTTCAGCATTTTCTCCAAGGCAGGCTTATTGCGAATAATCAAGGTGGAGCCCTTCAATTGCACCAACTGCTTCTTCTTGAAATCAGAGAACAGGCGGCTGACCGTTTCGCGCGTAGTGCCAATGATTTCCCCGATCTCTTCATGGGTCAGCGTCAACGTCAGATGCGAAGGCTCGTTCGGGTTCCCCGTATTGGGTGACCAAGAGCAGCAGCTTGGCGAACTTCTCCGAGGGTGAACTCGTAAGTCCGAGTGTCTGCAGGATCTCTTCGTATGCTGCGTAGTAGTTGTGGCTGAGTTGCTCTGCAACTCGCAGTGCCACATCTCCATATTCGCGCAGGAATTGCAGTAGCGCGTCGCGGGCGATGAAATTGGCCTGGCCTGGCGCCGTCATCTCGGCTGTTACCTCATATGGCCGATTGGAAATGGTCGCATTTAGACCCAGGACATCCCCAGCCTCCGAAATCTTCGTAATGATGGTCTTGCCCTCGCTCGAAGAAGTAAAGAGTTTGGCCTCCCCGCACAGAGCACAAACACCCCACGCGGCTGCTGGCCCTCGATAAACAGCGTCGTCGATTTCGGATATACCGCGGTGGACTTGATTTCATTAAGTTTCTTTAGCGCAGGCAGAGGCAGATTACAGAATAAATGCTCCTCACGCACGGGGCAGAACAAGCAATTATCGATGATATTTAAGCCGTAAGGGGCGCGCATTCACACCCTCCAGTTCAACGAATATTTTAGCACCCGGACATGTGATTGGTATCACCAAGAGTCGTGATCTCGGGCACGGATTTGACGAGTCTGCTAGGACAGAATGACCAGGAACCAAGTGCCGGTCATTCCTAACCAAATGGCGAACCCGGCAACAAGGCAACATGCGAGCCCGTGCCCCATTCTGAGATGGATTGCTGGAGTTGCAAACGACCTGTGAAAACGAAATCAGGACTTGGAGTACCAAATGGAAAATGAACATAAATACCACGTCGTAGCTTGGTGGACCTCTGGCCAGACGGGTATCGCCAAGTCTGATTCAGCTCCTAATGCGATTCATTTCGCCGCGCCCCCGCAGTTCGGAGGCCTTGAAGGCAGATGGACACCCGAAGACTTGTTGATGACTGCGCTCGCGAGTTGCTTTACGACGACGTTCCACGCAATTGCGGGATACTCGAAATTCGAATACACGGATTTAGAAGTGGAAGCTGAGGGGACCGTGAACAAGGCGGGCACCGGCTACAGCTTCAGCGAGATTGTCATTCGCCCTAGCCTTACGATACCCAGTGAAGGCAAACGAGCGCGGGCGATCAATCTTTTGCAAAAAGCGAAGGAGCTGTGTCTAGTCTCGCGTGCATTAGCAACAGCACCGAAGTTCGAAACCAGGGTCGAAATCGGAAAGCATTCACCGGTCTGAATACATTCTGAGATTGCGGGCTGATGTTCGGCTTTTGCTGGGAGAGTCTTATGAATCAAGTCCAAGAAAGTCTGATTGGCCTAACGCAGAACGCCGCGGACAAGCCCGCGAAATCTGAATCGGCTCTCGCTTCCGGGTTGGTTTCACAATTCACCATGAAAGATGGGACGGACGTTTCCCTTCGGCCGATCCGCCCCGCTGACGAACCTCTGATGGCACACTTCCATCAAACGCTCTCTGGCCGCAGTGTCTACATGCGCTACTTTTGCTCTCTCAGCTTGGAGTCGCGCGTGGCGCACGAACGGCTGGTTCGCATTTGCCACGTTGACGGTGAGCGCGAGGTCGCTTTGGTGGTGGATTACACCAATAAAAGGACGGGGCAGCAGCAGATATTGGGAGTGGGCAGACTGATCAAACTCGACCCACAGAATGAAGCCGAAGTTGCCATCCTTGTGTCCGACCAGTACCAGAATCAGGGTCTGGGAACTGAATTATTGCGCCGGTTGATTGAAATCGCGCGTAGGCAGCAGCTGCGCCGTGTGTCCGGTGATCTCTTGCGCGACAATCTGGCGATGCGACCATTGTCAAGAACTTGGCTTTCGTTTTCGTCTTTCCGCCGAAGGCGCGTCTATTCCTGCGGTTCTGGAACTGTGATTCCCAGTCTGTGATCGCTGTCACAGGAAGCTGTAACTCACGTCATACCTCCTCTCGGAAAGGAATACAAGTTAAGAACAGAAAGGAGTGAACCATGTCCCTATCTTCTTACGCACTACTGACAGAGCAGAAGGGAAGAACGTCGTCGATGAAGGCACTGTTTTTTTACGGACCGGGTCAGATCGGCCTCGAAACAGTGATGATCCCGAGGCCGCGAGCGGATGAGGCGGTAATTCGTGTAACTCTAACCACCATCTGCGGTACGGACCTTCACATCTTGAAAGGCGAATACCCAGTTAAACCGGGTTTGATCATCGGCCATGAGCCCGTGGGCATCATCCACGAGCTTGGAGAAGGCATAACCGGATATGAAGTCGGAGACCGTGTCCTGGTGGGCGCAATTACACCCTGCGGACAGTGCAACTTCTGTTTGGGTGGAAACTGGTCGCAATGTGGCGGACCACTCGGGGGCTGGAGGTTGTCGGCAACACGATCAACGGCGCTCAGGCGGAATACTTGTTAGTGCCCCATGCCCAGGCAAACCTGGCGAAAATCCCCGATGAGCTGGCCGATGAACAGGTAGTACTGCTGGCTGACATTGCGTCCACGGGCATCTCGGCGGCCGAGAGTGCCGACCTGCGAATCGGCGACACGGTGGCGGTCTTTGCTCAAGGCCCAATCGGCCTTTGTGCAACGGCCGGAGCAAAACTAAAGGGCGCGAGCCTAATCATTGCGGTCGAGTCCGACCCAGTACGCTCCGAGATGTCAAAACGCATGGGCGCGGACATTGTGTTCGACTTTACCAAAGAAGATGTGGTCGATAGTATCAAGCATCTCACTGGCGGAAGGGGCGTCGACGTAGCCATCGAAGCTCTGGGAACTCAGTCCACCTTCGAGAGCGCACTCCGGGTTCTGAGACCGGGTGGTACTCTCTCAAGCCTGGGTGTGTATTCTGGAAAACTCTCAGTGCCGGTCGAGCCGTTTGCATCCGGCCTCGGAGATCACAAAATTGTCACCACTCTTTGTCCGGGCGGCAAAGAGCGCATGCGCAGGCTCATGGAACTAGTTCGGCATGGGCGGCTGGACCTGACGCCGCTCCTAACGCACGCTTTCACGCTCGATAAGATCAATGAGGCGTATCAAGTCTTCGCTGAACGGCGCAACGGTGTCATTAAAGTTGCAATCAGACCCTAGTTGCAATCCGGGGGACCCCAAGACTTCGGCAAAACGAGTTAGCGGTTCCCCCAGTCTATTCATCCCTAATACATAGTGCTTTCCAATATTACCAACTGACCTTCGCCGCAGGTTTTACCGGGGCAGTCTACTAGGGAATATTCTAGTTCTTGGCGATGACGAACTT
>CAWIZP010000002.1:0-35410 GCA_963840575.1 uncultured Acidobacteriota bacterium
CTGGAATTTACCAACTGGTAAATCCTCCGGCGAATCCCGGCGTTGTCCTGTTTCATTTGCACGCCAACGTATGGTGGGGCGCGGTCCTGTTCGCGATAGGTCTTCTTTATTGCGCTAAATTCGCACCCCGGCGTCAGTCCTGAACGCACCGCGCAAACCGGCGCACCGTACCAACAGTGCTTTCGCTTACGGATGCAGCGGAGGTGGACTCGAGGAAATTTTCATAGCCAACGGCTCATCGGACTTCTCATGCAGTTCTCGCACCTTGGCAAACTGCTTCTGCGATTCCACCGTTTTTCCCATAGCCTGATAGACTCGCCCCAGGCGGTAGTGTGCGTCCGGCTGAGCAGGATCCAACTCAACCGCGCGCCGAAGCGCTACCACTGCATCCGCGTACTTCTTCTGCTGCATGAACACCGCACCCATATCCATATAGGCGAGGCGTATATCGCTTTTTTCGCTGACTGCCTTCCGCAGCAGGATGAGAGCTTTATCCGGATCCATTCTCTTCATCGCCATGTCCCCCAAATACGTCAGGGCCTGCGCATGCTTAGGATCAAGCACTAATACCTTCTCGAACTCCCTATCGGCTTCATCGTATTGGTGGGACTTCCAGTAGAGATAGCCAAGACCGAAATGAACGTCGGGTTCTTCGGGCGAAACCTTGGCCGCCTCCTGGAACTCGGCGATAGCTTCGGAGTCTCTCTGCAGGCCGTCTAGCGCTTCTCCGGTCAGCATGTGCGCAGCTGCCGAGTTCGGCTGTTGCCGCAATATCTGACGGAATTCTTGCAGAGCGCACGAGTACTTTTTCGCCTGCAGGCAGCTCTGGGCCAGCACTTCGTGTAACTCCGCATTGGCGGGGTCGGACTTCGACGCGGGTCCAAGATACTTCGTGGCTTCCGCAAACCGCTTGGCGCCGTAATAGCTGAGGCCCAGCAGCATCGAAGCCTGACTATTGTGCGGATCGGTTGCAAGAACTGCCCGAAAGGCCGGAATCGCCGCATCGAAGCGCCCTTGCTTGAACTCCGCCAATCCCAGATTGAGTTCGATGCCAGGCAACTTCGAGTTGAGCGAAAGCGCTGTTTTGTAGGCAGAAACCGCTTCCGAGTACTTTTGTTGATTGGAGAGAACCACTCCCAGGCTGGCATACGCACCTGCGTCATTGGGGTGATTGCGGATGACTGCCCGCCAAGCCTCGGCGGCCTCAAGCCATTTTCCTTCTTGTTGAAGAGCAATGGCGTCAGAGGGAGTAGCGCTCTGCGCACTGCCACGGATCGAAAACAAACTAATCGGGAGGACAGCGAACAAAACAACCGCAACGACACTCCAATGCAGTTTCCTCGTCATAAGACCTGCGAACCCTAGTTTGTGCTTCTCAATCATAAGCCCCTGGAACGCTGCAGCGCGGTCCGCGGAATCGATGAGCACAAGAAAAGCCCCGCTCGCAAGCTGAGCGGGGCATGATTAGCGCTACCGACCTTGCTAGAAGATCAGCTTTGCTCCCAACTGGAAGACACGCGGATCGAAGGCACTCGTTACCTGGCCGAAGTTGCCTGCGCCAAAGTTATTGCTAAATCCGCCGTTCTGGCCGGATCCTCCAAACTGCGTGTGGTTCCAGGTATTGAAGCTTTCGGCTCGGAACTGAAATGCGGAGCCGCGCTCGTTGAGGGCGAAGTTCTTAAACAGCGCCAGGTTCCAGTTATCGCGGCCGGGCCCGCGCACCCCGTCGAATCCGAAGTTTCCCCAAGTCCCTGCCGCCGGTGCCGCAAATGCCGCAGGATTGACCCATTGAATTCCGGTCACAGTTCCTGAGCTGCTCACGACTGGCGTTTTGGGGTAGGAGAGGCTCCCGACCAAATCGGGGCGGTTGTTTACATCCCCGCCCGGGAAGATGCTGGAAACGTTCTGGCCATTAATACTCAGATTTTCCGGCGGTCCTGTCTCAACTGTGACGATGCCGGAAAGTTGCCAGCCGCCGACCGCAGTCTTCAAGAAGCGGTTGGGACTGTCCCGGAACGCCGGGATGTTATAGACAAAGTTGAAGAATGCGACGTCTGTGCGGTCAAGCACCGACGGCCCGACGTCGTATCTCCACCCGGCGTAGGGGTTGGTGACCCAGGAGAGATCCCACCCGTTGTTGCCGCTGTTCTGTCCAGTCGAGGGATCGATGGCACGAGATAACGTGTAAGCTGCCTGCAGGGTCAGATCGCGAGTGATCCGCCCACGCAATTCCGTTTGCAGCGAGTTGTAGTGTGAGTTGGCGCCGTTAAAGGCCTGCTTAATGGAGCTGTAGCCTTGGTAGGGTACAAGCCCGTTGAATGCCGGCTGAGCGCCGGTGCAATTAGCCGAAGCCTGCAAACAGGCTAACTCGCCTGCTGGCGGCAGCTCGATCTCCTGCCAGTAGCTCTCGTGTCTGTCTAAGGCTCCAACGTAGGAAACGCTAAAAACAGCCCGGCTTCCGACCGCTTGTTGCACACCGGCGCTGAACGTGGAGGTCCGAGGCGTCGGGTAATTCTGGTTGATCCCCACCACGCCAGCTGGCACGACTGGAACGGTAATCTGTCCCCCGTTCCAGGTGAAGTGAGGGTTGGAGAACAATACGTTGTTGGTACCGAGCGAGTATCCAAACGGCGGATTGGTTGCGCCGTTATACATATCGTTGCCTTGAATACGCTCGTACATCAGACCGTAGCCCCCGCGAATTACAGTCTTGCCATTGCCGAACAGATCGTAGGCAAAACCAAAGCGCGGCCCGAAGTTCCACCAGGCGTTGTCCACAAGTCCCCTGGGGTTTCCGTTTTTGCCTCCAATGCCCATTCCATTCAGATAGAACTGGTAGGACGAAAGCAGTGATATAGGGCTCGTACCCAAACCCGGACTGGGCGCGGCGCAGCCAGCGGGAAGCGGGCTGCCTCCGCAAATCTGCCCATCACTCGTGCCAGGTACCCAGGTGGGAGCATCGGCCGGGTTGTACTGGTTGGGATAGAAATTCGATTGGTTATAGTTGGCTTCGTAGGTGTGTGGAATTCCGTCCCAGCGCAAGCCCAGATTCAGAGTGAGCCGATGAGTGGCGCGCCAGTTGTCCTGGACGTAGGCGTCCGGGGAAATAGCGGTCCAATAGCCTGTACCCTTGTAAGCGTTCTCGTTATAAGCCTGTGCGTCGCCAAGGATAAAGTCGGCATAGTCTAAGCCGCACGTTACAGTCGACGAGCCCGTACATCCCGCCGGACTCGTAGCTGATCCGTTAAATGTAAACCCACCTTGAGTTTCGGCGAAGTAGTCTTGCGACTTTTTATAGATCGCCCAGGCGGCTCCAAACTTCAGCTGATGCGCTCCTCTCACCCAGGATAGGTCATCGCGAATCTGGTAATCGTTCGCGGTGTTGTTCCAAGGCAGCCAATTGACCGTGTAGTCACTGCCGGTGCTCCCAGCCAAATGAATGTCCGGGATGCGGTTGTCGACATTCGCCCCAGAGAAGATTTTGTTCGCACCCTCCGTAAAACCTGAAGGTTGCGCGTAGACGCCCGCGGGCAGGATGTGGATGCGGTTGCCGTCGTAACTAAAGGCAATTTCGTTGAGCAGATTGGCCCGGATCGCGTGCGTGGCATGAATCACCGCGCTGTACGACGGATTTCCGAAGGTATTGTAAACCGTTGGCACATTGTCACCACTCCACTGCGTAGTGCCGTAGGTTTGAATGGCCTGGTCGGAAATCCAGTGGCCGAAGATGGAGAACTTATCGTTGAACTGATGGTCGATGCGGGCAAGTTCCTCCTTACCCGTCGTCGGTTGTTTATTCCCTCCGATGAACGCCCAAGTGGAAGTATTGGTGGGGGTGGGGAAGATTCCAGCTTTTAGCAGAGCGGCGGAATTGGAATTCACTGCGCAAGCCGGAATTGTGTTAGCGGGAAACGGGCCTCCAGGCACAAGAGAAGCCTGGACTGCACCCGAGCAACCTGTGTCAAGGCTCGCGATGTTGGCCGGGACCACCACGTTCAGTGGGTTGCCGTTCGAGAGCGTACTCGGCAGTACTACGTCACCACTCGCGTCAGGATACATGCTGGCCAAAGGTGCGGTTACGTTGAAGATGCCGCCCTGAATGTAGCGGCGCCATTCCATGTTGTAGAAGAAGAACGTCTTTGGAGTCGATCTCGACGGATGAAAGCTCACCGGTCCGCCGACATTGAAACCGAAGTCGTCGAAGCGCAACTCGGCAACCGGGTTGGGCGCCGGATTGAAATAGTTGCGGGCATCAAGCGCATCGTTGCGGCCAAAATAGAAAGCGGTGGCATGAAGCTGCTTGGTCCCGGACTTGATTACCATGCTGATCGTGCCCGCTGATGACAGGCCGTATTCCGCGCTGTAGTTCGAGGTCAAGGTGCGGAATTCGGCAATGGCGTCTTCCGAGGGCAGAACGTCAGCCCCGCCGCCACCCCCACGATCCGCCGCCTCGCCACCATCGACCAGCCAGAGATTGTGGCTCACTCGCTGTCCGTTAAAGCTGACGTTGAAGTCGCCGCCGGCTGAAGTCGGGACCTGGAAATCGGATTGTATGCTGGAAGCGCCCGGCGTGAGCGCTTCGAGTGCAAATACGTTGCGGCCGTTGGTGGCAAGCTGCGAAATCTGCTGGCCGGTGACGACGGAACTGACCTCTCCGGTGTCAGTTTGAACTCTGACCGCGTTGGCCTCCACGCTAACCGTTTCGCTGGCTGATCCAACTTGCAGCTGGAAGTCCACCCGGGCGCGATCGGCGACGTTCAGCACCACGTTCTTGTGCTCCTCCATTTTGAAGCCCGAGGCTTGGGCGCTGACGTTATAGTGACCAACGGCGAGATCCGCAGCGACATATTGCCCCGTGTCGTTGCTCACGATGTTTCGAACTTCATTCGTTTCCACGTGGGTGATTCTGATCTTCACGTTGGGTACGACGGAACCGGACGGGTCGGTGACGGTCCCAAGAATAGTCGCCTCCTGGCCGAAGGCGTGGAATGACAAGCCGAGGCAGAGCAGGAAAAGCACCGCGAGACTCCGACCGCGGCCTTTCACGGAACCAACTATGCTCCCGGCAAATTGAGACGAGTGAGACTTCATGGTCCACATCCCTCTGGCGTTTGCGCCCCAGCGTTAACGTTAACGATCAGGAGCAGCTTTTACCTTCTTTCCCCGGCCTTTGTCAAGAAAAATCTCAGATCCCTGATATTCAACTCTTGAATCCGCTCAGAATCACGGACCCTCACGGCAAAAAAATGTCCGGATTTTTCGACCGGGTCTGCAGTAGAAGATCTTGATTTGGAGGGCCTAACTGACTGCTTCCGTCTTACCCCGGAGATGAGCCTTGTTCCCGGCCCTGGCGCGATTCGCCGACCCCAGTGCGGAGTCGTCAAACTTCACTCCCGCCAAACGGATCTCTCGGAAAAGACGCAGGTTGGATGACATTACAACTCCCGGGCTAAGATGGACGGTCGGCGGGAACGGAACTCTGCCGGTCAGATTGTCTGCCATCAGTCGAACCGCCAGCTGGCCTTGACGATGTGGCTGCTGATAAATGGATGCCGTGATCGTCCCCTTCTCAAAGTAGGGAGACATTTCTGCAAAGAGATCCGTCGTAATCAGCTTGGTTCTTCCGGCCAGACCCCGTGCGCCAAGCGCCCGGCACACGGGAAGGCAATTGACCGTATTCACGTACAGTCCGGCAAGATTCGGAACCTGACCCAAAAGATCAAAAGTCTTCTGAAAACTCTCGTCTTCGTCTTCGTGCCCTTCCACGACGCTGACGATCTCGCCTCCCGGACAGTTGCGGGGAAACGCATCGGAAAAGCCTGCCGTTTTCTGCCGGTGATCTTCAGCGCTCAACATGCCAGCAATGACGGCCACTTTGGAGCCCGGCGGCACAAATTTTCCCATCAGCTCTCCCGCCAGTCGTCCGTTCAATAACGGTTCCACACACACGATGCACGATCGCCGGCTCTCCGGCGCGTCGGTGGAAACGCAAACCACCGGTATTCCCTTTTTTTCGGCTTCATCGATCAAAGGCGCAAGCGCTTGCGGATTTCCTGCGGTGAGAACAATTCCGTTCACGCCCTCGTGCATGAGTTCCTTGAACGCCTCAGTGTCCGCCTCTCCTAACGTCTGTACTGGCCGGTATACCAGTTGGATCCCATGCTGCGCTACACTGCGCGCCTCATCCAACACTCCGCCCCACAATTGATCGTAGAAAAAATGGATTTCCCGCGGGATGCATACTCCAATGCGAGCGCTCGCTTTGGAAACCGACAACGAGCGCGCCGCAAGGTTCGGCGTATAGGCAATCTGCTCGGCGATTTTCAAAATCCGCTGGCGCGTGGACTCATTGATTCCTGGGCGACCATGCAAGGCACGGTCAACCGTCCCGATCGAAACATTAGCCAGTTCCGCGATCAGGTGGATTCCGCGCCTATCTTTCTTGTGTCTGGCTGCGCTCATCCTCTCGTTTCCATTCTAGCTCGCTTCCCAAATCATCTAGCCCCTGAACCAGCCGGCAGCCATTGTTCGCTCGCTTTCTTACTCCAATGAGCGCAAACTCTTCATGATCGAACTCTACAAAGTTTTCCGTGTACGTTGACGGTGCTATACTTCGTCCCGGCTTCGTACCACTCTCTTCGAACCAGTCTCCCGATTCGGAGATTTCGCAAGGAGATCCTCTACATGCCTCAAGGTCGCGCCCGCGTATTTACCTTGGTCATCGCCTTGATCTTTGTAGCAGCATTCCGTTCCATCGCGCAAACCGCGCCGCCTGCCAGCATCCCGCCATACCTCAATCCGTTGCTGCCGCTGAACGAACGAGTCGACGATCTGGTGTCGCGAATGACGCTTGAAGAAAAAGCTTCTCAACTCGTAAACCAGGCACGAGCCATCCCGCGCCTTCACGTAGCCGGCTACGACTGGTGGAGCGAAGCTCTTCACGGCGTCGCCAATGCAGGAACTGCCACCGTCTTCCCCGAACCGATCGGACTCGCCGCAACTTTTGATTCTCCGTTAATCCACGATATGGCAATCGTAATCAGCACAGAAGCGCGCGCCAAGCATAACCAGGCGGTGCGCGCCGGGCGTCGCGACATTATGGAAGGCCTTGATTTCTGGTCACCGAACATTAATATTTTCCGCGATCCCCGCTGGGGCCGCGGTCAGGAAACTTACGGTGAAGATCCATTTCTTACTGGACGGATGGGAGTCGCCTTCGTTACCGGAATGCAAGGAGACGACCCACAATATTTTCGCGTGATTGCCACGCCGAAACATTACGCCGTACACAGCGGACCGGAACCGTCGCGCCACATGATCGATGTGAAAGTGTCGAAGCACGACGAAGAAGATACATATCTCCCTGCATTCCGCGCCGCTATTGTGGAAGGCAACGCCGCCTCGATCATGTGCGCTTACAACCGCGTGAATGGTGAACCCGCCTGCGCCAATAAGTTTTTGCTGGAAGATCAACTTCGCGGCGCCTGGAAGTTCAACGGCTATGTCGTATCCGATTGCGACGCCGTCGCCGATATTTTCAACGGCCATCACTATACGAAGAGCATGGCCGAAGCCGGAGCCGTGTCTCTGAAGACGGGCATGGACAATGAATGCGCTGATTTCTTTACCCAGGCCAACGACAACTCCGACTACGTAAAATTTCTCGACGCAGCCAAACAGGGCCTGCTCAGCGAAAAAGATATCGACATATCGCTGAAGCGCCTCTTCACCGCGCGTTTCCGCCTGGGAATGTTTGATCCTCCCGAACTGGTGCCCTATGCGGATATTCCGGATTCCGAAATCGATAGCCAGCCTCACCGCGCACTCGCGCTGCGCGCGGCGCAGGAGTCGATTGTCCTTCTGAAAGATGACGGCGTCCTTCCTCTTCGTCCGGATGTAAGAAGTATTGCAGTCGTCGGCCCGCTCGCTGAATCCACTCGCGTGCTGCACGGCAACTACAGCGGCACGGCATCGCACGCTACTTCCGCGCTCGACGGCATCCGCCGGCAATTCGCTTCTGCCCAGGTGACCTATACTCCGGGCATGAACTTTCTTCGGGAAGAGGAACTCATTCCGTCTACCGTTCTCTCCACTACGGACGGCCAGCCCGGACTCACTGGAGGATATTTTTCTAATCCTAACTTCGAAGGCACTCCGAAAGTCGTCCGGGTAGACAAAGCCATCGACCTGCAGCGCTTTCATCCCGAGCGCTCGTCGATGCCTCCGCCTCCGGGGATGAAGGATTTTTCCGTGCGCTGGACGGGATTTCTTACTCCGGATGAATCGGGCGACTATCAAATCGGCGACATTGGTTCTATGAACCGTCTTTGGCTCGACGGCAAACTCATCGTCGATGACTTTTTGTTGCACGACCCCAAGCCGACGAATGCGACCATCCACCTTGAAAAAGGACATCGCTATTCGATCAAATTGGAATACGGACAAGGGGGCACAGGCCTCAAGCTGGTATGGCTTCGCCTTCTGGCCGATCCCATTCCAACCGCGATCGCTTTGGCAAAGAATGCCGATGTGGTTGTGGCCGTTGTCGGCATCACTTCCCAACTAGAAGGCGAAGAGATGAAAGTCGACGTTCCCGGCTTCGAGGGCGGCGATCGCACCAGCCTCGATCTACCCAAAGACGAAGAGGATCTGCTCGAGGCGATGAAGACCACCGGCAAGCCGCTCGTGGTTGTGCTGATGAACGGCAGCGCTCTTTCTGTAAATTGGGCGAACGAACACGCGGACGCTATTCTCGACGCGTGGTATTCAGGTGAAGAAGGCGGTACCGCGGTCGCCGAAACTTTGGCAGGTTTGAATAATCCTGCCGGCCGCTTGCCCGTAACGTTTTACAAAAGTGTCGACCAGTTGCCTGCCTTTGAAGACTATTCCATGAAGAACCGTACCTACCGCTATTTTCAGGGACAACCGCTCTATCCTTTCGGTTATGGACTTAGTTACTCCAAATTCGAGTACAGCAATCTGAAGCTTTCCAGCGACACACTGAATGCCGGCGATTTTCTCACCGTGGATGCGGATGTGCACAACAGCAGCCAGAGAGATGGCGATGAAGTCGTAGAACTATATCTAAGTTTCCCCAAGTCTCCGACTGCTCCGCTTCACGCTCTGCGCGGTTTCACGCGAATCCACGTAGGCGCCGGCGATGCGCAGCACGTCCACTTTATTCTGGACGAGCGCGACCTGAGCGAGGTCGACGACAAGGGAGACCGAGTCGTTGCCCCAGGCGCGTACCGCATTACCGTTGGTGGCGGACAGCCCGGAAGCGCTGCTCCGCACACGGAAGCAAAATTTGAGATCAGAGGAAAGCGGACCCTGCCGGACTAGGAGCCGACTGTTCTTGCGACATCTGAAATTGACAATATGCAATTGAAACACTGTGGAATGGAGAACGTAGCGTTCGTGGCATTATTGTCGACAATCCTGTATGCGCCGACTCCAAATCTTTCGGCTGCGGCGAAAATTGCAATCCAAACAACGCCGCCGGCTGATTCTTCAATCGCCGGTCACGCAACCACAATCAGCCCCATCCATTTCGCCTACCAGCCGATTCCTTTCGAACTCGACAGCGACGAAACTCCGGAACGCCACGCACCTGAAACTATGGCCGGAGGCGTGGCGGTCTTCGATTACAACAACGACGGCAAACTCGACATATTTTTTACCAATGGAGCCGACATCAATACGCTGCGCAAATCGTCTCCAAAATATTCCGATCATCTCTTCGAAAATGACGGCCACGGTCATTTCACCGACGTGACTGCCAAAGCCGGGCTTGCTGGCACTGGCTACGATATGGGTGTCGCAGTTGCCGACTATGACAACGACGGCTACGAAGATATTTTCGTCGCCGGTGTTTACAAGAACACGCTCTATCACAACAACGGAGACGGCACGTTCACCGATGTCACGGCCAAAGCCGGGCTGAACAAGCCGGATCCTGAATATGGGCCGCTCTGGTCCGTGGGCGCGGTTTGGGTAGACGTTAACAACGATGGCCTGCTCGACCTCTTCGTCATCAACTACATGAAGTGGGACATCAAGCACGAGCCCTCGTGCCCCATCGACGGCCACGCCGACTACTGCAATCCAAAGATGTACAAGCCAACTCCGAACCAGCTTTTCCTCAACAACGGAGATGGAACTTTCACGGATGCATCCGTGAAATGGGGCTTGCGCGAGCATCCCGGAAAAGGCATGGCAGGCGCAACTGCAGATTTTGATCTCGACGGACGAATGGATGTCTTCGTTGCCAACGATAAAGAGTTCAATTGGTTTTTTCGCAACAAAGGGAATGCATTTCAGGAAATGGGATTCGACGCGAATGTAGCTTTACGGGAAGATGGAGTGTTTATCTCCGGCATGGGCGTCGATTTCCGCGACCTCGATAATGACGGATATCCCGACATTGTCGTTGTCGCTCTCGACAACGAAACATTTCCTATCTATCGCAACACTGGCAAAGGAACCTTCGCCGAAATCACCGAAGAAAGCGGCATGACCATGCTAAGCCTGCCCATGGGCGGCTATTCTCCAACCATTGCTGACTTTGATAACGACGGCTGGAAAGACATCTTCGTTTCCCGCGGTCACGTGCAATCGCTTTTGTCGGAGCCTCGCATCGCGGTTGAACAGCCGAACACAGTCTTCCGTAATCTGGGTGACATGAAGTTCGCCGCCTTTACCGCTGAAGCTGGACTCACTTCGCGTCCTCCCGCGCGGCATCGCGGATCCGCCATCGGAGATCTGAATGGGGACGGCCGCATCGATGTGGTGGTGACCGCACTCAAGGCTCCGGCGGAAATTTGGATGAATGACAGTCCGGGAAACAATCATTGGCTGGAGATCAAGCTCCAGGGCACCAAGAGCAACCGCGATGGAATCGGAGCGCGCATCAAAGTGGTTACCAAAAACGCTACGCAGTACGATCACAAATCGACGGCTGCGGGCTATGCGTCGTCAAGCGCGGGCCCGGTTCATTTTGGATTGGGGCCAAATACTTCTGTCGATCTCATTGAAATCCGATGGCCGTCAGGTCTGGTCCAGCAGGTGCGGAACGTGGCGTCCGATCAGATCCTGAAGGTTAGAGAATCAGGGCCAGCCGGCAGGTTCTAATTCTCGAAGGTGACGCAGCGTGGGGCCAAACTCTTGAGCCGAAAATCTGCACTAGAGCTATCGCTGCTGCACCCGCCCGATTCTCGCAGCAGTAGGAGGTGCATATTCACGCAGCACACTTCTGCTCATCTCGTCCTGCATGTGGCGACGGCGAACGTGAAGGGCAAAGGCTTCGATCAGGTTCGTCGCAAAACCCTCACTCCCAAACTCCTGTCCACACACCGAGCATCGCGGATTTCCTCGCTCGACAATATTGATTCGCAGCGTTGCCTCGCTTTTCAACATGCCACATTGTGCCACAATATTCGCAATACGTGTACGTTAACGATTTGGTCACCAGCAGGAAAGAACCTGAAACTGACAATTCATTTCATATTTGTGTTCGCATGTGTCCTGTGCACCGCTGCAACCACTCATGCGGAAACCGGCCACGACGCCTGGCTCCGTTATGCCCGTCTCGAGCCTGCTGCCGCCGAACGCTACCGCGCACTCCCTGCGACTGTTCTTTCGCTCGACCACACAATCGTATCCAAAAGCGCTCAAGACGAGCTCGTCCGCGGTGTGAAGGGCATGTTAGGCAGGACTCTTCGAATTGCCGCTGGCCCTCCAACCGAAAGCGCCATCGTAATCGGCACCGCCCAGCAACTTCGAAATATTGCCCCGGCGTTACAAATAATCGAAGGCTTGCACGGCGATTCATTTTGGTTGACGACGGGAGCAGTACGCGGCTTGCGCTGCATGATCATCACCGCGGCCACCGACCGCGGGGTACTCTACGGAGTCTTTGCTTTTCTGAACCGGATCGCAATGCAGGAGAATGTTTTCCAGCTGAATGAATTACAAGAACCCTCAGTCCCCATCCGCTGGGCCAATCAGTGGGACAACCTCGATGGCACCATCGAACGCGGCTATGCGGGCCGTTCCATCTTTTTCGAAAACGGCAGCGTTCGGCCCGATCTCGCGCGGGTTTCTGAATACGCGCGCCTGCTCGCTTCAGTCGGCATCAACGGCTGCACTGTGAACAACGTCAACGCCGATCCGCACATCCTCGATCCGGCGTTCATTCCGCAGCTTGCCCGAATCGCCGAAGCCTTCCGCCCCTGGGGAGTTCAACTCGGAATCGCGGTCGACCTCAGCTTACCCAAAACTTCCGGTGCTCTCGACACTTTCGACCCGCTGGATCCTCGCGTCGCAACCTGGTGGCAGAAGAAGTTCGACGAAATTTATCGCAACATTCCAGATTTCGGCGGCGTTGTCGTCAAAGCAGATTCCGAAGGTCGCTCGGGTCCTTCGCTCTACCAGCGCACTCCCTCCGATGCCGCCAATGTCATTGCCCGCGCCCTCAAGCCGCACCGTGGAATCGTTTTCTACCGCGCCTTCGTTTATAACCACCATCTCGACTGGACTGATCTGAAAAATGACCGAGCGAAAGCTGCCTACGAAGTCTTTCACCCGCTGGACGGCAAATTCGATGACAACGTGATCATTCAGATTAAATATGGTCCCATCGACTTTCAGGTTCGCGAGCCGGTGTCTCCCTTGTTGGGCGGCCTTCCGCACACGAATACCGGAATCGAGTTGCAGATCACCCAGGAATATACCGGTCAGCAGCGGCATACTTGTTTTCTCGTCCCCATGTGGAAAGAGATTCTCGATTTCAACCTGCGTGTCAACGGCTACTCGACCCCCGTAAAGCAAATTGTTGCCGGCAAAAGTTTCCACCGTCCCCTTGGCGGATACATCGGCGTCGTCAATGCCGGTCTCGATCAGGACTGGATGGGAAATCACTTGGCGATGGCAAACCTGTACGGATTCGGAAGGCTCGCCTGGAATCCGAATCTGATGGCAAATGCCATTATCGACGAATGGACCAGACTCACTTTCGGCAACGATCCCGTCGTGGTCCAAACAATTTCACGCATCCAACTGGCTTCGTGGCAGGCCTATGAAAACTACACTGGCGTGCTTGGTTTGCAAACGCTCACCAACATCCTGGGCAGTCACTACGGGCCTGCGCCCGAATCACAGGAGCGCAACGGCTGGGGTCAATGGATTCGCGCCGACGCCCGCGGCGTCGGCGTAGACCGGAGCGTCGCCACTGGCACTGGCTTCGTCGGCCAATATTCTCCCGATGTGCAGAAACTTTATGAATCGCTGGCGAACACGCCCGACGACTTACTCTTGTTCTTTCATCACGTCCCCTACACCTACAAACTGCACTCGGGAAAAACAGTAATCCAAACCATTTACGATTCGCATTATGCCGGTGCCGAGAAAACGAAACAGTTCGTCTCGCAATGGCAATCCCTCCACCGCCGTATCGATGACGAGCGCTTCCACACCGTGCTCGCTCAACTCACCTATCAATCCGGCCATGCGATCGTTTGGCGCGACGCGATCAACGATTGGTTTCACCAGATCTCCGGCATCCCCGATGCGAACGGCCGGGTGGGAAATCATCCCCACCGGATCGAAGCCGAGTCCATGGAACTCCAGGGCTACACTCCGCTCGACGTAACTCCGTGGGAAGACGCCTCCGCCGGAAAAGCCATAGTCTGCGTTCATACCGCACAATGCACGGCGAAGTACCGCTTTGCCGGCGCGAAAGGATGGTACGAAATCGACGTGGAATACTTTGACCAGAACAACGGCGTGTCGAAATATGAGGTCTATGTCGGAGATCAGTTGGTCGACGAGTGGCTTGCCGATTCCTCGCTGCCTGCAACTGCACCCAACGGTGATTCGTCCACACGTCGCCACATTCCCGGCGTGGCATTGCGTCCGGGCGACGTCTTACGGATCGAGGGCTTTCCCGACGCCGCCGAAGCCGCGCCACTCGATTACGTGGAAATCTATCCCGAAGCGACACCTCGCTAGAAAAACCGGATGCCGCCCCTTCGCATCGTGATTCCTGGCCTGTGCCGTTTCGTCTCTTTTTCGTCAGCGGATTAGCGTCGGCGAGGAAGTCCCTTTGCCGAGGCTTCGGATCCAGCTGGTTCACGGAACGGTTCCACAGAAATGCGCTCGTAACACACTTCCAGCACGGTCAAGTGTTCTGTACCGCCCGGCAATTGCAGGAGTACGCTGTCACCCGCTGCCGCCTTCATCAACGCGCGCGCCAGAGGTGACACCCAACTGATGTGGTTGCGATTGAGATCGATTTCGTCAGTGCCCACGATGCTCACCACTCGCTCGGCTCCCGCGGCATTGGCATAGCGCACAGTCGCTCCGAAGAATGCCCTCGTTGCCGCCTGCCCGGCTCCTTCTCTTCTCGATCTGGGAGCTTCCGGGTCCACCACTTCCGCGGCTTCGATTCGCTTCGTGAGAAAACGAATCCGTCCATCGATCTGCCGTAGCCGCCGCTTGCCGTACTGGTAGTCGGCGTTTTCACTGCGATCGCCGTTGCCAGCAGCCCACGCCACCACCTCTGTCACGGCCGGACGTTCCCGGGTGAGCAGAAACCGGTGCTCATCTTTGAGACGCTCCAGCCCGCTCGGCGTGATGTAGTTCTTGACCGGCGTCGCGGGATCGTCCGGTGTTGGTTTTCTCGTAAATCCTTTTCGCATCTCGTAGTCTTTCGAAGGTGAATCCAGCAGGTACACCAATGAGCACGGATGAACGCCGATAAAAAACACCGAAGGCTATAGCCAGGGCTGGCCCACCTTTGCCGTCACCATACTAACTGAGGCTGCCCCAGCTTTCCTTCTGTTGGAAAGCTGGGCACCACTGGCGTTTGCGCCACCGATTTTCTCTCTCCCAACCCGGCCGTGGAGGCTGCGGGAAACATCCCCGGAGGGATAGTTAGTGCGATGTAACGGCTGAAGACCCCCACCGATTTTTCCATCTGACACACCTCAGAACCCCCGCCGCTAGTCGGGGCAAAATTCCTCTTGACAATAAGTATATGCTTATATAATGTAATGCTTATGCACACGCAATTGAACCTCGATGCCGCCTTTTCTGCTTTGGCTGATCCGACGCGTCGCGCAATCCTTGCGCGTCTCGCCAGGGGCGAAACGACTGTGATGGAACTGGCCAAGCCCTTCGAGATAACGCAACCGGCAATCTCCCAACACCTGAAGGTGCTCGAAGACGCAGGACTGGTAGAACGTCGCGTGGATGGTACGAAGCGCCCCCGTCGTCTCGCAGAGGCCGGCATTGAGGCAATGGACCAGTGGCTCGCAATGTTGCGAAAGGCGCTGGAGAAGAACTACGACCGGCTGGACAAGGTTCTCGCCGGCACGGAACAACCGAAGATAAAAAAAGGAGAAAAACGATGAGCACGTTGACTCTGAGGACTGAAGGTAATACTCACGTGGTTGTGACCAGGCGATTCGCCGCCCCTCCCGAAGCCGTGTACCGCGCCCATACCGATCCGAAACTAATTCAGAAATGGCTGCTCGGTCCTGAAGGTTGGACGATGCCCGTCTGCATCAATGATGCGAGGCCGGGAGGCAAAATCCGTTATGAGTGGACGAATGGCAAAGGGGGTGGATTCCACCTCACGGGCGAATACCTCGAACTTGAGCCGTACGGCCGCATCGTTCATGTCGAGCGGATGCACCTGCCAGATCCTACGCCCGACAACCACATTGAGACGCGGTTCGAGGCGGACGGCACAGGCACATTCATGACCATGCGTATGACTCTGCCGGATGCTCAGACGCGAGCAACCATGCTCGCCACAGGAATGGAACGGGGAATGGAAGCAAGCTATGTGCGACTGGAAGGGATGATCGAAGTTGCCGTTGCTCCCATCAAAAACTGATACACGCCAGGAGAATACCCATGACGAGCGCAGCAGTCGCAAGTACCTCGAGAGCAATTTCAGTTAGAGCGGCACGGCTCGCGATAGTCGCGATCACTTCTTATCAAGTCCTGCTCATCGTGCTGATTTTTCTGAGACCGGATCTGGCTCCTTCGTGGCACACAATCAGCGAATGGGCCATCGGGCCCTACGGCTGGATTATGTCAGGTGCGTTTCTCATTTCGGCGATGAGCTACGCGGCGTTATTCGTGATGCTGAAAGCGCAACTGCATGGAAACCTGGGCCGCGTTGCACTTGGCCTACTGCTGCTGTGCGTAATTGGGGCTGCTGGAGTAGGAATATGCACAACTGACCCCATGCCGCTGCACTTTCCGCTGTCCCCCAGGGGCACGCTTCACGTGATATTCGGCACAGGTCAGATTGTGCTCCTTCCATTCGCAGCGCTGCTTATCAACCTCGGCCTGGCTCGTAAGGAAGCATGGAGGTCGGCGCGGCGAGTTCTACTCTGGACCGCTGGTTTGCCGTTGTTTGGCTTTCTCAGCTTTGCGGTTTACTCGGCGCTTTTTGTCTTTCCCTTGGGACCGGATGCTTACGGCCCCGGCGTTAACATCGGCTGGCCTCCGCGATTCACATTTCTTACGTACATGCTGTGGGTCGTGATCTTAGGTTGGCAGGCGACCAGGTGCAGCCGGAGATCCTCTACGGAAATCCCGGCGAAAAAGTGAAATCACATGGGCAAAGCAGTTTCGCAAAAGTGGATGAGTACACTTCCGGCGGGTGGCCCATCTTTGCATTGCACCATTCCCACGGAGGGTGCCCCATCCTTGCGTTTTTTGCAAGGGTGGGTGGTGATGCCGCGGGCGCAACTCTTGTCCGTTCTACACCGCCCGTTGTGTATGCCGTCGTCGTACCCGCCCCTTCGACTTCGCTCAGGGCAGGCTCTTCGCAAAGTACGCGAAGGACGGGGCACCGGCTGCTGTGGTGGGTTCTGCAGTTTGAAAGCCGGCCCCGCCCACCCTGAGGCTTTCGGAACGGGCTGGCGTTGCTTTACGTTCAGACCTCGCACGTGACGACCATCGAAACTCCAACTTCTTATTTCGCCTGCGCTAGCTTCGTAACAACCTCGGCAACTTTATCGAGTATCTGGTTCCAGCCCTCTAGTTGACCGCTATTTTTCGCGCTCTCCATGGGTTCACTTCCAATGAGGGTGAGTTTCGTCTGACCGTTTCCAAAGTCCTCAAAAATAACCACGTCGTGCGCATCGTCGATGGCCTCATGTTCTATTCCATAGTCCGAAGGCTCAACCTTGTTTCCCTTCGAGTCGGAAAAGTACATGGAGTAAACGATCTTTTCCTGGGGAACAATCTCGTGGTATTCACCGGCATTCCAGCCCTCCTGTCCATCCGGCGTTCTCATGCAGTAGAGAAATTTTCCTCCCACGCGAAAATCTATCTTGCAAACCGGCGAAGTAAAGCCCTTCGGTCCCCACCACTGCATCACATACTTCGGGTCTGTCCACGCCTTCCATACCAACTCGCGGGGGGCATCAAAAATTCTTGTAACAACCATCCGCTCAATTTCGCTAACTGTGTTTTTTGTCATCTCTGGCCTCCTCTTTCTTCATTTGATTTACAACTGCATCCAGTTTGTCGAAGCTCTCTTCCCAGAATCGGCGATAGCTGAACGCCCAGTCGCTGACTTTCTTAATCGACTCGGGCCTCAGCGTGCACACACTCTCTCGTCCACGTTTCGTCTTGATCACAATCCGGGCCCGCACCAGGTAGGCGATATGTTTTGAAATCATCTGCTGCGAGAGTGCAAACGGCTCCGTCAATCCATGCACAGAGGCAGGCCCATGGGAGAGCCGTTCGATCATTGCCCGCCGGGTTGGATCAGACAAAGCGGCAAACGTTGTACCTAATCGATCCACAACCATATGGTAGTGGATTATCGGGCAATGTCAAGTGTGGATTTGTGATTCATGATTTCTGCTTACTGATCCCCAATGTGCCAAGCGTTGGGCCGGGTAGCCCATCTTTGCATTGCATCAGTCCCACGGAGGGTGACCATCCTTGCGTTTTTTCAAGAGTGGGCGGCGGTGCGGTGGGTATTCTCGCACTGCTTACATCGTAGCCACGTAGAGGCTGTTGGGATAAAGAACCTCAACCACTTTCTTGATTACAGCATTGCCGTTTTCTCCGTTCGTAAAGACGACCACCCCGATTCCGCGCGAGGGAACGAACATAACAAACGTCTTCACTCCCCAATCGGAGCCGTCATGGTCCAGAATCTTCTCACCATTGACGGTCTCGACTTCCCATCCCAGCCCCATTCCATAGGCGACGACGCAGTGACCGCGCACTCCAGCGGCGCTGCACACACTCTTCAGATCTTCCGGCTTCATGCGGTTCCGCGTCAGGGTTGCGCGTTCTGTGGCGATTTCCTTGGTTAAGCCTTCGTCGTGCATGACGCTGACCACAAAGTTCGCGTAGTCCTGAATTGTCGTGCGAAGCAAGTCAGCGCCATCCCAGGTTGTGGCAACGTCATCCACGGGTTTATCGCGTTTTGGCCCGTGGGGAACGGCCAGACGCCCGGCATACCAATCCTTTGCCGTATAGGAAGTTCCGTTCATCCCGATGGGGTTGAAGACCATCTCTTGCGCGAGCACATCAAATGGTTTCCCAAGTTTCTTCTCAGCAAACCGGCCAACATAGTTGAATCCCTCTCCGGAGTATCCGGTCTGGGTTCCAGGATCCCACTGGATCTTCAGGACTCCGCCGGTCTTGCCCCTCCAGTTCGGAAATCCCGTCTGGTGAGACAAGCACAAGCGGGGCGTCAGCAATTTGCTTCGCGGATCGTCCTTGATATCCGGATCAACCCAGTAGTGAAACATCGATTCGTCCAATGAAAGTTTTCCTGCTGATGCGAGACGCAAGACTGTCTCCGCCGTCACGGGCTTGGTTAATGACGCCATGTTGTACAGCGTCATTGCCGTGGCTGGCACGCCCGGACTCTGCTCGCCATAGACGGCGGTCCACGCCACTTTTCGATCTTCGATGTAGGCCACGGCCACGCTCGGCACATCGCTCTCCTTTAACCATTCCGCCGCATGGGCATCAAGCTCGGCGCGCCCATCTTTTTTCGCTGCAACGGTTCGTGCAGTGGATTGCGCCTTTTCTTGTCCCGCAGCCGGGATCATGCTTAAACATCCCATTACGGCGACAACCAAAGCCTTCCTCGCTCTCCATGTTTCCAGTCGCATCATTCCTCTCTCCTGGTCTACGCGTAATCTACGGCTTGTCCCTGCCAAATGTTCCGTGCGGGGCGTATGTCGACCGAACGGCCCACTACAAGTCTCCATTGCGTATTGCTATACCGGGCCGAGTCACGGGCAAGCCTTCAATAATCCAATGTGCCAAGTTAGCCGGCAATTTTCTGGCCGGGCTACACTATTTAAGAAGCACGGTACCGCGAGTTGCTCCTCCAAAATGATCTCTTTCTCAAACATCAATAAACAGTATGGCAAGCAGTTGCTCTTCGTGGATGCTTCGTTTCAGTTTCCCGGCGAAAAAATCGGGCTGGTCGGTCCCAATGGGGCGGGCAAGACAACGCTCTTCCGTATGGGGGTCGGCGAGGAAACTCCCGACGAGGTCGCGGTCTCTGTTCCCAAGAAGCGGACGGCGAAGGCATGCTTGGCAGAATCAGGATTCCAAAGGTGATTACTCGGGTTGCGGTTGCGGCTTTCGCCTCAGGACCAACGCGGAGAACAGCGTGATCACGAGCCCAATCGGGAAGGGATGAATGAACGTGAGCGCTGCGTTGAAGAATGGATTTTTGTACAGCTCTTTGTATTTTCTGACCTGCTGAAGTTTTTCCTGGACGGCTGCCGGGCTCGCCCCCGAGGCGGTGAGCTTCTGAACCAAGTGAGCGCCGTATGCGTCCCAGAAACCAGGCAGGAAGTTGTAGTAGATCACTTCCCAGGTTACGACATAGATGATGCAGGATATCAGCGTAATGGAGAGGCCGACGGCAAAAGCCTTCAAAAAGGTAATCTGACCATTGCCGATGTTGTCCCGGTAGGTTCGGATGCCGAAATACACCATCAAGAAGGAGAGCACGATGGAGGTGTTGCCGATGATCGCGCCGCGGTCGAAGCCAATCCTGCCGCCGAAGGTCACCACCACGATCACCATCAGCGAAGAGATAGCGCCGGAGATCAGCCCGAAGGTGACGATGATCTTTCTCATATCCTTGTAATGTCTTTTATCCGATCTTTATCTTTAATCTTTACCTTTCCACGTATGCTGCCGGCCCCGTGCTCATACGGGCTCAGCGACCAGCCACGTCAGCTGGCGACTTCGATGCCGCTGGGATCACTACGATCAGGTTATCGCCTGCTCCCGGGTGAGTCATCCCAAGATAATCGAGGCTCGCCAGCGATTGGGCGTCGAACCCGATGTCTTTCGTTGTCATGTTCGGCGCATAAAACATCAAGTGCGGAGGGAAAATGCCAGTGCCGTGTTCAGGGATGGCCCTCAAGCGGTTGTGGCTGGACATCATGTAGAGTAACCCCGGTTTGCTCGGATACTGGTAACGGCCTTCCTTATATCCGCTGGCGATGTCTGCCTTGATTTCGGCCTCGGACTTGCCGTTTGTACGCAGCTCTTCACCGTGCATGTAGACAAGCAAGAGAGTGCGGCTGCCTTCGGCGTCGAAGCACTGCGGCTCAATGGTTGTCTCAGCTCGGGTTGTTTCTGGCTGGGTTGTTCCTGAGGGCTTTACGAAATGCCGGCCAACAAAACAGCTGAAGCCGTTAGTGCCTTCGCGCGCTTTCTCGTAGCCTCTGGGGCCGAGAACATAAACTGTGGCTTTACTGGATACCTCGGCCGGGGCGGCGCTTTCAGCGAGTGTGATCTGCTGGTCACGTGGCATGGAGGCGTCGTAGACCCGGGGGAGTTCATATTCCGGGGCGGCGGCGGTTGCGGGAATGAGCGCAGTGCTTGAAAACAAGCCGATCGACAGCGTACCCACGACAAAGACCTTCATCGAATTCAGAGACTTCATGTTCGCTCCTTTTCACAAACTTCGTGTCGCTCGTATCGAGCGTCGAGCGGCTCAACATACCGCATGAGGCGGGGTCGGTGTCGTCATCCTTTTGGCTGATTTTGGCGGCGGTGAGAAAAATCATTCGTTTGGGGGAGCGGTTATTGGCGCGAACCGTGCCCGCGCAGGAGTAAATCAGGGGAGAAGGCCGAATTCCTTGCCGAGTTGCACCGCTTGCGTTCTTCGTCTCGCCCCGAGTTTATCGAAAACACGGCTGGAATGGGTCTTCACCGTGCTCTCGCTCACAAAAAGCTTCCCGGCGATTTCGCGGTTGCTCAGGCCCTGGGCGATCAGTTCAAGGATCTCAAGCTCACGGCGAGTGATATGGAGGTCCTCACGTTTTCTTTCGTCAGGGGTGAACGGTCCCTCGGCATGGACGGGGACCTCCCGCACAACAATTGTCTGGCGTTTCGCTGTCAGCTTGAGGCCAAGCCAGATGCCAAGAGCGGCAAAGGTCGCGGCGATCAGTCCGCCGTAGATTTCGATGGAATGTTCGACGACCAGGAACCGATACTCGGTCCACTGGAGCAGGGCAATCAGGATTCCACCGATCAACCCGTACACGAGGACGTGGCGCTTCATAAGTTGCAGGAGGATTCGTTACCGAAATTATCGCACCCCTGGTGGGGGAGATCCTACTGCTTGCAGAAAGCCGGGGACAGGCGGGACGTTCACCATTCGCCGAAACACTTGAAAACGTTCCGTCTGTCCCCGGTTTCCTCGACTCCCGGTTTCCTCGACTAATCGATAGCTGGCTCGCGTTGCACCACAACCAACAACACCACACCGACAATGGTAAACATTCGGAATGCCTCTTCCTGCCCATTCCACATTTTCGACTGCCACATCAGAAACCATTCGCCCCCGACGTCGAGGAATGCCACCAACCACATCAGCAGGCTCGTGGTCAGCGCAATCACGGCGACGTTCTGCGCAGCGGCGAATTGGGCGCTGTCCGCACGATACGATTTCAGCAACCGAACACCAGCCCACCAGCATAGAAGCATAGTGACCGACTCCCAGGCGATGATGCCAATGTAGAAAACCGTATGTACCAGCGGCGAACTGAAGGCGCGCCACATGAGGTGGTTCCCCGGAAAGGTTGAGTCCATCATCAGTACGTGGCGGACAAACTCATAGTTGGAGCCGTAATCCGTGATGTTGTTTAGCACCAGAATCGTGTAGAAAAGTGCGATTGCAAAAACGAGAACTGCTTTGGAAACGCGGAGCGCCATCACATGCCGCATAGGTTGTTGCCAGGGAAATTATATCTTCTCGGTAACTGACCGCGACCTTTCAGGCATTCGCGGAAATCATTGGAGCGATTTCCGGGAGCCTGTTTGCGGATTACTTCCGGATTGCCGACAATCCAGCTCAATCGCCGCGTACGTTCAAAACTCCAGCCGCGCCTGGAAGGCGATCATGCGTGGACTGCTATCGCCACCCAGCCCGACGCCTAGCAAGCCGGTCGGCGGAGAGGTCGTGTAGGTGAGCGCCCCAAATCCACTCTGCGTCGAAGGACTTCCTGGGATGCCGGCCTGAACCATGTTTGGAAGCGCAAAATTCGGATGATTGAAGACATTAAAGAACTGTCCCTCAAACCGCAGCTTCACATGCTCGGTTAATGCGAACCACTTTGTCAGGTAGAAGTCGCTCCAGAGAAAATCTGGACCGCGCAAGGCGTTGCGGCCCAGATTTCCGAACTGGCAATTCTGCGCGCTGTCGCCGCCATAGCACTGCCCTGTACTCGGATCGACCGCCGATACGAATGCATCCGGATTAAGCCACTGAATCGTTCCCGCCTGAGTTACACCCGGAATCGGATGGTGCTTGTACAGCGGAACGCCCGGAATGACACTGGCAAACTGCGGTCCGCTGCCCTGCACGATTCCGTTTCCGTTTGCTGAATAGGGCGTGCTCAGCACCGAGAACGGAACTCCGCTGTGCCAAAACGCGGTTCCGGAAATCTGCCAGCCGTTGAGCACGTAACCCAGCGAATGACTGCGCACTTTGAGCGGTAGCTGATAAACATATTGTGCGTTGAGATTGTGCCGGATGTCATAGTCGCACGGACCATAATCGCGAGCCAGGTCTCCGGGCAGAGGCGAGAGAATCCCTCCTGCGGAAAACGAAAGGAATCCCCCGTTCGAGACCGTATCCATGCAACGGCTCAAGTTGTAGTTGATCTGCCCCTGCAAGCCATGGCTGAGACGCTTCATCGCGGTCAGTTGAAGGCCGTTGTAGTGGCTGTTCGCGCCGGTCGAGAACTGCGTCACCCCGCCGAACCGCGGATCGGTTGATTGCAGGTAGGGAAACGGTGCAAAACAGCCCTGACAAACGGTTTGGTAGCCGTTGACTTGGGTCGAGTATGGTTGATTCACGGCCCGCGTGCCTACGTATTGCGCTTGCAAACTGGCCGTCGTTCCAAATTGATGTTCCATTCCCAGGCTCCACTCCATGAAGTAAGGCGCGTGAAGTTTGCCATCTGGAACGGCTGTGATCGCAACCGGCGGAAGACAACTTGTCGGACTTGACTGTGGAGATGTGCACGAATGCTGTCCTTGGGGAAATCCCAGCGTAAAAATCTGATTGGCCGTCATAGTTGCATCGACTGCGCTGCCGGACACGCCCGGTGCGATAGCCGCGCCGCCCACAGTGCCAAGCACGCCTCCCTGAAAAGTCTTGTCGTAGGGAGGGTTCGCGCCGATCAGATCAGCCACGCTGCCGGGCAAGATGTCGCTAAAAATTCCGAAGCCAGTCCGGAGTACGGTTTTCGGCTTGAACTGCCACGCAATCGCTGTTCTTGGTTGTAGGATCGCTATTGGTGTAGATGAGAAAAGATTGCCGAGATGAGTTTGGATGGCCTCATTCAGCGGTTGGTTGACATCATGCGAGATTGAACTGAAGGAGCCGCGAAGACGGGCAACTTGATCATGAGGATTCAGGGGATTTGAATTGAAGGTGTCGCGCAGGCCAAACGTCCAGGTCAGGGTGCGAGTCAATTTCCACGTGTCTTGCGCGTAGACATCGAGGTTAAGAAAGTTGAAGGGCTCATTTGCATTCGAAGGAAAAGTCTCCGATGCGGTGTTCGCCACTCCGCCAATGAATTGCTGCAAATTCGCATAGGTCACGGTTGGGACCGTGCCTTCTCCGAAGTCATAGTCGTTCAGGCGGAAGATACGGATATTGGTTCCGAACCGCAGTTCATGAGCGCCGCGACTCCAGGCAAGATTGTCGTTGACGAAAAAGCGGGATGCGCGACGCCCTTGAATCCAGGTGTTGTCCAGTCCTCCCATTGGCGTAAAGGCATTCGCGCCGGTTCCCTGCAACACGATCGGAAACGCCGAAAGTGTCTTCTGCAGGTTACTTGGCCCGAACAGGCTTTCGTACCAAGAGAATGCCGGATTGAAGTAGTTCACCAGGTTCTGTGAGAAGACGTGGGTGTGTCCTGCGGCGAACGAATAGAGAGGTTGCGGCGAAAACGCGTTGAACACCGGGTTTATAGGATCCGTCCACGCGGCTTGCAGACCGGTGTCCGACTGAAAGCGAAACCAGGCCGTGTCTTTTGGGTTGATGTTGTAGTCGACGCGGACCGTCTGCACCTCCTCGTGGTCGTCGCTGGAGTGGGACACGCTCTGCCGGTTGGCACAACCATCCTCGGCGGCGCCAAGCGGGCATCCAAGTATCGCAGTCGGTGTGCCGCTGGTGTTTTGATACAAGGAGAACATCTGCTGATAGAACGAGACCGAGGGAGAAGGAAGTTGCTGCAACACGTATTGTTGGAATGCCGCACTGGGAACAATCGTCGGCGTAACGATGGGCAGTGCAATGCGAACCCATTCACTATCAAAAAAGAAGAACAGTTTGTCGTGCGCGATCGGCCCACCGACACTGCCTCCAAAATGGTTCACGGTCGCCCCCGGCTTGCGGTTTCCCGGAGTCGCGTTAGTAAAGTAGTCCGCTGCATTCAGTAGCGAACCATTCCACAGCTCGTAGAGGTTCCCGTGAAACTGATTCGTTCCGGACTTGGTGACGTAGTCGACTTGCGATGCCCCATACCTTCCTTGATCCACCGAATAGGAGAGTGTGTTGACGGTCACTTCCGAAATCGAATTCAATCCCAGCACCAGGTTGGTTGAAAGGCCGCTATTGAGATTGGTGAGTGGGTCGTTCGTCTCCAACCCGTCCACGATGTATCCATTGGAGAGGGCGGGGAGTCCGTTGAATTCCACGTTGCCGTATCCGTTACTGCTGCCAACAAAATCGTTGCTGCTTCCAGCCGTATTGATCAGGGCCCCAGGCGCAAATTGCAGAGGGTAGGTCAGGTCCCCTCCTGGATTCGGCAAATCCTCCAGCGCCGGAGCAGTCAGGGTAGTGGATGTGTTTGCGTTTTCCGGATTGATAATTGGAGCTTCGCTGCTTACCTCAACCGCCTCATTGGACCGCGCCACCTTGAGGGTGAAATCCACAGTTTGCTTCTGGCCCAGGCCCGCAATCACGTTGTCATTTTGGCCTGGATCAAAACCTTGTGCTTCCACCCCAACCGAATAGCTGCCCGGCTTTAACTGCGGAAAGTTGAACCGCCCTGCATCATCTGTCTTCGCGCTACGTTTCAGACCTGTCTCGCGATTTGTGATCGTCACTGTGGCGCCCGCCACAAGCGCGCTTGATGCGTCCCTAACTTCGCCAACGATGGCGCTGGTGGTTTCGCCTTGGGCTAGCGCTCCAACGGGAAGAAGACACGCCACCGTCAATACAAGAGAAGCAAAGTGTCCTACCCACTCCATGAGTACCCCACTCATTTGCCTCAAAGGCGGCAACGTCTCCCCGATACAATCTATTAACCAGCGATTATTATTGATAGTTAACCACAGTTAATGTCGAGAAGCAAGAGACCTACGGACGAGATTGAGGAATTTTCGGATGCGCTCGCGTAACGGGGAAGCCTTCAGTAATCCAACATCAGCATTGGCCAGCGATTTTCTGTCCACGCTACACTGGAAGAGGCAGTACCGCGAGTTGCTCCTCCAAAATGATCTCTTTCTCCAACATCAATAAGCAGTATGGCAAGCAGTTGCTCTTCGTGGATGCTTCGTTTCAGTTGAATCCCGGCGAAAAAGTTGGGCTGGTCGGTCCCAATGGGGCGGGCAAGACAACACTATTCCGGATGGTCGTCGGCGAGGAAACTCCCGACGAGGGCGCGGTCTCTATCCCCAAGAAGTTGACGATCGGCTACTTTCGCCAGGACGTCGAGGAAATGCAGGGCCGTTCGGTCCTGGATGAAGCGATCGCAGGCAGCGGACGCGTCGGCGATCTACACCACGAACTCGAAGCCTTGCAGCGGGAAATGTCCGACCCCGACAAGGCGGATGACATGGACCGCATTCTTGATCGCTTCGGTCACGTTCAGGAGGAGTACGAGCATTTAGGCGGTTACGCGCTCGAATCGCAAGCTCGTGAAGTGCTCCATGGTCTGGGGTTCAAAGATGATCAGATTGACGGCGACGTAGGCGCTCTCTCCGGTGGATGGAAAATGCGGGTTGCGCTGGCGCGGGTGCTGCTCGGAATGCCGGATGTATTGCTGATGGACGAACCGACGAATCACCTCGACATCGAATCCATCATCTGGCTGGAGCAGTTTCTTAAGTCATTTCCCGGCGCGCTGCTCATGACCTCGCACGACCGCGAGTTCATGAATCGTCTGGTCTCAAAGATTGCAGAGATTGATGGCGGCGAAATCATCACCTACTCGGGGGACTACGACTTCTACGAGCGCGAAAGGGCGGTGCGAGAGAGCAATCAGCAGGCAGCATTTGCCCGGCAGCAGTCCATGCTTGCCAAGGAGCAGCGCTTCATTGATCGTTTCAGGACGCACGCCGCGAAAGCGGCCCAGGTGCAGAGCCGGATTAAGGCGCTGGACAAGATCGAGAAGATCGAACTGCCAAAGAAACGGCAGGTCGTGAAGTTCGACTTTCGTGTTCCAGCCGCGATCCGGCGAACAGGTGGCCGTCCTTGAGAATCTGCACAAGAGTTACGGCCCGCGTGTGATTTACGAAGGATTCAATCTCACTATCCGCCGCGGAGAACGCTGGGCCGTCATGGGCAGAAACGGCGCGGGTAAGACTACGCTTCTTAAAATGATTGCCGGAGCCAGCGCTCCAGATGCGGGAAGCGTGCGGCTCGGCGCCAGCCTGTATATGGGCTACTTCGCGCAACAATCTTTAGAAACGCTCAATTCCGATCTCACCGTCATCGAACAGTTGCAACAGGATTTTCCCCAGGACGGTCTCGGCTCGCTGCGGAACCTGGCGGGAGCGTTCCAGTTCTCCGGCGAAGACGTGGATAAGAAGATCCGCGCACTCTCCGGCGGAGAAAAATCGCGGCTGGCAATAGCGCGCATGCTCTACAACCCGCCGAACTTCCTGGTGCTCGACGAACCGACCAATCACCTGGATCTTGCGACCAAGGAGATGCTGGTGGACGCCCTGAAGGATTTTGAAGGCACCATGATCTTCGTATCGCATGACCGCATGTTCCTTCGCGGTCTCGGCTCACGTGTGCTGGAGCTGGGCGGTGAGAGCGGCACGGACCGCCATCCCACGGTTTATCCCGGCTCCTATGTTGAATATGTCCAGAAGCTTGGACACGAGGCGCCTGGGATCTATTCGTAGGTTTTGCAGGGCGGGTGGCCACATCAGACGATGTGTTTTACTTCTAGGGCGGGTGGCCCGGGCTTTGATCGCGCCGACATCACCAACATAGAGGGTGCCCCGTCCTTGCGTCTTGTGCAAGGGCGGGTACGATGCTGCTGATAGCGTAGGTTCTAGGGTAGTTTACTCGTAGATCGATCCTTCAGGGCAAGCTGCGTGGCAGAGAAAATGAACCACGAACCCAACATCTACGGAGCCGACGGAGATACTAGCAAAGGAGTCGCCGTCTATACGCCGCTGACTTTGGCGTTATATGACTTGGCGGTGTTGCGGTTTTCGAATTCTTTTGTCTGGCAATGTTCTTCGCACGTGCTCCTGGATTTCTACAACCAGCATATCTCGGATAAGCATCTGGATATCGGTGTGGGAACTGGTTACTTTCTCGATAAATGCCGGTTCCCGTCCACCGCCCCGACGATTGCACTGTTCGATCTAAACCCTCACAGCCTCGCGAGATCAGCCAAGCGCCTACGTCGCTACCATCCGTCCTGCTATATGGGCAACGCTCTTCAGCGCATCGATATCGACATGTCTGGATTTGATTCCATCTCGCTCAACTATCTTTTGCACTGCCTGCCTGGCAATTTGGCGAGCAAGAGCATCGTATTTGAGCACGTGAAGCCTTTGTTAAGAGATGGCGGGGTAATATTCGGCTCTACGATCCTGGGCGAAGGTGTGCGGCACAACGCGCTGGCGAAACAACTGATAAAGATTTACAACGCGAAAGGAATTTTTTGCAATTTGTCAGACCGGCGGTCCGATCTTGAAGCAGGGCTCAAAGTACATTTCGACGAGTACACAATACACATTGCCGGGTGTGTAGCGCTGTTCAGCGCCAGAAAGGGATTCGCTGAAAGTCGCCACCTTCAACATTAACAACATCAACAAGCGGCTCGACAACCTCACGGCTTGGTTAGCGAAAGCTGAGCCGGACGTGGTGAGTCTCCAGGAGCTCAAGGCAGAGCAGGAAGCCTTTCCCGTGAATGCCCTTCGGACTCTCGGATACGAAGCGGTCTGGCAAGGGGAGCGCTCCTGGAACGGTGTGGCCATTCTCGCGCGACACCAGGTACCCGTGCTGACCTGCACAAGCTTGCCGGGAAATCCTGATGGCATTGTCGCTCGTGGATGGCGTCATCCCGAGCGTAGCCGTTCTTCAGGCGGAGCGAAGGATCTCCCGCTACGACGCTGTGTGCCACGGGAGATCCCTCGGCCCGCTGGTAAAAAACGCGGGCTCTTCGGGATGACGCCCGGAAACGCTGAAGATCATCAAGCCCGCTACATTGAAGCGGCGGTTCAGGGAGTCCTGTTCACTTCCATCTACCTCCCCAATGGGAATCCGCAGCCCGGACCGAAATTCAATTACAAGTTGGCTTGGTTTGAGCGCCTGATTGCCCACGCCGCCGAACTCATGGCGAGCGGTGCACCCGTGGTGCTGGCCGGAGACTACAACGTCGTGCCGACACCGCAGGACATTTATCCGACTCGATCGTTGGATAACAACGCGTTAATCCAACCCGAGAGCCGACAGGCCTTTGCGCGTTTGCTGGCTCAAGGCTGGACCGATGCCATGCGGAAGCTACATCCGGATGGGCCGCTCTGGACGTTCTGGGATTACAAATTTGAACGGTGGCAGAAAGACAAAGGCATGCGACTCGATCACTTCCTGCTCTCGCCGAATTTGTCGGGCCGGCTCGTGGACGGCGGTGTTGACCGATGGGTGCGTGGACAGGAAAACGCGAGCGACCACGCGCCAACATGGATCATGCTTGATCTCTAGACCAGAGTCGAGGTTCCAGCCAGCAGTTTTTGGGTCAGACCGAGACGCGCAAGTCTTCAGGAAGTACTCGCAGATGAATTTGCAGATGAAGCGCGAAGCTCCGGAAAAGCTCAACCGCCGCGCGAGCGAAATGCTGCCGGCGAGTGGTGAATCAAGTGGCACGGTCCTAGTGCAGTGAGCGGATTTGGCACGGTTTTGGCACGGTCGAGGCCGGAAATCATGATCCGGAGTGGTCATACAGTTGGAGAGTGCTTTAGAATCAATTCTGCTAGTCATGTCGGGGCGTAGCGCAGCCTGGTAGCGCACCTGCCTTGGGCGCAGGGGGTCCGCGGTTCAAATCCGCGCGCCCCGACCATTTCCTTCTCACCCACCTGCCCGGATGGGCCTGTGGCTGGTTCAGCGTTCGTCTGCAGTAGGCAGTCACGAAATGTGGCGACGATTTAACGCCAACCGAGGGCTGGAGCGACCGTAGTTAGAATTGCCTCCAGCACATGCACGTTGTAGGCAACACCTAGCTGATTCGGAATGGTGAGCAATAGTGTGTCGGCCTCAGCGATCGCCTCGTCTTTCCTAAGCTGCTCGATGAGAATATCTGGCTCGGCGGCGTAGCTGCGGCCGAAGATTGCCCGTGTGCTTTCGTCAAGGAATCCGATTTGGTCCTCTTCCTGGCCACCTCGTCCGAAATAGGCACGGTCACGGTCATCGATCAAGGCAAAAATACTGCGGCTAACGGAAACGCGTGGCGTGCGCATGTGACCAGCTTCCTTCCAGGCTGCCCGAAATGCTCGAATCTGTGCGGTCTGCTGAATGTGCAGCGGTTCGCCGGTCTCGTCGAATTTCAGGGTTGAGGTTTGCAGGTTCATTCCTAGCTTCGCAGCCCATTCTGCAGTCGCGTTAGAAGCAGACCCCCACCAGATTCGATCACGCAACCCTGCGGAGTACGGCTCAAGACGGAGTAGCCCCGGAGGATTGGGAAACATTGGACGCGGGTTAGGCCGCGCGAAGCCCTTGCCGCGCAGCAACTCAAGAAACTCTTCGGCATGCCGCCGCCCCATTTCTGCATCGTTCTCGCCCTCTTTCGGGCGAAAGCCAAAATAGCGCCAACCATCGATGACCTGCTCGGGGGAACCGCGGCTGATTCCCAACTGCAGGCGGCCGCCGGCGATCAGATCTGCGGCCCCTGCGTCCTCTGTCATGTAATCAGGATTTTCGTACCGCATGTCGATCACTGCAGTGCCAATTTCAATCTTGCGCGTCTTAGCACCAATCGCCGCCAGCAGTGGAAACGGTGACGCCAATTGCTGAGCAAAGTGATGAACCCGGAAATAGGCTCCGTCGATTCCGAGGCGCTCGGCCTCCATGGCAAGGTCGATGGACTGCAGGAGCGCGTCGGCCGCCGACTGCGTTCGTGACTGTGGTGAAGGGGTCCAATGACCGAATGAGAGAAAGCCAATTTTCTTCATTCAATATAAGTCTCCTATATCGTGTATGGCTGTGCGCCTCTTCTCGGTGTCGCATTAGCCGAGTGCTTCGAGGTTTTTTCTTAAGAGATCGTCTGGGCTTACTTCGCGATCGAGGCGGGTCGCAGATTTGGTGTCACAATCGTCAGTTCGCCGAGTTTTTCCCGCTTCACGGTACCACGCAGGTGGGCGGCGTGATCCATCATCCAAACCTCGGGAATGATTTCGCCGACGAGTTGTCCATGACAGAAAAGGCGCACCACCGAACTCTCCGAGACGACAATTCCCACGGCTTTGGTAACTGCGCTCATATTGGCGGCAGCAATGTGACGACTGCCCAGTCCCAATGGAACGTCCACTTGCGCTGCAACGGCATCGAGGTAGCGGCACGCCGAAAGGACAATTCCTTGGCGACTTACTACGAACCCGCCGTCCAACTGCGCCAATTCCTTGACGGTTCCGCGGAGATTGAGATTGCTGACGTGACGTGAAGACTCCGGATGCCCCAGCAGCGGGTCCAAAATCAACGGTCTGGATTTCGCGAGTACTGCCTTCTCATCACCGAGAGTGAATAGAGTGCCAATCCGCCTTCCCTCTCGGCCCTCGCGAGCAATTTCGACTGCGAGCCCAATGAGGGACTCTAAAACGTCAGAATCATATTCCGTTACTTGGCAAAGAATACTCTCAAACATTCATCGGACTCCTTGCTACTGGTAACGCCACGAACCGACCGTCCCGATGCACCCAGCTTTCGATGAAATACTAACAAGGGAGGATTCAGCCAGGAATTTTGCTGGCAACTCCCAATACCGGGAAACGATTCGCCGACTTGAGTCGGATTCTCCAGCCAACACTTGTGGTCAATGGAGTTCACGACGAGAAGATCCCGGTTTCGAACTCCTACTGGTTGAGTGAGAACCTGCCTAATGCCGTTCTGTTGACCTGCCCGGACGCGGGTCAGGGCTCCCTGTTTCAATGGCACGATTTCCTTTCGCGCCGCGAGAGGCCTTGCTCGCTTCGGATTCGCCTTACGCACCGTACTAGAGACAGGTAATTGAGATCGATGATTCGATCACGCCACCCCGAACCGGCTAGAGTGATCGGTCGGTGGAATTCGGCGGGATTTTGGTCCGTTTGATGTGAGGGCTGACGGCAAGAAGTTCTTGGTGAATAGCGGGAATTTGAACGAGAGGAACGATCCGTTGACTCTGGCGTTGAATTGGCTGGCGGAGTTGAAGGAGTAAGGTTCGAAAGCGCCTGACAACACCTGGTTGTAACAATTGGCCGTCAGCTCGCGGTTTGCCCGTTGTTGATCTTCGGTATTATGCTGCCTGAGTCTGTTACAAGTTGAAACTCTGGACGAATCGAGGAGGATCATGTTCAAAATCAGTGTGGTTGTTTTCACAGTTGTGGTTGTTGGCCTTTTATGCGCTTCACCAGTGGCGCCAGCTCAGGTTTCGATTGGAGTGAACATCGGACCGGCTCCGGTGTGTCCTTACGGATACTTCGACTATGCTCCCTATGACTGTGCTCCTTACGGCTACTACGGACCTGATTGGTTTGTTGGCGGGGTATTTCTTGGAGCAGGCCCGTGGTTCCACGGTCCTCACGGCTTTTACGGACATGTCGATAACCGGTTCGATCCTCATCACGGCTACAATGGACCGTTGCCGGGTCGCGGGGCAGAGCGCTTCAACCATTTCCAGGGAAATGAGGCGAGAGATGGCCGAGGCAACGTAGGCGAAGCCGGCCACGATGCGAAGGGTGAACACGCGCTTCCTGGCTATCGGGGTGGTGGGCACGCCGCTGCACATGGCGGCGGGCGGCACTAGAGAGCGGTTTGGGTTGGAGCAGAAACGAGATAAGGCGCGGGTTGCGCCTTATCTCGTTTGGCATTTGCTCTCGGAGCTGGATGGTCGATGAGCGCTATCGCCTGATTTCGTCAATCATTGCCTTGATGTTCGTTTATGGAAGGCCAACCACGCGTATCCCAAGCAAAGGCCGAGTGCGCCGTATACCCCCGCGTTCATTGGAGCAAGAAGGAGAAAGGTGAGCACCAGCGAGGGATCGAACGTCATCCTTATGAAATACAGCGGACACAGCGAAAACATCAGTTGAGTATTGAGATTCCAGCTGTGCGGAGCAAGATAGGCGACGAGCGCAACGAGATATGAAATTGCCGCGAAGCCACCGAGCCATTTGAGGGGCGCTAGGAACAACTGTTCATCGTCCCCATGTTTCCTGCACACTTTCGCGATCCACGAGCGAGGTAGCAAGGCAAGCGTCACGCTGGAAAAGCCCACCAGTGCCAGGATAGCCACAAAGATGACCCATTCGTACTGGGCCGGCAGCCCGGAGCCCCGCAGCATCAGATAAGGAACGCTGGTGAAAACTGAAATCAGTCCAGAAAGGACAAACGCGATGCGAGATGTAGTCCTGATAGCGCTTGCGGACATGACGCGATTCTAACAGCCGAATTTAAGCGAGTAATTTGCAATTAACCGCCATTTCACTTATTGACGAGGTTCTGAGTGTAAGCGCCTGGTTACGTAAACCATCCCCTTGACACTCTGCAAACATGATCCTAAGGTTCCCTTTGTGAACCACGAATCTTGTCTCTCAGCGATCCATAAAGCGATCTTGCTCGTGATCATTGCCATATGCGGGTTAGCGCCGGCTGCCGAGTTAATGCACACCCGACGATTTGGACAGCGGCGGTCCGATCTCCGGACGGATTATTTCTTGCGATTGCTCGCACAGACCAGAATGGTGGATTTGGATCGGAAAGTATTGACACCATGGTATTCCTGAAGCAGGCCTCACAACCTCCGGTAATGGTCTTGGCGTTCGATTGTGAAGGCCCAGCTCCCCGGGCTTACGTTTTGGATAACAAGGCCAATGCCGGGGGGACAATAAATTTGACTATGAAATGGGTAAGTCCATCGCATCTAGACGTAACGTACAACGGGCACGCAACTCTTAGCTTCCAAGCTGTCAAGTACGCTGGCATCGCCATCTCAGTGCGAGACCTTTCACCGTTGACGACCAGCACCCCGCACTTGGGTTCTCATCGACCTGAGTCACTTTAAGCCGCAAGTGTTCATCCCGAGGACTTGCGAAAGACGGGATTCGTCAAGTGTCGTAATATCGCGATTGCACTCGCTGAGCGGCTGACTCGTCGTCCAGATTGTCCGCTTCTTTTTTCCACCGTCCCTGAAATTGCACACAAGACAGCCCATCCAAGGCCCAGCAATTCAGCGAGTGGTCGATCTGTGGAATGAGTCCTCGCGGCATGGCGCTAAAGTACCGCGGTGTTGTTTAGATCGTGCCGGAATTGCCGATAGATTGAGAGTTGGCAAACTGATTTCCCATGTTGATTAAACATGTCGATTAAACTGCTCGCGGCGTCGGTGAATCCGGTCGACCCGTCGCAGGCACCCGATGGGTCGACGAGCCTGGTGCCTGTGACGCAGAGAGCGATCGCCATGCGGGCCGGCCAAATTAGTGTTGTTCCCTCCGCCGACGTTTTCGCCTGGTCGTCTTCGGCGCGGCGGGGCGAGGCGCCATTCCTCCACGGAACACTTGTGGAGGATTCCCGGAGCGATGATACCCAGGGCGATGGAACCGGACGCTCGGGCTGGCAATATGTCTCTGGGTTGGCCTGGAGCGGGCTCGTCGAAAGCACGGCGATCGCCCACTACCTTTTCGGTGCGGCGAATCCCGCGAACTGGAGCGGACGGCTCATTAATCTCTACGCTTAGATCTTTACGCCTAGATCTTTACGCTTAAGATCTGTACGCTTAGCGGCGATTAATTTCTACTCCGGCGATTCGCTGGTCGGTTGGCCTGAGGCCCCATAGCACTCAGAGGCTGGTCGATGGCCACTCGCGAGCCGCTGCCGATGGTCAGACCCAGGGTCGAGTCTCTTGGCGCAATCGGGCGATGTCTTTGGTGGGCGCATTGCCGAAGAAGCGGCTGTATTCCCGGCTGAACTGGGAAGGGCTTAGATAGCCTACACGCAGGCTCGCACTGCCCGCGTCCATCATGGTCGATAACATGAGGCGCCGCGCCTCCTGGAGGCGAAGCACCTTTTGATAGTGCAGCGGGCTCATGGAAGTGACGGACTTGAAGTGCTCGTGGAAAGAGGACACACTCATATGCACCAACCCGGCCAGGTTTTCGACCTTCATGGGTTGAGAGAAGTTTTCCCGTAGCCAGGAAATGGCCTTGGCAACGCGGTGGACGCTGGATTCTGCAAATCCCATCTGAGCGACGCGAACACCGATGGGGCTGCGCAGAAGACGGATCAAAATCTCATCGATCATCAGTGGGGCCAGCAGTTCAGCGTCGCCGGGTTCGGCCAGACATTCCATCAGCCTGGTTGCCGCGTTGACAACGCTCGCCTCGGCCGGAGTAATGTAAACCGCGCTTCTCTCTTGCACCGGAGGGAGACCGTGGGGAA
>CAWIZP010000003.1:0-73790 GCA_963840575.1 uncultured Acidobacteriota bacterium
AGCGAATGCCTTCCGCAAGCAAACTCTCGTGGGCAGCGACTGCAAGGCTGAGCTCGCTGCCGGAAGCGATGATGATCACTTCCGGATTTCCCCCAGAAGTATCCGCGAGCACATAGGCTCCCTTCGCAACGCCGGAAGCAGGAGCATATTTGCTGCGATCGAGAATCGGTAATGGCTGACGCGACAACGCCAGCACTGCGGGCTGATGCCGCAGCTGCATGATAAAACGATAAGCCTCAACTACTTCGTTGGCATCACCCGGCCGTAATGTGATCAACCCTGGTATCGCACGCAGGGATACGAGGTGCTCGATCGGCTGATGCGTGGGACCATCCTCACCATCTCCCATGGCGTCATGAGTGAAAACAAAAATAGATGGTAGTTCCATGAGCGATGCCAAACGAATTGCTGGTCTTGCATAGTCGCTGAATATGAAGAAACTTGCGCCAAAAGCGCGCACCTTTGAAAGGTTCAGTCCGTTGACGATTGCAGCCATCGCGTGCTCGCGGATGCCGAAATGAAGTGTTTTTCCCCCTGGGGTATCGGCCTGAAAATCTCCAGCTCCTGGATAAGTGAAGAGAGTTTTGTTGGACGGACCGAGATCGGCAGATCCGCCGAGGAACCACGGGATGTTCTGTGCAAGCACGTTCAGCACTTTTCCTGAAGCATCGCGACCAGCCATACCCTTGGCGTCGGCAGGAAACACGGGAAGGTTGCGGTCCCATCCCGTCGGAAGCTCACGCTTCTGCATCAATTCAACTTCGGCCGCAAGGTCTGGATATTGAGTGCGGTACGACTCAAAAAGTTCCGCCCACTTGTGTTGGTTTTCCCCGCCACGTTTGCCGATCCCCTCTTTAAAGTGGTCGTACACGCCGTCGGGCACAAAAAACTTTTTGTCTTCTGGAAATCCATAAGCTTTTTTGCACAACCGAACTTCGTCTTCGCCCAGCGGTTCGCCATGCGCCGCGGCAGTGTCCTGCTTATGCGGCGAACCGTATCCGATATGACTATCGAGAACAATAAATGTGGGGCGGCCTTTCGTCTTCCGAAAGACCTCGAGCGCGTGTTCGATGCGATCGATGTCGTTCGCATCGCCGACTCGCAGGACATTCCATCCATACGCAATGAATCGTGTCTGAACGTCTTCGGTGAACGCGATGCGCGTGTTGCCTTCGATCGTGATGTGATTGTTGTCGTAAATCCAGCACAGATTGTCGAGCCCGAGATGTCCGGCCAGTGAACCAGCCTCCGATGCAATACCTTCCATCAAGCACCCGTCACCGCAGACCGTATAAATGTTGTAGTCGAAGATGTCGAAACCCGGCCGATTGTAGCGGTGGGCGAGCCATTTCTCCGCGATTGCCATCCCCACGCTCGTGGCCGCGCCCTGTCCGAGCGGGCCAGTCGTTGTTTCAACACCCGATACCCAGTGGTATTCAGGATGCCCAGGAGCCTTGCTGTTGAGCTGGCGGAAGTGGCGGATGTCGTCGAGCGTGACCGAAGGCTGCCCCAATTTTTCGTAGTCGGCATTCACGGCTTGAACGCCGGTGAGATGGAGCGCAGACCAGAGCAACATCGAGGCATGACCGTTCGACAGCACGAAGCGATCGCGATTGGGCCAGATCGGGTCCTGCGGATCGAATTTGAGGATACGATTCCATATCGTATAGACGAGCGGCGCCAGCGCCATTGGCGTTCCGGGGTGCCCGGAGTTGGCCTGCTGCACGGCATCGATGGAGAGCGTCCGAATGGTATTGATGCACAATTGATCGAGTTGTGCGGCGCTCAGATTCTCAACTGGAGCTATTGCGGTACTCATGACTGCCTCCGTGGTAAGTATTCAAATTCGGTTTCTCGACAGCTACGCCGGAATTGCCGAAGTCTTGGCTCCGGCTTCGCTGACGGCTTTTTTTTCCAGTGCGGCGACTTTGCTCAGACGTCTCAGGTGGCGTTCGGCCTGGCTGAACTCGGCTGCCAGAAAAGTTTCGACAAGATCCCAGGCCACCATGGTCCCCATAACCCGGCCACCGAGACAAATAATGTTCATGTGATCGTCCTCAACCCCTTGCCGAGCGGAGAAGTGGTCATTGATGAGAGCGGCGCGAACTCCTAGAATTTTGTTGGCGCAGACGGAAGCACCCACCCCGCTTCCGCAAACAGCAACCCCGCGCTCTACCTTGCCCGACGCCACCGCCCGCGCCAACGGAGTGACGAAGTCCGGGTAGTCGTCGCCTGGCTCAAGACGGTTTGCACCGAAATCAACAACGTCATGGCCTGCAGCCGTGAGTCGGCCGCGAAGGTCCTCTTTCAATCCAAACCCGCCGTGATCAGCGGCGATTCCAATGCGCATGTCCTCTCCTTTTGTTAGGCGCAGAATAATCCGGCTTCACTCTGGATAAACCGCGTTCTCAAGCCACTTCTGTCTTCGATTCCTTGACAACCTGGCCCGTGGCAGCGCGATCTGCCAAAATCACGGCATGATCCCCGCTAACGCGGCCGGCTGGAATGGAAACGTCTCCAGCTTGCAGACGAGCGAGCATTCCAGCTTTTTCCGCCCCGGTCGCCAGCCACAGCACTCTACGAGAGCGATTAATAATGGGATAGGTCAGCGTCATGCGCCTCCGTCCCTGGTAGATTCCCGTGAGTGCAACGTCTGCATCTGTGACATTGAGCACCGGGTCTCCCGGCACCAGGGAAGCGGTGTGGCCGTCGGGTCCCAGCCCCAAATGAACAAGATCAAGCACAGGCGGCGAACCTGCAATTTTCGCTAATGTTTGTGCATATCGCGCGCACGCCGCCTCGACATTTGTCGACTCCACCGGCATGGCGTGGATTTGATCGGGGCGTAAAGGTGCATGCTCGAGCAGACTTTCACGTAAATGAGTAAGATTCCTGTCGGGATCGCCCTCAGGTGCGACTCTTTCGTCCACCTGGACGACATGCACGTACTTCCAAGGCACATCTTCCTGCGCGAGATCGCGAAGCATGATCCACGGGGTTTTGCCCCCACTCACCGCCATGACAAATTTGCCGCGAGTCGCAACCGCATCTCGCGCTTCTTTAGCGATGAGCCTCGCAGCTTCGCGGGCGACGGTGTCGGCATCGGCATAGACTTGGATTTTCATTAGGCTGCCTCACTTGCGACCGCGAATGTTTTCTTTTCGCCGGGGTTACTCCAGCCTCCCGGCGGAGTTACGCGCGCGACTTCCTGCGGACCCCAGGTGTTGGGGGCGTACTGATAAACCGGAGTGCTCTTTTTCAGCACGGGTTCGACAATGCGCCATGCCTCTTCGACATAGTCTTCGCGGGCGAACAGCGTGCTATCCCCTTCCATAGCCGCTCCGAGCACGCGCTCGTAGGCGTCCATTTCATCGGCACGCGGAGAGTGGTTGGCCGTCATCTCATTACTCTGAAGCGCGAGTCCCTCTGCGTCAGGGGCCAGGTTCATCATTCCCATGGCGATCGTGATCTCCGGACTCAACCGCAGCCGCAGATGGTTCTCCACCAATTGGCTGTCGGGGATTAATGTCGGAGGCTTGCGAAACTTTCCAACAATTTCGGTGCAAGTCGTTGGCAAACACTTGCCGGCGCGAATGTAAAATGGCACCCCTTTCCAGCGCCAGGAATTGATTTCCAATTTCAGGGCTCCAAAAGTCTCTGTCTGTGAATCCTTGGCCACGCCGTTTTCATCTCGGTAGCCGCGGAACTGACCGCGAACCAGGTTCTTCTCCTCAATGGGCGGGATCGCTTTCAGCACTTTTACTTTCTCGTCGCGAACCGCCTCGCTGTCGGTGCGAACCGGCGGTTCCATCGTGAGATTCGACAAAACCTGAAACAAATGGTTCTGGACCACGTCGCGGATGGTTCCAGTCTGATCGTAAAAACTTCCTCGGCCCTGTACGCCGAAGTCCTCGGCCATCGTGATCTCGACGCTCTCGATGTAATTGCGGTTCCAGAAGGCTTCGACAAAGGTATTGGCAAAGCGGAACGCCATCACATTGTTTACTGCTCGCTTGCCAAGATAATGGTCGATACGGAAGATGTCGGCTTCGTCGAAAGCCCCAAGCAAAACCTTGTTCAGTTCCTGCGCCGACGCCAGATCATGCCCGAATGGTTTTTCTACAATGACTCGCGCACCTTTGCCGCAATTCGAATCGGCCAAATGCTGGACCACGGTTTCGAACAACACAGGCGGAATTGCCAGGTAATGCGCTGGGCTTGTCGCCTCTTTGAGTTCCTTCCGAAGCGCAGTGAAAGTTGATGGATCCTGATAGTCGCCGTCCACATACCGCAAAAGGCCGACGAGCTTTTCGAAAGCGGCGGGATCGAGCCCGCCATGTTTCTCCAAACTGTCCTTTGCGCGAGCGCGCAGTTGATCGAGATTCCAACCAGCTTTGGCGACCCCGACCACGGGCACGTCCAGGTGTCCTCGCCTTACCATCGCTTGCAGCGACGGAAAAATCTTTTTGTAGGCAAGATCGCCGGTGGCGCCGAAAAAAACGAGTGCGTCCGAGTGGAAATTGGTCATGGATATCGCTCCTTTAAGCAGCCTCAGATTTGTCTTTCGGCTTTTCCAAATGTCCGCCAAATTCGAAGCGCATTGCGGACAGAAGTTTGTCGGCGTAGTCGGCTTCGCCGCGTGAGCTGAAACGCTCGTACAGCGAGGCGGTGAGCACCGGAGTGGGAACCGCTTCATCTATTGCAGCTTTGATCGTCCAGCGGCCTTCGCCGGAATCGGAGACCCGGCCTGCGAACTTCGAAAGCGCGGGATCCTGAATTAAGGCGGTTGCAGTCAGGTCCAGCAGCCATGATGCGATGACGCTGCCGCGACGCCATACTTCCGCGACGTCCCGCAGATTGAAGTCATACTGGTAGTGTTCCGGGTCGCGCAGCGGGGTTGTTTCAGCGTCGGCACCGTGCTGTTGCTTGCCAACATTGGCCGAGCGCAACACAGACAGTCCTTCCGCATAGGCCGCCATGATTCCATACTCGATTCCGTTGTGGACCATCTTGACGAAGTGGCCCCCGCCATTGGGCCCGCAATGCAGGTAGCCTTGCTCAGCCGTGCCGTCGACTTTCTCCCGTCCTGGCGTTCGCGATATATCGCCGATTCCCGGAGCGAGCGCCGAAAAAATAGGATCGAGATGCTGGACGACGTCTTTCTCGCCGCCGATCATCATGCAGTAGCCACGTTCGAGACCCCAGACGCCGCCGCTGGTGCCGACGTCAACGTAGTGAATCTGTTTGGGCGCGAGATCTTTTGCGCGCTTAATGTCGTCCACGTAGTAGGAGTTTCCACCGTCGATAAGGATGTCGCCTGCTTCGAGGTGCGGCAGCAGGTCCGAGATCGTCTGATCGACCACCGCCGCAGGAACCATCAGCCACAGGGCGCGTGGTTTCTCCAGTTTCTTCACGAAATCGATCAGAGAATCTGCTCCGATCGCGTGGTCTTTGACCATCCCCGCCACTGTCTGTGGTGACCTATCGAACACGACGCAGCTGTGTCCTTTTCTGATTAGACGCCGCACCATGTTGGCGCCCATTCTGCCGAGTCCTATCATTCCGAGTTGCATAAATTCTCCTCTTCTGAAAATCGAGTTTGATTCACTGCGCTACCTGCGATACGGCATCACGCAACGAGTCCATTGCAGCAGCCACACTCTTGTCAGCGGCAAATATTGACGTACCCGCCACTAGCACATTGGCTCCTGCTGCGACTGCCATTGGAGCCGTCGCCTCATCAATTCCCCCGTCCACTTCTAATTCACAGTCGGGCTTGATCCGCTCTATCATTTGCGCAACCCGCCGAAGTTTTGGCAAAGTTGACTGCAAAAAGCGCTGATGCCCGAATCCCGGATTCACAGTCATGACCAGCACCTGGTCGAGATCGGGCAGAATTTCTTCCAGAACCGACGCGGGAGTAGCGGGGTTAATTGCCACTCCAGCACGCTTTCCAAACGTCTTAATTCGCTGCACCGTGCGGTGCAAATTATTGTTACCTTCCCAATGAACGAGAAATGACGTCGAACCGGCCTCGGCAAACTCGTCCAGGAAAAAGTCCGGATTGGAAATCATTAGATGCGTTTCCATCGGCAGATGAGTGATTCGGCGGAGCGACTGTACAATCGGCGTTCCGATCGCGATGTTGGGCACGAAGTGTCCGTCCATGACATCGACATGAATCCGATCGGCCCCCGCTCGCTCGGCTGCCGCGACTTGCTCACCCAGACGGGTAAAGTCGGCGGCAAGAATCGAGGGAGCGAGTTTGACCACATAGTTTTGCATCTTGTTAGACTTTTCTCTAGCTCACAATCGGGTGAGCTTCGGTCCGCGTTTTTTCGAAAATGTTGATATATTCGCGATGAGGTGAGCAATCTAAAGACTGCTCACGCAACGCTTCCAACCGCGCCCGAGCTCACCGGTTCACCATGGAACAGCCTTAAGCGCGAACTCACAACCTGCTTCACAGAATCTACGACCGGCCGCAAAATCTTGTAGGGAACAACTTCGTCCGGGTCTCGTGCCAGGCTTTCTCCCAACGATCGCCTCCACGCAACCCGCAGTTCGGTATTGATGTGGATGATGTTGATTCCCGCACCGATTGCCTTGCGAAAGTCTTCGTCATCGGTTCCGGAACCGCCGTGCAGAGTGAGAAAGACGCCAGCCGCCTGCTTGATCTGGGCAATTCTTTCGATGTCCAAGTGCTTCTTCGCTTTTCCCTGCACCATGCTCTTCAGCATGCCGTGCATGTTGCCAACCGCTGGAGCGAGAATGTCAATCCCGGTTGCCTCGACGAATTGTCGCGCTTCCTCAGGTGTGCTGAGTTTCCGGTCGCCCTGAACGGTAGCGTGGATTTCGGAGCCGGTTCCTATGTTGCCTATTTCCCCTTCTGCAAGGATTGCTGGGTTGGCTGCCTTGATCGCTTGAACCGCTTCCTTTGTGCGAGCCACATTCTCTTCGATAGGCAGTGCGGAAAAATCAACCCCCACGGCATCAAACCCCGCATTCGCCGCCTCCATGGCCTTCTCCAGTGAATGTGTATGGTCTGCGTTGAGAAAGATTGGCACATCGGACTCCTGGCGTAAGCTTTTCACTAGAGCGGCAAGTTGGCGCGCACCAAAGAACTCCCGCTCTCCTTCGGAAGCACCGACGAATACGGGAAGTTTGGTCTCAGCTGCGGCAGCGATCACCGCCTTCAACAAGACCTGGTCAGCGACGTTGAAATGACCGAGGGCTGCGCCTTCCTTTTCCAACCGTGTCAAAACATCGCGTAGCGTATCTTTGCTCGTGTTCCTGAGAGTTCCAACTGCCGTCATTGTTGCTCCTTAAGCTTCCGGTAACGCCGGATTAAAGTATTGGTTGAGCTGTCGTGATTCAGCACAGGCTCAGCCGGGTTCTCGAGTTCTGGAATGATGCGCTGCGCCAAAACTTTGCCGAGTTCTACGCCCCACTGATCGAACGAATCGATGTTCCAGATCACGCCTTGAGTGAAGACCGAGTGCTCGTAAAGCGCGATCAGCTTGCCAAGAGTTTCGGGATCGAGCTGCTCCGCGAGAATCGTGTTGGAAGGGCGGTTGCCTTCAAAGACGCGATGCGGTACAAGCCAGTCCGGAGTGCCTTCCGCTTTCACTTGCTCTGGCGTCTTGCCAAACGCAAGCGCTTCAGTTTGAGCGAAAACATTGGCCAAGAGCATGTCGTGATGACGGCCCAGCGGATTTAAGGCCTTCATAAATCCGATGAAGTCACAGGGAATGAGGCGAGTGCCTTGATGAATCAACTGGTAAAACGAGTGTTGGCCATTGGTTCCCGGCTCTCCCCAATAAATAGGACCAGTATTTTGCGACACAGGCTTTCCATTTAATGTGACGTGCTTTCCGTTGCTTTCCATCGTCAGTTGCTGCAAGTAAGCGGGAAAGCGTTTCAGGTACTGTTCGTAAGGCAACACGGCGACCGTCTCCGCGCCGAGAAAGTCGTTGTTCCAGACAGCCAGCAGACCCATGAGCACCGGGAGATTTGCCTCAAATGGAGCCGTGCGGAAGTGCTCATCCATCTCGTGGAAGCCGCTCAGCATTGCGCGGAAGTTTTCGGGACCGACCGCGATCATGGTCGAAAGGCCAATCGCCGAATCCATGGAATAGCGTCCGCCGACCCAATCCCAGAATCCGAACATGTTGGCGGTGTCAATGCCGAACTTCGAGACTTCTGCAGCATTCGTTGAAACCGCGACAAAGTGTTTTGCGACCGACTTTTCGTCGCCTCCCAGTCCGGCCAGCGACCAGGCGCGAGCGGTATGAGCATTCGTCATGGTTTCGAGCGTGGTAAAAGTCTTTGACGAAACGATGAATAGCGTCTCCGCGGGATCAAGACCCTCGACCGCCTCGGCGAAGTCCGTTCCATCCACATTCGAGACGAAGCGAAAAGTCATCGCGCGTTCCGAGTAGTGCTTGAGCGCCTCGTACGCCATAACCGGACCCAGGTCGGAGCCGCCGATGCCGATGTTTATGACATTTCGAATGCGTTTTCCAGTGTGCCCCTTCCACTCGCCATTGCGCAGACGATTGGAAAAGTCAGCCATCCGGTCGAGTACAGCGTGGACTTCGGGCACCACATTCTTTCCATCCACAAGGATCGATTCATCTTTCGGAGCACGCAGGGCCACGTGCAGCACGGCTCGCTTTTCGGTGATGTTGATCTTCTGCCCGCTGAACATGGCGTCGATTCGCTCGCGCAAACCAGACTCCTCGGCAAGTTGAAGGAGGAGCTTGACGGTCTGATCAGTAACTCGATTCTTAGAGTAGTCGAGGTACAGACCAACGTCCTCCACTGCCATGCGCTGTCCGCGCTTGGGGTCGTCTGCGAATAACTGTCGCAGGTGGACCTTTGAAACTGCCTTGTAGTGCGCCGTCAGAGCTTTCCACGCAGATTGTTTGGTCGCCGATTTCTTCACCTGCGGTTGGGGATTCGCTGCCATTCTGATCTCCTTTTTGTTCCTTCTATTCTGATCTCGTCTCCGCACTAAAGATGCGCGAGAGAAGCCTTTCCTTCTTCGTGATTCGTAAGCTTACTCAGGCTCTGCAATCCGAATGTGGCGGCTCCCACAAGAGCCGCTCTTGTGGTGATGATGTGAATTGGAATCCGCTCCATTAAATCTTTGAAGCGGCCCTTTCTGGTGAAAGTCTGCACGAACTCGGGCTTTTGCAACAATTTCACGAGATGAAGCGCAATGCCGCCAGCCAGGTACACCCCGCCCGTCGCCAGAACTTTCAGTGCAAGATTGCCGGCCTCGCTTGCCAGTATTGAGACCAGCAAATCCACCGTTGCCAGGCACAATTCGCTGGGATGCTCTGGATCGAATGCGGCCTGCACCACGGCTTTTGTGTGATCTTTGGCAGATGCAATCAATTGAGCAACTTCCGGCGTTTCCGCAATGTGTTCCTCGTCGCGCAGAAATTCGTAAATATTCGGAACACCGATTCCAGAGCAGACACGCTCCACCCCCACATGTCCGAAACGAGGAAGAAGATAATGCAGCAGATGAATTTGACGCTCGTCCGTGGGAGCAAAATCTGAGTGGCCGCCTTCGGAGCCGTGAGCAACGTACTCAGAACCATCCCAGGTCAGAAACGATTCGCCCAAGCCTGTACCCGGTGCAATGATGGCAATTGGGCCATTTGGCAGAGGCTCTCCTTTGTTTATCGTAATTATGTCCTCGGCGCGTAAGGCCGGGACCGCACGTGCCACGGCTTCCAGATCGTTCATCAGATGAGCGGCTTTCAGATTCAAGTCCTTCGCAAGCGTAGTTTCATCCATGACCCAGGGCAGGTTTGTGGTTTTCACGCGACCATCGATCACAGGACCTGCAACATCAAATGACGCGACATCGACCGACATCTTCACTTGAGCGAGAAATTCCGTGACCATTGCCTGTAAGCTGGGATAATCGGCGCTATGGACCTCGGTTTCAGCCAAAGGGGCGTGCGGCCCGGACTCGCGCGAGTAAATCGCCAGGTCTGTTTTCGTACCGCCGATGTCGCCTGCAATCAGCATTGTCAACTCCTGTCACCTATCTAAGCTGTCGCATATCGTTCGCTGTTTGGTTTCGATCCACTCAGGGCGTAGTACAAGATGTAGAGGTAGCAGATCACTGGAATAAAGAACGCATGATGAATTCCGATGTGGTCGGCAATCGCACCTTGAATCAAGGGGACGATTGCGCCACCCACGATGGCCATGTTCAGAATGCCGGATCCGTTTCCCGTCAAAGGACCGAGTTCAGCCACTCCCAGACTGAAGATGGTTGGAAACATGATGGAATTGAAGAAGCCAACGGCCAGGATGCTCCACATGGCGAAGTGACCGTGCGTGAGCATAGATAGACTAACCAGCAATGAAGTACAAATCGTAAACGCGCCGAGGAGGTGCCCGGCTCTAAACTTCCGTAATAGTCCAGCACCGAGGAAGCGCCCGATCATCGCGCCCGCCCAGTAGAACGATACGTAGCCCGCCGCGGTCTTTGCGGAGAACCCTGCAATCTCCGGCTGACCGAAATAATTCACCAGGAAACTTCCAATGGAGACTTCTGCGCCTACATAGGCAAAAATGCCGAGTGCGCCAAAAACCAGGTTGGGATGTTTCCAGACCGAATCGACACCCTTCGCCTCCGGACGGTATTCCGCGTGTGGGATCGTCGGGAGCTTTGATGTCGCGATAAGCACCGCCAGAAGGAGCAAGGCAATACCAATCACCGTATACGGCATCTTTACCGACGCCGCTTGCTGGACCCGATACAAATGCAACGCCGTCGGCGAAAGAGTCCTGATTTCTTCGATGGCCAGTGGGGCGGAAGCAAGGATCAGTAGTCCCCCGAGTTTAGGGGCGATCGTGGTGCCGAGCGAGTTGAACGCCTGCGTGAGATCTAGACGGCTTGACGCAGTCTGTGGCTTCCCGAGCACGACCACGTAGGGGTTGGCTGCTACCTGCAAGCCGGTGATTCCAGCTGCAAGTACGATCAACGCTCCCAAAAACAACGAAAACGAAGCGGAAGAAGCCGCCGGCACAAACAGAAACGCGCCCACGACCATACAGAGCAATCCCGCCACCATGCTCTTCTGATAGCCGATTGCGTTCACGATCTTCGACCATGGAATAGAAAACAAAAAGTAGGCAGAAAAAAATGCAAACTGAATCAGCATGACCCGCGCATAGCTGAGATCGAAGATCGACTTCAGATGTGGAACCAGAATGTCATTCAAACAAGTAAGGAAACCCCACATAAAAAACAACGTGGTCACAATCGTGAGCGGGCGCGTGTAGTTTTGCGAAGACGCGCCCGTTGTCGTAGTTGCAGTCGAAGCTGCTATTTCTGGAGTCGCCATTTCGCTAAGCTCCTACCACCATGTCTCAGCTTGTACACCGTACGTAAACCCATCGGTTCGACTCTGGAATGGAATTCCGCCGACAAATCCGCGCAATCCATCCGACCAATTTCCGTATGTCAAAAAGCCCCGAAGCACAGGCCGGCTAAAGAACTTCCGTCCAGCCCCGATTTGCGGCGCTATCGTGAACTTGCGCAGCCACCCGTCGTAAAGCGGTGCAATCTGGCTGTGGGTATGATCAAAGCCGCCTTCAAAAGCAAGAGATAGATATTTGTTGAAGAAAAGTTCCGGGCGGGCACCGAATGAAACCCACTGTTGCCAGGGATGCAGAGGGTTGCCGTCTTTCGTTCGCTGGTAAACGAAGATCGGCATGATCGCGAACTTATCGTTTGGCTGTAGCAAAACTTGTTCGGTCACCAAAAACTGCGCCTCGCTGTTAATAAATGGGGTAGGGTTCTCTACGACCGTACCGCTTCCGTTCGAACTGAAATTGCTGGCAACGCCGGTTCCGTACTGAATACTGAACGCGTTGTAACCACCGTGCCATTCGAGATGTTGGAACTTGAATCCAAAGGCTTCGCCACTGCTTGTCGGAATTACCGTGCCGCTTGGGGTTGTACCGCCTTTGCTCGTTGCGAAATCAAACCAGGCACCGTATACACCCAAAGGGCCTTTCGCGTCATAGAAGCGGACATCAATGTTGCTCTTCGCGTAATTGCCGTTCTCGGTGCGTGATATCAGGCCGCGCGCCGGCCAGAAATGCCACCGCCAACTTCGTAATGCCCAGCCTGACATCCTCGATGCCTGCTCCATATCCACTGAGATCCAGCGGGTAGAAATCATCGATTTCAACATGCTGTCGCCGGTAATACCTTTCGCCCCCCCAGAAGATCGCACCCGGTTGGGTATCGCCTAAAAAGTGTCCGCCGCGAACAAAAGCCTCGCGCAATCGAAACTGGTCGTTTCCACCAGACGTAACCTGGCCATTGACCACGGTCTGAGGAAAGGAGGCTGAGTTAGTGGAGTCGGTGGTATTGGCCTCGATCATGACTTCCGTCTTGACCCAGGCCTGGTCTGACTGCTGTCCCGGGTTCAGCCAATTGTTAACGAAAATGAACTCCCCATACGTTTCGGCTTCATTGCCCAATCGGTATTTCGCTTCCGTTCCAGGCGCCTGAAATGCGACTTGCTGCCCACCCTCGCTATTCAATCCGTATCCCGAGCGGAGATATCCATGAAATTCGAAAGCACCTACCTGTCGCCGCAAACCCTCAATCTTGTTATCTGCCTCCTGCAATTCGTCGTACGTCGGCTGCAATGCCACCTGGCCCTGATACTTCGCTCCCACTTGATCGGAGTTTCCGGTAACTGCGTTTCGAGCGGCTCCCTGGGCCGCTAGTTCCGCCGCCGAGATTGCACTTTCTTTTGCTTTGTTCTGCGTTTGCTTTTCGTTTTCGATTTGCTGCGCGAGAGCTGCGATTCGCTGCTGCAAGTCTTTTGTGGTCTGTTCGTATTGTTGTTTCAGTTCCTGGAGTTGCTGCTGCAGATCACCCTCTTGTTGGGCGGATGTGCGGGTGTGCAGAAGGACGACAACCGCGAATACTGCAAGCCCTTTCGAGTTGAAAGCGCCGCGCATGCGTTGAGTGTTCCGTCTCCTTAAACCGCGCGCTACTCTCGCGCGGTACTGTTGGTGGAATGCAATCACTTTGCCGTTTCTCCGATCGCGTCGGTCAGCTCGTCTTGTGCTTGAGCGTATTCGAGTTGGGATTGCAGCAGGAGAGTCTGGGCCTCGAACTCCTGTGCGGCAGCGGCGTCGGCCTGCGATCGCAGATAAGTGCCCTGTTGTAGCTGCTGTGCGGAGACTCGCCGGGCCTCCTGCCTGGTCGCAAGTAGTTCCTGGGAAACCGCGATCATCTGTTGCGTGCGCTCCACTCTGTTATAGGCGACCTGCACTCGTACTTCGACTTCGTCGCTGATTCGGGCCACGTTTTCTTTGGCTTGTGCCAACTGTGCGTCACGTTCCCGAAGTGTGGCCCGCTTTTTACCTCCGTCGAACAGGTCATAGCCAAAGTGAACGCCAAAGGTCCCGAAGTTGCGGGCGAGAAAGGGCACGTTTTCCTGGTAGCTGTAGCGGGCGAACGCCTCGATGTCCGGTATGTACTCGCGTTTTGCCGCGCGGACGCCCGCGGAAGCTTTCTCCATCTCAGCCCGCGCTTCAGTAATTTCAGGGTGGGAATCCAAAGCAAGTTTTATGCATTGCTCACGCTGGCAGCTTTCCGGGGGTACCGGAACATTGGGATCGAGTGCGAGATCAGTTTTGAGCGGAAATCCCACGATATCGTTGAACTTCAATCGCAGATCCGAGAATTGCAGCTCCGTTGTCAACAGATCCTGTTTCGCCTGCAGTAACTGGGCCTTGCTTTCGATCAAATCTACTTCGAGCGTGCTGCCGTACTTGACCTGCTGGAAGCGTTCACTTTGCTGGTCTTCGACGGCGCGAATGTTCGCTTCGATGGCCTGGTGCTTGGACTGCACCACTAGAATGTTGTAGTAGAGTTCACGGACTTTCAGAGCCACATCGTTCTCAACTCCGCGGGCCTTTTCACGGCTCGCGTTCAGCTCCGCGCGCGCTACGTCATTTCCTGCTTTGATTTTGAACAATTCGGTAAGCGGTTGGGTCAGCCCCGTGCCACTCACGATGAAGTTCTTCTCGCCCTGGCTGATAATGAATTGTCGCGGCGGAATAGGGCTATTTCCCACAACACCCAGGCCGCCTGCGGGAATTCCAATGAACTCTGTATCGGTGGCGTGGGCAAACGTACTGTCATTCCTGATCGTTGGCAGGTACGCGCTTCTGGCCACTTCTTTGGCATGCTGCTCTTCTTGGACATGAAATGCCGCGATTCGCACTGAGTGATTGTGCTTCAGAGCCAGCTCGACAGCTTCGTGAAGATTGAGACGACGTGGGACGTTCGATTCCGGTTGCTGCGCGAAGGCAAATGTTAGCAGGCTGAAAAGAAAGACGAAGGCCGTCGCCCATTGGCAGGACGCGCGACTTCGCGAATTTCTGTAAGCGGTCATGGTTTCGCTTCCTGAGGGGCGTGCAGTTGTTCCTGAATCGCGGTGAGATCGCCATAATTCAGCGGAGACTTACGCAGCAGGACTATTAGCATCAGCATGGCCACGCACGCCCAAGCCACGAGATAAAACCCATCGTTAATGCTCAGCGTGTAAGCCTGAAGACGAACCCGGCCGCTGATGACGCCAACTGCCCGCCCTGTGGCTGCCGCAACTCCGGATGATTTCGAGAACAGTCCCGCAGCCAGCTGGTGGATGTTGGTATCAGTAATCCAGTTTCCGCTCTGTACGTGCAGGCCGAGGAGATTCGAGTGCAACTTCTCCCGTTGCGCGATGAAGTGCCCCATGTAAACGGCACCTAGTTCTCCTCCAAATAGCCGTACCGTGTGAAAGAAGGCGGAGAAGGTCAAAATCCACTGTGGCTTCGATAACCCTCCTGAAAAGATTCCCTGCAAAATAATGGCTCCGACCAGGCCAATAAACGCGAATGCCTGCCCAACTCCCATAAGTAGTTCAGTACGGTAATAGTTCGAGGCCGACCAGACGCTGGTAAGATCCGCATTCAGATAACAAGCAAACGCCATGCACACAAAACCTGAGGCCAATAGGAAACGGGAGTCCATCTTGTTCGCCAGCAGGAGCCCGGCAATTAACGCGATCAAGAACAGCGGGAGAGCGCTCCAAATAATCGCAGGGCCGATCTCCTCGGCGACAAATCCCTGAACCGCCAACGACTGCGGAATCAAGATGATGGTCGACACCAGACAGAATCGAAACGAAAACAGTCCGATGCCCAGCAGGATCGTGTTCCACTGCCGAATGTAGGGCACCGCGACCAGAGGATTAGGCATCCGCAGACGGCTCACGATGGCGCAGACAACTAGGAATGCTCCCCCGAAGAACAATGCATTGAAGAGGCCGGAACGCCACCAGTCAAGCCGCTCACCCTGGTCAATGGCCGCGTAAAGCGCCGCCAGTCCCGTACTCCAATATAGAAAACCGGCAAAGCTTGGGGTCGGGCCTGATTTCTTTGGCGCCGCTTTGGGAATTCCGAAGTGGACGCACAGCATCATGAACGCCGTAATCACCGCGGAGTTCCAAAACATCCAGTGCCACGAAAGGTGCTCCCGGTACCAACCGTATAGCGATGGCGCAATGTTGACGGCTCCGTCGACAAAGGTCGCATACAGCGCGATGGTGTACGGAAGGAATCGAAGTGGAATGTTGCGCAGCGCAAAGGTCAACGTCAGGGGATAGAACGTGCCTGAGGTAAGCCCAGCCAAAACCATGGCAACGATCATCAGGCTGTAACTGTGGATTAACGGAGCGAGAAGACAGATCAACGTGAACGAAGTCGCGGCAAAGAACAGAACTCGGCGTGGTCCTAATAAAGCCCCGACATATACGGTGAAAGGTCCGATGAACATTAGAGCAATGTTGTAGGCGCTGCTGATCCACGAGCCGTCATCGAAACCAAATCCCAGACCTCCCTTGAGATCGGGCAGCCCGAGCGAAATCATGCGTCCGGTAAGTGTGACTACGCCGGCGCCGATGATCACACCCAGAATCCCGAGCAGAGGACTCTTCGAGAGTTCAACCGGCATCGCCCCAGCAGCGGATTGCGCGATTTGGATCGGGGCATTGCCCGGTACCGCAATGGTAGAGGAGGCCATCATTCATTCCATCAGTGCCGTGTGCGGACAGTTACCACCGCGGAAAGTCCGGGCCGCAACTGCGACGAGAGTGATGAGTCATCGAGCGCGATCTTGACTGGTACACGCTGCACGACCTTGGTGAAATTCCCGGTTGCGTTGTCCGGTGGCAGCAACGCGAATTGTGAGCCGCTTGCGGGCGCAATCTCTAGCACTCGTCCCTTAAACACCTTGCCCGGATAGGTATCGACGCTAATCTCTGCTGGGTCGCCGATCTTAATATTGGTCAACTGCGTCTCGCGGAAATTTGCGGCGACCCACCTTATGTTTTCCACGAATGTCATTACCTGGGTTCCGGGAGCGACCAGTTGTCCGGTCCGGACCTGCCGCTCGCCCACGGTGCCATCTGCGGGAGCAACGATTCGCGTGTACCCGAGATTTACCTGTGCGACCTCGAGGGCGGCTTCCTTGGCGTGAAGGTCAGCAACGAGCTGACTATCTTGGGACTCAAGTACGGCTTTCCCCCGCCGCTCCGCTTCTGCTGCGAATTCATTACTTCGCAGCAACGTGCGTGCCTGCGCCAGGTCAGCGTCCCTGCTGGCATACTGCGCGGTGAAGCGTTCCTCATTGGCAACCGCAGTCTCGACCGTCTGCTGTGTCGCAGAATTCGTCTTCAACAGCGCTTCTTGCCGATTGCGCTCGGCACGCGTGCGCGTCACATCCGCCTGCACTGCCTCTTTCCCGGCTTGTGCCGCCGTAATCTCGGCTTTGGCCTGGTCGATTCCAGCGAACGCACGTTCAATTTTTGCATCTTGAAGTTCGCGCTGGCGCCGGTTGTTTGTAAGGGCGGCTTTCGCAGCTTCGACTCCGGCAGCTGCCTGTGCTACCTGGGCCTTGTAATCATCGTCGTCAAGTTGAACCAGGACCTCGCCCTTGTGAACCTGTTGGTAATCGTTGACTTTAACGTCGCGGACAAGACCCGGAACCTTTGTGCTGAGCGGCGTGAGATCGCCGCGAACGTACGCGTCGTTGGTGACCTGTTCGACGCTGCCGCCCTCCCACGCATTCCAATTCCGAGTAATCGTCACAATGATGGCGATCGCCAAAAGGAGCACGATTAGCGGTGTTCCATACTGCTGCCAGGCCGGTTTGAGACGCGAAGGCGGGTTCTCAACCGCCTTGGGTGCGGTTCCTGGTGAAGGCGGCGGTGTGGTTGCCGGTAGTGGAGAAGTTGCCATTGTGTTCAGGCGCTCCTCGGCGCCATCGCGCATGAATTTGAGCACCTTCGATGCCGTTTCTCCGCAGAGCCAACTCTCTGAATTCGCTGGACTAGGGTTTGTGGTAATTAATTAATCAGATTGGCATGTGACGAATGCCTGTCATCTCGCACGGTCGACAGTGTGCAGCCGCTGCTGCTCCCGAGAATGAATTTGCAGACCTAACATGGATAGCGACCAGAGGCTAGTTGGAACGCAAAGTGCAGAAGGGCCTTAATGGATGTTTCTGCCTCATCACAGCACGCTTTTAACACTGTCAGGTTCGAGATTGAGAATAAGTTGATCGCTGAATGTGTAGGGCGGACAATCCGGTGCGCCTAGTCCTGGGCAAGAATGCCCGCGCCACACAAACGAAAATGAAAGAGACCAGGTGAACTCTTCGGTTCAAGTACATCACGCCCCTCCGAGGCCGACCAAGACACCGGTGAGGCGTTCCACATGGGAGCAGATCGAGGGCACTCCCCTGCCGCTTGGCGCAACATGGATTGAAGCAGAACAGGCGTTCAACTTCGCTGTGCATGCTGAACATGCCGAAAGCGTCACCCTCTTGCTCTATACCCCAGCGGACTTGGTCAATCCCTGGTTGTCGTACCGTTTCGATTTTCTACGGAACAAGTCAGGTCGGATTTGGCATTGCCGCATCCCGCTCAGCGAAATTGGCGAGGCTTGTTATTACGGATACTCGGTTTCGGGTGAGACGGTCTCTAACATTTATAGTTTCGATTCGCAGAAGGTCCTGCTTGATCCCTATGCAAGATGCGTATTTTTCCCACCTGATTTTGATCGCAAGCTGGCCATGAGAGAAGGATCAAATGCAGGGAAGGCCCCACTGGCCATGTTGCCGACCCCACACCCGATGTTTGATTGGGAGGGAAGCCACGGTCCGCATCACGATTCCGACGTGATCATCTACGAGCTTCACGTGAAAGGCTTCACGAAAAACTCTAACTCGGGGGTGGATTCGCCGCGCGCCGGAACGTATGCCGGACTTGTCGACAAGATTCCATATCTAAAAGAGCTTGGGATTACATTCGTCGAGTTGATGCCGGTTTTTCAGCGCGACCCTCAAGAAGGTGATTATTGGGGCTATATGCCCTTGAACTTCTTTGCGCCACATGCGCAGTACGCCAGCACCGACGCCCAGCACCTCGAATTCAAACGCATGGTGAAAGAGTTTCACCAGGCAGGCATCGGGGTGGTATTGGATGTGGTATACAACCACACCTGCGAGGGCGATCACCGCGGTCCCATCTACAGCTATAAAGGCTTCGACAGCGCCAGCTACTACATGATGTCGTCCGACCCAACCAACCCATATGCAAATTACTCGGGTACCGGCAATACATTAAACTTCGGCAGGGGTCACGTGCGCAAGATGGTGATGGACAGCTTGCGCTATTGGAAACGCGAGATGCACATCGATGGCTTCCGTTTCGATCTCGCCTCCGTCTTCAGCCGCAATGAGGACGGTTCCCTCAACTGGGGACATGCCCCGATCTTCGCTGAGATTGCGGCTGATCCCGAGTTAGGTCGGTTACGATTGATTGCGGAGCCCTGGGACACCGGCGCTTATCAACTCGGCAGCGGATTCCCCGGCATAACCTGGCTGCAGTGGAATGGACGGTTTCGCGACGATGTTCGCCGCTTCGTCAAAGGCGATTCTCGAATGGTTCCCGACCTCATGCGCCGTCTCTACGGCAGCGATGATCTGTTTCCCGATGATCGCCTCGATGCCTATCACGCATACCAAAGCGTCAATTTTGTCACTTCTCACGACGGCTTCACGCTGTACGATCTCGTCTCATACAACGAGAAGCACAATGCGGCAAATGGCAACAACAATCAGGATGGCACGGACGCAAACTACAGCTGGAACTGTGGTTACGAAGGCGATAAGGGCGCTCCAGATGAGGTGTTGGCCCTTCGGCGCAAGCAGGCAAAGAATTTTTTCTGCCTGCTCATGTTATCCAATGGGACCCCAATGTTCCGGGCCGGCGACGAATTCTTGAACACGCAATTCGGCAACAACAATCCTTATAACCAGGACAACGAAACCGGATGGCTGGACTGGAGCCAACTGCAGACGAATTTAGACGTCTTCCGTTTCTTCAAGAAGATGATTGGGTTTCGTAAATGTCATCCTTCATTGAGCCGCAGCCGGTTTTGGCGCGAGGACATCACCTGGTATGGAATTGCCGAGAAGGCTGATCTTTCAAACGACTCACATAGTTTGGCCTTTTGCTTGCACGGGACTTCTCAGGACGATGATGACATCTACGTGATGATCAACGCGTACTGGGAGAAGCTGGAGTTCCAGATTCAAGAAGGAACCGCACAAGAGTGGTTCAGAGTTGTGGATACTGCCTTGGCGACTCCTGAAGATTTTTCAGACCGCGGCGAACGTCTGCAAGGGCTGAGTTATCCGGTGGCGCCGAGATCGGTTGTGGTTCTACTTCGAACGAGGAATAGCCCATCGGAAGTTTAGAAGAAATGGAGTGCAAAGGGTTATGAGTGAACGATCGAAGGTCATTATTATAGGCGGCGGATTCGGCGGGATGTCCGCGGCGCAGGCTCTGAAATCAGCGCCGGTTGATGTAACCCTGATCGACCGTCGCAACTATCACCTGTTTCAACCGCTCTTGTATCAGGTCGCCACCGGTTCGCTATCAGCTGGCGAAGTCGCAGCACCGCTGCGTGGCGTCCTGGGCCGTCAGAAAAATACGCGCGTGTTGCTAGGCGACGTGGAGGATATTGACCCGGTAGCGAAGCGCGTGCTGCTCGCTGACGGTGCGAGTTTCGAGTATGACTCCTTAATCGTGGCCGCCGGTTCGCAAACCTCTTACTACGGACATGACGAATGGCAGAATTGGGCTCCGGGACTGAAGAGTGTGGAAGAAGCGACTACCCTTCGGCATAAGATTCTGTACGCATTTGAGGTCGCAGAACGAATACCCGACCCCGCTGAGCGGCGCGCATGGCTTACGTTCACGATCATAGGAGCGGGTCCCACAGGTGTTGAACTGGCTGGAGCCATTGCTGAGATTGCGCGGCAGACACTTAAACACGACTTTCGCGCCATACATCCCGAGGATGCGCAGATCATTTTGTTGGACGCATCGCCGCGTGTATTGATGGCATTTCCCGAAGACCTGGCTCATAAAGCGGTGCTATCACTTGCGAAACTTGGGGTGAAAACCAAGATGGGGGCGATGGTGCATGAGCTCACCCGGGACGGCATAAGCTATCAGGCCGATGGTTCCACGCAAACGCTGTCTACGAAAACGGTCATTTGGGCTGGAGGCGTAACCGTATCTCCGCTCACCAGAACGCTGGCGAAGCGCACCGGCGCTGAAACGGACCGCGGCGGAAGGATCAAAGTCGGCCCGGACCTGACCATCGCCAACTTTCCCGACATCTTTGTAGTCGGAGATATGGCTTTCTCTCTCGACAAACACGGCAAGCCGCTTCCAGGAGTGGCGCAGGTAGCAATGCAGGGCGGGGCCTACGCGGCGAAGGCGATCGTACGAAAAATAAAAGGTAAACCGAAGCCAGCCCCGTTCAGCTACTTCGATAAAGGAAACATTGCCGTCATTGGACGGGCGGCCGCGGTGGCAGATGTTTTCGGTGTACATGTTTGGGGCTTACCGGCGTGGGTCGTGTGGGCCTTCATTCACCTCGCGTACATCGTCGAGTTTCAAAGTCGGCTGCTGGTTTTCATTCAGTGGGCAATCCAGGACGTGACTTTCAGTCGCGGATCGCGGCTCATTACCGGAGTGGCCCCAACCGATTTCAACTTCAATCAGGCGGTTGGCGTACCCGGTGCCGCCAAGCCCACGGTTGAGAAGAAGAGCGAACCAGCAGTTGCTTAAGTGCGCTTACCAGTCGAATCGCAGTAGCGCCTCTACCAGAACGAACTCCATTCGCCCATAGCAGGATAACGCGGGTCGGCCAAAATCGCCTGCGGGATCTGGGCGTCGCATGCGATGCGGTGCGGCTCAACACGACGCGAGCCGCACCTCTTCGCCGGGGTCGCTATTCACCCGACTTCTTACGCAACTGCCTTTTTCGCAACCTGGGAAAGCGCATACTCTTCCAGTTTCTGGGCGTCGCTGTTGAATTTGCGAATGCCTTCGGCTAGCTTCTCTGTCGCCATGGCGTCTTCGTTGTGCATCCAGCGGAAATCTTTCTCGCTCAAATGCAGGCGCTCATCTTTGCTTGCCTTGGCGGTTGCGGGATCAAGTTTGCGCTCCACCGTGCCCTGAGTCTGCTCCAATTGATCGAGCAGGTCGGGGCTGATGGTCAGCAGATCGGATCCGGCGAGGCGGACGATCTGATTCAGGTTGCGGAAACTCGCTCCCATGACCTGGGTCTTGTAACCGTATTTCTTGTAGTAGTTGTAAATGCGCGTGACCGATGCAACCCCAGGGTCCTGGTCAGGTGGGATCTCCTTGCCGCCTCCCTCCTTCTTGTACCAGTCGTATATTCGGCCGACAAAGGGCGAGATCAGAGTTACTCCAGCCTCGGCGCAGGCTACTGCCTGGGCGAAGCTGAAAAGGAGCGTCAGGTTGCAGTGAATTCCTTCCTTCTCCAGTTCACTGGCCGCCTGAATCCCTTCCCAAGTGCTGGCGATCTTGATCAAGATCCGCTCGCGGGGCACACTCTTCTTCTGATAGAGCGAGATGAGCTTGCGCGCCTTGGCAAGTGTTCCTGGGGTATCGAAACTGAGACTTGCCGCAACCTCAGTTGAAACGCGGCCGGGAACTACTTTGAGAATTTCACTTCCGAAAAGAACGAACATCTGGTCGATGAACTCTTCCGCCATCTGCTCGTGGCTACCGCCCAGGTCGGAGGCCCGCTCGGCCGCCTCTTCCACCAGGTGCCGGTATGCCGGCATCTGAGCAGCGTGATAAAGCAGAGAGGGGTTGGTGGTTGCGTCCTGCGGCCGATGGCGGTGGATCGCTTCAATATCGCCAGTGTCGGCAACGACTGTCGTGTACTGTTTGAGTGATTCCAGCAAAGTCATGGTGTTCTCCTATTTTGCAATCTCAATGATCTAAAGAGCTGATGTTGCGTACACCTAGTTTCTGGTATGCCACCTAGGTTTCCAGCGTGCCGTTGTCTAGCAGGTCGCGCAGCAACTGCGTTGCTTTTATTGTGCCACCTCAGAGCGTTTTGAATCCAAACCCGAGGAAACCGCACATTTTGATTCGAAATCTGCGAAGCCGTACTCCAGAAGATCACCGATGTGCTCAATCGTTATCATTCCAAAGACATACTAGTTTTTCCGTATGTCATCGGGCGCGGGTGCAGGCGTTAGCAGCTTTTCAATTGCGCGGCCCATTGTGGCATTCATTTCAGCTACAACGGCAGGCACATCGCGCTTCCCGACAGTTCCGGCCTCGGACACCTCGTTCCTCCAGACTGTCGCACCGGTTGCAAGGCTCGTCATCTGGGCAGAGATCGCGACCTCCACTTTGACAGCGCCGCCATAATCAACTTCCTCAAGCTGCTCGAGCCGTCCGCTGAGAACGTAATTGATGTCTGAGCGCCCATCGTACAACTTGACCTGGGCGAAATTTCCTCTCGCGCGCAGGCGTTCAGCCACCGCGTTTGTCACAAATTCGCGCGGATCAATTGCCCAACGCTGATAATTGTAAAAACCGATTTGTTCCGGAGAGGTTTTGTACACGATTGCTCCTTGCCGCAGGTAAGTGGGCGATCGGAATTCGCGCACCGCCAGGCATGCGCGGACACTGTCCGGCGCCGGCGGATCCGGTGGCGGGGGTACATACAGAGTGTAGTAATTCGGATATTTCGCCGCGCCACCGCAGCCCATCAACGTGGCCAGCGCTGCCAGCGCAAAACAAACTGCGATTCGATGCTTCTTCATATAATTCCTCATTGAGGCGGAACTTCTCTCTCCTTCGGCTGCCTGATCCGAATCAGACTCCACGGGCGCTGCTTCAGCGAATCGGTCAGCTGATCCAGATTGTCGGTTGCCACGCGCAGGTTTTCCATCGTGTCGTCGATCTTGTAGTCGTTCGCGCGCACCACCACCTGTATGTCGCCCAGCAATGCTTTGGCCTGCTGCAAAGTGGTCTGCAACTCTGCCAGGTCTTTGCGAATCGGTTCGCGCGCATCCGTGACCGTGCCGTTCACGTTTTGGACGGTTGCATCCGCATGCTCGGTCAACAGGCTCAATTGGTCGGTGAGACGATCAATCTTTGGTCGTTCGGTCGCCAACATTCCATTGACGTTGTCGAGTACGGCTTGAATTCTCTTCTGATTCGGTTTGCCGGTCACGGTATTGAGATTAGCGAGAAGAGTGTGCGCGTCGCCCGTGATGCCTTCGAGTTCTCCGCGCGCTTGTGTGATCAGGCTGTTGGCGTTATCGGCAACGGTGGCCAACTTGCCGGCGATCTCATCCAGGCTGGCGGCTTCCTGCGACGTAATCGATGATCCGGGCGGAAGGCGCTTTGCGTCGTTGCTGCCGGTGGTGATCGATAACGCAGCACCGCTCATGACGCTGACTAAACCGAGTCTGGCAACGGATTTCTCATTGAGAGGTGTGCCGTCTTTCACGTCGAGCAGAATCTCGATCTTCGTAGGATCAGCGGTCGCGGGGCGAACCGCCTTTACCTTGCCGACGTTGATTCCACCGAAGAGGACCAAAGCACCCGGCTCAAGCCCGCCGGCATAACGAAGATATGTCTTGTACGGAACCGTTCCGCCGCTCAATTGCGCGTTGACGAGATAGATAATGACGAATGCCAGGATCGAAAAACATCCTAGTACGAAAGCGCCGACTTTTGCCTCGGTTGTCACGCTTGTGCCTCCTGAACCTGCAGGTATTTTTCGAGGTAAGCGGCCACTGCGGGCGTTTGTGCGATATTGTCGGGAACGCGATCCAGGAACTGCCGGACGCGCGGGTCCTGGCTGGACTTGATTTCGTCTTTCGTTCCCACCGCACGGAATTTTCCCTTGAAGAGCATTGCAATCCGGTCGGCGATGCGGAAAGCGCTCGGCAACTCATGGGTTACGACGATCACTGTCACTTGGAACACCTCTTTAAGAAGCACAATAAGTTCGTCTAGTTCCGCCGCCACGATGGGATCGAGCCCGGCGGAAGGTTCATCCAGCACGACAATTTCCGGCTCCAGAGCCAGCGCACGCGCGACTGCGGCGCGCTTCTTCATCCCGCCTGACAGTTCCTGGGGATATAACTTCCCGAAATCCGCCAGTCCAACCACCGCCAATTTCATCCACACCACCAGTTCGATAATCGATGGCGCGAGCCGGGTGTGCTCGCGAAGGGTCAGCGCAACGTTGTCTTCGACCGAGAGTGAATTGAACAAGGCGGCGCTTTGAAAAGCTACTCCCAGGGATCGCCGGACTTTTTTGAGTTCGGCCGCCGAGCACTGAGTTATGTCAATCCCCTTTACAAATACACTGCCCGACTTGGGGCGCTCCAACCCGAGGATTTGTCGCAGAAGCGTGCTCTTCCCCGAACCGCTGCCGCCCAACAAAACCATCGTCTCTCCGTGCTCGATCTCGAGACTGAGATTGTCGAGCACGCGATGCCCATCGTACTCAACCACCAAGTCGCGAATCGAAATGATTGACATCAGCTTTTCACCGTGAAGTAGAAAATCGCTGTAAAGACGGCGTCGGCAACGATAACCAGAAAAGTCGACTTGACCACGGCGCTTGTCGTAGAACGGCCCACTGAATCCGGCCCCCCGTGGACGCGAAATCCTTCGAGACAGCTCACTTGGACAATGATCGTGGCGAAGGCCACGCTCTTGATCATTCCGGTTATTACATCTCGCAGCTGGATAGATTCGAGCACGTCGCGCAGGTACAGCCCCAGAGAGAGGTGTGTGCTGAAGAACATGAATAGTCCGCCGGCTAAAATGCCACAAACGTTCGAGAGAATGCTGAGACAAGGAACAGTAATCAAAGCGGCAAGGTACTTCGGCGCCAGGACAAACTCTATAGGTTCCAGCGCCATGACCTTTAATGAATCGATCTCCTCTGTCACCTTCATGGTGCCGATTTCAGCCGCAAACGCCGAGCCCGAGCGGCCACTGACTGCGATGGCCGTGAGAAGGGGGCCGAGTTCACGCGTAAAGCCGACCGCAACCAGCTCAATGACGTAGTGTACGGCTCCGAAACGCCGAAGCTCGGAGGCGCCTTGCATGGCCAGAATAAATCCACTGCAAATAGCCATCAGCGACACCATAGGCAGGGCGTCCACTCCGATCTGCAACATCTGCCGCACCGAGGCTCGCCAGCGATAACGGTTTCCCACAAATGGCAAAGCGCTCGCCATGGCACGCAACGTGGACCACCACTGAATGTTGACACTGCCGACGTAGTCGAGATGATTGATGGTGCTTTTACCGACGTCTTCCAGAATATTTGGCATCAATTCACCTCAACTCCAGCGAACCGGCTTCGCAGCCAGTCTCAAACACCTTATTTAGGCCTGTGACCTCGAATAAGCGAACGATGCGACCTTGCAGCCCCTTCAAACACAACGTCGCTCGGCGATTGCGTGCAATCTTCAGTGCTTCGAGCAGGGTCGCGATGCCGGAGGCCTCCATGTAAGAGACTTCTGTCAGATCCACGATGATGGTTTTCGGTGGTTGTCCTTGCAAGATGACCAGAAGGCGATCGCGAAGATCTGGCGACGAGTCGATGCCCAGCCGGCCATGCAAGCGTACCAACACGCGTTCTTCGCCGTCCTCCACGTTGATGTCAAGGCTGTCGCTTTCGGTTACTAACTCTCGCGTCAAGGCAATTTCCCCACTTTTGGTATGGCATGCCAGCTTCCATTCAAAAGGTCAAGAACTCTTACGTGCCCATCTCTTTCCATGAGAGCCATTTAGGTACTCACGCCTGAGATCCAGGGAGTTGGCTGAGGTATCTGTTGAACGGAGGATGGCAAGTAGTTGGCATGTGACAAGGTCGGAATCATTTTCACATTTTGCGATGTCTGCTTGGCACTTTGCAGAGCGCAAACGCAATCCTCGATTGTTCTCAACAGCCGATTGATGTCGCTACCGCGAACGCTTGATACCAGCCGTCCTCTGGCACGATAAATGCTCGAATCGGGATCGAAGATGACGCCAGAACTCACAAGTGAAGCGAGCTCGGTGCGCCGGTTCCCCGTCATCTGTCATCGTCTTGGCTATTTCTTACCAGCGCACGACTCTCGAAACTCTCACCGCTTGCGATTTAACTTGTCCAGCTGGAACGGGATAGATTTAACGCGGCTTTCCACAACAGATTGGAGTAATGAATGCTTAAGAGGACAGAGAAATCAAGCTGCGATGGCAACTGCAGATAGGATTCGATACACGCGAGGAAGCCAAATGAGCATAGACTATGTTTTATTGTGTGGAGCAATGTGGGCGCAGCACCGGTCAGTGGATGCTTGCGAGGAACTCGTTCGCGCGTTGCACTCCGATGACCCCGACGTGGTTTTTCTTGCAAGCGCGCTTCTCGGAGAAAACGTGGCCGTTTAGCTTTCGATTCGGCCAAGAGTCTCGAGCACGTAGCGCTGCGCTGTCTTCCGTTCCTTAAAGCTTCGCTACGCTTAGCACTGCGGACATTGTATGTTCCTGCCCTGGAGCCAGCGTGACGGCGGCACCCATGATGTTGCTGGCTTCGACGCAGAGAAATCGCTTCCATTCGCCCTCACCCAGGTCTCGCAGCCCCCTAGCCCCTTCTTGCCACGGATTCCAGACTACTGTGGTGCTCGACTTCGCCTTTTGGAGGCGAATTCGACGACGCAACTTTGGATCGAGCAAATCGACAGCGTTCTGGGTATTTATGAATGCATTGTCGGTTTGCGAGGCGATGGTCACATCACCGAGCTGCGCCTTCTCCTTGTTTGCGTCGGTATTGTCGAGAAAGCGCGACCCATCCAGCCCCAGTAAGCGCACCGTTCCAACATCCGCGACTCGATTGTAGGTGTGCAGGGCTTCCTCGAAATGAAGCGGTGTTTCGCCTGTATTAATACAAACGAGCTCCAGCTTGAGTTCGGAACCAAAGGTGACCCGGTGCACAAGACGAAATTCCACCGGCCACCAGCGCCGAGTTTGCTCGTCACTCTCGATAAACATGGTCACAGCAACTCCGGCGTCGTTCTCGGCGATGGAATAGAGTTGCCACGATCTTGTGCGCACGAATCCATGTGCAGGAGCGTGGGGATCGTCTCCCTTGGCACGAAACCAGGGAAAGCAGACCGGAATTCCGCCGCGAATTGCCTGGCCCTCCTCCCATCGTGACTTCGAGCTGAGAAAAAGCACTTCTTCGCTGCCAGCAGGTCGCCAGGAAGTCACATGCGCGCCGTGCAGGTACATTTCGCCGCGCACCAGCGGGCTGGTAATGTCGACGCGCGCAAGACCGGCATCGCCTTCGCACACCCGAGCGATGTCGGGAATTCCGAAATAGCGATCCAGTTCCATTATGCCTAAAACGGCATTCATATCGCTTTTGTCGAGAGGATTCAAAACAGCAGCTGACAGCTTCGCTGCGTAATTCTTGACTGCAACCCGACGACCATTCTCCGGGCCTCGAACTATGTCAGAAGAGACATCTATTCCTGCCGAATTGCGACCTTGCTGTCGCTACGGCTGCCAAGCATTTGGCAGGTGACGGACCATCCTCAGTCTTCCCCCGGAGTAATTCCGGATTCGCAGGGGGCGTCCGCACCTTAACTGCATGCAATACCAATCTGCTCCGCGAATCTGCAAACTTTTCGACTTTGGCACAGCGCTTGCGAAGATGGTCTGGTAATTCGACAGAAGGCCTCGGAGAAAAAGCCCTCATGCTGAAATCGTTGTTTTTGATTATTCTTTGTGCAGTCGCATTGCCAGCTTTTTGCGAGCCGTCGGCGAAGTATGAAGTGGCCACAATCCTGGACGTTAAACCCCATCAAACTGCTGGCGATAACTCATCCAGCGCCGCCAGTTACGACATCTCCATAAAAGTTGGCGGCACCGTTTACCTGGTTCTGTACACCGATACATTGGGCACAAGCACGGTGAAGTATGCTGCTGGCCGAGAACTCCTGGTGTACGTCGGAAAGAAGACGATCACCTACAATGACATTTTAGGGCGATCACAAGAAATACCCATCATCAGCCAGAAGCCGGCCAAAACGACTAACCCGCCAAAGTGATTGCGAAAGTATTGAGCGGCCAATGAACGAAATATTGTCGCGCGGTCGAGCGGAATGACTGTGGGGGGAAATATCACCCGCTTTAATGCGCCTTTTCCACCTGGAATTCATCTTCACAACGGCGAAACCTTTCGATGCCATAAATAATCACAGTGTTAGATAAACAACAGTGCGAGGTCCTCGAATGAGCACAAAAACCGTAGCACAACCAAAACCCGCAAAGATCGTCCCCATGGCGACGAAGCCAGAAAATCTTTCCGAACTCCTCCAGCAATACGGCGGTAACTTGATTCGATTCGCCGGAACGGAAGGGGCCCTTTATGACAGGCACCTGATTTTCGATCGCGCGATCGACCCGAAAGTAGCGAGCGCACGCGAACGCTTCGAAGCGTTCGCGCACTCTGTACGCGATGTTTTAGCTAACCGCTGGGTGCAAACCAAGACTACTTATGAGCAGCAAAATGCTAAACGGATTTACTATCTCTCTATGGAATTTCTTCTCGGGCGTTCGTTGGCTAACAATGTCACGAACCTGTTGCTTGACCCTCTAGTCCAGCATGCCGTCAAAGAAAAAGGACTCGACTGGCTTGAATTGATTGAGCAGGAACCGGATGCGGGCCTGGGTAATGGCGGCCTGGGACGGCTGGCTGCCTGCTTTCTGGATTCGATGGCCACCATGGAGCTTCCGGCGACGGGCTACGGTTTGCGCTATGAGTACGGAATGTTTCGGCAATCATTTGAGAACGGATGGCAGCAGGAAACCGCTGACAATTGGTTGCGCGATGATGACCCATGGGAAATCTGCCGCCAGCATGAGAAAGTGGAGATTAAGCTGAACTCCAGCTTCGAGCTGCGGGACGGAAAGGTTGAGCTGATTCCGCATCGCCCCTCCAGCCTGTACGGAATTCCGTATGATCGTCCCGTGGTTGGGTACGGAGGAAAGACAGTCAACACTCTCCGCCTCTGGGCTGCATCCGCGCAGGACTATTTCGACTTCCAGGAATTCGGCACGGGGGATTTCATCGGAGCGCTAGCTGGAACCCTCGAAGCGGACTCGCTAACCCGGGTGCTCTATCCGGATGACTCTACGATGGCGGGACAAGAGTTGCGCTTTATGCAGGAATACTTTCTGGTCGCGTGTTCCCTGGCCGATTTGATACGTCGTTTCTTGCGGCACAACAGTGATTGGGAGAAGTTGCCCGACGAGGCCGCCATCCAACTGAATGACACACACCCTTCCATGGCAGTTGCCGAATTGATGCGCATCCTGCTCGACGATGCGCACCTTGGGTGGGACCAGGCGTGGGACCTGACCAGGAAAACCCTGGCCTATACGAACCACACATTACTGCCTGAGGCCCTCGAGAAATGGCCGGCAGCGTGGTTCGAAGTGCTTCTTCCGCGCCAGCTGGAGATCATCTACGAGGTTAATCGGCGGCTGCTCGATGAGGCCCGGGTTCGATTTCCTGGAGATGAGGGCCGCATTGAACGCATCAGCCTGGTAGAAGAAAAGCCGTCCCGCAAGATTCGTATGGCAAACCTCGCTATCGTTGGTTCGCATAGCACGAACGGAGTGGCCGCCGTTCACTCGAAATTGTTACGCACCACAACCGTTAAAGATCTGGCGGACATGTTTCCTGAACGTTTCAACAACAAGACTAACGGCGTCACGCCTCGCCGTTGGCTGCTCGAAGCAAATCCCAGCCTCTCGGGAGCGATCACCGCAGCGATCGGCGATGAGTGGATCACCGACCTGAGTCAGCTCAATCAGCTAAAAGCGCGGGCCGATGATCCGGGTCTTCAGGAGGCGTTCCACACCTCAAAGCGCGAGGCCAAATTAAGATTCGCTGATTGGCTCAAGATGACGTCTGGACAAATCGTCGACCCTGACACAATTTTCGATTCCCAGATCAAGCGCATCCATGAATACAAGCGGCAGCTGCTGAACGCGCTGCGTATCATCGTTTGCTATAACCGGTTGCGGCAAAATCCTAATCTGGAGATGGCCCCGCGAACGTTTTTCTTTGCTGGGAAAGCCGCACCCGCTTATAGACTCGCCAAACTCATCATCAAGTTCATCAACAACCTGGCGGGCACGATTGATGGAGACCCAATTGTGCGCGGGCGGATGAAGGTGGTTTTTCTGCCTGAATACAATGTCTCCCTGGCGGAGCGTTTGATCCCCGCGAGCGACGTCTCCAACCAGATTTCCACGGCAGGATACGAAGCGAGCGGCACCAGCAACATGAAATTCATGATGAATGGAGCCCTGACCGTGGGGACTCTTGACGGTGCCACTATCGAAATGGCCGAGGAAGCTGGAAAGGAGAATTTGTTCCTGTTCGGCCTCACAGTGGAACAAGTTCAAAACAGCCAGGCCTGGTACAACCCGCATTGGCACTATGAACACGAACCCGAGACCCGAGCCGCGCTGGACCTTATTTTTTCTGATTACTTCAGCCGTAACGAGCCCGGGATTTTCGCTCCAATTCGCGATACTTTGCTCACCAACGGCGATCATTACATGCACTTGGCAGACCTCACCTCTTATGTTCAGGCGCAGGATCGACTCGGGGACCTTTATGCCGATCGCGCCGGATGGGCGCGAAAAGCCATCCTGAACGTCGGCAGCTCAGGAAAGTTCTCGAGCGACCGCACCATTCACGAATATGCAACCGAAATCTGGAAGGCGGAACCATGCCCCGTACTTTAGAAAAACAATCCGTCGCAGAAGGCCCGGCGATTTCCCCTCTCGCGGGAAAACCCGCGCCCAAGGAACTGCTGATCGACCCAGCGCGCTTGCAACGGGAGTATTACGAACGCAAGCCCGATGTGAGCGATCGCAACCAACTCGTCGCTTTCGGCACGAGCGGACATCGTGGCTCGGCGTTTCACGGCACGTTTAACGAGGCGCACATTCTGGCAATTACGCAGGCCATCTGCGAATACCGCAAAGGACAGGGGATCGATGGTCCTTTATATATGGGGAAGGACACTCACGCGGTATCAGAGCCCGCGCAGCGCACTGCTCTCGAAGTGCTGGTCGCGAACGGGGTTGAGACCATCATTCAGGAAAATGACGGCGTAACCCCGACGCCTGTCATCTCCCACGCCATTCTGGTCTATAACCGCGGAAGGAAGGAACACTTCGCCGATGGCATCGTAATCACGCCGTCACACAATCCGCCCGAGGATGGAGGCTTCAAGTACAATCCGCCCAATGGTGGCCCTGCCGATACCGACGTAACCGGCTGGGTGCAAAATCGCGCTAACGATTTATTGCGATCAGGAAATAAAGACGTAAAGCGCGTTCCCTTCGAAAAGGCCATCCGGGCAACCAGCACTCATCAGGAAGATTTCGTTATGCCGTTCGTTCGCGACCTCAGTAACGTCGTCGACATGGACGCGATCCGCAGTGCCCATCTGAAACTTGGAGTGGATCCTCTGGGCGGAGCTTCGCTGCCATATTGGGACCCGATCAATTCGATTTACGGTCTGGAAGTGGAAGTCGTGAATAGAAAGATCGATCCGACCTTCTCATTTATGACTGTCGATCATGACGGCAAAATCCGAATGGATTGTTCCAGTCCTTACGCCATGGCCCGACTGGTCGGATTGAAAGATCAGTTCCAGCTGGCCTTTGGCAACGATACTGACGCGGACCGGCACGGAATCGTAAGTCCAACTGCGGGATTGATGAATCCCAATCATTATTTAGCGGTAGCGATCCAATACTTGCTTACACACCGGCCACGGTGGCGGCAGGATGTCATTGTTGGAAAGACGCTGGTCAGCAGCAGCATGATTGACCGAGTTGTCAGTAAGCTTGGGCGACGCTTGTCCGAGGTGCCCGTCGGCTTCAAATGGTTTGTGCCGGGACTCGTCGATGGCTCGTTTTGTTTCGGCGGAGAAGAAAGCGCGGGAGCAAGCTTTCTTCGGCACAATGGGACGGCGTGGGCAACCGACAAAGATGGGCTTATTATGGTTCTGCTGGCTGCCGAGATTACTGCCTCGACAGGGAAAGACCCCGGCGAACACTACCGTGAACTGACGGCAGAATTCGGCAAGCCCTATTACACACGCATTGACGCGCCGGCCACTCCGGAACAGAAAGCGAAATTGCAGAAACTGACGCCGGATGCGGTGAAGGAATCAGATCTGGCGGGCGAACCCATCGCTGCCAAGCTCACCAAGGCGCCGGGCAATCAGGCTCCGATTGGCGGTCTGAAAGTAATAGCAAAGAGCGGCTGGTTTGCCGCGCGGCCATCCGGCACGGAAAACATCTATAAAATTTACGCCGAGAGTTTCAATAGCGAAGCACACCTGCAAGCGATTCTGAGCGAAGCCCAGGAAATAGTGAGCAACGCTCTTGACGCCGGATCCAGTCAATGACTCACAGCGCCGGAGGAATAAACGTTCCGCCGTTTCCAGCCGAATATCGCGCCTCGGGATTGCTGTTGCATGTGACTTCCCTGCCCTCGCCTTATGGCATCGGCGATCTTGGACCCTCGGCCTTTTCCTGGGTCAATCGTCTCCATGACGCTGGCCAGCGTTGGTGGCAATCCCTTCCGCTCGGACCAACGGGCTATGGAAATTCGCCCTATCAGCCGATTTCATCGTTTGCGGGAAACGCCGTGCTGATCAGTCCTGAGAGCCTGATTGCAGACGGATTGCTGGCCGAGAAGGATTGCGAATCTAACTTTCCTGCCGACTTCGTTAACTACGATGCCGTGATTCCTTTCAAAAACCGCCTTCTCCAAGTTGCGTGGCAGCATTTCAAGTCTGGAAACCGCACGGATCTGCGGGCGGAATTTGATGAATTCCAAAATGAGCACCAACATTGGCTGAGCGACTACGCGCTGTTCCGCGCGTTGAAGGCGAAGTACAACGGCGCATATTACCTCGACTGGCCCGAAGACGTGGTTCAGCGCCGACCGCAGGCTTTGGCTGCTGCGCGTCGCGAATTAGCCGATGAAATCGAACAGGTCTGCTTCGCCCAGTTTCTGCTCTTCCGCCAGGGAGATCAGCTCAAGACGTATGCGCATTCGAAGGGTGTGAGACTGATTGGCGATTTGCCCTTCTTTGTCTCTCCGGATTCCAGTGACGTCTGGGCAGATCCGGAGCTATTTCTTCTCGATGAGCATCACCGGCCGCGATTTGTCGCTGGAGTCCCTCCTGATTACTTCAGCGCACAAGGGCAATTGTGGGGAAACCCTGTTTACAACTGGGATGCGCTTCGAGCGAGCGGCTATCGGTGGTCGATTGACCGAGTGCGTGCTTTGCTTGCTCACGTGGATGCGATTCGACTGGATCACTTCCGCGGGTTTGCGGCCGCCTGGTACGTGCCCGCGGGTGCGCCAACGGCCCAGACGGGCCAGTGGGTACAAGGTCCGGGGGCGGACTTTTTCCACGCTGCATCCAGGGAGTTTGGTGGCTTGCCGTTCGTCGTCGAGGATCTCGGAATCATTACTCCGGATGTCCGGTCGTTGCGTGACCAGTTTCAACTTCCGGGAACGCGCGTCTTGCAGTTTGCTTTCGACGGTCATACCGACAATCCATACTTGCCTCATAACTTCGCCAGCAACACTGTGGTCTACACCGGCACGCATGACAACGCGCCAACTCGAGAGTGGTACGAAGAATTGCCTGACGATCAGCGTCAGAGGTTTTGGAATTACTTAAACCGAACTCCGGGCGGAAGCGCCGATGCCGCCTCGTCACTGATCGGTCTCGCGTGGTCGTCGAAAGCGGCGCTGGCAATTACTCCGTTGCAGGACGTTTTGAACCTTGGCGCAGAAAGCCGGATGAACGTGCCGGGCCGGGCGGCCGGAAATTGGCGCTGGCGGTGCCGCGAGGACATGTTGTCTCAGTCAGCGTTCGAATGGCTTCGGAATTTGACGGAGACGACGAAGCGCTCGGGTGCGTTGGCGGGGTCTCAAGAAGGAAGTTTGGGAAATGAATCGATGTCGGCTGCGGTGTCCGGACCTTAGATCGGAGTTTGTCGGCCATCGAAGGATAAAATAGTCATTCCCCCACGCCGTATGATATCCATCCTGGCCTCGCCTGGGTGCGAGCGCGAATTGTCATCAATATCATTTACACCGACTCTGTCTTGCAGCTGATTCCGCGCGAGCAAAACGACCTCCTGGATTCGCTTGCGACGCTTTTACAAAATGTTCTCCAGATCAGCTCCTGAACGTCGGTCCAAACCATTTACATATTGCATCGGTGGGGCGCCTGACTCACGCTCGATTAACCTGGTTGCCACTACAAAAAGGCAGCTTACGGAGATGCCGCACATCAGCACGCCGGTGACACTCTCAACCGGTCCTAGCAGGCGCCAAACTCGGGGCAGGACGACATCGCCATAGCCGACCGTCGAATAGCTTGTGGCTGAAAAGTAAAACGAGGACTCCCACGTCGGAAGACAATAAAACCGGTAGAACACTGACCAGAAGAAAATCTGCAAGAAATGCAGGACGACCACCAAGGTCGAGAACCGAATCATCAGGACCGCGGCGTGCAATGAGCTCAGGCGGGCCATCCCGCGCTCAATGCTGTCCCTCGCCCAGCGAATAAGTACCGCGATCCCGACGCACTGGAGCCAGAGCGTAAGAGTAACCAGAAAAACCGCAATGCCGGCTTGGCGAGCAAAGGTCATCATCTCCATCCGCGAGCGGTCGGCGAACCGCTTGGACTTCGGATCTGCACTTTCATCTCCAAATGAAAGTAGCTCGCTGAGAACTGAACATAATACGAAGCATCGAGTTGTTTGTCACCTGGCAGACTGCTGTCACTACACTCGCGTGCTGTGGTTGAGGATTGCGCGTCGCGCCGCTTCCAAGTCTTTGCAATTGTGTGATCTGCGGTTATATCGCCCCGTACTTGTTCGCTGGAACTTTGAATGCATAACTACGATTGAACAAGGTTCACAGGCACGTGAACAGTGAGCGTCGCAAGAATCGTGGCAGGAGGCCGAATGCAAAGTAAGGCCGCAAAGCTCTTTTTCGTCGGGGTTATCGCCCTGGCAGTATCCACTAGTCGGCCCTCATCCGCGCAGCAAGCAGCGGGGGCGAAGCAAACGCAGGCCCCTGGTCCTGCCTACCAGGATACCCAGTGGTCCGCTGATGAAGACATAAAACTATTGAAGAGCGATCTACGATCGCAAAAGAAGCAGATTGTTGCCGCGAACATGGACCTGAGCGATACCGAGGCGGAGAAATTTTGGCCGGTCTATGACAGCTACGCAGGAGACGTGGCCAAAGTCTACGACACCAAAATTGCCCTCTTTCAAGAATATCTTGAGAACTACCAAACCATGTCTGGGGATCAAGCAGAAAACTACTTACGCCGGCGGGCCGCCGTAGAAGAAAATATGATGCAAGTTCGGCTAAAATATCTGCCGCAGTTTCGCAAAGTCCTAACCGGCCGGGAAACAGCACTCTTTTACCAGATCGACTGGCGGCTTGATCTCATGATCAATCTCCAGTTGGCGCAAGCTCCGGTGATGAACCCGTAGTTGCGACCATCGCCGAGCACATTCAAGCCTGCGGCAGGAACAGGATTTAACCTTTTCCAAAGGAGGGATCGAGTGGCGACCAAGATTGCGATCATCTATTACAGCGCGACGGGCACAACCTATCAGTTGGCCCGTGCGATCGAAAAAGGCGCAAGCGAGGCGGGCGCGGATGTTCGGTTTCGCAAAGTCCGCGAACTCGCTCCTGATGAGGCGATCGCGTCGAATCAAGGATGGGCTGCTCATCGACTTGAGACGCAACACGTTCTGGAAGCTACTCTTGACGACCTGGCCTGGGCCGACGCCATCATCTTCGGAACACCGACGCGATACGGCCTGCCAACAGCGCAACTGAAACAATTCCTCGACACGACCGGTCCACTCTGGGTAAAAGGGGCCTTAGTCAACAAGATCTGCTCCAGTTTCGCCAGTTCAGGCACGGCCCATGGCGGTCAGGAGACGACCATCGTCAACCTCAACACCACGTTTTATCATTGGGGCGCAATTATTGTTGGGCCGGGTTATGCCGATCCAATCCAATTCAAGGCGGGCAATCCCTACGGAGCGTCATTCACGAGCAACAATGGCGCGCTGAAACCGGACGAGACCGCGCTGGCGTCAGCGCGCTTCCAGGGTAGGCGTGTGGCGGAGTTGGCAACCCAGTTTATCGCAGGACTGAAGTCCCGGTGACTGGCGTAGACGAGTTAAGCGAAATGCGAGCCACAACAAACTCGATAACGATCCGAGCTGCTGTTAGACAACTCGGGATGTTCGCTTTGTCGTGCCTTTTATTGCCGCCAATTGCACTTGCGGAAGACTATCGTTCGCCCTTAACCAGTATCTTTTCTCCAGAATCTACGCCGGCAAAGTCGATCTTTGATTTGTCGATCTTCGCGCTCTCGATTACCGGAATCATCTTCGTTGTTGTTTGTACGTTGCTGGTTTATTCGATTTCGAAATTTCGCGCGAACTCCGCGAACGCGGACCGTGAGCCGGCCCAGGTCTATGGGAGCACCCAGATTGAGCTGGCGTGGACGATCATTCCGATTCTGATTGTGGTCGTTCTGTTCCTGGCTACCGCGCGGGTGATCCACGCGATTCAAGATGCTCCGGAACCGGCAGGGGCTGTCGAGGTCACCGCGATCGGACATCAATACTGGTGGGAATTTCGCTACCCGAAGCTAGGCATCGTTACCGCGAACGAGTTGCACATTCCGGTAAGCGACCCGAGTCATCCCACGCCAACTTTTCTGCGCTTGCTTTCGGCTGACACAGACCACAGTTTCTGGATTCCAGAGCTTGCAGGCAAGACGGACCTTGTTCCCAATCATCCCAACAAGATGTGGATGGACCCGCACCGCACAGGAATTTTTCTCGGCCAGTGCGCGCAGTATTGCGGAACCCAGCACGCGAAGATGCTTTTACGCGTCTCGGTCGATAATCCGCAGGACTTCGCGGCGTGGGTCCGCGGCCAACAACAAGCTGTAGTTCAGGATCCAGGCGCTGTGACGGGGAGGGAGGTCTTCGACCACAGTGCCTGCATCAACTGCCATACGGTTTCGGGAACTCCAGCCGATGGACGCTTCGGCCCCGACCTGACGCACTTAATGAGCCGCACGACAATAGCCGCCGGTGCAGCTGAGAACACACCGGAAAATCTTCGGCTGTGGATCCAAAACCCAGACGGGATCAAGCCTGGTTCGCTGATGCCGGCTATGAAATTAAGCGATGCGGACGTCGATGCGGTCGTGAGCTACATGGAGACGCTTCGCTAAAGGATTCTGAAGATCTTTATGTCATCGAATGCCATCACAATTCAAGGGCTGCAGGTTCAAGAGAAGCCTTGGGTCGATACCCTGCATGGGTGGGTCACTACAGTCGATCACAAGCGGCTCGGAATCCTCTATATCGTGTACGCGCTGGTCTTTCTCATAGTCGGCGGTATTGAGGCTCTCATCATTCGCATTCAGTTGATGCATTCGCATAACAATTTTGTCTCTCCGCAAGTGTTTAACCGCATGTTCACCATGCATGGCACGACCATGATCTTTTTCGTGGTCATGCCGGTCCTGTTCGGATTCGCGAACTACCTCGTTCCATTGATGATCGGCGCCCGCGATATGGCTTTCCCACGGCTGAATGCCTTTAGCTTCTGGCTGTCGGCGTTTGGCGGCTTTTTGCTGTACTTCAGTTTCCTCGGAGGAAGCGGACTTTATGGGGCGGGAACCGCGCCCGACGTTGGATGGTGGGCGTACGCACCTTTAACAGCGCGCGCGTTTTCCCCGGGTCACAGCTCAGACTACTGGACGCTTGCGCTTCTGGTGTCGGGATTTGGGAGCATCGGAACCGCGATCAACATTATCGCGACCATTCTTTGCCTGCGATGTCCGGGCATGAAGCTCAACCGCATGCCTCTGCTCGCGTGGCTGAATCTCGTGATGGCCGGAATGGTTCTGATCACCATCACTCCGCTCTCCGCGGCCCAGATCATGCTGCTGATCGATCGGTATCTAGGAGGTCATTTCTTCGACACCCAAGCCGGCGGATCGGCCGTGCTCTGGATGCACTTCTTCTGGATTTTCGGCCATCCGGAAGTTTATATTCTCGTCATTCCCGCTTTTGCTTTTTTGTCGGAAATCATTCCAGTCTTTTCACGCAAGCCTATTTTTGGATATCCCGTCATGGTCGCCGCGACCGTCGCCATTGGCCTCGTAAGCACGAGTGTCTGGGCCCATCACATGTTCACGGTCGGAATGAATTCCTACGCTAACAGTTTCTTCGTGATTACGACCATGGCTATAGGCGTTCCCACCGGAATTAAGATCTTCAACTGGATTGGCACCATGTGGGGAGGAAGGATTCAGTTCAAGGTGCCAATGCTCTTCTGCATAGGCTTTCTGTTTCAGTTCTTGATCGCAGGTCTCACCGGCATCATGCAGGCGGTTGCGCCTTTCGATTGGCAGCTGAGCCTGTCGTATTTTGTGGTCGCGCACTTCCATTACGTGATTGTCGGCGGAATTTTGTTTGCCCTCTTCGCTGCCTTTTATTACTGGTACCCGAAAATGACCGGCCGCATGCTGAGTGAGCGCCTTGGCAAGTGGCACTTCTGGCTTTTCCTGATTGGTTTCCACCTGACGTTCGACGTCATGCACATTCCCGGCCTGCTCGGGATGCCACGCCGGATCTACACGTATGAGCCCGGTCGGGGTTGGGACACGCTGAACTTGATTATCTCGATAGGGGCGTTCATTCAGGCGATTGCCATCATGGTTTTCGTATGGAACCTCGTCAGTTCTTACTTTAACGGAGCTAAGGCAGGGAACGACCCCTGGGACGCCTGGACGCTTGAGTGGTCTACAAGTTCGCCACCGCCGGCCTACAACTTCGCAACCGTTCCGGTGGTAGCCAGCCGCCGGCCACTGTGGGACCTGAAACATCCTGAAGATCCGGACAGCCTGTATGAATGAAGGAAGAAAGCAATGAGCGCAGCTGCAGCCTCGCTAGTCGAAATCCCGAAGGCTTGGACTCTTCCGTACCGGGGTAAGGTCGCGATGGCCAGCCTCATTATCGCGGAATCAGCGATCTTCACCATCTTCGTGGTTGCCTACCTCTTCTATTTGGGCAAGAGCCTCACCGGGCCGACTCCGGGAGAAGTACTGGAAACACCGATTTTTTTCACGATCTGCTTGTTGTCCAGCAGTATCACGGTCCACTTTGCCGGCAAATCTCTGGAACGCAATAATCGCTCCGCATTCCTTGTTTTGTGGTCACTCACGATTGTTCTCGGTGGCCTCTTTCTATTTGGCACGGGGCAGGAATGGCACCGGCTCATCTACGAACATGGGCTGACAATCTCTACCAATCTCTTCGGAACGACCTATTACTCACTTGTTGGCTTGCATGCGTTTCACGTCACTGCAGGACTGATCATGCTCACTATCGTCCTTATTTTTGGTTTGGCTGGACGGGTGGATAAAGATCAGTTCCGCCGTGTCGATGTGCTTGCGTTGTACTGGCACTTTGTTGATGCTGTTTGGGTCGTAGTTTTCACCGTGGTTTACATAGTGGGGCGCTGAGGAAAGAAATGGAAACATTACTCGCGACACGAAAACTCGACCAAGCTCCCGGAACTCCACGCGAGATCGAATCACCCGCTCCGACTGCCTGGCCTTTTATTCTGGCGTTTGGATTCACCTTGCTGTTCTCGGGACTGGTAACGAGCGTGTCGGTAACGGCCCTTGGTGCTGTACTCGCCCTGGCAGGATGCATCGGCTGGTTCCGCCAGGTTTTCCCGCACGAGCACGAAGTAGCTGTCCCGGTGCTTCGAGATGATTTCCGTGCATCGACTGAGCGCCGCGTGGTCGATCGGCTGCCAGTCGCGGCAGAACAGGTACGCGCATGGCTTCCCGTTCACACGTATCCCGTTTCCGCCGGTGTGAAAGGTGGATTGGCGGGAAGCGTGGCGATGGCCGTGCTGGCTTGTGCTTATGGTGTGCTGAAAGTTGGAAGCATCTGGTATCCCATCAATCTTCTTGCAGCTACTGCTTACGCGCAATCACTGAGAATGGGACCGGCGCAGCTGAACTCCTTTCACGCCGGCAGCTTCGTGCTCGCGCTTGGATTGCATGCGTTCGTGTCAACATTGGTTGGCGTGCTGTACGGTGTGATGCTCCCTATGTTCGCGCGGCGGCCGATCGTGCTTGGAGGATTGATCGCCCCCGTACTATGGTCGGGGCTGATTTACACCATGCTCGGCCTGCTTAATCCGCTTCTCGCAAGCCACATCGACTGGTACTGGTTTGTCGCCTCGCAAGTTGCCTTTGGCTTGGTCGCAGGCTTGGTCGTGGTGCGCCAGTCTCGCATGTTGACCCGTGAGAACTTGCCCTTCGCCATGCGCGCTGGAGTTGACGCTCCGGGAATTATGTCGCCACGTGGAGAAAAACGGCCGTGAACTCACTGCGATATTCGATCCTGGCCGCCGCGGTGAGCATGATTGCCCTCACTGGTTGCAGCTCGCCACCCGGCCCGCCACGCGAGAATTCGGAAATGCTAGCTCCAAATGAGGTTGCAGACTTTCGTATTTTGTACTCGGAAAATTGCGCTGGTTGCCATGGCTCTGAAGGTCGGGGAGGCGCAGCCATTGCTTTGGGCGATCCGGTTTACTTGGCAATCGCCGACGATGCATCCATCCGTAAAGTTGTAGCGAATGGCATGAAGGGCACTTCGATGCCTGCATTCGCTCAAAGTGCGGGCGGCATGCTTACCAATAAGCAGATCGATCTAATCACAGGAGGAATGCGTTCCCGCTGGAGCCGGCCGGGAATTCTCAATGGAGCCAATCCCCCTGCCTACGCGGCAAACTCTCCGGGCAATGCCCGGCAGGGCGAGGTTGTGTATGGAACGTACTGCGCATCATGTCACGGTACACAAGGCCAAGGTGGACCCAAGGGCAGCGCTATCACCAACGATTCGTTCCTGGCGCTGGTCAGTGATCAGGGGCTGCGCACGATTGTCATCACAGGCCGCCCGGAACTAGGCGCGCCTGACTGGCGTGGAAACCTGCCCGGCAAACCGATGTCAGATCAGGAAATCACGAATGTAGTTGCATGGATGGCATCGCACCGGGTGCAAAACCCTGGGCAGCCCTATTCAGCCTCCAATCATGCCGAGCACCAGGAGCCAGACAATGTCCACTAAACCCGTCCTTGCACCGTCGAGTGAAACTGCTATATCGCGGCGCGGGTTTTTCATGAAGTTGGGAATTCTGTTCAACGCATTGGCAGCAGCTGTGGTAGCCGTGCCGATCGTTGGATTTCTTCTTTCCTCGATCACGCGGGGTCGCGCCAACGGATACCTCTCGTGGGTGCAGGTCGGGAAGGTCGCCGATTTCCCAGAGGGCGAGACGCGGCTGGCGACGTTTCGCAATCCCTACGTGATGCCAACCGACGGCACAACAGCCGACACTGCCTGCTGGGTGCGGCACATCGCAGGGGAGCAGTTCCAGGTCTTCGCGATTAACTGCGCACATCTAGGCTGTCCCGTTCGCTGGTTTCAGCAGTCTGGTTTGTTCATGTGCCCCTGCCACGGTGGAGCATACTACCGCGACGGATCGCGCGCCTCGGGACCGCCAGAGCGCGGGCTTTTCGAATATCCATACAAGGTTGAGAACGGTCTGATCACGATTCAGGCGGGTGAATTGCCGACGCCGGGAGCAGCGATTGCAGCTCTTACTGGAGAGAAACCGCCATGCACAGCATGATTGGAAGAATTGGCGACTGGTTCGACCGCCGCTTGCAGCTGGCCGCGCCTATCCGCGAAATAGCCGAACACCGCGTGCCGCGGAACACCGCCAGTTGGTGGTATGTGTTTGGCAGCGCAGCCTTGACGGTGTTCATGCTGCAAATTGTGACGGGCATTCTGCTCGCGATGGTTTATGTGCCTTCGGGCGCGGAAGCGTGGAACAGCCTGCAGGCCTTGAATCACTCGGTGACGCTTGGCTGGTTTATTCGCGCCATGCATGGATGGGGTTCGAATTTCATGGTCGCCATCGTCCTGATTCACATGGTCCAGGTGTTTCTCTTTGGTGCGTACAAGTTTCCCCGCGAACTCACATGGATCCTGGGCGTGTTTCTATTGCTGATGACTCTGGGCATGGCTTTCAGCGGGCAGGTGCTGCGCTTCGATCAGGACGCCTATTGGGGGCTGGGAATCGGAGCGTCAATCGCAAGCCGCGTTCCTATTCTCGGCCCAGCGATTGTGAAGTTGATGCTGGGTGGGCCGATCATCGCGGGTGCGACTCTGTCGCGATTCTTTGCTTTGCATGTGTTCGTGATTCCGGGGTTGCTGATCGGTTTTGTCTGTCTCCATCTTTTGATGGTAGTGAAGCTCGGGATCAACGAATGGCCGATGCCGGGGCGCGTCGTGAAACGAGCGACGTATATAAATGACTACCACGAGCTGACGAAGAAAGATGGCGAGCCGTTCGTCCCCTATGCCGTGTGGAAAGACATGTTCTTCTCGGCTTTCATAATCCTCGCGGTTGCTGCATGTGCGTTGTACTTCGGCCCGTTTGGTCCGACCGGCAGACCCGATCCGACCATTATCCAGACTGTTCCCAAACCAGATTACTTTTTCCTCTGGCTCTATGCCCTGCTCTCGCTGCTCCCGCCGTCGCTCGAAACACCAGCACTTCTGATCGGACCGGTGGTGGCGATTGCCGGATTGTTACTTCTTCCGTTTCTTTCCGGCGAAGGTGAAAAGAGTTGGAAGCGCCGGCCGATTGCGGTTTTGACTGTGATGTTGATCGCAATTACGCTCGGGACCTTCACCCATCTCGCGGGGTTCACACCCTGGAGTCCGCACATGAACGCGTGGAGCGGTGATCCGGTGCCGGATAAGTTCATACACGGCAGGACCGCGCTAGAGCGGCAAGGCGCTTTGATATTCCAGGTCAAGCAGTGCCGCAATTGTCACTCACTTGGAAAAAGTGGCGGACAACGAGGACCGGCCCTCGACAGTGTCGCCGTGCGCCTCACGCAAGACCAGCTTATCCGACAGGTCATTCAAGGAGGCGGCAACATGCCGGCCTATGGCAGGAGCTTGAGTCCCGCGGAAACAACCGCGCTGGTGGCCTTTCTTGAAACCCTGCATCCGAAGGGGCAAGCGCCAGCGCGCGATGCTTCACGCGATATCGCGCTCGGGAACGAAAAGCAATCTGGATCGCAACCCTAGGAGAACGGTTCCATGCCACATCTCCATCACGGCGCATCGGGATCGTTTGGATCAATGTTGGTCACCGTGATGCTCGTTTTCACCGCCCTGCTCTACCTTCGCGGATGGGTTTCTCTTCGATCCAATTGCGTGGGCCGCATTCCAGCTTGGCGCGCCTGCAGTTTTCTTCTTGGTTTGTTCCTGATCTGGGCAGCCGTAGCTTCTCCCCTTTCCGCACTCGATCATGAGCTGCTGACAGCGCACATGCTGAAGCATTTACTGCTAATGACCGTTGCTCCTCCCTTGATCTGGCTGGGTGAACCATTGCGAGCGTGGCCACAGGGCTTGCCGCAATTTGCGCGACGAGCGCGCGGAGTGGCGTTCGACTGGCCGGTAATAATCGTAATAAGAAGGATAGGAAAAGCGCTAGCGCAGCCGAAGTTCTGCTGGCTTGCCGCTGCTGCGGTGTTGGTTGGATGGCATATTCCCGCCCTGTTTACACTTGCGATGCACTCCGCAGGGTGGCATTTTGTCGAACAGTCATCATTCCTTGCGAGCGGACTGTTCTTCTGGTGGCCTGTGGTTCAGCCCCGGTCGAACGTTTTAAGGCCAGACTTGTCTATCATCCTCTATCTCTTTTTTGCCACGCTGCCGTGCGACATCCTTGCCGGATTCTTGGTTTTTTGCGATCGCGTAATTTATCCGGTTTACTTTTCCTCATCACACCTGTTCGGCTTTTCAGCACTCGCCGACCAGCAATGTGCGGCCGCGCTGATGTGGACCTGCGTCACCCTCGTGTATATGGTGGCCGGATCGATTTTAGTCTTGCGGCTGCTCTCGCGGCAGAATTCTCGCGACAATGAATTCGCGCAGCCGGATTGGTATGTCAAGGGCTTGCCGCGAAGTGGTCAGCAGAATCTGGAGGCTTTCTGAGCATGGCGACGAAACCTATTCTTGCGAGGCTCGATCTATCAATTGCGCCGCGTGCTCGCTCCGATCGTTACACATTGTTGGCGGATTATTGGGCGCTAACCAAGCCGGAAGTCAATTTTCTGATCGTGATCACAACTTTCGCCGGGTTCTATCTGGCTCGTGCGGCTCATTGGCGAGATTTTCCATTCTGGCTGTCGATCAATGCGTTGCTGGGTACATTGTTGATCGCTAGTGGCACTGGAACTCTGAACCAATATCTTGAACGCCGCTTCGATGTGCAAATGCGCAGAACTGCCCGCCGGCCGCTCGCCTCCGGTCGGCTCAAACCTGCTGCAGTCTTGCGGTTCGGTCTCGCGTTGTCAGTGGTCGGTAGTGTCTATCTTGCGGTCGCGGTCAATGTTCTTGCGAGTCTGCTCGCGATGGCCACGTTAGTGTGTTATCTGTTTGTTTACACTCCACTCAAGCGAAAGACGCCACTGTGCACCATGGTCGGCGCGTTTCCAGGGGCCATGCCTCCTCTGATCGGCTGGGCCGCGGCATCCGGCAAGCTGAACTTCGAAGCATGGACGCTCTACGCACTGCTCTTTCTCTGGCAGTTTCCGCACTTCATGGCGATCGCCTGGATGTACCGCGAGGATTACGCCCGGGCAGGCTACTTGGTGCTGCCTCCTGACGACGGCGTGCGAGCCCGTTTGGTGAATTTGCAAACTGTGCTGCCGCTCTTGGCATTGGTGCCACTAAGTCTCTTGCCTGGGTTCATGGGCGAAGCGAAATTCTATTTAATCGGAGCATTGCTCCTTGGCGCGGGGTTTCTTTATTACGCAGCACAGTTCTTAATTCGCAAGTCCAACTCTGCTGCTCGACACCTTCTTGCGGCATCCATTGTTTATCTTCCCGCGCTATTCTTGGTGATGCTGCTTGCACGAAGTTAGAGAAGCACCGGGAAGCGTCATGAAAATAAAGTTCCACTTTCTCTTATAGTCGGAAAGCTGAATAACGTTCAGCAGAGTGATGCCAGCGATTCCCGTTTCGATCAATGTGAGGACGGCTGGTCGAAGTCATGCCACATTTGCACTTGCGGCTTTTCAATCTTTCGTTAGTACACGTAGGCAATCGCTATAGACCGCGTGCAGTCGAGTCTTCAAGGACTTTGCTGCGGACGTAGTTCCGAAGGTATTGGCAAAACTCCTCGCGTCACGTCAGTCACCCTCAGAAAGCGAAGCTGTTTTTATGAGCAGCCTGGTACGAAAAGCAGGGCGCCTAAACGAGTACCGCCCCACCATCCAGCACCACGATCTGCCCCGTGCTGTATCCCTCCTGCATGAGGAAAAGATAGGCGCGCGCGATCTCGCATGCCTCGCCGACGCGGCCTACGAGCAGACTTTTTCCAACACTTTCGTACAGGTTCTCCCTTGCGTCTGCATTCATGCTTTGCCAGAGGTTCGTTCGAACGACACCAGGACATACCGCGTTGACGCGAATCGGCGCTAACTCGACTGCCAGGGCACGCGTCAAGGATTCGACAGTTCCGCAGACGCTTGCGGCCACTGTCCATCCCTTGTGCGGGCGCCTGCCTGCGACACCGGTTGTGAGCACGATCGAGCCGTTTTTGCGGATATGCGGACTTGCGTACTTGACCGCAGCCAGAACAGCCCAATAGCGCAATTCAAAAGCACGTCGGGCCTTGCTAAGATCCGTCGCTGCAAGCTCATTCAGTTGCAGTGTGTCGCCGGCAGTGAAGATCAAATGATCGAAATCACCGACCTTCTGAAAAAAGTTTTGAATGTCACGCTCATTCGAGAGATCGAGCGTGTGCCCTTCCGCTTTTGCATCGAGCATTACGAGCGCTTGCTTGACCCGGTCTGCGTTACTCGACGCGATGATTGCTCGCGCGCCTCGTCTCACCACCTGTTCCGCCACTGCTAAACCGATGCCGGAAGACCCCCCGAGCACCACGATCCGTTTCTCGGAAAGCTCCCCGTGATTCTCACTTTGTTCCTTTTGTGCCATAGCGTTCTCCTTTTTCTGTGACCTACAACCGTTGCCACACTCTACTAAGACGATGTTCATTCACCATACGGTTCATGCATAATACTCACAACCGGCATGCGTCCAGAGAAACTGCGACAAGTCGATTTGAACCTCTTAATCATCTTTGCAGTGATCGCCGAGAAAAGAAGTGTCACCAAAGCGTCCGCCCACCAGGCGCACGAAGGACCGCAGCCTTCATCATGATTTTGCCTTGTGTGCTGCGGCGACCAGACCGTCTAGCCAGTCCTGATGGCCGTTGATCATTACGTTGGGTTTCTTCTTGGCCAGTTCCTGTGCCGGCTTACCCTTCTGAGATTCCTGCGTGAGGATGCGCACTCGGCCGCCCGGAAGATCCTCGAGCAACCAAGCGTGGTAAATATCGAAGCGTGTATCGCCTTCGCCGCCCCAGCCGTGCCAGCCAAGCCGGCCCGGCTTGCCTTCGGTCGGCGGGACATACTCCAAAACCTGCGCTTCCACAGGAAAACCAAAGGTCTCGAAGTAGAAGCGCATGCCGTCGTCCAACTCTGGACCCTTCCCGTCATAGAAACGGACGTTTGCTGAGTTGGAATAATAGGTCGGCCAGAGTGGGGCTTTGCTAAGGAGCGGCCACACATCAACTGCGCTCAATCCAGCGACAATAGCTTCGTTTGAAGCGAAGTTATCGGTGAATCCGGGGATGTAATCCTCGGGCCAAAATATCTCATTCATCTCGTTATTCCTTGGTGTGTACAACACTTTGCTGGGGCGATCGCGTTCGAACAAGAAGACCGGTCGCCTCTCGCGGGCCGCATGATCGCGGCCCTCACCGGAGGCTTACTCTTCGGCAATATTATCTTTGGCAAACCCACGACTATTTGGGCGGGACGCCTTCAACGATGATGGCGCGATAATCGGCTCCTTTGAACCGATGTTCGCTTGCCGCTTGGTAGGCCGGGCTGTCATACCAAGCTCTCGCCTCCCGAAAGGTTGGAAATTCCAGCATCATCAGGTCCTCGAAATCCGGGCCCTCAACGACTTCCTTGTGTCCGTGCGCGATGCGGAACGTGATCGGGTGACCCGCGAGAGCGCCGGGAGCCATCTCCCTGTAAAGATCGAGCTCTCCTTGGTTGTGCGTCCGCTCTTTTATGAAGATCACATAGGCTGCCATGGGCCATCCTTTTCAGTCCGACTGTCTCAACTTCCAGCCGTGCGTTCGTCGAAGGCATATCGCCTACTTTTCGAAGAACATAAAGAGCGGAACATCGTGATAGTAGTTCGGCACGTCGGCAGCGCCCGCAAGGCCTTCCGGCGACGCCATGGCATCGAGGGCAGTCCGACGGCTGTCGAATGTCCCGGACCAGTACCAGAAGAATTCGCCGGTGCCGCCGTCCAGCGCGCAGACACGCCCATACTTATAGCGTTTAACTCCGGGCAGTTTGCCGGTCATCGGCCCATGGACTTCGCGGTAATACTTGTCGAAATGCTCGGGATCATTGGGCATTCTGTAGAGAACAATGAGTTCGGTCACTTGGGTATCTCCTCTGGCGTTCCGTTAAAGTCGAGCGACAATCGCATCGACAAACCGCGGGATGTCGTAAATCTGTGTCATCGCGTCCTGCTTTTTCTGTGCACCGCAATCGCTGACACACTCCAATAGATGGTTTTCACTCGGCATACAGCTCATGCATAATGGTCATAGCTCATATGCGTCTAGAGAAACTGCGACAAGTCGATTTGAACCTCTTGATCGTTTTTGCGGTGATCGCAGAGGAAAGAAGTGTCACCAAGGCGTCCGCCCGACTATTGCTCAGTCAACCGGCGGTCAGCCGCGCCCTTCAGCGCGCGCGTTCCATGTTTCAGGATGAGCTGGTGATTCGGTCGCCTTCAGGGTTTGAGCTCACCTTGCGAGGGCGCAAGATTCTCCAGGAACTTGAGCAGCTCCTTCCTAAAATAGAAGGCCTGGTTGTGCCCAGCGTTTTCGATCCAAAAAGGGAGCGCAGCAATTTCCGCATTTCTGGGCCGGACAATGTTTGCATGGCACTGCTACCGCACTTATGCCGGCGTTATGCGACCGAACGTTATAAGGTGAACTTTGATTTCCAACCGTGGCAGGCTGATGCCGTGGATATGCTGGAGCGCGGAAAGCTTGACCTCATTCTCCACATTGACGACGGCTTGCTGCCCTCTCACTTCAGTTCGGAGAGACTTTACCGCGAGGACTGGATCTGCGCCGTTGCCCGCCAGAGCAAGTTTGGCGATCGCCTGACACTGCAAGCAGTACCTGGCTGCGGAGCACCTTACTGTCAGAACTCTTCCCAGCGTGCAGAGCATCCCGGACAAGCAGCTCGCCGCGTTGGGCGCAAAGCGCCGGTCCTGTGTCTGCATGTCCTATTTTGGCGCGGCCCTTAGTTGCCTTCCTGGCACTGACCTCGTGCTCACTCTAACGAATGGCATGAGGCAAATGGTGGAAAGGAATTCCACCTTGCGGCTCGTGAAAGCGCCTCAAGAGCTGCGCCCATTTCATTTCTTGATGGTCTGGCACCCGAGGCTCACTACGGACGCACGGCACACGTGGCTTCGCGAGGCGGTGCGCCAAGTTTCTCCTCAGGAAGCATCTGGGCAACGTCTTTAAACGATACGGACGACGACCACTGATTGGATACCAGTCGCGCGACAACTGGTGTACCGAGAGTTCCCGGCGGTATTGACCAAGCAACATTCCAAGTTTGAAACAGAAGGCTTTCAGCCTCCGGCGCGAGCATCTTATCTAGTCCGTCATCAAAACACAGCCGACCGTAAGCGATTCCAAAGATCGGTGCGTGCGGGCCTTGGAGTCGCATCGACGGATCCGATCGATCGTACCTGATAGACAGCTACATCGTGGAAGGGCGTGACTGGCGAATGTGCGAGGCTCTCCTGACACTGCATGACTTCTAGGGGTTGCGGCAGCTAAGAGGACGGCTGGCTACGGACTTCCATCCATGGTTCACGAAGGTGCAAATTCGAAGAAGCCGTCCTTGGATGATCTCTGCATTGAGGCGTTCCACGAGGCCAAGATCCAGCGCACCGCAGCTACAGAAAACCGATTGAGTAAGTACATTGGAAGGCCCTTAGGGCTTTGCGGGCAACGGCTGCCAGAGCTCAATCTTATTGCCATCCGAGTCATAGATCCAGGCAAAGCGACCGTAGGATTCATCCATTCGTTTGGCGTCGATCTTTACTCCCTCTTGTTTTAAGCGGTCGAGCAAAGCATCCATATCGTCCACAATATAGTTGATCATGAACGGTGCGGGGCTGGGATCGAGATATTTAGTGGAGGCGGGAAAAACAGTCCAAACTGTCACGTGTTCCTTTTGCGGGTCGTCGTGTTCGCGCCATGGAAGCATCGCGCCTGACCCTTTGTCAATGAGTCCAAGATGCTTCGCATACCATTCGCGCATCTGATCACGATTAGCGGATTTGAAGAAGACACCGCCGATTCCAACGATACGCCCGCGCTGCTCCATTTTGACAGGCGGCTTCGGGTTTTCAGGTTGCGAAGATTGCACGTCCTGTCCTCCTATTGAACGGGCCGAGATGAGCAACAGCGAGCCAAGCGCAATTGTGCTCCACGGTATTCCTTGCATCGGCGGATTATACATAAGTTTCGATTCGAGTGGAGAGATCGGTTCGCTCAAGGTTCGCCGCGAATGTACGTGGGGCGGGCTCATGTGTAGAAAAGGTTCAAGATGTCGAAGTCGAAAGCATCAAAGGCCTGCGTTCCCATGCATCCTCTTCTCGTGGAATTTCTTCTCGCACGGCGCGACAAGATGCCGTTGGTCAAGGACACCGATTTCGTGTTCCCGAGTGTCAGGCTCAAGGGCAAGAAGCCGCTGTCCGGGTCCATCATGGTGCAGAAGTATCTCAGACCTTTAGCGGTCACGGGGTCATCAAAAAAGGCGAGAAGGTGCGGTTAGGCAATACAGTCTAGACGTGATGCAAAATGAATTGGAAAGCGCGTGGCTGTTGACTCTTGTCCAGTACCTTGGAAGACGCTTTCGACGCTTTCGACGCTTTCGCGATTTCGGCGATTTCCGCAAGCTTGTTTCTGAGCACAGCGTTCGAATTCAGACTGCCCGTGATTTTCGAACCGAATACGCCATTCATCTGCCTGTATCCGACATCGCATTTCGTCGGCCAAGTCGATCAGTCGCAATCTCCGAGGCAATGGTCCTCGTCTTCCCGTCGAAGAAGTCGCAATTCTTGATATCTCCGCCCCGCGTGCTGATCATCGTCCGGCGTTCCTTCTTGCTTGCCGGATGCCGGCACGTAACCCTTGTTGCACTATCCTTGCATATCCAACATCGTTCATTGACGCGATCACGGCCGCCGCAGTGCCGCCGGGCGTGGACGCCTCCTGCAGCAAGTCTTCCAAGGGCGTAGTCCCTGCGCGCCAGGCCGAGATCCCGTCCGCCAGGGCGTGAGCGGCAGCCACACGTGCGCTCTTGCGGTCGAGTCCAATCACTTCAGCCGCGTCGATCAGGGTTCCCAGGGCGTGATACCCGTGACTGCTTGAGAAAGTAACAGTGAAGGCGTCAAACTGCTTCTCCGGGATTTCGAGCACTCCACCGACCAGGGCAAAGAAATTCCTGACCATCGCACGCGCAGCACGGGACATGTTCCGGCCAAAAGCCAGAGCCGTCAGTCCTCGACCAGTGCGGCAGACGGGGCTGGGCATGGCCCGCGCCCATTGCACCGGCGATCGCAGCCCGGCCCGCAGAGTGGGAAGAGGAACACCCGCCGCCAGACTTACCGCTGTGAACCGTCGATTAATTTTGTGCGTTCCGACTTCCCTCAGCAACCCGCGCACGGAGTCTGGCCGTACCGCAATGATCAGCAAGTGAGCCGATTCCACCGCCCGATGCAGATCCGGTTCAACTGCTATGCCGTACTGCCGCTTGAGTTTTTGGAGCTTTTCGGAATGCCGGTCGTGCACGACGATGGGCGCGCTGTACGCCGCAAGCTGCAATCCCGCCAGCAGCGCGCTGGTGATACGCCCGCCACCGAGAAAGACGGTGGCCTTCACGAGAGTCCTGAGCAGGCCTGGTCGGCAGCTTCCACGAGCGCTTGCACATCGGCATCCGTGTGCGCCGTCGAGATAATCCAGTGCAGACCGTTGGATGGCGTCATATAGATGCCGCGATCGAGCAGCCGGTGTACAAAGCGTGAATAGAGCTTCGCATCCGCGTACTTGCAGTAGTCGCGGTAGTCTTGGATGGCATCGCGTTCCGTGAAGTAGATTTGGAACATCGGTCCAAAGCCTTGCACGATCGCCTTCACCTGGCGCCGCCGGAATACTTCCCGGAGGCCGGCAATAGCGGCGTTACCAACAGCGTGAAGCTTGCGATACACGTTTTCGGCGGAGAGCAGATCAGGGTTAAGCAGATCAGGGTTTAGCAAATCCAGATTGGCTGCAACCACTTTCATGGTCAGGCGATGTCCATTAAACGTGCCATAGTGCAGGACCATGTTTTCGCTCCAGCGCATGCGCTCCAGGATCGAACGCGGTCCCGCCACGGCTCCCACCGGAAACCCCGCGCCCAGAGCCTTGCCGAAGGTGCTGATATCCGGCTGCACGCCATAATATTCCTGGCATCCGCCGGGGGCGTAGCGAAAGCCGGTGACCACTTCATCCAGAATCAGCATTGCGCCACAGTCTCGCGTGAGTTCGCGCACGCGCTGCAAATATCCATCTCGCGGAAGGATGCAACCCATGTTGGCCATGATGGGTTCGGTGATCACCGCGGCCAGTTCGTGCCCGTGCTGCTTCAGCACATCTTCGAGAACAGCCACGTCGTTCCACGGGGCCAGAACCACATCGTTGAACGTCGAAGATGGAATGCCGTCGGAATCCGGGATGCGCGCAGGGTTCTCCACGGGGCCCAATAGTTCTGGCGGATGGCTGTGCGCGTTGAGCAGGAAGGGATCGTACCACCCGTGATAGTGTCCTTCGAACTTCAGGAATTTACGCCGGCCAGTGTGGGCGCGGGCCAGGCGCAACGCCAGCATGGTCGCTTCGCTGCCAGTGTTGGTGAAGCGCACCACTTCAGCCGATGGCACCATGTGGCGAAAACGCTCTGCGGCCTCCACTTCTGCGGAAGTCGCGGCGGCGAAGTGGGAGCCTTCCGCCATCGCCTCGGAAACGGTTTTGACCAAAGCTGGATGAGCATGCCCCTGAATGAGAGCGCCGAACGACATCATGAAGTCGACATATTCGTTGCCATCCGCATCCCATATGTGCGAGCCTTGGCCACGTTCCAGCATGATCGGGCCGGAGGTGTACACCGTCGCGCCGCGCGACGGCGAGTTCACGCCTTCAACCAGCGATTGCTGAGCACGCTCAAACCACTGTTGGGAACGGCTGCGGTTGCGTGTCTGGCCGGTTGGCATCCTGTGCATTGAATTCATATATGAAATTCCGTTCGCGCCGCATCGTCAATCTGCGAGCCCGCCGCCGTCCACCACCAAGGCCGCGCCGGTCATGAAGGAAGAATCATCTGAGGCCAAAAATAATGCCGCTTTCGCGATTTCGTCCGCGGTGCCGATCCGCCCCAAGGGGCGGTTGGCGCATCCGGCAAGATAATCCTCCCACTTCAAACCGCGCAGACGTGCATCTTCGGGAAGCATGGGTGTGTCGACATCGCCGGGGCAGATGCAGTTCACGCGGATGCCCTGCCGTCCGTGGTCGATGGCCATTGCCTTGGTCAACAGCACAACGCCGCCTTTGGAGGCGCAGTAGGCAGCGGCCGCATCGCCGCCGGCAATCCCCCAACCGGAACTGTTGTTGATGATCGTTCCACGACGGTGCTCGATCATGTGAGGCAAAGCGGCCCTCGACATCAGAAATGTTCCCTTCAGATTGACATCCATCTGCAGGTCCCACTCTTCTTCCGAGCAGTCGAGGATGGTGTGCGGGAAGAAAACACCAGCGTTGTTGAACAGGATGTCGAGACGCCCGAAGACGCGCAGCGTTTCGTTCACGGCATTAACACAGTCGTCCGCCTTGCGCACGTCGGAGCGAATGAAGACAGCCTTGCCGCCATCGCTCACGATTTTCGCGGTGACGGCCTGGCCGCGCCGTTCGTCGCGCCCCGTAATGGTGACCCTGGCGCCTTCTTTGGCAAAGAGTACCGCCGTGGCTTCGCCGATGCCGGATGTTCCACCAGTGATCAGAGCGACTTTATTTTGCAAGCGCATCTTCTTAATCAGACCCAGTCAACCAGACCCAGCTTAGCCAGACCCCGCCAGGCCTCCGCCATCGACCACCAGGGCAGCCCCTGTCACAAAGGAGGCAGCGTCACTGGCAAGATAGAGTGCGGCTTGCGCGATCTCTTCCGGCGTTGCCAATGCGGCCCAGAGGACGCTGTGCCGAGTCGGCGAGAAATCGATCTTCCGCCGTTCCCATCTGTCGCGCCTCACTTCGCAGCATCGCAGTATCTGTGTCGCCGGGGCAGATGCAGTTTACGCGAATCTTCTGGCGGCCGTGGTCAATGGCCATTGCCTTGGTCATCAGGACGACTGCGCCTTTCGAGGCGCAATAGGCGGCGGCACGTGGACCTCCTGCGATGCCCCATCCGGAGGCGGTGTTGATGATCGAACCGCCTTCTGCTTTGGCCATGATGGGAATTATTTCGCGCGACATGAGGAAGATGGATTTTACATTGACGGCGATCACCGCGTCCCAATCGTCCTCACTGGTCTCAACTACCGAGGCTCGGCGGATGATGCCCGCATTGTTGAAGAGTATGTGAATGCCACCGAATTCATGGACGGTGCGTTCGACCACACGCCGGCAGTCGGCAGGGCAGGTCACATCGGCACGTTCAAAGATCGCGCGGCCACCGGCTGTCGAAATCTCTCGCGCGATCAGCTGGCCCGCTTCTTGACTCAAATCAACAATGCCCACTGCTGCACCCTCGCTGGCAAACAGCAGTGCTGCGGCGCGGCCAATACCGCCGGCGCCCCCCGTAATGAGAGCGGTCTTGCCACAGAGTTTCCCAGCCATTATTCCTGACCCAGTTGTATTGCGGCTATCTTTTTGCGGCTATCTTTGAACGGTTCCTATTTACCGAACATGATACGCGGCAGTCAGGCAGCCGATTTTAGAATCCAGGTGAACGGCCGACTCCATTCACCCGTGGCGTATTGCAACTGGTCGAACGCCTGATACGTCCCCATGCTCTGAACTGTTGTTGTGGGCTGGTTCAGGCTGATGAGTGCGTAACAGGCTCCGAGAAAGCATGCGCTTCAGGGTTTCTGCGGCTGCGGCTTGAGGTTCAGAAGTGACGTCCCATAGCCAACCGGAATGGCGAAATTCGAGCCGCCGAATTCCCGTACCATTGCAAAGTTAATTCCTATAACTTTGCCCTCGTTGTTAAAAAGCGGACCACCGGAGCCGCCCGATGTGGTTTGAGCGTCATAGACTATCTTGTCAGGCAGTACGTCGCCGATGTGTCCCTGAGTAGTGACTGGCCTGATCAGGTGACGGCGGGCGAGTTCTTCCATTACCTGCTTTGGGTCACCTTTGGATGCAGTGGCGATGGACTGAAGAGTGTCCGTGCCCGCCCGAGCCAGGATCGCATCCAGAGCCGTAGGATATCCCAGCAGCACGACAGGGACTCCGCTCACCGCCGAACCGCGGCCATTGGCTAGGGCTATCGGTTTGATTCCGAGTTGTGAAACATCTGCTTTTACGACAGCAACGTCTGCGGCAGAGGAAATCTTCTCCGTGTTGATGGTAATGCCATGTGGAACGCTGGGGAAATACGCAGTCATCTCCGCGACGACCGGCTCAAGGCCTTGATCAAGCATTTCCTTCAAGTCGTCGTTCTGCCACCAGGGCTCGGCCACGTGATGATTGGTAAGGATTTGTCCGGTGGAGGACGCGAGAAATCCGGTACCAAAAGCATCCAGGTGCACTTCGGGGCCACTCCCGCTTAGGCTCAAGAGCGGGTTGTCATGTTCGTCAGTCTTCGGGGCGCCACTGCTGGTCATCTCCGCGTAGTGCAATCTCAGTCCGGTGGTGTGCTCCTGGAAGGCAAGTACGACGTGGATCAGACAGACGCTCGGCTCATACGATTGGATAATCGTCTGCGCGACTTTGCCTTCAGTCTCAACTCGCTGCAAGCGCCCTTGTACCTCGCTCAATTGGCGTTGCAGCGCAGAGATGTCTTCGGTCTTGCTGCTCGCAATCTGCGATCTCAGGTCTTGGCTCCGCTTCTGAAGTTGAAGCTTCTCGGAATCGCTTCGCGGCACGGGATCGCGTTGCACATCTTCCACAGCCTGTTGCGAACGGTCCATCAATTTTTGTTGCGTCAGCACTCCAGTCTGTAATTTCGTAATAGCTGCATAAACACGGGTATTCTGTTGCTGAGTGCGATGATAAAAGATCAGAAAAGCCACAGCGGCAACAAGCAATACGGCAACGGCCAATAGCGAGCCGACTCGAAGTGTTCGCCGCTCTTCATTGACCGCGGTCACCATCTGCTGGGCCACAGCTCGGCTCTCTTCGATCGTGCCTGCCTGCTGCCGAAGGTTCTGAATCGTGTGCTTATCCCGGAGTTGCCAGCGCACGCGGGACAAGAGTTCATGAGGATCGAAAGGCAAAGACAGAACGTCATCTGCTCCCAAGTCCAGCCCCCTAGTACGCTGCACCGGCCCTCCCGAAGAGAGCATAACCACACGTATGTTCTGGGTCCGCTCGGCGCCCTTGATTTCGGATAGAAGGTCACAACAATCCAACTGAGGAGGATCGGCGCCTAATATCACAACATCGGGTCTAAAAGCGAGCACAGACTTCATTCCTTCGCCGCTGTCCGTCGAAACCTCATAGCCAGCATCCGCCAGTGCGCTGACGATGCTTCTGCTCAACGCATCATCGGACTCTACGACCAACACTCTTTCGTTATTGGATTTTTCCATGACTTCACATGTGAGATGGTGTGAGACATCGCCGGGATTCATCGATCCGGCTCCTAGACAAGCGTTCCGCCGTTGTAAGTCTGGCTCGCGGAACGGTTCTCAGTTGTCAAGAATGATCGGGCCTAGCATTGCCAATGGGCGATTTATCGAGGCTGGGAATGACCTCTTTTATCGGCAAGACTCTCGGCGCGTTTACCGATCTTCTTCAGCAGCGCCTCAAGTTGTTGTAGCTCTTCCGAAGAGACATCCTGGAACGCACGTTTGATGAGTGCCGAGTGCCGGCGAAATAGTGGGACGAAACTTTCACGTCCCTTTTCCGTCAGCGACACGGTTCTGACCCGACGATCGGAACTGCTCTCGGCACGGCTGACAAACCCTTTCTTGTACAAGCGATCCACCGCCACACTGACCGAGCCTGGATTGAGGTCCACCCTTGGCCCAATGGCATTTACCGGCATCGGCCCCTTGTGCAGGAGCACTTCGAGCACCCGAAAGTCGGACTCCCCTAACCCCTCCTGCAGTAGTGACGGAGACGCATAGCGCGACATCGATTGCCAGGTTTTCAGCATGATCAGCCAGGCATGAAGGGCTTTCGGATGCTTCTTGCGCTCTTCCATAAAAATGTGAATCTTTGACATTATACTCGATATCAGATATATCGATGTCGATACGACTAATATCGATGGGATAATAGGAGGCTACCATGAGCAATACGACGACCGCAGCTCCACCGCAAACCTCAACCACCACCTGGAACATCGACCCAGCTCACTCCGTCGCCGAATTCAAAGTCAAGCATATGATGATCGCCAATGTGAAAGGCCAATTCTCCAAAGTTTCGGGCGTGTTGGTCCGGGATGAATCTGACCCGGCAAACGATCGCGTGGAGGCCACGATTGAAGCTGCTTCCATCCACACCCGCGATGAACAGCGCGATACTCACCTCAAGAGCGCCGATTTCTTTCATGTCGAGAAGTTTCCGACCTTGCACTTCAAGTCGACGGGCATCCGTGTCGTGGGCGAGGGAGAATTGTCGGTGGAAGGCGACCTGACGATCCGGGGGGTGACGCGCAAAGTCCGCTTTGCGGTGGAAGGGCCAACTCCACCTACGAAGGATCCTTGGGGCAACACTCGAGTCGCGATCTCTGCAAGCACAAAGATCAACCGCAAAGACTTCGGCCTGACGTGGAACACGGCACTCGAGACTGGTGGCATTTTGGTTGGTGACGACGTCACCATCACTCTCGATGTCGAGTTCGTGAAGGGCTGATAGCCAGCCGGACGTGATCCACAATTGTCTTGCCCGATGTTTAAGGAGAATCCATCTATGAAGGCAACTTCCTCTGAGCTGCTTATGCGCAACTTCAATGAAATTTTTATAGAGCTCGATCCCGTCAAGCGTGCGGCATTGCTCGCTGAGTCTTACACCGAAGATTGCGTTTGGATTCATCCCGGCGGTCGCATTGTGGGCCGCGAGGGTATCAATGACGCGGCTACAGAGATTCGCAAACACTTTCGCGAATACCGCTATACGGTTACAGGTGAGATCCAGACTATGCACAATGTAGCGACTTGCCGGTGGGGGAGCGGGATGCCAGGTCAACCGTTCCATTACACGGGAACAGACTTCCTCGAAGAGCGTGATGGTCGCGTCTCAAGGCTGTACACGTTCATTGACCAGAAGCTATTTCAGTCCTAAACAGGCTTTTGGAAGATGTTTGCCATGGTGGAATTGAGCTCTTAGACAGGGGGAGATCCAACAATGATCGACACAACAATGATCGATACATCGAATAAGGAAATTTAGAGTCACTACGACTTGATCGTGGTGGGAGCAGGCACGGCCGGTTCGGTTCTTGCCGCCGAATTGTCCGCGTCCGGCGCTCCAGCATCAATGCCATGGTCTGAATGCGCGGTATGCAACGGGATTACGACGGGTGGGCGAAGAACGGAGCTTCTGGTCTTTCCTGCTTCGCCTTGGTCAGCTGGTCGGCACAGCTGACCTTATTAGCGGATAGTTGCATCATATCCTTGACCTACAAAGGAACACGAAACTCAATTGTTGCTACGCAGTGACGGTTCCGCTTTGGCCAACGATGCGATCCTACTAATTCTGCGCTGCCTGCGCCGGTCGCAGCGCCGCGGCTCCGAAATTTACGCTGAATCGTTTGCACCAAATGGAGACCGCGCCATATTTAGCCAAGTCCACGTCGGGGGCAAGTGTGTAGTTTTGGTCGCCGACATTGCCCTTAATGACTCCCAGATCGATGAAACCAGCGTGCTGCACCGTCGCTACATCCCTTGCATCGCCGGCGGCGACCATGTAGACGTGCACATCAGGACCGTTTGATGTGCTAAAGCCCGTAAAGCGAAGCATACGAGTGCCATCTCCCATCTGGTAAATGGTTGCGGTGCCTGCCGTCGGGTGCAAAATGCTGTAGAACTGTCCCGAGACAAGAGGCTTCGGCGACGAACCGCCCTGTTCCGTCGGCATTGCTTCGTCAACGGTCCGATTGACCACCAGCCGCTCGGGCCGAAATGCATACCAGGCAACGAAAATCGCGACCGCGGCAATAGGAATTACAAGTTTCCACTTTTTCATTTCCGCATCTCCTTTATTTCTTTACTTCAGCCATCTGGGGTTAGCTCCTCGAAATGGTGAGCACCGAGAAATCGGCGATGGATGGCTTATGCAGAGAGGAACTGCTTGACGAGAACTGCGGTGTCGTCAGGATTCTCTTCCGGGAAGAAGTGGCCACCCTTCATCGCCTGTCCTTGCACATGGGGAGCCCACTGCCGCCAAATTCCCAGCGGACCGCCGTCTTTTGCGTAGAAAGTGTCGAGCGGGCCGCCCTCAGCCCAGAGATGCAGCATCGGGCATTCGATCCGCTTCGACGCTTCCTTGTCCGCACGATCGTGTTCGACATCGATCGTCGCCGCAGCACGATACTCCTCACAGATTCCATGAACGCGGGCTGGATCGCGATAGGTTGAAACGTATTTTTCAAGAATCTCAGGACCAAACGAACCCTGGCCAAAGGGATTATGGAAAACGCCCTCGGGCGCGCCGAGAAGATAGTTCTCGGGAAGAGGCTCCTTCTGCGACAGCAAAATCCAGGGCCAATAGGTCTGAGCGAAACGCGCATCCGATCGGCTCCAGGCTTCCAAGATCGGAATCACATCGAAGACGGCCAGTCGCTCTACATGCTTCGGATGGTCCAAAGTAAGACGATAGGAAACGCGTCCTCCGCGATCATGGCCGATCAGCGTAAAAATCGGAAATCCGAGCTTCTCCATCACCTCAACAAGTTCCTTCGCCATTGCGCGCTTGGAATAAGGAAAGTGATCGTCTGTTGAGGCGGGTATCCCGCTGCCACCGTAGGCGCGCAAGTCCACGCAAATCACGGTGTGGGCTGCTGCAAGCTTGGGCGCGACGAATCGCCACATCAGGCTTGTGCGCGGGAAGCCGTGCACCAGGAGAATTGCCGGCCCACTTCCGTAGCGGCGCACGAAAATCGTGTTTCCTGAAACCTCGACAAGAGACGACTCGAAAGAATCCTGGCCAGCCATACTTTCTCCAGTTTTGTTTGAGTTCGGTGGTCGCACCGGTTGGGCGAAAGAGTTCTCCAACAAGGCACCAAAAGATGCGGCTGTGAGGCCACCAAGAAAACTACGACGCTCCATTGCTACCTCCTCAATCTAGTTTCCCAAAGCGTTCGAGAGTTCCATCGATGATGGTTTTTGCCGATTGCGGTTGGCGCAGGTCGAGAGCGTGGACCATGGTTTCCGCTCCAAGGGAGGTTACTTCGGTCGCGGTTTTGTCTAGATTGTCCTTATTCCTTGCAACAAGCACGATGACTGAGAAATCGCACGCCAGCCGGAGAGCTGTGGCTCGGCCTATGCCTTGACTTGCGCCCGTGATGATGGCGACAGATTTGGTATTGCCCATGTCCCTGCCTCTTCCAATAAGAGATTGAGTGTTCGTTTGGGCAAGAACCTAGGACGACAGGGTTTCCCGCGCCGCTTCCAGGATTATGTTGATCACAAGATTTGGCTCCGTGTACATCGGGCTGTGGTCCACACCGTATGAATGGACTCGCGCCCGCATGCGATCGGCCATGAAATGCTGCGTCTTCGGATTGATCATGCGATCCTCTTCGGCAATCAGGAACCACGACGGTTTCGTTTTCCATGCCGGCGTCGGGGCCGGCTCTTGAATGCACTGAACCGCGATTGGCCGTTGCACGGCAGTTGCAATGCTGGTTTGGTCGGCAGAAGCCTTGTGGGCAACTGCTTGGCGAAACCCACCGTCCGGAATCCATATAAAGCCATGAGAATCGGGAGCCAACTTCGGCGATTCGGGAGGCTTTGGGTCAAGATAGAAAACCTTGGCTACGGTCTCGCCCTCATCCGGCGCGAGCGCCGCTATATAAACCAGAGACTTGACCCGGTCTTCCCGCACGGCGGCGATCACAGCACCGGAGTAGGCGTGTCCCACCAAAACTACTGGGCCGCTGGTCCGCTCCAGCACCTGGCTCAAAGCGATAGCGTCGTTAGTTAAGGAGGTGAGCGGGATCGGCGCACAGATGACGTGAAGACCGCGCCGTTCTAAAGGCCGAATGATGTTGCGCCAACAGGAGCCGTCGGCCCACGCCCCATGCACCAAAATGACGCTTGAGTTCTGGGGAAATTCACTCCTCTTGGAAGACTGCGAATTTGCGGCAGCTGATGAGTTGTTTTGCGCGAGTGCAAGTTTTGTGAGAGAGCCATCGAGAGCAAAACCAAGAGCTCCGGCTGTGAGCGCACCAAGAAATCTACGACGTCCCATGTCTTTTCCTCATCCCAATTGCCTTCTTTCAGAAAATGAGCAGAACGTCCTCATCGTTAAGCCGTTCGTTCTGCTTTCACCCAGCCGAGTCCATTCGCGGCGAAGAAGTTTTTCATCGCGGCCGCAATTTCCACGACATGTGTCTCAATTGCAAAATGCCCGGTATCGAGGAATTGCACCTCCGCGTTCGGCAGGTCCTTTTGAAAGGCCTCTGCCCCCGCTGGAATAAAGAAAGGATCGTTCTTGCCCCAGATCGCGAGCAAAGGCGGTTTGGACCTACGGAAATATTCCTGGAATTTCGGATAGAGCTTAATGTTCGACGCATAATCCAGAAACAAATCGAGCTGAATCTCTTTATTCCCCGGTCGTTCGAGCAGAGCCGTATCCAGCGTGTAGGACTCCGGCGGAACAGCCTCCGGATTCGCCACGCCGTGCGTGTACTGCCAGCGCGTTCCCCCCGCGGTCAAAATACTTTGGCGGAGTATGTCGCGATTCTCTGCCGTGGGTGATGCCCAGTACTTTCGGATCGGGCCCCAAGCCTCGCCAAGTCCTACTTCGTAGGCGTTCCCGTTTTGCGAAACGATCGCTGTGATCCGCTCGGGGTGAGCCATCGCCAGACGGAAACCGATCGGCGCGCCATAATCGAAAACATAGATTGCGTAGTGGTCGATATTGAGTGCCTGTGTGAAGGCGTCTATCGTGCGCGCCAATTGATCGAAGGTGTACGAATATTGCCGTTCAGATGGAATCTCCGTGAATCCGAAACCAGAAAGGTCTGGCGCGATCACGCGATAGTCATTCGCCAGCCGTGGAATGAGTTCGCGGAACATGAACGATGACGTTGGGAATCCATGCAGCAAGAGAACCACCGGTGCATTTGCTTCACCGGCCGCGCGATAGAACACTTGTACGCCATCCGCTTCGACCCTATGGATGGATGTAGTAGGTAAGTTGAAACGGCCATCGTCCTGACTAGCCATTAGGCCTTTTGTCGCCGTTCGTGATATCGCATCCTTCATAAAGTCCTCTCCTCGCTTCGTTGATCTTTAGTGCAGGTAAAATACCAAGAGAAGCACAGCTCATTGGAAGAAGTGCATTCAATGCAAATTATTCTGGCGGTTGAAGTTCGTAAGGAAGAAGCGCGCTGAATCCTCGGACTTTAGCTGACAAATTTTGACGGATATCCGTCGCTGACGAATTTCCGTCGGATTCACTGCTGCTGACAGGTGGTTGCTACAACGGTTAGGAAATTCAGTTCTCGCCAGCCGCGCCCCCGAAGCTGCGTTTCTGTGGGACCACGGCAGGCCGGCGAATACGAAGCTTCTTCATCCTATAGGCCAACGACGTTCGCTTCATGCCTAAGCGGGCAGCCGCGCCACTCTGCCCCCCGATAACCCAGTCGCTCGCTTCCAGCGCACGAAGGATATGATCGCGCTCTACCTCCGCGAGACCATTCATAGGGGCATTCGATTCCTTATAAGGCTGGAATGACTCCAGTTCGGAAGTTGGCGCGCGTAGTGTTGACAGTGGAGAGAGAATCACCGCGCGTTCAATAAAGTTCTGCAATTCACGGACGTTTCCGGGCCATTGGTATCGCACCAACGCATCCATCGTATCCAGAGGGATTACGTCAATTCGTTTGTTCATGCGTTGAGAGTAGAGCAGCGTGAAGTGCCGCACCAATCTCGGAATATCCTCTGTGCGTTGTCGCAGCGCTGGGACGTGGATCGGGAATACTTTCAGACGATAGTAAAGGTCTTCGCGGAACGTTCCTTGTTTGACCATGGCGGGCAAATCCCGATGCGTGGCTGCGATCAGGCGGACGTCGACCTTATGCGTACGGTTGCTGCCGAGCCGCTCGAATTCCTGCTCTTGTAGGACGCGCAGCAGCTTCGCCTGAAGTTCCAGAGGAATATCGCCGACCTCGTCAAGAAAAAGCGTGCCTTTGTCGGCGAGTTCGAAGCGCCCGGTTTTCTGAGCGATGGCGCCAGTGAAGGCTCCTTTTTCGTGCCCGAACAGCTCACTCTCAAGAAGTCCAAGAGGGATTGCAGCGCAGTTCAATTTCACGAATGCCTTTTCGCTGCGATTTCCCAGCCTATGGATTGCCCGCGCAACCAGTTCTTTGCCAGTGCCCGTCTCGCCCAGGATCAGCACGCCGGAATCCGTAGGTGCAACGACTGACACCAGACTCAACGCGGTCTTCAATGCCGGGCTCTCTCCCACGATTTCTCCTAACCCGGCACGAATTTCCTCCTCGAGGTAGAGTCTCTGTTTGGTTTCTTTATCTCGATCCTTTGTCGCCTGTTCGTACTCCAATGTGTTCTCAACTGCAATCGCTACCTGACAGGCCACCTGTTCGAGCAAGATGACGTCGTCTTTGGCAAAATTATTATCCGAACGCCTGCAGAGCATCAGAACGCCAACCACGCGGTTGCGGCCGAGAAGCGGAAGATAGCATCCCGTTCTGAGGCCTTCCCTGAGCACGCTCTCATAAAGAAGCCGGCCGTCAGGATTCCCGTAAATTTCAGGATCCTCGCTTACCTGTTCGAAGCTATCGACACGGATGCTCTTGGCCTTACGCAATACCTGGCCTGAGATCGAACTATTCATGGGCACCAACGATCCCTCGCGGAAGGGACCTCTGGCGTCGGGATTGTGCAGGATGCTGACACGGAACGCGCGGCTCTCGGAATCGGGCAGCAATAAGGCGGATACGTCACATTGCATAACCTTGAATAGATTCGCCGAAAGCGCCTCAACCACTTGCCGGAGGTCCAGCCTGGAGGTAACGCTGCTTGTGATTTCCAGAAGCAACTGCAGCCGATCGCGTTCACGCCGCAAGGCCTCTTCGTTCATGTGCCGCTCAATGGCAATCCCAGTGATGTGGCTGGCGTCCTCGATCAACTGGAGGTCGTTGGCAGAGGGCCTACGTGGCTCACGGTAAAGCATCGCGAAGGTGCCAAGAGTCTTTCCTCCACTCGCGAACAACGGGCGTGACCAAACAGAGCAAATACCATAAGGTTTGAATAGGTGACGATAATCATCCCAGAGAGGATCTGTCGTTATGTCAGTCACATACACCGGTTCCCTGCGATAAACAGCTGTCCCACAGGATGCGCCGTTCGCGCAGACAGCCGTGCGCCCTACGTGAGCGCTAAATCCAGGAAGGCTAGGCGCCGCAACGCAATGGAGGTGCTTTCCCTCTTCATCGGGAAGCCAGATCGTGCAGAACATACCTTGCCCTTGAGATTCGACCAACCGAGCAATGATCTTGAGCACCTCGGGGAGCGGAGAGCCAGCGAAAATCAATTTTTCCAGGTTGAGGACAGACTCGATCGAAAACAGCCTCGGCTTGTGTTGCGGCGTTTCGTCCCGCGATAGGATTCTTGCGGGCAACTCGATTGCTCTCTCCATAAGAATTGTCCCCCGGCCTCTTAGATTCGGCTACTCGACTTTGGTAGCAACCGTCGGGCAAGAAGCTTGATGACTCTTCTGCCGTTTCTGGGCAAGCTGAGGTACGTCTGTCACAGGCGGTTTTCATAGCGCCGACTTCAACCGCGTCAGACAGTACTCTAAGTCAGAACCCTGAAACTGCCACCATTCTCAGCACGACCGCGTGAATCGAACACATCAACCTGAAAGCTTTCTCAATACCGCTGCATGTCTTGCTCTCGGCTGCCTGCTTCGACTGTCCAGCGTTGATACTTTTCCGGTTGCCATGAAAACTCTTGATCTTTGAAGGGCCTGCCGGAAAGCCTTCGTATTTACATTCTCGCGTGCCATCTTCGCCGCTTTACTATTTCTCCCTATGCTCCATCCCTCTTAAATAACGAATCCCATCATACGGCGGAACTGCGTGTGCGCCGGATCGCGTGATAAGATCGCTGACGAAAACCGTCGAGGTACGTGGTGCCCACCCTTCGGCTGGCTCAGGACAGGCTGCGTCGAAAACCGCGACGACTGGGGCAGCCCATTTCGCGGAGATGTAGGTAGATTCTAAAGCGATGTGTTGACGAGCCCCGTTCCGACTGCGAATTCGTGGGTCCACAGCCACAATCGTTTCTCTTCACCGGCTGTCTTGGGGTGCACGCCCGCGCTGGAACCAGTTCGTCAGATGGTAGGCAAAGTTCGGCCAGTAGAGCCAGTCCTAGAACAATCGAGGCTGAGAATCGAGTGTGCGGGCGAGAAACCAACTTCAGAGAGCCGCTGGAAACGCTGAAAACCTACCCAGCATTCCAAGTGCTGCGAGCGAAAGCAGAAACACGCCAACTCCAGTTTCGACCGAAGGAAAGCGAGCGGATAAAACAGAACGGCTCGCTGGACGACATCCTGGACAGCCGGGCGGAGAGCACGTGGAACAGCCTGAAGGACAATCTGGCCAACGGCTCGAATCAGAACGAAGCGGAGGAAGTGGCGCTGCAGAATATCCTATTCCCGAGCGAGCAGGAAGAGGAACAAGAGCGTCTGGACCGCGAGGAGCAGAATCCGGACCCTACCTAGGTAGGGGTTGCCCATCCCTGCCTAACAGGTCGCATCAGCGAGTCCCCAGTTAACCTCGACCACCAAAGGCGAGCGCTCTAGGCGAGCAGTAAAAGAACGAATCGAGAGGTCCGATGCTCACACGACGTAGGTTTCTTGCCACCACAGCCTGCACCATTGCTGCAGCACATCTTCACGCACAAGGCCAAAGCAAGGTCCGGGTTGCCCTCAGCATCCCCAGGGAAGCGACTGGTCCTCGGATGCCGATCGACTTTGTCGGCCTGTCTTATGAGGTGCAGCAACTCGCAGATCCTAGCTTCTTTTCGGCGCAGAACAGTGGATTGATTCGCGAGTTCAAAGCACTCTCGTCAACTGGCGTTCTCCGCCTTGGCGGCAACACCAGCGAGTTTGCTTACTGGAAACCTAAGCCTGACTCTACCGAACCAGAGCATCCTCAAGTGCGAGAGGTCGTGGGCGAGCCGAAAGCGCAGTACTACGCGGTGACGCCGGAGGCAGTCAGGAACCTGGCCGAGTTCCTCCAAGCCACAGGTTGGAACTGCATCTACGGCATTGGGATGGGCACGAATACACCGGCACGCGCCGCTGAGGAAGCGGTCCTTGTAGCCGAGACGCTGGGCGACCACCTCCAGTATTTCCAGATCGGAAACGAGGCGGACCTGTTTGACCGGCACCTGCGCGATCCGAAGACATGGTCGGCCAAGACATACCTGGAAGAATGGCTGGCGCTGGCGCGCGCAATCGAGGTTCGGGTGCCGGCGGCAAAGTTCGGCATGCCGGATGTTGCGAGCAAAGTGTCATGGCTGACCGAGATTGCTGACGAGTGGCCTTCCATCCAGAACCCACCCCACGTAACGACCCTGACTCATCATTATTACTTTGGCGGCCCGGCGACGAACCCGGACGTGAACATTCCGAACCTGCTGAAGCCGGCGACGATGCAAAAGGTGCAGAACACGGCGAATGTAGCATGGGCCGCAGCCAGCAAGATGAGTGCGCGTGTGCGCATGACCGAAGGCAACACTTGCTATCGCGGAGGCAAGCCGGGTGTCTCCGATGTGTTTGCCGCTGCGCTTTGGTCTGCCGACTATTCGCTGCTGCTGGCCAATCACGGGTATTCCGGCGTCAATCTGCACGGTGGTACTGGCAAATCAGTGGCCAATTCCGTTGGCGGATCTCTGCCTGGTGACGCGCTTCTCGAAGCGAAGGGCGAAACTCCCGAACAGATTGCCGTGCATCCGCATCCTTTCTACACACCTATTGGGACGTTTGGCTCTGACTATGTGTTGGAGCCAGTCGCGTATGGGCTTAAGTTTGCGGGCTCGTTCAGCGGTGGAACACTGTTGAAAACCGAGCTCTCGACGAAGTTGCAGGATACGGGAGTCAATGCGACGGCGTATGCCGCGAAACTGCCTGGCGGGCACACATCCGTGATCATTCTGAACAAGGACGCGGCAGCAGACCTTGAATTGGAACTCGACTTTGGTCGCGACGCGAGTGGAGTAGTACAAACCGAAACACTACACGCACCGGCACTAGACAGCCGCGAAGCGCACATCACAACGTCAACGAAGACCGACTCGCTCAAGCAGGGCAAGTGCTCCGTCGTTGTTCCCCATGCGACGGGAGTGCGGCTTATCTTGGTTTAAGTCGTTTCCGTGGGATTTCGCGAAAGAGGCCAATTGCTTCGTTTGCAGTAGTAATAAAAAAGACAAAAAATTGACTGGCCAGCAAAGCCAAAAATATACTCGCGTGATCGATCAGTTCCCAAGAAAATCGGTATTCTATTTTGTATGACTAGGAGCGATGGACATGAAAACGAATGACACGCCGCAGGATGCCGGTAACCAAAACCGCCGGGGTTTCCTTAAGACGGGGGCAGCATCGATAGCAGCTGGTCTGTCTGCGGGAGTAATCGCTGCCTCCGCATCAGGCGAAGTGACGTCAACGGAAAACAGTCCAGCTTCGGCAATGGCCATTCAGAAGATGATGCCGACGCGCAATCTGGGCAAGACAGGATTTCGGGTCGGAATTTTTGGCCTCGGCGGCCAGGGAGCGCTGGAGAAAGCCAATAACGAAAGCTTGGCCCTGCAGATGATCCAACGCGCGCTCCAGTTAGGAGTGAATTATTTCGATACTTCCGCTATCTACGGCGGGCTTGACCGGTGGAGTGAACGTTATCTTGGAAAAGGTCTGAAGGGCAGCCGGGACCACGTTTTTATCGCAAGCAAGACCAAAGAGCGAACCCGCGATGCCGCGCTTAAAAACCTCGACGTGTCTCTCAAGCTCCTGGATACGGATCACATTGACACATGGCAATTGCATGATGTTGGAATTCAGGAAGACATTGACCAGATTTTTGGCAAGGGCGGCGCGATCGAAGCCCTCGTTCAAGCGCACGATCAGAAAATGGTGCGCCATCTGGGGGTCACCGGACGCTTCCGTCCTGAAGCGCTCATCGAATGCATCAACCGCTTTCCCTTTGACACCGTGCTGATGGGCGTCAACGCGGCCGACAAATACTATTACAGTTTTGAAAAGGATCTGCTTCCGCTGGCCGTCGAGAAACAGATGGGGATTATCGGGATGAAGGTGATGGCACGCGGCCGCATTCTTTCCAGTTGGGCGCCGCCTCCTGTGGAACAACAAAAGCATTCATGGGAAGGCCGAGGCGCAATCGCAACCACTCCAGGTACGCTGACCAAGCGGGAAACCTTCTACTACAATCTCTCGTTACCCATCAGCACGGCGATCATCGGATGTGACTCTGTCGAGCAAGTTGAGGAATGCGTGGAACTCGCCAGTTCCTTTACCCCGTTAAGTCAGGCCCAGATGGCTGCTTTGGAAGCAAAAGTAGAACCTGTTGCCAAGCAGGCCCTATTTTTCCGGCTCATGCCCCGCTGAGAATTCGAGCAGCGCGTCAATCGCATTCAACCATGCCTTTGTCGCGAGAGCATCAATGGAATAAGACCTGGCGGAAGACCGACGATCGCTCAGAACGTGTCCGGGCGAAACGCAACACGTCAGATCGTAATCGCCCGCTTGAAATGATGCCCAGTTGGATACCGTGGCGCACCGTCACGGGGGATCGACCGGTGCGAACCGTTGAACGGTAAAGAACGGCAAATGGTGGAGGTTGAGCGATTGTTAGACGAGAAGAACCGCAAATACCGTAGCTCTGACTGGGTCGCACCCACGGCGCGAAAATTGAGGTCCGTTGTTGGTCACACGTAATCAGTGCGTTGCAATGTCAATCCTGTCGATCTTACGCCAGACCGGTTCCGTCCTTGTCTCATCCTCCCTTGTGAATCTTTCCTATAACCTCAGTGCGCCACTCAGGGAGGGAGAGGGGCTTCGCATAAAGCTGCGACGTAAGGCTAACGTTGGCTTCGGCGGCTGTTGAAGTCCTTCATGCACGCGATTGCATTCTGTCTTCACTCGAGGAAGTTTTTCATGCATGAATTTCGCTACGCAAAGGCACGCGGGATAGCCCGAGCCTTTCATAAGGCCTTCCAACTGAGAGAGAAGTATTTACTGTTGGGAATGATGGTGGCGATCGCGCTCCAAGCACAACAAAGTTCGCCGTCTGCGCCGGCCTGGTCTGGCGTCGTACGCACGGCTGGGGGCGAACCTGTGGCCGGAGCGAAGGTAACGGTATTCACACCCGGCGCCAAAAAAAACCTAACCGCAATTACAGGAACCGACGGAAGGTTCGCGATTGCCGACCTTCCACTCGGGCCAAATCGCGTGAGCGTGCAACTGCCCGGGCGAGGTCCGACAGGGCCAGTGGCAGTGAATATTACTGGCCTAACAATTGTGCTAACGGTGTCCGATCAAAACGTGCTGTCGATTGCAGCCAATCCGCAAACTTCTGCCGGAGTCTCGAATGAAAACCCGAGCACAACTTCGAACGCAGCCGGCGGAACAAGCGCGGAGAAACTCTCCAGCCAAAAGGTAAATGAGTTGCCGTTGAATGGACGCGACTTCAGCACGCTGTTGTTATTAGCAGCGGGCACTATGACCGACGTGAACGGGCAGACGAATTTCACCCAGCAATTTGCCATCAATGGACAGCGCGGCGTTGAGGCTGTCTTCGCGATGGACGGTGCGGATGTCAGCGATCCAGAGATGGGCGGGAGCACGTTCACGAATTTCAACGTAGATGCGATTCAGGAGTTGCAGTCAAGCTCAGGCTGGATGCCGGCGGACATCGGGCGCGGCGCTGCAGGTTTCACCAACATCGTGACACGGTCCGGGAAAAGCGGTTTTCACGGGTCATTCTTCGAGTTCTTGAGGAACTCTGCCCTCGATGCGCGGAATTATTTCGATCACCCGTCGATTGCGGACCCGGGGCGTATCCCTCCGTTCCGTCGAAACGAGTTCGGATTTACGAATGGTGGGCCAGTCGTGTTGCCGAACGTGTATGACGGACGCGACCGCACGTTCTATTTTGTGCAGTATCAGGGCTTCAGGCAGGTGCTGGGAACGACCCAGGTGCTGGCTGTACCTACAGCAGCAGAGAGGCGGGGCCAGGATGTGGTGACGTACCCGGGCGGCAGCACGGACACACTGCACGTACCCGTGAATCCGGCAATTGCGGCGGTGCTGGCCCGTTATCCACTCCCCAACAACCCGACCGGCGCTTATGGTGCGCGAACCTATGCTGCGCCTTCAAACGTGAACACCGATGCGGATCAGTTTTCCATCCGCATCGATCAGAAAGTTGGCGCAAAAGGACAATTGTTTGGTCGATTCAATTACGACAATCTTACCGGACCGACAACAAATCCGGATCAGACACTGATTGATCCGAGCTTCGGTGTGCAGTATGTGGATCGGCAGCGGAACGGGGTCATCACTTACACGCGCACCGTGTCTCCGCACTTTCTCTGGTCGACGTCGGTGAGTTTCACGCGAACGACGCCTTCGTTTGTGACGCCGAACCATAACGATCCGGCTTTGAAGTTCATCGATGGCCTCTATGAGGCGTTCAATGGAGCAGGGGGCTCGGTGATGTCGGCGTTCGGGAATTTGTTCCAAGGACAATTGAATTTTGCGTGGACGAGCCCGCGGCACACCGTGAAGTGGGGTGCGGAAGCACGCCTTAACCGAGACACGACATACTTCGGTATAAGTCCCAACGGCGAGTACGATTTTGGTGGTGGAACCGTGTATTCGCCCGTGTTCATTCCTTCTGCGAGTGGACAGCACGATGTGCAGCCGGGTCAGCCTCTGCCAGACACGCTGAGCAGCCTGTTACTCGGGTATCCGTATGGATACACGGTCGCCGTCGCGCCGCCCTACGCATCGAATGGCGCGCACATTGGGCCAGCGGCGATCAACCGGAATGACGTGAACGCCTATATCGAGGATACGTGGAAAATCAATCCGCAATGGACGCTCGAATATGGGCTGCGATATGAGCTCTACACGCCGATTTCGGAGCGGGCGCACCGAACGTCGAGTTTTCTGAATTCGTTCCCACCTGCGGGCGTTGGGCAGGAATACTTGATCAATCCGCAGCCTACTTATCAAACCGATTGGAACGGTTGGGGGCCGCGGGTTCAGGTGGACTGGAACGCGCCCCACGCCGTGCATGTGCACATGGGCGGGGCGATCACAGTGATTCCGCCTAACATCTGGCAGGACAATCTTCTAACAGGGTCAACGCCCTACGTTGTTTATCCGCGCGTCAATGCGGCGCAAAACGGGGAGATTTCCTACGGATTCCAAATCACACCGAACGAGTTGCCGGCGGTTTACAACACAGAGGGCGTGAACGTATTGGCCAGCGGCGATCCGAGAAGAGTGCCGGCGAACACGGTGATGGACGTGAATCGATACCAGCAGAATTTGGCGGCGCTGGCGCCAAGTCATCAGCTGTCACTCCTGAGTCTGGCCGGGATCGATCGGCGCTTCGGCAATGGGTACTTGCAAACTTGGACGCTGGGGCTGGAACGGGCTCTCGGCGGCCTCACGGCCGACGTCGCGTATGTCGGAACATCGGCGTTCCGACTTCCCAGAATGTCATATCCGAACGCTTATCCCGGAGCGGATCCGGAATTTGCACGATTTACAAACTTCGAGGGTAGCGGAGCGGTGACGGGAGGTTTCGGATTCGAGTCTGTGATGACGGCAACGTCGCACTCGTCGTACAACGCCTTGCAGACGTCATTGCTGGAATACCAGCCGCTCGCCGGGGTGTGGAGTGCCAACTTTATTTCATCCAATTCTGCACGTACTACTGCATTTCTCAGTATTAGACATGGGTGTCTGCCTTTGAGCCCTTCGTTGATGCCGAAAGAGCCGCTGAGTTCCTCAGTGTCAGGCCGCGCTACTTGCTCGATCTAGCGCGCAGAGGACTCGTTCCCGCCTATCCGCTCGGCTCTGGCCCAAGAAAAGTGTGGCGTTTCCGACTTTCGGAACTTTCACGTGCCCTAGCACCGCGTACCGAGCATAATCTTGCCAGCAGCCTTCCACGGCCAAAAGGAGATAACGAATGGCGCGTGGATGGTTAAAAGTTGAAACTCGCAAGACTGGTAAAACGTGGGTGCTGCGTTTCATGACGACCAGAAAGACAGACGGCAGGCGAGTCGAGCACAAAGTCCCAGTTGGCTTAGTGCGGGATTTTCCGAGCCGGTCGGCAGCATGGATGGAAGTGGAACGCCAGCACCTGAACGTAAACACACCCGACTTCAGGGGTGCCGTAAAGTTCAGCGATCTTGCCGAGCACTACATTGCGCACGAACTCGGAGATCAGAGCGACGCGGCAGTCCGGAAGTCCGATACCACCATCGGCGCTTACAGACGAAACCTGCGTAACCGAATCATCCCTCGTTGGGGCAAGCGGATTGCGCTGGGTATTGAGCCGTTGGAAATCGAGCAGTGGTTGAAGGCTGTGAAGAGGGAAGAGGATCTGGAGAATCCCACGGTGGATAAAATGCGGCGCGTGATGTCGCTAGTTTATAAAAGCGGCATGCGGTACGGTTTGATTCCTCGCGACGAGGGGTCGAACCCACTACGTTTTGTTCGCTGTGAAACACAGAGCGAATATCGGGCTTTGGTGCTTACGCCGAAGCAAGCCTTCGATCTGTTTATCGGTCTGCCGGAACCCGAGCGCACACTGACACTCTTAGCTGCCGCAACTGGGTTAAGAATTTCCGAGTGCCTCGGATTGCAATGGCAGGACGTGGATTTTCTCAATCAGAAAATCTCTGTTCGTCGCACGTGGATCGCAAGCAAGGTTGGCAAGCCCAAGAGCCCGGCGTCCAAGGCTCCGGTTCCCATGCATCCTCTTCTTGCAGGGTTCATGCAGGACTGGTATCAAGCGACGCCATATTCGCAGCCGGGAGATTGGGTTTTCGCAAGTGCCCGGATGAAGGGTAAGCAACCTCGCAGCGCCAGCATTCTGGTTGAGGACTATGTCAGGCCAGCAGCGGTCAAGGTCGGGATTCTCACGTCTGACGACACCCGCAGGTTTGGCTTCCACAACCTGAGGCACTCGCTGGCCTCTTTCCTTGTCAGTGTCGGCACAAACCCGAAAGTGGTTCAAGGGCTGCTCCGGCACAGCGACGTGCACACGACGCTTCAGCTTTACAGCCAGAGCGTAAGCGCAGATCGGCTAGCGGCTCAGGGAACAATGCTCGATGCGATGGGTGTCAAACCGGAGTTGGTGAATTGAGAAACCGGGCTAGCGCCGGGCTAGAGCCAAACACAGAACAGGGGCGAAGCCCTTTAGAATGTGGTGGCCAGGGAGGGAGTTG
>CAWIZP010000004.1:0-1301972 GCA_963840575.1 uncultured Acidobacteriota bacterium
CCGCTTTCTGGAAGGCCAGAGCAGATCTAAAAAAAGCGATTGGAGAACAATGATGCGCATCTTAATTGGAATTCTAAGTCTTGCCGCGCTTTCAGTTCTCGCCGGCTGCGCAAAAAGACGCAAGAAGGCGGGTCCAGAACCAGTTCCCGTTGTGACGGAGATCGTGGCTACGCAGCGGGTCCAGGCCAGTTGGACTTACTCCGGCGAGATTCGTCCGGACACTGAGGTTCAACTGGCCTTCAAGGAACCCGGTTATATCGCGGCTCTGTATCGAGTGAAGGGCGTCGATGGCCGGATGCGTGATGTGCAGGTAGGCGACGAAATACCTGCCGGCGCCACGCTAGCCCGACTGCGCAGTTCCGATTATGAAGCCTCGCTGAACTCCGCGGTCGGCCAGCAGCGCTCAGCGCAGGGTACGCTTGATGCTTCGCAAGCCGAACTCAACCGAGCAAAGGCCGACCAGGCAAGCGGACTTCGGCTCCCAGCGTGCCCAAGCGCTCTATGCCGCCAAAGCAATGACTCGCCCGGATTAGGATGCGGCGGTAGATCAGCACACCTCGGCGACCGCCAGTGTGGAGCTGCTGCGTGATCGAGGCGCGCCGCGGGCAGTTGAGCGCTGCGTCGGCGAAAGCTGTCTCCGCGCGGATCAATCTTGGCGATACGAGCCTGAACGCTCCCATGCCTGGAGTCATCGTCGAAAAGAGTGTGGAACCCGGCAGCCTGGTCGCTGCAGGGACAAAGGCATTCACCCTCGACGACGCGCGTGTCGTGAAGGTGAACTTCGGAGTTCCCGACGGCATGCTCGCACACCTCAAGCTAGGAGCACCGGCGCCTGTGCAACTTGATGCCTTGCAGGGGCGAAACTTCACAGGGCGAATTACTGGAATCTCCGCCTCCGCCAATCGTGAGGCACGGGTTCAACATAGAGGTTACTCTGCCGAACCGCGATCGATCGCTCAAGGTGGGCATGATCGCCCGGATCCGTATAGAGCAAGCGAATACGCAAACTGTGCCTGTAGTACCACTGACTGCCTTGATGACCGCGGAATCCGGTTCGAATAACTATTCGGTCTTCACTGTATCGGAGCGCGATGGAAAACAGTTTGCGCAATTGAAGAGTGTGAGAATTGGTGAAACCTTCGGCAAATCGGTCGTCATCGACGAAGGCCTCACGCCCGGCGAACGAATCGTTGTCAATCGTACTAACCAGCTAAGCGACGGAAGCCTGATCCGGATGGTCAACAAGGAGACGCAGCAATGACACGCAGAGCGAACGGTCCACGGACAACAAGAATCTCGCCCGCTTCTTCCTCGAGCAGAAGCACGTAGCCTGGGTCTCTCTTGCAGTGGCGATCCTCTGGGGACTCTACGGGCTATTGAAAATGCCTCAACGTAAAGACCCGGACATTCCGGTACGCCAAGCGATGATTATCGTGCCTGGCAGGGAACATCGGCGGAACAGGTCGAGCAACTGGTGACCAGGAAGATCGAGCAGGCCATTGCGCTGAATCAATGGGTGACGGAGATCAAGAGCGCCTCCAGAACCGGCTCGGCGATGGTTCAATTCGAGCTGGCAGAAAAGGGAAAGTACGACAGGGACAAGGAACTGGACGACGTCAAGATCAGGCTGGACGCTATCCACGACCTGCCCCAGGGAACGGGACCAATTCTGTACATCAAGGACTTTGGGGATACGTCCGCATTAATGCTCACAGTAGCGAGTCCGCCAGCCGATCCAGTACAGGTCGCCTGGATAAGCAAACTAGTTGAGACACAGGTCCGGCAGGTTCGGAGTGGTTTGGATACGAATACTCAGCGGCGGCGTTCCATTGTTGTGGTTTTTCCGAAGTCTATCGACAGCGACGACGTCGAGCGCAAGTTGTCTTGGGTGACCCGAGACATGGCAACCCAACATCTATGCTCCGATATGCGAGTGTTTTCGGGAGCGGGGTTCACAGGGGTGGACCTGGCGACGAACCTCAGCACTCCTGATCTGCAGTCGGCCTTGATGAAGTTCGCAAATCAGAACCTGCAAACCGACGAGCTTCATCCGGATGCATGGAAACCTGCGATCATCGACGACCCGGCAAACACCACCGCGGCGCTTCAGGCCGTGGCCGGCGACAAGTACACTTATCGCGACCTGGACGACTTTACCGATACGCTCCAGCGAAGCCTTAAAACGCTGTCGATCGTGGCGAAGGCAGAACGTTCCGGGGTACTGGACGAGAACGTATTTTTGAATTTCTCGCAGGAGCGTCTGGCGCAATACAAGCTAAGGCCGGCGGATCTTTCCAGCATCCTCGCGGCACGGAATCTACCGGAGAGTGGCCCAGCGCTCAATGCACGCGGACGCACGGTCAGCGTCAACACCACAGGCGAGTTCAACAGCATCGACGATCTGCGGAATGTAGCGATCGGCGCGTCACCGACCGGAACGCCGCTTTACTTGCGGGATCTCGTGGACATCGACAGGGGATACGAGAATCCCCCTTCGTTCCTGAACCGCTACACGCGCCGCGACGAAAACGGCAAATGGATCACGACACGCGCGATCACGCTCTCGATCCAGATGAAAAAGGGAGAACAGATCGGAACTTTTGGAAAACAGGTGGACGCCAATCTGGCGAGCGTCAGAAAAACATTGCCAGCCGACCTGGTGCTGGCCAGGACCTCGGACCAGCCATTGCAGGTACACGACAGCATTGAGCTCTTCAGCCACAGCTTGATCGAGGCGCTGGTGCTTGTGGTAGTTGTGGCTTTGATTGGCTTCTGGAGCTGGCGGACGGCCATTCTGATCGCGGCGTCCATGCCGATTACGCTGGCGATTACGTTTGGGGTCATCAACACGCTCGGGATCGACCTGCAACAGGTCTCTATCGCTTCACTGATCATTGCGCTGGGGCTATTGGTCGATGTACCGGTGGTGTCCGGCGACGCAATTGTGCGCGAACTGGGTGCCGGCCAGCCACGGTCCGTCGCCTCGTGGCTGGGACCGACAAAGCTATTCAAGACGATGGCGTTTGCAACCCTCACGAATATCGTCTCCTATCTTCCATTTCTGCTGTTGCCTGGAGATACAGGGAAATTCTTATACAGTCTGCCTATCGTCATTAGTTGTTCGCTGCTGGCGGCTCTGCTCGTCTCGATGACTTTTGTGCCGCTCATCAGTTCGTTTCTGTTGGAAGCCAAGAGCGAAACTCCTATCGAGGAAAGGCGGCAACGGGGGTTCACGGGTTGGTATTTTCGAACGGCAAAGAAGGCCATTGAGCACAGGAAGGTCTGCCTGGCAGCATCGCTCGGTCTGATCGTAGCGGGTGGCGTCGTATTCTCCACGCTCAAGCCGCAGTTCTTTCCAAAAGATCTTCAATACTTTTCTTACATCGACGTGTGGTTGCCCGAAGACACCCCGGCGAGCGCGACCAGCACGGTTGCTCAACAGGTGGAGTCCATTACCCGCGGAGTAGCGGAAGAGTATGGTAGAAGCCATCCGGAGCACGGACATCCGAAGGATGTTCTGCAATCGATGACGACTTTTGTGGGCGGCGGCGGCCCGCGCTTCTGGAGCAGCGCCACACCGGAGGACAGACAAACCAATTATGCTCAGGTGATTCTGCGAACGAAAGACAATCATGATACGACACCTCTGCTTGCCCTGTTGCAGCCGAAATTCGACAGGCAAATTCCTGGAGCGATCATTGATACGCGGACTCTCGAAACGGGCAAGCCGGTTGGAATTTCGGTTCAGGTCAGAATTTCCGGCGAAGATCTGCCACGTCTCAGAGCGGAAGCCGAGCAGCTGAAGCAAATCTTTCGCGACATCCCCATCGCCGCCAGAGTTCGAGACGATTGGGGTGAGCCGAGTGCGAGAGAAGTGGTGCACGTCGATGCGGACCGGGCAAATCTCGCGCACGTCACAAACGCAGATGTTTCCGATTCCGTCGGTGTGGCTCTTCAAGGCATTACGGCTGGAGTATTGAGAGATGGCAACAAGCAGGTTCCGATTGTTGGACGCATGCAGATGGAGGAGCGGTCCCAACTCTCCGATCTGCGCAGTCTATACGTCTTCTCGCGGCAAGACACCCCTCCAGTGCCTCTCGATCAGGTGGCGACGATTGCCCTGAGTCCGGTAACGCCTAAAATCCGACGCTTCGATCAGTACCGGACGATTACCGTGCAGTGCTGGCCCACGCAGGGGCGTTTACCTTCGGAGGTAATCGCAGCGGCTATGCCTAAGCTGGAAGCATTCCAGAAGCAGCTTCCCGACGGGTTTATATTCCGCTTCGCAGGGGAGCAAAAAGAGCAGGTCAGCGGCTTTGCTGATCTCACTACGGTGCTGCTCATTTGCGTTAGCGCCATTTACTTGGCACTCCTCGCGCAGTTCAAGCATGCGTTCAAACCCCTCATCGTCTTTGCTGCCATTCCGTACGGCGTTGTCGGCGCAATCTTTTCGCTCGCGATTATGGGCCAGCCCTTTGGATTCATGGCATTTCTGGGGATCATCAGCCTCATCGGTGTAATCGTGAGCCACATCATCGTGCTGTTTGAGTTTATCGAGGAGCGACGAGAAGAGGGCGAGGAATTGGAGTTGGCGCTGATCGATGCCGGCATCCTTCGTTTGCGGCCAGTGATGATCACGGTTGCGGCCACAGTGATTGCGCTGTTTCCTTTGGCTGCACACGGCGGCCCGCTTTGGCAGCCTCTTTGCTATGCGCAGATTGGGGGACTGACGATCGCCACTTTCGTGACGCTGGGGCTCGTTCCCGTACTCTATTCCTTCGTCGTGCTGGATCTGAAATTGATCCGTTGGGAACAAGAGCAGCCTGATTCTGATGCTCCGGAGAAACCCTCAGCGATGCCTCTAACATCCGGAATAGCCAGATGACCACTATGAGCTTTGAACACGCCATTTAATACGCCACATTGTTATCACTTCTGATGGGAGGTCTCGGTGTGGTTGTCGCGGTCTTAAATCACCGTGTGCAGGTGAAGACGGAGATCTTCCTGGCAATGTCTGCCCAGTATGACGAACTGTTGAAGAATTCTTCGCCGGCATTCTGGCTGGGTGTGCCAGTGGGCACGGAGCTTCCTGAGCGGACGGACGATTTAAGGATCTCGATGTTGCGATTCTGCACTCTGGTTTCATTAACCTATCTTCTATTTTGCGAAGGCCGCATACCAAAACGAATGTGGGAGTTGATCCTCAGTTCCGCTGAGCGGAGGTTCCGCAGTCCCCTATTTGTGCGTGAGTGGGGGTATTTGAGGACTGAATTCGAATCATTCCCGGAGTTCGTCGCTCTTGTTGCCTCAGTGCATCATATGCCGCTCCATACTGAAAGCCTTGGCCCTGGACCCGTGCTACCCGCACAGAAAGAAGGATACCAGTCGCCATGCTGACATCCTCGGAGTTGAAGAAGGTACCAATCTTTGGCTGCCTGAACGACGCGAACCTCGTGTGGCTCTCACAGCAGGCTGCCGACCTTCATCTGGAACCGGGTGAGTATCTCATTCACGAGGGGGAGCCCACCCCTTTCTTTGTAGTGATGGAAGGAACCACGGAAGTGCTCAAAGATGTAATGGGGCGTCAAACTGAAGTCTCAGAGCACAATCCGGGCGATTTCTTTGGCGAATTGGCCATTCTGATGGCATCGGCGGCTCCTGCTTCCGTCCGTGCGAAGACAGCTTGCCACTTGGCACGGCTCGATCCGCAACACCTCCAGGAATTGATTCGACGCTCGCCCGAGTGCAGCGCCTTGATTTTGCAGACGCTCAACGAACGCGTACAAGCCGTGCAGAAGTACATGCTGAATCTTCCCTCGAGCCGCGTACAGATCGTCGGATCGAAATTTGATGACGACTGCCGGGAGATTCGCGCCTTCCTGAGCATGAATCGAATCCCTTACGAATGGGTCGACCGCGAGCGTAGCGCACATCGCGCTCCGACTGACCAGGCTTGCGAGGTCGCTGGCCTATCCGTCGTAGTGGATGGTTCGTTCTGCGTCAGCCATCCTCCTACGGTTCGTAAGGTAGCTGAAGCGCTCGGATTCCAGACGGCTCCCCATCACCAAAGTTATGACGTGGTGATCATTGGCGGCGGCCCGGCAGGACTGGCGGCTGCCGTCTACGGAGCCTCGGAAGGGCTCAGCGTCTTGCTAGTCGAGCGCAAGGCTCCCGGCGGTCAGGCTGGCACATCCTCTCGCATCGAGAATTACCTCGGCTTCCCCAATGGCATCTCAGGAGATGACCTTAGTCAACGCGCGTTCAGGCAGGCGGTTAAGTTCGGAGCCGAAGTAGTTCTCACCCGAGAAGTCCAAGAGATCATTCCGCATCCCGAAGGCGCATACACGATTGGACTCGATGGCAGCGATAGGGTTGCCACAAAGACGGTGATCTTGGCGACCGGAGTTGCTTGGCGCAGACTCGAGGCGGACGGCGTCGATCGCTTCATCGGACGTGGAGTTTTATATGGGGCCGCACGTACGGAGGCCCCCACGGTGGCTGGAAAGCACGTCTTTATCATCGGCGGCGGCAACTCTGCCGGCCAGGCTGCACTGTTCTTCGCAAATTACGCGAGTTCAGTGACCATGCTGGTTCGCGCCGAAGATCTGAAGCGCAGCATGTCGCACTACCTGATCGATCAGCTTGCTCTCGCGCCGGGCATTCGCGTGGAGACGGAAACTCAGGTGGTCTCTGCAGACGGCACGGATTACTTGAAAGCAATAGAAACCCGGAAAACGGGGGAGCCTGTCATGCGGCGAGCTGCAGATGCACTGTTTGTCATGATCGGCGCCGACGCAGAAACCCATTGGTTGCCATCTCAACTGCAACGCGAAAACGGCTATGTCCGCACGGGGCGCGAGGTGAGCGACCAGCCAGGTTGGGCAGCAGATCGTGCTCCATTTCTGCTGGAAACAAATCTTCCGGGCTTTTTCTGTGTGGGTGACGTTCGCTTCAACTCGATCAAGCGCGTTTCCAGCAGCGTAGGAGAAGGCAGCATGGCCATTGCTTTCGTGCATCAATATCTCTCGTTACTGCTCAAACCGCTCTAGAGTGATTGCTTGTCGCGTTTCAACCGTCGCTCCTTCTTGCTCGACTCAGACTAGTCAATTAAACGGAACTAGCCTCAAAGCCAGCGATCGGCGAGTGACATCACCGAATTCTCCAATTCGGAATTTCCCTGCGGAGTCATCGCCGCAAGAGCACGACGACGCTTGTGATCTTAAAGGTGGCTAGGATCCTATTCTCGCTGACGAGTCGCCGAAGATCAGTACGCTTCGCCCAATCGGAAGTCAACGTTATTCCAAGTGTTTTGCTGCCATCAAACGCTCGTCAATGCGGATCGACTTTGATAAGCCCGTCACTGTTTGGGAACTTCATCGATCGCCGCGGATGGTCGGCCACGCGGAAGTAATCCAGTCTGTTCGAGCCTTCGTCGCGGTTAACCTTTGAGGTGCCCGTTTTCCGGGTTCTCTCCGGTTGGTCGGCAACCCGGAAGTAATTTCGATTGCGTAGGGATGGCCCCCTAATCCAACCACAATCTACCGAGAGACTCTTGGACGGCTCGCGTGTAAATTTAGGTGCACATCCCAGCGGAGTTTTCTATGACCAGCGATCATGAACCAATAGTAGATGCTATCGTGTCATTCTGCACTGTGCACTGACCTTCTTCATCTTCTTGGACGGGTGCGCTTGTCGGAAATCGTCGGCCGGCAGGCTCTCGAGAAACCCTGAACAGCAATCTAATGGATCGTCGACCGATTCAACAGCGTCCCCCTACCGTTGAACGGTAACGAACGGCAAATGGCGTAGGGTTGAACGCTGTCCAAACGGTATCCGCGAAGATCCACGCGCTTCGTTTGGCGAGAAGGCCAAGACACACAAACTAACCGTCCAACGGACTCTCATATCTCGCCTAACATAGAGGTGTCGGGAATGGGCAGGAGCGGCGGCCCCGTCAAAGCCACGCCATTTGTCGCTCCTATCCGTTAAGATCTTCGCGGCCACCGCTTGGACACCGTTCAACCCTACGCCATTTGCTGTTCCTTACGTTCAACGGTTCGTTTCTGGACTGGCTGGCGCGAGGCGGAAACGGTTTCCCGGACTGATATCTCAGGGGTCTAGCCATCAGTTTGTGGGTGGGATAAAACTCGCTTGGTTTTGAAGGTTCCTCGATCTTCTCTCGCAATTTAGAGCCTTCCTGGGTGATTAGCGTCCAGGGCGCGCAGTAGATCGCCGGACGATCAACTCGGGCTCTACGACAATTTCGGGAATATACTTCATGCGCCCTTCGATTATTTGGGGAAGCTGGTTAATGGTCTTCGATTCGAAGACTGTTCCCAGTTGCGCCGTTTGTGACCTCGACCACGGCTACACGGTCGAGTTCGAGCCAGCCTGGGTTGACGGCTGGAGCATCTTTCGAAATCGGCGCGATCAGGCGCTTGCGCATACCCTAGTTTACCTCTGGTCATCGACGCTCGTGATCGCCGATGACAGCCTCAACGACCGCCTGCCGCGCTAGCGGCGGATCAAGCCTAGGGAAAAGAGGATAATATTTGCCCTAAAGGAGTTCTGAAATGAGCGCCCAAGCCCTTCTGCAATCCCTGAAGGAAAGCATTCTCAGCCAGGCGAGCGTGAAAGCCATCTACGGCGAACCCATCTTGGCCCACGGCAAAACGGTAGTACCCGTTGCGAAAATAATGTATGGCTACGGCGCCGGGGCGGGAACTGGTGGTGTGGGCGATACCAGTGCTCGGGGCGAAGGAGGGGGAGGAGGGGGAGGGGTGCGGGCTGTTCCCGTGGGTGTTATAGAGATCAGTGATCAGCAGACTCGTTTCGTTCCGATTACCGACCGCAAGAAGTTGACTGGAGCGGTGATCGTGGGCATCGGTCTTGGTATGTGGCTCGGTTGGCGCGGACGGCGCTGACGCCGCATAGGCATTAAAGCCATTTTCCACCGTGCACATCGAAACATAGAGTGGATGTGGGCAGACTTCGGGGAAGGGCTGTTCAAATGATACGCCCCATGACTCGAGAGGGTCTTGGGGCGCGTTCGTTTCCTTCAGAACGAGATTCTAAGGGACGACGGTCTTAACCTTCTGTTGAGTGACTTCCGACTCCGCTTGCAGCCAATCGTCTACTTCGTGCCCCTCTCTTCCGCGTTGCTCGTAAAGTGCGTAGGCACGAAGGCGAATTTGCTCTTGAAGGTCGAGTGTCGATTTGGTCATTTTTGTTGGTGTTTGAGGTGGAATAGCTGCGGGGCTCGTATGTTTCATGGCCATACTCCTTTTAATAGATCGTTGTTCTTCGATGCCGCTCTGGGCTTAGCACGAATGCTAGCCGCTAACCTGTACGGACTCCAACTCCGGGGTGCACCGGGAGTTTCGGAGGGATTTGACAGCGTCTTCGGCCGTGAGTCTGCCCATAACCAATGCCAGCTTACGGTTGGTGTCATGTGGATGGGGGTCGGATCAACTCGCTGAATATATTCAGGGGCCCGGGGGCCCGAGTACCACCTCGATTCACTTTCACAAGAAATTTGGTGTTTTTCATAATCTTCTGTCCGTAGCGGAAAAGCTCTGGGGAAACCTGAGCGAAGGGGCGGTTCATTTCTTCGAAGTCGAGTACACAACCGCCGTAAAGGGCTTGCCACACTCCAAGCAACTTGCCTTTAGTCGAGACGTGATCAATCCGCAGGATGGGCACATCCTTTGCGATCCAAACCTCGTGACCTGTGGGCTCGCCTTGCGCATCCAATGGCGCAGCAGGATCGTGACCAGCACGATCAGCAGACCGAGGAAAATGCCGGTCGCGTTCATAAAGCGACCTTTCTTGGCGAGTCCTGCGCCAAACGGCACGGGCAGACCATTCACTCGCTGAAAGCCTAAGGTGTGGGAGAACTTCAGATGGACTGGCTTAGGTCAGAAGACCTGAAAGAGGAGAGAAACGTAACCACCCCAGTAGTCATTATAGCAGTCTATGCACTCTGTCGTTTGGAAAAGGCGGCTGGGCGTACCCAAGTCTACTCCCGTCTTAATGCCTCGGACAGGCTCGGGGCGACGACGTGAAACCTTTTCAATAATCTGTGGAGGTGAGCAAACGGGTGTTTCTCGGTCTCCGGGGATGACAAAGATCCCCAAAATATTGTGCTGCCAGATGCCAAATGAAAAACCACTATGGAAAAGCAGTCGCCGATGTCCGCATGCACCATAAAGAGGTTTTCAACACCTAGCAAGAACATGCTGGAAGAACATCGTCGGCAGGCATCATGTGGGCGCATGGACCCTAGCTGGCATCCATTGTGCCTTTATCTTTTCGCCCCTTCCCTGCTCCGGCCTCCGAACCCACATCGCGGTCGTCCAAAGAGCAATTGTCGATTTGCCGGAAAGCTAGTCACAACATTCAGTCAAAAACGGCCTGCACAACAGCACCCCTTCCTTCGCGGAGATTCAGACGGAAATTACTAACCATCTCGGGAAATTCAGGCTCCAATAGAAGGTCGAGGCTCAGAGCAAGCAGCACCCCTGCCGGCTCCGAGCAATCATGGCATCAGAAACGAAAAACTGAGTCTCAAGATCATAGGCATCTGTTTCATCGCAAAGAATGGACGCCCTAAGAATGAGAGCGACGGTGGAATTCGTCCGACGCTTAATTTAACGAAGGGTGGTGCATAAGCAACACTCTCTAAATCGATTCGTTCTTCCAAGTCTCGGTATGCCTACGTATGAGCTTGTAGCATTCACAGGCAGCCTCTTCCAATCGCTGGCGGCGTTTAATCTTCACTCCGCTGCGGTCGTACGTGATCAACCCGGACTTCCGCAGTAGACCAGCAGCGACCGAGACACTGGCACGACGTGTGCCCAGCAATGTCGCCACAGATTCGTGGGTTAGCGGAACGACCTCACTTTCGATTCGGTCCTGACTCATGAGCAGCCACCGCGCGAGTCTCTCCTCAACTTTATGGAGCCGGTTACAACCAGCAACTTGCGCGCTCTGCATAGCCATGATGTGGCCGTACTGTTGCATCCGTTTCTCCAGGACAGGGAATTGCCGCAGAATATTTACTAAACCTTGACTTGTGACGCGGAAAGCCGTACCCGGAATCTGAACGATGATCCGCGCGGCGCTGGTCTTGAGTCCGACGGCGATTGGCAATGCGGTACACCCCTCTTTACCGGACATTCCGACTTCTACGCTTTTGCCATCCTCCATCGTGCTCAGCACAGAGACCAATCCGCTATCCACAAAATATCCATACTCGATCGGCTCTCCAGATTTCTGCAGAAGATCATGCTTTCTGAGCTGTACAAAGGTCAGCTGGGAGAAAATCGAAGCGGATTCCTCCGGCGGAAGATTGAAGAGAAGCTCATTCCTGACAGGATTTCCCTCAACTTCGGGGACTGGTTTTCCGATTGTTCTTGTCCAGCGCGATTTGTCGGCCGTGACGGCTCCTTACGCAGAGAAACGTTGCGACGTTTGCGCTGCCAACCGTCCGAGATGGACGGAACAGGTACAGACCACTACACCAAATGCAAGCTGCGAAACTCGTGGTCTCAAGGTTATACAGTTGCCTTCTGTACTCTAGGTGAATGGATATTCAGGATGGCAGTTTAAACTGTCAATGCTGTTCCATCAATGATTACGGGAACATGCGATTCCAGTTCCGAGGAGGGGATTGAGAAATGAGTATTGTCCTTCGTTTCGAAACGTTTAGCAGCGGCGTTGCTGGTTTTGTTGTGTGCTGGAATCAACGGCGCACGGGGATAGGTTTTCGAGCCTAGGCGCTTAGGATTGCGGGTTGCGCCATCCCCCGACATCTGCAGCGAGGCGAGCGGCTTCCTCAGGTCCCCAAGTCCCCGGGTTGTAAGTACCCAGACGCACAGCGTTGTTAAGAATCGGATCGACGATCGACCACGCAGCCTCTACTACATCCTCGCGAACGAAGAGCAATTTGTCCCCGTGCATGGCATCCGTCAGAAGACGTTCATACGGGTTCTCTTGCTGAGCTTTGTCTTTCTCGGACGCAGAAAGTTCCACTGGCATGGGCAGCATTTGCGGGCCTGGACGCTTCACTTGCGCTCCTAAGTTCAAGGAAAAGTCAGGGCCTAGCCGGAACCGCAGGTAGTTGCTGTCAGAGCTCTGTTTTCGCAATGGCGACGCCTTCAGTCTTACAAATACCTCAGTCGCGTCCATCGGCAGGCATTTCCCCGCTCGAATCAAGAAAGGCACGCCTGTCCAGCGCCAGGATTCAAGATGCAGGCGAACCGCCGCATAGGTCTCGACCTGGGAATCTGGCGCCACATCTTTTTCATTGCGGTATCCCGCGAACTGCCCCCGAACCGCCTCGTCCGCGGCAATAGGCGTGATGGCGCGGAATACCTTGAATTGTTCGTCATGCAAAGCTCGGGGTGTCAGTTCCGCGGGAGGTTCCATGGCGAGAAGGGCCACGACCTGAAGTAAGTGATTTTGCACGACATCCCGGATCGCGCCGCTCTCTTCATACACCCGGCCGCGTCCGGCGACGCCGAAAGATTCGGCCATGGTGATTTGCACATGATCGACGTAGTGACGATTCCAGATCGGTTCGAGGAACGTATTGGCGAACCTAAAGAAATACAAGTCCTCCACCGCCTCTTTCCCGAGGAAGTGATCAATTCGGAATATCGCTGATTCAGGGAACACGGTGTGCAGGGTCGCATTTAGTTTTTGCGCCGATGCCAAGTCTCGCCCAAACGGTTTCTCAACAATGACCCGTGCATTTCCCGCATAGTCTGCTTTACCTAGTGCCTGTACAACCGGTCCAAAGAGGTCAGGAGGAATTGCCAGATAGTGCAGTGGACTGCGCGCTTCACCAAGAGCCTTGGTTAGTTTTTCAAAGGTTTTAGGGTCCTGGTAGTCACCGTCGATGTATTGAAGCAATTGCACGAGCTTGGTGTAGGCTTTTTCATCGATTCCACCGTGCTGCGTTAGACTGTCGCGCACTCGCGCCTGTAACTGTTCAATCGTCCAGCCCGATTTGGCCACACCAATGATGGGTACATTGAAATTGTCGCGGAGGATCATCTGCTGCAATGCGGGAAAAATCTGCTTATACGCCAAGTCTCCGGTCGCTCCAAAAAACACGAAGGAATCAGAGGTCCCTGGCTCTTGTGGCAGCCGGCGGGGCGTAAGGTGTTGTGAGTCTGCTTTCATCATGCAGGTGACTCCAGGTTCATTCGTCGACTCGTCTTTTCCATTCTCGGTAATTGACTGGCCTGCCGGTTCGATTGAGATCTTCCCTTGACTTTGTAACTACGCGGCGAACGCGTCGGTTCCGTAACTTTTCTCTGACCACAAGCGGTAGCCACCGACGAATGCGTTCCCGTTCGCCCCCAAACGCGCTTTCGCCGGCAGTGTTTTGATCTTCTTCACATTCCCGCCTCCCAGCACGACGTAGTCCGCTTCCAACGCCTTCTGGAGTTCTTCCACGATGCGAGCAACATAGCGGCGCCATTTCTTTTTTCCCATGCGCTTTAGACCTCTCACTCCCAAGTAATCTTCATATGTTTTTCCCTTCTTGTAGGGCAGATGCGCTAGCTCCATGGGTTCTACGATACCGTCCACAATCATCGCCGAACCGAGTCCGGTGCCGAGTCCGAGAAAAAGCATCCGTCCGCCCTGGTATGAGCCAATGGCTTGCATGGCAGCGTCATTAATTAATTTCACGGGACAACCGAGCCCCTTCGCATAATCAAATCCTACCCATCCCTTACTCATATTGTATGGTTCGTGAACAGGTCTTCCGTGTACTATAGGCCCCGGATACCCGATCGCGGCAACCTCATAGTGCCAGTCGCTTGCGGCCTTCCTCACCCAGTTGCACATTAGCTGGGCCGTCATCTTTGGCCCCGAAGCGATCTTCCGCGGCGCCCGCTGGCCGCTGGCCAAAATCTTCAAATGGGTTCCTCCCACGTCGACCACAAGAACCCTCTGAGCCATTCATCCCTCCGTTCTTTTCTCACTGCTCTTTGATTCGAACCCGTGACGATAGAAGCCGGTTGCCCTTGCTCCTGGGATATGTAATGCGACCGTGTCGCACACGCCCAAAAGACGTCAGCGAGTGCAACTGGGAACGCGTCTTGCTCATGATGTCCTCGACGCGGATCCCGAGCACAGTCAGCGCATCCGCGATGAGGGAACGGTGGCAACGCCAAGGCACCGCTTCCGCGCACATCAATGCACTCCGTTTTTGTCGAGCCAACTTGATCAGTCTCTGTAGCCCGGCGTCGAATTCCGAAGTTTGCATGTAGTCGGCAAATCCACGAAACGAGCTATTTCGCCATCCCATGTTCGGAGAATCTGGTCGCGCGTGGCGCAGGCCTCCGAGCTTTCGCAAGTGCACGTAGCCGATCCTCGCGGCCCGCAGCTTTGTGCGCAGGGTCTTCTGGTTGAATTGCGGGTTGTGTCGTGAACGCGGGATAGTGCGGACATCTATGACCCGCTCCACTCGGTGCGCTCGCAGGAGTTCGAGAAAGACTTTCCACGTGCGCGTGGAATGCCCAATCGTCAAGACAGTGCAGGTACAAGCCTTTGGAATCAGATCCCCGCCTCCTGGCTGAAATACTGGTAATCCTCTCGCCAGCCGCCTTGGCCCTGGCCAATGGTTTTGTAGTCCTCAACAAACTCGATCGCGCGAATGTACTTCACCATGGTGAATCCTAGCTGCGTTTCGACTCGAAGTCGGAGCGGTGCTCCGTGCAAAATCGGTAGGGGTTGGCCGTTCATTTCGTAGGCAAGAATCGTCTGTGGATCTTCCGCCAGCTCCAAGCGAATCGTGCCATAGAAGTATCCCGGGCCCTTGGGCGTGTGGCTCAGACGTGGATTTGTTGTCGAACGGGTAGAAAACGATGTAGCGGGCGGCCGGAACCGGATGGCAAAGTCCGACGATGTGATGCAGAGATACGCCGCCCCACTCGGCAATGCCTGACCAGCCCTGAATGCAGCAATGTTTGGTAATTTGAACTTGTTTCGGCATTGCGCGGAGGTCAGCTAGCGTCAGGCACAGGGGCTTGTCAACCATTCCGGTCACTTTCAGGTTGTAGTTTGCGAATTGATCGCGGACCATGGCCAAATAGCTCTCCTCCGTTGGCGGGCGACCGTTCACCCAGAAGTAAGGCGAGATGTCCGCAGTGGAGTAGTGCTGTGCCGAGTGTTCATGGCCGAAAAGAAGAGTGCGCAGCGGGTCGGTGATTGACTGAGTGGCTTTTTGAACGAAGCGGGGGCGGCGACGCGAACACACAGTGGTCACGACGTGGATCGCGGCGATGCCCATCAGCCCAGAAAGCCAGACCACGAGAGCCAGCGTCAGGTGTGGATTGTGCGTCTGCCCCAGAACAATCAGCGCCAGCTCGCTCCGGAAACCGTGCAGAGCGACGATCGAGACGTGTCCAATGAAGAATACGATGAACGCACAAAGGCCCAGGAAATGTAGGCTTCGGGCGCTCTGCCGTCCGTGAAAGATTTTGATATACCACGGGAAACGAGCGGCAACGGCTGGGGACATCGCTATTCCCGTTGCAATGCTGAACGGAGCAAGCAAGAATATGACTGCCGCGTAGCTCAACTGCTGTAATGCGTTATATGCTCCAGGTGTTTCCACGACGTGGAAGCTTAGATAGCGGAGCAGGGCATGCCACACCTCGGGGAGAATCTGCCAGGAAGTCGGAATCAATCGTCGCCACTCCGGCGTGACGAAGAGCATCACCACGTAGACCAAACCCGTCAACAGCCACGCGAAATCTGCGAGAAAGTGCCAGTGCCGTCCGAGACCCAGATTTTCGTGGCCCGGGAGGGCAATCGCGGACGGGAATGGAGTTTCGTCGTCACTCGCCGTCCATAGTCGGTCCTCAGGTCGCTGCTTCCTCGTGAACTTGAGCCACTCGCTACCCGGCGTGCAGTGATCGTTCCAGTAGAATCTCGGATGTGCACTCAAGATCTCGATACCACTGCGGAGGAGAAGCGAAAGGAGCAGAAAATTGAAGAAATGCGCCGCGCGGAGCCATAACGGAAAGTCCAGAACCTTCACTTGGAAACGCCCCCGAATGCTGGATCTATAGGGTTCTCACGCAGTGCCTCTCCCAGAAATGTTGTGCGCTGCCTCAGGCAACTCGCCGCGCACTTCTCTTGGGATGCTCACGCAGGATTCTTTCGATAAGCACCTGTAATTCAGTTGCCATGTTTTTCTTGGCATCTTCGAAACTACTGCCACGGACCGTGACCGACGGGCTTTTACAGAGCCCCTTCCATCCGTCATCTTCCGACCAGAAATCGCAGTCGATCGGTATACTCGCGGTCACCTGTAGGCTTACCACTTGAGGTCATAATCACACCGTCCGAATCTTGGTTGTGCAGTCGATCATCAAGAGAAAGCAAGGTGACCTCACGCGCTGAAAAAACCAGCTATACCTTTTGTTTCGGTGCAGGTCACGCGATGCGAGCGCTCCGAATCTCTCTCTTTCGGGCTGCCTGATTTTCAAGCAGCACTCTCCTTTTCTGCTTCAACGAGGCCAACAGTTCGTCCAAAGAACGGGTAAAGGCAATGATCCCATTAGCCAGCAGTTTTTCTGTGACTGCCCCTAGGTCGATACCCAGTGTGGCCAAGCGAGCCAGCGCGTTTTCAGCGTCTTGCTCTCCTGCTTCGAGCGTTGGCTGCACCCGACCGTGATCACGAAATGCATTCAGCGTCGCTGGTGGAATCGTATTGATGGTGTGAGGTGCGATTAACTCTTCGACGTATAAAACATCTGAGAAAGCTGGGTTCTTGGTCCCGGTGCTTGCCCACAATGGACGTTGCAGCCGTGCCCCGCGGCGCCTGAATTCCTCGAATGGAGCTCCGAGAAAGATCTCGCGAAAGCGCTGATAGACAACCTTGGCATTTGCAATCGCTATCTTTCCGCGTAGTGACAATGCCTCTGGAGTTCCGACCGCCTCCAGTGCCCGGTCGACTTCGGTATCCACGCGGCTGACAAAGAAGGAAGCGACGGACGAGACCTGCTCCGGATTCTTGTTCCGTTTCAGGCCACGCAGATAAGCCTGAGCCACGGCTTCGTAGTGGGCGCGCGAAAACATCAGCGTGATATTGATGTTGATTCCCTCGGCGATCAAGACCTCAACGGCCTGTACACCAGGCACGGTAGAGGGGACCTTCACCATCAAGTTGGGGCGGTTTACGGCCTTCCACAAGCGTTGCGCTTCCGCGACGGTCCGAGCGGTGTCATAAGCCAGTCGCGGGGACACCTCGATGCTGACGAACCCATCCGCAGCCTTCGTTTGATCGTAGACTGGCCGCAAGATGTCCGCGGCCATCCGGAGATCCTCGATTTCTAACGTTTCGAAAAGCGTGAGAGCATCGCTATCAGGGTCCGCCGCCAGCAGCAAGCGCAATGCATCGTCGTAGTCGGTCCCCGCTGCAATTGCTCTGTCGAAGATAGTGGGATTGCTGGTGACACCGTGCACGCCATCGTCTTCCACTAGTCGCTGGAACTCACCGCTTGTGATCAGATCGCGACGAATGTAATCCAGCCAGATGGATTGCCCAAAATCTCCGAGTTGTTTTAGTGAGTTCATAGCGTTTTCTCCCGGTCCAATCGAGACAATCAAGAGCTATCTCTCCGGGTGGTGTTGCCCTCGGCAGCTCGCCGTCCCGGTATCTCAGTAGCCAGCAAACTCTTCTGCCCGAACGTCGTCCTCTTCGATCCCTGCGCTCACAAGCGTCTGCCGCATAGCCGTCACCATCGGAGGAGGCCCGGCAATGTAGTAGATTGGCCCTGCAGTCCCGCTAGATGTCTGCACAGCATCTCCTTGTCTATCAGAACCGTCTCGCCGTTCCATTCTTCCTTGGATTTCGACATTTCTGTCATGGTGCAGATCAAGCGGAAGTTTGGATTCGTCGTCTGCAAGGCCTGGAGAGCGTCCAGGAAGGCTGCGTCTTCGGGCCGTCGATTGGAGTAGAAAAGGCACAACTTGTGCGGGAGCCGGTCGTGATCGGCTTGCCGCACGATGCTGAGAAAGGGCGTAATTCCGATTCCGCCTGCGAGGAACACGGCCGGCTTGGCCTGATTCTTGTGTAGGGTGAAGGAGCCTGCGGCTGAACCCATCTTCACTTCCGTGGGCAGCGCCGCGTTCTTCAGTGAGCGTTTGAAAGCGGTGTCGCGCATTCGGGTGGTGAACACCAACTCATTTTCAAAGGGAGGGTTCGCGATGGAAAAAGTGCGTGTGTTTCCCTCGGCATCCGTCTCCGGCGGGTCGACGAGTGTCACATCGGCGGACTGCCCTGCTTTGAAGGTGAACCCGGATGGCTTCTCGAAGTGAAAGGCCATCGTCCCTTCCGCAACTTCTTCCCGACGTATCAACTTCGACTTCTGATCTGCCATTAAAACCGCTTCGGTAGCCATCGCTACCTCCTTACAGAGTGTGCGAAGCCTGTCTGGTTACAACGACCTGGGCCGGACCCGCAATCGTTGCCTTGATCAAAGACAAGGCCACAACAAACAATTCGTACAGCAACCCTCTTACTAGAGTGCTAGGATCGGTCTTCTTTTGCCGAACCGGACGGGCTCGCCATAGCGTCAGGGGCGCCACCTTCATCATCCATTCGCGACAAAGCCTCTTCGTCTAAGTGCCGCTGAGTGGGTGAAAGCGACTCCGACACATCACTCTTCTCCCTTCGCCAAGAGATCGTCAGCAACAAGGCGCTCTCTTCCAGCGTCTCGACGTCGTGGAGTACACCGCAGTCCAGCACCAGGAGATGACCGGCCGCCATACTCACGTTTCGATCGGCTAAATGGACACAGATCTGCCCCTCCAACAGTTGAATGGAGACCCTCCCCTCTGCTTTGTGCTGGCGCATTCGTGTGCCATGCTTCATCAGGATTAGAACGATTCGCAAGTCTGGATACTTCGCAAGCGTCTTGGAACTTCGCCCCGTCTCCCGTTGCCAGGAATCTTCCTGTCGGAGTTGCTGCAGCTCATGTTCTAAGTCGATTTGCAACAGAGGTTCTGCTAACCCGGGCAACCGATTCAGTGCTTCAATGCCATCGCCGGGATGGCAAGTGCTGAGATTTGTAGCCATGATGACCACCTTCTCCCCGTGCATCGTTGTCGTGACTATGGGCTGAACCGTTGACTGTGATTACGGACCGGGCTGCCCACTTTTGAAACGTCGGCAAGTCCCCAAATAACTATGATCGACGATGTACTGCTGCAAAACTGGTCAACATTGCACAGTCTCTTGATAGATCTAAAGCAGACTGTCACTGACTCTTCGCGGCGGAGTTCACCGCTTTCGGAACCTGCTTCTGAATTCTTTCAAACACATTCTTCACAACTCGATCGAACCGCACAGCATGGAAAGTGAATGCTTCTTTTCTTTCTGAGCCATTCATTCCTCCATTCCTTTCTCACCGCTCTTCGATTCGGATGTGTAACGACCGGAGGCGACTGGCCCCCCCTAACAGCAGTACGTGATGCGATTGCGTCGCACACGCCATTTTCACCGGGCAAGAATCGAACGTAGTCGACTACCGGATTCACAGGGTAGCCAAATCGTCTGTCGCGTGGGAAACTGGGAAGTATGAAAAAGCCAGAATTGACCGCCGTGGGTTGGCTTGGGCCAAGGGACGAAATGGATCGCGCCAGTCATCGTTTCGGCAAGTGCTCTGAGTGCCGTGAGATCATCTGTGTCGAAAAGGTTGTGACCGATGGACCGAGTACGCATGGACAGACCACTGAAATGCTCAATGAAGCGTTTCGCACACACGTTAAGCTGAAGCACTCCGAGGACTTCAACCTAGCGGCTGTCCCTGCCACAGAACGGCACGACGCTTAGCCCGATGCGCCCTCGTCCGAGTTTGGGACCCCCCAACCGCCTCCTGCCGATGACTGCTGCAAATGTGAAACTTTTCAAAAATCAGGGGGAAGTGAGCAATCTTGAACAGTAATGCCATTGTGGTCACAGTAGTCTTCAGGCTGCGTTGACGGGACGTCCTCCTGCGAAGGTGGACGACCTTCCAGGGCAGGCATGGGTTAGTGTTCGGCCAACTTGGCGACGTTCGACCCTCACGTCCGCCCTTTTTTGACGTTCAGGTTCAACCAGCCCCTTCGTTCATTTGGCTCTCGTGCGAACTCAGAAGTCCGCCTCTGGCCAAAGGAGAGAAATGAAAAAGCTAATTTTTGCTACGCTGGCATTCACTTGTTTGACGACCTTGGTCTGCTTAGCTCAGGAAGCCGCGACACCGGACAATACAAAAGAAGCCACCGCACAGGAAAACCAAAAGCCTGCGACCACCAGCAAGACCGTGACCGGCTGTTTGCAGAAGGGCCATGAACCTGGCGAGTTGTCGATTACGGGCGAAGACGGAAAGACCTGGGACGTGACCAGTAAGAACGTTAAGCTCGATGAGCATGTGGGCCATCAGGTGACGCTAACCGGTTCCGCTCATCGCGAATCGAACGCGCAAGAGAAATCAGAGGAAAAGAAAGAAGGCCAGGTTGAGAATGCGGCGGCCAAAGAAGAATATGGCGACCTGCGCGTAACCGGTCTGAAGATGGTCAGTGAGACTTGCAGTAAATGACGGAGTTCGATCAGTTTCTTCCCCAGGGCCAGCAATTTCGATGCTGGCCTTTTGTTTGAGACAATGAGCGGTGCTGGTTTCGAGTACATCTCGTAGAAAAATCCTTCGCACGGGTGCTGGGTGCGCGGGCATCGAGGAGTTTGACTCAACGACAGTCACGCCGGCATATGCGGTTGTTGGCGAGCACGATGTTCTGAAGGCGAACGCTGGAGGAATAGTATGTTTCACTTAGTCTGGTATGTCCTGATTGGGCTAATCTCGGGGGTCATCGCGAAATCGGTGATGCATGTGCATATGACGATCTTCTGGACGATCGTGCTCGGCATCATTGGATCGATCCTGGGCGGCGCCGTGACCCACATGTTCTCTCGCCCGGCAAACGAACGATATCATCCAGCCGGCCTCATTTCTTCCACGCTGGGCGCGATGCTGATTCTCTTTATTTGCTACAAGCTGAAGATTCATTTCCCCCAGGTAAACCCGTTCTAGCTCATCGAGACTAGCCTCGTATCCCGACAGGACGCTTCACGACTCGCCCTCTTGGAGTGCTACACTGTAGGAGTCCTTTTACACATCCCTCCGCCGTGGCCCGTTCTGGGCGTCGGTCTCTTGTGCAATCTGATAAATTCCGCATCGGAGACCACCCATATGCTTCTCAACAGTACGCAGGGCATCGCCAGATCGCAACATGAAGAAGAGTCTTCCGTGTTGCGACGGAAGATCGAAGATGAGTCTTCGTTGTTGCGAGGCAAGATCGAGGAACTGAATACGAATACTGTCCTTGTGATCGCCGAAGCTGGGAAATTGATCCAAGGATCGAAACAGCTATCGGATCGGCTCAGGTCCTTCGAAGACCCCACCACGAGGCGCAATGTGGCTCCTATCACAAAATCGGGAAATAGGTAGTGGGCTGTTTTGAATTTCTGCGCCGCCTTCTTCCTCAGTCGAAATGATCAATATTGATCAGCATCGCCTCTGCTTTGGAGGTTAAGCTACTTGCGACCATCCAAAGGAGGCATTTATGGGTGGTCATCCTTTCCCGCCAATATCATGCGAAATTTGCAGCGAGCAAGTTGATATAAGCGCCGATCTGTCTGCCGATGAAAATGGAAAAGCCGTCCACGAGCATTGCTACATCAAACGGGTCACGACCCTCCACAGCCTTCCCACCGTCGCTACGATGACCGATTAAATTCAAGAGCAGGCCGCTACCTCACCGGAAACAGCGCGACCGGATTACAAACCTCGTCCCGTGCATGCTTCCCAGTAGTGAACCTCTGCCTGGATAGCAGCGGAACGAGAGATCCTGCCTCGGGCTGCGAGTGCTGCAGTGGCACGAGTCGTTCACCTAACGCGGACGCAGGTGAAGCCGTCGCCAGGAGACCATACCGGGATCTGCCGGCGTCGGGACTCTTAATACGTTTTTCACCCCGCAGTTCGTCGTCCGCTGAGCAGGTTAATGACAAGAACCGCCAAACCTACAACCAGGAGTAAGTGGATCAAGCCTCCGCCGACATGCAGACTGAAACCCAGGAGCCACAAAATCAGAAGCCGTCACGTCCGCGCGAGAACTGTTTCGCGCGGACGGATAAGAATGAGTGATGAACTGCGCTACCCCTCGAACACGCAGCCGTCGGCTGGATGACGAACAACGACAGATCGACTACCGAAGCCTTACTCTTTGTCCTTATCTTTCTCTTTGGCTTCAGCCTTAGCTTCAGTTTTCCCCTCGGCTACGGCTTGGGCTTTTGCTCCGCGAATTTCCGCAAGGAACGGCCGGGCTGCAGCTGGAGCTGGCACTTTGCCCAACAGCAAAGCCCGAGTTGTGACCCTGCGTCCATACATCGCGTGCCGGGAATCGCTGTCTTGGCGGATCGATGCACCTTCCAACGTGAGCCCAGCGAATGCACCCTTCGCACGTGAGTAGGTCAGGATCTCTGTGTCCATTTTCCAATCCGTGCCGGCCTCGGCATGCCGTCCAACTGGACCCGCTGCCGCGGAAGCGTCCCCTCCAACTTGGAAATTACTGGAGAGCAACCGTTGCATCCCCTTTTCATTCTGAATGATCATTACCACGTCGACAGCTTCCACACCGATTTGCAGGCCCCAGCTTCCGCCCGAAATCGTGATGAAGGCCGGGGCACTCCAGCCATTCGCCGTACGGCAGGTGGCTACACCTTTGCCTCCTTTACCCCCGAAGATAAAGCCGCCTTTAACCATATGCGGGATAACGGCCACGCACTTTGCGTGCTCTAACACTTCCTCCGGGATTCCCTTGTCGGGCATTCCCATAATTTCGTGCAACACTTGGGTAGCATTGTCCAATCGGTCGGTGGCATCTTCCCTCGCCGACCCCGCCCAGCCCAACGTACCGAGACTCAACATCGCAAGCAACAACATTAGTTTTTTCATGGGGAAAAGCCTCATTTCAATGACCGCTGTGCCGCATTTCTGGTTTCGTGCTGTGTGTACACTTGCGCTCAAATCCGAGTGGACATGCAGGCTCAGCAGGCTATCTCGACCTTAGCAAATCAGGGTTCATGAGGTCTGAGCAATAATGCTCAAGCCGGTCAGGCGGAATTGGCGGCAGATTATCGTGAGAAATGTTTATCCTGTCCTGCTCTGCACGAGTTCCAGTGTGAACTCGCGTGGAACTCACATTTCACTTACTCCTGGAGGGCGAAGGTGAACAGTCCCCGATGCACCCGCAACCCCCCTTTGTAGTGAATGTATCCCCTTTTCCTAAATCCGTTCATGAAGAAGCTCACTCGGGAGCGCGTCGTACCGACCATCTCCGCGAGAGTCTGCTGGGTCACCTTCAGCACCACCGACTTCGAGTCGGATTGCCTTTCAGAACGGGCTAGCAGCAAAAGAATCCGCGCGAGTCGCTTTTCGCTGGAATGCAAGATCTGATCCACGAAACTTTCCTCGACTAGGACAATCCGAGAGAGGAGATAGGAGATAACCAGTTTTGCAAACGAAGGCTCTTGCTGCATTATTCGTACTATGGTTTCTCTTTTGACTCGGGCAATAGTGGACTGGTGAATTGCCGTGGCGGTGGACATCCTCAGAGATCGCCTCACGAGACAGCGCTCACCAAAAAAGTCGCCTTGCCGGAGGATCGCGAGAACTGCCCTTTTGCCACGCCTGGATGTAACCGTGACTTTCACGTTGCCATCCTGGATGTAGAACATCGCGTCAGCCGCATCGCCTTGCCTAAAGACGATCTCTTGATTGCAGTACTCCCGAGATGTTTTGTCCTTGCCGATCTTCTTCAGAAGGTCCTTCGCGGCGAAGTTGAGAGTATCTTTGCTGACCATAAATATCCTTAGAAGCTATAAGTAAAGAACGGACTACTGATCGTGGTTTCCGTTCTCAGTCGCCCCACTCCGCGTTTGTCTTCGGGAGCGGTAGACCTTGAGACTTCCTTCCGCCAAATCCTGTTTGCTTTGCGCACAGCCTTCCGGATGCATGCTGAAGGTTTATCTCTCTTCATCGCGCCGGAAGTCTCGTCGGTGACGGGCCCAAGTTCGTGCCCGGCATTCTTCGAATCGCCCCAGTTCGATTCAGGTGTGACCCCTAGTCCGTGTGCAGTCGGGGGATCCACCTGTCCAGTGATTGGCAAATTCTGAGCCTTTTGATACGCACGAACACTGGCCTGAGTCCGCAAACCGAACACGCCATCGACTTTGCCTCGATAGTGACCTCTAATGCGCAGACTTTCCTGCATCTTCTCGACATCGGTCCGATCCGCGGGCGCCGACCCTTCTTCGCTGAGGACAGGCACCGAACCAAGCGATGTGCGGCGTGGCGCCGAGATCCCCGTTGTCAGCAATATCAAGACAATCCCAGGCCATGCGGCTTTGCTGGTCAAGAACATTCGTTCTCCTAAATTAGCGCACCGGCAGTACAACGTAAAACTCGGGCGCCGAGTATTCCTGCTCCTCCAGGGACTCACGACTAGAGCTGGGAGCCACTCACGAAGTCCCTTTGGAGTGCCGACTCTACCTGAGAAGATGACCGGAACAGCGCAGAGCCCGTTGACTCCGCCCGGACCGCTGTAAGAGAGAAGGCCGGCCACCGAGTTTGACGGGGAGAACTGCTCTCTTGAAGCATCAATAGGTTCGCTCCTTTACGAGCGAAATACTGTGCACAATGGCTCACGTTGTGAGCTTATCAGGCTCAATCTCCCCTCGATCCGGGGTTTCGGTAATGTGGAAACCATCCAGCGCATGACAGCCTTTTCGGATATTTACGTTGTCCAGGAAAGTGATAGAATCACCTTGTTGTTTTCGGCAAGAAGGAGGTGCCAATGTCTCCTGCTCGCCAAGCCAACCGCTCTCCACGCAGAAGGAAGTTCGCCCGCCAAGCCCCAGCCAACCCGATTCTCCAAACCAAACGTAATGCATCGAATCGAAGTGTAACCGCCAAGAAGAGCCGCGATTTCGATCCTAATGCTTTTCTCGGAACGATCGGGGCGGGCAGGGAATTTGTCCTCTTCCCGAAGAAGCAACGAATTTTTGCGCAGGGGGATACGGCGGACGCGGTGTTCCATGTCCAGACGGGCAAGGTAAAACTCACCGTGGTGTCGAAGACCGGAAAGGAAGCAACGATCGGCATATTAGGCGCGAGAGATTTTTTCGGCGAAGCGTGTCTCGCTGGCCAGCCTCAGCGCATGTTGACTGCAACCGCAATGACGGATTGCGCTATTCTGCGAATCGATAAGACAGCGATGATGGAAGCGCTTCATCGGGAACACGAATTTTCGGACCTGTTCGTGGCCTATTTGCTGGCGCGAAATATCCGTTACGAAGAAGATCTGGTTGATCAGCTCTTCAATTCGAGCGAAAAGAGGCTAGCCAGGATCCTTTTGCTGCTCGCGCGCTTTGGCAAAGAGGGGATGCCTGAGACGGTAGTTCCTAAGATCAGCCAGGAGACGCTGGCGGAAATGATCGGCACAACCCGCTCGCGGGTCAGCTTCTTCATGAACCGGTTCAGGAAATTGGGCTTTATTTCCTACAACGGTGGAGTGCAAGTTCATAGTTCACTGGTCAATGTCGTCCTGCACGACTAGAGGTCTGAACGTCGCAATGCGAGGCCCGCACAAATGAAGTTCAGCCGGTGCGGTGACAGCCTTGTCCAAATGCGGACCTGGTTGCAATTGGGTTTATTTGGGCAAGTAGGGCCATCCAAAAAAAATCTTAATCTTTGTTCATCCGCGCGGCTCTGCTCCGAACCGTAAGCTTCACTTTGGCACCCGGCTTCAAGTGGACACCTTCACCGTTTTCGCTGGTCAGCGTGTTCTCGATACGGATTTTCGAATGATCGGGCCCTTCGACCCCGATCTGCGCAATCTCAAGTTCGCCGGGAAGACGAGACGTAAAAACTTTCTCGACGATTCCGGGCAATGTGGCAGTCGGCTTCTCACTCATGGCATCTCCTTTGGAGTCCGCTACGCGCCTGTGGATACGCTAGCGATTTGCGCGTTCGCCGTCTGTACAGGATTGCTCACGATTTCGCTGGGGTCGGTTTCCGCATTTCCGAGCCAGCCTCCTGGGTCGTCGGACCGCGCGAGTATTTTGCTACCACTGGCACGCACTCCACAAGTGCCGACAATCACTCTAAATCTTGGAGTCATTCACGCTGCGGCATTCAGATTGTTGATCTGAGTACGCGGGGGAGTGGACGATTGCGGAGTATTGTGGCTTTTTAATTCGCCAAGCAGAAAGTTAATTTCTCCACCGAGCAGAATCGCAAAACCGGAAAGATAAAACCACACGTATAACCCAATGGCGGCCCCTAGCGGTCCATAAGTCCTATTAAGACTCTCAAAGTGTTTGAAGTAAACTCCCAGCAGGTATGACAAACCAATCCACGTCATGACTGCAACAATCGCTCCGGTCAGACTATCGCGGAAGCTCTGCTTCACATCCGGTCCGAAATGGTAGAGTAATTCTACTGCGAGCACGGCAAAGGCGATGGCTATTCCCCACCGCAGAAAGCGCCAGGCGGCAAGTATGTCCGGATTGAGGGTAAATCTGTCTGTAAACCAGATCCCCAGGTGCGTCCCCTCGACCATCAATCCTACCGCCACGAGTAACAGAGACCCCGCCAGCAACGTCAGTCCCAGCGCAATGGGGCGAGTCTTCCAAACCGGACGAGTTTCGCGGACTCGATATACGACGTCAAGGCCATCGATTATTGCAGCGAATCCGCTGGAAGCTGTCCAAATCGTGAAGATTAATCCAAGTGTAAGGAAGTGTGGATGTTTGTGATTGACGACATCAGACACGATGTTGCGCACCAAACTCATTCCATCTCCCGGGACGAGCCTGGCCATTAAGCTTAGAAGGCCCTCAAACAATTGAGGGATCGGTATATACCCGAGCAGCGACGCCATCGAAACCAACAGCGGAAACAGTGAGAGCACAAAATAGTACGACAGCCCGGCGGCAAACACGAAGAGATGTTCGTCGTATACATCGTTATAGATGTTTATCAGCGACCGCCTAATCGTGGGCCACGCTGTTCTCACACCTAACGTGAGCACCGAATCACCTCACACCCTTTCATTCCAATGGTGCTTTTCGCAATTTTACCCCGGGTGAGGTCTTGTCGGATGTGCAATTTGGGGCTCAATCTGTTGCACCACAAATGGTAGCAAACCTGGAACGTGCCCCTCGCCTCTTGAAGTGACGTGACTGCTGATGATTTTGTTGAACAATTCAATGAAATAAGCTGACTCTCGAAGCCGAGCGAAGGGCTCGATCATCTTGGCGAACGAGACTCATTTCTTCACACCGTTGAGCAATTCTGCACAGCCAGAGTTGGGACGGTGATTCTCGTCATAAACTTACGGATCGGACGACGAACTGAGGGTTAGACAAAGGGAGCTGGGGTTCCAGAGTTGCAACGCCCGCAACAATGTCAACGCCCGGATGGGTTGATCGTCGGCAGCCCATTGATAAGGCCCCGAAAGCCAGAGCCTTCTCGAGCAAGCTGAACTCGAAGCAAAATCTCTCCTTCTCGAAAAGTCTTTGCGAGTCTTTGGGAACCCTGCGAGGGCGCTTATCGTCGGGTGCAGAAAAAGGCCGAACCCGTGTGAGTCCGACCTGAAACGTGCAAGTGTGGGCAGAATAGTAACGCGGTCGTGAGGGTCCGAACGGTCGGTTCTCCGCCGCTAACCCATGACCGCGTGTCGAGCTGTCAGACTCGAACACGATAATCTATGGACGGTTTGAATAGCTGTTCACTTTTATACGTTTCTGACAATAAACCTGGGCGACACTGTCACTATTCTTGACGACAAGGCAGTGCCGTATGAGTTCCATCGAACGAACCGGTTGCACACAACTTCTGGTTGTGGATGACGATGATGCCGTTCGCGCCTTGATGAATGCGACACTGGAACGCAAAGGATTTGATGTAGCAGGGTCAGTGCATCGGGTTGGGAGTGGCGCCTCCTGGTAACCACTGTAAAACCGTCACCAGGATCCGGTATGTGCAGGTGGGTGAGCACGTCAAAGCTCTCGGTAGCGATTCATCTCAGAGCTTCTGTCACGCTGGCGGCAGCGACTCGTCTGAAGCCGAACTCAGGCGGGTTCGGTCTTTTTATGTAGTTGTGATCATTACAGACCAGTCGTGAGTTCATCCCTTCCGCGATAATCAACACTGGCGACATCCAGTTAGGACGGCCTTGAGAAACCAAATCACGCCCGCAAGTAAGAAACTTGATTTTAATCCCCACACCTTTCTTTCAACCGTCGGGAAGGGCAGGGATATGGTGTCGTTTGAAAAGAGGAACACGATATTCGCTCAAGGCGATTCGACTGACGGGATATTTTTTATCCAAGAGGGAAAAGTGCAGCTCAGCGTGGTATCGGAAGCCGGGAAAGAAGCAACCCTTGGCATTTTGAGCGAGGGAGACTTCTTTGGAGAAGGCGGGCTTGCTGGTCAGCTCGTCCGCATGTCTTCTGCAATTGCGGCAACAGACTGCGTCCTGCTGCACGTTGCGAAGAAGTCGATGATGCTGGCCATGAGCCGGGAACCAAAATTGTCAGCAATGTTCGTCAAATACCTGCTGAAGCGCAACATTCGATATCAGGATGATTTGGTCGATCAACTTTTCAATTCCAGCGAAAAGCGGTTGGCGCGAGTTCTGCTGTTGATGGCGCAATTCGGCAAGGAAGGTGTATCCGAAATGTCGGTCCCGAGATTGAGCCAGGAAACGCTGGCAGAGATGGTAGGGACGACACGCTCGCGGGTCAGTTTTTTCATGAACCGATTCAGGAAGCTCGGCTTTATTCACTATGATCTTGGCGACACTCTACGCGTCCACAGTTCACTCCTTAACGTTGTTCTTCACGATGACGACGGCCCGAACGTGACTCTGGGAGCCAAAGACCTAACTGCCCGCACCAGCAAAGGCTCAGAACCGCCCCCAGAGCGCGGCGGACCGCCCGACAGAGACCGTGCCAAAAGGCCGCACCTCCCCGGAGTCGCACGGCGCGCCAATTGAAACATGGTGCAGCCCAAAATTCGACGACGACCGATCCTGAGCACATCTTTACCAAAGAGGAATTCAAATGGTCATGCAACGGCGTTGCATGCGCGGCACAGGATGCGAGCCAGCAATTGGCATTACACTGTCTTCGCTGTCATCGCTGCGTCAAGCGCGCTTAGGGGGCCTTCTTGCCACCCTTTGACACGACGACCGTTGCCACCTGAATGTAAAAGACAGAGTCACTGAGGAACCTTGCCCAAAGACAGTCTCTTTCTTGGAAAAAGATACAGTCTCCCTCCCTTCGCCGATTTTCGTTAGGAACTTCTGAGGGTCGAATTTTCGCGGCCTGGCGCTCATTCGGTCATGGCGTTGTCCGGCCTGGGGGCCGCAATGTGCTTGAGGTAGCACTCTTCATGGACCGCTCTTCCGTCCTCATCGGTGTTGGTGTCGGTTTCGAGGCATAGGGGCTTGTCACAAATGCGGCAGGTAAAGACTCCAACTTTTTTCCTGTCTTTTTCTCCAAGTAGCTCTGAAATCGCCTGCATCAGGTGCCGCATCTTCGCAGGGTCAGGTTCTTTTTCGGCTCGACGAAAGAGCTTTCTCCACTCTTTTATTTTGGACACATAAGCCTGATTTCCTCTGACCTTGAAATTGTACCTCGCTTTGTGCGGTATCGTACATTCAATGGTTGGATTGACCGCATTTGATGCACGGAAGTGCAGACCTGAAGATCGTGAGCTACGTTGCGCAGCGTGGTTGCGGATCCTCAGTGTACGCTCGGTAGGTCTTTTGGAAGATCCGAGTGGCCCAGTACCAGTCAAACTGGCAACATCTTGCCAACAAGCCTCAATAGAAACAGACCCCGAAAATGTTGCATCTCGTTGAGGAACTCAACCGTACCTTAGATGAGGGGAGAAAAACGAAGGACTTGTTCTTGTCGATGGGGATCCCGTTAGCCTGATCGAGGTCGGAAATCTGTATTTGTTTTGGCTGAATGTCGATGCCGTCGCTAAGGGCCTTGCCACCGAAAGACTTCCGCTGATCCCCGAAGCCAGGCACCCTTACCGCAGCAACAAACGGGCGCCACGCAGTTTGTTCACGACGAGAGTAGCCAGCGCCTCGCCCTCAACCATCGTCTATGATGAGCAGCGGCTCGCCGCTCTTGGTGATCCGCTTACGCAGCGGGAGCAGGTCCTTATTAGAATTGATCGTCTTTCGTGAACGGGAATGTATCCATTCGCGAGGGCAACTGCCATGCGTTCGGGGTCAGTTACGAAGTAGGGTGACAGATATCCACAGGCGAACCGCATGGCGCCAACAAGCGGTTCGGTCTGGCACTATGGGAAATGACCTTTCCGTCGCGGACGGCATTAGCTTCCTCGACACCGGCCACAATTCGGTCTTCTTCTGTAACAAGTTTCGCAGCCATATTTGCAGAGTGTCCGTCAGCCGTGCCTCACCGCATATTCTTCCGTGCGCGAGGCGGACCATTCAGTTCTCCGGTGGGGCTCACGAAAACCTCGCAGTTAATTTCTTCGCCTGGCCGGGTAGACCTCTGTAGTCTAGGGCATCGACACATCCCCAACGATTAGAGGGTGCGCATGGCGATCTATTATCTGTTCTCGGATCTGACATCTGGATTACTGTGACGCCAGCTCCAGTAGGCCCCTTGCTGCCGGTTGCTCAACTGAACGAAAGCACGCTTCTGGTGGTGCTCGGTCTGGTACCGTTGGTACGAGCGGTCTTCATTGCCGTCCCAGGTGTGATAGTCCTTGTGGCCCTTGTCGTAGTAGCGTTTGTTGCTCTCACTGTGCCTGTTTTCTTGGTTCCTGTCGTCTCTGTCTTGCGGGCTGGCAGCGGCCATCATCGCAACAGGTGCAGCAAGCGCGGCAGTCAGAAGAAATGAACTCAGATATCGGTGTCCACGGTACACGTCGTTCTCCTTTAACGCGAGATTCATGTCTGCAGAATCCCACCAATATCACTGTCTACTCTTGATGCCTATAGAGTCTGGTCAATACTGCTCGGTATCCTGAAGAGAATCCCGGCGAATCAAAGAGACTGCTGCAGAACGAATGCTGGTGGCCACTGCTGTTCTAAGCCTACCACTCGTTGGTGAAATCTTACGGCGAGTCTCTGCATCACCGCGGCCACCAGCTTGTCTGCGTAGTCGAGCGGCGGGCGCGAAACCAGTCTGTGCTCCACTGTGATCGGAAATCTCCCCATCTCCGATTCAGAAGACGAGGACATGGGCTCCAAGATTGCAGAACTCTATCGATAGCTTCCGCTTCTTGGCTTTCCCCGGCTTGGGCACCGACTTGGACCCGTCTTGCTTTGGCGAAATACCATAGCTCGCCACATCAGTCGTCGTAAGCTCCTCATCTCTTGTCCGCAGTTCGGCTATTACGCCACCTCTTTCCGTTCAACCATCGTTGGCACCTGCATTAGTTCCTCACATAGTGAGCGGTAATGAATCATTGCCGTTCGCAGATCTTCCGTACTTGCTCCGTCTTTCCCAACCCGCAGCGCAATCTCATGCGCGGACCGGTAGTTGTCCACGACTCGGGGATGGTCGACCGAAATGTCGGCCGCCCGTTGATCGAAATCGGATACGGGATACCCACGAGTTTTCATTAGAGACGAGACCAAGTCATCGGCTTCCGCGACTGCACCCCTTGGGGAGTCGACAAAACGAGACTGAACCGACTCCCACTGTTTTGAAAAACGTTCACGCTCCATGGGATCAAGATCGCGAATGTTGAGCTTTTCAACCCGCTCCTGGCGATCCGCTAGTTTCGCTTCTGCTTTTCGTTCTGACCCATGCTTCTGCACCGCCCGCTCGTATTCGGGCCCAAACTTTTGCCGTAGATCTGCAGTCGTACTTCTGCGTTTTCGTACGTACAGCCAGGCAAGCACTGCGATGATCAGAATCACCACGGCAGCCAGCACAATGAACTTCGGATCCATCAGATTTAAATTCATCGAAACCTCCCTACATCAAGAATGCCTACAAAAGCAAATTTGTTCACAAAATTCGCTGCGCGAGCAGAAACCTTGTGAATGGCCAGTATCAAAGTTTAGGCCACGAAAAACTGATCAGAATTGATCGTCTTGTAAATCAGTCCTCTGTGGCCGAACCGAAAGTGTGTCCGCCCAGTGTGCTCAGGAATGCTGTCCTGAATTTGAATCTGCTGGGCGGCATATCGCCAGACCAAAGCAAAGAGAATCGCCGATAGCTTGAATAAGGACGTTCTGGATATTTTCGTCACAAATGACTAGCAAGCGTTCCACGTTCGCAGCCTCATTGAGAGGGATCTCCGAATGTCGAAGGACGAAGTGAGGTATTGGCGGTTCCTGGTGGCGCCATGGCTGAACACCGCCTTCAAGATGTGTGTTGACGCGTGAAGTGGTCAACTTCGTTCAAAATCGTTTCAAGAGTCATGGTTGTGGAAGGAAACACTGTCCGTCTCGCGCGACCTGCTAGAAACCGGGGATCAAGGAGGCCTCAAGAAATGCCTGCACGCAACAAAGCACGACACCGCACGGGCGTATCGCCTGGCTCCGCGCGGCGGTATTGGGCGCGAACGACGGGATACTTTCAAAATGGAGTCTGCTTGGCGTCGCAGCTGCACATGCGACCCACAGCAATGCGAGTCACGTTCCGGGGTGCGTTCGCGATGTCGTTGACCGCAGGCGTGGGGCGCTGTTCGGGACAGTCGCGTGAGCAGTCCTACCGGACTGGCAAAGGATGACATGCGCCTACAAGCGCATGCAGCCCAAAACGTTGTCGAGCGAAAAGAGGCCAGCCATCCTCCTATTACTCGCTCGTTTTGGCAAGGAGCGCATACCTGAGACGGTAGTTCCCAAGATAAGCCAGGAAACGTTGGCGGGAATAATCGGCACTACCCGCTCGCGCGTCAACTTCTTCATCAACCGGTTCAGGAAATTGGGCTTTATTGATTACACCCGGGGCCTGCAGGTCCCATAGCTCTCCGGTCAACGTCGTCCTACACGACTACAATTCCGAACGTCGCCATGCGAGGCCTACAACAAGGAGTTCAAGCAGTGAGGTGACAGCCTCGTACAAATTCAATTGCAATTGGTTTTATTTTGGCAATCAATCGCCGTATCACAGTCCATCGTGCGCGGTCTTTGGAGGGGGAAAGCAGACCCTCTACCCGATTTGTCGAAGTGACTTTGTCTCAAGGCCGCCGGCGCGCCCCGCAGGCGGCTTTTTCGTGCGCGCCGGAGAACTGCGTTCCAGGGGCAGCCTGCGCATGTGAGTTTGGACGGTTGTGGGGAACCCTGATAGCCGTCCGCAGAACTCTTGGTGGCGAGTTAACTTAGGGCCATCCGAAAAAATCTCAAACTTCTTTCATCGCTCCGGGCAAGTGGTTGCCCGCCCCGAACCGTAACCTTCACTTTGCCACCCGCCTTCAAGTGGACCTCTTCGTGGTTTTCGCTGGTCAGCATGTTCTCGAAACGGATTTGTGAGTGATCGGCCCCTTCGACTACGATCGGTGCCGTTTCAGGTTCGCCCGGAAGGCGGAATATTCAAACCTTCTCGACGATTCCGAGCAGAGTGGTACTCGGCTTCTCACTCATGGCATCTCCTTTGGAGTCCCAATCTATGGCGAAGAAGTGCTTACCGTAGATTACCTATTGTCGGAGTCCTGGCGGTTATAGCCCTTTTGGTATCCCTCGATGTAGGCTTGGCGGTACGACGCCTTGTACTGGTCCTTATCACCGAAGGTGGAATCGTAGCCCCGATTGCCGTGCTCATAAGTTTTATGCTTCGTTGCACGAGAGCTTTTTCCGGCCTGCCGGTCTTGTAGGCCGTCGTTGGCACCATCCTGAAAACCGTTCCGGGCTGCCACATTGTCATTGGGTCGATATTCGCCATTCTGCTCGTTGAGAGTGCGGTTGGCATCGCGATTGGTTTGATAGCCTTGGTCGTATCCAGACTCATAGGCACGGCGGTCGTCCGCGTTGTTGGGTTGCAGGCGATACTGGTGTGCCTGATTGTTCGCGCGGTCGGCTTGTCCATGGCTGACGCCTTGCTGGAACATCAGGTTGTTCGCATTGTCCCTGCTATAGCCCTGATCGTTGTCCTGTCGTTGCTGCGCACAGGCGAACTTCGGCGTTACGAACCCGGTGACAGCGATTGCAAGAGCAAACGCCCATGTTGCTTTTCGTATATTGAGTTTCATTATAAGACTCCCGTTCGTTCGTGCTGTTGAGAACGTTAGAAACCGCGTTGGCGCAGCTTGCCAACAAGGAAATTCAGACACGCCCCTATAGGGTTACGCGCCTATTAACATGCTACCGAGTTGCGCGTTCGCAGTCTGTTCCGGATTGCTCACATGTCTTGGGGACGTTCCTCGGCGACCTTAGCGTCGTTCGCGAACGAAGTGTTTGTCGGCGGTGTTGTATCTCGCGGGTGGACAGCGTGGGAGGCTGTGTATTGGCCTTCACCGCCGCAAAATTTGGAATGACCCCGAACATACGCTTTGTCTGCCTACCCTTGAGAATCATCCTTTCTGTCCAGTCCTGGGGAACCGGTGCTGGGCAACGAAACGGTACTGCTATCCGATGGTGGGGCGGGAGCAGCTGGGCATCCTCAAGAAATTTTGCCGCGCACGATAGCGTCACGGACTACTCCTCGTTCACTTGGAGCGCAATCTTGGCTGCTCAGGCCATGGCCTTGAACTCCGATCTGGAACTGGGCAGCGGAATCGTCGGTTATGGGCGTCATTATTGGCGCACCTTCACGGACGGAGTGTCGGGAACCTTTTTCACCGAGGCCATTGTCCCCGCGATCACCCGAGGACTTCGCGCCGGTCAGAATTGATCGCCTTGTGAATCAGTGCCACAGCATTTACCTGAAAGTGCGGAGACCAGGGCCAGAGAAGGAATCGGAATGCTCGCTCACAAACAAAACCCAGGCCGGCTAAATGACGGAGGCGACGAGCGAAAGCAATTCAGTCGTGATTTCGGCACCTTCGGAGCTACGTGTTTCGCGAGCCTTCGCAAAGTTCTACACCCAATCGTCATCTCTTCGCAGTCTGCTCCAGCTTAAATAAGACTGGCTCTATTTCCGAGAGTGCGGCGGCGTCTCCCTTCGCCAGATCACCTGTGATCTGATCCCGGCTTGCCAGGATGTCACGAAGCAAGGGCTTGAGCTCGGGATCTCCGGTGCTGCTCCCAATTCGCTGAGCTTGATCAAAAAACTCTTTCGCGTGCTCCCCCGCCTTCCCGTAGTTCTTTTGCACCACCTCGAGATACATCATTGTGGCTGTGTCGCGAAGCTGGGACAATTGCTCACTGGACTGACAGGATCCTAATTGTTTTGTCGCGGCAGACAGTTCCTGATGCAAACGCTGGAGTCGGGCATACTGAGGAATGAACCCAATAAGAAATCCAGCAATCAATAGCACAAACCAGAGGAGGAGTTTACTTCGCATGGATTTTCCTTCTTTTTTCTACGTTCTTCTCGCAAAGACGGACCGGTTCATCCAAAGAAATGGTTGACGGCCATGGTTAATCTGGGGGGCCGCAATCTGATGTGATTTTCCCCGGGTCGGGACCAAGGCTGGCCAGGACGGCTAAACTCTCTTGAGCGACGGCTGGTGGAGTCTCGTACGACCATCATCATCCCATTTGACGACCGCGTCATCTTCGTTAGTCTGCTCAACCGTGCCGAATTCTCCCGTCGGTTTTCCGAAATTGCCCAAACCCTCCACGCGATCTCCGGGATTCAGTTCCTGGTCGGTAGCAGAGGGCTCGGCGAGCGGTGGCTTCTTGGCGTGGTCCGAGTCAGGCGTCGCTCCAGGACGTGACGGGGGTGGTTGAGGAGCTTTACCCAGTTTGGGTATCGGCTTATTGATGATATGGGTCATATTGTTTCTTTCCAAGAGGCCGGAACAACGCCCTTTGCAGCGACTGTGCGTATTCCTCGGGTCAATACAAGTATAGGCTTGGAAAGAATCGTACGACTGGTCCACACTGAACAGTTCTGACAATAATTTGGATAAATGCTACAGCTCAGGCCCCGGTTGCGTGCGAAGCAATCATGTGGCTGTGCTTTTCGCATCATTGAGAAGTGCCTGGCCAGCGACCAGTTTGTGCTCGACGCTGTGATCAGCAAATCGGGAACCGATTCCGGGAGTCACCTCGAAATAACATAATGCGAAAACTCGGATTCCACACGGTAGCCGAACTGGTCTTGTACGCAGTGCGAAATGATATCGTGCATCTGGCGCGTCCAGTGTCTTTGAGGCAAAATCGTATATTCCCTCCGATGAGAGCCACGCAAGCGCAATCGGCCGCCAACGACTAGCAGGCGTTCGCAAAACCTTCCCATCAGACTGCCGTGACGCTTATTGCATTTGTACGCAACGTAGTTTAAACCCGTGCCACAAGCATGACTCATCTACCTTGCGCGAGAACCCATCCGACGGAGCGAGGGTACCACTGCCAAACCAGGTGGTCCGTACTTAGAAAGCGTCGCAGGCTGCTGGTGTCCGCAGCCCCTCGGCTTTTCCAAGAGAACTGCCTCACGGAATCTCAGACAGGTTGTTGCAGTGGCCTATTTCTTGGTATTGAAGTGACCCCGACGACAAGAGCACCCGTATGGAGCAACTTCAGTTCTGGTTGCACAAAAATACAGTGCTGCGCAAAAGTTAGCCGAAATTCCCGTACTTTCTATGTAGGCCCTTACTTCTGCTTCTTTCCGAGCAGGCCGCTGATTGCATTCGAGGGGTTTCCCTTTGTTGCGGCCTTGGCGTCTCCCAACGCACCTTGCGCAATGCCGCCCGCCACTCCTTTCATGTCGGGAATAAAGTGTGGATTCGACGTAGTTCCCTCAATCGCGAAGGGGATGCCACCCTTGCCGCTGCCCAGCGTGGCCACCTGGGTCAGTCTGCCCGCGACGCCGCCCTTGAGCTCCGCCAGCATCTTGAAGTTCAGCGCCCCCACCGGACTCACCGTCCCGGCTCCGGTGATGACACCGACCGTCGGAACCGTCAGGTTAATGTTGTCTGCCTTCGTGCCGTCAGGAGCCACACGCGCGTTGAGGCTGGCATTCTGGATCGAAGTGTCCGGGTTGGAAGCGGCCTTCCCAGCAAAGGCCGACAGCGCACCCAGTTTTGATCCCAGGTCGAACCCGGTCAGCTTGGTGTTGGCTAGCCGCACCGGCCCGGTGATTACCAGCTTGTCCAGAGGTCCCACGATGCCCAGTTCCGCCGACAGCGTCCCGCCCTTCAGCTGCGAACCCGACGGAAGCGCTACGCCCAGCGAAGGCAGCATCGGTTCCAGCTCATCTCCCGGCATGTCACGCGCATCCAGCTTCATGTTCAACACCTGGGTGTTGCCCTGCGTTCGGAAGGTTCCCGTCAGGTGCGCCACGGCTTTCCCAATCGAAATATCACCCTCCGTCAGCGTTCCTGATTGCTTATCGAGATCGACATCCACGGTGTGCTTGACGACCACTGTCTTCGGAGCGGGCGTGCCCTTCGAGGAAAGCTTCAGTTTCGTGCCGGTAAGTGTGCCGACGGCTTTCGCGTGGCTCCCATCTGAGTTGACCGTCCCGTCAAGATTCGCCAGCCCTCCAAGGCCGCTCGCGGGATCGATAAATCCTGAGGCCCCGATATCCATATTGTTTACCTTAACCGCGGTCTCAAAGGGGGTCTTGGCGGCGTTTTCGGCGTTGATCGGGCCAGCTTTCCCCGAGATCTTCGCATCCCCTCCCCCCGGCAGCTGAGCCGTGAGTTTGAATGGGAACTGTGAGGTGAAGGAAAAATTCTCTACTTTGATGTTCACCTTGTCGTAGACCTGCGGTTTGGCTGAAGGATTCGCTTTTCCTACAATCAACTTTCCATTGTTCACTTGCAGATTTGCCGCCGAGAAATTAGACGGAGATGTGCCTCCGGACTTCGGCTCTTCCGGCGCCGTCTTAGCGGCGACCTCGCCGATGCTCGAGAAATTCCATTTCCCGTTAGCAGCTTTCAGCAGCGTGATCTCGGGCCGCTCCAGCTTGAGTTCGGTCACATTCAGTTGTTTCGAGAAGATGAGAGGCATGAGTTCCACGCCAACCTTCAGCGACTTCGCTGTAATGAAGGGCGCCTTGCCGAAGGCGGGGTCGTCCGCTACGGCTATGTTGTCGGCCACGACGCTGCGGGAAAGAATTGACAGGCTCAGATTGCCCACCGTCACCTGTCGTCCCAGCGCGTTCGTTAGCTCCGACTCGATCTTTGGACGAAAACTGTTCGCGTTGATCAGCAAGGGTAGTGCGATCAGGATCACGAAGAGAATAGCAATTGCGATTGCGCCGATTTTAAGGATGCGTTTCATATTTTTAGTTCCTGCCTCTCCTACAATTGGAGACGGATGGGCTTGAAGAGAAAGTCCTGCTCCGAGGAAGGTCGGTATAGCAAACCTCAGCGGGGTTTATTACCGGTCGCTTTCACCTGTAGCATCGAGATTCCAGCAAACTGCGACACCGTCTACATATTTCGATGGTACGGCTTGTACCTCATGGCAAGACTGCTCAAAATTGCACATTCTTGCGAATAATAAGGGGACAGCGTGCTCCTGATGGCGACCTAGGCGGTGCGGTTTGACGCCACGCGGAGGTGTCCGCGTAGCCGTGACGTTGGCAAACTCGCCTACGTGTCGCTTCCGTCATGATCAGGGTGCATGCCACGCACCGAGGGAACTAGTCATTTGTAAAGTGGACAATATTGCTCAGTTCCCAGTTGTGAGGCGAGGGTAGTTTGTTTAGGAGTGGCTCTTTCCCAGGAGGCTACCCTATGGCTGACTACACTTGGCTCCATCATCCCATTCCCAGAGTCCCTCGGCTCCCAAATTGCTGTATCTGCGATGACCCGGTTCTCCTTGAGACTAGTAACACTGATGAATACGGGCAGGCTGTTCACGAGGAATGCTACGTACTCAAGGTCTGCTCGAAAGCGAAGGTTCTCAACGACGACGGATCTATGCCGGTCCCAGCAAACAGGCATGCGATCGACCAGCCTGACGAGGGCATGATGGCAGAAGGCTGGGAGTCGCCCATGCCCAGTCAGCCCACCATGCTTACGACGATGCGCATGCAGCGGGCGAAGCTCATTCCCTGGTTCAACCGCCCGTGGAAAGTGGACGTGGCATTAGTTGTTACCGTCCTCGTGATAGCTTGCTGGATTGCATACAGCGATCGCAAACCGGCCTCATTCTTGCGATCTTCCGGGCTGCAGAGATCGACTGCCATCGAAGAGCAAGTACTCCTCCCATCCCACAAGGCCATGCCAAAGGACAGCTTCATGTTCCAGGCCGTGCCAGGTTCACTAGAACAGGTCCGGCTTGCCACACGCCTCCAGAGGGTGGGATTCCCGGAGAATGAAGTTGTTCACATCGGCGATGACGTTACAGTGCGCTATTTCACGCCAAACCCCGCGCCACATGGGGTTCCGGTCGGGCCGTATCAAATCGTTCACATCGGAAAAGATGTGACCGTGCGCTACTTCATTCCAATAAGTCGTCGTGCCATAAACTAGGATCTGAATCGACGAAACAAAAAGCTCGGGCGGCAAGCCGCTTGACAGTCCTGCCTCATAAGACTAGCGTTGTAATTGAGGTGGTTACCACCTTCTCCTCATTTCAGGTTCCCTGAACTAAGTCAGTCCATCTGAAGCTCTCTTTCTTAGCAACCCCAACCTTAAGGAGGTTGCCTATGTTTGCACGCAATGTCTCGATTCATCTGAAACCCAATACCCTTTCCGATTACACGCAAACTTTTGAGAACGACATCCTTCCTTTGCTTCGTAAACAGAACGGATTTAAGGACGAAATCACATTCGCCGGTGCTGGCGGAGTTGATGTGACCGCAATCAGTCTGTGGGAAAACAAAGCCGATGCCGAAACCTACAACACCAATATCTATCCCCAGGTGTTGAAAACGATGGCCAGGTTTATCGAAGGGACGCCCAAGGTTCAGACCTCTGACGTTGTCAACTCGACCTTTCACAAGAGCGCCGTTCAAGTAGCGGCGTAGAACTGTGTGCGTTCACACGGGAAAGGCGGTTCAATCCGCCTTCCCGGTTTTCTTCGTCTTTTCTGGCAAGAACGCTCCCAAGCGGGTGGCGAGCGGGGTTCAAGAATAGCGGAGGCCACGTTGCCCGATCCTAAGTTGCGGCATTTATCAGGGAAGTTTCGACGCTGGAGACAGTCCTGCGAATGCTCTTTCAGGTTCTCTGAACTAAGTCAGGTTACCTGAAGTTTTCCTTTCTTAGATCTCAGGAAAGCCGGGTACTCTATGTCTTCGATCGCGATTCTGCGCGAAGTTAAACAACTCTACAACGTCAGTGACCGTTTGGACTCGCTGGCGGAGCAACACCCGGTCGTCTCCGCCGCGCTGCTCACCATCTCGGGAGCGTTCGTCACACGGCCACGTTGTTGGAGGTGTTGGTTGCGATGAAAATAGCGCCGCTCGCCGGGCTGGATCCAGCAGATGCCTGAATGGTTCATCGCTATCCTGGAGTTGCGCTTTGGGATTTAGGCTCGGGAGTTAGTCGTGAAGGACGACATTTAGAAGCGAACTATGAACTTGCAACCCAGTGCCGGCGTCGTAGTTGATGAAGCCTAACTTTCTGAACCGGTTCATGAAGAAACTGACGCGCGACCGGGTTGTGCCCACCATCTCCGCGAGGGTCTCCTGACTGATCTTTGGAATTACAGTCTCGGGTACGCCGTCCTTCCCGAAGTGGGCCAATAACAACAGAACCCGAGCGAGTCTCTTTTCGCTGGAATTGAAAAGTTGATCAACCAGATCCTCTTCGTATCGTATGTTCCGGGCCAGCAGATACGCCACGAACAGATCGGAGAACGTGTGTTCTCGGTGAAGCGCAAGCATCATGGCCTTCTTGTCAATTTGCAGAATTTCGCAGTCTGTCATCGTGGTTGCAGACCCCATGCGTAACGGCTGTCCGGCCAAAGCACCTTCTCCGAAAAACTCTCCTGCGTTCAATATTCCCAGGGTTGCTTCCTTGCCGCTTTCGGACACAACCGTGAGTCTCACCTTTCCCTCCTGAAGATGAAAGACTGCGTCAGCTGCATCCCCCTGGGCGAAGATTGTTTGCTTCCTGGGAAAGGCCACGACTTTCCGACCTTCCCCGATGGTGGCAAGGAATTTCCTTGGATCGAAATCGCGTTTTTTCTTGGCCGGCTCAGCTGGTGCCATCAATGGCTTCTTTCATGCGTGGAGCTACACTCTCCAATATTGTGCCAGAATTGAAACTACGAAAAATGTGCACTTTTGCACAGGATTAGAAAGAATCGCCAACGAGTCGAATGCCACCTGCCGCCCCCGCCAACTTGTTGCGAATGAGCAATATTGAGCATTCTTGCAGCCGCAAAACGTTGCACTATTTGACAATGAAAACCAAAGAACTCACTGCGAAACAAATATTATCCGTGCCTTGTCCTACGTGTGGTGCGGCAACAGGAGAGGCGTGTGAACTGCATACGGGTGCCCTGCGCACCGAGCCGCACCGAGACCGAAAACTTTCGGCAGCCGAGGCCGTGGAGACCGTCCAGCAAATGACGGCAGCCCTGAAGCCATCGCCGAAAGCCCGGATAAACATCCTCAGGTCAAGCGAGCAATTTTGATCAGACCTCCGAAGGCCCCGAATGAAAGAATTCACGAATGCTGAAGGAATGAAACGTTTGTGTCGTCCAACCGCTACGAGGAGGACCCATGTTGAACCTTTCAAAGCATTCGAGAAATTCGCGGCTGTCCCACTCTCAACTTGAATCATTGGTCTTACAACGCACAGCAGCACTACAGAACCTTTCGCAGCGGCTTCTCAAGGTGCAAGACGAGGAAAGACGGAGGGTGGCGCGTGACTTGCACGACAGCACCGGCCAAACTCTGACCGCGCTGAAGATGGGCGTTGCGGTCCTTGAGCAAAAACTAAAACAAAACCAATGTACATCCGACGTGCTGTCCGAGATTGCTGCATTGGCTGATCAGGCGCTGCAGGAAATTCGCACAACGTCATACTTGCTGCATCCACCACTGTTGGATGAGGCAGGCTTCAATTCCGCCGCACAGTGGTATGTCGACGGTTTCGGGAAACGAAGCGGGATTAAGGTAAACCTGGATCTCGCGACCAAACGTGAACGATTGCCTATCACGATCGAGACCGCCCTTTTCCGGGTGCTACAGGAGAGCTTGACGAACGTGCATCGCCACTCTGGAGCTTTAGAGGTCAGCATCCGTTTTCAATACCAAGCCGAAACTGTAATACTTGAGATACGAGATTGCGGACGCGGTATACCAACAGAGCTATTGAATCGACTCCGTGAAGCGAGCTCTGAAACGGGCGTCGGTCTGGCCGGAATGCGCGAGCGCTTGAACGAACTGAACGGCAAGCTTGAAATCGATTCAGATGGTCATGGAACGAGCATGCGGGCCATAGTTCCCATACCTGCGATAGCTCGATCTGCCGAGACCAGAGACTGCCGACAGTTTGTTTTGTCCGCACACGCCGGGCTGATGGCTGGCAATTTTCCGAAAGGCGCGTCGGTCTCGGCTTCGGAACAGATTGCGTCTGGATTTTGATGCACCTCTTGGTCAAAGTAATGACTTTTTGACACGACTGGGGAATCTCAAATTTCATGGGCATCGCCAAGAACGTTTCATGGTGCGATCCGACGGGCGCACGACCGGAAGCGGCAAAATTGAAGTGGACATTGATTCGCGGCAAACGGGTGGCGGTGATCGCAGGTTTGGTCGCGGTTGTTACTGTCGTCGTGGCTGTGGGTGTGATTTTGACTTGCACAGGATGGATCTTTGCGGTGATACGACAAAGATCACGACGAAAAAAAGCTCTTTCGGACCAGTGCCCAGAAGGATGTATTGACCTCAGCTCTCCATCCTCATATTGGAATACGATTGCCCGACCTCACCCGGGAACCCCTGTTTCCAGTTGTGAAAATGACCTTGTAGTCGGCGCCAAGTCAGACACTCAGTTGGATCTCTGCAGAGCCATTCCTTCCATCATTTAGGTGATTTGCTCCCTGAGCATGAGCACTCTTGCTGAGACGAATGCCCCGTTGGAGCGCTAACGTAGAAGCGTGCTTCCAGCCGAATCGCCGAGGCGCTCGAAAATCGCTCGCCGCTTTGCAGGGTGGACCGATGGTGAAGCGAATTCCACCAATCCGGGTCATTTGTTTTTTTCTATTGGCTGCTTGTGGGGCATTGTGCCAGAAATCGGCTGACTTGATTCAGGAGCTACGGTTTGACGGGTCAAATTCACCCAAAGGGCAGGGCGAGGGGATCCCCACCTCGAGATCCCTTCCTGACGCTCCGTCGGTAAGGCCTCCAACACAAGCAGAGGAATTCCGAACGTTCTTCGCAGAGGCACGTTCGCCTTTGACACTTACCGCGGTTGGCGCCAATGCGCGCGTAATCCGCGAAACAGACCTGGACCACGTCAAAGCCGCAAGGCAACTCAGCTATACCGGTCGATATAAAGCGAGGTCTATCGAAGATAGGTCCAGCACCTTTTTTGGCAGGTACCTGTATCCGTCGGTGCTAAAGCAGAGGCTGCGTTATCATCCTTCGACCAGCAACAGCTTAATGGGCCGGGCCACGGATGCAGCTTCGCGCATCTTTATCGTTCGTGACGACGCTGGAAAGGGAAGGCTGAACACGTCGTATTTCCTCGGGGTGTTGACTTCGGTCGCTATCCACACTGCTTACCGTCCATACTGGGTGCGATCTGCTTCGGCGACGTTCAACAATTTTGGTTCCACGATTGGGAGAGATGCGGGGATCAACCTCTTCCACGAGTTTCAGCCCGGCCTCCTGCAAATGATGAAGGGCCACACGCCGACCTTCGTGTCTAAGATCGAAGCTCGCATCACCAACGACCAGACCCGAAGGAACGCCGCCTCCCTTCCGGCAAGATAATGCACTGTGGCTCAGTCCATTTCACTACGTCGCACCGTGAGGCCCCTACGGCAGGAGGTTTACGCCCGTGATTCATGCTTCCATTTCGCGGGACGCTTCAGCTACATTTTTTTCATATGTATCGCGGACGCTGGAATTTCTTGGTCGCGCTCGAGGGCCGAAGAAGGCCTCTCCTACCAGTTTAAGAATGGTTTGGCGGTTTTGAGCGATGACCTTTAGCCACGCCATTTTCCCCATCATGGGGAAATAGATACCGCGGAAGCATAAACGTGCGAGGAAGATATTGACGCGATAACCAAGAGGCTGGTCGTAGAGAGAATCGACCGCTCGGGCTAGAGCTTCCGGACTGTAGGCATGCTCCCAACCATATTTCACTTCGGCATGAGCTTCTTCAACCGTCATCTTCAGCGGCGTGTGGGCCATTTCAAACGGGAGGAACTTTTGCCAGTGCTGGGGGCGTGTCAGTCGGCCCGAGGCTTTTAGGCGCTTGTAGAGTGGCGTTGCGGGCAAGGGGGTCAGCAGTCCGAAAATGGGCAGGCCCGGAGGCCAGTTCCGAACCTCCGCGAGCGTGCGCTCTGCCACGCCCGGAGTATCGTTGTCCATGCCAAAGATAAATGATGTGATCGCGTAGACGTTGCGTTGCGCGAGGCGTTCGAGCACGGCGGCATATTCACCCGGTTTGTTGAATCCCTTGTTCACGTCCTTGAGATTGGTCGCGTCAATGGACTCCATGCCGATGAAGATCCACTTGCCGCCGGAGGCCGCAATCAAATCGACCAGTTCTTCGTCGCGTAACAAGTTGGCGCTGATCTGGGCTACCCAATGCAGTTGAGCCTTGGCTGCGATGATGTCGCGCAACAGTGACTTGGTACGTTTAACGTTAATGGCGAAATTGTCGTCAATGAAGAAAACGGCTATCTGGCCCTTCTCCTTGCGTGCGCGGGCTTTTAGCAAGAGTAGTTCCGCGACGACGCTTTCGTTGGTACGGAACCGAATGGAGTCGCCGAAGAACCCTGTGACGGTGCAAAACTCGCAGCCGTAAGGACACCCTCGTCCGGATTCGACAGGGATGATGCGAAAGGTTCCCCATCCGTCAGCAACTTTTTGTAGCATTGGGGCAGCGATTCTGGGGACGTGGTTAAACTGTTCGAGTTCGATCGAATCCCATGGAATCACGGGATACTGCTTCAGCGACGGCTTGCGCTCTCTGCCCGTATCGTCAAGCGGCGCGTAAATATCCTTGAGTTCTCCGCGAGCGGCGTCGTTCACAATCCGCGGCCAGATTTCATCGGCTTCTCCGAGAGCGACGGCGTCGGCGTGGCGTAGCCCGCCGTCGCGACCGAGGGCCTCGTCAGGCAGTTCGGTAACATGAGGCCCGCCCATAACGACCCGAACTCCAGTGGAACGAACGGCATCGGCGATGCGATAAGCCTTGGCGATCATTCGAGTCATGGCACCGATACCAACCAGTCCGATTTCCTGTTCGCGAACATATTGCGCGATCTGCGCTTCATCCATCGGCTGGGCATTGCCATCAATAAGCAGCACTTCATGGTCAGGAGGAGTCAGGGCTTTGAGCAAGAACATCCATAGGTGCGGCATGAAGTTCCGAGTCACACCGTTGTCGGGGTTGTAGAGCAGAATTCTCATCACAGGTCCTTAACTTGAGTTCCAACATTCATCGCACAACGATCAGCAGATTCGGACACGGGCTTCGTGCCCTTAATCTCCAGCGGCAGTTTGCGAGTGCTGGGCACTCATGGGATTCAGTTGGCTCTGAGAGGCAGATAAGTGTGCGGACTTGATCTGCTTGGCGAGGCCAAATACCTTGAGCATCCAGATTCCGTACCAGTTCATGTCTATCTCATACCAGCGTAGGCCGTGTCGGGCCGAAGTGGGATGCGCATGATGGTTGTTATGCCAACCTTCGCCAAATGTCAGCAGAGCGACGAGCCAGTTGTTCGTGGAATCATCTCGCGTGGCAAAGCGACGAGAGCCCCAGATATGTGTGGCTGAGTTCACCAACCACGTGGCGTGCAACCCCACAACTGTGCGCAAGAAAACTCCCCAGAGCAGAAGAGGCAAGCCGCCAAGGGTGAACAGCAGAGCGGCCAGCACTAGGATCGGCAGGTAGTGATACTTGGTGATCCATACATGAAACCTGTCATGGGCGAGATCAGGCACGTAGTGGGCCAGCGTGGTTGTGTCGTGATGTATGGATCTTCCGGTGAGAATCCAGCCCATATGCGACCACCATTTCCCATCACGCGGGGAGTGCGGATCGCCTGCTTGGTCCGTGAACTGATGATGAATACGGTGCGTAGCGACCCAGAAGATGGGTCCGCCTTCAAGAGTCAGCGTGCTGCAGAACGTCAAAAAGTACTCGACCCACTTGGGAGTTCTGTAGCTGCGATGCGTGAGCAGCCGATGATAGCCCATCCCTATACCCAGGCTTCCGGATATCCACCAGAGGCCAATTGCGATGAAAAGAGCGTTCCACGTAAAGAAAAACAGGGCGGCAATGGCGCCGATATGAAAGGCGACCATAAAAAAAGTTGTTACCCAGTTGATGCCGCTGTTGGCAGCCAACTCTGTCGGTGGACCCTGGTTTGGCATAAATGGAGTTCCTCCTTCCCAGATTCAGCGCGCCGGATCAATGTCGCTCTATCCAGACGTCCGTTGCGTCAAGAATGCAGCAGAAGGTGACTGGTTCCTATTGCCCGTACCAAACCATCAGTGTCGAACTCCGGGGCTGCCGAAAACTGTTCAAAATTGATCGTTTTGCGAATTGCGGAGCTAGAACTTAGGATTTCCAATGATGGCCCGTACATCCATCGAAGCCTGCCCGCCAATCGACGAATTCCTGCCAAATGACGGTGTATCAGTCTCTTCTGAACTCGGACTTCAGCCAACGGTGGCTATTACAAAACAGGCAATAGACAAGTGGCTGGCAGTGAGTCAAATCCGCACGGATCCAATCTTCCGCGCCGGGGATTGCGAAGGATCGCCGAGAAGAGAACGCTGTCATCTCCCATGCTGCTAGAGATTGTCAAGGCCTAAAGACATAGACGAACGGTTGAAAAGGTAATGGGCACCGTAGTTTGATCAGACGGGCGGCGGGGTGTTCCACGCCTCGCCTCTATGCATTCTTCGATCTTTCTCTTCCCCACGAAGTCCCTGCGTTGCGTACTAAAACGGGATCGTACCCGGCGGGCATCTGACTTTGTTCAATTTTGGACAGTTCGGCGATACCGCATAATGCATCATAGACGCGGTAATTGTTTACCCATACAGCACACCGCTTACAGGAGGAAACATGAAGAATGCGATTTTCGCGACCATCGCTTTTGCAGTGATTTGCACAGCCGGGGCCGTCACTCAGGATCAGAACCAAGATCGGCATGATCAACAGGCAACGTCACACCGAGTTAGAAAGACGACCGTGAGAGGCTACGTTCGAAAGGATGGCGACAATTATGTGGTAGAAGACGACCGAGATAAAACACGCTACCGGGTGCAAAACACGGAAGCGATACGAGAGCACGAGGGGCATCATGTTCAGCTCAACGCGCGATTGCACGAAGACGACCGCTCCCTGGAAGTGGACAAAGTAAAAAGACTTAACGACGATGAGCACCGCGACCACTAGTAAGGAATAATCTCCGCAAAACCCGAGCAGCTTGTCAGCGAGGCATCTTCGGTCCTCCCGCAGATGCCCCGTCTTGGTGTCTTTGTAGCATGCCCTGGGTGTGAATTATCACTCGAACCACAAAGCACAAGGTGACCGTCAAGAACAGGCCATAGAGCTCAAACCCCGTCGCCCCAGCCTTGGTTGAGTCGACTATGCGGTCTCCGTCGTCCCAATGCCTGCGGCATGGGAGGCCGTCGCTATGGGCAAACAGAGAATTAAGCCGAACTACCATCGCCGAGTGCTTCGGTTGCCCGATCTCGATCATTGCAAATTGGCAGTGCTCAACAGCCTCGGCTCGCCTGCCTCACGCCGCGTTTACGAGTTCGCCATCGACCAATTCGTCGTTCAGGGATCGAACGCCTCGAAGCCCGATCCTTCACAAGGAAATCGGAGCCAGAGCAACCCTCAACAGGACATTTCCAAGAAGAATCCATCGCAGGAGAGCAACCCTCAGCACAAGGATCAACCACAAAAACAAGTAGTGTAAGGACTGAAGCGCCCTTGGGAGCGCTGTCCATTAAGGAGAACAATGACAACCAAATTGAATCGTTTGCTAATGTGCCTCATTCTGGCAGGTCTGACCGCGTCATGGGCGGCAGCGCAAGATCAAACCAGTGATTCCAAGTCGAAGTCGGATGTTAGGACAGTAACGGGCTGCTTGAGCAAAGGCGATAGCGCCGACGAATTCGTGCTCACGGGCAATGATGGCGCCACGTGGGAGGTTCGGGGCAGCAAGAGCGGCGTAGACCTGGCCGGTCACGTTGGCCACACCATCTCTGCAACCGGCGTGGTGTCGAACGCGACGGCGCATAACATGAAAGAAGATGCCAAAGACGCGGCGCACGACACGGGCATGAAGAACAACAACACCGAGCACGGCCATTTGAAGATCACGGACGTGCAAATGGTAAGCGAATCTTGTCAGAAGTAGTTATCTACATTGTGCGAGCACGGGGGGCGTTACCTTGAGGCAGCCCCCTTTTTTAATCATCGGCGCGCTCCCGGAAATGAGGTTCGTAAAATGTAGATCAAGATGAGCACCATGAAAGCCATATCAGCGTTGCTGGGCTTCGTGGGCGGGATGGATGCGATAGGAGCGTTAGACGATGGCAAATTTCTTCTTCACGGGCGGTAGCGGAGGCCAACAGGCCATCAACCTCGACCAGGTTCGCGTGGTGAGCCAAGACACAGTGACGGGCATGGTGACCATCTACTTTCAGCTCGAACACACAATCAAGCTTGAGGGCGAGGTAGCAAAGCAGTTCATGGACGTGATCGGCGGTCTGAAGTCCGAGGCCCAGGCTTTGGCGTACGGGGTGGTGGCGCGGAGCAACCGCGTGGAGTCCGCACCGAAGAAGCGGAAGCCTCACTCCGAAGAGTGAGCTGGAGAATCCGCGCTCTGGACAGACGGTATTAGGTGACGCCAGGACTTTGGCGAGTTTGATTTTCTCTTTGCGGGGCATCGCCTTATTTTGGTGCCTAACTAGTGCCTAGGTCCGGGGTAAAAGCGGGTAAACGGGGCCAATTCGCCGAGGGCCACATACGCTAAGTTCCAGAAAAACCTACGTCGGGGCAATGCCGGAATACGCTGGTTGGTCAGGCGCTCTAACCAGCTGAGCTAACCGCCCACGTCCTAACTCTAATCACAATAATAGCGTACCCCGATTTTTGTCGCCTATTTGAAAAGTTTCAGAGCGCAGAACGTGTTCTTTCACGGTCCAGGTATTCAGCGGGGAATCTTTTTGGCACGACCTTCCAGGGCGGAGCATATAGCTTCGGCACTGTGTTCAAACTGGATCGCCAAGGGCGCGAAACCATCGTCTACAGTTTCTGTGCAAAAACTCCTTGTACAAACGGGTCCTATCCTGGCGGAGTGATGCCCGGTAAGAACGGAAGCCTTTATGGAATAACCTACGCAGGTGGAGATTTCTCTTGTGCGCTTACTGGACGCGGCACCGTGTTCAAGACAAATCATGACGGTGATCTCACCCTTCTGCACGCCTTCGCTGGGGCAGACGGCCAGAATCCCAAGCAAAACAACGGGGCTGTTATGACGGCTCTGGGTTTTTTGTGAGAAGTGACACACAGCACGAAAGCCGGAGAGGCGGCGCTAGGTGAGAGATGATGAGGCCGTAAGCATGAAGAAGCTCGCGTTACTAGGTGCCATGTGAGCTTGGCGAGCCTGTGCTGGGCGGGGTCAGAACGCCGAGATGCCATCGACCGGCTAAATAATGCCGCCAAAGTGCTGGACGAGATCATGTCCGCGCCGGATCAGCGCATTCCCGACGAGATTATGAAGCGGGCAAAGTGCATAGCGGCCATACCCCACCTGATAAAAGGGGGATTCGTCTTCGGAGCGGAGCACGGCAAGGGTATGGCCACTTGCCGGACGGCGGAAGGTTGGAGTGCTCCGGCGTTCATCAGGATTGCAGGCGGAAGCTGGGGAACGCAGCTCGGTGCAGAAGCGGTAGATCTGGTAATGGTCATCAAGAGCGAAAAGGGTATGCAGAAGCTACTATCGAGCAAATTCGAAATCGGAAGGGATGCATCGGTAGCACTGGGACCCGTGGGACGGCATTCTTCGGAAAGTACGGATTTGAAGCTGGATGTCTTGATCCTGACCTACTCTCGCGCCAAAGGTGCTTTCGTTGGATTTACATTCAAGGGCGCATTGGTCCGCCCCGACAACAATTCCAGGCGCGCCATGTACGGGCCCAAGGTCACCACTCGGGCTACGCTGCTAGGTCGAGTGGCGGCGCCTGCCGCAGCAGGACCGTTTCTTGACGCAGTCAGAGGAGCAAAAGCCCAAGCGATAGCACAGGCAAAAAAGTGAGCTGTGTCGGAATCCTACCCCGGCGCGCCACACAACACCTCGCAAGCCAAAGAACGGCGGCCTCACTGAAAATCCAAGCCTCTCGCGTGCGTGACTCGCACCGTTGCCGAGCCGTGCGCGTCTGGCCAAGACCTTACGGCCTTTGCCCCCAAAATTCACTGTTTGTGTGTCTCTGTTTAACGTCTCCAACTCTTTGAAACCTAAAGTAAATAAAAAGCTTGCGCTCCTCCGTTCGCCAGCAACGATCCGATCACTGGTCAATTTGGATCAATTGGGTTTTTTCAGGGACGACGGCACTGTGAAGAGTGCGGAGTGCCGCTGGACGCGGTTGATACACGCGCCCAGAGCTTTGGTCATAGAGCGCGGATGACAAGAACAATGTGGAGAAATCGAACAGGAACGACTAGCGATTATCCGCGACAACTATGTGTCCGTTGAGTATGTCCGCGGCCTGAGTAAGCGTCAGATCATCCGATACCTGCTGGAAGTCCCGACGGTTTTCCTTCTTCTGCACGGCGATGCTCTTGAACAAGAGAGCCCTTCCGGTTATCGCTAAACTCATGGTAGTCATATCCCAGTGGCCCGGGATAACTTCAGCCTGCCTAACTTCAAAGTGGCCTCCCTTGTCCAAGTGTCCCAGCAGGCCGAGTCCGAATTTCACGTCCTGTGTGAGATGACCATTGAATGCAGCCAGTCGCTCCTGCTTGCAGTCGACCCACATTTCGCCTTCCATGTCGTGGAAAACCCGAGCCTCCAGGGAGGGCGGATGAAAATTCGGGTTTGGTTTAAAGCCCAGCTTTACCAGGTTTTCGTCACCACCCGCGTAGCTGAACACAAATGCATCAGGCAGCATCTTGAACAACCGTCTCCCCTGTAAGGTCTCAGCGTCCAGAGCTCGCTGCAGTTTTCGCTTCGCACTTCGGCTGGTCATTAAGTCCTGCACACGCTGGTCCTCTTCCTTCTGTTGTTTCGCGGTAAGGGGCTGACCGTCGATAGACAGGAGTCGACTCAGAGAGCCCTCTTTTGTCTCGATGATTTCCTCGACCTGTTTCTTCCCATATTGTTCTTTTTCAAGTCGGTACATCCAGTTAGTGTGGTCATCTTGGAATTTTAGTTCGTTCGTGATCACCCGCCGTGCCAGGTCGTTAGCCGACACTCCTGGGATCCCGGAATCCGATTGGGAAAGTGTGACGGATCCCAGCAGAATAATAATCACCAAAACAATCGCAACGCTGCATATCAGTCGCACAACCGGTCGTCGCGAGAGAGCAGCGCAAGTTTTGACCCAGCCATTCACAGCGGACAAGGTGCCCTCCTATTTGTGGGGACACTTAAATGTTACAACCCATGGTTTCGGATAGATGGTCACAAGTGACCATCTATCCGAAGCCCTCGCGCTGTAACATCTGGTTGTGAGGGGGCCTACCTCGCCGCAAAATCCTGCAAAAGCTGCTTGCCAATATGCCGAATCGCTATAGGCAAGCAGAGTTCAGAGCATGCGGCTTGCCGGCTAACAACATCCTTCTCCTCGATAAGTTCGGCCTGACAGTCCGATATCGCTCGAACAATGATAAGGCCCTGTTGTTGTACATTTGGTAGCATCAACTGGCGATTATCCGCTACAACTATCGATCGGTTGAGTATTTCCGCGGCCTGCGTCAGAGTCAGATCATCGGGTACTCGGTGGAAATCCTGATGGTTTTCCTTCTTCTGCACACCGATGCTGGCGAAAAGAAGCGCTTTGCCTGTCATTTCCAAATTTAGGGTAGTCATGTCCCAATGGCCGGGGACAACTTCTGCCTGCCTGACCTCAAGTGGCCCCCCTTGTCCAAGTGTCCAAGCAAACCGAATCCGAATTTCACCGTCTGTGTGAGATGACCATCAAACCCAGCCAGTCGCTCCTGTTTGCAGTCGATCCACATCTCGCCTTCCATATCGTGAAAAACACGGGCCTCCAAGGATGGCGCGTGAAAGCTCGGGTTTGGTCTAAAGCTCAGCTTCACTAAGTTTCCCTCACCACCGGCGTAGCTGAACACAAATGCATCAGGCAGCATCTTGAACAACCGTCTTCCCTGTAACGTTTCAGCGTCCAGAGATCGCCGCAATTTTTGTTGCGCACCTCGACTGGTCATTAACTCCCGCCCACGCTCATCCTCTTCCATCTGTTGTTTCGGGGTAAGGGGCAGGCCGTTAACAGATAGGAGTCGACTGAGAGAACCTTCTTTGGTCTCAACAATTTCCTCAAGGCTGTTGGGAACGGACTGAGGACGCGCGAGTACACCAAGCAGGATGATCGGCAGTATAAGAGCCATGGGTCTGTGGATCAGTCTCACAGCCGATAACGACGCCACTCCGCGGCACGTTTTGAACCAACTATGCATCTCGCCATTCCTCCAACAGTGCTGCCGAGTTTCACGCCTTCGCGTCGTCCTGCACAGACTTCGTCGTAGCCGACTTGCCTGTTGGCGTTTTATAAATGTTGCGTTCCAGGCAAAACTTTGAGGTCATTTGGTTCGCGGCGGCTGTGGGCGTCCACTCATCCTTGGCAAAAGTAAAACCCGCGCCCAGCGCCGTGTTGGCAAGGTTTTTACTCATCCGCCGGCTATTTTCTGCCATTTTCATGGTTAACTACTGAGTTACCCATGTTTTTGCTGAAAAAGAGGGCTCGTAAAGCTATGCTTTTGCGGCCCCGGTGATGGCGCGGCTCGCCTGATCGTCGTCTTAGGTCATTTGGTTCGCGGAGGCTGTGGGCGTCCACTCATCCTTGGCAAAAGTAAAAGCCGCGTCCAGCGCCGTGTTTGCAAGGTTTTTACTCATCCGCCGGCTATTTTCTGCCGTTTTCATGGTTGACTACTGAGTTACCTCTGTTTTTGCCGGAAAAGAGGGCTCGTAAAGCTATGCTTTTGCGGCCCCGGTGATGGCACGGCTGGCCTGATCGTCGTCCACCTGCAGATAAGCTCCGGTGGAGGCTATTGACTTGTGCCCGAGATACTTTCTCACGTTCTCGATGCCCGCCTTCCGTATCGTCTGCATCGCGATGGAGTGTTTCAGAATATGGGGGTGCGCCAGGTGTTTGGGGATTCCCGCAGCGGCTGCGTATCGCTGCATGAGCTGCCAGAAACGCAATCGGCAGATGGGGAAGAGAGGTTTCAGCGGCTCGGCGTTTTTGAGAACTTTGCTGACGCTTCTGTGATGCTTGAGAGAATCGGGTCTGGTATACCCCCCCACCGTTGAACGGTAGGAAACGGTAAATTGCGAGGGTTTGATCGATGCCTGAACGGTGCCGAGAAGCGGCAAGTAGGGCTGCCTGCCGTCACCTTCCTTCAGTGCCCCAGCCCCGCCGGATTATGTCTAAACGGTTGACCTCATCAGGGGCTGAACCTGTTCAATGTCATGCTCACTTCAGTTTCGCATTTTTAGCCCCACCGCTTTCGTAGACACCCGGCTCGGAAACCCTTTCCCGACCAGAGGCAGCGGAGTAGAGTTTGTTTATCGATTCGTACTGAGGGAAATCACAATTGCTCCGAAGCGATGATTTATCAGAACTTGAAATGGATTTGGATAAGGTTGAGCAATGTCTGAAAAGTCTTCAGGCGGACGATACTCGCTCGCCCTCAGAGCGCGAACTGCAACGGATGTACTACACACATTGGCAAAAGAGGCTTCGTCTCTGCCTTGCGAAGGGAGGTGGCACTTCCGACCAATTTCCCGATGAAGTCGAACAGGATGCGCAGTCCTCGTTGAACGAGGTCAAACCCGTAGACGATAGCTGGAAGGTTATCACGCCACCTCCACTGCTGAGAGGGGTAAAGAACATCCGCAAAGATTTCGGTGCGTTATGTGACGTTCAATTGAATTACTTTAGAAAGAAGTGCTTCAAAGATCTGCATCTGTTACCCTCCGGGACGACAGAGCCTACCGTTTTTAAGAACTATTCTTACGCTTGCATCGGAAAACTTCAGGAAATAGTGAAGTATGCATTTGGTCGGTTCTTGGAAATATCCCTGAACCAGAGTGGACCCATCGGTGCAGCGCCCATCGATTGGGCATTCCTGCAGACCGTCGACCTCATAGAAGGTGAAGATCGAACCGTAGAACGATGGATAACGTCCGTCTGTGACAAGATCGAAGATATCGTACCCGATGCCGACCACGAATTCTTGGAGAAGATTGTGTTTCGCACCGATTGGCGTGCTCCGGGATGGCTGTACATGCAGCCAAATGGGAATACCAAGTACGAGGCTTCAGCTGCGTGGGAGCGAAGGAACGAAACTGACACCCGACGAGCGCTCAGACAATTGCGTGAAAATCGTTGGATTCTCTCGCTGAAGTCAACTTTGAAAGACCTTGTTGACACCACGCACGAGATTCTTGCAAAACGAAAGATTTCACCTGAAAGCGAACCGCAATCAAGAACGCAGACACCCGCCCCGACCGCGGTGAAAGGAAACCAACGCCGCGAGAGCCTGACCAAGCCTCTCATGTTGAGATACCGCTCTGGAGTCAAACGAGCGATCCTTGGGGCTCTCACCAAGAATCCTACGGCCACGGATGCTGAAGTTTGCCGCTTCCTCGATGCCGACGGCGGCGAGGAGTTGCCGCGTGGTTGGAGGAATCAAAAGGAGGATCGCTCATTCTTCGCCGCCTACAGAAATCCGCGGACGAAGAGAAAGATCGAGATTGCGATCAGTAAGATAAGGCGCGACCTGCGCGATAGAGGACTATTGAATTAACTATCGGATACGCCTCAAGTCACTCAACTCCCAACTCTCCACTTACTCTCCGTTACGGAATACCGCTAGCGCCTGATCTCCGCCGCCCATCTGCGTTCTGTCGATAGTCAGCGTAAAACACTTGCCGCTTTACGCCGCGAAGGCTGCGTGAGAGCCCATTTGCGACTAGAACAGAACTCGAACCCCCCGACCGATATTTGAAAGGAGACGTGAGTAACGTGGTGGCCTCTAGCCAGCAGGTTCCGGCGATTCCTCACTCGGATCGTGTTATCTTGTTGGCCGAGGCAAACACCGGCAATCCGCTGAAGGGAGAATTTGAGCGGATGGCGCGCCGGAGATTTCAAAATCCGAAACCGCGACGTCGTGGCAAATGGTGGACGATCCAGGTACGTCAGGACGTCTTCGTCGACGGAAAACTACAACGCAGTAATAAACGAGTGAGACTTGCACCGGTGGCGATGTCGGAACGCGAAGTGCGGAAAGTTGCTGCCGAGTACTTGAGGCCCCTGAACCACGAGTTGCAGAGCATCGGTTCAGCGACTAATTTCGCTCACTATGTTGAACGCACATATCTGACGGTGGTTATGCCACTCTTCGCAAAGAGCACGCGCGATCGTTCCGAAGGAATTCTTGAGAATTACCTTCTTCCCACGTTCGGCGGGCTTGCGTTGCGCGAGCTTAGCCCCCTATCAATCCAAAGATACTTTTCCAATATGGCAACGTCCGTCTTGGCCCACGAGTCGCGGGACAAGATACGTGACGTGCTATCGAGCGTGCTGCGCTCCGCTGTCGAGTACGGGTTTCTTGTCAAAAACCCCGTTGAAAACGTTCGGATGCCAGCGGAAAGACGAGGTAAGAAACGCAACAAGCCCTACCTTAGCCCAGCTCAATTCAATCAATTATTGGAGCTTATGCCCGAACCCTATGCCACGATGGTGTATGTGGCGATTTACACGGGTCTTCGCGTGAGCGAATTAGCGGGGCTCAAGTGGGATGACATACACGAGGAGTCGATCACAATCGATGAGCGATATTGCCGTGGCGATTGGGGTGCGCCGAAAAGCGAATCCTCGAATGCCACAATCGACGTGAACCGGTGTGTTGTTGAGCGGATCCACCATATGAAACTTTTAACAATCGAAGTAAGGGCAGGCCGCGCCATCCGCAAATATCGGGTCGTTAAGTCGGATAAACCAGACGATCTAATATTTCAATCGGTTAAAGATGGCAAGCCAATCCGTGACAACAACATCCTGACTCGCTTCATCAAACCAGCGGCGCGAAAACTGAGTTTAGGCTGGGTTAACTGGCGAAGTCTCAGAACCTCGCACGCAGTTTGGTTAAAGATGGCTGGTGCGGACGTGAAGGATGCGCAGGGCCAGATGAGACATTCTCGAGCGACGACAACGCTTGACATCTATCAACAGTTCGTTCCGGAGAGTCAGCAGCGCGTAGTTAACCGACTCAGTGCTTTAGGTACGAACGTCAATTGAAGCACGAAATTGCAGCCAATTGCAGCCAAAGAGCGAAATACGATATCTGCAAATGATTGAAACTGTGGTGGCCAGGGACGGAGTTGAACCGCCGACGCCAGCCTTTTCAGGGCTGTATTCTTTGAGCCTAAACCCTTTTTCATTCAACAACTTAATCCGTCGAGATGGCCGATTTATTGTGACCATTCTGTGACCAGCGCCGATGTTCGCCTAAGCGTCGGCCGAACCATTAAACGAGAACACTTAAAGAGGATAAGCGAATCGAAGCTAACCCTTGAAATCCGTTCTCATCCTGAGTACAATTGTTCTCGGAATGAGTACACGCAACGGTCTCGGGGACCTTCTGTTCGGACGCACGCGGGGCGCTATCCTCGCCCTGCTCTATGGCAGGGCCGATCAATCATTCTACACACGCCAAATTGCACGCGAAGTAGATGCCAGCGTTGGTGCGGTTCAACGAGAGCTTGAAAATCTCTCAAAAGTGGGACTTATCGTTCGCAGTTCAGTGGGCAGTCAGGTTTTCTATCAGGCGAACCGAAACGCGCCCATATTTCGAGAGATGCAGGCCCTGGTGAACAAGACAATTGGCATCTTTAGTGTCTTGCGATCGGCGTTGCATCCTTTGGCGAAGCGAGTCCTTGTGGCATTTGTTTACGGCTCCGTCGCACGCGAGGAAGAAACGGCACAGAGTGATGTTGATCTAATGGTTGTTGGGAAGGCCACACTTGACGAGATCCTTTCACGGCTTTCTACAGTGGAGAAAAACATCGGCCGCCCTATCAACCCGACCGTGTATTCCGTCGAGGAATTCAAGTCGAAACTTGCGAGCGGGAATCATTTTTTGACCGCCGTGCTCAAAGGCCAAAAGGAATTTTTGCTAGGAGACGAGGATGAGCTTAGAAAAGTGGGTGGAGTACGGTTGGCTAAGGCGGGAGCCGACCAGCACAGGTGAGATCAAGGATCTTCTGGGAATTGTGGATCGTAGCCTTGCGGATTCAAAGGTCGAAGCTGTTTCGACCGACCTTCGATTTATCGCTGCTTTCAACGCCGCACTCTGCATCGCGACGACAGCGCTCCGCGCCTCCGGTCTTCGCACCGTTACCCAAGCGGGTCACCACGTAAAAACAATCGAATCTCTCGAACTCACCATAAAAGCCAACCCGAAGGTCATTCAAAGATTCAAGACATTCAACAATAAGAGGAACAAATCGGTATATGACGTTGCAGGTGCCGTGTCAGATCAAGAATTGGAAGCGATGGTGAAACTGGCGGAGGAACTCAAGAACAACACCCTAGCTTGGCTGCGAAACCTCCATCCGGAGCTATTGCCGGCCGGGCCGAGTGGTCCGACCCGCGCGGGAGGAGATTAGAAAGTAACGCCGGAACCAAGGGATCCTCCACGACGACTTCCCAGAAATATGGCCCCTTTATTGTGACCACTCTGTGGCGAGCGCCGATGTTCGCCTAAGCGTCGTGTAGAAATGTTCCAGGATTAGAAGACAAGAGAAAAGAGAATAACGTTAGTGGAACCCCGCGGCCTCTGCCGTGACAGCGAAATCTTCAACCGTAACTAACTGAAAACACGCGGCACGGATGGCGCTACAGAAACGTTTTAATGACCCTTGGAAACAGTTCGTGGACTGTTAGTGGCCCAGATTTTGGGCATGCTCCGATTCGCAGTCAGATCTCTGTGTCCGTGTGCTTCAGTAATTTTTGGAGTAGGCCGTTGACACTGCGTCGAGCCGATCGATAGGCAACCTTCGATGGGACTCTTACTTCAATCTCAGTCCCGGCTCCAGTTCGGCTGAAAATAGAAAACCGAGCTCCTATTTGTTCGGCCCGCTCTTTCATCCCCGGTAGTCCGTAGTGCTTATCGACACCACCATGTTGCAGAATGTCCTGAGGCACGCCGGTCCCGTCGTCGCGAACGTTCAAGCCGAGTTCGTTGGCACCGAAAGCGATCTCAGCTTCGATGCTGGTAGCGCTCGCGTGGCGAAATGCGTTGAACATCGCCTCGCTACCGAGCTTGTAGAGTTCTTCCGCGATCAATGAATTCAGCGCTCTCTCCTTGCCGGTCACTACTAAGGTGAATTGTGCTGGGTACTGTTTGGCGAACTCGGTTGCTGTAGCCTGCAGATCGTGCGCCAGGTCGCCAGCTTCACTACTCCTTGTGCGGAGATCCAGTACCAGCTCACGTCCCTGCCGCATGACTTGGTCGGATTGAATCAGAGCGTCCTCAAGAAGGTCTCGAACAGGATCGCCTTTGGCAAGTCGCTTCATTCCCAAATCGAAGCGTAATAGCAGCCCCTGGATACCTTGAAAGAAAGTATCGTGGAGGTCGCGCGCGATGCGCTCCCGTTCTGCGAGCCTCTCGTACAACCTGGTTCTGATCCGCCCCTCCGCCTGATTGATACGAAGAAGGTACACACACCAGAGCAGACCTGCTAGAAATGTGGCGCACAGCAGCTTGAAATACCAACTTTGCAGAAAAGCAGCTGGCAGATTGATCGGCAAGGTAATGCCGGCAGTATTCCAAACTCCATCATTGTTGCAGGCGATAAGGTGAAACGAATAGCGTCCCGGCGGCAGACTCGTATAGAACGCTTGCCGGCGGGTGCCCGCCTCTTGCCAATCTTTGTCGAAGCCCTCCAGCTTGTACTTGAAGAGCACGCGTTCGGGAATGGATAAGCTTAGGGCGGTGTAATCGATTTCGAGCGATTTCGTCCCCTTCGCTAACTGAACAGCGGCTTCTGCTTCGAACGAGCGGCCATCCTCACGAACACCCCTTATCGCGACAGATGGCACAATCGTATTCTTGTAAATGTGGGCGGGGTCGACGAACACCAGCCCGCCCGTGGTGCTGAACCAGACTCGCCCATCGGTCGTCTTGACCACGGTCGGGAGGGGATAGAGTATCCCGGCGTCGCCCGGTATTCCATCCAGGTAATTGAATGGATCGAAGCTCACCGCGTGACGGGGATCGGCGAGGAATGCAGCGACCTCCTCCTTGGGGATACGAAAGATTCCGGTCAGCGCGTTCAGCCACAAGCTACCGTCATTCGCAAAGACGATGCCGGTAATGCCCTCTATCGTTGGCCGGCCGGCGAATGTCATTGGGATGAAGCGGCCGTTCTCGAAGAGGTTCAATCCATGCTCGCCTCCGACCCACATCCGCGACGCGGATTCTTGCATGGCCGTAACGTCGCCAACGTTCAGCCCCTGGGTTGCATCATAAAAATGAACTTCGCTTCCGTCGTGCACGGATACCAGGTCATTCCTGTAGCCGGCCCAGATGAGACCGGTGTGGTCGGTAACGAGTGTCGCCGCGTTCCCGGTTTCGTTCCGAGTGTTGTCAGGCAGCCAAACACCGTTGTGGACGCGCGTAATTACGCGTCCGCTGATCGAGATCCAAAGATCGCCGTCCGGCCCCCTAGTCATCGCCTGCGTTTCGGTTGGACCGACTCGTTTATTTGGATCTGGCGGTACGGGCAAATTGAAATAGTTGTCTCCTCGTAAGTAACCCAATGTGCCGTTACCGCCGACCCATATTCTGCCATCCGGATCTGCGTATAAGGAGGTGACCCGATCTACCTTTGCGCTCTTTACAAATCGAAATCCTTGACGGTCCAGTCGAGCAGGGCTGTTGGCGTCTGAGCCAATCAGGATGGCTCCACTTGGTTCGGGCGCGAGCCCGAGACTCTGGAGGCCTTCCGGTATTGGCGCCGGAGTGAAAACGGTCGTTCGAAATCGGTCGAGTCCGCGCGCCGTTGCGACCCAAATGTTGCCCTCGTGATCTTCCAAGTAAGCAGCTATCTGATCGGAGGTGAGCCCGTTCAGGTGCGTAAAGCGCTGCACGCTGGCGACGCGGGCCTGAGGCGGTTGCGCCGCGACGATCGCTGGGAATGAGATTCTAAGCACACCTCCGAGATCGGGAAATTCCCATAGAGTTCCGTCCCGATCGACCATCAACCCATCCGCGTTCCTCGTGGCCAGAAGTCGAAGTCGCGCTGAAACGGTTTTCGGCATTTGCCGAGTGAGCGGAACCACTCCGAGCGGATCCTCTATCCAGATTGTGTCGTCGGGGGTTTGGACGCAGTGTGCGAATTCAAGAGTCTTGAAGCCCGTTTTTACAAACTCCTTCGCGCCCTTCGCCAGAAAGTACACATTGTTGGTAGTCGTCACCCAAAGGGTGCCCTGGCGGTCCTGAAAAAGATAGCTGGCTTCCTTAGAGTCGAAGTGCATGTCACCTTCGATTCGCTGCCACTTACCTCCGCTGAAGTGACCCAGGCCCGACGCTGCTGCGGCCCAGATGGTTCCGTCCTCTACCTGTAGGAAGCTAATGACGGTACCACGCGGCGGTTTATCCTCCTTGTAGAGATAATTGTGTATGCTACCGTTCTCCAGTAAGGTCGCCTCGCCCAGCGTATATCCAATCCAGAGGCCGCCTTCGCGCGTCGCGTACAGACTCTGAATCGAGGCGTGCGGCAAGGTCTGGCCGCGGGGTGGGTGATAGAGTTCGAAACTGACCCCATCAAATCGGTAAAGCCCCAACGTCGCTCCGAGCCAAAGATAGCCGTCGGTGGTCTGTGCCAGAGCGTTGATGCCACTCGGTGCTCCAGAACGAATCGTCCAAGACGTGTGATCAAATTGCTGAAGGGTTCGATTAGGATCGAGCGCAGCCGCCGGCAAGCCGCAGAGCATTGCAGTCAGGATGGCCAAGGCAGCTGATTGGCATTTGAACATGAGCGGTCTTTTGCGGCATCAGTGTCGAATATGCACCAGTCAGAGGGTAGCTAACACTAACACAGTGCCGGTCTCGGCATGCCAAGCCGATGCGAGCCAAATAGATGTTTCGTGGCTACATCGCCGTCGGCGAAGGCATTAGAGCAGTGTGAGAGCTGGTTTAGGTAAGAGCGAACGCGACGAAAGCCTGAAAATGGGGACGGTCTCGTCCGCAACAATCGCGAGCGAGACCGTTTATCGCAGAAGTAGCTATTTCTTGGCTGTTGTCAGCCTGGTTGGGTCCGTTGCAGCATCAATGATGAAGGCCGCCACCTCTTTCGGTCTCGACAGCATAGGCACGTGGCTGGTCGGAAGGGTTAGAGTTTTTGCATTCATTTTCTCTGCGCTATCCTTCTCCTGTTGGGGCACAATCATGCGGTCGCTTGAGGCGATGACAAACCAAGTCGGTTTGCTGCGCCAGGCCGGTGTTGAGATCGCGGCGCCAAGTGCTGCGCCTTGAGTCGGAGCCTGGGTTGCAATCATGATCAGCTGTTCCTCCGGGGTAAGGTCAGGAGCGAAGTCTTCCTGAATCCCCTTTGGGGTGAGGACCAGGAATCCGTCCTCTATAGGCCGCAATTCTCCTACGCCGGGCGTAGCGCCATACGGCTTTCCCATACTCGCCGCCGACTCTCCGTGATCTGGAGCGAATGCTGCCACGTAAACCAGGCCTGCGACCTTCGGATTGTTGCCGGCTTCAGTGATGACGGCACCACCATAAGAATGTCCGACCAAAAGAACCGGGCCATCTTGCGCATCGATGATCCGCTTCGTTGCAGCTACGTCGTCGGCAAAGGAGGTCAGTGGGTTCTGGACGCATACGACATGCAGGCCTTTTGACTGAAGAAGCGGAATCAGCTTTGACCAGCTTGATCCGTCGGCCCACGCACCGTGCACCAAAACAATGTTTTTGATCGGCTGATTGTTTGTGACCTGCGATGTGCCCTCCAACGGAAATGCAAATTGGGCGAGTGCAATCGCAAAGAAGGAAATGGCTCGTAATCCGTGATAGAACTTCATGTTGTTTGGCCTTTCGCGATGGAGAGCTTGATCTTGCGCGCTCGCCAAGCATGCAACGAACCTACAGGGCTCGCGACGCACAGGGAAGTTCCGATCGAGCCTCGCAGAGTTAGCCCTATGTGGCCATGATGTCGATTTGTTAAATGGATCGCGAATCCGGGCAATCACGCTTGCCTGGGAACAGCATTTCAGGACTCGATGATGCCGCGCTGCAGGCCGATAACGACCGCATGGGTGCGATCGTTTGCTCCCAGCTTGGAAAGGATGCTCTTTACATGGTTCTTAACCGTATTCTCGGAAATGTTGAGCTGGTCCGCGACAATCTTATTTGAGTTACCTCTAGCCACTCCGCGTAAGATTTCAACTTCCCTCTGTGTGAGGTCATCTTCTGTGAAGTGCTCAGCGAGAAGTTGAGCGATCTCGGTGGGCACTCTCTTCTTCCCAGCATGCACAATCCGGATTGTGTCGACAAGTTCGGTCCTCACGAGGTTCTTGAGCAGGTAGCCTCTTGCGCCTGCTTCGAAGGCCCGCACCACCTGAATGTCCCCAGCGACCGTCGTCAGAACGATAAACCGTGCGTCCGCGAACTCCTTCCTTATGGAAAGCATCGCGTCTACGCCGTTGACGTTTGGCATCCGAAGATCCATGAGCGTTACGTCAGGGCGGTGCGTTCTGAAAGCAACGAGAGCCTCCGTTCCATCCGCGGCCTCGCCTACCACTTGCATATCAGCTTGCTCATTGACCTCGCCAGCAATTCCCGAACGCATCAGCGGATGGTCATCCACGATAAGCACTTTGATTTTCTTGATATCCGTCATTCGGGCCTTCCCTAGGACCTATCGAGCCGGGTTCAGGCTGATCTTTGAAGAGTACTCGTTTGCCTGTCTTAAGAGAAGCGACCCGAAAGGGCTACTGATAACAATTCCTTTCGAGACTGCGATCGGGCATTAACGCTTCTAGACTCGCAAGGTGCAGCGACTGTTTACGATGTTTCCCGCAGGAGTTCCAGGACTTGGCCTGGCCATTCTGCGCTTTTGCGCGGTGGCAGCTGGAATCGCTAGCGTAATGAGCAACGGCGAAAGCTGTTCCAGTTGGATATGTATCGCTTTCTTGCCTTTCGGTCTGGCACTACTCCTCGGGGTCCTGACGCCAGTGAGTTGCATCGGGTCGCTCGCCGTGCAAGGCATCATCCTCTATCAGGTCGGAACGGCGGGACTAGCGCACTGCTCGCTAAGTATTCTCCTGGCGATTGCTGTCTTGATGCTCGGTCCAGGTGCTTTTTCAATTGACGCCCGGCTTTTCGGTCGACGACAAGTAGTCGTCCGAAAAACCACTGCTGAAAAAAAGCCACCCAACTAGGGCGAGACCCGCCGCACGGTTCGTAAACGTGCCGGACAACATTCGTCTCACCGCAGTTCCTCTTCTCATAGCTCCAAAGGGCTTGTAGTTCGGTACTCGATCTGGTCTTTCGAATTCTCTCATCGAGCCTTACCTTCGATCATGTTCCGAGGGGCCAGATGGGTTTCTCCAAAACAGTGCCTGAGGAGTTCACGCTAATGGAAAGAACAAAAGTTCTTTTTACTCCCGTCGAGTTCGGGCCGCTCAAGCTCAAACACCGTGTTGTTATGGCGCCCCTAACGCGGTCGCGCTCTGTCCAACCCGACTCCGTTCCCGGTGAGCTGATGAAGGAGTACTACAAGCAACGAGCGTCGGATGGCGGCTTCATCATAACGGAAGCGACGAACATTTCTTTGACCAGCCGCGGATGGCTGGGCTCGCCGGGCTTGTACTCCGACACACAGGTTGACGGCTGGAAGAAGATTGTCTCGGCCGTGCATGCCAAAGGCGGACATATGTTTGCACAGCTCTGGCACACCGGACGTTCGTCGCATACGGCAATGACCGGCGGCGAGATGCCTGTCTCAGCATCCGTCGACCCGGCCTATTGGCAACACCCGAGCCATCTGGTGTCGATTCCAGGAGGGTGGGTCCAGCCGTCTCCGCACCGCGCGCTTACTGTGACCGAGATCGCGGGGATTGTGCAGAACTACCGCGGGGCGGCGGAGCGTGCGATGGATGCCGGCTTCGAGGGCGTCGAACTGCACGCCGCGAACGGTTATTTGGTAGATCAGTTTCTTCAGGACGGCAGCAACAAGCGTACGGATGAATACGGTGGCTCTATCGAAAACCGCACTCGCTTTCTTTCGGAGATCGTGACAGCGTTGGCTTCCGTTTGGGGCTCCGACCGCGTAGCCGTGCGCATTGGGCCAAGTGGCACTTGGAATGGCATGTCGGATTCCGATCCAAAAGCTCTATTTTCGTACGTAGCGGAATACCTCAACAAGTTTGGTCTGGCATATCTCCACATCATTGAGCCACGCGTGGGCGGAAGCGAAGATGTAAATGCCGGCCAAGGAGCCGTGGCTTCCGAGCAACTGCGAATTGTTTTCAAAGGCAAACTAATCGCTGCGGGAGGGTTCGAGCCCGAGACGGCCGGGAAGATCGTCGAGAAGGGTGCGGTCGATGCGGTCGCGTTCGGACGTCACTTTGTGTCGAACCCTGATCTTCCGCGCCGCATACGGGAAGGTCTGCCGCTCTCTGACTATGACCGGAGCACCTTCTACACCTTTGGCGAGCATGGGTACACGGACTATCCGGCATATGAAGCTCTCCTGGTGGCATGACACAAACACTTTCGCTGGCGGCGGCTCTCGGATCGTCACCTTTAGATTCCCGTTTTTTCGATCGAATGAGGAGGAAGCATGACTGGAGTTTGTTGTTCCACGAATAAAGACACAGTCCTCGAAGCGTTTGAAATGCTCTTCAACAAAAGAGATTACATATCTGCGGAGAGTTTTTGGTCTCCCGATTACATTCAGCATAGCGCGTACATACCAGGGGGTCGCGGTGGGCTCTTTGATTTCATCAAGTCGCTTCCAGCGACGCTTCGGTACGAAAACGGTCTGGCTACGACTGAAGGCGACTATGTCATTTTGCATGGACGCTTTTCCGGCCATGGATTGGCAAGAAATTGGATCGTCGCAGATATTGTGCGACTGCAGAGTGGGGTCCTCGTCGAGCACTGGGACGTAATCCAGAACGAGGCAACGGAAGCCGAGTCGAAGAGCGGCCGGCCCATGTTTGGCCTCACCTTTCCACCTACCGCACGACCGAGCGCACTCACCACCAACGTCTAACAAACAATGGCATACGAAGTAATCGGAGGCTTTATGAATGACCTGTTGCAAACGGCAGTCAAAGCGCACGGCGGTCTCGACCGTTGGAAGAAAGTGAAGGCAATCAAGGTTGCGGCATCCATCACGGGCGGGATCTGGTTTGTGAAGAGCAAAGGCGACTATCTGAAGGACATAGTAATGACGGTAGACACAGCGAAAGAACGGATGATCACTGACTTTCCGGGTCAGGACAAGCGTTCCATATTTGAGCCAGAACGGATTGTGATCGAGCGGAACGATGGAACACTCATCGAAGCTCGCGACAATCCTGAAGTATCCTTCAAAGGGCAAATTCGCGAAACGCCGTGGGACGATTTTCACGTCGCGTATTTCCAGGGCGAGGCCTTGTGGACTTACCTGAATACGCCTTTCCTCTACACCCGTGACGGATTCACTAGTGAGGAAATCTCGCCGATTCAAGTCGAGGGCGAAACTTGGCGGCGACTGAAAGTGACCTTCCCCACGTATGTGAAGAGCCACACACGGGAACAGATCTCCTGCTTTGGACCCGATGGATTACTTCGCCGGCACGACTACACGGTGGATATTCTTGGCGGCGCCACTGGACTGAACTACGCCTCGGAATATCGCGACGTGGACGGCATCATCATTCCGACAAAGCGTCGAGTGTATGCGTATGAAGGCGATTATCAGCTGGTGAAAGAGCCGCTCCTCGTGGCAATCGACATGGGCGAGATCACGCTTCTTTAGCCATCGACAACGACAGGAAGGTCGCAATGTCAAAAGAATCGCATCTTCAGTCCTCTACAGCTCGGAGCCATCCAGCTTCGCAATCGAATCATTATGGCGCCGCTCACGCGGATGCGTGCCGGAGCCAACAATGTGCCGACCCCGCTGAACGCCGAGTATTACGCCCAGCGCGCTTCGGCGGGTCTCATCATCTCTGAAGGAACGGCAGTCAGTGATGATGCCCATGGCTACCCCAATGCCCCGGGAATTTACACGGCAGAACAGATAAGAGGCTGGCGAGCGGTCACAGATGCCGTCCATGCTCGCGGAGGATGGATCATCATGCAAATAGCTCACAACGGACGCAACTCGCATTCCTCGTTGCGGCCGGATGGATCTGTACCCGTTGCACCCTCCGCGATTGTTGGGAATATTCCTGCCCTCACCAAAGATTTCCAACCGGTCACGGCTGAAATTCCCAGGGCCTTGGAAGCTGCTGAAATTCCAGTCATCGTCGGTACCTTTCGTCAGGCTGCTCTGAATGCCATCGAGGCAGGATTCGACGGAGTAGAACTGCAGGGAGCAAACAGCCACCTGATCGAACAGTTTCTTGAAGATGGAACCAACACAAGGACCGACAAATATGGTGGTACGCTGGAGAACAGGTGCCGGTTTCTATTCGATATTGTTGCGGATGTCAGCGCGGCTATCGGCGCAGATCGTCTCGGGGTGCGTCTCTCGCCCTTCGGGCAGTATGGTGGCATCCACGATACCAAGCCCGAAGAGCTCTTCAGCTTCGTGATCGAGAGGTTGAGCGAATGTCATCTTGCTTATCTGCACCTGATCGAAGCTCGCGGATCTGAGATCGGTCTCTCGGACGAACTGCACGAAGGCGCGGTGAACAACGCGGTACTCTTTCGGTCCGTATTCAAAGGACCACTACTCTCTGCGGGTGCTTACACACCCGCCAGCGCGACCTTGGCCATCGAGCAAAAGCAGGCAGACGCAATCGTCTTGGGTCGGCTCTTTATTGCGAACCCGGACCTGGTCGAACGGATCGGGGCAAATTACCCCATGAACGCCTTTGACCGCTCCACGTTCTACGGCGGCGCGGAACATGGCTATACGGACTACAAGACATTTGGAGCGGCAGCATGAATACCGTCACATATACCCCTCAATCTGAAGCGCCAGGCCGGAGAACAATCGAGCTACGGGAACCGGCTCGTAGGAGTATGGCGTCTGATGACCTACATTGATGAGCATGAAGGCTCGGAAGATACGCAACCATTCGGCCCCAATCCGCAAGGGTTTTTGATCTACACAGTGGATGGATTTGTCTCCGCGCAGTTGATGAAGCCGGACCGTCCCGCCTTTCATTCATCGGACTGGCATCATGGCACGCCGCAAGAGTACGAAGCGGCTGGGAGTGGTTACATCGCCTACTGCGGAACCTACGAAGTTGATGAAGTGAAAGCAACAGTCACGCATATACCCTCTGTTGCTCTACTGCCTAATCTGATCGATGGACGCCAGTGTCGCTCGATTGAATACAAGGCGATCGGCTTGTATGACGGGCAACCGGCGCTCCTGTTGCAGGGGGAGCCTACGTCACAAGCTGTTTGGAATGGACGAGAATCATTCCAACCGTCGCACCGTCGACCAACAGACCACGGAAGGTGATACATGTTTCGTTTTCGAAAACCCGAGATCGAGAACTTCCGCGCTGATTACGCTAAACACGCCGACTTCTGCGAGGTCTTTGAAAAAGACATAAAGCGTTTGTACCTCCTCGCCTTCTTGCTGACCGCAGACCACAAGCAAGCCGAGCAAGGTTTGGCATCGACGGTCGAGGAAGCTTTCAAAGAACAGGCGGTGTTCAAGGAATGGACACGATCCTGGGTAAACCGCACTCTAATTGAAAAAGCGATTGAGATCGTCTCCCCGTTGTCAAACCGGCCAAACGAAAAACGGGATTCGTGGAGTGCAGGGCTACACGAGACACATGTGCAAGACAAACTCAATGCTGTGACCAAACTCGCCCCGCTTGAACGCTTCGTTTTTGTGATGTCTGTCCTGGAGCGCTATTCGGATCGCGACTGCGCTCTGATGCTCGGATGCAATCCGAATAAAGTATCGCAAGCGCGGAGGAAAGCGCTGCGCCGACTCGCAGATTTCGCCAGTGCACTCCTACCGCGAGGGCAGGGTTCGACCCAACATCCTCTAGAAGTTAGCGCATGCGCGCGAACGAAGGCTGTGAATAGTCTCCTGAGCGACCGTCGGGCCAACTGAAAGGTACTGATGACAGCAGAAGAAGTGCTTCGTGTTCATCGCGACATATTTTATCGCTCGCTTATCGATCAAGATTACGACGCGCTTGCGGACCTTTACACGCACGACTACATGCTCGTGAGATCGGACGGCTCCGTCCTTAACAAGGAAGCTGTTCTAAAGGATCTGAGGCTTGGAGGTCTGACCTTCACATCCATAAAACTTGTTGGCGAGCGTATTCGGATCTACGGAGAAACCGCGATCGTAACCGGAGAGAGCCGGACGCTGGCGCGCAGGGACGGCAAGCAACTTGCCTTGCGCTTCCGCCTGGTGGCGGTTTACACGAGTCAAGCCGAAAGGGTCAGACTAGTGCACTTTCAGAGTACCGCGCTCCCGACTGAAGGGAAATGACCTCTGCCCTAAAGGGCAGAGGTCGGCCTGTTTTGGCTCAAATCTGGACCATAAATGGACCATCGTTGGACCATGAATCATGAAGTCGTGTGCTTGCAGCGAAATCAAACCTCCAGCAACTGACTGATAGGTCGAGCCTTGTTGCAGAATCAGCGCGACCGCTCAAAATCACACTTGGCCTTCACACGGCAGAGGCCCAAACGGGCGAAAAAATCTCTCCTCACGGAAACGTTGCCGACCACAACACATCCCGAGTCAGTGCAGTTCAATCGTAGACGCCAAGCCCTTATGGGCTGCGCTCTACCAATTGCTAACCCCAGTATATGCACACGATTACGAATATCGAAGATCATCGATTTACGAAATATTCATTCGATGTATCAGATTAACAGTGGCAGGAAACGTATTGATTTTTAAGGATTTGGTGGCCAGGGAGGGAGTTGAACCCCCGACGCCAGCCTTTTCAGGGCTGCGTACTACCAGCGTATCCCCCTTGTCCTTCAACAACTTAACTTTGCAGAGTGGCCCCAGTTTTGTGACCACTCTGTGACCAGCGCCGATGTTCGCCTAGCGTCGGCCCCAAGTCTCACCCGTGCCGCTTGCCAGCGACCCGTCGATTCAGCCATCGCGGGCGCGGACTTAGTGCCCCATCAGAACACAACGTCCGACTACTTCCGGTTTGCCCGTCATCCGCCCCAAGAGGTCACAAACGTCGAGTGGAGGTTCCGGGGAAACCCTCTGCCTACCATTACGAGGTATAAGAAGACAGCATAAACCTATGACGATCAATACATACCGATTCAACGCGTCTAGCGTCGGCTTTTAGCCATGAGCAGCAGTTTCCAAGAATCGTGAGGCCTACGATCCAAGAGCACGAAATTCCGCTCGTGCTGTGAGCAGAATTGGTAAATCCTTGTCCGCGTCTTTCCAAAGATGGAACAGGTGCAAATAGGCTTCTCTGCTTTCGGCTTTTCTTCCTTGCAGGCTGTGGCAACGGGCGATCCCCAGTACTGAAAGCGGATACAGAGTCGTCGTCGCATCGACGCTGTGATGTGTGCTGATTTTTTGAAATTCTGCTTCTGCTTGAGCCGGTGCATCGACCGCTAGATAAGCTACTCCTCGCACATAGATTGGCAACATGTCTGCTAACGATCCCGATTCGTACGGAAGTGCGGGCTCCATAAGGCTCTTTACTTCGGAGGGTGAGCTTCGTTTCGAGATCGCCGCGAACGTGCGGATCATTGGCGAGTAAATTCCCAGATTGAACGTGGAGAGAGGGTGATCGTGATCCATCTCTGCCATCAGGAGCTGCGCGCTCTGCAGATCATGTTGGCGGAGGGCAACCATGGCCGCTAAGCCGTAAACCATTTCATTTTTTCCCAGCGTCAAGGCGCGTTCGGATTCCCGCTTGGCAATCGATGAGCGGCCCATCTCGGAATTCATCTCAGCAGATTCCACCAGGGCGATGGCAGCTGCTTCCGAGTCGCCATTACTGATGTCTACTTCAGCGGTTCGATCGAAGAGTCTCGTGGCTGCCTCAATCTTTCCTTCTGATGCGGCAGCCGATCCCCGAGCGAACATCATTCCGACGTCATCGGGATGTTTCCCAGCCCATTCGAGCTGATGATCAATCGCTGATTGATCGCCTTCCAGTGACGCGATTGCGAAAAGATCAAGATGGATAAAGCTATTGTCGCGGCCTTTTGCGAGCAGCTGTTCGCAAATCGATTTCGCGTCATTTAGGTGATTTAGCCCAATTAGGGCGGCAATCAGATTGGACGAACCAAAGTCCTGAGAAGGCCCAAGCTCCACGGCTTTGTGCGCAGAATCTACTGCCGTCTCATATCGACCCAAGAGAACCGCGTTGTTCGCGATCGCGTTGTATGGCAGCCAATCGTTTGGGTAGAGTTCCGTCCAGAGCTTGTAAGTCTCTGACCCATGCTCTCGTTCCCCTGTCACAATGTCAAAATAACGTCCCGTTATATAAAGACGTTCAGGCTCGGTCGCACGGGCCCTGAGCTCAAAAGCCTTCTGAAAGTATTGTCTGGCGTAAGTCGCATCTCCCGAGTTCGAGTATGCTGATCCCAACTGTGCATACGCGATGGCAAAATTAGGATCTAATGTAATCGCCGTTTTTAGCACGGCACGTGCTTCAAGGTTTTTCGAGTGAGTACGCAGTTCTAGTCCGAGCTGATAGGCCTTTAGGGCCTCAAGGGAACCAGTTGTTGCCTGTTCCATTGGGACATCGAATTTCTGCAATGATTCGCGTGACTCGCCTAATCTCCTGCGGAGATGGTCTACTTCTGAGCTGAGCCGGGGCAGGACTTGTTCTTTATTGTCTGCGGAAAATGTTTGATGTATCAGCGACGCTCCGTCACTGCAACGTCCGGCATCCAGGGACAAGGTGTAATTCCGGCCAGTGGTTCGGATTGAACCAACAATCAAAGCTGCACCGTTCAAGCGCTGACAAACCTGACTAGCCAACGCCGGAGTGAGGCTGTCATCGGGTGAACGCCCAAGGGCCTGCAAGGCGGATCTCAATTTCTCATCTGGAAGAAGATTTAGGTAGGGGGACTGTCTCAGGTGGATGATGAGGGCGCGCCTCAAAGAGCCATCGAACACCGGATCGCCTGTGTTGTTTTCAAAATCACCGATCACGATGGCGGCGTGCTCAGAGACCCTTGCCCTCGACCCGTACAGCCAGAGCCCGACGCCGACAACGACCGTTACGAGGACTGCAAGAAGTGCCCTAACCGTACCTCTTTTGTTCAATTTCCACGAATCAGGGACGGCCGGTGTCCAGGTCTCAACGCTTGCCAGGCTGGAATCCTCTGCCTTAACGGGCGCGATGAACCGGTAGCCGCGCCGAGGAATGGTTTCGATAAATCTGGGATTACCGGCATCATCCCCAAGAGCTTCTCGAACCTTCAGTACCGCCACTCCCAAGCTTTTGTCGAATTCGACAAAGGTATTTTGCGGCCAAAGTCGATTCCGAATCTCTTCCCGCGAAACAATCTGTCCGGCGCGTTCCACCAGCAACAGCAATAGCTGGAAAGGCTGTTCCTGCAAGCGCACGCGTACCGAATCGCGCGTCAGTGTGCCATCGCCCGGGTCGAGCACGTAAAGTCCGAAACGGTAGCTTATTTCCGGGGCGGGAGAATTGTCTGTGGCAGAGGCCTTCATACGCCAGGCGAGGTTTTGAGCGTCGAGTTTAGCACGAAAACGAGCTAAAACGAGTTAGTCAGGCTCTCCTAAATCACTAGAACAGAAAGAATTAAGCAGTTAATGCACAATTTGCCCTCAGTTGGTTTGCGAATTCCGACAGTCGGAAGCAAAGTTCCCGTCGTTGCGCACCAAATTTAATCCTGAGGAGGGGAGAGATGAGCGCTTGCCAATCTTGTGGTACCGCGTTAGCCGCTGACACTCGCTTCTGTCAGTCGTGTGGGTCGCCGACAGAACTCAGGCCAGATGTCTCTGTTTCTGCGATCGAGAGTCCGGCTGGGGTCGCGGTCGTGCCTCCGCCCGGGGAGGCGGGATCGAAGACGATGGATACGAATCTCGTGGGAGCGCTCACCTACCTCGCCGGCTTCTGACGGGAATCATTTTTCTTGTCCTGGATCCGTACAAGTCGAACTCCTTCGTTCGCTTTCACGCTTTCCAGTCGATTTTCTTCAATGTCGCCTGGATCGCCTTTTGGATTATCTGGATGATTCTCTCGGCTGTGCTAACACCTTTGACGGCCGGAGTCTTTGGCTTGATTGCTCTGCCGTTGATGTTGATTTTCACTGTCGCCGGCTTCGGAATCTGGATCTTCCTGATGGTTCGGGCCTATCAGCAAAAGCTTTTCAGGCTGCCGATAGTGGGCAAATTCGCCGCAGAGCAGGCGGGCGTAAGACTTTGATTTGCGGTTCGTCTCGCAGGGTTGAAGAGGAGAGAAAATGACTCATTGTTTCAAAGTGGCGGCCGTGTTCGTCCTTTTGTCACTCATTGCCTTCGGGCAGTCTTCTGGCAAAGACGCGTACCTATTACATCGCTGCTGACGAAGTGGACTGGGACTACGGTCCCGACGGCGTTAACAAGATGATGGGCATGAATTTCGACGGCTATGCCGCCACCTTCATGCAGAGCGGGCCCCACAGCATCGGCAAGGTGTATCGGAAGGCGATTTATCGCGAGTACACCGATGCCTCCTTCACCCAACTCAAGCCTCGCGCTCCGGAGTGGGAACATCTCGGAATTCTCGGGCCTGTGCTGCGCGCGGAGGTCGGAGATACCATCCGCGTCGTTTTCCGCAACCATGCCACGCGGCCTTACAGCATGCATCCACATGGAGTGTTCTACGAGAAGGCCTCGGAAGGTACGGTCTATCAGGACGGTTCTTCCGCCTCCGACAAGGCCAACAGCATTGTTCCGCCCGGTGAGACTCACACCTATAACTGGGAAGTCACCGAACGCGCCGGTCCCGGGCCCGCCGACGGCAGCTCAGTCGTGTGGCTCTATCACTCTCACGTGAACGAGCAGCGCGACGTAGCCAGCGGCCTGATCGGGCCTATCATCATTACCGCGCGAGGCACGGCCGACCCCAACGGCCGCCCCAAGGATGTGGACCGTGAGTTCATCTGTCTTTTCCTGATCTTCGACGAGAACGCGAGCTGGTACCTCGACCACAACATCCAGACGTTCACCACGGATCCCAAGGGCGTGAACAAGTATGAAGGCAAGCCCATGGACAGCGATGGAGTGTTCTCGTTCTTCGGAACCGGCTTTACCTCTCAGAACTTCCGCTCCAGCATCAACGGTTACATGTACGGCGACGGGCCGATGATGACGATGAAAAAAGGAGAGCACGTGCGCTGGTACATGATGTCAATCGGCGGCATCATTCAGGGCCACACGCCCCACTGGCACGGGAACGTCGTCCTCGCCAAGGGACACCGCACGGATGTCGTCACGCTCGCGCAGGCGGAGATGATCACCGCCGACATGATTCCCGACAACCCCGGTATCTGGATGTACCACTGCCACGTCGACGAACACATGGTGACGGGCATGGTCACGCTGTACAAGGTCGAACCGTAACCCGAATTTGCAAGAGATTGTGCAACATCGCCCGATATCAAAGGAGAACCAAATGTCGCGCAGCCGCTTCTACTCCCGCTTGTTCCGCATATTCCTTCTTCTGGTGATTCCGACCATGGCCGCCGCGCAAAACAACTTGTTCACCACCACTTTGCTGAGTCCGGTCGCCTCCTTACCGTTGGCAATTACAACCGGAGACTTCAATGGCGACGGAATTGTGGACGCAGCCGTCACCAGCAGCGAGACGAACCAGGTTTCCATTCTTCTGGGAATCGGCGACGGAAACTTCAAGCCCGCCGTCAACTACCCAGTGGGTGCCGATCCGGTTGCCATCGTAGCCGGAGATTTCAATCACGACGGCCATCTGGATCTCGCCGTCTTGAACAACAATCCCAACAAAGTCGACACCGGCGGCAGCATTTCGATTCTCACGGGGCAAGGAGACGGAACTTTTGTTGCAGGCGCGACCTACGCGGTCGGCTACCTCCCTACGGCATTAGCTGTCGGCGATTTTGATGGAGACGGTAACCTGGACCTCGCCGCGGTGATCAGCAATCCCAATCTCCAGTTCAACCCTGGATTCGTAACGATTTTTACCGGCAGCGCCACCGGCACTTTCACTGCACAGGCGAATTACGGGGTTGGCCTTGTTCCTTCTTCGATTGCTGTCGGCGATTTCAACGGAGATGGAAAGCTCGATCTGGCGGTGGGATCTGCAGCAGTCAGCCTTACAAATCCGCAGAGTGAGGTTTCGATTCTGGTGAACACCGGCTCAGGAACTTTCTCGGCGGGCAGCAGCTTCGTGGTCGGACCGTTGGGATCAGTTCCGATTTCCATCGCCGCCGCGGACTTCAACAACGACGGCCGGCTCGATCTGGCGGTGGCGCTGAATGACACCAACGGCATAGTGATTTGCCAAGGCAACGGCGACGGCACATTCGCAGTGGTGACTAGCATCATCGTCGGAAACGAGCCCACCTGGCTGACAGCCGCCGATTTCAATGGCGACGGCAAGATCGATCTGATCGTCGATGACAACCCGGATGACACGGTGTCGGTGCTTCTGGGCAACGGCGACGAAACGTTTGCGATTGGTGCGAGTTATCCAACTGGGCTCCACTCCACGAATCTAGCGCTTGCCGATCTGAATGGCGACGGAAAACTTGACGTCGCCATCGTCAACAACGGCGACAGCAACGTGCAGGTGCTGCTTGGAGAAGGCAACGGAACTTTTCGCATGGGATCCTTTGCGGTTGGCCCCAATGCAGTTTCCATCACCAGCGGCGACTTCAACCGCGATGGCATCGCCGATCTGGCTGTTGTAAACGGAGACGCTTCCATCTCCATTCTCTTGGCGGACGGCCACGGTGGCTTCAACGCCCTCAGTCCTTTTCCCGGTTGCCAGAGCCAAACTGGAATTACTCCCGGCCAAATCGTGGCCGCGGATTTTAACAGAGATGGGACACCGGGTCTGGCCGTGATCTGTAACAATCGTTCGGGTTCAAACTTGTCATTTGTCAATCTCTTAACCGGGCACGGCGATGGGACTTTTCAGGTTTTTTTCGGCGTGGATTCTGCCAAGGACTTACTACACGGACTTGGTGTCGCCGATATTGACGGCGACGGAATTCCGGAAATCATAGGCACCACAGAATTTTCTGTCGGCGGGTACAGCCCCCACCTCTTCAACTTCTACCGAGATCTTTATGACGACGTAAACGACCTGGATTTGCAACAAGTACAAGCGGGTGATTTCAACGGGGACGGGAGGGTGGACCTCTTCCTTACGACAGACGCCGGAGCGGAGCTTCTTCTGCAAGATGAGCGCGGGAACTTCCAGTCAGACTTCCAGGGGTTTAATGCCTCGATTTCGGGCGACTTCAATGGCGACGGGCTAACCGACCTCCTGACCAACTTTGGAAGTTCTATTACGCTAGCGGGCCTCAGCAACGGGGACGGCAGCTTTCGGGCGGGCTTTCAGTTCAGTTCTCAATTTACGGGCTTGATCACAGCCGATTTTAATGGCGACGGCATCCCGGATGTACTCAGCTTCAGCTCGCACCCAGTCTACCTCGGTCAAAGCGACGGAAGTTTCATAGATTCTGGAACTTCGCCCTTGCCCTTTACCAGCCAAATTCCAGTCACCGGCGATTTCGACGGGAATGGGTCGCCGGACGTCGCAGTCCTCGACATCAGCGCGGGAACCATCTCCATTCTCCTTAACAAGAACAGCTTCAAACCAACCACGACGACTCTATCTCAGTCCGCCACGAAAGTGGTAGTCGGGCAATCGTTCACATTAACGGCGGCGGTGAGCAGTAAGCAGGGCGCGCCCAGCGGCAATGTCACCTTCAAGCAGGCGGGCGTTCCGCAAACCACCGAGGCCCTCGTTGGCGGCGCGGCGCAAACATCCGAAACCGCTCCAAGCGCAACCGGACAATTCGGCTATACCGCGCTTTACACAGGCGACGGAACTTTCAGCGGCAGCCTCTCACAACGGCTATTGGTAAACGTGAGTGCTGCCTCGAGCACCACGGTCGTAACCTCCAGCAAAAACAACTCCGGTCTGGGCCAGAGTGTCACTTTTACGGCTACGGTGAAACCGGAATACTCTGGCATTCCCAGCGGAACCGTAGCTTTTTATGCCGACGGCCAGCCGGTCGGCACGGGAAGTGTGAACAATGGGCAGGCATCGTTGAGTATCAGCACGCTTACTCAAGGCAGCCACAAGATCGAGGCTGACTACTCCGGAGATGCCAGTTTCACCACCAGCCTTGGCCTGTTGACGCAAAAAGTCGGCAAGGCCTCGAGCACGGTAGCGCTGGCCTCATCTCTTAATCCGGCGGTCTATGGACAGGCCGTCACTCTGACCGCGACCGTGACCGATTCTGACGGCATCGCGCCGACCGGAATCGTCGTTTTTTCGGAGGGAGGCACGATCTACGGCAGCGTCACGCTCAACGCGGGAGTGGCGCAACTGACGCTTCCTCAATCACTGGTGGGAAAACATACAATCACCGCGCAGTATAGCGGCGATGGCTCCGATAATTCTTCCAAGGCCACGCTCAGCGAAACCATCCAGGGAGCCTCAAGCACAACGACGATCACCAGCAGTCTCAACCCTTCCAACTACGGACAGGCCGTCGTCTTCACCGCTACGGTCACTTCGACGGCCGGGCTTGCCGATGGTACTGTCACCTTCAAGAATGGTACTCAAGGCCTGGGTACGGTAACTCTCAGCGGAGGACAAGCCCAGCTTTCAGTCACCACAATCGATGCCGGCGCGCACACCGTCAAAGCGATCTACAACGGAAGCACTACGTTTGCCACCAGTCAGAACAGCCTCCAACAGGTCGTGGTCGCGGTGCCGACAACGGTTGTTCTGACGGCCTCACCCAACCCAGCCTCCTCCGGCCAGACGGTCACGTTGACCGCTACGGTCAACTGTGCGACGGGCGTCCCAACCGGCACAGTAACGATCAAAGATGGAAAAACTGTGTTGGGCACGGCCAGCGTCGTCAACGGGCAGGGGCAATTTACAACTTCCTCGCTAAGCACCGGAACGCATAGCCTGAGTGCGACGTTTAGTGGTTCGCAGGATTTTGCGAAGAGCACCAGCGCCAGTCTTCAGGAGGTCATTAATTAATCTAACAAGAAGAACCTGCGGGCGGGACAACATGAAAAAGCTTCGGAGGAGAAAAGCTACGCAAAGTTCGATCATTACGGTCTGTTTTCTGCTCGTTACTTCTTTCATCTCGACGAACTCTGGGGCGCAGGCAGGACCCGAATGGATCACGACAAAAGATCGGAGCGGAGCATTGAATTCGTGAGTGGAGCAAAGAAGAACTGTTCGAAATGCACTTGGTTGATGACAGGGAGCCAAACATGAAGACAGTTGGCAGAACCGCCTTGATTACACTTGGCCTTCTGATTGTTTACGGAATGTCCATCGCTCGCGCAACGGCGCAGTCACTAACATCTGCGCCACACCTTTCCGCTGAAATTGAGAGTCTGACAAAAGCCCTTACAGGGGCATGGTCGCTGAGTGTGAAGTTTGAGCCCAGTGCGTCGGCGCCGAATGGGGTGGCCAATACTGGAGAAGAGACCTGGCGACCTGGGCCAGGAGGATTCACGTTGTTGGAAGAGGAGCACCTGCGCACGCCTGAAGATGATCTCTCGCTTTTCGGGATCGTCTGGTGGGAATACCGCGAACAAAAGTTTCCGCGGGATGGAATGTCAAAACCTGCTCCCTTATACGTGCGACGTTAAGGGTGCGCAGACTGACATCATCATGAACTGGGATGGCAAACAGTTCGTCATCGATGAAGTCGAAACGTCGTCAGCTGGAAAGAAATCAATCTGGCACGAGGTCTGGTCCGACATCACCCCCACCTCATTTGTTCAGACTGGCGAGTATGGAGACCCCGGCGGGCCTAGAAACGGTTGTTTACGATTCATGCCACGAGGGTTATGGGGGCGCGCAGTGACAGCGGCATTCACGCGACGAACTCGGGGGACCATCAAGCGTCGAGTTCAGCAGATCCAGCGCCGGAACTGCAGGATCTCGAAAAAGCGCTCGCCGGTAACTGGACAACATCTTATGACTTTGCGCCCGGCGGCATGTCTCCGAACGGCGGCACTGGAACGGGCGAAGAAAATTGGCGAACCGGGCCCGGTGGATACGTCTTGATGGAAGAAGAGCACGTACGTGGCCCCTCGGGGGAGATGTTTCTTATCGCACTGCAATGGTGGGACAACACCACGAAAAGCCTCCGCGGAATGCTCTGCAACAACTTCGGTCCGGCAGCTTGCGATTTCAACACCTACGCCAACAGTTCTCTGAACTGGGATGGAAAACAACTAACGATCGACTTGGGCTTCCCCCAGAACGGTAAAAAGATGACCTGGCATGAAGTGTGGTCCGGTATCACTGCCACTTCCTTCACGCAGACCCCCGAAATGGGCGAGGTGGGTGGTCCGCTGAAAAGGGCCGTCACAATTCGTGGGACAAAAAGAGGAGAGGCGCACTAAATAGTCCTCGAACTCATCGGGCGCTTGAAGGGAGCACTATGAATCGCAGAGAGTTACTAGCGGCGGGGGCAGGAGTGACGCTCACCGGATTTCCTTTCTGTCTTGCATCTTTACTGGAAGATTCGGGCGAAAAGAATCACGCCCCGGATCAAGGGACTGTTCGCCATCCAGTTTTCGTTCGCTCTGGCTTCACACGTAAACCCAACGGCGCCGATGACCGCGCGCCCTCGCCGTCAGGGATGTTCGACACCGAGGTTGTCCGCTCCTCCGATTCTGAAGGACGCCTTGCGGTCTTTGTCTTTCCCCCAGGAGACCATCACCCCTATCGTGGCGCCCCGCTTCACGTGCATCACGAACAGGATGAATGGATCTATGTCATGACGGGTGAATTCGTCGCCGAAGTCGGCGGCGAACGCATCCGTTTGAAGCCTGGCGATTCCTTGCTGATGCCGATGAAAGTCCCGCACCGCTGGAGTGTGGCGCAGGATCCTCATTGTGGCGCAATTCATCTCTACACACCCGCTGGATTAATGGAAACACAATGGGCGTCGGTTGCACAAAGCGAAGATCCAAGGAATCAGGAAGCTCGTAAAGCAGAGTTCGAAAGGCATGGATTGACTCTTCTTGGAGAGTCCCTCAACAAGGAAGAGATCGATCGAATCCTCTGATGATCTAGGCAAGACTGTGACTGAACAAAACCGGCAAAGTAGAGGACACAACAATGAAACAATTTCCCGTCTTTAGAATGTTCATTTTCACCACATGCCTCCTACAGGCGATCTCTCCCCTCTGTACAACTCTGCTATGGTCACAGACCAATGCCGAGCCGATCATCGATATGCATCTGCATGCCAAACACGCCGGTGAACTTGGACCGCCGCCACTTTATATTTGCGCTCCTTTTCCCGTGTGGCCGGTCCGAGACCCTCTCGAAGATCCGCATGCCTGGTTTGCCGGTCTGCAGAGAAAACCAACCTGTCCTTCTTTTCTGCGCTCCGGAACGAGCGACGAAGATCTGATGCGTCGCACGCTCGAAAACCTTAAGTCGCGAAATGTGACTGTCGCAGTTACCGACGGCGACCTCGAGGTCATGGAAAAGTGGAAGCAGGCATCAGAAGGCCGCATTCTCCCGGCGCTGCCGTTCGATCCGGAGTCGGGAAAACCGAGCGTGGACGAATTACGCCAATTGGTGAAAAGCAGGCGAGTCATGGCGTTTGCTGAAATCAGTTCCCAATACGAGGGCATTGCCGTCACCGATTCACGGATGGAACCTTACTTTGCGCTGGCCGAAGAGCTGGACATTCCTGTCGGCATTCATATGGGACCTGGGCCGCCGGGAGCTTCCTATGTGTTCGCGCCTAGTTATCGCATGCGAATGTCCAGCCTGCTGACCCTCGAAGATGTTCTTGTGCGCCATCCTAAGCTTCGCGTTTGGGCCATGCATGCCGGCTGGCCCTTGGCGGACGATACCATCGCCGCGCTATACGCCCATCCTCAACTTTATGTGGATATCGGCATCATCGACTACGCTTTTCCCCGCAAGCAGTTCTACGATTTCCTGCACCGCTTGATTGATGCCGGATTCGAGAACCGCATCATGTTTGGTTCCGACGAGATGGTATGGCCGGATGCAGTCTCCGCGGCTATCGATACGATTCAAAATGATCCGGCACTATCTTCCGGGCAAAAGCGTGACATTCTGTACAACAACGCCGCACGATTTCTCCGGCTCAATAAATAGCCGGCCAATGTTTTTCGGCACCCGAATTCGCATACCCAAGAGAACACTCTGTGCCCGTGAATCACAGCGGAGTATTTCGAACTGGAAACGAAGAAGCCAAAAGCAAGGCGGGGGAAGTCGACAAGGTGTTGAAATTGCGCCATGACGCGTATATAGGCACGGCGTCCCAAAAGCGGAGAATCAACCGCATGGGATCAGCCTTCGAGCATGACTATCTAAAGAAGGCGCAGCGAAAATAAATTGCCGGGCGGATCCGTGGAAAATGGCAAGCCTAGTGTGTACGTTTGTCAGGTTGACTTCGCCTCCTCGCCATCCCTACCATTGCAGCCTAAGTTTCCGCGCTTATGATCGGTCGAACTATTTCGCACTATCGCATCGTCGAAAAGCTTGGCGTGGGCGGAATGGGTGTCGTCTATAAGGCAGAAGACATTCGGCTCCACCGCTTCGTTGCTTTGAAATTTCTGACCGAAGAGCTTGCTGGGGACCCGCATGCTTTGGCGCGTTTTCAAAGAGAGGCCCAAGCCGCTTCAGCGCTGAATCATCCCAACATATGCTCGGTGTATGACGTAGGGCATGAGGCCGGACAAGCTTTCATCGTAATGGAGTTCCTGGAGGGCGCGACCCTGAAGCACGTGATAGGCGGACGCGCGCTTGAACTAGGTAATCTGGTAGCGTTGGGAATCGAAATCTCAGACGCGCTGGAAGGCGCGCACAGTAAAGGAATTCTACATCGCGATATCAAGCCGGCAAATATCTTCATCACGAACCGAAGCACAGCGAAAGTCTTGGACTTCGGCCTGGCGAAGCTCACGGATAGGCCCGAGTCCGATGAGACGCTTGCGACAATCCATCGAAAAGAACACCTGACCAGTCCCGGATCCGCCGTAGGCACGGTAGCGTACATGTCTCCTGAACAGGCTCTGGGCAGGAATGTGAATGCTGGCAGCGACCTCTTTTCTTTTGGGGCTGTCCTTTACGAGATGGCTACGGGCCGCATACCATTCGACGGCGAAACCTCTGCGGCGATCTTCGATGCAATTCTTCACCAATCTCCTGTGCCGCCGGCGAAGTTAAATCCTGCGCTGCCCGCACGACTGCAGGAAGTAATTGGCAAAGCGCTGGAAAAAGATCCCCAACTGCGCTATCAACGAGCGGCAGACATCCGGGCAGATTTGCAGAGGTTAAAGCGTGATCTTGTTTCCGGGGGCCGGGGAGAGGCGGAGGCTCCTTTTTCAGTTGCAAGCGGCGGCGGCCAGTTATCTCGCGACGGCCAGGCCCTTAGCTCCGGCTCGTCAAGCGTGGCAACGATTGCCCGGGAGCACCGATTCAGCGTCGTGGCTTTGTCTTTCGGCATTTTGTTGCTTATGGCAGGAGCGATGTACGGAATCTATGCCTATTTCCGCAATGAGCCGTATTTTCCGTTTCAGAACTTCACCATTACGCAGGCCACGAATAACGGAATCACGGCTGGGACGGGGATCTCGCCCGACGGAAAATTCCTGCTAAATATTCAAAGGGAAAACGGACAGCACAGCCTTCGCTTGCGCAATATTCTGACTGGCAGCGATACAGAGGTGATATCGGCAACTGGCCGCGATTTTGCCAGCCCCGCGTTTTCTCGCGACGGTAATTACATCTACTTCCGGGAATCCCAGAGCGCATCGTCTACGGTCTTCGATCTTTACCGGGCTCCTGTGCTCGGAGGTGCGCTAGAACTACTCGTAAAAGACATAGACAGCAACCCAACGTTCTCGCCAGATGGAAGTCACTTCGCGTTTGCCAGGATGAATGATCCGGACGTTGGGAAATGGCGCTTGCAGGAAGCGCTCACCGAAGGCGGCGAAGAGAGAACTTTGCTGATAGCGCCGCTGGCAGATGCTCCCATTAGTCTGTCATGGTCGCCGGACGGCATGCGCATCGCGATTTCAACGTTTGGTTACTCGGGCGATTTCTTTTCAGCGATTGACATGTTTAACGTGAAGACAAATCGGGTCGAAGCGTTTGCGCGATCTAGAGAGAGACTGCCATTTGATATCGTGTGGGCTCCCGATGGCAGAACGATTTATGCGGTTTATATTCAGTTGGGCAAGGGACAAATCTCGACCTACCAGATTGGAGCGTTCTCCTATCCCAGCGGAAAGTTCCGATCCATTACCAAGGATGCAAGCCAGCATCCGGCTCTTAAAATTTCTGCCGACGGTTTGACGCTTGCTACAGTGCAGTTGCAGGCCAAATATCAGATTGATGTCTTGCCAGGAAACGGCGCCGGACAAGGCTTCACGGTACCCGGCATCTCTTCACAAGAAACGGTTTCGGGAATTGATTGGCTGCCGGACGGACGCCTCTTAGTGGGGGAAGTCTCTCGTTTACTGCTGATGCATCCGAATGGAAGCGGCGTGCAAAACGTGATGAATGAACCGGGAGCGTACTTCAAGGATATAACCTCTTGCGATGCGGGTGCTTCGATTGTGATGACAGGTGTCGGCTACGATGAAAAGCAGGGCCTGTTCAAAATCTGGCGAGTCAAAAGCGATGGTTCCGGTGGGTCCACGCTAACTCCGGGAAGCACGGGTATGATCTTCTGGTTTTGTGCGCCGGATGAAACATCCCTGTACTACACTGACTACGCCAAAAGCGGCGGGATCGCACGTATTCCTGCCGCAGGGGGTAACCCGCAAGTCCTCCCGGGCACAGAACTCGCGAATGCCGCCCTTAAAGGAGCGACACTTTCGCCGGATGGAAAGACGCTGGCGATGTTTTGGTATGTAATTTCGCCCGAGACGAAGGCATATTCGAACCGCATCCAGTTGCTCAATTTTGCCTCACCCACCTCGACGTCGTCCCGATGGATCAATCTTGATCCGCAATTTACAGCTGTTTTTTATTCTCCCGGACCAACTACACGTGGCAACTTCAGCTTCACTCCGGACGGCAAGGCTTTGGCCCTGGTCCGTCAGGAGCGCGGTGTGAGCAACATATGGATGCTTCCCGTTGATGGCTCGGCCGCAAGGCAATTAACGAACTTCAAAGCCCAGAGCATTCTCGATTTTCATTGGTCAAAGGATGGTAGACAGTTGGCCGTTCTGCGGCACGATACTACGAGCGACGTGATTCTGCTTCACGATGTGGGCGGTTCGGCACCCTAGCCTTGCAACCGACCTCGCAAGCGATAGAATTCCGGGGAATAGTATGCAACACCAGCCATATCCAACGAGGAATCGGCGCAACTTCTTCGGCTCAACTCGTGGGTTGACCAATATGCTCGACACGGGGGAATCATGCGGTCAGTTCGGGTTGCCCGTCATGCATTCCGAATCTGCCCTGTGCCAAAACAAGTGAAGTACAATTTGGCTTCGTGTCTCAAAAGTCCGGCCACGAGGGCGCGGTTTCAAATGCGGTAACGACGCCGCAGAATTAGTGCCAATTCCACGGAGAGCGAAAAACATGCGCCAGTCCAAAGCATCCTTTAGAGTGAAGGCGAGCACTTGACACCTTTCAAGATTGGCCAGCTAAGGAGCTGAGTTGATCAAGCTAGCCTTTTTCCGATCCCCTTGTCGGCTATCCATCCGCGCGATTCGCAGCCTCCTTTCATTTGTCGGGGTCCTTTTCTGCGCGGTCGCGATAGACGACGTGGCCTAGTCGGTCGCCTTCATTCTTTTCCAGCAACAACGGGGTTGCGCCAGCCTGCGTTGCTTGCGATTTTTCGGGCTCGCTGGCTGCGACGCGAGTTTCTTTCCCGCTCACAAATACCTTCATCGAATTCTCGCTCTCGCCCGACTCATCGGAGTATTCGTAGGAATCCGCTGAAATAGCCTTCATCGTGTAGCGGGTGTGATACACCTTCCCGCCAAAGACGCTGTCCCCAAGCCAAGTCCATACGTTGCCGCTCACCGTACCTGTCTTGTCTTCTGTTCCTCCTGAACTGTCGACTGCGTGGTATCGGTATCTCTTGGAAGTCGGATCGTAGTAGACGAAGGAGGTGTCCAAGTATTTCCTCCCGGGTCTATAGATTACTGTCTCGCAGATCACGGCGAAGCCGTCTGCCGTCCATCTGCAATCGTCAGTACCAGTGAATTTCATCGCTGGCGAGTTCGGCCCCATAAGCCCTGGTTTCAATTCATCTTCGATCGTAAACTTGCCGACCATTACTGCCAGCTTCTTCACTTCTGGGCTAGGCGTTGTTTGAGATTGGGCGCAAGCCACAATTGCGCTCGAAGCGCATGCCAGCACAAATGAGAGAAACCTTTGGGGGACACTCATTTGGATTTTCCTTTCAGATGTGCCACGGATGCTAGCACAAAACGCCGGAGGCGAATCTCACCTTTCCCGGTTGCCCCCTCTTGATCCGCAGTCGTGAATTCTTCTCATCCCTATCGTGTCACACGGTTCAGCATGTTCGACAATCCGTAAAGCATTCGCTTTATCAAGGAGAGAAGATAATGGCGCAGAGACATCAACGCGGGTGGCTAAAAAAGGAAAAGCGTGCTCAAGGCGAAACCTGGGTATTGTTCTTCCGTACTACTCGACAATCTGATGGCAAACGGGTGGAAAACAAAGTAGCGATAGGATTGGTGCGACATCTACCTGATGCAAGCAGCGCATGGGCCGAGGTCGAACGACTCCGTGTTCCACTCAACCGGGTAGACGTGCGACGTGGATTGATCTTCGGAGACTTGGCTCAGCACTATGCAGAACACGAGTTGGCTGAAGCCTCCGAATCAATCCGCCCCAAGGCGCACACAACCATAAAAGGCTACGAGCGAGTTCTCCGAAACCGCCTGCTCCCACGATGGGGGAACAGAATCGCACTTGGTATCGAACCGTTGGAAGTGGAGCAGTGGCTGAGGGCCTTGAAAAAAGAAGGACATCTTGCCAATCCGACGCTCGACAAGACTCGTCGCGTCATGTCCTTGGTGTATAAGCATGGCCAAAGATACGGTCTAATTCCGCGAAACCAGGAGTCGAACCCCATGCGCTTTGTCCGCTGCAAGACGACCAGCGGATACGAAGCGATGATTCTCACCCCCGAACAAGCGTATGCAATCGTGTGTAACCTCAGAGAACCGGAACGCACTCTGACGCTTTTGGCCGCCGGCACAGGTCTCCGTATATCCGAATGCTTGGGCTTGCAATGGCATGACGTCAATTTCGCTGACGGAATGATCCATGTGCGTCGTACTTGGACGTGTGGCCAAGTAGGTTTGCCGAAGAGCAAAGCGTCGAAGGGCCCGGTGCCACTTCATCCGTTGCTCGCCGACTTCATGCGCCTCTGGAAACAGAAGACGACCTATTTCCAAGCCGGTGACTGGGTGTTCCCCTCAACCCGCCTAGACGGCAAACAGCCACGTGTCGCCAATATGCTTGTCGAAGATCATCTACGGCCAGCCGCTGTCAAGGCAGGCATTCTTTCATCGCATCCGGACAATCATGGCGGACTCGTGGATGACGACCCGCGACGATTCGGCTTTCATAATCTGCGCCACAGCCTCGCGTCATTTCTTATCCGAATCAGAACCGATCCAAAGACTGTGCAAACTTTGCTTCGTCACAGCGACGTCAAGCTGACGCTTCAGTTCTATACCCACGCAGTCAGCCGCGATCGCATGGTCGCAGCGGGGAAAATGCTAACCGCGATTCTCAGCCATGCGCCAAACAGAAGCGGACTGAAAGCGGACTGAATTGGAAGACAGTTCAAGGTAAGTTCTTCAAGGACATGGACCTAGGCGCCGATCTCGTTGCACCACCTTCTAGGTGCGGACTGAGAGCGGACTGGAATACCATGACTCGGGTCACGCAAGTTCTTTAGAATGATGGTGGCCAGGGACGGAGTTGAACCGCCGACGCCAGCCTTTTCAGGGCTGCGCTCTACCACCTGAGCTACCTGGCCACACTCGAGGCCCGTTCTTCACAGCACGGGCGGCGAGGATTGTTCGCTTCACGCCGATTGTTACGGGTGTACCGACCGAATGAAATTGCTCATTGAACGTGCGCGGAACGTTGTCGATTATAACAACGTCGCGGACTTCCCTCAAACCCAACAACGGGAGCGGCAAGCGCGGCGAGCTCTGCGTCGGAATAAAGAGCGGTGGGAATTATTGCTGACCCGCCGCTCGCGGTAATTTTCTGATCTAGTCTTAGCCAGTTGAACTGGCATCGAAATGCAATCGATCAACGAGCCGACGCCAATTTTGTTCCAGGAGTGAACGAAACACCCCGCAAGACTTCTCCGGAACGGGCCTCACGAATCGTGAAGAAGGGCTCGTAAAGCGCGACGGTCGGGTCTGTGTTCTGCAGCCAATCGTATATAACAACCAGTTTGTTGGGGTCCGCGCCTAGATCGCCGTCACCACTAACAGTCGACGTTACGCCCCAGATCGTTGCGAAGCCGTCATCGCCTACAACGCCAGTTATATTTCGGAGGCCGTCGGTCGCCGGAGCCCAGGGAAGGCCAGTCGCAGGGTTAGTGCCGGTCGGGAAGTTGGGAACCGTGTAAGGCACTCCAAGATTCAGTCCGGTTTGCAAGGTGTAGGCCAGATTCCAGGTTTTGGTGGATGAATTGAAAACCCACTTCTCCAATCCGGCATTGGGTTGTGCGGCGGCATGGGTGTAGAGATCCGTTCCGCTAACGTCGCCGTCGCCCTCGTCTGCAACATAGAGTGTTGTGGCGTTCGCAAACCATATTCCAAACGGAAAGTTGGTTGTATTGTCCTTAGCCAATATTGTGGGGAAACCCGCCAGGACGCACATGTTGGTAGGAGTTCCCGTCGCCGGGTTGTAGGCAGTGTCGGGGGTAGAGGGCAGGACCGCCGAAGGTGACGGGAGACCTACGCCGTTCGGGCACGCCGTGCCCGTGGTGTCAACAAAATAGACCGAGTCGACCCCGTTGCCGCCGCTGCCTTTGGTGTAGTAGAGGACGTTATTGAAAATGGTGAGTCCGCGGAAGTTGTCGTCCTTGCCGAATTTATCCGCTTTGTCACCGAGGTCAGTGACGTTAAATGTGCCGACCAGGGTCGGGAGACCGGGATCTTGCCGCCTTTCCGGTTCATCGGAGGGATTGATGATTTGGGCGCCAGCGCCGAGGACGATCCCGGTCGGCTCGGGATTGCCGCCATTTCCGGCATTGCCGGCAGTGAAGTAATAGTCCGCGCCCTTGGCCTCGGCCCGGATCGCGGCGCGACCGTTATCTCCACTATAGGCGTTGGTTTCCGTGAACTGGAACTTCCCGAACTGATCGACCTGTGCCACCGCGCGGTGAATATACAATCCAACCGGATTCGTCGGATCGATGACTCCCGGAGTGTTGGAGGCGGACGCATCGAGCTGGTTGACGGGCGCTACGTAGCCCATGAAAGTGACATATCGCCCGTCTGGGGAGAGATTCAGGGCTAACTCGGATTTCGAACTGAAACTCGTGACCAGTTGATCGCTGGTTGGGGTGATCAATGGTTGCAAGCTATTTGGCACCTCCAGTGTGCTGAGCCGAAAACCGAACGGCGTAATCTGGTCGAGAAAAATCCTGGAGGTGATGCCGAAACTGCCATCGTCTGCGTCGTTGTTAAAAACAAACGGGAACAGCCCGTTATATCCGGCCACACCACCACACCCACCCGACGTGGCCACACAATTGGGTGGCAGTGGTTCGCCGACCGTGACGTTGCTCGCAAGGTTGTCATACACGCTGCGGCTCACCACCAGGTTGCCGGGTTGGAAGAAATTATCGTGGCCGAAAGATTTTGAGTTTTGCCCGAGGGCCGGAATGGTAGCGACGAGAATGGAAATAATAAGAATAGGTCTCGTCAATGCGCTGTACGAGCGTGGCAGGTTCAAGATGTGTGCAATCACTGGAAGTTCTCCTTAAGTTGAAAGTTTGTGGCAAAGTGGCACACGCCCGCATCCCAAGTTGCCACGAACCTAGCATCCTGTGATTACGCTATCGTTACGCCATAATTAAAAATTATCCTCAGGCTGGAGAAGGTTCTTGAAAGAAAAGATTTGAAGCATATCTCTAAAGCCGACCCCGTCGAGACGAAATACTCGCCGCTGACGGGAGTTTCTTGCCCCTGCATTCCCTTGACATTGGCACTTCATCTAACCAGGTTTTTGGAGTACGCTTGGGAGCTGTAAGGAGGTTCCCATGGCGCAGAGTATTTCAATTGCAGTGGGACGTAGCGGTTCGACGGTGTCGATTTTGTGGGGCGTTTTGCTGATTATCCTCGGCATAATGGCGATCAGTGCGCCATTTCTTGCCGCCGTGGCCGTGAATGCGGTAATCGCCTGGCTGATTATCGTTGCCGGCATAGTCCATCTTGTGCTCTCGTTTCACGCGCATGGCGCGGGCAGCGTCATTTGGAGAGTGCTGGTCGGCTTGGCGTATCTGGCTTTCGGCGGCTACATGATCGTCCATCCCGTGGTGGGTGTGGCATCGCTCACGCTGGTGCTGGCCTCATTGTTCGTGATCGAAGGCGTCTTGAATTTGATGCTGTATGCGAAGATGCGTCACCTCCACGGCGCGAGCTGGGTGCTGATTGACGGCATCATCACGCTGCTGCTTGGCCTTATGATTTATATGCAATGGCCGTCGAGCTCGATTTGGGCGATCGGGCTACTGGTGGGCGTGAGCCTAATGATCAGCGGCGCCACGCGGATCGGCTTGACGCTGGCAGTGCGGCGGGCGGCCGCGGTACCGGAGGGAACGCGGCTGGCAGCGTAAACTGGCGCCGGAGCGGTGAAGTCAATCGTTGATGGAGGACCCGCGGCGTGGCCTCGCTCTGTGTTTAGTTGCTCCTGCTGAAGTCGCGCGCGATCTTCTTTCCGCGCGGAAAGGACGAGCCAAGCCTCGACCCCGTTTAAGCAGAGGCCATTTACGTGAAGCGAATGCGGAGCTTCGTCGGTATTCTTACTCACGATCTGTTTGGGAGATCGAGACGTTTTGAGAACTTGTCAGGCTGATTTCCGGTTACCCGTTCGCCAGGCTTAGCTAACGCAGGTCGTGCGTTGCCCAAAACTAGCGAATTCACCGTCATTATTGGGCATAGCCAAGGGCTTTTGACCCACTTCACTTTCCACAAATGAACCGAACTGCATCTCCCCTGAACGCGTAACATCTAATGAACTGAGATTAGATTTATGGGAAATACCTTTAAGACGGCGTTTCTGCTCACAGCGCTCACGCTGCTTCTGATGTTCTTTGGGCGCTACTTCGGCGGGCAGAGTGGGATGCTGCTGGCGCTGGTGTTTGCCGCGGTGATGAACTTTGTTTCCTACTTCTTTTCGGACAAGATTGCGCTGGCCATGTACCGGGCGCAGCCGGTGACGCGCGAGGAGCTGCCGCGGGCTTATGCGGCGGTGGAGCGGCTGACGCCAAAGATGGGCATCCCGATGCCGAAAATTTATGTGATCCCCACGGAGTCGCCGAATGCATTCGCCACGGGGCGGAATCCGCAGCACGCGTCGGTGGCGGTGACCCATGGGATTTTGGGGCTGCTGAACGACGAAGAGCTGGAAGGCGTGCTGGCGCACGAACTGGGGCACGTGAATAACCGCGACATCCTTATTAGTTCGGTCGCGGCAACCATCGCGGGCGCGATTACCATGCTCGCCAGCATGGGACGCTTTGCCATGATTTTTGGCGGGATGGGCGGCGACCGCGACGACGCGGCGGGGCGGCGGCCTGGGTGCTCTGCTGATGCTGATTCTGGCTCCGATTGCGGCGAGCTTGATTCAACTCGCAGTATCGCGCTCGCGAGAATATCAGGCCGACGCCACGGGCGCGCATTTTACGGGAAATCCCTACGCACTGGCGAGCGCTCTCCAAAAGCTGGACGCCTACTCGCGACGCATACCGATGGCGGCGTCGCCCTCGACGGCACATCTGTTTATCATCCAGCCGCTGCTGGGAATGAATTTTGCGAACCTGTTTTCGACCCATCCCCCGATTGCGAAGCGAATTGAGCGACTCACGGGAAGGCCGGCGGAGTTTACGCAGTAACGCTGTCAGCTATCAGCTTTCAGCTTTTCCGTTGCGCAAGATTAGCACGTACCTGCGTTCTGAAGTCGTGACAGCGGGGGCAAAAGCAGGTTCGTCCCCTTCGCTCTGCTCAGGTCGGAATGACAACTGTTATTTATATCGCGGGTGCGAGGCGCCTCACGGTTTTTGCTGGGAACTGACAGCTGACAGCTGTGCTGTGACATCGGTAACTCCGCCGCAGTTGCGCATGATAGTAAAATCCACGCAATGTCTCCTGAGAGTGCGATCGCCGTATCCCACAAAGCTACTGAGCTGGAAAAGGCACTGCGCCGCGTGATTCGCGGCAAGGACGATGTCGTGCGCCTGGCGCTGGTCAGCATTTTTGCGCGCGGGCATCTGCTGATTGAGGGTGTGCCGGGAGTGGGCAAAACGACGCTGGGGCAGGCGTTGGCGCGGGCCATCGATTGCACGTTTCAGCGCGTGCAGTTTACCAGCGACATGCTGCCCTCCGATGTGCTGGGAATCTCGGTTTATTCGGCTCTGGAGCAGGAGTTTGAGTTCAAGCGCGGGCCTGTGTTTACGAATGTTCTGTTAGCCGATGAGATTAACCGGACGACGCCGAAGACGCAATCGGCGCTGCTGGAGGCGATGAACGAAGGCCAGGTCACGGTGGACGCGCATTCGTACGAATTGCCGCAGCCGTTTCTGGTGATCGCGACGCAGAATCCGGTGGAGCATCATGGAACGTATCCGCTGCCGGAGTCGCAGTTGGACCGGTTTTTGATGCGGGTGAGAATGGGATATCCCGAGGCCGCGGCGGAACGCGAGATTCTGCGGTCTGAGGCGGGAGTGGAAGTGTTGCAGAGTATGCGGCCGGTGCTTAGTGGGGCGGACGTGCTCGAGATGCAGGAGGCGGTTAAACAGATACGCGTGGATGAATCGTTAGTGAGCTATGCGCTGGAAATTGTGCGGCGGACGCGGGAGTCGGAGTATTTGTCGCTGGGAGTTTCACCGCGCGGGGCGCAGGCGCTTGTATCGCGCGGCGCAGGCGATGGCGTTTCTTGATGGGCGAAGCTTCTGCACTCCGGAGGACTTCAAGCCGCTCGCCGTGCCGGTGTTCGCACATCGCGTGGTGGTCAACGGCGGGTATGCTTCGACGCTGAAGAAATCGGAGCAGGCGGATCAGGTGTTGAAAGAGATTGTGGAGAATGTGGCGGTCCCGGTCTAAGCAGCGGCCAGTGACAGTTGTCAGGTCCCAGCGGAAAGACCCAAAGGCGGTACTTAAATAAACGAGCGCAATAAACCATGAGATTCCCGGTCTTTCTTTGTATTTTCGGTGCGGCGGCCTCGTTCTGGGCGATGGCGTGGTTGCGAAGATTCAAGGTTCGCACCAATCCTCCCGCGTCCCGTGCCCATCTCTCGTTGGAAGAAAGACAACAAAAGATTCGTACGGCGAGTTGGATCGCGTTCGGAATGGGCTGCTTGTACATGGCTGGGGCGGCCGTCCTCGCAGTCCTTAAATAAGCTCCAGGCATATCGCGAGTTGGCGTGCTCGACGCTCTCGTGACGATATAATCCTTCCGCTATGTCCTTTCTGCGTTTTCTCATGCTCTTATCGCTGGTCGTCTGGATTGGCGGCCTGATTTTTTTTGCTTTCGTACTTGCACCTACGGCGTTCTCTATTCCTGCGGTACTGCCTAACACGCATCTTGCAGGCAACGTCGTTGGCCGCGCCTTGGGCAAGCTGCACTGGATCGGTTTAACTTCGGGAATCATCTATCTGATCAGTTCCCTGCTCTACAGCCGCTTCACGGACGGAACTGTGCATGCGTTTGCGGCGCGGCATGTGCTTCTGTGCCTGATGCTGGCGCTGACCTTGATCTCGCAATTCGGCATCATCCCTCGCATGGACGTTTTGCGCGCATCGCTTGGCGAGGTTAGCGCCGCACCCATTGATAATCCTGAGCGGGTTCAGTTCGATGCGTTACATGTTTGGTCGACGCGGGTGGAGGGCGCCGTGCTGCTGCTGGGGTTAATCGTCGTGTATCTCACGGCGCAACAGCTTGGAATGCGCTAGGTTGCGCGAGGTTCGTGGTGGTCTGCGCCGGGCTTCGCCCAGCCTTGGACAGCCGAGGCGGCTGTCCCCACATGAGTGTTTCTGGCTCTCCGCATTTGGGCGATGCCTCTTCCATCATTTATCCTGAAGTGTTTGGCCTTGGCCGCTGATCCCGCTGACGGGTTCACGGTCCCAGCTATAGAGCCAGGAGCTAACAGCTAAGAGTTTTCCCTTATGAAAACCGGCATCATCGGCCTGCCACAGGTGGGCAAAACATCATTGTTTCGGATCTTGACCAAGGCGCATCTTTCGGATTCGGCGCGGGCGAATCCGCGTGAGGCTCACATTGGCGTGGCCAAAGTTCCAGACGATCGACTCGATAGACTCGCCGCGCTCTACAACCCGAAGAAACTGACACATACGTCGGTTGAGTACGTAGACGTCGGTGCCATCGGCCAAGAGGCACTGAAAGACAGCGCTTACGCCGCGCACTTGCGCAACGTGGACGCGCTGGCTCACGTGGTGCGGGTGTTTGATGATCCGTCGGTGCCGCATACCGGCGAGATCGATCCGCTGCGCGATATTAAGAATGTGGAGTTCGATCTGCTGGTCAGCGATTTGGGGCAGATCGAAAAGCGGCTGGAGCGGCTGGAAAAAGATCTGAAGAAGATGAAGACTCCGGAACTCGAAAAAGAATTCGAGTTGCTGAAGCGCGCCAAGGCGCAGCTGGAATCCGACAAGCCTTTGCGTGAAATGGAGATGACTCCCGAGGACAAGAAGCGCATCAAGGGCTTCATGTTCCTGAGCGAGAAGCCGATTTTCTATGTTCTCAACATCGGCGAATCGACGGAGCTGGGCAAAGAGTTGGAAGAAGCCGTGAGCAAATACGGTCTCACCGAGATTTCGACGCGGCCGAATGCCGCCGCTACGGCAATCTGCGGCAAGGTCGAAGCGGAACTTGCGGAGATGAGTGATGCCGATGCCGCTGAGTTTCTTTCCAGCTACGGCTTGACGGAAAGCGGGCTGGCTCGGCTGATTCGAACTACCTATAAGTTGCTCGGCCTCATTTCATTCTTCACCGCTGGCGAGGATGAATGCCGCGCCTGGCAGGTTCCGGCGCATTCGCGTGCGCAAGAGGCGGCGGGAGCGATCCACTCCGATCTGGAAAAACATTTTATTCGGGCGGAAACGATTCGCTGGGATCAACTGTTGGAAGCTGGGTCTGAGGCCAATGCTCGCGCGAAGGGCACTCTGCGACTCGAGGGCAAGGATTACATCGTTCAGGATGGGGACGTGATGCATATCCGGCACTCGGGGTGAGTACCGAGTCGCGAGTACCTAGTACCGAGTTGGGACAAAGCAGGCACGTCGGCGATTCCCCACTGCTCCATTGCTGGCCTCGGGTTGTAAGCTAAGTGCAATGGCGCAGCATTACAAAGACTTGATCGCGTGGCAGAAGGCGATGGACTTAGTCACCGCCCTGTACGACGCGACTGAGGCATTTCCTAAGCGAGAAACTTACAGTTTGACCGATCAGATGCGTCGTGCAGCCGTCTCGATCCCGAGTAACATTGCGGAAGGGCAAGCACATTTCAGTCGTCGTGAGTTTCGTCACTTTCTTCGCCACTCGAGTGGATCGCTAGCAGAACTCGAAACTCAGATACTCATTGCGCAACGAAGAAGTTATCTTACTGAATCGCAGGCAGCAGAACTTCTTAAACGTACGCATGAAGTGGGCCGAATTCTAAGCGGCCTCCTCAACTCCCTCAAAGAGCGAATCCCCGCCGCGTGAGGGAGATTTGACTGGGTACTAGGTACTCGGTACTGTCATACTTCATGCATCCCATTGCCATCAGCATTCTGCTGGGCCTGACCGCTGCTGCCGCCAACGTTTTCGGCGGTGCGATTATTGTGCAGCGGAATTGGGAGCGGCGGTATCTTCGCTACTTCGTTGCCCTGGGCGCGGGGTTCATGTTGGCCACCGCATTGGTCGAGATGGTACCGGAGAGCTTCGAGTTGCGCGGCAGGAGCGCAGCTTTTCTTATTCTGCTGGGCTATCTCATTATTCATTTCTTCGAGCATACGGTTACTCCGCATTTCCATTTCGGCGAAGAGACGCATGCAGATGAATTCATGCACTCGCACAAAGGGTACTCGGTGCTGGTTGGTTTGATCATCCACACTTTTTTTGATGGCATCGCGATCGCTTCTGGATTTCTGGTCTCAAACGCCCTGGGCTGGCTCATCTTTTTTGCCGTGTTTCTGCACAAGATTCCGGAGGGCTTCACCGTTAGCTCGGTGATGCTGGTCAGCGGGCGTAGCCGGGGGGCAGCCTGGGGCGCGTCGGTAGTATTGGGAGCCGCAACGCTGGCGGGCGTTCTGACGATGGCTCTGTTTCGGCACCAGGTCGCTGCCGGCCTGCCGCTCTCAGCAGGAGTGACAATTTACGTGGCCGCTTCGGACTTAGTTCCTGAAGTAAATAAAGAACCGGCGATGAAGATGGCGTTGCTGGTGTTTGTAGGTGCTGGAATGTTCTTTTTACTGGCGAGCCTTTTTCACATGCATTGACGGCTGACGCCTGTTCCCCTGATTCTTCCAGAAATGCAACGCGCGTTACTTCGCCCATCTTTAACTTGTGACGGGAACGCGCTACTTCAATCTTCAATCCACCGTATTCTTGGCGGTGTAGCCGTCGCGGGAGACTACGTCAATCTTCTGGTCTTTACCTTTCTGGTCTTTAACTTTCAGCGGGCTGCCATCGGGGCCCACCACCTGTACTTTCAACTTGCGGTAGGTGCCATCCAGTTTGGTATTGGTGGGATGATAAGAGAGGGAATACTGATTGCGAATATCGTTTCCGATGTCCTGGAAGTCTTCCCCGTACTCAGCTTGAAAGCGAGGAAAATAGGCGCGTCCGCCGGTCATCGCGGCAAATGTGCGCATTTCATTATCGGCCTGCAGGTAATCCATGTTGTTCACTGGGATGCCGATGCCGTGGGGTGCAGAGCGGCCTTGGGCCTCATACATCTCGCGGATGATCCATCCCACGCTGACCGGGAAGATGGTTACGTCCTTCGTGTCCTTAATTTTCTTTGTGATCTTATCGAGGGTAAGTTTGCTGAAAGTATCCACTCCGGTGGTGACGAGGATGACGTACTTCTTCCCTTCCACACGATCAAGCCGGTCCAGCGTGTCATACAGGGCATCAAACAGGTTGGTCTCAGCAAATCCGGGAATGCGCAACTGGTTGAGCGCTCCGTACACGGCTCGCTTGTCCTGGGTGAAATCGACAAGAATGTGAGGCTGCATATCGTAGTAGGCGACGGCGATCCAATCATCTTTCCTAAGCGTGTTGGCGAAGGCGTAAGAAGCCTGCAGAGCCTGGATCATGAAGCCGTAGTTAGTGGACGCGTACTCGATGAGAAGCACAGCGGTGATGGGCGCTTGCGCTACGTTAAAGTTGGCGATCTGCTGCGGCGATCCGTCTTCGAATAGCCGGAAATTATCTTTCTTCAAGCCGGGGACGAACTGCCCAGTCTTGGTGGTGACCATAACGTCGACGTTCACCAGAGGCACGTTCACCTTGATGGAATAGTCGGGCATACCCTCCACTTTCTTAGGCTCGGCAGGTGGCGGAGGTGGGGGAGGGGCGTCAGCATTCTTTTTGGGTATGCTGTAGGGGCCGACGTCGCCAGCCGGACCGCCGGCACCGGTGGGAACGTCCTGTTTAGGCTTGCCATTATCCGGCGTTTGGTCGGGCGGCGTCTGCGACTGGTCCTGGGCGGGGGCGGAGATGGCGCCAAGGAGAAAAAGTGAAACCGCCAGCGCCATCACCAGCCTGGTGAACTTATGCGGACGCAAACTTTTTCGCGACTTGGACTGAAATCTGGGGTAGGTGACCATTCCTTGGGTAAGCATGCAAACCTCTGATAACTAGGATACAAAAGACTGTTGGGGGCGAAAACCCCTTGTGCTAGTATAGACGCAGGGATTCGCGATTGGGATGTTTTGCCGGGCTCCCAGTATTCCTCCTCCAGGCAACGACTTACAATTTTGCGAAGTCTAAATTCAGCATGAGGTGGGATTTCCACTCCATCCGGGTGCAGTTCATGAAGAAATTTGTTTTCGCGCTGATAGTTGCCTCCCTGTCCTTTCCCTCTTTTACATTTGCACAAAAATCCGCCTCTTCGCCACAAGTTCAAGCTCAAGCTCCTCAAACCATTCCCGTGAGTCAGATTCGCCCGGGCATGCGCGGGGTCGCGTATACCGTATTTCAGGGCGTCAAACCCGAGGCTATGGATGTGGAAGTTCTCGGCGTCCTGCATAACACGAATGGTCCCAAAGGCAATGTCATTCTGGTGCGGTTGCACGGGCAGAAGGTAGAGTATACCGGGGTGGTTGCGGGCATGAGCGGCAGTCCGGTTTACATTGATGGCAAGCTCGCTGGAGCGCTCGCATTTCGCATCGGAGAATTTTCGAAAGAGCCGATTGCGGGTGTGACTCCAATCGCGGATATGCTCGAAATCAGCACTCTCGACGATTCCCCGGCAGAAGAAACTGCAGCATCCAAGCCTTCGGTGAATGTGATCGCGGGCAAAAGTGCTTCGCCGGGAGAGATCTCTGCGCTGCCGGGATCCGACGACGCTGGAAAGGATTTTTCTAACTACCTGAAACCGATTGAAACTCCGCTGGTATTCAATGGATTTTCCGAGCAGGCGATCCATCTTTTCGCCGGACAATTTGCTTCTGCTGGAATTGTGCCTGTCATGGGTGCGGGGTCGATGAGTAATGAAAAACAGCCGGAGCCTGTTGAAGCCGGCTCTTCCATCAGCGCGATTCTGGTGCGCGGCGATATGAACATCGAAGCCACCTGCACCGTGACGTACGTCGATCCGCAGCGACTGCTGGCTTGCGGACATCCTCTGCTGCAGTTCGGCTCGGTCGATCTTCCCATGAATAAGGCCGAGGTTCTGGCCACGCTGCCCTCGCCGATGAATGCTTTCAAAATTGTGAACACCACCGAGCCGGTGGGGACTTTCGTACAGGATCGCCATACGGGCATTCTCGGCGTTTTCAACCGGCAGCCTGAAATGATTCCGGTCACGCTTAGCATCCACAGCGGCGCGGGCGTGAAGCAATTTCACTACGAAGTGCTCAATAATCCCAAGCTGACCCCGGTAGCTTTGATGGTGACTGTCTTCAACGCGCTGCACGGCGTGAATGAGTTTGGTGAAGAGATCACCTACCGGCTGGCGGGCAGCATCGGAGTTAAAGGATTTCCTGAAGTAACCATGCGCAACATGTTCGCCCCGTCGGAGAACGCTCAGCCTGCGGCGATGCAGGCGGCGGTTTCGCTGGGCGAGCGCTTTGGACGCATCTATGACAATCCTTTTAACGCTCCAGCCATCGCGGGCGTAAAGCTGGATTTCGATCTCGTGCGGGAGCGGCGCTGGGCGCGGCTGGAGAGCGCACGCACCGATGTGACGGAGGCTCGCCCGGGCGATGAGATCATGCTGGAGACGGTACTCGCTCCGTATCGCGGCGAGCGCATCGTGCAACAGATTCCGGTAAAGATTCCCACCTCGGCCAGCAAGGGAACGCTGCGCATCCTGGTCAGCGACGGCGAAACTCTCGACCACATCGGACACACCAATGCCGCCTTCGGCCGCACTCTCGATCTTGCTTCCACCATCGCGCTGTTGAATAAAGAGCACTCCAATAACCGCGTTTATGTCTCGTTGCTCGAAGCCGATCCCGAAGCGCGCGTCGCCGATAAGGTTATGCCCACTCTGCCGATTTCAATCATGAATGTGATGGACGGCATGCGCGGCAATCAGGAAATGGTGGTGAGTGGCGAATCGAATGTGGATGAGACCGCCACGGCTCCGCTGGATTACGTCGTGTCAGGAGCGCACTTGCTGACGGTGACCATCAAGTAGATTCGCGTGGCGCGGGCACCCTTGCCCGCGAAATGCCGACAGCTTGTACGAGTCGTAGGATCAGAATTTTTCAATCTTCTGCCCTTCCTGGCCGAATTCCAAGTGAATTCTAAATCTGCTCGTGGTCGGATTGATCGGCGAGAGTGCCTGACGCCACAATCAAAAGCGGAATAATCGAAACAACAGCACGCCCGCTTTGTCCATGTGCCGGAAACCATCCGTGGCGGCGGCGGCCAGCACCATGAGCGTGGCGTTGTAGCCTGCATGGGCCAGGAAACTTGAGGCGACCGACTTGGTCATTGCGCGCACCGTGGTAAGGATTACGCCCACGAGAAATATGATCAGCACTGCTCCCCACGAACGGTATTGCAAGTAGTGCAACAGTCCGAAGGGTATGGCGGTAAGGACAATTCCCCAGACCACCCCGAGGCGACGCGCCAGCACGGGATAAAGAAATCCGCGAAAGAGAAGTTCTTCCCACAGAGGTCCGAGGCTGATTGCAAAGACTGCCGTCAGATAGGCGTCAGCAGGTCGGGCGAAGAATTGATCGAACGGCGTGGTCTTAGGCATGGGCAGAAAGCGTCCCAGAAAGTCGAGACCGAGCATGAGAACGCCCAGCCCTACAAAGGTCGCGGCACTGCTCCCCGGCCAATTCCAGCGGATCGATTGCCAGAATCGGGTATGATATTTGCCCTCGATCAGCAGGATCATGTATAGCGAGACAACGATATAAGTCAGCAACTGTGCGAGCAGCGCAGACACCGGCTTTTGCGCTACATCCAGCCAACGGTCATGCGGGTAGGCAAACCGCAGCAAACCCGGCGCGATGATGAGTTGGGTGATGACAAACATTAACAATGTAAAGCCGATGATCAGCAGAACATCCCAGCCGCTCCACACGGGATTCTCGCCGGACGGGTATGGCGGAGGAGGAAGCAGGACCGGCGGCGGAAGGGTACCGGAAGCCGATGGGAGCGGTAACTTCTCGCCACCGTTAAGGGTTTGTGGATCAAGCTGCGGATTTTCTGATGATGCCAAAAGAATCCTTCTATTACGCCGTACGCTTCCCGTTTCCTGCAAAGTACCCCGCTAGCGCCTGGCCGGTGTACGACTTCTTCACTCGCGCCACCGTCTCCGGCGTGCCCTGGGCCACGATGCGGCCGCCTTCTTCGCCGCCTTCGGGACCGAGGTCGATGATCCAGTCGGCGTTGCGGATTACGTCGAGATTGTGTTCGATGATGATGATCGAATTGCCCAGATCGGTCAAACGGTGCAGCACGTCGAGCAGCTTTTTCACATCGTCGAAGTGCAGGCCGGTGGTGGGCTCATCCAGCAGATACAGTGTTTTGCCGGTCTGCCGCTTGCTGAGTTCGCGGGCGAGCTTGATTCGCTGGGCTTCTCCTCCTGAGAGCGTTACGGCAGACTGACCGAGATGGATGTAGCCGAGGCCTACGTCGACCAGGGTTTGCAGCTTTTGTTTCACCTGCGGAATATTTTCGAGAATGGGCAACGCGTCGGAGACCGGCATTTCCAACAGGTCAGCGATGGAATAGCCGTTGTATTTCACAGCAAGAGTTTCGCGGTTGTAACGGCGTCCGCCGCAGACTTCGCACAGAACGTAGACATCCGGAAGAAAATTCATTTCGATGCGGCGCTGGCCTTCACCCTGGCACGCCTCGCAACGTCCACCACTGACGTTGAACGAAAAACGTCCGGCTTTGTAGCCGCGCTCGCGCGCTTCCGGCAGCATCGCATAGAGATCGCGAATCTGCGTGAATACTCCTGTATAGGTTGCGGGATTTGACCGTGGAGTGCGGCCGATGGGCGACTGATCAATGCGGATGACTTTATCGATGTTCTCCGCGCCGACGATGGCTTTGTGCTCGCCGGATTTTTCGCGCGAGCGATAAAGTTGGCGTGCCAGGGCACGATACAGAATGTCGTTGACCAGTGTGGACTTGCCTGAGCCGGAGACTCCCGTCACCACCGTCATCACTCCCAGCGGAAAAGTTATGTCGAGGTTTTTGAGATTGTTTTCCTTTGCGCCGAGAATCGTGAGCGCCGCACCGTTGGCCTGACGGCGTTCATCGAGCATGTTGATCCGGGCGCGGCCCGAGATGTAAGCGCCGGTGAGCGAGTTGGGCTCGCGCATGATTTCCTCGGGTGTGCCATGAGCCACGAGCCCTCCACCATGGCGTCCAGCGCCGGGGCCAAGGTCAATCACGTAATCGGCACGGCGGATGGTTTCTTCATCGTGCTCCACCACGAGCACGGTGTTGCCCAGATCGCGCAGGTTTTCCAGCGCATTCAGCAAGCGCCCGTTGTCGCGATGGTGTAGTCCGATCGAAGGCTCGTCCAGAACATAAAGGACTCCGCGCAGCTTCGATCCAATCTGCGTTGCTAAACGGATACGCTGGCCTTCGCCGCCGGAGAGCGTCGCTGCTGAACGGTCCAGGGAGATGTAATTCAACCCTACGGCGTTGAGAAACTGGAGACGCTCGACGATTTCGTGCATGACGCGGCCGGCGATCTGCTCTTCTCTTCCGGCAAGCTTGATGCCTCGCGCGACTTCGAGCGCTTTCGAAATCGGCAACCCCGCGAAATCGGCTATCGATATACCATTAACTTTTACCGCTAAGCTCTCCGGCCGCAGGCGCTTACCGTGACACGCGGGGCATTCGGTTGCTGACATGTGGTCCATCAGCCAGTCGCGATAGCCTTCTGAGGTGGAGTCCTCGAGATTCTGCTTCAGGTAGCCGAAGATTCCGCGAAACCCTGTCTTGCCCCGTCCTGACTCGCCGTTCAACAACAAATCTTGAATATTCTCTGGAAACTTCTCGAAGGGGATATTGAGATCGATGCGGTGCGCCGCGGCTGTCACTTGCAGAGCATGAATCAAGCCTTGCGACGCAGAACCCGGCCCCAGTCCACCCTCGAGCAGCGGCTTCGACCAGTCGGTGATGACCTTCGCCGGATCAAAATCGTAGCGGCTGCCGAGGCCATGGCATTCGGGACAGGCTCCGTACATGCTGTTGAAGGAAAATGAGCGCGGCTCGAGTTGTGGCACGCTGATGCCGCAGTCCGGGCAAGCAAGTTTTTCGGAGTAGAGCTGCTCCTCGCCCCCGACCACCGCAACTTGGACCAGGCCTCCGGCAAGCTTCATCGCCAGCCCCACCGACATTTCTAATCGGTGTTCGATGCCTGGCTTGACCAGCAAGCGGTCGATCACCACTTCAATGGTGTGGTTTTTGCGCTTGTCGAGGTTGAGATCGTCGTCGAGGTTCACGATTTCGCCATCGACGCGAGCCCGAGTATAGCCGTGTTTCAGCAGCGTCTCCATCTCCTTCTTAAATTCGCCTTTGCGGCCACGGACGATCGGCGCGAGAACCATAACGCGGTCTTCTGGAGTGAGCGTCATCACTCGCTGAACGATTTGTTCCGCGGATTGGCGACTGATCGGGCGCCCGCACTTGGGACAATGCGGCACTCCGATCGAAGCAAACAAAAGACGAAGGTAGTCGTAGATTTCGGTGATCGTGCCGACGGTGGAGCGCGGGCTCCGGCTGGTGGTCTTTTGCTCGATTGAAATCGACGGGCTAAGTCCATCAATCGAATCAACATCTGGGCGCTCCATCTGATCCAGAAACTGCCTCGCGTAGGTGGAGAGCGTCTCCACATAACGGCGCTGACCTTCGGCATAAATCGTGTCAAAAGCTAGAGAGGACTTCCCCGAGCCGCTCAATCCGGTCACCACGGTGAGGGTATTTCGCGGAATCTCAACGTCGATGTTCTTGAGATTATGCTGGCGCGCCCCGCGCACCGATATCCTGGTAATAGCCATTTAGTTTGTCTGAAAAACGCCAGGCTGGATAGGCCTTCCGTAATGTCGACAGGGTTACAGAGTTGTCCGACAGTAGGACTGCACAGCTCTACTTCGTATCTTAATCGTCACTAGCGGCAGGCGTCAACGCAGGTAGATTGAAGAAACCGCATAGACGAAAGTTGAGCCCGCGGCATCTGATTACTGCAATTTAATAAGGTGGATTGATCGTGATTTCGCTCTTCATGCCTCTGATTCTCTGCCTCACGGTAGTCCTCTCCGTCGGGATTGGCGTACTCACGGCTTATGCGGCGGTAATCGGCATTCTGCAGGCGTGCGGCCCGGCGTCGCAAATGCGGCCTGCGGAAGCGCGTCCGCGGCTGGTTCTGGTGCCTACCCAGAATCACGCCAGCGGCGATTAATTTCTTCTCATCCCGCACGAACTCAAGATTGTGAAGCTCGAGCGCGCAAGGGCATCGAGGATTGCCATTGCAGCCGCAGCCGCTTCGGCCAATCTCGATCCATGCAAGGACGCTCGATTAAAAGAAAAAAAGCTCCACAGAAGAGCATGACCACGGGCAGAATCAAGAAAACTTGCAGAACGTAGTAAACCCAGAAGTTCCCTCCAACGTGCAGCGGCCCCGTGAAGTGCTTAACCCCATAGATCAGCACGAAGTGAAAGAGATAAATGCTGTAGCACATTCCTCCAATGTTGGTGATCCAGGGATGGCTGAAGACGGCTGCAAGGATCCGTCCACGAAACGCACCCAGATACAGAAACACGATCAGAAACGGGAGCACGATGTGGCTCGTATTGCGGCCCATCAGCCACACTAGCGGCCAAAGGCAAAGTGCGAAAACATCCCAGGCGAAAGTCCGCTTCCATTCCGCGCGCGTGAGGTACAAATCGCAGATCAGAAATCCAGCCAGGAAACAGGGCAGATAATAGCCGATGGAATAGTGCAGGTGAAGACTCCCATAAAGCGGAATACTTAGGAATCCAACTACCAGCATTACCGCAAGAAGCACCCCCCGGCGCAGGCTAGCGTCGGGGATCGAAAACAATAAGGATAAGACCGGCACCAATACATAAAACTGGACCTCGATCTCGAGAGACCACGCAACTCCGTTCACTGCGCCCGGAAATGCCCCAAAAATCAGGTTGTGCATGTATCCAAAACTGGCTAATAAGTGGGGAGCCATTTCACCGGGGGAGCGATGCAGCGCAACCCACGCTATGGCGGCACACGCGAACAGGCTGAGGAAGTAGGGCGGCTCCAGGCGAGTCAGGCGACGTAAGAAGTATTGCTTCAAATCCACTCTCGGAGCGTTAAGGAGGTAACGGGAAGCGAAAGGTACGCCCAGAATGAATCCACTGATCGCAAAGAACAATTCCACGCCGCGTTTCGGCAGGTCGGTGTCGAGAGCGATTGGGAGTGGAACGGCACCGTGCTCCAGAGCTGCGTAGATGTGGAACAAAACGACGGAAGCAATCGCTACAAACCGCAGTCCGTCGATCTGCGGGATGAACCGCTTTTGCGTTGTGATGCGTCTGAACTGAAGCATTCGGTTGGAAAAAACATAGCACGTCAAGGGAAGCTCAATGGCTCGCATCGCGAAGCGCGAACCGTATACAGCAACCCCACCATTAATTGACTGACCAGTGCTTCCTCCGTAAGATGGAGCCACCCGAGACCGGGCACCTCTTCATCTGATCCGCCAGAGTGATCGACCAAACCATATCCCACTACCGCATTATCGAAAAGCTTGGCGGCGGTGGCATGGGCGTGGTCTACAAGGCCGAGGACACTGAGCTGGGTCGGTACGTTGCACTGAAATTCTTGCCGGATGAAACGTCACGCGATCCGCAGGCCCTCGAGCGCTTTCGGCGGGAGGCGCGTGCCGCGTCCGCTCTCAATCATCCCAACATTTGCACCATCTATGAGATTGGAAAGCATGGCGAGCAGTTGTTCATCGCCATGGAATTTCTGGATGGCGTGACGCTGAAGCACACGATTGCCGGAAAGCCGTTAGAAAATGAAGCCGTCCTGTCACTGGCTATTGACATCGCCGATGGCCTGGACGCTGCGCATTCGCAAGGGATCGTCCACCGCGACATAAAGCCCGCCAACATTTTTGTCACCAAGAGAGGGCATGCGAAGGTGCTGGATTTCGGCCTGGCCAAGGTGGCTACAGCCACTTCTTCCAGCCAGAGTGCATCGGCAAACACGATGACGGCGCTTGACGACCAGCATCTTACTAGCCCAGGAGCTACACTCGGCACCATCGCGTACATGTCTCCAGAGCAAGCACGGGCTAAAGAGTTAGACGCACGCAGTGATTTGTTTTCTTTCGGCGCGGTGCTCTACGAAATGACGACTGGCTCTCCGCCTTTTCGAGGCGGGAGTTCTGCGGAAATCTTCAAGTCGATTCTGGACGAAAAGCCGGCCCCCGCCTTTCGGCTCAATCCCCACGTGCCCGCGGATTTGGAACGCATCATCGACAAGGCGCTGGAGAAGGATCGCAACCTGCGCTATCAGAGCGCGGCCGATATGCGCACTGATCTGGCGCGGCTGAAGCGCGATTATGAATCTGGACGTGTATCGAGCGGGGTTGCGATGCCGTCGAGTTCGTTGGCGCGGGCTGCGTCTTCGAGCAGTCCTTCGCGCAAATATTTCGCTATCGGCCTCGCTGCGATTCTCCTCATTGCGGCCGCGGGTGTGTACTTTCTGCGCGCGAAGTCCGACAGCAGGAAGATAAACTCCATCGCGGTGCTGCCCTTTGTCAATGCCACTGCGGATGCCAACAACGAGTACCTGAGCGATGGTCTGACCGAAAGTCTCATCAGCACACTATCGCAACTGCCTGACCTCAAAGTGATGGCTCGTAGCACGGTCTTCAAATTCAAAGGAAAAGAAGACGACCCGCGCCAGATTGGCCAGTCCCTGCAAGTCAGCGCGGTGCTCACGGGACGCATCACCCAACATGGGGATGAATTGAACATCTCTGCCGATCTCGTCAACGCTGCCGACGGCAGCGAACTCTGGGGATCACAGTATGCCCGCAAGCTGGCCGACATCACTCAGGTGCAAGGCGATATCACGCGCGACATCTCCAGCCATTTGCGAATCCACCTGAGCGGCACCGAGCAGCAGCGCGTGGGCCGCGCTGGTACCACCAACCCGGAAGCCTACCGGCTGTATCTCGAAGGCCGCCAACTCTGGTATGGGCGAACTCCCGAGGGTCTGAAGAAGAGTATCGACGTGTTTCAGCAGGCCATCGCCGCAGATCCCAACTATGCCCTCGCCTATGCCGGGCTCGGAGAGACTTATAATGTGATTCCCAGCTATGGTGCCGGAATCACCTCCCGGCAGGCGGGGGTGCTGGCGGATGCAGCCACGCGCAAGGCACTCGAACTTGATGACTCCCTTCCCGAAGCGCATCTTGCGCGAGGTGGTGCGCTTAGCTTTTCATACCAATGGAGTCAGGCCGAGCAAGAATTCCACCGCGCCATCGAGTTAAATACCAATCTTGCTGTACCGCATTACCTTTACGCCTTTACCGTGCTCGTCCCTCAAAAGCGATTCGATCAGGCACTTGAGGAGTTTCGCCTGGCGTTATCCCTCGACCCCCTTTCCTCCATAACTAATACGAACTATGCCGCTACACTGATGGATGCGCATCGCTATCCAGAGGCGTTTGCGCAGTTCAAGAAAACCTTGCAGCAGGATCCCGGTTTCGCGCCGTGCCACCGCAAGCTGGGGTATCTGTACGCGGCAACTGGAGATTTTGCAAACGCCGTGAAGGAGTTACAAGCGTCCCTGCCTCTACAGGGGTCGTGGAGCCCAGACGCGAAGGGCTACCGTGAACTGTCGCAGGCTGCATTTTCCAAACCAGACTCGATGACTTGGGTAGCCATGGCTATGGCAGTTACCGGGGACCGAAACAAGGCCTTCGAGTACCTGGATAAAGCACTGGCCGAGAACGAAATTGAACTCGTGCTTTGCATCCGTTATCCCACGCTTGACCCAATCCGTTCCGATCCCCGCTATGCGGACCTGATGCGACGGCTCGGACTGCCGCAATAATCCTTTAAGGTAGTGGTCTACCTTGATTGTCATTCGAAGATTGTCATTCGAACGGGCGTCCTTTGCCCGCAATAATCGCGCGTTTGAAACGCGTCCGTACCACGGTGCACCACCACCGCCGTTACTAACCGCTGCGCTTGGGAGCGAACTCCGTGGTAGCATTTCAGCAACTGCCCGCGCTGTCGGGGAATGCGCATGGCCCGCACCCGTCCCATCCCGATTTCGTGCCTTCCGGCGATGCTTCTGAGCGTTCTCCTTACATCATCCGTATATGCGGCCGAGCAGTCTCCGTGGCTCGAAATTCATTCGACCCACTTTACCGTCATCACTGATGCGGGCGAGAAAAAAGGTAGAGAAGTCGCCGTGAGATTTGAACAGATGCGGGCCGTCTTTGCCACCTTGCTCATGAAGGAGCGGCTCAACGAACCGCTCCCGCTGACCATACTTGCCTTCAAGAGCGACAAGACCTACTACCAGAGCGCGCCACTGCGGCAGGGCCAGCCGATCAGCGTCCCGGGCTTTTTTGTTCCCGGGGAGGACCAGAACTTCATTGTTCTGAACTTGTTCGAGGAAGAATCCTGGCGAGCTGTCGCCCACGACTTCGCGCAAATGCTGCTGAACTACAACTACCCGCCGGTGCAGGGATGGTTCGACGAAGGGCTGGCCGAATATTTCAGCTCGATTCGCGTCGACGACAAGAGAGTGGAAATCGGCAGCGATCCCGAGCTGCAATCGGCATCCAGCGACAACCTGCTGCTGCGGAACCAACAAGACAATCGGAATCGGGTAAAGTCCCTCACAGAACTGCTCAGCGGTCAGGTCTGGCTCACGCTTCCCGATCTGCTCACGATGAAGCATGACACTTCAACCTATACCGAGGGTATGCGCCAAACGCTGTACTACGCCCAGTCGTGGATGACGGTACATTATTTAATCCACGAAAAAAAGCTGCCTGAGACCGGAACCTATTTTGATTTGGTCGAGAACCGTCACGTTGCTATGGAAGAGGCCATCCAAAAAGCTTACGGTGTGACGCCAGCTCAATTCGACCAGGCGGTAAAAAATTATTTTCACTCGCTCACGCCGCTGTTCACAGCGCTCGATGATTTTAGGCGAGCCGGAGCGCAACCAAATGCACCACAGGTCTATCAGTTCCCGCAGCTCGTGGGACCCAACGACAGCGTGATCAATGCCAAGACCATCCCAGAAACAGATGCTCGCGCCATAGCTGCTGAGGTGAAAGTGAGAATTCCTGATCGCCGCGAAGCAGGGCTGCAGGAATTGCAGGCGCTCGCCGCCGGACCCGGTCCGACCGCGGCGAAAACGTCTGCCAACAAAGGCAGCGAGAAAGACAGCGAAACTGGAGAAAAAACGCTGGTTACTGCGACGGGAAACGAGATCGCCCATCGCGTTCTCGGCTGGGAACATCTGCAGCGCAGCGAGTTCGATGCCGCACTCGAAGAACTAGGTGACGCTGCCGCCCTCAACCAGCGCGATATGTGGATTCGCTATTACCTTTCGGTGTTGAAGTATCGCATGGCGCAGGCGAAGAAAACCGATATCCAAGGCCTGCCGAACATGATGCAAGACCTGCGTGGCGTGCTCGAATGGTATCCCGAAATGGCCGACGCCTACGACCTGCTGGCGCTCGCCCGCATGGAAGGCGGTGGACCTGTTGCGGCGATGCAGGCCGAGCGGGCGGCCATGCAACTCAGTCCGCGCAACACGCATTATGTGTATCACCTGGCGGAAATCTATGAGTCGGATAAGAAGTGGGATGCGGCGCGTGCCCTCCTGGAACGGCTTGAAACCAGCGAGAATGCGCAGGTCGCTGCCGAGGCACGCGAGCGGATGGGACGGCTCTCCACCGAACAGAAGTACGGGATTTCCGAGGCGGCATCGGCCAAGAAGCTTTCGAACCAGAGTTCTCCTTTCGATGTACTCGAGCAGGACGCAGCCAAGCGCGCCGCCGAACAGACTTCGCACTCCACAACGGCAGACAAGCGGCCCGCAAAGTATGTGCAAGGTCGGTTAGTGGGTGTCGACTGCTCGCAGGCGCCCGCCGCAGTTCTCACTGTTGCCACCGGCGGGGCCGTCTTAAAGTTGCGCACCGCCGACTACAAATCGCTGCTACTCATTGGAGCCGACTCTTTCTCCTGCTCCTGGAATGGCCGGTCAGTCTCGGTGAACTACAAACCTGGCGGATTGTCGGATGGGGATTTGCTGTCAGTGGAAGTGCGGTAGATTCATCCCGCCCGTTCAGATTTTCATGCTCCGATTGACGGTCATCCCGACTGGGTCAGTTCATCCTTCGAATCCGTCAACAGCGACTGGAGGGACCTGCTTTTCTGGTTGGTACCTAGGCCGCACGAATCACCACATGAGGGACCTTTAGCGGCCGTGCCACTTCTATTCACGGGAAGGTAACGATCGCAAATGCGGTTCGTCATTTCGAGAGTGGTTTCGATGCACGACCCGGCTCCCATAGTTAGGGTCGCGAGCGCTAACAACATGGCAGAGCGCGACTGGGGTTTGAGGAGGGCGAGGGCTGTATTTAAAGCGTCATGAGTCAGCATAGCTAATTCCTTGGGGGAAGATTTATGAAGAGCCCGCGCTCTTCGTATTAATTAGATTCTCCACAGGAAGGGTCGGCGGCTCAATACCTGTGAATCCTGATTACCAAAGGACAGTGTCCAGGGGTGGCCGCGCGGCGCGCGAATGGCATACTGCGACCCTTCAGAATACCTGTGAAGTTCTGGTCGAGGCTGAACCTGTACCAGTAGCGGTTGCAATTCGATCCTTTTCGTCTTTTCTCTCTTATCAACGAGTCTTTGTTCCTGTTGGGCGCTTGGGATATGTGCTGCACAGTCGTGATGTAACGATTCGCTGCCGAAACGCACTAACCTAATGTGTTGTTGCGCATTTGTCCTCTATTGCAGCCGACACAGAAAGGTTGACGCTCATGTTTGCCCGTAAGGTTGCCGCTCGCTTGAAGCCGAACTCACTCGCCGAATTCAAGAATCTTATGGAGTGGGAAATCCTTCCTTGGCTGCGACAGCAAGAGGGGTTTATAGATTTAATTATGCTCGCTGGTCCTGACGGCACAGAGCTAGCAGCAATCAGTTTCTGGAAGCACCGAGGGAATGCTCAAACATACCACTCCAGCGGCTATCCGGAGGTGCTGAAGACTTTGGAAAAGCTCCTGGACGGAACTCCGAGCGTTAAGACCTTCGAGGTCGTCAGCTCCACACTTCAAAGGCTTTACACCCATGGGCCGACCATCTCCGATAATTCGGCTGAAGAAACCGGCTCGGGACAAGCAGGCTACCCCCAAAATGAGTCGCGCCTTTAAGCCATCTTTACTTCTCTGATCGGAACCACAAGCTGGGTGCGAGTGGTAGAAACTCTGGCCGGAATGACGAAGTAGTTAAGAGACCAGCCCTGCGAGACCAGGACTGCGGAAGTGCACCGAATGAAAAACCCTCCCCACGGGAGCGGGAGGGTTGGGAATCTGGAACCGACGGGCTAGGCGCGGACGACGTTGCCCGCTTGGAAGCCTTTGGGACCCTTTAGCAGATCAAACTCCACGGTCTCACCCTCGTTCAGCGAGCGGTAGCCGTTCTCCTGAATCGCGGAGAAGTGTACGAAAACATCCTCACCCGTGGAGCGCTGAATAAAACCATATCCCTTCGCCCCATTGAACCACTTTACTGTTCCCTTCTCTCTCACAGAAAACTCCTTTCCCTTGATCATTAAGAATTAGTTCCCCGGGCTTCCTGTTTTATTGCTCCGCGCAAGCCGGAGCGCCCCCTCAGGAAATCCGGTGAAACTCGGCTGCGTCTTTGTGTGCGGAAGAAATGGGCCTAAAGGAAAAGACTCCTGATTCAGCGACGCACAAACGAAGTGCGGCGCGAAACTTCGGAGCCTGAACATCGACGCTTATTTCTACTGCACTGGTCAAGACATCAACCTGCCTTACAAAGAACCTTGTGCCGACGTTCGTCGGTTCACAAGCCAGAGATAATAAGGAGTATTAAATCGTTACGCAAGAAAAATTAGTAGAAAGAATACAAGAATAACCGGCGGTCACATTCTAATCTTTAACAGAGTAGAAGGAACGCCGCCCGTGGCCTTAGAACCTTGGTTCGCCAGGACACGCCGAGCCAGCCGCAACCCTTTGATAGGATTGGTGGAAGATGGTGCCCGATCCAGTCACGGTTACTGAATCCGATCCCGCCGAGAGTGTGTCGCTTTCGCAGCGGCAAGCCCGTACACGCTCGCCTGGCATGATCATTTCGACCCTGAGATACCTTCTGCGCACTGACGTGCATACGTTTGCCTTCTCGGTCGCGGCAAATTCGATCCTCTCATTTTTCCCTTTCGTGGTTCTGGTGATGACATTGATAAGGCGCGTCTTTCATTCGCGCGTGATGTACGACGTGGTGGTTGAATTGTTGCGCGATTATCTCCCAGCCGGGCAGGAATTCGTGATTCGCAACCTGAACGCTATGGTAGACGCTCGTCACCGCGCGCAGGTGGTCTCGCTGGTCATTTTGTTGGTAACCTCGACTGGCATCTTTATGCCGATTGAGGTCGCACTCAATCGCATCTGGCGATTCCCCAACAACCGGTCCTACCTGGGAAATCAGCTGATCTCGCTCGGACTGGCTTTCGGCTGTGGGCTGCTGGCCCTGCTTTCGATCGCCATGACCGCGGGTAATGTGGCGCTTATGGGATTTCTGTTGCGCGGACACGGTACCGGATTTGTTCGGGTGGTCGGATTCCTCGTGATGAAGGTGTTCGCTATCGCCACCAGCATTGCTATCTTCTTCTTGATTTATTGGGTATTGCCCAATGGCAAGGTTCCGGCGCGCGCGGTACTTCCGGCAGCCGTCATCATGGGATTGCTTTCCGAAGCTCTGAAGTATGGCTACATCCTGGCTCTGCCAAGGCTGAATTTCGCAGAAATCTATGGCCCGTTCGCCCTCTCAGTGAGCATGATGTTCTGGGCCTTTCTTACCGGTCTGCTGCTGCTCGCCGGGGCGCATTTGAGCGCTGAAGAGCACCATCGGCGCGGGGCTTAGCTCGGATTTGTTGGGGGCTGGTCCCCGAATTCTACTTATCCAGCGGAATGCTGCTGAAGGCGACGCCGCGTCTGCGGTTGATTCGGCAGACAATGTTTTCCAGGATCTTCGGCAGAATATTCACGCCCACCGCCGGAGCCAACGAGTTCTTCTCCACATAATCTTCCGCTCCGGCTTCAATCAATTTCTGTCGGTTCTTCTCGGTGAGACTGCTCAGGACGACCACCGGAATCTCGGCAGTCGCCGCATCCGTTTTTAATCGATTCAATACCTCCGGACCGCTCATCTTTGGCAAGATCATATCGAGCAGAATCAAATCGGGCATCTGCACTCGAGCCAGCTCTAGGCCAGACTCGCCATCTTCCGCGCAGATCACTTCATAACCGGCTTTCTGAAGAGCACGCGCGTTCTCGTGCAGAAGAGCTTTGCTGTCATCAACTAAGAGAATTTTCACGCGGGGCTCCGTTCCTATCAACTTCATCGGCATGTTGCCCGCAGAAGATTAGTCAGCACACCCCACTTGCCCCCCAGGACTCCGATTATGCAGCGGCCGCATTGGGAGCAAACCTTGCAATCCACAGGTGGCTTGTGACATCCGTCACCGCAACGAAATCACGCGCCAACTAGGATGGCCTCGGTTTCCCAGACCCTCTGAGCAGACATTCGTTCCAGGTGATGACTATGACCGGGGCTGGCTGGCGTCTGCTCGCCGCTTTTTTGCTGATTCTCCTAGCTGCGCTGTTGCGCGGCCAGAACGCCGCGGATAGCGTCTCTATCCTGACGCTGGAATCGTCATGGAGCTACGCTCAGTCGAGCGCACTCCCATCGCCACAGCGTGGTCCGCTTGATCGCGATCCAGTTGGCTTTGATCCACTTGGCCCCTATCGGGTCAAACAGGATCCAGTCGGATGGAAGGATCCCATTCGTGTTGATCCCCGGTTCCCCCATCCAATCCTCTTCCCGCAAGTTGTTCAGGCCGCCGGGATTATTTTCTCTGGCCATGTGATCTCCGTGGCACGACATCCCGCATCCAGAGGCGCGCTATCCACTACCGTGACGTTCAAAGTGGAGCACGCCATGCGCGGAACTTCCGTAGGTGAGCACTTGACCATCCACGAGTGGGCCGGCCTTTGGAGCCGTGGCGAGCGCTACCGGGTAGGCGAACACGTGCTTTTGTTCCTATACTCTCCGAGCAAGTTAGGGCTCACCAGTCCCGTAGCTGGAGATGTCGGCAAATTCGCCATCAAGAACAATGGCGAGATCTTGCTTACCCCGCAACACATTCACTTCCTTGCCACAGACCCGATCTTGGCCGGCCGAACTGTCGCCCCCTATGTCGACTTCTCTTTGGCGGTGCAGCGCGCGGCTCGGGAGGAGTGATCGAAACGTGACCACGAAAACAAAAATGGTACGCGCAGCGCTCTCTGTGTTGCGGCGGGCCGCAGTTTGGGCGCCGTTGTTTCTTATTGGTGGGAATCTCCCGCGCAGGTGACCCTAAGTTTATTGCAGGCTCAAGTTATTTCAACTCTTCGACTATGGGTCAACCCCTCACCTGGTCACTCGGCCACCTGAGCTATTACACCGATCAAGGGGATCTGAGCCCCATTCTGCCCAACTCCGCTGCTAATGCTTTTGTGGCCAGCGCCTTCAGTCAATGGACCTCGGTTTCCACCTCGGCGCTAACGGCAACCAATGCCGGCCAGCTCGCCGAAGACGTTAACGGCAGCAACATAGCGGTCAACTCCAGCGGAACCGTCACCGCGCCCGCCGATATAACTCCCGCTGCCACGCAGGATCCCGTGGGCATCGTTTACGACTACGATGGTTCGGTAACCGACGCCTTGCTTGGCGTAGGGGCGGGCAGTCCCTCACAATGCTTTTCGAATGCCGTCTTCGGCGGAGTGGACAACTTCGGCGCAGGAGCAAATTTCCTACATGCCCTGGTTGTCATCAACGGCCAGTGCGCACTCCAGTCATCGCAACTGACCGACGTGCAGTACCGGCTGGTACGCGTGCTTGGCAGCGTGATTGGTCTGGATTGGTCGCAGATGAACCTGAACGTAATCACCGGCAATCCAACCCCGACGCCCGATGACTTCGCAGGCTTTCCCGTCATGCACTACATGGACTTGTCCAGTTGTGTGCCAATTACAGTGTGTTACCCCAACCCCTATCAGCTTTCTTCGGATGACGTGGCGGCACTCTCTCGGTTGTATCCTGCCAGCACATCAGCCACTGCCCGCATTCACGGCTCGGTTTATTTCGTCGATCATGTCGGTGGACCCGGCCAACCCATGCAAGGGGTGAACGTTTTGGCGCGTTGGATTGATCCTTCCACCGGGCTGCCCTCGCACCGCTATGCCGCGTCGTCTGTCTCTGGATTCCTATTCACCGGCAACGCTGGCAATCCTATCACCGGCCTGGACGACCCGTTGGGCAACCCCTACTCCGAGTTCGGCTCATCCGATCAAGCTTCGGAAGGATTCTTCGATCTTGGGGGCTTGCCGATCCCCAACGGAGCTAGCAGCGCGCAATACCAGCTTGCGGTTGAAGCTCTCGACCCGTTGTGGTCTGCGGGGGTATGTCCCTACGACCTCGGGCAAGTTGCGCCCTCGGGTACCATGCAGCCGATCGTGGTGACGGTAAATGCCGGCGGCGACTTTGAGCAGGATATTCTGATGTCCGACAGCGCCCAGGCGGTGCCTTCATGGGCTGCTTCCGAAACCTGGAGTGCTCCCGCACCAGTTCCCTCCCCTGGTGATTGGATTGGATCGTTGAGCGGCTATGGTGATGTCGGATACTTCCTCATCTCGGCCCAGGCAAATCGGACTCTCTCGGTAGCCGTTACCGCGCTGGACGAAACCGGCGCACCCAGCGAATCGAAAGTTGCTCCTGTAGTCGGTATCTGGACGCTGGGGGATCCGCAGGGCACCCCTCCGCCCACTCTCACCACAGTTCCATTTAACTCTGAAACCTTCGGGATGAGCCGTCTCGACGCACAGGTCCTCGGCCCGAATCGCTTCATCATCGGCGTTTCGGATCTCCGGGGTGATGGCCGCCCAGATTATCACTATCACGCGCACGTGCTGTATGGAGACTCAGTGACGCCAGCGCGTGTCTCGGTAATGGGCGGCACAGTCACCTTGCAGGGCATTGGCTTCTCCCCTGGGCTCGCGCTAACTGCCGGGAGTTCGAACCTTCCACTGCTGGCAACGAACGCCAGCCAGATGTTAGCGACCGTTCCCGCCCAAAGTGATGGGCCGCAGACCATCACAGTCACCGATCCGGTTAGCGGCGCATTCTCAATCATGACCAATGCGCTTACCCTCGGCGCCGCCGCCACCGACCAGATCATCTTGCTCGAGGGAGGAATAAATCCGCCCGCGCCGGTAGGAACGCAAGCCACCAATCCCGTGGTCGTGCAAGTGGTCGCGTCTGATGGCCACACTCCCGTCAATGGCGCAACGGTTGGATGGTCCACCACAAACGGCGTTACGCTCTCCGCCTGTAGCAGTGCCCCTCCGTGCACCGCGATCAGCGATGAAGGCGGGTTAGCTTCCACCTGGGTTACGCCCACCCAAGCCGGAAGTGCGACAATCACCGCCACGCTCGCCCCCGGCGTCTATAATCCGGCTCAGTCGGTTAGTGTCCCACTAAGCACATCAGCATCGGCGATCGGAGTTACCACTCCCTACATCTGGATCGCACAAGGAGCTTCGCTCACTCTGCCGCTAACAGCACACGTGAGCGCACCGCCGAGCGGCGTTAGGGTAAATTTCTTCGTCGCGCAGGGTACCGGCTCACTGAGCGCGCCAAGTGCAGTGACCAACAGCAGCGGGAACGCGACCGTTACTCTCACGTTGACGAATTTCACAGGCATGGTGGAAGTCAGCGCTTGTGTGGCCCCGGCAAACAATCCCTGCCAGAATATCAATGCGAATGCTGTGGCGCCCGCGACTTTTAACCTGCAGCCGGTCGCTGGGGCGGGCCAGATCGTCGCAGGAGCAACATTTCAGCCTCTGACCGTTCGTGTGACCGACTCCTCCACGCCACCCAATCCCGTACTCGCTGCGAGCGTGTTGTTCCAGTCAATCGTTCTGAGGCCGGCGGGGGACGATCTAATTTCGCAATCGGGCAACCCAGCCGGAACAGGAATGCCGGTCATCCTTGGTTCAACCCAGGCCAGCGTCCAGAGCAATGCCAATGGCCTCGCAAGTTTTGTACCTTCGGCAGGATCATTTACCGGACCCTTGGAAATTGAAATCCTGGTATCGGCCGGAACCTCAGCCTCTCTGCAGGACCTGCTGGAAAGCTTTCCCCAGCCGTAGGCTCCTCTGAAGCAACTGGATTCATCAAAGCCCGACGGCGGACGCCCGGCTTACTTTTTCGTTCCCTGATCTTTCGCCCCTTGATCTCTCGTCCATTGATCCACCCAGTCGTTCACGGTTTTGTACCAAAGCTGTGAATTCTGCGGCTTCAGAACCCAATGGCCTTCGTCGGGGAAATACAGCATCTTTGATGGCACGCCTTCCATCTGCAGCGTAGTAAAAAGCTGCAAGCCTTCACTCACGTCGAGGCGGTAGTCGCGCTGCCCATGGATGACCAGCGTCGGCGTCTTGAAATTCGTGGCGTACTGGTGCGGCGACCATTTCTGATACATCGCGCGGTTCGAATAGGGAGTGCCTTTGAACTCCCAGTCGTTGAACCAGAGTTCTTCGGTGGTGCCCCAGGCGGATTCGGCGTTGAACATGCCGTCATGCGACACCAGACATTTGAAGCGGTCGGTGTGGCCGAGGATCCAGTTGATGGCATATCCGCCATAGCTGGCGCCCAGCGCGCACTCCCGGTCTTTATCAATGAACGGGTAGGTCTTCTCCGCATCGTCGAGGCCCTTCATCAGGTCTTCAAACGGAGCGCCGCCCCAATCGCCGTTGATGGCGTCGATGAACTTCTGTCCGTAGCCGGTCGAGCCGTGAAAGTTGATCATGATGACTACGTATCCGCTGCTCGTCGATGAAGTTGGCGACGCGAAGAGTTCGGGATTCCAGCGAAAGCTCCAGTCGTCTCCCCAGGCGCCCTGCGGCCCGCCGTGAATGAGGAACTTCACGGGATATTTCTTCGAGGCATCGAAGTTCGGAGGCTTGACCAGGAAACCTTCGACCTTGTCGTTGTGAGCGCCTGTGAACCAGAAGGATTCAAGCGCGGACATTTCTATTTGCGACAGGAGATCGTCGTTGAAATGCGTGACGGGCTCTCCGGAAGTGGGAACTTTGTCGACTCGCTGCTGGTAAATCTCATTCGAGCCCTTAATCGACATATGCGTCGAGAACAGTATCTTACCGTCCTTGCTAAATGCGAGATCGTCGAAGTAACCGAAGGGCAGCGTCAGAAGCCCCGGTGTCGAAAGCGGCTCGTATCCTGTGAAGCCGCGCTTAACATCCTCTGCGGATGGCGGCATAGTTTTGAAGGGCTGATCGACTGCAATGGAGCGAATTGGTGCCGAGCCCGCGTTTTCTGCTACGAAGAACAAAAGCTTCGAATTGGTCGACCACACAAACGTTCCAACCCACTCGTCCAACTCCTCCGTCAGATTCTTCTTCTCGCCCGTGTTGCGGTCGTACAGCATCAGGCGGAAGCGGTCGCTTTCGTAGCCCGGGCGCTGCTGAGCGCGGTAGGCGATGTAGCGGCCATCGGGCGAATAGAGCGGCGTCGAGTCGCTGGCCGGGTTGTCGGCGGTGATGTTTTTGGCCCGGCCTCCGCTGACCGGGACGATCCAGAGATCGTTGTTGGTGGAAGCGGCCGGATTCTTGTCGTGATTCGAGGTGTAGCAAATCTCCTGCCCGTCGGGCGAGAAGGCGTAGTTATCTTGCCCGCCGAGGGAGAACACGGGTGCGTCGTAGTCGCCGGGCGTGAGATCGCGTGGAATCCCTCTAAGCTGGTCGTAGGCGTTCGTGCCAGTTTCAATCATAGCGCTCACAACAAAGAAGTGAGTTCGCTTGCCTTCCTTGTAGGCGTTCCAATGCCGATACAGAAGGTGAGTAAAAATTTGCGCCTTGACCTTCGAGTGCTCTACTTCCTTCAACTTATTTTCATCACAGGATTGCTCATCAGATGGCCGTCCGTCACACTCGGGATAGACATCGGAAGTAAACAAAATGTTCTTTCCATCCGGCGACCACAGTTCGCCGCTGGCTTCAGTCGCAATCGAAGTCAGCTTGTGCGTGCCTGTAACCGTTTCAGCAGAGCCATCGAAATCTGCGATCCAAACCTGCGAGCCGCCTTCTTTCGTCGAGATAAACGCAAACCGCTTCCCATCTGGCGCCCAGCGCGGACGGTCAGCGTCCTGATCGGCGATGATCTCTTCTGTTCCCGTCTCGCAAATTCGGCGAGACATGGCCCCCACTTTTTTCTTCGGCCGTAAGCGGCACGATCCAGATGTGCGGCGTCTTCGTGTTGGCTTCGAGATCGACATCGACCACGCTGAAGATCACCCACTTGCCGTCGGGCGAGACTTCCGGCTCGCCCACGCGTTTGAGTTTCATCATGTCTTCGAAGGTGAAGGGATGCTTGGCTTGGGCAAATGCGGCGCATGCGAACGCAATAAAGGCGAGAGTGGTTAGAAAGTATTGGCGCATAACAAAACCTCTTCGGCAAACGGATGAGTGTAGCAAAGTCGGCTACTAGCTTCTAGCGCGAGTTGTAGCCTGCCGCGCGACGGCGACTTCGGAGCATCGTCAGTTCACGGGATAGCAGATTCCTCCGTCGCTTCGCTTTCAGTCGAAATGACAAAATTCTTAGTAGTTATGGACTTGCGATCAGACGGGCTGCCAAGGATTCACCAGTCGCACGCCACAGCCTTCGAAGTCGCCAGTGTTACGCGTGGCCAAAGTTGCGTCGCGAGAGCGGGCAATGGCGGCGATCTGCGCGTCGAATTCCGCGATGGGGCGGCCCTGCGATCGGCGGTTGGCGGCGATCCCTGGAAATGCGCGTGCGGCATCTTCGTCAAAGGGGAGTACCCGCCCCCCAAAATCTTTCGCGAACGTCGCTTCCACTTCGGCAAGGATCTTATCTCGGCGCTGTCCTTTGGGAAGCAGTTCGATTCCAAAGAGGACTTCTGCCACAGTAATAGCGGTGACGAAGAAGTGGCCGTTTTCCGGTTTTCGAGACAGCCACGCCATCACGGACGCCGAGGGGGAAGGCCGCATCGGTTCAGAAACCACGTTCGTGTCCAGAATCGTGATCATTGCTGATGTCACTTGAATTGGATTTCGCGAATGGTTCCACGGCGAGGAGGAATTTTCAGGTCAACACCGCCCAGCGGGGCGAAACGCCGGCGGATGGCTTCTCCGAGATTTTCTGGTTCGGAGTCGGCGCGTGTCAGCCCGGCTTCAAGCAACTCACGGGCTTCCTGCTCCATGGAGCGGCCGTTGCGGGCGGCGCGGATGCGGAGGCGCCGTTTGGTGTTCTCGGAAAGCCGTCGAATTGTAATGCTGGCCATGCCATCAATGCTATCACTGATCGCAGTGATTGCACAATGCGACTTCGAAACATAGAGGCAGGACTTCTGACTTAGGCTCTCGCTTCCCACACTTCCCTTCAGGTCGTATTTTGTCTTCAGTCAGACACTCGCCAGAACCAACTTATTGGTCCAGAATCCGGCCGACGTCAACTTCTATCCACGGCAACCCCTTGTTTGAAACGGCATCCAACTACGCGGCAGAACTGCAGCGCCCTACCCTCGGCCCCACTGAGCGGAGAGGGGTCGGGGGAGGGTTGCCGCGGTACGGTGCTTGCCACAACCCCAAGTCCCGACGTTTCCTTTGCTCGGCCCCTTGAACAGTCGATTATTCGATTAAAATAAAGTCATGAAACGGCTACTTCGCACTATTTTGCATTTTGCCGTGTTCCTTGCTTGTCTGCTTCCAGTCTTGTCCGCCTCGGCCCAAGAGGGCCCGCTCGACAACACTCCGCCGAAGGGCATCACGTCTGACGAAATCATCCAGCGCTTCGCCGCCAAAGAAAAGGAATTCAAAGCGGCCCGCGATCAATATACCTACAGGCAGGACATTACAGTAAAGACCTTGGACGGCAGCACCACCACAGGCGAGTATCACGAAGTTTTTGATGTGCTGTTCGATGACAAGGGCCGGCGCCTGGAGAACGTAGTCTTCGCTCCTCAATCGAGTTTGGAACAAGGCGGCCTTTCGCTCGATGAAGGCGACGTTCAGGACTTTCGCAACAAGCTGCCCTTCGTACTTACCACCGATGAAATTCCGGAATACAACATTATTTATGTGGGACAGCAGTCGGAAGATGAATTGCATTGCTACGCTTTTGACATCGCTCCCAAGCAAATCGTAGGCAAAAAACGGTATTTTCAAGGACGGATCTGGGTGGACGATCATGACTTCCAAATCGTGAAGACCTATGGTCAGGCGGTGCCGGAAATTCGCGATACTAAAAAGAAGGGCAATAAGACTGAACATCTCTATCCTAAGTTCACCACGTGGAGGCAGCAAATCGACGGCAAATATTGGTTTCCGGTTTACACGCGGGCCGACGACACGCTGCACTTCAACTTGAACGACATTCACATTCGCGAGGTTGTGAAATACGAGGATTACAAACGCTTTGGATCGAGCGTGAAGATTCTGTATCAGGGTCAGGAAATTCCGAAGGGGGATCAGAAAGATCAGAAAACGGCGCCGGATCAGAATCAGACGCCAGATCCGAAGAAGCCGGACGCGCCGCAGAAGTAGCTGTCAGTTTTCATGTATCAATCGTCAGCCAATGCCAGGATTCCGAGCTCGCCTCGGGATAACAAGACTTACATCTGCACCCGACAAGGATGGTTTGGCTGACGGCTGATAGCTGACGGCTAATAGAAAAGATACTTTCTCCACTTATCGTCTGATCTGCCCATGAGCCGCATGATGTGCCTGCTGGTATGCAGATTGAAGGCCCGTGGTTCGCGCATGAGCTTCATTCCGGCTTCGAGCGGAAATTGGTTCCCCTTCCGGCGATTGCAGGTGTGGCAGCAAGCTACAAGATTCTCCCAGGTGGAGGAGCCGCCACGCGAGCGGGGAATTACATGATCAAGCGTCAACTCGCTTGATGAGAGGACGGTGGCGCAATACTGGCAGGTGTTGCGGTCGCGCAACAAAATATTCTTCCGCGACAAAGCGCGGCTCTGATGCGGAATGCGGCGATACTCCAGCAGACGAATCACTGAGGGCACGCGTATGGCGAGGCGGGCGGCGTGCAGAAAGTGTCCGTTCTCCTCTTCGGTCATGGCGACGCCCTTGAGCACCAGAACCAAAGCGCGGCGCGCGGCGCAAACGTTGATCGGTTCATAGGAGGCGTTCAAAACCAGCACCGGCGCGTGCAACGAATTTCCGTTGCTGTCGCGATGCATCGCCGCCGCCGCAAACAGGCCGGCGGCGTGTCTGCTTGTTGGTCCCGCTTCGGCTTCGCTCCTAAGTGACATTCGCCGCTCGTCTCCTGCAAACTGAAACTGCTTTCCAACTTTCGCTGCCCTAAGCAGATCTAAATCTGAAGTCCCGTTCTATCTTTAGATGCTATGTTGACCCAACCCGTAATTCTCAGCGGCCAGCCGCATGTGCCAGCGGAACTTCTCTGACGTTGCTGGCACGAGAGAATTCGTCCTCTTCAACTCCGCCCCGATAGCCCGGTTCGATCTCCACCTGCTGCGCTGAGATCTTCAGCGTGCGCGCCACGGTTGCGACCCAAACTTTGGTTGCGCCGGCGCGGCGTAACACTCTGGCGCATTCCGACACGGTCGCCCCGGTCGTGTAAACATCATCCACCACCAAAACTTCGAAGCCCTTCACGGCTTCCGGGTGCAAAACTCCGAAAGCTCCTCGCAAGTTCTCGCGGCGCTGGTGGGTGGTGAGGCCGGTTTGCGATGTGGTATCCCGTTTTCTCTCAAGCACGCTTGCACATAAACGGTAGCGATTGCGCGAGGGATGGCTTGTTACCGCAGCGCGCGCAATCAGTTCCGCCTGGTTAAAGCCCCGCTGGCGAAGCTTGGCGCGATGTAGCGGAACCGGAATTACCGCCACCAAGTCAGAGGGAAGTTCCGGTTCAAGCTTTTCGATCGCTTCCGCCAGCATGCGTCCAAGAACGTTTGCAGCGGGGCGCACGCCACCATACTTCAGCAGCTGGATGAGTTCGCGCAGTCCGCTTTCATAACTGCCATAGGCTGTCGCCCGAACGAATGCGGGTTCGATGCGGCGGCACAATCCGCATCGCGGCTCGCCGCCCGAACTGCTCAGCGCATAAGGAGAAAAAATCCGCTCGCCGCAAATGGTGCACACAGAGCCGGAGATTGGGCGAATAGCGTCCAGGCATTCCTGACAAACCGGAAGTCGCGAAATTTTAAACAGAGGTAAGCCGCAGATGCGGCAATCGGAGGGAAACAGTACAGCGAAAAGACTCTCGGCAGATGCGCCGACCCAGGCCGGTACAAACCAGTGTGGATTATTGCAATGGGGGCCGACGGCAGCCTTACCGGTCCGGGAAGCAATAGAAGGGCCTGCCCCTGCAGCTTTGGCTTGGCTAGCCCGATTTCTGTCCTCACTACTGCTGAAGACGGCCTCCGTAATACCGGCACCATTTTCCTGGCACAGGTGACCTTGCAATTCCCTGCTTGTTTAGCAGTATAATGTCGGCCCACCCGGCTAGGCAACGTTACGGTCGGGTCGCGGCGCCGCACTTGGGGCCTTTTTCACCGCTTCCGGCAACCGGTCTTTCACCGGCATAAAGATCAAACGATAGTCCCGCCGAAAGCATTCCGTGCAACGCACGGGCTGCAGAAGAAAAATCGGCAGAAGGTACCGCTCGGAAAAGGTCCGGCGACGCGAGCGAAAGCCGGTACTGCTGCCGCAATCATCACATCGAAATTCAATATATTTCTGGAACCAGTGCGGGTCGGGGGAATTTCCTGTCACACCAAACCTCCCGGTCGATAACCAAGAAGCCACGAACTACAATCATCATTCTATCCTTACCGGGAAAGACTAGCCAATACTTAGTAATGCACCATTGGGAACCAACTAACTGAGCCCATGCCGTACTTGTAAAGCAACCCATCCGCGTGCTAACGTGCGCCGTTTAGTGTTTTGAATAAGTTACGAAAAACGTTTGCTGTTATTTCACTTCCCGCAAAGGATTCCGATTATGAGCAGCCCAGTCCGCGAGCCAGGCACCGATCCCAAGAAACATGTTCCTTTCGTGCCCGAGCATCTGGAGATGAAGGAATTTACCCTCCGCGCCGTACTGCTGGGGCTCGTTCTGACGGTTGTACTGGGCGCGGCCAACGCCTACCTTGGGCTGCGCGCCGGGATCACAATTGCGGCAACCTATCCGGCCGCAGTCATTGCGATGGCGGCGATGCGGGCGTGGAAGGGTTCGCTGCTCGAGGAAAACATTGCTCGTACCGCAGGTACCATCGGAGAGGGGCTCGCCGCAGGTGCAATTTTCACGATTCCCGCCTTTGTGATCGCAAAGGCCTGGCCTTCTTTCCGCCCCGCCGATGCATACTGGAAATCGACTGCATTGATGATGGTCGGCAGCATTTTGGGAGTGCTCTTCATTTCGCTGGTGCGACGCGTGATGGTGGAAGATCCAGAATTGCCCTTCCCTGAATCGGTCGCAGCGGCAGAGATTCATAAGGCGGGACGGCGGGGCGCGGAATCCGCGAAATATCTTTTCTGGAACATTGGTGTGGGCGGCATTATCTATTTGTTGGGTCGCTTTGGACTGTTCGCAGCCGATAAGGATGTTCATTTCGCCGTGGGCAGCCTGGGCCGCAGCCAGGTGCGCCTGGGCACGACTGGCAGCGCTAATGTTATGCCCGCCGGCGGAGCCAGCACTTTTGCTGCTCCCAGCGTGAGTCCGGCCTACCTGGGAGTGGGGTACATTATCGGTTTGCGGCTGGCATCGATCCAGTTTGCCGGCGGTGTACTGGCCTGGGGATTGTTGGTTCCCCTGCTTATCTTTTTTCTCGGGCCGCAGATCAAACAGTATCTCCCAGCGGACACGCCCGACAATTGGGCGAACATGTCGATTGCCGTGTGGAGGTTTGTAGTCCGTCCCATCGCTGTCGGTGGGATGCTGGTGGGAGCGGCTTATACCCTGTTCAAGATGGGAAAGAGCCTCACTGCCGGCATTGGCCGTGCATTGTCGGAACTGCGCCAGACCGCTGATCAGCGGGCCAAGCTCTCTCGCACCGAACAGTACATGAGTTCGAAAGCGGTTTTTGGCTTGATCGCTCTGATGTTCGTACTCATGTGCCTGCTGTACATCCGTATTTCCGGCCTGGTTTGGCCGGCGGTGTTGGCGGCAGTGGTGATGCTGGTGGTCGGCTTCTTCATGGCCACAGTTTCGGGAAGCCTGGTCGGATTTATTGGATCTTCCAACAATCCTGTTTCTGGGCTCACGCTTTCGACCTTGCTGATTGCGGCGCTTCTTATGGTTTCTCTGGGCGTCTCGGGAGGTGCGGGGGTAGCGACAGTGCTGGGGGTAGCTGCGGTAGTTTGCGTGTCATCTTCAGTAGCGGGCGAACTGCTGCAGGACTTCAAAGTTGGTTACATCCTGGGAGGCACGCCTCGCAAGATTCAGATGGCAGAACTGATTGCAGTAGTCGTTGCCAGCCTGGCCATGTATTGGCCTCTCTACCTACTGGACACCGCATTCGGTTTCGGCAGTCGTCAGCTATCAGCGCCTCAAGCCGGTCTGATGGCCACTTTAGCCATCGGCATCGTGGGTGGCGATATGCCCTGGCCGCTGGTGGCAGTTGGAGTTTTTCTTGGTATCGGAATGATTATGATGCAGGTGCGCAGTCCCATGCTGGTGGCAGTTGGCATGTATTTGCCGTTTGAGACGACCTTCGCCATTTTCCTCGGCGGAGTTTTCCGCGCGCTTGGAGATTGGCTGGCCAAGCGCCGTGGATTCAATGAAGCACAGAGGGCGCGGGTAGAGAACGCCGGCGTTCTTACAGCATCCGGCCTCATTGCTGGTGAATCGATTTTTGGATTACTTTGGGCTGCATTAATTGCCCTGGGCTTTGCCCACCAATCATGGCTGAAAGTCGCCTCAGGCTGGGCGACGCGCGTCACTGCGGCGCAAATTTTTGACCATCCTTTATATCTCGCTGGAATGGGTGTTATGACTTTGCTGGCCGGTCTGCTGATCTGGCTACCGCTTTCGAGCGCGGGAGATCCGAACGAGCCAGCCCCACCCACGGCGATTATGTAGAGATAAATTCAAAAGGCGGAGTAGGAACGCAAAAGGACGGCCTGAGTTAGCTCTGCGATGTGCAGTCTGACTTCCTGTTTCGATGCTCCCTATGTCGATCTCCGAAAATATTTCTGTGGTCCGCGAACGCATCCAGGAAGCGGCGCGGCGAGCAGGACGAACTCCTGATGAAGTCACTCTGATGGCCGTTAGCAAAACTCAGCCACCGGAGCGTATTCGCGAAGCTTACGACAGCGGGCTGAGAGTGTTCGGCGAAAATCGTGTTCAGGAATTTGCCGCCAAAGCGGCTCCGCTTCAGGATTTGCACAACACTGAATGGCACATGATCGGCCATCTGCAAACTAACAAAGCCGCGAAGACGCTTGAGCTGTTCCACGCCGTGGATTCGGTCGACTCGCTGAAGCTGGCGGAGAAGTTGGATGCGGCCGCAAGAAAGATTGGCAAGAAACTGGATGTGCTAATCGAAATTAACATCGGCGGGGAAGCCGCGAAAAGCGGGATAGTGCCTGATTCCGAAGAACTCGAAAAACTCCTGATCGCTGCGCCTCGATTCGAAGCGCTTGTCTTCCGCGGGCTGATGACGGTCCCGCCATTTACAGATGATCCTGAGAACGCGCGCCCCTACTTCCGCAAGCTGCGCGAACTGCGCGACAAGATTGCTGACCGCAGAATGCCCGCCATGACGATGGACCAGCTTTCCATGGGTATGTCGCACGATTTCGAAATAGGGATTGAAGAGGGATCGACCTGCGTGCGCGTGGGCACCGCGATCTTCGGCGCGAGAACAAAGGCTTAACTGCAGAAATACCGGAGAAACGCATGAGGCTTTTCGATCGATTCTGCGCGGCCGCGCTTTTCGTTCTGGCGATCGTCGACTGCCTGCTCGTGCCCAGAACTTATACCGGCAGAATCTGGATTTTCGGGACCGGATTGGCTCTGATGTTCACCAGCATGTTGAATTTGCTGCGCATTCGGAACGACCGCGAGGTGCGAAGTTTGCGACTGTTTTGCATCACTGCAAATGTAACGATGCTGGTATTCGTGATCGCCCTGATCGCAAGCATTGGGAAATCACGCACCCTGCAGCACCCTCAGGTACCCCTGGTGGGAGCGCTGCTGCTGGCGGAGACTGCGTTTTCTTTGGGAAAGAGCTCTTGATCCCGTTTCGGGAGTCCAATGGCGCTGTGATGTTCGCAGTCAAGGTCCATCCCCGCGCCAAGAAAAATGCTGTAACCGGCGAGATCGGCGATGCGCTGAAGGTTTCTCTCAAGGCTCCGCCAAGCGACGGCAAAGCCAATTCAGCCTGCATTGATTTATTGGCAAAGCTTTTGAAGGTAACGCACTCTTCCGTTACCATTGCCTCCGGCCAGACCAGTCGTGGAAAAGTGATTCGGGTAGTCGGACTTTCGGCCGAAGAAGTCAGACAACGAATTGGGAATTTAAGCGCGTGACATAGACGTCGGCCGATACGGACGAGAAAACGCGGGCACAGCCCGCCCTGGCCTTCGCAGGGAGCGGGCCGCGTCAATCAAACCAGCTACGGAGCCACTTTGAGCTTTTCCGAACGATTGCAGGAGATTCGCACCGGGTTCGAGCGCTCCTTCTGGGTCGCCAACGTCAGCGAAATTTTCGAGCGGCTTTCATATTACGGAGCTTTTGCTTCGCTCGCCCTCTATCTACAGGAGAAGCTGAATTTTTCCGCCCAGCAGACCGGAACCCTCACTGGCATCTTTGGCGGCATGGTTTGGTTTCTCGCCATCTTCGGTGGGGCCGCTGCCGACCGCCTCGGCTTTCGCCGCGCTCTTTCGATTGCCTATCTCATTCTCGCCGCCGCATATTTTCTGATTGGATCCATAGGAGCCTCGTGGCTGGCCCCGGTGCGCAACGCCGTTCCCCTCAGTTTATTTGTGGGATTTATCCTCATCCTGCCCGCGCTCGGCATCGCGCTGGTGAAGCCGTGCGTGGTTGGAACCACCGCTCGCGCATCGAAGGAGAGCGTCCGCTCGATCGGCTATTCCATTTACTACACCATGGTGAATATCGGCGGCGCTGCCGGCCCTTATTTTGCCTCCTGGGCACACCGCCATCTGGGCGTTGAGCGTGTTTATCTGATCGCGGCGCTGAGCGTTTTCGCCATGTTCTTCGTGGTTCTGTTTTTCTTCCGCGAGCCGCGCAAGCCGGGAGATGCGCCTCCGCCGTCAATCGCAACCGTCACGCGGAATTTCTGTATAGTCCTGGGCAACTACCAACTGGTTCTTCCAGTCCTGGCGATCGCACTACTGCTACGCGTCGTCCTCTGGCTTTATCCCACGTTCATTCCTCCCTGGTGGATCTGGGTCGGACTTCTGCTATTGGTGCTCGCAGGCATCAGCCGTTTTATGTGGTTTCTCGTACTCTTCACCGGATACTGGATCGTCTTCTGGCAGCAATACATCAGCTTGCCCGGCTACATTCATGGCTTCATCAATCCGCATGCCGATGTTGAAATTATTCTCGTCACCGATGGGCTGACGGTGATCTGTCTTACTCTCGTCGTAAATTTTTTGACCCGCAAGATACCTGCCTTTCAAGCGGTAATCCTCGGCACTCTCATCACATCGGTCTCGTGGTTGATATTAATTTTCCGGCCGACGATCTGGGGAGCAATCCTCTCCCTCTTTGTGCTTGCACTCGGTGAGATCATCCAACAGCCGCGTTACTACGAATACATCGCACTACTTGCTCCTCCCGGACAACAAGGTACTTATATGGGCTTCGCATTTTTGCCCATCGGAATTGGGTCGCTGATCGGCGGATGGTTCGGGGGAACGTTGATGCATCATTTCGGCGAACTCGCTCATCAACCGGAACGTATTTGGTGGATGGTTACGGGAGTAGGCGTGGCCACAACTGCGCTGCTCTGGATGTATGACAGATTTTTTAGAGTCGCTTCTGCTCCGGCAGAATAAAATTTGACTTGATGCCCAAACGGTCTACCACGCAAGCTTCTGTTGCACAATCGAAAGCCGGATCTGCGAAGATCGCCGCCCAGATTCGTCGCGCGCTAAGAGACGGTGGCTCCGCCGAACACGCCACGGGTGTGCAGTGGTTTTTCAAAGACGAAATCAAATCGCACGGATGGTACACGGCAGCCTTGCGACGTGCGGCTCTAAGTTGTCGTCGCGACCTGTTGCAAGAACATGGGCTCGATTTCCTGATTGAGGTCGCCGACCATCTTTTCAGTGGATCGGTGTTGGAGGAAAAAATCTTCGCGGTGTTCTTGCTGGAGAAACTCAATGCCGAATTCGACGACCACGAATTCAAGCGATTCGACTCGTGGCTGGACCGGATCAGCAGTTGGGCAGATCACGATGCCCTTATCCATGACCTGATCGCTCCGATGATTGCCGGCCAACCCGGCCGCGCAAAAACTGTCTTTCGCTGGGCGAAGTCTCCCAACCGGTGGCGCCGGCGTGCGGCTTGTGTGGCGCTAATCCGGGGTGCACGGGGCCAAATGTTTTTCCCTGAAATCCAAAGGCTCTCCAACTTACTTCTCGCGGACGAGGATGACATGGTACGCAAAGGGTTGGGCTGGCTGCTGCGCGAGACTGCGAAATTCGATGCCCGGCGGACAGTTCCCTACCTGATGAAGATTCGCGATCGCGCCCCGCGATTAGTCTTGCGAACGGCATGCGAAACATTACCAACAGCGATCAAGAGGCGAATTCTGACAAATGGAAGTGGCGCGAAACGTTCTCGTGTTCTTTAAGTCCTTGATTCGCTCAAATCCTCTCCATTGTTTACAATAGGGGTTTGCCAATGAAACTCCCCGCAATTCAGTCAGTGCTGCGCGAACGCAATATCGACGCGTGGCTGTTCTACGACCATCATCATCGCGATCCTATTGCCTATCGTGTCCTCGGGCTGCCTGACGGGCTTATGGTCACGCGGCGCTGGTTCTATTTGATACCCGCGCAGGGCGAACCGGTGAAGCTGGTGCATAAGATCGAAGCGGGGCATCTCGATTCGCTGCCCGGCAGCAAGCTGCAATATTCCGGATGGCAGGAGCTGTTCGATAATCTGAAGTCGATGCTCGCAAATTATCGCGACATCGCTATGCAGTATTCTCCCAACAATATCGTCTTTACCATTTCTTTGGTCGATGCCGGGACCATCGAGTTGTTGCGCGGCTTGGGGAAAAACGTAGTTAGTTCCGCCGATCTGGTCGCGCAGTTTGAGGCGACCTGGAGCGACGAGCAAATCAAGACGCACTTTGCCGCTCGCGACGCGATTGATGCGATTACAGCCGCCGCCTTCAAAGAAATCGGCAAGCGTGCGCGCAACGGCGGAACCGCCGAACACGAAATCCAGCAATGGTTCATGGAAGCATTTTCCCGCGAGAACCTCCTCACAGATGATCCGCCGATCGTTGCAGTCAATGCCAATGCCGGCAATCCGCACTATGAGCCCCGCGCCGATCATCCCGTGCCCATCCGCGAAGGCGATTTAGTACTACTCGACGTGTGGGGGAAAAAGAATACGCCCGGTGCCGTGTATTACGACATTACGTGGGTGGGCTTTGTCGGCAAAGCTCCAAGCGACCGCATGCGCGAAGTATTCGAGGTTGTGCGCGAGGCTCGCGACGCCGGGGTGAAGACCGTGATTGACGCAGTCGGCTCCGGGCGCCAGATTTCGGGATGGGAAGTGGACCGCGCTACCCGCAGCCACATCAAGCAGAGAGGCTTTGGCGACTATTTTATTCATCGCACCGGACATTCCATCGGCACCGACGTCCATTCCAATGGCGCTAACATGGATGATCTAGAAATTCATGACGAGCGCCACATTCTTCCCAACTCCTGCTTTTCCATCGAGCCTGGCATTTATCTGCCCGAGTTCGGCGTGCGCAGCGAAGTCAACGTGCTGGTGCGACCGAAGTCGGCGGAAGTCACGGGCAACATTCAACGCGAGATCGTAATCATCTGATGGCAAATTCAACCGTTACAAAGACAAAGCCCGAGACGAAGAGGGAATCGGCGCAGCCTTCCGCTATGGCCATTATCGCGCCCGTCGTAGGCTGGCTAATTCCGGGAGCCGGCCACATCATTCAGAAGCGCTGGATTCGAGGCATCTTGTTACTGGTCTCGATCGGAACCATGTTTGTCCTCGGCTTATTGATGCAGGGACACATCTACAAGGCAAACGGCGGCGACATACTCGACATTCTGGGTTTCATCGGAGATTTGGGCGCCGGCGCGCTCTATATCGTCGCGCTCGCCATGAACTGGGGCATGGGCGCAATCGCTTTCGCAATTGCGGATTATGGGACCAAGTTCATGATTGTCGCCGGGCTGCTGAATTTCATCGCCGCTGCTGATGCGTACCACATCGCGATCGGGAAGAAGCAATGACCATTCAACTCACCCATTTCAGTGCGGCGTTCGTCTTCGCGCTGTTTGCATCCATCGTGTTCGGGATCACACATCGCGAGACCACGCGTGACATGATCCGTTATGGCCTTTATTGTTTCGCGATGTTCCTGGGCGGAGTCCTTGTAGCGGGCTGGGCGATGTGGCTCGTACGTAGATAGCTTCCGACTTTTCAACTAATAACTTTTGGATTGTATTCGCAATTGAAACCTTCGGCTGACCTCTGCGTTTTTTTTACCGAACAAAACTACCCGACACCTTTAGGATAAAATAACCGCTACTTTTAGGCGAAGCCGGAGGCTCCCATGGCGCAGAACGTAGCCGATGTAATGTGGGAAATGCTTGAGAACGCTGGCGTCAAGCGCTGTTATGGGATCGTCGGAGACGCACTGAATCCCGTGATCGACGCGCTTCGCCGCAACGGAAAGATCGAGTTCATCCACGTCCGGCATGAAGAGTACGGTGTTTTCGCGGCGGTCGCCGAAGCATATCTTACGGGTAATCCGGTAGTGGTGTGCGGCACCGCAGGGCCGGGAGTTACGCACCTGTTTAACGGACTTATGGATGCCAAAAAAGAAGGTGCGTCCATCATTGCAATTGCAGGTGATGTCGAAACCAAGCTGATCGACACCGCCGCACTGGAAGAGCTGAATCCATACAAATTTTTCGATACTGCATGCCTCTACGTTGGGCGCGTGGTGAATCCAGAGCAGGCGCGGGCAGTGATCAATACAGCCATTCTCACGGCTGTGATCGACCGCGGGCCTACGGTAATTTCCCTCCCGGGCGATGTGGCCGCGTCCAATGCGCCCTCTGGCGTTCATCAAGTCATGATCCCAATCGCACCCGTCCTCCGTCCTGCCGATGCCGATCTGGAAAAACTGGCGGGGATGATTGATGACGCAAAGCGCGTGGCGATCTTCGGAGGTGATGGTTGCCGCGATGCGCGCGATGAAGTCATTGCGCTTTCGACCAGGCTGAAAGCGCCCGTCGGCTATTCGTTTCGCGGCAAGCAGTGGCTGGAACACGACAATCCGAACGCCGTGGGCATGACGGGACTACTCGGCTACGGTGGGGCGTACAAGGCCATTCACGACGCCGATCTTCTTCTGCTGCTGGGGACGGATTTTCCATTCTCGGAATTCCTGCCCGGGGATGGCGTAAAAAAAGTACAGATCGATAAGAATCCGAAACGCATTGGCCGGCGCACAGCGATCGATTTCGCGCTCGTCGGCGACGTAAAGGCCACCCTAACCTCTCTGCTTCCGAAGGTTAGCGAAAAGAGCGAGACACGTTTTCTCGAAAAGCACGTTGGCGAGACACGCGAGTTCAACGAACTCTTGAATCACTATGTGGAAAAGGGTCCAGGCATCAAACCGATTCGGCCGGAGTTCTTGGCAGCAACGCTCAACGAACTTGCCTCGGATGATGCCATGTTCTTCGCCGATACCGGCACCGCCTGTATCTGGATGGCAAGACACATCAAAGGGGCGGCGAAACGCAGGCTCTTCGGTTCGTTTTCATGGGCGTCAATGGCCAATGCCGCACCCAACGCTTTCGGCGCACAACTGTCGTATCCGGGCCGGCAGACGATCGCTCTCTGCGGTGATGGCGGCTTTACCATGCTTGCGCTCGGCGATCTTCTGACGCAGGTACAGCGGAAAGTGCCCGTCATTCATGTCGTCCTAAACAATGAATCGCTCGACTTCGTAAACATCGAGCAACAGGAAGCCGGCTTCGTTCCCTTTGGCACCGATTTTAAGAATCCAAATTTTGCCCGAGTGGCCGAAGCGATGAGTGCGAAAGGCATACGCCTTGAAGATCCTGGAGATGTAAGAGACGGCATCGCTCAAGCTCTGGCGTATAAGGACGGGCCGGTCGTGGTGGACGCCGTGGTCGATCCGTTAGCGCTGTCATTGCCGGCGCACGTACCCTTTCACACGGCGAAGGGTTTCACCTTAAGTCTAGCCAAGCAAGTGCTGTCCGGGCGCATGGACTCAGTTGTTAAGACCATCGAGCGCAACATTCGTCTGGTTTGAGTGCGGGATCAGATAGGACGTAACCATCGACGTACGCCCATCTCGCTCTGTTGCGTTTAGCAGAAGAAAGCCAATTGATAGAGGACGGCTTCTTCAACCTTCCCACACGAACGCGTCGAACACGCGCTTCGAATCAAAACCCAGCCGGCGGTAAAGAGCAACAGCCCCGGCATTGGCTTCCGTCACGGTTAACGAGAGGATTGAGAAACCACGCTTGCGAAGGTTGGTAGAAGTTGCGGCAAGTAACGATTCGCCGATGCCGCGGGAACGGTATTCCGGCAAGACGCATACCTGGGTCACATGTCCCACATCGCCGCGCACACGAGAGCACAGGATCAATCCAATCAGATTTTTTGCTTTGCGATCCACCGCCGCAAACGAGGATTCGGCATCGAACAAACCGCATCCCGGAAAGCGAACAATGTTATTCAAAAAGCGCAGCGATCCGCTGAGCGTATGGTATTGGTCGTTGATCTGGGCGTCGACGTGGCCTCGGTAAGCTGCGGTAATCACCGCGGCGGCAGGTTGGTAGTCGGCTTCGCTCCAACGTCGAATTTCCACCTCGGCATGTAGCGGCAGCGGCTTGGGAAGCGGGTTGCTCAGTGGGAGAACCATGAACAAACGCGGATGGCGCTGAAATCCCTGATCCAGAAAAGGCCGGGCCACGCTGCCGGCTTCGTGCGCCAGCAACTGGGCTTCAACGCGGTGGATGCCCGGCGACTGCTGCAAAGTTTCAATCACATGCGTGAGCAGCTTAATTTCAACCTCGCGCGCGTTCGGCAGACGGCCTCCATTCGCTACGAAAAGATCCCCGACCACTCCCTTGCTGCCTTCGTACACGAAGAAGCTGTAGCCGAATATGCGCCCGCGTTCGATGGCGGCATACCCGGGAAGGATTTTCGCGTCGACATAGCGCAGGATCATCTCCGCCGATCCGTTGTAATCCCACGAAAGCATGCTCGACCAGGCTCGCGTCTCATCGTCGAGCAGGGGACGCAAATCCACGGAAGAAAAATGCCTGAGGTCGAGAATCTCCACTGGGCTCCTGCAAACTCAGCCAAGAACCACTTTGGCCTCGTTCGCGACGGCAGATCTTCGAGTTTAGTGCGTTTCAAGGACGCGAAGCAAACGGACCGGGCTGGAGACTTCTGATTCTTTTCAGCGCAAGAAAGAGGAACGTCGCTGCCATGCAATGGCGACAAGAATTACTAGAGGGAAACCTGGAAAGACGCATGCCCAACCGTCGCGGAGGACGACGAGATGCGTGAGGACGGCACCGGCCATCACGCATGCCAACAACGAAGCACCAATCGTGGAGGTCCTCGGAATCAACAGCAGGGCCGCAGAGGTTACCTCAACACCCCCCGTAAAATAACGAAACCACTCGCCGATTCCAATCCTGGCGAACAGATCCGCCCAGAAGACGTCGTGGGCGCGCAACTTGTTCGCTCCGAAATACAGGAATACTGCTGCCAGAAAGCCTTGCAGAACCCAGAGCGTAAGATTCAACACTCGGTTCCACTCAATGATCACGGACACCTCTCGACGGGACAATTTCTCCCGAGCCTCGATCCTCGATCTATGCGTTCGACAAAGTGGAATCCGGGGATAACCCGCATTTAGCGCATAGAAGACGTCGCCATCCCGGAAACCCAATAATAGTCGACATGCTGTGCCGAATAATGCCCGAGAAAAGAAACGCGGCGACCCGGAACCAGCTTCGCAACCTCCACCTGCGAATTCTCTCGCGCCACTAATAAGTGCTCCTCCGAGGGAACGCGTCCCCAGTCGTAATTGAAAGTTAAGTGGTTAAAATAAAATGTAAGACCGTATTCCAATTCGCGTCGCACGTGGTAGACCGCGATTGGCAAGGGACGGGTCTGGATGGCCGCAATTTCCAGAGCCACGGGGCGAGCCGAGAGCGTTTGATCAATTGCCGCGGAGCCCAACTTTAATACCGCTCCCACCGTGAGTACTACCGGGATCAGGGTGACGAAACGCAACATCCGTAGGCCGCCTCGCCGGGCCAGCGTGAGAGCAATTCCGCAGCAAAGTACGAACGCAATGGCGAGAGCTACCAGCATCGGTTGCCCTCCCGGCAAGCGGCGCTGAGTCACGAGATAGGCGATTAATAAAGCAGGGACGATCGGGGCCGCGGCCAGTAAAGCGTGTAACACAATCAGGGTTTTTGCTACCGGCTCAAACTCGCTTCGTGAAAGATGCTGCCGCAGATAATCTGCGATCAACAAACCGCCCGCAGGAATTGCGGGAAGAATATAGCCGGGCAGTTTTGATTGAGAGAACGAAAAGAAGACCAGAGGCGCCACTAACCAGCAGCCCGCATAAAAACTAAATCGGTGTCCCGCATCGGGTTGGCCCGCGCTGTGCAATTTTCGACTACTCCACCAGACACGCACCGGTTGCACGAAGGCGGCAAATACAAATATCGTCCATGGGGCGAGGGCCAAGGCCATCACTGGCAGGTAATACCAGAAGGGCTCGGTGTGGTGGTAAAGATTGTGTGAGAAGCGCCCCAGATTGTGTTCAATGATAAATTCGTGAAAGAACAGCGGGTGGCGCAGTTGCATCGCGAAATACCAGGGCAACGCGATCGCGCAAAACAAAAGAACTCCTGGCAGCCAGAACGTCTTCATCACAAGACGATGTTCTCGAACGCCCGCCGCGTAAAGAACAATAACCAGTACGGCAAGAAATGGCGAAATCGGTCCCTTCGCCAGAGTTCCCAATGCAATGAAGCCATAAAAGATTGAAAGATAGATTTTTTTTTCACTTTCGCGCCACGCCCACCAGCCAAGCATTCCAATTGCGAATGTTGCGGCCAGAGCCATATCCATGGAGGCGGCGCGAGCGTATGCTACAACTCCGGCCGACGAGGCGATGATCAGCGCTCCATCCACTTCGAATCCAGGCCGAAAGCGCCGCAGAAAACAATAGACCGCAACCACTAGGATCATGGCATCGATTGCCGAAGGCAGACGCGCAGCCCAGTCGCTCACACCGAAGATTTTGTAGGCAAGCATCGCTTGCCAGTAATAAAGTGGCGGCTTCTCCAGCCAGGGCTGCCCACCAAGCGTTGGGGTAATCCAGTCGTGATGGTCAAGCATTTCGCGCGCCACCTGGGCATAGCGTGGCTCATCGGCCCCGATCAGACCGAACCGCCCGATTCCGTACAAGAACAGAAAAGCGCAAAACCCCGCAAGCAACAACATGTCAGCGCGGGTGCGATTGGTCATGGGAGGACGGAAGGTTTCGAGTTTTCAGAAGTTTCGAGGTTTCGAGGTTACCGCCGGCAAAGTCACATCGGACGAATTGACTCTCGAAACATTGAAACTCTGAAACATTGAAATCTGATCTCGATTCATTGTACGAAAGGACCGCGGCGCAGCATTTCAAGCACCTGGCGAACGGCTTGCGTTAGCGGCCCATCGACCGAACAACCACTGGCGCACTCGTGGCCACCGCCGCCAAAGTGCTCCGCGACCCGCGCCACGTCGAGCTGGCCTTTGCTGCGCAAGCTGACTCGAAAGCGCCCTTGGGGAAGTTCGCGGAAGAAAGCGGCGACTTCAACTTCTCCGATCGAAAGCACGTAGTTCACCAGGCCTTCGCAATCTTCTTCTTTCGCCTCGCAATGGTCCATTTGTTCCTGGGTTACCCAGGTCCAGCCAATGTGATCTTCAGTGTTGAGGTTGCGAAGAGCTTCACCGAGGAGCCTCATCTTCGCCACCGAGTGCGCAAAATAAATACTGCGCGCGCAGTGTGAAGGATCGGCGCCCGCCAAAACTAACTCGCGTGCCAGTGCAAAGGTATGCTCGTTCGTTCCCTGAAACATGAACGAACCCGTATCGGTCATCAGCGCGGTGTACAGACAGGTGGCAATTTCCGGCGAGAACGGTGTGCCCGCCTCGCGCGCCAGGCGGAAAACCATTTCTCCCGTGGCAACAGCCTGCGGATCGATCCAATTGACATCTGCAAAGGGCCGGCCGCTGACGTGATGATCGATGCTAATCAGGAAGCGGTTTTCCAAACCTTCCAGACGCGTGCGGTGGATACTGTCACACTCCAGAATAATCGCTGCCTCATAGTTGCCAACGACACGATCGGCCTGCAACACCTGATCAGCAAACGGGAGCGTGCGATAGATCCGAGGCACCCCGTCATGCAGCACTACATCCGCCTGCTTTCCCATCGAGCGCAAAACCTGGCAGCATGCCAGCGCCGATCCAATGGCATCGCCATCGGGCCGAGCGTGCGACGTAAGCACGAACCGGTCGCGCTGCTCGATTTGCTGGAGGACATCCTGCAGCATACTTCTATACCTTCTTCTCGTCCGATCCGGTGCGCGCTTTCATTCTCTTTTTCGCGCGCGCCAACAACTCCTCCACGCGCGCTTTTTCCCGCTCAGAACGGTCTAGCCGGAAATACAATTCCGGAGCGCGTCTCAATCGCAAACGCTCGACCAGTTCATGCCTGTATATATTCCTTGGCGGCGAGCAGGCCTTCGAGGCTTCGGTCCGCCTCCTGATCGTCGCCGTCCACATCCACCAGCACCTGCGCCGAGCGGCCATCGTCGGCCACCTGCACCGCAGTCACGCCTACCAGACCGATGCGCGGATCAGCGAGTTCGCCTTCGACCAGGGTTTCGATCTCTTCGCGCAGGGCTTCGCCCAACCGCCCTCGATGATATTTGAGCCCGCGCTTCTCCACCTTTCACCTCGAAGTAAAACGCATGAGAATATCAGAAAATGGGTCGCCAGTGTTGGGCTCTGAAGTGCTATTGTCGCGCACCAAAGAGGGACCGGGGTAAGTACAGAGGTAACAAGGGGATAGCGGGACGAACGTCGTTCGTCCTCAGTGGTTAGTCGTTGGTCTCGGCAAATAACTGCGGATGACGAATATACGCTCATCACAAATATTCGACAAAGCAGTCCGACACTTCCGCACCATGGTTGTTGGCAATGCGCGTGGCCTGCCGCTCGACATTCTTCATCAGTCCATCGAGATAGTCGCGCGAATCGGAGATGCTGACCACTCCAATCGTGGCGCGATTCCACAGACCGCTTGGATCTAGTTCCGCAACCGAAACGTTGAAGGCGGCGCGCAGACGGTCTTTCACGCTGCGCACAACTTGACGTCTATCCTTAAGAGATTGCGCCGCTTCGATGTGAAGTTCGAGGGTGAGAAAGGCAATCATGTAAGGGGCTAGAGATTTAGAGGATAGGGATCAGAACCGAAAGCACGTGCTATCCTCTAGCCCCTATTCCCTAATCCCTGCTTAGGCCATTGCTTCCGCTGCGATTCTCTCAGTCGCGAAGGCTTCGATCACATCGCCGATTTTGATGTCTCCATAATTGGATATGGAGATGCCGCACTCCATGCCGTTTGTGACCTGGCTGGCGTCGTCCTTGAAGCGGCGCAGCGATCCCACTTTGCCTTTGAAGACCTGCACGTTGTCGCGCAGCAGGCGGACTTCGGAGTCGCGCTTGATCAAGCCGTCGCTCACTCGACAGCCGGCAACGGTGCCAACTTTCGGGATACGGAAAACGTTGAGCACCTCGGCCCGGCCCTGATACGTTTCCTTGATGGTGGGCTCGAGCAACCCGGTCATGGCACGCTTGATCTCATCCTGCAGTTCGTAAATGATCGAGTGCAGGCGGATGTCCACTTTTTCCTGCTCCGCGATTTCCTGCGCCTTGCGCTCGGGACGCACGTTGAAGCCGATAATGATCGCGTTCGACGCCGACGCCAGCAAAACGTCCGTTTCCGTAATCGCTCCCACGCCGGAGCGCAGCAGCTTCAGGCGCACCTTGTCATTTGAGAGCTTGGTCAGCAGGTCGGTGATCACTTCCACCGAGCCCTGCACGTCGCCCTTGAGAATTACATTCAGTTCTTTGGTTCCGGCCGCCTTGATTTGCTCCGCCAGACCTTCGAGCGATACTCGAGAACTCTTGGCCAGAGCCGCTTCGCGCGATTTCTGTTCGCGGTACTCCGATATGCCACGAGCCTTGTCGCGATCGGCAACCACCACGAATTGATCGCCAGCCTGTGGCAGCGCTTCGATGCCAATAATCTCCACCGGCGTTGAAGGCGGAGCCGTTTGCAACTGAGCGCCGCGATCATCGAACATTGCGCGCACTTTGCCGTAGACGTTGCCGACCACAAAATTGTCACCCGCGTTAAGCGTTCCGTTCTGCACCAGCACGGTCGCCACGGGGCCGCGTCCGCGATCAAGTTTCGCTTCCAGCACTACGCCACTCGCCGCACGCTCCGGCGTTGCCTTTAGCTCGCCGAGGTCTGCGACCAGGCAAATCATTTCCATCAGCAGATTCAGATTCGTTTTCTTCTTCGCGGAGACGTCGACGAACACCGTCTTTCCGCCCCACTCTTCAGGCACTAAACCACGATCGGCAAGCTGTTTCTTCACCCGGTCAGGCAAGGCGTCCGGCTTATCGATTTTGTTCACGGCAACAATGATGGGGACTTCAGCAGCATGCGCGTGATCGATAGCTTCGAGAGTTTGCGGCATGACGCCGTCGTCGGCCGCGACCACGAGCACAACAATGTCGGTGGCTTTAGCGCCGCGGGAACGCATGCGCGTAAAAGCTTCGTGACCGGGCGTATCGAGAAAAACAATCTCACGCCCGAAGGCTGGCGATTCTTTGTCAGTAATTTTAACTTTGTAAGCGCCGATGTGCTGCGTGATGCCACCGGCCTCGCCTTCCGCAACATTGGTGGTCCGAATGGAATCGAGCAGTGTGGTCTTGCCGTGATCGACATGGCCCATGATCGTGACCACAGGCGGACGCACTCCCGTCTCCGGCACCAGCTCTTCTGCCGCAGCGGCTGCGTCGACTTCTTTAGCCGTCTGCTCTTCGAAGCTAATCACATTGGTATCTGCACCGAAGAAGCGTGCCATTTCGCTGGCCAGCTCGGCATCGAGCGTCTGGTTGATGGTGGCGAAGACGCCTTTGGAAAGCAGCCGCGAAATCAGGTCTTTCGCCCGAATCTCGAGCTTCTCCGCCAGATCCTTTACGCTGATTCCTTCGGTGATGGTGATGCTGCGCGTGATCGGCTGCGGCTCATTTGACACCACCAGTCGCGGTGGTGGCGTGTAGCCCTTCATCGGGCCTTCTTTTACACCCCGCGGAACATAACGCTGGCCCGGCCTTCGCGCGGGAGCACCCGCACGGCTCCCGGGGCGCGTGGTTCCGGGAGGCGGAAGCGCTGGACCGACACCCAACGGACGCGCTCCCGCAGGCGATTGCCGCGTGGGATGCATCGGCCTGCGCTCGCCTGGACGCAGCGGCGGACGCGCGCCTGGTGCTCCGCCCGCAGCAGCCGGCGGTCGGCGTTGGAAGATCGGCTGACCGGGCACGGGACGTCCGGGAGCAGGGCGCATCGCGCCACCGATCGGAACGCCGGGCTGCACCGGAGGCGGAGCCGGCCGCATTGGAGCTTTGTAAACCGGACGCGGGCCAGTTTGCGGAACGATCATGCGCGGCGCCGGTGGTGGAGGAGCAGATGGCCGAGGAGCGGCAGGTGAAGCACTCGCCGATACAACCGCCGATGGCGAAGTCGAGGGAGCTGACGCCACGGAAGTCGTAGTCGTCGGCCGCATCGTTGGAGCCGTCGGCGGCGGCGATGCAACCGGGGGCGGCGCAGGTGGCGGCGATGCCAGCGGCGGTGTGATCACTGGACGTGCCGGAACAGCTGGAGCCATCGGCGATGCGCTGGCAGAAATGGGCGCTGCGGGCCTTGTGATGGAAGGGGGAGGCGCAACCGTCGTCGGACGGCTTACAGCGGCAGGGGGCGTGGCTACAGTCTTTTCTACCGGCGTCTGTACCGGAGGTGCTATTGGACGCGGTGCGGCCGTTGGGGGGGCTACCGCTTCCTTCCTTTGCGTAATCGCCTTCAACACATCTCCGGGCCGGGAAATGTGTGACAAATCAATCTTGGTTTTGATTTCTTCTTCGCCGCGAGCACCGCGCGAACTCGATCTACCCGCCGAGGAGGAACCTTCCGCCGAAGAGCGGATGTACACCCGTACCTTCTCCGCTTCGTGCTCTTCCAGAGAACTGGAGTGTGTCTTCTTTTCAGTCACTCCCACCAGCGGAAGCGTATCGAGAATGGCTTTGCTCTTAACTTCCAGCTCCCTGGCAAGATCGTTGATTCGAACCTTACTCATCCGGCCTTTCGTTTCTCCGTGTTGTAGTTAGGTCTTCATTGCGACCTCACGGAGTCAATTTCTCTATTCTCACGCCGTCGAACTTATACCAGCGTGTCATGATTATTCTCTGGTTTGAGAAGCGGACTCTTCTTCCGACGCAGGCTGCTCACCGGTATGTTCCGCTTGCCCTTCGTTCTGATTTGCGCCAGCCTCAGGGGATTCAGTCTCTCCCGCCAGCAGGGCTTCCTCGGCGGATACGGGTTCTTCCACAACTGGGACTTCCGCAGTAATGTCTTCCGCACCTGCTTCTGCTACCTCAGAAGACTCAACCGCCGCGTTCTCGCCTTCAGCAATCGCTTCGCCTTCCGCACCCTCTTCGCTCGGCGCACCCTGCTCCAAGCTGGCAAAGTAATTATTCACCGCGAGGCTGATTTTTTCCACCGTTTTTGGCCCAATGCCTTCAATCGCCTCAAGCTGTTCCGGCGTCATATCGGCCAACGCCTCCACGGTGGTCACGCCCGCAGCACTCAACTTCTCCACCAACCCATCGCCCAAGCCGGGCACGCTTTCGAGAGGAGTGGAAGTTTGGGGCACCATCGCCGACATCTGCTGCTCCACTTCCTGCCGCTTCTCTTCCTCGCTCTTGATGTCAATCTTCCAGCCCAGCAGCTTTGCCGCCAACCGGACATTCTGCCCCTTCTTGCCGATGGCAAGGGAAAGTTGACTGTCATCCACCACTACTTCCAGGTGCTTGCCTCCGGAATCGACCACGGTGACCTTGCTTACTTTCGCCGGCTGCAGCGCTTTTTCAGCGAATGTCACCGCATCTTCGTGATACTCGATGATATCGATTTTTTCTCCATGCAGCTCGCGAATGATGGACTGCACACGCATGCCCTTCATTCCTACGCAGGCTCCAACTGCATCTACATCTTTATCCTTGGACATGACCGCAATTTTCGTGCGCTCGCCGGCTTCGCGGGCAATAGCGCGAATCACCACGGTCCCGTCATAAATCTCCGGCACTTCGGTCTGGAACAGATGCTGCACTAAGTCAGGGACTGCCCGAGACACCACCACACCCGGTCCCTTGGAAGCCTTTTCCACGCGCGCAATCACCACCCGCACCCGTTCGCCGATGGCGAATGACTCCAGACGCGATTGTTCTTTGCGCGGCATGCGTGCCTCCGCCTTGCCGATGTCGAAGATCACATCCGGACCTTCCACGCGTTTCACCGTCGCATTCACCACTTCGCCCACGCGCCCGATGTACTCGTTGTAAACCGTGTCCCTCTCGGCCTCGCGGACTTTCTGGAATATGACCTGCTTCGCCAATTGCGCTGCAATACGTCCGAGAATACCTTCTGTAACTTTTGGAATCCGCAACTCTCCGCCAATTTCTAGGTTCGGATCGGACTTTCGCGCATCATCCAGCGTGATCTGCAGCGCGGGATCCTCCACCTGCTCGGGCGTCTCAACTACTGTCTTCACCGCGTAGGCGTTGATCTTACCGGTTTCTTTGTCCAGCTCGGCACGCAGGTTTTCCTGCGTCTTGTAGTATTTGCGCGTTGCCATCACAATGGCATCTTCCACCGCGGCCACCACAATCTGCGGATCAATGCCCTTCTCGCGGCTTAACGCATCAATCGTGTTGTAGAGCTCACTTGCCATATGAATTCCGTTATCAAGCCCGCCGTCTCACAGGGTTCAACGTTTCAGAGTTTCCCTGTCTCAAAGTTCAGACCAAATCGCCGCCGATCTTCAACTTTTGAAACTTTGAAACTATAAACTCGAAACCCTCTCCTCAGATTTCCGGTACCAGATTCGCCTTCTCCACGTTGGAGAATTCAATCCCGATCTTCTGCCCTTGCTCCGCAGCCGCGCCCATCTTCTTGCGCGACTTCTTGCTGGCCGCGCTCAAGTCCAGCGTCAGGCGCCCTTCGAGAAAACTTTCCAGCCGGCCCTCGAAAAACCGGTTGTTGTTCACCGGTTGCCTGGTCATCACCTTCATCCGGCTTCCGGTAAAGCGCGCAAAGTCTGACGCCTTCGTCAGCTTCCGATCCAGACCCGGCGACGAAACCTCCAGCGTGTAAGTGCCCGGTATTGCATCCTCAACATCGAGGATCGTGCCAAACTCCCGGCTAAAGTTCGCGCAGTCCCCATGCGTCACTCCCGCCAGGGGATCGCCGCTCGCTGCTCCCGGCTTGTCCAAAAACACGCGCAGCATGCGGGCCTGACCACTCCCGAGCAACTCCACTTCGACGATCTCAAGCCCGTGGGAGCCCGCTACCCGCTCCGCTATCTCTCGTACTTGATCAAGCTCAAGTGCCATGCATCCAATAACTTGCGGCCAAGCCGAGGCGGATTACTCCGCAACTAAAAAGTGGGCTTGCGCCCACTGGTGTGCCTCGCCAAATGCTGGTACTACACAACAGTTCTCAGTTCTCTAATATACGCCGGAAGGGGGACAAAAGACAAACGCGACGGACGCTCTCGTAATCTCAAAATTATTTTACATTTTGTTGACGAGACCTTGCGCGAGCGGTCTAAAATTCCGATGGCTAACCTTTCCGTCGCGACACACGTGAGCTACTGTCCGTGACCCACTACTTTCAGAAACGACAGATCCTTCTTAGGAAACGCCAGGTCCTCGCTTTCCGTTTGGCGTTAGCTGGATTTTTGTGTTGCCAGTTTTTCCTGTTGATTCCGATAGCGCAGGGTCAGCGTCCTGGAGGCAGCGAAGGTTTTGGGGGCGGAGGCAATGTAGAACTCCGCATGCACGAGGTAGACAACAAGTACTGCGACCATCTCAGTCTAGCAATCACCGTCTTAGACGACAATAAAGCTCGACTCGACCGTGAGTCGGTTGCAAAGCTGTACGATCAAAAGAGGGCTTCCACAGTTTGGCAGACTTTGCCGACAAACTCCGAAACCACGATTTGCCTTGTGGATTTTGGAGATTACGATCTTGAGATCAGCGCGGTCGGATATCTGACGGAGCATAAAGATATTCACGTGACCGGCACGCTTCAGACCGTGAAGGTGGAAGTGATCCTTCACAAAGACCCGACAGCTGTCAATCTGAGCGCCGCCGACGATGCAATACCCAAGAACGCACGCAAGGATGCCAAACGCGCCGTTGACGCGTTAAAATCTGCGAACTACAAAGAGGCGCAGAATCGCCTCGACAAGGTTTACAAAGTCAGTCCATCCAGCGCGCAGATCAATTTCCTGTACGGATATCTGTTTGTACAACTCAAGGATCTGGAAAAGGCTGAAACTTATCTGAGCCGCGCTGAGAGTTTAGATCCCCGCAGAGTGCAGACATTAGTCTTGCTGGGCCGGGTGCAATTGCAACGGGAACATTATGAAGATGCCCGTAAGGCGCTCGAGCAGGCGGTTGAGGCCAACTCCCAGGATTGGATTGCACATAACCTGCTCGCAGACGCGTACCTGAAGCAGAAGGAATATGAAAAAGCACGTGAACAAGCTCAGCTCGCTATCGATGAAGGCAAGGGCGCGGCGAGCGCGGCACAGTTGACTTTGGGACAAGCCCTGGCAAATGTTGGGCGCGACCACGAGGGTCTCGCGGCGTTGCAGACTTTTCTGCAAACCAATCCCAAGAATCCCCTGGTGCCGCAAGTGCACGCCTTGATTGCCCAGATCGAAAAGCGCGACTCCGGCCAGGCCAAAGGCGGTGAGATGCACCCCGGCGCCGATCTCATCCTCGCTTCTTCGGAACCCTCGCTGCCGCCGAGTGCATGGGGGCCGCCTGGTATTGACGATGTAAAGCCCACAATTGCGCCCGGTGTTATCTGCCCGTCCGACCAAGTGATCGATATGTCCGGTAAACGCGTGAAGCAGTTCGTGGACAGCATGGCCCAATTCTCGGCGGTTGAAGATCTTGTGCACGAACAACTCGATCAAATTGGTAGCCCCATCACGAAGGAGACCCGAAAGTTCGACTACGTGGCCTCGATCACGGAGGAACGCCCCGGCTTCCTAGCGGTTGACGAATATCGCAACACTCGTTACGGCATCCCGGATCTCCCCGACCACATTGCGACCACTGGCTTTGTGACCCTGGCGCTGGTTTTTCATCCCGACATGCGAGATAACTTCCAAATCACCTGTGAGGGCTTAGGCCAATGGCACGGGCAGGCAGCCTGGCTCATGCGCTTCCAGCAACGCGAGGACAAGCCCAATCGCCTTGAGAATTTACAGGTGGGCGAAGAAGCTTACCGAGTCGACCAGAAAGGGCGCGCCTGGATCAGTGCGGACAATTTTCAGATTGTACGCATCGAGTCCGAACTGGTGAACCCCGTCCAGCGACTCTCGGTCCAGCATCAGATCGCTGAATACGGCCCAGTTCACTTCCAAAAAAAGGACATCGATTTGTGGCTGCCACAGAGTGCCGATCTTTTCTTCCAGATCAATCGGCAACGCTATCATCGGCGGCACAGCTTTGATCACTACATGTTGTTTTCTATTAATTCCGAAGACAAGCCCGGAGCAATCAAGAATGGGCAAAGTACCGCTGATCCGGTCCAAAACCCCTGACGTCCGCCATTGTGCGACTATATCTTCGTCTTAAGAGTCCTGCTCTGGGGCCAACCCTGCCAGGCCCCAAAATCGCCCGTCCCGGAAAGACCTCCGGCATAATCTTGCCGTCATCCACCACTAAAGTTCCTCCCACTACCAAATACTTCACGCCCACGCTCGGCTCCATTGGCTTTGCAAAAGTGGCTCGGTCGCTGATCGTGCCGGCATCGAACACAATAATGTCGGCGTCAGCCCCCTCCTGCAATCTGCCCTTCTGCCGCCCGGCCAATGTTGACCGCTCCAACATCTGCGCCGGCATCAGCGTCATCTTGCGGATTGCATCCATCAAAGTAATCGTTCCCTTCTCGCGTACATACTGCGCCAGCACGCGCGAATAGGTTCCCGCGTTCCGGGGATGCCCTTCCGCCCCATCGCTCGCAATCATCACCAACGGATGGGGAATCACTTTGTCCACCATCTCCTGCGTGTTGGAAAAAATCAGCACCCAGTGCGTTGTGCTGGAATTATGCAGTTCTTCGAAACGCTCTTTGGTGAGGTGCTCGCCGGTATCTGGAAGCACGAGGTCTCCATAGTCGATTCCAAATTTCTCCCGCCAGCCAGGATTAAATAGCGCCGAGTTCACCGAGGTCATGCCCGCAATGTAGGGGTAGGCCTCAGTGGTGACGTCCAGACCGCGCGCGCGCGCTCCCTCCACCATGGCGAGACACTCCATCGAGTCGCGCGCGCAAGTGCTGTTGATGTGTACTATGTGCAACGCGGCGCCTGTAACCGCCGCCGCTCCAATCACTTCGCTCACCGCCTCAATCGCCGAACCCGGCTCAAGTCGTCCCGCGCTGCGCATGTGGGTGTACACCGGCAGCCCGCGCTCGGCAGCCAGACGAAACATCTCAATTACTTCCAGTCGCGTCGCTCCCGGCGTGTATTGAATGCCCATTCCTACCGCCAGGCCGCCGGCATCAAGCTCCGCTCCCAGGCGCTGCTTGATGGCTTCGATTTGTTGGGGCGTGGCAGGCTGATCGGTGGCGGGTCCACTCTTGGGCAGGATCTCCGGAATCCCTGCATGAGGGCCAATGACTTCAGCCGGCAACGGTGCGCCAAACACCGCCGCCCGGGCTGCCACATGGCTGGCCGATGTGCCGAAGTGAATCAGCGAGTTTCCTTCCTTCGATTTCAAGAACTGTGCGACGTCGGGCGCGCCGATCTCCAGTTCGAGCGCCGTGGTTACTCCATCAAGCGCCTTAACCCGCTGGCTTGCGATGTCCTGTCCGTGCTGATGCAAATCGATAAAGCCGGGTGCCACGACCAACCCTCCAGCATGAACGACACGCCGCCCGCTCATCGCGTCTGTCGAGATTCGCACGATCTTTCCGTTGCCAATACCGACATTGCGCACCGCATCCAGTCCGGTCTCGGGATCGATCGCGCGTCCGGCTTCGATCACGAGGTCGTATTGTTGCGCGGCAGCCGTGGTCGTTAGCGACGCCAGAAGAGAGAAAAAGAAAATCATCCTGTGCATAATTGCTTCCTCGCTCCGTTAAAACTAGCGATGATACCAAGAGTGTGGCTGCCGCATGAGAGCATCTCGGTCACTCCGACAGCGCGTCCTCTGCTTCACACGCGGAAGAACTCTGTCGGCAGGACTTCATGGGTGTAGAGACAATCGGCACTCCATGGATGCCAGCAACCGTGCAGACTCAAGGCGCAGCTTTCATTTGCCTCAACCCCGCGTCCTCTCTAGAATGAAAGTTTACCCACAGCGGAGAATTTTCGAGACTTTTATGATTCATTTCCCAGTACCCGAAGCTCTTACCTTCGACGATGTTCTGCTCTTACCCGCGCGCTCTGACGTGATTCCTGCGACCGCCGCCACTCATACTCAGTTCACTCGCGATATCCGCTTGAACATTCCTATTGTCAGCGCAGCTATGGATACCGTCACCGAATCGCACATGGCGATCGCGCTGGCGCAGCAAGGCGGCCTCGGCATCATTCATCGCAATTTGAGCATAGAGCAGCAGGCGAATGAAGTCGACAAAGTGAAGCGCTCGGAAAGCGGCATGATTGTCGATCCGGTAACCATGTCGCCCACGGATAAGGTCAGCGATGCGCTCGAGGTCATGCGCAAATACAAAATCTCGGGCGTTCCCATTACCGAGCATGGCAAGCTGGTCGGCATCCTAACCAACCGCGACCTGCGATTCGAAACCCGCTTCGATATTCCCATCGATCGCGTAATGACCAAGAAAAATCTGATCACCGTGCCCGTGGGAACAACGCTCGAAGATGCCGAAGAAATTCTTCATGAGCACCGCGTCGAGAAATTGCTCGTCGTCGACGACAAGTACAACCTCAAGGGATTGATCACGGTAAAGGACATTCAGAAAAAATTGAAGTATCCAAATGCTGCCAAGGATTCTCACGGACGCCTGCGAGTAGGCGCTGCGATTGGCGCGACCGGTGATTTTCTGGAGCGCGCTCAGGAATTGGCGGAAGCTAAAGTGGATGTGTTGGCCATCGACAGCGCACACGGACACTCCACCAAGGTGCTCGATGCGGTGAAGCTGGTGAAATCAAAGCTGCCCGAGATGCAACTGCTGGCGGGCAATGTCGCCACTTTCGACGGCGCCTGTGAGTTGGCTCGCGCCGGAGCAGACGGAATTAAGGTGGGCATCGGTCCCGGTTCCATATGCACCACCCGGGTGGTGACTGGCGCGGGCGTGCCGCAGATCACCGCTATCGCGGAAGCCTTCCGCGCCACCAAAGATGCCGGCATCCCAATCATTGCTGATGGCGGAATCAAATACTCCGGCGATATAACTAAGGCTTTGGCCGCCGGCGCGAGCGCAGTGATGATCGGCTCGCTTTTCGCCGGCACCGATGAAAGTCCCGGTGAATTAATTCTTTATCAAGGCCGCTCCTTCAAATCGTATCGTGGAATGGGCTCGATTGGCGCCATGGCGCAAGGCTCCAGCGAGCGCTATTTCCAGAGCACAGAAGGTGATTCCTCGTCCGCCGTCACAGCCAACGATGGAGAATCCAACCGCCTGGGCAAACTTGTTCCCGAAGGCATTGAAGGCCGGGTTCCCTACCGCGGCTCGGTCGCCATGATCGTGCATCAGATGGTTGGAGGATTACGATCAGGTATGGGCTACTGCGGCTGCGCCACCATCGCTGAACTGCTGCAGAAAACTCGCTTCGTGCGGATCAGCGGCGCCGGGCTGCGCGAAAGCCACGTTCACGATGTCATGATCACCCGCGAGGCTCCGAACTATGGCGTCGAATAACGCGACCGCAATGAACGTACAGAGTTCAAATCGCGCGAGGTTCTATCGTGCCGTTGAGTCGCGCAAAAAGTCCGGGCTTCGGCCCCTGCGCACAGCAATCCCCGCGCGGGATAGCGTTTGAATTCGGACCAGCACAATCTTCTGAAGGCGTGGATCGCGACGATCCTCTGGCTTATCGTCATCGCCATTGAATCCACTGCCTGGCTTTCGGCTCACAACACTAGCCGCATTCTTTACCCGCTTCTGCATTTCCTTTTCGGCTTGGGTTGGGAGCGCTTTGAAGACTGGCATTTCTACATTCGGAAAGGAGGTCATGTCGTAGGCTACGGCATCCTAAGCATCTTACTTTTCCGTTCCTGGCACGCCACTCTGCCCGCCATGTCCAATGTGAAGTGGACGCTGCGCTGGTCCGCACTCGCGATTCTTGGAACTGCGATCGTAGCCAGCCTCGATGAATGGCATCAGAGCTTCATCCCATCCCGCACCGGTCGGTGGCAGGACGTAGTTCTCGACACCTGCGCCGGCATTGCCGCGCAAATCCTGATCCTCCTGTGGTGGAAAATGTTCGGACAGGGCACGAGTTCACTCGTGCCGTCGAAAGCCGCTAAGGGGGATGGGTTTAGCCGTTGAGGTTTTCGCTGTCTAGTCATAACTGATTCGTGCCGGAACCTGTCTGCTTCTCGCGCCCTGCAATATCGCCGCCGCGACCAGCGCCATTGCTGCCGAGAAGTAAAACGGAATCGCCGCTCCATAATGTTTCCACAATTCTCCGGTGATCAGGCTCGCGGCCAAAGTGGCAACGCTGGTCACAAAGAAATAAATTCCCAGGGCGCGGCCACGTATCTTTTCGCCAACAGTTTCCACTACCAGTGCCTTCAGCACGGGTTGTGTTAACGCGTAATAGAAGCCGTAGACAGCCATGGCCAGCCAGATGGCTAGCGTCGATGGCGCGCGTCCAAAAACAAAATAGACCACGGCAAAAATTACATAACCGGCGGACCCTACAAGCCGCCGCGAAACACGGTCGCTGAACCATCCTGCCGGCCAGGAGGCAAGCGTGTAGGTAATGTTGAACACCAGGCCAAGCAGCGGCGCTAAGCTGACCTTGATCCCGAGGCTTTGCGCCCGCAGAACCAGGAACATGTCGCTGGAGTTGCCGAGAGAAAACAGTGTTACGGAGATCAGGACAAAGTAAAAACCTGCGGGCAGATCTATTTTGCCATTGGCTCCAGGATGATCCGACGCGCCCGGCGCTTTCTTTGAAGCTTCGAAATTCGGCAGATTCGTTCCGGACGCGCGTCGCGTCTCTCGAATTCCACCCACCGCCACAAGCACGCACAACGCTCCGGGAATCGCGGCCGCCCAAAACACGCTGCGGATTCCAAAGCGTGAAAGCAGAAACAGCGCCCCCAGAGGTCCTGCAATCGCTCCCGCCGAATCCATCGACTGGATCAGACCGTAAGCGGATCCCAAACGATTCTTCGGCACCGATTCGGCGACCATCACGTCCCGCGGCGCTCCTCGCACTCCTTTAGCGAGGCGGTCGGTAAAGCGAATCAGCAGAATCTGCGGCCACGCCGTAACAATCGCCAGCAGTGGCTTGACCGCATTCGCAACCAAATATCCGGCGACGACTACGGGCTTGCGGCGCTTGATGCGATCGGTAAGAACTCCGGAGAAAAGTTTCGCAAACGAAGCGACGCTCTCGGCCACGCCTTCAATCAATCCCAACTGCGCCGGTCCCGCACCCAGCGACGCCAGAAATGCCGGCAACACCCAGTACGCCATCTCGGTGGCCGTATCGTTTAGAAATGAAGTGATTCCGAAGGCGTAGATGTTGCGGGAAGCTGAGGTTTCACGCTCGGGGGAACGATCGGGCATGAAGCATTTTTATCATGTCACGATCCTTTGTCCGGTAACACCCTCTTTAATCTTGGCTACCCATTCAAGCTTGGCGGACCACAGCGTGAACAAGCCATAAGCCATCGACGGGATAGTTACAAAAACAACAGGAATGCGAAAGGCTCTCTGCCAACCAAAACTGATCAAAATACCGAACGACAGTCCATAAATCAGATAGCCTCGGACAATTTTCGAAAGGCCTATTGCAGGCTTCCTGCCCGCGACATAGCACGTCATAAACACGCCCCAAATCAGGTCGATTATCATGACGTGCATCCATTCTCGAGCGGTTCCCATGGTTACACCTCGCAGCGTCATCCTCGGAATAAACTAACGGCTAAGAGCTAACGATTAGCGGCTAGCGACCGCATCAATACATCGCGTCGTACTTGGTCACCACCCACTGGCCGTCCTTGTGTTCCGTGGTGACAGTGAAGAGTTCCTGGTAGGTTCCTGGCTGCCCTGCTTGGTTCAGCCGCTTCCCGCGGTAGTGAAGAATGGTTAGTGGCGGCGTGCTCTCCCACTCCGCCAATTCCCAGGAAAGAAGCGGATGCTTCGCTTCAGAGTCGCAGATGAAGTGCGCGTATTTTTTGCGGTAGTCGTGTTCCCATTGCGAAAGCAGATCGTCGCAGTGTCCCTCGCGCAATTGACGAAGAAAAAGATTGGCACTGTGCTCAATCGTCCGGTCGCGTAGCGGATTCATCCGAATGCTGACCGGCAATCCGGTCAGCGGATCGTGGTCTTCGGAGCGCGCCAGCACCGGTCCCTGATTGCTCAGCCACCAGATGTAGCCGAGAAATCCGAACACCAGCAACGCGGCAGCTCCCACGGCAATTGCGATCTGTGTGCGAGTAAATCCCATCCTCACGGGAGTGTATCGGAATGACAATTTACAGCAAGATTACCAGCGGGGGCCGCGGCAGGACATGTACGGCTGGTTTCGTGCGCTAGCCAATGCGTCGGCGATGCCTTTTGGCATGCCTCCGGAGCGCCGCAAGCGGATACCTCGACTGAGCATGACAGCAGCGATATACTTCGCGGCACAATGGAAAGCGAAACCCGAGCAGCAGCACTGGGATATCTGACTATCACAGCACCGGTCGTCGTGATAACGGCAGCGACGGTCTACTTCCTTCTCTACACTTTTGGCCCAATGCAGACGCCCTACTTCATTCTCACAGGAGTGGCGCTTTCGTGGCAGTGGTACGTAATGGCGATTGCGCGATGGAAGGAATCTCTGACCAATCGGGGCTTTCAATGCGATGAGATAGAGAGACTTGCGCGGCGAAGCGGGCTACACTGGCCCGGCTCGTCGAGCATCGGTGCGTTTGCGCTTCACACCGCTGCAGCCGAAATATGCGCGGTTAACCTAGGCCCGTGGCTGGTGTTTCACTGGTTCAGCTGGATGCCTCCCCTTGCCGGGATTTCTACTACTACTCTTGGAACCGACTACTACCTTCAGCACCTGGAAGTGATGTCCATCGTGCCGGCCCTCGTGGTTGGCTACATCGTAGCCAGACACCTGCCGTGGCTGGCCATTACTGCGTGGATCGTGCCTACGGCCATCCTATCGTATAAGCTATGGTCATTCGTCGATCCGCGTGCTTCCGTGCTGGTTGCCCATTCCTCCACACGTTTCTCTTATTTTTTCCAGATCGTTCCCATAATGCCAACCCTTCGCAACTTTACTTCCTCCGATCCGGTCCGCGTGGTACAGCAGATGCTTGTCGTCGCTCCTTTCTATTCGGGCATTGCCTATAGTGTCGGAGGTTTAGTGTCGAGGCTGCAAATTTTCGATCTTTCCACGAGCGGTGCACGGCAGATGGGAACCGATTCCAAGGAAGAAGGCTCGCCCGACGAGACAGATACAGGACCCGACTCCGCATCTGCCTGCGACAGTGCGAGTAGGTAAAAAAGGCACGGTTTGCGCCGTGCCTCATGGTTCTCAAAGTAGATCTGTATCGCAGCGCTGCGCCACCCAAACGCTATTCTTTCTTTTCGGATTCTTCCTTGACCGGCTCGACTCCTCCATCGTGTTGCGCCTGCGCTTCCGCGTCTTCCATTGCCTTCTTGGTTTCCGCGGCCTTTTTGGCCCGGGCTTCGGCGCGCTTCTCGCGCTTTTCGTCCAGCACCTTCTCGCTGCCGAGCAGTTCGAGGAACGCCTTGTCGGCGCCGTCGCCCTTATTCCAGCCCGTGCGAATGACGCGCGCGTACCCGCCATTGCGGTCGCCGAAGCGTGGGCCGACCGTGTCGAAGAGCTTCACGAGCGCCTCATCGGTCATGAGGTAAGCACCCGCCAGACGCCGCGCTGCGAGGTCGCCACGCTTGCCAAGTGTGATCATCTTCTCGACAATCGGCTTCGCGGCCTTGGCCTTGGGAATAGTGGTTTCGACACGCTCCTCCACAATCACCGAGGTGACCAGGTTGCGCAGCAGCGAGCGCCGATGCGAAGTGTTCCGTCCGAGTTTGTAGCCAGCAACTTTGTGACGCATGGTGAACCTCAGTGGCCAGTGGTCAGTGGCCAGTATTTCGATCCTAGATACTTCCAGTCAGCGGCCAGCAGCGAGTCTTGGTGTCACTGACCACTAGCCACCGACCACTGTTCTTACAGCTGATCGTCCGGACCGTAAGCCGAAGCCGGCAGCACCAGATTCGAGGTTGGTCCGGGCACGGCATTGCCGTGCTCATCGATCTTCATGCCCAGGCTGAGGCCCATCGTGGAGAGGATCTCCTTGATTTCGTTCAGCGACTTGCGGCCGAAGTTCTTGGTCTTGAGCATTTCCGATTCCGTCTTCTGCACGAGTTCGCCGATTGTCTGAATATTCGCGTTCTTCAGGCAGTTGTAGCTGCGCACAGAGAGTTCGAGTTCCTCGACGGACCGATTCAGGTTTTCGTTGTGAATCTCCGGTTTGCGATCGTCCGACGACGAAGTTCCGGTTTCGATTTCTTCCTCGAAGTTGATGAAGATATTCATGTGGTCCTTCATCAATTTCGCGGAGAGTCCGATGGCATCCGCCGGAGTAATCGACCCGTTGGTCCACACTTCAAGAGTCAGCTTGTCGTAGTCCGTAATCTGCCCGAGACGCGCGGCTTCGACAGTATAGTTGCACTTGCGCACCGGCGAGTGCACGGAATCGATGGGAATAAAACCGATGCCGAGATCCTCGTCGAAATTCTTGTCGGCCGAGGTGTAACCGCGGCCGCGCTTCAGCCGCATTTCCATGTCGAGCTTGCCGCCCTCGCTTACCGTGGCGATGTAAACGTCTTTATCGAGAACTTCCACGTCGCCATCGGCTTCGATCATTCCGCTGGTCACCACGCCGGGCTGGTCCGCACGCAGGTAGATTGCCTTCGGTGCATCGCCCGCCAGCTTGAACGGAATCTGCTTGAGGTTGAGGATGATGTCGGTCGCGTCTTCCACAACTCCCGGGATCGACTGGAATTCGTGCAGCACGCCTTCCATTTTCACAGCCGTGACGGCCGCGCCTTCGATCGAACTCAACAGCACGCGGCGGAGAGCATTGCCCACGGTGGTGCCGAAGCCGCGCTCAAACGGTTGCGCCCAGAAAATTCCGTATTTATCGGTAAGGGTGGAAGTGTCGACTGCAAGACGTTTTGGTTTCTGAAAACCTTTCCAAAGCATTTGTTTCTCCTTCGGCCGTTTGGCTCAATTCTGACTCGCTGAGTGGTCCAACTCAGGTCGGCGTCAGAAAGGGCTGATCTGGCTCGAAATGTGGACCGGGAAAAAACGTCGTTGGTCGTTTGCCGCTGATCGTTAGCCAAATCGGCGAACCACTAACGGCCATCGACTGACGACGATTTACTACTTACTGTACAGTTCCACAATCAATTGCTCGTTCACCGGGAGCTGAATATCTTCGCGCTTGGGCAAGGAGAGCACGCGCCCTGTGTAATTGTCGCGATTCACTTCCAGCCAGTTGGGCAGCGTGCCGTGGCTGGCGAATTCTTTCGCAAATTCCAGAACGACCAGCTTCTTGCTGTTCTCGCGAATGGAAATCTCTTCTCCCGCGCCCACCTCGTAAGAAGGGATGTTGACCTTCCTGCCATTGACGGCGACGTGTCCGTGGCGCACCAACTGTCTCGCCTGGCGTCGGGATTGCGCGAAGCCCAGACGAAAGACTACGTTGTCGAGTCGCCGCTCGAGTTGCTGCAACAACAGCTCGCCGGTAACGCCTCGCGTGCGCGCGGCCTTCTCGAAGTAGTTGCGGAATTGGCCTTCCAGCGTGAAGTAGATTCGTTTCGCTTTCTGCTTCTCGCGCAGCTGAAGACCATAGCCAACAATTTTGGCTTTGCGGTCCTTCCCATGTTGTCCGGGAGCGAAGTTGCGCTTCTCGATGGGGCACTTATCGCTAAAACATTTCGCGCCTTTGAGGAAAAGCTTCATACCCTCGCGGCGGCATAGACGGCAAACTGCATCGGTATAACGTGCCAAGTTGTTCTCCTTTTAGATGACCGGTTTACAGGTTTGGCTTCACCCTTCGTCCCGGACGAAAATCTGGGGTCAGTGTCAGTGGCCAGCAACTTGATCCTACTGGCCCCTGGTCACTGGCCACTTTCTTACACTCTTCTTCGCTTCGGCGGACGGCATCCATTGTGCGGAATCGGCGTCACGTCACGAATCGATCGCACTTCAATACCAGAAGAAGCCAGCGCGCGGACTGCCGACTCGCGGCCCGAACCAGGGCCGCTGACCCGAACGTCCACACTGCGCACTCCGTGATCGCGCGCCATATTGGCTGCGTTAGACGCCGCCTGCTGCGCGGCGAATGGCGTGCCTTTGCGCGATCCGCGGAAGCCCAGCGACCCTGAACTTTTCCAGGACAGAACATTGCCGTTCATGTCGGTAATGGTCACGATCGTGTTATTGAAAGACGCCTGCACGTAACACAGCCCATGCGGAACGTGCTTGCGCTCCTTCTTCTTGAACGTCTTTTTCTTGCCTTTTTTGTCCGGTGCGGCCGCGCCGCCCGCTGCTGCTGGTTTTGCCATAATTAATGTCCAGTGGTCAGTGGCCAGTGGCCAGAGACGGAGACCGATTTTGATTTTGGGCTGGCCACTGATCACTGATCACTGGCCACTGCTCTTAAGTTTTTGCCGTCGCCTTCTTCTTCTGCGCGACCGTACCCTTGCGCGGACCCTTACGCGTCCGCGCATTCGTATGCGTTCGCTGTCCGCGCACCGGCAGATTGCGGCGGTGGCGGAATCCGCGATAAGAACCGATTTCGATGAGCCGCTTAATGTTCATCGAAACTTCTTTGCGCAGATCGCCTTCCACCATCCCTTGCGCCTCAATCACGGTGCGGATGCGGTTGACTTCCTCTTCGCTGAGATCCTGAACCTTCTTCATCGGATCCACCTTGGCCTCGTCCAGAATGCTGCCGGCGCGAGGATGCCCGATCCCATAGATGTAGGTCAGCGCTATATTAATGTGTTTCTGGCGCGGTAAGTCGACGCCCGCAATACGTGCCATAAATTCTTAACCTCTTCCAGTTTTTGGCTCTTAGCCTTTGGCTCTTGGCTGCAAGCCACGAGCTAGGGGCTAAGAGTTGTTTTACCCCTGGCGTTGCTTATGTTTCGTGTTGACGCAGATCACCCGCACCACACCTTTGCGGTGAATGACCTTGCACTTATCACAGATTTTCTTTACCGATGCTCGTACTTTCATAACTCGTTTCCCAATCTAGTTCGCCGTGCGAGATCCCTTCCCTTGGCCCAGGATGACGCCTGCTGGGCTCGGACGCTCAGCTAAACGGTGTCACTTATAACGATAAACGATTCTTCCGCGATTAAGATCGTAGGGCGAAAGCTCCACTGCAACTTTGTCGCCGGGAAGAATGCGAATAAAGTTCTTGCGCATCTTACCGGAAACATGGGCCAATACCTGGTGCTTGCTTTCGGCAATCTCCACCTTGAACATGGCATTGGGCAGCGGTTCCAGAACCACAGCCATCACTTCAATCGCGTCTTCTTTGCTCATGCACCTCTCAGGGCTTTCAGCCCTCGGCTGTCAACTATCAAATTGGTTTTGAAAGCTGAGAGCTGACGGCTGAGAGCTTCTTCACTTCGTCAAAATCACCGGCCCATCTTTGGTTACAGCCACGCAATGCTCGAAGTGCGCGCTGAAACTGCCATCGACGGTAACCGCTGTCCACTTGTCTTCCAGGACGCGCGACCCCGGCTTGCCGTAGTTCACCATGGGCTCGATCGCGAGCACCATGCCTTCGCGCAACTTCGGACCATGGCCGCGCGCGCCGAAGTTCGGAATCTGCGGCTCTTCGTGCAAGCGCGTGCCGATTCCATGTCCTACAAATTCCCGAACCACGCTAAATCCGGCCGCTTCCACGTGCGCCTGCACCGCCGCTCCCACATCGCCCACCGAATTCCCGATGCGCGCCTGGTCGATACCGCGATAAAGCGATTCCTCGGTTACAGTCAGCAGCTTGCGCAACTCCGGCTTTACCGAATCACTCACCGGCACGGTGATCGCGGAATCGCCATAATATCCGTCCAGCACCACTCCGCAATCAATCGAGACAATGTCGTCTTCCTTCAGCGCCCGTTTTTCCGACGGAATCCCATGCACAATCTCTTCGTTCACCGAGGTGCACAGCACGCAGGGATAATCGTAATATCCCTTGAATGCCGGCTTGGCTCCAAGCTCGGTAATTCTCTTCTCCGCGGCACGCTCCAGGTCCATCGTAGTCACGCCCGGCGCCACCATCAAGCGGATCTCGTCGAGAACTTGCCGCACAATCCGGCCACTCTGCCGCATCCGCTCAATTTCTGCCGTCGACTTGCATACAATCGCCATGCTCTATCAAGAAACCGCTAAGCGTGATGATCCTCAAGAATCCTGAAGATCTGCTCCGTCACCTCGTCCATCGGCAGGTCGCCATCGACCGAGATCAATCTCCCCGTCCGTTGGTAATAGTCCGCAACCGGCGCAGTCTGCCGCTGGTAGGCCGCCAAACGCGGCTGAATCACTTCCAACCTATCGTCGTTGCGAATTACCAGCTTGGACCCGTCAATGTCGCAAAGTTCATCGACACGGGGCGGCTGAAAGTGGACGTTATAGATCCGCCCACAGGTGGGACAAGAACGGCGTCCAGTAATCCGGAGCAGTAATTGATTATAGTCCACGTCCAGGCGGATCACAATTGGCCAGGCACGTGTGGGCCGCGAGTTGTCAAAGAGCTTATCGTCGAGCAACGCATCCAGCCAGCCAGCCTGAGCCGCAGTCCGGGGAAAACCATCCAACACGTAACCCCGCTTGCAATCCGGCTGCTTTAATCTCTGCCGGACCATTTCACAAACCAGATCGTCGGAAACCAACTCTCCGCGATCCATAACTTCCTTCGCCACCAACCCCAGTTCCGTACCTTCGGCTACGTTGTACCGCAACAGATCTCCCGTGGAGACCTGTGGAATCAAATACTTTTCCATAATGCGCTTGGCCTGAGTGCCTTTCCCGGCACCCGGCGGTCCAAGCAATACCACGGGACCTACGTCACGCGAGGTTTCCTGCGCCATCGAGTTGGCCAAAGCCTCCCGAACAGTTTTCCCAGGCGGCCTCTAGAAAGCAACCCAGGTGCAGCAACCCCAGCACTTCAAACTTGCGTAATCAAGTGTTACGTCTTAGCGGAACCGACCCGCCATCTAATTCCGATCTTTCGCCCCAGGCCTAAGACTGCATTCCTACGACCAGTTCCGCCGTCCGCGAATTCGTCCGCTGCGCGGCGTAAATCCGTCGTAGTGGCGCATGATGAGCTGCGCCTCGATCTGCGTGACCGTATCCATCGCCACACCTACCACAATCAGCAGCGACGTCCCGCCAAAATAAAAATTCACTCCCAATCCATTCGTCACCCACACTGGAAGCCGCTCAAACAACGAACCCCCGAGCCAGAATGGCAAGTGATTCAAGTGAATGCCGGTGATCATCCACTCCGGAATGAACGAGATGATGATCAGATACAGTGCGCCCACCAGCGTGATGCGTGTCAACACTTCGTTGATATAGTCGGCAGTTCGTTTCCCCGGGCGAATACCGGGAATGAATCCACCATACTTACGCATGTTGTCGGCAACTTCGCTGGGATTGAAAACGATCGAGACATAGAAGTACGCGAAGAAAATGATACCCACCGCATACAGCACGGTATAAAGCGGTTCACCCCAGCCGATCATACGAAATAGTTCGCCAAAATACCGGCTGTTTTTCAAGCCATAACCGACGGTCTGCGGCAAAGTCAGAATGGAGGACGCGAAGATCACCGGCATAACTCCGCCGGCATTGACCCGTAACGGAAGATGCGTGGACTGCCCGCCCATCACTTTGCGTCCCACCACACGCTTCGCATATTGCACCGGAATCCGGCGTTCGCAGCGCTCGACGTACACGATGAACGCCACCACCGCGATCATGAACACAACTAGGAATGCCATCAGCACGGGAGTGATCGCGCCCCAGGTACCGTTTTTCGCTTTTTCGAGAAGATCCTGCACGCCGCGCGGCAAACCCACCACGATACCGGCAAAAATCAGCAGCGACATGCCATTGCCGATTCCTCGATCGGTAATCTGCTCTCCCAGCCACATGATGAACGCGCTGCCTGTGGTCAGCGTCAGCATGGTCATCAAGACGAAGCCAGGCCCCGGATGAAGCACAAAGTCTCCCGCTTTCTCGAGACCGATGGCGATACCGAATGACTGCACTGCGCTGAGGATCACGGTGATGTAACGCGTCCACTGGGTAATTTTCTTGCGTCCCAGTTCGCCTTCTTTTTGCAGCTTGGCAAGCGGCTCATACACTACGGTTAAAAGCTGCAGAATAATCGACGCCGTGATGTACGGCATGATGCCGAGCGCAAAAATAGTGAGCCGGCGCAGGTTGCCGCCGGAGAACAGATCGACGAAACCCAGCAGCGACCCGCGGTTCTGATTGAAGAAATCTTCCAGCTTGAGGAAGTTCACGCCTGGCGTAGGAAGATGGCCACCCAGCCGGTAGACCGCGAGCATGGCCAGCGTAAACAGAACCCGCTTGCGCAGGTCGGGGATACGAAAAATATTCGCCAGCTTCTCAAACATTACTGCAAGACCTCAACCTTGCCGCCTGCTTTAGTGATTTTTTCCTGCGCTGACTTGGAAAACTTGTGCGCGTGTACTGTGATCGCAACCGTCAGTTCGCCATCGCCCAGAATCTTCACCGGATATTTCGCCTTGATTACTCCCGCCTTGCGCAGAACCTCGGGTGTGATCGGCGAAGCATGCAGCTCGCTGCCCAGAGCAGCCAGCCGTTCCAGACTGACAATGTTGAACTCCTTGCGGAAAATGTTGGTGAAGCCGCGCTTCGGCATTCGCCGGTGTAGCGGCATCTGGCCGCCCTCAAAGCCGCGGATCATGCGCGAACCGGTGCGCGAACGTTGCCCCTTGTGTCCTCGCGTGGAGGTTTTGCCCATGCCGGAGCCCATGCCGCGCCCCACGCGCTTGCGCTTTTCCGATGCCTTCTTCGGTGCCCGAATGTTGGATAAATTCATAAGTAAGCTCTCAGCTATCAGCTATCAGCTATCAGCTAGGCGTTTTACGCTCAGGGCTGACAGCTGAAAGCTGTTAGCTATTGCAAAATCTCAACCAAATGCGGAACCTTGGCCACCATACCGCGAATCGCCGCATTGTCCGGCCGTTCGATCACCTGGTTCAGACGAGTGAATCCCAATCCCTTCACCACCAGCTTCTGTTTCACCGGGGCGCAAATCGCCGAACGCACCCACTTCAGCTGAATCTTTCCGCCGCCCGCACTCCCTTTTTTCGTCGTCATCGAAAATTCCTCGGTACTGTACGCAGCTCGCAACGCCTACAACTCCTGTGCAGCCTTGCCCCGCATGGCTGCGACGCTCTCCCGGCTCTTCAAATGCCGCAGCGCATCGAACGTCGCTTTGATCACGTTGTGCGGATTGGTGGTACCAATCGATTTGGTCAGCACATTCTGAATTCCCACCGATGTCATCACCGCCCGCACCGCTCCCCCGGCAATCACTCCCGTGCCTTCGGGTGCCGGCTTCAACAAAACTTTGCCGGAGCCATAACGGCCAAGAATCAGGTGGGGAATCGAGGTCTGCGTCAAGTTGACCTTGATCAAATTCTTCTTCGCTGACTCGATCGCCTTACGAATCGCCTGCGGAACTTCCTTCGCCTTCCCCGCGCCGTGGCCCACTACCGCCGCCGATGGGTCGCCCACCACCACCAGCGCAGCGAACGAAAGATTCTTTCCGCCCTTCACCACTTTTGTGACGCGGTTGATGGCGACGACCTGGTCTTTCAACTGGAACGAATTTGCATCGAGCTTCTTGATAACTGTTGGCATTTTTCCTTAGCTTCTAGCTCCTGGCTTCTAAGAGCTGTTTCTCAAAATTCTAATCCTGCTTCGCGCGCGGCGTCGGCCAGCGCCTTCACCCGCCCGTGATAAATGTAGCCGCCGCGGTCAAACACCACTTTGCTCACTCCCTTGGCCTTGGCACGCTCGGCAATCGCTTTGCCCACGGTCTTTGCCGCCGCCACGTTGCCGCCGGTACGCCGGTCTTCCTTTTTGCCCTCGGCGGAACTCGCCGAAACCAGCGTCTGGCCGTGCAAATCGTCGATCACCTGCACGTAAATATGATTCAAGGAACGGTACACATTCAGCCGGGGCCGCTCCGCCGTGCCTTGCAACCGCTTGCGGATGCGTTCGTGAATGTGCCCGCGCTTCTGATTCTTCGATTTCTTGGTAAACATAGTTCTTTATCCTGGACTAACTACTCAAGATCCTTCACTGCGCTCAGGATGATCGCGACGGGTTCAGACGCACGTCAAACGCGATCATTTCGCTCCCGTCTTACCGACCTTCTTTTTCAATCTCTCGCCTGCATAGCGCACACCTTTGTTCTTGTAAGGATCGGGCGGACGCAGCGAACGCATCTCGGCGGCAACCTGCCCCACCTGCTGACGATCGATTCCAACCAGAGCGATCTTCGTCTGCTTGGGATCGACCGTCGCCTCGACGCCGGTAGGTAGTGGGTATTCGATGGGATGCGAATACCCCAGGTTGAATACCACCATTCCCTTGCCTTTCATCTCGGCCCGATATCCGATGCCGACAATTTCCAGGTCGCGTGTCCAGCCTTTGGTAACGCCTTCAACCGCATTATTCACCAGCGCCCGCGCCAGTCCATGAACCGCTGCCTGCGAGTCGTTCTCGCGCACAGCCACCAAGGTTCCGTCCTTCTGTTCAATCTTGATGCCTGCGGGAAGAGTCGTGTCCAGCTTACCCTTCGGCCCTTGCACCAGGACTGCGTTGCCTTCCAATTTGACCGTCACCCCCTTGGGGATCGGGATCGGCTTTTTTCCAATTCGTGACATAAGTTCTAAGCTCTCGAGTCCTAAGCTCTCGGCCTTCAGCCATCAGTTCTCAGCCTTCACCGCCGCTTCTACTGAAAGCTGACGGCTGAAAGCTGCCTTACCAAATCTCGCACAACAATTCCCCGCCCACGCCTTCTTTGCGGGCCTGGCGTCCGGTCATCACGCCGCGCGGCGTCGTAAGAATATTGATCCCCATGCCCCCGAGTACGCGTGGAATCTCGCTGCGGCGCACATAGACGCGGCAACCCGGGCGTGAGACGCGCTCCGCCTTGGAAATCGCCGCCTCGTTGTGCGCGCCGTATTTCAAATAAATTCGGATGACCTTGTGACCCTCTTCCTCGGTAGCCTTAAAGTTCGAGATATAACCCTCTTCTTTCAGAATGCGGGCAATCTCCACCTTTAGCCGGGAAGCCGGAACGTCCACCTTCTGGTGCCGCGCCTGCAGCGCGTTACGCACCCTCGTCAGCATGTCTGCGACCGGATCGGTCAACCTCATCGTTTGCTTCTCCTCTCGCCGCCCGTTCGCTCCGCTTCGGCGGAGAACCTGTCGGCGGTTTTCAGCCAACTCGTTGTCGGCGACGACCAACCACTAACCACTAATCACTGCTACCAGGATGATTTCGAAACTCCCGGAATCTCTCCCCGCAGCGCCAGTCCGCGGAAGCACAAGCGGCACAATCCGAACTTGCGGAGATAAGCTCGCGGTCGTCCGCACATCTTGCAGCGGTTGTGCCGGCGCGTGGAAAACTTGGGCGTCGGCTCTTTCTTCTCGCGTGCCACCTCAAACTTCTTTTCGATCTTTGCGTCCTTCACTCGTTTTGCTGTAGTCATGAAATCCTTAATGAATCTTCGTAATCGAAATCCCAAACACTGAAAAACCAGAAACTCCAGACTCTGAAACGCTACTGGGTGCGGAACGGCATTCCCAGATGCTTCAGCAAGGTGCGCGCCTGGTTGTCATTGGGCGCTGTAGTCACAATGGTGACATTCATGCCTTTCATCTTGTCGACCTTTTCATAAGAGATCTCGGGAAAGATCAACTGATCATGCAGGCCCAGGGTATAGTTACCTCGTCCATCGAACGATTTAGTCGAAACTCCGCGGAAGTCGCGCACCCGCGGCAGAACAATATTCACCAGCCGGTCGAAAAATTCGTACATACGGTCGCCGCGCAGCGTCACCATGGTTCCGATGGCCTGCCCCTCGCGTACCTTGAACGCCGCAATCGACTTCTTGGCTTTGGTGATAATCGGCTTCTGCCCGGTAATCTGCCCCAGTTCATTCACCGCGGGATCGAGAATCTTCGAATTCTGCGTGGCTTCGCCCATGCCCATGTTCACTACAATCTTGTTCAGCCGCGGAACCGCCATCGCATTCTTGAGCTCCAGCTCTTTCAACAGAGCCGGCGCCACTTCCTTGTCGAAGCGCGCCCTTAGCCGCGGACGTTCTTTCGCGCTATGCCGCGCCTGTTCCGGAGCCTTCTGCTCCTGCGCCGACTCCTTCGATCCTTTTTTTTCTTTGTCTCTCGCCATTGTGTCTCTCACCAGCTTTTAGCTCTCCAGCCTTTAGCTCGTAGCTCAACCAACCTGAAACTTGTCTATTCCCCGGCTGCTAACATCGGCGCCACAAGCTAATGGCTAAGAGCTAACAACTTATTTTCTTATTTATCCAGCGTCGTCCCACACTTCTTGCAAACCCGCACCTTTCGGTCGCCGCGCTCTTCGTGCCCGATTCGCACCGGCCCGCAGGTCGGACAGACCAGTTGCACATTCGAGATCGCAATCCTGCTCTCCTGCTCCGCGATGCCGCCTTTGATGTTTCGCTGTGGATTCGGGCGCACGTGCTTCTTTACGATCATGACGTGTTCCACCAGCAGCTTGGCATCGTTCGGAAACACGCGCAGCACGCGCCCTTCCTTGCCTTTGTCCCGCCCCGTGATCACTTTCACGGTATCGTTGCGCCGGATATCTACTCGCTTGTGCTCTGTGCTGACAGTTCTCATAAAATTAAAAGTTTCAAGGTTTCAACGCTGCAAAGTTTCAACGAATCCAACCTCAAGATTCCGCCGATTCAAGGAACCTTGAAACCTTGAAACTCCGGAACCTTGAAACCTGCCGCTAGATCACTTCCGGCGCCAGGGAAACGATCTTCAAAAATTTCTTCTCCCGGAGCTCTCGGGCGACGGGACCAAAAACGCGTGTTCCCACCGGCTCACCCGCGTCGTTGATCAGGACCGCCGCATTCTGATCGAAGCGGATATAGGTGCCGTCGCGACGGCGATGTTCTTTTCGGGTGCGCACAATTACCGCCTTCACTACTTTGCCTTTCTGCACCTGCCCATCGGGAGCGGCTTCCTTCACTGCAGCCGTGATTATGTCGCCCAGGCCGGCGTTGAGCCCGGTCGAGCCGCCGAGCGGCAGAATCATCTGCAGCTTGCGGGCGCCGGAATTGTCGGCCACCTCCAGCATGCTTCTCATCATCACGGCCATGGCTTATCTCCTTACTTCCCGTCCCGCTCCAGTGCGATTTCAGGCACCAGCGCGGTTTTGCGCACAATATCTTTCAGCTTCCAGCGCTTCAACTTCGAAAGCGGGCGCGTCTCTTCGATCCGTACGATATCGCCAACGTGCGCCTCGTTCTTTTCATCATGCGCGTAAAACTTCTTATTCCGCGCCACCACGCGGCCGTAGAACGGATGCGACTTCTTGCGCGTCACCTGCACCACGATGGTCTTCGACATGCGGTTGGCCAAAACTTCTCCCACCACTTCCTTGCGGCGTCCCTGCACGTGCTCGCCCTGCGGGGTTGCGGACTTTCCAGCTGCGGCTTCCGCCATTAGCGTTTCTCCGTTACGGCGGCGCGCGTGCGCTCGCCTAAAATTGTCTTGACGCGCGCAATATCTTTGCGCAGACCGCGAATCTTCTTCAGGCTCTCAGTCTGGCCCATGTTCAGCTGAAACTTCAGCTTGAACAACTGGTCGGCGAGATCTCGTCCCTGATGCTGAAGTTCGGCGTCGGTTAAGTTTCGAATCTTGTCGGATTTCATAAAATAAGCTCTCAGCTTTCAGCCCTCAGCTCTTCCCGTCCGCGGCTTTTACTGATAGCTGACGGCGGCTGAAAGCTGATAGCTGTTTTTTAGTGCGCCATTTCGCGCTTCACCAGCGTCGTGCGCAGCGGCAGCTTGTGCGACGCCAGCCGCATCGCCTCAGTCGCGTCGGCAACTGTTACCCCTTCCATTTCAAACAGAATCTTTCCCGGGCGCACTACCGCAACCCAGTGATCTGGCGCGCCTTTACCCTTTCCCATACGGGTTTCAGCCGGCTTCTTGGTGACCGGCTTGTCGGGAAACACGCGAATCCAAATCTTTCCGCCACGCTTCACAAAGCGGGTCATGGCCACGCGGCTCGCTTCAATCTGGCGGTCGGTGATCCATCCCGGCTCAAGAACCTTAAGGCCGAAATCTCCAAACGCCAGGGTGCTTCCGCGCCACGCTTTGCCGGTCATGCGGCCGCGCTGCTGCTTGCGGTACTTCACTTTCTTTGGCATCAACATAAATAAGTACTCAGCTTCTGGCTTTTGATCTTACTGGCACTGGCCGCTAACCACTGCTTCTAGAATGCTCCCACACCCGTCGTCTGCTCCCGCTTCTTCGTCGGGAGAATTTCGCCTTTGTACACCCAAACCTTCACTCCGATCACGCCGTAAGTCGTACGCGCTTCCGAGAAGCCGTACTCGATGTCAGCCCGCAACGTGTGCAGCGGCAAACGCCCCTGCAGGTACCACTCGGACCGCGCAATTTCGTTCCCGTTCAAGCGGCCGCTGACCCGCACCTTGATGCCTTTGCAACCGAAGCGCAGCGCCGAATCCACCGCTTTGCGCATCGCTCTGCGGAAGCCCACGCGCTTTTCCAGTTGCAGCGCAATCGCCTCCGAAACCAGCTGTGCGTCAAGCTCCGGCTTATGCACTTCCTGGATGTCGACAAACACTTCCCGAGAAGTGCGCTTCTGCAAATCGCCCTTCAGTTTGTCGATCTCCGCGCCTTTGCGCCCGATAATAATTCCTGGCCGCGCCGTCTTGATGATGATGCGCAGCTTGTTGCCCGGGCGCTCGATCTCGATCGCGCTTACGCCCGCCGACTTAAGCTTGTCCTTCAGCTCATTCTTCAGCTTGATGTCTTCAAGCAGCAGCTTGTCGTAATCGCGCTCTACAAACCATCGCGACTTCCACGGCTTGGTGTAGCCGAGGCGAAAACCATAAGGATGGACTTTTTGTCCCATTGCTTCTCCTGACCAAATCCTTAAAACTTCAACCCAAAACTTTGTCATTCCGAACACGCGCAAAGCGCGGGTGAGGAACCTGCTGGTGTTTATTTTGCAGCTGCCTTCTTTTTCTTCCCCGCCGGTGCCGGCTTCTTCTTCGCCGTCGGGGCCCGCCGCTTGGCCGGAGCTGCAGAACGCGCCGCGGTCCGCGTTTCACCCGAAGGATGAGCCGCGCCACTGCCACGCTCCGCCAGCACCAGCGTAATATGTGCGATGCGCCGCACGTAGCGAAATGCCCTTCCCTGCGGCGCCGGACGAATTCGCTTCATGCGCGGCCCATCGTTGGCGAACGCATTCTTGACGTACAGATTGTCAATATCAACGTCCAGGTTTTTTTCAGCGCTCAAAAAATTTGCATTATCGAGCGCGGACTGCAAAAGTTTGCCAATGCTCGCCGCCACACGCTTTTTGGTAAATAACAGCGAGTTGCGCGCTTCTTCCACCTTGCGCCCTTTAATCAAGTCCAGCACCAGACGCGCCTTCTGCGGCGAGACTCGCAAATAACGCATTTCCGCTCGGAATTCCATTCGCGTCTCCCCTTATCCTTTCGGTGGCGCCGATGTAGGCGCGGAAGGAGTAATCGCTCCCGGTCCTCCCGGAATGCCCGCCGGCTTAGCCGCTACTTCCGTCGCCGCCCGCATGGAGTGGCCCTTGAAGTTGCGCGTAAAGCTGAACTCCCCCAGCTTGTGCCCCACCATGTTTTCGGTGACGTACACGGGAATGAACTTCTTGCCGTTGTGCACCGCTATCGTGTGGCCCACCATCTCAGGAACCACTGTCGATCGCCGCGACCAGGTGCGCAGAACTTTCTTCTCGTTGCGCGAGTTCATGGCCTCGACCCGTGACATTAGGAAGCCATCCACGAATGCGCCTTTTTTAGTGGAACGTGCCATAAATTAAGCTCTCAGCTTTCGGCCGTCAGCTCTCGCCGACAGCTTTCAACGATCCCTGTCATTCCAACCCTGTCATTCCGGCGGCTCGCGAAGCGAGCCGAAGGAACCTGTTTTGCCTGCCGCTACTTTTTGCCTCTGCGGTTGACGATGAACTTATCCGTCCGCTTGTTGTTCCGCGTCTTGTATCCACGCGTCGGTTGTCCCCAGGGCGTTACCGGATGCCTGCCGCCGGAGGTCTTGCCCTCACCACCGCCATGCGGATGGTCAACCGGATTCATCGATACACCGCGGTTGTGCGGCTTCTTGCCCAGCCAGCGCGAACGTCCGGCCTTCCCTATGGTGACATTCTCATGATCCAGATTCCCCACTTGGCCAATTGTCGCCATGCAGTCCTGCGAAACCTTTCGCGTCTCACCCGAGGGCAGCTTCACCAGCGCGTAATCGGATTCCTTCGCTACCAACTGCGCCGCTCCGCCCGCCGAGCGCACCATCTGTCCGCCTTTGCCGGGCTTCAATTCCAGATTGTGAATCGACGTGCCGGGCGGGATATTCCGCAGCGGCAGCGCATTGCCCACCAGAATATCGGCATCAGGACCGCTCACCACCTTCTGCCCCACCTTCAGCCCTTCGGGCTGAATGATGTAGCGCTTCTCGCCATCTGCATACGCCAGCAGCGCGATGCGCGGCGAGCGGTTGGGATCGTACTCGATGCTGACGACGGTCGCGGGAATACCTGTCTTGTCGCGCTTGAAGTCGATGATCCGCAGCTTGCGCTTGTGTCCTCCGCCAATGAAGCGCATGGTCATATCGCCGGAATTCCGGCGCCCGCCGGTGCGCGGCTTCGGCTCGATCAGCGGCTTGTGCGGATGCCGTGTCGTGATGTCGTCATTAACGATCGTCGTGCGATAGCGCAACGTTTGCGTCGTCGGTCGGTATGTCTTAATTGGCATAATCTGCTCGTATTTTGTCGTTAGTCATTAGTCGTTGGTCGTTCGGAATTCATCTTGGTCCTCATTGTTTGCAGCGACAACGACTAAGGACCAACGACCGCTCCTACAGATTCTGCGCGTACTCCGGCATCTTCTCGCCCGCCCGGAGCCGCACATACGCCTTTTTCCAGTCCGGACGGTAGCCGGCAAATTTTCCCCGCCGCCGCTCTTTTCCCGGATAGACGGCCGTACGCACAGACAACACCTTCACTTTAAAAATTGTCTGTACGGCTTGCTTGACTTCCGTTTTCGTCGCCTTGGGCGAAACCTGAAAGACCAGCGTGTTCTGGTTTTCCTTGATCGCCAAACCTTTTTCGGTGATCACCGGACGGCGAATGATCTGGTATGCGGATTTCATCAGGCCACCTCCGCGGCTTTTTCATGCCGCGTGCGCCGTCGCGGAGCAGCCGCCGCTTTTTTCGTTCCTTCGTCTTCTTCCTTCGCAGGCTTGCGCTGCCGCTTCGGCAACGAATCTTTCAAACTGACCTGCAACTTCTCAATCGCCGGATGCGAAAAAATCACACGATCATAGCGCAGCAGGTGATACGGATGAACCTCATTACCCGCGACCAATTCCAGTCCTTCAATATTTCGCGAACTCAACGCCAGGTTTCGATTCCCAGAGTTCGGCGCATCCACGATCAACACCGTCGATTCCACCTTCAGCGCGTCGAGAGCTGCGCGAAACGCTTTCGTCTTGGCGTCCTTCAGTTCGAACGCATTCACAATCGTCAGCTTGCCATCAGCAAACTTCGAAGCCAGAGCCGAGCGCAATGCGCCCAGAAGTTTCTTGCGCGGGAAAGCATAGTCGTAGGAGCGCGGCACCGGACCATGCACCGTGCCGCCATGCCGCCACAGTGGCGAGCGGATAGAGCCAATGCGGGCCCGCCCCGTGCCTTTCTGCTTCCATAGCTTCTTGCCCGATCCGGAAACCTGCCAGCGCGCCTTGGTGGCGTGCGTGCCACGGTGCTGCCCGGCGCGATAGTGCTTCACCGCCTCCCACAGCAGATCTTCATTGACCGCGCCGAAAATCTCATCAGCGAGATCGAATGTCCCGACCTTCTCGCCGTTCAAATTGTGAATATCAATCGTTGCCATTGTCTTTTGCATTTCTGGCCACTGATCTCGAATACTGACCACCGGCCACTGTTTTTAAGCCTTCTTCGCCGCTCGCTTCGCCGCCTTCAAAGGATCGACTGTAGCCGAACCCGCAAATCCCCGGCGCTCTCTGGGCGGCTTCTTTGCCTTTGTAATAACGATATATCCCCCCTGCGGACCAGGAACGCTTCCTTCGACGACCAAAAGATTTTCGTCTTTATCCACACCCAACACTCGCAGGTTACGCTGCGTAACCCGCTCGTGTCCCATGTGCCCCGACATGCGCATTCCCTTGAACACGCGCGAAGGAAACGCCGACGAACCGATCGAGCCCGTGATCTGGAACATCGATCCGTGAGACTTGGGACCGCCGCCAAAATGATGCCGCTTCACCACACCCTGAAACCCGCGTCCCTTGCTCACTCCCACGATGTCGACAAACTTCTCGCCTTCAAAAATCTCGACCAGTACGCGGTCGCCAACCTTCACTGCTCCATCCCCATCTCCGTCCATTTCAAGCGGCACTTCGCGCATGAACTTCACGGGAGGAAGATTGTTCTTCGCCAGATGACCCTGCGCCGGCTTGGTCAGCCGCGACTCTTTCACAAATTCTACGAGGCCAATCTGAGCCGCCTCGTAGCCGTCCTTCACCGCCAGCTTGTGCTGCGTGATCACACAAGGACCAGCCTGCAGCACCGTGACCGGGCGCACGTCGCCCTTCGAGTCAAACAGTTGCGTCATGCCAACCTTTTTGCCCAGAATGCCTGCAACTCTAGTTGCCATCTTCGTCTCCACCCAGCTTGGCTCGCAGTCTCTCGACTCCGGCTATTGGCTGGGAAGCATCTCGCATCAACTGAAAGCTGATGGCTGAGAGCTGACAGCTTATTTGTGCTCTTTCCCGAAAGCCTTGATCTCCACATCCACGCCCGCCGGCAGATCGAGCTTCATCAGCGCGTCCACCGTCTGCTGCGTCGGCTCCAGGATATCGAGCAGACGCTTGTGGGTGCGGATCTCGAACTGCTCCCGCGATTTCTTATCCACGTGCGGCGAACGCAGCACGCAGTATTTGTTCTTCATCGTGGGCAACGGAATCGGTCCCGCGATCTGCGCTCCGGTGCGCCGCGCCGTCTCCACAATCTCGCCGGTGGACTGGTCAAGGATGCGATAGTCGTACGCTTTCAACCGGATTCGAATTCTCTCTTTTCCAATCACGTTGCACTCTCTCTCGCCCTCCCGCCTCAGCAGGAGGAAAGAACTGGCGGCAGGTTGCAAGCCGCTTTTGCTCGTGTAGCGCGGACGCCCTCGTCCGCGAGCCCTTATCAATGCCACATGTAAAGCGGGCGAGGGCGCCCGCAGCCCACGATTTACTGCACAATCTCTGCAATCGTTCCGGCGCCTACCGTGTGTCCGCCTTCGCGAATAGCGAAGCGCAAGCCCTTCTCCATCGCCACCGGAGTGATCAGTTCGATCACCAGGCTGACGTTGTCACCCGGCATCACCATCTCCGTGCCCGCCGGCAACTCCGCCACCCCCGTCACATCGGTCGTTCGCAGGTAAAATTGCGGACGGTATCCTTTGAAGAACGGCGTATGCCGTCCACCTTCTTCTTTGGTCAGAATGTAGACTTCCGCCTTAAACTTGGTGTGCGGTGTAATAGACCCACCTTTCGCCAGCACCATGCCGCGCTCGACATCTTCTTTCGCAATGCCGCGCAGAAGCAGGCCCGCGTTGTCACCCGCCATGCCTTCGTCGAGCTGCTTCTTGAACATTTCCACGCCGGTCACGACCGTCTTGCGCGTGTCGCGGAAGCCAACGATTTCCACTTCCTCGCCCACCTTCACCTTGCCACGCTCGATACGCCCGGTGACCACCGTGCCGCGACCCTGAATCGAAAAAATATCTTCAATCGGCATCAGGAACGGCTTATCCAACTCGCGCGCCGGCTGCGGCACACTCTTGTCGACTGCGTCCATCAGCGCGTCAATCTGCTTCTCCCACTTTTCTTCCCCGTTCAAAGCCCCTAACGCGGAGAGACGGATCACCGGCACATCGTCGCCGGGAAACTTGTAGCTCTTCAGCAACTCGCGCACTTCGAGTTCCACCAGGTCGAGCAGCTCCGGATCATCCACTGCATCGCACTTGTTCAGCGCGACCACGATGTAAGGCACGCCTACCTGCCGCGCCAACAGCACGTGCTCGCGCGTCTGCGGCATCGGACCATCGGTCGCAGCGACTACCAGAATCGCCCCATCCATCTGCGCCGCGCCCGTGATCATGTTCTTGATGTAGTCGGCGTGGCCCGGGCAATCCACGTGCGCGTAGTGCCGGTTCGCCGTCTCATACTCCACGTGCGCCGTCGCGATGGTGATGCCTCGCGCCTTTTCTTCCGGAGCGTTATCAATCGAGTCAAACGACCGGAAGACAATCTTCGGATTGTGCTTCTGCAACACCTTGGTGATCGCCGCCGTCAACGTGGTCTTGCCATGATCGATGTGACCAATCGTCCCTACATTGCAGTGCGGCTTGTTACGATCAAATTTCTCTTTCGCCATTTCGCTTCCCTCAGCTTTAAACTTGTCATCCTGAGGCGCGTTCTCTGCGCCGAAGGACCTATGCCAACCTTTCCCAATCAGATCCTTCGCAAGAAACGCTCAGGATAATCGCTGCGGACTCCCGCTTCGCTCACGCCCAAAAAGCGCGATCACTTCGCAGTCCCCTGCACCTTGGCAATGATTTCCTCCGCCACCGATCGCGGAGCCTCCTCATAGCGCGCGAAGTGCATCGAGTACTCGGCGCGGCCCTGCGTCGACGAACGCATGTGGGTCGCATAACCAAACATCTCCGCCAGTGGAACGATCGCCTTAATCACTTGCGAACCCGCGCGGTGTTCCATGCCTTCGATGCGTCCCCGGCGCGAACTCAAATCGCCCATGATCACTCCGGCATAATCTTCTGGCGTTACCACTTCAACCGCCATCACCGGCTCCAGCAGCACGGGCGAAGCCTTGCGCGCCGCTTCCTTGAACGCCATCGAACCCGCAATCTTAAACGCCATTTCGTTCGAGTCGACGTCGTGATAGCTGCCGTCGTAAAGAGTAGCCTTCACATCGACCATGGGATACCCGGCAAGAATCCCGCCTTCGAGCGCTTCCTGAATTCCCTGATCGATCGGCTTGATGAATTCCTTCGGCACCGAACCACCAACGATGTCATTGACGAATTCGTAGCCCGTACCCGCAGGTTGCGGATCGAGCTTGATCTTCGCGTGCCCGTACTGCCCGCGCCCGCCGGTCTGCCGAATATACTTGCCTTCGGCTTCGGAGTGTTTGCGAATCGTCTCGCGATACGCCACCTGCGGCTTACCGACGTTTGCCTCAACCTTATACTCGCGCATCATGCGGTCGACGATGATTTCCAAGTGCAACTCGCCCATGCCGCTGATGATGGTCTGCCCGCTGTCGGGATCGGTGTGAACTTTGAACGTGGGATCTTCCTGGGCGAGACGGCCAAGCGCCATGCCCATCTTTTCCTGATCGGCTTTTGTCTTCGGCTCAACCGCAACGGAAATCACGGGCACGGCAAACGTGATCGACTCCAGCGCGATGGGATGCTTCTCATCGCAGATGGTATCGCCTGTGCTGACGCCCTTCAGTCCAACGGCGGCGCAAATATCGCCTGCTAAAATTTCGCTGATCTCTTCACGTTTGTTGGCGTGCATCTTCAGCAGACGCCCGATGCGCTCAGATCTGCGGCGACCCGTGTTCAGCACAGAGTCTCCGGTCTTCAGCTGCCCGGAGTAAACCCGAATAAACGTCAACTGGCCGACAAACGGGTCGGCCATGATCTTGAACGCCAGCGCCGAAAACGGCTCTTTGTCATCAGCCTTGCGGAAAATCTGCTCCCCGGTGTCAGGATTCAGACCGTGTGTTTCCGGCACATCGAGCGGCGAGGGCAGATAGTCGACGACTGCATCGAGCAGAGGCTGTATGCCTTTGTTCTTGAACGCCGTTCCCACCACCACCGGAAACACCTTCAGCGCAATCGTCGATTTGCGCAGCGACGCCCGCAACTCATCCGCGGTAATTTCTTCGCCTTCCAGAAATTTGTGCAGGATTTCGTCGTCGTTCTCGGCAATGCTTTCAACCAACTGAGCGTGGAACGCTTCGGCTTTCTTTTTTAACTCGGCGGGAATTTCTTCGGTGACGTATTCGGCGCCCATCGTGTCATCTACCCACACGATCGCCTTCATGTTGATCAGATCAATGACGCCCTTGAATTTATCTTCCTGGCCGATGGGGATTTGAATCGCGACGGGCTTTGCGCTAAGGCGCTTGCGGATGGTGTCGATGGCATGCTCGAAATCGGCACCCATCTTGTCGATCTTATTAATGAAGCAAATTCTCGGGACGCCGTACTTGTCAGCCTGGCGCCAGACTTTCTCCGACTGCGGCTGCACTCCGTGCACCGCGTCAAATACGGCAACAGCGCCATCTAGAACTCGTAAAGACCGCTCCACTTCCGCCGTGAAGTCCACATGGCCCGGCGTATCAATAATGTTGATGCGAATATCGCGCCAGGTGCAGGTTGTCGCGGCGGACGTGATCGTGATCCCGCGCTCCTGCTCCTGCTCCATCCAGTCCATGGTCGCAGTGCCTTCGTGTACCTCTCCGATGCGGTGCGTCTTTCCCGTGTAGAACAGGATGCGCTCCGTCGTAGTGGTCTTGCCGGCATCGATGTGGGCCATGATGCCGATGTTTCTGCAGCGTTCTAATTGGACTGTTCTAGGCACGACGCTCTAACTCTTTCTGGGCTCCAAACAATTAGCTTTTAGCTCTTAGCCTTTAGCTGTTAGCTCAATCAACCCCGGTTCCACTAAGGGCTAAAGGCCAAGAGCTAAAGCTCCTACCACCGGTAGTGCGCGAACGCCTTATTGGCCTCGGCCATGCGGTGTACATCTTCTTTCTTCTTGATGGCCGCACCCTTTCCGTTGGCGGCGTCGAGCAGCTCATTGCTCAATTTATCGACCATGCCGCGTTCGGCTCGTCCGCGAGCGTAAGTCAGCAGCCACCGGATCGCCAGCGACGTGCGCCGGTCGGCATTCACTTCCACCGGCACCTGATAGTTTGCGCCACCCACGCGTCGCGTCTTCACTTCGAGCAGCGGCTTCGCATTCTCGACGGCTTTGGTAAACAGCTTCAAAGCCTCGTCGCCGCCTTTTTCCTGCACCTTCGTCAGCGCCTCGTAGAAGATGCCTTCAGCGGTCGAACGCTTTCCCTGCCACATCATCGAATTGATGAACTTCGTTACCAGATCCGAACCATAAACCGCATCGGCTGGCACGGTCCGCTTTACTGTGTGTCCTTTACGAGGCATTTAAACTTTCAGCTCCTAGCTCTTAGCTTCTGGCCTGACCTTTTTCTGGCCACTGACCGCCGGCCACTTTCTTCCTAACCCTTTTTCGCCCGCTTGGCGCCGTACTTTGACCGTCCCTGCTGACGATTAGCCACGCCCACCGCATCCAGTGTGCCGCGAATTACGTGATAGCGGACGCCCGGCAGATCTTTGACGCGGCCGCCGCGGATCAGCACAATCGAGTGCTCCTGCAGGTTGTGGCCAACACCGGGGATATAAGTCGTGACCTCGATCCCATTCGTCAAGCGCACGCGGGCTACTTTTCGCAGCGCCGAGTTTGGCTTTTTCGGCGTCTGTGTATATACGCGAGTGCAAACTCCACGCTTCTGCGGACAACCCTCCAGCGCCGGACTGGCGGTCTTATATCGCGGCCGCTTCCGCCCCTTCGCCACTAGTTGATTAAAAGTAGGCACTCTCTCATGCTCCTTAATCTCTTACCGCAAGCTGCATTTGTAACCCTGCACGTTGCAGCTACGGACGACAACATTAACTCGTGGGCGCACCCCACGGCACCATCGGTTACCCGGCGCTCGTTGCGCGATCCGGGCTGGCAGGCTGAATCGGCCAGCCATACTTCTCGCCGCACACCAATCGCGGAGAGATTCTGGGTTCCCAATCTAGATTTGTGCTGTCGACGGTGGCACCCGGCCAAAACTCCGGGGGTACTCCGTATCGCCAGCTCTGTCCTGCATATCCTTCCGCAGACTGCCGATGCACCCTACTTAAGGCGCTTCGAAAGTCCTCATGACAGGTCGAAAGGCAGCGCAGGAACGTTTCAGCGAGGAAAATTTCCGGATCGTAATTCTACTTCTCTTTACTTTTTACTTTGCAACTGACCGGAAACCGTGTTTCTCAAACTCTGCCGCAAGCTCGCGCGCAAACTTTGCGGAACTCGCTGCACACAGCAAGCCTGGATTAACTCGCGGAACCTAACAACTATAGCAACTCAATCGAAACATCGTCAACCCATCTTTTTGCATCCCACTGACGAAACCGGAACGCATTCGGCGAGACTGCCCTTGTCAGCCCATCACTGGGCTAGGACGAAACTTATCAGGGCGAACTTGCTGAATCCGTCTCCATTCTCTACACTACGAGTTTTCCATTCCATTTGAGCAGCGCGCCCATCGGATACAACCGTGTGGCGACGAGAGGATGCATGGGAAGGTTGCGGTTCGGTCGGTCGGCTTTAATCCTCGTTACCATCTTCTTATCCGTACTCTTGCCGGCGTGCGGCGGGCACAAACCCCCTGGAGCCTCGCCATTCCCACTCAGAATTACCCTGATTCCCGCGGTCAGTTTTTCCATGCAAGTGGGGTCAACCATTCAACTCACTGCAACCGCACAAAACGCCGCGAACACGGCTATTAATCCTACGTTCAGCTTTGCCTCCAGCAATCCCGGAGTCGTCGACGTCGCTCCGAGCGGAGCCGCCTGCGCCGGCTCGTGGAATGCGCCGCTTTACAGTATCTGCACCCCCGCCGCCACGGGCACGGCTTCGGTCACCGCTTCGGCCCTGGGTGCGACCAGCCCGCCCACTTTGATCTTCGTCCATCCTCCTATCGATAATATTGTGGTCAGCGTAGTGCCTCCCGTGAATTCACCGCCGCCTGCCTGCCCCTCGCAGCAGGCTCTGCCGATAGCCTGCGATCTGCCGTTCAACCGCAGTGCCGCCAATATTTGCCTCTCGCAAAATCAAGTGCAGACTCTGCAAGCCAGGGCTTTCAGCCAGGGCGCCGAGATCACCGGCTCGGTGGGCCCCTTCACCTGGAGTGCACTCAGTTCCTCCGTTGCCACCATCACCCCCATTCTCACTACCACCGACAACGTGGTCACCAACCAGGCAACTATTGCTCCCGGTGTCCCCGGACAGACGCAAGTGGTCGCTACAGCTTCGGGAGTTTCAAGCCAACCCTATTACTTCGAAACCTGTCCAGTGCAGTGCATCGATCTTGAGGTTGGTGTCATTGGCACGCAACGCAGCGGGGCGACGAACTTTGTGGTTACCAAGGGAACGTCGGAAACCGTCACCGCAACCGCAGTTGACGTCCAGGGATGCATCGTGCCCAAGCCGCCGCTCACCTGGGTCTCGTCTTCACCAGCCGCGCTTTCTGCGGGAGGAACCGCCGGATGCGGTGCAGGCACAACTTGCGCCATTACTACGAACCTGACCGGAGCGGCAACCGTCACGGCATCTTGTTCACCGCCCACGTGCAACATCGGTTTCCCGCTGAATCCTGCGGCACTTCAGCCACCCTATATTCCGCAGCCGGTTTATCCCGTGACCGCCATTTCCGGATTAGTCACCCCCGCTGCTTCGTCATCCAGTGGCGGCAACAGCTCTACCGCCGTTTCGACTAACGTCCTGGTCAGCAGTCAGGATTGCTTAAGCGATGCACAATGCGAAGTCGCTCTCTACAGCGTTGCCACCTCCACCAACCTTCCGGGACGTCCTAGTGAGCTGCCGTTTCCACCAAATTCCCTGCTCTTCGATCCGCCGGGCGACCGAGCCTACGCGGGCGGCGAATTCGGAGGCCTCGCGATTAACCCCGGAAATCTCGGGAGCACCACCAGCCCCTTCAGTGTTCTTCCCGCGCCGGGTACGTCGCTGGGTATGGTCACCGGCAAAGTGATCGCCGTGTCGCAAAACGGCAATAACGCAATTTTCTCCGATACACTTTCGACTCCCAACCAGGTTTACTTCGTCAGTCTTTCCTCATCGTCATCCGGCAACGCTGTGGCGCTGAATATCAATAACGCAGTCGCGGCAACATTTTCTCCCGATGGATTAAAAGCCTTCATCCTCGGCAACGGCGGCAATTCGCTGTACGTTTACTCGACGCTCCAAGCCTTACAAACTCCCATCTCTTTGCCCTCCCCGGCCACTGCCGTAACTTTCAATTCAACGGGATCATTCGCCTTATTGTCGGGCGGAGGCGCGGCTGGGACTTTTGCGGCTTACAATACGTGCGACAATTCCCCGGTTGTACCGGCGCTGCCGGCCGGGACCGTGCCCGGTTCGCCCATCTTCCTCAAGATGGTGCCGGCTGGAAATATTTCTCCTGGTAACACAACGATCTTTGGAAATCCTCCCGTAACTCTCGACCCCACGGGGCTCGACTTTTTCTTCGGCGTCGACAACACCGGCATCGACGTCATTGCCACCAGTTCTTCGCAGCCCGTCCCAGCCGGATCCTCATCTCTTGCTCCGCTGTGTCCGCAAGGGGTCACTCTCGCGAAGATCCAGACTACGCCGCCGGTTACGCCCCCCACCCTGTTAACCCCGATTCACATCGGTATCGGCCAGGGCACCTTCCATCCCATCAATTTCTTTCTCTCGCCCGACGCCACTCAGGCCTACATCGTTGCCAGTGATCGCAGCAGCGTTCTGGTCTATGACTTTGCCACCAACGCTACCTCCGGAATCGCGCTGGTAAACAACGCTACTCCCCTAGCCGCCGACATTACCCCGGACGGCATGCTCATCTACGTCGCCGGCACCGACGGTTTGCTGCACCAGCTCAATACCACACTGGCTCTCGACCAAAACCAGGTCTCGTTCCCGCCTCTGGCTAACTCCACCAATAACTTTTGCTTCACTGGAACAAACTGCCAGATGAACATCGTAGCCGTGAAGCCGTAGCTCTCGGGTGTCGCAGCGCTTTCAGCGCCACATTAACGGTTGTCACGAAGGGGGCTTGAGCCTCTGAAGAATTCAGCGCCTACGCAGGTTTTGCCAGATCCTTGGCCACACTGTCCAGCACGCCATTGACGAACTGCACCGCTTCGGGGCTGGAGAATTTTCGCGCGATCTCGAGCGCCTCGTTAATTACCACCGCGCGCGGCGTCTCTGGATAGCCCAGAAACTCCGCCACTCCGGCGCGCAACAGATTGCGGTCCACCGCCGCCATGCGCTCCATCCGCCAGTGTTCTGCGTGGCCTTCGATGAGCTTGTCGATCTCCGCCACGCGATCGGTTGCCACTCGAAATAAATCCTCGGCGAACCCACGCACCTCAGCGCTGGTCGTGGCATGTTCCGCCCAGAACGTACGCTGCACCTGGTCGACCGACTGCTTTCCCATGTCGGCCTGGAACAGCATCTGCAGAACCATTTCGCGAGATTTGCGGCGTGTACCCATATAGAGAGCAAGAGCGCAAGAGAACAGCGGTCAGCTTCCACTTGTCGATTGTCAGTTGTAAGTTTACTTGAGCGGAAGGATTATTTGCGCTTCTGCTTGGCGGCCTTAGACCGTCCCGAGAGTTTGTCATTCCGACGACTCGCGGAGCGAGGCGGAGGAACCTGCTGTTTGCCGACAGCTGAGGGCTGACGGCTGATAGCTTCTTTCAGCGACGCCATCTCCACCGCCGCCAGCGCCGCCTCAAATCCCTTATTGCCCATCTTCAACCCAGCGCGATCAATGGCCTGTTCGAGGTTATTGCAGGTAAGCACGCCAAACGCATGAGGAACTCCGGTCTCCTGCGCCGACTGTCCAATCCCGCGGGTCACTTCGTTCACGATCACGTCATAGTGCGCCGTATCGCCGCGCAGCAAACACCCGAGACAAATAATCGCGCCATACTTCCCAGTCTCTGCCAGCTTCCGCGACGCCAAAGGAATTTCAAATGCCCCCGGCACCCGCACGATTTCGTAGCCCTTCGACCAATCGACGCCGCAGCGGCGCAAACCATCAACCGCCCCCGCCAACAGTCGCTCAGTTATAAAGGAATTAAAACGCGAAACAACAATCCCGAACTCTTTGCCATTCGCCGTCAGCATGCCTTCGAGGTTGCTCGTGTGTGCCGGTTCAACACCGGCCATCCGGATTCCCGTGAAATTTACCACGGTGCCACCCGGCAGCTGCACGTAAAATCCCCGCGATGCATGCTTGGGCTCCGGGCCCGAATGATCGCCCAGAATCTCTAAGCCCATCTTCTTGATGATTTCGACGGCAGAATCGGGGTCTGAGATCGTGAGCTCCAGATCTGGATGGACGCGAGGACTCTTGCGTTGGACTACCTCCAGAACCAATTCGTTAGGCCGAAATGGCTGAACCTGAAAGCTCGCGTATTGCTCTCGTTCCTGAGACTGGAAGCCCAAGGCCTCGAGCATTTTCGTCAAAAGCTCGAAATCCTCCTCGTTCCTGGCTTGAGCGGTAAGGACAACCCATTTCATTCCAAGGTCTTTCTCTGTGCCTCTGTGTCTCTGTGGTGAGTCGACTTTGATCCGTGAAAATCCGTGGCAAAGATTTACTTCCCCTTGAACTTCGCTGCCCGCTTTTCCAGAAATGCCGTAGTCCCTTCCTTCTTATCTTCAGTCGCGCAGGCCACGCCGAACAGCACCGCCTCCAGATACAACCCCTCAGTCAAAGTCATCTCCATGCCCTTATTCACAGCCTCCATCGCATACTGCACGGCCAGCGGAGCGTTCGCGATAATCTTCGCCGCAATTGCCTCCGCCCGCGGGATCAACTCAGCCGCAACCGTGACTTCATTCACCAACCCAATCCGATGCGCTTCCTGCGCCGTGATCATCTCGCCCACCAGCACCATCTGCATGGCGAGACCCTTGCCCACCAGCCGCGGCAGCCGCTGCGTACCACCATATCCTGGGATAATTCCCAGCTTCACTTCGGGCTGCCCCAGCTTGGCATTCTCGCTCGCCAGCCGCATGGTGCAGGCCATCGCAATCTCGCATCCTCCGCCCAGCGCAAATCCGTTAATGCACGCGATCACCGGCTTCCCCAGGTTTTCAATCAGATTAAGAACGTTCTGACCGCGGTGCGTATACTCCTTGCCCGTAACTGCATCCTGCTTCGCCAACTCTCCAATGTCCGCACCCGCAATGAACGCCTTCTCGCCCGCGCCGGTAAAAATAACGACGCGAATCGCCGCGTCACTCTTGATGTCATGAAACGCCGCCCGCAACTCTTCCATAGTAGCCATGTTGAGCGCGTTCAAAACCTTCGGCCGGTTCACGGTGACATAGGCAATCGAGCTTTTCTTTTCGAGAAGAATGTTTTCGAAGTTCATAACAATTTAGTCGTCACGGGAGATAAAAGTTAGGCAATTCTAGGACTGCTATAGAATCTACTGCAGATCGGGAAAGTGACTCGGCTAGTGCTGCTGGTTCTTCGCATCGGTCACCGCAGGGAAATCTATTCCCGTTGAACTTCGCTTCCCCCGCGCCACCGCCGCCACGTCATCCTTGCTCAAGTCGCAACTGATGCAGCGCTGCGTCCACAACCGGTGCCCAAACACCTTCCCGCATCGCGGACACTTCCATTCCGTGAGCCACCATCCGCCAGCCAGGTATACCAGGATCCAGCCCAATAGAATGGCCGAGTCAGCGGGCTCTCCCAGCTTGAGTTTCCCAATCATCAAGCCCAGAAATATAAAGCTGAGAAAGAGCACCACCACGAGATTTCGCCGCGCCACGTAGCTGTGCCATGCCCGGCGATACGTCGCCACATCTTGCGGGCTGTTCTCATCCGGCATCAGATCGGTTTTTCTGCGCTTTTCCATAGGATTGGACATGGGGGATTCGATATGGAACCGATTACAGTTTATTCGCCTTCGGAGTATTCGGTTCAGAATAATCATAGAACCCTTTACCACTTTTGCGACCGTACCATCCGGCCATCACCAGCCGCTTCAGCAGCGGAGGCGATGCAAACCGCCGCTCCTTGAACTCGTCATACATCACGTGCGTAATGTAGTAAGTCGTATCGAGCCCCACAAAATCCAGCAGGGTAAACGGCCCCATCGGATACCCGCACCCCAGCTTCATCGCATTATCGATATCTTCAATCGACCCCACACCCTCTTCATACGCGCGAATCGCATCGAGCAAATACGGCACCAGCAGCCGGTTTACGATGAATCCCGTCTTGTCCGACGTGCGCACCGGAACCTTGCCCAGCTTCTTGGCAAACTCGTAAGCGGTCTCGTAAACGTCGTCGGCAGTGGCGATCGTGCGCACCACTTCCACCAGCTTCATCAGCGGCACGGGATTAAAAAAGTGCAGCCCAATAAACCTCTCCGGCCGCTTCACCGAAGTCAACAGCTCGGTCACCGAAATCGAAGAAGTATTCGAAGCAAAGATCGCGTCTTTCTTCACGATGCCATCGAGCGACGCATACATCTTTTTCTTCTCTTCGACGTTCTCGATGATGGCCTCAATAATAATGTCGCAATCGGCCAGGTCGGCCCTTGTTGGTCGTGCCCTTGAGCCGCGCGCGGATCGCATCTTTCTGCTGCGCCGTGATCCCGCCCTTTTCGACCGGACGCTCGGCAAACTTCGCCAGAGATTTTTCAATCCCTGCAAAACCCTTGTCGAGATATTTCTGCTCGACCTCGAGAACCGTCACATCGAATCCAGCCGTCGCGCAGACTTGTGCAATGCCAGAACCCATCAATCCGCAACCGAGAACGCCAACCTTTTGAATTTCCATATGAATGCTATTTCTTAGCTTCCTTTTTCGAAGCCTCGCAATTGCGAAGCTATTTTCCTCAGCTCATTCGTGGCGTCCTGCCAGCGCTTATCTCTGTTAAGGCCAAGCGATTTCTGTGCGGGTTCGAATTGGCTGCTGATAATCTCACACTGTTTGACGAGGGAATTGAGCTTTGGATCGCGGTTTCCGCAGTCGACAAAGTCACTCCATTCCTGCGGATATCGAAGTTGCTCCGACAAGAATCGCTCAATCAGGTCGGCCATTTCACCGGACGTCTCGTTTCCGCGTGACATCGACTCGCTCCCATTTTTAATTCATGCTCTCCACCACCATCGCAATCCCCTGCCCGCCCCCTATACAAGCCGTCGCCAGCCCATATTTCTTCTTCCTCCGACGCAACTCATACAGCAGCGTAATCACCAGCCGCGTCCCGGTCGCGCCCAGCGGATGCCCGAGCGCGATCGCCCCGCCATTCACATTCACCTTCTCGCGGTCGAGCCCCAACTCTTTCTCGACAGCAAGATACTGCGCCGCGAAGGCCTCATTCACTTCAATCAAATCGATGTAATCCAAAGATAGCCCAGCCTTCTGCAACGCGATCTTCGACGCCGGCACCGGACCTCGCCCCATCAGCTTCGGCTCAACCCCGGAAATGCCCCAGCTCACAATGCGTCCCAGCGGTTGAATACTTCGCTTGCGCGCCTCTTCGAGTGGCATCAACACCACGGCAGCGCCACCATCGACAATGCCGCTCGCGTTTCCCGCAGTCACAGTCCCGCTTTTACCAAACGCTGCCTTCAACTTGGCTAGTCCTTCCATCGTGGTCTGCGGACGCCGGTGATCATCTTCCGTCAGCGATTCTCCCGTCGCGTCGCCCTTTGAATTCCGCAGCGGCACCGGAACCAGCTCTTCCTGAATGCGTCCTTCTTTATAAGCCGCGTCAGCTTTCTGCTGCGAGCGCAGCGCAAACTCATCCTGCGCCTGCCGCGTGATTCCCTGCTGCTCGCCATAGAGCTCGGCCGTATTCGCCATGTACGATCCGCAATAACTGTCGAGCAGCGCCACCATCAGCGAATCTTCCAGCTTGCCGCCCGGAGCCAGCGTAAATCCGTCGCGCCCGCGAATCACAAACGGCGCCTGCGACATCGCCTCCATCCCGCCCGCCAGCACAATCTTCGCTTCGTCGGTCTGAATCATCTGCGCCGCACTCACAATCGCCTGCATCCCCGAGCCGCACAGCCGGTTCACCGTCAGCGCTGGAGTTTCAATCGGCAATCCCGCCCGCAATCCCACGTGCCGCGCCCCATACAGCGCGTCGCCCGAAGTCTGCTGCGCATTGCCGAAGACGGCGTGGTCAAATTCCTTGGCATCGATCCCCGCTCGCTCCATCGCGCCCTTGGCCGCAACCGCTCCCAACTCCTGCGCCGTAAAGTCTTTCAACTTGCCGCAATAGCGGCCAAAGGGCGTCCGCGCCCCACTGACAATGGCAATATCACCCGGCTTTAACATTGGTTTCCTGAAAGATAGAGTGCTCAGAGCGAATCAAAATCGATAATCAAACTGGTTAGTGTAGCAGCGCACGAGGAGATTTGACCACCGGTGAGAATCCACCACGGAGACACGGAGGCACGGAGAACACACACTCGGGAAAATCAGGTCGCAGATTCTTGGGGATGAAAAATCTACTGAAGGAGATCCCACAGAGATTTTGGAAAGGCACAACTCAATTGCCAAGAAACCGCAAAGTCCGCATCGGTCTACTCCGGGGACTCTGTGTCTCCGTGGTAAGCTTTGACTACGCCACCGCCCCAGCCGCCATCGCCGCCGTTAACACTACAACCTTCCCCGGCCCTTGCCCCAGCGCGGTTTCCAGTGCGTGTTCGGCGCGATTGATCACTTCCGTCACAATATCCACCGGATCATAATTCTCCCGCACCACAGCCTCCGCCAGCCCGGCCGAGAATTCCATGGCGTGGCCTTTCTGCGATCCATCCCTGGAAGTCAAATGTACTCCCGCGATAATCTTGCGCAATTTTTCAATCGCCATCATCGCCTCCTTCTCCGCTGTCTCTCCCAGGATCAGAGCGATGGTCGTAGTGTCGTAGCGGAACGCGAGATCGTTGGCCCGGATATTCGCTGCAAACTGCTGCCCAATCTTATCCATCGCGGTTTCTACGGTGGCCTCGCCATATTCCTTCACCAGAGCGGCGCTCCGCCCGAACTGCAACAGCAGAACGGAAAGCGACGCCGAGTTTTGAACCGCGCGCTTGCACTCGGCCAGCAGCAAATCCAGATACGATCCCCGCTTGAGCAATCCTGACTTCTCTTCCGTCACCGACAGATTTTTCACCAGCCGGCGCAAACCTGCGTTGTTCAGCGCGATCACCATCTGATCCGCCAGCGTCTTAAGCACCACGGCATCGGTTTGCGGCCACGCTCGAGCCCGATTGTGCAGCAAAGCCAGCACGCCGACCGAATCTTCGCCATTGCTCAGCGGCATTGCCAGCACCGCTGTGGCTTCCAATTCCGTAATGGACTTGCGCACGCTTTGCAGCTCCGGAGCTTTTTGTGCGTCGCCAATGATCACAGGCTCGGCTGAAGCCAGTTCTTGGAAGGCAATCATTACTTCCTTAATCGCGCTGGAATTTCCCGGCTTCACTCCCTTGCCGCAGAACTCTTGTACGGCGGTCGGCGCCGAACCGGGCGTCCGCATCAGAGCCACACAACGCGACACATCCCAGTGCGCGCCAATTTCGTTCACCGCGGTAGTCAGGACAGCCGGCGCGCTCGTCTGGTGATACAACTTGCGCGTAATCTCGGCCACGCGAGTGACATTGCGCATCTCCGCTGCCGGGTCGATCGCTGGCGCGGGGGGTGGCGTCGCCGCCGGATTAGAAGATGGCGCCGGAAGCGGCGCAGACCCCGCATAGCTCGGAGTTACTCCCGCTGCCATATAGAGACGCTGCAAATCTTCATTGCGCTCTTCTTCCCGCGGAAAAAGTTCCTGTATCCGCTGCAAGCGCTCCATCGCTTTGTTGCGCATGCCGTACTGCACCAGGATTTCCGCCTGCAGCATCAGATCCTGCAAGGTTGATGCTCCGAGCGTCGCCTCATGCTCAATCGCTTTTTGCGCAGCAGTCGGACTCGTCGAGGTAAAGCGCGAAGCAATTTCCTTGAACTTGTTTTCGTCAATCTTGCTCTTCAATATGTCCAAACGCTTGGCGTGGCCGGGCTCGTAGGGATCCACTTCGGCCGCGCGGTCCAGACATTCTGCTGCCTTGGCAAAATCTCCTGTGTCACAGTACACATCGAAAAGCTTCAGCAGAGTCTGGCAGTAATCGCCTTCGCGGTTTGCCGCATTGAACAACTCGCTGAGGAACTCCAGCATCTCCGAGGACGCCCGCTGTGCCGCGCTAAGCTCCTGCATTGTGGCGAGGAACTGCCGCCGTTCGCCACGCTTCGCCTGCACCTGCCCCAGCTTGCGCGCCAGGGAGACGGCCGAGGCGTCCTGCTCCGTCTCCAACAACTTTCCAATCAGCGTCGTCACCTGCGCCATGCGATTGGGATTCTGCTCGAAAAGTTGCCACACCAGCGGTTCCGCTTCAGCATACCGGCCCGCGGCCAATAGGGCCTCGGCATAAATGTCGCGAAGTTCGGCAGAATTCTTTCCGGCATTCACCTGTGACTCAAGAATAAATATGGCAGCGCCCACCTGGCCCTGCCCCAGCAAACCTTTGCCATAAGCCAGCGCAATCTCCTCGTCCGAAGAGTCTTCCTGGTAGGCACGCTCATACCACTGTGCCGGGTCGCCGCCGCTTGCCTCCGTCAGCTTTGCGATTCGTTTGAAGCCTTCCGCCGCGGCTTTGTTCTCGCCTATGTCGGAGCAAAGTTCCGCCACCCGCAGAAAATTTGCCTGCAGCGGCTCCAATTCCACGATCCGGCCCAGCACCTGCAACGAGTCCTTTTTGTTGTTGGCTTTTGCCAGATCGCTCAAAGCCGCTTCGTAGGCTCCCACTGCGAGTTTCTTATTCGATCCCTCCAGCAACTGCCCGAAGCGGAATTTCTGCTCCCAGGTCGGACTGCCGTGCCGCGCCAGCTTCTTATACGTCAGGCTGGCTCGCGTCGCGTCTCCCGCATTTACCTGCCGTTCAAACAGTTCGCCCAGCAACCGCACGGCATCGCGTCCCCGGTTCTGGGATAAACATAAATCCGCAGACAGTTGCCGCACCGTATCGTTTTCTGGATCGTCGCGCAGCGCTAGCAGATATTCTTCGAGCGCCTCGGCAGCCTTCCCCTTTTGCAGGAGCTTTTCCGCGCGCTCTATCCGCTTGGTTAATTCGGCTCGGTCGACACGATTTGTGATCTCGGGCATAGAAACGGATTTGGGCGGAGTGCTGCTGCTTCGATTCTAGGAGCCGCCTTTCGGGGCAGCAATCGCTTCCAGTCCTCAACGGATTACGAAAGTCACCGGAACCCCAGTGGTCAGTGATCAGAAGATTCGCATTCCGTGGAATCATCACTGACCGCTGACCACTGGCCACTTGTTTCCCCATTTGGTATCGTGCCGCATGCCTCTCGCCCCTGCCGGGAACGCCGCCCCGGAACAACTTCAAGAAAAAGGTCTCCACCATCAGCTCTCCGCTGGCCAAATGACCATGGTTGCGGTCGGAGGCTCCATCGGCACCGGGCTTCTACTCGGTTCAGCCGCTGCGCTTGAGATCGCCGGGCCCAGCGTAATCCTGAGCTATATCGTTGCCGCTTTCATTGCTTACACGGTTGCCATGGCGCTGGGAGAGTTGGCCAGCGTGCACCCCGCAGCCGGATCATTTGGGGTTTACGGCGAAATTTATCTCAGTCCCTATCTCGGATTCGTTTGCCGCGCCGGGTACTGGGCCTCGATCGCCTTCTCCATCGGAGCTGAACTGGTCGCCTCTGCCACCTACATGACGTACTGGCTTCCGGCTGTGCCGGGCGTGTTTTGGGTTTTTCTATTTTCAGCGGTGCTGTTGTTTGTGAACCTGCGCGAAGTGCGGGCTTTCGGACGCTTCGAATTCTGGTTCGCCATGATCAAGTTCGCCACCATCGTCACCTTTATCCTCGCCGGCGCCGCCTTGCTCCTGACCGGTCGCGTAGCCCCGCAGTACACCGCTCAAGGAGGATTTCTTCCGAAAGGTCCGATTGCGCCTCTGCTCGCGGTCTTCCTGGCAATCTATGCATTCGGCGGCGTCGAAATGCTCGCCGTCACCACCGGTGAATCGCGCTCCGCGAAGGACATTCCGCGCGCCGCGCGCCTCACCTTCTTTTTGCTCGCCGGTCTCTACCTCGGCGCAATTATCGTACTCGTGGGCGTGATGCCGTGGAACCACGCCGGCGTCACCGAAAGCCCCTTCGTCAGCGTGCTGCGCACGGCCAGGATTCCTGCCGCTGCCTACTTTATGAATTTTGTCGTTCTCACCGCGGCCCTTTCCGGAGCCAATGCCAAACTCTACGTCGCCTCCCGACTCCTGTTTTCCATGGGCCGTTCGGGATGGGCGCCCGCAGCGCTCGGCAAATTGAATGCCTCCGGCTCGCCCCGAGTCGCGTTGCTGATTTCTTCTTACGGAATTGTGACCGCGCTCATAATCGAAAACTGGGCTCCCACCCAAGCCTTCCTCTACATTATGGGAGCCGCATTTTCCGGCCTGTTCCTCTGTTGGGTTATATCCCTGGCGGCACACGTAAGCTTCCGCCGCCGGCTGACTCCGCAGCAGCTCGCAGCCCTCCCCATGCGGTCCCCCGTCGGAATGTGGGGATCGATCCTCGGTTTTTTCCTGGCTTCCGCCACCATCCTCCAGACTCTCCGCTCCTCGCGTGTAAACCAGCTCGGCGGTCTCATCTTCTTCGTAACGCTCACTATCGCTTACCTCATCCTGAAGCGACACCGGCAGTCATAGCAAAAGCGTTTCTTCCTCCGGGTGATTCTGTTTCCTCTGTGGTTAAAGGCATAAATACCTGAGCCCGTTCCAATTACCAACGTAAGCCCGCAAACCCGTTTTATGCTGCCAGCCGCTTCCCGCTCCAATAGCCTGAATCCGAGGAAAATTAACTCCACGAGCCGGACCTTTGACCTTTTCTACTTTCAGTCTCGCGACCTTGCTATTTCGATCGTCAGACAGCCGGCCGATCGCCTGGTGCGTCATCGGATTCTTTGTCGGCATTTACCTGTTTTTTCAAGGCTTCCGATTGTTGCAGCGACGGCGGCTTATTGTCGACACGCCGGTCTCCAAGGTTCGCAGCGCCTCCCTCGGAATGGTCGAACTCAGCGGCCTGGCCGCCGGCCCTTACACCATCGATGCGCCCATTACCGAGCGCGATTGTTTCTACTACCGCACCGTGGCTTGGGAATGGAAGCAACGTGGCAGGAGCAAGCAATGGGTCAAAGTGGCTGCCGAGAGCATGCACGTTCCGTTTTTTCTCGACGACAATACCGGCAAGGTCATGGTCGACCCGCGCGGCGCGGAACTGGATCTGCATCGCGATTTCCAGCAGGAATTCTGCGATTCATTTTTCTCCACGAAACAGGAAGCACCGCCGAATGTTTTCGCCTTCCTGGCGCGTCACGGCGTAAGCACCACCAACAAGATTAAAGTTGAAGAGTTCTGCATCAAGCCGAAAAATTCCCTATTCGTGTTGGGAACGCTGGACGAAAATACCAGCCTGGAGCTTACTGCGCAGCCGATTCAAGATGAGGAGCACAACACACTCACCTTTGGCAGCTCTCTCGGCTTCTCATTCAGCTCAGAAGACGGAGGTCTCCGAAGCGCTTTATCCTTCACGACCGGAGGCAGCCATGCTGATGGCGCGTTCGAAAGGCATTCAATAAGCGAGAGTCTGTTGGGAGGCGGTACCCTTCAAAAATCCGCAGGCCTGACTAACGTAATTCATCTCTCGCCACCCTCTGGTCCAGCCCGAGCCGAGGACATGACCCAACAGCAAAAAATAGCCGCCGCACTTTTGAAGGCCGGCATCTCAAGCCCGGCAGCCTGGTCCGCGGCTGGAGTTACGCCATCTTCCATGGCACTTCACAACGACGCTAACAACGAGGTTCACAGCGAACCCAACGGCTCTCCTCAAGGTAACCCGCCGAACACTGATGCTCAACTAACGGCCGCACCCGAGGCACAGCCCGAGGGCTTCGACCCACATCCCCCAGTCGTATTGATGAAAGGTAAGAACAATCCAACCTTTCTGATCTCCTGGCGTAGCCAGCGCGACCTGGCCAATTCGCTCGGTTGGAAGTGCACGCTTATGATCTGGGGCGGCCCGGCGCTAACTCTGCTCTCCCTCTACGGCCTGCACGCTCTTACAAACTGGTTCTAGCAGGCACTCGCGGCGACGCGCACCAGTCTTCTAACTTTTCTTCAATCATCAGGCCCCCGTCCCGCGCCGTACGCTCTAGTACAATTGCCACGTGAGCAATGCCGTTCGCATCGGAATTCTCGGAGACTTCAATTCCGAATTCCGTTCTCACCGCGCTATCAATGAAGCTCTGCAGCACGCCGCTCGCAAGCTGGATTTTAAAATCGACTCTCAATGGATCCCAACGCCGTCGCTGACAGCCACGGGCGCGGAAAAAACTCTCGAGACCTTTGATGGCCTTTGGGCGTCGCCCGGCAGCCCCTACAAGAGTTTCGATGGCATGCTCAAGGGCATCGAGTTCGCCCGCCGTTGTGATTGGCCATTTCTTGGTACCTGCGGAGGCTTTCAATACGCTCTGATCGAATTTGCCCGCAACGTGCTCGGCATCGCCGATGCCGACACCGCCGAAACTAATTCTGCATCAAAAAATATCGTGATCCATCCAGTAGCTTGCGCTGTTCCCGGCCACAAAGGCAGTGCACCAAAGCTTTCGGGAGTGGTGCCCGAGATTCGGTTGCGCCCCGGCTCCTACCTGCAGTCGTTCTACGGCAAGCACCAGGAAGTCGTTACCGAAGAATTCTTCTGCAACTTCGAGGTCAATCCCGAGTACGAATGGGCCACAATGGAAGCTGGTTTCCCGGTCGTAGCTCGCGGAGCGAATGGAGAGATTCGCGCCATCGAATCGCCCACTCACCGCTTCTTCGTCGCCACACTGTTCCAGCCGCAACTCTCTTCCACCGAGAAAAAGCCTCACCCCGTAGTTCTGGCTTTCGTCCAGGCAGCAGCCGATTGGGGACGCAAAAAGCTCGACGACCGGGTACTCGAATAGACGCTCTGGGATGGCGGTCTCGAATAGCGAAGCGCGCGGGATCCGCACTCGCTTCCCTCTGAGCCTCATGCAAAGAGACCCGATCCCCAGCCCTTTCCTCAAATGATGTTAGAACTCTAATCCCTTGCTGCTAAAGTTTCCCTGGTCCTCGCCGATCATGCTCCCATATGGTGAATTCAATCAGCAGTGCACAAACCACCCACACCAACGAAGCCGTCAAATCAGCCGCTCCTAAAGCTCAGCAGCAGCCGCAGCAAAAGCCCGCTTCGCAATCAACGGACAAGGTTTCGCTAAAGAGCACGGGAGATGTAGACCACGACGGCGACAGCAAATAACCACCATTAGCCTGCATCCAGCGGACAGACGAGTAAAAAAGGGGACGGCGGAATCGCCGTCCCCTTCTTATTCGCTGAAAATTCCCGTTACGCTGCCTTCACAAAACGCAGCGATGCCGAATTCATGCAATAGCGCAGCCCTGTCGGCCGTGGTCCGTCATCGAACACATGTCCCAGGTGCGCATCGCATTCTTTGCAAGAAACAGCCGTTCGGACCATCCCTAACGTAGTGTCACGAATCTCCCGCACATTTTCTGTTGCCAATGGCTCCCAAAAACTCGGCCAGCCCGTTCCCGAATCAAATTTCGTCGATGAACTGAACAGCGCATTGTCACAACAGATGCAGCGATAAATTCCGTTGTCGTGCAGATTCCAGTACTTCCCGGAATACGCGATTTCCGTATCCGCATGCCGCGTGATTTCGAACACTCCAGCCGGAAGCTGCTTCCGCCACTCGTCCTCGCTCTTCACCACTTTCGCAATCTTCACTTTACCGAGCCGCTGGCCTGCATCCGAGAATTGCACAATCGTCACTTCTCCCGGCTCCGACTTCGCCTCTGCGACCATCACCGGAGGCTTGCGCCACGACCACACCAGCGCGCCTCCCAGTGCCGCCCCGGCGCCCGCGAGAAACACGCGGCGTCCTAAGTTCACTGCCCCTTTTGCTTCTTCAAATTCAAACATCTCCCCTCCAACAATCTTCCCGATTTCCTTCGCATTGTTCCCAGCCTTTCTCGGCGAACTTCGTGGCGAAAGCTCTTAACTTCGTGCCCGCCCTACTTGCTATACAAATCCGGAAACTCTTTCTTCAAATTCGCCACCTTCGGCGCGTCGTTGAACATAATGTAAGGATTGTCCGGATGAATCTTCGCATAATTCTGGTGATAGCCCTCCGCCGGATAAAATGCCTGCAACGCTACCACTTGGGTCACAATTTTATGAGGATAGACCTTCGCCTGCTCAAGTTGCGCAATGTAAGACTCGGCTATCCGCTTCTGCTCGTCATTCCCGTAGAAAATCACCGACCGGTATTGCGTTCCTTCATCCGGTCCCTGCCGGTTTAACTCCGTGGGATCGTGCGCCACTGAGAAGAAGACACGCAGCAACTCTCCATAAGTAACCTGCGACGGATCGTAAACAATCTGTACTGACTCCGCATGTCCGGTGCTGCCGCTGCTCACCTCCTCGTAATCAGGACTCTTCACCTTACCGCCTGAGTATCCCGAAGTCGCGCTGATCACGCCCTTCACATGCTGAAACACCGCCTGTATTCCCCAGAAACATCCCCCCGCCACCACCGCCGTCTCTTTTCTCGGAGCCGGAGCCTTCGTCTCATCCACCGCCGCAGCCGGCACAGCCGCAACCGACCCTCCTCCGGGCGCCCCACTCGCCATTACCTCATTCCGCGCCCGCCAGACCATCACCCCAGCCAGCACGGTCAAAATCACCGCCACCATCCGCAACCATTCTCGCGTCATAAATCCTCCCGGCTGCCATCGCCGCCATCCTCACCATTAGAGTTACGAGTTTAAAGGAAGTTTCGGATGGCTTTGTCACGGAACTTCTAGGGATTCTGTCCATCCAGTATGGCCACTTTCCCCTTTGGCGGCAGTTCGTTGTGAATCATCGGTCACGCTCGGTCGAAGGAATCATCCGCAGGGCTACCTGTGATCTTTCAACACCTTGTTCCCGAGAGGTGAATAGTCCCTTCGAGCAAGACCGGAGAAGCTGATGGTGCTGACCAATCCGCGTCCGCGCCGCCCACCCTTTCGCGGCAAACGCGAAAGGATGGGGCATCCGGCTGATAAGCTCGACATGGCTGGTTAGTCGTGGGTGTCAGGCAGTGTCAACAGACTGGACGTGCAGGTGACCTGGTTTGCACTCCCACCCAAATCGGTTCCCTGGTCGTTGCCACCGGTGAAGGTTCCCGATGAGCCCGCCCGGGTTAACGTGATGTAATCCGCTTCCGGAGTGGAACCGAAGAACTCCGGGTCGGCGTTGGAAACGCTGACCGTCAGCGTCTTGCCAGTGCTCGAAAGACATGCGGCGCCGTTCGTAATTATGACGACCGTGGAAGCGGTCTTCGTATAGCCCGACCACGTCGTGCACTTGTTCTCCGCTGGCACTGTAAAGTTTGGATTGACGTAAGTCGTGCCATCATTAGGAGGGCCGAAACCGCCGCCCACCGCGATGCAGAACGAGCCCCCACCTGGAAAGGTCTGGCCGGAGGCAAAGGTGATGACGCCCTTGCTGCTGATCTTCAATCCGGTTTCAGCCGGAGCGGCAGCGCCCGCTCCGTAGAGCAGATTCAGTGTTCCCGACGGCGCGGTACTGTCGTTGCCCGCAGGCTCGGCTTGCAAACGGAAGTTCTGCGCCGCGGCAGTTGACGTCCCGCTGTTGAATGCGGATGCCGCCCAATCGAGCGGCTGCGAATTCGTGCCGCCCGCCGACGTGGCTGTGCCAGTTGCGGGCAAGGTCAGCAGCCCGCGAATAATTTCCGCGCCGCTTACGTCCAGCTTTGCGCCCGGTGTAGTGTTGCCGATGCCGACATCGGTCCCGTTATCAAAAATCTGCGAACTGGTGATGTCGTCCGCGGCATCGAACTTGGCCAGTTTGTTCACCGTGCCTCCAGCTGTGGTCACTGGTGTCGTGCCGGTCGCAAACGGCTGCTCCGATGGCGACTCTGTCTGTTGTGCCACGGCGAGAGAACAAAGCATTGCGAGTGTGATCGCGGCCAACATTACTAGCGGATTCCGGCGGCATTTCATGGCGTATCCTCATTTCGTGTGGTGCGAGATTTTCTTCCTCACTTCTATACAGCGCAAAAAGGAAGCGAAATCGATCGTCGACTAAAACAATCATTTCTAAAAATCAGGCAGAGTTGAATGCACCCCGGAGACACGTGGCGGATGGCCCGCCTTTGTTTTCATTGAGTTACCGCTATTGGGAGTGCCCCATCCTTGCGTTCTTTTGTGGAATCCGGAGGGAAATGCGGGGGATTTCGCTCCTTAGAGTTCCAAGTTTAAGGAAGTTTCGGATGTTGCTTGTCACGGGAACTGCCAGGGGTTTTCGCCGATCCAATGTGGCCCCTAACCCCTTTTGGCGACAGTTCGCTGTGAATCATCGGTCACGGTTGCTCGAGGGAATCATCCGCAACGCGACCCCGGCACTCGCAATCGAGAGTCCGGCGCAAATCAGCACCACCACACGAAATCCAAAGACGAACGCGTCCACCACGGCGACTTGGATCTTCGCCGAAGTCTTTGGATCAACATTGGACGGAGCTTTCAAGGCCCCGAGTTTGACAACACTCGATTGAATTTCGTGGAGAACGCCGGGCTGCAAATCCAGGGGAACAAGCGAATCCTGCAGCCGATGCGCGAAAGCTCCCACCATCACCAGTCCGAGAACCGCTACCGCCAGAACCCCGGCCACCCGGGCTACTGCGTTGTTGATCCCCGAGGCCGTACCGGCCCGGTCCTCATCAACGGAATTCATCACCACCGTGGTCAGAGGAGCCACGCTGACAACCAGCCCCAAGCCCAGAACAACAAAGGCGGGAAGGAAAGTTTTCCAATAACTGGCTCCCTCGGAGGGCAGGGCGAACAAAATAAAACCAGCCGCAACAATGAGGGGACCAACGATCAGCGGAGTCTTCGCTCCATAGCGCGCCACCAGTCCGCCCGACCAGCGGGAAAGAAAAAACACCAGGAAAATCAAAGGCAGGCTGGACGCGCCGGTCGCGGTCGCAGAGTAGCCTTGTATCTGGATCAAGTTAAGCGGAAACAGAAAAAAGAAAGTTCCGATCGCGGCATAAAGCAGCAACGTCAACAAATTCGCGCCGCTAAAGCTGCGGGAATCAAACAGTGAAAGCGGCACCATGGGCGCTGCCACGCGCTTCTCAACCACAATAAAAAGACCAAGAGCGGTCACGCCAACCAGCAAGCTTCCCACAACCAGTGGGTTCGTCCATCCCAGGATCGACGATTCGATAAATCCAAATACCAATCCAGCCAGACAGAACGTAACCATCAAAACACCCAGCCAATCGACCCTTCGCGCGGAAGCGCTGCGCGACTCCGGTACGTGCCACAACGAAATCGCGACGACCACCACGGCCAGAGGGACATTAATAAAAAATACCCAATGCCACGACGCATGCTCGATCAGCCATCCTCCCAGCACCGGACCCAGCGCCGTGGTGAGCGCAGTAAAACCGGACCAGGTGCCGATCGCTTCCCCGCGCGACTTCTCATCAAAGGACGCACTGATGATCGCCAAACTGCTGGGGACCAATGCCGCCGCACCAATTCCCTGGATACACCGAAACCCGATCAGCCACGAAATACTCGAAGAGAAACCACAGCCCACCGAAGCGGCGGCGAAAACTGCTATGCCCAGCAGAAACATCGAACGCCGGCCAACGGAATCTCCCAGCGCGCCCCCGGCGAGGATCAAGGCCGAGAGAAATAGTCCGTACGACTCGACAACCCACTGCACATCCACCACCGTTGCATTGAGGCTGGATTGCAGCGCAGGCAAAGCCACATTGACGACGGTCCCGTCGATGAACGCCATGCTGGAACCGAGAATTGTGGCCGCAAGTATCCAATTCCGCGACGCCGCGCGACACGGCGCATCAAACTTTCCGGCCCGAATTGACGCCGCATCACAAAGCTGGCTCATTCACTCTGGATCCTGATAAGTCGCAGCCGGATTCCCCAGCCACCCCGACTCGCAATAGCGACGGACCGATTCGCTCGTTCACGTCGGCTTAATGGTGTAAGAGCAGCCTGTCCGTGTCAAATGATCATGTCAAATAATCATGTCAAATAATCACCGTGAAACACTCACGCCAAATGCATAAGGATGCGATCCCTCGCCAGCTTCACATAACTCGCCAACAACCTTCTTTACTGTTGTGGAATTGAGCCATCGCATTTATTGTGTACAGCTTCGGAGGAACAACAACTTGCGATCCACCTTGCTCGCCGTCCTGGTTGTCTCACTCATCACTCCGTTGTCCGCGCAAAAACATACCCCGAAGCAGAATCCTGATTCCAGCCAGAAAAAGCCGGAAACCGCAGCCGCTGCAGATAGTGCGCAGAAAGATGATAAAGACAGAGATAAAGACAAGGACGAAGGCGAAGAGAAGGGACCTTGGAAAAATCTGCAGTATCGCCTGGTCGGCCCCTTTCGCGGCGGCCGCGTGGTTGCCGTAGCAGGTGTCGTCGGCCAGGAGAATGTCTACTATTTCGGATCGACCGCCGGAGGCGTATGGAAGACCACGGACGGGGGCCTCAACTGGAAACCCGTCTTTGATAAAACAAAAGACGCATCGCCAGCCATCGGGGCGATCGCCGTTTCCGAGTCAGATCCGAATGTTATTTATGTCGGAACCGGAGAAGCATGCATCCGTGGCAATATCGTCGGCGGCAACGGCGTTTACAAGTCGATCGATGCGGGAAAAACCTGGAAGTTCGTTGGGCTCGCCGACACCCACGCCATCGGCCGCCTCGCTCTAAATCCCAAAAATCCTGACATCGCTTTCGTCGCTGCCCTCGGACATCCATTTGGTGACAACGAAGAACGCGGAATTTTCCGCACCCAGGATGGCGGCAAGACCTGGCAGAAGGTTCTCTACAAAGATGCCAAGTCGGGCGGCATCGACGTGGTCTTTGATCCCACTAATGCCAACATCGTGTTTGCCGCTCTGTGGCAAGCCCGCCGCACTCCGTGGAGTCTCGACAGCGGCGGTCCCGGCAGCGGCCTTTACCGCTCTATCGACGGCGGAACGACCTGGAAGGAACTCAAAGCTCACGGTCTTCCCGAGGGCACTCTGGGCCGCATCGGAGTTACGGTCTCGGGCGCAAATCCCAACCGGGTGTGGGCGGTAATCGAGGCCGAGAAAGGTGGAATTTATCGCTCTGATGATGGCGGCGATTCCTGGCATTTAATGACCGACGATCATCGTTTTCGGCAGCGCGCCTGGTATTACTCGCATATCTTCGCCGATCCCAAATCAGCAGATACCGTCTATATTTTGAACACCGGGGCGTATCGATCCAACGATGGAGGCAAGACTTTCAGCCGGATACGCTCACCCCACGGAGATAATCACGCGCTGTGGATCGATCCCACCAATCCTAAGCGCCTGATGAACGGCAACGATGGCGGCGCCACCATCTCCACCGACGGAGGCGACAGTTGGACCAGCTTGTACAACCAGCCGACGGCGCAGTTCTACCACGTCACCACCGACAATCGATTTCCCTACTACATTTATGGTGCCCAGCAGGACAACTCTACCGTAGGCATCGCGAGCGCCAGCGCCGAAGGAGCGATTGATCGGCCCGACTGGTATGCCGTGGGCGGCGGCGAAAGCGGCTACATCGCTCCTGACCCCACGGATCCGGAGATCGTCTATGCCGGTTCCTACGGTGGCGATATCACCCGCTACGATCATCGAACCGGCGAAGAGCAAGCAATCAATCCGTGGCCCGTCAATCCCATCGGATGGGCTGCCGCTGACGTCAAGCATCGTTTTCAGTGGACCGAGCCCATCGTTTTTTCTCCCCACGATCCAAAGACGATGTATTTCGCAGGCGAAGTCCTGTTCAAGACCACCGATAGCGGAATGAGTTGGACCATCATCAGTCCCGATCTGACGCGGAACGACAAATCAAAACAAGTCTCCTCCGGCGGCCCGATTACCAAGGACAATACCGGCGTCGAAGTTTACGACACAATTTTTTCCGTGGTTGAATCGCCGGTTCAGAAGGATTTGATCTGGGCCGGTACCGACGACGGATTGGTTCACCTCACCCGCGACGGTGGACAGCATTGGGAGAACATCACTCCGAAAGCCATGCCCGAGTGGGGCACAGTCAGCATGATCGAAGTTTCTTCGCGCGATGCGGGCACGGCATATCTCGCAGTCGAACGCCATAAGTCCGACGATTTCGCACCCTACGTTTTCAAGACAACAGATTTCGGCAAAAGCTGGACAAAATTGGTCACCGGCCTGCCGGCAAACGATTACGTCCATGCGGTAAGAATCGATCCCCGCCGTCCGAATTTGCTTTTCGCCGGAACCGAACAAGGTGTCTATATTTCCTACGATGACGGCGCGCACTGGCAGCCTCTGCAACTGAACCTGCCCTCGGTGCCGATCAACGATCTCGTCGTCAAGAACAACGACTTAGTACTGGCAACGCACGGACGCAGCTTCTGGGTGCTCGATGACATTACTCCGCTGGAACAATACGAAGACTCGATTCCACAACAAGAAGCCCATCTCTTCACTCCGGGCGCGGCCAATCACACCGTCTTTCGCGGTTCGTTCTTTGCTCCCAGCGGAAATGTTGGAAAGAACCCGCCCGCTGGAGCCCTGATCGATTACTGGTTGAAAACTTCCCTAAAGAAATCCGACGAGGCCAAGCCGGTGGCCGCCGCCTCCGAAACTCCGGCCGCATCCGCAAAGCCTGAAGCAAGCTCGTCCCCCTCCCCCGATGCCAAGAAAAAAGATGATGCCGACGAACCGCCAAAGATCACAATCGAGATCCTTGATTCCTCGGGAAAAGTGATTCGCAAATATCCCAAGAAAGAAGAACCCGGCGGTGACGACGAGGAAGACTTTTTCAGCCGAGACCACAATGCCGGCGCTCTCCCTGCCGATGCCGGCTTCAACCGCTTCGTGTGGGATCTCCGTTATGAGGGGGCAACGAAAATTCCTCACGCCCCGCTCTGGGGCGGAAACACCGACGGACCTCAAGCGCTTCCCGGAACCTATCAGGTTAGAGTTAACGGTTCTCGGCAAGAGTTACACCGCGCCCCTTGAAATCAAGGCCGATCCGCGGTTAAAGATTAGCCAGGACGATCTCTCGAAACAGTTCGATCTCCTGCTAAAGATCCGCGACAAGGTCACGGAAACCGACGATACCGTCATTCAGATCCGCGACCTGCGCGATCAAATCAAAGCCATTGACACCCGTTTGAAAAACGATCCCCGCGGCAAGGCCGTTGCCGATGCCGGCAAGTCGCTCGATAAAAAAATGACCGAAGTGGAAGAAGCTCTCATCCAGACCAAAGCCAAGAGTGGTCAGGATGTGCTCAATTTCCCCGTTCGATTAAACAACCATCTGGTAGCGCTCGGTGGCGTGGTCGCCAGCGCCGACTCCGCGCCCACGAAGCAGTCCTACGAAGTATTCGACATGCTCAGTAAGGATCTTGATGAACAGATGACGAAATGGAAGACCATCGTCTCAACCGACTTGGCGGCTTATAACGATATGATGAAGAAGCAGGAAGTTCCCGCCGTCATACTGAAACAACCCGAGGCAGGCAAATAAAAAGTTACCCGCGTGATGGCCATCACTTCCACTCGTGATCTGGCTGGCTGCGGTGTTTCGAATAGGCTACGGGAAAAATCCCAAGGCAGAATAACGACGAGCGGCGCTTTAGCGCCGCTCTACCTCACCTTTTCACTCCGGCAGTCCCCTGACAACCAAGCCAAGAAATAGCGAAGAAATCCAAGAAAAGGCTTGACATTTCTATAGTGTTATAGTTAACTATATCACTATACTGCCTGGCTGGCTTCACACAGCAACCTGGCCATTAAGAAGGAGACGCAACCCCATGAAACACAAACACCTTTTCGCTGTAGCTCTCTCCCTAACACTCTCAATCGCTCTCTCACTCTCAGCAGTAGCGCAGTCCGCAGCCCCCCAATCTGATGCGCAAAAGTCTTTCGACACCTTGAAGACTCTGGCCGGTTCCTGGGAAGGCCGAGTAACAACCCTGCCCGTTGCGCCCGACATAGATGGCAAACCCATTCATGCCACGCTCCGCGTGACTTCCATGGGGAACGCAATCATGCATGAGATGACCGGGGCGGGGAGACCAGACGATCCCATCACGATGCTGTATCTCGACGGAGATCGCCTGCTGCTGACTCACTATTGTGACGCGGGAAATCGCCCTCGCATGACCGGCAAGGTTTCTCCGGACGGCAAGACCGTGGAATTCGAATTTCTTGACGTCGCCGGGAGCACCCAGTACGGACACATGCACCATGCCGTGTTCACGCTGATCGATGCGAACCACCACACCGAGGAGTGGACTTATATGCAACCAGGTGACAAGCCGGTCCACGCGCATTTTGACCTGCAGCGCGTTCCGTGATGCCGTTTTGCAGGCGTCTGAGCCCTGGGCATCACCCTGAACCGTGCTTCAGCTCAACCAATGATCTCGACCGTACCATTGTGGCAAGGCTTATCTGGAAAACCTGATGAATCATGAGTGGAACGACAGTCAGCCGATTTACCGCCAGCTTCGCGACCGGGTGGTCGCGATGATTCTCGACGGCGTGCTCAAGGAAGGCGATCCTCTGCCCTCCGTGCGCAATGTCGCCGCCGAATATCGGGTGAATCCGCTCACCGTTTTGAAAGGTTACCAGCAATTGGTAGACGAGCAGTTGGTTGAGACCAGGCGAGGCCGCGGCATGTTCATCAATGCCGGTGCGCGCAATCTGCTGCTGCAGGGCGAGCGGCAGAAGTTTCTTGCGGAAGAATGGCCCCGAGTCTACGCCAACATTCAGCGCCTCGGCCTGTCCCCCGAAGAACTCTTGAACAACACAAAGGAGAAGCCGAAGCCATGACGGTGATAGAAGCCCGCGGTCTGCGCAAGGTCTTCGGCGCCACGGTCGCGCTGGATGGCGTCGATTTGCGCGTCGAAGAGGGCCGCATCGTGGGACTCATCGGCCCCAACGGCGCCGGCAAGAGCACCGCGCTCAATGCAATTCTCGGACTCACTTCCTATCAGGGAGAACTTAAGGTTCTCGGCCGCGATCCCTGGACCGAGCGCGATCAGCTCATGTGCGATGTAAGCTTCATCGCCGACGTCGCCGTACTGCCACGCTGGATACGGGTTTCGCAGGCGCTCGACTACGTAGCCGGAGTGCATCCTCGATTCGATCGCGCCAAGGCCGAAAGTTTTCTGGCCAGGACCACTATCAAACTCTCGAGCAAGGTCCGGGAACTGTCGAAGGGCATGGTCACCCAGTTGCACCTCGCTCTCGTCATGGCTATCGACGCAAGATTGCTGGTGCTGGACGAGCCAACGCTCGGCCTCGACCTCCTGTATCGCAAGCAGTTCTACGATTCTCTCCTCAACGATTACTTCGATCGCAACCGCACCATCGTAGTGGCGACCCACCAGGTGGAGGAAGTCCAACACGTCCTTACCGATCTCCTGTTCATCGACGGCGGTCGCATTGTCTTCAATCGCACCACCGAAGAAATGGAGTCGCGCTACGTCGAACTGATGGCTCGTCCCGAGCAGGTTGCCGCAGCACAGGCGCTAAGACCGATATATGAGCGCAAAGGGATCGGCGGCACGGTGTTTCTATTCGATGGCATTGATATCGATCGTCAACGGCTGGCGGCACTCGGCGAGGTGCGCACCCCCAGCATCGCCGACCTGTTTGTTGCGGTCATCGGCAATCACGCCGCTCAGCCACAAGGAGCAAGATGAATATTCCAGCCAACGCGATACCCGGATCTCCGCATGACTCTGAAGGAAACGGCTCGCAGAAAATCGCACCGGCCATTCACGCAACCCGGCCCCTGTACTGGTCGATGCGGCGCGAATTCTGGGAGAATCGATACCTCTACCTCGCTCCATCGGCTGTCGCGGCCATATTTCTGTTTGGATACCTGATCAACGTAATTCATTCCCCAAGCCGGCTAAGTGCGCTGCTCGTATCCGGCCATCCCCACAATCACCTGGATATCTCTGTGCCGTTCGACGTCTCGGCAGCTCTTATGATGGGCACCGCTATCCTCATGAGCGTGTTCTACTGCGCCGAGGCACTGCATGGCGAGCGCCGCGATCGCAGTATTCTGTTCTGGAAATCGCTGCCGGTCTCCGACGCCACTACCGTTCTGGTGAAGGCGAGCATTCCGCTGCTGGTTCTTCCACTCCTCATTGCGGCAATCACCTTCGTCCTCCAGTTGCTCATGCTGCTGTTGGGCAGCGCAGTGCTGCTGGCAACTGGTGGCCAGGTCGCAGTGCTGTGGGCACATTTGCCCATCCTGCAAATGTCGCTGCTCACGCTCTATCACCTTCTCACCGCGCACGCTCTCTGGCCCGCACCCGTGTATTGTTGGCTGCTGTTGGTTTCCGGTTGGGCGCGTCGCGCGACTTTTTTATGGGCTGCGCTGCCCATCGTCGCCATCGGCGGTCTCGAAAAGATCGCCTTCAATACCACCCATTTCGCTGCCCTGGTGGGCGGCCGGTTTATCGGCAACACGACAGCCATCTCCTCCACTCCAGGTGTCTTCCCCGCCAATCCTATGACCCACATTACTCCGGTTGCATTTCTATCAGCGCCGGACCTTTGGATCGGGCTGGCCGTCGCCGCTATATTCCTGGCCGCTGCAGTAAGGTTGCGCCGCTATCAAGGGCCAATCTGATTTGTAGGCATGTTTTAGTGGGAACGTTTTAGTAGGAACGTTCGATTTTGCTCGGACGAACTGAACGGAAGACGAGCTGAACACAAAAGGTGAGCACAATGTCATCGCCCATTTTGCTTTTTCACATTTGCGCTGGAACCGTCGGAATGCTATCTGGATTCGTAGCCGTGTTTTTTCGCAAAGGTTCGCGCCGGCACGGCATCGCTGGAGACGTGTTCGTCATCGCTATGATGATCCTCTCCGCCACCGGAGCGTTCATGGGATTCATGAAATCCCAACCCGGCAATGTTCTGGGAGGCGCACTAACTTTCTACCTGGTGACCACCGCATGGATCACCGTCACGCGCGCGGACGACGGCGAAAAAGCCAGCTTCTTCGATTGGAGTGCGCTCTCGGTAATATCCGCGGTCGCCGCCGTCGAACTGACCTATGGGATAGAAGCGGCCACAAGTGTGACGGGCCTGAAGTATGAATATCCCGCGGGACCTTATTTCTTCATGGGTTCTGTGGCCGTTCTGGCTACCGTCGGGGACATTCGCATGCTGATGCACCGTGGTATTTCCGGTGCACATCGCATCGCGCGGCATCTCTGGCGCATGTGCTTTGCGTTGTTTATCGCATCCGCGTCTATCTTCCTCGCTCGGCAAAAACTATTCCCGGTTCTTCTTCAGAAAATGGGCGTCCTGATTTTCCTGAGTGTTCTGCCACTGCTATTGATGATTTTCTGGCTTGTCCGCGTTTTATCCACCAAGCGCGTAATAGGGTGGAAGGTTATCCGGTGGCCAGGGAGAAGCGCAGCGGCGCTCCGTACATAACAGCTCCGTCATAGAAGTGTTCCTGGTTTTTGGGCAGCGCAGCAGTTCACCGTTTTCGATAATTCTCGCTCTTGGGCGACGCAGCGGTTCACCACGGCCGGATGCGCGCTTTGCTTTTGGGTGGCGCAGCGGTTCAGCGCTGCGATTAGAGTCCCCTTTAAAGTCGGCCTTAGCCGCTGAGGTAAGCTCTTGCAACTTGATTCCGCAGCCCGCAACGACATCGACTTCGCCGCCCAAAAAAGTTTCCCACCCCTACAATATCCGCACCCCTTCATCCGTCTACAACAGTAGATGAATGCCGCAGCAAGCTTGGAGCCGATGCCACTCGAACGAGAAGCAAATCGAGCAAGCCCAGCGGATCTCCGACGTGGTCACGCGGGAGCAGTCCCGGCTGCGCAACTTCATCCGCCGGCGCGTGCCCGATCCGCGCGATGCCGAGGACATTCTGCAGGACGTCTTCTTCGAACTCGTAGAAGCCAACCGCCTGCTGATGCCGATCGAGCACGTCACTGGCTGGCTCTTTCGAGTAGCGCGCAATCGCATCACCGATCTCTTCCGCAGGAAGCAGCCAGAGAGTCTGAGCGATCGCGCCGTCGCCAACCGAGGCAATGACAATAATGACGACGGCGAATTGTTGTACTTGGATGACCTGCTGCCGGCGCCCGATGCCGGACCAGAGGCACTCTACGCCCGCAACGAGCTCCTCGATGAACTGGTATTGGCGGTTGACGAACTGCCGGCGGAGCAGCGCGCGGTCTTTGTTGCGCACGAGTTCGAAGGCCGCAGCTTCAGAGAGATGGCCGCCGAAACCGGAGTCAGCGTGAATACTCTGCTTTCGCGCAAACGCTACGCGGTGCGCCATCTTCGCGAGCGTTTACAGAACATTTATGAAGAATCGTATTTAGGATGAATCTGAGAAACTACGAGGGACCGAATATGAAAAAGAGAATGATTTGGCTTGCACCCGCCGCGATCCTGGGCATTCTGCTGTTTTGCTTCATCGGCGGCGAACTGGTAATGCGCCTTTGGAACTGGCTGCTGCCGCCGCTGTTCGGCTGGCATCAGATTAATTTCTGGCAGGCCTTCGGACTTCTGGCGCTCTGCCGCATCCTCTTCGGCCACCACGGATGGCGTGGACCCGGCCGCTCCAATTTTCGCCGTCGCATGAAAGAGCGCTGCGGCAACATGACTCCCGAAGAGCGCGAACGCTTTCGCGAAACCATCCGCGAACGTTGGGGGGCAACTCCATCAGCCGGCGAGAGCAAGGCGTAATAAGAAAAAATTCGGGGCGACCGCAGGCATGTTGCACGCCGGGTCCCACACATAACCGTTATGCGCTCATGCAATTTCCTACTTGACATTTCCCGCGCTAAGAGGAGAATGAGCGTAATTTTTTTCTCGTGACCTCGACGGTCTCCGGCCAGTTCGCCCGGAGTTAGTCGAAGCTACTGTGGAACGAGACGAACGAGCCCAGGTTTTCACCGGCTACTTACCCCAGGGAATGAGGATCGTAATTTAATTAAGAAGCAGACGCTTCTTTTTTACGTGCTGCTTTACGGCATTCAACCGGGGAGTTTCATGGGACCGCTGGATTTGGTGAACCTCACCCCGTTGATGGCGCGCGCGAGCGGCCGAGCCGAAATTAGGATCGGACTCATCGATGGCCCCGTAGCCCTCGACCATCCCGATCTTGCCGCTCATAACATTCACGAGGTCCCAGGAAAACACTGTGGCGCGTGTTCGACCGCAAGCAGCTTGGCCTGCCTGCACGGAACGTTCGTCGCCGGAATGCTAATGGCAAAGCGTGGCTCTGCGGCCCCGGGATTTGTCCAGGTTGCACGTTGTTAGTTCGACCCATATTCGCCGAAACAGCGCCAGCGCACGGAGACATGTAGAGCGCGCAGCCAGAAGAACTGGCCCACGCGATCGAAGAGACCGTCAACGCTGGAGCAGGGGAATTCAGATTTTTTCGGAGGATGGCGACCATGACCTGCTCTCGGGCAATTGTTTTCACACTCTCGTTCTTGCTCGCCGCATCCTCTCTTCCTACCGCGCAGACTGCGCCAGGGAACCAAAGTTCCCACACGAGTCAATCCGGAGGCCAAAGCCAGTCGCCCGCCCGCTTCTCCGAAATGAAGCCCTTCGAACAGTACGTCGCTTATTGGACGACGGAGCCAGGGTGGAGCACGGAACTGCAGCTTCGCAACAATCTCGACCCAGGCGAGTTGACGGTCACTCCCGCGCTGCGCATGGCGGACGGCACAGAGACTGCACTTCCTCCGGTAACGATCAAGTCGGGAGAGGTCGCGTCGCTCGACGTTGGTGACGCGGTATTGAAGGCCGCTCCGCGATTGGTCGGGACTTACGGCTCGCTCGTGCTGAGATATCGTGCGACCGTTCATCGTGCGCTCTATGCCGCTGTGATGGTGCGCATCGATGGGAGACCTATTGCGTTCCATCTCGATGCGTATTCCCACAATCTGTCTCCGGGCAGAGCCAGTCGGGAGGGCATCTGGTGGCTGCCGCGTGAATCGGTGTCTGATTTCCTGATTCTCGCTAATGCTGGCGATCAGAAATTGGTGCCTACGCTAACCGTCTACGACTCTGGCGGCAAGGCGTGGCATCAGCAGTTGAGCCTGGGACCACATCAAACGCAGCGTCTTTCCGTGCGAACGCTGCTACAACGAGCCGGGTTGAGCGGTCGGTACGGCGGCATCAAAATAGATGGTGCGGACACTGCCGGATACCTCGATTCGGCGCACCTTCTGTTTGACGAAGTCGGCGGGTTTTCCGCCAACATGAAAATGTTTAACCACGATCCTGACATTCCGCTTTCATCGCACCTGTTCGGCGGCGTGAAGGAGTGGACCACGCGCGCCCCCATGCTGGCCCTGAGTGATCCCGATCCGGCGCTGGGTTTCCCGGCAGGAACGGCTTTGCAACCCAAAGTGCTCGTGCGTAACACCTCCGCCAGGCCCTTCACAGCGCACATCCGCTTCAACTGGCGTTCCGCGACGGCGTCCGGCAAAACCCCGCCCATAGATCTGGCGCTCAAACCGAATGCAACACAGGCAGTGGATGTTGCCGCTCTGCAGGCACAGAAGCTGATTCCCGCCGACGCCTATTGGGCCGCAGTCGTCATTAGTGCTCCAATTCAGCCCGATGACCTGATGGCAATCGCCGCCAGCTACGATCAAACCGGCCGTTATGGCGCACAGACCCCCTTCAGCGATCAACTCGCATCTCACTGGGAAGGAGGAAAGTGGGAAGTGGACACCATGCACGACTCCCTGCTCACCGTAGGCAATGGCGGCAACAAGCCCGCGAAAGCAGAATTGACCATCCTCTACAATCAGGGGAGCGAGCAGTATCAGGTCGAGCAAATGCTGGCACCCGACGAGCAAATGTTGGTCGATTTCGGCAAGCTGATCCGCAATCAGATTCCCGACAAGAACGGCCACGTCCTGCCGCCCGAACTCACCTCAGGCGCCTATCGCCTTCGCGATCTCGAACACAACCCCCTCGGCGCCCTGTATGAGGGCAAAGTGATCGTCGATAAAACCTACGGCCACGCCGCCTACGGCTGCGGTGTCTGCTGCGGGCCCGATGCCCCAACGATGGCATTCGATCCCCTGGCTGTGAGCATCGACGACTATGCGGACCAGTATGTTCAGGCTCTGAACTCGTGCGGCGGTGGCGTGCAGGACTTCACCGACGATTTTTCCACTTGGTGGACCGGCAACACCGCCATTGCGACTGCCAACAAGAACAGCATTCACGGAGTCGCCGCCGGCACGACCAACCACTACGCACAAAGCGATCCTATGTATTGGGGCATCCGAAAGGCCTTCAATATCTGCCCCGTCACCCGGCCGCAAACCACCGCCGGCACGAATGTGGTTTCGGCGATCGTTTCCCAACGTACTTCTACTTCCGATACGGTCTCAAGCGACGACGCTGCATTGTCGGCTTACAGAACAGCAGAAGGAACGACAGCTTTAGGAGCGATTATCGGAACGGGGACGCCTGTTCAGGGCTGCTTTGTTGGGAACGAGGCTGTCGGAACTATTAGTCCGGGCACGTACACTGGGACGGTGATAATGCACCGCTGGATACTTGCCGATGCGTACTTCAAGGGGCAGGCATCGATGTCGGGCGGGGTAACGAATCAGGATGACACTTCCGCGCCCGGCCTCAGGGATGACGATCCTCAGTCAGGTGGCTCGGCTGGCAAGATATACGATCTCGATGCCCCGGGGATAAGCATCAACCAGGCAGATGGGATTACCTATCGATACAGAGGGAACTTCTATGCTTACGCTTCTCTTCCAGATGGCACGAGAATATCTCCTTACTATAACTATTATGTGAGGGTGTCCTGCAAACGTACGACATCCGGATACGAGTTCGATAACACGCTCTCAGGTGACAACACAATTGCGGCAGGAACGACCCTGACGACGTGGAATTTTCAATGACTGAAGACCGAGCTGCTTTATGACAAACACGAAACGCAGTTTAGCGATACTCGGGTTATTGTTTGTAGGCGGTTTTCGCCTTGCCGCTCAGGAGTGTGACCACTTGCGAGACGCTACTTCCTCTGAATTGGTGTCGTACCTCAATGGCGTTTCCGACAGACGAGGTGCGGAATGCACAACATTCGCAATCAAGAAACTGGGGGAATACCGCTACGAGGCTGCCGTCCCCGTTCTAGCGCGCCTGCTGGACTTTCGTCGTCCTGCAGATGTCCGAGAGAAACAGGGACTCTATCTGCATATCCAGGGAATTGATGAGGTTTATCCCGCGGCACGCGCGCTTGAAGAGATAGGCAAGGGATCCCTACCTGCCGTTCTTAGCGTAATCAAAGGCGACTCCTCATCAACCACGTCTCGTGAAAATGCTGTCTTTGTGTGGATGGAAATCCACAAGTATGAGTCACCAAAAGGTGTGGCGTTGCTGAAACTGGAGGGCGACAAGACGGAGGATGCAACGGCAAAATCGCACTTGAGGAGCGCGCTGTCGCGCGCGGTGGCTTGGTGTAATCCGCGAGACGAGGCAGAGTGTAAAACAGCAGCACAGACAGGGCGGCTGAACTGAAGAGGGAACGGGGAATAAACCGAGGACAGACGGGCGGGTGCCCCACCGCTACGCTCTCTTGGTGGACAGGCGACACCGCCATTGCCACTGCCAGCAAGAACAGCATTCACGGAGTCGCCGCCGGCACCACCAACCACTACGCACAACGCGATCCTATGTATTGGGGCATCCGAAAGGCCTTCAATATCTGCCCCGTCACCCGGCCGCAGACCACCGCGGGCACGAATGTGGCGCCGCAAATCATTAGCATAATTCCGGCCACAGGACAGGCTGGGGGAACTTCAGCGGTCTCAATTTCAGGTTCTGGCTTCGGGACAAGTCCCACTGTCAACATCGCGCCGGCTGGAGTCGAGGTTTCAGGAGTCACCGCAAGCCAGGGCGGTACGGTGATAAATGCAGCATTCGCTATTCCGTGCGGCGCGACGGTGGGCGCCTACTCCGTAACCGTAAGCGTGCCGAACACGGATGGGGGCGGGACACAGACCAGCAACGCTGCCACTTTCACCGTGACTGCATGCGCGAGCATCACAAGCTTTCAGAGAAAGAGCTGGAACCCCATACCCACGACAGGCGAGCTCGATATCACCTATACCTGGGGCTCGAGCACCGGCAAACTCTCAGACCTCAAAGCCTGCCAGCAATCGGAATATGTGACTTACCCTGGGAATCCTGGCACATACACTTGGCCGCGGCCGCCATTCGGCCAAACGTCCGCGAACCCCACCTCGGTTGGCGGGAACGCCTCGAACGGGGCTTTCACTCATAAGCACCTCCCACCAGCCTCTTGGGTAAAACCGTACATACCGGCGAGTTTCACTGCCAGCCAGACCTACCAATACGTCTGCCCCTGCGTCAACAGTGGAACCCAAAACACGTTGGCGCAATACGCCATTACACGCTCTGTCACTCAAAACACCGATGGAACCTTTAAATACACGGTAACCAAATCGAGCGGAGAATCGGCGGGGCTGAACCCGCTTCCGTAACCAAGGGAATGCCATGAGAAAAGCGATCAAACTCGCCATGTTCGTCAGTCTTGCTTCGATCTGCGCACTGTGGTATTGGCCGCGTACGCACTCCGCGTGCGCCGGAAGCAGTGAAACTCAGGGATGCAAGCTTGTTGCAGATGCCTTGGAATCGGCCTCGAAATTAAGGCCCGGAATCTCTCGTGCCGATATCGAAAAGGATTTTGAACTCGACGGTGGCCCGACCTTCGCGGATAAGGCGACCTACACATACCGGCGATGCCATTACATAAAGGTGGAAGTGGAGTTTCAGAAGAGCGACGATCTCCACAGCCCAGGGGTTCGGCCACAGGCAGAGCAGGCTTCAAGGGTATCGCCGCCGTACATAGCATATCCAGTTTCGGACTGAGGGAGGGGGTTGGCGCATCTCTGGACCGCCGCGGTTTTCGGTGGTGGGCATTCGTGCCGATGGTATCAGGCCCTCGGGCGGGTGGCCCAACCTTTTAGATCTCGCCGCCACTACCAACACTCGGGGTGCCCCATCCTTGCGTTGTTTGCAAGGGCGGGTACGATGCCGTTATGGCGCACAGACCCCCTTCAGCGATCAACTCGCATCTCACTGGGAAGGGGGAAAGTGGGAAGTGGACAGCATGCACGACTCCCTGCTCACCGCAGGCAACGGCGGCAACAAGCCCGCGAAAGCGGAACTGACCATCCTCTACAATCAGGGGAGCGAGCAGTATCAGGTCGAGCAAATGCTGGCACCCGACGAGCAAATGTTGGTCGACTTCGGCAAGCTGATCCGCAATCAGGTTCCCGACAAGAACGGCCACGTCCTGCCGCCCGAACTCACCTCAGGCGCCTATCGCCTTCGCGATCTCGAACACAACCCCCTCGGCACCCTGTATGAGGGCAAAGTGATCGTCGATAAAACCTATGGCCACGCCGCCTACGGCTGCGGTGTCTGCTGCGGGCCCGATGCCCCGGTGATGGCATTCGATCCCTTGCTGTGTCCATCTCCGACTACGCGGACCAGTATGTTCAGGCTGCGGACTCGTGCGGCGGGGGCGTGCAGGACTTCACCGACGATTTTCCCACTTGGCGGACAGACGACACCGCCATTGCCACTGCCAACAAGAACAGCATTCACGGAGTCGCCGCCGGCACGACCAACCACTACGCAGAAAGCGATCCTATGTATTGGGGCATCCGAAAGGCCTTCAATATCTGCCCCGTCACCCGGCCGCAAACCACCGCCGGCACGAATGTGACGCCGACGATCACCAGCGTCAGCCCCGCCCAAGGCTTGGTGGGCACTGCAATCGGCGTGACGATTACTGGAACGGGATTCGCTTCAGGAGCCACAGTTAGCGCCGGATCAAACATCACGGTGTCGAGCGTGACCGTCAGTTCGTCAACTAAAATAACAGTGACTTTCACGCCGACGAATTCCTCATCTGCGGGCGGGAATCAGGCAGTCACGGTCACAGTCGCCAGCCAAAAGAGCAATTCACAGAATTTTTACAGTCAGGTCCCCACCCACCTAGGTTATATCGACGAGCCAACCACGCCGAACAATGGCCACAGCCCGATTACTTCGGGGACGAGCATAACCATTGTCAACGTTGGCGGGACCACATTAGCCTCGGGCGTCTGCGGAGGCTACCAGTGGATCACATACGGGTTGGCGGACCAAAATGGAAACCAGATTAAGAACGGAACTGTAACGTTCAAGGAGTCGTTCAGTAATATCTCCCCTTCACCTGATCCATTCGGTAATCCACAGGTGGGAGCTCCCTCCGGCCCGAATCTTGCTACCCAAGTGCTAGGCGACACCTACGCCGTATGGAATTCGTCCCCACCTGCCTGCCCGCCTGCGAGCGCTAAGGACTCCTTTAGCCAACAGTGGACTGCTACGGTAGGAAGTGTCGTGTACCCTTTGACAACCGTGATCTCAATATCGCGGTCAACTAACAGTCAGGGCCTGCCCACGTTCACCTCGTTGATCACTACGCCGTGAGCGTAAGGAGGACTTCAGGATGAAGCGTCTCATTAGTTTCTCCGTTTTGGTTCTGGTCCTGGCAGTCGGACCGATCGCAATGTGCCAGGTAAGAGCCGCAGCGTCCGGCGCACCGCAGCCGGCCAACATTCGGGTCGACCACGACGTATTTATGGGGAGTCAGCGTGTGCTGGACATTTTTCTGAACGTGTTGCGCGACACCGGGGCCCACGGAGGTTTCGTCGAGGTAGCAGGCTGTTCGGACTTACCTCAGGGAAGCCTTAAGCTGAAGCAGGGAGTGACCCTTCGCGAGGCCATGGACTCATTGGTCGCCTCCAACCCGAGTTATCAATGGGAGTGGAAAGACGGGGTCGTTGACCTAATGCCGCGAACTGGCCTCCCGACCCTGTTGGATATCAAGATCGCCGAATTTCAGATGGATGCAACAGACCAGGAAATCCCGGCTGTCCTTGAAGACCTGCTGCGGCTCCCGGAGGTGCGGGCGCGCGCGGCCCAGCTTAACCTTAAGCCAGGCCTCGGTCAGGGTGGCCCCGGAGTTTATCAGGAGCACCCTGTTCCGCGACAGCACGTGCCCGTCCGGATCAACGTGCAGGATCTCTCGCTTTTGGAGGCCTTTAACAAGGTCGTGCGGGCGTCTCCGAAAGGTGTCTGGGTATACCACGAGACCGATTGCAACGGAGATAAGACTTACATAGTTGAAGCGGCATCAGACTACTGAGAGTCACGGGCGGGTGGCCCACCTTTACGCTATCACTAAATAGGGTGCCCCATCCTCGCGTTTTTTGCGAGGGTGGGTACGATGCTGCAAACGGCATGTGGCACGTCGATCCCACGCACAACACCTTCATCGGTGACGATCGGGAACGGTGGCAACAAGCCCGCGAAAGCGCAACTGACCATCCTCTACAATCAGGGGAGCGAGCAGTATCAGGTTGAGCAAATGCTGGCACCCGACGAGCAAATGTTGGTCGATTTCGGCAAGCTGATCCGCAATCAGGTTCCCGACAAGAACGGCCACGTCCTGCCGACCGACCTCACCTCAGGCGCCTATCGCCTTCGCGATCTCGAACACAACCCCCTCGGCACGCAGACGGTGGAGAAGCTGGCTTGACGACGAGATTGAAAGAGCTTCAGTCCTATATGATCGACCCCAATCTTGCTCCGAAGACTGAGGGCCAGCCACCTTTTTTCGCAACCTCGATTTGCAGTCAGATTCTCACAAAATATAACAGGGCAGGCGTCGAGGCCGCACTCGCTGAGGCCAAAAAAATCCTCGGGACGGCAGAGAAACATGCCGCAATGATCGAGGCCGACCGGCGATAAACCTCTCCGCCCGGCGATAAACCTCCCCACCGCGCGGCAGGGTGCCCCTCGATAAGAGCGAAGGCGGTGTCAAGGACAAAGATATCCTGCCGGTGTTTTTTGGCACCGTTTCTTTTGCCAGAAAGGTTGAGGACCAAGACTCTGGAAATCTCACGCGAAATCACTCTGGCGGGTGGCCCATACTCGCGCTCTCTGCGAGCGTGGGATACCGTGCGGCCATCAGCTTCCCAGCTTTGACTGCCGCCATCGCCGCCTTCGCGTCGCAAACAAAAAGGGCCGCTTCAGGCGGCCCTTTGAGTTAAGTTGAAGCCCGAACTAGTCTCCCGCCACCGGCTCGGCAATCTCCGGCTTCGGAGCGTGCGATCCGTTCCCATTAGTTTTGCTCAGCGCGCCCAGCGGAATGAATCCATTCTCCGCCACCGCCGGCTTTTCCTTCAGGACCACTTCGCGATACAGCGAAGCCATGCGCGCATTGTATGCCTCATCATTCTTCACCGGCCCGCGATGTCCCGCAACCGGAGTTTCAGAATGATCGGCCGCCAGGGCCGCCTTTGCGTCCCGCGCCCGCTTCTTCTCTTCGCGCGCGTTCTTCGCGATGCCCAGCTTATCCAGATCATGCTGCAGTTCGTTGGTGACGATCTCCTCGCGCAGCCTCAGATAGTCGACATGCTCGTCTTCCATCTTCACCTTCTTGCCGCCCGCGAAAATTTCGTGCCGCCCGTGCTCTTCGTACCACTTGGTAAGCGTGGCCGTCATATGCATCTTCTCGATAATGTTTCTCCAGCCCACGCCCGTGTTGTAAGCGCAGAACGAAATCTCGCCCTCCTGCGTGGCATAAGGAATAATGCACTGCTCCGTCCGCCGAAAGTCGTAGTTGAACAAATCCTGGAACCACATCCCTGCGATGAACAGGAAATTCCAGCGATCGTTCGTGCGCCGCTTCATAACGTCATCAATCGTGCGATCCGGTCCAACCTTCCCGTAGTTGCGTCCCGTAACGTTGTAGTTCTTATCAAACTTCTTTAACAGATCCATCATCTTGAAATGTGTCGGCGCCTGATACGGATCGTAATTCTTCATCAAACACAACCCCATCCCAAATGCCGTAAGAAACTTCCCGCGCGAAGCATCGTTCACTTTGGCAATATCCTTTGCCAACTGATCTCCATGCAGGAAAGCCGTAACCGGCACAGCCTCCTTGGTCTCCTTATCAATCATCACCGCCATCCCAGTCCCACAGTTCGGATGGCAGCCGCAACTTAGTTGGCCCCAGTCGTTTTTGGGGTCGTTGGCGTGCATCAGGTCGGCCCAGTCGCTGAACGTGCCCATGAAACTTATGGGGAACCAGTCGCGGGCGGGTTCACCTAGTCCGGTTTGATTTTTTACGTCGTGGGCTAGATGCGACAGCGTGTAGCGCTGGGCCTGGCGGCGGTCATCGGTGACGGCTTCGTCGCGGCCGGTGAAGCTCACGGGCTGAAAGCTCAGGAAGCTGATGGTCTTTGGATTGTCTAACGCGAACTTGATGATGCGTCCTACTTGTTCGTTGTTGATGCCGTTGACTATGGTTACTACGGGGACGATTTCTACTCCGGCCTTGTGGAGATTTTCGATGGCCTTTAATTTCACGTCGAATAAATTTCCGACCATGCGGTGCGCGTTGGCGGCGTTGCCGATGCCGTCGAATTGCAGATAGGCATAGCGCATTCCGGCTTCGACTGCCTGCTGGCAGAATTCAAAACTCTTGGCGAATTCGATTCCGTTAGTGGCGGCCTGCACGGAGTTGTATCCAACTTTTCTCGCGTAACGGACGGCGTCGAGGAAGTACGGAGACAACGTGGGCTCTCCGCCGGAAAACTGCACGCTCATCTGACGACGCGGCTTGATGGTGATCGCGTTGTCCAGCATCTGCTTGATTTCTTCCCACTGCAGTTCGTGGACGAAGCCGACCTGGTTGGCGTCCATGAAGCAGGGATCGCACATCATGTTGCAGCGGTTGGTGAGATCGATGGTGAGAACGGAGCCGCGTCCGTACTTCACAGTTGAAGAACCGTGGTGGTGCAGCTTCTCATCGTTATGAGCCTTGATGTCGCGGCCGGGGAAAACGTCTTCGAGGTGTTTCGAAAATTCGGTGTCGATCGACATCACGTCTTCGAAGTGGCCGTGCTTCGGGCAATCCTTCACCATCAAAATCTTTCCATCTCGTTCGACGATGGTGGCTTTGATCTCGCCGACTTTTTCGTTCATCAGAACTTCATGCGGAAGTTTACCGTCGAGAATCTGCTGGCGAATTTCGGGGACACACTTCGGGCAGAGCGAATCGGTGGCGCGAGGCCAGCCGAGCGGCGGCTTGGATTTTTCGTAGGACTTCAGCAGAGGCTTGTCGGACCATTTGGGAGTGGGCGAGGGGTTGGGCTTGATCCGGTTGAGGCGATCGAAGACTACCCACGCACCCTTGGCGGCGACGGTGACTGCTTTTTCCACGTACTTGATCGGCTTGCGCATGTCTTAAGAGGCTCCTGGCTTCTTAGTTCCAACTTTTTCGTGCTGGGCATTGAGTTTCGGTCTTAGGAAACAGCTTGGCGGAAACTTGCCTTGGCTTTACCTGAAGATCCTATCCACAAAACCCATCTACGTGTGGCGCTCCCAGAGAAATGAACCTGGTTTGTACACGTTTCCCTGAGTATTGGTCTTAAGCCATCCTATTGAAGGGATAGAGGATGGTCATCTTTATCTCAATGAACGGGAGAAAAATGGGGTTTAGCGGCTGATTGGGGGATTGAGCGGCGGTAAGTTGTTGAAAGGAAACGGGGACCTATGGCCTCGAACAGTTGCGGGCAGGTGTAAGATCAAATCGATAGCGAGGTGGGGTCAATGGCACAGATGTCGCCGCAGGTTTCGGAATTGTTGGAAAAGGCGCTCAACCTCTCCACCCAGGAACGCGGCCTGCTCATCGATCGTTTGGTGGAAAGTCTTGACGACGGGCCGACTGAAGAGGGGGTTGAGGCAGCCTGGGGCGAGGAGATCAAGCGCCGCGTGGACGATGTTCGTTCGGGACGAGCCGAGACGGTTCCAATTGAACGAATTAAGGAGCGGTTAAACACGCGGCGGCGGTGATGTCAGAGGTTAAGCTCAATCGTCTCCACGCTCTGGCGTGGGAAGAGATTGAAGCAGCCGATGAGTGGTACCTGGCTCGAAGCTCGGACGCGAGCCAAGAGTTCATGACGGACGTAGATGCGGCTGTGGAAGAAATTCTGCAGAGTCCGAAACGCTGGCCGAAATATTTATACGGAACGCGACGTTTCGTCATGGGGCGCTTCCCTTTCTCAATTGTCTATCTCGATGATCCGGATCGGATCACCATCATCGCGGTCGCGCATAGCAAGAGAAAGCCGGGTTACTGGAGGGATCGGGTGTAAGTATTCTGCAGCGCCTCCCACTTCTCGCAAAGGACGCGAGAAATGGGGCACCCGGCGTTTCACGGGAGTTAGATTAGAAACTTGCGGCGGCCGGTCAGATTGCGCGGTTCTCGATCAGTTGATTTTCCTGCGAAGCCATCACCAAAAACAGACACCCGCCCTCAGTGAAGGCTTCCCTGTGGATCGAGCCGGAATCAGACCGGCAGTAGTCACCGGCGCCGATGATTTGGTTTTCCACGTGAAGATCGCCTGAAAGCATGAAAACTTCCTCGATAGCCGCGTGATGGTGGCTTGGAATATGGGCGCCAGCCTCCATGCGGACTAAAGACGTGTTGTACTTTCGAGCGGCGTCCTCAAATAGCGGCTTATAAGAAATGCCGGGAGCCATGGTTTGCCATGCGAGTTCGTGGGAGCGCGCAATCAGCAGCCCGCCTTGCTCGAAAAGAATTCCTGGAACTCGAGGGCTTCGGCTAACCTTGGACAACAGTCGTTCCCGCAGTTGCTGCGACGGTTTGGCGGGAACAGACTGTCCGATTAGGTTGGCAATGTCGCCAAACAAACGCGCATCTTTGGCGCAGGCATCACACCCCTGCCGTAGATGTTCTTCAAAAGCGATTTTCTCGCCAGCGTCGAGAGACCCCAAGGCATACAGGGACGCAAGCTCATGCAGGTCAGCACCGGAAACTTGCTTTCTGTCGTTCATAGTCCCTCCGCATAAGGTCCCAATAGTTTCCTCAGGTTCAACATCCCAAGCCGTATTCGCGTTTTGACGGTACCCAAAGGCAAGCCCATGTGGGCCGCAACCTCAGTGTGACTGAGTCCTGAAAAATAAGCCAATTCTATAGCCTGCCGCTGGTCAGGAGAAAGATCGGCCAAGGCTCTCTGCACTATACGTGACCGCCCAGCTTCGACACTAGCCGACTCTGGACTTGGCCGAGAGTCGCGGAGGTTTACCACTTCGTCGACATTTTCTTCGAGTTCGGCTCGACGGGTCTTGCGGCGTCGCAAATAGTCAATAGCCCGGCTGCGCGTCAGTGTCACCAGCCAGGATGACACCGTGCCGCGTTGAGAATCATAACTCTCGGCCGTGCGCCAGACCTGCAGGTATACCTCCATAGCTACGTCTTCGGCCAATGACGGATCACCCAGAATCCGCAGCGCCAAGCCGTAGACGATTCTGTTGGTGCTGTCGTAGAGATCCGCTAGCGCGCGTTCATCCCCGCCAGCCAACCGCGCGACCAAAGCTTTCGATTCGCGCTCACTCTCCGACCAATCGATCGCGGTAAAGGATTTCACCGCTGCTTTCTGAACAGTACTGACGGGCAAACTAACTCCGCTCGAACTGTTCCGGATCACGGACATGCTATCCGCCCCTAGGAGATGCCGGCTCGGGGAGCGCCTAAGATGTAGCATGCATTGTGCCACAGAGAGGGGCGACTTGCTCCTCGAAAATTCGACGACACCTCGCGGACGGCTCGCCTTCGAAGGCGCACAGATTGGCTTGAACAGCAGACATCTGCCCCTGGCTCAGCGCTTCTCCGATCAACTGCCTGGAATGATCTTCCCCCTGCTGTAGCATGACCATGGCTAACACCCGAAGCTCGGGGACGGGGGAACCGGTGGCACGAATCAATTCGAGCGCGGCTGCTTCTTCTTGGGACCGCGCCCATACAATCCCGCAAAGAAAAATATAAGTAGCATCCATAACTTCCCCCTCGAGGCCTGTCAAAACCACCTTGCGCGATTTGCGAAACGCGTTCCGAACAGGCTCTTGTGTGCAATACGGAGAGCTATGGGGCAACGGATTCACGGAACTTCGCTAACGGTTCCGGCCCTCCACCAGGCAAGAAAATCCGGCCCCTCAAATCCGATTTGCGCTCTTTCCCGTATTTCATGATGTAGGCGGCTCGGGGGTAAATGCTCGCGAAGTGCGTGGCGTCAAATTCACGACCGTGGACTAGATCAATCCTAGCCATCTCATAAATCCTCGACAGTTGGGGACGAGCGTACCTCAGGGGCTAAAGCCGCGCTCTCGGGCAGCACGGCTGAAGCCATGCCCTTCCTGGCTTACTCGTATCGGAACTTGTGGCTTCTATCAGCCAATTCAACGGCGGGTTCCTCACTGGGCCTTCGGCCCTGTTCGGAATGACAAGGGTTGTTGGTGGGGAGTGGCTGTTTTCGCAGCGCTGAAGCGCTGCGCCACCCAGAGAACGATCCGGCGGCGCGGCTGAAGCCGCGCTCTTTCAACGACCTGAACTTTACGCGGCGCTGAAGCGCCGCTCTTTCACGGGCGTGCTCGCGGCGGTGGAGATTTCGTCGAGGTCAAAGACAACATCAAAGGCGACGGACAAGAGTGTCCGTCCCACACGGGTCGGTGGTGGAAATTCCTTATGAGACTGGTGGAGCTAGCAATGGGTATGGGATCCTTCGACTGCGCATGACGTCCCACTTCGTGGGCGTCATGCTTCGCTCAGGATGACACGACTATGGAAGCTCCGAGGGTTCGATATCCGGATCGTCGCTTTCTGGATAAACTTCTTCTGGATAATCGGGGTCGATGCAGGCGTGGATGGTGAGTGGGGGATTGGGGAGTGGGGGATCGAGTAGTCCCCAGGCTTCGCGGTACTTTTCGAGGCGCATTTTTTTGGCGTTGCGGTGGGGATAGAAGCGGAGCATGGGTTGGGGAGTGCAGACTTCGACGGGGATGATGTACCAGATGTTGAGCGGGACGACGTGGGCGGCGATGAAATCGATGTCGCGCTTGGTGTAGGGGATGTGGCGTCCGGCGAATTCGTAGGTGGCGCGGGTTTCGTAGGCATCGGCGCGGAGGCAGTCGGTGCATTTGATCTGGATGCGGAAGAGGTGAACCCTTCGGCTTCGCTCAGGGCAGGCTCCGGGTTGAGGGCGGTTGTCGAGGATGAAGTCGTAGCGCTCGCTGTCTCCCCAGGGCTTGCAGATGGCGAAGCGGCGCTGGCTGGCCTGGTAGAGGAAAGCGGCTTCGGAGCGCTCTCCGGTGCGCTTGGTGTTGGGGCGGTTTGGGTTGTCGGGTTGACTGGGCTGGGGGCGGCGCTTGGACATTGGAACTCCTGGGAGGGATGAGCGCGAAAAGGCGAAGCTGCGACCCCGTCTGATATTGCTATATGTTTTCGAATATCCCTAGGCTATATTATAACATTCGAGGTCAAGAGCAGGATGATGGGGATTTAGGAGTCCTGGGTGGAAATCCCTTTCGGGCTGGTCGTGGCACCCGGCTGGTATGGGGTCCTTCGACTGCACATGACGTCCACTGCGTGGGCGTCATGCTTCGCTCAGGATGACACGGTGACGTCAAAGGTCGGTTGCTTGGGCGACTGCGTACAAACGGCAGGCAGTGTCCGGCGGCATTGGCGACGTTCCCCCCGGTTCGTCCGCCAACAGCAGCCGGACACCTCGCCGCGCACTGCGCCGCCAACAGGGTGAAAGAATATGGCGCAGCGCAAACCTGGTGGGTCCAGCACGCAGAAACGAGCGTTACAAATCACGGACTCTCGGGCTGGCCTTGCATCTCGAGCGCATCCAAAATAGTGGCGATCACATCCTGCCTCTCGTTTGGGTTCACAAAACCACACAATTGGACCGCGCTGAAGACGATTTCAAAGAGTTCGGGGTTCGGCAGCGCTCCCAATGCTCCGAGCGATTCCTGGAGCTGTTGCAGCAGCACTAACAACTGAGCCACTCGTTTGTCCTTGATATACAAGCGCGAGTCAGAATAGGTTCTAACGACCGTTTGGTTTGGATATATGTGTTCGGCGGAGGAAGGAAAAAACAGCTCATTGACTTTGTCCATGGTTGCCTTTCTCTGATTGCGTTTGCAGAACGCGGCGCGGTCCTTACTTCTCTACTTCACTTCTCTACTTCTTTAGTTCTTAGTTCTTTAATTCTTTAGTTCTTTCGTCTTTGTTCTTTTAACGTCACTCGGTAGCCGCGACCGGTTGGCTTTGTCGTTTTTCGCGTAGCGCTGTGCTTATGACAATTCATTAACTGGCTTTTTGATTGCGGCCTCTCCAGGCATCCAACCATTGGTTAAAAAATGGCTTGGAGCGCCGGTTAGCAGGCTCCTGCCGAAACTGATTGGGTTCCGATAACGAACTCAGCTCCCCAGGTCCGGTCGTCCACCCAATTGTTCTTGCAGATGCGCGAGGCTGTACCACAGAGGATTCTTCGGACTCACCGGGAAGCACTTCGCGGAGCACCCAATCGATACGATGAACACAGTCTTCGACGATTTTCATTTGCGCATCCCCCTCAGATCCGTAGGTCACGAGCATGAGAGGTTGAAGGGCATTCCGAATATGGTGATTCATGAGGTCGATCAGGTGCAGGTGTTGGTGAATACGCCGCAGTCTCTGGCGTTCATACGAATGAAAGATCGAGCCGGCAACCAGTCCTCCCAGCAGATCGTCGGCTATTCGGAGCGATCCTTGAAGGCCACAGAGAACGGACAATTGATCTACGGCGATCAGGAGTCCTGACACTAGAAGGAACAAAATAATTGCGTTCCAGAAGGCAGAACGCTGCGATTTGTAAGGCTTAGTAAAATTCAAGGGGTATCGCTCCTTTGGATCGGATGAAGACCCTGCAGGCGGGTTCAGGCTGAAAAGCACTAAGCCCGACAATTAGGCCAATCACGTCGCGCGTCAAAATGCCATGGGCATAGATGGCGGAGTAGTCGGCCGCGCGAACATTCAGCAGCAGTGCGTGGGGCGCTTCAGATCAGCAATGTACAGAGAAGACTTTGGAGAGAATGTCGAGAGCGTTGATGAGATGCGGCTGCCGGTTGGAGCATCAGAGTGCTAGCAGTGCATGCAGGACGGTAGGAGGGCAGCGTCGGCAAAACAGTGATTACATCGACAGCAAGAGCAGTTGCGCGGATGCCGAGTTGCGCGGGAGGAGCTAGATTTACAGGCGCATCAGCTTCGTTGAAAGTAGTTTCGGGCAAGTCAACCCGGGGCACAACGGAGACATAGACCGCCGCTCCTAACAGGAAGAGAACGGATAACCACTGAAGTCGTTTCACACTACACCCCAAGTGGGTTCAAAATTACTCCCGTGAGTATTGTTTGTCAATGATGCTTTCATGATGGGTCGACGTAAGGATGGACTCAATACTCCAACCGGAGTCGAACCTGTAGGCGATACGATGTGGATTGCGGAGCGTGGCGCGGGCAACGCTGTGTCGGTGGCTATGCCGAAATAGTTTGATGAGTCGCGGAAATGAGGGTATCCTCCAACGGCCGCGCAGGAGCGCGGCACAGGAGCCAAGTCAATGAGCACCCGAGCAGCCAACGAAGTTTCACTAATCACCGAAGTTTCGCGTCGTCAGTTCATGATCACGAGTGGAGCCGCGGTTGCGGCCGCCTGTCTCGCCCCTCCCCGACTCTTTTCTCAGGAAGGGCTGGTGCAAATGGCTCTGAAGGCATCCGCTACGGCCAAGGTCACGGTGCAAGCGCTTCGGCGCAATATCAGCGTGCTGCTTGGTCCCGGCGGAAACATCGCCGTGCTTACGGGGCCGGACGGAAAGCTTCTCATCGATGCCGAAGTGGTTACCGCGCGGCCTAATGTGGCAGCCGCTCTCGCCAGCATTAACGCAGATCCCATCAAACAACTGATCAACACGCACTGGCACTTCGATCACACCGGCGGCAACGAGTGGGTGCACCAGGCGGGCGCAAGCATTTTGGCTCACGAGAATACGCGTAAGCATCTTTCCGTGGACACGCGTGTGGAAGGCTGGGTATACACTTTTCCGGCCGCGCCCGCCGGAGCGATTCCCACAACCGTTTTTCAGGACGAGCACATGGTTCACGCCAACGGTTCCACTCTCGCCCTCAAGCACTACAGCCCCGCCCATACCGATTCGGACATCTCGGTACACTTTGCCGAGGCTGATGTTCTGCACACCGGAGACACGTTCTGGAATCGCGAATATCCTTTTGTCGACTACTCGACTGGAGGCAGCATCGATGGCCAGATTCGAGCGGCAGAAGCGAACCTAGCGAAAGTCAGCGCAACGACAATTGTGATTCCAGGCCATGGCGCCGTCGCGGGGAAAGCCGACCTCACTCTGTTTCGCGATGTGCTGGCCGAGGCGCGCGAGAAAGTCGCCAAGCTCAAGAAGCAGGGCAGGACTTTAGAAGAGGTGATCGCCGCCAAGCCCACCGCCCGCTATGATGCAGAGTGGGGGCAATCTTTTCAGAGTCCCAAGTCGTTTTTGGGATGGGTGTATCAGGGCGTTTGAGCGGGGCACTGGCGGCACGACTGGAAGTCGTGCCCTTGCCGGTCTGTGGCCCTTTGGCTGTGTTCCGAATGGCAAGGCTTGTTAGCGAGTAGCTGGCTGTTTTCGCAGCGCTGAAGCGCTGCGCCACCCAAATGCTGCGGTGCAGCTTAAGCCGCACCCTTTCAAGACCTCATCTTTATGCGTCGCTGAGGTTCCACTGGCGAAGCTTGAATGAAGGCACGCACATCCAATCTTGGAGGAGGACGACGAGGATGCATCGTGTGCGCCAGGAAGACTTGCCTTTCGTTGGTAGTTCGCATGAGTTTATCGGAGCGGAACAGGGTGATACCGGTGTTTCTGTGTTTCTTTACCACGGGAAACCCGGGTCCGGGCCGGGGCCGCACCGGCATCCTTACGACGAGATTCAGTTCATCCGCGAAGGGCGTGGAGTTTGGACTGTCAACGGAAAGACTTTCGATGGTCAAGCCGGAGACATCTTCGTAATCAAGGCCGGTGAGATTCACAGCTTCAAGACGGTAGGCGATTCGCCGTTGATACAAGTCGATGTCCACCTCAGTCCGCGCTTCATTCAGGAAAATCTATAGTTCGAAAATCTATAGCTCTACGAGGCTGAGCGCAGAGTAACTGTCTGCAAAGCCGCACACGGAACTGGTTACAATCAACAAGAGAACTAACCATTTGATCGGTTTCATAAAGACTCTCCTTGCCGGTCACACTCCGATCAGCACCGAGCGCTCAGCACCAGGCGGTCAGCGCCAGGCGGGGCCTAAAATGTTACGTCGGTCATACTCCGGAGTCAAGATAAGCGATTAGGCTCTCAATCATGGATTTGTAGCTTCGTGCTGGAGTCTGTCATCAGGTTGGCGCGAGCTTTCCGAAATTGAAATATGCCTAATATGGGACATTCGAAGCGCACAGGGTAAATACCTGAGCATCGTGGGGTAAGAGTATGGCATCGTAATAGCAGGGAATATTGAGAATGACAGTCTTCGATGAGAAATATCGAGTGGTGGGCGTGGAAGCGGATCGACTGCTGGTGCGCGGAGTGCACAGCGGCGATGTGTTGACTATCATGAACTCCGCGCCCGAGGTCCCCATTAGTGCGGAAGAGTATCCGGTGGGCAGACTGATCGCGCTCACAGATCCAGCGAATGCACAGGAAAACTGACTCAGTGGCCAGCTGAATCCCAAAAGAACTCCGTCACACAGCGGCCTGCCGCATAGCCTGCTTCACACAATCTCCTTTATAGAAGGTCTTCTCCTTCAGACAACTTCTCAATACAAACAACTCGCGTTTCATCGGGAGTGGGAAGTTGCATCCTGCAGTACATACCGGCATCCAGTAATTTAGAATAGGAATGGACTTAAGGAGGGGTACGGTGCGCTGCGGACGATGCGGCAATGAGAACTCCGAGACCAACCGCTTTTGCGGAATGTGCGGCGCGCCTTTGGTGCCACAGAGTCAGGCTGCGAGTGCACCTGCGGCGCGAGGGCCAGCGTCGCGAGGGCCAAGTGTGCAGCAGGAAAACACGGGTGCGCAGCGGTCAAATTTTCCGGCGCAACCGGGCCCGGCACGGGCAACGGCTCAGGCACCTGCCGCGGGGCCGGCGGCTTCGGCGAGTGGGGGAATGGAGCGGAGTCCGGTACTTTCTTCGTTTGATGTGGCTCGCGACGATGAGCTGGATCGGGAGCCGATCATCAGTGGTCCGTCGTTTCTGGGGTTGAATAAACCGGGAGCCGGGCGTGGCAGATTTCGCGATGATGGACGTGGCGGGGGGCAAGATCTCCTGCGCTCCTCGGGAAATGTCGATTACCTTCTTGAGGATGAGGGAGAGCCTAAGCGTGGCTGGGGGAAACTATTTTTAGTTTTGCTGGCGCTGGTATTGGCCGGTGGATTTGGATATCTGCGCTGGAGGCAAGGCGGCTTTGACTGGTTGAAGGCCGGCGACCGAAAGCCGGCGGCAGCGCAGGCGGCGCCCGATGCTGGGCAGAATGGCACGGATAGCGGCGGCTCCGGGACGGCGGGGACTCCGGGAACAGCGGCCGGAGGTGGAGCTGTTCCGGCGGGAGCGGCTTCTGCGGCGGGCGGGAATGCGGCGACTCCGACGGAAAACACGACGACTGCACCGCAAACGTCTGGGGTGCCGGCAGCTCCTGCGCAAGCCTCTGCACCACAGAACTCTGCACGGCAGAACTCTTCACCGCAGACTGGTTCACCGCAGCCGCAGTCCCGGCGGCTGCTGAGAGTGAGAATGGATCGCAAGCGAATTCGTCGGCTGCTGGCCAGGCCAGCGATTCGACGATTCAACGTAGCGCCACTGCCGCAGCGGCGGGTGCTGCGTCACAGGTTGCGGCGTCACAAAATGGCGGATCCGATTCGGCTGAGCAATCTTCGGATTCTGATGAAGAGCCTGCGGCTCCGAAGACTGTGGCGCGCAAGCCTGCGGCGAAACCGGTTGCGACCAAGCCCTCGGCGGCGAAGCCTATCGATACTGTGGCTGAGGCGGAGCGCTACGTTTACGGAAGTAGTGGAGTGCGGCAGGACTGCGATCGCGGTTTGCGCATGTTGAAGGGTGCGGCGGGACAATCGGATGCGAAGGCGATGATCTCGCTGGGCGCGCTTTATACGACGGGGACTTGCGCTCCGCGCGATCTGCCTACGGCATATCGCTGGTTTGCCCTAGCACTGCACAAGCAGCCTGACAATCAGGCGTTGCAGGACGATCTGCAAAAGTTGTGGAGCCAGATGACGCAGCCGGAGCGGCAGTTGGCTATCAAGCTCAGCCAGTAACCGCGGACCGCTCGTGTTCTAGCGAAATCCGGGATGCCAATCCAGAATTTTATTTCTTAAAAATCTTATTTCTTAAATAAGTTTTCGAATGCCTGGCGGGCGTCGGTGGGACGCAGGGGCGCTGGGGTGGATGTTTCTTTTTCGCGGGTGACGCGGACTTCGTAGAAGGTGCAATTGTTACGCGCGTCTTTTTTAGGCACGCGTTCCGGAACCGGCTGCATGCACTCGAAGCGGCTCCCGGGATCGAAGTACATACACTGTTTGCAGGAATGAAGTTCGAAGCCGCACTTGGGACAAAGCCCGGTTGGCGGAATTGCCTGCAACACGGTGCCGCACTGGGCGCAGCGCGAGACGGCGCGAGTGCCCGGCATATTCACCGGCTTTGGTCCCATGCTGTAGTCTCTTTTGGCGGGAGGCGTGGAGGCTGGCTTCTGTCCTGACTTTTCTCCGAAATCTCTTCGCGCTTTGTCTTTGTCTCTGTCTTCGCGATCCCGGTCCTGATATCCATGTTGACGGTATTTGGCTGCCACAGAACCTCCGCACGATGGCGTATTGTCTCGCCAGTTGGGTTTTAGGACAAGTACAAATAAACCACGAGGGTTTTCGGTTACCGAATCGAGAAGTTTTTCTGGCGGAGGCGTGACATTACGAGACCGGTTCATCATCGCGTCTGCGTCTGTCGCTGCCGGTTCATCGCACCTGAAAAGGCACCGAAGCCAAGAGAATTTTGGCGCCATTCCACAGAATCTGAACACCGATACAGACGAGGAGAAACGAGGAAAGTTTCATGATTACGGCCATGCCCGTCGGGCCAATCACGTGCCCGAGGCGGTCGGCGTATCCATAGCAGAGAAAGACGCTGAGTGCGAGCAGCGCCGACCCGACAATCGCGGTCACGATCGTCAAGATGTGAAACCCCTGATGGTATGGAGCATTCGCGCCCAGCGTGATCGCAACGGAAATCGATCCGGGGCCGACCGTCAGGGGCAAGGTTAAAGGATAAAAAGCGTTTCCAAAGGGATCCACCGGCGGCATATTGGTTTGCATTTCCTTTCGATCATTATTATTGCTATTGCCATTGCCACTCGCCTGTTTCAGCAGAGCCCAGCCGGTGGAGATGACGACCAGTCCTCCGCCGACCTGAACTACGGGCAGTGAAATCCCAAAGAACGAGAGGATATCCGTGCCGATGAAGTACGACCCGACGAGTAGGAAAAAACTATTCATGGCAATTCGCAAGGCGAGGGCTTTCCGCGTAGTCCGTGAATAGTCGCTGGTCATGGCCAGAAAGAACGGGCTTCCGGCGAGCGGGTCAACGATGGGAAAGAGAGCACTCAGAATCAGAAAGAGGTTTTTGGCGGCTTGGACCAAAATATTTCTCCACGGGCTCGACAATCATCTCTGATTTTGCGACGAGATGGCGAGCGTTTGTGCCAGCCAGTATATTAGTCTTTCCGAGTGTTAGTCTTTCCGGCGAACCGGGCAGTCAGTTGATGCCGACGAAATGCTTTCTGCGAGGTTTTACTTTCTGGTGAGAAAGTTTTTCCCGGCGGCCGACGATCCACATATTTTCTAGTTCACTCACTTCTTTCATTCCACTTTATAAGTCTTCAACTTGCACATTCTAAAAGAGGCTTGCAAATCCCCACGGTCTTCGCCATTTTTATGTTGCCGGGTTTTTGCTCCCGAATGGCATTTCCCTTGCAAACTTTGAAAGCAGACGACCATCGAAACAGTTAACTCACGCAAACTGCAAGACGGCCAAGAATCCGACCGCGCAGAACTCTGACTGCAAAGGAGCAAAACCGAATGTGGAAGAACAAGGACGATGCGATGAACACAAGCCAGGCCTCTGGCCCGAATCAGATAGCTGAGTCGCCCTCTGGGGCGGTGGACGAAGGAACGAGCGTGGTTCCCCCTAACAGCAATTCCGAAAAAGGGCGATCCAGCCTGGGGCCGCAACGAGTTCTGAATGACACTCGTCATCAGCCATCGATGCCGGCAAGCATGGCAGCGTACCCGGCAAACATGGCGGCGTACTCAGAAGCGGTGAACGAGTTTACCAAAAATGCCACTGCGTTTATGGAACAGCTTCCCCTTCTTTCCAAAGCCCGGAATGCTTATGACCAAGCAATGAAGGCCAGCGCGGAAATTCGTAGGGTTTTGGACACTGGCGATGAAGATCTCCGCACTCTGATGACCCAGCTGGTGCAAGCCGTCAACAAACCCGCTCCCGAAAAAAAGCGGCCGGAATTGGCGAAGACCGAGGTGAGAGCGAGTGGCGAAGACACCGGCACGGCAAAGGCATTCTTGTGAAGGTAAGGCAGGCTGGCGAATCGTGGACAAGTTCGCGATCTTCGCTCGCGGTTGAGGTCCCGCTGGTTGAACGAATGAACCGGCTGCCTCGCCCGGTCAGTTACCCTTTTTCTTCAGCTCGCCCAATTGAGTGTCGAGGGTGCCGTCGTCGTTGATATCGATCGGGAAGTCATAATTGGCGCCGTCGATCCATTTCAGATAAATTTTGCCGCCGCCGGTCCAGCACTCGGCTTCTTTCTCGCTCGACATGGAGCTTAGCTTTCCATCGGTCATCACCATATCCGGCTCGCGCAGGGTCGCTTTGCCAGAGCGAAAGGTGATGGTCACCATGCCCGGCGCGCCGGCGGCAGAGGAATAGCGGCCCTCGAACTTCCCGGCGCAGCTTGCCAGGCCGGGCTTGGGCGGCACTCCGAACTGGAAGGCAGCCGGCTTGACTACGGGCGGCGGCGTGGACGGGCGCATGAATTGCGCGGAAGTATCGACTTCGTGGCCGTTAGCCAGCTTCATCGTATAAACGTTGTCGGATTGATTGACGACTTCGGCTTGCGTCCATTTGCCGTCGACCAGCACCTGCACCCAGTCATGCGCGTCGTATTGTCCGAGGGCATGATCTTCGGCCGTCAGTTTTCCTTCGCGGCGGATCTGCTCGGGATAGCTCATCCAGATCTCAACGCCGTTGGGGTTGCGCACAAAATACTCGCGGCCCCGTACCTGAAGAATCTTGCCATCCCCAAGGGCGACGCGGACGGTGTCGCCCACCTTGAATCCACCGGCGCCAACCTGGCTGGCGCTGGCTGCCGGGTTTGCGCCAGCGGTACGGTTGGCGGGAGCGGCGGCGCCGGCCGGCAGGTCCGCGCCCGGCGGATGGGCCTTAGCTTCCTCGGGCGTTTGCAGGTGACACTTCTGCAGGCCAGTTACGAGTTGCTGGCGCGTCAGCGGGCCACGCGCCGTCGGTTTGCCGTCGCGATAATTCTGCAGGTCGCAGCTGGCCGTGGGCGCCGCGCTGGCGCAGGAGAAAATTTTGACACTGAGAGGCGGCGCGCACTGGTAGATGACGTTGAACTGAAGATCTTGTCCGATTGCGGCTGGCGTAAGGCCCAGGCCGAGCGCAATAGCGATTGCCGCGATAATCTTTCGGTTAGTCATGGTGAACCTTTCGCCACTCCGGCGGGGCTTATCCGCGTCATATAGAGACGTGCGGGAACGGACGGTGAATTAGGGCACAAGGATGTACGGTTTCGGCATCGCTGTCAAGAGCTTGCAGCAGACGATGGGGTGAGGGATTAGTCCGCCGGGAACCTCGGTCTACCGGGCGGCGCGGGTTTGCCTGGAGTGAAGGGATATTTCCGTGACGCCTTGACCGTGCTTACGTTCGAGTGCGGAGTTGGTTGCTTCGGGGATTCGTTGCGCAGTTCTCAGGTCGCATCGGCAAATAACGCAGCGCATGGCTACGGTATAAACGAGATGCGCATACGCCGGACACGTGACGTTTGTACAAATTTTTGTAATCATTTTGAAGTGTTCCGCTTGATTCTCGTAGCGGCCGAGTCGATCAGCAGGTGTGAAAGTAGCACAAAGGGTTGCGCCGACAGCACCGATTTTCAGGGGTGTCGTATCAGGTTTTCTTCTGGCACCGTCTCCACTCCTATTCGAAGGTGATCCAAACATTTTCCCCGTGATGGACATCCGAAGCCGTCTGGTTTTGCGAATAAAACGAGAACTATTTTTGGCATGACTGGAATAAAACGTGTCCCCGCTGGTTTACTCTTGTGTGCGTGTCGGATGAGAGCCTGTCCTCGGGAACGTTCGAACAACTCGCCATGCCCCATTTCGACCGGCTCTATAACTTTGCCTGCTGGCTGACCCATGACCGGCACGAAGCTGAGGATCTTGTGCAGGAGACCTATGCCAAGGCCCTGAAAGGATTTTCCTCATTTCAGCCAGGGACAAATTTCCGCGCGTGGATTTACCGAATCCTGCGCAATGCGTTCCTCACCTCACGCACCGGGCTGCAGGCCACTGCGACCATGCAACTTGATCTTGAAGGAGAAACGGACGTCCTGCCTGCGGTGAAGGAAACGCCGGAGAGCATTCTGCTGCAGCGTTCGGATTGGCAGCTGGTGCAGCAGGCGATGGAGCAACTGCCGGTTGCCTATCGTGAGGTGCTGCTCCTGTGTGAAGTTGAAGAAATGTCGTATCAGGAAATTGCAAGCACGCTTGGCATTCCGATGGGAACGGTGATGTCGCGCTTGTCGCGCGCCCGGCAGGCTTTGCGGGTTGCGGTGCGAGAAAAGCAGGGGAGTCAGGCGAAGGGTTAAATTCATGGCGTGCGACAGTTGGATTGAAAAACTCGACGCTTATCTCGATGGTGAGCTTCCGGCCAGCGAGGCCCGGGCGCTAAGCGAGCATTTGCGCGGATGCTCCGCTTGTACGGCAGAGAGCCTGAACAGGGTGCAGCAGAAACGAGCGGTGCAGGCTGCCGGACAGAGATTTACGCCCGATCCGGCTTTTCGTGCCCGCATTCAACAGAGCATTGCGGCCCGGCGGCCGGCGCGCCAGAACTGGTTCCGGCTTCCAGTGCTGGCGACGGCGATGGTATTGGTGATTGCCGGGGCGCTATGGCTGACGCTCAATCGTAGCCGAAGAAATGAGCAACACTTGATAAGCGAGCTGGCCGATCTGCACGTGGCGACGCTGGCGAGTGCCAATCCGGTCGACGTCGTTTCTTCCGACCGGCATACGGTGAAACCGTGGTTTGCGGGGAAAATTCCATTCACCTTCAACCTGCCGGAATTGCAGGATTCGCCGTTTGTACTGGTGGGCGCCAAGGTGAGTTATCTCAATCAATCGCCGGGGGCGGAATTGATTTTTCGCGTGCGGCAGCACCAGATTTCGGTTTTCATTTTTCAGGAACGCGCCGCAGGGAGCGTGATGGCGCATGATTCGGTGGAGAACGCGTTGTCGTTCAACGTGCGGAGCTGGAGCCACAACGGCCTTCGCTATTTCGTCATCGGCGACGCGAGCGCGCAGGATCTCGACAAGCTGAGCGAGCTGATGAAAGCTGCGGGGTGAATCCTTTCTACTTCTCTACTTCCCGAGAAGGCGCTCGATCTGATGCAGGTGGTTGATGTCGTGGCCGGCGAACATGCGGACGATGTGTTCAATCGTCTCCTGCCCGCGCTCAGAGTGCATTCCGTAGTGTTTCCACTGCTCTGGCGTCAGGGACTTGAGCAGTGCTAGATTCGCTTCTCGAACCGCGCAAAAGTGCTCAAGCGATTTTCGTGGATCGCGCTTATTGTAATGTCCACTGATAACCCATGCATCCTGATCGAAAGCCATGATCGGGGTTCCCGGCGCTCCTAGAATGAGCCGCATGCGGAAGCTGCCTACAATTTCCGCATCGGCAAGGTGCGCCAGAATCTCGCTGACCGACCAACGGTCCGGCGCCGGTCGCTTGCGAAGTTTGCTCGTGGGCACACCTTTGATGAGGCGCTCAAGCTTCTTCGGCGTGGCGGCCTGAACGGTCAAGGGCTGCTTGCCTTCCATATTAGAAATGATCCGTTGCGTGTATTGCTGTGGAGTTTCTTTCATTTTTATAGGTCCCAGTTATAAGTCCCGCGTGAAATTCTGTTTTCTTTTTTGGGTGAACGCCATTGTAGCCGAATTCGGACACAAAAAAGCGGGACGCATTTCGCATCCCGCTTACGGTTATTTTATTTAATGGTTATCGGCCGTGACCGCCGCCGCCACCGCCGCCGTGAAATCCTCCTCCACCGCCGCCGCCATGGAAGCCACCTTCACCACCACGCATGCCACCACCTCCGCCACCGCGCGCCATCAACGCTCCGGAGTGGTACGCGCCGCGCGCTGCTCCCGCCCCCGTGTAGACACCGTGCGAATAGCCTCTGCTGGTTACATAATGTTGTCCCGGTCCCCAGGCGTGAACATTATGAGCATCAAACGTGTGGAAGTAATGTCCGCCAAAGAACGGGGCACGATATACCGTCCAGGGCGAATAAAATCCCCAGCCGTATGGGCTATAGAATGTTCCACCCCACGGCACGAAGGTGTAGGCGGAAAACCAGGGATCCCATCCCCAGCCTCCCCAACCCCAACCGCCCCAGCCCCAGCCCGGACCCCAGAAGCCGGCGCCCCAGCCTTCCGCAGCCAACAGGTTGGCTTCATCCACGTTGGCTTCGCCCAAATATGCGGAGCGCAGACTGCTCCAGTTATAGAGATCGCCGGTTTCAAAGTCCTTCTTTTTGAAACCTGCCTCTTTGACCTGCGCAGTGGCGGTTATATCCAATTCGTGGCCGCCTTTTACTTTGACCTGCTTGTCTCCGTCCTGGACCTCGGCTTCGCCATCGAATACACGAAGCTCGTGTTGGCGCAGGTTGAAGTCATAGAGCCCGGGCTTCATCATGCGCGCCACCACATCGCCCTCGATCAAACGCAAGTTGTTCTGCTTGTAGAGATCGTCAACTTCAACGATGGCGTGGCCCTGGGTGAGCCGCACTTCGGTGTCGGTGAGTCCAGCCGCAAGCATGGTGACCGAAGAATTGTCGCCAAGACGCAGAAACACACCAGGAGTCAGAAGAAGCTCAACTTTACCTGTCTGCGTATTGAGCGATTGCCCGACTTCAAGAGCGCTCTGCCCAACTGATTTTTGATCAAGAAGCTGGTTGTTAATCGAAGCCTGCCCCTCGACATAATTTACCGTTCCCGGCACAGCTGAATTTGAACCCGCGTACGTCCTACTGATAGTTGCCCACGCGGGCACAGATAGAAGCGCTGCCAGGAACAAGCCTGTTAAGATTTGCGCCTGTAACAGCTTCATAAACCTTTCCTCCTTACCAATTCCCTTAGCACTTTCCCTTACCACTTAGTTCCTCTATTCGTTACTGAATTAGATGATTGAGAGGCGTGCGACGATGCCCCGCAAGGCGCTCAGGACAAGGGGTTTGGAGTGGTTGAAATCAACCAGTGGTGGAAAGTGGGCACGCACTTAGATAAGCGTAGTTGAATACAGTTAGTCAAATGTCCGTGCGCTGCTCGGTGTGGCGCTGTAGATACCAGCAAGGAATGTAACCATCGTGCGGAAAGAGTGCGTGGACGCAGGTTTCTGCTTGCGGAGGATTAAAGATGAATTGGGTTTTGCCGCTTTTCTGTTCGACCGCGTCGTAAGAGGTGATGGTGATTTCTCCGAAAGGCTGGCGATTGGTGGAGACGCGATAGCGGAATACGGCGTAGTCTACGGCGTAGGCGATCAGAGTTATGCCCAGCGCACACGAAAGGGCAATGACGATTAAGCGTTTCAGGAAATGCTTGATTTTGTTACGTACGGCCGTGCTCACGGAAGAAATTATAACGGCAGGCGATTCGGGAAAATCCGGCCAGCGATATCGCGTGTGTGCTTATCAATCGAAACGCGGCCAGGTAGCCGCGGTCGCAATGGCGCAAAGGCGGGCCGGTCCCCCACCTCCCTGTGAGAGCCGCAAAGGTTGCAGCTGAAGCGGGTCTGGGTCCCACTCTCTGCAGCGGGGGAGACTGGTTCCAACCTGCCGGGGGGAATGTCGGTGCGTCATTGGGACCATGACGCTTGGACGGTGGTATTGTAATGACATTCGGATCGCTTCCTAACTGTAAATAGCAGAGGCGAGCTGGCACAACACTGACATTCCACAGCATTTCTAAATGGTAGGCACCACTTGCAAATACAGCCTCGCCGGTCACCAGTCGAAGTCTAGGATCGACCAACCCTTGCTCAGCCCGCTTCCCTTGGAAGCTCTGCCAAGAACCGAGATCGTGCCTCAGTCGCTCGCACTGCGTAACCCAGCTTTCTTCAGATTGGCTTCGAAATGCTGGATCAGCTTCCGCGTAAACGGAAGCACACTCGCCCTTATTAGACGTCTCGCATAGTTCCAAAATAGCGCTAGCCGCGATAGTTTCTTTCTCGGCCCGCCTACATCCGGCTTGTGAAATCGCCCGATCTTGCTGCCCAGGCAAGTCTTTAGTGAATTTCGGAGTATGCAATCTGGCCTCCTCCTCGGGGGTGTGGCAATCCCCGGAGAAAGCACCACTCGTCGTTGCGAATCCCGAAGGCCCCGGGGCGTTTTGCGCTGCGTTATCCTTGAGGCGGGGCAGGCCCGTAACGAGATCGGTCTCCGCTCTGTTGGTGGTACGAGCGATTCGGAGGCCTGAGTCCAACCAGCCTTCGTGTTTCGCCTGCTCGTTGACAATTCCCCGCGTTCACAGGCAAACTACCGCATCCGCCGAATATGGGCAGGGGAGTGCCCGTAGCGGCAATTTAGAGGCAAAAAAAGGTGCGGGTCTAACACGTTTCTACTGGCCATGGAGCAAACCGTCTCCTACACGCTCGATTCCACTTTGGATACCGTGGACCATGCGGAACAGAAAGCCACCCGCATTGCGACGGAATTGGGTTTTGCGGAAGACGAGGTCATGCAGATCTCAATGGCGGTGCGCGAGGGCGCGGTGAACGCCGTGCTGCACGGCAATGGTTATGCTCCAGACAAAAAAGTAATCCTGGCCTTCGAACGCACACCCGAAGATTTGGTTATCACCATTCGCGATCAGGGGAAAGGCATTAACTTGAGCGAGATTCCGAATCCTCTGGCGCCGGAAAATCTGCTCAAGACTTCGGGACGCGGCATTTTTCTTATGCGTTCCTTCATGGACGTGGTGGAAATCCGCCCGTCTCAGAGCGGGACAGAAGTGAAATTGATCAAGCACGTCCACGGGCCATCCGGGGGCGGCAAGGAGGGGTCTCAGTGAGCATGAAACTTAATACTCGGCAGGTGGACGGAGTCACCATCGTGGACTGCAGCGGCCGCATCACCCTCGGCGAAGGCAGCGTCATGATGCGTGACACCGTTCGCGACCTGCTCGCCAAGGGCAACAAGAAAATTATCCTGAACCTTGGCGAGGTCAACTACATTGACAGCTCCGGCATCGGCGAGCTGGTCAGCGCCTTTACCACCACCAAGAACCAGGGTGGCGAACTCAAACTGCTTCACCTTACCAAGAAAGTGCACGACCTGTTGCAGATCACGAAACTGTATACCGTCTTCGACGTGAAAGATGACGAAGCCGCCGCGGTCAAGGGCTTCAAATAACCCACGCCATTGTCGGTTTAGTGGCGTTTTGAACCGGGGACTGGCGCGACCGGTCCCTCGGCGTTTTCCTCCGCTTTCTTCCCTTCCAACCTCAGCGCGCTGCATATCGAGACAGCGCAGGCGTTACCATTGCGGGAAATCCGGCTCAAGAATTCGGTGCGCCGCGCGCTTTTCTCGTCCTAAACCGCAGTAGGATTTCAAGTGGAGTTACGGAAAGAAATCCTCTTGTTATTGCAAGAGCTTGTCATCCGAAAGAAGGGAGGGATTTTGGTTTCCTCAAAAGCTTCACGGGCGACAGGTCCGATAATTTCCGCAATTCGAAGTGGAGCTAAAGGAGCACTGTTCTGGCTGTTCGTCGCAGCGGCTGTACCGCTTTTCGGCGCATCCGACTGCCTCCCCATCGCCGAGGCCAGCCGGCACGTTGGCGAAATCAAGTGCGTCACTGGGAAGGTCTTGCGGGTAAAGGCGGGCGCCAAGGGAGTGCACTTCGTGGACTTCTGCCAGGATCAGATGACCTGCCCGTTCACGGTGGTGGTTTTCCCGTCCGATCTCAAAGATGTGGGCGATGTGCGCCGCCTTGCCGGACGCGTAATCGAAATCCACGGGCCGGTAAAACTTTACAATGGAAGAGCCGAGATTGTGTTGAACCGAGTGAGCCAGCTCACCGGCGGCTCAACTTTGATCCCGCCGCTGCCGAAAAATTATGATGTGGAGAAGCAAGGGCATTACAGCGCAGGCAGAATGCGTCCCACCAAAAAGCCCGCGAAGACGAAGGCCATCCCCGCAACCAGTGGAACCTATGGGAACGAGGCTGATGTGAGCAGTGAACCGCCGCAGTAATTCAGGGTCTTGCCCCAGTTCTAAGCGGCGGCTGGTCCACCTATGTACATACTTGAGGCATTAATGTACATCCGGGCTATATTAACTGGTGGCCTATGCGCATTCACAACCGATCTCACAAGCACTTTCAGTTGGACTCAAGAAAAATCAAGCGCGCCCAAAAAGCTCTCCGCGCTAAGACTGAAACGGAGACCATTGAGCGGGCGTTGGATCTCGCAATTGCTGAGGAGCAGAGCAATCGTTGGGCGCATGAGGCCAATGCACGCTTTATCAGTAGTGGCGCAAAAATTAAAGACGTCTTCGGCGCACCGGACGGTTAGATGCAGCATGTCCTGCTCGATTCGTCAATTTATATTGCCGCACTGCGCAGCGAGGATGCAGCTCTCCGTCTCGAACCAATCACCGCCGGCACTGTAATTTGGCTGAGTGCAGTTGTGCTTGAGGAACTCTACGCGGGAGCCGGAGTGCGAGACCGGGAGTCTGTACAGCAATTGGAACAACGGTTCGCACAGGCCAGGAAGATACTGGTGCCCGACCTGAGTGACTGGATCTCCGCCGGCAAAGTGCTGTCGCGATTAGCGGCCAAATACACCAATGCTAAGATCGGACGCAGTCGACTCAGCAACGATGCTCTGATTGCGATGAGCGCGGCGCGCTGCGGTATTCAAGTAATCACCGCTAACGAACGCGACTTTCGAAGGCTGGCTGAGTTCAGGTCTTTACAGTGGCAAGTAGCGTCCCTCTGACCTCACCTCACACCATCCCCTTCCTCAATTCCTCCAGCGGATATCTGGTCCCCCGCCAGATGATGCCGTCATTCAACAATGCGTGGAACATGGAGCGCAACAACGTGTAAATGCACAATGCGGCGCTGACGGGATGCAACCAGAAATAATACGCTGGAATATTGAGCCGCCTGGACATTCCCACATAAATCAAGAACATTGATGCCAGGGCAATGGCATACGGCACCCGTGCCCATCCGTGCGCCAGGCATACGCCCAGAAATGGCAGAAGATTTAAAAAGGCCAGGCCGAACACCGACAGGATGGTGCGCCACCACTGGAACGACAAGACCGCGAAGAAATTCTTGGTCAAATTATCCGAAACGCCCATGGCGCCGCGCGCCCAGCGAATGGAAATCAAGTCGCCACCAAAAACATTGCGCTGCGGGAAGCCGCTGTTTTTCACGACCTTACCCAGCTTCATATCGTCGAGTACATCCATGCGGAGGGCTTCGTAGGTTCCCACTGCTTCGTACGTGCGGCGACGAATCAGGTTGAATGCGCCCACACCGATATAGTCCTGGGTCTTCGGATCAGCGACCTTCCAGGGCCGATGTCCGAACAGAAACAGGGTGTGAAAAAAGGCGATCATCATATATTCGCCGGGGCGGCTCATGATCAATTGCGGAAATAAGACGACATGGTCCGCGTGTTCCACCTCGGCGTAGGTCAGGGCTCGCCGCAGCGAATCCGGTTTGAACAACACATCGGCGTCGGTAAACAGGAGCCAGTCGCCTCTTGCCTGATTGGTAGCCGTCCACATGGCATGCGTTTTACCCAGCCAGCCGGGGGGCAATTCGCGATGATGAATCACACGCAATCTATCCAGTCCCGCCGCTCGGGCTACCTCTTCCATGATCTCCCCAGTGCGGTCGGTGGAACGGTCATTGACGGCGATGACTTCATAGTTGTCATAGTCGAGCGCGAGCAAGCTGCTCAACGATTTCGCAATGTCATTTTCTTCGTTGCGCGCCGGCACGATGATTGATACTTGTGGATTACCGGAAGCGGTGACAGGATTGCGATTCCACTCGGGTTTCGAAATATCCGTAACGCTGGGCATGCCGAGGCCAGCGTCAATGACGCGAGACAACCAGGCCAGCGCGAGAATCGTGCCTGCAATCCAGTGAAAGTAATGCATGGGGAATTGCTCAGGTTTCGCGCGTCACAGCCGCTCCGGCTCCTATCACGCCTTCGAATCGAACCGCTGATGCAAACCTCATGCCGTAGAACAGTATGGCAGAGGATGCGATCATGGCGATCACGGGCAAGATGAAGGCAGCCTGCAACGAACGTTTATCCGCCACATAACCCATAAGCGTCGGGGAAGGCACGTCCCCGAGCAAGTGGAAGATAAAGATGTTGACGGCTAACGCCGTGGCGCGAATATGCGCGCCGACAGAATTGATCACCGCCGCATTCAGTGGCGAAGTATTCAACAGAAGAAAAAAGGCCGCCACCGCGATGGCAGGAACCATGACCGGACCGCGCGTGAACAGGGCTACGATCATGAAAGGCACGCCCAGAGCCATGCTCGCTGCCGAAACAAAGTAATACGATCCCTTCATGCGTGGCAGGAGATAATCGCCGAGCCATCCCCCGGCCAGCGACGCCAGAATGCCGTCGACGACGATGATGATCCCGAACATGAAGTTCGCCGACTCCAGCGAGTAGCCACGCGCGCGCGACAAAAATGTGGGCATCCATACTTGTATGCCGCCAAGGGCAAAGGTCATCATGGCCATGCCGAGGGTCGAGGTCCAGAAGGCAGGATTGCGCGCTAAGCCAAGAATCGTCCCTCGCTCGGGAGTTTCTTTCACCGAGTCGAAGCGTCCGCGCTCCGGCTCGCGCAGGAGCAGCACAGCCAGCGCCAGTAGAAATCCCGGAACTGCCGCGACATAGAAAGGAAATCTCCATCCGTAGTGTGGACTCAGATTTCCGCCCAGCAGATAGCCGGCGGCGGTGCCGACTGGAATCGCCAGATAAAAGACTCCTAAAATGCGCCCGCGCTTCTGCTCCGGAAAAAGATCGGCGACAAATGTGGGAGCAATCGTCACGAAGGTTGCCTCGCCTATGCCAACCAGGGTGTGGCGAATCAGGAGTTCGGTGTAAGTATGCGTAACCGCCGTAAGCAGCGTGAGAGCGCTCCAGAAGATTGCTCCTCCGACGATGATCAGTTTGCGCGAGTAGCGGTCAGCCAGCGGTCCCACGAAGGGCGCGGCCACCATGTAGAAAAGCAGGAACGCGCTAGTGAGATAACCCACCTGCGTGTTACTTAGCTGAAATTCGCTTTGCACCAGCGGCTGCACGGCAAACAGCACAGAGCGGTCCACATAATTCAGGAGGTTCAGCGCGGTTAATAAAATCAGCGCCGTGCGCGGATGGAGTTTCGCGGAAGTCACGGGGTGGAGCGAATATAGCACGGCAGGGCTGGATGGAAACTTTGTGCTAAGACCGCTTCGACTTCACTCGTGGCCATCTTGCCACCACCGTGGTCGAGATCCCACCGCGCGGCCGGAAGTCGCCTTTCACCTCGGCCCACACGGGCTTCGCCCATCGCACCGCATCTTCCAGCACCCGGTTTACGATGTTCTCCTGGAAAATTCCGAGATTGCGGTAACATTGCAAATATTCTTTGTACGATTTCAATTCCAGGCATAATTTGTCCGGCTGATAACGCAGGGTGATGACGCCGAAATCGGGCAACCCGGTTTTCGGACACACGGAGGTGAACTCTGGATCGTCGATCACAATTTCATATCCGGGAAACTTATTGGGCCAAGTTTCGATCGCGGGAAACTTAGCGTCCAGGCCGGCAGCGGCGTGCTCGGGTGTATAACGTGACTGTTTTGCCATCAGGTCATTGTAACGGCTAGCTTTGCGCCATAGCAGCGGGGCATATGCGATGCCTTTTATCAAGCATCCGCCGCCTTTTGGGAGCATCTAAGTACGCATCGGGGTCAGTGAGGCGTACGTTCTGTCGCGCCGCTGCGGGTGGTAAATTGATACTTGCAGAAGCTCCCGTGGCATCCTGAAAAGATAATCACTTGGCAACAAATCATAATTCGAACGGGCGGCCACCATCCCGCAAAGGCCGCGCGTGGCTTGCGATTGGGACGGTTGCCCTTCTTGCCGTCATTCCGATCTTTACCCGCCAGGGACCGCTGCGAGTGCGAGTCACCACCGTAGAACGCGGACCGATTCGCAGCCTGATTTCAACGAACGGCAAAGTCGAGCCGATCCAAAATTTTGAAGCACATTCGCCGGTGCCCACAACTGTGAAGCGACTGTTTGTAAAAGAAGGGGACCGCGTTCGGAGAGGTCAGCTGCTTTTGCAGCTCGATGATGCCGACCTGCGCAGCCAGGCCGCGCGGGCCCAAGCCCGAATGAAGGCGGCTCAGGCCGATCAATCCGATCTTACGACCGGCGGCACACGCGAAGAGATGCTCACGCTCGATGCCCAGCTGCTCAAGGCCCGCAATGTGCGTGACGCCGACGAGCGCAATCTGGATGCGCTCCGCCGACTGCAGCAGCAGGGCGCAGCCTCTGCCGGGGAGGTGAAACAGGCGGAAGACGAATTGCAGCGCGCTCAGGCCGATGCGACCCTGCTCGAACAAAAACAAAAGGATCGCTATTCACAACCGGAAGTTGCCAAGGTTCGGGCACAGGGAGCTGAGGCCCAGGCCGCTTATGATGCAGCCGAAGATGCGCTACAAAAATCCAGCGTGCAGGCTCCCTTCGATGGCATCGTGTATGCGCTTCCGGTGAAGCAGGGCGCATACGTGCAGACCGGAGATTTGCTGCTGCAGGAAGGCAATCTTTCAAAAATGCTGGTGCGCACGTTTGTCGATGAGCCAGACATTGGCCGCCTGGCCACGGGACAAAAGATTGAAGTCACCTGGGATGCAATTCCCGGACGGATTTGGACCGGCACGGTCAGCACGATTCCTTCTACGGTGAAACTTCGCGGAGCACGCAACGTGGGCGAGGTCACGTGCACGGTCGACAACCAGGATCATCGACTTCTGCCGAATGTCAACGTAGGCGTCACCGTGATTACTGCGGAGCATAGCGGGGTACTCACCTTGCGGCGCGAGGCCGTTCGCACCGACGACGAGAAGCCTTACGTTTTTCAGGTAGTGGATGGCAAGCTGAAGCGACGTGAGGTTGAAGTCTCCCTGCAAAATCTCACCCGGGTGGAGATCACGGCCGGACTGCCGGAGAATGCCGAAGTGGCGCTCTCTTCGGCTGACTCGAAGCCGCTGGTAGATGGCGCGCGCGTCAAGGTGGTGCAGTAGCCGATGAAGTGGATGCTGCAACCTGATCGTCGTCACCAGCTCGCGCTTTTATCTCGCGTTGTGATCGGATTGTTGGGTTTCACTGCCTTCGCGCTGGCCGGGCAATCTCCGCAAGATCTTCTCGCCGCCGGGCGAGTGGATCAGGCGATGCAAGTACTCGAGCAACAAATCCAGGAGGCTCCCACAGCAGGCTCCTACAACCTTTTCTGCCGCGCACAGTTCGAGCTTGGCGCTTGGGATGCCGGTATTCCCTCTTGCGAGAAAGCGGCTGAGCTCGCTCCGAACAATGGCCTGTATCACCTGTGGCTGGGAAGAATTTACGGAGAGAAGGCGGATCACACGAGCTTTTTCAGGGCGGCCGGTTTGGCCAAAAAAGTTCACAGTGAGTTCGAACGCGCGGTGGAATTCGCTCCCGACAGTTGGGAAGCCCGCACCGATCTGGCTGAGTTCTATGTGGAAGCTCCGGGGATTGTAGGTGGAGGCGAAGACAAAGCGCGTGCCGAGGCGGAACAGATTGCGCCATTGAATCCCGCCATGGCTCATTGGGTAAGAGGAAGGATCGCGGAGAAGAACAAAGACGTCGCAACGGCGGAACAGGAATATCGCGCCGCGATTGATGTCAGTCACGGCGGCGCCCGCGCGTGGCTCAACCTGGCCGGGTTTTACAGTCACAACAGCCGATTCGAGGAGATGGATCGCGCGCTGCACACCTTGGAATCGAGCCCGCTTGATCATGCTGGAGCATTGGTGGATGGCGCTGGCATCTTGATGCGAACCCGCCGCGACCCTCCACTCGCCATCCGCCTGCTTCGGCGCTACCTCGCTTCCACCACGGTCGAGGAGGCTCCGGTCTTCAAAGCGCATTGTATGCTCGGGGAATTATTCGAGAGGCAGGGTGACTCCTCCGCGGCGGCCGAAGAATATCGCACGGCCCTGGCTCTGGCTCACGGTTACCGGCGCGCGCAAGATGGCCTGAAGCGCGTGACGCGCTGAACAAGCCTGTCCGCGATAATTTCCTTATATCTCAGTCAAGACCACGGAGAATGCAAGCCTGACGCCAACTCTTAACGCACCGATCATTAATGCCCGGGGAATCACGAAATCTTTCGGAGCGCTTCCGCTCTTTCAAGAAATCTCCTTCACGGTTTCTGAGGGCGATCGCATTGCGTTGATCGGCCCGAACGGCTCGGGAAAATCAACGCTGCTGCGCATTCTGGCGGGGATGGAAACTCCTGACGCTGGAGAATTATCGCTCCGCAAACGCCTTAGCTTCAGCTTTGTCGAGCAGGACTCGGTTTTTGACGCGGGTGCAACGGTGCGGTTAGTGGTCCAGGCTGCGCTGGAGCGGGCCGCAGTGCCAGAATCGGAGCGAGGAACCCGCATTGCCGAGACACTGGGTCGCGCAGGTTTTAGAGATTCCGCCGCGGAAGCCGCGCAACTTTCCGGAGGCTGGCAGAAACGCCTGGCTATTGTGCAGGCGCTGGTGCAAGCACCCGATGTTTTGCTGCTCGATGAACCTACGAATCATTTGGATATCGCCGGAATCGAGTGGCTGGAAGAGTTGCTGGCAGAGGCTCCATTTGCCTGCGTGGTGGTAAGTCACGATCGCTACTTCCTGGAAAATGTCGCTACCGAAACGGCGGAACTTAACCGTATTTATTCCGACGGTTTGCTGCGGGTTCGCGGAAGTTACAGCCGGTTTCTGGAGAAGAAAGAAGATTTTCTTCAAGCACAATCGAAACGGCACGAGGCTTTGGAGAACCTGGTTCACAGCGAGATCGAATGGCTGCGCCGCGGAGCCAAAGCCCGCACCAGGAAATCGAAAGCGCGTATCGGGAAGGCCAATGAGTTGATGGGGGAGTTGGCCGAACTGAATCGACGAACGCGCACGGCAACGGCAAAAATCGATTTCTCAGCCACGGATCGCCAGACCAAGCGATTAATTGAACTCGATGATGTCACTTACCGGATTGGAGGGCGCGAGCTTTTTTCAAAGCTCGACTTCATCGTCTCGGCTGGACAGAGGGTTGGGCTCGTAGGCCCGAACGGCAGCGGCAAGACGACGTTGTTGCGGATATTGCGCGGTGAATTAGATCCCATCAGCGGAACCATTCGCCGAGCCGACTGGTTGCGCATTGTGTACTTCGATCAGCGCCGTGAACTGAATCCCACATTAACTTTGCGCCGCGCGTTGGCGCCAGAAGGCGATTCCGTGATTTATCAGGATCGGGTAATTCACGTGGCGTCATGGGCGGCAAGATTTCTTTTCACTGGTGAACAACTTAATCAGCCGGTGGAGCGGCTCTCCGGAGGAGAACGGGCGCGGGTATTGATCGCCCAGCTCATGCTGCAGCCGGCCGACGTTCTGCTGCTGGACGAGCCGACCAATGACCTCGATATTCCAACCCTGGAGATACTTGAACAAAGTTTGCTCGAGTTTCGCGGATCGGTGGTGCTGGTTACGCATGATCGCTACATGCTTGATCGGGTATCGACTATTGTGCTGGGTCTGGACGGAGAGGGGAGCGCGGAAAGTTTTGCAGATTACCGCCAATGGGAGCTGTGGCAGGAAGAACAGAAAGAGGGTGGAAAGGTTAGCCGCGATGGTAGAAAAATCCGCCGTACGGTTACTGCTGCCGAACAACCGGAAGTGGAAGCCGTTTCACCTGGCAGAAAAAAACTCGCGTATCTCGAGGCTCGTGAATACGCAACCATCGAAGAGCGTATTGCTCAGGCCGAAGAGGTGCTCGCGGGCAAGCGCGCCCAGCTCGAAGACCCGGCCGTCGCGAGTGACGGCCCGCTCCTGTTGTCTCTTCACGCCGAGATGGAAGCGGCGCAGAAAAGTGTGGACGAACTTTACGCTCGGTGGTCTGAGCTGGAAGCGAAGAAAGGTTGAATTGAGGTTTTCGACCTCACGATGCGAGGGCAAAGGCCACGATCGTAGTACCGTGAACTTGCTCACACTTTTCCAGCTCGTGAAGCAGAGTGGATTCCATGTCATCCGGATCGGGCTTCATTTCACAGGCGGCAATTTCCTGGTCCGAAGCTCCCTGAAAACAGAGTTCGCACACTCCAAGGCCGTCTTCTGAACGCACCGGTGGACCGAAGACGCGACAGGTCATGGGACGCGAATCATAGAGTTCGCAATTTCCATTTTCCGGATTGAGCGCGGGACAAATTTCATCGTTGCCAAAATCAGCAAAACGTTCTTCGGCCTCGCTGCCTTGGTCGAGTACACCGCTCACCTGATCCCCGGGAAACGTAGACCTAAGGCGGCCCACGGCTTCGCGGGCGCGATCGCGTACCAGCGCCGCCCGCTCGGGACTGCGCTCTTCAAGATCTGAAAGTCCTTCGCGGAGGCGGAAAGCATCGAGTTGATTGATGGCGAATACTCCAACACAACACTGAGTGCATCCGGGACGACAAAGCAGCCACTTCCCGCTCTTGCGCGTGGCCTCGGCCAAGGCAGAATCCACAATCTGGATCAATGTCTGATCTCCGAAACGTCGACGCGAAGATGAAGAGGAATCCGGCGGCATTCTTAGAGAATACATCGTGCGCTCTAATGCCGACGATGCCCTACGAAAAAACAACGAAGCCGCCAATACGATTCGTAGGAAAGACGCGATTCGTAGGAAAATAGATCATGACTTCAGTACGAATGGACAAGTGGCTGTGGGCGGCGCGATTCTTCAAGACGCGATCCCTGGCGGCGCGGGCCTGTGAGCTGGGGCGGATTCAATCCAATGGGCAAGCCGCCAAAGCTGCGCGCGAAGTCCGGATTGGAGACATGTTGCGCGTTACCAATGACGGCGGCGATTTTGAAATCGAAGTCTTGCTGCTCAGCGACGTGCGCGGGCCAGCTTCGGTGGCACAGACGCTTTACCGCGAAACCGAGGCCAGCCGCGAGCTTCGCCAGAAAGTCGCCGCCGAGCGCAGAGCCGCCATGCAATTCGAACAGCTACCCGCGGGCCGCCCATCGAAACGCGATCGCCGGCATATCATCCAGTTCCGCGGCAGGGCCTGACTGCGGAAGGCCGAGAGACATGGTTGTTGTAGCGACGAACGCTGCGCATCGCGTCAAGTATTCCCCTCTTTGCGCCTCCATCGTATGCTCAGAAATCGTATGTTCAGAAACGGTTAGCAATGCACGGTCCTCATTTCGCCACAGTACTGATCTGGACGATTTCTCTCGCCAGCATTCTGTGCATGTTGCTGCGCCCGCGCGGAATTACGGAAGCCTGGTGGGTATGCGCGGGTGGGATTCTTCTGGTCGCGATTCGTCTGATTTCGGTGCGACAAGCCGCTCACGCGGTGTATGAAGGTCTGGACGTCTATCTCTTTCTCACCGGGATGATGATTCTTGCCGAACTTGCCCGGAACGAACGAGTCTTCGATTGGGTTGCCGATGTGGCTGCACAGCAGGCGAGGGGCTCACCGGTGCGACTTTTTGTTCTGGTCTATCTGGCGGGGACGATTGTCACCGCTTTTCTTTCAAATGATGCAACCGCAGTGGTCCTGACGCCTGCCGTTCTTGCAGTGGCTCGCCGGGCGCAGGTTAAGCCCAAACCGCACCTCCTGGCGTGCGCGTTCATTGCGAATGCCGCGAGCTTTGTTTTACCCATTTCCAATCCAGCGAACCTGGTCGTCTTTGATCGGCACATGCCGCCGCTTCGAGCGTGGCTGTCTATCTTTCTTCTGCCGTCGCTGGCTTCGATCCTGATCACCTTTTTGTGTCTGCGCTGGATCTCGCGTAGTGAACTGCGCGGAGAGTTCAAAGGCAGTCCGCAGCCGGTGTTGCTTTCTGCTGAAGGGAAATTCGCTGTAGCAGGATTGCTCTTTGCGGCGGGTGCTCTGATCTTCTCCTCAGCGCTGGGTCTATCGCTGGGCGCTCCAACCTGCGGCGCAGCGATGGTTGCGATGACGGTCGTGGCCTGGCGGGATCGCTCGGTTGTGCAGCACGTCGTGAAAGGAGTGTCGTGGTCCGTACTGCCGCTGGTCGCCGGACTCTTCGTGATTGTTGGCGCTCTGCAAAATGCGGGCCTGCTTGGCCTGGGGCTCGCTGGTCTGAAGGCTCTCTCACACACTTCAACACAGCTTGCGAAAGTGGCAGCGGCCTTTTCGGTAGCGCTGCTTTCCAATGGAATGAATAATCTTCCCGTGGGCTTGATGAGCGGCGCTGCTATCGCTGTCCCGCACGCTCAGGAATCAGGCATAGTGGCACACGCAATTCTCATCGGAATCGACCTGGGACCGAATTTTTCTGTGACTGGTTCGCTGGCGACCATTCTCTGGCTGATCGCACTGCGCCGCGAGAAAGCTGAGATCACAGCCTGGGAGTTTTTTAAAGTTGGCATGCTGGCGATGCCACTGGCGCTGATCGCCAGCTTGCTCGTTCTGCGGGGCTGAAGGCATCAGGGTCAGCATTTCGCAGCGGATGCACCACAGCCCTGACTCACCGTTATCATTTCTCTCGCATCCCATTGTCCGTAGAATCTTTTCAGCTACTGCGAAGGTGAGAATAATGAAAATCAAATTGTGGGGCGGCGCCTGCGTTTACATGCTCGTTCTGCTCACACTCGGATTCCCCGCTTCCCTGCTGGCCGAGCCTGTCACTTTGAAGCAGGCCGTGGAACTGGCCCTGAAACATGCCACTGGCGTGGACATTTCTGCCGCCGACGAGCAGCACGCCTCGGCAAGTTACCGCGAGTTGCGCAACAGCTATATCCCGCAGTTAAATGCCGGAGCGGGAATCGGCTGGTCGGACGGTTTTCCGCTGAGCCTGGAAGGAGCAGCACCATCGCTTTTCAATGTGACTGCGCAATCAGCGCTGATCAATCCTGCGCTGAAAGATTTCATCCGCGCGGCTCAATCCGAAATCAAGGTCAGCGCCTTGCGCACCAAAGACCAGCGCAATCAAGTGATTCAGGACACCGTGTTGAGCTATTCCGAACTGGCGAAATGGGAGCGGCGGTTGAGTGGCCTGCGCGAGACTCAAGCCGAATCGGAGAAGATGGAAGCGGCAGTCGCACAGCGCGTGAAAGAGGGCATTGACAGCGAAATCGACGGCAGCAAAGCTCGATTGTCGGTGGCCCGTATTCGATTGCGTCTGGCTGAGGCCAGCGGAGCGGCCGACGTTCTACGGGAGCATCTCTCGAAACTCACGGGCGTTCCAGTGGGATCTTTCGAAATCGATCCTGATTCGGTGCCAGCTCTGCCCGCGCCGAAGCAAGATCAGGATTCCTTAGGCAAAGCAACTGAAACGAACCCGGCGGTTCAGGCTGCGGTGGAACATGCGCGAGCACAATATTTCCGAGTAAAGGGAGAACGGCGCTCATTGTGGCCCAGCATTGACTTTGCGGCCCAATATGCCAATCTTGCCAGCTACAACAACTACGAGAGGTTTTACCGGAGCTTTCAGCCTAACAATGCAACCGTCGGCGTTGCAATTCACCTGCCCTTTCTGAATTATGCCCAGCACGCTCGTGTGCAAGAAGCTCAGTCGGAGGCTCGCAAGGCCAGGACGCAGGCGGAAGCGTCGCGCAACCAAGTGTCGGAAGAAACCTTGCGCCTGCAGCGCTCCGTGACTCAGATGCAAGCCGCCCGCGATGTCGCCGACCTCGAATATGAGATTGCGCAGAAAAATATCGAAGCGGTTCGAACCCGCATGACCTCCGCCACCGCCAACCTGCACGATCTCGACAATGCTCAGGCGCAGGCCAGCGAACGCTTCATCACCTTGCAGGATGTCACCTTCGAACTCGAACGCAGCCAGGTCGCACTAATGCGCGCCACAGGCGATCTCGAAAACTGGGCTTTGGGGAGCAAGTGACCCGCCGATGCCTCTTTTACCCCATTCGCTGCATCAAAAGCTATGTTCGACGAAGAACCTGCATAAACACTGGATTTGGCCCACATTTGCGACCGCTGGATGATAAAATAACTACTCACCCAATATGCCCCTTAAAACCTTATTTTTGAACCCCCCATCCTTCGAAAACTTTGACGGCGGCGCCGGCTCGCGCTGGCCCGCGACCCGTGAAATAGAGAGTTATTGGTATCCGGTGTGGCTGGCTTATCCAGCAGGAATGCTCGAGGGCGCACGTTTGCTCGACGCGCCCCCGCACTATGTTTCGGCGGAGCAGACCATTGAAATTGCCAGGGATTACGAGTTTCTGGTGCTCTTCACCAGCACTCCGGGCTTCCCCGGCGATATTGGACTGGCTCGTGCCATTAAGGCCGCCAATCCTACGATCAAGATTGCTTTCGTGGGACCGCATGTCAGCGTGTTGCCGGAAAAATCTTTGCGCGATTGTACGGCTATCGATTTCGTTGCCCGCAAGGAATTTGACTACGCGGTCGTCGATTACGCGAAGGGCAAGCCGCTGGAAGAGATTCCCGGCGTATCGTTTTTGAAGGATGGAAAGATCGTGCACAATCCCGATGCGCCGCAGATTCAGGATCTGGATGCCCTGCCGCATGTCACGGATGTTTACAAGCGCGATCTTGATGTTACTCGTTACAATGTGCCGTTCCTTTTGAATCCTTACGTCTCGCTCTATACAACCCGTGGCTGTCCGGCGCAGTGCACCTTCTGCCTGTGGCCGCAGACGCTAAGCGGACATCCGTGGCGCAAGCGTTCCACCGATGATGTGGCTGCAGAGATGTCCAAGGTGAAACAGTACTGGCCGGAAGTGAAAGAATTCTTTTTCGATGATGACACCTTCAACATTCAAAAGGCGCGCACCATCGAACTCTGCTCCAAGCTGAAGCCGCTCGGGCTGACGTGGTCGTGCACCTCACGGGTCACGACCGACTACGAAACGCTTAAGGCGATGAAGGAAGCCGGATGCCGGCTGCTGATTGTGGGCTACGAATCGGGCGATCAGCAGATTCTGAAGAACATAAAGAAAGGCGCAACCATCGAGCGGGCACGGCAATTTACGAAAGATTGCCACAAGCTCGGGCTGGTCGTCCACGGCGACTTCATCATGGGCCTGCCGGGCGAAACGCACGAGACCATCAACACAACCATCAAGTTCGCCAAGGAACTGGACGTGGAGACGATTCAGGTTTCGGTGGCCCACGCCTATCCGGGCACCGAACTCTACGACTACGCGGTAAAAAATGGTTTCATGGTGGGCGACAACAAGATGGTCGACGAAGGCGGACATCAGTTGGCGCATATCCAATATCCCGGACTGCCGGCTGATGAGATTCTTTCGGCGGTGCATCGTTTTTACGATGAGTACTATTTCCGGCCCAAGGCGGTCTTTCGTATCTTGAAAAAGGCTGCCTTCGACAGCAATGACCGCAGGCGGCTCTACAAGGAAGCCAAGACCTTTCTGAAGCTGCGTTCGCAGCGCAACAAGATGGTCAAGCGACATAGCGACGAAGCCGCCGCAGAGCTGGTCAAGGCGTGATCGACAGAGCGTCGATTCCTGAATTCTGATTGCTGATTGAAGAGCCGAATTGGAATCGACAAACAACAATCTGCAATCTTTGTGAGCACAATCAAGCTGGGGCCGCATCTAAAATTCCAGTGAATTTTCGCAAGTATCTTGTGCTGGCAGGAGTTACGGTGTTCGCCGCGAGCGGCGACTCTATGCTATCGCATGGGATGAAGCAAACCGGCAGCATCCCGCTTAACCATCTGCGAGGCGTTATCTTCGCCGTGCTCAATCCGTGGGTCGCGATTGGGATTCTACTGCTGCTGGCTTTTTTCGCGACGTACATGACGGCTCTCTCGTGGGCCGACCTCACTTATGTGCTGCCCGCTACTTCACTGGGATACGTTCTGCTCGCGCTGGTTGCAAAATTCATATTGCACGAGCATGTCAGCCCGCTGCGATGGCTGGGAATCGCTTTGATCACGGGAGGCGTAGGATTTATTGCGGGCGGGCCGGAAATCACGGAGCATCCCGCAAAACATTCTCCAGCCAGGAGTGCTGGAACTGAGGACGAAGAAATTCACGCGGCGGCTGCCAGATCGGGCGGCCAAGTATGAAGATTGTTTATACCTGGAGCGCAATCCTCGCTATCGTTTTCGCGTCGGTTGTAGGCGACGTGCTTCTGGCGCGCGCCATGAAGCAGGTGGGGGACGTTGGAGCTTTGCGGCGGCGCGTGGGATTCCTGGCCGTGATCGGCCGCACTCTCGGGAATCCTAACTTTCTCCTCGGGGTCACCGCCATGGCTGTGGCCTTTTTCAGCCTGCTGTTCGCGCTCTCCTGGGGAGACGTAAGCCTGGTCGCTCCCGCGGCCGCTTCTCTCACCTTCATCGGTAATGCAGTCGCAGCGAAAATCTTTCTGCGTGAGAAAGTCGACCGCCGCCGATGGATTGCTGCCGGCCTGGTCGCCGCCGGAGTGGCGCTGCTGGCGGGGTAACCCGGCGTGATCGGCGCACATCTGTTACCTTATCCTCTCTACGCTTGAACGCTAGCTACCGCCGGGTCTATCGACTTCCTTATTGGGGCGAGCATAACCAGGAGCGCTCCAATAAGAACGAGTACGGTGACACCGATCAATTCCCCACGCTCTACTACTTTCAGGTAAGCTTGCGCGCCCATAATCGCGGCATGAGCAAAACTCGACCACGCGGTGAAAGCGATCAGGCTGCGATGCCCCAGCGGGTTCCGCGCCGCCAACAACAAGAAAATTCCCAGAGTAACGTAGAGGCTGAACATCATCGCTACCGCCGGCTCCCGCGAGAAAAACATGGTCATCGGATAAGCCAAGGCGAGAAAGAGCAACCCAACCACCACCAGTACAATCTTTAGCGCGCGTTCTCGGACCATCGTGCCTCCTTCTGAATCAGTGATTCTGTCTCTCTTGATGCTTAAGCGCGTATCCGCTGTCGCCTCGTGGTATTTGATACGTGCTTACACCGCAAAACGTTCATTTACCGGGCTTGGCCGCCGAGATTCACGCGAATCCATGGCGTATGTCAGGCTGCGGTCTGCTATTGTTGCTCTCCATGATGATGATCGCAGCCCCGCCCACCTTCAGTGCCTGGGAGAACTTTTATGTAATCGTTGGTTCGTCGGCCGGCGCCCTCACCGGGCTTCAGTTTGTCGTGATGACCCTGATCGCGGAGGGGCGCGTAACCGGCGGCACGCACGAGATAGGCGCCTTCGGAACGCCCACCGTGGTCCACTTCTGCGTAGCTCTGCTCGTCGCCGCAATCGCCACTTGCCCGTGGCAATCGTTGATCGGGCCGGCTGTGGCCCTGGCGGCGTGCGGGATTGCCGGAATGCTTTACATCCTGAGGGCTGTGCGTCATGCGAGGCAAGGACTGGTCTACAAGCCTGAACTCAGTGACTGGATCTGGTATACCTGGCTGCCTCTGGTACTTTATTTGTTTCTGTCCGCGGCGGCGCTGCTCCTCATCCGCCACTCCGGATTCGCTTCCTTTTCGATCGCTGCGATTTCGCTGGCCCTGCTATTCCTGGGAATTCGCAATGCCTGGGACACCGTGACTTTCATTGCCGTCCAGCAACCCGGAGGAGCGGACGATACGGGGAACGGCCACCTGAAAAACTAAGCGTCGTAACCAAGCTGAAGCGAGGGGACGTTATCTGAGTGTCGCAGACCCGGGGTCACGCGACGCATTGGCATAAGGTTATACTTCCGCGTGGCCAGGATTTCGCCGGGTTCACGGAGATCCGCGAAGGAGAATCCCTCTGTTCACACACCTCGTATTTTGGCTTTGGTTCGCGGGGCTGACTTTTCTTATCGCAGGTCTGGTCTGCGTCAGAAAAGAGTTGGTGGCGGCCCGTGGCCTTGACAAGCTGATTGTGCTAGGGCCCGTGTTCGTTGCCGCGCCGCTGGCGACGTTCGGAGCTGAGCATTTCGTTGACGCACGGCTCATCATGCAGTTGGTTCCAGTGTGGATGCCGGCGCGCCTGTTCTGGACGTACTTCGTCGGCTGCGCATTGATCTCGGCTGCGACCAGTCTGGTCACGATGAGGTTCGTACGCCTTTCCGCAACACTGCTGGGCGTGATGTTTTTTCTGTTCGTCCTGATGATGGACCTGCCGGGCGCCATTGCCCATCCCGGAAACCGGCTTACCTGGAACTTTGTGCTGAGAGAATCAGCTTTCGCGGGCGGCGCGTGGGCCCTTGCCGGCAGCCAGAGCCCCGAACCCCGGGCGGGAAAGCGCCATTGGATGACCGTCAATTGGATGATCCTGATTGGCCGTTTCTTCGTAGCGCTTGCCGCAATTTACTTTGGGGTGGAGCAGTTGCTTCATCCGGAGTTTACCCCGGGAGTTCCAGACACGAAGCTGACGCCGGCATGGATTCCGCTTCACGCGCTCTGGGGATACCCCGTGGGCGCTTTCCTGCTGCTTGCGGGAACGGCACTGCTTCTCAACAAGCGGCCCCGCACCTCCGCGGCGTGGATCGGTGTGATGATGACAGTGCTCACTGTCTGCCTCTACCTGCCGATTCTGGCCGTGACTCGTGATCCCTCCCAGATGACGGATGCGATCAACTTTGTTTTCGACACGTTGCTGTTCGGCGGAACGGCGCTGCTGGTAGCTAGAGCCCTGCCTGCGGAGTGAGGTATCCACTAATCGCGACCATCAATGTTCGCAGCATCTGCTCGCGAAGAGCGGGCCATTACGCCGAAAATCGCGGAGGGTGGGGCAGCCACAGTCGTCATAGTGGGTCCAAAGGCACTCATCGCAGCTTCGCATCCTCCGCTTTTGCCTGCTTTAGGGCGGGGGGATGTCGGGGTCAGCGTCTTTCCAGAGCGTTAAGGAATCTTTAGGCAGCAAGCGCCCAGATATCGCGAGGCATCGGCACCTGCTCCCTGCTGGATTGCTAAGCTGCCTCGAAGCGTGGAGTGCTAAGTAGGTCTTGTCGAAGCCGCTCCATTTGTGCCGCCGCTTCCTTCATCTGCTCAGCATATTCGTGCCCCCGTCGGGGAAGAAATGAACCGTAATTTTCCAGCAGCAATCCTGAAATGGTGTTGATGGCAGTGATATCGGAGCGCGCTTGGCCAGAAAGGGCAGAGGTTAGTTTTTGTAGCTGTAAATCACGGACGGCTAACTCTTCTCTGCTTTTAGCGGCTTCTTCTTCCAGCAGTCGCCCATGCCGTCTCATCAGCCCGAACAAACATGCCGCTATTAGAAGCATGGCGGAATTCGAAGCGATGCTGATCCACAAAAATTTCTTCAGTTTGGCAGATTTCTCGCTGTCGAGTTGGGCGAAATTACCGCTTTCCGACGATTCTAGCGAGGACGCAATCCGGCGAATCTGATCCATGTACTCCTTGCCTTCGTTTGTATCCACAACCCTGAAAGAACGAAGGCGATACCCCTGTTGGCGCAAACTAATCGTGCGCTCGATCTCAGCCTGCTTTGAGCTAGCCAAAGACTCCAGCTGCGACTCCAGAGATTGCTCGTGCTCCCCCCGGTGAGCTAGTCCTACACGAAGGCCGGCAAGGTCCGTTGCGATTCTGCCGTTCGCGTCGGAGTAGGGTTGCAAGTACGTAGCATTGCCTGTTAGCAGAAACCCGCGCTGACCTGTTTCCATGTCGGTCAAGTCTTGCAAAACACCGGAGAGTTCCGCTTGCATCGTCGAGCTTTCCATTGTCAGGGCCGCGATTTTCTGCATCCCTTTTAGATGGCTGACGGCAAGATATGCATTCCAAGCCATGAGTGCGAGTAGCGTGGGAATTCCTATTTGCAGAGCAAGTTTTCGAATCATCTAATTGTGCCCCTTTCAGGCAAAGTTCAGAACACCCGCAGTCGTGATTCGACTGGCTTTGCAAATCTCCTGCGCAACCTTTGGCCGCTGCATTGCCGCTGTCGGTCGGCTCTTCTGCTGACATTACCGAGCTGGCAGCCAGCGTGAAAAGCACAGCATCTTGCTGATTGTCGAACTAAAGGATCACTTGATTTGCAGCCATGTATGTAGCTCCTACTGATTGTTCTTAAGGGATAATAGGCCGATTTAGCCGAAGCGCAACGTTATCTGTTTTGGTGCGCCCTAATTATGATATGCAGCTAATCAAAGGCGGATTTTCTTATCGAGCGAAAAAGGAGTTGGGTTTTGCGCATGAAATTTGGCAACCCAGTTACTACGACCGGCGCGTTCGAGACTTGGAAGAATATTTCGCTTTCCGAGAATATATTCGGCGGAATGCTGTCAAGCGAGGATTAGTCGCTAGTCCTGAAAGTATCCCTATTGTTCAGCATGGCCAGAAGTTCAGCTTGATGACCCACCTCAGCGGCTAAAGGCGCTCAGGTGGCGCGTGAATCGCAGCGCTGGAAGCGCTGCGCCACCCAAAAGCGCGTCATTCCCCTCAACTTACCATCCTCTGGTTTGCAGCATGTGCGCCTCATCCATCCCGGCCACAGCCAGCCCCTTCATCGCTCCTGCAAGGTCTTCGCTGACTTCAAGTAATACTTTAGGATCGTTGAAGTGCGTGGCGGCTTTGACGATGGCGCGGGCGCGCTTCTCGGCTTCGACGGGGTCGGCGAAGGTGGTGGAATCTTTCATGAAGATGCCGCTGCCGACGAAGACGGCTTCGGCGCCTAACTGCATTACAAGACTCGCGTCGGCGGGCGTGGCAATGCCTCCGGCGGAGAAATTCGGCACCGGCAGCTTTCCTTCTTTCGCGACCAGCTTTATCAGTTCGTAGGGCGCACCGTGTTCTTTCGCTTTGGCATAGAGTTCTTCTTCGCCGAGGACGGTGAGGATTTTCATCTCCTGCACGATCTGGCGGATGTGCTTGACCGCGTGGACTACGTCGCCGGTGCCGGCCTCACCTTTGGTGCGGATCATGGCTGCGCCTTCGGCGATGCGGCGGAGGGCTTCGCCAAGATTGCGCGCGCCGCAGACGAATGGGACTTTGAAGGCGTGCTTATCGACGTGGTGGGCTTCGTCGGCGGGAGTGAGCACTTCGGATTCGTCGATGTAGTCGACGCCGAGTTCCTGCAAGATTTGCGCTTCGGCGAAGTGTCCGATGCGGCACTTGGCCATCACTGGGATTGACACAGTGGCCATGATCTCGCGAATCTTTTTAGGCGAAGCCATGCGTGCAACGCCGCCCTCCGCGCGGATCTGCGCGGGGACGCGCTCGAGTGCCATGACCGCCACAGCTCCAGCTTTTTCGGCGATGGCAGCCTGCTCAGCGTTCGTCACATCCATAATTACGCCGCCTTTGAGCATCTCGGCGAGGCCGGTTTTCAGGCGGAGGGAGGTTGAGCGACCATTGTTTTGCGACATTGTGGGCTCCGGGAAAAAGGTGTCCGCTGGCAGTTCTTTAAGCTGTCAACTCTACGAAGCTATATTTTACAGCGCCTTGATCATTCACGGTACCCCTTCCGCGGTACGCCTGCGCATTACGCCGGCGCAGGGAGGCTTTGCGCCTTCGGACGAGCATTGCATTTTTCCCAGAGCAATCCGGAGTGGATCGGCATTTCGGGCTTGTAATTATGCGCCCGCTTCCGGCGGATTCACTATCGGTTGAATGATGTGCAGTCCGCACTCGGTTTTCGAAGTTCCTGACCAGCGCCCGGCTCTGGCATCTTCCCCGGGGCGCACTGCGCGGGTGCAGTGGGTGCAACCGATGCTGGGATAATTGCGCTCGTGCAGCGCGTTGTAGGGAACGTCATGCGTGCGAATGTATTGCCACACCTGCTTCGAATTCCAGTCGGCGATGGGATTGATCTTCACCAAACCAAATTTAGAATCCCACTCGACCTTTCTTGCGCTGGCCCGGGCTGCGGTTTGATCGCGGCGAATGCTGGTGATCCAGGCTTGCAGTTCGCCTAACTTGCGTTGCAGCGGCTCGACCTTTCTCAGCTGGCAGCATAGATCGGGATTTCGTTGCCACAATGCGGGACCGTGAAGTCGCTCCTGCTCGTCCGGCGAGTTGAGCGCGTACACCCTTTCGATGGTGACGCCATATCGCTGCTCGACTTGATCCATGAGGTTGTAGGTTTCGGGAAACAGAAATTCGGTGTCCACCGTAAAGAGGCGAAAACTCTGGCGCAGTCTCGAAGCCATATCAATCAGAACCATGCCTTCGACGCCAAACGCGGAAGAGATCGCCACTGCATCTCCGAAAGTATCGAACGCCCATGCGAGGACGCGCTCTGGTTTCCAGGTTTCGGAGACGCCGCGCAATGCGGCGACTTCTTCTTTCATGTCCTTTACGTCCATATCTTTTACGATCAGATCTTTTACGATTATGTCTTTCACGTTCATGGCTTTCATGTTTTTCATTTCTTTCACGACAACGGCTCCTCATCTGATTGCACGTTTTCGGTAGGTAGAAAGGCGGCGGGTGGAAGCGCAGCGGCGATTTTCTCGAACTCTGCAAGGGTTGCTGCTTTGCGTCCTGAACGCTGGTCGACGAATCGGACTACCTCGCCGACCACGAGCAGAGTTGGAGAAGCGAGCGCCGGCGAACGATGTAGATTTGAAATGGTGGTTCGGTGAATTCGCTGCTGGGAAGTTGTCGCGCGGGAAATAATCGCGCAAGGGGTTTGGTCAGCGAACCCGGCGGCCTTTAGTTTGTTCGAAGTGTCGGAATAATTCGTACCCGCCATGTAGATGACAAGTGTCGACGAGGACGCAGCGCATCGGTTCCACTCCGCATCGGCCTTTCCGGAAGCCCGATGGCCGGCGGTGAGCACCAGGGTGGAAGACATGTGCCGGTGCGTGAGAGGAATTCCGGCGGCGGCTGCGGCTCCAAGCGCCGAGGTAACGCCGGGCACGATTTCGAATTCAATCTCTGACGCACGCAAGGCTTCGATTTCTTCCCCGGCACGGCCAAAGATCAACGGGTCTCCGCTCTTCAGGCGAACTACCTGCAAACCAGAGCCGGCGAGAGTAACCATCAGGAAATTGATCTCTTCCTGCCGGATTGCCTTGCTGCCGCAACGCTTGCCCACATTCCTCACATCAGCGGAGGGTGAAATCAATCGCAGAATTTCGGTGGGGACGAGATCGTCGTGGAGCACAACGTCAGCGGCGGTGAGCAATCGCAGAGCTTTCACGGTGAGGAGTTCGGGATCGCCGGGGCCTGCGCCTACGAGATAGACTTTTCCGTTCATGCAGATTCCCTCGCTTCGTTTTCCGTAGGTTGATTCATGGCGGATGGTGTGGCGGGGGAATGTTCGGCTAACGCCGCCTCCAGAGCCTGACGGCTGGCTAACGAGTGCAGAAGTTCACGCTTGCGCTCGGGCTGAAGATCGCTGGCCAGCACATACTTTCTGGTCTCCCCGAGTTCCGCGACCCATTGCGCATAAGCAGGACTGAACTGCCGTTCCAGTTGTTGCCGAAGTCTTTGCGACAGAGACGGACTTTGACCATTCGTGGAAATTGCAATTTGAAGATCACCGCGGCGCACTACGGCGGGATAGTAGAAGTCGCAAAATTCCGGGTCATCGACAACGTTGCAGAGAACACCGCGACGCTGGGCTTCGCGATAGATCGATGCGTTCAGGGGGCGTGAAGCTGTGGCCACCACGGCTAAGAAGGTTCCGCGCAAGTCCTCGGGATTGAAGGCGCGTAGCTCGAGTGCGATCTTGCCAGCTTTTGCCCATTCGTGCACCTGTTCTGAGGCTTCGAGAGCGACCACGTGGATGGCCGCGCCCGTATCAAGAAGGCTGGAAATTTTCGGCTCGCCGATCTTCCCTGCCCCAACCACGAGGCAACGTTTACCGGCGAGCTTCAGGAACAATGGAAATAAGGCGCTCATTGGTTTGTTACGGGGCGAAAGCCCCAGCTTTCCTCCATCTCTTAATTGCACCCCTAAGCGGTGCTCCACCCATCAATCCGCCGTTTGTAAATCAAATGCAGCATCAGTGTCGCTTTCTCCAAAGTTCTCCTAACCCTCAACCGCACTTGGCACACGCCCCTCGGGCAAATCGCGGGGGACAGCTTCTACGAACTCTCCGGCGAGGAAGCTGCGCAGCTGGGCGTCGCTGTGGCGGGCAAAAAAGCGGCGCAGATTTTCACCAGGCCTGCCATCGGCCAGGTATCTCCGCAAGAGTCGTTCGATGGCTTCGGGAACTTCGGTCGCGAGGCAGCGATATCCGACCGGCCTGGCAATTGACTGATTCAGGCCGAGAGCGCCACCGAGGCAGAAGTAGTACGCATCCTCCATTTGTCCGTTATGCTTCAGCTTCTTGCCTTCGATTCCGATGTCGGCGATCCAATGTTGACCGCAACTGTTGGGACAGCCGGTGACGTGGAGTTTCAGGTGCTGATCGAAGCCGGGCAGTCGTTCTTCCAACTCTTCGACGAGCCAGCGGGAAAAGCTCTTCGTCTCAGTGATGGCAAGCTTGCAAAATTCCGTACCGCTGCAAGCGACCGCGCCGCGCCAGAACGGCGAACCGCTAACCGGGAGCCCGATGGCGGCTAACTCTTTCGCCAGATCGTCGGCTTGAAGACGCGGCACATTGACGATCAGGAGGTTCTGCATGTTGGTGGTGCGCAGCTCGCCGTTCGCGAAGCGATCGGCCAGATCGGAGGCGGCGTGCATTTGTTCGGGAGTAATTCTTCCGCGGAGAACCGTCGCGCCCACATAGCAAAGGCCGGTTTGCTTCTGCGGATGGATGCCGATGTGATCGCGGTAGACGTCGTCGGGCGGTTGCTCGGCTTCGGCAGGATCGAGTTGGAAACCGATGCGGCGCTCGAGTTCTTTCTGGAAGTCATTCGGCGTCCAGCCATGGCGGAGGAAGAGAAATTTCAGACGGGCACGCTCGCGATGTTCGCGCAGTGAGTCGGCGTCGCGGAACAGTTCGGCGACTCCTTTGATCACGGGCAGAACTTGATTCCAGCGCACGAATGCATTCAGGCGAGCGCCGAGGTAGGGATCAGTGGAGAGTCCGCCGCCGACGCGCAGACTAAAACCAACCTCATGCTGCCCTTGAGCAACGCGCTCGATCGCAGTCAAGCCGACGTCGTTAATCTCGGGATAAGGGCACCAGACGCGGCATCCGGTAATGGAGATCTTGAACTTGCGGGGCAGGTTGTAGAACTCGGCATTCCCGGCGAGCATCCGATCTACATCCAGCGCGAGCGAGGAAGCATCGCAGATCTCGTCCGCATCGACGCCGGCAACCGGGCAGCCGGTGATATTTCGCGTAACATCGCCGCAGGCACCGATCGTGTTCAGGCCGACACGCCAGAGTTCATCCAAAACTTCGGGAAGGGCTTCAATGGAGACCCAGTGCAACTGAATGTTCTGACGAACGGTGAGATCAGCAATTCCGCGAGCATAGCGGCTGGTGAGACTGGCGATGGTGCGAAGCTGGTCTGAACGCAAAAGGCCGTTGGGAATGCGAATCCGTAGCATGAAGAAGGGCAAAGCGCGTCCCTGGCCGTCTTTGCCAGCAACCACGCCGGCGCCATCGCCTTGGGTGTAAACTCCCCACCAGCGGAAGTAGGTTCCGATCCACTCCGGGGGGATGGAGTCGAAGCCCTCGCGCGCGAAACGGCGAATCTCGGCCAAGCCCTCCCACGGATTCATGGCGCGCTTCAGGCGCTCTGACTTTTGTGCTTTGGTTTCTTTGACTGCGTCTGCCATAACTGATTTGCCCTTGTTCTGCCTTGCCGGCTCCTGATTTACTCAGTCCGATTTGCCGCAAAGAAAAACCCACCGCCAGAAGGTCTCTGGCGGTGGGTTATCAGTGCTGATGAAAACTATAAAACTTTTAAGTCAGCAGCCTCCCTGCGCCAGAGCACACGCATGCACAACAACAACAACATGCACACATGCCGGTCTGGCGAAGATTGCTGAAACTGGTCATACTTCTTGCGATACTAAGCTGTGCCGGTGCATTGGTCAACCGTCCACTCAATTCCTTCGATGCATAATCTCGATGCCAGGCATCAAAATTTTGTGTATCGCGTATTATGGGGCCTTTCGCCTCCAGTCATAACACTCCTTTTGTATCTTCGGTTGTTTTGTATCTTCATGCTGTTTTGTATCTCGATGTTATATATCTCCGGGTGTTCTACGCGACGGTCTTAATACGACGGAAACTCAAGATAGGAACCTATGGCCTAGATAACCGACGAGCCCCCCGGCCAAGATTAGCCAAGTTGAGTTGATTTTGAAACGAATGATCGCGATTGCACTCAAGACAGCCAGCACAACGGTAGTCACGTCGACCAGCGCGGCTTTGCCCAGACTCCAGGTAACCACCACCATCAGAGCCAGCGCGCCAACATTCACTCCGTCGAGGAAGGCTCCGAGCATCGGGGATTTTCGCATCCGGGCGGACAGCGGGCCGATAATCGCGATAAAGACGAAAGCCGGAAGAAAAATTGCGATGGTGGCGACGGCCGAGCCCGGAATGCGGCCAAGCAGGTAACCGACGAAAGTTGCTGTGGTGAAAACCGGTCCCGGTGTGATTTGTCCAATAGCGATCGCGTCCAGCAATTGCTTGTCGCTGAGCCAGTGGAGACGAGCTACCAGATCAGACCGAAGAAAAGCCAGCAGAACGTAGCCGCTCCCGAAAAGAGTCGCGCCGACTTTCAGGAAAAAAAGAAACAGTGGCATCAGACCGAAGGGAACTCCATTGCCCACAATTCCGGTGGCGCCGGAAATGCTTCCGACGAGAGGCCAAGTCACGCTGCGCAAAGAAATCGTTTTCGTGCGGGTTGCTGCCCTTTTTGCAAGCGTGGTTGCGATTCCAGCACCAAACAGAACGAGCAGCACGTTCAATCCAGCTGCGTTCGCCGCTGCGGCAAATGCGCCAATAATCGCTAGCAGCCTGGTCTTGAGCGCAGTGCGGGAAAGATTCCAGATGGCTTGCAAAACGACGGCGATCATGACAGCTTTGATTCCATACAAAACGCTGGCAACTTGCGGTAGCGTGCCATAACGGACGTAGACCCAGGCTAGCGCCAGTGTCAGAAGGGCTGCGGGTAGGATGAAACAAACTCCTCCAATCAGCAACCCCGGCCAGCTGGCCAAGCGATAACCAATCTGGATCGCCATTTCGGTAGAGTTCGGGCCTGGTATGAGATTGACGACGCCCAGAAGATCGAGGAATTCCTGTCGCGTCATCCATTGGCGGCGACGCACAACTTCATCCTCCATCAACGCAATATGCACTGCCGGGCCACCAAACGCGGTAGTGCCCAAGCGCAAATATAGAAGCGCCAGGTCGCGCAAGAGCGTGGGCGATCGCGGGGAGAGCGCTTCAGATTTAAGTTGTTGTGTGGTCCGCATGCTTGCTGTCGAGCAACCAACTACCTCCTGGCGCGGCGATCAGGAAAGTAAACAGCAGAGATTCCCGATGCAATCGCAGACAGCATGATAACGGGTTGGAATATCTTAGGTGTGCGAGTGTGGCAACAACACCTCGTCTGCGTGTAAAGAGAGGGTGGGGACAAGCCATCGAAACAGGAAGGTCGCAGATAAACTACCCGCGATTTGGGCCACGATGAACAGTGGAACATCGGACGGCCGAATCCCAGCAAAGGTGTCAGACAAGGAGCGGGCAATTGTTACAGCGGGGTTTGCGAACGAAGTCGAAGCCGTGAACCAGTAGGCGGCGGTGATGTAGCTGGCGACGGCGAATGGTACCGCTGTCGAGCGCAATCGGGAACATCCCCAGATTACGGACAACAGTCCGAACGTGGCTACGAACTCGCTGAGAACCAACGCCCATCCATGCCGGGAATGTGAGGAGAGAGAATACCAGCGCAAGCCAAACATCAGATGCGCGATGATCGCTCCGGTCACTCCTCCCACACACTGCACGAGCATGTACGCCCACGCTTCGGGCCAGGGAATACCCCGTTCAGTTGCGTCTGCAAGAGTAACGACTGGATTCAAGTGTGCCCCGGAAATCGGTCCAAACGTCAGGATGAGGGCAGCCAACGCTGCGCCTGTCGCAATGGTGTTCGCGAGGAGGGCAACGGCGACATTCCCACCCGCCAGCCGTTCGCCCATGATGCCCGACCCAATCACGGCCGCAACGAGAAATGCGGTACCTAGAAACTCAGCCGTCAGTCTGGCAGGCAAGTTAAATTTCATTGGTGACCGATATTGTCGATCTCTCGCTGAATTGCCAGCTTGTCGATGGTAGCGAACGGGAGGCAGAGGAATAGAACGATGCGTCGTTCGAGGGTAAAGAAGGCATTGCGATAGGCCCGCTGGATCTCCTCTGCGGTGCCGCATACCGCAGCCGGATCGGGAACTCCCCAGTGAGCTGTCAGTGGATGACCGGGCCAAATGGGGCAGACTTCCTTTGCCGCATTGTCACAGACGGTGACGACGAAGTCGATTTTTGGGGCGCCGGGCTTGGCGAACTCGTCCCAACTCTTGCTTCGGAGACCGTCAGTGGGCAAATGAGCACTCTCTAGTTGTGCTAAAGCCTCTGGTCGAACTCTGCCCGAAGAATGACTTCCAGCACTGAAGGCAGTGAAGTTCGGCCGGCCTTTGAAGTTCATGATGGCCTCGGCCATGATGGAGCGAGCCGAGTTTCCTGTACATAGGAACAGGAAGTTGTAGTGTCTTTGCATTTTGTTCCATCAGTTGCAGGAGGCCGGCTCGCAAGAAGTTACCTTTGGTTGCGGTTTTACCGCCCGCACGAAAGCGCTCATGAACTTTCCGTCAACCTGGGGCGCAATGGCATCCACGTCGACGTTCTGTCCGGATAGAAATTCGCGAGCGTCCTCCAGGCGATAGACTCTGGTGGGCTCAATATCAATTTTCTCGAACCCAGCCGACCCAAGTTTGGCCCGGTATTCGTTCTCTTCTAGAGCACCCGCAACGCAGCCCACCCAGAGAAGTATGCTCTGGCGAATTTCTGGAAGAACCTGGCCGCGAGTAACCACATCCGATACGGCAAAGCGCCCGCCCGGCTTCAGCACTCGAAAAGCTTCTCGGAATACTCGATCTTTATCGGCTGAGAGGTTGATCACGCAATTCGAAATAATGACATCGACAGAGTTATCCGGCAGAGGAATATGCTCGATTTCGGCCTTCAGGAATTCGACATTCTCGGCGCCTGCTTTCCGTTTGTTCTCGTTAGCCAGTGAGAGCATCTCATCCGTCATGTCGAGACCATAGGCCTTGCCGGTGGGACCGACTCGCTTCGCCGATAGCAGTACGTCCACCCCGCCGCCCGAGCCAAGGTCCAGAACCACCTCACCTGGATTCAAGCTTGCCAGGGCAGTCGGATTTCCACATCCCAACGAGGCAAGCATGGCTTCCTCAGGGACTTCTCCCGCCTGAGACGAATCGTACAAGTTAGAAGTGATCGGGTCGCAGCACGATGCACTAGCCGCGGACGCTCCGCAACAACTACTGCCACCGGCTTTGACGCGCAACGCTGCCTGGCCATACTTTTCTTTGGCGATGTTCTTAATATCAATATCGGTACTACTCATGGCGGACTTCTCCTATTTACAAATTTGGACGATATTCTGCGGCTTAACAGCCTTGTTTCGGGTGCAGCACTCGGCATACAGGAATTGCAGAAGCCCCTGCAGTGCATCGGAGTTGGCTGTATAGCGCAAGAAGGTGCTCTCGCGCCGCACGTTCACAAGGTCTTCGTTTCTGAGTTTTTCCAGGTGATGCGAAAGCGTGGAATTCGGAATATCAAGCTCTGACTGGATATCGCCGACAATCAAGCCTTCCGGATGTGCAGATAACAGCAACTGCATGATACGAAGCCGGGGCTCCGTGCCCATCGCAGAGAGCATGTCGGCGTACTTTGCTACCTGCTCGGCGCTTTTCTTGCTGGCTACTAACATATTTCCATATTTGCAGAAATATGGATTGATTGTCAAGGGTGAAAATTGATTGTCAAGTATGAGATGAGTTCGTTTCCTGATTTCGTACCGGGCGGAAGTTCTTTTGCGAATTTAGGGCATTGTTACCGGACTTGACGGTTAAGAGCTCTTGATCTTTGTCGCAGGCGCGAGGGACTATTTTGCTGACGCCCTGCGGCATCATCTATGCAGAACCCGAATCTTTATGTACTGACTGGCGGCCCGGGAGCCGGCAAAACCACGATCCTGGCTGAGCTTCAGCGCCGGGGATTTGCCGGCATTCCGGAAGTGGCCAGGCAAATTATCCAGGAGCAGGTTCAGAGCGGTGGGACTGCCCTTCCCTGGGGCGATACCGCCCGGTATGCCAAGCTTATGCTCGAACGTTCGATTCTGTCCTTTCGCGAGCAGATGACGGCATCGCAAATCACCTTCTGCGATCGCGGTATCCCCGATACTGTTGGCTACTTAGGATTGATCGGCCACGATGATGCCGAGGCGGTTGCCGCGAGCGTGGCATATCGCTACGCCGCGAAAGCTTTTCTGGCTCCGGCATGGGCTGAAATCTACGCTACCGATACCGAGCGCAAGCAGTCCTTTGAGGAGGCGGTCAGAACCTGCAACCTGATGCGTCAGGTCTATGAAGAATGCGGATACGAGGTCGTGGAGTTGCCGTTAGTCTCGCCGGCGGAGCGAGCTGACTTCATTCTTGAACACGTACAAAGGGTCGTGCCCTCCCGATTACCTATCTCGCGCTCGATTCCCCGCTAGAATAGGCCGTTACTCGGTAGCCACCACACACGGACGATATACGCAATGGATAAACTTGTAATCCGCGGCGGCGAGCCGCTGCTCGGGACTGTGCGCGTCAGCGGAGCAAAAAATGCCGCTCTGCCCTGCATGGCCGCGGCTCTGCTCACCGATGAGCCGGTCATTCTGGAAAACATTCCGCAAGTACGCGACATTCACACTACGCGCAACCTTCTCGCCGCCATGGGCGCGGAGGTCGAACTGGGCTACGGACGGGCCCACCACCGTACGACCATCCACTGCCAGAGTCTTGCCAGTCCAGAAGCTTCGTACGATCTAGTGAAAACGATGCGCGCCTCCACGTTGGTGCTCGGACCACTGGTTGCCCGCTGTGGGCGGGCTCGGGTGTCGCTTCCCGGCGGCTGCGCGATCGGACAGCGCCCCATCGATCTGCACATCAAAGGCCTCGAACTCTTGGGAGCAACAATTACGCAAGATCACGGCTACGTTGAGGCGAAAGCCGACCGTCTCCGCGGTACAGAAATTCTGTTCGACAAAATTACCGTCACCGGCACCGAAGACCTGCTCATGGCGGCCACTCTGGCCGATGGGGAAACCGTTCTGCAGAATGCCGCGCGCGAGCCCGAGGTCGCCGACCTCGCCGCCTTACTCAATAAAATGGGAGCGAAAATTCAGGGGGCTGGCACGCCCACGATCCGAATAAAAGGCGTGAACAAGTTGAGGGGAGTGAAGCATCGCATTATCCCCGACCGCATCGAGGCGGGCACGTTTCTCATCGCCGGTGCGCTCACGGGAGGAGATCTCAACATTGCGGGATGCGATCCCACTCACCTGGTCGCCATCCTCGCAAAACTAAAAGATGCCGGTGTAAAGACAAAAGCCAATAAGGATTCGGTTCGCGTCATGGGTGACAATCCCTTCACCGCTTCGGATCTCACGACGGAGGAATATCCCGGCTTTCCCACCGACATGCAAGCGCAATTCATGGCGCTGGCTACACAGGCGGAAGGCACGTCCATCATCACCGAGAATATTTTTGAGAATCGCTTCATGCACGCGCAGGAATTGGTTCGGATGGGGGCAAATATAAAAATCGAAGGCCGGCGCGCGGTAGTGGTCGGCAAAACCCCGCTCAGCGCCGCCGCCGTGCTCGCCTCAGACCTGCGCGCCAGCGCATCTTTGGTCCTAGCCGCCCTGGTTGCCGACGGCGAAACGATCATCGACCGTGTGTATCACATTGACCGTGGCTACGAAAAAATTGAAGAAAAACTTAAAGCGGTCGGCGCCCAGATTCGCCGCATCGGAAATATGCTTCCTTAAATCCGGGCTAGGGCAGGTCCGCATTTAGTTGGCTGGATTTCGTCGTAATAGTGTTTCTCAGTGATGGTGATGGCCGCCGCCAGAGTGACCGCCAGAGTGGCCGCCTCCGCCGGAGTGGCCGTGGCTGAAGTTTTTTCCTCCGCCAGAGTTTTTCGGCGCGTGTCCGCCGCCAAAGTGGAAGCCACCCGAGTGCTTTTTGGAAGAACCGGAAAAACCGTAACCCTTAGAACCACCGGAAGAGCGCTTGCCGAAGTCGCTGCGCTGAAAACCTGCGCCGGGCGTGCGGCTGGATCGCATCGAACCAGACCGGATTGAACCAGATCCGATTGAACCAGATCTCACCGAACCGGATCGCGTTGAACCACCGTACATTGAATTTGCGCGATTGTTATAGCTGCCGGATGATCTGGCATAGGAGTAGGATCTGCCATAGGAGTTAGACGCGTATCGGTCGTTCCCATAGCGCTGCGACCCATATTCTTGCGATCTATATTCTTGGGTTCGGTTAGTTTGCGATCTCGCAATTGCGGGCTGGAATCCTCGAGACATTGTCCCGTAGCTAGCGCGGGATCGCTGATAATTGTGGTTATAGGTATCTCCGCGGTTGCCCGCGAATCCGTCTTGATTTCGCGCTCGAGCAAATCCTTGTCCTGGTGAACGTGCTTGACCGTATCCCGCGCCGGCTCTGCCATAGCCGCCGAAGGTCCGGTCGGATCGGTTCACTCCTCGTGAAGTCATTCCTCGTGCCGTCATTCCTCGTGCCGTCATTCCTCGTGCCGTCATTCCTCTACCCATCATTCCCTGTGCCGTCATTCCCCTTCCAGAAAATGCGCGTGGACCGCCATGCGGCAATCCCCAATCGGCGACTGTCGTGCTGTGGGAATAATAGTTTGAGTGATTGAAGAGCACTGCTTGAGCCAACCAGTTCAGACCCCAACCCAGCCATCCCCAGGGCGTGTGCGTGAAAGCCGTCATGGCAATACCCAAACCAAACTGGATGCCCGACGGACCGAACGCTGAACCCAAGAATGAGCCGATCGCCCCAATCACCGAGAAACCAGGATAGGGCGATACGGGCTCCCCGTACACAGCCCACGGATTGTAGGCGGGAACATAGACCACTTGCGGATTCGCCGGAGCGAGCACGATGTTGCCCTGATCGTAGCTCACGGATTCCTGGGGAGTGCTTCGCAAATTTCCGGCCGCCTGCGCGCGCTGGCGCATTACCTGCACGGCGTGCAGCACATCCTGCGGCTGGTTGTAGTAGGCATTCCCAAGTTCGGTGGTCCAGTTCAAGTTCTGGTCCATCTCTGTCAAGACTTGCGGAAACTCCGTCAGTGCTTTCACGCTCGGATCCCAGGGCTGGGCGTCCGCTCCAGCAACAATCTCCTCAGCCGGAGCATAGCCTTGAGCCCGAAGCCAGTGGTCAGCCTGCGACACCTGTAACGGATAGGTTGCGGCCATGAGTACTTGTGCGACGAGCGCATCGGGGTAGAGCGCGATCGGCGCCACCAACTGTTCTAGATCTGGCGCACTTAGCGCTGGCGTCGGCTCGTTAGCTGGTTCAGTATCTGTAGGCGAGGCGGGCTCCGGGTAGGCCTCTTGCCCATAGGGATCCTGCTCTGGGTAGCCGGGCTGCTCGCCGGTATTCACATTACTGTTGTTATTGTTATAGCCCGACTGCTGGTTAGGGTCGTATGGTGCTGCGTATTGGCCATTATCCGGCGTCTGCTGCGCGTACGACTTTCCTTGACCCAGCGTCAGCGCCAAAAGCAGCGCTGTCGCAGTTGCGAGAACACGTGCGAGCATCATGCGTTTGCTAATGCCGGAAACATTCTGCGGCGAATCATACTGAGGAGAATCAAGCTGTGGAGAATCAAGCTGGCGCGAGTCAGGATTGCGCAAATCAGGCTGTCCGGTAATCGTAGGAATGCACACAGTGGGGGTGTAGGGTCTCATCATCCTCTCAGAGGCTCACACAGGTTTGCCCGAGCTAAACCCGCGTTTCAAGCCGCCGTCAGGTGATCTAGCGACCCGGCGGAAACTGTTGACTATTGTAAACCCAGAAATGAACGTAAAGTTTCGTGGGAATCTTTGAGTATTTTGAAGCTTCCCTTGGCTACAGGATTTACTGTAGTGCTCAGACGGTTCTCTGCGTGCGCGAAATCCTGTTCCATCCGAAGTCGTAGCACGCTGAGCGGGAAAACCTTCCGCCCAGCGTGCCGTCGCTAAGAATCATCGTTTAAGAGTCATCTTCGTTAGGATCAAGGATTATTGGATTACGCGAACGCGGTAGCTCTGATCGTCCGCGACATACAAAACATTCGAGGGTCCAATCGCAACGGCGATCGGCCCACCCAGGTTGGTCTTCGTGGCCAGGCGGCCGTTGTTGTTATAGCCGGGAAGTCCCGCGCCCGCGTAGGTGCTGATCACACCATTGGTGCTAACGAGCCGAACACGGAAATTGGAATAATCAGCGATGAAGATGCGGCCGACGGGGTCGACCGCCACACCCGAGGGGGTGCACAGTTCGGCCGAGATTGCTTTTCCGCCATCTCCACTGTAGCCGCAGGTCCCGGTGCCGACAATGGTTGAAATGGTTTCAGTTTTTATGGTTATCTTGCGAACACGATTGTTACCGGCATCGCCGATATAGATATTTCCTGCCGCATCGAGAGCGACGCCGTAGGGCTGGTTCAGCCTAGCCGAGGTGCCCGGAATATTATCCCCGTTGTAGCCGCAATCGTTGAGCACACCCGCCACGATCGTACTGCTGGCAGCTGGGGTGAGCTTGCGCACGACACACGCGCCACTATCGACGGAATAAATATTGCCCGCGGAGTCGGTGGTTAGGGACGTAAGATTTTTGAAAGTTGAGTCCTTATCAAACGTTGTAATTTCCTTGCTGGAGTTGACGACGCGGATGACGTTGTTGCCGGTGTCGGCAATGTAAACGTTTCCCGACGGATCTGCAGCTACGCCCATTGGGGAATTAACGGTCGCAGCGCTCCCAGGCCCCTTGTCGCCGGAGTATCCGGTAACTCCCGTGCCCGCGAGTGTGCTGATATTGCCTCCGCTCACTTGGCGCACGCGGTTGCCACCTTCCACTACGTAGAAACTACCAGAGGAGTTAAAAGCGATGTTTTCGGGGCTATTCAAGCATCCGTTGGTGGCAACGCCGCCATCTCCTACGTAGCCGCCAACAATGGTGCTGACCGTGGTTCCGGCTGCGTTTACTTTGCGAACGCGATCATTTCCAGTGTCGACGATCAACAGATCGCCCGCGGAATCGATCATTAGCCCGGTCGGCGACAGGAACATGGATTTAAGAGGAGCATTCCCGTCGCCGTTGTATCCGGCGGTAGAACCCGCCACGGTATTGATAATCTCAGACTTGAGACTAACGGCTCGAACTCTCGATAGTCCTGCATCAGAGATGTAAAGCATTCCGTTGGCGACCCAAACGCCACGGGGAAGCCCAATCGCCGCTTTCGAAGCCAAGCCGCCGTCGCCCGCAACACCGGGATCGCCGTCGCCGGCATACGTGTTGATGGTGACCGTGCTGCCGCCCAGACCGGAAACAATACGAACCCGGTTGTTCAAGTCATCGGCAATGTACAGATTTCCGTTGGTGTCAAAAGCCAAGCCGTGGGGAGAGTTCAGACTCGCGCTGGTGGCAGCTCCGCCGTCTCCGGAAAAACCTGCAGTTCCATTTCCCGCAATGGTGTGAATATTGCCCGAACTATTCACCATGCGGACTACATTGTTCCCGGTGTCGGCGAAATAGAGATTGCCGGAAGCGTCGAGAGCCAGTCCGGAAGGCTGGTTGATTTCCGCTGAAGTAGCAGCTCCACCGTCGCCTTTGTATCCTGCCGTACCGTTGCCAGCGACTGTGTTCACAATGCCAGAAGAGTTGACCATGCGGACCCGGTTGTTGCCGGGATCGCTATACCAGAACTCGCCGGCCGCATTCACCACCAGCCCTCGGGGAAAACCCATGGCAGTGGTCGTGGCTTTAATGCCCTCTCCGTTGTAGCCATATTGCCCAACGCCTGCAACGGTGAAGATTTTTCCAGTTCCGGCTCCGACTTCGCGAATCCTGTCGCCGTAGGAATCGGCAATGTATATGTTGCCCTTGCCGTCCAGCCCTCCGAATTGGGGATACGCAATGCATGCCTGAGTCGCCAGGTTGTTATCGCCAAGGAAACCGCCGGCTGCTGTGACCATGAGCGGCACTCGGACCGTCAACGTCGCCTTTTGGCTGGAGCTATTATAGGTTCCCGTAATTGTGGCCGTTTGCTGGCTGGTGGCAGTGGAGGTTGTAATCGTGAAAGTTGCGCTGCGCGCTTTTGCCGGCACAGTCACGGTCGCGGGTACTTGCGCCAAAGAGGTGTTGCTGGTTGAGAGCTTTACTATAGCGCCGCCCGAGGGCGCCGCCGCAGACAGAGTCACGGTGCCCTTGGTCGAGACGACGGCCGGAACACTGGCGGGGGTAAGGGTTACTGAGGAAACAGTCTGCGCGCTCGACAAGCTGGCGAACAACACTGTAAGCAACGGCGCACAAACCAACCGCACACCGCAAGAAAAAGCGAACTTCTCAAACTTCATGCCTGAATCCTCCGTAAAATTCACGAAGTGGGCTCAATTACAGGCAGATTTAACCGGTAAAAGGGGGGATTTCGGTATGTTTGCTCCTCAAGGCAGACCAAAGTCAAGATAAAAGTTGCATAGGGGCTTAGGGCTAGAGTCTATAGTCCCAAACGGGCTACGATTGTCAGGAACACACTTCATCCGACACGCTTCGTATGTTGCGCCCGATTTTGTGGTTAACCTCGTTGACTTGCGTAGCGGAGCGTCCTAGCATTCGTTTAACGAGAAGGAGAAAATTCGATGCTTGGGGAGTCGCTCACAATCCAAAGGCTTGAGGGGGCGAATCAGGCACAACGCGTGTTGCGTTTGAACGGGCCGCTCACGGCAACGACCTCGGTGCCTTTGCAGAACGCTCTGCGGGGAGAAAATGCCGGCACTATGATCCTTGATCTGAGCCACGTGCCTTACATGGACTCGATCGGACTGGGATTGCTGGTGGGGATGTATGTAAGTTGCCAGAAATCGGGAAGGCGCATCGCTCTAAGCGGCGTGAACCCGCGGGTGTGGCAATTGTTTGAGATTACAAAGCTGGAACCTTTCTTCCTGGTTTTTCCTACCCTAATGGACGCCGTCGAAGCTATGACTAATACGGCCAGCGCTTGAGCGGGTGGGCTCGCTGACTGAGATGTTGGAACGGTAATGGTGCTAGTTATTTGGCACCAGCACTCCGCCCTCGATCTTGGGGATACCGAAATGCCCTCCAAGATGGGAAAGGTCGAGCGGGCTGATGGAGCCGGAAACGACGACGAAACTCACCTCATTCGATTTGGCAAGAAGGACAGCGATGTTGCTGACCGCATTGTTTTCTACGCGGACCCAGAGATCTGTCATACCCGAGGCCGCATTCTTGTCATGACGGTTCATCAGCCGTTTCCAGCCTGCCGCACGGTACTCCTCGTCCAGGGAACTTAGAGAGGCCGGGTCATACTGCCCCGGTGCGCGAAAATGGTAGTTGTGCACCGCGATTCCGTTCACCCCTGCGATCACGCGGCGGAACTCGTCGTTATCCCCTTCCAATTTGGATGCGAATATCAACATCGAGTGGTCGAAGGTGAACGCAGTTTTCGAGGAAGCGCTTTGCGCCAGGGTCTCGATCCCCCGAGGAGTCCATTCATTTTGTTGCGCCTGGGTAGATTTGACTGCCGAAATAGAAATTAACACTGCGAAAACGATAGCGATGCGCCGCATAGAACACCTCAATAGCTGGTTGGAAACCACATCAGTCAGATAAACCCGGCACGTGATGATAAGTTTTGGACCGAGCGCGGTGTGAAAACCTGCGCTGATTTATTTCTTGGAAGATTCTCCGGATTGCTTTCAGCTTGGAGTCGATCCCGAGGCTGCGGCCGCTGTGCAAGCCCGCGACCGTTCGAGCAGCAATTCGCGCTCTCTTGCGTTGCGGGTTAGCGATGCTGCACGCTCGAACTCGGCGCGGGCTTCTTCGAGGCGGTTCAGCTTTCTGAGCAGATCCCCGCGAACGCTTGGAAGCAGATGGTAGTTGCGGAGTGAGGGCTCCGGGATGAGCGCATCAACCAGTTCGAGCCCGGCCGCTGGCCCCGACGCCATCGCGACCGCAACCGCGCGATTCAATTCCACCACCGGCGACGGCGTAACCCTGGCAAGTTCCGCGTAGAGCGACACAATGCGAGGCCAGTCAGTTTCCTCCGGCGTGCGCGCTCGTGCATGACACGCCGCAATTTCAGCTTGCAGCATATACGGACCTGGCGTGCTTCCCAGCTTCCCGGCATGCAGCTTTTCTGCAAGCTGCAGGGCCGCGAGACCGCGCTGAATGAGGAGTTGATCCCAGTGCGCGCGATTTTGATCGAAGAGGAGAATCGGCTCTCCTGACGGACCCAGCCGTGCCCTGGAGCGCGAAGCTTGAATCTCCATGAGAGCGGCCAGTCCATGTGCTTCAGGTTCGCGTGGGGCGAGTGCGGCCAAGACGCGTCCGAGCCGCAGCGCCTCTTCGCAGAGTGCCGGCCGCATCCAGTCGTCGCCGGCGGTCGCCGAATATCCCTCGTTGAAGATGAGATAGATGACCTCAAGCACCGACGACAGGCGAAGATTAAGATCAGCCCCGCGCGGCACCTCGAAGGGCACATGCTTCTGGGCAAGCGTGCGCTTGGAGCGCACAATGCGCTGCGCAACGGTTGCTTCCGGGACGAGAAAGCCGCGCGCGATTTCATCGGTCGTAAGGCCTCCGAGCAAGCGCAGCGTCAGCGCGACCCGACCCTCCGTTGGCAGTACTGGATGACACGCGGTGAATACCAGTCGCAGGAGATCGTCGCCAATATCGTCGTCGAGAGCCGCTTCAAAATCTGGCACGGCCATCTCTTTCTCTTCGAGTTCGCGCCCCAGTTCTGCGTGCTTGCGCTCAAGCCGCGTGTTTCGCCGGAAGTGATCGATGGCACGATGCTTGGCGGCGGCCATAAGCCAAGCGCCCGGGTTGTCTGGCATGCCAGATTCCGGCCATTGTTCGAGGGCGGCGACCAGAGCATCCTGCGCGAGATCCTCGGCAATACCGATATCGCGCACGATGCGCGTGAGACTGGCGACGAGCCGGGGCGACTCGATCCTCCAGACCGCGTCGATGGAACGAGCGATGCTAGTTCGGTCGCTCTGGTTTCGATCAGTCTCGTTTCGATCAGTTGGGACACGATGTGGATCGGTAGCGGTCACAGCTACCGATGACATCATTTTTGTTCCGCCAGCGCAAGTTGAGGCTATGATGGCTTGCCCGGAAAATCTCCCGGTTCGAACATTTGTCGAACCTCCGTCTCGCCCTCCCATTCCGGCCAGTGCTCCTTGTGAAGCTCCATGAAGCGGACTGCGCTTTCAATCGCATCCTGCTTGGATTTCAATTCAAACTGCGCATAACCCCCGATGATTTCCTTGGCTTCAGTGAAAGGTCCGTCTATCACAGTCACCTTTCCGCCCGAGAGCCGAACGCGGGCACCCTGCGCTGTGGAAGTGAGGCCTCCGTTAGCCAGCATCGTTCCGGATTGCACCGACTCTTCAACGATTTTTGCAATGGCATCCATCAGCGCTTTGGGAGGTGGGTCCTGCCTCTCGGCGTGTTTGACAATCATCATGAATCGCATCGTTCTATCTCCTTAGTATTTTGGTTATGAACCGAGTTTCAACTGATCCTGTCTCTACTTACACGTCGAACGGAGAACAGAAGAATCGACACCCGAAGCTAAAAGAATCGCGCAACTATTTCTTATCTCCCGCCACTTTATCGCGCACGCTTTGGTGCTGCTTCTTGAGTTCGGGAGTCAGTTCCGAACCGAAATCTTCCGCTTCAAAGACCTGCCGGATCTCAATCTCGGATTGGCCCTCGTGCGGATTTGGACAGCGCTTGACCCACTCGACGGCCTCTTCCATCGACCTTAGCTGCCACAGCCAGAAACCGGCGACCAACTCCTTGGTTTCGGTAAAGGGGCCATCGATTACAGTGCGCTTCTCGCCCGAGAACCGGACCCGCTTGCCCTTTGAACTCGGCCGCAGCCCCTCGGCGGCGAGCAGCACGCCAGCTTTAACGAGTTCCTCGTTGAACTTTCCCATTTCGGCGAGCAGTTTTTGCTTGGGCATAACCCCTGCCTCTGACTCCTTGCTTGCCTTGACCATCACCAAGAATCGCATTTGGCATGTCTCCTTTTGAGTTTGAATAACAAGTCTTCTACTGTAACGTCGAACGACGGGAAATTGGATCGACAAGTTAGGTGATGTTTTTTTGCGAGGCGAATCGATTGTTGATCAAGATTTCCGCGAAAGTATCGATCCGAACCTGACCAGCAGCAGCGGCCAGAACGATCCCAACAAGTGCTGCAGCAGAGTTGCGAGAAAGTGCTCGTGATTGGCGGCATAACATTGAATAAGTCGCGCGACGGCAAAGACGATCGCGAGCAATACTCCTGGACCTTCCAATCCGTTCGCGTCGAGAAGGTGCCTCAATGCGTCAGTCGCTGCGACCAGATTTTCGAACACAATAAATAGTCCGAGCCCGGCCAGTGCCGCTCCTGCGATCGATTTAGAAAGCCGCAATATATTCTTCTGCTGAGTCATGTCCGTCTCCTGCGAAGCCGTCCTCGTCTCTATCTATTTGTCGAACGAGGCATCGGAAGATCGACACAATCATCAATTTTTTGGGAATATGGCACAGCTTCGGCGGCGCAGTAGCGAATCGCTTAACCAAGCAATTTTCCGGCGGCTGCTAAAAAACTCATGCGCGAGCCGGGAGCCCGACCTCAGCGGCTAAAGCCGGTCTCAAGACACAGCATTTGTCGCAGCGGTGAACCGCTGCGCCACCCAAAAGCAAGAGCAAGATGGAATTTTCGCAAGCTGATATGCGAGTCGATACACCAGATCGGCTACGTCCAAACTTTCTGTTTATTTCTGTGGAGTTTCGGCTTCTATTTCTGTCGAGCTTCGGCTTCGGCCAACCAACCACGGCGTAGCTTTTCGGATGGAATGCTCGACAACTGCGGCTTGAGATCGAGAATCGGTGTTCTGTCCAGCATATCGATACCCCGAACGTGCAGCTCGACTCCTTGCCGGCGACGCAGTTCAACTATGGTCAGGCCAATCGGGTTGGGACGGCGCGGCGATCGAGTGGCAAACACTCCGTGCGGCCGATTGTCGGAGGGAGGAGTGCCGAGCAATGCGAACCCATCCGAGCGATCAAATTCCCAGAGCACGATCAGATGCGAAAAACCCTCGATATCAGTGAGCCCTGGTTCGAACTCCGGCAGGATTTCGAGCACACCATCCGCCTCATGCCTGGCGCCAAGACCCTTAGGAACGTCGCTGGCCTGCTTATAGGGACTCTTCACAAATCCAATCGGGCGCGAAGTGAACATCAGGGAAATTCCTCCTTCTCCATAGTGATGCCGACAAAGTGAAGGAAGATCTCATTTTCAACGATCGACTTTTCAAACGCTCGGCTTTCAACGGTCGGCTTTCAACGCCCGACTTTTTAGCGATCGATAAGGCTAATGCATCGATCTTAGCGGGATTTTAACGGCAAGGTTTCTCCTAAGGGCGGTTAAAAACTGAGACTTCACACATTACTGGAGTAATCCGGATGATTGCCCTGCCGATCCTCAAGGGCTCAGGGGCGAGCTTTTGGGATTTTTCGGAATTAATTAAGCGGCGGCTGCATGGATATGAGGTATCATCAGACATGCCTTATATCTTGGAACACCTCACCAGCCTTCGCCAGGAAATTACGGATTTGCGGAACATGAACGCTCGCTCTGCGGCGCGGAACGCGGATAGTCAGATAGACCAGTCGGCGGTTGAGATGCGCGCCAATCGCCTGGCCGAAATCAAGAAAGAATTGTCGCAGATGCTGAACCGTCCTGAGGACCCAGCCGTTTGGTGGGAAAAAGGCAGGCGGCGGAATCGAGTCGCATAGCGGGATTCCTAAGTAAAGGCATGCGCAGGGCACGACCTCCTCGGACGGACAGTCCGGCGGAGGTTTTTTATTTTGCACGGCGAAGGTGGACGTCAGTGCGCGAGCGTCTCAGCCAGGGCTGTGAGCGCGGGAGCGATTCCTTCGGATGTGGCGACTCCGCCCTGGGCAAGATCTTTGGTGCCCCCGCCGCGTCCGCCAAGCTTCGCTACAGTTTCTTTTAATAGCGCGCCCATATCGTAGGGCTGCCCCGGAGACTGAGCGAAAACGAGAGCGGGCTGTGGTGAAGTGCTGGCGAGGAGCGCGATCGCAGAAGTCTGCCGCGTCAGCTTCTGTGCCAGCAGCTTGAGGAAGTTGAGGTCACGGTCGGCGAAGGTTCGCACGACCAACTTCCGTCCGTGGTTTTCGGGAGTATCGGCTAATAGCGCTCCGGCGAGCACTGCGGCTAATTCATCCTGCGACTGCTCGCGCTGCTTGCGCAGAAGTTTGATTTCGTCCAGCGTCTTTTGAGCTTGCTGTGGCACACCATAAATATGGGTGGAAAACAGCGCGGCAGCATCGGTGAGCGTGGAGAAATCGCGCCGCGCGGTGGCGACCGCGCGCTGGCCGGCGACGAATTCCACGCGGTATCCCTGGCGAACTTTCTCACTCTTGCGCAACAAGATGCCACCAATCTGCCCGGTTGAACTCACATGCGTGCCACCACAGGCAGTGAGGTCGAAGTCACGGACGTCGATGATGCGGAGCAAGTCGCGCTCCACCGGGGGAAGCTTGCGCAGCCCGAGCCGCTCGGCTTCATCGCGAGTCACATATTTGACCTCGACCGGGCGATTCTCAATCATGATTTCGTTGGCGAGTCGCTCGGCGGATTCGATCTGCTCTTGGCTAAGTGAAGGCGTATCGACATCGATCGAGCAATAGTCATCCGCCATATGGAAAGATACTGTCGGCATGTCGAACAGGCGCACGAAAGCCGCCGATAGAACGTGCTGGGCGGAGTGCTGTTGCATGTGATCGCGACGGCGGGCAGCGTCGACTTCGCCCCGAATGCGGCTTCCGGGCAGCACACCTTTCAGTGGCGCATCGAGGTAGTGAACGATGTGGCCATCTTCGGTATCGGCCACTTCCGTAACGCGAAATTTAGCGTCCGCCATATCAGCGGGCGATCCCTGGGAAACGATCCAGCCGGTATCGTGGATCTGGCCACCGCTGGTGGGGTAGAAGGCGGTGCGGTCGAGAATCAAAGCTGGACGCGGCGTTTCAACCACCGAGCGGACTTCGGCGTCGAAGTTGTAGAGAAAGGAATCGTGATAGTAGAGGCGGTCCGTCATTCTTGTGTCACAAAGCTTGTTTCAGAATAGGCAGTAGGACAGAGGATTTTCAAGTCGTTCGATTTTGTCCCGGTCGATCTGGAATTGAGCGGCGATGGTATCTTAGGAGGTCGCTCCGAGAAACAGACCGATTTATGGATGCTCTCAAATCGCTTTTTGAACAGCACTTTCACGTCCCGCCTTCAAGGATCGAGCCGTTGCAGGGTGAACTGGGAGGCTCGGGCCGGAAGATTATCCGGCTGGCGAACGACAAAAGCAGTGCGATTGGAATTGTTTATAGCGTGCCCGAAGAAAACGTTGCATTCCTGGAATTTTCCCGGCACTTTCGGCGTCACGGACTTCCGGTACCCGAAATCTACGGCGAGGATCTGAGTCATGGAGCGTATCTCGAAGAAGACCTGGGAGACACCACGCTGTTCGAGTTTCTCTCCAAGAATCGCCAGGGCGAAAAGATTGAATCGAAGGCAATTGAAGCATATCGCAAAGTTGTGGCCGTGCTACCGCGCTTTCAGGTGGAAGCAGGACGCGACTTGAATTACGCCGTGTGTTATCCGCGCGGCAGCTTCGACCGGCAATCGATCAACTGGGATCTGAATTATTTCAAATATTACTTCCTGCGGCTTGCCGGCATTCCCTTCAACGAGCAGGCGCTGGAAGATGATTTCGACCGACTTACGGATTTCCTGCTGAGCGCCGATTGCAACTACTTCCTGTATCGCGATTTTCAATCCCGCAACATTATGTTGCGCACTGGCGACGCACAGCCATTTTTTCTGGATTATCAGGGCGGCCGCAAAGGCGCTTTGCAGTATGACATCGCTTCCCTTCTCTACGATGCCAAAGCCGATTTGCCGCCCGAACTGCGGCAGCAGTTGCTCGATCTTTATATCGAAAAGCTTGGCGCTTTTATCAAGACCGATCGCGAAGAATTTTTGCAGCATTACTACGCGTACGTTTATGTACGCATTCTGCAGGCGCTGGGGGCGTATGGCTTTCGCGGCTTTTATGAGCGCAAGGTCCATTTTTTGCAAAGCGTTCCTTATGCGCTGAAGAACCTGCGCTGGCTGCTGCACAACGTTAAATTGCCGATCGCGCTGCCCACGCTGATGGAGGCCTTTAACAGCATGCTGGCGTCGGAGAAATTGCAAGGCCTATCCCTGGAGACGGAAAATTTAACGGTAAGAATTGTGAGTTTTTCTTTTCATCGAGGCCTGCCAAAAGATGAGAGCGGGCACGGGGGTGGATTTGTTTTCGATGGGCGCAGCCTGCCGAATCCGGGGCGCGAGGAGCGCTTCAAGGCGCTCACGGGAAAAGACGCTGCGGTGATCGAATATCTAAATCAGCAACAAAGCGTGCATCAGTTCATGGCCAGTGTAATGTCACTCGTCGATGCCAGTGTGGCCGAGTATCAGCGACGCGGCTTTAAGAGCTTGATGGTGTCCTTCGGATGCACCGGCGGGCAGCATCGATCAGTCTATCTGGCGGAGCAGGCTGCAAAACGGTTGCGCGGAAGAAATGGGGTCGAGGTCGTGGTGCAGCATCGCGAGTTGGAGAGCGGCTTGCAATGAAGGCGATGATTCTGGCTGCGGGATTGGGTACGCGGTTGAGGCCGCTGACGAATGATCGTCCCAAGGCGCTGGTGGAAGTTGGCGGGCGGACGCTGCTGGAAATTACGCTTTCACGATTGCGGCAATTTGGCGTACGGGAGGTCATCATCAACGTGCATCATTTCGCCGACAAGGTCGTCGATTATCTGAAAGCGAACAATAACTTTGGCATCTACATTGAAGTCTCGCGAGAGGAAGCCTTGCTGGATAGCGGGGGCGGTTTGAAGAAGGCAGCCGCGTTCTTAAGGTATTCCGGCGGACACTCTAAGAAAAAACCGCCCTTCATTCTGCACAATGTCGATGTCATCAGTACTATCGACCTCGGACGCATGATGCAACTTCACTCTGACAATCGGGCCCTGGCCACGCTGGCCGTGCAAGAGCGTGAAACATCCCGTTATCTTCTGTTCGACGAGAAGCGTCAGCTTTGCGGCCGGCGCGCAGGCCACGAGCAGACGCCTGAACTCGTCCGCCCAGCCGCGCAGGTGCACGCCTGGGCATTTTCCGGCATCCACGTTATTTCTCCGCATATTTTTGAGCTAATGACGGAAGATGGCGCATTCTCCATCATCAACTCGTATCTGCGCCTTGCGGCTCAAGGGGAAAACATCCTCGCGTTTCGCGCGGATAACTACTATTGGCGTGATCTCGGGCGCCCAGAGAACGTGGAGCACGCGGAGCAGGATTTTAAGGATAGGATTTTGTCTTAACGAAGTTCGGTCATTTCGCCGCTCAACTCATCGGCTAATGCCCATGCCGCAAACAGAAACTTAACGCAACGCCGAAGCGCTGCTTCGCCCAAAATCAATCCATCTTTACTTCGATCCTTCTACTTCAATCCTTCTACTTCATACAAATCGGAAAGGGTCCGAATATAGCCATAAACGTAAGCCTTGGCATCGGCATTGATGGTGATTGCCCGGATGGTATCGATTCCCGCCGCGTCCGCGGGCACGAGCTCCTTCCAGAGCTTTCTCTTGCCCGTGGACAGTTCAAGTTCGTTCACTCGGGATGGAATCTCGCCAAAGCGAAACACGTAGAGAGAACGGGCGTCGGCAGACCAGCCGGTGGGCGCTTCATCTGGCTCTGCGCCCGAGACCGGCACGGGTTCCCCGCCGGCAATGGGGTAGAGATAAATCTTGTGATCGGGACCGACGCTGGCGGCGAAGTCTCCCTTGGGAGAGATCACAAGGAATGGGCTCACGCCTTCCGGGCTAATGGGGCGCACCTTGCCCTCATCCGGAGATTGCACGTAGAGACGAAAACCATGTCCCGCCTCGCTGCCTGAAAATACCAGGTGCTTGCCATCGGGAAGCCAGCGCGCCCAGAGGTGATTGATGGAATCGTGAGTGAGTGGCGTGGCTTCGCCGACGCCGGTCGGCAACTGAACCAGTTGCGACGGGGTGACGTTATGCCGCGTGAGAGCCCATTTCCCATCGGGAGATAAGGCCAGACCGATTCCCTCGCTGAGACGAATGGCCGGCGAGGCGTCAGTCTTCCGCAGGTAGACGGCATACTTCGGTCCCCCACCCTCGCCGCTCTCAAAGAAAAGGACAGTTCGGCCGTCAGGTGATAAATCTCCGGGCACGGACCAGTCGAGCCAGGACAAGTCGCGTTCTTTAGCCTCGCCCGGAGCGAGACCCATCATTCCGGCTCGATCGTTACCGCGGGTCAGCAACACATGTCCGTCGCGGTCAACATCGAGCAGCGTCAGTTCACCTGGAACTCGGGCTAACAGCCTCACCGTCCCTGAGGAGGTGACGGCATACAAGGAGCGATCTCCGCCGGTGCGAGTTGCGGTAAACCAAATCTCATCACCGGCAGGCGCCCACGCGATTCCCTGAATGCTGTCCCAACCGGTTGAAAGAGTTGTTTTCTTTCCCGCAAGATCGACCGTAGCGACCTCGCCCCCATCGTCACCGAGTTGGGGATGATCGATGAAAGCAATGGCATCGGCTTTCGGGGAAACGCGAATGTGACCGATCCAACCATCCGCCTGATAAAGCAACTTGCCCGGAGGAAACTCAAGCCGGTGGCGGCCCTGGTCCTGGCGGACGATCGCCAAAGTGCTGCCATCGGGTGCCCAATCCGCCCATTCGACATTCTCCATAACCTCGCGTGGCGCACCGCCAACCAAGGGCACGCGGGCCAAGGTGCCGGAATAGAGGAATTGTGCCTCGGGATGACTTCGCAGCGACAGCGCCATTTCGCCGGAGGAGGAGACAGCCAGGATATCAGCTCCGGCGGGCTCCAATTCATGCGACTCGGGGCTTTCGGGTCGCGTGGTGAAGAGCTGCAAAGACTTCCCTTCCCAAGCCGCGCTGTAGATGATTGTTTTTCCATCGGGAGCAAAGCGTGCGGCATGAACCATGCCCCGGCGAAACGTGAGCGGATGGTAGACCGGCAGCGCGGCTTGCACCAGCGGCCGCTGCAATAGGAACTTTCCCGCACCGAGGCCGGCAATCAGGGCGATCGCGGCCGCCGCCAGCGCGACGATCAACATTCGCTTTTGCGGTGGCGGAGTCTGGGCGACTGGACTTGCGGCCGCTTCGGAAGCGGGAACCACAGCGGATGAGCTTCCAGCGCGCACGCGTGATGTGTCCAAAGCGCGCTTGATTCGTTTCAAGTCCCCGCGCAGCTCGGCCGCTGTTTGATAACGAAATTCGCGGTCTTTCTCAAGCGCCTTGAGAATCAATTCCTCGAGCTTCGGCGGTATCGCGTGATTCGTGATCGAAGGCAGAGGCGGCGTGCGGTTCAAAATGGCCTCGGAGATTACCCCGCTGCTGCTTCCGTTGAACGCCAGATTTCCCGTCGCCATTTCGTAGAGCACCGAGCCAAACGCGAACAAATCAGTGCGCGGGTCAAGCTCTTCGGCGCGAACCTGCTCCGGCGACATGTAGGCCACCGTTCCAATGGTCGAACCAGGCGTGGTCATCAGCCCGCCTTCGGTAGCGGTGAGCAGCGCGGAATCCGAACTGCCTCCATGGCTTCCCGGAGACAGCTTCGCCAAACCAAAATCCAGCAGCTTGGCCTGCCCGCGCTTGGTAACGAAAATATTCGCCGGCTTGATGTCGCGATGGATGATGCCTTTCGAATGCGCGGCATCGAGCGCATCGGCAATTTCGATGGCCAGATTGAGCAGCGTTTCGGTATCGATGGGTCGGCCGGCGATGCGGTGTTTCAGCGTCTGCCCTTCGAGAAACTCCATGACGATGAAAGCCTGGCCATCTTCCTCGTCAACCTCGTGGATAGTACAGATGTTGGGATGGTTCAGCGCCGATGCGGCGCGGGCTTCACGCTGAAAACGGTCGAGAGCCTGACGATCCTTGGCGAGTTCTTCAGGAAGAAACTTGAGCGCAACGAAGCGGCCGAGCTTGGTGTCTTCGGCGCGGTAAACGACACCCATGCCGCCGCCGCCCAACCTTTCAACAATGCGGTAATGCGAGATGGTCTTGCCGATCATTCGCGCGCGTTTATATTAGGGGTGAAGGGGCGGCAAGTCAATGAAGCCGGGGTGAGGTTTACCAAAGGCAAGAATGCTTCCCAGTTTTCTGATAATGAGATCATGCGGACTTCCTTCTGGAGAGCAAGTGGCCCACGCCATTGAGCCAGCTCTCGAATTCCAGATCGCTGCGCCCGGAGGTGTCCACAAGACGGGGCAGCAACAGCGGATTGGCTTGTGGACTCACCAGGGCAGTGTCGCATGTGGTTGCCGAAACAACCTGCTCGGCAGACAGCCATGGCAGGAATTCGGGGCGGTAGACGCCGCTCGGATAGCAGAAATGTGTGCTCACGCTACCGGCCACTCCCTCTATCCAGGCGCGGTTCTCCCGGATTTCCTGTCGAAATAATTTTTCATCCAACGGGGCGCGATGGCGATGGGTGTGCAGCTGGAAATCTATCTTCGCATCGGCGAGCTGTCTTACTTCCTGCCGATTCATTAAGTGGAGTAGCCGCTTGGCACAGATCCGCTGGTAATCAATTTGCAAGCGCCGGGCCAGCGCTGCGGCCACTCCGTCCTTCAGTTCACCGCTCAGGTTCTGAGACTCGGCCCAGCGCAGGAGTTGAGTTACGGCCTGCTGCCTGGCTTCTGCTGAAGCCAGAACGACAGGTTGCGCAATGCCGAATTCCGTAAGACTCACTGTCCCCCGATCTCGCGACTTCCATAGCATGTAGGGGCAGACAAGGTTGAAGATCGGACGCTGGTAGTTGCTGTAGTACGTGGTGAGATAAACGGTTGCAGGAAATCCGTGCTGCTTCAGACGGGGATAGGCTTGGCGGTAGAAATCATAAGTCCCATCGTCGAAGGTGAGGGCCACGCTGCGTGGAGGCAGATCCTTCTGGTAAAGCCGTTCCAGTGCTTCGCCGAGAGGTAATACTTTGTATTTTCCATCTCTCAGAATACCGAGCCGGCGTTCGAGATGTTGCGGGCTTACGTAAAGAGCGGGCCACCACGCGTGTTCATCCTCCAGCGAGACGCCGTGGTAACAAAGGATCAGCAGCCGTTGACGCCGCCACTCGGTGTTTTCCACGATGCCGAAAAAGCCCACACTCTTCAAACTTGTGAGTGCCACTCGCCGTAGAAACTTTAGCATCGGTTTGCTTTGGACGTCCTAGGTGAGCGCGACTGCCTGGTTTGACTTGCCGAAGGTAGCAAGCGTTTCCGCCGGCTCGCCCTCGATCATGACCCGAAACCAAATCTCCAGGTTGAAAAGACGCCAGATCCGGTTGCTGTGGTCCCGTGATTTGGAGCGCTGCTCGGCAAAGATTCTGGTAACCGCCTCAGGGTGGAATAGTCCGCGCTCGATACTTCGGGGCTCGAGAAGGACTTGTTCCACATTATCCAGTTGTGGCCCAGCCAGCCAGTGCTCCCAAGGTGTAGGGAAACCCATCTTCTTGCGATACACGATATCGTGCGGCAAAAGGTCTTCCACTGCTTGTTTCAGGATAAACTTCCCCGCCATGCCTCGAATGGAGTATTGCGCCGGAATCCTGAGCGCAAATTCAGCGAGTACGTGATCGAGAAACGGGACACGGCTTTCAACTGAGGCTGCCATGCTCATCTGATCCTGCTTCATCAAAAGCTCAATGAGATAACTATGGATGTCAGCGTAGAGCAGGTCCTGCAACAGATCGCCCCGCGGTCTTTCCCATGCCCTCATTGACGCGGCATACGCGTCTCCGGCCATGGCAAGAGCTTCAGTTGTCAGGAGCGATGCCTGCTCGGACGCGGCGAACGCGGAAAAGAAGTTATCGTAGTAGAAGGATGGCCAGGATTCCCCATCCCGGACCAGAAAGGTATGTTCCAGTTTCCGGCGAAGCGAGGCGCTAAGCGGGCCCTGCTGAATTCCGTTGCGAACCAAGTGGCGAAGCGCAGTCGGAGTCAGGGCGCGATATGCGCGGTCCATGCGCGAATTCAGCAGCGTCCAGGCATACCGGGTGTAGCCTCCCAGGGTCTCGTCGCTTCCCTCGCCGGTGAGCACTACGGTGACGTGCTCCCGCGCCAGGCGTGCCACGTAATACAGAGCCACGCTGGATGGCCATACCAGCGGCTCATCTTCATGCCAAATGAGCTTGGGCAGGCTGGCGAAAAACTCGCCGCGGCTCAGCCGTACTTCGTGATGCTCGGATTGGATGTGCTGCGCTACTTGCCGCGCGAAGCTTAGTTCACTAAACGCTTCTTCTCCATAGCCGACGGCGAATGTTTGAATGCGATCTCCGCGAATTTTCCTGGCCAACGCAGCCACCGCGCTGGAGTCGAGGCCCCCGCTGAGGAAAACTCCCAACGGGACATCGCTCATCAGGTGGGAAGAAACCGCTCCTTCAAGCAATTCGCGGTAGGTGGTGACATAGTATTCGCGGGGATGGGATTCAATATCCGGTTGGGCGCTTATATCCCAGTATTGCTCGATGCTGGGTTCACTACCTTCGGTCAGCTCCAGAGTATGTCCCGGCATCAGTTTCTGGATTCCCGCAAACATCGTTTCCTGTCCAGAGAGGTATCCGAAAGCCAGATATTCCGCCAGGGCGCCGGGGTTGAAGCGAGGCTTTATTCTCGAAGAAGCAAGAACGGCTTTGATCTCTGAGCCAAAAAGAAACGCGCCGCCGTCCCAAGCGTAGTAAAAGGGCTTGATGCCAAAACGGTCGCGAGCGGCGAACAGCGTCCGCTTCCGGCGATCCCAGATGGCAAAGGCGAACATGCCACGCAAATGGGTCACGCAATTGCGGCCATACTCCTCGTACAGATGGACAATCGTTTCCGTGTCGCTGCGGCTGCGGTAACGGTGGCCTTTCGCTTCGAGGTCGGCGCGCAGTTCGGCATGGTTGTAGATTTCGCCGTTATAAACGATCCAAATATCCTGAGTTTCGTTGGAAAGCGGCTGATGACCAGTTTTGACGTCGATGATGCTAAGGCGCCGCATCGCCAAACCGACATTCTCCTCGACGAAATATCCCTCATCGTCGGGGCCGCGATGCAGGATTCGGCGATTCATCGCCTCCAGCGTATCGCGCCTCACATGCCGGTCTCGATCGGTAAAAAAGACTCCGCAGATTCCGCACATAGCAACCTTCAGCGTGACGGCACTTAGCCGCCGTTCGGACTTAACGGGCCACTAATCTGAGCTGTCCGGCTGTCTCTCGACCGCCTCAGGATCAGACGATCGAATGCTCCGCTGGCCATCCTGAAGAACCAACTCGCACCACTGAACCGCGCTTCTGCAGCGGATTTCAGCGCTGCCCGCGATTTTAGTATAGCTACCGTTTGCTAGAATCAACAAATGCTCCGGGCCGCGGAAGCTTCTGTTCCAGCACACGAATTCAGCATCGCTTGATAACGAATCGTGACGCCACGGCTTCCCCGGCGTTCCAAAAAAAAAGAAATACTCTCGATATTCCTCGGCATAATGGTAAGCAGTAACCGCCGATTCGCCCGCGGCAAGTCGGGTGAAAGACCTTACCGCTGGATGGATTTCTTCGAGGCTCACAAGCATGCAGGCAAACTCCGCCGGCATATCCGCAGTCGTGCTAAAGTTCAGCACAGTCATCGGCGCCTTCTGTCCATAAACCGGCGACCAGGCTTCCTCTCGAACCTCTTCAACCCAGTTTTGTCTGACCCCGCCCTTTCCTTCCACCGGAACGATTGCCAGCCCCTGAGATGCGTTCTTGACGCGAAAGAGGTTCTTTCCAGTCACCTGCATATCCCCACCCAGATGCCAAGAGAGATCCAGACGATGCCGGCCTTGTCCATCGGCAACGTCGCGCACGAGGTGGAGACCATTTTTCAGCGATACCACCCACCGCCGATGCGTGACCGGTTGAGGCAGTTGCTGATAGCCGTCGTGGCTGGCCACCAACAGATCGAAGCTAAAGCCTCGAATCCATTGCTCGGCTTTTGTTTGCGTGAGCCGCTTCCAGGAAAAAGGTCCCGCAGGGTCGGCTTGGCTTTTACCGTCCACACGTAATGTGTTGTGCATTGCCGTTCCCCGGAACAAGTCGCGATCACCGCCTTCCTGGACATATTGATAAGTGCCGGGGTCGATCAGTAGAGAAGCACGACTCTGCAGGCAAATGCTCAAAGCGTCGGCGTGACCGTGGCCTCCACTCTGCGTGCCTTGGGGACCGGCGTCCAGAACAAGCTGCACTGAAGGCTTTGAGGAGGCTAGCAGATAAAATCCGGCATTCTCGAGAGCCGTGGAATGCATTTGCGGGGGACGGGGTTGCAATTCGTCCCACTGCCGCACGCCCTCTGCGCCCAGGAGCCAGATCGTCTCCTCGCGCAGATTGGCAGCCACGTGCTTAAGATCGCCCCGGCGGAACAGAATCGCTCCTGTCGCCAGCGGATCGAGCAGATGTTCGCTGCGATTGCGCCGGGGATCGAACAGACGGCCTCCGTCGTCATCGCCGAATCGCGGTGGTGGGCCGTACCGGCCGAGCAGGCACAGAGCGCTAAGCATTTTCTGCAGCGCCTGCTCAAAACTTTTTGGAATCGCGATGTTGTTGACACTGGCCAAAACCGCCGAGTGCAGGAAGAAATCAAGCGCGTAGACGTGGTAGTAAGTAGACTGTTCGAAATGAAAGCCGTCGTCGAGCACTTGGCGGCTACTCTCTTGCACGATGATGTCCCACCCCAGCTGCTTCCAGCGGTCCGCTCCCGGTAACTCCGGGCAGAGCACACCCAAAAAAAACAAGCCGACCGCTTCACCCAGAAGATGCGTGTTGGGCGAAAAATATGTGGAAAGATACCGTTCGATGTGGCGCCCGTGCTGGGCTAGGCCACGCATCCATTCCTCATGGAAATCTGGCAGCTGCGGATCGCCTTCCAGTAAGCGGTAACTCCAGACCCAGGACAGGCTTCGAAAAGCGACTTCAAGGCTGCTGACCCAATTGATGCCAACCGGGTAGGGATTGTCGATTTGCCACTCGCGCCACTGCCGCAGGATCTCCTCAGCGTATTTGGGATTTCCAGTTAGCCGGTATGCCTTCGCGAGCGTGACGAAATGCTGATGGCGATTAAGCTCCCAGGTGATCTTGCTGTCGCCTGCTTTCTGGAAATCCAGATAAGGCACTTTGTAGAACAGTTTCCGCGCAGCACGTTTGCCGTGGACGGGATCGATGTGCCAATCTATCGTGCTGCCATAATCGAGATCTTCATAGCCCAGCAGATCGAAGCGATGCTGGCAGATCTTCTCCGCCTGCTTAACGATGTGTTCGACCTGCCGGGGAAGCCGCTGGCGCAAAACAGCAAGTGTGGATTCAATGGAGTCGGGGCTGAAAAAAAAGTTCCCAGGTTTGGAGACACATGAATTCGGCGAACTGCCGGCGAAATTGAATCCCAGGGCCGCCAGGATTCCATCCTGCCGCTTACTGACCTCCTGGCGAACACGATCGCGGAGCTCTTGCCGATCCATACGGGCTAAACGATCTTTTACTTTTCGCCAATCCTTGAGCCTCATATGATTCCAGTAGCCTTACGCAAAACGCGGTTTGGCCCGACTCCGACAACCTTACCTGAATTGCCTTCTCCATCGCATATCGCCGAAGAAAAGTTCGAAAACTTTCGTTTACTCTTTTTGGCCGCAAATATGGGGTGGGCAGCTACCGGTTCATATATTATTTAATGTAGTCGCGGTATTTTTCTGAACGGTCGGCACCGCGTTCGAGCAGTTGCGACGGGGCCCGGAGTGGCAACTGCTTAAGTTAGGAAGGAGCCGAATCCGTCGAAGACTGAACTGTGGCAATGTTGAACTGCGGCAATCCTGCCTCCGCAAGAACCACCTGAACTGAATCTCATGAGCAAAGTCAGCATTTTCGGACTGGGATACGTAGGCTCTGTGACCGCGGCTTGTCTTGCCGCCAAAGGGCATTCTGTAGTCGGCGTGGATTTGAATCCCTCCAAAGTGGAATCACTGAATGCTGGCCGTAGCCCCATTGTTGAACCCGGCATGAGTGAGTTGGTAGAGCAAGCCCACGAAGCCTCTCGGTTGAGCGCTACCTCGGAGTCCTCGGCTGCCGTGATGCAAACCGATATCTCATTTCTGTGCGTTGGGACGCCCAGCCTACGTAGCGGGAAGCTTGATCTCGGTCACGTCGAGCCGGTTTGCCGGGATATTGGTAAAGTTCTCAAGCACAAGGCTGCCTTTCATCTGGTCGTTCTGCGCAGCACCGTCCTGCCAGGGACAGCAGAAAACATTGTGCTTCCCGTGCTGGAACAAACCAGCGGCAAGCGTGCGGGAAAGGATTTCGGAGTGTGCGTCAATCCTGAATTCATGCGGGAAGGAACGGCCGTCGCCGATTTTCTGGAGCCGTCCATGACCATCATCGGTGCGGCTGAGAAGGCGCATATTGCGGGCCTCCGTGAGCTTTACGACTGGGTTCCGGGACGAATCTTTGAGACTTCCTTCCGGTCGGCGGAGATGGTGAAGTACGTTTGCAATACGTGGCACGCCTTGAAAGTCACCTTCGCCAACGAGGTAGGCACTTTGGCGAAGGCGCTCCAGGTCGACGCCGAGGACATCACGGAAATTTTCACCGCCGACAACAAACTGAATATCTCTGCCACCTATCTCAAACCCGGCTTTGCCTTCGGCGGCTCGTGCCTTCCAAAGGACGTGCGGGCTCTCGGTTATCGCGCGAAAGAGCTGGATCTGAGGTTGCCGCTTTTTGAATCAATCATGCCGAGCAATGACGAACACTTGCGACGTGCGATCGAAATGGTGCTCGATACGGGCAAGAAGAACATTGCCATTCTTGGGCTCAGTTTCAAAGCTGCAACCGACGATCTACGTGAGAGCCCGCAGGTTCAATTGGTCAAACATCTTCTCGGCGAAGGCTGCAACCTCAAAATTTGGGATGAAAATGTATCCCTCGGTCGCCTCATCGGATCGAATCGCGAGTACATTGAGCGCACGATTCCTCATATCGGATCGTTGCTCGAAAATGATCTCGAACAAATCCTTCGGGATGCCGAGGTCGTTGTGATCGGCACGCGCGGCGTGGAGCGAAACCTGTTGCAAGCGCATCTGCGGCCCGATCACGTCGTGATCGACCTGGTCAATGTAGAGAAGACCCGGCGACCCTCGGCTGGGAACTACGAAGGTATCTGCTGGTAGCAACGTGCGAATCCTTTGGGTCAAAGCGGGCAAGTTGCTGCCAGTGGACACAGGCGGCAAGATCCGCTCCTACAATATTCTCCGGCATCTTGCCCGCAGCCATGAAGTTACCTTTCTATCTTATTACGGAGGGAAAAAAGACCCGGCGTATGAAGTTGAGATTCAGTGCGAATTGCCGGGAGCACGCACCATCAGCACGACCGCGCTCGACGGAAGCGAACTAGCGCAGTCCGTGGATTATCTCCGGCGGGTCTTTCAAGCTGCTCCATTCGCGGTGAGCAAGTTCACTCATCCTTTGGTCCGCCGGGATGTGGCTTTTCTTCTCGCGGGAAACAAGGTCGCTGCAAAAAAGTTTGACGTCGCAGTCTGCGATTTTCTTTCGGCTTCTCTGAACTTTCCCGGCGCGCTCTCTACGCCCGCAGTGCTGTTCCAGCACAATGTGGAGACGGCCATTTGGCGGCGACTGGCATCCAAGGAGGCAAATCCGGCCAGGCGCCTTGCCTATCGAATGGAAGCCGCCAAGATGGCTCGTTACGAGCAGCGCACCCTCCGAAGATTTCATTACATCATTGCCGTCTCGGAGCACGACCAGGACGAAATGCTACGCATGGCCCCGGGATGCGACATCGAAGTCGTTCCAACCGGCGTTGACACTCAGAAATATGCCATCGCGCCACCGGCAAAGGCAGATCCACCGCGGATTGTCTTCACGGGTTCGATGGACTGGGAGCCCAACCTCGACGCCGTGGTCTATTTTTGCCGCGACATTTTCCCGCGGGTTCGAAGCGAATTTCCTTCCGCCGTTTTTCAAATCGTCGGCCGTAATCCTCATCCCCGAGTAAAGCAGTTGGCTTCCGATCACGTCGAGGTCACCGGCACGGTGCCTTCGGTGGCCGAGTATCTCCGTGATGCTACTCTGGTTATTGTCCCGTTGCGCATCGGAGGAGGAACCCGACTGAAGATTTTTGAGGCCATGGCAATGGGTAAGGCTGTGATCTCCACATCGATTGGCGCGGAAGGTCTGGAGGTGCGGAGCGGCCGCGATCTCATTCTCGCCGACGATCCAATCGCGTTCGCAGAGGCTATCTGCTCCTTATTGCGGAACGCCGAACTGCGTCAAGGATATGAGCGAGCAGCGGCAGAGCTGGCGGCCCGATTTGACTGGTCGAAAGTCGCCAGCCGTTTCGCAGACGTACTGCAGAAGGTCAGAAGTGCGGCTCCTGGTGGAGTGCCGTCGGTTCATCTTCCCGCGCAATCATGAATGTCTTGGTGCTGGATGGAAATCAGAATCAAGCAGTCGCCTGCGTGAGGTCGCTGGCTCGCGCCGGTCACACTCCTCACGCCGCAGAATCGACATCATGGTCCAAAGCGGGGTGGTCGCGCGCCAACTGCGGCAGCTTTCGTTATCCCTCCCCCAAAACAGAGGTGGCTGCTTTTATTACGGCCATCTGTGGCTTCGTCCGCCAGCGGCCAGGAACGCTGGTTCTTCCCGTGTCCGAGGCCACTACCTTGCCGTTGTCGAGCCATCGAGATGCCTTGATTTCTGCGGGAGCTCGGCTAATTTTGCCTGACCACCGTGACCTGCTTCGCGCCTTCGACAAAGCGGAAACCACCCGCCTCGCCGCATCGCTGGGCATCTCCGTCCCTGAAAGTACCACCGTTAGCAGCCTTGAACAGGCTCGTGATTTGGGCCGATCTATACGATATCCTGTGGTGTTGAAGCCACATGCTTCGGAGGAACTCTCGGCGGCAGGAAAGGTACGCACCGGGGGTCGGCCTCGCTATGCGCGCGACATCGCGCAGTTTGATGAAGCTTACGATGACATCAGCGCCCGCTCTTCAGCAGTGCTGGTTCAGCAGTTCGTTGTGGGTGAAGGCATGGGGTACTTCGCGCTTATGCATCACGGCGAACTTCGTGCCGAGTTTGCGCATCAGCGGATTCGCGATGTTTATCCCACCGGTTCAGGGAGCGCATTACGGGTCAGCATCGAACCGGATCCTGAGATTCGACGCTGTTCTTTGAATCTTTTGTCTGCGCTTCGGTGGCACGGAGTGGCGATGGTGGAATACCGCAAGCAATCAGGATCGCCGCCGGTTTTTATGGAAGTCAACGGACGCTTTTGGCATTCTCTGGCGCTGGCGTGCTACGCCGGCGTAGACTTTCCGGCGCTGCTGGCGCGAATGGCGGAAAATGGGGACGTGGAGCCCAACCTCGGCTATCGCATCGGGGTCCGCTGTCGTTGGCTGCTCGGCGATCTCCGCCATCTGATTGCAGTCTGGAAGGGGCCACCACCCGGCTATCCTTGCGCTTATCCCGGCCGGCTGCGGACTCTGTGGAATGTACTTACGCCGGTTCCCGGGACATACCATGACTTGTTTCAATGGAGCGATCCGCTGCCGGAAGCAGCGGACTGGTTAAACCTTTTGCAGCGTCTGCTTGTAGAAGGAGCCAACTAAATAGCTCCTATGCTCAAAGGCGCCCTCCACATCCATAGTCAGTATTCGGACGGGGAGTTCACTCTGCGGGAGATCCGCGACATTTTTCTCTCCGAAAACTGCTCGTTTGTATGTATGACGGATCATGCCGAGTATTTCGACGAGGACTCGATACTGCGTTACGTTGCGGAATGCGAATCGCTTTCCGACTCGAAATTCCGCTTCGTGCCAGGCCTGGAATACCGGTGCGAACGCAACATGCACATCCTCGGTTATCGCGCCACGAAACTCACCACGGAGGCTGACCCCCAAGAAGTGATTCGCCACATTGACGCACAGGGAGCCCTGTCGGTGATTGCGCATCCCGCGAATGACTTTTTCGAATGGATTGAAAGCTTCACCGCTTTACCTCAGGGAATTGAGACCTGGAACTCGAAGTATGACGGCCGGTATGCCGCACGCTCCGGAACATTTGCATTACTGCAGAAGCTGCAACAGCGTGCACCCGGGATACATGCTTACTACGGAATCGATCTTCATTGGAAGAAACAATTTCGAAGCTTGTTTGTCGCCGTCGACTGCGCTTCCGCCGATGTCGACTCGATTCTTGTCGGGCTGACGGCGGGAAAATACACAGCTCAGAAAGACAATCTGCGCTTGCCTTCTTCTGGCTGTCTGCCGGAAACGTTGCTCGAGCAATTCGACCGTGTACACGCGCGGTCCTCGCGCATGCGGAGCTTTCTGAAGAGCGGCAAGAAAACGCTAGATCGGTTAGGCATTCGGGTCCCCGCATCGCTGAAAGCGCAACTTCGAAGGTTCTTTTGATGGGGCAAGAAATTGTATTCCTGATGTACCACGAGCTTGAACTGCCGGGGCGGCCCTTGTGCCAGTCCGAACCGGGATACGTACGCTACATACTTCCGCGAGACTCATTCAAATCACAGATTAACTGGCTTCGGCAAAATGGGTGGCGTGGGTTGTGTGTGAGCGAGGCTCTCACATATCCTTCCGGAAAATCAGTTGCCATTACCTTCGACGATGGTACCGAAACGGATCTAATTACAGCCGCACCCATTCTGCAAGAGAATGGGTTCAACGCCACTTTTTATGTCACTGCCGGCTTTATCGGCAAGGCCGGGTATTTGTCAACGGAGCAAGTGCGTCAACTTCACTTCCTCGGGTTTGAAATCGGCTGCCATTCCATGACTCATGCTTATCTCAATGATCTGGAAGCTTCCGGTCTTCAGCGCGAGATTTCGGATGCCGGTAAGAAAATCGAAGACATCATCGGCGGCAAAGTTGAACATTTCTCCTGTCCTGGGGGCCGCTACAACGCGAAAGTGCTGGCTTCTGCAAAGGAGGCCGGTTACCGATCAGTGGCTACCAGTCACTGCCACGCCAACTCTCTCGCAACCGACCCGTTCCTGTTGGGTCGAGTGGCGATTCTGCGTGGCTTCGACGATGCTACTTTTCAGCGGGTCTGTACCGCAGAGGCATTGCGAAGGATGCGACTGGTTGAATCCGCGCGAGGAGCTGCCCGGAGGGTGCTCGGGAATGTGCTCTACGATCGATTCCGGGCGCTGCTGGTGCGCGCGGGATAAGAAGACGAAACGGGAAAGGGAAAAATCATTCAGGCCCGCGAGTCTCCGTACCAGTCAGTGCGGCGGCGTTGCTTGCCGTTTTCGATTGAGATTCCCGGGCGCATGTTCTCTCGATGTCATCAGCGAGTTTCCGGGTGTTGTCATCGGCCGAAAATCGAGGTATCCGCGAAACCATGGCGGAACGGTTTTCCACTACTTCTGTCATAAGCTTCAGCAGCGATTGGGGATCCTCGGGCCGCCACAATTCCACCCCTTCCGGACGCGTTTTGTTGTCAGCCGCTAACACTGGAACTCCCAGCGCAAGAGCTTCCAGCACGGAAGAAGATACTCCGTCGGTGAGGGGGCTGCGAATGCAGGCCAGCGACTGAGTAAGCATCGTCAAGAAAGCATCGTGAGTTACCGAGCCCGTAATGTATACGACCTCTTCCAGCTTCTGGTCGCGAATAAACTGCCGGAGAAGTTCCAGTTCGCGATCGCTGGTTCCCACCAGCAAGAAACCGATAGATGGGCGTTGCGCCACGAACTGACGAATTTGTTCAGCGAGGAACTCCAGCATGTATTCTTTGCGGTAACACACGTAGAGAAAGAACACGCCAGCCCGGCTCAAGAAGAAATCCTTTACAGACTGCGGCAGATCGGCTGGGGTGAACTGAACATTTTCCGAGGAAAACAGGGGAACCGGCATAACCCGTCCGGCATCGATCCCGGTGGTGAGCAAGACCTGTTTCACCGGTTCGCTGTCGCAATAGATGCGGTGCGGAATGCGAAACAGCAGGGCGAATGCCCGGTAGCGCAAAGATCCTTTTGGCGCCGGGAAAAAAGTCTGGCGGTGGCCGCCACAATAGGTCATTAAAGCAGGACGCCCGCCCAAGCGAGCCAGAAGCATTGCGATCAGCGCCAGCAAATATCCCTTCTTCGATTCCGCATTCACGCGGATCTGGACGGCATAACCCCGCCAAACGTGGCTCCAGACCTTGCGCAGATAATCCCAGCCATTCTGGACATCAATGCACTCAGGATTGAGGAGGCGCCGGTTTTCATTCAGGTTCATCACCGGACAGTCCCAGCCGCGGCTCTCGAGTTCCCGGCGCAGCGCGACCAGCCCCATGGCCCACCCGCAAAGAGGCGGAGGCCAATTGCCAATTTGCAGGATCTTCTTCACTGCTGCCTTTCCTTCTGACTGATCTCAGCGGAGCGGAAGCATTCCAAGGATTGCGGACGTCTCCAGCGTTTCTCAGCAAGCAGACTGCGATAAAGGTTCTGGTAGCGGTCTCGCATGCGCGGGATGGTGTATTCCGCCTGCGCGCGCTTGCGAGCGCACGCTCCGAATTGATTGCACAATTCCGGTTTCGCCACTAGCGCTTCCAAAACTGCCGCGAACTGTTCTTCATCCCCGGGAGGAAACAAGAATCCAGTCTTTCCATTCTCGACGAGTTCCGGATTGCCCCCAATCTTTGCCGCCACAACCGGAACCCCCGCCGCCATTGATTCCATAATCACGTTGGAAAGGCTCTCCGAAAATGACGGCATCACACTGATGTCAATCGAAGCGAACACGGCCGGAATATTGCTGCAATCGCCGAGAAAGATCACCCGATCGCGCAATTCCAACTGCTGGACAAGAGCTTCCAAGGCCGGACGTAGTGGACCATCTCCAGCCAGTACGAAACGAAGTTGCGGGTTGCGCAAAGCCAATCGTGCCGCAACCCGAAGAAATAGATCGTGCTTTTTTACCGCATGGTTCATCCGGGAGATCATTCCGATCCTCACCAAATGCGGTTCGCGTGGCAAAAGCGCCGGGGCGGCCGCGAATAATTCGTCCGGCAGCCCGTTGGGAATGACGGCCAGCCGGCTCTTACGTATTCCCGCCTCCTGCAATCGCTCGGCAGCAGCTCGCGAATTGCACACGACACGATCACACAGTCGGAATACTGCATTCTGCGCACGGAACTGACCTGGGGTTAGAAGATCACCTAACTGGCGGTGGCTGCCCAGCACGACGGGTACTCCCGCAAACCGCGCCGCGGGAATCATCATGAGATTGGAATAAAAATCAAAGGATTGCGCGACTGCTGTCCTTCTTCGTCGTAAAAACTGGGACAACGTCAAGCGAGAGCGCAACGATTGTAGCCCGAACAGACTGCCCCCAGCGGGAAACGGCTTGATCCCGTCGGCTTCGCTCAGAAACGGCCCGGTTGCCCTGAGGCATCCGAGGCTGACCGAGAAAGTATCGCGATCCAGCGCATTCGCAACAGTCACGAACTGACGTTCGCTTCCTCCCCTCTCGAGGGTGTTGGTCATAAGGAAAACCACCGGACCGGAAGTTCCTTCGGCCACAACATCATTTTCGTTGCGAGTGCGTGGACTTGCGGCGGTCACTGTAGGTTTTCCCCTACTTCAGCGGACAAGCCAGCGTTCCTGTACATCGGCGCCGGGGGACAAAGAGCGGATCCGGGAAGCAGTCCTTTGTCGTATTTTTCCAGGAAATTGCGATGCCAGAGTTCGAAGACGAGCATCATCCAGAGCACGCCGGAGTGATCGCGGCGGCCACGAAAATGCTCGTCCAGGACAATCCGCACAGACTCTGCCCTGAAGTAGCCGCGTTGCATCGTCCGCGGCTCCAGGAGGATTTGGAACAGAACATCCTTCAGTTCGTGTCGCATCCAGTGAACCAAAGGCAGCGAAAACCCTTGCTTGCGACGGTGCAGAAGTTGGTTCGGTACCCCCAGCCGCTCGGCCAACTTCTTGAACAGAAACTTGCGGGTTCCGCCGCGAAACTTGTACTTCGCCGGCAACCCGGCCGCCCATTCCACGAAAACATGGTCGAGGATCGGACAACGCATCTCCAGCGAAGTCGCCATGCTCATGCGGTCCACTTTGGTGAGAATGTCGCCGGCCAGATAGGTTTTTGTATCCAAATACATCAACCGGCTCAGCTGGTCGGTTGCGGGCGCATTGTCATAGTAGCGCTCGAACTGGAGGAGAGGATTGGAGAAGCGCCGGGCGTGCGCAACGAACTCGTCCGCGAAAAGGCTGCGTTCCCGGTGCAGAACCGGCAGAAATGACAGGCTATCGAGATAGCGGTCCCGAGAAGGCAGGGTGATATTCCACGCCAATTTGCGGCCTTTTGCATCTGACGGCAGCCGGGAATATATGTGATTGCGGTAGACGTTTCCAACCCAGTTCGGGATCACTTCGAACCGCCGCCGGCTCAAGTTCACCGCATAGCGGTCATAGCCGGCGAACAATTCATCCCCACCATCGCCAGAAAGCGCTACCGTTACGTGCTGTCGCGCCAGTTGGGAAACACAATAGGTAGGTATCATTGAGGAATCGCCGAAGGGCTCCTCCATGATTCCCGTCAGATGACTCAAAGTTTCGACGATGTCAGGGTCGACTATCAATTCGTGGTGATCGGTGCCAAAACGTTCCGCCACGAGTCGAGCGTACTCGGCCTCGTTGAAGTCGGCTTTACGGAAGCCAATGGAAAACGTCTTGACCGGCGCGGAACTCTCGCGTGCCATTAGTGCGACGACAATCGAGGAGTCGACGCCACCGCTTAGTAATGCGCCCAGCGGTACGTCGCTGATCAGACGCATCCGCACGGCCTCGGCCAGCCGGCGCTCCATCTCTTCCAGGCACTCTTCGTCCGATCCGGGATCGTTTCCGCCATAGGCCGGAACATCCCAATACTGGCGGATATAAGTCTGTCCGTTACGATATTCCGCAAGGTGGCCGGGCGGCAGTTTACGAATATCGCGGAACGCGGAGTGAGGGTCGGGAACATATCCGTAATAAAAAAACTGCAGGATCGCCTCTCCATCGACCTCCGCCAGCTCTGGGGCCGCGGCCAGCAAGGCTTTGATCTCAGACCCGAAGTAAAGCCTGCCAGCTCGTTGGGCGTAGAACAGAGGTTTCTTTCCCAATCGATCGCGGGCGAGCAGCAGGGTGTCACGATTCGAGTCGTAAAGGGCAAAGGCGAACATACCTCTTAGCTGCGTGACACAGTCGGCGCCCTTCTCCTCGTAGAGATGAACTATCACCTCGGTGTCGGAGTGCGTGCGGAACTTATGACGGCGGCCTTCCAGCTCCTGGCGCAACTCGCCAAAGTTATAGATCTCGCCGTTGAAGACGACGGCGATAGTGCCGTCTTCGTTGTAGATAGGCTGTCGCCCTCCGGACAAGTCAATGATGCTAAGCCTGCGCATGCCGAGGCCAACATTCCCTTTTGCATGGAATCCCTCATCATCGGGGCCGCGGTGCGCAATAGTATCTGTCATGCGCCGCACCTGCTCCACTGTGATTGTCTCGTGCTGACTGCCGATTATTCCGGCGATTCCACACATCGTTGTGCCTCTAGGTCCGGATCGGGATTTCCTCTTTGCGTCCCTCGCGGCGTCTCCTGGGGTACTCCGCGGTAAGAGGTTTGCCGATTCGCCTTTATCGTTTCCATGCTTCCCTGCGTCCGTATATTCCCGGCACAGTTTGTCTTTTCAGTGACATTTCCGGAGCGCTACGCTCGTTCGACGTCGCGACGCACCAACGGTAGAGCACGGAGGTATACGCCATCATGAAGTATGGGAAAAGCTCATACTCAAAACTAGCGAAGAAGGATCCCACGGCGAAGGCCAGGAGACTCGCCCACAAGGCGCCGGTGAAGACACGGACCTCAAGATTGTCGCGGTAGACAGAAAGCAATCGGATTCTGGTTAGATTTCGGTAAGCCAGGTACAAGATGGCAAGGTAGAGGAATAGTGCCGGGAAACCACCTTCCGCCGCCAATTCCGTGTAGCTGTTGTGGCTGACACGCCAGGTTAGAGTTGCCGCGCCAAAGTTGCCTGCTCCAATGCCAAAGACCGGATGATGAATCGCCTCCTCGATACTGGAAATGAGCAATTCACGCCGCGCCTCCCAGGACCCGTGATCCCCGGCATCCTGCATGTTTCCTCCAAAAATACTCCGGACTCGACTCAAATAGTGCGGAGTCGCGAGAACCAGACCCATGCCCGCGACGCTGAGAACAAGGGCGGCTGCAATTAAGTAGAAGCGCTTGCCGCGGATGCCGAACTCCCACAGGCAGATGGCAACCGCCACGATTATCGCCAGCAGACCACTTCGCGAGTATGTAAGAACCACGCCTAGCAGCATGGCTACAATTCCCGCCGTCCAGGCTGCGGTCCGCGCGATCCGTCGGCTCAAAAGGAGAAAGCCAAGACACAGCGGCCAGTTGATCGCGATGTTGATAGCCAAGTCGTTGGGATTTTCGAATATGCCGCCCAGCGCTCCCATCAGACGGCCCGACATCGTGCGATGTATCACGATCGACAAAATTGTTGTCACTACCAGCGATGCCGCCTGCACCCAAAGTAATTTACGAAGCTGGGCAAAGTTCCGGACGATCAGGGACACCAACAGTGCAACCGTGACAGCCTTAGAGAATCCCCCGAAGACGGTAGCAAACGCTCCTCCGCGCCAATACGCGAAAGGAATTGATATGGCCAGGTGGGCAAAAAGCAACAACAGCAACTTGAGCTCGAGAGGAAACTTATGCTTGACCCGGCCTGAGGCAAGAGTTGACGCCAGTGCGATCAGCGCAACCCCGCCAATGATCTTTTCCAGCGGAATGAACCGAAGCCCGGGAATGACGTCTTCCGGACGCGTGTAATAGAGGAACGTGAACAGCAGCAGAGCGCGAAAGGCGAGGGGGCTGCCGCTCGCTTCCTGTTCTTTGGGTTTCGCAATCGCTGGTGCCAGTGTCGCCAACCTGTACTCTCCTACGCTCGCCTTATCGAACCCATACTGCCTTGCGTCCCGTAATGAAGTTCACAAAAGCCACAGCTGCAGCGCTGTTCAAAACGACAAACGTGAGAGCCGCGTCCGATACCCGCGCTAGTGGGCCAAGACTCAGCCTCAGCACGGCCAGCAAACTCAAGCCGTAGAGCAGCGCCTGCAATGCAAGTGCGCCGCGGTAGACCGGGCCGGATAGAACTATGGACGCTATGAGAAGAACCGCCAATGCAAAGGGCACGGCTAGTCTGAGCAACTTGTGGCAGATGAATCGAAAACGTAATGGGTTCTCCGCGCTGATCAGCCAGGGAGCAAACTGAACCAGCTGATAGTTGCCGCTCAAGGTCCGAACTTTCCGCGAGAACTCCCGGTCCGAACCCAAGTCCGGACTATCCCAAGCCCGCGCCCGCTCATCGAAAACAACACGCCTTCCCTGCCGCACCACCTGCATCGGGATGTACACATCGTCGAGTATGGTTCCTTCCGGCACTTCACCCAACAACTCCCGGCGCACGGCATAGATTGCGCCGGTCGCGCCCACGACTGACCCTGATTTGGACTCCAGTTCGCGAATCTTTTTTTCTATTCTCCAATACAACCCCATCCCTCTGCCCGCTTCCCCCGACTCGGGATTGCCCAACATCAACGCCCCACTGACACAACCTACTTCGGGATCCGCGAAATTTTCCATCAGCAGTCGTATCGCGCAAGATTCGAACTCTTGGCGGACATCGGTAAAAATAACCACCTCCCCCGCAGCCAGGGGGATGGCCTCATTCAATCCACAAGCTTTCCCTCGCGACAACTGTTTCATCACTACTTGCACTCGTTGATGGCCGGCATACTGATGCAAAATTGCATCGGTTCGGTCCGTCGACCCATCGGAAACCACCACAATCTGACAGTGCTCCTGGGGATAATCCAGTTCCAGGAGATTTCGCAGTTTACTTTCAAGCCATCGCTCTTCATTGCGCACGACCATGACCACGGAAATGTGAGGTTGGCGCTGCGAGCGAAGCACCGGCCAAGGCCAAAGGAGAGCGCGCAGTCGCAACCAAGCTGCGTAACCCACGTAGGTATAGAAAATCAAAAAGGTTGCGCCCCAGAAAAGCCACCTCATTGCGCTCCCCGTCCCAACAAGACGATCTTGACAGTCTGGAACATGATCAGCAGATCCAAACCAAGCGAGGCGTTCTTGATATAGAACAGATCGTACTGGAGTTTTTCACGAGCATCTGCCAGAGTGTTGCCGTACTTGTATTGCACCTGCGCCCAGCCAGTGATTCCTGGCCGCACCACGTGGCGTACCCCGTAATAAGGAATTTCCTGGCTCAACCATTCCACAAACTCCGGACGCTCCGGGCGTGGGCCGACGAAATGCATATCGCCCTTCAATACGCACCACAACTGCGGAATCTCATCGAGCCGTGATGTGCGCAAGAACTTACCCACGCGCGTGATGCGGGGATCGTCGTCGGTCGCCCAGGTCGCCCCGGTATCCGCCTCGGCATCCATATGCATGGTGCGAAATTTGTAGCAGTAAAAAACCTTTCCTCCCCGGCCCACTCGCTGCTGCCGGTACAGCACCGGTCCGAAGGAGTCCAGCTTGACCGCCAGAACAACCAAGGGAAGGAACGGCAGGGCGATTACGAGCCCGGCGAGCGCAAAGAGAAAATTCACAGCCCGGCGAGCCAGCCGAAAAATGCTGCTGAAACGAAATCCTTCAGCAAAAATCAACCAACTGGGATACAGCTGTTCGACTTCGATCCTTCCCGTGATTTTTTCCAGCCAGGAAGTAGCCTCTTCGACCTTTACTCCGGACAGTCGAAGGTTGAGTAACTCTTCTACGGGTAAGGTACCTCGGCGGTCCGGCATGGCTACGATTACGCGATGCACTCCCTTTTTCCCGTGCGCAAACCCGATCAGGTGCGACGCCACGTTGTCGCGAGTCAGCTCGCCTTCAACGTCGCCTGTCCACCCCACTACTTCCACACCCAAGGCGGAGCGCTCACGCAGCCCAATGACCAGGCGCTCGGCGCGCTCGCCTGTGCCCAATATGTAAACCCGCTCGCGCAGGAAGGGCTGTTTCATCATCCATGAACAAGCCGAACGCCAGCAAAACAATGTAAAGGTTAGGATGATGAGTCCCCAAAAAGCCGAACCGTTGCCGAGCACGCTGGGATACCGCGAACCCAAGACGGCGAGCGCCAGGGCAACAAAACCCAACACCAGCAGAAGCCGGAACGCATGCTCGCCCTTTGCGCTCAGACTCGAAGAGTCATACAAATCAAACCAGTGCGAGAGAAGCAACACGGCTACCGTAACTCCCATAATCCTGGGAGCCAGTTCGGCCAACACCTGCATGTATCCGCCATCCACATTGAGCAGCAACAAGCTGTCCTGGTTTCGCCATAACGTTGCCAGCAGGAAGGAAAGCCAAACAATGAGGATCTCGCCCACCAGAAGAACCAGCGTGCGGAGCGGATAATAGACTTTGAACAGCCGGATCACGTTTCCCTATTCCCTAAGACTTGGACTCGGTCGAATCTTTCACGTAGGTCTCGTAGTAGTAGCGCGAATAAGGAGAATCCTCTTTATCAGTGCCGTTGAGCACGACTCCCACCAGCGCCTGGTCGGGAAATTCTTCGCGCGCCCGGCGGGCCATATCGATGGGTGTCGCATTCGAGCGCACCACCATGAGAACACCGTCGCAGACTTTCGCCAGGATGCTGGCATCGGAGACGGGCACCGCGGGCGGCGAATCGACCACGATCCAGTCGAAAAGCGCCTCTACTCTCTGCAGCAGAAACTTCAACCGTCCATTGGAGACAAGTTCGGCAGGTTCGGTAATCTCATGGCCGCTGGGAATGAAAAACAGGTTCTCCATGGGGCCACGTTGCATGACTGAAAATTCGTCGTTCCCCCCCTGCAGGTAGTCGGTAAGGCCCGGAGATGAGGTTGTTCCCAACATCATGTGCAGGCGAGGGCCGCGCAAGTCCGCGTCGATCAGCAGAACTCTCCGTCCGTGCTGCCGCACCAATACCTGCGCCAGATTTGCCGCGGTAAAAGATTTTCCTTCTTTGGGCAGCGCACTGGTCACCAGGATTTTCTTGAGAGTCATCTTCTCGCGGGTGTGATAGAGCCGGGAGCGCAAGGTGCGGAACTCCTCGGTACCCCGCTTGCTGTCGTCTCCGTTAAAAAAAAGCATCGTCTTCTGATCGGGCTGCCATTGCAATTGGGGACAGCGGGCCAGCATGCGATCAAAGGTAAAAGAGTTGCCGAACGCCGGCATTGTGGGCGGGAACGGGTGGCTAGCGGCGGGCAGCTCCGCTGTTAAGGGCGACTCTTCAGTTCTCATCATCGGCGGCTCAACGACAATCGGTGGAGGGGGCTGCAGTGAGGCGGCCTCTACCGAGCTTGCCGGAACTGAGACCGGCGGAATGGAAGCTGGCTGAACCGAGCCTGCCTGTGCTGCCGCCCGCTCTTCTTCGGCCCTCTTCAGCGCCTCGTGAATTCTGCTCATAGCTTTCTCTCCCGGGAGAGCTCATCTTTATCTTCTTCGCGCAGCCGGTCTGCCAGATTAGCCAGCGAGCGCAAGGTTTCCACCAAGTCAGTTTTCTCGCGGTTCGCCAGCGGCGGCGCAGTCATGATTCCGGCGGCAGTACCGGTACCATCACCAAGATCGAAATCTCGCGCCACTCCCTCCACAACCAGCGGAGCAACGACCTTCTGCTGGTCCACGAACGCGCTCACCAGGCAATGCTCACACAATAAGTTGATGACTCTCGGAATACCGGTGGCATAGCGATGAATCGCGACTACCGAGTCGGGTTCAAAAATCTGCTGGCCGTTGGAACCGGCGATTCGCAACCGTTGCTGGATATACGCCCTCGTCTCTTCCAGTGTGAGCGGAAACGTCCGGGCACGCAGCGTCAACCTTTGGCGCAGTTGCCGCATTTGCGGCTGCTTCAACTTTTGCTCGAGCTCCGGCTGACCGACCAATACAATCTGGAGGAGTTTCTCCGTGAACGTCTCCAGGTTCGTGAGCATTCGGATTTCTTCCAGTACCTCATCGGTCAGATTTTGCGCTTCATCGACGATAAGCACTGCGGTTTCGCCCGCCCGGTAGCGATCGAGTAACCAGTTATAAAGTCGCAGCAAGATCTGGCTCTTGGCCTTCGAGTCGCAAGGAATGCCAAAGTCCGCCATCATGTAATCGAGGAACTGTGTCGTATTCAGTCGCGAGTTAAAGACAAAGGCAGTGGCCACTTGCTGCAGCCGTAACCACTCCAACAATTTATTGATCAGGGTGGTCTTGCCGGTGCCCACTTCCCCGGTCAGCAACACAAAGCCTTTGCGGCTCTGGATGCCATAGGTCAAGCACGCCAACGCCTCCTCGGTGTGCCGCGTGAGAAAGAGATAACGCGGGTCCGGGTTAACGTTGAACGGATTTGCCCTCAAGCCGAAGAACTCTTTGTACATGTTTTTCTCTTGGTGTGACCGCTCGCCCCCGCGATGGTTTGCCTAAACTTCAGCCGGCTCTTCGTTTTCTTCCGGCTGTTTTTTCCGGTTCCAAAAATAACGTTTGCCATTGCCGTTCACCGGCTCCGGCTGCACCAACCAGGGAACCGCAACCAGCATAGGGAGCCCAACCGCGGCTTCAGCGTCCGACTCGGTACGAATGCACTTCTCACGCAACTCTAGCCACATCGCTAGACCGAACCCCAATGCAAGGCCAGCGCCTAATCCCCCACCCGCAAAAAACAGCCGGTTTGGAAAACTCGGTGAATCCGGCAGATCGGCGGGATTTAAGAGGGCCATATGTTCTCCCTGCTCCTCCTGTTCCGCCTGGGTTGCCATCTTGGAGGTGCTTTGCTTAGCCAAGTCCTCCTGATATACCTTCTGCGCATTGTCGTAGTCTCGTGCCAACTCCTTATACTGCTCTTCAATGGCTGGGCTCGACGCCACGCGGCTCTGGTATAAAGCGATTTCCTGCTGAAGCCTTTTTTGGTCGCGTGTTCCCTGGGCGACCAGATCCTCGTATTGATGAATCTGCAGACGCAGCTGACGAATCTCTGGCGGCTCGATTACGGAGCCATTGTCATTTGCGGAATCGTCTTCCTTGGCGGATGGGTTGCTGTTGATGGCAGCCAGTTGCTTTTTCACCTCGGCGATGTCGGCCTTGGTCTTGATAACGTCCGGATGGTCTTGGGTATAGCGGCCCTGGAGATCGATGAGCCGAGCCTGCAGTTGCGAGAGCTGCTGTTGCAAGGATTGAGGATTATTCGACGACTGCACCGACTTCCATGCGGCCAACTGCTGGGCCAGCATCGATTCGGTATAGGACTTGTCCTGCGTCGCCCGGTTCAGACTTTGGGTGTTGGCGTCGAGCTGAGAATTTAACCCCATCAGAATCTTGACATTGTTATCCTCGTCGCCGGGAAGCTGACCCAGGTGCTGGTTCTTGAAAGCCGCCAGTCTCTGGTCCAGTTCGTCGAGATTCTGTTTGGCATCTTCAACCTGCTTGGTGAGAAATAGGGTTGTACCCTGGGTTGCGTCCTGCCTCGACTTGAGATCTTCTTCGAGCAGCACCGAGGTGAGACTGGTGCAAACCTGCTGTGCATCGCGGGCGGTCGACGCCGTGTAGTTGACGTAGAAGCCGGGAACTGGACTGTTGCTCGGTGTTGATCCTGATCTTCTTTTGCCGCCGGGGCCAAACTGCGAGATATCCGGAACCGGCTCAATCGTCATGTTGAGTTGGATGTTAGCGACCACGTCGTCGACACTCTGGCCGCCCTTGGCCAACTGGAGCGACTCCACCATAGGCCGCAGACGGCTGGGACTCAAGACACGCTGTGCAATGGTGGTAATGTGCTGCGTCAGATCCTCAGTGAAGACCTGCTGCACCACCATGTCCGGAATCTTCGGCGGTGTGACCAGCACTTCCGATTTCGACGTGTACTTAGCCGGGAAGGCATAGGAGATCAGAAATCCGGCCAGCGGTGCCAGCAACGCCGGAATAAGAATGACTTTCATCCGGCGGCGCAACATCGCCAGATAATCGTCCATGGTAAGTTCGCGGTTTTCGATCATGTGCAATCCAGTTCCGCCGGCCCCATCAGCCGGCCCTAAACTTAGTCAAGCCGGATGGGTCGGGGATGCCAGTCCAGTCCAATCGAACCAATATGATTCTGAGATCCGTTGCTACACCCTGAACCTATGGGGCATCCATTACTAAAATCGACATAATTAAATTGATAACTTGCGAATCCTCGTAGGCTGCGGGTGAACTGGCGATGAATTCCCATCCCAACATAGATGTAATTAAAGGTACCTGAAGTGACGATCGATCCGGGGACCTGCAATTGACTGTTCCTGGAATAACCGACGTCGGTGAATACGTCCCAAACGCGGCTCAACGGTCGTTTTGCGTCGAGCGTGACAATATCGCTCTGCGCACCTGCGTAAATTCCGGAGCCGTTCGTGTTGAAACGCTGGTAGCTGAGCGAGACTGAGGTTTTGGGGAATCTGTACTGGAGCGAGACCCGGCCGGCAGCGCCGACCCGCGATTCTGCCACGCTGCTGACGGTGCCACCGACGCTGGCACAGGACGACGCCGGAATCGTCGGAATATTACATTCATGCTGGTTGACGCGGGTAAATTGCGGTCCTGCCGAAATCACGAAATTCATCCGTCCGGAGATACGGTGCCCGTACATCGCTTGCACGACATTGGAGTGAAACGCGGTTCCGGAAGTGGAGAAGTCAAAGGCCTGATAGCCATAACTTATCGCAACCTGGTTCCTGCGATTCAGAATTCGATCATAAGCAATCTGGGCCGTGTACTCGGAGCTTCCGATGAAAGAGGTATTTTGCGGCAGCGGACCAACAACCGAATTCTCGGCAACGAGATTGCCATAGAAATGTACCAGCCCGTAGCCGGCGGCGAATGTCACGGCGGACTTCGGGGACAGTTCTTCGACGACATCCGCCAATGCAAAATTGGTGATTCGCGGAACCACGCCTAAGGCGACATTGAGACCATTTCCTCCGCTGAAAGCGTTAGTTTGCCCGCCGAATGCGCCTCCCCCCAGCAAACTCGAGCCCATACTGCCCATGCCTGCGCTATAGGCCCCGCCGCTACCGTAGGCTCCGAAGCCGAAAGTGCCTTCGGGCAGATAGCTGAATGCGTCCCGGATGCCCAACCATCCGCGTTTCCAGCGGACGCGATTGTCGATATCGAATTGCTGCAACTGCTGCACCCCTAAGCCTTTCTGATCGTAGTAGGCCACGCCCCCGATATAATCCATGGCCACAGCGTAGTTTCTCCAAAGCTTCTGCAACATTAGGCTTCCCAGACCGCTTGTGACTGAGCTAAGCGACGACCCCGCCGACGTATTTCCAACATTGGACTCGACCGACTCACTGAAATGCAGGCCCGGTAACAGGAAGCTTTCGGGGGCAATATGGGGTTCGAGTCCCGGCTGGTCGATCGCGGAAATCGGCGGGTTCTCGTTCACGGTTGGGGCGGCGTTCGCGTCCTGCTCCGGGATTGGCGGTGAAGCTGGCGCCGGCTGCTGGTCCTGCGCCCACACCGCGCTGCCCACGATTAGGATCAGCGTCAGGGTCAAAATGATGTAGCCTTTGTTCATCCCCATTCCTTTTCAGCTCTTTCCCGGCCAGTTTTTCGCGGCTCTCTTTTTTTCCTTTTCCCCGGGTCCCTTTTTCGTGGTTTCTTTTTCTTGGGTCCCTTGTCCGCCTTTAAGGTACAACCAGAGTGTCTCCCGGTTTCAGATCCAGGCTTTGCTGCGTTCCCCGGCCTTTGACCGCGTCCTTGTAATTAAAGGGTATCTTGATCTGCTGGCCGTTTTGCCTGCGCAGAAGATAAATTGCTTTGAGATTGGCAAATTGAGTAAATCCCGCGGTGGAAAGTGCCTGCAGCACAGTCATACCCGGCAGCAAGACCATATGCCCCGGATGCATTACTTCGCCAAGCACGTAAATTCGCTGGCTATTCATCTCGGTCACAACCACAGTCACTCGAGGATCGGCAATGTACTTCTTGAGCTTTTCCTTAATCGAGGCTGCGAGTTGCATCGGAGTCATTCCCGCAGCCTGCACATCGTCGAGCAGAGGAATCGAAATTTTGCCGTCGGGACGCACCGGGAGGGTGACGCTCATATCAGGTTCTTTCCAAACGGAAACCCTCAGCATATCGTCTGCTCCGATGAGGTAGTCGACCGGAACCGATGAAGCGGAGGGTTGTGCTTCGGGCGCGGGCGCTTTCTCCGGCTTGGGGGCATTCTGCTCGCTCTCATCCTGAGCCCAGACGGCAACGGTCATCAAACCTAACAGGGCCAGGAACGCCAGCTTCAATCCTTTCCTCATACAGTCTCCTATTTTCCCCCAAATCCGATCCCTGGACCTATGACGCCTCGTATCCAGAGCATCTCATCTGTTTCAGCTTGTAGAGCAGAGCCTTGTAACTGATCTGCAACTCCTGCGCTGCCCGACGCCGGTTCCACCGGGTTCTGTACAAGGCACGCAGAATGATTTCCTTCTCGGCTTCGCGGGAGGCGGCGCGCGCTGCCTGCTTTAACGAAATCCGGCTGCCATTGCCGCCACTATGCGGGCGCAACAACATTGCACGCAATCCTCCCATCGCCAGAGTCTCATCCCCGAGGGCCACAATCGCTTTGGCAGCGTTCTCGAGCTCTCTGACGTTTCCCGGCCAGGAGTACTCCTCAAAAAGCCGGTGCGTTTCCTCGCTGAGCGTGGGCACCGGGCGTTGAAAATCCTGTGCGTACTTGCGCAGAAAATAATCCGTAAGAATCGGTATATCTTCACGGCGCTGGCGCAAAGGGGGAAGCCGCAAACATACGCCGCTTACCCGGTAATACAAATCCTCGCGAAGATTCCCCGCCCTCACTTCAGCTTCCAGATCGCGGGAGCTTCCACAAATCACGCGAGCCTGATCTGAGGAGGTTCTATTGCTGCCATTCCCGCAAGTCAACAGTTGCAACAACCAAGCCTGACCTTCCGGGCTCATGTCGGCCAACTCATCCAAGAAAACGGTGCCCCGACCGCGCGCCATACTTTGCCAAGACAAATCCGCTAAGTCATTTGATGTCAATGTGGAACAGGAAACGACTTGAAACGATTCCGCGCAACGCCTGGAGAGTTCGTGAACTCGCCGGGCCATCGCCTTTTTGCCCGCCCCCAGCTCGGCCAACAGGAGCACCGGGATGTCGCTCTGCGCAACTTCCAGCATCACAGCTTCCACACACCGCATGCTTGGGCTCACGCCTTGCGCGAAGTCCGATCTCGTTGGCTCGTGAATCATGGCCCGTCTAGTTTTTTCAATCCTTGGCGACGTGCGAGTCCATCGATTTTCCCGCGGACGGAACTGAATACGCTGGACGACTGGCGAATGTCCTTTAATCACTTGTGCTGGAGCCGACTCATATTTCACGGAGCTGGCGAGCCAGCTGTTTCCGCCATATTTTCAAAAGTATACAAGCATTTCGCGACCTGTGGGAGTAAGAAAAGGCATTCCCAACCTTACGTTACTTCCGCATAAAGCGGAAAGTAATTACCCAATCCTGGAGTATAAAACCTTCCCGCTCGGTCCCAAGAAAAGGGAAATATTACCTACGCCGCGCCCTTACGACCGCAAGCCTTGCTCAGGCATCAGTACCTACGGTGCCTAATGCATACCCTCGGGTTGCTCCTGCATCTGAGCTTTCAATTGCCACTCGAATCCAACTTCGCTTATGCTGGAAGTGGCTTTCGCTTTTAATGTAAATTTTTTCCCAGTGAGCCAAGTGCTCCATCCCGAGCTAGCGACGATGCGCAATCGCGCAGTTCACCGGAGCAGGACCATCTTTTGGCAAACGGCGGTCGTGGTCGGACTCTTGATTTGGATTTATGGTCCTACCCTCGCTCACCTGGTGGAGCAGTGGTGGAAGGATCCAAATTTTTCCCATGGGTTCTTCGTACCCTTGTTTTCGGCCTTCGTAATATGGCAGGAGCGAGCGCGACTTACCGCGGTCAGTCTGGACCCTTCCTGGTGGGGGCTATTGTTTTTGGCGATAGGACTATTTGTTTTAATTGTCGGGCAAATGGGAGCGGAGCTTTTTCTCTCACGCTTATCGTTGCTAATCGTGCTGGCCGGGCTGATTGTCCTTTTTCTTGGCTGGAGTTTTTTCCGCGCTGTCCTGTTTCCCTGGGCAATTCTGCTCTTAATGATTCCCATTCCAACGATCCTATTCAATCAAATCACCTTTCCATTACAGTTGCTGGCTTCGAAAGTGGCCAGCACTACGTTGCCCTGGATGGGCGTGCCAGTACTGCGCGAAGGCAACGTAATTATTCTGCCGGCCATGGCGTTAGAAGTGGCCGAGGCATGTAGCGGCATCCGCTCGCTGATGTCGCTGATGACGCTTTCCATCATCTATGGGTATCTGATGGAAAGTAGAGTCAGCCTGCGGGTATTGTTGGCGCTCGCATCCATTCCCATTGCCGTCGCAGCTAATAGCTTTCGCATCGTCGGCACCGGCCTGCTCGTTCAGTATTGGGATCCTGACAAGGCGCAAGGCTTCTTTCACGAATTTTCCGGGTGGCTCATCTTTGTAATCTCGCTCGCCATGCTTTATCTTCTGCATCGCGTCATCCGCGTCTTCGCGCATCAACAGAGCGAAGAATTATGAAGGCAACAAGCATCCTGCGCTTCGCAGTCGCGGTTGGGTTGATTGGTGTTACCGCCATTTTGCTGCAGGCGAGGGCACGCACCGAAGTCATTCCGAAGCATCTGCCGCTCTCTTCTTTTCCAGCGCAACTCGGCAACTGGGAGGCCACCGAGGTTGCTCTGGACAAAGAGACGCTCGAAGTGCTGGGAGCAGGCGACTTTATGGAACGCATCTATCAAGACCCCGAAAGCAAGTTGCCGCAAGTTGACTTGTTCCTGGCCTACTTCGCCAGTCAGCGTGCGGGTGACACCATTCACTCTCCGCAACACTGCCTGCCCGGCGCCGGATGGAACCCGGAAGAGAGAGCTCTGGTTACGCTCGTGCTGCCGGGTCACGACCCTTTTCCCGCCAACCGGTATGTTATTTCCAAAGCCGACTCGCGCCGGCTGGTGTTGTATTGGTACTGGGCTCACGACCGTGGTGTGGCCAGTGAATACTGGGCCAAGTATTACTTGGTGAAGGACGCGATTCGTATGAACCGAAGCGACGGGGCTCTGGTTCGCATCACAGTTTCGATGTTACCGGGGGAAACGCCGGAAACTGCCCAGAAAAGAGTAATGCCTTTTACTTCTCTTGTCGTTCCCCTCCTCGATGACTACATCCCGCGCTGATTCGCGAGCGATCGTAAGCTGATCCAAAACGCGCTTGCCTCAGGCGAAGCGGGGTGTTCTCCAGAAAACTTTCAACTTGCACCGAATCCGGGGCAATGGTATTCCTGACTCTCGCTCTTGTGGCTCGAAGTTGGATCCTAGACCCGGTGAACACGATTGGCTGACCCGAACGCGGAGATCGACCCGCAGAACCGAATCTCCATCGCCTCCCCGGGCGTCTCCATTGCCGAAGTAGAAGATTCAAATCGCCCAAAGCGCGTGCTCGGCTTCCGCGACCTGGTTTTATTTTATGTGGTTACTGGAATCAGTCTGCGCTGGATCGCCACGGCAGCTGCGGCCGGCCCTAGTTCCATCGTCATCTGGATCGGCGCGTGGCTCTGTTTCTATACCCCTCTTGCACTCTCGGTGCTGGAGCTTTCGTCACGCTACCCGAGTGAAGGGGGACTATATGTCTGGAGCAAGCGCGCCTTCGGAGACTTCTCGGGCTTTATGTCCGCCTGGACTTATTGGACCAGCAATCTTCCCTACTTCCCTGCCGTCCTCTATTTTGCCGCCAGCAACATCCTCTTCATGCGTCAGACTGCGTGGGCGCACCTCTCGAATAACGCGACGTTCTACATCGTCTTCTCGCTGCTGACGCTCAGTGCGGCTACGCTGGTGAATATCCTCGGCCTTGACGTCGGCAAGTGGTTGCACAATGCAGGCGCGCTCGCCATGTGGATTCCTGTAGGCATCGTGATCGTGATGGGGCTGATCGCGTGGCATCGCTATGGCTCGGCTACGTCGTTCACGGTACGCTCGATGACCCCCAGCACCCATTTCAACGACATCATTTTCTGGTCGGTGCTCACGTTTGCATTCGGAGGATGTGAGACCGCCTCCTTCATGGGAGAAGAAATTAAAAATCCCAGGCGCTCGATCCCCTTCGCTCTGCTCTTCGGGGGTGTGACGGTGACGCTGTGCTACATACTGGGAACGGCTGCCATACTGCTGGCACTCCCCTCGACCGAGGTCAGCAATCTGCAAGGATTAGTGCAAGCCATCTCGAAAACTGCCTCCCGCGTGGGGCTTCCCGGAGTGTTGCCCGTAGCGGCATTCCTGATCGCGCTCAGCAACATCGGCGCGGCAGGCGCCTACCTCGCGGCGGTTGCTCGTTTGCCCTTCGTTATCGGCATCGACCGCTTTTTGCCGCCGGCCTTCGGCGCACTGCACCCACGATGGAAAACACCGTGGGTCGCATTGCTCACGCAATTCTTTCTTGGTGCGGCTTTTATTCTTTTCGGCCAGGCTGGAACCAGCGTCAAAGGCGCCTACGACGTGCTGGTCAGCATGGGCGTGATCGTTTACTTCATCCCTTACTTGTATCTGTTCGCCGCTGTGTTCAAGCTGCAACGCGAACCGGCGGCGGCTGAGGTAATTCGCGTGCCTGGTGGGAGTACGGTGGCAAAACTTGTGGCCATCCTCGGTTTCACTACAACCGCACTGACCATCGCGCTGTCTTTGATTCCGCAGCCCGACGAACCCAACAAGCCGCTTGCGCTGCTAAAGATCGTGGGTGGTACGGGAGCGCTGCTATTAGTGGGAGCGTGGCTGTACTGGGCAGGGAAGCGAAGAAAAGTGCAGGAAAAACCCGCATAAACCTACTTCCCAGGAGATACTGCGGCATCGAAGTCAGAGCTTCCCATCGGGTCGGGAATTAATGCAAACTTGCGCCATTCATTAATCTGCTCAATCGCCGCGGCGAGAGACGCGACAACTTGATCCGGCTCCGTTCCTCCGAAACGCTGCTTGGCTTTTTCGAGATCGCCGGCAAATCCCCAAATGCCGGCGATAATCTTATTTTGAGGCAGATGCAATCGAACGCGTTGGCATAAGGAGCTCGCTTGCGCGAAAGCAAAGGGAGGTAGCGCAGAGATGCAGATTATGTCCTGCGGTTCAGGAGGAAGATGGGTCAAAATTTCTTCGAACGGAGAACCGACAGGTAGCGAAAGCACACCGTAGCCGGCGCTCTCCAGCAATTGGGCGAGCATTGAGGAGGTGATCTCATCGGCTTTATCGTTCGCCGGCAAACAGAAAATACGGATGCCAGGAACCGCCGGTTCCGCGCGGCTCGAAGCCAAATCGGGCGTGCTACTCTGCGTCCAGCGCAAATTTAATTTTCGCGATTTTGCCGGGACTTCGTCCGCACCGTGAACGGTCAGCTCCGAAATAATTTCGCTCACACTGAGAAACACAAATGACTCTCGTCTTTCGTCTAACGCCCCTTTGTGACGGTCCTGTTCGGCCAGGGTGAGCGCGGGCACCACGACCTGGTCGTACAAACTCAGCCGGGAATGAGTTTTCAGAAAGGTAGTCGTAATCAGCCGGGCATCCTCCTGATCGAGAGCGAGAAGGCGCTGATAAAATTGGGCCTCGACCGACAACGCTTTTTCATCGCCCAGCAAAATATGGAGAAACGACATGCGCGGGACATAACGGCCTAAGACGATTACGCACACGGTCAGCGGAACCGCCAAAACCAGACCAGCCCAGCCCCATATTGTCGTCCAAAAAACAGTGGTCACCAGCAGCGCGAGGGATGAGATCCCGGTGTGAGCACCGTATAACCACGGTTCAACTAAATTTGATGCTATCAATTCCAGCAACGCGAACAAGAGGAGCACTAGAACAGGTGGTCCCCATCCATTGAATGTGGCGACGGCCAGCACCAGAGGAAAAGCCGCTGCCGTCGGTGCCCCCACATAGGGCACGAGGCGGAAAAGACCTGCCATCACTCCCCAAAGCGTGGCATTCGGAATACCAATGAAGAACAAGCCAACCCCGAAACAAATTCCATAGCAGGTATTCACCAGAAATTGCATTATCAGATAGCGGCTTATGCGGCGACCTGCGTCATCCAACGCCAGGGTCATGGCGTGCAACTGCGGCACACCAGCGAGACGTAGAAAACGATCGCGCAGATCCTCCTGCTTAATCAGGATGAACACAGTGAATATCAGCACCATGCCGGTCGTCGCCAGCGGTACTAGGGTCGGAGCCAGCGCTTCTCGAAGGTAGGCCAAACCGGTCGCCGGAACAGCAACCACTTGCACTGGGAAGGGACCTTGCCGGCGTGCAGCTGGCTTAGCTTGAGGAGCAGTTTGTGCCCCGGGCAGTGGAGCGCGTCCCGGTAGCTCGGGAACCGGTGTGTCCGGGCCGGTGCCCGAGTCAGTAAACTCCTTGCCAATTTCTTCGAGGCTCTCTGTTGCCCGCCCGAGTGCACTTTCCGCCGGGTAATGAAGAGCTTCGATCTTATGGTGGATATTCAGACGATACTTGGGTAGATCGTTGGCAACTTGAATCACTTGCCTGGCGACCACCCAACCGACCGCGACGAGCGCAACAACTGAAATCAGCAGTGCCATTGCAACTGCAGGCACGCGACGGATGGGCAGTCTTTGAAAAAACAACACCAAGGGCGTCAACAAAAAGTTGAGCGTCAAGGCAAGGGCCAGAGGAATCAGAATTGCGCGCGCGAAATATAAAATCAAGACGAGCCCGGTCAGAATAATCAGGGGACTCAGCATTGGCCAATCCTGCCGGGGACGATTCATAGCTTGGAAAGGATACTCCAATTACGACTGGGAAAATAGAAGAGCCGACGCTAGGGATTGCGGCCGAAATTGTGGGTCGTCGAAGCAGGTCTTGGATTCGATTTATGCTCGCCCAGTACCTTGAGTCTTGAGACCAGGAGTCTTTATACCGGCGCGGCGGTTTTGCGCGGGGGATTAAAGAAGGGCAGCGCAGTCACCTTTACATTCGTCTTGAGGCGGATCGCCTCGATCGTGATCTCCATCTGCAACTGGGTTCCCAGCTTCGCATGCTCGGTTTCCACGCTGGCCAGCGCGATCATCTTTTTTAAGATCGGCGACCAGCTAGTGGTCGTAGCTTTGCCGACCTGCCTTTCTCCAGAGTACAAAGGGACCGCCACGCGAGAAGCTTGGCTGGGCGCGGCGGGCGTCAGGCCGTAACGCTCGTACAACGCTTCCACCTCGGTCCAATCAACCTCAACCCCGACAAAATGCCGGGCCACGCCGTTCTTCAAGTCGTGCTCCAGCGCGCGCTTTCCAATGAAATTTTCCTTATCAAGGTGAACCATCTTCCCGAAACCCAACTCGTATGGTGAATATTTCTGCGATGGAATTAGCGCCTTTTTTGAGCTCGTATAGTCCACTTCAATCAACAGCAGCCCGGCCTCTACGCGCGCCACATCCAGCGCCAACATGCCCGCTGCATGCAGATCGAACTGCTTACCTTTTTCCACCAGTGCATCCCAGACCCTGACCGCATCGCTCGGTTCCTTCAGTGGCACCCAGATTTCGTATCCCAGATCGCCGGTGTACCCAGTGCGTGAAATATCCACCGGAACATCAGCAATCTTGCCGTGCGTCACGCGAAAATATTTCAGGTTCGCAATGTCCGCCTCTGCCACGGACTTCAACAGCTTCGCGGAAGTCGGCCCTTGTAACGCCAGTGCCGCAACTTTCTCGGAAATATCTTCGACCTGCACGTCCATGTTCAGGCCATTCTGCCGGAACCAGCGCAGACTGGGGTCGGCCGCCGTCCAGCGATAAACATTTTCCTCCAGCCGCGAAATGGTGCCGTCGTCGATGACCTTGCCCTGTTCATCGCACCAGCAGCAGTAAATCACCTGCCCCACTTTCACCTTATTAATGTCGCGCGTGATGACGCGGTTCACCAGCCGCGTCGCGTCTTTGCCGGTGATCAGATATTTGTAGAGCGGCGAAATATCGATCAGCGCCGCCGCATTGCGGATGGCGTTGTACTCGTGCTCGTGATGCACTTCATACACGCTGACCGTGTAGTATCCCGACCACTCGCGGTAATTCAGGCTCTGGCAAAGCGGGAAAGTGCGCTCGTGAAATGCGGTTCCAATGGGCAAAGGAGTGGCCTCAAAAAGATTTAGCTCGAAGCCGGATTATATTGGCGCGTTGGCGCCAGCGCGAATCAATGGCCGCCTATCCCATCGAGGCGGTCTGCGTCCGGCTGAACTTGGACGATCGTGGCAGTAATTGTGCGCGTGACATCGAAGGTGTTCAACAGACGAGCGAGGACTTCGTCGGCTATGGGATTAGCTGTTGTCGAGCAACGCTGTTTGGCTGACTCGTATGCCCGTCGCAGCGATCTCTTGTTTTGGCCGCAGGCCGCAGGTTTCTACGTTGGGATCCTGACGCTAGGAGTACACGCAGCAACCAAGACTGGGCTTGCGATGATTACAATCCCCGTTAATACAGCGATTTATTCTGCAGTCATTTTCGGTCTAGCCAAAGTATTCGTGAGAATAAGGGATTCACATTGAAAACTCCCAAGCTGGCTCGTGACTTGCTAATCGCGCCGATACAAGTGTGCAGACAAAACCTCCCGTTCCCGATAGAATGACTTTCTACTCCATCCATGCGCTCAATCATCCCTATCCTGTCGAATGTCCTCCGCAGCTGGAGCGTCCTTCCCAGCGGCCTCTAATACTCGCGCACCAAAACTGCGCTAATATTCCTCGTCCTCATTCTCAACTGGCAAGCTAACAGCTAAAGGCTAAGAGCTTATGGCTAATTCATACGATGTAATCGTGATCGGCGGCGGGCACAACGGCCTGGTCAACGCCGCTTACCTCGCGCGCGCCGGAAAGAAAGTTCTGGTGCTCGAACGCCGCCACATTCTCGGCGGTGCAGCCTGCACCGAAGAAGTCTTCCCCGGCTTCAAATTCTCGGTGTGTTCGTACGTGGTCTCGCTGCTGCGGCCCGAAATCATTCGCGACCTCGATCTTCCGCGGCACGGCCTCGAAATTCTCCCGCTCGACGGCACGTTCACCCCGATGCCCAGCGGAGATTACCTCTGGCGCGTGAACGACCACGGCAAGACCCACCGCGAGATCGCCCGCCACTCCCGCGTCGACGCCGAAGCCTACGACGAATTCGGGAAAGCCATGCAAGCCATGTGCCGCTTCGTCAAACCAATCCTCAGCATGGTCCCGCCCGACCCCAATACGCTCAACCCGCGCGAACTGATGAAACTGCTGTTCATCGGCAAGCGCTTCCAGGGCATGTCGAGCTACGACAAATACAATCAGGTCCAGCTCATGACCATGAGCGCCATCGATTTTCTGGATCAGTGGTTTGAAACCGACGTGCTCAAAGCGACGATGTCGGCCTCGGGAATCATCGGAACATTTCTTGGTGTGCGCTCGCCGGGCACGGCTTACGTTTTGTTGCACCATTACATGGGAGAAATCGATGGAGCATTCCGCGCCTGGGGATTCGCCCGCGGCGGCACCGGAGCAATTTCAAACGCCATCGCCGACGCAGCCCGTGAAGCGGGAGTTGAGATTCGCACGCAGGCGGCAATCGCAAAAATCATCGTCAAACATGGCAAAGCTAAAGGAGTCGTACTCTCGAACGGGGATGAAATTTATGCGAACACAATTTCTTCGAGTGTCGACCCGCGTCTCACCTTCAACAAATTTATCGAAGCCGAACAGCTTCCCGCAGACTTTCTGGAAGATATCAACCGCTTCAAATATCGTGGCTCGTCGGGCAAGGTAAACATGGCGCTCGACGCTCTGCCGAATTTTAAAGCCATTCCCGGCCCCGGTGCACAGCTACGGGGCGCGATTTCAATCTCACCTTCGGTTGAATATATGGAGCGCGCCTACGACGATGCGAAGTACGGTAACTTTTCGCGGCGACCGTACATTGATATGGTCATCCCTTCGCTTACCGATCCCTCCGTAGCGCCGCCGGGCAAGCACGTGCTTTCCTGTTTCGTGCAGTACGCGCCCTACAAGCTGCGCCCTGGCCTCAACTGGGACAATGAAAAAGAAGCTTTCGGCGATACCGTGGTAAACACCATCGCCGAGTACGCGCCCAATATCAAAGACATCATCCTGCACAAGCAAGTCATCACTCCGCTCGATCTCGAACGCGAGTGGGGATTAAGCGAAGGCAACATATTCCAGGGCGAGCTTTCGCTGGAACAGCTTTTCTTTTTGCGTCCGGCGCCGGGTTATGCGCGGTTTCGCACACCGATCCAGAATCTCTACATGTGCGGTTCGGCCACGCACCCTGGCGGCGGCATTATGGGCGCGCCCGGACGCCTCGCCGCGTTGGAAATTCTCAAAGACGTTAAGGGAGTCGCATAGCCATGCCCGAGACGAAAACCGGCGCGCGCGACATCCTCATCATCGGGGGCGGCCATAACGGTTTGGTGACCGCATTCTACCTGGCCAGAGCAGGATTCAAACCTCTCGTGCTCGAACGCAGCGCCCAGGTGGGAGGGGCGGCGATTACGGATGAATTTTATCCCGGCTTCCGTTGCTCTACACTCGCGCATACCGCAGGCCCGATTCGTCCTGACATTGTCCGGGACATGCAACTGGAACAGCATGGCGCGAAGTTCATTACGCCGGAAACTTGTGTGACCACTCTCTCACCCGACGGACGGGCGCTTTCGCTACATCAGGATGCGGTGGAATCGGGCCGGCAGATAGCGGCATTTTCTGAGAAGGATGCGACGAGGTATCGGGAGTTCGCGCAGTCCCTGGGCAAGATTGGCAAAGTCATAGGGCGAAGCGCTCGCCACAACTCCGCCCGACATTGACCACCCCGACCGAGGCGATCTGTGGAGCATGCTCAAAACTGGCCGTGCTCTGCGAAACCTCGGCAAGCGCGACATGTACCGCGTGCTGCGCTGGGGGCCCATGGCGGTTGCCGATCTGGCGGCGGAATATTTCGAGACGGAATTATTGCGCGCGGTCATTGCAGCTCGCGGTGTCTTTGGAACGTTTCTAGGGCCCTGGTCGGCGGGCAGCGCCTTGCAGTTGCTCATCCGCGCCGCCGGGGATCCTCATCCTTCCGGTTCGGTATTCTTCGCCGCTGGCGGGATGGGCGCACTAACCCAGGCGATGGCCTCCGCCGCAAGAGCCGCTGGAGTGGAGATTCGCACGGGAGCGGAAGTTATCGAAATTCGCGTGAAAGACGGCGTGGCTCACGGCGTGCTGCTGGCCACGGGAGAAGAAATCAACGCGAACGCCGTTGTTTCTAATGCCGACCCCAAACGTACTCTGCTCAAATTGACCGACCCCATTCATCTTTCACCGGATTTCGTGCAGAAGCTGCAGCACTACCGCGGCAATGGCACAGTTGCGAAGGTGAATCTGGCTCTCTCTGCGGTGCCGAATTTTACGGCGCTGAAAAATGGCGACGGAGGTGCGCTCCGGGGCCGCATCCACATCGGACCCGAGATCGATTATCTGGAGCGCGCTTTCGACGAATCCAAGTACGGCAACTTCTCGCGGCAACCCTATCTTGAAGCTACCATTCCATCGCTTACCGACCTCACGCTCGCGCCCGATGGCAAACACGTAATGTCGATCTACATGCAATACGCGCCTTACAAGCTCAAAGGCGATTGGGAAGAACAGCGGAAAGCCCTGGGCCAAACCGTGGTGCAGACCCTTGCACAGTACGCGCCCGATCTGCCGGAGAAAATCCTCACGCACCAGATCATTACACCGCTCGATCTAGAAAATGTTTATGGATTGACCGGAGGTCAAATCTTCCACGGCGACCTCGCGCTCGATCAATTCTTCACCATGCGACCCCTGCTGGACTGGGCGCGCTACAAAACGCCGATTACGAATTTATATTTGTGCGGCAGCGGCACGCATCCTGGCGCTGGCTTGACTGGAGGGTCGGGAGCGAATGCGGCGAGGGAGATTCTGAAGGAACTTAAGAAGTGACGGGCCCCAGACTTTAGCATTTATCTAAGGACAGCTTCTGATGAACGGCCCACCAGATTTTCATGACGGTTTCGTCGATGGCGTCTTTCTCTCTGACTCTAACACTCGAATATTTCTTCGAACTGTGAAGGGCGACCGGTTCACCTTGATACTCAATGAACTTGAAGCCCTAAGAGTTAACGATTTGAGAAAAGGGAATGTTGTCCTTGAGGTCGTTTTCCTGGAGCCGAAACAACTCGATGCATCCTTTGTCTTTGAACTCTACGGTTACAGCAATGAGCATAAAAAGACGTTCGCATTAGGCGAATGGGTTAAGGAGGCAACGCGGAAGGGCCTCACGGCAATCGAAATCGCTCCGTCCTACGGCTGCACGATTTTGGCAATCTTTAAGAAACATTCCTTCTCAGCCGGGCATGACAAATTGTCATGAAGAATTCCGCCATCCTCCTCGTCTCCTGCCCCGACGCGAAAGGCGAAGTGGCCACCATCGCCGACTTTGTCTACCGTCATGGTGGCAACATCCTGCATGCCGACGAGCACGCCGACGAAGAATCCGGACTCTTTCTGATGCGCGTCGAGTTTGATCCCAAAGATTTCGATATTGATCTCACCGATAAAAACCTTGCGGAATTCTCCAAACACTTCTCCCGTATCGCTGAAAAGTTTCAGATGGGCTGGCGTTTGGCGCAATCGTCCCAGCGCCAACGAATGATAATCTTCGTTTCAAAGTACGATCACTGCCTTGTTGACCTGCTTTACCGGCACCAGAGCGGCGAACTCGCCTGCGACATTCCGCTGATCATTTCCAACCACCCTGACAATCAGCCTCTCGCCGATTTTTACAAGATCCCCTACTTCACCATCGAGATTGCCAAGGACAGCAAACGGCAAGCAGAAGAAAGAATCAATTCGCTGATCGCCGAATGCGATGCTGATTTGATAGTGCTGGCTCGCTACATGCAGATTCTCTCGAATGAATTCGTCAACCGCTATCCGCAACGCATCATCAACATTCATCATTCGTTTTTGCCCGCCTTCATCGGCGCCCGTCCCTACCACCAGGCCTTTGAGCGCGGCGTAAAGCTGATCGGCGCAACCAGTCACTACGTTACTGAGGTCCTGGACGATGGCCCCATCATCGAACAGGATGTGGTTCGTGTTTCTCACCGGGACACTGTCGACGACCTCATCCGCAAGGGACGTGATCTCGAGAAGGTGGTCCTCTCGCGTGCGGTTCGCTGGCATCTGGAAAATCGAATTCTTCTTTATGGCAATAAGACGGTGGTTTTTTGAAAGCCTTCGAGCAAATCAACTCCCAAACTCCCTACACGGAAGGCCATGCACTTCCGGAGATAGAGCCTCTGCTGTATAACAGTGCCGCCCCGGTAGTAACTTGCGACCCCTGGTGACTTTCGTCTTTACTGGAAAAGCATTAAGAATTCCCTCAAGTGACGAGGAGAGTCTCGCTTCCGGGAGCGTTTCTTGGCCGAGGACCTTAAGTTTGAATTGTCGATCCTGGCGACGGTCCAGGGGTTTTACCAGAAGCTGATGCGGGACTCGCTTGGCGGCGATGTGCCGGTGCCGAGCGGGCTCGACGAGCATTCGCTCCGCCATTCGGAGGGGGATCTTCCCGAAACTCTTTCGCGGATGTATCGCTGGCTGCACGTGCTGGATATGGCGATCACGCCCGCGCTGATGCGCCAGGCACTCACCCCTGATACGGACTCGGAAGTTGCCGAGGCCCTGCTTCGCTACTTTGTCCGGCGCCGCGAGCCCAGCGAGATCAACCGTGATAAGACCGATTTGATTTCCACTTTTCTATACCGGCATCCGCGGGTCGCGGGACAATGGCAGCAGCATGGCTACGGACTGGATGGATCGCTGCCCCTTTCGCCATTTGAGATCGCGCTTATCGAAATTCTTGCCGATACCGATGTGCCCTCGCTGCCGGAAGAACACGTACAACTGCTACGAAACTTCGATCCGCTGCGCGAAGAGATTGCGCGCTATCGCGATTTCAACGCGCTCATGGATTCCGGCATTGTTTCGCGAGTACGCGAGTTGAAGCGCTGGCTGGACTCGTCTTTCTATCATCCCGGCGTACTGGCGACGGTTGCCGCCCACAACGCGGCATTCGGCGCGCGCTTTGACCTGCTCTTCACCAAGGCTCTGGGAGAGATTAAGCAATTCGCTCAGGCGCTTGACGAAATGGGAGGCAGCATTCTAAGCACGGTCGACGGAGTGGAAGTGACAGTCGATCACGTGGCCGCGATCGAGCAGAAGGAAATGCTTCAGGCAGACTATAGCAGCGCTCTCGAAAAATTCCGTCGCGTTTCGAAGCTGAAAAAAGAACTCGACCGGCGTCCACCGATCCGCAAGTCTTTGCTGGCGCCCAGTGCAGGCAACGCGATCCCACCTTCCGGCAAGGCGGCCGCCGCTGCGAAAACTGCACGAGTGGCTGCTTCTGCGAAAGCGCCCGTCGCACTTCAGGCATTCCAGCCTCCTGCCATTACCGCACAACAAATTTCCGTCGAAGAGGGCAAATTGCGGCGCGTCGAGGAATCAATTAGGGTCTTTGTTCGCGTGGCCGATCCCAAGTATCGCCAAGTCGTGCCGATGCGCTTTTTCAATCTGACCCTGACCGCTCCGGAAGCCGATGCCTACAACGCCGGCTATCTTGAGGAAAAGAGTCTTCGCGCCGATGTCGCCCGTATGTTGATCCGCCTGGTCTCCTGCGTAGCGCGAATCAACACGGAGCTCGAAGAGCTCAAGCGCAGCCAGAGTATGTCATCGCTGTGGAAGCTGCATGCCGACGCACTGGTAGTTCTGCTCGATATTGCCAGCACCAGCACCGAGGAAGCGGGAAGCGTGGCCAAGATGGCCGAAAGCAGCGACACCGCATCCGCCAAAGCCATCCACGAAACGGTACAGAAGCTGCGGGATCGGTCTGATCTTGCAGTGAAAGCGCTGGCGCAGACGGGGAGCTAGAAGTTCTCAGTCTCCGCATCCCATTACAGGCTGTCATCCTGAGTGCGCTGGATTTCACGGCTAGGGTCTCATAACTCGGCCGGCAACTTCGGGGCCGAACATGCGGAAGTGCCTCTCGTTGTCGGTATAGATAGTCTCCGCCCTGGCTTTGACTGCGCACGCGGCCAGAAGCGCATCGTAGATCGTTGCCCCTACGATCCCCTTCGCCGACGCCTCTCGAATGGTCGTCAAGTATTCGACACTATCGAGCGAGACGATTCTGAGGTGATCCTCGATGTCGGTAAGGAAAAGGATTGCCTGCTCGGGGCTCGCCCGAAATACGCCCGGCAAGCGCGTCACTGCGGCATAGACCTCGGCGAGGGTATGAGCGGCACAGCATGCGATTCGTTTATTGGACGGGGCGTAAGCAGCCAGACAGCGGTCGTGATCCTTGTGGTCTTCCACAAAAGCTGGAATAAGCACCGAGGTATCAAAGAACCATTTCAACTGGTTTTCTCACCGTGGGCGTAGGGAGCCGGTATCGACGCGCCCACGCTCGTTGCGAATTTTGCGGATGGTTTGGTTTACGACTTCCGGGGAAAGCGGTTTCCCGGTTCGCATTACCCAGACGCCCTCTTTTTTCCGCATGGTCGCGGCCCCTCGTACCGGACGCAGAACGATTTGATCTTCCGAACTCTCCAGTTCCAGGGAGTCACCCGCGGACAATTGAAGCTCTTCCCGCACAGGCTTGGGCAGAACAAGCCGTCCGGCCCGATCGATGGTCAGGGTGGTTGTCATGGCATTCATTTTACCATAGGAATTACCACTTTATATGGTACATAAAATGGTTTCCCTGTAATCTTTCCCTCAAAGAAAGAAGGGACAGGCGATTTAAGCCCGTCCCTTTTTTCGAAGCCGGCAACTGGATGCCTAGTTAATATCGAACTGTTCCTGATGGAGCGCGGGATCGCTTTTCACAATGATGGTGCGTTTGGTCAGCTCTTCCATTTCATTGAGCAGGCGTCCATTGTTGGCTTTCAACTCTTTGGCCACATCCGGATTCACGCGCAGCATCACATCTTCGTGTTCCAGATGCTTCGCGATCTTGCGCATCTCCACATAGATCTCGTTCACCACCGTGGTCAGAGACTTCACGTAGCCAGTGGACTGGCAATAGGGACAGGGCGCGCCGATGGTGCGTTCGAGGGATTGCTTCACACGCTTGCGAGTGATGGCGACCAGGCCGAAATCGTTGAACTGCAGGACTTTTGACGGAGCGCGGTCGTGTCGCAGCTCTTCTTCGAGAGCCTGCATCACGCGCTGGCGGTTGCGTCGCTCATCCATATCGATGAAGTCGATGATGATGATTCCGCCCAGATCGCGCAGGCGAATCTGCCGCACAATTTCCTTGATCGCGTCTACATTGGTTTTGACGATCGTATCTTCGAGGCGCGAGGTCTTGCCTACATATTTACCAGTGTTGATGTCGATGGCCACCAGCGCCTCGGTCTGGTTGATCACGATGTAGCCGCCGCTCTTGAGCCACACTTTCGACTTGAGCGCCTTGTTCATTTCCTCGGCGAGGCCGAACTGCTCGAAGAGTGGCGTTTCCTTGGTGTAGAGCTTGACGCGCTTCACCAGGCCGGGCTGAAAGCGATTGAAGAAGCGCAGAATGCGCTCGTACTCCGGCTCGGTGTCGACCCAGATCACCGAGAAATCGGAGGTGACCTGATCGCGCAGCACGCGCTCCACAACGTTCAGGTCGTGGTAGATTAGCGCCGGTGGTTTGGAGGCCTCGGCGCGCGTCTTGATGTCGTTCCACAAGCCTTTCAGGAAGCGAATATCGGCGCGTAGTTCGTCTTCGCTTGCGTTCTGCGCCGCCGTGCGGACGATGAAGCCGCCGTGGCCATTCTCACGCTCGCTCATCACGATACGCTTCAGGCGCTGTCGTTCTTCATCGGAAGCGATCTTTCGAGAAACGCCGGTGTGGTTCACTGTCGGCATATACACGAGGAAACGCCCCGGCAGCGCGATGTGGCTGGTGATGCGTGCGCCTTTTTTGCCGATGGGCTCCTTCGCAATCTGGACGAGGATTTCTTGACCTTCCTTGAGCAAGTCGCTGATCTTCGGGATCTCGTGGGACTCGCGGCGGGGAAAGCGCCGACCACCCCCGCGGCGTCCGCCGCCACGCTGCCGGTCGTAACCGGGACGCGGGCGCGGCGCGCGCTGCGTATAACCTGCCGTCCCTGACGGAGCACGAACTTCCGCCCGCGCATCGACACTCGTGCCACCTGCCTCCGCATCGAGCATAGCCTCGGCTTCCGCCTGCGCCTCTTCCAGTTCCAATTCCTCCGAGTCGTCTTCACTCTCTGCAACACTGCCTTCCGAGTGTCCCGTACCCGACTCGGCTAAAGACGACATGTGAATCTCATCTACGGTTTCGCGGACGTCCGGCAGAACCCGGTCTCCGGTCGAATTCCCCTGACCCGCCGCGCGAGTCTCTTCTTCAAACTCGTCGTATCCCTCATCGGAAGACTGTTCGTAACGGAGGGTGTCAGCTTCCTCTTCGTCGATGGTTTCCTCTTCAAGCGTTCCCGGAGCCGCAAAAACTGGGGATGCAGCATCGGCGCTTCTAGCTGGCGAAGGATCACTATGTGCCTCGATTTCGCGTTCTTCTTCGATAACTTCTTCTTCAATCGTCCCAGGCGCGCTGCTTGAAATCTCCGAAGGAATCGTCTGCGGTCGCCGAAATTCCCGTTTCCAGTCCGCCGAGGTGGACGCTGCCGAGGCCGAGGCTGCGGCGTAATTTTGTCGCATGCTCGCTTCGTCGCGTTCTTCGCCACGAGCTTCCACTACAGGCAGCATGTTCGCAATTGGACTGGGACTAGCGCTCGCACTAGCGTTAGCAAAGATGGGTTCGTCATCTGGAAAAGCCGAGGCCACTGGAACGGCAGTTTCTGACGCAGGAGCCGCAGAAGCCCCAATCGCGGCTTCAGAAGGGCGCGCTTCCGGCGCTGCAGGCTGCGGAGCCAAGCCGCGATATTTGGAAATCGACTCACCCGGAAGGATTATCGGCTGATATCCTGCTGGCGGCCCGAAGGTCTGCGTCCTGCCGGATTCTGGCGGACGCTGAACCGTGCTGGCCACGACGGGAGCGGAAGCTTCCACCGGCGACCGGGCAATACGAGGTTCCGACCCTCGATCGCGTCCATCGCGACGTCCTCCTCGACGCCGGCGGCGTCCGCGATATCCGCCACGGTCGCGTTCTGCTCCGTTGGAAGAGTCTTGCGCCGCATTAGGCTGCGCTGAATGCTCGGGGCCGGCATCATGTTCCGTAGACTCAAAGGGCTGCTTCGATGCCGGTTCGCCCTCTCTGGAGGTTGCAGCCTGGCTCTCGTCGTGCTGAAAAACGTCCTGGGACATAGCAGCAGCCTGTTCGGGCTGGGTCCGCAGATCCTGAACTCCCCGATTCGCGGGGATGACATCCGTCAGATCCTCGTCCTGTTCTTCCAACTCCATGAAGTCGGAGACGTAAAGGAAAGCATCACGTTCGAGGCCGATGTCGACGAAAGCCGACTGCATACCGGGCAGAACGCGGGTTACGCGGCCCTTGTAAATGGAACCTGCCAGGGTGTATTCATTTTCGCGCTCGAGGTAGATTTCCGCGAGCAGATCGTCTTCCACCAGTCCCACCTTGGTCTCGTGGGGCGTGGAAGAGACAAATAGTTCCTTATTCATTGACACTCCGGTCCCGCCCAGTTAAGAAAGTCTGGCGGGTCTCACCGGGATGGAGCCAGGAAGGAATCAGGGGGATGGAGCGTCGCGATGCTGCCCCGTATCGGGGACGGATGGTGTGGGAGGCTTCTCCCGGACCCACTCCGCTGCACAAGCTTGGGCATCTTTTGCACGTTTCGCTTTCATCTGCCGGGTTTGTGACCGCACTCTCAGACCGTTTCCGATCGGGGGGCCGTTTCCCTGCCAGCAGCCTTATGGCTTCAATCCTGCCCGGCCTTCTACAGCTCGATTTCGCCGGTGAAATACCCTCTTTACGCGAGGGCGATCGATATTTTCGGCTGCGCCAACCGGCGCAGCAACCGCTCACTACGATGTTCCCAGTTCAAGAATCTTGAATCTGGTTGACTAAAACGCATTGCCAGAACCTGTTCGATTTGTTCCCTTAGTCGGGCGCTTTGACGTCAGTCGCCCCACTAATTTACAAAGCGGCGCATTCGAACGTTCATAACCATCCCCAGCGCCAGGAACATGAACAAAACGGAAGACCCCCCGTAACTCATTAGCGGCAAGGGTATTCCGGTGACCGGCATAAAACCGACCACCATGCCGACATTGACCAGGATATGGAAGCTAAGCACAGCCACCACACCCATCACCACGAACGTGCCAGCGCGGTCGGGCGCCGTTTGCGCGTTCTGGGTCAAACGCATCAGCACTATGAAGTATAACAGCAGAACCCCCAGAGCGCCCACGAATCCGTGTTCCTCGGCAAATGCCGCGAAAATAAAATCCGTTTGTGGGACCGGGAGAAACGCGCCGTGTGTTTGTGAGCCTTTCCCGCCCCACAAGCCTCCAGAACCGACCGCGATTTTCGATTGCTCAACTTGGTACCCCGAGCCCTGAGGATCGTTTTCCGGATCCATAAAGCTGGTTAGCCGTTGCTTTTGGTAAGACTTGAGAACATGCACGCGAGGCACGAAGAAGACCGCACCGATCCCCAGGGCGGCAGCCAATGCAACGACCAACCCTTGTTTCCACTGCATTCCGCCCAAAAAAGCACCCATGACTGCAATCGGCACGTAGGTCAGGGCGGTACCGAGGTCGGGTTGCTTCAACACCATCAGCATCGGAATGCCGACAATGGCTCCGGCTTTCGCGAAGTCAGCCCAGGAGAGCTCGCGATTCCGCAGATCGGCGAAATATTTTGCCACGGCCAGGATAAGGATCAGCTTCACCCATTCCGACGGTTGAAAATGGTTTCCACCGGGCATCTTGATCCATCGCTTCGCTCCCAGATATTTCTGGCCAAACACCAAAACTGCCATCAGGGACGCGACTGCGCCAATATAAAACCAGTGAATTTTATCGAGCAGCGCCTGGTAATTCACCGCGCTGATCATAAACATCATGGCCACGCCGCCCAAAACCCAATAAATTTGCTTAATATGGGAGCCGACAAACTTGGTGTGCATGGTGGCGCTGTGAATCTCCATAACGCCCAGCCCACAGATGATGAGCACAAAGATGAGCAGCAGCCAGTCGAAGTCGTGAAATGAAACGTAGCGGCTCATCAGTATCCAGAACCCAGTACGAAGTACCGAGTAAAACCCTCCGTCTGCGAGATTTCAGCTTCGATCTTCATTGCATTTTCCCAGTACCACGTACCAGATACTGGGTACTGGCGGCAATCCCCGGTGCAGCCGTCGCCAAAGAGAACGGTGTGCTGGGCAACTTCACCTCGAATCGACCGCCGTCAAGTTTGTCTCCCTCGGGAGCAGTCCACAGCGCGCCGATGTCGACTTTGCCATCGCCCTTCGATTTTTCAACCATTTTGTTGGGCAGCCGCCGTTTCTTGTCGACATAGGCTTTAAGCACCTGGGTCGCTAATCGGGCCGCTAATTTCCCGTGCTCACCACCTTCAAAGAGCACGCACACAATGATGTCAGGATTTCGCCGTGGCGTGAACCCCACGAACCATCCATTTTGCGCGAGCGCTTCACTGTTCTTAAATTTGGCCCGCGTGGCCAGGGAAACAATCTGCGCCGAACCCGTCTTGCCGGCTATATCAACGCCGGGAATATGTGCCGAGGGAGCAGTGCCTTCGGGCAAAAGAACTCGCGACATCGCATCCGTAATGAAGGTCCATCCGTTGGGGTCGATAGGAATGGTCTTGGTTTCCGTAACGTGACTGGTCTCGACATATCCGCTGGGAAGCTCCTGCGGGTCGACCACGTGAGGCACAACCATCTTTCCGCCCATGGAAATCGCAGCGATGGCCCGCATCAATTGCACCGGAGTGAGTGCAACTGCCCCCTGGCCGATGCCGACGGAAATGGTTTCTCCGGCGAACCATTTCTGTTTAAAGTTGCGGATCTTCCATTCTTCCGATGGCATCACTCCGCTGACTTCCTGGGGCAAATCGATTCCCGTTTTTTGGCCCAAGCCGAAAGCGGTAGCGTACTTGGCAATCCGGTCGATGCCTAACTTTTCCGCCAAAGTGTAAAAGAAGACGTCACAAGACTGGTAAATAGCTTTGTCCAGGCTGACCGGACCGTGCCCGGTTTTAACCCAGCAGCCGAACCTCCGCCCGTAAAACTCAGCGCCGCCAGTGCAGTTCACATGCAGATCCTGCGCAATTCCTTCCTGCCAGCCGGCCGTAGCCATGATTATCTTGAACGTCGAACCCGGGGCCAGCTGCGCCTGAATTGCTTTATTCAGCAACGGTTTGTCGGGGTCCGTCACTAGCTTATTCCATTCATCACGCGAAACTCGCACCGCAAAGTCATTGGGATCGAAAGTTGGCCGGCTGACCATCGCCAGGATTTCTCCGGTATGCGGGTCCATCGCAACCACAGCGCCATTTTTTCCCTCAAGCGCTTCCTCGGCTGCGATTTGCAGATCAATATCAACAGTTAACTTTAATTGCTTTCCGGGGATGGCATCCGTTTCTCCCAACAGACCGACCTCGCGCCCATGACTGTTTACCACGGCCCGACGTGCCCCGTTGGTTCCCATCAAGGCATTGTTGTACTGCCTTTCGACGCCGGAGACTCCCACTACATCGCCCGGGTTGTAAAGCTCGAACTGCGGCTGGTTAAGCATGTCCTCGGTGACTTCGCCGACGTAGCCGATCAGGTGCGCCATAAAACCGTTCCGCGGATACAGACGCCGGTGCGCCACAATGGTGTCCAACTCCGGTAATTCGTTGCGATGGGAATCGATAAAGGCGAGCTCGTCCGGAGTGATGTCTTCTTTCAGGAAAATGGGCAGATATTGCGGCATCGCGGCGAAGTGCTTTAGCCGGGCGCGCACCTCATTGGGATCGAGATGCAGACCTTGCGCGATCAGGTCCGCGTCCGCATTGAGGTCGCGCGAGGAATCGCGCAGCAGCAGCGCGGAGAACGATGGATAGTTGTCTACGATCACGCGGCCTTCGCGGTCGAGAATCTTGCCGCGCGGGGCAAGGATCGGCACGTTGCGGATGCGGTTCTTCTCGGCCGCGGAGGCATAGTAACCGCTCTGCATCACCTGCAACCTCCACAATCCGTAGGCCAGCAAAAGAAAGACAGCCAGAATTATGTATTGCGCCGCGGTGAGGCGGATCTCCGATACTTTGTCGTCACGAGCGAACATAAATCAGGGGCCAGTCCAACACTCGCGGGAGCGTTGTTCGGTTTGCAACGGGTCACGGCCTCACAAGATCGAATGTAAAGGAGCGTTGAAGCTTATTGTAATGCGTGACGAGCCTCGGCATTATCAACGTGGGTAACGGAAGTCACTACTGACCACTGGCCACTGACGACTGGCCACTGCTTAGGTCCTCTGCTTAAACTTATCCAGCACAAAATACAATGCGACGCCAAGGAAGCCGTTTACTACTCCCGCGAGGATTCCACGGCTCCAACTCCAATTGAGCGTCAGATTGACCATACCGCGAGCGACCGTAAAATAAACCGCCTGATGAACCAGGTAAAATCCCAGCGTAACCAGGAACCTTGCCCCAGCATTTTCCACGTCCAGCTTGGCCCCCAGCGACGATGCCCCGTATCCCACAACGGTTTTGGCGATCCCATAAATTCCTATGGGATAAGCCCCCAGCATGTCCTGCACGAGGCCGATCGCAGCACCGGTGAACAACCCCGAAATAGGATTGCGGCGCGCCATGGCGAAAAAAATGGTTACCAGCAAAGGCAGGTCGAAGATGGAAAAGAAAGGCAGTCGCCTGGGCACGAAGGCCTGTAGAAACAGCGCCAGCAGCGGCACTCCAATGGTTACCGGAATATTGAACCGGTAAACCTCGATCTGCTCGCCCGATGTGTAAGTGATGGGCACGCTAGTGAGGGTCGTCATCGCTTGCCGGAGGTTGCGAAGTTGATTGTGTGTGCGAGGCTTTTGGCTGCGGGTTAGTTGGCTTGGCGGAGGGAGTGTCGGGATTCGAATCGGAAGTGCTGGTAGCCGCACGATCTGTGCCGGAGTCTCCGGAAACCAGCTTCTGTCCAGGCTTATTCGATACCTGAATCGCGACTGGCTGAGCAGTTACTTTATGCGCGTCATCTGAGGCGGCGGAATCGCCATCTGCCGTCGCTCGAGCATTGGTTGCCGGCTTCGCGATATCTGCACTCGGGGGCTTTCCCACCAAGTTTAGCGGCGGCTTCGCGGTTCCCGAAGGCTTCCCCGTTTCGCTGTCCGCGGCGATCGCCGTTGACGCCCCGGCAACAGTAACGGGCTTATCCGGAACCGAGGGCAGGCGTTGCGCCAGAATATCGGCGGCGCGCACTCTGCCGCCGCCGCCGTTTTCGGCGACCGGCTCATGATCCTGCTTTTCGGTGACGACGAGCACTTCTTCCAGCCGGCTTAGATCAGCCGCGGGCTTCACCTTGATGCTCAGAAATAATTCTTTTCCCGGGCTGACTTTGGTTACCGTACCTACAGGCAGTCCCTTGGGAAAAATCTGGTCGCCTCCGCTGCTCAGCAAAACATCTCCTGGAGAAACTTGCTCGTCACTCATTACCCGGTCCAGAATCAATTCGCCATTGGGCGATCCCCGCAGCACACCTTGTAGTCGAGATTTCTCGAGAAGCGCGCCCACACCGCTGCTCTGGTCGTTGATCATCAGCACCAGCGATGTTGTGGGATAAACTCGCAGCACCTTCCCTACAATGCCACCGACCGTGATCACGGCCATGTCCTGCGCAATGCCATCGTTGGAACCTTTGTCGATATAGATCGATTGAGAAAGATCGCTTCCACTCGATCCGATCACCTGGGCCGGAACGGTTTTTGCAATGGTTTGCTCTTTAAACGCCAGCAGGGATTGCAGCCGCCGTGCCTGGGCAGCATCTTCACTTAGCCGCACCTGCTCCAGCCGCATCTGCTCGATCTGCTCTTTGAGTTGACGATTTTCAGCACGCACACCGCGCAGGAAGAAATAATTGTGCCAGAGATTGCCGCTGCGATTCTGAGCCCAAACCAACACTCGCTCAAGAGGGGTGACCGCATCAACCGCCCAGATTCGGATCAGGCGAGTATGCTCGGCGTCAGCGCTTCTCTTTACCTGAACAGCCAAACCGAGCACCTGCAGAAACAAGACTCCCACCAGAATGGTGAGGTTGCGGTAACGGCCAAGGACAGATTCCATAACATCAGTGGTCAGGGTTAGGGTTAGGGATTAGAAATCAGGGACGCTGTTTCTGTTTTTGCCTGGCCTCTGATCCCTGGCCCCTGACCCCTAGTTGCTATTCGATCGAAATCTTCCTCAGCAGCTTGAAGTCGCTGAGCATTTTGCCCGTGCCCAGCACCACGCTGCATAGCGGATCGTCGGCAATCGATACCGGCAGGCCGGTTTCTTCGCGGATGCGCTTATCCAGATTCTTCAGCAGCGCACCACCTCCGGTCAGAACGATGCCACGATCGCTGATATCAGCCGAAAGTTCCGGCGGAGTACGCTCCAGGGCTACACGAATCGCATTCATGATCGTTGAAACGCATTCGCTCAACGACTCACGAACTTCGCCATCGTCGACGGTGATCGTCTTCGGAACACCTTCAATAAGGTTACGCCCTTTAATCTCCATCGTCATCGGCTTATCGAGCTGGTGGGCGGATCCGATTTCCATTTTGATCTGCTCGGCGGTGCGCTCGCCGATAAGCAGGTTATATTTCCGCTTCAGATAGTTCATGATGGCTTCGTCCATCTGGTTGCCAGCCATCCGAACAGAACGCGAGTAAACGATGCCGCTCAAGGAAATCACAGCGATATCGGTTGTGCCGCCGCCAATATCCACGACCATATTTCCACTCGGTTCCGTGATTGGAAGCCCGGCTCCAATGGCCGCCACCATCGCCTGCTCCACGAGATGCACTTCACTGGCCTTGGCGCGGTACGCCGAATCCATGACCGCGCGCTTTTCCACCTGGGTAATTTCCGAAGGTACGCCAATCACAATGCGCGGATGGACCAGCATCTTCCGGTTGTGGGCCTTCTGGATGAAGTAGTTCAGCATCTTCTCCGTGACTTTGAAGTCGGCGATCACGCCATCCTTCATGGGCTTAATGGCTACGATGTTGCCTGGCGTGCGGCCCAGCATCTCTTTGGCCTCTTTACCGACGGCTTCCACTTCACCGGTGTTCTTGTTGATGGCAACAATCGAGGGCTCATTAACCACAATGCCCTTGCCGCGCGCGTAAACCAGCGTGTTTGCCGTGCCGAGGTCGATCGCCAGGTCGCTTGAGAACAAGCTGAAAAGCGACCTCAGGTTGTGTGAGCGTGATGAATGAAATCCATTACTTGACATGGTCGAGCTCTTCTCGCGATCTACATTGATCGCTCGGTTTGCGGGCGAACCCGATTGCGAAATCCGGCGCGGCTGCCTTCTCTCTCTCTTTTAGTTTATGAGAGTCTCCGCAACTCCGCCGGGACCGAAGGTTCCTCGTACTTCCGGCCGGAACCCTACTTCTGTTTCAAGGTAAATCCCTACCGAACCTGCTTAATCCGAAGCCAACCTAATCACTGAATGATGATCTTCTTCTGCTGCGTATTGACCCCGCCCTGTGCGGTCTGCGCCGTCACCGTGATCACAGCCTCACCCGTCGCCAGCGGCGGGGTAAAGTAGTGGAAGGTGCCGTCAGTGGATACCATCGGCACCTCACGCCCGTTCACCATGACTCGCGCCCCGATTTGGGTCTTCCCCGTTACTTCAATAACGTGTCCGTGCTGGATAAAAGGATCGAGTTCCAGATCAATAGCTTCTGTCTGCTTTCCCTTGGGAATGATGGTAAAACGATTCTTCTCACTCTCGACTGACTCTTTTCCCGACACTCCGTACGACTGTACGACCCAGTAGTAGGCGCCCTCTCCCAGGCCGGAAACCGAAACGTCGGCGGTATTCACTTTCTTATCGACTAAGGTGGAAGAAAAATAGGGATTCCTCGAAATGCGCAGGCGGTAGGCTACTGCATTTGCCATCGGAGTCCAGGAAAATTCCACGTCCTTGGTCGATTCCCCAGCGGTAAAGATTGGCGCCATATTCGCCGGTGAAATCGGAGTTGGCGGCCCCGTGCCTTTCTCCTTGTCCATGTGCGTCTGTGTCGCCTGGAAGGTTACTTTTTCCCAGTTGGCCAATTGCACGGTTTCTCCGTTGCGCGTCACTTCGCCAGCGCCTTTCTTCATCAAAATCTCGTGTTGATCCGTCTTAGGATCGTTGTGTACCTGCGCCGCCGACTCCGGTGCCAGTGACGCCGTAGCTCCCGCGACAATTACCTGCGATTTCGATCCCTGGGAATATGTCGCCGTAGAAAGATCAACCGTTCCCGTAGTCACTGCCACGGCCACGTTAGTCTGCTGCTGATCGTTGGCCGAGTTCTCTTCAATCACAATCAGCGAATCCTGTTTCACGGTGTAGCTGGTGCCGTCATTAAAGACGACTTTTGCCATCCCTTCCGACCCGGTCTGCACCACGTCGCCCTTGTCTAGGGGAATGTTGTAATCCGCTGCAACCCAACTGTTGTCATTTCCCTTCTTCACCCGCACGGTGCCATCGAGCGCCGTGAAGTGGGCTTGCTGCGCAGTGGATACGCCACTGCCCGCCTTCGGAGCCATCCCCGCCACGCGCTCGAAAGCCTTGTCCGCCACTCCGCTCGCGGCCCTGAGGCTGTTCTCCGTAAACTGGGGAAAAGTCAGTCGCACCGCGATAAAAAATATCGCGGCGCCGGCCATGATCAGCAGCGCTACACTGCGATACGTGACCGTCTTCCACGCAATGTGGTAGTTCGGTTTTCGAGTCTGCGAGGACACGTGTGCCAAAAATCTTATGCAAGCCTATTGAAGATGCGGTACTTTCAACGTTACCACAAGCCCATAAACGCAAGAATAGGTTATCAATAGGGAACGTTACCTTCGTTTCGAAAATTGAGGCTTCCCCGACAGTCTGCTACAGATGTTGCCTTCTCTCTCGGGTGGCGCTGAAGCCCTGACCGTGACAGGCCTCCACGGGCTCCGATATTCTTGCCCTTTATTCTTACCCATGGCCAATCCCTCAACGACACTTTCAGAGCCCGGCGAGGAGCACACACAGTTTCTCGCCTCCGGCCTCGCCATCGTCTGGCTCATCGCTCTCGCCAAGCTTCCTCTTCCACATCTACTTCAACAACCGCTACGGCTACTTCCGCGATGAGTTCGATTACATGTCTTGCGGCGATCACCTGGCCTGGGGATACGTCGATCAGCCGCCGCTGATTCCGTTTCTCATCCACATCAGCCGCGCGGTTCTGGGAGACTCCCTGCGCGCCATTCGCTTTATCCCCGCGCTGGCTTCTTCGCTGCTCGTAGTGCAAACTGCCGTCCTCGCCCGCGAATTCGGGGGACGCCGCTTCGCCCTGCTGCTTAGCGCTATCACGATCCTGATCGCGCCGCAATATCTCTCCAACGGAAGCCTGCTCGGCACCAACTGCCTCGAACCGAATCTGTGGATGGGCTGCGCTTACTTCGCCCTGCTCGCAGTCAAGCGCGACAGTCCTCGACATTGGGTTTGGTTCGGCGTGGTCGCGGGTCTCGGGATGCAGGAGAAATATTCCATCGCAGTCTTCAGCTTCGGCATATTTGTCGGCCTTCTCTTGACCTCGCAGCGCCGCGTCTTCCTCACTCCCTGGATCTGGCTCGGCGGTCTCGCGGCCTTCCTGGTTTTCCTGCCCAACCTGCTTTGGAATATTCATTATGACTGGCCCTTCGTTCAGCTGATGCGTAACATCCGCGCCGAAGGGCGCGACGTGGTACTTCCCTTCCCGCAATATTTTCTTCAGCAGACTTTGCTGGTTGGTCCCATCACAGCTCCGATCTGGTTAACGGGATTGCTTGCGCTGCTCTTCTCCGCGCGGCTCAAGCCTTATCGATTTCTAGGATGGTGTTACGTGGTTTGCTTTACGACCTTCTTTGTGCTGCACGGAAAGAATTACTATCTCGCTCCGGTTTATCCCATGCTGCTGGCGGCTGGTGCGGTCGTAATTGAATCGGCCATTGAAGGAAGAAAAGAGAGTATTCCGGAAAACGCGGGTCCACGTTATGCGTGGCTAAAGCCAGCAATTATCATCATCCTGCTAGCTACTGGAGCTTACTTCGTTCCGATCACCGTGCCGGTTCTTTCTCCCGACGGTTTCCTCGCTTACGTGAGACATTTACCCTTTAAGTTGCCGGTGATGGAACATTCCCATGCGCGGGCCACGCTCCCGCAGTGGTACGCCGACCAATTTGGATGGGAAGAGATTGTTGCCGAAACTGCCGAGGCCTGGAAGCGCATTCCCCCTGAAGATCGCAAAGATTGCGGCATATTCGGTCAGGATTATGGTCAGGCTGGAGCCATCGATTTTCTGGGCCGCAAGTATGGACTGCCGCAATCGCTTAGCGGCCATCAGACCTGGTGGCTGTGGGGGCCGCGTGGCTATTCCGGTAACTGCATGATCGTGCTCGACGATAGCCGAAAAAGACTCGAGGAACTCTGGGATCGCGTCGAATTCGTTGGCACCTCCCCCGACAATTCCTACGCGCTCGAAAAGCAAATCGACGTCTTTATCTGCCGCGGCGCCAAATTCGGCACCCTCGATCAACTCTGGCCTCAGATCAAACGCTGGCGTTAGCTTAAGACAGAACATCTCACATCAGTCTTGTTGTGAAACCTATTCCCCCGAACCCGCTTGACATCGCGAGATGTGGTCATCAACAATCTGGCTGGACAGCAGAAGCGCTTAAATTGCTGCGTCTAGGTCACCGGAGATTTTTCAACACAGATTTCTTAACAACGAGGTTTGTCATGTTGCTCGCTTCACGTCTGGCTATATTTTTCTGTCTTCCGATTGTTCTTGGCGCGATCGTTTCTGCTCAGAACTCCGCTCAGAACTCCGCCCAGAGCTTCGCCGTCTCACAGCCCACCATTTGGGCTACCAAGCCAGACGTCGCGGCCTTCGAAAAACTCGAAAGCGAGCGCCTCGCCGCCGCGCAACGTTCGGTAGACACACTGCTGGCTGCGCAAGGTGCGCGTACCGTCGAGAACACTCTTGCCCCGCTCGACGAAGCCTTCCGTCAGATCAATTCTGCCGCCTACTTCGCCCAGCTCATGGAGCAGGTACATCCGGACGCAGCTTTTCGCGACCACGCGACGGCAATGGCCACAAAGGCCAGTGCCGCACAAACCGCGATCGCTCTCAATCACAATGTCTACAACGCGCTCGCAGCAATTGATCTTTCGAAAGCAGATTCGGCAACGCGCTATTACGTTCAGCGCCAGCTTCTCGAATTTCGTCTCGCGGGCGTCGACAAAGATGACGCTACGCGCGCTCGTCTGAAGAAACTTAGCGATCAGGCGTCTGAACAGCAGTCTATGTTCGATCGCAATATTTCGGACGGCCAGAAAGTGGTGGAGGCCGATCCCTCCGAACTCGACGGCCTGCCCCAGGACTACATCGATCGCCACAAGGTGGGTGCTGACGGCAAGGTCCGTATCACAACAGATTATCCCGACGCCCTTCCCGTCTTCAGCTTCGCCAAGAGCGATTCGCTGCGCCGTCGCGTCACGGTAGCCTTCAGTACTCGCGCTTATCCCAAAAATCAGGAAGTCCTCACCAACCTCATGAAGACCCGCTACGAGATCGCCAATCTTATCGGCTACTCCTCCTGGGCAGATTACAACGCAGCCGACAAGATGATCGCTAAGGGCCACAACATCGCCAACTTCATCCAGCAAGTCAACGACGCCTCCCGCCCTCTTGCGCAAAAAGAATTCGACATGCTGCTCGCCGAAAAACAGAAAATCGAACCGGGGGCCAAGGAAATCTGGAGCTACGAGGTCGGTTATCTTTCCGAGCAGGTCAGCCGCACGAAATATAATTTCGACTCGCAATCGGTACGCCCGTACTTCCCTTTTGCGGAAGTGAAGCAAGGCATCCTCGACACCGCTGCCGATTTATTCCACGTGAGCTTTCAGCAGGAGCCCGAAGTTCCAGCCTGGGACCCCGCTGTGGAGACCTGGATCGTCATCGACAACGGCAAGCCGATCGGACGTTTCTATCTCGATATGCATCCCCGTCCCGGAAAGTATAGCCATGCCGAAATGGCTCCGGTGCTCGACGGCATCCGCGGCAAGCAATTGCCCGAGGCCATTCTGGTCTGCAATTTCCCTATGCCCACGGCCACCGATCCTGGCCTGATGGACTACGCGGACGTCAAGACTTTCTTTCACGAATTCGGCCATCTCATGCATCACATCCTCGGCGGCCAACAGCAGTGGGCCGGCATCACCGGCATCACCATGGAATCCGATTTTGTGGAAGCTCCCTCTCAAATGCTCGAAGAGTGGATCGCCAGTCCGCAGGTATTGGCTAAATTCGCCCGCCACTATAAAACTGGCGAGCCCATCCCAGCCGAACTCGTTGCCCGCATGAATCGCGCTGCCGCCTTCGGACGCGGAGCTTGGGTATCTCGCCAGAACAGCTTCAGCGCCGTTTCTTATGACATCTACAAAACCAAGCCCGAGGATGTGAACCTCGACGAGGTCACGCTCGAAGACAGCCGCAAGTACACCCTGTTCCTTCCCTTGCCCGAAACTCACCAATGGGCCTCGTTCGGGCATCTCGGCGGTTACTCCTCCGCTTACTACACTTATCTTTGGGATAAAGTGATTGCTGAAGATTTCTTCCTTCAATTCGACCGGCACAACCTTCTTGCCGGGGATGCTCCCATGCGCTACCGTCGCGTCGTCCTTGAACCCGGCGGCTCCATGTCAGCAAATGATTTGGTCAGTAATTTCCTCGGGCGTCCGGCGAGCATGACCGCCTTGCAGCACTGGATGGCCGAGGAGTTTGACGAGTCCTCGGGAACTCCGAAGTCAGCGGGGCAATGAGTTGAGCATACGCCGTGTGAATTTTCGGTGAATTCGGCGTTTGTCCGATTGACCACGATGCGGCGGGAGACTAGCCTCCAAACCTATGAATCCGCCAGATCTCGATCAATTGCGACTTGCCTATAAGAAGGCGGTCGATGAATGGGTCGCCACCATTCGCGCTGAGGAAGCGCTAGCCACTCCTGACCATTCCATGATTGCCATGGAGAAATGGGACGACGCTTACTTTAAAGAGCAGGATGCCCACGAGAAAGCCACGGCAACACGTGAAGCATACAAAGACGGGCTTCGGGCAGTGAACTACGGAATTTAGCCAAGTCTTGCGAAGCGGCCCCTGATCCCGCACGCGCCGCCCCAGCAATTTGGCACATGGGTCTTACGCCTTGCCGCATCTCTCCGACACCCTGTAGCATCAATATTCAGGCATTGATTCAAGGAGCAATTATGGCAACCGACACGCTTGCTTCCCCCACGACTCTGAGCCAAACGCAAACCAAGGTTTTCAAGAACTTCATAGACGGTGAGTGGGTGGAATCCTCGACTGGAGAGACTTTCGAGAATCGCAATCCCGCCGACACGCGCGACCTGGTCGGCATTTTTCAAAAATCGGCTAAAGCCGATGTCGACGCCGCGGTGGATGCGGCCAAGCGCGCCTTCGCCAAATGGCGGCTCGTACCGGCCCCGCGCCGCGCTGAGATGGTTTTTCGCGCCGCCGAGATCCTGATCGGACGCAAAGAAGATCACGCCCAAGAAATGACTCGCGAAATGGGCAAAGTTCTTAAGGAAACTCGCGGCGACGTGCAGGAGGCAATCGATGCCGCGTACTACAACGCGGGAGAAGGCCGCCGCATGTTCGGTCCCACAGTTCCTTCGGAACTGCCCAACAAGTTCGCGATGGCCGTGCGCCAGCCAATCGGCGTTTGCGGCATGATCACGCCGTGGAATTTCCCCATGGCGATCTCTTCGTGGAAACTGCTGCCTGCCGTCGTATGCGGAAACACTTGCGTGATCAAGCCGGCACAGGATACGCCTGCTTCCACCTTCAATCTGGTCCGCGCCTTCACTGACGCAGGTATTCCCAAAGGCGTGGTGAACATTGTCACCGGCTTTGGTCCCGAAGTCGGGACGCCACTGGCCGATCACCCTGACGTGCGCGCCATCTCGCTCACGGGATCGTCCGCGGTCGGCCGCATCATCGGCGGCATCGCAGCCAAGACTTTCAAACATTGCTCGCTTGAACTCGGTGGCAAAAATCCCATGATCGTCCTCGACGATGCCAATCTTGACCTCGCTATTGAAGGCGGCCTCTGGGGCGGATTCGGCACCACAGGGCAGCGTTGCACCGCGACCAGCCGCATCATTGTGCAGAAAGGCGTGTATCGAGAGTTTGTCGAAAGATACGTTGCGCGCGCGAAGAAATTGAAAGTCGGTAACGGCCTCGACGAAAGCGTCGACATGGGTCCGGCCGTCAACGAAAAGCAGCTGCAGACCGACCTCAGCTACGTCGAGATCGGACAAAACGAAGGTGCGAGAATGATGTGCGGCGGCAAGCGACTCGAACAGGGTGACTACCAATACGGCTGGTTTATGGAGCCGACCGTGTTCTCCGATGTCGATCCAAAGATGCGAATCGCGCAGGAAGAAATTTTCGGCCCCGTCGTCTCGATCATTCCCTGCGACGATCTTGAAGATGCCATCGAGATCGCCAACAACATTGAGTACGGGCTCTCCTCCGCACTGTACACCAAGGATGTGAATAAGGCTTTCGCCGCCATTCGCGACCTTGAAACTGGCATCACTTACATCAACGCCCCCACCATCGGCGCCGAAGTGCACCTGCCCTTCGGCGGCACCAAAGCCACCGGCAACGGACATCGCGAAGGCGGCATCGGCGCAATTGACTTCTACACAGAGTGGAAATCTGTTTACGTCGATTACTCCGACACGCTGCAGAAGGCGCAGATCGACCGGGTGGATTGAAAGCTTTTGACCGCGAAGAGCACGGGGCCCCTCGCAGAGCGGCGAAGCGCCTCTTTGCAATGTCTGCGGTAATTCTTCGCGGACTTTCCGATTGAGCTTTTGTTCTGCCTCCGTGGATTCTTCCGCGAAAACTTTTGCCCTGAGCTGGCGCCTAGCGCCTGACAAAATTTGGCGGAGACTTTTCTCTTCTTTGCTCACCGCCCCGTTCCGTTGTAAAGTAAACAACCCTGTCGAAAGAGGCTCAATGAAAAACCCTTCAGCAGCTACTCGGAGCAGGCTCTGTGCCAGACTCTTTGCCTTGACACTTTTATCTGCCACCCTAGCCGCCCAGGCCGAGCAGAGCACAGCCATAACCACTCACATTCCCGCAGCAGTTTCTAGCGGCGTGGCGCCCTTGGTCGGCCACCTTCCCGGCTCTCAGCGTTTGAGCCTGGCGATTTCGTTGCCGCTTCGGAACGAGACAGAACTCGACGAACTCTTAGAGCAGATCTACGATCCGCAAAGTTCCAACTACCACCAATACCTCAGCGTGGAGGAGTTCACCGAAAGATTCGGTCCTACTGCATCGGATTACTTATCCGTCATAAATTTCGCGCATGCGCACGGACTAGCCGTGGTCGATACCGCTGCGAACCGCATGGTCCTGGACGTTGAGGGATCTGCGGCAGATATTGAGAATGCATTCCACATCAGCCTTGGCCTCTATCAACATCCCACGGAGGCACGGATTTTTTATGCGCCTGACCGCGAGCCGACGCCAGATCTCGACGTGCCGCTGTTGCACATCTCCGGGCTGGATAACTTCACGTTGCCGCATGCCAAAAATGTACGAGCTTCTCGCGACAATACACAGGCGCAAGATGCCACCAGCAAGGCGACCGGCTCCGGTCCGGGTGGACAATTTATAGGAAGCGACATGCGAGCGGCGTACTACGGCTCAGGGTCTCTGAACGGCGCTGGACAATCCGTTGGACTGTTTGAATATGCCGGATACGAAATCAGCGATGTGAATCTCTATTTTAATAAGGTGAAGCAAACTCTAAAAGTACCGGTGAAAGGTGTATCGCTGAATGGAGTGAGCCTGAACTGTCCTCCGTCAAGTTGTGACGACAGCGAGCAGGTTCTAGACATCGAAATAGCGATCTCGATGGCACCCGGGCTGAAGCAAGTGGTCGTGTACGTCGGCAGCAGCGATGTCTCCATCTTCAACCGGATGGCGGTGGACAATACTTCGAAGCAACTAAGCTGCTCCTGGGGATGGAGCGATGATGAGACGAGCCTCGACCCAATCTTTAAGGAAATGGCTACGCAAGGCCAAAGCGTATTTGTGGCAAGCGGCGACCAGGGTTCTGCCACGGTTGCCGACGTGGTCTGGCCAGCGGATGATCCTTATGTGACGTCGGTCGGCGGCACGAACCTGACCACCACCGGTCCCGGCGGCGCGTGGAAATCGGAGAGCGCGTGGAACGGCAGCGCCGGTATGCCTTCCAAGAATAAGGTTCCGATTCCTTCCTATCAGAAACTCGCCGGCGTTATCAATCCGCTCAATCGCGGATCGAAAAACTATCGCAACATCCCGGATGTGGCTGCCGAAGCGAATACCAATCAATACAGCTGCTACGACGGCTTCTGCAGCGGAGGCAATGGAGGGACCAGCTACGCCGCCCCGCAGTGGGCTAGCTTGACGGCGATGGCCAATCAGCAATCGATCGAGGGCGGCGGAAAAACCCTGGGCTTTCTCAATCCAGCCATCTATCACGTCGGGATTGGAACGAGTTACGACAAAGACTTCCACGACATTGGCAGCGGCAGCAACGGACGGTACTTCGCCGTGACCGGCTACGACCTGGTGACCGGCTGGGGCAGTCCCGACGGTCCCAACCTGATCGACGCTTTAGTGGCGGTTGCGAAAACCGAGTAGAGGCGCAGCGGCAAGGAGGTTTGTCTTAGCGGTCTTTGCTCTTTCGCTCTTTGCTCTTTTGCTCTTTGCAGTAGTTCTTCGCGAGCTTTGGGTTAAGCTTGGCTTTGCTTGTGGAGAGTTATTCATGCCCATTACTCAAACCCGCGAAATTGCCGCTGCAAAGCGACTCGACAATGTTCGCTACGCGATCCGCGACCTGGCGTGCGTGGCTGACGAAGTTATCCGGCAGGGACACAAAGTTCTGCCGCTAAATGTAGGCGATCCGCTCAACTTCGATTTCCAGACTCCGCCGCACATCATTGAAGCAGCCTACAAGGCCATGCGCGACGGCAAGAACGGGTACGCGCCGTCTCCCGGCATTCCTGAAGCGCTCGAGGCGATTCGCGGAGAGGCTGCGCGTAAAGGCATCACAACGCTGCGCGACGCGTTCGTCACCTCTGGGGTGAGCGAGACGGTCGATCTCTGCATCAGCGCGCTGGTGAATCCCGGCGAAGACATTCTCACGCCCAAGCCCGATTATCCTCTCTACTCAGCCGTCCTGTGCAAGCTGGGCATTCCGCTCAACGCCTACGATCTCAATGAAGACGACGCCTGGCAGCCCGAACTCGCCGACATCGAACGCAAGCTCACGCCGCGCACTCGCGCCATCGTACTGATTAACCCCAACAACCCTACGGGATCTTTATGCTCGCGCGAAATGCTGGAGCAGATCGCGGATCTCGCGCGCCGCCACAGTCTGGTTGTCTTCTCCGACGAAATCTACGACAAGCTCATTTTAGATTTCGATTCTCAGGGAAACCCCACGTCCGCACATCGCCTTCGCCGCGGTCGCGCCCGACGTACCCTGCATTACCTTCGGCGGCATGTCGAAAAACTATCTCGTCCCGGGATGGCGCATCGGATGGGGCATCGTCTCCGGCGACGCCGCAGCCATCAAGCCCTACACCGAAGGCATTCATCGCCTATTGCGCGCGCGCCTCTGCGCCAACCATCCCGAGCAATACGCCATCAAGCCCGCGCTCGAAGGCCCGCAGGATCACCTCATCGAAGTGCGGCGCAAACTGCGCTCCCGCCGCGACCTCACGCAGAAGTGGTGCGAATCCACGCCGCGCATAAGCTGCGTCGCCCCGCGCGGCGCCTTCTACGCCTTCCCGCGCATTGACATCCCCGAGAGCGACGAAGTCTTCGTCAAAGAACTCATCCGCCAAAAGCACGTCATGGTCGTCCACGGCTCCGGCTTCGGCCAAAAGCTCGGCACCCAGCACTTCCGGATCGTCTTCCTACCGGATGAAAAAACATTGACCAAGGCTTATGCTGGGATAGCGGAGTTCATTCGCGAACGCGATGGAAATGGGTAATCCCAATTCATCGGACTGGATTTGTCCCCCCATACCCCATGACGAAACGTGAAGAGATTGAGATAAGCACATGCTCATACGACGAATTCGTCTCGTTCGTCTTCGATCGGGAGATTCGAGTCAGAGAAAGAGGGTACCATCCATGGTACTTCGACTTAAGGGTCACATTTGATGCAAAACGCGTCTGCGAATTCTACATTCGACTCTTTCGCAATCCGGATTTCCTTCTTCGGAAATATTCAAAAGCCCAACTTGAGCAGGGTTTTTGGGCCATTCACGGAAGCGCCCTCGATTGCTCAGTGCAACACTTAATCTGGAACGCAGACGTACCCTTTCCGTCGCGCCGTGAATGCGTCCAATCAATGTCTGATTTGTTTAAGCGCCTCTTTGCGACGGAGCCATTCGATACCTCCGTATTTATGTGGTGGGATTCGCTATGTTACGAATGGGAATGCGGAAACCGAGATCGCACGCGCGGTGGCGAAGACCTGGCAATGCAAGATGTGATCTTCGAAGTTCTATCCGGCCTGCTGCAGAACAGTTCCGAAGTCTGCCAAGATGCTGCGCTGCACGGCCTAGGACATTTACATCACCCCGCCACTCAAGGACTAATAGAGGACTACATAAGCCAAAATCAGTCCTTGACTTATGAACGTAGACAGTACGCCTTAGCCGCGTCCCGCTTCGAGATCCAATGAACTCCCACTATGACCATGGTAAAATGACCATGATCAAAGGCTCACCCAATGAAGAAAATGGCGGCAGGCGAATTCAAAGTCCATTGCCTGAAAGTCATGGACGAAGTCCAATCCAAGCGCGAATCCGTCCTGATCACTAAACGCGGCAAGCCGGTGGCCAAGCTTGTGCCGGTAGAAAAAGAAAAAGACGATATCTTCGGTTTCATGAACGGCAAAGGCACGGTTGAGATCAAGGGCGATATTGTCTCCCCGATACTTACTCCGGAAGAGTGGGGCGATCTCTATTGATCCTCCTCGACACCCACGTGGTGATCTGGCTCGCGCAAGATTACGGGCGGATATCCACGAAGGCGCAGTCAGCCATTAAAGACGCTCGCAAGAAAGACCGCGGACTGGCGGTCGCCAGCATCGCGCTAGTCGAAATCGCCCGGCTTTCGAGTCGCGGACAAATTTACTTGAAGCCAGACGCGGAGACTGTTCTGGCCGAAGTTGAGCGCCGCTTCATTGTTCTTCCAATCACGGCCTATATCGCCCTCCAGGCTTACGCTCTGCCGGCGAGCTATCCCAAAGATCCGGCGGACCGCATCATTGGGGCCACCGCGCTCGTGGCGGACATTCCGCTTCTCACCGCCGACCGCACGATTCGCAATTCAAAAGCCGTCCCGACGATCTGGTGAGCCCGATTCGTCAAGTTTCTGCGCGTGGTCAACGTTGTGCGCTTTGACTTCCTCTTTCCCCGCGAATCTGCTTAAATCAACTCATACGCAACCCAAAGCGCGCGCTTGGGCTCCAATAATCGTGGTCGACATTCACTCGCACATTCTTCCGGATGTGGATGATGGATCGAAGTCCTGGGAGACTTCAGTCGCGATGTGCCGAATGGCCGCAGCGGACGGCATTACGCACCAGGTGGCCACACCTCACGCCAACGACCGCTTCCACTACGATCGTGCTTATCTTCAGGGACTGGTCGCTCACCTACAGCAACTCGTCGGCAGCACGCTCACTCTCAGTCTGGGCTGCGACCTTCATTTCTCATATGACAATCTGCAGGAGGCACTGGCCGATCCTGCTCGATACGCCATCGAAGGCACGCACTACATGCTGATTGAGTTAAGCAATTACAGCGTCCCGCAACAAACTACCGATTGTTTTTCACAGCTTGGGAATCGTGGCATCACCCCGATCATCACTCATCCTGAGCGTAATCCGATTTTGCGCGAGAGCCCACAGCGAGTGCTAGAGTGGGCGGAGCAGGGATGCGTGATTCAAGTTACAGGTTCAGCCCTTACCGGCTTTTGGGGAGATCGCGTGCGCCGCGCTGCGCATTGGCTGCTCGAGCATGACGCGGTACACGTTCTGGCCAGCGACGCGCACGACACTGAGAAACGAACGCCCGTGCTATCAGCGGCTCGCGATGCCGCTGCAGAAATCTGCGGCGCAGAAGTGGCAGCCGCCCTGGTCGAAGCCAATCCGCGAGCCATCATCAGCGCTCAGCCGTTGCCGTACTCTCCGCGTCCGCTGGTGCGGAGTTATCGCAAGCCTAGCAATTAGGATTCTTTGTCGATCCACTCCGCCAGACGACAGCCGTCCTCTTCGAGAAGGAATGCTCCTGCGCCAAAGCATTCACCGAAAATCCGGTGCGATTCAAGATCACGCGCGGCGCGTGATATCCATTGCTTTCCCACCTGATATTGTGTGGCAGTAAACCATTTCTGCGGCAGAACTTCCACCAACCCTGCCTGCAGATAGAGAACAAAGAGTGCGAAGGCTGGATCGTCATTCGACGGCGCTTTATAGCTCGTCGGCACGATCAACTCGTCCACCGTGGAGAATTCCGGTGGCACATCGATCTTGTGCATCCCAGGAGCGAGGGTGAGAGGAAGATCGAAATCCGCGATCGGCGGGGTTGCGGAGTAAATTCGCTCGGAAGATTGTTTAAACCATCCTGCAATTTCAGCAAGGTCGAACGCTTTCAACTGATCCGGATTGAAACAAGCCAACCGAATGCTGCGCCCTTCCGGACACCAGATTCCCAGACGCTCGGGCGACACAAGGAAAGGCCGGCAGTAGGTATTCAGTGCCAGACAGGGCTTGTCCGGATCCTGTTCCGACGCCAAAGAAACCAGATACGCAACCGGGCCGTGCTCGCCATGATGCGTCCAAAGAAAACGCTGGCCAGCCGCCGACTGAAATGGAGGGAAACTCTCCCAATACCACGGAGTTGGACCAACGGTGTGCTTAAGCTGTCTGCGGATATTGGTCAGATTTGGAGTATGCATTCGAAGAATAGGGCGACGATGCAAAACCCTGGTGACCGAGGGGCTCTGGTTGTTAGACGCAAATGGGCCGATCGCCAGATGGCTCCATTATCCGACGGCAGGTACGCCAGTCCCCTTCACATTCGCCCGAATAAATTGGACGATGTTATCCATCGGAGTGCCCGGCTGGAAAATTGCTGCTACGCCTTGCTTCTTCAGAGCGTCGATATCCTGGTCTGGAATGATGCCACCCACCAGCACCAGAACATCGTCCATTTTGTTCTGCTTGAGCAGATCCATCACACGCGGCACAATCGCATTGTGGGCTCCCGAGAGAATGGAAAGACCGATGACCTGCACATCTTCCTGCAACGCGGCGCTGACAATCATCTCCGGCGTTTGCCGCAACCCCGTGTAAATTACTTCCATGCCGGCGTCGCGTAACGCGCGCGCAATTACTTTGGCACCGCGGTCGTGGCCATCGAGGCCCGGCTTCGCCACCAGCACACGAATCTTCGCAGCAGCCATCGCTCCTTATTTAACCACAGAGTCAGCAGCCGAGCACAGGTTCTCGCCACCGGAGGACAGGGCGTTCGCTAGAGCGTTTTTGTATCCAAACTCTTCCACAAATACCAACATGCCACGCTGCGATAGGGCTCCCAGCATTTCGCAATCTTCTCCATCTGTGCCGGAGTCGGCAACTTAACTTTCTTTTTGCGGCTCTTTTTTGTTGTGGCTGATGCCTTCGCAGCCTTGGCCCGCTGAACCTCGAGATAGTGTCTGTACATCGCCATACGTACGCCGAAATCGCCTGTCGGTAGAATATTTTCGCGCTTGAGCGCGAACATCAGAAACATCTGCGCCGTCCATACGCCGATTCCTTTGACTTGCGTCAGATGCGCAATCACTTCTTCATCAGGTAATTTTGGCAGCCGCGCGAAATCCAGCACTCCGGCAGCCGTCTTCGCTGCCAGATCTTTCAGGTAAGCTGACTTTTGCTTCGATAATCCCGCAGTGCGCATCTGTGCGTCGCTCAGTTTCAAGATTCCCTGAGGCGTCAGCGGGTCACCCGCCAGTGCGACAAAGCGTTTGAAGATTGTCTCTGCAGCTTTACCGTTAAGCTGCTGATAGACAATCGCCTCAGCCAGAGTGTGAAACTCCGGAGGGTTGAACTGCATACGGAACGGCCCGATGCGTTCGATGATCGTCCGAATGACCGGATCTGATTTCTTGAGATGGGTAAGAGCTCTTCGCATGGCTCATTATCTTTATCACAACAATTGTGAGGAGGCGAAGCGCAACTCATGTACGGTGACAGCCATGCCTCCAGCACATCTCCCAAACGTACACGGGGTTTTGCTGAGCGAATGCGACGGCTTGCGGCTAAGATACTTAGAGAGCGATCTGTCGAAGGATGAATCAGGCAGATATAGAAACGTCGGGACGTGTCTGATTCTCTTAACCGCGGCGGCTTCCGACGTCATCCCTAACCTTGCCCGCCGGGAGATGGAATCCGATGCGCACCCGTGACGGCTCCTGGGGCTTCATAAGCTCCTTGATGGCTTCGATCAATTCTCCAATTACCGAATCGTGTGTGTCTAAACGATTCTCCAACTCGTCGATCTTTCCAGCAATGCGGCGATTCGTAGCGAGCATCTCCCGCAGTCGCACAAACGCGCGCACGACAAAAACACTCATCTGAACCGCTCGCTCCGAGTTGAGCACAGTCGCGGCCATAATTGCTCCATGCTCGGTGAACGCATACGGCCGATAACGGCGCCCACCGCGGCTTTTGTTTGAGGTCGCAATTTGCGACCTCAAAGAGGCGTTTTCTTTTTCGGTTAGCTGGAACATGAAATCGGAAGGAAAGCGTTCCTGATTGCGTTTCACTTGCTCGTTGAGGCGCTTGACTGGAACGCCATAGAGTTCGGCAATGTCAGCGTCCAGGATCACTCTGTGATGACGCAGAAAAAAGACGCGCGATTCTACAGCGTAAGCTGGGGTTAAGAGCCGCTTCGGCATCCGGAGGAGCGTGGCACTTCGTTTCTTCATTTGAGGTCACAAGCGACGACCTCAATCATAGACCGGAAGCATATATCAATCTTGTCGTTCCCAAAAAAGAGTCTATTCGCTTCCCATTTTGGCCAATCTGAGAGGACGGACGCGCGCTCGCTAGGTGATGCTCACTTCTGTATAGGCGCCATAGACATCGCGCAAGGCCTCGCAAATCTCTCCGACCGTCGCATATTCACGTACCGCATCTATGATGTACGGCATCGTGTTGGCAGAAGAGACGCTGCCGTTAACGCCTGACTTCGGCTGCTGCCCCGCTGCTTTCTTTAAGGCGTCGAGACTACGCTCCACTCCAGCATTCGAGCGTCGAGCGCGCAATGCCTTCAATTTGGCGGACTGCTGACGCGCGACACTCTCGTCGATGTAGAGAATGTGCGGCGGCTCTTCTTCGATGACGAACTCATTCACTCCTACGACAATCTTCTCCTTCGCTTCTGCGGCGCGCTGATACTGATAGGAAGCCTCGGCAATTTCTTTCTGCGGATAGCCGCGCTCGATCGACTTCACCATGCCGCCCATGGCGTCGAGCTTTGCGAAGTAATCGAATGCACCCTTCTCCATTTGCAACGTCAACGCTTCCAAGAAATAAGAACCGCCCAAGGGATCGACCGTCTGCGTCACGCCGGATTCGTAAGCAATAATCTGCTGGGTGCGCAGGGCAATGCGAGCTGCCTCTTCCGTCGGCAGCGCCAGCGCCTCATCGTAGGAGTCACAGTGCAGCGATTGCGTACCGCCGAGAACCGCAGCCAATGCCTGTATCGCTACCCGCGCAATGTTGTTCATGGGTTGCTGCGCGGGCAGCGACACTCCTGCTGTCTGCGTATGAAAACGCATCAGTGAGGTCCGCTGATTCTTTGCTCCGAAGCGATCTTTCATAACCTGACCCCAAATTTTTCGGGCGGCGCGGTACTTGCCGATCTCTTCGAAGAAATCGTTATGCGCGTTGAAAAAGAAACTGAGCCGCGGACCGAAGTCGTCTACATCGAGTCCGCGGCGGCGTGCCCATTCCACATACTCGATGCCGTCGTACAAAGTGAAAGCGAGCTCCTGCAACGCCGTCGACCCCGCCTCGCGAATGTGGTATCCGCTAATCGAAATTGTGTTAAAGCGCGGCGTGAACTTCGACCCGAACTCGAAGGTATCGATCACAAGCCGCATCGACGGGGCCGGGGGATAGATGTATTCTTTTTGCGCGATATATTCCTTGAGGATGTCGTTTTGAATCGTGCCGGAAATCTTTTTCCAGTCGGCGCCTTGCTTTTCTGCCACCACCAGATACATGGCCCAAAGTACAGACGCGGGTGAATTGATCGTCATCGAGACGGTAGTTTTTTCGAGGTCAATGCCATGGAAGAGAATTTCCATATCCTCAAGCGAATCGATCGCTACGCCGCATTTGCCCACTTCTCCTTCGCTAGCGGGATGATCGGAGTCGTAACCCATCAGCGTGGGCAAATCGAATGCAACCGAGAGTCCGCCTCCGCCATGCTCGAGCAAATACTTGTAGCGTTGATTGGTCTCTTCGGGCGATGCGAATCCGGAGAACTGCCGCATGGTAAAGAGCTTGCCGCGATATCCGGTGGCATGAATGCCGCGGGTGAACGGCGGCGCGCCGGGGTACCCAAGATATTTCTCCGCGCTCCAATCGTCCGGGAGATCGGCTTGCGTGTAGAGGCGTCGAACGGGCACTCCGGAAATCGTGGTGAAGCGGGCATTGCCACGCTCGTCACGATTCACTCCAGTCGACGCGCCAATTGGGCGCTCGGGATTTTTGTCGAGTGTGGGTGCCAGCGTATTCTCCGCCCACTCTTTTTCATCGGCGGAAGGATGGCGGTTTTCAAAAACCTCAGTGAGAGGGCTATCGTCAACTTGCGGCTTGGACGGCTTTTTCTCAATCATGAGAACCCCGGTGATCTAATTCGATGATAGGCAAGGGCAGGCGTGGGGGCAAGACGAGGTGCGGGCTTCCTAACGACCGGTCGGTCAGCAAACAAAGTGAATTCACGATTCCGGCTTTCGCGAAAGCTCCCAGGCCTTGGCGTATTTCCATGAGACATAACCAGCGTGATACATGTGGAGCAGCAAGCCTTCGCGGCCATCAACAAATCCCAAACGAAAAAAATAGTTGTAGATAAATGTCGCCGCCGGGCGGAGAACGATGTTGAGAAAGCTGAAGGCGCGGTGTCCTTTTGAGATCGCAAGTTGCGCACCCAGAGACGAATAACGGTTCATGTGGTCGAGATACAGTGTGAGATTCGGATAGGTGTAATGTATGAGTGCATTGGTGAACTGGCGCGTTTTTCGGGGAACCTCCGGCTTTAATTCGCAGCGGTCATGAGGATCGTGCCCTGTAACGAATCCCTGGCCGCGCCGGAACAGGCGCAGCTTGGGGTCGGGATAGAAGCCGCCGTGGCGAATCCAGCGGCCAAGAAAAAGATTCTTGCGAGGAAGTTTGTATCCGCTGACGGCGTTGGGGTCGGCGATGGCGGCGCGAATTTCTTCGGCCAACTCGGGACTGACGTCCTCATCGGCGTCGAGCAGCAGAATCCAATCCTTGGTGCAAAGATCAATGGCAAATTGTTTTTGAGCGACGTAACCACGCCACGGCTCGATGATGACGCGAGCTCCGTATGCGCGCGCAATCTCGCCGGTGCGGTCGGTTGAGCCGGAGTCTACAACCACAATCTCATCGGCCCATTTCACACCTTCCAGAGTGCGACCGAGATTGGCTTCTTCGTTCAGGCTGACGATAGCTACCGAAAGCGTCATGAGAATTTTTCGCGTTATTTAGGGTTGATTTCTGGTTGCAATCCAAGTAGCGATTCAGTCAGCAATCAGCCGTCAACAATAACTCGGCGCCCCTGCGCCCTACGAATCTCGCAAAGCAAAAACACCGCCAGGATAAATAATTCCGGTTCGATGGGATGGCGGTAGCGCGCATGCGGGAAAACGAAGTAATACACCGTGGGGTAAGTCAAAATCAGTCCCCCAAAAAGCCATGCCCCTGGCCGCTTTTGCCGTATCGCACGAACCAATCCCCAGATCGCAAGCACGGACGAGGCCAGAAATAGCGAACTGCGGAAATCCCAAGGAGCATGGCTGCCAGTAGGTCGCGGCACTCCATTCCAAAAGTAGAAAAAACGCTTCATGCTGATTATCGCGAAGCGCCCCGGATGCTCGTGGATCCAATCCAACGCCAACCGGCGGCAATCGGCTTCGTAAGCCAGCTCACCCATGCGCTGAAACTTTTGAAGCTCTGGTTGGTTGAGATTCGGTTGCAACGTGGCAATCAGCATGCCGTCGGCGAATTTGTTGTTGCCGAGACGAAACTGCAATCCGAAGTCGTCGCGAATAAAGACGAAATGCCCAAAGACCTCATAGTTTCGAATCAGCCAGGGCGATAAAAGGAGAAAAAAGACGAGTGACGAAAGCACAACCCCGCCCAGCGATTTCAGGCCGTGACAATGTCGGCGCCACCAAATCCAGAGTCCGCAGAAGGGCAAAAATGCGAGCATCGCCGGATTAGCCAGTCCCCCAACCGCCCAAAGCGCTCCGAAGAGCACCCACCCGAACCAGTCTGCTCGCTGTTCCATCTCCAACGAGAGAAGAAAGATTAGCGAAAGCATGAGAGGAGTAAACGTCGTGTCCCATATCCAATGGACCGACCAATACCACACGTAAGGATTGAGCGCCCAGGCTCGCGCCGACCAGGTTGCAACGCGGCAGCCGAAGGTTCGGTGGGAGATCAGGAAAATTGGAATGGTGGTGAGGGAGGCGAACAAGCTATTGATGGCAAGCAAAATCCATGCAGAGGCGTAAGTATAAACGCCGAAAATTTTGAAGACGGCCGCAATCAGGTAAGGGTAAAGCGGCGGCTCCCATGCGCTCGGGCCCGTGTTTCCTCCGTAGGGATTGCTGAACCCCTGTCCCAAGGCGATAGAGCGGCCTATGCGGCCCATCTCAAAACCAAAGCCGAAGTGATCCTCTCCCGGCCGCATTCGATATTGGTGAAATGTTGCGATCGATGCCACTTGCAGAACCAACGAGAGCAGAACCATCCACCAAACAGATCGGGGAATGGCAGGAAGGTTCGTTCGTTGCATCACGGGCGAGTTTATCAGGCTCTCTGAAACAATTGGTTGGCTTGGCTAATTCGCGCGTCTTCACCACCGATCACTGGTCCCCTTTTCTCTCGTCTTTGTCTATTCCCGCGGTCTAAACCTAGTGCAGGCCGGTTGGCGGTGATGATGGCGATGGCTGTCCTCCTGGACGAGCATTCTGCCGAGGCGCGACGTCTGGCACCTGCGGCAGGTGAGTGACCTGTCCGCGCGTGGCTTCGGTGACATCGATGCCTGAGTGATCGAGCAGCAGCCCAGTGGCACGGTCAAGTTCGACGCGGGATTTCTCGTAGGCCGCTTTTGCGGAAACCAGGTTCGACTCCGATGTGGTCAGAGTCGAAGCATCCTGCAGGATTGCGGTTGTCGTGGTGAGTCCGACCTTCAGCTTTTGCTGATCGGCATCGAGCGTCTGGCGGGCGAAATCGACCGCATACTGCGCCGCCTGTACTGCGACCAGGTTTTGCTTCACGTCGAATTGCGCGTTGCGCACTTCGATGCGAACCTGGTTTTCGAGTTGGTGAAGCCGCACTTGCGCCTGCCGGTATTCCAGTTCCGCGCGCACCTGATTGGCTTGCGCCTCGCGATTGCGCAGCGGGATGTTCAGCGTCAAGCCAATCCCTTTGTCGGGAGCAGTCGAGTTCACGAGCTGGTTCAGCGTACCGCCATAGCCCACCGATGTTGCCGTTTGGAACGGAGGAGGCGCTTTCACTGGGTTAAAACAGAAAGTGCTGGTTGTGTTCGCGCAGTTCGGAATCGCTGGGTTTACCACTCCGCCCACTCCTGACCCACCATAATAAGCAAATGCATCGAGGGTCGGCAGCAGGGCATTGCGAACCGCTTTACTGTTGAGATCACGCGAATTTAGGTCGATACGCGACTCTACCAATTCAGCGCGGTGAGCGAGAGCCTGATTGATCAAATCTTGCGTCGGAATAACCGGGGGTTCCTGCGGAATCAGCATCGTGGACGTCGGAATTACGTCGGCCTCGGCGAGCACCGGATCTTCGATGCTGCGGCTGAGGGCGTTTTTCATCAGTAAAACCTGCAATTGCAAATTGTTCTGCGCCAGAATCAAGTTTTGCTGATCGGTTGCCACTGTGCTCTGCGCACTCACAACCTGAATAGGCGGGGCAGTACCCACCTTGGCCTGCTGCTTCGAATCGTCCAGCGCCTTCTGCGCATACGTCAGCGCCTCTTCCTGCACGCGCACGTTTTCGTAGGCGTACACCAGGTCCCAGTACATGTCTTCGATTTGATCAACCGTGGTGATGATTTGCAGGCGGAAGGCTACATCGGAGATTTCGCGGTTGTTCTTGGCGATGCGAACGAATCGCAGATTGGGAAGCGAACCGAAGCCCTGCAGAAGGTTTTGCGTAATCTTGAACTGGAAGTTCGACCCTAAGTCTGGGGTCAGCAAACTGGTGGGACTATTGGTCGTGACGTGAGTGTTATTGAAACCGACGGACAAGGCCGTCCCCCACTGAAAGCCCTGCGTGTAGGCGACATCAGCAGTGTAGGTATTCTGCGCCAGGACGGGCACCGGGCTTAGAGCACTGGTGGATTCAGTGTTGTTTTTATCGATCTGCAGTGTGCTCGTGACGACCGGATCAAAGCTGGTGATGGCTGAGCCAATACCCAGCGTGGAACTGACCAGGCCGTTGGTACCGGTTCCGATGCCGCTGGCTGCGACCGTCGTCCCCCCTGTTCCGGAACCTACAGTTCCTCCTAGTCCGCCCACACCTCCGCCGGGAGTATTCTGCACGATGCCGGCGTTGACGCCAAGAATGTTAGCGCCAGACTTGGCACGCAGATAATCCGTGTCGGCGATATTGAGGTTGTAGCGGGCGATATCGAGGTCGAGGTTGTTCTCGAGAGTAAGTGCTACGGCGTCGTCCATCGAAAGATAAATTTTGCCATCGTGCATGAGCGAGTCGATGCGCGGCGAGTTTGCCAGGTTCGGCTGAGGTAACTGCTGTGTCCAATACGGCTGCAGGATATTGGGAAAAGCCGAGCGCGGCCTGGAATAATCCTGCAAGTGGATCAGCTGCGGCGGCGCTGGCACCGGCGCAGCCTGCGGCTCAGGTGCAGGAGCAACGTCTTGCGCCTGCAAAAGCAGTCGCGACGGCGAACCAGCGATCAGCGCAGACGCTGTCAACAGCAGGGCGGACCAACGGATGGCCGCGGGGATTCGGCGCGAAAACAAAAACATGATTTGTCTCCTGGAGTTAGAGCGGTCGTGCACCAGTTTCAAGATACAAAATAGATTTTGAAGGCACGCGCAGAACATAGAAGCGTGATTCCATCTTATCGGGACTAAGCGGCGGACGCGGCGGCAGATTGTAAAGAATTGTTCGACAGCCAGCCGCGAACTGCAGACCCGCCTTCGACGTCAGCCTGTGTGGCGTTAGAGAAACTAACGCGATCAGAAGCTGCGGTCCCGAAATCCTGCTTTGAAGTCCCAGCTTGCGTGGCTACTGCGGTTGCGAATTAGCCCGTGGCGGCTGGGACACCGAAGGCAGATCTTTCCGCGGAGTAATGTACGGTACGTTCGGCAGGCGGGTAACCTGGCCCCGAGCCGCATCGTCGACGCTGATGCTATTGTGATCGAGCAGCGAGCCGGTAGCTCGGTCCAGCTCAATGCGCGACTTCTCGTAGGCGACAGTGGCATTCACCAGAGTGGATTCGGCGGTGGCCAACTGGCTTTCGTATTGCAGAACCAAAGTTGTGGTCGAAGTGCCGAACTGATATTTCTTCTGTTCCGCGTCGAGCGACTGCCGGGCCAAATCGAGAGCAGCTTTAGCGGAGTCTACGCTGGCGCGGTTTTGCTGCACGGTGTATTGCGCGTTGCGAACCTCAATGCCGACCTGGTTTTCGATCTGCTGCAAGCGCATCTGGGCCTGGCGATATTCCAGTTCCGAGCGAATTTGCACCGCTTGGGCGGCACGGTTGCGCAAGGGGATGTTGAGAGAAAGACCGACTCCTTTGTCCGGCGCAGTAGAGTTAACAAGTTGGTTCCATGTGCCACCTATGCTGGTGGATGCGACGACGGGAATCGTCTCGGTAGGGTTGTGAACATTCGGACCCGCGCAGAAACCTAGCAAGAGTTGCTCTGGCGTCTGGTTGGCGCAGAGGTTTGACGGATTCTGCGAGCCCCCAAGACCTGATCCGGCATAGTAAGCGAATGCATCCAGCGTGGGCAACAGAGCGCTCCGCACCGCTTTGTTACTGTAATCGCGGCTGTTCAGATCGATTCGCGATTCAACCAGTTCGGCGCGATGACGGAGAGCATCGTTGACCAGATCCTCGGTGGGAATGACGTCTTCCTGCGCGGGTACATCGATCGTGGAAGTTGGAATCACCTCGGCGGTTGCCAGGGTTTGATCCTTTAATGTGCGAGTCACCGCGTTCTTCATCAGCAACTGCTCTAACTGGAGGTTGGTTTGCGCCTGGGTGACTAGCTGCTGATCCTGAGCCACTGTGCTCTGAGCGCGGACAACTTCAATCGGGGCGAGGCTCCCGATTTCGACCTGCTTCTTGGTATCCGACAAGGTCTTCTGGGCGAAGGCCAGCGATTCGTTCTGCACGCGGGCATTTTCGTAGGCATAGACCAGATCCCAGTAGATATTTTCGATTTGATCGACGGAGTCAATGATTTGCAACCGGAATGCGACATCTGAGAGTTCCCGATTATTCTTTGCGATGTGAATGAAGCGAGAGTTTGCCGGGAACCCCAGGCCCTGAAGCAAATGTTGCGTAACCTGCACGCGCAGCGAAGAATTAATCAGCGGGCTGTACGTGTTAAAAGGAACGTTGGAAGTAGCACGGCTGTTGCTGAATCCAACTTGCAGATTTGTGCCCCAATCAAAACCCTGGGTATAGTTGAAATTCACGGTGCCGGTGTTCTGTGCGAGAATCGGCACTCCATTGAACAAGCTCGACGACACGGTCTCCGAGTGATCCTCCTGGAGAGTGGCCGTAACCACCGGATCAAAGCTGGTAATGAGAGGTCCAAGACCCAACGTGGAACTGACCAAACCGTTGGTACCGGCGCCGATCCCGCCCGCACCCAAGCTGGTGCCTCCCGTGGAGGCGCCGGCAGTCGCTCCGATGCCACCAACGCCGCCGCCTGGCGTATTTTGAACGACTCCTGCGTTTATGCCCAGAATGGACGCGCCGGCCTTGGCGCGCAATACGTCGGTGTCGGCAATGTTCAAGTTGTAGCGGGCGATGGCTACATCGAGATTATTCTCCAGTGCGAGCGCGATGGCATCGTTGAGAGAGAGGTAGAGCTTGCCATCGTGCATTAATGAATCGATGCGCGCCGTGTTAGCCAAATTAGGAGCCGCGACGCGACGCGGCGTATAGGGGCCAATCGGGTTGGGAAAATGCGTTACCGGCTTGGTGTAATCCAGAATTGGAAGCGGCCGCGTCTCCGGAGAGTTCTGCGGGACGGGTGCGGCGGGCGGCTCCTGTCCCCAGGCAGCGGAGGTCAAAATCGAGAGCAGAACATTGGCGATGGTCAGCCGCGTGACTGAGCCTAAACATGGAAATAGCATCTACTCGTCTCCGTTCATTAAAACGTTGCAGCAAGGTCTTTGGTTACAATCTGAGAAAGCGAAAACATCCAAAATGATTACTCAGACGTTGGTACGTCGCGAGCAGCCTGTGGGTTCCTTGAAAACGGAGATCCGAACGAGTGGGCAGGGCCTAACCCGCAGTCAGTTCGAATAACCGGCTCTCCGGTACGCCGAGGGCCGTCGCGCTCACACTTTTCGGTCGCGATGAGATTTGAACGCATTAGTATATCTAAGCTACATGCTTCCCTCCCGAGCGCTGCAGCGCATTGACGCTATTCAGGTTCTCGCGATTCGGCGAGCGAAATGCAGCGCGCTGGGACGGGAAGATTCCACACATGAAACGGTTTGGATGATCCGCCGGGCTATGGGACTCGAAAGATCGCATGCGCAATCTCAAACTGATTCTCTCCTATGACGGATCGGATTTCGCCGGATGGCAGGTGCAGCCCGATGCAGCAACCGTGCAGGGCGTGCTAGCCTCAGCCATTGGACGAATTACCGGCGAAAAGGTATTGCCGCAAGGCTCCGGGCGGACGGACACGGGCGTACACGCACTGGCCCAGGTCGTGACATTTGTCACGGAGTCTTCGGTACCGGAGGAGAATTTCTTAAAGGCGCTGAACGACGTCTTGCCAGCATCGGTGCGGGTTCTGGAGGTTAAGGAGGCGCCCGCGGATTTTCAGGCAAGGCATTCGGCGCAGGCGAAGACCTATCGTTACCGGATTTATCGGGCAGCAATCTGTCCCCCATTTCTGGCCAGGTACGTATGGCACTTTCCGTATCCACTCGATGAAGGGGCGATGGGCCGCGCCGCCCCGCTGGTGGAAGGTGAACACGATTTCACTTCGTTTGCCGCGGTTGATGCGGAGCGCGGACGCGACCTTGCACCGGGAGCAAACGTACGCCGCATTTTTTCTTCCCGCTGGGAGCATGAAGGAGATGAACTCGTCTATACCGTGAAAGGATCGGGGTTTCTCCATCACATGGTGAGAAATCTGGTAGGAACATTTATTCTTGTGGGCAAAGGAACATGGCAGGCCGATGACGTGAGGCGCATACTGGAAGCGCGCAACCGGTCGGCAGCAGGAGCGACCGCACCGGCCACCGGACTTTACCTGGTGAATGTTGAGTATTAGGAAAATGGGCGACAGAACGCAGGAAGGAGAACGGGTTCCTGCGAGTTCGTCTGCCAAGGACGCTCGTTGGCGGGAGAACTACCTGCTTCTTGTCGTGGAATCGGCGATCGTGGCCGGGCTGTTTGTCGCGGATCTTTACCACCATATCTTCTTCAGCAAAGTCCCCTACTTGCTCCTGCTGGGGTGGTTGTCGCTTCGACTACGTGGTATGAGGTGGAGAGACGTCGGTTTTGCGCGACCTCGTAGTTGGGGACAGGCGGTCTTGGTAGGAGTAGCTGCTGGGGTCGGCATCGAAGTGTTCGAACTGTTCGTTAGTCAGCCATTGCTTGCTCGGTGGCTGGGTGAAATGCCCGATCTCTCGAATTTCACTGCGGTCCGCGGAAATCTAAAGCTGACGCTGATTTTCCTGTTGTTAACCTGGACGTTGTTCGCGATCGGCGAGGAACTGGTCTTTCGAGGGTATCTGATGAACCGCGTCGCGCGAATATTTCCCAAAACACGAGCCGCGTGGGTGGTGAGCTTGCTCGTCGTCAGCATCATTTTCGGATGCTCCCACATCAGCCAGGGAGTCACAGGAATTCTCGAAAACGTCTGGGATGGGCTGCTGCTCGGAGCTCTGTATCTGGCTTGCGGGCGTAATCTTACAGCGCCGATTATCGCGCACGGTATCACCGACACTGTGGATTTGGTCTTGATGTATGTGGGAAAGTATCCGGGCATACACTGACCCTCCCGCCAGGTTTCTGGTCCGGAAGCAGAGATGCAAGAGGCTGGGTCTCCGCAGTAGATTCAACTAATGACCACTGATTTACAAATTGCGGCGAGCAAGGTCGTCTCGGTGAATCCGGCCACCGACAAGGTTCTGCGCGAGTTGGCATGCGCGGGTGAACGCGAGGTTCAGGCGGCCGTGGCGCGAGCGCGCGCAGCGCAAACGGCATGGGCTGAAATCGGAGTGCGCGGACGCATTGCAGTGCTGAGAGAGTTTCAGCGCAGGCTGGTGGAAAAGAAATCAGAGATCGCTGCTGCCATCACTGAAGAGGCAGGAAAGCCTGTTGCCGAAGCCCTGACCACGGAAGTGCTGGTGGTACTCGATGGGGCACGATTCCTGATCGACAACGCCCATCGCCTGCTGCGCGATGAGCCGGTTCCGCACGGCAATCCTGCCGCCAAGCTCAAGCGCGGACGACTGGTGCGCGAGCCTTACGGGGTAGTGGGAATCATCTCGCCGTGGAATTATCCGTTTTCGATACCCGCGACCGAGACCCTCACGGCCCTGGTGGCTGGGAATGCTGTGGTGCTGAAGCCCTCAGAACTTACCTCCCTTATAGCACTGGAGCTGCAGTCGTTGCTGCAAACGTCGGGTGTTCCGCAAGACGTTTTTCAGGTCGTGGTGGGCGATGGAGCAACAGGAGCGGCGCTGACTTATTCTCAAATCGACAAGCTGGTATTCACCGGCAGCGTGGCCACAGGTAAGCGAGTTGCCGCGGCTGCGGGGGAACGATTGCTGCCTGTGGTGCTGGAATTGGGCGGCAAAGATCCTATGCTGGTGCTCGACGACGCCGACGTTGATGTGGCCTCGAGTGCAGCGGTGTGGGGAGCGTTCGTGAATGCCGGACAGACTTGCCTCTCGGTGGAACGCTGCTACGTGCATCGTAGTTTGTACGAGGAATTTCTGCGCGCCTGCCGGGAGAAGACTGACAAACTGCGTGTGGGCCCTGGTGCCGACTACAACACCGACGTCGGGCCAATGATTAACCAGCATCAAGTGCACATTGTCGTCTCTCATGTCGAAGATGCTCTGACGCGCGGAGCAAGGATTCTTGCCGGCGGCGCTCGCCTCCCAGAACTGGGGCCGCATTTTTACAAACCGACCGTGCTGGCTGATGTGACCCACGAGATGCGCATCATGCGCGAGGAAACATTCGGTCCGGTGTTGCCGGTCATGGCGTTCGACACCGACGAAGAGGCAGTTCGCTTGGCCAATGACTCCGAATATGGCTTGGCGGCAAGTGTATGGACTCGCAACCGCGACCGCGGAGAGCGCTTGGCGCGCCGCATTCAAGCCGGCACCGTCATGGTCAACGACGTTGTTTCCTGCTTCGGCATCAGCGAGGCGCCCCATGGCGGCGTAAAATCGAGCGGCCTGGGCCGGACTCATGGACGCTACGGCCTTGACGAAATGGTGCGACTGAAGTATCTGGATTCAGACCGCATGCCAGGCATGAAAAAACTCTGGTGGTACGGCTACGGCAAGGGCTTTGCGCAACAGATGGAAGGATTTCTCGATTTTCAATTTGCCCGCAGTCTCGCAGAACACCTTAGCGGAGCATCTCGCGCAGCGGGCTTGTTAAGACGCCGCCGACTGTAAGTCAGGGTGTTGATAGGAGGAACGAAGATGAAAGGTGGACTCCATGAGCAATCCTTCAAGTTCAGATCCGAAACGCGAATTGCTACGGCACGCCTTAGCCACAGTGGCTTACCGGGGAGGAAAGGCGATCCGCGATGCGCCTGAAAATTTTTCCACGTTCCACGCTGGTGAAGGCGTGCGCACGCCGGGAGAAATCCTGGCGCATATCGGCGACCTCGTCGACTGGGGACTCTCGATCTCGATGGGAAAGCAGGATTGGCACAACTCCAAGCCGCTCCCGTGGGAAAAAGAAGCAGAGAGATTTTTCGTGGCGCTGAAGAACTTCGACGATTTTCTTGCTTCGAATGAAGCTCTCCATGCTTCCCCGGAGAAGCTCTTTCAGGGGCCGATCGCCGATGCACTGACGCACGTCGGTCAGATCGCAATTCAGCGGCGGATCGCGGGAAAACCGGTGAAGGGGGAGAATTATTATGTGGCAGAAGTAATAGCGGGCCGCGTGGGAGCGGAGCAGGCTAAACCGAAGCGCGAGTTCTAGTTTGTGCTTCTCCCACTTGCGACTGACTAGTCGCAAGTGCGGCTAACCAGTACTGTCCTAACCCGGATTCTGCTAACCAGGATTCTTCAGTGCGACTTGCGCCCGGTAGATGGCTTGCCAGCGTCCGCCTTTGAAAACGTAAATAGAACTGCCATTCATGTGCACCGGGGCCTTCTCTCCATTGCAGGTTGCGTACTCCTCCGCCTTGTAAGTTAGGAGGTATGCGCCGGCAGCCAGCGGCAGGGCGCCAAAATCTGAGAGCCCATAGCCTTCCACGGTGCAGACTTTTGCGGAAGCCTGCTGCGCCGCGAGTTGTTGATCCCGGGAGAACGTACCGGCATCACCCCAGAAAATTCCGTTCTCCAGCATATGCTCGCGAAAGTAAGCCTGGTCTTTTGTTTTCCAGGCTTCGAAAAATCCGTTTTCAGTACGCACCAGTTCCTGTTGGACGCTGCTCTCAGGATTGCTTTTCGAGGTTTGCGCGCTGGTTGCGCCGAGAAGAAATGTCAGCAGCGTCAAAATTGGCACAATGCGCCGGGAGATTCTCATCGCCGAATTGCACTTGCAGTCCATAAGACCTCAGTTTGGAGTGAGTCGTTCGATATTCGCCTAGCATACGACATGCGGCTTTTAGACCGCCTACCGCTTCCAGTACAATGAGTTTCGTAAGGCTAAAATGAGTTTCGTAAGGCTAAATAGAGCGGCGAAATGGCCGCACGAACGAGGGTAAGACCTTTGCCGACGGGCGAAATTGCAAGCGCGGACACTCAAACTCCGGTTCAGCTTCCGCATCATAAAGTAAAGATCAAAAAGGCCGGACAGCGAGCCTGCAACGAAAAAAACGAAAAGGGCAAATTCTGTGGCGGACATTTGAAGCGCTGGTTCTACGCGACCGATGTCATCGAGCAGACGTGCGGCGATGCGGAAAAGGCTTGGGGGCCGGACACCGAAGTCTACCGTTGCGAGCATTGTCAGACGCTCTATCTTCCGAATCCTGCAGAAGCAAAAGTGAACGTTGCCGGTCAGGGAATGATTTCGGTCTTTGGGCTTACTCTGCCCCCGAAGGAGAAGTAGGCAGCTTTTAGCCCTTGGCTTTTAGCACTTTAGCTAGAGCCGCGGTTTTTCATGAACACTTCCGATCTTATTTACGACTGGAATGAGAACTATCCGCCAGGGTTAAAGCCGCCCGGGGCGGTACTCCTCAACGACGAAAGCCTTCGCGATGGCTTGCAGTCGCCGTCGGTGCGCGATCCCTCGATTCCCGAGAAGATTGAAATTCTTCATTTCATGGAAGCGTTAGGGATCAACTCACTCAATCTCGGGTTGCCGGGCGCGGGGCCGCGAGCGGTTGAACATGTGACGGCGCTCGCCCGCGAGATCGTCGCGCGGAAGATGAAGATTCGCGCCAACTGCGCAGCCCGCACGCACGAGAACGACATTCGTCCCATCGCAGAGATCGTGCAAAAGACGGGGTTGCGCATTGAGGCCGCAACGTTTATCGGGTCCAGCCCGATCCGTCGCTTTACTGAAGGATGGTCGGACGATTTTCTCCTGCAGACCACCGAGAAGGCAGTGAAGTATGCGGTTTCGCTGGGCCTTGATTCGATGTACGTCACCGAGGATACGAGCCGCTGCGATCCCGAGACGGTGAAGCGGCTTTATTCGACGGCAATTAGCTGCGGGGCGCGAGCTATCGTGATCTGCGACACTGCGGGCCACGCCACGCCCATGGGTGCGCTGGCTCTGGTGCGGTTTGTGATCGAGGAAGTGGTGAATCCTTCGGGCGAAAAGATTCGCGTGGACTGGCACGGGCATAGCGATCGTGGGTTGGCAATCGCCAATTCGATGGCGGCGGTAATTGCCGGGGCAAACTGTGTTCACGGATGCGCCATCGGCCTGGGCGAGCGCGTGGGCAATACGCAAATCGATCAGATGCTGGTGAATTTGAAGCTGATGGGCATTGCTCCGTGGGACGACCAGGACCTCACCCAGCTGAAACACTATTGCCAAGCGGTTTCACGGGCCACGGGCGTGCCGATTCCGGCGAACTATCCGGTCGTGGGAGACGACGCTTTTCGCACCGCCACGGGCGTACATGCGGCGGCAATCATCAAGGCTTATCACAAGAACGACGTCAATCTCGCCAATACGGTTTATTCGGGTGTTCCGTCTCATGTGTTTGGACTGGAACAAATCATCGACATCGGTCCGATGAGCGGAAAATCGAATGTGCTCTTTTGGCTGGAGCGGCGCGGCGTGCCGGCGAGCGACGATCTGGTTGATCGCATCTATCAGCGCGCGAAAGCCAGCGATCATACCTTGAGTGATGCCGAGATTTTGGAATGCTTGCCTGCAACTGTGAAGCAAAACTAAGCCAGCACGAATCTAAGGCATCATGCCTGAAACAAATCCTCAGCCAATGCGACACGCGGTTCTCGGCGCTGGCGGCGTCGGCGGCCTGATCGGCGCTTGCCTGGCGCATTCGGGAGACTCCGTCACTCTTGTAGTCCGGCGCGAAACGCTCGCGCAATACCCGAAGACTCTTCGTCTGGAGAGCAGGTTCGGCAACTTCGAAGTGAAGGTTGCAGTCGCGGCGGAAGTTCCTCCTGTCGACGCGCTTTGGATCACGGTGAAAGCCACGCAGCTGGAGCCGGCACTCGACGCACTCAAGAATTTTGAAGCTGTCCAGGGGATCGTTCCACTGCTCAATGGCATTGATCATGTGGCGGTGCTCCGCTTTCGATACGGCTCAGACCGAGTGATCCCGGCCACGATTGCGGTCGAAACCGAGCGCGTCAGCCCGGGACACATTGTTCATCGATCTCCCTTCGCTCGCCTTAATGTCTTGTCGGCAGGAGCGCCTTTGCTCGGCAGCACCATCAATCGGCTTCGACAACTTGGCTTCGAATGCAACTTCATCGACGATGCACCAACCCTGATGTGGGGCAAGCTGGTGTTTCTCGCGCCGTTTGCCTTGTCCACAACGGCGGCGGATAAGACTACGGGCGAGATCCTTGCCGATCCCGAGTGGAGGAAACTCGGACTGGACTGTCTACGGGAGGCTTGTGCCGTGGCTCTTGCGGAGGGAGCGAAAGTTGACGCGGAGGCTGTGATCGCGGGAGTGATGAAGATGCCTGGCAACATGCGCAGTTCGATGCAGAAGGATGTTGCGCAACACAAAACTCCGGAGTTGGATGCTATCGCGGGCCCAATCCTGCGAGGCGCGCGGCAGCATGGGATCGAGGTTCCGGCGACCCAACAACTGGTGGCGGCAGTCGAAAAGCGAGCTGGACTCAAAGAGCGTCAGTTGGCTTAGATCTGGATCGAAAAAAAACAAGATCGTCGACGTAAAATCCCTTGAACCAATTTGCTTCGAGAGAACGTGATCTGTCGAAACGCTCTAAAATATTGCTCGCAAGAGACTTGCTTACAAAATCTTGGCAATCAATGGCTTGATCGCTGGGGCTTGATCGCTGGACATTTCAATTGTCAAAGAACTTCGCGTTAAATGCAACGCGCTAGCGGTGCGACCCTTTGCTATGATCCCGCGATAGACTCGCAGAGACAAGGTCGGATGTCGCAACCGTCGTGAAAAAAGTGGGTTAACTCCGGCGATGGTCCTCAGTTTTCCATTGCGCTTTTCTGCGGTCCGTCGCAGAACTCATCTAACGTTGCCATGGCGTTGCCGCTTGTAGCCCCCAGCCCTTCCCGCGCGTTGTACACTGACGCAATACGCTCCATGAGCCCCGCTCCCCCACGCACGGACATACCGGAGATTGCTCCTGCGGTGCAGCAGGAGGTGGCCCGGCTGGCGGCGTCGCCCGAGGTGCGATCAGCCTTCAACTGGCTGCGCACCCAGGAGGCTCAATTTGCTCAGTGGCAAATGGAGATGGCGCGGATCGCGGCGCCTCCGTTTGGCGAGTCGGCGCGCGGGGCGTGGCTGGCCGAGCGCTTTCGCGAAGTTGGGCTCGATGATGTCCGCATCGACGACGTGGGCAACGTCTTCGGTCTGCATCCGGGTTTTGCAGGATCCGGTTTTGCAGGATCCGGTTTCGCGGGATCTGGATTGGGACAGCGCTACGTCGCTTTAAGTGCGCACATTGATACTGTATTTCCCGCGAATACTCCGCTGAATATTCGGCAGCAGAGCAGCCGGTTGTTTGGGCCGGGAGTCTCTGACAACGGCGCGGGGGTGACTGCGATGCTTGCCATCGCTGCGCTCATGCGCGCGGTGCGCCTGCGGCACGCCCTGCCGTTTGTCTTTATCGGCAACGTGGGAGAAGAGGGCGAAGGTGATCTGCGCGGCATGCGGCACATCTTTTCGACGCCCCGGTGGAAAGACTCCATTGCTTACAGTGTGGTGCTCGACGGAGCAGGGGCCGACACGATTGTGGCCGAGGCCCTGGGCAGCCGTCGCTTTGAGGTGATTGTGCGCGGTCCTGGCGGACATTCATGGAGCGATTTTGGCGCCCCCAATCCAATTGTGATTCTGGCGCGGGCCATCGATACGTTTACCGCGGTTCCCGTGCCTTCGACGCCGAAAACCACGTTCAACATTGGAGTGATTCGCGGTGGCACCTCCGTGAATTCCATTCCCGAATCCGCCAGCATGAAAGTTGACATTCGCTCCACTTCGATGGCTGAGATGGAACGACTCGAGCAATCCCTGCGTCTCGCGCTGAATCGCGCGCTGGAGGACGAAACCCTTGCAGCCGAGATGCGATCGCCGGTGCAAAAGCGGCCTTCCGGAGTGAATTGCGAAATCGTCGCGATCGGAAACCGTCCAGCGGGAGAATTGGCGACGAACTCTCGCACTTTGCATGTGATACGCGCGGTGGATGTGCAGCTCAACAATGCGGCGCAAGTGCAACGGGCATCGACGGACGCGAATATTCCATTATCGTTAGGACTGGAGGCTATTGCGGTCGGTGGCGGCGGTTCGGGCGGCGGCGCTCACACTTTGCAGGAGTGGTTTGACAGCAACGGACGTGAGCTGGGACTGAAACGGATTTTGCTGACGCTGCTCGCGCTGGCCGGAACGGGGACGGATGCGGAAATTCTCAGGGGCTAAAGCCCCTCGCGCAGATAAGTCCTTATCTGCGGCACCCAAGCGCTGTTATAGCCGAGTCCGGCGCTGCTCCATTCAAGGGGAATGCATGCGGTCCCTGTGCGGAATGGTGACAGCGCTATCGGCGCTGGCAACCCTAGTTTGCCTGCCAGCACTCACGCAAAGCTCGGCGACAGCCGACGTCATTTACATCCATGGGAACGTTTATACCGGCGTGCCAACGGATGCGCCGTCCAGGTCGATCCTGCGGGCAGAGGCTATTGCAGTACGCGGCGAACGCATTCTGGCTGTGGGCAAGAATGCGGAGATTGGCAAACTAAAAGGCTTGCGGACTCAGGTCATCGATCTGGGCGGAAACTTTGTCATGCCCGGTTTCAACGATGCGCACGTGCACCTGGCGGATGCGGGTTTGCAAAAGCTAAGAGTGGATTTGATTGGCGTCAAATCAATCCAGGAATTCCGCGCGCGCGCGCTCGCCGGCGTGAAAAAGGCCGGTCCGGGAGAATGGATTTTGGGCGGAGGGTGGGACGAAACCCTCTGGCCAGGACCGACTCTGCCCACTCGCTTGGATCTGGACGAGGTTTCGGGCGGGCGTCCGGTGTTTCTGGACCGCGTGGACGGACATCTTGCGGTCGCCAACAGCCGGGCGCTGCAGTTGGCGAACGTCACGAGTACGAGCCGCGATCCTCAGGGCGGCTTGATTGATCGAGATAAGAATGGGCAGCCCACGGGGATTTTGCGTGATACCGCGCAACAAGCGGTACGTACGGTGATTCCGCCGCCGACCCGCGAGCAGCGGCGGCGTGGAATCGAGGTTGCACTTGCCGATTTGGCGGCGCAGGGCATTACCTCAGCGCAGGATTATTCGCCCGCCTGGAAGAATTTTGAAATCTATGAGGAACTCGAAAAAGAGGGAAAACTCACGGCGCGGATTTCTGAATGGCTGCCTTTTAACGACTCCATTGAGGAACTGAAAAGAAAACGCGATTCGCATCCGCGCACAGATTTGATGTTGCACACCGGAATGCTGAAAGCATTCATGGATGGTTCGCTGGGGGGGCACACGGCGGCACTGCTCGAACCTTACAGCGACGATCCGAAGAACTCCGGCTTGCTCCGCTACGACGCACCGAAGCTGAATGAGATGTCCAGGGAGCGTGCGCTGGCAGGCTTCCAGCTTGGATTTCACGCTATCGGCGACAAGGCGGTGCAAATGGCGCTGGACGCTTTTGCGGACGCCGAGGAAGCGGCGCGCTCGCAGAAGGTGAAAGCCACGGACGGTAGCGACGATTTTCGACTGCGCGTGGAACATGCGCAGGTCACCAATGGCGAACTGATAAGACGATTCAAGGAGTTGAAGGTGATTGCCTCCATGCAGCCCAGCCATCTGCTCACTGACATGCGCTGGGTGGAGGACCGGATCGGCACGACGCGCGCGTCGACTTCCTATGCCTGGGCGATGATGTTGAGTTGGGGCGTCCCGCTGGCTTTTGGGACCGACTATCCGGTCGAGCCGGTGACTCCGTTTCGCGGACTCTACGCCGCGGTCACACGCAAGAGTGAGGACGGCGAACAGGTATATTTCCCGGAACAGCGGCTCAGTATGGATGAGGCTATTGCGGCCTACACAACCGGCTCAGCCTTCGCAGAATTTGAGGAGAAAGAAAAAGGCAAGCTGGCGCCCGGCATGCTGGCAGATTTTGTTGTGCTTGATCGCGACATAACGGCAGTCGCGCCAGAAAGAGTGCTAGCCACAAAAGTTCTGCGTACCGTGGTCGACGGCAGGACGGTTTACGGATCACCGAACAACAAGTAAAGGACCGCTCTGAGCACCACGCGGCTTTGCGAGACCGCCGCAGTCCCCCTCCGCTGTAAAACGAAAAGTCTGAATTGCGCGTCTAACAGCTTGTGACTCATCGTTTCGAGCCTCGATGTAATCTCGGCTGGTACTTTCCCGGGCGCGTATAATAGTAAGCTCTGAGTTTTTGGAGGGAAGCAGGCATATGGATTCGCAGGAAATGTGGGTGCGTCTAAAGACCCGTCGATGGGCATATTCGTTAAGCATTGTGGCGACGCTGGCGCTCGGCATTCTGATCGGCACAGTGGTTTCTTACGGAGTGAAGGGCAAAGAAGGTCAGAAATCTTCCGATGCGACTCCGCTGACGGTCCCAGCCCCGCAGCAGCTTTCCAACGCTTTTTCGCAGATTGCCAAGCAGTTAGGGCCGAGCGTGGTCAACATCAATACGGAATCGACCATAAAGAATCCGCACCGGCGGCGTGGCGGACAGAACCCAGACGACGATGACAACGGCGGCGGTGGCGGGATGGATGACTTTTTCAACCGCTTTTTCGGTGGGCCCGGTGGTGGCCAAGCTAACCCGTTTGGAGGCGGTGGAGACGGTTCCATTCGCGAGCGTTCGCTCGGTTCCGGCGTGATCGTTGACCCCAAGGGCTACATCGTCACCAACCGCCATGTGGTTGAGAAGGCAGATCGCATTCGGGTACGGCTGCAGGACGATCCCCCAGGGGTTCAGCACGATGCCAAGGTCATCGGTGAAGATCAGGAAACCGATCTCGCCGTCATCAAGATTGATATGGACCGCTCCGTTCCGGTGGCGAAGTTGGGGAACTCGGACAGCATGGAGGTCGGTGACTGGGTGCTGGCCATCGGTAGTCCTTTCGGTCAGGTCGGAACGGTCACAGCGGGAATTGTTTCCGCTAAGGGGCGGGACATCGTGCCTGGCCGCCAGTTCCAGACCTTCATTCAAACTGACGCAGCGATTAACCCCGGCAATTCCGGCGGCCCTCTGGTTAACATGAACGGCGAGGTCATCGGCATCAATACGGCGATTTTGAGTGAGACCAACGCCTACGCCGGCGTGGGTTTCTCGCTACCTTCGAATACGGTCGCTCAGGTTTATAACCAGCTTATCGGCCCCGAACATCGCGTGGCGCGTGGCTCCATCGGCATTATGTTTGATTCGGTGGAAAACCCTGCCATCGCCCGCGTTTACGGCAACGGCACCGGTGTCACTGTCTCAAGCGTAGTGGCTGGTAGTCCGGCGGATCAAGCTGGGCTGAAGGTAGGCGACACCATTACCACAGTCGATGGCAAGAAAGTAAGCAAGGGCGCAGAGTTGGTGGCGGATATTGCCTCGCGCAAGCCGGGCGCGAAAGTGCAAGTGGGGTTCGTACGCAATGGCAAACTGCAGGAGACCACCGTAACCATTGCGGACCGCGCGAAACTCTTTGCAGCGCGGCTAAACGAGGACGACAACGGCAATGACGAGAGTACCCCCAAACCGAGTAAGTTTGGCGTCACCGTGCGCAAACTGACGCCCGAGATGGCTGAGCGGCTGGATATGCCGGCAGGAAAGGGCGTGATCGTCCAGGACGTGAAGCCCGGTTCGTTTGCCGAGGACGTGAACCTGAACCGTGGGGACATAATCCTCGAAATCAACAAGCAACCGGTGAACAGCGAGGAAGATTTTGCCCGGGTAGAGTCGAGCCTGAAGAGCGGCCAAGACGTGGTTTTCCTGGTCCGCCCACGCGGTTCGTCGCGCCAGGACGGAACGATCTTCCTGCCGGGTACACTTCCGTAACCTAAGGAATAGCCCAACGGGAACTGGCATTGCCTCGTTCTACAGGGGATGATTACGATGCTGGTTTCGGTTGGGCCTTATTTTTTCAGTGCCCGAGCATTTCTGTCCGTGAGATCAGGTGGCACCTGCTGTATATATCTGGGAGGTCAGAGCTTGGGATTAGCGTCCTGCGCAAGAATCCGTAGCGGATGGTTGTCAGCGGGATGCGCCTTAGCGCTGATCTTTGCCGGCTCCTTGTTAAGCACCTCGTTAGCGCAGGAGGCTGCCACCGCTTCGAAGACGGGGAGCAAAGCCCCGACCAAGGCTGCGAATTCGAAGACCCGCGCCAAGTCTGCATCAAAAAGTTCCGGAACAAGTGCATCATCGGCTAAAGCGCACTCTGCAGTGCGCTCACAGTCGAATGCACAGTCGAAATCGCTTACTGCCTCAGCGAGTCACAAAAGCCGGTCGAAGCAGGCAAGTGTGCGAAAGAACGGCAAACATAAAACCGTCGCACGCGGCCAGCAGAAGATTGATCCCGAGCGGGCGCAGGCGATTCAGGAAGCATTGATCCGTGAGCACTATCTGAGCGGCGAAGCGGCTGGAACCTGGAATCAGGCCAGTGAAGACGCGATGCGCCGCTATCAGGCCGATCACGGCTGGCAATCAAAGACCGTGCCCGATTCGCGGGCTTTGATCAGCCTTGGGCTGGGTCCTAGCCACGACCACCTGCTGAATCCGCAAAGTGCAATGACCACTGGGCCGGACGCGCCGGGGGCGGCATCGCTTACTCCCGCGTCGCACAGCCCGAACCCTGGGGCGCGCCTGAACACTCGGGCTCCGGCGTCTGACGCGGCACCGCTTTCCTCTTCCAGCCAGGACGCTTCGGGTCCACAGTAAGAACGCTTTGTCGGTTCACCCGAAACAATCGAACCCAATTCCGCACGTTGTATCTGATCAACATGACTGAAGTTAGATTGGCTGATGGTGTGGCGTCCGTTGCGCGCCGCCGTGGGAGTGGTATACCGTAAACAGTCCGACTCTTCATTCATGACTCATGGCCGACCGCACCGAAACTCTCCAAGCCCAAGCGTCCAAGGCGTCTAACTTCCTGACGACGAAGATCGATCCGACCTCGGCGCGGTACGAAGCCAACATGCGCTTTCTTGCCGATCTTATGTCGCAAGTACGCAATGAAGGCGAGAAAATCTGCGAGGGGGGTGGCGCTAAAGCCGTCGAAAACCAACATGCCAAGGGACGGCTCACCGCGCGCGAACGAATCGATCTGCTTGTGGATCCCAAGACGTTTTTCGAGCTGGGAATTTACGCGGCTTACGGCATGTATGAGGAATGGGGCGGAGCCCCGGCCGCGGGCGTGATAACTGGTCTCGCACGTGTTCAAACGCGCATGGTGATGATTATCGCAAACGACGCCACGGTGAAAGCTGGCGCGTTTTTTCCCATGACATCGAAGAAAGTAATTCGCGCTCAGAATATCGCCATCGAAAACCATATTCCAACGATTTATCTTGTGGATTCCGCAGGTGTGTTTCTCCCATTGCAGGAAGATGTTTTTCCCGACACCGACGATTTTGGCCGCGTTTTTCGCAACAACGCGGTTATGTCCGCTCTGGGCATTCCGCAAATCGCTGCCATCATGGGGATGTGCGTGGCCGGAGGCGGCTACCTGCCCGTGATGTGCGATCACGTTCTGATGACCGACGGCAGCGGCTTGTTTCTGGCCGGACCAGCCCTGGTGCAAGCCGCGATCGGCCAGAAAGTTTCGGCGGAAGATCTGGGCGGGGCGGCCATGCACGCGGGCATTAGCGGCACCGTGGATTTCCGCGAAGCGGACGATCGCGCATGCCTCGAACGCATTCGCTCCATCGTCGAAAAATGGGGATACCGGCGCCTGTCTCCTTGGGATCGAAAAAAACCGGTTGAACCGGCTCTGGCCGCCGAGGAGATTTACGGAATTTTCGACTCTTCGCCCGCACGCCCCTATGACATGAAAGAAATCCTTGCGCGCGTGCTCGATGGCAGCCACTTCGATGAATACAAGGCGGAATACGGCAAGACTCTGATTTGCGGTTACGGGCGCATCGGCGGCTTTGCTGTGGGCATTGTCGCGAATCAAAAGCTGCACGCCCAACAAACCGATCACGAAGGCCACAAGCGAATCGAGTTCGGGGGCGTGATCTATACGGAATCAGCGGAAAAGGCCGCGCGCTTCATCATGGACTGTAATCAAAATCTGATTCCGCTGGTTTTCTTTCACGACGTAAACGGCTTCATGGTCGGTCGCGATGCGGAATGGAGCGGCATCATCAAAGCCGGCGCCAAGATGGTGAATGCGGTATCGAATTCCGTGGTGCCGAAAATCGCGGTGATCGTGGGTGGTTCCTTCGGTGCGGGACATTATGCGATGTGCGGCAAAGCATTCGATCCGCGCTTCGTATTTGCCTGGCCAACCGCGCGTTATGCCGTGATGAGCGGCGATTCGGCGGCGGGAACTTTAGTTGAGATCAAGGTGAAACAACTTGAGCGCGGCGGCACAAAGTTGAGCGATGAAGACAAGAAGGAGCTGTACGAATCGGTGAAGCGCAGTTACGACGAGCAGACTGACCCGCGTTACGGCGCGGCCCGCCTGTGGATCGACAAAATCATCGATCCCATCGAAACCCGTGAGGCGATCACGCAGGCCCTCGAAGCCGCGGCGCTGAATCCGGATGTGGCGGAGTTCAAGGTGGGAGTGCTGCAAACGTGATTCACCACGGAGACACGGAGACGCGGAGCAAACTTCTTCATGAAAAGCTTACTGAGCAGGTCATCGGTGCGGCGATTGAGGTGCATCGCGAACTTGGGCCGGGTCTTATGGAATCTGCTTACGAAGAGTGCCTTTGTCATGAACTGCATTTAAGGAATTTGAAATTCCAGCGACAATTGCCATTGCCAGTGCGATACAAAGGAATCGATCTAGACTGTGGATATCGGATCGATCTCGTTGTCGAGGATTTGCTGATACTCGAACTCAAGTGCGTCGAGCACATCCTGCCGATCCACGAGGCACAACTCCTGACATACTTGAAACTGACCGGCAAGCGTGTTGGGCTGATCCTGAACTTCAATGTATCGGTCTTAACCCGAGGCGGAATTATTCGAAAGGTTCTTTAATCTCCGTGCCTCCGTGTCTCCGTGGTGAACTGAATTGTCCGAGTCTGTGAAGCTTATCGAGTGTCCGCGCGATGCCTGGCAAGGGCTGAAAGGACAGATTCCGCCCGACATCAAGCGTGCCTACCTGCAGGCACTGATCAGCGCGGGATTCAAGCACATCGACGCAGTCTCATTTGTGTCGCCGAAAGCGGTACTCCAGATGGCGGACTCGGAAGAAGTGTTGAAAGAACTAGATCCGCCCGATGACGTGGAGATCATCGGCATTGTGGTCAACGAGAAGGGCGCGCAGCGTGCCATCGAGACGCATGCCGTGCATACTCTCGGATTTCCCTACTCAGTCTCGGAAACGTTCTTGCGCAAGAATCAAAACCAGTCCGCGGAAGACGCGCTCGATGAACTGGAAAAGATTCGGAAAAAAGCCGACGATGCGGGGCTCGACGTGGTGGTCTATATCTCAATGGCGTTTGGCAATCCGTATGGCGATCTTTGGAACGTGGATGAAGTGATCGAGGCCATCTCGTTGATGGAAGTCGACAACCTGCGCATGCTTTCACTCGCCGACACGGTCGGCATGGCCACTCCGGAAGAAGTCAGCGAACTCGTAGGCGCGGTGATGGCGAAGTTCGATTATCTCGAGATTGGCGTGCATCTGCACAGCCGCCCCGAAGATGCCGCCGCCAAGGTTCTCGCAGCCTACGATGCCGGCTGCCGCCGCTTTGATTCCGCCATCGGCGGCCTGGGAGGCTGTCCGTTTGCACAAGATGCGCTGGTCGGCAACATTGCGACGGAAAGAGTCATAGAGACTCTGAAGCAGCGTGGCGCGGAGTTGCCTCCGCTGAAGCCGCTGGACACGCTGCTGAAGGCAACTGCGGAAATGGGAGCGCGCTACGCGAATTCCATCAGCGACGATTAGCCCGTTTTGGTTACAAAATGTTTTAGACGTGCAATGCGAGATATGAACTACAAGACGATCCAACTGGCATACCATTCCCGCGTTGCCACGATTACGCTGAATCGCCCAGAGAAGCGCAACGCCATCAGCTTTGAATTAATCGATGATCTGCTGCGCGCGCTGAAGGAAGTGGAGAACTCGGACGCGCTTGTGCTTATCGTGACCGGTGTAGGGAAAGCTTTCTCCTCGGGGATGGACTTGGAGAATTTGAAGGCGCTACTCGGCCGAACGCCCGAGCAGAACCTGCAAGATTCTGAGACGATGGTACGGCTCTTCCGTTCGCTCTACGAATTTCCCAAGGTCACTATCGCTGCGGTAAATGGAGCAGCCATCGCGGGTGGCACGGGACTGGCTTTGCTGTGCGACTTCACGCTGGCGGTGCCCGAGGCCAAGTTCGGCTATACCGAGGTGCGCATCGGCTTTGTGCCCGCCATCGTTTCTACATTCCTGCTGCGCCAGACTGGAGAAAAATACGCGCGCGATCTTTTGCTCACTGGCAGAATTATCGGCGCCGAAGAGGCCTTGCGTATGGGATTGATCAACGAAATCGTCGCGCCGGAAACATTGATGACAAGGGCACGCGAACTCGCGGCGCAGTTAATCGAGAATAGTCCGGCATCGTTACGCGCAACGAAAAAACTGCTCAACAATCATGCGCGCTCCGAACTCGATACACGGATTAAGGCCGCGCTGCGGGAGAATGCGGCCGTTCGCACCACCGCCGACTTTCGTGAGGGAATTACTTCATTCCTCGAGAAACGCAAGCCGGTATGGACGGGGAAGTGACGAGTCGAAGATGATTACCAAACAACAAGGGACAAACGAAACCCGGCTTCGCGTGCGCTACGCGGAGACCGATCAGATGGGGGTTGTGTATCACTCCAACCATTTCATCTGGTTTGAAGTGGGACGGGTTGAGTTACTAAGGCAGTTGGGCTTCTCTTATCGCGACATGGAGGCGCAGGATAACTGCTTTATCGCGGTGGCCGAGGCCAAGTGCCGTTATCGCGCGCCCGTGCGTTATGACGAAGAAGTTCTGGTGAGGACGCAACTCTTGAACGTGCGCGATTCAGTGATTCACTTTGGCTATGAACTGCGGCGAACGGAAGATGGCACGCTACTGGCCGAAGGGGAGACCACTCACATCGTCACGAATAGCGATATGAAAATTACGGAGTTGCCGGAAAAATATCTAAATGTGTTTCGCTCGGCGGCAGGAAAACGGAATGGAAAACTTTCTTGAACGCACTTCATATCAGCGGTAACGATCTCACCCTGGAAGCCGTGCGCGAAGTCGCAGCCGAGCGTCGTCCAGTGCTTTTGTCGGCTGACGCTCGCGTTTCGGTAGACCGCGCACGCGCCGTCGTCGACGAGATCGTCGGCAGCAACCAGCTGGCGTATGCGATCACCACAGGCGTAGGCAAGCTAAGCGATGTTCGCATTGCTGGCGACCAGATTCGCGAACTGCAGGTCAACCTCGTGCGCTCGCACGCTATGGGTGTGGGCGAGCCACTCTCCCCCGCGGAGACACGCGCCATGATGCTGTTGCGCGCCAATTCCCTCGCCAAAGGTTATTCGGGGGTGCGTGCTGTTGTCATCGACACGCTCTGCGAACTATTGAATCGCGGCGTCACGCCTTTCGTTCCATCTCAGGGAAGCGTGGGCGCAAGCGGCGATCTGGCTCCTCTCGCGCATCTGGCTCTCGCCTTGATCGGCGAGGGCGAATGCATCGACCCAGCAGGCGGGCGCATCCCGAGCGGTGATGCCCTGAAGCGCGCGCAGATCAAACCGCTGGCCCTGGGGGCGAAAGAATCCATCTCTCTGATCAATGGGACGCAAGGCATGCTGGCCGTGGGGACGCTGGCCCTGCTGGCTGCCGAGATCCTGGTCGATTCCGCCGACGTCCTGGGCGGCCTCTGCTGCGACGCGCTCAAAGGCACCGACACGGCCTTCGACGAGCGCATTCATAAAGCGCGCCCTCACAGCGGGCAGATGAAGACGGCAGCAAATCTGCGCAAGATGCTCGAAGGCAGCCAGATTCGCGAATCCCACCGTAATTGTGGCCGCGTGCAGGACGCATACTCGCTGCGCTGCATTCCACAGGTTCACGGCGCAGTGCGGGACACGCTGGCGCACTGCCGGATGGTGTTTGAAGTCGAGGCGAACTCCGCGGTCGACAACCCGCTCGTTTTCGTTGCGAACGCGAAAAATCCCGAAAGCGATGTGATTTCGGGAGGAAACTTTCACGGTCAGCCACTCGCCTTTGCTTTGGATTTCCTGGGGATCGCGCTGAGCGCTCTGGCCGGCATCAGCGAGCGAAGAATCGAGCGTCTGGTGAATCCCGCGCTCAGCGAGGGTCTGCCGCCGTTTCTCGCACAGGATGCGGGCCTGAATTCAGGTTTCATGTTGCCGCAGGTTACGGCGGCGGCGCTGGCCAGCGAAAACAAAGTGCTGGCGCATCCCTCGTCGGTTGATTCGATTACGACCTCCGGCAACAAAGAAGATTACGTATCGATGGGCATGACGGCGGCAAACAAGCTCAAGCGCATTGTCGAAAACACTCGCAACGTGCTTGCCATCGAAGCCATGGCCGTAGCCCAGGCCATCGATTTCCTGGCCCCGCTGAAATCTTCGAAGCGCGGGCAGGCGGCCCACGCGGCGATCCGGTCGGTTTGCCCCACAGTCGACAAAGACCGTGTGATGTACAAAGACCTCGCGCGGCTTGCGGAATTGATCGCCAGCGGCAAGGTGGCGGAAGTCGTGCGTTAGATCCCGCTGTCCCTCAGGAAGCTTTTTTCTCCGCTGCCAACTTTCGCGCTTTCACCCGAATAAAGGCATAGTTCAGTCCCGGCAGCGAATTGAAGTCGGCGGCCTTCGTAAGATAGTCCTGAGCCTTGGCGGCATCGCCTTTGGCCTGATATGCCTGGCTCAAGCGAAAAAGGTTGCGGGGATTCTGCAGGTTGGCTTGTTCCAGCTCCGCGATGGCCGTGGCATAGTCCTTCTCGCCTAAGGCAATCCTTCCGGCTAACTCGTGCGATTGTTTTATTTGTACCGAATTCTTCGTAGCCTCGGCTCCCTTGCGAAATTCCTGGGCGTGAGCTTTCGCTGCGGCGAAGTCTTTCTTCCAAACGGCAATCTCGGTCAGGTTGAATTCGTGTAGAAGTCTCGCATTCTCCTTGATTTCCTGGGACTGGCTCGAGGCCTTGACGCTCTGGAAGGAATGGTCGAATTGCCGCTGCGCCTCGTCGTAGCGCGGAATCTCGGCGAGAATGTTGCCTTTGGCTTGAAGATCAGCCGCCATCGACATAACATCATTCGATTTTTGCGCTACGCCATATTCTTTGTCCATGGCCTGCAGCGCCTTATCGTACTTGCCATCGTCGGAGGCGATGACGGCCATGCCAAAGTAAGCCGTGCGCAGCTCGCCGTCATTGCGCGCCTGATCTGCCATTTTCTGCAGCTCAGCTTGCGCCTCTTCTTCTTTGCCCGCATACAAGAGCGCTCCCGCCAGCCCGAAGTGCGACGGCTGAAAATGAGGATCGATCGCGAGGGCTTTGCCATATTGCGCCTGCGAATCTTCGAACCGGCCCATCTTCAACAGCAGTTCCGCGTAGGAATCGTACGGATTCGGATCGTTGGGAATCAGCTCGACGTACTTCTTGAAAGCCTGTTCAGCGCCGGCATAATCGCCCTTCTGACGATAAGCGTAGCCGAGTTGGTTGTAAGTGGGTGAATAATTGGGAGCGATTTCGCTCGCCTTCTTAAGATGCGCCACGGCGTCATCGATTTCCTGCTGGCCAAAATAATATGTGCCAAGATTGAACTCGATTCTTTCGTCGTTCGGATAAGCGGCGGCCAATTTCTCAAGATAGTTTTTCTGTTTCTCCGTGTCGCCGTTGGCTCCCGCTTCGTTGGCGAGAATCAGCCACTTCTCTCCTTCGGACGCCTTGTCGTCGAGGGTTACTGCCTTTTTCAAATGATCGAAGAAATCCTTGGCGGTCGCGGAGTTGTTGGCCCGAGCCAGTTCCGCCGAGGCAAACTCAGGATCGAGAGAGAGAGCCTTGTCGAAGTGCTGCAATGACTCCTGCCCAAGAAGGCGATCGGAAAGATCCTGGCCTTGCAGGAACTCCTGCCGGGCCTCATCGGACCGGGTGGTCACGGGAAGCTTTCCAGTATCGGCCGCGGCCGTGCGTATGTTGCCGACCCTTTGGTTGCAAGCCGTAAGCACGATAGAAATGAGCAACAGGCTTACAGTCAACGCAAGCTGCAAGGTTTTGCTTCGGGACATCGGAAGTACCTCCTTGGAATGAGTGCGCATGAAATGCAATCAGGAGTGATCGCGTCGTGACATACACTAGACCGTTGCGGGTGACTTTCGATAGCGCGGCGGGACGCATGCGCGGTTTCGTGGGACCAATCGACACCAGGATGGGGGAGACGGTCGGCAGGCCTTACTGTCGAGGCCGGCAGCAGATCACGTCGTCTTCACGGCGCTTCCGTCGAGTCCCAGTTCGACCGCAATTGGCTTCAAAGCCTCGATGCAAAATCCAATATGCTCATCCAGGTCTACGCCCAGGGCGGCGGCCCCGTTGGTGATGTCATCGCGGTTCACTTTGCGGGCAAATGCTTTGTCTTTCATCCGCTTTCGCACGGACTTTGTATCGACCTCGGCCATTGATTTTCCTGGCTTGACCAGGGCTACGGCCATGATGAAGCCAGCAAGTTCGTCGCAGGCGAAGAGAGCTTTTTCCATCGGGGTGTCGCGCGTGACGCCTGTATATTCGGCGTGCGACATGATGGCGCGGGTGATCACATCAGGCCACCCACGTTCTTTCAGTATTTCGTTGCCTTTGTAGGGGTGGTCTTCGAGGCTGGGATACTTTTCGTAATCGAAGTCATGAACGAGTCCGACAATGCCCCAGAGGTCTTCGTCTTGCGGGGAGCCGTTACCATACTTTCCTGCGCAGGCGCGCATGCAGGCCTCAACTGCCAGCGCGTGCTTGCGCAAACTCTCCGACTGGGTGAACTCAGTTAGTAAACCCCATGCGTTCTCGCGATCGATCATGCTCGTTGCCCTGTTCTTACGGGATTTGGCCGTCTCGTTCCGGTTTTCGTCGGCAAGATTTCCACCTTTATGCATTTTAACCTTGACATCCACAGGCCTTGTACCGCAGATTGTCTCTGCAGCGGGAACCTCCCCCGATAGCAGGTTCCGCTGTTTAGCTGTAAGGAGAGCCCGCTCTGGCACTCCCACAACCCGATGGCTACGACTCTTGCCCCGGTAGATTCTAGGGAAGTCGTTCGTTGCGATCACTGCCTGCTAGTTCAATTCCGTACGGTCAATAACAACTGTCGACGCTGCCACTCGTCCCTGGACGAGGAACCTGAACCCGAGCCGGTGGTAATGACGCCGCCGGTAATGATGCCAATGCCCGGGACGGGCCGAGGGCATCTCAACCTGGCCACATCGATCCGTTCGCTGCGGCTGCGAAGTGGTCTGAGTCAGCGGCAACTGGCGGGACGCATGTCGGTGCCGCGGACTTACGTTTCCAAAATCGAAAACGAAAAAGCCACGCCCACGCTGTCTTCTCTGGAGAGGCTGGCGCGGGCGCTGGAGGTGACCGTGCCGGAACTGCTCAGTGGCGGAGAAAAGAACCGCCAGGACGAAATCAGCGAACTGATGAAAGATCAGTTCATCGCGGAGATTCTCCCATTCGTTTCGCAACTGAACGGAATGCAGATGTCGAGCATCCTGACTCAAGTGCGCGATTTGACGGTGCGGCCGAGGAGGACGGCATAATCCTTGCTGGGATCTTTCGCCGCAGAAAGCGCGGCTCAGGATTTCGGCTGCGGGCTCACGCCCGCAAGACGCCTCAATTTATCCGGGCAACCAGCCAACTCAATGCCGGGGCCATTCCTTCGGTCCCGGCTTTTTTCGGAATGTTTAGTATCGCATCGCGCTAATTCAAACAGAAGTTTCTAAGCCAGTAGTCACAGACTTTTATTCCGGCGAAAACTGGCGAAAGATTTCACTCCTCCCTCAGCGCCTTGTTCGGGTCAACTCCAGCTGCGCGGTTTGCAGGAATCCACGATGATGCGGTCGCGATCGCGAAAAAGAGCAGCATCATAGCGACAAATGTGAGTGGGTCGGTAGGCTTGACGCCTACCAGCATTGTGCTCATCAACTGCATGAGCATCAATGCGGCGAGGATGCCAATGAAGACTCCGATTGCGCTTAAACCGAGGCCCTGGCCGACGATGAGGCGGAAAATGTTGCGGCGCCCGGCGCCGAGGGCCATGCGCACACCGATCTCGGGGGTGCGTTGCCGCACGGCGGTCGAAAGCACGCCGTAAAGTCCGACTCCAGCGAGCACTCCGGCAATGACCGCGAAGACGCCGATCAACAGCAGGGAGAACGTGGTCTGCGCCTGGGCATGGTTCAGCAACTGGTCCGTCGGTTGCAGATCAGTGATCAGCAGGTGCGGGCTCACATCTTTGATCGCGGCGCGCACCTGGTTCGCGTAGCTGTCGGGATTCCCGGCAACGCGCAGCGCCCACGAGTTCACCCCACCGGGTCCGCCGTATCCGTCGGTGAAGTAAACTTGCTCGCGGCCGGGTACCGTCAGCGAGGTTTGTCGCACGTGGCCGACGACGCCGACAATCTCCATCCACTCCGGCTCCGGCGTCTTTAGCCGGATCAGGATGCGCTTGCCGACTGCGGATTCTCCAGGAAAAGCTTTCCGGGCGAGAAACTCATCGATCATGATCAGCCGGCGATCGGGCTCGTTGTCGGCATCGGTGAAGGTGCGCCCGGCAAGCAGCGGTGTACGCATGGTCTCGAAATATCCGGGCATAACGACCTGGAAGTCCGCCGCCTGAAATTTGCCAGGATCGGAGAGAGCCTCTTCCTTTCCCCAGCGGATCGGACTATAGCCGCCCGCCAGCGGAAACGGGAAGGAGCCGCTGGTACTCTGCACACCCGGGATCGCACGCAACCGGTCCTCAACCTGACGGACGAAGGCGGCATTGGCCGCAGGCGTGGTAGCCCCGTTATTACCGTTGAGGACGAAAGTGAGCAGGTTGCGCGAATCGAATCCCGGATCGACGCGGTGCAATTCGAGAAAGCTGCGGAACATCAGTCCCGAGCCCACCAGCAGGACGAATGAGAGTGCTACCTCGGCCACCACGACGGTGTTGCGCATAACGCTGCCGGTGCCAAGTCCAGTGTTGCGGCTGACGCCCCGCAGCACGTTCATCAGGCGCGGACGCGAAGCGCGAACCGCCGGGGTCATGCCGAAAATAATTACTGCCGCGAGCCCCGCGAGGCCGGTGAAGGCGAGCACCGATGTGTCGATGGTGATGCTGTCCAGGCGCGGCAGGTCGGCAGGGGCGAGCGAACGCAGCTCCTTGATCCCCACCCAGGCGAGCGCGAATCCGCCGAGCGTCCCCAAGGCTGCGAGCCATAAGGCTTCGGCGAGAACCGGGGACATCAGTCTCCAGCGATCGGCTCCAAGCGCGGCACGCACGGCGAGTTCACGATTGCGCACCGAGGCGCGCACCAACAGAAGATTGGCGACATTCGCGCACGCTACCAGCAGCAGAAAGATGACCGAGCCCATGAGCGCGAGAATTGCCGGACGGGCCTGGGCGACCATGTGCTGGCGCATCGGCTCAACACGGATGTGGTAGTCGGCGGTTCCCATAATTGGGAACTGCGCACGTTCCGAGGCGGCCACTTTCTCGGATTCAGCCTGTGCTTCCTCGGGCGTGACTCCGGGCCGGAGCCTGCCCACCGCACGTATCGAAACACCATTGCGCTGGTCGGCATCGTAGCCGAGGCGGTTCGCGATCCAGATGTCGGGAGCCGGAAGTACCTGAGTCTCAGGTGGAAAATACAAGTGGAAGTGGGGCTGGAGCACGCCGACAACAAGCGGCGTTGGTCCTGGCGGTCCGGCAATCGAGATGGAACGCCCGAGCGCAGAGAGATCTCCGCCATAGCGGCGCTGGAAGTACTCGAAGCTCAGGATTGCGTAGACAGGCAGCCGTGGCTGAGGAGGCCCCTGTTGCTGCGCGCCCGGCGGGGCGGCGGGAGGGTTAGGTATGGCATCGTCATTGTTGAAGTTGCGACCGTAAGCGACCCTCGCGCCTAGCAGCTCGAAGAAGTTTATCGTCACTACTGCGGCGCTCGTCTGCTCGGGACTGCCGTCCTCACGTTGAATCGTGAGTGGAAAAGTGAAGACTCCGGCAAGGTCATCGAAGACGGACTTGGTGCCTTCGCGGAGATCAATGAAGTTGGCATTCGAAAACGGGAAATCACGGACATTGCGCTTTCGCATATCGCTACATGCCACCACCAGGCGGTCGGGATCGCGGTACGGCAGGGGCTGTAGCAGCACAGCATTGGTCACGCTGAAGATAGCAGTGCTGGCCCCAACTCCCAACGCAATGGTGAGTGCCGCAGTCAACACAAACACGGGGCTCTTCCGCAATACACGAGCTGCCACTATCAGATCGCGAAACTCCATCCAACGCCTCCCAAACGTTTCTAACGGCTCATATGTGCAACGTTAGTACAACGAGATGCTTCGGGCAAACCTCTTGCTAACGGAGGGGTGCGAGTTTAGTCTAACTCGGTAACCGAGGGGAGATTGGATGACTAAGCCTTCCGACCTAGTCCAGGGGACTCTGGACCTGCTTATCCTGAAAATAGTCGCTTTGGAGCCGCTTAATGGCTGGGCGATCAGCCAGCGTCTGAAACAAATCTCCAGCGAAGTACTGGGCGTGAGCGATGGCTCCCTCTACCCCGCGCTGCACAAATTGGAACAACGGGGTTGGATCACGGCTCAATGGAGGCCGAGTGAAAACAATCGTCGCGCCAGATTTTATTCAATGACGCGGCTCGGGAAAAAGCAACTCGAGAAAGAAACGGCGAACTGGAACCGCGTCTCCGCGGCCATCTCCGCCATAGTAAAGCTCAAAGAGGCCTGAAAATGAACTTCGAACAATGGTTGTATACCCTGCCATTGCGTTTACGCTTGCGTTTCCATCCCAAACAGGCGGATCGGGAACTCAAAGATGAGCTTCGCGATCATCTGGAGCAGCAAATCAAGGAAAACATTGCGCATGGCATGTCATCGGAAGACGCACGCTTCAGCGCCATACGCGCCATGGGCGGGATAACGCAGATCGAACAGCAGTGTCGGGATGCCCGCGGCGGCAACCTCATTGAAGACTTTGTTCAGGATTTGCGGTACGGGTTCCGACAGTTATTGCGCAGTCCGGGCTTCTCTGCTATCGCAATCCTGTGCCTTACGTTGGGAATCGGCGCCAATGCCGCCGTGTTCAGTTGGGTCGAGGGGATCTTATTCCGTCCCTACCCGGCGGTAGCCCACCAGGAAAGACTGGTCGCCCTGGCGGGAACAGCACGGGGCGAGAGCCGACCGACGGAAATTTCGTGGCCGGATTTCCTGGATTTGAGGCGAAGCTGCACGCTGTGTGATCAAACCTTCGTTAGCAAGATTACGGGGAGCACGCTGAGTATTGGAGACCGCGCCGAAACCGCGCGCGGGAGCATCGTCTCAGCAAATTATTTCGACGCGATCGGCGTTCATCCCATTCTCGGGCGCGGCTTCGAACCGGGCGAGGATGTGGGGAATGACGCCCATCCTGTCGTAGTCATCAGCTATCAGTTTTGGCGCGATCGATTCAACGGCGATCCGCAGATCATCGGAAAGATGCAGCGACTGGACAACATGCCGCATACAATCGTCGGCGTCGCGCCGGAGGGATTTTATGGGACTTTCGTAGGTTGGGCGATGCAGTTCTGGGTTCCAGCATCCATGGAGGAGAACTTCGAGAGCGGCGGATATAAACTCGAGGACCGCGGCGCGCGGTGGGTTGAATCTTATGTAAGACTCAAGCCGGGAGTGAGCCGTAGGCAAGCGCAGGAAGAAATCTCGGCAATTGCAAAGCGATTGGAGGCCAGCTACCCGGCCACGAACCGTGGCTTTGGCCTTGAATTGTGGCCATTGTGGCAAACCCCGTTCAACAATGCCGGCACTCTGCTGCCGACCCTCGAGATTATGGTCGTGGTGGTGGCGTTTGTGCTGCTCATCGCCTGCGCGAATGTCGGCAATCTTCTGCTGGTCCGGTCATTTGCCCGCCGGCACGAAATGAGCGTTCGGCTCGCCATTGGAGCCAGCCGCGCCCGTTTGTCGAAGCAACTTCTCACCGAGGGCCTGATTCTTTCAGCAATTGGCGCGGCCAGCGGACTCCTGGTGGCGTACTGGTGCCGGCACGCGCTCGTGCTCCTGTTACCGGCTCGCTCGGGTGTGGCGATGTACCTGCCAGGGAAAATCGACTGGCGCGTGACCGCGATGAGCGCCACCATTTGCCTGATCGCTACGCTGATCGTCGGTCTATTTCCCGCGTTTCAAACGCGTAACCTCGACCTGGCGGGCGCGCTGAAGGCTGAATCTTCGTCGGTGGTCGGGGCTCGGGGCAGAGCACGGATGCGATCGGGTCTGGTGATTCTCCAGGTTTGTCTGAGTTACATTTTGCTGGCTGGAGGGGCATTGTTGCTCGAAAGCCTGCAGAAAATTCGAACCACGAGCCCAGGCTTTTCAACAACTAGCGTGGTGCAGACCGGCGTATCCGTAGTGGCAGCGGGATACGACGAGCCGCGTGCCAAAGCCTTTCAGGACGAACTGATTGAACGCGTCAGGGCACTCCCTGGGGTGGAGTCCGCGGCTTACGCCCGATTGACGCCACTGGGCTACGGCACATATTCTTCTACCCCGATTGCTGTGGACGGCTACCAACCTGCACCTGAAGAACGACCAACGGTCGACTACAATCAAGTCGGTCCCGCTTACTTTGCTACCTTGGGTATCCCGCTGCTCTCCGGTCGCGAATTTACGCGTGTCGACGACGAAAACGCCCCACTGGTCGCCATTGTGAACCAGACTATGGTCGCACGGTACTGGGGCGGTCAGGATCCCATTGGCCGCCGGCTTCAAGTGAAAGGCGGCTGGGCGCGAGTGGTCGGCGTGGCGGCCGATTCCAAGTACGAAAGCATGCGCGAGAGTCCAAAGCCATTTTTCTATGTGCCGCTGCGGCAGGATTTCATCCGAGGACCGGCCCTGAACATCCGCACAACTCAGCCGCTGCAAAACCTTTCGGCCGCGCTGCTCCGCGAAGTGCATGCCTTGGACAGCAACCTCGCCCTTTACGAGATGATCACTCTCCAGGAACAGGTGAACCGTTCAACCTCACCTCAACTCGTGGCCGTAACCTTAGTTTCGGTTTTGGGAGGGTTGGCGCTTCTGCTCGCTGGCATTGGCTTATACGGGGTGATGTCTTATTCGGTGGCGCAGAGCACGCGGGAGCTGGGGCTGCGAATGGCGCTTGGCGCCGGCGGTGCAAATCTGCTTCGTCTGGTCATTTCGCGTGGCTTGAGGTTAGCAGCAGTGGGCGTCCTGTTCGGCACCATTTTTGGACTTGTGCTTTCGAGGTTGCTCGGAAAGCTTCTCTATAATGTAAGTCCGCAGGATCCGCTGGCGTTTGGATCGGCGCTGGCGGTGATGATGCTCACTGCAACCGCAGCTTGCCTATTGCCAGGCTGGCGCGCAACTCGTACCGATCCGGCCCGTGTGTTGCGGGATTGATGCCACTATTGCAACTGTGCGTGCAGCGACTGGGAAAAGAGCCAGGGAAACAGCTTTGGCTCGTCGAAGGCCTTGTCCCAACTGGCATGCCCGACTCCTGGATACTCCGTGTAGCGGACGTCGGCGCCGATCTGTTTCATTGCCGCGTACATTCGTTGAGATTCAGTGACCGGAACAATACTGTCCTCGGCGCCATGAAAGAGCCATGCAGGCACCTTACCAACTCGCTGGGCTGCGTCCATGTAACTCTTGGACGAATCTGGTGGGGTTAATTTTGCCAGCTCGGGTGAAGCATTTTGTGCGTGTGCCGGCGGGCGGATACCACCGCAAATGACGACCAAAGCGGCAAATCGGCCGGGATATTTCTCGGCCAGATGCCACGTACCAAAACCTCCCATGGAGTTCCCAATAAGATAAGTTCGCTGAACGTCTCCGTGAAATTCTTTAGTGGCTTCTTTCAGTGCGGCCATGGCCATATCGTCCATGGGAGGCAGCGTCCACCAAGAATTTTTCCTGCATTGCGGCATGACTACGATTGCCCGGATCTCACTCCGGTTGCTACGAATGGCAGTACCGATGCCCACATCGGTCTCCAGTAAGCCGTCGTCACCTCGCTCGCCGGCGCCATGAAGAAAAAGAATCATTGGCCATTTTTGGCGAGGCGTCCAATCCTCCGGAAGGAAGACTTGATATTTGTAATTCACGCCTTGGAAGGAGACGACACGGTCGAGAAACCCTGTGTCGTATTTCTTGGTTTGAGCCGGAACCGTGATAAACGGGCAGAGAAACAGAAATGGCAGCACCTTCGAAACAACAGTCAAATATTCCTCCAAGCTTAAAACTCTAACACGGAACTTTCTCCGTAAAGTTTCGTAGTTTTTTGCGCTAGCTTCGAATCTGTTGTCACCGGTAGCTCCGTTGTGGCGTCTAAGGAGTATGGCTACGGGACGCCGGCTAGAACTTGATGCGATGCGAGGGCTGATGCTGGTCTGGATCACGCTGACGCATCTACCTACCGCCGCCAGTGCGTGGGTGAATCAACCTTTCGGTTTCGTGGGGGCAGCGGAAGGCTTCATTTTTCTTTCGGCCCTGTTCACTGGACGGATTTACTTCCGTTTAGCGGAGCACGACGGCTATCGCGCGATGACGCGAAAGTTGTGGGCACGCACGCTGCGCCTGTATGGCTACCATGCGCTTTTGCTGGTTTTTGCGTTTCTGGTGGCGGTGCCCATTGCATCCCATGGCGACCGGCCAGGACTGCACAATCTGCTGGACTTTTACTTCATGGCTGGACCCAAGCAAGCGGTCACGGAGGCCGCTCTGCTCATTTATCGGCCGCCCTTGCTCGATATCCTGCCCATGTACATCATCTTTTTGTTGTTAACGTCGCTGGCAATACCGCTAGCCCGCAGGATCGGATGGAAGCCGATTTTGTGGACATCTTTCGGGTTTTGGTGTTTGGCGCAATTCGGCTTTCGCACCACCGAACATTCGTTCATGATGCAACACATTCCTACAAGGATTCCGCTGAACGAGATGGGGGCCTTCGACCTGTGGGCCTGGCAATTTCTGTGGTTTTTGGGCGTCTGGCTCGGCGTGCGTTGGGCTCAAGAGAGGCTACCGATTGAAGCCTGGGCCAGACGTGCGGCTATTCCAGCAATAGTGATCGCAGTTTCTTGTTTCATCCTTCGGCGGAAAATTGCGACGGGGTTAGCCCTGGGCGCGAGCGAGTTTCTGTTTGACAAGTGGCACCTCGGACCGGTGCGCGTTTTAGATTTCGCGGCCGTGGGGGCATTGCTGGTTCTCTCGCAATCGGTTTGGAAGCCACTGGCGATACGGCCTCTGGTGCTAATGGGGCAGTCGTCACTGCAGGTCTTTTGCGTGCATCTTCTATTTTGCTTCGCGGGGCTAACGCTACTGGGCAATGCGGCGATGCTGACTGGGTGGCAACAATTTGCGCTATTGAGCCTCACATTTGCGGCGATGTTGATCACCGCGAAGATGTTCTCGAAAAGTGAAGCAAAAAACGAACGTCAAGGGAAAGCTCAAGTCGCGCCCCCATCCAGCACGGTACCGAACCTGGGCAATGCGGAACGAGCCAGCTGAGCTGAAGGCACGCAACTTGGGTGTGAATCCCCAATAGATTGACGAACATCTATCCAGCATGAACCTGGAAGAAAGTGTTCCTACCTCATTGGCCTCCCCCACACCTCTGGATCAAGCGCAAAACCAGGAGTGGAAAGAAGGGCGGCTTGACGCAGGCCTGATCGGGAATTCCCCGGCTGTCGATGATTCGTTGTTCGATGCTTACTCCCGCGCGGTTATGAGCGCCGTAGAGCGGGTCAGCCCGTCGGTGGTGAACATCGAAGTGCATCAGGCTGCCGGCAGTACTCGCTCCGGTGAACCACGCGAGCGGCGGGGCGGTGGCTCGGGATTTGTATTCACTCCAGATGGCCTGATTCTCACCAACAGCCACGTGGTGCATAATGCACACCGCATCGAGGTAACGCTCGCGGACGGCCGCCACATCCCAGCAAGCTCGATCGGAGATGACCCAGCGAGCGATCTTGCCGTGATTCGCATCGATGACGCACGCGTGGACGAGCCGAGTTTCACCGCTGCCGCACTCGGAGATTCGCAGCAGCTTCGCGTCGGACAGCTCGTGGTCGCAATCGGGAACCCCTATGGATTTCAATCGACCGTAACGGCAGGCGTGGTCAGCGCACTGGGCCGTTCCCTTCGCTCGTATTCCGGGCGACTCATTGACGACGTGATTCAGACGGATGCCGCACTTAACCCAGGCAACTCGGGCGGGCCGTTAGTGGATTCCGCGGGACGAGTGGTCGGAGTGAATACGGCGACCATTTTGCCGGCGCAAGGAATTTGCTTTGCCATCGGCATCAACACGGCGAAGTTTGTGGCCAGCCGCCTGCTGCGCCACGGAAGGATTCGCCGCAGCTACATCGGTGTCTCGGCACAGACCGTGCCGGTACATCGCCGGGTGGTACGTTTTTACGATCTGCCTAAAGAGTCGGGCGCGTTGGTTTTGTCGGTGGAGGAAAAAAGCCCGGCGCAGCGCTCTGGCCTGCGGGAAGGCGACGTGATTGTCGCCGTCGAAGGGCTTCCCGTCGCCGGGGTGGACGATCTGCACCGCGTGTTGACCGACGTTCGCGTAGGCGTGAGCTGCAGGCTGACGGTGCTGCGGCATACGGAGAAGCTGGAGTTGAAGATTGTGCCGGAAGAGGCGAAATAATAGGTTGTGTGGCGTCGGCACTCTGGTCAGCGAAGGTCTTAAGGCTTTACCGGCGCGGCTTTACCGGCGCGCCCTTTCAATGCAAATCGAACGTCAAGCTTTCCGCAACTAGGAGGTGGTGTTCTTCCCGTCATTGCAACCCCCTTCCTCGCTGTGTTAGCGTCATTTGGAAGGGGATAGGCCTTGCAGGCAAGAGTTCCCGCCGGGCTGGATCGCAAGGAAACGGAAGTCTACCGGAAGCTTGATCCAGCGCGGCTCCCACGACACATCGCGATTATCATGGACGGCAACGGGCGCTGGGCGAAGCGGCGTCACATGCCGCGCGCGGCCGGACATCGCGCTGGCGTAGCAGCGGTGCGCTCGACGGTGGAAACCGCGGCGCGCATCGGTATCCACGCTCTTACGCTCTATGCTTTTTCCGAAGAGAACTGGAAGAAGCGTCCCAAGGGCGAAGTCGACTTCCTGATGCGCCTGTTAAGTCACTATCTGAAGGCGGAAGTCCCCACGCTCAACAAGAACAATATCCGGTTGGAGTACATCGGCCGGCAGCACGAGTTGCCAGAAGACGTGCAGGAGCGTATGTCCTGGGCACGCCAGAGTACTACGGACAACAGGGGGACGGTGCTCACCCTGGCACTGAACTATAGCGCGCGCAGCGAACTGGTGGACGCGTTCCGGTCAATGGTAAACAGAGCGTCGCAGAACGGCGGGATCGAGCACCTTCGGATAGACGAAGACACAATTGGTGAACACCTTTACACCCGCCACCTGCCCGATCCGGATCTGGTGGTGCGGACTTCCGGCGAAATGCGATTGAGCAATTTCTTACTGTGGCAGTTGGCTTATGCAGAGATTTATGTGACGTCAACGCTGTGGCCGGACTTCCGGGGCGTGCATCTTCTGGAGGCAGTCGCCGAATATCAGAAGCGGGAGCGCCGCTACGGTGGCCTCAACCATTCCGCGACGAACCACAACGATACTCTTGCTCGGGCCGAACCGGCGAAGGTGCACAAGTAGGCTGGTCTCCGGATACGAAGAGCGTACATGAACAGTATGATCGTGGATTCCTCCCCGAACGAATCCGGCTCAAAATCATAAATATTGTGCAAGGATTAAGTGGTTAGACTTCTGTGAGATAAATTGTGGGGCGCGGCTTTTTCGCTGCGCCCTTTCAAGTGCAGCCGGCAATTCATAAGATGGACCAACTTCCTTGTTGAAGCGCATCGCGACCGCGGTTGTGCTGATACCAGTTGTACTGCTGCTGATACTGCGCGCTCCTGTGCCAGTGGTAGCGCTGGTGGCAGCCGCCGTGGCCTTAATCACAGTACACGAATTTCTGAAACTCACCGAATCCTACGGTATTGAGCCACTGCGCCTGCCGACCTACGTTTTCGTAGGGTTGATATTTCTTATGCTGGCGGTAAGTGCTGCGGCCGATACGCCGCAGATCTCGGCGCTGAAGTTCGTCCTTGGACTGGGATTCGCCTCGGCGATTACGCCCTTTGTTTTTTTGACCATCGCTATGCGCCGGACACAGTTGAGTGCCGCATATCCGGCGGCGGCGGCCTCGGCATTTGCCGTTCTTTATATTGCCCTGCCGATGGCCATGCTGGTGCAACTTCGTCAGCAGTTTGGCGGAGCGTTCTGGCTGCTGTATCTTTTGCTGGTTGTCTGGGCGGGAGACATTTTCGCTTACTTCGTTGGCCGCTCGCTCGGCCGCCACTTAATGTCGCCTCGCATCAGCCCGAAAAAAACCTGGGAAGGGACGATGGCTTCGTTAGCCGCGGGCTTATTGGTTGGAAGCCTGCTGTTCAGTCATGCTTTGCAGATTAGTACATTTCTGCTGCGGGTGGGACTGATCGAGCGCCGAGATGGACTCTTCGGACTGGAGAAGCCGGAGCTGTGGCCCATCATCCTCCTGACAGTTGCAGTGAATATCGCCGCACAATTGGGCGACCTGGTGGAATCATTAATAAAGCGCGGAGCCGGAGTGAAGGACTCCGGTACGATTCTTCCTGGTCACGGGGGTATGCTCGACCGGATCGATGCAATGCTTTTTGCCGCACCGGTCATGTGGTTCTACGCAGCCGCACTCTTCTCACCCGCACGCCCCTGGTAACGCGTAAAATAAGAGGCTGTCATGAGACGAATTGCCATTCTGGGTTCCACCGGCTCGATCGGGCGCAGTACGCTGAGCGTTGCTGAGTCCTATCCGGAACGCTTCCAGATTGTTGCACTGGCTTCGGGCAGAAACCTGGAGGTAGCCTTTGAACAGGCGCGTCGCTGGCGACCCCGTCTGCTTTCGATAGCGTCGGAGGCTGATGCTGATTTACTGCGCAAGCGTTTGAAACAGGCAGGGTTCGATGGTATCGACGTAGTGTACGGCGCAGCCGGTATCGTGCAGGTGGCGACATGCTCGGAAGCCGATTTCGTGGTCAGCGCCATCGTGGGCGTTGCGGGCCTTGAGGCCACCTATGAGGCGGTGAAAGCGGGAAAGATCGTGGGAGTGGCCAACAAAGAATGTCTGGTGGCCGCAGGCGAGCTGATAACAGCCGAGGCTCACCGCCAGGGCAAGCCCCTTCTACCCATCGATAGCGAGCACAATGCAGTGCATCAATGCTTGCGGGGTGGGCGAATGGAGGAAGTCGACCGTATCTGGCTCACCGCCTCCGGCGGTCCATTTCTTCATACGCCTCGCTCGCAGTTTAAATCCATCACGGTGGAGCAAGCCCTGAATCATCCGACCTGGAAGATGGGTAAACGCATCACCATCGATTCGGCGACCTTGATGAACAAGGGCTTCGAAGTGATCGAAGCGTGCAGATTATTTCACATGCCGCCGCGGAAAGTGGAAGTTCTGGTGCACCCTCAATCCACAATTCATTCGATGGTCGAGTTTGTGGATGGCAGTCTACTTGCTCAGCTTTCCGTGACCGATATGCGGTTGCCGATTCTCTATGCGCTAACATATCCCGAGCGGATTCAATCGGATATGCGCTTTTCGGTGGGTAACTTGAGTCATCTGGACTTCTGCCCTCCAGACATGGATAAATTTCCTTGTCTCCGTTTAGCATATGAAGCAGCAGAGGCAGGCGGGGCGAAGACCGTGGCGCTGAATGCTGCCGATGAAGTTGCGGTCGCGGCGTTTCTCGAAGGCAGCGTTGCATTCGATGATATTCCCAGGATTATCGAGGATGCCATTTCAGCATCTAATTCCGGGAGATTGCAGTCCATGGCACAGGTGCTTGAAGCCGACAGCGAGGCCCGCCGATGTGCTCAAGAGCGGGTTTTGGGAATCGCGAACAAAGCTCTTCGGCCACGAGCAACGTCTGTGGTCTAGCCGAATCTAACGAGGGAGCAGGAACGTACTTTCTTATATGTCTGATTTCATTATCTCCGTAGTTGCCGTCGCTGTGGTGCTGGGCTTCATGATTCTGATTCACGAGTTTGGCCACTATGCCGTGGCTAAGCTCCTCGGGGTGCGGGTAGAGGTTTTCTCCATTGGATTTGGCAAGCGCCTGCTCGGCTTCCGCAAGGGAGACACCGACTACCGCATTAGCGCGATCCCGCTGGGCGGGTACGTGAAGATGAGCGGCGAGAATCCCATGGACGAGCGCACCGGCGATCCGGCTGAGTTCCTGTCGCACTCGCGCTGGCATCGCTTTCTGATTGCGATCGCTGGGCCGTCGATGAACATTCTGCTGGCCATCTTCCTGCTCACCGCGGTTTACATGGTGCATTACGAGTACCCGCTTTTTCTTGACCAGCCCGCAGTGATCGAAGGCATCAAGCACGACTCGCCCGCGGCCCAGGCTGGGTTACAGCCGGGTGACCGGATTGTGAAAGTCGACGGGATTGAGAATCCGACCTGGGAGGAACTGCAGCCTCGCGAATGGCTCAGTCCGAACCAACCCCTAGCCATCACGATCCAGCGCGGAAATCAGACATTTCAAAAAACCATCGTGCCCCAGGCAATCACGTCGTCGGAGGTGGGCTCCGCAGGCTGGTTTCCGGAGGATCCGGTTATCGTCGATCGAATCGAAGCGAACACGCCTGCCTCGAAGGCCGGGTTGCAGCGGGGCGACAGAATCGTTGCTTTGGATGGCCAGCCGCTGCTATCCATCGAAGCGATGATTGATCAACTCCAGCAAACCAAGGAGAATCCCGTCGATCTCACGGTGATTCGCGGCAGTCAGACGCTAGACTTTCGCATGAGTCCCGTACTCTCCAAGACCGAAGATCCGAAAGAGCGGAGATACCGGCTAGGGTTCCTCAACAAGCGTGCGACCAAGGTGACCACCTTGCCGTTCACTCAAGCCCTGTCTCTTTCGTTGGAGCAGAATCGAAAATATTCACTGCTAATTCTGGAGCTTGCCAAGAAGATTCTGCAAGGAAAGGTATCGCCCAAAGCGGTGTCCGGGCCAATCGGTATCGCGCAGGACGCCGGCTACGCGGCGCAACAAAAGGGCTGGACTCCGCTGATGGAGTTGACGGCAGGAATCAGCCTCAATCTCGGTATCTTTAACTTGCTGCCAATCCCGATCCTCGACGGCGGCGTGATCCTGTTTCTCTTGATCGAAGGCCTGATGCGGCGCGATGTGAGCCTGCGCATCAAAGAACGTGTCTACCAGGCAGCCTTTGTTTTCCTCGTGCTCTTCGCTGTAATGGTGATCTACAACGATCTCATGAAGACGCTGCCTGGGTTGATGGACCGGTTACAGTGAGGTAGGACAATGACGATCCCGGGTCTTTCTCTTTTGGCTTCCTCTTTAAGGTCGCTTTAACCTACCGCGCAGCTGAATTGGGTTGGTTGTTGCCTCCGGTGCCGCAATCCGTGGCCGTCCGACGCTCGATAGCCGTTCCTTCCTCGTAGTCATTCCAAGTTTCGATCAACAAGAATGGGAGCGGATTTGCGACATCGTAAAAGCGCTCATAAAAATTCAAAGTCGTATCAAGGGTTTTTCCACACGCGCTTTGCATGTGACGATTGAGACCCCACTTCGCACCTGAATCGTCAAAGCCCGGCCAAGCTCCTCCAATCGCGATCTTGTCGGGATGCTTGTCCCTCATCGTTTTATAAAAATTATCCAGATATCTTTCGCCCCAATTGCCGCCATCGGCGGCCCATCCGCCGGGACCCGGCTGCACCCAGGCATAGGAGCCGGCAAAATCGTTGGCGTATTGCTCTGCAGGCTGGTCCTTGTAGATCAAAAGCGGCGGTCTGTCCCAGATGCTGCAGTGCTCTCGCACGCGGTTCCAGTCGACGTGACCGCTCTTGGGAAAGACAAACAACATGGGGCGACCATCATAAGTAAGATAGGCATCGCGGTATTTCGCCGAAGAACCGAAGTAATCCTTGTAAGCTTTATCGAGCGCTGCGATTGCGGAATCGGTGGCTTGGGAGTCTTCATCTTCTGACTCGTTGTAGAGAAGCGCCACCTGAAAATGGTTCTCGCTCGCAACTTCCTGCAGAAGAGCAAAGTTGTGATCGGAGTACGGTTTGCTCTCGCCGTACCAGTCAACAACAAAGGCGGAAATTCCCATATGTTTCGCCTGCTGAATTTGTTTGCGAAGAACCGCTGGGTCCTGGCTGGAATACCCAACGTCCATGTGAGTGTGGTCGCCAAACCACGGCATGTAGACCGCAAGGAGTTTGGGAGATAAAGCTGGCGCCTGCCCACTTTGCAGCAAAGCATGATGCGCGCCGGGAGTTGTGCACCCGCTTGCCATCACGAAACACAGTATCGACAAACCAAGTAGCGCCTTTGACAAATGACAGCTCCGTCCTGTGGGCGTTCCTGCCCATGAAATAGGATGCTTTGGCAAACGGGCCGGTTGGCGATAGGAGGGCCCAGATGGAGCCGCAACCGCTGTCGGAGCAAGCAGCCGCGGGCTAGGAACTCCGATGGAGCGCGGGATCAAAAGTGTGGGACCGCCTGCAATTGACGAACAACCCAGCGGTCAGCGGCCGGAGTCATCAGCACAATGAAGTGCAGCACGACATGCTGATCATTAACAACCTTTCCGCCATCGGAAATTTGCAATTCGTACTCAGCCGTGTCGTGCAACTCCATGACGTCGCCTTCAGGAGCGTAAAAGACAACTTCCAGCTTGTGGTTCTGTCCTGCGTAACGTTGACTGAGCCCGGAGCGCTGCTGGCTTACAATGGTGTCGTGCAGCCACTGCTTTGCGTCTCCCGCAAACGGTCCCTCAAGCGGATCGAGAGTGTTAAACTCGAGCGCCTGAGCTATGCTCGTCCAGGCAAAGCGATAGTCGCGAAGAATTCCACGCTCGGTTAAATTCTCGACGGCTCGCGGGGACGCTTTCTTCACATCCAATTGCACTTGAACCGCAGGATCAGCAGCATGCGCGAACAGCGCAGAGCCGAGAGCTAAGCTCAGCGTGGCGACGACTCTCGCCGCGGAACGGCGATGGAAAGCACGATCGAGCCAGGGGCTCATGGGCGCCCTCCGACACGAAGTTCATTGCCCATCACCACACCGGAGGCTGCTGATATCACAGCCGGACCCAATGCCACAATTTGCGCCCGAGCTATGTCCTGCTTGATCGGAGCGTCAACCGTGCTCTTCTCATTTCCAACGGACGCGGTGAAGGTGACGATCGTACCGTCGGGTACGGGATTTCCCGCGCAATCGTGGACTGGCTCGGTCTGTACCAAAATTCCAGTCGCGGTTCGCTCGCCGGTAATCCGCAGATTGCAGGGATCCGAGGCCACTTGCTGTACCGCGCGCCGCGTGAATAAATCGTCAAGAGACGCGACAACCTGCAGGGGACCAGCGGATTTTCCCGATGTCGTGCGGAACCATGAGATTCCACCCTGCGTGCGAACTGATCGTGACAATAGAGAGGCATTTCCCGCCGTTAATTGAAAAGTAATCGTCTCTGGAGTGACCACCAGATTGCTAAACAGATCGAACGCAAGCGCGACGCCACTGACCGCATCGCTTTGCGCAACCGGAACGCGCGAGGGATGCACCAGGAAGGTCAGACCGTGCGGTTTGCCGGCACTCACGAAGAAGCTGGCGTTGTGGCACTCGCCGGAACACACGATCGCGAGATATTCGCCGGCGTTCCGCAAGTCCTGAGCTTGCAGATGAATTTCTTCTCCAAGGCTTATATCACCCTTGCTCGATACTCCCGGACCAATCAGATAAAACGTGGCCTTGCCGCTTCCAGTGGTTGAGATCGAGGCTTCTTCTCCCGCAACGGCTGACGCCGGCACACGAATATCCTGCGCCGGAGACGCTCCGACGAGGCATATTGCTGCTGCGCAAATCCAGAAAGGACGCAACATTCTAGGACCTGCCCAAACTGTACTGGTTAACCACAACGTGAAAGTTATGCACCTTCGCGGACAAGCTCTTGGGAATTTCCACGGCAAAAGGCTCCGAAGATTGGGGGAGGAGTGCTCGATCGACGTAGCCGTCTGAGACCCAGACTACTTTTCCGTTGTTATCGTAAAAACTGGCGATTACATGCGGGATATTTACGGTCTGTCCGCTTTGATTGAGCAAATCGCCGTGCAGAACTGTCTTCCCTTGCACATCAGAATCGAGCTTTTGATTCATCACGCCAATCACAGGATCGGCTGAGGCGGGAACCAAAGCCGCCTTAACATCCATGCGAACGTTCTTGACCTTATTCAAGCTCACACTCGGAAAATCGATGCGATAGGGCGTGACCTGTTTCGGCAGAAGGATGTGGTCAATCTTGTCGAAGCTGGTTTCGTCGTCGATGGGATTGCCCGCTCCATCGACGAGCGTGGCATTGACGTTGACGAACGCGGGAATCGTGTCTTCATTCACGACTTCTCCCATAACTACCGCGCCCTCGGCTGAGTCGGCAGCGTTCATGGAAATGATGCGCACGTGCGGCGCGTCGATGTTCTTTGATCCCCACTGATCTTCAGCGCCTCCGGTGACCAGATCCCAGCGCAGGTATGTAACTGGAATCACCTCCGAGGGAACGGTTGGGAGTTGCACTTTAGGCCAGACCGCTTTCCAAACGTCGGCCTCTCTTACGAAATGGAAATCACGCACGTCTTCGAGCGGACCAACCGGCGTTGAATAGTGGAGACGCACACGCATTTGGGCGTCATCGCTGGTTATGTGAAGCGGCCGGGGGTCAAATCCCTCGAGATTTGAAAACGCGCGCAGGCTGCCGTTTGAGCCGATCCAATCTTGAATGAATGTCTGCTTGTCGGTGGCGCTGGTTTTCGACAGCGCATCGAACGCTCGATCCCAGTTGCGGCGCTGCACATCTGAAAGAAGGTTGGTAAGCGCCTGCTGCGGAGTGCTGGCCTTTGGGGTGAGGCCGTAGAGTGCGGAGCCAGTGGCGACCCCGATCCTCGCCGGCCCAGGTCCGGAATAGCCGTAAAGCGCGACCACCATTAATCCGGCAGTCACGGCAACGAGAATGATTGGCAGAGCAATTTTCATTCTGAGCCTCAAACCACGTAATGTCGTTCGCGATCCTCAGCGCGGATTGGAACCGCAACCGGCGCCGGCACGCGGCGCTCCTCAGGCAATAGAAGTTCGAGGAAGATTGCGAGGAAGCTCACTCCGATGGGCAATATTCCCCACATCAGGCCTTGCCAGGGAGCAGGAATGGCGTCCGACGAAATCTGCCGAGCAGGGGGAACGTCATCCTTCGACCAGGCAGTAATCTCTCCGTTATTGAAAGTCTCGATTTTTCGCCATCCCACAAAAGTTAAGAGAGGCTCGTAATACGGGTCATGCACGAAAATGTATTTCAAGCCATAACGGTTGGCATGCTCGAGCATGGAGCGGAGAGAGGCCATGCCAGCGGAGCCGTAGAACTTGGCATTAGTGAGCTGCGCCGATCCATAGTGAGTCATTTCAGGCAACAGTCGGGCAGAATTGTAGTCTCCATCAACGCTGCCGGCACTGGTGTAAGTAGACACTCTCGCGAGTTCACTTCCAAATCCGAGCGTGATGTAGCGGTAAGCATCGTGGCCGTCGCGGTTCAAGAACGCAATTACCGGTTCAACATTCGTACTTCCCGCCGGTCGATAAGGATTCGCGCCAAGCCACCACAAGGCGGCGCCAACCGTTCCCACAGCGCAGAGCGACAATGCAACCGCTGCTTTCGATTGGAAGCGATCCAGAAGTTCGACGGCAAGAATGCCGATCAGCGGCATCGCCATTAGTGTCGCCCAGAAGGTGAATCGTTCGAAGGTTAAGATTTCGTAAGCTCGCCCCAGGATCCAGCGCGGTAAAGGAGTGGTGCCTCCAAGTCCAAAAATAAACGTGAGCCAGAAGCCGCAGAGCAAAGGCACAAGCCGACGTGACGAGGCACCTCGAATCAAGATAAACGGCAGTGCCAGAATCAGTGCCCCGTAAGGGATGACAAAATAATTGATCGCAGTGGTTGAGTTCAGCAGAAAATTGGCGCGGCTATCGTGAGGAATGGGAATCTGGTGAATTGGATGTTGAATGATTGCGAGCCAATAAGGCAGCAACACGACACCGACGCCCACACCCACAGCAACCCCAAACACTGCGGCTCGCGACAACACACCGGCGACCGAACCGGAGACACGCTCATCCTTGGCGTCCAGTAAAGCGGTCCAAAGCACGGGGCCGGCAAAGAGAACTACGCCGAAAATCAAAGTAACGTGGTGAGCAGCCGCCGCGGTCAAACTGATTGCTATTCCTTTCAACAAAGATCGAGCCGCGGGCCTCCGTCATCCATTCATAGAAGTACGGCAGCGCGTTCAAATAGAGAGCGGCGGAAGCAACGGTGGCTAACTGTCCAGCCTGGTAAACAAGGAAAGCGAGCGCTCCGAGAAAAACACTGCCCAGGCCAGCGTAGCTGGCTGCGCGATCATCCACCCAAATTCTGGCGAAGCGAAATACTCCGACTGGCAGCAGAAGAACCGCGATCAACTGCACCAGCATGTAGCCCATCTTCAGGCCGACTACAGTCGACACCAGCGCAATCCACTGATGCGTAAGGGGTGGATACGTGGTCTGAGAAAACCCCCCAAACCATTTTTCATTCCATGGATTGAACCAATGGTGAGCGTAGTGCGACGCGAAAAACATATGGAAGTTCGCGTCGAACGATCCGGACGGAAGCTGCATCAGCAACAGCGGCCCGTGAACTGCAAGCGCCACGAGGACGATTGCGAGAATAGGAATTGGCCGAGAGTAGCTTTGCGTAGTGCTCACAGTTTGGCGCTCCAAGACAGTCCCCAGACAGCAGTTCGATTCGGAAACGCCAGCAGAGGTTTACTTGATTTTTCTAATTTTACGGCGGTTTTCAGCAGGCAAAAGCAGCCTTACCAGCGACAGTGGCATCTGAAGAAAACCGCAGAAACCTATGGTATGCGGGAGGTAAACCAAAGACTTGTATACAGCGTGGTGATTCCGTGAAAAGCCGACTTCCGCTCGCGAGCTTTTGCATAATTGCTCTTTTCAACTGTGCTTTGGGGCAAACCTACGATGTCCATGGGCAAGGTGACACTTCTCCGCCCAGCAACGCGCAACAGCAAACGTCTTCCCAAGGCTCCTCCCAGAGCAATTCCGACCTCGGATGGGGCTCGAGCATTGATGTGGCGCGGCAGGCCCATGCCGCGGAAGATGCGCTGAAAAGAAATGACTACGCGGCCGCCGTTTCCTTTGCGGAGCGTGCCGCCAAGTCCGCCCCGCAAAATCCTGAGCTGTGGTTCTTGCTGGGCTATTGCGCCAGGTTAGAAGAACATTACCCAGCTGCGGTTGACGCCTACCGTCGCGGCTTAAAGATTCAGCCTAACTCTGTTCGCGGCATGGCCGGCCTGGCGCAAACCTACGCTAAGATGGGCCGCGACGCGGAAGCGGAAGAACTGCTGAAACGCGTCGTCGATACGAATCCGAAAGATGGGAACAGCCTGCAACTCGCGGGTGAGTTACTGCTCAATTCCGATCCAACGAAATCTCTCGAACTGCTGCTGCGAGCCGAAGCGGTGCAACCAACCGCTCACACCGATCTGCTGATCGCCCACGCTTACGAACATTTGGGCCAGCTCGACGAGTCAAGAAAATATCTGAACCGCGCGAGAGGTCGCGCGCCGAAAGATCCTGAAGTCTTGCGCGCGGTCGCGGGCGAATATCGCGATCAAGGGCAGTACGACCAAGCCATTGCGGCGCTGCAGGCGATTCCATCGAAGAGCATCGACGTTCAGGCGGACCTGGCATACACCTATCAACTTGCGGGAAAACCTCAGGAGGCGGCTGACCTCTATACGCGGTTGGCAAAGAGCGCGAAAGGAAATTTAGGCCTGAACTTGAGCGCAGCTCAGGTTTTGGTGGCTCTGGGACAGAGTGATGCGGCCCGCCCTTTTCTTGAGGAGGCGCGGCGTATCGACAGCAACAACTACCGGTTGCACGCCATTCAAGGCTCGATCGCCGAAGGGGATAATCGATTCCAGGATGCCACCAACGAGTACAATCTCGCGATCAATAGCCTTCCATCCAACGTTCCAGAGGGCGCGCTATATCCCATCGAGCTGCGGCTAAACTTATATGAGCTGGCTGTGCGACAAGAGGACGAGGCCGAAGCCAAGAAGGAACTCGAAACGGCGCAGGCTCAGATCGGCCAGGTAAATGTTCCACCGTCGTCGCGTCCCGAGATGCTGAGACTGCGGGCTGCGATCGAAACGGGGATGGGGAACACGGATGCGGCAAACAAGGACTTGCAGGAAGCGCTGTCATTAGCGCCCACCAATGCTAACTCTCTGCTGAATTATGGTAGCCTGCAGTGGAAGCTTGGACAAAAAGATGCTGCGAAGGCCACGTTCTCAAAAGTGCTGGAATTAGATCCGCGAAACCGAACCGCCCTTTCCTCACTCGGTTATCTGGCGCGTGACAGTGGTGATTCCAAGCTCGCTGAAAACTATTTCACTCGCGCAGTCGACGCGCATCCCAAAGATTTCGCTCCGTATCTGGCGTTGGGCGACTTGTATACGGCTGAAAGAAACTTTCAGGCTGCGCAGAAGAACTACGAGAGTGCTTACGAACGAATGCCAAGCAATCCCTTGATTGTGGCCGGAGCGGCCAACGCGGCGCTCGAGGCCCACAATCACGACTTAGCCAAGCATTGGCTCGATCGAGCCAGTGGCAAGATGAACGACAGTCCGCAAGTGGAGCGCGAACGAGAACGCTACTTCACGCTGAAGGGCGACTATGCTGAATCCGCAAAGCTAGGCTCTGCTGTCCTGCAGAAGCTACCCAATGACCGGGAGGGCGCGGTTTATCTGGCTTACGATCTCTATTACCTTGGCCGTTACGAAGAGGCGCTGGCGCTGGTAAAGAAATATGAGCCCATTCTTCCCGACGATAAAGACTTGCCGCTGGTTGCTGGCAATGTTCATGCGCATGGCGGGCAGCTGCGGGAAGCGGTTGCAGATTTCACTCGGGCTCTCGAACGTGATCCAAAAATGACCCTTGGATATGCGAATCGCGGATTTGTGTTGAACGATCTTGGCGAAGCGAGCAAATCGGTCAATGATTTCCAGACTGCGATCAAGTTGGACCCCAATTACGGTGAGGCGCATCTCGGACTGGCGTACGCCGATCTGCAGTTGCATCGACCGAAGCCCGCGCTCATACAGCTGGAAGCAGTGCAGAAATTATCGGGGAAGTCGCATGCCTGGCGCCTGGCACGGGCGGAGGCATTTCGCCAGGAACAGGATTACGCGCACGCTGAACCGGAGTACCGCATAGCGCTGCAAGAAAGCCCCAACGATCTGTCGACCCAATTGGCGTACGCGGATACGCTCTATCGCTTGCGGCGCTACCAGCAATCGATCGCCGCACTTGATATCGCCGAAAAACTATCTCCTTCGGACCCGGCGATCTACGCCTTGAGAGCTCAAGTGCACGCGACCCAAAGACAGCGGGAAGAAACTCTGCATGACATTCAATTAGCGGAACAATATGGCGGCGACAAGGTCGATATCCTGATGGGCACGGGGGGAGCGCTCTTGACCTTGGGAGACCGAAATGCAGCCATGCAACGATTCTCTCGCGCGCTGGATATTCCCAACGGAGACCGCATCGGAGTGCGGCTGGCCGTCGCACAAGTGTTCGCGCGGCGAGGTCACTTCGACGACGCCCGCCGGCAGATCGCGCTCGGGTTCGCTGAAGCCCGCCTCGATTCGTCCCCCGTTCGTCCCGACGACATTCAAGAGGCCGCCAGCATTTTTCTGGCGATGCATGACTTCGATCTTGCTGAAACCTACTTCGATAAAGCTCGACTGGCGGGAGCCAGCCCTCGCAATGTTGACATCGGTCTGGCTAATACCTACCTCGCAGAGGGACAGACTCACAAGGCAGAAGAGGCACTGGCGAGTCTCGGTCCGGTTGACGAGTATCGCGACGACTACGATTACATGATGACGGCGGCCAACGTATACCGCCAACGGCAAGATACAGTACAAGCTCTTTCTTCCTTCGCGCAGGCAAACACGGTCGCCAGCCAGGAAGAGCAACGCACAGCGCAAACCGCCACGGATGAACTCGCGATGGAAGAGGGCAGGCAGATTAATCAAAATGTAAGTTTCCTGCCCGATGCATCGTTTGCTCCGTCGCTCGAAGATCTTAACGTCTACACTCTCGACGCCAAAATCCTGCACGTCACTAATCCGCTGTTATTGCCCCCGCCGCGGCACTCTTATCAGAGTCTGGCCGAGTCCCACTACCGTATTCATCTCGGCAAACTGCCTCCGATCACCGGTTTTGTCGGAGAGAGCTTGACTGCCGGTCGCTTCCTGTTTCCTAGCGTCAATGTCATCCAGGACCGCAATACCTACGACACATTTTTCAACGGCGGGATCACTCCGGTTCTTCATTTTGGCTCGAACAGTATCTCGTTCAACGGAGGCCTTCAATACACGATCCGCCGGGACACGATCTCGCCCGTTTTCATGAGCCAGAATCTTTTTCGCCAGTTTCTCTACATATCGACGAGTTCGTTTTATAACTGGGTTTCGATCAATGCCAACGCTATTCGCGAAGCCGGGCCTTTTACTGATCAGAACCTGAATTCGCGAGACGCATCGGCAGACGTGGAATTCACGGTGGGGCGTCCCTGGGGACAAACCGCTCTTCTGACCGGGTATTCGGTTCGCGATCTGCAGTTCAGCCCACTGGTGGAGGAGTATTTCAACAGCTCTAGCTATGCCGGATTGCAGCACAAGTTCGGCACCCGTTTTACTGCGGCTGTGCTCGCCGAAGATCTCCGTTCCTGGCGAGTGGAAGGTACACAGTACGCCATTGCGCAAGCTTTGCTTCCGGGAGCCAGGTTTGAATTCCGCGCCAACCCGCGATGGAATGTCCATGGGAACTTTTTGCTCTCACGCGGAGAGGGTTATCACGAATACGACAACGCGCAGAGTGAGTTCGTGGTCTCTTATACGCGCGGGATTCGCGGAATGGCAAAGGATGGTTCTCTTGGCGAGCGCGTCGCTTATCCGTTCCGGCTTTCTGTCGGAGTCCAGCAACAAACGTTTTACGACTTCGCTGGATCTTCGAGAACCGTTGTGCTACCGGTTATACATTTCACTCTTTTTTAATGCATGATATCGACTCCTCCGAATTACAACCAGAATGGCTGACAAATGACAAAGTTCGAAGTGGAGGTGGAAGCTGCGGAGGGAAATTCTGCAGCGCCTACGGTTCCGGTCAAGAACCTGAAGTCGAAACTTCTCGGTGGCAGTCTTACCCTCCTTGCCGGCTCTGGATTGGTAGGAGTTACCAACCTCGTTTATAACGTGGTCACGGCCCGCCTACTGGGGCCTAGTGGTTTCGCCCACGCAACAGCGGTCTATACCATCCTGATGCTGGTGTCGGGGATCACCCTCTCGTTTCAGGTTGTGTGTGCGAAATATGTGGCGCGAAGCACCTCGCCCCGCGCCCGGGTGGCTGTCTTTAGCAGCTTGCACCAGCGATCATGGATGGCCGGCATTGCAATTGGCTTGCTGTTGTTCTTCCTGAGACGCTCGCTGTCCGAATATTTGAATCTACCCGATCCTGTTCTTATATCGCTCCTCGCGCTGGGCACGACTTTCTATATTCCGCTTGGTGTTCGGCGGGGTTACATTCAGGGAATTCACGCCTTCCGGCCGCTCGCGATCAACTTCATGTTGGAAGGACTGGTCCGTCTGTTCGGAGCCTTTGTCCTGATCGAAGTCGGGCTGGGGGTAAAGGGCGCAGTTTTAGCCAGCGTCCTGGCGGTGATGGTGGCATATGCGGCCGCGATGCCCAACCCTGGGTTGACCTCTTTTAGTTTTCGTCGCATGGCAATTTCGTTCCGGGAGGGATTGCAAGCGGTTGTTTTCTTTTCCGGCCAGACGATAATCAACAACTTTGACATTGTCCTCGTGAAGCATTTTTTCCCGCCTGCCGAGGCGGGATTTTATGCTGCGGTCGCATTAGTGGGGAGATTGGTGAACATGTGCGCGTGGTCGGTCGTCAACACCATGTTTCCTGTCTCCGCCGGGGCTGGCAGCGAAGAACATGAGGGCAGTCCGGTTTTATTCACTTCACTGTTGCTGGTCTTTTTGATCCTTTCGGGTCTGATTTTCGGGCTTTGGATGGTCCCCAGCTTTCTTTGGAAGACACTTTTCGGCTCTCACTTCGATCTTGGCAACTACGGGACACTCGCTCCTTTGTTGATTCTCTACGCCATTATGACGGGCGTCTACTCGCTTAGCTCCGTCATCATCACTTACGAAATGTCGCGCAAGATCGCGAACACCAGCTGGCTGCAACTCGCCTTCAGCGGAGCTTTGGCGGTTGGCGTTTACCTGCTTCACCACACTCTTCATCAGGTAATTGTGGTTCAGTTGGTGTTGATGGTGGCATTGCTTTTGGTTTTGATGGTGCCTTTGCTGCGCAATCAGTTCACCCCGAAGGCCCTTCTCTCTTACCCTACTCTCCGTGGTAGGCCGCAGGTTAGCGGAAGAAGAGGTAATGGCTGAGTTTCTAAGGAGCGAATTTCATCATCCCGAATTTGATGATTACCGTCACCAGTTCGACCATCTGGTGCGGCATCCGGATTTCAGCAGCTCGCGGGAAAATGCGGTACGGCAAGCGTTATTATTCCTGCGCCGGGGTCCAATGTGGCGGGAGCTTCCTGCCGACACCACCTGGTACGAAGTCGAATTGAGGCCTGAAGATTTAAGTCGAATTCGATTTTTTCCCAGAGCACAATGGCGCAGAGTAGCGCAAGGGAGCTTTTACCTAACCGATGTGGTGGAGCGGATCCGCGTCCAACTCGAATCCTCTTCGCAGAACGCTTTCTTTGGCAAGCTACGTGTTCTCAGCTCCTCGGTGCAGGAGAACCTGATCAATCCCGCAGTACTTCTCATCGGCGTCAATGAAACAGGACCTTTGACGATCCTGGATGGAAATCACCGCATGGCGGCGGCGATGCTCGGTCCGGCAGCGCCGGTGCTCGGTCACTTCCGTTTTATTTGCGGATTTTCACCGCAAATGACGCGATGCTGCTGGTACGCAACTAATGTCAATACGCTGCTGCGTTATTTCAAGAATCTGGTCCGCTACTTGACGTACGATCCGGAATCGGACATTGATCGGTATCGGGAGCGCAGCGTCCTAGATGCGTGAGAATCAGGTTTTAAGTTCAGGCGGCCCAGGGTCGAGCCGTGCTGTGATACGAGCTTTACTTTTTTCGCAATCTTCGGAACGTCCAGGAAGCATCCGCTCCCAAACAAACTGCTGCAGGGCTGCTCCCGATCTATTGCGGCGGATTGTTTGCAGGTGGCGACGACGGTTCCTGCACCGGCGTGTTATCCCGGCGCAGCAGCAGAATCGGCTCGTGCTGTGTGCGTCGAGCCTGCTGTTCCTGAGAGACCTTGGTCTCCACTTTAGCGTCATTATCCGAGGCGACCTGACTCAACTTCGAACCTTCCGCGGCACGTCGCGTTGCCAGACCGACGGTCGCGTTCGCACCTGGCATGGTCTGTGCTTTGTCGTAGTAAAATTGCGCGGTCTCGCGGTCCCCTTCGACCTCCGAGAGATAGCCAATGTTATTGATGGCAAAAGCATTGCTGGGATCGAGGGCAAAGGCTTCTCGAAAATCGTGGTCTGCAGCGCGAAGATCGTTTCGATTAATGGCTGATACTCCGCGCACATTCAACTCCGCCATCCTTGACTGGACGCTGCTCTCACTACTCTCGCGAGCCTGCAAGTTCTTGATATTCTGCGCAGCCATCTCGCTCGCCGGTTTCCCTCTCGACGAGCGGTTCAGCGTGACAACTGCAGTCGCGTTGGAGTGAACAGCGGCAGCCTGCTCATAAAGTTTCAGTGCTGCCTGGGATTCACCTTCCATTTCCTTGGCAACCCCTAAATTATTCAGCGTGAATATGTTGTTCGGATCCTTCTGCAGAACTTGTTGTAGAAAAAGATCAGCTTCCGGCGCCCGCCCGTCAGCGAGCATGCGCACAGCTATGACATTGTCGTGGTTGATTTGCAACGGCAAGTCCGGAATTGCCAGCGCTTCTTTTATCGAGCGCCCTTCAACCCTCGGCGAACTCGCGCGGTCAATGACAGCTTCTGTGGCTTGCTGCCCCGCCAGGTCGTAGAAGCGCAGGGCGCGGTCGACTTGTCCCTGGAGTTCCGAAATGTAGCCGAGATTATTCAGCGTAAAGGGGTCATCGGGATCGAGAAGATAGGCTTTATAAAACAACGACTCGGCCTTTTCATAGCTGTGCTTGCGAATAGCTTCCACTCCCTCCTGATTCAAGCGTTGCACAGGCGTCAAGTGGCTGCGTCTAGGCAGCGTAAGCTTGATGTCTCCTGCGCAGGCAACCGGGCCCCATTGCAGGGTCGTTGCCATCACGAAAGCCACTGTCCACCGTTTCCAGACCATTCCTAAGTGCCCTCTGTGATTAGTTAACCGAGTACAAGTAATCGAAAGTAAGATGCTGAAAACGCTCCAATTGTTTATCCGTCAGTTACTCTTTTTCGCAGAAACATGACTACCTAAGACCGGGTTTTGGCATCCAATCACAGCGTCGAAAAGTTAAGAGTTGAGGGGATGGGATCACTATATGGGTCGGTTATGGGTAGCTGCGCTGTCGGCGATTGTTCTGACAGGCTGCACGGTTGATGGCTTGGCGCAAGGGCAGGCGGCGTCTTCACAAGGCATGGTGTCATCATCTGTATCATCAACCTCTTCGGCTCCTCTCACTCCCTTGTCGAAAGATGCGATCCAGCCTCTTGCCGAAGAATCAGACATGACACTCGACCCGGCTACCCTGCTTCCTGATCTGCCTTCCCTGCCCCGCGCAAAGGCAAGCCTGATTGGGGGGACAATCCAAAAACTGGACAGGGTTCGAGATGAAATCACGGTGCAGGTTTTCGGTGGCGGCAAGATGAAGATTTTTTTTGACACGCGCACCCACATCTATGAAGGAAGCGGCCAAGGTTCGACGGCTGATCTGCACCAAGGCGACCGAATTTACATCGACACAATACTGGATGGCAGCACGGTGTTTGCAAAGACGATTCGACTGAAAACAACGGCTTCCGCCGGCGAGAGCCAAGGTATTGTCACGAGCTATCGCAGCGACAGGGGCGAGTTGCAACTGCGCGACCCACTTTCTCCGCAGCCCCTGAAGATTCGCATCACGCCCGAAACCAACATCGTTCATGGGGACCATTCGGCTTCCGCGGGTGAACTCGTCGCGGGAACGCTGGTGGCGGTGAAGTTCGGTTCGCAGCAGGATGGCCGCGATGTTGCCCGGGAAGTGTCGGTGCTGGCGGTGCCGGGAGCCAGTTTCACATTTGCCGGCCGCGTCACGGGTTTGGATCTGCGCCTTGGTCTTCTGACTTTGACTTCTGCGACCGACAACAAGACTTATGAGATCTACTTCGATCCGTCAGTGATAGAGGATGACACCTTGAGTCGAGCCAGTGACGTGACTGTGCTCACTCGCTTTGATGGAAATCACTACGTGGCTCGCAGCGTGACGGTCAATTCGCAGCATCAGCAGTGAACGGACTCGCCGTAAAATGAGCGTTTGCCGTACGACTATGGCAACTGAGATCCCCTTGTTGCGAGCCCTTCTGCTCACATGCTTTGTGCAGTACACGAGCCGGGCGGCGCATTTGCTATTGGCGGGGTCGGCGGCGTCGCCCAGGGTACGTTGCCGAAATCGAAAAAGTCCAGCAGATCCGGCTGCGCTGCATCGCGATCCGTCAGGTGTGCGCCTGAATTAATGAAGCGGTTCTCCACAAACTTTATGATCGCTGTGTGATCCATCGGGATGTGCGAAACATAATGCCTGCGAGAGAATGGCGAGATGACAAGGTTAGGCAACCGGAAACCTAATTGGGCGGCGAAGCCCTCTTGCGCCGGGGCATCGCCCGAATTTGCGCCAGGATCGACAGATTCAAGATCGCAATGCAGAGTTGGAGTTCCACCTGGCGGCAGACACGGCTTGTAGCTGTCCGCGTTCACTGCAATTGTGCTGATATCTGGAATCGCTCCCAGCGAGGAGTCAGTGTTGTCGTTCGAGTGTCCGGAAACGGGTGGAACATGATCGAATGGCCCGCCGGGTTCGTCATAGCTCAAGAAAAACACAGAGTTTGGCCAGGATGCGCTCTGCATCAGCGCGTTGATGAGGGTCGATACCTGCTGCTGCCCTTCCAGAATCGACTGGCCCGAGCCCGGATGTTCGTCGCTGCTTCCATACGCCGCCTCAATAAATGCATAACTGGGCAAAGTATTGTTCTGCACGTCGCTAAGATATTGCCTCAAGGGCGCAATGTGGTTGATGTCGATGCAGAATGCGTTGCTGGAATCGCCGACGGCCTGTTGTGAGCCGATGGTAGGCGGCTTGCAACCGCTGTGCTGCGGGTTTGCATACAGGTACTGGCTGGAGTAGGAAAAATCCGAGAAGGTTGTCACAGGATAATCGTTCGACTGTTTGCCCGGACCGCAATCGCCGTCCTCGTCGGTGCAGCCTCCTGCGGTAATGGAATAGTAGATCTTCCACGAAACATTGTTCTTGTCGAGTTCCTCAAAGATTGTTTCAATATTCAGCGGAGTGGTGAACTGGTCATCCGCGAATGGGTCGCGTACCAGGCCTTGCGTCGTGCCTCCCGTCATGGTTGCAATACGGTTCGGAGTGCTCTTGCTTGACACCGGGGCGAACCAACGATCTGAGATTGCGAACTGGGAAGCCATGAAGTAGTAGTAGTTCAGCAAGTCCTGGTCGTAATAACCCATTGCCCTCTTACCCACCAAATCGGTGAATGATCCATCCCCTGCACCCGCTTTGGCGAAGCCTTCTGCGGTATGCACAAAACCGTCCATCAGGATAGGACGGCTCACACTGAAGTCGAAACGATTGGCATCGCCATAACTTTCCAGCCACGCGGAACTCATATCGTCGATGCAGGTGCTATTCAACTTGAAAAGGCTGAAGGCCTGGCCTTCATCATCGTCGTTGACGAACTTCGAGAGTTTGTCATCGATCCCATCCACGTCGTACGTGTTCCCGTCGTCGCCAGTGCTCCAATTATTTGCCCGGCGATACGGATTGAGCATCCCGAAGTAGGAGTCAAAGGTGCGATTCTCCTGCAACATGAAAATGACGTGATCGATCGACGAAGAGGACGTCGTGTTAACCAGGCCTCGGCAGCTGCATAGTACGAGCAGTAAAACCACGAGGCCTATCATCGCTAGGCGACCGCCCGGCGTTACTAAACTCATCGCTAGGGTTCCTCCACTCGTGTAAGACAGAAAGGCAACGCTTTGGATGAGTTTCGAACTCTAGGTGTTGGCTTTTGATTCGCAACGTGGTCTCATTTCTCGGTGGGAACTCACTGAAAATTAAGGGACTTCTCACTCGTCATTTGGTCAGGCTTTGTGTAACCAGAGTTGTTCCGGATGAATTCCGCTGGGTGTAGCCTCCCATTGAAGCACAGAAGTTCCTAGACCAACGTTATCTTTCTTTTATAGAGACTTTCGGCCTACCGTGTTCACCGTACCCAGGAAAACTAGCGGTCCTTAAAGGGGAAATCACAGGCGGGCGCGCCTTCCTCTTTATGGCTGCCTTGTGCAAGATCCTCGGCTTACTTCGCCCTCCCTGAGGACCGATGTGTAAAAGACATTCTGTTTTGGCCCTGTTCGTCGTTGTTTCAACCCTGGCCCTTTCCACCCTCTCCGCGGCCAGTTCCCCCTACGTGGTACCGACCACAACCCTCTCTGCTCAGACTTCCAACAACACGAGTGCTGCCAACACATTCACCAATCTGTCGAACGGTGACCGCGGCGCTGGAAATGTAAGCAAGGTTGACGTTCACACGCTCCTTTACTCGGGCGCAACGACCAAGATCTATGCCCACATGGTTCTGTGGTTTGGACACCCGAACCACATGAATATCGGCTACAGTTCTACAGACCCGGGACAGATCAAGAATCAGATAGACGACATGGTCAGCCGCGGCATCGATGGCGTGATTCTTGACTGGTACGGTCCGAACAATTCATTGGACGACGCGGCGCAGCTGATCATGGCTGAATGCGAGAAGCACCCTGGCTTCACATTTTCGATCATGGTCGACCAGGGGGCTATTGAATGGTACTCATGCCCGGGCTGCTCGCCTCAACAAGCATTCATCAGCGACCTGCAGTACATCGAACATACCTATTTCCCTTCGCCGGCCTATATGACCATTGAGGGCAGGCCCGTGGTTACGGAGTTTAGCGTTAATCAAAATTATCCTTCGATTAACTGGTACGCGGCAAATGCCGCTTTGAGCACAAAACCTGTTTATGTGCTCCAGAACAACGGCGGTTTCAGCCAATCCCTGAGCGACGGCAGCTATGCCTGGGTGATGCCCACGACCAACGATTATGGAATGCAGTATCTCTCGAGTTTCTACAACCTGGGAATGTCATTTCCGAACGAACAGACGGTGGGAGCAGTCTACAAGGGATTTAACGATACCAAAGCGTCCTGGGGATCCGACCGCATTATGGGCCAGCAGTGCGGCCAGACATGGCTGCAAACCTTCAACGAAATTAACAGCCTCTACGGTGCCGGAAAACAGCTGCCGGATTTGCAGATCGTGACCTGGAATGATTATGAGGAGGCCACGGAGATAGAGTCAGGCATCGACAACTGCCTCACGCTCGAACCCTCAATCAGCGGAAACGCTTTGCAGTGGACAATCAGTGGGAATGAGAACACGGTTGATCATTACACGGTTTACGTGAGTGAAGATGGTGAGAATCTGATGCCGCTTGCCGACATAGCCTCCGAAGTTCACTCCCTCAACTTGTGCAGTTTTCCGATACCCGGTGGGAACTACGTACTATTTGTCCAAGCTGTGGGCAAGCCGACATTGGCGAACCAGATGAGCGCTGCCATGAACTACAACCCTACCTGCACTGCAACAGCACCACCGGCGGCGCCCCGGACGACTGTCTCCTTCGGCGCAGCGCCCACGTCCGTCAAAGTTCCGGGGGGGAAATCAGGAAGCGTTAGGGTGACAGCAACGGCGCAATCCGGATCGTCAAACCTCCCGATTTCGCTCTCCTGTTCGAACCTTCCCAGCACCTTAAGTTGCTCCTTTTCACCCGCGAACATCACTCCTGGTTCGGGGACGGCGACCTCAACTCTTACCATTTCTGCCGTTGCCGTTGCGGGGATGAATTTCTCTGGGCCACGAAGATCGATCCCAATCTATGCCAGTTGGCTGCTCTCCCTCAGCATCGTCGGCTTCGCCTTCATGAGCAACGGTCAGGGGCGGCGTAAGCTCTACGCTCTCGTCGCGACCATAGGTATCGGCCTGGTAAGCACTTCCTGCGGGAGTGCTCGACAGCAGAATGTCGCCGGGGTTACTAATCCCGTCACCGCGACCGCTCCCCAAACTTATGCCGTTACCATTAACGGTGCTTCCAGTTCCAGTCAATTTTCCACTACCATTAGCGTCATCGTTCAGTAAATTAGTACCGGGCATTCTGGTCGATGGTCGATGAACCGCGGAGCGGTAACCCCATGCCGACGGGTTCCGCGACATCATCCTCAACATGAGGGCTTTCGAGGGAAGCCAATTGGGCAGCCTTCTGAATCGGGTAATCTGCCGCAGTGCCTCAGCTCTTTGATCGAGCTCGAAATGTCGCAGATATTTCTGCACAATGCTCGGCATTGTCATGCGAAGGGCTGTGAAGTAATTCTGCGCCGCCATCTCTTCCTGCTTGGCCGGGTTGCTTAGAAAACGAATCAGCGATTTGGCCAAGTCTTGTGCGTTCCCCGGCTTGTAAAACTCTATTGCGATCTCTTCGCCATCCGCCATCTGGCGGAAATCCGGGAGATCAGCACACAAGATGGGTACACCGTAGGCGCAGGCCAGGTGCGCCACTCCACTGGAACCAGTCGAAGAAGAATAGGGCATCACCGCGACTGTAGCGCTCTGAAAAAGGCCGGGCAGGCGATCTTCAGGCACGTAGCCAGTGAACTCAATGCGTGGATTCCCAGCGCAAGCTCGCCTCACCGATTCCACGTATCCGGCAGCTTGAGGATGGTCGCCTCCAGCAATGACAAGTTTTGTATTGGGCAAACTCTGAGCGACAATTTCAAAAGCCTCAATCATCAATTCGAGCCGCTTGTAGGTTCCCCATTTTCCAAAAGCAAGAATGCCGTGCTCAGGATTGCCGCGCCGAGAAAAGTTGGGATACTCGGGCCTGGTGGTCAAAATACCGTGCGAACGGAGATGCACATTATCGCGACCATATTTATTCTGCAGAATCTTCAAATACCCTGGCATCAGCACCGACACAGAATTCGACAACAGAAGCATTCTGGTGGCAACGGCTCCTGCCAGGCGATAGGTTCGGGCGTGCCGCACGCCGGCATCCTTCAAGTCTACAGTGTCCATCAGGTGATGAAGGGTTACGTGTGTGTAACATCCGCTTAGCCGGGCAAGAAGAGGAGTGAGCAACCCCAGGAAAGCATTTACCGGATTGCGGCCAAACGTACTAAACAACAAATTAAACCAGACGACGTCCGGCTTCAGTCTGCGGATCTGATTCAGAAGTCGAAGTGCACTCAGAGGATCGTCGAATGACCAGCAGCGCAAAACAGAAAAACCGTCAAGTTCGGGATTAGAGGAGGAAAGTCGGTCAGCGAGAATTGTAAGGCTAAGAAACGGATTGCGGCGCAGCTCTTCTGCGATGTGAAGACCATACTCGCTAAGTCCACCCTGGCTGGGAGGGAAAGTGGTTACCAGACAAATTTTCATTCTGTCTCCGCCCTACAGTTTCGCCCCAGCGTAATCTGATGTAGTTAGGGGGGGAGATGTTGCTGAAAGAAAACCGATTAGAGCCTTACATCTCTATTCGACCTCTAGTCGAGACAGCCCGGGGTCAGGATATTTCACCGCACAGCCGACAGTCCTGAAAAGTGTTGCGGCAGCCGGAAAGGCTTTTGCAAAAATGCCTCCCTGACTTTCAGTTCCATCGCTGCGACGGGAAGAGGTTCGATCACGACGATTGTGCCAGCCAAGCGACTCATCGTCAGGTAAGCTTCGCGGTTGCGATGAAGAAATTCCAGTGGATATTCCGGCTTGCGTGCCCGCGCCGCGCTTGGATCGGCGTCGATAATGTAGGCAATATCGGGCGCCGGAACCAATCGCAGCAAGAACCGGATGTAAGCTCGCGTCCACCACCGATTGAGTGGAAGATTTGCCAGCTCGTCATAAATATACCGATCGAAGATCACGACGTCCGCTTGAGTTTGTCTTGCCCGCAGAACCTTTCGCCAGACATTGACGGCATCGAGGAAGTAAAGAAAGAAACGCATGGCCGTAACCGGCGTAGAGGTGACGTTCTTATCACGCCGGTTCAATGGCTTCTGAGGAGATCCAATCCCCTGATCACCATTGAATGCCTTGTGACTTAAGCTCTCGCGTAAGCGCGATAACACCACGACATTGTCCCAGAAGGTTAAAAGCTCGACACGAAGTCCGGCTGCGAGTAACCAGTGAGTCAGGGCTTCGATCTGCGTGGTCTTCCCTGCCCCATCAATTCCAGAAAAGCTTACGATCCTTACCCGATCGGACCTTGCTTCGTCAGAGTGCGTTGGCTTCATGTGTCCCGTGAAAGGCTAATGCGCTCCAGGGGGTTTACTGGAAGTGCCGGCGGTAAGTGCAACGACCACTCCCACCGCCACGGCGGCGCCGATGATTGCGCCAGTCCTGATTATGATGGTGCGGGCGCGCCGCTGCTTGGCCGGCGCGATCGCCACCCCGGCCGGTTCAGAGGCGGCGATTCCACTCGTACTGGGAGCTTCCGCAGCGGCCGTACCCACCGGCTTCTGAGTCGTTTCTTGACTCGCGGAGGGTTGAGTCTGGGCAGATGACGGTGTAGAAAGCGCTTGCGCCCGCGCAACCACTGCTCCGGGACTATCAGGCGGTTCACTCGATTGCTCTGCACCGTTGAGTGTCGGTACTTGAGTCGGCTCGGCGCTAATTTGCTGCGCAGCCGTAGGCAACGCCGAGCCCAGAAACCCGGAGATGAGTAGACTGATCCATGCAAAATGCGCCAGCATTTTCGTCAAGACACCCTTCGCTTTCTTCGTTGCTCCCATGCAACCTCGATGCGAAATAAATCCTAGCTGGCGGATTTCAAATCCGCGATTCCGAAACTCGGAGAATACCAAGGGAGGTTCTGCGGAATCTCTTGCACCGTAACAGCCTGAAAACTTCGAGTTGCTTCTTCGGCCGTGTCGAAGATTTCAAACAATCGATCGACTCGCATGAGTTCGAGAATGGTTGCGGCTGCCGGCGATAGATTGGCGAGCTTGATATCCCCGTCGCGTTTCATGGCTTCGCCCATGCAACTGAGCAACATCTCAATGCCGGCGCTATCCATGTGTTGCACATGGGAACAATCCAGAATGATGCGCGGACGGTCGGATTGCAGCAATGGCTGCAATTCAGCCAGGAACGCCCGTCCCCTCTGAATGGTCAAGGTTCTCTGGTACTTCCATCACGATCACTGGGCTCCTGCTAGGCATTTCAATTACCCCTGTATATTTGATTCCAGCATGCATGGCTTTGGCGCTGAACCTGCTGCTGGTTGCAATTCGGTAACGGCTTGTTTTAGCTTCCGACGTCTGAAAAGCATTCCCTTCTTTACTCGTTGCCAATCTCTGGCTGCCGGTGATTTCCAAACCAGGCTGTTCTCCCGCAATAAGCTCGGATCCAAGATCTCAACCGCCACATTGCGTTCCAAACTCAGAAGCATATTTCCTTTAACAACGGCGTGACATACGTCCACACAGATACCTACGTAAGTGTCCTGCAGGATCGAACTGTTCTCAATCACCGTTCCGTACTCAACGCAACACTCTTTCTCAACATTGCTGAAGCGTGTGATCAATGTGTCCTGCATTACCTTCGATGCGCGACCAATGTAGGCGGGTGCAACGAGACGAGCCCCGCGATGGACTTCAGCACCGTCGTCAATCCAGACCCCTCGCTTAATTTCCCGGCCCGGGGGACGCACATCACATCGCCGACGAAGTACATCGGAAGCGAATCGTCGCAGGTCACGAGGATGAATCAGCCGGTTGACGTATTCGCGGACAAAGTATGAAGGGCCTTTTGTCTCCGTGCCCGCCAGCAAATTGTTAAGATTTGCCAGCTCTGCTTTCGCGCAATCAATCACCCAAAGATTCAATGGACCTTCGCGGTCAATGGCTCGGGTAGAAGCCTGGCGCGACTCTCGGTGAAAGTAAAACAAATCGAGCAGGTCGGTTTCTGCATAAGCGTTCGCAGAAAAAAGGAACGCATGATCAATACCGACGCGAGAATACTCTTTCAACTTTTGATGAATCGCGAAATAGGGATCGTTGACGATCTGAAGATCCGCCGATTTGAAATCGGCCAGGCTCGGATTTCTTTGGCACGATCCTTCTTGTGCGATCACTGAAATTGCATCCACCTCGGCTCGTTCGAGACGGTCGATAATCCGCTCAACCATCGAACGGCCCAAAACATCGAAGCAGGCCAAATCCTGAGTCAACCGAACGCCAGTTTCTATTGGGGCCATGGAGCGAGAGGCCTCACCTTCCAGCCCAATGACTACTATCGCTCCTAGCCCCACAGTTTTTTCCTCTCTCAAACTCAATTGACCATCGATACTAATGCTAAAGATTTGCGCAGCAGTCGCTCTTTAGCTCAAGGATTCGACGGCGTGATTTGCCGCTGGCCGCCGCAGGACTCTTCTTTTCGGGAACAATAGGTCGCGCATCTTCATCTTTGCCTTGTGCAGTTGCGATTTCGAGTTTCCGACCGAGCAGTCCAACATCTGAGCGATTTCGTGATGCTGGTATCCCTCCACTTCGTGAAGAGCAAAAATCTTGCGGCAGCCCTCGGGAAGCTCTTGCATTGCGCGGCGCAGGGCGATACGATCCACCGCTCCCGAAAGCCGAGGATCGGGGTTTCCGATATCACGCTTGAGGGAGGGCGATTCTGCCGAGACGGGCTCGTCCAAAGAAACCAGCGGCGGGGCTTTACGACGTCTTAACTTCATCAACACGGTGTTTACAGCAACCCGATACAGCCATGTCGAAAAAGCCGAGTCTCCGCGGAAGGACCCCACGCTGCGAAACACCTGCAGAAAAGCTTCCTGGGTAAGGTCTTCCGCCTCCGCTATATCTTTGGTCATAAGCAGGCATACGGAGTAGACACGCTTCTTGTGGAGTTGGAACAATGTGGCAAAAGCCTGCTCGTCGCCGCTCTGAGCGCGCTGTACAAGACTACGTTCAGAGTCGTCACGGTTGGTTGCTTCGCTGACCGGAATCACATTTGCTGTCGCGGAAATCACGCAAGTCGCCACTGTAGTTTCTCCTTATCGAACTCGGGTGCTTGTCTGCTCTCCATGACTCCGGGAGCATCAACTTCCAAAATGAGACTAGCGGCAACGTTCTTCTCGTCCCATCAGGATGCTCCTGTAATTGATTACCAGACTTGCTGTACCGTTAGCGTGAAGGTAAATGCTGAGGACTTTCGAGTTTTTTTCTCAGCACATTTGTTGGAAAGGACAAAACTTTTTGTCGAGAAAGGGGTTTAAGGCGCTGCAGTTTATCAACGTTGTCGGGCAAGAACTGCTGTTTCGACGCTGCCCTCCGAAGTTTCGATGGGCAGCGGGGCAGAACAGGCAGCGAGTTTCCTGAAAACTAATAGAGACGGAAACCCACTTCGACGCTAATCTGTACGTTAACCGGGTGACCGTCTTTTTCGGCTGGCTGAAAGCGCCATTGCTTGACGGCTTCAATCGCTTTCGCGTCGAGACCGAATCCCAAACCGCGCACCACACGAATGTCCCGCGGATTTCCGTGTTCATCCACAATCAGCCAGAGGATGCAGGTTCCCTGGGTCTTCGCATTGCGGGCCTCTTCGGTGTACTCAGGATCCGGTGTGGTAATCGCTTGCGGAGCGGATATTCCTCCGCCGACCTTATACACGCCTCCGCCTATGCCGCCTCCACTGCCGGCGCCGACGCCGGGACCGTGGCCAACACCCACCCCGCCACCAGCACCGGATCCGATCCCCCCGCCGGATCCAGTGCCATTCGAAGGCGGGGCAGAAGGAATTATGGCGCTGGATGGATTGCCCAGGGTCGGCATGCGGTTTTGTGCCAGACGTACTTGCGGAGGAACCACTACGGTTGGCTCAACCGCGAGCTTCGGATGCTGATTATGTAATACGATCTGCGGAGGGGTAATCTGTTGCAGCGCCAACTTGGGCAACCTGCCCTTCGGCGCTTCAATACGGTCATGATCGCCTCCACCACCGCCGCCGCTTACGACCTTTTTTGCGACTGGCATAGCGTATGAATCCGGAGACGGGGCGATCAGCGTAACCGTCTCGTGTTGCTCGACCTTCTGCACTACTTGATGAGTAAACATTGCGCCACTCAGCAGCAGACCCAGCAATACGACGTGAATCACAGCGGATCCAACCAGTCCGTTGGAGCGGTAGTTGTTGTACTGGCCCCAAATCGCTTCGGGAGCGAGCTCTTTTCCGTCTCGCAAACGAACATTCATCTGCATCTGCGGCGGCCGCGCAGTTCGTGTACGGTCGGCATAGATACGATCTAGTACCGTGGGGGACGAATATTGAAGTAGCGCGGGGTGGCGAGGATTTTCCTGGTTCAACATCGATGCTCCCTGGTCTCGGAAAAGTTCTCGTTATTAGTCTCGCGAAAGACTTGCGAGAACTATCCAAAACGCTTCCTGCTCAACTGAGATGCAATTAGCAGGAAGCAGTTTGGATTCGGACACAACTTTCATTTGCGCTCCCGAAACTTCACAACCGTTCACAAGCGCCCGGCCAGAAGCAATACCAGCAAAACCACAACCACGAGACCGAGGCCGCCACTAGGGTAGTAGCCCCACGAGCGGCTGTACGGCCATGCTGGAAGCGCTCCCACCAACAACAGCACAAGGACTATTAACAGAATCGTTGACATTGCATCCTCCGATCGCTAGTTAGTAAAAAACCTTCTCCACGGCCTTCTCGTTGGCAAGGCCGGCATCCACAAATTTTGTTCCGAATGCGACTCTACTTTCCTGAGCCAGCATTGTGCCATCCAGTGCGCGCTGTAATGTGGATCTAGCTCAACTGCATTACCTACAGTGCTGACGGTATGAAAAACAAAGCACCCCAGGCAGCTAAATCCTGGGGTGCGAACCATATGGTTTCGATTCTTTTGGCACGTACAATTACAGACTTGGAGACTCCGTAGGAGAGCTTTTCTCCAATTTGCCATGGTCTGCAGCCTGGTTCGCGTATTTCCTTACGACTGCCTCAAACGATCCGGTGCCCGCCGGCGGACGAACTTTACCGGTCAAAATATCTTCGAACGGAACAAATTTCCCGTAGAGAAGGTGAGTTTCGTCCTTATCCTGAGTAACCGCAGATCCGTTCAGGTCAATGCCTGCGAAGAGCCCGCGCGCGCGCGAGTAGGTCAGCATTTCCGCTTTCATCTTCCAGTCAGTATCTGCCGCAGTGTCACGTCCAACGGGACCCGCAGCCGCGGAGGCATTAGCTCCGATCTTGAACTTGCTGGAGAGGAGGTGTTCCATACCCTGTTGGTTCATCACAACCAACACCAAATCGATAGCCTGACCGCCTAACTGCAATCCCCAGCTTCCCCCCGTTATCGTAATCGGTGCGGGAGCGCTCCACCTGCCGTTTTCCAGACGGCACACAGCAACACCCTTGCCGTGGTTGCCTCCAAAGCCGACCGCAATCTTCACCATTGAGGGGATTACCGCGATGCACTTGGCATCGTGCATAACCTTGTCCGGAATCGCTTTATCCGGTGTTTCCATAATTTCCCTGAGAACGTCGGCCGATGCATCGATCCGTTTTTGAATGCTTGTCTCGTCTTTGTCATCCTTGGACCATGCCATTCCGGCGAGAAGCAGAAAGCTGGCTCCGAGCACCAGAAAACATCTCGGGAGTGTGGAACTGATTCTTGTCATAGGGAACCTTTCTGTGCTCGAAAGGAGCAACGCTTCAAATTTTGCTGCGATCATGAAATTAGCGGGCGGAGCAAGATCGTGCCATCCGGTTCAAGCTGTAATGTGAATCGAGCTTGGCCGCAGGCGTCTACGGTTCTAACCGTATTACCCAAAAGACACGTATACGAAGCTCGATGCTTAAGATCCGTTTGAGTAATTGCAGTTGGGCAATAGAGTTAGATTAGAAAGGGTTTCGAATCTACCGCCGCATCATCGTCGGGATACATTACGACTGCAACACTTCCCTGGCTTCTCGGAGCACTCCATTGCGCGGGAGAGTGAGTTCAACTAGAGTTCCGGGATTTGCATTTCTCAACCTCAACTCTCCACCGAATTCCTTGGCACGCTGCTTCATGCCTCCGATACCCACTCCAACACTATCCCCGCGCATTTCGACAACCCTCTCGCCGATACCCTTGCCATCGTCTCTCACCGCAACCACAATCAACCCATCTTTTTGCGAGAGATTGATCCACACTTTTTGGGCTCCGGAGTGCCGGAAGACATTGGTCAATGCCTCTTGCACGATGCGGAAGACGGCGGTCTCCACATCGGTTGAAAGCCGGGGAAAGTTTTTGGGTTCGACCTCAAGAGCCGTTTCAAGGCCGCTGCGTTTGGCGAGACCCTCCACGAACCAGGAGAGTGCAGACAGCAACCCCACTTCGTCGAGTAACGGCGGATGCAAAAGGTGAGACATCGTCCGGACCTGCTGAATCGCACGTTCAATGATGCTGCTGGCCTGAGCCCACCCATCCGCGGAAGGCTGAGGTGGTGATTTTTGTAAGAGCATTTTGTCTAACACCATCTTGGCCACGGCCAGTTCTTGTCCTAATCCGTCGTGCAGATCGCGGGCGATGCGCCGGCGCTCTTGATCCTGCATGGTCATCAGGCGTATGGAAAGGCGCCGCAGTTCGTCGGTGCGGCTATCGACCATCGCTTCCAGTTCGGCTGCATTGCTGCGAATCGACTGCTCCAGCATTTTACTGTCGTGAATATCGGAACAGGTGCCGTACCACTTAAGGATCTTTCCCTCATCGTCACGAATAGGAAGGGCGCGAGCCCGGAACCAGCGATACGCTCCATCGGCAGACCGCATGCGATACTCGGCTTCGTAGTTTGCTCCCGATTCAACGCAATGCATCCAGTGCGTCATCGCCTGTTCTCTGTCATCGTCGTGCACATAATCGAGCCATCCAAAACCGTTGGCGGAGCCAACGGGAGCGCCGGTGTAGTCATAAAATCTGTCGCTGATGTAATCCCTAAAGCCGTCAGCACGACGGCTAAAGATAATGTCTGGAGCGGTTTGGACAATGGCGTCAAGCTCTTGATTTTTCGAGACTAGCTCTGTATTAAGCTGAAGTAGCAACTCCGCTTTGCGGGTTAACTCTTCCGTGCGCTCGGAGACGCGCTGCTCCAGTTCACGATTCAATGATTCGAGTTGCCGGGTTTTGCGGTGCAGATCGGCAAAGACCCTTACTTTCGCGCGCAGGAGCTCCTGAATCACGGGCACGGAAATATAATCCACTGCTCCATGTTCGTAGCCTTTAAGCTGATCGAGATCGGTCAGGTGCACGGCTGAAATGAAGATGATGGCGGTCCTCTGGAAACGCGGGTGCTGCCGAATCATCGCAGCCAGTTGAAAGCCATCGAGCTCGGGCATGCTGACATCCATCAGCACCACCGCGACATCAGTCTTCAGCAACGTTTCGAGAGCTTGTTTCGCAGAGGTAGCTTTGATCAGGTTTTCTCCCAGTGGCGCGAGCATCACCTCATAGCTGAGCAACTTGCCCGGCTGATCATCCACCATTAGAATGTTGACCTGTTCGTGCATTACCATTGAGTTCTCTATACCAAGAGCCTGTTAACCCTTTGTTATCGGTGCAACCACATACGCAGCGATGACAACAATTGCTCGGTATTTACCGGTTTCGCCAGATATTCTGACGCTCCGGCCTCGAGACACTTTTCTCTGTCTCCCTTCATCGCCTTTGCGGTCAAAGCAATGATTGGCAGGCGCCGGAACAAGGCGTTCTGCCGAATCACCTGCATGGTTTCGTAACCATCCATCTCGGGCATCATGATGTCCATCAGAACGATTGCGACGTCAGGAGTCGATTCGAGTTTGGCAATCGCTTCGCGGCCAGTTCCCGCAGTGAGCACCGTCATGCCGCGGCGCTCGATCACGCTGCTCAGAGCGAAGATGTTGCGCACGTCGTCGTCTACGATTAGCACCTTCCTGCCCACCAGGGCATCATCGGAGCGATGCAAGCGGTCGAGCATTCTCTGCTTCTCCAATGGCAGATCGGATACCACGCGATGCAGGAATAGTGCGGTCTCGTCCAGCAACCGTTCAGGAGACTCCACTCCCTTTACAACCACACTTCGCGCCAGCGAATGCAACCGAGCATCTTCCTCCGGAGACAATTCTTTTCCAGTGAAGACAATTACCGGCAAATCGCCCAGGGCTGGTGTATCGCGGAAGCGCTCGAGGACTTCGAAACCGGATATGTCCGGCAGACGCAAATCAAGCACAACACAGTCAAACGACTCGCTGCTGACAGAGTTGACCGCCTCTTCTCCAGTAGAGACAACAGTGACATCAATATCGTCGTAACCGAGCAACTCTTTAATGCTTAGCTGCTCTGCCGGGTTATCTTCCACCACCAGCAATCGCTTGCGGCGCGGGGCGGAGTATTCCTTGATGCGATCCAGCGCAGACTCCAGTCCCTCGGGAGTTGTGGGCTTGGTCACGAAAGCGAATGCACCGCGTGCCAGCCCGTGGTGACGATCTTCGTCAAGAGTCAACATCTGAACCGGAATATGCCTCGTTTCAGGATCCTGCTTCAAATGGTTCAACACCGTCCAGCCCAGCATATCGGGCAGGAAAACGTCCAGTGACACCGCGGTGGGATGGTACTCCTGCGCCAACTGCAGCGCTTCAGCGCCACGGGTTGCGACCAGAACCTTGAAGCCCTTATCGCGCGATAGATCGCACAAAACCCGCGCGTAGTGAGGATCGTCTTCCACGATCAGCAAGATGGCATCATCGGGTTGCAGATTTTCCCGATCGTCGGGGATTTTTTCCACCGGATGCTCTACCACTGACATCTGAACCGGTAAAACTGCGGAGGGAGACTTTCTCTCCATTGCGACGACGCTCGATGTGGATGGACCCACGTAGGTCTGAGGCAAATACAGAATGAAGGTGCTGCCTCGACCCGGCGCGCTGCGCAACTGAATTTCCCCGCCGAGCAGGCTGGCTAGTTCGCGGCTGATTGCCAGCCCCAAACCGGTTCCACCGTACTTGCGGCTGGTGCCGGCATCTGCTTGCTGGAAGGCTTCAAAGATGATGCGCTGCTTCTCCAGCGGAATTCCGATGCCCGTATCGGAGACTTCAAAAGCCACGACGGATGCAGCTTTTCCGAGAATCGGATGATCCTCGCTCCACCCGCTCTTAGCCGGAGACACAGTCAGTCGCACGCCCCCAACTTCTGTGAACTTGAACGCGTTCGACAGCAGGTTCTTCAATACTTGCTGCAAACGCTTCGAATCCGTGACCACACTACGCGGAAGGTGCGGATCGCTTTGCACCTCGAATCCAAGATGCCGGTTTTCCGCTTCGTGCCGGAACGGACGTCCCACGGCGTCGAGCAGGCTGGCGAAGAATATTTCTTCCGCCTCCACGGATACCGTGCCCGATTCGATTTTTGACAGGTCGAGGATATCGGTGATCAGATTCAGCAAGTCTGTTCCGGCGCCGTGAATGGTGCGCGAGAACTCGACCTGCTTCGGTGTCAAATTACCATCCGGATTATCACTGAGTTGCTGACCGAGCACCAAAATGCTATTCAATGGCGTTCGCAACTCATGAGACATGTTCGCCAGGAATTCTGATTTGTACTTCGAAGTGAGAGCGAGCTCTTTGGCTTTCTCTTCGAGGGCGCGGCGCGCTTGCTCGATTTCCTGGTTCTTGCGTTCGACTTCTACGTTCTGTTCGGCAAGCTGCTGGGCTTTCTGTGCGAGCTGCTCGTTCGTCTGCTGCAACTCTTTTTGCTGTACCTGAAGTTCGGTCGCCAACTGCTGCGATTGTTTCAACAATCCTTCGGTCTGCATTGTGGCTTCAATACTGTTCAGCACGATTCCGATGCTGGCCGTCAGCTGTTCAAGAAATGCCAGTTGCGATGTTGTGAAAGCGCCCAATGAAGCCAGCTCGATCACGGCCTTGACGCGGTCCTCAAACAACACCGGAAGGACGATAACGTTTCGTGGGACCGCTTCGAACAGGCCGGAGCGGATCGCGATCGTGTTCGCCGGTAGATCGGCGATAAGCATGCGTCGCTTTTCCGAAGCACATTGTCCGACCAACCCTTCACCGAGCTTCAGCCGCCGCAGATGCCCGTCTTCGCCGTCGCCGGCGAAGGCTGAGAGAAGTACCATTTCCGACGATTCCTCACCTCCCATCTGGTAGATCACACCCTGTTGGGCGTTCACCAGGGGAGCCAACTCAGACAGCAACATGCGTCCCACGGTCGTCAAATCACGCTGCCCTTGCAACATTCCAGTAAACCGAGCCAGGTTCGTCTTGAGCCAATCCTGCTCAGTGTTGCGGTCAGTTGTGAGACGCAGATTGTCGATCATGGTGTTGATGTTGTCTTTCAACTCGGCAACTTCGCCGCTGGCCTCCACCTGAATCGAACGCGTGAGATCGCCTTTGGTCACTGCCGTTGCCACCTCAGCGATGGCCCGCACCTGGTTGGTCAGGTTGTCGGCAAGCAGGTTGACGTTGCCCGTGAGGTCCTTCCACGTCCCGGCTGCACCTGGCACATTAGCCTGTCCACCGAGCCGGCCTTCCACACCGACTTCGCGAGCCACCGTCGTAACCTGGTCGGCAAAGGTGGCCAGCGTGTCCGTCATGTTGTTGATGGTTTCCGCCAGCGCGGCAACTTCGCCCTTGGCATTCACCGTCAGCTTCTGTGTGAGTTCTCCGTTAGCTACGGCAGTGACAACTTTGACGATGCCGCGGACCTGTTCGGTCAAGTTAGCGGCCATCACGTTTACGTTATCGGTAAGATCCTTCCAGGTTCCGGCTACTCCCGGCACCTGCGCCTGTCCGCCCAGTTTGCCTTCCGTACCCACCTCGCGAGCCACGCGCGTCACTTCGGCGGCGAACGCGTTGAGCTGGTCGACCATCGTGTTGATGGTGTTCTTAAGTTCGAGAATTTCTCCCTTCACATCGACTGTGATTTTGCGCGATAAATCGCCGCGGGCCACGGCAGTAGTCACTTCCGCGATATTTCGCACCTGACCGGTAAGATTTCCGGCCATGGCATTGACGGAGTCCGTCAAATCCTTCCACGTTCCGGCCACACCGGATACGTTTGCCTGTCCGCCGAGCCTGCCTTCGCTACCCACTTCGCGCGCGACACGCGTCACCTCGGCGGCGAAGGAGCGCAACTGCTCGACCATCGTATTCAGCGTTTCTTTGAGCTGCAGGATTTCGCCGCGCACGTCCACGGTGATTTTCTTGGAGAGATCGCCGTTGGCAATAGCGGTTGCGACTTCGGCGATGTTACGGACCTGGCCGGTGAGATTGCTGGCCATGAAGTTCACATTGTCGGTGAGATCTTTCCAGGTGCCGGCGACTCCGGGAACTTGCGCCTGTCCGCCGAGCTTCCCGTCCGTTCCGACTTCACGGGCCACGCGGGTCACTTCGCCGGCAAAGGCGTTGAGCTGGTCCACCATCGTGTTGATAGTGTTTTTCAGCTCAAGAATTTCGCCCTTTACGTCCACCGTGATTTTTCGCGACAAATCGCCTCGGGCTACTGCGGTTGTGACTTCGGCGATGTTGCGCACCTGGCCGGTAAGGTTTCCAGCCATCGAGTTGACCGAGTCGGTGAGATCTTTCCATGTGCCGGCGACTCCGGGCACGTTGGCTTGTCCGCCCAACCGTCCTTCGGTTCCGACTTCGCGGGCGACGCGTGTGACTTCACCCGCGAACGCGTTGAGCTGGTCCACCATGGTGTTGATGGTTTCCTTAAGCAGCAGGATTTCGCCGCTCACGTTCACCGTGATTTTCTTTGACAAGTCGCCGCTGGCAATGGCGGTGGCGACTTCGGCGATGTTGCGCACCTGGCCGGTCAAGTTGCTGGCCATTGAATTGACCGAGTCCGTTAGATCTTTCCATGTACCAGCAACGCCCGGCACCTGCGCTTGCCCGCCCAGTTTGCCGTCGGTACCAACTTCGCGGGCCACGCGCGTGACTTCCGAAGCAAACGATCGTAACTGATCGACCATCGTGTTGATGGTGTCTTTGAGTTCGAGAATTTCCCCTCTTACATCGACCGTGATTTTGCGAGACAAGTCGCCACGAGCCACGGCGGTCGCGACCTCAGCGATATTTCGCACCTGGCCCGTGAGGTTGCTGGCCATGAAGTTGACATTGTCCGTCAGATCCTTCCAGGTGCCAGCGACGCCCGGGACCTGCGCTTGCCCGCCCAGCTTGCCTTCGGTGCCCACTTCGCGAGCCACGCGCGTCACTTCGCCGGCAAACGCATTAAGCTGATCCACCATCGTATTGATGGTGTTTTTGAGTTCGAGAATTTCACCTTTCACGTCGACGGTGATTTTGCGCGACAAGTCGCCGCGCGCAACCGCCGTGGTGACCTCGGCGATGTTTCGAACCTGGCCCGTCAGGTTTCCGGCCATCGAGTTCACCGAATCGGTTAAATCTTTCCATGTGCCAGCGACGCCGGGAACGTTTGCCTGTCCTCCGAGACGCCCTTCCGTACCTACTTCGCGAGCTACGCGCGTCACTTCGCCAGCGAAGCGGTTGAGCTGATCGACCATCGTGTTCAGCGTTTCTTTCAATTGCAAAATCTCGCCGCGCACATCAACCGTAATTTTGCGCGAGAGATCGCCGGTGGCGATCGCCGTTGCTACTTCGGCAATATTTCGAACCTGACCAGTAAGATTGCTGGCCATGAAGTTCACGTTGTCGGTAAGATCTTTCCACGTGCCTCCCACGCCAGGCACCTGCGCCTGTCCGCCGAGCTTGCCTTCGGTACCCACCTCGCGTGCGACGCGCGTCACTTCGCCGGCGAATGCGTTGAGCTGATCGACCATCGTGTTAATGGTGTCTTTCAGCTCAAGGATTTCTCCCTTCACGTCGACGGTGATTTTGCGCGACAAATCGCCGCGAGCCACAGCTGTAGTGACTTCTGCGATGTTCCGAACCTGTGCCGTCAGGTTACCCGCCATTGCGTTGACGGAGTCCGTAAGATCTTTCCACGTGCCTGCTACCCCGACCACGACGGCTTGTCCACCGAGTTTTCCATCCGTTCCCACTTCACGCGCCACGCGTGTTACTTCAGAAGCAAACGAGCGCAACTGATCGACCATGGTGTTGATGGCTTCTTTAAGCTGGAGAATTTCGCCCCGCACATCGACCGTAATTTTGCGGGAGAGATCACCACTGGCCACGGCGGTCGCCACTTCAGCGATGTTGCGCACCTGGCCGGTGAGGTTACTGGCCATCGAATTTACGGAGTCCGTGAGATCTTTCCACGTGCCGGCAACGCCCGGCACCTGCGCCTGACCTCCCAGTTTGCCATCCGTGCCCACCTCGCGGGCCACGCGCGTGACCTCGGCGGTGAAGACACCAAGCTGCTGAATCATCGTGTTGACAATGTTGGCGGAGCGCAGGAACTCGCCTTCCAGTGGACGGCCGTCCACGTCCAGGCGCACGGTTTGTGTCAGATTTCCCTGGGCAACAGCAGCGATTGCGCGAGTAACTCCGGCCGTGGGGCGAAGCAAATCCTCGACCAGTGTGTTTACTGATACCTCCATATCGCCCCATGCCCCTCTGGACTCATGAAAGCGGACCCGCTCACGCGTTCTTCCCTCCTTACCGACTACTTGCCCAACCCGCCTTAGCTCCTCCGCCATCTGCTGGTTCGCGGCGACGATTGAATTAAACGTATCGGCGATTTTTCCTGCTAGTCCGGTCCAGGAACCAGGCAGGCGCACGGAGAAATCTCCGTTCCGCACCGTCTGCAGGCTCGCCAGAATCACACTGAGGTCGGCCGCCTCCGCCGCATGCGTAGAATTTCCGTTACTCTTAGTCTTTTGTCCTTCGTCGGATCTGCCGTTTACAACAGCCGCAGCGGACTCTTGATTATTTCTCTTCATGCTCGCTCCTGGAACGATGGAGTGTCGTTTGAATGGTATCTAGGGGATGTCGCGAAATGCTTCCTAGAGCGCGATAAGCGCTATTAGTTTTGCTTGGCTCAAACATCGGCAAACAGGCACTGGGAAAGACAGACTACCAGTAGATTGGTATCACGGATCACACTAGACCTTCCCTAGGGTATTTGCTGTAGGCGAGCGGGGCTTGAAGTCGGCCTCCGGTCGGTTGGGTAACTTCAACCGAGGAAGAGTGATACTATGACGCAAATATCGCCCTGGATGGGACAACTCTGCCGGGCAGAGTCGAGACTGATCCAAAACGAATGGCGCACTTGAGCGCCGAAAAAGGTAAGAAAAGAGCCAAAGCGAACGCGAGCGCAAGCCGTTAGCCAATGTTTTAGCCCACTGTTCGCTTCTCTGTGTTTTACAGACCCTGCCAGATGGGGTCGAAAAATGCGGACCGATCATAATCCGGAAGGTATTGATACCCGCAGTGTGCAGCGTTACGGGCTGGCCATTCTGGCGGCTATCGTTGCACTGTTAATCCGCGAACTCTTAACGCCTTTTCTGGGGGAGAACAATCCTTATCACACCGCATGGGCGGCGGTGGTTTTCTCCGCTTGGTATTGCGGACTTTGGCCTGCCATTCTCACCACACTTCTTTCTCTTATAGGGGTCTGGTTTTGGTTTTTGCCTCCGGCTCACACCTTTGCGCTTGAAGATCCCAGGACTGCGATTTCTGGAATGATCGGGTTTCTGTTTTTTTCCGGTTTGATCATTGCTCTCGGTGAAGGTAACCGTCGGTCGATAGCGAAAAACCAGTGGGCAGAGGAGCAACTGCGTAAAGCGCATGATGAATTAGAGAAAAAAGTGCAGGACCGCACCGCGGACTTGGACGAAGCGAATGAAAGCCTGCGGGAATTATCCAGTCGTCTGCAGCAAATGCAGGATGATGAACGCCGGCAGATTGCGCGAGAGCTGCACGACAGCGTAGGTCAATTACTGGCCGCTCTGGGTATGAACCTTGAAGTTGTGAAAAGCCAATCCTATAAGCTGGACGCTGCCGGCGTTAAGGCCATTTCTGAGAACACGGCGATGGTTGAGCAAATCAGCAGCGAGATTCGCACCATTTCGCATCTACTGCACCCGCCACTGCTCGATGCGGCTGGCCTTGCTTCCGCGCTCCGATGGTATGTGGACGGCTTCTCGGAACGCAGCAAAATCAAAGTGGATGTGGACATTTCAGAAGAGATCGGCCGGCTCTCGGATGAAATGGAAATTGCTATTTTCCGCATGGTTCAGGAATGCCTCACGAATATTCATCGTCACTCCGGCAGCAGCGCCGCAGCGATTCGTGTGCGCAAGGAAAATCATCGGATCGTCATTGAAGTTCAAGATGAAGGAAAAGGTATCCCTCCGGAAAAACAACTTGCACTCAAAACCTCAGGCCGCACCGGCGTCGGCTTTCGCGGAATGCGGGAACGCTTGAGACAGTTGGGCGGTAGCTTGAATATTGAATCGACCCAAGCTGGCACAGCCGTGATTGCGACGCTGCCGATGGAAGACCTTGCGACGCGGAGGACCCTACGGGAAACCGTCTGAACGTCTTTGCAGCACCTATTGGTCAATTCGAGCAGTTGTGTAATTTGCTAAGCCTCTTTTGCTAAGCACCTAACGAGGGTGCGGCTTCCCTTCCGCGAGCCACTATTTTTTGGAATTCCTGCGGCTCAACGCTTGCTTTTGCTCTCTCAAGTATTGGTTTCGAGTCCTACAGTGATTTCGGTATGTCGCCGCAACTTCGCTGATCATTACAATCGATAATGGACTATTAGACGGAAACTGATGAACAATGAGCACTCAGAAAGCCCGACGAAATCGCGCGCGCCCTGAGCAACATTTCTTGCCCAACGAATCTTCCACGAAAGGTGAGATTTCCGAAGGCTTCGGTGCGATAATCTGCTTACCGGGATTAATCTCTTTGCAATTGAATCGGGCTGTCTCATTACCGTCTCATGAGATTGCCAAGCGTCGTTCGTCTTTTTCGCTAAAGATTTTTGCCTCCACGAAATGCAGGTGGCAGGCACGTACCGATCGCCGGCAGGAGGTCGCATGCGCTTACTGAGTGTCCGGCTTATTGTTTCGCTCATTGTCGGTATTACGCTGGTTTCTCTGGGATTTTCCTACTACGAAGTGGTGCGCGAGAAGCGCACCCTCCGCCGCGAGCTGGAACACCACGCGGAGACGCTCGCCGAAAGCGTTGCTGGCCTTGTCGAGAAATCCTGGGAGAGCGGATCAGAGCGGGGATTGCAACGATTGGTGCAGCGCTTCGGCAACCGCGAGCACTTGCTGGGAATCGCAGTCAGCGATCGGCAGGGTAAGGTAATTGCAATTACTCCAGAGCTCTCGAAAATCCTTCCCACTACTCCGCACGATGTCGCCCAGGCGATCGCAGAAGGCCACGGCGAAAGTTCATTCTTGCGGCTGAATGACGAGCCAGTGAACATCTTCGCTGTACCTTTGCATCGCCAAGATGCGGTCGTGGGCGGGCTGGCTGTAGTGCATGACGCTGGCTACATCCGGGCGCAAAATTTGCGGACTTGGCGCACTGCATTTCTACTGGTCTTTGTACAGGTCTTTCTCATCGTTTGCATCACGATGCTGATTGTGCGCTGGAGCATTACCGGCCCAATCGCACGCGCTGCGCAATGGATGCGCGCTCTGCGCATGGGCCGAATTTCTTCGCGCCAGCAGATGCCGGATTTGGATCTTTTCCGGCCCTTAGCGTGGGAAGTTGTGACTTTGACGGAAAGCCTCAGCCAAGCTCGTAGCGCTGCGGAAAATGAGGCTCGCTTGCGTGAGGCCGGGGAGTCGATGTGGACGGCAGATCGCCTGGCCGTGCAGCTTCGGACCCGTCTAGGGGATGGACGGTTGTTTGTCGTTTCCAACCGCGAGCCTTACATCCATCAGCGCAAAGGTAAATCGGTGGAAACGGTGGTGCCGCCGAGCGGCTTGGTGACGGCTCTCGAACCGGTTCTCGATGCTTGCGATGGTACCTGGATCGCTCACGGCAGCGGAGACGCTGATACCGAAGTGGTCGATTCGAACGATCGGTTGCGGGTTCCGCCCCGCGATCCGCGTTACACTTTGCGTCGGGTATGGCTGACCAAGGAAGAGGAAGAAGGATATTACTATGGCTTTGCCAATGAAGGTCTTTGGCCGCTTTGCCATATCGCCCATGCGCGCCCAACTTTTCGCGCCAAGGACTGGCAGCATTATCAGGAAGTGAATCGAAAGTTCACGGCTGCAATTATCGAGGAGATCGAAGACACATCCAAACCCGTGATTCTGGTGCAGGACTACCACTTTGCGCTTCTACCTCGAATGATCAAAGAGAAACGGCCGGACGCACGCGTCGCCATCTTTTGGCACATCCCATGGCCGAACCCGGAGGCATTCGGCATTTGTCCCTGGCAACGGCAATTGGTGGATGGATTGCTGGGAGCGGATTTGATCGGTTTCCACATTCAATCGCACTGCAACAACTTCCTGCAGACCGTGGATCGAGTTGTGGAATCTCGCGTGGACTGGGAACACTTTTCAGTGGCCCGTCAAAATCATCGAACCATCGTCCGGCCCTTCCCCATCAGTGTGGATATCCCCGATGACGCTCCCATCGACAGCGACAGCTACAAGGACGACTACATCAAACGCTCATCGCTCATGCATAGTCTCGGAATTGACACGCCGTTCATCGGAGTTGGGGTGGACCGGGTGGATTATACGAAAGGGATTCCCGAACGGTTTCAGGCGATTGAAAGGTTTCTGGAAAAATACCCAAAGTACCAGGGTAAATTCACGTTTGTGCAGATCGGAGCTCCGAGCCGAACCCACATCAAGAGATATCACGACTTAATGGCTGAGGTGGAGTCTGAGGCGGAGCGAATTAATTGGCGGTTTCAGTCCGGCAAGTGGAACCCTATTGTATTTCTGAAGCGGCACCATAGCCATGAAGAAATCGGACACTACTATCGAGCCGCGGATCTTTGCCTGGTCACGTCTCTACACGACGGCATGAACCTGGTGGCGAAAGAATTCTTGGCGGCGCGGCGCGACGAGCGCGGTGTACTGATTTTGAGTCAGTTCACCGGGGCAGCTCGTGAATTGCGGGACGCTTTGCTGGTGAACCCCTACGACATCGATCAGACGGCGGAGGCAATCCGGGCTGCGCTGGAGATGGAGCCCGAGGAAAAGCAGCAGCGGGTGCGCAATATGCGCAAACTGATACGAGAACACAATATTTATCGTTGGGCCGGCAGCCTGATTACGGAACTCTGCGAACTTAGACTCGATGCGGCCGATCATCGCACTCCACAGAAGTCGCGCGCCAGCGTGTCGGCCGGTTGACTCGTCCGCAGCCGATGTGCGGTGCTGGTGGGTGCTGCTCCGAATCCTGCAGAGCCGAGCCAAGTCTTAATGGTGACTAACAGTTTTTGAAAATTAGAAATTAATGGTGCGGTAGAATTGCCTTGCCTCACCGCTTCACTCTTTGGTGATCGTCGACTCTGGTGGCGCTTCAATGGTAACTTCCACCTCGGCGCCTGGCTTTAGGCGCACTTTCTCGCCTTTCTCATCCGTCAAGGTGTTCTCAATGCGAAGCTCGCGGTAAAGGTGGTCGGCTCCTTCGACCGTGATCTGAGCCTTCTCCGGTTCTTCGGGAGACGGGGGTTTTATCACCTTTTCGACAACGGCAGGCAGGGTGGTACTGGGCTTTTCGCTCATGAGTGCCTTCCTACTCCAGACGTGTACTGGGAAAGAATGTTGTTACTTCGTTGTTACGGAATCATAGCGCCCCGGCCAATAACTGGCAACATCTAGTCTTCATCGCAGGATTGCAGAGCACGGATCGGTTAACGCTTCGAAAGTGTTTCGCGTTTCTGCCCCGGATCTTCGTGATCTTCTTTATGGCCGAAATCCAGGCCGAAGTGGGGCTCAGATTGGGTTCCTGTGATTTTAATTGGAACTTCGGTTCCGGCCCCATCCTTGCGGAAAAACGGATCTACCGGCTTGAGGAGAACCGATTTCCAACCCGTGGTCATTTGTGACAGCTTTGCATCAAGCTTCGCCTTTCCGTGAAAGTCGAAGGTTTTTCCGTCCAGACTATAGACCCCTGTCATATCGACGTGAGTGCCGGGGACCAGGAAGCGCAGCGAGGAAAAGGACAACAACCCATTTTTTAGAGTAAATTCGCCCTGCAGATCGGTGGGAACATTCTCGTCCACATGCTCCCGAGCCAGTTTGGGCTTGCCCTGACTCATCAGGCTCAAGTAATCGAGTTTGTTCTGTACTTTCTGGTTTGTGAAATGAGTCAGGGGCACGTGAAACTTTCCAGCTAACCTTAGTCGCACCGCCACAGGCGCATTACCTGGAGGAATACCGAGTCGGGTGCTCATCTCCACCGGTCCCGCCATAATCGGCGGGTCAGTGCGGACGCCAAGTTGAAGCAAATCGTCAATCCTCGCACCCTTCAGCACTACGTCAAGTTCGATATCGTGACCGTGCGGCGCATTCACGCGGACGACAGAACCGTTTGCGGTAAGAGAAGAATGCAAGAAGGTCGCATTCACCGGACGCAGATACGTATCGCCATTAGTGCCATCGACAATGGCATGAAACTCGGTGTGCAGCGGCACCGGATGTCCGGTACTCGCAATCTGGAACTCTGGCGTGTCGGTAGTCCCATGAACAACGATATCGCCCAAGCTTCCAGAGTACTGGCCAGTGGAAGAAAGGACTCCCGCGATACCTTTGATCGTGCTGAGATCTGCGTTGCTGAAAGAATAACTCCCCTGCACTGGAGTATCGCGGGGAGTGTCTGGCTGCCACGGCCCAAACATGCCGTCGGACTGAATATCTCCAACCGGCTTCGGATTGACTAAGGTCGCGTTGAACTTCATGGGCTCGCCCGGCCCAATGTCCTGCATCTTCAGATTTCGTATGGCAAACTCCAGCGGGGCTTTGCTCGGGTTCATAGTGTTGATTATCAGCTTCGTATCTTCGCAAACGAACTTGTCAACGAAGATCATAAGCCTTCCGCTATTTGAACCAAGACGCGTCATTTCCCGGCGCTCTCCCTTGGGCGGAATATTGATCTCGAGGCCCTTCACATACACAGTGTCGACGTGCATTGGCGAATGAAACAGATTACGCAAGGCGGTTTGAAAACGGAATTCCTGGATATCGATTAGGGCCTGCATTCCCGGCTCGTGAGGATTCGGATCACTTGCGCCGAAAATCTTTAAGCCACTGCCGGAAACTTGAATTCCATTCGCCACGGAAACGCCAAAGCTCTCCAGCTCAACCTTGCTATGGAACCGGTTGGATAATGTCTGAACGATGCGAGCCTTGAGTATGGGCTCGGCGCGGTCGATCACGAACCGAATAGTAACGGTTGCGCCGATCAAGAAAGCCAGTGCGATTATTCCTAGCAGCTTCCAAACGCGACCGGCTTTTCTTGCTGTTGGCATCGGCGAATCGCAAATTTAGCTTCCACCCGTGCACCTAAAGCCGTCAGGAACCCGGTGAACAGAGTATGTGATGCGATTTTGAGCTGACGCGCTATCTTTTTTCGGTGAGCGTCCCGACCGCTTGCTCAGGAACCGTGAGGCGGTGAACCTCCGACAATGCTTCCGCGAGAGTTGTAATCACCAAATGTGGACATCCCGTTCCCAGCCTGTCCCGTGCCGCAGAGACTCCGCCGTCCAAATGCCACACACCTACGATGATTCGTATGTCCGATGAATTCGCCTTCAACCGTTTGCAGAGCGAACGCGCCGACGCGGTCGCAAATGGCGGCAAACAAGAAATACAGACAGTGGTGGATCCCTGTTGCGAAACTTCTGCCGCCACATCCTCCAACGCAGCGGAGCGCACTTGGAGGGCGCGGAATCCCTGGCTCCTCAGCAACTGAGCAAGCATGATTGCGACCAGCTCATCCGAACCACTCCTTACAGGAACGCACGCGATAGTCGCGTAGGATTCCGCGGCCCCAGGCCTTTCGGATGGTTGGTAACCGTTTTCATTGCCGTTCGTGAAAGGCAGATCTTCAGCAAGCCGGTCGCCCACATCTTCGATCAATTCCCGAGTACTTCGGAGAATAAACCGCCTCGTATCGTCATCCAGCACGTCGATATAGTAATCCTGCTCCGCCAGTCTGAGCGCGGGAATAATTATCGATTCGTAAAGACTTTCGACGGGATGATCCTTAAGATAAATCTCCGCGATCGATCTGGCCTCCTCCTGGTCTGCAGCGAGAAGGCGCTGATAAAAAAGTTGTTCCGGCGGCAGCGCCGGTTCATCTCCCAGCACGACTTCTAGAAAATTCAACTGGGGGACGTAACGCCCTAAAACCACAAGACACACCGTAAGAGGCGTCGATAAGATCAGTCCCACCGGGCCCCACAGCGTTGTCCAGAATACTGCGGCGACGAGGATGGCGAGTGAGGAGATGCCGGTGTTGGCTCCGTATAACATCGGCTCAACCACGTTAGAGACAATTAGCTCCAACACCAGAAATACTGCGAATGCGATACCTGCCTGCCGCCATCCGGGGAACACGGCTACTGCCATGGCGATGGGAAAAGCGGCGGCTGTAAGAGTGCCAATGTAAGGAACGAAACGGAGCAACGCGGCGACGAAGCCCCACAGCCGGGCGTGAGGCACGCCGATAAAGTACAGCCCTAATCCGAACAGGAAACCGTAAACCGAATTGACCAGAAATTGCAGCAACAGAAACCGGCTCAGACGGCTACCGGCATCGTCAAATGCCTGGGTCATCAAGCTCAAATGTCCTCGCCCCGCCAACCGAATGGCGCGATTTCGCAAGTCTTCGCGCTTCACCAGCATGAACGCAGTGAAAATAATTACAATGATGGCCGTTTCCAGCGGGCCGGAAAGAGGACCTAGCAGCTCGCCAAGATTCTGCACCAGGCTGGAGGCCGGAGGCGCAACCTGGACTGGGACAGGCCGCACCGGTCTCGGTGTTCCCTGAGTTTGAGTTGGAACGTGGCCCGCGACCTGCCCCGGCACTGCGGCCAATTCCTTATTCAGATCCTGTACGGTAGCGGTGGCTTTGCTTAAGTTGTACGCCTTTGAAAAATGCAGGGATTTTATTTTCGTATCCAGATTGGCCTTGTAATCGGGAAGATGCACCATGATCTCAACCAACTGGCCGGCCACTCCCCAGGTCGCCACCGCGATCAGCACAAACGAGAGAGTCATGACGGTGATAACGGATGGCACGCGGCCTAGCCGGATTTTTTCGAGAAGAGCGACAAACGGAGTGAGCAGGAAGCTAAGCACCAGAGCCAGTGCCAGCGGGATGAATATGCTGCGACCTAGATACAAAGCGGCAATAGCCAACACGACAGCGATTACCGTCAACGATTTTGAGGAGGACGAAACCTCCCTGTCACGGACCATTCTCTACACTGAGCCCGTGCAGGCGGGATGTTCGCAGCCGCAGGCAATGTCTGTAGTCTTGTTTGCGGCTTCGCAATACGCGCTGCAATACTTATTGCCTTCGGGCGCGATGCAGCTGCAGAGTTTGTGAGCACATTTGTTTTTCTTGGCATCTGTCATGGTGATTTCCAGCTCCTCTGGCACGAACGATTGCCGCCTACGGATTTCACAAGAACGACCTAGAAGATCGGCAGCAAGAAACTTCGCTCCTAGCCGCTTCTTAGTGTCCAAGACGAATCTCTAAGGTTGCCACCCGTCACTTCTGCTTAAACACTCCCTCGACACCGGAGACCAATCCGGTCGGGAGTAGTACTTTCGAGTGCAAAAACTCACATTTTTCGCTTTCGGGGAATACAGCGTTTCTGGTAGTTTCTATGAAATTATTTAAAAGATTTGCAATTTGCTTGCGGCGAACGAGGAAGACCCAGCAGTTGAAATTTCACTGGTAGTACGCGCGCCGCAAATCACGCCACCTTGTCTGACACTTCCACACGCCCGCTCGCGTGAGGTCGCGCAGTTCTGCTTTTCGGAAGCTAATAAATAACTTGGAGAAATGTTGCATGCGGAATTCTCTCTCAGTAGTTCTATGCCTATCGGCAATCTCCGCGCCTGCAGCCTTTGCAGGTGTAACTGTTGATGCCCCTGCGAGTGGCGCAACTGTCACAGGATCAGTGCATTACGTCGCCTCCGCCACCACCAGCTCCTGTTCGAAAGGGGTTGCTTCGATGGGAATCTACACCGCCCCTGGGGTCCGAGTGTACGTAGTGAACGGTACGAGCCTCAATACGACCCTGAACTTGAAGCCTGGCAAGTACGACACTGTCGTCGAAGAATGGGATAAGTGTGGCGGGGCCGCGACCACTCCCATCACCATTACTGTCAAGGAGGGCAATTCTACTGGAGTTTCCGTGAGTTCGCCGGCCAATAACAGCGCCGTCGGAACGCCCGTGAATTTCAATGCGACAGCGACCACATCTTGCTCGAAGGGTGTCTCTGCAATGGGCATCTATACCGCGCCCTACCAGTTGGCGTATGTAGTCAACGGGGACAAGCTGAATTACGACCTGTCGTTGAATCCGGGAACGTACCATACAGTTGTCCAGGAGTGGGATGGTTGCGGTGGAGCGAGCACTACGCCGGTCACCATTACGGTTGGCGAAAGTGGCGGAGGGGCGGGCGAAGGAAAGTCCTTCTCGAACCTGCAGCACAGCCGGGGATGGGCAGATTATGGCCAACGAGCGCCTACCTTCGTCGACTGTTCGCCTTCGCCGTGCGATAAGATTGCATTCTCCATGTCTCAGGGGATTAAATCGCCTTCGATGAGTGGAGCGGCAACCGAGATGTATCTGGGTGGAAACGAGGGGTATGGTGATGGCCTTTGGAACAATCACCTGATAGGGGACGGCTCCTCGCAAGGCATGCCTGACTCGAACCATACCATCGTTCCCAGCTTGCACAACTTCACCTACGATGTGTACTTCTGGGTGGGCAACCTGGGAGCTGCACAGGCCGTGGAATTTGATATCAATCAGTTTTTCGACAATATGGGTTTTATCTGGGGCCATGAGTGCCGTGTTGCCGGCGGAAACGAATGGGATATCTGGAATAACGTCAGCCAGCACTGGGTGCCGACTGGCGTTTCCTGCTATCCAGCCAGCAATTCATGGAACCACCTGAGGCTTCAAGTAGAACGGACTTCAGGCAATCAACTGCTCTACAAGTCCATCACTCTCAATGGAAAGACCGCCAATCTCAACCAGTACTATGAACACGGTTCAGCTCCGGGCTGGTATGGGGTGACGGTCAACTACCAACAGGATGGAAACTCCAAACAGACGCCATATTCCGTCTACTTGGATGAATTAACGTTCAGCTACGAATGAGTTAGCCACGAAACAGGCGGAAACCATAAGGGCACACCTTCCCAAGTGTGCCCTTTCGTTTACCAGAATTGCAAGGTTGATTCATCCGGGTATGGTTCTCGAGTCACTGCGGAGATTAAAACCTTTGAGTATCTAAAACTTCCCTTAGTAATTGCCTAATACAGCGATTTTGGTATGCTGTCTACATTATTTGGCCGATTAATTTCAAGGATACCTTTAGCCCTCTGAATTCGGGCTCTAAGATCCCAGAAGTTGAGCTCGTCAATCTCGCGCCGCACCTGAGCCACTTTTTCGAACCCCTTCACGTGCCCGCTCGCGCGTAACTGGGCGTAGTTTCGCGCGCACTTCTGTAATTCGCAAGCCTAAAAACTAATACCTGGAGAAGTCATGCTGAACTTTTCATTGCAGATAGTATGCCTGTGCGCAATCCTCGCGCCTGTTGCATTCGCCGGGGTCACGGTAGATACGCCCACAAATGGCGTAAGTGTATCAGGATCAGTGCATTACGAGGCCTCGGCTACCTCCTCCTGCTCGAAAGGGGTTGCCTCCATGGGGATTTACACCGCGCCCGGCGTTTTGGCCTACGTGGTAAATGGAGCCAGCCTCAACACCAGCCTTAGCCTCAGTCCGGCAAAATACGACACGGTTGTTGAAGAGTGGGACAACTGCGGCGGAGCTTCGACGATGCCCATTACGATAACGGTCAGCGGGGACGGATCGTCTGGGGTTTCCGTAAGCTCGCCGGCCAACAACAGCACGGTCAGTTCCCCCGTGAATTTCAAGGCCACGGCAAGCACATCTTGTTCAAAAGGCGTCTCCGCGATGGGCGTTTACACCGCCTCCGGAATTTTGGCCTATGTTGTCAACGGGGATAGTATGAACCACGATCTCGGGCTAAGTCCGGGAAAATACAACACCGTGGTCGAAGAATGGGATGCATGCGGCGGCGCGAGCACCACTCCGGTGACGATCACGGTTGGTAGTGGTGGAGGAGCGAACGGCGGAAAATCATTCACGAATCTGCAGCGCAGCAACGGATGGTCGGATTATGGCCAGCGGGCGCCAACCTTCGTCGACTGTTCTCCTTCCCCCTGCGATAACATTGTGTTTTCCATGACTCAGGGTGTTAAGTCGCCCTCAATGAGTGGATCCGCGACCGAGATGTATCTGGGCGGGAATGAGGCATATGGAGACGGCCTATGGAACAATCACTTGATCGGCGACGGCTCCTCGCAAGGTCTGCCTGACTCAAGCCATACTTTGGTTCCGTCGTTGCATAACTTCACCTATGACGTTTATTTCTGGGGCAGCAATTTGGGAGCTGCTCAAGCGGTGGAGTTCGACATGAATCAGTTCTTCGGCAATCTGGGTTTCATCTGGGGTCATGAGTGCCGCATTGCGGGCGGGAATGAGTGGGACATCTGGGACAATCGGAATCAACGGTGGGTTCCGACCGGAGTTTCCTGCTACCCAGCCAGCAATTCCTGGAACCATCTGACAATTCAGGTACAGCGCACTTCAGACAACAAGCTGCTCTATCAGTCGATTACTCTGAATGGAAAAACTGCGTACCTCAACCAATACTACGATCCGGGCACGTCCCCCGGCTGGAACGGAGTAACTATCAACTATCAAGAGGATGGAAACTACCAGCAAGCACCGTACTCCATCTATTTGGATCAATTGGCGTTCAGCTATAACTAAGGCCCCCTTTTTATATGGAAACGGACGCCCTGGGAAGGGCGTCCGTTTGTCGTTTGATTCACGGTTGCTGATATTGTCGAGTGCATTGGCGTACAGAGGCCGAACACGTCAGTAACTTGGAACGAAAGAGCACCGGGCGGACAATAGGGATACGCGGGGCTTCGCGCCGGTTTCTAGCTTGTGTCACCGCAGTTGCGGACGAGTGTGCCCCGATTCCGCACCTATGGATAACCGCAAGAGAGAACGTTTTGGGCGATACGAGATCCTGGCCGAACTCGGACGCGGCGCCATGGGCATTGTATACAAAGCCCGAGACCCTAAGATCAATCGCGTCGTCGCGGTAAAAACCATCTCGCTGGCTGGTCAACCTCCGGAAGAAGAACAAGAGTATCGAGAACGCTTCTTCCGGGAAGCCGAGGCTGCTGGCCGTCTCTCGCACCCGGGGATCGTAACGGTCTTTGACGTTGGGGAAGAACCTGAGACCCGAGCTCCCTACATCGTTATGGAGTTTGTTGCCGGGCAATCCCTCGACAAACTGCTGCTTTCAAAGGAAGACCGCAAGCTGACGGTGGAAAAAGCACTCCAACTGGCTCTTGAAGTTGCGGAAGCCCTGGATTGTGCACACGGCCAGGGAGTGGTTCACCGGGATGTGAAGCCGGCGAACATTTTGCTCACCGAAGACGGTCACGCCAAGATCGCCGACTTCGGCGTCGCAAAATTGAACTTCGCGAACGCGACTGCGGCGGGACGTACGCTGGGCACTCCCGCCTACATGTCACCTGAACAATTGAACGGCGACGCGGTGGATGGACGGTCGGATCTGTTTTCTTTGGGCGTGATCCTATACACCGCCGTGACCGGGTACAAACCTTTTCAGGGTAACAGCGCCTTAACGGTGGCATTCAAGATTGTCAATCGCGACCCTGTGCCCGCGACGATTCTCGATACCGAACTGCCGCCTGGGCTCGACCACATCATTTCGCGAGCCATTGCAAAAGATCGCTCGCAACGTTATCAACGTGGCATGGAAATGGTGCTGGATATCCAAGAGCTGCGCGCAGGGCGAGAACCTTGGAGCAAGGCAAAAGAACCAGGGGCAGCGATCATAGCTCAGAAGGAGAACGAAAAAAACCGGTCTTCCAATAACTTACGCCTACTCAGCGCTTCAGTTGTTCGGAAATCGCGCGCGAGCGACAAGAGCCGGGAGCACGGTGCGGCCGTGATTCTTCTGCAAAAGATGCGCAGCAAATCTGTCGCGGGAGCTGTGCTTTTCATCGGGCTGGTGGTTCTTGCGCTGCGAGTCAGTCAATTCGTTTTGCCGGGGAGATTCTCGCCAGGAAGCTCGGGGAAAGTGCAGACAGCCGCATCGCCGCCAGCCCCGGTGATAAGTTCGGTTGTCAAGACGGCCCCCAAAGCCGTGGAATCAGCACCCGAAGCAAGAGCGCGAAGGCCTGTAAAACTAGCCGCAGTAACTCCTCCGCGGCCCGGTTCGGTAAAGCCGGTTCGTTCAACCGCGCCTGCAGCGCCCACAAGTTCCCCTGCGATGCTAGAGATCGAAGTTGAACATAAGTTCGCTGAAGCGCATCTATCGATCTGGGTGGATGACAGTTTGAGCTTTACTCGCCAGCTCGAAGGCGAGGAGAAGAAGCATCTTGTCGTCTTCCATCGGGTACAAGGGCATGAGTTCCACGCCATACAGATTGCAGCCGGTAAGCACAACCTTCGCGTGCAAGTAACCTCCGAGGCCGGTAACTTCGATCAGTCGGCCACTGTGGCAGGAGACTTTGTTACCGGGGCAGAAAAGATGCTGCGCGTGCAATTCACCAAGAGCGGCCAGATGAGCTTAACTCTGGAATAGCGATTTCCGCCCTCTACTGTGTGCTGCTAGCTTTTTGATCCTTTATCTGCAGTTCATTCACTACTTGGCGCACGTTCGGAACCGCCGACGCCAGTTTTTGGACCTCGCCGCGCTTCGATTCAGAATTGACCTCTCCGGTCAGAGTTACCACCGCATTCTTGACGTCGTATGTGACGTTCTTCTTTAGCTTGCTCTGAATGAGAGCGGCATCCAGATTTTTTTCGATAGCCTTGTCCACGTCCGAATTGACTGCTCTGGAATCGCTCTCCGCTCCGGGAGGAAGCACGGCAATCTGATCAGCAACAACCTGGCCAACTGCGATCGATTTTGCGATGGACTCAGCCTGAGCCTTGTCACCGTCTGCTGGGACGTTACCGCCCAACGTCACGACGCCCTTGTCACGATCCTGGGACACCGAAACATCTTTGAGGCCCGCTTGGTCGAGCGACTTTCGGATGCTGTCTGACACTGCGGGCGACTGTGCAGGTGTGCGCGAGCAGCCGGCCAATGTTGCGAACGTCAAAACCATCAACAGAGTTGTATGCAATTCATTTTTCATCATCATAATTGCCCCTGCGTCATTGATCTAAGATCTAAGACGGGCTCGGGGCTGGAAGGGTTGTTGGCTTTCGTGGCCGGGCAATTCAGCGGCCCGCTTCTCTGCTTTGCCCGGTTCGTAGAACGACAAATCTCTATCTCCAATCTTTATCATCTTTATTCCTTATCCTTTCGGCCGCGGCTCGCTCGGCCGTACCGGCTGTTGCCTTTGTTGCAACTGCTGTTGTTGCGTTTGGTGCCTTTGCTGCAGTTGTTGAGTCTGTAATTGATGTTTCTGCTCCAACTGCTGTGTTTTGGCGGCATCGGCTTGTTTTTGCGCCATGCGTTGATGTTCCTGATCCTGCTTTTGCTGAAGTTTCAATCGTTCCTTATCCTGCTGCGCCGCTAGCTTTTGTTGCTCTTTCTGATACTTCTTATCCAATTTTGGATCTCCGGTATTTGGCATAGCGGGACGTTGCGGCGGCGGCAGATCCCTCGGATGCACAGCCGTTGCGGGCCGCGCGCCGGAGGCCGCTCCCGCATCTTCTGGATGATTGCTCTCGGGATGCCCCGCGGTCTCGGCACTTCGCGGACCCCCGCGGTTGGCGGGCGGATGATACGGCGCTCCAGCCTCCCTGGCCGCGACAACTCCGCTACCGCTAAACGCTCCTGGTCTTTCAGTGGCCGCAATCGGAGGCCTACCTTGGTTTGCGGACGCGCGCATTTGCGGGTTCGAGCGCGCCTGTTGCATATGCTGCGTCTGAGCAGGTACCGGCGGGATATGTCTGTCGTGTGCTGCAGCTTCTTCCTGGGGCGTTGGACGCGCGATGACGCCTCCATTGCCGCCGTTGTAGCTGACACGATTTATGTTCGTAACGTTGTTGACTACTTCGGTGCGGTAGACGTTATGAATGCTCACATTCACATTCATGACGGCTTGGTTGTAGAAGAAATGACCGCCGTCCCATCGCCCACCGACGAAGCCGACTCCGAAATATCCGAATCCGTACGCGATCCCGCCATAAAAGCCCACTTCCGGGCCCCAATAGCCGTCGTAGAAAATGAAACTATCCCCGCCCCACGCCCAGTAACCCGGTGTCCACAGAAATCCTGGTTCAGGAGCGAGCACCCACGTACCGGGTACCCAATAGTAGTCGTCGACTTCGTCGTCGTAAGCCCAGTATCCTGGCGTCCACAGGTAATCGTCGCCCGGGCAAACAGGCTGCTCATATACAGGCAGAGCGGGTGGTCCAAAGGCCACCGATATTCTGACTTGGCCGAGTGACGCCACGGAGGTCATCATCAGGACGAGAATAAATAACAGAAAGCGAACGGAGATCTTGGTCTTCATCTTTCCTCCTGCCTCTCGTTCTTTTCGCTCGCCCGATTTAGCTGGGTTGCGGTGATCGAGGCTGGCCCAATGGAGCGTAGTCATGCAGCAACACATCTGCCTATACGTTAAGTACAGTAGTCGGGCCTTATTCGAACGGTAGATTTTGTGGAGGAAACAAAAGATAGTTTCGCAATACTCCGAAGCGATAGGTAGTTCAGCTTGCGGGGGCGCGAATCGTCAAGCGACCTCTCCTGACGGAGATTGCGTCTTTTTCGCGCGCGCGAACTATTTAAGCGGCACTCTTTTCTGTCACGGCTAAATTTGCAATTTTCTTCAAATCGCGGATAAATTCCTGCATTTGTGATTGTCGGGCGGTGGCATCGGGAGCTCGGAGAATCGAGGATGGATGCACCGTCGCCACCACATATGGGGCCAGCGGAGATTCGACTAACTCTCCGCGCCGGCGGCTAACGCTGAATTCTCTGCCTAGCAACGATTGAGCCGCAGTCGCACCCAAGCACACAAGAATCCGGGGACGAACTACTCTTAGTTCAGCGTCCAGCCACGGGCGGCATGCATGGATTTCCGAGTAACGCGGCTTTTTGTGGATGCGGCGCTTGCCGCGCTCCGCTGGCGACCACTTGAAATGTTTTACAACGTTCGTAACGTAGACTTGTTTTTGATCGATGCTAGCCTCGCGTAAAGCTTCGTTCAAAATTTTCCCAGCTGGGCCAACGAAAGGTAAGCCGGCCAGGTCTTCCTGATCTCCGGGCTGTTCTCCCACAATCATTATCTTCGCCTTCGACGGACCCCTGCCAAACACCGTTTGCGTGGCGTTTCGCCAAAGATCGCATGCCTTGCAATCATGGGCGGCGCGTCGGAGCTTTGCGAGAGAAGTGGAACCGCCAATCAGGTCCTCGAGGCTGATAGCGCCGGCGGGCCTAGTGGTCGAAGAGGTAGTCTTGGACGAACTGCTCATAAATAGGGTCCGAGAATAGCGACAATAAATAACGGATCCGATGAGAGTGCATCGGGTACCAACTGTAATGTTTAGCCTTGCTTCCCGAGACACGCAAAAGCCGCGTGACCAGGGCATGACTATCTTCGCTGCGCGGCGCGAATGCCGTCCTCGATTCGCTTCCGAGCCTGTTTTGGTCCTCTCACGTCGATCACGCGGAATTGTTCGCCGCTCAATTCGTGATAGTTGACGAAGAATTCTTCCAGCTCGCGAAGAAACCTTTTACCCAGGTCGTCGATCACTTTGATGTCGGCGTAGCTATGATTGTCCTTCTCGACGGCTACAATTCGATCGTTGCGTTCCATTTTTTTCTTGTTTCCCTGCTCACCCTCGATGATCCCAATCAATCGGCACCTTAGAAGTATTCCGGGGAAGGCGGGTTCATCCATCAAAACCAGAACATCCACGGGGTCACCATCTTCGGCAAGAGTACGAGGAATAAAACCGAAGTCGTGAGGGAATGCCATTCCCGCCGGCAACACTTTTTTTAATTCAAAAACTCGTTGCTTCTCATCAAAGGCAAACTTGTTGCGGCTGCCCTTCGGCGTTTCGATGATGACGTGGACGATTCCATCGTCGTCGTGATCGGTAGCTTGCAACCGCGATGGGTCCGCAAGCGCCCTGTTGGGCTTGCCTTTCTTACTCATCGACCCCTCCTGTTAATTGAGGCTGCGTGGCCACGGATTGACGAATCCGGATAGTGCGAAGCACGAAGCTTTTGGAAGAAGCGTCTCCACAACTTTTCCCGTATGAACCATACCGATACCGAAGTGACGAACCATGCAATCGTCGCTTCGCACAGCACCAGCCAGAGAGAAGAGTGTGGAAGCCGATGCCACACAACGAGCGCGAAAATCGCGAGTCCCATTCCGCCCATCGTGGCGCCGGCTGCATCGACGCCTGCGGCTTTTCTTCCCCGAACTTCACCGTTCTTGCCGGCTCGCTGTTTTTTCTGCTTCTCGTGTTTCTCAATCAGGGACGCGGTCGCGGGAAGAATCGCCGGAAATGCGAGGAAAACTCCACCAACTTCAGGCCCAAAGCGCTTCGCAATCAACCCCGTCAGTGCCGTTATGATGCCGCCAAAAGCGAACCTGACGGCGTATTCGTACCATTTTGATTGGCCCAGTCCGGCCGCATCTATTTTGACTTTCATCGCTTACCTCAAAACCGCATACCAGAGTCCGAAGGCGCAGACGAACCACAAGCTCATCGTTAGAGTTATAGTGCGAAGGACAGGCCACTGCCGGCGAATCAGGAACCGGCCTACGGCGAATGCATAGATACAGAATGCCAGGGCTCCGAAAACCATGGCTTTTGCTTCGGTGCTCGCATATTCTTTGCCCTCTTTCGTTACCGTGAGAACCAGAGTTGCGAGGGCTACTGAGGGGGCAGCCCCAAACAGACCGGCAAAGCTCTTAGGCTTCAATAGGTCGCCCAGCAACGAAAAAGCCGACACAGCGATTCCACCAACGATCACTCTTATGATGATCTCTTTCACTCGTTGCCCCGCGTCCACTCGTTACCGCGTCGCGCTCCATGCGACGTTAATATGTCATTAATATTTCATTCATATGTTGCAAGTGCTTGGTATTCAGTTGGCTGCAGATGGATTTGGAGTGAAATCAAAACTTCATTGCGATAGGAAATACATTTAAGAAATGTCGACAATTCGCGTCCGTAATTTTGCATCGATCAGTTCTGCACCGATCAGTTGGAGCGATCCCCGCGTCTGAACTCTGCGTTGGAACAAAGATCAGCCCGCAGGACGTACGCAGTCTTTCTCGTACGGCTAGGGTGAATCTCCGATTTGCAAGCCTTTGCACTGGGATCGAAACTGTCGGTGAATCAAGCGCCGAGAGCACAGGAGGAATTGCATGCCAGACCAGGAGACCCTCGAACGCGCCCGCGAAGACGCGCGTGAAGGTAAGTCACCGTCAACCCAGGCGGGAGAGTTTGTTCGCGAAGAGATTCATCACATCCGGGAAGGCAAGCACGGAGCGCGGTCGCCGCAGCAAGCCATCGCCATTGGACTTTCGAAGGCGCGGCGAGCCGGCGTGAAGTTGGGTGCGCCGAAGGGATCTGCTTCGCAGAGGAAAAAAGCTGCAGAGGACGAGGCATTGAGCGAGCATCCGCACAAAACTTCCAGAACCCGTTCTCGCGCCAGCGAAGGTGCGCTGAAACGCGAGCCCCGCAGCTCGGCAAGCAGGAAGGCTCTTTCGCGGCAAGCCAAGGGCGCCGCGGGCAAGCGCAGCAAGCAGGCACGCAGCAAAGCTGCGGTGAAAGCCGCCCGTACCCGCAAGGCTCACTCCTCGTAAACGGCCGATTTAAAAAACGGGGCAGAGTCTCGGCTTTGATACCACGGAGGCAGTATACAAACCACGGATTGCGGTAGCACGGCAACCTGTACCGCAAAAGCAATCATCTTTTCGTCGTCCCGAGGGAATGCTTCCTCGGCCTGGGAGGGAGAAATGTCGCCCAAGGGGGCTTTCTTCTGTTGCCTGTCATTCTGGGTTTTGCCGTCGCTGGCCCACAAGTGCTGGCTCAAATATCAGGACCATCGGAACCCGATTTCACGACTGCGTTCGTTGGGAGCCCTGTAACGTGTCCTTAACATCGCAGTCTCGTAATCTCCACGCACCTCGCCGAATACGCCACACCCAGAGCTTCGCTTCTTATACACTTGCGCGACAGCCTTTACCACGATGCAAGAGGCATTGTGAATATCGCGCGGGAAAAAGAGATAAAGAAACTTGCAAATAATTTTAGAACCAGGTAGTAAGGTTCTCCTGCCCAGGCCCGTTGCTGCGGAGCGATAGCAAACTTAGTCGTTGCACGGGCATCGAAGTGCTCGGTAACTTAGCAGTGCCGAAGTGTATCGCTATTTGAAGAAAATAAATAGATGCCGAATCCATCTCAGCCCATTGTGTGGCCTGGCCGACCTTATCCCTTGGGTGCAACCTGGGACGGCGAAGGCGTGAACTTCGCGCTCTACTCTGAGCAGGCAGAAAAAGTAGAGCTTTGCCTTTTCGATGTTTCGGGAAAGCATGAGATTCTTCGTGTATCGCTTCCCGAGCAAACTGACATGGTGTGGCATGGCTACTTGCCCGAGGTACGTCCTGGGCAATTGTACGGCTACCGCGTGTCTGGCCCCTACGCCCCGGAGCGTGGCGACCGTTTTAATCCGCATAAACTCCTTCTTGATCCCTACGGCAAGCAAATTCAGGGAACCCTCCGCTGGAACGATTCACACTTCGGTTACCGAGTCGGAAGCAAGCAGGAGGACTTGTCATTCGACCGGCGGGACAATGCTGCTGTGATGCCCAAAAACCGGGTGATTGACTCCGCTTTTACGTGGGGCTCCGACAAGCCGCCCCGTATCCCGTGGCACGAAACTCTGATCTACGAGCTGCATGTAAAGGGTTTCACGATGTGCCATCCGGACGTTCCTGAGCGCTTGCGTGGCACTTATGCGGGATTGGCGACTGCACCGGTGATTGAATACCTCACCCGCCTGGGAGTGACCTCCATCGAACTCATGCCAGTTCATGCCTTCATTGACGATCGCCAGCTTGTGGAGCGCGGTCTGCGCAATTACTGGGGCTATAACTCGATCGGATTTTTTGCTCCGGAGGCTCGTTATCTGGCAGACAGCACGATCCGAGAATTCAAAACCATGGTGAAGACTCTGCACTCCGCCGGACTGGAAGTGATTCTCGACGTCGTCTACAACCACACGGCGGAAGGCAACCACCTTGGCCCGACACTCTCGCTCAAGGGTATCGACAATAGGACCTATTACCGCCTGATGCCCGACAATCCACGCTATTACCGGGACTATACGGGTACCGGAAACACTCTGAACATGCAGCATCCGCGCGTTCTTCAATTGATTATGGATAGTCTGCGGTATTGGGTTTTGGATATGCACGTCGATGGCTTCCGTTTCGACCTGGCCGCTACTCTCGCCCGCGAACTCCACGAAGTAAATCGTCTGGGCGCGTTCCTCGATATCATCCATCAAGATCCGGTGCTCTCGCAGGTGAAACTGATTGCCGAACCCTGGGATCTGGGCGAAGGTGGCTATCAGGTAGGAAATTTTCCCGTGGGATGGGCCGAGTGGAACGATCGTTACCGAGATACCGTGCGTTCTTACTGGAAGGGTGACGAAGGAGTTGCCGGAGACCTCGCTTATCGCCTTACAGGTTCCAGCGACCTTTACGCACACAGCGGCCGCCGGCCTTACGCCAGCGTGAATTTTGTAACAGCACATGACGGCTTTACCTTGCAGGATCTCGTCAGCTACAACGAAAAGCACAACGAAGCGAACGGAGAAAATAATCGTGATGGCAATAACAATAATCGGAGTTGGAATTGTGGTGTCGAAGGTCCTACCGACGACCCAAACATAAACGCGCTGCGTGCCAAACAAAAACGGAACATGCTCGCCACGCTCCTGCTGTCGCAGGGTGTGCCGATGTTGTATGCCGGCGACGCGATCGGCCATACGCAGATGGGCAACAACAATGCCTATTGCCAGGACAATGAGATCAGCTGGATGAAATGGAATTTGCAGTCTCAGGATCGCGACCTGCTGGCCTTCGTTCAGCGCATGATTAATCTTCGTAAGAGGCATCCGGTATTTCGGCGTCGCCGATTCTTCCAAGGACGACCCATCAAAGGCGCGAATGTAAAAGATGTACTATGGCTCAATCCCGGCGGTGCCGAAATGAGTGAGGACCAGTGGCGCGACCTCGGCGTGCGTTGTCTGGGAATGTTTCTTGCAGGTCAGGGATTGGACGAAACCGACGAACGTGGCCGGCGAATTGGTGACGAAAATTTTCTAGTGCTCCTGAATGCTCACCATGATGATATTGCGTTCACCTTGCCCGTGTTTCATCCAGGAACGCGCTGGGTAGCGTGGATGGACACGTCGCGAGAGGATGGTTTGCGTCCGGCGGATACGCACGATTCCGGTACACCGTATCCTTTGCAGGCGCGTTCGATGGCGGTTTTGATGGAACGCCGAAACGGCAAGAAGGAAGAGTCGAATGAAGCGCCGTCATAGCATGCCTTTCGGCGCCGAGCGCCTTGAGAATGGAAGCATGCGTTTTCGGCTCTGGGCTCCTGCCGCTCGTAAGATTGAGCTCTGCCTTATTGGTTCCAACGCTTCGAAGCAGCTTCCCACGGAAGCGCGCGAGCAACGGTTGGTTTGAGTTGGTGACCGACGCAGCCAAACCAGGAACGCTGTATCGTTTTCGGGTCGATGGCACGAAGGAAGTTCCTGATCCGGCGTCACGGTTTCAGCCTCACGATGTGCACGGAGCTAGTGAGGTTATCGACCCCAATGCCTTCGAGTGGCATGATAACGAGTGGCGTGGACGGCCGTGGAAAGATGCTGTCATCTACGAGTTGCACGTTGGAGCTTTCACCCCGGAGGGAACTTTTTCATCCGCGCGTGAACCGCCTGGACTATCTCGCCGATCTCGGAATCACCGCAATCGAACTCATGCCGTTGGCCGACTTCCCTGGCCGGCGCAATTGGGGATATGACGGCGTTTTTCCATTCGCGCCCGACAGCACATACGGACGTCCTGACGATCTCAAGCGCTTCATTCAAAGGGCGCATGAACGTGGAATGATGGTTTTGCTCGATGTGGTGTATAACCATTTCGGCCCGGAAGGAAATTATCTGAACGCCTACGCGCCCCAGTTCTTTACTGACCGTCACCATACTCCCTGGGGCAAAGCAATCAATTTCGATGGAGCTGAGAGCCGAGCCGTCAGGGACTTTTTCATCCACAATGCCGTTTACTGGTTGACCGAATTTCATTTCGATGGGCTTCGTCTGGACGCAGTGCATGCGATCATTGATGACTCCGAGCCGCATATCCTGACGGAGTTGGCCGTGGTCGCAAAACAATCTGTCGATTCCGATCGGCACATCCATCTTATTCTCGAAAACGATTTGAACCAGGCGCGTTTCCTGCGTCGCAGCAAGCAATGCCGAACGCAAAGTTACACCGCTCAGTGGAACGACGATGTCCACCATGCTCTGCATGTGCTGCTCACCGGCGAATGCGATGGATATTACTCGGACTACTCCGATCGTCCTCTCGATCGCCTCGGGCGCTGTCTGGTTGAGGGGTTCGCGTACCAGGGTGAAGTCTCGGTCTTTAGAAATGGGAAAACGCGTGGGGAACCCACAACCGGCTTGCCACTCGACGCATTTGTTTCGTTCCTTCAGAATCATGATCAGATTGGAAATCGTGCGTTTGGAGAGAGAATTACGACCATCGCCGACGCGCGTGCCATTCGTGCTGCCATGGCTATACTTTTGCTCGCTCCATCTCCGCCGCTGCTTTTTATGGGCGAAGAATTCGGCACCAAAACTCCATTTCTCTTTTTCTGCGATTTTGAGCCCGGGCTGGCTGAAGCCGTTGCGGCAGGCCGGCGAAATGAGTTTGCGCGTTTTACGAGATTCAACGACCCAGCCGCACGCGCCGGCATACCGGATCCCAACTCCGTAGAGACTTTTGATTACTCAAGACTTAATTGGAATGAGCTTAGCGAAAGGATTCATTGCGAATGGTTGCGCTTCTATCGTGAACTGCTGAAACTCAGATGCCAGCACATAGCCCCGCGGCTCGCGGACGCGTGCGTCATCAAGGCACATTACGGAGTGCATGGCGATCGCGGACTTAACGTACACTGGGATTTTCCGGACAACGCCAAACTCACTCTGCTGGCGAATCTCAGCGCGGCTTTGCTCTCAGGGCCGACTCCTCCCGCATCCTCTATGATTTACGCAAGTGAGGGAGTGAACCAAACAGACGTGCAGCAAGGAACGCTGCCGGCTTGGTCGGTGGTGTGGTTCCTCGAAACATGAGTGCGCGCTCGCCAATCCCGCGCGCGACCTATCGCCTGCAGCTCAACCGAGACTTTACTTTTGCCCAGGCCGAGGCAATCGTTCCCTATCTTTCCGCGCTCGGCATCAGTCACTGTTACATTTCTCCATGCCTCAAGGCTCGTCCTGGAAGCATGCATGGATACGACATTGTCGATCACAACTCGCTCAATCCGGAAATCGGCACGGCCGAAGACTTTGACCGTTTTGTTTCGACTCTCCATCAACATGACCTGGCTTTGATTCTCGATATCGTTCCCAATCACATGGGAGTAATGGGCGCCGACAACGTGTGGTGGCTCGATGTTCTCGAAAATGGCGAGGCTTCGGCCTACGCTTGTTTTTTTGATATCGACTGGCATCCTCTAAAAGAAGAACTGCATGGAAAAGTGCTCGTGCCTGTGCTGCACGATCATTACGGAGCCGTCCTCGAGAGTGGAGAACTAAAATTAATTTTCCACGCGGAGCGAGGAGCGTTTGATATTTCCTACCGCACTCACCGCTTTCCGGTAAATCCGCGCGAGTATCCTCGCATTCTGCAGCGCGCTTCTGACCAGTTAACGAGGAGGTTGGGCGAACAGGACCCGGACTTATTGGAGTTTCAAAGCCTGATCACTGCTTTCGGCCATTTGCCGCGCAGGCAGGAGGTGAGCAGCGACCGTGTAGTGGAACGCAACCGCGACAAGGAAATCAATAAGCGTCGGCTGGCAGCTTTATGCGCGCGATCGATGGAAATCACCACTGGCATCCTCGAGAGCGTTGAATCGATGAACGGCACCCCTTCCGATCCTGCGAGCTTTGACGAACTGCATGAACTTATCAAGGTGCAGGCTTTCCGCCTGGCGAACTGGAGAGTCGCCTCCGATGACATCAACTACCGGCGCTTTTTTGATATTAACGACCTTGCCGGACTTTGCATGGAGAACGAAAGTGTTTTTCAAGCGACCCACCGCCTCATTTTGAGCTTCGTCGGCGAAGGCAAGGTAGATGGTCTGCGCATCGACCACCCTGATGGTTTATACAACCCCGCTCAGTATTTCGAACGTCTGCAAAATGCAATAGCAAGCGCAAGGAACAGGTCGCAAAATAACGGTGAAGAATCGCTATATGTCGTGATCGAGAAGATTCTTACAGGCGAGGAGCGACTTCGCCGAGAATGGCCAGTCTGCGGCACCACCGGGTACGATTTCAGCAATCTCGTAAATGGGCTGTTCGTCGACCCAACAAGCGCCGGCCGCATGGATCGCATCTATCGAAACTTTATCGGCGATGAGATTGATTTCGATGACCTCGCTTATCGTTGTCGCAAACTTATCATTCGGGTTGCTTTAGTCAGTGAACTGAATGTTCTGGCCAATCAGCTCGCCCGAATCGCGCTTTCCAAGCGTCATACCTGCGACTTCACTCTGAACAGCCTGCGTGACGCTCTCACCGAGGTGGTCGCGAGTTTTCCCGTATACCGCACCTATGTGAGCCCCTCCGGCGTCTCGGCTGACGATGCGCACTACATCGGCACGGCTATCGAATCGGCGAAGCGGAGAAACCCAGCCGCGGACATCAGCGTGTTCGATTTCATCGGTGAAGTTCTTCTGACTCGCATCGCTGACCGATTCGATGCTGCTTATCGGGAAGCGGTCACCGCGTTCGCCATGAGGTTCCAGCAGTTCACCAGCCCGGTGATGGCGAAAGGGCTCGAAGACACCGCTTTTTATCAGTTCAATCGCCTGGTGTCGCTGAATGATGTTGGAAGCGATCTCCACCGCTTCGGAGTCTCACCGTCTGAATTTCACAAGGCAAACCAGGAACGCCTGAGCAGTTGGCCTCATACTATGCTGGCTACTAGCACGCATGATTCAAAGCGGTCGGAAGATGTACGTGCTCGGATCAATGTGCTCTCGGAGATCACGGGACCGTGGAGGCTCCGGGTAAGAGATTGGAAACGACTCAACCGCAGCTATAAGAATGACGTTAATGGCGAGCCCGCGCCCTCAGCGAATGATGAATATTTGTTGTATCAAATTTTGGTGGGTGCATGGCCATCGAAACCTTTCGGCGGCGAAGAGGATTGGAAGGCGTTTTGCGATCGGATCGAGAACTATATATTGAAAGCCATCCGCGAGGCCAAGCAAAACACAAGTTGGATCAATCGAAATGCTGCGTACGAAGAAGCTGTTACATCATTTGTCCGTGCCTTGTTGAATCCCGCCAGTAAAAATCGCTTTCTGACCGACTTTGTGCCCTTCCAGAGGCGTGTCTCTCGCATTGGATTATGGAATAGCCTGTCGCAAACGCTTCTCAAACTGACGTGTCCCGGTGTTCCGGATATTTATCAAGGTAACGACCTCTGGGATTTCAGTCTGGTTGATCCGGATAACCGGCGTCCAGTCGATTACGTTCGCCGCCGGCAAGTGTTCGAGACTCTCAGGAGAATGGGCAGCGAACCTAACCCTCTTTCCATAGCGCGACTCCTCGAAACTCCCGAAAACGACGAACTCAAGTTGTATTTGACGTGGAAGACCTTGTGTTTTCGCAAAGAGTGGCCTCATGTTTTTCAGCAGGGCGATTATTTTCCGTTGACGGTTCAAGGCGCAAAAGCCAGTCACATTGTTGCCTTCGTCCGAAAACTGGAAAGCGAGTGCGTTCTTGTAGCAGTGCCGCGAATGGTGGCCAGTTTGCTTGGCGATAGCGATGTCCCGCCGATTGGAGTGAAGGTGTGGGAAGATACGCAGATTTTGCTTCCATCCTGCGTCCGCGGCGAGCAGCATAGGAACGCTTTTACCGGAGAGAGTACGGTACGTGGGAAATCTGAAACGAATATTGCTGTCTCAGAACTGTTCCAACATTTCCCTGCTGCTCTGTGTATGCTCGGCTAATTGCCCGTCGCTGAGAAGATTCCCGGCTTTTCGGGCGAATGATCTCAAAAAACCTTTCTTCATCGAGCAGTATTTCGGCATCCAACTCGCTGCATTCAGCTCGCGGAGAAATATTCTGAGCCCCGTTAAAGCTACACAGCAGGAAGACACTGCGCCAGACACGCGAAGGCTTACGGCGGTCGAGATCTTCCGGGCAGCGATCGACAACGCGCGCGACGAATTGCGCCGCTCCAATCAAAAACTCGCTTTCTCTGGAGTCGCCGGTGGCCTCACGATGGGGCTCACCGGACTCGGCGTCGCCTCAATTCGTGCGATCGTTGGGCCTGGAGCGGGCCAGCATATCGCTCCTTACCTTATCTATCCAATTGGCTTCATCGCCGTAATCATCGGCCGGGCGCAGTTGTTCACGGAGAATACTTTGTACCCAGTGGTTCTGGTGCTCGATGAGCGTCGCCACCTGATGAAAACACTGCGACTTTGGGCAGTAGTTTATAGCGCCAATATTTTGGGTGCTATTTTGTTCGCATTGCTGGCGGTTAAAACCTCCGCGCTGCGCCCGGATATTCTCTCGCAATTGGTCGCACTCGGAACAGAAGGAGACTCAGGATCTGCAGCACATTTTTTCTGGGCCGGCATTATCGGGGGCTGGCTGATTGCGCTGGTGGCGTGGACGGTTACAGCCAGCCATTGGACGATTGGTCAGTTCGCGATCGTCTACCTGCTTACCTTTGTCGTCGGAATCGGTCGCTTTGCCCATTGCATCGCCGGTAGCGGCGAGATTCTCTCCGCGGTAATGGCGGGAGCGGTCCCGGTGGTTGGATATCTTCGCTGGCTTGGACCTGCCACCCTGGGAAATATCTGTGGTGGGATTTTCATTGTTAGTTTGCTGAATTACGGGCAGGTGAAGAACCTCTAATCCCTTTTTTGATCCTTGGCATCCAAGATCGACCGTGCCGCCGGTCGGGCTCCAATTCGCGTGGCTGCTGATCCTTTCGATACCTGTCGCGTGTATTGCGTGGACGGTCACCCATGAGGAGGTTTTTCGGGAGCCCCGGGATTACTGCCAGCGGCAATCGAAGGATGCAAGAAACTTCTCGCGCCGTAAATTCTTCTACCTGTTTACCTGCGAATATTGCTTCAGCCATTACGTGGCAGCGTTGTTTCTTTTTCTAACCCGGTTCCGATTACTCTATTCTGACTGGCGGGGATATCTGATTTCGCTATTTGCGCTGGTGTGGGTCGCGAACCAATACATGAGTATTTACAATCATCTTCGTCTCGACATCAAGCACGAGCAGGTCGAGATCCATGCCAAAGAAAAAGAAAGAGAGATATTGAAGAGCGAAAAACGGCTTAATGGCATGCTGTCCAGCAAGCCGCGGTGAGAACGGCATTACTTTCTAGTTGGTCTTCCTCTTGCTCGCTTTCCATCAGAAGCAGCAGCTTTGATCATTTCATTGGCTGCACGCTTTCCGCTGGCCATTGCGGCATGAACCGTTCCGTTGAGACCGGCGAAGTCCGTAGCTTCGCCTGCGAAAAACAGCGTGTTCTTGATCGGCCTTGCGAGCGCTTGTTCGGCGCCATCCCCTCCTACTCTTCCGTAACTATAGGCACCGCGCGAAAATGGATCATTTTGCCAGTCATGGCAAAACGCTTCTTCAAATAAAGTTTCAAGCTCCCGGACACTCACGCCCATCAGACGATGAAGGGCGTTCAGGGCTTGTTCAACGATGAACGATTTGCTCTGTCCCGAAAGCCTCTCCGCACAACGAAATGGCGCCCATCCAATGAGAAACGGCAGGCTTTCGGGAGACATCGTCCACCACGTTGGGAACCAGTCATCGTGCGAAAAAAGAAAGCTCATCCCCCGCATCGTTTTGGCATTCACACGAACTTTCGGAAGGTCCTCCCAAAAACGTTGATGAAATCTCAAGGTAACCCGAATTACTTTCCCCATCATTACGTTATTGATTGCTTTTTGTTTCGGGACCGGCAAGTCGGGGTCGAAGCGGACGGCGCCACCCTGATCGTACCCCGTCGTCTGAATCCCCGCCTGAAGCACACCGAGAGGAATCGTAATAAGTACGCGCTTAGCCGAAACCGTTTCCATGCCTGTTTGACCGCGCGTCTTTATCTCCACGTTCCCGGCGCGCCAACGAATCCTCTCAACTGGCGTGCTTTTCTGAACGGCGATATTTAGATCGTTCAATTGTTGCTCGAGAATTTGGAGCAGATTCGCATAGCCGTGCTGGGCGCGAAAGATACGATCCCCTTCAATTTTTTCCTCGGCGCGCATTCCCTTCAACAGCCAATGAACCCCGACTAAAGCAGGATCGGCCGCATTGAATCCGCTGACGTAACCGGTAGCCCATTCTTTTGCTTCTCGCAGCCGGGGGCTGTCGTTCGACGATGTGCAACATTTGTTTAAAAAATCCCGAAACGATTGATCGCGCTTCCGGCCATCCATCTTCCTTAGAATCTTCTCGACATCGGAAAAGAAGTCGCAGGTAGATAGCTGACCGTTTCGCACACACCAGTGATCTCCGTTCACCTCTGTAGTGCGGATTTTCCGCTGCTTCAGCAATTCCCATATTTCCGGAGGGCGTCCGTGAATGAATTCTGCGCCAAGTTCAACCGGAGCGCTGCACTTGGAATCATGCAACGTAAATATGCGACCTCCAATGCGATCACGCGCCTCGAGCATCTTTACCGCTAAACCGGCGCGACCGAGAGCCGCAGCAGCAATCAGCCCGGCCGCGCCTGCTCCAATCACAACCGCATCCAAATCGTTTGACATAGAAAGAACAAAGCCATTGTCCACTTTCGACAACGGCTTTCACGCAGTGCTACATTCAGCGTTGGCTGGGCTCAAGCGATTTCAGATAAGCCACGACTGCCTCCGCATCGGGCTCCGTCATCCGGAATTGGGGCATCGGAGGACGCAAGGGTTTTCCGTCTCGCCAAATGCCTGTAGTGAGGAGCTTCATCATTTCAGCGTCAGTGCCGGGTGGATTTCCCGCAATTCGCGGCGCCTGCAGCGGCCAATGTTCGACCGGCTGTGCAGGAATCAGCCATAAAGCAGCACCTTCGAGCCAGTGTGCGCGATCCAGGACACCATCGCTATCGCGCGGAGTGTGGCACTGACTGCAGACCGCGAGCCCCTCCACAATATATTTTCCGCGCGCGATGTTCGCCGCAGGCTGATTGGCAGTTTTGCCGCCGGGCCGTTGGGCTTCTTGCCCAAAACTGAGACAAGATAGGCCGACCAAAGCCAGCATCGCAGCCAGAATCCTATTTCCATTGGAACGATGGGCACTACCGAATCGCGCTGTCATTCGTTGATATTACTCCTTGGTACGTTCGGCTGAAACGCAGATCTCAGCTGCGATCATCCTGCCATCGTACGTGCTACAATCGTGTTGTCTTTTCTAGCATCCTTCCGCCGTACCCCTTTATGGGAGACGGTCCCTTGCAAAATCAGACAGAAGTTCTTCTGTGCAAGGAGGCCGTCGATGGTCCCGTCGCGCGCCAAATTAGCTCGCAGATCTACCCCCAATATTGAAGGAAACCCGGTAAGGAATGAGCTTTTGTTGGGGCTTCCATCGCCAGAGTGCGATTGCATCCTTTCCCAACTTACCTTCGTGCAACTTCGCACGCACGATGTCCTGCAGGAATCGGAGCAGCCAATCCAGTACGCATATTTTGTCGATAGTGGGCTGGTCTCAATCCTCAGTGTTATGAGGGATGGAAAGAGCGTAGAAGTCGGATTAACCGGCAAAGAAGGGTGCACGGGACTACAACTCGCGGTGGGCTTTGCGTCCAGCGACACCCGCGCCCTGGTTCAGATTGAGGGCACGGCGTTCCGGATAAGTACTCAAAACCTGGCAAAAGCCTTACGGCAATGCGACATTTTGAAGCAGCGAATGCTCCAGTATGCACAGATGATTTCCATGCAGGGGGCGCAGGTTGCTGCCTGCAACCGTCTCCATGAAGTAGACGAGCGGCTAGCCCGGTGGCTGCTTATGAGCCAGGATCGGGTAGGGGGCGACGTCATCCCCCTGACACATGAATTTTTGGCGCACATGTTGGGGACTCGCCGGTCAAGCGTCACCGTAGCCGCAGGTCTTCTGTCGAAGGCTGGATTGATCACTTACAATCGCGGTCACGTCAGGATAGAAAACCGCGGACGTCTGGAAGATGCTGCATGCGAGTGCTACGAGCTTTTATGCCGTCACACCGCCATGTGGAAGAAAGAATCGGCATGAAAACTTTGTCCGCTTGTGCACCGAGACGTGTTTTCTTGGCGGGCCGACATACCTATTTCACACTTCTAAAATTGCAATTAGCTATTTCCACTCTATCGCGCCGTCATGGGAAACGATGGACTTTCTTCCCAACCCACTCGAGGATCAGCAACTCATCCGATCTCTAACAGAATTCTTGATGTGCAGACTACTGCGGCTCCTGTAGCCAATTCTGTGCCCCTGCGGCTCGGTCCTTTGTTACTTGCACGCCCAGATTTGGATAGATGGAGCGGAACGGGGATGGAATATTTCGGTTCCCTATTGCCGGCATTGTCATGCGGAGCCGGTCCTGCACCATACCCATACGCCTGAGAACTCAGGGAAATCAGGGTCGCAGAAGAGGACCGTGTGCAAAACCGATACTTCTTTCGCACTTTTACAGGGTTCACGGTATTCCTGCCCTTCTGACTTGTCAGCACAATTTAAGTAGCTGAATTTTGTACCGTAGCGCCCGCGGTCCCTGTAATGGAGTCCCTCCCCATGTCGACAACGAGTTCAAAATCGATCAGGAATAGGTTTTTAGGTTTGCAAGGGTGGAGTTCTGTAGTTTGTCTTCTCGTGGTTATCTGTTTGTCGACATCCGGAAGCAGCTTGGCCCCCGTGTATCGAGAACGATTGCTACCCAAATCTACAGGCGCGCTGACTGGAACGGCGCCCGCAATGACAATAACATCGATGGGGCCGGTCATATTCAGGAGTGCGTTCAGCAGCAGGCTGGGGGATATGCCTAAGGATCGTGCAGTCATTCTGTTGACCCCGGGAGCAAAAGGCTACGCTAGTGCGGACCTCTCCAAAGGAGAAGACAAACTCACGTCATTGCCAGAGCCCGACAGCGGGATTTTGCTCGCCCTCGGCTTCCTTGCGGTTTTGCCCCTGGCAGGCAGGCGGGGACCTTGTTTTCTGCACTGAGACGATCTTTGCTCTACGCCGCTTTGGATTCGTTACAGAATTGCTGATAGTAATCGCGCCCTCGCTCGTAACCGCGCTGGAAAGCTTCGGCTACGTCGGCGCCAGGATTTTGGCGTTCGAGTTCTTCAATTTGAGCCGTCATCTCCCCCAGTACTTGATCATATTCTTTACATCGACTTCGCGCGTGCAGCGCAGACTCAAAACCTAGGCGATAGAACTTTTCGTCATCCGTCAGGTTCCGGCTGAAGGACGAATAATGCTCTTGCTCGGCGTCGCGCAAGCCAATCCACCACTGTTCGCGGGCAGCGTCCACGGTTTCCGATCCCTCTACCATTAACACTTCGCGGACGCGGGAGGCCGCGGCCTCGTCATCGGCTAGGGCGATCAAAACGCTGCGGCCCTTGCGAAGTGCATCTTCGTACACAAATAACTCATCTTCGGGCAGGCCTTCGGTCATCGCATTTTCAAACTTTCCTCCGGCGACAGCACCAACGGTGGCTCCGGCCGCCGCCAGGAGTGCTCCACCCAGCAATCCGATCGCAGTGATGGGACCAACTCCGGGTATGAGTGCAGCAACAATAAGCGGGCCTCCCGACATTCCCGCCGCCGTTCCTATGACTGCCCCCACCGCCTTTCCCATACCGGATTGCTCTGCGGCGACAACCGGCGCCTCCGGTTGCTGGGTTCGCGCGCGATTCGGAGTCAAAAGAGTGATCCGATCTTCTGCCAGACCAATTGAACGAACCTGAGTAAGAGCTCGCTGCGCATCAGCCTCGGAACGAAATACTCCAGTCACCGCTTTCATACAGAGCCTCCTTTTCCAGAATCCCGACCTTCCAGTCTAGCAGCCGCAAGTTTTGATGCTGGAGCAGCAAGGACGTTGCCAATAAAGACGAGCGCGACAACCTTTGGGTAGGTTTTTCTTCACTAAGCTGGCCAGGAGAAAACCAATGGCAGCTACGAAACGTTCGGGAAGGAAATCCGGTGGACGAAAGTACGGCAAGGCAGCCGGCAAAACCGTTGCCAGCGCGATGCGCAGGAAGAAGCAGGGCACTTTGAAGTCGGGAAGGGGCGGCAAGGGAGGAACCGTCAAAAGCCGCAAGCAAGCAATCGCCATCGGCCTTTCAGAAGCGCGAAAGAAAGGCGCGAAAGTACCGCGCAAGGAGGCTGAGTAACGCAGCAACCCGAGCGTCGGGCAAAATAGCGAAAGTTTTCTCACGCTTCTAAAATCATAATGTCAAACTGATACGATGGATCGAGAAACGCGCTACAGCTCTAACCTGATAGACCTACGTAACTTCGCCCATTTATCGTCTTATATGGAATCCTGTGAGTCGCGTTAGGGTGTACGTGTCTCCAGGTGTGTTCGAATCGGAGGAAAGCCGGACTTTCAGAGTTGGCGAACCGATATCTCATGAGAATTGCACAAATAGCGCCGCTTTACGAAAGCGTTCCACCGTGTTTGTATGGCGGGACTGAGCGAGTTGTGTCGTGGCTCACCGAAGAACTCGTCCGGTTAGGACATGATGTTACTCTGTTCGCCAGCGGTGACTCCGTTACCACTGCCCGCCTCGTACCGGCATGTCCGAGTGCGTTACGGCTTGACCCACAGTGTACGGATTCTCTGGCCCATCATATTCTTATGATGGAAAAGGTATACAGCGAAGCGGCCAGCTTCGACTTGATCCATTCTCACGTCGACTATCTTCCCTTTCCGATCCTGAGACGGGTAGACGTGCCTTGCGTGACGACATTACACGGACGCCTGGATATTCCCGATCTTGTGCCGATTTATCGTACTTTCAGCGAACAACCTCTGGTTTCGATTTCAAATTCGCAGCGAGCGCCGCTGCCTTGGGCAAACTGGCACGGTACAGTACTTCACGGAATGCCGCGAGAGTCGCTTACGCTCGGTAAGGGAGAAGGTAAATACCTGGCGTTCCTCGGCCGGGTATCGCCCGAAAAGGGATTGGACGAGGCAATCAAAATTGCATGCCAAGCCGGCATTCCCCTGAAGATTGCAGCCAAAGTCGATCCCGCAGATCGCGCGTATTATGAAAATCGAATCAAGCCGATGTTGAATTGTCGACTGGTCGAGTATATTGGCGAGATCGGAAGCGATGAGAAGGATGCCTTCCTCGGCAACGCAGCCGCTCTCTTGTTTCCCATTCAGTGGCCCGAGCCGTTTGGACTGGTCATGATCGAGGCTTTGGCATGCGGAACGCCGGTGATCGCTTATCGAAGCGGCTCTGTGCCCGAAGTGATCGAAGATGGAACAGCGGGTTTCATCGTCGACAATCGCGACGATGCCGTCGAAGCGATTAAGAAGCTTGATCAGATCGACCGGCGCCTTTGCCGAAAATACTTTGAACATCATTTTTCCGACGAGCGGATGGCCCGCGATTACCTTACTATTTACCAACGATTGGTTCGAGGAGAACCGTCGGCACTCACCGTTAACCACGGAGTTCTGAGTTGGACAGACCTGCTACCCAACACTACTACATAGCTACTTCTCAGTCGCCCACCGACGACCGGGCACGCGTTCTCAAATATGGAAGAACGTTTTTCGTCTTCGACCGCCTCGGAGATGTCCAAAGCACTGGAATGGGAGAGCAAGGTCTTTTTTTTGAGGACACGCGCCACTTGTCTGAATTGATGGTGCACCTCTGGGGAACCCGGCCGTTACTATTAAGCTCAACGGTCGAGACCGGAAATTTCTTGTTTACGGGCGACCTCGCCAACCTGGATGTATCCCGCGACCAACAGGTGGTGATTCCGCGTGGGACGCTCCATGTGCTTCGCTCGCGATTCTTATGGAAGAACAGTTGTTACGAGGAATTCGTTTTCGTTAACCACGGACTCTCTGATCTATTCGTTCCTTTTCGCATGTCGTTCGCAGCCGACTTTGCGGATATTTTCGAAGTTCGAGGTATGCATCGGGAAAAGACGGGCACATTTCTGCCTGCGGAAGTGACTTCGGATTCGGTTCGCCTCGCCTACGAGGGGCGTGATGCGGTCCTGCGGCAGACCCTTATCCGCTGGGGTTGTGCTCCCACTCGAGTAACGGACAAGGATTTGCGCTATGAGCTCACCCTTCGTCCAAAGGAGCGAGCCTGCTTCTATTTTTCTATTGCATGCGATTCCAAAGCGGCAGAACAAACGGTTGAATATCCGCGTGCTATACGGAAAGCCCGCCACGAACTGGAAAGTATGGCAAATGCTTTTCCACGCATGTCAAGTTCAAATTCGCGATTCAACGACTGGATCAACCGTTCCATCGCCGATGTGCAGATGATGATGGTCGGCAATCCCGAACGCAACTACCCTTACGCCGGGGTTCCTTGGTTCGGCACCGTGTTTGGAAGGGATGGGATTATTACGGCATTACAGTCGTTGTGGCTAAATCCGGATATGGCACGCGGCGTCCTGCAGTGTCTGGCGTCAACGCAGGCAACCAAGATCGATCCGGCGATCGAGGCAGAACCGGGAAAGATCCTGCACGAGATGCGGCAAGGGGAAATGGCGGCTTTGGGCGAGGTCCCCTTCGGCAGGTATTACGGAAGCGTTGACGCAACTCCTCTTTTCATTATTCTTGCCGGCGCCTATTACGAGCGGACCGCAGATGCCAAGTTCATCAAGGAGTTATGGCCAAACATCGAGCGCGCGCTGCGCTGGATCGACGAATTCGGAGACGCCGATGGTGACTGTTTTGTGGAATATCGCCGGCAGGGTACGAAAGGATTGGTGCAGCAAGGGTGGAAGGATTCCAGTGATTCGATTTTCCACGCCAACGGCTCGATTGCTGAATCTCCAATTGCGCTCTGCGAAGTGCAGGGATATGTCTACGCCGCGAAATTAGCTGCCTCTCACTTGTGCCGGTTTGCAGGAGTGTCGGCTGAAAGATCGGCCGAGTTGGAAGTGGAAGCGGAGAACCTGCAGGCGCGTTTCGAAGAACAGTTCTGGTGCGAAGAGCTTTCAACGTACGCACTTGCTCTCGATGGTGAGAAGAGGGCTTGCCGGGTCCGCGCATCGAATGCAGGGCAATGCCTGTTTACAGGAATCGTTTCTCCGGAACACGCGCAGCAAGTGGCGCAAACTCTTTTCCAGCCAGAATCATTCAATGGTTGGGGCGTGCGCACAGTAGCTGCGGGGGAAGCGCGTTACAACCCGCTTTCCTACCACAACGGTTCGATATGGCCGCATGACAATTCGCTGATCGCCAGTGGATTGGCGAAATATGGCTTTAAGAAACTCGCGGGCCAGATTTTTATGGCTCTACTCGATCTAAGCAGTTACGTTGAGTTGCATCGATTGCCGGAGCTGTTTTGTGGAGTCGATCGCCGGCCCGGAGAAGGTCCAACCCTTTATCCGGTCGCATGTTCGCCTCAGGCCTGGGCGGCCGCGGCTCCGTTTCTGATATTGCAAGCGTGTCTCGGCATTTCAATCAATGCCGAACGCAAGCGGATCCTTTTCGACGATCCGTATTTGCCGGACGGAATTCCGAACTTGACTCTCACCGACCTGCGCTGCGGTGGCATCAGCGTCGATTTGCTCCTCGAGAGACGAAATGATTCTGTGCTGGTGCACAAGACGGGCACGCCAAGCGCGGTAGAGATTCTTACAATCGTTTCCTGACGCAACTCTGTTTCATCTGCATTTGATCTTCGGAAGGCCCCTCAGAACTGCACCAACCGCAGGGCGCGAGAGCACATCCAAGCTCCGTGGCAAAAGTGTGCAAACCCGAAGAGTCGTTGCCCGTGACTTCGTCCATGCCCACGGACATCCCTGAGGAGCAAGCTACGCTTTTTCGCGAAGTCCTCAACGCGCTTGAGGAACGACAGATACCTTACGCGGTTTCGGGAGCTTTTGCCCTGCGTCAACATACCGGAATTTGCCGCTTCACCAAAGATCTCGATTTGTTTATGACTGCATGCACCGCTTTAAAGGTGCTCCCCTATTTACGGGGACGAGGCTTTGAGTGTGAGGTTCGCGACCCGGTGTGGCTGTTCAAAGCGCGCAAAGGGGGGTTCTTTGTCGACTTGATCACCGGGATGAGCAACGGCGTATTCGCGGTCGAGAACTCATGGATTGAGCGTGCGAGTCCGGCAGTCGTACATGGCGTACAGACCCGGGTGCTGGCGCCGGAGGAGTTGGTGGCGTCAAAAATCTTCGTGACGCGGCGCGAACGCTTCGACGGGGCTGATATTGCCCATGTCATCTATGGGACGCATCCATCTTTCGATTGGGATCGCGAGCTACAACTTATTGGAGAACACTGGGAAATGCTTCTGTGGTCGCTCTTGCTGTTTCGCTATGTCTATCCGGCGCAAACCCACTACGTACCAGCCAACGTATGGCGACTGTTGTTGGGACGGCTCGAAAACGAGATTGCGAAACCGACCCCGCAAGCAAAGTTTCGCGGCAGTCTTGTCGACGATAATATGTTTGCGATTGATTTGAAGGAGTGGGGATTGGCAAACCTTCTGGAAGAAAACAGGAAGAGCCGCCTGGAGCAGATCGGGAATTGCCGAAAGGCATCTGCCAATCGCTCAAGAACTCGGAAACCCGCGTCGGTGTCTGCAAACCTATGAGAATCGCAGCCACTGCCGATTTGCATTTCAACCCGCACAGCTATGCCACGCTGCAGGACCAGTTTGAGCGTGTCCGGAATGACGCCGACATGCTGGTTCTCGCTGGCGATCTCACTAATTATGGGCAAGCCGCCGAGATGGAGCCGCTATTGAATGTTCTGGTCCGGCTGCGCATTCCTACGATCGTTGTGCTGGGAAATCATGATTACGAAAGCGGCAAAGAGGAAGAGCTTTGCCGAATGATTGTTTCGGCGGGAATCAAACTACTGGATGGCACTGCCTACGAGCGGGATGGCGTTGGTTTCGCCGGAACAAAAGGTTTTGTCGGTGGATTCGGACGTGGAATGCTGACCGCCTTTGGAGAGCGCGAAATCAAACAGTTCGTGCAAGCGTCAATTGATGAAGCTCTGAAGCTCGAGCGCGCCATGTCTCAGCTGCGCGCCCGGAAACGCGTAGTGGTGTTGCACTACTCACCGATTGCCGAGACGGTACAAGGGGAGGCGACAGAAATCTTCCCGTTCCTGGGCACCTCGCGTCTAGCCGAGGTTATCGATCGGCACGGCGCCGATCTGGTTGTGCACGGCCATGCCCATCATGGAAAGACCGACGGACGAACTCCTGCCGGAGTTGCGGTTCATAATGTTGCGATTTCCTTGTTACAAGCGCAAGAACCATCGGCCGTCTATCGCATCTTTGATCTCTAGACTACGATCTGTGAAACCACGATCTGGGAAACCACGATCTTTTGAGACTACGATTTGTGACGCTGGCGCTCGCTTTACTGATTCACCCGCAGAAGCAATAACGTACCCCCTTCCAACTTCACGTTATTTTTTTCCGAGGTCATCACTGAACTGTGAGTCGAGTCAGAGGTCGCCGAGAGTGAAAGATTCGGTATGCCCAGCACACCCTGCGTATTTCCGGTAATTGGCTGACGGGAATTTTTATTGGAATTGGTGGTGGGCACATCTTCCGCCGCGGCGCTCGGGCTCTGCGATGGCGGCGCTCCCATACCTCCAGAACGATTGTTGCCTGGCGCCCCAGTGGCCGACGGAGTCGACGATGGTTGAGCTGTCCCTTCTGCACTTGCACTATTGTTGCCACCGGTTAGATAAGAAGGAGCGATGATTGCCTGAATTGACATCGGCATCGACACATCGCCATTCTTCATGACCGCATGGTCAAAGGCAATACTGATTTCCGACTCCTTCTGTTCCTTATTACGCGCTTGCGTTTCGGTTACCCGGCCGATGACCTTCGTATTCTTAGGCACAATAGTTTCACCATTTGCCGCCTTCAGATCTTCCGTGACCTGAGCTTCGACCTCGTCACCAGTCTTCACTTTTTTCGCGTCGATGCTTTTGGTCAGTTGGACAGGAATAACGCTGCCAGGCGCAATTCTGGTATTCGTGCTGGGCTGTGGGGGCGTGGAAGTTGGCGGCGGAGACGGCGGCAGACTATGGGTCTGGGGCGCCATGCCTGGGTTTGATGTTGTTCCTTGAGCGGCTGAGATCCCGCACGAGACCACCGCTATGAAAACGCTGATAATAAGGGCTCTCATACGAGTTCCTCCCTGATTGCTTTCATCCAAAAAACGAAATGTACCGCTAGTTACTGCTGTTAATTAGATGAAAAGCAGGTTCAAAGGGTCGTAGGGAAATTTAAAGAGAAAAAAGAAAAGAGAGATCTGAATTCCCATGCAACAAAAAGCGGCTTGATTAGTGCGTCGCGAAAGCCTTTTCTAAGCCATCCCGCTGAAAGCCAATCTTGTCCAGCATTGGTTGGATCTCGGGATTTGACATGAACATTTTCCAGATGAGGCCGGTTCGGTAGTTCTCTACCATGACCACGATTGGAGCTTGATCAAGCCCCATGTAAACCGGTGAGAACCAGTTGTGCGTAAGGTTGAAAGCGTCGTGTGGACCATACACTCCCCAGAGACGATCTCCAAGCTCTCGGTAAAAAAACTTGAGGGCGGCCATGGAAGCCTCGGGCGTATAGGGAAAAGAGGAGAGTGCGCCGGTCGGAGTGATTGTGCCGTTGTCGCTCGTCAGGTCCGGGGAATGAGCGGAATATCCCAACTGATCGTCGCTTGCCGTCAGGCCCCAATCGTCAGGACCGTAGCCCCGGAAGTGTCCTGGGTTTGACTCGCAATAGGCAAGATCGATAAGCGCAAGATTGCGGTTGTTCTCAAAATAATCAGTGTATCGGTCGCGGATGCCGCGCGGATCAAAGCCCATAAAAGAATACTGCGTAAAAAACAATGGACCGCCCGTTCCCTCACCAACCTCCAGTTTGATGCCGTAGTAGCTGTGACCATTCAAATAGCGGTCGCCTTCGGTTGAGCCCGACCACCCGGAGCGATACGCAATCGCCGCAGGCGATTGTCCCGCCCAGCCAGTGTAATAAAGACTTGCCGGAACCCCATGCGTCGGAGATGCAATGGCCAGCAGATAAGCGATCATGGTTTCGTTGAATCCAGTGAGCCGATGATCGATGTACCACGACCACTGCGGAGACCAGTGCCACAGCAACGCATTATCTTCTGCAGAGTGCCGGTACCAATCCCACTCCACCGTATTCCAGAGCGTGGTGATCCGGTTGTAGATGCTCTGTTCAGCTTCGCTCGATCCCTTGAAATATTGGCGTGCAGATAGCAGGCCTTCCATCAGAAATGACGTCTCTACCAGATCGCCGCCATTATCGAACATGCCAAAAACCAGCATGTTCTGGGCCGTATAGCCGTTCAGGAAGTGAGACCATGCGCCGTGGTAGCGCGGAGCTTTTTCCAGGAAGTCCAGAATTTGGGTGAGACGCTGAACACCTTGCTCGCGCGTAATGAAGCCGCGATCCACCCCCACAATGAGGGCCATGATGCCGAAGCCGGAGGCTCCGGTCGCGACAATTCGCTCGTCGCCAGGAATATTCTCCAGCGTTGCACCTGCGACCGGTTGAGCCCCCTCCCAATAGTAGCGAAAGCACGCCTCTTGCAACATCGTGAGCAACTCGTCGTCGGAGAGCTCTCTGGTCGATGCGCTGGCCACTTCAGAGAACGCCGACTGGCGATAAGAGCGGTCGACAGCCTTCACACGGTAAGAAGCTTTCACGCCCGAACGGCCGATAAAATCGGTATAGCGATTAATATCCGCGCTTTGAATGCCGATGGGCTGAAATTTTTGCTTCCCGATGGAACGGTAGATTGCGTAACTTTGTAAGTCGTTATCGGCAACCGGCTCCCAGCTAATATCAATGTGCCGGTCGTAGCCTTTGGCTTCTACATTCTCCGGCGGCCGCGGAGCGCTTCTCACCTCAGGCGCAACCGGTGAAGCGGCATTCCGGTCGTCGATTTTGATTTCGTCGATGATCAAAGTTCGGGGCGTGTCATCCGCTGCAGCTTGACCGAAGTGTACGCTATGCAATCGGCGGGCCTGAAAAGGATGAATCGAGGCAGTGGCGAAATCGCTGAGCGGCAACCGGATCTGCACCCACCGTTTGGCGGGCATATCGCCGGTGATCCCATCCATCGTAACGGGCGCCGTGAAATTGTGGTCTTCGTCTTCGAGTTGAATGAATGGCAAGTCGTCCGCAGGAATTCCTTCCGGCGAATAGCACCACATATAAAGAGTGTCGCCGCGGAAATCCGTCAGCCGGTTGCGCATACTCACAACTCGCACTTCCGTCTGCCAGCTGCCGCCCGCCACGGAACGCCACTGCAGGCGTAAAGCATTCGGAGCCGTGAAGAAGTTCTTCTTTTCGACGGGCACCGATCCTGAGAGCAATTGGACGGTGCTGGGAAAAACCGAGCGACCGCTGCTGTAATAGTAATAATCAGGCGTGATGCTATTGTCGAAAATTACGTGATTATAGTAATCGCTGGATGTTACCGCACCGCAGGGGATGGCGATCAAAATGAGAAAGCTGAAAAACCAGGAAGACAAACGCACCGCGCACTCCAGATTTAGTAGATGGAAAGCCTCATTGCACTTGAAATCGCAGTTTACAGCAAAGTGATCCCACACCCAGCGACCGCCCGGTAACCTCAGTAATGTCCTACCGACTAATGTCTGGTTTTGAGCTGTCTTATCACAAACTGATTTTAGAGGCGATTTCACTGCCTCTAAGTTATTATTAACTGTTGGGGTTATGGTGTCGCGATAAACCTTGACGGCGGTTTTCGCATCTTTTCTAGGGCCGTTTCATAACAGGTAACAGGGCGACACTGTCACACCCAGGCAAGCATGGCAATTCGTCCGTCTGGAAATGGTAGCCCTCAAAGACGGCAGGGACCTAGCATGGCGGAACGGGAAAGTCACTGGGCGGGCTGGCACGAGCGAATCTCTGCTCTGCGTAACGTTCCGGCCGTGCTTAAGATTGTGTGGGATTCCGGACCTTGGGTTGTGGTGTTCGGCCTGGTTTCGCGCCTGTTTTCCTCCACCCTGCCCGCCTTTCTTCTCTGGATCACCAAGCTGATTATTGACAGCATCGTGCATGCCGTCTCCACCCACCAGCCGGTAAGACCCGGCTTCTGGTGGCTCGTGGTGGCGGAATTTGGACTCGCCGTCCTGAACAGCATTCTCATCCGCGCCACCGATTATTCCGATTCCCTGCTGGCGGACAAGTACACCCGCTATGTCAGTATTCGGGTCATGAATCACGCTGCGAGCCTCGACCTGCAGGCCTACGAGGATCCCGTTTTTTACGATCGTCTGGAACGCGCACGGGTACAGGCAACAGATCGCCTCGCGATGATTCAGCAGATTGGACGACTGGTGCAGCAGACGATTACCACAATTACGTTTTCTATCTCCATCATGCTGTTCTCCCCGTGGCTGATGCTGCTGCTGATTGCCGGGGTGGTACCTGCATTTCTCGGAGAAAGCCATTTCGCTTTTTTGGGTTACGCCAAGAATTTTCGCCAGACTCCGATGCGACGCCAATTGGACTATCTGCGCGTGCTGGGTGGAAGCAAAGAGGCTGCGAAGGAACTCAAGCTATTTGGCCTTAGAGATTTCCTGCGGGAACGATTCACTCGTTTGTCGGATGATATCTACGACGAAAACGTCGCCCTGTCCCGCCGAAAGCTGATTGCCGGTTCTTTGCTGTCAATGGTCGGTACTATGGGTTACTACTCGGCCTATGTTTTCGTAATCTGGCGGACCGTCAGCGGCGCCCTCAGCATCGGCACCTTAACGTTTCTGACCGGGGCGATTCAGCAGGCCAGTAGCAACATCGAGCAGATTTTTTCGACTCTTGCCGGCATCGGCGACCAAGCCCTTTTCCTGACCGATTTGCTGGCATTCTTTGAAATGGAGCCGACTATCCGATCCAAGCCCGACGCGCTGCCAATGCCGAGGCCGATCCGGCGTGGAGTTGAATTTCGGAACGTCTCATTCAGTTATCCTGGCAATCCACGGATGGTTCTCGATCGGATTAATTTCGAGCTTCATACTGGAGAGCGGCTGGCTCTGATCGGCGAGAACGGTCAAGGAAAGACCACCATTGTAAAGCTGATTACACGGCTTTACGATCCTACCGAGGGGGAAATCCTGCTCGATGGTGTCGACCTGCGCGAATATGACCTTGGAGATCTGCATCACGAGATCGGTGTAATCTTTCAAGATTTCATGCGTTATGAAATGACCGCCCGCGAGAATATCGCCGTTGGCCGAATCGAGGAAATCAATAATTTGGATTTACTGAAGGGTGCCGCGCAGAAGAGCATGGCTGATCAGACAATCGGAAGACTCTCTCTTGGCTACGACCAGATGCTTGGCCGGCGCTTTGAGCAAGGAGTAGATCTCTCCGGTGGCGAATGGCAAAAAGTCGCGCTCGCCCGAGCTTATCTTCGCGACGCCCAATTGCTCATTCTCGATGAACCGACGGCCGCACTCGACGCGCGCAGTGAGTTCGAAGTTTTCCACCGTTTTACGGAACTTACCACGGGTAAGATGGCGCTTTTTATTTCGCATCGCTTCTCAACCGTTCGTTCGGCGGATCGCATCCTAGTCCTCGAGAACGGCAAGATCACAGAGGAAGGCACTCACGACGAACTGGCACGTTTGGGCGGACGTTACGCCGAAATGTTTGAGATGCAGGCATCGAGCTATCGCTAGGCGAGTGCGTAGGCAGAACGGCGTAGGAACAGAAAATGATACCGAGCGGTCATCTAGAGATTGTCGGTGCGGAGCCAGAGGCAATGCGCCCCGCGGCAACAGACATGGTAACGGATACGATCAACCTGAGTTCGAGCGCTGCCAACCTCGCACCCACTCTGGCTTGGCTGCCGGGACAAGTGGAGCAGCGACCTTTTCACGACCGCTGCCAGGTCTTGCTTAGTGCCTTTCGGCCATTGCTGCGGGCATTGCGAGATCAGCCTGCAAAAACAGGTTCCGATGACTTCCGTTTGCTCCACGAAAACATTCTCCTCATTCAGGCCGAACTCGACGAGAGCTGTCAAACTTTCAAGCTTCCGCACAAGCTTCCCCTGGTCCGAATTCCCGATGGCAGAATCGTTCCGAGAATTGCGCCGATTGCAGAGGACTATCTGGCGAGCACCGCTTATCGATTCGCTGCGGGGAGCTTCACTGACTATATCCAGGGATTTCAGGACGTTAGCGTTCTCGATATGGCGGAACTGTGGATGCTTATCCCTGCCCTAAAACTGGGTTTGCTTGAGCAAATTGCCCAGCGAGGCCGCCGTTTACTGCAAGATCCCCTCCGATCTTACGGCGTTCAGGAGATGGTTCGCAGTCTTCGCGAAATAAAGCAGACTGGCTGGAAGGTTGTGATTGAGCCACTGATCCGCTTCGATCGCGTTCTGCGCGAGGATCCCGCCGCGGCATATTCCAGGATGGATTATGAGAGCCGCGAGCTTTACCGGCAGAGGATCGTGAAGCTTGCGAATCACTCCGACTGCAGCGAGATGGAAGTTGCCAATGCGGCGCTTGCGCTGGCTCGTGAGGCGCAGAAAAATCCGGACCCCGACTCGCGTGTGACCCTGCGCCGTTCACATATTGGCACCTACCTGCTCGCAGAGGGAACTCCTGTTCTGAAGCAGAGAATCGACTTCCGCGCGCCCATCGGCGAACGTGTTCGCGCGTTTGTGCGCCATCATCCAGATGAATTTTATCTGCCCGGCATTGCAGTATTCACTCTGCTGATTGTTTTGGGTGTTGTGTTGATGTTGACCGATGCATCGACTTCGCTGGGGCTGATTCTGCTTTCCACTCTGGCTGTTTTGTTACCGAGTTCCCAAAGCGCGGTTCAGATTGTTAACTACTTTGTGACACTGCTGCTCTCCGCCCAGATTTTGCCCAAGTTGGATTTTTCCGAAGGGCTTCCCCATGATTGCGTAACTCTGGTTGCAGTCCCAACGTTGCTTCTGGATGAGAAGCAAGTACACAAGCTGGTGGACGATTTGGAGGTCCGTTATTTAGGCAATCACGATCCCAATCTGCATTTTGTGTTGCTGAGTGATCTGCCCGATTCACCGGAGAAGCCTCCGGCCAACAACTCGCTCGTCGACTTGTGTTCGGAGCTGATCCGGGGACTCAACGAGAAGTATGCAGGAGAAAAAACGGGATCTTTCTTTTTGCTGCATCGTCACCCTGTCTACAATCCGCGCGAAAGGCTCTGGATGGGATGGGAACGCAAGCGCGGCAAATTGATGGATCTCAACAATCTTCTGCGTGGGCAATTTGACAGCTTCCCCGTGAAGGTCGGCGACCTTTCCATACTCTCGAAGGGTCGCTTTGTAATCACCCTCGACGCTGACACCGAATTGCCGCGAGGCTCGGCCCGCAGAATGGTGGGAGCACTGGCCCATCCTTTGAATCAGGCAATTATTGACCCGGAAAGAGGCGTGGTAATCACGGGGTACGGAATTCTGCAGCCTCGTGTTGGAGTAAGCGTCCAAAGCTCGGCGCGTTCCCGGCTGGCGAGTATTTATTCAGGGCAGACCGGACTTGATATCTATACGCGTGCCGCCTCGGACGTTTATCAGGATCTCTACGGCGAAGGGATCTTCGTGGGCAAAGGGATTTATGAGGTCGACGCGCTCCACCGAGTTCTCGATCGGCGCTTTCCGCGCAATGCTTTGCTCAGCCACGACCTGGTCGAAGGCGCTTATGCACGCGCAGGTTTGGTTAGCGATGTCGAAATCATTGAGGACTACCCTTCGCACTACAGCGCCCACAATCGGCGAAAACACCGTTGGTTAAGAGGCGACTGGCAAATTGCCGAGTGGTTACGCCCCCAGGTGCCCGACGAGTCGGGGCAGAAGGTTGCGAATCCTTTGTCAGTGGTTTCGCGATGGAAAATTTTTGATAACCTGCGTCGCAGCCTGGTAGAGCCGGCGCTGTTTCTGTTGTTCTTAATGGGTTGGCTCTGTCTGCCCGGGCGCCCTGAGGCGTGGACTCTGGCAACAGTCGTCATTGTGTTCCTGCCGGCACTGGTCCAGCTCGCATTCGATTTCGCGCGCGCCGCAGTACTTCGAAAACGTGCAATTGTTCTCGATGGCTTGAACTCTTTCGCCGACGCCAGTATTGCCGACTGGTTGACGATCACGTTCCTGGCGCACCAGGCTTTATTATCCCTGGATGCGATGGTCCGAACCCTGGTTCGTCGCATGATCACGCGGCAGCGGCTACTGCAATGGGAGACCGCCGCTCAGGCAGAGCTTGCGGGCTACAAACGTACGATTCTCGATATTTACCTCGACAGCACGCCGGCGCTGGCGTTGGGATTATTTTCTCTGATATGGTTCGTACACCGTAGGGCTCTGCTTGCGGCGGCACCAATTCTGCTGCTTTGGACTCTCAGCAAGCCGATCTCGATTTGGCTGAATCGACCCCCGCGAACTCCGCGCAAGCAAGTGTCGGAGAGAAATGAATGGTTACTTCGTCTGAGTGCGGTTCGCACATGGCGCTATTTCGCTCAGTTCAGCACCGAACAGCACCATTGGCTGATTCCTGACAATGTCCTCGAGGAGAATACAAAGGTCGCGCCGCGAATTTCACCGACCAATCTCGGTTTCCTGCTCAACGCACGTCAAACGGCGTGTGAATTCGGCTATCTCACGGTACCGGAGTTTGCTCAACAGACTTTGCAAACGCTGGCGACCGTATCGGGCTTACAGCGCCATCGCGGCCACCTGCTGAATTGGTACGACACACAAACGCTTGCACCACTTTCGCCGGCTTTCGTTTCCAGCGTGGATAGCGGCAACCTGGTAGCTTCGCTGTGGACTTTGCAACGGGGCTGCCTGGAACTCCTGGACCAGCCGCTACTACAGCCCGAATTGCCAGACGGATTTCTCGATCATCTCTACGTTCTGGCAAGCCTTCGGGCTCTACCGCGCAGGAAGTTTTCCGCGATGAAACGTTCGCTCAAAGGGCAAGACTGGCTGCCGTTCCTGCTCGACGTCCCAGACGCGACTTTCAAGGACATTCATCAGTCGGCCTCCACCTTGAAGCATGGCGACGAGGCCGGCTGGTTCCAGGAGCAAGCGAAAGAGCGAATCAGTCAGATTTGTCGCACGGTGCAACTGTATGCTCCATGGCTGCTGCCAGAGTTTGCGGCGCTCAACAATGATCCGGTGATCCATCGTCCGGGGCGCCCCGACGATGTCCCTACACTAAAACGGACGCCGGCATTTATAGATAGCCTTGCTGCGAGGTTGGAAGCGGCAGATTCAAACGCCGCCGGTGAACCTCACATTCTGTACCAGCAACTGCTGTCGCTGTTGCCAGACGCCCGCACTCACGTCCTGCGGCTGATTGAAGACTTGAAAATAATTGCCACCCAGTCCAGCACTCTGGCGGACGAAATGGACTTTGAATTTCTTCTGAACCGGAGCCGGGGCTTGCTCTCCATCGGATTTGATGTCGATAAGGAGAAACTGCACGATGCCTGCTATGACTTGTTGGCCAGCGAGGCGCGCATCGCTTTTTTTGCGGCAATCGCGAAAGACGATATTCCGCAGGAAGCCTGGTTTCAACTCGGAAGAGTGCAAACCCTCGATCAAGGCATGGCGGGATTACTTTCCTGGACGGGAACGATGTTCGAATATCTGATGCCCACATTGTGGATGCGCATCTATCCGAATACCTTATTAGAACGCGCGGCAGTAGCAGCGGTGCGATCGCAAAAAGCTTACGGGGACGACAAAGGCATTCCGTGGGGCATCTCAGAGTCGTCGTGCTTCAAGTTGGATGCCGCAGGTAACTACGAGTATCACGCGTTCGGAGTGCCTCAGCTAGCCATTCATAAGGTTGATGTTGACGGGCCGGTGGTTTCACCGTATTCAACTTTTCTTGCTCTGCCGATTGATTCCGTGGCCGCGCTCCAGAATTTGCGCAAATTACAACGCAAAAAAGCGCTCGGGATTTATGGGTTTTATGAGGCTTTGGATTTTAATCCCAAACGCGCCCGCTCGCGCTTTCGTCGTTTCGAACCTGTACGTTGCTGGATGGCTCACCATCAGGGCATGAGCCTGCTTTCGGTGGCAAACTTTTTGCATCAGGATGTGGTGCAACGCTGGTTTCACAGCCATCCGCGGGTGCAGGCCACGGAATTGCTCCTGCAGGAAAAACCGGCCGGTCATCCTCGTTCGCCCCGGTCTCGCAAGAAAGCGGCGTGAGGCCCAGCTTTGCAAATGTGGGCAAGGACATTTGTATACTGAGGCTATGCGGCGCTGGCAAATCTTCGGTCTAGCGGTTCTCTTAACTTTTGTTTCCAGCCCCTCTCAACTGAACGCACAGGCCGGCTCAGCACCGGACGTAATTCTGATCGACGCAACGGCAGCCCGACATCCCTTCCCTCATTATTGGGAAAAAATGTTTGGCTCAGGGCGCGCGACACTCAGCCTGCGCGACAGCTATCGCAACGACTTGCGTTCGGTTAAGCAAATCACCGACGTAACCTATGTGCGATTCCACGCAATTCTCGATGACGAAGTTGGTGTCTACGACGAGGATACGCGGGGGCAACCTGTCTATAACTTCTCCTATGTGGATCAAATCTACGATGGCTTGCTAGCAAACGGTGTGCGGCCCTTTGTGGAGCTAAGTTTCATGCCATACAAACTGGCGGCCAGCAACAGCCTGCAAGCATTCTGGTATAAACCCAATGTTTCTCCGCCGAAGGATTGGAGCCGCTGGGAAGCCCTGATTACGGCCTTCGTCGGTCATCTCGTCGAGCGTTATGGCATTGAAGAAGTTTCGGAGTGGTATTTCGAAGTTTGGAATGAGCCTAACCTTGACTTTTGGGCCGGTCAGCCAAGGCAAGAGACTTACTGGGATTTGTACGATCACACCGCGGTAGCAATTAAACAAATCAATCCCCGACTGCGCGTCGGGGGGCCGGCAACGGCGCAAGCCGCCTGGGTTGACGGGATGATCCAACACTGCAGGGAAAAGAATATGCCACTGGATTACGTTTCGACCCACGTTTACGCCAACGACCTGGCCCAAGACGTTTTCCACACGCAGGAGAATATTCCGCGTAATCAGATGGTCTGCCGTGCGGTGAGAAAGGTTCACGACCAAATCAAGGCATCGGCAATGCCAAACCTTCCGCTCATCTGGAGTGAATTCAATGCCAGCTATAAGAATGAGCCAGAGGTCACGGACGCGATCTACATGGGTCCCTGGTTGGCAGACACCATCCGCCAGTGCGATGGTTTGGTGGACTCAATGTCTTACTGGACTTTCTCCGATGTCTTCGAAGAACAGGGTGTGGTGAAAACTCCCTTCTACGGAGGTTATGGACTGATCGCTGAAGATGACATTCCCAAGCCTGCTTTCAACGCCTTCAAACTGCTGCACCAGCTCGGGGACGAGCGTCTCGATCTTGATTCAAACTCTGCTCTGTTGACTCGAAGGAAAGACGGTACTCTGGTGCTGGCGGTTTGGAACTACGCCCCACCTGACGAAACAGGCTCTCCAAGAACATTCAGATTGCGTCTGAAAGGTACGAATGCGAAGCAGGCGCTAATCTCGCTATTGGATCACGACCACGGAGATTTTCATTCGACCTGGGAAAAGATGGGCTCACCGCCTTATCCCACCACGAAACAGATTGGCGAACTCGTGCACGCTGCGGTCCTTCCATCCGCGGAAGATCGCCGCTTCAAGGATGGCGAACTAAACCTGACCCTTCCCAGCCATGGCCTGGCCCTGATTCAACTCAAGTGACGCGCAGATTCAGCTCGCAGAATTCGTTACATCTTTAATCTTGAATCTTGCGCACTTCATGACGTTTCTTTCTTGAAACCAGCCCGTTCCATGCCTCGTTGAGCCTCCGGGTTTTTCATGAAGGTATCCCAGACGAAACTTGATCGTACATTTTCGGCCATAAGCATCGTTATGCCGGTGTCAATCCCAACCACGTCGTTGTCGTACCAATTCTTCAGCGGATTGAAGGAGTTTACGAACCCATAACGGCTCCAGGCCTTTTCATAGTGATCCTTGATGTTCTTCAGCACACGAATCACTGCCTGCGGCAGAAACGGCAACGAACCTGCCGATGCGCTCGGGACGACAGTTCCATCAATCGGCCCAATCATGGGCGGACCTCCCCAAATCACGTAGCCCTTCTGCGAATCCGAGGCCGAGATGCCCCATAGATCATCGCTGTAATCGGGGAACTGCTTGGCTAGTTCCAAACAAAAACGCCGGTGAGCATCGGTTGCCAATGCCGAGTTCTGAAAGTAATCGGCATAGGCATCGCGCTTGCCACGAAAATCAAACCAGGCCTGCGAGTATTGATGCACAAATAAGGGCGCGAATGAGCCAATATATCGAAGGCCATCGAATTCAAACTTGGTTCGCTTCCAGGCATTCCAGGCTTCGCTCGGCAACGGATGAGTGAGCGATCCCAATCCCAATAGGTAGATCATCATCATCTCGCTGTAGTAATCCCATCGATAGGGGAGGAAACCGCCCTCCGGGGTCCACCCATGCGGCAAGAGCGAGGTGTCCTCGGAGAGCCAACTCCAATCGACGCGGTTAAAGATTTCGTAAGCGAGCAGACTAATTTCGGAATGCTCAGGGAAGGCGCGTCGGCAGGTAAGAATTCCGCACAGCAGAATGGCCGTGTCGACCGAGGATACTTCGGAATCCCACACTCGCTCGCCGGTATTGATATCGGCGAAGTGATAAAAGAATCCTCGGTGCGTAGGCATTTTCTTCCAGAGAAAGCGCAGAGTAAGCAGGGCGCGGTCTCGCGCTTCGGGAAGCGGAACAAATCCGCGTTTTTCTGCGATGCAGAGCCCTGTTAAACCAAAACCTGTGGCGGCGATGCTGGCGACTACGGAGTTGTCATTCACCAGCGCATTGCATCGATCCCGTATTAATCCGGTCTGCGGACCGGATTGTTCCCAGAAGAACTGAAAATTTCGCTTTTCAAGCTCGTCTAAAAACTGGTCGTCGTCCTGTGAAAGAGGCACGGCGTCAGAGGAAGGTTGCGAGGTGCCTTGTTTTTCCTGTGCTGTGGCAATGAGGGAAAGTACGTTCGAGTGGTCGAGGAGTCCGCACAGTCCCAATCCTCCGATCGTCAGCAAGAGATCTCGTCGTGAGAGAGAACAAGCGGCGAAACTCTTTTTTTCTTTCTCGTCCATTAGCTAAATTCTGGATGCTCTCATTCTGGACACTGTGCGAATGCTGGTACTCGAAAACATCTCCAGCTTTAACCTACTCGATAGTTGGCCTGCCAGCAAACTTTGCGATCCGGCGAATCCATCCTAGAATGTTAAATGAAAACAGTGATGACGAACGACAAGAAGATCGCGATCTGGACAATTGTTGCTCTCGGAATTTTGGCGACGGTAGTGGCCGTTGTCTACCTGACTCGTCGGAAACCGGTTGTTCTCAAGGGCGCCGTTCTAAGGGAGGACGCGGACCCGAACAAGCAATTGCCATTGTCGGACGTTCAGATCACCGCGATCAACCTCTTGGGAAGCGGCCACGCTCAATCCGACGCATCGGGCTTTTTCAGCCTGACTCTACCCACGGGGCTGCGGCGCCGTCAACCCGTTCTGCTGCAATTCCGCCGCAGGGATTACAAACCATTAGACTGGGATGATTTTATTTCGGACAAAAATTACATCGCCCGGATGACTCCGCTTCATCAGGAGACCGTCGCGGAGGGTCATTCGGACGCCGCCGTAACAAATCCCCGGATAAGGTACACAGTAAAAGCCACGACTGAGGCGGATATCGGAAGCGCTGTAAGGACATTCCAGGTCGTGAATACGGGAAACAAGCCCTGCCTGAACCAGCCTCCGTGTGCGCCTGGCGGCAAATGGAAAGCTGTAATCAGTTCTCTATCTCTCGACGCTGGTGAAGGCAATGAATTCCGCAACGCACGAGTGTCGTGCATTGCAGGACCGTGCCCCTTTACTAGAATCGAAACGGAAAGCTTTTCGCAGGAGCGCCGCCGGTTTAGCGTTTCAATTCGAAACTGGTCCGACACTACCACGTACTTGGTGGAAGCTGAGGTGGTTCACCCGATGACGAGCAATCTGGTGCGCGAAACCTACCCAGTGATTTTCGGGCGCGCCATGAACTTCAGCCTGCCGGCGACAGCGGAGGGCCCGAGCATTGAAGCGGACGTTGTGGGCGAACCCATTGTCTTTCCCCTTGGTCCGGATCTCTTCCTACGATGGGCGGATTGCCAGGTTGGGGTTGACAGAGACCAATCCAAAAACTATCGCTGCGAACTTAAACCTGGCTATCAGTTCCGGTAGCCAGGGGAATGCAGCCGACCCAATGAAGATCCACGGGGCCTTTCACAAGTTCACGCTGCTGGGACGTTTAACTTGCGTAGATAGACATTGGCTCCATTCAGAGAAACAGTAAAAATCTGAACTTCGTCGCCGCCTACCCTCCGCCCGTTCTCTGACACTGTTCGTCTTCGAATCGTCCACGCATCGCGCTCAGAAAGGCCCCGGTTCCAGCTCTTAGATGCACTTTATCGATGAGTGTTGTACTGGCGGATGCTAACGAACCTCCACTTGACAGAAACGTGCCGACGGGCCAAAATGCCTGCCCAGACTTGAGCTTCGAGCGAAGAGCTCGATCTGGGTCATCGCTTTTGCGGTGTTTGCCGGCTTCATTGTGGGAGGAATAGAAATGAACCAATCGAAGACTCTGGCGATTTTATTTTTGGTTTGTCTGGCTTGCACTGGCCTCGCTCTGGCTCAGTCATGGGAGCCTCTCCACAATCAACCAAGTTTTGGCGCCAGTATTTCGCTTTTGCTCACTGACGGAACCGTCATGGTGCAAGATGTGGGCGCGCAGGATTGGTGGAAACTGACCCCCGACGATACTGGCAGTTACGTGAACGGCACCTGGACTCAGCTCGCTTCCCTGCCGCACGGCTACAGCCCTTATGCTTTTGCCTCGGCGGTTTTGCCCGGCGGACCAGTCATTGTCGAAGGCGGAGAATACAATTTTTTCGAAATTGATTGGACCAATCAGGGAGCCTTCTACGACACAAAAAACAACACTTGGACAGCTGTCGCTCCGCCCCCAGGATGGAATGGAATCGGTGATGCGGAAAGCTTGGTTCTTCCGGATGGGAAGTTTATGATGGCCAATTGCTGCTCATTTCCCTTTCTAGCCGCGCTGTTGGATCCGAAAACTTTGACGTGGGCTTTGACGGGCACCAACAAGCAAGACTCCTACGACGAAGAGGGTTGGACTTTACTGCCAGATGGATCGGTGCTCACGGTCGACACCGAAAACGGTGCCAACCCCACTCATGCGGAAAGGTATATCCCTCAACTTGGCCGGTGGATCAGCGCGGGGAATACGGTCGTACTGCTCTCAGACCCCAGTTCGGCGGAAATTGGACCGGCGGTGTTGCTGACCGATGGCACGGTGTTCGCGACAGGCGCCAACTCAAACGGTGCCGGGCACACCTCGATCTATCATCCTCCGGCCGATCCTATGCAAACCGGATATTGGGTGCCGGGTCCCGATATTCCGGACGGAAACGACATGGCGGATGCGCCTGCGGCTCTGCTGCCGAGCGGCAACGTACTCTGCGACACTAATCCCGGGGTCGCGAACTCTCCCAGCACGTTTTACGAGTACGATGGCGTCAAGTTCTTCAAGGTTTCCGGGCCACCCAACGCGTCTCAGGAATCGACCGAGGGGGGAAGTATGCTGGTGCTTCCGACCGGGCAGATTCTATTCACCGATGGTTCGTCAGACGTCGAGGTTTATACATCAAAGGGAAAGCCCCACCCTTCCTGGGATCCGGTCATTACCTCCGTCCCGCAAGAGCTGGAGGTTGGCCCAACCTACCTCATTCACGGAAAGCAATTTAATGGCTTATCGCAGGGCGCCATGTACGGCGACGATGCCCAGATGGCTACGAACTACCCACTTGTGCGAATTACGAATCGCGCCAGCGGACATGTTTTCTACGCACGAACTCACGATCACAGCACGATGGCGGTAGCGACCGGGGAAAAAGTAGTGTTCACGCATTTTGAATTGGCGTCTGCCACAGAAACGGGCGAAGCGGAATTGGTGGTAGTCGCAAATGGCATTGCGTCTAAGCCGGTATCCGTCACTGTTCATTAAGTTGCTCGGAATCGCTTCGTGCCAAATGAGGGAGAAACTTATGGCAAGCACATGGCCACGGTTGGGATCGAACTCCAGAATTTGCGTCTACCTCTCGTTGGTTCTTATGGCATGCGCGGTTGTTCTCGTGCCTGCCGTCGTCCAAGGCCAGACCCTGGCCCAAACAAAGTCCATTAGCACATTCAGTGTGCTCTATAACTTTAAAAATGCGAGGGGCCAATATCCTTTAGCGGGTGTGATTGTAGAGTCGAGCGGCACTGTCTACGGCACAACGTCTGAGGGCGGTGTTTATAGCTACGGGACTGTGTACAAAGTGACTGAGTCAGGCGACGAGACTGTTCTTCACAGCTTCAAGGGAGGGCCCTCGGATGGGCGGTTTCCAATCGCAAGCCTCGTCCGCGATGCAGATGGAAACCTCTACGGTACCACCACTATGGGGGGTGCTGCCAGCTTCGGAACGGTTTTTAAGCTGGGGGAGAACGGCGAAGAGACGCTGCTTCACAGCTTCGGTACGACCGAACACGATGGGCGATCCCCCAGCGCCGGCCTAACTTTCGGGCCAGACGGCTCGCTTTACGGCACCACGCAGGAGGGCGGCGATTTCGGCTTCGGAACGATCTTTAAGGTCGAAACGAACGGCGAGGAAACGGTACTCCACAGCTTCGCTGGGAACCCGAGCGACGGGCAATATCCGATCGCAGGTCTTGTTCAAGATGCCAAAGGCAACTTCTATGGCACTACTGAACTCGGCGGAACCTTCAACGACGGAACGGTATTTGAGCTGGATGAAGAGGGCAATCAGACGGTTCTTCTCAGCTTTCCAGGGGGGAAGGAAGGCGCTAATCCATTCGGAGGAGTGGTGCTTGATTCGGCGGGCAACATGTACGGCACTACTGCCTATGGGGGACACGGTGTCGGAATTGTGTTCAAAATTGATGATTCCGGTGCCGAGACTGTGCTTTATACATTCAATGGCGGAAGCGATGGATCGTTTCCATCCGCCGGTTTGGTTCGTGATTCGAAGGGAAATCTTTATGGCACTGCAGAATTCGGAGGGGTTCACGGCGCTGGAGCGGTTTTCGAGGTGAGCAAACCCGGCATGGAAGTGGTGCTGCACAGCTTCAAGGGTTCGGATGGTGCAGACCTATTGACTGGCCTGGCTAGCGATGGTTCCGGTAACCTCTATGGAACAGCCACTGAAGGCGGCGCGAGCGGACAGGGAACGCTATTCAAGCTGACGCCATAATGCAGTCGCGTTGGGACGAGCTCTTTTGGCACAACTGTTTTTTCACACGGCTGGTCGTCTCCCGGTTATTAGGGTTACAATTCTCTCGTATCGGGATTGCCCGCCCCCGAGTATCTACAGGGGGCGATCCTCGCTGCAGTCTGAAGCTCCCGTCCCCTCGGCGCAGGTGCGGCAATGTTTGAAGTTTGTGGTGGGGCCTTCACCCAGGTCCAGAAGGAGATCCGCATGACCAGCCAACACCGTCGGGCCGTGTATGTGTGTGCCGTTGTCTTCGCCGTGTTCTCAGGACTTGCTCAGGGTCAGGCCAACATCAACGAAGGACAGGAGACTGCCTTCGTTTATGTGGATGGAACCAAGGGCTCCGACACTAATCCCGGAACCCAAGCCAAGCCCTTCAAAACCATCGGCCACGCTGCCGTGGTGGCGATGGCTAACAACCACAAGAGCATTGGAACACGAGTGACGATTAACCCCGGTACTTACCGCGAATCGATTCTCCTCCCGAGCAGTTCGAGTGACACGTCTCTGCCGATTACGTTCGAGGCTGCAGAAGCAGGAACGGTGACCGTTTCAGGCAGTAACGTGTGGACGGGATGGCAACCCTACGCCGACAAGGCAGGGGCTTACACGAATTCCTGGCCTTACACCTGGGGACTTTGTCCTCCATCTTCGACTGGTCCGTTCTTGCAGAACATCAACTTGCGGCGGGAAATGATCTTCGTGAATGGAACGCCGCTGACCCAAGTCCTCACGTTGAGCCAACTGGGAGTGGGCACGTTTTTTGTGGATGAGACGAACGCCATTGTATACATCAATCCAGCCAGTAAAACAAACATCAGTACCGCGACAATCGAGGTTGCGACGCAAAGCAGCCCGCTTGCGGCCTATCAGAAAAGCAACATTGTATTGCGTGGGTTGAACTTCACCGAGGCCAACTCCTGTCGCGATAGTGCCGCGGTGAGTTTCTTCGGCGGCAGCAATATCTTGATTGATACGGATACGTTCAACTGGAACAATTCTGTTGGACTGGATCTCAACATCACGACAAATTTTACGGTGCAAAACAGCCTGGCCAATCACAATGGCCAGGAAGGGTTTAATACATTTGAAGCTAAGAACGGCTTGTGGACAGCCAACGAGGCCGATTACAGCAACTGGCGGGGAGCTCAAGGCGGGATTTATGGATGGTCCGCAGGCGGATTCCACTTTTTTGCGCAGCACGATAACACAGTCAACGGCGCGAAAATGTTTTACAACATGTCGCACGGCGTTCACTGGGACACCGATGATGTCAACGATACCGCTGAGTCGATAATCTCCGCCTACAATCTTCGAAATGGTGTGGTGGTGGAGGCTAGCGAAGGCCCGGTCTCCATCTCGAACAGCTATGTCTGCTTCAACGCCCCACTCTTGCTTTATTACGACGGCGGCATGGCCTTGCGGGGATCAACCTATGTCACTCTCACCGGCAACACGTTCGCAAATAACCTCATCAGCGAGATTCCGATCACCGGCATCCAGGGTGGAGTGCCCATCCCGATCACGAACTATGAAACCGGGCAGAAGTACAATCTGCTGACCACGAATCTTACGCTTACTTCAAATACGATCGCGGGCGGAGCGAACGAACAGTTATTTCTCGACTTTGATCAGGCCGGCAGCGCCTGGACGGATTTTCTAAGCACGCTGGATTCTAACCACAACGACTGGTGGAACGGTTCCGTGGCGAAACCATTCACGGTTCCTGAGCCATCGTACGATACGCCGATCAGCTGGGCACAGTGGCTCTCCACAACGGACCAGGACAAGAACTCAACTTTCAGCGCGCCCTCGGGTAATCCTACCGCTCCCTGCCAGGTTTCGCCCGATGGCCCCGATTTGTGGTTTGTGAATCAGAACACCGGAGCGCTGACTGTGACAGCTGGAAGTCCAGCGGTATACACGATGTTATTGATCCCGATCGGTGGCTTCGTCCCTAAGACGACCTTCTCCTCGTACGGTGTTGGCTTTGTTCCGGGCGCTAAAGCCAGTTGGTCGACGGCTTCGGTCACCGGCGCCGGTACAGTGACGTTTACGGTCACGACGAGTAACTCGACACCTTCGGGGACGTATCCCATCACGATGGCCGCCCACGCGGGCAGCATAGAAAGAACCGTTACCGTATCGCTTACTGTGCAATAAGCCGGAGGTTTGCAGAGACGTGCATAGCAGCGTCTCTGCTTAATTCATTCTGCGACTCATTGAGATCTAATCTAGAAGCACACTCAGAGACGGCCAGTGCCGGGCGTCGCGGCATGCCGTTTCATCGTGATCGCTGAATGTTCGTACTCTACAATTTGCGGCCAACGAACAAAACAACGAACAAAACATTGAGTCGACCCCAATGTTAGGCTGCCGAAGGGGAGGACGCCGCCACGTCAACGGGCAGTGTGAACTGAAATGTCGCGCCCCGCTCCGCATTGGCACAAGCCCACAAAGAGCCTCCGTGAGACTCGATAATCCTCCGACTGATGGAAAGTCCCATGCCCGTGCCCTGCACTTTGGTGGTAAAGAACGCCTCGAAAATCCGGTCGGCCTCTCCTCCAGGAAGGCCGATGCCCGAATCACTCACTGAAATGAGGAGTTGACCATCGTTGGCCCTCGTCGAGGTGACGGTCAGTTCACCCTTTCCATCTTTCATCGCTTCGATGCCGTTGAGGATCAGGTTCATTAATACCTGCTGCAGCTGTACGCGATCCGCTGTGATCAGCGGAAGCCCTGCGTCGAGTTCGGTACGGATCGAAATGGAAGTCCGATTCGCCTTGTCGCGCAGCAGAATAATCATTTCTAGAATGATTTCGTTTACATCAAGCCGCTCCCGGGCTGATGTATCTCGCCTGTAAAGCGATCGTACCCGGTCGATCACCTCGGCGGCGCGCGTTGCGTCATTGATCGTTCTTAATGCCGCTTCGCAACCTTCAGCGACATCAGGAGTATCGCGCCGTAGCCACCGTACGCAGGTTTTGGCGTCCATTAGGGCGGCGGAGATTGGCTGCTTGAGCTCATGCGCGAGGGAGGCGACCAATTCCCCCATCATGCTCACGCGGTTGATGTGGGCGAGATCGGCCTGCGCGCGGCGCAAAGCTTCTTCGGCTTGTTTGCGTTCGGTGATGTCGGTGGAGCTGCCAACGAATTGCACCAGATCCCCGGAAGCGTTCAGAACAGGATGTCCGACACTGCGGAGGTACCTTACGGCGCCACCTGGAAGAAGAATTCGGTATTCAACTTCGTAATCTGATTTTTCGTTTATTGCTCGATCGATTGCTTGTTGCCGCCAATCGCAATCGTCCGGATGAATGCGCTCCAAACGTTTGTTCCAAGCCGAAATGCCCTCTTTCGGATCGAAACCATACACGCGATACCATTCTTCGGATAGATGCGATGCGCGTCTCTCAGCTACGTCCCAGACCCAACTTCCCGTGTGTGTGAGCTTCTGCGCTTCTGCTAAATAGGCCTCGCTCTGCCGCAGCTTCTCCTCAGATCGCCTGCGTTCCGTCACGTCCATCACGGTACCCACGTACTCAACGAGATCGCCGGCTGGGTTGAAAACAGGGTGAGCTACCACGTGGATGTCTCTGATCTCGCCGCCGGGATGGACGATTCGGTAATCCGTCTCGTAGTCGAACTTGGCACGACCCGCTGCCGCCGATATTTCCCTGATCTTGGCTTGATCATCCGGGTGGACGCGCTGCAGGAATGTTTCAAATCGCGGCAGTCCGTCGTGCGGATCAAAACCTAACACGCGGTAGCATTCTACGGACCAGTACCTCATCTCGCCTGTGGCGGAGACCCTTGCCCAACTGCCCGTATGGCTGAGCCTCTGCGCTTCCGCTAAGTATGCCTCACTCTCCCGAAGCGTCTTTTCCGCCTGCCTTGATGCGGTGACGTCCATCACCGCTCCTACGAACTCCAAAGTGCCCGATTCATCGCCTAAGGTATGAGCCACAACTTGGACATGCTTGAGGGAACCATCCGGCATGAGCAAGCGATATTCATGTTCAAAATTCTTTCCATCCCGCGTCGCGCGTTCAATTGTCTGTTTCACGAGCGCCACGTCTTCCGGATGAACTCGTTGGAGAATGAGTTCCACGGTCGGTGTCGTCGTTCGGTCGTATTGGAAGACTCGAAAGGTTTCCTCTGACCAGATGATCTCGCCAGTGGAGGGTTTCCAGCCGAAACTGCCCGTGTGGCTGAGCCCTTGGGCTTCAGCCAGGTACGCCTCGCTTCGCCGCTGCTGCAGTTCAAAGATCTGAGCAGCGAATCGTCTATCCACCCAGGATGTCAGCAGAGCCAGTCCAAGGACGATAAAGGTGATGGCGACAATTCCGGCGATGCCGAGTGCGGAGATGCTTACGGCGTGAGACAGATCGACCGGCATGCCGGAGGACGTGAAACGGGCGGCGGCCATGCCGGTGTAATGCATGACAGGGATCGCAGCACCCATCACGACGGCTCCGGCTAACTTCTTCCGGCCGACCCCTGTTTTCTCATCTCGAAAGTGAAAGGTAGTCCATAGCGCGGCGAGAGAGATCAGAACCGCGAACGCGACGGACAGGACCACGAGAGAGGAATTAAATTGGCATACAGCCGGTAAGCGCATAGCGGCCATGCCGATGTAATGCATACCCGCAATCCCCCCACCCATCAGGGCACTTCCGGCGACCGCTTGAGACGCGCCCATTTTCTGTCGGCTCACCACGTACAGCACAATGGCAGACGCGAGAATGGCCGCAAACAGTGACAGCAGAACGGTTGGCCAGTGGTAAGCCACTGGAATCGGCAGGATGAAGGCGAGCATCCCAATGTAGTGCATTGACCAAATGCCTGTCCCCATCGCGCAGGCACCGCCCAGCACCCAAAGCGCACGAGTCCAACCGCCCGTAGCCGTTACGCGACCTGCAAGATCTAGAGCAGCATAGGACGCAACCATGGCGATCAACACCGAAAGCGCCACGAGCGCGTAGTTGTACGAGCCAATCAAGTTCATGGCAACCATGTGACTCGCTCAATCAGATCAACCGGTCTTGGGAGACTGCCAATGGCTCGGCGGGTATCGTCATTGGCGCAGGCATAGTCCCATACTTACCGCCTTACACCACCAAATTTAGCTCACCGTGGTGAAGATTAACAAGCCCGAGTTCGGACTTGAAATCCAGTTCGTAAGAAAAGTTTCGCGACTCACGAGAAACGACCTACACGAAGTACACGAATTTGCAGAGAGAGAAAGAAATCTTCGTGGACGGGACTCTCGATGAAATCGAACTTATCGGATACGATGCCCACCTTCGCCCTGCTTGGCTGCACATTTTCCCGCGAGTGGTTGAGCCGTTCCGGTAGCCGGGACATGGTTTTCAAGTGATCACATCCTACATCGGCCAAATGGCTCCCAGCGGGCGCATTACAATCGCCGCGGCGCTTCAATCGCCCGACGAGATGCGTCGCATTCAGCGGACTGCGTATCGCATACGGCAACTTCAGCTGATTTATCGGATTTGCAGCCGACAGCAAAACTTTGTGGGAGACGGACTCGCTATGGCAGCCTTTGCGCGAAGTCGTTGAGAGACTGCTCATCATTTATGATTGGGCAGAATCTTTCGTGGGGTTAAACATGGTGCTCAAACCTCTGGTCGACGAGTTATTCATGAAGTATTTCAGCGATGTTGCTCTTCGCGAGGACGACTACTTACTCGGGCAGGTATTTTATTCGCTAAATGAGGACTGTAAGTGGCATCGGCAGTGGACCGAGTGCTTGGTTCGAATGGCGATCGAAGATAATGTCCGCAACCAGGACACGATTCAAGTCTGGATCAAGCAATGGTATCCGCTTGCGGCTCGTGCGGTACATACGTTTGTTGCCTTTCTCGAAGGTACCTCGAAACAAATGAAAACAGCGCCGCTCGAAAGCATAGAGCGGGCCCTGGATCGCTACTATCGCGACTACCTCCGGTCGATGGACTTGGAACTTGCTTCGTGAGTCTCTACATTGCCCTGTTCCGTCAGAGTTTTCCTTTCCAGTAAATCACACAAACATTAGCTGCTTCAAGGTCAGTAGCGCAAGCCAAGTGACCATCGCAACGTCGTTATGCGGACACGTTGTCCGCATGATGACGGTGCAAATTGGGCGCGCCGGCGCCGCAGGGCGTCCGACACCGTGAAGCTCTTAAAAGCAATCGAAATAGGGTCTCCTCCGATTGAAGAACTTTGGCATGGCAACTGCAGTAGCAGAAGCGAATTCGAGTGGGAGGCATAGCTGGATCGCTCCTTGTGGCAAACTGCAACGTCGCTAAATCGACTCCGAATTGACAGGCGTGTCGAAATAGGGACAGTCGACTAGAAGTCGTCGTTTTGAAACTGTGAATGAAAAACTTATTGGAGGCTATCGTGAATAATAAAAACACTTCTGCGAAGCTCGCTGGAGAAGTTCCATTAGGCAAAGAGCTTGCTGTTAATCGTTTGGGCTTCGGAGCGATGCGCCTGACTGGTGAAGGCATCTGGGGTCTGCCAAAGGACCGGAAAGCTGCGCTCGCAGTGCTACGTCGCGCGGTGGAGTTGGAGGTCAACTTCGTCGATACTGCAGATTCCTACGGTCCTCATGTCAGCGAAGAATTGATCGCCGAAGCTCTATTTCCTTATCCAAAGGGACTTGTCATCGCAACCAAAGGCGGGTGGAATCGTCCAGGACCAAACCAATGGACCCACGACGCAACGCCCGCTCACCTGCGGGACGCAGTGGAAGGCAGCCTGAAGCGACTAAGACTGGATCGTATCGACGTTTACCAGCTCCATACCCCCGATCCGGTTGTGCCTTTCGAGGCCTCCGTTGAGACTCTGGCCGAACTGCATGACGAAGGCAAGATTCGCCTAATCGGATTGTCGAATGTTACCCGTGAACATATCGAGAGAGCGCGCAAAATTGCTCCAATCGTCTCGGTGCAGAACCGCTACAGCTTTGCCGATCGGGAATGGGACTATGTGGTCGATTATTGTACGAGTAATGGCATCGCTTTCATACCATGGTTTCCTCTCGGCGCAGGCAGGGTCGCGGGCGAAGTGCTTAACGAAATCGCGCGGGCACATAAGGCAAGCTCGAAGCAGGTGGCGTTGGCGTGGCTTCTGCGGCGATCTCCGATCATGCTGCCCATCCCGGGAACCAGTTCGATCGAACATCTCGAGGAGAATATCGGAGCGGCCGCAGTGCACCTCACAAACGAAGAGTACAACAGACTCGCCGAGGTTCCGGAGCTAGTCGCGTCGAGATGAGTAGCGGGAGCGTCCTGAGGCCTTGGCACCGGCAAGGGAAAAAGTTCGATTTCGGAGGAGCCACCATTTATGAAGAGTTTGAGTGCAGATCAGGTGAAGCTCGGATTCATTGGCCTGGGCAATATGGGAAGCCTCATGGCACGACGCCTTTTAGATCGCGGGTACCCGCTCATTGCATATGACAGGAATATCGCTAAAGCGGAAGCCGTCGCTGCAGAACAAGGTTTCATTGCAAAGAGCATTCTTGAGCTTGCGCGCACTGCCGATGTGATTCTTTCGTGTCTGACCAATGATGAAGCGGTACACAGCGTCTATACCGGGACGGAGGGAGTTTTTGCAGGCGCACGGGCAGGAACCATCGTGCTCGAGATGAGCACGATCGCTCCAGAAAGCTCACGCGAACTTCACCGGCTGGGCGCGAGACGCGGCATTGAAGTGATGGACGTTGCGATTTCAGGCAGCACTCCCGCCGCCGAGCAAGGTATCGTGACGCTCCTCGCGGGCGGGAACCAGGAGCTTTTCTTGGCTGCGAAGCCAATTTTCGAGGTGTTGGCAAAACAGTACTTCCTTGTGGGCGGTCCTGGCTCGGGGACGGCAATGAAGCTGGTGGTAAACACGCTGCTGGGGGTGGGCATGCAAGCGATCGCCGAGGCCGTCGTTCTCGGCGAGAAAGCTGGTCTCGATCGCAAGCCTATGCTGGATGTCCTATCGCGGACAGCAGTGATCACCCCTGCTCATGTGGGAAAGCTGGCAAGAATCGCGATCAACGATTACTCTCCGCAGTTTCCTCTCCAGTTGATGAATAAAGATTTCAGGCTGATTTTAAAGGCCGCGGCCGAAGCACGCATTCCCATGCCTGCGACAGAAGCTGCTTTCCACGTGAACTCGGAGGAATTGGCTAACGGTGAAGAGGAGGACTTTTCTGTTGTGGTGCGGCGGATGGAAGAAGTAGCAGCTATCACGGCTGGTCAATCAGCGCCGCTGGCAGGAGGAGACTAGCCTTAGTTACCAGACTTGGTGCTTTGTTCGCCGCCACGGTTCTTTGAGGCTGACGCAGCAAACCTTGTCTCCCGCGGACGTCGACAAAAGCCCGACAATAGTCCCTACTGCACTCGGGACAGCGAGCCCGGCTCTTGGGATGGACTCATCGTGCTTGGGGAGCGTTGCTGATGGGATCGGGAAATTCCCAGCTTCTGCATCTTATGAATCAGCGTGGTGCGCTTCAAGCCGAGTTTCGTAGCCGCCCCTTTCGGGCCCCCGATCACCCAACCGACCGATTCCAGGGTGCGCAGAATCAGAACGCGTTCGGAGTCTCTTAGAGTAGTTACGAGCGGAGAACTATTAATAGCCAAAGGCCCACCCGCAGGCAACGGATTGGGAAGCACTCCCTCGTCGGAAAGGATCACGGCACGTTCGATCAGGTTCTGCAGTTCGCGGATATTGCCTGGCCAATCGTACGAGGTAAGCGCAGACATCGTTGTCGGAGGAATGTGCTCGATCTCGCGACTCATTCGGCGGCCATAAATCTCGACAAAGTGAGTCACGAGCGCCGGAATGTCTTCTCGGCGTTCGCGCAAAGGCGGTAGCAGAAGGGGAAACACGTTCAGGCGGTAGTAAAGATCGTTGCGAAACTCGCCCCGGTTCGCCATCTCCATCAGATTACGGTTTGTGGCAGCCACCAGCCGAACATCGACGTGGTGGGTGCGAGTGCTTCCCAGGCGCTCAAACTCCTGTTCCTGCAGAACCCGCAGCAACTTCGGCTGCAACGCCGGCGGAATATCTCCTACTTCATCCAGGAAGAGTGTGCCCTTGTCAGCCAGTTCGAAACGGCCAATCTTTTGCGCGATGGCTCCAGTGAACGCTCCTTTTTCGTGACCAAAGAGTTCGCTCTCCAACAGGTCCAGAGGAATGGCGGCGCAATTCAGGCGTACGAAAGGCCGTCCGCACCGCGAGCTGAGATTGTGAATCGCGTGCGCGATCAATTCCTTGCCGGTGCCAGTTTCTCCCTGAATCAAGACCGTAGAATCGGTAGGCGCAACCCGTTCGACTTGTTCGAGTACCGATTCCAGAGCAGGGCTATTGCCGATCACCTGCTCGAACCTGCGCTCATACGATGCTTGATCACCATTTCCGAATTTCTGGAAAGCTCCCACAAAGAACCTCCTGGCGCACGCATGCCCTTAATCGGGCTCAACTCTCTAGAGCCGCTCGAACGCTTTCGAGCAGAACCTCATCATCAAAGGGTTTGGCCAGAAACTCCACCGCGCCAGCTCGCAGTGCCTGCATTCGCAATTTTGTGTCGCCGTGCGCAGTAATGAAGATCGTGGGAATTCTGCAGCGTTCAGCGTTCAGTTGGGCCTGCAGTTCCAGGCCGGACATTCCCGGCATGCGGATATCGGCGATCAGGCAGGCCGCCTGCTGGTGCTGGCCGGATTTCAAGAATTCTTCCGCCGACGCGTAGGCTTGTGACGGCAAACCCACCGATTTCAGCATACCTTGCAGTGCACTCCGCATTAACTCATCATCATCGACGATCGCGATCATTTTTCCCTTCCCCTGAGTGGCCATAATTGCAAGCTACCGCCCCAACGGCACCGGCGCAATCATACCTTGGTATGAGGGCTGTACTACCGGCACGACTGTAAGAATTATTCGTGGACTTCGGCTCTAGTGGGCAGGGTAAGGTGAAAGCTTGCACCACGCGAAGAGTTCGTTTCAGCCCACAGGCGGCCGCCATGTGATTCCAGAATAGATTGACTGATGCGAAGACCCATCCCAGTGCCGTGAGGCTTAGTGGTAAAGAAGGCCTTGAATATCTGATCGGTCTCCTGCGGGGGGAGCCCGATTCCGGTGTCGCTGACCGATACAACAACATGCTCGTTCTTCCCTCGCTGTGAGCAGATGCTGAGTTCACGCGTCCCATCCACATCCCTCATTGCTTCAATACTGTTCATCATGAGATTCATTATCACTTGCTGCAATTGCACTCGATCGCCCATAACGCGGGGCATATCTGCTGCCAGGTCCGTCCGGACCACGATGGAATACCGCGCTGCTTCGCCGCGCAGGAGGACGACCATCTCCCGAATAACTGCGTTTACATCGACTAACTCTCGTTGTGGTGTTCCTTTCTTGAAAAGCTGGCGGACACGGCTGATGATCTCCGCTGCGCGAGTAGTGTCTTTAATCGTTCTCGACGCAGCTTCGCGCGCCTCTTCCAGATCAGGCGGATCGCGCGTAAGCCATCGCAAGCAGGTATTGGCATCGGTGACGGCGGCAGCAATCGGCTGATTCACTTCGTGCGCCAGCGAGGCGGTTAACTCCCCCATGGTCGTCACCCGGCTGACGCGTGCCAGATCCGAATTCGCCTGACGCAACGCCTCTTCGGCGCGATTGCGCGAGTTCTCAACGCGTCGCTTTATTTCGATCAGCCCGGCGATAAGTAAAGTCGCCACCAGGAACATCACAAATCGCAGAATCACCGCCGGCTCCACGGCTGGCGGGATAGTTCTTCGGAGAAACAAGCATTTAAAAGCCAAAGCGCAGAGACCAATCGATAACAGCCCTGGCCCCAATCCGCCAAAGAGGCTGCTCACCGCGACGGCTAGAAGAAAGCATGACGCCGGTGCATCGATAGGCCATGCCACCGCCAGCGCGACGCCGCTCGAGATCGCAGCCAGACCATAACGTTCAAGTTTGGAGAGCGCTTTCATTTCCGACGGTCGGGCGCAAGCTCAAGCTTCGCTGCCATTCTCACCAATTCCGCCAACGATTCAGCTTTCATTTTCCGCATCACTTGTCCCCTTTGGATCTTCACCGTAACTTCGCTCGTTCCCAATTCGAAAGCTACTTGCTTATTGAGCATGCCTGAGACCACCAGTCCCATAACCTCGCGCTCGCGCGGCGTCAGCGACTCGTAGCGCTCTCGCAAATCGGTAAGCTCACTCAGCTGTTGGCGCGTTATGCGGTCGCGGCTCAGAGCCTGGTAAATCGCATCCAGCAGATCCTGGTCGCGGAAAGGTTTGGTGAGAAATTCCACCGCGCCGGATTTCATGGCTCGCACCGACATCGGAATATCTCCATGGCCAGTGATGAAGATGATAGGAATCCGGATGCCCGCATCCGCCAACTCGCGTTGAAACTCCAGTCCGTTAGCGCCAGGAAGTCGCACGTCCAGAATAAGGCAACTTGGTTCGTCCGGTCGTTTGCTGCACAGGAAGTCTTGTGGGGTCGCGAAGGTCTCAGAACGTAAGCCAACCGATTTCAGCATGCCTTGAATGGCCGCACGCACCAGGGGGTCGTCATCAATGACGAACACTGTAGAAGCGGCAGGAGGCGTCATACGTGCACTTCCACTTTTGCCGTCAGGGTAAGGTCAATGTTAGCCCCTGGCGGCGTAACCCTCGGAAGTGAATGGAGGCACAGAGATGGATAGCCCGAGCGGAGAGTTGCTGCGACTGAGACCAACGCTAGCCCATAGCGCAGGATGCTAAGAGATGCCGGTCGCGCAATCCATCTCCATCTCCTATTGCCTGGATCGCCTATCTTCAAGAGTCTCTCTCCTGCTCCGGAGGGAGTCCGCCAGAGCGGCAGGGAAGGAGGCTAGGTAACTGTAGCGCGGTTTTAAGGCCATTACAATGCGCTGGCGCGACCTGAATCGTATTTGGTTGAGGTTATGCATACCAATTCGACGCGATCAAGAAGAAGCCGCGCGCGGCCGGCCCGGTTCACCTGGAGGCCTGGATCCCCGACCCAGGCCCCCAGTGCGAACCTCAGAGTCACGCTCAGTTGCCAACTCCGGGAGTATCAGAGTTCGATAGTATCGGCTCACCGGCTACGATCGTCTGTTGCTTGTCGTGGGTTAGCTCCTTCTCCTCTTGTTTTGAATAAATGAACTGATTTCCAGTTTCGCATTCGGGATAAAACCACTTCAGAAGAACATCCGGCTGTCGGTTTCCTTGTTCGGCCAGCGCAATCACGGTGCGGCCGGTTGGCTTGGGGCGATCGGTCGAAATTGTCTGAAGTGTCGCGTAGAGCACTGTCCGGTCTGCATTGAAGATCTGCACGATGTGCAGGTCAGGATCACTGGCGAGCAACTTGAATACATAGGTTCCCGCAGGCAATACCTGGCCTGGGATCTGAATGGGCCGGCTGAATTTCATTATGGTTGCCTGATCGGTCTCGTCCGCATGCGCAACTAGCCCTAAGAAGAGCAAAAGACCAATGATTAAGCCGACTCCGATGTATGTCTTATTAGTATTCATTTTCCTATCTCCTTAAGAATTAATAATGGTGTTTCATTTCACGTTAAAACATGAACTTTACGGTCGCCTTTCCGGCCTTGGCTGTCTCGTTCACAGAGCCCTTAGCGCCCTTGTACGTCTCCTTGCCGGCGGTCTTGACTGAATGGCCGACGACATTGGCCCCGAATGACGAAGCCGACATACTAAAGAGCAAAAGCGACCAGAACAAAAACTTTCTTCATAATTCCTCCTTTTTTCTTTGCTGTACGTAGCGTCCCTCGTTCCGGTAAACGACGACCTACAGAAACGGAGTCTCAGAGCGCTATGCATCAGCATTGCGTCTTTCCTTTCGCACTTTGGTGAAGGCACGGCGAATGCCAAAAGCCCGGGCATCGGCTTGCCCATGCGGAGAGACTTGGGGTTCGGCCAACAGGTGATAGTTCCATCACTTAGAGGATTTTGAATTCTGCAAGTACTGGGATCTCCCATGTATTTGAGAAAAGCGCGGCCCGTCCAAATGCGGACGCGGTATCAGCCCGCCGACACTCGAGGTTCTTTGAGCCTTATCGGCTGCGCGCAAAACCCTTTCAAAACCAGAGTGCTGGCGGCCAGACGAGTTTGGAGAGCGGCATGCAATTAATCGAGATGACGTAAGCCAGGCGGCCTGGTTTGAGTCTCCCTCAGATTCACTTGGGCCGATATCAAGCGGCTTACGTCAACAGGACGTGAGACCGGAATGCCCGGAAAGGATGAAAGCGAAATGGCGAATCAACAAACAAGAAAGTGCGCGCACATACCGTGCCTGTGCGATGTAGCGAAGGGACAAGAATACTGCGGAGAAGCCTGCCGCGAGGCGGGAAGCGAAGACCTGGAAATCGCATGTCAATGCAGCCATCCGGGCTGCCCGCTTACCTTCCGGGAGTTCGCAGGACAAAGGGCGGCTAAGCTGTCCAGTTAGAAGAAGCGATGGTTTGCGCCGGTGTGCCACGTCGCCCGGGAAAATGTCCAGGTGGATCGTTGATGGGACCGGTCGAAGGAGAATCGATTATGGAGTTCACAAAAGAATTCATAAGGAAGTTCATCAAGCAGAGTTTGTCGCTGATGCTTTCATGCAGCCTTCTATTAGCCACTGCTCCGGGGAGCCTGGCCCAGCCGGACCAATCTTCAGCCCAGCCACCGGTTCAGCCCGCACAATTGACGCCGGAACAACTGCAGCAACTAGTCGCGCCCATCGCATTGTATCCGGATGCCTTGGTGGCCCAGATCCTGGCGGCGGCAACTTATCCCGATCAGGTTGTCGAAGCCGACCGTTGGCTGCAGCAGCATCCGGATCTCAAGGGAGAGCAACTCGGAAAGGAAGTCGACAAGCAGCCTTGGGATCCGAGTGTGAAGGCCCTCGTGGAATTCCCTTCGGTGCTTGCCAACATGGACAAGAACCTTTCGTGGACTTCGTCGCTCGGCGATGCTTACGTCAACCAACAGAAGGACGTAATGGATGCAGTTCAGGAGATGCGCGACCGCGCCGAGAAAGCCGGCAACTTAAAAAGTACTGACCAGGAAAAGGTAAAGAAGCAGGGGAAAACAATCGTGATCGAACCGGCGGATCCTGAAGTTGTGTATGTTCCCGAGTACGATCCATGGCTTGTTTACGGAGACCCCATCGGTATCTGGCCTGGTTGGTATTCGTATCCCGGACTTTACATCGGGGTTCCGGGGATTGCGTTTGGTCTCGGCTTTGGAATCGGCTTCTTTGGCGGGTTCGGTTGGGGCTGGGGACACTGGGGATATGACTGGCATCACCACGGCATTCTTTTCGATCACCACGGCTACGTATCTCACAGTAGAGTTTTCGCCAATCGCAACTTCAATCGCGGCGGCGGTGTTCATGGGGCCCGCGGATTTCATGGCGGAGGGGCGAGGGGATTCTCGTCACATGCGCGAGGCGGTATGCATTCCGGAGCTTTCGGCGGCTTTAATCATGGCGGGATGGCACGGGGCTTTTCTGCGCGTGGGCGGGCGAGCTTCGGCGGAGGCTTCCATGGAGGCGGCGGCTTCCACGGAGGCGGCGGGCGCCGCTAGTTCGGTTCAATTCCCACAAAAAAGAAACTGAAGCTATGGAGAAAGAAGTCATGCACACGAACAATATGAAACTCGAAACACTCGAAACATCCACTGTGAAACTTGCCTGCGGATTCGCATGCACCATTCTTATGGTGCTGGTATTAGTCTTGGTGCTCGTAGTGGGATTCGCAGGCTCAAGCTTCGCCCAAGACGCACAGCCAAGGACGTTCGCGTCTGCCGCAGAGGCCGCCAATGCGCTTTTTGAAGCGGCCAAGAAAGAGGACGAGTCGGCGGTGGAAGCAATTCTTGGAGCCGGGAAGGAAGTGACTTCATCAGGTGACGACGTCGAGGACAAGCTGGAGCATGAACAGTTTAGCCAGAAATATCAGGAAATGCACCGTCTCGTCCAGGAACCCGATGGAACTACGGTTCTGTACATCGGAGCAGAAAACTGGCCATTTCCTGTTCCGTTGGTGTCAAAGAACGGCACGTGGTTCTTCGATACAGCAACCGGTAAACAGGAAATCCTGTTCCGCAGAATCGGAGAGAATGAGGCGACTGCAATAGCAGTGTGCGAGGAATTCGCGATAGCAAAGAATGACGAGCGGGCAAAAGCAGCCAGTGAAGATCCGATCACCCAATTCGCCGAGAGCCTGGTCTCGGCCGGCAACACTGATTCCAAGCTCTTCCACGGGTACTACTTCCGAACCGTGGCAAATTCCGCATCAGAGGTGAGCAGTTCTGGTAAGGGGCGGGGCACCTTGAAGTTGGTCGCGTATCCCGCGGACTACAAGTCCTCGGGGGTCATGACTTTTGTGGTCACACGCCGTGGTCTTGTACTCGAAAAGGATCTCGGGCCCAGCACATCAACAGTGGCACCGCAAATGAAGGTCCGCAGCGGTTCAAATTGGCGTCCGGCGGAGTCAAGCTAAACACAGCAGCAGAGTTCAAGATGAATGGATCAGCGAGGGTCGGAATGTTGATGACAAGCCAAGGAAAGCTGATGTGGTGAATATAAATGGGCGAGAGGCCTTCGCTTTCAATGGGGCAAAACTTCGCATCACGAAGCATCACAAGGCCGGCAAAAGCAAATTGTCTTTGCTGACTCGGGCACTATTCGGATTTATTCTACTCAAATCAGCACCTCCGAATTGAAGTCTTGGTGAGCGCGGCAGGACTCGAACCTGCGACCCATGCCTTAAAAGTTCAACAAGCGAACGATAGGAAGGATGAGAAGGAGTAGGTCCAAGTTGCATTCCTGCAAGACTCTACTTCAATTTCAGCCTCAATCGAGTTGGCCCTCGTAGCAGGCGTTTGCAACCACTTGCAGTGGCATGGATGCGAGGGTTACGTCACAAGTCACGTCACAAACTGGTCCTACGCAGCGCAAAGCTGGCCTACCTCCTGCTCGCGCTGACATCCGCTCAGGATCGTCTTAACCGTGGCTGCAATCGTTTCGACTGCCTCCAGCAGCATGGCAGGAGTCACGCGGTAGGTCGCCAGGTAGAAGTCCGACGGAGATTGAATTCCGAAGTACGAACCCACGACGTAGGCCGTTGCCTCAGCCTCTAGTTCTCGCTGTTGCTTGTCGATTTCCTTCCCGTCGCGGGTCGTGATCCGTTTGCCGTCACGGGTGAAGTGCAACAGTGAATGGGCGATTTCATGGGCTAGCGTTGCGGCTTGCGTTGTTACATCGGTCTCGCTCGTTCTAACCTCGATTTCCGTCCCCTTGGATGTGCCAGCCGCACCATTGAGCTTGCACTTTTCGACGAACCGCACCGAGATTCCGCGAGATTCCGCGAATCGGAGCAACCTCTTCAGCATGTCTTCGCCACGTTCTCCTACCGACTTGGTGGGCAACTCTGGCAATGGCGTTCCGTCAGTTTGCGAGATGTCGAACACGTAAACGACCTTGAACCAAAGAGGAGTGGATTCCGAGTCGTTTCCATCTGCCGTCTGTCGTTTGTCTTTGAAAAACATTGGAGCGAGTATGGCGATTCCCTTCTCGCCTCTGCGGACATAGCGTCCACACTTCAACCAGGTATGGAATCCACCCACGAAACTCGCATCCGGCCTCTGCCGCCAGATGAGCATCTGGTTGTGCCAGGAATAATCCCAGAACGCGGCAGACGTTCTCAGGTAATCGCGGAATAGCTCAGACTGCCGCGCTGCGTCGGTCTCTTGTGCAAGTTGTTCTATGGTGCGTCGAATGCCAGCATTTAGCTCGGTCGCTTTGTTTTCCACGCTGCCCTCCCGCGATCAGGAATGGCAACCGAATCGCCACTTCGTTTTTGCCAATGAATATCGCGAGAGAGTCGTTCTCGACGGGATTCGGAGGAGAATTTTTTCCCGAGGTTTAAGCTTATCGCTCGGGGGGTGGCCTGTGTTTGAAGGATGGGACCCGCGCGGACGAAAATTTTAGAAATTTGAAATGGTGGTATTCAGCGTCGGGTCAATGAGCGTAATCGCCTGTTAGCGACAACAGATGGTCACAAATATTGCGCGAAAGGGCGGCCCGAGGCTGCCCCATCCTGTTGTCAATTGGAGCAGCTGTTTTTCACGCCGAACGTCGCCAGACCGGAGGCCTCAATCCCACCGGCAGCCAGTTCGTAGATGCCGACACCAACTGTTCCGGTGCTGGCGTTGGCGGGAGCGACGAGGACCACGGTGTCGGCCTCGCCCGTTCCCGAGCCTACTCCGAAGTTCACTATGATCGTATTCCCGATGACTTGGAACGTCCCGCCGGTTAACGGGCTGCTATTGAAGCTGTTCAGCGTGGCCGTGCCGCTGTTCGGCCGGCCGAAGGCGCCATCGTCGGTCAGCACCAGGCAGTAACTTGAGTTGCCGCATACTATGTTGCCAGTCAGGCCACACTTCGTCTCGGTCACGGACACCAGATAATTGCCGGTGAAGATCTTCGTGCTGGTTGAGCTGGTGGAACTGGCGGCGCTGGCGGAGCTGGGCGTTAGTGCAAAGGCCAGAAGGGGCAATGCCGTCGCCGCGAATGCAAGAATTTTTCTGATCATTCTTTTCTCCTAAAGGAAATATAAGTTGGTGCTACCACGATACGTATACCGAAATAAGACCCGGTCACTTGTCAGGAAAATGTCAAGCCGTTGCAAAAAACTCTTATGCCGAGAAGAAACTTTCCGAGTCGGAGTAACAGTCCAGCACGTAAGGTCGGCGAAGTTGACGTTAAATCTCCGATTACACTCATCTTCCCTTGGCGCGGGAACTTGAGCGTAAACGCCTTCCATGAGAAGGCCGGTCGGAGTCAAGTCGATTCTTGAGTTTTTTCGTTAGACAAGTGTTTTCTTTCTCGCCCGTTCGCCGCTGTCGCCATGCTTCCATCCGCACTCTCGAGGAGCGATTCGTTTCGCTCGGTGCATGTTGGGCGTCCTCAATTCAGCCGGTGCTGCCATCTGTTTGGCGACCTGTCGTTTTCACTTAGCGTGGAAACGTGGGCCAGGCGATTAACGCAGTCACCGCAACTCGGCTTTGGGCTTTTGTCTTTTCTCTTCCTGGAACGATTTTGACTTGCTTTTGCCGTTTGTTTTACGCAGCCGCTGCAATGGTCATGGGGCGGCTGTTGTGCAACGGTTCGTACACTTCTCCGCTCACCCACAAGTGATGCAGTAACACTGCCAGTTTCCTTGCCGTGGCCACGATGGCTCGCTTCTTTCCGTTTCTTCCACCACGCTCGGCTAACTTCAGTCCCCAGCGTCGCAGATCACAGTCGATACCGAATGGTCCCAAGATGTGTTGTGCTCCCTGCACCAACAACGTTCGCAGATAGGGATCGCCTTCTTTGGTGATATGCATTTGCGGATCGCTCTTACCCGACTGCCTGCGTCCTGGCTGCAGTCCCAGATAGCAGCCTACGTCGCGGCTCTTGCGAAAGCGATGCGGATCTTCCAACGTCAGCAGGAACGTCAGTGCGATCAGCGTACCCACGACCTGGATCGGCTTCAGCAACTCCACCTGCGGATAACTGGTCTGCGCCAACGCTTCGATCCGGTCGTTGTACTCACAGATGCGTTCGCTCACCTCTTCGATGGCCGACAGCAACGGCTCCAGCGCCCGTTGCAGTTCCGGGCTCAATCCTTCGGCTTTCTCCGGATTCATGTTGCGCACGTTGCAGCCGAGCAAGCGTTCGCCGTACGACTTCGCCAGTCCGCGCGCCGCGTTGACCAACCCCGTGCGCACCCGCACCAGGCTGGCGCGAGCTCGGATCATCATCAGATCCGCTTGCGCCTGCGCACTGCGATGCTTCACCGGACTCAGCAATTGGGCATCGATCCGCGCCAGCCGTGCCAGCGTCTGCGCATCCAGACCATCGTCCTTCTTGCGGTTCTCCCCAATCAGTCGCACCTTGCGCGCATTCGCCACGATCACCTCGCCCCAACTTGCTCAACAAGCGACTGATCCAGGGCGAATGCGTCCCAATTTCCAGCGCCACCCGACTGCACGGCATTGCGCCCAAGACTTCCTGCAACGCTTTCGCGGTCGTCCGAACTTGCTGCTCCAACTGTATCCGGCCTGCTTCATCCAGCACGCAGTAGCTGTTGCGATCTCCCAAATCCAATCCGATGGTCAGTCTCTGCTGAGAAATATTCCTGCTTTGCTTGGTGGCTGCGGTGCTAACCTTCTTCATTGCCGGTCTCCTTTGATTGATCTGTGCTTTCAAGCACGTCGATACCTTGGGAGCGTTCAGCATCCCGTCGGAGACCGGCCTTCTCATCTCATCTGGTTTCGCCAATTGAGAAGCCATTTATGCGGGCGTTGCCATATAATGTATTGATCGAATTTGGAACGCATGGTGCCCTATCCGGTCTTAGGAAGCAAGTATGTGGGTTGAATCGCGAACTTGCACCACAATCTTAATAGCTGGGGCCGTGTGGATTGCCTCGTGGCCAGCATCCGCGCAGGATCTGCAAGGTCGCTTTTATGCGGAGAAGGACAGCTACATACTGGGTGAGCCTGTGTTGTTTAATGTGGAGATGAAAAACAGCGGGAAGGGAGTCGCCTACCTTAACGCGAAAAATTCGGCCCAATGTGTTGACAGTTACGAATTCGTAATCAGCGGAGCGGGTGCAATTTGCGGCGCTCGATGGGATCCTGAGTGCCAAGATGAGGAGTCGGCACTCGAACCGGGCGAGTCTTCCAGCGGGCAATGGCCTCTCGATTCCTGGTATCAGTTCGAAAGAGAGGGAAAATACCAGGTGACCGCAACGCGGCATATACCTGTGCGTTTAGACCGCGGAGAGGTCCACGATTTTACCTTTGTCTCAAAATTCGAAGTCAATTTAGAACCAGCCGATTCGATACGAGTGCAAAGTATCCTCCAGGAGTTCGAGCGGAACTTGCATAGTAGCGATCCTGATGTCCGACATGCTGCCCTGGATGTGCTTGCTACAACATCCCCGACTTACTTCGAGGCGACTGCGTTGAGGCTCTCACGAGATGAAGACCCCTTTGTTGTCCTTCATGCAGTTGCGGCTCTCGGACGCTTAAATACGCCTCAGGCCAGAGCGGCGCTCGCCGACGTGATCGCCCCGGGCAAATCGACAAAAGAATCCGCTCCTGACAAAGCGGTCACGAATTACGGACTCGCGCGTATCCGAGCGATCGAGGCATTAGGTCAGAGCGGGGACGTGAGCTATCTGGGCCTGATCGAGCGTTACGTGGATGATCCCAACGAGTATGTCCAGCTGGCCGCCATGGTCGGCATCGCTCAGCTTGGCAGGTCAGAAGCGGTTCCTCAGCTACAACACTTTTTCTTCAGCGTTGACCCCGTAACCCGCAAAAACGCTGCTTACGCTCTGCGCTACTCCACGGTGCCTAATGCTGTCGAGATTCTCATCAATGCCATCACGGACAAAGATTCGAAGGTGCGAGAACAAGTGATTACGAGTTTGTCGAATCCGGGACGCGAGAGTGCGAACCCCGTTTTACGGGCGAGGAGAGAACCGGGCCAGCGTCGTGGATCGACACGGCGCGAAGGAAATTGACCTCAATGAGCATAATGGTGATGTTACGCCAACGAACTCCCACCGTTGAATCGGACGGTGACGAAGCGGTCATCTCTCATCAAACGTACTGCTGAGCGCTGCCGCCGGATGTTCTATTTCGGAGGCGCGAGGCTACTTCATGTGGCAGAGGAATTGGAGTTCGGGAACTGTGAACTTGTCTTTGTGAGCTCGCCACCAACTGCGCCACTCGTTTTGTATGCTTTCGGGGGATCCCCCCGGTGCCGCACTGCCTCCGAACGACTGCCCCGTGAGCTCTCTTAACAAGGCGACCGACCGCATCCGAGGCACTGAGACGCGCTGGAACTCGCGGAAGTTTTGGGGTGATGTCTGAAAGCTGCCGACGGACCGCGACGCGACCCAAGATCATTCTTAATTAGTAGTTTCCCTTCCACGCCCGATAAATGACGTAGAACCAAGAGCAGATGCCATGCAAAATCGCCCAGAGGATAGAGTGATTTGCCTGAAAAGAAAGAATCATCGCCAGCGCGCTGCCGAATCCTAAACCAGCCGCCGATGAGGTTCCCTTATCCATGTGGGTTCAAATGTTCAAATCATTGCAAATCGCTGTCCGAATCCAAGCATGTGGCCGAAGTGGTTTCTCGCATCAAAAAGACCGGCTACGATGTTCGTGTGGACCTTCACAACATTATTATCGTACTCGTTAAGCGGCTTTAGCGGCCCGCTTCGCCTTCCAAGCTTTCCATCGTGCTCTCTGGGCTGTTGCGATCCTCGCTCGGGCCTTCGCTGACAACTTGCGGCGCTTGCGTGTCGGCTTGGTTCTTCCTCCGTATACCCCCACGAAAGCGGAAAGTGCTGCATTCAATCCTGATAACTGCCTCTCTACGCGGTCTCGTTCTTTTTTTAACTGGTTAACCACTGCGGACAGGTTTCCCATTGGTTCCCCCTCGGCTGAGGATCATAGCAGAGTGCTTTGCTTCCTTGGGCGAGCGATCCGCGCGGGCCGACGGCGACCGCATCCGAGGCACTGGGAGGCGCTGGCGGAATTGGTTGGGGTGTCGGCAGAGAATGAAGGAGTTCACCGAAGTCGGGAAGTCACGCCTTCAACAGAGGTGAATCCGGAGACCAGACGCGCACGAAGTCCCTGAAACAGACCTGCATCGCTTCTTCCAATTTCTCGATCTTGAAGCGCTCCTTCTGCACTAATAGTGCATTGAGAATACAGTTATGTGCTGTGATCAATGAACGATCCGCCATTTCTGGCTGGGCGTCTGACTTAAGAACCATCTGACCGTCTACAATCTCCAGCCGTTCCGTCAATCCTCCGAAAGTCGCGTGAGCATGAAGCAAGGGGAAGTAGTATCCGGGAATGATAAGCTTGCCAAGGTCGCCCGTCTTCTTAGCCATTGCCACGAAGTCGAGCTTGCTCCATGTGTGATTCAGTCGCTTCTTAGCATCAGGGTGTTCGCAAACAGGGATCATGAACTTATCTCTGACTGCATCAGCTTTGCGCTTTGCTTTCTCTACGACCTCCGCGGGCAAGATACTGTTACCAAACGTCTCAGCCACCCGGCTGATAAGCCTGTCTTGCTGGACGAGGTAGTAATCGATGAACGTTTCGACCTCCGCTGGATGCTCATGGAGGTAGCGAAGAGTGACAGTGTGCTCGTACATGCTGCGGACGAGCTTGGATGCGGCCACTCCGTAGCCGTGGTAGCAGACGAGCAAAATCTCCATGAAATCTTCAAGGCAAACTCTGCCAAAGAAGTAGGCGAACTTATCCGCTGACCCATCCATGACCTGCACTCTCGTAAACGCGACATTCAGAGCGTGTTCAAGGTTCGGCATGATCTCGTTCCAGAGTGGATGCCGCTGCTCGAATTTCCGGCATTCCTCGGGAAACCCGTAGATGGGAGAACCATTTGCCATGAACAAATTCTCTCACGCTCCGTAGGAAGAAATCTCCGATACAAACTAAAGATGAGTCATCCTCGGTTCTATGCCTTTACCGAACGTCTGTTAGACTACGCCCATCGCGGAAGGCGTAAAATGGCAGAGCCGCTTATGTCTAACGCCGCGTTCCTCAAGGCTCACGTCGCTCTGGTTCTTCTATCTTCTATTCCCAGCATTGCTCAATCACCCGCCAAGAAGGACGCAACCAGTCAGGATTTTTCAAAGGAAAGTGTAGTCATTGAGCGATGGACGACCAGCGTGGCCTTCCAATCTGACGGCACCTCCACAACGGAGTTCCGCGCTCAGGTGCGAATACAGACCGACGCGGGAGTACGACAGTACGGCTTCCTGAAGTTCCCCTACCAGGCATCGGTCGGGCATGTCGAAGTACAAAATGTCCAGGTAACGAAACCGAACGGGTCGATAATCGTAACCGCTCTCGACTCGATCCAGGATATGACTTCGGAAGTCTCTCGTGAAGCCCCGATGTACAGCGACTCGCGCGAAAAGCATGTCCCTGTCAAGGGACTCGAACCCGGCGATACCCTCGAATATTCTGCCCAGTTCCTGATAGAGAAACCGCTCCCTGCGAGACAATTTTGGTACGACTATCACTTCATAAAGAGCGCAATTGTTCTCGACGAGCAACTGGAAATCAGTATTCCCCGTGAACGCGATGTGAAACTCAGGAGTCAAACGATCCAGCCGACGACGCTCGAGGAAAACGGACGCCGCATTTACACATGGAAAACATCGAATCTAGAAAGTGTGAGCGCGGAGGGAACAAAAAGAGCTCAGAATTACGACACTATGCGTGGATTACTTCCGCCTCCGGATGTGTTGATCAGCAGTTTTCGCACCTGGGAGGAAGTTGGCCGATGGTATGACAATCTGCAGCAAGAAAAGATCCAGCCGTCGCCGGAGATAAAGGCCAAGGCTGATGAACTGACTAAGGGCCTCTCGGACGACGATGCGAAACTCCGCGCCATTTACAACTATGTCAGTTTGCGCTATCGCTATGTGGCGATTTCGTTTGGCATCGGCCGCTATCAACCTCATTCGGCGGCGGAAATTCTCGGAAACCAATACGGCGACTGCAAAGACAAGCACACACTGCTGGCAGCTTTGCTGAATGTTGTCGGGATCCGAGCGTATCCGGTCTTGATCAATGCCCAGACGGCAGTAGATGAAAACGTACCCTCGCCTGGACAGTTTAACCATGTGATCAGCGTGGTGGCGAAGGGGAACACATTTTCTTGGATGGATACAACACCGGAAGTGACGGCGATGGGGTACTTGATGTATCCACTGCGCGGGAAACCCGCCCTTGTAATCATGCCGGACAAAGTTGCGTTCCAGACTACGCCGGCCAATCCTCCGTTCGCCAACACACAAAGTGACACAATCACCGCGAAACTTGACGCCGATGGGACGCTGCACGCGCATGTGGAGGCCTTATATCGCGGCGACAATGAACTCTATTTCCGGTATGCCTTTCGCCGATGGCCTGAATCACAGTGGAAGGATCTGACCCAGCAGATGTCTTACGGAGCGCATCTGGGTGGAACCATCAGCAACGTGCGAGCCAGTTCACCAGAAAGGACGGAGAAACCTTTTACCGAAGCGTATGACTACAGTTTGAAAGATTTCTCCGGAGGCGATAAGCACCGATTCGTCGTTCCGCTCCCGCCTATGGGTATTCCAGAGGTCAAGGAAGAAGACCTAACTCAGAAGACTCCCCTCTGGCTCGGCTATGCGGGCGAGTTGCAGTACGAATCGCGAGTCGAGTTGCCAAAGGGATGGTCTGTCACGCCGCCAGCTCCAGTAGACTTGAAAGAAAGCTTTGCCGATTTCCATGCGGCTTCGGAAGTGCAGGAGGGCATACTAATAACTAAGCGGCGTCTGCTGCTAAAAGCGAGTGACATAACTCCTGATCAACTAAAGAGTTACAAGACATTCCAAAAAACGATTTCGGATGACTACGCCGCCTACATTTTCCTCCAATTATCTGAGGATGTCGCAGCAATCGGTCCTGCCGCCACTCCCGCACAGGGAATTGCCCGCGCGGCGGAGCTAATACACCAGAGCCTCAGACAGCTTCCGGGCAGTTCCAACTTGGAGGCGCTTCAAGCAGAACAAGATGCCCAGAAGTCAATACAGACGAAGGATTACAGCTCTGCAACCATAGCTCTGATGCACGCTGTTTCGCTTGACCCGACTTTTTCCCGCGCTTGGATTGAGTTGGGCGCGACCTATTATTCGGGAACCCGAGAAATAAGTTTATCTCTCAACGCTTTTCAGAGAGCTGTCGACGCCGACCCGAAGCAGATTGTTCCCTACAAGATCCTGGCCTTCATGTACATCGGCTTCGGGAGACGGGACGATGCGACTGCCACTTGGCAGAAATTAAGAATCATTGCTCCCGATGATCGTGATCTCGCGTTAAATTTCTTCACCAGCACATCCAAGGTAGCAAGTCAGTTGGGGAGCAAGGGCTTCAGCGACACGAGGCTGGTCTCGTCACTCAATCCGTCAACTTTTGGGGAAGCTGTGACGTTTACGGCAATCGTCGTCCCACAGTTTACTGGCACGCCCACGGGAGAAGTGACTTTCAAGAGTGGGGCGGAGATGCTGGGAACGGCGAGCATCATCCACGGCAATGCCACATACACCACCACAAAGTTGGCTGTAGGCACGGACTCCATTACAGCGGTGTATAACGGGAGCAGTTCATTCTTTCCCGGCACTTCAACCGTGCTGAGCCAAGTGGTTAACCCGGCAAGCCCGAAGGCCGCACAAGGTCCTGCCAGAGCGGGAGAGCTACTACGACAGAGCCGCATGCAGCTTCCTGGCAGTTCTAATTCGGAAGCTGTTCAAGCAGAGGAAAATGCTCGGAAGTCGATGCGGGCCAAGGACTACATGCCCGCGATTACAGCTCTCAAGTATGCAGTTTCACTTGACGCGAATTTTTCCCGTGCATGGATTGAATTGGGCTGGGTGTATGCCGCTGGCAAAGACAAAACTTCAGCCCTCAATGCTTTTCAGAGAGCTGTCGACGCCGACCCGAAGCAGGTTATTCCTTACAAGATCCTAGCCCTCATGTACATGGACCTCGCAGACCAAGACAATGCGATTGCCACTTGGCAGCGACTGCAAGGTATTGCCCCGCATGATCGCGATCTCGCGCTATACCTCGGCTGGCTTTACGTCAAGCAGAAGCGTTATCCGGAGGCCGCGTCACTCTTTGAGTCGATAGCCAAGGCGAACTCCTCTGACGCGTTTGCGCAAATGAGGCTGGGGATAGTCCGCCTGCGTGCCCACAACACGGATCAGGGGCTTGACGCATTGCACAAAGCATTGGAAATCGACTCCGGGGCAGAAATGCTTAACGATGTGGCCTATGAGATGGCGGAGGCAGACACGAACTTCCCCGAAGCTCTCGGCTACTCGCAGCGGTCCGTGAAAGAAGTGGAGGAGCGATCACAGAAGGTGGATCTTGAGAACATACAGAGAGCGGACCTATCGCTTCCGTCCACGATCAGTGCTTACTGGGACACACTCGGCTGGATCTATTTCAAGATGGGCGATCTCGCCCGAGCAGAGAGTTACCTTAACTCGGCTTGGCAGCTCGGACAGGGCGGAATCATGGGCGACCACCTCGGGCAGGTGTACGAGAAGGAGCAAAAACTACCGGCAGCGCTTCATATGTACAACCTCGCGCTCGAAGCGTATCCGCAGTTGGAACAAACCCCGGAGCGCATAAGCAAGCTCGGCGGCGGCGTACCCAATCCACATCCCGCGAACGGCATGAGTGCTGGTGAAGAATTGAAGCTGATGCGTACCGTCAAACTTCCTACGATCATTAAGGAAGCAGCGAGTGCAGATTTTGACATCCTTCTCGTTGCCGGAAAGATAAAGAGGGCGAATTTTGTCCAGGGGTCTGAACTGCTCCGCCATGCGGGAGAGAGCCTGGAGAAAACCCAATTCGAGGAACCTTTCCCACCGAACTCGACGGCGAGCCTAGTCAGGAGAGGCGGGCTGACATGTTCCGACACCGCCTGCAGCTTCGTGTTTTATCCATCTTCTATGGCTGCGGGAGCTACAGCGCAACAGTCGCCGAAGTAATGTAGTCTTCGAACGACTTCCCGACCTGAGCGGACAGCTCCCACTGAGAGAGCAATCCCTTCGGGACATCATTGAAAGGTAAGTAAGGCTCTGTTTCAAACCCCTTCGTCGCGCGCGGGCGGGGGCGGGCCAAAGTCAAAAGCGGAGGGTTCTGGGGTGCGGGGGTGTAGCCGAATTTTTCCCGAAAGGTAGTACCCCGTTGCCCGTTTGACCCTTCTTTTTTCACGCCGGTAAGATCACGGCTCGTCATTTCGCCCAAGCGTATATTTGCGACATCGGACGCCAATTCTCCCACCTGCTAGGCACGGTTGGAATGCTGCTGGTTATGCTGTTCTGGATCTCTCTGCTCAATCCGTCGAGGGCCGACCGTCTTGTAGACAGTCTCGCCGGGCCTCAACACGAATACAAGATCGTTTTAGGTGCAGGCCTGCTGGCGACGGCGTTCGCATTCGTAGCCGCGATTCGCGGTTCCAAGTGGTGGTATATCGGAGTGGCTCTGTCGTCGGGGACGCTGGCATTCTTTACTTACACTCTTTCGCGCTAGTGCTCACAACCGGGAAAACAACTGCGATAGCGATACCTTGAGGCCCTTCGCCATCAACTCCACGTTGAGGATGGAGACATTCCGCTTGCCGCGCTCCACGTCCGCCAAGAAACTCCGATCAATTCCCACCTTCTCCGCCATCTCGACCTGAGTCCATCCGCGCTTCTTCCTAAGTTTTCTTATCCGGGCTCCCAGGCGAACGAGCAGGTCTGCGGCCATTAGCGCCAATCATGGCCTGTCGGAGAACTCCTACAAATCGTGTTTAAGCAACATCTGTGGTAATATAGGAGTCCTCCCCTTAAGCCTCAGCCCCAAGAAATCAAAAACGGAGTTAAGAACATGAGAACACTCGTTCTGTCGATTCTGCTTCTTCTCTCCATCGGTGCTATGGGCCAAACACAAACTACGCATTGCCAAGGAACGACGATAGAAGTTACAGCCGGGCAGGGTACATACGGAACCGGACAGGCCAACTGCATGACGGTGACTACTCCGGCGCCTGCTCCGGCCATGACTACGCAACAAGCCTATGAAGCGGGACAAAACCTTGGCCGTGGGATTGCCAGCATTCGCGCTCGCCACTGGGTCAAGAAGTTTTGCAAAAAGTATCCAGGGCAGAGCTGGTGGTACAAGAATCCTGCTGCTGGGATAGACGCGAGTGGAGTGTGCCCTGTTGACGACGTGACCCGAACAGAAGGGCACAGCGAGGCTGAAGCCAATTCCTGGCATACACAGCTCTATTGTGAGAGAGACGGCTTCGTCTGGAAAGACGGAGTGTGCCACGCCCAGGGTTACAAGCCAAACTAGAGCAGCAGCAAGAGAAGCAGGATACTAAGTCGGTCCCGTAAAAGTCGGCCACTCGGTCAGGTCCTAACCCCGTGCTGTGCGAGGAGGAATAAGGCAAGGCAAGTCTCTGATGCAGGGAGCGGCCTCTTCGCCTGCTCGATATTCGTAGGTAAAGGCTTTGGCATGTGCCCTCGTAGCAATCAGCACCGGAACCAAAACCGCTAATCCTAGCGCAGCATGGAGGTGCTTTAATCGTCTACTGTATGTGTAAAGCCTCTTGCACTATCGGAAAGCGATGACGTTGTGGGACAAGTGCCCCTTCAAGGATTTCTGACATCTACTGATGAAAAATGACGTCTATGTTCGCTGGCTCGTAGTCTAGCTCGAAATTTCCGATGACCAGATCGGGCTTGCCGTCCCGGTTCAGGTCTGAGGCGGTCATCAAAATCGCAGAGGCTCCGGAAGCAAAGAAAGATCGAGTGAACTGCCCTTTTCCATTATTGAACAGCAAGCAACTTTGCTGGCTTAACATCAGCCCAACCGCAAGATCAAGTTTGCCATCGCCATTGAAGTCTCCCACCACCATCGCTCCCGGGTACTGGCCGGGGTCAACTCGAGTCGCCTGATAGAACGTCCCATCTCCGTTGCTGTAGTAAATCGCGATTTCCGTATCACCCGGGAGGTTTATAGCAACATCGTCTTTGCCATCGCCGTTAAAATCGCCCACCGCAGTCATAACACCGTTGCTGAGCGGAAGGTTGTTACCCTGCACTTCTCGGAACGTCCGACCGCCGACATTTAGAAATGTAGAGCTACCGGTCGCAATGTCAAGTTTTCCGTCCCCGTTAAAATCTCCTACAATGTACGGCGAATTAAGATTCATCACAGTAGCGGGACTAAACTGATAGGCACCGTTTCCCCATAGGACTTGACCTGGACAAACGGAATACGGACAGGCGGAAACAATGTCCGCTCGACCGTCCCCATCCATATCCGAGATCGCGATGTTGGCAACCTGTTGCGGAAGCGTGATGGGCGACGCGGAGAAATCAAGGGACAGATTGTTTGGCCAGATTTCCAGATTGCTTGTCTGACCTAGAAGGTCAAACACTTTCTTGCCCGTCAAGTCCGCAATCATGAAAGAGCTAGGATCAGTGTTGGCGCCAAACTGAAATGAGCCGTCGCCTCGGTTAAGGAATACTGTTCCGGGGATGAATATCTCGTCAAGGGGATCGAACTCGCCCCCGACGAAGATTTCCGGTAGACCGTCACCATTGATATCGCCCGTCGAAATGATGCCCACTGTAGGGGGACTCAAAGCGAGCGGAGAGGGAAACTTGCGATCGCTGCGTCCGAGGGCAAGGGACACAAAATTGAAGCGGTCCGGAACAACCAGATCGGGAATGCCATCTCCATTGAAATCGCCCGCGGCAACGTAATAGCCCTCTGGCCCTACAACCACTTGCACGGTAAAGTTCCCCTTCCCGTTGCCGAACAAGTAGATCAGCTCGGACGGTTCCGTCCCAGTCGCCCCTGCCAGGTCCGGGAATCCATCATGATCGAAATCACCGCTCACAAGCAGAATCGGCCACAGCGGCGTAGCAACTGTCGCAACTTGGGTGAAAGAGCCGGTTCCGGTCCCGGCAAAGGAATACAGAAGCCCACCTTCCCCTTGTTGCACTTGCACCACAAGGTCAGGAAAGCCATCAAGATTAAAGTCGAGAACGGTTGCGAAACCGACGACGCTATTCAGACCACCAGCCGCTTGATCGACAAAACTGCCGTTGCCCTGATTCATCAGGATATGCAACGAAGCAGTGGTAGTGGATGTGCTTGGCGACGTGTAAAGGATGTCCGGCTTGCCGTCGCCGTTGAAATCGGCGACTGAGAAGTTCGGATCCTCGCCGGGAAGCGTGCCCCACGTCGTTAAAGTGATCGGCGCGGCGAACCCGACGCCGGTGTTCTTAAGCCAGACAAGAGTGTTGGGTTGCTCGATTAAGAGAACCAAGTCAGGCTTTCCGTCTCCGTCGAGATCCGACAGATATGCCTGGCTTGGATAAATGCCAGTGAATGTTTGCTGCGCCACAGGTGCGCGAAAGTTGCCATGGCCGTCCCCGAGCAAGATGCTCACCGTGGTCGTTGATGAGTTGCTGCTGGTGATTGAAACCAGATCGGCTGTGCCGTTTCCATCTACATCTCCCACAGCCAATGCATATGGCGTGGTTGGGACTGGAACGTATTGCGCCGTCGCAAGCGTGCCGTTGGCCTGACCATCAAGAATCGCGATACTTCCTGAATTCGCCATGGGAATACCGGGCATGATGACATCTGCAAGGCCGTCGCCGTTCACGTCCGCTGCGACGATAAACGTCGGATCGGGCTCATTCTCTCCGACCAGGAATCCCGGAATTGCCTGCATCACAAATGGACCTTGCTGCGGCGCATACACCGTGTACGTTAAGGCATTCGACACTGTGCTGCCATTCTGCACGGAAAACTGATGCGTACCTGGTGTAGCGTTCATGGAAGGGTCAATCTGCGCCTGCAACGTGCTGGAATTTATGAAGTCGACATACGACGATGCCTGCCCATCGAGCACCACTTGCGATTGCTGGGAGAAGCCTTGGCCGATGAGGGTCATGATTCCAAGTTCCGAGCCGACCATGACCGAGAACGGCGCGAGAGTTGAAATTGAAAGTTCAGGCGCACCACCTCCACCTCCTCCACCACCAGTTCCCCCATTGCCGCCTGTGCCGACGGGCGAATTACTGCCTCCGCCTCCACAGCTACAAAGCGCAGCAGTGAGCAGGGCAATGGTGATCTGGAATGCGGCGCGCAGCGACATATTTGATCGGCGAAACAGTATATCTGGAACGGGACGAAAGTAAGGGCCCACGACGGGCTGCTCACCCTCGAAAATCAAAAAAACTAACGGCGAATCTCATTCCGCACGCTTGCGCCGACTACTGGCACTGCTTCTGCACAGCGTCGTTAAGCTTCCCCTGGCTCTGTTTCTTCAGTAGGTCGTCGAGGGCTTTGGCCTTCGCATCCGGCTTTTGTTGCAGGATCGCTTGGTAAGTCTTCAGCACGCTTTCCACACCGGCTAGGTTCGTCGCCTTCGTGTCGGCAGTTTTGTCTGGATTCTCGATCTGGAACGCGCCGCTGGCCAGCATGTACTGCCGGGTGATTGTGTGCGCGTAAGCGTACTTCATTCCGTTGAACTCGTTCAGCAGAGCCGGGCACAGCAGCACGTGGAAGTCATGCACATCGCTGACCCGTTTCAGCGCTGCTTCGCCTCGCTTATTCACGCTGTCATCCAACGGACTACTCTCCAGCTTGTGCGTGATCGCGACCCACTGCATTCGCTCTTCCGGCGTTGAAGTATCCTGAGCACCCGCTCTTTGGGCAATCGGCGTAGCGACACAACCCGCCACAAGAAGGCAGCTCCATGCTACCGATTTGTTCCACATAGATCCTCCTCCGGCGTGATTTACCCGCCCAACATGAAGAGCAGGAATCCTAAGGTACCGGCAGCACAGAAGACAGCTGCCCACCAAGCTCGTGACCCACGGATCGCAGCCAGCGCAGCCAGTAGCGCAGAAAGCAAGAGTTCGACTGCCGCACCCGTTGGCCAAAATGGGAATGGGACATCCCGGCGCAAAAATGGTACGAACATGTGAAGCCAGAACTCCATGGTCAGCAGAACGCTGAGTATACCGAGAACGGACGGCCAAGCGGGATTTGTGAAACGAGTCTCCCCCGTCATTATTGCTCCTTCAGATGGTCCAGAGCAGCTCCAGCACCAGCAAAAGGATTGTGTTCGCCAAAATGCATATTGCCGAGCGTTGTTGGAACACCGAAGAGTGGATTGATCAAAGAGAGCGGGTGATACCGATCTACAGCGAAGTGCCCAGAGTTCGCTCCTGTGCCTGGTTGTCCGGGACTTCTGTATTCGTTAGCGCCTAAATCGAACCCGGCTGTGTGGTATCCAAAGCCAGCTGCTTCCAGAGCCTGCCCTGCCTCTTCAACAGTACCTCGGTAGGAAAAGAATCCGGCTTCAGCTTGCCCCGCTTCCAGCCTGCTATTTGTGAGAGTGAATGTGAAGCCGGAGAGCGCGTTGCCATTGGCAAAACCCGCGTCCTGGAACGTATTCTGCGGAGTCCCGTTGACGAACACGCCTGTTGAAGAGGTCTGCCCGCCGTTGTTAGAGAATTGAACTCCACTGCCGTTCACACTGGCCGTGTAGGCCCCGGTTCGTGTGGTCAGATCGACAAGGTTGCCGCTGCCGTTCGGATCGTTACCAATCCGCGTAGCGGTGAATCCATTGTTTCCCGTAACCCCCTGCACCCAAGCCGTCTGTGGATTCTGGACAGTGCCTCCCACCCTCTGCTGTTGACAGGTGCTTGTTGCTACCTGCTTGCCGTTGGGATCCGTTGCTGGAGTGCATTGCAGGTACGAATCAAGCCCCGTAGGATCGGTTAGGCTCAAAGGGTTGTTCAGGACATAGGCGTATTTGTTCAGCGATTGCGGATTCTCCAAGTATCCGCCCAGCGGATCGGGGGTCATGAACCTTCCCATCGGCGACTCATAGTATCGGAACGGGAACTGATACAGACCGGACTCTGAGTCGTACTCTTGGCCCGTGAACTTGTCGGTCGTTGCCGAGCCTCCGGCGATTTGCTGGCCGAAGGGCATGTAATCCATGTTGCTCAGGACAGCCTGATTTACCCCGGTCATCACTCTTGTCGAGCCCAGATGATCAGTAAGTACGAAGTCGGTGGTGCCGTTGGTGTAATCCGCGATCAAACGGCTCCCCGCAAATACATACTCTGCAGGCCAGCCGCTTCCGTTGTACACGCTTTGCACCAGCCCGTTCGGCCCGTAGAAGAACTCCGTGAAGGCCCCAGGTGCCGTGCTCTTCCGAACCCGCTGGCCATTCTCATTGTAAACGTAGGTCGCAGTCGACCCGCTATCCACCTGGATGATCCGGTTCTCGGCATCGTAGGTGTAATGGTGAACGCCGTCGTAACTCACATTGCCCGCAGCGTCGTACTGATAACCGCTCTGCAACTGATTGTTCGTGTTCACCGAAGAGGAGAAACTGTTGCAAGTTCCGGCGGTTGTGGTCTGGGCTGTCATATTGCCCCAGGCATCGATGGTCCAAGTCAAGCCTTGACAGGGCTGGGTGGCAACGTCGCTCATGCTGGTAAGGCGGTTCAAGCTGTCGTAGCCGTAACCGCGATTAAAGTTCTGCACTCCACTTCCACCCCAGGTGTCAATATTTCCATTTACGGCTGATCCCCAGAGTCCGTAATAAAGTTGATAGCTCTGAACGATTCCTGTTGGGAGCGCGCCCGAGCAGCCGGTCGGAATGCCGCCCGAGGTGTTCAGATTAATGCGGCATGGAGGCAGTGACAGTCGAGGCGTATAAACTCTCGACTCGGTCAGGCCATTTCCGAACGTGGCCTTTTCCAGATCGCCTTCCGGGTAATAGCCCTGCGTGGGGCCTGCGGTCCACAACGTCGGGGGTGGTTGGCATCGTTCAAACTGCTGGTGATTGTAGTGATTCGACTAGCTCCGTCGTGGCCATATGTGATCACCGTGCCAGCCGCGTCGGTGGTGGAAACCAAATTCCCAACCAAGTCGAAGTTGGACAAAACGTAGAAGCCCCCTGGAGAAATGGAGGGAGTCTGCTCCCAGTCCTGCACGATGCGGCCCATGGCATCGTAGCCGTAGGCCGTGGCTGTTCCCATTCCCGAAGTCCCGCCACGACTTGCGGCACCAAGCGATTACCGAACTTGCAGAATCTCAGGCTAGCGATCAAACGATCATGTCCATCGCGGGACATGTGTCCCCAAGCATGCTTGCCCACTACAGTCACGTTCGTTTGGAAGCCAAGCGCTATGCACTTGACGCACTCTCAACCAAGTGTCCTATCACTCCCCAGGGGGCAACACAGAGCGGTTACGTCACAAAGCACGTCACAAAGCACGAGAAAGGTCGGGAGGAAACGGCGGAAGCCGTTGAGAATCTGGTGAGCGCGGCAGGACTCGAACCTGCGACCCATGCCTTAAAAGGGCATTGCTCTACCAACTGAGCTACGCGCCCATCCTTCGCCACTTCCCTTCCCGCGATGCGATGAACCTCGACTTTGGAGGCGGGAAAATGACATCCGGGACGATACCTAAACCGAGTTAATGTCCCAGTTCATCGTAGCAAAGATTGAGCGATTTGCGGGATTCGCGGTGCGAATTCTGAATGGACCCGATGATCAGCATCAGAACTTGTAGGGTAAGGCTGATGCTGGCTTCGGGAAGATCGACCTCAGCAATCTCCTATCGGCTTCGTGCGCCGAGAAGGTTTGCCAATTCTGCCCGCGCGAGTTGGGAATCTGCCGTATTCAAATCGGCTGATTGCTTCAAATAACTTTGTGCTGCGGCGGAATCCCCACATTTCAGGGCGATTTCTCCAGCATGGCGAAACAGCTTAGCGTCGCGAATTCCCACTGCCAGCGCAGTTCCAATCTGCTTGCGCGCCTCGGTGTTTCGACCGTTGACGTACAGTGCCCACGCGTAGGCATCGAGCGTGTAAACGTCCCTGCGCCATGCGTATTCCCGCTCTGCTAACTCCAGCGCCTTCGCGGGCTGCTTCGCGTAGTCCGCGTAATAGAAGATCAGCTCGCGATTGGCATTTCGATGCTTACTCGATTCCCCAAGCGATTTCGTTTCGAACTCGGCAAAGGTTTGCTTGGCCTCGCTATTGTGACCCGCCAGTTGTAAAGCTTGCGCCAGATGATACAAATCTCTGGGGCACGATGTGGCTTGGTAGCGTTGCCGGAGCAGAACAATAGCCTCTTCATACTGTTTGTGTGCAATGCGAACCTCGGCTAGAACCCCGACAGCAAGGGGATAGTTCGGGAAAGCATCAAAGGCGTGCTGCAAGAGCTTCTCAGCAGCATCCGTATTTCCGGAAGCCAATCGGAGATGTCCCATCTCCGTTAGCAGCCATGCGCGCTGCTCATTTTCCGTAGGTGGCGTCGAGTCATATGCCATTTGAAGCAATTCATATGAACCATCGATGTCGCCAAACAACTCGCGCAGATGCGCCGCATTGATCAACGCTGGCAGATTGCCTGGGCGAAGATTGAGCATCCACTGCGATGCCGTCTCCGCATCTTTGTAGTTGCCCAGTTCGAGATTCGCATCAGTCAGCAGACCATAGACCATGACGTCATCGAGAGATTGCTTGTTCAGCGCTTTTGCGGCATCCAGTGCTCTGGGAAATTCATGTTCACCCAGCAAAATCGCAACCTGTATCTTTTTGGTCTCGAAATTGTTTGGATCCAGCTCGAGGGATTTCTGTACTGCATCTTCCGCCTGGGCGTAATAGCCTCCGTCGGAGGTCTCGCGCGCGCGGCGAACGAGCGCCGTGGCCAGAAGGTTGTAACCGGTGTATTGCGCGGGCTTCTCGCGGATCATCCCTTGCGCTTCTGCAATGCTTCGCTCGGCAGGCGAGAGCTGGGGCATGCCCTTATTTATATTGGTGCTCGCGGTCAGGTTGCTCTGCCCGACGCAGATGGTAGAAAACAGCGTCGCAGCAGCCATCAAGATGAACATCGGTGAAAGAAGATTCTTCATGACGCACCTCATTTTCTTAGAGAAAATCATGGCCGCTGCATCTCGCAGCGGCCATGGTGAGTTATTCCGGGCAGATGCCACCTGCTTGTCCGGTGCAACCCGCTTGTCCAGGTCCGATGTGCACGCTATTGCGTCCACTGTTGGCTGGCATTACGTATGGGAAGGCGTTGTTCAATCCCTCCGTTTTTGTGTTCACTCCATCTCCCAGAGGCAATCCGAATTTCGTCGAATCCACCAGAATGCCCTCAATCGCGCGCAGTGAGATGTCAAACACATCGTCGATCGGCCGGCGCCCATTCGGATAGCCGGCGTTATCACCGGCTAAAAAGCCGAGCCGCTTCTGGCTACCCACCGCAGTCGGCGGAATGCCAGTGTTGAGGCGGAGTAGATCCGCAACTGGGCCGGCATCCTTGGGACCGCAACCAGGACAGATTGGTGGTTCATACTGCGCCAGAATGAGCAAGTCGGTGCGTGGATTCGGGGGAACCGGAACTCCGAGCGAGTGAAGAACGGCCGCCGCTACCGGATTCAGAAAGAAGTTCGCGAATTGTGAATCGTTGGCCGGAAAATCCTCGCTGAACCGATCTTTGAAGCCGGTCCCAATGACTGCTTCATTGATCAAGGAGTTGCCTTCACGGTTCACTTGCTGGAACGCCCCGGAACTTCCGTCCGGGTTCGGAGAGTTCCTGACCGTGATGTGATGGCGCGCCGTAGCGCCATAGGTTCCGATGACAGCCTGCTTGTCGCTGGCTGGGTGGATCTTGCCGTCGACCGTGACCATCGTGATGGGAACTTCCAACACAATGGAGTTCACGTTGAATCCCGCCACTGCGTCGGGCGCATAGTTATGCGTGTCGTCCGCGTCAATGTGCGCAGGCAGGATAGGGGCGACTCCCGCTGGGAAGTTCACGGAATCAAAGAACGCTCCGAGGTCGATGAAGAAAGGATCATCTACCGTGCCGGCGAATACGCACACGCCGTTTCCAAGGTTGTAAATGCCCTGATTGAAGAGCGATTGATAATCCGGCATAGTTTTTGGACCCACGTTGGAGGGAACGGCGTAAAGAGTCTTCCCGTCGTTCAACACAGTCGACTTCCCGGTGTGGAGGTTAACCATGGTCACCGTGTAGGTCTGGCGCAAGCTCAAACCTTCAGAGCCTGCACCGGCGAGTGACGTGATGGGCGGAACTCCAGCCAGGTTGCCGACGAATCCGGTGAACAGATCGGGCTGACGGATTTCGGTGTTGAAGCGGAAATAAAAGGCAATGTCGGGGATGCCGTCCTGATTGTTGTCGATGAACATCTCGTACCGCACGCTGTTGTCGAAGGGGAAATAGTTCGGTCCGTTGCTGGGCTCGAGCAAAGGGTCCACGTTCAAGATGAAGGTGACATTGTTGGGATTTTGGTAGCTGACGAATGCATACCAGTCGGTAACGTCCGCGCTACGATCTAATGCCGTAATCGGCGCTTCGCGATGACTCGACGCAAACAGGCTGGAAGGTGCCAGCATGGACAGCGCCATCGCAAAGGCCATCATTAGTTTCAACTTCTTCATAGATGCCTCATGGGAGTGAGATAGCTGGACAATGTTGCCGCTGACGGTATCCTCCAGACGTGGCGCCAAGTCCGGGAAGGGCGAAACGACTGAACACGTCCGCTTCATTAACAACTACGAGAGCGACACGTCGAGCGGATTGGACAAATGAGGATTTATTTGACTGGAGCGCTAGCGATCGATAATTGGTTTTGCAGAGTCATTGCGGACTGCTGCAACTATCAGAGCGGCGGGAGATCGCGTGACTCGTTGCGGCTCAGTTTTCTACTGAGGGATCCAGTGGACGCGTGCGGTGAACAGGCCGTCGACAAAGCCGATGTGATAAACGAGAAACATTCCAAACGCCACGCTCGCCAGACCCGAGATAGCCGTCAAGTGCCCGTTTATTCTGAAAAACCTGCTCCCTGTTAGAACCAGCGGGACCGAAATGGCTGCCGTCATAAGCATCATCCCAGCCATCGTGCCGATACCAAATACGAGCAGGTAGGCCGTTGACCAGAATGGATTCTTGATCGTGGAGAGAACCAACAGTGCAACCGCCGCGGAACCGGCCAATCCGTGCACCAACCCAACTACCAAAGGGCGCAAGGTCTGAAAGATTCCCAGCCTGCCTATCGTTCTGTCGAGGAATGTTTGGTTGTCGAGAGCAGTGACGGCATCGGAGTCGCGATCACTATCCGATGCTTCTTTCAATAACTTCGCTGCGGGCAATCCTGCGGGGGTGTTATCCGGAGTGAAGCGCTCGGTCATCCATTGCAAGACTCCCGTCAAATTTAATATCCCCAGCAGGATCAGCATGAGGGCGACGCAAAATTCCATCGACAGGCCGAGGCGAGGCGGGATGACTACTCCGAAAACAATGATCGCCGAGCCAACCAGGAAAATCGTTATTGTATGCCCCAATCCCCAGAGCAATCCAATAGTTGCCGAGCTTTTGATCGATTGCTGGCGGCTCACGATGGTGGACACCGCCACGACATGATCTGGGTCTGTGGAATGCCGCATTCCCAAAAACAATCCCAGCAGCGTAATTGTGACAAACGGGAGCAGTTTGTCTTTAGAAAGGATGGTTTGTCCGATCGGAGCTGATGCGAAAGCCGACACTGCAATTCCAACCCCTAGCACCACCATGAACGCGGACGAAAAGAGTGGAAGGTTACGCGCAATCCATCCCTCACCCCGGACGCGGGCCGCCATGAAGCGCTTGGTATACACCATCGTAAGACCAACAACCACAAGCACCACTGCCAAGCCCATACTGAATGCGGTAATCAGAAACAAACCGAAACCGACCCGGTGTAAAGAGAAAGCGCTTAGAAGCACAACCAATGCCGCCGGGCACGGAACAATACCTCCCGTGATGCCGAGTAAACACAATTCTTTCAATGACACATTACCCGTTTCACTTTGGCTGCTTTCGGAAGACTGAGGATGTCGGTCCAGTGACTGTTTAGCTGTCCCTTTTTTAAATGTAGAAAGAAACCAATGCGAGTGCGAGTCTCCAGGAACATGGGAATGCTCTCCGCTCTGGCCAGTCAAGTGCTTCAGAAACATGAAAACGCCAAGTCCGGTGACGCTCAACCCAGAAATCGCTCCCAGCCATGGATAGAGTTGTTCCGGTACGATGTAGCGCGAGGCATAAAGCGTCACAATTCCTAACAGGTAAACGCCTGCGGTGTGCGCGGCGGTTACTACGAACCCCAGCAACACCGCATGTCTGGCAGTGCCGCGCGAGCCTACTAAGTACGCGGCTACGATTGTCTTGCCGTGCCCTGGCTCCAGCGCGTGAAGCGCGCCTAGACCGGCCGCGATGAGCGCGGCCGACAGAAGAACCCAAAAACTCAACTTGCCCCGAGATGAAATTAACTCCGTAAAGCGGCTACGCGGCGTGTTTCCGGCTCGAGAAGACGCGGTTGAAGATGCAAGAATCGAGGAAACTTTTTCGGGATTAGATTGCGTTGCGCTCGACTCGCCTCGCGCTACCGATGCCACGCGTTGGTTAGTACGGGACCGCACCGGATGCTGAATCGCAACCGCGGAAGCTGCCGTCGGTTTTGCTGGAGAATTTTCTGGCAGATTGCTGTGGGCTTCCATTTCGGAAACTGTAGTTCTGAAGTTCGCGATTGCCGCCACCTGCTGCGGCGGACTGTTCAACAGATCCGTAGAATAATTCGTTAATTCCTGACTTCGATCAACGTCGGGAGCGGAACTCGCCAGAACTGTTGATCCGTCGCCGACGATCACGATCTCCTTCCACCCGGCCTGTCCGGGGAAGTTGTTGTCGGCATATGAGAGCTTGTGTGTCCCCCGTGAGGAATCAAGTTGTCCACGAAAAACGAACGAAAGTTTCATGGTAGGCAGACCGCCGGCACCATCGGCAAAAGCCATCTGACGAGAAACCGTGTCCAGACCCACGGCTTGGCCGTCGACCTCCAATGTGAGGCCCTCCTTTAATCGAGTCTCCTCTCCATCGACATAGCGCAGATCGGCAGAGTCGTTGGGCTGAGTGGTCATACCGAATTGCCGCATCTCCTGATAAGTAGGAATCTCCGCAATATCCACCAGATAAAGGATCTCGACTGATCTGTGAGCGATTGTGATCTTCGCGTAGTGATTCACGCTGAAATTGCCCATGGGATGCGCCAATGCGCTTCGCGAAATAGACAATAAGGATAAGAGGACGATTGCGCAGACGCACCGAGCCGCGTGCTTTTGCGCTGTCCATTTAGTCGTGTACATTGCTGGACCTCAAATCCTGATTTTTCAAAAGCAGGCTTCGAGAATTAGCGATATCCGCCACGGTCCGGCTCGCCAAATCGGCATAGAAGATGTGGAAGTGTGGATTCGCCTTTAAGGCGCGGTTCAGAAACTGCTCCGAATCGGAATCCCGGCCTAAACTGTGATAAATCATTCCGGCGTGAAAAAGCAGAAGAGAATCATTCGTATTCAAGCTGAGAGCATTTTTTATGGCTGCGGCTGCTTCCTGCGTCTGCCCGCTCTTGTAAAGTACCCACGCAAGCGTGTCCCACGTGTAGATGTCATGGCGAATCTCGAGTTCTTGGCGTGCCAATCGCAAAGCATCGGCCAGCTTTATCTCGTGGTCGGCGTAAAAAAGCGCCAATTCCCGATTGGCTAAGACTTGGTTCAATTTGCTGAGATGGGCGATGTACTCGACGAGATCATATTGTTGCCGTGCTTCTTTAGCTTTTCCCAGTTTCGTATAGACATCCCCCAACTCGGCTACATACGGGGGAAACGGAATCAAGGCGATGGAGCGTTGATAGAACTGAATTGATTCCTCAAATCGTCCTTGCGCCGCACGCAGCTTCGCCAAGCCAGCGAGGGACCGGTAGTGATTGGGGTCGGCCGCGATGCCGGCGCTATACGATCGATCCGCATTCGCCAGATCCCCGGTCTGGAAATAACGCTCGCCCAGTTCAAAATAAAGCCACGCCAGATTTTCGAGCGGCTCCCGGGTTTGAAGCGCGGCTACGATTGCGCCGTTCATTAACCTTATTGCTTCTGTCGAATTACCATGCAAAAAGCTCATATAAGCCTTGCGACTGTCGAGTGTGTATGACAGTTGCGACGGCGACGCGGTTGCGTCACCGAGGCTCTGTGCTGCCTTGTAGGCGGCCGCTGCCTCGTCATAATCGCCCATATCGGTATAAGCGTCCCCCTCGACGGCGAAGGCGGCTAAATTCCCCGAGCCTAAAGCCGCGGCTTTTTGCCCATACTTAAGGACGTCTGAAAACCGATGTTCCCCCATGTAGACAAGGCACATGTGAATCAGAGGATCTGCTGCCCGAAAATCCTGGGGGACCAAGTCGATGGACTTGTTAAGCGCCTTCTCGGCCAGGTCGTAGTAAGTTATGTCGCCAGTTTCCCTGGCTTTCTGAAAGAAGGCCGCTCCTAGCGCGTCGTATCCCGTGTAGTCGCCGGGAGCCATTTTCACGCGATGCTGTAGCGCAGCAATCTGCGTGTCCGTGGCGGTGCCGGGAATTAAGCGAGGCCCCGCTTTGGGCAGAGGCGCATCCTGGCACCAGGCCACTGCGCTACAAAGAGTCAGCGCAAGCAAGAAGTGTTTTTCCATGTTCCGCCTTACTGGAGTGCAGCTGCGAGAACCGCCAGTCATGATGCCGCAGGATGCTCGCAAACTCTGCCCCGGCTTGGTCCACAGTTTGAATACGAGCCAAGTTGGAGATCGGATTTACCCGATTAGGTGTTTTGATCGGTATTGCTGTCGCATGAACTGTCGGAGGACGTAGCGGCTGAAGCTGATAGAATTCATAAAGATGAATTCTGCAGAAAAACGAGGAGTGTTCCCACTATGAGCGGACAGTCACGAGTTCTCAGTTCATGGCTACTGGCGGCTGTGCTGGCCTGTTCGCTAGTCGGGGCCGGTTGCGAACGTCACGGCGACCGGGTTTATGATCCGGATCACGGTGACTACCATGCCTGGAACCGTGATGAGGTTGCTCACTACAATCAATGGGCGACCGAAAACCACCGGGATCCCAATCGCGACTTCCGCAAGCTGCCAACGGACGAGCAAAAAGAATACTGGAACTGGCGACATAGCCACGGCGACCCAGACCATCGCTAAACGAGGGGAATCGCGATTTCGGAGACTAGAGCAACATTGCCGCATTCCGGCTTAGAGGATCAATAAATTTCAGCTCTTCGAAAAGATCCACGAAATCAAAAACCCATTTTGTCATCCGCCGACGGTCCATAGGTCGCTGGTAGCGGCTTGTCATTCAGGCGCAGATATACACCCAATTGCGCACGATGATGTACCAGATGATTCAAGAACATTTGCCGATATGCAAGAAATCGCGAGCCGCTAAAGATCGGCTTACCCTGAAAACTCAGTTTCCAGCTCTCGGTCCAGGCATCGTCTGAAGTATTCATCAACGCGGAACGGGCCTTGGTTACGTTTTCATCAAAAACCTTCAACAAGGCTGCGGACTCAAATGGCGGACGGGGGCGCTGGCCGCCGCCGGAAAAATCCAGTTCGGGAGTCGTCAAAATCGTAGCTCCGAAACCCGCCAGCTCCGCTACATGCGGCGCCAACTTGTCGAGCGGCATCGATTTGGAATGAGGCGCGAAATCCTTCTTGTCGAATGGAACCCGTTCCAGAGTCGTGCGTGTTGTTTTCATTTCTGCATCAAATTCGGAAAGCAAGAGTTCGCTGGTTCGCATGAATCCTCCGTGCGTAAGTATAACCATCAGCGGGATAGCAGGGAACAGAAAGCTCGATAGTCACGCCGCCACAGAACTCCAGGCACTGGGTTTTCCTGGTTCAAAGTCTAGAGTCTTCTGTCTCTGGGAGTTCCTACCCGATTGACCGGGATTTCGGGCTCACACTAAGATAAGACACCACCCCCCCAGGATTTCAATGCCAAAACTTCGTTCGTATGCTCAGGTTTCTGGTCACTCTGGGTTTGTCTATCTGGTGGTCCTTATCCTTTCGTTTCTTCTTGTTGCCCATGCGTTAACAGCGGCCGCCCAGGTTTCAGTGACCACATATCATTACGATAACTATCGCACGGGTTGGAATTCCCGCGAGACCATACTGACTCCCGCGAATGTGGCGAGTACCTCATTCGGTCTGCTGAGCACAGTGGCACTCGACGATCAGGTGGATGCGCAACCCCTCTTCGTCCCCAACGTGAACATCACAGCGGGCACGCGCCCGGGGAAACACGATGTCGTGTATATAGTTACCGGAAACGACACGGTGTATGCCATCGGTGCCACCGCCGGGGATATTCTCTTGAAGCAGAGTCTAGGGACGCCCGTGAGGTGGCCACTCGGCTGCCGGCAAAATGGGCCGAACGTGGGCATTACGTCGACGCCGGTGATCGATCTCGCCAGCAACACGCTTTACGTGATGGCCTATACGCAAGATTCCACCGGACCAGCCTACCGCCTTCACGCGCTCGATTTAGGCAGCCTGACGGACAAGATAACGCCACCGATCGTAACTGCGTCGCATACCCTGACCAACGGAACGACTTTCTCTTTCAACGCCACATACGAGCGGCAACGACCCGGCTTGCTGCTGGCCAATGGCAATATCTATGCGGGTTTCGGCAGCTTCTGCGATATGGCCACAAACGTCTCACGCGGCTGGCTCCTGGGGTGGAACGCGACCACACTGGCGCCCCTCACGGCCAATCAGATTCTGGATACGCAGCCCAGCTCTCCCAACACGTTCTTCCTTTCATCGATCTGGATGTCGGGCTACGGACTCGCGGCTGACGATTCCGGAAACGTAGTCTTCGCCACAGGAAACTCTGACCCTTCTGGAACCACTTATGACGGCATAAGCAACATTCCGGAAAGTGTGGTGAAGGTGTCATCAGACTTGTCCAGTGTAGTGGATCTGTTTACGCCCTCGGACGAATCCACCCTGGATCAGCAGGATTTGGATTTAGGCGCCGGCGGAGTATTGGTTCTGCCCGATCAGCCCGGTTCGAAACCCCACCTGGCTGTCGCCGCCGGCAAAGATGGGAACATGTACCTGATGAATGAAGACGATCTGGGTGGATATTCGACCGCGAAGAACAATGTACTCGGCATCTACAAAATCGGTGGCTGTTATTGTGGGCAATCGTATTTTGTGGATCCGAAGGATGGCGTGGCACGCGTGGTAACGAGTGGCGCAAAGAATGTGACCTTGTGGAAACTGAAAACGTCACCGAGTCCGGCTTTGAGCAAAGTCAGCAATTCGCCGCTGATCGTGAACGGGCAAGGCGCGGGATTTTTCACCAGCGTCTCATCGAATGGCAAGACGAACGCGATCATCTGGGCAGTGTCGCGTCCCGCTTCCCCTACCTCGAAAGACATCTCGCTCTACGCCTTCAATCCGGACTCGGTTGGAAGTGTAATGACCCCGCTCTTCCAGGGAGTTGCCGGCGGTTGGCCTTATTTCGGCGCCCATTCAAATCTGGTTCCAACCGTTGCCTACGGCAGGGTGTATGTTGCCAGCTACAAGCAGCTGCAGATTTTTGGATTGAAACCGTAGCGGGATCGCCACCGCCTTTTCTATTTCGCACGAAGGTAGTTTGCCGCAAATCGGACGCTACCCGGCGTGTGGGCTTGCTCTCGATCGTCTACCGTGTTCTGCACGAGTTGATCACCACCTCAGCGATTCCTTATACCCAGGCCGCTTACCGAAGGGCACTCCCTATTTCAACATGGGTGTGGATTTCAGGCCCTTGTGAGCAATAATGGAAGTGCACTTCTAACACATTCACACTGGAGTTGTCCTTTCGATGGGGTTGAGCCAAATCAAGCAATTGATGGGAACAGTTTGCGCGATGGCCGTGATAGTGCTGGGTTTCCGCGCCCTTGGATCCACGACCAACCCAGTTCCCATTTTCAGCAAGAACGTGGCGCCGATTCTATTTACACACTGCGCGAATTGTCATCGCCCGGGCGAGGTAGCGTCGTCCGTGCCGCTTCTGTCCTATGATGATGCGCGGCTGCGGGCCGAGTCGATTAAGGACGAAGTCGTGCGGCGAGAAATGCCACCTTGGCCAGCGGATGCTAACGAGAGCCTGAAGTTTCGCAACGATCCGCGGCTGAGCCAGAGCGAGATCGATACGCTGATTGCATGGGTCGATGCGGGAACACCCAAAGGGAACGATGCCGATCTGCCGCCGCTGCCACCTGTTTCGCAAGGTTGGCTGCAACCGCAAGGACTCGCACCTGATCTCATTATCAAGTTGCCTGAGTTCCATCTGCCAGCCACGGGGGAAATCCCATATGTTAAGTACCTGGCCAAAGTGCCAGTCTCCGAAGACAAGTGGATTGTCGCTCTCCAGGTATTGCCCAGCAATCGCGCCGTGGTCCACCATATGGCGATCACGGAGGTAGCCTTAAACGACGGGCTGACACCCGCCGACCTCGATAGATACGCGCTGGTCGCCCGGAAGCTGGGGCTTCCGAACGGTCCCGTCGGTTATCAACCGGCGATTGCGGATCCGGCAAATTCTGCCGAGTATGACATGCTGGGAGTGTATACGCCGGGCACGACTTTCGAGGCGTATGGCGCCGGCAGCGCTAAGTTGCTGAAGGGCGGCATTAATATGTATCTCAACTTCAACATCCACTACCAGACCACTGGCAAGCCGGAAACGGACCAACCGATGCTAGGCTTGTGGTTCCAATCCGACCCGCCAAAACATCAAGTATTCCGCGTGCCAGCCTCAGGCGAGACTATCATCGCGGACGGAAAGGAATTGCTGACCGATGCTCCGGGTCAGAAGGCCGAGGGCACACAGGTAGTAATTCCTCCGATTCCAGCGTATGCGGAAAACTATGAAGTGATCGGAGTAACCGCTTATACGGAACCGGTGACAATTTACCAGGTGCAACCCCATGCGCACCTGCGCGGTAAGGACTTCAAGTACGCCGTCATCTATCCCGACGGACACGAAGTGAGTGTGCTGAGCGTTCCGAAATACAACTTCCACTGGCAGCTGGCTTACGATCTCGATCAACCACTCAAGCTGCCGGCAGGCAGCAAGTTAGTGGTCACGGCTCACTACGATAATTCGCTGAAGAACGAACATCTGCAACATCACCACAATGCTTCTGATAGCGCGCACAACTTTGAGCCTGATAAGGAAGTGTATTTCCGGGAAGCAAACCAAAGTTGGGATGAAATGTTCACCCCGTTCATCCAGTACTCCATCGACACCTCGCCTGTGATTGCACGGGGCCAGTCTGAACACTCCCCGAACGAGCCGATTGGCACGGGCGAGCAAGGGGCTCGAGAAAAAAACGCCCTCGATATCGCCGAGGTCGTAGGCTGCCTGGAGCAAAGCTCCTCTGGGACGTGGATGCTAACCCACGCGGGTAACCCTATGGTATCCGAGAACCAGCCAACATCGATGGCAGCAGTAAAGGCTGCCGCGGCCAAACCGCTAGGCAATCGACAGGATCAATTGCTGGGTATAGATGCGTTCCGCCCTTTGAGCCACAAAGGACAAAAGATGGTGGTCAAGGGCGTTCTGATCCAAGAGGCCAACGAGAGTCGCCTTAATGTTACGTCGTTGCAGACCGTTGCTGCTACCTGCTTCTAGCCTGAATTCTTGTCTAACGCTGCTTACCGATATCGACGCCGTCCGATTTCTCCCAGCTCTAAGGCAGTAGGCCGTAGATGTCTAACTCGGTTTGGGTGGGCACGAAGACCTTGCCATTCACAACCGTGGGCACTGTGAACTTAACTGCCCCTCCGGCGGCGTCACGGCTGGGAATCATTTTGCTGTTGTAAAGCTCATCCCCGAGGTTGAAGGCATCGTAGGCATGAAGAATTGCCGGAGTGCTCTTGGCATAGCCGTCGGTTTCTAGCACCCAAACCACACCGTTGGTGGAACCATTCGACGAAACCACCGGAGTCGCGCCAGGATAATAGTTCTTGGTCGCGCTCGCTGACAGTGGGAAGGTAGAGAGCAGACCGTTGGACAATCCAAAAGACTTCGCCACATCTCCAGTTCCAGCGACATAGATCTGACCATTCCAATAAGCAGGGCCACCGCGAATGCCTACCGAATTGGCAGGGACATTCAAAATATTTTCTAATTCCTGAACGATGCTATCCGAACCAGGCCCGTAGCCACCCATGCTATCTCGATTCACCAGATAGATCGCAGCGGTCTTGCCTCCGCCAATGAGGAGATCGGGAAATGGCCCCGGCTGCGTGGGCAGGAGCATCACACCCCCTGCTCCTAAATCCAGATTGTCGGCGCCCATAATCCCCTGGTTGTAGGGGGAGAAATAGTCGGCAACTGGCAAAGAAGTCAAACTCCCTCCTGACGTGTCAACGCCGGAAGTGCTGAGCCTCAGGAAGCTATCTGAATAATCCGTACCCCCCAGGTTTGCATCGAAGGTGCCATTGCCCGTAGCCAAATAAATGTTGCCGTTGGCGTCAGCTGCCGGGGCGAATCCTGATTGCCAGACTCCGCCCTCTTTTGCATTCGGCGTCGTATTGAATATGGCGACCTGTTGCATGGTTGTTTCGCTGTAGCCTACAACCCATCCGTGGAATGGATTCTGGTCGTTTTGTGATCCCCAAGTGATGTAAACCACGCCGTCCAGCAGGAGCAGACCAGGACGCTGGTTCTCGAGCAGCGCGTTAAACGAAATCTTGCCGCCGCTGGTGCCCGAGCCGGTTCCTGGAACCGACCCTTGAATCATGGCGGGACTGTTGGGGATCTCCGTTCCGGTGCCGAGATCGAGCCCGTGAAGGCGCTGGATCCATTGGTAGGTACCTGATCCGCTCTGATATTCCTTGGTCGCCGCGACCACAAAGATGGCGTTGAGACTCTGATCGATCACTGGGGTTGAAGTAATGCCGATCTGCGGAACGAGATTGCCACCGCCCGCTTGAGCTAAATCGCTGGAAGGAATTGTTGTAACCACACTGGGGGTCAGGAAGTTGGTTTTCCACAAAAGAGTTTGCGCGTCTGCATCGATGGCGAAGACACTATCGCCCTCGGTCACGACGTAGACTACGTTGTGGGTTCCCTCATTCGGAACGTTCACGCCCGCAACATACAGAGGTTGGGCATACACGTATCCGTCAATGGCAAAGCGACCCAACTTTCCGAACTGGGTTTTGTTTACGTTGGCGGGGCTCAAAACCGTTTCGTTCAGATTCTGGCCCGTCCTCCCATTATCATTGTGTTGAGTGAAGACACCGGAATTGTTGGTTACAAAGACGGGAACACTCGCACTCTGCAACGGGTTGGCAGTGCTGACTGCAGTCACCGTGTGCGTGCCGGCGGTGCCGGGAGGAGTGTATAAACCGCTGGTTGTGATCGTTCCAACCGTACTGTTGCCGCCGGCAATGCCATCCACCCACCAGGTCACGTTCGTGCTTGAAACTCCGCTGATCGTCGCCTGAAATTGCTCAGTCTGCGTAGGCGTAAGCGAAAGCTGCCTTGGGCTGATGGCGACTGTAGTGTTGGGCGCCTGACCAGTTCCTGTGAGTCCAATTACCTCTAGCATCGGCGGATCGGTAAAGTGCACAACAACCTCGCCAGAGCGCGTCCCGCTCCACGAAGGAGTGAACGTAACATTGATCGCACAGCTTGCGCTCAGGACCGCGCCACAGGTGTTGGTCTGTGTGTAATCCCCGCTTACGGTGATGCTCTCGATGGCGGCGGGAGCGCTCCCTGAGTTCGTGAACGTAACCGCTTGCGGCCCGCTGGAGCTGCCAACCACTTGGCTGGCAAAGGTCAAAGTTGGACTGGAGACGCCTACACTCCCTCCGCTGGAACCCATGCCCGACAAAAATAGTGGCGGAGCGATGGCGTTGCTTGTGACTAGAATCGTCCCCATGCGAGCCCAAGTCGCTGAAGGAGTGAACGTCACGTTCACGCTGCAGCTACCGTTCGGCGCGAGAGGAGCGGTGCAATTATTTGTCTGTGAGTAATCGCCGCTGGCCGAGATGTTGTTAATGGTCAGCGTGCCATTTCCTGTGTTGGTGAGTGTTACCGCCTGCGCGGAGCTGGGTACACCAACCGTTTCGGATCCGAAACTCAGGTTGGGAACGGACCAGGTTGCAACCGGCGCAGTGCCGGTTCCAGTCAACGTCACCACCTGGGGACTGCCCGGGGCATTGTCAACCATCTGTATCGTCGCTGATCTGGCTCCCACTGCCTGCGGTGTAAAGGTGGCGAAGATGTTGCAATTTTTCCCCGCTGCCAAAGTCTTGCCACATTTATTCGATAGCGGGGCGAAATCCAGGCGTTCAAGCCCGTTGACCGATGTGCTGCTGATGTTGAGTGTGGCTGTGCCTGTGTTGGTCACTGTTACAGATTGAGCAGCACTGGGGGTGTTGATCGTCTGATTGCCGAAGTTCAGGCTGTTCGTCGAAAGGCTCACTGTTTGGCTCGCCGCAAAAGTTGAGATGGCGAGCGCTAGAAAGATCTGGCCAGCGACCACAGAAGAGGTGAGACGCAAAGACAGCAAACGCATAATGATACCGATCTCGTTTCCGACGAAGGATTTAGTTGTAACGGGGTGACGAACCTAAGCCCAAATCGAGCTTTAAAACCTAGGGGGATGTGCAATTCTCTTCATTTCCGCGCAGTGGGTCAAGAGTCCAAAGACTCCTGAAAATATTAAAATTCGCGCTCGAGGGGATGCAAGAATTTTCACTCTTGTATTTTCGGAAGCGGCCTGATTCGATCTCACCTGATAGGCGCCGCCCGCTTGGAAGTGCCTGTCTTTGGGCTTCTATCAAGCCTTTTGGATGACCTTAAAATTAACCACTGTTGACCCGACGAATTGAGGCAACTATACTTTTTTCAACTTCTGCACCATCCCCGATCCGGTCGATCTCCTAGGAGGCAGTAATGCGTATTGCTACCCTCGCAGTAGTTCTCTCGTTATTCGTTGCCAGCTCACAAGCACAATTCATCCCAGAGCCAGCCTATACCGTGCCTGGACAGAATCTTTTCAACTTTCTGGCCAAGGGCGATTTCAATCACGACGGCAACCTCGACGTTCTGCTTTCGGGGGACAATTCCTCCTCGGAGGCGCTAGAGTTGGTGGTTTTTCCAGGCAATGGAAAAGGCGGATTTGGCACGCCAATCGTCACCACAATAAGCGGCCTGAATAGCCCAGCCATAATTCTGGCGGGAGACATTAACGGCGACGGAATTCCCGACGCGGTTATCACGGGTACCGATCCAGTGACAGGAGTAACAGAGTTTGGCGTGATGCTCGCCGACGGCACCGACGGAAAGTTCAAGGCGCCGATCTTTACCCGTGCATCAGTCGGACAAGGGTCCCAGATGGTGCTGGGCGATTTCAACGGCGACAAAAAGGTCGATCTCGTTCTGTTTGGCGAGCCCATCACATTCTTTCCAGGCAATGGGGACGGAACCTTTGGTTCGCCGGTGAGCAGCACGGTGAACTATGGCGGCAGCGGTTGCAGCGCTACGGCCGACTTCAACAAAGATGGAAAACTGGACATTACCACGGGCAGCGAAGTATTGCTGGGCAACGGTAACGGAACGTTTCAGTCTCCGATTGCGGTTGTAAACGGCACCTGCGGCGTCGCGGTCGGCGATTTCAACAACGACGGCATCCCAGACCTGGTCACCGGAGATGGCGCAAATGCAAGGACCGGCACAAAAGTGCGCGTGTTTCTGGGGGACGGAACGGGAAACTTCAAAACGAGCGCGACCTATCAAACCGGTAACGACGCCGGGATAATATCGGGCGCCTTCGCGGTCGATTTCTTTAGCGGCGGTACTGACCAGGATATTGCCGTCGAGAATTTACGGAGCGGCAATGTCACAATGCTTTTGGGCAACGGAACTGGAAAGTTCACCATCGGCAAGAGTTTCGCGGTTTCCACAAGCCAAATTCTTTCGGGTGACTTTAACGGAGACAAAAAGATCGACCTGGCGGTGCGGGATGTACAGGGCATTAGCCTGCTTTTGGGTAACGGGAATGGAACTTTCGTCGCTCAGACTGCGCAGAATGTCCCACAGACCGTTGGGACAATTCATCTCGCCAATTTCACCGGCAGCGGCAAACTTAGTTTGATCGCATCCAGTACCTCCGGGGCTCCCACTGCTGTGCTTCCTGGAAATGGTAATGGCACTTTTGGGACTCCTATTCCGCTGCCCGCCAGTTGTCAAACAGAAAACGCGATCGTGGGTGATTTCAATGGAGACAAAATCCCAGACATCGCCTTCAACGTCACCGGATCTGGAGGCGGGGTTGCGGTTTGCCTCGGGAACGGCAACGGAACTTTCAAAGATGCCGTGATCTCTGACGCCGGTGTGCAACACGGAACGCTGGTAATTGGCGACTTCAATCATGATGGCAAATTGGATCTGGCGGCTTCTGATGTCGGGGGCATCAGCATCTTGCTGGGCAATGGCGATGGCACGTTCAAGGATGGGATCGCCACGGCGCTGAGCGATTTACAGAGTTTCACCGTGGGAGATTTCAACAACGACGGCAAACCCGACATCGCCGCTATCGCCGGCAGTTCCAGCGAGATCAACATTCTGCTGGGGAACGGAGATGGCACGTTTAAGGCCCCCATCACCACCGCGAACCTTGGTCCATTCGGGATTGTGGCCGGCCTTATAAACAGCGACAAAAACCTTGACCTTGTGACTGTGAGCTCCAACACCCTATACATTTTCCTGGGCAATGGCGATGGTACCTTTAAGGCGCCCACCTCCATAAGCGTTGGGTCGGCAGACTTTTTTACTCATGGGCCACTCCTTCGTGACGTGAACAACGACGGTAAGCTCGATATGATCTGCTTTAACTCTGCGGGCTTGCTAGTCGTATTTTTGGGCAACGGGGATGGAACCTTCCAGACTAGAAAAACGTTCGCGGCTACCAACGATGTCAACGCCGCTCTGGCGGCCGGAGCCCTCACCGGATCTGGTTTGCTGGATGTTGTTCTCTACAGTCCGGGAAATAACGGTTCGACAAATCCGTTGGGCGCAGTGATTGTGTATCTCAACCAAGGAACGCCGGCGAAGTAAAATGTAAAACTGGAAGGCCTTGGAATTTAGGAAGTCTTAAACTCAGCGACGAGTTAACAGCATGGGCCAGAGCGCACCTAAAATGCGCTCTGGCCTTTCTTATTTCGTTGTTACTTGATGGTGACCGTTACGGAGCTGGAATGGCTCACTGAGCCGGATGTGCCCGTCACCATGACGGTAGCTTGTTGAGATGCGGGCGTTGTTGGTTTGTTTGAATTGCTACTGCCACTGCATCCCAGAGCGAACAGTGAGATAACAAGCGTCAAGCCCATTAGGCTCGCCCATTGCACGCTCTTACGCGCAAGCAGTTTCCGTTTGCGACTCGTCAGCAGCGTTCCGAACAGGCCCAGACCAGGCATGAGGACAAACATACCGGCCGCGTTGTAACCCGTGGGAGGCGGCGTCGAAACCGCAGAGATGGTCAAAGTGGAGGACGCGGCGCTCGATCCGGGAGAGATGGTTGAAGGACTGAAAGCACAGTTCAACCCGGCGGGCGCAGAGCAGGTAAGCGTAATCTGACTGTTGAATCCTCCGACCGCGGCAGCGCTGACCATGAGGCTAGCCGAGCCTCCTGGAGCCACGGTCGTGCTCATCGCCGAGAGGTCCAAGGAGAATCCTGCGCCGGCAGCAGCCGCTGGCGCCAGGCTGGCGAACACCGCAGTTGCGCTACCGCCAGTTGGGAAATTCGGTTGCCCGGCGCTGCCTCCGGCGGTGAGGTAAAGAGTGCCAGCAACGCCTGGATTATTACTGGCACCGCCACCTCCGCCGAATACCATGTCCCACAAGCCCGGATTGACCAGCACCTTTCCTGAGGAGTTAGTAAGCTGGCCGACAAATTTTCCAGTCGTATCAAAGGCACTAATGGTGCCGTCGCCGAAATTACCTACGAGGATATCGCCGGCGAAGGTTCCGAAGCTGGCCGGAGCTTCCACGACGCCCCATGGCGCGTTAAGGTTATTGTCGGCGGCGACGGCGACGAAGGTGCTCACGAAGTTGCCGTTGGCATCGAAGATATCCACCTGCCCGGCGCCAGCGCCTGGCACGGCATCGTGCTTGGGAGTATCCTGCATCGCGTAGGCGACGTAGACCTGGTTACCGATCACATGGATCCCGTGAGGCGCGAAGCCTGCAGGAAGCTTTGGATCAGTGAAAGTTCCCCCCAACGAAGTGAGGGTGAAGTTGGAATCGTAGACGTCAACCTTGCCGCTGTTGAAGTTGGCCGCCAACAAGTTAGTGCCCAGCAAAGCCAGACCTTTGTAAACGGCACCACTGGCAGAATTGTCCTTGCCGACAATTCCGGTGTTGCTGGAGCCGTTCCAGTAAACGATGAGGCCGTCCTCGGTGTCAAAAATAAACGAGCCGCCGGTGAAATACGTGCCGTTGGGGTTGGCCACGGTTCCCGTCGGGCAACCAGGACTGCAATTACCGTTTGGATTACTTGAGGCTCCGGGTATGGTCACGATCAGCCCAGTGTCTTTCTTGCCATTTTGATCATAGAGCGTGGAGACACCGCTGTTATTGTCGGCGATCCAGAAATCTTGGCCCGGAAGAACGGAAATCCCCCAGGGGTTCAGCAGTTGAGGGTCTGTTGTAGCAGCTACGCCGGCAGTATTGGAGACCAGGTTGGTCTGAGAATAGCCGGCCTGCTGAGCCCGTAACCCTGACGGAATCGTCAACGTCACGAGTAGCCCGAATGATAAGAATGCATTTTTCACATTGTCCTCCATAATCTTCTTTTATGATTTGTATGACGTTGCTGAATCCCGATGTCTCTTTTCTACCGTGAAGCTATTGTTGCGGAATGAAGGGGGAATTCAGGTAAACTGACCTACTTCCTATCCCGGAACTCCCCCCACAACCGTATGAATGCTGATGTGCTCTTCGACTCAGTTAGTACCACCGGAAGATGCACTACCTTGATCCTTCACCTGAGTCAGCGCAACCATCGCTCGCGGTAACGCGAAGATATAGATACCTCCGGGTGTGTCAGCTTGGCTCAGGAAGTACTTGCCCCCCACGTGCTCGAAGCTAAGCTTTGGTTGCCCGGCAGAAGCTCCATCGACGGCAATGGGAAGGACAAACGCGCCGTTCCCGCGGCCGCTAATTTCTATGCTTGAATATGCGTCAACAGAAAGGCGGCCAACGGTGTACGTGCCCGCAGGCAAGGTCGTGCCTCCAGCGACGAACTCAAATGGAACGTTCACACGAACTCCCTCGGTGTCTTGAGCACGGGCACTTATGCCCAACCCAAGCAGGCAAGTCAGAGTAAGTACTGCTGTCAAATACGATTTCTTCATGATTTCTCCTTATTGAAATGGTGTTACTTATCACCAGTGATAACTGCGCTCGTGAGACTTTATTCCAGCAAGTCTGTCAATTGCTGATCTATCAACTGGTTTTTCACTACGTATGTGAGTTAGACGCGGCGAATAAGGGCGAGATGCGGACGGGATGTCATTTGATTGTCAACTCTTTGTCCAGATCTCGTAAATGAAGTGCCCCGTTTGCTGTACCAATCACAATGTAAGTTCTCGGTTGATATCCAACGGAAGTTAAATCTGGAGCAGGGGACGGCGTCTGAGTTCCCTGCTCCAGCAGCCCGAATAATAGGGGGTTTCGTTTCACGTTGTTCTCCGTAACTCGTTCCACGATTTGTAAGACACTGAAGTCATTTCTCCGCCGCCGTAATATTCTCTTTGAGACGTGAGCTTTTACTCTAAAAAGCTCTTTAGCGGCCCACTTGTGAGATGTGCTCAGCTCATCGACTACGTGAATTAGACGCGATCACCGGAGACGAGTTGTAGACATGGTGTCATTTGATTGTCATTTCTTTGTTGAGCTGTCTGTAGTAAGGGTTTGTATTATTTCTGGGACATGGTTCACACACCACGGGTGACTGATAGACAGTTGTGTGAACATTCAACTCAAGAAACCAGATTGCGAATGAAGTTAGGCGAGATAGCCGGAGTTATTCTTATTCCAGATCGAATCAGAGAACCGTAGGAGGTTGAGCATTACTTTCAGCTGCCTCGCGCAACGGCTTTCGGAAAGACGTGGCTGCGATCTGGAACGGTTTTGTTGCCCACGCGGGAGAAGCGATTCTTACCGTTTCCGGGTCGTCGGACCTTCCATCCCGCTCGGAACCGGCGGATACAAACGCTCTCCGTTGGCGGGTGAACTCGTAAAGGAAGCACCATTTTCCAGCTGCAGCCGCCTGATACGGTCTGAGTGAGCCCGATTGCAGGGTTCGAGCCTTGGGCGGACATCGTGATCCCCACCAATGGCTTTGTGGTGTTCGCACGCCCTTGAGCGCACCCGGGGACGCTGCGTAAATTGTCCTACGAATGCCTCGCAAATAGATGCTTGCCAACGAATTCCACAGAGCATCACCGCCCAAGGTGGAATAGAATATCGGTTCGTCAAGTCGCGGCCTATGGGCACAGCAAACGAACCGTGGAAAAAATGGGAAGGCAAACTGGTTGATGGAAAGTTCCCTCTACAAAAGTGGCTGGGGGGGTCGGATCATAGCGCCGTATTTCTCACCCAAGGCAGCGGTGGGAGTTCGCTGAGAGCGGTTATCAAACTCATTCCCGCTGACAATGGCGACTCGGTCGATCACCGTTCCCGCTGGGCCGAGAGCGCAAAAGTTCATAATCCCCATCTGATTCGACTCTTTGGAGACGGACGCTGCGAGATCGATGGCATTCCGCTTCTTTACGTTGTCATGGAGTACGCCGAGGAGAATTTGGCTGAGGTTCTTCCGCTGCGCGCACTCACTGCCGCTGAAGTTTCCGAGATGCTCCAGCCCGCAGCGGAAGCGTTGGCGGCGCTGCATCGTGCCGGCTTCGTGCACAGCTGTATCAAGCCCTCGAATGTGATGGCGGTGGATAACCGGTTAAAACTTTCAGTGGACGGACTTCGCAGGAGTGGCGACCGCGGCAACGCGCCTGCTATTAACCTGTACGACGCCCCTGAAGTGTCAACAGTGGGTTTCTCGGCAGCAGCCGATATTTGGTCGCTTGGAATGACACTGCTGGCCGCCTTGACTCAGAACGAACCGAAAGGTGAAGCGAGACAAGTTACGGTCCCTCAAGCGATTCCACAACCGCTCCGTAGAATTCTGGAGAACTGCCTTCAGGCCGATCCGGCGCAGCGCTGCACCGTGAACGATATCCTCAAAGAGTTTTCAACTCAGCCTGCTCCAACGCAAGGTCGCGTAGATGCAACGCGAGTCGAGCCCCAGTCGCCGCAAAAAACGCCGATGCGCTGGATCGTGGTCGCCATCGTGCTGGCAGCTCTGTTCTTCGCAGCATGGATAGGCGGCAAGGTTATGCACCGTCATGCTGCCGCTCCAGCCTCAGAAACTCCGTCTGTTAATCCTCAATCTGGCGATAATTCTAATCAGCAATCGCCGGCACCTTTTTCCGGAAAATCCTCTTCCGCGACCGAAAGTCCGGCGACACAAGGATCCGCGCGCGGAAGTGTGATTCATCAAGTTCTGCCTGAGGTCTCTCAAGGTGCGCAAAGGACGATCAGGGGCCGGATCAAGGTCAACGTTAAGGTGGCGGTGAATGACTCCGGGAACGTCGCTGAGGCAATACTCGTTACTGCGGGTCCGAGCAAATACTTTGCGTCTCGAGCGCTTGCGGCGGCCCGGCAGTGGAAATTCAATCCGCCTCAAATCAACGGAAAGGCAACCACCAGCCAGTGGATTTTGCGTTTTCAGTTTGGCCGCACATCCACGCAGATGTTTCCCGAGGAAATAAAGCCCTAGGCCGTTTCAAACCTTTGACTTTTTACCCTTATCACTCTTCTTTAACTTCCAAACAATCTGCCGCAACATTCCCAGCAGGAATTCCGCGTCGCCTGTCTGCAAGCGAAGACGCCGCACTAATCGCCGGACTGCACTCTCGAACGAGTCCGATGAATTCAGCTTCGGGTAACCGCTCGCTTCGAGCGCTGTCAACAAAGTCTCATGAATTCTCTCGATTTCAGCTGACGAAGCAGGACTTCCCTTCACCGCCTCCACCGTGATTGCAGAATCACGAATTAACTCGTACAGACAAATCGCAACCGCTTGTCCCAAGTTCATCGAGAGATGTTCCTCGCGAGTAGGGATGTGCATCAGCCAGTGGCAGTGGCTCATGTCTCGGTTCGAGAGGCCAAATTTTTCCGAGCCAAACAGAAGAGCACAAGGGCCCGACCCAGATTGAAGATGTGCGCGAATAAGCGGTGCGCCGGCCTGCAGACGCTGGAGAGAATGCTGCAGGTCTCTGTGCCCGACTGCGGTGGTTCCGATTACAAGCGAACAGTCGGCGACAGCGTCGCCTACAGTTTGATATCTTTCAGCGTGGGCGAGCACGTCCGCCGCTCCCACGGCTGAGCGCGCACCTTGAAATGCCACCTCGTAAGGATTCACCACGCGCAGACGGCGAAATCCAAAATTGCTCATTGCCCGAGCAGCCGCGCCGATATTCAGGGGATTACGCGCATCTACCAAGACCACGCGCAATTGATCGAGTTCCGTCGGAGAAGACAAGCTGTTTTTATTCTACGGCAGGTTTTGCTGAGTTTCGTGCCGCTCACTTAAGCTCCGTGACGGAGTCGAATACATTGCAAGCCACTGGCCGCACGGGTCGTTACTTGAACAGGGCAAATGTAAAAAAATTGTCAAACCTTTGCAGCCCCCGTGAAAACAGGCCGAAACGTTGTAAGCTTCATTAATTGGCAGCCGCAACGGGGGCAACCATGCAAGGGCAGCCGGGTACAAACAACAGCGAATGTTCTGTACAAGTCCGAGAAGACAAGTCCGAATCAAGTGAGGGTGGTTCTATGGGTCAGATCGCTACTCCAATCAGCACGGCAAAATTGGCCGAACCGATAAGCTTTCCACGACCGATGGGGAGGATTCTCGTAGTCGAGGATGACCCCGCCGTCCAGAAAGCCCTGAGACGCCTCTTCGAGTCGGAGGGATACGCGGTTGAAGTTCAGGCAAATGGAAGGTCGGCGCTCGAGAGCTTCCAGGCGATGCCGCCGGCAGTAATCATTCTCGACCTTCGCTTGCCGAAGCTCTCGGGCAGCGATCTGTGCAAAGAAATCAAGGCGCAGGCGCCCGCATTGCCGATCGTGGTTCTAAGCGCAACGAGCGACGTGTCCGACAAAGTTCTGTTGCTCGAACTGGGAGCGGATGACTATGTCACCAAACCTTTCAGTCCGCGGGAACTTCTCGCCCGGGTGCGAGCGGCCCTGCGGCACACTTCAAGAACAACTGCGGTCAATCGCGTGAGCTTCGACGGAATCACGATAGACTTCAAGAAGATGGAAGTGCAGCGGGACGGTAAGGTTGTGGTTCTGACGGCTCAAGAATTCAAGACTCTGCAGTTTCTGGTGCAAAATGCCGACCGGGTGATCAGCCGCGACGAACTGTTGAACGAAGTTTGGGGATACCAGAACTATCCCTCCACCCGCACCGTTGATAACCATATCTTGAAGCTTCGCCAAAAGCTGGAGCGCGATCCCAGCAGTCCGGTACATTTTCGCACGGTACATGGAATGGGTTACAAGTTCGTCCACTGAGATCCCTTGGCCCCTTCATCAGAGCCCGTCTCGCAAATTCCTCCAGGAAATTCCGGAAACGCACTGGTTACCCGGACGCGGCTGCGTACGCGCTTCTTGCTCTCGATGGTGTTGATCACAGCTGGACTCACTGCAATGAGTCTCCTGGTTGTGCGACATAGTGTGCAGAATCAAGTTCGGGGAGAAATTGTTCAGGACCTGCGGAATTCAGTCACCACCTTCCAGAATTTCCAGCATGATCGCGAAGTCATGTTGACGCACTCTGCGGAATTGGTAGCCTACCTTCCGATCACACGGTCAATCCTGACTCCTCCGGACCCGGCCACGATCCAGGATGCGTCGAAAGATGTGTGGCCATTGACCGGCAGCGATCTGATGGTACTAGTGGATCGCAACGGCCGCGTGGTTGCCCTAAACACAAAGTCACCGGGCTTCACTCGCCAAGCCGCGCAGAAGGATTTTGAGCGATCCTTGACCGAAGAAGATTCAAGTCACTGGTGGTTTGGCTCGCATCATCTTTACCAAACTTTCATGCAGCCGGTTTACTTCGGCTCCAAGACGGAAGGCCCACTGCTCGGTTTTCTGATTATCGGTTATGAAATTGATGACCGGTTGGCCCACGAGGTAAGTAAAATCTCGGCCAGCCAAGTGGCTTTCTCCTACGGCGACGAAATCGTGGCTACCACTCTGACACCTCTTCAAGCTCAAGGTACGGACATTCGTGCATTGGCTGCCGGTTCCTCACAAAGCGGGACACGAGATGTTGAATTGAGCAAAGAGAATTTTGTAGCAACTTCGCTCGACCTGTCAGGCCAGCAAAAACCTCCGGTTCGCTTGACCGTGCTGAAATCCTACGATCAGGCGGCAAAGTTTCTTTACAATTTAAACCGCTTGCTCCTGCTGCTAGGCTTGACTGCCGTGCTTGTGGGGAGCGGGTTGGTCTTCCTGATCTCGTACACCTTCACTCGTCCGTTGGCCAGCCTGGTAGAGGGTGTGCGTGCGCTGGAGCACGGAGACTTCCATCATCCGCTCGATCCGCGCGGCAGTGATGAAGTCGCGGAACTAACTTCAGCATTCGACCGGATGCGCGCCAGTCTGCTCAAGACGCAACAGGCTCTGCTGGAGTCTGAGCAGTTGGCGACGATCGGTCGCATGGCCAGTTCGATTTCTCATGACCTTCGCCACGCGCTGGCAGCTGTGGTTGCGAACTCCGAGTTCCTTTGCGATGGACGACTGACCTCTGCACAGCGCGAAGAGTTGTACCAGGAGGTCCGAAGCGGCGTCAACCAAATGACGGACCTGATCGACTCGCTCCTCGAGTTTGCCCGGACTCGGGAGTCTTTGAATCCGAGCTACGCCAGCGTGGTTGAAAGTGTGCAGCGAGCCATGCAGTCGGTGCGGCTGCATCCACGCCACCAGGGCACTTTGATCGAAGTCAATAGCAACGGACAGAGCACTGCTTGGTTCGATCCTCGCAAGTTGGAGCGTGCACTCTATAATCTCTTGCTGAACGCTTGTGAAGCAGCGCCCAGCAGCAATGGAAAGGTTGAAGTCACGATCCGAAGGACGCCGGCTTCCATCATCATCGATGTTTCAGACAACGGTCCCGGAATCGCAGAGCCTATTCGTGACAAATTGTTTCATCCGTTCGTGAGCTTTGGCAAAGCGAATGGAACCGGGCTTGGACTGACGGTGGTGCAAAAAATTGTGCAGGACCATGGCGGCACGGTCTTGATGGAGCGAACCCGGGATGGCCGTACAGTTTTTCGGATTATGATTCCCGGTACCGCTCCGCAAAGCTCCCCGGGCGCCGGGGACGTCAAAATTGCAGAACGTCCGTTTGCGCCGGCGAATAGCGATCGAGCGACTGAAAACTCAATTCGACATTCGGACACGTAGTCCCGCTTCCGTTTTCATCGACTTCAAGACGATCCGCATGTCGCGCAGGAGGATGTGTGAACAACCCAGGTATCCTTGCGCTTCGCACCAGTGCGGCCGCCATGGCCACAGTTCTGGCGCTGAGTATCATGCTGTTGAGTATAAGTGGATTGGCGCAGCAAACTCCCCCCACACCTCAGCCGGGGGAGGCTTCGCTGCGTGAGCTTGATTCCCAAGTGCGAGATTTGCGCACCGTGATTGAGGAATTGCGGAGTGAGAATGCGCAGTCGCGTGCCGAGATGCGGGAGTTGCGTCAGGAATTGCAGGACACCCGCAAACTTTTAGAACCCCTCGCGGTTCTGATGAATAAACGTCCCGCCGCCCCCTCTGAGGCAGAATCTGCCACATACGCGGGAAACTCAGCTTCGGCCACTACTACGCAGGAAAGCACGCAAAGCGCCTACGAATCGCCAACGGCGGCGGACCTGGGAACCCGCGTTCAACGGCTGGAAGAATCTACTCAATTGCTGGGTTCGAAAATTAACGAGCAATACCAGACCAAGGTTGAAACCGCAGCAAAATACCGTGCCCGGCTCTCTGGAATTGTGCTGATGAATGCTTTTCATAATGTCGGAGCCTCCGACAATCTCGATCTCCCCGATTACGCGGAGATGCCCATCCCAGGAACGTCACAAACAAGTCTTGGCGCCACACTGCGACAAACAGAGATTGGTCTCGAGATTTTTGGCCCCACCCTGGCCGGCGCAAAGAGTTCCGCCAATGTACAGTTCGATTTTTTTGGAGGATTTCCAGCAACTAACAATGGAGTCAACTTCGGCATCGCGCGCATGCAGACCGCCAGCTTGCATCTCGACTGGAAAGACACCTCGGTGATCGCGGGGCAAGATTCCCTGTTCATCTCGCCGCTTTCTCCAACGTCCTTTGCATCGCTTGCTGTTCCGACTTTTGCATACGCGGGGAATTTGTGGGGGTGGACGCCGCAACTTCGAGTCGAACATCGATTCGAGCTTAGTGACCGGCAGATGGTGACCTTCCAGGCTGGAGTTCTGGACAATCTGGATTGGGAACCACCTGCCAATTCGTACACCCGCTCCGCGCAAGCTGGCGAAAGCACCGGTCAGCCCGCTTACGCTGTTCGCACGGCCTGGTCGCGCCCGGTGTTTGACCACCCGTTGAGCTTTGGCGTGGCGGCTTATTACGGCCGCCAGAGATGGCCCTGGAGCCGCGATGTTGACGCCTGGGCCGGCATGACGGATTGGCAGATTCCACTCCTTCGACGCTTGACTCTCTCGGGAGAGTTCTATCGGGGACGTGGCGTTGGTGGTCTGGGCGGAGCCATCGGCCAATCCATCGTTTACGGGGGTAGTCCGATGTACTCGACGACGCCCATTCACGGGCTGGACTCTGCCGGAGGATGGACGCAGCTCAAATTTCAGCTTACGCCGAAGCTGGAGTTAAACGGCGTCTTCGCGGAAGACAACGCTTTCGCCAGTGACGTCCGGGGCTTCGCCACCGATGCGAATAATTTCGGGCCAATTCTTGGGCGCAATCGCGGCGCCCTTGGAAATCTGGTTTACCGGCCACGCTCCGATCTGCTGCTCTCCGCCGAATTCAGACGCCTGCACACCTTTCCCGTCTATGACGTTGCCAGTGTGACCAACCAGATCAATCTAGCCATGGGGATACTCTTCTGATGCTTCGCTTCGCTCATTCCCGGACGTTCTCGCTTCTCTTGCTTCTGTCCGTTTTTGCCGCCGCGCAAGATGCAGAACTTAAGGGTCTCGAGCTCAAGGGGAAGTTTCAGCTCACACGAAATGGGCGCTCCCTGCACGATGCTTCGAAGGTTGTAGTTTGGCTGACACCTCTTGGGAGCACTCCGGTGCCCGCGCCCCCGTTGCAGCAGAGTTCGCAAATCCCGCAGTTAGTGCAGAAAGACAAGAGCTTCCACCCTTCGCTACTGGTGATTCCAGCTGGTGGTAAGGTCGAGTTCCCTAACAGGGATCCTTTTTTTCACAATGTTTTCTCGTTGTTCGACGGCAAGCGCTTCGATCTCGGACTCTATGAGAGTGGTACCACGCAATTTGTGCAATTCGACAAACCCGGAATTTCTTATATCTTCTGCAATATTCACGCTCAGATGAGCGCAGTCGTGGTTGCTCTTAATACGCCGTACTATGCCATCTCGAACTGGCGAGGTGAAATCAGCATTGACAATGTGGGTCCCGGCCGATACCAGATGCATGTGTTTCATCCCTCGGTTTCGCCGGACGCATTGCACTTGGCGGAAAGGGAAATCACCGTCGCTCCGGGTGAAACTTTTCTGGGAGCTTTCACCCTGGCCGAATCCGATCTGGAACTTGCTCACAAGAATAAATACGGACGCGACTATGATCGTCCGGATCCTGATAGTCCCGCCTACGCCCGGCCCTAGCTTGCTTGCCCTGTCTTTACAATGAAAAAGGGCGTGCCGGTTAGCACGCCCTCCTCGCCTGTTCTGTTCACCTCGTTTATAACAACTTGATCGATCTAGCGATGGCCACCTCCACCGGAGTGACCTCCACCACCACCGGATGAATGGCCGCCACTCGGGGCGCTATGCGAAGCGCCGCCGCTGCCGCCAGTGCTACCTCCATAATTCGGCGTACTGCGAGACCCACCGCTATAACCGCCGTAGCCGCGATACCCTCCGTAACCGCCATAACCACCTGATGACCGTGGCTGCACGATGGGCTGCCTCATGTTGAGTTGCGGACGCGAGTAAGCGCTACCACCGCGCCCATAGTTGCCGGAAGCGGCTCCGCGCGACGAACCTGAACTCGGAGCAGTACGGTTCCAGTAGCTGCCGCTCTCGCCTCGGCTGGAAGTCTCAGCGCTGCGACCCCCAGATTCACTACTATGCGAGGGAGGAGTGAAGCTCTTCCAGTCGCTACGATTCGGCTCACCGCGCGTGGATGAAGCCGACTCCGGCCGGTTCGCAAAAGTTGTGGGACCGGCGGAGCCGCCTCGATTTCCACTACCAATTGCGACGGCTTGATTTCCGCCGTTTCTGGTCGCGCCAGTATTGGTTTCCCTGCCAGCCGTAGAAGTGCCCGCACCCGGCTTTCCCGACCCTGCCGATGCTGTAGCGCGAGACTCCGCAGCACCGCTTGCGGACGCCCTCGCCGACCCAGCCGTCATCGACGAGACATGGCTTTGCTGCATCGATTGCTGCAGATGCGAAGTCTGCTGCTGGAACGACTCCGGCCGTGACGCGGTTTGGGTGCCGGCAAAGTGCTGCGGCGCACTGTTGTGAATCGTAGAAGCAGCAGCAGCGCGTCCACTTGCCGATAAACTGGCCTGACTCGGCACTACTGGCAGGTTGCCAGTCATCATGCGAGCCGAACTCAACTGCGCGTGGGTCGCCGCCACGGCACTCGACTCGACCTGCTCCAAATTGTCCGGCATGCACGGTTGAGACTGCACCGCCGATATGCGAATCGCTGAGATGCGCCACGTTCGAGAATCGCGTACCGCCATGCAGAGGGCGCAAATCCCCCGAAGCGGTTGAATTCGCCAAAGCGACCGTAGCCGACGTACCCGAAGCGTCCACCGTATCCACCCCACCATGGATGGAACCAATCACAAGGCCCAATCGGCAACCAGCCAAAGCCCGCCCCATCCAAACCCGACACCGAAGCCAAACCCGCCTCCGAATCCGAAGAACGACACATAGGCAGGCGCCCAGAATGGACGATAGAAACCCGCTCCCCACACCGGTCCCGGCCACCAACCCCACGCTCCTCCATACCACAGCCAGCGCCCGTAGTGATACGGTGCCCAGCCCCAGGGCTCGAAGCCCACCCACGTCCAACCGTAGTAAGGCTCCCAAACCCAGTTACCATCGCGATACGGCGCCCAGTCATCCGGCTCGTTCGGCACCCAGATCTGACCGTAGTCTGGTACATTCTGCCAGCGCCCGTAAGCGTCGAGATCTTCCGAGCCAGTGTAGTAGCGATTGGTGTGCTGCCAGGCGCGAGCGCTGTGAATCATGTGGTCGCGCTCCGTGTTCCAGCGGTCCCAATCGTCCTGTTCGGGAGCCGGCGTGATCTTATATTGCGCTTCTTCGACTGCGCCCCGCACCGTCGCCATATCGCCCTGTTTGAGGTCGGCAATCCCCTTCGGCGTAGAAATCTGCGCCTCGCCCTTGCGCACAATGACAACGGAGTCGCCATCGGGCCGCACTTCTATGCGAAGAATCACATCTTTATGCGCGGGATGCACCGCCACGTTCGGCGTATCGATTTCAGGCTCGGCTTCACTCTCGTTGAAGACGCTGTAATCGGCCAAACCCTGCGACAGCTGTATCTGAATGTGATCGTGAGAAAAATTCGCAATGTTGGCCTGCGAGTTCGATCCCAGGCGAAGAATATTTGCGAAATCGAGTTGCACTTCGGCTCGACCGCCCGGTCCAGTCGAAACTTTGTCGCCGTTGACTACGGGCTGATTCAAGACAGCCGCGGACCACGTGCCCGAATCTCCACGCTGGGTTGAAACCTCGCCGTGAATCATGCTGACACGGCCCACGCCCTGATTCGTCTGCGCCGGACCCTCACCAGAAGGCCCACCGGGCTGAGCTTCCGGCATGGGTTGCTGGGATTGCCCATTTGAACCTGGCGGATTGGGTTGCGGCGGTGCTGGCTGTTGCTGTCCTATCTCCATCGGCGCACTGGGCTGCTCGGAGGGGCCCGGACCTTCGTCGGTAGTTTGCGCCTGGACGCGCGCCGACAACGCAATTGCTATCGTCAAAAATAAGACTGCCAAACTCGATATGAATCGGCTTTTCATGACTACCTCTTACCTAAAGCCTCTTGCCTACTGTAGGAAACCCGAAACGTGGAGGAGATTCGTAACACTGAAAAGCAAGTGCCGTGCCAAAGGTCAGGCGCTGGGAAGGGCACTAACTCCTTTGTTTTCAGATCGTAAAATCGAAGTTTGACCGGCAAATCCCATCGAGTTTTTGAGCTGGTGGCTGGCTTCAGCCAAGGTGGTGGTTTTCGGCCAGGTCCACGCAGTCCGGCCAAGGAGAACCTGCGCACCACGGTAGAATGATGGCTATGCCCCATCCAGAGATTATTCTTGATCGTTTCATCAAGGCGGAGTTGTGCCATAAGGTCGCATTTTCAGGCTACGTCGGTAAACTGGATATCGAGCGATTGGAATCGCCGCAGGTTCGCTCACTTTTGTACTCCGTTCAGGATGCCTTAAACGAGGCGCTCCGGCGGGAGAATGTGAACGCCTCGGACGGCGTCGAGCACCCACCATTCCACTTTGACTATATTGACGTCGATCACAACGAAGGAGACCCAAACAAACAGAATGCCCTCGCATTCCGGCATGGCGGGTTCTCCTTTATCGCCGTTACTTTGCCGATGGTTGAATTGCTTTGGGAGGTATCGCAACTCCTCAGCCGATCACAGCTTGTGCTTCAGCTTCTAGGGCTGGAAGTTGAAAGCGTAGATCCAGACCTATTCCAGAGATTGCTTTTCCAGATTGAACTAGGCTTTCTCGTTTCGCACGAGTACACGCATCACGTCCATCGACACTGCGCAGAAGCCGGTGGCAGAGCGGCGGTCGTGTGGGCTGAGTTCTTGCCCGATGAAAGGGGCGGAAGTTTAGACTCTCAAGCCCAGGAGCTTGATGCCGACGCTTACGCCGCGTATCTAACAATGTCGCATCTCCTTGGTGGCGAGTGGCGACCAAACGTGCTCTCCCAGCTGGGCCGTGGAGGCAAACCGACGACCGAGTGCGACGAGTCGCTACTCACAATCTTTTTTCTAGCAGTGATGGCCTTTTTCTGCGCTCTTTGGCGTGAAGGAGTCAGCAGCGCGTCTGTGTACCGTATGAGGCATCCCTCCCCGCCTGTCAGAATCACCTACGTGATTCGTGTGGCCGAGATGTGGTGTGGGCAATTTGGGTCTGTTCCGGGATCATGGTTCACCCCGGCACGTTTTCAAGAATTGTTCCGTGCAGCTTCGGGCGTGATCGGAGCAGAGGCCAAACAGAACTGGGACGCCTCAATGTCATTCCTGCGTGGCCCCGAAGGTACTCGATACGACAAGCGATTGCTCGAAAGATTCGAGGCGATACGCAAAGGAAGCGAACTCGTACTACCCTGAGTTCGCTCAGGACTCAGAATCGGCGCGGTTATGCTTCTTTTTCCCCCTCATCGGCAATCCCAATCTTCGACAGCCGATAGCGCAGCGCGTTCCGCGAAAGCCCCAGCAAACGCGCCGCGTGACTTTTGTTTCCATTCGCGCGCCGCAGCGCCTCCTGGATCATCTCGTCTTCCCAGTGTTCGAGCGTCATGCCCTCAGGAAGAAATCCGGGCGAGCCGTCCGTCTTTCTTACCGGACGCAAATCCAGATGAATGTCGGCCGATTCCAGCACACTTCCCTTCGCCAAAGCGCAAGCCCGCTCGATAATATTCTGCAGCTCGCGCACGTTGCCCGGCCAGTGATAGTTCACCAGTATCTGCATTGCCTCCGGAGAAATGCTCTGCACCGCTTTGCCGGAGTCCGCGGAAAAACGCGAAACAAAAAGGTTAACTAAATCCGGAATGTCTTCCTTGCGCTGCCGCAGCGGCGCAATATCGATTGGCACCACGTTCAAGCGATAGTAAAGGTCCTCGCGAAAAGTGCCCTGCTCGAGCGCTTCGCGGAGATCGCGATTGGTGGCCGCGATCAGCCGGACATCCACTTTCACCGTTTTTGTGCCGCCCAAGCGCTCGAACTCGCGCTCCTGCAGCACACGCAGCAATTTCACCTGGGTTACCGGCGGGACGTCGCCGATCTCATCGAGGAACAGTGTTCCTTTATCCGCCAGTTCGAACTTGCCCGGCTTACTTGCATTCGCGCCCGTGAACGCACCCTTCTCGTAGCCAAACAGTTCGCTCTCCAGAAGGTTTTCAGGAATCGCGGTGCTGTTGATCTTGATGAAAGGTCCGGACGCCCGCCGCGATTTTTCGTGGATCGCGCGCGCGATCAAGTCTTTGCCTACGCCGCTTTCGCCTCCCAGCAATACCGTAGAGTTCGTGGGCGCGACACGATCCACGGTCGCGAGCACTTCCTGCATTTTCGGGCTGCGCGCCACCACGTTTGGGTGGGAATAGCGCTTGCCTAGAGCCTCCCGCAATGACCGGTTTTCCTCACGCAAATTGCGGACGTCCAGCTCCTTGCGCACCACCATGCGCATTTCGCTCAAGGAAAACGGTTTCAACACGTAATCGCTGGCCCCGGCCTTCATGGCTTCAACCGCAGTCTCGACCGTCCCGAAGGCGGTCATCACTACTACCGGCAGGGTTGCATTCTGCCGCTTCACCGCCTGCAGGAATTCCAAACCGTTCATCCCGGGCAGCTTCAAGTCAGTTAACACAAGGTCAACTGCGTTCTCTCGCAAGAGTTTCATCCCGGCCTCGGCGTCTCCCGCGGAAAGGGTTGCGAAGCCGTCCTCCCCAAGGTTCAATTCGAGGAGGCGCCTCATCTTGGCCTCGTCTTCGACAATCAAGATTGTTGACATAAGCATCTGCTACTGATTGCTTCTGCGTTCCCACGCTGCCCCGTCATAGGATACCGTTCATCCAACTCGTTCTCGAAACGGGTACTCTTTTAAGATGCGGGATTGGCCGCGGCATCTGCTGTCGCGGGGAAAAAGAGGACGAAGCGCGCTCCATGTCCGTCGTTTCCGTCCGTCGCTCCTTCGATACGAATCGTTCCGTGATGTCCATCGATGATTCTGGAGACAATCGATAGCCCTAGCCCTACGCCGGTTTTCTTGGTGGTCACGAATGGATTGAAAATCTGCTCTCGCAGTTCATCCGGAATGCCCGGGCCGGTATCCTCGATCCGCACTTCAACTCCATCGCGATTCGTGGCGTTAGCCCGCGCTGCTTTGATCCGCAACGTGCCGCCGGCGCCTCCCATCGCATCATATGCATTTTGAATCAGATTCACGAAGGCCTGTTCACAAAGGCTTTCATCCAGCGGAATCAGCGGCAAGTTCGGCTGGTACTGCCGCTCAACCCGCACGAATCCATCTTCTTCATTTTTTCGCGCCAACAACACCGAGTGCAGAGCACGCTCCAGTAGCGGAGTAATTTCCTTCGGCTCTGACTCAACATGCAGGGGCCGAGCAAAATCGAGAAATCGCGTGACCAGCGCGCTCAAACGGTTAGTCTCAGTTGAAATATAGCCGGCCAATTCGGTTGCCAGGGGATCCGATTCTCCGAGCTTCTGATGAAGCATTTCCGCGGATCCCTTGATCACCCCGAGGGGATTGCGAATCTCGTGCGCCAGCCCGGCAGACATCTGTCCCAGCGCCGCCAATCGCTCCGAACGCCGCGCCTCTTCCTGCGCCTGCTCCAATCTGCGGTTGGTTTCGGCCAGCGTCTCCGCCAACTCCTGATAGCGTTTGATCTGCCGCCGGTTCGCTACCACGAACCGGTTCACCACCATCGCCGCCAGAAAAAAGAAAAGGATGCGAATGGCGAGCTGCCCGTAACCCTCCGCTGTGATTTCATATTCCTGCAACGCCGGGTAAAGATAGGAACAGTAGGCAGCCGACGCCAGCGCCGTCCATGCCAGCGTAAGCCGCGGTCCGAAATATTCTGCCGCAGTAACGATGGGAATATAGAAAATTGGATAGTAGCTGCTGTTGATTCCAACCACACCGGTGTGATCAATGAGCAGAGTTGCGAGGGCAATCTTGAGCAAAACTATATACGCTGCGCCGCGACGCGGAACTCGAGCCAGAAACCATCCCTCGCCGAACTGAACGATTCCAATCGCCAGCAGGGTGAGCTGTTTGTGAATCTCAGCCACTGGTGGCAGCGCCGCCAAGATGGCCAGAAGCAGCAGCCATAAAACGTCCATCCAGTTAATCGCCGGCGACTTTTGCTCGTTCATGGCAAGCTCGCCCGAAAAAACGCCGCGAAAAACAAAAACGCCGGGATCGGGTTTGTTTCCCGACTTCCCGGCGCGAACAGCATCTCTCCCAACTTACCCCGGAACTCGCTGCAGTCCGCTTGCAGATTGCATGGCATGCGAAACTATCAGACCGCACGCGGCCACTTCGCGTCAATGTTCTTTCTTGGGCCCACTATCGTGATTCTGAGCCGGCGGGTGTGAATTCTGCTGCCGCTGTGGCGTGGATGAAGAAGAAGCCGGTTTCTGCTGGTGCCAGTTGCTGAATTTCTGCTCCTCGTCCTTCTGCTGCTGTTCATCGTTTCTTCGCAACGGAGCAACTGGCTTAGCCAGTGGATGCGACCAGTGCTGCTGCGTTTGCTGGTTTTGAGGCGAACTAGCAGAAGAAGGCGCATTGTGGTTTTCGGCTTCAGACTGTGCGCCTTGCTCAGGCTCAGGAGTTCCCTGCTCTTCCCACACTCGCGGCTGCGGCTTCGACCCATTGTTCCCAGCGTTGGCCTGTCCAAACGGACGGAAGCCTTCCTGCGATTGTGGCTGCCGCGGCGCTTGCGTCGTCGTCACTCGCTGCCCTGGCGCCTCCTGTCGCACCAATGCTTGCTGGCTCAAGTGTGCAGCTGTCTGCGCTTGCTGCTGATCGAATGAGCGTGGCATGGGAGCCGGAGTTCGCAGCGCCACTACCTGACGGTTCATAACCGCGGCTGGCGGCGTATGCCCCGCTGGGGCGCCCGCCCCCAACACGCTGCTTCTGCCCGCCTCAACGCCTATCGTGTGGGACGCTGGCGCTGCTGCGAGTTCCGTCGCCGGAACCGTCACCACATTTCGGCCTACGGGCCGCGCATTCACAAAGGTTTCACGCGAGACCACCGTCACTCCGCCGCTTACGCCACGGTTCGCATACGTGATGCTATTGACGGTTGCATTTCGATTTACGACCACCGTGTTGTAGACATTTGTAATTCTCGCAACGCTCACCGTCGTGTTAGTAACGTTCACTCGGTTTATGTAAGCGCGGCTCACCCGCCAACCTGGAACAAAGACTTCTCCCGGAGCCAGCGGGAACCAGCCCACGCCGGGACCAAACGAGAAGTTGAATCGGGGTCCACCGCCCACCCACGCCACCAGGGCCGGCGCGTAGACGGGGCGGACAGCGACCGGACCGGGAACCCAAATCCAGCCCGATCCCGCGAACGCCCAACGCCCATAGTGGAAGGGAGCAAAGCCCCATGGTTCGTCTTCTACCCACGTCCAGCCCCACGGCCCGACCCAAACCCAGTGTCCGAAGCGGTACGGCGCCCATCCTGCTACGACCACACGAGGCCGCCAGCACATGCCGTAATCGGCTACATAGCTCCAGTCGCCGTATTGGTCCAGGTCTTCGTATCCCGTCATCTCCCGCGAGACGTAATTTGCCGCATCAGAATCGTCTTCGTTCCGGTCGCGGGCGAATGCCCACTTGTCGAATCCATCTCCTGCAGGAACCTGGCCGAGATCGTAACTCAGCTGATCGGTGCCAGTGAATGTAGCGTGCTGATCGGCCACTACTGTGTAAGAGGAACCGCCGCCGGTAACTTCGCCGCGTCCGCGCCACACCGTCACGTCAGTTCGATTACCATTCGCATCAACATCAATTCGATAATCGCCCGGCTGCAGCACAACGAATGCCACGTTCGGCGTGTCCACCTCGTAGGAGTTCCCATCGTCCACGTGACGCACTTTTACAATCAATGATCCCTGCGCCAGACGAATCTGCGCCACGCGATCACTTACTTCGAGCAATGTAATGCCAGTCTTTGGGCCCAGGCGGAGCGCGGTTGACCCGATATGAACCTCGGCGCGCGAATCTTCATCGGCCCACAGATTGTCGCCGGTCACCAACGGACGATTGAGGACAGCAGTGACCCACTCGTTCTCGCCGCCGGGCTGAAACGACACTGATCCATCCATGTAGTCCAGCCGCGCTACGCGGCTGGGAGGATCCTGGTCGGGCGCAGATTGTGCATCTTGCGAACCCTGCGCATTTGAAACGACCTGCGTGTCCTGCGCTCCCGCTCCGCGCTCGGCTTGCAGTATGATTGCCAAGCTCGCCACTATGAATACCCAGTTTCTCCACCGCGTGCGCATCTTCATGATCTCTTCCTCGACGATTCTTGCTATCTCCCTTTAATCGTACCCGCACCTTCTTAAACCCGATATAAAGGGCTTAGTTTTCTGGTTACGTAAGTGCTGATTGGTGATTTTCAGCCAGAGATGGCTGACATCAGGCGGGAGGAGTTGCTTCGTGAGGAGATCAGCGGGTCGCTGGCTTGGGCGAAATCTCATCCAAAGTAAGGTTTAATTCGAGAACATTCACTCTCGGCTCGCCAAGAAACCCGAACTGCCGAGCCTCCGTATGCTGGCGAACGGCTTCACGAACCACATCCTGGCTCAAACCGCGCTCCTTGGCAATGCGGGGCACTTGAAACTCGGCGGCTTCCGGCGAGATGTGGGGATCGAGCCCGGAGCCGGATGTGGTCAGCAAATCCATGGGAATTGGCGCGGCGGGATTCTCCGCCTGCAGGCGATCAACATCGCCCTGCACGCGAGCGATAAGCGTTTGGTTGGTTGGCCCAAGGTTCGAACCGCTGGAATTGGCCGCGTCATACCCGGTTCCGGCGGCGGATGGACGAGAGTGAAAATATCCTGGCGAAGAAAAAGATTGGCCGATCAACCGCGATCCCACAAGCTTGCCATTTTTTGTCAACAGCTCCCCATTCGCCTTGGCTGGAAACAGAACCTGCGCTAGTCCCGTGATCACGAGGGGAAAGAGCAGGCCGAACAATATTGTGGTTACGAGCGTCATCAACACAGCCGTGATTAGATTCTTCTTCATACCCGCCTCTTACTCCGAACCTCTCTACGCCAAACCCGCCCGAACAATCAAGAGGTCGATAATCTTGATACCGATAAATGGCACGATCACCCCGCCCAAGCCATACACCAGCAGATTTCTGCGCAACAGCACAGCTGCGCCCTGCGGAACATATTTAACACCCCGCAATGCCAAAGGAATCAAAGCAACAATTATCAGCGCATTGAAAATTACAGCCGACAAAATGGCCGACTGCGGCGTTGCCAGATGCATCACGTTAAGCGCCTGCAGAACGGGAAAAGTCCCCGCGAACATCGCCGGAATGATGGCGAAATATTTTGCCACGTCATTCGCGATGGAAAAGGTTGTCAACGCTCCGCGCGTCATCAGCAACTGCTTGCCGATTTCCACGATCTCAATCAGTTTGGTGGGATTTGAATCAAGATCGACCATATTACCGGCTTCTTTCGCGGCCTGTGTGCCGGTGTTCATGGCCACGCCGACATCCGCCTGGGCCAGCGCCGGCGCATCATTGGTGCCGTCTCCGGTCATCGCGACGAGCTTGCCCTCACCCTGTTCGCGTCGAATCAGATCCAACTTGTCCTTCGGCGTGGCCTGCGCGAGAAAGTCGTCCACGCCAGCCTCGGTCGCGATGGCGGCTGCAGTCAACGGATTATCTCCGGTGATCATCACCGTCTTGATTCCCATCGAGCGCAATTGATCGAAGCGCTGCCGCATGCCGCCCTTGACGATGTCCTTAAGCTGAATCACGCCCATGGCGCGGCCATTTTCCGCCACAACCAACGGAGTTCCGCCAGAGCGAGAAATCGTCTCCACCGCGGTGCGGACCTCGGCGGGTAATGCGCAACCGGACTCCTCCAGGTACTTGGCGATCGCGTCGGTCGCACCTTTGCGGATCGCTCGCCCATCGAGATTCACGCCTGACATGCGAGTGGTTGCACTGAAGGGAATAAACTCAGCATCGTGCGTGCTCATCTCGCGGCCACGTAATCCGTACTTCTCTTTGGCCAGGACGACAATTGAGCGGCCTTCGGGAGTTTCGTCGGCCAGCGATGAGAGTTGCGCCGAATCCGCGAGCATCGCTTCCGTCACGCCCGGCGCGGTCACGAACTCTGTGGCTTGCCGGTTGCCCAGCGTGATCGTTCCTGTCTTGTCGAGAAGCAGAGTATTTACATCGCCCGCGGCTTCCACAGCGCGCCCCGACATCGCCAGCACGTTGTGCTGCACTAAGCGATCCATGCCCGCGATGCCAATCGCCGAAAGCAGTCCGCCAATCGTGGTCGGAATCAGGCACACCAACAGTGACACCAACACGAACACGGTCTGCGGCGCTCCCGCATAAATCGCAAACGGCTGCAGTGTAACTACGGCGAGCAAGAACACAATCGTCAGGCCGGCAAGAAGAATATTCAGCGCAATTTCATTTGGTGTCTTCTGCCGCTCCGCTCCTTCCACTAGGGCGATCATGCGATCCAGAAATGTCTCGCCGGGATTGGAAGTAATCTTGATCTTCACCCAATCCGAAAGCACGCGCGTGCCGCCAGTCACCGCCGAGCGGTCGCCGCCAGCCTCGCGAATTACCGGGGCAGACTCACCCGTAATCGCCGATTCGTCCACCGACGCCACGCCTTCCACGATCTCGCCATCGCCGGGAACGAATTCACCGGCCTCCACCAGACACATATCTCCGGACCGCAATTTTGAGCCGGGCACGGTTTCGGTTTTTCCGTCGGCGAGCAGACGGTTCGCCATCGTTTCTGCTTTGGCGCGGCGCAGAGCGTCGGCTTGCGCCTTGCCGCGGCCTTCTGCCATCGCTTCGGCAAAATTAGCAAACAACACGGTGAACCACAGCCAAAGTGTGATCTGCAGATTGAAACCAAATCCAGGCTGTCCGTGCATTCGCCCCAGAATAAGTAGCACGGTGGTCACAACGCTGCCCACTTCCACTACAAACATCACGGGATTTTTCATCATGGTCACGGGATGCAGCTTCACGATCGAATCCCATGCCGCGCGACGCACAATCTTTACATCCCACAGACTGCGTTTTGATTTCTTGCTCGCCATATTTTTCCAAGAAGCCTTCCTGCTACCTTCTATCTAAAAGGTTTTCCCCGCCATCATCAGCAGATGTTCGAGAACTGGCCCCAGACTGAGTGCCGGGAAAAATGTGAGTGCACCCACAATCGCGATGACACCGATCAGGAGCACCGTAAATAACGGTCCGGTTACTGGGAACGTGCCCAAGGTTGCCGGTGTCTGTTTTTTCCCAACGAGGTTTCCGGCGATGGCCAACACCGGCAGCACCATCATGAAACGCCCCAGCAGCATCGCTATGCCGAGTGAGGTGTTATACCAGGCCGTGTTTCCGCTCAGTCCGTTGAAGCCTGAGCCGTTGTTGGCCACAGAGGATGTGAAGGCATAAAGCACTTCACTAAATCCGTGCGGCCCTGCATTCGCCATGGCGGATGTGCCGAAGCTATACAAAACCGAAATCGCCGTAAAAACCAGGATCACCAGCGGAAAAATCAGGATCACCAACATCGCCATCTTCACGTCGTAGGCTTCGATTTTCTTTCCGAGATACTCCGGCGTTCGGCCTACCATTAATCCGGCGATGAATACGGAGAGAATGACGAAGACGAGCATTCCGTACATGCCCGCTCCCACGCCCCCGAAGATCACTTCACTCAGCATGAGGTTGATCAAGGGAACCATGCCGCCCAGCGGCGTGAAGGAGTCGTGCATAGAGTTGACCGCGCCGCAACTTGTGTCGGTGGTGACGGTAGCAAACAGCGCCGAGTTCACCACGCCGAAGCGAACTTCTTTGCCTTCGAGGTTGCCTGCGGCTGGTACGGTTGAGGACGGATGTTGTGCACCGTGCTGTGCAGCAGACATCAGTAATGGATTTCCGCGCGCCTCCGCCCAATAGGCCGTGGTGACGCCGGACAAGAATAGCAACGCCATCGCCGACCATACCGCCCATCCATGCCGCGCAGAACCGGTCAGCTTTCCCAGCGTGTAAGTGAAAGCGGAAGGAATCGCCAGGATGCAGAGCATCTCTAGAAAATTCGTAAATGGTGTGGGATTTTCGAAGGGATGCGCGCTGTTCGCGTTGAAGAAGCCTCCGCCGTTCGTTCCTAGCTCTTTAATGATCTCTTGGGACGCAGTTGGTCCCTGCGCAATCGTTTGCTGTGCCACCGTCTGCATCACTGGTTTGCCGTCAGCCCCGTTCACTGGCTTGCCGTCGGAGCCGAGTTGGGGAGTCTGGTAAGGGTCGAGCACTTGTACTGTGTCGTAGGGCTTCAAATTTTGCACCACGCCCTGCGAAACCAGCAGCAACGCGCCGATCAGGCAGAGTGGAGCCAGAATCCACAACGTGCCGCGAACCATATCGACCCAGAAATTGCCGATGGTCTTCCGTTCGCGCCGCGCGATGCCGCGGATGAAAGCGATTGCGAGCGCCATACCTGCAGCCGCCGAAACCCAGTTGTGGTAAGCCAGCCCGACCATCTGCGTGAGATAACTCATGGTGGTTTCAGGCGAGTAATTCTGCCAATTCGTATTCGTGGTAAACGAAGCTGCGGTATTAAAAGCCAGCGCTGAAGGTACTCCTGGCATCTTCTGCGGATTCCACGGCAGCCAAGTCCAGTGCTGAATCCGCTGCAGCACATACAACAGGATCATGGAAACGCCGCTGAACAGAATCAGTGCCAGCGCGTACTCCTTCCAGTCCATTTCATGGGTTTCGTCCACGCCGGTGAGCTTGTAGAGGATCCGTTCTACTGGGCGCATGACAGGATCCAGCCAGGTCCGCTCACGGTCGAAGACGCGCGCCATGAAAGCGCCTAGCGGCTTCGTAATCAGGAACACCACCAACAGCAGGGAAAAAATCTGCAGCCAGCCATTTGCCGTCATCAAAACTTCTCCGGCCGCAGCATGGCGTATACCAGGTAAACGAGCAGACCCGCGCAAATGATCAGCATGATGATCGGTTCAGCATTCATAAGGGTCTCAGCGCACTCGCTCGCAGAAATGCACATAGGCGAGCGCGATCGCAAAAAATAAAATCGTCAAACCAAGAAAGATCGCATCCTGCATCGCATCGGCTCCTGTCCCAACGCCCTAGAACTTCACCAGAATTGCCATAGTGGCCCGGTCTTCGGTGTGGCGAAGATCCGGCTGGAAACCCGCAACCATGGATCCCGCGGGGCCGCTGTTCCCGCCCGCAGGTGTGATCCCGCCGGGACCGCTGAAGTACGGCACGTTGGCATGCCGGTGATTCCACTCCCAGCGGAAGGTAATATATTGGCTGGGCATGTAATCGTAAGTTGCAGAAACATCCCAGGCTTTGAACGGATCACCGGGATTTTCCGTGAAGTAGGGCGTGCCCGAGGTAGCCGTTGCCCCATTGATCGGCGGCAGCAGCACTAGATAGCGGCCGGGGTTGTTGATCTCTCCCCCGCCGACCGTGAACCCGTAGCGGTCCTTGTTAAACCAAAAGCGATTGTAGATCATGAACCCAAGAAAGCTTTGCTTGTAAGAAGTAATCTGTTTCGCAGAATTCTTCTGGTTGGTCGTGCAGTTAACTCCGCCGCCGCTCTCGCAGCCCGCATCTCCGGTCAGGCTAAAAGCTAACTTGTCCAAAAAGCGTTCCGGGTGGTCGTAGTACTTCACTTCAAGGCTGTTGTCGGTGTGATACCGAGTCCGTGTAGGAATTCCCAGCGCGTCGGCCCCTGCTCCATAATTGTTGGAAAGCAGCGAAACCCGGCCGTTCGGGCGATACAGGACTTGTCCACCCACCCCGAGCCTGCCGTTGTATCGTGCATAAGATTGCCATCCATTGATGAGCCAAGGCTCAATTTTCAACTTCGCCGTAGGAAAGGTCTGGATGCGCAATCCCGTGAAAAACCAAGGTGTGTTGGAGGACACATAAGAGGGCTGATAAGCCCAGTTGTCGAACTGATAGAAGCTGAATAAGCCGATATACGACAAGAATATGCCGGCATCGATGTTGACGCCGTGCATCGCATCAAAGTGATAACCGCCGTAGGCTTCGGAGAGATAGCGGTACGCATCGGCTAAGTCCCATTGCCCACGCGAATAGCTGGCATCGTTGCGCGGCGTGGCCGTCGAGTATAGGCCAAGCTGACTAAGGACCCGCGCCCGCACGTGGTCATAATGAAAGTCGCCTCCAATCGCCAAATCCGTAAGATTGACCTCGTTCGATCGGAACACTTCGCTCGAGCCGCCGATGGTGTCGTCCTTGGGATGATTGAAATCGTAGTGGTAGGCGACGTCCGCCCGGATCTCAGGAGTGAAGAACTTTGAATCAAAAGCGGCCTCCTTCGTACGGGGGTTGCCGTTCAGCCAAGTCCAGTCGGCAAAGGCGAAGGGTTCGGCCTTGGCAGTTTTTGTTGGCACAGATCTATCCTGCGCCACAACTCCCGCGACTGGCTGTCCGGACGATGTCTCAGCCGGCAGGACTGTAAGATTTGTCGCCTTCATAGACGGAATCTTGGGGCCGGGGTCTGTCGGCGCTAGTCTCAGTTCGCCGCTATCGTGCGCGCTACTGCTTTCTTCGTTCTCTCGATGGTCAGTAGGCCCTGCCCCCCGATGCTGTTGCTCGACCTCTGCGCGCAAACGCTCGACTTCAGCACGCAATGCCTTTAATTCGTCCCGCATTTCCTGCTGCTCTGTCAGCGCGGCCGAACTAGAGCCGGTGGTGGAAGACGGCACGGTGGATTGGATGGATTGACCGCCAGCCCACGCTGCCAGAAACGTTACGAACATCGATAGAAATAAGGCTTGAGGCACGCTCTTCCGCATGATTATCGTTCTCCAATACTTCAACGTGGCAGTCGCCAAGTTCGCGCTCTGCGGCGTGATCGTCATCGACGTAGCTGCGTATCAGGGTCTCGCAATTCTCGTTTTCCGGTTCGCAGCGGATTGGGACAATCCAACAGATCGATGGCGTACTGTCAAGAAGCAAGGCAACCAGGAACCAACCCATGAAGGCTGCCCCGGTCAATGCGATGGCCGCAAATGTAACCGCCACCCCCATTTGCTTCTGCTCCAGTTCCTCACGCCCAGACGCAAACATTTCAGTTAACCGCTTCATGCGTAAGAGTTGTTTAAGGATTTTCTAAAGATTTCGTAAAGACAGGTCCTTAGCGTTAGCAGCCGAAACTTGCCAGTACTCGAGCGAAGCGACTAGCAGCCCCACTCCGCTTCGCCGGGCTGGGCAAAATACTGGCGAGAGCCTGCGTGGTCGTTGGTCAGCGATTCCAATTCCAGCAGCGCCAGACGCGCCGCCGCTACCAGTCGACTCTTCTGCTGTTGTGGCACTTCCTTCCATTCGGCCCGCCCTTCGCTGCCCTTCCCCGAAATTTCCGGTGTCAGCGCCTGTTGATAGTGGTGGAAAATTTCCGCCAACCGTTCCGGTGCCACTTCGTTAATCCACATTTGATCGATCTCCCCGTCCCGCTTTCGCGGTCTCTTTTTCAACTCCACGACTATTGGACACGAGGCGGCAACAATTCCGAATAAAGGGTCCATAAAATGTTCGTAAGGATGAAAAGGACTTCGAGGAGAGAATGCAGCGTTAACAGCCGGGTTCGAAGCGGTACCCTACCCACGGTTCGGTAAGCAGATATTTCGGCGACGAAGGATCAGTCTCAATTTTCTTGCGCAACTGTCCCACGAAAACACGCAAGTATTCCGGCTGTTCCGTGCTATTCGGTCCCCAGACAGCCGCCAGCAACGTGCGGTGCGTCACCACTTTTCCCGGACGCCTCGCCAGAAAAACGAGCAGGTCGAATTCCTTTGGCGTGAGATGAACTTCGTGTCCAGCAACTTTGACCGAACGCGCATCCAGATTTATGGAAAAATCTCCAGCCATAATGGCGCTCGGCGCTTCGTCGGGGACTGGAGACCTTCGTAACTGCGCCCGGATCCGCGCCAGCAGTTCGTTCATGCTGAAGGGCTTGGTGACGTAATCGTCTGCGCCGGCATCCAGAGCCTCCACTTTCGAGCGATCTTGCCCGCGCACCGAGAGCACAATAATTGGCACCTGCGACATCTGTCGCATCTGGCGGCACAAAGTCACTCCATCAAGATTCGGCATCGCCAGGTCGGTGATCACCACGTGCGGCGTCCAGTTCTTCATCAGCTCTAAGGCCATCTCTCCGTCGTTGGCTACGCGGATGTCGTACCCCTGGGCTGAGAGCGTGGTCCGCAAGACGCGCGTGATCTGGGCTTCGTCATCGACCACGAGGATTCGCCTGTGTTCGTTCGCCATTCCAAATTCACCGCATTTCCTGAGTCACGATGTGGACATCGACGGCGGGAGTATCACGCAGAAACTTGTGAATGGCGGAAAGATAGAAATATCTCTTCCATCCCTTGGTCGCCGATCGCCCGAAAACGACCTGCGTAATATGATTTTCGCGCACGAACTCCGCCACTTTTTCGGCAACGACCTTGCCTTCGGTCTTTACCACTTTAGCGCCCACGCTCTCCGCAAAGCGGACATTGTCGGCTAAAGTCCGCTGGTTCTCGTCGCTCTCATCAGCACCAGTATCTACGTAGAGAACAAACAGATCGCCATCCATGGCCTGCGCCATCCGCGCTCCGCGGGCGATCAAATATTGCGCGGCCGGATTTGAACTGATACACACGGCGATGCGCTCGCGCACTTGCAACAGTTGACCATCTTCAGTCTTGAGTTCCGACAGTGTGCGGTCGACCGCCTGCGTTACCTGGCGTAAAGCGAGTTCGCGCAGCGCGACCAGATTCTGGGAGCGAAAGAAATTCGCCAGCGCTCGCTCGACGCGCTCGAGGGGATAGATATCTCCACGGCGCATGCGTGTCTGCAGAGCTTGTGGCGTCAGGTCGGCCATCACGATTTCGCCTGCCCGGCGGATCACCCAATCCGGCACGGTTTCTCGCACCTGCACTCCGGTGAGCCCACGAATTGTTGGCGACAGGCTTTCAATATGCTGCACGTTCAGTGTGGAAACAACGTCGATTCCGGCATCGAGTAACTCGAAAACATCTTCGTAACGCTTTGCGTGTTTGCTGCCCTCGATGTTGGTGTGGGCCAGTTCATCCACGAGAACAACGTGCGGTTTGCGGGCGAGAATCGCGTCTACATCCATCTCTTCGAAGATGGTGGATTTGTACTCCAGTTTTTTGCGGGGCACTGTCTCGAGCCGCGAGGAAAGTTCCACGATCGGTTTGCGACCGTGCGTTTCCACCACACCAATCACAACTTCTTCACCGCGGCTCGCCCTCCGTACGCCTTCACTCAACATGGCGTAGGTCTTTCCTACGCCCGGAGCGTAGCCCAAAAATAGCTTGAAGACGGCCGGCCGCTTGGCCGTGTCGCATTCCTTCAGCCATTCTTCGGGAGTCTTGGCCATCGCCGCTATTTTCCACTGTGGAGCGAGAATTGTCGAATCATCGCGCATTCCGGTTACAATCGTGCGCGTGAAAGATCACTCGCAGCACTTGATCCGCTATAGCGCTTGCATCGTGGCTGCGGAACTCGTTGCACAAACATATCGACGCATCGTTCACGTGAATCCGACTACTGTGGCGTTGACGTTTCTGCTGATGGTGTTGTGGGTAGCCGCTTACTGGGGATTTCGCTTTTCCGTCTTTCTCGCCGTACTCGCCACGCTTGCATTCAACTATTATTTTCTTCCCCCCATCGGAACCTTCACTGTCGCCGACCCGCAAAATTGGGTCGCACTATTTGCTTTCCTGGTCACTGCCGGCATCGCCAGCCAACTTGCCGACCGCGCCCGCCGGCAAACCGCCGACGCCGTTCAGCGCCGCCGCGACGTGGAACGGCTTTACGCTTTCAGCCAGCGCCTCCTTGCCACCGACAACGTAGCTGAATTGTTAAACGCGATCCCCGCCTATGTGCGCGACGGATTCGGGGCAAAAGCTGCCGCGATCTACTTGCTCAGCTCGCAGCAGGTCTATCGCACCGATCCCACAGTGGCATGGTTTCCGCTCCAGGATCTTCAAATGGTGAGTTCGCGCGGCGAACCGGTTATCGATTCGCAACGTGGAATCTCTCTCTCTCCTTTGCATCTGGGCACGCGCACCACGGGAGCCGTTGGTATCGCGGGACCGGCGCTCTCCCGCGCAACTCTGGAAGCGCTAGGCAGCATGATTGGCATTGCCATCGAGCGTGCCGGAGCCATGGAAAAACTTTCTCAGACCGAAGCCGCGCATCAAAGCGAAAACTTGCGCGCTGTTCTGCTCGATTCCGTCACCCACGAATTGCGCACTCCGCTGACCGGGATCAAGGCCGCTGTCACGGGCCTGCTTTCGGATTACAACCTCGATGACGCACAGCGCAAGGACCTGCTCACCGTGATCAATGAAGAGACTGATCGCCTCGATCGCCTGGTTGGAGAAGCTACAGAAATGGCGCAACTCGACGCTCACAAGGTCGAACTGCACATGGCGCCGGTGGGCATTGCGACTGTGATCGAATCTTCTGTGGAAGAGTCCAGAATAGTTCTCGCACAGCATCCAATCGAGGTAGTTGTGCCGCCGTCTCTGCCCAACGTGCGCGTGGATTCCGATCGCATCGCCGAGGTGCTGAAGCAGTTGCTGGAAAACGCCGCGAAGTATTCTCCTCCGACGGCACCCATTACGATCACTGCCGAACAGAAAGGAGATCGCATCATCACCAGCGTCACTGATCGTGGAAACGGCATCGACGACTTCGAGCAATCACTGGTCTTCGATAAGTTTTACCGCGGGCGCGACCAACGCTACCGGGTGCAAGGCACGGGCATGGGTTTAGCCATCGCCAAAGCTATCGTTGAAGCCCACAACGGGTCAATTAGTGTAACCAGCCAACTCGGCCGCGGCTCGGTATTCTCGTTTGAACTGCCGATCGCCTAATTTCGAGCACAATTCCATTTAGCATCGCAGCCAGCGATGGCGTGTTATCCAGGACACGCCCCCTCAGTTCTTCATCTTCGGCCGTTCGCACGTATCCACAATCTTCGTCGGATCGATGGCATCCTTATCGACTTGCTCTTCCAGAATCTTCCCATCTTTTCCTATCAGAAAATTCACTCGGCGAGCAGCCTTGTATTTATCCACGTAAATTCCGTAGTGGCGCGTGACGTCGCCGCCCCAATCACTCAACAGGGGAAACGTAACTCCAATCTGGTCGGCGAAGGCCTTATCGGCAAAAGCACTATCCATGCTCACACCCAGGACCTGAGTGTCTGTAGCGTCCAGCCTCTTCAAATCCTGCTGGAGCGCTTGCATTTGCTTCGTTCAGCCGCCGGTGAAAGCAAAAATGAAAAATGCCAGCACAACATTCTTCTTGCCGCGATACTGGCTCAACGAAATGTCCTTCAAGTCATTCCCATCAAAATATTTCAGCGTAAAATCCGGCGCAACGTCGCCAACTTTCGGCATGAACGCTGTTTCGCTTTCTGCCTGTTTACCTTGTGCCACAGTTGGAGCCGCTGTGGCCACCGCTAGGACGAATGAAAGCAGTGACCCTACCAACGCTTTCGCCACTCCGTTCTGCATGTCGACCCTCCTACGCGAATAATACCGTACTTGCCAAAGAGACTTTGTCATCGACCTGCAATACGGATGCCGCTCAGGACGCCCATGAGTACCCTTTTTCTGCATGTTTGGCGTTGCCCAATGGAACCATAAACCAGTAAATTCAATCTCAGACTGGATCGATGTGACACAACTGAGAATGAGCCTAGCCACGCTGAACGACGTTTTCTTCGCTGCCATCGAGCGGAATCTCGACCGCGTAATGCTCTACCGCGAGGCGGGGAAATGGCTGCCTATTTCTTCCTCGGATCTCCTGCGAAATGTTGTTGGAACCGCTCGCGCGCTGCAGGAGTTTGGAATTCACCGAGGCGACCGCGTTGCCATCCTGAGCGAGAATCGCCCTGAGTGGCCAACCGCAGACTTTGCGACCTTGCTGCTCGGCGCTGTTACTGTTCCCGTCTACGCCACCCTAACCCCTGAGCAAACCTGCTACACTCTGTGCGACTCAGGCGCTAGTGTCGTCTTCGTTTCCTCAGAACCTCAACTGCGCAAGGTCTGGACGATTCTCTCCCAGACACAGATACAAAAGATCGTTGTCATGGATCATGTGCAGCTCTCCGGCGATCTAGCCGCAACCTGCGTGCTGATGGATCAGTTTACAACTCAACATCCCGGCACTCTCGACCCTCAGACCGAATCGTTCGCTCGCTCCATCCGACCGGACGATCTCGCCACTATCATCTACACCTCTGGTACCACTGGAGTTTCCAAGGGTGCAATGTTGACCCATGGCAATATGGCTTCCAACATCGAATCTTCGTTGCGCGGTTTCGACGTGTATCCCGGGCAAATCAGCATTTCGTTTCTTCCTCTTTCGCACGTCACCGCGCGTCACGTGGATCTCTCAATGCTGTATCACGGCGTAACTCTTGCCTATTGCCCCTTTCTGGAAAATCTTCCGCAAGCATTGCTTGAGGTTCGCCCCACGGTCTGCGTTTCTGTGCCCAGAGTTTACGAAAAGATTTACGCCAAGACCGAAATGCAGGCTAACGGATTCCCAAAGCGTTCCATTTACCGGTGGGCGCTTTCCGTCGGACGGGCGAACAAACCTGCGATTCTTGCAGGACAAACTCCGAATTCGTTCAATTGGAAGCTGGCGAATAAATTGGTTTTCTTGAAAATCCGCGAAGGCCTCGGCGGCCGCGTCGAAACCTTCATCTCCGGTGGCGCACCGCTCGGCCGCGAACTCGCCGAATGGTTTGCCACCGTCGGCATTCGAATTCATGAGGGTTACGGCCTGACCGAGACATCTCCCGTCATCGCCGTCAATACGCCCGTCAACCATCGCATCGGAACCGTCGGGAAAATTCTTCCTAACCTGGAAGTTCGGATTGCCGAAGACGGTGAAATTTTAGTGCGTGGCCCGTCGGTTTTTAATGGATATTGGAATCGTCCCGAAGAAACTGAGAGCGCCTTTCAGGACGGCTGGTTCAAGACAGGAGACATCGGCCACCTCGACACAGATGGATATCTCTCAGTCACGGATCGCAAGAAAGAACTCATCAAAACGTCGGGCGGCAAATTCATCGCGCCTCAGCCCATTGAAAGCTCACTGAAATTAAATCCGCTTGTGGGAACCGCAGTCGTCGTCGGCGATAAGCGGAAGTTTGCATGCGTGTTGATCTCTCCAAACTTTACTCTGCTGGAAGAGTGGGCTCGCACCAACGGAGTTTCTTTTTCTTCCCGCGCCGACCTGGTTGCGAATGCCAGGGTCCAGTCTCTGTACGAGAAGTTTGTCGAGAGCGCTAACGAAAAACTAGCCCGCTTCGAAAAGTTGAAACGCGTTGTCCTCGTCCCCGATGATTTCTCCCCCGACAACGGCGCTCTTACACCGACGATGAAACTGCGGCGTCGCGTGGTCGAAGATCGCTATCGGAGCCAGATCGACGAAGTTTACACCCAGGCGGAAGTTCCAACGGATTAGGTCTGGACGGATGACGTCTCATCCAGCATGTGTTTCAGGATTTCTTGAATATGAAGGGCTGCGCAATCGAGCGATGGAAAGTCGGTGTTCGCGGCGTTGAAGAGCACAACGAGGTCGGTCCCTGCCAGAACGATCGCGTCGACTTCATCACGCTTCAGAATGGTGTGAGCCAGAGCAGTAAGTCCCTTGTGTTGATCGGCTGAGCCCTTTCCGGTCAAAGCCAGGTCGACGTAAGTCTTGTGGATATAGTCGATTTCTTCTGATTTCGGCAGGATAAATTCCACTTGATCGATCTGACCGAAGAGTTCGGACTCAATGACAAAGCGCGTGCCAAAGAGCACAGCCCGCCGAACAGATCGTGCCTCAAGCTCTACGGCAAGAGGCTTGAAGATGTCGAGCACGCTCACCGGAGAAATAGCAGCGAGTTCCCGGATGCAAAAATGTGTGGTGACCGAGGGGAGGGCTGCGAATTCGGCTCCCGCGTCCTTCAAGCGACGAATGTCGCCTGCCAAGTATTCCGCAAGCCCGGACCGATCGTGAGCCTGAGCAGCCTCTAGCACGCGCGACGTTTCCGCGTGGACCATCACCATGTCAAGGGTGCGACCTTGTGACTCACATGCGCTGGCTAACTTTTCATAATAATGAATAGTGGCTCCGACTCCGATCCCCCCGATTAGGCCCAAACACCGACTCTTCTTCATACGTCAAGATTAGCGCCTCATCGAGAGCCCGGCTAGTACCGTGACTCTCAACCTCCAGAATGACCGTGCGTCAATCGTTCGCGTCTCTTCAAAAAGAAACCGGCCTCGGACCGGCCCGGCCTCGACATTTCTGTGAACCGATTTACAATAAATACACCATGACGGATCCACTCGTAATCGCTGGCCGCTCCTTCCGGTCGCGCTTGATCGTCGGCACAGGAAAATACAAATCGTTTCAGGAAACCGCTCGAGCGCTCGAGGCCAGCGGGGCCGATATGGTTACCGTCGCGGTCCGGCGAGTCAATCTTGATCGCGGGAAAGAGTCGCTGCTCGATTACATCGATCCCAAGAAATATTTTCTGCTTCCCAACACCGCCGGCTGCTACACGGCCGACGAAGCCGTCCGCGCCGCGCGTCTGGGCCGCGAAGTGGGTCTCTCGGATTGGGTGAAGCTCGAAGTGATCGGTGACCAGGCCACGCTGTATCCGGACGTGCAAGCCACGCTCGAAGCCACGCGCATTCTGGTTGGCGAAGGCTTCACTGTTCTGCCCTACACTTCTGACGATATCGTGTTCGCAAAACGTCTGATTGACGCCGGTGCCGCCGCCATCATGCCGCTCGGCGCACCTATCGGCAGCGGCATGGGAATACAAAACCAGGCCCACATCCGAATCCTGCGCGAGATGATTACAGGCGTACCTCTCATTGTCGACGCCGGCGTCGGGACCGCTTCCGATGCAGCAATCGCGATGGAACTTGGGGCCGATGCAGTTCTCATGAACAGCGGCATCGCGAACGCGCAAGATCCTGTGCTGATGGCCGAAGCCATGCGCCACGCCGTGCTGGCCGGACGACAAGCCTATCTGGCGGGTCGCATGCCGAAGAGACTCTACGCAACCGCGAGTTCTCCGCTGGAAGGCGTGGTCCGCTAGATCGTGGGGGCCGGATCGGGGCTTGCCCTGAGCGGGTCGAAGGAAACGATCCATCGCGCGTAACGCGCGTCAAATCTTCCTCGATGGAAAAAGCCGGGAAGTAAAAAGGGCGGCCGCAGCCGCCCAAACTGCCACAAAAGTCCGTTACATCATGGTTGCGCTTTGCACGTGAATGGAATCGCCCATGACGTGTCCTGTCACTGCCACGTGATGCCCCACATGGTCTTTGAGCGTGTCCGGATTGTCCACCATCAGAACCTTCTGATCTTTGTCGGTCACGATGACCATCTTCGCTCCCGCGGCCAGGCACTTCTTTGTGCACGCCTCAGCCTTATCGTTCGCGCCTTTGGCTCCGCATTTATCGTCACTCACCCAACCGTTTACCGTCGTACTCTTGCCCATGTCATCAAACGCTAACGCCGTCAGGGCGAAGACGAAACACAACGCAAGACAAAACACTAAAATCTTTCTCATGGCCGGTTTTTCTCCTTTTTACATCCCAATCGCGGCAAGCCGCAGGTATCGCAGGAATTCTAATCGCTCATCCGGCAGCAACTCAACGCCGGCCGTCGATTAACGTCCCGAACTATACCACAGCCGAACTGTCCGGATGTCATACACGACGCAGGTTTATCGTTCTCGGGAAAATGTGCCTAGCACTTACTTCTTCGCCGAATGATTGGTTGGGTTTGGATTTGGCGGCGCAGGCGGGACGTACACATACTCGCCAGGACGGGCGTAACGCAACTGCTCGCGAGCTTCTTTCTCGATGGCCTTTTCGTCAGTCTTCAATCCTCGAATCTGTTGCGTGTAAACTTCGTTTTCCTTTTGCTCCTGCGCAATTCGCTTCTGCAATGATTCAAACTCGGCCCGCTTCTGTTTGTACACAACCATGCCGTTCGCGCCGAACATCACGTGCACAAACAGCAAAGCGGCAAGCGCCGCCACAATAATTGTCGCGATGCGGCGCCGCAAGCCATACACTCGCGCTGCGAACGGTCGCGCACTTTCAATCCAGGAGACGGCCGTCGCGCGAGCGGGAGGAGCGCTTCGAGCGACGGAGCGCAGTCGATCTTGGACACGGGAAAGCCGAATTGTGCTCGGATTTTTCAACGGGTCCATTACTTGGCCTTGCGCGCGGAACTCATACGGATCAAACTATAGCTTCTCAGTGGACTTCTCTTCACCTTGGGCCGTCAAGCGGAAGTTCTTCCCCGGCTCACGTTAGGAACCAAATTCGTTACTCAAGGCGTCACTTGAATCGAAGAGACAGGACGCAAATGTAAGGTGCTACTCTCTCAGACTGCAGCCAACAGGGAGTCAATATGACCGACAAACGAATCGTCCTCACCACGGCCGGGTCGGAAGAAGAAGCTCGCGAGATCGCGCATCATCTCGTCGAGACGCACGTGGCCGCCTGCGTCAATATCGTCCCGCAAATCACATCCGTCTACAGCTGGCAAGGCAAAACCGAAGAAGCCAGCGAATGGCTTCTGATCGTCAAGACCACGGCCGCAGCCTTTGGCCAGGTGTGCCGGACAATTTCAGAGCTCCACTCCTACGATCTCCCGGAATGCATCTGCCTGACAATTGAAGATGGATCTCCCAACTATTTGCAGTGGATCGGCGAATCTGTCGATACCGGAGGCAGTTCCCAAAAAGTTTGAAATCTCGGTTGATCCGTGCAAATGCTGCGAATCCGTAGCGTCTAGGTTTATATCGCGCTCAGCCCCAACTCCAGATCGTCGAGAATATCCTCAACATTTTCAATCCCGACAGAAATGCGCACCATGCCATCGGTAAGACCGATCGCTTTGCGCCCTTTCTCGCCCAGCCCAGCATGTGTCATCGTTGCCGGATGCGAGATCAACGTCTCCACTCCCCCGAGCGATTCTCCCAGCGAGCATATACGCAGTTTCTTCAGCATCTTGTTGGCGTTTTTCAGCGAGCCCGTCTCAAAAGTGATCATCGACCCGAAGCCCCTCATCTGCCGCTTCGCCAAGTCGTGCTGCGGATGATCGGCAAGTCCGGGATACAAAACTCTTCTCACTTTCCGATGCTTCGCCAGAAAGTCTGCCACCACGCGTCCATTGCGGTCATGGATCTCCATGCGCGCCGCCAGCGTTTTCACTCCGCGCAGCAGTAACCAGCATTCAAACGGAGAAAGGATCGCTCCCGCCGCCTTCTGCAGAAATGCCAACTTCTCCGCCTGCTCCGGCTTGCTGCACACCACTACCCCACCGAGACCATCGCTGTGCCCGTTCAAAAACTTCGTGGTGGAATGCACCACCATGTCTGCACCCAGCGCCAACGGCTGCTGAAAATATGGCGACATGAACGTGTTATCCACTACCAACTCGGCCTTCCTGCGCTGACAGATCTGACTGATTGCCACCAAATCGCTCAAACCCATCAGCGGATTGGTTGGAGTTTCCACGTAAACCATGCGCGTGTTCTTGCGGATCGCACGCTCCACGTTTTCCGCGTCGGTCGTATCCACGTAAGAAAACTCGAGCCCATATCGAGACAGCACCAGGTTAAACAGTCGCGGCGTGCCTCCATACAAATCGTTCCCGCAGACCACGTGGTCGCCGGCGTTCAGCAGAGTTGCGACTGCATTGATCGCGGCCATGCCGCTGGCAAAAACCGGAGCAGCCACGCCGCCTTCGAGCGATGCCAGGTTCTCCTCGAGCCGCGTCCGCGTAGGATTCGAGACCCGCGAATATTCGTACCCTTTGTTCTCCCCAATCCCTTGCTGCACATACGTGGAACTCAGATAGATCGGGACATTCACGGCGCCGGTTAAAGGATCGGGCTCTTGCCCATCGTGAATGGCGCGTGTAGCAAATCCAAGTTGTTTATTCTTTTTCATCCCGATCCTGTAAAACGAAAGCTGCTCCTAAACACCACCCTCGAAAATCTTTTTGGATAAGTATCGCTCTGCCGAATCCGGAATAATCGTCGCCACGCGTTTGCCCGCTCCCAGCCGCTTTCCAACTTCCAGAGCTGCGAACACCGCCGCTCCGCCGCTCGATCCGGATAGCACGCCTTCCCGTGCCGCTAGCCGCTTTACGGTTTCAAACGCATCCTCATCGCTCACCGCAATCACTTCATCAGATACGGCTGCATCGTATGTCTCTGGGATGAAGTTGTTTCCGATGCCTTCTACTTTGTGCGCGCCGGGCGCTCCGCCGCCAAGAACCGAACCCTGCGTGGTCACCGCGATCGCCAACACTCCGGACAAATGCTCCTTCATATAGCGTGCCACGCCAGAAAACGTACCGCAGGTGCCGCAGCCCAAAACAACTGCATCGACTTTCCCACCCAGCTGTTCAAACATTTCGACCGCAGTAGTCTCGTAGTGGTAATCGGGATTCGCCTGGTTTTCAAATTGTCCCGCCATGAACGCGTGATGATCGCGCGCAACAAGCTCCTTCGCGCGCTGAATCGCTCCCTGCATCCCCTCCGCATCCGGAGTTCGCTCCACCTCGGCCCCGAGGGCGCGCATGATAATCACTTTTTCCTGCGAAAAATTCTCCGGCACAAACAGTTTCACCTTGTACCCTCGATTCACTCCGATCAGGGCCAATCCGATTCCTGTATTGCCCGCGGTAGCTTCCACAATCGTCCCGCCGGAAGCCAGTTTTCCCTCCTGCTCGGCCCGTCGGATAATCCCGATGGCGGCGCGGTCTTTCACGCTGCCGCCGGGATTCAAAAATTCAAGTTTGGCAAAGATGTCGGCCGAATTGGGTGGAAGCAACCGGGTTAATCGCAGCATGGGAGTTCCACCGACCAGATCCGTAATGTCGTCGGCGACCCTAAGATGGGAAACTTCAGAAGTTTTCAAGCGCACGTTACAGGGTAAGGGCAGCGTGTGGAATCGTCAATCGAACGAAAGCCTGATGAATCTTTTGTTAATGTCCGCAGTTATTTGGCTCCGGCTGCCGCGCCCTGCGTCCCCGCGTAGTAGCCGCTCTTGGTCCGGACGATTAGCTTGCCGTGGCCTTTTTCCTTGGCATCAACCCGGATCCTCCGGAATCCGCCGCTGGATCTGGGGTTCGTGGGCTTGTAACCAATGGTGTACTGATTACGGATATCGTGCGCTACTTGCCGGCTGATCTCATCCACTTCGTCGAGCGTCTTTGGAAAAAACGCCAGGCCTCCCGTGCTTTGCGCAATAATTTCCAGTGCGCGCTTGGCTCTTCTGGGATGCTCTTCATCTCCCAAAATACCAATCGCATATACAGCCGGACCGTTTTCCTCTTGCAGCAGTTTCACCGCCTGCTCCAGAGACTCGCGGCTGGCATTATCTTCTCCGTCGGTCACCACGAATAACACTTTCCGTTCCAGCCTGGCATTTCTCTTCAGATGTTCCGCCGAAGCGACCACGGCTTCATAGAGCGCCGTCCCACCTTTGGCGTCAATCTTTTCGAGCGCCTCTTTCAGTTTCAGCAGGTCATTGGTGAAATCCTGGTCGAGATAGTATTCGTCATTAAAATTCACCACGAACACTTCGTCCTGCGCATTGCTTGCCCTCACCAGGTTCAGCGCAGCCTGATTCACCTTGGCTCGTTTCTCCCGCATCGAGCCGGAATTATCGATTACGATCCCCATCGCTACAGGAATGTCTTCATGCCGGAACGAAATAATTGTTTGCGGCTTGCCGTCCTCGAGGACGGTGAAAGCATTCCTGTCAAGGTTGGTCACAATGTGCTGCTTGTCGTCGATGACGGTGGCGTGCAACAGCACTTCATCCACATCTTTGCGGATAACGTAGGTGCCGTTCTCGTCGGGGCTTTGCTGCTGGTTCGAATTAGGACGAGGCGCGGGAGTCGTCCCCTGCTGACTCGCCGGAGCTTGTGCAGATTGCGATGTAACCGGTTTAGCAGCGTTAGCTTGAGAGTGAAAATAAGCAGGCTCGGACAGCATGCGCTCAGGGGCAACCGCCAAGAACATGCCGATCAGAACAAATATGAAGGCCGCAACCCGCTTATTCTTCAGGCGCGTAATAGCCGGTCCTGGCATACACTCGGAGTGGCGGCAATCCTTTCGGCGGAAGTAATTTCACTTTAATCTTACGCCATTTGCCGTCCCGCACAACTTTGCTGGGACGATATCCCAGCACGTACTGATTGCGCAGTTCGACCCCGATCTTGGTTGCAACATCGGCCAAGTCATTGGGATTCTCCACCGTAAACGCCCGTCCACCGGTTAACTCCGTGATCTCACCCAGCAATGCTGGACCCAATCGCTCTTCCTCGGTGGGAAAATACCGGTCGTAAATGCCGATGGCATATACCATTACGTCTGCTTCTTTCACCAGAGCTTTAATCTCACCTTCGGTGTAGCGGCTGTGATTGTCCCCACCGTCTGAAATTATGAGCAGCGCTTTTTTGGGATACTTCGCCTCCCGCATCTTGCTCACACCCATATAAATCGCATCCAGCAGCGCCGTCCGTCTTCGCGGTACAGTGAATACCAACTTTCCCTGGATGTCATCCACCGAGCTGGTGAAATCGCTCACCACCTCGGGCTCATCCGAGAAGGTGATCATGAAAAACTCATCCTGCGGATTCGCGGTCTTGAAAAACTCCACTACCGCATCTTTGGCGCGATCCATCTTGCTGCTCATGCTTCCGCTGGAATCAAAAATCACTCCCAGAGAAACGGGCGCGTCCTCACTTGAGAAAGTCTTGATGTCTTCTTTTGAGCTGCCTTCGAAAAGTTGAAAGTTTTCTTTGTCAAGCCCGGTTACCAGCCGGTTCATGGGATCGGTAATCGTCACCGGGACCAGCACAAGATCAACGGCCACTTTCAGTGGACGGACGTGAGTATTCAGGGTCGAAGCGTCCGGTGTGCGGTTGGCGGCTTCCTCAGTTTTCGATTTTTCCACCACGCGAGGCGTGACGTGCACATCATCGACGCTAGTCTGCGCAACGGCAGCGAGAGAGAGAGAGCAAGTCGCCAAAAGCGCCATTGACAGAGCAATGGCAGATGCACGCAGCCTAAGAAACGTGAGGTTCAAGGGTCGAACCGGGGAAGAATTCCGAACTAGGGCCGCGGGGCGGAATAGCGGGCGCCCATCCAGGAGGGCCATAACCACCTCATTGGCCGCGATATTATCACAGCTCGGCCCCAGTGGATGCTGTTTCTTTGTCAAATGTTGGTGGTAATCCTAAAATGGAGGCTCGTCCCCTAGACTTCCTTTTCGGCGGCCCAACCGGTCGAACACGTGGCACGTATTGCTACAATCAAAGGTCCTCATGGCCGACATTTATCCTTTTCCCGCATTCCGATATGATCTTCATCAAGTTTCCCTGGCCGATGTCGTAACCCAACCGTACGACAAGATCACTCCTGCCATGCAGGATCGATACCACGCCGCCAGCCCTCATAACCTGGTTCGCATAATTCTCGGACGGCAGGAAAGGAGTGATACCACTGAAAAGAATACTTATTCCCGGGCGGCGGCCTACTTTCGCGCCTGGCGCGGACAGGGAATCCTCCGCCAAGATGCAGTTCCTTCCCTATACGCCTATTCGCAACGCTTTAACGTGCCGGATTCGACCAAGAAAGGCACGGCCACTCAGCTGGAACGCCGCGGTTTCATCGGGTTGGGCCGAGTCGAGGACTATTCCGCCGGAGTCGTCTATCGCCACGAACAGACTTTGGCTAAGCCTAAGGCCGACCGCCTTGAGCTGCTGCGCGCCACGCGCGCCCATTTCGGCCAGATTTTCATGCTCTACGAGGACTCAGGTCAGATCGAATCGCTTCTCGCCACCGAGTCGGCTCCGGACATCGAAGTCGCCGACGAATATGAGGTTGTGCATCGGCTATGGCAGATCAGCGACCCACATCTGATCAATTCCGTGAAAGCCGCAATGAGCGACAAAAAGGTTATTATCGCCGACGGTCACCACCGCTACGAAACCGCTCTCAACTATCGCAACGAGCGTCGCGCCTCTGATTCTCAGTCAGGCATATCTCCGCCTACCCCGCAGTCCGCTTCTTACGAGTTCGTTATGATGACCTTCGTTAACATGAACAGCCCGGCGCTGCTTATCCTGCCTACGCACCGGCTCGTTCATGGCTTTAACTCGTTCTCGGAAGAAAACTTTAGAAACTCCGCCCGTGCGTTCTTTGACGTCGAGGACGTTGATGCATCCCTCGACGCACCCCGCGCCGCTGCGACTCTCCGCGAGTGTGGACGCGCCGGAACTACCATCCTCGCCGTTATGGCGAACCGCGCCTTCCTGCTACACCATCCCAATCCCAACACAGCAGCGCAGGTGTTCGGAGGGTTATCGATTCGCCAGCAAGCACTCGACGTGGTGCAACTGCACAAATGTCTCCTGGAAAACGTTTTGCACCTGTCAGAAGAGTCGATCCGCAACCAGCAGAACATCTCTTATATCCGAGACGCCGCGGAGGCGCTTGCACATGTGCGCGACGGCCGTGCCAACATTGCTTTCTTGATCAATCCCTGTCGCATGCCGCAAGTCCGTGACGTTGCCCTTGCCGGCGAAGTGATGCCCCAGAAATCGACGGATTTCTATCCCAAGCTTCTCAGCGGATTAACCATCTATGCGCTCGATTAGCGGCTGGATTAGACCGCGTTCGCCCAAAGGGAAACTCTGTCATCCCGACCGGAACGGGGCAAAGCGAGTCGAAGGGGACCCGCTGTTTTGGAGACTGATCGCGACCGCGATTCTGTCCTTCGCTGTCCTGGCGCTCTCCGCGGCCGCTCCGGAGAAGCACCTCGCTGTCTACTCCACCGTCGCCACTTATTCTCTTCCCATCGTGCAGCGCGAAGGCCGTGAGTACGTCGGCCTGCTCGAATTGCTGGACCCTCTAGGCACCGTGCGCGCCAAATCCGACCCTCCGCGCTGGCGTATTCACTACAACAATGTCCTGGGAGATTTCACCGCCGGCAAGAGCCACGCACTCATCCAGGGACGTGACGCCGACCTGAACGGAAAATTCATTCTGGAAAACGGACGAGGACTGGTCCCGCTGGCTTCTCTCAATGCACTACTGCGGCTCATTTTGGGAGGACCTGCCACTTTGCATGAGGAATCTGGCCGTCTTTTCATCGGTAACGTGGCTACCCATTTCACGGCTGCAGTGTCGAGCGACGACCCAGTTCGGCTGATCTTTCATTTCACCGCACCGGTGAATCCCTCCGTCGCCAGTGAACCTGGAAAGCTTCGCCTGACCTTTCGCCACGAACCGCTCACCTCGCCTGCATCGCCGATGCTCACCTTTGGCAGCAAAATCATTCCCTCTGCCGATTATTCCGAGAGCAACGGTGCCGCCGAAATCTCTGTCACGACGACCGTCCCGTTGCTAGCGAGCTTTAGTCCGGACGGTCGCACCATCACACTTGCCCCGCCCAAATCTCAATCCGCGGCAACCGCCCCCACGCCTCCCGGCGCAGCCCCAGCCGCAGCCAACCCAGCAAGCGCTATCACAATGGCTCCATCTCAAAACAACATCCAGTCCTCGACGCTCACGGCTCCTGCTTCCGCGCCGCGCCGATATTTTGCCGTCGTCGACGCCAGCCACGGCGGCAACGACCGCGGCGAAGCCCTCAGCCCAACGCTCGCCGAGAAAGACATCACGGTCGCCTTCGCCCGCCGTTTGCGGCAGGAACTTGAAAGCCGAGGAATTCCCACCCTCGTGCTGCGAGACTCTGACGCCAACCTCTCTCTCGACGATCGTGCCTTTTTCGCCAATAGCACGCACGCCGCCGTTTATATTGCGCTGCACGCCGCGTCCAACGGTCACGGCATTCGCGTCTACACTGCGTTGCTCCCCTCCAGCGGAGAAGAGGACCGAGGCCCCTTCCGGTCCTGGGCCGTTGCTCAGTCGTCTTCCCTTCTGCTAAGCCAGGCCGCTGCCGCCAGTGTTTCTGCAGAAATGAAAAAAGTTCAGGTTACGGTGCGGACCCTGACCGCGCCGCTTCGCCCTTTGAACAACATCGTTACCGCTGCCATTGCTGTAGAGGTTGCGCCACCGGCGACCGATCTTTCTCAGCTGACTGCCCCGGACTATCAGCAGCTCATCGCCGGCGCCGTGGCCAATGGAATCGTCGCCATCCGCTCGCAACTTGGAGCTGCGCCGTAATTACTCAATATGTTTACTCCCACATGATTCCTCGCCACTTTTATATCGCCGTCTCGGTATTGTTAGCCGCCGTGCTGGGCATGACACTGTACGCCTTGCGCATGCGAGGACGTGCCGCTTCGGCGCCCGCAACCTCGGTAGACGCTCGTCCCGTCGTGGCGCCCGTCGCCGGGCCGACCGAGCAAGTGACGCTATTTGTTGCCTATGACGATGTGGGAATACTGCACACTCAAGGCGCCCGCATTCCGCTGCCTAGCGTGCGTCAACAGCGCGCCGAAGAATTGCTTCGCGCCCTGATCGCCCTATATCTGGATAAGTCCTCGCCTCATCCGCTGGCGCCAGGCTCAGATATTCGCAGCGTCTACCTGGTAGATCCAGGGCTCGCCGTGATCGACGTGAATGCAGCCTTCGCTGATGGTCATCGCTCCGGCGTGCTCTCAGAGGAACTCACGGTAGCGTCCCTCATCCAGACGCTTGCAGCCAACATTCCCGGAATTCTGAAAGTGAAAATCCTGGTGGAAGGTAAAGAAAGGGAAACCTTGGCGGGACATGCCGATCTATCGGCCTTCTTCGACGTCTCCGCGGTTAGTCAGCTAGCAGCGCAACTGCAAGCGGTTCAATAGCCCCTCGAGCGAATTTGTTATCCCGACCGAACTTCCCATTACCGAAGGAACGGAAGCGAACTAAGAGCCTGTTCTGGGCGAAGGCGAAGAAGGCCCGCTGTGCTGTCCGCCGGGCAGAGCCGTTTAGCTATTCGGTATGACCTTGCGTTTCAAGTCTTCAGCAATCTGTTTGCCGTGAAAGCGGCCGTTCTCGATGAAGATTTCGTTTGTCCGCGATCCGGCGACGATCACACCGGCGACATAGATTCCCGGAACGTTGCTCTCCAGGGATACCGGATCGCAGACGGGACGGCACTGCTCCTCGGACAACTCGATGCCCATGCTGCGCAGAAAATCGTAGTCGGGATGGTAGCCGATGAGAGCCAGCACAAAATCATTTTTCAGGCGGATCGGGCCGCGCGGAGTGTTCACCACAACGTGATCAACGCCAATCTCCTGCACTACACTGTTGAAGTAGGCCTCGATGTCCCCGTTCTTGATGCGGTTCTCCAGATCGGGCTTGATCCAATACTTGACGTGATGGTGCAGCTGCGCCCCGCGATAGACCAGCGTAACGCGCGCTCCGTGGCGCCACAGATCAAGGGCCGCGATTGCTGCGGAATTCTTGCCGCCGATCACCAGCACGTCGCTGTCGTAGTAAGGATGCGGTTCGCCGTAGTAATGAGAAACCTTGGGCAGATCTTCGCCGGGAAGGCACAGCTGATTGGCCAGGTCGTAATAACCGGTGGAGACGATCACTTTGCGAGTGCGATAATCATGCGGTCGGCCGGCACGGTCCGTGGCCGTGATGCTGAATTTCCCGTCCTCGCCCATCACCGTCTTAACCCACTCGTACTGACGAACATCGAGATGGTAGTGTTCCGAGACCTTGCGGTAATACTCAAGCGCCTCTTCGCGGGTAGGCTTCTGATTGGCGGTGGTAAACGGAATGTCACCGATTTCGAGTAGTTCGGGAGTGGTAAAGAACAACATGCCTGCCGGATAGTGAAAGAGAGAATTCACCAAACATCCCTTGTCAACGACGATAACCTTCAGGCCAATCTTTTGCGCTTCGATAGCGCAGGCCAGACCAGTGGGTCCTGCCCCGATCACCAGCACATCGGTGCGCACTTCGGGATGCGCAAGGACCTCGGCCTTGGATAGGGTTTCAACGTCTTCGGCAATGAGAAATTCAGACATGGGATCTCGCAGGCTCATCGCCGACGCGGTCAGAAAGCGATGATTCTAGCATGCTGGAGTTAATGAAAGTTTTCACATGACAGGCGAATGTGCCTGTATGACGGTACGGCGCTGAGTCCGCGCTATAATTTGCGGTTACTCCATCTATTTGCGCTCATTCAGGAGCCATCATGTCGACTCTTACCGAACCCGCCACTCATTCCCAAATAAGGACCCGCATCGAATCCGACAGCATGGGAAAGATCGAAGTCCCGGCCAATGTTTATTGGGGCGCACAGACGCAGCGCTCGCTGCTGCACTTCAACATTGGGCGCGATACCATGCCGCCGGAACTGATCCGTGCCTTTGGGACGCTCAAGAAAGCATGCGCACTGGTGAATCAGGATTTGGGCAAGCTTCCTGGCGACAAGGCAAAGCTCATCGTGCAGGCCGCCGACGAGGTGATCGCGGGCAAGCTGAACGACCAGTTTCCGCTGCGCATCTGGCAGACGGGCAGCGGCACGCAGACCAATATGAACGTGAACGAGGTCATCTCGAACCGCGCCATTGAACTTGCCGGCGGCGAGTTAGGGTCGAAGAAGCCGATCCATCCCAATGACGACGTAAATATGTCGCAATCCTCGAATGATACCTTCCCGACGGCGATGCACATCGCGGCTGCGGATCGGGTGAAAAATGCACTGATCCCGGCCATCAGGAACGTTCACGATGCGATTGTCGCCAAAGCGAAAGAATTCAGTGACGTGGTCAAGATTGGCAGAACGCACCTGCAGGACGCCGTGCCACTGACTTTTGGGCAGGAGTTCGGCGGCTGGGCCAGCTTGCTGCACCGTGACATCAAACGACTGGAACAGGCGCTGGATGGTCTTTACGAACTCGCCATTGGAGGAAGCGCCGTTGGCACAGGCTTGAACACCCACCCTGAATTCGCGGAGCGCGCCGCGAAGAAGATCGCCGAACTCACTCGACTTCCCTTCCGCTCCCATGGCAACAAGTTCGCAGCCCTTTCGGCGCATGACGAAATCGTCTTCGCGCAGGGGGCGATGGAAACTCTCGCGGCGTCACTGATGAAAATCTCGAATGATATCCGCTGGCTGGCGTCCGGGCCACGCTGTGGCCTGGGTGAGCTTTCCATTCCTGAAAACGAGCCCGGCTCGTCGATTATGCCGGGCAAGGTGAATCCGACTCAGTGCGAGGCAATGACCATGGTCTGCGTGCAGGTTCATGGCGCGACGGCCGCAATAGGTTTCGCAGGCTCACAGGGCAACTTCGAGCTCAACGTTTACAAGCCCGTCATGATCTATAACTTTCTCCACTCGGTCACGTTGATCGCCGATGCCTGCCACGGATACGTTGAATATATGATTAAAGGAATTGAGGTCGACCGCGCCAAGGTCGACTGGTACGTGAAGAACTCGCTGATGCTGGTCACGGCGCTGGCCCCGAAGGTGGGATACGACAAAGCCGCGCAGATCGCCCACACCGCGCACGTTGATCACATTAGCCTGCGCGAGGCGGCGCTGAAGCTCGGCTTTCTCACGGAAGATGAGTTCGATAAGTTAGTGCGTCCGGAAAAGATGACCCATCCATAGGAGCATAGTAGCCACTAAGGTCGTCAGCGGGGCTCAATTTCCATCCGCATTCCGTATTTCGGTCGCAAGGTGATAAGCGGCTGTGGTTCGACCCGGTGGCCCGGGAATAATCGGAATTTCCATTTCTGCGCGAGTGTAGCAAGTATCAGAACGCCCTCCATCCAAGCAAACGATTCGCCGATGCACTGCCGTACACCTGCTCCGAACGGAAAATAAGTGAATTTCGGCCGTCTGGCTTTGGCCTCGGGCAAAAATCGATTAGGGTCGAAGCGCAAAGGATCAGGAAAATAGCGGGAGTCGCGATGGGTAATGAATTGGCTTATCAGCACGGTGGTTCGCGCCGGAAGAAAAAACTCACCCAGCGCAAAATCGTTGCGGGCAAGACGGCCCATGGCCCAAGCCGGAGGATAAAGCCGTAGAGATTCCGCCATAACGTTTTCGGTGTAACGCAGGCTAGGGACATTATCAACATCCGGTAGTTCGCCCTGCAGCACTCGGTCCACTTCGGCGTGAAACTTGAGTTCGCATTCCGGATTCTGGGAGAGCAAATACCAGGTCCACGAGAGTGCATTGGCAACTGTCTCGTAACCCGCCAGAAAAATTGTTATAACCTGATCCCGCAAGGACTTGCGCGAGCCGACGTCGTCAGCGAGAGAGGCGGCAACCATCAGATCCAGCAAGCTTCCCTGGTCGTTGCCGCTTCGGAGATGCGCGTCGATCATGCGGTAGACCGCCGCGTCGATTCGATTCCGCTCCCGGACGAACGCAGCGAGGCCGGGCGGGCGCAGATGCACCAGCCATTCTGCCGCCGGCAGCATAATCAGAAAATTGTAGCGATTCATAATTCCGTTGATGGCGGAGGCAAGCTCGTAGACTTCCTCGCGCAAATCCGTGGCAAACAGGGTTCGTGCCACCACATTGAGCGTAAGGTGCATCATGTCCGCGGCGACATCGCGCTGCTCGCCGGCGCGCCAAGAGTCGCGGGTGCGGACGGCCTCTTCGACCATGATGGCAGCATATTCACCAATCCGTTGGCGGTGGAACGCTGGCTGCGCCGCCAGCCGCTGCGCGCGGTGCACCGAACCTTCACTCGTGATCATGCCTTCGCCAAGTAACATTTTGCTGCGCCGTACGGTGCGTTCTTTGATGAAGTTGTCGTTCTGCACCACCAAAACTTCGCGAATGTAGTCGGGATGGTTCAGAAAAACAATGTGATTATGAGCCAGCTTGTAATGTGCGATGTCTCCATAAGTGTCACTGAGATGCTGGAAAAGAAAAATCGGATTCGCCGGCCGGAATTTCCGCAGCGCGTACCACAGGACATTACGCTGGAAGCCAGGCGGGAAGCGGTATGCGATCCTTTTCTGATTCTGAGAATGCTCTTTCTGAGAACGCTCGCGCTTGACGGGTTGGCGTACCGCTGTGCTCATGCATCCAGTTTACGCTGGGGTTATTGCTTCTGCAGTTGGTCGAGGGCGGCCAGAACTTCTTGGCTATGCCGCACGGGGTCAACGCTTGTATAAACTTTAGCAACTTTTCCGTCAGGATCGATCAGGAAGGTGTGCCGGGCTGCAAATTTTACTACTCCAAGATTCGTCAGCGAACCGTATGCGTTGCTAACGCTGCCGTCCTTGTCGGCCAGTAACGTGAAGTTCAGTTCTTCCTTCGCGCAGAACTTCTTGTGCGAGTCAACGCTATCTACACTGACGCCTAAGACTATCGCGCGTCGTTCGGCATATCTTTGCCGATCAATTTGGAAGTTATGGGCTTCGCGCGTGCAACCTGGAGTTTGATCCTTGGGATAAAAATAAAGCACGACCCAGCTGCCTCGATAATCCTTCAGGCTGACTGAGGTGCCTTCCTGCGAGGATAGTGTGAAGTCAGGCGCGGCACTACCCGGAACAGGAGTTGCAGCTCGCGAGCTGGAGATCAGGCGTGGAACAAAGAAAATAAGAATCACTACAATCAGCGCGAGAAACCCAATTCGCAGCATCGAAAACCTCCCTGAATTCGGCCAGGCATAACTTGCATGCTGGCTGAAGCTGGCCCTAAACCAGAATTTACATTGTAGAACGCTTGGACATACACCTTCGGCCAGCAAAATTCCGCGCAATTGCATATCATGGACTTTCGCCTTCATTCAACGGAGATATCAGACGTGGCTCAGACGGAAACTGACGGTCTAGAAGTATTGGAAACGCGGGAGTGGGTCGACTCGCTGGATTACGTTCTTTCGAAGGGCGGCCCCGTCCGCGCGGGACGGCTGATTCAGCAACTGGCACTGCACGCCAGACGTGCCGCTGGCGTGAATCTTCCCTTCTCGGCAACCACTCCTTACCAGAACACGATTCCATTTCCGCAACAAGCCCCCTTTCCCGGTAGCCAGGAGATGGAGCGGCGCATCAAGAGTCTGGTGCGATGGAACGCGCTCGCGATGGTGGTGCGCGCCAACAAGATTCAGGAAGGCATCGGTGGACACATCTCCACTTTCGCGTCGGCGGCCACCCTATACGAAGTAGCCTTCAATCATTTCTTCCAGGCGAAAACTGAAAGTGGCGACCGTGACTTCGTCTATTTTCAGGGACACGCCGCGCCCGGCATCTATGCCCGCGCCTACCTGGAGGGACGGATTCCGAAGGAGAAGCTGGAGAATTTTCGGCGTGAATTGAAACCGGGTGGTGGACTTAGTTCGTATCCACACCCGTGGTTGATGCCGAATTTCTGGGAATTTCCCACCGTTTCGATGGGATTGGGGCCGATTCAGGCCATCTATCACGCGCGTTTTATCCGCTACCTTGAAAATCGCGGCTTGAAAGAATCCACTGGCGGTAAAGTATGGGCGTTTTTGGGCGATGGCGAAATGGACGAACCCGAAGCACTGGGCTCGATCACACTAGCGTCGCGAGAGAATCTCGATAATTTGATTTTTGTGGTGAACTGCAACCTGCAGCGCCTCGATGGTCCGGTGCGTGGAAACGGAAAAATCATTCAGGAACTCGAGGCCATTTTCCGGGGCGCGGGCTGGAACGTCATCAAAGTTATCTGGGGATCGGATTGGGACAGCCTGATTCGCGCCGACCGGGACGGTCTGTTGGTCAAGCGTCTGGGGGAAATCAGCGACGGCCAGTATCAAAAATATTTTGTCGAGAGTGGAGCATACTTCCGCCAGAATCTTTTCGGCACTGACCCTCGCCTTCTAAAAATGGTGGAGCATCTTTCCGACGAGCAACTGGCACGCATGCGTCTGGGCGGACACGATCCCATCAAAGTGCACGCCGCATATCGTGCCGCCGTCGATCACGTTGGCTCTCCGACAATCATTTTGGCCAAGACCATCAAGGGCTATGGCCTCGGAGAAGCGGGCGAAGGCAAGAACATCACGCACCAGCAAAAGAAGTTGAACGAAGATGAGTTGGAGCTGTTCCGCTCACGTTTTGGAATACCGATTCCCGACGAAGAACTCCATAACGCGCCCTTCTACCGGCCCTCTGACGACAGTGCCGAGATCAAATACATGCAGGCGCGCAGGCAACAACTGGGCGGGTACATGCCGCAACGCAAAGTGCTCGCCTCGCCGCTGAAGCCTGTGCCCGAGTCGCACTTCGAGGAATTCTACAAAGGTACGGACGGCCGCGAAGCCTCTACCACGATGGTTTTCGTGCGATTGCTGTCAAAGTTGTTGCGCGATCCAGAGTTGGGCAAGCTGATCGTTCCCATCATTCCTGACGAGGCCCGCACCTTTGGCATGGAAGCGTTGTTCCGCCAGGTCGGAATCTACTCGAGCGTAGGACAACTTTACGAGCCGGTCGATATGGACACGCTTCTTTATTACAAAGAAGCCCAGAACGGACAGATTCTTGAAGAAGGTATCACTGAAGCCGGCTCCATGTGCTCATTCATCGCCGCCGGTACGGCCTATGCCAACCACGGCATTAACACTATCCCGTTTTTTATCTATTACTCGATGTTCGGCTTCCAGCGCATTGGGGATTTGATTTGGGCGGCAGCTGACATGCGCTGCCGCGGATTTCTCGTCGGCGGCACCGCGGGTCGCACCACGCTGGCCGGCGAAGGACTGCAGCATCAGGATGGTCACAGCCATGTTCTGGCGCTCCCGGTTCCGAACTTGATGGCGTACGATCCTGCCTTCGCGTATGAAATTGCGGTCATCATTCAAGATGGAATCAAGCGCATGTACGTCGACCAGGAATCGATTTTCTATTACCTCACCGTAACCAACGAACCGCTTCCCATGCCTGAGATGCCGAAAGAGGGTAACGTGCACGAAGGCATACTGCGCGGCCTTTACCGCTTCAAGGCTCCGGATGCGCCGGATGCGAAGCTGCGTGCGCAACTGCTCGGCAGTGGAACCATCATGTTCGAAGTGCTGAAAGCGCAGGCGATTCTGCAGGAGAAATATGGCGTTGCTGCGGATGTGTGGAGCGTTACCAGCTATAAAGAACTTTATCGCGATGCCAACGACTGCGAGCGTTGGAACATGCTGCATCCCGGCGATTCTCCGAGAACTCCTTTCGTCACTCAGACTCTGAAGGATGCGCCGGGACCGTTCATCGCCGCATCTGATTACATGAAGGTATTGCCGGAATCAATAGGGAAATGGGTGCCCGGACAACTTGTGTCGCTTGGAACGGACGGCTTTGGCCGCAGCGAAAACCGGGCTGCGTTGCGCGATTTCTTCGAGGTGGACGCCAAGCATATTGTGTTGGCAACGCTGGGCGCGCTAGCCAGAGAGAAGAAAATCAGCGTTGGTCTCGTTAAGCAGGCGGTCCATGACCTGGGAATCCAGGCGGATAAACCGAACCCGGTCACGAGTTAGGTGCCGAGTTGCAAACTTTTCGAACAGAATGAGGAATGGAATCGGTGATCGAATTCAAACTACCCGCGCTCGGTGAAAATATTGAAGAGGGTGACCTGGTACGGCTCATGGTCGCGCCCGGCGCAACCGTTTCCGAAGGCCAGTCAGTAATGGAACTCGAAACTGACAAGGCCGTCGTGGAAGTTCCATCGTCGGTGACCGGAACCATCAAGGAGATCTTAGTCAAAGAGGGCGACAAGGTTAAAGTTGGCCAGGTGGTTTTTACCGCCGATGGCAACGGGACCTCATCCGTCAGCGAAACTTCGACGAAGGCTGCTGTGCCCCGGAAAAGCTCCATATCAACGACACAAACATCCGGAGCGGCCGCCGCGGCGAAGCCTCAACCGCGGTCCGAATCGCCAACTGTTCCGCGGAGAACTCGATCGACCGATGCCGCCCCCAACGAGTTTCGATTGCAGGAACTTGGAGAAAACATCACGGAGGGTGATCTGGTGCGTTTAATGATCGCTCCCGGCGCCAAAGTTTCAGAAGGTCAGCCGGTGATGGAACTGGAGACGGACAAGGCCGTCGTGGAGGTCCCGTCTTCTGTAAGCGGCGTTGTGAATGAAGTGAAAGTCAAAGAGGGCGAAAAGATTAAGGTTGGACAAGTAATCTTTACTTTACAGGGCGCGGCCCCATCGCAAGCGGAAACGATTCGTGCACCGCGCCGGCCGGTGGAGCACGTCTCCGGCCAGCATGGCGCGCGCCTCGCTTTTCAGGCTGCCATTCGCGCGGAGGGCAAGACCGAAGAACAGGCGCTGCCTCCGGATCAGCCGCAGCCGCGCCCCGCGGCGTTCTCCATGCCGGCACAGTTGGGCAAGGTTGCCGGCACCGAGCACCGCGAAGCGATTCCCGCTGCCCCTCACACCCGCCGACTGGCTCGCGAAATCGGAGTCGACATCTACGAAGTCAAGGGCACGGGCCCGGGCGGACGCATTAGTGAAGACGACGTCAAAGCCCACGCCAAAGCCGTTTTCGCATCGGCTGCAACCGCCGCGCAAGCTCCGGCGCGCGCCGGACATTTCGTGGCGCCACAGTTGCCGGATTTTGCAAAGTGGGGAAAGATCGAGCGCGTTTCCATGCGGGGCGTTCGCCGCAAGACGGCGGAACATTTGGCGGAATCCTGGAACACAATTCCTCATGTCACTCAGCACGACCGCGCCGACATCACCGAACTTGAGCACCTGCGCGCGCGTTTTGCGCCTAAAGCGGAACAGGCTGGCGGCAAGATGACTGTGACCGCGATTGCGCTGAAAGTATGCGCCGCGGCGCTGAAGGTATTTCCACAATTCAACGCCACCATCGACATGGAAAAAGAAGAGATTATCTACAAGCAATACATCAATATTGGCGTGGCGGCCGATACGGACCGCGGTTTGCTCGTGCCGGTGATCCGCGACGTGGACAAGAAAAACATTGTCGAGCTGGCCGTAGAATTATCGCAACTATCGCAGAAGGCACGAGAAAAGAAGATAACGCTCGCCGATATGGAAGGCGGAACTTTTACGATCACCAATCTGGGCGGCATCGGAGGCACGGCATTTACCCCGATTGTGAACCATCCTGAGGTCGCCATCCTTGGACTCTCTCGTTCGCGCATGGAGCCGGAGTGGATCGGCGGAAAGTTCGAGCCGCGGCTGATCCTGCCGCTCTCGCTCTCCTACGATCATCGTCTGATTGATGGAGCCGATGCCGCGCGTTTTCTGCGGTGGGTCTCAGAGGCGTTCGAGCAGCCCTTCCTGCTGTCAGTCCAAGGTTAGGGGTAACAGTAAGATCCTGCAGACCAGTTCCGATTGGCACTATTCTCGAAAACGTCACTTCATGAACGACACTCTCGATCCATCGCACAATCAAGCCGCCGAGGGAAACACGAGGTTACGTGTTGCCGTCGTTGGCGGTGGACCCGGTGGTTACGCTGCGGCATTCCTCGGTGCCGATCTTGGAATGCATGTGACGCTGATTGACCCCGAGATCAACCCCGGCGGGGTATGCCTCTACCGCGGCTGCATTCCTTCGAAAGCATTGCTTCACGTCGCCAAGTTGATTGAGGAATCTCAGCAAGCCAAGAATTGGGGAATTGAATTTCCTCCGGCGAGGATCGACGTCTCACGGCTGCGCACTTGGAAAGAAGGTATTGTAAAAAAGCTTACAGGAGGGCTCGGAATACTTTCCAAGCAGCGTCACGTCGAATACATTCAGGGGCGCGCTGCATTCGAGAACTCCACCACCCTGCGCATTAGCAAAGCAGACGCCGGTGAAACCGTTCTGAGCTTCGACCGGATCATTCTTGCGACGGGATCGCGCCCTGCTATCGTTCCCGCACTCAAGCTCGATTCGTCGCGCCTGATGGATTCCACCGGCGCTCTCAATCTCGAGGACGTCCCCGGCAGTCTGCTTGTGGTCGGCGGCGGATATATCGGCCTGGAGTTGGGTTCAGTGTATGCGGCGCTGGGAACTCGGGTTACCGTGGTGGAAATGCTCTCCGGACTGCTTCCGGGCGCGGACCGCGATCTGGTTCTCCCCCTGTACAAGCGTCTGGAGAAACAGTTCGAAGCGATTCTGTTGAATACCACCGTCGCTTCTCTGAAAGAGGACGGCGCAGGAATTCGTGCGACCTTCGCAGCTTCGACAAAGCAAGGCGCGGCGGTGATCGACAATAACCGCGAAAGGATTTTCGACCGAGTTCTTGTTTCCGTGGGACGCAAGCCCAATTCCGAAATCCCCGGCCTTGAGAAGACGCAAGTGCAAGTGAACCCACGCGGGTTCATCGAGGTGAACAAACAACTGCAGACTGCCGACCCTTCTATCTACGCGATCGGCGATGTAGTCGGCGAACCGATGTTGGCGCACAAAGCGTCACATGAAGGCCGCACTGCGATCGAAGCCATCGCCGGACACAAGGTCGCCTTCGAACCAAACGCGATTCCCGCAGTTGTGTTCACCGATCCGGAAGTGGCCTGGTGTGGTCTCACGGAAACTCAGGCTGAAAAAGAAAATCGCGAGATCAAGATTGCGAAATTTCCCTGGGGTGCGTCCGGCCGGGCGGTTACTCTGGATCGTCCCGATGGTATGACCAAGCTGATCGTCGATCCGAAAACCGAGCGAGTACTGGGGGTTGGCATTGTCGGCGTTGGGGCAGGGGAACTGATCGCCGAAGGGGTATTGGCCATCGAAATGGCTACCCTGGCCAAAGACGTTGCAATGACCATTCATCCGCATCCCACCCTCTCTGAAACCGTAATGGAGTCAGCGGAAGTTTTCTTTGGTACGAGTACGCATGTGTTCCGGCCTAAGCGCGCGTAGATTCTCTGCCTTGCTTTAAATCCCAAGTGAACCGGGTCCATTACGATAAACTGCAATTGGAGGCATGCCCTCTAATGCGCCCAGAGCTTGGTCCCGAAATAAATCCATGTCCCATTCGTTATCAAACCTTTTTCGAGCAATTTGTTTTCTCGCTGTGACCCTCGCGCTGTGTATGCCATCCCCGGCGCAGAGTGCGTTAGGCCAACTCCTGCAGCCGCAGGCGGCCGCGAGCAATTCCTCAAAAACTCCTACTCGATTCGCTGGGCCGTGACACGCCCTATGGAACCGTCTTCGGATTTCTTGAGGCCGCGCAGTCGGGCAATTACGGAATCGCCGATCAATATCTGCAGATGAGCGCCGCGCAGCGCAAGTCCGAAGGCGAAACCTTGGCGCGGCAACTGAAGGTTGTGATGGACAACGCCTTCGCCGGCAGTTTGAAAAACGTGAGCAACCGACCCGAAGGCACTCCGCAGGAGGGAGTTTCTCCCGACCGGCAAAGACTAGGAACTATGTCGTCGGGCGACGTGGACGGGGAACTCGAATTGGTGCGGGTCTCTGATCCCAGCGCAGGCAAAATCTGGTTAATCGATTCCAATACGTGGACGAAAGTTCCCGAACTCTACGACCAGGTTGAAGCCCGGCAGGTAGAAACGCGATTGCCCGCCTGGGTGGTGAAACATCAGCTCGCGGGAATGCCTTTGTGGCAATGGTTCGCGCTCCTCCTGCTGATTCCGGTGGCGGCGGCTGCGGCCTGGTTGGTGCTGGTGGTTTTGGGATTTCCTCTGCGCTGGTGGATGCGGAGGCAGGGGCAGCCGGAAACGGCGCAATGGCAGTCAGTGTCCAGCCCAGCGTGGCTGCTCATCGGGACACTGATTCACCGCATACTGGGTAGTTATCTGCGAATGCCTCTGCTGCAGCGTCACTATTACGGGCAGGTCACGGCCGTCGCCATCGTCATCGGCGCAAATTGGATTCTGTGGCGAGCTATTCGCTGGTTCCTGCATCGCGTGCGCATGCGGGCTCTGGCACGCGGACACGTAGGCACGAGCTCGCTCATGCTATTGGGCGAACGAATCGTGAAAGCTCTGGTCTTCGTGATGGCGGTGTTCTCCGTTTTCGGAATACTGGGCTTCAACATGAGCACGGCGCTGGCTGGCCTAGGTATAGGAGGACTGGCGATTGGTTTCGGTGCCCAGCAGACTATAGCGAATTTGTTTGGCGGCGTTTCAGTTCTGGGCGATGAAGTGATTCGCGTGGGCGATGTTTGCCGCTTTGGCGATCGCACCGGAACGGTAGAAGATATCGGGCTGCGCTCCACTCGAGTACGCACCGAAGAAAGAACGCTGTTGGCTATTCCCAACGGCACCGTCGCGACCATCAATGTTGAGAATCTGAGCCGGCGCGACAAGATTCTTTTGAAGACAGTGCTGGGGTTTCACCTTGACACATCGTCCGATCAGTTGGGCGCGGTGCTCTCCGAAATTCGCAACGTGTTAACCAGCAATCCCAACGTTGAGTCGTCTACGGTTCGGGTGCGCCTCATGGAATTGGCTTCCGCTTCGATCAATGTCGAGCTGGTCTGTTATGTGCTGACTCAAGATTTCGACAAGTTCGCCCAAGTGCGCGAAGAGCTTCTTCTCAAGATTATGAAGTTCGTAGAGGATACGGGGGCGAGCCTGGCAAGGCCATCGCAAACGCTTTATTTAAGCGCCGACCCGGCCTCGAAGCTGTCGAAGAAGGACGATGTTCAGAGCGCCGCGAAGCAACTAATGATCTCGGGCAAGAATGATTAAGTCTTTGTCTGCCACAATCGCGCCAGCCTGACGAGGAAATAATGCGTCGGAAAGTATATAACTGCGGGTACGATAATCAGATAACCCAACAGATATACAATCCCCGGCACGGTATGCTGTTCCCGAAAAAACGGACCGCGGGCCCAATTCACATCGAATTGCGGACGCCAGAGATAATTGATTGGCACCACAATCCATGCGGTGAGGGTTTGTAACTTCCATCCTCGAGGATCGTAGTTTAAACGCCGAATCGCCCACAACAATAACACTGGGGTCACCACGTGAAAGAGACTAAGCAGTCGAATCGATAGCGGAATATGCGGATCGAACATATATTCCGTTCCGCCGATCGGATGTCGTCCACTCAGCAGAGCAGCCGCTAAGTCGATAATGAACAAAGTCTGAAAAAACAGCAGGCTGGCGGCCTGCCATGAAAATATTAGCGGGCTCTCAAACCAAAGACCAATCGTGATAAAGATATTTCCGAGATCGCAGAAGAAAAGAAAATTCTGTAAGCCATATTCCCGCCAGTAAATCGGTATCCAGACAATGACTCCGGCGGTCCAAAGCACTTTGAGCCAAAGTGGGATGCGCATGGCTCGCATTGTATCCGCACGACGAACGCGAAAACACGAACCGCCAAAAGCCCATTCTGGCAAGGGCGAACGCGCCTTTTCAGAATTACTACGGTAACTTGATGAGGCTTACAGCTGTACCTACGATGACATTGATATGGGTTACCAAGCACTCCTATTCTGCCCCGATGAGAAGACGGCTCGCACTGTAACGCAAGTTCTCAGCGAACTGGACTTTAGCGTCATTCCGTGTACCGAACCCTTCGCCGCGGTTAAGAAATTGATGGGTGAGCGCTTCGATGCAGTAGTGGTTGATTGCGATAACGAGCAGAACGCCACGCTGCTGTTCAAGAGCGCGCGCAATGCGGCCAACAACCAGTCATCTCTGGCAGTAGCAGTTGTGGAAGGGCAAGCGGGAGTAGCGAAAGCCTTCCGAATCGGCGCGAATCTTGTACTCACAAAGCCGATCAATGTGGAGCAAGCAAAAGGAACTTTAAGAGTTGCACGCGGATTGTTGCGAAAAAATGAAGGAGCAAAACCGGCCGGTGCGGCCGCGACACCGGCAGCGAAGCCGACGGCGTCCGTGGCAGCACCTTTGAAGCCGGTATCGGAAGCGGCAATTCCCAATTCCTTCAGTTCGCGGCCGACAGCGCCGATTACGCCCGTGTCGCCCGCGCCAAGCATCTTCACTCAGAAACCGCCCCAGCCGCCAAGCGTAATGGCTTCCGCTCCAATTGAGATCGATGAAGAGACCCTGGATTCTATTGAGAAGGCCTGCGATCCGGTCATTTCTAAATCTGTCGCTTCGCAACCTGTCGTTTCGCTACCAGCGGCACCCTCTGCGCAGTCTTCTGCGCCGAAAATAGTTTCCGCCACTTCCTCGCCTGTGTTTAGTGAGCACAAGACTTCGGGAAGCTTCGCTGCGAGCGCTCCCGCTCCGGCACGCGAATCGCAAGTTGGCGCTCCTGTTAGCGTGAAACCATCTGCAGCGATCAGCCCTGCGATTGAGCCAACCAAAACCGAGGCGAACGAGAAGAATCCTTCTAACGATGCGGCGCCTACACTCACATTCGGTGGCACAGCTGCCGACGATAGCAAGCCCGAAAGCGGTGGAAGCAAAAAGGCTCTGTGGGCAGTGGCTGTAGCGGTTGCAGTTGCAGTCGGTGGCTATGCCGCCTGGACGCAAAGAGGATCTTTCACCAGCAACCCAAGCACCACGAATTCAAGCATCGCCAACCCAAGCACTGCGAACCCAAGCACCACGAACCCAGGCATCGGAAACCCGAGTTCTTCTGTAAACGTCGCCTCAGAACCTACAACGACTGCGGTTCCCGCACCTGTTGCGCAAACTACAAATGCTCCGCATGCGGCTTCAACCTCCGTTAGTGCTTCATCTGCTCCCGAGACTCGAACCAGCGTTCCTCAAACATCTAAGACCACCTCGAGCCCGGCAACGCGACTCAGTAAAGTTGTAGTTGCGGATTCATCGGCATTTTCTCCGTCGTCAAACAAGACGGTGGCAGCGAATGAGACGCCTGCGCCAATCGTCATCAAGAGTCAGCACTCGCAATCCGTCGAAAAAGTGACGGCTACAGTCGATGCGCCGGCTTTGAGCGTCACCGAGATTGCTCAGGACAAGGCTGGAACACTGCCGAATCTCATGGGAAGCGATGCTCCAACCCCCGTGCTGCAGAGAGTAATGGTTTCGCAGGGAGTGTCCCGGGGACTTCTAGTAAAACAAGTGCAGCCAGTTTATCCGCGATCTGCGCTCCAGATGCATATTGAAGGTGCGGTTCAGCTAATGGCGACTGTCACCAAGAATGGCGATATCTCGGAGGTGAAGACTCTTAGTGGAGATACTCAGCTCGCGCACGCCGCAACGGACGCGGTGAAGCAGTGGAAATATAAGCCGTATCTGCTTAACGGCGAGCCCGTGGATATCCAGACGCAGATCACCGTGAACTTCAAGCTCCCGCGCTGATCGCCTACTAAATCACCGGCTAGGCGCGGCAATTACCTCGTACGGTCTCATCATTTCGTTGTCCTCATGTTCCAGAATGTGGCAGTGCCACACATAGCGGCCCGTGAATCCTGTGAATGGAACAATAATCCGCGTGACCATGTGAGAGTGGGCCTGGACCGTATCCTTCCACCCGGCCTCATTTGCATCGGGAGGCTCCGGCGGCCCCAGGAAATGTAGCTGACGCTTGGTCTGAAACAGCCAAGGCTCGTATGGCTGTCGGTCGAGAATTTGAAAGCGCACCAAGTGCAAATGAATGGGATGCGAATCGTTGGTGGGATTGATCAGCGACCAGATTTCAGTCGATCCCAGGACCGGCTTTTCAGTGACAGGCATCGTCCAGTAGGAGGCATTCAGAAGCAACTTCACGGGGTTGCCCGCCTTGTTGACATATTCATTGAGCGTGAGCAAACGGGTCTGCACTGCTTGCGATTCGGGGATCTTGGGCACAGGCCTCAGCGTAGGAGGCAAGGAACTTCTGTCAGACACCTTTATTGAAGAGACGCGGAATTGCATCACAACGAAAGCGTCGCTCTTGAGAATCATCGGCGCACTCCGGTGTTCGCTGAAGTCGATGATGAGATCGGCGCGTTCGCCCGGCGCGATTTCAAGGCTGGTTAGAGGAACCGGGGCCGGCAACAGGCCTTGGTCAGTACCGATCTGGTGAAAGGACGCATGATTGGCGGCGCTCACATCATTGCCGTTGGCGTTATTAGCGAACGATAAATGGTAGAACCGGGAGTTTGACGCATTGAGGATCCGGAAGCGATATTTTCGTGGCTCGACCTCGAGATAGGGGAAGAGTTTGCCGTTCGCCAGAATTGCATTGCCAAAGACCTCGGGAACCCAGGGGGATTGTGAATCGGGGGAAACTGGATAGAGAAGCTGGGCATCTCGTGTTAACAGGCGATCAAACAGAGTGAGGGGCACCTCATACTTGCCCCTCGGTAAATTGAGCGCGTCCTCCACACTATCTCGAATGAAGAACGTTCCAAATAATCCTGCATAAACATTCAGGCGATTGATCCCCAGCGCGTGATCGTGATACCAGAGCATGGCCGCGTCTTGTTCGTTGGGGTAAAAGTAAAATGAGGATTTACCCGGGATAATCCAGTCTTCAGGATATCCATCGCTTTCGGGTCGCGTTTTCGCGCCATGAAGATGCACCACGGTGCGAACCGAGGGTTTGTTGGACTCGGCCCCGTGAATTGTGCGATCAATGGGCAAGAAGTGCTCGTTGGGCAGCCCATTCACCCACTCCACCAGCAGTGGCTCTCCCGAACGCGTCTCGAACGTGGGGCCGGGGATAGAGGGACCAAAGCTCCAGAACTTGGTTGGCTGCAGATCGCGGTGGACTTTAGTTGCGATGGGCTGGGCTTGAATTCGGTAAAACAGAATGCTCTGCTTTGGGTCCACAAGACTCGGCCGGTGTCCGGTGCTTTGCACAATTTCAGGAATAGGAAGCGGGTCCACGAATTGCGCCAAGGTGCTGACATCGAGCGCCGGTGGCATGTTTGCCACGACATGCGCTTGGGCAAGTGCATTCAGCGGGCCGCTCCTGCCCGCCGCCAGCGTTGTCGCCAGCAGGCTCGTCCGTTGCAGAAATTTTCGACGTGTAATCACATTTGCCTTTCGGCCAAGGATACAACAACGGCAAGGCACGTAAGCGCTGCTGCGCCGCACATGCCTTGCCGTCATCGTTATATCGATCGTGTTTTCGTTAAACCATTGTCGGGGACGGTCCTAATGGGTGCTCACAGGTTCGCCCGTAAATTCGTCCAGGATGAATAGATCGTCGGTCACTGTTTGGTGGAAGTCGAACATAGAGGTGATTGAGTTAGCGATCGCATCAAACGATCCACTCCCAATCCTCTGCCCACCGAGCCAATTGTCCTCGATGAACCGAATGACCGAGGTTTGATCGGTAACGGTATTGTCGACGAAGTTGTGCTTCGCCCACGGCGAGATGACGAGAAGCGGTTGCCGCGGACCGTATCCGCAACGGCCCTGAGCATGTATGGTGGCGGGATTAATTCCAGGCAACGAAAGTGCGCCGCTGCCGCAGCTTCCCGGACCCGTCAAGGCATCGGCGGCGCTCTTCGAGGAATTCACGATCTGGCCGAGTTGATGATCGTACCAGCCATCGGAATCGTCATAGAGCACGACTAACGCGGTGTTGGGCCACTCCGGCTGGCCTTGAAGGAAGTTGGCAACTCTGACCACAAAATGCTGCTCATCGAGAGGATCGGAATTCCCCGGATGGCCGTCTTGAATTGAGATGGCTTTGAGGAAACTCACCGTCGGGAAATTACCCGCCTGAACCGCGCTGAAGAAATCGTCGATATCATAGTCGTGGTTCGCGGGATCGCCCGAATGACCGATCGTTGCGACTGACTTAGGACGTGCATGAGTGGGATTCGCGGTCGAAGCGTAGTACATGAATGGAGTGTGATGGGGCACGTAATCGCCCTGCGTTCCAACGATGGACGAAGTCGACTGACGGTTGCAACCAGTGCTGCCATCGGAGTTGACTAGGTTCAGGTTGAACCCTCCAGCGAACCAACCCCACGTGATACCGGCTGCGTTGAGCAGGTCTCCGATATTCTTCCCGCCCATCTGCGCCTGCTCGCTACCGGCGCACATATCGCCGAACGGATCAGGGTCGCCGATCAGCGTCAGTCCCCCATTGCCGTCGGCGACGTAGGCGCCTGTACCGCCGGCATGTTGCACCACTCCGTTGGTCTGGCCTGAGATCAGATTGATCGCGCCAACCGTGGAAGGGCCAAAGTTAGTGCTGTAAGAGTTATCGCTCATCGCGTAGTGCTGGGCATAGTTCCAGTACGCCGTTACCGTGTTGCCGTCAAAGTAGCCCATGACTTGGCCGTTCGTGAACACGACTGGCGGACCAGTGGTGGGCGGGGGACCCGCGCTGCCGGTGTTGAGAGGAAACAAGTCCATCGCACCACCGTCGAAGGCCATCTGTTCTGGCGTGTAATCATGACCCATGTCTTGCGTGTTCGCCTGGGAGCGATCAAACCGGAATGGATTGGCTGCACCGCTGCCATTGGCTGGGTTGAGATTGGGGTTATTGTTCAACAGGGCATTGCTCAAACCGTTCACGGTGGGCGTATTGGAAAGCGGGTGGAATTGCGGTTCTCCCTTTGGGTTCAGGGCATTCGGATATGTTCCGAAATAATGGTCAAAAGACCGGTTTTCCCCGAAAATGACGACCAGGTGCTTAATGGGAGTTGTGGTGGCCGGTGTTGTGGACGGTTGTGAGGCAGCGAAGGCGGGTATGGCGGTCGGTCCCAGAGCAATGGTCGTTGCCAGCAGCAAAGCCATCATCCTCCTGGGGGCATCGGACGTCTTCAGCTTGTCAAACATTTTTTTCCTCCGCCCTGGTGAGCAAGGTCCACCCACTGCAGCGTGAGAGGGTAGCCAATTGTCTTTTTCTTTCCCAGTGGCGCAGAGAAATATAGCGGGAGGATGTTTCAGGTCGGTTGCCGAAATGTTAAATGAACGTGAATAGCCTGGAGGACCCTAACGAGAAACCTGTAGGTTGTCCGGTCTGTTGGGCTTCGGCTGAAGTGTTATTCCCTGTGCATAACCTCATCAATCACAGCTTTGCCTCCTTTATCAAGTGCGATCACTTTGTGAATGGGAGCGTAGCCGGTCATGGTGATATCGACGATATAGTTGCCGGGATCGAGCGCAAAGTCCACGGGAGATTCTTTATCCAGCATGTGCTGGTTCACTGCGACCTGGGCTCCCTTGGGTTGAGTCCTGACGCTGATCGTGGCCATGCCCTGCATTTCCTTGCCGCCGAACAGCTTCTTCATTTTCCCCACCGTCTTGATATCGTCTACATTGCCGAGTGAGCGCAGTGTTGGCGAGAAGCTGACAGTCTGGCCCAGAGCGAACTGGGAGTTCGTCGTCTCATCGATGAAGCCCGATCTGCGGACCAAGACCACGTGCTGGCCCTTATCCAGCGATATTTGCGCGGGAGTGACCTTGCCAGTGTCTTTACCGTCGATGTAGACATTGGCTCCAGCAGGAGTGCTGGAGACTGCCAGGGTCGCCATGAGTTGAGCGAGGTGGCTCACGACAAAAGACTTGCTGCCTGAAATCACATCGACGGCGCGAGTATCAGAGCTGTAACCCGACTTACTGACGGTGACAGAATGCTGACCCGGGGTCAAACCCGACAGACTGAAAGGCGTAACCCACGAGGGATCGGTTTTTCCATCGATCTGCACTTGCGCGCCTTGAGGAGTGGAATCAATCGCCATTTGTCCCGGCACAATCACAGCAGCAAGAGGTGCGGCGGCTGTTTTTTTCCTCAAGCCCTTCCCTCGGGCCGCTAGCGCAGAGCCGCGAGTGGGTGCCGACTCGGTCACCGGGAGAGAGGATTGAACCTCAGTCTGAGCTGGAGTCTGGGCAGGTTGGGCTTCGGATTGCCCCTGAGCCGGAGCGGGCTGAGCTGATTGCGATTCCGCAGTCTGGCTTGGAACGGCAGATCGGCTCGGCGCAGGCGGAGCCGGTTCTGCGACCGTGGAACGAGGCGAATCGCCGTCGCTATTCAAACTGTTGACGTGCAGGACCAGAGCTATCGCAATAATGAGGATTACCACTGCCGCGCCCGCAATGGAATAAACCATCAACCGAGGTGGAACATTTTTAATTTCCTTCATCGCCTTTTCAGCGACTTCCCGCGGCTGAATTTTCGGCTTCTCCTGCTCGTCTTCGTACATCGTGGCACTGGTCGAGTGGGATGCTGGCTCTTGAAATGCCGGTACCGGCGGCGCCGGCTCCGTATAGGATTCCTTGAGCGGGGGAAGTTCGGTCATCTCCGAGAAGCTCACCGCGCCGGTTCGTGACGGGCCATCTTCGGCCATCATGGGGTCGACATTAATTTTGGGCGCGCGACTTGAGGAATTTGCACTACGGGCTCTTCGAGGCCAGCGGTTGACATCGAGGCCGATAGTGCGCCGCTACTCGGACTTGCGGCCCGCGCTCTTGGAGCGGAGCGGCGGACTGAGGTTTTGGCAGATTCGATGAGGTTGTCTGTCCGCCTGCCGAAGCCGCCACTGCTTTGCTGGGGAAAACTGGTTTCCCTGGGATTGATGGTGTGGTAGCGGCGGCCGGCTTGGCAGGCGCAGATGGCGCCGCGGAGGCGATGAATTTTGCCTGGGTCGCGGCCTTAACCGTATCCGGAACAACTACGCTGCTTGCGGGCGCTACTTGCTGCTTGGCTGCCGGGGCCTTGGATTCCTTGCATTTCTCCAAATCGTCGAGCAGTTCCCTTCCGCTCTGGTAACGTGCTGCAGAATCTTTGGAGAGCGCTTTCATAATGAGATCGCTCAATACAGGATGGATCTTGGGATTGAGAAGTTTGGGGGCCGCCGGGACACCTTCGAGAATATTCTGACGCAGTATTTCAGGATCTTCTCCTTCGAAGGCGTGGTGGTCGGTCACCATTTCATAAAACATAGCTCCGAGACTGTATAGGTTCGAAGGGCTGCCTATGTTTTCACCGCGAAGTTGTTCGGGAGACATGTAGCGGAGGATCGGCGGGACGCCGGGAATCTTATCCGTAAACTTGCCAACACTGGAGACTCCGTAGCCCAAAATTCTGACAGCGCCATCCCATCCGCACATGATTTTCGATGGTTCCAGACTATAGTGAAAAACGCTGTGGGAGTGAGCATGATCGAGGCCACTGCATACCTGTCTGCCGATGTCGAGCAGATCCCAGATGGAAAATCCTTCTTTGCGTGCGAGCATGGTGGCAATGCTGTTGCCCTGGATGTATTCCATCGCGGCGCAAAACTGACCGTCGATTTCTCCCGCGCCGTATACCGGAGTGAGGTTCGAATGGCCGAGAACTTTGGTAGTCTCCGCCTCTGCCAAAAGGCACTGCTCCAGTTCGGCAGCGCGTTCGCCGAACGCAGAGAGTTGAATCGCTTTCAAAGCAACCGTCTGGCTGGTTTGCGGGTCATTAGCTTTGTACACTGCGCCAGTGGCGGATTTTGACAGTTCGCTTAAGATTTCGAAGTGGCCGATTTTCGTAGACATATCCCCGTGCCTCGTCCCGGTAAAAGCCCGTGCATCCCTCAGCAGGCTGCGTGGCTTTTTACCGAGGTAGGTTATGGCTCAGGATATCGTTGGAAAGGTCCGGAATCGAGTTACCAAAGTACTGAGAAAGTTGCGAGAGTCGAGCGTTGAAGAGTCTGGATACGAATTCGTAGGAGAAACGAATGGTTGAAAAGGATGGTTTCATGCGCCGCTCCTGTGGCGCATATTCCCCTAACGAACATGCTTATCCAGTTATTGCTGAGTAGACTCCGCCAATTCGGGAGTCAATTCGGACTCTGAGTCAGCAACCCACTGCCAGGCGCGACGTCCATTATCCAGAACAACGGCCCGGGCCTCTCCATAAGCCACTAGGCGGTTCAGCACCGTGGTTACCGACGCCATGGGATCTTTGTGCCGCTCGAGCATTGTAGACGCTTTTTGCTGAATGCGGTCGCACACGTCACGAGCGCTCAAGGCTCGGTTGGCATCCATCAGAACCATACGACATGCCTTCGTGAAACCAGGCTGGCGTCCGCTGCTTTTGCGATCGACCAGCTCGAGCAATTCGTCACTCAGGACGCCGTCACCAAACAGATTTGCAAGTCCGGCGATGGTCTGTTTGATGGTGCCAATGCGGCGCATCACTTCGGCCCGCTGTTGCATAAGTTGGCGCAACTCGTCATGAGCCTGCCGCACAACCTCTTCTACATGTCCGGTTCCGCTGTTGGGGATGGTCCTCACCGCGTCTCCCACCTGATGCATAAATCCTCCAATTACGCTGCACGCCCCACACGGCACTCTTTCGTCTATACGCAGATGCCGACGCGGATGTTCCCGCCATTCGTCCAATCGGCACTGCTGACACCGGCCTTTGCAAGTTGGACGTTCGAGGTCAAAGTTAGTCAACAACCATGAAGAGTTCGGAGGAACTCCACTATTCAATCCCCGACGGGGACCCGGCGAAGCGATCCATTTCCGAAACAAAACATTTCCCACAGTGGGATTCCTCGTGTGTGGCAAGGGTTGTATGTCGGCTTCAAAGACGGACCCACAATGGAAACCTTCCGATGAGAGAAAAGAGTATCGAACAGGTCCGTCGTGTCAGCTGCGATCCAACTCGGGCAATCTTTTTTGCGCGTCCTCTTGGTAGGGAGACAGGAGGAGGATTTTTTTCTTCTGCGGGACATCCTCAAGCGAAACCACGATATTTTGCCCGCCGCGTTGGATCATGCGCGCTCGTTGGGAGAGGCAAAAACCATGCTGCAGAGCGGCGATTATGGCTTGGTCTTATTTCAACATGAAACCCAAGATGCCGCAGCCACCAAGCTACTTTCCGAATTTCTGCACACACGCGGGTCCACGCCTTTCATCATGCTAACGGAGCACGCCGATGAGAGGGCGGTTGCTGAAATCATCCACGCCGGAGCATATGACTGCGTAGACAAGTCGCAGCTCACGGGAGCGAATCTGGTACGAACCATCCGTTGCGCGCTCAATCTGCATTCGACGCAGCAGCAGCAGCAGGCGGCGGAGCAATCATTGCGCAAGCTCACATGCGCGGTTGAGCACTCGGCCGATACAATCCTGGTTACCAACAGCGAAGGCATCATTGACTACGTAAACCCTGCTTTCGAAAGGGTGACCGGATATTCCCAGGAGGAAGTCGTAGGCAAGAGCCAAAGCATTCTTAAGTCGGACCTGCAGGCTCCGTTACTTTACCGCGAACTGTGGGAAACCATTCGCAGCGGGGACGGTTGCCGCAGTATCGTGGTAAACCGCAAGAAAAGCGGCGAGGCCTACTATGTGGATGAAAGCGTAAGTGCCATCCACAACGCCGAAGGAAAAATCACCCACTATGTTTCCAACGGCCGTGATCTCACGGAACGACTGCGCATCGAAGCCGAACTGCTGCAGTCGCAAAAAATGGACGCGATTGGCCAACTGGCGGGCGGCGTGGCTCACGACTTCAACAATCTGCTCACTATTATTACCAGTTACTCTGAACTCGCACTCGATTCGGTGGTGCCGGGAAGCTCCACTCAGACGCGGCTACAGGAGATCCTTTCCGCCGCCCATCGCGCTGCCGAGTTGACGCGGCAGTTACTTGCTTTCAGCCGCAAACAACCCCAAGCTTTGCGCGTGGCTGACTTGAACCCAGTGATTAGTGGCATCGTCAAGGGACTTCATCGCCTCATTGGAGAAGATATCGAGCTCAGCTTTATCCCCGGCGAGGGTCTTGGAAGGATTCGTTTGGATCCGGTGCAGATTGAGCAGATTTTGATGAATCTCGCGGCCAATTCACGGGACGCCATGCCTCAAGGCGGACGGTGCGTCATTGAAACTTCGAGTGTGCAACTCGATCAGGAATATGTCGACCAGAAGCGCGCTATCATCCCCATTGGGCGCTATGCTCTCATGACCGTGACCGATACCGGCAGCGGTATTGCTGCCGAGCATCTGGCGCACGTTTTCGAGCCCTTCTACACCACGAAGGATTCTGGAAAAGGCACCGGCCTTGGCCTCGCTACTGTCTACGGAATCGTGAAACAGAATCATGGATTTGTTTGGGTCTACAGCGAACCTGAGATCGGTACGACCTTTAAGATCTATCTGCCATGCGTACCCGACCGCCCAGTTGCAATCGACGTTCCGGAAATCGAGGCGGAGAATTTATTTTGCGGTTCCGAGACCGTACTGTTGGTTGAGGATGAAGATGCCTTGCGCCGGGCTGCGGTTGAATCTCTCACCTTACGTGGATACATGGTTCTGGAAGCCAGAAACGGTGTGGATGCCTTATCGGTCGCCAGAAATCATCCAACGGCAATTCATTTGGCGGTGACTGACGTCGTAATGCCCCAGATGAGCGGGGGAGAATTGGCCAACGAATTTAAGCAGCTGAGTCCGGAGACGAAAATACTGTTCGTCTCCGGCTACCCCGGCCAAACGGTAACGAACCATAAGGTAATCGACGTGGAGCGGAACTTTCTGCAGAAACCATTCACATTGAAACAACTGGCAAGAAAAGTACGCACGGTCCTCGATTACGACCCAAAGGTCGTTCACCTGGCTGTTCCGGCGGTTGGAAATCCCACAACTGCTAGGACGACATCCGGGTCAATTTCCCGCCTTTGACGCGGAAGCGGTCGCCGCGCCAAATCACAGTATGTCCGCCAAGACTGGCGATCCACATAGCTACCGCAATCAAATCTCTGACAGGAATGAGCCAGAGATATCTCACAACTTTATTGTCCCGCAAGATTTCCCGGCCTACAGTTATGCCAACCGCGAAGCGAAGAACCAGCGTGAGGGCCAGTGCTCCCCAAGACCAGACTGCGCCCTGGCTCGCAACTACTGCCAGCAACGCCCACAAAAGCCCGAATGTGAAAATCAGGCCGAAATAGCCGCCGGGTCGCGCATCCCGAACCCCACGCGCCCATCGCAGTTGATGCGCCACAAAATCCCGCAGGCCGTACGGCGGCAGAAAGGTCTCTACCACAACATCGGAAAGATTTACATTAAACCCCAGGCCGGCGATGCGCTTTCCTAACTCGTAGTCGTCGGCGAGATAGTCGACGAAAGAAGTGAAGCCGCCGATCTTCTCCAACTCGGAGCGGCGAAATGCCAGGGTCGATCCTAATCCAAATCGTATACCGCCTTCCAGTTGGCGCGCAGCCAATACGCTTGGGCAAAAATCGGTGCTGATGCCGAGGGCTTCCAGACGCGATCCGAGCGTCGTACTGGCCACTCCGCGGTAAAGACATGTGACCATTCCCACTTTCGAATCGACCAGCGGTGCACTCACGCGGCGCAGATAGTCAGGCTTCACACGAATATCGCTATCGTTGACAATCAACCTGTCATAACGAGCCCCCGTCAACATCTGCGCCAGATTGCTCACCTTCACGTTCGCACCCAAAGTTCTGGAACAGACCATCAAACGAATTCTGCAGTTGGGAAATTCGCCCTGCAATTGCTTCACGCACCGGACTGCAGGATCATCAGGATCGCTCACGCCGAAGATGATTTCGTATTCCGGGTAATCCTGCAGGCAATGGCTGCGGAAGCTCGCATACATTTCCGGATCGGTGCCCTTCAGAGGCTTCAAGATCGAAACCGGCTGAAACCCTGATGGTGCTGGGATGGCCGATTGATCCGCCTCCGGTTGACTTCCGATTTTTCGCTCACGAAGAAATTTGGCAGCACTCCATAGACACAGCAGGTAATAGAGCGCACTCGAGACTATTCCGATGACTGCAACGATTTGAACCGTTCTTACGATGAGATCCATTATGCGCAAGCGCAGGAGAAGCTATTCGTAACGCAGCGCCTCAATCGGATCGAGGTTCGCCGCCTTCCATGCGGGATAGATGCCAAAGATCAGCCCGACTGCCGCAGCAGAGGTAAAGCCGAAGACTACCCAGAACATCGACATGTGGGCAGGGAGGGAGGGCCACAACTCCGGGATCACCCAGACAATGGACGCGCCGAGCAGAATCCCGATGACACCGCCGACCGCGGTGAGAATGGTCGCCTCCAGGGTGAATTGCAAGAGAATGTCGCGTTTGCGCGCTCCGATCGCTTTGCGAACGCCGATTTCACGAGTCCTTTCCGTAACGCTCACCAACATAATGTTCATCACTCCAACGCCGCCAACGATCAAGCCCACGCTCGACACCGCGAATACCCCGATGAATAACATGCCGGTGAGCTGATTCCAAACGTCCGAGATTGAGTCAGAAGTGAAGACGGCAAAGTCGTCAGGCTTGTCGGGCGTAACTTTTCGTCGGCGGCGGAGTAACTCCCGGATTTCGTCAATCGCTCTCGGCATGTCATCGTGAGAGATCGCTTTGGCGCTGATCCAGTGATCTTTCAATTCGGGGTGCAGGCTTTTGAAAGTAGTGAGCGGAAAAAAGATACGGTTATCATTGGGATCTTTTCCGCCCCCAAAAACTGATTTTAACTTTGCCAAAACGCCGATCACTTCGAACAATCGGCCTTCGATATTGATCTCTTTCCCGAGGGGGTTCTCCACCGGAAATAGTTCCTCCGCCGTGTCGTGGCCGAGAACGATAACTGTAGCGTGGCGCTCGTCATCGGCTTCGGTGAACCATCTTCCGGAGGCCATCACCAGATCAAAGACGTCCTTCACCGAAGCAGTATCGCCTTCGAGGATTGTGTTTTTAACTTTTCGATCCTGATACTTCACCGCGTAAGTTCCTACACCAAGTTCCGGACGGAAGAAACGAATGCCTGCAGATACCGCCTTTACATGCGGCAGTTGCCGGATCGCTTCTGCGTCCTCAAAGGTCAGCTTCTTGCGCGTGCGCATCGCCTCAGTGGGACGCCCGAAGGTAAACGGCTGCATATGATAGGCGAAGACTACGTTGGAGCCGATGCTGGCGACCACATCGCGCACATTGTCGTCAAGTCCCCGCCCGATGGAAGAGACTCCAATCACCATTGCGACGCCAATCACGATTCCCAGTACGGTAAGCGCCGAGCGCGTCTTGTTGCTGCGAATGGTGTCCGTTGCCATTTGCACGATCTCCCCGAATTCGTCTTTGTGAATCATGTCTTTGTGAATCAGGAAGATCTGATGCGTTGTCATTCCGAAGCGCGGCTTTATCGCGCGAGGAATCTGCTTTTATCGGGAGCCGGCAGAAAGCAGGTTCCTCGCTTCGCTCGGAATGACAAGTAGTTACAACAAGTAATGACAAGTAATGACAAGCCCGACCAAAGTGAACAACCATTTTAGGTTTCGAATCTCAACGCTACAATCGGATCGAGCTTGGCCGCTTTGCGCGCCGGGTATACCCCAAAAAATACTCCCACGCTGGCCGATACAATCAAACCAGCCGCGACTGCCCAGAGTTTGATCGCGGAAGGCATTCCGATCAGCAACGTAACGGTGAGCGCCGTGGCCACGCCGAACAACACACCCAGGATGCCTCCGGTAATCGCCAGGGTAACGGACTCAATCAGGAACTGGAGCAGAACATCGTCCCGCCGCGCGCCAAGAGCTTTACGAATGCCGATCTCGCGCGTGCGTTCCGTGACCGACACCAGCATAATATTCATGATGACAATGCCGCCGACCACGAGCGAGATGCAGGCAATGCCGATGGTTGCGATGAAGAACGTCTGACTGAAGCTGGTCCAGATGCCGAGCAAGCTGGCATTGGTTTCAATATCAAAACTGTCGTCAACGCCCGGCTGGTCATGGCGTTTGGCGCGCAAAGCAGCCCGTGCTTCCCCAATTGCCTCGTCGAGGGCGACACCCCCGCTCGCCGCCTTCCCTGAAATCCGCAGCGTATTGTTGTGCCAACCATACTGTTTCAAGCACGCGGTAATTGGAATCATCACAAAATTGTCGGCACTCTGTCCCAGCGTTGTCCCCTTTTTTTTTGCGACACCAATCACCTGGTAAGTCCATCCGTCGACGCGGATTTCTTTCCCCAGCGGATCGATGCCAGGCATGAGGTGTTCGACGATATCATTCCCGATTACTACCACTGGGGAGCGGTTGCTTACGTCCGTCTCATTAAGCATTCGCCCCGCAGCCAGGTCGGTATCGAGAATTGTCGCCATAGCCGGAGTGATTCCGCGCACCAGCGTGTCGCTGATAGATTGCTCCGCATACTTCACATGGCCGCCTTCGTCTTTTGTCGACGCTGCCACTAATTCGCAGTGCCGGCAAGCGTCTGCTACTGCCTGGTAGTCATCGATGGTCAAGTCCTTGCGCTTCTCGCCTTCCAGGAAGTGATCGACGTTCGTAACTGCGGGCGATACTTTGAAGATGAGGAAAACGTCCGCGCCGAGATTGAAAATTTTCTGCGCCACATAATCATTGATGCCGGAAACAAACGTGACCACAGCGATCACGGCGGCGACCCCGATGACCACGCCGAGCAGTGTCAGGACGGAGCGCAGCTTATTCACCCACAGGGATTGGAACGCAATTCGAATGGCTTCGAGGATGTTCATGAATTCGGCTTCCAGAAGCAGTACTCCCGGACGCGATTAAGTCTATCAGCCTATCTAATCTTCTTGTCTGGACAACGCGACTCTCACTCGTACTCTGAACCTCGGAGGCCGGAAGCGGGAGCCTGCCAGCCAGACGTTTGCATTGCTTCCATTCGCATATAATGATGAGGTTGGCAGCTGGACCGGACGGTCGCTTCCTGCGTCTTCGGACGTAGGGAGAGGAAAGTCCGAACTCCACAGAGCAGTGTGCCGGATAACGTCCGGGAGGCCGGGTTCAAGCCCGTCCGACGGAAAGTGCCACAGAGAACATACCGCCCTGATTGTTAGAATATGTTTTTCGAGATCGGGGTAAGGGTGAAAAGGTGCGGTAAGAGCGCACCGCCGCCGCAGCAATGCGGCGGGCATGGCAAACCACACACGGAGCAAGACCAAATAGGAAGGGAGTCGCTGACTTGATTCTCACAAATCGGTTAGCGGCACGTGCCGGCTCGGTGCGTCCAACCTTCGGGTAGGTCGCTAGAGCCCCGCAGCGATGCGTGGCCCAGAGGAATGACCGTCGCGCCGGAGCAATCCGGCGGACAGAATTCGGCTTACAGGTCCGGCTGCTGATTTTTCAATCACTGGCGCGGGTCCTTCACTGCCCACAGCGCGCTCTTTCAGGGCCACCTAGCATCCGCAGGTCACAGTAATCCATCTCCTTTGTCGGGCGCGGATAAAGTTTCTACTAGAACTCACAGATGGAGGTGCGGAATTAACCTCCAAAGATCTTCGATTTTGGTATTGTACCGACGATCGCACTTTTCTCTCGTAAATCTGCGCCACTTCCTTCCCTACTGGTGACGCGACTGGTCGGTATTCCATCTGCGTGACTTCTCTGACTTAGCGTCGGGCTGATGTAGTTCCTGTTTTGGAACATTCCTCCCTTGGACTCGACGCATGCACCAATGGAGATGTCTTGCCCATTTGTCTGTGGAATCGCAAACGAATTGCGAATTAACTCATCACTAGCGGCCGGTTTTGAACTTGTGAGAACGGCTGCCGCCACTGACATTGCGGGAATTCGCACATCGATGGTTTGGCAAATCATGGTTTTCAAATCATGGTTTGCAAGTCATGGTTTGGCACATCCAGATTTGGCACATCTATGGTTGGGCAGCACGTATGGAAAGGGAGCACGAGCTCAAAGCCGCCATGTTGAGTCATCTAGTCGCCTTCGTTGTTGGTGAGGAGCACTATGCCCTCCCCCTGAGGACTGTACAGCAAGTGCTGCGCACAGTAGCGATCACTCCGTTGCCGAAGGCGCCAGAGGTTGTACTCGGAGTGATCGACTTTAAGGGAAACATCATTCCGGTCATGAGTATGCGAAAGCGTTTCGGTTTGGCAGAACCAGAAACCTCTTTAAGTGACCAGCTCATCGTAGCCGACACATCTACACGAAGCGTTGCACTGGTGGTGAACTCAGTGATCGGAGTTGTAGAAAAAGCGGCGGAGGAAGTTACGGAGGCGCAGAAAATCCTGCCGGGTACGCAATATGTGGAAGGTATAACCCGACTGCAAGACGGCATTCTATTCATTCATGACCTTGAATGCTTTCTGTCGAAGAAGGAAGAGCAACAACTGGACGGCCTCGTGTCCCAGGCGGTGGGTAGGGGATGACCGCAAAGATCTCGGACTCGGTACTTGCTCAGCTCAGCGAGTTCGTGGCATCGCACCTCGGACTGCATTTTCCGAAAGAGCGCTGGCTCGACCTTGAACGCGGCGTATGCCGTGCCGCCCAGGAATGCGGCTATCGGGATGACTTGGGGGCATACGTCCAAGGATTGGTTTCGCCCGCCTTGACTCCAAGGCAATTGGAAGTAGTGGCCTGTCATTTGACAGTCGGCGAGACTTACTTTTTTCGGGAGAAGCGCAGTCTGGAGGTTTTTGAAAGAGACATCGTGCCGGAATTGATTCGCGAGCGTGCCGGGTCAGGTCGGGCAATCAGAATCTGGAGCGCTGGTTGCGCCACCGGCGAAGAACCGTATTCAATCGCGGTCCTGCTCAGCAAGCTGATGGCAAAGTCGAAGAGGTTCAACTTCGAGATTCTAGCGACCGACGTTAACGTCAAATCTCTGCAAAGGGCAGCGGAGGGAATTTACAGAGAGTGGTCTTTTCGCGGGACGCCGCCATGGTTGCGCAGCACGTATTGTGACGCATTGGGGGATGACTGTTGGGCGATCACCCCGACCATCAAAGAGATGGTGAGATTCGCGCGTCTCAATTTGATGGACGATGCCTATGCGCCGGCTTCGAACGGTCCCAACGGTTTTGACGTGATCTTCTGCCGCAACGTGCTCATGTACCTAACGCCGGAGGGGATGAGAAAAGTCGTCCGGCAGCTCCACCACCGTTTGGCCGCAGATGGATGGTTGATCGTGAGCCCCACGGAAACGTTACAGGAACTGTTCTCCGATTTCGCCACGGTAAGTTTTCCCGGTGTCACCTTTTATAGAAAGTCTGCCACACCGTTAGCGCCAAGCATCGCTTTGTCCTTGCTCGACCAGGAATGGTCAGGTGTTCAGTTGCCTGAGTGGGTTAGTGGCGCTGAGCCGATACCAAGTTCAGCCTTGCAGACACCCCCGGAGAATTCATGTTCCGAAGCGCGGTCCGGGAACACAGCTTCCAGAGCGGTCTCCTATGAACAAGCTTTGCTGTCTTATGAACAAGGGTGTTATGAGGAAGTGGAGTACCTAGTACGGGCGCTCGTGTCCATTGACCGCAATCACTCCTCAGCAATGCTCCTGCTTGCGCGGGCATATGCCAATCGGGGGGAACTGGCTTCGGCGCTCGAATGGTGTGACCAGGCAATCGCATCCGACAAGATGGCCGCCCGCGCCTACTATTTGCGGGCGACGATTCTGGAGGAACAAGGTTCTCCAGCAGAGGCCCTCCTGGCACTCAAGCAGGCGGTGTACGCCGAACAGGAGTTCATCCTGGGTCATTTCGCACTGGGCAATCTGGCATTGAAACAAGGAAGGCGCAGGGAGTCGAAAAAACATTTCGAGAATGTTCTGCTGTTGTTGGCGCGTTACGGGCCAGATGAAATTCTGCCCGAGTTTGAGGGTCTTTCTGCCGGCAGACTGAGAGAAATGATGGCCCTTCCGGCCAGTAAAGAAACTGCTATGACCCAGACGAGACAGCCACGTATTCGGGTTCCCCAATCAGTCAAACGTCTCGAACGGAGCAGATGGTAGTTCTATGCGCGTAGAAAACGCCATTCCAAAATCGCTGAGCGCCCTTACAGCCAAGGCAGAACACAAGGAAGATCTTGATTGGGCTGAGCTTCACCGTCGGCTGGACGCCTCCCAGGCTGGTCTGAAACGGAGACTGGCTCCCGGTCCGGAAGAAAAGCAGAGAATTCTCCACGCACGTGCCCGGCTGTTGGCGACGGATGCCAGAACCGAAACAGCGTCCCTCCACTCGCTCTTGGAAATCGTGGAGTTCGCCCTGGGGTCTGAACGTTATGGCATTGAATCGAGTCATATCCGAGAAATTCTCTTGCTTAACGACTTCACGCCGCTTCCGTGCACGCCGGCTTTCGTCCTGGGCCTGGTCAATGTGCGAGGCCAAATTCTTTCCATCATCAACATCAAGAAACTATTTGATCTTCCGGAGAAGAGTCTGACCGACCTGAACAAGGTCCTTATTATCCACGCCGATCACATGGAACTCGGTATTCTCGCCGATGCAATTCTGGGTGTGCGGTCGATTGTGCAGGAAGAACTTGACCCGGCCCTGCCCACCATGACCGGCATACGGGCGGAATATCTGAAAGGGATCACCAAGGATTCGCTAGTAGTGCTCGATGTGAAGAAATTCCTTGCGGACGAAAAGATTCTGGTCAACGAAATGGTGAACCCCGCTTCTTGAAAGCGCGGTCTGCAAAAGGGAGACTTGCAATGAGGTGGTCGATAGGGACAAAGATTGGGAGCGGCTTCGGCCTGGCACTGGTGATGCTCACCATCGTGGGCGCAGTGTCCTATGACAGCACGTCGAAGCTTATTATTTCGGCCGCATGGGTTCAGCACACTCACGAGATCCTCAACGAGCTCGGTGACCTGTTGTCCGGGATGAAGGATGCCGAAACCGGGCAGCGAGGCTATGTCCTCACTGGCGAGGCGCGTTATCTGGAGCCTTATCAGGGAGCACGTGATTACGTCGATCAGAAATTGAAATATGTAAGGGAATTAACCTCCGATAGCCCTATCCAGCAACAAAGGCTCACGGCCATTGAACCTCTCATTGCCAGCAAGTTCACCGAGCTGCAGGAAACCATCGACCTGCGGCGAACAAAGGGTTTCGCAGCGGCAGAGCAGGTGGTTGTAACGGATCGAGGCAAGAGCGCAATGGACTCTATCCGCAAGCTGGTTGGCGAGATGAGGGATGAAGAAACCGAATTAGGGGTCAGGCGGTCCGCGGAAGAGAAAACCCGAGCCCACCGCACCGAAACGACGATCATCGCCGGCAGCCTGTCCTCGTTTGTGCTCCTGAGCCTGGCAGCGGTATTCCTCACGCGAAATATCGCCGTACCACTCGGCGAGGTTTCTTCGGCAGCACAGAAGATCGCATCCGGAGACTTGTCGGTCAGTGTGATTTCCGACGGCCGACGCGATGAGGTTGGAGTCTTGGCAGCGAGTTTCGCGGAGATGGCGAGCTCGCTCGGACAAATGGCGCGAGTGGCCGAGCAAATCTCCGACGGCGATTTGACGGTAGAGGTCAAACCCAAGTCAGACAGGGATGTCCTGGGAAAAGCCTTCGCCATTATGGTGGAAAAACTTCGACGAATTACCGGAGAAATGCAGGAGTCGATCGGTGTGCTCTCTTCTTCCGCTCAACAGATTGTTGCTACCACCACGCAGGTGGCTTCCGCGGCGACCGAGACCGCGACGGCGGTGGCTGAAACCAGTACAACCGTGGAGGAAGTGAAACAGACAGCGCAGCTCGCTACGCAAAAAGCGAAATATGTTTCGGAGAGCGCACAGCGCGCAACCCAGGTGGCCGGGAACGGGAAAAAATCGGCTGCGGACTCCATCGAGGCGATGAAACAAATCCGCGAGCAGATGGAATCGATCGCGGAGAGCATTGTTCGCCTGAGCGAGCAAGGGCAGGCTATTGGAGAAATCATGCTCACCGTCAATGACCTCGCCGAACAGTCGAACCTGCTGGCAGTGAACGCCTCAATCGAAGCGGCGAAAGCGGGGGAGCAGGGCAAGGGCTTCGCGGTAGTTGCACAAGAAGTGCGGAACCTGGCGGAGCAATCGAAACAAGCAACCGTGCAGGTGCGAAGCATCTTAAACGACATTCAAAAGGCAACCAACGCAGCCGTGATGGCGACGGAGCAAGGCAGCAAAGCGGTGGAGGCTGGAGTCAAACAATCCCTTCAAGCCGGCGACTCCGTCCAGAAACTCGGGGAGAGCATCGGGGAAGCGGCTCAAGCGGCCATTCAGATTGCGGCTTCGAGCCAGCAACAGATGGCTGGCATGGACCAGGTGGCGCAAGCGATGGAGAACATCAAGATGGCGAGCACACAAAATGTGGCCAGCACCAAGCAGACGGAGACCGCCGCAAGAAATATTGGAGCACTGGGACGAAAGCTGGAGGAGTTGGTGGCCCTCTATAAGGTTAAGGCGAAAGATCGCAGCATGGCGGCGACTGCATCCTGAGAATAGAAATGGGACCTAAGGACAAAGAACTCCTCCAAAAACTTCTGGCGACATTTAGTGTCGAAGCAGCGGAACACGTCGCTGCCATTTCTTCGGGCTTAATCGAACTAGAGAGAGCCTCTTCGCCTGAGCAACAAATGGAGTGGATTGAAGGTGTGTTCAGGGAAGCGCATAGCCTGAAGGGCGCGGCGCGCGCCGTCAATCTCGTGAAAGTCGTAAGCACCTGCCACTCCTTGGAAGGTTTATTTGCGCGACTAAAAACCAAAGAAAGTGCCCTCTCACCAGAAATCTTTGATCAGCTTCATCAAGTGGTGGACACTCTGGGCATTCTGCTCTCCACCGAGCGCACCAGCGTGGCGCGAGGCACGGAGTCTCACTTACTTCAGCAATGGGGAACTCCCGATGACCCTAATATTTCCGTTGTCCCTCCGACGAGCCCACTGGCATTGCAGTCCGGGGAAGTTGCAAGTTCTCGCCTACCGACAATTCCTCAACCCGAGAACCCTTTTGAGGCGACGCGGTTGAGAGACCAGAGGCAGGGACTATCCGAGACCCTGAGAGTGCGGGCATCCAAGCTCGATGCACTTCTTCGCCAAGCCGAAGAATTGGTTCCGGCCGGAGCAACGGCGGCCCAACGAGTAACGGAGTTGCGTGAAATTTGGCAGGCACTGGTTTCATGGGAAACAGAATGGAGGAAGATACGGCCGCAGGCGCAGGCTTTGCCATCGTTGGTTGGTGCGGACGGAGAAACTCCGCCTAACGGGCGCAGCCAGCCGTTAAACGGACATCGATCAGGAATTATGAAGCTTTCGGCCTTTCTAGACCGGAATGAGAGCGCTTTAAACTCCGTCAAGAGGAAAGTCTCAGTTCTTACTAAGCATCTCGAATACGACCGAAGGGCGCTTGACCGAAGGGTGGACGATCTTGTGGACGACGTGAAACGGATATCGATGCTTCCGTTTTCGGCCCTGCTCGAATTTTTCCCTAAGCTCGTCCGTGATCTCAGTCGGGACTGCGGGAAGGACGTGGAACTGATTATTGTGGGAGGTGAGATCGAGACCGACCGCCGGATCTTGGAGGAAATAAAAGACCCTCTTATTCACCTGGTACGAAACTGCATTGATCATGGCATCGAAACTCCAAAGCGGCGACAAGAAATAAGGAAACCACCGCGGGCAACGATCCGCATTGCTATCTCCCATAAAACTGCTGACAAGATTGAGATCGTTGTTTCCGACGACGGTGCCGGTATCGATCTCAAGAATGTATTAGCCGCGTCGGTAAGACTGGGTCTTGTGTCTCAACAAGACAGTCAAGAAATGGGTGAACAGCAAACCGCCAGCCTGATCTTCAAATCCGGCGTCTCCACCAGCCCGATGATTACGGAAATTTCGGGGCGTGGGCTTGGGCTAGCGATTGTGCGCGAAAAGGCAGAAAAGGTAGGCGGATCGGTTTCGGTTGAAGCGCAACCCGGAGTCGGGACCAGGTTTCGCCTCACTCTGCCCCTTACCCTGGCACGATTTCGAGGCGTCTTAGTCCGTGTCGGCGAGAGTTTGTTTGTGCTTCCGACCCGCCATGTAGGGAGAGTTCTTCGGGTGAGGCGCGACGAAATCAAGAGCGCGGAAAACCGCGAGACCATTCAGATAAACGGCCACGCCGCTTCCGTCGTTCGCTTGAGCGATGTCTTGGAAATTATCCAGCCAAGGACCGATGCCGACCCAGAACGCAAGGTGCCAGTGCTTGTTCTTGTTTCGGGGGGTGAGCAAATCGGATTTTTCGTCGATGAGATTCTCGATGAGCAAGAAGTTTTGGTAAAGAGCCTGGGGAAGCAACTCCCGCGCGTGCGTAACATCGCGGGCGCTACGGTCCTCGGAACCGGCGAAGTATTACCGGTGCTCAACGTCGCAGACTTGTTGGAGTCCGCGATCAAAATGTCGCCTGGGGGCGCTGTGCGTGAGACGCAGGAAGTGCCTAAATCCATCCTGGTTGCGGAAGACTCCATCACGGCCCGGACACTGGTAAAAAACATCCTTGAATTTGCTGGATATAACGTCAAAACCGCGACGGATGGCGCCGAAGCTTTAACCCTGCTCGCGACCGAACCCTTTGACTTGGTGGTGTCGGATGTCGAGATGCCCAGAATGAATGGTTTTGATCTGACCACCAAGATCAGGGCTGATAAAAGGATTGCACAGTTGCCCGTGGTGCTTGTAACCGCGCTCGACTCTCGCGAAGACCGGGAACATGGGGTTGATGTCGGAGCCAACGCGTACCTGGTGAAGAGCAGCTTCGATCAGGGCAATCTGTTGGAAGTTGTAAGACGGCTGATTTGAATGGCGCTTAGGAGAGCCGGATGATTCGAGTTCTGGTCGTCGAGGATTCACCAACGGTACGGGAGTTTCTGCTGCAGATTCTTCGCTCTGATCCCGCCATCGAGGTCGTTGCGACGGCGGAGTCCGGGGAGGAAGCGCTCGAAGCGGTGGAACGTACCAGACCCGACATCATTACGATGGATATCCACATGCCAAGGATGAGCGGCTTCGACGCCACGCGGCAGATCATGGAGACCCATCCCACACCAATTATCATCGTGAGCGGCGCGGCTGATGCCACAGATACGGCCAGGGCCTTCCAAGCGATAGAGGCTGGTGCGCTCGCCGTCTTATCTAAGCCCGTGGGCCCGGGGCATCCGGAACACCAAAACCGGGTGGCAGAGTTAGTGCGCACGGTAAAGCTGATGTCGGAAGTGAAAGTTGTGCGGCGGTGGCCGCGCTACCGACACGCAGGAGTTGCTCCGGCTATGTCACTCAGCAAGGAGATCCGACTACAGACGACTCAATCGCAGCCCAGGATCGTAGCCATTGGGGCATCAACCGGTGGGCCCCCGGTACTCCAAAAGATTCTGGCGACCTTGCCTGAGAACTTTCCTATTCCGCTTTTGATTGTGCAGCACATTGCGGCAGGGTTCACACAAGGTCTTGCAGAGTGGTTATCTCAATCGTCGAGCCTGTCGGTTCATATACCTCGCCACGGTCAATCCGTCCTTCCCGGACATGTCTACGTGGCTCCTGACGGGGTGCATATGGCGGTTGGCGAAGATGGCCGCGTACAACTCAGATCAGACGAGCCCGAGAACGGACTTCGTCCATCTGTAGCTTGTTTGTTTCGTTCCGTTGCAGAAGCCTATGGCCCGAGCGCGGTTGGCGTGCTGCTCACTGGAATGGGGAAAGACGGCGCGTGGGAGCTGAAGCTGATGAAGGAACGAGGAGCCGTGACGATCGCGCAAGATCAAGAGACCTCTGTTGTCCATGGAATGCCAGGTGAAGCAATCCGAATAGGCGGGGCCACTTATGTGCTTCCAGCGGAAAAGATTCGCTTGGCGCTTGCAAGCCTCGCCACCAAAACCGCTGACACAACCGAGGGGCCAATGACAAACAGGGAAGAAGGTGCGTTAGAGATCAACCGTGTTTATCCTGGGCACGGTCTTTCTGGGAGCTGAGAGGGTCGGGAGATTTATGGGCCAAAATAAAAGCGATTTCTTCAATGGCGCCGAGATACTTATCGCGGAAGACAGCCAAACCCAAGCCGAGCAGTTGACTCACTACTTGAGCGCTCGGGGTTATACCGTAACGGTCGCCAGAGATGGCACTCAAGCGCTTGCCGCGGCACTCCGACGCAAGCCTGCGATGATCATCACCGATGTCGTGATGCCAGAGATGGATGGTTACACGTTATGCAAGGAGATCAAGTCTTTGCCGGCCTTCAAGGATGTGCCGGTCGTCCTATTGACGTCTCTTTCCGGACCGCAGGACATTGTGAAGGGTCTGGAATGCAGTGCGGATAGCTTCATCCGGAAACCATACGATGACAAGTACTTGCTTTCGCGAGTGGAATATATCTTGACCAATGTGGAGTTGCGAAAGACTGAACGATTGCAGGTGGGAGTTCAACTTCACTTTGGTGGCCAATCGCATTTTATTACGGCGGAGAAACAACAAATTCTGGATTTGCTGATCTCGACCTATGAGGGCGCCGTCCAGATCAATCAAGAACTTGAGGTGAAACAACTGGAACTCCAGCAGGCAAAGGAGACCTTAGAGGCGAGGGTATCCGACCGGACCGTTGAGCTGGCCCAAACAAACGAGCGGCTGCAGATTGAACTGGGCGAGCGCAAACGAGCTGAGGAACAGATCAAGAAACTGAATGAGGATCTGGAGCGTCGCGTAGGCGAGCGCACGGCCCAGCTTGCCGCCGCAAATGACGAATTGGAGGCTTTTTCCTACTCAGTTTCCCACGATCTTCGAGCGCCTCTACGTCATATCAATGGATTTGCCCACACCTTGATCGAGGAACATAGCTCTCAATTGCAGCCCGAGGCTCAACATCAACTGAAAGGCATTCAGGACGGCACGCAGAAAATGGCCCGGATGATAGACGATTTGCTTAATCTGGCCCGGCTAGATCGTCGAAGCATGGCTGTGCAGATGACCTCATTGAATTCTCTAGTTCAAAACGTTCTCTGCGACCTTGAATCTGAAACCAAGGACCGGAAGATCGACTGGCGTGTTGGGTCGCTGCCCTCCGTGAATTGTGATCCCGGACTGATGCAGCAGGTGTTCGCTAACTTTCTGTCCAATGCCGTCAAATATACCCGCCGCCGCGAGCGGGCGGTGATTGAGATTGACCACTCGATAATCGACGGTCGATTGGTGTTTTTCGTTCGCGACAACGGCGCCGGATTTAACCCGAAGTACTCCGACAAGCTCTTTGGAGCTTTTCAACGGCTTCACAGTGACGAGGAATTTGAAGGCATGGGTGTGGGACTCGCCACGGTGCAGCGCATCGTCCGAAAACACGGGGGACGCGTCTGGGCTGAAGCGGAGATCAACAAGGGCGCTACATTTTATTTCAGCTTGGGCGACGCCTCTGGTGCAGTTAACCGACATGCATCCGGGAAATGAATAGGAATACTAAAAGGTGAATCGTTACGCCGCAGTAACGCAAATTCTGCCAACGCTGAAAAATTGACATCATTGACAGCTTCCGCAGTCTACTATTCAATAGGATTACGCGGCTGCCATGCGACCCGGCGAATTCGCCTTACCCGTCCGGCTGCCACGAAATCTTTCAATTCTTTTTCAGGAGTGGAACCCAATGTCAGCACCCAGCCGTCGGCCCGAGATTCGGCGGCGCCGCGCTCGCCAGCACAAGATCGCTAGCCTTCGCAAGCGTCTCGCCGCCGCACAAAGCGACGCCGACCGCAATCGCGTCACCTCCAAGCTGCACAGGCTCGCCGTCGCGTCACCTGGTCAGCCTTTGCTGAAATAGGTCGTGTTGGAGGTCGATAAATGGAAGCCGATGCGTGGCATTAAGCCACCCCTGCTGTTTTGTTCTTGTTACGGGCCAACGGTTTGGACAAACCATGCTTGCCCTTCGCGGCGAGAACCTCCCGATAAACTTCGATGATACGGCGCACAGACTTTTCCCAGGAAAACTTCGCTGCCTGCCGGTAGCTACGCTCTTTCATTTTTTCACGCAGCGGCTGATCTAAGAGAACACGATGCAGCGCGCGCATGATCTCAAAAACATTTTCGGGATGAACCAGGACAGCGGCATTTCCCACCACCTCGGGCAGAGATGAGACATTGGAGGTCACCACCGGGGTGCCGTGAGCCATGGCCTCCAGAGGGGGCAGACCGAAGCCCTCGTATAACGACGGGAAGATGAAGATCTTGGCTTGATCGTAAAACGTGCGCAGCACCTCTACCGGCACAAATCCCAAGAAACGAACATCGTTTTGCACGCCACTTCGAATCACGGTGCGGCGCAGGTCGGGATTGCCCGATAGATCGTCTCCAATAATGATGAGCTTCAGATCAGGCAATGCGTCTTCCTTATCCAACTCCGTTTTCAGCGCGGAAAAAGCTTCGATCATGCGCACAACATTTTTGTGCGGACTGATTCTTCCTGCATAAAGCAAAAAAGGATAAGTGACCTGATAGCGTTCGGCAATCAGTTGACGATCGGCTGCGCTGGCATGCCCGTGAAGGAAGCGCTCGTCAATCGCATTGTAGACGACCTCGATACGCGCTGGAGGAATACCAAAAAGCTTTTCCATCTCGATCTTCGTGAAGTTTGACACCGCGAAAATGCGCGAGGCGCCGCGCAAAACCTGCTTTGTCAACTGGAAATGTAGCGATCCCCAAAACCCGGTTTGCTGGCGAGCCCGAGACAAATGCTCCAGCATGTCGTGCACGGTCATTACGTAGGGACAGGGAAGAGCGCGGGGAATCGAGAATAGATTGGGAATGTGCACCAAATCGCATTCCAGCCGCTTGACAACGGTGCGAAAGTCGCGAAAGCTCTTCAGCGAACGCTCTGGCTCGGCGAGCAGAACGGAGTTGAAGTTAGGCGGCAGCGGGCCGATCTCCTGGACTTTTGCAAAAGGTCCCAGGAGAAAATACGTGGTCTCGTGGTCAAGCCGCCCCAGCGTGCGGACGACGTTGCGGATGTAAGTACCCACTCCGAATTCGGTCATTCGGCGGATATCGATGGCGATCTTCACCGATGGCATTTAACCACAGACGACGGGTGACCTTACAGCAGAATTGCAGAGGACGACGACGACCAGGTCAGTTTCATGTTTGCAGCAGGCCTATCATTCCGAGTGAAGCGAGAGTGACAACGAAAAAGTCGGAATGACAACGAACCAGACAAGCTACGCCCGGACTTCAGCCTGAACTTTGGCTCTGCGCTCGGCATACAAGGGAAAGGCTTCGCATAAATCAAACACATCCTTTTTGATTCTTGCCAGCACAGCCGGATCAGTTCGGTGAAGCAGAGCATCCGCGATCCAGCGCCCGACTTGCCGCATCTCTCCTTCTTTCATGCCCCGCGTGGTTAGTGCCGGAGAACCGATGCGGATACCACTTGGCTTTAGTGGAGGGTTGGTGTCGAAGGGGATCGCATTCTTGTTGACTGTAATTCCGGCCTCGCCCAACGCCTTCTCGGCCTCGCTGCCCAGCATACCTTTGGAGAAAACATCGACCAGCATAACGTGGGTATCCGTTCCGCCGGAAATGATACGAAAGTCTTCCGCGGCCAGAGTCTCAGCCAGCACCTTCGCATTCGCGACTACTTGCTTCGCGTACTCGCGGAAGTCAGGCTGCATCGCCTCCTGAAAACAAATCGCTTTGGCAGCGATGATGTGGACCAGCGGTCCGCCCTGCATCCCGGGGAAAACTACCTTGTCGATCGCCGCCGCAAACTCAGCCTGGCAAAGAATCATGCCAGCTCGCGGTCCGCGGAGGGTCTTGTGCGTGGTAGAAGTTACGATGTGTGCATGGGGCACAGGTGATGGGTGAGCCCCACCTGCAACCAATCCCGCAAAATGGGCCATGTCTACTAAAAAGAGCGCTCCTACTTTGTCAGCGATTTGCCGCATGCGGGCGAAATCAATGATGCGAGGGTAGGCGCTGCCACCACCGATGATCAGCTTGGGACGATGTTCCTGTGCCAACTTTTCCAGCGCATCATAGTCGATCGTCTCGGTCTCTTTGGTCACGCCGTAAGGGACGATCTTGTAGGTTTTTCCTGAAAAATTTAGAGGATGTCCGTGCGTAAGATGACCGCCATGGGCGAGGTTCAATCCAAGAATTATGTCGCCCGGCTGCAGCACAGCTGCATAGGCTTCCATGTTCGCCTGCGAACCGGAGTGTGGCTGCACGTTGGCGTGCTCTGCCCCGAACAATTGTTTGGCACGATCGCGTGCGAGGTTCTCAACCACGTCCGAGAACTCGCAGCCCCCGTAGTAACGCTTGCCGGGATATCCCTCGGCATACTTATTTGTAAACACCGAACCTGCGGCTTCGAGGACGGCTTCGCTGACAAAGTTCTCTGAAGCGATTAGCTCAAGGCCTTCGTGCTGACGGCGGGTTTCATTGTCGATAGCCGCAGCAATCTGGGCATCGGCCTCGTAAAGCGGGCGATACATGTTCGTAGTACTCTTCATATTTTTCCTATTTCCCAGCCCGTCTCGTACACATCGGGCCGGTGCAATTCCATATACCGCTCGGGGGCCTTTAATGGAGCAAAGCCGGACCGTGAATAAAGTCCGTGTGCATCGCGGGTCAACAGAATCCAACGCCGCAGGTTCTGAAGCGCGGGATGTTCCATCACGCACTCCATTAACCACTTGCTTAATCCACGGCCTTGATGCGATTCGAGCACAAACACATCGCCCAGATATGCGACGGTGGCAAAGTCACTGACCACGCGAGCAAAACCGACCTGCGCAGCGTTCGCTTCGTAAATTCCGAAACACAGGGAGTGCTCGACCGACCGTTCCACAACCTCACGCGGAATTCCCCTGGCCCAATAACAGTGGGTCAGGAAGCCGTGTATCACGTTGAGATCCAGGCGCTCACGGCTGGTGCTGATCAAAAACTCACCGCGTCGGTACTCAATGAAGTCTTCGGAATCAATTATGCCGCTAGAAGCCATTAACACATTCTACAGCCATCGGGTTAGGTAGCACTGGCGCTCAGAACGCTGTTCGCAGGAACGAAGCCATCTGCCAGCCATCCATGTATTTAAAGGGCGTCTCGCCGGTCGTGTAATGCCCACACGGGAGAACCACCACTTTGTGATCCAGTCCGTGTCGCACAAATTCATCCACCGCGCTGCGCGACAACTCGGGCAAAAACGTTAAATCGTACTTCGCGTAGATAATCAAGGATTTCTTTGGCCACCTGGCAAACTTATCGAAGTATGACATCGGGCTGACGCCCAGCCAGGCCTGCCGCAATTCTTCCAGTCCAATCTCCTGTTCGATTCCCTGCCGGATGTGCCGCGTCGATTGTCCGTGCCAAACCACATCAGCGACGTAAGTAGAAGCATGATTGAAAACTGCCGCTCGAACTCGCGGATCGTGCGCGGCCGCAATGAACGCATAGCACGAACCGAGACTCGTCCCCAAAATACCAAGCTTGCTGTAACCCTGTTGTTGCAACCAATCAAAACAGCTTCGAATATCGGCGACTCCTTGACGCAGGGCATCGAGCGTGCGCCCAATGTTGGCGGAAACCGCGTAGTCAGCGCGGCTCGTTTCGGCGGGCATGCGAATGTCATGATAAGGCATGCTCATCCGAAGCACGGCAATGCCCAGCATGTTGAGCACGCGGCAGAAACTGTTGTAAGCGATCGCGTCCGCATTCCAGTGCGGCAACAGAACGAGGGCTCGCCTTCCCCGCGCTGGAAACCAGCGTGCATTTACCAGATTGTTCTCGGGATACGGTGTCCGCACGGGCGAAGTGAAACGCAGAAACTCGGCGGAGGTTCCCTTCACTTTCGCTTCAAGCTTTGGATCGGGAATCTCGCGCGTGGAGTAAACCTTTACATCGCGCTTCTCCAGGCGGAAATCTGTCGGCCTCGTATAGGAATAAAATTCATCACTTCCGGCGACGATGCGCTGGTTGAAATCGTGGAAAAACTGCTCAGGATTTTCAGGCGTCTGCCCCGGACGCCAGCCATTCCGGCAAGGCCAATCGCGCGCCCACTCGACACCCCACTCCAGCGGACGCACCACCCGGTTATTGTCCACCGAGGTAAGACAGTGCTCCCAGTCATACATCCATTGTGCGTAGCGCGAAGGCATGTTCTTGAGAGTAACAAAGAATAGGCGGGCCATCAGCATCTGAACAGCGAACCGCAGGATCATGCATTGTATGGAAGTACAAACGCGCCCAGGTTCGGGAGACTATAGGGTAGGAGCTTAGCTCCGGTACTTTCTCGGTACGCGCTTGGAAATATTGCAGAGAATTTCGTAAGGTGAGCTGTTAGCTAGTCGCGCGTGCTCCAGAGCATCGACGCTCAACCCGTCGCTAGCTCCGAGCAGAATCACTTCATCTCCGACGGCAATTCCGGGAATACCCGTTACATCCACCAGCGTGAGATCCATCGAGATGCTGCCGATGATCGGCGCGTAGTGGTCGCGGACGATCACGCGGCCGCGATTCGAAAGCTGACGGTTGTATCCGTCGGCATATCCCACGGGGAGGACGGCGACGTGCGCCGCGGCTTTGGTCACGTAGGTTCCGCCGTAGCCGAGAGCCTGATTCGCAGAGAAGTTTCGCATGGAGAGAATTCGCGTCTTCCAGGTAAGCACCGGCTTCACGGAAAGGCGGAGCGTGCCGCCGCTCACTTCCCTGCCCGCGCGCTGGAACGGCAAATAATATCCGTAGAGCGCGATGCCGGGCCGCACCATGTTGTTCCATGTCTCGCGGCGCGAAATCAGGGCGCTGGTATTGGCCATGTGGATCAATGTTGGATCGAAGCCGGCGGCACGCACCATGCGCTGAGCCTCCTCGAAACGCCGCTCCTGCTCCGCCACTGAGGGCGCGTCCATAATCTCCGAGGAAGCAAGATGCGTTGAAAGCCCTTCAAGATTGAGATGCGGAGCTACGGTGAGAGCCTTTAGCACAGCGGGAAGTTCGTCCAGCGCCACGCCCAGCCGGCCCATTCCGGTGTCTACCTTTAAATGCACAGCCTGCCGAAACCCACTGTTCGCAGCGGCATTCTCCAGAGCCTCTATGTGCCACGGTTCCCACACGGTGGGAGTGAGTTGCTGGCGAACGATTTCGGATTCTTCGCCGCGCCAGAAACCAGTCATCAGGAGAATTCGCGACTCGATGCCCGCTTCGCGTAGAGGGATGGCCTCATCGAGCGACGTAACGCCCAGCCAGCGAGCGCCTTCGGCCTGCAGAGCACGCGAGCACTCCACGGCGCCGTGGCCATAGGCGTCAGCTTTCACTACAGCGCACACATTTACTCCAGCGCCCATGTGTTTCACCACCGTGCGGAAGTTTTGCCGCAGCATACTTAAGGAAACTTCCGCCCACGTCGGGCGCGTCGCCACACGGCTCGGAATTTCTGCAGTGGTCGCCACGGGTTCGATTATAGCGGGAGCAATGCAAGCCTTCTGGTTACGCTTGGGCTACTCCTGAACCGTGGTTAGTGAAAAATGGTTAGCGGCTAGGAGTTAGCCTTTGTTTCCGCTGGGTTGCTAACCGGGAAGACGCTAGCGTGAAGCTTTCAGTTTCCACTTAGCGAAAAGTTCACCGTGATCTGCGTCTCGACTTCGACAGCCTCATTGTTCAAAATGTAAGGCCGGTAACGCCATTGACGAACAGCTTCGATCGCTGCCGGCACCAGCATGGGATGGCCGGAGACCAGCCGAAGATTCTCAATAGTTCCCAGCTTACTGATCGTCGCCTGCAGAATGACCGTGCCTTGAATGCGTGCACTTCGAGCGAGTGGAGGATAGGTTGGCAGAACCTTCCGCACCAGGTCCCCTTCACTCATGTGAGAGAGACGGACCGAATGAACAACTGGCGCCGGCGTTGCCGGAATAACAGGCGGAATACCGGTTCCGACGGATCTAAATGCTCCGTCTTGGCTGCCCGGTCCAGGAACAGCTCCCGGAATATCAGGACCACCGCTTCCAATCTGCGGTGGAACATCTTCGTTGCCGAGTTCCAGGTGATCTTGAATTGGCTGTGGCTGTCTCAAGAAAATTTCCATGGGATGGCTTGGTGCAGCCGGGTTTCCACCGGCGCGCGTTCTAGGCGCGGGAAGCTCTCCGAGTGTTGTTCCCAGACTGACCGTAGTCGAAAGATGGCGGAAAAAGGGTGATTCCTGCGGGCGGAGCAATGGCAAGATTAGAAGCACTGCGACCGCGAGAGCCTGAAGGCCGAATGATGTCAAGGCTGTCAATCCGCGGCGCGAACGCGCGTTCCATGATGAATCGATAGTGCGGTCAAGCAATGCTCGTTCAAACATATTTTCCTCCGGCTTGAACAAATTGTTGAATGGCGTTGCTGATAAAGACACCATCAACGCTCCGCGCGGACTTGGGCGCAAGAAAAAAAGCCGCGCTCTGGCGCGGCTTTTGGGGAACTTTCGTGACACGCTCGGTGTCGCGAGGAAGTTACTGTGGTGGCGAGGTCGGCTTCGGAGCTGCAGGCTTGGGAGTGGCCGGTCTTGGAGCCGCAGGCTTGGGGGCCGTCGCTCCCGAAGCTGCAGGAGCCGGAACACCTGACTGCGTGTTGTAGAGATCGACCACGGCCTTGGTAATGTCGGACTTATCGCCGTCGTACCACAAGATTGGGCTCTGAGGCCAGGGATTGGATGTATCGACAATCATCCCGTACCCCGTATCTTGCGCGTGCTTCACGATCACAGGCGCCATCTTTTGCAGAATGCGCTGAAAAATTTCCTTCTGCTGGTTCTGCGCATCTTCCTGTGCGTCCTGCACCGCTCGATCGAACGACTTTTTCTTGGTCTCGATCTGTTTGACCAGGGTAGTGCGGGCGTCATCGTTCAGCTTCTCGCCCTGCGTCTGCAGCTGCTTTTGCAAACTCTCGAGCTCGTCGTTCTGGGATTTCAATTCGCTCTGCTTTGGTTCGAGCTTCTTTTGCAGGGCCGCGAAGTCACGCTGGCCCTCATTGGTCCCCACCACGGCTTGCTCGATGTTGATAGTCCCAATCTTCGTGCCGGGACCAGTAGCGATCGGCGCGGAAGGAGCAGAAGGCGGGGTGTTTGCGGGTGAACTTGCTGGGCCCGTGGGGGCAGCGCCAGCGGTTTGGGCCCATGCGGAAATCATTGATACGGAGATCAGTGAGTTAACGGCAATGGCCAGGACAGAACGCAGAAACTTGCTAGTCATCGGGTCGATTAAACTCCTTGGAACATTTGTAGTTCCGTAAATAGCTTCCGGGAATGAACTCGGATTATCCTCTTCAGGCGACGCTGGGCCGTACTCGCGAGGTCTTCGTCTTGCGCTTGCTTCTCTAGCAACGGCTGCCCTTAGTCGTTATCGGAAATCGGCGCGCCGGATAGCCAGCGTCACACGCCGGGGTTGCGGACGTGTCGTCCACCCTGAGATCAGCTTCCTGCTATGGCGTGGATCGTAATGATTATAGAGAGCCTCATCAGCGCCGTCAAACCCGCGCATTAACCATCTCGGGACGCGTATAAGATGTCGAGTGCTATGTCCTGCCTCTCAGATACACACGTCTTGCGATGGGAGTCTGCAAAAGACCAATGAGCTGACACGAGACCTCAGAATGTCGTTGCCACCGTGAAGCGGAACGTTTTTCGCGGCTCTCGCAGCAGGAAGCTGGGTGCATAAGCGTTCCTTGCCAAGTTGTAGGTGTATGCTCCGGCCGCAGTCAACTGGCAACCGGTTTTCGCGTTGCAGCTTTGGGGGAACATCGAAGGCGTAATCGGGATCGGGGGGTTGGCAGGACTATCCAGCCGCAGCGGGTTATACGCCCAGTAAATTCGGAACGGCGCGTTGATAATCGGCAGAAACATTTGCAACTCAAGTCCGGTGGACATCCTCGGTCGCCAGTTCGTCGTTCCCAGCACCTGCAGATCGGGCGACGGTGGCGGGTTCAGCACACTTCCGGGCGCGCACGTATTGGCAGTCGCGGTTTGCAACAACGTCGGACAGCCGAACGCCGTACCGATGACGCTTTGGTATTGCTCGGTTGCAATCTGTAACTGCGAACGCCTGACAATGGGGTCGATGCCGATGTCCATAAACGGAGCCAACGCCACCGGCCCATAAATCGTGTAACGATATTCGAGATTCGCCACGACGCTCAAATCGCCGCCGGGGAAGACAATCTGATCGATTGGTATTGGAATGCTAACCGCTCCCGCACGAGGATTCTGCGGATCTTTGAGAACCTGCGTGCCATCGCGGTTGGTCAAGGTGATGGCGCCATTGCTGGGCAGAAACGCGACCGGGGAAACAGAACGTATGTCAAAGCCGCGCAGGTCATTCTCGCCGCCCATATAGGCACGCTGGAACGGTGGCGCCACCAACCCTCCGAAGCCGGTGATGAACGATCCCTGCACCCGGAAGCCGACCGTATTGCGGCGCTTCTGGACTGGGGTCCAATGCGTAAATTGAACGATCGGCCGCACCGAGCGAATCGTCCCTCCGAGGCCCGCAACCTCAGCACCCAATGTAATCGACTTTCCACTGTGGGGAGAGATTGGACTGTCAATCGTATTGAATGAGAAGTTTGGAAAAATCTTACTGGTGATGATTCCTTCCAAAGCGTTCGGCCCCGAAATACCACGGAAGGCAAGGAACTCAAACAAATTCTTGGAGGCTGAGCTCAAGGCGAGCAGCGACGATCGGTCGAAAGAATAGGTAATACCCACGCGTTTGAACGATCGGTGTAGCGGGTAGCTTAACGACGTGGTGAATCCGGCGCTTGATTGCGTGTAATTTTGCAGGTTCTGCAGGACGGTATTGGGCAGGTTCAGAGTCTGGCCACTGAAAATGGAGAGTTGCCTGGCCTGATCGTAACTGACCTTGTTGTAATAGACGTTGAAACCGAACTGCAATGGCCGGTCAAACATATACGGCTGGGTGAATCCGAAGCGGATGCTGCGCGCCAGGTTTCCGATACTGGCCTGGATCGAAAGCGTCTCACCCAGGCCGAGGAAATTGTTGGTCGAGTAGTTGATCCCGACGAACGCTCCTTCCAGCCCGCTCACCCCGCCGTTCAGGCCAATGCTGTTCTTGCCCTTCTCGTGCACCTTCAAGGTCAAGTCGACCAACCCGTCTTTCTCATCCAATTGACGGGTGGTAGTGTTGGGGTCGTCGGGCTTCAACTGGTCGAAGTATCCCAGTTGATTCAAGCGCAGCAAGCTCAACTCCCAAAGGCGCGAATTGTAAACGTTTCCTTCTTCAAGAGCGATTTCGCGGCGAATCACTTTGTCGCGAGTAGTTGTGTTCCCCTGGAACTCAATGCGGCGAACGTAGAACTGCTTGCCTTCATCGACGTCGATATCGAGAAAGATCTGTTTCTTCTCATCGTCAAACCTGGTGTCGGGAATTGAAGTGAAGTTGATATAGCCCAGTTCGCCATAGGCTTTGCGAAGATTCTCAAGACCTTTCGCCACTTTCTCTTTGCTGAAGATGTCTCCGTCTTTGATGGGAAAAAGATTTCGCAGCGCCTTGATATTCTGCACGGCCTTGTTATTCTTGAAGGTAATTCCACCGAGAGTGTACCGGTCGCCTTCCTCAATCGGCATGGTGATGTCAACTGCCTTGCCCGGCCCGCTTTGCAGCAACGGGATATGGGTGCCGGCATGACCGGTGTCGTGAATCTGGGTCTTCGGCTGGTTCACGATGACCTTGAAATAGCCTCGATTCTGGTACTCGTTGCGGACTCGTTCAGTGTCTTCATCCAGCTTGGTGGCATCATAAGTTCGGGCGAAGATGTTCTCTAGGAAAATTGAGTGCGGGATGCCGATGGGCCGCAAGTTCTTCATCGAATAGCGCAGAACCCGCGTGGGGACGTTCTTGTTGCCTTCGAACTTGATCTTGCCCACCTTAACCTTGGGTCCTTCTTTGATCACGAATGTGATACCCACGGCGGCTGGCGGTATCTGCCGTATTTCGGTCCGGACGGTGGAAAACTGACGGCCATGCTCCGCTAGCAGACCTTTGATTGTCACCTCCGCCTTTTTAACCTTGGTGGGGTCATACTGATTCTCGACTGCCAGGCCGACTTTCGCTTCCTTGAAGCGATCGAGCACATCGCTGGTGGAGACGGAACTAAGGCCGACATAGTTGATTTCGCGGATGGTCGGTTTCTCTTTGACGTGGATCGTCAAATCCCATCCCTTCGCGGTCTGTTCACGGGTGAATTGGATATCCTCGAAGTAGCCTGTATTCCAGAGGGAATTGAAGTCACGCTCTAATGCCGCGGGATCATAGACATCGCCGGGATGAGTGAAAATTCGAGCCAGAACTGTTTCTTTTGGAATTCTTCGGTTGCCGGTAACGTAAATATTCGAAATCACATCCGTCTGCGCCCAGCTAATTGGGCTTGAAGAGAGCACGAAGGCGATTGCCAACATCCACGCCAATGCCATCGTCGTTCGAGAAGGCACCACCCATGAAAAAGAGGGACGATGAGCAAGGTCGGAAGTACGCTGGCCGCGCTGGGGCACAGCAATGTCTGCATGAGAGCAAAAATGAATCGCTACGACCTCAGCCTCTGGGATGTAGGAAAACGATCATTATACGTAGAGAAAGAGAAAGCGTCCAAGTTCAGTGGTCGGTGATCGGTGGCCAGGGATCAGCATATAGTTCTTCAGTGTTTTGAGAACGGCGATTTATAGTCTTTAATACTCTCTGACGGCTGACCACTAGACACTGACCGCTGCCTCTACCTCAACCAAGACGGAATAAAACGTCGCGGAGTTGCCCAGATCGGAAAGTTTTTCTGAGGTCAACGCATTAATATTCTTAAAACCAGGACTGAGCTTAGCCCAATTGAGCTTCGCTGATACTACTCCCGGCTGAACCGCGCCATCCACTCGAGCCCGCAGAAAGATTTCTCCCCGCCGGTTGTACACCTTCACAGTGTCGCCATCAGCGATTCCTCTCGCGCGCGCATCGGCTGAATTCATTTCGATAAGGTTTGTGTCTTCCATGGCTTGCACCGAGGAAACATTTGAGAAACTCGAGTTCAGGAAGTTGTCAGCCTTGCGCGCCAGAAGCTCGAGTGGAAAGGCTGACTTGTCGGCTCCGTAGCGCGATTCTGCGGGCGGCGTGAACTCGGCAACTGGGTCCAGGCCCAGCGCTTTTATCGCCTCGCTGTAGAGTTCAGCCTTGCCCGAAGGCGTGCGAAAGTTGCCTTGAGCGAAGGGGAGGAAGGGGGCGGGTGCTACATCGGCCTCAGGCCGGGCGGCAGCCGGAACCCGCGACGCGGAGCCCGCGAGGTTCAACCGCACCTGCCCTTCCCGCTCGAGTCGCTCCCGCGTGATGCCTTCCAACCAAGGATTATTGGACACCAGCGCACCTTCGATCATTTCCTCAATGCTCTCGCCAAAGCATGAGTCACTGAATCCCATTCGGCCAGCTAGTGCGCGGAATACCTCCACGTTCGGCCTGCATTCGCCCAACGGCTCAATCGCCTGATCCGACAGTTGCAGGTAGTAGTGCCCATAGGCCGCCTGCAAATCTTTATGCTCAAAAAAGGTCGTTGCGGGCAGCACGATGTCAGCATAGTCGGTGGTATCGGTGAAGAACTGTTCGTGGACTACGGTGAACAAATCCGCGCGCTTGAGGCCCCGAACTACCTCGTTGTGGTTGGGGCAAACTGCGGCTGGGTTGGAGTTGTAAACAAACAATGCCTTCAGCGCCGGATCGCTCAGCGTGTTCAGCGCCTCACCCAATCGAACCATGCTCACTACTCGCGGAGAATACTTGGTCCCCTGTGGCTTTAGATCTGGCCGTCTCAATGCCTCCTTGTTTAGGTCGAAGGCACCGCTGGTCGACAGGTGAATCCCTCCACCGGCCTCCTTTAGCGATCCAATGATGCATGGCAGCATCGCAATGGCACGCGTCGCCATTCCGCCGCCCTCGGATCGCTGCACACCGTAATTCAAACGGATCACCGAAGGCCGAACCGTGGCATACTCCCGCGCCAGTTTGCGAATGTCTTCTGCGGCGATCCCCGTCCACTCGGACGCACGTTCCGGCGAGTAGGTTTTTACCTTTTCGCAGAGTTGATCGAAGCCGAGAGTATATTTCGCTACATAATCGGCATCGTGCAAACCTTCGCCGATGATCACATGCATCATGGCGAGTGCCAGCGCACCATCGGTACCGGGATTGATAGAGAGATACCAGTCCGCGCATCCCGCGGTCCGCGTGCGGTAGGGATCAATGACAACTAATTTAGCGCCCTTGCGCCGCGCTTCCTCGATAAACGGCCACAGATGAACATTGTTTCCATGAATATTCGAAGCCCAGGCAATGATGTAGCGGGAGTGGACGAACTGCTCGGGCTCGGTGCCGAGCTTCACGCCCATCACAGACTCGAGTCCAGCCTCGCCCGCCGAAGAACAAATCGTGCGCTCAAGCTCTGAGGCACCGAGGCGGCTGAAAAATCTGCGGTCCATCGATGCGCCATTGATCGCGCCCAGCGTCCCACCATACGAATAAGGCAGAATCGCCTCGCTGCCAAATTCGGCGATGATCTTACGAAAACGCGCGGCAATCTCATCCAGAGCTTCGTCCCACGTAACACGTTGCCAGATCTGCGTAGCAGCGCGGGAACCCTCGGCCGTGTTTGTTGGAAGCCCCTTGGGAGCAACCCGCCGCATCGGATACAGCACACGATCGGGCGAGTAAACCCGGTCCAGATATTTCGCGACCTTCGCGCACAAAAATCCGCGCGTGACCGGATGCCCCGGATCGCCCTGAATCTTCGTCGCGCGCCCATCTTCGACGGTAATCAGAACCCCGCATGCGTCGGGGCAGTCATGGGGACACGCACCATGAACAATCCGTTTCATTGACCTTTAATTATAAGTGGAACCCGCAAGGAGAATACTGCCTGGGAACCGTGGGAGGCAGTGCGGGCACACGTAGTTCGGTTTTGAATGCGGTGCCGCAGCCACGAATTAATGTTTCCTGCTGAGTTCTAAGCTCAACTCAAATCAGGCTCAACTCGAATCGACCTTAATTCGACTTAGTTTAATTCCAGCACTTCTTTTTCTTTGGCTTTGCTCATCTCTTCCATCTTCTTGATTTCGTCGTCGGTGAGCTTTTGGATCTCTTCGAGCGACCGCTTCTCGTCGTCTTCCGTAATCTTCTTGTCCTTCATCGCTCTCTTGATGGCATCGTTGCCATCGCGGCGAATGTTCCGTACCGCAGTGCGGTGCTCTTCGAGCACTTTGTGCAGATGTTTCACCATCTCCTGGCGGCGCTCTTGCGTGAGGGCCGGCACTGGCACGCGAATCAGCTTGCCGTCATTCATCGGGTTCAGCCCAAGTTCAGCGGAGCGAATCGCTTTCTCGATTGCACCCACCTGCGAAGGATCGAACGGCTGCACTGTGATCATCTGCGGCTCAGGCGCGTGCACCTGCGCAATCTGATTCAGCGGCATCTGCGAGCCATAATAGTCGACACTCACGCTATCCAACATGTGCACTGAGGCGCGCCCAGTGCGCGTCGCCGCCATAGCTTTGCGAAAATCCTCAACGGCCTTGTCCATGCGAGTCTTCAGTTGTACGTAGGTTTCTTTGAGGCCCGGAATCGCGGCCATAGTGGCTGGCGCCATATCAGTCAGCTCCGTAGGACATCAAGAGTCAAAACGCTGCATTATAAACCGAATGGAGAATCCTTACGCGCCTACTCTCGATCCGATCTTCTCTCCCATAACCACGCGACGGATATTGCCATGATGATTCAGATTGAAGACGATGATTGGCAAGTCGTTATCCTTGCACAAGCTGATGGCCGTGGAATCCATCACTTTCAGCCCCAGCCTCAGCACATCCATGTATGTGATGTCGGTGAATTTCTTAGCGTCCTTCACTTTCATCGGATCTGCATCGTAGATGCCATCGACCTTGGTGGCTTTGAGAATCGCATCGGCCTTGATCTCCATGGCACGCAATGAGGCTGCGGTGTCAGTAGAGAAATAGGGATTGCCGGTCCCTCCGGCGAAGATGACGACACGGCCTTTCTCGAGATGCCGGATGGCCCGCCGCCGGATGAATGGCTCGGCAACCTGATTCATCTCAATCGCCGTTTGCACGCGGGTGTAGACTTTTTGCTTTTCCAGCGCATCCTGCAGCGCCAACGCATTAATTACCGTGGCCAGCATTCCCATGTGATCAGCGGAAACGCGATCCATATCCTTGGCCTGATCGGCGACGCCGCGAAAAAAGTTGCCGCCACCCACGACGATGGCGAGTTGCACGCCGATCTTATGCACATCTGCCAACTCTGCGGCGACCTCATGAATGCGTTTCGTATCTACGCCAAAGCCCTGCTCGGCAGCCAGGGCTTCCCCGGAGAGCTTGAGCAGAACGCGTTTGAAGGCAGGGGTTTGCATGGGTTTCCAGGGGTTTCCGGTTTCTGGTCTCCAGTTGCCAGTCTGCTGTCCACAGGGCTGGAAACCAGAAACTGATTTACTTCGCTGTCGGAGCACCGGCCTCGCCACCCTCATCGGGCTTCGGTTTCGAGACCGCCACGGTCTCTCCCGCATCGCCGACCTTGAAGCGCGCAAAGCGGCGTACGCTGATGTTTTCCCCCAGCTTGCCAATTTTCGCCGCAATGAGCTGCGCAATCGACATGGTTTGGTCCTTGATGAAAGGCTGCTCCAGCAGGCAGACTTCCTCGTAGAACTTCTCCATTTTTCCGGCCACCATCTTCTCCGCAATGTGTGGCGGCTTGCCGGAGGCGACAGCTTGCGCCAGAAAGATATCCTTCTCGCGGTCGAAATCTTTTTGGGTGACGTCTTCCTTGCGCACGAACTTAGGATCGCTGGCCGCAATGTGCATGGCGATGTCGTGCACCAGTTCTTTGAAGTCGTCGGTGCGCGCTACGAAATCGCTCTCGCAGTTTACCTCGACGAGCACGCCAATCTTTCCGCCCGCATGGATGTAGCTGGTCACTGCGCCTTCGCTGGTCACACGCGTCGCTTTCTTGGCAGCGACGGAAACGCCCTTCTTGCGCAGGATCACCACCGCCTGCTCCATATCGCCCTTGGCCTCGGTCAGAGCCTGTTTGCAATCCATCATGGGAGCTCCGGTTTTTTCTCGGAGGTCTTTCACTTGCGCAGCTGAAATATTCGCCATAGTAGTGCTCATAAATAGGTTTCCAGTTTCTAGTTAGTAGGAATGATTTGTCGTGCTCCAGGCCGCTCGAAACTACAAACCTGAAACTCGAACTGCCTCTACAAACTTTGACCCGCGCCGGACGACCCGCGCGGGTCTGAATTCAAAAGCCCGGTTTTTACTGACAACGGACAACTAGAAATTGCTTCTAAACCGTTTGGCTCTCCACTTTATGGATCTCGACTTCCTCATTGGCAACTGGCTTCTTGTGGGTGCCTGGTCCTAGCACTTCTTCCATGCTAATGTCTTCGCCGATGTCCGCCATATCGGACGCGGCGGCAGCTTCCTGGGAGCGAAGCTCGAGCGCGGCTGCCGCATCTTCCGCTTGTTGCGCCTCGCGAACCTGGGCCTGTTCGGTAGCCGCGGTCATGTCGGCAACCTGTTTGTCGGTCATCAACTGCGCGCCTTCGGCAATCGATTCCGAAATCTTCGAGGTGAACAATCGGATCGCGCGCAACGCGTCGTCGTTGCCCGGAATTACATAATCCACTTCGCTGGGATCGCAGTTGGTGTCAACCACGGCGACCACGGGAATGCCGAGCTTGCGCGCTTCGCGTACGGCGATCTGCTCTTTGTTCGAGTCGATCACGAATACCGCATCCGGCAACCGGCTCATATTCTTGATACCCGCCAGATTGGCCTGCAAGTGTTTCCGCTCGCGCTCGAGCTTGATGACTTCTTTCTTCGGCAGCAGTTCGTAACGGCCATCGGTGGCCATCTCGTCGAGCTCCTTCAGCCGCTTTACCGATTTCTGCACCGTCACCCAATTGGTAAGCAGGCCGCCTAGCCACCGCTGGTTGATGTAGAAACCGCCGCACTTGGTAGCCTCTTCGGCAATCGCGTCCTGCGCTTGGCGCTTGGTTCCTACAAAGAGAACGATCTTGCCTTCGGCCGCCAATTCCTGGACGAACTTCGACGCTTCTTTGAACATTTTCAGCGTCTTCTGCAAATCAATGATGTAGATCCCGTTGCGCTCTCCGAAGATGTATTCCTTCATCTTGGGATTCCAGCGCTTCGTCTGATGCCCGAAGTGGACTCCCGCTTCGAGCAACTCCTTCATGGTGATAGTAGCCAATGAACCTCCTTATTTAGTCTGCATCGGGAAATCAAGGCTTCAGAGTTTCAAGGTTGCAATGTTTCAAAGTTAAGAACGCCGTTGCGCCTTTTCTCTGAAACCTTGAAACCTGGGAAACGTTGAAACCTCGTTCCTCCGATTGCCATTCCCGTCCCCGCGCCGCGAGGCTCGGGAAGAATTGAACTCCAAAAACAGTGATCAGTGGCCAGTTGTAAGTGGCCAGTGAATCCTAAAACCAAACCTTGTGATTCCGACCCCCGAGCGAACCCGAGGGGCGGCGGAATCTCTATCTCTTCGAGAACTGGAATCTCTTTCTTGCGCCCTTCTGGCCGTACTTCTTGCGTTCTTTGCCGCGCGAATCGCGAGTGACCAAGCCCTCAGACTTCAGCTTGCCACGCAGCTCGGCATTGAATTGCATCAAGGCGCGCGCAATGCCGAGTTTCACCGCATCGGCTTGACCACGCACCCCGCCGCCCAGCACGCTGGCAACGATATTGAATGAGGCTGCCGTATCCGTCGACGCCAACGGCGCCCTCGCCGCAGAACGCTGCGCCGGAGTTACAAAATATTCCTCGAATGCGCGTCCATTCACCTTGAACTCGCCGCTGCCAGGACGCAGATACACCCGCGCAATCGCCCGCTTCCGCCGTCCCGTTCCGTAATACTGAACCAATTCTGCCATGCTAGCTTCTAGCTCCTAGCTCTTAGCTTCTAGCTTGATTCCCAGAAGCGAGCTTTCATCTTTCGAAATCTAAAATTAACTTGTCATCCTGACCGCAGCCGTTTTTCATGCGGAGCGAAGGATCTCAATCTTCTCGAACCGCGAATCCACAAATACGTCTTACGCCCGCACTTCCAACTGAAATTCTTGCGGTTTCTGCGCTTCGTGCGGATGCTTGTCGCCCTTGTACACATTGAGCTTCGACAGCATATGAGCCGCGAGCTTATTTTTCGGCAGCATGCGCCGCACCGCATCTTCGATGATCTTTTCCGGCCTGCGCGCCAAGCGCTTGCGATAATCCTCGGTGCGCAAACCGCCCGGATACCCCGTATAGCGGTGATACTGCTTCTGCTCCGACTTCATGCCGGTCGTTTTTACTTTCTCGGCATTCAGCACAATCACATGATCACCAGTATCAAGAAAAGGCGTGTACTGCGGATTCTCTTTGCCCATAAGGATGCGCGCCACTTGCGAGGCGAGACGACCGAGGATCTGCCCGTCTGCATCCACGACGTACCACTTGCGCACAATTTCCCCCGCTTTGGGGAAATAGGTTGACATCTGAACTCTCCCAAGAATGAAAAAAGTTGCGAAACGCGATTGAAATAAAAAGAAGACCGCTCGTTGATTCCCCGGCGAGGACGCCAGACCATCAGGCGGGCAACCGCGAGACTTCCCAAAGCTTTAAAGATACCGTAGCTGGTAAAGAGTTGTCAACGAAAAGGCTAACTCGGGTGGTGGCTGAATTTGAATCAAGCACGCCACTGACTCGGGTAGTGTTTAATACAATGTGCAAGACATTACCGCTTGAAATAGCAGCCCGTTACCCGATGAGGGTCCCGCTCATTGATGTTGCCTCATGCTGCCCATGTCGAACTTTGTGTAGCCTGCGGGGATTTCGAACAAGGTGGATGGCTGTGCGCCTTCTTGAATGTTGCGCAGTTCCAAACCGCCGGTGGCGTCTTCCGTTTTTACGACACAGTGCAGCTTGGTATCGACCCACGCATAGCCCGTCTTCCCATCGCTCGAAACGGCTTGATACTTCACTGTGCTGCGGCCGTTTACGCTGTCGCCGCCAACCTTCGTGCAACTTCCCCATTTTGAGTTCCCGGCCTCGGCCTGCTCGATCACTTTTTTCCACTGCGGGCAGGCATCGTTTACGTCTGCCACCCGCCATAAATGCAGCATCACCGGCTTACTCATTACTTGTGGAGCTTCCATGTACACATGGCGCTCCGTCATAAGCGCAATCGACCGATTTTGCCCCTCATCGATGATGAGCGCAGTTCCCCCAAGTTCGATCCGCAGCTTGTCTTTTCCCATGTAGACCTTGTTTATCTGATCATGGCCTTGTTTCAGGTTCACAGCATCAGCAGAAAATTCCTGCGCCAGGATCATCCGGCTCATCAGCCCCAGCGCCAGTAAGCACGAGAGACGCGCCGCTGTTCGCAACATGACAGGCCCCCTTTGGATTTCGATATCCGCAATGAAGATTCCTACGCGGTTTGGCGGGAAGCATAACAGAAGAAAACGCTTGCCACAAAGAGCCTAGACCACATTCTCCAGAGCCAGAGCCATACCCATTCCACCGCTGATGCAGAGCGTGGCCACACCGCGCCGTGTGTTGCGCTTCATCATTTCGTGCAACAACGTGACAACGATGCGTGTGCCCGTGCACCCGATAGGATGCCCAATTGCGATGGCTCCGCCGTTCACGTTCAACCGGTCACGGTTGAAGTTCAATTGACGATCACAGGCGATCACCTGAGCGGCGAAGGCTTCGTTCAATTCGATTAGGCCAAAATCGTGCAGCCTGAGGTTGTGCTTTTCCTCCAGCTTGCGCAGGGCTGGGACTGGCCCTATCCCCATGTTGCGCGGATCTACTCCGGCGGACGTCACGGCTGAGATACGGGCCAACGGTTTCAGGTTATTCTTCTGCACGAAATGTTCACCGGCGACAACAACAGCGGCCGCGCCATCGGTGATTCCCGAGGAATTTCCTGCCGTGACCGTCCCCGTTTTTGAAAATACCGGATCGAGCTTGCCCAGCTTTTCCATGCTCGCATCCGGGAACGGATGTTCGTCGCGGCTGAAACTGGTTGCGCCCTTCTTGCCCTCAATCGTAACCGGAACGAGTTCAGCGTCAAACCGTCCGGCGGCAATGGCGCGTGCGGCGCGACTTTGCGACATGAGGGCGTATTCATCCTGCTCCTCGCGCGAAATCTTATAGTGCTCTGCCAGCACCTCGGCAGTTTCGCCCATTACCATCTTTGCCATGGGACAAAAAAATCCATCGCGATACATGCCGTCGACCAATTCCTTATTTCCGAGCCGATATCCCCAGCGCGCTTCCAGATAGTAAGGAACCCGGGACATGGATTCAGTCCCGCCCGCCAGAATGCAACTCGCATCGCCAAGCACAATCGCCTGATAGGCCAACGCGATGGACTTCAACCCCGACGCGCAAGCCTTATTCACCGTGAACGCAGGCACTTCCTGCGGAACACCGCAGCGAACGGAGATCTGCCGCGCCGGATTCGGTCCGCCGCTGGCTTGCCGCGCATTGCCGAAGATGGCTTCTTCGACTTGATCCGGTTGAATTCCAGCGCGCTCGATCGCAGCCTTGGCGGCGACCACGCCCATGTCTGCCGCCGTCAGCGATCCCAGCGATCCGCCGAACTTGCCAATCGGCGTACGCACCGCGGAGAGTATATAGACTGCCTGCAAGGAGCGACCTCCAAAACATTTGAGTCTAGCAGGGTAGGGAAAGATGCTGGACCGCAGGAGTTCCATATCTGGAATCCGCTCGAGTTTGTTGTGATGCATGGACTTGTGCGCCCCACAAGTGGGCATTAGGGTCGATGCAGGGCCCGTGGTGTAATGGCAGCACGTTAACCTGTCCAGCTAGAAAATGCGGGTTCGAGTCCCGCCGGGTCCACCGCTTTCCTGGTTCTGGTAGGGAGAGTGGCGAGGAGGTCCCGGACAGGGGACCTCCTCAAGTAATCTTGACTTCAGTATCGCGGTTGCCGATAATCGTTACGTAACTGAACAGGTTAACGCCCCGGGCGGAATGTGGCCCGGGTTTTGTTTTTCACGCATTTAACACTGCCGGATAGTCGTAGACCACCCCACTTTTCGGACACCACTAGTCTTGGTTCTTCCCTTGCCATTCCCGCTAACCTCCGGCATAATGAGTGTTTGTCTTGACCTCGCCGGACGCTTCCGGAACAAGGATATACATCTGTGTTAATGATTCGACTGTCGCGCATGGGTGCGCGCAAACAACCGCATTACCGCATTGTGGTAATTGAGAAAGCGCGCGCGCGCAACGGACGGCCGGTGGAAGTTGTTGGAACTTATAATCCTCGCACCAACCCCGCCACGGTCGATTTCAAGCGCGATCGCGTCGACTATTGGGTTTCAAAGGGCGCGCAGATGTCCGAGCGGGTCGGGAAGCTCTACGCCAAGCCCGCGGCTGCCCCTGCGGCTTCTGTTGCTTAGGAATTCGCATGCCTGAATCTACAGCCAACGTTCGTAGTCTGATCGAGAAGATTGCGAAGTGGATCGTCGACGCGCCCGATCAAGTATTCGTCGATCATCTCGATGGCGACGTGATCGAACTCGAAGTGGCTGAAGATGAAGTGGGCAAAATCATTGGCCGGCAGGGACGCAACGTTCGCGCCCTGCGCACCCTGTTAACCGCCGCGGGCGTTCGCGCCCGCAAGCGCTACACGCTTGAGGTTATCGACTAGCATTCCGGCGATGAATTGTTCTGAAAGGGTGCGCCTTCAAGCGTCGCCGCCATCAGGTGATGAGAGGGGTTTTGCCCCATGGGGGAGTTTTGCTCCCCGTTTCCGAACAGAGCGCGGCCAGGGAGGACCATTCGCGATCCTGAAACAAGCGGCGAGTTCGTCACGCTGGCCCGCGTAGTAAAGACGCAAGGCCGCCGCGGGGAAGTTGCGGGCGAGATTTTGAGCGACATTCCCGAGCGATTCGTCGTAGGAATGAAATTGCTGGCGCTCCCGCGGGAACCGAATGCTGGCCTCCGCGAACTTGAAGTGGAAGAGCTTTGGCCGCACAAGAGCCTGCTGGTGCTGAAGTTCGCGGGAGTAAATTCGATTTCCGAGGCGGAAGCGCTGGTGGGATGCGAACTGCAGGTGCCGCGCAGCCAGCGTTCGACGCTCGAAGCAGGTTGGAGCTACGTCAGCGACCTGGTAGGTTGTGCGCTGCTTGATCGCGGCCGCGAGATCGGTCATATCGAAGATGTTCAGTTTGGCGCGGGCGAAGCGCCGCTGTTAATCGTTCGCGATGCGGCATCGAGGCTGGTGGAAATTCCGTTCGCCGAAGCCTATCTCGATAGCGTTGACGTAAAGGCGAAGCAGCTTCGGATGAAGTTGCCCGAAGGCTTGCTTGAGGTTAACGCTCCACTTACGGCAGAAGAGAAACGGGAACAGGCGGCGGGGAGAAAAAAGGGCTAACGCAGAGTAAAACCCTCTGTGCTACTGCAGTGCCCCTGTGTGTTAGAGATTTTGGTTTTGTTTCAAAGATTTTGGTTTCCCCGATGAAGGCCGACATAGTCACCATTTTTCCGGACTTCTTTCGCGGACCGTTGGATTACGGTATCACTCGCCGAGCTCAGGAAATGGGACTGGCGGAAATTAAAGTCCACGATCTAAGGGAATTCACCCATGATCGTCACCGTACCGTGGACGACCGTCCCTTTGGCGGCGGCGAAGGCATGGTGCTTAAACCGGAGCCGCTTTTTGAGTGTTTGGAATCCCTCGACCTTGCGCCACGCGAACAGCGGCTAGCGACCAGATCGAATGAGTCGGTCATTCTGCTCTCGGCACAGGGGCGACGGTTTACTCAGAGGCTTGCAGCGGAGTTAGCATCGCTCGAGCACATCGTTTTGGTGTGCGGCCGCTACGAGGGTGTTGACGAACGCGTGGCGGAATTTCTCGCCGACCGTGAGGTTTCGATTGGCGATTACGTCCTAAGCGGTGGCGAGATCGCAGCTGCTGTGATCGTCGAAGCGATCATGCGGTTGCTTCCCGGAGCGGTGGGGAACGAGGCGTCAACGCAGCAGGAATCGTTTACCGTTAGGAAGCTGAAAGACGGGACGCTCAAAAACGACGAAACGTCCAAAAATGTTGGCAGCGCGGATTCCACTTGCGGATCGAACGGATTGCTGGATTATCCGCATTACACGCGGCCTGCCGAGTTTCGGGGGATGGTCGTGCCAGAGGCTTTAATGTCCGGCAACCATGAAGAAATTCGCCGCTGGCGCCGGCAGCGGGCGCTGGAAAAAACGCTACGCAACCGTCCTGACTTGCTGCATGGAGCGTTGCTGAGCGAGGAGGATAATGAATTTCTCGCCGGGATCAGAAAAGATTAAAGCAAAGATCGCAATCGAGTTTCAATCGAGATCACGATTTTAGAATGAGAATTTAGAAGGGCTAACTATTATGTCGAACCTTGTTATTGAAAAACTGCTGGCAAAGACCCAACGCACCGATATTCCCAAATTCAACTCGGGCGACACTGTTCGCGTTCACGTCAAGATCAAAGAAGGCGACAAGGAGCGCCTGCAGGCGTTCGAAGGTGTAGTCATCAAGCGCGATAACGGACCGCAGGCCAGCTTCACCGTGCGCAAGATCAGCTTTGGCCAGGGCGTGGAGCGCATTTTCCCCATTCACTCCAAAGTGATCGACAAGGTCGATCTCTTGCGCTCGTCCAAGGTTCGTCGCGCCAAGCTGTATTATCTGCGCGGTCTTAAGGGCAAAGCGGCACGCCTGCGAGACGTCGAATAGTGAACGGTGGGGAGAGCGCTCTCCGCTGCTTCCGGGTTTCCTAATTAATAGAACGCTGTGGCGACTTATACGGCGACCGCAGTGAGGTGTTCGGTGATCACTTCGAGATCCGCGAAGTCGTCGCTTCGGGGCTTTTTCAGTTGATTCAGCACATACTCGAGCAGGGGACGGTCGCCCTGCCGAATCTCCTGAAACTCAACACCCATGGCGCGATTTTCGGCCGTATACCTTGCGTGTCCTCGCAGCGCAACGCTAACATCACACATATTCAACACCAACCTCAGGGAAGTTCCGGGCGCCGGAAGGTCACGGGCGGTGATGAGGCAGCCGTATTCGGAGATCTGCTGCAGGCGGCCTTCGACGTGGGATCGTCCACCGAATTCGACATCGGCTCCACCCTGCACGTCGTAGCGCGGCCGCCGGCGACGATTCTGATCCCGTCTACGGAAAGCATTCAGCCTGCGTTCGTTGCCGTCGGCACCTGAAATTACAGGCAGGTACTGTTCCTCCATCTGCCGCAACTCTTCTTCCCATGGAGCCCTGCTGCCCTCGACACACTCCACTGTAAACTGTCCGCGAAGCTCGGAGTCCGGATCAGCGGTCCATACAACTTGGCAGACCGACTTGGAGCGCCCCCGCTCGACCGTGACAAACTCTCCCACCTTCACGTCACGACAGCTCAGCAGACGTGCGCCGCGCGGATGGATGTCATAGGTACAAGCCAGCTCCAATTCGCCGCGCGCGCCGTCTCGCGTATGAATCAGCCGAACGGGCAGGGCCAGGTGAATCAACTTCTCGATGGTCGCAGCTTCTCGTGCACGTGCAGGTTGTGCACCCGCAGGTTGTGCAGCCGCACGGTGTGGCGTTTGGGTCCGCTGGTTCACACTTTCACGTTAGCAGTACATGTCCTGACGGACAATGTACGCTCGTAATCCAAGAGACGGTTACCATGAGCTATTACTTGAGGCCGCCGACCGACCGAAGAGATCGCCGCCCATCTTAATTTCATAAAATCCCAATTTATATTTTTTCTTGCTTGCGAAAATCCGTGTGGCAAGTAAAGATGGTGGCATCCCATCGATCAATGCCGGTTAGCGCTAAGGTTGCGTCAGACTCTTCCCTTTCCCCAGCGGCGGCCAAGCTGCGGCTGCTGAAGAGGCTGCACTGCACGCTGGGTTATGAAAAAAAAGCGTGGGCAGCCGGAGCGGCCATGGTGGCTGGAGTGGATGAGGTGGGTCGCGGCTCTTTGTTTGGGCCTGTAGTGGCGGCAGCGGTAATTCTCGATCGTGGCTATCGCATTCGTGGACTGCGCGATTCCAAGCTGCTTGTGCGGGAGCGGCGAGAACTGCTGGCACCGCGCATTCGCGACCATGCGGTAGCCTGGGCGGTAGCGGCCGTGGATGCGGCGCGCATCGATCAGATCAACATCTATCAGGCGTCGCGGCTAGCCATGCGCGAGGCAGTAATGCGGCTGCAACCCGCCGCGGATCACCTCCTGATTGATGCCATGCGCCTCGATTGCGAACTGCCGCAGCGCGCCATCATTCACGGGGATGCGCTTTCCGCCTCGATCGCGGCGGCCTCAATTCTGGCGAAAGTGGAGCGCGATCGCATGATGTGGGAGTGGGACGCGGTCTTTCCCGAGTACGGCCTGGCTTCCCATAAAGGCTACAGTACGCCGCAGCATCTGGCCGCGTTGCTACAGTATGGGCCCACGCCGCTGCATCGGCAGTCGTTCGCGCCGGTGTGGAATAACCCGGTGGAGCAGCAAGTTTTCGACTTCGACTGACGTCCTGCCGCTCAAATCCTCCTTAATTCCGGAGACGCGCTGGCTGCAGATGCATCTAAACAAGCAGGGGGTCAGGCTCATCCATTTGGGTTCTCTGCAAAGTGCTGCAGGGATTCGGATAAGGTAGAGATTGCATAAACCCGGGCGACTGCGAACTTGAATGTTTTCGAATTTTCGATTCCGATTTACAATGCAACCTGCCCCTAATAGCTCGCACCGTAATGATGAGTGGGGAAGATTCATAACACATTCGGCTTTATAGAGCAGATCAGGGAACCGGATGGCAACAACGAAAACCGACCCCAAGCTATCCATTGTAGTTAATGGCGGCAAAAAGTCGCGCGACTACGAGGGACTCACGCGCGAGCAGTTGGTGGAGGCCTACCGCATCATGTACACCTCCCGGCGGATCGACGACCGGGAAATTCTCCTCAAGCGTCAGCAAAAAATCTTCTTTCAAATGTCGGGAGCCGGACACGAAGTCATCGGTGTGGCTGCGGGGATGACTCTGAAGCCGGCTTACGACTGGTTCTACCCTTACTATCGCGACCGCGGGTTGTGCCTGACGTTAGGCGTAAAGCCGCTCGAGATGTTTTTGCAGGCGGTGGGCGCGGCCGACGATCCTAGTTCCGGTGGGCGGCAGATGCCTTCGCATTGGGGATATAAACGGCTGAATATCGTGACCCAATCTTCGCCGACCGGATCACAGATTCTGCAGGCCGTGGGATGCGCCGAGGCCGGGCGCTATTTTTCGCAGCATCCCAGGGCAGCGGAGGTCCACTCCTCTGAATCCTGTGTCCCCGATTATCGCCGGTTCAAAGATGTAGCCTTCCATGGCGACGAAATTTCGTACGTTTCGCTCGGCGACGGGACCACGAGCGAGGGAGAGTTCTGGGAGGCGATGAACGCATCCGCTCTCAACAAACTGCCTGTGATTTTCTGCGTGCAAGACAACGGCTATGCCATTTCCGTACCGGTGGAAGTACAAACCGCGGGTGGCAGCATTTCCAGGCTGGTCTCGGGCTTTCCAAATTTCCACTTCGAAGAAGTCGACGGAACCGATCCTTTGGCGAGTTACGCTTCCTTTCAGCGTGCCGCACAGTATTGCCGCGAGGGGCATGGGCCAGCCTTTGTGCACGCGCACGTGATTCGCCCGTACTCTCATTCGCTCTCCGATGACGAGCGCTTGTACCGTCCGGACTCCGAACGGGAGCGGGACGCAGCACGCGATCCGGTGTCGCGCACGCAGATGTTTCTTCTGCGCGAGGGGATACTCGACGAGAAAGGCATCAACGAGCTCGAGAGGAAAGTTGAAGAAGAACTGCAGGCCGCTGTAGATCGGGCGCTCGCGGCGCTGCCTCCAGCTCCTGAGAGCATAAAGCAATTTGTGTATTCTCCCGATCTTGATCCCACATCTGTCGCTTTCGATACCCAAGTTGTGACCGGTCCCGATTCCGCCGATGGTAAGAAGCCGTTGGCGAAAACGATGGCCGACCTGATCAACCTGACGCTGCGGGATGAAATGGAGCGCGACGAGCGCATCGTGATCTTTGGCGAGGATGTCGCCGATTGTAGCCGTGAAGAATATTTGAAGCGCAAGCTGGTGAAAGGGAAGGGTGGAGTTTTCAAACTCACCTTCGGTTTGCAATGTGAGTTTGGCAACGATCGCGTCTTCAATTCACCGCTGGCAGAGGCTGCCATCGTGGGCCGCGCAACCGGCATGGCTACGCGCGGGCTCAAGCCGGTAGTGGAGATTCAGTTCTTCGACTACATCTGGCCGGCCATGATGCAGATTCGTGACGAACTGTCGGTGATCCGGTGGCGGTCGAACAACGCGTTTTCCTGCCCAGTCGTGATTCGAGTGGCTATTGGCGGATATCTCACCGGTGGCGCGATTTATCACTCGCAGTGCGGCGAGAGCGTGTTTACCCATATTCCCGGGCTCCGCGTGGTGTTCCCCTCGAATGCCCTGGATGCGGCGGGACTGCTACGCACTGCGATTCGCTGCGACGACCCAGTGTTGTTTCTAGAACACAAGCGCTTGTATCGCGAGACCTACGGACGGGCACCTTATCCCGGATCCGAGTACATGATTCCGTTCGGGAAGGCCAGGATTGTTCAGCCGGGAACAGATTTGTCTGTGATCACGTACGGCGCCGTAGTGCCGCGCGCCCTCCAGGCGGCGCAGAAGCTTGAGCGCGAGCACGGAGTGAGAGTAGAGGTAGTCGACCTGCGATGTTTGAATCCGTTTGATTGGGAGACGATCGCGGTGTCGGTTGGCAAAACCAATCGCGCGCTCGTGGCCTATGAAGATACTTTGAGTTGGGGATACGGCGCCGAGATTGCAGCCCGCATCGCCGATCAGCTCTTCGATCAGTTAGATGCGCCGGTACGACGCGTGGCCGCCGCCGATACGTTTGTTGCCTATCAGCCGATTCTAGAAGACGCCATCCTGCCGCAGGCGAATGATCTATTTCGCGCCATGAAAGAACTCTCGGAATACTAAGGTAGTTTCGAGTCAGCCTCCCCTCTTGACAAGTTAGAGCCCTCCATCTCAAGGCCTTCTTTCTAATTGACCGCGGTCCCGCAATCAGCCTAGAATCAGTCGCCACTTTTTTGGAGGGAACGATGACGCCCCTTCGTCTAAACGCCCACGTCCGTGGGTTTGCGGGAATTTCTGCCCTTGGATTCATCGTGCTGACGACCATCATCACGACTGCCACAGCGCAAACCGCCGTTACCACTTATCACAACGACAACTACCGTACCGGTTGGAATTCAACGGAGACAGTCCTAACGCCGGCAAATGTAGCCAGCAGTTCTTTTGGGCTGCTGGTCACGGTTCCTGTGGACGATGAGGTAGACGGCAGCCCTCTTGTGGTTCCTGGAGTGAATATTACAGCGGGGAGCAACCAGGGAGTTCACGACGTCGTGTATATAGTTACGGGCAACGACACCGTTTACGCCATCGACGCCACAGCCGGAACCGTGCTTCTGAGCAATCATCTTGGTCCGCCGGTAGCCTGGCCGCTCAAATGCAATAACAACGGTCCTAATGTTGGCATCACCTCGACTCCGGTCATTAATGTCAGCACCAACACGATTTACTTGATTGCTTACACGCAGGACAGCACCGGCCCGACCTATCGCCTTCACGCCCTGGACTTGGGCAACCTCACTGACAAAATCACTCCAGTGGTCGTGAGCGCATCCCATGTTCTCACCGATGGAACCATGTTTAACTTCAATGCCACGTACCAACGTCAGCGCCCCGGATTATTGATGGCCAACGGAAACATCTACGCGGGATTTGGCAGCTTCTGCGATTTTTCGCCGCACCTGTCGCGAGGTTGGCTGCTGGGATGGAATTCGGCCACACTGGCGCCGCTTTCCGCTAACCGGGTCAACGACGTACAAGCTACTTCTCCCAACGGATTCTTCTTGTCTTCAATCTGGATGTCGGGGTACGGTCCGGCAGCGGACGATTCCGGCAATGTTTTATTCGTGACCGGGAACTCGGACTACTCAGGAACTACCTACGACGGGGTTACTAATATTCAGGAAAGCGTGGTCAAGGTTTCGTCGGACCTGACAACGGTATTGGATTTGTTCACTCCATCGAATCAGGCTGGCCTCGACGGAGGAGACGAAGATTTCGGTTCTGGCGGAGTGATGGTTTTACCCGATCAACCCGGATTGATGCCGCACCTCGCCGTCGCCGCAGGCAAGTACGGAACTATGTACTTCATGAACGAAGACAAGTTGGGAGGGTATTCGACCACGAAGAACAATGTCCTCGGCAGCTATGGAGTTGGGCCTTGCTGGTGCGGAGAATCCTACTTCGTCGACCCCAATGACGGATTGGCGCGGGTGGTCACTAGTGGAAGCAACCACGTCGAGGTGTGGAAGCTGCAAACCTCGCCCAAGGTGACACTGACCCGCGTCGCACAGTCGAATGCGATTGTTACGGGACAGAACGGAGGATTCTTTACCAGCGTATCGTCGAATGGCAATGCGAATCCCCTCATCTGGGCATTGTCGCGGCCGATTTCTTCAACAACGAACAGCGTGCTGCATGCCTTCAACCCCGAATCGGCCGGGGGCATGATTCAGATTTTCCGCTACGTAGCCGGTCCCTGGCCATACTATCAGGGTGACTTAAACCAGGTTCCCGTGGTGGCGAACGGAAAGGTCTACGTCGCGACGTATAAAGAGCTGCAGATTTTCGGTTTGAAGCCGCCTCGGAAGCAGGGCTCGAAGTAACCTGAGGCGTCGAATTGTTTTCTGTACGTCATGTCATCACGAGAGGTTCCGGACCTCCCCGGTTACGAAGGCTTTCTCCGCAAGCCTCTTCTCGTTGCTGGTTCCAGTCAGCGATGCTACGCTGCCAGCAGGTGAACTCAACTTATAGCCATTCCGTTTCTGGCCATTCCGTGGATCGGGCCGCAGCAAACACGGGCGGCGCTCTAGCGTGGTTGCAATCCTCATCCGGAGAAATATGGGTCAAGTTTCTGCTTGCTCTCATCGGATTGGGGTTGGCTTTCGGAGCGGCGCTGCTCTCAACGGCGTCGGGCGAGTCGGGCAATCTGTGGGTTTCGGTGATTCTGGCATCTCTTGCCCTTTTGATAGCGGCGTTTGTGGGATTGGTAACGGTGCCCTATCTGGCGCGGCGTGTGGCCATCGAGCGTTTGCGACAGACGTTTCACTACGAAATCACGAAGGCGGGAGTCGTATATGTGCTGGTCACATTGGTGATCGGTATTGCGGCGCTGAATACCGGCAATAATCTCCTGTACATCGTAGTGGCGGCAATGCTGGCGGCGATCCTGATGTCGGGCGTGGTTTCCGCATTAGTCCTGCGGAGATTGAACCTGAGGGTTCGTCTGCCCGAGCATGTGTTTGCCGGCCGCCCTGTAAACGGAGAGATCGTATTGAACAATCCGCGGCGATTCCTCCCATCGTTTTCGATTCGTGTGGTCCCAGGGCGCGATGACAGGAAAAAGAAGATTCGCAAGCAATGGCGATGGGAACGAACGACGTTTGCTTTTCCGCTGAACCGCCCTCCCCAGAATCAGTGGTTGCGAGTCCGTGACTGGCGGGTGCGGCGGGTGGATTCTGAACCACTGCCGCCGGGAATATTCGAGGACATGGTGTATTTTCCGTTTTTGCCTCCGAGGTCGGAATTACGGGCGGATTTGCGGTTGAATTTTAAGAGGCGCGGGCGATATTGCGAATCGACTTTTGGCGTAGCTACGCGATTTCCCTTTTCCTTCCTTACAAAAACCAGGGACATTGCTCTGCCGCGCGAGATTCTTGTGTATCCGCCGGTTGATCCGCCTGACGAGATGTTTGAAATACTGCCGCTGGTGCGCGGCGAGTGGGAGAGTTTTGTCCGTGGACGAGGTTCGGACTTGTACCGTCTCCGCGAATATATGCCCGAGGATTCTGCCCGCCACGTTGATTGGAAGGCAACAGCTAAGTCTGGTTCGTTGAAGGTGCGCGAGTTCAGCAGGGAGGATCAGCGCAAGCTCTGCCTAGTATTCGACAATCCAGTAGCCGGGATGATTTCTGAACGGGCGTACGAACGGGCGGTGAACCTGGCAGCTTCGCTCGCGTGGCACTTCTCTTTGCAGAACGCTGAGGTTTCGTTTGTAGTCCCCGGAGGTAACCGGACAGCAGATCTGCATAAATTCCTGGCCACGTTGGCTATAATCGAGCCGCTGAAAGATCATCACGTTTTACAACCACCACAGGCGACGATGCTGCGCGATATAGATTCGAGCTTGGGAGAATATAACATCATTCTCACCCCACGATCTCGCGGCAGTTTGCCGACGACATTGTGGAACTGCTCCTATGTCATATTTGTCGGAGATTAAACTCCAATCAAAAGCGCAGTGCGAACAGACTTCGTGCCGAACGTCGGATCGAACCTCGGAAGTCATGCGCAAAATAAAAAACTCCACCGCCCGGACGCGGTGGAGGTCAATGACACAACTTATGTTTACTTCACGGACTTGAACGCGTCGGCAAAGGTTTGCCCATTCGGGGTTCCTACTCCGGTTACGTCGTCCCAACCCACAGCGGTCTGAAGAGCCTGCGGCGTGTTGCACGATGTCCCATCATTATCGGTGGAGGGTAGCAACGAGCAATCGGTGCCGAACGAAATCGCATACACCAGGTCTGAGAAATAATTAACGTTCCATAAGCCGGTATAGAACTTGGCAGGTGTTGCTCCTCCCATGACTTCAGACGCGGTGTAGGTGTTTGTGACAGTGCTCGATTCTTTGATCGTCGCAGTCACGTTGTGAGTTGAGCCGAGGGGAACAATATCGAATATCGCTTCCGACGGCAGCGAATATACGTAAGCAGCAGCCTGGCCCAGAGGCACACCTGCCTCTTCATTGGCCAGCGCCCAAAGACCAGAAAACATCGGGGCCGCCAGGCTGGTGCCGCCGTAGGCATACCAGGTTGGCGTTTCGCCTTGATTGCTCAAGAAGATAACGGCCCCGGTAAACGGATCGGCGAGCCAGGAGATATCAGGCAACAGGCGAGCGGACCCAGGCAATCCGGACTGGAACGACGGTTTCGAGAAGAAGCCACTCGCGCCTCCACCCGTGCCAAAATTGAAGCCGAAGGCGAGCGGGGGATCGAAAAGTGTTCCTTCGTCATTCAGCAGGGTTTCGTCGGTGCCCCAGCCTGCCTGCCAAGCGATGGCGTTAGTAGACGTGAGTGCCAGGCTGACGCCGCCGACGCCGGTGGCATATGGTGAATCCGCCGGGGCGCTGACGGTGGCTGGAATTCCGAATGCGCTAAAGTCGCCGTCATCGCCGGTAGAAAAGTTAGTGGAGATACCCAAGGTTGCCGCAATTTCTGAAATCAAGTTCTCGGTAGACAGCACCGTAGGTGGCGTAAGCGACTCGGGCGAACCGTAACTGCCCGAGAGAGTGTTTCCCAGTTGGTAGTTGACAGCGTAGAAAACGCCTTGATCGACGTCCTGGAAGCTGGCCGAGGGGGGTACCACCAAATCAATGTTGGCGGCCGGAGCGATAGCATGCGCCCATTCAACGTCAATATTGATTTCCGGATCTGGTCCGGCGCAAGTCGATAGTGTGGGAGTTTCGATGATGCTGAAATTCGACGAAGTCAGCAGAGGCAAGCCGAAACGGGCCGAGAACGTGTTCGCATCCTGCCGAATGGTCACCGAACCACACCAGTCGATGATAACTATAGTCTGCCCCTTCCCGCTGTATCCCTCTGCATACAAGCCGTTGAGGTTGTAGGCGGTATAAATTTCGGGAGGCGTGTAGGCGCAGCCCGGGCTGTATATGTCGGTGTAGTAGCCGTTGCCCTTGTAAGTAGCCTCCCCGCTGTTGTTCGCCGGAGAAGTCACGCCAGTGAAGTTCTCCGTCTTCACGCCGGTGAAGCAAGCGGAGGAGAAGAAGGTGTTCGAGCTGGGATTGAGTTTCGCGGCGGGAGCAGCCTTGCCGTTGGGAAGAATCGTCGGACGCTGCGCCAGGGGATGGCTATACTTCCCTGACTCCAGTCCGGCAATCGACTGAACAAGCGCTGCGGCATCGCCATCCACATAAGGATCGCGATCATTGGAGCGGAGAGTCTCGCCGTGCACCAGATATTTGTTCATCTGCACTTGGAACGCCGCCTGCACATCACTTACGGTTCCTCGTGCTCTCACGAAAAAATTGTTCGGTCCAACATTGACTACCTTCAGGTTATGCGATTCAAAAAACTCACGCACCGTTTTGATGTTTTCTGCGGTCGGAGCGAAACGGGCAGCAATGTCGCTACTCTTCAACCAGTGACGGTACTCGGGTGAGGTCTTGTCGTAGAGATCGTGCGCCAACTGGTCGAGTCCGCTCCGGTTGCGAGGCTGGAGCCAGATGCTAACTTCGATGATCTTTGCGGGATCCTCGGCGCCAAGATTGCGCGCCGTAGTTACGTAGCTGGGAGTGTTGTGCAGGATTACCTGTCCTGCGAAGGCCGGCACAGTTACGCCTGCGATGAGTGTGCCGACGGTAACCAACAGCGCCATCGCTCGCAACCGGCCGAGAGTAGCTGTTGGATGCTTTTCTTTCTTCTGTTTATTCATTGTTCCTCCTGGGGAACGAGGTAGCAAAGCCTTAGTCAGAACAGCTAAGGCCATCACAATAGACCGGCTATCCTGGCAGCGAGGCAGAGTTCAATTAACGTTCAATTGACATGGGACCGAAAGCACAATTCGGTCACCTTGCAATCGGGTAGAGCAGCGGAAGCTTGAAAGATTTATTTGCAGGGTCGTAAGCCGTCCGCGAAATGGCGCTATCGTAGCCCGTTCTGGGGGGAATAGCAATGGATGAGAAAAATATTTTTCTTGAACCCAGCGTACGATGTGCACCAGTTTGCACTCCGTCGGACCTCGAAGCGGAATCACTTCCGACTCTTGTTCGTTTTTCGTAACATAACGAAAAAACGGATTGTTTTCTGGTTGGCTTGGTGCTAACTTCGGCAGCATCTAACGGGCCAGCACTAATTTCGTAGGATCGCAGAGTTCTGAGCTCCTTCCATTAGTGAGTTCTGTACGCAAACTCCTGTCGTGACGCTTCTCTGCATTTCCTCCCATTCGGCACCGCCCGATAGAAAAGGAGAACTATGGCTACTCCCAAGAAACGCTTTGCGCTCGTTGGTAGTGAGCGCGCTCCGCTGACAGGAGCGCGAGAAATAGGTCCAGCCAATCCCAACGAAATCGTTGATGTAACCATACGCTTGCGCTCGCGCGCAGGGAGGAAGCCAATCGTCAGACCCGAGGAATTCACGAAACCAATTGAGAAACGTACGATTCTGAGCCGCAAAGACTTTGAGCAGCGCAATGGAGCCGATCCTGACAGCATCGCGAGAGTGGAGGAGTTTGCCCGCGAGCACAAACTTACCGTCAAAGAAAAAAGCGCAGCGCGCAGGACGGTCATTCTTTCGGGCACAGTAGCTGCCATGAATGAGGCGTTTGGCGTGCAACTGAAAACCTACGAGCATGTGGGTGGAAAATATCGCGGGCGCACGGGCGCGGTGCAGTTGCCTGCGGAATTAAAGGATGTGGTGGAGGGAGTATTTGGATTGGACAATCGACCGCAGGCCAAGCCGCATTTTCGTAGGCGGCAGGGACGAGGCGGCGTCCGTGCTGCTGCGGTGAACGTTTCTTATACGCCGCTGCAAGTTGCCGCATTTTATGACTATCCCACAGGCGTGGACGGTTCGGGAGAATGCATTGCGCTGATCGAGCTGGGCGGAGGATACAACCCCACGGATCTGAGCAACTACTGGACCCAACTCAACCTGGCGAAGACCCCGAACGTATCGGCAGTGTCAGTCGGGAACGGCGGCAATAATCCGACTGGTGACCCAAGTGGGCCCGATGGCGAGGTAATGTTGGATATTGAAGTCGCGGGAGCAATTGCGCCCGGCTCCAAGATTGTCGTCTACTTCGCGGAGAACACCGACGCTGGTTTTTTGAACGCGATCACTACGGCTGCGCACGACAGCACGAACAATCCTTCTGTGATCTCGATCAGTTGGGGCGGTCCGGAATCTTCGTGGACGCAGCAGGCGATGACGTCGATGGATGAGGCGTTTCAATCCGCAGCGGCGATGGGAGTCACGGTCTGTATTGCCGTGGGGGACGATGGCTCGACCGATGGCGTAACTGACGGGGCGAACCACGTCGATTTCCCGGCCTCAAGTCCAAATGCGCTGGCATGTGGAGGGACCAAGCTCGTGGCCTCCGGCAACACCGTCACCAGCGAAACTGTTTGGAACGAACTGGCAAGCAACGAAGGCGCCACCGGAGGCGGGATCAGCGACGTGTTTCCGCTTCCTACTTGGCAGAATGGAGCCGGCGTACCTCCATCTGCCAACCCAAGTAAAAATGTCGGCAGAGGCGTTCCCGATGTCGCGGGCGACGCCGATCCCAGCACCGGCTACGTTACTCTAGTCGACGGACAACCCGACGTGATCGGCGGGACCAGCGCTGTCGCTCCGCTGTGGGCAGGCTTGGTCGCGCTAATCAACCAGGGCGTGGGGAAGCCGATTGGCCTTATCAATCCCTTGCTCTATCAGGCAGGCGATGCCTCCGGCGACTTCGACGACATCACTTCTGGCAACAATGGCGCCTATTCAGCTGGGCCGGGTTGGGATGCGTGCACTGGCTTGGGATCACCGAACGGGACGAAGATCTTGGGCATTTTTTCTTCAGGAGCGCAGGCGATGAAAAAGGGGGGCTGAGAAAAGCAGAGAGATCGAAGCTTCCCCAGGCTTGCGTAATCTGTGGGATCTTTCGCGTTGAGCTCTGTGATCTTAAGGTGCGCTAGTCGGCGATTGCACTTCAGATCCCTTCATTCCCTGAGCGTCGAAGATGAAGAGTCCGACTTCCCCGTCCACCCCGTGGGCCGGGATTTCTTTTCCATTCATGAGAAAGCTGATTCCTCCGGCATTGCGAGTTTTTATTGAGATCTCTCGGGTAGCGCGAACGGAGGTATGTGCCGGAGCGATCAAAGTTTCTTCCGCTACAAGCTTGCCATCCGCCAAAATCGAGACCCACGACGTTTTATCGGCGCGGATGAGCAGCGTGAAACTACTCGGTGCTTTCATCGCAGGCTTGTGAACGAGGGCTTTCGCGGTTGGCGGATTGGAATCGGGGGTCGGCGCTGACTCCGCAGGCGCGGTAGCGGATTTAGTCGACGCAACTGCGGCAGCTTCCGGTACAGTTGCCGACACGTGGGTTGAAACTGGAGGAGACAGCTCTCCGGGAGGGGGCGCTGTTTGGTTTGCCTTTGTCGGCTCAGTCTTTGTCGACTCAGTCTTTGTCGGCTCGGTCTTTCTCCCGTCTGTCTTTGTCTGTTCAAGCTTTGGCTGGTCGAGCTTGGACGGACTCGTAGCGGGAGGCTGTGACGGAACGGAAGGCTGCGGCGAAGCCGCGCTAGCGGAAACCTGATTCGAAACCGGGTGTGATGAGGGGTCCGTTGGCTGATTTTGACGGCGTAGGTTCCAGAAAGCTAGTACTGCAGACACTGCCAGCAGAGCTGCGGCAAGTTTGCCCCATGGGATGCCAGGACTACCCGGGGATTCTGGCTGCATTTCCGGGAGAGCGCCGGTTCGGATCGGCATCGCGGGACGATCTGGCTGAAGAACATCCTCCTTCTTGTGGGCAGCCCGAATCACGACGTTACTCCGAACCTCGTCACGAGAATTCTGCTGGTGATCCACTTTAAGACTGTTTACGTTGTTGTGCCCAAGATCGCCACCACCCCCTTCGCCAGTCTTTGACTCATGACTCTCGGAATTACCACTCCCGCGCTTCGGCTGCGAAGGCGCAGCCGCGGTGACTTCGACGGGTTTGCGGAACGCCGGAAGAATGCTTTGTGACTGAACCTGACTTTCGCGCAAAGCGGCGAGATAGTCATTTACTGCTTCTTCCGCATCCAGCCCAACCTGGCGGGCATAGGCCCGGACAAAACCTTTGTTGAAGACGCCCCCGGGTAGTTGATCGAAGTGTTCTTCTTCGAGGGCGCGCAGCATGCGAGTGCTGATTTTCGTGGTATTCGAGATCTTCTCGAGCTCTATGCCGCGCTGCTCGCGCTGTTTACGAAGTTTTTCTCCGAATGCTCCCAAGACCCGCTCCGGCGGACGACGTCTGCTTTTTACGTCCGCATCGAGATGCGAACAATCATAGGCGAAGGCGGACGCATATGCCAGAAGAGCTTACGGGGAAGCCTAGTCCGAGGGTCAAGCACCTCGGAATCGAAGGGAAATGCCTCGGAACGAGCCCGGAGTTCAGCGCTGGGCTTTTTCTCCTCAAGCATGATGGTGAACTCCGCTTTGCAAGTCTTGCTGGGGTCGTCGAATGCGGAGCCTTCGCGCTTGTCTTTCGCAGTCCGGAAAAATAATCCATGCTTGCTCTTTGCGGGTAAGCCGGTAAAACGAGCCCTACCGTTGGCATTGGTTCCGACTTCGAGATCCAATTTATAGGCGCTCAGAAATCCGTACGCTATGTGTACTTGAATGTTGGCAGCGTAGATGGGCGCGCCCGCGCTGTCGGTAACCGTGAAATCAGCGGAGCATGGACCGATCCCGCCATCGACCACCGGAACGGAATTTGGATCGGGCGACGTGGTGCCTTGACCGTGGAGGGCGGGCAGCGACAGCAGTACCAGTAGCAGCGGCAGTGCTCGGGACGGCGCAATTTTGTGGCGCACAAAGTTTTGCATACGCATAAGAATATACAAATTAATGGCTGACGGATGCGGTTTGTCATAGTTCCTGGCTGCTCTCCATGCCGCGAAAACTCCATACCCTCCTGGGCGGAGGAGATCGAAGGTCGATCGGCCGAGCAAACCAAGTGGCGACAATGGTGTCCCGCGATCCCAAGCTTTTTCCTCAGCTGATCGCGGGCCTCTGGTCTAAGGATCCTCTCGTCCGAATGCGGGCCGCAGATGCGGCCGACAAGGTTACTCGGAAACATTCTGCATATCTGCTGCCCCACAAGAAGAAACTGCTGGATTTGATGACCGTGACCAAAGAACAAGAGCTGCGCTGGCATTTGGCAGCGATGGTTCCACGCCTCCCGCTGGATGCGAAAGAACTGCAAGCCGCTATGTCTGCATTGAACGGATATCTGGAAGATGGTAGCTCCATTGTCAAGACTTTTGCTCTGCAGGGCATGGCCGAATTGGCCGAGGCGTGGCCAAGCCTTCGATCAGGAGTAGTAGCGATTCTGCGCGCAGCTGCGCGCGAAGGTACACCTGCAATGAAAGCTCGCAGCCGCCGGCTCTTGGTTCGCCTCGAAGGTATTTGATACGTTCCGTTGGCTTTAGGGGTTCTAGTTACCAACGTTTATTGCTCCCGTGGCGATGCAACCATATAATTTTTGCAACTGTCATTCCGTCCGGCTAAGACCAAGATCAAGGAACCGAGATCAGAGAATCAGGCATGTCTGAGGCCACCGGCACTCAACTAACCCGCCAGAGCCAGGAACTCACCATCTTTCACGATGTGGCGAAGGCGCTTACATCGTCGCTGGACCTCGACTCCATTTTGCAGACCATCATGGAGAAGATGGCGGAATACTTCCGTCCTGATACGTGGTCATTGCTAATGGTGGACGAGCAACACGAGGAACTCTACTTCGCCATCGCAGTGGGGGAGGCCGCCGAAGCGCTAAAGAATGTTCGGCTGAAAGTGGGCGAGGGCATCGCCGGCTGGGTGGCAAAGCATGGCGAACAGGTAATATCGCCGGACGTGGAACACGATCCACGCTTTGCCAAGCGGGTGGACGAAAGCACACGCTGGGAGACGCGATCAGTGATCTGCGTGCCGCTACGATCCAGGCTGCGGGTGCTGGGCGTCATCCAGTTGGTGAACGTAGATCTGTCGCAGTTCAACGAGCCAGAACTTTTTTTCTTGCAGGCTCTCTGTGATTATGCCGCCATTGCCATCGAAAACGCGCGCTGGGTAGAAAAGATTCAGGAACTGACAATCACCGACGATTGCACCGGCCTCTACAACGCCCGCCACTTGTACAAGACGCTGGAGACCGAAGTCTACCGCTCGGCGCGATTTGGCTATGAGTTCAGCGTGTTGTTTATCGACCTCGACCACTTCAAATCGGTGAATGACACTCACGGACATCTGGTGGGAAGCAAGCTGCTGGCGGAAATCGGCTACCTGGTCAAAGCCCAACTTCGTCTGATTGACTTCGCCTTCCGCTACGGCGGGGACGAATTCGTTGTGTTGTTGCCGCAGACCGGGAAGGATCAGGCCCTGGTGGTAGCGAAGCGCTTGCGGGACGGCATGCGCGCCAGCAATTTCTGCCACGATGAAGGCCTGAATCTGAATGTCCGGGCCTCGATTGGATTGGCTACCTATCCGCACGATGCGCGCGATGCGCACGACATCATCCGCCAAGCCGACGAGATGATGTATTTAGTAAAGAACACCACCCGCGACAATATCGGCATTGCGCAACGCGGCGTAATGAAGTGAGATCGGGTGGTTGTGCGATCGGGTCAAGGGTGATTGAAGAACAGATCACCGGAAGGACCGATTCGCTCAATTGCTCTTCTGGGTCTCGACCTGCTTCACCTCCGGCCTCCACGGATTTTTATTCTCCGGCGCATCGGGATTCACTGCAAAATCCCACACGTAAAGGTTCATGCCTTCGTTGCCCTGCCTCTCCACCACAGCGTATTCGCCCGGCGCCAGATCATCGACGGGAGTGAGTTTCAGCCAGCCGCCACGGACCTGGTCGATAGTGGTCTTCACGAAATTTTCGTCCGGACTGATGGCGCCGTTGGCGGCGCGCTTCATACCGCCGACAATGCGTTTGCCGCCCTTCACCTTGACCTGCACAATGCGAAAACGGTTGAAAGGAACAACCGCTTGCACAGGCTGCTGGGGTTGTTGAGGACCCTGGGGCTCCGCCCGAGGAGCATCGAGGCTGGGCTTCGATGGCTTGGCGGAGGTTGTTTCGCCCGGCGGCGGTCCCTGGACTGACACTTCGTCTTCAACGTTGATGTAGATCGAAGGCACGGAAACGTGCGAATGCACCGCGGCGTGTTCGCCATCAAGTTCCACAGTTTGCTTTGCGCCTGCAATGGGGCTGAGGGCTCCCCGAAGAATGTTTGCTTTGGCATTTTGTTTAATGTCGCCCTCGGCTTGCTGCATTTCAACCAGCTGCGGCTGGCCGTGAAAATTATCGAGCAGGAAAATGCCGGAGTCCTCCGGCAGGCGCAATCCCGGGGCAACCTGAGGAAGGTGAGACAGTTCGGCTTCGCGATCGGCATCAGCTTCTTTGTCGATGGCAGTGGTCTCAGGGATGGCAGAGGTAGCGCGATCCTTTTCGTATTTCTCGGTGGCCGGCCAATCGATCAGGAAAGAAGGAATCTCCTCCCATTCGTTGCGCTCCGCGCTCATGTAGCGGACGCGATCACCCTTCACCTCATATTTGCTAACCAGTTGATAAGAGCCGTCCTTAAGGATGATCCTTTTGGAAAGTTCCTGAGCCGGGGCGCGCAGGGATACGGCGATGCAAAGCGCAGAGAGCGCAATCGACAATATCGTATATCGCGAGAATCCGGTTAATCGAATCATTCGTCCGATTCCATTATCGTTCTCTCGGGGTGTTTCTGCCACTCGACCTCCCAGTGCTGAAGCGTTTCGAGCCTTCCTTTCACCATTGAGGGTCCGGAAACTCCTTTCCATCGCTAGGCTCGAGGTCATGCGTCCCGCGGTCCCTTGTAGTATTCTCCGCTTGTCGATATTCTGTTCCACGCAGCACGCCGCCGACTCTACAAACGATGAAATCCAAACTCAGATTATTTTCTATCGTGCTAGCTGTTCTGTCCGCGTTTGCGACCACGTTCGCTCAAAATAATCCCCCCACAACGCGAGAAGACAACGGGGGACCTCAATATTCGACCCAGGGAAGCGTCGCCTCTGCGGCCGAGCCTGCGCAAGGCGTGGTTTCTTATGCATCGGTGACTCAACTGAATGGGTTGCTGGGCCAACTGGAGGAAACGTCGAAGACAACGCAGGCCGACCTGGCAAGGTTGCGTATCGAACGCTGGAAGACGGACGGATCGTCTAAGAAACAGGCGCTGGCAGATGTGGACTCGGTCCAGCGCAACCTGCAGAATGCGTTGCCGGAGATGATCGGGCAGTCGCACAACTCTCCGGAAGATCTGACCGCGACCTTCAGGCTTTACCGGAATTTAGATGCACTCTACTCCGTCCTGGGGGGCGTGGTCGAATCGGCGGGAGCCTTCGGACCAAAAGACGATTTCCAAAGTCTCTCCAACGATCTAAGCAGCTTTGAAAGCGCCCGAAAGCAATTGGCGGAGCGCCTGGAAACTTTGGCTGGATCGAAGGAGCAGGAAATTGTTCGCCTGCGTACAGCGCTTAAGACGGCACAGGCGGCGATTCCCGCCACGCCGCCAAAGAAAATCGTGGTGGACGATACCGAACCGCCGCCCAAGAAGCTTCCAGTGAAGAAGAAGCCTGCCCCCAAGAAGCCGGCAAGCACCGCCGCGCCCGGAACTACACCGCCAGCGCCGGGAACACAGGTTCCTCCGCCTCAGTCTAAGCCACAGTAATAAGGGCGTACGGCGTCCCGAAATTTCATGCGCTTTTGATTCTCTTAGCAACTGGCCGCCGAAAGCCGAACGCTGGCTTCCGAATCTGTTACCCTTCCTTCCGCATCCATGCAAGCTGACAAATAGGCATGAGTTCTCACGTCAACGTTGTTGCAATTGTTTTCGGCTGCGTCGTCATCGGTGCCGTGTTGCTGGACGCCTTTGAGACCGTGGTGTTGCCGCGGCGTGTCACACGGCACTTCAGGCTGACGGCATGGTTTTACCGGCGCACCTGGGTTCCCTGGAGGAAGATCGCCGGCCACATCCGGACATTTTCGCGCCAGCAGAATTTTCTGGGATACTTCGGCCCGCTGTCGCTGATTCTTCTGATGCAGTTCTGGGCCGCGGGGCTGATCTTCAGTTTCGCCCTGTTGCAGTATGGCATTGGCGGCCACGAACAATTGGCCAACGAGCCGCTCTCGTTTGGCAGGATTCTCTACCACAGTGGCGAAACATTCTTCACGCTGGGTTACGGCGACATCGTTCCGACGTCGCCCGGGGCGCGGTTGCTTTCGGTACTCGAAGCCGGCATGGGCTTTGCCTTTCTCGGGGTGGTAATCGGCTACCTGCCGGTGGTCTATGCTTCGTTTTCGCGGCGCGAGATTCAAATCTCCATGCTCGATGCACGCGCCGGATCGCCGCCAACCGCTGCCGAGTTGCTGCTGAGGCTGGCTGGGAGTTCAGAAAATCGAGCGATCGACCAGATGGTTCTCGACGATGTTTTGCGCGACTGGGAGCGCTGGTGCGGGGAGTTGCTCGAGAGCCACATTTCTTATCCGGCATTGAGTTTCTTTCGCTCGCAGCACAGCAATCAATCCTGGCTGGGAGCGCTGCTGACTATGCTGGACGTCACATCGCTGATAATCACCGGCGTTGAAGGCATTCATCCTGCGCAGGCAAGGCTGACCTTCGCCATAGCGCGGCACGCGGCGGTTGATCTGGCCCAGGTGGTAAATGCGCGCTACGATCCGTCGGCACCGGAGCGCATGACGGATGAAGATTACACCCGACTGCGAGAGACGCTGGCTGCGGCAGGATTGAATGTGCGAAATACTGATGAAGCCCGGCAGAAACTGACGAAACTGCGTTCCATGTATGAACCGTACGTACACTCGACGGGGCAAAATCTGATGTTGACATTGCCCCCATGGCAGCATCCGGCGAGAGGTCGGGACAACTGGCAAGCGGGACCGTGGGACCGGTTGATCCAGGCCAAAGGGCTGGCCGTGCTGGGCCAGAAGCCCCTACAACCGTGGGGCCGTGACGATCATTTCTAGCACGGTCGGGCTTTCGACGTAGGCCAGCATCCTGAAGTCAATGCACGCAGCGTCCGTATTTAAGCGCTAAAGTGCTAGCATTCCATTTTCATAGTAAATGCATGAAAAACATTGGCGAGAACGTAGTGCGTATCGAAGCGGAAGCGCTTCACGCGCTGGCGGACCGCATTGCCGGACCGATGGCGGAAGCTTTCCAGCGAGCAGTGGACTTGATGTTTTGCTGCGCCGGGCGCGTAGTGGTCACCGGTATGGGAAAGAGCGGGCTCATTGCGCGCAAGATTGCGGCGACGCTGAGTTCCACTGGAACGCCGGCGTTGTACCTACATCCGGTCGACGCGCTGCACGGGGATTTAGGAATGGTGGTTCGCGGGGATGTAGTGCTTGCACTTTCAGCGAGCGGCGAGACAGAGGAAATTTTGGCGCTGCTGGCAACCATCAAGCGGCTACGCGTGCCGTTGATCGCTATGACGGGGGACGAGGTTGGCGGATCGGGCCAGGAGCATTGGGCGATCGGGTCATCGGGCAATCGAAAACATCGAACTTCTATATCAAAGAATGGGACAAGCGTCGCTCAATCGAGCACCGCCCCGGTACACTCTGTCTCGACTTTGGCTGCAGGAGCCGACGTCGCTCTTGATTGTTCTATCGCGCAGGAGGCTTGCTCGCTGGGGCTGGCGCCAACGGCTTCGACGACTACGATGCTAGCGTTGGGCGATGCCCTTGCTGTCGCGCTAAGCGAAAAGCGTGGCTTCAAAGAAGAAGATTTTGCCAATCTCCATCCGGGAGGGAAGCTGGGAAAAAGACTTGCTCGGGTTGAGTCGCTGATGCACTCAGGCGAGGCGTTACCGTGCGTAGCTCCGAATACCAAAATGCCTGATGTGATTTACGAGATGTCGCGAAAGAAGCTGGGTGTAACGGCCGTGGTTGAGGGTGAGAAGCTGGTAGGCATCGTCAGCGATGGAGATTTGCGGCGATTGCTCGAGCGGCGCGGAAAAGATGTGCTCGATCTCACGGCCGGGGTGGCAATGACAAGAAATCCATACACAATTGCCGCTGGAGAGTTTGCCGCGACGGCGCTGGCATTGATGGAAGAGAAGAAGATAACTTCACTCATGGTGGTGGACAAAGAGAGCCGCCTTCTCGGCATTGTTCATCTACATGATTTGTGGAGTACCGAACTGGTATAGAAGTGGAAGAGGTAGCCATGTATCACTACGATCCCAATACAGCGCTGGAAGAATTGACAGAAGACGCAACCCTCCCGAACCCGGTGCATTTGCGCGATATGATGCTGCGTAAAAAGCTCTCGGCAGACAAGTCGCTGGAGCTGAATCGGCTTTTCGTCGAGTATCAGAAATGTTTCGGCGAGGCCCAGAAGCTCGGGAAAGAGATTCTGAAGCAGTTGACTGGGTAGCTCTTCCTCAGATCGGCACGCGGTTCAAAGGCACGATGAACTGGATGCCTGGCAAATGCTGGTTCTGAAGACGATTGTCATTGGTAATGAAAAGGTCTACTCCAACACTCGCGGCGCAGGAGAGTTGTACCGCATCTGGTGCTTGCACTGATCGGCTGCTTTTTATCGATGCGTAGTGCCTCGCGGCTTTGACGTCGAATGGTATGAGCGTTGCCGCGGATGAAATAGCCCGCTCATACTTGCGGCAACGCTCCGCATCTCCCGCTTGTGTCGGCTTAACCAAGACCTCGCCTAAAGTGATCGTCGACGTTAGCAATTGGTCGCCACGCCTGAGCATTCTGGTCCGCAGTTCCTTGGTCAGGACTGAAAACTCTTCCTTTGATTCCAAGAGATAGATAAACAAATTCGTGTCCCAAAAGATGCGCCTCATTCCCATCCCTCGCGAAGCCGTCGCACGTAATCGTCAGCGCTCTCGTCGCTCCAAAGGTCTTTGCCGTCGCCATACAACGCCAGCAGCGGATCGTTCTTGATCCGCTCCTCTATGTTGTCTTGACTCCAGTCCCGGTACCAGTCGAGCAATTTGGAGTATTCAGAGGGAATCTCTTCTCTGGAGGGGACTATTTTTGCGCTTTCCCGAGCGGGATCGTAAATGTCGCCGTTGCGAAACAGGCGGCGGTGCCCCGGCGAAGTTTCGAAGAGCATCCGATAACGACCGGGGTTCGGAGGGCGATTCGCCACGCAATGCTGGACAATGTGAACGTAGACTCCGGGACGCAGAGGTCGTTTGCCCGCTTCTTTGGTGGCACGCTGCATGATCTCTTCAATTTGGAAATCCGCCCGATCCGCATGTTCTCGATGCAGAAGCGCGGTGGCGATCCAAACCTCGTCAGCTACTTTGATCTGCAGACCCGATGCGACTGCCACTTTTGCCTCCTTGACTTGACTCCACAGTGCTCGAATGACCAGCTTTTCCAGCACACCGTTATGGCTTCTAGCTGTGTAATTTCCCGGTGCCATCTGAAACCTAGTGCAAAGAGAGCGTCAGCGTGACGGTGGCAACCTCCCGCCGACGAGGCAGGTCCAATCCGCGCTGCTGATGCAGTCATCACAAAACACACCCGGCTTGCCGCCACGCAAGAAAACAACGACTTTTTCGGGTATCGTCATTGATTCCGTCTCTCAGAGATACAATGTCAGTTTAAGGTACTTGAGGTAAATACCTATTTTATGATGTAATTACCTATAGGAAAGCTCTCCCGCTCCAGGCGTAGCATAGGCTGCCAGAGAGCGGCGCCTGTCGACAAGTCAAAGAAACTCACTGCTACAATAATCAATTCCCACAAGGAATGAGCAGGTGCCTTGCCCTCGCCACTGGCAACCCGCTACTTAGTACTCGAACTCTATGCATCGATGGTCAGAACTCTTCATCCCAACCCTCCGCGAAGCGCCTGCGGACGCCGAAGTCGCCAGCCACAAGTTTCTGGTGCGGGCTGGCTACATCCGCCAACTCGCAGCCGGGATTTACTCGTATCTTTTCCTTGGGAACCGGTCGTTCAACAAGATCATGGCTATCGTCCGCGAGGAGATGGACCGGATCGGACAGGAGTTCTTCCTGCCTCTGCTGCATCCACGGGAGATTTGGGAGGCCAGTGGGCGCTGGGCCTTAATGGGCGACAACCTGTTCCGGCTCAAAGATCGCAAGGGCGCCGAACTCGCGCTAGGGTTCACTGCGGAAGAAGTAATGACCGACATCGCGCGCAAAGAACTGCGCAGCTACAAACAGCTGCCGCAAATCTGGTACCAGATCGCATCAAAGTTTCGCGACGAGCCACGGCCGAAGTCGGGATTGCTGCGGGTGCGGCAATTCATGATGAAAGACGCGTACTCGTTCGATATCGATGCGGCAGGGCTGGATGTTTCCTACAAGAAACATTACGAAACCTATTGCCGCATCTTTGATCGCTGCGGGCTGAAATACATGGTTGTAGAGGCGGATTCCGGAGCGATGGGCGGGAAAGAATCACACGAGTTCATGGTTCGCACACCTGCGGGGGAAGATCAGATCGTCAGTTGCGACGGCTGCGACTACGCGGCGAACATGGAGAAGGCGACCTCGAAGATCGATATCGTCGAAGACCTGAAGCCCGAGGGCGATGGCAAGCCCCTGGAAGTGCACACTCCGGGACAGAAGACGATTGAGGACGTTGCGCGATTTCTGGGCGTGTCTCCGAAGAACAAGATCAAGACGCTGGCCCTGATGGCTGACGAGAAAGACAAAAAGACCGGCAAAGTGAAGTCGCGCGCCATTGTTGTCCTGATGCGCGGCGATCACCAACTCAACGAGGCGAAGCTTAATGCGACGGTCGGGGTTGCGACGCGGCCGATGGAGGAAGGTGAAATCGTGGCGCTCTTCAAGTCTCCGGCAGGATACTTGGGACCGATCGGAATCGAATGGGCGGCGGATCTAAAGAAAGATGTGGATCGCCCCGCACTTCTCGTCGACAAAGCGCTGGAGGGCCGCACGAATCTGATCGCAGGAGCGAACAAAGAAAACTATCATCTGAAGAATCTGACGCCGGGAAACGAATTTCGTCCCACGATATATGCCGATCTGCGCGCGGTTAGCGCAGGCGAAGCCTGTTCAAATTGCGGCAAAGCTTTGCGGATCGATACGGCGGTCGAGATTGGGCACATTTTCAAACTCGGTTATCGGTATTCTGAATCGATGGGCGCGCGAGTGCTGGACAAAAACGGCAAAGAGGTCACTCCGATCATGGGCAGCTACGGCATCGGCATCGAGCGCATTCTGACGGCTGCGGTGGAGCAGAGCAATGATGAAAATGGGTTTTGGCTGCCCCCATCGATTGCCCCGTTTGAGATTGTCGTCACTCCTACGAACGTGAAAGACGAGAATCTGCTACGAGCCGCCACAGACATCGCGGCGCGCCTGGAGTCCGCCGGCTTTGATGTAATCCTCGACGACCGCGACGAACGGCCCGGGGTCAAGTTCAAAGATGCCGATTTGGTCGGTATCCCCTTTAGAATCACAGTCGGAAAGAAAGTTACCGAAGGTACTGTGGAAGTGGTTCCGCGCTCGACTCGCGAAGTACGCGATGTTACGATCACGGCGATAGTGGAATATTTTCAAGGAGTGCTGCGATCCGACGCCTGAAAATGCGTCGGCTTTGCGGCGCATTTTCAGACTATGGGAATCGTTAAAGCAGCCTTTGGATTTCTTTGCGTAGCCGCCGTCGTAGTGGGGCTATTTCAGATAGTCCCGCCTATGTTGAACAACTACAGCTTTCAAGACGACCTCAAGACTGTCGCATTGATGGATGTTGCGGCCTTTCAAAAGACAGACGACGACATCCGCAATGACGTGCTAAGAAAAGCTAAAGAGCGCGACCTTCCGATCGAACCCAAGCAGGTAACCGTGCAGCGTATCAACACCCCGGGTGCCCCCGCCGTTTATGTCGCCGCGGACTACTCCGTCACAGTGAGCCTGCCCGGCTATTCCTTTGACCTGCATTTCACTCCAAACAGCGGAACTAAAGGGTTCTAAGCGGGACTGCCGCGACCCAGGACTTAATCAAGGTTCCCAAACGGTCAACCCTGCTCGTGTGCCTTCCTCACGAACGCCGGAATGGAACTGCCGATTGCCCCAGTGACATTCGTAACGTTGCCAGCGAGTTACCTTCCTCCTAATATCACCGATAGCTGAGGATTTTCTCACGAGTCTGCCAACAGACTTGGCGCCGCGGCCGGTTTCAGTGCTTACTTAAATCAGGGCTGCGATGTTTCCCGGAACGTAAACAGCTCGTAAAGCTTAAGTGGAGGCAGTTCATGACGAAGCGGGTTCGCGTAGTTTTATTGTTAATCGTCGCGCTGGCGACAGTAGTGCTCGCCAGTTGCGATCATTACAACTGCACTAACACCCTCAACTTTGGCTCGTCTACGTGCTCGAACTCATCGATCACCGGCCCCGGCGGCAGCGGTAGTAGCGGCAGCGCGACCGCGGCGTTTGTTTTTGCTGTTGATCAGGGCACAGGCACCGGGGGCACAATCGATGGCTTTACGCTCGACACCACTGCGAACACCTTCCAGGCGACGCCCAGTTATACGGCGCCGACGATTCCAAACAACAATGGCGGCGTAGGCATGGCGGTCGCTCAAAAGCAATTTCTGTATGCAGGTTTCGGAACCGTGGGAGAGATCTTTGGATGGACGATCAGCTCGACAGGAAGTCTGACGGCCATTACAGGTAGCCCGTTCCCGGCGTCGTTGGAATTCCCAGGCACAGTCGGCGAGTCCGCCATCATTACTAATCCTGCCGGTACAATGTTATTCGCCTCCGACGAGCTTGAAAGCAAGATCTTTGTGTTTCAAATTGGTAGCGGCGGAGTCTTAACCCCTGCCACTCCACCTTCGATTACCATTCCATTGGGATTCCAGCCCATGAACCTGGCTACGGACGGATTGGGGAAATACCTATACGCCAGTAACGACATCTCTAGCACGCACACGGGATCCGAAGTCGCGGCCTTCGTCATCGGCACTAGCGGCACACTCACGCCGGTTCCGGGCAGTCCCTTTGCTTTCCCGATGTGGCTGGTCAAGGGAGAACCCACGGGAAAGTTTCTGATTGGGACCACCGGAAAAGCAGCGTTTTACAGCGGGACCGACGACGATCATCTGTATGTGTTTAGCATTACGCAGACGGGAGCGAGTGCTGGAGCCATCAGCCCGGTTTCGGGTTCGCCATTTCCGACTGCGTTCTCGCCATTCAGCATCGCAGTACAGTCAAATACCGGCGGAAATCTGCTGTATTCCTTTAGCATTAATGACACCGCTACCGGCTTCAACTCAGCCGAGGGCTATACAATTTCGAGTACCGGAACGCTTACCGCCGATACGGGTTCTCCTTTCAGCGGATTGATCAATGGCTCCTGGGGGCAGTTCGATCAAAGCGGTGCGTTTCTTTTTGACTATGGCAGCTTTCTCGACATCAACACGAATACCGTTGTTACGCAATTGTCGCCCGTTGAGGTCGGGACCGGCGGAGCTTTGACGCAACCGATTACTACTTTGACCTTAGCCACTCCAGGGTTCTGGGCGGTAACGGACGCGCCCTAGCATGACTCGTGTTGACATCTTAGAGACCCGCATGCACAGCGGGTCTCTTTTTGTTTGTCAGCGCAGCGGTACAATAGAAGTACTCTGACAGTGCGCGAACTGCGGGAATCGCAGGATCGTCAAACCTTTTGGCGTGTTTCATCGTCTGACCCGAAGGGAGTTTTTTCGGCGGGTGTCGAGTTCAAACTTTGGCTATCAAAATCAAGATCCCGAAAAACGACGGCAAGGGCGGCGCTGGCGGCGGGAAAGCATGGCGCGGATTGCCTCGCGACCCAGTGGTCCGGGCCGCCCTTATTGTCTTTCTGGTGGCAGCAGTCGGCCTGGGCGGATCCTTTTGCTATTTTTATATCCGCTACGACCGCATCATTGAGCAACGCTTCCGCACGCCGGTTTTCAGTAACTCGGCGAAAATTTATGCCCTTCCGCGCACAATCCGCGATGGGGACAAGCTGACGGCCAAGGAAATCGCCGCTTTCCTGCGCCGCGCCGGCTATTCGGACGAGGACAGCCAATCGCAACTTGGCTCCTTTCACCTGGGAAGAGGCGGCATCGACATTTCGCCCGGGCCTGAGAGCTACCACAGTCCCGAAGAAGCGCACATCTCCATTCAGGATGGACACGTTCAGCAGATTACCAGCAAGGGCACGGAGCTTTCCGCGTACGAGTTGGAGCCTCAACTAGTGACTGCGTTATTCGACTCCGAGCAGCGTTCGAAACGCCAGGTGGTGAAGTACGACCAAATTCCGAAGGTGATGGTGGATGCCGTGCTCGCCATCGAAGACCGGCGATTCTTCGAGCACAGCGGCGTGAATTTTATCCGCATGTTCGAAGCCGGCTGGGTCGATCTCGTGCGGCAGCGGCACGACCAAGGCGGTTCGACCATAACCATGCAGCTTTCACGCGGCTTCTTCCTGACGCCCGAAAAAACCGTGCGGCGTAAGCTGACGGAAATGCTGATTGCGGAGGAACTAGAACAGAAGTTCAGCAAGCAGCAGATTTTTGAGTTTTACGCCAACTGGGTAAATTTAGGGCAGCGCGGTTCGTTCGCCATCAGCGGCTTTGCCGAAGCCTGCCGCGCGTATTTCAACAAGGATTTAAAGGACATCACACCGCCGGAGGCAGCGTTGCTGGCGGGGATTATTCAGGGACCCAGCCGGCTATCTCCATACCGACACCCGGAGCGCGCGCTTGAGCGCCGCAATCTGGTGCTCGACTCGATGGTGGATACTCACGCCATCACTCGCGAAGAAGCTGAGAAAGCCAAGGCTACGCCATTAAAGCTGGCGCCGCCGAATGTGGAGGCCAGCGACGCGCCTTACTTCGTCGATATGGTGCGCGATACGCTCATCAACAAATTCAGCGAACATGACCTGAACGATCAGTCCTACCGCATTTACACCACGCTCGATCCCGACTTGCAGAAGGCGGCGGCGCAGGCGGTTGAAAGCGGCATCAAACTCGTGGATGAGCAAGTCACCAAGCTGCGCACGAAGAAAACAAAGGTGGGCAAGAAAGTAGAAACCCACGTACTGCCCGGCCCGCAAGCCCAGGTGGCGCTAGTTGCACTCGATCCCCATACCGGGGCGGTGCTCGCACTGGTGGGTGGACGCGACTACGGTTTCAGCCAGCTTAACCACGTTTTGTCGAAGCGGCCGACGGGATCGATTTTTAAGCCCTTCGTTTACGCTGCGGCGATGAATACCGCGCTCGATGGCTCATCCACTGTGATCACGCCCGCTTCTACTGTGACCGATGCGCCATCCAGCTTCGCCTACGGAGATCAGATCTACGAGCCGCGCAATTACAAAGAGGAGTACCACGGCGATGTGACGCTGCGTTATGCGCTGGCTATGTCGCTGAATAATGCAACGGTAAAAGTGGCGGAGGAAGTGGGCTACGACAAAGTTGCAGATCTGGCCAAGTTGGCTGGAATCACTTCGGTGAAGGCAACGCCGGCCATGGCGCTCGGATCCTATGACGCCACGCCTCTGGACATGGCGGGCGCCTACACGTCGTTTTCGAACAATGGGGAGCGGCTATCGCCGATCCTGGTGAACTCAGTGCGCAACGCCAAAGGGGACGTGGTCGCGAACTTCAAAACCGACCAGCGGCAAGTTCTCGACCCCCGCATTGCCTACCTCATGACCAACATGATGGAAAGCGTGATCAACAATGGCTTAGGGTATACGGCGGTCCGGCTGCGTGGCTTTACTCAGCCAGCGGCAGGCAAGACGGGCAGTTCCCACGATGGCTGGTTTGCAGGGTATACCTCGAACCTGCTGTGCATCGTCTGGGTCGGATATGACGACTACAGCGATCTTCGACTCAGCGGCGCGCAGACAGCCGCACCGATTTGGACGGAGTTCATGAAGAAAGCTGCGGTGCTGCCGCAATATTCCGATATGAAGCCCTTCGTCCAGCCTTCGGGAGTGGTGGATGTGCAACTGGACAAAGCCACGAACCGCCTGGCAACACCGACCTGTCCCGATGATTACGTAGCAGCATTTGTCGCCGGCACGGAGCCCCGCGAAACCTGTGATCAACCGGGCGCGGTAGCCAGTTTCTTCAATCGAATTTTCGGCGGAGGGAGCAAACCGCTGCCTCCCACGCTGGCTGCCAACGGACCGGACGCCCAAAATTCTAATAGTGACCCGAACAAAGATCCCAATAAAAGAAAGGGCTTCTTGGGCAAGATCGCGGGGATTTTCAAAGATGACAAATCGTCGGCCCCGGCACCGAAGCCGACCGACAACAGCCAGACAACGCCTCACTGACGAAGTTTCCGCTAAATTACCTTTCGCAACAGCCCCAGGCTGTAAACTCGCAGAGATGCGAGTACGAATTCTTGGATCAGCGGCGGGCGGCGCGTTTCCACAATGGAATTGTGCCTGTGCCAACTGCCGAGCTGTGAGAGTTGGGTCGTTCCGCGGAAAGCCCCGCGCGCAAACCCAGGTCGCAATCACTGAGGATGGCCGCTCGTGGTTTCTGTTGGGCGCATCTCCGGACCTGCGCGCACAAATTGAGGCTACGCCAGAATTACATCCGCGCAATGGCCTGCGCCAGTCGCCCGTCGCCGGTGTGGTGCTGGCCAACGCCGATCTTGACCACGTCCTCGGGCTGCTACTACTTCGCGAGCTTCAACCTTTGCACATTTACGCAACAGCTTCGGTTCGCCTCATTCTCCGCGAAGATAATTCGATGTTCGGCATGCTGCATCGAATCTCCAGTCAAGCAACGTGGACTGACTTTCATTCCGACGAAGAATTTCATTTATGCAATCCGCAAGGCGAAGACTCGGGGATTAGTTGCCGGGCGATCTCGCTGGCCACACATTTTCCCGCTTACGTCACAGCCGACCGACAGGCACAACTCGCGGCGAACGAAGCATCCATGGGCTTCATCGTCCAATCTCCTGCGGGTTTGCGACTGGGATACATGGCCGCGGTTCCTCAGTTGGATGATGACCTGTTGGAACAACTCGAGAACTGTAACGTCTTGCTCTTTGACGGCACTTTCTGGGATGACGACGAACTGATTCGAGTGCAGGGCAGCGGACAAACCGCGCGCCAGATGGGCCACATCCCGGTGGAGGAAACTCTTAAGAAGTTGGCGGGAGTGCCGCGCCCGCGTAAAATATTCCTACACATCAACAACACCAATCCCATGCTGGACGAGGCTAGTCCACAATATCGCCAGGTGCGGGGCGCGGGCTGGGAAGTGGCGGAGGATGGATGGCATTTCGACCTGTAGAAAATGAAACCGCATCGCAAACTGATGGTTTACTTTCGCTCGAAGAGTTGCGTACTCGGTTACAAGCCACCGGGGAGGAGCGTTATCACCATAAACATCCTTTTCACTTGCTGATGCACGAAGGCAAGCTCAGCCGCGGGCAATTACAGGCATGGGCACTCAACCGCTACTATTATCAGAGCGTGATCCCGATTAAGGATTCGATTATTCTCTCGCGCGGGCCGGATCCTGTTTTTCGCCGGGCTTGGCGCAAACGCGTAGTCGACCACGATGGCGATGCCACCAGCGAAGGCGGCATCAAACGCTGGATAAAATTGGCGGAAGCTACCGGACTCGATCCGGCGCAGGTTCGCGCCGGCGAAGGCATTCTTCCAGCTACGCGATTTGCGGTGAACGAATATTTAAATATCGTGCGCAGCCGGTCGCTGCTGGAAGCGGTCGCCTCGTCGCTGACGGAATTGTTTTCTGCCCAGCTGATCACCTTGCGCGTCGACAAATTGCGCCAGCACTATCCCTGGCTGGCCGGCGGTCTGGATTATTTCGAGGCCAGGCTCTATCAGGCACCGGAAGATTCGCGGTTCGCGGTGAATTACGTCCATGACCACGCGAAGACGCGAGCCGAGCAGGAATTGGCGTTGCAGGCCTTGCGCGACAAGTGTGACATTTTATGGGCCCAGCTCGACGCCCTTTATTTCGCCTACGTGCAGCCGGGATGGCCGCCACCCGGAGCCTTCCAAATCGGGGCCACCTAGGATGACTACACAAAGTCTCTCAACCCGAGTGCAGGATTGCGATTGGCTTTTTCCGCGTCTCGAGGTCGGCCACTAACATGACGCCTCCTGATGATTACAGCCAGCCTCGCCTGGCGGCCGGTTGCCGCTGGAGTGCAGAGAGCACAAGTGCGGAGAATAAGAGTGGCAGCGAACAAGAGCGCGTGATCCTGTTTCCCGAAGGTGCGATTCGCTTGCAAGGCACCGGCCGGCTGGTGATCGAGCGTTGCGACGGCCAGCGCACTTTTCACGAGATCATCACAGAATTGCAGGCGCAATTCAGAGACGCCGATCCCACCAAGATTCGCAGCGACATCAGCAATTTCCTCGAGCAACTGCGTCACAAAAGGATCGTCGATTACTAGCACACCTCGCATCCTTGCGGATCACTTCAACGGTCGCTTTCCCTTGCTTTTTGACGTTGAATTTACATAGCAGTAAAACGGCTTCCATACCGATGCACCCCAAGATTTGGGGACGGGCAAAACCATTGTCCAGCGCCCGATTTCAGTCATGATAAGAGTGTCCAAAAGTTTTTCTTTGGATTCGAATGACGAAATTGCATCGCGAGAGGTTGCAATTCTCTTCACCTTGCGGCGAGCTTAGCTGGCCACTACACTGAGTGAGAGCCGTTAGATTTAGAAGCAAGAAGTTTTTAAAGAAAAGTTTCCTGAAGTAAAACCAAAGAGGAGATCCACACCACCACGGTCGACCCCCATGAGAATTTCTCGGTGCGTTTCACTGTTTCTGTTCGCTGCGCTGGCTTCTGCCACAGCCTTCAGCCAAATCCCGTACCCCAATCCGATCAAGCACGTGGTGATCATTTACCAGGAGAACCGGACGGTCGACAACCTCTTTGGCAGCAACAATCCCAAAAATAAGTACAACCTGCCCGGGCTAGTGGTTTCCACCTCGGGCAAGGCCTACACAATCGTCAATGGGAAGAAGAACGTCTTCACCGTGCAGTCGGTTCCCATCCCGTTGGCATCCGCGATAGGCTCTACCGGCAGTATTGAGACGGATGACTACGATCCTGATCATTCCCACTTGCCCGCCTTCGTTAGCGCCTGCGACGCGCCCGCTATCACCGATCCGACTACTGCTTGTCTGATGGATGGATTCAACCACGTAGGGATCACCTGCCAACCGGGAGCAACCGGATGTCCGGGGCCTAAATATCCCACGTACGCCTACGTTCGCTACAAAGATGTTGTCCCTTACTTCCAGATCGCCTCTCAGTACGGCTACGCGAACTATATGTTCCAGACCAACGCGGGACCGAGCTATCCCGCCCATCAGTTCATTTTTGGCGGCACTTCACAGTCGGGAGTGAGTCCTGAGCCAACCTGGTTCCTTGCGGAAAATTTGTCCCCGCAAACCAACAACAATGGTTGTTTTTCTCCCGCCAACGTCACCGTCGGGGAGCTTGATCCCGCCACCCAAACCGAGGTCAACGTGTACCCCTGCGCTACTCACAGAACCATGGTCGACCTTTTCACCCAGCACACTCCTCCAATCAGCTGGACGTATTACACGCCGGGCGAAGGGGGTATATGGACGGCGCCTAACGGTATTTCGACCCTTTGCACCAACGGCGGCACAAAGTGCGAGGGCAAGTACTGGGGACCTTGTGAACCTACGCAAACCGGATGTATCGACCTCGCCCCCGCCGATATTCTCACCGATGTCGCCAATTGCAATCTGCGGCAGGTAAACTGGGTTATCCCTGACGCTCTCGAATCGGACCATGGCGGTTCGACAGACGGTTCGGGGCCTTCCTGGGTCGCCTCCATCATCAATAAGATAGGCTCCAGTCGGTGTACTGACGTAGTAAACGGCAAGACTCGTAGCTACTGGGATGACACTGTCATCCTGATCACTTGGGATGACTGGGGCGGCTGGTATGATCACGTGGTTCCCCCGGCACTATCGAGCAAAGCTCCAGCAGTCGCCTCCTCGTATGTGTATGGGTTCCGCGTGCCACTGATGGTGGTCTCGGCTTACACCCCCGCTGGCACAGTCGACAACACCATGGGCCTAGACTTCGGCGCCATGTTGAAATTTGTCGAAGAGGTATTTGGCGGTCTGGGCACCATCTCAGACGAACCTTTCAACGAGTACGCCGATTACTACGCGAAAGACGACCTCCGCGGTTTTTTTCAGTTCACCAAGCCGCCGCGTCTTTTCGAACCTATTCAGGCTCCCATAAGTGAAGACGTTTTCCTCGATCCCAAACGACCGCACGATGGGCCCGATAACGATTAGGAACGGAAACGAATAGCCACGACGAACAGTCGTGGCCTCAGCAGGTCTCACGCTCCTAGGGAAACGCTGGCTAATCTGATGGCAGTTTCACCGAGCCGAAGCTAAACCATCTTCTGGTTCGTTTGTGCATCTGGTGAACGAACTCATCCGCTCAAGATTGCAACTTACTTCACGTAGCAACTTCTTTCATCCGCCAGTAGGAAAGACGGGCCATATCCTAAACGGGTGATCGGCGTCACCATAGGGAGTACACCAAACGGTGGGGCCGATGAGAATTTTTACTCGCGTCATGGTAGCTTTTCTAGCCGCAGTTGGCTCCACAGCCGCTTTTGGACAAATCCCACATCCGAATCCGATCAATCACGTCGTGATTATTTACCAGGAGAACCGCACCGTCGACAACCTCTTCGGCAGCAACTCCCCAACCAATCAGTACTACTTGCCAGGACTGGACATCGCTACAACCGGCCGAGCGCACATTATGGTCGATGGCAAGAAGAGCGCATTCAACGTTCTGTCGGTTCCCATTCCTCTCGCGTCCAGGCTGGGCACCGCGGACAGTATCGAAGCAGATGACTACGATCTCGATCACTCCCACGAGCCCGCGTTCGTGAACGCCTGCGATGCGCCAGCAATTACTGATCCGAGCACCAAGTGCGCCATGGATGGATTCAACCGCGTAAGGGTCATCTGCGATGCCGGAGCAGCCGGCTGCCCCGGGCCTGCTTACCCGAACTACGCGTACGTTCAATACAAAGATGTCGCCCCTTACTTCCAAATCGCTTCCCAGTACGGCTACGCGAATTACATGTTCCAAACCAACCAGGGACCGAGCTTTCCCGCGCACCAGTTCATTTTCGCCGGCACCTCGCAGTCCGGGCTTAGTCCTGAACCAACCTGGTTCATCGACGAAAACGCACTCAATGTAAGAAGCGATGCTTTTGCCCCGGCCAACGGGTGCATTGCTCCAGCCAATGCCACGACTAAGCTCCTCAATCCGTTCACTCAGGGTGAAACCTTCGTATATCCGTGCTTCACTCACAGGACCATGGTCGACCTGTTCGCCGAGCACCGTCCCCAAATCACCTGGACCTACTACACGCCCGGCCAAGGATCTCTTTGGACGGCGCCCGATGCCATATCCACCATCTGCAACAGCACCGACGGTACGTGCGGTGGCACGTATTGGTGGCCCTGTACGTCTGGCCTCAACGGATGTATCGATACACATAATCCTGCCGATGTGCTGACCGACATCGAGCACTGCAAACTCCGCCAGATGAATTGGGTCATTCCTGACGCCCTAGCATCTGACCATGCCGGAGCGACGGACGGTTCTGGGCCTTCCTGGGTTGCTTCCATCATTAACAGCATTGGCAATAGCCCCTGCACTGACGTTGTGAACGGTAGAACTCGCACCTATTGGGAAGATACGGTCATCCTGATCACCTGGGATGATTGGGGCGGCTGGTACGACCACGTCGTTCCTCCGCCACTCTCGAGCAAAGCTCCAGCAGTCGCATCGTCCTATGTGTACGGCTTCCGTGTACCCTTGCTGGTTGTCTCTGCCTACACTCCCGCAGGCACAGTGAACAACACGGTAGGCCTTGACTTCGGCGCCATCCTGAAATTTGTCGAAGAGGTATTTGGAGGCCTCGGCACTATTTCTGACGATCCATCGAACCCCTACGCCGATTACTACGCGAACGACGACCTTCATGGATTTTTCCAGTTCACTAAGCCCCCGCGCATTTTCGAACCTATTGAAGCGCCTGTAAAAAAAGAGACTTTCCTCGACGCCAATCGGCCGCACGACGACCCCGACGACGATTAGGAACGGCGAGGAGTAGTTCCAACAATCGCCGTGAATCGTTCATAATCTAAGGAGTGGCCCTTACGATTCCGAACCCGCTCGCCCTCATCGCCGAAGTCACGCACCGGTGCCCGCTGCACTGCGTCTACTGCTCGAACCCGTTGGAACTGGCGGCAGCGAGCACGGAGTTGTCTACTGCTGCGTGGATTGATGTTTTTCAGCAGGCCGGCAGGTTAGGGATGTTACACGCACACTTCACTGGCGGCGAACCGCTGGCGCGCCCGGATCTGATGGAACTCATTGCGGGCGCGCGCGCCGCGGGTCTTTACACCAACCTCATCACCTCCGGCATCGGACTTGCCGAGCCGCGACTGAAAGCCTTAGTCGATGCAGGACTCGATCATATTCAGATCAGCTTTCAGGATTCGCGGGAGGACTTCGCCAATTGGATTGCCGGAGCCAAAGCGCACACGCACAAGATTGAATTATCGCGCATCATCCGCAACTACAAAATTGCGTTTACCGTAAATCTCGTTGTTCACCGTCAGAACATCGATCACCTCGACGAGATGATCACTTTCATCGAACAACTCGCGCCCGAGCGCATGGAGATCGCCCACACCCAGTACTACGGCTGGGCTTTGCGGAATCGGTCTGCGCTACTGCCGACGCGAGGACAACTTGAAAAAGCAGTCGAAGCCGTTGCCGTGGCGGAGAAACGCCTTGCCGGACGTATTCGAATCGATTCGGTCGTGCCCGATTATTATGCGCGCTTTCCTAAAGCCTGCATGGGAGGGTGGGGTCGTAGATTGATGCTCATCAATCCTTCTGGCACCGTCCTTCCGTGCCACGCCGCGGAGGTGATTCCCGGCATGACGTTTGAAAATATCAAAGAACAGAGTCTCGAGCTGATCTGGCGGCAATCTTCTTCATTTCAGCGTTTTCGCGGAGAAGAATGGATGCCGGAACCTTGCCGCGGTTGCGACCAGCGTGCGGTTGACTTTGGTGGTTGCCGTTGCCAGGCTCTGCTGTTGACCGGCAACGCAACCGCGACGGATCCGGCCTGCTCGCTCGCCCCCGCACATCACATTGTCGAAGCAGCAGTGGGCGAAGCCAACTGCAGCGCCCCGGTTTCGCAGCCGGTTCCAGCGGCGTCGTTGGTGCAACTACAAGAGCAAACCGGGGATCTCTGGAGCTACCGCACGAATCCTCACTAATGCCGCTCTGTGGATCACAAAAATCATGAATGGCGACTGCCGCGAATTGTTACCAGCGCACGCCCACGGTGATCGGGCGAAAATCGGTTGTTGTTCCGTTCGCCGATCCGTGCGTTAGCCGGTATTCCGCGTAGATCTCGACCCCACTGGGCATCTTGCGTGCCACACCTGCGCCAACGTTGTACCCAAATTCGTTCTGGCTGGAATTCACAAAGCTACCGCTAAGAGGAATGCTGAGACTGGAGCACGCGCCCCACCAGGTCCAGAACGAGTTACACCCCGAACCCGGCACTGCAGTGTTACCATTTAAGCTACCCGCCCGATGGTAGTAGCCGGGCCCGAATAGGACATAGGCGCTGAATTCCTTGGTCACGGGAATATTAATGATGGGATCAACGGTTAGAGCTAGGACGTAGCTGGTAGCTCCGGTCGCCTGGGCGAGCTGCAGCGTAGAGTCTCGCAGCGGAAGATCCGCATAAAAAAAATCAGCACGCAGTCCAAGATATTTGTTGGCGTTGCGCGCCACACCGATCGTGCCAACCACGCCCCCTCCCCGCACAAACGTTTTTGTCGAGCCACTGTCTATATTGGCGCCAGCCCCGACATTGAAATTCCAGTTCTTGAAATCGTGTGCGCGCTTTTTTCGGCGAGAAGTCGATTCCTCCTCGGCCGGTTCCTGGCCGGTGGCGGGCGGTGGCGCCGAGGGAGCTTGCGCGCTGGAAGTTGGTGCTGCCGGCTCTGCCTCTTGAGCTGGAGTCTCTGGGGATGGTGTACCTTGGGGTGGTGCCGCGGGAGTAGTTGCGGGAGTCTGAGCGGGAGGCGCTGTCTGGCAAACCCCCGGTATTGAGAAGAAACTTGTCAGACCTGTCAGAACCAGCACCCTCAGAACACTCGCAGCCGCGAACTTTCCCATCATCCATTCTCCTCCCATAACCGGGCGTAGTGGCGGCGCTCGGCATGGTGAGAGAGGCGCCGTTCGATCAAGGTTCCGCTTGTGATTGCTGGCAAGAAGAGTGGTCCCTGCTTGCAGCGGGATCGCATCATCTTACCAACTTTGATGCGGACTGTGCCGGACAAGCAGCCCGAACCGACGGGTCAGTTTCAAATGGCCGTTACTCAAACTTGATACTGGGTCGGGGGAGCGGCACTCGGCGTGAGCCGCCTACTTTAAGTGCTCCACAAGAAATAAATCAGAGAGGTTGCGGACGTATCCAAAAACATAATGCTCTTCGTCGGCAGCGATTCGGGGACACGCGACGCCAACCACTCCCGCTAAATCAGCAGGCCGAACGGTCTTCCATGGTGTTCTCGCGCCCGTCTGGATATCCAGGCGAGAAACAGGGCAAGATGTTTCGCCACGCTGTCCCACAAACAATGCATCCCCGCTCTTATCCCAACGCAGGGGTGCGTCGTTGGGAAACGAACCGGGGATAAAGCGCGGATCGCCTCCATCCACTGAGATCAAAGCAATACCATTGCTGGCAATCGTGGCGATTTGTTTACCATCCGGCGAAACCGCGTGGGCGTGCGTCCCTAAGCTAAATCCTTCGGGGGTGATGGGCCGGGGCGGGCCACCGCCTAAGGTTGCCATGTACACCCGCCGGGCATGTCCCGGCTCATTACCATCAAACAGCAGATGCTTGGAATCGCCGAAGAACTGGCCGCCGGAGGGAACCACGTTGCCGGTTGAAACCGCTTGCTGCTGTCCCACGCCGGTCGGGAGTAGTATGAAGTCGGGCGGGGACATATTCTGCCGCAAGACGAGAGCCCATTTACCGTCTGGAGATAATGCTTCTCCGGAGCCCTGGCCCAGACGCACCGCGGACGTACCATTTGTATCGCGGCTAAAAACTGCGTATTCGCCGCCGCCCGCCTCACCTGCCTCTATGAACAGTATGAGCTTCCCGTCTTCGGAGATGTCGATGGGGACAGTCCAGTCCTGCCAGCTCAGATCGCGTTCCTTGTTCTCTCCCGGCGCGAGCCCGATTGCGCCCGCTCGCAAGGCGTCGCGTGAAATGAGTGCGCGGCCCCCAGCGCCGACATCATGCAGAGTAAGCGTTCCGGGAGCGCTGAGTAGTTCTCGGACCTTGCCCGATAACGTGACACCCCGCAAGGAGCGGCTGAAACCGGAGGCGGTGGCAGTGAACCAGATTTCGTCCCCTGCAGGCGACCAGGCAGCTCCTAGGGCGCTTGCCCAACGCTCGGTCAAGTCAGACTTCTTGCCTTTAAGATCAACTACGCTGATGGTGCCGCCGTCGTCTCCCAGCAAATTGTGGTCGATAAATGCGAGGCGATCTCCCTTAGGAGAAAAGCGCAAATGGCTGATCCAGCCGGGGGTTTCATACAAGACTTTTCCATTTGGATACTCGACTCGGCTTTGGCCATTCACGACGTGGATTACGGCTAATGATTCTCCGCCGGGGGCCCAATCGGCACCTTCAACATTGTCGAGCAAGTCGCGGGGAGCATCCGCGCCAATAGAAACCTGACCGAGCGTACCGCGATGAGTGAAATGATTGGGACTGACAGTAAAATGCCTCAACACCGCCATCTGTCCCGCCGGCGACACCGCTAGTACCTCAGTTTCCGGTAGGCCGAGATCGCGGGATTCGGTTGAATTCGGTGAACTGATAAAGACGGATTCGGGATCTCCCTCCCAACTGGCACTGTAAACGGCTGATCGAGGGTCTGGCGCAAATTTGGCTGCCAAAAGAGAGCCGCGACGGAAGCTCAGTTCGCGAAATGTCGGCACGGAAACCGTGGAGCTTCGCCGACCCACCACGAAACTGGCGATTGCAACTGCGATCAGCGCCACTAAGGCCGCACCGGCCAACAAGGTCAAATTCGCACGTTTCGGCGGCGCGGACGTAGTCCCTTGGGCGCTCTGGTGCGACTGCGCCGCCGTTACGGATACGTTGGACTCCAGAGCGGCGGCCATCTGCCGCGAGGATGGGTGCCAGTCCCGCTGAAGTCGCTTGAGATCAGATCGCACTTCGGCTGCGCTCTGATACCGCAAGTCGCGATCTTTTTCCAACGCCTTGTTGACAATGCGCTCCAGTTCCGGCGGGAGCTTCGGATTTAAGACGAGTGGCGCGGTCGGCGCTTTATTAAGAATCGCATTGAAAATTGCTGCCGACGTACTTCCTTCAAAGGGCAGCTGACCGGTGCTCATCTCATAGAGGACCACGCCAAAGGAAAACACGTCCGTGCGCGCATCCACTTCTTCGCCGAGCGATTGTTCCGGGCTCATGTACGCTACCGTACCGAGAGCAGAGCCGGGCGAGGTCAGTTGCTCGGGGTTAACTCCCAACGTGGGTCCAGCCGTAGGTTCGGCTCCAGTAATTTTGCCGCGTTCCGCGACGACTTTGGCCAATCCAAAATCGAGAATCTTGGCGTGATTACGCTCGGTCACAAATATGTTCGCAGGCTTAATGTCGCGATGAACGATCCCTCTTGCGTGGGCAGCTTCTAAAGCATCGGCAATCTCGATAGCCAGGGTCAGCAGTGGGCCGACCTCCATCGGACGATGGGTAATCCGGTGCTTCAGCGTGCTTCCGTCCAGAAACTCCATCGCAATAAACGATTGCGATTCATGCTGGCCGATCTCATAAATGGTGCAGATATTGGGGTGGTTCAATGCCGAGGATGCTTGCGCCTCTCGCTGAAATCGAAGCAAGGACTGGGGGTCTCTGGCTACCTCGTCGGGAAGAAACTTCAGCGCAACAAAGCGGTGCAGATTCAGGTCTTCGGCTTTGTAAACTACCCCCATGCCGCCTCCGCCCAATTTCTCAACAATGAGGTAGTGCGAGATGGTTTGGCCGATCATGCAGGAGGCAGATAGTTTTCGAGTCGTTTCATATTACGAAGGCAACGCTGGCTAGTCAATGAATGGCTGCTAATGCTGTCCTATCCGCACTATAAGCGTCGATTTCCTTTTCGCGGAGTTGCAACTCCAACGTATGATAAAAACTGCATTCATTCTGAGAGCAAAATTTTGCGCAAATCTCCACCCTCACTCGACGCCAGTTCTGCAATCATTTCACGGGAAGGAAATGCTGCGCGCCGCGTTGCCCTGGTTGGCTTTGGAACCGTAGGCCGCGCCGTAGCCAAGATTCTGTGCGAGCGCAAGAACGGTGATGACCTGTTGCGGCTGACCCACGTCTGCAATCGCAATATCGAACGCAAGAAGCAGCCTTGGGTGCCGAGTGAAGTGATTTGGACCGAAGACATCCACGCAATTCTCGCCTCCGATACCGACATCGTGGTGGAGCTGATCGGTGGATTAACTCCGGCGGAAGAACTGGTGCGCGGCGCTTTGAACGCCGGCAAGTCAGTGGTCACGGCGAACAAACAACTCATCGCCCGTTATGGTCCGGAGTTGCTGCAGCTTGCAAGTTCGAATGGCTGCCAGCTGGAATTTGGAGCCTCCGTTGCCGGTGGTGTACCGGTTCTGCCCGCGCTGCGAACCGGGCTGAGCGGCGACCGCTTGCACGGCATCGCCGGCATTCTGAACGGCACCTGCAATTACATTCTTAGCCGGATTGAGACTGCTCGCATTCCGTTCAGCGAAGCGCTCGAAGAAGCGCAAGCCCGCGGCTATGCGGAAGCCGATGCCAGCGAAGACCTTGACGGCGGCGACGCGCGCGCCAAACTTTCCATCCTCGCTCTAGCCGGTCTGCAGCTGCGCGTTTTACCTGGAGACATTCGCGCCCGCACCATTCGCGCCATCGACGCGGTCGATTTCGACTATGCCGCCGAGCTGGGCTGCACGATCCGACAAATCTCCCGCGCTGACTTGCCCACGCATCCACCAGCCAATCTGGACGAGACCATATTGTTTGCGGACGTTGGGCCAAGCCTAGTTCCCATGGAGTCGCCCTTCGGACGCGTACAGGAGAATCTCAATCTGGTTTTGACTTCCGGAGAGTACAGCGGGGACATGGCCTTCCTGGGTGCAGGGGCAGGCGGCGATCCAACGGCTGTAGCGGTGGTCTCAGATTTGATGTGCGTTGCGGAAAATCTCGCGGCCGGGTCGCGGCCGCACTCCCTACTGCAACTTAGGTCACCAAAGGTGAGTTCCGACTTCGAGACTCCTTGGTATTTGCGACTGGTGGTGAAAGATCAACCGGGGATTATCGCAGGTATCGCCGCAATCCTGTCGGCTCACCAACTGAACATCGATGCCGTGCTGCAAAAGCCGGGCTTCGACAAAAACTCTCTGCCCTTTGTCATTACTCTTGAGCCTTGCCGCGATGCGCAGCTACATCCGGCGCTCCAGGAGATTTCGGCGCTGCCTTTCGCCTTGCGCCCGTGCCTCTGCCTGCCGATCTTGCGCTGATATTAACCCCCTGAAAAGCGAAGAATCCCTTGCAGGCATTGGCCTTGCAAGGGATTCCAATCGTTGTTTCAACTCGGGTCTTACACCGGACCACTACTTCCAGAATGGATTCTTCAACCCCGCTGGTGCAAGAGCACTGTTCGGGATTTTTGCTTCCGCGCCCGAATCATCCGATATTTTTTCGTCCTGCAAACGGGACGAAGGCGAAAGCGCATTCAGTTCCTCTTCGTGGTAAGAAGGAGTCAAAGGAGAGGGAAATTGTGATTTCATCGATACCTCCACAGGTCTATGTTCTACGTCCATTGAAACATCACGAGAACGACCTGTGGGCCGCAAAATCTTAATAGCTCGCATCGAAAAATCGATAGCCAGCAAAGCAGATCGCGGGGCGTTATCGAGCGCTACGACCCGAACTGCTAGGATGTCAGGGTTCGAACAATCCCTCATAGAGTCATCTTCAAGAAAGAACCATTCATGAAATACCGAAAGCTGGGCCGAACCGGATTCGAAGTCAGCGACATTGCCTACGGGCTTTGGGGCATGAGCGATTGGACCGGCTCGGACGATCAGCAATCGCTTGCCTCCCTGCAACTCGCCGTCGATTCGGGTTGCAATTTCTTCGACACCGCCTGGGCCTACGGTGAGGGCAAGAGCGATGGCCTGCTCGGCGAAATTATGGCGCGCAACGCGAAGAAGCGCCTCTATGCCGCCTCGAAAATTCCACCGGCCAACGGACAATGGCCCGCGCTTGCAACCTACAAATACCTCGACGTTTTTTCCATCGACCATGTACTGAAGTATGCTGACCTCATCCGCAAACAACTTCGCGTCGACTCAATCGATCTGCTGCAGTTCCACGTCTGGGATGACAGTTGGACCGATAATTTGGAGTTTCGCGCAACGGTCGAGAAACTGAAGGATGGCGGCTGGATTCGCTACTTCGGACTTAGCCTGAACCGTTGGGAGCCGGAAAATGGCATAAAGGCTTTGCACACGGGACTGGTTGACGCGGTGCAGGTGATCTATAACATCTTCGATCAGGCGCCCGAGGATAATCTCTTCCCACTTTGTCAGGATTTGAACATCGGCGTGATTGCGCGGGTGCCCCTCGACGAAGGCAGCCTGGGCGGCAAGATGACTTTGGAAACCCGCTTCCCGAAAAGCGATTGGCGGTCCCTTTATTTCGGACCTGAAAATCTGGCAAATACCATTGAGCACGTGGAAAAGTTGAAACAGATTTTGCCTGCCGGTATGACGCTTCCGGAAATGTCTCTGCGCTTCATCCTATCGCATCCCGCGGTTAGCACCACGATCGTGGGTATGCGGAGTGCGGAGCACGTCCGGCAGAACGTTGCCGCAAGTGATGCCGGCCCGCTCGACGCCAGATTGCTCGCCGAATTGAAAAAACATCGCTGGGACCGTACTCCACAGCGCTGGTCAGATTAGCCTTCATTCCAACGACCTCTGGTAGTAGCAGCCGTGGGCCGTCTAGTCTCGCTACTGTCCAGAACATGAAAGCAAATTCGCGGCAGACCCCATCGCGCCGGACCCCGTTCTCCCTAATGCTATTCACAATTCTGCTCGCGACGAACCTTCACGGTCAGAACTCGCGCGGATCGCTCCGCGGCAGCGTGCAGGATGTAACTGGCGCCCGCGTCCCTTTTGCTAAGATCGTCGCACAGCTGGCGGGCTCTTCGGTGCAACGCGAGGCCGCCAGCGAAGACCGCGGGGAGTTTCGCCTCGATGACCTTCTGCCCGGCTCCTATCGCGTCACAGTGACCGCTAAAGGTTTTAGCCAGGCCACTGCGGATGTAGGGGTGGCGGTCAGCGTGGTGCGCGATATCGTAGTCACGCTGAAGCCGGAAAATGCGCGCGAAACGGTCAACGTGCAGGGAGATTCGTCTTCGATCACGACAGAAACAATTGATACGTCGAGCGCGGTTCGCGGAGGCGTAGTTGGCAGACAGGACCTTGAAACTATGCCGCTACCGGCACGCAGTTTTGCCAACGTCGCCTATCTCGTGCCTGGGACCGAGCCCGTCGAGCCTTCCGATCCCACCAAGGCGCGCATTACAGCCGTCTCTACCGGAGGAAGCTCGGGCTTGAACAACGAACTGTCGGTTGACGGCGCTGATAATTCCGACGATTGGATCGGCGGTTTCCTGCAGAATTTCTCGCCCGATGGCGTTCAGGAATTCGCAGTGCGCACTTCGAATGAAGACGCCGATACGGGTTGGACTACGGCCGGGTCAGTGGTGATTACCACCAAGCGCGGGAGCAATGAGTGGCACGGGAGCGGGGCGTTCTATGATCGCCAGGCGGCGCTGAATGCCCGCTTTCCCATCGAGAATCCGGCGCCAAATCCGAAGCAGCCGTTCTCCCGCCAGAACTATGTTGGAACGGTCGGCGGCCCCATCGCAAAAGACAAAGTCTGGTTCTTCACCTCATTCGAAAATGTCCACGAAAACGCGAGCATCGCTTACAGCCCGGCCAGCACCACGCAATTTGACGCGTTGGCACAATTGGCCTCAGAGGGATTGATCACCGGCATTCCCTCCATCCCGATTCCCGCCACGGTTCCGATTCCCTTTCGCGACTACCTCGGTTCGCTGCGTTTTGACTGGGCGCAGTCGTCAAAATCGAACTGGTTCCTGCGAATATCGGAAGACAGCTATACAACGCACAACGCCCTGGTGCAGCAGGCGACGCTGCCTTCGACCGGTCTGCTCACGCACAACAATTACTGGAATGTGGCGCTCAGCAATACCTATACTTTCAACTCAAACTGGCTGGGCAATCTGGTTCTCGACGCCAGCCTGTTGCATCTGACGCAGACTCGGAATTCGGATCTCGGATTCGCCGTACAGTTTCCCTTCAGCGTGACCGCATTGACCGTCTCCGGCTTCGAGACGTTTGGCGACAATCAATTTGCCACTCCTATCACTCTTTTTCCCGACCTGCGCAACCAGGACAAATACCAGTTCCGCTACGACCTGAGCCACGTTGTAAGAGATCACGCCCTCAAGTTCGGAATTGACTTCATTCACGAACCGGTACTGAGCGGGAAGTTTGCATCGACCGCGGAGCAGTTCACCACTTATCCGTCCAATCCCGATTGCTACATCAATCCGCCTGGCCCCGATTGCGGCGGAATCACGAGTGCCTTGCGGTTTTATTACACGCCTCCCAGCGCGATGTGCAATCCGATGCCCGACCCAAGGACCAATATTGGTTGCACCTTTACCCCCGCCGGCGACGGCAGCTTTTCGCAAAATGTTCAACGTCTCGGTCTCTATGCTGAAGATTCCTGGCGCGTCTCGCACCAACTCACGGTCAATTATGGCTTGCGTTATCAGACGACATGGGGACTATTCACCGGTTCGGGGCGGAGTCAAGCCGATAACGCCGCCTTTGTGACCCTTAAGGCGTTGCAGATTCCAATTGTGTCCAGCCTCCCGAGTGATTATCGTAAACAAATCGCGCCTCGCCTTGGAATCGCTTATTCACCCGGCGCTAGCGGGAAGACCGTAATTCGCGCGGGCTTCGGCCTCTTCTATGACGATCTCGCACAGAACGGGTGGGCAACTGCATTTCAGGGAGTCAACAATTCCAACTTCACTACTGGAACCTGCAGCCTTACCGGAGGCCCGGGGACTTATGCCCTAACCGGCGCGGGCTGCCTTCAAGGTGGCGCCGCCGCCACGGGAAATCTGATCGGCTCTTCTTACAAAACGCCCTACTCCATTCATACCACCGGCGGAGTGCAGCACGCTTTCAACCAGCACTGGCTGGCCAGCGCTGATTACGTGCACGAGCAGGGCAATCACGGCTATCGCGGCTTCCCCTACGCCGGCGGCAGCAACTTGCTCAGTCCGCTCATTCCTGAGGCGGATGCCTCCGATCAGATGGCCGTGGTGCCGAATGTGAATGTGTTCGAGTCCGACAACCGTTCCAGCTACAACGCTCTGATGCTGCATGTGCAAGGCAACATGCGCCGCTTCAATCTGGTCGCCAATTACACTCTCTCGAAAGCGCAGACATGGGGATGCCTGCTTGGCGAGCTGTTTGACTACGTGGATGGCGTCTGCCCAAACGAGCCCACCCAGCCGAATCCCGGATTCCTGAACGCTTTCGGACCAGGCGACTATGGCCCGTCTGGCGAAGACGTTCGCCACCGCATCGTGATTGCCGGCACGGTGCACGTCCCTGGCGGTTTTGAACTGAGCACCATCAATCAGATTGAAAGTGCCCGCCCTATCACGATCACGAATGCCGACAACACGGACCGCATTTATGTGAATGGAGCTTACACCAGCCTCGACGAATTCCGCGGCACGCCTTATATCCAGTCGGACCTGCGCGTGACGCGCCCGTTCAAGATCGGGGAGCACTGGCAGTTTGATCCGTTTATCGAGTTCTTCAACCTGTTTAACCGCAATAATCCTGGAGCGAATTTTGCGGTCAATGTCGCCCAGCTTCCGATACCCGCGACCCAGATGGCGCCAAATCCAGCCACCGGTATCACCAACGTCACCAGCGTTTGCACCAACGCGAGTTGCACCCAGACCACGCCCCTTACCAGCTTGAAGCAACTCGAGATACCCGAGGGCGGGTTAGGAGATTTCTTTGGCCCCGGCACCACGGTAGGGATCCCATTCGCTGCGCAGTTGGGTGTGCGCGTGACTTTCTGAAGCACCTCCTCCGCTTAAGTCACCTGATATCCCGTAACCCTCATACAATGATCCCATGATCATCCTTGCCCTGATTGCTGCCCTCGCGATTCAGGCTCCCAATACCCATGCTCCCAACACTGTTGATCAGACAACTAACTTGTTGCGAGCCAGGGACCAAGCCCTCCTCGACGCCTTTGCACCCGGTGATCGAAAAGTTTGGGATGATGCCCTCGCCGCCGACGCTGTGTACGTGGATGAGAACGGCACAATCATGAATCGCGACGAATTCCTCAAACAACTTGAACCCTTGTCAGCTGGGACTTCTGGCCGCCTTCAGATCGCCTCCTACTCGGTTCATGTTTCGGGAGACCTTGCTACTGTGGTTCACACCGACGACGAACAAGAGGATTACCATGGCCAGACGCTTTTCGCGCGCTATCTCATGACCGAGACTTGGCGCCGTGAGGCGAGCGATTGGAAACTTCATCTGGTTCATGTCTACGCGCTGCTCAAAGATCCTCCGGCAATATCGCTGCCTCCGGATATCCTGCAGCAATATGCCGGTCGATATCTGGGTGGAGAAAATCTTGTATACGTAATTGAGTGGGATGGGAAGCAATTGATAGGCGGACGGCAGGCAGGAGTGTTGAAGCCTCTGCTGGTCGAGGTTCGCGATGTGCTCTTCGTCCCTGGGCAGCCGCGGATTCGGAAGATCTTTCAGCGGGACGCGGCGGGCAAGATCACGGGGTTCGTGGATCGTCGCGAGAGCTGGGACCTGGTCTGGCGCCGTGACCGTTCCGGACCTTCGTAAATCGGCGCTATCGTACCAGCCACTCTGTGGCCGTGTGCAGCAGAAGCAGCAATTGGCTGTAACTCACGACCAATGTCGCAACCACTCCTGCTGCCGCGAAGAGTGCGCATACAGAAGAAAATCTGTTTGCAGGGATGGGCTCGTGTTGTTTCCACGCGATCAGGCGCTCCACGCGCGCATTTACAGACTCGGCCGGGCTGTGGACCAAAGCTGTGGTCAACTCTGCCGGCGGCTCGAGCGGCGCTATGCGCGATAATTTGATCACAGCCGCAGCCAAGTCGAGAGCTTCGGAAGCGTTCGAGACCGCGGCATCGTCGGCGGCCATCTCAGTGGCTTCACGCCAGGCACTCTCCAGTTCAACCATTCCCGGAAATGCAACCATGCGCAGCATCAACTTTCGTAAATTATCCCGGCGACGCACGTGCACCGCTTCGTGCCGCAATGCACTCTGCAGTTCCCGGTCATTCAGCACAAACTCCGCCGCTGCCGACAGCCACACGCGTGGACGAAAAATCCCCGCTGCCGTGAGCGGTGGCGCGACTGCCGCAGTACGCAGGACTGGGACCGACATATTCGAATCGAGGAGCGACGGAGCAATCGGATTCGAACCAACCGAACTCGATGCGATCGGATTCGCCCAGCGGGACCACCGCATAACCATTCGTGCAGCCCTCACGAGTGCCGCTACCGCATTCCACATTCCCGCCAGAACTACAGCAATCCCGCAGCAGCCCAGCACCGCCGCCGCATTGCCTACGGATTCATTTACCGCGCCGGGCTCGAGCAGAAGAAACGAGGGCACGGCTAAGACAAATGTTACTGCAGTTGCGATCACGAATGGAACCATCCGCCAGGCGAAGAGCAAGTCCGCGAAGCGCGTGACTGAAGAGCGATTCTTGCCGCGCCAGAGGCTATGCCACACCCCGCAGACTGCCACTGAGAGCGCACCATAGAGTAGGAAGAAGATCGAAAAACAGACGGCGATCCCGCGCAGGGCGAACATCACTCAATCTCCTTCGAAAATCGACGGCCCCTGTTTGGTTGCCCTGTCTTCGATTGGCCCATATTCGGTTGCCCCATATTCGGCTGTCCCATATTCGGCTGTCCCGTCTTCTGTTTGTCCATACTTTGTTGGCCCAGTTCGCGGCGTTTCAATTCCACCAGCTTTCCCAGATCGTCGAGCAATCGCGCGTCTCGCTCGCTCAGCATTTCCACCAGAAATGAAAGTGGCAACGAAGACGCTGGACTCGCGTCCAGTAATTGGCGAAGGGCATTGCTCGCTGCTTCGCGATGCAACTCTTCCCGGCTGAATCTCGGAGCATAGCGGAATGCCCTACCTTCTTCCGATCGAGTGAGCAGACCCTTCTTGAATAGCCGGTCCAGCGTGGTCATCAAAGTGGTGTACGCGAGATCCTGATAGCTACCTTCCACAAGCTCGCGCACAGTCGCGCTGCCCCGAACCCAGAGCCCGTTCAAGACGCGTTGCTCCAGCGGCCCCAACTGCCGTGCAGAAGATCGAAATGGAGGGAAAATCCGTTTCATCTGACTCTAGCCGAATCCCGCATCCTACCTTGGGTCACCGGGAGTTGCACCACATATGTATCTGTATCGGCGGACTCCTGGCCGACTCCCAGGAAAACAAGTGGTAAACGGATCAAAGCCGGGGAGAAATCTGGGGTGGGAAACGGGAATCGAACCCGCAACCGTCGGAGCCACAGTCCGGTGCTCTGCCAGTTGAGCTATTCCCACCGCCAACCTGATTATACAACCCCGCTTCGGAGATGCAGGACGGTTCTTGGAGGTCGGCTGGACGCAAACATTCTAGGTTCGCACGAGTCTTAATAAGTAGATGAATGAGTGGATGACTGTTATCAGTGGATGACTGCTGCGCGATTTTGCGTAGTCAATTACGAATTTTTCGCCGTCAAAGTCACTTCCGCTGCCACTTCCTTAGTTGTTTCCACGCTTGTACCAACTCCTGGATTGCGCGGGCGGGAGGAAAGGTGTGGCTGTTGACGATGCGGCAATCGCGATAGGCGCGTTGGTAGAAGTCGAGAACGGCGTTCATGCTCAGGTGCGCGAGGTTTTCGCTAAGTTCGTCCAGGTGTTCACGGCTGAGTATTTCTTCGCGTTTTTCGAGATCGGGACGGCGGGCCATGGCTCTCGCAGTCTATCAGTTTCGCTATTTGTTCGCCCATAATTTGGGTAATTCTCTCAGCACGAACATTTCGCCTGCCGTCGTCAGTTATGTCTCGCACCTCGAACTGAAGTCTTTGGAGCAAGTGGCCGATGAGTGTTATGCCGAGCGGTGAAAGATCGTTGCACGGCTGCGCCGACTGGCGCAACTACGCACATCGAATTCCACGAGTATGGCTATGGAAGTATCCGGCACGGATAGAAGACCGGTCGGGGAACGGCTGAAGGCGGCCACTGAGGAACTCCAGAAGTTGGAGCAACTCGTAATCTCCGGCGACTGTGCTCCTCGCGTGCTGTGCGACTTCCGCGATGCGGTCGATAGCATTCGCCAAACCGCATGGGCCGTCCAACAATGGAGTGAACTGCAACAGCAGCATCGCGATCCGTATCGGGTTCTGGACCTATTGTCGAAAGAGCGAGTCCGACGAGCAACTCAGATTACGAAAGACTTAACGACTGACCTGGAATCGCTGGAGCTGGGACTGGACACTCCTGGACTGGAAAAATTGTCCCAGGCGGTAAATCGTTTACATGAACGCCTCGCGCCGCTCTTCAGAAAACAGTTGTTCTAGCCGTGGGGGCAAGTCGCCTGCCGCTCGTTCTTCGACTCTACTGCGCAGTCACTCACTACTCTTGATTCATCTTTCATTTTCTGAGCCACAAATCCCCAGCTATAAAGAGGGCGAAGACTACCGAGATTACGCCGTTCATCGTGAAGAAGGCGGCATTGAGGCGGGAGAGATCGTCGGGCTTCACGAGAGAATGTTCGTAGAGGAGCAGCAGGCTGACGGCCACGACGCCGGCTATCGCCAGTTTGCCGAGGGTGAAGGCTGGGAGCAGAGCGATCAGCAAAAGCAGCATCACGACGTGAAAGGCGCGAGCGACCCAGAGAGCGCCGTGGATGCCGATGTGGCGCGGGATGGAGTGTAGTCCGGCAGCGCAGTCGAATTCATAATCCTGGCAGGCATAGAGGATATCGAAGCCGGCGACCCAGAAAGTTACGGCTGCGGTGAGAAGAAGAATGCGAGGATCGAGCGAGCCGCGAACAGCGATCCAAGCGGCGGAAGGGGCGATGCCGAGCGCAAATCCCAGGACGAGATGCGACCAGCGGGTGAAGCGTTTCGTATAAGAGTAGAGAAGCAAAACGGCGAGCGCGACCGGCGAGAGCCAGAGCGTAAGGCGATTGAGTTGAGCAGCGGCCATAATAAAAATGGCACAGGAGACAATGACGAAAGTGGCGACGAACGCGTGCGAAAGTTGTCCTGCGGGCAGCGCGCGGCTGCGGGTGCGGGGATTGGCGGCATCGATGGAAGCGTCAGCGAGTCGATTGAAGGCCATGGCAGCAAAGCGGGCGGCTAGCATGGCGACTACGATCCAAAGAAGTTGATGGGCGGAGGGAAGGCCCGAGGCGGCGAGCATGGCCCCGCACAGAGCAAATGGGAGAGCGAAGATGGAGTGCTCCCATTTGATCATTTCAAGGGTGATGCGGAGATTGTGGACGATGGGCACGGTCTCAGTTCAGCCTATCAGTTTCGGGCCTACAGCTTCATGCCCGCGGACTAGCGGTACTTTTGATCGAACAGACAGGGGAAGTCGCCGCGCCGGGCGGTCGCGACGAGTTCGGCGCCGAATTGGCCGCCGGAATTTACTCCGAAGAGACGATTCCGAATTCGACTATGCTGAATATAAGGCCACCGCGCGAGAACACCGAGTCGCTGACGAAATCCGCGTGAAACATCTGGCGCGTGAAGACGGATATCGTCAAAACCACAGATGGAAAGAAGCGATATAAGGTTAGAGCCGCTGAAACCGTACTCGTGGGCGAGGGTGACGTAATACGAGGAGTTGGCACACGGTCCCTCCATGTTCGGAGTTCGCAGGAATAGTGTCCCGCCTTTTTTCAGCGCCTGGTAAAGTGCATCTGCAATCCAAAGGAGCGAGTACTTAGGGATGTGCTCGATAACGTGTGATATGTGAATGAAATCATATTCTGCGGGATGATTGGCGAGGAATTCTCCGATCTCGGTCTCGATCTTAAATAGACGGACGTTCCAATCCTTCAAATATGGTTTGTTCTCCGGCGCATATTCTGCGCCCGCGACATTGGTGTAGCCCAGCTTTAAGCAGGCCGCCATGAACCAGCCATCGCCAAAGCCGATGTCCAGAATTGCAGCGTCTTTATCTCTGGGTAAGAAAGAGCGGTACTCCCCAGCGACCTCGTCGATTCTCTCCCTAGTCGGAGGCACGCGCCTGGTATCACCGGTTCGCAGGGCCATGCGGCGGTAGATTTCAGCTACAAAAAGGTGTGGATCCATGGCAAAGAGAATGGAGGTTGGGAGTGAATCCGTCAAGGCATGGGGGAGCAAGATTTCTGCATACGGAGAATTTTCACAATTGACAAGCACTCCCGGCTACGGCATTATTGGTGCATTCATTGCGCCACACTTCCTCACACAGGAATACACAAAAAACAGAGGTTCGGATTGGAGGGAAAATGTCCGAATTCATTCGCAGGTTTTGGTCGGAAGATGAAGGGCAAGACATTGCTGAATATGCGGTGATGCTGGCCGTGATTCTGGTTCTGGTGGTCGGCACAATTCGGCTGATCGGATCCAATGCAAATAATGTCTTCTCCAATACCGCCAGCTCGATACAATAACGCGCCGCCACTAGAGCGCAGAAAGCAGTTTATACGAGGAACTTCTTTGACGTTATTCACGTCGTTTACGGTGCCGTTTCGCTACTACCGTTTTGGCGGAGTAGCGGCTGCGGCGGCGCTTGCGACGAGATTGAGTCATTCATGATCGACCAAATTTGATCGACTAAATTTCAGGCAAGAGTTCAGCTGGAAGCCGCGATTCCAAAGATCGCGGCTTTTGCTTTTTGGCGAAGGAAGGAGCCTTCCTCGAAAGGGCGAAGAGACGAGGAGAAAAACAAAACAAGAACCAGTAAGAATTCTGTGTCTGTGCCTCTATAGGGAAAATGTCCAAACTCCAGGAGAACGCTAATGATTGTCAACATGTCGGAGAAAGCAACGGAACAGGAGATCGCACATGTAATCGAGCGCATTCGCGAGGCGGGCTATCAGCCACACGTCACGCGTGGCGTGGAGCGCACTATTGTGGCCGCCGTTGGAAACGGACGGCGGCATGAAATCGAGGCGCTGCAGGTCGCACCGGGAGTGGAGAATGTCGTCCCAATCGCACAACCTTTCAAGCTGGTCAGCCGGCAAGTGAAGCCGGAGCGATCGGTAGTGAAAGTGGGTGGCGTCGCGATTGGTGGGCCAGGAGTTGTGATCATGGCGGGACCTTGCTCCGTGGAATCGCGCGAGCAGTTGCTGAGCACGGCTCACGCCGTGAAGAAGGCTGGGGCGATCATGCTGCGCGGCGGGGCTTACAAGCCGCGGACTTCCCCCTACGATTTTCAGGGACTCGGATTGGAGGCGCTGAAGATTCTGCAGGAGGCGCGCGAGCAATCGGGGCTGCCCGTGGTGACCGAGGTGATGAGCACGGAGGATGTGGACATCATCTGCGAACATGTCGACATGCTGCAAATCGGGGCACGCAACATGCAGAACTTCGCGCTGCTGCGGCGACTTGCTAAAGTGAGCAAACCGGTATTGCTTAAGCGGGGGCCTTCGGCGACGGTGAAGGAGTGGTTGCTGGCTGCGGAGTATCTCCTCTCGGGAGGAAACAATCAGGTTGTGCTCTGCGAACGCGGCATCAAGACTTTCGAAACGGAAACGCGAAACACCTTCGATCTAGCGGCGGTGGCTCTGGCGCGCGATCTTTCTCATCTGCCGGTGATCGCGGATCCTTCGCATGGAACCGGCAAGCAGAGTTTGATTGCGGCGGTTTCCCGGGCAGCCGTGGCAGTCGGAGCTGATGGATTAATCATCGAAGTGCATCCCTGCCCGGAGCGGGCGCTCTCCGACGGGCCGCAGTCGTTAGATTTTGCGGGATTTGAGAAGGTGATGAAGGCCATATCCGAACCCTTGCGGCGAGTTGCGGTTTCAGCAGCAGAAGTGGACTGGGCACAAGCTTAAGTTGGCGAGAGTGCCCAGTAAAGGCCCGCGACTCACGCAGACTCCTTTCCATTGGACAAACGAAATAAGACGCTATAAAAAGAAATACGAAACAGAAGTCCTCGCCGGCCTCCGCTTGCGATCAATCTGGCAGATAAACAAACTCGATTGCTGAACGAAGAACGCCGCCGCGCCATTTTGGAGATTCTTAGCCGTCAGGGACGAGTCTTGGTCGCGGAACTCTCGCGGAATTTTAAGACTTCCCAGGTTACGATCCGCAAAGATCTCGAGATTTTGCACGCTCACGGGCAAGTTCATCGCACCCACGGCGGGGCCTTGCCGGCGCGTGAGAGCGTCCTGGAAGATCCAACTCTACGGGAAAAAGAGAAACTCCATCGCCAGGAAAAACTGCGGATTGCAGAGGCTGCTGCCAGCAAGGTGATGGAGGGCCAGGTCGTAATTCTGGACTCTGGCACTACAACCACCGCGATCGCCCGGGCATTGCGTGAATTTCGCAGCCTGACGATCGTGACGAACGCGGTCAACATCGCGGCGGAATTAACCGGGACTGCGGTTGAAGTGATTCTCACAGGGGGCACGTTGCGCAAGAATTCGTTTTCGCTGGTAGGGCCGATTGCGGAAGAAACTTTGCGCCGCTTGAGCGCCGATCTTCTGTTTCTCGGGGTCGATGGCTTCGACGTACAGTACGGGCTGAGCACGCCCAATTTGCTGGAGGCAAAGGTAAACCGAGTGATGGTCGAGATCGCGAAGCGTACGATTGCGGTTTGCGACTCAAGCAAGTTCGGGCGCCGCAGTCTGTCCTTGATTGCTCCTCCATCATCGCTACAGGAAGTCATCACCGACCGTGGAATTTCAAAGTCTGATTGGCGAAATTTGAAACAGGCCGGAATCGAAGTCACGATTGTCTGATGGCGGGAGTCTGGATGCCAGAATTTGACGTAACCATTGCCGGTGAACTCAATCTTGACCTGATCCTTTATGGATTGCCAGACGAACTTCCGCCGGAGCGCGAATTGCTGGCTGATCGTATGATGTTGACCCTGGGAGGATCATCGGCGATCATGGCGCACAATCTTTCCGCTTTAGGCAGCCGGGTGGGATTTCAATCGCGCATCGGCGACGATGATCTGGGTTCTGCTGCCCTGCTGTCGCTGCAACAGAGCGGAGTAGATATTTCGCAGATACGCCGCCTTCCGGGCACAGTGAAAACCGGCCTTACGGTTATTTTGCAGCGTGAAGCCTGGCGGAACATGGTTACTTATTCCGGAACGATTGCGGAACTGGTGTGGGATGATCTTGATCTTGACTATCTCGCCAATTCTCGGCACTTCCACATCTCTTCGTTTTATTTGCAGCGCGGACTGCGGCCACGAGTGCCCGAGCTTTTCCGCAAAATGAAAGAGGCCGGTCTCACCACGTCACTCGACACCAATGATGATCCCGACGACGGATGGAAAGGTGGGCTGGATGAGGCGTTGCGGTATGTCGACGTGTTCCTGCCGAATGAGCGCGAGGTTCGGAAAGCCGCGGGGGTCGCCGATCTCGAAGCGGCCGTGATGAAGCTCGGGGAAGTTGTACCTTTAATCGTGGTGAAACTGGGACGGGAGGGGGCGATTGCGCAGCGTGGTGCAGAGCGTTTCATATGCCCATCAATCGCGGTCGAAGCCGTCGACGCGGTTGGAGCAGGAGACAGTTTCGATGCGGGCTTTTTACATGAGTATGTGAGGGGCGCAGATTTGCCTACCTGTCTTCGCGCCGGAAACATGGCTGGCGCTTTTTCGACCACGCGGTCAGGCGGCACTGAGGCTTTCCGAGACCAAAAGTGTCGCGAACAGTTTTTTCAAGAACATTCATAGCAAGCACCGATTACCCAGCGCGACGAATCCACGTACTAGGCTAGTACTGGCCGACTGTGTGGCATCCCACGTTACTCTAGTTACCTTCGGCGTTTCCAATATTGGCATATCCTCGAAGTGGGATCCGATGAAGAAGCTCAATTTTCTCATCTCGCTTACGAACGATGATAACGACTACCAGCAAGAACAGGCCGCGGCGGCGCAGCGAGCTGCCAAGCGCCTAAGTGTAGACATTACCATCGTTCACGCCAACAACGACTCCGTCACGCAAAGCCAGCAGCTGCTGCATTACATCCAGGGATCGGCATCGTCGCGTCCGGATGCGATCATATTTGAACCCGCGAGCGGCACCGCGTTCCCGCAGGTAGCCAGGGCGGCGACAGCCGCCGATATTGGCTGGGTCGTCCTGAACCATGAGCCCGATTATATTTCGAAACTGCGCCTGAACTGCCATGTTCCTGTTTTCTGCATCAGCTCCGACCATGAGGTGGTGGGCAAGATTCAGGGCAAACAGTTCGCGCAGCTCCTGCCGCAAGGCGGATCTGTTTTGTACATCGAAGGTCCCATTAATAGTTCTGCCGCGCGAGCGCGGACTTTGGGCATGATGCTGACGAAGCCCGCTAACATTCAGGTGAAAACCTTGCGTGGCAATTGGACTGAAGAGAGCGCCTACCGTGCTGTCAGCTCGTGGCTGAGGCTGCGCACTTCGCAGGAAAGCCTCTTCGATGCGGTGGGAGCCCAGGACGACAGTATGGCTGCGGGCGCCAGAAAAGCGTTCGCGGAGATCGCGGAGGGTGAGCGGGAACGATGGCTTAAGATCCCTTTTACTGGATGCGATGGACTCCCCAAGACAGGTCAGTCATGGGTGCGCAGCGGACTGCTTGCCGCGACTATCTATATCCAACCGAACACCGATCTCGCTTTGGAAATGTTGACGGAAGCAATTCGCACCGGAGTGCAACCACCGGAGCGTAGATTAATCGTTCCAGACTCAATACCACCGATTGAGGAGCTTACCGCAACCAGCAAGCCTAGTGATGGCAAGCAACATCGCTCAGCCGGTGTCTGAGAGCGCGAATGCCAGCCCATTGGACCGGCATCCTCAAGAATTCATCCTAGCCGTGCGGCGCGAAACGGTCGAGCATTTTGTCCACAGGCCTTATCTAACTTCTTCTCGGCTTTTCTCCGGATTTTTTGAGAGTGTCACTGACCCGCCGCGTCGAATTAACTTCTTGTTGTGCGTCATACAGATCCAGGGCCGACGGCGGTGACGGCCCTTGCCGCGTGTCTCCGGCGAATGAAAATCTGGTGCGCAAGGCCGAGGCAGGTTCACCATCGGCAAAATTGCGCGGAAATAGGATGCGACCGAGGGCGATGCGGGATTGCACTCTACGGAATCGTTCCCCCGAATCTAGGATGAAGACTTCAGACTAACATCGTCATCATTAAGAGGGACAGATATTAAAGCCGAGAAAGTTCATGCCCTACTTTGGGGTTACTTCTGGTGAGGGTTCTCGGCATTCTGAGACGCCGGCGACTTAGGGGCAGCTGTTTTTTCCGGTGAGGGACTCGTCGTTTGGGCCGATTCCCGGTCTCTTCCCCGCTCGCCTTGTTCGGACGGCCGGACTGGCTGGGATACGGGCTTTGGTTCCTGCAATTCAGACCATGCGATAAGTTGTGGACCGATTACGTCATTAGGAGCAGGGGGAGCAGGTCGATCCTGTCCATCCTCATTGGACTGCGCGAACATCACCGGCGCAAAGGCCAAGACTAGGAAAGTAATTAGTACGATTATCCGCTTCATGACCCCTCCCGATAGACGAAAGCGGCAACTCGGCCTCGACAAGTCGGCAAAGTCAGTAAAGTGAACATACATTTTTTTACATTGCGAGTGTCTGGCCGTCCATACATGATTTCACGTAACTAAGGATTGTGGAAAACTCGACTTTGATGGGGTGAGGTTTTGCGGCAAGATACACGCTTTACAGTATAGGCAAGCGTGGTTGGTTGCATTAGCCTGTGGGCCTACTCGACAGACGCCCCCATCGAGCAGGTGTTGTTTCACTGGGAGAGATGACACCTGCTCCCCTTCTTAATATCGTAAGGCTTCTTTTAATTCCCGACCACAATGGAAACGCCTCTCGCTTTCTGGCAAAGTTTACAGCTCTTGGAAACGCGAAATACACGTTGCATGGGATTCATTGAAAATGACCTCGGTTCTACCTTGTTGGTTGGCTGGCAGAATCAACCACCTGAGGAGGCATCATGCTTTACTGGACCATCGTGTTCCTGGTGATCGCACTGATCGCTGGAGTCCTGGGCTTTACTGGCGTGGCAGTTGCGGCAGCAGGTATCGCTAAGCTGCTGTTCTTTGTTTTCCTGGTTCTCTTTGTGATTTCACTGGTCACCCATTTGACACGCCGAGGTAGCGTTTAGACGGCTCTCAGATTTGCCAACGTTGGGTTATAGGCATCGATGGCTGGCGGTTAAGTCTTTAACCTCCCGCTGCCGATGCTTTTTTTTACTTGTGGCCTATGGCCGTCTTTCCTGCTTCGAAGAAAAAAGCGTCAGGTAGAGCTACGAGTTATAGTCCCAACCTTGCAACATTTTGCAGCAACTAACTTTGCAGGTTGCGATTAAATCTTGAAGGCGCGAAACACTGCGTTTTCTTAGGAGAACAAGGTTTTATGGCAGACGACATGGAGAAGAAGAATCAACAGCCTGGCCAATCCGGCCAATATGGACAGGGCCAACAGGGTGGTCAGTCCGGGCAGGGCCAGCACGGCGGTCAATCCGGGCAGCCTGGCCAAGGTCAGACGGGCCAAAACCAGCCCAAGAAGGGCAATCAGGGTCAGAATGAGAATGAGCAGGATGACCAGAACCGAGATCGTCAGCGCCGTTCAGCGTAGTTGCTTTTGAGCGGAAAGAAGTCCCGGCCCCGGTGGCTGGGACTTCTTGTTTAACGCGAATTTCTTGGCGTAAGTTGTTTACCCGAAAGAACAAGGTGATATGCTTAACGCGCATATGCAGACGGAGGAGGCTTGATGGCCAAGAAACAGCGCCGGGATCGTGAGCCTCTGTTAAACGCGGTCGCGCGCAAGCTCGGTCACGCCGCGGGCAGTCTTAGCAAAGTAACGCAGCAATTCACCGAGGCTCTTTCGACCACGCCTGATGCTGTCATCGCAAAGATGCGCGAGACAGCTCTTTTTGGCGCTCCCACGGGGCCCGCAGACAGCCCTCCCCATGGCAAGCAAATTCCCACGGCTACTCGCAAGAACAAATTGAAAAAGACGTCCGCCACAGCGAAGAATCGGAAGCGAACGGCGCGTCCCTCAAGCTCCCTTCCACGCCTCCGAAAAAACAAGAAGACCAAGTAATTCCTACTTCCGGACCTCACAACGAGACCAATGCACTCGCCTGCCTTCTACAGTGTCGACCCACTGTCAGCCATGGAGCGTACGGAGTCGGGGGTATTGTCTCGGCCCGCATTCACAACCTAGTTTGAAGGAAGCCACGCGAGAAAAAGCTAACTGGAAGATTTAGCATCGCGCAAACTATATCTAGGAGAATAGACAATGCAGAAGGACTCATTGCGAGAGCTGTACATCGATGAACTTCGGGATCTTTACAATGCAGAAACGCAACTGGTAAAAGCTTTGCCGAAGATGGCCAAGGCGTCTTCGAACGATCAGTTGCGGCAGGCGTTCGAGGAACATCTGCGCCAGACAACCGAACACGTTTCGCGTCTGGAACAGATCTTCGAGCAACTGGAAGAGAAGCCATCGGGGAAGAAGTGCCTTGGCATGGAGGGCTTGGTTAAAGAAGGCTCGGAAACAATGAAGGAAGACTTTGCCGATGAAATCAAGGACGCCGCGATCATCGGTGCGGCCCAGCGGGTCGAGCACTATGAAATGGCCGGGTACGGAACTGTTAAGGCCTTCGCCGAGCTTCTTGGTGAAAATGAGCACGTCTCGTTGTTGGAACAGACCCTCGAAGAAGAGAAACAGGCCGATCAGAAATTGACCGAACTGGCGGAGGAGATTAATCAGCAAGCAGCGGATGCGAAGGGGGAAGAAGAACCTGCGTCCGAAGCTCGCGAAAGCCGGGGCACCGGTTCGAAATCGAGGAGAGTCGCCTAATCCAATGGCTAATGTAGATGGAAGGGCCTTTTTAGGCCCTTTTTCATTTTACGGTTGTTATTTCACGTGACTTGGGGGTACGGTGTTTACCGTATGGTACTTTCCCTGAGATACCACTACAGTAAACGAGGTTATTTCCCTGCGAGAATCATGAGGTCCAAAACATGGCAGATATAGCCATCCCCGCTGTATGCGGTTCCCAAGGCAAGAATCAGTCCTGGCGTGAACTTTATACCGCCGCTCTGTTCGAAAAGGACACGAACCGGATTCCAGAGCGTATCGCGCAAGCAGAGAAAGCGATTGTGGCGAGATCCCGAGAGTTGTTTGCGGCCACTTCCGACACCATCGAAGAGGATCAAGCCTTGGACGATGCTCTGTATGCGCTGCGTGCGCTTCAAAGCTGCCTGCAAATGCAGGCGGCGGCCTGAAATCCTATAACCTGAGATCCCATAAAGTTGTGTTGCCGGATGTTTATGCGGGCGAGTCGTGTCTAACACTCGGTCGACCGCAAACTAAAATTCAGACCTTCCATAGTTGCGCCAGAGCGCGCGCCGCGTCGGACAGGGCGCGTTTTTCTGCATTGGCTTGCGAGATACCCAACACTTTGGCGCGAGAGACGATAGGTGCCCGGTAGTGCAACCTCTTCTCAGCGCCGAGGTCCGCCTGGCGAATCTCACAAACCGCAGTCTCGAACAGATGTCTTAAGTCTTCGGGGGACGGACGATGCGTCTCCAGATTGTGTCCTACGATTCTAGATGCCATTGGCGAGTGCTCCACTTTCCTAAGTCTTAACTGCTTCCTTTTCGTCTTGACTGTCGGAACTTTAGAATGGACCTCGCTGGCCAGCAATACTGTTAAGCACCGGGGGCGTTCGGTCTGTTTCCCTACGAGCGAGTCTTGTTCTCCTGTAAATTGAAAAGCGGAAAGGTCTAAGGGACTGCGCATTAATAACAAACGGAACGCCCATCAGTCGATTGTCCGAATGATTATTTTGTTGGGGGTTGTGTGGTTATCCTGAAAATCATTGAGGCCCCGTTATCGGCTTAATCTCGAGAGCCGAGGGGCCTCAGAATCGTGCGGAAAAGGAAACATCAAGATGAGATCAGCTAACTTTGCGTCGGGTCGTGCGGATCTCGGTTTCCTCTTCGACTTCGGGCTCATCCGCGTCCGTCCGGTCTGTTGATTTATCGGTCGCCTTCTTCCCGGCGTCCTTCACTTTGCCCCAAGCGTTTTGTACTTTGCCCTCGGCTTGTTTAACGGCTCCGTGGGCCTGTTTCTCCGTGTCACCTGTCCACTCCCCTACCTGGCGCTCTACGCGACCTCCCACGTCTTTAATCTTGCCTTCCACTCGATCCTTATTCATGCCTGCCTCCTTATTCTTTATTCTTTGTGAGTATTGAAACTTCGAGTTGGTTTCGGAGTACGCTATCTTCCTGCGATCACCTTGATCACTCCCATAATTCTGCTCATATGCCGGCTCATTGCAAACGCTGCAAGTCATGGTTACGCTGCATTGAGCAACGGTGTTAGACCACCGGGCTTCGGCCTTGGATAAGACGGATCAGCACGGCTACGATCGCCAGTACAAGCAGAATGTGAATGAATCCGCCCAGGGTGTATGAGCTGACCATACCTAGCAGCCAGAGAATCAACAGCAGAACGGCTATCGTCCAGAGCATTGGCACTCCTTTCCCGGAAGCGTGGCGCTCCGCTGGATCAGCAACTCCAAGGAGTGTAGGTGGAGTCGATTGAGGCAGGTATCGAGTAAAGTCCCTATTCACGGCGCGATCCGGCTCTACTCGACTGCTGGATAGGCGAAGCTATAGAGAAAAGTCTACCGCGCCGGCACTAGAGTTAGAGTAAGTCCGACGATTCAGTAAATCTGGACGATTCCATTACGCACGGCGTAAAGCGTGAGATCGGCTACGGAATGCAAATCGAGTTTCCGCATGAGGTTGGTTCGGTGGGTTTCCGCTGTCTTTACGCTGAGGCTGAGAGCGGTCGCAATTTCCTTAGTAGTCTTGCCTTCGGCGACGAGTTGAATTACTTCCCGCTCCCTAGGCGTGAGGACGCATTGGCCGGACGGCGCAGTATCGTTGTGCGGGCGCAGATAGCCATCCAACATCATCTGAGCTACTTTCTGAGTGAAGAAGGTTCGCGAGTTCTCCAAGGCTTCAACAGCAGCGACCAGGTCGCGGCCGGCATCGGACTTAAGCAAAAAGCCGCGCGCCCCTGTTGCCAATACCTCCCGCACCACCTGTTCCGAATCGTGCACCGTCAGGATCAAAATGCGAGCCTCGGGAATTGTCGCCAGAATTTGTCGCGCAGCGTCTAGCCCGTTGAGATTGGGCATGCCAATGTCGAGAAGAAGCACATCTGGTTTTAGGTTAATGGCATGGGCGACAGCTTCACGACCATCCCTGGCTTCGGCGCAAACCTCCCAGCCGGGGTGGCCTTCGAGCAACGCACGAATGCCTCGCCGTGCGATCTCGTGGTCATCCGCGATAAGGATCCGAATCACGCTCTCTCCGCCGAAACGAATCGGAATGCCAGCCTTTGCTTGAAGCAGCTTCTTGTCCCAGAGATAGGTGCGGTTACGCGAGCCTCGGGTTGCAATCAGACTTTGTTAATAGAAATTTGATGCAGAATTGCGGCCTCCGGTTACAGCCAGAATGGCATCTAAGGTCGGACGGAGGAGTGATTAATGCATTCACCAGCGGTTGCCCGGTGGTTTTCATTTCTCGCGATCGCCCTTGCTGGTGTAATTTTGATTTCCAGCGCATGGGCTCAGGCTCCGGCTGCGCCCTCGCCCGCCCCGATGTCTCCCACTTCCACCCAGGTGAGCTCGGCAGGTCAGCAGAGAACGCCTTCCCTAGCGCAGCCACAAGCGCCATCACAACAAACAACGCCCCAGCAACCCGGGTCAAATGCAAATGCTCCAGCTCAGTCCCCGGCCCCAGATCAAAACTCGAGTCCGATAACTTCGGAACCCAGTGCCGCCGATCAAGGTGGAATGTTTGTCTTTAAGAAGCAGGTCGAAGAGGTCGTGCTGCACGCTACGGTATTCGATGAGGAACATCACCTGGTTTCCGGGCTGGATCGGAATGCCTTTTCGGTGATTGAAAATGGCACTCCTCAGCCCATTACGTCGTTCCGCCGCGAGGACACCCCGGTGGCACTGGGCATCGTGGTGGATAACTCCGGTTCGATGCGGGACAAGCGGGAGAAAGTGAACCAGGCGGTCTTGAATCTGATTCGTGCCAGCAATCCGCATGACGAAATCTTCGTCGTTAACTTCAGCCAGAAGTCCTATTTGGACCAGGATTTCACCTCCGACGTGAACCTCCTGCAAGCGGCGCTGCATCAAGTTTCCGCGAGGGGCAGCACCGCGCTCTATGACGCAATTGTGGCCTCTGCCGTTCACTTGAAGAACAATAGCAATCTTGAAAAGAAAGTGCTCCTCGTGATTACGGACGGGCAGGACAACATGAGCGAGGAAACCTTGCAGGAAGCTTCTCGCCGGTTGGAGCAGGCGAACGGTCCGACGCTGTACGCGATTGGTTTGCTGGGGGGCGGAATGCAGAGGTCCGGTCGAGATGCGCTACAAGACTTGGCGGGAGATACTGGGGGGGTAGCGTACTTTCCTCAATCCTTGGACGATGTGGATAATATTACGCGGACCGTCGCGCACGACATTCGCAGCCAATACCGCATCGCTTACAAGCCAAAGAATCAAAATGTCAAACCGGAGTTTCAGGAAGTTCGCGTCGAGGCACACGCACCCGGATATGGGAGGCTCGTAGTCCGCACCCGAAGCGGATATTATCCCCCTGAATCCACGCATTAGTTTCGCGGACCGACTAGGCTACTGTAGTTTCCGTCGTGTTCCGCAATTGTGGCGGCATCTGGATCTGGATGATGTTATTTTTGATCGCGTATACGACCAGATCCCGGATGGAGTGCAAACTAAGCTTTCGCATGATGTTGCTGCGATGGGTTTCAACAGTCTTGGTGCTCAAATTCAGGAGTGAGGCTACTTCTTTGGAACTCTTACCCTCGGCGAGCAACTGAGTGACTTCACGCTCCCGGACGGTGAGGGTCGGCAGATTCGGCGGCTCGTTGCGGGAAATAGCGTGTCCTTTGTCCAGGAAACCCGCCAGGACCAGGTCATTAACTCGTGGAGTGAAGAACATCCGCTTGCTCTGCAGGGCTTCCACCGCGGAAACCAGATCCCGAGCAGCATCAGATTTAAGCACAAAGCCGCGCGCGCCGGCATCGAGGGCCTCACGAATAACCTGATCGGAATCGGTAATCGTCAGAACGATTACTTTGAAGTTAGGATCATGTTGCAGCAACTGACGGGTGGTATCGAGGCCGTTGAGATAAGGCATTCCAATATCGACGATTACGACGTCGGGTTTAAGCTGCTTGGCCATTTCAACGGCTTCGCGGCCGTCGGAGGCTTCTCCGCAAACTTCCCATCCCTCATGTTTCTGAAGGAGGGAGCATATACCGCGACGAACTATTTCATGATCGTCAGCCAACAAGATACGTAGTTTCATGGCAGAGTTTTCCTTCCACTACCCCTGAGAGATGACAGCTCAATTTCCGCCGCCAGCAACTCAGCATGCCGCTTGCGGACTTCGTGCGAGCGCAGTAAACACCCGGTGCTGGCTCACTGCCTCAACCGCCTCCAGTAGATCACGCGCCGCATTCGATTTCACGACGTAGCCGCGAGCGCCAGCGTCCAGAGCTTCACGCATCATCTGTGGAGAATCGTGTTGAGTAACAAACAAAACTTCCAGACCTGAGGTCTTCCGCTTGTGCTGAATCATCCGACAAGCCTCCAGACCATTCATTCTGGGCATGGTAACGTCGAGGACCACGACATCGGGGCGAAGAGTCTCGACCTTATCCAACGCCTCGAGCCCGTCAGATGCTTCGCCGACTACTTCCCATCCGGATCGCCCCTCTAGAAGAGTCCGAAGCCCTTGTCTCACAATCGGATGATCGTCCACCAGCAGGATCCGAACCGCCATAGGGTTTTTAGCTCTCCGCCGAGGCAGTTTCCGCGCACCGGAACAGCTGTCTCTCGCTCTTCAGTCTACAATGTTTTTCCCGCGCAGGAGTCTCCCAGGCTGAAAGCTCTTCCTGACCAGGCACCCTGAAACCTAGCATGTACTTACCAGCTCCCGTATACAGGGAACACTGTATTTTTCTCCGAGACTTCCGTTTTTAAGGGTTTCTATCCACCACTTCGGTTTGTTAAGAGATGCGATTTTCCGTCGAATTTGCTACTGGGAAATACGTTTCCTGGTGCAAAAGAGCGTCAACCGCCTCCACAATAGAGCCGATATCTGATTTAGCGCACGCCCCGCGGACTCCCGCTCGGCGAGCCTCGTCAGCTAACTGCTTGGATAAATGGATCGTGACCATAAGAATCGGAATTTCGGGGAAGAGTTCGGAAATTTGCCGCGCAACATCAAGTCCGTTCAAGTCTGGCATTTGAAAGTCCAGCAAAACCATGTCGGGCGGGTTTTTTTTAACTCTTTGCAGAGCCTCGGCTCCCGTTCTCGCCTCATCGGTTACTTGCCAGGTACTTTGCTGCTCAAGTAGAGCCCGAAGATAATGACGGACCGCCGGATTGTCGTCGACAACCAGTATTCGGACCAAACAACCCTTCCCTTCGTCGTGATTCCAAGATGACTACGTCTGGAGCATAGGGGCGCAGACCTAGAGTCGCAATACGGTGAACGCCCTACGATGGTGTCAACACGGATTACCAGATTCCTTTGTCGGTTCCGGTGAGCTTGAATTCGATCGCCGCCGCAGCAGCTAAGCCTGGCAACAGGCTCAGGCGCAATGCGCTCTGCAGCTCTCCATTCAGCAAAAGCCGCTTCCACTCCGAGGCGTAAAGCTTCGCCGCCTGCGGGAAAATCGGAATTCGAAGAAATTTTCGCCGGAAGTATACGAGTTCGTTGCCAAATTGCGCGGCACTCGTCACTAGCGCTGGCAACGGCAGATCTTTTCGAGAATATGGTTTTACATAGCCGGACACCGTGACCAGATACGTCGCTAAACCGTCCCACAAACCAGCCGACCGTGCCAATGACTCGAGATACTCATAATCGATTGCGCCGGAGTTCACGAGCCGAGCCGTATTCACCACGTCGCACAGCCGAAAATAGAAATGGCGATACATACGTTGCAAGGTGCTGATGATTAGACGGTCTTCGGGCGCCGGTACGCGCAAGGTGTGCCCACCAAACTCCGCCAGTCGGGATCTTTTGACCAACGATTCGGTGATCGCAACCTGCTCCCCCGTTTGTCCGAGCCGAGTTACGTGCACCTCCACCAGTTCAGGCAGGCCCGGAATCACGAAATTCCATTTATTGGCCAGCCGATCACCCCAGCTCCTCTCCTCTAGGCGCGCCTGAAAACGCTCCCGCATGATCGCGACAACATCGGCACTCTCCGCGTTGCTATAGAGATCGAGGTCGCTGCCGAGGTCGGGCCAGTGATCCAGCGACTTGATCACAATGATATCGCCCACCTGTGCAAGTGCCTGGCAGATCGGGGCTAGCTTAGACAATGCATGATTAATGCGCGCACCTTCTTTCAGAACCGCATTCTCGCACCACTGAGCCTCTTCCTTTCCCTGAGCATTCATGACCTCGTGGAGACCAGGAAACGCGCGCATGATCACATGATGGGAGGTGGCCAGGCTCCACAATTCGCCAAAATCCTGGCGCCCATAGATACCTACTGTGCGGGCAATCTCCGCCGTCCAACCGGCCGGCGGCTCTTTTGTGCCCACAGACTGCTCGGGGGGGCCATATCCGTCCGTGGCAAACAGAAGTTGGGAAAGGAGCGTGAGACACCCCGTGGAGTTTTTCACACTATTCGTATAGTCCATTGCTCGTCTAGTCATGAAGCGTCCAAACCCAGGCGTTGTTCTTCGATGTGAAAATGAGCCGACAGGTTGTTGGAAAGGGCAGTCCGAGTTGGTTCACCAAAACCTCCAGGTTCCACATGCTAAAATAGAGTCTCCCATGGCTATGATCCCACGTAGAAAGACCCCGACCGTTGTCGTAGGCGGTGTGCGGGTTGGCTCGGATGCACCAATTGTGGTGCAATCCATGACTAATACTGATACGGCCGATATCGCTTCGACCGTCCAGCAATGCGCGGCGCTGGCTCGCGCGGGATCGGAATTGGTCCGGGTCACAGTAAACAACGAAGAGGCAGCATCCGCTGTGCCGCATATTGTCGAAAAACTCGATAAGCAGGGCGTGCGCGTGCCTCTGATTGGGGACTTCCACTACAACGGGCACGTTCTCCTGACAAAGTATCCCGAATGTGCCCGTGATCTGGCGAAGTATCGCATTAACCCCGGCAATGCCAGTATCGGACGGACTGGCGATTCGAATTTCCGCACCATGATTGAAGTCGCGGTGAAGTACCAAAAACCGGTGCGCATCGGCGTGAACTGGGGCTCACTCGATCAGGCTCTGCTCACGCGCATGATGGATGAGAACTCGCGGCTCACTGATCCCAAAGACGCCCGCGAAGTCACCATGGAAGCGATGGTAGTGAGCGCGCTGAACTCCGCCGATCTGGCGCAGAAGTACGGACTCCGCGAGGACCAGATTATTCTGAGCGCTAAAGTCAGCGGCGTGCAGGATTTGATTGATGTCTACCGCGCGTTGGCTTCTCGCTGCAATTATCCGTTGCATCTCGGCTTAACCGAAGCTGGCATGGGTGCGAAGGGTGTGGTCGCCTCGGCGGCAGCGATGGGCGTGGTGTTGCAGGAAGGGATCGGCGATACCATCCGCGTCTCGCTGACGCCGGCGCCCGCCGGGGACCGCACCGAAGAAGTCCGTGTAGCGCAACAGATTCTGCAATCCCTGGGAATTCGCAGCTTTGCGCCGCAAGTCACGGCTTGTCCTGGCTGCGGGCGTACCACCAGCACATTCTTTCAGGAAATGGCTGAACAGATTCAGACTTATCTTCGCGAGAAGATGCCGACCTGGAAGGGGCGCTACGTAGGCGTAGAAGAGATGAAGCTTGCCGTGATGGGCTGCGTGGTTAACGGGCCCGGAGAATCGAAGCACGCCAACATCGGTATCTCTTTGCCGGGAACCTTCGAAGAGCCGAAGGCGCCGGTCTACGTGGATGGACGCCTGTTTACCACACTCAAGGGAGATCGCATTGTGGCGGAGTTCATTGAGATCCTCGACGACTACGTCGACTCGCATTACGCCGCCAGAGAGGCTCAGATAGAAGAAGCAACCGCCCGAGGTTAGGATAACTTTTTCGCGGCCCTAATCTATCTAGCGTCATCCCTCGCGCTGCTAAAGAGCACGCCCTGAGTAACGTCGAATATTGGTTTCGTCCCTGCGGTCGCCGATGTCCGCGCGGGGCCGCAGTGTTAGATTACGCCCCGTGGCACTTTTTAAATTTCTTTCCCGACCCACACGGGCAAGGATCGTTGCGCCCCACTTTCTCCTGTGCGCGCACCACCTGCTGTACCGGTGCAGCGTCGCCGCCTCCAGCCATGCGCGCCTGTTCCAGTTCTCGACGCTTGCGCCGCATGAAAGCCTCTTCCAGGTCGTCAGCCGAAGTTGCCACCAAGCGCGGCGGACGATGTCCGTTCCCACCGCCGCCCAGTCGTGCTGGCACTCCTGATTCCGGGCCTTGTCCCGCTGGCTCGGCTCCCGGAGATCCGGCAGCGCCCCCATCCGGCGGCCGCTCGAGAATCTGCATCAGATAAAGATAGCGGGCCGTGTCTTCCTGGAAGCGTTGCAGCATAGCCTCGAACATCTCAAACGATTCCTTCTTGTACTCGACCAAGGGATCGTGCTGGCCATAGCCGCGCAGGCCGATCCCCTCCTTGAGGTGGTCCATGCTGAGCAGATGATCTTTCCATTGCGAATCGAGGACGCTGAGCATGATCATGCGCTCGTGATGGCGCATGGCTTCTGGACCAATCAGTTTTTCTTTCGCCTCGTAACGTTCTTTCAGCTTTTCGAAAATTGCATCGCCGAGTTCCTGCCGGTTCAACGCCTCCGCCTTCACACCCTCAGCAAGAAAATCGACGCCGAACCGTGTGAACACCGCATCCTTCAGGCCCTTGATATTCCAGTCATCCGCGTGTCCCTTCGGCGGACAATACTCTTCCATCAAGTCGCCGAGAATCGCTGAAACGTAATCTTCAAGAATCAGATCTTTCTGATCCATGCCCTCGAGCAAGCGGCGGCGCAGGCCGTAGACAGCCTCACGCTGCTTGTTCATCACGTCGTCGTATTCGAGCAGGTGTTTGCGGGATTCGAAGTGCTGGCCTTCCACTGCTTTCTGTGCGGTCTCGATGCGGCGACTGATCAACTTGGACTCAATCGGGACGCCTTCTTCCATCCCCAGGCGCTCGAGCAGCTTGGAGACCCACTCCTTCGCGAAGATGCGCATCAGGTCATCTTCAAGCGCGAGGTAGAAGCGCGAGGAGCCAGGATCACCCTGGCGTCCCGCGCGCCCACGCAATTGGTTATCAATGCGGCGCGACTCGTGCCGCTCGGTGCCAAGAATGTGCAGGCCACCGACTGCAACCACTTCATCGTGCTCTTTGTCCGTCTGCTCTTTGTAACGGCTCAACACCTCAGTCCACTTATCGGTCGGCACCGTATATTCGTTCCCGTTGTAGTAAAAAATGGAAGTGACGCCATCTTCTTGCGGACCTTCGATCTTGCCTTGAGCCACGCGCAATTGCTGCGCGATTCCTTTCTTCACCAATTCCTGCTTGGCCATGAATTCGGGATTGCCGCCCAGGAGAATATCGGTGCCGCGGCCCGCCATATTGGTGGCGATCGTGACCATCCCTTGGCGCCCCGCCTGTGCCACGAATTCGGCTTCGCGCTCGTGGAACTTGGCGTTAAGCACGACGTGCTGTTTCAGCCCTTTCTTCTTCAGCAACTCAGAGAGCCGTTCGGATTTTTCAATCGACGTGGTGCCCACCAGCACCGGCTGACCTTTCTCGTGAAGCTTCTGAATTTCATCCGCCACGGCAAAGTATTTTTCTTTCTCCGTGCGATAAACAACGTCAGGATTCTCCAGCCGTAACATCTGCTTGTTCGTCGGAATCACAATGACATCCAGCTTGTAGATGTTGTCGAACTCAGCCGCTTCCGTCTCCGCCGTTCCAGTCATGCCTGACAATTTCTTAAACATGCGGAAATAATTCTGGAAAGTGATAGTCGCCAGCGTCTGATTCTCACGCTCGATCTTTACGCCTTCTTTGGCTTCAATCGCCTGATGTAGGCCATCAGACCAGCGGCGCCCCGGCATCATGCGGCCGGTGAATTCGTCGACGATGATTACCTCGCCGTCTTTGATCACATACTCCACGTCGCGACGATAGAGCGCGTGCGCCTTGACTGCGGTCTCGACGTGATGCTTCAGCGGCCAATTTTCCGGATCGGCGATGTTCCCGATGCCGAGCAATTGCTCGACCTTAGTCCAGCCTTCGTCCGTAACCGTGATATTGCGGTGCTTCTCATCGACCACAAAATCGCCAGTAAGTTGCGCGGGCTCGCCGGGAGCAACGTCGAGCTCTTCACCTTTTTCGAGCTTCGGAATAATGCGATTGACTCTGTAATACTTGTCGGTCGATTCTTCGCTTGCTCCAGAAATGATAAGTGGGGTACGAGCTTCGTCGATGAGGATCGAATCCACTTCGTCGACAATCGCAAAATTATGTCCGCGCTGCACGCAGTCTTTCAGATCGAACTTCATGTTGTCGCGCAAATAGTCGAATCCGAATTCGTTGTTTGTTCCGTAGGTCACATCGGCGGCGTAAGCGGCCCTCCGCTCCTCATCATCGAGGTCATGCACGATCACGCCCACCGTCAGCCCGAGAAAACGGTAGAGCTTGCCCATCCATTCGGAGTCGCGCTTAGCCAGATAGTCGTTGACGGTAACTACGTGCACACCACGTCCGCTGAGCGCATTGAGATAAACCGGCAGCGTGGCGACCAGCGTTTTACCTTCGCCGGTCTTCATCTCCGAAATCATGCCGGTGTGCTGCACCATGCCGCCGATCAGCTGCACGTCGAAGTGGCGCATGTTGAGCACGCGCCGTCCCGCCTCGCGAACCACCGCGAAGGCTTCTACCAGGATTTCGTCCAGAACTTCCTGCAGCGCTTCGTATTGTTCCTTTTCAAGCTGCTTGGCACGGTCCGGATCGTCTTCCGTTTCAGCCTCGGGGCTTGACACCGAATTATTAGAAACGCGGCTCAGCCGCTCCTGAACGCGCTGCCGGAATTCATCCGTTTTGGCGCGCAGTTCCTCATCGGTGAGCTTTTGCATCTGTGGTTCGAGAGCATTGATGGCCGCCACTTTCGGCATCAAGCTCTTGATAACGCGCTCGTTCTTGGTCCCAAAGACCTTGCCAATTAGAGTGTTAATCAAACTATGAAATCCTTCAGAGGGAGGGGTTTTGTCCCCAAGATATCCCCTTTAGCCTAGCATAATTAGATACCCCGAACAGGCATAAAGGAACGAGGAAGAAACTCTTGACCGCTGGGAGCAGAGATAACAGGAGGACGAAGAAGAGCGCCTCCTTCCAATTCTCCGCGACCTCTGCGCGCTCGGCGGTGAGAATAGTTTTCGTGTATATTCGCCACGACCCATGCCCACTTTTTATGACCGTTTTGTTGACTGCGCGGAGCGCTGGCCGAACAACGTTGCGCTCGAAATCCAGCGTCACGGTCATATCGAGAGTTGTACCTATGCTGAACTGCGCGCCATGGCTGAGTCGATCGGACGCTGGATTACAGAGCAAGACTTGGAGCGTGGGTCACGCCTCGCTGTGGTCGCGGATAATCACCCCCGCTGGGTGGCAGCGTATCTGGGCATCATTGCTGCGGGATGTACCGTGGTCCCGCTCGATACTGCACTCCACGCCGGTCAACTCACCAAGCTGTTGAAAGACAGTGGCACCTCTACCCTCTTATGCGATGCGAAGCATGCGCAGGTAGCCCGGGAAGCAGTCGCAAAACTCAACACACCCCTCGTGCTCATGGATCCCGACCGAATGCCTCAGCCGCCCATGCATGAAGAATGGCTGGGCAACCTGCCAGCAATTTTCGAGCGTGGACCGGGAAATTTTCGCCCCTTGCCATCCGCACCGGTTGACGTTGCTTCCCTGCTCTACACCTCGGGAACTACAGCTGACCCCAAAGGCGTGATGCTGACGCACGCCAATCTACTCGGCGAAGTCGAGGCCGTGTTCAATTGGGTGGAGATCGGCCCAGGTGACGCTCTGCTTGGCGTTCTGCCCATGTTTCATGTGTTGGCACAAATGGCGAACCTCATGATTCCCCTCGTCAAAGGGGCCCGGGTCGTCTATCTCGAAACTCTGAACACCACCGAGTTGCTGCGAGCACTGCAGGATCGCAACATCACGGCTTTCGCCGTTGTGCCACAGTTTTTCAACCTGATTCACGAGCGCATTTTTCAGGAGGTCGTAAGACGCGGCACGATCGCCCAAAAAGTCTTTCACGTGCTCATGAACGCTAACCGGACCCTGCGAACTGCCAGAATCAACGCCGGCCCCCTTCTATTCCGCAAGGTGCATGTCACCTTGGGCAGGAAAATGCGCTACCTGGTAACGGGTGGATCGCGCTTCGATCCCGCGATCGCCCGCGATTTTTACGCGCTCGGCATCGACGTACTGCAAGCCTACGGTCTGACCGAAACGACCGCCGCCGTATTTGCGACATCGCCGACCGACAACGTAATCGGCTCCGTGGGCAAGGCAATGAAAGGCGTCGAGGGCAGAATTATCGGGGCAAAAATGGACGATCCTCAGGTATCGGACGATGGCACTCCAGCCGCCGGCGAGGTCGCATTGCGTGGCGCCGTGGTCATGAAGGGGTACTGGAATCGTCCCGATGCTACCGCAGCCGTGCTGCGCGATGGGTGGTTCCACACCGGCGATCTCGGTTACTTTGATGACGACGAAAACTTGTTTCTCACCGGCCGCAAGAAGGAAGTAATCGTTCTCAGCAACGGGAAAAATATTTATCCCGAAGAAGTTGAGGCACATTACCTCAAGTCGCCTTATATCAAAGAGCTCGCCGTGATGGGACTCGAAGGCACGCCTGGCGAAGGGGGCGACCGGCTGCACGCGGTGATCGTGCCTAACTTCGATGCGCTGCGCCAGAAAAAAATTGTGAATGCCAAAGAAGTCATCCGCTTCGACATCGAGAGCCTGTCCCAGCAATTGCCTTCCACCAAACGCATCGGCAGTTACGAAATCTGGCAGGAAGACTTGCCCCGCACCACGACGCGAAAGATCAAACGCTTCGAGGTAGAGAAGCGCGTAACAGCAAATCAAGCGCAGAAGGTAGCTGACGATTCCGAGTTGCCTGCCGAGCGCCCTTTAACGGTCGACGAAAAAGCATGGCTCGATCAGCCTACGGTGCAGCGTGCGCTCACGGTTGTACGCAACGCCGCGCACGCGACGCTGCCAACCTTGCGCCCCACTCACAATCTGGAACTCGATCTCGGACTCGACTCCATGCAACGGGTTGAGTTACTCAGCCACATCGAAGAACAATTAGGTGGGAACGTCCCGGAATCTCAACTGGCCGAGATTTACACCGTCCGCGACCTGGTCGATGCGGTTCTGCAGAGCGCGGCCGGCGGCGCTGGAGGTTGCAAAGCACCCACCGCGTTCGCCGGTTGGAAGGCAATTCTCGCGCAACAGCCCGATCCCGCCGACATAATCCCTCTCATCCGGCCTCAGTTCATCAGCGCCACCTTCTGGTACATGTTTTCGCGATTGACCCAAGTGATCGCGCTTGACCGTTTCGATCTGCACGTACGCGGACTTGAGAAGTTACCCCGGAGCGGTGCATACATTATTTCGTCCAACCATCAAAGCTATCTTGATCCACTCATCCTCGCCAGCGTTCTTCCCCCGCCCGTCTTTGACAAAGTTTTTGCCTTGGCGACAAGCGAAATCTTCGGTAAAGGCCTCATGCGGCGACTGGCGCGTACGCTAAGAATAATTGTCTTGGATCCGGATGCGAATCTTATTCCCGCCATGCGCGCCGGGGCCTTCGGCTTGCGCCAGGGTCGCCCGCTGATTCTTTATCCCGAAGGGGAGCGCTCGATCGATGGCACTCCAAGAATTTTCAAGAAGGGCGTCGCCATATTGTCTATTCATATGCAGGTGCCCATCGTGCCCGTGGCGATTGAAGGCTTCTACAAAGCATGGCCCCGAAACAAATCTTTCCAGGAATTCACGCCACTTAAGATGGTGTTTGGCGATCCAATGATTCCTCCACCGGAGGCTGAGGCCTCAGAAGCGGCATACGAAGAACTGACTTCAAAGTTGAAAACGCGCGTGGTCGAGATGTGGGAAGCGCTCCGCTCGTAGAGCAGCGTTTCGCCGACAACTTCTCGGGCAAGGGAGTTATTGCACTCACCGATCAGAGCAGCTATTACTTGGCCCGCGGATGCGTCTGATCGTAAACCTGCAGCACGTGCTTCATCGATAGCTGCGTATAGCGTTGGGTCGTCGCCAGCCGCTCGTGCCCTAGCAACTCCTGAATCGCACGCAGGTCGGCGCCTTCTTCCAGCATGTGCGTCCCGAACGCATGTCGAAGCGTGTGCGGGTGAACATCGGAGGATAGCCCTTTTGCAACAGCGATTTTTTTCACGATGCGCCCTACACTTCGCGTCGTAAGCCGGCCACCCCGCCGGTTGATGAGCAGCGCGGACGAGTGCTTATGCATTGCACTCACAAGTTTCTGACGCTCCGGAAGATAACTTGCCAACGCCGATTTCACCGAGTCCCCAAAGGGAACGTAGCGCTCTTTTTTTCCCTTGCCGCGAATCAGAATGGCCTCCGCACTCAGCCGAATATCGTCGAGGTTGATCCCAGTAAGCTCCGAATTGCGAATGCCGCATCCATAGAGCAGTTCGAGCATCAGCCGGCCGCGCTCGGCAAAGGCCGTGCCATCGGGCATCTCGCCATCGATCACAGCATTCATTTCTTCAATGGTGGGAACCCGCGGCAGTTTCTTCGGAAGCTTCGGCGTTGCCACCAGTTTCGCCGGATTCTGCTCCACCACTCCCTCTACCCCCAGCCAGCGATAAAGAGACCTGACAGCCGCCAAAGCACGCGCCACAGAGTTTTTTCTTAATCCCTTTTCGTAAAGTTGTGAAAGAAATCCACGCACCGCGATGTGGTCGATCTGCTTCCAGCCCCGCGAACCTGAGTAAGCGGTGAAGAGCGACAGATCACGCCGGTAAGCCTTAATGGTGTGCGGCGAGGCATTCCGCTCCTGCAAATGCCGGATGAAATCGGCGACAGCTTTACCCACGACGGTGCGGGCCTGTTTGGCCGCGACAAGTGTCATCTCGCCTTCGCCCTCGGATGATGTTTTTGATACACGGTTCGCAACCGATCAAGGGCCAGATGCGTATAAACCTGCGTCGTAGAAATATCAGCGTGTCCCAGAATCGTTTGCACTGTTCGCAAATCAGCACCGTTTTCTACCATATGAGTAGCGCAGGAATGCCTCAACATGTGCGGAGATGCCGTTCGACCAGAAGCCGCGGAAGCAGCCCGCACCATTTGCCATACTCGCTGCCGAGTCAGCTTGCATCCGCCGCGCGCAATAAACAGCAAAGGTAAATTCCTGGCGGAGGCAGACCCAGAGGCCGATAGGCTTCGTTTTCCCATGGCCAGGGCCGGGCGGGACTGCGCCAGGTATTCCGCCAGCGCAGCCTGCGCTGATTTCCCCAACGGCACCACACGTTCCTTGTCGCCTTTTCCATGCACCAGCATGTATCCAGCCTCGAGTTTCAAATCCTCGAGATTCGCCCCTATGATTTCTGAAACGCGCAACGCGCCCGCGTAGAAGACCTCAAGCATGGCTCGATCACGTAGCGCCAGCGCCTCCGAACCTTTAATCCTGCACGCCGGATCGCAGACCTGGCGAGCCAACGGAGCTGCCAGCATGGTTTCCATTTCATCGCGAGCCAGCGCCTTCGGAAGCACCTTCCATTGTTTCGGGGACTCGATGTTCAGCGTGGGATCGTGTTCTATTTTCTTATCCAGCAAAAGATAACGATAGAGATGACGAAGCGCCGAGAGCTTTCGGCCCACGCTGCGGCCATCTACTTGATGAGAAAAAAGCTGCTGCAGAAAATCGCGCACATCTGTGCGTCTCGCGGTTAGCAGCAGGCACTTTCGCTTCTCAAGAAATTCCGAGAACTGCAGAATGTCGGTTGTGTAGGCGCTGATGGAAAGCGGCGCTAATCCCTTCTCGATTCGTAAATAGTCAAGAAAGTCTGACAGCACGCGCGAGTTTGTTCCCGCAGTCATGGCGAAGAATGAATGAGTATGCGCGTTATCGGACACCGAAGAAAGTAATGAAATGGATGCTCAGATGTGGCCGGTCGAGAGCGGTGACTTGCTACGTCCCGCGTCCCGCAGCAAATCCACGGCGTACAACGCTCCTTCTGGTGTCTCCTCATGTTTAAAGTAGGCGAACACATCGCGCCCAGCAGCCAGATGTTCTCCGATACGGGCGACCATGTTGCGTCGCTCCTCGGCCGTGTAATTCGGCTTGCGAAATCTGTAATAAACCAAGGCCGCAGTGACCACGTCCGGCGTAGTACGCTCCTCAGTCTCCGCCACGCAGAGTGCAGCCCCGTGCGATTTCAGCAGCTCCCAAGTCGAATCGGCAAACCAGGAATCATGACGGAACTCAAATGCCGCCGGCAGTGAACGCGGCAAAAGAGCAAGGAAATCCTTGAGCAGCGCCGAATCCATTTTCAGATTCGGCGGCAATTGAAAAAGTACAGGCCCCAGCTTGCCAACACTCGCCAGAGGCTCAATCGTCGCAAGAAAACGCGGAACAAAATCCTCCGCGCTCTTCAACCGCTTAATGTGTGTAATCACCTGATGCGCCTTCACGCCGAACCGGAAATGCGGCGGAGTCTCCAGAATCCAGTTCTGGATCGTGCTCTCCTTCACCAATTGACGAAAAGTGAAGTTCACCTCAACCGTGTTAAGTTGCGTGGCGTAGTAACCAAGAAATTTCTTCTGCGCGAGCTTGTCTGGATAAAAATCAGGCTTCCAGCTTGGATACGCCCATCCTGAGGTCCCAGTAAATATTTGAGCCATGGCTAAAGTCGCGAAGCAGATTCCCTGCGGACGGGATTATACCTTGCGTCCCGCACCGCGCGCCTGCGTCCGCTTCACGACTTTTGCAGCAGTTTTTCTGGCCAGGCGGCGGCGGACCACTGCCGACTCTTCCTCCGTCTGTGCCGCGATCGAGATCGGTTCTTGGGTTTCCGCAGCTGCGGAAGCCGCAAGTTTCTTGAGATCGGGCAACCGTTGCTTCAATACCAGCAGCGGTGCGAACAAGTCTCCTATCTTGTCCACGCGCTTAACCGTTTGCGCCGCTTCGAACACAAGCTGGGTTGCATCTTTCTTTTTGGAGACACGTTCAACTTCTTCCCACGTCACTGGCGTCGAAACCGTAGGCCGTTCCCGCGCACGCAGCGAATACACCGCCACAGTCGTCTTGTGCTCGTCGTTCTGGCTCCAATCGACGAAAACCTTTCCTGTGCGCACAGTCTTCTTCATATCCGAAACGACTATATCTGGATGGTCGTGTTCGAGTAACCGCGCGAGCGCGTGCGCGAAAGGCTTAGTCGATTCGTAGCTGGTTGGCGTGTTCAGCGGCACATAAATCTGCAGCCCTTTTGAACCGGAGGTTTTCGGAAAACTCTGCAATCCGAAGTGTTCAAAGATTTCTCGCAACCACAACCCAACCTGGCAACATTGCACAATATTCGCCGGAAGACCAGGATCGAGATCGAACACCATCATCGTGGGACAACTGATGTCTCTTGCCAGCGAGAGTGATGGATGCAATTCGATGGCAGCGAGATTCGCCAGCCAAACCAGCGTCGGCAAATCGTCGGCCAGAATGTAATGCACCGTGCGCCGGTTGCCCTCGCTCCAGATGGGAACAGTCTTCACCCAGTCAGGGCGATGCTGCGGAGCATTTTTCTCGTAGAAAAATTCTTCATCCACGCCATTGGGATAGCGCTTGCGCGTGAGTGGACGCTCCGCCAGGTGGGGTATCATCGCTGGCGCAATCCGCACGTAGTAGTCGATGATCTGCTGCTTGGTAAAGCCAGCGGCTGGGTAAAGAACCTTTTCCAGATTCGACAGCTTAAGTTGTCTTCCCTGAATTTCGATCGTCGAATCCATAGAGCGCACGCTCCAGAAGGCATTGTCCCTCAAAAGGCGCGCAACGCAAAATACGGGCCTCTCCCTATATGCTGCGTTTGCTCTTCAGTCCAGTTTGACAACCTCCCCGCCTGCCACGTAATTTCAAACTTCTGCCCTTCCTATTCGTATAAACAGGGCTGTTCCGAGATGCCTGCGAACTTTCCGGAGGTCCGATGAAACGCTACTTGCTCAGATCCACCGTCTTCGTACTGTTTCTGATTTCGATCGCCGCGGCACAGGATGTCGCTTCCTTCGAAAAGCGCATCACCGTGAAAAAGTTGGCAAATGGCCTGACCATCATCATCTGTGAGCGCCCCGAAGCCCCGGTCTTCTCCTTTTACACGTTAGTCGATGCGGGTTCGGTGCAGGATCCCATGGACAAAACCGGTCTGGCCCACATGTTCGAGCACATGGCGTTCAAAGGCACAGACACAATCGGCACCACTAATTATCCCGCCGAGAAGATGGCATTGGAAAAAGTGGAAGAAGGTTACGCCGCGTTCATAGGCGAACGTGACAAGCGCGTAGGCCGGGACGAAGCCAAGCTAAAGCAACTTGAAAAAGCGTGGAAAGACGACATCGCCGCCGCCGACAAGTATGTGGTGCCCAACCAGTTCGGAAAAATCATCGAACAAAGCGGTGGTCAGGATCTCAACGCCTCCACCGATTACGACGAAACCACCTATCACTATTCGCTACCTGTGAACCGGCTGGAGCTCTGGGCGTATCTCGAATCCGACCGCTTTCTCCACCCTGTACTTCGCGAATTTTATAAAGAACGAAACGTGGTAATCGAAGAGCGCCGCCTTCGCACCGATAGCAATCCGATTGGACGGCTGCTGGAACAATTCAACGCTGCCGCGTTTGAAGCCCACCCTTACCATAGGCCGACCGTGGGATGGATGTCCGACTTGAATTCTTTCTCAGCAACAGATGCCAAGAAATTTTTTGACGAGTACTACCGTCCGGCGAACATGGTAGTCGCGATCGCTGGAGATATAAAAACTTCGCAAGCCCTGCCCATCCTCGAGAAATACTTTAGCCGTCTGCCCGCGGGCCGCAAGCCCGACGAGTGGACGACGGTCGAGCCTCCGCAGAACTCCGAGCGGCGAGTCGAGCTGCTGGAAAAAACTCAGCCGCTCTACCTCGAGGGCTATCACCGTCCTGATTACATGTCAAAAGATGATGCGGTCTATGATGCCATCACCGATCTCATGTCCGAGGGCCGCACTTCTCGCCTCTACCGAGCACTGGTGCGGGATAAAAAGATAGCGTCGTTCTCCGCGGGATTCACTGGCCTGCCCGGCATCAAGTATCCGCACCTGTTCGCGTTCTATGCCTTCCCGTTGCCCGGGCACACCACGCAGCAAGTGGCAGATGCAATTCACGCCGAGATCGAGCGTCTCAAAAAAGAAGACATTAGCGACGATGAACTAAAGATGATCAAGACCCGCGCCAAAGCCAACCTCATACGAGGATTAGCAGACAATGAAGGACTGGCGACTCAGCTGGCAACGTATCAAACACGTTATGGCGACTGGCGCGAGTTGTTCCGCTCCGTCGATCGCATCGACAAAGTAACGAAAGCAGATATTCGGCGGGTGGCCAACCAAACCTTTAACGATACCAACCGAACCGTCGGCATCATCGAAACAGTGAAGGGCGGTTCACAGAGCAATGAGCAGGGAGATGATTCGCAAGGACGAGGCGCACCGAATCAGCCCCCGCCGAGTCAAGCTCCGTCAGATCAAGCTTCGTCAGGTCATGCTTCATCGAACAATGCTTTATCGGACCCGGGAGGTGCGCGATGAAGACGACCAGGATTCTTGTGGCGATGATCTTCGCCGCCTTCAGTTTATTTGCCGTGGCTCCCCAACCCGCAGCGCAGACGACAAACTGGAAGCAGATTCCCACTCCCACTCTGCCGGCCTTTCATCCGCCGGTGCCTAAGCGAATCGAACTCTCGAACGGCATGGTGATCTTCCTGCAAGAGGATCACGAGTTGCCGCTGATCGACGGCACCGCTCGCATTCGCGGCGGATCTCACAACGAGCCTTCCGGCAAAGTTGGGTTGGTAGATATTTTCAGCGAAGTTTGGCGCACCGGGGGTACAAAAACACAGACCGGAGATCAGTTGGATGATTTTCTCGAAGTTCGCGCGGCCAAAGTTGAAACCGGCGGTGGCCCCGATTCAACGACCATCAGCTTGTCATGCCTTAAAGGCGACTTTGACGATGTTTTCAAAGTCTTCGCTGACGTGCTTCGGAATCCAGAATTTCGCGCTGATAAGCTCGACATTGCGCAGAAAGAGATCGAGGACGCCATTTCGCGTCGTAACGACGAAATAGGAGCGATTGCCGCACGCGAATCTGCCAAACTCGCATATGGCAATGACAATCCCTACGCTCGCGAGCCCGAGTATTCTACGGTCGCCGCCGTCACTCGGCAGGATCTGGTCGATTGGCACCAGAAATATATTCAACCCAATCACATCATTGTTGGCATAAGCGGCGACTTCGACTCCGCTGCGATGGAAGCCAAGTTGCGTACCGCATTCGACTCGTGGCCGAAAGGCAGCGACCTGTCGAAAGATGAAGTTCATTATGATCCCGCAAAGCCGGGCTATTATCAAATTTCAAAAGAAGACGTGAACCAAAGCAGCATACACCTGGTGACGCTTGGCACCACGCGCAACAATCCCGACTACTACGCGATTGCTGTATTTAACGAAGCGTTTGCTGGAGGATTTTCGTCGCGGCTCTTCAACGACATTCGCACCAAGCGCGGTTTAGCCTATAACGTCGGCGGGGGCATCGGAACGAACTTCGGGCATCCAGGCATTCTGCAATTCGTCGCAGGAACCAAAAGTCAGAGCACAATCGAATCAATTCAGGCTCTTGATGAAGATATCGACGAACTCACCAAGAAGCCCATCGATGAGGAGGAGATCAAACATGCCAAAGACGCCATTTTGAACGCCTTCATCTTCCGTCTCGATTCGCCGGACAAAGTTCTCGCGGAAAGAATGACCTATGAATTCTACGGATACCCAGCCGACTGGCTGGACAAGCTTCCCGCCGAAATTCAGAAGGTCACCGCAACCGATGTAAATCGCGTTGCAACCAAATATGTACACCGCGATCAACTGGCAGTACTGGTAGTCGGAAACACGAAAGAGTTCGACAAGCCTTTATCCTCACTCGGGCCCGTAAAGGAAATCGATATCACCATTCCTCCTCCGCCCGGAGGAAAGGAAGAGGAAAGCGAGAAGCCAACTGCCTCGAATGAAGAAGGCAAGGCATTGGCGGCGAAAGTGGTGGCCGCGATCGGCGGCGAGACCAAACTAGCGGCGATCAAATCAGTGAAAGCAAGAATTACGCTCACGCAGAAGACTCCGCAAGGCGATTTCCCCATGCAGATGGAAACTGCGATCGTATTTCCCGATCACTTGCATGCCGAAATGCAAACTTCGAATGGAACCGTGAATGTCGTGGTCACGCCGGGCGTGGCCTTTATGGCCCTTCCCACTGGAGACACGCAATCGTTTCCCGAGCCTCGGAAAGCTGAAATGCTGGAGCAGATCAAACGGGATCCCATCTTCATCGCCGCACACTGGAAGGATCCCGCCATGATTTTCCGCGCTAGCGGAGTCGAAAAGGTCGGAGACACTGATGCTCGCATCGTTGATGTAAATTCCGACGGCGCCGCCATTCGCTGGTTCGTCGATCCCAAGAGCGGTTACATTTTGAAGGAGACCTACAGAACCCTCAGCCCGAGTGGGATGGTACAAGGCGAAACTGATATGGATGACTGGAAGCCGATGAGCCGGCTTGAATCTTCCGCTCGTGCGCCACAACAAGCAAAATGGCCAGGAAACCAGCAAGGCCGAATACACTGCGCTGGAACTCAATCCCGCAATCGATCCGAAGTTATTCGAAAAGCCTGCGGAAAAAGCTGCAACTCAGCCCTGACGTTGTCGCCAGGAAAACAAAAGTGCGCCGGCAATGTAAATCAGTGCGCCAGCAATGACGAAACTGCCAATCATCTGCATGCTTTACACCTTCCCCATTTTCCGGCGCAGTAATCCCGCCAGAGTCAGCAGGCCGGTACCGAATAAAGTCAGTGTTGCCGGCTCAGGAGCCGCAGAGTAACCGATGTATTCCTGCGGAGTGCCGCCCCAGCTTTGGGTTCCCGCGATCGGTGTGTAGAGCACCAGACCATTGAAGGCGCTATTAGGAGCCTTCGCCGCCAGCGCCAAGTACACTGCATCCAGCGCTGCAGTTCCGCTCCGGAAGAATGCGCTGTTCTTTGCGTTTGTAGAGAACAATCCCCAGATGGCAAAGTTTCCCGCATTCACGCCCACCGTGCCGTTCAGGATGCTCTTAAAGATGAGCCCCGCGGCTTTGTAATCCAGCAACTGGCTACCGAACAGTCCCTTGCCACTCGACAAGCTACTCTCGTGGGCCTTCCAGGTTTCACCCATCGTTACTTGATTGTCATAGGTATCGCAGAGCAGCAATACCGTCGCTTTGCCGTTGATTGAGAAATAGTAGGGATACGTGTATACACCGTCAGCGTTGTTCCCGCCCACTCCTACGAGTTTCATTCTTACGATTGAATGCGCGGCAGCCGAACCGGGGCACAGACATACAATTGCTAGAATCAATAGTGAGAGTATTGCAAAACGGAGTCCTCGCATATTATTAAAACCTCCCAGCTGAGCACGTTGTGTCACGCATAAGCGGGTTACTTTTGCAGCCAAGGTAACTGCATCGAAACTCAAAAACCGCTTCTCACGAAGCACCTGGACTGCTTCACGGCTTCCTGGCATTGTGGGCTGCTTTCTAGCAGTGCAGCGGAACATCCAAAGCGTCGACTCATGCAATGTTCGAGTTCCTTTCTAACAAAAAGGAAATGATGAAATTTTTTGCGCACGGGAGAAGAACACGAGACTTCGCCGCTAGCCATTCGTAATTCGCGGGAAGTAACAGCGGTAACCAGCCCTGGTAATCGCGCGCGCAAGAGATTTCCTTTGTGCGCCTTCGTGCCGTTTGTTCTTGACCATCAGCCGGCTGGCCACCTATTATAGGCGAACATAAGGCGAAATATAATAATGCCGACGCTTCCCCTATTTTCCGTTCCCGGCAATTCTGGTCTGGTTGGCATCGCCCGGCTGGCAGCCGAGGGCGAATCCCTTCGCGAAGGACACAACGTCGAATATTTCACCCTGCCCGCGCGTTCCCTCCTGAACCGCTGCACCAGCAACCGCAACATGCCCTTCACATGGACCATCAACCCATATCGCGGATGCGAATTCGGCTGTCGCTATTGCTATGCCCGCTACACCCACGAATTCATGGAAATGCGAGACGGCATGGAGTTCGAGCAGAAGATCTACATTAAGCAGCATGCGGCTGAACTGCTGCGCCACGACCTGCGGCGCGTCAAGCCGGGTGAGTCCATCGCGCTCGGCACGGCGACAGATCCGTATCAGCCCGCTGAGCGCAGCTATGAAGTTACGCGGAGTATTCTCGAAGAATTCGCGCGCCACCGCGGCTTCGAGCTGGGGATTGTCACCAAATCGAATCTCATTGTCCGGGACGTGGGCTTGCTCCGCGAAATTTCGCAAAGCAATGGACTGTCGGTCCACATTACTGTCACTACGTTGGACGCAGAGCTGGCGCGGATTCTGGAGCCGCGTGCTCCTCGTCCCGACTTGCGCATCGATGCCGTTCGCCAACTTAGTGACGCGAGCATTACTGTTGGAGTGAGTTGCTCGCCCATTCTTCCCGGCATCACCGATTCGCCAGCAGATCTCGAGGCCCTGGTACGCGCCGCGGCCGCGGCGGGAGCACGTCACATCTTCGCGAATCCACTATTTCTCAAGCCCTGTTCGGCAGCAGTTTTTATTCCGTTCGTCGAGCAGCACTTTCCGCACTTGGCAGAAAATTACCGTCAGCGCTACCGGGACCGATCGTTTCTTCCCCCTTCCTACGGCAAACGCATATCGGAACTCATCAAGAAATTCCGCCACAAATACGGAATTAAACGCGTCGATTCGCGCCGGGAATCGGCGTTCGGCGACAAGTGGCCGGACCAAGCCTTTGATGAACAGTTACAGCTCTTTTAGCTGGGCGACAAGGGCAGCGATGATACGGAAAATGCCGCGAGCCTTAGCTCGCACTATAGTAATAAAGTAGAAATCAACTGCATCATTTATAAACAGACCTGTTAGTAAAGATGTTATGGAGTCATGTTGGGCAATCAATTTTTCTGTTTGCCCTACAACGATTCGACTACCGGCAATTCCATGGCCTCGACCGTCTCAGAACCCGAGGTGATCGCATCCGAGCCAAACGCGGAGAGCGCTCCATTTCAATCGTCAGGCCGCCAAGCTGTCGTCCTGGCACTTCTTCTTATCCTGGCTTCCGTCGCACTCTACAACCCGGTCAGCCGGCATCCGTTTATCAACTACGACGACGATCGCTACGTATCGGACAACGCTCACGTTCGCAATGGTTTCAATTGGCAGTCGATCAAGTGGGCGTTCACCAGCTATGACGAGAGCAACTGGCATCCGCTCACCTGGCTCTCCCACATGCTCGATTGCCAGCTCTTCCATCTGAATCCAGCCGGACACCACTACACCAACGCGCTGCTGCATGCTCTCAACGTTGTCGTCTTGTTTTGGGTACTCTACGCCGCAACGAGCTTCGTCTGGCGGAGCTTCATGGTCGCTGCGCTGTTCGCGTTGCATCCCATCAACGTAGAATCGGTCGCCTGGGTCGCTGAACGAAAAAATCTGCTCAGCCTCTTGTTCTTTCTTCTCGCGCTCGGTGCCTATCGCTGGTACGCGAGTAGGCCGCGAGGAGGACGCTACGTTGTGGTCGCCGTGCTTTTCGCACTTGGTCTGATGGCGAAACCTCAGGTTGTTACCCTGCCCTTCGTTTTGCTCCTCTGGGATTATTGGCCCTTGCAGCGCGCCGGCTCGCTTGCGAATCATAGAGGAGCCGACATGCGATCCTTTGCAAAAAGGCCTTGGACTTGGCTCGCGCTGGAGAAGTTGCCGCTCCTCGCCATGTGCGTGGCAAGTTCCGTTCTCACTCTAAGAGCTCAAACGGCTGCCGGAGCGGTCACATCTTTTAACCGTTATTCGCTGTCGATTCGCCTCGAGAATGCCGTCGTTGCCTATGCGCGATATATCGGAAAGGCGCTTTGGCCTTCTCATCTTTCCGTAATGTATCCCTATCAGCCTGCATCCCTCACGCAATCGCAGATCATATTTTCGCTCCTCCTGCTAGCTTTTATCACTGCAGGAGTCATCGCCGCGAAGGAGCGTTATCTCATAGTCGGCTGGCTCTGGTTTCTAGGAACTCTGGTTCCGATGATTGGCGTGATCCAGGTCGGTGTGCAATCCATGGCGGACAGATATGCGTACCTGCCGTTCATCGGACTTTTCATAGCCGCCTGCTGGGGCGTAACTGAATTTGTTGAGAATCGCCGTGTTTCCTACAAATGGTTCGTCGTTCCGTGTGCAACCGTAGTTACGGCGTTTGCGTTGGTCTCTCACCGCCAGCTCGGATACTGGAGCAGCAACCTATCTCTGTGGACGCATGCGGCCGCAGTCACAAGCGGCAATTTCGTCGCCGAGGACGGCATTGGTAATTCCCTTCTTGCGGAGGGAGCGCTCGAACAAGCTATGCCGCACTTCCAGCTTGCCGCCGGGATTCATCCCACCGATCCCATCAGCAACTCCAACCTTGCTTTTTACAGCATGCAGCACGGCGATTTATCCAGCGCGCTCCTACTTTACAAAAAAGTAATCGACAACACGCAAGATGAGCGCTCCAAGGCAATCGCTCTTATCAATATGGGCTACATCGAGAATGAACTCGGGAACCGGGGCGCCGCCCGGGAGGACTTCCAAGCCGCGGTAAGTCTTCGCCCCCGCAACGTGCGCGCCTGGATTGGCCTGGGCGTCGCGACGCAGAAGTCCGGAGATTATAACGCAGCAGTCCAGGCATACTCTCGAGCGGTTTCTCTGCAACCGACCGACGTGACCTATCTTTTACTCGCCGGAGCGTTGAAAAAAAACGGGCAAGATGCGGATGCGGCCTTCGCAACCCAAACCGCAAAACAACTATCCGAAGACATTTCTCAAACGCAGCGATTTGTAGACAAACTCCTCGGCCATTAATGCCCAGATTGTCGTGTCAACACTTACGGAAGCTGCATTCTTCTATAATCAGCACTTCCCATGGCGACCACCCTCCCGACGCCCGAACCGATCGCCACTCACCCGCCTACTTTCCGGGTGAAGCTGCAACTCTTCTGGCGCCGCGTGACAGAAGGAATGGAAATCACTCAACTTTGGTCGCAGTTCGAAACCGAAGCGCGCGCCAGTTACCGTCTCTACTCGCGCGACGTAGCTGCGAAAACCCCTGAGGGCCTTACCCGGCGCGGACGCCATCTGCACGTCGCGAAGGAATTCTTCTGGGCCGTCCTGGAAAAACTTTCACCTGCGCGCCGCGTGCTTCTGTTGGCAGCATTGGTCATGCTGGTGATTCCCACCACGGAATTCAGCTATCACGGTGCAGGAAACGAGTTTCACTCTGTCGAATTCGACCTGCATCTCTGGGGCGCTCTCCTTCTGTTTCTGTTGCTCATGCTGGAGATTGCCGACCGCGTGGTGATGAAGCGCGATTTGCAAATCGCACGCGAAATTCAAACCTGGCTCCTGCCCGGGGCTCCGCCGCAGATTCCGGGAATGTCGATTGCCTACACCACGCGTCCCGCAAACACCGTCGCCGGCGACTACTACGATGTGTTTCCGCGTCCTGGCAAAACGAACGAAGAAAATCGTGTCGTATTTGTGGTAGCCGACGTGGCCGGCAAAAGCATTCCCGCAGCCATGCTCATGGCTACTTTTCAGGCCAGCCTCAAAACCCTTTCCACCGCACAGGTCGCGTTGCCTGAACTTGTGGCAAATATGAACAAGTATGCCTGCTCGAACAGCCAGGGTGGATTACGCTTCACTACCGCGTTTCTTGCGGAGTATGACACGGCCCAGCACGCCTTCACCTACATCAACGCAGGTCACAACAATCCCATCCTGCGCCGCAGCAACGGATTGATCGAGCGCCTGGATGTTGGAGGACTGCCTCTCGGCATTCAGTCGGAGGCAAAGTACGAATCGGCAAGCATTACTGTCGCGCCTGGCGATTGGCTCATCATCTTCACTGACGGCTTGGTCGAAGCCGAAAATGCTCACCAGGATGAGTTCGGCGAACCTCGGGTGCTCAGCGCGCTCGAGGCCAGTGTGTCCGCCACTCCCAAAGAATTTCTCGATCGCCTCATGTCAGACCTGGACCTATTCGTCGGAAGCACTCCCCAGCACGATGACGTCACCTGCATGCTGCTGAAAACTGGCTGATACCAGTGACAACGAATGCGCCCGCAAGACGAATTTAGTCTCGAAGTGATAGCGGGAGTAGACAAGATCTGTTTCGTCCAAAGTCGCAGAGCAGCAAAACCTCAAAGGGGATGGCTCACTCACGCCGAGAATAGTGATCCCCTGAGTCTCGTCGCACTAGCGTTCACCGACTCTCACTCGTCATTGCTTCTGCATACATCCGGTGAAATGCATGTACACCCTTTTCCTGCTTCACGCTGAAACGTCCGCGTGAATAACTGCGCGAGCGCAGATTTTTTTGCACTCTCTCACAAATCCCAACATCCTCTATCTGAATCTGGTTGCTGAATTCCACCGAGGCTTTGGCGACGGCGCTGCCCTGTGCCTTCTCTGGCAAGTACCACTCGAAGATGGCGAGTGAGCGCTCGGCTTCGAGCGGCAGCACAACATTCAACGAAATATTATCGGGATAACAATTGAGCATCCAATTCGGAAAAATCCAGAAGTAATCCGTCGTAAGACTCTCACTTCCCTCCTGGTAACGCCGCGGTGTCGCATCTCCCGGCTGCGCTCCTCGAATGGGACTGAACTGCCGCACATGGCGCTTGTACGGCTCTACTGTGTAAGCGTTGTAGTCCAATTCATGATTCAGTCCCGGATGCACGCTGGGCAGGTGGTAGCCTTCGAGATAATTGTCGACATAAGTCTTCCAGTTGCACTTCATGTCGTAGGTGCGGCGTTCGAATAGCTTCATCCCGGCAAACTCAAACTTCGCCAGCTGCATCGGTAACTCGCCCAAACTATCGCGCAGTGGCGGTGCTTCGGGATCAAAATTCACAAAAACCAGATTGAACCACTCCTCCGTTCGCACGGGCAACAAAGCGAAATCTTCAGAGCGGAATCCTTCAACGCCCTCGATCTCGGTGGCGCTGATTAGCGCACCATCGAGGCCGTAGGTCCACCCGTGATAGCTGCAGCGAAAGAGCTTGCGCGAGCCGCATCCTTCCACCGGCGGCCCAGCGCGGTGCCGACACACATTGTAGAAGCCGCGCAGCTTGCTGTCGCCGCCGCGCACGATGAGTAGTGGCTCGCCGATCCGCTCCGTCGTGAAGTAATCGCCCGCATTTGCCACCTGGTCGCGATGTCCCACCACCTGCCAGTTTAGGGCAAAGATCTTCTCTTTCTCCGCCCCGAAAACCAGCGGATCAGTGTAGAGGTTGGCGGGGAGCGTCCACGCCCGTGCTATGTCGGAATCGATCTCAGGGAAATCTTCGCCACCGCTCATGAGTCGCCGCTTGGACTTCACATTCTATGACAGAGTCGGCACGGCATGTTGAATTAGCAGCACAGTCTCTCCCGCCTGCGGGGCAAGATTTAGTCGGCACTAATCCCGGCGCTACTCAACACTGCGGACGCGTCCTGCTCGGCCTGGGCGAAGTTGGGGGAGATCCTCCGAGCGTGAGCCATGGCGTCAAACGCCTCTCCCGACTGGCCCGCTCGGTGAAATGCGTGCGCCAGCAGAACGTATCCTACGTCAGTGGGTGAAACCTGCATGGCGCGAGAAATCTGAGCGATTGCGGACAGAAAATCGCCCTCATGCTCGGCAAGCAAGGCGCTGTCCACGAGGGCACTGCCGTTAATAGGGTTTTCTCTGAGCGCGTCGGCGCAACTCAATTTTGCGTGGCTGAAGTCACCCATCTGCATGTAGGCCGAAGACAGACGGCTCAGAACAAGAGCTCGTGTTTTTGAATCCGGCGAGGCCGCCAGAGCTCTGTCGTACTCCGCAATACTTGCTTGGACGTGTCCGTGACTTCGCTTGTAGGCGGCGACCGCAACCAGGTCCAGCACCATATAGTTCTTCAGGCTTTCCGCGGCATCAAACTCAGCGATGGCGGCTTCGCTTTGGCCTTTTTCGGCCAGCGCAAAACCAAGCTGGCTATGCGCAAAATAGTTCCGCTCCGTGGTGCTCAAAGCATGTCTCCAAAGAGCTTCGCTGTCGTACCAGACAGCAACCTGACGACGGGTGACCACTCCCAGGCTTAACAGAACTAATACCGCCGGCACCGCTATCCACCCCGCTGCGATCCTTTTCGCCCTCGCCAGTTCGGTCACACCCCAAACGGTGCCCACGAACAATCCAACGTATGACAAATAGGCATAGCGATCCGCCATCGCCTGCTCGCCCACCTGCACAATTCCAATAACGGGAACCAGCGTGCCCAAAAACCAGAACCATCCCACCAGCAGGTAGCGACGATTCCGCAAGCGCACCACCATCGCCGTCACCAGGAGCAATGCTGCAGCTGAGGCCACGATCTCCCAGTTCTTTAGAGTGTTGCCGGGATGCGGATAGAACGCAGCCAGCCGCACCGGCCAAATCGCCTTCCCCAGATACCGCACATAGGCGACCACAGCGTTCCCCAAACGTGCGCGCATCGAGTACTGCTCCAAGGTCCGCATCGCGTTCCCCGAGCGTTGCGCCAGCATTGTGATGACGCCACTGCACGCCGCCAGCACAAACAGCGGCGCCTTTTCAAAAACCAGAAACGAAAAGGATCGCAAGGGCTGGGCCGCCGGCACATCCCCACTCCCCAGATCGTCACGCCGTTGATCTGGGATGTGAGTGTTTCCGCCCATTCGCCGCAATGGCCAATAGTCCCACAGCAACATTACGAATGGCAGTGTGATGATTTCTGACTTGGCCATTAATCCCAGCCCGAAAAGAGCAGCCACCACCGCGTACCGTTTCACCCCTCCGCGCCGTACATACCATCCGTAGGCTTGCAGGGCGAGCAAGAAAAACAGCATGCTGAGCACGTTCTTCCGCTCCGAAGCCCATGCCACCGACTCAACATTCACCGGATGCAGCGCAAACAATCCCGCGACCATAAAGCTCGGCCAAGTTAATCCTGTCGCACCCTCCAGCAACAGAAACAACAAGAGAGCATTCACCGCATGGAGAAGAACCGTGACGTAGTGATGACCCGCCGGATTCAGCTTGAAGATCTGAACGTCAAGGGCGTGCGACAGCCAGGTAAGCGGGTGCCAGTTGGCGGCGTCATAACTCGTGAACGACCACTTCACTGTCTCCCAGGTTAACCCCGCTCTTACATGAACGTTTCGAACAATATAGTCGTCGTCGTCGAAACGGGTGAACCCGTTGCGTACAACCGAATTATAGAAAGCCAGCGTCAGCAGCACCAACGCGAGGCACAACACAGCGCTTCGCTTCTCACCAGAAACGAATAAACCCGCCGGGGGACGGGAAACTCTCGTGGACTGCATCGCGGTCGCCGTTGCGCTTGAAGACAAAAGCTTACCCTCTGATTGTGCAGAATAAATAAGCGGTCACGTATTTAGATAATTACCTTCGTACCGACCTTCGAGCGTTTGCACATCGACGCCTAGATCTAGTCAGCCTTAATGCCGGCGGCAGCCATTACCTGCATGGCTGATTCCTGGGCCCTAGAGAAATCGCGGGAAATCCTTTGCGCATGTGCAGAAGCGTCGTCGGCTTCTGCCGTGCGACCCACTTGCCGTAAAGCCTGGGCGAGCAGCACATAGTGAACATCGCTGGGATCGACCTCAACTGCGCGCGAAATTCGCGCCACCGCAGACGCGAAATCCCCGCTTCGTTCTGCCAACAAGCCGCTGCCGACAAGGGCGGCGCTGTTGTCGGGATTTTGTCGGAGCGCGTTCGCGTAACTCATTCTGGCATGGTCGAGATCACCTAGCTGCAGAAATCCCAATCCAAGGCAACTTAGCGCTACAGCCCTTGACTTCGAATCCGTCGAGACGTTCACCGAGCGCTCGAACTGCTCAATCGCCTCTCGCATATGCCCGTGGAGTTGTTCGTAAATTCCGAGATCCAGCAATGCGGATGCATTGTACTCACGCAGACTCTGGGCTACTCTGAACTCGGCAATCGCCTCTTCCGGTCGCCCCTCTTTGGCCAGAGCACGAGCCAAACCGTCGTGAGCTCTATAGTTGTCCTTAGTAACGCTGATTGCATGTCTCCATAGCGAGTCACTGTCGTGCCAGTAACCGATCTGACGATGGCTAACCACTGCCAGTGTGGCCAAGACTAAGACCACCGGCACAGCTAACCATGTTGAAGGGACTCTCCGCAGTCGTGCCATCTCCGCGGTTGCCCAAACCACAGAAATAAATAAGCCAATGTAGGACAAATAAGCGTAGCGATCGGCCATCGCCTGCTCTCCGACCTGAACGATCCCGATCACCGGCACCAGCGTCCCCAGCAGCCAGAACCAACCAACCAGCAGGTAACCCTGGCTTCGCCATCGAAGTACAAAGGCACTCAAGGAGAGCAATACCAACTCAGCGCCCAGAATTTCCCACCTGGGAATAGCGTCGCCGGGATGTGCATAGAACGCCGCCAGCCGCACCGGCCAGAACGCCTTTCCTAAATACTGCACATAGGCAACGACTACGTTCGCCAGTCGTGCACGGGCCGAGAAATTCCCACCCAAAGTCCGCACCGCGTTCCCAGATCGTTGCGCCAGCAACGTAATTACGCCGCTCCCAGCCGCCAGCAAGAACAGAGGCAGTTTTTCAAAAACCAGGAACCAGAACGATCGCGGAACCGGTCCCATACCATCCTCGTTAGGCCTTTCACTAAGAACCGAGAACTGGGAGCCGAGAACTCCTCCTCCTATGCTCAATCGCCGCAACGGCCAGTAATCCCACAGCAACAAAACGAACGGAAGCGTAATAATCTCAGCCTTCGCCATCAAACCGGCCGCGAAGAGTGCGGCTACAAGCGCGTAGCGTTTGACGCTTTCGCGCCGCGCATAACATCCATAGGCATACAAGGCGAACAGAAAAAACAGCATGCTCAGCACATTCTTCCGCTCCGCCGCCCAAGCTACCGATTCCACGTTGATCGGATGCAGCCCAAACAGCGCCGCCACCATCAGGCTCCGCCAGGTAAACCCCGTAGCGCTTTGCAACAGCAGAAACAGCAGGACCACATTCAGCGCATGCAACAGAACACTTACATAATGGTGACCGGCCGGGTTCAGCTTGAAGAGCTGGCAATCGAGCGCGTGCGACAACCAGGTAAGCGGGTGCCAATTAGCGGCGTCATAGCTCGTGAACGCCCATTTCACAGTGTTCCAGTTCAGCCCTGAAAGAACATAAGGGTTATGAACGACGTAGAAGTCGTCGTCGAAGTTCGTGAAGCCGTTATGGACGACCGGATTGTAGAGAGCGAGAGTCACCAGCAGCAGCAGCAGAGACAAAACAGTGCTTCGCTTCTCCCTGGAAACGAATAAGTGTTCCGGTCGCTGAGACATCTTTACCGGTTCTACCGCAACTGCTGTCGCGCTTGAGGACAAGAATTCAGCCCCGCTTTGATCTGAAGGTCTGCCAAGGATTAGAACGAACAAAAGATATAAAACTGCAACGAATAGGCGATTATAAGCACGATAACCATGGGAGAGGCGTCTGGAACGCGCTTGGCGGTTACTTTTGTGATGTAACGAGCGGTTGGCGATTTGCAAGATCCCAAAATGGTCGCGTTCTCTGACTGTGCACTGGTTGCAGTGTAGGAGGTTGCGATGCGTGGGGTTGAGCGGGACTGGGGGTGCGAAAGCCCCCGCGGACGGATGCCACGAACCGTCAGTCTCGTGACGGAATTTGGCAATAAACCAGTTTGCAGACTGGATATAATGGAACCAAAGTTCGGCTTAATACTGAAAACAAGGGCTCTCCAGAACTGCACGCCGGAACCAAGGTAACTATCTGGTTTGGCCTCGGAAGTGCGAATATCTAGCCCGACTGCGTCATTCATGACCAGCACGAAATTCAAAAGAAGAAACGAGAGGGAAAATCGAGATGCGGAAACAACAGAAGGGTTTCTCACTAATTGAGCTGATGATCGTGGTGGCCATCATCCTGATCATTGCAGCTATCGCCATTCCAAACTTGTTGCGCGCCCGTATTTCTGCCAACGATTCGTCCGCGGCAGCTTCGGAGCACACCATCATCGTGGGTGAAGTCAGCTACTACGGCTCCTATCCCACAGTCGGCTACGCCACGCTGGCACAGTTGGGAACCAACGCCGCCGCTCCTTGCGTTCCGGGCACGGCTTTCGGTTGCTTTATCGACAACACTCTGGCGACCAACGGCGGCGGCACCGGCAAGAGCGGTTACATGTTTGCCTCCACACCTAATAACGCTGCGCTTCCTTACACGTTCTACACAACGGCTACGCCCATCAGCAACCAGAGCGGTGCCAAGTCGTATTGCGCAGCAGATGACGGTGTTGTGCGCACCAACGCGAGTGGCGTCACTACGATCGCTGGCGGCTATGCAGCCTGCCTCGGCTTCACCCCAATGAGCAACTAACACTGCTTGCATCGGCGAGTACCTGCAGTACAGATCAGGGCGGCGGATGCAAATCCGCTGCCCTGTTTTCTTTCTCGGCATATGCCCCATCCTCTGGGTCCTGAAGTGCTTCGAGGAACTCTGGTAACAAGGAATTCCTCTTAACCGAGACGTACAATTACCACGAACTGTACTTCGTTGGGGCCGATGGCTTTCGCGCGAGGATACAAATAGAACCATGGCGTGGGAAAAAATAACTCCTTCGCAGCCCAGCTCGGTTGCTTATCGGGTAGCCCTCTCACTCGTCTGGATCGGGTTGGTAATTGCAGGAGCGTGGCTTACGGATTTTAATGAGCCCTATTTGCCCTTCGCCGTCGCCGGTGGATTTGCGTTCTTCTTCCGCGGCGCTCCCTCGCGCTGGGAAATCTACTCCTGGCTTTTCACTTCGGCGCTCTTGTTCGAGGTGATCCATCTTCCCCAGGTTCCATTCTGGGTGCTGCGCGTGGCCGCCTCGCTTGCCGTACTGGGCTTCGGCGCGATCCTGCTGCTCGGTCTCCGCGCTTTATGGTCCGACCAAGAGGGACGCGAGAATTCCCTCGCGCTGCTGATTCCCTCCCTGATTCTTGTTCTCTTCATACTTTGCAGCGCCAATGCGCTGCGCTTGAGCAGCGCCTTCAACCCCAAAACGTACGATGCCTGGCTCTATGCCTTCGACGGAAGCCTCGGCTTTCAACCCAGTTTTTGCGTAGGAAAGCTCATGTATCACAGCATCGTCTTGACTCGGATCACATTGCTGATCTACCTGTCACTTCCATTCGCGATGGCGGTCGTGACCGCGTGGCGAATTCCCCCTGCCGCGCGAAGGATTTCGTGGCACATGTTAACCGTGCTGTTGCTCGCTGGAGTTGCAGGCTGGCTCCTGTATAACGTGGTGCCGGCTACGGGACCGCTCTACGCTTTTGCGCGTGATTTCCCATGGAACCCCATGCCTTACAAAGGTTTATCGACTTTCCCTTTAGAGAAACTCTCGATCCCGCTGAGCATCCCGCGCAATGCAATACCCTCGCTGCATGTAGGGTGGGTCATACTGCTTTGTTGGAATAGCAAACGACTTCCCCGCCCTTTACGCGCGACTCTCAATCTCTACCTGCTCCTGACGGTGGTTGCCACGCTCGGAAGCGGTCAGCACTACTTAGTCGACCTGGTCGTGAGCGTTCCCTTCGCGCTGGCCGTACAATCGGTCACATCTTCTTCCCTTTCCCACAGGTCGCGGCGCATCGCCGGCTTGGTTGCTGGCCTGGGATTGACGATCGGATGGCTTTGGTTCGTGCGCTTCGGTGTGTCGTTGGCTTTGGCGTCTCCGGCAATTCCCTGGATTTTCGTTCTCGCAACCGTGTCAGTAGGATTGTGGTTTGAGCATCGATTGTCGCCGAGCGAACCGCGAATCACAGCAGGTTCGATGGACCTCGTCCGCAGTCGTGCCGGGCTCAATCCGACACGCTCGATAAGCTAGAGGGAGCAGGTCCGCTTATGTCTTTGGCTGATCCACGGCAGCCCTAAAGGGACAGCCCGCTAGCAACCTGACACAAATTGTCAATGCTGTGGAGCCGTGAGTTGGAAGCTAGTACTCCAATTCACGACAATCCCCAAGCTCGATAGTGCATCTACCTGCAACTAATACACTTACGGCATTGTGACCGGTCGTAACGGAAGGGCGGAGTTTGGTGCTTCGAATGCGAGAACTTTCATGTCTCTTGTTGGAGGCCGCGGGGTCTTCATAACACAGCCTTTGGCGAGAATGCGCACCATGCGGAAAAACCGGGGTTTCTCACTTATCGAGCTTATGATTGTGGTCGCGATTGTCCTGATAATCGCTGCGATCGCGATTCCGAATTTGTTGCGAGCTCGTATAGCGGCGAACGACTCCTCCGCCGCGGGTTCCATTCACGCTATCAACGCTGCTGAAATAGGCTACTTTGGCGCTTATGAGAACATCGGATTCCCCGCAGCCATTGCTTCGCTGGGAGGGGCAATTCCATGCACTCCAGGCATAGCTACTGGTTGCTTTCTCGATAACACGCTGGCCAGCGGGGCCGTTAAGAGCGGCTACGCCTTTAACGCCACCGGCTCGGCCAGCGCGGGCAGTTCGATCAACGACCAGTTCTATTCCACCGGAACCCCCGTCAACAACCAGACCGGTTCCCGCGCCTACTGCTCGATTCAGGATCTGGTCGTTCGACTTCAACCGGCGGGCAATACCACCCTGGTTCCAAGCTACGCTTCTTGCGCCACCTTGAATGCGATGCAAAATTAGTGTCCCAGGCACTCCTCTCCAAAAGACCAATACCGGCATCGGAACGAAGCTAATATCAGAAAACACTTCCACCGCACCGTCGGTTCTTTTTTCACTTTGGTAATGCCGAGCGCACACCAGCCACTTTACTGTCCGTCACTTTTGCATATAATTTTCTTGCAAGCAAAAGATGCCTTTGACTTGGTCCGTTCCATGCCTGCCATAGAAATTCTTGGATTGGAAAAGACTTACAGCGTAGGCTTCTGGCGCAAGCGCCCCAAGCGCGCCCTGCACCCCCTTACGCTTAACGTCGAAGACGGAGAGATTTTCGGTTTTCTCGGGCCCAACGGCGCCGGAAAAACTACGACACTAAAGCTGCTCATGGGGCTCGTATTTCCGACCGCCGGATCGGCGCGCATCTTGGGACGCGATTGGACCGACGCGTCGGTAAAAGCGCAGATCGGGTTCCTCCCTGAGCAACCGTATTTCTACGACTATCTCACCGCGCATGAACTGCTCGAATACTACGGGCAGCTTTCTGGCGTTCCCGCCAAACAGCGCAGGCAACGCGTGGAGCAGGTACTGCACGAAGTCGGTCTACGGGACGTGCAGGGTGTGCAGCTTCGCAAATTTTCGAAAGGCATGCTGCAGCGCGTTGGAATAGGCCAGGCGATTCTGCACGATCCCAAACTTGTATTCTTCGACGAACCTATGTCGGGCCTTGACCCCATGGGCCGCCGCGAAGTGCGCGACCTCATGGAGCAGCTCAAGCACGAAGGCAAGACCGTATTTTTTTCCACTCACATCCTCTCCGACGCTGAGGCGCTTTGCGATCGCGTCGCCATCATTCATAAGGGAGAGTTGCGTGGCGTGGGAGCGATCGAGGATCTGACCTCGAGTGTTCAGGGCAGAGTGGAAGTCATCTGGCAGGGCACGCAGATACCGCCCTCGATCAAGGCGCTGGGCGCCGAATGCCACGTTTCGGGAGACAGGGTCCGCGCCATTATCTCTGAGAACCAGCAAGATGCCGTCATCGACTCCCTACGTCGTGAACGCTGTCGTCTGATTGCGATCACCCCGGTGCGCACTTCACTGGAAGCTTATTTTGTCGAGAAACTGCGGCGCGCCGAGACCATGGCTGGGAGGACCGTATGAAGGCACGCATCGTCCACATTGCTTCCAACACATTCCGCGAAGCGGTCCGCGACCGCGTGCTCTATAACCTCATCGCTTTCGCTCTGCTACTCTCGGGAGCGGCTATTCTTGTCGGCCAAATTTCGATCGAGATCGAAAAACTTGTGGTCATCAATCTTGGCTTAACCGCCGTGTCTTTGTTTGGCGTGGTCATTGCGATTTTCATTGGCATCGGACTGGTCTCCAAAGAAATCGAAAAGCGAACTCTTTATACCGTGCTCTCCCGCCCCGTGCGTCGCTGGGAGTTTATCGTAGGTAAGTTTTTCGGACTTGCGGGCACGCTGGTGGTAAACACATTCTTCATGGCAATCGGCGTATTCGGCGCGTTGTTCTATGTTTCTCACAAGTTCGTGCCCGCCGACGCACTGCTCTTCGTGGCCCTATACTTCATCGTTCTCGAATTTTTGATCATCTGCTCGCTATCGCTCTTGTTCTCGTCGTTTTCTTCACCCCTGCTTTCCGCTGTGTTTGCCTTCTCGCTGTTCGTAATCGGAAGCTTTGCCGAAGATCTGCGCAACTTTGCAGGCATGGCCCACGGACTCGCGCGCTGGTTTGCCATGGGAGCAGCCTATCTGGTGCCAAACTTTGCGGCGTTCAATGTCATCACTTCGATCGCTCACGAACAGCCGGTGGCTGGGCAGCTGATTCTGCAGAATACGTTGTATGCTTTTTCTTACGCGGCAATGACTCTTAGCGGAGCAGTTCTCATCTTCGAGCACCGTGATTTGAAATAAAGAAAAGAGCCGGGATTTGAAATAAAGAAAGAGCCATGATTTGAAATGAAGAATAGTTGAAAAATGAAACAGCGCCGTAAAATCACGATGGTCGCGACCGCTTGCCTGCTCGTGTCGCTGGCTGCGAGTTCGCTGGTGCTTCACCACGTCGATCAAATTCGCCCGCAAGCCACGCTCGATGAAGTTCTGTTCCTTAGTTCGCCTAAAGTGATCAAGCGCGCCAGTCTCGGTTATGACGGCTTGATGGCCTGCATTTACTGGACTCGTGCAGTGCAATACTTCGGCTCCCGGCATCACTACTACACCCTCAGCTACAATTTGCTGGCGCCGCTTCTCGAGATCACGGCGCACTTGGATCCTCATCTTCTGGTCGCTTATGAGTTTGGTACCAGCTTCCTCGCGCCTAAACCGCCCGCCGGAGCCGGTCAACCCGAGCGCGCAATCGAGCTGATGGAGTATGGGATTCAGAACAACCCGGACAATTGGAGGCTTTACTACGACCTTGGTTTTGTCTACTACATGGATCTCCACGACTACAAAAATGCAGCCGAAACCTTCGAGCGGGGGTCGCATGTTCCAAACGCTCATCCCGTCCTAAAGATCATGGCGGCGCAAATGGCGCAGCACGCCGGTGAGTATCAAACCGCTCGTATGTTGTGGTCTGCGACATATCAGACCACGCAGGATGATAGTGTTAAAAGGAATGCGCTGCAACATTTGCGAGCGCTTCGCGTGGACGAAGATGTTCAACGCTTGCAGGAGGCTGTAACCCGTTTCGGAGAGCGCACCGGCCGCCTGCCGTCAAGCCTGCAGGAACTCCTGACGGCGGAAGGCATATCGGGAACCCCCGCCGATCCCGATGGGCATCCCTACAAAATGACACCCGAAGGCCGCATCGAACTTCGGTCGCCGGACGATTTCCCGTTCGCCACCAAAGGTCTGCCTCGCGGATACAAGCCAAAATACCAGGCGCTGTAGTACCTCGTCCCTTTCGGTGGCGACTTTGACGAACAATGCTTCGAAGGCTCATCTCCACCAAACTCCAGGTCGGCCGCGAGGTTTTCCACGCCGCTCCTTCACTGCATACCAAATCCCCGTCAATGCTTATGATGACGAAGAATGCGTGACATTCATTCCTCCTCTCGAATCAGCCTGTCACGTTCCGCATGGCAACGGTGGAAGGCGACCTCCGAACGCGAAGGCTGCATCAGTGCAACACGCCAGCTTTTCTCCGCCCTCTGGGAATTCGCCCGCGACTCTACTTCAAACCGCCGTCGCCATCGCTATGGCGACGCTGAATTTGACTGGGATCACCGCGTCAACACTACCAGCGCCGCTCTAACTTGGCGCAACCGCCTGCTCGGAGTATTACACTCCCCCTATCAGCCAACAGACCCGACCCTGTTCTACGAAATGCTCGAGGCGTTGCGCGAACAATCTCAGTGTGACTTCCACGATTTCATCTTTATTGATCTGGGGTCAGGGAAGGGACGCACGCTGCTGATGGCGTCAAACTATCCTTTTCGCCGAGTCCTTGGAGTAGAGTTGCTCCCCGCGTTGCATCAGACTGCCCAGGAAAATCTCAGCCATTACAAAAACGAATCCCAAAAGTGTTTCAACCTGGAATCGCTCTGCGCGGATGCGACCGGCTTCCAATTTCCCGCCGAACCAACGGTGCTCTATCTCTTCAATCCGTTTCCAGAGGAGGGTCTGAGACGCCTGATCGCGAATCTTGAGCAGAACCTGCGTGAACACCCGCGAACGGTGTATATCCTTTACCACAATCCGCTTCTGCAAAATGTTTTGAGCGAGAGTCCTATCCTCGACAGGATTGGCGGGACACATCAGTATTCCATCTATAAATCGCGGTGAATCCCAAGGTTACGCTCAACGTTAGTACGGAGCGGGAACAACCGCGTCCTCTGGATAACCGGGCACCCCAAATTCCGGAACGTCGAGCCCTTCTTCCTCCGACTCGGGGGGAACCCGCATGTTTTTCACTCTATTAACGATCGAAAACACGACGAACGTAGCGCCGAATGCCCAGACTGCGTACAAGGTGGCGCCCATCAGCTGGCACCAGAACTGTCGTGTGTCGCCGTGAATCAGTCCTGTTACTCCCTGCCCCGTGTGTCCCAGATAGCTGGCCGCACCCACTCCGTTCCAACCGCTTCCGTAAGTTCCATCGGCAAAAATTCCCACCGACATGGCGCCCAGCCACCCACAATAGCCGTGCACCGACACCGCACCGCAGGGATCATCGATTCTAAGCACCCGCTCGTTGAAGAGCACTCCGCCACAAACCAGCGATCCCGCAAGTACTCCGATGATTACCGCCGAAGTTGGAGACACAAACGCGCAGGGCGCCGTAATCGCAACCAGCCCGGCTAACATTCCGTTGCAAGCCATGGTCACATCTGGCTTGGCAAACAGAGAATACCAGATGAGCATTGCGGTAGCCGATCCCGCCACCGCAGCCAGATTCGTATTGATCGCGACCACGGAAATGCGCAGATCAGTCGCGCCCAGTGTCGAACCGGGATTGAAACCCATCCACCCGAACAAAAGAATAAAAGTCCCCGTCACCACGTACACGATGTTGTGAGCTGGAAAGGCGCGAATCTTTCCGCCTGGTCCAAACTTTCCCAAACGTGGACCGAGAATAATGGCCAGCGCCATCGCGCAGAAGCCGCCCACCGCATGTACCACGGTCGATCCCGCGAAGTCGACATAACCGTGGCCAAGATTCATGGTCGATCCGAGCTGCGAGAGCCAGCCGCCGCCCCATGTCCAGCACCCTGAGATCGGATAGAGAACGGCGCCGATAAAAAGTTCGCATAACAGAAACGCCCAGAAACTAATGCGCTCGCAGATGGCGCCCACAATGATGTATCCCGCCGTCTCCATAAAGACGACCTCGAACAGGGCGAGGCAGTTGCTCCCCGCGTCATACGCTGGGCCGAGGAAAAAGAATCCTTTCCCCCCGACAAATCCCCATTGCCCACTACCAATTAGAAAATGATTCAGAGTAGGGACGCCGCCCAGGTTAGTCGGCGCCGCATTAATTGCCACCGCTCCAAACTGAAATGCATATCCGACTGCGTAATAGGCGAGGAATGCGAAAACGTACGCCGCAAAATTCAGCATCATCAAATGCGCGGCATTTTTCTTTCGCACCAACCCGCAGGTGAGGAGGGCGAAGCCAGCCTGCATGAACAAGACCAGATAGCCCGTGTTCAGCGTCCACGCAAAATTTGTCGCGACCCGAACATGCCCCACGCTATCAGCGAGTTTTAACGCCAGCGGCTCCTTTGCTGCCTGGGCCTGATAGTCGTCGAAATCTTTCTTGTTTTTGGCGTAATCGGGAGAGGTCTTGTCGGTAGGCTCGGGAACAACAAAGGGATTGCCGGCCCCATCGACCGCCGAACTCTTATCTCCAGTAGCTGTGCCGGAGGGATCCGGCCTGGGCGCATCGTCAGCAAAACTGAAAGCGGAGAACGCCGATAACATTCCCGCCGCTAGAACCACTGCAGCGATAGCCGAAGCCAGCTGGTGCGGCTGCTTTGTCATCTCTCGCCCCTAGAATGAAAACTTTGTTTCACCCTCACTTCGTCTCTTCGAGATGGCAGCTTCCGAACCACTTCCGAATTCAATCAACCCGCGAAATTAAATTGCGGCATTCGGTAAGTCCAATAGATATTTCTTATGGCAATCATCAGAAGAACGGGTAGGAGACTGCCTCCAGCACCACGACTATCTCTTAATAAATTGTCACCCTGAGCGGAGGAGAGACCTGGGTTCGCAAGACGGCTACGCAGTCGAAGGATCCTACACCCAGCAATGCAGCATGGCCTCTTCCCGCATTTTCGGGGGGAAGTCTACTTCGGTGGCTTGGGATAGAATTGCCACCTCTTCGACTCCCCAATCGACCTAGGCAGACAGGATCGACCTATCGACGATAGACTTCCTCTATGACCACCACCACCATGAACGCCCTTTCCCGCGCTTCCTCCGCCTACCTTCGCTCCGCCATGCACCAACCCATTCAGTGGCACGAGTGGGGCGACGAGGCCTTCACCGCCGCGCAGCGAGAGAACAAGCCCATGCTGCTCGATATCGGTGCGGTATGGTGCCACTGGTGCCATGTGATGGATCGCGAGTCTTACGACGACCCTGAAGTTGCCGCCATTGTGAACGAACATTTCATCGCCGTGAAGGTGGACCGCGACGAGCGGCCCGATATCGACAGCCGTTACCAGGCCGCGGTCAGCGCGGTCAGCGGACAAGGTGGCTGGCCGCTCACCGCTTTTCTCACTCCCGATGGCAAGCCGTTTTACGGCGGCACCTACTTTCCTCCCACCGACGGTTATGGCCGTCCCAGCTTCAAGCGTGTGCTGACCAGCATCGCCAACGCCTATAAAGAAAAGCATGGCGACGTGATGGAGCAGGCGAAGATGGTCGAAAGCGCAATCGCGCAAGCCGAATCCTTCGCCGGCCGCAGCGGACGCATCTCCTCAAACATCATTACCGCAATCGAGAAATCCGCATTCAAAATGTTCGATCCCCAGCACGGCGGCTTCGGACAAGCCCCTAAATTTCCCCATCCCTCTGCGCTCGATTTGCTGATCGAGCAATATTCTCGCCGCGGCGACGAGAACCTGCGCCACTTGATCCTCACCACTCTGGAGCACATGGCAAACGGTGGCGTCTACGACCAGTTAGCCGGAGGCTTCCACCGCTACTCCGTCGACGAGCGATGGGTCGTCCCGCACTTTGAAAAAATGTGCTACGACAATTCCGAGCTGCTGAAAAACTATGTCCACGCTTTTCAAGCAACTGGCTCGGAATTCTTCGCCAATGTAGCGCGCGACATTATTCGCTGGATGGATGAATGGTTGAGCGACCGCGAACGCGGCGGCTTCTACGCTTCTCAGGACGCCGACATTTCCATGGACGACGACGGCGACTATTTCACCTGGACGCTCGACGAAACTTATGCCGTCCTAACCCAAGAAGAAGCACAAGTTGCAGCTCTCCGCTACGACATTAACGAAATCGGCGAGATGCACCACAATCCTGCTAAGAATGTACTTTATGTGCGCGCTTCCGTCGAAGAGATTGCCCGCCGCATGAACCTCAGCTCCGAGCGGGTGCAAAACCTGCTCGATGCCGCGAAAAAGAAAATGTACGCCGCGCGTTTACAGCGCCCAACTCCCTACGTCGACAAAACGGTTTATGTGGGATGGAACTCCTTGTGCATCTCGGCATATCTGGAAGCGGCAAAGGTTCTTGCGCTCGACGGCGCGCGCCACTTCGCTCTGCGGTCACTCGATCGCATTCTGGGGGAGGCCTGGAAGCAATCTCGACTATTGCACGTGGTCGCTTACTCCGATCCCAAAGCGCATGCTCGCGAAGTTTCCGGCCTGCTGGAAGATTATGCTGCCACCACGCTCGCCTGCCTCGATGCCTATGAGTCAACCGCCGACCTCAGCTACTTCAAGTTTGCGCGAGCGATCGGCGATGCCATGATTGCCAGGTTTTTCGATACGGTCTCCGGAGGCTTCTTCGATGCTGAACCGGTGGCTGAAGGAAAAAGTCTGGGAGTGCTCTCCACGCGCCGCAAGCCGGTGCAAGATTCGCCCACTCCCGCAGGAAATCCCATTGCCGTGATTGCCTTGCTGCGCCTGCATCATTACACCGACGACCACGCCTATCGGGAGAAAGCGGAGGAAACGCTGGAACTTTTTGCCGGAGTGGCAGAACAATTTGGAATATTCGCCGCCACCTACGGAATCGCCGTCCTGCACTTCCTGCGCGATCCGGTGCAAGTGGTCATACTCGCCGGTACAGAATCGAAGCAAACGGAACCGAAGCAAACGAAGCCCGAAAAAGAAACGGATGCCTTCATGACCGTCGCCACCACGGCTTTCGCATTCAACAAAAGCATCTTGCGGCTGGCAGCCAACCAGGCTGTGTCCGAAAATCTTCCTCCGTCCCTCGCTGCCACCATTCCAAAACTTCCTCAGCTGACTTCAGGTAAGTCCTTCGCGGTTTTGTGTTCAGGGACTTCCTGCCAGCCCCCGCTCAAAGACGCCTCGGAGTTGCGTACCGCGCTCGAAAGCTCTCGCAAAAAAGCCCTCTGAACTTACGTAGGCCGGATGCCAGACTAAGGTATAGACCGGGTAACAAAAAAGGACTGACGGGTTTATGTATAAGTCCGTCAGTCCAAACATTGCGAGCCCTAGGGTTCGGCCCAAGTTACTATTAGATTACTTTGGTGACCTTGCGGCCATGTCAATGTCCGACTAAGTTCTACTTATCGGAGCGTTGCCGACGGTGGGTGGATAATCCCTCCGTCCGGTGTGGGAGGCTGCTGAACCTCTGCTGAGACATAGGTTCCTGCCAGTCCCAATATCAGGATGGCGATCCTGATGAGTTGCTTCATGGGTTTTTCTCCTACCACGATTTGGCTTTCCCAGAATGGGAGTCCGTCACGCGGTGAGAAATTATAAAGCACGTGTCAACTAGCACTTACGAAAGGTTGGCGTTTCGGCTGGACTTTACAGGCCGGGGGCGCGAGCGACCTTCCCGCGTCTTCACCATAAATGCAGTAAAATCTTAAGGTTACCAAAGTCACCCAAGAGGCGGTGTATCAGCGGAATGAACGCGAGTTAGATCAACGCGCAATTTACGAAATCCGAAATTCGCTGTCGGGGAAGATCCTGGCAACTGCGCGAACTAACCTGCCGGCTTCGCGCCAGCCCTTGCTGCTAATCCCCGACCACTGGTCGGAACCACCGTGGCGTCGGGGTTTACTCCGTCCCCCTGCCCCGAAATTGGCGCCTGAGTCCGCGAGAGCGCCCGATCAACCATTCCCTCGAACATCGGGATCAGCGAGTCCTCAGGCAAAGAGTGATGAAGGTCTGATAAGCTTTGCTCCCAGCGCTGAGGCCGTAGCAGGATCGATCCCGCGTCGCGGACAGGACTCTTGGCGAATGTGTACCACCACCAGACCAGCAAGGCGCTGTCATAAGCAGCCATATTGATCAGGTTCATCGTTACCTCACCAAGGCGGTAGCCTGCCCACGACGCATTCAGGGCCAGTTCGACTATGGCAAAGATGCCGAAGCCCAAGCAGATGCCGAAGCTATGCTGCCTCCGGCTTACGCCCAGGTAGCGCGCAAACAACAATAGGAATAGCACCATCCCGACTTGGATAATACGAACGCAGCGCTGGGCGGTCATGATGGCCTGCACCCAAGGCACAGCATCTGACGAGTTGGTAGAGACCGAGACCACTCCAGCCACGAGAAGCATCACCAGTCCGGCCCACCTGAACAGCACTGTGCCCAAGTCTCGCAACGTGTGAAACGGTCGAAATATATCGAGGAAGGCTTCGTGAATTACCTGGAAACCCAGCACCACGCTGATGGCGGTGCTGATCGAGGAAACGTAAAAGCTGGTGGAGTAATTGTACAAGTAGGTCGGAAAGACCACGGCGAAGGTCAGAATTTGTGCGACGATGTAGGAAAAGAAGTATTTGAACGTACGATGCTGGCCGCGACGGAGCATCAAGACTGCAATCACCGTTTCGAGAACGGGATGCACGAACCAGAGTGTGTAGAGCACAATGTTAGTTCTCTCGTTCATCTCAAGAACTCTCGAAATCCTCAGCTTCCGAAATAGCCCTGGCGGTTAGAGCCAACTCCGCGGCGCACGTATACGCGTAGGCAAGGACGGCAATTAAGAGAACTTAAACCTTTCCCCCCAACTGTTCAATGTACTCAAGTAATCGAAAGTAACGTTACCTTCGGGCCATCTCAAAATTCGGGACAGATAACCCCTACGGCTCGTTTTCTGAGGGAGCGCCACAACTGAGATTGCCGCATTCTTGTACCCAGCCCCTGAATGCTCGGGCATAGTCTTGGACGCGGCCAGTAACCTCTCCGGCAGGACTTTTTACAGCGGCACTCATAATGACCGTCGCGTTTTTCGAAGTCACGCTCCGGCCCCAATACAGCGCGGACGCTAAGTAGTACACCTCGCGCAATTCGCGGCAAGATCTTGTTGAATTCGCAATGGCATAACAACACAAACGAATGCGATTTTCAGTTGTTTTTCGTGCCGGCGCCCAAGGCCTTTGGGGCTTTTTTGCCCGAGAACCAACCCACATTTCGACTGGTCTCTTTCGTCGGTGTGAACTCTAAGACCTCGCATTGCAGGATCTCCCGTCCTTGGGCATCGATGCTATGCGCGTAAGATCGCTGGCTATCGGCAAGCCTTCGACGCGTGTGGGGCACCAACGAAGATTCATACCCACCATCAGCTTCAAAAGCCTCAAATTGCACTTTCTGTAATGCCTCTTCTTGTCGTTCTTTCTGTCCTCGGTCGGAAACAATACCCCTTGCGCATTGCTGTTGTTGAATGCGTAGCACCGCCTTGTCGACCAGTCGCGCGAACTCTGCGCCATCATTCTCACGGCCTTTACGCAAGCGCAGTTTCGCGTCCTGAACAGAAAACCAGGTTCGATTTCGATTGGCCTCCTTCGGTTTGCCGAGCCGTAGTACCAGGCAAAGATGGGCCTTGACCGCAAAATCCTTTTCTGTGGATCGTCGGTCACACTTTTGCTCAGCTACTCCTTTTCGGCGAACGTAGCGGGCGAATGAAGCCTCTTCAATGCGGCCGTGAACTCCTGCCTCCTCGAATGCTTCGAGCGCCGCCGCTTGAGCGTGGGTCAGCCCAGGTTCGGCGCTGCCTTTAGGAAAAGTCCAACGGCCGCCGTTTCGGGTCCGCACCAGCAGAAACTCAATGCTGCCGTTTCGCACCCGATAACAAACTGCCGCCACCTGCTCACACTCCCGCAGTTTCCGAAGGTGTGACAATCGCACACGTCCGCTTGATCGCGGATCTGAATGGACCGGTGAGCGGACAAACAAACGCGAGCCTCGATCCTTTCTTGTATCGTCATTCATCGCCATAGAGTGCACGATCTTATCTCGATAAGCCTAGAGCAACTTTGGTTCTCCCCATCTCAGCGGCGTGCCAACTTTGAGCGGCCGGCGGTCCCGGAATCTCTCTACACACTTGTGTTTGGGTATGCAGCGAAGACAATATTCATATTCCACTGTCCGAAATTCGCCACCAGGAGAATCCTTGGAGAAGAGATGCATTGCCTGCGCTGTAATCGCGAACTAGAAACCGGACACAAATCCGTTGCACTCTATATCTTCGCGCAAACGGTCGGAATCAAGCCGCGGCAAAAATCGACGGCGCACCGTATATCGTTCTGTCCCCAGTGTTCGGTTTCCCTGGCGATGGGCCCTCCCCCGGAAGGTGCGCTTAACATGGCTGCGTGGGAGATGATCCGCGACCTGGTTGGCTCAGACCCTGCATTGAACCGGGCCGCATGGGAAAGCCTGAGCGGATTATTAGGATTGCTGCCGGCCACTGGTACTGATGGCGCCTCACACAACGTTCCGGGAGGGTGTTTCGAATTCTAGCCCCTTAAGGCTGTGTTCACAGCCCTAGTTGAATGCTCATCTTCAGCTTCTCATCCGATCAGATAACCTTTTCTCGCATCTCACGGTCTAATTAATAACTAATGCAGTACGGAACTTCGCATAGCCTGACTGCGTATTACTGATCAGATGGTTTGAAGAGAAGCGGTTGGGTGGGATTGAGACCCCTCGCCTGACCGTTACCCGGGGCCCCCACGCACCTCCCGGAGCCGTGGGGGCACATTTATGCGAATGCTCGTCGACATCATCCGGCAGTCGCTGTCCACTCTGTGGGCGCACAAGCTGCGCTCGTTCCTGACGATGTTTGGAATTGCATGGGGTGTGGGCTCGCTGCTGCTGCTGGTAGGTCTTGGAGAAGGCTTCCGCAGCGGTCAGGACAAGAACCTCGCCGAATTAGGTCAAGACATTATGTTTGTGTTTCCCGGCCGCATCCCCGCCGTGGCCGGAAGTTACCAGTCTGGACACCCCTATTATCTGACCTACGGGGACTATTTCGCCATCCGTGACCAATCCAGATTTTTGCGCGCTGTTTCACCCGTGCTGGAGCGCGATGACATCCGCGCCGTCAGCGATTACGGTTCCACAAATGGCCAGGTTTTCGGCGTCGCGCCAGAGTATAGCCAGATTCGCAATACTCCCATCGAGCCTGGCCGCTGGTTCAATGACGAAGACAATTCTCAGCATCGCCGTGTCGCTGTTGTGGGATGGGAACTGTTGAAAAATATGTTTCCTGGAGAGCCGGCCGTGGGCAGCACAATTCTGCTCAACGACATGGATTTCAAAGTGATCGGCGTCATCCCTAAGATCGGTAAGGAAGGGGAGAACGGCACCAACCACCGCATTTTTGTGCCTTTCAACACTATGCGTATGCTTTTTCCGTTAAAGGCGCAGAACTCGGAGAATGCGATTAGTTTTATTAACTACCGGCCGATAAGAAAAGAGTTGCACGCCGAGGCCAAGAACGAAGTCCACGCCATCATCGCCCGGCGTCACGGCTTCGACGCAAGTATCGACGACGCTTTCGTGGATTGGGATACCATCGACGGCGCCATCCGCGTAGCCAAGATTTTTGACGCAATGGATTGGTTCCTCGGAGTCGTTGGAGTCGTCACCCTCGGCTTGGGCGCGATAGGCGTCATCAACATCATGCTGGTTTCCGTAACTGAGCGCACGCGCGAGATCGGCCTCCGCAAGGCGCTCGGGGCCACTCATCGAAACATCATGACCCAGTTTTTTGTTGAAGGCGCGTTCCTCACTGCATTCAGCGGCGGAATTGGCCTGGCGATTTGCAGCGCGTTCGTAGCGCTACTGGCTCAGCTGCCTGCCCCGGAAGGATTCGATACACCTCGAATCGTGCCGGCTTCGGCCATCGTCGCTATCATTTCGTTGTCGGTGGCTGGCATCGTCTCCGGTATTTATCCCGCGCGCAAAGCTGCTCTGCTTCCCCCCGTGGAAGCCCTGCGGCAGGAATAAGAGATGGCGGAAGGCAGAATGAAGAAGTAGGGCAAACGCTTCCCTACTTCTTCATTCTGACTCTTAACTCTCACTTTGGAGTAACTATGTTGGGCGATCTCGGCACGCAAGCTCTAAGCGCTCTCAAACATAACCGCCGCCGCACAATCCTTACCATGCTCGGCATGGCATGGGGCATTGCGACCGTCGTCTTGCTTCTGGCGTATGGATCTGGTTTTCGAAGCGCTGTAATGGTTGCCTTCCGCACCTTCGGCGGTAACCTCGTCGGCATATTTCCCGGACGCACCTCCCTTCAGGCCGGCGGCACCAAGGCAGGAGTGCAAATTCGCCTAACTCGCGACGACCTTGAGTATCTCCGCGCGGAGTGCCCTATGCTCACTCGAATCTCGCCGGAAGTGGATAAGCAAAGCTTCGTTTCCTTCGGCACTCGAAGTGGAAGCTATGGCATCCACGGCATCTATTCCAGCTACGAGAACATTCGTGCCCTGGATGTAGGTGAAGGATCATTCTTTGGCGAGCAGGAAGATTACACTCACTCCCGCGTTGCCGTAATCGGCTCCACGGTCAAGAAAAAACTTTTTTCCGGCCAGAACGCGTTAGGGGAGAGCATTCGCATCGATGGCATCTCCTACAAAGTGATCGCTGTGATCCAGCACACTATCTCGAACGGCGACGAAGACATGAACTCTCTGATCTATGTTCCGTACAGCGCCATGAGCGATCTGAAGAACACGTACTACCTCGACGGAATCTTTATGGACTATGAGGGAGACCACAGCAAATTCGTCGAAGCCGTGCGCAACTCAATGGCCTTTCATCACAGCTTCAATCCAAAAGATACTCGCGCCATTTTTGTTTTCGATGCGGTGAAAGATCTCGCCGACCTCAACGTAATCACGGTTGGGATCAAACTGTTGCTGGGATTTATCGGTCTCCTGACGCTGGGCATCGGCGGCGTGGGCCTGATGAATATCATGCTGGTTTCAGTGACGCAGCGTACCCGGGAGATCGGTGTCGAGAAAGCTCTCGGCGCACATCGCTGGCACATTCTCTTTCAATTCCTGGCCGAAGCGCTGGTTATCACGGCTCTAGGCGGGCTATTGGGCGTCGTACTGGCTTATCTCATCTCGTGGTCCGTAGGCTCTATGACTTTGTGGAGCGCCTTTATGGAAGATGCCAGCGAAGGCGACATCCACCTTTACATTGACTCTGCCACGCTAATCTGGTCAACGGCCATTCTCAGCTTCGTCGGAATTGTGAGCGGCATGTTGCCCGCGATTAAGGCCGCTAGGCTCAGTCCTATCGAAGCTTTGCGTTACGAGTAGACTTCACTCATTTCGGTTTGTCATCCTGAGTGGAGTTGTCGGTTCGCGAAGCGAAGCAACAACGCAGTCGAAGGATCCCTTGCAGGTCAACACTACCGGCGGTCCGACGAGGAGTTTCTGCCGCCGCTCATTGCCTTAACTGTTTCGCGAGTGACGCTGGCGATCTGCTTTACAATCTTCCTGTGCCCGAAACCACCGCCACGCGCCTCGATCGCGTCCTTGCTCCAGTTGCGCCTTTACGAGCATCCCCTGCTTAACTTCTCGGCGCGTGCCAAAGGCGAAGGAGTCGAAGTCATCGTCCAGTTCAAGGATGCCTCCATTCCCGTCCACACTTATTATTTCGTTTTGCACCCCCGCGATCTCGACCACTCTCAGTTCGAATGGACTTTTCAACGTCAACTCTACGACGCGCTGCATGATTACTTCATTGAGATGTTCATCCGAACGCCGCAAGACCGGGCGGACCGGCGCGCCCGGGATTTATGAATCCGCTACGCCAGCGGATTCAACAAGAAATTAACACGAACGGCCCTGTTCCCTTTTCGCGCTACATGGAACTTTGTCTTTACGATGCTGAGTTTGGATATTACTCGCGAAGCGCTGAACAATTCGGTAAAGCCGGCGATTTCTACACCTCGAGCGATGTCAGCGCTGTCTTCGGCCGACTTCTAACTCGCCAGTTCGACGAGATGTGGCGTGTTCTTGGCTCGCCGAAGCAAATTGAATTGGTTGAACTCGGTCCTGGCCGGGGCCTATTCGCGCAGGACGTTCTCGGTTGGTCAGAAAAGAAGTTCCCAGATTTTTTCCACGCGTTGCGCTACGTTCTCGTCGAAAGTTCACCTGCATTGCGAGAGCGGATTCACGGCGTGTTGCGTCAGCATCTACAGTCCGGAAGGGCAGCATTGCTGGACGCGGAATCCTTCTTCCGGGTGGGACAAAGCGCCAGCGACAAGGCCCTTCGGCTTCGATCGGGGCAGGCAACAGTCCCGCCGGCACAGGCCGCAAACGCGAAGGCCTTAGCTTTAGCCCCGGACATCCCCACTATCGTCTTCGCCAATGAATTCTTCGATGCACTGCCGGTTGAAATACTCAGTCGAAAGGGATCACTGCGTATTGCAGTACGCGACGGCCGCTTTGTTGAAACCTGGGCGCAATCCTCACCCGAAGAATTCGAATTCCTCGATCGATACTCGGTCCATCCCGACGCCGATGAACGCGTCGAAGTGCCGCTTGTCACCCAACAATTCATGAACCGAATTGCCGCCAACCTCCACCGCGGATTTATTGTCGCCATCGATTACGGCTACACTCGCAAAGAACAACTCGCGGGCGGCCATCGCGGAACTCTGAAAGCGATTCGGCAGCACTCCGTTAGCGCGAATCCCTACGAAGCGCCCGGCGAACAAGACATCACCGCCGACGTGAACTTCACAGCACTTGCAGCGGCGGCCGCAAATCAAGGCATGCTGATACCCAGGCTTGTTACTCAATCGCAATTCCTGATGGGGATCGGCGAAGCCACCCAGTTTTCCGACGCTTTTGAAGAGTGCCACCTGCCGCAAGAGCGTGCGAAAGTTGCGCTGCAACTCAAGCATCTGGTCACTCCCGCCGGAATGGGCGAAAGTTTTCAGGTGTTGGTTGCATGCAAGCGGGTCGGTCAGGAGGAAATCGAATCTTTATCCGGTTTGAGCTTTGGAAGTAGGCCGCTCGCAGGTTCAAGCTCGAACAACACTCTTTAACTTCGACGATGCAGATCCCTCGGATTTGGTCTCCGCTGCACCGACCTCCGGATATTCAGCTACCGATCACGGCGTTGATGCAGCTCGTGACTAAGCCGGGCGATTCCTTGATCATCACGACCTCTTTGCCCATGCGCTTCCCAACTTCAACTGCAGTCAATAAAGTGTCGTCGTCAGTTTCTAAAGTGCGCACAACTTCGAGCAGCTTCATGTCGTGCAGCGAACCGAAGAAGTGCATGCCAACGCATTTCTTGGCGCGATAGGTCACGCTGGCAATTTCGGTGATACTAAGAGAAGAAGTGTTCGATGCCAGAATTGTGGCGGGACGGCAGATCTTGTCAAGAAGAGTGAATATTTCGATCTTCGACTCGATCTCCTCTGGCACAGCTTCAATCACCAGATCGGCCTCGCGAGCGGCCTCATCCACCGAACCCGCGTATTCCAAGCGCCCGAAGGCGGCGGCGTCGTCGCCAGTGGCAAGTTCGCCCAGTTCTACGGCGTTCTCGAGATTCGCACGAATTTCGTTCTCCGCTCGCCGCAGCGCCGCCGGCAACAGGTCTTCGAGAATCGTGCGATAGCCTCCCAATGTGGCGGCGTGCGCGATGCCTCGGCCCATAATGCCGGCGCCGATCACCGCGATGGTTTCAACTTTGGCCACTAGTGGCCCGCCTTTTCCAGATCGGCAATCGCGGCATGAATTGCGCCGCCAGCGGTTCGCAAAGATTCGGCCAGACGTTTGCGCTCTTCTGTATTCATCGCAGGAATTGAAATACAAATGCGACGCAACGTGTTCGTAATATCCTCCACATAATTCATCGATCGTATTAATTCACCAGATGCTGGCATGAAGGCTCCTCTATTTTGACGTGGCACATTTTATTCTGAAGCTTGTTTCGCTCGCTCAACACTGACCCCAAAGTTCGCGAACCGACCTTCTATTCTGGACGTGTCAGAGAATTTAGTAAAGGCATACCGACTGCGAGGAATTGCAGCCTTGGATTTGCGGTGAGTGCCGCCCTCCATTTGTTAACCATGATTTAACGGCAACCGCATATAATCGCGATTAATTCTTTTAATGGGCCTTCTAAGTTCACGGCGAATCTAAGGATCATATGGCAGACAAGCCCTTAAAGCGCTACATTTTCGCGAGCGATTTCGATCAGACGCTCACCTTCAACGATTCCGGCTACGTGCTTGCCGAGGTCGTCGGCATTCCCACTGCGGAGTTCGAACGCAAAGCCAAAGGCATGGCGAAGATCAACTTAGTGCAGCAGGGAGCGGAACTCGCCTATCTGCTGCTCCACGACCCGGAATTCAAAGCTAGGGTCCGGAAAGAACATCTTCACGAAGTGGGCAAACGCATTCGCCTCAAGGGCGATATCAAACTGCTTTACCAAATTCTTGCGACCGGTGTGGATGGACACTTCTTCGATTTTTATGTTTTATCGGCCGCGCCCGTCGAGGTGATTTACTCCGCCCTGGAAGGGATTGTTCCAACGGATCACATTTTCGGTACGGAATTTCGCTACAAACCGACCGGGGAGATCGACTCGATTATTCGCGCAACCGCGGGCTACGGCAAAGTTGCCGTGCTCAACCAATTATTAGCGGAGAACGTCACCGGTCCTGATCATGTCGTTTACTCGGGCGACGGTAGCTCCGACATTCATGTGATGCTGCAACTCAATGCGCGCGACGGCCTCACGATCGCAGTTTCGGAGTCGCCAAATGTTTCCCAGATCGCGAAACGAACCGTGCTCAGCACCAGTGCTCTGGCCGTGCTGGCGCCCATTCTTGAGGAAATAGCGGGATGGGAACGTTCCCGAATTCGCAGCTTCTTTGAGGCCAACGGTATGCTGATCCAGGAGTGGGAGCGGGTTCGCACCGATTGGCTCACGGTGCGTCCGGTGATTGCTGAGGACACGGAACCGATGAGCGTGGCGTGATCATTCCAGATATAAAAGCTCACAGTTGGTGCAAGCATGCTGCGCGATAAGAGTCTGATCCCCCTGTCTCGCCAGCATCAGCGCGCGTTGGCTCTATGCGTACGCATCGATCGCGGTCACCCCATACCTACAGCCCACCTTTCGGATTGGCAGGCCGAGATAGAACAGCATTTCGAACAGGAAATTAAAGTTCATTTCTTGGCTGAAGAAGGCGTCCTGTTCCCTGCCGCCCGCGCTTTCCCTGAATTGATTCCGATAGTCGAAGAATTAATCGCGGATCACGCAGCCCTGCGCCAACTCTTTTCTCGGGCTGAGAAGAGATGCATGTCATGCGAGAACCTGCTAGATTTCGGGCGGTATCTTTCTGCGCACATCCGCAAAGAAGAGCGTCAGCTCTTCGAAGGCTTGCAGCAGTTGATGAATCAAGAAGAACTGGCGGCATTGGGGGCGCAGTTGGAGGCTGCTCTCAAAGATGCTGCGCAAACCTGCATGCTGACGAAGGAAGCGACTAAGCTAAGGTCAGAGAGAGAGACAACCTCGTAACAACGTTCACAGGCGATGATGTTGCCGGAATTGCGCTGCGGCTTCGCGCCCCATATAGCGTTCGAGCACAGTGGCTTCGGTCTTGCGTAGATCAACAACCACCAACCCGTCCAGCACATTGGAAAATTTCCGGTCCACGTTGAAGGCCAGAAGTTTGCCACCGATCTTCGCATACTGCCGCAACAGGATGGGAAGACCTTTGCCATCGGTTTCGACATCGGTGATCGGCTGAGAAAGTTCTTCCAGGTCCCGCAACGCGTAGCGCATGGCGCGGCAATCCCACGGCCGTAATTTTGCTGGGCGGAATGGCCGCCGCGGGCCGATCAATCCTGCCAGTTCGTCTTCCGCCATGCGGGCTTCGAAGAAACGGTAAATCATTTCGCGCGAGGCCCTGCTGTAGTGGTTGCTGATGCTCACTGCACCAAACAACACTGGAGTTTTTTCATGCGTGGCCAGAAGCCGCGCAATTCCTCTCCACAACAAAAGGAGCGGAGCATACTGGCGCTGGTATTCCGGCCTCACGAAGGATCGCCCCAGTTCCAGCGCCGGTCCAAGCTTTTCAAAAACTCGCGCATCGTAGCGGAACAACGTGCTGGTGTAGAGGCCGTTCACGCCGTGTTCCGCGAGAATCTCAGCGCTATTGCCCGCGCGGTAAGCACCCACCAGTTCCTGCTTACCCTTGTGCCATAGCAGAATGTGCCAATAGTAGCGGTCGAAACGGTCAAGGTCGCGGCTTTTACCGGTACCCTCACCCGCCACGCGAAACGTAGCTTCACGCAACCGTCCTAACTCATGCAATACATGGCAAACCTCATCCGCTTTGGCCAAATAAACCGCAAGATCTCCACTCTCCGCTAAGCAGCGATCGGCGCCTAACTGGCTTAATTCCTGCGAAAGTAAATTTGGAGGCTCGGCGGAAGCAACAGGCTCCTGCACTGTCGCGGCGATTTTGGAATGCATAAGCGCTGGCCAAGAGGTCACATGCCGGCCCCTTCGGGCCAGCAGATAAGTGCGCCACCGCAGATAATCGATTGCCTCTCGATCACCCGGAATACTCGTCACCGCATCGCCGGGAATCTCACTGCCCAGGCGCACCTCGACAGTTCGTCCTTTTTGATGGAGGAATTCCTGCAAGAGAAAGGCCGTTCTGAGCCGGGGATGAATCATCCCGAAGAGCTGAAAGCTCACGCTGTTGCATCCGCAAAAATATACCGGCAGCGCGGCAGCGCCGGTCCGACGAATCAATCGCGCCGCCGTATCGTTCCATTGCGGATCGACAACTTCTGCCTGAGGGAATTGCCAATGTGATACTTCCCCCGCTGGAAAAATAGCTAACATCCCGCCACCATGCAACCAGGCCAGCGCCTCCCGGACCGCGCGCCGATTCACATCCATGCTCCCGGCTCGATCACTCGCAAACGGATTGACGAAAATGCAGTGCTGGGCCAGTTCAGGAACATCCCGCAACAAGAAATTCGTCATTACCTTCACGTCCGGGCGAATGCGGGTGAGCAGCACCGCGAGCACAACTCCATCCAGCATTCCAAAGGGATGGTTGGCCACAACCACGACAGGCCCATTGCTGGGGATTCGAGCTGTATCGGTTGCATCGACGCGCAGCTTTACTTGCATCTCTGCCAAGAGATTTTGTAATCCGAAGCCCTCGGGATATTGCCGCACCCGGCGATAAAGATCTCGCACCTTCTCCAGAGGGATAAATTTCTCCGCCAGAGGGGGAACGCCAGGAAATCCCTTAACCTGCGCCAACACTTCTGGCTGCGTTTCCTCCGTGTGCAAGTGGTCTGATGGCATGTTAAAGAAATAGCGCAGATCCTTTGCAGCAACATGAAGAAGAAGTTAAATGCCGATGAAATTACGAGGGAGGAAGCGTGATAGTAACCGAAGGTAACCTGGGAGGGGTTTCGGTTCCAATTCTTAAATTCTTAAGTTCTTAAGCGTTAGAAACCCGATGTCGAATGACCAATGCCTTAATATCTGTTCTGGAACTGTGGGCGGCAAAAACTTTTCACCTATGTCTCCAGACGGAAACGTGTTTCCGCCAGTGCATAAAGTTTGCGCCAAACGAGCCGGTTGATCGTTACTACCGTCGCCGCCATCATCATGGTTGCGGCCAGCAGCAGGTGGAAATCGCCACTGTCAGTAGCTTGGCTGATGGTCGCACCCAGCCCAGTCGTAGTGTAAATCTGCCCTTTGAAATGGAAATATTCGGCAACGATGCTGGCATTCCACGCTCCGCCGGAAGCGGTGACCAATCCGGTCACGAGATACGGGAAAATTCCAGGAAGGATAAGCTTCTTCCAGCGTTCGATACTTTTAATCTGGAACACGGAACAACATTCTTTCAAGTCGGTGGGGATTGCCATTGCCCCCGCGATCACATTGAACAGCACATACCACTGCGTGCCGAGTAGGAGCACAACAATCGATGCCAGCCCGAGTCCTCCTCCGAGGCGAATCAGGAGGAGAAGGATTACGGGAAGCAACGCCGTCGCCGGAACCGACGCCGCAATTTGCGCAAGGGGTTGCGCGATGCGCGCCAATCGAGGATTGAAGCCGATCGCGACTCCGGCTGGAATTGTCCACAGTGCGCCGATCAGCAGTGCAAGATTCACGCGTAAGAAGGTTGCACCAAGACCAACCGCCGCCAAATGCAGCTCAGTTTTTTGCAATCCGGCCAGAATGATAGCGACGCGAACCACCGCATAGCCAACGCCCGCCAGCGACACCAGCAGAAGTGCGCGCACAAGCCACTCTCGCCATGCAGACCCGGGTTCTTCGGCTCTCTCGTTGGTATGATGCCGCGCAAAATACAGCGTCAGCTGTTCACTCAGGGGCCGCAGCGTCTTTTGCTTAATCTTCGCAAGCCCGCTTGAATGTTGTACTAAGTTCAACACCCATGATCGCGGAGTGTCGACGCTTTCCACCTGCTCAACTTTGAACTTTTCCGACCAGGCAATCACCGGCCGCCACACGAACTGATCCAGCAGCACAATCACCAGGATCATCGTGCCAATGCCCCACAAGATCGAAGGCGTATCGCCCGCACTGGCTGCAGTTTGTAGATAGGATCCGAGTCCTGGTAGCCGAAAATCCCGCGGACCCAAAACGAACATCTCACACACCATCAGCGCGAACCATCCTCCGGCCACAGACATCATTGAGTTCCATACCAATCCGATCGCCGAATAGGGCAACTCCATCTGCGTAAAACGCTGCCACCAGCTGAAGCGATAAATCGAAGCCGCTTCGCGCATCTCGTGGGGAATGCTCTTCAGCGAAGCGTAGAAACTGAACGCCATATTCCAGACTTGTCCGGTGAAAATCAGAAGGATCGCTCCCAGTTCTACTCCGAGTTGCCGCCCAGGAAAAAGCGCCACCATCGCCAGCATCACGCCCGGCAGAAAGCTAAGAACGGGGATCGACTGCAGCACGTCGAGCAGAGGAATCATGAAGCGTTCGGCGCGCGGGTTATACGCGGCAACGTAGCCGTATACCAGAGTGAATGCAAGACTGAGTAGGTAGGCGATGGTAATACGCAAGAGCGAATAGCCCGCATACGCCGGTAGCGCTCGCATGCTTCGCGAAATCTCAACCGTGGGGGTGAAAGGGCCAAGCCATGTACGGCCGACCGTCACCACTGCATAGAAAAGCGCAATGCCCGCCGCAAACATAATCACATCGGGCAAGTGCGAGGTTTCGACGCTCGGCAGTTGCGACCAGAAGCGATAGGCCGAGAATCCGCGGAAACTAATTCTCCGTTTCATGCGATCGCTGTTTCCTTGAACTACCGGTCAAGACTTAGGCGTGGGAGAAGAATCGTGCTTCTCAACCGACTGTGCCGCTGGAACTGCCCCCGTGTGCGCAGGTTCGAGGTGAGCGGTTTCGACTTGCGCTGCTTCGGCTTGCGTCAGTTTACCGGCGTCGCTGTCGTAATCAAATATCTCAGCGTAACGTCCCCAATTCATCGCAGTGTCGAACTGCCGCTTTACCTCCTCTTGGGAGAAGTGTTCGTCGAGAATGTCGTGAAAGAATTCGTCGTTAATCGAGTGATCCGATTTCCTTCTTAGAATGCTGTCGATCTGTTTCAGGATCATGACATGTTCCAGCGCAGCTTCACGAAATAGGATTTTGCGCCTCTGAATATCGGCATCAGCAAACTGCACTCCCTGCCTTGTAAGTTGCACATCGCCTTCCTTCAACCCCGCGAAACCCAGCAACTGGCAGGCTTCGAGAATAGGCAGCAAATCCTCCACGTCCATAACCAACTCTTCGCTCAGGCGAAAGAGATCTTCACGTCCGCCGCGATCGTGCAATAGTTCGAGCAAGCCAGCGATTCCGCCTACTCGGGCATGCGGCAAGATCTGATACTTGTTCGTTCGCACCGGTGCTTGGCCTGCCTTAAAACCTCCGGGCGGCACAACGATCTCGCCCGTGCTCTCGGGATCGGGCAAAGTATGTTCCACATCGGGCTCGGTCATGATTTTGTAGATGTAATCTACAAGTTCCACAAATCTTGCGGACTTGCGGTCGCGCGGATGCATAAGCCGTACGTTGAAATCGGAGCGGATGCGCGCCGGATTTCTCCCCAGCACGACAATGCGATCCGCCAGCATAACTGCCTCTTCGATGTTGTGCGTCACAATAAAAATGGCGCTGGTAGGCATCTTCTTGTTGAGCCACAACTCCAGCAGCTCGCTTCGCAGATTTTCCGCCGTGAGCACATCGAGTGCGGAGAATGGTTCGTCCATGAACAGCACTTCCGGTTCCACCACCAGCGCCCGCGCAAAACCAACACGCTGCTTCATGCCTCCGGAAAGCTCCTTGGGATACGCTGTCTCGAACCCATCCAGCCCGACTGTGTCCAGGGTTCGCAGGGCCCGCTTCCGCCGCTCCACGTCAGCCACCCCGCGCGCTTCCAAGGGAGCTTCAACGTTCTCAAGAACGGTGAGCCAGGGGAATAATGCGAAACTCTGAAAGACAATTGCCACGTTTGGAGTTTGCCCAGCCATTGGCTTGCCGTGCCAAAACAGCGCTCCGGACGAGGGTTGCCCGAGGCCGCTTAAAATTCGCAACAGCGTCGATTTGCCGCATCCCGAAGCGCCCAGTAAGGCAATGATTTTCCCGGACTCGATCGAAAAATCCGTGAGGCCCACTACCTGAATGCGAGTCCCATCCGGCTGTGGATAGGACTTCTCAATCGCCCGGGCTTCGATAATCGCTTCGCTGGCCAAGAAAACTCTCCGTAACTTCTATACACGATTCACGGCAGGGAACCAAGAATGCCCCTTCTCAACTCACATTCTCAATGCAAGGGTATGTCAGGCTGCGAAGTCTTCATCCGCGAAAGGCGGGGCTGGCTGTGGGAGCCGGTCCGTCACCTCTACGAGATGGGCCAGCTTCGCGCTCAACTCAGGAGTAAGCTGGCCAGGGTCAACACGCCATTTCCAATTTCCGCGTTCCAGGCTCGGTGTATTCATCCGGGCTTCACTTCCCAGGCCCAGCAAGTCCTGCAGCGGAATCAGGGCGAGGTCGGCAACCGAACTGAGGGCCGCGCGGATGAAAGCCCAGTGAATGCCATCGTCGCAGCGACCGAGATAACATTCCGCATTGCGTCGCTCGTGATCGGCAGCCCCGGACTTGAACCATCCCATAGTCGTGTCATTGTCGTGGGTCCCGGTATAAATCACTTTGCCCGTGGCACGATGCGGCAAATACATACGCGCACCCTCATCCCCAAAGCCGAATTGCAGAACTGCCATTCCCGGGATTTGCAGCCTCTCGCGCAACGCGTGCACTTCCGGAGTGATGTAGCCCAAGTCTTCCGCGAAAAACGGCAATCCCCCCAGAGCGTCACGAAGCTTGTGAAACAGTTCGTCACGCGGACCATCTACCCAACGGCCGTGGATCGCAGTTGGATCGTCAGCAGGAATCTCCCAGAACTGGTCGAAACCGCGAAAATGATCAAGGCGTATGTAGTCGCAGTTCCGCGTCGCCCACCGCAATCGTTGCACCCACCAGTCGTATCCCTTTTCCTTCATCACATCCCAACGGTAAAGAGGGTTTCCCCAACGCTGCCCGGTCTTGCTAAAAAAATCAGGAGGCACACCGGAAACCACATCGGGATCCAGATCTTCATTCAGCCGAAACAGCTCACGATGCATCCACACGTCCGCGCTATCGTAATTAACGAAGATTGCCACATCGCCTACGATTCGAACACAGCGCTCCGAACAATACTTTCGCAACGCATTCCATTGCTCGTAAAAGGCAAACTGCAACGCACTGCGGATCTTCAGATCCACTGCCAAATCCTTGCGCGCCTGCAGCAGCGCGTCGGGTTCACGACGCGCCAACTTCGCAGGCCAGTTATTCCAGCTCGCTAACTTTTGTTTCGCGCGCAGGGCATCGAATAGAACAAAATCGTCAAGCCACCAGGCATTCTCCTCGCAAAAATGCTCAAAACGCTGGCGAGGCTTTCCCGAGGCGGAAGCCACAAACTTGCGTCCCGCTTCAAATAGCAGCGGCATCTTGGTGGCAAAAACCTGGTCGTACTCAACCCCACTGAAGCCTGAAGAGAGTGAGTTAAGCTTTGAGTGGTCACCCCAGCCATGGGCAGCCAGGCGTTCAAGACTGATCAATAACGGATTGCCGGCAAAAGCAGAGATGGAAGAGTAAGGTGAATTGCCGTAACCGAGCGGACCGAGAGGCAGAACCTGCCAAAGTCCCTGCCGTGCTGATGCGAGGAGATCGACAAACGAATAAGCCGCTGGTCCGAAATCGCCGATGCCGCCGCGCGACGGCAGCGACGTGGGGTGCAACAAGATACCTGCGGCGCGGGGGAACGGCATGCAGCTCGATCACTATCTTGAATAATGTCTTCGGTCAAATGATGTTCGGAGATCCCGGCGGTTGACCTGCGGTCCGCTCAACTCGGTGTGCTAGGCTCCGGGTTCGCTGCCGGCACGGGTTAGCGTATTCAACTCTTCCTTATTGATTTTGATCTTGCCGGCTTTCTCCATCTGATCGCGCAAGTTCGTGACAAAGAGTCCGAATAGTTCTTGTTCTTTGCCCTGGAGCAACGTGTCGCGAATCTGATCACGTTTCGCAGCGAAATCCGCCTCCGAAGGAGCTTGCAACTCGAGCAAGGAAATCACAACTCCGTTCGCTCCGCTGTCGATCGGCCCGCTGATGTCACCCGGCTTCATATTGAATGCCACTGAAGCCTGTCCCGTCATCGACCCAATATCGGGCACTTGACCATCGGGTCCCACAAATTCGCTGGTCTTCATCTCAGCGCCAAGCTCTTTTGCCGCCTTTTTCAGATCATGTTCAGTTTTGGCGCGGTCGGAAAGTTCCTTAGTCTTCTGCGTAAGCAGAACATTCGCGCGTTCGTTCTTGAATTCTTCTTCCACCTTGCTCCGAATTTCCTCGAATGTAGGGGTCGATTGCGGCCTAACGGCCAGCAACTGGAACACCGCGAAGCCTTGCGAGGTCGCAGCCATCTCGGCAGGGGATTTTTCCGGAGCCGTGAACACTGCATCCATGAACTGCGGCGCCGCTCCCAAGCCTGGTACCAGATCTTTGCGGCTGAAGAAGTCGGAGGTCACCACCGGCACTCCCTTGGCGGCTGCTGCAGCATCTAAGCCCTGAGTCTTGGCCTGCTGCACCAAGTCTTCCGCCTGCTTCTGCGCCATCTGTTGCGCTTTTTGCTGCTTCAGGATCGGCTCAATCTCGCCTGTCACCTCATCCAGCGTCTTCATCTTGGCGTCCTGCCGATCATCAACGCGAATGATGTGAAAACCATAACTGCTCTTGACCAGGTCGCTGATCTGCCCCTTGGGCAGAGAAAAAGCCACTTTCTCGAACTCAGGAACGGTCCGGCCCTTTCCGATCCATCCCAGCGATCCACCTTCTTTCGCGCTCCCCGGATCTTCGGAATATTTCTTCGCCAGATCCTCGAACTTCGCCCCGCCTTTCAACTGCTTGAGCAAATCCTCAGCCCGCCGCTGAGCTTCGGCCACGCCGTTTTCATCAACTTTGCCATCGGGTCCGGGGAGTGGGGTCTTGATCAAAATGTGGCTTACCTTTGCTTGTTCGGCGACGCGATACTGATCGCGATGCTGATTGTAGTAAGCCTGCAACTCGTCGTGGGTGACCTGCACTGCGCTTGCGATCTTCGCCGTGTCGAGCATCGCATATTTAATCTGTCGCTTTTCTGGAATCGAGTTCGCGTAGCTCTTCTGATGACTTCCGTAAAAAGCCTTCAACTCCTCGACTGTGGGATGGAGGCCCTTCTTAATATCGTCCCCCTTCAACACAGCGTACTCAAACTTCACTTTCGTATTCTGCTTGTCGAATTCTTGCCGGATCGCCGCGTCGCTCACCGACGCGCTGCCCGCGATCAGCGCCTGCAGCTTGCTGATCATGATTTCCTTGGCCACATTGTCTTCGAACATCGTCGGCGTAAGGTTGGCTCGCTGCAGCATCCCTTCGTATTCTGCCTGTCCCACGAAATTGCCGTTCGGAAAAAAGTATTGCGCATAGCGCCCATGCTGCAGTTCATCTCTGACTTCCTGCGGCGTTGCTTTCATTCCCAGATGTTGCGCTTCGACGAGCAAAGCTTGCCGGTCAATTAACTGGTCGGCCGCCCGCTGCGCGAAAAATGGCAGTAACATGGACGCGTTCGCGCCCAACTGCGCACCCTGCTGTTGCAGCATCTGACGCGCTGTATCGCGAACCTCCTGCGCGGTGACGTCCTCGCCCGCCACTTTAGCGACAATTCCTTTGCCCGGCGTTCCCGTGATGTTATCGCCCAACCCGCCTGGGACGAATGCGATCACCATCGCTGCGCAAATCAGCAACAGCAAACCACTCAGTATGATTTTCTTGACTGGTCCTTCAGTTTGCAGAAATCGGATCATTTTCTTCTTGTCACTCCAGAAATATGCTGCAGAATTAGCAATTATAAACTACATATTGTGGTCTCGATCGAACTTGATCCCTGGCGCCGGAATAACTGCGCGGAAGAGGTTTTCTGCAACGCCGATGCCTCGGAGCGGCCGTCCGTTGATCACGTGCTCGGAAATTCCGCTATTGAAACGTATCAATAGACGTGTTATCCCTTGTTCGCGGCCCTCGACAAGAGCCCATTTCAGGATTCCACGTTGCAGGTACAAAGAATGAAATCAGCCGGACAGCTACCCCTAGTCATGCTCATGCTTCTAGGTCTGTGCTTCGCCTCGAAGCTTAATGCGGCGAATCAAAACCTTTTCTCGGAAAAGCTAGCACTACGTGACCATTGGGGTCTGCAATCCTCGGCCAAGGTCGAGGCCAAAGGCGAAGTCATTTCCACCGCTGCCTTCGTTCCCCAGGCGTGGCATGACGTCACGGTGCCTTCGACCGTGGTAGCAGCCTTGGTGCACGACAAATCCCTTCCCGATCCGTTTTTTGCCATGAACCTCCGTCAGTTTCCCGGCGTAACGTATCCCATTGGCGGAAATTTTTCTAATATCGCGATACAGCCCGACAGCCCTTACGCAGTCTCCTGGTGGTACCGCAAACAGTTCGCCGCGCCCGCCTCATTCGCAGGAAAAACGGTCTGGCTGAATTTCAAGGGCATCAACTACCGCGCCAACATTTTCCTCAACGGAAAACAAATCGGCAACTCCGATACTATCGCCGGAGCCTGGCGCACCTACGAATTCGACGTCACCGAAGCCGTGAAGCCCGGCGGCGAAAACGTTCTTGCAGTCCAGGTCTTCGCGCCCACCGAGAACGATTTGGCCATCACCTTCGTCGACTGGAATCCCGCCCCTCCTGACAAGAACATGGGTTTGTGGCGCGAAGTCTATCTCACCACCAGCGGGCCAGTCGCTCTGCGCTATCCCACTGCCGTCTCGAAACTCAACCTGCCTTCCACCGATTCCGCTCAACTTACGGTCACTGCCCAACTGAAAAACGCCACCGACCATTCTGTAAAGGGCAAACTGAAGGGCACGGTCGAATCCGTCGACTTTGAGCAGGAAGTCGAACTCGCCCCTAACCAAACCAAAGACGTCACCTTCACTCCCGAGCAGTATCCTGAGCTAGTTTTTGCGAACCCGCGCCTGTGGTGGCCCGCGCAAATGGGGACACCGAATCTATATCCGCTCAAGATGGAGTTCGAAATCAGCGGCGGCGTCAGCGATTCTTCAGAAACTGAGTTCGGGATCCGCCAGGTCACCTCCGACCTCAATTCCACGGGCGGACGCGCTTTCCACATCAACGGCAAGAAGATCCTCATCCGGGGCGGCGGCTGGACCCCTGACATGATGCTTCGCGAAACTTCGCAACGGCTGCACGACGAATTTCGTTATGTGCGCGATATGGGTCTCAATACTGTTCGTCTCGAGGGAAAACTCGAAACCCAGGAGTTTTTCGACCTTGCCGATCATGAGGGAATTCTGGTAATGGCCGGTTGGTGCTGCTGTGATTTCTGGGAGCGCTGGACACGGTGGAAGCCGCAGGATTTTGAAATCGCGCAGCAATCCTTGCGCGATCAGATGTATCGCCTGCGCAGCCATCCCAGTCTTGTTATGTGGCTAAACGGCAGCGACAATCCCCCTCCGCCCGACGTCGAGCAGATGTATCTGGATATCGAAAAGCAGCTTCTGTGGCCGAATCCGATCGTCTCATCGGCCACCGGCAAAGCCACAACAGTCAGCGGAGACAGCGGCGTGAAAATGACCGGTCCCTACGAGTATGTGGCTCCCAGCTATTGGGAGGAGGATACGCTGCAAGGCCAACCCAACCGCAAACAGTGCAACCCTGGTGGTTGCGGCGGCGCCTATGGTTTTAACACGGAAACCAGCATGGGCCCGGCCGTCCCACCCATCGAAAGTATTCGCGCTATGGTCGGCAAAGATCACTTGTGGCCGATCGACGATGTCTGGAACTACCATGCCGGCGGAGGAGAGTTCAAAACTATCAAGGTCTTCAGCGATGCGCTCGCACAGCGTTATGGCAAAGCGGACAATGTCGAAGACTTCGCTTTCAAATCACAACTGCAAACCTATGAAGGCGTGCGCGCCATGTACGAGGCCTACAGCCGCAACAAATACGAAGCCACCGGCGTCATTCAGTGGATGCTGAACAATGCCTGGCCATCGATGATCTGGCACCTCTATGACTACTATCTGCGCCCCGGCGGCGGCTACTTCGGCGCCAAGCGGGCCATGGAGGCCCTGCACCCCGTCTATGGCTATGACGATCATTCCATCTGGGTGGTGAGCAGTCGGTATGAAGATGCCAAGGGTTTGAAACTCACAACAAAGATTTACAACCTCGAAATGACCGAGAAGTTTTCTCATCAGGATTCCGTCGACGCCCCCGCCGACAGTACGGCCAAAATATTCACCTTACCCGGAGTGGAAAATTTGACCCCGGTCTATTTCCTCGCACTGCGCCTGACCGATTCCACCGGCAAACTGGTCGGTTCGAATTTCTATTGGCTCTCTACAAAGCCTGAAACAATTGACTGGGCGAAATCCACCTGGTGGACGACCCCGACCGACTCCTTCGCCGACTACACCGCCCTGGCCCAACTGCCGAAGGTCAAGCTTAAAGTTACCGCTCGAACCGAGCACAAAGGCGAGGACTCAGTAACGCACGTGACAGTCGAAAATCCGAACAGAAGTCTCGCGTTCTTTGTGAGATTGAAAATTAATAAAGAGGAACACGGGGAGGAGATCCTCCCGGTGATTTGGGAGGATAACTATATTTCGCTCCTCCCGGGCGAGAGGCGCGAGTTAACAGCCACAATTCTCTCCAGCGAATTGGGGGCAGCGAAGCCCGTGGTACAAGTCAGCGGCTGGAACGTACAGTGAAGCAAGCGATCAAACATGTTGTGAGACGGAAAGAATATTCCCATCGGGATCCTTGAACCATGCCACTTTGTCTCCTGTGGGCGCGGTCCATATCCCAAGTTCGTCCTGCTTGAAAAATCCAAATCGTTCGAAATGGACACCTTTCTCCTGAAGTCCGCCCACAATCTTTTCGATATTGGTGACTTGCCACCCCAGAATCGTGAATAGAGCGGGTGTGAACGGCGGTGGGACTGTTGTCACTCGCACCATGATTCCGTTCGCATCCAGTGTGACTGCGAAGCCGTCATCTTTCACAAAGCGAAGCCCCAAAACAATTTCGTAAAAAGTCCGAGCCTTCTCCGAGTCTCTGGTGGGAACGAAAGCGACGATATTGATTGAGCCGAGCATACAGTTCCCTCTTCGATTGCAAAATTACCCAACGTTTCTAGTCTTCAGGCGGCAGTTCGAAGTCCACGAGGTTGCCACGGAAGCCTTTAGTCTTCCACGCGCCCACCGCGATCCCCACAGCCATCCAGATCGCCCCGAATACCAGAGCTTTAGGACTCAGGCTGATCCAAAGAAAAAAGCAGATCACAAATCCCAGCACCGGCGGGAGCAGATTGCCCACCTTCTTTTCCGGTTCGTGCAGATAATAACGGACGAACGCCGCGGCATTCACGCCCATGAAAGCGATCAGAGCGCCGAAATTGAGCAAGTTGGCGCCCAGATCATAGCCTGTCGTAGCCCCGGCGAGAGCGGGAAGCAGAAAGGCTCCCCCCAATGCGAGGACGCCTACAAACAGAACATTGTTGCGCGGGACCCGCCGTTTGGGATCAACTGCGCCAAAAAACGATTTGGGTAAGGCATTGCTGCGCCCCATGCCATACAGCAGCCGCGCCGCACCCAGTTGTGCGCCCATGCCAGAGCCAAAATTAGCCACAACCAGCGTGAAGCCCACGATCGCAAATAGTGGCGCCCAGGCGCGGCCAGCCACGAAAGTAAAAGCTGTGTCGGTGTTGGGATATGGCTCAGAGGCCGGCCAAATGAGCTGGGCGGCATAAACCTGAAACGCTGACAGAATGCCGATCACAACGCAGACAAGCACGGTCGCCAGCAGAATATTTCGCCGGGGATTCTCGGCTTCCTCCGACAGTGTCGAGATTCCGTCGAAGCCAATATAAGTGAGCACGGCAACCGAGGTCCCGCCCAGCACCGCTTTTGTATTCCAACTCTGCGGATCATAAAAAGGCCGGGTAAAGAATGCAGAACCATCATGCGGATGCCCAAAAATATAACGTGCGGCAGCCACAAAAAAGATGGCGATTACCACTCCCATTCCCGCCGCCAGGGCTGTGTTTACTCGCGCGGAAGTTTTCACCCCCTGAACGTTCAAGCCTGTGAACACCAGCGCAAAGAAAAACGCCCATATTCCATACGAAATGCCGGGAGCAAATACATGCGCCTGTTGACTGATCCAAATAATGCAGATCATAGGATTGAGAAGATAGTCCATGACCATGCTCCAACCCGTAACGTAGCCCAGTGCAGGGTTGATTTCCTGTCCAACATATGTGAATGCCGAACCGGCGCTCGGGTAAGCACGTGCCATCCGCCCATAGCTGATCGCTGTGAAAAGCATCGCAATCATGGCGATGAGAATGGTGGTCACCACATGACCGTGACCGCGATTACTAAGCACTCCAAAAACCGACATGGGCGCGACGGGCTGAATCACGATCACGCCATAAAGAATCAAGTCCCAAAGCGTGAGAGTGCGGCGCAACCGAGGGGCGGATGGAACGGCAACCGAAGTAGTTTCCATGAGTCCGCCTATTGAATTATGGCGAAGCAGAAAATGTCAATATTAAAACGATTTTATAGAGAAATAGGCAACTGCTTTACGAACACATTTTTCAGGGATTACTTCCCATAGTCGAACGAGTAGCCGCGTTGCTCGTTTCCCGACACATGTCGCGTATTGTATTCCAGAAGATAATTCAAGTGTTCATCGTCGAGAGGGAAGGACTTCGCCGGCGGATACGGGTAGTCCCCCATCCTGAGAAATGGCAGCGGCGCGACGTAGTTGCCCTCGGCGGCGTAGAAGTCCATGTCTTTTTCATAGCCATTGGCCGCGAAAAAGTAATCGCGTACCCAGCCTTTAGGCAGCGCGGGCAATCGTGTGGGATCGAAATCAAGACGCACCTCATCGCCTGAACCAAACACTACTAATCGGTCGTCCAAACCCGCCAAAAGCGGCAACACATCGCCATAGCGCGTGTAGGTTCCCGCCGGCCGCGTATACGGCCCCGTAGCGCTGGCTTTTTCGTAGATGTACTGCACATTTCCTGGTGGAGTTCCCTCAATCTTCAGCGGGAATCCATGAAAGCCGAGATCCGCATCGACCAAGGGCACCGGAGTCAGCCGCACATCTTGAGCATCCTGCTTCGTGCGGTCGACCAGAATGTTGTCCCAATAAATCTGCAGATTTGTTGTGATGCGAATCTTCTGCGTGCCTGCCGGCAATTTTCCGGTCAAATCGGCAGTCATGGTGCGTGGCCCACCAGCCGGGAAACCCATATCGTCCATCACGTGCACCCATTTACCGTTTGCGTCGAGGGCTCCGACATACGGAGAGATCGCCCGCACGCCCGCTTGCGACGCCGCATACATGCTATTCGCCGAGAAGTACTCGACTTCGCCGTGCATCAGCAGCCACAATGGGCCGCCGCGATACACCTCGCCAAGATCAAGCACCAGGCTATGCGGCTTGGCGAAGCCTTGAAATTGCGTCAACGCGAAATCGCCGAAGTAGCGATGCGCCAGAAGATCGGGCAGCACGTCATGGCCGTGCTCGTCCCACGCGCCCGCGGGCGGGCGCGCATCTTCACTCTTGCTCACCACCACCTTGAATTCCGGATACGGAGGATTCGAAGCAAAATACTCGTTTGGATAAACGTCTAGATCGGAAGGATGATCGACGGCTAGCAGTCGCACCTGGTCGAGGTATACCGCTTCCTCCAGCGGCTCCATGAAGCGGAAACTCAGCGTCTTGTTCGACTCTGGGTGCCCCATGTCTCGCCGCTCTTGCGAGGCATGGGGATTCTCTTTTTCCAGAATCATGGATCGATTAATCTTGATGTATTCAACCGGCCGTGGCAGATCGCGCTGCCCGGGACCAACCCAATGTCCGACCACGCCCGCACCTAGCATGTCGCCGACGAGTTCGTAGCGCTCGCCGTTCCATACAAACAAAGTAGGACAGGAGCTGCCGCGGCGGTCGATCTCGGTGAAATTCTGCTGCCTGTTGCCGGCGACATTGATTTCATCCTGCAATACGCCGGTTGGCCACAGCATGCGAACGATGTCGGCCTCTTTCGAGTCGCCAATGCCGACGGTGAGATACGGCGAATTCTGCCCGAGATATCCGTTAGAGCCATAGATCTCAAACTTCTGCCGATTTCCCCCCGCGAACACTTCCACCTTGGTACCGATGGCGCTTTTGTTGTCGGCCAGTCCCTTGAGCGAAAGCCGGAGCCAGTGATTCTGATTGCCGCCTTCATTGCGCAGCAACACGGCCGGACCGTGATTCTGCGTGATCAGCAAATCAGTCGCGCCATCGCCATCGTAATCGCCAGTGATGATCGCTCGCGGCTCTTTGAGTTGAATCTTGTCGAGACCTACTTCGGCAGTGACATCTTTGAAGCCGTCGGCCCCAAGATTGCGAAACAGCCGCACTTCGCCTTTGCCATCTTTGGTTTCGCCGACAGCGACGAGGTCGACCCAGCCATCGTTGTCGTAGTCGATCGCGGCGATGCCCCAAGCGTGCGTCCAGTTTGTGACAGGTAAAAGGACTGGCTCGAACTTTCCATGATTGTTGCGCCACAACGTGACAGCGGGAGACCCGGAGTGGGTAAACGCGAGGTCCATCCAACCGTCGTGGTCGAAGTCGAGCACGACCACACCGAAGGCTAAGGTCGGGGCTGGGTCCGGCCACGGCCGCCGCGCAATGAACTTCCCCTCTCTTGGATTCTCAAAAATTGTTGGCGTCTTCGCACCGGCAACAACGATGTCAACTGCACGGTCATTGTTGTAATCGGTGCCCACCGCACCAACGGCAGAGCCAGTAGCAGCCAAACCGACCGACTCAGTCACGTCGCTGAACGTGCCGTTGCCATTGTTCCGCCACATGGCATGGTCCGCTGTGTTCTTTCCTACGAATGACATGTCGGGCTCAATATACAGTTGATGATTCCAATTGAAGCGGGTGACATAAAGGTCCAGGTCGCCGTCGTGGTCGTAGTCAACAAACGTCAGGCCCACAATGAGCGCATCAGCACTGATGCCAGATGCCTGGGTAGCATCCTTGAAGGTGCCGTTCTTCTCGTTGTGCTCCAGTAAAATCCGACCATCCAGTCCAATGACCAGGTCGACGAAGCCATCGTTGTCGTAATCGCCGGTAGCGCAACTGCTCGCGTGAAGCGTTGGATCGAGCCCGGCCTTTCGCGTGACGTCCTCAAACTTACCATTGCCCAAGTTGTGATAGAGAGCGAGTCCGCCCTGTTTGCCGCGATCCGCAACAAAGATATCAACACGGCCGTCGCCGTCGTAATCCAGAAAGCAAGCGCCGTAGCCAACTAAGTTTGGAACCGTGCCTGCTGTTTCCAACGGAGACTCGGAAGCCAGTATAGCCGTGGATAGTCCCACTTCCCTCGTCACATCCACAAACCGCACCTTGATCTGCGCGGGTGCATTCAACACTGCTGACGGCGCCTCGACTGCCCGCGAGTATTGCCCTTGCTCGCCGTAGGCAAGGCTTATGGGCGCGCCGATTTTATTTTGTGTGATGTACTGAAATTTCTTCAGATGGTCGCGGGCATGGTCGATCTCTCCCGATTGCTGATACGCGCGCGACAAGCCGAACTCAGCGGACGCGTGCACGGGGTTCAATTGCAGCGCATGTTGGAAGGAGTCGATAGCTTGCGGAAACTGCTTGGCCTGAACATACGATGCGCCCAGAAAATACCAGGTATCAGCGTCATTGGCGTCAATCTCGACTACATGACGAAAGGCATCGATCGCCGCTTGAGCATCGCCTGTGTTCTTGGCGAGCAGTCCGATGTTGTACCAAGCGTTCGGATTTTTGGGATCGCGTTTGAGAGCATCATCCAGCGCAACTTTGGCTTCGTCAATCTTCTGCAGATTCAGCAACGCGATGCCCTCGTTGATGCGTGCCATAGTCAACTTAGGATCGAGTTCTGCCGCCTGCTGAAAGCACTTGAGCGCCTTCTCGAAAAGCTGTTGGTTCATGTAAGCAGCGCCGAGATTGTTGAGACGCGCGGCTTCTGCGGGATTCGCCTTCGATTGAGTTTGCGGGTGCGCCGCGAACAAGCCGAACATGGCCAGGATCACGCCCGCGACAGCAACTGAGATTCGGCGAGTCATCTGAATATGGATTTAACCACAGAGGTCACTGAGAACACAGAGGCACAGAGGATTCACTGCTCGATAGCCGGTTCACTTGGCTGCCCTTGATGGCCGTCCGTAGGCGCGCGCGCTCACGATGCCTTTCCCTTCCTGGACAGTAATGGTCTGTCCAGCGCCGACATTAGAGAGCCTATCGACTTGACCACTGGGCCATTGAATCTCGATCGTGTCGGCCTTGGTCTGCGGACCCAGCCCAAAGGTCAGCACAAGTTCGCTCTGCGACATATAGCTCGATCCGGAGCGCAGCGTCTTCATTTGACGGTCCTGGTGGCTCCGCGATGCGACAACGACCACAGCACCAATACCGTTGCGATTCGATTTCGTCCCAACCAGTTTCAGCCGGAGGCTTTGATTCGTCCCGCCTTCGTTGTGGAATAGGACAGCCGGGCCGGCGTTGGTGGTGACGAGAACATCGAGGAAGCCGTCGTTGTCGATATCCGCGTAGGCCGCACCGCGTGCCACTCGCGGTGCGGCAAACGATTGCCCCATCTGCGAGGTGACCTCCTGGAACTTGCCGCCGCCCAGATTGCGGAAGAGGTGAGAGGGCTCCGCGTAGCTCACGCGCTTCTGCACGCGCTCGATCTGATCTTCGATGTGACCATCAGCCACGAAAATGTCAGGCCAACCATCGTTGTCATAGTCGAAAAAGAAACACCCGAATCCCAGCGTGACCAGCGTGGCCCGACCCACTTCCGATTGCGGGGCTTCATCCACGAACAATCCGTTACCTTCGTTGTGATAAAGCGACACCATCTGATTCGCGAAATTGCTGATGATGACACTGGGATGCCCGCTGCGGTCGTAGTCGGCGGCATCTACGCCCATGCCGGCGCGCGCAATTCCGTCTTCACTAAACGCTATACCTGAGCTAACGCCGCGCTCTTCGAACGTTCCATCTTTCTTATTCACATAAAGCTTGTTGGGCTGTGTGTCATTGGCGACGAGGATGTCGGGCCAACCATCGCCGTTGTAGTCAAGGATCGTTACCCCCAAACTTTTCGAAGTTGGATCGCCAAGTCCAGCCTTCTGCGTAGCGTCTTCAAACTTTCCTCCGCCCAGGTTGTGCCACAGTCGCAACGATGTTCCTTTATATGATTCCGGCGTGCAATAAGATTTGTGCGTGCCGTCCAGAGTGCAGTAAAGATCGGTCTTCTCGCTCCACTGCACGTAATTGGCTACCACGAGATCAAGTTTGCCGTCGCGGTCGTAGTCGACCCACGCGGCGCTGGTCGAGAATTCGTTCGGCCCCCACATTCCGGCGAGCTTGGTCACCTCGGTGAACGTTCCGTTGCCGTTGTTATGAAAAAGATGGCTCTGCCCCAGCGCCGTAATAAATAGATCGTCGAACCCATCGTTGTCATAATCGCCGACCGCTACTCCAAGTCCGAACATGGGCACGGCCAATCCGGCCTGCAGGGTCACATCGGTGAAGGTCCCGTTGCGATTGTTGTGGTATAGCTTTGGAGTGCTGGGACCGGCATGGGCATGTCCGGGCCAGTCTTCGCCATTCACAAGAAGAATGTCGGGATATCCATCGTTATCGTAATCGATGAAAGCGCAGCCTGGTCCCATGGTTTCGGGCAACCACTTCTTCCCGAACGCACCGTTGTTATGAGTGAAATGTATACCAGCCTGCGTTGTGACATCGCGAAATTGAATTTGCTGCGCGCGGATCGTCGGCAGAAAAAAGAAAAGTGCTAGCCACAGAGGCACAGCGGCACAGAGAAGTTTCATTTTTTAGCTCTGACTCCGTGTCTCCGTTGTGCAATGTAGTTCGGAGGGAGCATTAGTTGGAGCCTCCTACAGCGACCACTGGGCCTCTTCTCGCTGGGTTCGTTTTCATGGCCAACGCTGGCAGGGGCACGGAGACGTGTTCGTGAATCGCCTGACGTTCGTTGTTGTCTTCCGGATGCCGCTGACGATACGGGCCCGTAATCGCCTGGGACGATTCGTCGGCCTTGAAGCGCAGGTAGCGCGCCTCGTGTTCTTTGGCCAGCTTTTCATCGCCCAGGCCGTTGTAGCAAAGCATCAGATTGTAGTGCGCCTGCAGATCCTCCGGATCGATCGACAGAACCAATTGGAGAGTCTGCACTGCATCAGAATATTTGCGCTGCAAAAAGAGAACGCGCCCCAGATCGTTGAGGGCAACGCGGTCGCGGGGATACTGTCCTAGCACAATGCGCAGGCGCGCTGCAGCGCCTTCATAGTTCCCGTTCGCGCGCAACACGCGGGCATAGAAGTAATTGGCGCGCGCCAGATTTGGAGACAGAGTGAGTGCTTTTTCCAGCGCCGTGCGAGCGCGCTCCATGTCGCCTTCCTGTACGGCACAGCGGCCAATATTCACCCAGCCATCGGGATTGTTCGGATCCGCTTCCGTCACTTTTTGGAATGCCGCCGCCGCCCCTCTCAAGTCACCCTGCAGGAACAAACCAATTCCGTAATCATTCCAGCGCTGCCATTCTTCTCTAATCGTGATTGTCTTCGGCGGAGCAGTGGGCGCATTGTGCGAAACCACAGGCAGAGTTACTTCATCTTCGGCGACGGTGACGATAGGTACATCAGGAATCTTTTCCTGCTTCGCGGAAACTCCTTCAAGCGACTTTGTGAACAGAAACGTCCGGTCGTCATACTCCGCTGTTACTTCCCCGCCTGTCCTCTTATCCGGTTCGCCGACAAAAAAAAATTGGGTATCCCACCACGAGAACTTGCGATAGCGCAGGCGCGCATGCAGCGTGATCTTGTTGCCCGTATTCTCGGGAATTGACATCCGGTAATGCACGGTGTCGGCCGCTCCCGGCGGGATCAGCCTCACATAGACCACCGCTCTCGTGGCCCATGCATTGCGCTTGTTGATGGGATTGCCGTGAGCATCGATCTGCAAAGAACGATAGAAGTGCGCAGTCTTTTCCACCGGACCCTTCCCATCGTCCTCGACCCTGCCGCTCCAAAAGATGGTCTGATCTTTGTCGTCCGTGCCCTTCAATTCCAGCCAGGTGTCATAGGCATCTACGGTTCCACCGGGGAAAAAATGCCCAACTTTTTTTGTGCGCACGACGACATCGACGCGAACACTGTCGCCCCGCCTCAGCGCAGGCTGCACGCGGTTCAACGGAGCGATGATCGGACCAACTTCACCGCTCGCACCCGGAGTAATCTTCGTTTCCGCCTCTTCTCCTACTGCGAATGTTGTAGCCAATTCCGATTGGCTCGAAGCGCCCGAGCTTCGCGGAGCTTGCGCGGGGGACAACGCAAAGATATCCACTGTGAGCGCACCGCTCTTAAGAAATCCCTCGGTGAGTGTGAGTTGAGCCGCATCCTCATTCGCCATGGGGACCGCTGTGTTCGCGCCGGGAAAGCGATGCGAGTGAACGAACCCGTTGACATTGCCTGCGTCTTGCGATGCTTCCGCCGGCATGTGGCAATCGGCACATTGCTGCGGCTTCGGCGGATAGTAGAACGAACGTGCTCCCTGCCCCGAAACGCCGCTAGCCTGCCAGTTATCGTATTCGTTGAAGCCGCGAAACCAGCGGTAATGATTTACCGGAACATCGAGGTGCACCTTATGGCAGCTGGAGCAGAACTCCGCCGTTTGTGTGCGCATGAATGGTTTGAGAAAAACGCGACGGTGCGGCTCAGGATTCAAGCGGATCAGGAAATCGTGCAGCGTGCGCACCACCGGATTCTGTGTGGCGGCCAGCTCGTGCAGCTTCGGATACTCAAGATAAAAATCGGCTTGCCCCATTGTGCTCTTCACGTTGGCAATCGAGTGGCACATCATGCAACCTAAACCCGCCTGCGACTCCGGTCGATGCACGATCTGCTTGATCGGCGTGTCCATCAATCCAGCATAGAGCACCGCGGGATCATGGCATCCGCCGCACCACTTCGAGGGCCTGGTGCCGACCGTATCCTGCATATATTCGATCGACTTGCGGTACCACTGATTGTTGAACGAAGAAAAATGGTGGGCTGAACTGTACCACTGATTGTAGATATCCTCGTGACAGCGCTTGCAGGAATCGGATTCCATGAAGAACTTGCTGGGAATTTTCCGTTTGCCGTAGACTTGCGCAGAACTGGGAAAGAACGCGCCCTCCGGGCCGTCGCCTTCGCCATTCATATTGTCAGGGGGCATTGCGGGATTTTGAATACGATTGCGTGTCTGCCAACTTTCGCGCACGTACTTCGCGCCATAGCCCAGGCCGGCAACCACGATCAAACAAGCTACCGTCCGAACGACAGCCATAGCGGACTTGGAATCCAACCATCCTTTCCGCCCCAACTTGTCGGCGATTAGAAGCCCGACGCCAAAAACTGAAATCACAATGTGGAGATACAGCCACTTCCATTCTGGTCTCGAAGTGCCAATTTTGATGAGTATAATTCCAAGAATCGCCCCGGCGGAGATGAACGACCAGCCTGCCCGCGCAAGAAAGCCTCCATCGCGCCAGAGACGCAGCAGCGCCGGCACCAGCAGAATTGCCGCGATCAGCCCCCCCAACGCATGCAACAAGACCACGATCGCATAGAAGATGCTCGGCTGCGGGAACGCGTAGAGGTAACCAGCTGAGATCACCAGGAACGGCAGCAGCCACGACAAGCCCAGGCCGGCAAAGCCCCCGGATGATGAGTTCTCTCGCATGAAAGAAACGGCGCGCTCCGGCGCGGATGTCAGTCTCTCGGCGACTGAAATAGCGCGCGAACCAAGTTACTTACATCCCCACACGCCTGGGAATAATCTAAAAGCATTATTGGTGTGATCGCGATATCTTCATACGAGTGGCGGGATCGCCCACGCTCCACATTGCGCTTCAAGTGCGTCAGCAACAGAGATCACTTGTTCTTCTTCCCACGGCCTTCCCACAATTTGCACGCCGATGGGCAATCCCTCCGGCGAGTGGCTCACGGGGACAACCACGGCAGGATTACCCAGTAAATTGAAAAATTCCGCATAGCTCCAGGCATCAAGATAATTCACGGTCTTTCCCTCAACCGGCCAACTGCGCTCCCCGTGGCGGAACGCGGGGATCGCTGCCGCAGGACACAAGAGGATCGGATATCTCTCCATCTGCTCGAAGAATTGTGCACGAAGAGTGTCGCGCTGCAGCCAGGCTTCCAGTAGAGTTTCGGCAGTGAGCGCTGGTTCCTCGGCGGAGTATTCCAGAAATTGTTTCAGCAGCGGACTGAGATCAGACTCGCGACCCTTGAACATTGCACGCAGAAGCATCCCGCCGGCGACGACGAAATATTTATGCCAAAGCTCACGTGCTGTTTCGAGGTCATGAGGCTGGAAACGTTCCACTTGAAATCCGGCGTCGCGTAGAGCTTCCGCAGCGGTGCGGACAGCCGTGCGCGTTTCAGGAGTAACCGGAGTGCGGCCATCATCTTCGAAATAACCGATTCTTAAGTTTCGGACCCGATCTTGACTCCGCCAGCGCAAAGATAAAGATAAGGGCGCTGTACATGTATCGCCATAGTCCAAACCCTGCATCACTTCGAACAAAACCTTCACATCGGCAATGGTGCGCGCCATCGGGCCGACGACGCCGATTAAAGCGAAGGGCCCAGCTGATAGAGGAAAGTGTCCGGTCGCCGGGATTCGTCCAGGAGTTGGCTTCAAACCACAGATGCCGGTGAAGTGAGCGGGGACGCGAATCGAGCCACCGCCGTCGCTGCCCACCCCACCCGCGGACATGCCAGCGGCAATCGCCGCAGACTCACCGCCGCTGGAACCACCGGGAGTGCGCTCCAAATCCCACGGGTTATTAGTGCGTCCACAGAGCAGGTTGTCGGTTTCCCACGCCATGAGAAGTTCGGGCGTATTCGTCACGCCGAGAATAATTGCCCCGGCATTCTTCAAGCGTGTGACCAACGGCGCGTCCTGGTGGCCCACGCAACCTGCGCGCAGACGGCTTCCTGACTCCCAATGCATTCCTGCTACGCTGATTGAACTTTTGATGCTGACGGGAACGCCGTGCATCGGTCCGATTTGTTTTCCCTGCATAACAGCGTCTTCGGCGGCGCGCGCAGAGCGTCGCGCACGGTCTGCGTCAACTTGTATAAAGGCATTTAACTTAGGATTTAGTTTGTCGATCTGCGCCAGGTGTGCGTCAACCAGTTCGACCGGAGAGATTTCCTTGCTCCGTATTTTCTCGGCCATCACTACAGCGGGAAGGAAAATTAAGCTGCTCACGCGCCCTTCCTTCGCATAGCACGGTCGAGCATTCGCTTCTCATCAGCGGTAAGCGTGCGCAATTGCGCTTTCGCGAGATCTCCCAACTGCAGCGGGCCAATGGCCACGCGCACCAAGCGCAATACTTCGACGCCCAGAACTTCCATCATGCGGCGGATGTGTCGATTCTTGCCCTCATCAAGGACGATCTCGAGCCAACAGTTTTTCTGCCCCGCCCGTAAGGTGCGTGCCTCCTTGGTTCGCAATACTTCTCCCTCGTTGGTCTTCACCCCTCGACGCAGAGCGTCGATGAATTTTTCATCCGCGAGGGTTCCCACTTGCACGTGGTAAGTCTTGTCCAGTTGCGTTTCCGGCGCTGTGATGCGTGCGGCCCACTCGGAATCGTTGGTCAAAAGCAGCAAGCCCTCGCTCGCCTTGTCCAGGCGGCCGACTGGGGTGACCCACGGCTGTATCTTTCGGGGGTCCGGATTGTCGCTGAGTATGCTGTACACCGTAGCCCGGCCCTTCTCATCTGCTGCTGTTGTGACCACGCCGCGAGGCTTGTTCAGCATGAAATAGATTTTCTCTTGCGCGTGCACAACCTTGCCGCCGACTGCGATCTGACTATTGTTGCCGGACACCGGCGTCTCCGGATCACGGCGGATTTTTCCGTTCACGCTAACCTGCCCGTCGCGGATCAACTGTGCCGCGCGCGATCGTGAACAGTATCCGAGCTTTGACAAAACACGGGCGAGGCCGATCCGCCGTGAAGGCTCGTTTTCTTTCACCGCTTCATGCTAACCGAGAAGCCCGCTTACCATGCACATTCTGACCGCAGTTGATAGGATGTTATCGCTGACACAATGGAAAGGAGTTGTTATGGCGATGCAACATCCTCCCCGCTTCCTGAAAATTGTTGCCGATGCGAAAACGCGGGTGCGCGAGACTACCGTCGACACGGTAAAAAGCAAAATAGATGCTGGCGAAAAGTTTGTTTTGGTCGATGTTCGCGAAGAAAGCGAATTCGCTAGAGACCACCTGCCTGGGGCGATCCACCTCGGCAAAGGAATCATCGAGCGCGACATCGAAACGCGCGTGTCCGATCTCAGTGCGGAGATTGTGCTGTACTGTGGCGGCGGTTTCCGCTCGGCGCTGGCCGCCGACAATCTGCAGAAGATGGGCTACAACAATGTAATTTCGATGGATGGCGGCATCCGCGATTGGCGGGAGAAGGGATATCCGCTGACGAAGGAATAAAGACGCCTCTCTGTGAACGACCTCTCGATCGAAAATCGCGAGTGCGCCGCGGCTATTCTGTGATAATCTCCGGTTCCCCCCGCATATGAATGCTCGAATCTTCTTTTGGTCGCTTACGTCGGCGCTCGCCGGATTTTTATTCGGCTTCGATACCGTCGTTATTTCGGGCGCCGAAAAAACCATACAGACGCTATGGGGTCTAAGTCCGGGCCTGCATGGTATCGCGATGGCATCGGCTCTTTACGGCACCGTGGTTGGTTCACTGGTCGGTGGCTGGCCTGCCGACCGATTCGGACGCAAGGCTACGCTCCTTTGGATCGGCATTCTTTACTTTGTCGGGGCTGTTGGCTCGGGGCTCGCGCCAAACGTTGCCACTTTTATTGCCGCGCGTGTGATAGGCGGCTTGGGCATCGGCATCTCGACAGTCGTTGCCCCCATGTACATTTCCGAAATCGCCCCACCGAAATATCGCGGAAGGCTTGCGGGCATGTTCCAGTTCAATATTGTTTTTGGCATCCTCGTCGCTTTCGTCTCGAACGCGCTGCTGGCTGGGATCGGCGAAAACGCTTGGCGCTGGATGCTGGGGGTGGCTGCGTTCCCCTCACTGCTTTACGCCGCTTTTTGCTTTGTCCTTCCGGAAAGCCCGCGTTGGCTACTGAGCAGAAAAGGCAACCGCGAGGCCGCGTTACAAGTTTTGCAACGGGCACAACCCGAAGCTTCGAAGACGGAAATTGCAGCCGAGGCTGACGAGATCACGGCGGCGTCCTCCGAACAGGGATCGTCGGGGCATTTCTGGACACGACGTCTTCGCAGACCGATTCTGCTGGCGGTTTTGATTGCGTTCTTCAATCAGATGTCCGGCATCAATGCGATTCTATACTTCGCTCCCCGCATCTTTGAACTTACTGGCCTCGCTGCCAAAGCCGCGCTCTTGCAATCCATCGGCATTGGCGTCACCAATCTGGTTTTCACCTTTGTCGGGCTCTGGCTGATTGACCGTCTGGGACGGCGCACGCTGCTTTATATTGGCTCCTTTGGCTACATCGGCTCGCTCGGCCTAGTGGCCTGGGCCTTCTTCACTAACCATTTCTCCATCGTGCCGGTTTGCATCTTCGCTTTCATCGCCGCCCACGCGATTGGCCAGGGAGCAGTGATCTGGGTGTTTATCTCAGAGATTTTTCCCAATCGTCATCGCGCGGAAGGTCAAACGCTCGGCAGCTTCACTCACTGGATATTCGCCGCCTTGCTCACAACTTTCTTCCCCAAGATGGTCGCTGCCTTCCCGCCCGGTTATGTTTTTTCATTTTTCACCGGCATGATGGTTCTACAACTTTTGTGGGTGAAGACAATGGTTCCGGAGACGAAGGGCGTGCCCCTGGAGCAAATTCAGAAACAGTTGGGGATCGATTAGAGGCAACGTACTGAATGCTTTGGTTGGCCTGTTCTCAGTGAGTGCAATCACCTGTTAGCAACAGTTGTCGTCGAATTTGTAAACTGAACACTCTGCATTGGAGGCTTGCTATGCTCTCACGGCGCCTTCTATTGTCGCTTTGCCTCATGTTTCTGCCAATTTTGTGCCTTGGCCAAGAAAGGCCGAAAACATCGGCCGTGCCTAAGACGTGCCCGGTTACGGAGCCTGCAATGCAACCCTTCGTGCCACCACCGCCCTATCCTGCAAAACCATCCCCTGGCCAGTTTTGGTTCGGGACGGACAGCCTATGGACCGCTCTTCCAGAGACGGGAGCGTGGATAGGATTGGGGCACTACACGCCCAGCGATCCGACATTCAGACAGAAGCTACCTTTTTGGCGACTAGGATTTGACCCACACGCCGCAGCGGAAGCGAAACTCACGGTGAGCGGCAGGAGAACCGATTTTCTTGCTCCTCCGCTCCACACAGACGGCGCGGGCGCACCCAGCTGGACGCCGAACGATCAGTTTTTTATGGCTGGGATCAACTTCCCCACGACTGGATGCTGGGAAATTACCGGGCGTTATCAGGATGTCAAACTTACCTTTGTAATATGGGTCGGACAGCCGTAGCACTCTCTTCTGCCACGTGAATTGGTGAAATATCACCGCTACGCTCATTGACCCGTCTCCCCGGCGACGACGGCAGACACACCAACATGGCCTCCACAGTCGCCTTGTAGCCAATGCCGCGCCAACGGAACCGAAGGGATCCTAGGATCGTGGCAAAGCGGGCAGCGCCACTTTCTGCTGAATCCCTGCGCCCTCGATAACCGTGTAGATAAAATCCGCCGGAACGTCTCGCAGCACTTCAGTTTCGCCGTTCGGCCAGCGAATGCTGACTTCGCTCATCTTGTCGTATGTAGCCAATCCAAAATGCAGGCGTAGATCGTTCTGCGAAAGATAGCTGGCCCCGCCGCGCACTTCGCTGAGCTGCACCAGCGTGCCCGCTTTCACGGTGACGCGCGCTCCAATCGCGGCTTTGTTGCTTTTCGTTCCTACCAGCTTGAACAGCACGCGATGGTTCGCACTGTCGTTGTGATTGATCAGCAACGACGGCGGCTCGCCCACATTCAGCACGACGATGTCGACATTGCCGTCGTTATTGATGTCGCCAAAAGCCGCGCCCCGCCGCGATTGCGGGGGCATATTCGCCAGCGCCTGCGAAACATCTTCAAAGGTTCCGTCGCGATGATTGCGGAAGAGCAGCATCGGCTGCCGGTAGGGCGTGCCGCCGGGAATCGTATCCACCTGCGGGTAAACATGGCCATTGGCGATGAACAGATCGAGCCAGCCATCGTTATCCATGTCGAAAAAGGCCGTGCCCCAACTCACGAAGGGATAAGTCGGCTTCATCAATCTTGCGCGTACACTCACATCGGCGAAATTTTCTTTGTCGAGATTGTGATACAGGGTCGACCCCTGCTCTACAAAGTTCGTCACAATCATCGACAGGCGGCCTTCGTGAAGATAGTCGCCCCAATCCACGCCCATCGAGCCCTGCTCCATGCCATCACCACTCAGCGCGACTCCGGCGAGTAGGCCAACGTCCTCGAACGTTCCGTCATGCTTGTTGTGATACAGAAAATTCGGACCTGCATCGTTCGCCACATAAAGATCGGGCCAGCCATCGTTGTCGTAATCTCCCCACGTCGCGCCCAGGCCATAGTAATGATGCGGATCGTCCACGCCGGCCTTCTTCGAGACCTCCTCGAAAGTCCCGTCGCCCTTGTTGTGAAAGAGCAGATCCGATTCGCCGGGCATTCCCCACGGACCGCACTGGACGAGCACTCCCTTAAAGCGGCAGAAGCGCGGATCGTTACCGAATTGCGGTAAATTGTCGATATCCACGTGCACATAGCGCGAGACAAAAAGATCGACGTTGCCGTCGCGATCGTAATCCGCCCAGGCCGCTCCCGTGCTGAATCCGCCAGCGCCAACGCCGGCTTTGTCGGTCACGTCCTCGAACTTGCAGTTGCCGAGATTGTGATAGAGCGCGTTGCCGCCGTAGCCGGTGACATAGATATCCTGCAGGCCGTCGTTGTCGTAATCGGCCACAGCCACGCCCATGCCCCAGCCTTTACGCGTGAGGCCCGCAGACTTGGTGATGTCGGTGAACTTAGGGCCATTGTTGGTTGAGTCCGTGTCCTGATGATAGAGAGTAATCATCGGGTCGCACCGCCTTCGCGGTATCGCTGAACTGTGGAGCCGTTGACGGTGATAATGTCGAGCTTGCCATCGTTGTCGCAGTCGATCAGACCTACTCCACCGCTCATCGACTCGACGATGTACTTCTTATCGGGAGAAGAAATATGGGCGACTGTGAGCCCGGCCTTTTGGGCAATGTCTTCGAATTGCGGGACAGGAACCTGTGGATCGATTTTCCGTACTTTCTGCAGCGATGAATTGGCTGGGCGTTTCGCAGGAGTTGTTTGCGCGAGCAGTACAGCGTTCGGCAGCAGTCCTATCGAGAGAGAAAGAATCCACGCGGAAAACTGAGCTCGCATAGGCAGGAAAGCAGATTATACAAGGTTGTCCTGGCGCGAGAGCGGATGGAAAATAATGAACGCTTAAGGCTGACGAACGGCGAGAACTACCGTCCGCGGCATTATCGAGAAAACCGTCGAAGTTTGCGGCAAAACAAAACGCCCCAGACTCAGTTTGAGTCACGGGACGTATGTTGATCAGCCCTCCCCCAAGTGCTGCTCGATTACGAGACTACCCAGATACCGCAAATCCGTAAATGGCCCTGTCGTGCTATATCGAGATCTTGAGTGCAAAACAAAACGCCCCAGACTCTGTTTGAGTCACGGGACGTATGTTGATCAGCCCTCCCCCAAGTGCTGCTCGATTACGAGACTATCCTGAGTCCACAAACACGTACATGGCCCGGCTGTGCTATAGCATGGCACGAACGTGTAGGAGCATTTAGTCTCCCTGTTTTCAATGACTTACGCGATCACAGGGACATTGCTGACCCCGACGGTGCCGAAAACGCGGCGGTAGCGTTCGATTTCCGCAGGCGGGCCCATCGCTTTTGCAAAGTTGTCGGAGAGTTTCACCGCCGGGCGGCCTTCCACGTTGGAAACTTTGCTGATCAAGCTGATCGGGTTAAAACCAGTTTCGCCACTGGGATCGCAGCCGCGGAAATCATTAGTCAGCAGTGTGCCCCACCCTGCGCTGAAACGAATCCGAGAACCGGGAGTCCACTTTCGCCGATCGTGAAAATCGGTTGCGCTGCGAAAATCATGAGGGGTAACACCTCGCGCGAGCGTTCCTCCGAAGTAGGCATGCAGGCCAAGTATCTCGTCGACATCGAGAGCGTCGGAAGCGATGATAAGTTTTTCGTGCGGATCTCGTCCGCGGGCCTTCAGCCATTCGATATATTCATCTCCAGCTATATACGGATCCTTGCTGTCAATGCGCTGGCCCGTCCAATCAGCAGCCCACTCGGGCGCGCCCTCCAAAAATTGTGTGGTGCCGAACGTGTCAGGCAACATGATGCGGAGAGACCCCTCGTAGGTACGCTGCCACATCTCGAGGACCTTGTACTGCGAGGCCTTCAAGGCCTCGTCATCGGGCGCGAGGGCAGCCAGAACCATGGGGATCTCATGCGCGTTGGTTCCGATCGCCTCAAGATCATGTTTGTGAGCGAGGAAGGCATTCGAGGTTCCGATGAAGCCGTTGCCGAGGTTATCCGCCATGGCTTCTACAACGTATTCCTGCCAGAGAAAACTGTGGCGGCGCCGCGTCCCGAAGTCAGCGACACTCAGATGAGGAACGCCGCGTAGCCGTTCGATCTTGCTCCACAGTTTGGTTTTTGCTTTGGCGTAGAGGATGTCGAGGCCGAACTCGCTCAACCTTTTTAAATTCGCCCTGGTTCGCAATTCGTTGATGATCGAAAGTGAATAAAGCTCCCACATCGTGGTGTCGGTCCACAAGCCATCGAACGATAGATGAAAGCGGCCACTGCGTACCGAAAGTTCATAGTCCGACAGCCGAAAGTCTCGTTCCAGCCACTCCAGGAATGCAGGTTCAAAGATTCCCCGACGGCCGTAGAATGTATTTCCAGCCAGCCAAACCAGTTCGGACTTTCGAAAGCGAACGTTACGGGCATGATCCAGCTGCGCAATGAGCTCCTCAGTCTCAAACGTATCGACAGGACCGCCAGAGCGGTTGTAGAGCGAAAACGAAACCCGGGTCTTGGGGAAATGTCTCCAGATAAATTGGAGCATCAGCAGCTTATAGAAATCGGTATCCAGGAGGGATCGCGTAACCGGGTCGAGTTCCCAGTTGTGATTATGTGCGCGCTCCGCGAAGTTCACGATCATCGAGTATTATCCTCGTCTGCCTTCGCGACAAAAGCAAACAACGGCCTTGGTGCGATCAGCGCCTGCTCATGTAAGCTCTAACTCGCGCCCGAAATAAAGTGCAAGATGTTCGGCTTCGCTCTCAATTCCCGCACGTACACTGCGCGAAAGCTTCCCGAATGGTTCAATTGTTACCAGCAACTTTTTGTTCTGGACCTTGTAAGACCAGACACCAGCAATGACTCCGCCGATGAGCACCACGGGGGAAATCCAGCCCTGGTTGCGGTAGACGCGCTTGTAGTGTTTCGAGCTCAGCAAATGATCCTTTTCGCGATGGGCCAGCAGGTACGAATCGAAGTGCGGCAAGAGACGAATGCAGCATTCACTTCCACAGTCGCGATTCAAGTCTGCAGCATCCTCACGCAGCAAGAAACAACTTTTGTTGCCCCCCGGGACTTCAACCATTTGGGATTCGACAAGCGGCCCCAGCGCTCTCACTTCCTGCATCGGGATGCCAGACCAGTGGGAAAAGTCACTTAGCGTCGCCGGACCGTAGGCGCCCAAATATTTTCGAAACAGAGTACACTGCGCCTTCGTCGGCGAGACTGCTTTCGCCTTCAAGTCAGGAAGCCAATGGTCCACGCGGATGAAACTAACTTCGTTGTTTTCGCCAGCTCCGTAGCAGACTAGTCCCTCCGATACGGGCAAGCGAACGATGCTCCAGACCTTTTCCATCCAACCGCGGACGCGTTTGCTGACTTTGGGGCGAAGTGCTGCGTTGATAGCAGCTCTGCCAAGTGGCCCTGCCGACAACACCTCCATGATCAGGGGAGTCAGGGCCTCGCCTTCCTCGCGCTCGATGCCACATCTGGCCATAACCCGGAGCACAGCCGCCACGCGGCTCGTTTTGAGGGCGGCAACGTACACCAGGAATTCGTCGGCCGGAATCACATGCAGCGTCTGGCGCATAAGAGAAGTTTTCACCAGAGTGCGATTCTTCCATAGCGCCGTTTCAACCTGCGCTCGCGTGATCGCATGATTTCGCGCCCAGAGCTGAAGATAAGCCGCCGACATAACCTGCGCCTGCACGCCACAAATGTCGCGGCTGATCGTGACTACGTCGGCGGGCCGATCATCCGATAAGTGGTGGCGCCGCAGACGAAAGGGTGCAATTCCTTCCATTCGAATTGGCAACCGAGTTCGGGGCATTTGCCTTCAATTACCCAATCGTTAGTTGTAAATCATCGTGGTCGTCAGAGCAAAAACTAAGCGCCCAGCGCGCCGCATGTGTCAAAAAAAAAGCGCTGCACATAATATGCAGCGCGCGATTAGAACGACTCCAAGTTCAGCCCTGTGATGGATGCAGCACGCGGAACGTGTTGCCTCCATTCGACCATACCAGGATAAGCGCGTCTTGGCCTTTTGCGACTTTCCCCAGCTCTTGTGCGGCATCGGAGGCCGATTGCACAGGGTGCCGGTTGACTTCGACAATCACGTCTCCCTGCTGCAGACCAGCGTTGTCGGCTGGACTGCCCGGTTGAACTTTTCCTACAACAGCTCCGTGGATGTCTTTGGGAGCCTGCAGTTGTTGACGTGCATCGGGAGTCAGATCTTCAAGACCCAGTCCCCAGCGCGGCTTGCCGTGTTCGCTGCTTGCGGCTTCTTCGCCATTCTTGCTCCCCATGGCTTGCAGAGTGACGGGAACAGTGATGTCCTTTCCATCGCGAATCACTTCCAGCTTCACCGTGTTGCCCGGCTGCTTCTGGCCAACTGCGACCTGAAGTTCGCCGGCATCGCCAACCGTGTGGCCATCGAGTGAGGTGATTACGTCTCCAGTTTTTAGACCTGCCTTAGCTCCCGGCGAATTCGGCTCAACCTGAGTTACAACCGCGCCTTCAGCCTTCTTCAGATCAAAAAACCTCGAGTTTTCCGGAGTTACATCACTGATCCCGATTCCCATGTATCCGTGGTTGACCTTACCGTACTTGATCAGGGTCTCCACGGTGGGCCGCACGATCTGCGTCGGGATGGCGAAGCCCATGCCTGAGAATTGCCCGTTCGAAGAGATCAGAAAGGTGTTGATCCCAACCACCTCGCCGCGCGCATCTACCAGAGGCCCGCCAGAGTTGCCGGGGTTGATGGCCGCATCGGTCTGAATAAATTCGCCCGGCTTACGCCGATCGCTGGCAGAAGGGTTTGGCCGGTTCAAGGCACTCACGATTCCACGTGTTACCGTAAACCGGAAACCGAATGGGTTGCCGAAAGCCAACACAGTCTGTCCTGGACGCAACTGAGTCGAGTCGCCCCATGGCACACTGGGCAAATCCGATGCATTCACCTTGATAACAGCAAGATCGGTCAGAGGATCAGCTCCCACCAATTTCGCTGACAGGACGCGCCGGTCCGTTAGCGTGACGTTGATGTCAACCGCGCCGTCCACAACGTGATTATTCGTCACGATGTATCCATCCGGCGAAATGATCACGCCGCTACCGAGGCCGTGTTCGATCTGTGACCGCGGTTGCATCGGCATATTGAATCCAAATGGCCCGAACTGCCCAAACGGCCCCTGTTGGCCAAACTGCTGACCGAACTGTTGAGCATCCGGCGTATCTTGTCCATCGTCCATTTTGGCATCGGTCTTCGAAGTGACCGTGACATTCACGATCGCTGGGGTGACGCGTGCCGCCAGCGCTTCCATCGCGCGATCGAGCGAAAGCAGTGCGTTCACGCTGCTGTCATCGAGCGCAGCCGCCGCCGGAGCTGGCGCTGGTCCAACTGCCGCGTGGGCTGGTTTGGCGAACTCATAAGCTCCAACGGATACGGCCATCACGGCCGCTACCACAGGAACAATGAATCGCTTGGTTAGTTTTATTTTCTGACTTTGCATCCAGGTACTCATGTTGGTTGGTTCTCCCTTCAATAACTAAATGTTTAGTTGTTAACTACAAAAAAATTTCGGCCTAAATCGACTTAGCTGTGACCTCCGTCGGAACGCCATTTCCATGCGGCTGCACGACTATTAGTCGCCACACGCTCACACTGATCATCGCTGAACCATGCTGGTCAAATTCCGCCATCTGCATCACGAGTAGAAACGTGGGCGCCTGCATCTTCTGCATCGCCGCAACGGGCGCAATCACAGGACGCTGATAACGGTCTTGCTTCGAGGCCAACGACTGAGAAGAATCAATATCGAGCTTGTGTTTCAAGGACAAAGGTCTGGATGGACGATACGCCGCCGGCGTGGCAACTACTCTAAGAACTCCCGTTTCGCGGGAATCGACAGCAGTCCGCGCGCTCACTGGAATTGCGGAAACTTGTGTCGATCGTGGAAGTTCCTCGCTCGCAGCGACGCGCTGCGGCTGTTCGAATGCAATCAGTCTGGGAGCATCCGGCAACACAGCCAGGCATGCACCCGCCAAGACTGTCATCAAGCCCAACGCCGGCTTGAAGACGCGTGTAGCCTGGGGCCGGTCTACATCTAGAATCTGTGCCAAACGGATCGAAGTTTCGCACGCACGACTGATCGCCGCGTGCGCCAACGCCAAGCTGCGTTGCATGAAACTCTTCTCCGCCAGAGAAACCAGACACTCCGCATAAGCACGCGGATTCGCGGTTTGCGCCAGGACCGCATCGTCACAAGCCATCTCGCGTTCGAGCGATAACCGTTTCTCGATCCACCACACCGCGGGATGAAATACAAAAATCGTGCGAACGATTTTTTGCGCCAGGTTCGTCCAATCGTCCCAACGGCGAAGGTGGGTGAATTCATGCAGCAGGATGATTTTCAGTTCCTCAGCCGGAAGCTCTCGCAGAGCCCACTCCGGGATAAGGATTACGGGTTTCAGGAATCCGATGGCCGTCGGCACGCTCACCATCAAAGAACTGCATACCGTCACTCGCCGGATCGCCTGGCACTGTGCCAAAGTTTCGCGTACCACAGGATCCAGGCTGGAAGACTCGACCTCCACTCCGCTCCTGCGCAACCGGCGCAGATTCCATAGTCCGGCGACCATTCGTATGGCGGCGAATGTCGCAAAGAAAATCCAAATGGCAAAGATCGCAACCGCCCAAAATGTCGGAAGTGTTATTTCCGCGCCGATCGCGTGCGCCATCCGTGTCGTATGAACGACACCTGGCACAAACGGCAATCCAGCAATTGCCAGGAGGGCTGAAAACCACACCGCAAATCGCGTGCCGGAATTCTGTCTTCCAACAACCCGCAGCACCATCCAGGCAAAAGCTGCAATCAACAATCCTCCGGCGATCGAGTTCAGAGCACGTTCGGCGACAAATTGAGCCAACGGCTGTATCTCCGGCATAGTCATTTCGCACTACCTTGCGTCGTCTTATTAATTTCTAACATCTCTTTCAGGCGATCTAATTCTCTGGAGTCAATGCCCCGCTCCTCCAGGATATTGAACACGAGCTGTTCATGGGAGTTCCTGAAAAACCTGCTGACGAGATTGCTGATCTCATTCCGCGTAGCATCAACCCGCTGAATGATGGGAACGTAGACATGCGCTCGACCATCTTTCTTGTGCCCGAGATAGCCCTTTTTTTCCAGAATTCGGATCGTAGTCAGCACCGAGTTGTACGCGAGATCCAGCTTCGGAGGAAGATTGTCGAGCACCTGCTGGACAGTTCCCGATCTCCGCTGCCAGAGCACATCCATGATGCGAAGCTCGGCTTCCGTCAGGGTTACTGATTGGCGTGGCGGCACTCGGATCTCCTTCCTTTTCGATTAGACGCACACATTCCCGAAAAGTAACTAATAATTTAGTTTTAGTACCAGGAAATTTTCCTGAGCGCGGCCATTGCCGCTCCGGTCGTCTGTAACAAATTCAATATCAAAGGGTTAGCGAGCTTCAGTTCAAGTCGAGAAGATACTGAATTCCGTTGAAATGAGAATGAGAAAGACCAGGTCCCAGAAGAATCTGGAGTAACCTTTATTTTGACCAAGAGTTGGACGAGGTGATGCGCGATGACTGACAAGGCGTGCGTAGTCGGCGCCGGTCCCAACGGATTGTCAGCCGCTATCGTTCTAGCTCAGGCGGGGTTTGACGTGGATGTGTTGGAAGCCCAGTCTATGCCGGGCGGAGCCGCACGCACGATGGAGTTGACTTTGCCGGGCTTTCGCCATGACTTCGGGTCCGCAGTTTATCCACTTGCCGCCGGCTCGCCCTTTTTTTCCTCCCTCCCTCTGGGCAACCACGGCTTGGAGTGGATTCACTCGCCCGCTGCTTTGGCTCACCCTCTAGACGACGGCACCGCAGTAATGCTCGAACGTGACCTCGACGCAACAAAAACTAATCTCGGAATCGATGGAGTCGCATGGGAGCGTCTCATGCGTCCCTTCGTCGAGCATTGGGCCGAATTTGCGCCAGAAGTTCTGCGCCCAGTTCCACTGGTCCCGAGACATCCGCTCCTGATGGCCCGCTTCGGAATACTTGCCATACAGTCAGCCGAGGCCGTTGCACGCCGATTTCGCGACCCACGAACACGCGCATTATTTGCCGGACTGGCGGCCCATTCTTTTCTCACCCTCGATGAGCCCCTAAGTGCCGCCTTTGGCCTGCTCATGGCGGTATCAGCTCATGCCGTTGGTTGGCCGATTCCTCGCCGTGGCGCAGGGTCGGTTTCAAATTCGTTATGCAGCTATCTGTCGACCTTCGGATGCAATGTAGCTATTTCGTCGCCGGTCGATAGTTTGGACGAATTAAAGAACTATGAACTGCTCCTGTGTGATCTGACGCCGCAGCAATTACTCAAAGTTGGGGCACGAAGATTTTCCGATGGTTACCGGCGGCAAATGCAGAAATACCGCTATGGAGCGGGGGTCTTCAAAGCAGATTATGCGCTGAGTGTACCCATTCCCTGGAAAGCAGCTCCCTGCGCGCAAGCTGCAACCGTGCACCTCGGCGGCAGCTTCGAGGAGATAGTTGCGTCCGAAGGAGCGGTCCGACGTGGTAAGCACGCCGAACGCCCTTTCGTTCTGCTGGCCCAGCCCAGCCTTTTCGATAATTCCCGGGCGCCGGCAGGCAAACACACGGCTTGGGCATATTGTCATGTGCCGCATGGGTCTCAGGTGAACATGCTCGAAAAGCTGGAGGATCAAATCGAGCGGTTCGCTCCCGGCTTCCGCGACTGCATTCTAGCGCGGCGCGTCTTTACTCCCGCAGATCTTGAAATCATGGACGCAAACCTCGTCGGAGGTGATATCTCGGGCGGGGCCATGGACATCCATCAGTTTCTATTTCGTCCGACGCGGAGACATTACGCCACATCAGCACGCGATATTTACATTTGTTCCGCATCCACCCCACCCGGCGGAGGAGTGCACGGCATGTGCGGCTATCATGCGGCGAAAATGGCGTTATCAAGATGGGAGGGCCGCTCGAAGGCATGAGCGTTTCTGTAGCGCGTTTCTGCAATCATTCTCGAACACTGGGAGCAGGCCACTCGACACCACGGATCGTCCCGTCTGCTTGACGCTCGATCGTCGGAGCATACAACCCAAGAAATTCACGGCGCCACCAAAGGCCCCGTGTTCGTTTTTCTGACATAGTTGTAAACCAATATTGCCAAATGACCGCACGGACCTCGCGAGGGGGCGCCTGCGAAAACGGATTTCCCGCAAAGAGGCTGAGCACGTCTTTGTCATTGGAAAGCAGCTTCACCTCGGTTCGAGGCACGATTGAATAGTCCTGCCACGATCCCAGCGAGGCAAACCACAGATTCCAATCGAATCGCGGTTGGTACGGCGCATAGATGCCGGGCGGCTTGTTGAGATCCTGCGGTTTATAGCGGAATGGATACGCAAGCCAGTTTTTTCCATCCTCTGAACCCTGGAACTCAATTTCGTACCGCCCTCGAGTCATCACTCCGAAAAGGCCATATCGATTGGCAATCCGAAAAGGCTCTAGTGCAATCACCGGTGCCGTTGGAAGAGGGATTTCCGAGAACATCCATAATAATTGCACAGCCGTGGCATAGAAGATCCATCCCAAAACGGACCCGGCAACGGAGATTTTCAGCACATTGAGACGCCGGCGGAGCGCGCTTCTCCAGTTTTCCGTTTGTGGGGACTCGGGTGGTTCGCGAATCGAAATTCCTCGTGCCTCGCAGTTCGTCGTGGAAGTCCTAACCTCATCGTCGCTCTCTGATAACCGGCCCAACCTGAACAGTTTCTTCCATCGTTCCGGGAAAAACCGCAGTAGAAAACGATCATCTAACAGAAGCACTCCTAATGCGAGAACCAGATAGTTCAGAAAGGTGTAGTTAGCAGTAAGAATGACTCCCAATTCCCACGGCGTCACAACACAGAAGCAAACAATGCGCCAACGCCGCGGCAGAAATAACATCCAAACCCACCCCAACTCCAGCGCGAGCGTGGCGAAGGTGCTGGACGCATGGAACCAATGCGGCAGATGTTGCACATACCAGCCGATCCAGGTGGGCAGCGGACCGTTCTGATAGTACTCGTCCATGGCAGTGAAATGGCGCCACTCGGGGTCTCCACCAACAATCTTTGCAACCCCGGATTCGAAGTAGATGCGAAACCACTCCCATTGCAGAAGAAACAGGCTGGCACGCGACGGCAGCGACGGCTGCCCAAAACCAGGGCGGAATCCGGAAGGAGCAAAGAAGAGAGAGAGAAATCCGGCCTCGAGCAGCATGCCATCCGACTGATAACCGGAAAAATCTTGCGCCGCGCTCACGAACGAAAGAAAACATACAAAGCAGATAAAAAGCATTCCGCGCGGCCAGACATTCAACACCAACAGTAGCGACCCGATCATGCCCACCCAGCACAGCGCTGTCAAAGCATGAGATCCGCTCGAGACCCACAGCAGCGAGGGGGCGAACCATAGGCCGCGGCTGTAGCCAAAGGAACGTGCGACCGCCCGCAGATATTCGTCGGCCGGCAGAATCCCATCGGGGCCGATAAGCCCGCGGATTTGAAAGACCAGCGAGAAGAAAGCGGAAAAATAAATGCAGCCAAGTGCCCGCAAGAAAAGCCAGCGCGGAGTCAGGCGGTCAACAGCGCCACGCTCCGAGTCAAACAACCAGCGGATGGCGGACAGCACCCGGTCCATGAGCGATGAACAATTATACCGACGTGAGTAAACAAGACAGTTCGCATATTATTCGAAAAAGCAGTTTGCGGGCGATCAAGTCAAGCTTTAACGTAAACTTTCTCCCATCCTTTCTGTTGGAGGCTTTCCGTGCCCGTTGCTAAAATCTCCGGTCTTCGCAAAATCTCTGCCGGTCTCAAGAAGCGTGCGGCTCAAATCAAACTGGTCCTCATGGATGTGGACGGCACGATGACAGATGGTAGTGTCACGCTACTCTCGCAAGCCGATGGCAGCGCCCTCGAAATCAAAACCTTCGATGCGCACGACGGCCAGGGTCTCACCCTGGCGCATACCGCAGGCCTGCGCACCGGCTGCATTACCGGGCGCGAGAGTTCAGCCCTTCTCCGCCGTGCCCATGAAATGAACATGGAGTTTATTTACATGAAGCAGCCGCTAAAAATGCCAGCATACGAGGAGATCCTGCGAAAAGCGGACGTTCCGGATTCTGCTGTCGCTTACATTGGAGATGACCTGCCCGACATTCCTCTATTGCACCGCGCCGGCCTCGCGATTGCGGTGGGGGATGCCGTCCCCGAAGTAAAGAAGGCTGCACACTACACAACCACTGCCTCCGCTGGTCACGGTTCCGTCCGGGAAGCGATTGAACTTATTCTGAAATCCAAAGGCATTTGGCAAGCGATGATCGACAAGGCGCGAGCTTAAGTCATTGTGTACACAGCAACGACAGGAAAGCTAAAGCAGGCGGGAAAACCCGCCTGGTGCTTCACGACTAGAATCGAAAGACAATGCCGGCTGAGGGTTGCGCCGTATGGGTGATTGCGTTCGTGTTAAGCGTTGTCAGCCCGAAATCGGGGGCGCTGTAAACTAGGCCGCGATACTCAGCGCGCAGAGCAACGTGTTTCATCAGTGGGAAATCGGCCCCGCCACCATACGCAAACACGCCAGTAGTCTGACGTTGCGCTCCTGCGACGGTTCCGAAGCCGTTTCCGCTGGGATCAAAAATCAGCGCACCTCCTTCCGCAAGAAGATATGGGCTAAATCTGAATCTCGCAGATGTGGGCAGGTGAAAGATAAATCCACCAGTTGCCTGGTGAATGTTGGCCTGAACTCTCGACAACCCACCGGTCCCGAAGTAACGCTCTGTATTTCTGTCGTAGCCATACACTGCCTCGGCCCCGAGCCAGCGGTTGAAGTTGTACCGGTAGCCAACGAGAAAACCACCAGCGTTGGTACTTCGTTCGGTTGTACCTTGACCCGAACTGTCCTTGGTGAAGAAACCCGTTCCTTGCAAGCTGATCTCCGAACGAGATTCCTGAGCCACTGCAGAGACTCCTAGTAATACGGTAACGCCTGCAAGCATGATCGCGATTTGGCGCATCGAAAACCTCCTTGGACAAAATGCCGGTCCTGATTGGGTACTGCCAGGCTGCCGCGCTTGTTTCGTAGTGAATAAGGCACACGATGTGCCAAATGGATTGGCTAGCTTTGTTCCCCGATTCGCTTGAAACAACACAACTTCAGAGGTTTTCCACGAAAAGCAAGGGCCGCAGCTGTCGGGAGCTCACGCCTTTTCGTCAGATGTCGAATGCTCTGACACTTTGCGAAGCCTTCAAGGGGATAGTGGCATCAGATCAGACATATATTGAATCCTCCTGCAACCAACTGCGGGGCCTCGCGATCGCAGGGATTCGAGGCGCAGGATGGTCAACAAAACTGAATTTTTGATGGAAGGACTTCGATGGTTACAGCACCTTCAATCTTTCCCAAGACATTTCCAAAGATAGAAGAGCAGCGATACCTGGCATTACTGCGCGCGGCCAACGCAATTGCAACCTGCAGCGATTGCAGCGCGGTCTCCGATACTCTGATTCAGCAGTTACACGAGGTCACGCCTTTCGATTACTTGCACCTGGTCGCTTTCGGAAAGGAGACCAACGTGCCGTGCTGGTCTTTACTGGAAGCCAACGGCAAGAAGGTCGAGAACTCCGACGCGTATTCTTGGTGCGCCGAAGACAATCCGATTACTCACGTGCACACGTCTGGCGAACTTCTGCTAACCATCGATTGGAACCGCGAGACTCGATTTCAGAAATACGGACTTTTTCTCTCCGAGCTCGGCATCGCCTCCACCTGCACGCTGGCCCTGGTGCGGGGACAGCGTCATGTGGGCGTGCTCAGTTTCGGCAGGTTTTATCCGAACGCGTACGACGAAGAGGAAGTTCGTTTTCTCGGTCTGGTCGCAGATCAAATTGGCCTCGCGATAGACTCTGCCGTCAACTTCTACGTCTCTCAGCGGGTTCAGGATCAACTTAAGCTCATTCTCGATCTGAACAATCAAGTGGTCTCGAACCTCGATTTTCACGGCCTGCTTCAGGCCGCCTCCGCGAGTGTGCGCCAGGTTATGCACTGCGATGCTGCGGCTATTTTGCTTGCCGACGCCGAAGGCAAACATTTGCGTGTGCACGCGCTCGACTATCCTGAGAGCCGCGGAATATTTACGGAAGGTTCCCTAGTCCCGATTGATGGCTCCACGCCTGGGGACTCATACAAGAGCGGAAAAGCAATCGTGGTGAACCGTCTCGATCCCGCCGAGATGCCGCCAGAAATGTACAAGAAGGCCGCCGGGGAAGGCCTGAATTCGCTTTGCGATGTGCCGCTGATCACAAGGAGCCGCTTGCTTGGAGTTTTGGCAGTTGCCAGACGCGAGGAGAATGCATTCGACAATGGCGAGGTCGCTTTCTTGACCCAGGTTGCGAGTCAAGTGGCAATCGGAGTCGAGAATGCGCTGGCTTACACCGAGATCGCTGAGTTGAAAGATAGACTCGCGCAGGAAAAGTTGTATTTGGAGGAAGAGATCCGTGGCGACATGGATTTCGAAGGAATCGTAGGTCAGAGTTCGGCCCTTCGCCATGTCCTGAACCTGGTAGAAACCGTGGCTCCCAGCGACTCGACAGTCTTGTTGCTTGGCGAAACCGGCACCGGAAAAGAACTGATTGCTCGTGCCATCCATGATCGAAGCCGGCGTAAAGACCGGACCTTTGTAAAACTGAATTGCGCTGCCATTCCTACCGGCCTGCTTGAGAGTGAACTGTTTGGACATGAGCGCGGGGCATTCACCGGCGCGATCTCCCAGAAGATTGGCCGCCTTGAGCTTGCGGATCAGGGCTCATTGTTTCTCGACGAGGTTGGTGACATTCCCATCGAAATCCAGCCCAAGCTGCTGCGCGCGCTGCAGGAACGAGAGTTCGAGCGGCTCGGAAGCACCCGCACAAAGAAGGTAAATGTTCGATTGGTGGCAGCCACGAACCGCGACCTCGAGAAGATGATCGAGAGTCGCGAGTTTCGCAGCGATTTGTATTACAGGTTAAACGTCTTTCCGATTCGCATCCCGCCCTTGCGCGAACGTCCCGAGGATATCCCACTGCTCGTGCGCTACTTCACTCAAAAATACGGTCGCCGCATGGAAAAAAAGATCGAATCCATTCCGGCTCTTGCCATGAAGAAGCTTTCCGGTTGGCACTGGCCGGGGAATATTCGCGAGCTGGAAAATTTCGTCGAGCGCTCGGTGATTCTAACCCATGGCTCCGCCCTCCAGGCGCCCATCAGCGAACTTGGTAGCGGTACTAAGACTGTCCCAAACCTCAACGCTCGTGAGACTGACGAGCGCGGCGAGATTCTGCGCATCCTAAAAGATACTAGGGGCCGCGTCGGCGGTGCAGATGGCGCCGCGGCACGCATGGGTCTAAAGCGCACCACCCTGATCTCGCGTATGAAGAAACTGGAGATTAACCCCCGCTTCGTTTCCTGATTTCGGAAGTTCCGATGTTGACTCCGCTTCTTCAGTCAAGTACGTTCGCAGCTGTCATTGTCCTTGACAACTGTCGAGATTGGCGTCGACAGTTCCCGAAACCGCAAATCGCACTCTTTTCGTATTCTCCCTTCAAATCAACAATTTAACGCAGCTATGAAGACCATCCCGCATTGGCATGCACATTGCTTAGACCACTGGCAAGGACGATCACGGCAATGTTCAAGATCTCTACCATTGAGACACCCAATCAGAGAAGGATCGTTCTGGAGGGCAAGCTGGTGCCTCCTTGGAATGCGGAGGTGGAGAATGCGTGGCGAAGCGCCAGGGATCAATTGGATGGGCGAAAGCTGATCATCGACCTCGCGAACGTAACCCTGATTGGCCCGGATGGAGAGAACACTCTTTTCATGCTCATGAAGGATGGAGCGAAATTTTCCTGCGGCGATGTACTGACCAAACATGTGTTGAAGAAATTGGCTCGAATTTGCCGATGCAAAGGGTGAAGTGAGACCCACGTACAGATTTCCGACAATTTGGGCTTTGTCGATTTCCACCTTGTTCAAACGACTATCTAGTGTGAGGGCGGAGGGGAAGATGCTTTGCACAAAGAAAAATGCAAACCGAGCTGCAAATCAAGAATCGACGGCATTTGCAACTGGCGCGGACTTCTGTCGGATTTTTTCAGACGGCATGAGCAATTTGTATCAGCTGTCCTTCTTGCTCACCGCGAATCATTCCATCGCCGAAAAATGTTTTGTTCTTGGCCTCGAGGATTCGACAATGGGTAATACGGTATTCAAAGAGTGGGCACAATCCTGGGCCCGGCGAACGATTATTCGCAATGCGATTCGAATGATCCAGCCCCGTTCCAACGACGGCAGGCTCTCAAGTTCCGCGCCGGATTACGGGGTGCGCCAACTCAATACCGAGCCCGTGGAAGTTGCCGCCATCGTTGAGTTGCCCGCATTCGAGCGTTTCGCCTTTGTGATGTCGGTGCTCGAACGCTACTCCGATCAGGAGTGTTCGCTTCTCTTGAGCTGCACCCGCCGCGAGGTGGTTGCAGCCCGAGTTCGCGCTCTGCGGCAAATTGGCAGGTCAGCGGAAAACAAACTGGTGCGTATCCAATCGGATAAGTCAGGAACTGAGAAAACTGAGGCCAGGCTGCATTTGGAACCGATTTCACACCTTCCTGCTTCGGCATAGCATTGCCCACGGTTTTCACGATAGGGATGCCCAATGAAGATAGGGATAAAAAGATGATGAAAACAATCCCGAGAGTGAGCGTGGTGTTTCGCAGCGGCTATCTCACGCTTGCTCCGTTAGTGCTCACCCTGCTGACAAACGTGAGTACGGGCACCTTCAGTCTCCCATCGCCGGTAAAAAAGGCACCCGTGAAGTTGTGACAAATCGTGGAGCACATCTTGTCCTCACGGAGAGCCGGCGTGGCTTTCCTAAAAGCGGTTTTGTTCTTTGTTCTATGGAAACAGCCCAAACACTGCCACGCCGTTCGGAGTTCCCACAAATGCTTTGCCATTGACAATCGTCGGTGTCATAAACTTGTTGCCGTCACCGAACTGATCGCGGCCGCCGGTGGCCTGGTTGCTGTTGTAGATCTCGTTCAGGTTCGTGGCATTGTAAGCGTGCAATACGGCAGGACTGCTGTTTTCAACCGCCCACACGATTCCACCGCTCGTGCCGTTTGCCGAGATGCTCGGGGTCGCACCCGGATAACCAAAACTATTCGCAGTTTGCGAGCTTGCGCTGGTCGACAGTTTCGCATTAGTGATCGTGAACGCCTGGATAGGGCTTCCGACCGATCCGTAATAGAGCGTGCTGTTGAAATAGGCGGGCGCCGCAAAAACTCCTCCAGGCAGCGCTCCCGCGAGTTCCTGATAAATGCTGCTGTTATTCGAGCTAAACCGGCCCATTGAGTCGCGATTCACCAGGTAGAGGTTCGAGTCTTTTCCGCCGCCGACTGCCAGGTGCCAGACGTGGCCAGAGCTATCCTTCAGATCGGGTAATACGATCATTCCACCGGAGCCAAGATCGGTGTCGGTGCTGTTCTCCGAACCCTCATTGTCCATTTCGAAATAGTCCGCTACGGCGAGACCACTCGAGGTCGAGAGCTTCATGAAAGCGTTACCGTAGTCGCCGTCGCTTGGAAATCCGCTGGCGTTCAAATTCGTGTCAAAGTCGCCGTTGGCATCCAGGAAATAAATGTTGCCGGAACTGTCAGCCGCTAGCCCTGCTCCGGCCATCCAGATCGCGCCTTCGTTGCCATTGGGGGTTACATTCAGCACGCTCGTCTGGGCGAGCGTGGATTCGCTATAACCCATGATCCATCCGGTGTAAGGGCGAATGTCGCAGTGCGATGCCCAGCCGGTGTAAACGACGCCATTCAGCAAGAGCAGCGCGGTGCGCTCCTTATACTGCGCAGGATCGAAAACCACATCAGCGCCGTTGCTGTTGTCGCCGGTTCCCGGGTAAGTCGCCTGAATGTCGACCGGGCCGCCAAACAATTCGGTTCCGAGAGCGAGATCGAGCGCGTGCAGACGCTGGTGATAGGTTGAGCCGTTTTTCGACATTGCCACCAAGTAGACCGCGCCATTGGGACCACTAGCGCGATCGATCACCGGAGTAGACGTCACGCCGATCTCGGGACTCACTTGCCCGCAACTTCGAGTGTCCGAGGTTGTTTCGCCGGCCTTGAGCATTGAGACCTGCCATAAGGTTGCGCCGGAATCCGCGTCAAAGGCATAGACCGAGTCATGCTCTGTGGCCACAATCAAAATATTGTGCGTGCCCTTAGCGGGAACCGTCACGGTTGAAGCGTAGAGCGGTTGGGCATCCACCAGGCCGTCCGCCGAATAAAAGCTCAACTTGCCAAACTTTGCCGAAGTAACATTGCTGGTATTCAGGGTCGTTTCGTTCAGATTCTGCCCGGTACGGGCAATGTCATTGTGGTAGGTCAGGACATCAATCGTTGTCGACGGGGGTGGCGCACTCACTATAAGCGTGGCTGCGTTGCTAGCGGCAATCCCGTTTGGATTACTGACCACAACGGTATATTGCGTGCCATTGTCTGCGGTCGTTGTCGGTGGCGTTGTATAGCTTGCCGATGTCGCGCCGCTGATCGACGTCGCGCCCTTTCTCCACTGGTAGCTCAAGGGTGCGATTCCTACCGCCATCACTGAGAAGGTTGCGGTCTGTCCGGCGAGGACGGTTTGGTTCGACGGTTGTTGCAGAATCGAAGGTACTGCCGGAACCGCACTTACCGTCAATGTTGCCCTATTGCTGGTGATGCTGCCGGCGGCGTTACTAACCACTACGCTGAACCGGGAGCCGCTGTCGGCTGTTGTAGTCGCGGCGGTAGTGTAACTCGCCGATATCGCTCCGCTAATCGGCGTGGTGCCCTTCTGCCATTGATAGCTCAACGGACCCGTGCCTGCCGCGGCCACGGAGAAAGTTGCCGTCTCTCCGGCAATAACCGTCTGGCTTGTCGGCTGGGTCGTGATCGTGGGAATTGTAACTGCCGGGGCGGTAACCTCATCTCCCGATTTCGATGCAGCCACGTTGCAGCCCACGGGGAACAGGCTAACTATAAGAAGAAACAATATATTAATCAGTCGCCGCTCTTTCATTTTGTCGGCCCCCGATTACAAAAATCTCAACTTCATCATGACACCCGGCCACGGTTTTGAGGAGAGGTCGTAGAGTTACGATAGACGGAACCACACTGGATAGGAAAGGGGTTGGCACTGGCCTGTCGGACACGCCCTCGGGAGCGCCTCAAGTTCGACTCTGTTACTCTCGACCGCGCATATGCGCTCCGCCGTCATCCTCGGGCCGGGATGTTCTCCAAAGGATCTCAAGCCATTCCAAAACAGCGACGCTACCAACGAAATCATCGACTGGCACATCGGCCTGCCTGCCGCCGCCGACCAGGCAGATGTCATTCTCGTTTTTGGTGGGGATGGCACGATTCATCGCCATCTCGGCCAATTAGTGGAACTTGGCCTGCCAGTGTTAGTCGTCCCTACGGGCAGCGGTAACGACTTCGCCCGCGCCCTTGGACTGCGCCGCGTGCGCGATTCGCTTGCGGCTTGGCAAAGATTTTGCGCTGGAGAAGGCCGTGTACGCACGATTGATCTGGGAGTAATCATTCCCATTGAAGCTGCGAACGCCCCTCGCGACTTGCCGATCGGTACTCGCAGGTACTTCTGCAGCGTTGCCGGTATCGGGCTTGATAGCGAAGTAACACGACGAGCCAATGCGCTCCCCCGCTGGTTGCGCAGCCACGGAGGCTACGCTCTGGCTTTGGCTTTCCACAATTTTTTGTTTTGCTCCTTTTCCGATGAAGATGTTCACCTCAGACGAACCCGGCGGTTGGAGTATCCGCAGCGATCACCCGACCCTCCTTGCAGCTTTCGCCAACACTTCAACCTATGGCGGCGGCATGAAGATTGCGCCCGGTGCGCGATGTGATGACGGTCAACTCGACGTGTGCGTGATCGGCGGCATTGATCCGTTCAAGCTGGCTTGCATGTTTCCCACGGTGTACTTTGGCCGCCATTTGCGCATCCGAGAAGTACAGTGTTTTCGCGCAAAGCATGCACGTGTAGAAACCGAAGTCCCGTTCGACGTTTATGCGGATGGGGAATACGTCTGCTGTACGCCCGTTGAGCTGACGGCTCAGCACGGTGCGTTGCAAGTGCTCACCCTCTAGGCCGCGGTGCTAAACTTTCCTCATGCCTGAGCAACGTTCCCGCACCCTTCTCTGGATCGTGATTGGCGGAGGAGCTTTCTTCCTTTTCGTTTTGGCCGTCTTCTCTGTGGTTTATCTCATGCTTCACGCGAACAACGGTGAAGCAGGGTTCGGCGGATTTGGCGACCGCATCGGAGTGGTTGACCTTGAGGGAGTGATCCTCTCGCCCCAGCCGGTGGTCAGCGAACTAAAAAAGTTTGCCGACGACTCTTCCATTAAGGCCATCATCCTGCACGTCAATTCGCCGGGGGGCGGCGTGGCCGCGTCAGAGGAGATTTATCGCGAGGTCAAGCGCGTCCGTGAGGAAAAAAAGAAAACCGTTGTCGTTTCCATCGAGACTGTAGGGGCCAGCGGGGCATACTATATTGCCTCGGCCTCCAACAAAATTTATGCCGACCAGGGCAGTATTGTCGGCTCAATCGGTGTGATCGCGCAATGGGTGAACTACGGAGATCTGCTGAAGTGGGCAAAGTTGAAAGATGTCGTCCTGAAAACCGGAGAGTTTAAAGACACAGGAAACCCCGCCCGCGACCTTACTCCGGCGGAGCAAGCCTACATGCAGTCGCTCATCGACAACATGTTCGGACAGTTCGTTCATGCGGTGTCTGATGGGCGCGCAATAAAGGTCGACGAGGTGAAGGCCATCGCGAACGGCAAAGTATGGACCGGTGAGCAAGCTTTGTCGATGAAGCTGATCGATAACCTGGGCGACTTTGAAGCTGCGGTGAAAGACACTGCGAAAACGGTAGGTATTTCAGGGGAACCGACGCTGGTCCATGCGGAGAAAGACCACAGAACGCTGTTGGACTTGCTGTTGGGTGACGTCTCGAAGTATCTGCCCGATCGGGAGAAGATGCTCGAACAGCAAGTCGGGTTCTATTATCTGTGGAAGTAGCGTTCGGGCGCAGGTTGTGCTGTCAGGTTGAGCCATCAGGTCGTGGTGGGTGTTAGGTTTTTCCTTGAGACTTCATACTTCAGCAGGGCGCGCTCACCGAGCCTCATCGAAGACCCCTAATCCAAGGCCCCTAATCCAAGACCTAAGACCAAAACTGAGACTTGCGTACAAGCCCTGAAATTTGAGAAGGTTATGGAGGTTGCCGAAGCGGAGCCCGGGCCATGGCCGTTAAGCGACGACTCCTCGATAAAAATGTAGTTCGGAGCAAAAGAAGCTATGACAAAAGCTGATTTGATCGACGAAGTCTCGCGTTTAGCAGAACTTACGCGCAAGGACAGCGAAGTAATTGTGGAAACCATTTTTGACAGCGTGGTGCGTTCCTTGTGCGCGGGGGACAAAATCGAGATACGTGGCTTTGGCAGCTTCCGAACCCGCCAGCGCAAGCCTCGCATGGGCCGCAACCCCAAGACCGGCGAACGCGTCGAAGTGCCGGCGAAAAAGATCCCTTTCTTTAAGCCCAGCAAGGAGTTGAAGGACCTGGTAAATGAGGGAGCAGCAGATTCACCGGCAGCACCTCCGACGCCGGCAACGCCCGCTGCCCCACCTGTATCGCAGTGAGAATGAAGGTGATGCCGGCTTAAACACGCCTCGAAGCCATTCGCTGCGGCATTCCGGCATCAATAAACCTACCCGAGGATTCCAACCGCGGCCATCATTCTTCCAGTTCGTCCATTCTCTGCACGGTGGGAAAACAGCAGGTCTGTTCGGCACGCAGTGCACAAAGCCGAGGCTTCAATATTCTTCGCGGGCACTCCAACAGCCAACAGTTGTTGACGGTTCGCTTCTACCAGATCGAGAAATATTCTTTTCGGCAAGATACTGTGACCAGGAGCGCGCGCAGTAAGGAACAACATGGGATATTTTTCGCGTACCGAATCGCGCTCCTCAACCTCGCGAAACAGCTTCGCCGCATATGCGAACTGCGATTCAAACTTCTCCCGAACTTCTTCGCCGACTTCATAACAGCAGCCGTGAATACCGGGACCGACTGCAACCTTGAGATCGCGCGGATGACTGTCAAACCGTTGACTCATCTCGCCCACCCCCTTCTCGACAATGCGTTTGACGGTTCCCCGCCATCCCGCGTGGAACACTGCCACCGCGCGCTTTTTGGAATCAACGAGAATGATGGGCAGGCAATCCGCGGTCTGTATGCCGAGTAACAAACCAGGAGTTGTCGTGATCAAACCGTCACCAGCAAGTTGAGTCTTAGCCGTGGAGTCGACAAAATGGATCACGTCGGAATGAATCTGGCGCAGGGTAAGCAGCGGCCAAGGTGGGGATTCTGATCTTCGTAGAGAGGCCTCCCCGCCATTGCTCTCAACACCGAGTTCTATCAAAAATCTATTCCGGTTGCGCTCGACCGCACGCTTGGAATCGTCTTTGGTGAACCCAAGGTTGAGCGCGGCGCCTCCATAAGCGCGCGAGAATCCCCCGGGACGCGAGGAAAATCCGTGCACAAGCCAGGGAAGTTTGTTGAGTTGGTCAGCCCGAAGAATGGTTACTTTGCCCTGCTTGGAAAACCGGTTCGCCACTGAACTATGTTATCCCAAGCGCGGTTATCCCAAGCGCTCTTATCGAAGACTGGCTGCGCGAAAATGCGCCGTGGAGCGAGGATATGGCATATTATTCACTTCCCGCCAGCCCAACGTTGCCGCACCCCGGCCATGAATTTCTCTTTATCCTCCTTCATTTGACGCACCAGGGCCCGATTGCCGGTGTCCCCATGTGCGGCTGCCCACAGCACCATTTCTGTGAGCACTGGCGCAAGATCGATTCCCTTCTTTGTAAGCCGGTAGGTCACCCTGCGTCCATCATTTGGATCTTTTTGCGCGACGATGATTCCGTATTCGACCAATTTCCGCAAACGGTCCGCCAGGATATTTGTGGCGATTCCTTCGTAGCACTCCAGGAATTCTTTGTAGTTATGAAATCCGCGCAGCATCATGTCGCGGATAATCAATAAGGACCAGCGATCCCCCAGCATTTCCACAGACGCATTCAGTGGACACTCGGATCGCCATTCCACTTTTCGCTGTTTCATCCGTATTCTAAGGTAAACTACTCACTTGCATACTGCAAGTTACTTTGCTAGTCTGGCCCGGTTGCACAGCGATTTCAAGCTTTTAATGACTGAAAGGAGATTGTAATGGGCAGACCTGTGGTCCACTGGGAATTGATGTCGAAGGATCCCGAGAAAGTAGCGACCTTTTACGAGAAGATCTTCGACTGGAACATCAAGAACATACCCGAGATGAACTACCGGCTGGTCGAGACTGGTAGCGGTAGCAATGGAAGTAGTGGAATCAACGGCGGAATTTTTAAACCACCTCACCCGGAGCCCTGGCCCGGCAATATGACGCTGTACATTGACGTCGATGACCTTGCCGCATATCGCAAGCGTGTCGTGCAGGCCGGGGGAACAATCCAGGTGGAAGAGCAGGAAGTGCCGGGAATGGGTTCGTTCTGCTTGTTCACCGATCCGGAAGGACGAATGATGGGACTGTGGAAGAATAAAGTCTAGTCGGATTAAACGCTGTTGGCAATCCGGAGGGACAAGTTGCAAAAGATAACTCCTTTTTTGTGGTTTGATGGCAAGGCAGAAGAAGCGGCAAATTTCTACGTTTCCGTTTTCAAGAATTCAAAGATTGGAGATGTCACTCGTTACGGCGACGCAGGACCTGGGCCGAAAGGAACAGTGATGCTTGTGACATTTCAGATTGAAGGAGAAGAATTCATCGCATTGAATGGCGGTCCACAATATACCTTTTCACCGGCAATTTCCTTTTTCGTGAATTGCGTGACGCAGAAAGAAGTAGATGACTTATGGGAGAAGCTTTCCGCAGGTGGAGAACAACTTCAATGTGCATGGCTGAGGGATAAGTATGGTGTGTCCTGGCAGATCGTGCCTACAGCTTTGCTGGAACTCATGCAAGATAAAGATCCGGTGAAATCGCAAAGAGTTTTTAAAGCCATGCTTCAGATGAAGAAGATTGATATTGAGGGTTTGAAGCGGGCGTATCGAGGAGAATAACCGAAAATCGAAGACAGAGAGCGCCGGATTGAGCTAAAACTCCAACAGAAACAAGTTCTTGGGCTCCATCGTGCTCAGGCCTTAATATTTTCTGTCGGCCGTGTCGATTTCCGTAGAACTCGAACGACAACATGGTGGCAGTCCCGATGCCAGTGATGCATCTTGATCATCGCGACCGAAGAAGTCCCTTCGGGGAATCACTTAATAACCGGCAAATAAATTAAAGGAGACGAATCAATGGAAACGAAACCCACCCACGAACAAGCACAACTTCAACTACAACTCTTTGAAGAGCGCCGTGAGCCGCGGCTACGTCAGGCCCGCGACTGGTTCTTCAAGAACTATATCGTCGAGAACATCGACGATGCGATGCGAATCGCGGCTCCTGGAACCGAGGGAGGAACATTCGCGATGATGGTGCTCAGTTACTGGAACCAGACCTGCGCCATGTTGAACTATGGTCTGCTTCACGAAGACCTGTTCTTTGAAACCACTGGCGAGTTCTTTGGCGTGTGGGAGAGCGCGAGGGCGGTCGTTCCCCAACTTCGCGAGCGCTTCAAGAACCAGAACTTTGCGGGACATCTCGAGAAAGCTTCGCAACGTTACGAAGCGTGGACCGAGAAGCGCTCACCTGGCCATATCGCCGCCATGCGCCAGATGATGAAGCAGATGCGCAGTCAGATGCCGAAGGCTGCGTAGTAGTTGATTTTTAGTCATTCCGCCGTGAAGGTAGTTGATTTTGTCATTCTGACCACGCGCGCAGCGAAGAGGAGGAATCTGCTTTCGGTTCGACCGCCCCAAACGCAGATTTCCCCTTCGCATTGACAATTAAATGACGAATGAAGTACACGCTGGAAGCAAGGGGCAAATCTGACTGACCACAAGGTGCAAAGCATGAGCAAGGTACGAGTTCTCGTCGGAACGCGCAAAGGGGCGTTCGTTCTAACAGCTGACGGCAAGCGTGAGAAGTGGGACGTCAGCGGTCCGCATTTCGCCGGATGGGAGATGTATCACGTGAAGGGGTCGCCCGCCGACCCGGACCGGATCTACGCTTCACAGACCAGCGGATGGTTCGGGCAAATCATCCAGCGCTCCGACGATGGCGGGAAAACCTGGCATCAACCCGGAACGCCGCCAGGTGAAAAACCCGCTCCGGGCCCTCCCAAAAGCGGGAGTAACAAGTTTGTCTACGACACGTCTTCCGCAGCGGGTAAGGCGCTCACCACCCACCAGTGGTATGACGGTACGCAGCATCCCTGGGAATTCAAACGAGTCTGGCATCTCGAGCCTTCCCTCACCGATCCCAACACAGTTTTTGCCGGCGTGGAAGATGCCGCCTTGTTCCGTTCCACGGATGGCGGAGAGAACTGGCACGAACTCTCCGGTCTGCGCGGGCACGGCACTGGTCCAAAATGGCAGCCAGGTGCGGGAGGGATGTGCCTGCACACCATCATTCTCGATCCCAGCAATCCGGACCGAATTTTCATCGCAATCTCGGCCGCAGGGGCCTTCCGAACCGATGATGGTGGCGCAACCTGGAAGCCGATCAACCGTGGCCTATATTCGAAATACATCCCGAATCCGACCGCAGAGATCGGACACTGCGTGCACCATGTGGCCATGAATCCCAAACGGCCAGGCGTGCTCTTTATGCAGAAACACTGGGACGTCATGCGAAGTGATGATGCTGGCGAGCAATGGAAAAAAATCAGCGGTAATCTGCCGACCGATTTCGGTTTCGTGATCGACGTTCATGCCCACGAGCCGGAAACTATCTACGTAGTGCCGATCAAAAGCGATGGAGAACACTTTCCTGTCGACGGCAAGCTGCGCGTCTTTCGAAGCCGCACCGGTGGCAATGAGTGGGAACCCCTCACCCAGGGTCTTCCGCAAAAAGACTGCTACGTCAATGTGCTGCGCGATGCGATGGCCGTCGACACACTCGATGATTGCGGCATATATTTCGGCACCACCGGCGGACAGGTTTACGCCTCAGCCGATGCCGGGGATAACTGGAGTCCGATTGTGCGGGATTTGCCGGCAGTGCTCTCGGTGGAGGTGCAAACGCTGCCCTGATTCGCCCGCAACTCGTTCTTGGAAGGGTACGGAATCCGTGCCGTCAGCACTGTACATCAGTTCAGAAAGTCCCGCCCGCGTTACTCGCGAAGCGACCGGGCCCCTTCGCAGAAGGTGGAACATCGTGCCCTCCTGCTACCCGCGCGGACTCCGTGCTGTTTGCCTCTTCAGAAAGCGGCACGGTCGATAACAGAGTCGTGCCCGCGCCACTGGAACAGACCGTAAAATCACCGCCGAGTTCCTTCACGCGCTCGCGGATGCCCGCCAACCCCACCCCCGGGCCGGTTCCGGTACGCTGAAAGCGTTCCAGAACCGCTTGCGGAAGTCCGCGGCCAAAGTCCTGGATTTCAAGCGAAACCAGGTGAGGCAGCCGCTGGTATCTGACTTCCACATTCGGGCTGGCGGAGTGGCGATGCGCGTTGATCAGTCCTTCCTGCAGAGCGCGGAACAGAGCCAGCTCTACAACCTCGGGCATGCGAACGGCTTTCGATTTTCCCGCAGGATGATAATCCGGATGAGAAAAGTTCGTTTTGATCGACATCGCGGTGCGCTTGGCGAAGCCTTCGATAAACCAATGGGCCGCCGCCTCGAACCCCGCCTCATCCAGCAACGGCGGGTGCAACAGATAAGACATGGTTCGAATGCTGGAGACGGCGTGGTCGACGAGCTTTTGCGTTTCTTGCAGCAGGGGAGAAGGGTTTCCCCCATCGTGGAGCAGCGCAATGCCGAGGTTGATCTGCGCCGCAACGAGCCACTGGCCCAGGCCATCGTGTAGCTCGCGGGCAATGCGCCTGCGTTCCTCATCTTGCACGCGCATTATCTTTGCCGAAAGTTTGCGCAAAGCCAGGGTTCGTCTTTCAACCAGGGACTCCAGTTCATCGTGCGCACGCTGCAGCTCTTCCTCGGCCCGCTCGCGTTCTTCCAGATGATCGCGGATTTCATACTGCCGCAGCCGCGACCGGATCGCGGTCCGGACGCTGCTGACCAGCGTGGCCGGTCGTAGCGGGCGCTCAATCAAGTTGATATTACCCATCGGAGTGCGCGAGCGAACCATCATTTCTGTATATGGAGTCGTTGCACCGCCCCCGGTGAGAACGATGATAGGGAAGTCTGACCATGCCGGCTGCGCGGCTACGCTACGGCCCAGAAATTCAATGCCCTCTTCGTCGAGCGCCTCTTCGGCTACGATAGCGGCTCCGGCTCCGCCGCCAACACAGCGAGCAATCGCTGCAACTGTGTCCACCACGGCAACCGGAATTCCTGAGCGCTCCAGCACTTCGCGGACCAGCGCCGCATCCTTTCCGAATGGAGCCAGCACTAGAATCTGGTAATCGCTATCGAGAAAATTCGCCATGGCCGCCGTTTAACTCTCTTTCGTTCCCCCAAGAAATGTTGGCGTCCCCGTGAGCACGCCTTGGAAATCGTGTAGCGGGCGCCCAATGTGAATGCGCCCCGGACCGAGCTTCAATTCCCGGATGGTATGCTCATGGCTTCCGCTGCGGCGTTTGATGGTAGAAATTGCCTGTCGAACTTCCCCCTGGCTCTCGAAATAGCGGAACAGCAGAATATTGTCGGCCAGATAACTGACATCGACAGCACTTTGCAATGGCGAGCCAATCGTGCCAGCCTGCGCGAGAACCATCAGCGTAAGTATGCTGCGATTCCCGAGATAAGCCAAAAGTTCGTGGAGATGTACCGCCAGAAACTGTTCTCCGGGCATGGATTGCAGATATCCATTAAGACTGTCCAGCACCACCACCCGCACATTCTCGTTTTCTACGTGCTGCTGAACATTCGCCACCAGTTCTCCTGGCGACATCTCAGCTGGATCGACGCGCTCGATCCTGATCTTACCGGTGGCCATATGCGGCCGAATATCAATCCCTAATCCGTGGGCGCGCGTCGTCAGAGTGTGAGGGGCTTCTTCAAAGCTAAAAAGAGCGCAGGCTTCTCCGCGGCGGGCGGCGGTTTCCATCCACTGCACTGCAATGCTTGTCTTGCCGCATCCGGCCGGACCAATCAATAAAGTGCTGGTGCCGCGATCGAGTCCGCCACCGGTGAGGGCGTCGAGCTCCGCGATACCGCTTGAAACCGCTTCCGGCGGCTGATCCCCACGGAAGTCGGCGGCGATCAAGCGAGGAAAGACCACTACCCCGCCGGTTACGATTGTGTAGTCGTGAAAACCTTCGCGATATGCCGTGCCTCGCAGCTTTACTATCTCAATCTGCCGCCGCGTCTTTCCATACTCTCGCGGTACTCTGTCCATGCTGATAACACCATGCACTATGCTATGCAGTTGCAAGTCCGGATCGCGCGAACTCCGGTCATCCAGCAGCAAAACAGTGCACTTCTGGTCCGCCATGAAGTCTTTCAGGGACAGGATTTGGCGGCGGTAACGCAACGGATCCTTCGCCAGCATGCGCAATTCGCTGAGGGCGTCAATCACCAACCGGTCAGGACGCACGCGTTGAATTTCCTTGACAATGCGCTGCATGCGATCATTCAGTTCCACTTCCGCGGGGTGAAATACCGTGTACTGCTGCTCGGGGAGCAGATCGTTTTCATCGGGCAAGAGCTCCACAATTTCAACGTCATCCAGCGTCAGCCCATGCGAGTGCGCGGTGTGGGCGAGATCGACGCGTGATTCGGAGAGCGTGATGTAGAGGGCGCGCTCACCCTTCTGCACCCCCTTGCGAACGAATTGCAATGCTAGTGTCGTTTTCCCGGCGCCCGGATCGCCCTCCACCAGATAGATGTGCCCTTGAGGCAGCCCGCCAGTCAGAATAGTGTCCAAACCGGCACATCCCGTGCCCACGCGGAGATCGGACTGCATCTTAAGCGGTGCGTTGATTTTGTTACTGGCAGTTGCCAATGTGCCTCCGCTGAGTCTGAGGTATCCACGGTTGATCGCTTATGCCCGAATCGATAGCGAGATCGCAGTGCGATCACTCCTCAGCCAGCTGATCTACTTAAGACTTGGGAGCGGCACAAAGAGTTGCCCAGATTAACCCCAGATTAAAATGATGGAAACCTGCCGATTATGCATCTGGACATTCGTTGATCGCACTAGGGACTTTACTGTAGAGTGGCCACAGGCTGACAGTGGCTTCGAAGAATTCCAGTGCTATACGCGTCTCACTTCCGCAACATCTGCGAACCCTAGCCCACGTCGGTGCCGAGTTGATCATCGAGATCGAAGGAGAGGTTACACAGCGATCCGTGCTCGATGCGATCGAGGCCCGCTATCCAATGCTGCGCGGAACAATTCGCGACCACGCCACCCAGCAACGCCGGCCATTCCTTCGCTTCTTCGCCTGTGAGGAGGATCTGTCTCACCAATCGCCAGACGCCCTGCTGCCTGAAAAAGTCGCTTCCGGTAATGAGCCTTTTCTTATCATAGGGGCGATCGCCGGCGGTTAGACCGGCTCACAGCTAACGAAGCAGGATCTTCTCAGGTTGCCGGCCATCCTAGACAGTTTCAACGGTTTTTACACGAAGAATGGCATGTTTGTGCTCTACAGCCAAACGAGAATTTTGCTGGCCCTGGGATTTCTCCTGCTGCTTGTGCTGGTAGGGCTGGCAGTGTCACTGCGCTGGTATTGGCGCCGAAAACGCGCTCGCATCCATCGATTATCGGCATAGTCTTCAGTCAAACTGGTAGCCTCGCCTTTGCCACAGCACAGCTTGCTATGCTAGTTTCGATTCCTTGTGTATGTGCGCCCTATTCCAGTCGCGCGTTCCCGACCCGCTTCCACTCGTAGAACCCGTCCCCGGACAGTTTCCGACAATTGCGGGCGCGGAGATTGCCGCTACCACCCTCGGTAAACGAGTGGCTGGAGATTTCTACGACTCCCTGCGAGTGAGTCCGGAGCGTATCTTATTCGGCCTCCTTGATGTGGCTGGGCGTCGTGAGAGCAATCAAGTCGTCCTGACGGCCGCGCAGAAGGTTTTCCGCACGCTTGGAAGCGAGTTGTTTTCGGGCTCTGACATCAACGAATCGGAAGCGATGGTAACGCTCTGCCTGCGGCTCAACCGCGACATCATGGAATCCGCTGGAGGGGTTCACTCCTGTCCCGCATTTATCGGCTGTTACAATGAAAAATTTGGCACGCTCTGCTACACCAACGCTGGACATACGCCAGGACTGTTACGCGATAGCACCAGCATCGTCGAACTCGCCTCTACGGGACTTCCGCTTGGACTTTTCTCTCATGCCACCTGCGAAGCTCCGACCGTTGGGCTCGAAAAAAGCGCAGCCTTTCTCCTGGTCTCGCGGGGAGTGGTCGAAGGCAAGTGCAAAACTGACAGCGCCGAAGATCTCGAATTCGGCCTGGAGAGGGTAAAAGAACTCCTCCATAATGACTCGTCGCTCTATGCCCAGGCACTTTGTGAATCGATTTTGAATAGCGTTGGAGAGTTCACTTGCGCACCGCAGGTTCCCGATGACATGACTGCACTGGCGCTGATGCGAATGGTGTAGATCCGCATTTCCAACCAGCCAACCGGAAGACCGCAACGTAGTAAATTTTATCCGGTGACACCCTTGTCCAATCCGGAAGTAGTAGAATATCGACACGGTTTTCTCAAACTCAACCAGGTCGCTGCGGCGCGCCGAAAATTATGAAGAAATTCTGTTTGATTATTATCGCTATGGCTTGTCTGTGCGCGTTCGCGGGCGCGCAGGTGGTTGAAGAAATCATTGCGCGCGTGAATGGCCAAATCATCACCCGCTCGGAATTCCTCCGCAGCAAAGATCAGCTGAAGGACGACGTCAAGCAGCAGGACGCGGCCAACGCCGACAAGCTTTATTCCGAGCGCGAAAAAGACGTTCTGCGCGATCTCATTGACCAGCAGTTGCTTCTGGAAAAGGGTAAGGATCTTGGCATCACTGGCGACACCGAACTCATCAAGCGCCTTGACCAGATGCGCAAGGACATGAAGCTGGAGACCATGGAGGAGCTTGAGAAGGCGGCTACTTCGCAGGGCATTTCTTACGAAGATTTCAAGCAGAACATGCGCAACCAGATCATCACCCAAAAGGTGATCGGTGAAGAGGTCGGCTCGCACCTCAGTATCAACAAAGATGAAGAACAGAAGTTTTACAATGAACACAAGAGTGAACTCGAGCAGCCGGAATCAATACGACTGAGCGAAATCCTGGTAGCTCCTCACAAAGTTCCGGATGAGTCCAAGGTGCAAGACGCGGCCGATAACACCGCTCGCAAACAAGCCGAGGAAACTGCGGCTTTGACCGCGGCCGAAGCTAAGGCAAACGATCTTCTAAAACAGATTCGCGCCGGAACCAGTTTTGAAGATGTCGCCAAGAAATCGTCGGACGGTCCCTCAGCTGCGCAGGGCGGCGACCTCGGAGTGTTCAAACGCGGCTCTCTCGCCAAAGAGCTGGAAGATAAGACATTCGCCATGAAGGCTGGCGAAGTCACTGACGTGATTCGCACCAAGCAGGGTTACGTTATCTTGAAAGTTACCAGTCATCAGATGGCAGGCATCCCGTCTATGAAAGATATCGAGCCTAAGATCCAGGATGCGCTCTACTATCAGCAACTCCAGCCTGCTTTGCGCGCCTATCTGACCAAGCTGCGGGAGGAAGCCTACATCGATGTTAAGCCGGGCTACATCGATTCCGGAGAAAGCCCGAACGAGACGAAGCCAGTCGAGGTTGCGACCGCCAAGGCAACCGAAGCCAAGAAGCTCAAGAAGAAAAAGAAGCTGGGCTTTCTTTAGAACCTAGACCATCCAGCCTGACAGATGGCTGAATTGACGTTTTCACCTCGCCCACGCGCCGCCCTCGTGTTTCTGATTTACACTGATCTGCACCATGAAAGAGTTTTACATCTGCGATTGCACCCGCCACGAAAACAAGGTTGTAACCTCTAACTTCGTCGTGGTGACTAAACAAATCAAGCCGAAAAAGACCGGCGAGCCTTATCTGGCGCTTACTCTCGGCGATCGCAGCGGGCAACTGGAAGCCAAGATGTGGGACAACGTGGATGAAGTGCTGAACGCTTTCGAGCAGGACGATTTTCTTAAGATCAAAGGCCTTATCAATAAGTATAAGAATCGTTTCCAGCTCACTATCCACAAGCTGCGCAAGCTGGGTGATTCGGAAATCGAATTCTCCGACTACCTTCCCAAAACCACGAAGAACGTCGACGAACTCTGGCAGGCACTGACCGACTTCGTCACTTCCTTTCAGAATCCTCATCTCAAGTCGCTGGTGCAGGCTTTCATGTCCGACCCTGAGATTGCCCCCGCTTACCGCAGCGCTCCCGCCGCCAAGACCCTGCACCACGCCTACATCGGCGGCCTGCTCGATCATGTGGTATCGCTGTTTCGATCCTGCGATCTGATCTCCCGAAACTATCCACAGATCAATCGCGATTTGTTGCTAACCGGTGCGTTTCTTCACGACGTCGGCAAGATTCACGAACTCACCTACAATCGCTCATTTTCCTACACCACGCGCGGCCAGCTTCTGGGGCACATGATCATCGAGCTTGAGATGTTGCAGGCGAAACTCGCGCTCTTGCCGGACTTTCCTGCCGACCTGAAGACCCTCCTCGAGCACCTGATCATCAGCCACCATGGCGAGTACGAATTCGGGTCGCCCAAGCTGCCCATGTTTCCAGAAGCGCTGCTGCTGCACTACATGGACGACCTCGACTCCAAGATGGAAGCCATGCGCGCGCAGTTTGAGCGCGAGGCAGACCTGGAGAGTCCCTGGACCAGCTACAACGCTTCGCTCGGACGCCCGCTACTCGACAGCGCGAAGTTTCTCAAGCCGAAGGTCAACCCCGGGCCTGAGGAGTCTCCATCTGGGGTTGAGGCCGAAAAGGTTGAGGCCGAAAAGGTTGAGTCGAGAATGCCAGCGAAGTCCCAACCGAGATTCCGGGCAGATAAAAGCTCGCTGATAACGCAATCAGGATCGTAAAAACGAAGTCATCTTTTCCCACGTCTGATCCAACGTCTCCGGCAGAATTCTCGTTTCACCTACGACTGAAATAAAGTTGGCATCGGCCACCCAGCGCGGCAGGATATGCATGTGGATATGGCCAGCAATACCTGCGCCCGCTGCTTTGCCAATGTTCATGCCGAGGTTTACACCGTCCGGATGATAAAGCTCCCGCAGCACGGTTTCCATGCGTTGCGAAAGGTCCATCATTTCATGGGCGGTCTCGGGCGGCAGCTTGCGCAGTTCGTCGACGTGAGTGTAAGGGACGATCATCACGTGTCCCGGGGTGTAGGGATAGGTATTCAGAATGACGAAGCAGAGCCGGCCACGACATACGATTCGCACTTTCTTGTCATCACTGGCAGCGGCGGCCTCACAGAACACGCAGCCGACGGCTCTTTCCGCCGTCGATACATAGGCGTAACGCCACGGGGTCCAGAGATAATCCATGACAAGGCAGGTTAACAGATGGCGGCGGTACTCGCCTTGTAAACCAACGGCCTATTGAGTTTCCATCTTCATGACCTTCCACCAGCGTTGGTGGTGCTTGCACTGTGACGGCAACTCCGGATCGCAGCGCGCGTGAAAGGTATTTTCAGCGATGGCGGTTCCCAATCCCGCGCCGATAAACATGTCAGAGGCCCAGTGATCGCGAGCCATGAAACGCGAGACTGTCACCACGGTCGCGGCGCCATAAGCCAGCACGCGTGCCCACGGTTTGGGATATTCGTCGGCTAACACCGAGGCCATGGCAAAGGTGAACATCGCATGTCCGCCGGGGAACGAGGTATTTACCGAGTGGTGTTTGAAGAAATCGCCCTGTCCGTTGCCTTCGTCCGGACGCTGACGGGCAAAAATCAGCTGCATTGGCGTGTAGATCAGGAACGTATTTACCAGCGTTTCAAGCTCCAGTTCCCCGGTCTCTCGGGCGTGACGATGCTCGGTTTTTGCTCCATAGAGATAAATTCCTGCCAGGGATGCGGACAGGCCGGCGATGGCGATATCGGACGTGTCTTGCCACGCCTGGAAATTGCTGTGGGAAATATGGCTCTCAATGCGGCGATCGAAGACGTACAATGTGCCGCCGCCCGCGAGCACCAAAGCGTCCCACTTAAAGTTGTGAGGCTTGAACGGCGCCAGATAGAGATGTTCCTGATCTTGTCCTATCCGCCGAATGCTGCGCTTTATAAGTCCCCCCTGCTCGTCACCTGTGGGGGTAGTGGAAGGTGAGTCGGGTTCGGCGCCATCGCCGCTGTCGGCGGGAAAAGTCTCTACGCGTAGAGCTGTGATTCGAAAATTGGGCGCCAGTGTAGTTTCCTTGACTGTGGGTGACGGCAGCAACACCGGACCCGAAGAAGGTTCTTGGCACAAGGCGGCAAGGGAAAATAAAGTGCTGGCCAAGCCTACCAGGATGGATTGGCAAAGGACGGTTCGTTGGTTCACGACATTCGTCTCACAGGGTTCTTTCAATAACGGCCCAGTTAGGATGCAAATTGCGGAAAAACGTAGGCTTTGGCTTGCAAATTATCATCAGAAAAATCTGATTTGTAAGGCAACGCTGGGAATTCAATCTTCGGTGTACCCGCCCTTCATCTTTACGTTTGACACTGTTTGCGGGGCGTTGCTATATTCGAAGAGTTCCCTTTGGACGCGGGTTTCTGTTGAAACGTCCGGCAGCTGGGATTGTCCAAGCTCACTCGCCAGGGTGAGCCCACCACAACCAAACGACTCACTCCAGCAGTCCGCCAGGCAGATCCCGTATCCCCCCGCACCCAGTGCGAGGCTCATCAGAGAGGCATAACTTTGTTCGACGACACCGCCAACCACAACTCCGATTCCACCAGCTCCATCGCTACTGAAACAGAACCGATCGCCGCTGAACCTACGTCGACCGAGCCGCAGGCTCCGCTCGTCACCGCCGCTTTGTCCGAGTCTTCCACTGAAGAATCATCCCACCCGGCGGCGGCGAACGACGACAAACATGCCAGCGAGGACTTTGCTTCCGCCCTCGAAAGCTTCACTACCGAGACGGAAGAGGCAGTGGGAGAGGATCGCGTCACCAGAGGAACGGTTTTAAAACTCACATCGACTCATGTGGTGGTCGATATCGGGACAAAATTGGAAGGAATGTTGCCACTTTCGGAGGTGCTTGATCACGAGGGCCAACCGAAAGTGAAGCCCGGCGACGAAATCGACGTGATGCGCGAGAAGGGGCAGACCGAGGAGGGTTATGTCAATCTCTCTCATCAGAAGGCGGCGCGCCTTCACGCCTGGGACGAGGTAGAGAAAGCGCATCACTCGAAAAAGCCAATTAAAGCGGTGGTGATTGAGCGCACCAAAGGAGGGTTGACAGTCGACATCCTCGGCGCTCGAGCGTTTTTGCCGGGATCGCAAGTAGACTTGCGGCCGATACGGAATCTGGATGGCATGAAGGGCCAGACGCTCGAAGTCACGGTCATCAAGGTCAATAAGAAGCGCGGCAATATTGTCGTATCCCGGAAGGAATTGCTCGAAGGCGAGCAGAACGAGAAACGCAGCAAGACCCTGGAACATCTGGAAGAAGGTTCGATCCTGACTGGAGTTGTGAAGAACCTGACCGAATACGGAGCTTTCGTTGATCTGGGCGGACTCGATGGCTTGTTGCACATCACTGATATGTCTTGGGGCCGGCTGACGCATCCGCGCGATCTGGTCAACGTCGGCGATCAGATTCAGGTGAAGGTGCTGAAGTACGACAAAGAGAAGCAAAGGGTTTCATTAGGCTTCAAACAATTAACCCCTGATCCATGGCTCGATGCGGAACACCGTTATCCCGTGGGCGCTCATGTTTCCGGCCGGGTTATTAGCGTCACCGACTACGGCGCTTTTGTCGAGCTTGAACAGGGTATCGAAGGCTTGGTCCATGTCAGCGAAATGACCTGGTCGAAGCGCATGAAGCATCCTTCGAAGTTGGTGAATGTCGGCGACCAAGTCGAGTGCGTGGTGCTAAATGTGAATCCCAACGAACGTCGCATTTCTCTGGGCATGCGCCAACTGGCGGAGAATCCCTGGGATGCGCTGCACGACAAATATCCCGTCGGCATGACCGTAGAAGGCCGCGTGCGCAATCTGACGGATTTCGGCGCCTTTATCGAAATCGAAGATGGCATCGACGGCTTGGTGCACGTCAGCAACCTGAGCTGGACCAAGCGCGTGAAGCATCCTTCGGAAGTGTTGAAAAAAGGTGACCGGGTAAAGGCCATCGTCCTGGCCATCGAACCGGACAAGCGAAGACTTTCGCTTGGCGTGAAGCAGCTTCAGCCCGATGTTTGGGAAACTTTCTTCGAGAAGCATCACGTCGGCGACGTGATTCACGGCAAAGTGCTGCGCGTCGCTGCCTTTGGCGCCTTCGTGGAAATCGCCGAAGGCGTCGAAGGCCTGTGTCACAAGTCAGAGGCAGTGGATGGAAACGGGCAGCCATTGCATCTCGAACCTGGGATGGAGCACGATTTCAAAATCATCAAGATGAGTGCGGAAGAAAAGAAGGTTGGCCTCAGCATTCGGGCCGTTGGCGAAGAGGCTTCTCGGACCGAAGTCGAGGCTTACAAGCAGCCGGTTTCGAGCACGAGTTCCACAATCGGCGAACTGATCTCCTGGAAACGTGCAAGCAACGAGAACAACTAACTTGTCATCCCTTCCAATCCTTTTATCCTGAGCACCGTGGCAGCTTTGCGATTGCGAAGTTACTGCGAACTCGAGTCCTATTGCTCTCTCCTGACCTTCGGCCTTTCCCTTTCCGCTGCCATAAGCTCCGCATTTGGACCCTTCCTCCACCCTGTTAGAATCATTCGTTTGCCTTTGATCATCTCTTCCTACTGAGGACGATCACTTTGCCTGAAACCATTTATGACGTCGCCATCATCGGAAGCGGCCCGGCTGGCTATACCGCAGCCATTCGCGCCGGCCAGTGGGGCCTGAAAACCGCACTCATCGAGAAAGATGGATTTCTCGGTGGCACCTGCCTGCATGTCGGCTGCATTCCCACCAAAGCGCTGCTCTTCAATGCAGAAATCTGGGACCACCTCAAAGATGCTAAGGAATTTGGGATCGAGGGCGTTGATTCCCGAAAACTGAACTGGGCTGCGATTCAGGAACGCAAATCAAAGATCGTCGCCAAGCATACGAAGGGTCTCGAGTTTCTGATGAAGAAGAATAAAGTCGAGACAGTGAAGGGATATGGCAAACTGAGCGGTCCCGCGCAGAATGGTTTATTCACCGTTGAAATCGTCAACGATAACAAAGCCAGCCATTTAAAAACGAAGAACGTAATTCTTGCTACCGGCTCTGAAGCCCGCATGTTGCCCGGCCTCGAGGCTAACGACCGCGTTCTCACCAACATCGAGGTTCTCGCTCTGAAGGAAATTCCGAAATCGTTGGTGATCGTGGGCGCAGGGGCCGTGGGGGTCGAGTTTGCTTCAATCTATCGTTCTTTCGATTGCCAGGTCACAATCGTAGAAATGCTGCCGCGGCTTGTTCCGGTGGAGGACGAGGAAGTGTCTAAGGAACTGGCTCGAGTATTCCGCAAACGCGGCATCGACTTCCACACCAGTGCCAAAGTCGACAAAGTTGAGCAAACGAAAACCGGGATTGCCGTGACCATTACGGTCGACGGCAAACAGCAGAAAATCGACGCCGAGAAAATTCTGATCGCTGTTGGGCGCAAACCGCGGACTCAAAATATTGGCCTGGAGCACACCAAGATCAAGCCAGACCGCGAATTCATCAAGACGGATTCCTGGATGCAAACGGCAGAGCCGGGAATCTATGCCGTGGGCGACATCGTGCTGGGCACGCCACAGCTCGCGCATGTCGGTGCCATGGAGGCAATCGTCGCGGTCGCGAAAATCGCCGGCAAGCCGGCCAAGCCAATTAATCCTGAGCATATTCCGGGCGCCACATACTGTCACCCGGAAATTGGCAGTGTCGGCCTTACCGAAACCAAGGCTCGCGAGGACGGATACAACGTAAAAGTCGGCAAATTCCCCTTCACCGCGAACTCGCGCGCCTCGATCGTCGGTCAGCATGAAGGCTTCATCAAAATTATCTCTGACGCGGATTATGGCGAGATTCTTGGCGTCCACATTATCGGCCCCCAAGCGACCGAACTGATTGCGGAAGCCGTCGCTGCCATGGAACTCGAAGCCACTGTCGAAGACTTGATGTGGACCATCCACGCCCATCCGACTCTGGCCGAAGCCATGCTGGACGCGTCAAACAGCGTGTATGGGATCGCGATAAATGCTTAGAATTCGCCAAAGAGTAACCGAGTAATCATTTTTTTTTGATTTTCTCTCTGGCTCTTTGTCTCTGTTGTGAAAGGGCTTCAATTGATCTCTCTGATCCAACTCGGGACCGTCGACTACGCCACCGGCCTGCGCCTGCAGCAGCAACTAGTCGAACTTCGCAAAGAAGAAAAGATCGGCGACGTGCTGCTTCTGCTCGAACACTCACCGGTAATCACGCTAGGCCGCAACGCCAAAGCCACCAACGTAGTCGCATCGCCCGAACTGCTCGCCCAACGCGGCGTCGAGCTTTTCGAATGCGACCGCGGCGGCGATGTCACCTTCCACGGTCCCGGCCAAATCGTCGGCTATCCCATCTTCGATCTGCGCGGTTTCGCCACGCCCGACGGCAAGCGCAAAACGCTCGGTGCCGTCGATTTCGTCCGCCGCCTGGAAGAAGTCCTGATCCGCACCTGCGCTGACTTCGCTATTGAGACGAAGCGTATCCCTGGCCTGACCGGCGTCTGGACTGATTTGAAAGGGCGCGACTTTAGTTGCGCCGATAGCGGCCAGGATAAAGAAGCGGCTTCAGCCGCGGAAGTCCTTAAGCCCGAAGCTAAACTTGCTGCCATCGGCGTCCACATCTCGCGCTCAGTGACCTCGCACGGCTTCGCCCTCAACGTAAACACCGATCTCAGCTACTTCGACTTAATTATTCCCTGCGGCGTCGCGGCAAAACCGGTCACGTCGATGCAGCAAGAACTCGGCAAGCCGCTCGACCTGAATGCGGTTGCTGAATCCATCTCCCGCAACTTCGGGACGGTGTTTTCTAGCCAGATCCTTTGGGTGGACACTCTCGACGCTCTACTTGGCAGAACCATCGGCGTCCCGCTGAAGCGTCCCGCCGAACTCCGCCAGTTCCACAAGGAAGATGAAATAACCTGGGCCTGATTCGCCCCCCAGCTCAGTGATACCTGCTGGCTCAATCCGGGACTCTGCGATAGCATTAACTTTAAGCAGCGAATCCAGGTTTCTACATGGGAATCAAAAAGAAGAATAGCAAGCACAACGCCAACGGTCATCGCGGGAACGGCTCCTCGCGGATGCGCGCGAGGGAGACCGCGAATACCCATCTCCGCACCTACTCCATTCCCGACTACCGCCTGGAGCATCCCGAATTTACCGTCCGTCAAGCTGTCGCGCAAGACAAAGATGGCGCCGAGCACGTCCGCTACGAAGTGACGGGGAAGCTCGACGCTCCCGTCCCGCCGATTCGCGATTCGAAGTATCTGAGCAAGCAGCAAGCCATCGAGATTTATCGCTACATGTTGCTTAACCGCAAAATGGAGGTCGCGCTCGAAAACCTTTACAAGCAAGGCAAAGTTGTCGGCGGAGTCTATTTCGGACTCGGCCAGGAAGCCTGTTCATGCGCCTCGGCCTACGCTCTCGATAAAGACGACTGGTTTGCTCCCATGATTCGTAATCAGGGTTCGCTGCTGGTGCGCGGCTTTCGTGCCAGTGACACCATGATGCAGTACATGGCCAAGGCCGATTCGCCCACGCGTGGCCGCGACGGCACCTCGCACTTCGGCGATATCGAAAAGCGCAACATGGTCTCACCCATTTCCATGCTCGGCGATCTCATTCCTGTCATGTCCGGCGTTGCGCTGGGCGCCCGCCTCCAGGGACGCAACCTCGCCGTCATGACCTACATCGGCGATGGAGGCCAGTCCACTGGAGTCACCTACGAAGGCATCAACTTCGCCGCCGTGCAGACTCTCGGCCTCGTGCTTATCGTCGAGAGCAATCTCTGGGCCTACTCCACACCATCGGAAATGCAGTACCGCTGCAAAGATCTGGCCGAACGCGCCATTGGATATGGCATCCCCGCCGTAATCGTCGATGGCACCGACGCCTGCCAGGTCTACGACGCCGCCCTCGAAGCCGTTGAGCGCGCCCACCGCGGCGAAGGTCCCACGCTGATCGAAGCCAAGATGATGCGCATGAAAGGCCACGCCATCCACGACGCCGCCGCGTACGTGCCCAAACCGATGTTTGAGTTCTGGAAGAAACGCGACCCAATCGCGCGCTTCGAAAATTATCTGGTGAAAGAAAAGAAGTGGCTGACGCCGAAAGAGAATGCTGAATTGATTTCAGAAGTCGAGCGGGTCATAGAAGAAGAACGCGAGATCGCGGTGAACTCTCCGATGCCAACGCCGGAATCAGCCGAAGGTGGTGTCTTCTGCGAAGAAGGCTGCCACGAAATCAGGCCGAAATATGGGATGCCGAAAGTGAAGAAGAGGACGGGAGGATTTAAGGAAACCGAAGCGGCTGTGCATTTGAAATAGAAGGTATTCGTGAAGATCCGCGGAATCTGCGGGCAAATGATTTTATTTTGAAACCTTGAAACTCTGAAACCTGCCTATATGCAACTCACTTACCTCGAAGCCATCCGCCAGGGAATCTGGGAAGAAATGGACCGCGACCCCTCGGTCTTCTGCCTCGGTGAAGACATCGGCATCTACGGCGGGGCATTTAAAGTCACTGATGGTTTTATCGACCGCTTCGGCCCCGAGCGCGTCATCGACACTCCCATTGCCGAGTCCGCCATTGTGGGCGCGGCCTTCGGAGCATCGCTCACCGGCATGCGTCCCGTCGCCGAATTTCAGTTCATGGATTTCATCGGCTGTGCCTTCAACCAGATCAGCAACATGGTTGCGAAGACTCACTATCTCTGGGGAGCGCCAGCCCCGCTAGTCCTCCGCGGCCCCAGCGGCGGATACGTTCACGGAGGCCCGTTCCACTCGCAGAATCCCGAGATGTGGTTCGTTCACAATCCCGGACTTAAAGTCATCTGTCCCGCCACGCCCTATGACGCCAAAGGCCTCATCAAAGCCGCCATCCGCGACAATAATCCCTGTATTTTCTTCGAACACAAATATCTCTATCGCCGCATTAAAGGTGAAGTTCCCTCGGACGATTACGTCGTCCCCATCGGCAAAGCGCATCTTGCCCGCGAAGGCCACGACTTGAGCATCATTACTTATGCGGCCATGGTTCACACCGCGCTCGAAGCCGCGGAAGTTCTCTCTAGGGAAAACATTGATCTGGAGATCCTTGACCTGCGCACCGTCTCGCCGCTCGATCGCGAGGCCATCACGCAGACCGTGAAGAAGACGAATAAAGTGATTATCCTGCACGAACACTCTCGTACTGGCGGTCTTGCCGGCGAAATCGCAGCGATCATCAACGAAGAAGCGTTCGACGATTTAGATGGACCTATCGTCCGCATCGCCGGACTTGACTCCGCGATTCCGTTCTCCCCGCCGCAGGAAGAGCATTACCTGCCTAAGGTCAGTGACCTGGTCCGAGAAGCCCGCAAGCTAAAAGCTTATTGACATTCGAATGAAAGATGAAACATCTGCGAGTTAGTGCCTTGAGCTCTTCGCCGCGCTGAGCGACTTTTCACTATGACCTAGCTAGCGCCCCAGGCACTCTTCTGCCACAATAGATTCTCCCGGAGGAACCGATGGGCAAGTTCATAGTCGGCGTAATCGTAACCATTCTCGTACTTATTCTTGGCGGGCTCGGCCTCGCTATGCTTGGCTTTATCCCCACCAACGCGAACGTAGCTCCGCCTCGCCTCGAGAAACGCATCGCCATGGGGGCCGTCGATGCATCCACGGAGCGGCACGCTCCCCACATCACAAATCCGCTCCCACCCAGCGATCAGAACTTTGAAGACGGCATGAAGCTCTACACCATGAATTGCGCGCTCTGCCACGGCGCGTTCGACCGCAAGCCGGCCTCTCTTGCCACGTCCTTCTATCCCCCCGCGCCTAATTTCATTTCCGATCCGCCCGACGATCCTGAGTGGCACGTCTTCTACACCATCCGCACCGGAATCCGCTACACCGGCATGCCCGCATGGGAAAAAACTCTGAGCGAGCAGGATATGTGGAAGATCACCAGCCTGCTTTCGCACATGGAAAAGTTGCCGCCTGCCGTTCAGGACTACTGGAAGACAACTTTCGGAGTAGCTCCGCCCGCCGGAGAGGAAGAAAAGCCGCTCAAACGGGAATAGAGACGCCCCGGTTTTAGTACTAAGGCCAGATGTTGCGCGTCGCAGCGGCATGGGGCAACGTGCTGCGGCTTTTCAAGCCCGCTCCCCTTCCCGCTATAATGTTTGTTTGCGTAGTCTTTCTTTTTAGAACGGTAGAAACTCTGGAAGGAAATCATGCCGACTGACATCATCATGCCCCAGATGGGCGAATCCATTGTTGAAGGCACCATTACAAAATGGTTGAAAAAGCCAGGCGACAAAGTTCAGCGCGATGAGCCGCTCTTTGAAATCTCTACCGACAAGGTCGACGCAGAAATTCCCGCGCCTGCCTCCGGAGTTCTTCAGGAGATCAAAATCTCCGAAGGCACTACGGTCGGCGTGAACACGATCGTCGGAACCATTGCCGCCGATGGCGAAGCACCCGCGAAGTCGGCTCCAGCCCCAGCCGCCGAAGCACAGGCCCCGGAAAACGCATCTGCTGAACAGAAGGAAAACAAAAAGGCCGCTGCGCCGTCGAGACCGGCACCCGTGGCGACCGCCCCGCCGCCTCCGGCTCAGCAAGCCGCTGAAGAAGGTGAAGAGGAAGCTCGCTCCTCCCCGCTCGTTCGCAAAATCGCACGCGAGCACGGCATCAATCTCTCGCAAATTTCGGGTACCGGACTCGGCGGCCGCATCACCAAGCAGGACATCATGGCCTTCGTTGATCGCCCTTCGGCTGCGCCCAGTACTCCGTCGTCCCAGGTTCCGCAGCCGACGTCGGTGTCCGCTCCCTCGCGTCCCACCCCTCCGCCGGCTCCCGCCACTTATCCGGGTGACCTCGTCCCGATGACCAACATGCGCAAAATCATCGCTCAGCGCATGATCGAGTCGCGTCGCACCAGCGCTCATGTCCACTGCATGTATGAGGTGGATTTCACCCGCGTCGTCAGCCTGCGCGCTAAACATAAGAATGCTTTCGAGCAGCGTCATGGTGTCCGTCTCACCTTCATGCCGTTCTTCGTGCGCGCCGCCATCATCGCGGTTCAGCAATGGCCAATCATCAACGCCTCGATAGAAGGCGATAGCATCCGCTATCATCGCCAGATTAACGTGGGAATCGCCGTCGCCCTCGACTGGGGACTGATCGTGCCGGTTCTCAAGAACGCGGGCGACCTCAACTTCCTCGGTCTGCAGCGTGGCATCAGCGATCTCGGTGAACGCGCCCGCAGCAAGAAACTCAAGCCCGAGGATGTCGAGGGTTCTACTTTCACCGTCACCAATCCCGGCCAGTTCGGAGCCGTCTTCGGTCTGCCTATCATCAATCAGCCGAACTCCGCCATCATGGGCGTTGGTGGCATTACGAAGCAACCTTTGGTCATCACCGACCGGGAAGGCAACGATTCAATCGCCATCCGCTCTGTAGTTCACCTCACGCTCGGCTACGATCATCGTCTCATCGACGGTGCCGTCGCCGATCAGTTCATGGCACTGGTCAAGAAGACGCTAGAGAATTGGAGCGAAGAGGTCGGCTAGCCCCATCAAACAGTAGGATTGGCATTTGTGACGGATGGCTGCTTGCACCAGGTGGAAGAATTTAAACACTGGACCGTTCCATCTATGATCAGGGACAGCCCGTTCCTGAATTTGACGGGATCGATTATTTCCCGAGCTGCGACCGCATCCGTCATGGCGAGTGCGTTCTGCAGAAATGACATCGCTGCGTCCTTTTTGTCCGCTCCCGGCTTGTTGCCGAAAAGTCCCTCGATCCCGTTGACGAGAGCCGGAACGAAGGCGATTCCACGCAGCAATTGAGATAAAAAGTCCATCATATTTCTCCTTTGATTCGGTTAGTACTGCACCCACTTTGCCGGGACGCCTTAAGTCAGGCTGGCCAGAATATCGTTGAGCGCCGCCAGGTTCGGATCTGCTCCGTCCGTCGCTCTGACGATCAATGCCAGGCAAACCTTCAATTCGTTAGCTTTACTCAACGCCAAGGACAACATCCCTACGATGTCGACTCCTCCTGCGCCTGCGCTTTTCAGCGTGTTGGCGGTAGATGCGGTTGCACTCTTCAGATTGCTGACGATGGTAGTGCTCGGTACCGTGCTCATAGTGCTCCTCCCTTTTGAAAACTTGAAATCACTTCAGCCAATACTTATGGAACGCAATTGCCAGGCTGATGCCGGCACTGATCGCTCCGTTTAACAACCGGTTATGGACGCTGTTTCTCAAATCATTGCGCTCCAAAATTGCAACTTTGTCTTCGACCAGTTTCATCCGCCCCGGCTGCCCGTTTCCCATCAACGTGTCCATCTTTGTTTCCAGCCGTACCAGCTTGTCGAGCACCTCTCGCTGGAATTCCAGGTCGATCGCCTTGAGCGCTAATTCCCTGTCGGTGATCCCCATACTCGTATCCCTTCAGTGCCAAGAAATTCTCAGACCGGATAGTCAACATGCAGCGCCGCTGAGTACCTTGAATAACGGGGCGGCGAAGAATTGTCGTACAGCCTTAAGAAATAATCTTGAGTTCGCGCGAGCCGGGGAAGATTAAACGCTTGCGTGCTGAATCGTCCAAGCAGATTGCGATCGTTTGCCTCCCCCCATCCGTAGTCGTTTTCTCTGACCTCAATCCCGCATCCGCTTGGCGGCGTTACTCCCGCATCGACCTGCGCAGTTGTCGAAGTCACCGCCGTGATCTGCGCCTCTGTCAGGTCTGCTTGATAGTACGTGCCCACTTGCGTAGTCGCCAGCAACGGAGGCATATCCTGCAATGCAATCGTGGTAGACGTTGCCCCATATTCCATTCCCAGTAGCGCCGCCAAGTCGTTCGCGAATTCAATTGTGTAGAAACTTCGGTCGTCCGCCGGATCGGCAATCTGAACTTTTACCTCGCGAACAATCGCCGTGAACAATGCCCCACGCGATGGCGCGTTCACTGTGATTGCATCGCCGGGAAAGATATCCCCTGCTGCGCCCGGCAAGAAGTCACTCCACGTTTCATAGTTTCCTGACCAGGCGGCTAGCGTGGCATCATCCAGCATAGCTAGCGCTGCGTTTTCGCAGTCCACATCCGTGCGCACCGCCGGATTTTTCCCCACCCGAACCGAGCCTCGCGTCCCATCCTCTGCTCCATTTTTCAGGGCCGCGACACTTGCAGCATTCTGTACTTGCGCAACCGCCCGCCCACTCCCCCGATAACTCGCCACAATTAACTGATTCAGTGCCGGAACATACTGCGGATAAAAATCCAAGGAGGGATCGCTCGTAATCTCGCACTGCGCGCCATCCGCAAGCGCTCCTACGAGTTGTGTCGAATAGGGTGCATACTGCGTCGACGAGATCTGCAACGCCGTTCTCACTTCGGCCAGAGCAATGCGCGCTGCATACGTATACGCGATGCTGCACTGCGCATCTGCCGCATTCACCAGCGCATAGGTGCAGAATTCCGGTGCGCTGTCGATCACGTCGTCATACAAGACTGTTGCGGACTCTACCAGCGTCGCGAGATCACTCGGATCAATATCCTGCACCTCAAGCACCACGCGCACGTTCGCTGCAACCGCCGCCCCACCCCAACCGCTTCCCGCCGGATGCAACGAAGAGTGATACGTCTCTCCCGCACGGTAGACTTCCATCGAGTACAGGTAAGTCGTGAGAAAGTACTGATGTCCCGGCGTGGTCGTCATCACCGGTCCGATGACCGATCCATTGATCAACGCCTGAATGCTCGAACCACTGCCGGAGGGCGCGATCTGGAACCCGGCCAAACATCCCCGTATTGAGACTTCTCCCACATAGAGGCCACCCAGCACACCTTGCGACGGAGCCGTAAAGCTAATGTTTCCATGCTGCAATTCCAACGCTCCCCCGAGCTCGATCTGCTCAATGAAGCTGACGGTGGTTTGCCCGTCCACGCCAGTTCCTCCTGCTATCTGCAGCGTTTGCGCTTCAACCGTAACTGCCGACGACGGATCGCTTATCACCCATGTAGTCGGATCCAAGCTCGACCCCAGATACTCTTCATCAATCAGCGCCGGTTTAGCTTGTGCGAACGGTTTCTGCGAAAGATAAAACTTTAAACTCAATTGATTTCCCACGAAATAGTCGCGCACATATGCTTTCGGTTCGTCCTCTCCTATCATTGTCACTTCATTTATCAGCAGATTTGGGCTGTTCAGTTCTAATCCCTCGGGTGAAAAATTCGTATCGCTCTCATTCAGCGCATATGCTGATGCTCCCACCGGTGTCAGGATGAGCGCTCCATTCATCGTGCGGAAGCTTGCTCGCACCGCCACAGCAATTTCCGCCGCATGAAATGAAAAACTTTTCTGTGGGTTCACGGAATAAGTCGCAAGAGTGTCCACATCCTGAAGCTGTGTGGTCTCGAACATTCCAGGCAATACATCCTGTGCCAGTTGCCGGAGCGCGTTACCCGCGCTCCGGCCCACAAAAGGGGACCGGTTCGGCAACGCTTTCTGATTGAGCAAGACTTCATCACTTTGCGCCACCAGGTTGTAGCGATATATCGGACCTTGCTCTCCCCAACCGAGATATTCGTATTGTGGCCCTGCAGTTATATATCCTGTAAAAACATCGCTGCCGTTCGTTTTGCCCAGAGTTACACGTGCACCCACGACCGGAACCATGAAGCCAGGCGAATTTGCCACCAGACTGAACTGCAGCTCCGCTGGCTGGTTGAGCTTGCGTTCTATTCTGGGTAGGTTCATTCCATCTAGCGCACCCGTATAATCCTGCGGCCCCTGCCCCTGCAGATTGTCGATGGTCAGTTTCATCTTGAGTCCCGGAATACTCCTTCTCTGCCGGCGACACAGCCTCGTTCGCCTGCAACTTCCTGCAGACCACAACCGCTTGTAACTGGGTGCTTTGCGAAAAGAAACGTTGTTTCTAGATTGGCACATTGTTACCGTGCCGGGGGTTAAGACTGAGAAATCTCTGCCGCATTTTCCCGAGGCAGGAATCCGCGTTTGCTACAAGCTAACGTCTTGTTGGGAAGACTCGCTTTCAATAAACTGCGGCCATCGTCGCCGGAAAGTAACTTCGATAGCAAAGGACGGTTTGCCCGTCGTTGGTGTCGGTGAAAGGCAAAGCGATGAACGATGCATGCAAGCCCACCGATGTCAGCGGTCTTGCCACTTCCGTAATACTTTCTCGAAGAAATTTCTGCGATGAACTCTTCAGGCTTTTGGCTTGAGTGCCGGTCGTCGCACTCGTCTTGACCGCACCGCCGCTTTTCGGTGGCGGTCCGGCATTGGACTTCTCACTTACTCCACTCTGCCCTGCTCCAGGATTCGGACTTAAGCGCGGATAGTAGAAGCAAACTCTCCCGCCCGATTCCTGTTCCACAACAAACAGGGCTGACCATTCCTGGAAGAACGATCCCCCCTCCCGGTCCACGAAGGCGATCACCACTTGCGCTGATGCTCCCGCCGCCGGTGCCCCAGCCAACAGAGGCTGTGCCAATATCACCGAGGTGGTCGTGACTTCCGCCACCCGCCCCACGTTGAAAGTCACCCTTCGCACATAATTTAGGTCGCGGTTTACTGCCGCTGGATTGCTTACATACGCTGCCGAAATTCCTGATCCCACGTACCCAATCTGCTGCTGATAATCCACATCTACAGCAATCAAATTTCCGGGGACAAATGTGCTCACTGCACCCGTCCCAAAAATAATCTGGTTCGCTGTCGATCCCGCAAGCACCGCCGCCCCGGCAATTGGCGTTCCACCCGACGGTTCCGGCGTCGCACTCGGACTCGTCGCCAGTACGTTCATGTGTTCGGATCCTCCCGCTAGGGCCATCTGCAGTTTGCCCCATTCTCGGAAGTCGAACTCCACTCGCGCTTCCGTCGGTCCTCGAAACTGCAGAGCGGGGAACATATTCGTTCCTGATCGCACCACCTCGGTCGGCGTATCGTAATACCGCTCAAAACCTTCGATCCAGCCCAAGTCCAGCCATGGAGTCGGGGGGGAAGTGAGGGCAAACAACCCCGCTGCCGCTGGATCAAAAATCGTTGGCGTCTCCGTTGTCCGATTCACGGGCGCAAAGTATGCCCGCGTCTGTCGTGTCACCGGAATCATGGCCGGCCGCAGCGGCGAAGTGCTCATAGAAGCGTTACCTCCGAGAAGAAAAAAACCGTCAGCTCTGCCCGTCGCTCTGCGCGTCCATCCTGATAGGCTTGTTCATACATCGCGCGGCGCACTCCCCGTGCCTGATACGCCACTGTGTTGTCTTCCGCGCCGGTGGTAGTCGCCTGCGCAAATACCGGTTGATTCCAGAACACACTCGTACCCAGGTCTAAGGGTGGTGACTGCGTATAGTCGTACTTCTCTGTATTGGTTGGCTGGCAGATACTCAACAGTTCGCCATCGAGCTGACCCAGCACTCGCCCGCGATCCACCATGCTTTGCACCGTTCCGAATGTGTAATACGAAATCATACATTCCACACTCATCAAAGCAGCATCTCCCGCATGCCCATCGATTACGGCTGCCGTGCCCCATTCGATGTAAAACGTATCCGGCAGAGGCTCAGCCGACGCCGGCGGCAGGTTTTCCGCCGCCAGCACTGCCGGCATGGTCGCACCGTTAATCGTTACGGTTCGCGCCGGATTCAGTCCTGCCAACCGCTGCTGCAGAGAAAGGAAGAAACTATCTTTAGCAAATTGCATTTAAACCAGCCTCTGGCTACTAGCTCCCGGCTATAGCGTGGATTTACCCTGTGTTCCTCTGTGCTCTCTGTGGCAAAAAGCCTTCCCGCCGTCCGATATCCGGTGATGTCCGGCGCCGTCTCACCTTACTCCACCGCTGTCACTACATAGAAATAGGCTGTCCCAGCAAAATTCTCGGCGACTATCGTCTCAATGTGGAAGAGATCGCCGTCGTACATCAGACCCATCGCAGCTTTAAACAAAGCGTCCACCGACCCTATTCCTAGGGTTGGCAGCTGTACCTCTATCGCCGAAGCCGGCAGCGTGAACTCGATGCGGCGCGCCGGCCCCAAATTTCCCGTTGGAAGATTGCGCGCCACCACCGGAGTGATGATCACTTGTTGTACTCCTGGATCAACCAAGCCCAACTGTCCCGCTGCGTCGCTGGCCATAACCGTCGCTGGAAACAGCAGGTTCACCTGATCTCCACCTAGCGCTTGCAGCATGGCATTGGCAGCTCGCACCAATGCAGCTCCACAAATTCCGCTTCCCATATTCCCTCCACTCGTAATCAGCCGACTGCTGAGTAGGCCATCCAAACGTTTCTACGCGCCCTTTTGCGCTACATACGGTGCCAACAGGGTACGAACCATGTCATCCACCAAAGTGGGTCCGAAGTATTGCAGCCGTAACTGGTTGATCTGGCTCGATTGCACATTTAGCCCAGGCGTCGCTTGCGCATTCTTGACGATCTGCGCACAAGCAACTTGCACCGGAGTCGGGATGGTACTGAAGCCCGCGTTGTAGACAACATCCACTTCATTAAAGAACAATCCCAGGGCATTGATCGGAAACGTAAGCTCGCCGCTGTCCGCCCATATATCAATCGTTGTCGGATCGATCGTCGTCCACATTCCGGGCAGCGAGAATACCAGGGCAAACTCCAGACTCATTTCAGGAAACGGCCATTCCCCTCTTCGCGGAATTCCGTATCGCCCTTGCAGCGTCACGATCGGACTTGTCGCCGGCGCCACAGTTGTCATCGGCAAATAACTCACTCGAACCGTGTTCAGTTCCGCCGGCATCTTCAACCGCTCCTCGTATTGATTCACTCCCAATGTGGCTCGCCGGCAATGCGCATCGATGATTGCCGAGGCCGTGGTGACCCATGACGGATCCGTGGCAGCGTCCAGGCCATAGGTCAGGTAATCCGTTGTTGCCAGATAGTTCATAATGAGTTCCCGCTTTTCGGTTGCAAAAAATGTCGTTGGTCGTCAGTCGCTAGTCGTCGGCAATGCAAGGGCACGACCAACGACCAGCGACCGACCCTTTTTAGCCTGCCCTGAGCAAGCGAAGGGACCAACGACTCTTTCTAGCGCTGTACATTCACCTGGTAGTGCGCGAAGTTTGCCCCCTTCACAACCGGTGCGCCAAACTTCACCACCACCATCTGCTGGGTTAGAGCGTTCGGCAACCCCAGCTTGAACACTCGCGGATTCGGATCGCTCAGCCAGTGATACTCGATCAAATCCTCGGTTACCACGTAAGCCGGCAGTACCGCCGTTCCCGAACCCGGCGTCCCCGTGTATGGAACCGCCCAATCCGGAATCAACGGTAGTTCTCCCGCCTGCGTGCTCAATGCCTTCACGCGCATGCCGCCAGTGATTTCCACGCTGTTCAGTACCACGTTGAAATCCGCTTTCATCTCCCGGTCGATCAGGTCCAGTAGCACCGGATTTGAATAGATCGCTGTCGGCCGCACCGCATACGACGAACTCGAGACCATGTTAGCAATCGTGCTCTTGATACCATCCACGATGCTCGCTGAGGTTCCAATTGTTGTCGTATTTCCGCCCGCCACAATCTGTCCAATTACGCCGAAATACTGCAGCGTCGTCGGCGAACTGAGTGACGTATCGCTGCCGTTCCACAGCGCGACGTCGTGCGTCCGCAGCAGTCCGTCCACTGAATCGGCCAGATCTTTCGCCTGCAAATAAGCAAACTGGCTTTCTTGCGCCGTCACCTCCAGATCGAACAGGTTGTAGTTGAGTTGCGATACCAGCGCCTTCAACGGCACCGCCATTTCCACGCGCGTCGGCGATCCCACCGTCGGCGCAATATTTCGCGGATCGACGAATGCTTGCGTCGCCGTCGGCGCATTGATCGCCGTCTCTTCGAAGAACCGCGAAGGATGGCCTGTTGCCGGCACCTGCTTGATCCTCTGGCCGAATGCCCCCCGCCGCCGTACTATGTCAAAGATCTCCGTCTGGTACCGGTTAATCTCAATCGCGCCCGGCCCAAGGAAGTCGGCCGACGCGTACAAATCTACAAATTGTCCCTTCATGTTTTCTCCTCGTTTGATTTTTCTTGCCCTTGCAATTCGATTGCTGAACTTCTCCGTTGCTGTGTCATCCTGAGCGTAGGAGGTGCTTCACGAAGTGAAGTACCTCCGAAGTCGAAGGATTCCTTTTCTGCTGAATACATTCGCCGGCAGCGCCAGGAGTTCTCATCGCTGAGAAGTACGTTTTGCAGCTCCTCGCCGAGCGCCAGCCTGACCCTCCAAGCAAAAAGGCACGACCGAAGTCGTGCCAATCTTTGTCAGTGAGCCGGGGCCGAGTTGGAGGCTTTACTCGATTATCCCGGCCCGCGCCAACTCCGACTTCACCGCGATCCGTTGCTCAACGCTCAAGCTCTGCAGTGTTTTGTCCAGCACAGCTTTGTCGAGCTTCTCATTGCCTGACTCTTCGCAGCTCTTTGCGAGGATTGATGAAACCAGTGGCGGAAGCGTCTTTCGCGCCATCCGTGCCGCCTGCGCCTTTAAATCCGCATTGGATTTCTCCAACTCGGCCAAACGGTCGTGCAGATGCCGGCCGCTTTCGCCACGTGCCGACATCCCATAGGACGGCTGCTCCTCCACTGCCGCTGCAATCCGGTCCACCTTCGTGTTCAGCAATTCCTGCTGCGCATCCAGCCGACCCAGCACACGATCCAACGATTCGGCTGCATTCGCCAGCCGTTCCGCCGTCGTCATCAACTGCTGCCCCATCTCCTCATTCATGTTTTTCTCCTCCTCGGTGTCTCACCAAGACCTCTTAGCTTTTTCCCCGCGGTACTGCACATCACTCCTCGCCAACTTTTTTGGGAAGGGTATGACTTCAGCCGTGCCGAATCTAATCTGACATGTGGGCTTTAGTCTTTACGGTCACGGACCGTCGGCTCATGCCGCCTCAATGGTTCATCGATGAACTTTCTGTTCTGGGTACTGGATATAGGGCATTGGGTACTACCCACTCAGCTCAATCCAGGTATTTCGGTACGCAGCCTTGTCCCTGCGCAGAATTGCCGCCCCCGTAAATGCCACCTTCGCCAGCGACCAGACCCGCTCGGTTGTGTCCGCCACTTCTACATCCGTTACTTCGTACGACAATCCCAGCCCGGCTGTCCCTGCCGTTGCCATTCCGGTCTCGGCTCGTATCGTCCGGCAAAATCCAGTACGTTGTTTCATATTTTCTGGACCTCGCCGCGTCGCCGCCACCCAACTGAGAATCCCTTCAGCAGCCGCTCTCAACGACGATCTCAATTCGTATCCTTCCACCCAACCTCCAAACCCTGACTGTCCTCTTCTCGCCTGCATCGTTCCGTTTAAGCCACGCTGATCGCGGGAAGAATCGAGAGACCAGCGATTGCCGCCTTCTGTTTTAGCAATCTCCTCCACGATCTCGGGAAAGTCCCGGGCAAATAGATACCCTCCTACCTCGAGATTTCGTCCTATGATCTCCGCCCGCGTAATCACGCCCACCTTGCGTCGGACGTCATGCCGATCCAGAGTCGGTGAATAGTCCAGCGCCATCCCAAGCAGGGAAGCTAGAGCCGCTTGTGCCGCCCGTTTCGTCAGCACTACCAGGTGCCCTTTCGCACCCGAGGGCGCAACCTGCGAAGGCATATCGACCACGGTCAATACTCCCTGAAACGCCGTTCGGTTCGGGTGTCCCGGCACTTCCGGCATCGCCACCGCCATACTGCTAAGTTCGATCATTTCGATATCCCCTTATCGCCGTGTCATCCAGAGCGAAGCAACCGCTTGCTCGCATAGCGCCGGCAGTTGCGTAGTCGAATACCCCCTCCACTCTTCCCATAGCAAATCCCACCGCAGGGAGTTCCCGCCACAAACCCATGAACATTAGCCGCCAGTTGTCTCCAAATCCCCCAACCCTCGCATCCTCCTCACTTCATTCACGGTAAGCACGCCATTCTGTAACAGAATCTGCTGAATCTGCGCTTCTTCCAGCGGGTCTTGCGTGTCCAACTCCGCAAACACAAACTCTAGATCGTTCCATCCCAGCCTCTTCTGAATCGCATCGCGAGTCAGATGCTCGGCAAGCAGCCGCGCCGTCGGCACGATTGCCTGGCGAAACGCGAGGTCGTTGTACTCTTCCGCAGTCGAGCGGTTCACGTCCGCCTCTACTCCCAGGTAAAACGGAGGCAGATCGAAACGCATCTGCGATTACTCGCAGCAAGAATTCCTGCCACTGCAAACGCAAGTCGGCATCAGTGCCTCCGCCAAAACGCAGCACTTCGGGTTTGCTTTCCACCGACAGAATCGGCACGCGACCCGTGCCCTTCAATTTCGTCTTGCCACCAGCGAATTAATCGCTCGTGATGCTCTGGCGTCAAATCCTGCAGCCAAAGCGCATACTGCACCACCGAATTCGAGGCCAGCCGTGACGCATAGCGGTGTGCGCCGAGAAATGCATTGATCGTTTCAAACGCGACTTCCAGCCGGCCCAGTCCGAATGGCGTGTGCGTCCGCGGATTCAGCCTGATGTAAATCAGCTCATCGTCATCCAGAGTGATCTGGCTCTTCGGCCCCGATTGATCCGTGACCTGCAAGTACCGATGCCCATGCGGCGACCCATCCCAATCCAGATTCATCCGAATCGACGACCCATCCACCGGCCACAGCAGCAGCGGATGCTTCGCGTCGCCCGAAGTCTGCACCTCGACCGCCCCATACCCACCCACGATGATGTCTTCCAGCACCTGCTCGGAAAACGACCGGAACGAATCGTCAGGATTCGGCGCATGAAAGTTTTCCGTAAGAATCTTCGCGCGCTCGCCGCCATCGGGAATCGCTTCCAGCGAAATTCCCTGCCGCGGCTGAATCCGCCAGCGCATCCCCGCAATCCGATCCTTAATCGAATTGATCGCCCGTCGCGGAACCGGAATCTCCGAAAATCGCCGCAGGTTGTAAGCCGTCGGCTTCGGCATGATGTCGCCCGGCGGCCCATACGAGTTGAAAATAGAAGGCAACGGCAGCGTCCGCCGCTTCTTCTCCTCCTTCACCAACGATGCCGCCGAAGACACTCCCGCAATCCGGCGCAAAGCGCCGCGCAACGTTTCTGTAATTTTCATAGATGTTGTTTCTAGAAATCCATGTGGGGACAGCCGCCCCCGGCTGTCCATCGAGCGCAGCTCGATTCTCCTGTGGCGCGGGCCCTCGCCCGCGAAAATCTACCGGCCAAGAAGGCGGTCGCCCCACCCCTGTCGCTGCCGTTTCTTGCAGGGACAGGGTAGAACTTTGTTTCCCGTCCAATCCTCAGGTCGTCCTCTCATTCGTACACCAGTGCTAAGAGAAATTGGCCCTCCAAATCATGTATAATTACATATACTGATAAACGGATATACGCCTATACATTAAGGAAACCATGCCCGAGACCGAAATCACCCGTCTGACAATCGTGTGGTCGAAGGATACCGATCTTGCTCTGCGCTCTCATCTCGGCACGCAAGGCCTCAAGAAAGGCGCACTCTCAAAGTTCGTCGAAGACGCCGTCAAGTGGCGCCTCTTCGATCAGACCGTCAACCAGGCACGCGAAGCCTTCGCCTCAGTACCTGCCGGCGAACTTCGCGACACCATCGACGATGCCATCTTGAACGTTCGCAAACAGAGGCGCCGGCAGCTTCGTGGCCGTCCGCGAAAGTGACGAATGCGGTTGGCACTCGATACAAACGTGCTTCTCAGCGCTCTCCTGTCGTCCTCCTCGCCGCCTGCGCTACTCTTCGCTCTTTGGCGCAACCGCGCCTTCGAACTTGTCACTTCGGACGAGCAAATCGACGAAGTCTCACGCGTGACACGGTATCCAAAAATTCGCGCGCGGCTTGCTCCTGCGCTTGCCGGGCGGCTGGTCAATCAGCTTCGAGACCTGGCCATCGTTGTCGCGAAACTACCGAAGGTCGACCGCTCACCTGATCCTGACGACAATCACCTTCTTGCGCTCGCCGAGGCCGGAGAGGCCCAGTTCCTGGTAACCGGCGATAAGCAACTGCTCAGCCTGAAGCTTCACAAATTCACCCACATCATTACTCCCGCAGCCCTCGTCGAACTACTGCAGTGAGATTGTGGACAAGACTTCATAATGTTTTGTACCACGGCCGTCTCACACTCGCAGTCATTACCGCTCGAAAAGAAAAAGCCCCGCCGAAGCAGGGCTTCTCGTTCAACCAGTTTGCTTAAGGCATCGTGCTGACCATCCAAAATACTGCTGTCCCCGCGCACGCAACTGTAATCGGCAAAATCAGTCTTGGTCGTCCGAACAATCCCAACACCAACGTCACTACCAAGGTGCGCAAAATAGGCCTGTGCCACGACTCGATCCAACCGACATCTTCCGCCCTGTCCGCCCTCTGCATCAGTGCTACCATCACTGGCCAAAGCAGAACCACCAGCGAGACCAGAGCCATGGATAGAAGAGTGATTCTCTTACGCCAGCCTGTTTGCTCTTTCTTCATCCGAGTCAAGTAGAACCACCAGCTGTAGACAAGTCCCACCGGAGCAAGCAGAATAAGCACAACACCGACAGTGTTCCCGATGAGCATCACGCTCTCAATTCCCGCCTCGCCGCCTCAGCAATCCCCGGCATCTCCGCCAGCGGCGAAATCTTGATATGGTTCTCCACCATCATCGCCAGGGCAAACCCAACTTCTTCCCGACTCCTGTCCAGGTTGTCGTCAACCACCGCGGTCAATACAGGTATCACCCCTTGCGCCGCATGCATTCCTGCGGCAATCGCAGGATATCTCGCCGCCAACATCACCGAAGCATCGACAGTACCTTTCAGCGATACCGCATGAAATAACTTGAATTCGTCGCCTTTCGGATACCCCATATCAAACTCGAAAGGGTCTCCCGCTCGTGTGTAATGTGCCGCGGGCACTCCCTTCACTAACAACTCCCACACTCCCGCACTCTCGAAAGCATCTCGCATCCGGCTATAGATATATTGTCTTCCACCTGCTTCTTTTGGCTTTAAAGAGGCGGCAATCTTGCGCGCCTTCAGATAATGCAATTCCAGCAAATCAAGTTCATGCAGCGGATCCATCGATAAACACGCCATCGCTGGCGAAAGCTGGACCACGTTTGACGCCGAGTCCTCAAGCCATTTCAGTAAAACTAATCGATCCTTCAAGATGCTCAGTTGGCCGCGAATTTCTCGCTGCAATCCTTCTAGCGCTTCTATGTCAGCCTGTGGGTCAAGGCATAATATTTGCCGCCAATCCTTCGCAAACCGCGCGTCCGCAAATCCGTTTTCCGTACTAACTTTCTCGGTCAGAATTAGACCAAAGTTGACAAACTCCTCCCTAATCGCGTCCGGCACGTACCGCAGCAAGAAGAATTCAAATTGTCGCCAATCTGCCATGGGTTACCCGTGCTTGATTACCCGCCCCTGTGCCCCCTGCTCAAAGAGGGACTAAGCCGCATCCACCCACTCCGGAAACGGACGCCGCATCGAAACTCGAAACGCCTCAATCAGCTCCCGCACCACTCCTCGCCGCGCAATCAACGTTCGCACCAGCTTCTCCAGTTCGTCCCACTCCCCGCCGTACCACTCGGGAGGAATTTCTCCCGCCAGCGTCCACACCACGTCCTCTTCCATCTTCTCGATCCGCGAAAGCCACGGTTCAAACGACTCCCACCCACGCACCGTCTCGTACACTTCATTGCGCGCATACACTCCGCGCAGCGGATAATCCGGAAACGTCCACTCCCCGGCATTGAAACAGTATCCCTGATCGATGAAAGCCGCTGTGTACTTTCTGTCCCGCAACTTCCGCCAAAATGCTGCCTGCCGTCCATTCGCGTTACCCGTCCACTTATCTATCACGAGCATTCCCGCAAAGGTCTCAAGATTCCGCACCTGGCCGAACATCTCCGCCGGAAGATAATCGAACACCTGCCCTTCCAGCGGACTGACCGCGTATTGCGAACCAAATTGTAGCCCCGCCTGGCACGGAATGGTGTTGTGTGCCAGATGAATGCTCAACTCCGCCGTGTGTTCCACCAGCCAATCCCCGACTTCAACAACTTCCGTCCGGGGAACTGGCAGCCCGGCTCGCTCGGCCAGGCGCGTCGCCAACATTTCATTCGTTAGCACTCGCAGATGCTGCGGATTGTTTCGAAACTTCACCACGTAAAATTGCCCATCGGAGCAGCGCATCAAATGTCCCTGCGCCCCGCCTCGCATTCTTCTCACGTGTTGGACTGCTTCCACCAAATCAATCAATGCCGCCGCCCGCCCGAGTGATCGTCGAAGAAACTCTGCCCGCGAAACTTTCCGGAGCCAACGCATCCCCACTCAGAAGGCCAGACATCTTACCTTAACCAGTTCCAATCGCGATGTGATAGGTGAACATCAATCCGAGCGTGCCTTTCTCCTAACCCACAACTAGGCTAGCCATCCCTGGCATTCTTTTCTTCGAAGCTCGCCCGGCATCCTCGCGACGTACTGCCAGTGCAATCGCCATCGCCATCACACAATCGTCGTGTGTTCCGTCGGCCGCAGCCGCACTTCCGTCCGCACGCCTCACAAACGTTCTGCATTCTTCCAGCAATCGCAGACTATGGAGCAACTCCGGCTTCACCATTAGCACCACCGCCATATTCTCGATCATCGCGGGCCGGCTCACCGCCGACGTTAGCCATCCCGGTTGTCCATCTTTCGCATAGAGATTCGTGAACCCCAAATGTTCTAAGTGAGCCAATACTCCATATCCGTGATTGTTGCGCTCAACCGCCACCAGCGCTCCGTCATATCTTCGGCCCAGATCCGCCACTCGCGTCGCCAGTTCGTACAGTGGAAAATGGCCGTGCAATTCAGCGCACTGTATGCCCATCGCCCGGTCGATTACCTGAGCGCAGGAGTAATCCCCGCTCGACCCGCCTCCGGCCGTATCCACTCCAACGATGTAGCCTCTTCCCTTCTGCGGGGGAAACCAAATAGTCAGTCTTCCGTTGTCCTCTACTTCGGTTGGGTTTCCCGCCAGTGCGATCCCTTTGTCGATGGCTGCCGTCTCAAAGACGCAATCTCCCGAAGCCAGAAAACAGGAGCTCGCATCTTCGGCATACTCTTGACCTGCCAGATCGCGCAGCGTTTTCCATTGATGACGACGCCATGCGATCTGTCCGTCCCCGAGCCCGTATCGTTCAATCAGCTCTTCCTCTTCTGCAGTCAGCGCCCCCAGTTCCCTCTTGAAGTCTTCCGTAAAACTGGACTCGTACCACCAGGGGAAGAAGTGTTGCGTGTAGCCGGTTTCATTGGCCCTTTGCCACTCCGCATAAAATGGGCCGCTCGCTCCCTTCGGAGTCGATTCCAATATGATCTCCCCCTCAGGCACCACCGCTGCCCTTAGAGACGCCAGTGTTTCCCATCCATCGCGGGGCCAGCGGGAGACCTCTGAACAATGCAGGTTCTGGATGGTCATCCCGCGTCCCGCGTTGTCGTCCGCCGTTTCCACCCGGTACTCGCTGTCGAGTCGCGGAAACACCATCTGCCGGACGTTCGAGCGCGACCTCACCAACGCTCCTTTCATCGCTTCGGGCAGGTTCTCCCAGAAGCGCCTCACAATGTTGAAAATCGTCTCCGCCGACTCTTGGCTGTGCGCTACTTGCACAGTCAAAACTCCCGGGCGCGTTATCGTTTGCACGAACAACCGCGCCGCGATGTAGGTCGTGATCCCCACCTGCCGGGCCTTCAGCACTATGTTTTGCTTACTGCATTTCAGGGAATACTCCCTTTGCGCCCGATTCAGATTGAAGGCTTCGATTCCACCCTTCTTCACTCGGATCTTCAGCCACTCCCTGATCATCCGATCCCGCTTTGACTGGCCATCGATTCGCTCATCTAAGTTCCGCCCCGCTTGCTGCAGCAAGTAAAGCCATTCCTTCGCCGAATGCCTTTCGCTGTCAGCACTTTTCATGATCTCCTATGCTTTTTGCATCCCCCGGCGATTGCAAGACTGATAGCTGGCGGCGGCTCTCTACACTTCGCTCGAATCCTCATCTCGCATTCGCGCGTACTGCCGGATTCCATCTCGCAACAACTGGCTCCTCTCCGTAAGCTGATAGAGCCCCTGCCAATCTCGCTTCAAATCGATATCCGGGTCATATCCAGACTGTGCGAGAAACTTCCAGCGCTGGTCGTAGGACCGATTCCGTTTTGCCCCATGGAAAAGGTGATTCACTAAACCAGGCAAGTAACCGACATTTCGCCGAATGTGTTTTTCCGCCTGCTCCTGCCACTTCCAACATCGCTGTTTGTATGCTGGCGAATACCCCGAATACAGAGATCGCTGAACCTGTCCCACCAGCGCCGACGCCATATGCCAGTCCCCCTGCCCAAGAATGGCATGATCGATCAGCATTCCGACGCTCCCCAGCGCGCTTCGCTTCGCCGCCCACGCAAATCCCGGGTGCCAGAATTGGCCGCTGTGCACGCTGTAGTAGCCATACGTGGACCTCTGCGCCATAAAGGTAGGTTCATGCGGACCGGGTTTGTCGGTCACCCACTTGTACAGAAAACCCGGAGTTGTTGACAGCGGTTCGTAGTTCGGTCCTACATCCTGCGCATGGCTGAACATTTGCAGCACGTCGTAGTGTTGCAGAAGTTGCAGCGTCTCTTGCGCCCAGTCCGGCCGGTTGAACTTCACATCCGCGTCAATCCATGCCACGTATTTTGCCTCGGCCGGCAGGCACTGAATCACTAGGTTTAGCGCATTTTCCTTGTGCCAGATCTCATCATTGGTCCTTAATTGCAAATGCCGCGGATTACTTGCCTCCGTTACCTCGAAGTGCCGTTCGCCAAATGCAACTTCAGCCGTATACAGGATCGCGCCCGCCGCTTCGCACTCCCGCTCGAACATCCAGTAGTTCCAGTAGCGCGACCTCCAGCGCAGCGGATTCTCCAGCATCGTCACTACATGTAATCGATCTGGAAAGACATGAATCCCGGGCCGCGCCTGCGACGGATGATTGATGCACCGTACACATTGGCAAGCCGCGTGGTGTTGCAACTTCCATTCATCCGTCACAGATTTCCCCCATCAACTACCGTTGACTAAACATCCGTTCGTTATGGCGTAAAAAATCTGAGGAATCTAGGGTCTGGCCGATTCTTGGTCACTTCAAAAGCCCTGCGCTTGCCAAGCGGGAAAACTTCCCGTGCAAATGAATCCTGAGTCCCGCTGTCGCGCGGTCCAGTTCGGAGTTCCCGGTCTTCGCGCTCATTGTCGCGTTATACGAAGTCACGAACTCACTCGCGCTTAGCGGGGGCTGTTTCTTCGCTTGTTTTTCGGCCCTCGCAGTCACTCCCGAGGCGTTTGCGCTGAGCAGCGGCACAATCGCCGCAACCGACTCTGCCTCTGAAATCAATGTGCCGACAATAGCCGCAATCTTCGCTTGCGAAGTAGGATCCTTAATATGCAGTGCCGGCAGCAGACCGTTTAGCGTCGACTGTACCGCGCTCAGCGCAGCCTGAATTTGACCGAGCAGCCCCGGCTGAGTCGTTGCATCTGCCTTTTGATATTGCGCGATCAACGACTGCATCAGTTGCAACTCTGCTCCCGCCTGTGAACCGGCGCTCTGGATCGCCTGTAAGTCTGCAGCTGAAACACTCTTCCCCTGCAAAGTCGCGGCCAGCGTCATGAGATTCGCTGTCGCCGGAATCAGCGCCGCCACAATCTGTTCGGCCTCACCGATCCACGCCGTGGAACACGCCACCCACATCAGCATCCCGCTTAGCACCACCACCATCCATGTTTGCCTGATCGATACCTTCTTCATGAGATCCTCCAGTCCGTTTTCATTTACACAAACGAAAAGGCACGGTTCTCACCGTGCCTCGATTGACTCACTGTTCCTGCAAATTCTCTTTTGGGTTAAGCCAACTAATTCAACAAAATCGGTTTCGCTCCAATTTGCACCGTGCCGCCACTAATGGTCCCGGTCTGCCCCGCCAGGTTGGAGTAATGGGTGTAACCGGTGCTCGGCGTATACGTGCTTGTAGTGCAACTCCCACCACTACAGGTCTGAGAGGAGTCCCATACCACCTCCACTACCTCGCCCGTGCCCGCCTGTGTAAATAAACACGACCAAACTCCCACCAAGGGATAAGCCGGCCCATTGCAATTCCCTTGCGGTCTGGCATTGAGCAGCCAGTTATAGACGACTTGCATTGCTGCGCCAGCCTCACAAAGATACCCGCCGGCGTTGGCTACTCCAGACCCGTTGCATCCCTCCGCGTCGGTGTTATTCGCCCACCATAATGTTCCCGCGCCATCGCCCTCATCCCAGCCAAACCAGTATGTTCGCTGCACTCCCAGCGACGCGGCAATAATCTCCGCCCGCGACACATACGCCGCCCTCATATCAGGGTCGGTGAAGCCATTCGTTACGCTGGCCCCCCAACCAAACTCTGATATCCACAAAGGTTTCGCCGCGTCCGCGGCATCCAGCGTTGCGCGTACTCCGGTAACCAGCGGCACCTCTAGCTCTGCCACACTTAGGCTCGACGAAGTGTTTAACGTATATCCGTGGATATTAATGATGTCACTCACCGCATCAATGCCACTCGTGGACATCAGGGTAGTCCATGGCGTCAGGTCAGTCGCCCATGTTATCGGGTTGTAAGTGAAGACCACCGAGGGATTAAGGAACTTGGCAGCCGGATTAACCGCCAGCACAATCGCACGAGCATCCTGCATCATGCGCACCAGTTGCGCCGTGGTTCCAGCCCATGTCTGGTTGTATTCATTCCACCCTTCGTAAAAACTTATACCCGTACCAACGTCCGCTACCAACGCAGTCACGAAGTTCTTGAAGTGCTGGTCGGTGCCGTCCGTCTTGCCATCGCAGTCGTTCAAGGTGTTCACATTGGTGCAACTCGCCGCAATGTCGGTCGGCGGATAGCACGTCCCCGTACTCGCTCCGGTGCAGGTTCCGGTTGGGTTCGAGGAATAAAACGCCGGCGTCCGAAAGAACGTGTACATGGCATCTACGCCAGAGGTCGCCGCCTTTGACAACCAGCCATTGAGTTTTGTGAACCCGTAAGTTCCGCTCACTGTCTCTATGTCTGCCCAATCGGTCTGTCCCGTCAGGTTGCGGTAAGCGCCAAACGAAATCGAAGGGAACGGATCGGTCGTCACATTTACATGCTCCCCAAAAAAGCTCGGTGTGATCGGAGGATTGGGCAGATCCGGATACGGTCCCGTGACTCCGCAGTTCGTTTGACAAACATAAACATTCTGCGTCTGGGCTGCGTCGGTCGCGGCAATGTTCACGCCCATGTCCGTTCCGTCCGAGGCTTGGTCCGCTCCGCCAGCCTTGAAAGAGCTGCCGCCGGTGAGTGCAAAGTTGTGGTAGTCGGGAAGCGTCAGAGGCATGGAAGTGGCGCTCATCGCGCCGATAAATCCCACGCAAGAGGAGGTCGGAGTCACGCCCGTGCAATACGGAGTGCTCGGATAATACATTGTGCTGGGCGGATGACAGCCCGCTCCGGTGCAGCCGGCCGAATCGGAATACTCAGAGTTGTTCCCATACTCGGTATAGTTTGACGCTGTGCCCGTGGGCCAGACCAGGTGATCTGCGGTCAAACTCGTAATATCGTAATCCCACTTGAGGGTCGGAGTGCCGACGCCAATCGGATTGTTGTTCAAGCCGCCGCCTAGCAAAATGCTGTCCCGCACTAACGCATTCATCTGAAAGTTGGGTCCGCCCTGATACGATCCATTCTGATTGTTGCTCGTGATCGTGTGTGTGGCGTTGGTCACAAAGGTGTAGTGATCGATGGCAACGGATTGTGGCGTGCCTTGAACTCCGGTCAAAGTGCAATATCCTCCAGAGTCGGTTCCGGAAACGGTCGAAGGAAAACTGACCGAGAGACTGGTGGGATTGGTTCCTCCCACAGCTAATGGCCCCACTCCAGTTGGATAGACAATTCCGCCATTGTTCGCCGTGGGAATGTTGAATCCCGTCACCGACTGGCATCCCGTAATCCCCAGCGGTTGACCGGGAACGATATCGAGCACTGCATAACCCCTCCCAGGAGCGGTTGGAGCACTGACCAGGGTAAAACTCACCGTGCCGGTTCCGCTGACCGGAGTTCCTGTGGCAGAACTGTAACCCGAACCCGGTAACGTAATGGTGACGCCCGAGATTGCCCCGCCCGAGCATTGCGTAGTCGCGGCGGCTCGTAAGCCTCCGGCGATGTTCGGTTGGCTCATGGTAATGGCGCCGCCCGAGACGCATCCGGTGCCGCCCGTAACCACTGATCCCGAGGCTACCTGCCCCATACAAGTAGGCTGCCAGCTTCCGCTCGAAAAATCCTGCACCGCACAATTGGCCGTGAAAGTTGCCGTCGTGCCGTTCCCGCTGATAGTTCCCTGCCACTGCATACTGGCTGAGCTCATGGCGATGCCGACGCTGTTGACTCCGCTGCAGCCCGGATTTCCATTCGTCGTGTTGTATTCCAGAATGTTTTGGAACAGCCCTCTCTGGAAAGGTAAGCTGACGCCGCCGCCCGTCGCTGGCGAGGGATTCGAGGAGCCGTCAATATCCCACCCTTCACAGGAGTTGCGGATGATGGCGTTCGTAAGAGTGAAATCGGTGATCACTGCCCCGTAGTTCGCGCCGGTCTGGACTCCGCCCGAAGTATTGATGATGTCGATCGTGAGGGCCGTGCCGCTTTGCCCGCCGGAATTATCCACGTTTTCAAAGATGTCTCCGTCAAAAAGGACGCGCTCTCCTTCTTTGATCTCCTCGATATTTTTTCGTTCCGTGTTCGAGCCGTTGTAGCCGTGCGTATTTCCCGAGATCGGGCTGGCCCCCAGCCAGGAATACGGATAAGTGAATCGGGTACGCCGAACTTCTGCATCCTGAAACGGCACCAGGCCGGAGATCGATGGGGCGCTCGAAGAAGAGAAACCGCCCGCAAAGATCCCGGAGGACTGCCCCTCCAGCCAATCGTGATTGAATTTGTAAGGCCCCGGACCATTGGCCGTTATCGAATGTCCCTCGCTGGCCGGACGCAAATTCTGACTGGTCTGCGAATCCACGATCGAGCAGTAGACGCAGTCGATTTTAAAGGCGGAGGACACCTGATTGGCTCCGTTCGCCAGAGAACTCCAGTCGCCATGCACCCAGTCTTTTCTAAAGTGAATATGAGTGGAGAGTTGAGTGCTCGAGGTTTCCGTTCCGATCTGCGCCAGGCTGACGAGATAGTTGTTGCTGGTATTTCCCGCACTCATGCGAACTTCTGCGTCTTCGATCAACCAGTGATCCGGCGCCAGTGTCGCGGAACTGCATTTATCTGGTGACGTTCCGAGTGGACTGCAGAAGGTCAGCGGCACGCAGTTGCTTGCCCCGGAGCATTGAACCGTGTACATGTACTGCACGTCGTTGTAATTCGCGGTATTGGTCGCCACCCCATTAGCCAGCGTGAATGCACCGGTTGGAATATTCGTAACGGTCGTTCCCAACATGTAATACATCGCATCCCCGGCACAATCGGGATTGTCGATTCCGATATCGGTCGAGGTCGCAAGATTGTCCTGAATTCCATGGCTGCATACCGTTGTGCCGTTCGGCAAACTGGAATCTTGGGTAGAGTCCAGGATCAGGAACGATGATGCCGGCGAGTTGCTCGATTGGGGGATTACCAGTCCCGCCGCCGAAGTATAGAGCGCCGGTGGAACATCCAGTTTGATGCCCGCTCCAGTCGCCGTTCGGCAAGTTTCAATGTCGTTGATTGCGGATTGCAACCCCGTATTCGTCGGCGATCCCGTCCAGTAGGGTGCGTGGAAAGTGCATCCTGGCGCCGGTCCGGTCACCCATGTGCCCGGCAGGGAAAGTTCGTAACTGAACAGCGAATCACCCTCATAACCATTCACCCAAACCTGCGGCAGCGTCGCCAAAAAAGGCAGATTCGGCGCACCCCCGATCTTCGAGATCCCCGCTCCGCCGCGTCCGCCGTAAATCGCATAACCCTGGTAGACGTGTGCCCCAATGTCCCAGGAGCTCCCATAACTATTTTGGTTTACTCCATTGATGTCCAGCGCATACGCCGTTCCTAGATTTTGACCTGCATTTACTACCGGCGAATTCTTGGTCGGCCCGAAGTTCACTACCATGCTGTTCGCTGGCAACGCGTAGTAATAATTCCCGTCAGTACCAGTCACTTGTGTCCCACCCTGCAGCCAGTTCACCAATCCGGTATTGGTTCGGATCGTTGCCCCGCTCGTCTTCAAATCCCCAATTAGATTCGTGACCTCCGTCGTGCTCAGTTCGCCAGTCTCAGTCGACGCATTCCAATGCCAGAAGATTCCCCACGGCACACTCCCCAAACCGCTTCTTTCCACACCAGCGCTTGAATCTTCTGGTTCAACGCCGCCGGCGCTAGCCCCATCCATGATGGATTCACTCCAAAACTGGTGATGTTCTGCAGATTAAATCCATCCGCGTACGTATCTTTCACTCCCAAATCCTCTTTCAGGGCTCCGCGTGCTCCCGTATACGGCACGCCTTCCGTGATCCCCTGCATCGCCGTCGTCTCATAACCTCCCGGATACACATACACGGGCGTAGTCGGCAGTCCGGTCAGATTTGTAGTCATCCATTGCCGCGACAATGTAATCTCATCCGTCGTCAGTCGCGTAACATCCAAAAGCAGGTGGTAGACCGACGCTCTTATATCCTGCCCGCTAACATCTGCCAGATCCTGTGCCAGCAAGGCCTGCGCCGTATATGCTGAACATCCGGTTCCATAAGGACCCTGGCACGGCGTCAGGTAGGAAGTCGTAAATTTTCCCGTTGCTGCCAACGCCTGCTGTAATCCCAAAATCGTTCCTTGTGTTTGTCCTTGCGTCAGGTTGTAACTCACACTGTCGCTCGCCCCCGTCACCGTGATCGTCAACGTCTTGCCGCTGATGCTCAACACGGCTGCCGTTCCGCTCCCCTTGTACTGAATGTCAAGCGCATCTGTATTCGTGTAATAGGTGTGTGACATCGAATGCGAAGTCACATCCCGTCCCGCGTTTATCCATCCTTGAAACTCCGTCACTAGACTCTGCGCCAGCGGATATCCCACTGTAACCGCCGCTCCCACCGGAACCCCCGCTGCATCTGCGACCGGCAAAACCGTATTTGCATAGTAGACATCGGCGTTCGGCGTCATCCCCGCATCGTCAACGGTCAACGTTACCTCTGCGGGATACCTTTGATACAACTGGACGGCCGGCGGGGTATCCGCAGCAATATTCCCCGCCCCTGCCGTCGGCCCGCTACTGCTCGTCGACAGCACATCCGTCGACCCCGCAACCGCCAGGCTCGACGCATAAAAATGACAATAAGAATAGGTAACTGCCGACGTGTTATCGACCAACGCTCCGTCGCGATTCGCATACCCTTTGTCGTTGATCATCGTGATCGCACTCGCTGTCCCGTCAAAGCGAAATCCGTCGTAATTCATGTGCGCTTCCGAGTTATATATCTTGATGTCGCTCGGACCCGGCGCACTTTCATTAACGTAAAATCCCAGCGGCTGCGTGCCTTGCGGGATCATGGAGTCGGCTTCCATGTTCGCGAGGACCAGGTGATCGCTTGTCCCCTGCACATACACCCCGTACTGATCAAACCAGTTCACCAGAAAATGTTGAAATGTCAGCCATGACTTTCCATTGATGTTGATCACCGGAGCATTGCTCAAAGCCATCGGTACAATTGGCTCGTTATAATAAGTTGCGGGATTTGAGGTTGCGAAAACGTATACGTACCCGTTCGCTAGATAAAAATCCCATTGGTCCGTCAAATTCGCTGTTGCAGCCGCAACCTTCTGTCCCCAGATCGACCCAAATAAACAGAAGTTAACCGTGGTATAAGTCGCCGGTAACGGCGCCTTCCACGCGTTTCCACTAACTAGGACCCAAGCCGACGGCGGCACTGCATAATATCCAGTTAAGTTTGGCGCGCTACCCGTCCCATAAGCGTCAAACGTTATTGGATTGCCCGAAGTGCCGGAAGAGACTGGTGCAAGCTGCTCATTCCAGACATCCCCCCGCTTGAACAGAATCGAATCCCCCGGCTGAAACGTCTGCGCGTTCACGTGACCAATCGTCTGCCATGGTGTCGACGGAGATGTAGCGCTATTCGCATCGCTCCCCGTGCTCGAGCTCACGTAGTAAGTCGTCGCGAATGCTTGCACGCCCCATATCTGAAGGCCTAGTGGCCAAGCCAGTAACGCGATGACAACAATTCGTCTCATGTTTTTAGGAATTCCTTAGTGGAACTTCGTGTCCTTCGTTGTTCAACTTTCTTCGCCGCAACAAAAAAGCCATCAGCTTCCGCCAATGGCTTATCGATCAAACATGCTTTGAAACCTTTGAAGTCCAGTGCCCGACCTTATGCTTCTCGTTCAGCCTCGTCCTGAACGTTGTCTGCAATATCTCCGGTGTCATAGTTCTGAAGCCCCGCATCGGGAGATATCGCCGGTCCAGGCTGCGTCACCATGCTCTTCGAAGCTGCCGGAGCTTTGATCTGCCCACCCCCCGCCGCCCTTCCACCCCATTTCGTAACCGTTGGATTTCGATCACTCTGCTCAAATGATTGTGTAGTAGTTGGCTCTCCCGCCTCAGGATTGATCGCACTCTTCATGATTTGCTCTCCATAAATGTACTTTTCGAAACCGTTACCCGAACTAATGAACCTCCCAAGCCATGATCGTTGCCTCCGTCGGATTATCCACCGGAATGCTAATCCCATTGTTTAGCGTCCCGCCCGCCGTGACAGTCTCTGCAGTTCCGCTGCTCCCTCCCACAAAGGTGAACCCAGCGGAACTGCCGCCGTAAACCTGCGCACAAGAACTGGTACAACTACTCGTGATCGCCAGATAGTACTTTCCTGGCTGCAGAGTTGCGCTTGCCGCCCAGCTCAAAGTCTTCCACCCCGTACTTGCCGCAAACGTCGTCCCTGCCGTGTTTCCGATATGCGCAACGATGTTCCCTGAACTATTTAGCACTCCGATGTCATACGTGTTACTGGTATTGTCAGCTGTCGAAACAAAGTACGTAACCTGTGTCGTCGTGAGCGGAAACGTCAGCACCGCACCCCACAGCTCCACTTTGTTCGCCGTGCTCGAAAAGCTGATCGCCGTTCCCGTCGTGCTCGTGGTAAACCACGGGATCGAATACGATGCGCTGGTACTGACATTGGAGCCCGGCATCCCGAGGAATATTTCCACCGTCGTGCTCCCCGAACTGGCCTGCATCACACGCCCCAACACCTGCGTCCCCGTCGGCTGCGCGGATCCCGCGTCGTGGCATAAAAAATAAAAGCCGCCGTTTGCCGTGCTCGAGGGTACAACGTAATCTCCAACTACAGTCGCGGTCGCATCAAAGCTGCAGTATGCGTATCCGTCGTGCGCCAGTGTCGCCACCCCTGAGCTTCCAGCCCCCGCAATTACCACACCAATAATTCCGCTGGTCAACGCACTTGCGGACTTTGCCGCGCAGCCGGCCGCAGTAAGCACAGCCAGTCCGTTCACGATCGTCCCGTTCGTGGTGTCGTTACAAATCTCGTAACTGTCGTTGGCGAATTTTCCCAGCTCGAATCCGCTGTTGCTCGTGGGGCTCCCCGCTACATAAACTGTTCCCGGTCTCAACCCGGTGCCGCTTCCCGAGGAGTTAAACGATCCCACGTTGTACGTCTGATCGGTCCACGGCTTCAAATTACTGCTCGCGTCAATCACCCACTTCAATCCGCTGTTGACCCAAAAACCCAGTCCGGGAGCTGTTCCCGATGTCGCATTCTCGCTGCGCACCACGGCGTAATTGTCCGTTGCGTCGTATCCGAGAGATGTCCGTTGCCACGTCGAACTATTGGTATAGCTGGAATACACGTGCAGGTTTTGCGCCGTCGTCCCGTTATACTCGCCCAAGTCATTCGCGTCTTCCTGGAACAGGTTCGAAAAATACGAACTTGTCGCCGTCGTCGCCACTTTCTGCGGCGTCCCTGCGCTGGCTGAAATATAAAAGTTGCCGTCGCTCGAGATCCCTAACGCCGACGTTCCCGCGCCCGCCGCCGCCATCGCAGACCCCGGAATGGGAGAACTCACTATCCACGGGCCGGCCACCAGCAGTTGCCCGTTGACCGTCACATTCCCACTGAAGTTCCCTGCCACGGCTGAGATTCCGTTGCTTCCCGAATAATTCAACGTCGAGCCGCTATCCGTCAGCCCCGCATCCCCGCTCACCGCGGCGCCACTCGCCGGATACATCGCCAATTGCGCGCTTGCTCCGCTGTTCACTGTTCCCGAACCTCCCCCTCCGCATCCCGTGCACACTCCCGTTACTGTAAGATTTCCATTGACAGTTACTGGAACGTTGAACGACTTTCCCGATGCCGTAAGCCGCTCGAGGAAACTAGTGTTATCTCCACTGTTTCCTATATAAGACGAGATCGCCACCGGAGCCCCAAAGGCAAGCTGCGCCAAACTCTTCGGGCTGCCCCCCGCGGCCTGATCCAGTCCAATGTAGGTGTCAGCAGCATCATTTGGAGGTCGGTTCAACGTCGTAGCCAGTGTCTTCGCCGGATTCGAATCCACTAACGTAATGATGTGCGATTGATTGATCCCATCCGCGGGGGACGTCGCAAAGTTCAATCTTCCCTTGAGTCCCGCCACCTGGTTGCCCACATTCGGACCGTTGTTCAGCAGAAGAGCACCAACCGGCGCAAACGAGTTCCCATGACTGTCCCCATCCAGACACTGGATCCATGCTCCCCCATACGCAACTTGCGACCCACCGGAGCACTGACGCGCATAAATTGTCGGACGCAAAAAACCCGCGACTGAAATCCATGCCGAACTATTTGCGCTTCCCTGATCCGTGTCTACAAACGCGGAGGCCAGATTGCCCGCATTCTGTGTCCCAATCCCATTCAACACCAGTCCGCCCGGCCAAAAATAAAGCGTCGGGAACCAAGTCGGTGCAGCGATCGTATAGCTCGCAGTGCTTACTGCGGCGCTATCGGTAAAATTACAAACCAACCCGCTGCACTGAGCCAGGTTAGTAGCTACGCCGCCGCAAGCCGTCGGACTTCCGCCGCCGCATGCTCCTTGCACTGGAAACACAATGCCATTCCCTCCCAATGTGCCCGGCGTCATACGTATTAGGTCGTAAGTGACGGTCCCTTGCGGCGCAACGTGCGGCCACTGTACCTGAATGGTTCCACTCCCGTTGCTGAGCGCGTAGCCGGCATACAGTGGATAGCTAGTCCCTCCCGTCGAATCGTGCACCACGACGTAATAGTCATATTGCGTCGATCCTGTATTAGCGAACGCTGGCATCCATCCATTCGGCTGTTCCCCGCCCCGCACCAACAAAGGAGCGCCTCCCGAGGAGTAGATAATCCCAGCAGCGCTGAACGCATTTCCGAAGTAGGGGTTCGGGCACGGCCCCGCGCCTTCCTCGTTGTACACATTATCGAGCTGCGTTCCGCCAAAGCTTCCCAGGATCGTCGAACTGTAGACCCCCCACATGCCGAAACCCTGAATCACGCTATCGGTGATGTGCGTCCTGTTGTTCGCATAGACGGTCACTCCATTTCCGCCGCACTGTGCGCTGATATTCATCTTGTCCAGCCATAGCACCGGCGTGCGCTGCCGTCGTTCCCGCCGAATAAACAAACGATCCGCAATGGTTGGCGGTGCAGCAAGAGCGGATTGCCTCCATTGTCGAAATTCCGAATCGTCGTCGCCTGATCGTTGTCGATCCACAAAAAACTGATTGAACTTTCCCCCGCCCCCGGCACTGTACTTGATATCTTCCATCGTTCCCGGAAGCGCATTGTCTTCGATCGCCGCATTCTGAATCGCAATTGTTCCCGGACTCGCCTGCGACGCCAGGTTTCGCTCCCGTCTGGCTGTAAGTGATGGAAGTCCCCGAAACCGTAACCGGTCCGTGGCTTCCCCAATAGTTTGGCACAGTCCGTGAAATTGATGTTGACCAGATCCCCGGTCTGAATCGTGCTGCATCCAGATGCCACAGTGATCGTGACTACATTCGACTGCCGTCTGCGTATTCGTGATCTGACATCCATCTGCATTCACTGTTGAGGTCATAGTTGATTCCCCGCAGCGTAATCCCCCCATAGTGGTTCGAATTCGTCAGATCCCCCAGAACTACGCAACGGTCACGGGTCGAACACGAAAGCAGAGCTCCGTCTCCCTCAATCGTTGCCCGGCTGCAGTGTCCAAAAATCGATCCGTACACCGGGATTGCATTTGAGGTCGCACCCGTCGCCGGAAGAATCACGCGCGCATTCGGATTGCCGCCGCTTCCGTTCGGCACTCCGCAAGCGTCGTTGATCCGCCTCTTGAATCCCGCTCGATGCAGCTGCCCAGCACATAAGTCGCCGCGTGCGTAGTTCTTTGGCGTAAAGACAATCGTCCCTGACGCCCCACCGCTCGTGCATGTCCCTCCCGTTACCATCACCGGTTCCGGTGTCCCTTGCCCGCTGAGATAAACGAAGTACATCGAGTTACCGGTCGTATCGATTCCCACAGGACACGGCGAAAGTGTCACCGTCGCCTGCGTTCCGCCGACCAGGCTTCCACTCGGACTCACGCTCCAGTTATCCGTCCCCGTCACATAACGAATCCCGCTCAGATTGTTCACGCTTAGTTGGGTTCCCAACGGCTGCGTGATGGTCTGGCTGGCGCTGGGCCCGCTCACCACTCCGCCCGGCGCACCGCTCGGAGTTACAGGCAAATACTCCCCTGACGTCGATGAATACGCCAGCACCTGCCCGTTCGTAGGCGCACTCGATGCTACCGGCACGCTCTGGATCGCTGTTGCGTTTGCGCTCGATCCGCATGGCCCCCAACGTCCCGCTGCCCAGCAGACAATTCAGTCCTGATGCCGTTCCACTTCCCAATTCATTTGTCGGCACCAACCCGGTCACCAAGTCAGCCTTCGCAGCGCCCGCGGCGTCCACATATTGCTTCGCCGCAGCCTGCAGCGGTGCCGTTGGATTTCCACTCAACGTCAGCGGTCCCGTCATCGCCCCGCCCGCCGTTGGCAAAAAATTTCCCGCTCCCACCGTCGCTATCGAAGAATCTACGTATGCCTTGTTCGCAATATCCCGTAGTGCCCACCGGCGTCGGAACATTTGGAGGAACAACAAAGCTCTTCGTTCCCGTCACCGTTTCCGTGCCCGTCAGATGCACCACAGCAGTTGTCATTCGCCTTCGCCGCCAGCTCAGTATTCACGATACTGCATCGATACCGGCTGAGCCGCTGTCCCTGATCCCGGCGTCGTCCGCACCTGCGCCAACGTCGCCGGGGAACTTGCTGGTACCACCCAGTATTCTGTCCGTACTTCGCCAGGTCCAAGTTGGTAGACGACCGTATAAGTACACCCCCGCAGGTGTCGCATTGGCGTTCGACGCCAGTTCCACATTCAATGCACCATTCGTTCCCAGCGTTACATTCACCACGCCAGGGGCAACTGCTGTGCCGCCCGCGGTCACAAACGCCGGCCAACTGATCACAAGAACCCCCTCCGCCGGGGAACCATTCGCCAGGGACACGGTATCCACGACGTCAGTCATCGTGAGGCCGCTTTGGGGGGACGGCGAAGCCGCCCGCGGCACAGGTCCTGCCGCAGCCGGCCTCGCCGCTGGGGGAGTTGCTGACTTTCCCGCCTTCGCTCCCGACGCTGCTTCACGCGCGGAAACGCTGACACTCCATGTCGAGACGGCCACGGCCAGCACCAAATAAAAAAGCCGCCCCGCCGGGCGGCATCTCTCAAACATACTTCCTCCCTCAAACTAATCTGTCATCTTGAACCGCGGTCGAAAAGCTTGCCCAAGCGAGTCGGGGAGATCCCCTCGATCGCTTGAGCCAAAGCCGATTTCTTCAGTTATTTCCATGACGGCGCCTCGTCTGTCTCGCTCTCGTAGCCATGTTTGAAAGGCAAGACTCGTAACTCACAAAGCCTTCCTCACCGCCTCCCCTTCAAAAACTCTTCCACGCTCCGCACGTAAACGTCGGCGAAATCCGCCGCTGGCCGGCGCCCTTCGATCAAATCCATCGCGCCCTCCACGTCCCAGCCCATCACACTCAGCAGCGCCAATGTCATCATCGGTGCTCGATGTACGCCAGCCGCGCAATGGACAAGCAGCTTCGTTTCTTCCTTTTCCAATGCAGCGAGCGCAAACTCGACGCCGCGCGCAAACACCTCGGCCGGCTTCGGCTCGAAGTCGTCGTCCACCGGATTCCAGCAAACGGAAATTCCGTGCGGCTGCGCCAGCGGCGTGTCATCAAACTCAATCTGCATGTCGATGATGTGCGTAATTCCCGCGCGCGACACCGTCGCCATGTTGTCCGCGTTCCAGATTCCACCTCCGACCGCGATTCGGTCGGTCACCCATGTAATGTCCATCCCTGCCTTGCGTCGTGGCGCGCGGACATTCTTGCCCGCGCCGGTCTTCTTCAAAAGGTCGAGTTTAGGATCGCCGGCCGGAGCCGCCCCATCTCGTATTCTCCCACGTGGCCCTACGCGCGGAGAAATCGATAGCGCCGGCTGCCGCCCTATCTCAGAGGTTCCGTAGCTCGGCTTCATTCTACGGTATGCCCTGCGCTTGCCGGCTCTCGCTCGGCAGTCCCCGCCGGGAGATCCTTGCTGCCGGCATCGTCCCCAACACCTCTGGTCGCCTCCCGCGCCGATTGCACCGCATCGCTGGTTAACGCTGCCCCTCGATCGTCTTCGCAAATCACCGGTTCGCTGGGCGACGCCATCCGCTTCAACAACCTGTAGGCCGGCGAATCTTCTGTCCCCTCTGGCACGGCTTCTTCTTTTGCTGGATACAAGCCCACCATTTCAAACATGTACTTCACGGATGCCAGTTGTCCGGCCTTCGCCTGTTTGATCACTTTGATCGCAATCTGAGGCGCTGAAACACTCACCAGCCTCGCTACCTTCTCTCTGGCTTCGACAATGTTCACCGGCCTCTTCTTCGCAACATCAGTTTTCTGAATTGATGCCCTCTTCGCTGTTTTGCTGTTTCCTCTGGCCTTCGTTGTTTTGCTGTTCCCCCTGGCCTTCTTTCCGCCCACCTCTCGTCCCTCCACTAAACCACTCCGCCGCGCCAGCGGCATCGAGTCTGCCATTCCCGCCATTGAAGTGCGCGGTGCGATAACCATTTCCCCGAAATGCGAAAGGCGCGCTCTGCAGCGCGCCTCACGTGACTATTGCTTATTACTTAACTCTATAAAACCATTATATCATACTGCAAAGGAGCTTTGGGACATTTTTCTAATTTTATTTTCTCCACGTTTTCAATCACTTGAACAAAACCACACCCCGCTTCCCTCTTGACAACTTTTGTCCACAGGCTCCTCATGTTCATTCGTTCGCTCTTCACAGGGCCTCCTCCGCCGTCTCCGGCAACCGCTCGATCAAATCCGCCTTGAGAAACTCTTCGCTCAGATAATCGATCAGCTCTGGCAATCGGCGCTCAATTGTCTTGCGATCGCACTGAAGCAGTCGCGCCGCCGATTCGTGATCGTACTCTTGCAATACAATGCGCGCTATGATCTGGCCATCGAAGCCCTTCAGCCGGCCGAGGCATCTTTCCATGTCATGCAGGAAGATCACTCGTGCTTCAAATGTTGTCGCTGTGTAGGCCGAGATCTTCGCCCGGAATAACTCCCGCCCCAGCAGCGACGGCACGCGCCCGGCTTCCAGCGACCATTGCATATACCGCCGCAACAGTGCCGTCGTTTTCCTTCGGTAGAGCCACAAGTCCGGCTCCGGATCCCAATCTTCTTCCTCCAATTCCAACTCGCCCACATCCGCGGTTGGTGTTCGGACGGGAAACGTGTGAACCGGCAGTTCGCGCCACGAATCGCTCCTCCTGGAAGCCCCGTCCGAAGAAGGCTCACTTTGATGCGGCGCAATCAACTCAGACATTTCGGTTGTCCCCAACAACGGGTCCCGCTCGTCTTCCTGTCCCTCGATCGGACGGATGGCTTCGGTCATGACAAATCTCCCAACATTTCGGCCTCAATTGCCTCCATCAGATACGCTTCGAAACCACGGTCACCCACTTCCGACCCACATTTTCGAGGCGACCTTACACTTTCAGCCTGGCTCGATGGGGGTGGAAGTTTGGCCATCTCACGCGAGCAACTCACGCAATAGATCTGTCCACTATTCACCGGACGCAACCACAAACCGCCACACCGTTCGCAGTACTTCAGCTCGAGGGACTCGTCTTTCGTAGTCGCCTCGCTTTTCCTTGACTTCATTCGCATGACTCCTTGTCGGCTCTGCACACCGCTCGCAGCGAAGAAAAAGCCCTGCGCCAGAAGCCGCTGTCGGAGCGGTTCTGAACGCAGGGCTCGTTTCTTTTTGCGATGGCCTGCTTGAGCTGTTTAATTGTTAAATCTACTGAGTGGCCTTGTCGCCCCGTAAACCGGCAAAGCTATGACGAGATTGTCTCCAGTGCCGTCCCCTCCTTCCGGCGGGAACCGATTGGGCTCTGGCGAAAAAATCCTTCCTCATAGCCGGATTTGAGCACCTGGCCGTTCTGTACGACTACAGAGATTCGGCCGCTGAAGTGCAGCGTTCTTAGCAGCTGATCCATCGCTGCGGAAAGCACTTCGGCCGCCCGTACCTTCCGGCGGAATTCGATAAAGTTCTTTCCTTCGTTGCAATTGTCCATGCTATTCATTGGATTAATAACCCCGAAGAATGAAATGGGTTATACAATATGGCGATCCTATAGCTCCGAAGTTTTAGGGTCAAGGTCGTTATACCAATGCGGCTGTGGAAAACTATTTCCGATTAGCATATTGCTATAGGCCGCATGCTATACTCCCGCTATGAAATTCCGCGTCCTGCAAGAAAATCTGCGTAACGCTCTTTGGGAAAGAATTGAGGAGGGCGACCTGACTGGCCTCCGTCTGGCTCAACAGACCGGGTTTAAGCAGGCCCACATCTCTAACTTCTTGAATCGCAAGCGCGGCTTGAGTCTAGAGGGCATGGATAGAGTCCTCGCCGTTCAGCATCTTTCGGTCTTGGATCTGCTCGATCCCTCCGAGGTCAACAAGCGGGCTTCCATCCTGCCTCCCAGCGGCGACGAGTTTCAGAATGTGCTGCTGACTGATTCGGCCGTCGCAGCTACCCACCCTCTTCTCACCAGCATGCACGTAAAAGAAATTCTGAAATTCAAGAAAAGCTTTCTCAAGAAACTCAAACCGGAAACCGAGGGCGATCGTGATCAATGGGAGCGTTTCGTGCTCATCAAGGCAGACGCTCGCGAGGGCATGAGCATGTACCCTCGCCTCTTGCCCGGAGCCACACTCCTGATCGACCGTCACTACAACTCGCTCAAGCCCTACCGCAAGGGCGAGTTCAACATGTACGCTGTGCTCAAGAACAGCAGTTGCACTGTGAAGTACGTGGAGACCGCCGGCAATCAACTCATTCTTCGTCCGCACAACCAGGCCTATCCCATCGAAATTATGAACATGGAGGAAGGCAGAACCGCTTCCGATTATCTGGTTGGGCGCGTGTCCTATGTCGGAATCGAGACTTGAGAGCTGATTTCCGTCACTCCGCCGCCAGGCTGTCGAACATTTTCCACAACTTGTCGGGCGTCGCCCGGTAAATCACATATCCGCTGCCGGCGTCCGTCGTCTCTCGGAACAATAATTCCCCTCGGCCATCGCCGTCCGCATCCACCGCGTCTATCAGTTCCAGCCGCGGAGTCACGTCAAGGTGAAATTTGTCGGTCACGCCCGAATACAGTTTGCGCAAGTTGCCGTAGATATCGCTTTTCGCCGCGATCGAGACGTTGTATAGTCCCGCTGCTGCAGATGACCCCGCCGTGGGAGCTAGATGCGCTTCCGCGCAAAAGACCATCACCCCCTGGTTATTCTTCCAAACATCGAACGCGCGAAACTGAATATTTTCAAATACCGGCTCGGGGGGTTTTGCTGCCGCTTTGTGGGCCGCCGTACCCGCCTTCGCCGTCCCAGCATTTCTGGAAGCTGGCTTGGCCGGAATGGCGTTTTTCTCTCGTGCAGTCACGTAAGCCCGCACCTCAGCCGCCGCCAGAGCAAGCATCTGTTGCCGCCGCTCATTCTCCTCGCCTTCTTTCCAGAAGAACTTATACGACTGCGGATCAGGTCCCCCCGCATCCGAGATCGCAGGCACAAGTTGTACTGGAGCCTGAGCGGCCGTAGCGGACGTAGCAGCCGTCCCCGGCGACCCACTCTTATCAACTTTCGGCGCACTTTCTTCTTCTGTCGGAGGTGCGGTCTCGGTAGGCTTTCCTCGCCGCAGCGTCGGACGATAGTAGTTTTCTGCGTTCTGACCTTGTGGCGCAGGAGCTTGAGCGGATGAATTCTTAGTTGAAGAGCTTTGAGATGCTGAGTCTCGAGATGCTGAGTTTCCGGATGCTGGCTCTTTCGAAGATGGATCTTGCGAAGATGGAGTTTGCGAAGGTGGAGATGGACTTTGAGATGTTGGGCTCGGCGTCGCTTGTCCAGGCGTTGTCGGCCCTTTAGCACCCTGATCCGCGGCAGGAGCCGATCCTGTCGATGCCTTCTGTGTATCCTGGCCAGAAGCCCCGCCACCAGAGGAACCGTTCGCCGGCTGCGCCGTCCCCGCCGCCGCAGCCTTCTCCGATGATCCCGTCCCGGACGACCCCTTGGAAGAAGGCGCTGAGCCGGAATCGGATGCGGCCGCAGTTTTAGACCCACTTCCTCTCGTTAGCCGCGGTGGGGCGTCAGTAGTGTCATCTAGTCCCACCGGCCGGTCTTCCGCTTTGTGCCTGGTCTTCGCAACCTCAGCTCCATTCAGAACGTAAGAGCCAGAGCCCATCCACAGACTCGCGTCGCCAGGTCTCTGGCTGTGCAGCGCTCCATGCACCGTAAATAATCCTTGCGATTCGCCCGTCTGCTCCGCCTCGTAGACCGTCCCGCCCTCCAGCGCCATCGGCACCGGGTCTGCCTTGTAGACGCTCGCATCGTAGAACCTTCCATCGATCAGAATAGCAATCGGAATTAGCGTGGCCTTGCCATTGCTGATCTGCAAAAGTCCCACCGCGCGCGGTCCTTTTTGATTTTTTTTCTTCTTGGTCTCAGTAGGCTTTTCCGCAGGCGCCTCCTCTGGACGTTTGAGCTCCGGCCTTCCTTGCGCCGCGCTCCGAGAAGGACCCACAACGCACAATGCCAGAATCACGATGACGACGAGGCCTAGTCTGCGGTATAAGGATCTTCTGGAGGGAAGACGCCCCAGCTTTCGCCCGGCCAATGCCGGACCACCGGACGCCTCATCCCACCCTGAATTCCCAAAAAACGAGATGCTCATGAATATCAATATTAATGATAAGGCCCCCGAGTTTACCTTGCAGGACGAGAATGGAAAAGAGATCTCGCTGAAAAGCCTTCGCGGGAAAGTGGTAGTGCTCTACTTCTATCCTCGCGCCGATACCCCGGGATGCACCGTCGAGGCCTGTGAATTTCGCGATACCTATAAACAGATGCAGAAAACCGGCGCCGTGTTACTTGGCATATCCCCGGACACCCCCCAGGCGCAGAAGAAATTTCAAGAGAAATTCAAATTGCCCTTCTCCCTGCTCGCCGATGCCGATAAGAAAGTCGCTAACGCCTTTGGCGTGGTGCAGGAGAAAAACATGTATGGCAAAAAAGTCATGGGTGTAGTTCGCACCACTTTTGTAATTGGCCCCGACGGCAAAATCCAACACATCTTTCCCAAAGTTAAGCCCGAAGGCCACGCGCATCGAGGTACTTGCTTACTTAAAGGAATCGGCCAAAGGCGCAGCCTAGCCGCGACGGGATTACGGGAGATAAAGGGAGGCACAAACAATTGACCCTTTGTCCCTCAGCATCTACATGACCAGTGGCAATCAGGGATACCGTGGAATGCAGCAACAAGGGGCTAGAGACCAACAGCGATCCTTCCTCCCCGACTACGACGACTTCGGTGCAGCCTGTTTGACGGGGTGGTATAAGGCGACGGCAAAATGCTCCTCCCCCCATCCGCACACTTTCCGGTTTTGATTCTGGCCGGGGCCCGCTCGCGAGTGGCGAAGTGAAGGTCCTCGCCCAGGCTAGAGAAGGGTGGGATGCGCAAGCTGCGAAATTGAAGAGCGAGCGCGAGGGGCTTTGAGTGTAAACGCCTGGTTACGTCAATGATGACTGAAATCTGCTAGACGACCTCGTTGAAAACGTGGGCTATAATCGGTCGCCATGGATTCCATCAACATTTTGTTCGCTGTCGCGTGGCTGTTTGGCGGTTTGATGTGGCTCAGGAGGGCGATGTCGAACGAAGCACGTCCGAACGGGGCGATTTACGGAACCGCAATTGCTCAGGATGGCGGGTCAGCGAAACGCATAAGTCTAACTGCTATGCCACTGTGGGTGTCGCGCTCGCTGACGTTGCTTCCTCGTACAAGAACCAATGTGAACAGCGAGTATCGCTTTTGATGCGCCTTCCCTGGTGGGGCAGATAAAGCTGTCTCTTTCGAGGATGAAGACCGGCGGGCCAGCGAAAAGCATAAGTGTAACTGCTATGCCACTGGGGGTCGGCTCGCTACGTTGCTTCCTCGTACAAGAACCAATGTGAAGGGCGAGTATCGCTTTGATGGCCTTCCCTGGTGGGGCAGATACACCGTCTATGCCAGGATGAAGACGCGGGGTACTCACTCTTCAGCACGGGCTTAGGTTATAGCGAGCCTTCAGAAGTCGAACTCACACCCCAACAGCGGGAAGGGGAACTTAGAGTCTACCTCCCTCCAAAGGCAGGCTTCGTGCGAATTGATCTGACCAATCGAAGAACGGCAAGTATGCACAAGCAGAAGCTCTATACAGAAATGCGGTGGAATCGAGCCAAGCGTTCCTTCGCCCTGGTGATTTGACAATCATCGCCAATCTGAACGATCTAGGACTCGTTTATGAGCGACGTGAAAGATTTGAGGAAGCTGAAACGTTCTACAAGCGTGCACTTGATCAGTTTGGTGGGACGTCCGACGCAGGCCTTATGGACTCGAATTTCTCCTAGTCATCAGGAATTATGTCCGAGTTTGCGTTTGAAGGGTCGAATCGGCGAAGGCCGAACAGTACGAAGCCAAGTCGGAAGCTGATTGACAAGACTCTAGCCGTGAACGCCACCCACCGGATAGCAATTCACAAATCCGATCTGTGCTGTTCGGTGGACCGATTTATTGTGTTCCCCGCGTGGGGCCGGTTACTGTTGAAATATCGCGATTACACTCATTGACCGGCCAGCGGAATTCATGAGTGTAATCGCCTGATTGCAACACGCCAGGGACCTTCCAATCTAGTTGGACTCGGACGCAGTCGCTTCGCAAAATATGAGTTGGGCGTAATGAATATCCGTGAAGAGTGCGTAGCGAAGGAGACCGTAAAACAGTGACGATATGACGTTAAGTTTGCAATGGAGGTTTCTGGTAGCACTCGCACGCTCCACGAACAACCCGTGGCGGGAGTACCGTCAACGCCGAAATCTAGCCCATTCGCATTCTTCGGATATGTGCCGCTCGTGTTTGTGTTCGCGGTAGTGACTATGCGCCTGTTTCACACGACAACGCCTGCCTTCATTGCAGCGTTCAGTTGGATGGCGTTCTACGCGTTTGCGGGCAACCGATTCCAAGCTTTTAGGCGTGCGAGACGTCATTGAGGCGCAACCCTCGGGCACAGAAGTCTCAATCGACAACGTAACGTTCTCGGGCTTCCTTCAGATGCCGATTTCTGACCAAGACGAGATCGCCGCTTCGATCCGGCAGGAAACACATGGGGACGCGCCTGACGGAGTGATCGACGAGGCGTTGGAAAGAGCCAGAGTGGGCTGGCAGAACCGTGGATACTTCAAAGTGCAGGTTAACGGCAACGCGACCACACTGATAAGGAACGCTGCTGATCTACATATTGCCCTTTTTGTTCACGTGGACGAGGGCCCGCGATACACCTTGGGTGCGATCATGTTCAAGCACAACAAGGCGGTTAGCAACATCGAAGCCCTACGCGCTCTATTCCCGATCAATGACGGCGGGATCTTCAGCCGCGAGAAGATTGCTAAAGGATTGGAAAACCTGCGCAAGGCTTACGGCGAGCTAGGCTACATCAACTTCACCTCCGTGCCCGAGACCAGATTTGACGACGGCAAGAAACTGATCTTTCTCGACATTGATGTGGACGAAGGCAAGCAGTTTTATGTAAGGAGTATCGGCATCGTCGGTGCGGGCGCACAGGTGTTGAACGACCTTGCCCTCACGCCAGGGCAAATCTATAACGTGCGACTCGTCGAGCTATTCTTGCGAAAGCACCTACCTGGAGCAGACGCGAACGATCCAAACATCCAGCGTCGCCTTTTAGACGAACGAAACGGGACGGTAGCGCTTACATTCGATTTCCGACGCTGCCCAGATTGAATAGGCTAGATGTTCTTGGTCGTTGTTGAAACATCGCCGTTACACTCAATGACCAGGAGTCAAAACGTACTATTGCCTGTTATCTATAATCTGAAATCTTACGGTCAGCATGGTTCTATTGTTCGCCTTCGCGTGCTGATACTACCATGAACACTGCCGGAGGCATCGTATGGAAAACCTAGATCGGCGCAGCGGCGTGATCCCTTTTGTGCAAGCTCAAAAGCGTATCCCTAGCGCTGAGAGCGACCATGCCGTGACCCTCCTTGAACGCGGCACCGTGAAGATAAAACTTTCCCTTCCTGTGCGTCCGACCGTGCAGACGCCTCATACGCAGGATGAGCTGTACATTATTGTCCGCGGCCATGGAGTGCTGTTCCACGACGGCAAGCGCGATTCATTCGAGGCAGGTGACCTGCTGTTTGTCGCCGCAGGAACGGAGCACCAGTTCGAAAACTGCAGCGGGGATTTGGCCGTCTGGGTGGTGTTCTACGGCGTAAAAGGCGGCGAAGTTCCTGCGTAAATCGACTTGCGCGCGAAGTTGCCGGAACCACTGCAGATGCTCGGTTTCGAGGGTGAGTATCAGTCAATGAGATCGGCCCCGTGTGCTCTGCACCGAGTCACCCATTTCACGTTATGCCCCCTCGGACAACAGAAATAGCCATAGGCCACGAGCCTCGGATAGAACCATGGTTGCTTTTGACGCAACCGTTTCGCTAGCTGCTCTCTCAGACTCGACCGCACAAACTATGAGAAAGAACCTTGAGATGAACAAGCCACATTTCTCCGGCGACACGATACGGTGGGCTGGAACCCAAGAAAGTTCGATGCTCCAGCCGGGGCGGAGCTTTTTTCTTGACATCCCTTTTTATAGAACTCATTGACGCCCAACGAAAGGGGGGAGTGTAATCGCCTACTCGCATTAATTGAGAAAAGAAGTCCGTGCTGATGCTGCTCGCAACTTACCGAACTCGCCACCAATTGACAATTCCCACCAGAAACAACACCCAGAGCAAAATTCCAATTGCACGTAGATACCGAGGAAACCAAGGCTTTGCGCTCAACGGGTAGGCACTGGCCCAAAGCAACGGCACCTTGCGAATGCAGGCCACATAGCTTGTCGGTGACACCGTCCACCAAGTAGCAATAACCATTATCAGCAGTGGAGCTAGCGCCTTTGAAGCCACATGAGCGATGTTCATTGTGTCCTGCCTCGGGCGAGATTGTACGACAAGGTTGGTTGCTGTTGTAACATCCCCATTTCACTCATCGACCCCTGCGAGGGGGGGGTTGAGTGTTATCGCCTGGTTTCGTCAACTGTGAATCCGAAACTTACCCCCAGGCGACGGTGTCTAATCGGTGTAAAGTGATACACACTCGATTACTTGCGACTTTATTAATTGGCTGGTCTGCCGTAGCCACGGCTCAGCTTTCCGGAGAGTTCTATCTAGAAAAATCCACTTTCGCGTCCGGTGAGCCTATTTTCCTTTACTTTGAAGTTAACAATGAAGGTACGAACGCGGAAAATCTGCCCTCCACTGATCCCTATTCGTTTTGTTCGGGCTACGAAATCAAAGTGTCTCATACACCCGATCTAACCCCTGGGTGTGCGCCACTTGGTTTCGCAGGGAGCTGCTTATCTTCATCAGCAGTCCTTCTTCCTGGCAAGAAACACGTTGAGCGTCTGCTGTTGAACTTTGACCATGAGATAAAGGCACCGGGCGAATATTCGGTAGAGGCTGAACGTAGTCTTTCTTATGCCCCTGCTAGCGTGGATTATTTCAGCCCTGACACCCCCAAGGACACTCTCCACGTGGAGACGACGCTCCATTTTCGTGTAGACACCAGCGGCAATCAGGATCCAAGATCACTTCAAGTTTTTGTCGCTCAGCTTAAATCGAACGATCTCAATAAGCGCCGCGAAGCAGCGCGAACGTTGGCGACTTTCGGTCCGCAGTCTTTCGAAGATGTGTTACTGGCGTTCGCCGACAAACCTGAATTCAGGCAATTCGCACCACTAGCCTTCTATCGTCTGGATACGAAGCGCAGTATGAAAGCGCTTGCGGATTTGTTAACGAAAGCCCAAGTGGGATCGTATGAGCACATCGAGAGTGCCAATTATCTAGCCAAGAGCGCCGATGTGCAGTGGTTTCCGCTTCTGCAGCGCGAGGCTCAGGGGCACCCACAAATCTCCAACTACGTTGATGATGCGGCTGAACTCGGCGGCGACAGAATGCTCCCCACTCTCTTGGCACTAACTCAAAGCGCTGATCGTGAATTTACACAAATCAACGCTGTTACCGGCATAGGATCCACTGGGTCACGCGCCGCTGTTCCGATTCTGCTTGAGTTCCTGAGGAGCTCTGATCGCGATATTGGCGACAGGGCTCGGTTCGGATTGCGGTTGTTGACTCATCGCACCGCGAGTGGTGGGCAGTCCGACGATCCCCGGTCCGAATATCCCAGGTGGTCGCAATGGTGGGCACGCGAGGGTGATACCGCTCCAATTTATAAACCGTCCGAATGCGGAGACTCTATTCAACTTCCGTGACTGCGGCGGGTTCAGCCTCGGGATGATTGGTGAAAAATCCCGATTACGCTCAAAACTCCTCAATGAGTGAAATCGCCTGATTACATCAACTGGTGGTTGTGCCCACAGGCGTGCGGTAATCCCCAGCCCCCTTCTTCCCTGGGAAACTATCGCTGGAATTCAAGGAGTGGGTAAATCGTACATGGAAACTCGTCTTGCGTTTAAAACGGCAAGATGCGAACCATCGTCGGAGAGCATGCCCTCTGCCCCTTGAATAATCGAATACTTAAGTTGGGCTGTGAACATCAGTTTGTTTCCTGGTTCTTGCCACACGTAAAGCCTGCGCTCTTCTTTTCGGAAAAGAAGTGACCCGTCGGTTTGATCTATGACCGTGCCGAACCTTCGTCCGTCGCTGGACGCAAACGGAGGCATGACACCTGGCCTTACACCACGGGGCCCTGGGTCGTGTATATCAAGGCGAAACGCAGCGATTTGTTCGCCAGTACTTCTCGTGATCGTTGCGGCTCCCCACGGCAGAATGGAAAGGGTGACGATCAAGTCATTGTTCAGAAATCGCGAATGACCATACGGCAAACTGATACTGTTCAAGGAACTGCCGAATTTCCCAATCAGACTTTGTTCTTTCCCAGCATGAAATAGTACTTGCTCATCCGAAATAGCAGCCACCGCGCAGCTTGCCGCGTCCGACTGCTTCCCAGCGGAACGCTGTGTCAGCGTGTTTGCGTCAAGAAGGATAAACTCACAAAAATTGTTCCCAACGTGAGTCACGAGTATGGATGTTGCCGATGGAGAAACTTGACCTTTCCAATATTCATCTTTCGAAGTTTCGCGGAGGGGCAACTCAACCCTTTTCAGTTCCTCGCCGGTCGGAGAAAGCAAGAGGAGAGTGGTTGGATGCCGGTCGTAAATCCCTGCAAGGTCCTTGCTGCTCGACGGAATTTCTAGCGGCGCGCGAATCCTGCTCATCAAAAACACAAAGTTTCCGGCGGCCGTTGGGAACATTTGCGCGGGCCAAAGGACATCTGCAATCCAAGATTGCTTTGCAAGAAGCTTGCCTGTCCTAGCGTCCAAGAATAAGCCGACAAAACGCCACCTTATCCATGCCCTTCCGTCCGGGTCTTTCTGCGGAAGGTCTTCTGCCTTCTCGTCAAATAGAACTGCGACTGTATTCTTGGAAAAGGCGATGTGCGCTACGGAGCCGGGATCGTCGACTACACCAAATCGAAGACCACGAAGACCGTACTTCTTGAGATCGACGGTCCAAATTGGCTGAGGCTTAGCTCCAGCGATAAGCTGCTCCGGAGTTACCAGCGCACAAGCGCAAATCAGCGCGAGCCACAAGATGCGCTTGCCGGAGTCCATGTCACAGATTGTATATCTTGAGTCTCTGAAAATCTGTTGCTTCGGTGCATGTTTGCAACTCAACTTGCACAAATGGCTGAGGTCAATTGGCGAAATATCCCCATTACACTCATTGACTCCCGCCCGCCCCCCGCGCCCCCGCGCGAACGCACGCAACGATCCCGCGCGCGAGCTGGCCCCTGGCCGAAACCGACCCCGCAGGGGTCGGTTGAGGCCGGTTCTTGGTGGGTGTCCGGATTTTCCCGTCCCAATAGCTATCCCCCCACCCACGTTGACCCTTCTTTTCTCCCACCTGTAAGATCAAAAGTTCATCGCATAGCCGAAAATCTTCAACCACAGGCAGACACCACGAGAGAATTGTCACCCCAGTGTCCTCTGTGTTTCAAGGCTTTCTGCCGCACTCTGAACGCTGAGCCCATGCCCCACGAACTACCGAAATCCTATGTGCCAGGCGCCATCGAAACCCGCTGGGCCGAATACTGGGTCAAAGAAAAACTCTTCTCCGTGCCCACCCCGCCTCCCGGGGAGACTCGTCCAGTGTTCACGCTTCTGTTGCCGCCTCCAAATGTTACCGGCCGCCTGCACATGGGCCACATGCTCAACCAGACCCAGATGGATATCATCGTGCGCTGGCATCGCATGCGCGGCTTCATCACTCTCTGGCTGCCCGGTACCGACCACGCCGGCATCGCTACCCAGATGATGGTCGAGCGCCAGTTGGCCAAAGAAGGCAAGAAGCGTCGCGATCTCGGCCGCGAGAAGTTCATCGAGCGCGTCTGGGAGTGGAAAAAGCTCTACGGCGGCGCCATCCTCGATCAGATGAAGCGCCTCGGCGCCTCCGTCGACTGGGACCGCGAATACTTCACCATGGACGAAAATCTTTCGCACGCTGTGCGCGAGGTCTTCGTCCGTCTGTATGAAGAAGGTCTGATCTACCGCGGCAAGTACATCGTGAACTGGTGCCCGCGCTGCGAGACGGCGATCTCCGACCTCGAAGTGAAACACGAAGAAGTGGCCGGAAAGCTGTGGGAAATTCGCTATCCCGTCGTCGGATCAAACGAGTTCATCACAGTCGCGACCACCCGCCCCGAAACCATGCTCGGCGATACCGCGATCGCCGTGAATGCCAGGGACGAACGCTACCAACATCTCCACGGCAAGAAAGTTTTATTGCCGCTGATGAATCGCGAGATTCCCATTATCACCGACGAACTGGCGCAGCCCGAGTTCGGCACCGGCGCAGTAAAAGTCACGCCCGCTCACGATCCTAATGATTTCCAGGCAGGCAAGCGGCATAACCTTCCTCAGATCGATGTAATGGACGAGCACGCGCACATGAACCACAACGCCGGCCCCTATGTCGGACTCGACCGTTACCAGGCGCGCAAGCAAGTGCTCGCCGATTTGCAGGAGCAGGGATTTCTCGTAGCGGAAAAAGACTACACTCTCGCCCTCGGAAAATGCGATCGCTGTGGCACAGTAGTCGAGCCGCGCCTGTCAGAGCAGTGGTTTATCAGGATCAAGCCGCTGGCGCAAAAGGCGATTGAAGCCGTCGAGAGCGGCGAAATCACCATCGTCCCAGAGAATTACAAGCAAATCTATCTGAACTGGATGAACAACATCTACGACTGGTGCATCTCGCGCCAGTTGTGGTGGGGACACCGCATTCCGGCATGGACCTGTGATAATTGCAAACACGTGATCGTGGCCCGCGAAGCGCCGCTGACCTGCACGAAATGCGGCAGCACGAAGCTGGAGCAGGTCCCCGACGTGCTCGACACTTGGTTTTCGTCCGGACTGCTGCCCTTCACCACCTTGGGCTGGCCGGAAAAGACGCGTGATCAGGCGGTTTTTTACCCCACTACACTGCTGATCACTGCATACGAGATTTTATTCTTCTGGGTCGCACGCATGATCATGTTCGGCTGCCACTTCATGCAGGGCCACGAGCAGGATCCGGCAATCAAAAAAGCCAGCGGCTGGCTGGGTGGAAAAGAAGGTGACAAGAAAAACGACAGTGTCCCCTTCCGCCAGGTTTACATCCATGCCCTTGTGCGCGATGCCGAGCGGCAGAAAATGTCGAAGACCAAAGGCAACGTGGTTGATCCGCTGGAGGTCATCGAGCGCTTCGGCACAGACGCGACGCGATTTACACTGGCGGCCATGGCCGCACCCGGCACCGACATTGCATTCAACGAGAGCCGTACCGAGGGCTATCGCGCCTTCGCCAACAAAATCTGGAACGCCGCCCGCTTCATGTTCATGAACGTTGATCGACTCGGAGGTAGCGCGGGCGCCCTCGCCCGCGAAATCTCGCCCACCACCGGCATCGCCGGCTTTCACAAATCCACTCTCGAAGACCGCTGGATCCTTTCCCGCTTCAATCGCGTAGCGCAACAAGTGAACGATGCCCTCGAAACCTATCGCTTCCATGAAGCCGCCAATCGCATCTATGACTTCTTCTGGGGCGAGTTCTGCGACTGGTATCTGGAATTGATCAAGCCCCGGCTGAATTTTGAAGAAGGTACAGACACGGCGCGCGCTCGCGTCGCTTGTGCCAATCTGGTCGGCTTGTTTGACGCGTCGCTTCGCCTTCTGCATCCCGTGATGCCGTTTATTACTGAAGAAATCTGGCAGGCAATGTACGACGGCGATCCGCCGCTGAAGTCAATTGCCCTCGCGGCATATCCCCAGGCCGACGAGAAACAATTCGATCTCGCTGCCGAAACTGAGATGGCGATCCTGCAGGATTTAATCGTGAACGTTAGAAATGTCCGGGCAGAGTTGAAAGTCGAGCCCAAAGCCAAGGTCCCGATAGAAATTTTCGTGCAGCAAGCAGAGATTCGAAAGATGATAGAACAAAATCTGAGCGCGATTTTGTCTGATCGTTCCGCCAATGTTGAGAAGGTGACATTCGTGGACGGATCACTAGCTAAACAGGCTAGTGCGCGCAGCACCGCCCGCTTCGACGTTCATATAATCTACGAGCGTAAGATCGACGTTGCTGCCGAGCGGGAGAGGTTGATCAAAGAACTGGACAAAATTGAAAAGGAATTCGCGAACAATCAGAGGCAATTGAACAATGAGCAATTCCTCGCGAAAGCTCCGGAAAAGATCATCGAGGGCCTGCGTCAACGCGAACAGGAACTCATGAGCCTGCGCCAAAAGATAAAGCGTCAATTAGACGAGTTGAATGGCGCTGGCGCGAATGGCTAGAACTGGCAACTGAACAAAACGGATCACTGGCAACTGCCATGGACTTTAACAGCCGACGCATTACCGCCATCATCGAGAACGCGCTGCTCGAAGACCGGGCGACGCGCGATGCCACCAGCTACGCCTGCATCGATCCCAACCAGCGCGCTTCGGCCACCATCCTGGCCAAGCAGGATTGCATTCTCGCTGGTATCGGCTGCGTCGGCCGCATTCTCGATGTCTACGCCGCACTCGATGGCGCCGTCACCTCGCACTACGAGGTCACAACGCATCCCGAAATTTTCGATGGCGTTCGTCTGCACAAAGGCCAATCGGTCGCTGTCATCCGGCACAATGCTCGCGTGGTCCTGTCGTGTGAGCGCGTCATCCTGAACTTTGTGCAGCGCATGAGCGGTATTGCCACCCTCACTAGAAAATTTGTCGACGCCATCTCAGGCACCAAGGCGCGCATTCTCGATACTCGCAAGACAGCTCCCGGCCTGCGCGTGATTGACAAATACGCGGTACGGTGCGGCGGGGGACAGAATCACCGGCTCGATCTCTCGGATGGCGTGCTCATCAAAAACAATCACATCGCGCTGGCGGGAGGAATCGCGCCGGTGCTGGAGCGCGCGTTGCGCAACCGGCGCGGCTCGCAACCGATCGAAGTGGAAGTGCGGACGCTCGCCGAATTGGAAGATGCGCTGGCTCACGGTGCGGAAGCTATTCTGTTGGACAATATGTCGGCGGAAGACGTTCGCAGCGCGGTTGAGCGCTGCGCCAAGCTGGAACATCACATTCCATTGGAGTGCTCCGGCGGAATCCGGCTGGAGAATGTTCGCGCCTACGCCGAAACCGGCGTCGATTTCATTTCCGTTGGCCTGCTCACTCACTCACCGCAAGCCGCCGATATGAGTCTTCGAGTTGTGGCCGCTTAGATTGCGGCGTTCGATAAAATACCCAGTGGCTGTTTTTATTTCCGGTCAATCGCCGTAGCATGCCTGGGTTGGTAAAGACCCAACACGCCGCCACTCGGAAGGCGCAATGTTGTTTTGATTCCCCAGCCCGCATCCTCAGCCGGAGAACACTTGACTTTCTTGGTTTCCAGGCGCTTGATCTCGGCTTGCACATCGTCGCACATCAGATAAAGTTCAGCGCGCAACATCGAATGTGTACCGCTATCAGTTTTCTCCCCTGCGCCCTCGATGGGATGGATTCCCGCCTCCGCCGGCGGAAGCGCAAAGATCAGCCAGCCTTCGCCCGCGTCAACCGACTTGAACCCAAGAACATCGCGAAAGAAGATACGGTCAGCTTCCGGCTTCTCGCTGTAGAAGAGAATGTGAGTCCCAGTAATCATGGGGACGAGTTTACCAACTGCAATCGCTTCTCGCCATTGTTGTTTCCAGTCAATTCCCGCATAATCCCTGCATCAAAAAGACTGTCACAATACGGAAGCGCAAACACGTTCCCGCCGGAGATCCCTCTCCGCACGAAGAATCGTCCGATCTTCGAGGCAACTTTCGAAACAACGTTCGAGACAATGCCCAAGCCGATGCCCGCCTGGATCGTATCGTACTGCTACTCATGGAGCACGCAACCGTCGTAGTCAGCGGAACGAAGATCGCGCAGGAGATTTCGTCCAACCGCTCCGAAGTCTGGCGCCTGATTCAGCAACTGCGCGGGTTCGGCGTGGATGTGGCCGGACACCCGGCAACCGGATATCAGCTCAAATCCGTTCCCGATCTTCTGCTGCCTGAAATCCTGAATCCACTGCTGCGCGGCACCATTTTCGACACTCAGCTTCATCACTCTTACAAGATTGGCTCAACCAACACCGCCGCCATGACAGCTGCGGCCGAAGGCGCCCCCGAAGGTAGCGTGTTCCTTGCCGAAGAACAAACCGCAGGACGCGGCCGCGGAGCGCACAGCTGGCAGTCCGCGCGCTCGGCCGGAATCTACTGCTCTGCAATATTACGGCCTGCGCTGCCGCCTTCCGAAGTGCTGGTGCTCGCCCTCGCTGCTGGATTGGCGGTACACAGCGCGATTGAGCAGCTTCATCCTCACATGAATCTAGATTTGAAGTGGCCCAACGACGTGCTCATCTCCGGGAAAAAGGTCTGCGGCATTCTCGTTGAGATGAATGCCGAAGCTACGCGAGTGCGGCATCTCGTCATCGGCATTGGCATCAACGTCAATCAGACTGCGTTTCCAGAAGAACTCGAGGGTGCGGCAACATCGCTGCGCCTGGCTACGGGGAATGCGTGGTCCCGAGTGGAACTGACTGCGGCTTTGCTAAAATCGCTCGATCGGGAATACGGCTCGTTGCTCAGCCAACCGGATGTGCGCCAATCGATTCTGCAGCGCTTTGCCGAGCGGTCATCTTGGGTGCGCGGCAAGCAGGTCCGCGTACAAGAAAACACGCTCACGGCCGATGAAACGACCATCGAAGGAACCACCGAAGGCCTCGATGAACGCGGCTTTCTACTGCTGCGCACATCGCGCGGCTTGCAAACGATTTTAAGCGGCACGGTGCGAGAAAAATAAGCAAGCACTCAGCGTTTAGCAGTTAGCATTTGGAAACCAAGAATCGCAATCGTTTGACCCCGATTGCTTACTGCTGATTGCCAACTGCTAAACTGGCATGCACGAACACCTATGCTCTTCGTTCTTGATGTTGGCAATACGAACACGGTACTGGGAGTCTTCGACCGGGTTGCCGAAGCGCATCCCCACGGGGAGACGGGCGGCTCAGAGCGCTATGAGCGGCTAGTTGCCAACTGGCGTGTTGCAACCCGTCAGGGCAGTACCGTAGACGAATACGGCGTCTTGTTTCGCAACTTGTTTTCAATGGCCAACCTCGAAGCCACTGAAATTCGCGGCATCGTGATCTCCTCGGTTGTGCCTCCTCTCGATCCCGTATTACGCCAGGTGTGTGAGCGTTACTTCAATTCCAAACCTCTCTTGATCGAGCCGGGCATCAAGACCGGGATGCCGGTTCACTATGACAACCCTGCCGAAGTTGGCGCAGACCGCATCGTGAATGCGGTTGCCGCTTTTGAAAAGTACGGGGGCCCGTGTGTGATCGTCGACTTCGGCACCGCCACCACCTTCGACTGCGTTTCCGCGAAGGGTGAATATCTGGGCGGGGTGATTTGTCCAGGCATCGGAATTTCAGCCGATGCGCTATTTCAACGGACAGCTCGCCTCCCGCGCGTGGAAATCCGCAAGCCCGCGCGTGTCATCGGGACGAATACCGTGGGCAGCCTGCAATCCGGACTTTATTATGGTTATCTCGGGCTGGTCGATGGCATTCTCGAACTGCTGCTCGGCGAGATGGGCAAAGAGACCACGGTGATCGCCACCGGCGGCCTGGGGCCCATGATCGGTACCGGTTCGAAATACATTAAGCATGTCGATGATTTTCTTACCCTGGAAGGCCTGCGCATTATCTGGGAGCGAAATATGACGGTGCGTCCCGCGCTCGCACCCAAGTCCACACCCGCTCCCACAACCATAACCAAAAGCCTCGGCACCGGTCGTACCTCTTCCAATCCGCGGTCCACGCGCTGACGCCGCCCGTGGAAGATCAGTTCAATTACTTCAACTACTTCACCGAAATCGAGGAGCAGTTTTTGCGCCGGCGCGGCGGTGGCCTGCTTCTGACTACATTGGATTGGGCTCTAATCGAGACTTGGAAAGACGCGGGCATTCCGCTCCAGGCTGTATTGCGCGGCATCGACGCCGCCTTCGACCGTTACGATCAACGCCCGTCAAGATCAAGGAAAGTAAACAGCCTGGCGTATTGTTCGCAGGAAGTCTTGGCGGCAGCGGAAGAAATGAAGGAAGCCGCAGTCGGAGCCCGGGATCCGTCGTCGACGAAGTCGGCCCCGCAGCGGGGGTTCGAGCCCGAAGCCATCGCAGCCTTTCTCCGCCGCAATGCAGATTTGTTGCAAGCCGCCCAGCTTCCCAGCCGTGCAGGAATTTCCCTCCCTGCCGTTGCCCAGGACTCCGCCGCATCCCTGCGCCAGATGGCAGACGAAACCGAAAGCCAGAAGTCTTCCTCGCGGCTTGAAGATCTCGAACGCTACCTCACCGTGCTCGAGGAAAAACTCTTGACCTTGCTGCTCGCAGCTGCCCCCGACGAAGAAATCGTCTCCGTGCGCGCCCAAGCCGATCGCGAACTGGCGCCTTACCGACGGAAGATGGCCGCAGCCCAGATCGAACAGCTGCAAAAGCAATACGTCCACAAGCGTCTTCTGGAAAAATACCGCCTGCCGCGTCTCAGTCTCTTTTACATGTAAAGGAAAGACTGGAGCAGGTTTACATCTGAAGGAAACGGGTGGAGCAGGCCTTCAGGCCTGTCAATAACCCAACCAAAAGAAATGGGCTTCAGCCCCATGATCCATTCTTTCGATGCTTTGATTCTCGGCGGTGGCGCGGCGGGACTCATGTGCGCCATAGAGGCCGGCAAGCGCGGCCGCCGGGTCGCAGTACTCGAGCGTTCGGACAAGCTGGGAAAGAAGATTCTTGATCTCCGGCGGCGGACGTTGCAATTTCACCAATCTATATTGCCAGCCAGAGAATTTTATTTCTGCGAATCCGCACTTTGCCAAGTCCGCACTGGCCCGCTATACGCCCGACGACTTTCGTTGCGCTCGTGAAAAAGCATGGCATTCCCTACCACGAGAAAAAGCTGGGCCAACTTTTCTGCGACCGTTCGGCGCGCGACATTCTGGGAATGCTCGAGGCCGAATGCAAAGATGCGGGTGTCAGCTTCTTCCTTGACGCGAAGATTTACCAGGTTGAGCGCACGAGCGAGTTTGTCGTGCGCGCGGAGAATGCGGAATTCCGTGCCGCAGTTTTCGTCGTCGCCACCGGAGGCCTTTCTATCCCGAAGATCGGCGCCACCTCATTCGGATATGACCTGGCGCGGCAGTTCGGACTTGCCATTCGCGATCCCTGGCCGGGACTCGTGCCGCTAGTGCTGACCGCCGACGATTGCTCGCGCTACTGTGACCTCGCAGGAGTCTCAGCCGATATCATTGCGTCCTGTGCCGGGCAGCAATTTCGCGAGAAAATGCTGATTACGCATCGTGGCCTGAGTGGCCCCGCTATCCTTCAGATTTCCTCGTACTGGAAAAAGCCACAGCTCATCCTGATTGATCTCGCGCCTGGCCGCGACATCATCAACCCATTTCGCGATTCGAAAACGCCGAGAAACCTGTCCACACTTCGAGCAGAATTGCGAAAACATCTTCCCCACCGTCTCGCGGATCGATGGCTCGATTTTCATGCGCCAACGTCCTGGACGAATCAGGCTCTCGATAATTTTGAAAAGCAGGCGCATGCGTGGTCCATCTCGCCGTCGGGAACTGAAGGTTACGAGAAAGCCGAAGTGACGGCGGGCGGTGTTGACACCAACGAACTCTCAGCCAAGACGATGGAGAGCCGAAAAGTCCCAGGCCTCTTCTTCATCGGCGAAGTCGTGGACGTGACCGGCCATCTCGGCGGTTTCAATTTTCAGTGGGCGTGGGCCTCGGGCGCGGCCGCAGGACGAGCACTGTGATAATTCCCGACTTTCCCATTTCGGAACTCAACCATGCGATTTCAGGGAAACCCCGATAGGCTTCTGGGACGACCCGTGCTATCAACGACAAAGCCAATTTTGGTGGGAGAAATCTGCGTGAATCTTGACGAACCGAAAGGCTGGCATCGACTCAGAGAGATGGCGGAGCGCGCCTCCGACTCGACCAACCTGGCCCGCATCATCGATGAAATGAATCGCCTTCTGGATGAACACCAGCAAGTCGCCCAAGCCAAATCGCCCTATGGCTCGGATAGCCGAAAGCACAGTCCTGCAATCGGTTTGGAAGTACAGGCGTGGAAATAGGTACAGGCCTGGAAATAGGTGCATCGGACTAACCGGCGTCCTAGAAGCCTTGGTCTTGCCTTGGCTGGCGCGGCGATCCATCGTTGGGATAAGTTTGCTTTTGGGTGGTGCAGCGGTTCACCGCTGCGATAAAGCGTTTTGCTTTAAGGTCGGCTTTAGCCGCTGGGGTGAGGCTTCCCTTATGAGTTTTTTTGCACCCCCCCGTCCAGTTATTCCGTCCCAAATAAGGTCTTCAGCCTCTGAGGAGCTCGATTGCCCCGACGGCCTCTGAGATTTTCGCCTGCCCTCTCCCAGATGCCGTAGAATCCACTCTTGCTCTTTCAGATCGAAAAGCTGATCTACGGCGGCGACGGACTCACCCGCCTTCCAGCGAGTCCGCCAAATGACGAAGACCGAGAACGCGGCAAGGCCGTCTTCGTTCCTTTTGTTCTTGCTGGAGAGAAAATCGAAGCCGCTATTACTGAGGAAAAGCCCGGCTTCGCTCGTGCCCAGCTCCGCTCAATCGTAGAACCGTCGCCCCATCGCATCGTGCCGCGCTGTCCTTACTTTGCGCGCTGCGGCGGATGCCACTACCAGCATGCCGGTTACGAGCACCAACTCGAAATCAAAAAGGAAATCCTGCGCGAGAACCTGCGGCGTATCGCCAAGCTCGACCTGCAGTGTGAAATTCAGGTGCATCCCTCACCACCCTGGAACTATCGCAATCGCTCGCGCTTTCAGGTGCGAAGCCGTCCGGCGTTTGCCCTCGGATATTTCAGGTTCGCGTCGCATGAGTTGCTTCCGGTTGAGGAGTGCCCCATCAGCTCGCCTCTGATCAACCGTGGCATCGCCGTTCTATGGCAAGCCGGACGCGCCGGCAAAGCGGTCGAAGGCGTCCGGGAGATTGAGTTCTTTGCGAACGCCGATGACACCCAAATCCTCCTCGAGCTCTTATGCGCGCCAGAGGCTCGCCGCGCCGTCGTACGCGCCTGGGCTGAAGATTTGCGCGCCACCATGCCGGAGATTGCTGGCGTGGTTGCGTTCCGGGAACCCCGGAAAGGCGTTCAGGAACCGTTTATCAACGTTGGCGCCGCGGAACTGACCTATCACACCGGCAACGCGGCCTATCGCGTGAGTGGTGGTGCGTTCTTCCAAACCAACCGTTTTCTTATCGATGAACTGACCAGAATCGTTACCGCAGAACGCTCCGGAGAACTGGCCATCGATCTCTACGCCGGTGTTGGATTGTTTTCCACAGCCTTAGCCTGTAACTTCCGTCACATCATCTCTGTCGAGTCGTCACAGACAGCCGCCGACGATCTTCAATACAATCTGCCTGTCAATGGAAAGGCGGTTCGGGCTACAGCCGAGCAATACCTGAGTGAACTCGGAGATCAGGGGCGGCCCAGCGATACTCTCCCCCATTCGCTTCCTCCCGACTTGATCGTGGTCGACCCGCCACGGAGCGGCTTAGGAGGGCGTGTGGCGCGTTTGCTTGCGAGTGCAAACGCGCCCCGCGTTACCTATGTCTCGTGCGATCCGTCGACCTTGGCCCGCGATCTGGCACCGCTGCAAGCGGCAGGTTATCGCATCAATGAGGCGCATCTCGTCGACCTGTTTCCTCAAACTTTCCATGTAGAGAGCGTCTTGCAATTAGTCCGTTGACGCATAACGATTTTGGGTCGCGCAGCAAATGTTGGCCGGCGCATGATCTTGGCTGGCGCGCGATCCTTGTTCGCGCGCGATCTTCGCTACCGCCGGATACTGGCTGGAGCGTGATCTTAGCTGCCGCGCGATCTCGGGTGCCGCGCGATCTTGGCTGCCGCGCGATCTTGGGTGGCGCAGCGCTTCAGCGCTGCGATAACCGGGTCCCTTTCACGGCGGCTTTAGCCGCTGAGGTGAGTTCCGTCTGCTCCTGACAAGGACGCATGCCCCACCCTTCCCCATCCCCTCCCGGATTCCAACTCAAGCCTGCCCGGCAACCATTATTCTGGGCCGCCATCGCCTTCGCCACAGGAATAATCGCCAGCACCTGTTTATGGCGTCCGCTCTTGTGGTGGCTAGTAGCAGCGATAGCATTTCTCGCGGCCGGACTCTACTTCGTTCGCAAACGCAAATGGCTTGGCGCAACCTTGGCTCTTGGCGCTTTCTTCCTTGCGGGGGCGTTCCATATACAGTTGCAGGGCCCTGCGACTCCACTCGATACCAGCCTCCAGCCTTTCTGCGATGGCCGGCAAGTCGTGATGACGGCCGAGCGTCATGCGAGAAGGCAGATTGAGCGCAGAAGGGTCAACCGAAATCAAGCAGGGACTCGACATAGAGACGGAAGAACTCGTCACCGAGAACGGCAACCACATTCCATTGCGTTCGGGTGTGCGCCTCGCACTCTACAGCGCCCGCGCGAACCGCTCACCGTTAGAGCGTAGCGACGCGTCGGCGTTTCATCTTTTCCGCTATGGCGAACGCATTCGGCTTCCCGTTAAGTTGAAGCTGCCGCGAAATTTCCGCAATCCCGGAGCCTTCGATTATCAGGGTTACCTCGCCTCCAGGGGCATCGCAGGGCTGGGCTCCAGCAATGCCGAAGATGTGCAGATTCTGCCCGGCTTCGCGGGAAATCGCGTGGAGTTCTGGCGAACCCGGATCCGCTCTAGCATCATCGCCAGGATTCATGCCCTCTGGCCGGCGCCGCAAGCCGCGCTCATCGATGCCATGGTCATTGGCGAAGAGGCTTTTATCGACCGCGACACCCGCGTCGATTTCCAGCGCTCCGGCACCTATCACATCCTCGTCGTTTCCGGGATGAATGTGACCGTCCTTGCATTTGTGGTCTTCTGGACGCTAAGACGCCTGCGGATCGATGACATTCCCGCCACTTTGCTCACCATACTGTTCTGCGTTGCCTATGCGTTTCTCACGGACGTGGGCGCGCCCGTGTGGCGCGCGACACTGATGTGCTCGATCTATCTCTGCACCCGCTTTCTCTACCGCGATCGATCCATGGTCAACACGCTGGGGATAGCCGCTCTCGGCGTTCTTGTATTTGATCCACGGCAACTCTTCACCGCCAGCTTTCAGATGACATTTGTTTGCGTGCTTATCGTGGCCGCAATCGCAGTACCCATCGTGGAGCGCACTTCGCACCTCTACCGCCAGGCGCTAGCCCACTGGGATGCGGACGATCTTGGTCCGTCGTTGCCGCCCCGCGTCGCGCAGTTCCGTTTGGATCTGCGCCTGGTTGCAAGCCGTCTCTCGCGTTTTGTCGGCAAACCCTGGTCGTTGCGGCTGGTGCGGGGGATAACGGTCTTTTTTCTGGCCACCTTTGAACTGTTGCTTGTCTCGGGGGTGATGCAGATGGGCTTGGCTCTGCCCATGGCGTATTATTTTCACCGCGCCACCACAATTGGGCTTCCCGCCAACATCGCCGTTGTTCCGCTCACACAAATTCTCATGCCCACGGCCGTGCTCGCGCTCAGCCTGAGTTACATTTCTCCGCTGCTCGCAAAACTTCCTGCGGTGCTCACCGGCTTTGCGCTCGAAGCTATCGCCGGTACCGTTCACGGCTTGGGAGGTCTTCGCCTGGCCGATCTTCGCGTCGCCACCCCTTCTCTATTGATCATCATTGCAACTTCCGCCGCCCTGATTCTCGCCATGATGTTCGCGCACAGGCGCGCGCTGCTCACACTCGCGGGGCTGCTCGCGCTGCTTCTGTCATCCTTGACGCTGGCTTTCATCCCTCCCAAACCAAAAAACCACGCCGGACTCTTGGAGGTCACCTCGATTGACGTCGGCGAGGGCGACGCCATCCTCCTCGTCATGCCGCAGGGCCGCACTCTGCTCATTGACGCCGGCGGGCCCATCTGGGGGGGCGGCGGGTCGCAGTTCGACTTCGGAGAAGATGTAGTTGCCCCGTATTTGTGGACCCGTGGCATCTCCCGCCTCGATGCTGTCGCAATTTCCCACGGACACTCCGACCACATCGGCGGCATGGCCGCAGTGCTGAAAGATTTCCGTCCAAAAGAATTGTGGATCGGACTGATTCCCCCAAGCCGCGCCCTTGAAACCCTGATTGCCGAGGCGTACGCTCTCGGAATCAAAGTTGTAAGGCACTGGGAAGGCGACAGCTTTGATTTAGGCGGAGCCCGCGTCGATGTGCTTTTTCCGCCGCAAGATTGGCCGGTTGGCCTCGAACCCAAAAACAACGACTCGATGGTCCTGCAAGTCAGTTTCGGCGCGACTTCTGTTTTACTCGAGGGTGACGCCGAGAAAGCAGTCGAGCGCCGCATCGCCAGTCTCCACCATCCCCGCGCAGACCTGCTCAAGGTGGGACATCACGGCAGCGCCACCTCCACTACGTCAGAAATCTTGCAGTCAGTGCACCCCAGCTTTGCCGTGATCTCGGTCGGTTTTCGAACCTCCTTCGGCCTTCCCAAACTCAGCGTGCTCGAGCGGCTGCAAGCCGCCGGTGTTCACGTCTACCGTACCGATGTAAACGGCGCCGTAACTTTCTACCTTGACGGCCACACCGTCACGCCCTACCTTGCCGCCTTCCGGATAGAACCCGGACGGGCACGAGAACCAGAGAACTATGATTGGAATCGGGAGGGGAACGAAATCGGGAAGGGCACGAGTTCACTCGCGCCGTAACTTTTCGAAACGATGTCGGCTTTACGCGATGACGGTCCCCTCAATGCCAGAACTTGCTTGCCGCCTGTTCAAGACCGCCGCGCGGCTTTCTTCTTCAGAAGCTTCGAGGGCGCCACTCAAGCCTCTGTCTCGTCATCATCCCTCGTCGCCTCGCTCGCTAGCGACGCCTGCCGCGATTCCGCGATCAACTGCCGTGCCTTCTCCGCATCTTCTTCGCGCACCAGAATAATCATCCCGCCCATGCCCGGGAAGGCGTCCTGCAACAGACTCGCGGAGGCCAGGTCGTTTTCAATTCCAGCCGAATCGAGCAACCCCTTCACCACCATCGCCTCCGGCTCCTGCTCGCTGTCAAAGACCTTGACCAGTTTTTCATTAGGATCGGGCCGGGGCTTTTTGTCCGCGGTCGCATTGAGTTGCTCTGCCATAGAATCTCCCCTTCTCGAAATCCGCTGCCTCTAAAGCAGCTCTCACTTCGCATTCCTTGCGATTCTAACCCTTCTGCGTTGTTAGGTAATACTCAGTGGATGAGCTTCCCTCCCCAAGGGTTGTGAATGTCGCTTGCGCGGTTGCACCCAGCACCTTCGGGCCGTTTGCTTTTTACTCCGATCGGTGCAGAATGCTGGAAAACCTGCACAACAGCGCGCTCCATCGCAACATCCAAATTGTGGGCATTTACTAGGTTATTATGAGATTAAAGGGGCCAGCATGAATTTGGGAGAACCGCTAGACGAAGACGAAGACCAAGACCAGAACCATGACCATGACAAAAATCCAAATCTACCGGGACCGAACCGAACCGCCTCCGAAGACGAGGCCCGTCTCATCCGACGTCTGCAGGTGATGATGAGCATGGTGAGTTCCGTAATCAGCCAGGATCCCAGTCTCACCGTGGAAGAAGCCTCAGAACTCGCTGCCGGCGCCAAGCGCGCCGCGCTCGCCATGTTTCCCGACAAAGAACTCGCCTACGATCTCCTCTACAAACCGCGCCTCCAGCGCCTGATGCGAGAACGCTTCCGCCTGCAGTAAGAAATCAGAACGTCATCAGTAAGTAAGCCGTTCATCCCGAGCCCTGCAAGGTCAAGGTGGCGAGTTCTTGCCCACAGTACTCCTATTCGGCTCGCTTCCCTCTTACTCATCCACTACCGAGTTCCTCAGCGTCCCCACGCCTTCCACGCTGATCTCGATCACATCCCCCGCCACTACCGGACCCACGCCCGCCGGCGTCCCGGTTGCAACTAAATCTCCCGGCTGCAGCGTCATTGCCTGTGAGATGTAACGAATCACCACATCCAGCGGAAAAATGAAGTCTCGCGTATTGCCCGATTGCCGCACCGCGCCGTTCACTCGCGTCTCTACCCCCACTCCAGCCCACGGATCAAGTCCATCCGCAACCACCGGTCCCACCGGACACGACGTATCAAACCCCTTGGCCCGCGCCCATTGATTGTCTTTCCTCTGTATATCGCGCAACGACATATCATTCAGGCATGTATAGCCGAGGATATACGGCCGCACATCCTGGTCATCCCTCAGCAGATGGCAACTTTTTCCGATCACCACGCATAACTCGCCTTCAAAATCCACGCGCTGCGAAATTTTCGGCCTTTTCACCACTCCTCCGGGCGCCAGCAGCGCCGAGTTTGGCTTGAAGAAAAGCAGCGGTTCGGTTGGCACTTCGCTGCCTAACTCTGCGGCATGTTCTCGGTAATTGCGGCCCACGCACACAATCTTCGTCGGACGCGCGGGAGGCAGCAACTCCGCCTCTTCCAGTGCGACCGGTTCAATCCGCCGCGTGCGCAACCCTTCCACATCGCCGTCGGATTCTTCAGGAGGAGTCAGCAGAATTCGCAGGATCGCATCACGTCCCGCGACCGGCTCCACCAACCCATAGTGAGCCTGCCCATTCAGTTGAAATCGACAATATTTCATAGAAATCTATCCAACAAGACAAAACAAAATCGCCTGTCATCCTGAGCGGAGCAGACAATTCGGAGGGTCGAAGGACTCCTGTACTTAAATCAAATTCTCGCCCCGCAAGGAATTTCTACGACACCCCTAAGCTCTCTGCACTCCGCCCAACTCCTGCAATGCCTTAACGATCTCTCCCGACCACTGCGCTATCTGATCGTCGCGAAGCGTCCCTTCATCCGACTGCAACCGCGCCCGTAGCAGAATCGAATACTTTCCCTTGCCAATCGATCCGCCACGAAAAATTTCCACCGGCTTGAATTCGCGCAACTCCGCCAGCCCTGGAGCCTGCACCGCGCGCCGCATCGCCTCAAACTCCACTTCATCGCTAAACACAAATGAGAAATCCCGCTCCACAGCCGGATACTTCGCCAGCGGCGCGAACTTCACCGCTCGCAAGCCGCGCGCATGCAATTGCTTTAGATCGACCTCTGCCAGAAAAATATCCTGCCGCAACTTACGCGCCGTTTTTACCTGTTCCCCGATCTGCCCGAACTGCGCCACTACACTTCCATCCATCAGCGCCCGCGCCGATCTCCCGGGATGAAAATACTCTGCCGTCTCACGGTCAAAACTCAACTCGCCGTACCCAACCGCCGCCAGCAAATTCTCCACATCGCCCTTGAAGCTGCGAAAGGCCTCTGCCGCCGCCGCATTTTCGCCCTTGCTCACATCGAGCAAACCACCCGCAGGTAAAGAACCCTTCACTGCCGCCAGGGTCGCCCCCAGACAGAAACGTGCAGGCTCAGCCCGCTCTCCATCGCACATTTCGTAAACGTGGCCCATTTCAAAAAGCCGCACATTCTCCGAGTCGCGGTTCAGATTCCACGCCAGCATATCGAGCATGCCGGGAACCATCGAAGTGCGCATCACAGAAGCCTCTTCGCTCATCGGATTCTCTAACTCCAGCACTGAAGCAGAGGAAAACCTTTCCGCGTCCTCATGCGAAATAAACGTCAGCGAAACCGCCTCGTTGTATCCCATCGCCAGCGCCCGCTGGCGCAAAGTCGCGTCCATTGCCGCGTGCGGCAGCTCCACCACCGCCCCGCTGTAGGCCGGCAAAGTATTCTCGAATTTGTCATAACCATGCAGGCGCGCGATTTCTTCGATAACGTCAATCTCGCGCTCCACGTCCAAACGCCAGCTCGGAATTTGTACATGGAACTGCGCATCCGCCTGGCCCTCCGGAATCATTCCAAACCCCAGCTTCTTCAGGATGCGGAAAATTCCTCCCGTGCTCAGGTTCCCCCCAAGGATCCGGTGCACTTCGGAAAGCCGAAGCACAACCGGCGCCTGATCCATCCTTCTTGAAATCACATCAATCGCATCGCCGACCAATTCTCCGCCCCCCGACGCGACAATCAGCCCCGCCACCAGATCGCAAGATAATACGGTCGACTCAAAATCCGCACCGCGCTCGAAGCGGTGCGAAGCATCGGTGTGAAGCCCATGCCGCCGCGAAGTCTTTCGCACCGTCACCGGATCCCACCATGCCGATTCGATCAAAATATTCTTAGTCTTGTCCGTGATCATCGTGTCGTAGCCGCCCATCACTCCCGCAAGCCCGACCGGCTTCTTCGCATCGGCTACCACCAGATCTTCGGAACTGAGCGTACGTTCCACGCCGTCGAGCGTCTTCAGCCTCTCTCCACTCCTCGCGCGACGAATCACCAGTCGCCCACCTTCAAGAAGATCCATGTCAAAAACATGCGTCGGCTTGCCCATCTCCCACAAAACGTAATTGGTAGCATCCACCGCATTCGAGATAGGCCGTTGATCAAGCAACTGCAAACGGTGCATGATTTTTTTGGCCGATGGTTTGATGTGCGTCCCCCGAATCACCCGCGCCGAAAAACGCGGACAAAGTTCCGGCTCTTCGACGGTAATCGGAAAAGGCGCGTGGTTCGCCGATTTTGCTGACGGCTGAGAGCTGAGGGCTGAAAGCTGCTTTAGCGGCAGATCATAAATCGCCGCCGCCTCCCGCGCCACACCGTAATGATTCATTGCGTCGGGACGATTCGTCCCAATCTCCATCTCAAACACGGTGTCCGCACCCGAGCCGCTGATTCCTTCGACGGCAATTCCCACGCCAGTCAAATCCTCGGCAAGGCGCCGGTCATCAACCGCCAACTCAACAAACTCCCGCACCCATTGTGGAGAAATCTTCATGGCTCTCTAAAATGCTTTGTCCTCCTGAGGCGCGCATTTTGCGCTGAAGGACCCCATGCAACCGGCTGCAAAAAATGGCGTATCAACGAGTTCTTACGATGCCGTCGTCCGTTCGTCTGGCCACTGGCCACTGACGACTGACCATTAAGCAAACTGCCGCAAGAACCTCACATCTCCCTGAAAGAACAACTGAATGTCATCCACGCCATACTTCAACAGCGCAATCCGGTCCGCGCCCATTCCAAAGGCAAAGCCCGAAACTCTCTTCGGGTCATACCCGTTATCCTTCACGAACTCGAACACGGAAGGATCGACCATGCCGCAGCCCAGAATCTCAATCCATCCAGTCTGCTTGCAAGGACGGCAAGGAGAATTGTCTGCGCCACGCTTCCCGCTCCCGCCACAAATGATGCACGAAATAAACAGCTCCGCACTCGGCTCGGTGAAGGGAAAAAACGATGGACGAAAACTGGTCTTCACCTTCGACCCGAAAAATTCCTTCATCGCGTGATCGAGCGTCCCCTTCAAATCGCCGAAGGTGATGTTCGTGTCGACCGCCAGCCCTTCGATCTGATGAAACATCGGAGAATGGCTCGCGTCCGGAGGATCGTTCCGGTGCACCACTCCTGGGATCACAATGCGAATCGGCGGCCGCATCTTCTCCATCGTGCGCGTCTGCACCGGAGAAGTATGCGTCCGCAGCAACAACCGCTCACGTTGCGCCTTGGCCTGCTGCCCCGCGATGAACAAAGTATCCTGGGTATCGCGCGCCGGATGATTGGGCGGAAAATTCAGTGACTCAAAATTGTAGTAATCCGTCTCCACCACCGGACCCTCGGCAACCGAATAACCGAGTCGTTGAAAGATAGCCACCATCTCCCGCGACGTTTTGAGCACAGGATGTTCCGCGCCAATCGGACGCCGAATCCCGGGAAGAGAAATATCAATACGCTCCTGCACCGCAGAACCGGAATCAACGTGAGCCACGCGTGCCGCGTCGACCAGCTCTTGAATGCGGGATTTCAATTCGTTCACCCGGATTCCAGTTTCGCGCTTGGCGTTCTTCGGAGCCCCTTTCAGCCACAAATCGTTGATTTTCGTCAGCACGCCGCTCTTGCGCCCCACCCATCGGTCGCGAAACGCTTTCAATTCTGCATCGTCGCGAACTGAAGAAGACTCCTCAGCGCAGGCACGAACGCATTCAGCCGCAGCCTTCCCCAGCGCCGCCGCCGAATAGTCCGTAAGTTTGGGAACTGTGTAGGCCACTCTGTTTAATCCAAAAATGTCATCCTGAGCGGAGTAGACGGGTTCGCAAAGCGAATCGGCCTACGGAGTCGAAGGATCCCTATTCGCAAAATCTAACCTCGGCGTGGCAAGGAATTTCCACCACTGCCTGCGAGAGCAGATTCCTCGCTTCGCTCCCACTGACAAGTTGACGGAATGACAAGTTGAAAATCAGGAACCGACTCGGCACGGCTGAAGGCCGTGTCCTTCCCGGTTTCACAAAGACTGGTGGAAGCCCTACGCCAGCGCGCCTTTAGCCTGCTCGACCAGGTTCTTAAACGCAGCTGCATCCTTCACTGCCAGGTCGGCCAGAATCTTGCGGTCCAGCTCCACTCCCGCCTTTTTCAATCCGTGGATAAACTGGTTATAGCTCAACCCATTCAGCTTGGCTGCCGCGCCGATGCGCACGATCCACAACGAGCGATACTGCCGCTTGCGCTGCTTTCGCCCGGAATAGGCGAATTTGAGACCGCGTTCAACAGCTTCTTTCGCGGACCGATAGAGTTTTGATTTGGTGAGAAAGTATCCGCTCGCGCGGTCTAATATTTTCTTCCGTTTGGCGCGGCGTTTGGTTCCGCGTTTTACACGTGGCATGTATTTCTCCTTTTTGCTTTCCAGTTACCGGCGGCTGGAGGTAAGGACGATTCGCATTGCTGCGATATCTCTGACCTCTTCACACGCCCGAAGCAGCGGCTTCGATTAAGGGACAGGCACTAGAGACGCACTAGCCCCTGTTCCCTCGCCCCTGGCCCCTGCTTCACTGATACGGAATCATCCGCTTCACTTTGCGGAGATCGCCATCGCTCACCAGCGTGGCCGTACCCAATTTCCGTTTGCGTTTCTTGGCCTTGGACGAAAGCATGTGGCGCAGGCCGGAATGGCCTCGCTTCACCTTGCCATTGGCCGTCTTTTTGAAGCGCTTCGATGCCCCTTTGTGCGATTTCAGTTTCGGCATAAATCCTCGGAATAGGCTGCCAGCCGCCTGCTATCAGCCGTCTGTTGGTGATTCAACTTCTAATTGCTCTGGAATCGTGAGCGCGATTCGCGCCCGTACTTGGCGAACCTCTAAGCTTGCGAAACTGGATCCGGAGCCGTAACACTCTCAGCCGCAGCGGCTGACGCCGACTGCTTTTCTTTTTCTTCCGGTTCCGGGGCCTTCTCTTTTTCCTGCGCCAGCTCTTCTCTCCTGCTTCGCTTTCTGCTTAGCCTCCCGTTCTCGTTCCTTCTCCCGCTCGGCCGCCGTTTTCTTCGGCGCCAGAATCGCATGCAGCGTATTTCCCTCTTGCCGGGGACGGAATTCCACGATGCTGTGGGGCTCTACATCCTTTATCAGGCGCTCAAGAATCTGTCGTCCTAATCCCGTTCGTGTCATCTCGCGGCCGCGAAAAAATATGGTCGCCTTAACTTTGTCTCCTCCGTCGAGGAAGCGCAGCACGTGATTTTTTTTGGTCTCGTAATCGTGGTCGTCCACGTTGATACGGAACTTAACCTCTTTTACGGTGATCGTCTTCTGATGCTTCTTGGCTTCGCGATCTTTCTTTTCCTGCTGGTAAAGATATTTCCCGTAATCCATGATGCGACAGACGGGAGGTTGTGCGGTGGGAGAAATCTCGACCAGGTCCAGATTCTTGCTGCGGGCTAACTTCAGCGCCTCGAAGGGAGGCATCACACCTATCTGTTCGCCCTCATCACCGATTACGCGAATTTCACGCGCCCGAATACGATCATTAGTTCGGATAAAACGTTTGTCGATACAGTCCTCCGCGCTCTAAGCGACTGGGAATAAAAGATTATAGCACGCGGGATTGCCCTTGCCGCCCTAACTCCGTGCCCCCAAATCGCACGCGCTGAGCCCTTCTTTCTCCCATCCCCTCTTCGAAAACAATCCACCGTCACAGGCCACGGAACATCAGATCTTCCAGCGCCATTCGCCGCACCTGCCAGAACTCGCGCTCTTCGCCATTCACCTTCAGTCGGCATTTGCCGCAGTCATCGAAGGTCGGGGTAAGTTCAAAAAGGCGGTTGCCTTCATCGCCGCGCACCACAATTGCGTGCTCCGCAAGACTGAAAGTTACTGATTTCTCAATTTCCTTGGCCGTCAGGCGGACCCTGATTTCCTCGGTATCCTCCCCCACCGAAAACTCATACGGAGCATAGCTGGGACGCAAAGAGTTCCGAGTCTTAACGTCCTGCTCAATCTGCGATCGAAGCGTGGCGAATACCTTGGGCAGCGAGCACGAGGAACGTGCCGTTATCCAATCAAAGGCCGGAGCCTCATTCTGCTTATTACTTCGTGTGACCTGCGATTTTTCGTGAACTTTATTCTGCGTTTTGTCCTGCGTTTCGGTTTGTTCTCTGCCGTTATCGCTCATGTCGCCAGCTCCCTGGTGTGGGATTCTGAACCAGCGCAACTTAGATGCGATTTTCCGGGTTAATGCGGCCATCAAAATCGTGCCCTCGGCGGGATGCCCTTGGAGTCATAAGGAAGCAGTGGCAATTCTAACCAGTCTCCCTTACTTCGTATGCGAAGAATCAGGCACGTCGAACCCGTAACTTTTCAGCACATCCCCCATCGCAGGCTTTTTGAAGAACGCCAAAAATTCTTTCGCCGCCTCCTTATCCTTCGAAGACTTCAGAATGACGCACGCCTGCTCGATCGGCGGATACTCGTCCGCCGGAATTTCTGCATACCGTCCTTTGTCCTTCATGTTGGGAGACAAGGCCAGCGACAGCGCGACAATGCCCACATCGGCCGAGCCTGATACCACGAACGATGCAGCCTGCGAAATATTTTCGCCCAGAACCAGCTTATCCCGCACCTTCTCATAAATCTGCTCCTTCTGCATCGCAGCGACGGCAGCCTGCCCGTAGGGAGCGTGTTGCGGATTTGCAATCGCGATTCTCTTGACCGCAGGGTTCAGCAGGACAGAGTTCAGCAGGACAGGGTTCAGCAGGACTTGCAATCCCGAACTCACCTCGAGCTTCGAATCCTTCGGCACCCAGATCACAATCTTGCCTTTGGCATACTGGTAGTAGCTTCCACGTTCGGTCAGTCCAGCGGCCTCCAGGTTTTTCGCGTAGTCGAGATTCGCCGAAAAGAATATGTCAAAGGGCGCTCCATTCTTCAACTGCTGGTAGAAGTTGCCCGACGAACCGTAAATAAGCTTCACGGTTTTTCCCGTTTCCTTCTGGAATCGGTCAGCAATATCCTGCATCGCAAATTGCAGATCGGCGGCGGCAGCGATCGTAATCTCCTGTCCTGCACAGCGGCCAATACAAACTACCGCCAGCAATACGATCAGAGGCAATTTTCGGATGCTCATGCACTCTCTCTTGCCATTTATAAATGGCTCACCTGGAAATCTCAGACCTGCTTTTGGTGGCGCAGCGGTTCACCGCTGCGATCAGTACCTTGTGTGTCGAGATCGGTGTGTCGAGATCGGTGTGTTGAGACCGGTGTGTTGAGACCGCTGTGTCGAGAATCGGTGTGTCGAGATCGGCTTTAGCCGCTGAGATGCCACTAACCCATCCCTCTTCTTTCTATACGCCTCCCCTTGTGACTGCCTGGGAGGAATCTGCGTAGCGAAACTATCACAGCCCGACTACCCTTTCCCGCATTTTGGCATCAGATTGCCATGTCCGCCTCGATGCGATTTGAAACCTGCCTGCCCACTCGCTGCCACGCCCGTACTCCGGCCGAGCCGATGCCCCCGCCGATTAAAGAACCACCCAGTCCCCTGGAAAATCCCGACGCCCCGGTGCGCGAACCCGATCCGGAAGAACCCGAACAGATCTGAGATTTGCAGCTGTTCGAGAAGTGACTGAAATCTTACAAGAGGCGGAAGCCACTCGACCGGGCTTATGTGACGGCAAACAACACTAAATATAAATATTGGTAATAATTTACTTGGCTAACCAACCGCTGATAACAATAGGCTTACCGTGGCAGGGAAAAGCGTGGTTTTAGGCTGCTTTAAAGTGGTTAACCAGCGTGAGCTACGAGGTTGACAATTGTCAGTGAGCTTAGCTTCGAGAATACTTGCGTGTTGGGACGAGCGGGGAGAGAATTGCGTGCTATGAGTTCTGGCCGCGAAATAACGTCTCACAGCATGAAACGAGCACGTTTGCTTTTCGGCCTACTGACGATGGGTGCCGTGGCGTGGGCGGCATGGTCGGGCTGGATATTGCTGAAAACGGGGTATGGGCCGCTGGCAATGTGGAATGTCCTAGAACCGGCCACCACGATTACACCGCGAGGAGCCGTTGTGCACTACTACCGCTACCATTTGCATCTGCTCGCCGTGGTGGGCACATTCCTGCCACTCGGCATGGTGGGCGTGTCCTGGTTGTGGCGGCGAACTAGTAGCTCAAAATAGAAAAGCCCCGGTGCCAGCCGGAGCTGTGGTTCGCGCAATTCCTATTCTACAGGAGTGCGCGAATGGCAAATCAGGAACCATTAGCGACAGTATCTATCAGGTGTTTGTGCGGCGAAGAAATAGACCGAGTTTCGACAAATGTGCTCGGTCTTACCACGACGATCCAATGCAAGTCATGTGGCCGTGATAACGAATTCAAACATTCTCTCTTACCGGCGGGGGCCAAGGATCAGCGTCCGTTCCCCGAAGAGTCCCTCCCCATCCGCACTTAGGATGCGGGCAGTGCAAGTCAATTTCGGTGTGAGCCACATTGGGAGGCGGGAAAGGAAGCTGTCTGTAGATAAGAATGTCTCGTTTACATTTCGGACAGCTAAACCGATAGTTTGGCGTGTAATGAGGAACGTGGCCAAAGTTAGGGTCGTCGGTCAAGGTCATAACGGCGCGAATTATACGCCCCTTTTGGCTTTGCCTTCGTCTATCAGCTTGCGTAGCAAAGAGAAGGCATTCGGTTTGAAAGACCGCGCTCTTCCGCTAAACGTGCCCGTGCTCAACAGGAATTCGATTGTTTTTCGCTGAGGCTTGCCAGCCATTTGCTGCTTGGCATCTTTCATCGTGTCATATGCCATTAGGTCGGCTGGCTGAATGGGCGTGCAATCTTCCCAGCCCACTGGAACGATAGTCTTAAAGCAGTTTCGCTCGCTAAAGGTAATGTCGTCTTTGGCATTGTTGAAGGTGTTCGTCAGCACTCCGCCGTAGGCATTTCGCTCATAAAAGAAAGCAATATTGAGCGTCTTGATATCGCCAAACTTTCCCCGTGCTAATTGAATTCGGTCTCCGATTTCCAGCATTAATAACTTGAGGATGCTGTAGCACGCTGGAAGAGGATCGTCGACGCATTCAGGGAATTCGGTATAAAACGGCTCCATTGGCATTGTGTAGGCGACCACATCAACCCAGTTTCGCTTAAAAATTGCTAGGAGCTTTTTGGTGAATTCAATTTGTTCGTTAACATCCCATCCTTCGAATTCATTCTTCAGATTGGCGCAGTCGCTGGCATGATACCTGGACAGCGTTTTGCGACCCTGCTTTGTGAGTTCTCGGTTTTTCGCATTTAGGCACAGCTTCCACGCCCGGCTAATTTCTTGCCAGTCTTTGATTGTGCTCATCGTGCAGGCAAGCGTAAAAAGCTTGGGGCGCTCTGGTGGCCAATAGCTTTCGTCGATGTAGCCCTTGAGAATCACAAAGAGTTGATTCCTGCTGGCATGGTCAAAGATGATTCTCGCCCAGTCGCGGACCGTAAGAGTTTGACTTTTGAACACGTAGTTCTACCCTGCTCTCCAGCAGGAAAGTTTTACGATGTCTCAAAAGCCAACCCGCATTGCCGCTCCCGCGAAGAATGAGCAAGGCGAATATGCTACGTTTGAGACCGCTCTCAAAAAAGTTCTGTCTGTTCCCCACTCCGCCCTCAAGGCGCAACTCGACCGCGAGAAGCGGATGCGGAAACCGCCGACGAAACGGGCTTCCGTCCGCGCTTCCCGCGCAAAGGGTTAGAAGGCCGTTTCTCCCACTTTGCCAGTCACCTCCGCAAAGGTTAACCGTCTTTCCACGATTGCGCGAGCCTGATCCGGAAGAGCCCGAACAGATCTGAGATTTTCAGGTTTTGCAGCGGTGGTCGAAATCTTGTCAAGAGGCGGAAGCCACTCAACCGGGCTTATGTGACGGCAAACAAACACCAAATATTTTTCAAAAAATGTCCCGGCGGTCCTATGCAATATGATATAATAGTATTATAGCGTTAAAACTTTAAGGCGTGGCCCACCGGTCGCGCCTTTTTTGTTTGCCCGCTATCCGGCAATTCCAAAAAACCAAAACATCAAGTCGTAAATCGGTGAGGTAGAACCTTGGGAAAATATCTCGACAAATCTCCGGCCACAGGCGAGGCCAAATTTACAACCTACAAACAACGCGGCGAATGGGTCGAATTGCTCTTCATGACCCGCGCCGCCAAACGCGGCTTCAACGTCTCCAAGCCCTGGGGAGACTCTGCCCGCTACGACGTAAGCGTCGAACAGGATGGCCGCTTCAAGCGCGTCCAGACCAAATGCACCGACCGCTGGAACGGCAGCTCCTACTCCTGCGGCCTTTACGCCGCCCACCAGCACGCCTACACCACCAGGCAGATCGATTACTTCGCCATCTACCTTATCCAGGACGATATCTGGTATATCTTCCCCGCCAAAACGCTTATCGCGCAGTCGGCCGTTATCCTCACCCCGCATCGCGCCGACTCCAAACACGCCCGCTATAAAGAAGCCTGGGACTTGTTGGACGCGCGCAAGCACACCAAGACCACTCCCTCCGACGAGCCCGCGCCCATCGTCACAAGAAAGCCCCGGAAACAGAGAAAGTATCTCCGCCCCACCGCCGAATAACCCTGTGAACTTCTTTCGCTGCAGGGGTGCCCCACTTCTCGCCTCCTTTGCGAGAAGTGGGCTCGGCATCCATCACGACTCCACCTTGCGGAAAATCGACCTTGGGTTTGGGTGGCGCAGCGGTTCACCGCTGCGATAAGCGCCAACCCGAGATGTTAGAGCGAAGGCGCCCCGGCGACAACGCCGTACAACCCTCCATCTTTCACGCCCTCAACCAGCGTCGTGATCCATCGGTTAGCAACCTGCCGTCCCCTCAAATACAGTTTCTGATAATTGTCAGTGAGAGCTTCGGTGAATTCTCCGTCAGGACCGCCATGCACAACATTCAGTGTGATGGCTTCAATCGATTTGCCCACGAACGATCGGGCAAAGGCGAGTTTCTTTTCGGCAGCAAGGTCGCGCAGGATTTTGTTCCGCTCCCGCGCAACCTGCACCGGTACTTGATTCGGCATCGCCAGCGGCGGGCGTTCCCGGGCGCGGGGAGTAGGTGAAGACGTGCAGGTAGGTGAAGGGCAACTCCTCGATGAGACGGCGTGTGGCTTCGAATTCGGCGTCGCTCTCGCCGGGGAATCCAGTCATCACGTCTGCTCCAATGGCTGCCGAGGGCATCGCAGCGCCGAATCTTTTCGATCTTCTCGCGATAATGCCACGGACGATATTTGCGATGCATGCGGCGCAGCACCGCATCGCTTCCGGATTGCAGCGGCACATGGGCATGTTTTGCGATGCGTGGCGTCGAGGCGACGAAGTCGATCAGATCGTCAGTCCAATCCATTGGTTCGACAGAAGAGATACGTAGTTTTTCCAGCTGCGTCTCGGCGAGAATGGTATGTAACAGAAATCCAAAATCCAGCTTTCGGATCGCTTCACCGGATGCGCTTATCCGAGCGCCGGAAGCCGGAAGCCGGAAGTCGGCTTCCCGTCCCCAGCGTCCGAGATTGATGCCGCTGATCACCAGTTCGCGATAGCCCGCAGCTACCAGCGTATTCACCTCGCAAATGACTTGCGGCAATGACAACGATCGGCTGTGGCCCCGCACGCTCGGGATCACGCAGAAAGAACACCGGTTATCGCATCCATCTTGAACTTTGAGATTCGGTCGAGTGCGCGCCTGTTCCGCCAACTCGCCACCGGATTCGAACACCGGAGCAGCAAGAAGTGTGGTGTGCGCGAAAATGTCGGAGACGAAAACCCGCGCCTCCGTTGTCAATTCTCGATTCGCAGTAAGACTGGATAGCGGCAGAAAAGCTCGATCCTCCTTGGAGAGGATCGAGGCCTCATCGCCTGAAGCCGAGACCAATTCTCTTTCTCTGTTCGCAGTCAGACCTGGCAGCGCAATTTCCGCGAGCTGATGTTTGTGCGAGTTGCCGATTACGGCGCTAACTCCGGGCAAGGCAGCGACTTCTTCAGGAGCGCGCTGTGCATAGCACCCGGTGACAATGATTCTTGCCAGCGGATTGTCCCGCCGCACCCGGCGAACAGCAGCCCGTGCATCCCGATCCGCAGAACTAGTCACCGTGCAAGTATTCAAAATTATGAGGTCGGCGTTCGCGGCATTGGAGCGGGTCAGACCGCAGGCTTCGAACTGGCGTTCGATGGCCGCGCCGTCGGCCTGGGTGGCACGGCATCCGAAGTTTTCGAGGTGGTAGGTGGACACCTGATTATCGTAGCGCATTTTCATCTCAGCAAGACTTTAAGAATCGTGATGCGCTGACGTCTCTCGGTTGGCGAGCGGCGGTTTTTTACTTTTTGAAAAGCACACTCAAAAGGCAATGAAACCAACGGGCGATCCACTCATCGAATGGATTGACTTCCGTTCCGGGGCGACCTAGTCTGGAAGTGGTTCTTTCCAAGGCCAAACCCACCAGTGGGGGCGTCACGGCTTCGACGGAGATGCTTGCGGCCAAGAGGCATGCCGGGGTGCACACACCCGTAATCGCGTGCAAAATGATAATTGCCAATCAACAAATGGCATACGCAGCCTAATTAATTAGGCAGCCGCTCTCCACCGCTTCGCCCTTGGGCGGTGAGCGAGCGTCACACAGAGGGCTGCTCTTCTCCGTTACGTCTGGACGGAGAGGTTAAGATCACAGGCTAGCGGCTAGCGTTTCTTGTCCGTTCTGAGCGTGGGCCGCGAACGTCCTGGGGGAAGCGTCAGTAATGACGCGAAACGCCTGGGGCATGAACGCGAATAAGCATGTAGTCTCTTGACCAGTAACATTTTCGGACGCGGGTTCGACTCCCGCCGCCTCCACCAATAACTCGTTAGGGTCGACGCAGCTCACATGCGGCGCTATCCCGTCAGTACGAAGCTCAACAATTCGCAGAATGAGGTGCGGAGTCCGCGACACCCGTCACTTTAGTCCTCCCATACAGACGCCACTCTGCTCTAGCTTCAACTGCTTCCGAACACACACGGGGATTCTAGGCTGCCTCTGCTTCGCGCACGAAGGCGCGAACCGACTTGGGCTGAGGACGCAGCAGCAAATAGAATGCGACGACATGCGTGATCATCAGCACGGGCACGTAGATGATCGGGATCGCATACGCGGCGCCCAACTGTCCCGCCAGCGCAGGAAGGCCAACCTGGGTGGCATGGTAATAGTCGAGGATGAGGTCGACCACTCCCACGAGATTGAACGCGACCACGAACAGCCAAAAGATCGGACGTATTCTTACCGTGAGAAGCGCCAGGATAGCGAGCACTCCGGTTGCCAGGTCCCAGTAGGCGGCGAACGTGGCGAAGCCAGCCGCGGGCAGATTCGGGCCGACGACGCCGGGAAGGATAAAGACGAGCCCGAAGAAGCGGAAGCTGTGCAACGTGGCGATGGCGCGTTGCGCTGCGACCAGGTCCATCGACTTTAGCCTAGGCATGACGTACACGCCGAAGCAAAGGAGCCACGCGACATAACCTAGAATGAGATGCAGTCTGAAGATGTTTTCCGGCGACATTTGGCCTCCTAATCAGATTGACGGGTTACTTAATTGGTTGTATCTCTCAACAGTATCCCGAGCGGCAAGAGTGGCCCGATCGGAATGAACTGCTCGTCCACGAGATTTTCCTTCGAGAGAGGCAGGCTTTCGATGAGCGCCCGAGCCTCCGCAACATCCTTGCAGTTCAGTATGAAGATGACGCCCCGGCCGTCGCCACGCATGAACCATTGCTGAATCTTGCCTTCGAGATACAGGGGAACGGTCGCACGAATTTCGGCGGGCATGATCTTCATGATTTGCTCGGGGATGACCCCCGGTTTTGGTGAAAGCATGGTCAGCACTCCGGTGATCTTGAGCTGCGGCGGCGAGGACTGGCCTTGCGCCATAGGGGCCAGGACCGTCGCGAACGCAAGCAGCAGGTAGGACATTTCAATATTCATTGCTCAGCTCCTTTGATTCCTCGTGGAATCTGGATCTTGCATTTGGTACCATTGGGTACCATACAATTTAGACGTAGCGGCAAGAGAAAGGTTGCATCCGCAGCATAAAATTCTCTTCATCGTTAAATTCATGATGGTACGATACGGTACCATGCTCGGAAGGGAGAGGGTGATGGCTCTAGCGTCGAGGTCAAAACGCCGCCACAAAGGCGGCGACGAAACCGGGGTGCGCGAGCGTATCCTTAAGGCGGCCTTTGCGGCGTTCATAAGGAGCGGCTACGGAACGACCAGCACGCTTGAGATCGCGACACGCGCGCGCGTTTCGAAGCGAGAGCTTTACGCGCTGGTTGGCAACAAACAGGAAATGCTGATGGCTTGCATCAGCGACCGCGCCAAGCGACTGGACGTGCCCGCTGACATGCCCGTGCTGCGCGATCGCGATACCCTGGCGCAGGTGCTGGCTTCTTTCGGGACGAAGCTCGTCCGCGAGGTAAGCGATCCCACAGTCATCGGCGTATTCCGGCTGGCGATCGCCGAAGCGGTCCACGCCCCCGAAGTGGCGCGTGCGCTCAACTCTATAGGACGCGAGACAAGGCGCACCGCCCTGCGTAAAATCATGGCCCAGGCCCAGGCGTCGGGACTGCTCACGGGGCGTCCTGCCGAACTTGCCGAACAGTTCTTCGGGCTGCTCTGGCGCGATTTGATGGTCAGCCTGCTGCTCGGTGTGGCCGAGCGACCGAATTCCCGCGAAGTGGCGGGACGCGCCCGCGACGCCGCAGCTGCCTTCCTGCAACTTCATCCGCTACCGAAATGACGGGCCAACTCTGACGTAACCAGGTTAGGTAAGGTTTGCCGACCGTCGGGGAATTTCGTCGAATGGCAGTCAAAAGCCCAAGAAATAACGAATAGAACCGAATCCAATGCCCAGGAGGATCAGGGGAATCACCTTCAGTTTGAATCTTTGGAGTAGGAGGAGCGACAATATTACCGCGCTCAAAGAGATCACATTGAGTTGCTTGAGGCCCGCGACCCCTGATGGGAAGATCACCGTTTTCCCTAGAAATAGCGTTAGATCCAAAATCGCGCCGACCACGACAGCGGTGATCAGTTCCAGGACGCCTCCGATCACTGGGTTGTCCTGGGTTCGTTCCACCAGCGGCGCACCCGCAAATACGAAGAAAAAACACGGCAAGAACGTATAGAAGGTCGTTGCCAGCAGACCCAGGGTTCCCATCCACAATGAGCCGTGGAAGTGGTTGTACCCGGCCAGGAACCCGACAAAGGCTACGACGATGATCAGAGGGCCGGGAGTTGTCTCCGCGAGTGCGAAGCCGTCCATCATCTGGAGCCTGGTCAGCCAGTGAAATTTCAACACTGCGACCTGAGCTACATAGGGAATTACCGTATATGAGCCGCCAATGGTCACGAAGGCGGTCTTGGTGAAGAACAGCGCGAGGCCCCGCCAAAAATGGAAGTCCGCAGCAAAGAAGTAGAACAGCGGCAACGGCAGCAGCCAGAGAACCAGGACAACCGCAGCCAACATCATCGTAGGCCACAAAACAGGGATCGGTTTCGTCGCGGCCGAACTGTGGCGGATGTAATAGCCCTCTTCTTCCTCTTCGGCGTCCTCTTCGGCGCTTGCTTTGCCCGAGTGGTGGAGAAGGCCAGGGCGCATCGTGGTCAGGGCGATTCCCAGAGCGATGGCGCCGAGCATCACTACGAGCAGCGAGGCCTCAAAGAAGAACATCGCTGCAAACGCAGCCACTGCAACGGCACCTTGAATCGGCCCGCGCAGCGCCCTACTGGCAACTCTCCCGAGGGCGACGATTACCAGCGCGATGACCACGGGTTTTAAGCCGTTAAAGGTGGCGGCAATCCAGGGCAGGCTACCGAATCTGACATAGACCACACTGAGGGCCAGCAGAATAAACATGGAAGGCAGCACAAAAAGTGTTCCGGCAACAATGCCGCCCGGCTTGCCATGCAGCTTCCAACCGATATAGATCGCAAGCTGCTGTGCTTCCGGTCCGGGAAGGATCAGGCAATGGCTCAGCGCATGGAGGAAGCTTCGGTTGCTGATCCAGCGCTTCTTCTCGACCAACTCGTCATGCATAATGGCAATGTGTGCGGCGGTACCGCCGAAACTGATCCATCCCAGCTTGCACCAGAAGCGTAGCGCTGCCTCAAAGGTAGGCCGCTGCAGCGTATCTTTCGTCAACGTGTCTTTCTTCAACGTGTCTTTCGGCCCACCCATCGGCGTATTTTTCATCCCGCGGCATCTCACGTCCCGTGGATCAGCTTTTGGGGAAAGGATTTTCATAGTTCTGTAACTTTTCATGACATTATAACATCATAATGATTGGAACGAGAGCGTCCGCAGTTTGCTCTTAGCGCCTTCGACAACGATCCAAAAAAATAACGATCAAATAATGGAGAGGCTTTAAAAATATGAACCAACTTACTCAATCGTTGGAACGGGAAAGCAGGAGCCGCTTTGAATTCTTTAGTAGGGGCCTTGCACTGCTGGCAAGACCTTCGACCGCTCGTTGGGCTCCTATTCCGCTACGGCTGATTGTCGGCTATGGTTTCATGGAGCATGGCTTCGCGAAACTGTCGAGGGGGCCTGAAGCCTTCGCCGCGATCCTGCATACGATGGGCGTGCCCGCGCCTCATCTCATGGCATGGCTCACCATTCTGACCGAACTCATCGGCGGTCTCGCCGTCCTGCTCGGAGCTTTTGTCCCCCTTGCAAGTGTGCCAATGGCCGCGGTTCTCTTCGTAGCGATGCTGACTGTCCATCTCCCCTACGGGTTCAGCTCGATCAAACTGCTGAGTGTGACCGCCGGCCGGGCCCAGTTCGGGCCGCCGGGCTACGAGCTTGATCTGCTCTATCTTGCGTGCCTTGCGGCGCTCGTATTGGGTGGTTCTGGGCCGATGGCGATCGACCACTGTTTCAGGAAGAAACGATAGCCGCCTTGTTGCGCCGCACAGGGCATCGGAAGATTTTCAGCGAGAAGTCTTTCGGATAAGGCGCGTGACGAATTGGACGAGATCTCCCCGGTAGTAGAGCGTTTCGTAATCGACGGGACGGCTGCCGGTCGAGTAGGAAGTTCGTTCAATGCGAAAAATCGGGCTCCGTGGTTTTACTTTTAGCGCCCTGGCAACGTCGTTCTCCGCGGCCACTGCGTCTAATTTGTACTCCGCCTCGATCAGCGGAATATTGTATTTGCGTTCCAAGAGGGAAAAAATCGGCTCGACCTTCAGATTGTTGGTGATGATCTTCTTGCCGATCTCCAAGGGCAGGTAGGTCTCATCGAAGGAGAGGGGAACGCCGTTTGCCAGGCGCACGCGACGAATTCTGACGACGCGCTCGCCCCTTGTCAGTGCGAGCTGGCGCGCCACGGTCGCGTTGGCAGCGACAGTTTCCTTACCGATTACGCGGGCCGTTGGCTTGTGGCCAAGGGCGTGCATATCCTCTACAAATCCGCTCAGCTCTTTAAGGTCCTGCGTGATCTTCGGCGCGGCGACGAATGTGCCCTTGCCGCGACGAATCTCGACCAGCCCACGGCTCACAAGATTCTGAATCGCGCGACGCACGGTAATGCGACTGACGCCGAATCGCGCAATAAGGCTGTCTTCGGTCGGCAGTTGGTCGCCGATCTTCAAGTCTCCATCGGTAATCTCGCCAGCGAGGACGGTTTCGATGCGGGCGTAGAGAAGGGAGTCATGCACCGCTGACATGACGACATTATAACGTCGTATGGGTTGTGGGTTGAGAACTTACACGTCAAACGTCAGCGCCCAGGAATGGCATGTTGCTCCTCGAAGCAGGACTCCAGATTCTTGAGGTCCACTGGAACCCGCGCTTGCGAGCCCTCCGGCGCAGCCCTCAAATATTGCACAGGCCACGAAATTGCCTGCCCTAGTTCACGCGCCGCCCGCAATGGCCAGTACGGGTCGCGCAGAAATTCTCGCGCGATGACGACCGCGTCCGCCTGTCCGGTAACCATAATGTGCTCGGCCTGAACAGGTGATGTGATCATTCCTACCGCGCCTGTCAGGATGCCGGCTTCCCTCCGGATCTGCGCCGCAAACTGCGTTTGATAACCCGGACCTACCGGAATCTTTGCGTTCGCAACGTTGCCGCCAGAAGAGCAATCGATCAGGTCCGCTCCAAGCTCCTTCAGTTGGCGCGCGAGTTCCACCGACTGCTGAATATCCCAGCCGCCGTCAGTCCAATCGGTCGCCGAAATGCGCACGAACAGCGGCGCTCGCTCCGGCCACGAATCCCGAACGGCAGCAACGATCTCGCACAAAATTCTAGTGCGATTCTCAAATGAGCCTCCGTAGGCATCCGTTCTTTGATTGCTGATAGGCGAGAGAAACTCATGAATCAGGTATCCATGAGCGGCGTGAATCTCAATGACCCGGAAGCCGGCTTCACAGGCACGACGGGCGGCGGCGGCAAAAGCGGAAACAAGGTTCTGAATACCATCGATCGAGAGCGCTTGCGGCATCGGATAGCCCTCGGTGAAAAGCAATGCGCTCGGTGCAACGACATTGTTCCACCCGCCTTCAGCTTCGGCAATCCTTCCGTGACCTTTCCCTGGCGCGTACGTGCTGGCTTTGCGCCCGGCATGCGCCAACTGCACCCCGGCCGCGCTACCTTGCTCATGAATAAACCGCACGATCCGGGCCAACGGCTCAATGTGATCATCTTTCCAGATGCCTAAGTCTTGCGGACTGATCCGGCCCTCCGGTAGAACGGCAGTTGCTTCGGTAAGCACGAGGCCGGCACCGCCGACCGCCCGGCTGCCCAGATGCACGAAGTGCCAGTCGTTCGCAAATCCGTCTGTGCTGGAATACTCGCACATCGGCGAAACAAATACGCGGTTAGGAAATGTAATATCCCGAATCGAGAGACGATCGAACAAATGAGCCATGTGGTATATGCTCTCTTTCCCAGTTCAGAGCGGGCTTCTGTGGAATGAGGAGTTGAGATATGTCGAACACCCCGTTAAGCTGCGAACTGTCTCAGATGATAATCCACGTGAATCTGCAAGAGCTTGCCCCACTCTTTTGGCGTCATCTTGCCGAACATGGGATGCGGCTTCCAGGCATCGGCGGTTCTCGCGTGCCAGTCTGCCTCTAAGATTTTGAGCAGTTGTGCCTTTTCGTACGCGAATTCGAATCTCTGCGAATGCGGGATTTTGAAGCCCGCTGGAAGCCGTAGGCCGACTGGTTGCTCCGGAAACCAATCGACGAGAATCCACTTAAACAACGTCCGCGAAGCGAGGTAACTTTCGTCCGGAAGATCGTAGAAACCCAGTGAGCCTCCGCACGCCAGGTTCAGGTGGTGAAGCATCTGGTCAACTTCCATGGTCCCCCACTGACGTGGAGAGTGAGCCGTCACACTCTCTACACGACGGCGATACTCCTGCCGCTTCTCTTCCCTGAAGAAGAGATTTCCATCCACCTGCTTCACCCGAAAGGCCCGAGGAATATAGCGGACAATTGCTACTCCTGACATCAAGAGGTTCCGGGTAAAGAGGGCGTGCAACAGGTTCATGGACTGTTTCTTTCCTATCGATCCTCGTAAGGTCGCGACGCTTGATCGCAACGCTTTAGGGATTGCGGCGCACATCGCCTTCTAGTACTCGAACCATTGGTTGAGTGCTTGCACCTTTTCTTGGGTATATGGTGGAAATAAGTGATCGATAGCTACGTCGGGCGGAGATATCAGGACCGACTTTGCGTGCGTGAGAGAATCGTAGCCATATTTCCCGTAGTAATTCCCCATGCCGGACGTTCCCACTCCCCCGTAGGGCATAGATTCGATGAACAGGAAAACGTTGGTCTGATTCACAGCACCGCCGCCGAACGAAACCGATTGCAACACTCGGTCGATCGCCTGCTGATTTCGGCTGAAGACGTAGCCGGCGAGTGGTTTGGGCAACGACTTTATCTTGGCGAGAAGCTCGCCGAGGTCGGAATAGCTGAGGATAGGCAAAAGCGGCCCGAAGATTTCATCCTCCATGATTTTGTCGGACCACGAAATGGGATACAGAATGGTCGGATCGAGGTAACGGGCCGGAGCATCGAACTTTCCGCCGTAAACCACCTGCTTGGGATCGATCAGGGATGCAAGCCTATTTACGGCGGCAGGGCTGATGATCCGCGAGTAGTCTGGATTGCTTTTCGGGTCAGCGCCGTAAAGTTCGGCGACCGCTTTTTTGCAATCCGCTACGAACTCTTCTGCCACGGACTCATGAACGACGGCGTAACCGGGCGAAGTGCACCACTGTCCCCCCCATGTCATCGCACCCCAGACAATTTTCTTCGCGGCGTCCGGCAAGTTCGCCGTCTCTTCCACAATCGCGGGGTTTTGTCCTCCTAATTCGAGCAATACTGGCGTAAGGTGTTCGGCAGCCGCGCGCATGACTACCTTGCCAACACCTACGCTGCCCGTAAGAAACATGAAATCAAAGGGAAGTTCCAACAGCTTCGTAACTACTTCCCGGGCGCCAAACACAGCGGTCAGTGCTTCGGGTTCGAAATATTTTGGGATCAATTCCAGGAGCAACTCGTCGGTAGCCGGGAGCGCCTCAGAGAGCTTCAAGATGCACGGATTTCCCGCTGAAAGGGCGGCCACGGCGGGGCGCAGGGACAACAAGAGCGGTCCATTGAAAGGACAGATGATTAATGTAACGCCATACGGCTCGCGGTACACCATTCCTTTGTGGCCCGATGCAGCGAGAAACTTTGGAAGAGGAGCTTCGACCGGCTTCATCCACTCTTTGAGTTGCGACTTTACAAACTCGGCGGTTGCGATCGGCGCTGACACCTCGAAGACATTCTCCTGGGATGCGGTCTTGAAGTCCATACGTGAGGCGTCGGCGAAACGTTGATAGTTATCCTTGAGCATGCGGATAAGGCGATCCATCTGATCGATTCTCCATTCATAACTCTTGGTGGCGTCCGTGGCGAAGTATGCCCTCTGTTTTTCGAACAAGGTTTCAATAGGGACTCCTTCAGTCGTTGGCTGAGTGGATGCTGCCTGAAATTCACCTATTTTCGGCTTAGACGACATCTTCATCTCCTTAATGCCCTTCTCCGTTTTTCAGTTATCCACAATTCTGCTAGGTCGCTCGTCGATTCTCCCCGCGCGCGAGCCGATCCCTCTTTAGTTCGCGCCCTGTTTGAGAATCCGCTGGCCGCTTTCCCTTTTTCGTTTTCATTGTGAAAGCAATTCTTCACTTCAGCGCAACACTCTGGCCAGAACCGTTCTTCGTGACCAAGACCATGCGAAAGCGCGCCTTTCCATCCATCATGCGAGCGAAAGCCTCGGAAGCCTTCTCAAGCGGAAGCGTTTCGATCATGGGCCGCACATCCTGCAGGACGCTGAACGCCAACGTGTCCTGAGTGTCGATGGCGCTGCCCGTCAAGCTGCCATAAATCGAGCGCCCGCCGAACACCAGGGACGGGGAGGAGACTTCGATAGCGTCGGGCGCGACTCCAACCACGATCAACTTGCCGCGAACTGCGAGGCCCGGGACCAGTGCGGCAATCGCTTTGCCGCTTGGAGCGGTCGCCAGGATCGCTTTGGCGCCGCCCATTCTCTGTAAGGCAGCAGCAACATCTTCTGCTGCAGTATCCACATAGGAATGCGCGCCCAACTCCTTGGCAAGCTTCGCTTTTTCCGGTCCGTTATTGATGGCCACGGTGCGGAAGCCCATGCGCCGGGCAAACTGAACTCCCAAATGTCCGAGTCCGCCGATCCCTTGAATGGCAACCAGATCGCCTGCTCGCAAGCCGGCGTTACGCAATGCGTTGTAGGTCGTTATGCCAGCGCAAAGCAGAGGGGCGGCTTCCGCGGACGTGAGTTCATCAGGAATGGAAGCAAGCGCTCGCGCTTCGGCAATCATCACCTCGGCATAACCGCCGTCGGTTGTGATTCCGGATACGACAGGGTTCAAGCAGTTCGCGAAATCTCCGCGTAGACACGGCTCACATTCGCCGTCTTGCCCGCCCAAAAAGCCGACGCCTACGCGCTGTCCGATCTTCCATTTTGAAACATTCGGACCGATCTCCTCGATTCGGCCCACGACCTCATGCCCGGGCACTCGCGGCAAGCTCAGGCCTGGATAATCTCCCTGCACCGTCGCCAGATCGGAATGACAAACACCACATGCTTCGACGCGTAGACGGACTTGACCAGCCGCCGGCTTCGAAACCGGCCGCTCAACAACACGGAGTACGCCCGGTGTTGACACTTCCACTGCTTTGTATGTGCCATTCATTTCTATTTCCCTCTCATTCGTATTTCAGGCTGGCTGAACGACGAGCGCGCCGCAGTCGCATTGATTCCACCCTCAATTGTTTTCTCTTTCCTGGACGTCAGGCTTACCCTTAAGCTGCCAAATTGCACCGGTGATTGAAACGGTCGCCTTCACTGCCTTCAATTGATTCCGCCTCCGCTTCCACCGCTCCGGCCCACCGTGGGCATTGACGGCACGTTGCCGCAAATCGTTCATCTCCCTTCTCCGGAATTAGAGCGTTGGGAGGGAGGCCAGTCCGAAAATGCGCTACAACATCTTGAGGCTGACCGACGATGGAGAGCTCTCTTGATGAGACTGCGGAAGCCCCGTCGAGTAGGAACTCGATGAAGAGCTTGACGCAGGGGCTAAGTTGCGTGCCATCTGTTGTCGTGCTCATCTAGGTTGCTCCCTAAATTCGGTTGATGGAAGTTTTGCGGAGCCGCTGGTCGGCACAACTGACTCGTTCACTGTGGAGATTTGTCGCCGAACATTGGTTGCGCATTGGTTGCCGCATTGGTTGGCCGCTCTCAGACAAAGGCGCAACTGGCGCCCCTGGACGCTTGTGTCTACGCGACGCGGGCCTTCCCGTGATATGCAGGCGCAAAGACATCCTGCACAAATTGTTCAAACGAAGTCGGCGTAGTGTTCTCCGGCGAACGCGGCTCCTGCGCCGCGAGGACACCTGTGTTGATGGCCCTGAACATCTCGATGTACACCGCGGCTTTCTTCCGCGGCATACCCATTTGCTCTAACACCTGCTGCTCCTGATCGTAGGAAAACTGCTCGTAACGCAAATCTGGTTTGCCAATGCCGCGCGCAATGATCGCGGTGGCTTCCGCCATCGACAGGTCGCGCTCCCCAAGCAGCTCGCGGGTTTGTTTGCCGGAAAAATCCAGGTCCAGGAGGCGGCGGGCGGCGTAGTTGCCAACATCGCGCGTCACGATCATGGGCATCCTCAGGTCGGGTAGCAGTACATGTCCGAAGATTCCCATCTTCTGAATCATGCCGATCGCCGCCAGATTGTTCTCCATGAAATACGCGGCGCGCAGGTGGAGAACGTTCAAACCGCCGATAGCATTGAGTTTTTGCTCCGAAGAATGCAGCCCCGCGACTGGCCCGGTACCTTCCGGAACCTGCGCGCCGTAGCTGCTCAAGTACACCGCGTAACGCAGGCCGGACTCCGTCACGGCCTTCGCGATCGCATCGCTTTCTCGCTCTTGGTCTTCCCGGGAAGTAATCGGCGGCAACAACAAGTATGCTGCGCGCGCCCCGGTGAAGGCTTCGGTTAGCGCAGCCGCGTCGCTCATATCGGCGGTGAAGGCTTCTGCCCCTTTGCCCACGAAGGGCTGCAATCGCCCCGCATCGCGCCCCACGACGCGCACCTTCTTGCCCTTTGATAGCAAGGTATCGGCGATGATCGAGCCGGTGTTCCCGCTCGCGCCCAAAATCACATACATGGCGTTCAAAGCAACGGGTGAAACCATAGCTAGTGCCTCCTTGATCTGTTAAATAGGCATCGAACGCCCGCAGGAAGATCGCGATGTTTTCTGCTTTCACTTGGGAAATGTGTCGCCAAACATGGGAAGGCCGCTGACAGATTCGGCCTTGGTCGCCTCGTCCTGCAGAACGTCCCAATGCTCTTTAAGAACACCGTCTTCGAACCGAATAACGTCGGCTGCGATCCACGCGGCGGGTCTTCCCATCCCCGTGAAGCGGCCATGCGCTATGACGTAATCACCTTCTGCAACGATGAGCTGGTTCTCATAGCGCAGCGTTTTCGGCACTGAGCGGACGAGATTGAACAGCCCTTCGCGGCCGGGTGCTATGTGTGCGCTGTGTTGAATGTAGTTGGGCGACCAGAAGCGCTCGGCCGCCGCGTAGTCACGCTTGTTGAACAGTGTGTCGAAGGCTTCTAGAACGAACGCTTTATTTTTGGATTCGACCGTCTCACTCGCCATTTTTGTTTTTGCCATCTCCGACTCTCCTCATTTATCCGAGCGATTGCAGCTGATGCCACCAAGGGGTCAGATCCTTAAAGCTTCGACCCGCCATCGTGACGCGATACGTCGCCCCTTCGAGTGGTCCCGCCCGTGCGTATTGGTCAGGCGTTGGTACCTCCGTCCACAGTCAGGTTCGCCCCGGTGATATACGACGCCTCCGGACCAGCCACGAACGCTACTAGCGCAGCTACTTCGTCAACCGACCCATAGCGATCCAGAGCGGTGTTCGCCTTCTGTGGCACAGCCCATTCGCCCGCGGCAGGATTCAAGTCCGTATCGATCGGACCCGGCTGGATGTTATTGACCGTGATGCCCCGGTTTCCGACCTCCCTGGACAAGCTCTGAGCGAACATTTTCACGGCTCCCTTCGTGGCCGAGTAGGCCGCGAGACCGGGCGTCATGTTACGTTCGCCCACACAGGAACCGATCATGATAATGCGGCCGCCGTTCTTTAATTGCTTCAGCGCGGCCTGAGTCGCGATGAACGCGCCGCGAATGTTGAGATCAATCAGGCGGTCCAATTCCTCCGTTGTCGCCTCCTCAAACTTCTTTGGAATCGCCGTTCCAGCATTATTCACAAGCACATCGAGTCCACCGAACGTCGCGACGGTCTTTTCGACGGCGGCTGCTACGGCGCCAGCATTCGTAGCGTCAGCCTGAATCGCGATTGCCTTTCGGCCACCGCGTTCAATCTCCTTGACTACCGACTTGGCGGCGTCGGCACCTTTCGTGTAGGTGATAGCCACGTTTGCTCCGTCAGCCGCCAGACGCTTGGCAATTGCAGCACCAATGCCGCGCGAGCCGCCCGTTACGATTGCAATCTTCCCTTCGAGCTTTCTTGACATTCTCTTCTCCCATTTTTCCTTAATCGCGTTCTTTGCCGATCCAGTCGCGTATGTAGTTCGAGCAGTTCACAAGCGTGGCACCCGCCACTTCACAAGTTCCCAAGAAATCGAACAGCCTCAACATCGACCAGGTTCAATTCCTCCAAGTCCAGCACGATCTTCGATTTGCTCTCCCGAATCTGCTTCTCCAACTCGGGCAAGTGCTCCGCGCGCATCCGACCTATCAGTCGAATAGTCGTGCCGTACTCATCAGAGTACTTCTCAATTTTCAGCGTCATGCTCGACTGCCGAACGATTCACGCCTAAGAAATGGCAATCCCAGCACCACTCCTAATCAATTGAGTCGTTGGTGTTTAGCTATTTGAACTCAGGCTGTAATTTCAGCTTTTGCCGAAAATTCGGCGTGAAGGCATCCGGCTGAGGTCGGCTTTAGATCTTGATTTAGAATTGTTGATATTGGTTCTGACACTCCGTCAACCTGAGTGAACATGAGTAAGTTAGCCCAAGATTCGGAACGCCATGAACTAAGCGATGCTCCGGAAAAGCTCGGCCAGGAGGCTGCCCGGCTCCAGACCCTCATCGACACGGTTCCGTCTTTCTTGTGGACGAGCTTCCCTGATGGATCCAAGGAATTTCTGAACAAGCGTTGGTACGAGTACACCGGCCTGTCCCTGGAGCAGGGGAAAGGTTGGGGTTGGAAGGTGGTCGTTCACCCCGATGACCTGGATCGACTGGTTCGTGAATGGCTTGCCTTGCTGAATGACCCCAAACCAGGCGAACTGGAAACCCGCATCCGGCGATACGACGGAGAATACCGATGGTTCCTGATACGCGTCCTTCCAGAATTCGACGCTGAAGGCAACGTCGTCAGATGGTTTGGAAGCGATACCGACATCGAAGATCGAAAAAGAGCGGAGACGAAACTCCTTGAGGACGAGCGGGAGCTTCGCCGGATTACCGATGCTATACCCAACACCATTGTCGTCCTGGACCCGAAGGGCAACCCACTCTACGCGAACCAGGCAATGCTCGACGATACCGGCCTCACCATGCAAGATGTACTTACCACCTCGGACCTTCGAGCCAGAATCTTCCATCCGGAAGATCTCGAGAGGGTGCGCGAAGAACGTGACCGTGGCTTGGCTCGCGGCCTGCCGTTTGAAATCGAGCAACGAGTGCTACGGAAGGACGGTCAGTATCGCTGGCTCCTCCTCCGTTACAAGTCGTTCCGCGACGAAAACGGATGTCTGGTGCGCTGGTATGCGACTGGAACCGACATCGACGATCGCAAGACGCTCCGAAGACAGAACACGAAACGAAAACGTTGCGTTGCGCGAAGACATCGTTCGCTCATCCATGTTCGAAGAAATCGTCGGCTCCTCCGAGCCATTACGTCGTGTGCTGGTTCAGGTTTCCAAGGTAGCTCCGACGGATTCCACAGTCCTGGTCTTAGGTGAGACTGGAACTGGAAAGGAACTGATTGCTCGCGCCATTCATAACCGGTCCAAGCGTTCAAACCGTGCCTTCATTCGAGTGAATTGCGCGGCGATTCCCCAGTCGCTGATTGCTTCCGAACTGTTCGGCCACGAAAAAGGTTCCTTTACAGGGGCCACGCAGCGTCGGCTGGGCCGTTTCGAATCGGCCGACGGGGGAACGATATTCCTCGATGAAGTAGGCGATCTTCCGCCAGATACGCAGGTCGCATTGCTGCGAGTTCTTCAGGAGCGTGAATTCGAACGAGTGGGCGGCACGCAATCGGTTGCGGTTGACGTACGGGTGATAGCGGCCACGAATCGAGACTTGACTTCAGCGGTGGCCGAGGGCAGGTTTCGTCAGGATTTGTTTTACCGCCTCAACGTGTTTCCGATTCGATTGCCGGCATTGCGCGAGCGCATTAGCGATATTTCCTTGTTGGTCGGATACCTGATCGACCGCTACGCCAAAAAGTTGGGCAAGAAGATTCGAAACATAGACAAGAAGACGATCGAACTCTTCCACGCATACGACTGGCCGGGCAACATCCGCGAGTTGCAAAATGTAGTCGAGCGGGCGGTGATTCTGTCTGAAGGGGAGACTTTCTTTGTAGAAGAGACGTGGCTGACGCACGTGACACCCAAACTGGCTGCGACGACTGCTCCGTTGGTTGCTGACCTTGTTGAGCACGAAAGAGGAATCCTCGAAGCCGCTCTCCGCGAATCCGAAGGCGTGGTTGGGGGTCCAAGCGGCGCCGCCGTTAAGCTGGGCATTCCCCGACAGACACTCGAATCCAAAATAAGGAAGCTGGGCATAAACCGGCACCGCTTCAAGGCCTCTTAATCCTCCCAGCAGTACGCTAGCGAAGGACGACAGTTCGATTGAATGAAAGACGCGGTTCGGAACAATAGCACTCGATAAACTCGTCGATGGCATCCTCGATCGCTGCTCCATCTTCATCCGGGCCCTCGGAAACCTCCAAGCGGCTCCTACCGTGGCTGGTTGCTGTCGCCTTTTTTATGGAGTCGCTGGATACAACGATTCTCAATACGGCCGTTCCCGCCATCTCCTCGGCGCTCGGTGTCGCTCCTCTCAGCATGAAGGCGGTGCTGGCGAGCTATAGCTCAGCCTCGCGGTCTTCATCCCAATCAGTGGCTGGATGGCGGACCGGTTTGGAACCCGTCGTGTATTCGCATCTTTATGGAGCATTTACGTCGCTGCAATACACGAGCATGAATACGGTTGTATTCGCTGACATCGATGAAGAAGACGCCAGCAGTGCGAGTTCTATCGCAAGCACAATGCAGCAGATGTCGATCAGCTTCGGCGTAGCGGCGGCGGGGCTAGCCACAGCGTTTTTCGTTCCCAGTTCGCACTCCGACCCAACCGGAATGATTTATGGAATCCATAAGGCTCTCATTGCCCTCGGGATACTGACCATCTTATCGACGATCGTCTTCCGCAGTTTGAGGAGTGGCGATGGCGACGATGTGAGCCTGCACAAGGTTCTTCACCCGGGAGGATGACGCAAACTTATTGACATCCATCGTGTCAACTTTGAGAACAGGTCCCTCAGGTTAGCCGCAAACAATTCTTATCCGTCGTTCGAACTCGCCAAACAAATTTACCTTGACTTCGGTGCGACCGGTCGGGCTCCTCCGTCATCTGACCCGGCTAAGAGGCTGGCTAAGGTCGAGAGAATTAGTTATGTGCGAAATGGTTAGCGAAAGGCGGAATTTATGAAGTTTGCAACAAGAACACTTTCCTTCTTTGCGGTTGCCACCGTGATGCTTCTAGTCACAAAGGCGAACTTCGGGCGACCGGTTCAGGCGAGAACTGTTGTTCAGAGCTCTACGATGGAAGCCAGCGATACTACCCAAGGCAAAATAGCGCGGGCGATGGCTGCCGGACCTGATGACATTGCCAGATCAGCTCGAATCATTGACACCGATGCGGAAGGTAATAGTGTGGTCCTGCGCGAGGGCAGCAACGGTTTCACCTGTATGCCTGGGAACCCCAAGGTGATTGGGGAGCCAGCCATGTGTATAGATGCTGCTTCGTCGCAGTGGTTCGCTGACGCCAAAGCCCATAAACCCAGGCCGACCAACACGGTCCCGGGTATCACTTACATGCTTGCAGGCGCTACGCAGAGGAGCGATTCCGACCCCAATGACAAAACCAGTCCGGCAATCACCGTGGGGCCGCACTGGATGATCATGTGGCCGTTCGATCCGAAGACTACAGGACTGCCGACCACGCATAAACCGACTGGAGCCTACATTATGTGGGCGGGCTCACCCTATTCCCATCTGCATGTAATGGGGCGTCCCTGAACTTGCAAATCTGTACGAAGCGCTTTGTGCGCAGGTCAAAGAAGTTCCCCAACTTCAACCCGGATCCAGATGGCTTCGGCCGCACGGCCCGGAATGGTCTCCTTGCCGCGTTACCGGCTAGGTTGGTGACGCCGAAGGAAGGGATCGGTGGAATCGACTGGAGGGTAGTGATCAGGAGGCAAGATCTTCATTGTTGTCCTTCGCAGGAAATCGGGTTGAGACCAATCGGAGAGTCGCTAAAACGACTCTCCGACGAGTTCTTCGCTTTTCTTCCAGAGCGCCTCGGCACTGTTTGCATCGAGCGCATATCCGCGTACGCCTTCGCTAATGGCGCTGATGGTCACGTGATCCGGCACGATAAGGCCAACATGGCAATTCTCGCAATATTGGCCGCCAATCTCGGCGGCGGGAGCCACCACTGCGGCCCAGACCGAGGTTGCAGCTCCCTGCGGGATAGTCTTGAACCGGAAAGGTGCCTTCCCCTGTGCGGCGAGCTGCTGATTGATCTCTTCGACAATTTTTTCGATGCGGCTGGAGTCGATGTGGCGATCCAGTTCCGTTCGAATGCCTCCTGGATGTACAGCCGCAGCTCGCACACCCCGATCCCGGTGACGTTTATCGAAGGCAACCGCGAAGAGGATGTTCGCCGTTTTGGATCGGCCATAGGCGATAAAAGGATCATAGGGCGTGTGCGCGAAACTTGGGTCCTCAAGATCAACGTTCGAGTAGCGATGCCCCGCAGACGACAAATTGATGAGTCGCCCGCCGGCGCGAACGAGACGCGCAATACGGTTGACCAGGACGAAGTGGCCTAAATGATTGGTGCCAAACTGCGTCTCAAAGCCGTCTGCAGTGTGGCCAAACGGTGTGGCCATCACGCCGGCATTGGCAATGACCAAATCGAAGGGTTCCCCTTTCGCCAGCAGCCCGTCGGCACAAGCGCGCACGCTCTTCAGGTTGGCAAGATCGAGTTCAACCAGTTCGAACTTTCCGCCATTGGCTGCTGCATCTTTTCGCACCTGCTCGGTTGCAGCTTTGGCTTTGTTCAAATCCCGCGCCGCTCCTACCACCTGAGCGCCGTGGGCAGCCAGGGACCGCGCCGTTTCCACGCCGAGGCCGGCCGAAACACCGGTTACGAGAATTCGCTTGCCCTTCAGATTCACGCCGGACAGAACGTCCTCTGTGGTCGAAGTCGCGCCAAATGAACTTGTCTCAAGTATGTTCGTCATTCCCTTGCTTCTTATACTGACACCTTTAATGTGATGGTTCATCCGGTTGCGCACTAGCTGTGTGAAGGGACGGCGTTCGCCGCGTGTTCAAAATAGTGCTCTGCGTTCAGATCGGCCATGAAACCGCTATTGACAGGCTGGCGCGTCCCGACTAAAACGGAGAATGCCTCCGAATCAGTAGATAAGATAACCGGAGACTATCTCCGGTTGCAAATATTTTTGCAATGCCAAAGAAAATTTCACAGCCCGTCGAGCGTAAGCCGCGCACCGACGCGCAACGCAATCGCGAGCGCATTCTGGAAGTGGCAAAGCGGGCCTTTACCCGGTCTGGCGCCAACGCCAGCCTCAATGACATCGCCAAGGAAACGAGGGTTGGAGCGGGAACTCTGTATCGCCACTTTCCTACGCGAGACGCGCTGATCGAAGCGGTCTATCGGACCGAGGTGGAAAAACTGGCCTCAGCCGAGAAGAAGTTCTCCGAAAGGCTTCCTCCCATCGAGGCTTTGCGAGCATGGATGTTGCTGTTCGTCGACTACATCGCGACCAAGCAGATCATCGGCCCCGCTCTAAATTCGGTCGTCGGAGGGCCCTCGAAGCTGTATGAAGGGTCACGGAGTCAGATCCAGGAAGCGATTAATGCGCTGGTGAAGCGCGCAATCAAGAGCGGTGAAATCCGGAAGGACCTCGACCCACTCGATCTACTTCGGGCTCTCGTCGGTGTTTCCAACGTTGCGTCGACACCGGATTGGCAGCAAAGCGCCAGACGACTGGTGGATATCCTCATCAGCGGTTCGCGCCCGATCAAGTAGACCCCTTACGGGCGGCGCATACCGATCGTGAAAATCACGATGACTGTACCCCAGCACGGGGAGTGGAAGGCCTCAGAGATCTCAGTCCATGCGCCAAGGCGAGCGCTCCGGCCAGTGCCGTAAGGCCTCAGCAGCCAATGGCGTGGCTTTGTCGATTTTTCTTCTCATCGATTTCGAACCAATGATTACGAACCAATCAAACGACCGATATTCCTCGTAGGAATAGCTCAGGGAAAATGGATGATTGGTTTTCTTGGGCAGGATCTATATATGTTTCTGTTTTCCGACAATTCCCCCAATGATCGTCAAGCTAAGCTTTAGCGTGCGATTGATGAGCACCCAAAATCATGCACCGATCCCAGACGCGCTCGCATCGAATTGCTGCCAGGAGGAAGTGTCATGCAAGCTGCGGTCGTTCCGGCTGCGAACAGTTCGTGGCAGATCAAAGAAGTTCCCCAACCTCAACCCGGATCCAATCAAGTGCTGGTGAAGATGCACGCAAGCGGCATCTGCTACACCGACGTCCATCAAACCTTGGGACACTTGCCTGGGCCATTCCCTCGAATCCTTGGCCACGAGCCGGTCGGCGAGATCGTAGCTATCGCACCCGACGTCATCACGCGAAAGGTTGGCGACCGCGTGGGTACGGCCTGGATTCAATCCACTTGTGGGCGCTGCGAATGGTGCCAGCGTGGCCGGCGGATGTTCTGTCCCTATCTGAAAGGTACAGGGATTGAGGCACAGGGCGGACACGCCGAGTATATGTTGATGAACGCCGACGCAACCTATCTCATCCCGGACAAGGTTAGCTATGAGCAGGCGGCGCCTATCTTCTGCGCTGGTTACACGGTCTATGGCGGGCTCCGCTGGGCCGATCCTCAGCCGCATGAGCGCGTGGCTGTGCTCGGAATCGGCGGGCTTGGGCACCTGGCGGTGCAGTTCGCGAAGGCCGCAGGCTTCGAAACCATCGCAGTTTCGCATTCCCCTGATAAAGACAAGATGATCCGCGATCTCGGCGCGGATGAAGTTGTCCGCGATGGCAAAAGCCTTGCCGAAGCCGGGGGCGCAGACGTGATCCTCAGCACCTCGAATTCGACTAAGGCGATGGTCGACAGCATTCAGGGATTGCGGCCGGACGGCCGCCTGGTCACGATGGGCGCCGACGCGGAGCCGCTTTCGGTGTCCCTGATAGATCTCATCTTGAAACGCATTCGGATCATTGGCAGCCAGCAGAATGGCCCCGAGTACCTGTACGAAGCGCTCGATTTCGTGGCGCAAGGAAAAGTTAAAACGATTGTCGAAACCTATCCGTTGGCAGAAGCAGCGAAGGCCTACACCCGTGTTGCGGAGGGCAAGGCCCGGTTCCGCGCTGTCCTTACAATGTAATCGTTCGGTGGATCGTCGCCCTAATCACGCGCTCGAGACTACGTCACCAGGGGAGCGTTCCGAGTTTGGCGTGCGTGAATGTACCTGTAGGGCCGTCCGGGCCGAGCAGGGCAACGCGCACCGCCTCGCGGGCGCCCTCCTCGACAGTCTCCGTGCCCGCATAGTTGTTGAGGTTCGTCTTGGTGAAGCCCGGGGAAACGGCATTGACCTTGATCCCGGTCGACTCCAGTTCGATCGCCATGGCGAGTGTCACAGCGTTGAGAGCCGTCTTGGAGGCGGGGTATACGGGACCGAAGATCGAGCGCCAGGGGCCAGAAGGGTCCGAGTTCATCGTTAGAGAGCCAACCCCGCTCGACACGTTGACGATGCGGGCCGCCGGCGCCTCGCGCAGTAGCGGCAGCATCGCCTGGTACACGGCGAGGACACCGAATACGTTGGTCTCCCAGACTGCGCGCACTTCATCGAGGGAGACGTTGCTCGGGCGGGTCAACTTAACGTACTCCCCGATGGACATGCCGGGCAGCTTACTCGTATTCGAGATAGCCGCGTTGTTGACGAGCACGTCAAGGCGGCCAAGTTCACTTCGAATGCGCTTTGCCGCGGCGTCGATGGAGTTCTTATCTGTGACGTCTAACTGGATAGCGCGGGCGTCCGGCCCAACCTCGTTGGCCGCAGCCTGGCCGCGCTCGAAATTGCGCGACCCGACCAGCACAGTGAAACCGTGTGCCACGAGATCCTTTGCGATCTGAAGGCCGATTCCCTGATTAGCCCCGGTGACCAGGGCGACGGGTTTGTCCTGCACAATAACCTCCTTATATATAGCTGAATGCTGCCGCGCCGCCCCAGTTGGCTAACCTAGCTGTTGAGTTTCGGGCGACCAAGCTTTAGCGATCAAGTTTCAGCAATCTCAACGGGCTGCCGCCACTGGAGCGGTAGATGCGACGCCTGTTTGTGCTTCGAAATAACTTCCGCGATCCAGATCGGCGATGAGCCCGGACTGAACTGGGCGCCATCCCAACTGGGCTTGCGTTTGTGCGCTCGAAGCCGACAGATCCATGCCAGCGAAAGGCGCGATCCAGCCAAAATGATCGGCCGCTTTCTCGGCCGACTTGCTGACAACGGGCAGGTTCAAGCGCCGGCCGATCACACCAGCGATCTCGCGGAGCGGCACTCCTTCTTCAGCGACCGCGTGATAGCGGGCTCCCGCGGAACCCTTCTCAAGCGCGAGCCGGTACAGGTGAGCCGCATCGAGCCGGTGCACCGCCGACCAACGGTTTAGTCCGTCACCAACATATGCCGAGACGCCTTTCTCTCGCGCGATGCCGATCAGGCGCGGGACGAATGCGTGATCGCCATCTCCATGGACCTGGGAAAGGCGGATTACGGACACGCGCACACCACGAGCCAGCAACTCGGCCGCGGCCGCTTCAGAGGCGCGGGGGAACGATGTTGGGTTGGGCGGAGGCGGCGTATCCTGCTCGGTCGCGGCGCGACCCTTTGCCAGGAGCGCAAGCCCGGAGGTGACAATCAACGGACGATCGGAACCCTCGAGCGCCGAACCTAGAGTCTCGATGGCTCGCCGATCGATCTCACAGTTCTCCTTGAGTTTCGAGAAGTCGTGGATAAAAGCGGTGTGAATTACCGCATCCGCTGCGGCTGCTCCAGTGCGCAGGCTTTCAAAATCTTGCAGATCGCCTCGATGAACTTTGACATTGGCACCAGCGGCGGCAAGGGACTTGGCGCCCGCATCTGAGCGAACGAGACCCAGCACTTGATGGCCCGCGTTCATCAGTTCTCGGACGACAGCGGAACCCACGAATCCACTTGCACCTGTGACAAAGACACGCATATTAATTCTCCTTTTCAGGTTTATTTATGTTCATGTTTATTTATGGCATCAAGGTTGGAAAGGGCTTTAGCGGGAATCTGCAGGGTGGCGGCCTTAAGATTCTCGCGAAGATGCGAGATCGAGGATGTGCCCGGAATCAGCAGGATGTTGGGCGAGCGCTGAAGAAGCCAGGCCAGCGCAACTTGCATTGGTGTGGCCTCGAGTCGCGCGGCGACGTCAGACAAGGCGGCCGACTGCAATGGGCTGAAGCCGCCGAGTGGAAAGAATGGCACATAGGCGATGCTGTCGCGGGCAAGATCGTCGATCAGGGCATCGTCGGTTCGTTGCACCAGGTTGTATTGATTCTGTACGCCCACAACCGGAGCGATGCGTCGGGCTTCCGCAATCTGCGCAGCCGTGACATTGCTCAGTCCGATGTGACGTATCAAACCCTTTTGCTGAAGCTCGGCCAGAACTGTGAGTGGCGCCTCGATCGAACCTTCTGCTGGTTCATGGATGCTAAACATGCTGCGCAGGTTGACCACATCGAGCACATCCAGGCCCAGATTGCGGAGATTGTCGTGAACCTGTGCAGTCAGTTCATCGCGCGAGAACGCCGGAATCCATGATCCATCTTCACCCCTTCGGGCGCTGACCTTGGTCACGATTACCAAATCGTCTGGATAGGGAGACAGCGCCTTGCGTATGATCTGGTTCGTGACATGGGGACCATAAAAATCGGCGGTATCGATATGATTCACGCCGCTCGCAACGGCCTCTTGCAGAACAGCGACCGCTGCGTCTACATCTCGGGGTGGTCCCCATACCAACTTGTCGCCATCTCGACCGGCAAGTTGCATGGCACCGTAACCCATCCTGTTTACTGCTATCGATGTGCCCGGCAGAGTGAAACTGCCGGCGAGATCAATTTGTTCAATCATTGGTTTCTCCTTGCTACAATGATTCGATGAAGAATTCTTCAGGTTTGGACTTCGCATTATGTCGACCAACACGATAGCAGCGTTTGAGCCACGAAAGACGCCCATTCAAGCCAGGTCGGCGGTCACGGTGGAAGCAATTTCCGAGGCAGCTATTCAGGTTTTGCTGAGCCACGGGGCGGAGCGATTGACGACAACGCGCGTCGCTGACCGGGCCGGCGTCTCCGTGGGTACGCTGTATCAGTACTACCCCAACAAGCAGTCATTGCTGTTTGCGGTGTTGGAACAACATATGAATAACGTGGCGGCCAGGGTTGAAGCGGCTTGCGAGAGCGCGTGCCATAAGCCCCTAACCGAAATGATCAAAGAAATGGTGGAGGCGTTTGTGGACGCCAAGATGGAGCGTGCCGATATCTCCGTGGCCCTCTACCGAGTGGCGGCAGACGTGGGTGGGACTGCGTTGATCAAACGCGCCAGTCAGCGGTCGCGGAAAGCGGTCGAGGCGATGCTTCAGACCGCGCCAGATACCGAGTCGCCGCCCGACAAACTCGCCATCGACATAATGCTTGCAGCGATGGCGGGGGCGATGCGTTCCCTGCTGGAGGCACAGCCGTCCGCTGCCACAGTCCGCAAATCGCGTGAACAACTCGTGCTGCTCTGTCAGTCGTATATGGCTGCCGCGACGGCTACAGGCGGTTGAGAGCCTTCACGTCGACAAGTCAGAACACCTAGCGATGTTTACAGTGAGGGTGAAGTTCTGATCAAACCAACGCCTAGTGTGATTACCGAAACCGCAAGGATAACGGCGCCCAGATAGATTAGTCCGACTGATCCGCTCGGTACCGTGGCTGTTGGCGGCAGCATCGAGAAAAAGAACCCCGCCGATATCAGAATCGCCGCGAGGGGAACGCCGATACGCACCAGCCAAACAAGCGGGAAAGGGAGAACCGCCGAGTCGGCAAGTATCTGGCAGACGAGCGAAAGAATCACGATAACGCCCGCATGAGCGTGTCCCGCCCGAAAGAAATTCTGGCGTAGCGGATTCTCCATATACCCGCTGGTTTTGCTCATCAGCGAAGTCAACAGAAAATAACCGCCATATTGAATCGTCGGTACTGTGATAAGGATGATCCCCGACATCAGCCTAGCTTCGCGCGTCATAGATGCTCCTTATAAGTGAATCATGTCTGCGGTCCATTCTACGAGTTGTGACAAGTGACTCATGCGCCTTTGGTTGGGGTGCTAAACTTACCGTCGATTTGCATCTCCTTACGAAGAGAGAAGCGTGAGCGACCCCGCACCCAAGTCAACTCCGCACAACGCGGGCGCCAGCGTCAGTCCGGATCCTAAGGCCGCCTTCGACCCAGACCCTGCTGCCGTGGAGTCTCCTGCGCCCGACCTGGGTTCGATTGGACCTTATCGCCTGATCAGGAAATTGGGGGAAGGTGGGATGGGAGAAGTGTGGCTGGCGGAACAGTCGGCTCCGGTCAGACGGCAGGTTGCGCTAAAAATCATCAGAGCGGGGCGCTATGACAAGTCTGCATTGATACGCTTCGATCTGGAGCGGCAGGCGCTGGCCATGATGGATCACCCGGCCATCGCCAAGGTTTTCGACGCCGGTTCCACGGCCGCGGGTCAACCATACTTCGCCATGGAGTATGTGCCGGGCCTGCCGGTCACCGAATATTGCGACGAGAAGCGCCTCTCGCCCAGCGAGCGTCTGCTTATTTTCACAAAAGTATGTGAAGGCGTGCAACACGCCCATCAGAAAGCAATAATCCATCGCGACCTGAAGCCCACCAACATCCTGGTGGTTGAGGTGGATGGCAAGCCGATGCCGCGAATTATCGACTTCGGACTGGCCAAAGCGATCTCTCAGCAACCGCTGGGCGGGACGCTGGTGACGCGTGCCGGAGGATTGGTGGGCACGCCAGGATACATGAGCCCGGAGCAGATGGATCCCATGGTCGCCGATGTAGATACCCGAAGCGACGTCTATTCTCTCGGCGTGGTGCTGTACGAACTGCTCACGGGAGTGTTGGCTCTGGATGCGCAGCAGTGGGAGAGCAAACCTTTTCATGAAGTTCTGCGGCAGGTGCATGAAGAGGAGCCGACGAGTCCGAGCACAAGACTCAGCAACGAGCCGGCTGCTGCGGCCATCGCGGAAAAAAGGAACACAGACCCTCGGCAACTGGCAAGCATGCTGCGCGGCGATCTGGACTGGATTACCTTGAAAGCTCTGGAGAGAGACCGCGCCCGCAGGTATGGCACGCCTGCGGAGCTGGCGGCCGATCTCGGCCGCTATTTGCGCAATGAACCTGTCATTGCGCGGCCCGCAAGCCTGGCGTACCGGACAAAGAAATACGTTCAGCGCCACAAATTCGGAGTGGCTGCGGCCAGTGCTGCGGCGCTGCTGCTGATCGCGTTCGGAGTAATGCAGGCGATCGAGTTGCGGCGGATTACGCGGGAGCGCGACCGCGCCGACCGTGTCACCAAGTTTATGACCGGCATGTTCAAGGTATCGAACCCCAGCGAGGCACGCGGCAACGCGGTTACCGCGCGCGAGATTCTGGATAAGTCCTCGAAAGACATCGACGTCGGCTTACGCCAGGACCCGGAGCTGCAGGCCCAATTGATGGAAACCATGGCGCAGACGTATACGGGGCTGGGCTTGTATGGCCGCGCACAGGATTTGGTAGAACACGCGCGGGCAATTCAAAGCTCGCGATCCGGGGAACGAAGCCGGGAGACCCTGGCAAGCGATAGTTATCTGGCCCAGCTCCTCCGCGCCCAAGGGCATTTGCCAGAGGCGGAAAAATTGTTGCAGAAGACAATCGAGGCCCAGCGCCAGGCTCTCGGCCCCAATGATCCTGACACTTTGGCATCCATGGATCGCCTGGGTTATGTTTATGCCAATGAGGCACGTCACGCCGAAGCCGAAAGTCTGTTCCGCCAGACACTGAGTGCGGAGCGCAAAGTGCTCGGGCCAGACGATCCGCAAACCCTGAGCACTTTGAACGAGCTGGCGGAGATTCTGACGCCGCAGGGCCGGTATGCAGAAGCAGATCAGATCTATGGCGAACTGATCGCGGCGCAGAAGCGAACTCTGGGAGCGGACAATCCAGCGACCCTGCTTTCCATGTCACATGCGGCGGAGAATCTCGAGGAGGAGGGCCGATTCCCAGAAGCTGAAAAGCTGTATTCCGACGTGATTGCCGCTCAGCGTCGCGTACTTGGGCCGGAACATCCTCAAACTCTTAGGGCGATGACGATGCTCGCTCTCACCATGGCGAAGGAAGGCCGCTATTCGGAAGCCGACAAACTCCAGAGTCAAGTTATCGAGATCAAGACCCGCGTGCTAGGCCCAACCCACACCTCCACGTTGCAGAGCATGGAAATGGAAGCACTGGGATTCAACCGGGAGGGACGTTATGCCGATGCGGAAAAAACGTTTCGCGATGTGATCGAGACAGCGGAGAAAACTAATCAGCCGGCCACGGTGGCCGAGGCTTGGTACAACTTTGCCTGCACGGAGGCTGCGAGAGGCCGGCTGGACGAAGCATTCGCCGATCTGAATCACGCCATTGAAAACGGCCTTATCTCGCCGGGAGAACTTTCAGCCGATCCTGAATTGAAGTCTCTTCATAGCGACCCACGATTCGACACCGTAGTCGCAAAGGCGCGCGAAACGAACAGCTCGAGGAAAAACTAGGAAACAAGAGGCGCTCGTTCCATTTCTCGCCATCCGCAACTTTCTCCAGGAGCGACCTTCACGCATCCCGCGCATGCTGCTTACCCTTACTTCTTTTGTCTCTGTTTCGCCTTGCTGTTCGCCCCAGGCTTTCTTACCGCCGCCGGAAGCCCGGTGAGCGATCCCTGTTGCTGCAACGATCCAAAGAAGACGCTGCTGGCATCTTCGTTAAGCCAGAGCAGTTCATCGCCATTGGCTTGATACATCACTGCATCCAACGAAGAGGGGGAGATACCGGTGATGGTTATGCCAAGCGGCCCTGTGTAGCGGCCGGGATGGCTGGAGTCTGCAGCCGGGGTTATCGAGAAGCCAACGCCGGAATTGGTCGTAGAGTCACCAGTCAGATCGTTTAGTGGATCGCTAAGGAGACCGGTTCCGTTCAAGACACCGGTCGTAAACGATCCCACCCCGACAAAGTCGAACTCTTGACTGGCGTCGACGACCTGAGCCCCAAAGGTATAGGGACTTGCATTCCCAGTGAAGCTGGCAGTTGAAGTATCGGTCTGCGGAATCAGGAACCCAGTACCGCCCGAAAGAATGGCAAAATCTGCAGGAATGGGATCCATGTCAGCAATGAGGCCGCCGCCTACCGCGCCTGTGGTCGTGTTGTTCGGATCCATGAGATTGAGATTCGGATCGGTCAGATAGATGCCCAGGACACTGATGTCTCCGAGAACTCCGGGCGTAATTGTCAGGCTGCCGTATCCGTTAGGGGTGCCAGGAAGCGAATAGGTTCCTGAGATGGAGACGCCCGAGGACAAAAGACCGGCGGCCACCTCATCGATATCCCCTACGCCCGAGAAGCTGCTGCCGGTCGTGGAGAACATGCCCGCCGCGGCATAAGAATTTCCGGTTAGCGTAGTGTTAATGCTCGTACCATTAATGCCGAATACTGATGTTCCGAGCGTCAAACCTGGGGTAGAACCTTGGCCGAATGCTGAACCGACCGCCGAATCGTTGACTCCAGCACCTCCCAGAGTTGCCGTACTATCGACATCAATAAGCCGCATCACTTCCGAACCAACAATGTAGTAGTTGAGTGCAACTGGCTGGCTGGTTGCTCCGTTGGTGAATCCGCTGACAACACCACGCCCGAAAGCACCGGCCGCCGCAAATGTTCCGCTTAAAGCCGTTCCTAGTGCAACCGGTGGCGAGGCCCCAGCGTCATTGGTGTCGAACTTGCCGCTGAAGGTAGTAGTCGCACCGGGAGTGATCGTGAAGACGCCCCCGAACCCAACCGGATCAGGATTAAAGTCGACCCCGGAAAGCGTGAAGGCGAAGCTTGGTGCGCCGCCGGTGGGAAGGCTGGTCGCCGTTTGCAAGTCCATGGTTCCGCTGGATGTTGCCGTCCCATCGAAGCCAATGATCAGTGCATGGTTCGTGTTCACGAACTGGACACCCAAAGTTTCAACCCCTGCCACACCTACACTTGAGTTGTTAGTGGTCAAGGTAAGTGTTCCCTGACCGGTAACATCGATCGCGAGGGCCGGGGTTGCCGAAGCCATGATCTGGTCGCCAGCAGGCTGTGGTGACGTGATGGAGAGACCGGGGGCGTTGAAGTCTTGTACTCCCCCGAGGACATTGCCGCTTCCATCGATTTGCACCGCGCCGACGAGAGCATAGTAACTGCCACTTACTACGCCGCTGAGATAGAAGACATAGGTGTTCGAAGCTACCTGATTGGTCAGATTAAAAGTGACCGGCGTCAGCCCAGTTACCGTCGCCGTAAGCGTGTAAGAACCGGTTATGCCGTTCGCCGTGAATGTCGAGGCGGTAGCGATTCCCTGCGCATTGGTTGTATCCGTTTCGGTGGTCGTTCCACCATTGAAAGTGCCGCTGGCTCCGTTTGACGCTGGCTGAACCGCAAACGTTACCGCCGCGCCGTTTACCGGATTCGGCGGTGTTGAACTATCTAAGACCAACACGGATAAAGGCGCGAAGGCGGTGTTGATGCCAGCACCTTCGGTTGTGCTGCCGGTCGCCGCGACCGATGCGGGCGCGGCTGCATTTGTCAGGGTGAGATTCACAGACACAGTCCCTACGGCGACATTCAACGTATAACTTCCGGACGTTCCATTCGCTGTGAATGCCGACGACGTGGCAATGCCCATGGCGTTGGAAGTATCTGTTTCCGAATTTGTTCCATTGCTCGCGAATGTGCCGCTGGCTCCCGACGACGAGGTCGAAGCTGTAAAAGTCACGACCGCATTGCTTATCGGGTTACCGCCGCCATCCACGACCGTAACCATGAACGGCGCAAACGTTCCGTTGATTGGCGCGCTTTGCGTTATTCCGCCTGTAACCTGCACCGCAGCGGGCGCTCCAATCGTATTCGTCAGAGTGAAAGTAGCCGGTGTGGTCGCTCCGGAAGCCAACGCTGTCACGGCATAAGTGCCGGCCGTTCCATTCGCAGTGAATAACGCCGAAGTGGCTAAGCCGCTTGCGTCGGTTGTTTCCGAGTTCGTAGCCTTGCCGTTAGCGAAGCTGCCGCCGGCTCCTGAGGTTGGAGCAGCAAACGTTACCACAACGCCGGCCGCCGGTAATCCATTGTTGGTCACCATCGCCACCAGCGGCGAACCGAAAGCTCCGTTCACTTCATGGGCCTGCGGAGTCCCGCTCATCGCGGCGACTGCTATGACCGGGGAAGTATTAATCACGGGGCGAACCGAACTGCAGCCCGCCAGCGCCAACAGAGAAATTACGAGCATCACAGTGCGGCGAGCTTGCTTCATCGGCGCCTCCCGGGCTGCGAGTGTTTGTTTCATCTGTTTGCCTCGAGTTACTTTCTGAATTTTAATCTCAACAGAATGGAAGAAAGCAGCTTCACGCCCGAAGCTTGTCGTGAGCAAGGTCAGGCAGCAGAAGATACCATAAGCGGAACATCACCTTGACGGACGGGAATCTGCCCGCGTATCCGGCAACGCTTGAAGTTCGCGCTCGATCCATTCCAGCTCTTTCTTGTCACGCACAACCAGGTTGAAATCTTCCGGAGTTTTATAGAGCACTACGGTTGCGGAGGCCGGAACCGCCGCACGCAATTTATCTTTGGCGATCCTGGGCGTATTCGGCTCAAAGAGTGCATCTCTCAGGCGAAACTTTTTTGCCTGCACTTTCGGTAGCCAGTCGATGGGCTCGAGGGCCGCGACCTTTTTCAAGAATTCTGGCTTGACATACTGCGCTCGCTCATCCTCGGGCACGAAAGGAGAAGTTGCCATCCAGGTCGGCCAATCGCCCCAGGGATCCAGCGTATCGAGCACTTTAATTCGTGGATCGACCGCTGAAGTGAGAATTGCGATGGAAGCTCCGGATCCCTGGGCGAACATTCCCACGCGACTCATGTCTAAATCGTCGCGCGTGGCAAGATAATCGAGAACCATTTGCACATCGTGCGCCGAGGTTGCCAGGCACTCCTGCAGTTCGCTAATGAACCACTCTTTCATCGGCCGGTCGTGGTAGCGGTGTCCGGTAAGAGCCGAGACGAATCCCACCGCAGCAAAGCCGTCCTTCGTCACGGCCTGTTGAAAGGTTCCGTTCTTGAACCGGTCGGTAGTGGTTGGATACCCGTACAGATAGAGAATTACGGGAGGCTTGCTGATACCTTTGGGCTTCATCACGTAGAGGTCGAGCGGATCGCCCCACCGCCACTGCAGCTGAATCAGTTGCACAGTGTAACTGGGGAAATCAACCGTGTTGGCTACAAGCGGCTGAACAGGTCTCAGATTGCTCCCTCTCAAAGCGGGAGAAGTCCAGTCTTCCTCCACACCATTGAAGCGCCTGTCTGCAGGATTCGCGATGGGCGGGCTCGCTGGGACAAATTGCGCTACGCCGAACTGTGACAACAGGAGTTGCGATGCGAAGAGAAGTGCGATTTCTAGAGTAATAGTCTTCATGAACACTAAGAAAAGCTTCCGAAACATAATCTCCCTGGAATGAAAATCCGCTCCGAGCGCACGCTTTATGTGAACCCGTGGCGGGAACAATGAGAGAGCGGACTTCCATTTCGTGGAATTCTCTCTTTGATGAATTATGGAAGGGCGAACGCTTTGCAGCGTCCGCCCTTTCGGTTAATCGAACTGTTCAGCAACCTACGGGACTTGAACGCAAGAATCGCCCGGAGCTTCCTGAGCCAGCTTGGAGGTTGTGTCGGAGGTGCCTACGCTACCGGAAGAGAACAGAATGCAGCCACCTGCATCGCCACCCTTGTCACCAGTGAGTGAGATGTTAACTGGCGCAACGCCCTCTTGCGTGTAGTGCGAACGCAGGAGTCCAAGACCCGGATCGTTTCCTGCCACTCTTAGCGCAGGCACGTAATCGGGGACGACGTTGACAGCATAGCTTTGAGAACTGGATACCAACAGATTAGCAGCGGTCAAAGCGGCGCCGTTGCTCACGATGCGTAGAATGGACCACGCCCGGTAAGAGCCACTGCGCAAATTCGGGAACGACAAGTTGCCGTTCCAGATTTTGTTTTCCGGGCAAGGAAAGGCATGAGAACAACTCGCCGGCAGATCAGTCGCCGACGGCAATTCACCGGCGGTGGTTGGCTGGCCGGGATCAATGGCCGGTGAGGCCCCGTATTTGTGGAAGATGCCATCGATTCCATTGAGCGTCAGGTAGCCATAGTTGGCGCTGTCTGCGATGGGCGAAACGTTGCCATAGCTGAAGAACGTATAGCCGATTCCGTCGGTACCGCTGTTGGTGTTCGCGTTTTGAACGGACGCAACCTCTTCGCTGGTGCCGATAGCACGATGGCGAGATCCGCCTGTGCATTGCCCAGAGAGGGGGTTCTGAGCCGCGACACCTTTTTCCTGGCTCGCGCCTTTGAAGTCCTTATAACGGAATACGGTGTATTCCGTGGTGTTCATCGTACCCGACACGGGTTCACGCAGGTAAACCTGGATATTTCCGGCAGCCAAACCGAAAGCGGTGGCATTGCAGGTCGTGCCACCGAACGCCAGGTGTGCTTCAGAATCCGTAATGTTAGTCAGCGTCTTTAGAGCTCCAACGCGCGAGTGGATGAAAACGACTGGAGCGGCTCCAATCGACACCGTGGTAGCAGCGGGTATGGCGGTGCCAGTGAAGGGGTCTTTTCCGCTGAGGGCCCACGCCAAAATGTGAGCCGTGGAGGTGCTGCCGGGATAAGCGCTGAGAATGTCGCTTCCTTCCAGGTCAGCAAGTGCTGCGCCGAAAGCGGGGCAAGCGCCAGAGGCATTAGCACCGTAGCCAAGGCCAGCCAGACCATCGACTCCGCCGCCCAGCTTTGAATTTGCGCGGCAGGTGGCGAACAACGCATCTTCTGGACGGATGTCAGTGGCGGCCGCATTGACCGATACCGGGGTTCCGCCCGTGAAGAGTGTGGTCACAGACGCTGGTGGTGTGGAGTCTGAGGAACTATCGCCCCACAGTGTGGAACTGATCAGATTACCAGCGGCCGGGAAAGTGGCGATGTTGATGGTGCAATGGGGTTGCGCAAAGTAGCAACGGTCGCCTACACCAGAGTCGACTTTGCTGAACGCCCAAACTTTGGGCGAGGCGGAACTATCCCACACGACCCACACGTTACCCAGATCGACTGCGGTGGAGCCTCCCTTGACGGTCGGACGCTCGTCGGAGAGATTAAAGTTTTTCGCTGTGTAGTGGAAACAGGGAGCGGTTGCCCCGGAGACGCATTTCCCGGAGTTGTAAGCAGCCAGCGCCATTGCCTGCCACAAAGCCGAGGAGCCAGCAAGGATTACTTGCGGGACAGCGGTTTGCGCATGTGCCTGCGGCACGACGCCCACGATCGCGGTTATCAGCAATGCCGCGAGGACAAATTTCAAACGGCTCATAGATATTCCTTTCTGAATTTGGATCCAAGGTTGCAATCGTACTTTCATCGCGCATGCGGCGCGTTCTGCCGCACGCAGGAGTTCGAGTCTGGGAGATCACACCGCTGCAACATTTCTAAGAACGGCTGATCGGCTATTTCGCATTAGCCACTGAGTGATTGACAGAATCCAACAAACTTGCGTTTGGAAGTCAGGCGGGAGCATACCCGCTTGTTGTGTGCCGCAGGTTAAAGGCTTGTAAAATGTTCGTGACTAAAAGCCACATTTTGCAGTCACGACCTATTCATGAACGTTTCACACTCCTTTAATCACTTTGGTACCGTGCTTCGTGTAGTATCGCGTGCCACTTTTTCAGCGTTCCGAGTGAGTACAGCAATCGTGCTAATTGAACTCGTCTTAAATTAGTTCTACGTATGACCTGCGATTCGGGAAGGCTTGAGAAATTCGCGAAGTGTTCGCCAATGAAGGCCTGCCAGCGGCGGTAAGATGTTTATTGAATTTTCACAGTCCTTTAATCTCTGCCCGCGCGCTTTTCCTGTAATATCCCGCTTCGTTTAATCCCAGCCTTCCAAAAGATTCGAATCCTGGAGAGGTGTGCGTGAGACTTGTCTCGCTTGGCGATTTTTGTCGCACCAGTGTTGCTGTTGCGCTGGCGCTTCTGCTGCCCTGGTCTGTCGTAGGCCAGGAGCCTCAGAAGGCGAATGACAACGACAAGGGAGCAATTCACGGAACAGTCACTGACCAAACTGGGGCAGTTGTCGTTGGAGCCACGGTGGCTTTGACCAACACAACAGGCTTCAAGAAAGAAACCCAGTCGAATGAAAAAGGCGAATATTCTTTCACCGGCCTTGATGCCGGCACTTACACGTTGACGGTAACTGCGCCTAACTTTGCCGTAAAGGTGTTGGATTACATCAACTTGACGGCAGGACTTGATTTGCCTTTGGATGCTCCTCTGGAACCGGCGAGCGGAAAGACCGAAGTAAACGTGGAATCGAGCGGTGTAGGGAAGGTAGAGACTGAGACCGCCAGCGTCTCCGGCACGATCACGGAAAAAGAAGTAGTTTCATTGGGATTAAACGGGCGGAATTTTACGCAGCTTATCGCGCTCGCGCCCGGCGTGAGCAATCAGACTGGGCAAGACGAAGCCAAGGTAGGAGTAGTTGGCAGCGTCAAGTACAGCGTAAACGGAGGGCGTGTTGAGTACAACACGTTCGAAGTCGACGGGAGCGACGTGCTCAATACCGGGCTGAACGGAGCGTCAAGCACGCTTATGGTTTATCCCAGCCTTGACGCGATCCAGGAAGTGAAGGTCCTGACCTCTAACTACGGCGCCCAATACGGGCGTACTGCATCGGGGACGGTACAAGTAACAACTAAATCCGGGACCGAGCACCTCCACGGAAATTTATATGAGTTTGTTCGTAACGAGGCATTTAATTCGCGCAATTACTTCGATCCCGTGGGCGAAGCGCCGCTCTATCGTAGGCATGACTTCGGCGGGACCATTGGCGGACCGCTTACCATTCCCCATATTTACAACACGAAGAGGGATAAGACATTTTTCTTTTTCTCCGAAGAAGCTCGATTGGAGAAGACTCCCACTGACTACAGGCAGGCAGTGCCTTCGCTGAAAGAGCGCGGCTTGGTGATGACCGCCCAGGGAATCCAGAAGAACCTGATTACAAACCCGAGCGGAGTGGTTTCCCAAGACTTCGATTTCAGTGATGTCTGCCCCGTGGCCGGGACTGCCTCCACCTTTGCACGCGCGAACTTTCCGGATTGTCCGGCGGCTCCAGGTAACCCCGCACAACTCCAACCGATTAATAACTTCACGGGACAAAGCGATTTGATAGGACAATCGGCGGGAGTGCCGTTCGGGGTAGATAAGAACGCCCTAGCCATCTTGCAATCGAATTTGATACCGCTGCCTAACTCGCCGACCGGTTGTAACTTCACAGTAGCTAACCTTGATCCCACCGACCCTAACCACTGTTACAACACCGTGGTTTCGCCTTCCACTTACTGGCGCGAAGAGCTGTTTCGCATCGACCAGACAATAACTGCGAAGATCAGAGCGTCTTTCCGTTATGCCCACGACGCCTGGAATACTACTGTCTTGACGCCACAGTGGGGGGTTGTGCGCAACACATTTCCGACGGTGGAGAACAAATTCAATGGTCCGGGTACAAGCTTGGTCGCGCGATTGACCTATACCATTTCTCCGACGCTGTTGAACGATCTCGTTATCAGTTACGTTAACTCTAACATCACCCTTGCCGATGAAAACGGACCCGGAGGCGCGGTGTTCCAGCGCAATCCGACGCTCAATCAGCCTCTGGTGGCTTCCTCCGGCGCTCCTGGACAGTGCAACCCGCTGATCAGTATTGATCCCACGACCGGGCTTCCGCAATGCGGCATGGGGTATATCTTCAACAACGGCTTCGGCGGCAAGATGCCGGGAGTTAATATCATGGGGACCAATGCCGAATACGGTGGCGAAGGCTTCGCGGCTGATCCTTCGTATATGCCGTGGAGCCATACGAATCCAACCTACGCGCTCCGCGATGACGTCGGTAAGTCTATTGGCAAACATACGCTTCAGTTCGGAGGGCAATACGTCTATTCGCAGCGCAATCAGGCCAACAACGCGATCGGCGCTGCCTCTGGTGACCTGCAGGGACTTCTGACTTTCAGCAACTTGACGCACAGCACAGGAAACGCCTTCGCTGACTTGTTGGTTCAGCAAGGGTTGCCCAACGGAAATATCAGCAGCTTTATGCAAAGCTTCGCCCAGGATTCTGCGCAGCGCCGCTACTACCAGAGATACCAGATTGCTGAGCCTTACTTTCAAGACGATTGGAAGATAACTCCCCGACTTACTCTCAACCTGGGCTTGAGAGTGAGTTTGTTTGGCACTTATCGCGAGAGATATCACAATGCATGGAACTGGGAGGCCGCAAAATTCAATACGACGCGATTTGCGGTTGACCCGTGTTCGGGCGTGCTTTTGGACAAAAGTAAGCCCTCGAGCTTCCCTTGCAATGGATCGTCTGGGAGTCCCGTGCCGTTCAATCCCAGCACTTTCGGTTTAGATCCCGGAATCGTGAGCGACCTCGGGTTGGTTCAGTGCGGGGTTGGGGGCACTCCGGCGGGCTGCATGACGGGCCATCTGTTTAATCCCGCGCCCCGGGTTGGCTTCGCGTGGGATCCCTTCGGCGATGGCAGAACGTCGGTTCGCGGAGGTTACGGCATTTTTTTTGAACATGGCACGGGCAACGAAGCCAATACAGGTTCGCTCGAGGCTAGCGCGCCTCTTGTTCTGAGCATGACGCAGCCGCTTCCTCTCAATTACCCGTGCATTGGCAACGTTGGATATGGCAAAGCGTTTGATCCCTCAAACGCCGGGTGCACCCCGATCGCTCCGTTTGCCGCGGCTCCGCAGCCCCCGCCAACGGGATCGGTGTTTCCTCTCGACATCACCGGAATCCCGACTAAGGCAACCTGGCCCTACGCGCAACAATGGAGTTTTGGTGTTCAGCGCGAGGTGACCAGGGATGTGGTTGCCAATGTGGCCTATGTAGGTAGCAAGGGAACGCATCTGACCATCGAGCGTCAACTCAATCAGTTGCAACCGCTGCCTGCCAGCGAAAATCCCTTTGGACCGAATGAGCCTCTTACGTTGGCGGATTGCAACGTTCCTCCCCCCTCGACCACTGGCGCGCTCGGTTCCACCGGCACTCCGGGAAATGGCACCACTCCTTTCCTGCTGCAGAGTGGAACGATAGTAACGCCGCAGAATCCGGCATATGTACATTTGCAGGCGGCTTGCACTTCGCCGAATATCCCGAATGTTAATTCACTGCCACGTCCCTACCCAGGTCTGGGAAGAGTACTCTCGCTGCAGAATGTAGCCGACTCCGACTACCACGCACTGCAAGCCACAGTGCGGACGACGCGCGGACCACTTACCGCCGGACTTTCATATACCTATAGCCACTCGATTGACGACGCTTCTGATCGAAGCGATCCCGTTCTGGTCGACTCTTACAACCTGCGTGAAAACAAGGCGAGTTCGAATTTCGATGAGCGCCATCTGCTCACTATCAACTACGTATACCAATTGCCGAATATCGCACGCTGGTTCTGGGAGTCGGCTCTGGCGCCCGAGTCGCAAGGTGCAGCGCCCAACGCTAGCTGTTGTTCCAAGACGATGGATCAGATCTTCGGCGGCTGGGAAATCTCAGGAGTAACGCTCTATCAATCGGGCACTCCGTTCACTGTGATTAACAGTGCGGGCAACACTGGAATCTCGCTGACCGATAATGCCGGGGTTTCCAGCGGGCTGGGCATCGCGGAGTCCTACCCCGATGTGGTTCACGGACTGGCGAAGCCCCCGAACAACAACATTCAGAGTTTTGGCCCGTTGTTGGGAAATGCATCTGAATTTGTTGCGCCGCGCGGCCTGACTTTTGGCGATGCCGGAAGAAATTTTCTGAACAATCCCAACCGCTTGAACTTCGACATGTCGCTGCTAAAACACTTCAAGATCACGGAGGGCAGCGACCTCCAATTCCGCGCAGAGATTTTCAATATTTTTAATCACACTGAGTTTCGGGTTTACGATCCCGACAATCCCGGCAGTAGCGGAAACAATATCGTCAGTTGCTACGCCGGACCCCAATATTCCGCCGGTTTTCAGGCGACTGGAACGGCGGATTGCGTCACTGGCGAATCGTTCCTGCACCCACTCGATGCACATCGGCCCCGAACCATACAGTTTGGTTTGAAGTACTCCTTTTGAAGTTGAACATGTTCATGAAACCAGCCACGACCGATCTTGCGTTGAGCCGGACGACCCGCCAACCGTTCACGGTATTTCCTTTCAGAAGAGGAGTGAAGAGTGGGTTGCTCTTTCTGTGGGCGAGTCTAATCGTCTGGTCGGGCTGCGGAGGCAGCAGTCCGAGTGGTAATCAATTACAGGCGAGCGGGCAGCTTGCGGGGAATTGGCAGTTCACGATGGCGAGCCCTTCGGATGGTTCTTTTCAGGGAAACCCAAGCTCACCTTGTGCGACCCCTACGACTTCTCCTGTATGCTCGGGCGGATTTCTGCTGACGGACAACAACGGGGCGGTAACGGGCCAGATCACTTATGCAATCCTTTTGCCGGGGCAAAATGGTGGCGCTCCTACACTGTGTAACAGCGGATCGGCTCCTGTCACTGGAACTGTGAGTGACCAGAACGTAACCCTAACAGCGGTTGAGGGGAATCAAACCTTTACGTTGACTGGCGTTCTCAGCGGCAACACCATGATGGGCACTTACGCTTCGACCGACGGGAAGGGCTGCGGAACCGCTCAAACCGGGCTGCAATGGAGCGCCGTATCAGTGCCGCCGCTCAGCGGAACGATCCAAGGCAGTTTTCACAGTGTTCAGAACCCGTCGCTCAAGAATCAGGTGTTTCCGGTGACCGGGACCCTTACTCAAGGCGACAACATAGGAGCCAGCAGCGCGACGGTTACCGGCATACTGAGCTTTCAAAACTATCCATGCTTGAGCAGCGCTTCGGTAAATGGACAAGTCAGCGGAAGCTCCGTCATTTTGGACGTTATTGCAAGCAACGGATTGAAGGTGGGCCAGATCGGCGCTCCGGTTGGCTTCTCAAACCCCTCTCCCGTCACCGTGCTGAGCTCTTCTGCCGGAGTAGTTTTGCAAGGCACGATGGGATATGGCATTAGCACGAGTGCCTGCCCGGGAGGAAACGTCGCCGGAGATATTGGGGATGTTTGCCTGGGCGTAGGTAATACGACAAGCTGCTCGCAACCAGTACTGTTTTCTCCCGCTTCGCTTACTTTTCCGCCGGCCTTAGTGGGATCGGCGCCTACCACGCAGATGATCACGCTCACCAACAACAACATTTCAAGCACTTCGCTCACCGGCTTAACACTGGTATTTAATTCCCAATCGGAAAGTTCAGGCCTTAGCGGCCTGTTGAGCGACTTCGATGTACTTCCGAATTTCACAGAGCAGGACAATTGTGCCAGTCCTGCTGGATCTGCGTTCACTCTGGCTCCGCAGCAAAGCTGCATCATTACGATTGCGTTTTCACCCCAGCAGAGCTGTCCTTGGATGCCATCTACCGCGCTCGGCGGAGAACCTCCATCTTCCTGTCCGTTTCCTCTGCAGGCCACGTTAACTGTTAACAGCCCGGTAAGCGCGGATAACAATACTGCTTTCACTGTTCCCATCACCGGCACTGGTTACAGCGCGGTTGTACCCGGGGTCATCGAGAAGTTACCGAGTGTGAGCGGAATCGTGCCAGTACTCCCGATTCCCGAACTCGACTTCGGCGCCGAAGCGGTGGGAGAAAAGAGCCCTCCGCAGCTTCTAACGTTTGTTAATCAAGGCGTGAATGCAGTACAGATTCTTCCCGCGTTAGGGGCGCCGTGCGCTACTCCGCCGACAACCCCTTTGACTGTTCCGCGGCCGTTGGCGCCCGGCGGGATTTCAGGGTTGCAAGTGGACGCGAGCTTAACCGTTAGCGGTTCTAGCTTCACTTACGGATGCGATAGCGATCTGATCAGTCATCAGCCAAACTTCCAGATTTCCGCAGACAATTGCTCGGGAACGTTGCTCGCCCCGCTGGCCTCGTGCAGCCTCGAAATCACTTTCGCACCGCAACCCGATACATCATTGACCGCCGGTTTGGATTACTTCCTGGAACTCAACACCCTGCAGTGCACAAGCACCATAACCTCGAATTGCGAAATCGATAGCGGGCGGTTCCCGGTAGAGCTGAAGGCGAATTCGACGAGCACACTAAGGATGACTCCCTCTGCGGGATTAAATTTTGGAGCTGAGAACGTCGGCCTAACCAGTCCTGCCATGACGGTTACGCTGTTCAACGATCCAAAGGATCCTAAAGCGGCAGCCGTAAATTTCACGGGAACTCTTTTGCAAGGCAGCAATTTCGCGGAGACGGATAATTGTGTGGGAAGCCTGGCGCCAGGAGGCAGTTGCACGGTGAGCATTACCTTTACGCCCCTGAAGGCAGGATTCACAAAAGGAACCGTCACGATTGGTTATTCGCCTGGACAAACGCAGACCATCTATCTGCGAGGCACTGGGCAGTAATTGTTGGGGCGCGGTTCGGGATTTGTTTTATAGGGCTGAGGGCGCTTTCAGCAACCGGGCGAAGCGCGGAATCTGGTACGCCGCGCGAGTAAGCAATCCAGGCTAAGAAATCCAAGCAAGAATCACAATTGCAGAGAGATCGGGAGGCTGGCAGTGGCAACTCGTAGATGGATTCTCGTACTCCTTTCCGTCGCGATGATCTCAGGTCTCGCCGGTTGTGGAGGAAGCTCGACGAACGTGCAGAATCAACCAGCGCCCCCGGTATCCTCAGTTTCCATAGCTTTTCAGCCCGCGCCTCCTGCAACAGTCTCTCAAATCGACATTGCGCCGATTACAGCCGTTGTGAGCAACGATTCAACCAATGCCGGGGTGGATTGGGCTTTGTTGTGCCAGAGTACGGGGAACTGCGGAACTCTTAGCCCGTTGCACACAGCTAGTGGAAAGGCGGCAACTTATACTCCGCCTACAACTCCCTCAGGAAACATTCAGCCCGTTACGATTGAGGCCTTCGCGACCGCGGACCATACCCAGAATGTCGTGGCTACCATCAATGTCACCGGCTTTGCCGGCACGCTGAAAGGTACTTACGTTTTCGAAACTAAAGGAGAGGATGCTAACGGTAACAGCGGTGCGGGCGGCCCTTATCAGCTGGTGGGTGTGATTGTCCTGGATGGCGCCGGTAACATCAAATCAGGCGAGCAAACCCGGAACGGTCCGTTAGTGACAGTTTCGAACCCTACCGGTCCGATAGTGTCTGTCTCGGACCTCATCACCGGGGGTTCTTATACAATCGGCCCTGATGGTCGGGGAACGCTCACCATCAACACTGCGGACGAGAATATTGGCCAGCAAGGAATCGAGAATCTCAGTCTCGTGGTTCTTTCAAGCTCACGAGCCCTCATTTCGACACTCGACAACGTGAGTGGCACCGCTCCCCTCCCAGCCAGCGGAGAAACGTCAACCGGAACTCTCGATCTGCAAACCAGTATGACCGCACCTACGGGCGGGTATGCCTTCGTTCTAAACGGTGTTGATACTAATGCTGGAGCAATGGCGATGGGCGGCGTGGTCAACATTGATTCGCCGAATAGCATTTCAGGAACTGGCAGCGTAGCTGATCTCGACGACGCCGGCATTGTATCTCCGAGTTCGACCCTCTCTGGGAGCCTGACCAGTCCAGACAGTTTGGGATCGCTGAAATTTAATCTGACGGCGGGATTCGCTCCCTCTCTTCAGTTCACGGGTTACATCGTGGACACGGCCCACATCAAACTGATTGAGAGCGACAATGGCTCCGGCACAGGTTTCGGCACCACAGCCGGAGTTGCCGTCACTCAGGGGGCTGCCCGCGGTACGTTCACCAATAATTCATTCGCGGGGAACTATGTGTTTGACATCCTGGGACAAGACCCGCTGAGCCCCACTTTCTCCAATACACTGGCATCCCTCGGCCAATTGTCGGCCGACAACATTGGCAACCTGAACGGCGGATATGACGACGAAACCCTGATAGCCTCAAATATCGTGATTAGTGACTCATTTACCGGGACCTACACCCTGACCGGAACCGGCAGAGTGGATTCAACGATTACATTCACCAGCAGCGGTGCAGGCCCGGAATTAATCTTTTATCTCACCGGTAATGGAAATCCTCCGCTAGTACTCGACGCGGATGCGGTAACCGGGGGCATTGGAGTGGGAGCGGCTCACCCGCAATCAGCCCCACCACTTGCCTTCAACGGGAAGTACGGTTTGAAGTTTGTCGAGACCAGCAGCAGTCCTGTTCAGCCGAATAATGCCACGGGACAGATCACCGTGAACCAAGCTTCTAGCACTTTGAGCGGCGTGGTGGATGCTGAAGCGAATTACCTGCCCCAAACGCCCGCGCCATTCACCGGCAGCTTCGCAACCATTTCCAGCACTGGACGATTCACTGGAACTTTGACCGATAGCCTGTTCAGCTCATTCACCTCCTCAACCAATACGATCCCGGTGGCCTTTTATTCTGTCGATCCAAATCACATTTTTTTTATTGAAACCGATTCTGCGACTTCATTTGAATTGTCGTTCGGTTCCTTCGCCACGAGAACGCCTGTTTGCCCAAGCTGTCCATAGATCATGAAGACCTTGCGAACCGCAGCTGAATACTTTTGCGTTTGACTGGCGCGCGCTGGCTTGAACTTTGGTAATTCCCGCAATACCGCCGCCGCTTTGCTCGTCTGTGTATATTTGAAATCATTCGTGTTTCTGCAGGAAAACATTTCGCTCGCTCCTCTGACCACCATCAGAATCGGAGGCCTGGCAAGGTACTTTGTCGCGGCCAAAAACGTCGGCGAAGTGCAGGAGGCGGTCCTTTGTGCTGGCTCCCGCAACCTGCCTGTGTTCGTGCTGGGGGGCGGCAGCAATCTCTTGATAGCCGATTCCGGTTGGTCGGGCTTGGTGCTGAAAATCGCGATTGCTGGCATCGAGCGACGGAGTGCACACGATGAGAACGGCAAAGTTCTTTTCGATGTGGGCGCCGGCGAGTGCTGGGACAAGTTCGTCTCGGATACGGTGCGGGCACGCTGCGCCGGTGTGGAATGCTTGAGCGGAATTCCAGGCAGTGTGGGCGGCACGCCGGTGCAAAATGTGGGCGCGTATGGGCAGGAGGTTTCCGAGACGATCTCTGCCGTGCAGGTTTTGGACTTAAGAGATGGTCAGATACGCGAACTGTGCACGGAAGCATGCGAGTTCGGTTACCGGTCCAGTATTTTCAATACCAGCGAGCAGGGACGATTTATCGTTCTGCGCGTTACTTACGCGCTCACGCCCGACGGAATTCCGCGAATCAGTTACGCCGACCTCAAACGGCATTTCGAGGGCCGCGAGACTGCGCCGAATCTGGCTGAAACGCGCGAGGCAGTGCGCCACATCCGAGCTCTTAAAGGTATGTTGCTGATTCCCGGAGATCCAGATGGCCAGAGTGCCGGATCATTTTTCAAGAATCCAATGCTCTCCCAGGAACAACACGAAGATTTAAAAAAAAGAGCCGCGGCGCGGGGATTAGTTGTGCCCAGCTATCCCGCACTCGAAAGCCGCAAAAAAGTTTCGGCAGCGTGGCTGGTCGAGCGCTCCGGCTTTGCTAAGGGTTTCGGATTTGCGCGGGTAGGGATCTCGACCAAACATGCGCTGGCTATCGTGAATCGCGGCGGAGCCACTGCTGCAGATGTCCTGGCCCTGAAAGACCAGATCCAGCATCGCGTGGAAGAAATTTGGGGCGTGCGCCTGGAGCCGGAGCCAGTTATGGTTGGCTTTTTAGACTGAGATACGGCGCCACCCCGGTTCGTGACCTCGAATTATTCATTGTGACCCCACTCTATGGGGTAAGGTGCAACGATCCGCCCGGCGGCGCCTCAGCTTATTCATCGGCAAGTCTTGCCGCCTCTTTAAAGATATCGACAAACATTTTTCGGGTCAGCTTGCCAGTCTGCGTGTTCTGGTTCGAGGGATGGTAAGACGCGAGTAACACCTTACCATCGGGTAACCGGTAACTGGCGGCATGTTTAAAGAGATAGGGCTGCCTGGTGAGCAGAAGGTTGCGACGCTTCAAGTAATTCAGGTAAGCGTCGAAGCCGATTTTGCCCAGCGCGACCACCACCTCTACTCTTTTTAATCCGGCAATTTCGCGGTCGAGAAAATACGAACATTCGGCGAGTTCCTGGGGCGTGGGCTTGTTTTCGGGCGGAGCGCAACGGACAGCGGCCGTGATGTAAAGATCGTTCAGCTTAAGCCCGTCGTTGCGATCCGTAGCGTTGGGCTGGTTGGCGAATCCGGTTTCATACAACACGGGATACATGAACTTGCCAGAAGCATCGCCGGTAAACGGGCGTCCGGTGCGATTCGAGCCGTGCGCACCGGGAGCCAGTCCCATGATCAGCACGCGAGCCTCGGGATCGCCGAAGCCGGGCACAGGCTTGCCCCAGTATTCGCAGTCGCGGTAAGCACGACGCTTCTCGCGCGCCACCTGCTCGCGATAGGCGACCAGGCGTGGGCAGCGAGTGCAGGCAATCAGTTCGCGGTTGAGGACGGTTAGCCAGTAGGGATTGGCGTCTTTCAAATATTTGCTTTGAATGATTTAAAGAATCGACCGACTTGGGCCGAAGCGAATCCAACTTACGATGTTAGTAATATACATCTTGGGTTCAATTGAGGTATACATGAGGTCACGCCCGGCACCCAAGTGGCCCTGGCCTAGGAAGGCTCAGATGCGCCCGAGAATCACAAGAATCAGGACCACAAAAATCACCAACCCCAAGCCGCCGGTCGGAGCATAACCCCATTCGCGGCTGTGCGTCCAGCGTGGCAGTGCGCCTACAAGTGCTAACCCCAGGACCACCAACACAATGATTCCGAGCATAGTTTTTTCCTTTTCCGGATGATTTGTTCTCAGTGAGGCCCGGCGCGAGCCTGAAAAAGGCCCGCGCCGACACCGCTTAGACTGCTTCTCAGCAGTGCTACAGGGTCACATTGAGCGCGACGTTGACCCCCGGATACACCGGATTGCACAGGTAATACACTCCGCCGATCTCGACCACGTAAACATCTTGAGTGTAGAGCCAGTTGCTCGGCCAGGGAGCGGCAAATCCGAACCAGTAGCCGCCGTATTGAAAGCGGTGATTGCGGTAATCGCCCTCGCTGACTCGAAAACTGTGTTCCCGTCCAAAGTTTGCCTTGTAACGGTCGTCGGGAATACGGCCGGCAGAGGCGTGTTGTTCCTGCTTTCCAGGCTTAGCCTCCGGCGTGCGTTGCTGCTCTTGCCTCGTGTTCTTTTCTTCAGGCTTGGCGTTCCTGTTTTCCTGCGCATTTTTCTCTTCTTGCTTCGCAGGTTTTTCAGGTTGCGCCTTCTTCTCTTTTTCCTGGGCAGGCTTTTCTTTCTGTTCTTCCTGCTGTTCGTGCTGCTCCTGCTGTGCATATGCTGGAACGGCGAGAGTCAAGGATAAAACTGCTGTGCTGATCGCTCCAATCAATCTCATGAGTGTTGCCTCCATTGTCGATCGTTACCCTCTTGCTTATTGCAAGCTTCCTGTTGTCGCATTGACCGGGGCACCGATGGCGTCGCCGGACACAAGAAGTTCCACTCTCCGGTTTTGCTGCCGTCCCGCCGAGTTGTCGTTGGAGGCTACCGGCAAAGTATTGCCGAAACCTTTGGCGCTTACAGAATTCAGCGACACGCCTTCTTGCACCAGGTAATCTCGCACCGCACTAGCGCGGCTCTCGGACAGTGTTTGATTCATGGCGTCGCCGCCGACGTTATCCGTATAGCCGCCGACTTCGATGTTGAGCCCGGGATAGGCCAGCAGAATACCTGCGACTTTTGCCAACTTCTCGCGCGCACCCGGCTTCAAGGAAAACTTTCCGGTGTCAAACAAAACATCGGACATGCTGACGATGAGTCCGCGTGCACTGTCTCGGGTCTGGAGAATCGAATTCAACTGCTCGGACAACTTCGCACGCATGGCAGCTTTTTCGGTTTCTGCCTGTTGCGCGGTTAACTGGGCCTGCTGTGCCGCGAGCCGCGATTGATCGGCATCCGCCTGGGCTGCCGAAAGTGCGGTTGCGGATGCAGCCTGGCTATTGGCCAAGTCTGAATTGGCCTGCGCTGCCTGAGCTTGCGCATTTGCTGAATCCGCTTCGGCCTGACGCTTTGCCTCGCGGGCGGTCAGCGTGTCAGATTCGGCCTGAGCCCTTGCTGCTTGCGCCCTGGCTGTATCGGACTCGGCTTGCTCTTTGCGGCGATTTGCATCGGCAGCATCGCCTTCTGCCTTTGCCTGTGCGTTTGCTGAATCCCGGCGTTCGTTAGCCAACCGCATTTCGTCCATCTTCTTGACGGCAACGGCGCGCGCATCTTCTGCTGTCTGCACTGCCTCGCGCGAAACTGCGATCAGCGGTTTGCGGTCGATGTGCTTTCTGGTGGCATATTCGTCGGCATGATTCATCAACTCCATCGCATGCAGATAGCTGCCGTTGGCGTACTGCTCGGCTCCCTCGGATTGTGCGATCCGCACCGCATTGCGCGCTTCAAAAAATTCCAGCGGCAAGTTCGCGTTCAAAACCACGGGATCGAACTTGTAGCCGGTGGGAATGTAACCGCCGCGTTCCATCAGTTCATACTTGGCATTCAGGGCTTCGGTCGTCCCCTTGGTGTCGTCGCGCACCACGTTCTCAAGGATTACCGCGTTGCTGGGCTGGCGAACCGCGTAATAAGGCTCCGCGGTGACGATCAAGGCAAAGGCCTGAAGATCGGTGGTGACGTTCAGCTTGCTACGATGATTGCTTCCGAGAAGCACCTCGCCCAAATTCACGGCGCGGCCTTCGGGAGAAATCGCCCACAGTACATACGTTAAATATTCGTTACCGAAAGTCGTCGGCTTTTGCAGATCGCCGAATTCGGCTTCGATGGCAATAGATCCGCGCTTGCTGTTTACTTCGGCGACGCCATTGGCAGAAGGCATCAAGTCCGTTCCCACGAAATCGATCTTCGACGATCCGCTGCGGTGTTTGTAGTTGACCGCCTGCACGCTGCGACTGATGACGGTTACGCGGAACGTTGGCGTCGCGCTCATGTGTTCGACGCTGCCGCTGGTTTGAGAATTGGTTTGAGCGAACGCGCTCAAGCTGAGAGTGATTCCAACCGCCAACAACACTTTCGTTTTCACGGTGTTTCCTTCGGGCAGATGACTGCCGGTTTCTCTGTATCGATTCTTAGAATTGTTCGGGGCCAGCCGGTTGCTGCGCTGACGGACGTGCTTTCATCCCACGTGAATTCGGGACAGGGAATGGAACAAACCAAAGACGTTCAGCAGCCACAAAACCACGGCGATGACCACAACGCCGTTCAAAATCGATTTGATGGATGACTGCATAGGGATAAAGCGATTCACCAGCCACAGCAGAACACCCACCACGATCAGAACTTCAAGGAGTTGAATTAGAGGCATGATCTTTTACCTTTCTTCCTGACTGCATACTCAGGTGAACCCAGAATGACAGGTCGACTGCGCGGCGTCTGAGCAAGATAGCTCATATGCGGAGATTAAAAGAGAGAACGAAATCGCAGAGTGAGCACAATTGCTCAGTGCGCTAGTCGCAGAGGGCGCATCATGCGGCCATGAAGGCCGTAAAAGATCCGACTTTGGCAATTCGATGCCCGACCTGTGGCGCCAAGCGCGGAGAAAAGTGCGCGCTGGCCTCGGGCGAGCCGCGTACCGCACCCCACCGCGATCGGCGGCTGGCCGCTCTGGAAAAGCCCTCAGAGTGAAGTTTCTATCATCGATGCCATTAAGTTCCTCTTCGTGCTAGCCTATACTCCTCAAGAATGAGCCCCACCCCTGCGCTGAAATTCAACCCGGACAATTTCCTAGCCACCATTGGCGACGGCAGGAAACTTCTTTCAATTCCAAAGAAGCAAATGATATTTGCCCAGGGAGACAGCGCGGATGCTGTCTATTACCTCCAGAAGGGCAAAGTGCGCCTCACTGTCGTGTCGAAGTCGGGCAAGGAAGCCACCCTCGCGATTGTGAGCGAACGGAACTTTTTTGGCGAGGGAGCGCTGGCCGGTCAGGTTCTGCGCATGGGCACGGCAGCGGCCATGACCGATTGCGAGATCCTGCAGATCGACAAGAAGGCCATGATGGACGCCTTACACCGGGAAAACTCGCTTTCCGATATGTTCGTCGGATATCTGCTGGCCCGGAATATCCGCTATCAGGAGGACCTTGTCGATCAGTTGTTTAACTCCAGCGAGAAGCGATTAGCGCGCGTCCTTATATTGCTCGCTCACTTCGGGAAAGAAGGGATTCCGGAAACCGTGATCCCCAAGATCAGTCAGGAAACCCTGGCCGCCATGGTTGGCACCACTCGCTCGCGCGTTAGCTTCTTCATGAATCGCTTCCGGAAGATGGGTTTCATCGATTATGCCGGCGGACCCGAGGGCGCGCTGCAGGTTCACAGTTCCCTGCTCAATGTGGTTCTGCACGACTAAGCCAACCCAATTACCCTCGGCGATTGTTCCGCGCGCTCTAGAATTGCCGTGCGGAAAAACCGATGTATTCCGCGCGCCCTTTCGCCGATCAGGGCACTTCTGTTATACCGCGCGGCGGCCACCTAACAGGTTAATCACCAAGACCACCAACGCCACCACCAGCAGCAGATGGATCAAACCGCCGGCCACGTGAAGACTGAACCCCAGCAGCCACAGAACCAAAAGCACAACGAAAATCGTCCAAAGCATATTCGTTCTCCTGTTACTGAGAGTTTGATGAGTATGGCTGAGCGTAATCGCTAAAGCTGATCCGGATTGCTCAATCCCAAAATTAATCGCCTCGTGGCCGCTGACCTCTCGCTTTCAGGCGAGAGTGAGCAATCCAGATCAGCTATTGGTTCTGGCATAAGCCATTATGTTGTGAGAGGCGAGCCCTTCTTCTCTCTCTTTCAGGTTCTCTGAGCTAAGTCAGCCATCTGAAGTCTTCTCTCCTTAGCTCCACAATCTGAAAGGAATTTTCATGAAGAAAACAATTTCGTTGATGTTCGTGGGTTTGCTCGGCTTGGCTGGGACTTACGCCTTTGCCGGGTCGGACCGGGAAGAAACCGTCGAACGCCTGCGCAACTCAGTAGAGGTTCTGCAGTCGATTATGTCGACGCCCGACAAGGGCATTCCAGAAGAAGTGCTGAACGGCGCCAAATGCATGGTGGTCGTCCCGCACCTGATTAAAGGTGGATTCATCTTCGGCGGTAAGCACGGCCGTGGCGTTGCTTCTTGCCGCACCGCAGAAGGCTGGAGCGCTCCCGCATTCGTCTCGGTGGGCGGGGGCAGCTGGGGATTGCAGATTGGAGTTGAAGGTGTGGACCTGATCATGCTGGTCATGAACGACCGCGGGCTGCAGCATCTGCTTTCCAGCAAGTTCGAAATGACGGGCGAAGGTTCGGTGGCAGCCGGCCCAGTAGGCCGCCACACTTCCGCCGGAACGGACATCTTGTTGAACACCGAAGTGCTGACCTACTCACGGTCGAAAGGCATATTCGCCGGCCTGACGCTGGAAGGGGCGGTCGTCGAGCAGGATAACGATTCAACTCACGCCATTTATGGCCGTCAAATGACGTTCCGCGATATTCTTTCGGGTAAGGCGACAACTCCCGCCAGCGCCGGCGCGTTTGTGAAGGCTGTATCTGAAGCGGGACATCAGGCCCACATCGCTGAAGCCAGAGAAGACAATAAACAGTAGTCGCGTGGGATGGCGAGTTCTGATGGGATTTGCCAGCTGACCGGAGCCGCGCCAGGCTTCGGTCAGCCTATTTTTAGGCTCGCCCGTTCCGCCAGGGGACGGGCATTCATTGGCTCCTCCTCGTTTGACGCTGCTCCCCTCCCGTCTTTACACTCAAGTGAACGCCATATGAATTCAGTCTGCTTCCGTTTGCTCGACGGAGCCTCTGAATACGGCGCCCAGTGAAAGGTAAACGTGAGTCCCACAGAAACCACCGACGCAACAAAAATAGACGCCAACAAGAAAGACATCAAGCGCGAGATCTCAGTCGAAATTCCCGCCGCCGAAGTCGCCCGTGAAACCGAATTGCAGATTCAGCGCTATCAGAAGAGTGCGCGGCTGCCGGGCTTTCGCGCCGGACACGTGCCGGCCTCCATCATCCGGCAGCGCTTTGGCGAAGGGCTGAAGAGCGATGTGGCGGAGGCTTTGATTCCAAAATATTTTCGCAAGGAAGCGGAAAAACAAGGTCTGATTCCGGTTTCACAGCCGCGCGTTACCGATCTGCACATGGATAACGGCGAGCCGATGCGCTTCAAAGCCTCGTTCGAAGTGCTGCCCGAGGTTCAGGTTGAGGGCTACAAGGAGTTACGCGCCGACACGCCAGAAATTACCGTTACCGACGAGGAAGTGGAGCAAGCGCTGAATAACGTGCGCGAGCAGCACGCGACCTACAACACCGTCGAGGGGCGAACTCTCACCGAGGGCGATTTCGCCCAGGCTTCGATGGACGGGAAGCCGAAAGATGGTATCGATGTTGCCGAGGCGAAAGCCAATCCCGTGCATATGGACGACGTGCTGATCGAGATCGGAAGCAAGAATACGGTGCCCGAGTTTACGCACAATCTCACCGGAGCTGCGGTCGGCGACGAGCGCACTTTCGATGTGGTCTATGCCGAGGAGTACTCCGACAAACGGCTGGCTGGGAAAACCTTTGTGTACACGGTGAAGGTGAACGGCATCAAGCAAAAGTCCCTGCCCGAACTCAATGATGATTTTGCTAAAGAGCTGGGCGAATTCACTAGCCTGGATCAGGTGCGCAAGCAGATTCGCGAGAATATGGAAGCAGAACGACGGCACAATGCCGAGCGCGAAGCCAAGGACAAGCTCGTCGCCGAACTGGTGAAGCGCAACGATTTTGAAGTGCCGGAGTCTCTGGTTGATCGCCAGATCGACCTGCGCCTCGAACGCGGCCTGAGAGCGCTGGCGGCACAAGGCATGAAGATGGAAGACCTGAAGAAAATGGACCTGCCCCGGCTTCGGGCGGGGCAGCGGGATCAGGCGGTGCACGATGTAAAGTCTTCGTTGCTGCTGGAGCGAATTGCCGATCTCGAAAAAATCGAGGTCAGCGATGAGGAGATGAACCGCGAGCTGGAATCTCTGGCGCAGCAGTCAAAACAGACGTCGGAGGCGGTTCGGGCGCGTTTGACACAGGATGGGGGCCTCGATAGAATCCGAATGAGAATCCGCAGCGAAAAGACCCTCGATTTTCTTTATCACCAGTCCGCGTAAATCGAAAAATACGTGGACCATTTTCAATCCTCCCCAAGCCGCGAGAGCGTAATTCGGGGCGGAGTGTGGCAGGTGCAACAGGTCAGATAACCATGAAGCCAAACGATCCGCAAATGATGCTGGTACCGATGGTCATCGAGCAGACGGGACGTGGCGAACGCGCCTACGACATTTATTCCCGGCTGCTCCGCGATAACATTATTTTCATAGGCACGCCGATCGACGACAACATCGCCAATCTGGTGATTGCGCAGATGTTGTTCCTCGCCCAGGAAGATCCGGAGAAAGACGTCCAGCTTTACATCAACTCTCCGGGTGGATCGATCACGGCGGGCATGGCGATTTATGACACCATGCAATACGTCAAGAATGACGTGATGACGCTGTGCGTGGGTCAGGCTGCCTCGATGGCCGCATTGCTCCTGGCGGCGGGCGAACCTAAAAAGCGGCTCGCTTTGCCCAATTCGCGAATCCTTATCCACCAACCGTCGATGGGAGGGTTGTCCGGGCAGGCAACGGACATTGATATTCACGCCCGGGAAATCCTGCGCATGCGCGAGATAACAAACCAGTTACTCTCCAAACACACCACCCAAAAACTCGATAAGGTGGAAAAAGATGTGGAGCGGGATTTCATTATGAACGCGCAGCAGGCGAAGGAATACGGAATCATAGACGATATCATCTACAAGACGGGAAAAGCGGTATGATCTGCCTTCGCGCTTGAGTTCAGGATTACTTAATTCCTCGATCAACGGTCCTGGATTCGAGGGTCTGGGATACTGAAATCCTGGGTCAGTGCAGGTTTAGATCAGATACTTATAAGGAGTGGAAGCCGAGTGAAAACCAAGTCCTCCGACGAGATTCTGCGTTGCTCGTTCTGCCATAAGTCGCAGGATGCCGTAGCCAAACTGATCTCGTCGCCCAGCGACTATCCACGGGCCTATATTTGCGATGAGTGCGTGGCGGTCTGCAACTCCATTCTCGAAGACGATCGCACCGCCACTCCGGCAAGCGCTCCGCCGAACCAATTGCCCAAACCGCAGGAGGTCAAAACCTTCCTCGATGAATATGTGATCGGGCAGGAGCAAACCAAGAAGAAGCTTTCCGTCGCGGTTTACAACCACTACAAGCGCATTTTCATGAACCGCCAGAAGGCGAGCGACGGAATTGAACTGAGCAAATCGAACATCATGCTCATCGGTCCCACCGGCACCGGCAAGACGCTGCTGGCGCAGACTCTGGCCCGCATGCTGGATGTGCCCTTCGCCATCGTCGATGCCACCACTCTGACCGAAGCGGGGTACGTGGGCGAAGATGTCGAGAATATCATCCTCAAACTTCTGCAGGCGGCCGAAGGCGATGTGAGCCGTGCTCAGACCGGCATCATCTACATCGACGAAATAGACAAGATCGGCCGCAAAGACGAGAACCCGTCAATTACACGCGATGTTTCCGGAGAAGGCGTGCAGCAGGCGCTGCTCAAGATTCTGGAAGGAACGATCGCCAACGTTCCGCCGCAGGGCGGGCGCAAGCATCCCCACCAGGAGTTCACCCCGGTCGACACCACCAATATCCTTTTTATATGCGGGGGCGCATTTGTTGGGTTGGAGAAGATTATTGGAAGACGGGTCGGGAAAAAGTCGCTCGGCTTCCGTGGCGGTGAAGAGGCCGAAAAAGAGGATGTTGCGGTCTCGCGAAAACGCAATTTCGAACTGCTGAGCGAAATTCAGCCGGAAGATTTGATCAAGTTTGGCTTGATCCCAGAATTCGTCGGCCGCCTGCCGGTGGTCGGAATGCTCGAGGATCTCGACGAATTTGCCCTCATCGAGATTCTTACTCGCCCCAAGAATGCCATCATCAAGCAGTACCAGCGCCTCTTTGAATTCGAGAATGTGCGCTTAAAATTCAGCGACGAGGCTCTGCGCGCGGTTGCGAGGCAAGCCATGGCTCGTAAGGTGGGCGCTCGGGGGCTGCGCATGATCTTAGAAGAGTTGATGCTCGACCTGATGTTCCACCTGCCCAGCCAAAAGAAACTAAAGGAGTTCGAGGTAACCCGGGAGATGGTTGAGAAACGCAGCGCTTCGGTTGCAACCTTGGACAAGGCGGGGTAAACAAACGGAGTAAATGGCAGAGGGTTGGACGAAAGCGCATAATTAGGTATGATTCCGCACGAACACCAGGGAGATTGAGTGACCACAGCCAAGGAAAAATTCGAGTCCAAAAAGCTACCGATGATGCCCATCCGGGACGTCGTCATATTTCCTTTCATGATGACGCCGTTCGTCGTGGGCCGCGAGTCCAGCGTGCGCGCGCTCGAAGAGGCCCTGGCAGCGGACAAAAAAATCTTCCTGGCTACGCAGCACGACGCCTCCATCGACGAACCCAAGTCCAATGAGATTTATCAGGTCGGAACCATCGTTAATATCGTCCAGAGTCTGAAGCTCCCGGACGGCAATATTAAAGTTCTGGTGGAAGGCATCGAGCGCGGCAGGCTTTTGCAGGCGACGGACGCCGATGGCTATATGCAGGCGAATGTTCGGGTAGCCCGGTATCCCACGGAGATGAATGCGCAGATCGAAGCCAGCATGCAGCGCGTGACCACGCTCTTCGAGCAGTATGTGAAGCTTTGCCAGGCGCTGAACTACGAGACCATGATCTCGGCCGTGCGCATGGAAGATCCGGCCAAGCTCACCGACATCATCGCCGCCAACCTGCAACTTTCGATCGAAGAAAAACAGGAACTGCTGGAGATTTTCGATCCTTCGGAGCGCCTGACCCGCATTGCCGACGTGCTCGACGTCGAGATCGAAAAACTCAACGTCGACCGTACCATCCAGTCGCGCGTGAAGCGTCAGATGGAGAAGGCACAGAAAGAGTATTACCTCAACGAAAAGATCAAGGCCATCCAGAAGGAACTAGGCCGCGGTGAGAAAAGCGAATTCGACGAACTGAAAAAAAAGGTCGAAGCCGCCGGAATGCCCAAAGAAGTCAAGGACAAGGCGCTGCAGGAGCTGAAAAAGCTGGAAGCGATGCCGCCTATGTCGGCCGAATCCACGGTTTCGCGCAATTACCTGGATTGGCTGCTGGCAGTGCCGTGGAAAAAGCGCTCCAAGGAAATTCGCAACATCGCGCGCGCCGAAAAAGTTCTCAACGAAGATCATTACGGCCTGGAAAAAATCAAAGAGCGCATTCTCGAGTTTCTCGCCGTGCGCCAGTTGGTGAAGAATCCCAAGGGCTCAATCCTTTGCTTCGTCGGACCTCCTGGAGTAGGAAAGACTTCGCTCGGCATGTCGATCGCCAAGGCTACGGGCCGCAAGTTCGTACGCATGTCACTCGGCGGCGTGCGGGATGAGGCCGAAATTCGGGGCCACCGGCGCACCTACATCGGCGCATTGCCGGGGCAGATTATTCAGATGATGAAGAAGGCCGGCACGAAAAACCCGGTCTTCATGCTCGATGAAGTCGACAAGATGTCGATGGACTTCCGCGGCGACCCCTCAGCCGCGTTGCTCGAGGTTCTCGATCCCGAACAAAACTATATGTTCGTTGATCATTACCTGGACGTGGAATACGACCTATCGCAGGTTTTCTTCGTCGCGACCGCGAACGTGATGCACACCATTCCTCCCGCGCTGCAGGATCGCATGGAGGTGCTGCGGCTACACGGCTATACCGAGCAGGAAAAAGTCGAGATCGCCAAGCAATTCCTGGTTAAGAAGCAGATGCTGCAGGCGGGCTTATCGGAAAAGAACGTCAAGTTCTCCGATGACGCAATCACCACGCTGATCCGGGCCTACACCCGTGAAGCCGGAGTGCGCAATCTCGAGCGTGAAATTGGCAACGTCTGCCGTAAAGTTGCGCGCAAGGTGGTAAAGGAAGGCGAAAATTATACGATCGCCGTGACCGGCGAGAATGTCACCGACTTCCTCGGCGTCATCAAGTTCCGCGACACACTGGCCCATGAGAAAAGCGAGGTGGGATTGGTCACAGGCTTGGCCTGGACTGAAGTGGGCGGCTCGATCCTTAGCACTGAAGCCACGGTTGTTGACGGGAAGGGCAAGTTGACGCTAACCGGCAAGCTCGGCGATGTGATGCAGGAATCGGCGCAGGCTGCACTCTCGTATGTCAGATCGCGCGCGCACCGTCTCGGACTGACTCGCGATTTCTACCGTACGCTCGATCTGCATGTTCACGTACCAGAGGGCGCCATTCCGAAAGACGGGCCATCGGCGGGCATTACGATTGCGACCGCAATTGCCAGCGCGCTCAGCAAGATTCCGGTGCGTCGCGATCTCGCTATGACCGGAGAAATCACGTTGCGCGGCAAAGTCCTCCCGATCGGCGGGCTTAAGGAAAAACTGCTGGCCGCGCACCGCGCCGGGCTCTTCGAAGTGATTCTGCCGCAGGACAACGAAAAAGACCTGGCCGAAGTTCCGGAGAATCTACGCAGCGCGATGAAGATGCACTTCGTGGATACCATGGACCAGGTGCTGCAAATCGCACTGGAATCTCCGCTGCCCACATTCCACGCGGAAGAAACCACGCAGCCGATTGCGCCTCTGACTTCGAACACCGGCGATAGTCCGGCAGCGCATCAGTAAAGTCCGGCGGCGCACCGGTAGAAGAACAGTTGTCAGTAGCCAGTTGCCAGCTCAAAACCGCCGCCCATCCAGCCTGAGGCGATGAAGAAACCTGGAATCCAGAATGTCCACGCCTAACCAAAGCCAAATTGCTTTTGAAAACGAGCCCAAGTTGCCAAGTGAAGCGGCGCAAGCTCGAAACACCGGAATACTCCCCTCGCAGGAAATCAACGCTCTCATCAAGCGGGGGAATATAATCGCAGCCCCCGCAGTCAATCCCGAGCACATCCAGCCGGCGAGTCTGGATCTGCGCCTCGGCGACATGGCGCACCGCGTGCGCGCCAGTTTTCTTCCCGGTCCGAATAGCACCGTCGAATCTAAAATAAAAGAACTGCGCATGACTCGCGTCGATCTCACGGGGGCGCCGGTTTTCGAAAAAGATTGCGTATATATCATTCCTCTGGTGGAAGAGTTGAACCTGCCGGAAAATATTTCGGGGAAGGCTAATCCAAAAAGTACCACCGGGCGCCTCGACATTTTCACCCGCCTGATCACCGACTACGGTACCGAATTCGACCGCGTCCCCCCGGGATATAAAGGGAAGCTCTACGCCGAGGTTGTCTCCCGCACGTTCACGGTTGCTATTCGAGCGGGGATGAGGCTAAGCCAGCTGCGCTTCGTACAGGGAAACCCGCGAGCTGGTGACCGGACGATCAAAGGGTTGGATCACGAAGAACCCCTGGTTTACATGGACGAGGAAGACAGCCCCAGCAAAGCACGCACCGAACGCGGGCTGAGAATCACCGTAAATCTCGAGGGCTCCGAACCAGGTGAAATCATTGCTTACAAGGCGAAACGCTATGCTCCCGCCATCGAGCTTGACCGCATTAATTATTATGCGACTGAGGAATTCTGGGAGGTCCGCCATCAGAGTGCCAACAAGAGTCTAATTCTTGAGCCCGATGATTTTTACATTCTCGCCTCGCGCGAGCGGGTGCGGGTTCCTCCCGAATACGCGGCGGAGATGGTTCCCTTCGATCCTTCCGACGGCGAATTTCGAATTCACTATGCGGGATTCTTCGACCCTGGGTTTGGTTACGGTTCCAGCGATATCAAAGGCACCCGAGCTGTGCTGGAAGTCCGCGCCCACGAAGTTCCTTTCCTGATCGAGCACGGGCAACTCGTCGGCCGACTGAATTACATGCCTCTGCTCTGCCGGCCGGAGAAGATTTATGGCACGAATATCGGATCATCCTATCAGCACCAGGCGCTTACCTTGAGCAAGCAGTTCCGCAAGAGTTGAGTGTCAACGGCGTTCTTTGCGAAGGTCGCCAAAAATGCGCGCTATGGCTTGCTAATATTTACCGCTCCATAGCACACTAGCGCATGAGGGTTCTCTCCCGATTCCTGGCAGCGGCTACCGACGCGGCACACTTCCCTGCTCCCAGCCTGCCGGAGGTTGCGTTTCTCGGCCGCTCGAATGTTGGTAAGTCCAGCGTGATTAACACTCTCGTGGAATCTAAGCTGGCCCGCACCAGCTCCACGCCGGGACGCACGCGCAGCATCAATTTCTTCGAAGTGCGGTGGCCGGGAAAGCCGCGTCCAGAGGTCATCTTCGCCGATCTTCCCGGCTACGGCTACGCCAAGATTTCCCGCGAGATTTCGCAGGAATGGCCCAAGTTTATCGAGCCATATCTCAACGACCGATCCACGTTGGCCTTGTGTCTTGCCTTGGTTGACATAAATATTCCTCCGCAAGATAGTGACCAGCAACTCTTGGATTTTCTGAATGCGTCAGGCCGCGATTTTGTTGTTGTCGCTACCAAAAGCGATCGGCTATCGAACAACCGGCTGCTCAACGCGCTGCAGCGCCTCAAAAAAGCGTATCCCACGGCTCCGGTGATTCCCTTCTCAGCGAAAACCTCGGCCGGCCGCGACACGGTGTGGAATAAAATTCGGGAGTCGGTGGGCAAATTCCCCGCGAGTGCGTTTCAATCCTGAACGTTTCCCGTTAGAGAACTGGGTGAAACTCCATCGTGCCTACCGATGGCCGCAGCCGCAACCGTTTCCGTCGAATCTTTCGTAGAGTAAGGGAGAGCTGCATCCGCAACGGCCGCTTGAACGATTGAAGGCAGCCGCGAATTGGCGAATTGACCACTATGTCCAATGAAAACGATGATGGGGCCACTTACCTGGCTGCCTTGAGGAAATCAGGGTCGGTGCAGGGCGCGAGTGCGGCATCCGCTCCGGCGCCTGAAGTATCGGCTTCCGGCGAAGTTCGCTCGGTTAGCCCGGGCCTTTCAAGCAATCCGACAGGCGGCAGCCCGGAGCGGCGCCAAAGCCCTCGGTATAAATGCAAAGGCAGCGCCCGCATCCAGGAAACTGGCAGCGTCACCTCGACTTGGGCGACGTTCGCGGATATCAGCATGCACGGATGCTACGTGGAGTCCGCCACCCCGTATCACCTTAGCACCAGACTTGAATTGAAACTTGAGGCCAACGGCTTCCGAGTCGATGTAATGGGAGAGGTTCGCGTGGCCTATCCCGGCCTTGGCATGGGCATCTCTTTCACTAAGGTCTCGGAGGAAGATCGCAACCGGCTGCGCGAATTGGTGCGCTCCGCCTGCCGGCCTTCTGTGATCGTGGGGTCGCGAATTGCCATGCCTTCGGCGCCGATGGTCCAATTTGATATTGATTCAGTCGCGAACCCCCATGCGGTTTTGCAGGCGATCATGAACTTCTTCAAGGATCGTCACATGATGGGGCGGGAAGAATTTCTGCGCATCCTGCGCAAAGGCGAATAGGGTTTCCCTTTTCCCTTCTCCGTTTCCCGTTTCCAGCGTCCACCTACGTTCCGGTTAGCAGGTACTGGTCTTGGAACACCCACTTCCCCCGATTGTTTATGATGAAGCTCTATGGCGCTTTACCTGATTACTGGTATCGGTGGGTTTATCGGATCGTCTCTGGCTCGGGAGCTGTTAAGGCGGGGCGAGCGGGTTCGTGGAGTTGATAATTTCTCAACCGGCAGGCGGGAGAATCTTTCCGAGATCCGGGATCACATCGAGTTTCGTGAGGCCGACATTCTCGATCTCGATGCTATGAGGGTGGCGTGCGCAGGGGCTGATTATGTATTGCATCAAGCGGCGATTCCCTCGGTGCCGAAGTCAGTTATGGATCCGATCGGAAGCAATCAGGCGAACGTAGACGGCACGGTAAACCTGCTGGTTGCGGCGCGCGATGCCAAGGTGAAGCGGGTAGTCTATGCGGCATCGTCGTCAGCCTATGGCGATACCCCGTCGCTACCCAAGCACGAAGGCATGGCGCCGGATCCGATTTCTCCCTATGCAGTGGCCAAGCTGGCCGGCGAGCATTATCTGACTTCGTTTTACCGCTGCTATGGATTGGAAACGGTTTCGCTGCGCTACTTCAATATTTTTGGCCCGCGGCAGGATCCGTCATCGCCTTATTCGGGCGTGCTGGCGAAGTTCATTACGCAGATGCTCAGCGGAAAGCAACCCACGGTTTTTGGCGATGGCGAGCAGAGCCGCGATTTCACTTACATCGACAACGCCGTCGACGCGAACCTGCTGGCCTGCAAAGCACCCGCAGACCAGGCCGCGGGCAAGGTATTCAATGTGGCGACAGGACGGAGGGTCACTCTCAACGAGACATTCCAGGCGCTGCAGTCGTTAACCTCCTACACTGGCGCGCCCCTCTACGCCGCGGAGCGCGGAGGCGACATCAAACATTCCCTCGCGGACATTTGCCTGGCGGAAAAATTTCTCGGTTACAAACCCAAAGTAAGTTTTGAAGAGGGATTGCGGCGGACGGTTGCGTGGTATCGGAGTGCGCACTCGTAGTTGCGGTTTCCAGCTGAATCTCTGTTATTTCAACGAGCCGGAAGCCGCATTACGTTGGTGATCTAGGTCGCGATTACCGGTGTGAGTAGAGTGGAGGAATGACACTTTCGTCGATGGTGGTCTCGCGCGACTGGCAGGAAGTCAGTGTTCTTGAGTGCATTCTTGGCGGCTTGCATATCGATGTTGCGGTTGAAAGTGAACCGCAACGAGCCCTCGCCCGTCTAACCAAATCCAAAGTCGATGCTCTGATTGTTGACTGTGACCTCAACGGCACAGGACAATTCTTTCGCGAATTGCAGCGCGAAGCCTCGCGTGCGAGCACGGTGCCGCTCGTAATCATGGGTGGTCCCCAGGGAAGACGCGATATGGAGGAAAGCGGCGCGATGTTTGCTTTCGACAAGCCGATTTCCGTAGAACAGGCGGTACACACGCTTTCTGCGGCACGCAATATGATTCTTGACGGCCGCTTGCGCTATCACCGCGCCGGCCTGGATGTTCCTGTGACCCTGCGCGGCCGCCATAAACAAAAAACCAGGGGACAGCTGATTAATCTGAGCCAAGGCGGCTTGCAGGTTCGCGTCGAAGCTGGATTCGAAGCGAGTGAAGCGTCTCACGTATGTTTTACGCTACCCGGGACGAAATGTGGATTAAATGCCGAAGTGGAAGTAGCCTGGTCCGACAGTCGCGGAAACGTAGGCATCCGCTTTGTGAAGATGTCGCCGCAGCTGAAACATACTTTGCGGCTTTGGCTGGCGCAACAGTATTTTACAAATTAAGGCAGTTCTCTCAAACGCTGCGGGGCTATCGGAAGCGGCCTGATTCCTCTCCTTTCTCTTTCTCTTCAAATCCCGATGCGGCTTGAGCCAGGCAAGTGCCCAGGCTCGCTCTTCCAAAAACGGCGAACAAAATCCGATAGGTTGCGACGACGAAAACCGTTGCTGCCGCGGCCGCGTATAGAGTCAGCGGCCACTGCGGAAGTTCGTGGGCAACCGAAAGAAAAATGAATGCGAACAGCAATAGTCCCGCCAACATAACCAGGGCATCGATGATCCAGGCCAACCTTCGTCCCGAGAACATCCGGGGAAACCAGTTCCATTGAACATCGGAATCGTCCGTCAGCCCGGCAAGATCCTCTTCAAAATCTTCCGCGTAAACCGGGGAAGCAGTTGAGACTTCGCCCCTGAGAGCAGCCACAGGAGCGAGCCTGATTGGCGGGTTCGGCGAAGCGGATAGAGTCAGCCCGTCGTTGGTCTGGATCGTTTGCTGCTCGCCGAACATGGAGTGAGGATGCATTGCTTCGCGAGCGGCGCTATCGAGAAGGTTCGAAAAAATCCACTGGTTGATCTGGTGACGAGTACCCGGCGGCAGATCCACGAACCGGATGCCACACTGTCCGGTAGGAGTGGCCCAACTAACCCGTCCGTAGGCTTCGACGGACAAGCGAGGAAATCTCAGCTCAAAACATACGCGGACGCGTTCCTGCGCGCGCAGTGGCGCCACAGCTTGGACGGCCACGCCTTCATTGCTGAGGTTGCGGACAATGCCACCGTTGGCTTCATTCAGGGTGACATAGGTTAAGGTCCGCAACTCATGGCGGTACTGGATACGAGGTTGCCGCGCGGGAATTGATACAACTTCCATACTCTTCGCCCAGAAGTGGCAGGGGCGAGGTTGAATCTCAAATTCTATTTTCTGCGGAGCCAGACCGGCAGTAACCGGATTGGTTCCGCAGCGAGACGGGAGTTGCCGACTTAATATTTTCGCTCGCGTCCTACCGGGTCGTCCGTGCAGTCGGTCGTGTTTCCACCCCTTCGCAAAGAACAACCAGCTCTTACCAAAGATCATGCCCAACGGGGCATGTCAGCTAATTGCAACTGGACAAAAATCCCGGTAACTTAAAGTGAAAGCTTCAAAGAGTGCGGCAGAAGCAGCTTTGCGACCTTGCGCTTAAGAGGTTGCCGGGATACGCGAAGTAGCTTATTGACAATGGCTTGGCTGGATGGCCACACTTGCACCGAGGAAGACAGCTGGGCCGAAACCGCAATGGCAACGATTCCCACCAAAACGGCGATTGACCAGACAGGGCTGGGCCAGAGAGCACTCGGCCAGAGAACGCTCGACGGCGGGGCAGCCGGAACGCGGCTGCCGGCTTGGCCTCCCGGGCCGAATGCGCCGCCGAGGCAAGACAATTCTCGTAACGGAAGCCTTGAAAAAGATCGCGAGGTGCGGCCGCCAGGAAGTGATGCTTTGCAAGCGCTCCTAGCCTTCTCGGCGCTGCATCAGCAAGTGCGGAACCGGCGAGCGTTGGCCTCGCGGCTTCAGGGATTTGAGACGATTGCCGCCCCGGCTGAGTTTGAATTGCAAGAGCTATTCCTCCTGGATGACGTGCTGCAGATGGTGGCGGAGCGAGCGCTTGCTATTACCGGAGCAGATGGACTTGGAATCGCTGTTGCGGAGAACAACGAGATCGTGCTTCGAGCCTCGGCCGGCACGATTAAGCCGGATGTCGGCGCTCGCATCCAGCGCGACTCGGCTTTTTCGGGGGCTTGTTTCCGGATGGCGCAGGTCATCCGGTGCGACGACACTGAAACCGACGATCGCGTAAATCTGTACGCCTGCCGGCAATTGGGCACGCGGTCCATGGTAGCAGTGCCACTGTGTGGCCGGCGACGCGTCATTGGTTTGCTGGAAGCCTTCTCGGTTGCGCCATACGGCTTCAATGACAGCGATGTGGTCAGCCTGGAATTATTGGCGGAGCTGATCGTTGGGGCGCTTAAACCTGAGGACGAAGACCGCTTCGCGGAAGCTGCGCAGGTCGCGGCAGTAGAGTTGATCGCGCCTAACGACACAGCCTTACCATCTCCAGCGACGGATAAAGTTTTCGCTGAAAAAAGCGCGACGGCCGAGCCCGCGCCTCAGATTAAGGAGCAAGTTGAATCCGCGCCGCCTGCAGAAAGCGCACCAGAGGCCCCGCTTCCGGCATCGACAGTTGAAGCTACCGCGGAACCCGATGTCCAAGTGCAAGAAAAAGTGCAAGAAAAAGAGCAAGAGAAAGAAGCTCTTGATACTCCGCCAAAGGCGGCGCGAATTGGTCATCATCCGGGAGTAGTGGAAGTTTTGGTCATGGTGGTGATCTTTGCGCTGGTAGCCGCCGGATTCTGGTGGAAGCTAAAAAATGCGCAGATGGGAAAGGCATTGGTTCAGCCAAATCAGAAAGTGATCACCAAGACTGAGGCGCCGAAAAAACCCTCTTCGCCCATCTCCTCAACTACAAAACCCTCTTCGCCTTCTCCGTCCGCCACAAATACTGATGGCTCGCCGAATTCTGGAGTCAGTTCCAAAGATGGCAACTCTGCGGCTGCAGGTGGAAACGCGAATCCGCAGGAGCTTTCCAAGATGCCGCGCGTCACAGGAATTCGGCACTGGTCTTCTGCCGACTCCAGCACCGTCGTGCTCGACCTCGAAGATCAGGTGCAATATGAGGCTCATCGACTGCCGGGGCCAGACCGGATCTATTTCGATTTGCACGATACCTCGCTCTCTCCTGAGCTTGAAGGACAGACCATCGAAATCGGCGATGCGCTGCTGGCGCGGGTTCGGGTGGCGCAGCCGGTCTCCGGCTTAACGCGCCTGGTGCTCGAGACTAAAGGCAGCTCGAATTACTCCGTGAGCCTCGAGCCCAATCCTTACCGGCTGGTGGTGCAGGTGCGAAAGCTTGGCGCCGATCCGAAAGCTCATGTCAATCTTTTCCCCGGTGCGGAAGGTGACCGCGGGAAATTGTTCGCGGTTGTAGTTCCTCCGCCGACGCGTGAAGACCTGCAACTGCGTGCGCGTGTGCCGAAGATGCGCATCGTAGTGGATGCTGGTCACGGTGGTTGGGATTTGGGCACCGTGGGCCGGCGTGGCTTGCTGGAAAAAGATCTGGTTCTCGAGATTGCGCAGCGCCTGGCGAAGCTTCTCGAGACTCGATTGGGTGCGAACGTTATTCTTACCCGCAACGACGACAACTACATTCCGCTCGACGAACGCGCCGGGATGGCGAATCAGGCGCAGGCGGATTTGTTTATCTCGGTGCACGCCAACTACAGCGACCTGCCTTCAGCGCGCGGCGTGGAAACATATTACACAAACTTCTTTTCATCGCCGAACGCCAAAGACCTTGAATCTCGCAATCCGGAAACTCGCGATCAGCCCCATGGTGCGGCGACTACGGCTGTACTCTCGCCGGCTGAACTGCACGATAAGATTGAACAGTCTCGGCGACTTGCGGCCAGCGTCCAGCGCTCGCTTTACGGAACATTGTCGGTGCAGAATCCTGGCTTGCGCGATCGCGGCGTCAAAGAGGCCTCTTATGTAGTTCTGACGGAAACGGCGATGCCGGGAATCCTGGCGGAAGTTTCGTTCGTCAGCAGCCCCGATGACGAGCAAAAGCTGCGCAGTAACGGCTACCGCGAACAAATTGCCGAAGCTCTTTATAGGGGCATCGCGCGCTACGCGGCCAACTCGCGCGGCGTGAAGATGGCCAGCGCCGCCAAGTAGCGGCGAGTACCTGGTACGCACCACCCGAAAAGCGCGCGGGGTCAAACAATAGCTATCATCGTGATGAGCACGATCTATGCCCGACGAAGAGCCAGCCTGCTCTGACCGGAGTCGAAGGGAACCTCCGTAACCTTCGGGTGCCGGGTTTATCGAAACGGGTTCATGATCCGCAGTCCGTTGATGTCTCGCATACCTTGCATGTCCTCTGTGAGAAGCACGGTGCATCCGGCCTGTTTGGCCGTACGAACAACGAGAGCATCCCAAAAAGAAAAACTATGGAGGCGGTGCAGGTCGATGGCCGCTAGAATGTCGTCGAGTTCGGGGGCGGCGACGTCGAACTCGGCTAGCAGTTCGACTTTGCGGCGGGCGATGGCCGCGTCCACACGCAGTTTTTTCGTCACGGTGACAAAATACTCTTGAAGGACCTGGAGCGATACGACTCCAGTTCTGGCGCGGCGATGCTCGGCCACAAGTTCGAGGGCACGGCGTTGCTTTGCTGGCGCGGCTTTGTCATCGGCGTAGATTAGAACGTTGGTGTCGAAGAAGCTACGAGCGGGCATTATTTGCGCTCATGAATCTCATCGCGATCGAAGCGCCAACCGTGCGAGTGGCCTTTGCCCGAGAGTCGCTTGAACTCTTCGAGGCTGCGTTCGGGATCGTCTCCGCCGGCCACGGTCTGCAGGTAATCTCGGATCAGTTGATTCAGGCTCTTGCCGAGAGCCTCGGCTTTCTTGCGGGCGCGGTTGACGAGTTGGTCGTCGATGGAAAGAGTGACATTCACTTGCACAGTATATGTGCACACTGGTTATGTGTCAACTACGCCCGTGAAAGAAGGGCGGGAATGCAGCGGTCCTTTATCGGGAGCACGCGATGAAGGTCGATGGAGGCCGTGTTTTGCAGCTGCTTTCGTTGGCGTGGTAGTCTGTTTCGCGCACGGAGTGCGCTTATCCCTGTCGTCCTATTGTGGCGGCCTAATCCTAGGCATGAGGAGCGATCGAATGAAAAGGCGTGCTCTATGGCTGTGCTTTGTGATGTTGATGCTGTTCGTGGTGGCGCCGGCGGTGGTGGCGCAGAATCCCAATTACAACAACGGTCCGGTGTGGCGCGTGATTTACGTGGATGTGAAGCCGGGCATGGGCGACGCGTTCTGGAGCGACATCAAGCAGAATTTCCGACCAATTTACGACGAGTACAAGAAGCAGGGTTGGGTTGTGGACTATAAGTTTTATACGAACCCTGTGGCGCAGCATCCAAATGACTGGAGCGCTGCGATCGCCATCGAGTACAAGGATTGGGGAACACTGGACGAAATGGCGGAAAAAGCGGCCGCAATTACTGAAAAACACTATGGTAGCAGGCAGGCCATGATGGATGCTGCGAAAAAACGCAACGAATTCTCACCTACTCTGAGCAGCTCTCTCGCCCGCGAAGTGATTTTAAAGTAATTGACAGGATAAGGAGAAAGGCGCCGCCCTTTGGGGCGGCTTTTTCTTGGGCGGGAGAAAAGTCGCCTTCTCGTCATGACATTCAGGCGAGGTCAGAATCCAAGGGTACACGCGGCCGGAATTCCCACCTTTCGCACAGTGCGTACCCCGGACTTACGTCCGGGGCCATCGTATGTCGCCCCTACGGGGCTGGGATCGGGTAGTTCGAGCTGACTGTTCCCCTGCCAAGTCAGTTTCCTGCTGTCACGCCGCCGTACTTCTGCAGCCACTTCAATTCTTCGCGGACTTTGATTTTGCCGTGCCAGGGATTCTTGTCCAAGCTGTGGCCTTCGCCGGGAAAGATTAATAACTTGTTCGGAATGCCGAGCGAATAGAGGGCGTGCTCTAACAAGTAATCTTCCAGCACGGCGACGCGGATGTCGTTGGCACCGGCGACCATGTGTGTGGGCGTTTTCACTTTGTTGATTTGAAAGATTGCGGCTTCGTCGTGATAACGCTGGGAAGCTTCCCAGGGACGTCCGCCGAGGAAGTAGGCGTCGTCATACGTGGTGTCGTCGTTGCCCCAGTTGCCGACGTGTTCGACTGCTCCGGCGCCGGTGACGGCGGCTTTGAAGCGCGTGGTTTGGGTGATGAGCCAGTTGGTCATGTATCCGCCGTAGCTGTATCCGCCGATGGTGAGGTGGTTGGGATCGGCGATGCCGTCTTTGACGAGGGCATCGACGCCTTCGAGAATGTCTTTGCCGGGACGCGAGACGATTTGCGGAACGATCTGCATGAGGAATTTGTCGCCGTATCCGGTAGAACCGCGGTAGTTGGGTTGGAAGACGAGCCAGCCGTTGGTGGCGGCGAGCGCGGACCATTGGTACCAGTCGGCTTCGAAGAGGTTGCCATCGGCGCCGGCGGGGCCGCCGTGAATGAAGGTAAACATTGGCAGATTTTTCTGCTCAAATTTGCCGGGAGGATAGATCAGCATGCCTTCGACGGTAGTGCCATCATCTGCCTTCCAGCGGTAGGGTTTGCCTTGGGGAAGATCGCTTTGGGCGAGTTGCTGGTTAAAGGCGGTGATGGGGCGGCCCTGGTCTAGTTTCTCCGGGCCGTCGGCTAAATAAACCTCGGCGGGTTTTTGCAGGGACGAATAGATGAAAGCAATGCGGTGAGAATGTTCGGCGGTCGATACGATATCGTAAGTGCCGTCCCACCCCTTTAGTTTCCGCAATGATTGATTCGGATTGCCCGCAGAATACATGGAGACTTCAGTTCCAATACGCGCAGAAGCGAGCACATTGTCAGCCGCAACGTCGAAATGTTCGACCGGACCGAAAAAATCTTTGCTCCACTGCTCGACTTTGCCGTCGTCGGCGTTAACCCAATACAAATGCGGCTGCAGGTCGCGATAGGGTCCGGCTACGTCTCCGACTTCGATGCTGAAGAAGATATGGCGACTGTCACCCGCCCAGCGAATTTTGTCTTCTGCTGCCTGATTGTGCGTGAGCTGTTGCGGAGTCTGGCTGGGAGAAGTGTTAGGTAGATCGATTGTGTAGATTTCAATGTCTTCAAATTTCTCTTGCCGTTGATTGATGGCATTGGTAAGGAAGGCCAACTTGCGGCCGTCGGGTGAAGCCACCAGGTCGTCGATCCGAAGTGAAGAGGTTGCTATTGCGCGCGCGCCGGGAGTCAGGTCGGCCTCTTTCTCGGCGTCGCTAGCTTCTTTCGCAGGCGCGGCGACGTGCCGGGCAAGAGCGTTGGCTACATCGAGAGAAAAAATGGTGTCGCCGCGTTCTGCCGTGCGATATTGCACGACGTCTTTCCATTCTTTCCGGTAATCATCTTTTTGCGTCTTGGTCCACGGGTTGCGAGTGGCAAAGTAGAGAGTGCGCGAATCGGCTGACCACGAGAACGTGTGGACTTCTTCCTGGCCTTGAGTTACCGGAATTGCCTCGCCGCCGGTAGGAGAGATCAAATAAATCTGGCTGACTTCGTCTTTGTCATCTTTGTCGTCTTTGATGGCGGCTTTTTTGGAGTCGCCGGAGTTGGAGTCTTTTTCGGCGGCGGATTTTCTCTCGGAGCGGAAGGCGATCCATCGGCCGTCGGGGGACCACTTGGGATCGACATCATGCCCTGATTGCGTGAGTTGGATCAGCGAGCCACCTTTCGCGTCGTCGCGATAGAGCCAGAGATCGGTGCGGAAGATTTGCTGATCCCAATCCGCGCGTTCTGTTTCAATCACGACCGAGTTGCCATCTGGCGAGATCGCCACAGCGGAGTAGCTGACCGAGTTGAAAAAGCCGTCCAGTGTGAGCTTGGGTTTGCCATCAGCGGAGGCCGACGAGGCGGAAGCGAGGAGTGCCGCTAAACACAAAACAGTTTTTCGAAGTTTCATAAGGGCCCTGGGGGAATTAGGGTTATACAACGACGAGTTGGCATAGGCAAGTTTTTCGGTCGCGCAACTCGTTATTGGGCGAAGCGTCTTCGGGTTGAGCGAATTCGTTTTGGGTCGAGAAACCCCGGGCAGAAGTAAATTTACTGCACGCGCTCGGCGCTTTTTAGGGCGTCGTCGAGGGGCAGGCCTGGACGGGAGGCGCCACGCACGATGCGCCATCCATCGTCATAGCAGCGAAAGCTTGCGGTGGAGCGGTAGTGAACATCCGAAGAGTAGAGAACGGCGCCTATCTCATTCAGGGGAATCCAGTGCCAGGTAAATTCGACATCGGCGGCGCGGCCCAGTTTGCTGATGCCGGTGACGGCAACCAATTCACGTCTTGCGGCAGGAATGCTGAAGGTTTGCCTGCCGGCATCACCGGGAGGAAGAAGTCCTCGAAATGTGTCGACGCCTGAGGGGGTGAGCGTGATGTCCCAGCAGGGTGGCGGCGTGATATCGGGAGCGCAACGAGCTTGCGCAGCAGAAATCCAGCCGCGATGCTGCAGCAGCAGATTTTCGGGAGAAAGATACTCCTGATTGGAAACGATGCCGGTTCGCAATTCAAACTGCTGCGGAGCACGAAATGTGCTGGAGGCCGCAATCAAGTCTTTGGCCAGCCGGCGAGTGAGGAAGTCGCGCGGAGAGCAGGCGGAGAGTAATACGGTGCACGCAATGGAGGCTACCAGGATCGATGCTTTCCGCATTGAGGGTAGAAAAGTCAGAGCAAATGCTTTTGGATTGTAACCTTTTTTCGTCTTCGAAGCTGTTTGAGACGTTGATGTGCCACTTCGGTGCCATTGACCACGAGAGGTTGCAGCGAGAAGAGAGAAGCACGACGCGGAAGCAGTTTTAGATCCTTAGTACAAGGTACGCAGAGAGATTAAGAGGTGGGTTGTGAAAACTGTTCTCCGCCTTGCGAAGTAAGCTGTCGTCCCGTAGCGGCTAAAGCCGACATTAAAACAAGCTGGTTATCGCAGCGCTGAAAGCGCTGCGCCACCCCAAGCCTTCAGGTTCTTTGGATTGTATACAACAACGATCTTCTGCGCGGGAAGAAAGGATGCGCAGTGATCTGACCGCCGAAGTCGCTGGACCAACGGCCCGGAATTTTGGTGGCGCAGCGAGGACAACTGCCATCCGGCGTGAGGCGGTAATCCTTGATCAGGTACCCGTAGCGCTCGATCACGGTTTCGCTACAATGCGGACAGCGCGTGTCCTCCCAGTGGCCAACCCCGCCGGGAAGATTTCCGGCATAGATGTAGCGAAGACCAGACTGACAGCCGATTTCGACTGCGCGCAGCAGGTCTTCCGAGTTGGTGTCGCGCGCGACATCGTTTTGCATTTTGTAATCGCCATGAAAGGCGGTGACGTGCCAGGGGATGTCGGGAGAAATCTCAGCCAGAAATTCGGTGAGACGTCGCAACTCATGATCAGCATCGTTGAAGCCCGGAATGAGAAGGGTGACAATCTCAATCCACAGACCCATCGAATGAATGCGGCGGATGCTTTCGAGAATGGGCCCGATACGGCCGCCCAGTTCGTGGTAGTGATGATCGTCAAAACTTTTTAAATCGACTTTGTACAAGTCGAGCCAGGGACGCAAATACTCGAGAACCTGCGGAGTGCCGTTGCCGTTCGAAACGAAGCCGGTAATAAGTCCGGCGGCTTTGGCCTCTTTGAAGACCGCTACCGCCCATTCACTGGTAATCAGAGGCTCATTGTAAGTGCTCACCAGAATCCTCGCGCCCTGGGCGAGCGCGTCGCGCACCAGAGCCTCAGGCGATGCGTGCCGTGGGGGCGAGACTGCGGTGGGATCGCGCAAAGCCTGGGACGTGACCCAGTTCTGGCAATAAGCGCAGTGAAGGTCACAGCCCATCATGCCGAAGCTGTAGGCGAGCGCTCCGGGATGCGCGTGAAAAAAAGGTTTCTTCTCGACCGGATCGCATTGAGTCCCGGCGGTATATCCCCATGGAACATAGAGCGTGCCGCCCCGGTTGTAGCGGACTTTGCAGACGCCCGGCTGGCCGTCGGGGATGGGACAGCAATGTCCGCAAGCGAAGCAACGCACGCGGTTTTTGTCGAGCTTTTCGTAGAGATCGAGGTCGGCTTCGCGAACGTGCTGATCGAGGATGGTGCGCAGGGAGGACAAGGTGACCTCTAGCTTTATTCTAACGCTGCGGTGACTTCGGACCTTAGGCCTACGAAGTGCAGGAGCCTGGGGAATGTAGCGATGCGCGTGCGTATTCGTAGAAATGTCTGGCGTGAGCCGCGGATGCCGCGGCAAGGTAAGGATCCTTCGACTGCGTTGCCATCCGCTTATCGCGGACGGCAACTTCGCTCAGGATGACAAAATCAATTAGACCGGAGTGATTAGCGACCGGCCTTCGGCTTCGTAACCGACTCGTGCTGCCGGTACCAAATCTCAGCCTGCTGTTCGATGGAAGCCGCTTGGCTGCGGGTCATGCCGTTCGCGAGAACGTTGGCCAGATCTTTGCTGCCTTCCTGGCCGCCGGCACGGGCCAGCACTGCCCAGAAATAGGCTCTGTTTGTATCTTTAGGAACTCCATGACCGCCCCACAACATTAATCCCAGTTTGTACTGGGCTGGAACGCTGCCGTGCTCGGCGGCTTTGGTGAACCAGCGAACGGCCTCGGTTTCATCCAGCTTGATGGCTTGTTTGTCGTCACCCTGAGCATAGAGCAGGCCCATCGCATTTTCGGCGGCGGGGTTTCCTTGCTGCGCAAGGTTTCGAAGCTGGGCGAGATTGGAAGTATCGACTGACGATGGTTGCAAAGCAGACTGCGCAGGCTGGACTGTGCGAGGCGACGAAGCCACAACGGTGGGTTCTCCACTTCGATCGTGGGCCTGTACCTTCGCCTGAATCCACGGCTGAATCCACGGCGCACTGATGAAGCCGATTGCGAGGGCCAGTGTGGCGGCGGTGGTGATGAGCAAATAAAGATGAGCGCGCGGCAGGCGCACACCTGCGACCGAGTCTGGATCGGCGGGGGCTTCGCTATGGTCTACCGCCCCTCTGTAGTGAGCGAACAAAACGCTATCCGGGCCGGGCGAAAATGGTTCTGCCGGGGGCGGCGGCGTAACCAGAGTATCGGCTGGCGGCGTGGCTCCCTGCACTGCGGTGAGAATCGTCTCGGCCAGACGCTGCAGAATTGCGGCGTCCTTATCGTCGAATGCATAAGGTCTTTCGGAAAACACTTCGAGCAGGCCGACCACATTTTCTTCGTTCGAACCTATCGGAGAAGCCAGCATAGAACGAATGCCAAGGGCGCGACAGGTTTCCGGATCGACCCTCGCGTCATGATCGGTGTCATCGCAGCGCAAGGTCTTCCCCGCGCGAACGCAATCTCCGGAAAAACCTGAGCCGATGCGCAGAGTTGCGCCCACCGGGGGCGCGCTCGAGCCTGAGCTGGCCCGGCAGATCATAGAGGCAGGATCGTTTTCGGCAAGGGCGATTGCCGCGCCAGACGCCTCAAGCAGAGAGTGCGCGCGCGAGGCGATTAGAGAAAGAACACTATCAAGGTCTTCCCCCAGAGACTCAGCTTCTCTCTGCACCGCGGATGCGGCGGTGAGCGTATCGTTATGCTTCGCCGGTGACTCGGAAATAATAACTGGCGGAAACGCGAACCTGCCGCTGGACGCGGCATTGGCAGCCCCGGCCATAGCATTGAGGAAAAGCCACTCGCGCAAGCGACGCTGGTCGGAATCCGGCAGCGGCGGAAAGCCCAAACCAACCTTGCCTTCAGGGCCCGCCCAAACCACTCGCGCAGCTACCCGAATCTGCCCACGGGCTTCGGCCAGATCCAGACACAAATCCACGGGCTGATCGATTTTGAGCGGTAATGAACACTGCGCCGCCACGCCCACCTCGCTGATGTCGACAACCTCATAGAGGTCGAGCATCTCGCTTTGAGAGGCGCCTGTGAAGGTGGCATAGGCTGGCGCATGCACCTTATGACGGACCCTACGGCGACGGTTGACGGATACAGGTCGAGGCGCTGAGATGGTGGCAGACATTTAGAAGGACCCGCGTGCAAGTCTAGCTGTACATATTAACCCCGACTTGGTCGAAAAGTAAGCAATTTAAGAGCTAAAAGGGCATTCCTGGGTGCTCCGTACAACCTTGCCGGATGGAGGTTCAGTCTAACCAAGTACTAATTCAGGGGGGACGTGCGGGGAGTGTGCAGGTGTCGAAGGGACCAGAGGGTTTGACTCAGAGGAAGGTTCTGACTACCGGGACAGCATTTCTGATCACCTTATTAATGTTGGCTACGGCTTTCCCCGCAATGGCTGCACTCGGAGGAGATGCCTCCACGATCCAGGCCGACCAAATTCACATGCAAGGGAGCCGTCGGATTATCCCAGCGGACTCTTATGCCGTACATGAGATACAAGCGGCCACGGGCACGCTAAGAGAATACATTTCCCCACAAGGAATCGTATTTGCCGTGGCCTGGCACGGGCCCTGGCTGCCTGACATGCGCCAGATCCTGGGCAGCTACTTCGAGCAGTACAGTCAGGCCGCAGCGTCCCATCACAGTGCTCGGTTGGGACGACGACCGGTAATGGTGGAGCAGCCTGGGTTGGTCATTCAAAGCGGTGGGCATCTGCGATCGTTTGCTGGCAAGGCATATATTCCGGATATGTTGCCGACGGGCGTGCGCCCGGAGGACATCCAATGAAAAATGCGAGGCGGTTTCTGGTTTTCGCGGCATGCTCGGCTTTGTCCTGCTCACTCGGATGTGGGGGAGGAAGCAGCAGCAATAACAGCAGTAGCGGCACGAGCACTCCATCAAACCAAACCATCGTGTCGTCCGGACCAAATGTAGCCGCGATCACAGTGAACTCGGGGCCGCCCGGAAATGGCGGCTACGCGAATGGCGCATTCGCCAGCGCGACAGTGTGCACGCCTGGAACTTCCACGTGTCAAACGATCGATGGACTGTTGGTGGATACAGGCTCTGTCGGCTTAAGGATCGTCTCGTCGCTTTTGACGATTGCGCTACCGCAACAGAAGTCAGCGAGCGGCAGCCCGGTGGTTGAATGCCTGCAATTTTTGGACTCCTATTCCTGGGGTCCGGTGCAAACGGCCGATATCGAGATTGCCAGCGAGAAGGCTAGTTCGGTGCCGATTCACGTACTCAGCGATACGGATTTTACGGTTCCAGCCGGCTGTTCCAGTACTGGACCTTCTGCCGATACAGTTCCAGCCCTGGGTGCGAACGGCATTCTGGGAGTGGGCCTCTTTGCGCAAGACTGCGGCCCCGCCTGCGTGCAGAGTTCGACTAACACAACCCCTCCGCAGAACGCGTACTATGATTGCCCGTCGTCGACAGGGTGCCAGGCGATATTTGAAAGCTTGCCACAGCAAGTGCAGAATCCGGTTGCGTTGTTTGCCAAAGACAACAACGGCGTAATCCTGGAACTGCCGCCGGTTTCGGGAGCAGAGCTGAGCGTCAACGGATCTTTGGTTTTCGGTATTGGAACGCAATCGAACAACGGGTTAGCAGGAGCGACAGTCTACACGGCTGGCTCGCTGCTGACTTCGAGCACTCCGGGAGACTTCACGACTACTTTTAACGGCCAGACTCTCTCGAGTTTTATTGACAGCGGCTCGAACGGCTACTTCTTCCCGGACAACAGCATAACCGTCTGCTCAGATAATTCCGGATTTTATTGCCCATCGAGCACGCTGAATCTTTCCGCTACCAATCAAGGAGCTACCGCAGGCAGTGGAACGGTCGACTTCAGCGTGGCAAACGCCGACTCTTTGTTTTCTAACGCGAACGATTCCGCTTTTGGCGATTTGGGCGGTCCGGCACCACAAGATTTTGACTGGGGCCTTCCCTTTTTCTATGGCCGCAATGTATTCACGGCGATCGAGGGAACAAACGCTCCCGGGGGCACCGCGCCTTATTGGGCTTACTAGATTCAACCGTCGCCATCGATGCAACAAACTATCCGGCCATGCGTGAGAGCCGCGCGTGATGGATGGTGGAGATGCGGGAGATCGCGGCGACCATCATGCTGGAAAGCAGTTGCATGGTAGCCACATCTTTTTCGTCAAAGGCGCTGGGAGATGACGAGAGGACTTCGAAGACGCCGAGAGTCCGGCGATAGTAGCGCAGTGGAGAAACCAGGATCGAGCGGACGCCCAACCGGCGACAACTTGCAAGATCCACGCGTGGGTTGCGCTCAGCATCATTGCATAGCATGACTTCTCCGGTGCGCACAGCTTCGGCGGAGATGCCGGCATCGGTTTGCAGGCGGACACCGAGGTCCGGGGCGGTGCGCCCGGCGCGGGCGCGGCAGACGATCTCATTGCCGGCGCGCAGAGCAATCGCGGCACCGGTCGCGCCAGTGAGGTGCTGGGCTCGCTCCGTGATGGCGCTGATGGCCGGTTCGAGATCCAATTCTGCGGCATGAATGTCGACTTCCTCCCCCGGATGTACTGCGCGAAACCCAGAAATCGGATGAGCGGCATTCGCCACGCGAAGCTGGCTACGCAGCGCAATCGAGGGCACGCGAGCATGAAAATCAGCGACATCCAAGGTTTCAGGGTTCGGCACCGTGCGCAGCAGGTCGCGGACGAGACTATCAAGTTCAGAATCCGTGATGAGGTGAGCGGTCTGCTCGTGGCGGAGCGATCCGCCCAGCACACGGGACAGACTGAGTAACGAGGGGTTACCGCATGCGAGGCAATATGGTCTGCTATTGGTGCTGATCAGTTCGCACTGGATGCAAAATGTCGCGGTCTGGAGAGGAACGAAATTAACGTCTTTGAACTGATCGCCATAAATTGTCTTGCGAAACATAAATGGTCTTCCTCGATGCGAGAAGATGAAGGTAAATAGTTATAGCGGAAATAGGCAGTGGCCCCAATGGTTCCAACTTGTGGAAAACTCTGGACTTGATGAAGTGTGCAAAAGCTTGCAATTGTTTTTCTAGTCTGGGTCGCGCGTTTGACAGAAAGTTCGTGGCGGCTATTGATCTCCGGCGATTGCAAGGTTAGAATAGTGAGGTTGCTGAAGACAGGAAGTCTGCAGCAACTGGAGTGAAGACAATGCAATGGACAGCACCTGCCTTTGAGGAAGTTTGCCTGAATTGTGAGATTAACTCTTACGTAAGCGCCAAGCTGTAAAGGTTCGTTCGCCTTCTCTTGATTGCTTCGTCCCTCTCGGGACGCGTATCCGCATTGGCTGGGCGTTTAGGGACGTCTGCGTCTGCCGGGCGCAAAACCGGAAACGGAGTAGCGGCAACTACCAGGTTCTAGCCAGCTTGTGCAGCCATAAACTCCTCACCTGCCTGCGGAATAATTTGCAGATTGTGCTGAAAGACTCTATCCAAGGCATCCGCGAGAGCAACCGGGAAAGCTGACGTCAGAAGATTGATGTCAAGTTGCAAGTCGCGCTGCGAGTATGCCCGGTGCACTAACAGCGCGCCGCGATGACGCCTGGACGAGCTCACCAGATCGAGTGTCAACGTCCAAACTGCCGTCCCTTCCAGAGATCTTGATCCGGCGTTCTTACCCCAGTGAAAGAAGACTTCGCCGCGCCGCAGCTGCGCGCCAGTTTCAATGGCCTCTGCGGGATAGGACTCCCCTGGAAAGAGATTGAATCGAATGTCAAAGGCATCGAAGTCGTTTGAGCGGAAGGCCGCTTCCAGAACATACTGAATCTGGTAATAATCATGAGCCACTTTGAGTTCCTCAGTAGCTCGGCGAATGGCAAGGTTGTTGATGAAGATTTGAGGTTGCTCGAGCGTGCGCTGCGCCACGCGACCCAGTTCCCCGAGTTCGAGGTAACCGAGGCGTTGAACGCCGATCCAAATGCCGATTCCCAGCACAGCGAGAACCAAACCCAAAGAACTGCCCGTGGGCCACAACAGAAACAGACTCAGCATCGCGAATACAGCCGAGACTCCGTAGAGCAGGATGACCACCTGGCGATGACTCAGGCCGTGCTGCAGTAGCTTGTGATGAATGTGTTCGCGGTCGGCGGTAAACACCGGTCGTCCGCTGATCAGGCGGCGAAGGATGGAGAGGGCCGTCTCGAGAATCGGCAGGCCGAAAGAGACAACCGGAATCGCGACTGCGACAATGGTTGGCGCCTTCTGCGCTCCTTCGAGAGCAAGTGCGCTCAGCAGGAAGCCGATGAACAGGCTGCCCGAGTCTCCCAGAAAAATCGTTGCCGGATTGAAGTTGTAACGCAAAAAACCAAGGATCGCTCCGGCGAGAGCGATGGTCATTATCGTGACCAGAGAGTATCCGTTCAGAAGCGTGACTACAAACGCGACCAGCGTAGAGAACAATGCCGAGCCGGCCGCCAGGCCGTCGAGGCCGTCGATGAGGTTGAAAGCGTTCGTAATCGCCAATACCCACAAAATGGTCAGAGGGAGTCCGACAAACCAGGGTAGCTGATGATTGCCGAACAATACGGGGATACCCACAATGCGAAGCCCGCCCATGAACAACATGGTGGCGGCGATTGCCTGAACCGCGAACTTCAGGTAGTGGCTTGCGGTGTATAGATCGTCATACACGCCCAACAGGAAAACCAGGCAAGCCGGCCCCAGGATGGTGAATAGAGTTCTCAGCGAAAAACTCGAGGATGCACGAGGAATGTAAATGGTAATGACGGCAGCGAACATCATGCTGAGCGAGAAAGAAATGAAAATGGCCACTCCGCCAAGGCGTGGGAGCGGAGTGGCATGCAGGTGCCTCTCCTGTGAGGGCGCGGCCACCCATCCATGGCGCGACGCAAAATCCCGCACGTAGCGGGTTAGCACAAATGAGAACAGCAAAGACAAGAAAAAAATCCCGAAAAAAGCTACTGTCAACGATCCCCCCGAGGAACCATCGATCACGAATGTGGCTGCAGATATCCCGAACATTAACCGCACACTTCTCCGACATTAAAATAGTGCCGCAATACGAAGCTGAATGGGAGTGAGTTACTGGATTCCTTCAACGGCGAGTTCCGCCCCGGAACGCGAACCAAGAAGACTAAGACGTCGATGGGAATTCAGGCGGGATCAGGGAAATTCCTATGCTAGACTTCAACCGAGACTTCCCTAGAGGCGTGTGATGGAGTTTGGCAAATTTCGTTTTGCCCGTGGTAGCAGCCTGTTTGCCATATCTCTATTTTTACTTTTCAGGCCGGATATCAAGGCGTGGGGACAAAACGCGCCCAGATCCGCGCCTCTGCGAAATATGCAGTCACTCCCCGCCGCGCAACCGATTTCGCAGGCTGCGGCGTCAAGCTCGAGGAATAATCCTGATAATGCGCAGGCCGCGCAGACTCCAGAATCTCGCGTCAGGGGCAACTTGTCGCAGGTAAAGCTGGGACCCGGCGATCTGATCGAAGTTAGCGTTTATAACGTGCCCGAGTTGTCTACAAAAGCCCGAGTGGGGAATCTGGGAGACATTTATCTTCCGCTGATCGACTACGTGCATGTCGGTGGCCTCACGGTGGAAGAGGCGCAGGCTCTGATCCAGAAGCGACTTGAAGACGGCGGTTTTGTACGCAGCGCGCACGTCACGATCTTTCTCGATGAATCTACCTCGCAAGGAGTGACGATCCTGGGCGAAGTAGCAAAGCCGGGGATCTATCCGGCCCTCGGAGAGCGCAAGTTGTACGATCTGATTTCGGCGGCGGGCGGATTTACAGCCTCCGCCGGCCGAAAAGTAAGCATCATTCGCCAGCATAATCAGACGGATCCGATCACGATCAATCTGCCGAGAAACCTCGCTGACGATTTGCAAAACAATATCGAGATCCTTCCCGGAGACACAATCACTGTGCCTCGAGCCCCGGTTATCTACGTGGTGGGCGATGTGGGCCATCCCACGGGTTTGCTTGTGGATAATGGCAGCTTGACGGTGCTGCAGGCGATTGCCCTCGCGGGCGGAACGAATCACACAGCAAAGATGAGTGCGACACGCATCATTCGCAAAGGCCCCGCGGGGATGACAGAAACCAAAGTTCCGCTGAAGAAAATGCTGGAAGCGAAAGCGCCCGACATAAACTTACAGGCGGATGACATTTTATTCGTGCCGCTCAGCGGCGCTCGAGTCGCTGCGGGGCAAGGGCTGCAAGCGGCAATAGCCACAGCAACGGGCCTCGCAGTGATTGCTGCCCATCCCTGAGCGGCCCATCCCGGAACTGCGCGACAACGCTATGCGGCAACTTCGGTCGTAGAGCGCACTGGCGATTGCAACAATGCCTCAAGCGTGCAAATGTATTTCTCGGCGGTCTGCCCGCGAGAAGACTTTCGCAGGACGTATTCCCTGCCATTCCCACCCAGTTCGCGGGCCGTGTCGCGATTCGTGGCGAGATAACGAACGGCGTTCGCCAAAGCCTCAGCATTCTCCGGTTCGATCGTGATGCCGCCCCTCGCTTCCTCTAGAATCTTGCGCGCCTGCCCCTCTACGCCGAGAATTATTGGGCGCGCGCACGACATAAATTCCAGCATCTTGGACGGAATCACAGTCTTGAACACATCGGCTTTCTTCAGCAGAACCAGACAAACATCTGACGCGCAGATGTAGCTGGGAATTTTCTCATGAGGCTGCTGATCCACGAATCGCAGGTTGCGCAGATTATGATCGAGGGCAATGGTCATCATGCGTCTCTTCTCGGCGCCTTCCCCGACCATCAAGAAAAGAATTTCTGGATTGGTGTCTCGCAGATGCGCAGCGGCTTGAATGATCGTTTGCAATCCATGCGCCATGCCCATAGTTCCGATATAGGAGACAACAAATTTTCCCTCGGCTCCCAATTCTCTTCGCAAAGGCGCGGCCGATGCAGGCGCAAATAGCCGAGTCTCCACTCCATTTTCGATCACTGAAATTTTCTCGCGAGGCACGCGCCAGTGTTGCACCAGGTAATCTTCAAATGCGGGCGTGACCACGACGATATGATCGGAATGGCGGTACAAGAAGCCTGCAATTCTCGCTAGAACCCGATACAACAGCGAATTGCTTTCTCCCATGCCGACCGCAGCCAGCGACTCCGGCCATAGATCGCGCACCTCGAATACGAAGGGCACGCGCTTGCACCGCGTCAAAAACCAACCGGAAAGTCCGACTAGTAATTGGGGCGAGGTCGCAATCACAACATCAGGACGAGACAAAAAAAGGCCTGTCAACGCTGCCGATAAGCAGAACGAAGTGTAGTTCAACATTCGCTCGTAAGTTTTGCGGTTAGGAAGAGGAAACAGCCAGGTGCGAACCACATCTACGCCATCGATTTTTTCGCGGACAACCAGTTTCCGAATACGGTCGCGATATTGGCGAGGAACCACTCCGGTAGGATGATTGGGAAAGCCGGTCAGCACCGTCACCTCGTGGCCCGCCGCAGCCCAATGGCTCGCCAGCTCGAATGCTCGCGCGGCCGGCGCACCCATCTCAGGCGGAAAATATTGCGAGATGTAAAGAATCCTCATGTAACGATCCGTGCGGCGGTCTTCATGTTCCGGTCTTGATGTTCCGGTCTTCATGTGCAGATCATGCGCCAATCAATAAATCTGAAATGGTAGTGTTCAAGAAGCCCGATTAAAGCCACCGGCCACTTCAAAACATTCGTTGCGGGAAGGCTGTTTCACAACGACGGGCTGACCCAAGCATCGCGACTTCTCGAGCGCGAACGTCGCCATCATCGAGCTTACGATTTCGTGGAAAGGGATCGGCGACTCTTTGCCGGCTTCGATCGCATCAATGAAGGCCGCCCATTCCCCGCGGTGTCCCTTATCCCGGCGCATCAGCGAGTGAACGACGCGCTTCTTTCCGCCTCGCACCAGTTCGACTCGCCGGAAATCTTCCAGCACGGCGACGCTGCCGCCGCCGAAAACTTCAATTCGTTCTTTTGAAAACGATTTGTCCCCATTCGCGAGATAGCTTATGGTGCCCAGCGATCCATTGGCGAAGCGCAACAAACATAGAACGTTGTCGTTGCTGTAATGAGCCGAATTTGGCAGGCTTCGCGTTTCCACCTCTATTGGCACCGAACCCGTCAGGAAACACAGAAGATCGACAAAGTGGCAAACCTCGCCGATGATACGCCCCCCGCCCTGCTGCGGATCGTTCAACCAGTGATCAGGAGGAACGTAACCTGCATTCACGCGATAGTGGATTGCCAGCGGCTCATGCACTTCCTGCAGAAAAGCTTTGATGCGAATTGTAAGTGGAGCAAAGCGACGATTGAACCCCACCGTCAGGAGCTGAGTATCGTGACCGTTACGCGCGGCGACAATTCTCGCCAGCTCCTCTTCGTTGAGACACAGAGGCTTTTCGCAGAAAACGTGTTTGCCCGACTTAAGTCCTGCGATTACTTGTTCTTCATGCAGATCGTGTCGTGTGGCGATAACAACCGTGTTGACTGCGGGATTGTTGAGAACCTCCTTCTCATCGGTGGTGCAGGAACGAAATCCAAACTTCTCAGCAGCATGTCGCGCACGCGAACCCGTTGCCGCGGCGGCGGCGACCATTTCCACGCCACCCACTCGCTTGATGGCGGGCAACAGCGTGCTTGTGGCGAAGCTCCCGGCTCCGAGAAGACCTAACTTGACTGGACTTCGACCTGCGGCTCGCTGAGCAGAAGGGATCGCGGTTACACGAGAGGTATCGCTGACCAGACTCGGATAGTTGATCAACACAGCGAGAAACTTCTCATTCGCTTTTTCTGTGATTACATCGTATGCGGAGTGCGCTTGCGCGATGGGAAAGCGGTGGGTAATCAATGACTGCAAATCAAGCTTTCGATCTGCGAGAAGGCGCAGAAATGCTTCCATGTTCCGAGTTTCAGTCCAGCGCACGTAACCGATGGGATAATCGATTCCCTTTTCCTCGTACGATGCGTCATACCGGCCCGGCCCGTAAGAGCGGGAGATGCGAAAATCGAGTTCCTTCTCGTAATAACATCTCCGCGGAATCTCCATGGTGACGTCTCCCACGGCAACAACCACGGCGCGATTCCGCGCCACCGCTCCCGCCAAATTCACGGGGTCATTACTGGCGGTTTGCGCGGCAATGAGGACCGCGTCAGCTCCGTGTCGCGCGGAGTATTGATCACACAAATTTTGAAAGCCCAAAAATGATGTGCTTACCGCATCCGCTCCCAGGCGCAACGCCAGATCCGCGCGCTCGGCGGAGACGTCCATCCCCAAGACACGGCAGCCGGCGGCTTTGAGAATTTGTGCGATCAATTGGCCTAAAAGGCCAAGACCGATCACGGCTACAATCTCACCCAGTTTAACCTCTGCTGTCCGCACGCCGTGGAGTGCCACCGCACCCACTGTGGTAAAGGCAGCTTCGTCAAAACTGACGGCGTCAGAGGGAATTCGCGCAGCCAGCAACCGTGGGATGCAAGCCAACTCCGCGTGCACGGCGCGTCCCGCGCCGGCGCAGGCCACGCGATCTCCGGGGTTGATATCGGTAATACCGTCGCCCACCGCGACCACGGTTCCGGCGCTGCTATACCCCAAATCACTGGGTTGATCGAGACGGCTGCGAATTGCCGAAGCCGTTGCAAACAAACCGTCGCGGCTGAATTTCCCCAAAACCTCGCGGACGAGATCTGGCCGCATTCTGGCCTTCTGCAACAAATTCTTGCTGGCGAATTCTGAGGAAGCCCGTTCCGTGCCTGCGGAAACCAGGGATACAGCGGTGCGAATGAGCACGCATCCCGTCAACAATTTCGGGGCGGGAACTTCAGCCACAGTGATTTCTCCGCTACGGGAATCCTGGAAGACTTGCTTCATGCTCTGGGCCCGCCGAGCGGAGATGATTGCGTTTCGGCCGTGTGCGATCGACTTCGGCGAAAGACTGACCCGATGAATTTGCAATTCGTCGTGAGAATATTCGTTGTGGGATTTTCTTCCAATCACCAGCTCGTTATGTGCTTCCCTGATGTCGTATCGTTCGTCGGTGAGAACCACAGTGACAATTCGAACCGGAAGCGGTGATTTTGTCTGGTAAAGAAGCGAGACAGCCGGTTGCAGATCGCCATAGGTGGGAGCTTCCCAACCGAACAACTGTGCGTTCTCAGCCGTAATCAAGGGCGCGTTCTTCGCTACTATTTGCTGCTTGCCGCCTCGTATAACCATCGGACTTCCCGGACAGCTAGAAAAAATCACCCAGCGAATCGGCGACCGCTTCGCTTTGAATACGACTCGAAAGGGCAAGTCAGAAGCCTCGTATGGTAAGTCGGCAACCAGCCAATGCAGGCGCACGTCATAGTTGCCCGTTCCCTCGATGTCGTCCATGATGATCCAGCCGGCGCCGCGCAGCCATTCAACAGTGCGGCGATGCTTCACGCCAAGATCTCGGTAACCGTCGTGCTCTCCTTCAAAATGGTTCGGAACTTTGTGGCTAGGCGAACTAGACAATCGTCCCGAGGCTTGCGCCCAATTGACCCAGAGAAACCGGCTGGCCCGGCGCATCTGGTCGCGATGATCCACCGTAACGGTGTTATGAACGGAGGTGGCTGCGAGGCCATTGTTCCACGGTGCAGGCCCGTTGTAGAGATAAGTTCCAGCGTCACGAGCCAAGTTGATACCGTGCCACCATAAGTCAACATGCAACTGATCGGCTTGAAAAGGCCTGCGGGTGTAGTTCCCTGCCCGAATGAGCGCCCAACAGGTGTCATCGCCAAGACGAAAATATCCGGTGTCGGCAGATGGAGATGAAATAGGGGCGGCAGCTTTTTCTCTGCATCCAGGCTCAACTCCGAACCACACAGCAGCTTCATCCCATGGCCCCGGCTTCAGCGGAGCGTGATCCAGAACCGCGGCGCCCAACTGGAGAAGCGGACGATAGTCTCGATAGGCTGCGGACGCGAGCGGAAAAATCAAGCTGCCATCATTGGAACCATAGTTTGGCGCAGCGCCACTCACTGGATCCACCCACGAACGCATGAACTCAAACGCAGCTTGCGCACGAAAGCGAATGCAATCGTGCAGCGGAGCATCGTGGATATCGGCAAGGCGCAGCGTCCATAGCAGCAGATGCAGGATCATGCGCTGGTAGTTGAAGGAGTGCTGATGCGAAACCCCCTCCGGCGTGATCTGATCCAGAGCAGCCTCATGCAAGAGACGCGCACCAAGTCTTTGCCAAACTTCTGCGTCTTTCAATTCCGGATAGAGCGTGCCTGCGGTCCACAGACCAACGGCTTCGCTGATCAAATGATTGCTCCGTTGGGAGCGGGCATAACCGAGCGTCCGCGCAGTTCGCCACGAATGAGCGGCGATCATGGAAACAAGCAACGCGACCCGCGGGTTCGTCGTAGAAGAAGAATGGGCGAAAGCATGCAGCGCAAAGGACCAGGCTAATATCCGCAACGAGCACTCTTGCCCGCAAATCCATAGCGGACCGGCCATCGGCGGGCTTTGCCGAGCCCAGTCTTCGATGGCGTGCCAGAAAGCCTGCGGAAAACGCTCGTCGCCGTTCAGCGCGTAAGCGCGAATCAGCGGGTAGACGAACAAAAATCTGGAGGGCTCAAGAATGAATTTCAAATCGCCGTATACGGGTGACGCAAAGCGCATCCGGGTCCACGAATGGCGCGGCGAGACGCTCTGCCCCGTGACGGGATTGTGAAACCAGCGTGGGGGAAATTCGCAATTGAACGACAGCTGTCCGAAAAAAGGCAGATTTCCACCGAGAATGCCCTCGGCTTGGTCAAGAATGGATTCTTGTCCGTCCTGCCCGACGATTGTCTTTATACTTGCTCGCAGTGCCTGCACATCAGTGAAGAAAAATGGCCGCCTACCATTCCGGAGCGCAGAGCGCATTTCCTCTGCCGAAGTACTTGGCGCAATCCGCCTCAAATCCCAGGCGTCCCAGCCGTGCCTGCATCGCATTTTGCGCGACATCAAGCCGCTGCCACGCTGGAGTTCGTACTCCAGGCGCAGCATGCCGTCACGCAGCGCCGAAGGTATGGCCGACCTGCAACATGGCCTCGACTTTACCCATTCATGGACTCCGCTAGCGCCCCAACACGGCTCTGCGTAAGGCGTTCCGTGGCTCGCGCCCGAAGCCAGTGATGCATCACGAAAAATTGATTATCTTTTTCGTGATCGGTGTAATCGGTTTGCGCACCTGGAACCGCCGCGCCCCGATCGACGGTGGCTACGACTTCGCCGATCTTCTCAATGCCGAAAGCAATGAGCCGGTTACGCAGATCAGCCAACGAGCCGCATCGGTGTGCGTCGGGAAATTCATATCTCTGCAGAATCGGTCCAGTATCAATTCCAGCGTCCATGCAATGGATGGTGACGCCGACCGGAACACCCGTCAGCAGCGACCACTCGGGACTGCTCATGCCCTGAATTTCCGGCAGCAGACCAAGATGGATATTGAGGACTCCGATACGCGGCACTTGCAGCAACGGTTTCCGCAAAATATTGCCGCCGGTGAAGACGATCAAGTCGGGCGACCATTGCCTGATGCGATCAATCGATTGAGGCGCGTTCTGATCTTTGCAAATCACAATTGGGAAGCGGTAAGACTGTGCCACTTGCCGCAAGCTACGGAAAATACCACTCGGACTCTCCAGCAACGGCTGAAGATGAGGGTTGTGTGCTTTCTGCGGGAAATCGCCATAGTGACGGAATCAACTTCTTCTTCGCGAAGCGCGCAGCATCTCGCACTCCCCATTGCGTCAGCTTGCGCAGCAAAGTTCCGCGCTTCCAGGTAGAAAGAACAAGTGCCCCAACCGGAACATAGCCGCAGCCGGCGAGGCGCACCGCCATAGCGCACGTCGTCTCGCTGTACACGCTCGAGCCTAGAACTACGATGCGCATGGCAATACCTCAATCGCAGACGCCTCGAACGACCGTGTAAGGCGCTGCTCCGACAGCAGAGCATCGGCGACGAACTTGCACCCCCAACTAATGTAACGAAACGGCTGATAGCGTCCCCAAACCGGATAGGAACCGCATACTCCCCCCGCAATTCCCCGCCACCCTCGCTTTGAAATAAGTTGCTTTAGCATTTCGTTCATCTTGAGCGCGGCATTGAGAAAGCGGAGGTCGCCGCTCAGTTCAAACAGGCGCAGCCACACACAAGACATTTGCGCGTTTCCTGTAAGGCAAGTGAAACGATGCCCGGTCTTGAAGTCCCGCTCGTACGCGCCCGGCAAGAATTTGTTGATCTCGAATTTTCGCAGCAGCACCCAGGAGGAGCGGGCCACGGCTTCGACAACATCGTTGCGCCTAACCACAACACCGCATTCGAGCGCCCCCTGAAGCGCATATGCGATGAAGTGTAAATAATTGGGATGCCCGCGCAGGTTGATGCCATCGATCCAACCATTGGGACGGAAGCGTGACAACACCCAATCCAGATTTTTTTCGGCTGCTTGTCGGTAGCGACGATCCGTGGTGTGTTCCGACAACGCGGCGAGCGCCCACGAAACCATACTGTAATAAGTGTGAGCCTCACCCTGGTAGGAGCCCGGACCGGACCACGATCCGTCTGCCTGCTGCATCTCCACCAGCCAATCGCCGGCGACGACCGCCGCGTCTCGAATCTCAGAGCAGCGCGTTTCGCGATGAGCGCGAACCAAACCCTGAAGGATTTGACCCGTATTGAAGACCGACGGCCGAGGTTCGCTGCGGTGCAAGCCCGCAGGGAAGGCACCGGTTGGCATCTGCAACGAAAGCAGCCATTGTGTGGCTCTTTCGGCCGCAACCACGGCCCGGTTGTCGTTGACTTCGCGCGCAACATCGTAAAGGGTAGGAATGATGTAACCGGTAACTTCAGGGTATGATTTCGAATATCCCGTAAGCAGGCTGTAATAGGCCGCGATGCCGCCATCAGAACTTTGAGCCTCGAAAATCCATTGCAACAATGATTGCAGCGCATCCCCGCTATTCCGCCGGGTAGTGGCGTACGAATAAAGATGGCGCTGCTCGAAGGTAACCCGAAGCCTATCCGACACAAGTTTCCGTATCAAAGGAAATAAGCGCTGCGGCCCGCGCAGCAAGCCTGCCGCTTCTCTGAGTCCTTTAGCGAGTGGAGCACCGACTTTTTGCCCGCGACGACTTTCCTGCGAAGAAGCCAGATCTGCGACTGCGGATTTTCCGATGCCCTCGGTCAACCGGCTTGATACATTCATGCGGTAGCGGCCTCCGGAAAGTGTGCGAACTCTCCGGCGATCTTCTGGGCTCCCGCATCTAGAAAAACTTGCATCCAGTGCTCCAGCGTCAGGAACTGCCAGATTTGCATTGACCAATCTTCCGCCCCGCTGCGGTGCTGGTTGATGAAGCGGCGCACCGTCTCTGGGCGGAACAATCCCCGCTTTGCGATGTTTGTATCCGAAAGCACATCGTCGACACTCTCCCGCAAATCGTTCGCCAGCCAGTAATCGACAGGAGCGGCAAAGCCGGCCTTCGGCTGCCTCAACACTTCGGCAGGCAGGACATTCTTCATTGCCTGGCGAAAGATGTGCTTGGTGGTGGGCCGGAAAAATCCTTTGAGCTTGAGATTCGGCGGAATATTCCAGGCCGCGAACTCGGCCAGTTCGCGGTCAAGAAAAGGAACACGCACCTCAACCGACGACGCCATACTCATTTTGTCGTTGTAGTTCAGGTTAAGACTCGCCATGAAAATCTTGGTATCGAGATAGAGCATCTGGTTCAGGAAGTCGGCGTCGCGCACCACATCGAAGGTGGAATGATGGCGAATCGCGGGATCGGAAGTGCAAAGTTGATCCTGAAGCTCTGGCGAGTACAAGCTCATTTTCTGCGCAGAATCGAGATAGGTGCAATTGCGAATGAATTGTTCTTTCGGCGTCAGCGACGCGCTTCGAGCCATCTTCTTCGCCAATCGCACATTTCCTTTTATCGCCGTGCCGCGCCAACCAGGCAACGTATTCAGGCCGGACTCTATCCGCGCCCGCAGCACGCCAGGTATTCTCTGATACGCCTGCGCCCAGCGGTACGCGGCGTGCTTTCGATACCCGGCAAATAATTCATCTCCGCCAACGCCGGATAGAAGCACGGTGGCCTGCTTGCGCGCCTCGCGGCAAACAAGGTAGGCCGTGATGATCGCAGGATCGGCGACGGGTTCGTCCATATGCCATGTAAGAAGAGGCAATAGCTGTGCGACATCCGGTTCGACTACGATCTGCTGGTTTTCGCAGCCGAGTTTCCGCGCCAGTCGCGCCGGCACATTGGGATCATCCAGCGTAGTTTCGCCGACGCGGTAACGATGCGGAAAGGTAACGGTATAAGTCCGCACGGGCTGCTTCGTTGCCCGGCACATCATGGCCACGATGCTGGAAGAATCCAAGCCAGCGCTGAGAAATGCACCGATAGGAACATCGCTCACCATTTGACGTTCCACCGAGAGACGAAAACGCTCGCGAACTTCGTCGGCAAGATCCGCTTCAGAACACTCGTAGAACTTATTGGCGCGCGGGAAGCTCAGGTCCCAGTACTGCGATATCTTTAGCTCTCCGTTTCGAAACGTCGCGCAGTGCCCAGCGGGAAGTTTGTAAATTTCGCGGAACATTGTCTTGGGATCTGGAACCCAGAGAAAAGTCAGGTATTGATGGAGAGACTCCAGATCGAGTGCGGCCTCGATCCCCGGAACCTGAAGGAGCGCTTTGGCTTCGGAGGCGAACGCCAGCTTTCTGCCGCGCAGAGCGTAATAGAAGGGCTTGATTCCAAAATGATCGCGCGCCAGAAACAACTCGGGTCGGCCCGAGCGGAGATCGCAGATGGCAAACGCGAACATGCCATTGAGAGAGTGCACGCAGTCCGCACCTTCTTGCTCGTAAAGGCGGAGCAGAACTTCGGTGTCGGTGTTCGAAGTAAATTTGTGGCCTTTACTTTGCAACTCGTGGCGGAGTTCGCTGAAATTGTAAATTTCTCCGTTGTACGTGATCCAGACAGTGCCATCTTCGTTGCGCATCGGCATATGGCCGTCCGCCGAAAGATCTAGGATTGCCAGGCGGCGGCTTCCCAGGCCGATGTAGGAACCATCGGAGAATCTGCGATCCCACAGTCCGAAATCATCCGGTCCGCGGTGTGCCTGGACGCGGGTCATCCGCGCCAGCACTTCCCGATCGCCACAATTTGCCAAGCCGCTAATGCCGCACATGCTCTCTCAATCCCGCTCTCTCAATTCTGCCGACTCAACTAACCGACTGCCGTTTCAATTCGTAAATCTTGGCCTTGACGTGAAAAAACTGAATGCCCTGAAAAGCACAGTAGATCAAGCCCGGAATACCATCGAGAAAGCCCAGGCGGAAGACGAATTTATAAAGAAAGTAAGCGAGTGACGAGCCCGGAAAAGCGAGGAACCTTCGCTTGAGCCAGCGGCGGCGCTGCGCCTGCGTTCCGGTCAGTGATGGAGCCAGTTCGTCACAATTTTCGTTACCGTTGAGCCAGACTTTCGCTTCCCAATTGGAGTATGCGTCGTGCTTGCGGATGTAATCGGAAAGCGAAGCGATATTGTGGTGTAGCAGGGGATGCTTGAGCTTCGCCGCGCTTCCCTTCACGACAACATGCTCATGAATCTCCATATCTGCCATGGAGTGGTCCTGATTCTTCAATCGGCACTCGTAATGGCCCTTGCCTCGGCGAAATAACGAAAGCTTGTAAAAGCTCGCGCCGCTATGGCGAAGTTCGCGGCTAAGGAAAAAAATGCGCAGGGCAATGTAATAGCCGTCGTGGCGCGCATCCTGAATTGCGAGCGCTATCTCCTTCTTCAGCTGCGGCGTAAGGGACTCATCCGCGTCGAGGAGAAGAATCCAATCGTGCGACAGGGGTAGCGATTCCATTGCCCACTGCCGTTTTTTGGGCCAACCTCCGTGATAATGAAACTGCGCAACCTGGGCTCCGAAAGAGCGTGCGATCTCGATCGTGCCGTCTGTGCTCTGAGAATCAACGACATATACTTCTGCGATATCGCGCAGAGATTCCAGGCAGCGCGGCAGATTGTGCACTTCGTTCCGCACGGCGACGATTACGCTCACGGGGAGAGCCGCAGGTGCGCGAGCGCTTGCCGGCGCTTCTAATTCGGCTAGGTTTTGCATCGAGAAAGAGCGAGCGAACTATCAACATGTTATCCCGACACGATGTGGGTTATTAGTTACTGATCCACTACCCTTGCAGTAATTGTCTGAGGAACAGTCAGGGCCGGTATTGATGAACGGAAATTTCTGATGGAACCGCGATTAGCAAGTCATCGAGTGCTGCTCGCACCAGCATTGCAAAACATACAACGACCACGGGCGCGACCAGGAAGTCCGGCCTTGAAGAAAGTTCTGCCATACGTTGCGTGCTGCCGCTCCGCTGATCAACGAACCGAGGGCTCCATTCTCGATCTTGCGGAACGATTCCTCCAAAACCGGACGCAATGCATCTCGCAACCAATGCTCGAACGGCAGCGTGAACCCTCGCTTGGGACGATGGACGATCTTATCCGGAAGTTGGCCTCGAAGCGCCCGAACCAGCAGAGGCTTTGGCGTGCGTGCATCGAGCTTCCACGATCCGGGCAGAGTAAAAAGAGCTCGCGCCAGTTGATGGTCGATCAAGGGCACGCGCACTTCCAGGCCGTGCGCCATGCTCATGAAATCAGAATCCCGCAGCAGGGTGTTTAACATGTAACACCGAGCTTCCAGATAGGAAACGCGGTTCACCTGATCCAATCTCATGGCACGGGTATAGCTTTCGTTCAAAGGCTCCTCGGCACGCTGGAACGCCGTGGGGTTAGTCATCGTTTCGGGTAACAACGTTTCAAGTTGTTCCGGCGTGAATAGCATTCGCGAGACGAAATAGGGATGAATGATTCCGCCGCCATTGCGGCCGAGAGCGGCCAGTTTGCGATTCTGGTCGCTGGCAGGAGCTAGCGCAGCGAACATGTTCGCGAGCGTGCCGCGCACCACACGAGGAATGTTCCCTGCCATATTCGAGAACTGTTCCAGGCGTGGCACGGTTCGGAAACTAGAGTAGCCGCCGAACATTTCATCTCCACCCAGGCCGGAAAGAGCAACTTTCACTCCTGCGGCTCGTGTTTTTTGCGCGACGAAATATGTGTTGATGCCGTCAATGGTGGGCAGGTCCATCGCATTTATGGCGGGGGCGATCGCGGCAAAGAAGTCTGCTTGCGAGACTGTCATCTCGTGATGATCGGTGCGGAAGTGGTTCGCGACGGCGCGGGAATAGGCTGCCTCAGAATAGTCGGCCTCCCGAAACACAATCGAAAATGTGCTCGGACGCACACCGTTGCAGCTCAGCATCCCGACCAGGCTGCTGGAGTCGATGCCGCCAGAAAGAAACACTCCTACCGGGACGTCGCTGACGAGTTGCAGGCGCACGGATTCATCCAGCGTTTTTGCAAGTTGGGTTTCGAGTGCGGCGCGATGCTCCGTGCCGTTATCAGATGTATCGGTGCGGCCGTCGCTTGCAGGCGCAGCCAACTCCCAGTACCGGACTTGTTTCACCTGGCCGCCGTGAAAGGTCAGCCAGCAACCTGGGGGAAGCGAGGCAATTCCCTTCACCAAGGTATTCGGATCATAGAGCGATCCAAACGACAAATAGTTGATAAGACCGGCGGGATCGATAACACGCGGTACAAGGCCCGTGCCAAGCAGAGACCGAACCTCCGAAGAAAACATAAAATACCGATCGGAGTGGTGAAAATACAGCGGTTTAATTCCCATCGGATCGCGCGCGGTAAACAAGCGGCGCCGGTGCGCATCCCAGATCGCAAAGGCAAACATCCCCCGAAACTCGGCGAGGCACTGTTCTCCCCAGTGCGCGTATGCTTTGAGGATTACTTCCGTGTCAGAACCGCTGCTGAATTGCAAGCCGACGCGTTCCAACTTCGAGCGAACTTCGCGAAAGTTGTAGACTTCCCCGTTGTAGACGATCCAGTTGCCGGTTGCGGGATCGTTCATGGGCTGATGCCCGAGTGGGGATAAGTCGAGAATCGCGAGGCGCCGATTTCCCAAGCCGACCTCGAAGTCTTCTCCCGCAGAGCCCTGCAGAATAACGGTGCCGCTATCATCCGGCCCGCGATGAGCGAGAGACTGCGTCGCGCGCTCCAACACTTCGCGGGGCACGCGCGCATTGCGGGCAATAATTCCGAAGATTCCGCACATCCGAGTTTCACTTTCCTACGGCTTTGCAAATCATCTTACGCGAACTATTCGACGTCTCAACACGACCTCATTCCGATTGAGGCCGTATCTAACTCTGTACCTCAAGATCGCAGCGCAACTCCGGTGGGAATAGAAACCCTATAATGATTTGCACGCAAATGAATATCCGTGGCGGGAATGCCGCAGCCAGACGTGAAACACAAAGATTGTCCGCGAGGCCACGGACTCGGCAGACGGCGGAGAGCGAATTAGTCTTTCGCCCAGCGAGCCCTCTTCTTTATTAAGCTTTCGAATATTGAGTTCCCGAACATCGCGCTCTGGAACATCGAGCTTCCATGCTCCTCCCAGCGAGCGAGAATTGATTATCCTTTCGATTCTCAGCGGCACCGTGATGTGGATTACGGCCCTTCTGCTCCACAGATCGAGCGGCTTGATTCTTGATTATGGGGACAACCTCGCTTACCTGACAGTTGCGGACGCCGTCCGAAGATGGGATTTCCAGCAATTGACGATTCAGCATTTCATGGGGTTTCCCTACTTCATCGCCATGGTTTCGATGCTGTTCCGCGTATCATCGCTTTTCGCGTTGTGGTCGATTGCCGCCGTCTCAGCTCTTGCATCAGTTCTTCTTATTGCTCGGCTGCTCAATCCGTGGGCGGCAGGGTATTTTGCGCTCACGAATTTTGCATGGCTACAACTCTCGTTTCTTGGAGGCTCCGAACCTCTGGCCTTGGCGTTGAGCTTGGGAGCATTGCTCGCGTTTCGGCGGGATCGCATTTTTTTGGCGGCAGCGCTGGGATCGCTCTCCGTTACGGTTCGGCCACTGATGGTTTTTGTTCTGGTCGGAATCGGATTGACTTTGCTATGGCGGAAAGAGCTCGGGTCATTTTTCATCGCGCTCGGAACAGGGCTGACGATCGGAGTGATGTATATCCTTCCGCTGGCTCGCTATTTCGGTGATCCGCTGCTCACGGTACACAGCTATACGACGCGCGACTATGGTGGGGGCGGAGTGGTGGGACCGCACGGGCAGTTATTTGGCTGGCCATTCCATGGCATTGTGGCCGGAACACTAAACTATCCCGCACCGTGGACTAATCTATTATTGAGCTTTTTTTGGATCGGGCTGGCGCTTGCCGGTATAGGCATGATGTTTTCTGAGCGGTTCAGGGCATATGCGAAGGCTCATCCTAATGAAGTGATTTTTGGCAGCTTATACCTGCTGGCAGTATTTTCCTACGACTATCTGATTTGGGCGCGTGCGACGTTCATTCGGTTTTCGATTCCAGCGCTGCCTTTTATTTTCTATGCATTGTTGCGATTCCTTCCAAAGGACCGCAGGATCCTCTGGTGCCTCAGTGTGGCGAGTGCGGTGCTCGCTGCACTTTCCGCGGTTGGTGTGAGAAATGTGATCGGCCGTTGATTGCGATCGAGCCGCCGTCCTCGCCACTATTTCTCAGCCAAGCTCCGGCCTAATTGCAGCAATTGTTCGACGTGCTTGTCCCAACTGAAATCCTGGGAGCGCAGCAGGCCCATTTGTTTCATGGTGGTAGGCTGTTTTGTCGATTGAGCCGCTGTAATCACCGTATCAGCCAGATCCTCCGGAGAAAAGCAAGGGAAATATCGCGCAGCTTCGCCGCATATCTCCTTGTGCACCGGCAAATCCGACGCAATCACGGGAAGACCGCTGGCCATCGCCTCCACCAGGGGGTGAGCAAAAGTCTCAGCATAAGCGGGAGTGACGTAAAAGTTGCACGCACGATACAGGTGATGCAGCGACCGATAAGGAACTGCACCCAATTCGACAACTTCGTCACTCAACCCGAGTCGCCGCACCATCTCGGCCGCCGCGTTTGCGTCGTAGTTCCCGGGATTGTGGTTGGAGTTGAGATGGCACGTGAGTATCAGCCGAACAGTTCGGGGATGCATCTTTCTTTTCAGAATCTCTATCGCACGAATTAACGTTTCAAAGTTGCGATAGTAATTAAAGTGGCTAACGAATAGCAGACGAATAGACCCGGCGGCCTTGGCGAGTTGTGCCTGCAACTCTTGCGAGAGGGGCGCCTGGCAGCGGAAGAAATCTTGGGAATCGAAACCGTGATGGATAAAGACAACCTCCTTCCCCGTCCACTGCCGTAATTCGGCGGCGAAGGTTGCGCTGGGAGCGACTGTGCACTCGGCGGCAAGGACGGACCAGCGGGCGAGACTTCTTTTAAGTTCGGTGTCAAGCCACATTCGATAGTCACCCCGTTCACGCAGATCACGCACAAAATCAGTCGAAGTGTAGAGTGCATTGCGGCTAAGAAGAATGTGCGGCACCGGCGAGCGATAAAGAGCGAAATTCCCTGTGCACAGAAGAACGTCGGCGCCAGCGCGGCGAATCAGACCGGGCAAGTGTCGCTGCTCATACCAGAATCGTCTTGCGGATGTCGCGGGAGCGACCACTCGCAAAACACTAACCTGGGCAGATTCTCCGATTTCATCGGCTAATGTTCCACTCAGCAAAATTGTTGTGAGCACGTCACGCCGGGCCGCCAGCCGCGGCAACATGTTGCGGATGTAGGTAAGTCCTCCGCCGGCGCTGGCCCCCAGAGCGTTAACGAAGAGACGGATCATTCTTCGACAAAATCCTTCGCCGCAAACTCATCTGTTTCGAGCATTTGGCGCAAGCGCTTTCGTCGGGTACTCCACCACAGATCTACCAGTCCAGAGTAGAGGAAGCGATATTCCGAAGCGGAGTATTTGACCTCAATCTCTCGGCGCCATAAGAGAGCGGGGCTGTCGCGTTGGGCGTCGATCACGCCCGCGCACGGAGAAAAGCAAAAACGATGGTGACGTCGTATTACTTCCCAGGCATCGGAATCGAGCGCGTCCCATCCGAATGTCCAGGCGAAAGCGTCAACTTTTTTTTTCGTCCATAGGGAAAGAGTGCGTGCGCTGTCACCGATCTCGCATTCCAATCTCTCGAGTGGAAGCCCTGCAAGCCGCTGATGGGTGAGCGTGTGATTCCCAATCGCATGACCACGGGCCGCTAGATCCGCGATTTGATCGCGATTCATCGGTTTCCAGTCTTCCCGTTGCTCGTCGCCCGGTCGAGAGTCGGGATTAATTCTCGATCGATAGAAAGCAAGAGCCTCGTCGGCGGAACATTCTGCGAACGCCGGCACAATAAAAAAAACGCCCCTTCCCCCAAACGATTCCAGCACGGGCGCTGCGACCGTGTAGTTGCTCTCTCTTCCATCATCAAAGGTAAACAAGATGAGAGGCTTAGAACCAGCATCTGGCTGAGGGCGTCCCCAGAGGCCTGCAAAAGTCTTAAAGTCAGTAATCGTAAAATGCCGGGAAACCCAGTCCAGTTGCTCGCGGAATTTGGACTCCACAGACTTCGGAGTTTCATGAACGCCTACGACTAAAGCCTGCGGCCGGTTTTTACTCTTTTGGATTCTGAGGAATATTTCATCTACATGGGACAGTGTGGCGGCTTGTATCAGCAGCGCCCGAGCTTGGCTTCTGAAGTTCATTACATTCGGGGTCAGGACTAGATGAGCCCATCACCATCCGCCGGAACGGGATACCAATCGCGCGTCGGCAAGAGACCTGCCTTATCGAGAAACCATCCGTTCGGGGCGTCAAAGGCGCGGCGCTGAAAACCCATTTCGCAAAACATTTTCTGCCGCTCTGGATTCTGACTGCGCAGCACCACAGCGTCGACGACCTTGTGGTAGCGCGCGCACAGCGCCCCGATTATCCGCTGCCATTCGTCGGGAGGAACTTCGGGATAGACATCGAGCAGGTTGAGCGTGTTGATTTGGTTGCGATAGCCGCGAGTCCTCTGATTGACTGTAACCAAAATTTCCCGGTCAGGCCTGCGGCTACGGAAAGCGAAGACCGCGACGGTTGCATCGCTGCCGGAGAAATAACGCCACCGAATGTAGGATGGTTCGCGAAGCGCAGTCAGCTTCGCCGAGGCAGAGTGAAGCACCCGATTATTCGTCCGCAGATCAGTCATCAGAAGATCATGTCATCAGAAGATCAGTCACCTGTTCAGCAGATGTGAGAAGCCGCAGCGCATCGGATGGCGAGAAATCAATCTTCAATCGTCGAAATTTGCCCACGAGATTTGAGACTGACGTTCCAGCTAATTCGCGAAATATGGGATGCAACTTTCGTCGATAGGCGAACTCTTCGACCAACGGAGGCCAGCGAAGAATGCCAAACAGTTCGGCTTCCGAGTATGGAATGGGGCTGGCACCGGCTGCCTTCCACAAAGTCGCGGCCTCTGCGTTGGCTGAAGTACCAAACAAAGGCCGGCGGTTTCCGAGCCGGGAATACTGCAGGAAGATCCGCCCTCCGTGACCGCGATGACGCGCATCGACATAGAAGGCACTGGAACCCATCATCAGAATTCTTTCCTTGTTACAGTAAAACGCTTGCGGGCTGCACAAGATACAACCTACGAGTTGGTTAGTGGAACGCAGGCCGAAGCCCAGAGGGTGTTGTGGCTGGAGCGCCGGATTCTCAAGCAGGAACCAGCGTAGATGCGCATGCACTGCCTGGCTACTGCGGCCGGACTGATCTGCGATGAACCTGGCAACCTCGGGGACGTCACCTTCTGCAATTGGCACCAGTTCGGCTTGCGGCAATCGCTCCGGCGAAATTGCGTGCGCGGCGGTCATTGAACGGCTTCCTCGTAAATCTTCCGCAAGTTTTGTGCCTGATGGGAGAGCGTAAGGTTATTGACGACAGTCTGCCGCGCGGCGACGCCGATTTTCGCGCGAAGTTCGGCGTTTCCCAGTAAACTCTGCAAGCCCTGCACAAGTTCTTTCAGACCGTCGACTGGAATTAGCCATCCGTTGCTACCGTGATCAATAATTTCGCTGATGCCCTGCCCCTGGCACGCCACCACCGGCTTGCCGCAAGCCATGGCTTCCAGATAAACGCACCCCAACCCCTCATATCGGCTGGGCAAAACAAATAACGTGCAATTGCGCATAGCCTCAGCAACTTCGGCACGACTTCGATGCCCCAGGAAATGAACTCGATCGCCCATGCCCAAGTCTCTGGCCAGATCTGCAAAACGAGCTCGATCCGCTCCCTCTCCGATAATGCAGCATTGCAGGCCTGGATGAGAATTCTTTACTAGAGAGACGGCCCGGAGCAGAAGCTCATGCCCCTTTCCTGCCAAAAGATTGCCGACTATCAGAGCTGTCGGAGTCCGATCCCGCGTGGGGGCTGGCGCAAACATGCCAGTGTCAGTTCCGTTATAAACGACCGCCGCGGGAACCGCTTCGCCCATACCATCGATCAGCAATTGCCGAACCTTGCTGCTGATGCAGATCACCTTGTGCGCGTCCTTGTATACCTTCATGGAGGTTTTCCGCCGCGAAGCGGCAGCCATACCGTTCTGAAAGCAATTATTAAAAACATCCAGACCATGAATGGTAACAACAAACGGAATCTTCAAACTCCGCGAAAGAAGAGCCGCGGCGTGCCCACAAGGCAAGGCCGCGTGAGCGTGGATGACATGAATCGGAAATTGCCGATGAAGCTGGCCGACTTTTCCTAAAAGAGTTGCGCTCAGAAATCGGCCCGCGCTCGACAGGCCAAGGGTGCCAGGAAGTTGGGGATAACGAATCCATTCCGCAGGGAACTCCGGACTTGGTTTTCGGCTGGCGTGATAAATCGAGTCGACCGCAATCACTGACGATTCCACGTCTTGATCTTTTAGCTCCCGAAGCGTCTCAGCCACAAAGCAGCCACTCACTTGGTTCCCAGCTGTCGGATAAAAAGGCGTGAGTGTGAGCACGTGCAGCTTAGCTGGCGTTTCTTTTTCCGCTGTGTCGCGCATGCAAAAGGACGGCCTTCGCTTCAAGTCAGGCGCCGTCACTGAACTGGTTCGAGCATTTTAGAATGAGCTCAACAAGGCCACCGATGGTAACGAATCGCGGATCCTGCAAATCGCGATCGGAAAACTGAATGGCGAATCGCTGCTCGATCTCGGTAACAAATTCCACGACCTCCATCGAAGTAAGCCAACCTGCATCGAAGTAATCACTGTTGCAGAGAGCGTCTTGCTGTTTTTCGAGAGTATTCTTCCCGATCTTCCCTCTCGCAACAAACCAATAGACCAGCCATTCTTCGGCCATCTCCCTCGACTGCGCTGTTAGTTCACCTTTCAATGGCCACGCAGCGCGCCGGCGACCCGTCGCATCCTTTCAACTTCAGAGGCATTACGATTAATTGCACTTCTGCTCCGGCCAACGCTTTAAGATTTGTCAGATATTCGACCAGCACCACTCCGGCTCCCAAAAGTATTTTGTGGTTTGGAGAATCTTTCGCAGTTCCCCGGGAATGGGCTGGGTTATCGGGAGACGGCGTGTCCATCGCAATCAGACGCACGCCTTTTTCGACCAGCCAGCGTGCTGCATTCTCGGAGAGAAACGGATACTCGTTATAGAACTTCATGTCGCCAAAATACTCGGACCATCCCGTACGGAGAATCAAGCGCGCCGGAAGGTTGTCGCCCAATCTTTGCTTGAGATCCGCCACGTCGATCTCCTGCAACGGCCCGCAGTCCGTGAAGTCGGCGATGGTGGCCTGACCTATAAGCACATCCAAAGGCAATTGATCAATGGTCGCGCCGTTGGGGATGAAATGACGTGGCGCGTCAGCGTGCGTGCCGATGTGGGTTCCCAAAACAATCTTCCTGGTTTCTCGTCCTTCGATTCCGTGGCGCCCGAGAATTGTGACTTCAACCACGGGATGCCAGTGCGTAGGAAACGTCATCATGCCTTCTTCAATGAGCAAGGAAAGATCGACAATTTTCATGCTTCTATTGTTCTGAAGTTCAAGGACCGCCTCCGTTGAAGCCATCAGGGGGCCAAAGCTGCACCCTGAGTTGCCTGCGTTGGCAAAGCGGCAACGGAACCTATCTGCAGTTTTTCAGCAACTAACTCGCGAATTCGGGCCTTTTGTATTTTTCCGTTTGCGGTTCTGGGAAACTCATCGATTGCGATGTAGCGGGCGGGTTGCTGATGCTGGGCCAGATTGCGTTTGGCGTGTCCGAGCACCAAATCGAGCATCGGCTCAACCTCCAGTCCGGGATCGAGTTTCAGAACCGCGACAATATCTTCGCCATACAACTCGTGAGGAATGCTCACCGCAGCGACATCGGCGACGCCCTTTACGCGCATCAGCTCTTCTTCGATTGCCGCAGGACTGATGTTGACGCCTCCGCGAATGATGAGGTCTTTCTTGCGGCCCGTAATCGAAAGTGAGCCGTTGCCATCGAGGCGCCCCACATCGCCGCTAGAAAACCAGACCGAGGCATCCATTTCCAATAACTCACCGTGGGCACCCAAATAACCAGCCATCAGATCAGGAGTAAGAATCTCCACCTCCCCTTCAATGCCAGGCTCAACCGGCTGCCCCTCATCGCTGACAACCCGCAGCAGAACTCCGGGCAGCATCTCGCCAACATAGCCGTTTCCCCCAATGAGCTCCCGAGTACGGGCGGTGACAAATAAGGTTTCTGAGAGGCCGTAATTTTCGATCAACCGTACGCCGTATCTGGATTCGAATTCGTGCTTGACTTTCAATGGAAGGGGAGCGAAGCCAACGAAGGTGTGCCGCACCGAGTTGCGGCAAAATTCTTCCCCGGTGCGGCCACGATCCATTCGGAGCAAGATCGACAAGACCGTTGGAGCCAGCCAAAGCGTATTTACTTTGTTGTTCTTTGCCTTGTCCCAGAAGTGCAGGCTCGATCGCGCATCGAATACGTGATCCACGACGACGGTGGCGCCGCACAAGAACGGCAAAATAAGAAGGTTGTAAAGACCGCCCATGTACGCCATCGAAAGCGTCAGATAAAATCGAGAATCCTCTTCGATCTTTTGCGCGCTTGCGAATGCGCGAGCGTTTCGCAACATGCTTCCCAGCTTGTGCGCCAATCCCTTGGGCTTCGCCGATGTTCCCGAGGTGTACATAATCGCAACCAGATCCTCGGCACTCGCCGCCTCAAGCGGCGCAAACTCCGTTGCTTCGTTAAGGGCATCGATGGCTACCAGGTCGGAGCAATGCGATTCTTTGGCGGCTTCTTTGGTCGCTTCCTGTAGCGTCGCCAGACGCAGAACGTTGGGTACAAAGGTTTTGACGCTGTTCGCGCAGGATACACTCGCTACGATAATCCTGGGTTTGCAGTTCGCAAGTATGAATTGGACGTCCGATTTACTCAGCGCGGGATTAATAGGAACGATGACCGCGCCAAGATATATGCATGCGAAATAGAGGACCGCCAGTTCGCAACAGTTGGGAACCATTATCCCAACCCGGTCACCCTTTCTGACGTTTCGCCGACGGAGTTCCGCAGCCACAGCGCAGGCCTGGCGGTGAAACTGGGCGTAGGTAATTTCACGGCCGGTATTGGCGTCGACCAAAAAGATTTCTCCCTGCCGTCGCCTTACGATTTCCATGAAGCTCTGGCGGATTTTGGTCTCGTGAATATTCATCTAGCTCAGGTTCAATTTGCTGAGGTTCGTCTTGCTCAGGTCGATTGCATGGCCACTGCACTTGCTTGGGCTGACTTCATCAGGTTGGAGATGGCCTGCCAACGCTCCATCTGGCCGCGATAAGCCTGATTAGAATCGAGACGCAAAATGGCGCGACCGGGAACATCCATCTCGAAACGTGGAAAGTGGCCGGCTGTGATCACAACTGCTTCCGGCAGAAGGAGTTGATCGATCTGGACCGAGTCGGCGGCGCTGGGAGGACACAGAAGCAACGCAACCCCAATCCCCAGGTCGCAATGCATCCGATCAGAGAAATCGGAGATCTGCCAACAATTTTCCGGCGTTTCTGGCGGCAAATTGCCCTGCACAACTACATTGCTGAACGTGTCGCAACAGTGCTGCAGCGTGGCACTATTCGGATTTCCGTAAATCATCATGCAGAAATTGCCGTGGCGCTGTGCGGTGCTCAAAACCACATCTTCCATGTAGCCGGCGAAGATACGCTTACTGCGTACGGGCAAAATTCTCTCCGGACCCACAATCTCTACAAGCGACGCCGGCCATTTTGCAGCCCACGAACCGCCGTCCTTGTCGCTAAGAAATAAGGACACGCTATTGCCTGTCATGCGTAAGATTTGTTCCAGCGTTTCAAAGGATCCATACACCACTCTTCCTAGCACTACTGGGCCCTCGGCGAGCAACAGATCCGCCAGGATCAAATCTGGAGAAGGGGATTCCGACGCGACGAGTTCGAGCACTGGCCGGGCGCGGCGCTTGGCACAGGTGACGATCATTCCATCCACCAGCGACTGCACGGCTGCCAGCGAACTACTGATGCTGTAAGCAGAAATGCCCGGCACGGCAAATGACGTCAGCCTTTCACGGGCTTTCGTTGCAGCCGCTTTCGGCAGACTCCTGGCTATGCGGTCAAGATTGTTGTCATCCAGGTTGACGGGATCGAGTTGGCCCATGGCGACAACCAGCCTGCGCAGCTCAACGCCGTGTTTGCGGGCAGCGGCGGCGACTTTCGGAAGGAACCCAGAATGAAATTGGCTGCAGCCCATCGCTACTGACATCATGTCGTAAAGCTGCATCTGCGACATGAGCGGACCGACGAATTCGTCCGCGGCATCCATGACCTCGAACAAATCGACACCTGTTTCGATGTCAAGATTCTCGAATACAGCAACAGCGATTTCCGTAGGAACATTGCCTGCGCTTCGTCCCAATCCGTAGAGCGTCGTATCGATGAAGCTGGCACCGCAATGAAAGGCTTCGACGCTATTGGCAACCGCAAATTGCAGATTACTGTGCCCATGAAAGCCGAGCTTGCACGAGCACCGATCGCGCGCCGCACTGAGATATTGGCGCACGTCTTCGGGAAACATGCTGCCCGCGGAATCGACGCAATATACAATTTCCGCTCCGACGTCAGCCCCTTCCCGGGCTTTTTCACCAAAAGCATCAGGGGAAATTCCATAGGTCTTCATGAAGTTGAGACAGGGCTTGAGTCCCAACTCTCTGGCCAACGCCACATAAGGATAGGCATCCTCGATTTCTGTGGCGTTGGAACCGATTCGGACAAAGTCCAATCCTGCGGCCCGCGCGGACCTTAGCTGGTCTGCCGTTCCGATTCCAGGGATGAAGAAGCACCCGATTTGAGCATTGGGCGCAGCCCGCTTGGCTGCTTCGATAAGACGCTCGTCCGTGGCGGGCATCGCGCCTTTTCCGGCTTGCGCGGCGCCTAATCCAATGCCATGACCCACTTCGATCCAACGAAAACCCAGCCTGCCCAAAACACCAGCCAAAATCGCGGTATCGTTTTCAGTGAACTTAAAGTCTACGGCGTAGCTTCCATCGCGCAACGTACATTCGAGAATCTCAACTCGTCCGGCGCTCGAAAACTTTTGAGACGTCAACTTATCCTTCCCCCGAAAGTCGAACCAATCTGCGGTGACCACTTGTCTGCGAGGGCGTATTCCGCCGATACCGCCATAATACGTGGAGTGGGCTGAAACAAAATGGTCGAACTATTCCGCTCAGCGGGAGGAACCAGATCTATCAATACAAAAGCTGCTACCCAGAAAAATACACAGAGATAAGATCCCACGGCAAACAGCCAGTCTTCAAAGAACGCGTGAACCAGGCCCGCGCTCGCAACCAGTGCGAACGGGACGGAATAGTGAAACGCACTCTGGTTTCTTCTCATCCATCGATAAACATCAGCCAGCGTCCGCAGCAGCATAAAAAGCAAAACAAGAAAGGGCACGCAGCCGAGTATTCCCAAATACTCAGCTAATGCCAAATAGCTGTTGCCGTGCTCCCGGTTCGTTCCCTCCTTCGTGTAGATCGAAGACGAGGCAGAAGCTGCCCCAAGATCGTCCACGTCACTGGTGCCAAAACCGCTGCCGAACCAAGGATGTTGTTTGACGACAGACAGTGTCTCCCTCCACGGGGAAAGGCGAGATGCAAAGACACCATGAGCGGTATCGTGTTCCTTATAAAGAACTTTATTCGTAACGGAAGAGATCAGTTCATTCACGTGAGTGGGAATCACCACCGCCATTACCGTGAGAAAGAAAACACAGCTGAACACGCATTGCAGAAGCATCCGCTGCTGACGGATGGCGACCGTAAACAAGACGATAACCAAGGCCGCGCCCAAGATCGAGGCGCGGGAGTTGGAAAGATAGAGAAGACCTCCACATAGGAGCAAGGCGAAATACCGGCGCCGCCGAAGGCGTCGAGTTTCAGCGGTTGCCGCTGCCCACAGCAAGATAGGAACGGCAACCACACCAATGACAGCTCCCAGAGCGTTGGTGTTGCCGAAAAGTCTGAAATGCAAAAGGAAGTAACAAACTGCTGAAAGATAAACGAGCATTTCGCAGGCTAAGACCAGACTATTCACGAACTTTCTTTCTCGTCCAGCATTCGCAACGCGCGCTCCCGAGGACGTGTACAGAAATAACAGAAACAGGCTGAGGACTTTGAGCAACGAGGTTTTCGGTACTTCGGAAACCGCGGCGGTCACAACTGCCGATGCCACGCAAAGCATGGCCACGAGATGAAATGATCCAAAATGTCGCGCACGTGGACGCCTGATCCAGATGAGAAAGCCACCAAGCGCTCCTATGGCCAGGAACAGCCAGCGGAGTGACGTGGCTGTACCATAAAGAGGAAGCGACGATCCCGCCCAGAGGAAGGTTCCAATCAATAAAGGGAAGAACGCTTCCTCAAAATGACTGAGGCCGAACAAGGCAATCTGCAACGCCATAATCGCCCCGAGAATAGCGGTGCTGGCCAATAAATCGGGTTGACGCTCCGCCAGGACAAACAGCAGAAGAATTGCTGTTGTTCCCCCTAGCAGGAATATCGACCGGGTCCAGCCTTTCATCGATCTCTCTCGCATATGGACCCCACTGCATTTACCAGGCCTGCAGCCCACGCCTCGGGAGAGTAGGCCTCGATTCTTTCCCTGCTTCTAGAACCCATTTCCTTTCGCAGAGCGGAATCAGTTGCCAAGCGTGTCATGGCGTTGGCAAGTTGTGACTGGTCAATGGGGGGAACAACAAATCCGTTCCACCCATTTTGGACAAGATCGGCCACGCACCCTGCGACATTGGTAACGATCACCGGCAAACCACATGACATTGCCTCATTCACAACCAAGCCCCAAGTGTCGCTGTGAGTTGGGAAGATTAATGCGTCCGCAAGAGCGTAGAAATCCGGCAAGCCCTCTCGATGTATGAAGCCCGGGAATTGGATGGTTCCGCGAGAGATTCGTGATGCGCGCTCCATTAATGCCGTCCGATCCCCACCATCTCCGACGAATACCAAGCCAATTTTGTCACGAATCTCAGTGTCTAGCTGGCCATACGTTTCCAGAAGTTCGAAAATGCCCTTTGCTTTCACTAATCGGCCAACATACAAAAAGTAACGCGAAGGCAACGAGCGCCGGGCTCGCACTTCCAACTCATTGCGACGAGCCTCATTCGCCGGCACAGAGAATCGCATGACATCAACTGCGTTTGGCGCAGTGAAGATGCGCCGATCCGATATCCCAAAATCCTCCAGATACTTCAGCGACGACCTCCCGGGAACAACGAAAGAACGGCACAAACGCAAAAATTGCGTTTTGAGGAATTCCACAGGGCGATGTCGACGTCGCTTGTCCAAGGCTGTGCTCTCCGCCCACAGCATCAAAGGTACGCGATGAAATCTCGCCCAGTAAGCCGCCTGCCAAGAGGTCAGATAGTTGTATCCGCCACATAAGACCACATCGGGCCGGAGCTTATTCAGGGTCGTGAGAACGCGGCGATTAACCAAAAAATTGTACTTGCCGAGTCGCTGCCGGCAGGACGGAAGCACATCGTACTGGAACTCGATTTCATTCGTATACACTCGCCACTGGCGCATGCTGGGATCATTTTCGGAGAGAAAAACAACATGCAAGTCTAACTCTCGTCTCTGTGCCAAGGCGTTGAAAACAGGAATGCGGTAGGGGGCAATGATCTCCGTAACGATCACCAACTTGGGAATCAAGCAACTGACTCCGATAGTGGATCCCCTGGGTGGGTTCGGGCCAAGCGCGTGAAGATCGCTTCCCACTGACGCGTGATCAAATCCCAACTGAAGCGACACATGTGAGAACGCCCTGCCTCTCCCAGAGTACGTCGCAAATCGGATCTGGCCAGCAATTGGCCCAAACGCTCCATGATCTCGTGGTCTGATGCTGTCAGGAAGCCAGTCTTGCCGTCAATTACAGACTCTGGTTCATAGTCCTTGCGCGCAATCACCGGCAGACCACTCGCTGCCGCCTCCATCAACACTCGCGGCGATCCCTCCCATCGGGAAGGAAACAAAAAGATGTCTGCACCCCGATACTCCTCGCGAACATCAGTCCGTCCGAGTGTGCCACGCATGGTAACGTTAGGGATTTTCTGCGCTCGTTGCCGCAGGTCTTGAGCGAGTATGCCATCTCCGACGAGAACAAAATCGGCTTGGGGGTATCGTTGCGCCGCATCAAGAACAACTTGTGGTCCCTTGAAAGCACGAAGCGATCCTACAAAGAGTACGCGTGGGCGCGAATTCGGCGCCCGCTCCCAATTCGGGGTAAAGAAATCCGTGTCTACGCCTGTGGGAACCACTTCGCTTTGGCGGTTGTAATTGGCTTGAAGACTGCGTTTGACAAAGGCGGAGTTGCTGAAGAGATAGTCGCAACGCAGGACGGTCTCTTCGACGAGCCGCATGGTTTGCGGGGTGATCGTCTCGTCCTGACAGTCCATTTGTGATTCAATTGTGCCCACGATCAAAGTGCGGCTGGCGCGCAGGGATCGCAACTGCAGATACCAGCGGCTGGCCGGCGACGCCTTCAGGTAGAAAATGATTTGCTGCCTTCCTAAAAGAAATTGTGCCAGCAACGGAATCGTTTGTAGCCGATCAGGAAGTTGGACCAACCGCGTATTTGGCCGACGGCTGATCTGGCGATCGGCAGATCGTTGAACAAACATCGTCACGAAGAAAAGGTCGGGATTCAATCGGCTCACGATCTCGCGAGCGTTTATCATCTGGGCGTTCGTCAATCCCTCGTCAGCGAAGGAATCGACCAGGATATGGACTGGCTTCATAGCACAGCACTCGAACCAGCGGTCGCTAATATCCTTGTTGAAGGCAGGTCGATCTCTCGCAAGAGCGCTCGCAGGCAGCCTTCTGAAGTTTGACGGGTACTCGCCCTTCGCAAATGATCAAGCGCGACTTGAAGCAAACGACGCCGCTCCGGCACTGCGGCGGCGCTCGACAAAGGCGCGTGTTCTCCCGGATCCGTTTCAAGATCGAAAAGTTGGTGAGTACCGGTCTCGAGTCTCAACAGCAGCTTGTATCGCGCTTCGCGGACCGCGAGCAGGCGGGCACCGCGGCGTTGCTCGAGGTTAAAAGGATTGGTGCATCCGGAGATGCACTCGGAAATTGCGGGCTCATTCCAGGGAATTTCCTCTTGAACATATTTCCAATGACTGCGTCCTTGAAATTCCGCCGGAATGGGAAGTTCGGCAGCTGTAAGCAGAGTTGGAGCAAGATGCAACAGGCTGAACGGATTGCTGGAAATCGTTTTTTTTCTGGCTCCCGGCACGCGGAGAAGCAGCGGAACGTGAATCAACTCTTCAACCAGCGATGGGGCATGATAGCGGCAGTCGTGTTCGAGAAACTCCTCTCCGTGATCTGCTGTAAACGCAAGAATGCAGTTTTCCCAGAGCTTGAATCGACAGAGAATCTCGACCAGTCGCGCCAGTTGAGCATCCACCCACCGAATTCCAGAGTCGTACATGGCGACGATTTCGTCGTGATAACTGCGAAGCCGCGCGCTCGCAATATCAGAACGATTCCAGCACGCATTTAGATATCGCGCCCGGGAAGGAGTGATCGCGCTTTCTCCAGACAGTTCGAGACCTTTTTCTGTGGGATAGTAAGGTGAATGCGGATCCATGAAGTGCAGCCACAGGAAGAAAGGATTTTTTCCAACAGAGGTCAGCCAGGTTCGAGCGCCGTCGACGAGCACATCCGCTGCTGGGAACCGGCGTAGCATATCCAGCGAGAGCGCAGCAGGAACTCGGCGCTGGCAATATTGAAAATAGAGTTCGTCATAAGCAGCAGCCATCCCAGGAATTTTGTGAGTGGCAGTTTCCAAAAAGCGGTTCAGCCCTCCAGCCCAACTCGTGCGCGCCTCCGCTGCTCCATCGGGAATGGAATGCGGAGTGAGGTCATCAAGGAAATCGCGAAATGTATCGAAACCAAAGTCGTATCCGAAGCGCGCAGAGAGATAGGGATTACCGGCGCCGAAAAAAGCCGTCACATATTCATTTTCTTTGAGTACGGAAGCCAGACTTCTCTCCGACGGTGTCAGTCCGAGCACCTCTCGCCCCGTCGCCAGCGGATAACGCGATGCCATGATCGCCGGAAATGAGTAGTAGGTGGGAACGCCTGCCACGATGGCCGTTGGAAAGAGAAAGCATTTGCTGGCAAGACCATCGAGAAATGGAGTGGTTGCCCGTGGATAGCCCATGAAACCGCAGTGATCCGCTCTCAGGCAGTCCACGGTGACAAGGATGATGGATTTCCGGGCAGGCATTTATGCGCTCCGCGCCGCGAATGTGCCGCTGGTAAATTTCTGCCTCGTCACACGAACCCGCACCGCAGGTTGCGCCGAGCGCCAGGTCCCTTTATCGACCAGATCGTACAAGTCCTCGTCGCGAAAATACAAAAGATCCGAGTGCCGGGCTTCCAACATTGTCAGAAATTCGCCGAGCGTCTGGAGCGTCCGGTGGCGAAAGTCCCGGATGGTCGAGTGGAAGTTAAGGGAGTGAATGGAAACGATCGCCGGAAGACCGTGGACAAAACAATTTTCAGCCGCTTGCACGCAAGCAGCCACCGAGAAATCCTGCGCAATGGCGGGCTCGAAATCGATCGAGCGGTAGAGATGCAAAATTCCGTCTCTATCGAAGTGTGGCGGCAGTGCGTTTCCTGGGCCGTTTTGCGCCACGCGAACACCATGCTTCGCCCACGCTTTGTGCGTATTGTCGTTGGCACGATAGCCCGGAGCGCAAGCTGAAACCGGTCGCATCGAGAAAAATTCATGAAAGGCTTCTACCGCGGAATCGATCAGACTTGCCTGACGCGCAGAGTTCAAGAAGGCTTCCTCTCCGCACTGTTCGGAGTCCCAGTACTCAAATCCGACCCATGGCATGCGCCAGTGGATGTATGGGACCCTGGCGTTCCACAACAGACGCAAAAGCCTGCCGCGCTCTCCTGAGTCGCCCAAATACCGTTCCACCGCCGCCTGACAGAAGTGTGTTGTGCCGTGGAGTGCGGGCGATAGAATTCCTGCGGCAATGCCCTTCTTGTACTCTCCGAACAATCCGGGGCGATTCCAGCCGTCGGGAAAACCTTGTGCTAAGGGACGCAGATGGATCTGGCGAAAGTTGTTGGCGATTACTTTCGCGAAATCGACATTGGCCACCACGAAATTCATTCCCAAACAGGCGGGCTGTCCAACCGAATCGCGATGGCTCTGTAGCATCGCTACGATCTCGGCAATGTCCTCAGCTGTTTCCAGACTGTAGTAGTCATAGTCGCGTTCGCCCAGGGTGATGCCCAGGCTCCGCAATTCTTCCCAACCCTCGCGATCCCGCACGCCAACTCGTCCCCAGTCGTCGCTCTGCAATAGGACCAGTGGCCGGCTGAAGGTGAAGCCATCGACTGGCAGAATAGAGCGCCCGCGGCGCCACGCGGTTCGCAGAATGCTTCGGATGGTGCTCGATCCCATTTGCGGCTTCGATTCGAAACTCATTTTTGTGCCAGTACGCTATAGTTCACGGAAAATTGCTCGTTCCGGCGACCGGACAAATTCTCCAGAAACATTCCGGCCAGATTTAGAAAAGGGCAAAGCGTGCGCCGATAGACAAAACGGGCCGCAGGATATCGCATAAAGATGTCACAGCAAGTATTCACAGTACGGAAGAATCCGGCCACGCTGCCACCTTCGGCCACGACTTCGACTCGAGTGAACCGAGCCAGCAAGTGACGCAAGCCCTGAGGCAAGAAGCGCCAGCACTCGTCCGCGGCATCAGTCGCGCAGGCGCTCGGAATACTAAGGAGCAAGACCCCGGCTGGCTTCAGCACGCGGAAAATCTCATTGATGACTTCCGAGGGCCGGGCAATATATTGGAGGACCTGAGTACAGATGGCGAGATCGAACCGAGAATCAGGCAAAGGTAGCTGCTCGCCGCAAGCCACAACGCTCACAAGAGGCGTGAACTGCCGGTCAAGAGCAACGTATCGTCGAATCCGGTTCGCGATCAATGCGCGATAGGGTTGAATGCGTCCTCCTACATCAAGCACATCCAGATGAGTCGATGACAGTTGCGTTAACCAGCGAACGAAAATCTTGCGACGTTCTCTCAGAACCAGCCAGTTTGGATTCGTGAGCGTGGGGAAAAGACGCTCCCTGCCTTGGTCGATCACTTCCTGCAGAGTCGGAGATCTATCCATTCCTTGACCGGTCAGCGCGCATTCGAGATAGTTTGTTGCGATTCAGATATATCCCAGGTCCCTAAGCCTCTCCTCGACGACCGTGTGATCAGCGCGATCGAAGTCGATGGTGTCCCGCCGCAACAATTCTTGCAACAGGAAGGTCAGTAAATCGTCCACCTTTCGAAATGCGCTGCCGAACTTCACTTCTGCGGCGGCGCACAACTCGTCAGGAAGACGAATTTCACGCAATTGGCTCATGGTTGACAACGAATCCTCACGGTCTGAAAGTTGCTCGCACTCGCGTCCAGATCGCGTTCGCTATCAAGCGATCGTCCGCATCCAATCCCGAAGCAAGTGCCACGGTTGAAAATGCGCCATATGCCAGCAGTAAGGTCACAATAATCCGCACCCAATCCGCTCCAATTATTGCTGCGCTCTTCCCCACCAATATGACCATAAGGGCGCTCGCCGTCGGGGGCAGCAACTTCAGATAACTGCGATTATACGGATTCAGCTTCATGGCTTTGCGCACTTCCATGAGATTCCATGCATTCGTACCTGCATTGCTAATAGCTGCTGCGACCGCGGCGCCGAGCGCACCCCAGAGCGGGACCAGTTTTAAGCACAGCAATACTGTAACTACAGCCATGACGGCCTGCACGCGAATCAGGCGGCGCTGGTTGCCCGACATCAGCAGAAGATAACCCACCGAACCGACCGCGCAGTTTACCAGTTGGCCGCACGTGCCGATGACCAAGATCGGCCATCCTGCCTCGAAATCGTGGCCGAAGATACGCATGACGGGGCGCGCGTACACGATCATCACCATCGCCAAAGGCAAAGTGAGGCCCAGCATCCACTTGGTAAGAGTCTGGAACAAACGCCCCAGCAGAGCGAGATCGCCTCGGGTGTGAAGATCGGCGATCACCGGCGCGAAGATCTGATTCACCGATTGCAGAATGATGGGCTCGTACGCGACCAACGCGGCGGCGACCGCATAAATTCCGAGGTCATGTGCTCCCCGATAAAGACCCAGAGCAACCCGATCAGACTGCGCCATAAAAAATTCCATCAATCCCACACCGAACATAGCTGCAGAAAAAGACCAGACTTCCGGATTGATTGAAAGGTTTTTGAGGCTCAGCGACCGGGCCGCGACTGGTGTCAGACGCCACACAAGCGCAATTAGAAAGATAATTACGATTGCTGCGCTCACAATTTGAGCCGCGAGATATCCTCGCAAGCCGGTTCCGAGAGCAAGCAAAATCACCGTCAACGCCATCGTGACCGGACTGGCTACGAACTTGGTGAGCATAGTCCGGCTGCCTACTTCTTTGTAGCCAGCGAGAACTTTTCCAAAGAAGACGCTCAGAGCACTCGCAATCATGATCAGCGCGAACAGGGGAAGATATTGCACGAGTTGAGGGGAATGATAGAAGTGCGTGGCGATCCAAGGACCGAGCTTAAGTAGGAGGCCTGCAAAAATCAGGTTGGTCGCCAGCAGGGTCAAGGCGCCGTTCCACAGCAAAGCTCGCAGCGCTTCGAAATTCCTGGATGCAGCGTACAGAGCCACGAACCGCATGGCAGACTCCGGCAGACCGAGCACGTTGATGATGCCAAGGAGGCTGATAATCGTCATGCCCAACGCGTACAAACCAAGAGCCTCGGCTCCCAAGGCGCGGGCGAGATAGACCTTGAAAACATAACCGAGAGCGGCCGTAAAGATTGTTCCCGCGAATACAATTCCAGACTGCCGGGAGATGCGTCCCATCTCGGTCTGGAAGTTCAGCTTCTCGAGTGCGGCAGGTGGATCTTTTCTGTCGAGACAAACGTCAGGAATCGTGTGCGCGGGATTTGCTGGTTCGGCCTGCAGTTCGATTGGCAAACAAATTCTCGCTCTTATCTTCTGTGCGTGCCTAGCATCCGACGAAGTGCTGACTCGACCTTCGGAGATTTCTTCAGAAGGCTGGCCGCACGATATCTCAGGACTTCTCGCAGGTGACGGCGCCAGGATCCCGCTACGGTCACGTATAATGTCTGGCGCGTGCGGTTCCCAAATCGCTCCTTGTAACCTTCCGCTCCCAGGCCCAAATCGACTACCTTCATCTCGTCGATGTCGCAGGCTTCCATCACAATTCGCGAAAGCAAGCAGTGGCCAGGAGAGTTTTCTTCATGACGACTGTCAAACGTCGGCTGATACCAAAACCAACTGCCTTGAAATCGAAAGCCGTAGTTCCAGGCAATCGTCCGCTCTCCAACCGTTAACATGCTCAACTTTACGATGCCGGTTCCAGAGAATCTTCTGACCAACTCTTCCAGAAAAAACCGCCGCTCAGGGGTGGAGAGGCTGCTAGTGCGGTGAGTTGCCTGGAAGCGCGCCACATGGGCATCTGCGAAAGCCGACAATTCTGTTTGAATCTCGTCCTGCGACTGTAAATGGACAAATCTCACCGGCCCTTCGCACTCCATTGCTCGAAGAAAGCGGCGAACTTTTTTCTTGTTGGACAGGGACTTCTTGAGCTCTTGGCGTTTTTCTCCTGATCCCAGGTCTACCTGGGTGCACAAGTATGCTGGTCGAACAAAAATCTGCAAATCGTGATTGCGCGCGGCAATCCGAAGTGCAGCGGATGTTGCTGAGTCTGCCGGAAGGTTCGCGAGTGCGATGAACTTTGCCTTCTCATTTATTTTTGTGAGCTGCGCGAAAACTGCATCGACAAACCAAGCGCGATGTCGCGGCCGACTCAGAAATTCACAATAGTCTGCGGTGTTACCGGCAAGAAAGCCTATCGTTTCCTCGGAGGAATCCGTCGCCAGCGAGGCTACTCCGATCAGACTTTCTCCCACATAGCCTAAGAAGAGCAGCGGACTCAGCGAAGCTCGATAAGCAGACTGCACTGCCAGCGCCCACTCACAGGTATAAAACACTTCCGGCCGCTCCGTCTGCAGCACCAAGTCGTTCCACTGACGGCACAGCTTGGGATCTTCCGGAATTTCTCTGTGCAGAACAATGCGCAGGTTCACGCTTTGTGCTTCGGTTTCTACAAGCGCATGCTCGCTGACTGTCGGCACCTCACAGGCACTCAATTCGAGGTTCCTCCTGCCAGACGTCCTCGCAACGCGCTGTGAAAGCCAGAAACATGCGCCTCGAACTCGGGCAGATCCATCTGCGACGTCAGGTGCACTCGTGGTATTGCAAATTTAGGCAGTGACGCCCCAAACCCGCCTCCAACATTCATGAATGCGCACTCGAAGCCGGCCTGTTCGGCCATCTGCCATTCTCTGTTCGTAACCGATGCGGGGTCGCCAAAGGGATAGGCCAGCGCCCACACTCGTTTTCCTAAAGCATTCTCCAGAGCGCTCCGGCTTTCGGAGATTTCCCTCCATGCCAGTTCGGAACTCTGCCGGGAAAGTATCGGATGGTCAAAGGTATGCGAACCTATGCACATTCCGTGATCTCCCAGCTGCCGCAATTCGTCCAGGTTAAGCAGGCAGAAGCGTTTGCGACGTGCTTCGCTGTTGGCGAATTCCGCATCCCACGAAGTGTCCAACCCGAATTGAATACGTGCAGCCTCGATGAAAGCTGACCGTTCAATCGGGTTGAAGTGTGACAACAGCTGCAACAATCTCCCCCATACAGCTCTCCTTTGCGTTCGCTCGTTGAGTTCGATGGTTATCCCAACCTCGGGAAAAGTGAAAATTCCGTTGGGTGCACGCAGAAGCGACAGATAAAGATCTTCGTACCACAATCTCTGAGACTTCTGCGCAGTCGACGCAGCCAGCACGAAAAACAGACAGGAAAGATTTTCCTCACGCAGCACCGGCACCATATCGGTGAGAGTATTCAACAGACCGTCATCGCAAGTCAGCAATACAGATCGCTCGGGCAATTCACGACCGTTCGCGGCCCAATCAAGAACCTGTTCGGGAGATATGACGTGGTAATGCGATTTGAGGAGCCGAAGCTGGCGGCGAAATTGTTCGACACTCACCAGACCGCCATCCTGGTTTGCATCTGTGACCTCATACCCTGGAGGCAGAACCCCATGGTAGGTAATTACGCACAGATCTGCGCCATTCGCCCTGCCCCGTAGATATCCAGTTCTTAACAAACATGGATACACGACCCGCTTCAAAACAAGGCTGACGAATTTCATGGACGGACCACCAAATCCCAACTCAATGGAGTACCCCGCTCCGCGTCGCTCGCCGCCCGCTTGCCCAAGACGTCAGCCAGATGCCGCGGATGCAGGCCATGCCCCGGCCGGATCGAGCGAACATTCTCCGCAGTGAACACGCCACCTTGCTTCACGTCTTTCACAACAAACAAGGAGCGACGAAATGCCTGGCTGACTTTTTCCCTGCCGCTAACGCCGAACTTGACTATGCCCAAGGCCTTCTCGGTGGTGCGCACCGCATCCACCATGGCTTTGAACTCATGTGGCTCCAGCGAAAATGCACTATCCGGACCCGGCGTGGAACGCGACAAAGTCAGATGCTTTTCGACGATGCACGCACCCAAGGTCACTGCGGCTACCGGCACCGCGATTCCGGTCGTATGGTCGGATAATCCTGCGGGCACTCCAAAGTGTTTCGCCATCTCTGGAATTGTCCGCAAATTCATTTCGTCAGGAGATGCAGGATAAGCGCTGGTACATTTCAGTAGCGCGATCTGCGTCGCACCCGCCTTGCGAGCGCAGTGCACGGCTTCATCAATCTCCTCCAAAGTGGCCATCCCGGTGGACATGATCAACGGCTTGCCGGTGCGTGCCATTCGCTCGATCAGTGGTATATCCACTAACTCGAAGGAAGCCACCTTATGAGCTGGCACATCCATGTCTTCAAGAAAGTCCACTGCCGTCGAATCAAAGGCAGCGGAGAAGAGATCCATTCCCAAATCTTCGGCGGCCTTCTTCAGCCTGGGCTGCCATTCCCATGGGGTGTATGCTTCCCCGTAAAGATCGTGCAGGTTCCTGCCATCCCAAATAGTTCCACCGCCGATTCGAAAGGGGGCGCGATCGCTGGCAATGGTGATGGTGTCTGGCGTGTAAGTTTGCAGCTTGACGGCATCGGCACCGGAATCTTTCGCTGCACGGACAATCTTGAGAGCGGTATCGAAATTCTGAGCATGATTAGCGGACATCTCGGCCACAATGTAGACGGGATGATCCGCTCCGATCTCTCTGTTTCCGATTCGCATGGTGCCAATCATCATTGCGTCACCATCATTGCGTTACCGTAATTGCGTCGACCTCCACGATGGAGGGCAGAGCAACCTGGTCGGGCGTAAAAGGGGGACGACGGCCTCCGCGGATGATTTCCATCGAACGATCACCTTCATTGAAAATAAGATCCAATGCGGATGCATAGGGACAAAAGGGTTGGAACAACTGCCTGTACTGCGGATGCTCGTAGTTTTGAAACGCTACCTGAATTCCGGCTTCGGAGAATCGGTCCCGGTCTTGCAGAAGATAACCGGCGGAACCCAAGGGCGACAAATAGAAATCAGCGTTCAGTCGCCGGCAAAGATTCACCAAAAGTTCGCACCGCCTGCCTTTTTCATCCAAGTCAGAGGAACGAATCAGTTTCGGAGCGATGCCGAGGACGCGGAAAAACCATTCGATGAGAGAGAGATTCAATTTCACCAGGGCCGGATACTCACCATGACTCGAGAGCGCTTCGAGCAGTTGCGGAAAGTAGCGATCAAAGTGAGGAGAGCGCCGATAATTGTGTTCGATCACGCATAGGTGCTTCTCCCAAAAGTTTGGTTGGCAAATTTTGATATCTTGAATGCGCTGGCCCACACTGCGCTGAAAAGTTACGGGGACCGTCAACCACTCTAAGCCGTGTGGAGTTTTGATGCGATTGCGCTGCTGCCATGACCGCTTCTCGAATTGGACGCTGTCGAGCGCCACCACGCAATCTACCTGATCCATCAGGTCGAAATATCCGATCCAGGGCAGATATGTAGGCTGGGTGATTGCGACTTTCACAACACACCATCCCTCAAAACGAAGCGTTCGCTCGCCTTGCGGAAACCCATCGACTGCCATAAGGCCAGCGCTTCCTTATTGCCATCGACCACTTCAAGCTCGATCTTGGAAGGACCGAACTCCCATAATTCTTTGATCGCTCGCGCCGCACACTCCCGGGCGATTCCCTGACAACGAAATGGCGGGGTCACGTACAATTCGTAGACCCTTCCACTCTTTCGAGGCAGGAAACGATGCTTCTCGATACCGAAGAGAATGAAGCCAGCGCGTTTTCCATCGCTTACGATCCACCGAAGAAATACGTTCGTCCCAGCCTGGATCGTCTCAAAATAGTTTTGTTCCCAGTCTCTGTGAGGAATGAAAGACTTGTTCAGTTCCGAGAAATACTCGACTGCCATGGCGAGAAACTGATCTCGTTCTGATTGGGTAATCGGAACCATGCCGATCGACCTCACCCGTTCCCCCTGAGATGTTGCAACACGCGCGTCGCGCCCTCGCCGTCTATTAACTGCCGGCCAATCGTCGCCATCTCCCGGCGCAATTGTTTCGAGCGCCCGACCTCTTCAACCACTTTAGTCAACTCGCAACCGTCGAAGTCCTGGACAGCTCCCAAATTTCGAAGCGCTCTTTTCCTCTCCAGGTCCTCGACGATTTGCCTTTGAACTGAATTTCTAGAATAGCTCAACACCCCGCAGCCCATGTACAACAACTCCCAAAGAGTACCTCCGGCAACAACGATGGCCATATCTGCCTCAGCCATGTCGGCACACATATTGGAAGAATTGCATTCCACTTGAACGTTAGGGAAATCCGATTTCGGCATTGTGCCTTGCTGGGCGTGTGCCGGACCGATAATTACCTTAATTTTGTGATCGGGTATGCGGGCTAACGATTCTGTGATTTTCGGCGTGAGATTCTCGGGATCGCTGCCCCCAAGGGTTACAAGAATTCTGTTGCTTTTTTCACGAAAAACGCGGGGCTCATGCCCGGAGGTAAACTCGCGCCGCAATAATGCGTAGGATTCTCCCAGCAGCAGTTCGGCCTCCGCGCCGCGGTTCCTGTAAGGGACTTCCGACGCACCCAGGTTAAGGTTGAGAATCAAATCCACGGGAAATGACTCTCGATCGGCAAAATCGTCGATCAGAAGAATGCGGCTCCCGGAGGATCGCAAGCGCTCGAGGAAACCAACGTCGAATCGGTCCCCGTCAATCACCACCCAAGAACTGCGAGACTGGCGCGCTAGCTGATGGGTGATTTCGGCATCCTCGAGCTCGCCTGGAGCACCGGGAATGCAGGCAATTTCAAATCCTTCGTTTGCCAGGCGTGACTTCAGCGCCGCCGGCGCCTCAGCGATCGCAAACATTGCTTTGCCACACAATCCCCGCCATGCCTGGGCCAGCGCGAGACATCGCATAATATGCCCGGCTCCTATGGCAGGGTTTGCGTCTGCGCGGATTAAGAGCGTCTCTTGGTTCACACTTTGAAACCTTCAGGGCTTGCGCAACTCAAATTGCAACGGGGCTGCGTTGCATTTGGGAGCCGGCAATCAAATCTTTCAAGCGTTCGGGCCCCGCAGAGCGCCAGCAGTTATCGAAGACGTCCGCGTTTCTATGTTGCTCCAAGTATTGTGGAATTTTCTCAATTTCACCTGGACCGTTGAGGCCGATTCCGACTCCGAAGCGCATAAATTGCTCAACATAGCCGTAGGGTGAGGATTCCAGCCAACAGCAGAGAAAGCATGGAATTCGGCGCATGGCGCATTCCACCGCCACTGTAGAAAGTATCGTGATCCCGAACCACGCAGTGGCGAGAAGATCCTCAGTAAGAAGGCCGCTGACGATTTTCACCACGCTGCGCTGCTGAGAAAAAAGCATCCGCTGAACCATGACGATCCTTTCGGATTTGCTTTCCGCGGGATGTAACTTCACGATTAGTTTGCGCCCGGTTCGCAAAGCCAGGTCCGCCAAGGGAGGCAAAATGTCTCGATAGACCTCTTCTGAGCGCACGCCGCTCCCCTCCAAAGCTTCCGAGATGAAAAGGATATTCGGCCGAAATATGTTTGGCTGGAAAGCCCGTTGTTTCGAACGATCGATGTAGCTCGTGGGTAGCGCCGGAGCGGCGATCTCGATTCTTCCCGGTGGCGCTCCGCATCTTCGCACCAGATAATCTGCTTCCATTTTTCCCTTTGCCCAGATCACATCCCCATAGCTGCGCTTGAAAACGTAACGTCCGTCCAGCGCTCCATGATGGCAAGCGATGTTGGGCAATCCCCGCGCGGAGGCAAGAAGCAGTGGAATGCGCGTGTAAGGGTTGCTGTCATCGGCACACAGCACGGCTTCCACGGGTTCGGTATCGAGAACATTTCGCCAGGCATCCCGCACTTCGAATCCATTGCGGAAGCGTCGAGGGAACCCATCCAAATATCCCAATTGTTTCAGAATATCGAACTCGGCTACACCTTCTAACGCTTGCAGGAGACATTGCCAGCGGCTCTCCATGTCGACGTTCTCACCGCTTCGGTCGCGGAACGATGCATACGAGGATAGCCATGCGCCAGTCACATTACGCGGCAAATTCCCAAGCCAGCCACTGTGTCGCGTGGCTACGAAGAGAAAATTCTCTTGCGGAAAAGTGTTGGCGTAGGCAATACCGGTACGCGATACGTTGACATATGCGGTTGGAAGTAATACTACTGGCCGACGGGAGGGTTGGCGTTTCCGAGCCAAGCGACCGCGCAACTGATATCCCGCATCATATTTGTCCCAAAAAACATCGACCATCTGCGGCGCGGAAAGCCTGGTGGAAACTCGCAGATAGTGTGCAAGCCCACCTTTCTTTGCACTCTGTCGGAGGGGAAACACCCTGACAGCCCGGCCCACCAGGCATTGCAGAAGACTGCCGTGAAGTCCGGGGCGCGAGACATGCAGTTCGTCAGAAGAGCTGATCGTCCTCACAAAACGCTGCAGCAAGATCAGCGCTTCGAGTTCTCCGGTCAGGAGAATCGACATGATCTCCCACCAATCCAGTCCATGTTCGTCAGTCAGCCGTCCGCATCCCAAACCCAGCACATCACGTATCCGCCGAGAATCATCGAATCCATTTCGCAGAGAATCCAGTGTTGTCACGCGACAGCCGAACTGCCGCTTCCAGCGCGCGTAGCTATTCTCACCTCCGTGTCCGAAATCGACGATGCGGTCCCATGGTAAGTTTGTCCACGGCCCTTTTTCTGGATCGTCTTCCGGATGTATGAACAGAATCTTCATGACTGATGCTGATCGACTGGCGGTGACCACCAGGAATCGCGAACGGCTAACCTTCACACAACGACTTCTGTTCAACCTCACGATTGATCTCGGCGAGTTGCGGTTCGCGTTCTATCAGTTTTAGTACATCGCCCCACGAGAATCTATGGTCTCGAAGGCGGGAGTAAACTGCCCGCACAAATTCCAAATCCTCGGGAGTGTCCACAGTCCAACGACAGGCGCTGTTGTCTTCTTCACCTGTTACCGATAGAATTTTGAACTTACTGGGATTCTCGTAAATGTATGGAGTAACGTGAGAACGTTGATAGGGATGAGTCGCGCTGGTCCATGCCATCTCCAGGGCGGCGAAAGTCACAACTTCCGTATCGAGCCCGCGTGGATAGGTAGGGACGCAGGTATTAGAAGCATAATCTGGGCGTGCTTCCAGGAATGCACCTACCGTTTTATCGACGATCTTGGGATCAATCAGTGGGCAGTCGGAAGTGATTCGGACGATCGCGTCGGCGGAAACGTCTTGCGCGGCGCGATAGTAACGATCAAGAACGTCCGCCTCATCGCCCCGGAAACATGCAACCGACAGCCGTTCGCACTCCTGGACGATGGCGTCGTCTGCCAGCTTAACAGTGGTGGCGACGACGATTTCGTCCAGAAGTGTGGCACGAGTAGTGCGATTCACCACCCTCGCCAGAACCGTGGCACCGCAAAGATCTTTCAATACCTTTCCGTGCAGGCGGGTGCTGCCCATGCGGGCCTGGATGATGGCGACGACTCTCATGCTCCTCCGTTTTTATTTCGCGGTTTCAAGTTTCTATTTCGCGGCCTGGCGCTTAACTTTATTCTTTGACGCGGAGCAGGAACGCGGTGTCGACATTTTTGTTTTCCAGGTAGCGCAGGCGCTCTTCGCGCACCAACTCTAATTCTGGAAACTGTTCCGCGTACAAGCGCGCGTAATCCGTCTTCCACAGAAGCGCGCGGTGTCCGCGATAGTCCACTTCGGTCATCTGCGGAGCATAGTATTCGAAACCCCAGATCCAATGCTTCGCGCAGCGGCGAATTTCGCCGAGAGCGAGCGGCAGGTCGGCAGGCGCAATGTGGATGAGCACCCCAGAGGTGAACACCAAGTCGAAGAACCTGCCGGCATAAGGAATTGCGAGTGCCGATGCCTGCCTCAGAACGGCCGCGGGAAGGCGCCCCTGGGCGCGATGCAGCGCGTAGTCCTGGATTTCGATGCCGTACAGGCTGGTGAAGCCCATTGACTGCAGCATCAATAACTGGTTGCCAAGGTTACAGCCCACTTCCAGAATTCGCGCGTCGCGGGGAATCGATTCCAGAAAGCGGCGATTGATTGCGCTACGCGTGATGCCATAGTTGCGCTGATAGAGTTCATCAAGTTGCGCCGGAGTAAAAGTGTTGCGGTCGGTATATTCGCGGCCAAAATCGCCGCTCCAGGTGCGAATCTGCTCGGTGTCGGGCAGCGGGTTGGTTGCCACCAAAGTCCCTTTCATTGTTACTTCCTGAAATGCGCCGCCACTTTGCCGACGGCGTGGATTGAATCCTGTACGTCGTCGTCGCTCATTCCGTGGAACATCGGAAGACTAATGAGACGCTCATAAGCGTCTTCAGCCACGGGACACTCTCCTCCGCGATATCCGAAACGTTCGCGGTAGTAAGGATGGTGATGCACGGGAATGTAATGCACGTTGACTCCGATATTCTCTGCGCGTAGAGAACGGAAAATCTCACTGCGATTGGCTTTCAACTTTGCAAAATTGAGACGAATTGGATAAAGATGCCACGCGGGATTCACGCCAAATCGCACCGCTGGCAGCGTTATTTCTGCAAGATCCTGAAGTGCAGATGCGTACCGAGCAGCAATGTCTCGCCGGCGCCGTAAATTTGCATCCAACTTTTTCAGTTGGGACATCCCGAGTGCGCATGCGATGTCAGTGAGCCGATAATTGAAGCCGAGCGCCACCATTTCGTAATGCCATTGTCCTTCGGACTGACGCTGCCGCGCATCGCTGGATATGCCGTGATTGCGAAATACACGGAGCTTTTCCGCATAGTCAGCACGATCAGTCGTCACCATACCGCCTTCTCCAGTCGCAAGATGCTTCACCGGGTGAAAACTGAAGACGGTCATGTGGGCGATGCTGCCGGAACGCCGTAGCCGATCCTCAGCCCCCAGCGCGTGACATGCGTCCTCAATCACGATCAGGCCATGGCGCTCGGCGAGTTCGAGAATGGCATCCAGGTCTGCGGGATGTCCCGCATAATCGACTGGAATAACTATGCGCGTTCGCGAGTTGATTCGGTCAGCGACTTTCTCTGGGTCCAGGTTGAGCGTGTCCGCGCATACATCCGCAAAAACCGGGATCGCTCCCTGGTATAAGACGCAGTTTGCCGTGGCCGCGAACGTCAGGGGAGTGGTGATGGCTTCATCGCCGGGCTTGAGCCCGACCGCAAAAGCGGCGCCATGCAAGGCTGCAGTTCCGGAACTGAAGCTCACTCCATACCTGGCTCCAACCCGCTCCGCGAACGCCTCTTCGAACTCCGCTACTTTCGGTCCAGTAGTCAGCCAATCAGAGCGCAGAACTTCCACGACCGCCTGGATGTCGTCCTCTGCAATCGACTGTCGCCCGTATGGAAGAAGAGTGTTCCTCACCGGCGTTCCGCCGTCGACCGCAAGAACCTCCCGCATGTTGGCTGTTGCGCGCAATCGCTGTAATCCTATTGTTCGTTGGGGTCGGATATTCCGGATGCCGAGTTGCATCTATGCGGGTACGCGAGCCATCGCCGCAACTCCCGGCTCAATCAGTTCCTGGAGTTGTTCGCGGCTCAACCATTGTTCATTGCTGTCGCTGGTGTAGCGATAGTCCCGCGGCAATTCGCGGCCAGAGACCCAATTGTTTCGATCCCACCAGGGATGGGAAGGCTGGATGATGAACATTTCATCCAACTCGACCGCACTGCGCGCTTCATCTTCAGAAAGAAGCACCTCATGCAGTTTCTCCCCGGGCCGAATTCCGATAAATTCCAGCTCGCATGCAGGAGCGACCACCTCGGCGAGATCGAGCAGCCGCATACTTGGGATCTTAGGCACGAAGATTTCGCCGCCGTGCATCTGCTCAATGGCGCGGATTACAAAAAACACGCCATGGTCCAGAGTAAGCCAGAAGCGGGTCATCCGAGGATCAGTAATTGTAATGCGGCCTCGTTTGCGCTGTTCCATGAACACAGGGATGACGCTGCCGCGGCTACCGACAACATTGCCGTAGCGTGCGCAACTGAACCGAGTCTCCTGCGCCCCGGCATAGGCGTTGGCCTGCACAAACATCTTTTCGGCGCAAAGTTTGGTAGCCCCATAAAGGTTGATCGGATTAACCGCTTTGTCGGTACTGAGAGCGAGTATCCGCTGAACTCCCCGATCGATGGCCGCATCGATTACATTGCGGCCGCCCATAATGTTGGTTTGGATGGCTTCGAAGGGATTGTACTCACAGGCCGGAACCTGCTTTAGCGCAGCCGCATGCACCACCACGGTGACGCCGGCAAGAGCGCGCTGCAACCGGCCAGGATCGCGTACATCGCCGATGAAATAGCGCAGGGTGGGGTGATCGAAGCCCGAGGTGCGCATGTCATGCTGCTTGAGTTCGTCGCGGCTGAAGACGACCAGGCGCTTGGGATGATATTCCCGCAACATGATCTCAACGAATTTCTTACCGAACGAACCGGTCCCGCCGGTTACCAGAACAACCTGATCCTCCCAATTCATCGAGCCCGCCTCAATGATATTCGTATACGCATCTTGCGACACCAAGGCCTGTCAGACAAATCCTGTCAACCTGGCGGGTTTAAACCGCGTGCGCCAGCTGCCAACGAATCGGGCTGCCTTGCATTTTCGGCAGTCGCGCAATCTTGAACGCTTCGAGAACTGTCGGGGCAACATCGTAGAGCCGCATTCCTTGCGCTGCCGGCATCGCCGTTTCCCTGCTGCGCGCAAGATCTTTTCCTTCTGTCATCAATAGAATTCCGTCCCAGTTGTGGTTGGCGCCATCCGGTCCAGTGTCGTTTTCTTTGCTATGGATTTTTCCGGATCCCACCATTCCGCTCGACCGCCAGTACAAGTCACCAAAGAAAACACTGAGATCGGGAGCAATGTTGCGCGTTTCCTTGTAAGCCTCTTCCGAGAGCACGACGCGGGTGCCAATCGGGCGTCCCTCGGCGTCCCCCAAGGCTTCGATCTCCTCTTTGAGTTTTCTGCGTAGTCCGTCGTACTGATGCTTGGAAACTGAGCCTTGTGGTTCGCGTCCCTCCATGTTCAGACAAATCCGCCCATAGTATCCGCCTTCACCCCAAGCCTGGGTACGCGGCCAATCAACTTCCAGTTCGTCGAATCGCGTGGGTTCAGTCGGATATCGTTTTAGTGCCAGATATCCCTTCTGCACCAGCCATTCATTTATCGCGATGGCACCATCCATCCGCTTGGCGCCGTGGTCGGAAACAATCATGACGCGAGTGTTGGCATCGGCAAACTCGAGCAACTCGCCGACCAGCGAATCAACGTACTTGTAATAGTCGAAAATGGCGTTGCGAAAAGGATTCTCTTCTCCCGCATACAAAATATGATGCGCATCCATGAACTGCCAGAAGCCGTGATGTATGCGATCGGTTCCCATCTCGACTAACATGAAAAAATCCCACGGACGCGTCTTCAGGAGATGTTTGGCCACAGTGAAACGCTTCGTGGTCATCTCATAGATCTGGCTGAGCAGCCACTCTTTCTTGTCAGTGCGGAAGCCTTTGACGTCCACCATGTAATCGCCTACCAGGCGCTGTACCTCAGGGCGGAGATCTTGCGGATACGTGTATTGGCTTTGCGAACCGGGAGTGAGGAAGCAGCTGATCAAACTGCCGCGTAGCGGCTTAACCGGATAGGTCGGCGGGACTCCAATAACGATTGAGTTTTTTCCTTCGCGGCTAAGAATGTCCCATACTGTCTCTTCCTTGATGCTGGCCGAGTTGGCCACGGTAAGTTTGTCGTAGCCATACTCGCTACGATTGCGGAAGCCATAGATTCCAAGCTCACCCGGGTCACGGCTGGTCATCATGCACATCCACGCCGGTACGGTGATGGGCGGGGTAATGCTGCGCAACTTTCCGTGAATCCCGGCGTCGAAGACGCGCTTGATATTCGGAAGGTCATCGAGCCAGCGGCCAAATACCAATTCGGGATCGGCGCAATCCAACCCGATCACCATGACTTTCCGTTTAGGCGACGAACGAAAAAACAAATGCGGCTCGCTTTCCGACTGAGATCAACGATTGCAACGTAGTATAGCGGAGTTTTTTTGGCCGCCCGCGCGCACGATGCGTCGTTGCACCAAGAACGCTACTCCTCAGATTCGTTACGGAAAGCGATGCTAGAGAATCGGCAAGTTCTGCAGGTGAAGTGTGCCAGATCGGCGATCTTAACCTGAACCTGCGAGAAGCTCTGATTGCCCGTCGAGGAGTGCGTATGGATTCCGGACCGCTGGTACAGGCCAACAACCAAACCGTTCGCGAAATGCAGACGGCGGGTGTGGATTTTGGCGCTTCCAACGGCGCGCGCATCTATCCTGAATTTCTCTCGCAGGAGTCGGCTCTTGGGGAATACAGCCGCGTTCTGATGAAGCGCAAGTGGACGGTTCTTGCCTGCGTGTTTATTGTCTTTTCCGTCGTGGCGATTGCCAGCCTCAAAATGACGCCAGTGTATGAGGCGAGCGGCAGCATTGAAATCAACAAGTCGGATTCCGGTTTGGTGAATTTTAATAATTCTCCGACTTTCAACGTCGACTACTACGATCCCACTGAACTCGAGACCGAAGTCATGATTCTACAGAGCGATCTACTGGCGCTACAGGTAGTGAAGGAACTCTCCCTCGACCGCCGGCCTGAGTTCGGCGGAAAAACGCCAGCGCAGACTTCTTCCCTCGATATCGCCCCGGACCCGCTGCAGGCTGATGCCGGAGAAACATCGGATCTGCTCTCGAACTTCCGCAGCAATCTGAAAGTTACTCTTTCTCCTAACACGCATATCGTCAAGGTGAGTTTTCGCAGCCCCGACAAGGATTTGACCGCAACCGTAGTGAACACGCTGATGAGTACGTACGCGGAGAACAACTTTAAATCCCGTTTCGATTCGACCATGCAGGCCTCCGACTGGCTTTCCAAGCAACTGGTGGATTTGCAGATGAAAGTGGAAACGTCGCAGGAAAAGCTGGTGCGCTACCAGAAAGAGCATGAAATTCTCGGCATCGACGAAAAACAAAACATCACCACCGCGAAGCTTGATGAATTAAATAAAGCGCTCACGGCTGCCGAATCTGAGCGCATGGACAAGGAATCTGTTTACCGGCTGGTTCAGGCTGGGGATGCCGATACCATTGCCTCCGCTGCCAGCGTTCTGGAGGCGGCTGGGCCCGGTGGCGGCCAGTCAGCATCGTCGTTGCTGGAGGGGCTTCGCACCAAGCGGGCCGATGTAAAGATCCAGATTGCAGAATTAAGTACGCAGTTTGGGCCTTCGTATCCGAAGGTAGCGCAACTCACCGGGCAGTTGAGAGAAATAGATGCGCAGATCTCAGGCGAGACCAAGAAAGTTGGGGGCAAGATCCGCGGGCAGTATATGGCCGCTTTGCAGCGGGAAACCATGCTGCACGATGCTCTTGAAAAGCAGAAACAAGAGGCCAACAAGCTCAACGAAAGCGCAATCCAGTACAGCATTTTAAAACGAGATCTCGAGAGCTACCGCCAGCTCTATGAAGGGTTGATGGAGAAGATGAAGGAGGCCGGAGTTTCGGCGGGACTCAAATCCAACAATTTTCGTATTGTGGATGTGGCGCGCGTTCCGACCGGTCCGATCGAACCGAACGTTCCACGGAATCTTGCGTTTTCCTTAATGCTGGGCTTGACCTCAGGCGTGGGGCTCGCCTTTCTGCTCGAAGGATTGGACAACACGGTACGCACCACGGAACAGGCGCAAATGATCTCAGGTCTCGCGCCTCTCGGAATGATTCCGCTGGGGTCAAGGATGGCTCGGGACCTCGCTGGTTCCCAGCACCTGGCGATTGCAACCTCCAAGGAGGCGGTAGAGTTGGTGACGCAGGTCCGGCCGCATTCGCAAATGGCAGAATCCTATCGCGCACTGCGCACCTCGCTGCTGCTATCGAACCTGGGAGCCCCTCCCAAGGTGATTATGATAACCAGCGCTCTACCCCAGGAGGGCAAAACAACCACAAGCATTAACACTGCCGTAGTGCTGGCTCAAAAAGGGGTTCGAGTTTTGCTGATCGATGCCGACCTGAGACGACCGAGCATCCACAAGACGCTGGGCATGGGTCCCTGTAGCGGCTTGAGTAACGTTCTGACTGGAAGCACCACGCTGCAGCAGGCCATCGCCCACTCATCCATGCTGCCGAATCTTTCGGTGTTACCCGCGGGAACGCCACCACCAAATCCCGCCGAATTGCTGGCTTCCACCAACATGCGCGATATGCTGGAGGAACTCCGCGGGCAATACGATCACATCGTAGTGGACACGCCCCCGGCCCTCTCGGTCACTGATGCAGTGGTGTTATCGCCGCGAGCTGATGCCATCGTGCTGGTGATCCGCTCGGGACAGACGACCAAGCAAGCGCTGCGCCGCTCTCGCGACGTTCTCCTGCAGGTAAATGCCAAGGTTTCTGGAGTGTTGTTGAATGCCGTCGATTTGAGCTCGCCCGATTATTACTATTACTACGAATACCAGGGCAAATATTCCGGCTACTATCGCGACGATGAAGCGCACGACGACGAAGGGAACGAAGACGGGAATAGCGACATTGAAGAAACCGCTGAGGCAACTCCAAGCAGCGCCTAACACGAGGCCACGCGACCGGATCCATGGAAATACTCCTGAACTCACCTTGGCGGAAAAAAATCGTGATCGCGACGGGAGCAGTTGTTTGCTTGTTTTATGTAACTCTGGCAGGCCGGCTATTTGTCGCTTCCGTATTTGATAAGAGTGCAGATCTCGGGAGCCTGCAACGGGCAGCCCATCTCGACCCTAGCAACGCAGACTATCGCAATCATCTGGGACGATATTATGCTCTCGTTGCCAGAGACCCGGCGGCCGCCATCGAGCACTACCAGGCGGCCGTGCAACTAAACGCGCACTCGGCGCGTTACTGGTTCGATTTGGCCTCAGCGTACCAAGTGCTGGGTGACACCTCCAATCAAAACGTGACACTTGCCCGTGCGATAGATGCTGATCCAACCACGCCTGACGTTGCTTGGGAGGCCGCCAACTTTTATCTTGTACAGGGCGAAGACGAGAAGGCTATGCGTGAATTCCGCGTGGTGATGGAGAATGAACCCTCTCTGGCGAATCTCGCGATTCAATATTGCTGGCGTATCGATCCCGATGTGGACGCGCTTTTGCGCAACGTTGTTCCTGCAAAGGCTTCAGCTTATCTTGCGTTTCTCGATCTGCTGATGGCAAAACAGGAGACTAGCGTAACCGCCAAAGTTTGGGCTGCTCTGATGGCAACTACCGAGACTTTCGAGTTGCGCCGAGCCTTCGACTATTTTCAATTTCTCCTCAACCACAAGGACGTAGATCAGACTCGATTGGTATGGCAGCAGACTACCCAGCGGTTTGGGCTATCTGCGTATTTGCCGACTAAGAATAATCTGGTGGTCAACGGCACCTTCAATCTCGATGTTCTGAACGGCGGCTTCGACTGGAGGTATGAAAAGCAACAAAGCGTCACACTCAGTCTCGATCCGAGCGATTTTCATGGTGGACACCGTTCGCTGCTGATCGCCTTTGATGGCCCAGGAGTGACCGACGCCGGCATTTCTCAATTCATTGCGGTCCAGCCCAACACGACCTACGAGTTTTCCGGGTACTACAAGAAGGGAGAAATCGAAGGCGCTGGAGGACCGCACCTCATGCTTCAGGATGCGTATACCCAAGCGGTCCTATATGACAGCGATGAACTGAAAGAGGCGGGATTTTGGAAATCGGTCAACGGCGTATTCACAACCGGTGCCGATTGTCGACTACTCATGCTGCGTGTGAAGCGTGTGCCTGCAGGCAGCCCGATCCGTGGTGAGCTGAGGGTTGACGATTTCCGGCTGGTAGCCAGGCAATAATCGGATCCCGTGATTTCGATCGCACGACTGCAATCAATATGAGTGATAGCCATCGCCACGAACTGGGAACGCGGTCCGACAGGGCCTTGCTCTATGGAGTCTTCGGTTTATTGCTGGTCGGACCGCTGGCTTTCGGAGCTGTGGAGCCTTGGTCGATCTTCCTGACGGAAGCGGGTTCAGCTACGCTGCTTTTGTTGTGGATCAGCAAACAGGTTTTTGAAGGCAGAATGAAGATTCACCGTAATTCTTTATTCTTGCCAATGGGGATCTTTGGTCTGCTGATCGCCTCGCAACTTGTTTTTCGCATTAGCGCATATCCGCACGACACGATGTCGCTGGGACTCTTGTATGTGTCGTATGGCATATTGTGTTTCCTGGCTTCGCAAACGCTGCTGCGGGGCTCCCAAGCACGTACCCTGGCACCGATTCTTTCGTTTTACGGGGCTGTGGTGGCAGGCTTTGCTTTGATCCAGGGTATCTCATCAAATGGCAAGCTGTATTGGATTCGTCAGCCCCGCATGGGAGGATGGATCTACGGTCCCTACGTAAACCACAACCACTACGCCGGCCTGATGGAAATGCTGGTTCCCATTCCCCTCGTGCTGTCGTTGACGCGGCTCGCACCTCCGAAACATCGCAACTTGGCTGCGGCCGCAGCTGCCCTGATGGTGGCCACTATTTTTCTTTCAGAGTCGCGAGGCGGCATGCTCGCGGTGGTTACTGAACTTGTGATTCTTGCTATCGTGCTGGTTAAGCAGAAGAGAGGATTACGCACCGCCATCGGCCTCGGATTGTTTCTGGTGATAGTGATTGGGTTGGTTACCTGGATCGGCGGAGATGAACTCAGCCGGCGCATTGCTAGCGCTGCCAATATAGGGCCCTTACACTCCGAATTGCCCAGCGACGTGCGAACCTATATTAACCGCGACGGTTTTCATATGTTCGTGACGAGGCCCGTTCTAGGGTGGGGGCTGGGAACCTTTCCCGTCGTGTATCCGCAGTTTCGCACCTTTTACACAAATTTCTTTGTCAATGAAGCACACAACGACTATCTCCAACTGCTGGTGGAAACGGGCTTCTTCGGTTTTGCGACGATGCTCTGGTTCCTAGGGATTGTCTTTACCAGGGCCATCAAGAAGATTAGAAACTGGACTGAAGAGATTAACGGTGCCGTAGCTTTCGCCTGTCTACTCGGATTGAGCGGTATTTTGGTTCACAGCATGATCGATTTTAATTTGCAGATTCCCGCTAATGCCGCGCTGTTCTATGTGTTGTGCACAGTTGCCGCATCAGAGCCGTTCGTGCAGCCAATGCGCAAGAGGAGAGTGATACGCAGCACAACTCCTACAGAGGTAACGGGACCGGAGGAGGCCTTGCCGCTGGCTGCCACGAGGTAGCGGCAATTATTGCTTAGTGACTATTGGATTTGTGCTGGTGGTTTGTGACTGCCTGAGCTAACCACTAATCACGAGCCGGTAACCGCTCATCTTCTCAAGTCCATTGGTCGATCGTCTTCCACCAGATCGTTCGCAGCCACTCATCAAGAAAGATTTTTGCCCATTGGCGATGGGTCCACCATCGGGCACCAAATTGCTCCTTATCCCCGGCCGCCGCTACTGAAAATTCATATTGAGGAAGCTCACGTCGAAGGATGCTGAGGGCGCGGCGGGTGTGGAAATCGGAAGTTACGATCAGCACGGTCTTAACGGGCTCCCTTACCAGACATTTTTCGACGTCTTTTGACTCGTCTTTCGTCGAGAGCCCCTGAATCGGGCAAATGCTGATCGATGCCGCCTGAGGCAGATCGGAAACATATTTGTGTGCCAATTGAATCTGCGTGAATTCGTAGATTGTGGAATTGAGCGGCACATCCAGCAGAATACTTCGCCCATATCCGTGGGACAGAAGTTGCAGGGCGAGTTGTGGACGCTGCTTGGTCTCTCCCGCCAGAACTAGAATTACATCCGAGCGACGCGGTGCGTCCACAACGAGAAAGTCGCCAGCTTTCGCCGCTAAACCCACGAACAAAACGCAAAGCGATACTCCGGCAACCAGCCACCTGCGCCTTGCGGCACTGCTGCTGATCAGTCTTGTCATAATTCCCGTCATAATTCCCGTCGTAATTCTCGTCATGATTCCGGTCGTGATTCCCAATCCGAAAACTAGGCTCGATTCACCACTAGTGCTCGACCGTCCGGTGCCGTGCCATCCTGCAACTGCGTGCTAGAATCGAAAACGAAACCCGCCAAAATCTGGAGAGAAGCTACCGCGATAATGACGAATCACTTTTCCGCAAATCGTTCGCCGGAGCAACTTAAGAACAAAATTCAGCAGCGCCAGGCGCGAGTGGGAATTATCGGCCTCGGCTATGTTGGGCTGCCATTGGCCTTGCTGTTCAGCGAACAAAAGTTTGTTGTTACTGGATTCGACATCGATCAACGCAAAGTCGATACTCTCGCCCAAGGTGGCTCCTATATCTACCGCATCGGTGCGGAAGAAATCAAAGCAGCCAAGTCGCAGGGATTCTCGGCGACCTCCGATTACACTCGAATTATCGAGATGGATGCCATCATCATCTGCGTCCCCACTCCGCTTAACCAATATCATGAGCCCGATCTCAGCTTCATCACTGATACCACGCACGCCATCGCGCCGCACTTGCAGGCGGGACAGTTAGTTGTTTTGGAGAGTACAACCTACCCTGGCACCACTGAAGAGGTGATGCTGCCTATTCTGGAGAAGGAAAATAAGAATGCCCTGAAGGCAGCCCGCGGTTCTTCAAACGGAGAAAAGGAATTTTATGTGGCGTTTTCCCCTGAGCGGGAAGATCCGGGCAACACCACGGTAGCCCGGCGTGACATTCCTAAGGTGGTAGGCGGGGTGAATGCGCAGGCCTCGGAACTGGCTGCAGCGCTTTACGGATCGATATTTACGCGTACGGTTCCTGTGTCATCGCCAGCTGCGGCGGAGATGACCAAGCTGCTCGAGAACATCTATCGTTGCGTGAATATCGCATTGGTGAATGAACTCAAGATGCTTTGTCTGCGCATGGGATTGGACATCTGGGAGGTCATTGAAGCGGCCTCCACCAAGCCCTTCGGCTTTCATCCCTTTTATCCGGGACCGGGACTAGGGGGGCACTGCATTCCGGTCGATCCCTTCTATCTATCGTGGAAAGCGAAGGAATGGGACTTCCGCACTCGCTTTATCGAACTGGCTGGAGAGATCAATACGAACATGCCGTACAACGTGCTGGCGTCGGTTGGTGGAGCGCTCAACCAACATAAGAAGTCGGTGAACGGGGCGCGCATTCTTATTCTTGGAGTGGCCTATAAGAAAGATATCGACGACTTGCGCGAATCGCCCGCTCTCACGATCATCGAACTCCTACAAAAAGAGGGAGCCCACGTCAGCTATCACGACCCGTACTTCCCTTTTATTGGTAAGGGCCGCAAGTACGATTTGCAAATGCAGCGGACCGAGCTCGAAAAATTGGGACAATACGACTGCATCGTCATCATTACCGATCACTCCGACTACGATTACCGGAAGATCGTCGGCGAGGCACAGCTGGTGGTTGATACACGCAATGCGACCAAGGGCATTAGCAGTCCCAAGGTTGTGCGGTGCTGATCCGCGACCTCGACGGGGCGCAATCTGAATAAAGCAGATGCAAAGAGACGTGCCGGGCGGCACGTTCTAGTCGACGTATATCGCGACTTCGCGACTACTGGATTGAACTGGCAACGTTCGAGAATACGTTGTTGGCATTTGATCCAATGAGGCGGATCGTACCAACCACGATCACCAGAATGACGGCCAGCATTACGGCGTATTCGGCGATGTCCTGACCGCTCTCATCATTCCAAAGGTGTTGCAAAATTCTTGCCACGGGCTCCGTCTCCTTAGAAATTCGTGTCACGTGCCACTAAAAAATGGGAATAGATCACCTTCGACTGTGACCGGGTCAGTTAATGTCCCGAGGCTGGTCTTGATGCAATGATAGCGGTAGCCGGGGATGCCGCCAATGGCCCTTTAGTGCTATACGGCATACTCCCGTGAATAGGTCCTAACTTATTGTCAGGCAATGCTTTTCAGGGGCAAGGACTGATTTACCGCAAAAAGTGCCAATTCCAGACGTGTGGAGACTCCTAGCTTGTCGAAGATGTTGCTGAGATGATGTTTCACCGTGTCTTCGCTGATCTTGAAGTATTCCGCAATCTCTTTATTCGAATATCCCGCCACAACGGCGGCAACGATTTCCAACTCGCGTGGGGTTAGCCCAAATTTCTTCTGCCGCGCTTCGTCGCTGGAGGACTGCACCAGGGTTCGCAAATATTGAACCAGGTTAGAGACGCTCTCCCGTCCAACCCAATATTCTCCGGACATGACGGTATGAATCGCCTTCAGCAGCAGTTGAGTGGCAGAATCCTTCAAAACCACTCCGCGCGCTCCTAACTGGAGAGCCTCCACGATCTGGCTTTTTTCCGCAGCAGCGGTTAATAGGATGACGCGCACCGGAGTCGAATTCGATCCAACGCTAAGGTCGCGCAAAGCTTCCAGCCCTGGATGCTTGGGCATCGCGAGGTCAAGCAGAAGAATGTCGGGCTTCATTTGCCGCGCGAGTCTTACCGCCTCCGCTCCGTCCGACGCCTCACCAATCACTTTCAAATCCGGTTCGGCTTCCAAAAGCCGGCGCAAGCCATCCCGAAAAATTGGATGGTCGTCGGCGATCACGATACGTACAGGTTGTGACTTCTTAAAGTTCATCGGAAACGTCTCCACCTCTCGGAACCTTAATCTCCAGACGCGTCCCTACACCGGGATTCGATTCTACAGTGAGCGCGCCCGCAATCAAACCGACTCGTTCCTTGATGATGGTCGGACCCTTGCCCAGTTGATCAAGCTGGTCCTGGGAAAGGCGCCCGGAAAACGGGAAGCCCTTGCCATCATCTTCCATTGTCAGACTCCACTGAGCCGCGCTCTCACTCAGACGCACCAGCGCATGGCGAGCCTGGCTGTGCTTGCGCACATTGACCAGTCCTTCCTGCACAATGCGCACCAGCTCCCGGCAGACCCTACCCGGCATCTGCGGCTTCTCGACGTCGGTCACAAAACGCGCGGTAATCCCGGTCTCCCGCTGAAACCGTTCCACGGTGTCGGCAACCACGTTCAGGAATTTCCGTGAATCCACATCAATGGACTTCATCTGTTGCATCAGCTCTCGGAGCTTCAGAACTTCTTCGCGCAGCAGGCCCTGGATCCGGCCAAGTTCGCCTTCGACCACGGCGGGAGACGTTTCCGCCTGCCGCCGCAGAACATCCACCTGCATCTCAACCGCAATCAGAGACTGCACGGCTCCATCGTGCAATTCCCTGGCAAAGCGGGCGCGCTCCGCAGCTCCGGCACGGCGCCTGAGGCGATGCAGCAAGTAAACGTTGTAAACGGCCGGACCCACCTGGCGCAGCAAGTCCAGTAGAAAGCGCAGTTGCTCTTGAGTATCGCCGCGCCATATGGGGTCAAAGACGAAGACCCGCCCGCGCCATTCGCCTCCGAAGATAAACGAAATCGTGATCAGGGATCGGAAGCTTTGCCGCTCGCTCAGTCGCACTAATGGTTCTTTGGATGGCGACACAAGCTGATTGCCGTCGCCATCGAGCGCGACGACAGACCAGCGATCTCCCTGTTTCGTTGCATAACAAACATCACCCGGAAAATCTTCCAAGTAACTCTTCTGGGTGCGTTGAGAGGAATCCAGCCACACGAAATCGGACGGCGCCGCGGCCGCATGATGCAGCTCTCCGAGAAAGATTCGATGGCTGTGTATTTCTTGCGAGGCAATCAGCAACCGCTTCGCGCCGTACATGCTGGCGATCTCCCTGCAGATCTGCTGGAGCGTGCCGGTCAGCCCCGCTTCCACGCGCACCTTCGCCAGCATGCTGGTGACTACGGCTTTTTCTGCCCGCAATTTTTTCTGCTGGCCTGCGAGGTAGCCCAGCAGCAGCCCCATGACCAGTAAATATATCGAAAGCATGAACAAACGCTTGGGCTCAAATTGCACTAAATTGACATTCAAGCCCGATAACGCCCGCCACGGTAGAGCGCCCTTCGGCGTCCACACATGAAGGAACAGTAAGCTCTCCATCCACAGAAGAGCGACTTCGGCCGCAGCAGTGCCCAAGGTTTCCCATAATCCCCAGCGGTATGCTGCAGCCGCCAGAACAAAAAAGAAGAAGAGAAAAAAAGGGCTTCGCGCTTCTTCGGCAAATACCGAAATGACCGCCGGCCATACGATATCGGCAACATGTACCAGCAGGCGAAACGCCGCGGTCGATTGCTGCCTGCGCCGCAACAGCGTTATCACGATCACGCCGTGTATCAGATACAAGGCCAGGAGGCCGTAAGCGACTGGGGATTGCCCCAATTGGGTTGGGTCCATGTAGACAGCGGCTAATGCTGAAATCGCCAAAAAGACACGCGCGGTCGCGAGCCAGCGCTCAATGCGGCGCGTCTCGGTAGGATCGTTTGGAGCCTGTGATCGGCTCAAGAAGCCATGCTTGGGTTCCACGTGCAAAGAAATCACTTTTCGCTTGCGAACAGGATTATTAGTTTCACAGAATTGTCTCGCATATTATTGATAATAAAGATTGATAGCAAGGAAAACTTTACGCAGCGTCTTACCTCGGCCGTTTCAAGGTCTGGCCGGTGCGATTTTAGTGCTGGTTATAGATTACTTCCGTAATCAAAGTCTGTGCCACTCCCCATCTAGAATGACTGTGAGGACTGCTTTCTTGCGCAAGTACTACCAGCTCTGGACCGCAGCCGTCGCCGCGTGTCTGGCGACGCTGGTACTGGCTTCGTTTTTCATACCTCACTCCTTTGGCCTCACAGCACTGAGCGATGTGATCCAGTGTCTTCTGTTGCTCTCTGGGACGATTTCTCTTATTCCTCAAGCGGTCCGATCGCGAGGGCGTTTGCGTCTGTTCTGGACGCTCCTGGCCACTGGCATTGGCTTCTGGTTTTCCTACCAGTTGCTGTGGGTCTACTACGAAGTCTGGCTGCACAGTGACGTTCCGGATTTGTGCGCCGGAGACATGATCCTCTTCCTCCACATTGTGCCATTGATGGCCGCAGTGGCGCTCCGCCCCCATGCCCCTCAGGATGAATATGCTGCTCGTCTGCGGCATCTGGATTTTGCTCTGCTGATGATTTGGTGGGGATACCTCTACATTCTGATTGTCATCCCCTGGCAGTACGTTGTGCCTGACGTGGTGCCCTACAACAATAATCTGAACTCGCTGTATCTCATAGAGAAACTTGCATTTCTGAGTTCGTTGTTCGTGGCTTGGATGGGCAGTAAAGGCGGCTGGAAGACCTTCTACGCCAGTCTCTTCGGCGCTTGCTTCACCTATGCCGCGGGTTCCTACGTCGCTAACTGGGCACTGGGGCGAAACACGTATTACAGCGGCAGCCTCTATGATATTCCGCTGGCTGTCGCAATGGCGTGGATCACTGTAATTGGTCTTTGGACCCGCGAACGCGAGCCGCAGACAGGCGTGCGCTCGACGTCCACTTCGCATGGCGTATGGCTGGCGCGGCTTGGCATGATCGCAGCCTTTTCTCTTCCATTATTTGCCGCGTGGGCTTTGCTGGATAGTGCGGTTCCGCCACGCATACGTTCGTTCCGCCTGATCCTGACTCTGGGCGCCGCCCTTGTCATGGGGATCATGGTTTTTGTGCGTCAGCACCTGCTCGACCGCGAATTAGTCCGGCTGCTCACCTACTCCCGAGAGTCTTTTGCGAACCTGAAGCGTTTGCAGGTACAGATCATGGAGTCGGAGAAACTGGCTTCGATCGGCCAGCTGGTCGGCGGCGCCGCGCACGAATTGAACAATCCCATCACCGCAATGCTAGGTTATTCCGACCTGCTGTCGCTCAGTAGGCCACTCACACCAGAGCAGAATGAATTAGCGGCCCGAATCGGGCAACATGCGCGCCGCACTAAGTCTTTGGTAGCAAGTTTGATCAGTTTCGCGAAGCCTAGCCAGTCCGCGATTGCTCCCGTAGATCTCAGCCTCTTGTTGCGGACTGCAGTGACACTCTCGCAACCACAGTGGCAAGCTTTAAAGATAGAAGTGCGCACCGAACTCCTGCATGAGCTACTGGTCCGGGGAGACTCCAACCAACTGCTCCAGGTCTGCATACAAATCATCAACGACGCGTTGCGCGCGGCGGAACAGCGTTGCAGCCATACTCTAATCATTACGGCGCAAGAGAAGCAGGGCGTCGCCATCGTCAACATTTCCGATGTGATGCTCGCCGCCGAGATCCAAGATCAAGAACTCGCTCCTGCCGGGACGCGCTCGAGTTTGGGACTCGGCGCGTGTCAAGGCATCCTGCGTCAACATCATGGACGGATTCTTTACCAACAAGATCCCGATGCGGGCGTCGCAATCCGGATAGCACTGCCTCTCATCTCACCCTCTTTAGAAAAATCCACAGGGCACCCGGCCCCGGCGATGTAAAATCGCAGGCATCCGGACAATCTCATCCGACGCCCTGACGAGGGCACGAAATCGGATGGACTTCCGGGGGAATACCGGGAGAGTTAAATGATCGGCTTTTCTGTAAATGGTAAACGCGTCGATCTCGACGTGGATTCTTCCACTCCGCTGCTCTGGGTCATCCGCGAACAGCTAGGTCTCACAGGTACAAAATACGGGTGCGGGATGGCGCAGTGTGGCGCCTGCACCGTACACATCAATGGAGAAACGGTGCGTTCGTGTGTCGCGCCCGTGTCGCGGGCGGCGGGAAAATCCGTTACGACTATCGAGGGCTTGTCGCCGGACCTGAATGATCCACTTCAACGGGCGTGGCTCGAAGAGGATGTTCCGCAATGTGGCTATTGCCAGTCGGGTCAACTGATGAGCGCGGCGGCGCTGCTCCGCGACAAACGCAGGCCAACGGATGAGGACATTGACGAAGCAATGACGGGCAACATTTGTCGTTGTGGCACATACCCGCGCATCAGGAGAGCGATCCACCGGGCCGCAGAAATGGTAGCCAAGGAAGGTGCGCGATGATCTCTCGAAGGGCAGCGGAAGAGATTACGAGAGAAGGATTGCAGCGCCGTGACTTTCTCAGGGCGTCGATCGTGGCCAGCGGCGGCCTACTGATCGGATTTCACTTTCCCGGAATCAGCCAACTAGCGTCGGCCCAATCTTCCGCCAATGTTTTTATGCCGAACGCCTTCGTTCGCGTCGGAACCGACGAACGTGTAACCGTCATCGTAAATCACTCGGAAATGGGTCAAGGCGTCTACACTTCTTTACCGATGTTGCTGGCCGAGGAGCTCGACGCAGACTGGACGAAGGTTGGATTCGAGCCGGCTCCAGTCGATCCAAAGTACAATCATCCGGCTTTTGGCATGCAGATTACGGGAGGAAGTTCGAGCGTCTGGTCTGGGCTGGAACAATTCCGGCAGGCGGGCGCCGCAGCGCGCGTCATGCTGGTCGCCGCGGCGGCTCAGCGATGGAAGGTGGACGCCAGCACCTGCCGGACGGAATCCGGCGCAGTGCTTAACGGAGCGAGTCGCAAGCTGACCTATGGGCAACTGGTTGCTGCTGCGGCAAAGCTAACGCCTCCCGAGCACGTGCAACTGAAAGATCCCAAGACTTTCAAACTGATTGGCAAGCCCATCAAGAGACTCGATACTCCTGAGAAATTGAATGGTAAAGCGGTCTTCGGAATCGATGTTAAATTGCCGGGAATGCTGACCGCGGTGGTTGCTCGTCCGCCGATCTTCGGAGCAAAGATGAAAAGCTTCGACGATTCCCATGCCGGTTCGATGCCGGGCGTTCGCAAGATTGTTGCGATTCCGGCGGGGGTCGCCGTAATTGCCGACAGCTTCTGGCAGGCGAAGATGGCGAGAGAAGCGCTTCGCGTTGAGTGGGACGAAGGCAGCATGCAAAACTTCAGCACCACTCAAATGATGCGTGATTTTCGCGAGCGCGCGAAGTCGCCTGGCACCAGCGTGCGCAAAGATGGCGATCCTGCGGCCGCGCTGGCAAATGCAGCCAAGAAGGTTGAGGCCGTTTACGAGGTTCCCTATCTCTCACACTTGATGATGGAGCCGCTAAACTGCGTTGTGGATCTGCGCACAGACTCTTGCGAAGTATGGACTGGTTCGCAATTCCAAACCGTGGATCGCGCAAATGCGGCGAAGGTCGCGGGACTGCCGAACGAGAAAGTTCAGCTCCATACAACTTTCCTGGGTGGTGGATTCGGGCGCCGTGCGAATCCGCAATCAGACTTTGTTGTGGAAGCAGTGCAGGTTGCGAAAGTGGCGGGCGCTCCAGTCAAAGTGATTTGGACGCGCGAAGATGACATGGCAGGTGGCTGGTATCGTCCGGCTTTCCTGCACGCCATCGAGGGCGGAGTAGACGCAAGCGGCAACGTCGTGGGCTGGAGATCCCGTCTGGTCGGGCAATCGATTATCACGGGAACCCCCTTCGCAGCCATGATGATGAAGGGGAAAGATTACGATCCCGCATCGGTTGAGGGTGTCGATGATCTTCCTTATTCCATTCCGAATGTGGCCGTGGAATCGCATCAGGCAGAAATCAGTGTGCCGGTCCAGTGGTTGCGTTCCGTTGGGCATTCGCATACTGCGTTTGCAGTTGAGTGTTTTGTCGATGAACTCGCCGCTCTCGCGGGAAAAGATCCGTATCAGTTCAGACGTGGGATGCTGGAGAAACAGCCGCGCCATCTGGGTGTGCTCGATCTAGCCGCACAAAAAGCGGGGTGGGACAAGCCGTTGCCGAAGGGAATGGGCCGCGGAATCGCGGTTCATTTTGCTTTTGGAAGTTATTCCGCCCACGTTGCGGAGGTCTCGGTTACGGACGGCAGAGTGCGTGTACATCGCATGGTGTGCGCGATCGACTGCGGACAGTATGTGAATCCGGGAATTATCGCGGCGCAAACGGAGGGCGGCGCAATTTTTGGCGCGTCGGCTGCGCTCTTCCAGGAACTAACCTTCGAGAACGGCCGGTTGCAGCAGACGAACTTTCACACGTTCCCAGTGATGCGTATGAATGAGTGTCCGCAGATTGAAACACACCTTGTGGAGAGCAACGAGAAGTCCGGCGGAATCGGCGAGCCGGGGGTGCCATGTGCCGCTCCGGCAATCGTAAATGCTATTTTTGCGGTGACCGGAAAGCGTATCCGCCGGTTACCAATTCGTATGACGGAGGCGGTATGAAGCGCGTGACGATATTGCGATTATTCATCACGAGCATGATCTTGTTCGGTGCCGCTGGAGCGCTACGGCTAACGCGTTCCGCAGCCGCGGCCGCGAGCGCTGCTTCACGCACGCCGGCGGCTAACGATGATGGAGCACTCTTCACTGCGTTTGTGCCGGTGTTGCGGCATCCGCGTTGTATGAACTGCCATTCGCAAGGCGATTATCCGCGGCAGGGCGATGACGGCCATCCGCATACCATGGATATTCGGCGCGGCCCCGTCGGGTTTGGTGTGACGGCGGTAAACTGCAGCACCTGCCATCAGGATCACAATCTTGATGGGGCGCACCTGCCGCCGGGAGCGCCGGGCTGGCACTTGCCGCCCCCAAGCACGCCCATGATCTGGCAAGGATTAACCGACAGGCAGATCTGCGAATCGATCAAAGACCCAAAGCAAAATCGCGGCCGCAACATCGATCAACTGGTGGAACACCTGACCGAAGACAAGCTGGTGATGTGGGGCTGGAATCCGGGCGAAGGCAGAACCCCGGTCCCGATACCGCACGATGAATTTTCCAGGATGGTAAAACGATGGCAGGCGGCAGGAGCGCCATGCCCGGCAAGTTGAAGAAGGAGTCGAACCCGGCTATTTGTGCCGAATCTCGACCGGCGCGCGAGTACGATCCAGCGGAAGTACTTGTAGTTGCCATTTGAGCGGGACGGACGTGGGCAGATAGCATGTCGTCTGGTCGCAGGCTTGATAATCCAGCTTGGCGGTAATTATGAAAGTTTTCCCGTACTTTCCCAACGAACCCCAGAACTCCGGGGTGGTGCTCACTTTCACATCCTGGCTGATGCGAAACGTTCCGTCGAAAACGGGAACATGCTCGTTGATCACGGGAAAGAAGAATATTTTGGATTGAGGATAAATCGCCGGCTTGAATTCCATCTCGGGCATTGGGTCCATCTCCATCTGAATCGGCTTGTAACCTTTCGCCCCAGGTGCGTACACGTGTATATCGGGCGGCAACCGCAATTCGATCGCAAGGGTGACACGCGTTCCGGGAACGGCAACTGAATCGGATTGCTCGACCGCCACTTGTAGGTGCGGGGTCTGAATTGTCTCGGTTACTTCCTCGCCTAACTCGGGAAAAAGTTTCGCAATTATACTGTTTCCGGTAAGCCGCTCCCGGTACCTGGCTTCGAAGAATTTCTCGCGAATGATGCCCTGAGTATCGATGAAGAAATATCCGGGACGCGCGAACCCCTTCTGCATCCCCGTAGCTTCTTGATTAAGGACCCCGTACGCCTTAATGGTTTTAGAATCGGGATCTCCGAGCAAGGGATAGTCGATCTTGTGACCACCTGCAAAGAACTTCAGAATTTCCTGCGAGTCGTAGCTGATGGCGGCCAGCTTGATTCCCTGCTTCTCGAATCGCGGGACAGCATCTTGCAGCTGAACCAGCTGCCCTTTGCAGAACGGTCACCAGTCGGCGGAGCGGAAGAAGAGAATGACTGTGCCCTTCGTTCCCCTCAGAGTTTCAAGGGTCTGAACGTGCCCGAACTGGTCGGGAATGGAGAATGCGGGAGCCTTTTTGCCTACGGCAAGACCAATGGACATGGGCACGATCGAAGCGGTCTTAATTGTGTCGCCGTCCAGAGTTCCGCGAACGGTAACGGTATCTCCGAGGTGCGCGGTTACGGATTTCTGCGGCTGGAGAGCATACATGACCCGATTCGTATCGTCATAGAGCGAGAGCTTCGCCCCGGGCACATCCCGCATGCATTCAGGTGATTCGTTGAAGGCTTCATCTGCGTTACAGGCGCTGGACACTATGACGCCAGACCATGCCCCGGAAGTGGCCGGTCGGCTCTGCGCAGCCTGAGCCAATGTTGTCGTAAGACAAAGAGCTAGTAAGCCCGTATGCAAGGATTTCATTGCAGAGATATTCTATCTGACGTATTGACTTGAACCTTCTTTATCTTCTTATTATCTTAGCCAAACGAGATCGCCTCAGGAGACCTACGGCACTCGGGACTCACTACTACTCTTCACCCTCGCCGCTTCGAACTCATCGCCCTTTTGCCAGCTGACGAGACGCGATAGACTTGCCGCCTCCCAGCCTAATGCGAAGCCGAATCGAGCCATCGCCGCGTCGCCGACGAAGTTCATCTCGGGATGATACTCATCGCTTGGCTGATGGTAACGCTTCTCGATATATTCCTTGTTCTGCGCCACTCCCCAAGCCTCGTCGTGGCCCTTGAACTTCATGCCTTCATTAATCGAGAACGACGGAATACCTACGCGCGCGAGGCTGAAATGATCGGAGCGGTAGAAGTGGCCCGCCTCGGGGCGTGCGTCCGGACGAATCGCCAGCCGAAATTCTTTCGCGGTCGCCTGCACCCATGGGTAGAAAGTAGTCCGCTCCGCGCCTGACACTTCCACATCTTCCGGCGCTCCGATGGGCTGCACATCGTCGTAATTCAAATCGAGTCCAATCTTTCCCGCCGGAATCGGCGGATGCTTGCCCAGGTACTCGGAGCCCAGCAGTCCCTGTTCTTCCGCGGTGACGGCGGCGAAAATCAGCGAGCGTCCCGGACGCTGCTTCGCGACGCTGAATGCGCGCGCCAACTCCAGCAGAATGCCGCAGCCCGTGGCATTGTCGGCAGCGCCGTTGTAAATGTTGTCGCCCGGCATATCGGGACGAATACCCAGGTGATCGTAGTGCGCAGTGAAGATCACGGCTTCATCTTTCAGGGTCCGGTCAGATCCCGGTAAAATCGCCACTACATTGTTCGACTCAACATTCCGCACGCCGCTCACCATGTGCGCCTTTAACTTTGCACCCAGACTCACGGGATGAAACTCGCGCGAGCGTGCATCAGCGATCATCATGTCAAGCTCCATGCCGGAAGCGGCGGCGAGTTTCTTCGCCACATCAAGTTGTATCCACGATGCGACCTTGAGCGCGGGACCTTCCAGCTTCAGATAAGATTTCTCACCTGAGTTCGAGTTCCGCACTACTTCCCAGGGATAACTCGCCATATCCTCTTTGTGGATTAGAATCACGCCCACTGCGCCTTTGCGCGCAGCCTCTTCATACTTGTAGGTCCAGCGCCCGTAATAGGTGAGGGCTTTGCCCTTGAAGAAATTGGAGTCTTCCGATGGCGGCTCATTCACCAGCATCAGCAGCACCTTGCCGCGCACATCTACGCCCTTGTAGTCATCCCAGCTATATTCCGGCGCGTCAATGCCATAACCCACGTAGACAATGTCGGCATCGACATCGGACTGCGTCTGCTGAGTCTGGTCGTAAGCGACATAATCCTCGAGCGGCTTCAATTTCATCGCCGTGCCTTGCTTTGGTAACAGCGAAAACTGGGTTTCGGGCAGAGTTGTGATTCCCACCAGTGGAACCTTTTGCAGGAACGACCCGTTATCGCCGGCGGGCTTTAGTCCGTATTCTGCAAACTGTGTGGCCATATATTCAGCTGCAATGTCGCCGCCGCGCTGACCGGTGCCGCGGCCTTCGAGAAGATCGAGAGAGAGATAGCGGACATGCCAGCGAATGTGTTCCGGGTCGATGGTCTCCATCGCGGCGAACGCGGCAGAGGGCAAGCGCACCGAAACTGCCTCACGCTTCACTGCAGCGGAAGCCGGAGCGGGAGCCGCGCCCCCCTCCGCCCAAGCCAGCAGGCTGAGTGCGGCAATTACGCTAAGCACACTTACTCTTGCGATTGGACGCATGTATCAGTCTTCTCCGGCGGCGATGGGGGTAGAAGCGAAACTGCTTTATCGCCAGGAATGATTTTAGGGGGGCTGATGGAATTGTAAAGGATGGCAAGGCCTTCGTTATTGAGCTTGATCGGCACGGTAGGTCATCGCCGTAAACGGCCTTTCGACGAATCTTCGGCTGTACTTATGATTCTTCTTTCCGGGATGACATCGGATAAATATCCCGCGACCGCAGGATCAATTCTTCGAGCCTCAACCAGCGCGGAAGTCGCGAACGTCTTCTCCGGGCTTGAACACCACGACCGGCGCTGTCTTTCCTGCTTCCGCGATTTTGCGGCTTATTTCTTCGAAGTCAGTTTTTATCCAGCCCACGCTGGAAACTTCAATCTCGCCATCCTGGGCAATCCAAAAAATCGTGGGCACGTTCGTCAGCCCGTATGCATTGGATACGGGATATTTAGTGGTATCGTCGAGGAGCAAGGGAAACGTCACCCCAAATTCTTTACTGAAGGCAGCGGTCTGCTTGGGATCGTTTTGCGAAACGCCGATGATCCTGACGCCAGTGTGACCATAAGTCCGTTCCAGTCGATCGAGAAACGGAAACGCATACTGGCAAGTCGGGCACGACACCTTGAAAAACGCCAGTACCACCGGAGTCTTTGCCAGTTCTTCCCGCAGGACAAAACGCTTGCCATCCATCGCTCGCAGTTCAAAATCGGGCGCCTTCATGCCCGCATCCAATGCCGCCATCAGTCGTCCTCCGGTTCGTCGCTTCAGGATATCGTCAAGCCAGCGCATACAGCTCGCGTTCCAGCCTCCATTTTAGATGATGCGATAACGGGAATCGGAGGTTGGTCGGCGGTAATCGTCGATGCTTTTATCGACTCAAAGCATTGCTGCTCTCCGAAGAATCTTTCTGGCTAAACCGGTGAGCGGCAGTTGCTTCAGGCGACCGACAGGAATCCATTTGCCACTCAGCGGTGAAGCGGTGTTGCAGCGCCACACTTTTACTGTGTAATTCGTTACCGTGATCGAATGCCGTAGCGTAAATAACGGATTGCTTGCACCGTTTCTGTTTAGCGTTTCTGGTAACTCCCACATCCCCGCCATTAGCGATGCATCCCGCGCGCGCTGCACCAAATATACCTTGGCTTCGCGGCGCTCGAGCGCATAGTGTATCTCCCGTTTCTTCTGTGGGACCGGCTGAGTTGTTATCGCCAGCTCTCCGCGCGTCTGGCACAGTGTGACTACGGGGCACGTCAGGCATGCCGGTGCCCGCGAAGTACAAACGGTCGCGCCTAACTCCATCATCGCCTGATTGAAATCGCCGGGACGCGCTGCGTCCAGCAATTCGTTTGCGGCTCTCCACAATTCCTCTCCCGTCAACCGGTTTCCTGACAAGGCGTTGTAGCACGCGTTCGACGTTCCCATCTACCACCGCAAGCGGCTCATCAAACGAAATGCTGGCGATCGCGGCCGCGGTGTACCGTCCGATTCCGGGGAGTTCCCGCAACTTCGCTTCACTTGCCGGAAATTTTCCGCCGTGCGATCGCACGACCACCTTCGCCGCCGCGTGCAGCATACGAGCACGCCGGTAATATCCGAGACCGCTCCAAGCCGCAAGCACGCTGGCTTCGCGTGCGGAAGCCAGTTTTTCTAGCGTCGGGAATCGGCGCAGGAATTCATGGTAGTGTTCGATGACCGCCGCCACCCGCGTCTGCTGCAGCATGATTTCGGAAAGCCATATGCGGTAGGGATCGCGATTCGTGCGCCATGGTAAATCGCGTGCGTGGTGGTCATACCAGGCAAGCAGACTTCGGCGAAGAGTTTTTTTCTTGAAATCAGATCGCATTTGGAGCTTGGGCTTTGGCTTCAGAAATAGACTCCTGGGCCAGAGCTGCTCAGCTTGCAGCCCTTCGCAGGTCGGAAAGCGTGCGTCACCCAAGATCGGAGTTTATCAGCCGATTACGCCGCCGCCCAAGAATAGATCCCTTGTCTGCTCCGTGCCGCACATCGACCGTGTCGGGCGGCCGGTGGTGGTCAGCATAAGACCATCAGTGAGCCTCGAACCATTACACGCGGATGGCAGTTTTCCGCGATCCAATTGCTTCCTCTTATGCCCTGCCATTGACCCCGCGCCCCGCGCAGGAAATAATGACAGGGGCTTGGGCATCCGCACACAGTCGCATGAGGTCAGTTGCGCCAAGGGGCAGCGAGGAGCATTATGAACGACTTCAACAGCAAGATAGCAGAAGCGTCGGGGCGGGTCAGCAAGACTGTCGCCGAGGCCGCGGAACGGATCGAGAAAGAGATCCCGGAATTCATAAAATACCTGAATGAGGAGGTCGTGCCGACGGTTCGCCAGCACTCCACTCATGCCTTGCGCACCGCGAGCCAAAAGCTAACCGAACTAGCCGACTATATGGAGCAGCAAAAAGCGTCGCACAAATGAAGCAACGCTACACAGCTTTCATCTTACGTCATTGGGCTCTCATCGTGCTTCTCGCGGGGCTGCTCACGAGTTGTGGTCATTCCAAGCAGACGCGAATGGATTTGCCCCCGCCTCCGGGATCAGCGACCGAACCTTGCTCAGTCGCGACGTGTCCTGAGCCTGCTGGAAAAAGTGGCCGACAGCCCAGTCCTGGACAAGGCGTCGCGGACTTGGCTGAGCCTGCTATTCCCGCCGGCGCCAAGACGCTGCTGATCGAAATCGGCCGTGCAAGCTGGTACGGACCTCCCTATCACAATCGGCACGGATCGAATGGCGAAGTTTATAACATGCACGCAATGACTGCGGCGCATCGCACGCTGCCGCTGGGATCGATTGTTCGGGTTACTAATCTGGACACTGGCCACACGGCGCTGGTGCGAATCACTGATCGCGGACCGTTCATTCCGGGACGGATTATCGATTTATCGCTGGCTGCGGCGCGCAAGCTTGATGTTTACCTGCCGGGAGTAGCGGAAGTGAAACTGGAGGTGATGCAAACGCCGGTTCCTTTGGAGACGGGTGGGAAATGGGCGGTGCAGATTGGTGGCTTTCCGCACGAAGAGGCCGCCGACAAGCTCGCCGACCATCTGACGCACCGTTACCGTACGGCGAAGGTACAGCGCTTCTCCAGTCCAGCCGGGGATTGGTGGGTACGGGTGCGTGTGCTCGATGACGATCGCCAGCGCGCCCAGAACCTCGCCGCAGAAACCCACACTCCAGAAGGCGCTGTATTCGTCGTGAGATTGGATTAGAAACAAGCGCCAGTGATCAATGATTAGTGGTAATGATCAGTGGTCAGTGGTCAGTGGTCAGTGGTCAATGATCAGTGATCAGTGGTCAGTGGTTAGTTCGCCTCGCCAATTCTTACATAATGCTATCCTCGCGCGGGAGGCCTGATGACCGATTCCACGAGCAATTGCCTGTTTTGCCGCATTCTCCGCGGCGAGATTCCTTCGAAGAAAGTGTATGAAGACGAACATGTACTCGCCTTTGAAGATATCGATCCGAAGGCACCGACCCATGTGCTGGTCATCCCCAAGAAACATTTCGCTGGATTGAAGGAAGCGCAGGCGGACGATGCGGAAGTAATTGGACGCTGCCACTTAGCGGCGGCGGAAATTGCCCGCCAACGGAACATTGAACAAGGATACCGGACGGTACTAAATGTGGGTCCAGGAGCGGGACAATCGGTGTTTCATCTTCACGTTCATCTGTTAGGGGGGCGGCATCTGGGCTGGCCTCCGGGATAGGAACGCAATGGGACCTTTTCCTTTCCGAGCCTACTGCACAGTCGGACTCTCTTCTTCCGGTGCTCCGTGCCGCCGCAACAGTTGAGGTAAGTTCTGCGAAAACGCAGAGCGGGGCAGGACCATGTCGCACCCTACTTCGTGTGCCTTCTGCTTCAGATCTCCTTGCACGTGCGAGAGGAACCCGATGATAGAGGTTCCCTTCTTCAGCTTCGATTTCAGCTTGGGGATGAGCGTGAGGGGCTTGGCGTTGGCGTTGTTGAGATCAAAGATAATCAAGGAGGGTTTCTCCTCGCCATTCTGTTGCAGGCGCTCGGCCAGGTCTTTGTCGTTTTTGGCGAATTCCACCTTAACGTTCAACTTCCGTGCAGTCTCTTGAATCTTGGCTTGAAAGAACAGATCGTCGACGAAGGCAAAGATACGAGAACTCGAATCTTCGCGCGCGGGCAGCGGCTCGGGGTCTGCTGGCGCAAAAGGCGCCGCGAAGCCGGGGCGCGAACCCCGACGCCCTCCCTGGCCGTTGTTGCCCCCTAAGGCTGCGCGATAGCTGTGGTCCATAGGCGCGGTATAGATGCCATCCTGATTGTGGCGTGACTGGCTGGGCCCACCGGGGCGGGCACCGCGTGGATTATTAGAACGGCGTCCGCGACGCCGTCGATTTCTGCCTCCGCCACCACCGGAGGGTCTTCCTGGTCCTGCGTTCATAGTCCTCTCAATGCTGCTAGACCGGGCGTTAGACCCGGTGCGCTGTTGCAAACTCTTGCGCTTTCAGTTTCCCCATTTGGTTGCGGAAGGCTCTGGCCGCGTTGGCGCTTAGTCAGTCCTCTTGCGGAGCTCCCTTGTCTTTCAGTCGTATCTGTAAATCTTCAACTTTGGCGACGCATTCGAGGAGCATGGAGCGCTCTCATGCGCCGCTGCGGTGGGCTAGGCACAATCGCGGTCGCCGCTGTCTCCGGTGAAGCAAACTCGTACTGGCGAAAAAAACTAATTTATGCGTATCGGTTATCCGTTATCGGAGTCCGTCGCGCCGCCGGGAACGGCCTGGGGCGCGGAAGGCCAACGCGGGAACGAGGCCAATGAGAACAAGTTAATGGTACTCGTCCTTGTGCGGACGCGCAAGGGGCAAAGTACGATCCTTTTGCACAGCAGGACATCAACTATTGGGTTACAGCTTCCGGGGTTCGATCTTCGGAGTTCGGCGGGACCCGCAAGAGAGACATGGTGGTGATTACGCCTGGGTTTTGGGAGTACTTCACGTCATTAACCTGCATTTCTTGTACTACACGCCGAATTGTTTCGACGCAGCCATCACTTCTCCGACGGCCTGAGCATCGTCTACTGCGGGGAAACAGCCAGAGTGATTGAGAAGGGAGCGTTCGAGTTGGTAAGTGGGGCCGGACCGCCGGTAGTGGCGCTAATGGTGACGACATAGTTGCCGGGGGGCGTTCCCGCATTCTTAAGGCTGTTGTTGCTGTTATTATTTCCGCCGCAAGCTCCCAGCCCGAGTGTGGAGAATCCGAGAATCACGATCAAGCTGAGCAGCCGCACGCGGTGCATGCGCGGGCTTACAAAAACGATTCCAAACAAACCAGGCAACAGCAACGCATAGAAAATGCGGCTGCGTCCAAAAGGTGGACGCAGCAGTTCGGTGGTGACTGGTGTGGTCACGAGCGTGACCGTTACCGAGCTGGCGTTCGTCGGCTGGCCATCGCCCGAAACCTGACAAGAAATTTCAGCGGTGACCGGAATTCCGGAGCAAGTATAGGTAAGGGGCAAGACGGTTGTACTGTTACTGCTGTTGATGAAGCCAGTTGCGCTGCTGACGGTAATCGGAATCTTGACCGTTCCTCCGACGCCGATGGGGAAGGTTGCGGCGGTTGACGATAGAGTGAAGGTCTCGGTGCTTTTAGTTATCGTCAAGTTGACAGTGGTGGAAATCGCTACGATCCCGCTAATCCCCGTTACCGTGATGGTCTGGGGCCCCGCGGGCAAAGCCATGTTTGCCGCCGTAGTGATGGTGAGGCCCACAGATACCGAAGACGTCCCGTTCAGTGTGACGCTCGCCGGATTGAAACTGCAAAGCGCACCCGCGGGTAAGCCGGAACAACTGCCGCCGCTGGAAACGGTTGAGTTGGTGAAGTTCACAGTCCCGGTGAAACCGCCGGAGGGAGTAATGGTTATAGCGGACGTTGTGGGTGGTCCCGTTTGCCCGGCAGAAACGGTCAGGCTCGACGGAACGGCGGAGATTGTGAACGGAGCTGTGACCGTTACAACCGTCGGGGATGAAGTTGAGCTTGCGTTAATCCCGTTGTAGGTCGCGGTGATGGAGTTGGCGCCCACCGGAAGCAATGTGGTGTTGAAGACAGCTGTTCCACTCGATACGCTCGCTGAACCTAAGGCAGTGGTAGAGCTATTCGCATAGAAGCTTACGACTCCGGTAGCAGACGAAGGCGTCACCGTGGCAGTGAAGGTTACGCTGCTGCCTCCGCTAATTGTAGTAGCTGACGTTGAGATCGAGGTGGTCGTCTGCGTAAACAACTCGCCCCAATCATTAGCCAGCGAGTTGGCGTTCAGGGAGCCAAGCCCCGTCACCTGATCATAACCAGCGCCAGCACTGAAACCGTAATGGAGAGACGCCGGGCAATCCGTGGTTCCGCTCGCGCAGGGGACAATGTTATCGCCGGTCGTCACATCATTCATCGCGGTCGGGTTGTAGGTAGCGATGTGGTAGAGAGTGGGATTGATATTGCCGAGGCCTGGTGTAGTTTGAAATCCGTTGGTCACGAGATACTGATTCAGAAGTGCGACGATCCCGGCAAATGTGGGCGCGGCTGCAGAAGTTCCGCCAACGGCTGTAAGATTTCCGCCGGCGCCGGTGCGGAATCCGTCGGTGCAGCTTGCTACGATCGTGCCATTCTGTCCATCCTCCGAGCAAAACAAATAAGGATCGTGGTCGGGCGAAGCATTCAGCGCGAGGTCGGGAACATCACGTTGGCCATCATTGGGCACGCCAATACCGGTTTGCCACGATGGTTTTGCAAAAAAAATGCTGGCGCCGCCGCCGGAAGCAAGAATATCTCCGCCGGTATTATTAGGATTAGTTGTGTCGTTCCAACCCATCTCTGGAATATAGGAGAGAGCGGAAGAAATAGTATCCGTACTGCCGGTCGTGCCAGTCCAGTAGGTTGTTGTAGCAGTGGAGGCAGGATCTCCGTTGAATTCCGTTCCGCCCATGGCGGTTACTTCCGGAATAGCTGCGGGAATGTCGACCGCAAGGCCTTGAGTCGCCGCTTTAACTCTGAAGTCGCAATCGGCGGCACCGGAATCCCCGGAAGCCGACATGACGGTTTGTCCTTGCGAGTTAGCCTGCTGGATCCATCCTTGCATCGTGTCGGCTTCGGCCTGACCGACGGCGGATTCGCAGTTCCCATAACTATTGCTGATGATCGGAGCCAAGTCGTTGTCGATCGCATATTGCAGAGCGTCGAACGCCCCAAATTGACGATTCGTACACGTATCACCAGCCGCTAGTCCCGCATAAACGAGGGTTATGCTCGCGTTCTTAGCCACCGCGCCTGACCACTGCACATCGAGATCGGATTCCCCTTCATCCCCCGGGCAGCGCGTCGAAGTGCCGGTGCTGGGCTCTAGCAGCAGAGTTGGAACCTTGGCGGACAAGCCCGCCGCACTGCGGAAATTTGCGACGTCGGCGAGGTTGATGGAGCTTTGTCCCGTAAGCACGATCTTCTGCCCGGTTCCGTCAGTGCCGCCGCTATACAGCGTCGCGACGTCGTAGATTGTGGCGAAATCGCCCGGCGCCACAAAATGATCGCCGGAAATATAGGAGGTGAAATTCGGGTCAGTCACGCCCGGCGAAATTTTCCGGACGATGGCCCGCGGCTTGGGCTGAAAATTATGCAGGTTGTGTACGGCTAACACAACGCCTGCCAGCGCGGCTGGAACTCCTGGTTCAGTGGAGTTCGCGTAATGTAGTTCGCCGTCAACAAGGTAGTTATGAATCTCGGTGTGGAAGGTTGATTCAATTTGCGCGATCGTACCTTCAACGAATATCTGGTTGCGACTGCTTGCAACCCGCGTGACAGTCAGGCCCTGCGATTGCAGCCATGCAACAATCGTATTGATGTCGTTTTGGCTCATGCCGAAACGATCTGCAAATTGTGCAGGCGTCAGCCATTTGTGGTAATTCGCCGATGTTAAGTCCTGCTGCTGGGCAAGCAAAGTATTCAGCGCGCGTTGCTGCGCTGCGGAGGGTTTGAAAACCAGAGAAACCGCGCTAAGAACGCGGCTGCGATCGGCGCGGCCTTGATCAAATTCGACTCTGGCCAAGCCGTGCACGTTTCCCGACAGCATCGCTGTTTTACTTGGATCGATTGGGCTAATAATGCGATCCGATGGGGCGGCAACGCACAAGGTTGAAGTCAGCAGCCAAAAAAGACACTTCCAAGAACGCATGCAACGCTCCGTCTGGGTCCGCAGGTTATATGTGTTGAAACCTCAGCTTATACGGCTTTCTGAACTCTGATCAAGTTTGACAACCCAAAGGTTGTATGGTTCACGAGAATGTTACAAACCCCGCACGGCATGATAAGTCGCGGACTTTGGACGGAATCACATCCCGAACATGTTGGGATGGAGCTTGGCATATTCGTGCTCCTGTGCCCACAGATCGAGCGGGAGGGAAGCCAGTTCGTCCACCAGCGGATCGGCTAAACCATTCTTGGCCAGGTCGATCGACTTGATGTACGTCTTACAAGCGTCGCAGCACTCGACACGAATGTGAGGGAACGTTTCGGCAGTGTACACGGGAAGCTTGGCATGGTCCTCCTGACCGCATCCGGGGCAGACGATGCGGCGGAACTCCCATTCCGCGAGGCAGAAGTCACACATAAGCCTGCGCTGGGCGCCGTCGCCCAGCGGACGCAGGACACCGAGGGCGGGTTTGCGGTTGCAGAATGGGCATAGCGGGTGGGTGTAGCCCTCAAGTTGCAGATGGGATTGCGATCGAACGAATTCCGCGTACGGTTGCAAGAAGGCGAGGGCGAGGAATCCTTCAGGATTCGATAGCGCCTCGCCCTGGTCAGACCACACGGCATTGATCAGCTCGGAGCATGCGGTGGCTGGCTGGCTGCGCAGTTTGCTGGCGACTTGTGATAGACGCTCGGGTCCGTGCTCCTCGACAACAGCGAGAAACGGCGGAAAGCTGGCGATCGGGATAGTAGCGCCTTCATCTTGCCGGTCCGGAAGTGAGCCGGACGCTGAACTGACCGTCGGCGAACTCACCCTGAGCGCAGCCGAAGTGCCGGCGCTACGTTCGTCGCGCTCGCTACGACTGGTGGCGGCGAAGCTTTCCATCTGCTGATGTAGCCCTTCCTGGAAGCGGGCGATGTGAACGTAGAAGCTGAGAACTTCCACGGCAAAAGAATGCTGTGTGGCGAGAACTTCCGCCCTCCGGATGCGCTGCTGCCACGCTGTTTTGGCCACAGAGCGATTATGGGGCTCTGGACTTCCGTCAGGCAACTCGGTGGAAGCGAGCTTTGCCCCTACAGCTTCCGCAGCATTGACTGTGTGGCGCGGCTGGGACTATAGTTTCTGGAAAATATGGGGCGCAACCCGGCCGCAGTTACCTTTGCGGTCGCACCAATAACCAGGGTTCAAAGTCAAGAGCATAGAAGTCTGGTAGCTATCTGGATTCCGGTTTTGTTTCGATCAGTGCATTTCGAAAGGCGATCGAAGTAGACGGAGGATGCGCAATGGAATTCTCCCGCAGAACTTTCCTCAAAGGCGCGCTGGCTGGTGGAGCGGGTTTCTCTCTCCTGGGATTCGATCTTAAGCCCGCGGTGGCGCAACTGAAAGAACTCAAGATCGCACGCGCCACCGAGACCCGCTCCACGTGCCCTTATTGTGCGGTGGGATGCGGCGTCCTTATCTACACGATCGGTGATCGGGCGAAGAACGTCACGCCGCAGGTAATTCACGTCGAAGGCGATCCCGACACTCCCACCAATCGCGGAACCTTGTGCCCGAAGGGCTCTTCGCTGGAGCAGGACATGCTCAACCCGCGCCGGTTGACGAAGCCGCAAGTGCGGCGCCCCGGCGCAACAGATTGGCAGGACATCTCCTGGGATGACGCCCTGAACGAGATTGCACGCTGGACCAAGAAGACACGCGACGATAGTTTCGTGGAGACGGACGCGAACGGCCACACCGTGAACCGGTGCGAAGGCATTTCCTTCATCGGCGGCTGCACCGATACCAATGAGTTCAATTTTCTGGTCGTGAAGGCCATGAGGGGGTTGGGCTTGGTTTATTTAGAAAACCAAGCCCGTGTTTGACACGGCCCCACGGTCTCAAGTTTGGGACCAACATTTGGACGCGGGGCCATGACCAATGGCTGGGTCGACATCAAGAACACCGACATGATGTTGATCATGGGCGGGAATCCCGCGGAGAACCACCCTTGCGGATTCAAGTGGGCGATGGAGGCCAAGCGGAACCGTAATGCCAAGCTGATCTCCGTCGACCCGCGATTCACTCGTACCTCATCCACCGCAGATCTCTTCTGCCAAATTCGCGCCGGCACCGACATTGCGTTCCTCGGCGGCCTGATCCGGTACGCGATCGAAAACAACCGGATCGCGAAAGACTACCTCGTCAATTACACCAACGCCGCATTCATCGTGAAAGAAGGTTTCAAACTTCCGGAAGACGGGCTTTTCTCCGGATTCAACGCCGAGACGAGCAAATACGATTTATCCACGTGGAATTATGAAGGAACCGGGAGTTCTACCGGACAAGCTGGGACGACAGGCCATGCCCCCGAACCCGCTCCAGGCAAGGTCGGAGGAGCAACGCCACCCCCGGCTCTGCCGCCGAATGTTGCCTACGACGTCACGCTCCAGCATCCCCGATGTGTTTTCCAGTTGCTCAAGCAGCAGTATTCGCGCTACACGCCCGAAACGGTGGAGCGGATCACCGGCATTCCGAAAGAGCAGTACCTGAAAGCCATCGATCTCTTTACCTCCGTCCGCAAAGATGGCGACATGAAGAAAGTCGCAACGATCATCTACGCGGTGGGTTGGACGCAGCATACTTTCGGAACGCAGATCATCCGCACCGCCGCCATGATCCAGCTTCTACTCGGCAACGTTGGGAGAGCAGGCGGCGGAGTAAACGCGCTACGCGGCCATTCCAATATTCAAGGCGCCACCGACATGGCTGGGCTGTACGATTCTCTTCCGGGATATCTGAAAGCTCCCGTTCCAACCGATACAGATCTGGCCGGCTATCTTAAGCGGACCACTCCAACGGCCTCAAAACCCACGCCTTGGGCCTCATTCAACTACTACTCGAACACCCCGAAATTCTTCGTTTCGCTCTTGAAGTCGCTGTACGGCGATGCTGCGACAAAACAGAATCAATTTGCCTTCGACTACCTGCCTAAGGTCGACCGTGACTACTCGTGGACCCACATCTGGGACGACATGTACAACGGCAAGGTCAAGGGCATGATGGCGTTCGGCATGAACGGCGTGATGATCGGCCCGGATACAAACAAGAACATCAACGCGCTCAAGAAGGCCGACTGGCTGGTGGTGGGCGAAATTTATCCGGATGAGACCAGCGAGTTCTGGCGAGCGCCGGGAATTACTGCCGACGAACAGAAAACTATCAACACTACGGTATACCGTTTGCCCTGCGCTGGGTTTGCGGAAAAAGACGGGAGCATGACCAACTCCGCGCGCTGGGCAATCTGGAAGAATGCGGCCGTACCGCCGCCGGGTGAGGCGCGCCTTGATCAAGACATCGTCGCGCAGATTTTCCTCCGCGTGCGCGATCTGTATAAGAAGGAGGGCGGAAAATTTCCCGACCCTATTCTGAATCTGAGCTGGGCCTACGCCGACGCCGCGCATCCCTCACTTTCGCAAGTAGCCATGGAGGTAAACGGCAAAGCCCTGGCCGATTTGACGGATCCAGCGACCGGGCAAGTGATCAAGGCCGGCCAGCAGTTGCCAGGTTTTGCCTGGCTGAAAGATGACGGAACCACCACCTGCGGCAACTGGATTTATTCCGGAAGTTGGACGGAGGCCGGAAACCAGATGGCGCGTCGCGGCACGGAGGATCCGTCAGGTCTGGGTATCTTCCAGAACTGGGCGTGGTCGTGGCCGGCAAATCGCCGCGTGCTTTACAACCGGGCATCCTGCGATCCGGACGGCAAGCCGTGGGATCCGTCGCGGAAACAGGTGTGGTGGAACGAGGCGGCGGGAAAATGGGTAGGCAATGATGTGCCCGACTTCAAACCGGATTCCGCTCCCAAAGATCATATGGGGCCGTTCATCATGAACCCGGAAGGCATCGGGCGGCTGTTCGCGCCCATCGGAGTGCTGGCAGATGGACCTTTCCCGGAACATTACGAGCCAATCGAGAGCCCAATCAAAAACCCGCTGCACCCCGAGCAGTCGAATAATCCGCTGGTGAAAAAGTTCACTACGCCGTACGACAAGTTTGGAACTCCGGAGGAGTACAGCATTGTCTGCACGACGTACCGGTTAACCGAGCAATATCACTATTGGACGAAGAATAATCCGATGAATGTGCAACTGATCCCAGAACCGTTCATTGAAATCCCGGTCGAACTGGCGAATGATTTGGGCGTCAAGGGAGCAGAAAACATCAAGGTGATCAGCGCGCGCGGCACTTACATCGCGAAAGCCTTCGTCACGAAGCGAATCAAACCCATGACGATCGATGGCAAGAAGGTCTATCAGATCGGATTGCCGATCCACCAGGGCTTTCGCGGGATCACCGAAGATGCGGGAAGAGACGCGCGGACACCGGCGAATTTGTTGACGCCCGCCGTCGTCGATCCCAATGCCCACACCCCTGAATCGAAGGGCTTCTTAGTGAAAGTTCAGAAGGCGTAGGGAGCGATTATGAGCCAGGCCTCGACGGAAATCGTGCGAATTTCGGGACATGCCGGGTCCGTTCCCGGTGCTGGGTTGGACCGGGAATTCCGAGTCTGCAAACTTGTGGACACAACCACGTGCATTGGCTGCAAAGCCTGCGAAGTGGCCTGCCTGGAATGGAACGGTTATCCGTTCAGCGAAACCACTTTTAATAACAGCTACCAGACAATGCCGGAGACGGCATGGAATTACTGGAACCTGATCAAGTTCAACGAGCACGAGCGCGAAGATGGCACGCTGCAGCTCCTGATGCGCAAGGATCAGTGCATGCACTGCGCCGATCCGGGTTGCCTGGCTGCATGCCCAGCCGACGCCGCCATCGTCCAGTATGCCAATGGCATCGTCGATTTCCAGGAAGCGAACTGCATCGGTTGCGGATATTGCATGACAGGCTGCCCATTCAATATTCCGAAATTCAGTCCGACGGCGCGCAAAGTCTTCAAGTGCACGTTGTGCAATGACCGCGTGTCGGTGGGGCTCGAACCGGCATGCATCAAGGCGTGCCCCACCGGCTGCCTGCATTTTGGCACCAAGGCGGAGATGAAGGAACTAGCGGAAACTCGCGCCGAGCAACTTCGCGAAAATTCCGGTTACCGCGACGCCGGAGTTTACGACCCTCCGGGAGTGGGCGGAACTCACGTTATCTATGTCCTGCACGATGCGAAACATCCTGAGTTGTACGGCGGACTGCCACGCGATCCTCACATTCCGTGGGTGGTGCGATTCTGGAAAGGACCGGCGAAGTGGATTGGTAATCTCGCCATGCTCTTTGGCGTGGTCGGCGTCACACTGCACTATCTTCGCTTCGGTCCGAAGGAAGTGTCAGCCAAAAAGGATGGGAACGGAGGAAAACCGTGAGCACTTCGCACGTCATTTCATCCGCGCGCGCGACTGGCGAATCTGGTGGCGAGATTGTTCGCTATACGCTGAGTGAGCGGGTTCATCACTGGCTGGCCGCATTGACTTACATCTATTGCCTGATCACAGGTCTGGCCTTCTGGTCACCTTACATGTACTGGCTGGCCGCGGTGGTCGGGGGCGGACCGACGGCCCGCTTCTGGCATCCCTGGTTTGGGCTGGCCTTCATGCTGTCCGTGGCGTGGATGTATAAAATCTGGCGCGGCGACCTGGCTACAACCGACGCCGACCGGCGTTGGTTGAAGGCGATAAATTACTACGTCCAAAATGATGATGAGAAGCTGCCGCCGGTGGGCCGTTTCAATTTCGGCCAAAAGCTGTTCTTCTGGTTGATGTTTTACGGCGTGATCCTGCTGCTGATTTCGGGGCTGGGGTTGTGGTTCGTCGAATCCATCCCGTGGAGCCTGCGCTGGCTGCGTTATCTGGTGGTCACGGTACACGTGGTCGCGGCGATGGCGACCATCGGAGCGTTCATCATTCATGTTTACATGAGCGTCTTCATGGAGCCCGAATCATTTCACGCGATGATTCGTGGGCGCGTCTCTGAGGTCTGGGCGCGTACCTATCACCGGCTCTGGTACGACCAGGTCACCAAAGGAACTTCCGGACAAAAATAACAGGCACGATCAGCGCCGAGCGGAAGCCCATCAGAAAACCGCTGTGCTTCGCACAATCCGGCCGCGAGCTACTAGCATCCAAACTTTCAGGATAGAATTCTCTCCTTGGATACCACGCCGAGAGGAATTATGCGCTCTTTAGCCGTTCGACTCGCCCTCATCACATCTGCGATTCTGCTGCCTGCGGCACTGCTGCTCGCGGCAGATGTAGACACTAAGTTTCACAACGCGCCAGACTCTGCCAAAGCGACTAAGAATCCCTACGAGGGAGACGCGGCGGCCGCGCAAGCTGGTGGCCGTTTGTACGCACGCAATTGTCTCTCCTGCCACGGCAAGATGGGAAAGGGCACGGGAAACGTGCCGTCGCTGGTGGACGGAAAACTCGATTCAGTTGCGCCCGGTGAGGTGTTTTGGTTCATCACGAAGGGCGACAAAGACAATGGAATGCCCTCATGGGCGCAATTGCCGGCCAAGCAGCGGTGGCAAATCATTACGTACGTGAAGTCGATGGAATCCTCTTCTCCCGCGACGCAACCGGCGAACGCGGCACCGACTGATATGAGCACGTCGAAGTTGAAGGCGCCACCTCCAACGCCTCCCTTCACAGACTTCCGCTACGAAAAGCCGGGAACGGTCCGCAAGATTACGGTGAAGGATCTTCCGCAACCTTATGCAACGCAATCAGCAGAGAATGGTCCGGAACTTGTGGCGCGACCGGAGAATGTTTGGCCGGTGGCTCCGGCCGGATTCAAGGTGGAACTGTACGCCGCAGGACTGGACAACCCGCGGACGTTGCGCACAGCTCCGAACGGAGATATTTTTCTCGCGGAGAGCGAACCCGGGCGGATTCGAGTCTTTCGCGGCCTTACCAGTGACGGAAAGCCCGAACAGGTATCCATTTTTGCCACCGGACTGAAACGCCCGTATGGTCTGGCTTTTTATCCACCGGGATCTGATCCGCAATGGTTGTATGTGGGCAATACCGACGAAGTCGTTCGCTTTGCGTATCACAACGGTGATCTGAAGGCGAGCGGCGGTCCTCAGCATATCGCTGATCTGCCATGTTGCGGTGGACACTGGACGCGTGCATTGGATTTTTCGCCGGACGGCAAGAAAATGTTTGTGGCCGATGGTTCAGGATCGAACGTGGACGATCCTGACACGCATCCTGCGGAGAAGGACCGCGCGGACATTCTGGTGTGCAATCCCGAAAACTGCGTGTTGAGCGTGTACGCCTACGGCATTCGCAATGCCGGAGGCGGGATCGCAGTAAATCCGAAGACCGGCGAGTTGTGGTGCTCAGTCAACGAGCGCGACGGCCTCGGCGATAACCTGGTACCCGATTACATTACCCACGTTCAAGAAGGCGGATTTTACGGTTGGCCTTGGTGGTATATGGGCGGGCATCAGGATCCGCGTCACAAAGGAAAGCATCCGGAGTTGAAAGACAAAGTTATCGTTCCAGACGTGCTGCTGCAACCCCACAATGCATCGCTGGAATTCACGTTTTATCAGGGACAACAATTCCCTGCCGAGTACAAGGGAGATATTTTCGCCTCCGAACATGGGTCGTGGAATAAAACTGTGCGCGTGGGCTACGAGGTAATTCGTGTTCCTCTGCATCAACAGGCCGACGCCAGTGGCGACTATGAAGACTTTCTTACTGGCTTTGTGCTGCCCGATGGAAACGTCTGGGGCCGTCCCGTGGGCGTGGCGGTTTCTCCCGATGGCTCGCTGCTGGTGAGCGACGATGGATCGAACTCGATCTGGAGAGTCAGTTACACGGGAAAGTAAGTAACCGCAAAGCCTTCCCCGCTGCCGCAAGTTTAAGGGACTGGAAGTGTTCCCAGTCAAGCGGCGCGTGCGCGGAATGTCCGGGGCGGGAAAAGGGTCAGGGGTAAGGTCAGTTACCCTTGTTCAGATTGCGCAGCAGAAATGAACCTCGGTAATCTCAACCGCTCCGAACCGGGCTGCTAGGCTCATGGAATGCCGGTTTTCATCAATGATGCGGGAGCTGAGGAGAACCGTGTCCGCGAGGACGCACAGATTTCAGACCAGCAAGTACCGGCGCTGGTGGAGTTGCTGAAGAACCGTTCTTACGCGGAAATCCGGCAGCGGATGTATGACCGCGAGCCGGGGAGTGCATGGTGGACGGCGTGCCGGGCTGAACTCGACCTGCGCAATGGACAGCAGTTCGGCGAAGCGTCGCTGGCGATGTCGCGAACCTCCGAAAAAATGAGGGCGTCAGTGCAGCATTTCGAGCAACTGACCGATACCTTGCATCAGGCGACGAAAGATGTCGCCGATTTGCTGCGTGGAAATCAGCAGGCCGGGCGTCGGTTAGAGATCGCGATCTATGTGGCCATCGGCGTAACCCTGGTTCAATTCTTTAATCTCGTCTTTGAAATATTCCGGAAGCACTGATGATTTGCTGCTGTGGGGCCATTAGCGGCGCTTGAGAGCTTCGAGTTCATCCAAGGTGCGCGGCCAGTCTGATCCCAGGAGTCGAGACAAACTTCGATCCGCGAGCACCTTTCCGCCAGTCTGGCAGCGAGCGCAGTAATTCGTCTCTTTGTCCGCGTAACGAATGCGCAAGATCTTGTCGCCACATCGTGGGCATGGCCCGCCATAGCGCCCATGTACTGCCATACCCTCGCGAAATGCTGTTACTTTTTCGGGGAAGCCACTTTTGGCCTCGGCTTGCAGGCGGTCGATCCAATTTTGAAGCGTTTGGCGAGATACGTTGAACAAGCGATCCCATTCTTCGGGCTTCAATTTTTGCGTGAGTGCAATTGGAGACAGTTGCGCGGCGTGCAGTATCTCATCCGAATAGGCATTGCCGATGCCGCTCAACAGGCGCGGATCGGTGAGAGCTCGCTTGAGGGTATGATTTTCCGCAGTGAGCGTCGTGCGAAAAGAATTGAGGTCGGCCGTGAAGATGTCGATTCCTCCGGCATCCATGGACTGCAGATCCTTTTCGTTGCCGACCACGTGCAATGATGCGCGCCGCTTCGATCCCGCTTCGGTGAGGACCAGGGAGCCATCGGGAAAATCGAAAGCTGCAAGGGTCTGACGGCCAGCCAGCTTGGCATCGGGAGGGCGCCAGTGGAGCCGGCCGGCAATCATCAGGTGAAGTACGAGCCAGAGATCGTTCTCCACTCCAATGGCGATGCGCTTTCCGATGCGCCGAATTTCGCGTACCAGCTGACCTTCAACATCCGCAAGCGGCGGCTGCACGCTTCGAAGCAGAAAGGCGCTTTGGAGGCGCACTCTTTTGAGCGGCTGCCCAAGGATGCGCGATTCGAGAGCACTGATGTAGGCGGCGATGTCCGGCAGTTCGGGCATTTATTCTTTCGGAGCGCTCATCCCTTGACTGCCGATCGGATTTTCGGAGTGCCGACGACGGCGGCTTTGAGCGCCTCGTCAGTTTCGACCAGCTCCAGAACTTTTCTGGTCATTTCCTCATCGATGTCGGGCGCCTTTCGAATCTCTACAGGATAGCGCACCAGCAACTCCAGTCCGGCGTCGGCAAACTGAAGGCGCGCCTCCGGCCGCGGCGCTTCGACTTGAATATCGACGCGGCGCTCGATGTTGGCGTGCTGCCGTTCGATCTCTTCCCGGTAGGACGCATAGACCGTATTTACCGCGGCAACGAGTTTCTCCTGAGCGGTTTTATGATTTCCATTCGGCGCAATCATTACCACGACCTCGTGCCACGCATACTCGGTTCCTGGAATTTGCTTGAAAAGTGGCGTGCCCGTTTGGAAGAGAACGGCGTTTGAGATCACAGCGATTCGCCCGGTCGGATAAAAATCTAATCCTGTACCGGCCAGTTCCATCAGGTACAGCCTCACCAGTCCGATGTCGACAACATCGCCGGTAATGCCGGCAACGCTGATCCGATCCCCGACGCGGATGCCGTAGCGTCCGATGATAAAGAAATAAGCGGCGACAGAAAGCAGGACGGCTTGCAAACCAACGGCGATGCCCGCGGTAATGAATCCGGCAAAGGTCGCCAGCGAACTGAATTCGCTGACGAAGCCCAGAACCAGGACAACCACGAATAAAAACCCAATCACCACCCGGCGCATGACGAGGAACTGCCTGCGCCGGCGGGGTTCGCTGACGTACCGGAATGTGACGCGGCGCCAGATCTCTGAGAGGGTTAGAATCACCGCCAGCGCCAGCAGAATTCCGAACACGCGGACGAGTACAGAGCGAAGAACGTGCTTGGATTCCCGGGAAATCGAGTCACGCCACTCGGCAAAATTCGTCTTGCTATCGTCCAGCACGAGGATTTCCTGACTGAGAGGAAGAAGCACACCGGAAAGCTGTTTGAAGCGCTCAGTCAATTCCTCAAACGTTTGCCGTTCTTGCTCTTGCTGCTGCGGATCGGTGGAGGGGGGCTGATTGCCTAGCTTTTGGCTCAGCTGAATGGTTGCCCGGAGCGCATCCCGGAGCGGCGTACGCAAGCGGTCCGCCACATTACGTGTGTAGGTGGTCTCTTTGACAAGTCCGTCGATCTGGCGCTCCGCACTCATGAAGTCGTACAACGTAATTGCCTCGCTGATAAGACCACCCGAATTCGCCAGCGAGGGTTTGGAGGTTGCCGGTGTGGGTGTAGCGGGCGTGGCCGGTTTTTGAGGATTGGCAACCGAGCCCAGAACCTCTGGAACCGAACGGGCGAGCTGATTGATGCCGCCTTCGAGCCCACCCGCGATCTCGCCATTGTTTTCGACGAACGCAGCCATCTTCTGCACGGCGTCGAGCACAGCCTTCTGCATCTCCATCTGGCCCTGCAAGGCGTCACGCTGTGAAATCAGAGCGCTACGCCGTGCGGTCGGAGTTTTCGCAATCTGCGCGTTCAAATTCTCGATCTGCGATTGCAATTGATCGATTTGGGCAGAGGTCTTGGCCTGCGTCTGAGCCAGATTCTGCTGCTGGGTTGTCCCGGAGGACGGCTGGTTCGCATCGCCAGCCTTCTGTTGAGCCGGGAGCAGAATGCTTTCGGCCTTCGCGGATTGAAATGCGAGGCGCACCGCCTGTGCTCCGAGACTTTGCGCATTGTCCTGATAAATGGCGTCGCTGGGCTGCCCAATCGACAGGCCAGTGGTGGTATGTCGATACCAATTGATGATTTGGTTCAAGTGATGCAGGGTGGCAGAGGTGTCGAGCTGAATCGGCGGTAACGGATTTGACCCGGCTTGGGAATTCTGTTGAGCCGTAGCTTCCGGCGGCGGGGTCGGCTTAGAATTCTGTGCCCACAAAACCACTATGCCGGGCAGGGATACCAGGATGATCGCGAGGATTCCGTTGCACCGAAACAAACCTGCGATCGGCTGACGCTTGATGGATTCTTGCATGTTTCTCCGTGCGATTGCGGGGGAATTCTCAACGAAATCATGCCAACAATCCAAATGTCAACTTGGGGAATCTAATCAAACCATGCGCTTTCCAAAACGCTTCGTTGGTTTTATTGTAACGATTCAGTCGGTTCTTTTTTTGGCCCATTTTTTTCTTTATGAAACGTGGACACTATCGTCCGCAGGAAGTCAAACGTCTGGGCCAACGTGGATCAAGGTGACTCTCGGCTTTTTGTCGGTGAGCTTTGTTGCTGCGTCAGTGCTTGCTTTTCGCTACACAAATCCTGTGGTGCGCGGATTTTATAGGGCTGCCGCGATTTGGATGGGTTTTCTCAGTTTCCTTTTTCTGGCGGCCACCATCTCGTGGATTATTTTCGGAGTGGCGTGGCTGGCCGGGCTGAAGTTGAATTTCCATCTGATTGTGGTATGGCTCTTCGCCGCCGCGGTCGTGGCCGGACTCTATGGAGTTTTTAACGCGGGCTGGACGCGAATCACCCGAACCACAGTGCGGCTCGCGAACCTGCCGGCGGCGTGGCGCGGACGCAAAGCGGCCTTGATTAGCGATCTCCATCTGGGCCACGTGCGCAACGGCAGTTTTCTACGGCGGATGGTTGCAAAGATTTTGCGCGAAGAGCCGGATGCGATTTTTATCGCGGGCGATTTGTATGACGGCACGGCGATCGACGCGGGACGAGCAGCGGAGCCGCTGAGCGACCTGACCGCGCCGCATGGAGTCTATTTCGTCGCCGGAAATCATGAGCAGTTTGGGGACGACAGCAAGTATCTGCACGCCGTTGCCGCCGCCGGTGTGCGTGTACTCAGCAATGAGAAAGTTGAAGTTGACGGCCTGCAAATTGTAGGTGTGCCGTATCGGAATGCAGCTCGCGACGGGCTGGCGTCTGTACTGCGCGCCATCCCATTGGATCGCGACCGCGCCAGCATCCTGCTGACACACGCTCCCGATCATCCGGAAATCGCGGAGGCCGCGGGTGTTTCTCTGCAACTTTCCGGCCATACGCACTTGGGACAGTTCATTCCCTGGAGCTGGATGGCCCGGCGGATTTACCGGCAGTTTGTGTACGGTCTAAGCCGGATCGGAAAGATGCAGGTTTTCACTTCCAGCGGAGCAGGAACCTGGGGTCCGCCGCTGCGCCTGGGATCGAATCCAGAGATCGTAATGCTTGAGTTTGAGTAGAGGTAATCAACTCCCAGTGACCAATGCATTTCCAATAGTTCCTGAACGACTATTTCACGTACTTCGGCCCCGCCGGCGTCTCCCATGGATCATACTGCAGCGAGAAGCGGATTCTCTCGGGAATTGAAGGATGGCTGTAGGACCAGAATACGAGCAGGGGGTTCGGCGTGGGGTAGTCGTAGCTTTTCTCTCCCAGCTTTTGGAAGGCGGATGCCGCGACTTCGCCGTTATGCGGGAAGAGGCCGTGCGTTACTTCGAGTCCGTAGATATCAGCTTGATGCTCCTGGTAACGGCTGAAGGCATTTCCGATTGGCTCACCCACCAGCGTTAACAACGAAAGCGCGAGCATCAGCACGGGCAGCGCGGCTAAGTCGCCAATGTCGCGGATGTGCCAGGCCCCACTCCATCGCGCCAGCATTGCGACAACCATCTTTCGTCCCAGCCAAAAGCCGAGCAGTGTGGTCGCGGAGAAAAAAGCCAGGCCTTTGTAGATGTGGTTTAAAACGTAGTGGCCCATTTCGTGCCCGAAGACAAAAAGCGTCTCAGGAATGGTCATGTCGCGCGCGGTATTGTCCCACACCACCACACGCTTGGTGGCACCAATTCCGGTGACGTAGGCGTTATAGGTGGTGACTTTTTCGCTGGCCTCCATTTCAAACATGCGGTCGCGGGGAATATTGAGTCCGCCACGCTGAGTTACTTTTTCGATCTCGCTGACGAGTCGCGGCTGCGTATTCTCCAGCGGTTCGAACCTGTTGAACATCGGATCGAGGATGACGGGAGCGACAAAGATCAGCAGAACAACGAAAGGCTGCGTCAATAGCCAGAAGTAAAACCACCAGCGCTGCGGACTTTTGCGGATAATCGTGAACAGAACGGAGATGGCAAACACGGTGATTACCAGCGAGACTGCCTCAGCCTTGCACCAGTCGCCCGCCCAGGAGCCCCACCCCTGCACCGAGAGTTCGTAGACGCGGGAGATGTGCTGCTCGTAAATGTCGAGCGGCAAAGTAATTACTCCGATCGAAAGCATCAGCAAAGGAACGAAAACGAGCGCTTGCACAAATCGGTTTTTGCTGGTTCTTTCGGCGATATCGCGGAACGCGGGGGCGACACGCAGCTTGAGCAGCACCCACAGAACCACAATGCCGAAGACGATGCCGAACAGATACAAGACGGTGCGCGTCTTATAGAGGGCTTCGGCTTTGGCTAATTTTTCTGGAGGCAGGCTGTATTCGGTGACCTTCAACTCGTGCGGAGGCTGACTTGGCAGGGACTGTACCGAACTTGGTGGCGCCGCACTGGGCTTGGGTTGCGCTGACGCGAAGGTCAGCGACAAGGCAACCATACTACCGAAAACAATCCGGGATGCGGTTGCCTTCACGGCGATTTCCTTTTTCATTTCTACAGTTCGGATGATAAGTCGTCAGAGCCGTATAATCCAATTTTCTCGCACCGCACATTAGTCTCCATGAACCAGACAGCGATACAAGACGACGTTTCAAATCTCTTACCCGCGCGCAGGGGACATTTTCGATTCGAGTCAGGCCACCATGGCGACCTGTGGCTTGACCTGGAGTTATTGTGCCTGCGGCCAGAATCTGTTCGGCGCCCGGCAGCAGAACTTTCCGCGCGTCTTTCAGTGCACCGCGCAGAGGTAGTATGCGGGCCACTGATCGAAGGAGCATTCGTGGCGCTGATGGTCGCAGAGAAACTCGGTTTGCCGTTTACCTATTCAGAGCGGTTCGAAGATGCGGCGACGGATGGACTTTACCCGGTGCGGTATCGTGTTCCTCGGGTACTTCGCGAAGTAGTGCGAGGCAAGCGCGTAGCCATCGTCAACGATGTCATCAATGCGGGTTCGGCGATTCGCGGAACGTTTGCGGACCTGCAAGCCTGCGGCGCCCAACCGGTCGTCATTGCTGCTCTCGCCGTGCTGGGACAATCTGCCGCAAAGTTTGTGGCCGATCATGCAATCGCCCTGGAAACAGTCGCATCTCTGCCCAACGAAATTTGGGTTCCACGAGAATGCCCTTTATGTACCCGCGGAGTTCCGCTGGTGGATTTTCTGAACACGAAGGCAGGTGTAGCATGAAGGTCTTATTTCAAATTGCAGCCACTGTCCTCCTGTTCACTTCTTCCATGTCGGCACGAGATCGCTCTAGCGCACGCTCAATGGTGGTTACAAAGTATGGCATTGTTGCGACCAGCCATGTGCAGGCTTCGGTCGCGGGCGCTCAGATCCTGGCGCGGGGTGGTTCGGCCGTGGATGCGGCAATTGCCGCGAATGCCGTCCTCGGCGTTACTGAACCCATGATGAACGGTATGGGCGGTGATTTGTTTGCCATTTACTGGGAGGCGAAGACTGGCAAGCTGTACGGTCTGAACGCGAGCGGATGGGCGCCAGGCGCGCTGACGATCGAGCACTTGAGAGCGAAGGGTGCAACCTCAATGCCAATTGCGGGGATCGACTCAGTCACAATTCCCGGTGCAGTCGCGGGCTGGCAGGCGCTGCACGAACGTTTTGGGAAACTAGCGTGGAAAGATCTGTTCCAGGCCGCGATTTTCTACGCCGAGGACGGCTATCCTGTTCCCGAAATCATTGCGTCGTACTGGAGTGAATCGTCCGATTGGCTCGCGAACGATGCCGAAGCGCGAAGGCTTTATCTGCCGGGTGGCAAGCCTCCCGCAGTCGGGCAGGTGTTTCAGAATCACGACCTCGCAAAGGCGCTGGGACTGGTGGCAGAGAATGGGGCCAAGGCATTTTACAAAGGAGAGATCGCGCGCTCGATTGTGAACACCTCGCAGAGCTTGGGCGGAACTATCGCGGCAAATGATCTGGCAGAGTTCGCGCCGGAATGGGTCGAGCCGATTTCAACTACCTATCGCGGCTGGACCATTTATGAACTGCCTCCCAATGGTCAAGGCATGGCGGCGCTGGAGATGCTGAACATTATGGAGACTTCGCCGCCGTCGCCCGATGGCCCGCTCAGCGTTACGGAATTGCATAAGAAGATCGAAGCGATGAAGTTGGCTTATGCCGACCTCGGCCGTTACAACGCCGATCCGCGATTCGCCAAGGTTCCGGTGAAAGGGATGCTGTCGAAGGATTATGCGCAGCAGCGCGCGAAGCTCATCGATCCTGCGAAAGCAAATTGCGAAGTTGCCGCTGGTACGCCGCCTTTTAGCGACACGACTTATCTTTCGGTGGTCGATCGCGAAGGCAACATCGTCTCGTTGATACAGAGTAATTACGAGGCCTTTGGCGCAGGTATAGCGGTGCGGGGCATGGGATTTGTGCTGCAGGATCGCGGTGCGCTGTTTTCGCTCGATGCTTCGTCGCCGAATGCACTCGCCCCCCGCAAGCGGCCGTTTCATACCATCATTCCAGCCTTCATGGAGCACGGGAGCCAACACATCGGCTTCGGGATCATGGGAGGAGCAAACCAGCCTCTGGCGCACGCGCAATTTGTTTCGAACGTTGTCGACTACGGCATGAATATTCAGGAGGCAGTGGAGACTGCGCGTTTCACGGTTAGCCCGCAACGCGGCTGCAACGTTGTGATCGAGTCGCGTGTGCCTCCGGATGTGCGACAGAAGCTTTTTGCTATGGGCCATCAACTCGACGTGCGCCGCGAATACACAACTCTTATGGGACGCGGGCAGGCCGTCCTGCACGATTCGAAGACCAAGGTGAACTATGCGGCGTCCGACGCGCGCGCTGACGGAGCCGCGGTGCCGGAGCAGTGAGGCAGGGATCAGTGGTCAGTGGTCAGTGGTCAGTGGTCAGTGGATCGGATGCCGGAACTTTAATCGCTTCCATTTACTAACGGCGGTCCACGCTCCAGTTCAGCGAGTTTTGTCAGACGCATCCGGAACCCGCGTCTGATCAGTAATCCAGTTCACTTCCCAGGTCTTCCCTCCATCATCCGAGAATGATTGTTCGAAGTGCGGCGTCGTAGTCAGATTCGTCCAAACAAATCGAATCAAGATAGTTTTGCCATTGATCGTATCCTGGGCAAAAAACTCGCCGCGTCCATTTTTGAATTCGCCGACCTGAGGTGGGTCGAGGATTCCAATCTTTCTATTGGCCCAATAGAGGCGCCATTGGTGGGATTCCGGATTGTACACACGCAGCGTCAGACCTTCGATATGTCCGGTTGGGCCGTCGACTTCGATCGTGTCCAGCTGGGAGCCGCCATCCCAAACCTTGAAACACTTACCAGTCCCATCAAATTCGACCCACGCATTGGAGCCGGTTAAGGGATGCAGACGCCGCTTGAGGTGATACTTCCATGAGCCAAGCAGGGGATCGAAATCATGCTGTCCATCGCGCTCGACGGCGGTTGCCTGCTCATTGTTGGGATCGTCTGAGTTCTGCTGAGCAAGGCCCTGCAGGGGTTGAAAGACCACAACCAAGCTACACATCACGAGACAAGCGCGAATGTGTCGGATGTTCATTACGTCTCCTTACTTTGTCAAGTACTAGACACGAATCACAAAGCACTGCTCACTTCATCTTAAAAATGTGTTCCGCATTCTTGTGATAGATCTTTTCGAGGACGGGATCAGGAAGATTCAACCCGTAGATTTTCCAGCGGCCCTGTCCGGGATATCCCCAGTAGTCGAAATATTCGTCGGCGGTTTCAAGCCAACGAAAGTGATTGCGGTACATAGCCTCGTCGATGCCGTTGTCGGTGCCGAACATGATGCGATCTTGATACTTCAAAAAGAATTCGCGGGCACGACGTGGCTGCCGCCCGAGTTCTGCCTCGCGGGCGCCGAATTCGACCATCACATTGGGAAGTGTATCGAGCAGGTGCGAAACGTAATCGAGATTCTCCGGCCAATTGGCCATGTGCAGCGCGACGAAAGTTGTGTGCGGATGCTTGGCAAACACGCGGTCGCGCGCCGCGAGTATCGATTCCTTGCTGGGATATTGCGCACTGTAGAAGCTCCAGTCGGGATGCTCGGTCAGCTCTTCATAACGCTCATTAGTGTTGTCCACGGGATGAAAGAAGGCCTCGGGGTCGGTGACGTGAATGAAAACCGGAATACCCAGCCGGCCACATTCTTCCCAGATAGGATCGAGGCGCGGGTCATCGACAGCGACCAATTTTCCCGACTTGTCGCGAATGCTCAATCCGAGATCCTTCAACTGCTTCAAGCCGCGGGCGCCCCGGGCGACGGAGTCGTCGAGCTGAGCTACCATCTCCTGACTGAAGTTGGGATCGTCAATCTTGCTCCAGTCGATCTGCGCGAAAACCATGAAGCGCCCCGGATAGGGCTTGACCATCTCGTCGATCACCCCCTGTAGTTTGTCACCCCACATGCCGGTCAGGATTACCACAGTCTTCACATTGGTATTGTCCATGATCTCAACAACACGTGCGGGAGGCATGTGCTCGTCGATCCCCATGGCATCGTTAACGTGGCTATGAACATCGATCACATAGAATTTTGCGCGATCGATGTTGTGCTGCGGCGCATGCAGCATGGAACGGGGATGGAAGTCTTTCAACAGAAGCGTCTTGTTCTGTTCGGCATCGGAGACCGATTTGTAGCCGATCTGTTCCTTGGATTGATCCGACGGTGGTGACGTAGTCTGCGGCCACATCGCAACCCTTAGAAGGAAGAGCAAAGTTAGACTTACTCTGATCAACATCGAAGCAGGCCTTTTGCGAGTCATCGTTTTGCGATCCATGACCGGCAGGGTGTTATCCAAACGGCTGACCAATCCTAATGCCGATTTACGCCCGCACCAAGTTGCGCGCGATAAACAAAACGTTCGCCGGCCGCTCGCCCAGCCGCCTCATAAAGTATGGATACCATTCAGTACCGAATGGAATATAGATACGCATACGCCAGCCCTTGCGAACCAGCCTCTGTTGCAGGTCGCGCCGGATGCCATAAAGCATCTGGAACTCGAATGAGTCCGGTGAAATCTTCTCCCGAGTAGCGAATGCTTCGGCCTGCTTGATGATGTCCTCATCGTGCGTGGCCAGTCCGTGATAGATGCCACTTTTCATCAAGACCTTCATCAGTTTGACGTAGTTGGCATCGACGTCGGATTTAGCCGCGAAAGCAATCTCTGCAGGCTCTTTATAAGCACCTTTGCAGAGGCGAATGCGGATTCCTGCGGCCAGGAGCTTTTGGATGTCGCTCTCGGAGCGCTTGAGGTACGACTGGATGACTGTGCCGACGGAATTCTCATTTCCCGGCATGCGATGCAGTTCGTGAACGAAATCGAGAGTGCGTTGCGTGTAGCACGAACCCTCCATGTCGACGCGCACAAAGCCAGCAGGATTCATAGAGGCAGCTTTAACAACCAACCCACCGACGAGATCACGGGCCAACTGCTCGTCGACGTCCAGCCCCATATGAGTGAGCTTCAGGCTGACATTAGCATTGAGCCCGTTAGCGACGATGCCGTCAAGAATCTGATCATAAAGCTGCGCGCTTTGGCGTGCCTCATCGGGATTTGTGACGTTTTCGCCGAGGTTATCGATACTCACGCTCATGCCAGCACGGTTGATCGCCTGGGTGGCGCGGATGGCATCGGCAATTTCAGTTCCGGCAACGAAGCGACTGGAAACGCGGCGTCCGAGCGAAGAACGCTCTGCAAAGTGGCGCAAGGTTGAGTTTTCCGAAAGACGGACGAAAAAAGTTCTTAACATTCCGCTCCTGGAAAATTATTTGTCCAGACCAATGGATGAACGAGGATGAAGAGCACAGAAAGTTGTATCACAAAGAGAGCCCTGCAGACCCTGCATAGACACGACAAGTATCGGCCGGCCGTCAGGAGGCTGGCTGAGACTACGGCGTGAATTTCAGTTCAACAATTTCGTGGGTTTCGTGGGAAGTTGGCTCCCACTTCCACTGGCGCAGCGCGTCCTCGGCCGACTGAACAAGAAGGGGGTGGCCGCCCTTCACTTCGAGGGACTTCACCTTCCCGCTCGGAGCAACCAACACATCTGCACGTACGTTGCCCTGTATTCTCAACGGGCGGGCGAGGCCTGGATATTGCGGAATTGTTTTCGTAACAACTTTCCGACCGCTCTCCGCGACTTCCTGGGCACGTGCGGAGCTGGGGACGAACAAAAGTGGGAGAAGAACAAGCAGAGCAACTACCATCCGATTCTTCATGGGGATAAGTTTCTTCACCGAAGAAATTCGTCCACACGCAGAATAAGAGGGCTCTAATCTGTTTCCCAGATCACGTCGGTAACGGTGGCGCACATTACCATCGGATCTTCACCAAGTGTAACGAGCGCTGCAGGTGATTGCGGGCCGCAAAGTGGTGGCTAGTGGTCAGTGGCCAGCAGAATTCTCCCGGACTCGCTGACCACTAGCCCCTGCCCACTGCTCTTTCACTTTCCGTGCTCTTCGAGAAACTTTTCCACTTCGATGGCGGCCATGCAGCCCGTTCCCGCGGCGGTTATCGCCTGGCGATAGCGCCGGTCCTGTACATCGCCACAGGCATAAACGCCGTGGACGCGGGTCAAGACGTAGTTGTGGGTTTTGAGATAGCCATCCGCGTCGGTATCAAGTTGCTCGGCGAACATTTTTGCGTTGGGCTCATGGCCGATGCCGAGGAAGAGTGCGCTGGTCGGGAAATCCCAGACCTTCCCTGTCTTCACATTCCGCAGCTTCAGGCCGGTGACTTCCTGCTTCGCGTGGTCATAGACATCTTCAACCACAGTGTCGGTGAGGAAGTGAATCTTCTCGTTATGCTGGGCGCGATCCAGCATGATCTTCGAAGCGCGGAAGCTGTCGCGGCGGTGAATGAGGGTAACCTTGGTCGCGAAGCGCGTAAGGAACAAAGCTTCCTCCATAGCAGAATCTCCGCCGCCGATCACCACAATTTCCTTCCCGGAAAAGAAGAAGCCGTCGCAGGTAGCGCAGGAAGAAACTCCGTGGCCGATCAGCTTCTGTTCGTTCGGCAGACCCAGCCACCGGGCCGAAGCGCCAGTGGCAATGATCAACGAACTCGCGTGCACCTGGTGCTTGCCCAGATGGAGCAGGAATGGACGCTTGCTGAGGTCGGCGCTGGTAAGATGCGCCATGCGATATTCGGCGCCAAAGCGTTCGGCCTGCTTGCGCATGTTTTCGACCAACTGCGGTCCCATGATTCCTTCAGGAAAGCCAGGGAAATTCTCCACCAGCGTGGTGAGGGAGAGCTGGCCGCCGGGCTCGTGACCCTCGACCACAAGAGGTTTTAAATTGGCGCGCGCGGTATAAAGCGCGGCAGTGTGTCCGGCGCAGCCGGAACCGAGGATGACGACGTCGCGGGTTTCGCTCATGATTGATTCTGCTTGACGTTAGATTGCAAAATTCTGGATTTGGATACATCGCTCCAACTGCATTCAAATTCCTGACGGCCAAAGTCGCTATGCTACACACTCATTTCTTTTCGTCAGATGTCTTGGCCGATTTCTCTTTCGCTTTGACTCTCGCGGCGGGGATGTGGGCTAGCTCGGCCGACACAGTATGACTCGCGCCAAGGAGGGAGCGGTAGTTGGCCAGCACTTGGGAGGCGCTGCGGAATAGCGGCTCGTAGGCGCTCTGATCCGGCGAGGCTTCGTTCTCAGATCCCGCGCAACGGGCGAGAGCGACTGATGATTTGCCGAAACGCTCAAGCCGTATGCGACTGGCGGGAGTGTTAGCTGCGACCATGCTTTCAGCGCTGCCGATTGCTGAGGCGCTATCTTCCATCGAGACCTGAATCAAGTCTTTGGGATCGCGCACGTGCAATACGAGCGTCTCCACCATATTCTGGCCATCGTTACTGAAGCTGTACTGCACGCTGGAAAACAAGGCCTGCACCGCGAACTCACGCCGAATGCGGACATAGCTGGCGGTCGAGGAGTTGTCCGACACCGTAGTCGTCTGGCCGGGATGAAAGATGTTCGGCGCTTCAGTCAAGGTCGATCGGCCATGTGAAACTTCGAAGTCATCATTGAACAGTGGCTGTTTCGGAATGCGCGCCAGAGCTGACGCGATTTCCCTTTGCTCCTCCGCCGAGGGCGTGCACACGTTCAGCACGTTGACCTTCACCTGCGGCTGAGTGGCGGAGTTCTCCGGTGCCTGCTGCGACAACGCAGGAAGAGCCGCTACAAGAATGGTAAGTATCGGAATGAGCTTTTGAAGCACGGCAGAATTCTAAATGATAAGCGGCCTTTCACCACAGAGACTCGGAGACACCGAGAAGTCTTTGATCAGTTTCTAAGCTTCCTCTCCGTTTTCTCCATGCCGGTCCTTCTGTGGTGAAAAACCTCTAGGAGACGTCGGGCGCAGAGAATTTTGCTCAGAATGGCAAGGCGGTTAGAATTCACTCATGGCAAACCTGACATTGGTTTACGGGATGCGGCTGTTCCCTTCCGAGGATGTGGCGGAAGTAGGCCAGGCCCCGGTCAAGCTCGGCAATGGACGCGAGGCGCTTGTCACCATGCACGTCCTCGAGGGCAGCAAGGAAGAGATCGAGAAACAGTTGCGCACGAGTTTGGAGGCGTTCTTCGATCTCTATCCGGAGATCTGAGTTCTTGCAGCAACAACATCTCGGCGAGCACCGCGGAGGCGCGATCTGCCGAGCAACGATCCGGGGGCACGGATTGCGGGGCGACGATCTGCAGGCGAGTGGGTCTTCGTTTTTCCTTGTTCAAAGTAACAAGGCGTGAGCGGCGAATCGAATCCCATGCGAGAAACCTATTGGAAATTGCGCGAAAGAATGCTGGCGGCCGGTTTATGGCCGCAGGGATGGATCGCGCGCGGAGCGTGCTATTCGCTGGGACTCGCGATTGTATTTCTCGCTCTCGAAGGCCTGTTGCAACTTCTTTCCCCGAAGTTGAGTGCCAGCCTCGAAGGTTGGGTTAGGTTCCTTCTTTTCGATGCGGCTTTGCTGTTTGCCATTGTTGCGTTTCGCACCCTCCGGCGGAAAGTTTTGTGGCGTTTGCGCAACCGGCTGATTGTCACCTACATCTTCATTGGCGTAATTCCCGCGGTATTGCTGATCGTAATGGCCTTGTTTACCGCGTATCTCTTTGCCGGACAGTTTTCCGGCTTCGCGGTCACCTCTGAGATCAGCACTCAACTGCGAAGTATGGAAGCAGCTGACGCGGCGATCGCCAACGAATTGGCGGCTAAGATCGAGCGCGGGGAAAATGGCAACGCCGAATCACTGGTGGGATTAAAGAGACGCAATCCCCTGTGGGAGCATCGCCAAGTATGCGCCTGGCTCGATGAAAAGCCGCTGCCGCTATGCACGGAGGCGAAAGGTGCGACTGCCTTCGGCTACCCTGTGTTCTTCCACGAAGATGACAATCCCTACGCCGCCGCATTACGCGACAAACAGCCGTTTCACGAAATCGTTCGCGACCGGGGGCAGCTCTATCTGCGCGTCGCTTCGCTTCTCGCCACGAGCTCCGGAAAGCTGACGGTCGTGACCAGCGAGCCGCTCGACAAGCATCTTGCCTCACATTTTTCCGATAGTCTGGGAGAAATTACCCTCTACGCCGCTGGACTGCAACATGACCCTACCTTCACGGTCGGCAGGCTGCCGGGGCCCTCGAGCATCATGGATCATGAGATCTGGTTCGGGACTCCGCTTCGAGTCGTCGATTGGGAGACAGGGAAAAATGAGGTCATCGGAACCCCGATCTCTCCGGTCGTACGGGTTCGGACTATGCCATCTGTGCTTTACGGCAATCTCTTTGCCTCTCTCGAAGACTTCGCCAAGGGTATCGAGTACATCCTCTTTGGCGTGCTTATCTTTTTCGCCATTATCGAATTTGTTGCCCTGATTATCGGCACTCGAATGACACAGACGGTCACGGGAGCGGTGGCGCAACTTTACGACGCCACGAGAAACGTGGATCGCGGCGATTTCAGCCATCGCATTCCGGTGAAATCGTCGGATCAGTTAGCGCAGCTTTCGCTCTCGTTCAACTCGATGACGGAGTCCATCGAGAAGTTGATTCTCGAGCAAAAAGAAAAACAGCGGCTCGAAGGCGAACTGGCGATCGCGCAGGAGGTACAAGCACAACTTTTTCCACGGCAGGTTTCGGAGCTGGAATCGCTCGAGGTCCATGGATTCTGCCGTCCTGCGCGCACGGTGAGCGGTGACTACTATGACTTCCTCACAGCCAGTTCTCACAAACTGATTCTGGCGGTCGGCGATATCAGCGGAAAAGGAATTTCGGCCGCGCTGCTGATGGCGACCATCCATTCGGCGGTACGCGCCTACAGCGTTGAGAGTTTACCGCAGCTGCGCGAATCAATGGCGCGCGAGCCGGTGGCGGTGGGCGCTGTGGCGGGAGCGGGCAGGATGATGGCAGCGTGGCCCGAGGGCATCGAAGTTTCTCCCGGAGCGCTGCTCGGCCTGCTCAATCATCAACTCTACGAGAGCACTCCGCCGGAAAAATATGCCACGCTCTTCCTCGGAATCTATGATGGCCGTTCGCATCAATTGACGTATAGCAACGGAGGCCATCTGCCGCCGATCTTGATCGGCCAGGATGGTGCGGTGCGTCGACTCGAAGCCGGCGGCACGGTGGTCGGCCTCTTCGACAACATGACGTACGACGAAGGCTCTGTGCTAATGCATCCCGGCGAGATCTTTCTCGCCTACAGCGACGGCGTTACCGAGCCGGAAAACGAGTTCGGAGAATTTGGCGAGGAGCGGTTGATCGATCTTGGTAAGCACACACCGCCAACAGCCGCTGGTGCAAATCAGCCAGACCGTTACCGCGGCGGTGGACGACTGGATCGGTGACAACGAACAACCGGATGACATTACGCTGGTGCTGGCGCGGGCACGGTAGGTTTAAGATTACAGTTCTCTTCCCAAGACAACCCGAAGATGGCCCATCCTTCGTTGCAAAAAGCGCAAAGGACTAGCCCCCGCATTTGCCACAAATCCTGGCAGCTGGAAACCGAGCGCCCAAGAGAGCTCAACGGCTGCTCAACGCAGCAGTCGCGCTTGCAAACCATTCCAACAACCGATTCTGTTGTTGATACCAACCGTCGTTGCCGGTTGACGATTATTCGTCGTTTGACTCATCTGTCTGCAGTTTGATGTCGTCATGTATTTGACAGAGGCGCTATAATCGCAGTGTTACTTGCATCCAGTAACGTAATTGGATGGATGGATGGCAGACACGGAACGAAGGAGGTCTTTCCAAAATGGAAACGAGTGCGAGAGCTCTAATTGATCACTGGACTTGGGCCGCCGAAAAGGGACTCATGAACCGTAACACCGCCGGTGGCCTTCGCTCCGCCTGCAGCCGCGTCCTAGAGGCTCTGGGCGATGATTGGGAGCAGACAAACATCAGCGAGCTCAATGTCGAGGAAACCCTGCTCCGCTTTCAAAACCTAAAGAAGAAAGATTTTCTTCCTCAGGTCCTGGAGGAATACAAACAGCGGTTCCGGAAGGCGATCCGCTCGTATCTCGAATACCTGGCAAATCCTGGCAGCTGGAAACCGAGCGCCCAAGAGAGCTCAACGGCTGCTCAACGCAGCAGTCGCGCTTGCAAACCATTCCAACAACCGATTCTGTTGTTGATACCAACCGTCGTTGCCGGTTGACGATTATTCGTCGTTTGACTCATCTGTCTGCAGTTTGATGTCGTCATGTATTTGACAGAGGCGCTATAATCGCAGTGTTACTTGCATCCAGTAACGTAATTGGATGGATGGATGGCAGACACGGAACGAAGGAGGTCTTTCCAAAATGGAAACGAGTGCGAGAGCTCTAATTGATCACTGGACTTGGGCCGCCGAAAAGGGACTCATGAACCGTAACACCGCCGGTGGCCTTCGCTCCGCCTGCAGCCGCGTCCTAGAGGCTCTGGGCGATGATTGGGAGCAGACAAACATCAGCGAGCTCAATGTCGAGGAAACCCTGCTCCGCTTTCAAAACCTAAAGAAGAAAGATTTTCTTCCTCAGGTCCTGGAGGAATACAAACAGCGGTTCCGGAAGGCGATCCGCTCGTATCTCGAATACCTGGCAAATCCTGGCAGCTGGAAACCGAGCGCCCAAGAGAGCTCAACGGCTGCTCAACGCAGCAGTCGCGCCTCGAAGGGCCGCTCAGCCGCTACTCAGGAGCCGGCAGCGCAGGCGACGTACCGGAACGGGGTGAACGAGGTGGAATACCCGTTCCCGCTTCGATCGGGCGTTATGGCCCGACTTGTGTTGCCTAAGGACCTCACCCGAGACGACGTGAGTCGCCTCAGCGCATTTATGAGCATGCTGGTAGTTGCCAACGGAGGTGGCCATGAAAATTGATGCCCTTAGGTCAGTTCTTGAGGAGGCCGCCCAACTGACGGCCTCCCTTCCCGACAGCATTCAAGAGGTTGCGTTTGGAAAGGCCTTTGATGCTCTGCTCGGAGAATACAGAACCACAAAGGCGCACAGCGGCCGGGCCACACGAGGGCCATCGCTCAGCGGCCGTCGCGACGCCGCTTCGCGCGCACGGCGGAGGGGTCCGAAGCTTGCGCTCGCCCAGTTGATTGAGAGCGGTTTCTTCATCTCGGGCCGAACCTTGCGCGAGGTCGAAGCCCACCTCAGGGACACGGTTGGCCGCGCTTACGAGTCTAACGAGCTATCGATTTCCCTGTTGCGCCTCACCCGGGACGGCCGACTGCAGAGGGATAGAAACCTGGCCGGGCAATATGAGTACCGGTCCGAGCACGAAATCGAGCGGCCCGTCCCAATAAAAACACTAAGGCAAGGAAGGGCAAACGGCCGACTACTGACAGACGGCAGAGAGATGAATCGATGATTTCTTGAGAACGTGGGGTAGTCGCGATGCGATGGGATCTGGATCTCTATCAATGGCAAATAATCAAGCTTGGCGGCTTGATCGTGGTGACCCTCATTGTCTTTATTCACATTGTTAGGCTCGTAAAAGAAGCGATCGTCGAAATTCGAAAACCCCTTGAGCGGCATAGAAAGGCCCGGCCTTAGCCTAGAGTAGTTGGTGGCAGCGCCAGAGCTGGACAGAGAAATTCGGAGACAGTGCGAACGTTCCCACTAACTAGTTCGAATCACACCCCAGAGAGAACCGCAGAGCGGCACACACTTCATTCATCCGTGCGGAACTAAGCTGGGTTACACGTTTCCCCAGGCGCTGTTGCGACACCGTCACTGCATTGTGCAGGTTGACCGCGCACGGGGACTTCATGCCGTCCTCCTCGTTCAGAACGACTTCCGATGGCACGCCGCGAATGGTGGAAGTGACAGGCGCAACCGTGACTGTGGATAAATATGCGATGGCGCTGTTGCGGGTGAGCACGAGGGCCGGTCGTTTCTTGTCGGGCGAGGCAAACTCGTAGAGCCGGACCTCACCTCGGACGATCCGCCCCCGGGCGATTCTGCCTCGGGCAAGTCACGTGTGACATCCGACCTTGCGCACAGCCCATCACTTGCGCGAATACCTGGTCGAGGCCGTGACGGTTGGCACAGGCCAACTCGATCGTGTCCCCGAAGTCCTTTGTTTCACGGAGTTTAGTGTCTAACTTCTTTGACATTCGGATTTTGTCAGCGGAATTTCGCGCCAGCGTTATGATTCCAAACGCTGAGGGTGTGGGGGTGTGGAACCACGACGTCATCGGCACAGATCAAGCAACTCCGCTTCTTCTTAACCGTCGCCGCCAATTTTATTTTGAGGCGGTTAGCACTCACCGAAGCCCACTTCTCGCAAAGGCGGCGAGAGAACGTGGGGCACTCATCAGTGTTAGGGTCCAAGATGACTGTTTTCATATTTTCTGCTTCTTCCACTTCCCGCGTTTAAAAAGAATCGCGCTGACGGCCGCCATGGAACTCTTCGGCAATTGCAATCGAGAAGAAGACTCCGTTCGAGCGCATGTGCAGGGGAATGGCCAGCCAATAGGCCAGCGGTATCTCGAAGAGCCAGAAACCGAAGAAGTTCACAATCGTCGGAGTGATCGTATCACCCGCGCCGTTGAAGGCTTGCATCATCACCATGAAGTAGGCGTATCCGAGATTGCCGTAGCTGACGATGCGCAGGCAGGCCGCTCCCAGCGGCACCACGGCCGGGTCTTGAGTGAATAATCGCACGATGGGTTCGGAAAAGAATATGAAGACGAGTCCCACCGTGCCGAGGAAGATCATGTTGTAAAGTCCCGTGCGCCAGACGGCTTTCTCGGCGCGTTCGGGATGGCCCGCTCCCAGATTTTGCCCAACGAGAGTCGCTGCTGCATTGCTCATCCCCCACGACGGCAGGATTACAAAAATGACAACGCGAATGGCAATCGTGTATCCGGCAAGCGCGGCGGCGCCGAAGATGCTCACAATGCGCACCAGTCCAATCCAACTCGTGTGCGCGATGGCAAACTGCAGAATGCCCGTCACCGAAACACGCATCAGTCGCAGAAGTACAGTCCATTGCAGTCGAATCTGGCTCCGAAGAATTCGCAGGCGCTCGGTGCCGCGCATCAGACGATAGAACTGGTAGAGCACGCCAATGCTGCGTCCGGTGAGTGTTGCCAAAGCCGCTCCGGTCACTCCCAGGCGCGGAAACGGGCCCCAACCAAAAATCAGGCAGGGATCAAGAATTAGATTGATGATGTTCGAAACCCAAAGCAGACGCATCGCAATGGCCGCATCGCCCGCTCCGCGGAAGATCGCGTTGTTGAGAAACAGCAACAGCACGGCAAAGCTACCGCCCAGGCAAATTCTGGTGTAGCCGCTGCCGGTGGCGATGATCTCCGGCGATGCGCCCATTAATCGCAGCAGGTTTGGCGCCCAGATCCCGCACGGGACACCGACTGCAAGAGAAATGAACAACCCGAGAGCAATCGCCTGCACTCCAGCAACGGCGGCGCCTTCAGGATCTTTTTCTCCGATGCGGCGCGCCACCATGGCGGTGGTGGACAAGCTCAATCCCATGGCTACGGAGAAGACCAGGGTCAACATCGATTCGGTTAGGCCGACTGTGGCCACGGCGTTGGCACCGAGCCGGCCCACCCAGAAGACGTCCACGACTGCGAATAGTGATTCCAGCACCATCTCGAGCACCATGGGCACGGCCAGCAGCAGGATGGCGCGGTTCAAACTGCCGGTGGTGTAGTCCTGGTGCGAGCCGCGAACGGCTTCCACGAGTGACGCCCAGAGTGTGTGCTTTTGGTCGGAAACGATGACTGACATAAACACCTGCGAGCTTTTCCGCGATACCGCCAATGAAAAAGCGGAGAAGCCAATCAAATTATTAGAGACAGAACGAACGTCCGGATTGCGGACTCAGAGGGATGGCGAACTAACGAGGGTCGGACATGTTATTTTCCTTGGCGCGAATCGCCGGGGTGAAGCACGAGGAGCCCGCAACGATCTCAAGGATTGTATCGCGAAGTGATGTCGTGGGACAAATGCGCGCGTCCCGGTGGCAGGGCAGTCTGAATCCTCTCACCGTTTCCACTCATCTTCACTATCGCAATGGAGGCATGGAAACCTGCTTCGGTGAAAGCCATGCCGCCGCAGTTAAACATAATGTAATCACGATTGAGAAGGCGATGGGTATCATGAAGAGATATCTCCAGCTCACAACCGTAATGGCGGCAAAGCAAAGAGCGAACGCCCACGCCGTGCCGCGCATGAGCGCCAAAGTCGCTGCCGGAAGGCTACCTAGCTGCCACGCTAATATCGCCGCGAATAGATACAACACGCCAACAGAGAATCCGGCCGCCACAAAGAGATCCCAATACGTGCGGTTGAACCCCTGCACGTCAAAGTGAATTGACCGCATTGGGGCAAGAACGGCATCAACTCCCCAACTGGGATCAGACTGGCGAAAGCCGAGTGTATGTCCTACCGCGAAAAGCAGCAGAAAAACGGCAGCGATTCGATAAAACATAGGTGCTTTCATTCTGCCCTCCAGAGATCACGGCAGCGGCGCAGAAAACGTTTCACTTCTTCGGGAGCTCTGTTACCCGCGCGGTCACGGCCAGGTTCTTCACCAACCCTCCCACCACCAATTCCCCTACCGGCGTACTCAGAATGCCGCGACTGTCGGCGCGGGGATCGTCGGTGTTCGTCGCGATCGTCTCCCACTTGTGGCCATGCAGATCGAAGGCAAAGGTCACTTCGGAAACTTCGGCGGGGTTGCCGTCGTAGGCGATGCCCTTGTAATCATGTGGCGTGGCGGTGCCGCCGAAAAAGAAAACCCGGTGTTGGTGATCGGAACCGCCGCCGGCGATTGCGAAGCGCGCGGTGCCGGGATGTTGCGGTAGCTTACTCCATTCAATCTTGTATGGATCCTTATGATCGATCTTGCCCAGCCAGCATTCATCAGAGGCCACATAACGTGGACCCCCACCCGGACCCGGCTTGGCCCCATCGACAATTACGATGTTGCCATCGGCCACCCCGCCCGACAGCCCAAACAAGGGTGTGCCGGGGAACGGAGTAGCTTGAGTCCAGGAATCTTTTTCAATGTCATAGACCTGGACGTTATTGACTGGCCCGCTCGGCGAACGTCCGCCAATCAGATACACGAAGCGATCATGGGCAACACCGACGGCCGCGCTGTCTACGGCAACGGGCAGGTCTTTGGCGCGCGACCAGCGATGGGCGGCCGGTTCGTAAACATTGACGTCGGGAACGATGAGTTCGAGGCCCTTTCCATCCACAACATAACCGCCCATAAGAACCACCAAGCCCTTGGCTCCAGCTGCGGATGCGCCCAAGCGGCCGGCCGCGCCGGGCACCGTACGCCCCTCCCGCCACTTCGCGTGAGCAAGGTCCAGAACGTAGATCTTATTGGTGACGTCGTCCCACGTTTTCTTGGGACCGACTCCCATTATGGAAAAAATCTCGACACCGCTCTTCAGACTGGCAACCGCGTTGCCCGAGACCGCGGCAGGCATGGGAGGAATTTTCTTTTCGTCCGCGCCGAGTACGGTCGCGGCACAGAATATCAGCACAATAAAACCGGGAAATTTCTTCATTGCAGAAATATTACCCCACCTTCCGGAGAAGCTGGGCACCCAGATCATTCAACCGGTCTTTTTTAAGAAGGCCCTGATTTAACGAGCCCCTGACGCGTAGCATGGATGAAATCGGTATACGGGGGTTGCTCGCCCGCAGCACGCATCTGACCGGCGATCTGCCCGCGATGGTAGGCCGAATGCAAAAGCACCTGGGTCAGGACATCTTCCACGGCGCTTGTCCAGAGCTCGCCCTTGCTGTTCTTGTACGTGACCTTTTCCGAGAGAGCCTCTGGAGTGATCCCGCCGAGGTAGTTGCCCCATAGTCGATCAATCTCCGAAATCTCCGCCCTGCATCGATCGAGAATGAAATCTGGCCACACCGGCAAACTTTGTGGCTGTTTCGTGATTCGCTCCAGCCAGAGCCGCTCCGCCGAGAGAATGTGCGCCAACAACTGCAGCGGCCGAACTGCCGGCCTCGTGCTCTTACTTAACGCGGTCAGTACTTCGTGGTTCGCCCACGCATCATAATCAAATTGACGACGAAAGTGTTCAAGCAGTTCCATATTGATCCGCCGCGCCAGTTCCCACTGTAAGAGGCACCGAGTCTGGTCTGCAACCGGACGGCAGCCGAGACGAACTACGCACCGAGCTATGCTCCGAACTATGCTCCGAAATTATGCTCCGAATTACGCACTCGGCCGGGACGCAACTAATCCGCGCATACCGGGTTGAAAATTTAGATGACTCCCGACGAGCGAGAGCAGATGGCGATTCTGTGCCAGCGGATCGCGGTCGAACAGGACCGCGACAAATTCACTGAGCTGGTTGACCAACTGAACGAACTGCTGGAACGCAAGGTGCAACGACTCGCCACTCCTTCTGAATCGCATCCTTCCAAACCGCATTCTGCTTGACCGATTCGTCCATCTTTAGACGGGCATTAACGCTCCATTCATATTTTTTCTGTAGACTGCCGCAGACTCAGGAATGAGATACTTGAGCCTTGAGGCGAGCAAGTCGTACATGCCTCCGGTCAATATGCCTCGCAAAGCTGCAACACCGCGGATTGCTACCGAAGCGCCTCCGGCGATCGAAGCCACGCCCATACCAATCCAGGAAGGCGCTAAGAAATCAGCCAAGAAACGATTGGAGCCGTTAGACGATCTGTCGCGCACAGCTCTCAGAGCCTTCCTCATCGCACGAGACGCTGCCTTCAATGTACGTGACCTGCTGACTCAATCGTCACGCATGGCATTCCTGGCTATCAAAGAGTGCGAGCAGGAACTCGACGTAATAGAACGCTACATTGATGAGCGCATGCCCGCCGCCATCACTCGCGTGAATGAGGCTCGCGCACGCCAGCTCTTGACCAGCCTGAAGTGCACCACGGATCTGGAACGCATCGGTGATCTGATGATGAGCGTTGCCATACGTGTGCAATCGCGAACCTCGAAGATGGCGGTTTCGGATGTGAAGCAGCTTGTGGAAATGTCGGCCATTCTGCGCGAGATGCTTGACCTCGTCTACCGCGGATTTGTCGACCTTGATCTGGAATGCGCCCGCAAGGTGCTGCAAATGGATAAGGACATCGACCGCGTCTGTCATGGCATGTTCCAAAAACATCTCACGGAACACGCGACGCAGAATAATCCTTCGAGCTTTGATGTGCTCCTGATGGCGCAAGCGTTGGAGCGTGCCGGGGACCACACCACGAATCTTGCAGAAGATCTCTACAGCCTGATCGAAGGCCGTAGCCTGCGGCATCCACCGAAGAAACGCGCAGCGACGTAAAGCAGTTGCCAGTGGCCGGTATCCGCGTTGCTCGAAAAGCTAAAAAACCAACAAACTGGCTACGGGAACGCTCCCGAAATTCATCATTCCTTAACACGGGGGAAACACTCCCGCAACATTCTCAAAATAGGATTCCATCCAGAACGCGTGGCAAACAAGCATCCCGGCTTTTCAGATCAGCGATTAGAATGCATTCTCCCCCAGAAACTTACGAACCACTCGGCGATGCAACCAGCGCGATCCTACCCCGCTCACTGGTCTTCGTGGTAGAAGATGACGAAGACATCGCACGGTTAATTTCCCATAATCTTCAGGCGGCCGGGTTTGATGTGCAGAGCTTTGCCAACGTCGGGTCGGTAGTTTCGGAAGCGTTGCGAGAGATGCCCTCTCTTTTTCTTCTGGACATAATGCTTCCGGGCGCCGACGGTTTTGACCTGTGCCGCCAGATTCGGCAGACGGCCACTCTCTCGTCGACGCCCATCATTTTCCTGACCGCCAAGACGGCAGAGGCCGACCGGGTCAAGGGACTCGAATTAGGCGGAGACGATTACGTCACCAAGCCCTTCAGCCCGCGCGAGCTGGTGGCGCGGGTGCGCAGCGTACTTCGCGGTGTGCGCCAGCTGCCCGTGGTACCGGAAGTGCTTCGCCTGGGCGAGCTCGAAATCGATGCTTCTTCCATGACGGTACAGGTGCGGGGACGAGCGGTGCTCACCACGGTGCGGGAATTTCGCTTGCTGGAATACTTGGCTACGCATCATGGGCGGGTATTTACACGCGATCAGTTGCTCGATGCAGTATGGAAAGAGACTCCCTTTGTTACGCCGCGCTCGATCGACGTTTATGTGCGGCGGCTGCGGGAAAAAATCGAGGCCGACCCTCGTCACCCACGCTACCTGAAGACGCTGCGCGGAATCGGCTACCGCTTCGAAGTCCCTAAATAAAATCGCCTGGGAACAATCGCTCGCAGATTCAGAAAGAAGGCCAGCTTGCGCTGGCCCTCTTTTATTCGCCAACCTTTCAACTCCGGTATGTCTAGCGGTTGATATCGTCTTTCGACTGCAAGCGCTTTACATAGCCTTCCAGCCTGGTCTTGTTGGCTTCATCCGGCACACCCGGAAGGGCCGCCTGAATCTCCTTCACCGCCTTATCAAAGTCGCCCTGCCCGCTATAAACGCGGGCCAAACCGACGTGCGAAGTCCAATAGTCAGGAAACTTCTTAGCATTCGTGCGATATATCGCGAACGCCTCTTCCTGTTTCTTTTCCCCTTGCAGCTGTCTTCCATAGAAGTAGAGTTGAAGAGCGCTACCTTTGTCCAACGCTTTGCTGCGAATTGCTATGGCATCATCTTTGCGGCCCATCGCCTCCAGAATCCGCGACTTGTTGAGCATATTGTCGAAGCGTTCTTCGGCCTGGATCGACTTATCTTCGTCTTGCAGTGCCTCATCAAGATTGATTTTGTTGGCGAGGAAGTAGCCCGCGGCATCGTCCCAGCCCTCCCAGTAATATTGGTTAAGCCCGTAAATCTGCCGGTGAATGCTGGCGGTAACGATGTCATTTACTTTCACAGAAACTTTGAAGGGCACGGAAACCTTCGCCCAGCGCATCGTGACTACGGCCGAATCCGGTTTGAGATCATCGAAATCGTAGGCCAGCGCGTCGTGAAGTTCGGCCGTCTGCGGCTTCACGCTAACCCGCAGCGCATCGTCATCCTGCTTGTAACTGAAGCTCCCCCAGGCCCGCGAGTCCTTGGAGAAAATCACCGTCCATTGGTCCGCGCCTGGGATCATGTGGAGGCCATAGGTTCCTTTGTCGAGTGACTGGCCCTCGATCGTTACTGGATCGCTAAACGTGATGGTTGTGTTTTCGTTTGCTCCGGCGCGCCAGACCTGCCCATACGGAACGACCTTGCCCCAGATTTCGCGGCCATTGGCTAACGGCCGGTGATAGTTGATTGTGATATTGGTGATGCCAATACGTTGCGTAATCTCCGCGTGTTGGCTCTGCCGTGGTAGATCGAGCATCAGGGTTTCGCCGGTCGCGGTTTGGGCCTGGCAAAAACTTGCCATTGCCAATAGGCTGCATATCAAAACAAGCAGACGAGTTCTGTGCATGGGAAAACTCCTCTTCTTTCAGTGCTGTGGGAATAAGCAGCAGACCGGTCGCAGCCCTTGCGACAGACACTTGGGATGGAGAACTGCGCCTGATCACTGTGCTGTTTGGCTTAGACGAGTGACCGATGCCAAGGTAAGCAATTAGCCCTTCCCTATTCTCTTTCCTTCTTCGCTTGACAAATCTTTGGTCCAGGCGCAGAATTCTCTTAGGCGAATAAAAAGCGAATGCGCCTTGGGGACTCTCGCTCCGGCGTTCCCTGAAATTCTTGAGGGTTTTATGTCTTCCGCAGTGTTTTCCACTTCGGCGGCTCAAGGCCGCCATTTTGTCTTTGATGGTAAAGATGTTGCTGAAGGGTACACACAACCTTCCTGGGCTGAACTTTTCGGCCAAGCGCGACCGCCGCATCGAGCAGGCGTCGCAAGTTCTTCAAAGGCTTTTTCTACAGATGCAAGACTCGCCAGCGTGGCCCTGGCTTCACGTCTGGCAGTGCGTCCCGCCCCAGAAATGGTATCCAGCGGCATAGCCGCGATGGACGCGCTCACCGGAGGCCTGCCCCGCGGCTGTCTCACGGAGATTTGCGGTCCGGCCTCTTCCGGCCGAACTACTTTGCTGCTGTCTGCAGTGGCCGCCGCCACCCGCCGCGGTGAATTCTGCGCCGTCGTGGACGCCAGCGATGCTCTCGATCCACAGTCTACCGCCGCTGCTGGAATCGAATTGGAGCGATTCCTGTGGGTACGTTGCGGAGAACATTCCGATCATGCCGAATATCACCATGGCGAAAAAAGCCTGGAGCAACTTCTACGCGTTGCCGACCTGTTGCTCGAAAACGGAGGCTTTGGATTGATCGCCCTCGACCTGGGCGACCTGCCGTTGCAAACCGCACGCCGCATCCCGCTGACCACATGGTTCCGTTTTCGTCGCGCGGTAGAGCATACGCCTACGGTTCTATTAGCAATTGAACGGCAATCCATTGCGGGAAGCTGCTCTTCCTTATTGCTAGAATTGGCATCGCAACAATATCGAATAAAACATCGCACGGATTCTCAACTCCCCGCGCCCACCCACGCGCAATTGCTGACGGAACTAGAGATCACCGTGGAAGTAGTGCGCTCTCGAATGGATCGCAAACCGGTTCGTTCCGCTGAGATTACCTTCGCCAGCAAAACCGCCTGGGTGGGATGAGGCAGTTGTCAGTTGAAAAAACAAAGTTTCAAGGTTTCAAAGTTATAAAGGTTTCAACGTTGAGCAATTATTTTTTGAAACCTTGAAACTTTGAAATCTGACTTTATTGAGTGCTGCTTTATGTTCGCCTGCATCTTCGTGCCGAATTTTCCCGTGGCTGCGATATTTCGCGCCAAGCCGGAGTTGCGTTCGCGAGCCGTAGCCATTTTCGAGGGCAAGCCCCCGCTGGAAAAAGTGTTGGCTGTGAACGAGAGCGCCGGCCGCGCAGGAATCGCACCGGGCATGACGAAAGCTCAAGCAGAACTTTGTTCAGAGTTGACGCTGTGTCCGTGTTCTCCGCTGCAGGAATCGGTGGCGCATGCTGCATTGCTGGATTGCGCGCAGTCCTTTTCGCCTCGCGTGGAAGATGCCGCGGTAGATACCGCAATTCTTGACCTGGCTGGGATGGAATCCCTTTTCGGCACGCTGCCCGAAATTGCGCTTAACCTTTTCCGTTGCGCTGCTGACTTGGGGCTGGACGGAAACGTTGCTTTAGCTTCGAATCCCGATGCGGCCGTGCTTGCGGCCCGCGGATTTTCGGGCGTGACCGTGATTCCCTCCGGTAAGGAAGCAGAATGCTTGGGGCCTATGCCGGTAGAAGTGCTGTTTGCGGATCGAGTCGGTGGCGCATCAAAAAGCGGTAGCCAAAAAAATAGTAAAGAAAAAACCAGAGGGATCGAAAAAGAGCTTCAAAAAGAGAACGAGCTTCTGGAAACTCTCGATCGCTGGGGCGTGCATAATTTGCGCGCGTTAGCTGCGTTGCCGGAAATTGCCTTGAGTGAGCGGCTGGGGCAGGAGGGATTGCGCCTGCAGCAACTGGCGCGGGGCGCGGCGGCGCGCACGCTGGTTCCAATCGAAGCTCCAGCAGTGTTTGAAGAAGCCATCGAGTTGGAATTTCCTATCGTGCTTCTGGAGCCGCTGGCATTTCTGCTGAACCGTTTGCTCGATCAGATTTGCGCACGTTTGTGTGCCCGTGCGCTGCACACGCAGGAATTGCGGCTTACGCTGGAGCTGCAAAATTCAGCGGGAATCAATCCCGAACTAGAAACTTTTGGTATTCCAAGTGAGAGCGACGAACACACCGATTCCCAATCGCCGGCTCAGTATTTCGTTTCCGGACGCCAAATCAAATTTTGTCGCACGCTTCGTCTTCCTCTTCCCATGCTCGATCCCAAACTTTTTCTCAAGCTGCTGCAACTGGACTTGAACGCAAATCCGCCGGGCGCCCCCATCAAGAAAATTCATCTCATTGCGGAGCCAGTGCGGCCACGATCGGCACAAGGCGGCCTGTTTCTGCCTCCGTCGCCGGAGCCGGAAAAAATGGAACTGACGCTCGCCCGCATTGTGGGGCTGGTCGGCGAATCCCGCGTGGGCTCGCTGGAGTTGCTGGATACGCACAGCGTTGAAGGTTTTCGCATGCGGCGTTTTTCGGCCGAGATAGGGCAGCCAGACAAATTACGAAAAAAACATGAGCCTGGAGCCGAAGAAAAATCCCCGATCGCCGCACTTCGTATGTTTCGTCCTCCACTTCGAGCCACCGTAACTTTGGAGAACGGAGAACCAGTGCGTTTGGGTTGCTCGAAGAAAAAAGAAGTGCAAGGCAATGTGCTGTGGAAAGCAGGCCCTTGGCGCAGCTCCGGCGACTGGTGGGAGCGGAATGCGTGGGCGCGCGATGAATGGGACATCGCCTTGCAACATGGAGACGATGTCGATGTCGCGCTCTATCGTCTGGTACACGATCTGCTCGGCGGACATTGGTTTGTGGAAGGCACGTATGACTGAGGAACAGTGGCCAGTGATCAGTGGCCAGTCTTTTCGGCGAATTAATGAGAACTGACCACCGGACACTGACCACCATGTACATCGAGCTTCACGCCCGTTCTGCTTTCAGCTTCCTCGAAGGATCTTCCTTGCCGGAGGATCTGGCAGGAATTTGTGCTCAGCTCAATATGCCCGCCATGGCATTGCTCGATTCAGACGGTGTCTACGGCGCACCACGCTTTCACCTGGCAATGAAAAAGATTGGGATCAAAGCCCACATTGGTGCTGAAGTCACGTGCGAATATTTCAATCCTGTCATTCTGAGCGCAGATGGTGCTGCGCGAAGCGCAGGTCCATCGAAGTCGAAAGCCTGCCCTGAGCCCATCGAAGGGAATCCCTACGCCCGACAAAGCGTGCCGAGAATAGAGATTCCTCGTATCGCTCGGAACGACAAACCATACCTCGGCAATTTCTTTCGCCTTCCCCTTCTCGTTACTTCCCGCGCCGGCTATCAAAATCTTTGCCAACTGATCACGAAAATGAAGTTGCGCGGGAAAAAAGGGGAAGGCGTAATCCTCGAAGAAGACCTGGCAGAACATGCTAATGGCCTAATTTGCCTGACCGGCGGCGCGGACGGGCCTCTGGCTGCCGTTTTACAGCGTGGCGGCATCGAAGAAGCCCGAAGACAAGTCGGGCATCTGATTGGATTATTCGGCCGCGGAAATGTGTATATCGAGTTGCAGCGCCACTTTCATCGCGAAGAAGAAACCCGCAACCGCGTCGCGATCGAAATAGCCCGATCGCTCAATCTCCCGCTGCTTGCGACCAATGGCGTTTGCTATGCCACCGCGAAAGATCGCGAACTCTGCGATGCGTTCACTGCTATCCGCCATCACCGCACGCTCTCGACTGCCGGCCGGTTGCTGGCACGCAACTCCGAGCGTCACTTGAAATCGCCGCAGGAGATGCACCGTCTCTTCGCCGACCTTCCGGAAGCCATTTCCAACACACTCGAACTTTCTTCGCGTCTCGAATTCACGCTCAACGACCTTGGCTATCAATTTCCACTCTATCCCGTTCCCGCTGGCGAAACCATGAACTCGTTTCTGCGCGACCGCGCGTGGGAAGGCTTTCGCCAGCGCTATGGCCGGACACCCCAGGGCATGCAAAACCGCGCCCGCAGCCAGATTGAAAAAGAATTGGCGCTGATCGAAAGACTCAAACTTGCCGGCTACTTTCTCATTGTCTGGGATCTGATCCGCTTCTGCCGCGAGCAAAACATCCTCGTGCAGGGACGCGGCTCGGCCGCCAACAGCGCCGTTTGTTATTCGCTGGGCATCACTGCCGTCGATCCTATCGGCATGGAGCTTCTCTTCGAACGCTTCCTTTCCGAAGAACGTGGGGAATGGCCTGACATCGATCTCGATCTGCCCAGCGGCGACGAGCGCGAAAAAGTCATCCAATATGTCTATCGTCGCTACGGCGAGCGTGGCGCGGCTATGACCGCCAATGTCATTACCTATCGCAACCGCATGGCGGCACGCGAAATGGGTAAGGCGCTCGGCTTCGATCCGGAAACGCTCGCCAAAATTTCTGCTGCCGTTGCCACCTGGGAATTCCGCGATGAAAACGATGCGCTCGACCGCCGCTTCCGCGATGCCGGACTCGATCTCAAACATCCGCGCTTGCGCAAATATTATGAACTATGCCTTGCGGTGCAGGATATGCCGCGCCATCTCGGGCAACATTCCGGCGGCATGGTCATCTGCCAGGGACAGCTCGATTCGGTCGTGCCGCTCGAACCCGCTTCCATGCCGGGGCGCGTGGTTGTGCAGTGGGATAAAGAAGATTGCGCTGACATGGGCATCATCAAAGTGGATCTGCTTGGTTTGGGCATGATGGCGGTGCTTAAGGATTCCATCGAACTCATTCGCCATCACTATGGCGAAGAGGTCGAACTGGCGCATCTTCCGCAAGACGATCCCACGGTTTATGCCACTCTGCAGCAGGCCGACACAGTGGGCATGTTCCAGGTGGAAAGTCGCGCGCAGATGGCGTGCCTGCCGCGTCTTCACCCCAAGCGTTTCTATGACATCGTTGTGCAGGTGGCAATTATCCGGCCAGGCCCCATCGTCGGACAGATGGTTAATCCCTTTCTCCAGCGCCGCCAGGAACGTGCAGAAGTTACGTATCCGCATCCTTCGCTCGAGCCGGTGCTCAAACGCACCCTGGGAGTGCCACTTTTTCAGGAGCAGCTACTTCGCATCGCTATGATCGCGGCCAACTTCAGCGGCGGTGAAGCGGAGGATCTGCGCCGTGCCATGGGTTTCAAGCGATCACAATCTCGCATGCGCGAAATCGAAGCCAGGCTGCGTGCTGGTATGACACAAAACGGAATCTCTCCGAAAGCGCAGGAAGAAATAATTCTCTCCATTACATCGTTCGCACTCTACGGATTTCCCGAATCCCATGCCGCCAGCTTCGCGCTTATCGCCTATGCCAGTGCATATTTGAAGTGCCATTACCTGGCCGCATTCACCGCAGCGCTGCTCAATAACCAGCCCATGGGTTTTTATTCTCCGGCAACGATCATCACAGACGCGAAACGCCATGGATTAAAAACGCTGCCTGTGGATGTGACTTGTTCGGAGTGGATGTGCACATTAGAAACAGTGGCTAGTGGTCAGTGGTCAGTGATCAGTAAAACCAATGGCCGGGACGCCCACTCGACAGCCGTCGAGACGCCGGCGTTACGCCTGGGCCTGCGCTATGTCCGTGGATTGCGCGAAGAGGCCGCTCAGGCGCTGGTGCGCGAGCGCGCTCGTGCTGCATTTACTTCCATTCACGATCTCACGCGCCGTGTTCCTGAACTACGCAAAGATGAACTCACCACGCTGGCGGAAATTGGCGCGCTGAATGCAGTCGCCAGTGGTCAGTGGCTAAAGGAATCTCGGCTTCACTCGCAACTCGATACTCGCAACTCAAAACTGCACTTCAATCGCCGCGATGCTCTCTGGCAGGTAGAACGCGCTGTTCGCGGCTCCGGACCTCTGCTGGAAAATTTTCCCGAGCCCGATTCGCCTTCTCCGCTTCAACCTATGAACCACGAAGAGCGTCTGGTTGCCGATTTTAACGGCACTGGCCTGACGGTGGGTCCGCATCCCATGGCCTACCGCCGCGAATGGCTGAATGCCATGGGGATTCGCCGCGCCATCGAACTGCGCGATGTCCCCAGCGGTAAGCGACTCCGCATCGGAGGTTGCGTGATCACGCGCCAGCGTCCGGGAACCGCAAAAGGTTTTGTGTTTGTCAGTCTGGAAGATGAAACCGGGGTGGCCAATGCCATCATCGCTCCCGACCTGTTTCACCGTAATCGCCTGCTGCTGGCCTCAGAACGTTTTCTGGCCATCGAGGGAATCTTGCAGAATCAGGACAATGTGATCTCCGTGAAAGCGGAACGCGTGCTTCCCTTGTTCGTCACGAAAGCAGAAACATCCTCACACGATTTCCATTGAACCCAGAATGCTGTTACTGCGGCGGAGGACCTTCTTCGCGGCGCGCATCGGGCGGCGCAAGGGGCAATGTCGACGCACCGCGCATAATCTCCCGCTCCTGGGGAGAAAACGTGCTCTTGAAGCGTGCGGAGTCGATGATTTGCTGACGCTGGCCAGGAGGTATCGCGCTCAAGTCGCGCACCGCCGTCGTTACCATTCGCCGCCGGTCCGGTGGAAGTTGTTGCAGCGCGCCATGAACCTGCCGCGCTTGTTGTTTCTGCCCTGGAGTGAGATGTTCCCAGGTTTCCATCCGGTTCAGCATGCGTTGCTGCTGCTGCGGAGGCAGGCCCGAAAAATGCTGCAGCCTTTGCCGCAACATCTGCTGCCGTTCAGGTGGCAAACGCCGGAACGCCGGATCGCTCTGCAACGCACGCTCTTGTTCGCGAGGAGGGACGCTTCTATATCGACGCAGCCAATCACCGGCGTGCCCCTGCACCTGGTGAGGCGGTTGGGGATGATTCTGCGGAGGCGCAGATCGGAAGTTATTATGCTGCGCAAAGCACGGGGCGACAGCCACAGATAGCGAAGCCACAACGGTCGCTGCACACAGCGCGGCCGTCGTAGCCAACCCCATCATAAAATTTCCCAGCTGCATTCTCTCCGTCCCAACTCATGTTCCATCTGCCGCAGATTCAGCAATTACGGATTCGCCGTGACATCGTGCTGCACTTCCAGATCGTCCAACAAATCGAAGTCGGAATACAGGTCGTGATTCTTTTCCAGAGACTGCAGGTCGCTCACCGCGGTGCCTGGCTCCGCCGAGGACAAAGCATCGTTGATCGCGATCACGTCATCCGACGGTTTGTACATTCCGCCGCCCTTGCTGAAAAACAGCCCGGCCCCAATTGCCAACAGCACGGCAAGAGCCGCTGCCAACACCGGACGCCGGAACCAGGCCAGCCAACTCGTCTGCGGTTTAGCCATCTCCTCCCGCAGGCGAGCCTGCAATCGCACATCGAAATATGGCGAAGGCTCGGGAGCCTGCCATTCGTCGAGCAATGCCATGGTCTTGCGGATCTCTTCCAGCTTCCCCGCGCACGCAGCACAGGTCGCCAGATGTCCGCCAATCTCCGGCGACATTCCCACAAGTCCGGACGCCAAGTCCGGCATCATTTCTCGAATTTCCTCGCACTTCATGATCATTTCCTTCAATTTTTTGCCCTATCACTTCACCTAGGGAAAATGCACTTTAGATAAATTCTTTTAACTGTTCCCGCAAACTTTCGTACGCCCGGAATAACAACGACTTCGTCGCCGACTCGCTCAACTTCAGAACATCGGCAATCTGTTTGTAATCCATCTGCTGATACTTATGCATGATCACCGCCAGCCTCTGCCGCTCGGGCAGGGCTTCCACTTTGCTGCGAATCGCCGCCAACCGCTCCCGCCGCACCAAACTTTCTTCCGCGCTCATCGTAGAGTCAGCCACATCCATCGTCGTGCCGGTTTCTTCATCCGGTTCGTCCAGGCTGACGGTGACTTCCGGCCTTTCCTTGCGAGTGTCGCGGGCGTGATTCACTGCCAGGTTGGTCGCGATACGATATAACCAGGTTGTGAACTTGGCGCTGGCTTCGTAAGTCTGGCGAGAACGGTACACCCGCAGAAAAACTTCCTGCGCAAGATCCTCCGCCGCCGCCGTGTTGCGTGCCATCCGGTACATAAAACTTACCAGTGGCCGGCGATATTTTTGCACCAGGAAGTCGAAAGCGGCCTCGTCCCCCGCCTTCACCCGCAGCATCACTTCGGCGTCAGTGTAAATTTCGGAGCCCGCCATCGCCGGCTGCAAAGCGCCGACTGGGCGAGGCCCCAACGACGCCATCAGAACGCTTCCGTCCATGGCGGCGGTGCTCACATCAGATTGAACCCCGCGGAGGGGAGAAAGTTGCTCGCCTTCCTCTACCCCAGAACCCTCGGAACTCCCAGTCGATGAGGGAGATACGGTGGACCGAGGGGGCCTGGATTCGTTCGGCATTGGAGGGTTACTTTAGGCATAGGCGTTAGCGACCCGAACCCGCCCCGGCCCCTGCCGCCGATAGGCTATCACGCTCCCCTGCTCTAACCAAACGGATCGCCTTTTCTGTGGTGGAAAACTGAAGGGACTTACACTTGGCGCATCGGTGACGTCGCGGGGCGCTCGTTTGGGATCAGACTGCTGTTACTTAGCCTGCGTACACGAAACGAGCGCCGCGGGACGAGCTGAATTACTGGACCGGGGGCAACGGGGCCGAAATCAACGTCAACGTCCACAACTGGCTGGGCGATCCATCGAGCGGCCACTGAAATGCTTGCGCACCGTTGGCAGTGGAGGCGCCCTGGATGTCCATCTTCAATCCAGAATTAACGTCGGTTATGATCCAATTCGAGCCGACTGGAGCAAACTGCCATTCCTGGTCGGGACTTCCATTGCTCTGCCATTGGACCAGCGTAGCGCCCTGGCTTGTCGAGGCCCCGAATACTCCGATCACATACTGACTGTTCACGTTGTGAATCAGATAGGCTCCGTTTGCTGCGAGGGTCAGAGTCCATTGCTGATCAAGCGATCCGGTGCTGCTCCACTGGACAATGTCTGCTCCCTCTGCGGTTGACGCTCCTAAGACACCCAGAAGCAGACCGCTGTTCACGTTCTGAATCGCGTAGGTTCCCGAAAGTCCAGTCGGGCCCATCACCGCTAGCGTCCCGTTCACAAATGTAATCTTGTAGTTCGGGGCAGTCAGACCGCTGGGAACGATCGGATAATTTCCCACCGCACTGGATGTGGTAGCCGTGGTTGTGATTTTCAGCGTGCCGGTCAACACCGTCTGCGTCTGTCCATCGACGAAGCCGACATAGTTGACCGTCAGGGTTGGGAACGTGGTGCCTTGAAGGTAAATTACTCCATTGGCCGTGACGGTCAACGGCGCCTTGTCAATCGTTAGCTTGCCCGTGCCGGTCGCATTTCCGTAATACGGGTCCGTGCTGGTAAAGCTTGCAATAACGGTGTAGGTACCGGCATTGACGGGTTGATTGGTACTGCCGTTATAGGTGAACGTGCAAGAACCGGGAACCGGGGCTCCGCCTCCTGTAGCCGTGCAGGATGCGGACTCAGCAAGGCCATTGTAGACAAATGGGCCGCCGGTTACGTGGACAGCTGGAGTGAGCAGCGCATCACCAGTGCCGTTCAGAGTGATGGTTTGGGTGGCCGCAGCGGCATTCAGAGAGTTATCCGTCAGCACCGCCGTCCCCTTAACGCTGCCGGTGGATGGCGGAGTGAAAGTGAAGCTCAGATTACAGGTTGCGCCAGGCATCAGCGAAAACTTGCTGGTGCAATCGGCGGGTGTACCGGGTCCTGGAACCTGATCGAAATCGGTTCCGACCTTAATTCCCGGCGTCACGGCACTCAACGGTTGATTGCCGACGCTCTGAACGGTCACCTGCTGGCTGTAGCTAGCCTTGCCCACGCCGGATGTAAAGCTCAGAGTTGGCGCCTCCGAGCGATGCAGATAGACCACCGTGTTTGCGGATTCGGAGGCAATGAGGACATCTCCCTTTGCGTCCGCGGCCACGCCATAGGCAAAAACCAGTCCGCTGTCGAGGGTGATCTGGGCGCTGCCGTCGGCTGGAACCTCCACTACCCGGTTGTTGCCCACATCAGCGATGAAGACATCGCCGGCCGGGTCCACCGCTACACTGTAGGGCTGGCTGAGTCCGCTGCCTACCGTGAACTGGGCACCGCCACCAGCCGGAACCTCCAGCACGCGGTTATTGTAGATATCCGCGATGAAGACATCGCCGGCTCCATCGACCGCCACACCTCCGGGAAAATCTAGCCCGGTACCAATTGTGGTCTGAGCACCGCCTCCATTTGGAAGCTCCACCACGCGATTATTGCCGAAATCCGAGATGAAGAGGTTTCCCGCTCCATCCACCGCCACGCCAGTGGGGTAATTGAATCCGCTACCCACGGTGGTCTGGGCGCCACCACCGGCGGGAACTTCCACCACGTCGTTACTGTAGCCACCCGCGATGAACACATCGCCGGCTCCATCCACCGCCACAGCCTGGGGGAAATCAATTCCGCTGGCAATGGTGGTCTGGGCGCCGCCACCGGCCGGAACCTCTACCACGCGGTTGTGGTCGGAATCTGCGATAAAAACGTCGCCCTTAGCATCAACCGCCACACCATAGGGACCCAGCAGTCCGGTGCCTACCGCGGTTTGAGGACTGGGGAAAAATGCAACAGCCGGTCCCTGACCTTCGCCAGAAATAAACGTGGTCGCCAGTATGGTCGGGGTTGTTCCGGAGCCGTTAAGCAGCTGTGCGGCGCCCATCAGCAGGCCAGGCGCCTTGGGCGCAAATTTCACATTCAGCGTGCAGGAAGAGCCAGCGGTCAACTGGCCTTTGCAAGTGTTGCTCGCCACTGTGAAATCGAGGCCGGGCGTACCCTGGGTGAGCGCCCTCGCGGAGGCTACGGTTCCGCTTGTGGTGACGTTATAGTTGATCGCTAAGGTCTGGCTGCAAGGCGCGGGAGACGTTTTTCCGGTAGGACAGACGTTCGCGTTTGCGAACTTAACCACGAAGCGCTCGACTTCTACCACTCGATTGTTGAACGTATCCGTAATGAAGACGTCGCCGGCTCCATCCACTGCCAGTTGATGAGGCTCATTAAATCCGCCCGCTATTGCAATCTGGGCGCCGCCGCCCGCCGGAAGTTCCACCACGTTGCCGTTGTTGATATCGGAGACGAAAAGATCGCCGGTCGCGTCGACCGCTACGCCCTGGGGCGAAGTGAAGCCGCTACCGATGGCGACCGGGCTTCCGCCGACCGGAACCTTTAGAAGCTGAGTTACCCCTGCGATGAAGACATCGCCTGCCGCATCCACGGCCACGTTAATGGGATAGGTCAGTCCGCTGGCCACTGTCGTCTGAGTGCCGCCGCCGACCGGAACCTCAACCACGCGGCCGTTAGCGGTATCCGCGATGAAGACATCGCCCGCTGCATCCACCGCAACTCCGTGGGGAGAACTCAGGCCGCTGCCGACTGTGGTCTGGGCACCGCCATTGGCAGGAACTTCGACCACGCGACTGTTATCGACGTCGGCGATAAAGACGTTGCCCGATCCGTCCACCGCCACAGCAGAAGGAGAGCTCAGTCCGCTGCCGATCGAGGTCGGGGCACCGCCATTGACCGGATACTCCAACACATAGTTACCGCTCGTAAGGAAGACATCGCCCTTCCTATCTAATGCCACGCCGTAAGCTGAGTCGAGTCCGCTCGCCACCGTATTCTGCGCGTTGGCAAACGACAAAGCCGCGGCCCCGGTTTGCGAGTACAGAGCCTGCGGGCCCACAATTGCGGCGCCCATGAGCAGCAGGACAATCAATGCTACATACCTCATTCTTCGCACCACCGGCACTCCGGCGACGTTGCTGTCGTTGCCGCTGCGAATGGCAACGGAGGAAAGCGTGGGCTCCGAGCCCACGGACATAGTTGTGGTTTTGGCGCGTTTTTGGCGTTTCATGGTGCTGGTTGAATCCTTTTGTCTTTTCGTGAAGTGTCAGGAGGCCGAGGTTCCTGCGATTACAGGCCGGTACATTCTGATAAGCGATGTTTCCCTCGGAATTCCCTCACGCCCGGATCGAGAAATTTCTAATTCAAAGATGATTTAAGGGTCTTTACGTGAGCGCTGGAGTTCCAGCGGGGGGGGCCCTTTGGGGGTTGAAATTACCCGTTGCCGGCGTCTTGTTTTCCGGTGGCAACCCAGCTCCGGGGAGTTCCACCGGATGATCCGGCAGTGTTTCTCTTCGTACACCTTTTGTTGCTCGAAGTTCGGTTTTCTTTTGAATGCTTGCCCGCTGCGGTTGCATAATCCGCGCGCAAATGTTTGAATTGAAATCAACTCGGTTGGGCGCTTAACTCAGCGGTAGAGTGCCATCTTCACACGGTGGAAGTCATAGGTTCGAATCCTATAGCGCCCACCATCTTTTTAGTCGTTTAGCAGGATTACGCTCTGTCTTACCCTTCGCCTCCACCAGCGTGGTCGTCTTGCCTTAAGCGCCGCAGACTCTCGACGGAAGGCACAAAGTAATAGGAACCGCTCAATGGCTGAGTGAAGCGTGTGAGCGCATCGCGCGTGCCGGTGACTAGACCCGCCATGCTATCGAGCATTCTGGAAAGCCGCTTCTGGTCAGCGCTGAATCCTACGAACATGGTGCCATGATCGTCGACGCTTCCGTAGGGCATGTTGCGACGAAAGATGTTGCCGAACTCGTCCTGATCCGTGCGAGCTACATGCGAGTCCGCTGGTTTGTTCTCGAGTTCGATGCTGTCGAGCTTGGAGCGTCCTATGATGCGCTCCTGCTGATCGATCGGCAGAGCTTCCCAGTCCGCGATGTTGTGCTTCCACTTTTGAAGCAACAGGACTGAGCCGGCAGCACCGGGAACTCCTTCGGGCAAGAGTGCTGCGATGGGAGCGTCGAGCAGCATTGGATTTTCCGAGCCGTCGATGAAGCCGGTAAGATCGCGATCGTGCCGGTAGGACCAACTCGAGGTCTCTTCCCGTAGCGCAGCTTGGCCTGCAAGGTCATGGATGACCGACCGGGCCATATCGAAGATAACGTCATAAGCACTGCCGGAGAGCCATACCAGCGCATCATGTTGCGTGCTCGGCATAACGAAACCTTCCGTGCCCTGGATTTCGTCATTAAAGCCCTTCACGCCCAGAGGGGCGTCCTCTGGAACAATGTCGCGCCAGAGCTCCGGCCGAAAGCCGATAACGAAGTTCACTCCTCCCGTGGTGGTCCGTGGTTCACGGATAGCGGAGATTGTAGAGGCGAACTCCCTGTATTTCTTAGCGTCCAGAATGTCAAACTCCAGGTACGCATGAGAGGACGTTCCAAGAGCGAAGATGCCAGCCTGAGGCGTGTGCATGCGGGCATTATATCGGGCACCATCTTAAGCTAATACAACTGCACTTGATCGCTGCGGCCGCGACACGATGATGCGACTGCCTCAGTCAATTTTAGGGTTAGCCCGTGATACACAAAATCCGTCAGGGCGGCCCAACTATTGTCTGATCCTCGGATTCGCCACCGAATACAGCACATCCGTCAGGAGGTTCACCGCAACATAGGTTAACCCGATCGCCAGGATGCAGCCCTGCACCAAATAGTAATCTCGGTTCGAAATAGCTTGAATGGTGAGGCGGCCGATGCCGGGCCAGGAAAAGATCGTCTCCGTGACGATCGCCCCTGCCAGTAGCGCGCCGAATTGCAGGCCCAGGACAGTGATGATCGGGATCATGGCGTTACGCAGGGCGTGCCGGTAGACGACGGTGCGCTCGGGCAGGCCTTTGGCGCGGGCGGTACGGATATAGTCCTGGCTGAGTTCTTCGAGCATCGAGGTTCGCACCATCCGGGTGAGGATGGCGGCAAGCGCACCGCCCATCGTGATGGCCGGCAGTACGAGGTTGGCGAAGGAGCCTGCGCCGGAGACCGGCAGCCATCCCAGCTTGATCGCGAACAAGAGAATCAGAATCGGCCCCAGCGCAAAATTTGGAAACGAGAGGCCGAAGAGGCTGACTACGCTGAGCAACCGATCATCCCAGCGGTTGCGACACTGAGCGGAACGCACGCCTGCGGGAATCGAAAGAACGATCGCAACGAACAACGATGCTAGCGTTAACTGCAGGGTGTAGGGATAGCGCTGGGCGAGCAGTCGCGTGACGCTTTGGTTGTAGCGGAATGATGGGCCAAGGTCGCCATGCAGAACGCCCTTCCAGTAGCGGATGTACTGTTCGCCGAGGGGTGCGTCGAGGCCGTAGGTATGCCGGGTGGCTGCGATATCTGCCGGCGGAGCACCTTCGCCAAGCATCTGCTGGATCGGATCTCCGGGGACGAGATGGATCAGCAGGAATACAAGTGAGACGACGAGCCAGATTACTGGCAGGGTGTAGAGGACGCGTTGGAGTAGTGGTTTCAGTGCCAGTACCCAGTGCCAGTTGTCGTTTCGTCTAGGAGGTCCGAAGTGTTCCGGTGGCGTCCTAATCAGGGCACTACCGGTGATCCAGGCGGAATAAGAGATTTAATAAAAAACAAGTCAGACTTTAGTCTGCCGCCTGCTTCGCACTTTCGGCTCTGCTCCCGACATTCTCTACTTTTTCAATTTTCACTTTCGCGATGCGGTGGCCTTCCATCTCTTCCACCGTGTAGCGATGGCCTTCGTATTCAAAAGAATCGCCGAGATCCGGAATCTGTTGCAGTCGAGCCAGCATGAATCCAGCCAGAGTTTCGAAACCCGCGTCGCGAGGCAGGATCAAGCCATGCTGGGTTTCGAGGTCCCGGATATTCACCGCACCTTCGAGCACCAAAACAGACTCATCCGCCAACGCAGGCTCGGGCGTGGAAACATCAAACTCGTCTTCGATATTGCCGACGAGTTGCTCCAGGATGTCCTCGACCGTGATCACTCCAGCCGTCGAACCGAATTCATCAACCACCACGGCGAGGTGACGGCGGCGCTGTTTGAATTCCTCCAACAGTTCGGAGAGAACCTTAGTTTCCGGAACCACCAGCACGTCGTGCATGATCTGTCCGATCTGCGTGCGCGCAATGCGCGAGGCTACGGGCTGGCCAAGATTCGCCAACCGTATCCGCACCCAGCGTATAAGTTCCTTGTAATACAGCACTCCGACGATGTGTTCGGGACCGCGCTGCGGATCGTATACCGGAATGCGCGATTTCTGGCCTTCCACGACGCGGTTGAGAGCCTCGTCGAGGGTGAGGTCGGACGGCAACGAAAAAATATCGGGCCGCGCGATCATCACTTCGCGGACGGTGGTGCTGTCGAGCTCGATAGCGTTGTGGATCATCTCTTCCTGCGACTCGGGAATTTGCCCGAATTGCCGGCTGGCGGTGACGATAAGCTTGAGTTCATCCGGGGAGTGGACGGCGCCTCCGCGGCGGGTTTCGCGCGCTCCGAAAAGTTTCAGGACCAACCCGCCCGAACGGCGCATGAAAAAAAGCAGGGGCCGGGTGACCGTGAGGAAGGCTTCCATGGGAGCGGCCACTGCGAGGGCGATCTGTTCGGAGCGTTGCAGGGCCAGCGTCTTGGGCACAAGTTCACCCAGCAAGACGTGCAGGTAGGTGATCAGGCTGAAAGCAATCGCTATGGCGATGCCGTGCGCGTAAACCGCCGCGTGCGGGACTTTTTGTACGAAGCGGAGCGTTCCCACCAGGCTGGCGACCATGGGCTCGCCGATCCAGCCCAGAGTAAGGCTGACCATTGTGATGCCCAACTGAACGCCATTCACTACCTCGTCGAGATGTTGATGGAGGCGCAGAACGATGCGCGCGCCTATTCGTCCAGAGGCAATGAGCTGCTGAATGCGCGTATCGCGAACGCTGACCAGGGAAAACTCCGCAGCCGCAAAAAACGCATTCGCTGCCACCAGGAGAAGGATCAGAAGCACCCGGAGCAGCACAAAGGCGATCATGGATGGGTAATTTTAGCATTCCAAGGGATTGGCCTCGCCCAGTAGTACTTGAAAGAATCGAATTCCGAATGTGATTTTCACATCCTACAGAACAAAAGAGGAAGAACAAAACTGGTGGGCAGTGCAGGACTCGAACCTGCGACCTCCTGCTTGTAAGGCAGGCGCTCTAACCAACTGAGCTAACCGCCCTCTTAATCTGCCGCGACAGAAGCGATTCAAAGCGCGGTCCGAAAGAAAAAGGGCTCGGGGAATTGATGAGGGCAGCCCCGCGAAGCACCTGGATTCAGTGTCTGGAGTCAGTATAAGGGAGCGCTGAAAAAGCGGCAAACATCGAGTCATCTTGCGTTGCGGCGAAATCGTGTGAAGATCGTGTTCGCCCCAGCAAAGCCTTCGTTGACCCAGACTCGCCCTGCTAGACTGACGGCGTGCGGCGCCTGATCGTCAATGCCGATGATTTCGGATTCACTGCGGGCATCAATCGCGCCATCGTCGAAGCTCATACTCGCGGAGTCGTTACCTCGTCCACGCTGATGGCCAATGGCCGGGCATTTCATGATGCTGTGAATTCGGCGAAGGCTGCTCCACTTCTCAGCGTGGGGTGCCATGTAGTCTTGATCGATGGCGAACCGGTTCTTGACGCGAAACAATTGCCCTCCCTTACTTCAACGCGATCTGGCAGTTCCCATTTCCGGGATGGCGTGAAATCATTTGCTGCGCGCGTCCTTGCTGGCCTTTTGGATCCTGACGAGATCGAGTCTGAAGCGAAAGCGCAGATTCACAAGCTGCAATCGGCTGGCCTGAGTGTCTCTCACGTTGATACTCACAAACACACGCATGTGTTTCCGGGGGTGCTGCGGCCATTGTTGCGAGCAGCCAAGTCCTGCGGCGTTCGCGCGATTCGCAATCCCTTCGGTCCGGGCAAGCCATTGAGGTCCAGCGAACTGCTAACCCGGCCCAATCTCTGGAGGCGCTACGCCGAGGTTCGAATTCTCCGCGGCCTTGCCAACAAGTTTCGCGATGCGGCGAGGACGGCGGGAATGTTGACCACCGACGGTACGCTTGGCATCGTCGTAACTGGAGCGCTCGACGAAAAGCTTTTCCGTGCGATCGCTGCCATTATTCCGGAAGGAACTTGGGAATTCGTCTGCCACCCAGGCTATAACGACCATGATTTGAAGGCGGCAAAAACCCGGCTGCGCGAATCGCGAGAGACCGAGTTGCGCGTCTTAACCATGAGCGGCGCTCGGGAGTTGCTATTGAATCAGGGCATCAAATTGATTTCGTACCGGGACTTGATTTTGGACGCCGACCCATGATTTATCGGCTAAGATTTGCAGCGTGTCCCAGCAACGTAACTTTCGTAACCTTAGGCCAGTTGCGCGGGCAGCGTATCATCTAGGTTAAGTTCGGCAAAGAATTCAGGTTGAGAGGCCTTGATATGTCGGTTGCAGGGGCAGCCCCGCGCGCGACCTTAGACCTTCGCGTACGCGTGTGGGGCATGGGGGCTAACGATCAGCCATTCCATCAAAATGCCGTAGCTCAGAATGTCAGCTGCACCGGCGCGTGCATTTGCGGCCTCGAGCAGGAATTGAAAGTCGGTGACGTCATCGGCGTTCAATACGACAAGAAGAAAGCCCGCTGCAAAGTGATCTGGGTTATGGAAGCGGGCGGAATCAAGAAAGTTCAAATCGGGGTCCAGTTGGTAGCCGACCAGGAGTGCCCCTGGATTTCTGAACTGCCAGCCGAAATTCGCTCCAACATGCCGGTCCCAAGCCCGGATAATCGCAGACGATTTCAACGCCACAAAATTTCGTTTCCCCTGGAACTCCGCGACCAGCGGGTGAACACTCCCATGCGAGTGAATGCCACAGACATCAGCGGCAACGGTTGTTATGTTGAGACGGTTATGCCCTTGGCCATCTCTACCTCGCTACGCCTCGATTTCTGGATCGATCAGGAACATGTTTCCACCACAGCGACAATCCGTACGCGCGATCCCGGCGTCGGAATGGGTATCGAGTTCACAGGTCTTACTGAGGATACTAAGGCGCGCTTCCAGGCCCATCTGGATAAGCAAGACCCCGGCCTTTCCAAGTCGGCGGAAAAACCCTCCGAATAGCCCTGCCCGTACGCCGGTAGTCAATGTTAAATACCAACACACCCTGTAGAATGAGCATCCTTTGTTGTTTATTGCCATCGAACTACAGGACCATCGGGAAAGGCCGAGACTCGCGAAATGAAAATCGGCATTACCTGTTACCCAACGTATGGCGGCAGCGGAGTCGTGGCCACCGAACTCGGCCTGGAGCTCGCTCAGCGTGGCCACGAGATTCATTTCATTTCTTATGCTCCGCCCATCCGGCTCCGCGGCGAGGAACACAACATCCACTATCATGAGGTCGAAGTGTCGCGGTACCCGCTGTTCGACTATCCGCCCTACGATCTCGCGCTGGCCACACGCATGGCAGAGGTCGCGCAGCTCTACGACCTCGACCTGTTGCACGTGCACTATGCCATTCCGCATTCGGTGAGTGCGCTGCTGGCACGCCAGATGCTAGCGGACGGCCCTCGGGGACGCCGCCTGCCCTTCGTCACAACGCTGCATGGCACAGATATTACGCTCGTAGGATTAGACCGCTCATACCTTCCCATTACGCGGTATTCGATCGACCAGAGCGACGGCGTCACCGCTATCTCCAACTATCTGCGCGACCGCACGATGCGAGTCTTCGATGTGAAGAAAGATATTCAAGTTATTTACAACTCAGTGAATTGCGATGTGTACAGCAGGGACATCGTCTTGCCACAGGCGCGGCGCGAGTATGCTGAGGAGGGCGAAAAATTGCTGGTCCATCTTTCAAATTTTCGCCCGGTAAAGCGACTGTCAGATGTAATCGAGATTTTCGATCGCGTGCGCAAACAGATGCCGGCGAAATTGATGCTGATCGGGGATGGCCCGGACCGTTCGGTTGCAGAGTGGTCGGCGGTGCAAAAAGGAATCCATGAAGATGTTCTTTTCCTGGGCAAGCAGGATCGGGTGCAGGAGAAATTAGCGATCGCCGACATTCTTCTGATGCCGAGCGAACTGGAATCCTTCGGCCTCGCGGCATTGGAGGCGATGGCATGCGAGGTAGTGCCGATCGCAACCCGCACCGGAGGAGTACCCGAAGTAATTGAACATGGCATCAGCGGTTACCTGGCCGACGTTGGAGATGTGGACACAATGGCCCGCTATGCCATCGAGCTGCTGAAGGACGAAAGCCGTTTGCGGGAGATGGGTAAAGCCGCTCGCGCCGTCGCACAAGCGCGCTTCTGTTCCAGCAGAATCGTTCCGCAATACGAAGATTTTTACCGGCGCGTGCTGGAGCGCTCTTCGTAGAAGGCCTCGGGAATTGCACCTGAAGCCTGCAAAAGCGGCAAGCGGATTCGTACTAAAGTCCCATTGCCTTCGCCGCTGTCGATAGTCATCCGCGCAGTATCTCCGTACAAAACGTGGAGGCGCTCCGAAATGTTCGCCATACCGATACCGGCACCTCGCGAGCTTTCCGGCTGCGTGGCGGCTATGCCCACGCCGTCGTCTTCCACCTCGATAACCAGGCCTGACTCCGAAAGGCGGCTGCGCAGGTAAATACTGCCGCCTTCCACCATCGAGGCGAGGCCGTGCTTGATGGAGTTTTCCACCAGCGGCTGCAAAAGCATGCTGGGAACCATCACGTCGAGCGACGCGGGATCGAGTTCCTTTACCACTCGCAGCTTATCGTTTCCAAAACGAACCACTTCAATGTCAAGATAGTTGTCGATAAATTCCACTTCTTCGCGCAGAGGCACGAACGACTCAGTGCTGTTGAGCAAGCGCCGCAGGATGGTAGCCAGTTTGGAAATTACTTCGCGTGCGGTTTCCGGATCGAAGCGCACGAGCGAGGAAATTGAATTCAGTGTGTTAAAAAGAAAATGGGGATTGATCTGGTTTTGCAGAGCTTCCATGCGCGCATGCAGCAGCAAGCGTTCCTGCTCTTCCAGTTTAATCTGAATTCGAACGCTGTTAAAAATTTTGAGCTCAATCCCGATAGCAGTCGCCGAAGCCAAGTAGATCGCCCCCTCGATCCACAGGTTGCCGCTGTCGAGGCTGAAAATAGAGTGAGGAAAATATCGCGCCAGTTCACTCTGCACGAAACGCAATCCGATAATCGTGGCGAAGAACATGATCTGCCAGTCGAACAGGCGCGGGGTAGGAAGATTGCGACGGATCAGGCGAAAGATACTTTGATCGATGAATGGAGAAAAGGACCAGATGTCATCTTTGTCGAGAGCCATGGTACGCAGTTGGCCAGCGATGAAACCGCAAAGTACGCAGAATGGGAGCGCCGCCCACTCACCGTGGAGCACACCCGGAATCCCGAGCAGCACTCCGCCGAGCGATCCAGCCCAGCGTCCACCGATCACGCCCAGCAACAGCGCGGTCTCAAAGCTCAGATCTCCGGCGAGAAAGCTTTGCGCCGAGAACCGGATCCACACGCCGACCATGATCGGCAGCGCCATCCATAACACCAGATAAACCTTGTGCGGAAACCCGCGTTCTTCGCGAAACAAAAGCGACTTGAATTCCTTGGAGCGCACCAGGCTGCTGGACACAGCCGCAGCCACGCCAAGCTTCACCAGCAAATTGATCCAAATCAGCCGCGGTTCCATGAAATGGGGCGGACAGATGCCCGTGAGAAAACTGTAGCACGAAGAAGAATCGGGTAACCGGAGATCGGGCCATCGGATCATCCGACGATGCCAAGCTGCTCAGATTACCCGATGAAGCGATTACCAAATCATCCGATTTTTCGAGCCACTCGCAGGTCGTGTCCTGTCATTTCCTTTGGCTCGTTGACGCCGAGCATTCCTAGCATCGTTGGCGAGATATCCCGTAGCGAACCGTTAGGCTTCAGTGTGAACTGCCTGGCATTCTCTGCAACGACGATGAAGGGTACGGGATTGGTGGTATGCGCGGTGTGCGGTCCGCCGGTCGCAGGATCGATCATCATTTCCGCGTTTCCGTGATCGGCGGTGATGAGCATGGCGCCGCCCTTGGCGCGAACCGCCGCTTCGATTCGGCTCAGACAGGCGTCTACAGTCTCGACAGCCTTGACCGTGGGCTCGATTTTGCCCGAGTGGCCGACCATGTCGGCATTGGCAAAGTTTACAATGATCACGTCGAACGTCCCATCTTCAGTGGCCTTTACAACAGCGTCGGCAATGCCAGCGGCGCTCATCTCCGGCTTCAGATCGTAAGTTGCGACCTTTTGTGACGGCACGAGCACGCGCTCCTCGCCGGGAAACGGCTGTTCGACGCCGCCATTGAAAAAATACGTGACATGCGCATACTTTTCGGTTTCAGCCACCCGCAGGTTGCGCATCTTGAGATTGCCCATTACGTTGGCAAGGATGTTCGCCATTGACTCCGGCGGAATCACAACCGGCAGGCTGAAATTTTTGTCGTATTGCGTCATGCAAACGTAGTGAAGATTCCCGGGAACTCGGTCGCGGGCAATCGCGGCATCGAGATCGGCCGCGCCCGGTAGGTCGCTGCCGTCCTTCGCGTTCAAACCGCTGTTGCGGGCCAGAGCGCGCGTGATCTGGCGAACCCGATCCGCGCGGAAATTGAAGCAAATGCAGGCATCCTCGTCGCGAATCGTCGCCAGTGGCTGGCCGCTCTGATCGTTATCCGTATCCGTATCCGTGCAGACAAAGGGTACGACGAATTCGTCGGTCACGCCGCGGTTATATGAATCCTTCATCCCCCGTACCGGATCGGCGCGCTTGCCGCCCTCCGCATCGCCGAAGACCATTGCGTTGTAGGCCTTTGCGATACGCTCCCATCGCCGATCGCGATCCATGGCATAGTAACGGCCGTTTACCGTAGCGATTCTGCCGCAGTTGTATTCCCGCATTTTCTGCTGCAATTGCTCGAGGTAGCCGGCTCCGTTCGTGGGCAGAGTATCGCGGCCATCCATGAAGGCGTGAACAAAAACCCGATCCACTCCATTTTGCTTTGCCATTTTCAGCAAAGCATAGAGATGAGCCTGCTGCGAATGGACGCCGCCGTCCGAGAGCAGGCCGAATAAATGCAGCTTTCGTCCGGCCACGCGAGCATGTTTCATCGCCGCGAGCAGGACCGGATGCGAAAAGAATTCGCCGTTGTGAATCATCAGGTCGATGCGGGTGATGTCCATGTGAACGATGCGGCCAGCCCCAATGTTGAGGTGCCCGACTTCGCTATTTCCCATCTGCCCTTCGGGCAAACCGACAAACGGTCCGCTGGTATGAATCAGCGTGTTGGGATACTCGCGCAGCAGCCGGTCGTAAGTGGGCTTGCGGGCGAGCGCGATGGCATTGGCCCGGGACTCGGCACGATAGCCCCAGCCGTCAAGAATGAGGAGTACGAGTGGTTTGGGATGGTTCATTGGGAGAAGAGCGTCTTCTGGGGTCTTGCGCACAATCCATTTCCGCGCAATGAGCCATCTCGGAAAGGATCGAAGCGACAGCTGCAACCTTTTGGCTGCCGAGAATTGATTTTAGTCTCCCGAGAGGTTCCTCACAATTCACGTGCTCAGCTGCGTTCCTAGAAAACCTTCTAAGCGATCTCTGCACGCTCGCGGCGAACCGGTTTTAGGCGGACGGCGGAAGCTTCACGGTCAATCGGTTTAACGCTGATCGGTGGCTCTGCATTATCTTGCATCTTGTGCCCGTTTATGGCATCTCAACTACCACGCCGGACTGTGAAATAAGGCGTTGACCTGTGATGATCTCATCCGTCCAAAGATGTAGAAACCGGCGTTGTCAGGAGAACCCGCGGTGAGAGCGCAGTGTTTGCCCTTTGCCCAAATCCCGCAAACCACGCGCCTTTTCACCGATTTCCTTTCCTATTCTCCTGCCGTCCGCCCTTTTTACCCGCATTCTCCGCACTTCACTGAGTGGGTGAAGGTGCAGGCCTCCACTCTGCAGTACGATCCCTCCCGGCGCGAGCAAGTCAGCGCGATCCTTGAACGCCAAAATTCATCGTGGGGCGCTTCGCCGCAAACTTTGTCGAACATTCGGCGTTTGCGCCAGGGCGCCGCAGCGGTTGTGACGGGGCAGCAAGTGGGCCTGTTCGGCGGCCCGATGTTTACCATCTATAAGGCTCTCACGGCAATCAAATTGGCAGAAGAGTCAGCGGCCGCCGGCATCGATGCGGTTCCGGTTTTCTGGCTGGCTACTTACGATCATGACCTTGCAGAGGTGAATCACGTCTCCGTGCCTGGCTCCGACGGCGCTCTGCGAACCATTACGACTCCCAGTCACAGTGTTGCAGGTGCGCCAGTAAGCGCGGTGAGCCTGGGCGAAGAGATTTTGCCCGTGGTCGAAGAAGCAGCAACGCTACTGGGAGACGGGGAAGTAGTGCAGTTTCTGCGCGAGTCTTATCGTCCCGGCGAATCGATGGGAAGCGCTTTTGCCCGCTTCTTCACGCGTCTGTTCGGTCCGTGGGGTGTGATTCTGCTCGATGCCTCCGATCCGGAATTGCATCGCGTGGCCGCTCCCATCTATCGAAAGGCCATCGAACGCACTAAAGAGTTGGATGCCGTTTTGCTGGCGCGAGGCCAGGAATTGGACAGCGCGGGTTACTACCAGCAGGTGAAAGTGACGCCGTCATCGGTGTTGCTTTTCACATTGCATAACGGGGCGCGCACAGCAATCCACCGCAGGATTAACGGGCCGGATAACAGCGCAGAATTTATCATCGGCAGCGAACCCGGTGCGGAAAAACTTTCCTCTTCCGAATTGTTGGATCGCATCGCCAAAACGCCCGAGAATTTTAGCCCGAATGTGCTGCTGCGACCGGTCGTGCAGGATTACCTTCTGCCTACGCTGGCTTACACCGGCGGTGCTGCCGAAGCAGCATATTTTGCACAGGTGGGAGCAGTTTACGAAATGTTGCTGGGCCGCGTAACGCCGATCGTGCCACGTTTTTCGGCAACTTTGGTAGGCCCCAAGGTGCAGCGGTGGCTGAGCCAATATGGCATCACGGTGTTGGACGCGCTGCAAGGGCCCGAGGAGTTGCGGCAGACACTTGCCTCGCGAACGCTGCCAGCGGATTTGCAAGCGGCTTTCGAACGGGCAAGCAAGTCGGTGGAAGAATCTTTTTCCGGCCTGAAGGATGCGCTGGCCAAACTTGATCCGACGCTAGTTGAAGCCAGCGAGACAGGTGCTTCAAAGATTCACTATCAGCTTGACCGCCTCCGGGAACGCGCACTGGCCGCCGAACTGCGCCGCAGTGAAGTAGTCAGCCGTCATGCAGCGCTCCTCAGTGAAATGCTCTATCCCAATGGGGAGTTGCAGGAGCGAGGTCTGGCCGGCTCCTATTTCGTCGCTCGCCACGGAATCGAATTGCTGCGAAGCATCTATCAGACGATGCGCACCGATTGCCACGACCATCAGATTTTAGAGTTGTAGCAAAGGGGCAGGTCGTTTTTCGCGGCATCGCCTTGCCCGCCCACGGCGCTTCAATGCCTACTTGCTATCGTTGACAGCCAGATAAGTGCCCAAACCAATCATAATCGCCCCAGTAGTCATGCGTTGACGGCGCCGGAACACTGGAGAAGATCGAATGAGTCTCCCTAACGGGCCTGCCAGCATGATTACGATCAGATCCGCCGAAGTGTTTAGCACCACCGAAACCGTACCCAGCGCAACAAACTGAAAAAACACGTGTCCACTCCCCCGGTTAACGAATTGCGGAATGAAGGAGAGAAAAAACAATGCTGTCTTGGGATTGAGCACTTCTGTGGCTACGCCCTGCCATAGCGGGTTTCGGGTAGTCCCGCCGATCGCGGCCTGAATTTTATGTGGAGGAAATTCGTCCACCGGCAAAGGCTCCTGTCTTCGAGCCTCAAGAATCATTCTTACTCCCAGAAAACAAAGGTAGGCTGCACCTGCATACTTCACGGCCGCGAAGGCCATTGCCGACCGCGCAAGGATAATGGAAACTCCCATCGCCGCAGCAAAAACATGCACCATCCCGCCGAGAAAGGTGCCCAGCGCCGAGAGCACACCTTCGCGTTTGCCTCCCGCCAGACTTCTGGCCAGCACATACAACATTCCCGGCCCCGGAGCAATGGCAAGCAAAAGCGCGGCGGTTAGAAACAAAACCAGTCGCGTGGAGTCGAACATGATCAAGAATTGTACGACACCTCGTTATCGCCGAAGCCACCCTTCCAGTTGCTCCAGGGATTCGACGCGAGGCACTTCGCCACGATCGCGGTAAGCGCCAGCTACATCGAATAAAACCGCATCCATCCCAGCGGCGCGGGCTCCCATGTAATCCACGGAATATACGTCACCGACATACAGGCTTTCCTCCGCGCGTGCCTTCATGCTTCGCAGCGCCACATCAAAAATTTCACGACGCGGTTTTTCCACTCCGACGGTTCCTGAGTCCGTAATGCTCTCGAAGCACTCCGCGATGCCAGACTGGGAGAGCACACGGTCAATCCTGCCATCGGAATTCGAAATCACGGCAATTCGAAATCTCGCCCTCATTCGTTCGAGGCAGGCGCGAGTGCTGGGCACAATCTGGTCCCAGTTCGCAGAGCTTTGCGTGTTCTTCACCAGCGCCTCACGAACCCCCATGTCCATTCCAAGTTGCTCCAGCAGGTGCGTGTGGAATATCCACCAGAAGCTGCGATCGATCTTGCCGTCCTGCATGCACCGGTCAAACTCACCTTTGGTTCTGCGCTCCAGCGCCTGCCATTGATCCAGGCTGGGTTGACGGGCACCCAGCGGAGCCAGAATCGTCGCGCGGTTGGGGAAGAGAAGCGTGTTGCCGACGTCAAAGAAAACAATGCGCCGTTTAGCCATCTTCACATCTTACTGAAGGCGTCTCGCTGAAAGCGTCCTGCGAACTCTGACCGCACGATCACCGGTGATGCCTTGCCGTATACCCCTGCATGACCGATGCAGCAGGAAAAATGTAATATCCAATCATTCGGGCCGCACGAGACGGCTTCGTGCGGCATGTTCTATGGCCATCTCGGCAACGTTCTTGCTCGCCCGCCAATTGCTCGCACGCACCGTGCTTTCGAAACGGTTTCAGCCAGTTTTGGCGGCAACAGTTTTTTTGTTCGAACGCTCCTCCAGGGGCCGCAACGACATCTACAACATTCTCTGGGCGGTCGTCTTCGGCTTCGCCACTTTGAACATTCTGACCCTGGCAGCGCGCCGCTTCGAGCCCAACCGTCGCGGCCTCACCTTCGGAGAGTTGATGGCGGTTCTCGTGGTTCTGCTTTCGATTTTTCTGCTCGGATGGGAACTCTTAGGGCTGGTTCACCTCTTCCCGATCAAACTCCATCGCTAGCATCAAAATGGTGGCTTTTGCGGTATCATTCGCACAATGGCAAAAATTGCTGCCACCATCGAAGTTACTTGTCCGTGCTGCGGCGCACTGCTAAAAATCGATACCGCGACCGGCGCTGTAATAGCGCACACCGCAGCCGTGAAGCCCAGGATGTTTAGCGACATGGAAGATGCGGCGCGCGCGATGAAGGAACAGGATAGCCGCCGCGAATCGATCTTTCGGCAATCCGTAGAGGCGCAAAAACATGCATCGGAGCTTCTCGAAAAGAAATTTCAGGAGGCGGTGAAGAAGGCCAAGGAAACTCCTGACACGGGCAAACCCATCCGCGACTTCGATCTGGATTAACCCCAGCGCGTAACTCCAACGATAAGGCGCGGCCCGGTAGAATCGAATTCGATGGGAATTCTTCTGCTCGGTCACCGTGGGGCGCGTGGTGAAAAGTCCATTCCGGAAAACACGCTCGCCTCTTTCGATCTTGCGCTGGCGGCCGGTTGCGATGGCTTCGAATTTGACGTGCGCCTCAGTGCGGACGGGCAAGCCGTCATCTGTCACGATTCTAATGCTGGCGGCATCAATATCGCCGATACTTCAGCGCAGCAGTTGCGTTTGCCCTTGTTGAGCGAAGTTCTCAATCATTATCAGGGCACAGCTTTCCTCGATATCGAGCTGAAAGTTGGCGGCCTAGAGACGATTACTGCCGTTTTGTTGCAGAGCCTTCGTCCGGTACGCGGCTTCATAGTTTCGTCGTTTCTCCCGCAGGTGCTCGAAGTTCTTCACGGTATCGACGCAACGATTCCCTTGGGCCTGATTTGCGAGACGCGGGTCGAGTTCGCCCGCTGGCCTCAGTTGCCGGTGGAATACGTAATTCCTTATTACAAGCTACTTGATCGTGAGCTTGTCGACCGCATGAAATCCGCAGGCAAGAAGGTACTGGTATGGACTGTAAATCTCCGCGCCGATATGACGCGGTTTTCGCAGTGGGGAGTGGACGGAATTATCTCCGACCATCCCAAACGGCTTGTGCTCACACGAAAGCCAGCAACTAAATCAGGAGTGTAGGAAAACGGCGACAGATTCACACGGATTTTAGCGGACACTTATTTCTTAGCTTTATCTGTGTGAATCCGTGCAGCGCCGTAGCCAGGAAGTTTTGCCAGATCAATCGGCCGCCGCCTCGAACGCCGCGGCAGCTCGTCCCACGGGGCGAAGAAAGGCTGCGCGCTCGGTTTCAAACGATTCGAGGTTTGCCCCCATAGTGTATTCGTTCCACCCGACCACGGCGCCGATGCGCAGCGCGGCTTCGCGGCTGCATGACTCTGACCAGCACGCGCCCAACGCCACCGGCACGCGGCGCAGCAGCACATCCCCCAACGTTACCGCGAACTCTCTGCGATATGCTTCCACGACCTCAGCGACCACATGCGAGGTATGCGGACAAATCGGCGCACGCAACTCGGCGCCGACCAGAGCCATGCGAGCGATATCGGGGGCGCGTTTGCCATGCCACTCCAATATGCCGCGAGCCGTTTCCTCGCTCACCGATCCGATGCGCGCAATTTCTAACACCGCCTCGTCAAGCAGAGGATCGAGCGCAGGCCCCTGCCCGAGCGCCATCGTATTCGGCTCGGCGGCGTTCAATCCGATTTTCCGCGCGCAGTCGCGCGCCAGAGACGCCGCAGTCGTGAGCTTCCCTCCGATTACCGAAAGCATGTGAACCGCTCCGTCATCCGCATGATCGTGCAGAATATGCTGCCGCGTCACAGAGGACGGACGGTTGTCTGGGGAGTAGGGCAGCGGCCGAATTCCCGCGAAGGCGTGCTTCACGCTTTGCGTTGATATCTTTGCCTTAGGAAAAAGTTGCGACACTGAGCGCACCAGATAACTGATCTCCTCCGTTGTTGGAAGGGTTCTGCTTGGATCGCTGGTATCGGCAACTTCGGTAGTTCCCACGAGGATCTGGTCATTCCAAGGAAGAACAAAAAAGGGACGCCCATCTACCGCCTCGGTATAGATGGCCGCACTTGGCGAACCGGAAAACCGGCCTAAAACAATGTGCGAACCGCGCACCCCGCCCAGCATCGGCTTTGACATTCGAATCGCGGAGCGTTGGCAAACCCGGTCCGCCCAAGGTCCGCTGCAGTTGATGACCCAGCCGGCATCGACGCGCTCATCCCGCCCGGTGATCTGATCACGCAGCAGTACGCCGCGCACTCGCCCATGCGCCACGTCGACTGCCAGAGCTTCCATATGATTGCGGACAATTGCCCCTGCGGCCACGGCTTCCAACAACCATTCCGCTACCAGTCGCTCGGGAAATTCGCATTGCGCGTCTTCATAATTGAAAAAGGACCAACGATGTCCGGCGTCCAGCGCCCGCTCCAACTGCTTCAATTCCATTTCGCTGGTATCAGTGTTGTTCGGTTTTCCCGCCATGCGCTGGTAGAGCCACAATCCGGCGCGCACCTTCAATGCGCTGCGCTGGCTGTTCTCGTTCATAACCAAAAGGAAGTGCAGAGGATGCACCAAGTGAGATCGCTCGCGGAGCAGGCTTTCGCGCTCGCGCAACGATTCCCGAACCAGCCCCACTTCGCCATGCTCCAGGTAACGCAAGCCGCCGTGGATGATTCGAGTCGAGCGGCTCGTCACTCCAGAGGCAAAATCGTTTTGCTCGATCAGCAGGGTGCGCTTGCCGGAACGGGCGCATTGCCGAGCCACGGCCACGCCGTTGACGCCCCCTCCGATCACCACCACGTGAAAGTGCTGGCTCTCCAGAGAACCTCGCGGATTGGCGGCTAACACCATGGCGTGTTAATCAGATAGGAACCTTCCCGAAAACTGATTGTAAAGCGCGCGGCAAGTCCTGAGCCGGGTAATGATTAGAGTCTGCACGGGGTTCGTTGGCAAAAGAAGGTAACCTTGGTACCGCAGAAAAGTTGACCAAAGTCGCGCCGACGTTCGAAATCGGGGCACAAAAATGCCGGCTTGGGAGCAAGCGCCTCCAAGCCGGGCCCCTTAAGGGTTCCGAGAGCTACGCGACTTTGCGTTCCGACTCTCCGGTTGCCGTAGTTCCCTTGGAGAACAAGCTAATCATCTCCCGATTGAACGCCGGGATGTCATCAGGCTTGCGACTCGTAACCACTCCGTTACTCACTACCACTTCTTTGTCTTCCCACGTCCCACCCGCATTTCGAATATCGGTTTTCAGAGATGGCCATGAGGTCACGGTGCGTCCACGCACCGCGCCGGTTTCCACCAGCATCCATGGCCCATGACAGATCGCCGCGACCGGTTTCCCCTGGTCGATGAAATTCTTCACAAATTTCACCGCATCTGGATCCATCCGCAGATGGTCCGGATTCATAACCCCGCCGGGCAGAAGAAGTGCGTCGTATTGCGACGGGTCCGCGGACCTCAATGCAACGTCGACTTTTACTTCTTCGCCCCAGTCTTTCTTATCCCAACCTCTGATCGTTTTCTCGGTGAGCGAGTTTTCGGTAGGGGAGACAACTTGCGTTCGCGCCCCGGCCTCTTCCAACGCTTGTTTCGGTTTTATAAGTTCAGATTGCTCAAATCCATCGGTTGCCAGGATTGCTACGGTTTTTCCCTGAAGAGTATTCGGCATGAATGATCTCCTTAGACTTTTAAGTACTCTTAGTGTTTGGATGCCGAGGGCATCATCACGGTTTATCGCGATAACAACGCCCGGCGCTGCATTGCTCCTGCCGTGCCTGCTCATTTACATTGGTTGCCAATGTCCACCACCGGCGAACGTTTCGAACGGGCAGTCGCGATCATGGAGCGTCTGCGGGCGCCCGGAGGTTGTCCCTGGGATCGCGAGCAGACCTTCGATTCCATCAAACCCTATACGCTCGAAGAGACCTACGAAGTTCTCGAAGCGATTGACAATCGCGATTGGGATGAACTTCCGGGCGAACTCGGTGACCTGTTGCTGCAAGTGCTGTTCTATTCGGAAATGGCAAAGGAGCAGGGATCGTTTTCCATCGACGACGTTCTTGAGCGACTTTCCCGCAAGCTAGTGGACCGGCATCCTCATGTATTCGGCGACGCCAAAGCCGATACTTCTGCAGACGTAAAACGAAACTGGGAAGCGCTGAAACTCGAAGAACGGGAGAAACGATTGCAGGACACTGCGAGGACGGCCGACAGTGCCCAACCGAAAGCTCGGTCCTCCCCACCATCGATCTTGGCCGGAGTTTCCATGTCGATGCCTTCCCTGCTAGAGGCTCACAAACTCAGCTCTCGCGCCGCACAGGTGGGTTTCGACTGGCCTGACATCGATAGCCTGTTGGGCAAACTCTCCGAGGAGACACAAGAACTACAGGATCATCTGAGGGAATTTCCCGCGCCCGGGCCGCACCCCGAAGGCCGTGGAGTCGCTGGTTCCGGACGACAGAATGTTCCTGAAGATCTCCAGACGCGGCTGGAAGAAGAAGTCGGCGATCTTTTTTTCGTGCTGGTCAACATCGCCCGCTATTTATCTCTCGATCCGGAATCGGCGCTGCGCAAGACCAATCGCAAATTCCGCAGACGCTTTGAATGGATGGAGGGACGCTTGCGTGAAAGCGGTACGACTCCCGAGAGAGTTTCGATGGATGAACTTGAATCGCTGTGGCAGCAGGCGAAACGACAGGAGAAGGAGAAGCAAGGTTGAGCGCGGATGCGATCGTGATTCGACGCTGCCAGGGTCTCGATGAGCTGCGTGCCTGCGTCACGCTGCAGAAAGAAATCTGGAATTTCACGGATGCCGAACTCGTTCCGCTGCGGATGTTTGTAGTCGCTGAAAAAGTTGGCGGGCAGGTGATGGGTGCTTTCGACGGACACGAAATGGTTGGTTTTGCTCTTTCGGTTCCGGGCGCGCGATCAGGTCACGTTTATCTTCACTCGCACATGCTGGCCGTTCGGAAGGAGCACCGCAATAGCGGGCTAGGCCGCCGTCTCAAGTTGCTGCAGCGGGAAGACGCGCTGGCGCGCGGCATCGAACTGATCGAGTGGACCTTCGATCCGCTTGAGATCAAGAACTCGTACTTGAACATTGAAAAACTGGGTGCCATCTCGCGCCGCTACAACATCAACCAGTATGGGATCACATCATCCCCCTTGCAGGGCGGGTTACCCAGCGACCGGCTGATCGCGGAGTGGTGGCTGAATTCGCAGCGAGTGGGAACTTTGCTAACGACGGGGAAAAACTCGCCGTTCGACCAACAGGCTGCGATTGACGTTCCCGCCCAGATTTACGAGTGGAAGGCCGGGGCCGAAACAAGAAGCAAAGCGCAGCAGGTGCAGGAGCGCAACCGAAATCAGTTTCTACGCGCTTTCAACAGCGGGCTCAACGTGCTGGGGTTCGAGCGCGACTCGGAAGGCAACGGCAAGTTCCTGCTCGGAAAATGGGATGAGGAGCGGTCGTATGCGTCGCAAGAGTGATCTCACCACGAAGGCGCAGAAACACGGAGAAAGCCGCTTCTCGGCGATCTGCGCTTTACTTGTCCTAGTCTTGCTCCGCGTCTCCCTGCGTCCGTGATAGATTCTTAGCTTCCTAAGACGATGAAGATTGAGGCTATCACGCTCCGCGAGATTCATATGCCGCTCGTCCATTTTTTCGAGACGAGCTTCGGGCGCACGTACAGCCGCCGCATCCTGCTGCTCACTGCCCACTGTGACGGAGCAAACGGCTGGGGAGAATGCGTGGCTGGCGAAGATCCCTTTTACAGCAGCGAGTGGATCGAAAGTGCGTGGCCCACAATCTCTCACTATCTCGCACCGGCGGTACTCGGTCGCAACCTCGAATCGGCGCGGGAGTGCGTGGCCCGTTTCTCCAAAGTACGCGGCCATCGCATGGCTAAGGCCGCGCTTGAGAACGCTCTATGGGACGTGGAGGCGCAACAGAAAAACTTGCCTCTGTGGAAATTGTTGGGCGGCACGCGAAGCGAGATTTCCTGCGGAGTCTCCATCGGGATTCAGAACTCCGTCGACCAATTGCTTGAGAAGATTCAGATTGAACTGGCTGCCGGCTACCGCCGCATCAAGGTAAAGGTGAAACCCGGTTGGGACGTAAACGTGCTGGAAAAAATCCGCTCGCGCTGGTCGGATATTACGCTGAGTTGCGACGCCAACTCCGCCTACACGCTCGATCAAGTAGAGCACTTGCGAACGTTCGATCAATTCAACCTGCTGATGATAGAGCAGCCACTCTGGGACGACGACATTTTTTATCACGCCCGGTTGCAAAAAGAGCTGCGGACGGCGATCTGCCTCGACGAATCGATCATAAGCGCGCGCGTCGCGGCGACTGCGTTGGAGACTGGCGCATGCCGCATCATCAACATCAAGGTCGGCCGCGTCGGCGGTTTTACCGAGGCTAAGAAAATTCACGATATTTGCCAGGCGCAGAATATTCCCGTGTGGTGCGGGGGCATGCTGGAATCGGGTATTGGCCGCGCCCACAACATTGCGCTCTCTACGCTGGAAGATTTCAGCCTGCCGGGAGACGTCTCCGCTTCCAAGCGCTACTGGAAGGAAGACATCATCGACCCGGAAGTGACAGTTTCTTCGGAAGGGTTAATCGCGATTAGCGACCAGCCTGGGAGGGGCTATCGAATCAAAGAAGATCTGATTGAGAAATTGACCGTGAAAAAGGAGACGCTTCGCTCAGGCACGTGAGCAGGTTATTCCACCTTTGCGGTTTCAGCGCCGCCACCCTTCGCCAGCCTGGTTTGCTCGGCCTTCAATATTTCTACTCCTTGAGCGAACGTCGTATCGGGTGGCACGCGGCGGAAATTGCTGAAGATTTCATCGGATTTGATCGCAATATTTTTGAACAAAAGGATCTTGCCGTTGAAAGTGAGACCCATTCGCGAGACTTCCCAGCAACCCTCGCCTACTCCAATCTGGGCGACCAGGAAGTGGCCGCCTTTGTTGAGATGCCCCAGAATCCCCCACCCAAAACTGACCTCTTTGAACAACGTGCCATCGATCTCCGCGATTCTGCGCGAAGCCGGATCAATCAGAATCTCTCCAGCCATGCCAACAAGGACCTCTTCCACGTGAGAAGGCGGCCGATATGTGGGATTGGGACGAAACTTTAAACGGATCAGCTGCTTTCCCTCTCCGCCTACAATCGATGTTCCTGCTTGCATACCATCGGATTCAAACAGGAAAGCTTCCGGCAACGCTTTCACAATGCGCAGGGTGCGGTCGGTCTCTTCCTTCTGCTCCCGCTGTTTCCGTTTCAGTTGTTCAGAGTTGCTCACCAAACCCGCCAGACGTGCATCTTCATCCTGCAGTTGCTGCGGAGTGAGTGGCTTATCGTTATAGGCAACGGTCATCCCCACCATTCCCTGTCGCGTTTCCACATAGAGGCGGGTCTGAGACCCCTGGGGAGTCTTTTTGTGATCGCGCCACATGTGTTTCAAGGAATCCTGGTTCGCGGCAGCAATCTCATTCGCAACTGTGGCGCGAACAAGCTCGATCGGCGGCTGCAACTCGACAATGCTCTGGTCGCTAACAACCGCGGCGGATGCACGCGTTCCCGCAAGCACAACAGCCAGCGACAAAGTGACGGCAATTCGAGAGAACACCGCTTCCATACTTCGATTCTCCGCTTGCACTTCCAGTGTAACAATTCGCTTCGAGCCGTCCCTACAGTATATTTGGTATATCGCACCGCGCGATGATCGCTTGCGGCGCACTCCTTGCCTTGCGTATAGTCGTTGCAGTGGGTGGCTTCCCTGGTAGTTCTCCCCAGAATCCTCACTGGGCGAGCCGTTCGCCGATTTCGTTGCAAGGAGCATCCTCCAATGAGCGCACCTGCAGGTGGCTTGGCAAGCGGATTGGCACAAATCGGTAAGTCGGTGGTAATTAAGGGCGATCTCTCCGGTAGCGAAGACCTTTACTTGGATGGCCAAGTGGAGGGCAGTATCTCCCTCAAGGGCAATAGCTTAACCGTTGGCCCGAACGGCCAGGTCAAGGCCAGCGTAGACGCCAAAGGTGTGGTTGTGCAGGGGAAACTCGAGGGCAACATCCAGGCCAGCGATCGCGTCGAATTACGTAAGTCCGCCAGCGTTACCGGAGACATTGCCACTCAGCGAATCTCAATCGAAGAGGGCGCCTTCTTAAGAGGTAAGGTTGATATCCACCGCACTGACACGAAGTGAAAATGCGCTTGGCGAACTGGGGTTACCGAAGTGTAGAGGTAACAAAGCATCTCGCCGCCAAATTCTTTAAAATGAATTAATCAAGTACCATGATTCCCAGATGTCATCAGTCTCGCAGAATTTCATGAAACTTTTTCGAGGTTCCTCTGGACCGGAGACGGTTGCGCCACCAACGTCGCAGAAACTGACGCGCCGGTCTAGCGGCTTGGGAGAACTGTCCCGCAGTTGGGAGTCCGTCCAAGGGCTTTGCATACTGGACCTCGGCTCGACTTCGCCCACAAATATTCGCCACTTTACTGAGCGTGGCCACAAAATTTACAGCGAGGATCTACTCACCGCTTCCACCGATCCCAGCCTCCCTACCAAAGACGAGCAGGGGAATGACGTTCTCGACAGCCGCAAATTCCTTGCCGACAACCTGGTTTACCCGGCCGCGCGGTTTGATGTCGTCCTGTGCTGGAATTTGCCCGACTACCTTGATGAGAGCCTCGTGAAGCCTGTGGTGGGACGGTTGTGGTCCGTGCTGAAACCCGGCGGCATGCTGTTGGCTTTTTTTCATACCCGCGACGCCGGACCGGATTCGCCCTGTCATCGCTTCCACATTGTTGGGACCGATATCCTGGAGATGCAGAAGATTGAACTGCGGGGAGATGGCCGCCGCGGTCCCGTAGGCAAAGACGGCTTTCAGTTACAGCGTGTATTCAACAACCGCCACATCGAGACTCTGTTCCGCGACTTCGCTTCCATCAAATTCTTTCTCGCCCGCGATAATATCCGTGAAGTTCTAGTAGTCAGATAGAACTTCCGAAACGTCGATGAGCTCCGAAGCGTGCTTTCGGCGTATCGGATTCAAAATGCAATCTTCCATACAATCACTCCCATTCGAAAAAGATAGTTGCGCGAGATTTCGATTTGCGGCGACGTCTCAGGAACGGCAGACAAGATGACACCGCAAATTTCGTCTGGCAGATAGGATCGACGGACCGAAGTGAGGCCGTCCAGCCATGCGATCCGGCTGCGCATGAGCGGAAAACCGGCCCAAGCTAATGCCAGATGGAAAGGATGCCGAATCAGGTCATTGATCAGCACGGCGCAGCGGCTCACGCGTAAGGCTTGTCGAACAAAGGTCGCAAGTTGGTGAGCGTCCAGATGATGGGCGAAAAGGCTGCAGCTCACCAGGTCGAACGCTCCATCGGCGAACGGCAGGACAAGCGCATCGGCCACGACCCGGCGGCTCTTTGGGATGTGATTTCCGCCTGCGCCATATCTGGCGGCGAGATGAGACGAGGCACGGTCAAGCAGAGTTACATCCAGGTCGATTCCGCGCCGTGAGAGCCTCTGCCGAACCATCTCCGGAACTTCACCGGAGCCTGCCGCTACCTCTAACAACGACAAATTTTTAGCGCCGCTAATCCGTGCCGCGCGTTCCACCATCTTCTGGGTAGTGGCTATGCCGCCGAACCATCGGTTCACCCGACCCATATCACGCATCGAAACTTCCACATCGCATGCGGAGCACGCGTCGGAATCGAGAATCTCAGGTGCGTCGACTCGCTGCATGGAAAGAGTGTCCGAATCCAAACCGGAAATGCATTAGCACGTAACCAGCGTCAGACTTCGGCCAGTTCTTCTTCGAGCAATTGCTTGTTATACAGGTCCGAGTAGTAACCATTCAAGGCGAGCAGTTCGTCGTGCGTGCCTAATTCCACGATGCGTCCGTCGTGCAACACGGCGATGCGGTCGGCGTTGCGCACCGTGGAGACCCGATGGGAGATGAAGATGGTAGTCCGGCCTTGCATCACTTCACGCAGATGATTGAGGATCTTGTCCTCGGTGTGAGTGTCGACGCTGGAAAGGGCATCGTCGAGGATGAGAATACGCGGGTTGCGAATTAAGGCCCGCGCAATCGCAGTGCGTTGCTTTTGGCCACCGGATAATGTGATCCCGCGCTCGCCTACCATGGTTTGATAGCGTTCGGGAAACCCCTCGATGTCGGCCGCGATATTGGCGGCTTCGGCCGCGTCGTGAATCTCCTGATCGGTAGCGGATTCCAGGCCCAGGGCAATGTTCTCGCGGATTCGTTCGCTGAACAGGAAAGTTTCCTGCGGCACGAAACCAATGTTTTTGCGCAGCGCTGCTAAAGAAAAATCCCGGATGGGCCGGCCATCGATGAAGACCGTTCCTGGCGCAGCGTCGAAAATACGCGGAATCAAATTCACCAGCGTGGTTTTGCCCGAGCCCGTCGGACCGACGATCGCCATGCTTGTACCCGCGGGGATGCACAGGTTCAGATCGTGCAGAACAACTTTGCTCTCGTAGGCAAAATTGAGTCCGCGAAATTCGATCTCACCTTCTAGCGGCAGATCCTGGGCTTCATCGTTGGTCTTGCGCTCATCTTTGATCTCCGGTTGCTCCTGCAGAATCTCGTTCAGGCGAACCAATGATGCCGTGCCGCGCTGAAAAATATTGACCACCCAACCGAGTGCGATGACGGGAAAGGTGAGCTGCATCATGTAGATGTTGAAGGCGGCGAAGTCACCCACGGTCACAGAACCAGGAAGCAGGAGAGTGGTTTTCGTTCTTAAATAGGAAGTCAATACCACCGTTGTTTGCCCTTGGATGACCTCGCGCCCGCCGATCCACAGCACCAGCACCAGGGCGAGTCCGAGCATGAATTCGAGCGTGGGCCAGAGCATGCCCATCAGCCGCACCAGTCTCAGGCTGCGCGCAATATACTCCTGATTGGCACTTTCAAAGGCGGCGATCTCGGCGTCTTCCTGAACGTAGGCGCGGATCACACGAGCTCCAGAAAAATTCTCCTGAGCCCTCGCGGAAATGTCGGAGAACATCGCCTGAATTCTTTCGAAGCGCTCATGGATACGCCGCCCGAAGTGCTGAATGACCACGCTGACCACGGGCAGGGGCAGAAACGCGTAGAAAGTTAGCTTGGGGCTGATCAGCACCATGAACGAAAGTGCACCGACGGTGAACACCAGCGTGTTCGCCGAATACATAATCGCGGGGCCGAGCAGCATCCGCACCGCATTCAAATCATTCGTTACCCGGGCCATGATGTCGCCGGTACGCATGCGCTGGTAGTAGGAATGGGAGAGTGTCTCGAGATGCGCAAAGAGATCGTTGCGCAAATCAAACTCGATGTCACGTGAGATTCCAATCACAATCCATCGCGTCAAAAACAGGAAGATTCCGCGAACGGCTGCAACTTCGAGCATCTGCAAGGCAAAGTGCAACAGCTTCGCGGAGGTAACTCCAGTATTGAGATCGTCCACGGCGTGGCGAATCACCTGCGGCAAAAACACCCAGGCGCCGTTGCTCAGAAAGACGCAGAAAAGACCCGTCACAAATCCCCAGCGATAGCGCTTGAGGTAGGGCAGGAGGGGTCGCATTCTCTTGGGAATCATGCAGGCTGTGTAGATGAAATTCTAACAGGGCGGGCGCAGCTTTTACGGCCCCGGAGGGGGGAGAGGCTCAAACCACAAAGGACACCAGGTATCGCGAAGGTTTTTAAGAGAAAGGCCTGCTCAGTGCGACGTCGTGATCTTAACGGTCGATTTTGCATCTTCCTTTGTCTGCGCGCCGAACGCGAAGATATCTCGTCCGAAAGCGACTACGCTGATCGCCGCGAGGACCGTTCCCCAGGCCGCAAAGAATGCCCATCCTAGGTCGAAGATAAACACTTGAGCCAATTCCATGGCATCACTCCTGGGCGGGGATCCGCCGTTATTCGCGGGGCGGGTTCAAGGAGAAGAAACCCACCCCGCGTTTTGCAAACTTATTCCTGCGAGTTGGCTGGAGCGTTCTGCATGCGTTGCTGCATACGAGCTTCGCGATTGGCCTCGAGCTCTTTCAGCTTCGCCTGCTGCTCGGGCGTGAGCATTTGATACAGCTGATTGTGAATGCGCGTCTCTTGGACTTTGACCTGAACCAGGGTTTGCGCCTCCTGGCCCACCAAAGCTTGCACCTTGGCTTCATCGAAGGTGCCTTCCACATACTGCTTGAGCTGCTCGTCCATCTGGTGAACCTGCTGCATCAGAGGTTTCATGGTGACGTGCTCTTTCTGCAGGACGGCTTTCATCTGTGTCTTCTGAGCATCGGTAATATCCAGCTGCTTGGCGAAAAACTCCATCATGTGGCCGTCGAGGCCGAATTCATGCGGGTGCACGTGCATCGGCGGCGGAGGCGAATCCGCAGTTTGCGACTTGGCGATTGCAGCACCCAACAGCACTGCCACCGCCGCGACAAGGAACCGAAAACGAATCGATTTCATAACGTTTTACTCCTAGTTTTGACTTCTCAAGTTTCAGTTTTGCGAGTGGTTCCTTCGCGGAACCTGGGATTTTTCCGTACACTTATAGAAACACGAGTAGCAGGAAAAGGTAGTAAAAAGACCGTCAATCCGAGTAAAGTTTTGTCAAACAGAGAAACGCCGAAAATATCGACAGAGTTCGATACTTTGACAATTCTTTACCGCGCGTGATGTGCTGCGTGATGCACAATGAAGCCTACGACGATGGAACGCATTCTGGTTATTGACGACGATGTCGAACTCTGTACCCTGGTCAGCGAGTATCTGCAGGCCGAGGGTTTTGTGGTGGATTGCGTGCATGACGGCGAGAGCGGCCTGCAACGCGCGACTGGTGGTGGCCACTTACTCGTAGTATTGGATGTTATGTTGCCCGGCATCAATGGCTTCGAAGTGCTGCGAAGGATCCGGGCCACATCGCGGTTGCCGGTGCTTCTGCTGACGGCCAGGGGAGAAGACGTGGATCGCATTGTCGGACTGGAGATTGGCGCCGACGACTACCTGCCCAAGCCTTTCAATCCACGGGAATTAGTGGCCCGCATTCGCGCTGTCCTGCGGCGTACCCGCAGTGATAAGTCGGCTCCGTCTGCCCCTGACATCATCCGGGTCGGAGAGATCGAACTTGATCCGGCGGCTCGCAGCGTTCGCCGCGATGGACATCTTGTGGACCTCACCTCAGTGGAATTTAACCTACTGGAAGTGTTGCTGCGTGAGGCCGGCCGAGTGGTCCCGCGCGAGCGTTTGGTGAATGCAGTGCTCAGTCGTAAGTTCTCTCCTTTTGATCGCAGCATCGACATGCACGTCAGCAAAGTACGAAAAAAACTTGGCGACACCGACGCCGACGAGCACATCAAGACGATTCGGGGCGTGGGATACATCTTTGCCCGGCCGCGGGAAAAGGCGACCGAGAAGAGTCCAGAGAAGGTAAGAACAGCGCCATGAAGAGCCTGTTCCTCAAAATTTTTATTTCCTTCTGGTTGGCCCAAGCCCTGTTTATCGTTCTCGCCATCCTGGTGATGCTGGCGTTTCGGCCGCAGCGCAATGCAACCTGGGAGACGCTTCGCTCGACCACACTCGCCGACGCCATCGACGCGTACGAAAGCGGCGGTACAAAACAAGCGCGCGACTACCTGGACAATCTGCAGATGAAGCAGCACGTCAGGGCTTATGTTTTCGATGAGCAGGGGATGGAAATCTCAGGTCGGTCGAGTCCCGGATGGGCGGAGCACGTTGCAGCGGGCCGGCCTTTGCCGCCGCATCCTGGAATGATTTTTCCGCGCCCGCAAATCCTGACCGAGTCAAGAGCGTCGAATGATGGTCACCACCTCTATACGATCGCGATGGAACTCCCTCCAGGACCGCGCGTCTTCTTTGGCCCTTGGGGAATACCGGTCCCGGGATTGATCATCGCCGTGCTCTCTTCGGGAATAGTTTGCTATTTTTTGGCGTGGTACATGACCAAACCGGTCACGCGTCTGCGCGCGGCAACCCAGCAACTCGCTGCTGGCGACCTCTCTGCGCGAGCAGGTCATCCGAAGAGCAAAGGGAGGGACGAGATTGCCGGCCTCGTTCGCGACTTCGATACCATGGCGAGCCGCCTGGAGACTTTGGTAAAGGCGCAGTCCCGGCTGCTGAATGATATTTCTCACGAGCTGCGATCTCCGCTGGCACGTCTGAACGTCGCGCTGGGGTTGGCGCGACAGCGCTCCGGGCCGGAAAGCGCAACCATGCTCGAGCGCATCGAGCTTGAGGCTGGCCGTCTCAACGAACTGATTGCACGCTTGCTGACTCTGGCGCGCATGGAAGATGGCGAGCAGCGTGTGCCTTCCAATGTGGTTTCGCTGGACGAAGTCGCCCTCAGAGTGGCTGAAGATGCCGAGTTCGAGGCGCAAGCGAGACATTGTCATGTCCGCAGCGAGATTCCTCCGGGAAGTTGGGGAGTGCGTGGGGATGCGTCCCTCCTACACAGCGCAATCGAGAATGTGATGCGCAACGCGATTCGCTACACCCACGAAGGCACGGCGGTCGAGATTCATCTGGAGAAGAGGGAGAGCGGCAGCCGCGAGGAAGCAGTGGTTCGAGTTACGGATTGTGGGGACGGCGTGCCCCCGGATGCGCTGGAAAAATTGTTTCAGCCCTTCTACCGCCTGGACGATGCCCGTGGCCGTCAGACCGGTGGCGTCGGGCTGGGATTAGCGATTACCGAGCGCGCGGTGCGCTTCCACGGCGGCCATGTGTCGGCGATGAACCGGGCCGAAGGTGGGCTGATGGTCGAGATTCATCTGCCGCTAGTACCGGCAAGCGCCGGTGTGAAGAGCATTCCCGAGAGCATTTCGGTGCCCGTGGTCAGTGGGCAGTGATCAGGGTCAGTGGTCGGTGGGCAGTGACGCAAACCGGTGAAACAAACACCGATCATTTTTTCGTCGATAGCACGTCGAAGAACCTCCAGAAAACTTGTTTCCCTTGCCGGGGTACGGTGGCGGCAAGTCCGGAGAAATTTCAACAACTACGCGGCGGTGAAGCACCGCTCTGCACACGGGCATCCGTGCGCTTGGAGGTTTTCCGCAGCCTAGATGAAGAGCCGCTCCCTCCGAGAATTCCGCAGCTCACGGACCACTCACAACTGACCACTGGTTTCCCAGGCAACTCCCAGCCCTCTCGATGGTTCCAATTATTGCCGGGTGAGGTTGCTCTTCCCGGGCATTCCTGATACACAAATGGATGGCAATTCACGCCTTCAAATAGTGTTCGCGTCCGCGGCCGGAGAATCCATTGGCACGCTCGGAGGGAGTAAAGCGAAGAATGCAGAGACGGTTTACCTGGGTTGTGGCGATTCTGGTTCTGATTGCAATCGGCCTCATGATGGCTTGCAGCAACACGTACTCGGCTTCTAACAATGGCTTGGTGGTTGTGCCAACCCAGGGGTCGGCGGTGATGCAGAGCTTCAGCCTCGATCTGGGCAACGGTCATCTTGCACAAATCAATAACGTGAACGGTCCTCCTACACCGGGATTGCCTACGCAGGTCGTTCTGAACCCTGCGGGTACATTGGCCTTTGTGATCGTGCAGCAGAACGCGGTTTTGCAACCTAGCCAAACTGGTATCGCTGTGTATCAGGTGGCCTCCGACGGCAAGTTATCTTCCCCCAGCACGACTCAAATCAAAAGTCCCGTAGCGATGGCGATCGATTCAGGCGGCAAATTTCTATTCGTAGCCCAAGGAAGCGAGGGGACGGTCTCGGTTTTCTCAATCGGCAGCAGCGGCAGTCTCAGCCAAGTAGGCAACGCTACGTCTCTTCCAGCACAGCCCGGTGGGCAGGCCCCCAGCGCGTCCGCGCTCGCCGTGACCTCAACTGTGTTCCCAATACAGTTTGCGCCTTGCTCGGGTTTCACAGCCCCCACAACAGAGAACCTGTATGTCGCAGACTCGGTCAATTATGTGCTGCTGAATTATTCGGTTTCGTCAACCGGAAGCCTCACGTTGGTTCCCACTGCCGCGACGACGGCAGTTCCGACGGGAACCGTGCCTTCCGGAGTTGCGGTTGATCCGTGCAACCGGTTTGTTTACGTCTCGAACGCGATTCCGAACAATAGCGTGAGCGCCTATACCATTTGTAACGCGGTTTCCCCGGCAAAGAACTGCCCCACTGCGGACTACCACCTGCAAACGGTCACCGGCTCTCCCTTTGCGGCTGGCGATAATCCAGGGCCCCTGGCAGTCGACGCTTACGGCAATTTCGTGTACGTGCTCGATACCGGGTCGAGCCAGATTTCTGGGTATCGGATCAGTGCATCGAATGGGGCTTTGACGCCGTTCAGCGGGGCTCCCACCGCGACAAACTCGGGACCAACCTCGATTGCGATCCGCAGCGACGACTCCTGGATGTTCGTCGCGAATATCAACTCCGCAAACCTTTCGCAATTCGCCATAGCTCCGGCTACCGGCAGCCTGACGCCGCAGCCGCCGACTTCAACTTTCAATTATCCCTCAGGAGTTGCCGTGAAATAGTCCGTTGGATAATTGGAGGAAGGCTCGTTATTACGTAGGAACTTTCAGAATCAGATACGCGCCGACCAGCGCAAAAATCAGGTCTGGCGACCAGGCGGCGAGCGCCGGCGGCAACTGGCTGATGTCACCCATAGCCTCAAACAATCGTGAAACCACGGTGTAGACCACGGCAATTCCCACCGCGACCGCGACTCCAGTAATGGCTCCCTTCTTCGCAGCCGACATGGAAAACGGCACGGCGAGCACCGCCATAATCAGCGTGATCAGCGGGTAGGAAAGCTTTTTGTTCAGCTGCACGCGGAGTCGCACCACATCAAAGCCGCTCTGCTGCAGATCGCGGATATATTGGTGCAGTTCCTCGTAGTTCATCTCGGAATACTGCTTCACTTCCTTCTTGAAATAGGACGGGGCTTCGCTCAGTTGCGGAAAGGTAGAAACCTCGAAAGCGTGGTAACTGGCAATGGCGGCTCCGTTCAAAGAGCGCTGCCAGCCTTGCTCGTAGATCCAGCGATTCATGCTGTCGGCCCAATGAGCGCGTTCAGCGTGGATGCGTTGCGTGATGGCAAAGCTGGCGGGATCGATTTCGAAAACGGTGAGGTTGGCGAACTGATCGCGATCGGCATCGAAAAACTGGTAGTAGTAAATGTCGTTATGCTGGCCAAAAATCCAGCGGCGATCGGGACGCAGATAGGTTTGCGGGGGCTTCCCTTTGATCTGATTGTGTAGCGCTTCCTGCCGCTTATTGGTGTGGGGCAAATAGAACTGATCGGCTAAAAACAGGCCGGCGGCGAGCACTGCGGCGGCAGTCATGACGGGCATGATGACGCGGTAGATGCTGGTTCCGGTCGCTTTAATCGCGGTAATTTCATTCGACCGGTTCATGAGACCGAAAGTGATCAGCACCGCGAGCAGCGTTATGAGGGGGGCAACGCTGTAGAGCAGGTAAGGAGAAACGTTGAGCAGATACTCTGCGACTACAAAGACGGGCGTCTGGTTACGCAGGATGTCACCAAGCAACTCGAACAGAGTGAACACCAGGATCAGGACGAGAAAGGTAGAAACGATCATCCCCAGGTAAATGAAGAAATCGCGAAGCACGTAATCGTCGAGCAGAGTGGGGAAACTAGCGCTAAAGACTCGTCGTCGCGTAGACGCACGTTCAAAAGCGTCGGCGTCTCTTTTCCCGCGCCTGCGCTCATGAATCGGGGCGTTGGGGGGTTTGTCACTGTTCCAGGCGAGCTTGATCACCCCCAGCGCAAAAGGCCGCCGTTCCGCTTGCCACAAAAGAAACAATGCTGCCGCGAAAAATGCAAGGTTGGCTAGCCACGCTCCGAACGCGGGGCTGACTCGACCCTGCTTGGCCAGCGAAACTCCGATCAGAGAGATGAAGTAGTAAACAAAGACCAGCACAATTGTGAGCACAAAGCCGCCCGACTTGCCGCTCTTCTTCGAAGAGAGCCCCAGAGGAATTCCAACCATGGCCAGAACCAGACAAGCCGTAGGCAATGCAAAACGTGTGTGAAATTCGATGAGATACCAGCGCGCCGATACAGGATCGACGCTCCGCGCGCGATCGCGCAAAGCCCAGGTGCCAATCGCTTTCACTGGGATCTGCTCTTCTGCCTTGCTCTCCGAAGAGGGCAATTCGATCGGAATATCGGTTTGCTGAAACGACGAGATCTGATAACGATCTGCTTTCGCGGGGTCGGTTTCGTGAGTGGAACCCTCCACCAGGTGCAAGTGGAGACGGTCTTGGCCCTCGGGGACCATGATGCCTTCGCGGGCCAACGTGATCCGCGGATTGGAGGGGTCGGAGATGTCGGCGAGAAACACTCCATTCCAAACCGCTCCGCCGTGGGCGCTGCGCACATCTTGGACGTAAAGAACGACCTTTGGAAAGCCTTCGTAGAAGACTCGGGGCTGCACTTCGTAGGAAACTTGTGACCCTTTGAGTTGATCCTCGAGGCGCCCTAGCGAAGCCAGGGACCAGGGCGCCATGTAGAGCGAGTTGACGAGAGACAGTCCCCATGCAGCTGCGACAAAAATCGCCAGTACGCGACCGAAATCCCATACGCCCATGCCGCTGGCGCGCATGGCAGTAATTTCACTGTCTGCGGCAAGCCGGCTCAGTCCGATGAGAATCCCCACCAGCACGCTCATGGGGATGGTGTAGGTGAGAGCGAGCGGAACTGTATAGAAGAAAATTTCAGCAACGCTGGGCAGCGGTGCGCTGGCGCGGACTACGAGTTCTAGAATGCGTCCCAGATCGCGCGTGAAGAGCACAAAGGTGAATATCGCCGCGCCGATTAAGGCGTGCGAGGCGACTTCACGCAGAATGTAGCGGGTAAGAATCCGCATTGGGAGACCGCTTCTGAGGGCAGGATAGCACGGGGCGAAGATGCCGACCGGCCCCTTCTTCCGCTCGTGGCAGCTGCGTCCGTCGTGTAGCATGGGTGGGCCAGTCGCCCCACTTCTGCCGATTTCGGAAACAGACGACAGAAGGTAGGCCGCCCGCCCTGCGATGATCATCGCCACACAAACAAGTGGCCTCGTGTCCTCTGCATATATGTTGAATTGTTTCCTGGTTACAGGGCGGTTTTTGCCAATATTGCTGAAGGCTTCAAAGCCGGTCGCGGTAGTGACGTTTATCACTTATCTGCTGATTCGGTCTCCAAGAATTTGGCCGGCCCTGGGGCTTTCGCGAGTCGAGGAATTTGGAAAGAGAATCGCTCGCCGGAAATTGCTTTGCGTCTTTCTGGTAGGGCTCTCGTTATTCGCGATACGCGGGGCAGGGGCGCTCTTGCTGGGCGTTCCGTTGCCGCGTTATCACGATGAGTTCAGTTATCTGCTGGCCGCGGATACTTTCGCGCACGGGAGGCTCACGAATCCGCCGCATCCGATGTGGGTGCATTTCGAGACGTTCCATGTGATCTGGCACCCGACTTATATGTCGATGTATCCGCCAGGGCAGGGTCTGATACTGGCGCTGGGGGAGGTTCTAGGGAGTGCGTGGATCGGGCAACTGATCGCCTCAGCGCTAATGTGCGCTGCGATTTGCTGGATGCTGCAAGGGTGGATTCCGGCGCCTTGGGCGCTGTTGGGTGGGGTGCTGGCGGTAGCTCGGCTGGGGCTGTTGAGCTATTTCACGAACGGATATTGGAGTTCGTGTCTGCCGGCGGTGGGAGGAGCGCTGGTTCTCGGATCTCTGCCGAGGATTCAGCACGGTGCGAGAAGGTTTCATGCGGTGGTTCTCGGCGTGGGACTGTTTATCTTGGCGAACACGCGTCCGTACGAAGGATTTTTGTTGAGTGCCGGAGTAGCGATCGCGCTGCTGTCGTGGATCCTGGGCAAGAACAGGCCGCCGACGCGGGTCTGGCTGGCCCGCTTTGTTTTGCCGCTGGTGTTGACGCTTGTGCCCCTGGCCGCTTGGACTGGTTATTATTATTATCGCGTTACGGGAAGCCCATTCCAAATGGCGTATGACTCAAATCGGGAAGCGTATGCAATGGGGCGATACTTCATTTGGCAAAAACCCTGGCCGCAGAAAAGTTTCGATCACGCGAAGATGCGGGCATATTACGAACGAGAGCTGAGCGAGGCGACTGAAAATCGGACAGTTCGGGGATTTTTCCGGCGAGCGGGAATCAAGCTCTATTACTTCTGGCAAGTGTATCTGGTTCAGCCGCTGCCGTTTTTTCTGATTGCGCTTCCGTGCGCCGTACGAGACCGGCGATTGCGGGTTCCGTGGATGATTGGCGGAATCTTTGTAATTGGGCTGGCGGTGGAGGTATGGTTCTTGCCCCATTATTTCGCCCCGGCGGCGGCACTGCTGTATTTAATTTTGATGCAGTGCGCGCGCCATTTACGCTGGTTTACCTGGAGCAGACGACCAGTCGGACTGGCATTGGTACGGGCGATCTCTTTCGTGTATGTGGCTACCGTTGTGTTGCGGCTAGGGCTAGCCGTGACGCACGTGCATCCGGAAAAACAGTGGCAACATGGGGATATGGAGCGCGCGGCCATCGCCAAAGAACTGAGGGGCCTGCCGGGGCAGCACGTGGTGCTGGTGAGATACGCTCCGGACTTCGATCTGGATCGGGAGTGGGTTTCCAATGGTGCGGATATCGATTCCCAGAAGATTGTATGGGCGAGAGATATGGGAGCCGAGAAAAATCAAGAATTGCTGGACTATTATCGAGGCCGGAAATTTTGGGAAGTGGAAGCCGATGGCGGTGCAGGGGCGGAACCCTATCCCCAGAAAAAGTAGCGACAAAGGTCCCGGCGACCAGCTCGCAGCACTGCGCCATCAAGAGTCAATGTCACTGTCCCGCCTTCAGAAATAATGCAGCCAGCGGGGGCAGCGTAAGCCTCAGCGAATACGGCCGGCCGTGGGCCGGTTCATCTTGGGCGCTCACTCCGCCGAGATTGCCCATGCCGGAGCCACCGTAATCCAAAGCATCGCTGTTCAGCAGTTCGCGCCAGTAGCCGCCATAAGGTACGCCGATACGATAGCCGAGGCGCGGTACCGGCGTGAAGTTGCACACAATGAGGATGGTTTCTTTGGCGGATTCACTCTTGCGCAACAAAGAAATCGTGCTCGTCAAACTGTCGTTGCAATCCACCCACTCGAAACCTGCGGGATCGTTATCGAGTTCGTGCAGAGCGGGCTCGCTGCGATACAGCCGGTTCAGTTGTGCCACCCAGTTTTGCAAGCTGCTGTGAACTGGATATCGCAGCACGTCCCACTCCAGGCTGGTATCGTGCGCCCACTCCCGAACCTGGCCGAACTCATCGCCCATGAACATCAGCTTCTTGCCCGGCTGGGCGTACATGTAACCAAACAATAACCGCAGATTGGCAAAGCGATTCCACTCGTCGCCCGGCATCTTGCCGATAAGCGATCCTTTGCCGTAGACGACCTCGTCATGTGACAGCGGCAGCACAAAGTTTTCATGGAAGGAATACAGCATCCGGAAGGTGAGCTTGCTGTGATGGTACCTGCGATGAATCGGATCCTGCTTAAAGTATTCAAGCGTATCGTGCATCCACCCCATGTCCCACTTCATGCCAAAGCCGAGGCCGCCAAGATAAACCGGCCGCGAAACCATGGGCCATGAAGTAGATTCTTCCGCAGTGGTCTGAATGTCCGGGTGTTCCTTGTAGACCTCCTGATTAAAGCGGCGAAGGAAATCGATCGCCTCCAGATTTTCGCGGCCGCCGAATTTGTTTGGAATCCACTGGCCCGGCTGGCGTGAGTAATCGAGATATAGCATGGAGGCGACGGCATCCACACGCAGTCCGTCGATGTGGTACTTGTCGAGCCAGAACATGGCGCTCGACATCAGAAAGCTGCGCACTTCGGTACGTCCGTAGTTGAAGATGTATGTCTTCCAGTCAGGATGAAAGCCCTGCCGCGGGTCCGCATGTTCGTAGAGATGAGTGCCGTCGAAATAGGCCAGGCCGTGAGCATCCGAAGGAAAGTGGGAGGGCACCCAGTCGAGAATGACTGCGATGCCGTGCTGATGGAGGTAATCCACCAGATACATGAAATCCTGCGGAGCGCCATAGCGCGATGTCGGAGCAAAATAACCCGTGGTCTGATATCCCCACGAGCCGTAAAAAGGATGTTCCATCACCGGCATGAATTCCACGTGGGTGTAACCCATGCGCTCGGCGTATTCCGCGAGGCGGGGCGCGGTCTCGCGATAGGTTAGTGGACGGTTGTCTTCTTCGGGAACCCGCATCCACGAGCCCAGGTGAACTTCGTAAATCGCCTGAGGAGCATGCAGCGAGTTGCGGGGGGCGCGTTTCCGCATCCATTCGCGATCACCCCATTCGTAATCGAGATCCCATACCACGGAAGCGGTTCGGGGGGGCTTTTCGTGCAAGAAGCCGAGGGGATCAGCTTTATCCACGTGGTAATTACTGCGTCGCGCTTCGATGTGGAATTTGTAGAGTGCGCCTTTCGTGACAGCCGGGATAAAGCCTTCCCAAATGCCAGAATCGCCGCGCGGCACCAGTTGATGCGACTTGGTATTCCATTCGTTAAAGCTGCCGATCACCGAAACCTGGCTGGCATTCGGGGCCCAGACGCTGAAGACCGCTCCCGCCTTGCCGTCGCGCGAAACCAGGTGGGCACCAATGGTCTCATACATGCGATAGTTGCTGCCCTCGTTGAACAGATAGAGATCCTGATCGGAGAGGAGGGTAATACGGTCCGGGGCGGGGATAGAAGTTTGTGGCATTTTTCCGATTCTTAGTGTACCGGAAGATGCCGGAAGAGGAGAGCGCGGTTGCCGGAATTCGGCACGTGGATGGAGTGAGGCTCATGCCCGGTTCGCTTATAACTTCGCGCCCAACCTGGCCGCGGTCGGAGAAGTAGGCCGCTGGTACGCCTCGAACATTGACGGAACCAAAGCCGACCTAAATCTCACATCGTTTGTCGCCGGACCGCGATACGTATGGCATCGCGGCCACCGCGTCGCGCCCTTTGGCCAGATATTGCTCGGAGTGGCGCATGCCAGCGGCCCTCTTACTCCAGAGCCTTCCGGCCTGGCGGGATCGGCAAACGCATTCGCCATGGCGGCAGGCGGGGGAGTGGACGTCGAGTTGGCACACCACTGGAGTGTTCGCCTGGTGCAAGTGGATTACTATTTGACGCGCTTCGACAATGCCGGGAACGATCATCAGAACAATGTACCAGTGGGCATTGGAACAGCCTTCCGCTTCGGGCCGCGAAGTTAGAGTCTGCTTGCACTCCGAGAAGGGTCGCCATCTGAGGCCCCCATTCATTTGAGGCCCAATCCCCGTGCTAGACTTGAGTTTCCGCTCATGCCCGCCCTGCGTGTGATTTTTCTCTGGCATCAACATCAGCCTTTCTACAAGGATCTGGTGACGGGCGAATATCGTTTGCCCTGGGTGCGCCTGCACGCGCTCAAAGACTATTACGGAATGGTGAAGCTGCTGGATGAGTTTCCCAACGTGCACCAAAACTTCAATCTGGTCCCGTCGTTGATCACGCAAATTCAGGATTACGTGGCGGGCACCGCTCAGGATCCGTTTTTTAATGTTGCGGCCAAGCCGGCGACGGAATTGACGCAGGCGGAGCGGCTGTTTGCATTGCAGTACCTTTTTCAGGCGAATCCGACGAATGTGATTGCGCGCTATCCGCGTTACTGGGAGCTGCGGGAGAGGTTTCGCGAGCACGGATACGATCCTGAGAAAACGGATAAATATTTTGAGCCGCAACATTTCACCGACTTACAGGTGCTCTCGCAGATTGCATGGTTCGATGAATTGTTTTTAGAAGACAAAGACATCGCCGCGCTGATCAAGAAGGAGCGCTATTATTCGCTCGACGATCAGGGTTTTGTAATCGCGCGCGAGCGCGACCTTTTGGCCAAGGTTCTGCCGGCGTATACCGACGCTGCCCAAAAAGGTTCCATCGAGATTTCCGCGACTCCGTTTTATCATCCGATTCTTCCTCTCGTATGCGACACCAATGCCGGTGCAGCTTCGTCGCCGGGCATTCCGTTGCCGCAGAATCGCTTTCGCCATCCCGAAGACGCGCGCGAGCAACTCGTGCGTGCTCTCGACCTTCATGAGCGCGTGTTTGGAATTCGTCCCCAGGGTGTGTGGCCGTCCGAAGGCAGCGTCTCGGCAGAAACGATCGAAATTGCGCACAGTCTCGGCGTCAAATGGATGGCCACGGATGAAGGCGTGCTAGGCCGCAGCAGCGGAGTTTTTTTTCAGCGCGAAGGCAACGGCCGTTTACCATCGCATCTGGCGGAGCGCCTTTATAACATTCACCGATACGAACATGGCTCGAGCGCCATGCATATGGTCTTCCGTGATCACACGATTTCAGATTTGATCGGATTCGTATATTCGGGGATGGATCCGAAGGAGGCTGCCTCTCATCTGCTGCGCAACATTAGAGACGCGGCTCAGCCTGTGCTGGCGCAAGGTCGCGACGCCGTAGTGTCTGTAATCCTCGATGGAGAAAATGCGTGGGAGTATTACCCGCAGTCTGGCCGGGAATTTTTGCGGCGGTTCTACGACGCGCTGCAGCGTGAGGACGGCCTCGAGGCTCTTACGATTTCGGAGGCGATTGCCCGGCATCACAACGTATCGCCGTTGTCAACAATTGTGCCAGGCTCCTGGATCAATGCGAACTTCAATGTCTGGATCGGTGCGCCCGAGGATAATCGCTCCTGGGATTACCTCTACCACGCGCGCGAGTTTTATGCGCAGCATGCGGACAAGGCTACGGAGGCCCAGCGCAAACTGGCGTTTGAGGAAATCCTGATCGCCGAGGGCAGCGACTGGAACTGGTGGTATGGCCCGGAGCATCACTCGGCCAACGATCGCGATTTTGACGAGCTCTACCGCAAACATCTCTCAAACGTCTATCAGGCGTTGGGGGCGACGCCACCCGATTATCTGGCGCAGCCGATCACTGCCACAGAGGTCCGCCCGGCGTTTACTCCGCAAACCGCCTACATCCATCCCCGCGTGCTCGGGGATAAGATTCGCTACTTCGAATGGATGGGAGCGGCAATTTTCACTGCCGATCAGCGTCCCGGAGCCATGCACGGAAAACAGTTCCTGCTGGATGCCGTATATGCGGGAATCGATAGCACGTTTGTATACGGTCGCTTGGATTTTGCCGGAGCCGTGCCGGATATGCAATTTGATCTGGTTGTGAACCTGGAATCATGGGCGAAGGGAGAGGCTCGTCCCCGGCGGGCGCTACGGGTCGATGCAAGAGTGGAGGAGCGCAGGCTGAAGGGGTGGAAAGTCGATGGCTGTGAGGAATCAACCGCAGCCTCTTCGGATGGTTGCCTCGACTCCGTCTTCAACCCCGTCTTTGAAATCGGGAGAACAGGGCGCACAAGCCGCTTTGCTTCGCAACTTTGAGTTTCGATTGCCGCTTCATTGGTTGCTTGCGAGTCCTGGGTCAAGTCAGAATGCGGGCAACAAAGGACCGGCAGCTGTTCCCGCCCACCAGCAAACTGAAGTTGCGCTTCAGTCTTTGGCAGAATCGGTTGCCGGTGGACGCACTGCCGGTGGAAGGATGGATCGAACTGGAATTGCTCAGCGAAGCAGAGATGGGAGCCGGAATGTGAAGCAGAAAAAACGCCGGAGGGGTTAGCCTCCAGCGCCATTCAAGAGTAAGAAATTTATTGTCCCGAGGAGCTCACCACTGCCGGAGCCATCCCCAGCGGGCGGTTGAGTTCGATAGTGAGCGTGGTGCCTGCGGGGAGCGTTGCGGAACGGTGCTTGCTCAGATAGTGAGCTCCGGTTGCGCCTGCACCAATCGCGCCACCCACAACGATTCCCACCGGACCCCCGACCAGGCCGCCAATCAGCATTCCGCCGGCTGTGCCACCACCGGCTTCCAGTTGGTCGCGACGGTCGTGGCCAGATCCCTTGAATTCGCCTTCATTGTTCACGTCCGTATCGCGTCCGGCGTTGGTATCCACCAGCGTAGCGTCGAGGAAGAGTCGCTCGCCCGTCGGTAGAACCAGCGCTTCAGGCAAAATCCCGATCGTCGGCTTGCCTGCAATACGGCGAGGCTCGGCTACTTTAGTGACACGGCCTTCTATCCTTGCGCCGGCAGGGATCACGGTCTGGCCATTCAGTACCACAGGTTGCGTTACGCTCCCTTGAAAGGGGTCGCCAGGCTTGTTGCTGAAGGTTGCGAGAGTTGTTTCAAGCTTGACCATAAGAGCTGTACCCGCGGGTACCGGCAAGCTGGTCTGCGCTGCGGCCACGGTCGCCACCAGCAGGATGCAAGATAGAGCTTTCCACTTTTTCATGATCCCTCCTCCGATCGTTCCAACCCTAAAATCACGAAATTGTTGTTCTGACTCTAGACCTTCCGGAGGGCGCCCGACAACTCGGGGCCAGCCTAGGGAACCAGCCAAGACAAGAGCGCCGTAGGATTAATGTCGACCGTCTCAGCTGGTACTGACGCAAGAGCGGACGCACGTAACCTTACAGTATTTTCCATCGGCTATAATCGGGAGTTTCGTAACCAATCATGGCCAGGATATACACGGGCACCGGCTCTCTCACGGGCCGACGTCTGACTCTCAGTTCAGGCGTTTCCGCTAAGCCGTCCGTGCGGACGATTCAGAGGTCACATATTTGGACTCAGATAAGGATGGCAAGCAAGTTATGACGAATATTGGAGCAATCATCGGGCGCGAGGTGCTGGATTCGCGCGGCAATCCTACGGTCGAGGCAGAAGTGCAACTTGCGAGTGGAACGATTGGCAGGGCTATTGTCCCTAGTGGAGCATCAACCGGAGAACATGAGGCTGTGGAGCTGCGCGACGGCGACAATGCGCGTTTTCTGGGCAAAGGCGTGCTCAAAGCAGTGGAAAACGTTAACGGTGAAATCGCGGATGCGCTCGCAAATTTCGATGCTTACGACCAGCGCTCGCTCGACCAGAAAATGATTGAACTCGATGGCACCGAAAATAAAGGACGGCTGGGGGCAAATGCGATTCTTGCAGTTTCCATGGCCGCGGCACGGGCGGCGGCGGCAGAATATGGCTTGCCGCTCTACCGATATCTTGGAGGCCTTGGCGCCAATATTCTGCCCACACCCATGATGAATATTCTCAACGGCGGAGCGCACGCCGATAACAACGTTGATTTTCAGGAGTTCATGGTGATGCCGGTGGGCGCACCAACGTTTTCGGAATCCCTGCGCTGGGGCGTGGAAGTCTTCCATACGCTCAAGGGTGTGTTGAAGAAACGCGGCTATAACACGGCCGTTGGCGACGAAGGTGGATTTGCTCCCTCCGTAAAGTCGAATGTCGAGGCGATCGACGTGGTGCTGGAAGCGATTCAGCAATCCGGCTACAAACCGGGAGAAGAGATTGCCATAGCCCTCGATCCCGCGGCCAGCGAGTTCTATCAGGACGGCAAATACGTATTTAAGAAATCCGACAAATCGGCAAAAAGTTCCGACGACATGGTGAAGTTCTGGGCGAAGTGGGTGAAAGATTATCCCATCATTTCGCTTGAGGATGGTTTATCCGAAGACGACTGGGACGGGTGGCAAAACCTCACCAAAGAGCTCGGCGACAAGATTCAGCTCGTCGGCGACGACTTGTTTGTAACGAACGTTCAATTTCTCCAGGAAGGAATCGACAAAGGCGTAGCCAACTCGATTCTGATCAAAGTGAATCAGATCGGTACGGTAACCGAAACTTTGGACGCAATCGATCTCGCGCGCCGCAATGGTTACACTTCGGTGATCTCACATCGATCTGGTGAGACGGAAGACACATTCATCGCCGATCTTGCCGTCGGCACAGGAGCAGGGCAGATCAAGACGGGTTCGGCCTCACGCACCGACCGCATCGCAAAGTACAACCAGCTGCTCCGGATTGAAGAGGAGTTGGGCGGATCGGCGCGGTTTTTGGGGTTGAAGGCTCTGAGTCGCTAGTTAAAGGAGATGTCGAGCCCTGTTGTAAAGAAGAACCCGGAACGAAGCCTCAGCCTCGGGTTCTGACCGCAGCTTGCTCACTCGCAAAACACCCGCACCTTCACCTTGGCCTTCTCATCCTTTTGATCCACATCGACACTGAGGTCGCTGAGTTGATCGACCAAGTCTTCAAGATTCTCCGGCTTGATCTGAGTCAGGTCGAATGAGATTCCCTTCTCGTGCATGGCGTTGTTGGCGCGATGCAGGGCCTGCGGCGGTATTAAGCCAGCCAGTTTGACCCCCGCACGCAGCAACTGCATTGGGACTCGCACATTCACCCTCGTCGGACCTTCGTGACGGCCATCTTCATCCGCGTCCACCTGAACTCGCAGATACTTTGGACGGCCTTTAGTTTCCGCCACGGATACCGATTCAGAAAATTTGGTAGTCGAGTGCTCCTCCGCAGCAGAAATTAGACGTTCCGCCTCCTCCGCGCTAATCTTTCCGGCACCCAGCATCTCCAAAATCTGACGACGATGCTCACTCATACAGCCTCCTATAAAATGCAAATCGACACACCGGCGCTGCGGTGATCCACTTCAAACTTCGTCTCACGGAGAGCGCTCAAGATCTGCCACACCACGGCGAATCCGCGGAAGGGGTTCATACGGCAGAATAAACTCGCCAGAAAAATCAGAGGAGAGAGCAGCACCATCAACGGCACAAATAGCAGCCATACCAGAATCAAGGGCACCCAGAGACGAAACGTCCGGCTTTCCCGGTTCCGCAAGCTAACCACTGCTACAAAGGGAATCATTTCAATGCCTCCATCTCCCGGATTGCGTCTTCCGCCGTAATCTCTCCCCGACCTAGCCGCTCCAGAATTTCGCTCTTCGAAGCCGTGGGATTGTGTTCCACAAACTCCAGGCTCTCGGCAATGCGCGTCAGCCGCGACTTGATGGTCGGGTAGCTCACTCCAAAAACTCGCTCCATCTCCTTGATCGAACCGTGCGACCGGACGAAGGCGGTGATGAAAACCTGGTCCTCCATCGCCAGCCGCGCCAGTTGAGGAAGCTCGAAGCGACCTTCAATGCTGATGTCTTTGTCCGCGATCCGCACTCGTTCCACCACAATCCGCTGCCCGGACGTAAGCCGTGTCAACTCTTGCCAGTCTCTAGATGGGTTTTGAGATGGATTTCGCGTCGATCCCATACTTGATTTAATTAATATATAAGTTAAGTTTATTAATTTGTCAAGGCAATTATATAACTTTTAGTAACCTAAACGCATATTTTGGCCGAACGTGCCTCCTCGCGGCGCAACTTTTCACGGCACCTAACAATTAACAGTTTTTTAACTTTCAGGCGGTCTTTTCAGTCCATCGAAGGTTGCGCATCCACACCAAGGGAAATCGGCGCATTTAAGGAGGGTTATGGTTTTTAACCGCAGGGATTTCTTACGCGGAGTGGCCAGCGCATCCGGCGCGGCAATGGCGGGATCGGTGCTAGGCAAGAAGCTGCTCGCTGCTCAGGCCAAGGCGGACGCGAATCTTCCTTCGCCGTCGGAGTCTGGGATCGAGCACGTTGTTGTAGTCATGATGGAAAATCGCAGCTTCGATCACATGCTGGGCTGGCTTCCAGGCGCGAATGGGCGCCCACCGCACTTAAGTTACAAGGACGCCAAAGGAATTGCGCACAAGCCCTATCGCCTGAATACCTATGTAGGCTGCTCTCATCCCGACCCCGATCACTCCTATCAGGGGGGACGCGACGAATACGACGGCGGCAAAATGGACGGTTGGTTGCGCACCACCACCAACGACATCTTTTGTATCGGATACTACGACGAGAATCAACTTCCATTCATCAGCGCCTTCGCCCGAAACTTTACGACGCTCGATCATTATTTCCCCTCAATCCTGTCATCGACGTTTCCCAACCGCGTGTTCATGCATGCGGCTCAAACCGATAGGCTGGACAACTCACTCAGCATCTCCACTTTACCGACGATTTGGGATTCACTGGCAGCCGCCGGCGTAAGCGCCAAGTACTATTATTCCAACGTTCCCTTTCTCGCTTTGTGGGCTGAGAAGTACATCAGCATTTCGGCTTTCTACGCGCAATTCCTTGTGGACGCGGCCAGCGGAAATCTACCGGCGTTCAGTTTCCTCGATCCGGCCTACACGCTGATCGACGACGGGGAGGGAAACGATGACCATCCTCACGCCGACTTACGGTCTGGGGAAGCGTTCCTGGGGAACGTTTACCAGGCCCTTACCAACAGTCCAAACTGGAAGAATACGGTACTCGTGGTTACACGCGACGAGTGGGGCGGTTTCTTTGATCATGTAGTTCCGCCGCGGCTGATTGCGCCCAACGATGTGGATACTGATCTGGTGAACGGTAAAGCTTTGCTGGGCTGTCGCGTGCCGGTAATCATCGCATCGCCTTTCAGCGTTGGGAACTCGTCCACGCCGCGACTGAATTCGATGCTCTTCGACCACACTTCCATCCTCAAACTAGTTGAATGGCGATGGAGTCTGCCGCCCCTTACCCTGCGTGACGCCGCAGCCAACAATCTAGCGCAAGCTCTGAACTTCACAATACCGAATGATACTGTGCCCACACTCCCGCAGAACTTGCCACCGACTCCGACTCCCTGCGGCAATGGAGGCATTCTGGACGGAAGCCCCCTCGGGGAGACCGACACCTATCACCTGTTGCATTCGCCGTTGATCAAAGGATGGCCACTGCCGACAGGGTTGCCGTGAGGGCGCGTTATTAGATTGAGGGATTGTTTCTAATGCGATTGCGAATGGGAGTTGCCGGCCGTTAGCTATCTTTGCGATATAGAAGGTCGCGGATTGCTTCTCTACGCGCCTGATTTGCTTCCCTGTCAGTTTTGCGCTGAAGAGTATCCTTTTGGGGCCTGGAAGAAGGTTCGGCAGATTCCCGTGCGCTGCATTCCGGGCATTGATTGGCAAAGCCAGGTTTATCGGGCTTCAACTCGAATTCCTCTGAGCATACGCTGCAGACTTTGATGGGGAAAGCCATGCGAAATCCCTAACCAGTATATTCCATCATAGCCGACGGACTGGAGCGGCGATGGAGAAAAGAGTGGCGTCGGCCTCCCCTCGGATGCACGGCGGAACGCCGCTGCCCATGATCGGCATCTCTCAGCGAACTCAGAATCCCCGCTCGATTATGCGGTGGCGGCAGACTTCTTCTGCGCAAAGCATTCGCGGCAGAAGATGGGACGCCCTTGAGTTGGACGGAACGGTACAGTCGTCTGCTTGCCGCACTGGCAGCAAGTAGCCCGCGTTTCGACACGAGAGTTATGACCCTCGCGAGAAGTGGGAGTGGAGGAGAGCACGGCCACTCGCCTGGACTTGCAGGATTTACAACGCTTGGGCTCGTTCTTGAACTGCTTGTCGTAAAAAAACAGTTGTTCCCCGGCGGTGAAAGTAAATTCGGCACCGCAGTCGATGCAGGTTAATACCTTGTCCTGAAATTCCATTGAGGATGGCTCCCTTGTCCCTGTCGTTGCAATGGTCAGACGCGGGGAAGGCGTTGACGCACTACAACGCAGGTTTGTTATCCCCCCTCAAACTGCCCCTGGACTCGGCCCGCCACGCCCTGGATGGACGTGGATACAGCTTTTATTGAATGCCGATTGAATGATGAGTAATAATGATCCCTGCTGCAACTCTACCTAGTGGGGGCCAGATGGAGCAGGGTCGCCCCGGGAAAGAGGCGACCCTTCACTGCTTCGGTGTTACTCCTAAGTGCATATTCGTGAATGCGATTACCTTGGGTAACTGCTTCAGTCTTGCTCTTTGCGAACTTTCTTCCGAGCCCGCTTGCGAGCCAGCGCCGCTTTCACGCGCTTTTTCTCACCGGGCTTCAGGTAAAAGGAGTGGCGCTTGACCTCTTTGATGATGTCTTCCTGTTGCACTTTGCGCTTGAAGCGGCGCAAGGCATTCTCGAGGGACTCACCCTCCTGCAGTCGAATTTCCGCCAAACAGACACACCCCCAAACCAGTCCGGTAGGACCGAATAGTTATTACAAGTATTTGACTGTAAGTCAAGTGGGACAGTGAAAAAAGTTGCGCGAACAGGCCGTGATACGGTGCAAAGACGATTCTCAAAGCCGCCTATTCAGTTCGCGACTTTGCCTTTCTTACAGGACGGGATGGCGCTGCTTGCGCTTTGTCGCGGCGGACAAACAAAAGACCGCGTTTCAGTTCAGCCGTGAGGTCGGTTTCTTCTGTGGCAACGTGCACAGGCTTGCCGGATTCCTCGCCAAGCCAAGCATTCAGCTCCTGCGGAGTAATTGTCACGAAGCGGCCTTCGCGATGAACCGGCATGCCCTCCGAGGCCCAACGCTGGACTACTGAAACAGGCTCGCCCAAGAAGGAGGCGATCTGGCTCCAGCCTTTGAGGGCACTCACCGGGGTTGCGTTCTCCGGGAAGCGCTTGCGCATCAGCCGATTTGGATGCGGTTTTCGGAGCCTCCGTTCATTGTGGGGATGAAGATGTTTCGACTAGGACGGATCGTGCCTTGTATGATCCGTCTTCGCTCAACATGACAGGTTATTTTCAAAAGATCAGTTTCAGGCCCAACTGAACCTGGCGGGGGGCAAAGGCGGCGTTGGGCTTCAGAAAGTTCTGCGGCTGTTGGTAGTACGCGGGATACGGAGTTCCGTTTACCGAGGTCGAATACGGAGTAAATGTGGTGGCTTCGGCGGTTAGACCGTCGGTAGTGATCGTGACGCGTGGGTTGAGGTGGTTGAAGAGGTTAAAGGAATCTGCGGTGAGGTCGAGGCGGTAGCCTTGGCTGACATGAATCTTGCGCACCAGGCGAAGATCCGTGGATGTATAGTCAGGCCCCGTGAAAGCGTTACGGCTGTAGCCAGGAAGACGGTCGTTGTCGTAGTTTCCATCCTGATTAGGGTCGCCCGAAACCGTGGCGTTCACGGGGCGTCCGCTGCCGGCAGTAACAATGCTGGAGATTTTCCAGTCGTTGAATAAGTGGCCGAGCAGTTCCTGTCCGCGGTGGAAAGGGCGAGGCTCGAGAGAAATAGCTCCCACGAAACGGCTGCGCTGGTCGGTGACACTGGGGCCGCGCTCGGCGTTCGGCTGGTAGGAATTCTGGACTGTGGCGGGCTCGCCGGCGACGAGCGCGTCCTGGCCGTCGTCAATGGCACGCGCGTAGGTGTAGGAAAGGCGCAGATAAGTGCCTCGGGCCATGCGGCGGTTGATGGAGAGAGTTGCACCGTTGTACATGCTGGAGGCGGCGCTTTGAAATTCGTTGATGGAGCCGAGTTGCGCGATGGGCCGTCCCAGCGGATTGATGCAGGGCGGAAACGGGCAGGTGAGCGATTGGGTGAACTGCCAGGTCGCAAACGAATCCACCGTGTAATAACCGCCCTCGAAGATGGAGCCAGTGGAATTGAAGATCGGATACGTGAGCGCCAGGGGCTGCGGAAGATTCACATCCAGGGCGCGGATGAGATGTTCGCCGTGAACATAAAGATAGGAGACTGCCACAGTGGTACGGCTAACAATTTCGCGCTCGAGAGTCAGGCTGGCTTGCTGCACACGCGGCGTGACGAAATTGGGCGCGAAGGCAGAGACATCGTTAGTGACGCCCTCGGTGAATCCACTGGGAAGATTGCAGGACGTTCCGGTGAGGGAGCAGCTTACGAGTGGATTGGGATAGATAGGAAAGGCCAGGTGGTCGGCGAACTTGGTGTTGTTAAGAAACACTTGAGCGTCCGTGATGCCGTTTTCTGTAGCAATGGCGGAGTTGTAGATCTGTGGGATGCGCACGTAGAAAATTCCATAACCGGCGCGGACCACTAACGGGTGAGTTTTGCCGAGGGAATAGGCGAGTCCAGCGCGTGGTCCGAAATTGCGAGGATTGTAAGGAACTTTGCCAGAGGGCGGAAATAGAGGGTTGGAAATCAGTCCTGCCTTGGTGAAGGTTTGGAGATCCCAGCGCACCCCAAGGTTCAGGGCGAGGTGATCCGTGATACGAACGGTGTCTTGCGCAAAGGCAGCGTAATCGTTGCTGTTGGGATTGGATGAGGATGGGCCAAAATTCTGCAGATAGTAGTGCGGAACTCCATGCGCATAGGCGCGGAGAGGAGTGAGCGGAAGACCCGCTTCTTGTGGTTCGAAGCTGAACGGATCCACTTTAATAACATCGAAAAGATATTCGCCGCTTTGCTGGCTGGGGAAAAAGTCGTAGATCCATGTGATGAGAGCGTCGCCGCCGAACTTGAAGGAATGCCGGCTGGTGTCGAGGCTGAGGGTCTCGGCCAGTTGGGCGCGATGTTCACGCGTGGCGCGGGGAAGTTGATCGGAGCGACCGATGCCATCGATGATATCAGTCACTTTAATGAGTGTGCTGTTGGTGTTGGTGTAGGACTGTCGGAGATCGCGCGAGAATTGGGCGCGAAGATGACTGATGAGGCGGGTTGTGATACCGGAGGTGAGCGCGGCTGAGCCGGTGTCAGTGGAAACGGTTTCTTCGCCGTTGTCGGAGATCGAATCATAAGTTACTGGGCTGGCGGGATCAAGGAAGACGTTGTTCGATCCCCAGTAACGCGAAGCATTGTAGCGCAGGCCGAGCTGATTGCGGGGCGTGAGATTGATGTCGAGTTTGGCGTAGGTGGCGTTGCCGATCTGGGCCGCAGGATACGCGCCGGCGAGCGAAGAGAGTTGGGCCGCGGCGGCAAACACCCGGGCCTGGTCGGTGGCTTCGTAGTCGCCGGGGGTAAAGGGTCCCGTTCCGGCTTGAGGGGTGACCTGCATGGTGCCATCGAGGAACTCAACCACGTCGGGGACGTGGAAGTAGTGTTGGTCAAATCCGGCAAAGAAGAAAATCTTATTCTTCTTGATGGGACCGCCGATAGTGGCTCCGCCCTGCTGCTGGCGACTGTGAGGTTTGAAGGTCATGAAAGCATCAGCCGCGCCGAATCCACTGTCGCGGATGTAATACAGGCCAGTGCCATGCCAGTGATTGGAGCCGGATTTGGTGACGACGTTGATGACGGCACCACCCGCGCGGCCCATTTCGGCCCCGTAGGAATTTGTGGAAACTCGAAACTCCTGCACCACCTCGTTCGAAAATTGGTAAGGGGCGCGATAGAGGCCGCGCGCCTGGGCGAAGAAGGCATTGTTGAAGTCCCCGCCATCGACGAGGAAGCTATTCTGAAACCCGCGGAGCCCGCCGAATGAGAGATCGCCATTGGTTGCAGAGGTCAGGCTGCGGGGATCCTGCGTGACGCCTGGCGATAGCAACATGAGGTCGGAGAAGCGGCGGCCGTTGAGCGGAAGATCCGCGATGGCGCGTTCGTCGAGCAGGGTGGAAACGGCGTTAGGTTGCGTGTCGACTAACGCGGGAGTGCCGGAGACGGTAACGTTTTCCTGCGCGCCCGCGACTCTGAGATGAAATTCCAGTTCGGCGGCCGCGCCGACATCGACGTGCAATTGTGGCGTCACTTGCGGGGACATGCCCTGAGCAACGGCGCGGGCCGAGTAATCGCCCGGAGGAAGGAGATCGAGCGAGAAGCGGCCTTCGGCGTCGGAAGAGGCCGAGTAGCGAACGCCGGTGGCGGCGTTAACGGCGACAATTGAGGCTTGGGTGATGCGACTGCCCGTCGGGTCGAGAATGGTGCCGTGAATGGCACCGGTAGCAGCGTCCTGGGCAAAGGTGAGTCGTGCCAGGAGCAAAAAGAAGAACAGGAAAACTAATACCAGGGCAGCGATCAATGAGGTGCGCGGCATAGAGTCCCACCTTTGGTTTAGGAGAGGCTCGGAGGCGAATCCCGCGCGGTTTGCCGGAAACGAGCGGGGGTTGGGAAACCCGACTCTTTTGTAGCACGGGCAAGGGTGACGTGGCAGTGACGGCTGAATTCTTTTTAAGGATCTTTTAAGGATCAGTGCCGGAGTGGGAATTCTGCTTTACGCGGAGATGCGTCGGCATGCTATGTTCGATGTTCCTGCGGGAGGTTGCTCGCTCCCACAACTTGGCGCGGTGTGCGCGAGTGAATAGCGGTTCCTTCGACTTCGCAGAGATCATCCACCTCGTAGGTGACGATGTGCATCCGCGGAATGACAGGTCTTTCAGGTCTGATGAAGAATTATGATTCGATCGTTTAAGGGGATGAAGCCGGTGATTCCGGCTTCCTGTTACGTGGATGAGTCGGCGCAGATTATTGGCGACGTGGTCCTCGGCGAGCACGCCTCGGTGTGGATGAATGCGGTGCTTCGCGGCGATGTGCACTCGATCCGGATTGGCGCACATTCGAATGTGCAGGATTGCAGCGTGCTGCACGGAATGAAGGAGCAATACAACGTGGCGCTCGGCGAGTACGTCACGGTGGGGCATTCGGTGACGCTGCATGGGTGTGTGATCGAGGACCGGTGCCTGATCGGCATGGGGTCGATTATTTTGAATGGCGCCAAAATTGGCACGGGATCGATTATCGCAGCCGGCACGCTGATTCCGGAGCGGACCGTGGTCGAACCGAGATCATTGTGGATGGGCTCTCCGGGGAAATTTCGGCGGAAGCTGGATGAGAAGGATCAGGAAACGATCATGCGCTATGCGAGGAATTATCTGGGGTATACGGAGGAGTATTTGCGGGGAGATAGGTGAGTACCGGCCTGTCATCCTGAGCGGAGGAAACCGATTTGCATCGCAAATCGGTTTTCGGAGTCGAAGGAACCCTATCATGCGTTACGGCGGGAGCATCAGGGCGTCCTCCCGCCCCTCGGGTGACGCTGAGGAGAGGACTCCTTAAGTGGGCGCTGGCACGTTTAAGCTGTAAGGGATCCTTCGACTGCGACTTATCCTTCGCGAAGCGCGAAGGATAAGTCTTCGCTCAGGATGACAATTTGTGATGATTGGGATGCCGATTGTGAACTGAATGATTAAAGCAGTCCGAGGAACGCGAGACCTGCTGCCGCCGGAGACGGCGCTGTGGAATTTCGTGGAGTCGGCGGTGCGGGATGTCTTCCGCGCCTACAACTTCCAGGAAATTCGTACGCCGATCTTCGAGTCGACGGAGTTGTTTGCGCGTGGGGTGGGCGAAGAGACCGATATCGTCGCCAAAGAGATGTACACGTGGGAAGATCGCGGGCGTGCGGAAAGCGATAAAGGGCAGTCCCTTACCCTGCGCCCCGAGGCCACGGCCGGGATTGTCCGAGCCTACATTGAGCACAAGCTTGGGGATCGCGGCCTGAACAAGCTCTACTGCATCGGCCCAATGTTCCGGCGCGAACGCCCGCAGAAAGGACGATACCGGCAGTTTTATCAGATCGACGCGGAAATTATTGGGCCGCCATCGGCAGGCAGCGAGTCTCCGGCGCGGGATGCGGAAGTCTTGGAGATGCTGGCGACCTTGCTGGATCGGCTGGGGATTGTTGGCTGGAATCTCGAGCTGAACTCGGTAGGGTGTCCGAGCGATCGCGCCGCCTTCAATGAGGCGTTGCGCAAGGCTTTGGAGCCAGTGGTATCGAAGATGTGCGTGGATTGCCAGCGGCGGGCGGTGACGAATCCGCTGCGCGTCTTCGATTGCAAGGTACCGGAGGATCAGCCGATCATCGACACGCTGCCCCGCATCAGCCAGTTTCTGGATGAAGGTTGCCGCAAACATTTCGAAGCGGTACAGGAAATCCTGACTAAGGTTGGAGTTCCATTTTCTTTGAACGATCGATTGGTGCGCGGGCTCGATTACTATACGCGCACCGCTTTTGAGTTTACGCATGGGGCGCTGGGGGCGCAGAACGCGATTCTGGGCGGCGGACGTTACGACGGATTGTCCGAGGCGCTGGGCGGACCCGCGGCCCCGGGGATTGGTTTTGCGATTGGGGAAGACCGGCTGGTGATGTCGCTTCAGGAATCGGCGGAGAGCGTTCTGCAGAAGCCTGCTGTGTATGTGGCTCCGCTGGGTGCCGGGATGAATGGTGAAGCGGCGCGCCTGGCGCGGGAATTGCGGCGGCACGATCTGGTGGTGGATTTGGGAGATGAAAGCTTCCGGTTAAAAAAATCGTTCGAAGCGGCAACGAAGGCAGGAGCGAAATATATTTTGATCGTCGGCGAGAATGAAATGAAAGCGGACGCATTTGCGCTGAAGAACCTGACGACCGGGGAACAGATTTCTGTGCCGCGGGCAGAATTGGCGCAGAGGATTCAAGAGTAAGCCTTGGGCAAAACTCGTTCCACGATCGACGATGCTGCCAGACAGTTTATTGAGGCGCAGCACGTATTTTTTGTGGCTTCGGCGCCGCTCGATGCAGGCGGGCACGTCAACCTTTCTCCGAAGGGGCTGGACTCATTTCGCATTCTTGGCCCCACCACCGTAGCTTTTGTGGATTTCAACGGCAGCGGAGTGGAGACCATCGCTCATCTTAAAGAAAATGGCCGAATTGTCCTGATGTTCTGTGCGTTCCAGGGACCTCCCAACATTTTTCGTCTGTATGGGCACGGCCGTGTAATCGAAGCGCATGAAACGGAATTCGCCGCCCTTGCGGCTGAATTCTCGAGAAGCGAGAATGCCCGGTCGATCATTGTGGTAGAGATCACGCGAGTGACAGATTCTTGCGGCTACGGAGTTCCGCTCTTCAGATATGAAGGAGAGCGTGTGCAACTTCAGGCATGGGCGCGCCATCGCGGGCCAGAGGGATTGAAGGCGTATCGTGCGGAAAAGAACCGGAAGAGTATCGATGGGCTGCCGGGAGTTAGTGGTTGAGTGCTGCAGAAAATTTTCCGGTTGGATCTGGCCCATTTATTTTCAGGAGAAGAATAGTCATGAAATCCGCCTGGGCGATGTATACACTCCTTTTGTCGGTGTCCTTCCAGCCGAGTATTGCGCAAAGTCCTCCTCCGAAGGTTCTTACTCCACTGGAGCAGACTTTGATTGGCAATGAGAAGAGCTTGATCGAGGCAAAGAAAAAGGATGACGGCCTATTTTTCAAGCGAACCGTCAGCGCGGATTTCGCACTCGTGGGCGTGGACGGAAAGCTGCTTGAGCGGCAGGAAGCGGTCGACGAGTTGAGTGATTCCAGTCTGCTAGAGCTCACGCCGTATGACGTCAAGGTTGTGACCGTACGCGAGGATGCCGCCATCGTTACTTACGATGCGATCGTTCGCAAGGCGCCGGAGGAGGATCAAGGGCCTCCGCCACGCTATCAACATTTCAGTTCGGTGTGGGTAAAGCAGGGAGACGGGTGGAAGCTGAAGTTTCATCAGGCTACGGCGGCGCATTGGGGAGATTGGTAAAAATCGCCGATTGCTGATTGCCGATTTTCCATCGCCGATTGTTGATGGTTGGTTAACCGTACATTGACTCGTCGGGCGACCGAGGCTAGAATCCGCCTGCCAGGACAGGGTGAGTCACGACCAGAGAATTGCCGAATCCTTGGAAGTTCTTTCTGGAGGAGCCGCCTTTATGAAACTATCGCGAATGATTCTAGCAGCGACGGTGATGTCAGCGGTAACTGCGATAGCTCAAACGGAGCCTCCTAAGCCCAGTCCCGAACTCAAGAAACTCGACGTATTCGTCGGCACGTGGACGCTGGACGGAAGCATGAAGCCCGGACCGCTGGGTCCGGGTGGAATGATGACGGAGAACGAAAAATGCGAGTGGATGCAAGGTGACTATTACCTGGTGTGCCATTCCGAGGTCAAGAGTTCGATGGGCAACGGCGTGGGATTGTCCGTAATGGGATACTCCACCGATGAGAAAGCCTACACATACCGGGAGTTCAATAGTTTCGGCGAATTCAACGACTCCCGGGGCATGCTTGATGGCGATACATGGACATGGACCAGCGACGAGAAGATGGGTGGCATGACGATGAAAGGGCGTTTCACGATGAAGATGACCTCGTCCACGTCCTACACCTTTACTTTTGATATGTTGCAGGACGGAACTAAGTGGTCGACCGTCATGGATGGGAAGGCGACGAAAGGGAAATAAGCCGGCCTAACTCGCGATTGTGCCGCGCCTGAAGAGCTGGAACCGCAGAGGCCGCAAAGAACGCGAAGAAAACTCCCCACGGATTCCTGGATCTTGGCGTCGAGACACCGAATCTAGCGCCACGCGCCGATAATCAATCCCATGACTACGAACGACACTGTCATATAACCGCCGTTGATCAGGATGTATTTCCCCGAACGGCGTTCAAACAGCGCAATAGTAGCGATTCCCAGTGCCACCCAACCAAAGCCGGCGAGAAATCCGGCAGTCGCCCCCCAGACGGCAGTGGTCTTAGGCTCAGCCAGGAAGGCTGCCAGGTTTGCTGCCATGATCACGGCAAAGAGGAATGCAAGGCCAAAGATCTTAGCCATATTGCTTTTGGCCAGATCAGCCTCGCTGAAGTTATTAGCGGACATCCACGCCTTGCCAAACAAAAATGGTGAGTACCAAAGTCCGCCGAGCAGAAAAGTGGATACGGCGGCTGCCAATACGGCCAACCAGTTGAGATGTGGCATAGAAGCTTTCTCCTTAAACAGGTTAAAGTCCGAGCGTCAAAGTCTGTACAAGGATGGGCTACGGACAAAGAAATGTATTGTAAGAAATTTCCCTCGTTGTGAATTCATGCGACAGGAATGTAGTGAGGATATTCAGTGCGGTTCCGGTGATACTCGGAGGGAGTCATGCCGGCGAATTGCTGGAACTCATGGATGAAGTGAGCCTGGTCGTAGTATCCGCAGGCTGCGGCAAGATCGGACCAATCAGGGATTGGAACACCGTGGGCTGCGGCGAGGGACTTGCGGAAGCGAAGGATGCGTGAGGTAAGTTTGGGAGTGAGTCCGACCCGGCAATCGAAGCGCGCAAGCATCTGCTTATGGCTGACTCCGAGGCGGGAGGCTAGTTCTCGCAGAGGCATCACCGGCCAGGAGTGAAGAGCCGCCAACGCCGCTGAAATGGTTTTATCGGGTTCCAGACGGGATTGTGCTTTACCGGTGAGATAGGCTGCCAGCAGATCAAACTTGGCCTCGGGGTCGTTTGCTTCCTGAAGCTGCTCGCGCAAAGAGAGGATTTCGCGCTTCCAGATCAGGTCGAGTTCCACCACGTTCGCCGTGAGCTCCGAGATTGGGAAGCCAAAGAAAGGCGCTGCACCGCCGGTGCGGAAGTGAACCCCCATCATCGACGATCCCTTTTCCGTCCCTATGACGATGTAGCGATTCTGCATGCCGCTGATCCAGCAACGGCGATAGCTGGTGTAGCGAAGAATGTCCCGGCGGTCGTAGAGTTTCTTGGGGCCTTCCCCGAGGTCGATAATCAGCTCGACTGACGCATCGGGGAGAAGTTTTTCTTTGGTGTGGTCGACCTCAAGGTCCCGGTAAAACCACAGGTATTCCACAAAGTGCGAGAGCGGAGGTCGCGGGATTCTCGTGCAGAAAATCATCGCGGTGGGAGCTTAGCATGGTAAATCCTGCGGTAGCAACACCGGGTACTCATCAATCGATAAGTCACGCCGCTAAGGGGGACGAATGCACTGCATCCCGCGCCCGCCGTTTTTTAGACGCGGCGTTGGGAAAACACCCACTTCACCAACTCCGGTTCGGTGAAGGCCCATTGCCAGACGTTGTGATCTACCCCGGCGTACTCGGTGTAGAGCGGGTGTCCGCCGGCTTTCCGTCTTGCCGCGATGCGCTCACGCGACGACGACACCGGAACCGTCTGGTCGGAATCTCCGTGGAAATTCCACACGGGCGTGTCAATCGATCCGGTCCCATCATCGGGGGATTCGCCACCGCAGCAGATCACTGCCGCTGCGAAAAAATGCGCCCGGTTTGCCAGCATATTCCAAACTCCCGCGCCACCCATGGATTGGCCGGTTACATAGATTCGGTGCTCATCGATGGCGAATTCCCTGCGCAAGGCATCGACCATCGCCAGTGCCAGGCGCGCTCCGTCCCCGAAGCCCGGTGATTCTTTCGCCGGCTGTTGCGAAAAATCGTAGTGGATCCATCCCCGATCAGTCTGCGGCGCCACCACGTAACAGGGAAAATGTTTCTGGTTCTCGGGAAGCAGCCAGACGCGCGTGCCAAAAATGTTACCGAGCCCCAGCTGTTTCAGGTTATCGTCGCCCAGCCCTCCGCTTCCGTGCAGATACAACACCAGGGGCAATCTTGGCGTCATTTCGGGCCGGAACAGTCGATAGGGCATCACCCAGTCGCCTTTGTACGTCCGCGCCTCAAATTTCTTTTCCAGCCCCTCCGATTGTTTCTTAAACGAGTCGATCAGAGCCATCCTCTCCGCCGACATGGGGGAGCCGGGCGCTAGCGGAGGAGTGGAATCGCTATTTGCCGCGCCGGCTGCTGGTGCAATCGAGAGGTTGAGACCAATCTGCGCTGCCGCAAACCACGCTCCTGCTGACGCCGAGCTCAACAGGCGAACCGCTTCTCGTCGAGTCATCATCTGCGTTGTAACCTCTTCCTGACGACCGGTCATAAGACTCGAACATGTAGACGATTTGGCCTGAGAATGGGTAGCAGCTGCGGCCGTGGCTACATCCACACAGAGGCGGCATTTATAATCTTGGATTCGGCTTTCATCCCACTTCAGAACCGTAAGGACACAGCTTGCTCGATTTCTTAGGCAATCTACAACGAACTCATATGTGCGGAGCCCTCCGCGCTTCCGATGCCGGCAAGAAGGCGGTACTGATGGGATGGGTCAACCGGCGCCGCGACCATGGAAATCTGCTTTTCATCGATCTGCGCGATCGCAGCGGCGTTACGCAGGTAGTGTTTAACGCCGAGCGCGATGCGGCCATTCACGAAAAAGCAGAAGCTCTGCGCAATGAATACGTGATTGCTGTTGGCGGCACGGTGAAGCTGCGTGACGGCAACACCATCAATCCGAATATGGCTACCGGCGAAGTTGAACTCGTCGCTGAAGAGTTGCGCATTCTGAACGAATCGAAGCTGCCGCCCTTTCTGCCTTCGGACACGGCGCTGACGAATGAAGAGACCCGGCTGAAGTATCGCTATATCGATCTGCGGCGCGACGTGATGCAGTTCAATATCGAATTGCGGCACAAGGTGGCGAAAGCGATCCGGGATTATTTGTCGCAGCAGGGATTTCTCGAGATTGAAACTCCGTTCATGACGCGTTCGACGCCGGAGGGCGCTCGCGATTATCTGGTGCCGAGCCGAGTGCAGCCGGGGACGTTTTATGCGCTGCCGCAGTCGCCACAACTGTTCAAGCAAATCCTGATGATCTCCGGCTTCGACAAATATTTTCAAATTGTGCGCTGCTTCCGCGATGAAGATCTGCGCGCCGACCGCCAGCCGGAATTTACGCAAATCGATTTGGAGATGTCGTATCCGCAGCCGGAGCGGGTGTGGGAGATAGTAGAGGGATTTCTGACGGCCGCCTTTGCGGCTGCCGGATATCAGATTAAAACGCCATTCCCGCGTATGGATTATGACGAGGCGATCCGGCTTTACGGAATCGACAAGCCGGACTTGCGACTGCCGCCGTTTACCGATGTGCGCGAATGTTTTCCAGCGGACAATTTGCGCGATCTTGCCATTGATCCGAATCTGCCGGTGATTGCGGTTCGCACGCCGAAAGTGGGCGAGCTTTCACGCAAAGAGCGCGATGACATCAAGCCGATGTTCCGCTCCAAGGGCGGCGCGCGGATACTCGAAGATTTCAAACGCATCGGCAACCGGTTTCCCGAGGCGGCGGCGGCGATTACGAAGAAGAGCGGCATGGAAGACGGCGATCTGATCGTGATCGTGGCCGGCTCCGCTCAAGCCGGCCCACAGACCGTGGTTTCTGAACGTCGCAAGGTAACACCACAAGAGTTGGCAATTTATGCATCGGCAGGCTTGCTGCGGCTGGCGCTAGCCCAGAAATATGCCGAGCGGCACGGAATTTTCAAGAAGGGCGGTGACGCGGCCAAAGATTTCCGTTTTTTGTGGGTGACGAATTTCCCCATGTTCGAGTGGGATGAGGGCGAGAGGCGATGGAACGCAGCGCATCACCCTTTTACCTCACCGCATGAAGAGGATATGTCGAAGTTGGAGTCAGGGGTCGAATCGTTGAACGATCCTCTGTCGCCGCTCAGCGCGGTGCGAGCGCTGGCTTACGATGTGGTTCTCAATGGCACAGAGTTGGGATCGGGGTCGATCCGTATTCACCGGCAGGATGTGCAGAACCGGATTTTCCGCGCGCTGGGGATGACCGCAGAGGAGGCGCGTTCGAGGTTTGGATTTTTTCTCGAGGCGCTGGAGTATGGCACTCCTCCGCATGGAGGGATTGCTCTAGGGCTCGACCGTATTGTGATGATTTTGGCTAGAGCGGAAAGCTTGCGGGAGGTGATTCCCTTCCCGAAGACGGCACGAGCCGTGGATTTGATGGTGGATGCTCCAACGCCTGTAAGCGAGGGGCAGTTGCGCGAGTTAGGGATCGTGGTGAAGAAGAGTGCGGGCTCATGATACAACACCTTGCGGAGCCGAGGTGCTCGATGGGTGTTGCAGATGCCCTGTACAAGGTCGCGGCAGGCTCTTCGACTGTGCAAGTGCATCATATCGCGAATTACTTCCTCCGCTCAGGATGACAGGCTGGATTCCAACTTGCGGCGCGCCAAGTCTTCCACCTTCGCCAGCACTTCATCCTCACTCAGCTTTGTCGAGTCGATGACCACCGCGTCAGTCGCTGCCTGCAGCGGGGAGGTGGCGCGGGTGCGGTCGCGGCGGTCGCGGTCGCGCAGGTCGGCGGCCAGGTTTGCAGCTATTTCGCCTTTGATTTTCTGTTGTTCCATCCGACGCTGCTCGCGGACCACGGGGTCGGCGTCGAGAAAGATTTTCAAATCAGCATCTGGAAAAACTTTTGTGCCGATGTCCCGGCCTTCCATCACGATTCCGCCGCCCGCGCCCATCTCCTGCTGACGCGCCACCATCCACGCCCGCACGCCGGGATGCACCGAAACCCGCGAAGCCGCTTCGGTTACGTCGCGTTCGCGGATGCGTGAGGAAACGTCGCGGCCATCGAGCAGAGTGCGGTTTCCTCCCATCGCGGGCTCCAGGCGGATGCGCGATTCCCGCGCGAGCTTTACCAGCGCAGCTTCGTCGTCAAACGAAGCATCCTTGTCGATGGCTTTCAGTGCCAGCGCACGGTACATCGCACCGCTCTCCAGATTCACGTAGCCGAGCTTGCGGGCCAGCCGGGAAGCAATGGTGCTTTTGCCTGCGCCGGCCGGGCCATCGATGGCGATGATCAGCCTGCGCTCGGAGTGATCGTGGTCAGAGTGGTCGGTCATTATTGAATTAACGATTGAACAACTTTCGATTGAACAGGTTTCGATTGAACAGGTAGACGATTGTACATGGAAACGACCGGTCGGTTCGGTTCTCTGTTTTCATTATCCTTGTCAACCACAGCAGACAATCCTTTAACAAACGTGTGACAGTCTTTGCCCCGCGTGCCGCGTCAAACAGGACATACGTTGGAAGATGATTTGAGGGGTCGATCCGCTTTGCATCGTCCGGAAACTAAAGCGCGGTGACGCAGAGCACAGAGGAGCGAACCTGCTCCCTGTAATGCGGCGGTTCGGTTGCAAGCCCGGACAGAAATGAGGCAGTCATGCTGGAAATCGTTTGGCGCAATCCGCGGCCTCCGGCGGCCAGATCCTTGTGGGTTGCCGAAGTAGGGGCCGATGAATCGAGGGCGGCTCCGATGTGGATTATCTACTATCAGACCATCGAAACTTCGGGCTGGCCTTCGAATGAATATGAGCTGCTGGTAAGCCGCAAAGTGCGAAGGCCAAAAACAATCAGGTCGACAGCATTAGAGGTGCAGACGTGTATGTCGTAGAGCACATGGACCATGCTTCGGAGGCCTTCATCATGCATGAGTTGGTCCGGCGGCTCATCGTTCACCGTTTGCGCGAGTTCGACTGGGTTTGGGAAACGGCGAATAGAATCTGTGATCAATACGAAGTCGAGAAACGTAGCTAATCGCGCCAACGGGAAAATGCGGGCGGCGGAGGTTTACTTGGCCGCGCGATGCTGCCTGGCCGAGGCGGCCGGCGCTTCCTTAGCCGGGGTAATCTGCAGCATCGATCTTCCACTAACGTGAATAAAGCTCAGTTCGCGGGCTGCCAGCAATGCGTTTACAGCTTCCTTCACGCGCGAGCGGGCGACGAAGTTTCCGAAGAAACTTTCAAGTTCGCTTTGCTCGGCGGCGATGACGCAGTCCAGATACTTCGAGAGCAGAGCGGACACGGCCTGCTGCACCGATACTCCCACGCCTTCCCGGACAGCATCGGGCGACCAGCGGTAGAGAACATCCCAAAACGAACCTTCGCTGAGTTTGTAGTCGACGCGAGTGATGCGTAGCTTCGCGAGCAATTCGCCCAGAGCTTTGTCGAGAGCTGGCAGCGACACCGCGCCCCCCAGAGACTCCTGCAGCTTTTGTTTCGATATAGGACCGTCGCGCTCGATAAGCGCGAAGGCATCGCAGGCCAGCGGAGAATAAGGAGAGCGGGGTCCCTGCCGTGGAGCGAGCCTGGGATTGCGCTCGCCCACCAGCGCGTAGAAATAAGGAAAGGCCGAGGCCGCAACGAGAAAAGCGTTATTCTCGTCGAAGACATTCGCCTCATAGGCGGAGCGCTCGCGCAGCAAGCGGACCATGAGTTCCGTAGCCGCTAACGCCCGCGGATCGGAGTAAGCGTGTTGCCAGGTGGGAAGACGGTCGTCGGAGCCGACGAATGCGCCAATAAATGTGGGGACTGGCATCGAGGGACGCACCGGATACATCAGGCAGAATCCGACGGCTTCGACAAAGGCACGCGCCTGCTCGATCGTGCGGATGGGCTTGCCATCGAGTCGCCACTTTTCGCGGCGCAGCTGTTGTAGGTCTTGGTCAGTCATAAACAGCTGTCAGCTATCAGCTCTTAGCTTTTAGCTGCAATCGCTCTCGTCGTGGCTGAAGCTGATAGCTGAAAGCCGAAGCTGAGAGCTAGATTCTTTTAAACGCCTTCTGAATATCCTTTACAGAATACCGCAGGACCACGGGCCTGCCGTGAGGGCATGACATGGGGTGGTCCGTTTTTGCTAGCTCGCCGAGCAGCCAGTTCATTTTATTTTGTTCGAGTGGCATGTTGACCTTGATGGCGGCATGGCACGCAATGGATGCGGCGATGCGGCCACGAATCTTTTCCAGATTCAACGACTGCTCTTCGCGGGAAATCTGGTCGAGCAACTCGTGAAGCATGTGCTCAACTGCCGCTGCATCCACACCTGCCGGGGCGACTTTTACAGCGACGCTGCGGGCTCCGAACGGTTCCGCCTCGAAGCCGTTGTGCTGTAGTTCATCGGCAATCTCTGCAAACACTGCTTGCTGGGCTGGAGACAGTTCCAGAACGATCGGCATTAGCAGGCGCTGGCTTTCTACTTTCTGCACGGCACGCTGTTTCAGGATGCGTTCGAAGAGCACGCGCTCGTGCGCCACATGCTGATCGACGATCCATAATCCATCATCATTCACTGCGAGAATGAAAGAATTCCGAATTTGACCCAGCGGCCTCAGAGTCGAGAGCGCGGCCAGGGTCGGTTCTTCTTCATCTACGTTCAGTGCTGGTGCACAGCCGTTGTCGGGAATGGTATCCGGCCATTTTCCTTCCATTGCTCTTTCTTGCAATCCTCGCGCTACGGGAATCGCGGCGTTCGCTTCTACGACGATTCCACCTTCAAACTGGAAGCGGGCGGAAATTGGCGGGGGAGCGGGAGCTTGCAGAGCGAATCCCCCGCTGGATTCATACAGGGGCTGAGTCAGCGCCACTGGACCTGAGGCCAGGTCCGAGGGCGGTTCCCATTCCCTCGCGCCCGGCGTCAGGCCGGAACTGGCGGTGGCATGAGCGTGAATTTCCCTGGTGAACTGGGGTGCGGGCCGCGCCTTCATCAGCGCGGCGCGCACTGTGTCGCGGACAAAGTCATGCATCACACTCGATTGCCGGAAACGGACTTCCGTCTTCGAGGGATGCACGTTGACATCTACTTCGCCGGGCGGCATTTCCAGGAATAACAACACCACCGGATAGACGCTGGGCGGAATAATATTGCGATACGCTTCCGTCAACCCGTGCTGGATCAGGCGGTCACGAATCAGGCGTCCGTTGACGAATACATAAATTGAATTGCGGTTCAGCTTCTGAATTTCGGGCTTGGAAACAAAGCCATGGAGCCGCATCGCACCGGGATCGACCGATTCCGTTTCACTTTCGTCTTCGTTCTCACTTTCCTTGCGGCGCCAGGGCGGAGGCTGCGGCAAGCCCACCCGAGCCAGCGGTTGTTCGGCCGCGAGGGCGATTAACTGGTCGAGGGTCTCCTTGCCGAAGACCTGATAGACGCGTTCGGCATATCCGGCAACCGGCGGTGCCACCAGGATAGCATTCGTTGTTGAATGTAATTCAAAGTGCTTTTCGGGATGTGCCAGCGCGTAGTGCGTTACCAGTGAAGCGATATGCGAGAGTTCGGTGGACTCCGCTTTCAGAAATTTTTTCCGCGCCGGAGTATTGAAGAAGAGATCCCGGACTGTGACGGAGGTTCCTTCGGGCAGGCCTGCCTCTTCCACGCGCGCTATGCGGCCACCACTGATCTCGACGACGGTTCCGGCGGGAGTTTCTGCGACTCGCGTTTCCAGCCGCAGTCGCGACACGGAAGCGATTGAAGGCAGCGCCTCGCCGCGAAATCCGAGCGTAGAAACTCTCAGCAGATCTTCCGCATCTTTGAGTTTTGATGTGGCATGGCGCTCGAAGGCCAGCATGGCATCGTCGCGGACCATGCCGCATCCGTTATCTGTAATCTGGATGAGCTTTTTTCCGCCCGCCTCGATACAGATTTTGATGCGGGTTGCGCCCGCGTCAAGCGCGTTCTCCAGCAACTCCTTTACCACGGAGGCAGGGCGCTCCACCACTTCGCCGGCGGCGATTTTATTGGCAACCTGCTCGGAGAGTACGTGGATGCGACCCAAGGCAGTTCTCGGTTCTCAGTTGTTGTAGGGACAGGGCCAGTTTCGCAGATGGAAGGCGGGAAGGCAAAGGGTGTCGGTGCACGCAAGGACAGAGCAAAGCTTTCACGCGGTCTCAGCATTTTGACAGATCGAGTTTGGGTGGAAAAGGCAGGCGTTTTTCAATCTGCAGTCCCGTAACTAATTCTCCGTGGGCTCCACTTTCGTCCTGGGAGACGGCAGGTTCCTGCCGGGCTTGGGAGGTATTGGAGGAGCGGGCGGTGATGACACAGCTTTGGCTGAAGTCTTTCGGATCTCTATACCGTCGTGTTCATTGTTGAGCACGATGTGGGATGCGCCATTGCCGACGGTGCCGCTGGCTTTCGCCTCACGGTCGTTGCTGTCGATCTTCAACTCCGGAAAATCGGACTGAATTTCACCGTCGCGCGTGTGGGCGTCGAGGTGGAAACCGGCTTTGTCAGGCACGCCCAAATGGATGTCGCCGTTGCGGTCGTCGATCTGCACGTTGCCCAGCGATCGCATGGAAACTTCGATTCCGCCGTTCTCATCCTGCACACGAAGATCGCCGGAAACATCTTCGAGATGAATTTGCTTCGAACGCGTGCTCAGGTGTACCGGACCGGCAATCTGCTCGGCGTGAAGATCGTCAGAATCGAGATCAAGTTCGCCGTCGAGGCGGGAGAACTCGAGATCGGTCCGAGAGGACTTGAAGGTCACGTTATTGCTGATCCGGGCTAGTTTCACGCTCTCGCCGAATTCGCCGTCGAGCTGAACCCCACCCTTAATGTCGGTAACCGAAACCTCATTCAGGCGGCCGTCGATGTGGACATCCCCGGTGATGTGCTCGACCTTGGCGGAGCTTTTTTCGAGGTTGAGTTTGGCATTTCCAGTAACCACCTCGACGGAAACCTCGCCGTGCTGGTTGTTGATCTCGATTTCTCCCTCGCGGTCGGTCACAGAGACATCGCCTCGGCGCGAAGTGACGTGCAGTTCCATCTTGCGCGGAATTGAGATATCGAGGTCGTTCTGCACAGAGTGATCCCCCGCGCCCTGAGTGTGTGCGTCGAGGATCATTACATTGCCGGCGAGGGTGATGGCCGGCTTCGTTTGCTGACTGTATTTGTCGGCGTCACTTTGACTTTCCGCGCCTATTTTCTTTCGAACGACGACGGTAATCTTATTGTTATCGGCTGCGCTCACCCGGACGGCTCCATGTTCGTTGTTGACGCGCAAACTGGTAACTGCGGGAGGTATGTCCTGTTCGAGGTGATCATCGAAGTTGTAGGTCTCTCCGAAGATGTTGTCGAAGTCGCTGTCGTCGATGTTCAAGTTGTCGCGGATTTCACCCCAGTGGAAGCGTTCGACGTGAGTGGCAATCAAGCCGCAGATGACGATGCAGATAACCAGAAAAACCCCACCCGCTCCAATGCCGCGCGGAGCGAAACCGTCGCGCTGGGCTTGCTGGTGCTCGATCAGCTTGATGACTCCCCACAGGATCAAGAGCGCAGGCCAGTAGTGAGCGAATAAAACACCAAGCCGCGCCCATGACAGCATGTGCAGATTCCCGAGCAGGAAGACGATGCCCAGAACAATCAACACAAACGGTCCAGCGAACGAGCGGCGGTAGCGGCGGGGCGGCGGCAACGGCGCCGGAACTGGCGGTTGCATTGAGCTAGACATTGTGCACCTCCCCGGCAGGAGGCGTTGCTCCGGAACTGGAAACCCCGGGGTTTGCGGACCCGGTACTGGAGGCTCCGGGATTGGAAGGTCCAGGATTCGAAGATGGCGGGGGCGCAGGTGGTGCAACAACTGAAGGGGGTGGCTGGAATGTGCCTATGTGTCCCGCGGATGAAGCGTTGCTCTGCAGCAACTTTACGACGCCGATCACCAGCAGAATCGCGGGCCAGGTGCGGTCGAACTCCACCACGTTGAGGCTTTGCAGAAGGAAGAGCGTCCCAATCGTGACCATTATGGCTGGCCCGAGGATCTTACGCATGCGGCAACGATCGCAGGTGCAGCCGATGCGGCGGCCAGCGACCAGCCCCCACTGCCTGGCAAACATCCATCCTCCGAAGAGAATCAGGAGGAGCGGCCAGAAACGGTCGAGGCCGAATTCGAAGATGTTCATGGTGTGCAGCAAGAAGAGCACACCCAGTCCAATCAGGATGATCGCGACCGCAGGAATATTTTTGTACTCGCCGCGATCTCCCATGCTGAACGTTTGTGCCAGACCGTAAGGATCGGGAGCGGGTTCGCCCATCTGAAGCGCTTTGGCCGTGCGCACCGCATCGATGATCTGGTAAATGTAGAAAAACGCGATGCCAATACCGAAGACCCAGTCCCAGCGTCCGGCGTGATCTGAGGCGAAGATGAGCATCGCGAAGATGATCAAATGCGCCAGTCCTTTGGCATATTGCGAGCAGTAGACTGCACCAACGCCGAAGGGAAAAAATCCAGCGAGGATGCCGGCGACTGCGGGGTTAGGCCCGGAGCCAGTTGTAGCTCGGGGAGGAACGGCAACCGTCCCTGTCGGCGGATAGACGGCTTGCGGATAAGCGGCTGGCGGTGGCACAAACGCGGCCGCTGGAGTTGTACCATCCAGGCGAGCGGCGAGACATGGCTCGCAGTAGACGACTCCGCGAACGTCACGCGTGCAGCTGGCGCACAGTGGCTTTCCGCAAGTGCGGCAGAATGCGACCGCGGCAATATCGGTGTGAGTGGCGCAGTTCATACGAACCTCCTGTAGATCGTCACCGACACTACAGACGGATCGTTTATAGACGGATCGTCTACAGACTGCTCGTTTACAGATGGACCCAGAGGGGCGCCGGCCAGAATAATACGACTATCCGTCTGGCTGTAGTTGCGCTCCTGCTTCTGCTCGGGCTGTTGTGTTGTGTCGTTCTTATGCTCTTTCTTGTCGTTACTTGGCGCGGATTCATTCGGGCGGGGTTCAGCTGGCGTCATGCTTCGCTTCAGTTCGCGCACGCGTGATTCCAGCTCGTAAACCACCCGGATGTTCTCGTAGTACCGGACTACGCGGGCTTGCGTGTTGTAGTAGGTGTGACGGATAGCCGCCGGACTCAAGCTGACCTGGCGCAGGTCGGTTGGCTTCACGCCCAATACGCTCAAGGCAACCGACAACGAGAAGAAGGCCATGCCGAATGACATGGCAAACCTTGGCTGCCGGATAGTGCCCCAGATTGGCTGCATCACCGCCGAGGCCCAAGCTTGGGCACGTTCCAGCCAAGAAGCTGCCGGCCACGCAGCATGGCCCTGGGTTGCGGAGACGTTCGCCCGCAGGCGTTGGGTGTCAACGCCCGTTGTGGATGCCAGAATGTTGTTGACCAGGCCGAATGGAGGCTCCACCTCCGTGAGATCCTTCAGCCAGTTGCGGCCCGCCTCAACTTCGGCGAACAGCGGCCCGCACGCGGAACAAGTTCGGGCGTGGGCCTGGAAGCGGTCGAGCTGAGAGCCGGTCAGGACGCCATCCAGCACGTCGCTGAGCAGGCTATCAAACTCGTGACACTGCATTCCGTTATGGTTGTGATCTGGCATCACATCACCTGCCTATAGGTACGTTGTAGAAGCCGCGCAAGTTCCGCACGGCCACGATTTATTCGACTTTTCACAGTCCCCTCCGGTACCTTCAAAACGGTTGCGATTTCACGGTAATCAAAATCTTGTAAGTCCCTTAGAATCAATGCCTCGCGGAGCTCGGGCGAGAGTTTCGAGAGAGCGGCATGGACGGTTTCTGAGACCTCGCGGCTCCGGACGTGCTGGTCGGGCGCGGCAGTTTGGTCCTGAATTTGCTCGCTCAATGGCTGGGCGTCTTCGTAAGAGGAAGGCGGAGCATCGATAGAATCGGTGATGCGATCCTGCTTGGTTTTGCGGAAATGGTCCACTAGCAGATTGCGGGTAATGGTCGTGACCCAGGTGACGAACGCTCCCTTGGTGTGGTCATAGCTTGCGAGCGTGCGGTACATCTTGATGAAGACCTCTTGAGTAAGGTCTTCGGCGTCGCTGGCCGATCCGGCGAAACGATAGCAGATGTTATAGATGCGGCGGTTGTAGGTCTGAACGATTTCTTCCCAGGCAGCGGCGTCGCCGGCTACACAGCGGCGGACCAGCATCGCAACTACCTGGACGTCTTCCAGTGAAAGCTCCCGGAAAAAATGGGCTGTCAGTTTTCAGCCGTCAGCCCTCAGCAAAACCTCTGTCATTCCGAACCGGGCCAAAGGCGCGGTGAGGAACCTGCTGTTCTTGTGTGGCAGCGCTCAACTTGCCGGCGCACCCCTACAAGACAGTACGCGGATGTAGTGCCGCAAGTTCGCAGCGGCAAGCCGCATCTGCAAGGTAAGGTTATGTAGAATCGGCATTGTAGCAGCGGAGGAAAAACGTGCGATTTCATCCCCGCATGGAAACTCCTCGTTCGGCGGTCTCGGCGAGTTACCTAGACCGATTCCGTCGCGATTCTCTCTGCAGGAACCTCCGATCGTGTCAGATAGAATATCCGTAAACCAGGCTGATCAGAGTCAGGGTGTGCGGGGAGCATTGATGTCCAGAGACGAGAACATAAAGGCCATTCGCCTGGCGGCAGAGCGCTACAACGCCAAGGATGTCGAAGGCTACCTGTCGCTTTATGACCGTGGTGTTCTGCATCAGGGTTTCGGCAGCATCAAACGTGGTGTCGGAGGTCTGAGAGAGCAATTCCAGCAGCTCTTGCAGGGCTTTCCCGACCGCAGAATCGATAGTCAGGATATTTTCTGCGACGGCGAAAAAGTGGCTCACCGGTATACGTTCTACGGGACCCACAAAGGCGCGTACTTGGGCTATGCCCCCACGAACAAGTTCGTGGTCGCTCCCGGAGTGCTGCTTCATCTGTTCGATCGCGGAAGGTGTATCGAAGTCTGGCAGTTGATCGACAACGCGCGGTTTCTAAGTGCGATGGGCGCCATCCCCAAGCTTCCCAAACCGCTCGCGGACGCTCCAACTGTCGGCGGGAGGCGACCTGGACGGTTATAAACGCCTCGTGCTGGGCGCGCCTACATTCTCATGAAAAACAATTAGTGCAAAGTTGAGGGCCAACCCCTTGGCTAACGTCAAGCTGCTGGGCTTCTACAATTCTGAAAACGTTCCATTGGAACATTGGATGGATTGTTGACATAGATTCTTGCAGCAACCTGTTCTCGGAGATTGTTCCGGTCGAACGGCTACTCGCTGGTGAAATAGTCGACCGTCACCGGATTTTCGAAGAGCGAATAATCGCGCGTGACGACGGTGATTCCGCTATCGGTAACGAAGTAGCGCGAACGGTCAGCCTCGGTATCATAGCCAATGGTGGTTCCCTCCGGCAGATGCACGTTGCGGTCGATGATGCACCGCCGGATGCGGCAATGGCGTCCTACGGCGACGTGGGAGAAGAGAATGGACGAGTCGATCTCGCAATAAGAGTTCACCCGCACGTCCGGCGAGAGTACGGAGTTCTTGACCACGCCGCCGGAGACTATGCAGCCATTTGACACGATGGAATCGAGCGCAGTGCCCATGCGATCCTTTTCGGCGAAGACAAATTTGGCCGGCGGATATTGGCGCTGGTGGGTGCGGATCGGCCAGTCGCGATCGTAAAGATTGAAAATCGGCGAGACCGATACCACGTCCATGTTCGCTTCATAGTAGGCTTCAAGCGTGCCGACATCACGCCAGTAGAGCGCTTCTTTTTTGTTCTCGTCGATGAAATCGTAGGCGAAGACGCGATAGTCCTCGACCATCTTGGGCAGAATATCCTTTCCGAAATCGTGGCTTGAACTTTGGTCTTCGGCGTCTTTGAGCAGAATGGGAATGAGCACGTCAGCATTGAAAAGATAGACACCCATTGAGCCCGCTACTTTATTAGGATTCCAGGGTGAGCGTAGCTCGGTGTTGGTAGGCTTCTCCTCAAAGCCGTTGATCCGGCCGTCTTTGTCGACGTCGACCACACCAAAGCGCGAGGTCTCTGCGAGGTCGATCTGGATGGTGGCCAAGGTGATGTCGGCGGCGCATTCTTGGTGCTGCTTCAACATCTTGCCGTAATCCATTTTGTAGATGTGATCGCCGGAAAGAATAATGACGTATTTGGGTTGCTCGGAGCCGATGGAATAAATATTCTGGTAAACCGCATCGGCTGTCCCTTGATACCATTGGTCGCTCACGCGCTTCATGGGCGGCAAGACTTCAACGAACTCTCCCACTTCGCGGCCCAGGATGTTCCAGCCTTCGCGGATATGGCGATTCAGAGAAAGCGCTTTGTACTGCGTGAGAATGTAGACGCGGCGCAGATCGGAATTGAGGCAGTTGGATAAAGTAATGTCGATAATGCGATACATTCCGCCAAAGGTGACAGCAGGCTTGGCTCGATCGCGAGTGAGGGGATAAAGGCGCTCACCGGCCCCGCCGGCGAGAAGTACTCCGAGAGTGTCTTTCATGGAAGCACCCCAGGAAAACAGTAGATGGTAGCACAGGCGCTTAGGGTTGGCAGTGACCTGCGAAACGAGTCTTAATCCTTATCGTTGGTGATAGATCCGAATCCGCCGAGTCACTTCTCTTCTTCGATCTTGATGCGGAGAGATTTTAGGAATTTGAGATCCTGGTCATTGACCTTGAACTCAGGGTTAGTCGACAGGGTCGTAACGAGGGAAGTTTTGTCGGCGGATTTTTCGCCTTGCTTGCTGACGCCAATCGTGGCTTCGAGAACCAGGAAAATGTCGTAACCGCCCTCTTTGATGCGGGAGACGACTTCGGCGATCTGCTCGGAATCGGACAGAGATTCGTTGATAGCTTCCCCGAGTTCCTTCATAAGTTGCTTGAGTTGCTGGTCCACGTAATCCCCCCGATCGCTGTTGTTTCCTCTGGCTCCAACACGCCACCACCCACTTAGATGCGTGCTACTGCCGAACGGTTTTGACGCCGCGCGCAGGTTTGCGCCATTGTAGCTCCAGAGGCTGTTAAAATCGAGCGGTGAATAAGGTTTCTACGGCACGAAAGTTAGGGGTAGTGGCGCGCGTCGCATCGCAGCAGACCCAACGCAGCCGAACTTTCCGTGCCGTAAAAGGCGCTGTCTCAACTACGGCTCGGGCCTTCGGACATGTTTTGCACCAGTTGTGGCTAGAAGTTACGGGCCTGGTATTCCTGGTGATGGCGGCGAGCGGCGCCGTTGCTGCCGTGCACGAATATTCTAAATATCAAACTGGGCACACGGGCTTCGGGCGCGTCGCAGTTGCAATTTGTTTCACAGTCACATTCGGGTGGTTCGGGATAAGTTCATTCCTCCGAGTAAAAAAGAAAGAGTAAGCCCTCCTGCTGAGGGTTGGTGAAACGATGACCGAACTAGATACGAAGCTTAACCTCCGCGACGGGACAAAGGTGGCGGCTTCGGCTGGTCAGGAAACCTCTTCCCATATTTCAGTGAAGCCGCTGTATACGCCCGCGGATCTGAAAGGTTCGGATTACGAGAGCGAGATCGGATATCCAGGGGAATATCCGTTCACTCGCGGTGTCCAGGCCACGATGTATCGCGGCCGCTTGTGGACCATGCGGCAGTACGCTGGCATGGGCGACGCTGAGGAATCGAATAAGCGCTACAAATATCTCCTCGCGAACGGGACCACTGGTCTATCAGTAGCGTTCGATTTGCCCACGCAGATCGGCATGGACTCGGACCACGCGCTGGCTGCTGGCGAAGTCGGCAAGGTAGGAGTCGCGATTGACTCCATCGAGGATATGGAACGGCTGTTTGCCGGCATCGATCTGACGAAGATTTCAACCTCAATGACCATCAATGCAACCGCCTCGATTTTGCTGGCATTGTACGTGGCGGTGGCGCGACGGCAGGGAGCGGACATCCGGAAACTTTCAGGTACGGTGCAGAACGATGTCCTCAAGGAGTACATCGCGCGCGGCACATATATATATCCGGTGCGGCAGGCGATGCGCGTGGTTACCGATATGTTTGGCTGGGGCAAGGAGAACGTGCCAGAGTGGAATACGATCTCGATTTCCGGCTACCACATGCGCGAAGCCGGATCAACGGCGGTGCAGGAAGTGGCATTCACGCTGGGCAACGGCATGGCCTACGTGGAAGCGGCGGTTAGGGCCGGCCTGGATGTGGATCAGTTCGCGCCGCGGCTTTCCTTCTTCTTTAATGCGCACAACAACTTTCTAGAAGAAGTAGCAAAGTTCCGCGCCGCACGGAGAATGTGGGCACGGATTATGCGCGAGCATTTTAAAGCGAAGAATCCGCGCTCCTGGATGCTGCGCTTTCATTCGCAGACAGCAGGCTCGACACTGACCGCGCAGCAACCGGAAAACAATATTGTGCGCACCGCGATTCAGGCATTGGCCGCGGTCCTGGGCGGTACCCAGTCGCTCCACACCAATTCTTATGACGAAGCGCTGGCGCTGCCGACCGAGCAGGCGGCGCGCATCGCATTGCGGACGCAGCAGGTGATCGCCTATGAATCCGGCGCGCCGCAGACGGTCGATCCACTTGCGGGCTCTTACTACATTGAGGCACTGACTAATGAAATCGAGAAGCGCGCCGCGGAATATTTAGGAAAGATTGAAGTGATGGGCGGAATGTTGAAGGCCATCGAGCGCGGATTCGTGCAACAGGAAGTCCAGAATGCGGCATACGAGTATCAGCAGGCCGTCGATCGCCAGGACGCCATTGTGGTGGGGGTAAACCGGTTTGAAGTAGAAGAGGAGAAGCCGATCCCGATTCAGAGAATCGATGCAGCGCTCGAACCGAAGCAGGTCGACCGCGTACGTGCGCTGCGGGCCAAGCGTGATGCGGGGCCGTGGAAGCGCGCGATCGCCGCTGTGGAGGACGCAGCGCGCTCCGGCGAGAACCTCATGCCACGCATACTGGCCGCAGTCGAAGCCTGTGCAACGGTTGGCGAGATTTCCGATGCGATGCGGCGAGTGTTTGGAGAGTATAAGGAAGCAGTTGTTGTTTGAACCGCTGAGCGTTAATCCGAGGTTTTGTGGTCGCAGGCGTTCCGGCAGGGTTCGCAGTACATGAGGCCGTCCTCGCAGATGCGGATATCGAGCTGCGATTGGCAGAGGCAGCAGAACTTATCGCACTCGCATTGAGCCTCGGGCATTTCGCACTGTCCGCAGCGGTACTTGGCCTGGCCGGTTCCGGTAGACATAGCAGTAATGTAGCTCTGAGCACGGCCTCCGGGAATGTGCCGTTAGTAACCGGCAAAACTCTTAGCCATGCCGGAACTGGCGCGTGCCCGTTTCCCGGTACCATATAATTTCACGTAATGACCTTCCAACAGCTTCTGGATGGAGCGGAAGTTCTCGCACAAAGCGGGGATCCGGGCTTGAGTAGTGTGGAATACGATTCACGGCGGGTGAAGCCCGGGTGCGTGTTCGTGGCCATGCGTGGCGAATCCAGCGACGGAAACCAATTTATCGATCAGGCGATTCAAGCGGGGGCAGTTGCAGTAGTAACGGATTCTGCTGCCGAGCAGCCGCGTCCGAACGTGGGCTGGGCTCTGGTGCCGCATGGAAGGCGTGCGCTGGCGCGCATAAGCGCAAACTTTTACAAAAAGCCGGCCGAACGAATTGCCATTACCGGAATCACCGGGACTAACGGAAAGAGCACAACCGCATTTCTGCTGGAATCGATTCTGAACGCAGCGGCACGCAAGAGCGCGCTGGTTGGGACGATCGAATATCACGTCGCTGGAAAAATTCTGCCGGCGCCGCATACTACACCGGAGTCGCTGGATCTGAACCGTATCCTCAATGAGGCCTTAGGCCACGGAGCGACCGAGGCGGTGATGGAGGTTTCCTCGCACGCGCTGGCACAGGAGCGCGTGTACGGCGTGCCTTTTGACGTGGCAGTTTTCACAAATCTGACCCGCGACCATCTCGACTACCACCTGACAATGGAAGAATATTTCGCGGCCAAGCGAGTGTTGTTTGAAGGATGCGGCACAGATCCACCGCGCGCCGCAGTAACAAATATCGATGACGAGTCAGGTGCGAAGCTGGCTGAGTTCAGCCGGAAGCGAAGTTCCCTCGTTCTGAAGTATGGCTGGCAGAACGGCGATCTGCACGCGCAGAGAGTGGAGATCACAACCCGGGGGACGCGATTTGATCTGGCGATGCCGGACGAGACAATCCCAGTATTTTCAGCGCTGATCGGGCGCGTAAATGTGTACAACATTCTAGCTGCGGCGGGAGCGGCATACGCGCGCGGTTGTAAATCGCAGGCCATTGCGGGGGGCATCGACCAGCTCGCATACGTGCCGGGAAGGTTCGAGCGGGTCGATTGCGGCCAGCCGTTCACGGTGGTCGTGGACTACGCGCACACCGACGACGCTTTGCGGAACCTGACCGGCCTGGCGCGGGAGTTGGTTTCCCCGTCGAAGGGAAGAGTTTTGACCGTCTTCGGATGCGGCGGAGATCGCGATAGGAAGAAGCGTCCATTGATGGGCGAAGCCGCGGGTCGAGGCAGCGATTTCGTGGTGCTCACGTCGGACAATCCTCGAAGCGAAGACCCGCTGGCGATTATTAATGATGCTGTGGTTGGACTGCAGAAGACGGGCGTGAAATACAGCGTCGAGGCTGACCGGCGAAAAGCGATCGCTTTATTGATCAGTGAAGCCCAGCCGGGAGACATTGTGCTGGTGGCCGGCAAAGGGCACGAGAAGGTGCAGGTTACGCGCGGGGGCGCGATTCCATTCGACGACTTGGAAGTTGCCCGCGCAGCACTCCGGGCCGCCGGCTTTGAATGTGAAGTTGCTAAGGCTGGAGCAGCACGATGAAGCTGAGCCTGGCCAGAATTGCCGAGTTTATTTCCGCTGACTTTATTTCCGAAGCGCGGGAGTTACCGCCGGAAGAAGTAGCACGCGGATATTCCATCGACTCGCGAACCGTGAACCCGGGTGAGCTTTTCTTTGCCGTCAAGGGTGAGCGTCTCGATGGGCATGACTTTGTCGAACTGGCGCTGCAAAACGGGGCGGTTGCAGCGGTTGTCGGTAAGAATCAACTGGCTCGATATCAGAAGAAGGCCGCCCTGCTCGCGGTGGACGACACCCTGAGAGCGTTACAGACTCTGGCCACAGCCGTCCGAAAGCGTTGGGGCAAGCCGCTGATCGCGGTCACTGGATCGGCCGGAAAGACTACCACAAAGGAGGCGATTGCTCATGTATTGAGCTCGCGCTTTCGGGTGCTGAAATCCGAAGGGAACTTCAATAATCATTTCGGCTTGCCGCTGATGTTGCTGAAATTGGAGCCGGAATATGACGTAGCCGTGATCGAGATGGGAATGTCGCATGCGGGAGAGATTCGCGCGTTGGCCAAGATTGCGCAGCCGGAGATAGGCGTAGTTACGAACGTAGCGCCGGTTCATTTGGAGTTTTTTGATTCGTTGGCGGGAATTGCCCGTGCGAAGTATGAGCTGGTGGAATCGCTGCCGCCGAGTGGAACTGCCGTCCTTAACGCGGATGATGAATACGTGTCACAATTCGGTCGTGACTTCAGGGGCAAAGTAATGATGTATGGAACGCGAGCCGCCGCTGACATCCGCGCAGAGAATATTCAGCCCAAAGGGCGGGAGGGCGCGGAGTTCGATGTGGTGATCGGAGGCGCACGGGAGCATGCGACATTGCAGTTGGTTGGAGAGCATAACGTTCTCAATGCGCTCGCCGCACTGGCTGTGGGGTTAGAGCGCGGACTGAAGCCTTCTGAAGCTGTGGGCGCGCTGGCCACGATGGCGGCAGCAGATAAACGCGGCCAGGTTCTCCAGCTGGGTAACATTACGGTGATCAACGATTGCTACAATTCGAATCCGAAGGCACTCGAGGCTATGGTAGACGCTTTGGCGGGCATGGCTGCCAAGCGGCGCATTGTGGTGGCGGGTGAGATGCTGGAGTTGGGTCCGGCGGCAGCGGAAATGCACCGCCAGGCGGGGCAGCATATTTCGGAGAGAAAGATTGATGTGTTGCTTGGGGTACGCGGGCTCGCCCAGGCGACAGTGGGCGCAGCCGCGGACGCAGGAGTACGAGCGGATTTTGTTGCATCGGCCGAGGAAGCCGGCGAATGGCTGGCGCGCGAGGCTCGCGACGGCGATGTGGTACTGCTCAAAGCATCGCGCGGCGTGAAGCTCGAGAAAGCGCTGGAAATCTGGAAAGCTCGCCGCGACGGCAAGGGCGGGTGATGCTTCACCACCAAGGCGCGGGGAGGCGGGGAAAAAGAAAGGATGCTTTTCTTACGCCGCGTTATGAGACACAATAGTCACTTTTTGCAAAGAGCTTTTTCTTCGCGACGACGCGACTCCGTGTCTCGGTGGTGGAATCCGGTTGGGATCTGAAGATCTTTGGGCGGGACGGAGGCTGATTGCTCTACTGGTTGTTGTTCGTCAAACTGCAGCATTATTTTCCGCCGTTTCGCATCTTCCGCTACCTGACGTTCCGCACCGCGTTTGCCAGTCTTACCGCACTGTTTACCGGGCTCATCGTTGGTCCGCTCGTGATCGGCCGTCTGCGTGAGTTTCAGATCGGGCAATACATTCGGGAAGAAGGGCCCAAGGCGCATCAGAAAAAAGCCGGGACGCCAACCATGGGCGGGCTGCTCATCGCCATTGCCGTCGTGGTGCCCACGCTACTCTGGGCGGATCTGAGCAACCGCTTCGTGTGGATCGCGGTGTTCGCTACCTGCGCATTCGCCGCGATTGGTTTCGCCGACGACTACACCAAAGTGGTGCATCGTCGCAATCTGGGGCTGACGGGGCGGGCAAAGTTGGGCCTACAGATCGCCACCAGCATTGTGATTGCCGTGATGCTGATTGCGATGCAAACCTATGGAATGTATTCGACGAAGCTAATCGTTCCCTTCCTCAAGCAGTTTCATCCCGACTTAGTCGTGCAGAATCTTGAACGCTTTCCCCATCTTTGGCCTCTGGCCTTTCTTCCATTCATCGCTTTCGTCGCGCTGGTAATCGTGGGATCGAGCAACGCTGTGAATCTTACCGACGGCTTGGACGGCCTGGCCATTGGCTGTACGGTGATCGCAGCCGGCGCCCTGACCGTGTTGACCTATGTAAGCGGCCACGCGACCTTTGCGACTTACCTGGAAATCCCGAAGATGCCGCAGGTGGGAGAGTTGACGATTTTCTGTGGGGCGATGGTGGGATCCTCAATCGGATTTTTGTGGTATAACGCCCATCCCGCGGAAGTATTCATGGGCGACGTGGGATCGCTGGCATTGGGCGGGGCAATTGGTACGGTCGCGGTGATCATTAAGCAGGAACTTCTTCTGCCTTTTATTGGTGGAGTGTTCGTGATCGAGGCCGTATCGGTAATCCTGCAGGTGGGATCGTACAAGCTCCGGAAGAAGCGGATTTTCAAGATGGCGCCGATCCATCATCATTTTGAGCTGATGGGGTGGTCGGAGTCAAAGATTATCGTGCGCTTTTGGATCGCGTCGCTGGTGTTTGCGTTGTTCGCGCTAACGACGCTGAAACTGAGGTAAGAGTGCAGTGGCCAGTGATCAGTGGCCAGCAAAGCCCTGTGCTTTTACTGACCCCTGGCCACTAGCCACTGACCGCTTGTTGAATGATGGAACTCAGAGACAAACGCGTGCTGGTAGTCGGCCTCGGCAAGTCCGGTGTGGCATCGGCGCTGTTCTTGAAGGCGCACGGGGCACGGGTTACCGTTTCGGATACAAAGAGTGGAGACGAGCTGCGCAACGAGATTCCGGTTCTTCTCGACCACGGCATCACCGTCGAGACCGGAGGGCATGGTGAACGCACATTTCGCGAGCAGGATCTGATTGTCGTGAGCCCGGGAGTGCCCGTTGACGCCCCGCTGCTTGCGCAGGCTCGGTCCTTAGGCGGGCTGGTGATTGGCGAGGTCGAACTGGCGGCCCAGTTTCTGCCCGGGCCGATTGTAGCCATCACAGGGTCGAATGGCAAGACCACAACAACAACGCTGACCGGTGAGATCATGGCAACCGGTGGCTTTCCGACGCTAGTCGGGGGCAACATTGGGACTCCGGCGATATCGCTGGCGGAGCGCGCCAGCTCGGAAACTGTGATCGTGTTGGAGGTTTCTAGTTTTCAGCTGGAAACTATTCAGACCTTTCGCCCGAAAGTTGCCGTGGTATTGAACGTCACACCAGACCATCTGGACCGGCATAAGACGATTGAAACCTATGTCGATGCCAAGGCGCGTATTTTCGAGAATCAGCAAAAAGAAGACTTTGCCGTGCTGAATGAAGATGATCCGATTTGCGTGCCAATGGCGTCGCGGACCCGGGCGCAAGTCTTCTGGTTCAGCCGGCACAAAGAAGTGAAGCAGGGAGCCTGGGTGCGCGATGGGAATATTTTGTTTCGTGACGGCGGTGATGAACAGAAACCTTCTCAGCGCGAAATCATGCAGGTTTCGGAGATTCCCCTCAGGGGTACGCATAATCTCGAAAACGTGCTCGCGGCCGTGTGCGCGGGTGCACTGATGGGATGCGCTTCTGAGAAAATCCGGCAAGCGGTACGCGATTTTAAAGCGGTTGAACACCGGCTGGAGTTCGTGGCCACAATTGGGGGCGTGGATTATTACAACGATTCGAAGGCCACCAACGTAGATGCGACCATTAAGGCTTTGGAGTCGTTTCCGGCGAACATCCATCTGATTCTCGGTGGAAAAGATAAGGGCAGCGACTACACCTTGCTGAATGACCTGCTGTGGCAGCGGGTGAAGCGGGTGTACACCATCGGTGCGGCGGCCGCAAAGATCGAATCACAACTAAAAGGGGTTGAGATCGTGCATGCCGAGACACTGGCGAATGCTCTGCGGAAAGCGTATGCCGCGGCACAACCGGGAGACGTCGTATTGCTGGCACCCGCGTGCGCCAGCTTCGATCAGTTTAGAAGCTACGAGCACCGGGGACAGATATTTAAGGAGATTGTGCGGGAGCTGGCGCGGGAGAAAGCTTAAACCAACTTCAACCACGGAGGCGGGGGAGGAGCAAAACGTTTTCTCCCTGCGTCCGAAATTGAGAAGTCGTCCGAACCAAAACAATCAACAATCAAAGTTCAACAATCGACGATTCCCCCTCCGCGTCTCCGCTCCTCCGTGGTGAAATAAACTTCCCATGGCAAAGCGCGTGAGTGTCGACCGCTGGCTATTTACGGTGACCATGTTGCTGGTGTTTGTGGGGCTGGTGATGGTGTTCTCGGCGTCTGCCGTGATGGCACGCGAACGGTTTGGCTCCCCGTATGCGTTCTTGTTGAAGCAGTTGATTTGGGCAGCGGCGGGCCTGGTTGCGATGGTTGCGGCAATGCGAGTGGACTACGGGTGCTACAAACATCCCGCGCTGGTGTTTTCCTTCTTAGGATTTACGACGCTGCTGCTGATCTCGGTATTTTTTCTGGACCGCTCGCACAATACTCATCGCTGGATCCATGCTGGAGGATTTTCTTTTCAACCTTCGGAGCTGGCCAAGCCGGTGCTCATTCTTTTTCTCGCTTATTTTTTCGAGAGCCGTGCGAAGGCGATTCCAGGCTCCCCGTCGATTTCGATGTCGGGTGTCACGCCGAGTTTCATCGATGACTGGCGCAATACGCTGCTACCGGCAGCGGCACCGGTGGTGCTCTTGCTGGGATTGATTGTGCTGCAACCTGATTTAGGGACGGCGATCGCTTGCGCTGGAATCGCAGCTTGCATTCTGTATGTTGCGGGGATGCGGCTTCGGTATTTCGGGTACGCCTTCGGTGCGTCGCTTCTGCCTCTTTATTTTCTGATTTTTCACGTCAGCTGGCGGCGCGACCGTATTTTGGCATTCTTAAATCCTTATGCCGATCGGCAGAAGACGGGCTTCCACATTATTCAGTCCCTGATCGCGGTGGGCACAGGCGGTGTCACGGGCACGGGGCTGATGGAAGGCAAGCAGAAGTTGTTTTACCTGCCGGAGCCGCACACTGATTTTATTTTTGCCGTCACCGCCGAAGAGTTGGGCCTGGTGGGAGCGATATTTGTGGTGCTGCTGTTTGCAATTTTCTTGTGGCGCGGAATGCGGGTATCCTGGCGTACCAACGATACTTTCGGCCGCTACCTGGCAGTCGGAATCACCAGTATGGTGGTGTTGCAGGCATTCATCAACATCAGCGTGGTGCTGGGGATGATGCCGACCAAGGGTATTCCGCTGCCGCTCGTGTCGTACGGCGGGTCGTCTTTGTTTGTGACACTGGCTTGTGTCGGCGTGCTGCTGAATATCACGAAGCAGGCCGAGTAGACCGAAATTGATTGTGACGATGTACACCGATCTTCGCGGATTTAAGAACGGGAGGATGCTTGGGTCAGTCAAGGTTGGATCGCTCAATCTTTGTTATGGCCTTTTGTGTTGCGCTGACGGTCTTATGTGCCGCGCAGAAATCAGAGCCATCTCAGCCCATGCAGTTGCCGCCGCAAACGCCGATCTTCTCGGCCGCCGAATTAGCCACGAAAGTTCCCTCCCCGAATGCTGAAGACGTGAAGTCAATGGATGCGATCTTGCGTGCGATTTATGACGTGATCTCCGGACCGGCTGGCAATCGCGACTGGAAGCGGTTCCGGTCTCTATTTCTTCCACAGGCGCGCTTCACGCAAGTGGGCAAAGGTCCGGATGGAGCGACCTTCGTGATTTCGTGGAATGTGGAGGAGTTCGTTCGCGACGCGGGCGAAGTTTTCTCCAAACAACCTTTCTACGAAAATGCGATCGTGAACCAGACGGAAACCTACGGGAACATGGCCCAGGTATTCAGCAGCTACGAGTCGCGTCACGCTCCGGGTGAGAAGCCGTTCGAACGCGGCATCAACAGCATTCAATTGCTGAACGATGGCAGCCGATGGTGGGCGATCTCGATCGCGTGGGCTTCTGAGCGCGCGGACAATCCGCTGCCGGCGAAGTTCGCGAAAGGTAAGTCCCGGTAACGCGATTGTTCTCTGGTTTATAGTCACCACATGCGGGCCATTCTGGCGGGCGGCGGGACGGGCGGCCATGTCATTCCGGCGTTGGCCATCGCCAATGAACTGAAGAAACATTATGCAGCCGAGGTGCTGTTCATCGGGACAGCGCGCGGGATCGAAAATCGTTTGGTACCGGCAGCGGGATATCCGCTGCAACTGGTGCAAGTAGGGGCACTAAAGAATGTGAGCCTGATGACGCGCGCCAAGACTGCCTTCGATCTGCCGCGCGCCGTGTGGAACGCGGGCCGGATGCTGAATGAGTTTGCTCCCGACGTGGTGATTGGGGTGGGCGGATATGCGTCCGGACCGGCGATGCTGGCGGCGGTGATAAAGCATATTCCAACACTGGCCTTCGAGCCGAATGTGGTCCCGGGATTTGCGAACCGAATCGTGGCGAAGTTTGTTTCCGGTGCGGCGGTGCACTTCGAAGACACTGCGAAATATTTTCGTCACGCTGAAGTGACTGGCGTTCCGGTGCGGCAGGCCTTCTTTGAGATTCCCTCAAAACATGGCGGCAAGCCAACTCTGCTGGTTTTTGGCGGAAGCCAGGGGGCGCACGCTATCAATGAGGCGATGATCCGCTGCTTGCCCGAAGTGCATCGACAGGCGCCGGGGATTCACATCATCCATCAGACCGGTGAGCGTGACTATAATGTCGCGCTGGCGGCATATCGTCGCTTCGGTGAAACGGGATTGGGAGGGTCGGCGGAAGTTTTCCGGTTCATCGAAGACATGCCGGCAGCATTTTCGCGTGCAGATCTTGTAGTGTGCCGGTCAGGCGCCAGCACGGTAGCAGAAATTACCGCGGCCGCAAAGCCTGCGATTTTTGTGCCGTTTCCCCGTGCGGCCGACGATCACCAACGCGTGAATGCCGAGGCTCTAGCTCGCGAGGGTGCGGCGGTGTTGGTGGAAGAGTCGAAACTGGATGGAGTCTGGCTGGCGGAGACGATTGCAGCTTTGCTGAGCGATCAACACCGCTTGCAGTCGATGAGCCAGGCGGCGCGAAGTTTGGCGCATCCCAATGCAGCGCGGGATATCGCGTTGATGGCGGCGCGCCTGGCGGGGGTTGAACCACTCGCCACGGATTTGCAGGGATCTCGCGGTTAAATCTTTTGTACTTTTTTCAGACCGATAGATAGGAAAATAATACCCGTGCCGGAGAGCGCGATTGTGAAGACAAGCTGGGGCGAACGAGCAAGCCAAGTCTTAGTGCTGGCGATCGTCCTGCTGGGAATTCTCTATGTAGGCGACTGGGTGGTATTGCGGATTCGGATTGCACGCGGTACGGCTTACGGCTCAGTGGATGTAGATCAGTTTTTATCTTCGGCATTAAAGGGAAATAAAACCGAGTATGACTTTGTGGGAACGGTGCATCAGACCTGCAGCCGGTCGTTGTTTCCGCAAAAAGGAAACCCGGCCTGTTGGTGGCTGCAACGGCACAAATCGCAATGGCAGTAGGCGTTAGACTATCGTTTCTTAACTCCTTCATTGTTACTGTTTGGGCCGATCCTTATGGATCGGTGTAAGTTCGTGGCGAGTTGGGTCTATGTTTGCCAAGATTCAGCAGATTCATTTTGTAGGCATTGGCGGGATCGGCATGAGCGGGATCGCCGAGGTGCTGCTCAATCTTGGCTACAAGGTTTCAGGCTCCGATCTGAAGAGTTCCCCGGTCACGCAGCGGCTGACGGCCCTCGGCGCTGTAGTGTTTGAAGGTCATCGCGCCGACAATATTGCCGGGGCAGAAGTGGTGGTGACGAGTTCAGCGATTGCAGCGGAGAATCCCGAGGTCATCGAAGCGCACAATCTTCATGTGCCGGTGATTCAGCGGGCGGAGATGCTGGCGGAGTTGATGCGTTTGAAGTATGGAATCGCCATCGCCGGAATGCATGGCAAGACAACGACTACGTCGATGGTGGCCGCGGTACTTGCGGGTGGGGGGTTGGATCCAACCGTGGTTGTTGGCGGACGCGTCGACGCAATGGGATCGAACGCGCGCCTGGGAAAGTCGCGATATCTGGTGGCTGAGGCGGATGAGAGCGACCGATCGTTTCTCAAGCTCTCGCCGATACTCTCTGTAGTCACGAACATCGACCGCGAGCACATGGATTGTTACCGCAACATGCGGGACGTGAAAAAAACATTTCTGGAATTTATGGATCGCGTGCCGTTCTACGGAATGGTGGTGGTGTGCAACGACGATCCCATGCTGCGTCGTCTGTTGCCGCAGGCGCAGCGGCGCACGGTGACCTATGGGACGAAGCGTGGGTCGGATTTTCTGATCAAGCTGGAAACGACGCCCGCTTCGCGAAGCGCAAAGAGCGAAGATCAGCCGCTGAGCCGGTTTCGCGTTAGTTATCAAAAAAAAGACCTGGGCGAGTTCACGTTGCACGTGCCGGGTGTGCATAACATTCTGAACGCGACGGCGGCTGTCGCGGTCGGCATCGGGCTCGACGTGCGTGTCGATGCCATCCGCGCGGGGCTAGATCAGTTCCGTGGAGTGGACCGGCGATTCCAGCTGCGCGGACGAGTTGCCGGGGTGAGCGTGATTGACGACTATGGGCACCATCCCACGGAGATCAAGGCAACGCTGGCGGCGGCGCGGTCGTGCGGCTTTCGCAAGGTTCATGTGGTATTCCAGCCGCATCGTTACACGCGCACGCGTGATTTGATTGAGGAGTTCACCACAGCGTTCAGTGATGCTGACTCGCTGTTCGTGCTCGATGTATATGCGGCCAGCGAGAAGCCGATCGAGGGGATCAGCGGGGAGACGCTGGCGCGGACCATTAGCGAGAAGGGCGGGCGGAGCGCCGAGTATCTGCGTTCATTCGCGGATGCGGTGAACTCGGCAGCTGCGGTGGCCGAGGATGGAGACATGATCCTGACTTTGGGTGCTGGCAGCGTTTGGCAGTTGGGGCCCATGATTCTGGAGGAGCTGAAGAAGGGGAGTGATAAGGAATCGTGATAAAATGGCGTATGAGCATGTGTATGCTCATATATAAGCGGAGCAAAGGCAAAGATGAAAACCGCACGAGTGCAAGTACTGACAACGCCCGCATTCCGGGACTGGCTTCGCAAAGAAGCCAGTAAGGCCGGAATCAGCGTGGGTGAACTCGTACGCACACGCTGTGAGCAGCGGGTGGGCGACGAAGAGGCCGCGTTGGCGGAGCTGACCGCGCTTCTCCGCAAAGAAGTGGCTGCGACGCGGGTCGCGGTGCGGCGTAACCTGGACGAAACGCGGGCGATTCTCAGAGACCTGCGAGCCCGCCGCAAAACAGATTTGGCGGAGGATCGGGCATGAGCGTGTTCAGAGAGGCGGTTGCTGCCGTGCAGTCGGCCTTGAAACTCTCAGACGAATTGCGCCGAACATCACAGGAGCTTAAGGATGTGGCCGTGGAGTTGCGCGATCACGACCGGCGCATTACTCGCCTCGAGGCGCAGCGGGAAACTGCCGCGATGCTGTCGCGAAAGCGGTTGGAGTAGGAACGGAGCGGCCCGGTGTTTCGAAAGTTGGGCCGATGATTTTGGAGAGTCCGAGCCAACCCGAGCTGAACCAGATATCTCCTTCAATCGCTCCATGGGTCCGCCCCCAGTCATAAACACGTCCCCCTCCCGTTCGATGTGAATCTGCCTTAGTACGTCTTCTGAACTGAACTCTAGCGTCAAGGGCGGCTTTCTCCACATGGTTTGTTTGGCCACGGGAAGGAACTAATTTGCCCCTGACCACGTATCTCTCATTGCTAACGGATTGGGGCGCGGTTCGTCCAATGTGGCATAAGGGGTTAAGGCGATGAAAAATACACTGGCATGGGGATGGCTGGCAGCCGGGGTGGTGGCGCTGGGATTAAATGGGATATATCACGACGGGGGTGCTGCCTGGGTGCACCGCGCTGGTGGTCGATTTATCAATCGAATTGAAGAGCGCGCGGTCCCCATACTTGCGCTGGCTACGGGACACGCAGACTGGCTCGTGGCAAAGACCCAGATGGCCGCAGCGCGCGAGGAGACTAAGTCCTGCCGGGTGGTGAGTTCGGTGGCGCGATTCAAGGCTTCGATGTTGCCGAGCAAGATGGCAGGGACAGAGGCTGCCATGGCCAGCTTCGGAGCAATGACGGCGCGAGAAGAGGCCGCACTGGCTCGCCTGGAAGCTGATCGGGCAAGAATGGAGGCGAGGGCTGCGCGCGTTCGCTTTGCTCCAGCTGCGTTTAATCCTGTTGTGTGTCCACGCCTGCGCTTGAGTATTCCGCGGGTGAAGATTTCGCTCCCTGCAACAAATCTCGAAAGTGCGGGTGCGGGACCGGTTTAAGTTCCTTAGTAAGCAAACGAGGCGGGCGTGGGATTTGAAATATCCCCGTCCGCTCTTGCTTTTTCGGCAAATGCTCGGGGCGCGCGGCCGGCCCAGACGTTTTCCCGCGAATCGTTGGACTCTTGAAGAACTCCTTTAGCGGTGTCCAATGCGGTTCCCGGCTGTGCAAAAATCCTATATTTTTTCTATCGCTGGTTTCCGAATGAAGTTATAGTTTGAAGGCTCAGCGATTCCACAGCGACAACTGACCTGAACTGATGGCGAGGAAATCGGGACCCACCATCTTGCAGGGTGAGTTGTACCCATCCGGCGGCGCCTTCGCGCGCGAGGAGATTGACGACGCGCGCCTCATGGACCTGGATGTGGACGAGGAATCTCCGTTCCTCCGCGGGCAAAAACGCATCGCTGCCCGCCGAAGCTCTCTTCCGAAGAAAACTGCGAATCGACTGCTGTGGGCGGTCGCAGCCACGGTTGCGTTGTGTCTCGCCGGATTGGGCGCGGCTGGGCTGTATCACTATGGCGAACACTCCTGGCGATTCCGGGTGGAATCGAGCGACAACATCCAAGTTACCGGCATGCAGAATGTCACCAAAGCGCAAATCATGGAAGTACTGGGCGCCGACATTGGGCGCAATATTTTTTTCATTCCGCTGGCGCAGCAGAAGGCGCAATTGGAGCAGATTCCTTGGGTGGAATCAGCCAGCGTGATGCGCTTTGTTCCCAACCGCCTGCAGGTCGAGATTCACGAACGCACGCCGGTAGCTTTTGCCCGCGTAGGACCGCGGATGTCGTTGATCGATGGCGGCGGCACGCTGATGGAGTTGACGCCGAAACATAAATTCTCCTTTCCAGTAATTCTGGGAATGAATCCGGGCGAGCCGCTTTCCACGCGGGCGCCGCGGATGAGAGCTTACGGCGAAATGGTTCGAGAACTGGATTCCGGCGGAGCGCGCTACTCGCAGGATCTCAGCGAAGTAGATTTGTCCGACTTGGAAGACGTGAAGGTGCGGGTGAACGATCCGGCGGGCGATGTGCTGGTTCATTTGGGGTCGTCGGACTATCTGCGACGTTACAAGATCTACGTCACTCATGTCCGGAGCTGGCGACAACAGTTCCAAAAGCTGGAGTCGGTGGATTTGCGCTATGACAACCAGATCATTGTGAATCCGGACATAGAGCGAACAGCGAAGACCATGGCGTTGACTCCGGCGGCGGCGAAGACGGCAGCCGCGGCTGGAGTGAAGCCCGCGGCGTTGCTGACCCGCATCGGTCCGAACGAGCGGCCAATACCGAAGCCGGCCTTCGAATTGAGTCAGAAAAAACTCGACGCTAAGAGGCCAGAGGCGGTCACCAAGAATAGGGCTGGAGGGATCAAACGAAAGAAAGTTAAGGCCGCGAAGACAACCGCGGGCGCGAGGAAGTCGGCTTCCACGGCGAAAGACAAGGTCTCTTCTGCTCCTCGAAAAACTGTCAGCGGCGGTCAGAAACCAAGTCCAGTGCTCGCGCGGCGCCAGACGACTGAAGATCCGCGGTGACGATTTGCATCACAGCAGTGATGAATTTAGGGACACGTTTGGGAAGTGAATAAGAATGGCGAATCAGCAGGGGAGCTTTCTAACGGCGATTGACGTGGGCAGCGCGAAAACGTGCGCGCTCATGGTGGAGGTTGCAGATAACGGATTGCGCTATCGTGGCCACGGAGTAGCGGAGTCGCGAGGATCGCGCAAGGGTGTAATCGTGGATCTGGACAAAGCCGTCGCAGCAATTCAGAAGGCGGTCGAAGCGGCCGAGGATTCCGGCGGTGCAGCAGTGGAGCACGCCATCGTCGGCATCGGCGGAGCGCACGTGCGGGGCGTGAACACTCATGGCGGCATCAGTCTGGGTACGCGTCCGCGAGAGATTGGACGGGATGAGATCAAGCAGGCGGTGGAGCGGGCGCGTGCGATTCCGCTTCCTGCCGACCGCGAAGTGCTGCACCTTCTTCCCCAGGAATTCATTCTCGACGATCAAGCCGGCGTTCACGATCCGCTGGGCATGATGGCGGCGCGACTCGAGGTGCGGGTCCATCTGGTGACAGCGGCAGCGAGTGCGGCACAGAACGTGATTACGGCCGTGAATCGGGCCGGCGTTCACGTGGATGACACGGTATTTGAACCCCTCGCGACGGCCGATTCGGTGTTGCGGGCCGACGAGCGGGAGTTAGGAGTCTGTTTAGCCGATGTCGGTGCGGGATCGACGGAACTGGTCGCTTTTCTCCAGGGCGCGGTTGCGTTTACGGGAGTGATTCCTCTTGGCGGCGATCACTTCACCAGCGATTTGTCGGTCGGAATGTGCACGCCGCTGGCGGAGGCGGAAAAAATCAAGAAAGTCTACGGGAATGCAATCGTGACGCTGATTCCGGAAGGCAATGAAGTGGAAGTGCCATCTGTGGGCGACCGCCCTTCGCGATTGTTGCCACAGCGGTTGGTGGCGGAAATCCTTGAACCTAGAGCCCGCGAGCTATTTGAAATGATGCGCGATACCCTTCGGCAAAACGGAATGTTCGAGGCATGCCTGGCGGGCATCGTCCTAAGCGGCGGAGGCTCGCGTTTGCCTGGGATCTTTGATGTGGCGGAATCGGTGTTGCGGCGTCCAGTACGGCTTTCGTGGCCTACGCCCTTGGCCAAGATGCCTGCAACCTTGGCAGAGCCGGAATATGCAACGGTGCTCGGGATGGTGGCTTACGGACAACGTGCGAGAGTAGCAAGAGGCTATCAGGGCGATCGGTGGGGATCGAGATTGAAGGCAATGCTGGTGGGATAAGAACAGTAGTCAGTAGTCAGTAATCATTGTTTGGGGTCAGTAAGAGCAACGGGCAACGGGTAGTTTGCGGGTCGAAAAATGCAATCAGTCTTGATTTCACTGAACACTAGCCACTGCCCACTTCTCAAAAAGCGCCACGGAGTGGAACGAAATTCACAAATTGGTGGACAAAATGACAAACGACAAAAGCATTCGCATCAGTTTTAACGAAGAACCTCTCAACGATGCCAAGATCAAAGTGATCGGCGTCGGCGGCGGCGGGGGCAACGCAGTCAACCGCATGATCGATGCCGGCGTAGAAGGCATCGAATTCATCGTTGCCAACACGGACTTGCAGGCTCTGCGCTTGTCGCGGGCGCCTGTGAAATTGCAGCTCGGAGTAAAGCTCACGAATGGTCTCGGCGCGGGCGCGAATCCGGAAGTCGGACGCAAAGCCGCGCTCGAAGACTCCGACAAAATCATCGAGGCGCTCGAGGGTGCCGACATGGTGTTCGTAACCACGGGTCTCGGAGGAGGCACGGGCACCGGGTCGGCGCCGATCATCGCGTCCCTCGCCAGCGAGATGGGAGCGCTCACCGTTGCGGTCGTCACCAAGCCGTTTTCTTTTGAAGGTAAACGGCGAATGATGCAGGCGGAGAAAGGCATTGCCGAACTGATGGAATCCGTGGACACAACAATCGTCATCCCGAACGAAAAACTGCTGGCGGTCGCCGAAAATGCGGGGTTCTTCGAGTCATTCCGTATCGCAGATGACATTCTGCGTCAGGGGGTCCAGGGAATCTCCGATATCATCACCATCCCTGGCATTATCAACCGCGACTTTGCCGACGTGAAGACGATCATGGCACGCATGGGTTACGCGGTGATGGGCACGGCCACGGCGAGCGGCCAGAATCGAACCGCGGAAGCGGCGCAGCGGGCGATTGCCTCTCCTCTGCTGGAAGCGGGCGCGATCGATGGAGCACGCGGCATCCTGATCAACATTACGGGATCAGCTTCGCTGAAACTAGCCGAGGTGCAGCAGGCCTGCACCATCATCCAGAGCGCGGCGCATGAAGACGCCAACATTATTTTCGGCGCGGTGATGGACGAGAAGATGAAGGACGCAGTAAAGATTACAGTGATCGCCACCGGGTTTGGCGATCTCAGCCGAACGAGGCATCGGCACGCCGAGGCACGTAACTCGTTCGCCGCTTCGCACGATGACGCCTTGGGATTCAATTCTGATTTTCCCGAGCCGGTGGGGCCGGTTCAGACTGTGGGCTCTGGATTCTCTGAGTCGGTATCCGATTTGCCCGCAGAACAGTCGAGAATGCCGGAAGCTGCGCCGACTCCGATGAATCTATCCCCTGACGTTATCTCCCTCGAAACCATGCGCACCGCAATGGTCGCGAACTTCGAGCAGGAAGACCTGGATGTTCCGGCCTTCCTGCGCAAGCGGGGCGAAGTAATGTGATGGACGAAACTAAATCCACCGGAGTCAGCCAGACGCGGGGAAATCAGAGAGAAAATTGGCGGAACCGCACAATCGCGAGTGAAAGACTAATAAATGCCCAGTCGCTGTCGGAAGCCAAGGTAATCAAGACAAAGCTCAAAGCCGATTAGGGAAAAGCTTTGCAACACTGTGGCGCATCTTTTTCAGCCATTACTCGGCCATGGGAGTAACGTTACTGTGGGCTTTAAGACCAAAGTAATTCCCGTTTAAGTAGGTGTTGCCACAATGGGTTACATTGAAATTATGATTTTCTTCGAGGTGAAATTTGTTGTTGCTTGAAGCAGGCTAACTCCCGTAGTATCAGCGAATCCGGGCGAAGTTGTGGTTAAGACCGGCAGACTGGCAAGCTTCGTGCACGGTAGAGAAATACGGGGAGCCGGAGATCCGAGGGAACGGGACTAAAGATGTCCAATTCAGGAACGCGCTATCTTCGTTTAGTAGGTTTAGTGGGAATTCTCTTGGCCGCGCCTGCACTTTTCGCGGCTCACGTCAACCCGCACGCACTCAACAACAGCAAAGCAAAATCTACGAAGTTGAGCGAGAGCCAGCGCACTCGCCGCCGTATGCGACACCTGGCGCGCGCGCGCGGCACGAAGGCATCCGGGCCAGTTCATCACTCCGCTTCTCGTACGCAACGCGGCACTTTGACACGCGCTTCCACCGGCAATCGACGGCACACCTATCACGAGCGCTTTTTCATGAGTTCCTTTGCCGAGGGAATCGCTGCGGGTGATGTTATCGAGGGTGAAGATCCGATCGTGCGTCAGGCCGCCATCGATGCTCTCGGAAACATGAATGGCACAGTCGTCGCAATTGAGCCGACCAGCGGACGCGTCCTGGCCATGGTGAATCAGAAACTGGCACTGGCAAGCGGTGCGCAGCCCTGCTCAACCATCAAACTTTCCGTGGCGTTGGCTGCCTTGAGCGAAGGGTTAGTTTCGAAGGAGACCGAAGTATCGTTGGGAGGCCGCAGCCGGATGAATCTGACTGAAGCTCTGGCGCACTCCAACAACGCCTACTTCGAAGCGCTGGGGCGCCAATTGGGCTTCGAAAAAGTTGCTTACTACGCTCACCAGTTTGGGTTGGGTGAATTGGCAGGCTACGATATTCCGGGTGAGCAATTGGGCACCTATCCCGAGGAAGCGATTCCGCAAAAGCTTGGTGGCGTAGGCAAGATGTGCTCTTTCGGGGAAGGCATTTCGATGACTCCACTGCAGCTCGGCGCCATGGTTTCTGCCATCGCCAACGGAGGCACGCTTTATTACTTGCAGCATCCCGCCTCACCCGAAGAGATTGCCACCTTTCAGCCTCGCATCAAACGCCAACTTGACATCGCTCCATTGATTCCGGAAATCTCGGGGGGCATGGCTGGCGCCGTGCAATACGGCACAGCACGGCGGTTAGGGCTGAACTTTAACGAGGAAGAGATTCTGGGAAAAACTGGGACTTGCTCCCATGCCGGTACGCGCTTCGGCTGGTTTGCCTCCTACGCGAACACCACCAGCGGACGTATCGTTGTAGTCGTGTTTCTGGAAGGTGGACGGCCTACTTTTGGCCCAAAGGCAGCTGAGATTGCCGGTGTCATGTACCGCAACCTCTACGATCACGACTTTTTCATCGCTGGTGCGTCCCGGCCGGCCGACAGTGCCGCCTCCAGACCGTAAGCGCAACCCAGTCGAAAAAAAGCCAACTCAATTCCGGAAAAAGCCTCTCGGCAGAGAGGCTTTTTTCTTGCGTAGTTATCCGCCCGCTTAATTCCCGACCAGCTCACTAACGTTGCTTTGCTGCGCTGAATCTCAGAGTTTTCTCACGCACACACACGGCGAATCCAGCCGATATACACAAGAGCAAACTCAGCCGAAGTCGACGCGGCTGTGCGATCGCTCACTTTACGCTCATTGCCAGCTTAACGCTAAATAAGGACCACGAATTAGGACGGAATCTATGACAGTGATGCACGGCGGCTACGACTATCGGTTGGTGGCACTTTCGGTCGTGCTGTCAATGTTCGCTTCTTATGCCGCACTCGACCTTGCCGAGCGCGTTACTGCGGCACAGGATTGGACGCGAGGCTTCTGGCTAGGCACTGGTGCTGGCGCGATGGGCCTGGGGATTTGGGCGATGCACTATGTCGGCATGCTGGCTTTGAGCATGCCGATTCCGGTCTTTTACCATCTTCCAACGGTCGTGTTCTCTTTGTTGGCCGCGATCGCTGCGTCGGCGGTGGCGCTGTTTGCCGTCAGTCGGGCGAAAGTGACCTTGGCGCGGGAAATCCTCGGCAGTGCGGTGATGGGAGGCGGGATTGCGGCAATGCATTACATCGGCATGGACGCCATGCGCTGCGCCGCCGCGATTCAATACGACTGGAGAATTGTCGGACTCTCGATCGCGCTGGCCGTTGCGATCTCCTTCGTGGCCCTGAAACTTGCGTTCCGGGTGCGGGATGAAAAGCGGGCGACCCGGCGCAAAGTCATCAGCGCGGTGGTCATGGGCAGTGCGATCCCCCTGATGCACTACACAGGGATGTGGGCGGCAACCTTCCATCCGTCTAAGATGGCGCCCAACCTGGTAAACACAATCAGCATTTCGACGATTGGGTTGGTGGCCATAACCGCGAGCAGCTTATTCGTGCTATCGGGGGCGATTGCGTCCGTCTTCTTTGACCGGGTCATAGCCCTTCAGAAGCTCGATCTCTACGCTCGGGAACGCGAGTTGTATTTCCAAACCATGGCGGAAGCTGTGCCCGAGATTCTCTGGACTGCCGATCCCAAAGGGGAAGACGATTTTTTCAACGGCAAGTGCTTCGACTACACCGGCCTCACGTTTGAAGAAATCCGAGGCTCGGGGTGGAAGCGTATGGTTCATCCAGATGACGTGGAAGGCACTTTCTTGCTCTGGCAAAAAGCGTTGCGTGACGGTCAACCCTATGAAGTGGAGTATCGCTTGCGTGGGAAAGATGGAAACTTTCGGTGGTTCCTGGGGCGGGCCAATCCGATCCGAAACTCCGCTGGAGAAATCATCAAATGGTTCGGAACGTGTACCGATATCGAGAGTCAGAAGCAGAGCTTACAAATTCTGGAGCAACAGATTCTGGAACGGACCATGCAACTTGCCGATGCCAACGCCCAGTTGCAGCGGGAAATGTCGGAAAAAGACTTCGCCCGCAGCCAGCTCGATCAGCAGAAGGACAAAATGATGAGCGAACTTAAAGAACGCTCGGAGCGGGCGACGATGCTGGCGAAGATGGGTGAGCTGTTGCAGAGTTGCATCAGCCGCGATGAGGTGACCGCAGCCGCGCTAGGTTTTGCGCCCAAGATATTCCCCACGGCTCGAGGAGCCGTGGCGCTTCTCAATGCTTCTCGGAGCGTAGCCGACGTGATCGGATCGTGGAGCGATTGTCAGCTTCCGATGATGGAGTTCGAAAGCAGCGAATGCTGGGCTCTCCGGACGGGCCAACCGCATCTTGTGGCCGTCGGTGACCGCACAGCGCGCTGCCCGCACGTAGCTGGCGTGGAATGTTCGTACTTGTGTATCCCCATCCTGGCGCAAGGGGAAACGTTGGGCATTCTTCATCTGCAGGCTACAAGTCCCAGCCAACACATGGAGATGGCAGAGCTCTCGTTCAAGACAACTTTTGCCGGGCAAATGGGATTGTCGATCGCTAACATAAGACTGCGAGAAGCTCTGCGAATCCAGTCAGTGCGAGATCCACTGACCGGGCTCTATAACCGGCGCTTTCTCGAGGAAACGTTGGACCGCGAAGTTCGGCGTGCAACCCGTGCCCAGCAGTCTCTTGGCGTCCTGATGATCGATTTGGATCATTTCAAAGCTTTCAATGATACCTATGGCCACGATTCAGGGGATGCGGTATTACGCGAAACGGCGGCGTCCCTGGCCAAGGGAATCCGGGCGGAGGACTTCGTTTGCCGGTTCGGAGGGGAGGAGTTTGTCGTCGTGCTGCCAACGGCTAACGTGGAAGCTGCCCAGGCGCGAGCCGAGAGCCTGCGCTTAAAGATGAAAGAACTGAACGTTTTGCACCAGGGGAAGTCGATAGGAATGGTCACGATTTCCGTAGGGGTGGCGGCGCTGCCACAACACGGCAAGTCACCCAGCGAATTAATATCTGCGGCCGACGCCGCCCTTTATCAGGCCAAGCGGGGCGGACGAGACCGGGTGGTGACCGCGCTGTCTCCTGCATCTGAAGAGGCCGCTGTTCAAACCGCAGGTGTTTGACTTCCTCGTCGATACGTTAGCCGTTGGTGCCTGCGGGAGGGCTGCGGAACTGAAAATTCATTTCTTACGCTCGTCGCGCTCGACCACTCCGTCCTTGATGAAAATCACGCGGTGCGCGTATTCGGCAATATCATGCTCGTGAGTGACGAGCACGATAGTATTTCCTTCGCCGTGCAGCCGGTCGAACAGGGCCATGATTTCGTTTCCGGTCGCGGAGTCCAGGTTGCCCGTGGGTTCGTCAGCCAGAATGATGGATGGCCGATTCACCAGCGCGCGGGCCACGGCAACGCGCTGACGCTGACCGCCGGAGAGTTCATTCGGTTTGTGGGTCATACGCGATTCCATACCCACTGCCGTCAACGCCGCTTTGGCGCGCTCGATGCGCTCCGCGGTCGGAACCCCGGCATAAATCAGCGGCAGCTCCACATTGTGCAGAGCGGTAGCACGAGCCAGCAGGTTGAAAGTCTGGAAGACAAAACCAATTTCCTTGTTTCGGATGCGGGCGAGTTCATCGTCGTCGAGTTCGCTCACGAGTTGGCTGTTGAGCCAATATTCGCCCTTGGTGGGCGTGTCGAGGCAGCCGATTAGGTTCATCAGCGTGGATTTGCCCGAACCGGATGGACCCATGATGGCTACATACTCTCCCCGCTCAATGCGGAGATTCACTCCACGCAGAGCGTGCACCTGCTGCTCCGAGCCCATGTCGTAGGTCTTCCAAAGATCTTCAGCCGCGATCATGCAGGACTGCGGCGGTGGCACTGCTGCAACATTGTTCGGCATGCTGATTACTTCCGCGGTTGCCATTTTTTTCTCCTGCTCCGGCGCCACTGGGTTCTCCGAATTGAATTCGACTCCGAGAGCTCGTGTGTATGGGTTTCAGCTTTCAGGTTGTTAGAGCTTGGCGTGCGAAGCGGCTCACCGCACTTGGTACTTCAAACCTTGAAGCTTAAACCCCAAGACCTAAGACCCCGACCGGCTTCTACCCTTGGACGAATGAAGCCCCCGAAGGTTATGTTTCGTCTTCTTTCTTGGGAACGGAGTTATCGATCTTGACTCCGCTTCCAGAACGAAGTGTGCGCAAAATCTTATAGCTTCCGGTTACGACCTCATCTCCTTCATTGAGACCATTCACTACCTCGATATCGCTGGTTCCGGCAATCCCAGTGGTTATGGGCACGAACTCGGCTTTCTTGTTCCGTATGACGAAGACGCCCTGCACATCCTGCTTCTGATCTTTGCTCGTATCTTTGTCCGTGTCCTTGTCCTTCGATACGGCATCCTTCGCCTGCGGTCCGGCAGCGTGCACCGCACCGGGCGTGGCTTTCTCCTGCTCCAACTGCGCCTTCGTGCGCACCGAAAGTGCTTGAATCGGAATGGAGAGCACGTTGCTGCGAGCTGCGGTGGTTATCTTCGCAGTAGTCGAGAGCCCTGGTCGCAAATCCGGAGGAGGGTCATTCACTGTCACGACCACCTTAAAGTCCTTGGCTTCTTCGCTAGCGCTGGTCTGCTGGGAAGTTGCCACTCCCGTGGAACGCACGATCGCATTGTCCCCAATTTCAGAAACGGTGCCATGGAAAACCTTCTTCGGGATGGCATCGATCGTGACCTCAGCAGGCTGCCCGAGGCGCACGTTCACGATGTCAGTCTCATCCACCTTCACTTCCGCGGTAATCACTGACATGTCGGCCAGCGTCATCAGCGTACTCCCCGGCGAATTCTGAATGCCGATCACAACTGTCTCGCCTTCGCGCACGGGCAAGTTGGTGATTACCCCGTCAAAAGGAGCGGCGTAGCTGGCCTTCTGCAATACATCGGCAAATCGCGTGAGGGTCGCCCGCCCTTGAATGATGTGTTTATCGGCGGAATCCTTTTGCGCCTTTGCCTGAGTCACGCGTGCCTGCGCCTGAACCAATCCGGAGTCGGCAGTGGACCATGCGTTTTTGCGGCTGTCGAAATCCGACTTGGAGATCAGACCATCCTTAAACAGGCTCTGCGCCCGCTCCCAATCCAGCTTGTTTCGATCGTAGTCGGCCTGCGCCCGCAGGAGATCCGCTTGCGAGGTCTTCAGAGCAGCATCGGCTGCTAGTGCGTCTGTTTCGGCGGCCTGCAGAGAGGCTTGATTGGCATTCACATCCGCCGATGACTGCACGTTCTCCAGTTGAGCCAGCAATTGACCCTTTCTGACGTGATCCCCTTCTTTGACAAACAGATGAGTAATCTTCCCGAAGGCATTGGCGCCAATATTTACATAGGTCTTAGGTTTGACCTCCCCGGAAGCACTCACAACCGACGACAAGTCCTGGCGCTGTACCTTCCCAGTCTGCACCATGACTACATTCTTGCTGCTCTGGTGCAGCGTAATGCCAATGATGAGGGCCAACAGAACCACCATCCCCGCGGCAATCGCAATTTTTTTCCAAAGTTTCATTTCTCGACACTACCTGAGGACTTTGCCACTTTCTGGCGCAAACGCCCAGAAAAGAAGCGTTTACCTGCTGGATACTCCTCGCGAGTCTCATCGACCATTTTGCGGGGTAGAAGAGCACATCCTAGGATACGATCCTGCAAAGGGGAAAGTTCCCTCGGCAGGAAGGTCTAATCTGGATGCGACGCTAAACCTTGGGAATATGAGATGCGTTCCCGCGGAGCAATTTCAGCACCGGAAATTATAGCTTGTCTTTTAGCTTGTCCGGCACGGGCGCTTGCAATATTCTCCCCTTCGCGGGCAACTCGGGAAGAATGTTGACGCGTCGAACCAAACGGGCGTATCGCCGATCTTTCACCCGTTGGTATGACAGAACCTTGCTTTCGCCCCGATTCAGGGCCTAGAATAGGCCACACATGGCTGTAGTGGCAGGAGTTCCTCTCATGTTCCGGGTCGGTTCACGTTACTTCTTATTGTTCGCGTTCTTGGCCGTTGTTACAGCTTTGACGGGCGCCGCTGCCGCACAAGGCGGTGATAAGACTTCTGCTGCCACGAGCGATCAAAATTCGAACCCGGCGAAATCCGACGCAACCCTAACTACCTCCCCGGCCCCGGCGCAGCAACCCTCCGATTCCGTCGATCCCCTTAAGCGTCCCCCCTCAGAAAAGCAGAAGAGAGCCCAGAAAAAGAATCTGAACGTCGAATTAAGCAAGACGTACAAAAAGTGGCTCAACGAGGACGTGGTCTGGATCATCACGGATGAAGAGAGAGCCGCCTTTAAGCAGCTTTCGAATGACGAGGAGCGCGACAACTTTATTGAAGCCTTCTGGCAGCGCCGGGACCCGACTCCTGATACAGAAGAAAACGAATATAAAGAAGAGCACTATCGACGGATCGCCTATGCCAATGAGCATTTTGCCGCCGGGATTCCGGGATGGAAGAGCGATCGCGGCCGCATTTACATCATGTACGGTCCCGCTGACGAGATAGATTCACATCCCTCCGGCGGTACCTACGAGCGGCCCATGGAAGAGGGTGGTGGCGAGACTTCGACTTACCCCTTTGAAGATTGGCGGTACCGTTACCTGGAGGGCATTGGTCAGGAAGTCATCATCGAGTTCGTCGATACTTGCATGTGCGGCGACTATCACATGACGCTCGACCGCTCCGAAAAAGATGCGCTTCTCTATACTCCCAACGCGGGTCTTACCCTATACGAGCAGATGGGCATGGCCAGCAAGGCGCAGCGCTTCAGCGGAGGCGGATTGGAAAAACTCGGCACCGGCCCGATGGGTTCGGACCTGCAGACCAAGGAGTTCGATCGCCTGGAGCAATTCGCCAAGCTGCAGGCGCCGCCGCCGGTCAAATACAAGGATCTGGAAGAAATCGTTAACACCAAAATCATCACCAACCTCATGCCCTTCGATGTGCGCACAGATTTTGTGAAGGTCACTGGGGATACCGTACTGGTGCCAATTACGGTTCAGCTGAAGTATCGCGATATTACCTTCGCTAACAAAGACGGGGTGCAGCGCGGCACAGTGAATATCTTCATGCGAGTGAGCACTTTGACCGGACGCATCGTGCAGACTCAGGAAGAGCCCGTCCAGGTGGATGTCCCGGCGGAGCTTTTGCCTCGTACGGCAGAGAATTCCGCAGTGTACTGGAAGGCGCTTCCCTTGCGACCGGGACGATACAAAGTCGACATTGCGGTAAAGGACGTGAACGGCGACCGAAAGGGCCTCTGGAGCCGCGGTATCGTGGTGCCAGAATTTTCCGACGACAAGCTGTCAACCTCGTCGCTCATCGTCGCCGATGTGATGGAGCCGGTGCCGACCAAGGATGTGAGTACAGGCCAGTTCGTAATTGGCTTGAACAAGGTTCGGCCACGTGTCGCCCCAGCCAACGGTAAGCCCGCACTTTTTAAGAGAGCTAAAGATCAGAAAGTGAATTTTTGGATGCAGGTTTATAATCTCGGCGTGGACGAGAAGACGCATAAGCCTTCCGCCACCTTCGAGTACGACATCGTCGACATTGCCACCAACAAGCCGGTGGTGCAGAAAACCGAATCCACCGATACGATGGGCAATGTAGGCGAGCAGGTCACGTTGCAGAAATCGATAGCCTCGGCTAATCTGCAGCCGGGTGTTTATCGGATCGAAATCAAAGTGAACGACAACATCTCCAAGCAGACGGTTGATCCTTCAGCGACCTTTGCTGTGGAATAACTGCCTGTTTGCTTTCCCCGGGGGTTGGAGTGAAGCTTCGCCAGCTCGGATATTGGGTGGTGATCATTGGGTTGTCGCTTCCTGCTTGGGCCGGAGAACGCCCCGCGGCAATCTCGGGATACGTCCGCGACGCCTCGGGCACGCCCCAGATGGGAGCCGTGGTGCAGATCGTGGGCTCGCCGGCACACTCTCTGACTGTGTTTACCGACGGGGCCGGTTTTTACTCTGCGACCAACCTGCTGCCCGGAGCCTACTCCGTAAAGGTTTCAGCTCCTTCGTTCCTTCCCGCCCTGGTTGAAGCAATTGGCCTGCATCCGGGGACCAGCATTCACGTCAACGTCACCCTGAACACGCTGCTGAACGCCCTGCGAGTCGGCCCTCTGCGCACTGCACCAGATGACGAAGATTGGAAGTGGACACTGCGCTCAGTAGCAAATCGCCCAGTTCTGCGGGTATTCGACGATCCCGCTACAAATGCGGAACAGCAGGATCACGACCTCAAGGCGAGTCTTTCGTTCCTGGCCGGTTCGGCTGCAGGCGGCTATGGCAGCGGATCGGACATGAGTACCGGCTTCTCACTCGAACGCTCGATCTTCTCGACTGACCGTATCGGATTACGCGGAAATGTCGGCTACGGAGACGGTCTTCCTGTAGCCGTTCTGAGGGCCACCTACTCCCACCGCTTGCTCGATGGATCGGGACCCTCCATCGGCCTTACCCTCCATCGTTTCGCTGCCTCCGACCCCAATCTGCATAACGCAGCGTTGCAGGCGTTGGCCTTCAACGCGAGCGACGATGTCGCAATCGGCGATGTGCTCGAACTAAAGTTTGGCAGCGCGCTACAAACTATCCAATTCCTTGGGCGAGTGACCGCGTTCCGTCCTTATGGTTCTCTGGACATGCATCTCTCACCGAACACGGTGGTGGGATACGAGTATTCAACCTCGTTACCAAACACGAGGGATGAAAAAGGTTTCGATACGGCCCCGACCGATTTGAGTGAAACCGACCCCCGCATCAGCGTGAATAACTTCGCCACGAGACTCGAAAGCGCCCACCACCAGGAATTGAGTCTTTCCCAGCGCCTTGGCAAGAACAATATGCAGGTCGCCGTCTTCAGCGATCGCATAAATAACATGTCTCTGCTTGGTGCAGGCGAAGTCACGGCCGCGGGCGGATTCCTGTTGCCGGATGTTTACTCAGGCACCTTCACTTACGCCGGCGACACGCTGGATACGCATGGTCTGCGCCTTGTCATGCAGCGGAAGTTCTGTTCCGACCTGACAGCTACACTCGATTACTCCTACGGCGGTGCGCTTGACCTTACCAAGCCGGACGTTGAGATCAGCAACGCCCGGCAGTGGATCAGCACCGAGCGCCGCCATGCAGTCGCCGCCAAGATCAGCGCCAGGGTGCCCCATACCCATACTCAATGGATTGCTTCATATCGCTGGTTGAACGGTCCCGCACTAACTCCCGTGGACATGTTCAATTCGTCCGCCGGTAGAAGCGACCCGTTCCTGAGTCTTTTTATCCGTCAGCCCATCCCCACCTTTGGCTTCCTCCCGGCGCACATGGAGGCGCTGGTTGACCTGCGCAACCTCTTGGCTCAGGGCTATGTTCCGGTGATCGGACAGGACGGCCAGACTGTCTACCTGGTGCAAGCCGCGCGCTCCGTGCGTGGTGGCGTTACGATCACTTTCTAGGCATCGATTTCTAGGCATCGGTCCTTCCTTGATAGTTCCCTATTCAAGCTGTGTCGGCGCGAGGTTGCGTCGTGGCAACTCAGTCACCACGCTTTCGGACCACGCGCTTTTGCCAAACGTGCCCTGCGAACCAGATCAGTTAACCCCGATTCGGCTTTCGCGAGGTTACTGGCGAGTAACGTTATTCGTAAAATCTATTGCGTTGATCAGAAACTCAGTGGTTGACTCTACGATAGGGTTTCGATAATGTTTGGTGTGCGGTCGTGGCGCTGCATCTTGTTAATAAACAATGAATTGCGCCTCTCTCGAATAAGGCCTGAGGACTAGGGCCGCCGCATCGTATTGTCACTCCCTTAAACTAACCAGCTTCAAGGAGATTGTATGAGAGCGCGCATAATCCTGGCGTTTGTGTTTCTGGCCGCGGTGAGCCTATCCGCACAAACCTTCCGCGGCACCATTCTCGGCACGGTCACGGACCCCTCTGGCGCAGTGGTCGCCGGAGCCACCGTGACCGTGAAGAACGTGGGAACGGGATTGGAGCGCTCCACCGAAACCAGCGCCGACGGCAGCTATTCCCTTCCCGAACTGCCCATAGGCACTTATACCGTAACGGTTACGCTGGCCGGTTTTCAGACCTCCGTGACCACCGGAGTGAACGTAGATGTGGCGACCGAGCGCCGCGTGGATGCGGCACTGAAGACTGGCCAGATCTCGACCAGAGTGGAGGTTGCTGGAGATCTATTGCCTCAAGTGGAAACGACGTCTAATGATCTGGGCGGTGTTATCACCCAGGAGACTGTTAAGGATCTACCCGTAAATGGCCGCGACTACACCAAGCTGATTTACTTGAATCCCGGCGTAGCGGGTTCTCCTGACGAGATTTCCGACTCTCCGGGATCGTTCGGCGAGTTCTCCATGAACGGCGCGCGCGGCCGATCGAACAACTACCTGCTAGACGGGACCGATATGAATGACGGCTTCCGTAACGACCCAGCCATCAATGAGGCGGGCGTGTTCGGAACTCCAGCGACAATTCTGCCCCTCGACGCGGTGGCCGAAGTGCACGTGATCTCCAACTTTCAGCCGGAGTATGGGCGCAACGCAGGCGGCGTGGTGAATATCGTAACCAAAAGTGGAACCAACGCGATACACGGAAGCGCAGCCGAGTATTTCCGCAATGACGCACTGGACGCGCGAAATTATTTCAATATTGCAGGCCAGCCCAAGGCTCCCTTCCATAACAATCAGTATGGCGCCTCTCTGGGCGGGCCAATCGTGAAGGACAAGACATTCTTTTTCTTTGACTATGAAGGGCAGCGGGAGCCTGTCGGTGTGGTCACGATCGCGAGTGTTCCCGATACAGGCAGCGGACCGAATGGTCAACTGGCTCCGGCCGATTCGACTAACCCGGTTATACAAAAGCTGCTTGCTCGCGATCCCTGGCCAGCTCCGAACTTGCCGAACTCGCCCGGGCAGGCATCCGTCGTCTCGCCTTCGTTCAACGATCTGACGAGCCTTATCGCGAAGATCGACCATAGCTTCAACCCCAACAATTTACTTACCGGGCGCTATTTCTTCGGAGACAGCATCCAGTCTTTTCCCCTGGCTCTGACAGCCAGCGGCGGCCAGCTTCCGGGTTTCAATACTTATACGCCGACCAGAGTTCAGCTGGTTTCGTTGTCGTACGTCCACACTATTGGCTCGAACATGGTGAATGAAATTCGCTACGGCTGGAACCGGTTTGCAGAAGGTTTTTTCCCGGCGGATCAGAATTTCCATCCCAGCTCGATCGGTCTTTGCGCGGCCAGCACCACGGCGGGATGCCCTGGGTCGGGGGTTTCTGATTCAGGCTTGCCCATTATTCTGGTGAGCGGAGTTGCCCAACTTGGCGCGAGTTCGAGCGATCCGCGCCACCGCGTCGACAGCAATAACCAGTTCCTTGATACGTTTTCTTGGAAGTTCAATAAGCACGATGTGAAAATAGGTTTCGACTTCCATCGCACCACTGTCAACCAGGGAATTGACGGCCACTGGTTTCGAGGAAGACTGAAATTCACTGGAGGCGTGACTGGGACTGCGATTGGCGATTTCCTGGCCGGCGATATCGATAGCGGTCTGCAATATTCAGGCAACACGGATCGCACTACTTTTGAAAATAACTATGGGCTTTACGTTCAGGATAGTTTCCGCGTGAGCCCCAGAGTCACATTCAACTATGGGTTGCGTTGGGATTATGCCGGTGTGGTAGGAGAAAAGAACAATCTTCTGAGCAATATCACCAGCTTCTCGCCTGCGACCGGAACTGGAACTTTTACCCTCACGCAGGTAGGCCAACCTGGCCTGAGCGGCTTGTACAACCCGCAGTACAAGAACTTCGCTCCACGCGTCAGCGTCGCGTGGGATGTCTCGGGCAAAGGCAAGACGGTGGTTCGCGCCGGGTATGGCATCTTCTTTGACGCATTTTCGCAGGATATGGTCATGGGTCACCTGCCGTACCCTCCGTACTTCGATCCGGGGCCGGCTTATAACCCTGTCGGTCCGAGCCAGGACCAGATCATTTCAGCGGTTGCCGGCGCGACGATTGTGCCCGGCGCTCCGGTTTACTCACCTCCGAGTTGCGCCAGCCTGGAGTGCGATACCTTCGCGTTTGACCGGAATATCAAGACTCCTTACATGGAGAACTACAACCTGAACCTTCAACAACAACTGGGGAGCAAGATGATGGTGCAGGTGAGCTATGTTGGCTCTCAGGGGCATCACTTGTGGCGCTTTTTCGACATCAATCAGCCCAGCGCAGCAACGATTAATCAGGTGGACGAGACCGTGGGCTTTCAGGACTTCGGCAGCGCGGCCCGCCCCTATGGAGGTTACTGCACGGGCAATCCCTATTGCTCGTACTACGTAATGGAGGAAAACTCCACTGGCAAGTCAAACTACAACTCATTTCAGGGAAGTTTTCGCATTACCGGGTGGCACGGCGTGACCTCGATTCTGAACTATGTATGGTCGAAATCGCTGGACAATTCCAGCGACGGAGAAGACTTCGAACCCAACGCTGCGCAACCGCAGGACAGCACGAATCCGCAGGCCGAATACGGTCCGTCGAACTTTGATTTGCCTCGGCGGCTCTCCTGGATATTTGCTTATGACATTCCCAAGATGAGCGGCGGAATGCAGAAGTTGAAGAACGGGTGGGGAATCAATAGCACTCTGACGGTTCAGACCGGGCAACCGTTCCAATTCAACTACAACTGCGAGGATGATTTCAGCGGCGGCGGCGATTGCTATGATCGGCCCGACGTGGTAGCGCCGGTAACCCAAAACAATGGCAATCCATACCAATTCATGCCGTTAAGCTCATTCGCGATTCCGTGCACCGTGACGGCAGCAACAGGGACAGCATCAGACTGCGTCATCGGAACGCGTCACTATGGCAACGAACGGCGAGACGAGTTCCGGGGGCCGAATTTCCGTCAATTCGACTTTGCTATCTACAAAAATACTCCTCTCACCGAGCGCATGACCTTGCAACTTCGAGCTGATATTTTCAACATCCCCAACCATCCCAACTTTGCCAATCCATTCCTGCCAGCGTTCATCGCTGATCCTGCTTTTAATTCACTAACCCTAAGTTCCAGCGGAAACCGCGAAGTGGGCCAGGGATTTTATCCGATCACCGCGACGGGCGATGTAGGCATCGGCAACCCATTCCTCGGCGGAGGCGGACCGCGCGGGATTCAACTGGCGGCCAAGTTCACCTTCTAGCCAAACTCGTTTCTTCGTTAACGCCCTGCCGCTCGTCGGCAGGGCGTTGTTTTGTTGTCCCGGTCTCGCCTACCGGTCGCATGACCTCCGTAACTAGGTAGCGCGGTTACGGCGATGCTACGCTGCCCTTATATTTTTCCCTCAAAGCGTCAGTTGCGGAGTTCTTGATGCGTCGCTCGATTTTCGTCGTCCTCATTATCTCCATCCTCGGCGAGTGCTTTATCGCGCCAGCTTATGCCCATCACCTCAAGCGGGGCGCGACCAATTCCCTGCCGGTAACAACCTCGTCCGCGGAGGCTCGCGCGCTGTACGAAAAGGGCATGCAGGACTACGAAAATCTTTATCTCGATCGCTCCAATGACGACTGGCGCGCTGCCGTGAAGGCCGACCCCAACCTTGCCGTCGCGTGGGCGTGGATCGCCTTCAACAGCAGCGATCCTAAAGAGGTAAGCGCCGCTCGCGAGAAGGCCAAGGCGCTTGCGTCTAAGGTGACGCCCGGGGAACAGTTAATGATCGCCTGGATCGCCAAGGTTCAGGAAGGCGACTTCATCGGCGGCATCGCCGCCATGAACGACATGCTGGAGATGTATCCCAAGGATAAACATCTGCTCTACCTCGCCGGCAATTGGCTTATGGGAGAGAACGGCGACGAGCAGGCGCAGAAAATCATGGAGAAGGCGCTGGCCATCGACAAAGATTTCCCCGCCGCGCTCAACGATCTGGCCTACCTTTACGCCCGCAATCGGAAATTTGCCAGGGCATTTGTTGCCATGGATCGCTATGTCACTTTGCTGCCCACCGAACCGAACCCTCAGGATTCCTACGGTGAGCTGCTGCGCATGGCAGGGACCTTTGAGGGATCGTTGCAGCACTACCGTGCAGCGCTGAAGATCGATCCTGATTTCGTCACTTCCCAAGTTGGATTGGGAGATACCTATGCACTGATGGGCAACCAGGAGCAGGCGCGGGTCGAGTACGACAAGGCGATCCGCTTTGCCCACAATGAGGCTGATCGGCTCACTTACGGCATGCAGAAGGCGATGACCTGGGTGCGAGACGACAAATTTGCCGAAGCCGATAAGCTATTTCTGGAGATTGCGCAGACCGCTCACGCCAAAGAACAAGATCTGCAGGAAGCGCAGGCCTATCGCCATCTCGCCGAGTACCAGGCCGAGGACAACGTTGCATTGAGCTATTTGCAGCAGGCGGAGGAATCGATCCAGCACAGCGCCGCCATTTCCCAAGGCGACAAAAACGAGGAGCTTTCTCGCATTCTACGTAACCGCACCGTGCGTGCCGCACATGCGGGCAACCAGGCCTTGGCCGACAAGTCTCTGAAGCAACTCGAGTCTATGGCCTCGGGGAGCCGTAACCGGGTAGTCCAGAGTTCTTACAACGGTGCTGCCGGAAGCCTGCTCATGGATCAGAAAAAGTACGAAGAAGCTATCACCTGCCTGGAAGAAGACCAGGACAATCCATTCAGCCTTGAACTTCTCGTACAGGCCTACTACCAGACTAACCAGTCTGACAAATTGCATCAGGCCGAGGCGACGCTGCGGGGTACGAATGTTCCTACCATGGAACAGGCCCTCGTAGTTCCAGCCGTGCGCCTGCGCCGCCCGCAGATCTAAGAGTCTAAGACGCAGCGCATGTCTCGCCGGCGCTGATGTGGTGCCTATTTGAACCAGTGATAGGCGAGGCTGAGTTGCACTCCGTTAAATTCAAAGTTATCGACGCCCAGGTTGGCGTTGGAGATGTGCGACCAATGAAGGCCCACGTCGAAGGATTGTCGTGGCCGCGTTCGCAGATAGATTCCGCCGCCGCCCTTCGCAGTGAAGTTGAAGCTTGAAGTATTTCCCGGAGGCAAATTCGCGCTGGTGCTAACCCCGCCTCCCGCCAGTTCGATGTATGGAGAAAAGCGCGCCGTGTGCAGGGCGGAGTTCCAGCGCAGGATTACGGGATCAAAACCATAGCCGTGAACTCGTTGATTTCCATAAGTCTCGAAAACCGGCATCACATCAAAGCCATACTCCAGCCTGCCGCGCCGCCAACTGTTCAGACGCTCTCCCGTAATCATCCTCCCGACAAATATGCCCGCAGACCAGATTTGTGATTCTGAAAATGAGTTGGTGAGCTCTTCGCCGGTTTCCGCCGCCACCCAAACACCAAGATCCCAATTTTCTTTTTGTTTGGGTGGAAGAGAATTTTGAGCGGACGCGGCGCCGGCGATGCAAAGCATCACCATGCCCACGATCTTGCGGATAGTTAGTGAAAGCATTCCAACGTTGGATGAGCAATTCCAGAACGCGATTCGTCGAATGAGCTAATGCTGTGGGGAAGCATTCCAATCCCCGACGTCGCGCGCGCGGAACCACGGCCGATTGCCATGGAGGATGTTAGCGCCGGCGCGAATCGGATTGAATGTGCACCGAACCGTGTCGATCAGGAAGCGGTTACGCGTGGCGTCCTCGACCCGGCGCGCAATGTTCTTATCCATCCAGTCTTCCCCCACCAGCCAGCCGAAGCCGCCGATTGGCGTCATTACAAGATCGATCTGTCCTACTCCGGTGTAGCAATGTTTTGTAGTGCACGGCCATGACCCATTTGAATTCCACGGCGGTCGAACTTTCGCTCCGTATTTCTCGACCGTCATCTCGCTGATCGGTCCATTATTCCATTGAGTGCTGTAAACCGCATTCCATATCGTTGCCTTGAGGCGGCTTCGCCAATAGGCCTTAGTATTGGAAAATTCTAACCTCGCACTTTTGGGATCGTTCTGTATCTCGATGTAGCTGGTGAGCGCTCCTTGAATAGGGTGCCCGACGTAGCCAAAAAGGTTGGGGTCGCCGTCGCTCCATCCGGAGTGCGCCCAGGCACTGAGCGATTGCTTGTAATCTCGCCAATAGTGGTTGAAAGGTATCCCATTCTCTACGATGACCCAGCGGTAATCAGTGTGAACAACATACGCCTGTTCGATTCCAAGAAAAGTGAATGACTCAGCCAGAGCGCGTCCCCAGTGAAATCCCTCTGTCTCATGCTTCGAGAAAGCTGCTGCCGTTGCAGTCTCGGAGACGGCCGCATTGAAACTTTGGGAGTGCAAAGTGCTAACGCCAGTGACATCCCCAGCCTGAAATGGAGTCAATCTTTCAGAGGCAGAGGTGCTCGAGCTCCCGGTATTACCGGGCTCAGAACAATCGTCCAAAGAGTAACCAGAATCGCATAGAGAAAGCGCGGACTGGGCAAAGGTACAAACCGGTAAGAGCAAGACCGTGGCTACAACAAAGAAGCGCATGGGCCTGAAAAAAGATCATATCAGGCACTTACCGCAAAAATTCCTCTTGCTGTTGACGGAAAGGGACCACTCCAAGGGGATGATGAAGCTGGTTCGTGTATCGGGGTCTCCGAACCGCGACCTATCAGTTTAAATCTCGTAGCGTGCTTTCCTGAATGAGCCCACAAAATGCTACATTTCAACTGATGATCCCCGATATTTGGAGCGGTTCAACCGAGGCTCATGGCCGAAGACACGGATACATACGAACCCTGGATAGAGTAGCGTGGGCCACTGTTTTGTTTTGCCTGACTAGCGGAGCCTTCGCGCAGACCTCTTCCTCCAACAGCCTTACAGCCAGCAACGCCTTCGTTGGATATTCTTTTCTTGGCGCCAATCTTTATACCGGCCAGCACGCCAACCTTAGTGGATGGAACGTATCGGCAGAAAAAAAATATCTCCCGTTCTTCGGCGTCGTTGCCGATTTCAGCGGTCACTACGGATCAAAGGATCTTCTTCCGAACGGTTGCGCCGGAAGTGCGCAAGCACAATGTCTAATTCCCAGCAGCGTAAGCGAACATTATTTTCAGGCGGGTGTTCGCGGCTCGTATGCGACTGCCAGACTGAGGCCTTTTGCTGAATTTCTTATCGGCGCAGTCCACACTACTGAAAGCGGCACTGGTTTATCGAATTCCAAGACGGTGCTGGAAGAAACCCTGGCTTTTGGCATCGACTACCGTCTAACTCATCGATTGGGTTGGCGGCTCGATGGCGGTTGGGTTGAAACCGGCTCTTTTACGACAAGACAGAACAGCGTTCGGGGTTCGACCGGTCTTGTGGTTCGCTTCTGAAAGTTTCCGGCTCTCTCCCTAATTGCGACTGTTGAATCGTGGTCTATACTGTCGATCACACGAGGCTAGAGAATATTCTTTGGTAGGGCGGAGCTGTGTTTCCATGGGGTTGAAATCTGGGATGTCCAAAGCTGAGATGCCGCAAGCCGAGCGCCGTTCGCGCCGGCGGCTTGTGACTCGTTTGCCGGTAGGGGTTCGCAACCAGGCTGGCGTCACCGAAGTGACGGCACACACGCGCGACGTCAGCACCAATGGCGTCTTTCTTTATAGCGAGTCTCGCATGGTGGTTGGCTCCGACGTTGAGTTGGTTCTCATACTTCCCCCCGAACTAACCGCGGGGGGAAAGTGTTGGGTATGTTGCCATGCCCGCGTGTTACGCGTGGAACAGGGTCCGGGCACTCACTTCGGCGTGGCCGCCGAGATACGGCGGATGGATATACTGCCGGAAATCCCCATCTAATCCGTTGCGCTGCACCATTTCTAGTGCATATAGCCCATGGGGGATAGTGCGTTACGCCGAATTCTTCAACTCTGAAGTCTCTTTTATTAGTCAGGCAAAGCCCTTAGATTGCGGTGCGGATTTGAGATTTCTTAGAAAATGCTTTCCCTCCCACAGACGTTGGTGCAATAATAGCGGCCCTAGAAGTGCTCTGGCCAAACTCAGTGTTTCGGTTAGGTGGCCTAGTCATGTGGATTGAAAAACTCGCCGACGGTGTGGTCCAGGTGCAGACGCCGATCGGACCGCGGTACCTGATGCCGTCATTTCTTCAGCGCTTGTATTTTCTCTGGATGTTTCGCAATTTTCCCATTCTGCCTCATGCCGTTCTCAGCAATGGTCAAAAGCGAATGATCGATCGCTTGTGTTCCGAGCAGCGGTTTGTCTCCATGGCCTACGCCGATGGTATGGAAGATGCTCCTGTGATCGGCACGGTCGAGAGGCGCTTGAATGTAGGGCGGGATTCATTGCCACCTCGTCGCGCCGTCGCCAGTGAGAATGGTGCTGGATTGGCCGCGGAAGTTCGGCAACGATCCTAGGCCGCTCCGCTCTCGGAGTTGGTCGGGAACCACCGGCCTTGATCACGTCGCCGTTGGCTGCACCAGCGGCCATTACCTTAGTGCTCGCCCATTCATTTCTCAAATGCAATTTCGGAGCATAGCGCCAGGGCCACCGCAGGCCTCACCGACTGACTTCCGCAAGCCTGTCTTCGCGCAGCCTAAGCGCGACGGTGCAAGCCATGACCTGCGCGCAACGGAAATGCTACAATCAAAAATTGTCCCGCTGGAAATCTCCCACCTCGGGCGCGTAGCTCAATTGGCAGAGCAACTGACTCTTAATCAGTAGGTTGAAGGTTCGATTCCTTCCGCGCTCACCACTTCTTTTCAACCACTTGCCGATCCATCCGTCTGGTTAACTTTCTTGTAACTGTGGCTGTTTTTGTGGCTGTGCGACTGATTGTTACATCACGTACTTCTGCTGATTCAGCCGATCGATGACGACTTTGATCTGTGCCGTCTCCGGATGCAGATAACCCATCGTCGTCGTGAGACTTTCATGCCCCATGACTTCCTTCACCAGTCCCGGATTTTTCGTCTCTGCCATGGCGACGGTACCGAACGTGTGCCGTGCGCAATACAGTTTGAGGGCATCCGGAATTTCAAGCTTGCGAGCCACATTTCTGAACGCGTGCTCGAGTCCGCTCAGTCCGATGTGGCCTGCGCGAGACTTCTTCGAAGGAAACACCCAGCCTTCTCGTGCGTCCGACTGTTCAAGCTGAATTGTCCTGAGAAGTGTGATCACGCGATCGCTCATCGGCACGGGCCGACGGGCTCTACGCGTCTTACCGCGGGGGTTGAAATAAAATGCGCCTTCCCAGTTGATCGTTTCCCAGCGCATTCTGACGACCTCCCCGTTTCTCAATCCAGAGTCCAGCATGATGGTCAGGACATCTTTCAAGGGTCGTTGGCAGGCTGCCAAGAGTCGCTTCTCATCTTCGACCGTAACCATGCGGTCCCGGGGGAAGACTTTGACCGTCTTGATCCTTGGCACTTCACGAAGCACCTTCCAATCGCGGGCTTTGCCGAGCATCCGGCGCAGTGTCCGAATGGCAGAGTTCCTGCTGTGGGGCGATTCGTGAAATTTTGTGGTCTCAACATCATCGGCCGTGATTTGATCCATGCGCATCCCTGACAGCGGAGTCTTCAGGATCAAACGCCGGCCGTTCTTGTAATCAGCCTTTGTGTTCCCGGCAAGCGTCGTTTTGTCGAGCCACTCAATGAATTGCCTGGCGAACTCCCGCACCAGAGGGACCCGTTTGGGCCGCAACGACTCTCCTTCCTCTGCCGCAACCCGTTTTCTGGCCTCGACGCGCTCGGCTTGCTTTTGGTTCTTGGTTTTGGTGCTGCCGCGGTGCCGCCTTCCATTGATGTAGAAGAGGTAGTACCAGACATCACCCCGCTGGTAGATAGACATTCCGTTCCTCCTTGCTTGCGCGCACAGAGGAAACACGGATGCCAGATCGGATGAACTCATCCAGATCGGCTATATCATACAGCGCGCGTCCACGGGGTTTGTAGAATTTCGGTCCTCCCCCTTGGGATCTCCAAACTCGCAGCGTACTGGCTGGAATGCCCGAATATTCGGCTGCCGCCTTTGTCCCCAAGAAGCGTTTGTTTTCGTTTCCGATTCTCACTGTCACGGCTGGCCTCCATTTGCACTGCTTGTAGAGCAAACTCGGAATTCAGTCAAAACTTGCATCAGGGCTACTGCAGATCTCCTCAGGCGAGGAACCCACACCGATTTGACCGAAATTTCATTTGGACTTAGCTTTTTCACGCTCAGGACCGGAATTGGCACGGTCCTAGGCGGAGGAGCAGCGAGTGTTTTCGTCTCTTCAAGAACTCGAAAGAGGTCTTCGCGCAAGCGGCTACGTTGCGGATTCGGTAGCCACGACAACGGTGTACCTGGCAGCGAGACTGCAGAAGCCGTTGCTGTTGGAAGGCCCGGCCGGCAGTGGTAAGACTCAACTGGCATACGCAGTTGCAGATGCGGCGGACACCACCGTCGAACGCCTGCAGTGCTATGAAGGCATCAATGAGGAGAAGGCCATCGGCAAGTTCGATGAACCTCTTCAGAGGCTTTGTGTTGAACTCAAAGCCAAGTCCGTCAGCGTGGATTGGGAATCGCTGCGGACGGAGTTGCACAGCCAGCAATTCTTCGGTGCCGGGCCGCTTCTGCGCGCATTGCAGTGCGAAGAGCCTCGTGTCTTGCTGATCGACGAACTGGACAAGGTAGACCACGCATTTGAGGCCTTGTTGCTGGAATTGCTCAGCGTGTGGCAGTTGAGCATTCCGAAGTTGGGCACCATCAAAGCCAAGAGCATTCCGTTTGTTGTGTTGACATCGAATGAAGAGAGGCGCATCGGCGATCCTCTGCGTCGGCGAAGTTTTTACCTTCGGGTTGAACACCCCACGTGCGGAGCGCGAAGCAGAGATTGTGGCGCTTAGAACGCCAGATTCCACGCACGGATTCCATGCCGGTATGGCGGGACTAGCCAAGGCTTTGCGCGGCTGGAGCCTGGAAAAGCCACCCTCAGTCTCAGAGATTCTCGATCTGGCGCAGGCACTCAAAGTTCTGGGAACTGAACAAATTACGCCGGAGATGAGAGACATTCTCCTGCCCTTGCTGGCTAAGACCGAGGCTGATCGACGCAAGCTGCTTTTGCGGGATGGGTTTGCCAGCTTGATCTACGACGCGCAGCAGTACACGGCCGAAGCTCTGCGAGGGAGTGCGGCATGAAGTCGGCACTCATCTTGGCGCAAATGCTTTGCGCCATTTCGATATGCTGGGCGCAATCCGGTAGGGCACCAGCGCGGATTGAAGCTGAGTACTACGTCACGGCCTACGCGCGACACTATCGGGTGCCCATTGCGCTGGCACGCGCCATTGTCTTGCGCGAATCGAATTGGCAGCCGTGCGTGATCTCTCCGAAAGGCGCTGTGGGGCTCATGCAGTTGATGCCCGCCACTGCCAAGCGGCTGGGAGTGACCGACCGCTGCAATCTCGACCAAAACGTCTCGGGCGGTGTGCGCTATCTCGCTTGGTTGATGCGACAGTTTCATAACGACCTCAGGCTCGTGGCCGCCGCTTACTACGTCGGCGAAGACACGATCGGCAGGCGGAGGCTTGCTTACCGAAATCCCGACGTCGTCGCGTACGTGTCAGCAATTAGAACAACTTATCTTCGAGAAGCCGGCATTGAACCAGAAAGCAAAAATACCAGTGCGAAAAGAGATGTGAGATGAACAAATGTTTGAGTTTGGTGCATGTGATAACGATCTGTTTGCTGCCTTTCCACATGGCCTCGGCGCAAACCGAGTTGCCGCAGGCACGAATCGTGAACCTGAGTATTGATCCGGAACAGGTCCTGGTCTTGCACGTGCGGCCGGGATATGTCAGCTCGGTGCGGGTGCTGGAGGAGGTGAGTTCGGTTGTCTTGGGTGATCCGGGAGCCTTTAAGGCCGAACACTCCGAAGCCGAGCCGCAACTCGTGTTTTTCAAAGCAACGAGTGCCAAACCCGGCACAAACCAACGCTCTGATCACGACCAAAGGCGGCCATGAGATCTCGCTTAGCCTGGTGAGCCAAGGAAAATCAGACCATAGTGAAGTGGTCGATTATGTCCTCAACTGCGAGCGGCCGCACAGTTTTCTGATCACTTCAACTCATCCCAGCTTTGTAGTCGGCGAAACAAAGAATATTGCGCCAGAAGACCCACCGGCCACCGCTCCCCCAGAGAAACCTACCAGCCAAGAGCAACAACTGCTGAAGGCGCAACGGCTTGAAAATCCGCATTGGGAAGGCAAACTGTTGCGGGTTGCGGTGGGACAGACGACGGAGAAGGAGCAGCAGATGGCCGTGCCTTTCGCGGTTCTTAACGCCTCTGCACGGACCATCGAGGTGCTGCCACCGCAGATACAGCTTGCCGGGACATCGAGAGACAAGCATCGGAAGGCGATCAAGGCCGAGCCGGTGGCGATCAAAGATTACTGGATGACGACGCGCAGACTCGCACCTGGCGCCAGGGCCGATGGAGTGGTCGTGTTCGAACGGCCCAGTTTCAAGGAATCCAGCGAAAGATTGCTACTGGCAGTTGCCCAAGCGGAAGAGGTCGACCGTCCAGTCTTGGCGCCGATCGCGTTTGTGGCTCCGGTGACGGGAGGTGCAAAGTGACTCGCCCCAACGGACACAGTGACAATGGAAACGCCGGATTAATGCAGGAGCCAGACGAAAATCAAATCCTCGACAGCGTGCCCATCCCTCCGCTCGCCCCTGCCGCCTTGCCGGAGTTTGCAACCAGGGCCAAGCAGAGAGCGAAACAGCAGATCCAACAGAATCGGTTCGTAATCATCGGCGGGAGGATGCAATCGTGACGGCGCTCCTGATCTTCGTTGCTATCTCTATGCCACATCGAGGCGGGCCAGAGAAGGCGAAAAATCGCGGTGCAATCTCTAACGGACGAGTCGACCGTGGAAACCAGCAACGAAAGCAACGACAAGAGCCTGTTTCCGATCACCGATTCCGGGACGCCCCGCCGCGAAGGAAACGCACCAAGGTTTTCTGAACGAACGCGACCTGCAGCGAACGGTAATTCGTTCGGCATCAAATGCTTCGCAGACAGGACAGACGAACGGGGCGGGGACATTGGGTTCGATACCACCTTTTGGAGACCAGGCATGGCAAGCGCCGCCCTACCAGTCGGGCTCGAGTGCTGACGCTTCCGATGTGGGTAAGGCAGAGCGCGAGGCCATGGAGAAGCCTTCGTTAATGTACGTGCGCAAGGTCTCGGCCAGCCCTGCAGGTTTTCAGACCCTCGAATGACGCAGCGCCGCAACTGGGATTGGGTTTGGCTACGGGCACGCGCTTACGGGCCCGCTTGGAATCGGCTGCAAGCACGGCTGTACGGGCGCCAGTTCTAGCGGTGATCGAGTACAACTACGAGCGCGATGGAGAAATTATTGTTCCTGCAGGGGCCAAAGCAGTCGGCCACATCAGGGATGCAAACCGTTCAGGGTATGTGGACCTCCAGTTTGATTCTCTGCTGATGCCGGATGGCGCGTCCGTTCCTATCGAGGCTGCCGCGACAGATTTGGACTTGCGGCCGCTGAAAGGAAAAGTTTCGGGCAAGAACACGGGAAAGAACGTCCTGGTCAGATCGCTGTCTGGAATCGGCCAAGCCAGCGCAATGTTCGTGGGACAAGGCAGTCTTGAGCCAGCCGCTGAGCGAGTCCGATCTTATGCGAGAGCGCGTCAGCAATAATATCGGCGAAACCGGAGACGAAGAGGTTTCTCGATTGGCAGTAAACCAGCAGATCGTGGTGACGGTTTCGGCTGGAGCGCCCATCTACGTTGTTCTTGAACAAACACCCAAGTCCAATCAACCTTTAGCGCAAACAAGCCCACGAAACAGTCCGACCTCCAACTCGTCCAATGCTGACCAGTTGCGCCAGTTGCTCCAGTTGCAGCAGGAGCTAAACCAATCGGCTACCAGCAGCCAAGCAGCGCAGTAGACTATTGCTCATAAGACCAAGGCTTCTCGCCTTCGAGTCTCGAGAAACGCTTGAGTGAATTCTGAACGTGCTTGTGAGATGCACCAAAGTCAAACATTTGTTCATCTCACTAAGAATTCTGCGGCAGCCCAACAAAGTCTCGTTCGGGTCGTTTTCCACGCGCGAAAGGGAGTTCGTTGTGAGATGCACCAAACTCAAACATTTGTTCATCTCATAAGACTTCTCCTCGCACACTGCACGAATGACTTCAGTACGAGCTTCCGCTTTTGAAATCCATGCGCAACAAGGACTCCCGGCAACTTTCAATCTGTGCTTTCCACCTTTCCGCGGGCTAATGCCTTCCTGAAAATGCTTCGAGACGAAGCCTGCTGACTTGCCCGAAATCTGAAATGCCCATATGTTCTCGCCTGCGACGCGGGAGATTTACTCACCGCGATCGCACGCGAGGAGCATATGAAATTGTTGAGTTGGAGAGACGCGCGGTATCGCTTTGCGCTTGTAGAGTCTCTTGATTGTCGTTTCACTTCAGCTATTTCCATTGATGTCCAATGCCCAAAACCTTGGGCAGACGCCAGCAGACGGGCCAAGCCGTACAGGGACAAACCGCTGCTCAACCTGAGGGAACCGTGCTCAACCTGGTGAACTGGGTGGGCAACGTGATCTCTCCGGTGGGTGCGGCGCTGGCCGTGGTCATGGCCGTTGTCTCCTATTCGCAAGGCCGCGGCGTGGCACGCTGGGCGGTCACGGCCGCCGGACTGCTGGTCATATCCGGTCTCACGCGCCTGATTGAGTTCTGGATTGCAGAACGGTACAGCGGGCGTGCAGTAGGAACGCGTCACCGCGGAGTGCTCGAGGCAATGACGCTGCCCCAAATCATCGTCGATCTGTTGACGCTGCTATTCGACCTGGCAGTTCCGGCTGCCATCTGCACGATGGTGCTGGCGGGAATCGCATTGCGGCAGGAAGGCGGCGTGAACTTCCAGACAGGGGGCAGATTTCAGAGATGGGTGCTGTGGTCGGTGATTCTGTCTGACGCTGCCCCAGTTCCTGTCGTGGTTTGCGGCGCAGGGTATCACGATGCCCGCACAAGGCGGAGGCATCGGCAGTGCGTGGGTCGCGAGCTTGCAGACGAGCTTGAGCGGTTTTGTTTCGAACGTCGTGGTTGCCAAACTGATTCCTGTGCTGGCCGCTTTCTGCGTGTTGAAGGCAGCGCTCGATGCGGCCGAAGGGCAGAGCCCTCTGGCATCCGATCATCGCGGGACTCTTTCTGTTGTCCGTGTCTGGGACTGTCCAGCTCATGCAGAGCTGGAACAGCGGCTCGGAGTTTGCCACCACGGACATGCTGACATCGGCGTGGAACTTCCTTGCCGGGACCATCCTGCCGGAGGCGGCAGGTTTGGCCATCGTGGGAGCAATTTTCAACTATGCCCGCCATCGGCCTTTCATGCCGCTGGTGGGATCGGGTCTTGCTTTCTTGAGCGTTTCGGCCATCTGGCAGCTTGTTCGGGCCATGGCCGGCTGATGAGGATTGGAGGTGATCCTGTGAATCTTTCAAATGGGCTGCTCAACCTGACGAACTGGCTGGGCAACGTCATCATGCCGACCATGGCCGGTTTATTCGCCGCCGCCGCCATTTACCGCTTCAGCAAGGCGCACCCGTACTCACACTTCGGGTACGCGGCCTTGGCGTCGTTGATGTGCTCCGGGCTGTTGCGCGCGATGGAGTCCTTCAGCAACCAGGCAAGTTGGAACAACCCAGACCGCTTCTGGATCTCTGTGCTGACGCTGGTGAACTGGGTGGGCAATGTTTTGTTGCCGCTCTATGGCGCAGGCCAGGTCGTGCTCGCGGTCGCGCACTTTGCCGGTTTACTGGAGCGCATGACGATTGGCGAGGCATGGGTCCGCAACCTCATCGCAGCGATGTGCAGCTTTAGCTTGTCGGGGTTGTTGCGCTTGGGAGAGTTCTGGATTCAACACGGAACAGCCGGAGTGCGCTAGGAAGGAGATTACGAATGCCATTGCAAGTGACACCTGTGAATCGCAATTTGCAGACGCGAGTGACCTTCATGCTGCTTGAGTTTGAGGATCTTTTTATCGTGCTGGGCGCCGCGGCGGTCATGAACGTCCTGGGCCATTTTGTCGGTGGTGAGATCGCTGGAATGCCCACGAATCTCGTCCTGCAGTACGGCGTGCCGCTGCTCATGGTGCCGGTGCTGATGGCCTTCAAGTATGGCAAGCCGCGGGGCTACGTTCGCGATCTTGCCTTCTGGTACATGAAACCGCATGCCTACTGCGCGCTGGCACGCGACCGCGAAATCCGGTCGGCGTATCTGAGGGAGGAATAGCAGTGCCGCTGACGCTTGAACAACACGAGCGAAAACTCCACGATCCGGCACTGTGCGAGCAACTCCCGGTCCGCGACTACCTGGACAATATTGTCGTTCGCACGAATGGCGCTTTTGTAGCGGGCTACGAGTTGAGGGGATTGGCTTCGTATTTCGCGAGCGACGAAGGCCGAGACCGCGGCAAGTTGATGCTGGAGGCGCTCCTGCGTTCTCTGCCGGAACAGAGCATGAGAGTGCAGTTCCGCTACGAAGTGGTGGAGGACCTGGGAGACCTGCTTGAGCACTATGCCGAAGCCCAGCAATCGGAACGGGCAGAGGTAATTGCACTCGATGAGCTGCGCGTCGAACGATGGCGAACGAAAGAGGCGAACGGCCACTACATGCGGCCTCTCGTGCACGTGTACTTCATCTGGGACCCGGTCGTTCATCGCCGTATTGCCGGTAAGCCGCTGAAGCCGACGGGCAATCCCTTCAGCTTATCGGCCCGCAAATGCATTGAGCGCAGCGCTCGGGAGCATCAGCAATTACTGGCAGAGTTTGAGAGTCTGCTGCGTGGCCTCGAAACGACGCTGGAAGCGGCAGAACTCGGCGCGCGCCGGCTGACCGACGATGAGTTGTTTCTTGAGGCGAAACGAGCTCTCAATCCCTTGTCTGCGGATTCTCGGCCGTACAGGCGGGGTGAGGATTCGCTCGAATACAGGAGCGCCCGCGAGCAGATCGTCGACACAAGCATCGCAGATGAGACGGACTCATATCTGAATGTCGGCGGAATCCTCTATTCCTTTGTAAGTCTGAAAGAACTCCCGGATGCCACGTTCCCCGGAATCCTGAGAGAACTGGTCGGTCTTGATTTCCCGCTCGTCATCAATGCGCAGGTCACGATTCCTGATCAAGCGAAAGTGCTCAAAGGCTACAAGAGCCGGTTGCGCAAGATGCAGGCGGTGCAGCGCGACTCGAACGGCGGATTTCGGACCAACGTGGAAGCCCAGGTTGCCGAGTCCCAACTGGTCAGGGTGCAGCAGGACATCATTTCGAGTTCGGTCAAGACGGCGAAGTTGAGCCTGGTCATCGGAACGCGTACTTCACGGCCAGCCATAACGACTGCGGAACTGGAGCAAGCAGAGCGAACCATTGACAACCGGCGCCAGCAGCTTCTCTACGCGATTTCCCGCATGAATGGTGCCAAAGCCGTTGCTGAGTCACTGGCCAAGAAGCGTCTGTTTTTCAGTTCACTTCCGGCAATGGCGGAGCCCGACAAGCGAGACCAGGACCTGCTCACCTCGAATGCGGCGGATCTTGTGCCGGTGGAGACACCGTGGCGCGGCACACCCCGGTCACCACTGTTCCTGCTCGAAACTCCCTACCGCCAGCTCATTCCTTTCTCGCCCTTCGACCCCGGCTTGAGCGACGCGAACATGCTGGTGATGGCCAAAACTGGCGGTGGAAAGACCGTCATGGTGCAGCAGTTCCTTTTGATGGCCGCCCGGAGCAATCCGCTGATTTCGATTCTTGAGCGTGGTGATTCGTATCGCCCGCTTGTTGAATTGATGGGCGGACGAATGATCACCATGTCGCTCGATACCGAACAAACAATCAACCCGTGGGATCTGCCGGAAGGAGAAAGAGAGCCGAGCAAGGATCAAGTCGCGTTTCTGAAGAACCTGACGCGCCACATGCTCGGCGAGGGCGGGGCTGAGGATACAGAGTTGCTCGACAATCTCATCACCGAGGCGATCCTCAAGACTTATAAGAGGGCGTCAATCCGGCCCTCGACTCCCATTCCAACCTTCTCCGACCTTCGCGACGAACTTGCCCAATGGCGTGACGAAGAAAAGAACCAGCGGGTGATGGACGAAGCTCATCTGGCAGCGATCAAGCTGCGCAGTTGGACCGGCGAAAAGGGAGTGTATTCGAGGCTGTTCGACCGGCCCACAACGATCTCACTCGACAATCCGTGGTTGTTCTTCAACGTGGAGCAATTGAGCGATGACCCTCGGCTCGAAACAGCAATGAGCCTTCTCATTGCTCACGCCACCGCGCAACGGGCCGCAGGCAAGGCGGGCAGACGGAGCATCACGGTTCTAGATGAGTGCTGGTTCCTCCTTGATTCTCCAGTGCTGGCGCCCGAAGTGGTTCAACTCTTTCGTACAGCCCGCAAGCGCAATGCAAGTGTCTGGGGAATGAGCCAAACAGCGGAGGATTTTGTGGGGACGGAATCGAAGCCCAGACCGCACGGAGCGGGCATTGTAAAGAACTCGACGACCAAAATCATCGGCCAGCAGCCAGGTGACATGACCGCTCTGCGGGAGCACTTGCACCTGAATGAGACGGCTTTGAACCAAATCAAGCATTTCAGCGCTCCCGTCAAGGGGAAACGGTCCGACGCATTAATCGCGATCGGCGAAAAAGCCGACACCACCCACACGATCCGAATGTCGCCCACCGCAGTCGACTACTGGATCATGACGACCTACGCGCGGGAACGCGTGTATCGGTCCTGGTGGCTGGAGCAACGGAAAGACGCGCCTTTGATTGAAGGCTATCGCGAACTGGCTGAAAGATTCCCGGCAGGGCTGGCCGATGTTGATCCACTTCCAGAAGAAATCTCAGGAGAGGTTGCAAGAGGTACACGCATATGAAGACGCAAACTTTGGAACTGTTTCGCAACTTTCAACGCAGGTTGAGCCGCTGCCGGCGATGGCTGTTCGTAGCTGTGATTACCCTGTGCTTGATTCCATTGAACACGCGAGCTCAAGGAATCCCAGACCTTCTGTTGCTGCTTCATACCATCACCAGCACCCTCCAGGGCCCGATTGGTGACGCATTGAGCGAAATGCGGAAGGTGAGTGCGGCGGTCAACAACTTTCGCCAGCAGATCATCTGGCCGCTAGCCTTGATCAACCAGACGAGAGCCTTTGTCAGTGCAACCCGGGCGCGCTACACCGGCCTGATGTCCCAGATTGAAGGCATCAAGAACAACAGCGCGACGCTCGCTCTCCCCATGCAGTTGGAGTCGGTATTCCGAAACGCCCAGTCGGGATCCATGGGCCAGATTCCCTCGATATATGCGCAGGTCTACCAGCCGGTTGCGCTGGCCGGAAATGCCCAGCCGATGCAGCGCAACCTCATGGACATTGACGATGCGATGTCGATGGATTCGCTGAAGACCGCCATGGTCTCCGACCAAACCACCCAAGGAATGCTGACTCTTGCCGATTCTCTCGAACAGCAAGCAATGAGCGCGGCTCCTGGGTCGGCGAGTATGGTCACGGCCCAGGCTCGCATTGCCGATCTCGAAACTCAGGCGCAATTGGCGAAAATGCTGGCCGCTCAACTGCGCCAGGAAGCAACGAAGCTCGCGCACCAGAATGCTCTGCTTAAGCAGAGATCCGTGGCGACCCAAAATCTGCAGAACCAGATCCAACAAGTTCTAGCTCATCCCTAAGGAGTTCGAAAATGAAATTGCCCACTCTCTCTCGTCTTTGGAAAGTCCTCCGGAACGCAGTGGCCGTGGTATGCGGTCTGGCTATCTTAGTTGCGGTGCTGCCCAGCAAGGCCCGCAGCCAGCTCGGGCTCGATCCGTGCTGCGCCATGATGCAGATCGGGCTCAACACAATCTCCGGCCTGCTCAGAAACTCCGTGGCCACGCCGCTGGGTTCGATCCAGCAAAGTCAACAGCAATCCGTAAATTTCGAGCAGCAGGTGGTGTTTCCGATGGCCGCGATTACCCAGGCCAGAAACATGGCTGTTCAATTCCAGGGTCAGTTCGCCCAGATGCGCCAGCTCTTCCAGTTGCCGATATCGAGTGCGACCCTGCGGACACCGCAGCTGCTCGAACAAAGCCTGCTCTCAGGCAATCCTGGCGCAATGCCGCAAATCACAAGTAACTACTCCGCGTTGTACGGGACCGTGATGCCAGCGGCGAACGCGCCCCTGCCGATCAGGAACATAGTCGATATGACCGACGCGGAAGCACAAGCCGCGATGAAGAAGGCGGTCGAAATCGATGCCCTGGCCAACCTTGAGCTACAGGCGGCGGAACAAATCAACCAGCAATTGCAAACCGCTGCGCCTGGCACTTCCACCATCTTGGAAGCCGAGACTGCGGCATGGCTCGTGCGAGCGAACGCATACACGCAATCCGCCATGGCCGAGTTAGTACGAGTGCGCTCTATCGAGTTGGCCAATTCGAGCGGTCAACTCAAGTTCAGCGCTTCTCATGCGGCGACGCTTCAGTCTACGGGCAACCAGGTTTTGCAACAGGGAGTGCAGTAACCGTGTTTTATTTCCAGCAACTGTTGAATACCGCGCTGGCAGGGATTGATGGCACAGCCATCATCTCGACGGTCACAAACTTCGCCTTCGCGATCCTGCTGATTGGCTTTCTGATCGGACTCTATCAAGCGGCGTTTCGTGGAGGCGATCTGCAGGCACTTGCGGGAACGGCCATCAAGTATCTGGTTGTTGCCATGATCGTGTCGAACTGGGCGACAGTGTTTCGCGGCGTCAACGGCTCCTTCAATACGGTGGCGAATTTCATCGGCAGCAGTTCGGGCGCGGGAGACATGTTCCAGAGCTGGATGGGACAGCTGCAGCAACAGTTCGCCAACAACCCTTCGCTGACCCTGACGGACATCATCACGGGCGATGCGGCCGCCACGATCACGGTTGTACTGCTCGTCGTTGCCTATCTTCTCTATGCCCTGGCGATGATCGTGTTCTGCTTCTTCTATACCTTGTTTGGCGCGGTGCTCTATGTGGTCGGCCCTCTGGTGCTCGCACTCATTCCCATCTCCGGGGTCGGCCAGTTGGGGAAGGCGTATGCGGTCAATGTGATGATCTGGAATGCCTGGGGCATTCTCTACGCAGTGTTTGGTGCGCTCATCACCGCTATCCAGGTCAACCAGGTTAACAACATCCTGGGCAATGGGTTCCTCGGTTTTCTCAAGGGAACGGGGGACTCGGTCATGCTTGGGCTGGTCAGTATCTTTTACGCCTTGGCCATCGCCCTGATTCCCTTCATCGCCAAACGGATCATCTCGGGCGATGTAGGGTCAACAGCTTTTGCGCTGGTGAGAGCAGGTGGGGTTGCGGCTGGCGCCGCTCTTGCTGGAGTCACTGGCTTTGCGGCAGGAGCGAGTCCGGCTTCCGCGGGCGCTACAGCGTCAGGTGGTGTGGGTGCTTCGTCCACGTCTACTGTCCTGGCGTCGTCAGCACCACCGCCTGCTCCCTCGATGCCCGAGTTCATTCGTTCTGGAGTTGCGAGCGCGATGAACAGCAGCAGCAGCCCAGCAGTGCCCGCATCTAATGCAAGTAACAACGATAAGCGGGATCTTGCCGCTGCCATGTCGGGCAGCGGTGGTCGACATGGGTCCAGTTATCGACCCAATTCAGTGACCCAGGTCCTTAGCTTTAACGTGGGGAGGGCGCTCGGTCGAGCCGCGGGAAGGAACAATGCCGAGAACAATTAGCTCTGGCCGAGGAGGTTTCTATGTGGAGGCAGCCACCAATCTGGGAGCCGCAAGGCACGAAGTTTCGGCCGTACAGCATCACCACCCTGATCTTTTTCTATATCGGAAAATTCTTCGGCCGTTTGTTTGGCCGGCGCCACTGATTGTTTTGAGAACTACTGGGATACGAACATGTGGTTGAAAAGGAAAAACTCGTCCAAAGAAGCCGACGCTCCAGAGAAGCTCCGTTACAGCCGGTATTACGAGCATGACGGGATCCTGCGTGCCTACGCCAACCGGGCGATGGTGCTGGCCTTCTTGTGCGTGCCTACAACGATGCTGGCGGTGGCTTTCGCCGTCTATATTCGCCTGCAGCCTCCCACAGTCATTCGTGTGAATGAGAACGGACTGGCAACGGTTCTGGGTGTGACAAAACCGGCCATTTCGGTGACGCAAGGCCCGGGATCGGAGCCGACCGAGTTTGAGAAGCGGGCATTTGTGCGCTTGTTCCTGGAACGTTATCTGAACTTCTCGCCGACAAATGTGAGCCGCAACTGGGCTGACAGTTTGAACATGATGACTGCCAACCTGCGGCGCACCGCGTACGCCGGCATGCAGAAGGATGACTTTATTGGAAAGATCGAAGACGATCAGACGACTTCGGAATTTCAGCTGCGCTCCCTTGAGGCCGCCAAGGACGACCCACTCACATACACGGCGTTCGGCGTCAAAGAAGTCCATCACATTCACGAACACAACGAAACCATCGACAAGGTCGTCAGCGAGTTCCACGTGAGACTGCTGGTCGAGAGGCGATCGGAGGAAAACCCCAGCGGGTTGCTGATTGGAGAGTACTGGGAACGAGCAATCGAAGGCGAGAAGCGTGACTGGGTGCTGCAGCAGGCGGACTTGGGTCTCAGATAAATCGGGGGAAAGGAGCTTTGATATGGAAGGCAAAGGGGCTACGGAGGCGACGGAACGGCCGGCTGCCGAAAGCCGATGGCGCCAACACGCCGCGAAGGCGCCGGAATGGCAATGACACCAACCTTCGCTATTTTCTGGTTAAGCCCGGATCGTCTCCGGCAAAGCCGGAACTCGGCCAGGAAATGGCGAGCGAGGGAGAGGCATTGATCGAGGCATTCAGGACCGGCCAGCCGTTCTACACGCTGACGGCTTGGAAGGCGGTTCCAGAGGTGAATGGCGGCAATCCTGTGATCGTGAAACAGGCTGTCGCCCAGAAGACGATTTAGAACTAGTTCGATGAGATCAGCACGAGCAGTTCTCAGGTGACCAAGACGTTGATTTTGGTCCTTTGAGCACCCCGCGGCTTGATGCGGGGAAATGTGCTGACCGGAGCTTCTAGCACTTGAAGCCTGGCCGAGCGAACCCAAAACGGGGGGCCAGGCGAGAGTGCCGAAGCTTGCGGTCACGCAAACTCCTTAACTCGATCCTGGTTCTCCCAGGAAAACAAATAGTTAAGGAGAACAAAAATGACGAAGAATACGACGACGAACAATTACAGAATCCCGGCCGACCAACTCCAGAACCTCGAGATCGACCGCAACGGGCGGATCGCACCGCGGTTGCACGATCTTGAGCCACTCAAGAACACGCTGCTCAGCGTGCTCTATCCCGGAATCAAGGTGGCCAGCGTAAACGTGCCGGCCGAGCCTCTCGATGATTACGAAGAAGCACAGGTCGAGAACGCTCTGGCCCGGCTCGTCTGGAACGGGGTTCACTACAAACTAGTCGGCGCAAGCGGCTCCGCAAAGAAAGGCAAGTTTTACTTTGTGGACCGGGAGCACAGCAGAGCGATTGCCGAGCGGTTCCAGCACTGGCCGCAGGCGGCGATTGTCTACTTCGGGATCCTCGTCTCGCCCTGCAAGGTGATGATGGAGGAACCCGAGGCTCGTGTGCTCGTTGTGCCCGACAGGAAGCTTGGAACCAATGACTGCCGGGGCTGGATCAGGCGGTCAGTGTTCCAGCGTCTCCAACAAAAGCATGATGACGAAATCCTCTCGGCCCAGGTGGAACGGCTTCGCCGCGAGCGTTATGGAAAGGCGAGCGACGAGAACCGGGACCATGCCGCAGAGTCAGTTCTTCTGCAGGACGCGAAACGGGAAGTTGCCGGGAAACGTCTGGCAGAAGGACGCTTTTACCAATTCCGCATGGCCTTCGCCGATACGCAGGCGAAAGGCGCATTCAAAATCATGGAGGATGATGTTTCGGACGCGCTGGAGGCGGATTTTGTGCTGCCGGAAAGCGCGGTCAAACCAGGGCTGAAGATACCGGCGGTAATGTATTCGATCTTCGGGCCGGGCAGAAGATTTCGCGGTCACATCGTGGTAGGTATCCGCGAAGTCTCCCGCCAGCTCGAGTTTGAGTCCAGTTACACGCTCGTAGAACATGCTCCTGAAGACTCAATTCAGCTGGAAATTTTACCACAGGCGATGAAGCAGGTGGCGAAGCTGAGTGAGGCCGTAGGCGAGGGCCGTTACGAGGATTTGCTCGAAATCCTCGGCCACCATCCGGACAGGTCTTTGCCGGATGGAGTTGAGCCGGACAGCGAAGAATTCCGGGTCGTTGAAGGGCTGCTTCTGGCCGACGCCAGCGGCGAAATCGTCCGTCATCCTTACGTCAACAATCAACTCAACAAACTGCTGGCGCGCTGGGCGTTCAAGGCGGCGACCGGCGGAGGTTTTCGTCTTCCGGCATTTGCTTTGATGGATGACGGATATCTCTTCCTGAAGGATGGTCAAGTGGTTTCGGGGTCCGACTGGATTCCCGAGCACAAAGCCATCGTTCCGCTGGCCTCGAAACACGGCCTGTGCGTCCGCTACCCGATACGCATGGTTGACGATCTCCTCCCGTTCGGAAATCTCGCGGACGACGAGATCGTAGCCCAACTCAACAACGATCTTTGCCGGAGAAACTGCACGCTCACCGATTCGGAAACTCGCGAGTTGGTTCAACGGCAGCTCCGACTGGAGGGCACGTACGTCCTGCATTCGGAGACGGCAAAGAAGAATGGCGGCGATTTTGATTTCGACTGGGTTTGCGTGGTCGAGGAGGACCGGTTCCCGCGGTTTGTAAAGGATCGGTTTTCCCGAGGTCTCGGACAGCAACAGGGGAAAAACAAGGCCAACAAGGCGAAAGACCCCTGGTTCAATCTGGAGCACGTGGCCATGAAGGCCCGAGGGAATCACATCGGCTCGATCACCGACTTGATGACCTCCTGCCGGGCGGTAGGCCACGAAGAACTGGCTGCGCAATTGGCCATAGAACTTCAGAACGCGCTCGACAGCCTCAAGTGGCAAGTCCAGCCCGATCTTAAACTGGTCGCCGAAATACGCCAGCAGGTACGTCAGGCGCCCTGGCTTCGTTACAAGAACGAACGCCGGTGCTCTGATTTACCACTCCATCTGGAGGTGGAGAAGACCGATCGTGTCGGCCACCTCTACAACCATGTTCGCAAACAGATCGAGGACTTGCTGATCAACAAGGCTCCGATTGAGGCGTTCAAGGCGCTTGTGGTGGGCGAACAGGTCAGCCGCGAGATGCTCGAAGACTGCCGTTTCGTCAATCGGGTGTACGCCGCGATGGTCGGCAAGATCGCAGAAAGACGAGAGCAACTCAAAGAACAACTGGAGAAGGCAAAGGCCGAATGGGAAACGATACGGCAGAGTTCCGACAAGGAGCTGCGCAGGCAGAAGCTGTTTGCCATGAACCAGGCATACGGCGCATGCCGCGGTGACGAAGAACGAGGCAGGTATGAGATGAAGGCGGTTCTCGCTTTCATCCGCATCTGGGCACAGAACAAGGCGGAGAATCGTATGGGCTGGCTGCAGGCGCTGAACCGGATTGTGTGTAACGGCCAGCGCTCCAGTGGCTCGATTCTCTTTCTTGCTTTTCCGCAGGAGCTGATCCTGAAGCTTGCGGAGCGCACGGGCGGCAAGCCCGTCCGGGTGCACGTTCCACGGCTCTACGACGGACTCGTGCGTACCGACTCGTCAGGTCGAACTTTCCTGGTTGATCCACTTAAAGGAGGAGGTCAGAAACACACGTTCCTGTTCAAGTACAGGGACGGCAAGATCCTCCTCGATGACGACAAAACCGAGCAGGCCGAGGGAGAAACATCGACCGAATCTTGCGCTGAATCAGAGACAGCGGAGGCTGTAATCCCAGCTGCCGTTGTCGATGAAGCCGTGGAATTTAATCCCGGCGCTTTCAGTGATGAGGATGCGAGCGATGCGCCCTGGGTCATGTGAGGCACGAACCGCTTTGAGCGGAATCCTTCTGGATTCCGCTCAGGGCCTTGAAAGGGAGTTATGAAAAGATCTGCTTCGCTCATCCTTATATATGGCCTTTGTGCGATCGCTGCATTGTCCCAACAGTCGGGCGCTCCCAGCCCGAATGCCGTCGTCCACGTTGCGACCGCCCTGAACCACCTGACGGTCCTGGAATTTCATGAGCCGGTTACGATGGCGGCCGCCGGCAGTTCGGATTTCCAGATTGAGCGAGAGGCGAACAAAGTGTTCGTCAAGCCAATCAAGTCGGGAGCGGCGACGGATCTGTTCGTTTGGACAGCTTCGAGGCGCTTTGCCTACGAGCTTGAAATCACGCAAGAGGCAAAGGACATGAATTTTGCGATTGATACTGCCCAACCGGCCCCGCCTCCTGCCCGCTCCAAAGCCAGTCGTGGAGACCGACACCGATCAGTTTGCCGACGTTGTACTGACCCGTGCGCTCATGGGGGCTGAGGACATCAAACAAAGAAGTCCGCGCAAAGCGAAGAGTCAGGTAGGCGTGCGTGTGGAACGGGTGTTTCTCACGCGGAGCACCGTCTATATCCACTACACGATTGAGAACGGCAGCGGGCTCTTCTATCGCGTGAATACGCCACAGGCGTACCAGCTACAGATCGACGACTCGCCCATTTCACTCGCAAGCCTCGCGCACACCCAGCTCGATCGAGCCATGCTCGAAGAGCTGGGCGATACGCAAGAGCTGGCGCTGCCCGTCGCTCACGCTGAAGCCGAGGCCGACGATCTTCATCCCGGTGAAAGCACACAGGGGGTCGTTTCCATTCGGAAAGATCTGAAATCCCCGGCAGTCATTCAATTGGTGTTTCGCGATGGAGTAAAAGCCACGTTTGTGCTTTAGCCATGAAGCATCAGGAACAAATCGCGACGATCGCGCGCTTGCGCAGCTTTCACTCAGGAAACGGTAAGAGAACCGCTCGGGGATGCGTTGCGGCACTGGATCGAAGATCCGCGTCAAGCCGAAGACAGACAAAGGGAATCTCCGCGTCAATCCGATCCTGGTTTTGCTGACAGTGATGGCCGTACTAGCGGGAGGCACATTTCTGTTTTTCAGTTTGGTTCAGCTATGACTTACACCAACGACTATCGCCTGGGACGCCACGCCTATCACTTCAACCAGGAAGAGAGTCTTGCCTTGGTCCTGTCGGTTGTTGCTGTCATCGTGCTGGCAGCCGGCTACTACATCCTTGCGACCCGATTTCATATCCGCCCCGCTCAACTCATTGAACTATCCTTGTATGCGCTGTACGCCTTAGTCTCTGCCGCTTCACTCACCTGGTATTTCGTCACTCTCCCGCGAAGGCGCGAAGCAAACTGGCCCCATCCTCCTTTATTTGTCAGCCAAGCCAAAGATCGGAAGGCGGTCGCGGCGGCGTACAACCAGAACTCGATCGTGCTCGGCTATGACGTCCACGCCAAGCCGTGGTTCTGGTCCGATGCAACGCGCGTGATGCAGTCGGTGGTGTTCGGTGCGACCGGTTCTGGCAAGACCACTCTACTCAAGAACATCATCACCCAGGATGTCTTCCGGGTCGTCGGTCCGCCAGGTGACCAGCACCGCATCCCGATGTTGATTTTCGACGGCAAAGGCGACAAAGAGTTTCTCTCCGACCTTCTTCCGGCGATCGAGACTGCCGGCCGCATGCACCAGTTGCGAGTCCTCGATCCCTCCCGGCCCGACATTTCCGCACGTTATAACCCGTTCTTTAGCGAACACGGGCTGTACCAGGAGCACGCCAATTTCATCTTCGAATCCTTCGACCTGAAGGAAGACTTCTTCCACGGTCACCAGGCCACATATCTGAGTGATCTTGTCCGCGTGCTCGCTCACACACGCAAGCGCTTCAACATCTACGACGTGCTCGTCCTGGCGCTGGACCCGCGGGTCCTGAAACGAACAAATCGCGCTGGCCCGATCCTGTCTCGATGCAGAAGTTGGAGTGAACCATCAGCGGCGCTTGAATCTCGAGATGTCCGTCCGGAACCTCCAGCAATCATTCCAAGACCGGGAGCGCGTACCCAAGATTCAGGGACTTCTGAATGAGCTGATGACGTTCCTTGAGGATGACCTTTCCCTCATCACCGGCGCCTACGATGACCTGCTCTCTCTCGACGAGGTAATCGACAAGGAACTGATTCTTTTCGTCTCCTTGAACACCAACAAGAACTCAAAGGCCGTCACCGCCCTCGGTCGCATGCTGCTCCAGAACATGCAACTGATCATCGGTAAACGCTACGAGAATGAGCAGGAGCGCCGTCGCGAGAATCGGCCCATGGTCAGCGTCATCCTCGACGAGTTCGCGCCGTTCGCTTATTCCAATTTCGCCCAGATCCTGCAAACCGCGCGCGGCACCAACACGGCGTTTCTGTTCGCGCTCCAATCGCTGCCCCAGCTATTGAAGGTGGGCCGCGGCTTCAAGGACGACGTCTCTTCGGCGCCCAATACCACCATGCTCTTGCACACGCGTGACGAGGAGACGACGCAGTATTTTCTAAAGGCGTCAGCCCGCGTGCGCCAGAAGCGGCGCACCCTGACCGTCCAGCGCACCGGTGTCTTTGAAGATAAATACGAGCCCATCGGTTTCGGCAGCGAGACTGACATCAAAGAGACTCGCGCCCAGGATGAGCACATCAAGAACTTGCCGGTCGGACAAATGGAAATCCTGATGACCGACCGACTGCAAGGAACTTTGCACTCTCATCTGCATGTGCGTGCACCGAGGAACTATCGCTTTCCCGGGCTTGAGCCAACAATCTATCCGCGGCTCTACTCGCCTTCGCATCTTGACGGGGCCAATCTCCGCTTCAAAGACTCGGATTTGGTGCGGCGCCACGGGCGCATCGGCGTCAGAAATGGGCAACTGGCCTGGATATGAAGCGTTCATGTCGGATTGCCGCTGCCGCCCTCTTGATTGCGATCTTGTTGCCTTTCCTGGCTGCGCAATCCGGCCACTCCGGCTACGACCCCGCCGCAGATCAACGGTCATCACGACCACGGGATGGCTTTCTCGATTACACGCTCAAGCGCATCAACCCTTCCGACGCAAACTATGGTCAGTGTCTCGGTGAAGGCCGCACGATGCTGCTCGAAGAGACCGTAAGGAACGTCTACTTCTGGTCAAACGTCGTTGCCTTGGGCCTGCTTGGGTGTCTATTCATCATCATTGTTTATCAGCACAGGATTCAGGCCAAACGGGAGTGGACAACCGCGGAGATGGTTAGGCAACTCGAGCAGTCTCTTGCGCGGTCGCGTGCACAGGTTGAGGAGGCCACACAAAAGAATCGCCTGATGAAGAGACGTTAGCAGCGCTGAGAGAGTCGGCCTCGCAGTCTCAACCGCTCCAGCGGTGGACTGCCCCGCTTCGTCTGCACGAACTCGCACACCCAGCGCACAAGCGAGTCGGCAACAGCATCGAAGGGCAACTCTGCTAAGCCCACCAACGGAGGCCCAGCGGTCACGGCGACGGCACCGAGTCCCGGGGGTCAAATTGCCTTCTTCAAGCCGGAGGTCGAACTGGTCACTGAAGGTCAATGTGCTGGAACAACAGCTTGGGCGTTCTCATGAACTGGAAAAGCATTTGCGCCACCAGTTGAACGAAACCGGGCGCAGGCTTCAGGCGGAGCAGGAGAGAAACCGCAGTCTAAAAGGCGAGTAGTGCGTACATGATCGGGATCACTGAGGAGTTCGAAAACATGTTGAAAGATGACGAAAGGAGACCAGCCCCGGAACACTGAAGGCGCCTGAACAAGTTCGAGCCTGGCGGCGCGCTCGGTCCAATTGAAGACCGCAGTGAATACGAACAGCGCTTGAACGCCTTGCCGCCGGACCAGAATCAGCTGGCACAAGAAAGCACGATTGGCCGATCTGTGCCAGTACTTTTCTTTGCAAAAGATAGACATTCCACCCGAAATTGTGGAACAAGTCGCAGGACTTTCGAGACTGACAGCGGCGGAGCGCATTCGCGCCCTGATCGACGTCAACCGAGCGCTCATGGAGTATCTCAATGATGTTGGTCAAGATCCTGGGATTCGGCAGTAGCTGGTGGGCGCGGTTCGGTCGTGATCCTCAAGACCGCTACCGTTACACCAGGCATGCCGCCTACTTCAACTCCGCAGGCGTGCGCTGCGGAAACAAGGTCAGGCGGCATTGGATCCTTCCTGGTTTGATCCGCTTTAACGGCGTCGGTGACTTTAGTCCGCAGTTCCCGCGCCGGTTTGTGGGTGAGACATTTGAGTGCGCCGATCTTGCCTTCGCATGCGGCGGCAATCGGGTGCTATTTGTGAGGAAAGCTGCGGCAATCGTGCCACCCGACTACTACCTCATTGCCGTTTCGAGTGACCGTTGCGGCTCATTCAACTTCCATGAATCTGGCTGGAAATCCGAGTCGGTAATGCCAATTGCGGTGAGCTGTCTCGGCGACAAACAGGAGGCAATGTTGCTCATGAAGCCGCTCGACTTTGGTGAGAAGTTCGCTGGGAATCTGGCAACTCAAAGCGACGGTTGATGTGCTCCATTGCCCGTCACTGGAACTGCTCGGAGAACAGATGCTCGACTGAAGACTATCGGTTATGCGCTACGCCAAGAACAGCCTGGTCATTAGCCCCGAACGCGACATTCCTTTGCTGCGGCAGGTTCGCAATTCGCGTTTCGTGAGTCATAACCAGCTGTTTGAGTTCATGAAATTTGGAGGCTTTGATCATTGTCGGAGCAGCTTCAACTGGCGCACTCGACGGCTGGTCGGATCGGGTCATCTCTCCGTCTGCGAGGGTGTATTTGGCGCGGGATCGGTTGTCTATCGGATTAGCAAAGAGGGGCTGGCCCTGCTGGAACACCACGGCCAGTTCACGACCGTCCTGCACTCGAATACCGAACATCTTCCGCACCCTGCGCAGGTCTTTCATTCACTGGAATTGAATGCGATTCAGCTGGCGCTGGCGCACCAGAACGTGCTTGCCGGGTGGCACTCGGAGGTCGAAGTCGCATCTTTCAACACCATTTCACGCTCGCCTTATCAAAAGGATTATGACGCCATCGTTGACGTGTGGATCGGCGAGAGAAGGGCATGCTTTGCCCTGGAATACGAACGCAGTTTGAAGAGTTCCAAACAGTATGAGCGCGTGAGGAGGGCGCTCGAATGCTGAGCGCCAGGTCGGATGCGTCCTGTATCTGACTTCTGGCGTTGAAATCCTGGTGCATCTCGTGCACGAGTTTGAGTCGGTAAACATCAACTTGGCGTTTGCCAACGCCCCAGACTTCGCGAAATTGCTCCTCGATACCACCGTCATCACCGGGCGCAACACCTCCGGAGTGCGATTCAGCGACCTGCTTCAATGACGACCCCCTTTCTAATGACGCCTCTTTGCCTGTTCATTGGTTGTTTCTCGCGGCGTTCTCGCCGCGTGTTTGCCGCGAAGATGCCGCTTTTGGAGGCCTTGTAACATGCCACCAGTCAGTGATTTGCATTCTGACTCCCCCTTGAATTTCACCTGTGTTGTATGTTTGTATTTGGGTTCGTCTGAGGACCTTAATCGGGCTCGCATGTTCACAGTCGTGGCTATTGTGAGGTTTTGCTGCCACAGCGAAGTGTTTCGGTTTCACGATCCGAGGAGTATTCGCAACCCTTCGAGTCACATGCGCAGTTGCTTCCAGCCGCACAGTTCCCCGTGGTCCTCGGCGTCCAGCGATCTTCGGCGCACAGGTGTAATTGCAGTCCTACAGTTGTCGCCGGAGTTTACTGACATCCCTCGTCGGCACTGTCCTTCACTCGGACTGGTGGTGACCCTGGTGGATGTCAATGCAGTTGCTCAATTGTTTCGGAAGTCTTCAGTCACTCTGGCCGCACTGTTCGTACGACATCGCAAGCAAACAACCGACAGAAAGGAGTCTTCATCATGCACCAAAGTCGAGGAGCAGTAAGTTTCACCCCGTTGTTTACAACCGACGATATCGGATTGCGCAAGGATGCAAGCGTCGAGCACGTCGTCAAGGTTTTCCTCAACGTAGGCGAGGCCATGGCGGCACGGTGGATCGAAATGCCAAGAGGCATTTTGCTCTTGCAAGCGGTGCCGGACCAGCCTGCCTCCGGCGCTATCTACCTCTACGACCGAGAGCGTCACATCTTCTTCTTTGTCGATTTCGTTGACGGGCGGGACGACACACTGACCGCTGCGGAATTCGATCAACTTGTCGCCGAGTACGACTTGGTTTCGTGGACTGCGAACCCGGCCTTTCTTCCCGCGACGATCGACAACATTGCAGTGGCGTGATGGAGATGACTGTATGAATGGTGTAGGCCAAGCCACGATGGAAATGGCAGGACGATACTTCGATTTGTTTGTGAATCGCTTGGCCTACACCGTGCAGTCGCACAAGCCAAACGGAAACGGCAAACACTACTATTACCGTCCGCGAAACGACCGGCGCCTGTCGCCTGGAGACCGTCCGCGAGCACCTGAACGGGCAGCTCACAATCGGTATCTATGCTCTGAACCCAAAGACACAACGCTCCAAGTGGGTGGCGATTGATGCCGATTATGAGAATGCCTTGGAAGATCTGCTTAAGTTGCAATGGGAGCTGCGGCAGGATGGGGTTGAGGCAGCATTGGAAAAGTCTCGCCGTGGCGCTCACCTCTGGATATTTGCGGACAAGCCACTGCTGGCGCGACACTGTCGCATCTACATCTACAATCTCGCCCTCCGGCTGAAGGTGCCGGTAAAGGGAGGCTCCGGTCTCGCCGAGGGACTTGAGATCTTTCCGCGCCAGGATCAACTCGAGCCGCACGAATTTGGTAATGCCATTCGCGGGCCACTCGGCGTACATCGTGCCACCGGAAAGCGGTACTGGTTCTACGGTGCGGACTACGATTTTGAAGCCCAACTGGAGTATTTGGAGCGTCTGCGGAAGATCACGGAACCCGAGATGCGGCGATTCATCACCGGCCTCGAAATGCCCGAGGAATTCCGGCCCAGACCAAAGATTGAGTTGCCTCCTTACGATCCCACGAGGCGGGAATTTCGCATTCTGGACCATGTCCGACCCACGCATAAGCGGTCCGGAAATTACTGGACACAATGCCCCTCGTGCGCAGCGCAAGGCCGCGACCACGGTGGCGATAACCTGGCAATCTCAGTTGCAGATCCGCGCAAGTACAAGTGCTGGGCGGGATGCACCAAGGAAATGATTCGTGCCGCGCTGGGTCACCCGATTCGAATCAGAAGGCAGGTTGAAAATGCACTCTCAATCAGCGACGCACAATAATGGCCAAGCGACGGAGGTGTTGGCACGGCAGGGCCTGCGGCTGCCGCAAATCGTGCTGAAACGTTTGCGAGATGCCGGCATTTACTGCCAGCCTACGGTGTCAGTTGAACACCAGAATCTGGCCAAGAGGTATGTGGTTCGCGGAGTGGAATCGGGCGGAGCCGTGGCAGATCTGGGAGCGTATTCGAGTTTCGCCGGTGAATGCGGCGAGACGTTGGCTTGGCTGCAGCGCGTGGACAGTATTGGGGTGAACGGAGTGCATGCCATTGTGGTTGCGCCAGTGCTAATCCGCTTGCAAATGCTGCGGATTGCACGTACCTACGATCTGCTCATCACCCGGCATTCCTTGGCAAGCGTGGCAGGCAATGCGAGGCCGCAGCTCGAGAGTTCGATTCTGTTCTATGGCCGAAGAGGAAGCCTGGAGATGGAGCTTTGGGGAAACGATGCTCGCGTTCCGCGGAGCGGTCTCGCCCGTTTTCTACACCCGGGGAGGGGATCGTGTGATGTTGCCAAACGACTTCCCAGATGCTGCGGCCCGAATCACATCTGCCGTGTGCTGCCTCGGCTGCCGTCACTGTCATTTGCTCGGACCAAAGCTGACTGCCCCGCACGAGACGGAGGATCACAACGCGCATGATGTCGGGATCGACCGGAACGCTGGCGTCGATATAGTTGCGAGCGGAGCGGCGTGAGGAGTTTTGGAATGCGCGACGGACTGGGAGCAGGTGATCTGCCTCGTATTGATGAGGTTCTCGTGGACCCTGCCGCCTCCTATTGGCTTAAAACCGCGCTTCGTTCGGCACTGTGTCGCGACCCCGTAGATGCCGCCCACGATTCCGAGATCCTGGCGCGATTGCTAGAAGAAAGGTGCGACCAAATTCTGTCTGGGAGTTGACTATATCTGTTCACCCATTCTTTCCTCAGTCACGCGTCTCGGCTTCGCGACTATTCTGCTCTTGTGGACGGTGGTATTGTCGCGTGAGCGCGCAGTCCACAAAATCCACAAATCTGTTTTCCGTTATATATAATGTGCCGTCCACAAATCGGGCAGTTCTCGTGGCTGCACAACCCGGAACCACCCAGGTTGCCGGGAAAGAAGGACCCTTATGCCTGATACCACAGTTGGGAATCGCAGGCGAGATAAGCAACAAATTCCACGCATCGCATCAAAAGAAGCAGAGGGAATCTTCGCACATTGTGAGCACCTGCTGGATAATCCCGATGCTCTGTGTCGGAACCTAAGCCAAGCGGGCTTTTCACGGTTCTTGGCCCAGTTCGATGAGAAGATCCTGGAACTCGCGGTGCAGCCGGACTCCTGGGGCGAGCGCACCAGGGCCCGCCTCATCTCGGAAGTCTTCACCGGGTTCAGGGGGAGTCCAGCCGAAGATGCGAGTGTGGAGGAAATCACGGAGATCTCAAATATTGTGATGCCGTGTTTTCTACTCGAACTGGGACGTCGAAGGCGACACATTGAGATCGAGTTTCCGGTTAATCCCTCCGATTCCGCCGCACGCTTTGGGCTCCGCGCCGGGCCGTCCTATCCGACCTATTCCATCAGCAGCGAGCAGCTAGTTCGTCTAGTCGCCGAAACCGGCGAGGAACTGGTCGGCCTTTGCTATTTCGGAGACCAGCAGAGTCGTGAGCACATTGAGGCGCATCTGGCTCTTCAAGGCGGCGCGACGCCGATTCCAAAACACGGCCCTCCGATTCGTCATCTCCTTCCAAAACCAAGCATTAGAACAACTCCAAGAAATCACGCTGCGCGGTTCGAGCGACCGATTCTCGCTCCAGCCTGCTTATGTCATGTCCTTCTCGCCGTCGCGAGAGACTGAATCTGGCTGTTTTCTTGCGAACCGATCCCGACACCCTCGCCGTCAGATCGCCGCGCGAGTGATTGACGCTGGAAGTCGCTGGAGATGCGAAATCCCGGCCCGACAAAGGTCGATCAGCGCAATCACTCGCGGGACAATCTGACGGCAAAACGATGACTTTCTGTCATTTTTTTCAAGTGCGCTTAGATCGGAGGTAGAGAAATGCCAAAGAGCGTAAACAAAGTCATCCTCGTGGGGAACGTTGGCAAAGACCCTGAGGTCAGGTATTCACAGAGCGGCACTCCAGTCGCGAATTTCAGCCTCGCCACCAACGAAAGGTTCAAAGACCGAAACAACGAATGGCAAGAGCGGACCGAGTGGCACAGCATCGTGGCCTGGCAGCGTCTGGCGGAGATCGTCGGGGAGTACGTTGCCAAAGGCTCCAAACTCTACGTCGAGGGAAAGATTCAGACCTCGAGCTGGGAGGATCGGCAGAGCGGGGAGAGGAAATATCGCACCGAAATCGTCGCCCGCGAATTGCTGCTGCTCGGCCCGCGGGAAAATGGTGGCCGGCGACCATCAAGGTCCGACCCACAACGACAATAAGGATCAGCGGTCCCACGCTGGCTCTGGCGAAAGTGTGGACGAGGATATTCCATTCTGAACGTCTGCGAGATTCCTGCACATCCTTACGAAGGGAGAGCCGTCATGAGCCCAACCAATGGACACGCGAATGACCCAGCAAATGGCTCCACTACCGCAGTGCAGCAGTTTGCTCCACCGGCTAGCGACACAAACATCCCCACTGTCCTGACACCGAACGCGGCAAAGATCAAGGAACTGATCGCTAGTCTGGAAGTACCATTTCATCCTTCAGTGATCGAATGGCGCGTCACCAACACCAGCAAAGGCGGATCGCCGCGCGGCCAGGTTATGCCTTACGCCGACCAGCGAGCTTACACAGATCGTCTGAACGCGCTGTTTACTCCGGCGGGCTGGACCCGCAGATACACCATTCATACCAGCGCAAACTTTGAACGAAGCAAAGACCAGAAGATTGTTGCGAAAGTCTTGGTGACGTGTGAACTCACAATCTTCGGCATTGGGTCGCACTCTGCAACTGGAGAAGAATTTGCTGACGATGAAAATGCAGGCACAAGTGCGGAAGCACAGGCATTCAAACGGGCCTGTTCCTGTTTTGGACTCGGGCGGTATTTGTATTACTTCACGGGCACGTGGGTTGATTTGGATGAGCGCAAGCGGCCCGAAGAGTATTCCGAAACTGGACGGCTGGGCAACGCCGGAAGGATGGAGGCAGGGGCTGCGGCCCAACGCGGAGGTTGCCGCGAGACTGCCCGACCAAACAACCTGCGGGCAACAACGGAAATGGCGATGGCCATGACGGCGGCAAGTCGGCGAACGACAGAGCGCGAGAGGCTCGTGCGCGAGATCGAACAGATGGAACGATCGGTGGGCAAGCGCATGTATCGCGGACTGCTGAAGACGGTGGCGCGAGTGTGGAACCCCAAGGATATTCAGGACCCAGCGACTCAGCAAAAGGTCCTGGCGCACATGCAAGCGGCTGAGCGGGGCTTCCGGCGACTGGATGCAGCGCTCGACAGAGTCGGGCCGGAACCGCTGCCACAAATACTCCGCTCTCTGAAGTTGCAGTCCGTCGATCGGGTGGACAACCTGCAAACCTTGCATGAAATCGTGCTTGCGCTCGAAGCAGTCTGCACAGAAGTAGCGACCGCTAAGGTGTATTCCTACCAACCAATTCTTTGTGGTTGTTTACACGCTGCTTTGTTGGTTCCCCAAGATAAGCGAAACGGAGGTGCCTGTGAACACTTGCATCTCCGCAGTCCAACACTTACGTCCACTCCGGGGCGGCGCACAGGCCCATCTGTTGAGGGCATCGGACGGGGCCTGCTACGTCACCAAGTTCCAGAACAATCCCCAACACATCCGAGTGCTCGCGAACGAGATGTTCGCCACCAACCTGGGTTTGGCGCTGGGGCTGCCGATGCCACGGGTGGAAGTGATTGAAGTCTCTGACTGGCTGATCGAACACACAGAAGACCTTCGAATCAGCCTGGGTGGCGCCAAGATTCCGTGCCGGAGCGGCAAGCAATTGGGATCGCTGTACGTGGGCTGCGAGAGTCCTGGCTATGACGCTCGACTACTTGCCTCGTGAGCTGCTGCAGGGTGTTCGCAATCTTAGCGACTTCGCCCGGGTCCTTGTCCTGGATAAGTGGACGTGCAACAGCGATGGACGGCAGGCAATCTTCTGGAAAGCGCGGAGAAGGCAGCGATACTCCGCAACCTTCATTGACCAGGGCTACTGCTTCAATGCTGGCGAGTGGACGTTTCCCGACTCTCCCCTGCGAGGCGCATACGCGAACAACTGTGTTTACGAGGGTGTGATGGGATGGGAAGCATTTGAGCCGGTGCTCAGTCGAGCCGAGGAGATGGATGCTCACACCATTTGGCGGTGCGCCGCCGATATTCCCGAAGAGTGGTACGAAGGAGATCGAGACGGTCTAGATCGGTTGGTGGAGGCACTGCATCAGCGCCGTGCGACGATTCGGAAGTTGATCACCGAATTTCGCAGGTCGAGCCGGAACCCATTTCCGAACTGGCGTGAATCGCCCGCGGATTCTGCCATGCCTCTCGCGGCACGAGATCGATCGCTTGAGGCACAGCGTTTGTAATTGACACCCGTGCAAGCGACGGGTTTTCAGCACCGAGCACTAGCAAAGGAGGATAAGTATGGTCGAGCACAATCCTCCAGTTCCTGCCGATAGCGCCCGCCCTCCAGTGATTCCCCTGCCAGTTGCGCTCTATGTCTCGGGTGAACTCATTTTTGAGCTCTATGACGGGGGACAGCCCTGCCGCAGATTTTCGATCCGTTGGGAGAGGCTCGTTCCGGGAAAGCAAGCGAGCCAGAGATAGCCTCTCAGAGTCCGCAGACCGGCTTGCTCACACAGCAAGATTAGAACCCGCGTTCGATGACCCGCCTAACGCGGACTTCCACCTGATCGCCAATCGGTTGAGAAATGAGGATGGCCATGAGAATTCGTGTGACCACGAGGGCCGACTTGTTTGAGGAACGAAAACAACAACACATCGCGCGCGGCTACCGAATTGAAGATGAGCGCCCGATCCCTGTGAACGGTTTCTGCTCGTTCATCGCCGTGAGCGAGAGATCCGATTCCGATGGAATTAGCGACCTCGTGGCGCAGGCGCTCAACGGGGTGGCGAGATGAGACCACATGGAAAAACCAAGCTGGGATTTTTCCCGTTGCCCGTGCCGGAAGCCGCGCGGATGAAGAATTTCCTTGCCTTCGCACCCGAGTTTTCGGCACTCGACCCCTGCGTGGGGGATGGCGTGGCGTTCACTCACTTGCTTCAGGGCGTAACCACACATCGCTATGGCATTGAGATCGACGCCAACCGGGCTGAACAAGCAAAAGCCTTGGGAATCGAAGCGTTGCAAGCGAATGCCATGGATGTGCGATGTCCGCCGGAAGGTGTGTCCTTGCTCTACCTGAATCCTCCATACGATTGGGAATCCGGGGAGAGCAATAACCAGAGGTTGGAATTGGTCTTCCTGGAGCACACTTATCGCTGGCTCAAGGCCGGTGGTGCGCTGGTATTCGTCATCCCCCAACTGCGATTGGCGAAATGCGCACGATTGCTGAGCGAACATTTCACGGACTTGCGCGTGTTCCGACTCACCGAGCCGGCTTGCCTCGAATACAAGCAGATCGTCGTGCTCGGAACACGCCGCAAACGGCATTCCAAGGTTTCTGATGCTGTCTTGTTGGATGGAGTGCGCTACCTCGAAGCCCTGGCAACGAAGAGCGAGCTTGAGCCACTGGGCGACAAACCTGAAATTCAGTACGAGATTCCAGCCTCCGGGCCGGTTGTCCTGACCCATGTTGGCATTCCCTTGGATGAGGTCGAAGACTTGTTGCTGGAGTCAGCCACGTACCGACAGGTGGGACGTGTACTTTTACCCAAGCTGAACGACGTCAAAGGCCGCCCGCTGACACCGCTCCATGGTGGCCATGTCGGATTGCTCTGTACCGCCGGAATGCTCAACGGCGTATTTGGAGAGGGAGACGACCGGCATATTGCCCACTGGCGCTCGGTCAAATTCACGGACCATTGGGAAGAAGAGGAAGAAGACGGAACCAAAATCTTCCATGACCGGGAGCGGTTCTCGCACGAGCTGACCCTCCTCTTTGCCAACGGTAAGACCCAGGTTCTCACTCACGAAAAGAAGGAGGCGGCACAATGAAAAATGCCCACCTTCGATTCGGCTGGCTGACCTACGTGAAGAGCACGGAGAAGACGACAACCAGCATCAAACTGCGGCTCGACCGCTTCATCGGCGAAGTGTTGCCCGACCCACCGCGGCAGGCCAAAGCTCAACTCATTTCCGTGATTGGCGGGGACACTCAGGTTGCGGCCGTCAGTGCGGCCATCTCCTTAGGCGACCGATTCATGGTAGAAGGGCCGGGCGTTCAACCGATTCGAGTCTGTCTCGAACGAAACGCACAATGTTTCAAAGGCTCGGTCCAGCTTCGCGGGCGCAAGAAGCCCCTGCGTCACTTGATTGCTTTGTCGGAAGAGTTCGCTGCGAGCAGCGTATCGGCGAGTTCGGGCCGAACTCTGCTGGCAAGCTCGGAAAACCGATTCGTCTGGGCCTCCATCGCCCATACTCACGGAATCCCCGGCATGCCGGACTGGGCCGACTGGTTCGCGGGCGAACTGAAAACGCACCGCGCGATCATGCCCGCGCTCGGTATCGGATGTGAGCCAGTGATTGTCAAAGGGCAAAAAGAACGGTTTCTCGACTGGCTTAGCTGGGGAGTCGAAAGTGAAGCGATCAATCTTCCGGGTGAAACCGGGTCGATCCGCTGGCCGGGCTTCAATCTCGAAAGCCTCTTCCTGCCGGCGAAGTAACTCTTAGCTTGGAGGTGTTTACTGGATACTAGCCGACTTACCGGTACGAATGCAGTTGACTTCCTTGAAGCCCGTTCCTGGACTGTTTTCGGTCTGCCCGCGCAGCTAACTACCTGTGCACTTCCAATTGCACGGGACGCGCCACGGATGCCACATCCGGATCGTAGTATTCGTACACGCGCGATTGGAAGGTTCGCACTCGGATCGGATACTTAGCACGCAAACGGAATTTCACCCTAACTGTGTCGCCCGGAGCGAACGCGTCAAAGTAAAGAATCGCTTGCGTGGCGGTGAGACTGAACTTCGAAAGATGGCCGCTGTTCATTTTGGCGCTCTTTCCCTGATAATCCTGCAGATCCTCACTCAATAAGTCGAAGCCCGGCGGGATACCCAAATCTACCATCACCATCTTGGCCGTCTTGCTGAGATTGTTTTTGATCGTTGCAGTTGCCGTCGCCAAGTCATCCTGCGCCAGGCGCGTCCGGTCGTAGGACACATCGATCGAAAGGGCTTCCGGAGCAAGCTTTTCGTCCCAGGGCAAGAAATATTGACCCACCACCTGATAGGAAAGCGCTCCCTTTCCTTCAAACTGGAGTTCCACCGCGCTCGACGCTTGCTGCTCTACGCCCTTGAAAACGAACTGATGCAATAGATCATTATTCTCCGCAGTCAGTTCCAGCCTCTCCGCGGGCTTACCGTTGACCAGCACGATCACGGTGCCTCGCACATCTGCGGCTGATCTTTCTGTGGCCGTGAGCAGCGCGCGCAAAGCCATGATCGTGGCCTGCGTTGTTCCCCATGTTCCATTCGCGTCCTTTTTTGATCCAAGATAGTTGAGCGCCTTGCGAGCCGTGGCCGCGCCTTCAGCAGACTGCAGCAAAGCCTGCACCGCCAAGCCTGTGGTTTCCACGCTGGCGCTTTCGCCGCTTCCATAGACTCCAGTCTCCTCGGCCGTCCACCAAACCTTTTCCTCTTTCTCGGTACGCGCGTCCAGCAGAAGCTGGACCGCATGCCGGGTGAATTCGCGGTCCGATCCGTAACTCGCGGCAAAGTTGGCGATGACCGCCAGTGTGTACGCGTCGGCTTTCTCCCCCAAGTGCGCTTCCACAAAGCGCTTGGCGCGTTCCACAGCATCGCCCTGGTATCCCGTGTTCTTGAGCGACCAGCCGATATAGGCGCTGATGCGAAGCAGGTCCGCGTTATAGCGGTTGGTCGCGCCTTCGTTGATGAATTGCGTGTCCGGCTTCCAGCTCCCATCCTTCTGCTGTTCTCCGGCCAGCCATTGTTGGGTCCGTGCAATGAGTCGCGGGTCCACGTCATAGACCTTCGACATGTCGTAGAACTCCATCAATCCGTAGGAGGTCAGAATCTTATTCGCAGGTGCGCTTCCGAACCACGAGAATCCTCCGCCTGGAACTTCGAACGTCAGCAGCCGCTGATACCCGTTCGCGATGTACCCTTCCGCTTTGGCATGGACTTCCGGAGTCAGTTTCTTGGTCCGCTTCATGTATTCGAGGGCCAGGACGTTCGGATATGTACTCGAAGACGTTTGCTCAAAACAGCCATTCGGCATGCGCAGGATGCTATCCATTCCCTCCACCATGTGGCTCATCGGCCCGGGATAGAGCCGGACGAAAATTTTGCTCGCTTCTGCAATCGAAGTTTGCGGAAACCTCAGCTCGTGCTGCACCGAATTTTCCAGGTTGCCGTTGAAAACCAGATTCTGCTCGCGCCCGTTTGGAATCACTTCCACTTCCCTCACGACCACGTCCGCCCTCTCCGACGTTCCCTTCATCTGCGCGGCAAGCGTGAGCTTGAACTTACCAATGTGCCGGGCTTCGAGCGTAAACTGCGTCCCGCCCACGCGCGACGATTCCACCTGCACCGTCTTTTCCGCCGCATCGTCCGCCAGCGAAAACCAATCGTCGGACTGAAGTTGCAAGGCGACATCGCCCGCTCCCCCCGAATAGTTGTAAATGGCCACTGGGATGGAAACCCGGTCTCCCTGGGTCAACGTCACCGGCAGATCGAGGTCGACAAAGAAATCCTGAAATACTTTCAAGCTGGAAGTTGCGGTGCCCAGCGCTCCGCTCTGGGTGGAAGCGATCATCGCCATCCGCCAGGTGGTGATCGAGTCCGCCATCGGGATCACGATGCTCGCGCGTCCTTCCCGGTCGGTGATGATTTCGGGATTGATGTACAGGGCTTCCGGGAAATAGGAACGAACGTGCGCCGCCGGAGCTCCCTTCGATTCTTTTGCCACCACTCCGCTATTCAGGGCCGTCAAATGTGTGAAATCGCGTCCATTGATCTCTAAGGACTTTATGTCCTGCAGCGCGATCGCCTCTCCTCTTGCTCCGGCACCAATGCCGCCTCCAACGCCGCCAGCAACCGGTACCGGTGCGGCGACCATAGCGCTCTCGGTTTCGAGCATCGGAGCCGCGCCGCTCACCTCCACCGTCTCCGTGCTTTGTCCTACAGAAAGCGTCGCCGAGATAACGGCGCGGTCGCGCGCGCGGAGACTGCACTTACCCGCGGCCATTCGAAACCCGGCCATGCTGATTTGAATCTGATAGTCGCCCGGAGCAACCGCAGCCAAACTGAATTGCCCGGTCGCATCTGTGATCGCGTTGAGCACAAGTTTCTTTCCTCTACCGCGTACCTCGACATTTGCCCCGGCCACAACTGCCCCGCTCGGATCGATCACCGTGCCGACAATTTGCGCTTGGCCATTCATCGGCCCGCGATCGTGCTCCAAGTCGATGTTGAACTCCGTAGCAGCCGCCCTCGCAGTACTCACGATCCGTTTGCGCTGGAATAGCAGGATCGCCTGAAACTCATCGCCCGTGTTGTGACGGTGATCGGGGCCAGGACTGATTACGATGTAATAATTCTTAGGGTCCCATGCGGCAGGTTCGAATCTCAGCGGATTCCCCCAGGGATCAAGAAATTCCGCACCTCCTGACTGCGTGAGCCGCTGGTAGACCTGCGCTGGAGTGCCGGCCTTCGGATTTTGAGCGTAGGCATCCGTGATAGCCTTCGCCAAGTCATTGGCTTGCGTCTGAAAGCGCGCCTGATAACGCTGACGGTATTCGCCATACTTCCTCATGGGTAGGTCTTTGCCGATCTCAGTTTCGAACTTGTTGTTGGCCACAATCTCCGTCGCTGACAACAAGGCTCTGGCGGCTCGATCGCGTTGTTCCACGCTCGACTTTTCCCTCGGCGCAACAACTTCGGTCATTCCAATGGAGTGAATTTCAAACCGTGGCTTCATGACCTCCTGTTCGAGATAGAAAAACACTTTAGCGAATCCTGGCTGCTTCTCGGCCAGGGCAAACACCGCTTCATCCACCACCTGCAGACCCATCGCCGCGTGTACCCCTTGCCCGTGCGAATTGGTCACGCGAAATTGAATCCGAGCGTCGCTGCCCGGCGTATAGCTTTTTGCATCGGCTACAGTTTCGATCTTCAATTCGTCCGCGGGCTGCACGAAGATCAGGCGATGATCCCAAATGGGGCGCGCATCTCGGCCGAACAAGTAAGCGCTCAGATCGAGCGTGCCCGACATCTCCGATGTCGCTGGCACGGAAAGCTCCGCTCGTCCGTTTTCCACATCCAGATCGTGCGTCAGCACCGTCTGCCCATCTTTCACAATGTCGATGTAAACGGCGCCATGAGGCTTCGTCGAATACACGTTCAGATGAATCACGTCCCCGGCGCGATAGACGGCGCGTTCGGCTCGCAGCAGGACCTGTTCGTCTCCGTCGCGGGCATCGAGCTCCACTTTGCTCGAGGCTCGGTTCCCGTCCCGGTCCGTCGCCTCTATGTCCAGCGCCTGCTTCCCCTCGTCCGGCCTGACATACGCGATGGCCACGCCTCCGTCGTCGGTCGAAGTGGCTTGTTCCACCCTGCCGCTAGTACGAACTTTGATATCGCTCTTTGCAGGGCTCCCGTCTGGATAGGAAGCCAGAATAAACACCTGATTCTCCAGGTGCGGAACGAGTGTGCCCCCTTCAGGAATTGCGGTCAGCAATATCGGTGAATCGCTGACAGTAATCGGCTCTCCGCGTGTTTCCGCATGGCTCGCGGAGTCCTTTACTGTCGCTTCGATCAGCACGCGCGCGGCGCCATGGTTCAGCGGGCGTCCAGCAAAGTAGTTCGGCAGACGGACATCGAAACGGTACACACCTTCGGCGTCGGTCTTGCCGTGCGCCGACGCGACCTCGAATAACGCCACATCCATGGCCGAGGCCTTCAGATTGACCTCAGCGTTATCTACTGGCTTTCCAAAAAAGTAATCGGCTCGGACCTTGCCGATGACGTGATCGCCAGGTTGAAAGCTACGCTTCTGCTTCTTTCCTTCTTCGGCGAGTTCGACGGCAACTTTGAACTTGGGAAGAACGTATCGCTCCACATTGATGGCGGTTTCGGCAGTATTCGTGGGAGCATCGGCATCGCCCATCAGTGCCCGCAGATGATAAGCGCCAAGATTGACCTCGTCGGCCAGGGCAAATTCTGCCGAGGCAACGCCGTACTCGTCGGTCTGGGTGGCCTTCTTGAAAACTTTGTTGCCGCGCGAATCTTCAACCTCAAAGGTCAGCGTGCGTTTGCCTGCCGCTTCATGATCGGCGCGATTCAATGCCAGCGCCCGCGCATGAATCGTCTGCCCTGGCTGGTAGATCGGTTTTTCCGTCGTCAGAAGAATGGACACCTTGTCTTCCAACCGCACATTTTGCGAGAACTCGGTTGTCCCAATCGCCGTCTGCGCGACGTAATGCAGTTGATAGGCGCCGGTCAATCCTGTCGGCAGACGAAACCGTGCCTCCGTTGTTCCCCGGCGATTCAGTCCGCCTTGAAAAAGAACTTGTCGCTTGTCATCTGGCTCAAGAAGTTCGATCTGCACCGAGCCCCGCCCAGCGATCGGTTGATTGTCTGAGTCTGTCACGATCACGCGCACGGCCGCCTGCCCGCCGGCAAAATAGGACTGCTGCGCAAGAATGTGCATGACGGCTCGCCGCAGAATTTGCGAAATAGATTCCTCGCCTTCAAGAGCGCCCATTTTGCTGTCGTCGTATTCAAAGCGATAGCGCAACCGATGCCAAACCAAATCCTCCAACGACAGCGGCTTCTCCAGCCGAATCTCCTCTTTCCATCGGCCTGCACTGGCATTCACTTCGAGGTCTCGCTGGGCCCGCCCAAGCACATCATCTTCCGGATCGAGTACTTCTACTGTCAGTCGGCCGGATCCGGTTTCCGCACCACGGTACGGGATCGTTACATGCAATACGCCATGCGCATAGGTGGCCACGAGAGGGGAAACAGGCCCACCAGCTTCAGAAGCGCGCAACCTGAAAATCGTAACGGCCGCTACGAGACCAGCGAGAAGCAGGATAGCGAAACGGACTGCGGTTCCCAGCAACTTACCTTTGGACATTGGGTCCTCCCCCGGCTGCGCTTATTGGCTCAATCGGAGTTCGGACCTGGCTGGGAGTTTTGCAGACTATTTTTAGGGAGTTTCGAGGTTACTCCTGGTGCCAGTGCGTCCCATCTTTACTGGTCCAAATGGCGCCAGCGTCGGTGGTCAGCTGGAAGACGTCTATCTCGCTCACTGAGCTGGGGGTTTCGAGCCCGCGCTGGGGCGAACTACCACTACCGGATGGCTGCTTCAACTCGATGTGTACTGCCTTCCCCGTCCATTTCGGATTAATTTTCTTCCACTTCTTGCCGCCATTGCGGCTTAGGAAGAGATTGCCTGCACTATCGAGAGACAGAGAACGCTTGCCGAGCGACACAGTTTGCGCAACCGGGAGCCCGGACGGTATCGGCATAATCCGGCTCACGCTGGCCGATTCGGTTTCGAGCGTCGGAGCCGCTCCGGTCACCTCCACCGTCTCTGACGCTGTCCCCACGTCAAGCACTGGCTGCATCATGGCAACCTCGCTCGCTTTCAATTCGATCGACTGTTGTTTTGCCTTGAAACCCGTTGCCGTCGCCATCAAGTCGTACCGACCAGCTGGTAATTCCGTCAGATGAAAGCTTCCATCGATGCCGGTCGTCGTCTGTCGTGTCTTTCCGCTCGCATAGCGCAACGTAATCGTCGCCCCCGCGACGACGGCCCCAGTCGGATCGGTAACGCGCCCGGAGACTCCAGCTAGAGTCGCAGTGCGTCCGCCGGCACCTTCAATTTCCAAGGCGGGCAGCTCTTTTTTCGTGCCTAGATTAGTTTGCGACGATGCGCCCTTTGTGACCCCCGGCGTCAGTTGCTGAAGTTCCGTGAAGTTCCGCCCATTCAAAGGCAAATCGGATCGAGTCCCGGAGCCGATACCGCCCCCGACGCCCGCCCCCATACCGGCAGCCGGGGCCGAGGCGGATGGAGCGGCCAACGTTGTCGGCGGACTAGCGATGTTAGCGGCGACTTGCTGGCCCTTCGCTTCGGGCAAATGCACGCTATCTGCGTCGTGTTTCGTTTGCCGAGAGACGACAGGCGCCCCGGCGCTCGGTGCAGAGCTCTTCTTCGGACTTTCGGATCGGGCAACAGTCTCTGAGTCAGTGGTAGGCGCAACCGTCGTTGGAGGACGCGGAATCTCCGGCTGCTTTACGCTTGCATTCTGTTGCAGGACCTCAGGAGAGCCGCCGTGTGGACGGAGATACACCACTACCGCGATCACGGCGCACGCCAGCGCCGCCGCAGGCAGCGCCATCGGCAACAGCCGCCGCCACGTCCATCCTTTCACCTGCTCTGGCATGGGTGCTTGCGTCTCCATCTGCGGTTGCATGAGAAACACAGCTTTCCGGCACTCCGCGCATTGAGCCAAATGAGCCAACATCCGCTCGTGTTCATGTGAGCTAGCCGTGCCCTCCACGAACACACTTAGCTGGTCAGCGTCAGGATGGATTCCGGGTTGGAAATTGGTCTTCACCCTTGTCCTTCCTTATCGGAGATCGGGGCATTCTCCGAATTTTGCAGCAACTTACGCAGATTGATCTCGATGTCCCTCGGATCGCTCCCGAGCGCTTCTTCCGCCGCGCGCCGGCTCAGGCCCTGTGCCACAAGCGTCCGCAGCAACTGTTTGCGCAAACGGTCGGTCGCACGCTTCAGTTTGCGGCTCACTGTCGCCACGTGAACTCGCAGCACGCCGCTTATCTCCTCGAGGGTATGCTGATCCAGGTAGTAGGCCGAGAGCAGGAAGCGTTCTTCTGCTGAAGCCCCGCTTAGCGTCATCTTGAGCGCCACCCGCAAATCTTCTAATCGTTTTAGCTCAATTTGCTCCGAAACCGCCACCGCCGGTTCGATCTCATTGAGCGCGGTTTCCCGACCGATTTTCCGGTACTGATCCACGCGGCGTTGCGCCAGGATCGCCCGCAGCCATCCCATCAGCGATCCTCGCCCCGAGTATCCAAGCAGCGGAGACCAACGCTTGCCTTCGTGCTCCGTCAATCCGAACAACTCGGAGTAAAGTGCGCTCGCCAACTCTTCACCCAAGGCCGCTGATCGTGTCATCTCCACAGCAGCCCTGGTCAGTTTGTCCTGATATTGCGAAAGAAAGTCCCGCCATGCGGCCTCCCGCCCCAGCGCGCATCCGCGCGCAATCGCAAGCTCCTCCAGGTGCAGAGTCCGCCAGAATGTTTCTCGCTGCCGCTCACTGGGCTGCTTGCCCGGGTCGAGACCGAAATTGTCCCTCGCTCCGATCGTCTCAAGGGCTTGCGAGAACTCTGCCTTGCTGACCTCCACTGACTCTGCCCCGGCCGTCCGCCAAAGCTCTTCCCCGAGCATCTCGGGCAAAAGTCGACTCTCCGGCCCGACTTCCGTTTCGACCGCGAACTTCGACACCGATGCCGCGCAGTCTTTCCCGCCCGAATCTTCTGTTGGAACAGTGTTGGCAGACGAAGTATCCACGCCCGCTCATTAAATCATATTGTCCGGCCCTGTCTCATTTCTGACAAATTGTTGAAACTGACGCGGTTTGCGCTAAGTTAGCCGCGACATATTCTTCTTGCCCGTTCCTGATGATATGGCGCAAAAGAAGGAATCCAATCGGGCCGGTCCGCTGATTCTGAAACTCGAAGCCAGGACTATTCCTGGACCTTAAGACCGTAAGTGAAATCCGGAAGTGGACCACGGCGGGCTCGCGGGCAATAAGTCAGCTTTGGGGAGGTTAGGAACGATAAACGGGTATCTCTTCCGTGGTTGTTTTCCTGACGAGATGCCGACTTCCCATTACCAATCCGCCTATCGGAGAGTGCATTGGAGATTTGGCCCTCGTCCAGGCACATCCCCCCGAGAAGTGCGTTAGATTTACTTGCCAAGAATCAGGCGCACATAGCTTCGGGCGTCTTGCAGCAATGGTTCGCGCGCAATACCGGCCTTGGCGCGAAGCTGCAAACCCTGCATCAAGTCAACGAGCGCAGGGCCTTGGCAGAGGGTGTCCGAGTTAGGCGCCGCGCCTTCATCTCCTGCTCGAAATGTTTCGCGAAAATATCAGCGGATGTGGTGAGGCCGTGCGCGACATACGAACGGATCTCCGTTATTCGCTTCGACTGTCCCAGCGCCGCGGCAGGAGCACCAAGTCGGTCGCTTCCTCAGCATCTTTGAGGAGCGTCTTACGCGGCATGCCTATCTGCGCACGCATAGTCAGCCCACGCGCTAAATCCGTGACTTGGCGAGCACGCGCGGCTACGGGAAAGTCAGATGGGATTTCTCCCGCGCTGATCGCGTCCCGGAAACGGCGTTCCAGCAGCGCTGCGCCGCCAGTGGCCGCATTCTGCAGGAACCGCTCAACCTCAGCATCGTTCACAAGCGGTGCGACGCATATAAGAAGGCAGCCCCGGGCGGACCCTTTCTCAGTCGCACTTTCGACGGCGTACCTCAGAAAGCCCGCGATCGAGTCGCGAAGACCCCGTGGCGAAAGGAGTGTTTTGGCTGCGAGAGCGCGCTTCCGTTCTGCGTACGCCCTAAGAACGCGCAAGAATATCGCCCGCTTGTCCCCGAAGACGGCATATAGGCTTGGCCGTCCCACACCCATCCCGGCGACGAGATCGTCAATCGTCACTCCGTCGTATCCTTTCGACCAGAACACCTGAGTCGCCTTCTCCAGCGCCCCCGTCTCGTCGAAGCTGCGCGGTCGGCCCCGCGGCCTAGTGGTTTTTTGAATCATTTAGTTCAAAACTCCTTGACACCTTTCATTCCACCATTATAAAACCAAATAGTTCTAAATTAGCAAGCCGATTCTGGCCTCGCGGGGCCTCACGACTTGAGCCTTCACCTTCACCACGGAGACGCCTATGAAACATTCGATTGCACTGGTCACCGGCGCTACTTCCGGGCTCGGCCATGCGGCGGCCCGCCTGCTCGCCGGAGAGGGCTACCGCGAGATCATCGTCACCGGGCGTAGCCTGACCGGAGCTCAGCAAGCGGCCGCTCAACTCGCGGCTGAGAACAAAAGAGCGATTTTCACGCCGCTGGCGCTGGATCTGGACAAGCCGTCCAGCGTTCAGTCGGCCGTTGCCGAGCTCGTCAAGCGAGCCCAGCCGATCGATTTCCTGCTACTCAATGCAGGGTTGGTTCCCTTTAAGAAGCGCGCTCTCACCGCGACGGGCGTCGAGTCTTCTCAGGCCCCGCTCATCGGGCATCATCAACTGACGGTTGGGTTGCTCAATGCCAACTTGCTGAGCCCCAACGCGCGGACCGTTATCGCAGGTGCAGAACCTGCCCGAGGGGGCGTACCCATGTTCAAATACACCGACCTGCCAGCCTTCGCGGCCAGTCGTTACCAAGGTGACCGAACCGCCGCTATTGAAGCGCTGATACGCAACGGGCCCAACGTGAAGTACGTGCCCAACAATGCGTATGCCGACGCAAAGCTCATCATCGCTTGGTGGACCGCGGCGCTGGCCCGCCGGCTGCCCTCCGGCATGGCCGTGTACGCCGTGTCGCCTGGTGGCGCGACCGGCACCAACGTGGTGCGAAGCGCTGGTTTCGCGTTGAGGTATCTGATGATCCCGATCGTGAACCTCATTCCCGGCATGAATCAGACGCCGGAGACCGCGGCCAGCCGGTATGTCCAGGCATCAAAGTTCGGAACTGACCTCTCGGGGCAATTCTTCGCCTCGGCCAAAGGGAAGTTCTCAGGCCCAATGGAGGTGCAGCGCCAACCACACCTCCACGATCGCGCCAGCCAGGAAGCCGCGTGGCAGGCCGTCGTCAAGGTCTCTGGCGTCGATTTATCGCCCGCCATGCCCGCGTCGCCGTCGGGTGCGGCGATTAAAAACGGCTCGTAGGATCGACGTAGAAAATTTCGTCGTCGTCTGCAGCAACGTGAGAGCGGTGTTGTGAAAGAGAGCCCGATCGCGGCTTGAACTGATTCCGGTAACACGAATCAGCAGGCGGTTGCGGAGCTACGTGTCGTCCGCGCGGGTCTTACCGCATTATGGAATAAATAGTTCAAAAATGTCTTGACCACAGCCAGCACGCCTGCTTATCGTACTGAACAGTTCAAAATTATCAACACAACCCTGACCTCTTAAGGAGAATACGCATGGAACGGTATCAAGGTAAAAAGGTGGTGATTATTGGCGGCACGAGCGGCATGGGACTTGCGACGGCGAAGATGCTCATCGATGGGGGCGCGCGTGTTCTGGTGACGGGTCTCTCGAAGGCCGGACTGGAGTCGGCGGAGAAGGAGATTGGCAAGCGCGCCATTGTGGTTGCGAGCGACGCGCGGTCGTTGACGGACATCGAAGCCCTCGCCTCCCGGGTGAAGTCCGAATTCGACACCTTCGACCTGCTCTCCGTCAGCGCCGGCTTCAGCATTCCAACACCTCTTGAGAACGTGACCTCGGCCGTCTACGACGAGATGTTCAACCTGAACGCCAAGGGACCTTTTTTCGCGGTCCAGAAACTCGCGCCACTGATCAACCGGGGCGGCGCTGTCGTCCTCACGACCTCCGTCGCCAACGTCAAGGGATTGCCCGGCCAGGCTGCATATGGAGCCGCCAAGGCTGCGCTGCGATCACTGGCTCGGACGCTAGCCGTCGAGCTGCTTCCTCGGGAAATTCGCGTCAACGCGGTGACGCCCGGTCCCATCGACACACCGATCCTCGGCAAAGTGTTTACCAATAAAGACGCGGCCGCGCAGATCAGGGAGAAGATGACCAGTATGATCCCGATGAAACGCTGGGGGAAGTCGGAGGAAATCGCGAAGGCCGTCCTGTTCCTTGGGTTCGACGCGACCTACACGAACGGCGCCGAACTTCCGGTCGACGGAGGATGGTCGCAACTCTAACGTGTGGTCGACCCAGGAGGGTAAGCCGGCATCGAGAACGGTCTTCAGTGACTCGCATACCCTTGCGCAATTGATGCAATAGCAAACGCGGTGGCGGCGGACGGGCAGATGGTGGAGTACCTGCGCATGAACGGTATAACTCCTTCGGCCAGCGGCGCTCCTGCTCCGCCGAAGAAGTAGGTAAGTATCGCTAGCACCTTGGGAACTGGAGTGCCGCCAACACTTCACTTCTACTACCGCAAGCTATTCGACCCCGCAGGGGTCAGAGGGATACGTGGCTGCCACAACTGCAGTTTCTCCCCCACAAGACATGAAGACCCTTGAGGGTCTCGATCATCAGGATGCGGACAAGGCGTGGAAGCCAAAGACGAATCCCTGGGTCATTGCTCTTACAGTGACGCTTGCGACGTTTATGGAGGTCCTGGATAGCTCTATCGCAAACGTTTCCCTGCCTCATATCGGGGGCGCACTCGGCGCGACGCAAAATGAAGCTGCTTGGATTCTTACCAGCTATCTCGTCGCAAACGCGATTGTGCTTCCCGCTGCAGCGTACTTGACGACATTCATTGGCCGGAAACGGTTCTACATGATTTGTGTGGCACTGTTCGGTTTCTCGTCGATGCTATGTGGTCTAGCTCCCTCGTTGTCTCTTCTGATTTTCTTTCGCGTCCTGCAGGGTGCCGGTGGCGGCGGCTTAGCACCGTCCGAACAAGCTATTGGTGGAACGCGCGGTTATCCTTGCGCAGGACGGTGTGAGGCCCCCAATAGTATTTCCTGTAATGAGCCAATAGAGCACCTGCATTGCAGCCGAAGTTGCTGCGCGTGTGCAAGAACAAGAATTCGAGCGTTTAGGGAGCGCTCCCAAATCCACTTCCGAAAAACCAAACAGAGCTCATCATACCCCGTCTGCATCGTACCCGAACGTATTACTCATCGAAGGCCTTGGAAGACTCGCATCGCGCTTTGATTTTGGAGACACTTGGCCAGGCAGGCTGGATCGTCGGGGGACCGCACGGTGCAGCGACGAAACTGGGACTGAAACGAACCACGCTGCTGGGCAAGATGAGAAGGTTGGGCATCTCCCGGCCGACCACTCAGGAAGGAACAGCGGTGTTCGGCGTGGCACGGGAGGATGCTCAGATTCTCTGCAGATAAGCAGGCGAATGCTTTCCGGGTTACGTGCAACCCGGAAGTTATCAGCTCAGCCCTTGGGTTAGTATCGATAAACGCGCCAGCGGCAACCGATCAATCACTGACGAGAAGCCGACTTGTCGTTACCAAGCTGGCCAACTTCCCCGAAGCCCGTTTCTGGACACTTAGCGAACGGTGAGTCGGCTATCGGGGCGCTTGCTCGAGTGGCCTTCGCGGAGGAGGGACGAACCACGACTGCAATCGGCTATTGTTGGTGCTGCTCGGTCTCAGCTAACTCCGATTGGGTTTCGTCGAGGAGTTGGGACCACTCTTGATCCGCAGCAAATTCTTCGTCGGGAGGGAGAACCGCTTGCGAAGGCGTAACGCGCACTCGGACCTGCAACTGAGTTTCTGCCTTTCCCTTCATCATACCCATCGTGGGCGGGACGTCGGCATAATCACGGCCAATTGCAGTGCGAATGTGCCTCTCACCCGAGATGGCGTTCATTGTCGGATCGAAGCCGACCCATCCTAGCCTTGGGATTAGTGCCTCGATCCAGGCATGAGTGGCGCCATCGGCGGCCGCACTGCTTTCCTTGCTGTGGTAGAGGTACCCGCTGACGTAGCGGCAAGGAATTCTGGCATTTCTCACCAGAGCGATCATGATGTGGGCAAAATCCTGGCATACGCCTTGCCTTGACTGGAGAGCATCTTCGATCGGCGAATTGACTCGGGTGCTCTTCTTCACATATTGAAAACTATGGTGCACGCCGGAGGTAATGTCCCGTAAGAACGCTAATGGGCTCCGCCTCTTTCTTTCGCTGACGCCAATCTCCTCTGCCAACCTTTCAAGCTTGGGCGATGAGCGTGCAAAATGGCTGGGCATCAGCATGTCCCAGTAGTCCTTCTTTTCAAGAAGATCTTCCAGTTCTTGCCACGCTTCGTACTCCATGTCTTCGGGGATCGAAGGCTGGGCTTCGATATTCACCAGCGCGTCGGAAATGATAGTGAGCTGGCCGTGCCGCGGAGGCAGGTCGAAGTGATGAACCAGATTGCCATACGAGTCCGTGTATCCAAAAATGCGAGCGCGCGGGTTTACCGACAACCGGAAGACAAAGCACCTCTGGTTGCTCTCGCTTCTGGGATGCATCCGAACTTCCATCATGCTCTGCCAGACTGGGCGGCTGTAGCGATAGCACGTGAAGTGGCGAATGGCGTAGAACATTTAGTTTTGAAAGGCGACTTCGATCGGATATTCGATATAAAGTTCGTGAACAGCTGCGTGCAATTCGCGGCACTGATCAATGATCGCGGCGAGGTATTGGTGCAACCCGCCGATGATTTCATCGATTCGAGCATACGTGACCTTCGATCGCAAGCGTCCCATCAATCGTTCGACGTTGTCCGTCCTGCGGCTCAAGGAAAGGTCGCTAATTCCTGTCAAGGCCTCGTGTAGGCGATCCACTGAGTAGCGGACAGAATAGGGAAACTCAGCTTTCAATAGCAGAAAATTCGCGATTCGTTCTGGCCGGAGTTCAGCGGTGCAGGCCTTGCAATAGGCTTCAAAGGCGGCGCAGCTGCTTAAGAGGCCCACCCAGTCCAGATCGTCCGGATGCTTGCCGATGTCGAAGTAAGCGTCGAGCATCACGCAGAGATTGCAGGCTCGCTCAATATATTTGCCTAGCTGGATAAAATGCCAGGCTTCTTCGTGATTCATGGTTGCGGCGGCGATTCCGTTAAATCTGTAAGAGCCTTCGCGAACCAGGCCTACCACCCGCATGGCTCCTGCATCGTCATCGGGTTGAACATCGAACCCTGTGACGTCGTGAAAAAGCCGATTGAGATGTTCCCACATCTCGGAGCTTATTTCCTCGCGAACCTGACGGGCGTTTTCGCGGGCTGCTTTAACGCACTTTACAATGGAAAACGATCCCTCAAGGTCTGCTACGAGCAAGAAGAGCGCGTGCTGCGGGTCAACCTTGTTAGAAGCTACACCCGGAGCCAGCGAGGAGACCGCATGAAACCAACGCTCTTCAGTGGAAAACTTCGCCGGATTCAATATCAGGCCGTAAGTCGCCTTTAAGACGCGCGAGGCGTTATCCGCACGCTCGAAATATCGGCTCATCCAGTAAAGACTGTCGGCTACGCGGGAAAGCATAAGAGCGGTACCCTAATATTCCTCATCTCAATCCGATATCTCCCATCTCAATTCTGCAAGACCCAGGTGTCTTTCGAGCCGCCTCCTTGAGAGGAATTCACTACCAGCGAACCTTTTCGCAACGCCACTCGGGTCAGTCCGCCGGGCACGATTGTGATTTTTTCACCGTAGAGAATGTAGGGGCGCAGATCGACATGGCGTGGCTCAATGATTCCGTCTACAAAACACGGGGCAGTTGACAGATTGATGGTCGGTTGAGCGATGTAATTTCTCGGTTCGGAGTAGATCTTTTGACGAAATTCGGAGCGCTGCTGTTCGCTGCTATGTGGGCCGATCAGCATCCCATAACCGCCGGATTCGCCTACGGCCTTCACGACGTACTCCTCCAAATTTTGGCAGACGTGGTCCCGCTGCCCACGATCAGACATCAGTAAAGTTTCGACGTTTTCCAGAATCGGATCCTGATCGAGATAGTAGCGAATGATTTTGGGGACAAAGGCGTAGATCGCTTTATCGTCCGCAACGCCCGTCCCTAGGGCATTGGCTAAGCCTACGTTTCCCGCACGGTAGGCGTTGAAAAGGCCAACCGCCCCCAAGCTGGATCCAGTTCCGAAAACGAGAGGGTCGAGATAATCGTCATCGATTCGCCGGTAGATCACATCCACCCGTTGCAAACCGAAGGTCGTCCTCATGTAGACGATATTGTCGTGCACCACGAGATCTCGCCCTTCGACCAGTTCTATCCCCATCTGTCGCGCCAGGTAGGTGTGTTCAAAGTAAGCGGAATTGTAAGATCCGGGAGTGAGTAAAACGACCGTCGGTTCGGAACGGCCTTCTGGAGCGAAAGATCGCAATGTGGAGAGAAGCGCCTGACTGTACTGCTCGATTGGACGCACTCCACACTTCTGAAACAATCCCGGGAATATTTGCTTCATAACCCGGCGGCTGGTGAGCATGTAAGAGACGCCGCTGGGAACCCGAAGATTGTCCTCTAGAACCACGAAGTTTCCATCCGGATTTCGAATCAGATCAGTGCCGACCACGGTGATGTAGACGTCGCGCGGGACTTTCACATTGCGCATCTGCCGGCGGTAATGTTTGCAGGTGTAGACGATGCTGCCGGGCACGACTCCATCTTCGATGATCTTGCCTTCGTGGTAGACGTCTTTGAGGAACAAATTCAACGCAGTGATGCGCTGCGTAAGGCCGCGCTCAATCTTTTCCCATTCGGCGGCCGTGATGATCCTGGGGAGCAGATCGTGAGGAAATATTCGCTCCGTGCCCTTGTCGTTCCCATAAACGGTGAACGTAATGCCTTGATTGAAGAAGGATTGGTCCGCCTCATGTTTGCTGCGCTGCAACTCGTCCCGCCCCAGATTCAGGAGCAGGTTGTGCAGAGGGCGATACTGTTTTCGTGGATGGTCTACGGCGCTGAACATCTCGTCATAAGCGCCGTTCAGCTCATACCGGTGCAGGACTTCGGCACCGCTGCGATCGGTTGTGTCCGTTTCTGTAATCATACTTGCCCCGGCGACCCACGCCAGCATAGCTCACCGGCTGATGAATCAGTCATTAGGAATTACGATTAGCGTTATTGAAGAAACCGAGCAGAACGCCCGGTCGACCCTAGGCTCTGGATCGAGCGACTTCTCTGGCGCTTTCGGCGGGGCTTTCTTTGCCTTCCGCCTGGAATTCTATGTCGGGCAACTGCTCTACGGCCCTGCGGAGGGACTGTTCCCAGCTGGAGTGGATCAGGTTCAGGTCTCTGTCGCCAGCGGAGACGCGACGGTAGCGGGTGATTTGCAGGCTGTCTTTCTTATAAAGCAATAGGTCGAAGGGAGGTCCGACGGTCACATTAGAACGCATGGTTGCGTCCATGGATAACAGGGCGTACTTGGCCGCAACCTCCAGGGAGGTTGTCGGCTGGATGCCGCGATCGAGGACCGGGCGGCCATACTTGCACTCGCCAAGTTGCAGGTACAACGAATCCTCAGTAGCCGCCAGAGGATTTCCCTGGGGATAAATAAGATAAAGGCTCGGATCCTGCCCGCGAACCTGTCCTCCCAGCAGCAAATGAACATTAAAGCTGAAGGAGTCGCGCTCCAGCGACGCGCGGTCGATGTCCGAAACCCTGCGCACGCAGTCTCCCACGATGCGGGCGGCGTCATAGAGCGAACCGGCCTGCGCAAGGCCTCGTCCGGAATCGAAGTCGTCTCCCAACAACGTTATTACGGATTGGCTAATAGAGAGGCTGCCGCTGGTCAGGATTACAAACACTCGCTCGCCAGGCTGAACAAACCGGTACATCTTGCGGCAAACATTGACTTGATCAAAACCCGCGTTGGTCCTCGAATCCGACGCCAGCACCAGACCTTCGCGTACCGCAATTCCCAAACAATATGTCACTTTGGTCCTCTGTTTGAACCTAACGCATAATACACCGATCTCTCGTCCTGAATTTGTGATCCGGAGCAGCAAGAAAAATGTAAAACATCTACCGTATTCCGTGGTAGTTTCTGCATCTCACCCTCCGCGAGCGACACTGGGGATTTCCAACAACATGCTGATTCGCCTTGGCTACGACATCCAATTCGACGTGATTGGGGAAGTCCCAATCGTGACCTTGCTCAATGTACACGCCTCGCGCCAGAAGGATTTGCGGGAAACCGATGAATTAAGTTCCGACCCTCTGGTCAAGATTGAGAACTACCAGGATACTTTTGGAAATCACGCGTGCCGCCTGCTGGCTCCGGCGGGCAAAATCCGCTTGCAGAATTCCACTCTCATTGAAGACTCAGGACTGCCCGATATCGTGTGTCTGGATGCTCCCGAGACCCCCGTGAACCAGCTACCGCCGGACGTTATGCCCTATCTTCTGAACAGCCGGTATTGCGAGGTAGATCTGTTATCGAACACGGCTGCGGAGTTGTTTTGGAATGCACCAAGAGGGTGGTGGCGAGTTCAGGCGGTATGCGATTGGGTTCACAGCAAAGTGACCTTTGGATACGAATTCTCGAATCCCTTTCGCACCGCTCTTGGCGTATATACGGAGCGCGTAGGCGTCTGCAGAGACTTCCAGCATCTGGCCATTACGTTTTGCCGGGCGCTCAACATTCCCGCCCGCTACGCGACTGGATACCTGGGAGATATTGGAGTACGCCTTGATCCCAATCCGATGGATTTCAGCGCCTGGTTTGAAGCTTATCTCGGCGACCGCTGGTGGACGTTTGACGCCAGGCACAACGTTCGGCGCATCGGAAGGGTTCTAATGGCGACCGGGCGCGACGCAACGGACTGCGCGATAACCACGTCATTCGGAAGCGCCCGCTTGATCTCCTTCCAGGTGACTTCTGATGAAGTGCAGGCTTCATCGGGAACTGATTGATAACAGTTCGCCGTTACCGAATACTCTCATGGTCATTGGCCTTAACCTTTGTCGGGGCGGACGAATCACGCGCTCACTCCAAACGCGGCTATTTGCTATGGATTCGAGGCGGACTCCAGGGTCCTGAACATCTTGCGCACGGGTGTCTGGCCGGTATGTCGAGCGAAACCCATTGGCAATGGAAGTTCGTTAACGGGAAGTGACCACTGTCGCCCTCGGTTGACCGGCCAACCGGAAGTAATATTCGACGACGGCCTTTCAACAAACTTGTCCCGAAGTCAGTTTGTAGGAAGTTTCACCCCATAGGTAACGATAAACGGGCTTGCAGGAAGTAATCTCCGCACGTGGTATCAATTCTGGGGAAATTGCAGCAACCGAAAAGTTAGGAACATGGCGTAGCGCCTGACGTGGTGGCCGGATCGGTAACGTGAGTGTAATCGCCACATTTCCTCTTCGTTTTTTCTTGTTTTTCCCTCCCTTCCGCTTACCTCGGAGGACTTCCATGCCAGAACTGTCCACGATCTACGACTACATGCGATGTCACGCGGCGCTTTTGGGAGAGCGCATTCTCAAGGAGTACCCAGCGCTCCACCAATTCGACGATGCAGTTTCCCCGCGGATTGAAGGACTGCTGCGGAAACCCTTTCCGGCTCAGACCATCGCCATCATGGGAGTGGCCAAGCGCTGGCAGCAGGCACGAACCGCTATGGTGGTCGCGGAATGCGGAACCGGAAAGACCCTGATCTCGCTGGGAGCGATGCACGTCCACTATCAAAGAAGTCCCTTTACGGCCTTAGCGATGGTTCCACCACACCTGGTCGAAAAGTGGGCGCGGGAAGCGTTTCTGACATTGCCAGGAATCCGGGTGTTCCTGATCGACGATTTGCGAAATGGCGGGGACGAGAACAAAGCGCACGGAGTGAACGAGGTGCGCTTGAGGCAGGGGCACATCGTGCGCGAAGGCTTGCAAACAACGTTGAGCGAGTTGCGTCTGCGCAGAGATTCGCCGAGTTCCCGGAAACGCTGGTTGTCGCTTTGCGGCAGGCCATCCTTATTTATTGTCGGACGTGAGCGAGCCAAGCTGGGCTACTTCTGGCGCCATGCTTACCGGGTGCCACGCTCAGGTCCTTACGTTGGCTGCGTGGTGAATTCGGACACGGGCACGCCGGTGATCATCGATGACAGCCGACTGACGGCAGGCGAGTTCGAGAAGGTCAAAATCGCCGAGACGATAGAAACCAGGGGCGAGAAGTCCTGTCGCCCACTGCACAGCCCACTGTGGCAGGCGGACGCGGACAAAATCCGCCGCATGGCCCCGATTGAGTTCATCGGGCGCTACATGCCGGAGTGGTTTGACTACGCCATTTGCGACGAGATTCACCAACTGGCCGGCGATACCGCGCAAGGAAACGCCCTCGGCACTCTGGCCTCATGCACCGACCGAATCGTCGGGTTGACCGGCACGCTGTTGGGTGGCTATGCGGACGATCTTTTCAACACGCTCTTCCGACTCGAAGCAAGACGGATGAAAGAGCACGGCTACGAGTGGGGCACCACAGGACGCAGTTCGTTCATTCAGGATTACGGCGTGCTCGAAACCATTACCAAAGTAGAACCCGCCAACAATGCCTGCTCCAAGGCCAAAGCCACGAGCACAGTCCGGCGCAAGCCTGGAGCATCGCCACTGCTGTTTGGCGAATTCCTGATGCAGTTGTGCGCCTTCGTGTTCCTTGAGGACATTTCAGGGGAGCTTCCGCCATACGAGGAAACCTATCTGAGCGTGCCGATGGACGCGTCCATGCGGGAAGCGTACGGCGAACTCGAAGAGGACATGCGTAAGGCACTGAAAGCTCACAGGGGCAATCGGTCCGTGCTGAGCACGATGCTCAATACTCTGCTGCTGTACCCGGATCACCCTTATGGAATTGGGACGTTATACGGAACTGAGTTCGATCCCGAACTCAAGCGCAGGGTGAGATTTGTTATTGCAGAACCCCCTGAACTTCCCGAGGACCGGATCTATTCGAAAGAACGAAAGCTGATCGAGGAGATCAAGAAGGAACTGTTAGAAGGACGGCGTTGCCAGGTCTTTGCCGTCTACACGCAGAAGCACGACGTCACAGCCAGACTTCAACGAATTCTAAGCAATGAGGGAATCCACACCTGCTGTTCTGAGAGCGAGCGTTGATACCTCCAAGCGCGAAGCTTGGTACGCCAGGCAAGTCAAAGACGGTGTGCAGGTAGTGATCTGCCATCCCAAACTGGTGGAGACCGGGCTCGATCTGCTCGACTTTCCCACAATAATTTTCTACGAGTCCGGATACTCACTGCACACCTTGCGCCAGGCCAGCCGCCGGTCCTGGAGAATCGGACAGCGCCGGCCGGTGCGCGTGAAGTTTCTTTGCTCGGAAGGGACGATGCAGACATCGTGTTTGCGCCTCATGGGGAAGAAGCTCCTCGTAGCACTCACCATGGAAGGCAAGTTTGCCGGCGAGGGATTGCAGTCGATCGATGAAGACGATGACATGCTCTCGGCGATGGCGCGGGAACTGGTCGAAAGGAATGGGATCGGCGAAACCGCTGACTCGGTTTGGAGAGCCCTCACCGCAGAACACCAAAAGCTGTTTCCAGGGAGATCTCTAAGCGCCGACGATGCCTCCTTCACCGAGATGCCGGGTATTCTGATGGATACTCAGCCTGAGCCCGCGGGTCTTGTTGAAAGCGCTATGGACGCGGTGTCTATCGTCGTCTTCGGACAGCGACCGCAATCGTTATCTAGAAAGAAGCGGCGCGATCGGCTAGCGGTCCCGGAACAAGCGTCACTCTTCGGTTTCAGTTGAGCTGAAATAACCGACCGTCACTTGGCCTCGCGACCTTCGTCACTCGGGAGCGAAGTCCTCTCTCCTAAGCTCGCTCCATCCTCGCTAGCAATGCGTTTCGTTTTCGCAGCTGCCGCGCTTTGTCGCCTTCCAGACTTTGTTTCAAATCAACGTTTCAAAACCAATCAGGAGGAAAGAAGTATGTCAGAAACCAGCACGTTAATTGGTTACAGCGGCCGAACCATTGGCCGCGAAGAACTGGCACTGGTTCCGACACCAGCGCCAACGGAAACTCACCGCCCGGTCCCGCATCACGAGATCGTGCAAGCATTGATCGAGACGCTTGGCTTTCGCCACATCGGAGTCGTGCACGACGAGTACGCAGTCTCGCCGGACGGCATGAAGGCGTTCGGTGTTCTCGATCTCGCAACCGAGATGGAAGGATGCCGCTTCTCCATCGGGCTTACGCAACTCCCACGACAAAAGCATGCGTCTGGCGATGACCTGCGGGTATCGCGTGTTCGTGTGCTCGAACATGGCGTTCGCCGGGGATTTCACGCCGGTACTCGCCAAACATTCAAAATCGTTTTCGCTGATCGATTGCATTTCGGTTGGCGTTGATCGAATGCAGCGCAACTTCGAGCCCATGCGGAAGCAGGTGGAAGCGTGGCAGAAGAAGTGAATTGACCGACGTCACCGCGAAAGTAGTCATCTACGAGGCCTTCGTCGAGGGCAGACTGGAAGCTCCCAAACATCTTGCCCGCACCGTCCACGACCTCTACTTCGAGCCGAAGTACGAGGAGTTCCGGCCTCGAACGATCTGGAGTCTGTCGAATGCGTTCACATCCGCGTTCAAGGAACTGGATCCTATTCCGCAGTTCAAGGCAACGGCCAAGCTGGGAGAATTTCTGGAAGTCAGGCTCTCACAATCGTTTTAGTCCACGGGGCGGTGTCGGTTGGCCGCACCGGTATGAAGGCGTGACTGTCGTTAGGTCGTGGTCGGACGGAGCTATGCGGACGTGTTCCTGTTAGCCGGTTGCGCGCCAGGCAGGGCTTCGAGGGCAGTGTGTGCCCGGCGCCACGCCGCGTCGAGGTCGCGGCGATCAAGCGCGACTAGTGTGCTCGCAATTTCGAGGATCGCGTCCGCTTGATCCGACAGCGTTTGTCGGCAGGCGTCGGGAAGTCGCGGGGCCAGGCGGCGAATCGCTTCGAGCTGGCGGATGAGTACGGCGGGCGTCGTCGCCGAGGCTTGACGGATCTGATCAAACGCGAGCTTGGCAAGGCGCTCTAGCAGCACTGGCGGCATCCAGACCCGGAGCCGGCCGCCAGTGTCGTACCAGTTCCCTTCGAGCGGCGGCCGCTCGGCCAGCGTGAGCAGCGCGTCGGCGAGCCAGTCGACGCAAGCGACGCCGGTGAACGTGTCGTTGACCGCGGGCGACAGCGCGCGGATAGCGATCTCAACGACCTGCGCGATGCCGAACTCGCTATCTTGCGTAAGCGTGCGGTGACGGCCGATGTGAATTCCACGATCAATGGCGGCTTCGAGCGTGCCCACATTTTCGGCTGGAACGATTACTGCGAGCGTCTCACCGCGGAGCACGAACTGGCCTGGGCGGAACCTCAGTATGATCAGTGCGTCCGCCGCGCGCGCGGCCGCGACCAGCGTGCTGTGATCGACGTGCTGTAGGTATCCGCTCTTCGGGCACGACACCGTCGCCCCGGTCTCAGCCTGGCGCAGAATCGCGGCGTCGTCGGGTGCCGCGCCAGTGCCCTCGCCTCGGCCGGGCAGGTGTGCGCCGCTGGCAGCGACGTACAAATCGTCGACGATCGCGCCGATCATATCTGGATTTTGGATCGATTTCGCAACTCGATGGCTGTAGTAGACGAGGAATCCGAAGCTGAGCACGACGAGCATCCAAGCCATGATCAGCGAGATTTGCGGGATGAACGACGACTGCGGATCCTGATGTGTGACGAGAAAGACTAGGCAGATGTACACGAACGTGCCCATGAACATGCCGATCGTCACCTGCGTGACCCAGTCCTGCAGGAAACGGTAGAGCAGGCGCGGGCCAAACAGCGTCGAGACCATCGACAGCACGAGTAGTGCGACCGAAAAAATGAGCGCGAGCACGGTCGCGACTGCGCCCATCATCGCCGACAGAATCGCGCGCGCGTCATCGATGCTGCCCATCGTTAGCCACGAAGGAATGTGAATAACGCCATACTTGTCGAGGATGTCCGGAACCAAAGTGATGGCGAACAGAGCGACTGCGGCGAGCGAGAGCTGGAGCGGAATCCGCCACAGGTTAATGTCGCGTTGCGAACGGAGCTTAGTGGGGCGTGGGGCAAGCATGATATGTGAATTTCAAATTCTCTATCTTCCCATGAGTAATCGTTCCAGCACGGGACCCAGGGCCAAGGCAGGAAGATAGCTCAGTGCCACCATTACTATCAAACAGGTTGTGAATAGGACCCCGAACACAAGAGAATGGGTCGGAAGAGTTCCCGATGAAGAAGGTGTATTTCTCTGACGACCAAAGAGAGCGGCAAACGCCAATGCAGGAATCGCTAAGCCGAACCTGCCAACCATCATCGCCAATGCCGTGGTGAGGTTGTAAAACGGAGTGTTGGCACTCAGACCGGCAAAGCTTTGGCCATTGTTGGCGAAGCACGAAGTGAAGGCGAAGAGAATCCCCGTAAAACCATGCGGGCCGGTGTTGACGGTGAGCCCGGACAGTCCCATCCTGGTGCTCACGGCAATCGCGGTGAGGGCCAGGACGACCAGCGGCGCGGCCAAAGCGTAGAGCATGATCATTTTGTTCTCTGCGGGCCCGATCTTTTTTCCCAGGTATTCAGGCGTTCGCCCAACCATCAGCCCTGCCAGAAACACGCCGATCGCGGCGGCCATGACCATGCTGTAAAGGCCTGTCCCTAGTCCTCCGAACACGAGTTCTCCTAGCAGCATGTTGACCAGCAAAACCATGCCGCCAAGCGAGGTATAGCTGTCGTCCATAGAGTTGTTTGATCCGGTCGCGGTGTTGGATGTGACCACGGCAGTAAGGGTCGAACCCCCAATGCCGAAGCGCACCTCCTTGCCTTCCATGTTCCCACCAGACTGGAGGCGACTGTGCCGGGAATCCACGATCGCGATGTGAAGGAATCCTCTTTGTTCAAAATGATGGACGAAGACCAGTCCGCAAACGAAAAGAACTAGCATCACTCCGTAGAGAAGCCATCCTTGTCGCGGCTGGCCCACCATCCTGCCAAAGGTGTTTGTGAATGCTGCTGGCAAGACTACGATCGCCAACATTTCGAGAAAGTTCGTAAGGGGCGTGGGGTTTTCATAAGGGTGAGCCCCATTCGCGTTAAAGAAGCCACCTCCATTCGTGCCGAGATTCTTGATGATCTCCAGCGCCGCTACTGGACCCTGCGGTATGACCTGCTGCGTACCTTCAACGGTCGTGACGACCGCATAGTGGTGGAAGTTCATCGGAACACCCTGCCAGACGAGCAGAACGGCGCCGATCAATGCTCCGGGCAACAGGATCCAGAGCAGGGCGCGGGTGAGATCAACCCAAAAATTGCCGAGCGTGTCGGAGAGTTGTCTGGCGAGCCCACGGATGAAGGCAAAACCCACGGCTAATCCCGCTGCGCCAGCCAAGAAATTCTGCGCGCAGAGTCCCAGCATCTGGCTGAAGTAGCTCATCGTGTTCTCCCCGGCATAGGCCTGCCAAGTCGTGGTCGTCGAGAAGCTGATCGCCGTATTCAGAGCCAGGTCAGGAGATAGTCGCGTGGTGTGGTATTGCGGAAAGAACCAGGGAAGGAACTGCTGCATTCTTAGAATGGCATACAACAGGAGCGTGCCGGCAAGGCCAAAGAGAACAAAACACGTCGCATACTCCTTGCCGGTCATTTCTACATTTGGATCAACGAAAGTAATGCGATAGATCAGCCGCTCAATAGGAAGACAAAAACGATCAACCGCGGTCCGCTGCCTGGAGAAAACCCGTTCCATGTACCCGCCCAAGGGCTTCACCAGGAAGGTGACGATCACGAGAAATAGCAAGTATTGAGCAGCGCTGTAGAAACCTGGCATTCTTGTGGCCGCTCAGCCCTGTGTCTCTTCGAATCGGAGTAGGTTCTCTAATTCCACCACAATGATTCCATCACAAAGTCCGTAAAATGCACATAAAGAAATCCCCCAATCGGGTGAGAGCAATCGTTACGAAAACTTTATGAACTTTTTCTACAAACCTTATGCAGTTTGGTATTCAATCCAGATCAGCACGATAACGAACAGTCGATAACATCGCCGGAGGTTGCAACGGTTGCGATTACGGCACTCGTTCTACCGGTGGCTAACTATCGCTCTCTACGTGCAATTTCTCATCGCCATGTGCAAACAATCTAAGGGTCAAAAGATTTTTCACTTAGTGCGTCTCAGACCTTATTGGGGTGAATCCGCAACCCAGGTGGATCGGGCGATGGAAATCCCATCCCTTCAAGCCGCCTGAAAGCGCGGCACTCCTCGTCTTTCGTCCCAGTAACTTCACATTAAATCTCAAGAAAAGCGCGCAATAACCGGGAGAGTCATCTCCGGTGGAGGAAAGAACATGCGTTCGACGTTTTCTGTGGTTGTGATTGTTGTGGTTCTGACTGTTTGCTCGGCTATAGGACAATCGACGTTCGGAAGCATCGTGGGCGTAGTACATGACGCGACGCAGGCCGTCGTGCCAGGCGCGTCAATCAAGATACGGCGTTTGGAAGACAACAGCACTCGCTCCACGACATCGGACCAGAACGGATCGTTTGAATTTGAGAACCTCAAGCCAGGCAACTATGCCCTTTCCGCGCAAGCGGAGGGTTTTGCCGAATCGCAAGTTCCATCCGCGGAGCTGACCGCCCGGCAAGAGCTCAGGATCGATGTCACGCTTGGACTCAAGAGTCAATCTGTGACGGTGGAAGTTTCAGACACCGTGGCAGTGATCAATACCGAGAACGCGGTTATCAGCGATTCGAAGGACAATCAGCAGATTACAGAACTTCCACTGAACAATCGCGCCACCACGACGAGCCCTCTGGGAGCGCTGGCGGTTTCGCCGAACGTGCAACAGGACAGCTCCGGCAACATCGCGCTGGGTGGAGCTAGTTCCGCAATGGTGAACTTTTCTGTCGATGGCATCTCGACCGCGAACGTGCGGCAAAATGGCGCACTGCAAGACGCTTACCCCTCGCAGGAGGGAATCTCTGCCGTAAGAGTAACCTCGTTTAATAACAGCGCAGAGTTCGCGCAGGTTGGGGACGTTACCTTCACCACCAAGAGCGGCACGAGTCAATATCACGGCAGCCTGTTTGAGTATCTGCAAAACGACGCCTTCGATGCTGACCCCTATGGCTTCAGCGGCAAAGCTCCCAAACACTTCAACACGTTTGGCGGATCGCTCGGAGGCCCACTGACCATTCCGCATCTCTACAACGGCAAGGACAAGACGTTCTTCTTTTTCGATTACGAAGGGAATCGCCGCTCCACCGCAGTCGCTGAGCAGTTCCTGGTCCCCACGCAGGACGAGCGCAACGGCAACTTGGCCGCGCTCGGCGTCACCACGCCGATTACGAACATCAATCCAACCGCCACGGCGCTATTAAGCTACTACCCGCTGCCGAATGTCGCCGGCCAGTCAAACTACAATTACGAGAATTTCCAATCCACCCCCGCGCGCACCGATGGAGCCGACCTGCGCATCGACCATACCATCAATTCCAAGCAATCGATTTATGCGCGCTTCAGCCGCAAGAACATCACCGAGGATTACGCCAACCCCCTTTTGCCGAATGACTCGGACAGCGTGCACAACCGCAGCCTGCTGGTTTCACATACCTGGGTGCTCACACCGCGTCTCCTGAATGAGTTTCGGTTTGGTTTCACCAATGTAACGACCAGCGTGGGCTTCCCCATCGAGGGCGCAGACGCGCTCTCGCAACTCGATCTGACCGGCGTAAACATCAGCCAGCACCCGACCACGCACGCTTTTCCCACGTTCAATTTCAGCGCCGGCACCGGATTCACTCCCATCGGACGCGACAAAACGGGGGTAACACAATCAAAGACAACCCAGTTCACCGATAACCTGAGCTGGACATGGCGTCGGCACACCTTTAAGACGGGCCTGGATGCGCGAAGAGTAAGGTACTTCGATCTGGAAAGTTTTGCTCCCGTATTTAACTCCGACGATTTCGGTGATTTCATCTTCCAGGGCACGTTCACAGGCAATGCTTTCGGCGATTTCCTTGAAGGAACACCGACCTCTCTGTTCTTTGCTGTATCGAGTCCGGACGTTGGCGGAACGGCGTGGCAGTACGGCGTGTACGGTCAGGACGAATACCAGATCAACAGCCGGCTCACACTGAACTATGGCTTGCGCTGGCAGGTCCTGCCGGGCTTCCACGAAGATGGCGGCAATCTGGCGAACTTCGACCAGAGAAACAATTCGATCGTTGTTCCCGACCAACTCTCGGCGTATCTGCAGGAGCAAAATATTCAGGCGTCGAATCTGGCATTCCAGCAGTCGTTCAACGCGTGCAACCTTGGGTATACCGCCCTGCCCTGCACAAACTACATTACCGCTAGCCAGGACCACGTGCCGCAATCGCTACGCAATAACTACCTGCGGAACTTCCAGCCGCGCCTCTCGATCGCCTACCGTCCCTTCAACGACACCAAGACGGTCATCCGCGCTGGATTCGGAATTTTCACCATGACCAATTTGGGTCCGCTCTCGTTCAACAATAGTGGCAACCCGACCTCGGCGCTGCACACTTATTCCAACAGCTTGACCGCGAATGGTACGCCCCTCATCCAGTTCCCCAATACCGCCCCACCCACGGTTGGCGTGCAATACGGGGGCGGCGGCCTGGATCAGGGCGTCGATCCCAATTATCGTGATCCGCAGGCTAATCAATGGAACATTACCGTCGAGCGTCAACTTGGAAAGGACGACAATTTACGTGTCAGCTACGTGGGCATGCACAGTTATCGCTTGAGCATCACCGAAGACCTCAACCAGATTCCGGCCAGCGCGACTCCTTATCAAACGACGGCGGCTAGCCCGTACGTCGATCCGCGAGCGCCCTATCACAACTGGTTTACGCTCTACAGCACCTTCAACGCCGGTGAAGCAAACTACAATGCTCTCGAGGTCGAGGAAAGCCATAAGATGTCGCACGGCCTCTATTTCGGGGCCAACTTCACTTTCGCTAAGAACCTGGCGGACAATCAAGGCGACAATCCCACCGCCTTCGCCGGTGAGGTCAACTATGGCGTCCCGATTGCCAACCGCTTCGATGTCGGCAGTGACTATGGCAATGTCGAAGGGACTCGTCGCAATCGCTTCCTTTTGACCGGTCTCTACCAGTTGCCTTTTGGTCAGGGACGAGCCTTTCTCAATACCAGCGGCTGGAGGAATGCGGCCCTGGGTGGTTGGGAACTGACTACCGTGACTTTGCTGGAAACTGGTCCGTGGCTCACGCCGAGTATCAGTCCAGGAGGCTGCCAAGTATCACCACTCGCCAGCGGCGCCTGCCCCACGCTGTCGAACGGTCTGCCGGAAACGAACGACCAGTCCAACACCGACGTCGCCAATCGTGGCGCTTACCTGCGTCCCGACCAGATTTCGGCGAATCTCTACAGTGGGCAGTCACACGCTCACTATTTCAACCTGGCGGCATTTTCTCCATCTCCGGTGGGTGCTGGCAGATTTGGCAACGCCGGTGTTGGCATTCTTCAGGGCCCGGGGACGGCAGCAGTCAGCCTCGGCCTTGCCAAAGTCTTCCCGGTTACCGAGAGAGTAAGAGTGCGCTTCGAATCCACGTTTACGAACGTGCTCAATCACACGAATTTCGCTCCGCCCGCGACACAGATCGATGTTCCGGCAACTTTCGGCGTTCTCAGTGCCCCGCAAACGGCAGAGAACGCGGGAAACCGCACCGGACAACTTGCCCTGCGCGTGGAATTCTAGTATCGGGCAGGTGGAAAGTGACTTTTACGCATAGGAGTCAATTATGTCCAAGCGAACAAACATCGTATTGTTAACTGCAATGAGTGTCGTTCTGGTCGCGGCCTTGGCCATGCCCGGAGGTGCGATCGCACAAACGAAGGCAGCAGCTCCGAAGGCGCAGGATAAGCTCGCTCTCGGGGAGGAGCAGGCCAAGCAGTTGCTGCTCCTAATAGATACGGACAAGAAGGGCAAGATCTCCAAACAAGAGTGGATGAAGTTCATGGAAGCGGAGTTCGATAGGCTGGATAAGGACAAGAGCGGCCAACTGGACGTCAAGGAACTGAGGCAATCGAGATTGCGCGTAAGCTCCTTTACAAGTGTCGGCAAGTAACGCCGCCGACGTCTTCGGTTCGCTCCGCTTAGATCACGGGTACTCGGAAGACTCTGCCCTTACTGGGAGGTAGGCGCCCGCCCAGCTAGTCCTGAGCGGTGCATCAATGGAACTGGACCAACCGACCGCCAGCAACCGCGGGAAGGCACCTTCGAATCGCTAGATTCTAGCCCCCCACGATAAGGCCATCACAACACTGGGCAGCCTCCCCCCTCGCAATAGTTCGTAAACCAGACGCTTCCTCGTCCTGTGATTTAACGAAATCGTGGACAGGAACTCCGCCTTCTCAGTTAGGAGCAAAAACCATGTTTCAAGAACTGATGCCGCTGCTTGCGCAGCGAATCTTGCTGCGTCACTTTGTCGCGTGTGAGCGACGAACAGATTTCCGTCAACATCATCCCAAAGACCCTGAAATCCGATCCGCAGGATGATGGTGCTGCGCTTACCACACCGCTGAGGGTCACCGGTACTCCCAAAGAGCTTGACGAGCAGCTGCCGCGACAGTTGGCAGAGTTTGTCGAGACTCACCTGGGGTTGTCCTCAACCTTGAAGAGTGCCAAAGAAAAGATGGAGGCTGCCGCCAAAGCCGCCAGGGAAGCGGCCAAGAAACCCACAAACTCGAAGTCTCATAGCGGATCCAGCAAGAGTGCCCCTCCAAGTCCGGCGAAAGTGCAAACCGAGGGCGGCACGAAAGAAAACTAAGAAAACTCAGATGATCCGACATCGACGCCCGAGCTTACCCAGCCATCGCAGCGCTGGGGTTGGCCCTGACGCGAGTACCGGAAGCCTGTTCGACCTTGAAGCGCAAGAACGACGAGTGAAATCCGCTGTCCTGTCGTGTTTACAGATCATTCCAGAAAGGAGTCGTCATGGAAGTACATCGCCTGGAACGAGAATTTGTCTACAACGGAGTCAAACTGCCTGATACGACCCCAACGATGACCCCGGAACAGGTCAGAGATACGTACACGCATTTGTATCCAGAAATAGCTACAGCTGCCATTGAAGGACCTGAAACGGTCGCGGGCAAGCTGGTCTACAAGTTTGTTCGCGCGATCGGAGCGAAGGGGTGACGCTCCAGGGCCGCTCGCCGCATGGTTAGGTCCGCGATCGCGCAATACTGGCAACAAAGCAGGCCAAAGAGATGCTGACGCCGCGGACGGCCGCTTGACCCCTCAAGACCAGCCATGGCGAACCCTCAAGATGCTCTGCGCAATGGCCTCTCGAAGTGGGCTCTTCGTAGCTGGTCCAGTTCGTGGAACAACGTTGTGATTTTTTCGGAGCGCACGCGATAGTCGGACAGATCAGAAGCAGTCAAGCGGGACGGTTGTCGCAGCGTTTCAATCTGCAGCTCAACCAATTGGTGAACCTCACGTTTGATGGCAGAGGCTGGGTCAGTCATCATACGATTCCTCCGGCGGAATTGTAGCCCATACCTGGCAGCCTGCCCGCGGCAATCGTTTTTGGAGTCCATCGACGATTGGGCGTGGATTACACAGAGGCCACAATTCCGCGGTCAGTCAGACGTGATAAGAGATGACTTCCATGAAGCGCAGGAAACCTAGCTGCCGCATCCTCCCGAACCAACGATAAAAACGCGGAGCGGGTGCTGCGAGCGTTGCAAGAAGCTAGGCATGGCCGCGTCAATACGAACGATCCCATCGTGGAGCAATTGAAGCAATGTCCAGAAGCATTCAAAGTCGGGGAAATTCTCGGCAAGGCGTTCGACTCGCTCAAATACGCTCAAGACGGAGCCGAACTCGGAGACCGATACTTACCGCCGGCGGGCACGGTGCTTCCGCCGCTCGTGTGATCGGGCTGCCGCTGGAGGTTACGTTTCCCAGGCTCAAGGGAATTCGATGGCGGTACTGCACGAGATGGGATGAAGGGCCGGCAGCGGTTTTGGGAATGAGCCTGTTGCGGTTGGGAATTTGCCGCCCCAATGACTGGTCGGGCAGCGCAGTGGACTTCGTGGAACGCGGTTTCCGGAGGTTTTGCTCCCAGAATCGCGCCGCTGACGTGAAGAGAGTCTGGGTTGGCGACCTGCGAATTACGGACAGCCTTTTCGAACTGACCGAGCAAGAGCGAAATCAGGTTGAAGCCGGAAGAGAAGGAATCGCGGACCATTTGTATCTGGTCGGCGACTACGAGGCTGCCGCTTCCGTTCCAATTGGTGCGACGCTCGCCCACCTCGAAGCCGAACACGATCTTCTGCCGGCCGCTTTTTACGAGGTCTTCACGACGAACCTCTACAAATGGATGCGCGTATACGACTACGTCGATGCCCAGGAGCACGCCGAGACGTGGATGGAGGATCTAAACGACGAGGAGTTGGAAACGTCGGTCTATCGCAAAGTGGACTTGGAGATCCCAGCCTGCATCAAGAGGCACTCTAAGACGCTCAAATACGGGAGAGCCCGGAAGTTGCTGCAGGAGATCCGACCGCGTACAGGCCTGGCTCGCGAACTGATCCGGCACCTGCTTGAAATGGATGCTCATGGCCAAGGGCACGAGCACGCGTGGCCCGGCCAGATCAGTGAGAACGACGTACCCGGAATTGAGGCTTGGCTCGCGGATGCTGAGTACTCCAGGCCTGGATGTCTGATCACCTGGTACGAGAACGACGCGATCAACGCCTGCTTTGACGAAGAGGCGCAGCACATGGGCGAGAACGGCCCTTGCCAGCCGAATGTGGCGTTCCCGATTCGCTTGGATAAACCAAACAAAGAACTAGATGAAGAAGTGCGGCGAGTTTTCGATCACGCTGGCGCGATGCTTCGTTCGTTGGCCTCCGCTGCCAAGATCGTCGAACTCGTCAGGGACCTCTACGATGAATATCTCCGTGAACATCGGCTCGAGTCAGGACTTCCGGTTGAGCCGGGCCCTGCTGGTGTACGGGAAGAGCAGCTATGAAGGCTACCCGTATCGCCATCCCTTTGTAACTCTCCATGAAGTGATGCATGACGGCGAGACCGCACGACTGGCGGAAGGCCAGTTGATGACGCCACCGATGCTGCTCGACCTGATGGCCGGACTGGGAAGATCGGTTCCAGCCGAGATCTTGCCAGCGCGCGTACTGGTGCGCACGGCAGAGATGATCGTGTGGTGGAGTCCAGCGTGCGAGCGAACCATGTTCTTCAGCGACCACAGCAACGATCGTGTCTTGACCAACATGAACGGCAAGCTCTATCCCCACCCGCCGTTGCTGTTCAAAGCGTGCGGATCTCATTTGTGGATTCGCGCGCTCGCCAAAGACGAGCGGCCAACGGCAGAAACCAAGCTGTGCATGGCGCCGTACTGGAACTGCTATGACAACGGCGTGTGCTGCACCGGGAGCATGAAGATTCCGCAAGAGAAATCGGTCGCAGCCATTGACCTGTGGGAGGAGTCCTTCTTCCAAAGCGAATTCACGCACGCCTCCGGCGTTCGCAAGCATGTCCGGTTTCGCGGGGGCTTCCTGGCGATGTGGCAATCCCTCGCGGGACAAAATAGCGTTTCCAGCGAAGTACCTGGTGAAGTTGCCGCAGACGCTCGCGGAATTCGTGAGGAACGATGACCACACCTATCGAAACGACAATCCCCGCGAAAATCGACCATGAGATTCCAGGTGTGCTGCTGCAGAAGAAGGTTCAGGTCACTGTAGTCGGCTGCGGCGGGACGGGAAGCGCCATTGCTGCCGGATTGCCATATCTGCACCAAGCCATGGTTGCTTTAGGACATCCGCATGGGCTGGATGTGACCCTGGTCGACGGCGACCGGATTTCCCGCACCAACTGCGTCCGCCAACCATTCAGCGAAAGTGAGATCGGGCTGCATAAGGCGACGGTACTCGCCACGCGAATCAATCTGTTTTGGGGTCTGGGATGGAAGGGTGTGCCGCACTTCGTCGATGAAGGTTGGGGGCACGAAACCGACATTCTGATTGGCTGCGTGGATTCTCGCGCTGCGCGGAACGCGATGACCCGCACGCAAACCTACTGGAATTGCCACTACTGGCTGGACCTGGGCAACAATGCCGACAGTGGCCAGTTCGTGCTCGGCGCAGCCGGAAAACCAGAGAAACAAAGCGCGAGACTCGCGCCTGCCGACGGCTCCCGAACTTTTCCCCGAACTCATCAACGCGAAGCTCGACAAGAAGGACAAACTTCCACCGTGCAGCGCGTTAGAAGCGCTGGAGCGGCAGGAGCCGTTCGTGAACCAGACACTCGCTTACCAGGCGCTGGCGATGCTCGCGCGGTTCTTCCGATATGGGCGGCTTTCGTACCACGGCGGGTTCGTGAATCTACGAACGGGGCGCACAACTTCGCTTCCTGTCGACCCGGTTCTATGGCAGCGGATGAGGACGCTGCCGACAGATTCCGAATTACCCAAACGCAAGAGAAGGAAGGTGGTCAGGCCATGAGCCAAAGTTTTCGGGCGGTGAGAGAAATATGGAATGCACACTCGTCCTGCTTCCTTGAACCGGAGAAGTTAATTGTGCTGCTGCACGACCTGCCGCCAGGGTAGGGTCAGCGAGCGACGAGCACGGATACGGAGACAACCAGGTCGTCTGGCTTGAAAACGGCAGGAAGGTCCTGGACTACATGGAGGCAGACGAGCGCTTTAGTGCGGCCAGTTTCAAAGGCAGTCTGGAAGAACAAGGGATCGCTGTTAACAAGACTGACCTGATCGCTTTGATCGGTAACGTGCAAAGCTTGTCGAAACAATGGCGGAGTTCCATCGGAAAACACGGGGAATTGATCTTCTACATCGATTTATGTTGAAGCAGTCGCGACATTCTACAATCTCGCCTTGCGTGCTTCTATATTCAATGCGTTAGCTACATTATTGCGCGGCTTTTCAACCGCCGTCGGCTCATAACACTTGTCTGCAGACTTTTCGAAACTTCAACCCCTCGGCTCACCCCACGCCACAAAGCCGTACGGGCGGTGGGTTCGTCAGTGAAGCCCTCCGGGAATTGTCTTAATGCGGATTTCATGGATCATCGCTTTTTGGCCTCGCGTCGAAGGTCTTTCAGCTCGTCAAAACACGAGCGCACCGTCGAACGTGATCGAGCAAGTAGTAGAGTTGAGCGTCCGCGGGCTGTTGCGCGAGCTTGAGCAGGACTTGGCGCCCTGGACAGTTGATGTGCTGAGGATTGGGAAAGTCTTCATGCACTACCCGGTCAAACGCGTCGAGCAGTTCTTTTTCCAAATCCATTCTGCACGCCCAGGTCGAACATGGAGTCCACGACTCCCATGTTGCCCCCAGCAGAATCCCACGATCCCCAATCGGTGTCGATGAAAATCCTGGGCGCAGTCACCATCGGTGCATGCCATCGAAAATTTCAGTCCAGGGTGAGACACATTTCCATTTCGCGGCCATGTATAGGTAGGAGGGGATGTGGGGTCCGCCGTCCACAGTCTTGCAGCGTTATGGAAGAACTGAGTCGAGAAGTCCGCCGTCGCACGTTTCGCTGGCCCGGAGCAGCACGGGAAATGGTCAAGGCCTATCTGAAAGACGCCGGTTCAAAAGCCTCCGGAGTCGATAACCACATGGGCTTGAAGAAACTGATCACCAATCTGGCCACGACTTCAGGGAATCCAAAAAGCGCATGTTGGAGACTCGTCCGCCGTTGGGGGGTGAAGTCAACACGCAGCTACCGGCAGTGGACGAAACCAGAGCAACAGAGGCTGCTCGATCTGATCGCCTCTCGCTCTCTCGGGGAAGTTGCTTTCCTGCTGCGACGGCCGCGAACTTCGGTTCGATCCATGCTGCACCGGCTTGGAGCGAATGCGCGCATGGGCGAGGACTGGTTTACCAAACACGCCTTGGCTGAAGCTCTGCACGTACGCGCCGATGAGGTGCAGAAATGGATTGACCGGGGCTGGCTGAAGTGCCGGATTGTTCCAAACAAGGGAGTGAGGCGGGAGTTGATCGAGGCCGAGGATTTTTGCGAGTTCTGCAAACAGCACCACCGGGAAGTTGTGGGAAACCGGCTCAACGCTGACCGGCTGAATTTTGTCCAGACCTTTGTCTTTCCCCCGAGCCACGCCGATCTACTGCCGGTAAGGAATGCGAAAAAAGAACAGGAGGCGTACAACGAACAGGTGAAGAACGAAGCAGGTTGGGAAGCGGATGCGGAAGATGACCTATCCGCTACCGCGTAAATTACAAGCCCACGCCCGGCAGACCGAAGACCGTATAATTTTCGTATGGCCGATCGCATTGCGTGCTCATGCGTGACCTGCCCCAAGTGCGGAATTTGGGTTGTCATACCGCAGAACCAGCTCGCGCTCAGCAGAGAAAAGTCCTTAGCGATCTGCCCTGCATCGGAGTGCGGCAAGGAGTTTGAATTCCAGGCTAGCGAGACTCGCGTCTTCGAAGTCCCGCTGCCGCTTTTCGAGCGCCGTCACTTCTATCGTTCGGAATTGCAGGAGATCGAAAAATAGGTCTACCTTATAGCCGGCAGAGTGAACCCCTTCTGCCGGCGATGCCTTTCGATAACGCGCCTGGAGAAAGCCGATCAGTTTCAGATAGGAATCCGCGGCGCGATGGACAGATGCAATCGCCACGGCAAAGGAACGGTTCATCGGAAAGCCCCTTGACGACAAATCCCACTTCTTCCACTTCATCAAACCTTCTTCCATGTAACTCGGAAATTCTGCCCGCATTCCATCCTATACAATTGAGGCGGCTGTAAAACTCCCGGGAGGGGCAACAATGTCAAATTTAAAGAATGCGCTTCAAGAGCTTCGCGAGAAGCGCAGCCAAGCGCAGAAAGAGGTTGAGAAGTTAGATCAAATCATTTCTGGAATCGAATCGTTAAATGGTTTTGCCGTTTCTCACGAGCCGACCCAACCGAAGCGAATAATATCAGCGGCTTCGCGTCGAAAAATGGCACTGGCGCAGAAAGCTCGATGGGCAAGCGTTCGGAAACAATCGCAGCCGGTCGTGGCTACAAAGACGTCTGTTCCTGCTCCCGCCAAGCGCACCATGTCAGCGGCTTCCCGCAAAAAAATCGCGGCGGCTGTACGTGCCCGCTGGGCGAAGATACGGGCAGGAAAGAAAGCAGCATAGAGTCATTGGAACCTGCGACGATAGTGGCAGGCTTCCTTGTTTAATTTCAACTGCTCGACCTGATGTATTCCCGCGACAAACCAGGAACTTCGCGAAGAGGACCGTACTTCCGTTTGCTCCTCCTTTCCTCCATGTGCTCACCAGAGCCAATCCCGAGGATCACCCCATCAACGTTTATGTGTGCATCGAGCATTGATCTCGGTATGGGACTCAGGCTTTTGCGTTCCGCATCTGATCTTGCCTATCTCGCGCCAAAATGCGTTGCGAATGGCGCCGACCGAGACTCCGAAGAGTTGAGCAATTTCCTTCCACTCGTATTCGGCAGCTCTGAGCGTCAGGACGGCGGCATTTCTCTCGCTGAGTTGTCGAACAATGCTTTCGAGTTCCAGGCGGGCGTTGACTTGGCGCATCCAAGCATGGTCTGCCGTGTGGTTTGTGAGGTCACCGGACCCTCCCACCAGTTCGATGCGGCTTGACTTGGCAGCAAAGCGTTGAAGTGCCCGACAGAAGGCTACCAAGAGAAGTCCGTGCTTCCGGGTGGAGAGGGGTGCGCTGATCCGATCCAGATAACGGGAGACCTGGGCGACCGTATACTCCATTAGTTCAGCCGCAGGCTCATAATCCGCAAGAAGAACCTTTGTCCGCTGACAGGCTTGTTCCCAAATCTCATGGCCGGCCAATCGCACGTCAGGCCGAATCGGTCTTCCCGTGCGATCCACATCCCGGTCCCACCAAGCAAGTCTTCTCCCTGCGCACGCCATCACTGCACCATTGATTTGCGACGAAGTTTGATTTGCGACAAAGCGTTGAAGATTACATCCGGGCCAGACGGGTGTTCACTCCGACGATGAGGTCAGATTCTTACGGAATGGTTTCACGTGCCAAAGGGATCGACCAGGAGATGCGAGAACGCACGAGCACGACATCCGTCGGCTCGATTGCAAAACACCCTTGGGAAGGGTTTCTGGCGACGGTCGGTAAGCCGTACAAATTGCCGGCCTGGAGCACTGTTTCTGAGGATCTTCTGACGCTGAACAGAACGCTATGCGGCTCTGGGAATCGTGTTGATTCCACACGGGACTGACTCAGTTTGTGCGATTCGAATCTCCGAACGAGGTAAGAGCCTGCTCTATCTGCGCGCAAAGTTCCGCATTTCTGACAACTTGCGAAACCTCCGCCGTGCGACGTACTTGGTCCTCTCAGCTTGGCTGGCTGCCTGATCGCTTTCCGAACTGCTCGATGGCTGGTCCCCACAACGTTTTCTCGCGGAAAGGATGATCACCATCGTGACCTATTTCCGTTCGCAGGTGGTGAAATTTATTTTTGGCGGTCGGAATTCTGGACAACAACAACCCTAAGCCGCTGGCAATCGCGACGTGGCTGGGGTTTTGCCAGCTCTGGTTATTCAAAAGAACGGGGCTTGTGCAGGGCTGCAAGCGCCTAGAGGTAGCTTTAGTGAATCGTTTTCGGGTCGTGACTCGAGACATCCCCGGAGACGACAAGAATGCAGCTTTGGCCGTCGAATTGAATGCGGTCTGCGGAGAACGCGGTTAGCTTGATTTCGCCGCATTTCGTGCGAAGACGGGTGACGACGTTGCGGATGGGACCTCCGCGTTTCAGTTGCGCAACCAGCAGCCGGCGCTCCGCAGGATCCTCCCATATTCTGAGATCGTGGACGGTATGTCCGAGGACCTCCTGCCGAGAGTATCCGTAGCGTAGTTCGAAAGCCTTGTTGACCTCCAGGAAACGGCCGTCTTCGAGCGTCGTGATCGAAAACGCAATGGGGCTGGAATCAAAGATTTTCTCGAACTTCTCTTCGGATACCCGGCGGCCTTCTTCAGATTCGTCGAGCGCGCAACGCGCGCTTTCCAGGTCGGCCAGCCGTTTTTCGAGCTCCGAGCCATAAATCTCGGCAGTCGAATAGAGACGCGCATTTTGAATCGCGACCGCGGCGGGTATGGCAAGCAGCTCGGCGCGCCGCAGGTGGTCCTCCGCAAAGTGGTTCGGCTTACCATGACCAACAGAGAGAAACCCCAGGAACTCTCCCGAGGCGACCAGCGGGACGCTGAGCCAGGAACGGAACTCAGTGTGTCCCGCGAAAGTCTGCCATCCTTCCTCCTGCCGAGTGTCAGAGATCAAGATAGGTTTCCGCTCGGACCAGATACGCTGAAAGAAAGGAGACTCGTCCGCATCGAATGTCAGAGGACTGCGGGGAGACGTCGTCGCGGGCTGGGGACAAGATTTTTCGCCCAGGGCCAGCCAATGCGGCCCGCCTTCGGGCACGAGAACACGAGCGCAGGCGTAGGGAACCAACTCAGCCAGAGAGCGGAGCAATGCATCCAGAACGCAATCCATGTGAAGGTCTTCGGTAAGGGCGAGGGTTGCCTTGCGCAGCGCCTCTTCTTCTGCCCATGCCGAGTTCGCCTTAGCAAGATTGGCTGCGACCTGGTCTTCGGCTTCCTTCAGCGCGGTGATGTCGAGCGCGGTTCCGCCCAGGCGGATGATCCTTCCATTCGCGTTTTTCCGTGGAAAGCCGCGAACCCAAACCCAGCGAATTTCACCCTTAGGCCTGACAATACGAAATCTTTCTTCGAAGTGACCGCTTTGGGCCGCCTGCTTCAGCTTTCCGAGCACGTGAGCTCGATCATCGGGATGGATGGCCTTCTCATACGAGGATGGTTCCTCAATCAAGGACTGACAGGAGCGGCCGGTGATCGCTTCGTAGGCGGGATTCACATAGGTAGCTGTCCTCGTCTCGGGGTCGATCACCCAGAAGATTTCCTGAATGTTGTCGGCCATTTGGCGAAACTCCTGCTCCCTGTCTTCAAAGACAGTTCGTACCTGGCGTTCTCTTGTGCGCATCTGGCGGATTACGTCGGCCGACACTAGGGCGAAAATTATCATGGCAGCGATCAGGGAAATCAGCAGCGCCAGGGCGACGCGCGGTGACTGGAGATTGGCTACGAGCACGGCTACGACGAGAATGGCCGAGGAGACCACGAGAGCGAGTGATGCGATCTTCCACTCTCGTTTCGGGGTTCTTTTGGGAGATGTTTCAGAGCGGGGCTTGTCGACTGGATCCACGGTGAGCACCCAACGTATTCTTGCCGGACTCAACCGACATGATACGCCCACCATATGCGGCCAAGAACATACGACGGCGTATGGGCAATTTGAGAGAAAGTACCTCGGATTCGCGCCGCTCGATGAAGTCAGAACAACGTCGGCGCCGGGTTGTCCACTGAGACTTCTCTCGCACACTCCTCATCGTCGTTCTCCGGGCGATTCACGCGAGGGCCGACCGGATATTTCCTCATCAGGCTCGCATCAAACGGCCTTAGACAGTCAAAAATCGCCTCAGCTTTGGTGATGCCAGGATCCAGCCAACCCTCATAATCCTCGGAACCCAGAATGGCCGGCATGCGGTCATGCACCTCGGCGACGAGGGAATTCGGCATGGTCGTCAGGATGGCGCAGGTTTCGAGAATGTTGTTGTTCGAATCTCGCCGGCGATCCCATAGTCCCGCGAAAGCAAACAAAGAGCCGGTCGCGAGGCCGAAGTTGTATGCCTGTTTCTCTTTAGGCGCGATTTTTTTCCATTCGAAAAAGCCGTCCGCAGGAATGAGACACCGGCGCCGCTTCAGTGCGTCGCGGAAGACGGGTTTCTCCGCAGCAGTTTCAGACATTGCGTTCATAGCCCTTAAGCCAAACGATTGATCTTTCGCCCAGTATGGAATGAGACCCCACCGTATGAGGCCAAAGATGCGTTTCGGTTCCTTGGGGTGCTGGCGAATTGCGGCGATCTGCTGAGTCGGGGCGATGTTCCAGCGCGCCTGCCAAGCAGGATCTTCGTCGAGGCTGAAGTGATCCCGCAGGTAGCGCTCCTTTGCCGTGAGCCGATAGCGTCCGCACATGCTTGTCACTTTAGCAGAATCGAAGGGCAGATCGATCTCGCATGTTCACCTCATTGGCCGAGGATGACTTTCGCCATGTATTCGCCTATGATAGTGGGCGTGACAAGTGGGCTGGGGCTGCCGACAGCTTGGGTTGTAAAGTGCAAAAAGTGCGGTTGCACTGTCAACTGCCGCGCCATCGATGCGCAGATCGAGCATGCAGAGCCGGAAAGAGCTGAGCCGCCGCCGCAAGATACTGTCGTCGTAACCTGCTCCTGCTGTTGGGCCGCGTATCGGTACAATCCGGCTGAAGTGTTCAAGGGCCCACCCGGGCCAAGCGCCAGTTGCCGGGCAAATCGAAGCGTCAACAATGCCAATAATAATAAGGAGGCAAAGAGACCCGACTCTGTCTTGCTCATCGCTGCCTCACTGATTGCCGCCGTGCGCTTGAATCGAGACGAAATAAAATCATCTCCCGTCGTTTACGCAAAGATCGCCGACAGCATCCGCCTGGCCGAGATGATCCAGGCACGGCTGAGAGGATAGCTCCAGTGCTTTCCATATCGAGTAGCCGCGCTTCTTTGCTCCGACAGGAGTTGATCGCTCGCAACCGTTCCTATGCCACCTTGAGCGCTTTGCCGCACGTCATGAGCTATGGCGAATTGCCGGTCGTGGTCTACCGACAGTCAGAAGGCGGCCAACATCATGGAAACTTCATCCCGGCCAGTTACGGAGCGATTCTCAGAGAGCCAGGATGGCGCAAACGTCTCGAGAAAGTACATGCTCGTGGCCGACGGTGTCTGCCAACCAGAGATGGACCGTGGCATGAGCTCGATTCGTCCGTAAGTTCAGACGCTCTGCTGATGAATATCTTCTGCTATCCCCGTGTCACATCGAGAGCCGATTTTTGCAACATTCTAGGAATCGAGATCGGAAGCCGTCCCGAATTCGGGTTCAACCCTCGTGTGCCGCTACTCAGCCGAGCGATCGAGCGAACAGAGAGGGCGGAACTGGTTGAAGGCTACAGGGATTTCAGAGAGGTCTTTGCGTGCCGCCAGCTCCCAAGAATCGGGAAGCGGTACGTTTCCTATCAGCTCATCCGCAATATTCTTGCGGCTTACGCGCTCGATCTCGATTTCTGCGCATTGATTGACGCTCGCCGTCCAGAGCTGATCGAGGAGTGGTACGCGCTGGTTTGCTGCGTGCGATCGGCAGAACTTCGTGTCCGATGCAAGGTGCTCACCTGGCAAGAATTGGCCGGAGGTTTGCCTTCGGCTCTGCAGAGTTTTCTGAATGTGAAATATGGAATTACTCCTGCTGGTCAACGAGAGCAGCTTCGCCCAGTTAGGCCTTAATTCCGTTGCTGCTGGCTTGGATATCCTGGTCAAGAGAACCGTGCGCAAAATCATCCACATCGACATGGATGCCTTCTATGCGTCCGTGGAGCAGCGGGACAATCCTGACTTGCGCGGAAAGCCGGTTATCGTCGCCTGGCAGGCAAAACGCTCAGTGGTGTGCGCTGCTTCGTACGAGGCGAGAGCATTCGGAGTGCGCTCCGCAATGCCAGCGATGCGAGCGATGCGTTTGTGTCCTCAGGCAATCTTTCTGCCTCCGGATTTCGTCCGGTATCGCGCAGTGTCGCGATCTGTACATGAGATCTTTCAGCGTCATACTGACCTGATTGAGCCACTTTCATTGGATGAGGCGTATCTGGACGTCACCGAAAACATGACGCGATTGCCAACGGCTACGCTGGTCGCGCGGACAATTCGTGAGCAAATCCGACAAGAGCTGAATGTGACTGCGTCGGCCGGGGTGGCGCCGAACAAGTTCTTAGCGAAACTCGCTTCTGACTGGCGCAAGCCTGATGGGCTGTTCGTGATTCAGCCGGAGGAGATCGATGCCTTTCTTCTTCCGTTGGCGGTCGAACGGCTCCCCGGAGTCGGCAAGGTCACCGGGGAGAAGCTCGCCAGTCTCGGCGTGAAAACCGTGGCGGATTTACGAAAGCTGGAGGTGCCCGCACTAGAAGGACAGTTTGGGAAATACGGCGTGAGGCTTTATGAACTCGCGCGCGGCATCGACGAGAACCCGGTTGTATCAGACCGGCCTACACAATCGATATCCGTAGAGGACACGTTAGAGCAGGATGTGCTGTTAACTGAAACCGAGCCCATGATCCGGCGGCTTGCGGAGAAGTTATGGTCGGATTCGCGCAAGGAGACTCGAATGCCGCGCACCATCGTGCTCAAACTCAAGACCAGTGAGTGCAAGATTCTCACCCGCAGCTATACGCCGGGCACACCTCCGTCATCCTGCGCAGAATTAACCGAGATCGCACTCCGGCTTCGCGAACGAGTTGAGTCTGATCCACAACAACACTATCGATTGGTGGGAGTCGGGCTAAGCAATTTCCAGGATCCGGTGGATGCTGCTGGGCAAGCGACGCTGTTTGAGTAGGCCGAAAACGAGGAAGAAGCTCACCGGCGAGGACGCGTTGCCAGCCAATAGAGTGGAACGGCTCTGCCGCGGGCGCTTCGAAGCCAGGTTTCCACTTCCTTCGCGTCAAAGAACTGGCCTCGTGGGCCGAGTTCCCGATTGATTAGTTCGGTAATTTCTTCGGCTGTACTGGGTTTCCTGATCTTGTTCAGCACGCGAACGACGAGCTCATCGAGGTGCTTCTCTGCATCCTTCGACCGATCCAGCACAGCTCGACTTTTTCTCATCGATTCACCATCATCGGATTTACAAAGCAAGTCGTGCCCATCGGCGGGTGCAAACCGGTCAACCCCGCGCGGTATCAGGATCCGGAACTCGGACGCACAAGTTTATTCACAATTGCTGTTGAAATTCGGGATTGGTTCAACCTGCCCCGAGAACTTCATGAAGAATTTCGGAGGCTTGCGGGACTACCCAAGAATGTGAGAAGTGGAAATGGAAAGGCTGCGACATTGGTTATGTTCCAGCCATCTGCTCCTGCGAGGGAGCCGACAGCGTGGATTCATGCACCGTCGCAGCCCTTGATGCGATCGCCGCTTTCGCGTCCCAAACCCCGGCACCTCCTCGCAGAGTCAGCCGGTTTTTTCGGGTCTGGTTGCCCTACAGGTCGCCCTGCCGGGCAGATCACTCAGCCTACTTCGGACTGGCAAGTTTTATTTCGCCAATCCTTTCAGCCGTCGACGTCGATCAAACTAAACAGTCCCGCGAACGCTGTCAATGCGAAATTCAGGGTGAAAACGAAATATCTGTGAATCGGAATGTGGAAAACAAGGTCCCATTCCGCTTACTTCGTTCGCTGAGCAGCTTTCCGCTTCGCCCAACGCGCACGTTGCGCCGCCGCGATCCGTTTCCGTGCTTCTGCCCGACATGGTCTTCCGCTTTCCTGACCGATGGGCGAGGCTGCTTCTTCCGTTGCTTCCACCAACTCCGCTGACTCCGGTCAGCGCTTTTAAAGCTTTGTCCAGTTGATCGAGTCCGCTCAGCGCTTGATCCCGTTCCTTCCTTAAGTGCTGAACTACCTTCGCCGGGTTCGACATTGATTTTCCTCAGCCGGGAATTGTATTAGGCCAGCCTTCGTCCGACTCCCTTCCATCCGCGAGCACTCCCGCGCTTTGCCACGCTTTCCATTTCAGACGCGAATCAGAGGCAGTTGCCATGAGACTTCGTAGCAATGAATTGTGCCCGATCCACAAATCCCTCTTCTGCTGTGGCCGGGAACTTCTCCCCAGGCCGAAGCTGGTCAGGCTTGGTATTCAGAGAATTGAAGACCCGCACCACCCGCGGGGATACCGGGAATTGCGATCACCGGTGGAGATAAGGAAACTCCTGAACCGCAAGGTGCGGCAGCAGGGGGGAATCTGCGCCATCTGCCACGAAGAGTTCACCGACTACAACGACATCGTTCCGGACCACAGGAATCCGAAAGGAATGGGCGGAGCGTGGAGAGATGACCACCCGGACAATATCCAGGCAACACATTGGTGGTGTAACGAAGAGAAGGGATCGACCAGAACGGATGACTGACGGCGAGTCAGCCGTTGCGATGCATCAGTCACTCTGCTTCGTCCCGAATCCCTCGCTGGCCAAAGTAAGGCATTTGTTGTAAAGTAAGGAGAGTGGGGCGAGACTATGCAAAAACAAGCGACGATCACAAGTAAGGGACAGATTACGGTGCCTCGCGAAATCCGGCGCGTACTGGGGGTTCGAAGCGGGGATAAACTGCTATTCGAGAGCGATGGCAAGGGGATACGCGTGCGGCCGGTTAGAAGCCAGAGCGCGTTTTCAAAGTATCGCGGCATTGGCAACTCCGAAATCCCATCCGGCAGAAAAAGCATTACGAAGTGGCTACGCGGGATGAGGGGACAATGACAACGGCTATCGACACAAACGTGGTGATTGCGTTGTGGGACAACGACTCGGCATTGAGTCTAGCGGCACAAAAGGCCTTGGAAACTGCATTTCACCGAGGGACCCTGGTCGCTGCCGCTCCCGTGTTCGCAGAGTTGATCGCGGCTCCTGGTCGCAGCGAAGCGTTCGTCGGTTCTTTTTTTGAGGAGACAGGAATCGGGATCGATTGGGAGTTGCCAGAGCAAATATGGCGATTGGCCGGACGAGCTTTTCAAGCTTATGCAGAACGCCGACGTAAGCAGCGCGACGCGGGTGCTCGTCGCATTCTCGCAGACTTCGTGATAGGGGCTCATGCATCATCCAACGGCTGCCGCCTTCTAACTCTAGATGATCGTCTGTATCGCTCCTCATTTCCGACACTCGCAATAGAGACGTTTTAAGATCCCCACGGGCTCGGTTACGGGGTTCGATCCACTTGCGACCCGGTCGAGTTTTTGAAGACCGCCGTTCGGTTGTGTGCCAAGAGTGTGCCGAATTTCGGAAACGACCGCAGTCCGCCGAGCGCTCTTCGGCTCACGGCCGATAAGCCATCCCTTAACCGACACACAGATAGATACTGTTCTGTGGGCCGCACAGGTGTGCCGGTAGTGTGCCTCTGCGCTCGGAAGGAAAACTATCGCTAGCACAGTTCCGAGAAGCCCCGTTTCTGGACCACTTTCGCGTTGCGGGCAGGGTGTTCCCCAGTTTTAATCAGCCCACTTGCACTGCAAGCATCGAGACCGAACCGCCATCTACGCCCTCAACAGGAAATGTGAGCGGCTCGGAGGGTATGCGAGTGCCGGCAACGTAAAGCAGCGGCACATAATGGTCCGGCGTGGGCACTGCTAGTTCCGCTTCACTGCCGAGCTGATCCTCATAATTCACGAGCGGCTTGTACTCTCCCGCGAGGAGCAGCTCGCGGACTCGAGTTTCAAACGAGATCGCCCAATCATACGGCTCCGGTGCGTGCCGTCCCCAAGCATAGGCATGCAGGTTGTGCACGATGTTGCCGCTACCGAGGATGAGAATGCCTTCTTCTCGTAAGAGCGCCAGGCGCTTGCCGACTTCGTAATGGAACGAGGGCGGTTGCGTTTCGTCAATGCTGAGTTGAACCACTGGAATATCGGCTTGTGGACAGACGTGGCGCAGAACCGACCAAGTACCGTGGTCGAGACCCCAGTGGTCGTCGCGACGCACCGGCACATGAGCAAGCAATTTCTGGACGCGCGCAGCGAGGTCGGGATCACCGGGCGCGGGATATTGCACCTGATATAGCTCGCGCGGAAAGCCGCCGAAATCGTGGATCGTCCTCGGCGCGGTGCTCACGGTGACGGCTGCGTCTTCGATGTACCAGTGGGCCGACACCGAAAGTATTGCCTTCGGCTTCGGCAGGGTCGCGCCGATCGATGCCCACCGCTGCGTATAAGGGTTCACCAGCAGCGCATTCATCGGATTCCCGTGCCCAATGAACAACGCTGGCATCCGCTCGGCCATTGTTGGATCTCTCGTCGTTACGCCGCCTTTTGCTCTTGGCTCGGCATCAGGCCTATTTGTTTCAGCAGGCCCATGAGATCGTAAAAAAGATTCTCTTCCACGATCTGACCTTGTTCGTTCCAGCGCGCAACGGTACAGAAATCCACGTGGAAACTCTTGTTCGTGGGCTGGATCACCGTTCCGCCTGCCATTGTCATCGGACCTGTCATCGTTCCCCTGAAATCCGCCACAGTGCACGTCCATTCGCCCTGAGCAATCTCCACTTTGTAAGGATGATTAATCAGATGATTGTCGGGGAACGTCTTGAAAAATTGGATGGACTCCGCCTTGTGGTTGTCGCGCCCTCTTGTTGGCTCGGGCTGACCAGGCCAAAAGACGGTGGTGTCCTTCGAATGCCGCTTTTCGAACGTATCCCAGTCCTGTGCGTTCCACGAATCGTCGAGTGTCCGCATGAGCTCAAGATTGTTCTGTGTCATGTGATCCTCCAAAAATACAAACTCGGACAGGTTGCCTAAGCACGTGCTAGCCATCAGCCTGCCGGGGCTTCATTCTATACCTGACTGGCTCTTAGCTTAGGCCACTAAAACATTGGGTAGAAGGCCTGTCTTCCGAACACAACTCTTCTCTGAGCTCGGGGCTGTCAAGCCGCCTCCCTTGGGCATACGCGAATACCGTTCCGCCGACGAGCCTCCCTGTGAGAAAGCTCTGGGTTCAGACTAGTCCATCGCGAAACTTGGGGTCGGCTGCATGCTCTCCGTTACAGAAAGGTTTGTTTTCGGACTTGCCGCAGCGGCACAGTGTCATGCGATTGCGAATTTCGTAGGCTTGGCCATCCGCGCCGACGAGCGCGATACCTCCACGAACCCACAACGGACCGCTACACTTCTGCGCCGGATCCTCAACTAATGCGATTGAATGTGGCAGTTTCGGCTCGATCGATTCTCCGTCGTGTTTGTCAACCGCGATCAATCGACCCGAAGGGCAGTTACCCACCTGCTGGAGAAACTGCACTCGCACCTTGGGATCATTGGTGTCTTTCACCTCATTCCAAACCTGGCCGTGTGGATCGCAAAAGCGCGCGAACGCGCACAAGACCTCGGCATCAGCGAGTTGCATCGACGGCCCTTCGAGCACTTGCGCCTGCTCCGTGACGGGCTTTCGACTGGCAGTTTCGGTCCCGTCGAAACCGATCTTGGCATGCGTGCCGTCGCAGAACGGTTTCTTGTTCGAATTTCCGCAGCGGCAGAGTGCATATTGCACGGATGCCGGGAAAGCATTACCCTCAACCCACTCAGTTGACTCGCCCGCGGCGTTAACTCCGATTGTCTCAAGCCTGAGTGACACCGAACCGGAGACGATGTAAGGTCCATTTCTTGAGACGGTAATCGTTTTGTGGCTAGACATGCGTCACCGTCAAATTGGGCGGCGTCCGAGACCTTAGATTATGCATGGCCGATTCTATTAAATTAGGCAGCACGTGAGCAGTTTACGCCTCTTTGCTGTGACGAACTATGAATTGTCGGCCTCCGATGGAGGTGATGGAATGAAGAGAAGCAACGCTTCGAGAATGCGCATAGCGACAGCTTTCTCCACAGTGGCCGTCGTGTTTCTAGCAACACGATTGATGGCACAGGTTGCGTCACTCGATCCGGCCAAGATGCCACGTATTGGCACCGTCGATGAGCGCTTCCAGTCCTACAACATTGAAATGGTGGAGGTCATCGGCGGAAGATTTTGGAAACCATACGGGAGCACCACGAACGAAAGTAAAGCGCAGGAGTCCGCCTCCCACGCGGGTTTCGCTCCGGCAGGCATAGATCCGAACCTCTATCAATATCGAGCGCCCATTGATCTTTCAAATCCGCGATTGCGAAAACTGGCAGCGGCGTTAAGCCCCGCATATGTGCGAGTCAGCGGCACGTGGGCCAATAGTGCCTATTTTCAGGATTCGGAAAATGCCGCCCCAGCAAATGCGCCATCGGGTTTCAGCGGAGTCCTAACGCGACAGGAATGGAAAGGTGTCATTGATTTTTCTCGTGTGGTGAATGCCGAGATCGTCACGTCCGTGGCAACCGGACCAGGACCCCGTGATGCGCAAGGCGTGTGGACCTCCGAGCAGGCTCGGGAATTGTTTAAGTACACAAAATCTGTTGGAGGACGAATCGCGGCAAGCGAATTCATGAATGAGCCGACATTTGCGGCGATGGGCGGCGCACCGGAAGGATACGATGCCGCAAGGTATGGCCGCGACGTCGAGGTGTTCCGTTCGTTCCTTCGGAAAACAGCGCCCGATACACTATTTCTCGGCCCAGGTTCAGTTGGCGAGGGACCGTTCGCGATACCGATGGCTGGCGGGGTGTTGAAATCCGAAGACCTGCTCCACGCAGCCGGTCCGGTATTCGACGTTTTTTCGTACCATCTCTATGCCGCTATTTCGCAGCGGTGTGCAAGCATGGGCGCATCATCACAGACAACGGCAGCAGCGGCCCTTTCTCAAGACTGGCTCTCGCGACCGGAAAAGATTGGCACATTCTACGCGGACCTTCGAGACAAGTTCGAACCGGGCAAATCACTCTGGATTACGGAAACCGCCGATGCAGCCTGCGGTGGAAACCCCTGGGCGTCAACTTTTCTGGACACCTTCCGATATCTTGTTCAACATGCAAGCCTCGCCCAACGTGGCGTGAAGGTGATTATGCACAACACATTGGCATCAAGCGACTATGGCTTGTTAGACGAAAATACATTCGCACCACGCCCGAATTACTGGGCTGCTTTGCTTTGGCGACGCCTCATGGGTACGACAGTTCTTGATCCACAGATAGCATCAACTCCGAATCTCTATGCTTATGCGCACTGTCTGCGGAACCATTCCGGTGGCGTCGCGGTCCTGCTCATCAATGCCGACGCACAACGAGTCCATGAAGTCACGTCGGTCCCCGAGGCAGAGCGCTACACGCTGACTGCCAAGCAACTTCAAGACAGAGAAGTGCAGCTCAACGGGAAGACTCTTCAGCTGAATAGTGATGGCGACGTTCCGGAATTCATGGGTCAGCCAACGCCCTCAGGTCGCATCAGTTTCGCGCCAGCCAGCATTACGTTCCTGGCAATTCCCAACGCTAGCAACAGCAGTTGTCGCTAGCTCGCGACCCGACTCACGTTGTGGCGATTTGACTCAAGGAGACTACTTTCATGAGCGAGAAGAAGCCGACAGCGATCCTTGCAAGTCTAGCCACATTGCTTCCAGAACTAGAGGCTGTCTATAAAGACATCCATGCCCACCCCGAATTGTCCATGCACGAGACACGAACCGCTCAGATTGCGGCGGATCATCTCAAGGCCATCGGCTTTGAGGTCACCACAGGAGTCGGCAAGACGGGAGTTGTCGGTATATTGCGCAACGGAGACGGCCCAACCGTCATGCTGCGCGCTGACATGGATGCGTTGCCCATCAAGGAGGCTACTGGGCTTCCCTACGCGAGTACAGTTACAGCGACAGGTCCTGATGGCAAAACGGTGCCAGTGGCGCACTCCTGCGGCCACGACATGCACGTGGCCTGCTTGATTGGAGCGACCTCGCTGTTTGCCAAGAGCCGCGATAGCTGGCATGGAACGTTGATGCCAGTCTTTCAACCAGGGGAGGAGACGGCACAGGGCGCTCAAGCCATGATTGACGACGGGCTCTTCAAACGGTTTACAAAGCCCGATGTCGTGCTCGGGCAACACGTCATGAGCTTGCCGTCTGGGCACCTCGATTGGCGTACAGGGGTTGTGACCTCCGCTGCTGACAGCCTGCAAATTCGTTTGTTTGGGCGTGGTGCGCATGGCTCGATGCCAGAGGCGAGCATTGATCCCGTTGTCATGGCCGCCTCGACAGTCATGAGGCTGCAAACCATCGTCTCGCGAGAAGTCGCTCCAACAGATTCCGCCGTGGTGACGATTGGGGCGCTGCAGGCGGGCACGAAAGAGAATGTTATTCCTGACGAGGCGATTATCAAGTTAAACGTGCGCACCTTTGATGAGGGGGTCCGCAAACATGTGCTTGCAGCGATTGAACGAATTGTGAATGCCGAAGCAGCAGCTTCAGGTGCGCCGAGGGTACCGGAGATCACTCCACTGGACCGCTATTCATTGGTAACAAACGATGTCGATGCGACAGAGAAGGTCGTTGACGCGTTTCGCCAAAACTTCCCTGACGGCTCCGTAGAGCAAACTAAACCTACGATGGCGAGCGAGGATTTCGGATGCTTTGGGGCGGAGTGGCACGCCCCGGCGGTGTTCTGGTTCTTTGGCGGTGACGATCCTGAGGTATATGACAAGGCGAAGAAGGATGGCACGCTCAATTCGCTGCCGACCAACCACAATCCGCGCTTTGCACCGGTGATCCACCCAACTCTGGAGACAGGTGTGAAGGCCCTGGTTGTTGCGGCGCATGCATGGCTGGCCTCGTGAACAGCATCCTGATGCACGGGCATCAACTAGCGGGTCCTTTTCTGGATGCGGTGGATCTGCTTGGCACATTCGTTTTCGCACTCAGCGGTGCGGCAGCGGGTGTCAAAAGCCGGTTCGATCTGTTCGGTCTAATGGCACTCTCGTTCGCGGCCGGTAATGCCGGTGGGATCACACGAGATGTGCTGATTGGCGCGGTGCCACCAGCGGCCATCAGCGACTGGCGCTATCTCGGGGTCTCTCTTCTGGCAGGATTGGTGACGTTCTTCTGGTATCCCAACATCGATAAACGTCGCAGGCTGGTGTTGTTATTCGACGCCGCGGGACTCGGCCTGTTTGCCGTCGCCGGCACACAAAAGGCGCTCATCGCGGGACTCAATCCGGTGATGGCGATTTTTATGGGAGTGCTAACCGGGATTGGTGGTGGCATATTGCGCGATGTGCTTGTCAACCAAACGCCGACGGTGCTCGAGGCGGATATTTATGCTGTTGCTGCGCTAGCCGCTGGCGTCGTAGTGGTGATCGGATATGATTTGCATTACCCGGCTTTTGTGGTGTTGACCGTGGGCGCACTACTTTGCTTCTGGCTGCGAGTTATGGCGATATACCGAGGATGGCATTTGCCCGTCGCCCAGTCGCAGAATCGGCGGGATTGAATCTCCAGGATTTACGGTTCAAACTCGCGATACAAAAACGGCACAACTTGAGCATCATTCGCCTTCTTAGCTGTCCTTTACAAGGCATTGCGGTGCGACCGTTGCCTTGTAGTTACAACTTTCTGTCAGCGCCCTTTAACGGCAGCAGCTCAGCTGACACGGTGTGTCGCGGAATGTGCCGTACGCTTCGAACCCCATGTGCGCCAATGTGGGCTTTTTCGCTACTTCGACAAAGTGCTTCCGTGCGGGCTAGGTTGTGGGCAGGTGATTGATTTCACATGGTGATCGTTGCGGCTGAACATACTGAGGTGCAACAACTCTTAATCAGTAGACCTGAGCTCGCCCAAGCATTTTCGTACAAGCAGAGCCTATAGATTACGAGTCACTTCTGCTCTAGGATTTCCTAGTAAAACGTCTGCCGAAATCACCCCAGATCACCCGAAATCGTCCGAAGCTGTTTTTGGTCGACCGCGAGAAGATGGTGGGCAAACCCTCATCGACATTGCGCTTTCCCAACATTGGTGTTATTTTCACGATGCCCTTGAAAACGGTGGGAATAGATTCCCTGCACCAGCAGCGTTCGCAGGTACGGATCGCCTTCTTTGCTGATGTGCATCTGCGGCTGGCTCTGGCCTGAGTTTCTGCGCCCCGGTTGAAGCCCCAGATAACATCCCACATCGCGGCTTTTGCGGAAACGATGCGGATCTTCCAGCGTCAACAAGAACGTGAGTGCGATCAACGTCCCGACTCCTTTGATCTGTTTCAGCAGCGCCACCTGCGGATAGCTCTGTTGCGCGAGTCTCTCGATGCACTCGTTGTACTCGGTGATTTGTTCGCTCAGCGATTCCAGTGTCGCCAGCAACGGCCGCAGTGCCGCTTGCAACTCCGGGCTCAAGCCTTCGGCTTTTTTCGGATTCATATTGCGCACATTGCAGCCGCGCAAGCGTTCTCCGTAGCTCTTGGCCAGGCTGCGTGCGCTGTTCACCAGCCCGGTGCGCGCTCGCACCAGCGCTGCTCGCGCTCGAATCACGGTGAGATCCGCCTGGGCTGTGGCGCTGCGATGCTTCACTGGACACAACAACTCAGGGTCGATCCGTGCCAACCGCGCCAGCGTCTGCGCATCCTGGAAGTAGTTGCCGGCAGCGCAGGAATCTTCCTCCTCGTCGGGTTGTGGACGCCGATCGCGGGCGCAGTTGTGGCAGTCACTGAGCTATGGATCGCAGTTTCTGGTACCGACCACTTACGCGGAACCATCATGTTCGCGACGACAGGTGTCGTCCTGGCAGTCCTAGGACCCGGCGCCCGGTCGGTCGATGCTCTTCTTTTTGGTAGGAAGCGTCTCGATATTTGAGTGCCCCTCTGGTGTTATCTTCAACTCCCTCTAAAGCGGTATGGCCATCCATCTCCACGGGGTGGGCGAGCAACCCTTCGATCTAGGGTTGTTCCGCTGGCGGAACTTCTTCTACAGTCCGTGTCATGATCAAAAGAAATTGCAAACAATGAGCGCATACGCGGACGAGGTTGAGGAGTTGAGTTATGGACCTGCAAATTGTGTGGCGAAATCCACTTTCACTGATAAAGACCAAACGCACGCTGCAGAGAATTAGAAAAAATCAGTTTGGGGCGGTGTATTCGGTCACTGGCCCAGATCTCACGCAAGAGTTGGAAGTGATACTGGGCGTAGTTGCCTGAACCCGAATGGTTGACTCTTGTTGCAAGAGAGAGGGCAATCGAGATGCCATCAGATTACACGCACGATCGGAGTAGCTGTGAAGCAGGGCGATTTGTGAACGGCGAAACTACAGTGGATTAACAAGGGGATTAAAAGTATGTCAGCGCAGACAAGCTTGGTAAGTGAAGCTCTAAATCGTACCGCATCCTTTGAAATTCCAGCCGGGTTGCCTGCGAATACCAGGTTCGATGGCGGCGAACTCTACGACAGAAGCTCGCCGACGATTGTAGGTACGAGCGCCGCTCTACGGAGCGTACTCGACATGGTTCGGGTCGTGGCCGCAACCGACTCGACCGTTCTGATCGAGGGGGAAACCGGCACGGGAAAGGAACTCGTCGCGCAAGCCATTCACAACGCCAGTCAGCGCGTCGGGCGCCCACTCATAAAGCTAAATTGTGCGGCGATTCCGCTGGATCTTCTGGAAAGCGAATTGTTCGGTCACGAGAAGGGTGCCTTTACCGGAGCCATCGCTCAGAAGATCGGGCGCTTCGAAATGGCCGATAACGGTACGCTGTTTCTCGATGAAGTGGGCGACATCCCCTTGGCGCTGCAGCCGAAGTTGCTGCGTGTGTTGCAAGAGCAGGAGTTCGAACGTTTAGGCAGCGGTCGCACGCACAAAGTGGATGTCCGGCTGGTGGCGGCAACCAATCGCGACCTGGTGAAGATGGTCGCTCGCAGGCAATTTCGCAGTGACCTGTACTATCGTCTGAATGTCTTCCCCGTCCTGCTGCCGGCGCTGCGAGAGCGCCGGGAAGACATTCCTGCACTTGTCATGCATTTTGTGAATCTGTTTAGCCGCCGCATGGGGAAGCAAGTCGATAGCGTTCGGCCGGAGACCATGGCTGCTTTCCAGTCGTACTCCTGGCCTGGCAACATCCGCGAATTGCAGAACTTGGTGGAACGCGCGGTTATCCTTTCGCGGCACGGTGTGCTCCAAAACCCACTTCACAAAAAACAAACAGAACTCATGATCCCCAGTGTTCATCGGACCCGAACTTATTACTTATCGAAGGCCTTCGAAGACTCGGATCGCGCTTTGATTTTGGAAACACTTCAGCAGGTCGGCTGGATCGTTGGTGGCCCGCACGGCGCAGCGATGAAACTGGGACTGAAACGAACCACGCTGCTTGCCAAGATGACAAGGCTGGGTATCTCCCGGCCGATCCCCCAGGAAGGAACCAGCGTCCCCGGAGTGGCATATCAAGATGCCCAGGTTTGAAAACGTTACTCTGCAATCTGCAAAATGTAGCGCCGTTGCTACGCATTCAGGTCGATCTTCCACTGTTGTACGGACTAAGCGCGAAGTTATGCAATCGGGCCAGATGATCAAATACACCCGACATCGCGGCAGATTTCGAGAGGACGGACACATCAGCTAACATGTTCAAGATCGAGAAACCTCGCGCAGTTCGCCGCAGATGAACCAAACCAGCCCTTTGATCGCTCCTCCATCTTCATCCAATCCTTCAGAAGCTGCCAAACGGCTCCTACCGTGGCTCGTTGCTGTCGCCTTTTTTATGGAGTCGCTGGACACAACGATTCTCAATACGGCTGTTCCCGCCATCTCATCAGCGCTCGGCGTCGCTCCTCTGAGTATGAAGGCGGTGCTAGCGAGCTATACGCTCAGCCTGGCGGTCTTCATCCCAATCAGTGGCTGGATGGCGGACCGGTTCGGAACCCGTCGCGTATTCGCATCCGCGATTGGTCTGTTCACACTCGGGTCGTTTCTGTGCGGCATATCAAACAACATCCACTTGCTGGTCGCTTGTCGCATCCTGCAAGGTTGCGGCGGCGCAATGATGGTGCCAGTGGGCCGGCTGACTCTGGTGCGAGCATTTGCCAAGTCAGATCTTCTGCGCGCCATGAGCTTTGTTTCTATACCAGCGCTAGTGGCGCCCATGCTGGGACCCATCGCCGGAGGTCTCATCCTCGGGTATCTTCACTGGCGCGTCATCTTCTTTCTTAACATTCCCATTGGACTCATTGGTTTGATCCTCGTTTATCTGCATTTGCCGGACTACCGCGAAGAGCACACTCCGCCGCTCGATGTTATCGGGCTCATCCTCTTCGGTTCTGGGGTCGCATTACTGTCTTATGTGCTGGAGATATTCGGTGAGCACAGTCTGAGCGCAGTCGCGATGTCCGGATTGCTGGTGTTGTCCATTGCTTTGCTTGCCGGATACGGAGTCCACGGGAGCAGTCTTCCATTCCCGCTGCTAAAGCTCAAATTGTTCGGCATCCGCACCTTCCGAGCCGCCGTGAGCGGCAGCTTCTTCACTCGTCTAGGGATCGGTGGAGTGCCATTTCTGCTGCCCCTTCTTTACCAAGTGGGCCTCGGCTTTACCCCCATTCAATCCGGTTTGCTCGTCATGCCGCAGGCAATCGCGTCTATGAGCATGAAAGCCATAATGCCGCGAATTCTGCATCGCGTCGGGTATCGTGGCGTCCTCATTTCTAATACCTTGATTCTGGGTATGCTATTGATGTCGTTTGCGACAATCGGTCTCCGAACCCCGGTTTGGACCATCGTGTCGCTGGCTTTGCTTTATGGAGCTTTCACGTCTCTGCAATACACGAGTATGAGCACCCTTGTATTCGCTGACATCGCGGAAGAGGATGCCAGCGGCGCCAGTTCCATCGCAAGCACTGCGCAGCAGATGTCAATCAGCTTTGGAGTAGCCGTAGCCGGTTTAGCTACGGCGTTTTTCATTCCCAGCAGTCATTTCAATCCCACTGAAATGATTCACGGAATCCATAGGGCCCTCATCGCTCTCGGTATATTGACCGTCTTGTCGACCATTGTCTTCTGTGGTTTGAAGAGCGGCGATGGCGACGACGTGAGCCTGCACAAGGTCCTCCACCCGGCAGGATGACTCAACCTGTTGACATACACAGAATCAACTCACGCGTTGACCGGGTCCTTTCAAGACTGCCACCAATGCATCCTTTGCTGAGTTCGGAAAGTGTTCGATAAGGCTTTGGAAAACAAGAAATCTGCCGAAAATCTTTTGTGCTTCAATCCGTTGAAAATCATTGCTACATAGTTGCAAGGGGTTCGATAAGCCAAGACTAGCGGTACAAGGACGGTACAATCAAAGCCTGTTACATTGTGCTCTCACCGGTTCCTTACAGGGCGTTGCGTTGCGACCCCTGGCTTGTAATTACAACGTGGTCCAGTACGAAAAGCAGTTGCCCGACACCGCCATTTTGCATTGTGCAGCACCGACAATCGGTTGCCGGAGTCTCTCTGATTGTGGGTGTACGTTGCCACAGAGAACAATGTTGCATTCAGATTTGAGCTACGCCACCATCAACATATAACAGCCGACTGACTGTCGGTAAGCCGCTGACTCTTATTTGGCAACGATGCCATCTTCACGCAGTCTCTTGATCCCCTCGTAGCTTCAGGCTTGCGAGCCATCCTCTCGGTATCTACGATTTGCGGACGGCGGTTACGCCTCAAAATTGCCGCTGCCCCGACGATCAACTCCGAAGATTTCCCGCACGATTCCCGCGAATGGCTTGCTCGACCAACTCCTCGCCGAACCGCTTGCTAAATGGGCTCAAGCCCAATAAGAACCGGTAATAGATCGCGCCAAAGATCGCGTCGTTCAGTAGGTCAGGCTCTGTATCCGACCGCAATTCCCCTGTATTCTTACCGCGCTCTAGATCGGCGATGGTAGCAGCGCGCCGGGGACTGACCCATCGATCGAAGAACGCCTGACGTATGGCCGGCTCGCTCTGGCCCTCGGCGATAAGCCCGGCGACGATCTTGCCGAATGGTCCGCCGAACGCAGCGATCAAGGTCCGCACTCGAAACTGCAGCGACTCTTCCGCAGTCAGGTCCGATGGCTTTTCGAGGTTGGGGGCCATTCGCTCGCAGAGCATAGCTAGCACCAAGGCCGCCTTAGTTGACCACCATTTATAAAGGGTGGGCTTGCCGACCTTGGCCCGCTTGGCAACCTCTTCCATGGTCAGATCGCGGACCGACTTTTTCTGAAGCAGGCTGTAGACCGCATCCATGATAACGGCATGCGACGTTGCCCTTTCGCTTGGTGGCCGCCCTTTCCGTGAAGCGCGACGAACGTTTTTCTTCATGAAAGCAAGTTTTAATAGAACGGAACGTAAAGTCAATTGACATCTCCGCTGGTCGTGAATTAATATAAAACGTAACGTAACGTTAAAGAAATGGTCAATCGATTTTTGGCTGACTCAAACCGACATCAACGGCAAAAGGAGATTGCAATATGAATCATGTACGCCCCTACGACCCACTCACTTCGCAAAACGCCGCTGTCATCCTCGTCGATCATCAGATCGGCCTGATGAGTGGCGTTCGCGATTATTCGATCGGTATGCTCAAGCATAACGTCGTGGCACTGGCGAAAGCGGCGAAGGCTCTGAAATTGCCGATCGTCGTGACCACGACAGCGCGCGACAGTATGTGGGGACCGACCATCCCCGAGCTGGTGGAGGCTTTGCCGGGCGTACAGATCATCGACCGGTCATCGGTCAACGCCTACGACGATTCGCGCGTCGCGCGCGCCATCGAGGCGACAGGCCGAAAGAAGCTCATCTTCGCCGGCCTCTCTCTGGAAGTGTGTGCAGCTCTCCCCGCCATGACCGCCGTGAGCAAGGGGTTCGACGCGTATGTACCCGTGGACGCATGCGGAACTTTCAACGAGACGAAGCACCAAGCCGGGATTTTGCGAATGGTCCAAGCCGGCGTAGTGGTTTCGGACTACTGCACGTTGATGGTGGAGATTCTCAAAGACAATCTCGTGCCAGAAGCCGGCCCCGTTTATGAAGCCATGGATATGGATTGGGCCAAGCTCGTCGGTCAAATCTCCGCCGTATACGCGAAGAAATAGCCCGACGCGTTCAAACGATGGACGCCGCCATCGCATACCCACAAATAAGGGGAGGACGGCTTATCGATTGAGAGCCCGCTCTTAACGCAAGTTCCGTTTCCGCTTCGGCTGATTGCTGGTGAGAAAAAAAGCCCGTCGAACTCGTTTCTGTCTGGCTGCTGCACTTGCAGTAAGTGCAGCAGCCACGACCACCTGGGCGCAGCCTACCCGTGCGCAAATTTCGGAAGTGACGAATACCGATAGTCCGCCGGCTACGGCTGAACACTCAAGGCCGGATTATCAACTGGACCGCAGCGAGGAGGACTGGAGCGATTTGTGTCGCCACGCGAACAGCCGTGACGATTTTTGGGACCCACTCAAGTGCATCAGGCTCGGACGACCTTTCTGGTACGTCTCCTTCGGCGCAGAATTACGCGCTTCGTATGAGGTCTACCGCAATTACAACTGGGGCAGCGGACCACAGGATGGCAACGGCTACTACCTCAACCGACTCATCAGCCACGGAGACTTTCACCTTGGTCCATCGGTTCGTATCTTTGCGGAACTCCAGAGTGGTCTTGAGTTCGGTCGCAATGGGGCCCCCAGGCCCGCGATCGATGAGGACAAACTTGACCTCAGCCAACTGTTTCTCGAACTGAGATCGTCAACGCAACAGCACAAAATTCCAATCGAGGTCCGCGTCGGCCGCCAAAACCTTAACTACGGCGACGGCAGCCTTGTTTCGATACGCGACCTAAACGTCCGTCGGCCTTTTGACGGGATCAAGCTGATGCTACGGCCACATGACTGGGGCATCGATGTCTTTGCTGCAAAACCTGTAGTGACCAGCCCTGGATTCTTCGATGACACTCCCGATCACACCCAAACGTTCTGGGGAATCTGGGCCACCGGCACAAAGGAACAATCGTTCGTCCGACAACTAGACTTTTATTACCTCGGGCTGGACCGCAAGAATGCTCAGTTTGAACAGGGGACCGCTCGCGAGCGACGAAATACGCTCGGGCTCAACGCTCATGAAACGACCCGTGAATTCTCACTTCTTCAAGAGGGAGATTTGCAGTTCGGAACTTTCGATTCGGGGCGACTACTTGCGTGGAAGCTTGCCCAAGGAGTGTCTTACTCGCTTCCACGAGTTCGGTATCATCCGGTTCTCGAATTTCAGGGAGCCATCTCCAGTGGCGATAAAAATCCCCAGAACGCGGATCTCCAGACTTTTGACCCACTGTTTCCTGCAGGCCTGTACTACGGCGATATGGTCTTCACGAGTGGATCGCTCAACGCAATCGTGGTCCATCCAAGCCTTGGTATGCAGCTATCGAAAAGTCTTACTCTCAATGCCGACAGCTTCTCTTTATGGCGACAAAGAACGACCGACGGGCTGTATTCGCAATCCGGCATGTTTTTGCGCACGGGACGGACATCGCAATCACGCTACGTTGGTGCGACGCAGGATCTGGACATCACCTGGTATGTGGACCGGCATGCGACCGTGCGGTTCATCGCGGCATACTATGAAGTTGGGTCCTACTTTCGTGAAACCCAGCCTCCAGGAAAAGACGCAACCTATTTTTCGGTAATAGCCAGTTACAAGTTCTAAATTACAAGCAGCTTGGCAGATTCTCCTATTCTCCTCGGCTCATGGGTATCCCGAAGTTGAACGGCTGCGAGCCGGATTATGTGAATCAATCGCAGAAGCTCTTGGATAGGGGGCAATCCGGACGTCTCGGCTCGGCCCGTATTGTGTGCCGGCGGTGTGCCAGATTTTATTGGCATAGAGGACGTTTTCCGGCTGACTGTCGGTAAGTCCGTCACCGCCAGCTGTGAAGACTTCCCACATGCCGACTTCTCGTTACTAATCGGCCAACTTCCTCGAAGCGCGGGGGAACCGCTGCGATCCGGCATCGGCAACGCTGAGGGAACGTGGACGCGCCTTTCCTAGGTGGTATATTGACGCTGTTGTCCGAACGGAGGTGGGCGTGGTTCGCAAGCAAAGTCTTCGGAAGAAGCCGTTGTTGACACCTCCAGATCACCTTCGGAAGTTCTACGGCGCCAACCTAGCCGAGGTCTTCCGGACGCCGCTCTATGATTGCTCCCTTAAGAATGTGTGTGGCGTGCCCGACTTCGCGCTCACCAGGCTCAAGGGTGGACCGATGGACATGCAGCGTGCGCCGGCCTATCCCGAGGACCGCGCGATCCTCATCTGCGTGGCTTTAGCTCCGACTCCGGTTGACAGGTGGCGCGCACGAATCGCCGGCCAAGAGGTCGGCGTCTCTCATTCGATCGCATTCGCTAATAACCTGTCCCTTTTTCACATTTGTCGCAAGGCGTACAAGCTGGTCTCCCGTGAGGGAAATCAACGGAATCGCCGCCGCGTTCGCCAGATCCACGCCATCCGGCAGATGAGTCACGTCCGAATCGTCCACTGCCACCAATTCGGCATAGGTCTTCCACGTTAGTGCAAGAACGCGGTCGCCGGCCTTGAAGTGCTTCACATTTGCGCCCACCGCCCGTACGATGCCACTCACATCGCGGCCCAGAATTGCCGGAAACGACAACGGAGAATCCTTCTGGCGCATCCCTGAACGCAGTTTCCAGTCGATCGGATTAATGCTCGCAGCGGCTGCCGCGATCAATACCGTACTTCCGCTAATCTGCGGCTCGGGAACCTTGTCTTCGAATTTCAGCTTCTCGGGACCGCCGTACTCATGCAGCACCACTGCCTTCATGACGCATCTCCTACCCGTAGAGCTCCGGGTATATTCAGCCTCAAAATCAGATGCACGGAAGCCGACTCGCGTCTCAACGGGATAACTTCCGGCTTGCCCGTTGGGTTAGTACCGAGAAACGCGCTTCTAGGAAGTAAAGCATGCATTCCGTTCGATCGCGAAACATGTTCACGAACAAAACAGTGTGCCAACTGTGTGCCAGAATTCGTCGCCGGCAATGCCGACTACTGAACAGAACCACGACTGACTGTCGGTCAGCCGTTCGCCGTAGTCGGGACCCATTATCCGTTCGAATCGAAAACCGTAACTTCCGGGTAGCCGACTATACGTAAAGTGGACAGCGGAACCTGAAACGTGCGCGCAGGCGGGATCATCTTCCGCGCATCACGCCTTGACGGCTTCGACTATCGATAACGGGCTCTCAGTCGCGATGACGCGCGACAGTCGGAAACCCGCACCGCGCAGCAGCCTTACAAACTCGGCCTTCGTCCGCTCACGGCCGCGCGGCGTGAGCACCAGCATTTCCAGATCGAGCAGCTTGCCGTAATGCGGCGCGTTCCCAGAGGGCACAACCGAATCCACAATCAGCACCTTGCCTCGCGGCCCAAGCGCGCGGTGGCATGCCTGAAGAATCCGCGTCGCCGAGTCGTCGTCCCAGTCGTGAACGATGTGCTTCATGATGATCGCGTCGGCACCCGATGGCAGTTCTTTGAAGAAGTCGCCGCTTTCGATTCGCACTCTGCCGGTGATGCCAGCACGAGCAAATGTCGATGCGGCGCCAGCCGCAACATGCGGAAGATCGACAAGTACAGCACGCATCGTCTTGTGGCGGCGCAGAACAGTGGCCAGCAGCAGACCGTGTCCGCCCGCGACGTCCATCAGCGTCTCGACTCCTTTGAAGTCGTACGCGTCGGATGTTGCTCGGGCCTCCGTGGCGCTGATTGATGTCATCGCGTCGTCGAAGACTGCAGCGACTTCGGGATTCCGCGAGAGGTAGTCGAATATAGGAACGTTGAAGACATGATCGAACGCCGGCATGCCCGTCTTTACGCTATAGCCAAGCTGTCCCCAGGGCCGCCACGTGCTGTCATGAGCCACAAAACGCGCGTACCCTGCAAGGCTCTCAGGATGGTCCCTTCGAAGCAGCTTCCCCATGCCTGTAAGCTTGAACCGGCGGTCAGCGCTTTCAACGAAAAGGCCCAGGCTTGCGAGTGCTCTAAGCAAGCGATACATCCCGTCTTCTGAGACACCAGCTTCACGGGCAATCTCGCTGCACCGCCGCGCTCCCTTCGCGAGCTGATCGGGGACGCCGATTTCGACGACAGTGCCCAGTGCCTGACTGATCCACTTGCCGATCACCATCTGGAAAAGGGCCTCGTATGGGCGCGATGGGGAAGCCCCATTGGCTCGGCTTTTGGCCATAGATCTCCTTAGGCATTATGCCGCCTGGATTCTAACGGTGTGCCTCGTGAAAGGTAAAGCGGCGGTGGAAGATTCGCAAGACGCTCGCCCGGAGGTGCTGCTTCCTTGCTTATCGTGTGACGAGCAAGCCGTAAAGTGGCCGAGGTAGGCAGAACATCGTAGCGCGGTTTAAGGAGGACCGCGAACGATGTCTCGCAAGCCTACCCCGAAACGAACTCGCCCCAAGCCCAAAGCAGTTCTTCGCCTGCCTGATTTGGACCAGGCAAAATCTGCCGTTCTGAACAGCTTGACCTCAGCGGACGCCCAACGTGGTTATCGACAGGCCATTGATGAATTCGTGGACTGGTACTGCTCAGAACCTAGGCTCTCTTTCAACAGGGCTGCTGTGCTCCGTTACCGAATTCATCTCGAAGGCCGCAGGCTCGCTCCCGGGACAGTCAATCTTCGCTTAGGGGCTGTGCGACGGTTGGCCTATGAGGCCGCCGACTGTGGGCTCCTTAGCCCTGATCTGGCTGCCGGCATCCGACGAGTGAAGGGCGTCAAGAAGATCGGGGTGAGGCTAGGAAACTGGCTAACCGCAGAGCAGTCGCAGAAGTTGTGGCAAGCTCCCGGAGGTGAACGCTTGAAGGAGAAACGGGATCGAGCACTTTTGGCCGTGTTGCTCGCGTGTGGGCTGCGGCGCCATGAGGCAGTTGAGCTGAACTTCAGCCACATTCAGCAGCGTGAAGAACACTGGGCCATTGTCGATCTAAAGGGAAAGGCAGGGCACATCCGCACCGTCCCGATTCCTGCATGGGTAAAGGATGTCCTGGATCAGTGGCTTCAGGCAGCGAACATTACATCGGGAAAGTTATTTCGTCGTGTGCACAAAATGGGGAAAACCTGGGGGGAGAGGCTGACGGAAAAAGCTGTGTGGCACGTGGTTCGGGAGTATGCCACGAAAGCCGGTATCGACAAGTTAGCGCCGCACGACCTCCGCCGGACGTGTGCACGGCTTTGCCACACCGCGGGAGGCGAACTGGAGCAGATCCAGTTTCTACTCGGTCACATTTCCATTCAGACAACCGAACGATATCTCGGTTGCAAACAGCGCATTCAAGCTGCCGTCAACGACAAAATCGGAATAGAGCCGTCGGGCTGAGCGAGCCGCTCGCTGTCCGGTTTGCCGGCCGACAACTCGCTCGCAACTATCGTTTTCAGCGGATCATAAAGGCTGTTCATGTGCCCACAAGTGAGGGCCGGCGCTATAATCCTCCGCATATGTTGCCAGCCGCTTCGCATTCAGCGGTGGAGATCAACGATCAGCCAGCGCAGGCATATCCATCGCCAAAATTGCAACGGCCTCCCGTCACTCCGCAGGGGCCAAAGTCAGCTCTCCCCACGTTGCTGCTGACGGCAGCGCTCATTTTCGCCGCTGCAACCGTGGTCTATAGCTGCGTATGGATGTATTACGTTCGGCTGCATCCGCACGTAGAACTAGGGATGGATACAACGCTTTTTTCCTCGACCGAGGTAAGCGAGATCACCAAGGTTGAGAAAGGCAGTCCGGCGGACGAAGCGGGTCTGCGAACTAACGACCGTATTATCGGAGTAGATGGGAAAAAACTCGACGCTTACGCGACTGGGTTGAGTTCTGCATGGTCCAAAGGGCGACCGGGCGATGTGGTTACCCTGACGATTCAAAGGCCGGGAGTGCAACAACCGCTTGTAATAAGAGCGACGTTCCGAGCCCCCGCTAGTCCAAGTCTGCCGCTGGCCCGAAGCCTAGCCCTCCAGATCATGGGAAGTTACCCGGTCGTCTTCTTGATAGTCGGTTTGTCCGTGTTGTTTATGCGGTTGGAGGACCCTAGCGCATGGCTGTTGGCGCTTCTCTTTGCCGGCTTTATCGCCGTCTCGGACCTTCCCAGCTCGTTCATGGCGTTGCACGGATTGGTTCTGCCGTTCATGTTGGGCTACCGAGCTTTGTTCGTGGGTGTCCTTACTCCATTGTTCTACTATTTTTTTGCGGTGTTTCCGGCACGATCTCCCCTCGACCGTCATCTTCCGTGGCTGAAATGGGTACTGCTCGGCACCGGTGTCTCTTTCGGCGTTTTTGGATTGGATAAGGGAGGACCTGAGCCCTGGCCGGCGCTAGTCAGCTTCATGGGACAGCGGGACGCCGACCGTGCCGTCTTGGCTTTTATCTATGGCTGCCTTGTTTTAGGTCTGCTCTCACTAACATGGAACGCGTTCGTTCTACCTACCAGAGAGGCACGGCGAAAGATCCGAGTGATTTTTTGGGGAACTGTGGTTGGTGTCACACCGGCAGCGATCGCGCGCGGCACCGCGGATTTCTTGCAATTTCATGTACCGTTTTGGTTGGACTTCTTCGACATCATCGTGCTTTTTATTTTCCCGACGTCGTTTGCGTACGCGGTTGTGAAGCATCGTGTGCTTGCGATTCCAGTCTTGCTCCGTCGCAGTGCCCGGTATCTTCTGGTCAGCCGGGGACTGATCGTCTTCGTGCTGCTCATGGCGGTCTCGATAACCGTGCTGTTCACGCTTTCCTTTTCGAGATTCTTTGCGTTGGGGTCGACAGCTGCAATGGCAGTCGGCGTGGGTTTCGGGGTGATGCTCGCATGGGTCTCGACCCCAGGCCTGAAGCAGGTGACGGGACGAATTGACCGGGCGTTCTTCCGCGGCGCATACGATGCACGCCGAATTCTCCAGGACTTAGCCCAGAAGGCGCGCACCGTCCAAGCACGCCAGGAATTGGCTCTGGAGATGGTTCCGAGCATCGCTGAGGCCCTTCACCCTAGTTGGTCTGCTGTGTATGTGGAGGCCGGACCTGATTACCTGGAAAGCCACGACGCCATACTGCCGCTCGCATTGAAGAGGATCCGCAAAGACTCCTCCGGACTGGAGTACCTGCGTGCTGACGGCGAGCCCTGGGATGCATCGCTGAGTCCGACTGCCTATGCGGTATTTTCCCTGTTCGCTCCTCTTCTGGCGGAGTGCATCGTTCCTTTCCCAAGCCGCTCCGGCGATCTGCTGGGACTGTTTGTCCTCGGCCCCAGGCTCTCCGATGAGCCTTATTCGAGCGAAGACAAAATGCTTCTGCGATCGGTTGCAAGCCAGGCAGGTGTGACACTTGAAAATCTTAATTTGGCGGAAAACATCGCCGAACGTCTGCAGGCGGAAAGAGCCGTTTCGCAGGAAATGGAAATCGCCCGGCAAGTGCAGGGGAAGCTGTTCCCTCAAAGGCTTCCGCGCTTGAAGACGCTGGAATACGCGGGCGGCTGTAATCAAGCTCGCGCCGTAGGTGGAGACTATTACGACTTCGTGGAATTGGGTGCGGGTCGGGTCGGCTTCGTTCTTGCCGACGTGGCGGGCAAGGGAATGTCAGCCGCTCTGCTGATGGCCAATTTGCAAGCGAGTATCCGCAGCCAATACTCAGTGGCATCCGAAAACCTTCCCCAAATATTAGAGTCCGTCAACCGCCTCTTCTATGAGAACTCGGAGCCCAACCGATACACGACTTTATTTGCCGGCTCCTACGACGACGACGCCCGCAGGCTGCGTTACGTGAATTGCGGCCACAATCCCCCTCTGGTTCTTCGCCAGAATGGAAGCGTTGAAAGGCTGTCGGCGACGGCGACGGTGTTGGGCCTGTTTGAACAATGGCAATGTTCGACCAACGAAGTGCAATTTCAGCCAGGAGATCTCGTGGTCCTATACAGTGACGGTGTAACGGAAGCCTACAACGACCGCGAAGAGGAATTTGGGGAGGCGCGGCTCATACGAGTTCTGGAAGCAGGCAGAAATCTGGAGATTTCAGCTTTGCTGACAAAATTGCTGGAAGAGGTAAATCAGTTCAGCGCTGGAAAGCAGTCCGATGACGTGACCGCAATAGTTGCTCGGATTCGCTGAAGATGTATTTTGATGACTTTCATCTGCCCACGACTATTGTTTCCCGTTCGAATTTGGGAGTTCGTGCAAGATCGGGCCACCACGCGGTGTGTCGAAGCAATTCTTTCAAGTGCTAAACCGGGCTTGTCACGGATTCCGGGCGAGTCACGGGCAACTCTTCCCTAATCTCGTAAGGGAAGGTTTGCCGACCAACCGCTAGTTACCTGGCTACTTCCACGGTCGCCTTCGCAAACCGACTGTCTTCGCACATGGGCCAGAGCATCATTCGTTGACTGCCGGATTCCGCGTCTTTAAGATGAAGCGGCCCGAAGGCCGGGCATCTCCCGAATGATCGGCCAAACCATCTCGCACTACCGCATTCTGCAGAAGCTGGGCGGCGGCGGCATGGGCGTGATGTATGAAGCGGAAGACGTCACTCTGGGCCGACGCGTGGCCCTGAAGTTTCTCCCTCCGGAATTGAGTTCCGACGCGGCGGCGCTCGAACGCTTCCAACGCGAGGCGCGCGCGGCTTCGGCCCTGAATCATCCCAACATATGCACCATCCACGAAATCGGGCAGCAGGATGGCCAGTATTTCATCGTGATGGAGCTGCTGGAGGGCAAGACGCTGCGCGATCGCATCCTCGGCCGGGCTTTGCCGACGGACGAATTGGTGACGCTCGCGGTGGAGATTGCAGAAGGCCTGGACGCGGCGCATCGGAAAGGAATCATTCACCGCGATATCAAGCCGGCGAACATCTTCGTGACCGAGCACGGGCACGCGAAGATCCTGGATTTCGGCTTGGCGAAGGTAGCGCCTGGGCAGAGCAGTTCGGCAGCATCGCAGGGCGCGGCGCCAACGGTGATGAGCGAACTGCACCTCACTAGTCCGGGGACGGCGGTGGGAACGATCGCGTACATGTCGCCGGAGCAGGCGGCGGGCGACGAACTGGACGCGCGCACCGATCTGTTCTCGTTCGGCGCGGTGTTGTACGAGATGGCGACCGGGCTGCCGGCGTTTTCCGGGAACACATCGGCGATGGTGTTTGATGCGATTCTGCACAAGGCTCCGGCTTCGGCGGCGCGATTGAATCCGAATCTGCCGCTGGAGCTGGAGCAGATCACCAACAAGGCTCTGGAGAAGGATCGGAAGCTTCGCTATCAGAGTGCTTCCGAAGTGGGTGTTGATCTGAAACGGCTGCGGCGGGAGGTGGAATCGGGCCGTACTGGCGCGGTCTCGACGTACACGGGGACAGCGCCGGCCGCGGTGCCGCCGCCGCCGGTTCAAAGGAAACTATCGTGGAGAATGATTGCGGTCGGCTGCGCGGCATTGCTCACGGTGGCGGTGGTAGCCTGGCTGCTTCGTCCCAGCCCGCCTCCCCCTCGGATCACGGGGTCAAACCAAATCACTCACGACGGGCTGCCGAAAACATTCGGTGGCCAGGTGACTACCATTGTACTTACAGATGGGCCGCGCCTCTTTGTTCAGGAGTCCGTGGGCGGACACTTTGTGGTGGCTCAGGTTTCCGCCAGCGGAGGGGAAACGGTTCCGATCCCGACGCCGTTCCAAAATATCTGCCTCGACAATATTTCGCCTGATAAGTCGGAACTGCTCATGGGCACATTTACCGGAAGTGAATTGGAACAGCCTCTGTGGGCGTTGCCGGTTCTGGGAGGATCGCCTCGCCGGTTGGGCAGCGTGGTTGCGACGGACGGGACCTGGATGCCCAATGGCGACATGCTGGTCGCGCACGGAAGTGATCTCCAGGCGGTTAATCCCGATACCAATGCCACGCACAAGTTCGCCAGCTTGCCGGGTTTTTCCTACTGGCTGCGCTGGTCCCCAAATGGTCGCGCCCTGCGGTTTACAGTCACGCCACCAGCGGGGGGTTCCCAAATCTGGGAGGTGGCGCGGCGGACGGCAGCCACCTCCATCGCCTGTTGCAAGAGTCGCACGAGCCAGCGAATGGGACCAAGGGTAACTGGACGCCGGACGGAAAGTATTTTGTCTTTGAAAGTTCCCGTAATGGAAGATCAGACCTGTGGGCTATCCGGGAGAAGGGAGATTTTTTTCATCAGGAGAATCACGCGCCCGTGCAATTGACGTCTGGGCCGTTGAGTTTCCATTCGCCGCAGCCCAGCCTGGACGGCAAACGAGTCTTTGCGATCGGCGAGCAGCCCCGTGGGGAACTGGAGCGCTTCGATGCCAAGTCGGGTCAATTCGTGCCATATCTGGCGGGAGTCTCGGCCACCGACGTCAGCTTCTCGCCGGACGGCCGTTGGGTGGCTTATACCACGTATCCGGAACCCAGCATTTGGCGCAGCCGGATCGACGGGAGCGAAAAGCTGCAGCTGACGCGTCGACCGTTCATAGCGGGTGGACCCATCTGGTCTGAGGATGGGAAGAAGGTTCTGTTTGCCGGGGCTGATCCGGACAAGACTGGCGCAATCTATATGATCGCAGCCGAAGGGGGTGTTCCGCAGCAGGTGCTTAGCGATCCGACTAGTGATTTGTTCCCCGAAGGCTGGACCCCGGACGGCAAGTCGATTATCTTTCAGAAAAGCCGACTCAAGGGCAGCAGCAACTTCCAGAATGACTTCGAGATGCTGGATATCCAAACGGGAAAGGTCTCAGTGCTTCCCGGTTCCGAGAGCCTGATTGCTTCGGTATTGTCGCCGGACGGGCGCTTCCTGGCCGCTACTACTACCGACCGGCTGAAGCTGATGCTCTTCGACTTCACTACCCGGAAATGGACGGAACTGGCCGAGGCAGACATCGGCGCCGTGAACTGGACTCGCGACGAGCCAGATATCTCTATTTCGATTCCGGTTCGGGGCTTGCCCCGGCGATCTCCCGGTTGCGCCTCGCAGATCGAAAGCTGGAGCAGGTCATTGGATTCGAAAGACTTCCGAGGGTTGGAATTTTCCATTTATCCATGGAGCGGGCTGACCCCGGATGGCGCTCCTCTGCTGTTGCGCGGCATCGGGACGCAGGAAGTCTATGCGCTCGATTTCGAGGCCCCGCTAGCGACGCAATCCCGCTAGCGCTTTCTGCAGAACACGGGGCAGACGTGATTCCACGACTGCTTGCGAACGACTCTGGGCGGATGACGGGCTACTCTGAAGTAATCCCAAGGTAAGGTTTGCCGACCCACCGTCCAGCAACCTGTTGCGGCATCGCCGCCAACGTGGTGAACGGGAACTGTGATGAAGCCCACCGATGTCACTCACCTCGGCACAAAGCTCGGGCCGTATGAAGTTCAATCTCCGCTGGGCGCCGGCGGCATGGGTGAGGTGTACCGCGCCCGCGATGTCCGCCTCGATCGAACTGTAGCGGTCAAAGTTCTTGCTTCCCATCTTTCCTCGTCGCCCGAACTCAAACAGCGCATGGAGCGCGAAGCCAGGGCAATTTCTGCGTTGAACGATCCCCCACATCTGCCATCTCTACGATATGGGGTCACAGGACGGAACCGACTATCTGGTGATGGAATTTCTCGAAGGCGAAACGCTGGCGGAAAGACTGCGCAAGGGGGCATTGCCGCTGTCTGAAGTCGCTAAAGTTTGCGATTGCCGTTGCGGAGGCGCTTACCGCAGCGCATCGGCAAGGCATTGTGCACCGCGATCTCAAACCGGGCAACATTATGCTCACGCAGGCGGGCGCCAAGCTGATGGATTTCGGTTTGGCGAAGGCGACCAGCCCCAGCCTGGGTGTCCCAGGATCCGGCCCGCCGCTCTTGTCCGCAGCCCGCACGATGACCGAGGCCAGTCCAATGTCTCCGTTGACGACGGCGGGAGCAATCATCGGCACCATCCAGTACATGGCCCCGGAACAACTCGAGGGGAAAGAGGCTGACGCTCGCTCGGACCTGTTTGCGCTGGGCGCGATTCTCTACGAGATGGTCACTGGCAACCGGCCCTTCGCCGGCCGCAGCCAGATCAGCGTGGCCAGTGCCATTCTCGAGAAAGAACCTGAGCCAATCACCACGACTCATCCCCTCACGCCACCTGTGTTCGAGCAAGTCGTCGCAACATGCCTGGCCAAGAATCCTGACGACCGCTTCCAGACTGCGCATGACCTGAGGCTGCAGTTGAAGTGGATTAGGGAAGGCAGAACCCCAACTGCCAAGACCGCAGAGTACGGAAGAACGAAACGCGAAGCCATTCTGGCGGCTGTGGCATGCGTACTCGCCCTCCTGCTAATTGCATCCTTCCTCTGGTGGCGCGCCAGCCGCCCTGCTGAGCGAACGGAGTATTTTTCTGCACCTCTTCCGTTCTCGGCTCTAGACGTGGCAGTGTCTCCCAATGGCCATACTGCCGCGGTCGTTGGGCGAGCTTCCGAGCGAAAAAACCTCCTGTGGATTTACGAACCCGGCTCCCCGCAGGCAACGGCGATCCCCGCAACACCGAGGGAGCGCGAACTTCCCATTCCGTGGTCTTCCGACGGCAAGTCACTTGGATTTTTCGCAGACGGGAAAATGAAGAACTTGCGGATCTAAAACAGGCGGGCCGCCGCAAACGCTCTGCGAGGCACCTACCGGCCGCGGCGGCGCCTGGAACAAAGACGGATCATTCTGTTTACTCCGAGCGGACAGTTGGGAGTGGGCCTCTTCCGAATCGCTGCGTCGGGAGGCACGCCAACGCAAGTCACGTTTCCGGACAGGGCACGAGGAGAGGATAGCCATCGTTGGCCCCTCGTCATCCAGACGGAATCCACTTTCTTTATCTGGCGATGGATCTTTCGGGCCGCAAAATTCTCTCAACCATCTATGTGGGTTCCCTGAACTCGAATGAGAAGCGCCTGGTCACGCAGGCGAAAGCGAATGTCGCCTATGCCGAACCCGGGGTTACTTGGCTGTTCTACCGCGATCAAACTCTTTTGGTCAACGGTTCGACGCCAAGAAGCTTGAACTGAGCGGAGATCCGAGTCCGATTCTCACGGTGACTTCAGTACTCGTCGCGCATTCAGAGGGCGGTGTTCGCGAGTACGGAGAGCGGCGTGCTGTTCGCCCAGAGAACCGGAGATACAGGAG
>CAWIZP010000005.1:0-341547 GCA_963840575.1 uncultured Acidobacteriota bacterium
GATTCGAATCCGCGCTGAAACGTACATTCAACAAGATGCAGAGCAACAGACGGCAGTTTTAGCGATCTTAGTATATGTAAGGCAGTGCGAACGGCAGGTGAACGGCAGGTGGAAATCCGGACATCATCCCCCGATCTACGTAAGTTGGAAAGACGCAATAGTTGAGGAGGGTAGTTGAACGATGTCACGAAAGTGCTCGGCGAAGAATAGAAAAGGTGAACGGTGCGGAGCATGGGCTCTCAGACGAGGAACGCAGTGTGCCATACATTCAGATCCAGAACTGGCTGCAAAAATGGGATCCAGGCACGGACGTAAGGTAACATTCTCACCCGCACCAAACGCGCTCGACCTCCCGTTCAGACCTTTGAAAAGCAATGGGGATATGATCGAGTTCTTAGAAGAAACGATGAACCGCATCCGACAAGGCCCAGTTGATATTCGTACCGCGAATGTCATCGGGCGCTTAGCCGGGATTCTCTTGAAAGCAATTGATCAAGGTACAGCGCGCACCAGCGCCGAAGAGAATTCTAGCCTCAAGTCTCAACTCTACGCCAAGCGCCTCTACCTCCCCGACTGGCGAAGGGAAACCATTGAAGGACTACAGAAAAAAGAATTGGAAGAGCAGAAGCGCTTGGGGAACGGAGGACCAACACCCTGAGAAGGTGCTTGCTCGTTAGCTAGTTCCTATCGGCCTAGCGGTTTTCTTCCTGCTCTGCCTGATCCCAGCGGCTAAGCCTCTTCCGAGTTCCGCGAAATGATGACCGACGTAAAAGTCGAGCCGAAATTCCCTTTTAAAGAGGCCAGCCAAGCACAGAAGGACTGGCTGCACTCGAAGGCTGAATTGCTGCTGGGCGGAGGCAGTGTCGGCTCACTGAAGACCTCCACCGCTCTCGTCGATGGATCAGTCGAGTACGACAATTCGAACATGCACACCATCATGTTCCGCAAAACACTGGCGGAGCACTCCGAGGCGATCCGGATCTCGCGCGAGTGGTTCTCCCAGACCGGCGCCGCCTTCTACGAAAACGTGCCCATCGACAACGGCACGGGAACCCCTAGCTTCAACGGCAACTCCCATATGTGGCGCTGGCCCTGGGGTTCCACGTTTCAATTTGCCTATTGCGCGACCGATAACGACGTCTACGCGCACCAGACCCAGAGCTACACCTGTATCCTGTGGGATGAATCGACGCGCACCGCCAGCGAATTCATGGTGCGCTATCTGCTAACTCGATTGCGCTCCACCGACAACTCGCTGTTCCTGCGCTGCCGTTTAGGAACCAACCCGGGCGGCCCGTTTGCCGATTGGCACATGAAGATGTTTCTGGGCGGAGTTTGCCCGCACTGCGAGCCTGCGGTACGCATCCCAGGAACCATTTACCGCGATGCCGTTTGGCCGAGCGATCAGCGCAGCCTCGAGGGAATGAAAACTCAGTTCATCTTCTCGAAAGTCACCGATCACAACTTGCTGGGGGAAAAGTATGTACGCAACGTGCGCATGCAGCACGCCGCCACGGCGGAAGCCTTGCTAGCCGGTTGCTGGAAAGCCTTCGAAGGCCAGTATTACGACATCTGGGAACCCGCCAAGATGGTGGTCAAGCGCCAGACCATCCGCGACAAATGGTACTGGGAAGCCTGGGTGGGCGCGGACTACGGCTTCGCCGGCTCGAAAGCCGTGGCCTATCTCTTCGTTCGAGATCCGGAGACGAGAAGAATCTATGTGATCGATGAGTATATCGGCGTGCATGAGCCAGTGCGCGACTTCGCCCGCAGTGTCTATGAGAGATTCGCCAAGAAGCGCGAGGAGCAGGAACAACCGCGCAAGCTGCGCATCATGTACCTCTCGCCCGACGCCTGGAACGACCGCGGCGATCAACACACTCTAGCCGGCCAAATGAACGACGTGCTGCAGCCGCACGGTCTGGTCTTCGTGAAGGCCAAGAACGACCGCTCCGGCGGTGCCATGCTGACCTACGAACTGCTGCGCGATGGCACGCTCCGGATTGCCGACAACTGCGAGTTGCTTTGTTCCGCGATTGAAAGCGCAGAACACGACCCGGTGCAACCCGAAGCCATCCTGAACGTTCCGAATGATCCGCGATCGGACTCCCGCGATGGCTTTCGCTACGGAATTTACTCCTACCACCGCGAAGCCCTGAAGCCGGTCGACATTCGTGTGAGCGAGCAGGTGCAGGAAGACTGGAAAGTTGACCCTACGGCGGCTATGTTTCGCGCCGCGAAGATCCGCGAAGAACAACTAGCCAAAGAGCGGCCTAAGGTCTACGGCGGCGACACTGCCCGGCGAAGAATTCAGCAGTGGGAGCGCTCGCGCCGCGGTTGGTGAAGCTGTTGGACGCATACAGCTTATCGACGGCATCGATGGCAATCCCCCATGAAGATGGGTAACGTCGCAGCAGCCTTTGCACACACCGATTGACCGTCGTTAAGGCCTCTCTCACCGTTTGAACATCGGTCAAACCCTACTGCGCGGCGTACATGCGCCGCGACCGGCACAAGGAAAAGCAAGAGAACAAGACGGCGCCTCGTTTGGCGAGAATTCCAAGACGCACAAACTGACCGTCCAGCGGATTCTCGTATCTCGCCTAACATAGAGGTATCGGGAATGGGCAAGGGCGGCGGCCCGTCAAACCCACGCCGTTTGCGGTTCTTCTCGTTTAACAATCGTCCAACTCCACGCCATTTGTCGTTCCTCACCGTTAAGATCTTCGCGGGCACCGTTTGGACACCGTTCAACTCTACGCCATTTGCCGTTCCTTACCGTTCAACGGTCAACTATCTCGTGATGGCACTCGGCTGTACTTCGCTCTAGCTCGAGACGACTTGGCCGATCATTGGGTGAAATCTTAGAGTCAGTAGCGAAGCAAGTCAATGAAGACGAGAGGGTTGGAGCCCTCTCGACGGGTTAGCCGGCATAACATCGCGATTTCACTCACTGACCCGGCAATGGGGAATTTGAGTGTAAACGCCCGTCTTCAACAGTTGACCTGTCATACCATTGTTAACCGTCCAACGGACTCTCATATCTCGCCTAACATACAGGTATCGGGAATGGGCAGGGGCGGCGGCCCCGTCAAAGCCACGCCATTTGTCGTTCCTAACCGTTAAGATCTTCGCGGGCACCGTTTGGACACCGTTCAACCCTACGCCATTTGCCGTTCCTTACCGTTCAACAGTGAAATAGTCGCATCATTGAACTGAATTACACGAGATCACATGAATTAATCGGGTTAACGGTGCGACACCCTGAAATTGTGCACTTTTGAACAGACAAGGCTGAGATGCTCCAGTAGTCTCTGGATAAAGCTATGGCAAGACGGTCTCGCAGGAGCCAGAAAGAACTACACAAATGCCTAAAGTGTTACTGGCAGAGGACGACGACGCTGTTCGCGGAATGCTACGAGCAGCACTGGAACGCGATGGCTTTGATGTGATTGCTGTAGCAAACGTACGCGAGGCCCTGACTCGCATTGTCGCGGAAGAGTTTGACGTGCTTCTCTCGGACCTGCACATGCCACACGCTGGCGATGGGTTTACTGTCGTGAGCGCCATGCGGCACATGCATCCGCAAGCCGTAACGCTGGTCCTCAGCGGGTACCCAGAGATCGACGAAGCGTTGTCTGCCATCCGCGTACAGGCTGACGAGGTTCTTGTAAAGCCAATCGAAATTCCTTCACTCCGGGAAATCATCCACCGGAAACTCGCCAACCCCGTTCCTCACAGGCCGCCGCTCACACAAAGTGTGGCCTCCATTCTGGAGCATAACCTCGATGTGACAATTCAGGGCTGGATGACACTGGTAGACCACAACGAAGAACTGACTTGTATCCCGTTAAGCTTTGAGGATCGCACCGGCCATCTTCCCAATCTCATCGCTGATCTGGTTTACCGCTTGCGACTTCCGCGAACTGAGAAAGCCGAGATATCCATCCCGGCGCGTCAGCACGGGGATTTGCGGCGTCAGCAAGGCTACACTGCCGCGATGGTAGTCGAGGAATCTCGAATCTTGCAGGTGAGTATTTTTAACACCTTACAAAATAACCTGGAAAGAGTGGATTTCAGCAAGGTGCTGCGCGACGTAATAACTATCGCAGATGAAGTGGACTCTCAGTTGAAGCAGGCCGTGCTTAGCTATGCCGAGACCAGCCGCGCATCCGAGTCGGCGGCCTAGTTATAGCTCTCGAATTCTCCATGGCATGCGACTTTAGGGCCAGCGATTCGGCTGCTGGAACGCCGTCGCGGATTTTTTACTACTTCGAATTTTTCCCCGCCCCAAGTTTCTTTTTCTGCGCCGTGATCCGTTCTGAATGCCGCTATCAGAGCATTCCTTGCGGAGCTGTTCGAACCGCTCAATCTCAGCCCTGATCTTTGGCTGTCTCCCCCGGCGAGAGCATCCCCAAGTGTCTGCTACCGTACATAGGTGATCAATATTGAACAGCCCTTGTTCGGCGCTTCGATTATGCTACTTGTGACCGTTCAAAGGAGGCATTATGGGTGGTCACCCTATTCCAGAGATGTGCTGCTGTACATTTTGCAGCAAACCAATCGATCTGACTGTCGATCTGTGTGCCGACGAGAAGGGTAAGGCCATTCACGAAAGTTGTTACGTAAACCGCCTCAAGACTTTGGACTCGATCCATCATTCCATCGAACGGTTTCTAGATATCTTATCGGCCCAGCGAACCGCTCTTTACTGCGTCAAATGTAACGCACCGCTGTTGCCCGTGAGCGCCACGTTTTTCATGGAAGGCGGAAAGTCGCGGACGATTCCCCTACCCCTTTGCAAGGACTGTAACCGGCCGGAACGGGAGCGCATCAGTGCGGCCTAGCTCCCACTCTGCGCTCAACTTAGGCAAACCGTAGCGGAATGCAGAGCCATTAAGCTGTCCACATTATTGCTAATGCCTCTTCGCCGTTCCGTAGCTGTTGTAACATCCCGGTTACACTCAATGACCAGAAATCAAAACGTGCTATTGCCTATTATCTATATCTGAAATCTAACGGTCAGCATGGTTCTATTGTTTGCCTTCGCGTGCTGATACTACCGTGAACACTGCCGGAGGCATCGTATGGAAAACCTAGATCGGCGCAGCGGCGTGATCTCTTTTGTGGAAGCTCAAAAGTGTATCCCTAGCGCTGGGAGCGACCATACCGTGACCCTCCTTGAGGGCGGCACCGTGAAGATAAACTTTCCCTTCCTGTGCGTCCGACCGTGCAGACGCCTCATACGCAGGATGAGCTGTACATTATTGTCCGCGGCCACGGAGTGCTGTTCCACGACGGCAAGCGCGATTCATTCGAGGCAGGTGACCTGCTGTTTGTCGCCGCAGGAACGGAGCACCAGTTCGAAAACTGCAGCGGGGATTTGGCTGTCTGGGTTGTGTTCTACGGCGTAAAAGGCGGCGAAGTTGCTGCGTAAATCGACTTGCGCGCGAAGTTCTCATGTTCGCTCCAAAATCTGTATGGCGGGCGGTCGCCCGACAGGAATTCGTTTCGGTTGGTTTACGTAGACTCCCAGCCTCTTTGATGTTGTTCTTCCCTTCGGCTAGAAGTCCACATTATTGAATTTTGCCGAAGAAGGGACGGCTGGCGATGTTCAATTTTGCTCACCTGCGACGATTTGTTGCTGCAAGTCGGGTGATCTGTCGACCAAACCATGGTGTTCCGGTACGCTGGAATGGATTTAGCAATTCTCTACTACGAACCTGACGCTACGCTCTCGAACCCCTTCCGCTGGCTCATGCAGTTACGCACCCAGGTCGCCCCGAGCGGGCCGTCCCCAGGGTCGTTCGTTCCTTTGCGCGAAAAGACTTGATCCGTTCCGACAGCTGTTTCGATTCTTGGATCAATTTCTCAGCCTCATCGATCAAACGCACGGTATTCTTGTTCAATTCCTCTACCTTGCACCGCAGCAAGGCAGGGTCTTCCTCAGGTCGCAACCTGGGGACTATCTGCGAGCTTGTGAGCAGCATAGAATGGCCTCCGAGCCGTCGAAGGCTGTCTCGCCTGACGGGGGTCAAATACAAAAAGACCGCCCCAGATCGTGGTCTTCGACACCGCAATCTGAGGAATATTTCGATCCGAAAAGCTCACAATTCTACGCTTTTACCAGAGCGGCGTTCGTGTGAAAGGTCGAGTTGACGACGTCCCAGCTCTGAACCTTCGGCGTCCCCTCGATAAATTTTGCCAGCGTTTTCAACACTTGCGGATACGTATTGGTGTTGTAAGCGTCAGCATCGATTTTGTTGTCCCACAGACTGATGGCGGTCAGATCAACTCCGCCGGGACCGGCCAAAGTGAGTTCATCCTTAAAACCATTCTGTTTACGAAGCAAAGGAAGGACGTCTTTTTCAAAACTTCGCGTGTAATCGGAAAGCATATTGGATTTCAGATGAATCGAGACATTGCGTGCAAACATAGGCAACCTCCTAGGGTTGGGGGTAGCTAAGAGAAGGAAACTTCAGATGAGCTGACTTAGTTCAGAGGACCTGAAAGAGTAAGAAGAGACAGCTTGCTCAACTTCAATGCTAGGCTCCCGCAAGCCCGTTGTCAAACTCATCTAGGATTATGGTTGGCAAGCCACGGCGCTGGTTGGTGACTGTCGCGATCACCGGTTGACAAAGAGCACCGCAGTTCTCTGAGGATGCTCACGCAGGATTCTTTCGATATGCGATTGTAATTCCGTTGCCATATTTTTTTGGCATCTTCGAAGCTACTGCCACTCACCGTGACCGTCAGAGCCGGACAGCGCCCCTTCCAGCCATCATCTTCCGACCAGAAATCGCAGTGAATCGGTATGCTCGCGGTTACTTTTAGGTTCAATACTTCAGAGGTCATAGTTACCCGCTAGCCACGGAAAGTCCGCTTGGACGGTCTCTGGATCGGTGTCGCGATCTTGTTTGTCCGTTAGTCCTCTATCTATTCGACTTCGTCCAGCGCTAATTTTTCTCGGCTTCGATCTGGCTGAGCATCGGCGTCAAAATGCACCATACTTGACCCGCATTTAGTACATAGCGCCTGACCGGCGCAACAACAGCGTGGCGAAGAGTTCTTTGACAGCATCGTGCAGGGAGAGGATTCGGACATCCTCCGAAGGTACTCCTATAGCCCAAAACAGGAATGGACAATATTGCTCACTTCTGTTTCGGGTTCTTGCCCTCTTGACTGGCCGAGAATTCCTACGGACGTCGATTTCCTTCGCTTTTTGAGTTTTCGGGCAGCCTCACCTAAGGCGGCAGTGTCCAGCATCGTGCGGAGGTGCGCCCTCCCTCTTCATTAGGTCTCCGAGGCTTTGGTGAAAGCGTCCCCAAAAAGAAGCTAGTAACACTCCCTCGACCGATAACGTGCCGAAGCTGATCCGAATTGACCTGTATCGGGTTCGCACTCGTGACACTATGGAAATTATGCGTGGAAAGAAAGCCGGTCAACAATCGGCCAAAGCGACGCTTGCCGAGGTCTCCAAGGAGATGCAGAGGCCGAGAGTGGCCAGCTCTGCACGTGAGCATAGCCACGTTTTCGACAGGGTGTCACGCCCCTCCGCCAGGCGAGTCGTGAAGAACAATGTTCAGAAGTGAACTGTGGACTTGCAGCCCGCCGTTGTAGTGAATAAAACCCAACTTCCTGAATCGGTTCATAAAAAAACTGACTCGCGAACGAGTAGTACCCACCATCTCCGCCAGAGTTTCTTGACTGATTTTTGGGATTACAGTTTCGGGCACGCCTTCCTTTCCGAAACGAGCAAGCAAGAGCAGAATCCGAGCCAGTCTCTTTTCGCTGGAATTGAACAGCTGGTCAACCAAATCCTCTTCGTATCGGATGTTCCGGCCCAACAAATACGCCACAAACATGTCGGACAAGGTATGTTCCTGGTGAAGCGCAAGCATCATTTCCTTTTTGCCGATTCGCATGAGTTCGCAATCCGTCATCGCGGTTGCAGACCCCATGCGTAGAGGCTGCCCTGCAAGACCACCCTCTCCGCAGAAATCGCCCGCAGTCAATATGCCTATCGTCGCTTCCTTGCCATTCTCCGAGACAACCGTAAGCCTTACCTTGCCCTTCTGGATATAAAACACTGCATCACAGGCTGCACCTTGAGCGTAGATTGTTTGTTTCTTTCGAACCGGCACAATTGTCCGGCCTTTTCCGATCGTGGCAAGGAATTTCTTCGGTTGGAACTCGCGTTTCTTTTTTTTAATTGCAGTAACGAGGCTCATGTCGGTTTCTCCTAAGCTCGGAGAGTACAAAACGACTGCGGCGCTCCCGGTGCCCGCGACAAATGGGAGCGAATGAGTGAGGAAAAGTAACTGCGACGAAACACTCCGCTCCGCTGGAGAGTGCCTTATCGTGTCACATTTCGGATGGGGAGTCAACACGGCAAATCTGGAATCTGAGCAGTATTGCTCACACGAACTATGAGGAGCCTGTGCAATTGTGATCAGACTTCCAAACGCTGAAAAGAGATAATCGAGGAGCTCTGAACTAGAGAATCGTGTACTCCCCCGAACCGCTCTCAGGAGGACCTTATGTGGATTCTTTCAAAGCACCACAGACAATTGGCACTCGCCCATTCCCAACTTGAATCTGTGATCTTGGAACGTACAGCAGAATTGCAGCACCTCTCCCAGCGGCTTCTCCAGGTGCAGGACGAGGAAAGACGGAAGTTGTCTCGTGACTTGCACGACAGCACTGGCCAAACGTTGGCGGCATTGAGAATCAGTGTTTCACTCCTTCAGGAAAACTGTAAGCAAGACCCGTCGACGAGAGCCCTAGTCCTTGACGTTGCAGCCTTGGCGGATCAGGCAATCGCAGATATTCGCACCATGTCATATCTGCTGCATCCACCACTGCTGGACGAGGTGGGCTTTGCTTGTGCCGCCGAGTGGTATGTTGAGGGTTTCGCCAAGCGTAGCGGAATTGACGTAAATGCGGCCATCGACGATTCGCGTAAACGACGACTACCAAAGAGAATGGAGATCGTTCTTTTCCGTGTTCTACAGGAGAGCCTGACGAATGTGCATCGCCACTCCGGGGCTTCGCAGGTTAGCGTATGTTTTCAGCACAACGCTGAAACTGTGATCCTCGAAATACGAGATTTCGGGCGGGGCATACCCGCAGCTCAGTTGGACCGGCTTCGGCAAGCAGGCGCCCAATGCGGTGTTGGCCTGGCTGGAATCCGCGAGCGACTGCAGGAACTGAACGGCAAGCTTGAAATGGAGTCGGACGGTCATGGAACGAGCATGCGAGCGGTAGTTCCCCTTTATTCAGTGCCTGCATCCGTTCAACTTGGCGATCGCGGCCAGGTTGCCTCCGGACAGGCTTGCCAATGAGGAGAAAGCAAAGCCCTTCGGACCGTATCTATGCTTTAACGGACAGGGGCCGGCTTTTTAGGAACTTGACGATTAGAGCGCTATTTATTTGTAGCCCGCCGTTGTAGCTGACTAAGCCCTTCTGTCTAAACCCGTTCATAAATTTGCTTATTCTTGCGCGGGTGGTGCCAACCATCTCCGCAAGGGTTGATTGGCTCACCTTCAGATTGTGGTCTGGCTTTGATTCCTTGCTTATCTGCCCAAACAGCAACAGAACTCGCGCCAGTCGCCTTTCGCTGAAGTTGAAAAATTGGTCCACCAGATCTTCCTCGATCCGAATAATCCGAGAAAGCAGATATTCAACAAACAGCGCTGCAAATTGCGGGTCCCGCCTGAGCGTGTGAATCGTGCTCTCCTTTCGCAGTCTAATAATATTGGACGGCCCAATCGACCTCGCCGTGTAAATCCGCAGCGATTGCCCTCCCAGGCAGCCTTCCCCGAAAAAACTACCCCGCTGCAGGAACGCAATTATTGCTTTTTTTCGACGCGTGGAGACCGCCGTGAGCTTCACGGTGCCGCTCTGAATGTAGAAAACAGCATCAGCTGGGTCCCCTTGCGAAAAAATGATCTCTCTATCTCGGCAGTTGCGAATAGTCATCGCAGCATGGAATTTCTTGCTGAAAACTGCGGCACTGAGACGAAGCGTATGTTTACTTGCCATTCGGGGCAGGGCAATCGTACTAACCGGGTGCCAGCCTCGTCTAGATGTTCAAAATTGATCATCCGCGACAAGGTTGCGGATCCTTGTGCCGCCCGCGGCTCGCCGCCACGCCAGCGAAAAAATAAGCATAGCGTAAGGCCACAGCGTAATCGACCGTTTTAGGAGCGAGCCATCTAAATGGTCATCCACAAGCGACCTCCCGTGGAGCATCTGGAACAGGTTAATCGGGAATGGAATCGAAAAGCTGAGCCATGCCGATCATTCTGCGAAAATCTCGATAGATGGCTGCCCCGGCTCTCGGGATGAGCAATCCTGCTCAGACTTCCCGCGTTTCGAATGCTAGCGTCGAGGTGCGCTCCCACTCGAATCGCTGAGGAGCCGAACAGTCGCCGCTTCGTTCGGAGCGAGCTATGCTTGAGCGAATCGTACCAATCCGAGGCGTTGCCTTCGTTCTGCTAGCCGCTTGCGAGGCGCTGTGTCAGAGAGAAAGCCCTTCGGTGGATTTGCTTCAGAGGGGCGCCTCAAACTCTCCCGAAGTGCGCCAGGAGATACGCATGTGGAGATTGCTACCTCATGTTCCGTCGGCACGGGTTCCAACACCAGCAGAGGACTTTCTACGGTTCGTCAATCAGGGGCGTTCGCCTTTAACAATGGGGGCGGACGGCAGCAACGAGAGGACAATCCGTGAAACAGAGCTGAACACCATCACAGCCCGACCGAAGCCCAGTTTTTACCCTCCTTCCCAAGCGGGATCTAGTCCCGGAAAGTCCGCTGCGTTTCTTGAGAAGTGCCTGTATCCATCGCGGTTCAATCAGAACCTTCGTTATGACCCTTCCATGAGCGACAGCCTGATCGGTAGGGTAACGTATGCGGGTTCGCGAATTTTTGTCACACGCGATGAATTCGGAAAGAGCAGGCTGAATACGGCATACATAGTGCGGGCGCTGACTTCAATCGCCGCGGCAACTGCCTCGCGTCCTTCGTGGAGGCGGTCTCCGGGGGCGCCGTTCGGCGATTTTGGTTCGACAGTTGGCAACGAAGCGGGGATGAACCTGTGGCGTGAGTTTAGGCCCGGCATTGAGAAGTTGATGAAAGGCCACACCCCGAGATTTGTGTCTAAGCTCAAAGAGCACATCGACCACAAATAGCTCGTGCACGAAGTCGCTGGAACGCGGCGCTGTAGGCCGTTCGAGACATCTTCGAAACAACATCGAAATCATAAAAGGATCGCTGGAGTTTGGGCGGCGATTTTACAACGAGTCGAAACAACGATTTTCGAATGAGGCGCAACGCTAAACGAGTCGGGAGAGCGACATGGCTACTATCGGGTTCATCATCCTGGGTCTGGCTTTTCTAGTCAGCGTTCTTTTCAACTGGCTTCAACTCAAGTGGCGCAACGAGCAAGGAGCGGCACGTGCCAAGGGCAATGCTGAACAAGAACGCCAAGGTGACAAGAGGGACGCGGCGCAACGACTGCAGCAACGGGCCGCACCACTATTTCTCAACTTCGATGGAACCCCCGGCCCCATACGAGTCATCGGAAGTCAGCACTCGTCGCAAGGGCCCTTCATGTTCGTATGGGGAATGGTAACTGTTGTGAATCTCACTCAGATGCCCGTGAAGGTTACCCCGCTCCGGCTCATCATGGCAGGCGAGGAATGGCCTGCTCAAAGCATTTCCTTCCACCGGAAATCCAATGCCACTGAAAGATCAGATCGAATTAGCTTGAGAGGAAACGGCGAAGAAGACTACGAATTGCATTTCAGGTTTCCTGACGACAAATGCGCCACTGGTACTGGGGATCTTTGGTTTGCCAGCGACAACCGGCCGGAGGAGTTTTCCGTACCAGTTGAGTTTCAGCAATAGACCAGTCGGATTACCGGTAGTTTTGCCGGGCTAGCTGTTTTTCAGCGCGCGATTTTTCAGGAAACCAGCTAGCAACGGCTCTGTCGAGATTGAGTGTGCGTTCCACAGCCGATCAGCCGACGGTCTCGATAGAAGTGCGATCGACAATAGCGCTGCAAAGAACATAGTTGAGCAATTTTGAACAGTTTCGCAGAGCCCAAGTATTGAAAATGCTCTTTAAGGTGAACTATGCCCGTGATGACTTATCGGGAGTCCAGGCGAATAGCTCTTTGCATCGACGATAACCAAGATGTGCTGGAATGCGAAAGGGCATTCCTCGAGAGCTTTGGATATACCGTCCTGAAGGCTTCCAGCGGCGGCGAGGGGCTAAAGCTTGTTTCCATCCATTCGGTTGGCGTTGTAATTCTTGACTACTTCATGCCCGCGATGAACGGTGAAGAGGTCGCGATGGAAATGAGGCGGCTCAGGCCGCAAGCACCAATCATCCTGCTCACCGAGGGACTGGGTGTTCCGGAGAAGGCTTTGAACCTGGTAGACGCGCTCGTAGCCAAGTATCGTTTGGCTCACCAATTGTTGCCCGCGATCGCACACTTGCCCCGATGCGGATCGATCCCTCCATCTCTGTATGACGCATGACGGCTGAGAAGCCGTTGGTGAAAGACCGTGCCATTAGGGCGGCGGTTTGTCGTCCCCTAATGCTCGTTCAATGAAGGCCTGTTCATGAACGAACGAACCCACCGGAGCGCGTCTGCTAATGCAGAGGAAACACCCTCCAAAGGGCGCGAGCAAGAAGGGTGTTGAGGCTACATGCATGAGCAAAGGAGAGAGCTTTACGAGGTAGATCCCCTACCTTGCTGTTAGCTAGGCAATATCGTTCCTTCGAGCGAATTCTATGCAATCACGCTCTTCGCCTGCTGTTGAGTCACTTCTGACTCCGCTTGCAGCCAATCATCTATTTCATGCCCCTCTGCTCCGCGTTGCTCGTACAGCCCGTAGGCACGAAGGCGAATTTGCTCTTGAAGGTCGGGTGTGGGTTTCGTCACTTTTGTTGGTGTTTGATGCGGAATAGCTGCTGGGATTGTATGTTTCATTTGCAATACTCCTTTCTAATATCATCGTGCGCTTCCGTGGCGTTCTTGGCTCAGCGCGAATACTAAGCACTAACCTGTGCTGACTCCGACTTGGGGATGCAGCGGGAGTTCTGACGTCGTGTATCTCTTCATAACTAGTGCCAGCTACGATTGGTTGTCGTGGATGGGAGTCGGATCAACTCGCTTCACATATTCGGGGGCGCCAGTGCCGTGTCTGTTCACTTTCACAACAAGTTTGATATTTTTCATATCGTATGTATCCTTGAAAAGTTTTCGGAAGCCCGAGCCAAGTAGCAGTTATTTCTCTGAAGTCGAGTACAGCACCGCGGTAAACGGCTTGCCACACTCCAAGCAATTTGCCTTTAAGCGAGACGTGATCAATCCGCAAGATGGGCACATCCTTTGTGATCCGTATCCGGCGACCTGTGGTTTCACCTTGCGCATCCAGTGGAGCAACAGGATCGTGAAGAGGACGATAAACAGGCCGAAGGAAATACTGGTTGCATTCATAAAAGCGACCCTTCTTCGCTAGTCCCGAAACGACCGAATGGGCGATTCGAAGTCCACCCTGTGCTTTCAGTGGCTAGAACCAATCTCAGTGCGACTACTAGGTTTAGACCCGGAAGGAACAAATGGAAGGCACATAGCGTAGTTCCTCCTTGGAGGTAATCTAAGGGGAAGAACTTCAGATGGGCTGACTTAGTTCAGGGAACCTGAAAGAGTAAGAAGAGGTACCTTGCTCAATTACAAGGCTAGGCTTCTGCGCAACCGTTGTCAAATTACGCCGATGGTCCCTAATTTCGATTAGGACACTACCGTTTTGACGCGTTCTGATCGAAGTTGACCCTTTACGACCGTGGAAGTATCACGTTTTTATCACAGCGGTTCAGCCACCCAAGAGCGCGACCTCGCGATGTTTCTTCCATCCACCACTTGAGTACGGGCCGAAGACAACGTACGGGCGGCGCGCGAGGCAGGATACTGGCCAGTGTCCGTTGCAAAGCCATTCAAACATTCTGCGAAATGCCTTTCCCCCATACCTTTCCGGCTACTGCGCGAAATATTCTTCCCTCCGTCAATCCTGCTGCCTCGGTCCACTGATCGAGCGCCGCTTTGGCCCATTCGGGAATCGGGACGGTGCGGATGTGCCCGCCCCTGCCGATCAGATCCACTACCGCCCAATGCCCCTGACGAATCTGGATCTCATTTAGCTCCAAGCCGACCTGTTCTGATCTCCGAAAACCACAACCAAACAGCAACGCCAACATAGCGTAGTCTCGCTTGGCTCGCATGTCTGTGCCAAAAGCACGTTGCAGGACCTCGGAACTCTGCGCCGCGCTCAACCAATTGCCGGCGCGAAATCGCACGGCGCAAGACTCATGGCGGGGGCAGACCGCGTAAAGAATCCGACTAAGAGCGAATTGAGTGCAAAATCTTGCTGTAATTATGTGCCTCTTGACGCACCGCCTCTAAAGACAGTACCGCAATTTCGCCAGTCGCAAGATCGCGCGAGATGACTTCGCGTTCTTCTGGAGATTGCGACCCATTCTGCGCATGTAGCCGACATATTTTCATGCCAATTATTGCCAGCGAGCTTACCCACGTCTCGCACTTGATATGGCCGTTTTCCTGTGATGATTCCCCTATAAGAGTAGAATTTTCCAGAAAACCGAAAAGCCCCAGGATATCGCTGATTGGCTTCCGAAATTCGTCCGCTTTCTGTCCGATTTCCGTCCGTTCACTTTCCGCACACCTCTACCGCTTTCCGCTCACTTTCCGGCAGTTCCCCAACGCGAAGTTTCTTCCCGATGATTTTTCCTGAAGATGTCCGTTTGTAGGTGTTTCGCGTGGTAGTTATTCGGAGAGAGTATGGGCTAGTAGAAGGGGAGAGTCACATGACTTGGATCAGGGCACCTGCCGAGCTACTTCCGTAGTTCATATAATTCAGCCCGGCCCTTTAGGGAGGTTAGCCAGCATGCACGAGACTGTGTTCCGCACCGCAGAAAACAAAACGTTCCACCAAGATAAAGATAGAACTCGACGGATGGTGGTTTTCCAATGCGTTTTCGTACAGTGCCGATTTGTGTACTCTGGCGGCCCATGCAAGATGCAGAAGTGCATAATATCCTCAGGTTCAGAGTTTGAATTTTTGGATGCCGCCGGTCGGACATTGGACACGATCCGCATGTTATGTGACACCAGTCCCCCACTTCGATCAGGGTTCTTTCCAAACTGGCAATCTTGGCGTCCGGAAAGTCCGGAAAATCCAACAGTACACTAGCCTCATCCTGAGCCGCGTTTTCTTGGTCTTCCATGCCGCCTCCGAGTACAGTGGGATTCGGCGCTGCTGTAGTCTAATGCTATTCTTTGACGTTTCGAGACTCAAGGCCCCAAGTGACGTTGGGCTTTTCTTTGGCGGGTGGTTACGTGCCTGATATTCCTAAAACATCCGAGTACTGGACGGTTGAGTGCGACGAATGCGACCAGTGGATAGCCATCCGACCTGCGAGCCGGATGAACGATATACTCATAAAACCGACTGTCCCTTTTCCAGCAAAGTTCACTGTAGCTGGCCATAACCACAGCGGATTTCTTGGCTCTGAGGTTTTCCCCGAAATCCGCACAAGCGTACTAGCCAATTACCGAAGCTTATCTGCTCAAAATAAACGCACATTTCGGCCACTACCCGGAATCCCCATTGTGAAAGAAGCCACAGCGGAAGCGAAGCTGCAGTAAACTTTACTTCAGCGGACCGGGCAAACGGTTGTTTGGTCGCAGCACCAATTGGTATAAACGACGAACATGCACTTCACAGCCAAGCTAACGGAACCGGCTTTGAATGACGTGCGCCCAGACACTCGTTCAAAGACGTTTTGGCGTCCGATTGGGCTTGGAGCTATACCCAACCTCGTATTTCGGGGTTGGGCCGTGCTCATGGCTTTGGCAAGCATTGCTGCCTTCTTGCTCGTGGGCGCGGTTTCCTTCGGATGCTATGGGGTGGCGATGCTTTTCGGGAAGGTTCGTCCCTTACGCGACGCGTATCGATTTGCTTCGCGGACATACGACCGGTTCCTGGATCGGCTCGGCCAAGAAGTTCTGCGGGACTACCGAGACACACCCGCGCTACGAATCATGGTCTCCCTCAGCCTTACCGCTGTGCCAATTTTCGTGATCCAACTCGTTTTAGGGAAACCTCGGCTTCTGCCGGCGATCGCTTTCTATCTTTCCCTGTGTGGTCTCAAGTTTCAGCGGTCTATGAGGATGTTCAGCGCCAAACACTTGGAGGCGCATCGGGCCCAAGGGTACTTCTCGGAGAAATACGATAAGGTTTTCGGCCGCTATGTCGAATTCTTTCTCGGATATTTGTACGGGGATCTTCCAGAACTGGGTCGGACGGTTCATGTCCGTCTCCACCACAAAGAGAATGGCGGACCCGAGGATAATGTCTCCTCCAGTGGCTACGATCGAACGAGTCCACTGGATTTCCTTTGGTATCTTTCGGACAACATTTGGACCGCCCTGGGGTTTGCTCCATACGCCTACTTTAAAGCTAGAGGCGACGAAAAGAACCGACGACGAATGTTATGGGGAATGACGCGGTACTACGTTTATTTCGGAGCTGTCTTTATCTACGATTGGAGAATTGGAATGCTGTTCGTGTTAGTCCCTTTCCTCTGCCAAAACCTTATCATGGCAATCACCTCGTGGGTTCAGCACGCCTTCTGTGACCCGGAACATCCCGAGGATTACTTTGCAAGTACCGTAACCATCTTTGATAAGGTGAACTTCATGAACGAAGGATTCCACCTCTGTCATCACCACCGGTCTGGGCTGCACTGGACCGAGATGCCGGCCCATCTGGAGCGGATTCGCGACAAGATGAGAGAGTCCGGCTCCTTGGTCTTTCGGCACTTGGATTTTATGGAGCTTTTCATCGACTTGACCCTACTGCGCAGAATGGATGTACTTGCCGAGAAACTTGTCCCGTGGGAGCCCATGAATCACGAACAGAGATTGGCTTTGTTGGCGAAGAGAACTAAGCCGGGTGGGGGCCCTTTCGGCTTGAGGCGTCATGGGTGGAGGCTGCAGCGGGACCATTATGGCTACGATGGTCGTGTATTTCCGAAATAAAAAGAATGGCGTAATCTATGTCCGTTCCCGCTCTTGCCTGAAGAAAGTCCCATTCCAGTTGGTCCAACTGTTGGCAAACCATAAAACAACTCCTACTAACAAGGTCCCGCATGCATTTGCGTCCACCATATTTGTTTTCTGCTCGCTCTCAGATTCGTTTCTGCTTGGTGACTGAATGGGCTTCGGTGGCGGGATGCCGGCGGGATGCCGGCGTCGACCAGAAGTGTGCCCAGAGTGTGCTTGGAACAATGCGGTTGGCGTTTCCGGGGCCAGCCGAAGGTCATGCCGGGGGGCTCCCCTTCTCATTTGACGAAATCAGCCGATAGCGCTCATTGGACTATCGATGAGCGTAATTGCGATTCTCAACAGGTAGCTCCGCGCCTCGCCAAGTGCACCTCACTCCCTCGCGGTGAGCAATATTGACCATCGCAGGTTGTTCACTTCCTCCATAATCACAAACAGCGGACTTTCGCGCCTGATTGGGTGGGTACTGTGGCAAAGATCGTCAAAACTCAGAAGAAAACACCTGATTTCAATGCCCTTACGTTTCTTTCCACTATTGGCAGAGGGCGACGAATGGTTTCGTTTCAGAAAAAAGAAATGATTTTCGCTCAAGGCGATGACATGGATGGACTGTTTTTCATCCAAACCGGCAAGATACGGCTGAGCGTTGTATCTGATGACGGTAGAGAAGCTGTTCTTGGAATTTTGGGCGTGGGCGATTTCTTCGGAGAAGGCGGCCTCGCTGGTCAGCTTCTACGCATGTCGTCCGCGACGGCACTGACAGATTGCGTTCTTCTGAATGTCGACAAAACGGCCCTCCTGCGTGAAATGATTTTGCAACCAAAGTTGTCGGCTCTGTTCATGAAGTACCTCCTGAAACGGAATATCCGGTACCAGGATGATTTAGTCGACCAGTTGTTCAATTCCAGCGAAAAGCGGCTAGCGCGCGTTCTTCTGTTGATGGCGCACTTTGGAACGGAAGGAGTGTCCGAAATGTCTATTCCCAGACTCAGTCAGGAAACCTTAGCGGAGATGGTGGGAACAACTCGTTCGCGCGTCAGTTTTTTCATGAACCGATTCCGGAAGCTCGGTTTGATCAAGTATGACACCGGAGAGAACCTACACGTCCACAGTTCACTGCTCAACATTGTTCTTCATGATGACAGCTGGCCAATCGCTAATTTGGACCTGCCGGTTTCAATTGGCCACAGAAGGAAAACCCCAGAAGCACCTGCACGCCCCGGCGGGCCGCCTGACAGAGACCGCGCGCAGCGGCCACCCCTCCGCAATCCTAAAGCGGGCGGCGCAGCGGTTTAGCGGACGTTAACAGGCGTTAGTACTCATTGAGGGTCGAGGGGTGTCAACGAGTGCTTCGGTCGTCCCGTTGCTTAGGACATCAAAGAGGTTGCTCCCGCAGCATCCTCAGAACTGGACGGTTGTTGCTCGAATATTTCTCCTCTGTCGTGCAGAAAAAGGCACGTCCTCAGGGTCAGATACCGGGTTGGTCTGCAACTGGCGCTTTCCTTCGCGACTCTGGGCTGGTTTCACATTTAATACAAAGTGAACAGTTGCCCACAGGAAGTGGGCGCCATCGGACTTGGTGACCAGCGCATCAACTGAGCTCAAAGCGCCGTCAGGCAATTCAAGATTGTCAGTCAGCATGACGATGGGAATTGTCGGCCGGATACGCTTGATTTCATTTGCAACCAATGCTCCATCCAACTGTCCGAGGTGGTAATCGAGCACAATCGCATCCACAGGTTGAGTGGCAAACAACCGAAGGCCGTCGTGGCCATTGGTCGCGGTTACGAGTTCATATCCGTTTTCCTGCAACGAGCTCACTTGGGCCGGGTCCCGATGTATACAGAGGATAGTGTTGTTGGCTGCCATGTCTGTCAGTTATACGAAAAGAGCATTCCTCGATTCTGCTCAAAATTGCTCAATACGTGGGCCTGGCGCGTGGATAATCAGTAGCCTCAAAAGCCACGGAACTACCTGATGCAGTCTCAGGCGATGCTTCTATCATGTACTGTGAAGCGGGAGGGGCCTTCATGGCAGACTCGGTTGAGCACCGATAATAAGCAGCTGGCTACTTTGCCCCATTTATTGTGCAAGTTAGCGATGATCAGCGAACTCCTGCGCTCGATGGTGTGGGTCTGACACTTGTCTCGCACTACTATTGCGTTGGCGAATCTGGAAAGGACAATGGCGGTCAGTCGCTATCTCGCGATGTCGTGCCGACAAGACGAGCAATACTGACCAGATATCCCGCCCATCAACACCTAGGATGTAGATCTTTAAGAGACTTGTTTCGCGCAGCGAGGAGACGAATGAGAAGACAATATCTTCACTTGTCCGCTTACGCTTGTAACGTGTGTGCCGGCCCAGTCATCGCCGGAGCAGTTGCGGTCCGTGAGAATGAAATATCGAAAGAGAGTGACATCAGGCAGGTGGGGGCAAGGTGCCTCTCGTGCGGCCATCGCCAAAGCGGGCCAATCGAACCGGGGCGCGCTCGTCATTTGTTGCCGATTGAATGGGATCCATTGAGCGCAAGCAGCGCAGGCCATCTGACGATCGCAGACGTGGAGGCACCTAATCGTGCAGAACTATATTGAGCAGAGAGCTGTGGACCTGCAAAGCGCCTTCTGCACCGCCCGCGTAGTGAATGAAACCCAGCTTTCTGAAGCGGTTCATGAAGAAGCTGACACGAGAACGGGTGGTGCCGACCATTTCGGCTAATGTCTCCTGGCTGATCTTAGGGACGACGGGTTCCGGAATGCCCTCTTTGCCGAAATGAGCGAGCAATAGGAGGACGCGGGCTAGTCTCTTTTCGCTGGAGTTGAACAGTTGGTCCACCAGATCTTCTTGGTAGCGGACATTCTGCGCCAGCAAATACGCCACAAACATCTCGGAAAGTGCGGGTTCGCGGTGCAGCGCATCCATCATCGTTTTTTTATCAACCCGCAGGATCTCGCAATCTGTCATTGCCGCTGCCGAGCCCATGCGTAGAAGCTGCCCGGCGAGCGATCCTTCCCCAAAGAAGTTCCCTTGACTCACGATCCCGATCGTCGCTTCCTTGCCTATCTTCGATACGACGGTGAGCCGCACCTTGCCTTTTTGGACATAGAAGATGGCGTCCGCCTCGTCCCCTTGCGCAAATATCATTTGCTTTTTTTCAACAGAAAGAATCTTCCTGCCATCACCAATGGTCGCGAGAAAGGTATCGGAGTCGAACTTGCCGTTCGTCTTTACTGTTACTGTGGGGCTCATCGTCAGTGAAGTATAGTCCGCGGGATAGGGCCCAAACCGCATAAATCGTGACAAGCTAAGTAATTTGCAGAGTGAGCGTTTTTGCACAGTATGTCGGGGAGAAATACGAGACACTGGGCGGTTAGTCACGCAGCTTGCATCGGTCGCAGAAGTTTTTCTTGGAAGCACTATGTCGACAACCGTTCAAATCGGCACGATTCTGATGAAGAAGTGGCCGGGGATTGCACAACTCCTTCAGCTGAAGAGTGAACCCTACTCGGGAAACTGGAGTCTGGCAAAGACGCTCGATGACGTCTGTATTGATCGCAAGATCCGTGCGGCGGGATGGAACTTCTTTTCATGGCGGCAGAAGTTAAGGTGATGTTCTTTGGTGTTCCTGGAGCGGCGAAGATCCGAAACGCATCACAGCGGATTTTAGCGAAGGTAAAGCAGCAACACTTTAATGGCCTCGAGGTAACTGGAATCGTTGCCAGGCATTTTCTGGGAGTGCCGTACGTCACAGTTTCGGCGCATTCGCGCCACATGCAACAAGGCTGCTATCTGGATAGCTCCGAGGCGCGACAGGCATCCCAGGACAGCGGCGACTCGGCCAAGAGCTGAGCCCGTCTCCGAGCCGGAGAGCGACCTAAACTCCGACCGTCTTGGTTCAAGCTTCGCCGAGGCCGCCCCTGAATTCCGGGCTCATGATCCCCTCGCCGGTGGAAGTCCGCTGAGCGGCTACTTGTCCGAAACCACTAATCGCCGGTCTCGATGAGGGTTCGTACGGGGTAGACCTGTACTGAGCTCGCACTTTTCGCCCGGCTTCGCGCCACACGTGGGGCAGCGAACCGCCAGCGCTTCCTTCACTTTTGCCTTCATTGCGTCATATTGCAACGTGGCTGACCAGGAAAATGGTCAATAGTGACCAGTTCGCAAGTCGTTTTTATTAAATACTGACCAGAGAAAGCTTCACCCATCCTCGGTGCTTGCTTGCGGCTCCTCGGGCGCGCGTCATACGGCAATTTCTCCTCATCAGGCGAAGGGAAAATGGCGATACCGATCACAGCGTTTCCAAATCGTGTCCTGGAAGTGGCTAGTTCCCTCCCGTTCGTGCAGGAGAAGACCCAAACCACCCGTGCCCGATCGCATTCGAAGTTATCGTTGCCCAGTCGAATCGCCGTGATCGGGAATTATCTTCCACGGCAATGTGGAATCGCTACGTTCACCACCGACCTCTGCACTGCGATATCCGCGGAGTACGGAACGGCTCGATTATTGGCGCTTCCAGTCAACGACACGCTGGAAGGATATGACTATCCTGCACGGGTTCGATGGTCGCTAATTCAGGACGACCTGACTTCGTATCAGGAAGCGGCTGAGTTCCTAAACTTCAACAATATCGACATGGCGTGCCTGCAGCACGAGTATGGAATCTTTGGCGGTCCCGCGGGAAGCCATGTTTTGCATTTGCTGCGTCGCTTGAAGATGCCCGTTGTGACCACGCTGCACACGGTTCTTCGCGAGCCAGATCCTAACCAACTGATAGTGATGGAAGAGATCGCAGAGCTCTCGGATCGCCTCATCGTCATGAGCCAGCTCTCGTCCCAGTTTTTGCAAGAAATCTTCAAGATTCCCTGCAGCAAGATCGACATGGTTCCTCACGGCGTTCCGGATCTCCCGTTCTCCGATCCCAATTTCTACAAAGACAAGTTCGGAGTGGAAGGGAAAGCCGTTCTGCTCACGTTCGGTCTGCTTTCTCCGAACAAGGGAATCGAGAACGTCATTCGGGCCCTGCCGCAGATTTTGTCCAGGCACAAGAATGCCGTTTACATAGTTGCCGGGGCGACCCATCCTCATGTCCTTCGCCGCGAGGGCGACAAGTATCGAACCAGCTTGCAAGCCTTGGCGAAGGAAGTGGGAGTGGAATCGCAGGTGATGTTCCACAACCGCTTTGTCAGCCCAGAAGAGATGGTGGAGTTTATTGGCGCTGCGGACATTTACATCACACCTTACCAGCACGAGGCGCAAGTAGTTTCCGGCACGCTGGCGTATGCACTCGGAGCGGGCAAGGCGATCATCTCGACTCCGTATTGGCACGCCATTGAGTTGTTAGATGATCGCCGGGGTGCGCTGGTCCCTTTCCAAAATCCCGACGCGATTGCGAAAAAGACAATCGAGCTCCTGGATACTCCTGCGATACGTCACGCCATGCGGAAACGAGCCTATCTCTTCGCGCGGGAGATGATCTGGAAAAGAGTCGCGCGAGGCTATATGGAGAGTTTTTCACGGGTGCGGAGCGAGCGTATGGAAAATCCCTGCGTTCAGTTCTCGGCACGTGCCAGACCTAAAGATCTTGATCGGCTGCCAGAATTGAAGCTGGATCATCTAAACGCGCTGACCGATGACGCGGGAGTTCTGCAGCATGCAATCTTCACCGTCCCCAATCGAGGCGAGGGTCATACTACCGACGACAATGCCCGCGCACTCATTTTCACGGTGATGCTAGAGCGTGTGGCCAAGCATCAAGCGGAGAAAGATGCGCGGGAGAAACTAACGTTGCCAGTTGCGAATTTCTCAGCCCGTTATCTGTCGTTTCTGGAGCATGGGTTTAATCCGGCGACGGGGAGGTTCAGAAATTTCCTCGGCTATGATCGCCGGTGGAACGAAGCTGCGGGTTCTGAAGATTGTCACGGACGTGCAGTCTGGGCGCTGGGCACGGTTCTGGGGCGATCCCGCGATCATGGATTGCGCTGTGCTGCCGGCCACCTATTCGAGCTGTCCCTGCCTGCAGTTGTGGAGTTTTACAGTCCTCGCGCCTGCGCCTATACCCTTCTCGGAATTCAGGAATATCTCGATTCCTTTCCCGGCGACCGCGACGCGCAGAAGATTAGAGGGGTGCTCGCTGGGCGACTCCTAGCTATGTATGAGTCGATCCATCAACCGGATTGGAAATGGTATGAGAACGTTCTGGCTTACGGGAACGCCAGACTGCCCCAGGCTATGCTGCTTGTTGGCTCTGCTTGCTCAGATAATCGCATGGTCTCCGCGGGGCTCGAAACGCTGGACTGGCTTACCGAAAGGCAACGCTGCGAAACTAATGGCCACTTTGTGCCGATCGGGTCGCAAGGTTTTTATCGCCAGGGCGGTGAAAAGGCCCGCTTCGATCAACAGCCGATTGAGGCGGCCGGCGCGGTATCTGCGTGTCTCCAAGCGTACCGCGCGACTGGCGAGAGACGATGGCGCGACGAGGGCTGGTCGGCATTCAACTGGTTCCTTGGCGACAACGATCTGCAACTCCCTCTTTATGATGGCGTCACTGGTGGCTGCCGTGATGGCCTTCATCCCGAGCGCGCCAATGAGAACCAGGGAGCGGAATCGATGCTATCGTTCTTGACGGCACGGCTGGAGATGAGCGCTTTGCAAGAGTCTGAACCAACGGAAATCCCATCATGACTATGCCCACGCAAAATATAATCAGTCTTGCAAATACCCGTTTCGAGCCATTGCTTCTTCGCCATCCCTCGAACCCGATCCTGACTAGTAAGGACTGGCCATACCCCGTCAATAGCGTCTTCAATGCGGGCGCAACTTTGCTGCCCGATGGAACGACTTTACTGCTGTGCCGGGTCGAAGATCGCCGTGGCCTGTCGCATCTTTGCGCCGCGCGATCACGCAACGGCGTCGATGGGTGGGAAATCGACAGCGAACCGACATTGATGCCCAACTCGAAGGAATTTCCCGAAGAGATCTGGGGCATCGAGGATCCTCGCATCACATTCGTGCCCGAATTGCAGCAATACGTGGTCACCTACACCTCCTATTCGCGCGGCGGTCCCGGAGTGTCTCTGGCCCTAACCAAGGACTTTCGAACCTTCGAGCGCTACGGCGTGATCATGTCACCAGATGATAAGGACTCGGCGCTTTTCCCGCGTAGAATCAATGGATACTGGGCGCTAATTCACCGGCCCATGACGCCCCTCGGATCGCACATGTGGATTTCCTATTCGCCGGATTTGCGCCACTGGGGCAGGCACAGACTTATGTTGGAGGCGCGGCGCGGAGCCTGGTGGGACGCAAACAAAATCGGGATGTCGCCACCTCCCATCGAGACTTCCAGGGGATGGCTTGTGCTCTATCACGGAGTACGGCACACGCCTTCGGGCTGTCTCTATCGATTGGGCGTGGCTCTCTTCGACCTGGACAATCCGGAAAAATGCCTGCTGCGAGGCGACTCATGGATCTTTGGGCCGGAAGCGGAGTACGAAGTGCACGGCGATGTTGACGACGTCGTCTTCCCCTGCGGATATACCATGGACGCCGATGGCGACACGCTCAACATCTATTACGGCGCCGCGGACTGCTCGATTGCACTGGCCCGGGCGAGCGCCCGATCTCTCCTAAGTTGGCTGGATGCCAATGCAACCTGTGACCGTCGGCAGCGAGCGCAGGATTTGTAACACCACTGCACCGGTTTTTCGCATGTGAGCTATCTTGCTCAGACACAGGAGTTCATAACTGTCGTTCTCTATTCTCCTGAGTGTGTAGACGGAGCCGCGGATGCTGATTCGTAGCTCTTAATTGTTAGATAGCTGCAGCGACCACATCCAGCCAATCGGCATTTCTCACCCGCGTATCCGCCGCGTCGTCATCGCTGTCATGGCTTTCTCTACCTTCGCGTACGCGCAATACGCGTAAGTTCGAGTTTGGAACCCCCCTCCAACGATGCGACTATTTCACTGTTGAACGGTAAAGAACGGCAAATGGCGTAGGGTTGAACGGTGTCCAAACGGTATCCGCGAAGATCCACGCGCTTCGTTTGGCGAGAAGGCCAAGATACACAAACTAACCGTCCAACGGACTCTCATATCTCGCCTAACATAGAGGTATCGGGAATGGGCAGGGGGGGCGGCCCCGTCAAAGCCACGCCATTTGTCGTTTCTATCCGTTAAGATCTTCGCGGCCACCGTTTGGACACCGTTCAACCCTACGCCATTTGCCGTTCCTTACCGTTCAACGGTCCGTTTCTGGACTGGCTGGCTCCCCATGCACATCTGGGCTGCTAACCTACCCGTAGGATTAAGCACCATCGTCCCAGCTCAGGCCGATTTTGCAAATGGTCCGGTGGACGTGACACAGCAAGCTACATATATAGCCAGAAGCGGAGGCACGAGCGTATTTTCGGTCGGTACAGGCGGATCAATCACGACAACCGGAGCCGGTGTCGATTGGCTTGATGTTTCATATGGTGGGGTGACAACATCCGCACAGATTGCTGTCGGCTCATGCAGTTATGTGCTCACTCCCACAAATCAATATGTCGGCGTTAGCGGCGGGATGGTTAGTATTCAGGTCACGACGGCGACTGGCTGTGCTTGGACGGCCGACAGAGGAAACAGTACTTGGCTGTCATTAACGAATTCGAGTGGTAACGCAAGTGGTGTGATCACAGCCACAGCGACGCCGAACGCGACCGGCGCAACCCAAACGGCAATTGTAACCGTTGCAGGTCAGGACGTTGCCATCACGCAGCCTGCGACTTCATGCACGTACGCACTGAAGCCAACCCAGATCGACGCCCCGGCCACGGGAGCAAGCGGATCAATATCGGTGACCACTTCATGTCCAATCGTAGCTTCTAGTAGCGCCAATTGGATAACAGTGGTACCGCTGAGTTCCTCGGTCAATTACAACATTGCGGCCAACACAAACAGTTCACCCCAATCGGCGACCATTACCATAGGTAATCAGACAGTTAATGTAACTGAAGCTGGCGCCCCGTTGGGCCCCTTGGTCACCCTGAACCCAAGCAGCGTAGCCGTCCCTGTGAACGGCAGTGTCAGCTTCAGTGCGGCTGCCAGCGGCAATCCGACGCCCACGGTGCAGTGGCAGGTGAGCATTAACGGCGGTACGACCTTCACTAACATCTCAGGAGCGATCGCAACGACCTTGATGTTCACCGCGACCGCTTCCCAAAACGGGAACCAGTACCGTGCGGTGTTCACGAACGCGGCCGGGACTGCCACAACCAGGGCAGCGACGCTCACGGTGGACCAGGCTCCCGCGATCACCAGCGCGAACCACACGACCTTTACGATAGGAGTGCCCGGCTCGTTCAAGGTAACGGCCACGGGTTTGCCGGCTCCGACTATCACCACCGGCGGTCCTCTGCCGGGCGGTGTCACACTCAGTTCGTCCGGCCTGCTCAGCGGTACGCCCGCTCCGGAAACCAGCGGCGTTTACCCCTTCACCATCACTGCCAGCAATGGTGCCTTGCCGAATGCTACGCAAAGCTTTAAACTGACAGTGCTAAAGGCCGCCGCTACGAAGTGCTCCATCACTTCCTCGATGCTGTATTTTTCCACGGGCCAGCCCGTTAGCTTCACTGCGGATGTGAAAACAGGTTCGGGGGAGATTGAAACTCCCACGGGGACGGTCAGCTTCGTTGACAGTGCCGACTCCCAGGTGGTGCTGGGGAAGGTGCCCCTGGTTGATGGCGTTGCGAAAATCACCGTGGTGCTGCAACCCCTGCCCAGCCAGTGGATCAAGGCGGACTATTCCGGAGATAACGAGTTTGCGCCTTGCCAGTCCGCATACATTCCAGAGTACAACCGTAGATGATCTGGCGCTATCGCGCTGACGTTTAACGTTATGCCGCCCAATGTCTGGGCGGCTTTTCTTTCCATCACGCTGACAGTGGTTGCTTTTGCCTTGACAGAGCCGGACGCGCAATGACTAATGACTGAGGTAGTAAATGTCATCTTGTCCCGATATGCAATCGCCTCAAGCTTTTAGCCACAATATTGACCGGAACCTCCCCAAGGACAAAGGAGCCGTCCGGCTGCGACGCTGCGCCTCGGCTTTGGCTTCGTATAGCGTACCAACGTCGATGGACAAGGCTGGGAGATAAACACCGCCATTGTCACCGCGACCAACGCCATGGGACGCCACACTCCTTCGAGCGTGGCTCAGCATTTCTTCCTGTTCGACGGATTAACGGTGACAGCGTACCGGATTCCTGCTACCGAGCGGATTTTCACATAGTGCTGGTGGGAAGTCATAGAATATGCGGAAACTCCCCTTTCGCTCTTGTGTAGCTCTCTCATCTCTTTCGGGTCATACTCGCAGGAGGCTATCGTGTCTGCTGGAAATGGCTTTGCGATCTTCGGCGGAGCAGTCAGCTCCCTGTAACGCTTGTCAGGATGAAAGACCAGCATTGATAATCGCCTGTGCTACCCACCTGTCTTCACTCTTCTGGGCGGTCAATGGGTAGTTGACTACTGCCTCCATACTTTTGGCTGATAGGCAATAGCAGAAGCCAGAGGCGAAGTCATTAGAGCCGCCTGCGGCTCCTGTGCAGTCATGTTGCTCGAATCCTGATGCTAAGAATCGTTGAGGAAACAAATAGGCGTCGTCATCTACCTTCAGCAAGTAATCGTACTTGCTCTTCAGAGATCGATTACAAAGATGGATACATCTTCAAACTCCTGCCTTTTAGATTGCCCTGGATACAGAGAGATGTCCCGTCGTCCGTGAGTGACCTAATCGATAAGCCATCATCCGGTTCTGACGAGCCTGTTAAGCCGTTATTCATAGGCTAGCCGTTCGTTCCGCAATATCATGAAACTACGTCACACACCTCGCTCACCAGACTCAGCCCAATATCATCTAAGCCTTGCCCTTTACCTTTGCCCAGCGTGCTTTCTGCGCAGCAGCCATCTTTCTACGACTCGCGGCAGAAATCACCCGTTTTCCTTTAGTTGGTTGACCTGACTTCTGCTTTGCCCAACGTGCCTTCTGCTTGAGGCTCATCGCCTTCCGCTCTGCCTCGGTCCACTGGTGACCCCTACGCTTGGTTGCGGTGCTTGATTTAGTTTGGCTCGACTCTATGCCGCGTAGTGCATTTGCCACGCTTTGCAGCTTTGCAATTTCTTGCTCAACTTCCCCCAGCATTCTCTTTGTGTCCAACGTTCCTCCCGAATTGTAAAGCATGGATCATAACAGTTTGCTGTGCACCCTGAAACCAATAGACCTTTACTTCTTGTCCCTCTTTGCTGTCCAGTCCACAAATCGAACCATGTTTTAAAACCATTCCGTGCTAATCCCACAGGGCTAAAAGCGATCTGTCCGCAAGGAGTGCTGAGATCATCTGGTTTATCGCTTTACGGGCGTAAGTTGGTTATCAAAAGCCAGTGCGAATCGAGCGAGATCGGGGTTCAGTAAGTAACTGTGCCATGTAACCCACGAAATCATTGTAAGCAGCCGTCCACCGATACAGACCCGAGCCACCGATTTCTTCCGCCCAGCCTGCAGCCACGGCTTTATCAAGCGAGTGCTCCCAGATGTGTACTGAGTACCGCATCAGGACACTAAAGGCCACATATATCCCTCGCGATAGTTGGTCCGCGAGCTTTTCGTCTATAACGACCGTCTGACCTGCCGAATCGATGACGAAGTAATCCAAATCTGCCCACGCTTCCTTATTCTCAGCGTCTATGATTCGTTGCCTTGCTGCTTGCACTTCGTCTAATGCACATTCTCGTCTGTACGCCTCAGTGACGAGTTCCGAAGATGAGATGTCCCCGTGCTGGTACCTGTGAATCCATCCCTCGTCCGACATTTGATGAAACACAAATCGTGACGTTCTGAAGTCATGATGGAACGTAAATTCGTTTCCAGTGACTACAATGGAATGGAGTGTTGCCCCATCCGGATATTCTCGATGTCGATTCACCCGACCAGCCACTTGCAATAGGCTAGCAACACTACAAAGCTCACGCACGGCAGTGAAGAACGAGATGTCCACCCCGCATTCAACGCAGGCAGTTGCTACGAGAGTCCAGTCTTTATCGTCGGATTTGAGACGCTTTCGGACTTTCGCCAGAGTTTTTGCTTGGTCAGCAGGAGTTAGTGCGGTGCTCAGGTGCATCACTTTCGTGGGATTTCTCTCTTCTAATCGAACCGCCACGACTGCGGCGTTGTGTACAGTATTCATGATGACTAGCCGAGGGCCAGACAGGCTCTCAATGAAGTCCACGAATTGTTGCAGGCTGTTGAACCGACTGATTTCAGCGAATTGCACACGATGCGATTCCACCTGTCTCATCCGTGTTGCCAGCTCTTGCGGAATGATTGAGGTCGCATCAAAGCACTGGATCAGTGATCCCGAGGCATACAGGAAGTTACAGCCCCAACTCGTCGCCAGTTCTTTCATCCACCGCTCGTTCTGCGGATACAGGCGGTACGGTGTCGATGCGTGAGACTCATCAACGATTACAATGCTGCCCACAAGCTGGTGGAGTTTCCGCAGAGATTTCGTCGTGTGTCCCGCCAAAGTCTCGAAGAAAGTCACAGCCGTAGTAACGATTACGGGGGCTTCCCACAGCACAGCGTATTGATGGTACTTGTACCCGTTGGGCTCAACTTTGTGGTGTATCTCGGCAACGACAGCCTCGGGGTCTTCTCCATCCAATACCAGTGCTTTTCTCAAAACATCTACGGTCTGAATAATGATCGAACAATAGGGAGCCACCACGAAGATGTGCCGCAATCCTGCGTCTATAGCGGTGCGTAGTGCGTACACCATCGATGCCAAGGTCTTGCCACTACCAACCACAGCGTCTAGATTTACTCGTCCTTGTATCGCTGCACTTTTACAAGCGTGAAAAAGTGCTTGGCGAATAGAGCTTTGTTCAGTCACGGGCAAAGTAGCAACATATTCTTCCAGTTTATGCAGGCGTTCTGCCCATCGTGTTGGGGTCTGAGTCTTCGGAGGTGCTCCCTGCCAGATCGCCGTATCGGTGTGGTCGGCATCAACGAGGCATGACAAGGCGAAACGTTGTGAAAAACCAGAAAGAGCAGATACGCTGCATGTCGCTGGGGGGATAGTCAGCCCCATTTCGAGAAATCGCTGCTGGATTGTTGGTAGGTTCTGTTCTGATATCCCGAGCATTCCAGTGAATCGATATGGTACGCCTGCTGGCTCATCAAGCAGCTTGGATACTTCAGTGGCTCGGCTCTGCAAGCCCATGTGATGGGAGTACACCCACTGCTGAGCGTATTTGTACCCGCTGATGTTTGCCCACAAAGAACCCACATCTTCATGTTTGATGAGATGATTCGACTTGACCTCTCCACGCAGAATCGCTTGATTGTCGTTGGTTAATTTGCCAGCGTCGTGGAGGAGAGTAGCTGCTTCAATTTCTTTGACAAGATGTTGCAGTTCACATGCCGCATGCTTCAGGCCTTCTTTAGCATATTGGACGGCTAAGTCCCGTACTGCGGAGGTATGCCGAGCAAATTCCTGTGGCTCGCATCCATTTCTTGAACTGTGTGCAAGATATTTACTCCAACTGTTAATATTAGGGTTCCCCAGCTTGCCTCCTTGTCTTCACCTCATCCTTAACCAATATTTTCCACTGAAACTTGGCCACGAGTGGAGATGGCTGTCTCATTCGCCTCATTGTTTCAACTCATCCCACGGCAAAACCTTTACTGAAACTAAAGATCGCTTCGATGAACTAGCCCTGTCGCTGTTGTTTCAACTCATCCCACGGCAAAACCTTCACTGAAACGTCGCTCGCGGTCGCTCCTCCTCGGCGGGTGCTTGGTTTCAACTCATACGACGGCCAAACATTCACTGAAACGGAGCATAGAGTCTAGTTGCTGCAATTTCCTACTTGGTTTCAACTCATCCCACGGCAAAACCTTCACTGAAACGGATGCGCTCGACAAAATGCAAAAAGGAGACTGGTCGTTTCAACTCATCCCACGGCAAAACCTTCAGTGAAACAGGTTCTCCGTTGAAAGGATCATGGCCTATGTACTTGTTTCAACTCATCCCACGGCAAAACCTTCACTGAAACGCAGACCCAACTTCGCTCACGGGATGGGGATCATCGGGGTTTCAACTCATCCCACGGCAAAACCTTCACTGAAACGGAACGAAGTACCCGAACTTCTGGCAGGGCGTAACGTTTCAACTCATCCCACGGCAAAACATTCACTGAAACGATGACAGGGACATTCAAACGGTTGAGTCGTTTGTCCGTTTCAACTCATCCCACGGCAAAACCTTCACTGAAACGACTACCGCAAGTCCATCGGCATACTCTCCAAGTTCTTGTTTCAACTCATCCCACGGCAAAACCTTCACTGAAACACGGCTACCCAGGTGACGCCCCGCTCCCCGTCTACGTTTCAACTCATCCCACGGCAAAACCTTCACTGAAACGCGCGCCTTCATCCAGGCAATGATCCAGTGGGGCGTGAGTTTCAACTCATCCCACGGCAAAACCTTCACTGAAACGATCGATCACACCGGGATCGTGTACGTTGCTCGGCCGTTTCAACTCATCCCACGGCAAAACCTTCACTGAAACTCAACATTTGCCCTCCTCGGGCCTGCCCGTGTCCGGCTGTTTCAACTCATCCCACGGAAAAACCATCCCTGAAACTGCGCAAACAAATTCGGTTCGACGTTCGATTGGTCGTTTCAACTCATACCACCGGCAAAAACCTCCACTGAAACTTCCTTTCGATTTCCCGCGTCCTCCCTTACCGGGCTGTTTCAACTCCTACCACGGCAAAACCTCACTGAAACCCGGCCCCTATGGCAACCAGCTGTCGGCCACAGCGGTGTTTCAACTCCTACCACGGCAAAACCTCACTGAAACCGACGCCGACCGGAACCCCGGCGAACGGGACAGGCAGTTTCAACTCCTACCACGGCAAAACCTCACTGAAACCTGCAATGGGCCTATTCCGATACCGCAGGACCGAACGTTTCAACTCCTACCACGGCAAAACCTCACTGAAACAAGCGGCGCGGACCCGGTACAAGCTGGTTAAGTGTTTGTTTCAACTCCTACCACGGCAAAACCTCACTGAAACCTTGCGATAGACGCGCACCTTGGGATACTTCAGATCAAAGTTTCAACTCCTACCACGGCAAAACCTCACTGAAACAATGAATCGTTTTCACCTCTTCAAGTCGGTAAGAATGTTTCAACTCCTACCACGGCAAAACCTCACTGAAACCGCTTGCTAATCCGCAGAAATGACAGCTACTGCCGTTGCAGCCTGCGAATCTTGTTCGCAAACTCCCGATTCGTCCGCAGAGGCAGCAGGTTTGCGAAAATGGCTAGTCTCAAAGGCGACAAAATACCATCATCCTCGCCTCACAGGGTTCCAACCAACAGTTGGTAGGAATGATCCTTGTCCCTGTGGCAGCGGGAAAAAGTTCAAGAAGTGTAGGGAAGGGGCCTGTTCGATGCTCGACATTTTCATTTCAGCCAGCCTTGCGGCCCTCACAATGATAATGGCGTATTTGGGCGTGCATGTGACCCTACATCCGCCAAACGAATCTACGCGTGCACGGCGGTGGTACAAGATCGGTTTTTCGGCCTGTGGTGTGCTCGCCGTGGGGCTTGTGATAACGCAAGGAGTACGCGCTAATAAATCCCAGAAAAGTGCGACAAATCAAATTGCTGGACTCAAACAGGACATAGGGGGTGCGAGGATAGAGGCTCAAAGCGCAAGGTCTGAGGCAGAAAGCGCCAAGGAGGAAGTCCAAAGTGAAAGCGGTCGCCGCCAACAGGCGGAAAAGGATTTGGCAATCATCATTCAAGCAACTGGCAAGGCCACTCGGATTGGTATCACTCAGGACTTGAGGAAAATCCCCTTAAAGGTGGAGGTGACTGGCAAACCAGCCGACACGCCCGAGAGAAAGCGGATTCGCGAAGGCGTATTTGCAAGCCAATCTCGGGTCGTCCTATGTAAGTCAATTCCTGCTAACCACCACAGAAATCAGCCCGACCGACATCACAGGCGAGAAACTTCCTCTTTGGCACGGCCTGAATGAGCGAATCCAGACACTTAATAAATTTATAGATGAATTGAAGTGAGTCTCTGTGTCACACTGCACAGTCATCGTCTTCTGTTCCATAATCCTCATTTTCGTCCGATGACCTCCTCGGAATCAACGCTGAATACCCCGTTGTCTCTGCGGACGTTTTTCACGTTGTCAAAAATCACCAAAATAGTTTGATCCTTGGTTTCGTCCGCTGAGGCTCTTTGTGCCACTCCCCTAAAAGCCTTGTAGCTTTCGCCAGCCCGGAGCATCGTGCACGGAGCGGAGATGTCCGAGCTAAAGGTAAACCGCACCTTGGCCGACTCTCCCTCGGCGGAGCAACCTTCGTCAACACGCTTGACCTTCGTAACAAGGAGAATGAACTTTTCTTTCTCAGGAACTTGTGAGACAGCCACACAACATATGCTCAACAGAGTGGCTAGTGTCAGGGCGGTGAGTTTCATTGAGTTTAGATTCTACGCCGTAGCCGGGCGAACTGCGGTTTAACTGCCTTTTGTCCGCACTGAAAAACCCTATTTCAACAATTCAAACCCGCACGGGTTGTGGGTCGTGAGGCGAGTTGACGCTCCTTCTGCGCGATACCGACCGGGACTACCGCATATGCCTTCAATGTCTTCGATGGCCCGCAGACGTTGTGCTACTGAGGCGTTGATGGGGCGGACGGCCCGTCCATCTCTTTCTTGATCTGCAATAATCTACGATAAACGCGCTCTCGCGAAGACAGAGACGTGAACAGCTTCCCACTCTCTGTGGCAACCATTGCAATCACCTTGGGGCCGTCCAAGAGACTCTCTACCGAGACATCCTGCTTCTCAGCAGACCTAAGAAGAGCGGCGGTGAACCTGTTTCGATCCGACGTCTTTGACAACGACACTCGTAAGGACGCTTGACTGGGAATCTCCCATGGGTCGGCGCTGTCGTCTTCAATATAAATAAGTTGTGACATTGCGTTGGGATTTTTCTTCATCTTAACCCCGGCACGAGGATGTTCTGCTGCGATGACTTCACCATCAATCTCGAAGCCCACAGCACTCACGTGGACCGAGAATAAAGAACGGTTTCTAATTACGATTTCAAGCACAGAGTTGGGTCCATCGTTCCCGAAAGTCTGTCTTGCGGCAGTTGCCAACTTGCGCGGTCCGACTTTCTCCACGACCAATCGTTCTTGATCCCGCATATACGTCCACCAGAATAATGCCGCTGCTGGAACACCAGTAAACACAGCCGTAAAAAAAGCCGACAGCGAACCGACGATAATCTCTTTTGTAAGGTCGGATGTCATTAAGATGAGATTGCAAGGGTTAACTAACTTTAGCGCGGTGCCAAACTTTTCACTCCTTGAGTCATCAACCATTTGGCGATCATACTCGAATCGAACCGCACAGCTCCGCCGATATGGAAGCAAGGGATGCTGCCTCGCTTCGCCCTTCGGAGAATTGTGGTTTTCTTCATGCCTACCAAGTCGGCAAGCTCTTGGGCGTTCAATGCCCGATGAAAACTATTGATATGTGAGGCTAATGAGTACCGCCTGCGCTTTCCTGCTTCGAGAATATCCTTTTCTTCTTTCATCGTCCCCCCTCGATGGTTGCCGCATGCTGTCCACAAACACACGGTTTGCCTTGACCAACATTCCAACGTGAACAGATTCCTTTTCTCCCCGCTTCTCGTGCATGATTCGGGTGAAGTTCTGCTGCTCGTTTCCCGCCCCTACTACACGAGTCAAAAGTTCGAATGCGAGTCAAGAGACCCGACTCTGCGTTTTTTCTTCCGCCCATCTTTCCGCCCAGTCTTCCGCCTACACCGGATTTGCCTAACCTCGCCATATGACCAGATTGAGCGTTTTTTTTTCCGCCCATCTTTCCCGCTTTGCTGCGGATATTTGCCAAATGGCCCGAGTCTACGTTTTTTCTTCCTTGCGTTTTACCCCCACGTCGTCTCGTAATTAAGAATGCTTCAGCGGTTTGACCTTTCGTCAGGAGAAGTGCGATCCGAAGGCGTTCCTCGAATCGAGATTGCAATTCCGTTAGGGCCGCATGAATCTTGTAACTCACCCGCAGTTTGTTCCACGGATTGGCTTTCAGGCTTGCGTATTCAGGCCAGATACGTCGTGCAAGCATGTGGTGGTCTTGTCCCGACTCGTCGTCACGTAGGGGGCGAAGATTCTCCAACGTCCGAAGGTAATCCCCGATCTCATCGGTCGCACCGTAACGGGCGATATGTTCTTTACGAATGCGGGAGTCGAGGACTTTCATTGCGCCCTCCAAGTTGCATTCACCTTATCCCGCATCCCCGCACCACGGGCAGGTTTCAGGTATCGGAGAGTGCTTTCTAAATCTGAATGCCCGAGCCACGATTGGACGGTACGGAGATCGATACCGCTCTGCAGATGCCGCGTAGCGAAGGTCGCCCTGAACTTGTGTAGCCAAAAATGACATTCATCCATGCCCGCCCTCTTCACAACAGCCTTCAGGCAGTCTAAGAAATCCAGCTTTGGCTTACATCCTGCAGTGGGGAATACAAGATTGCATGTTTTGTCAGCCTTTGCCTTCAGCGTTTTTAGACTCTGCAGGAGGCTTTCTGGGATGGGAATCTCGCGCTCTTTATACATCTTCGGCGTCCACCCACGATCTGGTTTGTGAGTGACGCGAACCGTCGCATGGGCGATGTTGATGTCCGACCAGTAGGCGTGCATCGCTTCCTGTTCCCTCATGCCTGTCATCAGGAAGAACTCGAACCATAGCCGCTCATCGGCATCACAGGCAGCGAACAGCGCGTCAAGTTCATCGTCCTCGTACGTCTCAGGCTCCTCTTCCGTGTAGCGTGGACGGTCGTTCTTGCTTACCAACCCACGAACCCCATTCGCTTTAAGGAAGGACATGACAGTTTCGAATTTATTGTGAACGGAGCGAGGTGCCTGATCTTTCTCGTCGCGCAGGAAGGCGGAGAACTTGAGCAAGTCTTTACGGTCGATGTCGGCGACGTTGACTTTGTGACAGGATTCCGTGAAGTAGTTCAGAGCGGTGGTGTACGCAGACAGCGTCTTGGGCTTTTTCGTGAGTTTCGTTTCCTCCAAAAATTGCTCAACGGCATAGGCCAAAGATGGACTGTTTCCGTTCTTATTCTCAACGATTTCGACGCCATGGTTCTTAGCTTCTAGTTCGGTTCGCTTACGATCTCGGGCGATGAGAGCCCCAGAGACTTCTTTCCCGACTGCGACCCTGATCTGCTTAGGTCCGTCGTACCATGAGATATAAAACGACCCTTCAGGATGCCGTTCTTCGTGCCCTTTCACTAGAACGACATCGGCCCGAATCTTACCGTTTGACGTTTCGATAGTAGGGCAGTATTTTGGAGTCCCGTCAATCTGGACTCGCTTTAGGATTGCGACCGTTTTGTTCATTTAAGACCCCCTTGCGGAACCGCAACTGCCTCGATGTTTTTCAGCCGCGTGCACGTGGGGGTCACAGACGTGCATCGTCACTTCCCAACCTCAACTCTAGTATCACAATACAATGCTTTTTGGATTTCGTCAACGGTAAGCTGAAGAAAACACTAAGGGTACAAAAGTAATGGCGGAGGGAGTGGGATTCGAATCCGCGTGCCAACGTAGTTTCACGTACTTAGCTAGCGGCACATGGCATCTTACGCGGCTAATTCAGAGTAGTTTCGTGTTAACGGCACGGGAATGGCACGGGATGTTAAGGGCGCGGGTCTTCCAATTTGAACATGCGCTCTAGCTCTAGCCGCTTTTTTTCCTTCTCTATTTTCAGCTTGGCTTCTGCCGCAAGACTTTCTCTTTCGTATAGGGACATATTACTCGGATAGTCTTGAGCGCGGGTTTCGCGGGCTGTGATTCGCGGCTGACGTTTAGGCATGGTCTTGCACCTAAAGAGGGAATCCCCATGATAGGGCGACGCGAAAATGTTTGTCGGTCCGCTGGCCGACACTAAAAAACAACGTTGTCTCGGCTACGTGGTCGAAACGCTAGCGGCAGATGGCATCTTACGCGGCTAATTCAGTACAGTTGAGCGCCAACGGCACGGAAAACAGCGCGGAAACACCGCGACGTGCGGCTTGGATAATTAAAGACAGATCATCTGGACGCGCACTTTGCACGCCCAAAGGGTTCAGAGAGCGCGGACGACCATAACAACTACTGCGATCACGACAATCGTTCCCAACAAACCGTAACCTAGCATAGTCCCTCCTTTGGGACAATCTGTACCAAGTATGCTGGAACATGACGATGCTTCGCTGTCCCGTTTTGCTCAATATTAGAAAATCGCGAAGCCCGTTTCCAGACCCGACACCACCCGATTAGGGGGCTTTTTCATTGGTGTGGACGCTTCACAATCTGCCGGAACCGGCAAGAAGGAGTCAGGCCGCCGCGCCCCTTGATGAAACCTGATTGGAACTTTTTTGATTTTCTGATTTGAGGCAACTTTCATGGAAGAAAAAACCGTATTCATCCAGCTTACAGTCTTCTGAGGAAACCGGCTGGCGGCAAATCCAACAATATTTCGGCACGGTAGCGGGGGGCATTATGCGACCTTAGGAGCCTTTTGGCAGGCTGTCTATACAGGAGAGACCTGTTGCTAGGTTCGACATCGAACGGTGCACACCGCACAAAAGTGAGCAGTATAGAACAGTCTTCATTTTGGGGCTGAAGGGTAGCCTTGGAACATGCCTCAACAAAATCTCTCCTCCGCCGTTGAGAAGCTTCTGGATTCACTTACAGGGCCGCCGCCTCCACAAGAAATGCTACCGTGAGGCGCTCATCGAAGGACGGGGATCACTCTGAGTGCTGGATGCTTCGCCACGCCTGCTTGGCGCGACGACGCTTCTGCATTCTCAATTTGGAGAACATTTGAGTTCGACGAAGCTCAATGGTCATTCGGCTCGCGGCGGCTGTGGGCGTCCACTCATCCTTGGCAAAAGTAAAAGCCGCGTCCAGCGCCGTGTTTCGAGCGTTTTTACTCATCCGCCGGCTATTTTCTGCTGTTTTCATGGTTAACTACTGAGTTACCTCTGTTTTGGCTGAAAAAGAGGGCTCGTAAAGCTATGCTTTTGCGGCCCCGGTGATGGCGCGGCTCGCCTGATCGTCGTCCACCTGCAGGTAAGCTCCGGTGGAGGCTATTGACTTGTGCCCGAGATACTTTCTCACGTTCTCGAGAAACTCGCGACGACGGGCTTCCGGAGAATCCCTACCTAGGTAGAAGCTACTTGGCTTTAACTCGGAGGTCGTTATGAAAGCAGTGCAAGACCTTTTGGTGAGTCTGTCTATACAGTATTTCCTCATCCGCTGTCCGACATCAAAGTGTTCGATACCGTACAGAAGTGAGCATTTTTGAACAGTTCCGTCTCGGCCTTATGGGTACCATTTGGGTACCATGTCAGACCAAAATATCAGCGTATTGGAAAACCTATTCAAGACTCTGGCCGCGAAGCTGATTCGAGCCAAGTGTGGAAAGTGTGGTTCCAACCTCATCCACGTAGACACTACGTTTTTCACGCCGGGACCAACCGGAAGGGTCTGGGCCGTCGCGCTGCCCGTCTGTCCCCGGTGTGACCTCAAGGAAGATACAGCACGGCTCGTTCCGCCATCCATGAGCTAGTTGTGCGCTAGCGGGCAGCCAAATCTGGATGTTCACCTGGGGGAGTCAGCCAGTCCAGAAACGGACCGTTGAACGGTAAAGAACGGCAAATGGCGTAGGGTTGAACGGTGTCCCAAACGGTATCCGCGAAGATCCACGCGCTTCGTTTGGCGAGAAGGCCAAGATACACAAACTAACCGTCCAACGGACTCTCATATCTCGCCTAACATAGAGGTATCGGGAATGGGCAGGGGGGGCGTGCCCCGTCAAAGCCACGCCATTTGTCGTTTCTATCCGTTAAGATCTTCGCGGCCACCGTTTGGGACACCGTTCAACCCTACGCCATTTGCCGTTCCTTACCGTTCAACAGTGAAATAGTCGCATCGTTGGAGGGGGGTAAGAGCGTCCGAGCCCTACGACCCGGAGCATCTGTCCATGCCCCGTGAATCAAGAGTATATTCTTGCCAACAATCGCAGCTTCCGCAGGGGTCTAACCCATGAGTTAACACGCCGAGGATATAGACATTTACCGAATTCTCCACGGAGAACGTTCGGGCCAATGACTCAATACCTCCGTTGCCCATGCCGTGGACTTTTCCGTGTGACACGAAGTGCAGGGATTGGGAATCCCGTACTTATCGGTCATCTCGGGCGTTACAATCCTGAACGTGTGTGCGTGGACTTTTACGTCCGCTATGGTCGTCTCAATCTGCGGCATGTGGCAGGCGACGCATTGGCTTCCCACGCTGCCGTCTTTGTGGTGAGTGTGTTCTTCAAGTGTGGCGGTGCGTGGCCCGTTCGGGGACAAAGGTCCGTGGCAGTCCAAACAGATCTTGTCGGCTGGTTTTCTCAGTTGAGCATAGTTATCTGTTCCGTGTGCATCGTGGCAACTGAAGCAGGTGACCCCACGCCGATACATAACGCTTTGGACGAAGTCGTTTCCTTGCATCCGATTCTTGTGAGCCGTTCCATCAGGGAAATGCGTGAAACTGGTCATTCCAAGCGTGTGATCTTCCAGTCGCCAGAAATCTTGTAGTCTCAGCCCGACACGATAGCCTACGGGCCAGTCGTAATACTTGTCTTCAATGGGAACAGTCAACGGGCGTCCTTGCGAGTGACATTGAATGCAGGTATCACTCGCCGCCACGTAATCCATCTGGGCAGGATTCAAGATATTGCCCCGAGACGGATGTTCGATGTGCTCACTGCCGGGTCCGTGGCATTTTTCACAGCCGACGTTCCACTCGGTGACCTGCTTAGTGTGAATGTCATAGTTGACTGAATGGCATCCATCGCAAGTCGTACCTGTAGGTCGCTGCATGTTGTCGGCAGGATAAAAAGGCTCCCACCAATCCGTTCCCTTGGCCACGAAATACGGACGCCAGACTTTGTGCGTGACATCCCACTGAGCAGGCTCGGGAAAATAATCGTCTCCCCTTTTCGTGAAGTACCGTTGCTTCCAAACGCTACCGTAGACGAGTGCGACATCTTCTTTTGTGAATTTTGCCATTGGGTCGGTAGCGAGATTCGGAATGATGGCGTCCGGGTGTTCGTGAGGATCACGCACGACATTTGCCATCGGTGTTTTTCGCCAGTGCTCGTAGATTTCGGCGTGGCATTTTTGACAGGACTGGGAGCCAACATACTGCGACGATGCGGAAGACTTGTATTCCTCCGATTTCTCTTCGTCGGTGAGCGGTCGTAGACTGCGAATGAAAAGAACCAATCCCCAACTGTCGTCTTCCGTCTCTTGATGCGGCGAACCCCAAGCGGGCATTCCCGTCAACCGAACCCCGTTTGCGATGATGTAGTGCAGTTCGCCGTCCGTGAGGCGTAGTGTTTCAGACGAGAGCAGATCGGGCACTCTCGGATAAAGGCTCCGTCCCATCTGCGTCAGCCCTCTGCCGTCAATACCGTGGCAAATCGAGCAGCGTGCCGTGAAATGTTCTCTTGCTTCCTTCAAAGTCTCCGAGTTGGGTGTCAACGGGTTTCTTTCGGTACGGTCGTGACGTGGAATTGCAAAATTCCTCACCGTCCTTGCCAATGTCTTCTCGAAAGTTGACGGCTCAGATGTCGCTTTAAAGCCATCTCGGATCAAAAGCAGGGCAATTTCAGTCGCAACGATTGCGGAAGCCACGAGTACAACGACAAGGTATTTCCACTGTTTCATGGAGTGTCGGTATTTTGGGATCAATGGCGATTGGAGACCAAAACTAATTTTAGTCACGAGACAAACTTCGAGTTGTCAACAAACTGTGACAAATCAAAAGCCACTCAGCGCGGGAGGTGGTTTCACGAACGGCCAACACCGTGGTCTTTGTAACTCACCACGATAAATGTTGCCATTACTTACTGCGATCAATCAGCAGATTCTCGCCAGGTTATTTCGTTGATTGACCGGATCTTTGATAAGGTCTGCAAGTTCGTTGACCCGCCGACCACCCCCTTTACCCCGTAAAACGGATAGCTGTCAGGTTTTTGGAGTATTGCGTATCAGGCCCAAAATTCGTACCAATTAAGCAGACGACTACTACGGTTCAGAGAGATCGCTTGGTCCGTATCTTTGTAGTAGACGACAATGCGACGGCGAGAGCGGCCCTGAAATCCGCACTGCAGGGACGCGCCGATTGGGTTGTAGTTGGGGAAGCAGTTGACGGCCATCATGCGTTGGCGACATTTCATCTTCATACACCACACCTGACGCTGATGGATTTTATAATGCCGAAAATGAACGGGCTGGAAACAGCCCGTCATCTGACTGCTCGACACCCTGACATTCTCATTGTAATGGTGACCACGGATCCTTCTAAGCACCTGGAGAAAGAGGCGCGAGGTGCCGGTATTAGGGGTCTTTGTCCAAAGAACGACGTGCGCTGTTTGTTGAATGCCGTCGAAGCAGTGTTAGGCGGTGGAACGTATTTCAGTGAAGAAGCAGTCGCCTGACGGTCGCCATCTCGATTTTTTCCGCACGATTTATTCCTGACCCCCAAACCCTTTTTCTTACAATTTGCTTGTCCGAATGTCCTCTTGCGAAGGTCACGGTAGTGAGAAGGTCTCGCGAGTTTGGTCTAACCTATTTGAGAAGACGTATTCAAATGTCTGACGTGGCTGCCGGCAAGGGCTCGGCCTTGCTCTGAAACTCTGGCGGTAGAGTTTTGGGCAGCGGGATGGTCGCGAAGATGCGGGTCCCTGCGCCATCGGACTCGATATGCATGGTCCCTTCGAATTGACGGAGGCGTTCCCGCATTCCGCTTATTCCGATACCTGAGCGTCCCGATTGAATTTCGACCAGACGTGCAGGAGACATGCCCTTGCCCTGGTCCTTGATCTCTAAGCTAATTTGATTCGATTCACGGACAATCCGAATCGAAGCGGTCTTACTCTCGGAGTGCCGGTGAACATGAGCGCCGCAACACGCACTCCGACCGAATTGAACTACCCGACTAACTGCTTCGGCGTGGCATATCCAGTAAGGACCTTCGCTTCGGCTTCGCCCCAGAACCCGTTTTCTTCGACACACTAAAGGCGACCCATCAGTGCCAATATTACGACTATCAGCAACACCAGCCCCAATCCTCCGCTCGGGTAATATCCCCATCCCGCGCTATATGGCCAAGTGGGAAGTGCGCCTAGCAGTAGCAAAACCAATATAACAAGCACTATTGTTCTCACGGTAGCCCCCCTGAAATGGCGTTCCTGAGATGCATGGTCCCCCCACCAGGGTTGCGCCAAAGACCTCATCCTAGGTGCGAGGCAGAGATTTATTCCTCGAATCGTGGTGACGTTGGTGTATACGGCGGGATTTGCAGGGCGAACCTGCGTCGATGAAGCCGATACTTAGTGCAGAATCCATCGCAGGGCGGCAACCTTCGGCACAAAAATCCAATACAAACACAAGCAGTGTAAGGATTGAGGCGTCCCGGTTTTCAAGTCGGAAACGCTTCCCCTTAAGGAGAAACAAATGACAACCATAGTGAATCGTTGGCTGATGTACCTCATTCTTGTAGGTCTGACCGCGTCATGGGCGGCAGCGCAAGATCAGACGAGTGATGATTCCAAGTCAAAGTCGGATGTCAGAACGGTGACGGGTTGCTTGGCCAAAGGTGACAGCGCCGACGAGTTCCTACTGACGGGAACAGATGGAAGTACGTGGGAGGTTAGGGCCAGCAAGAGCGGCGTCGACCTCGGCAGTCATGTCGGCCACACGATCGCGGCAACGGGCGTGGTATCGAACACGACGGCTCATAATCTTAAAGAAGACGCCAAGGACGCGGAGAAGGACACGGGCATGAAGAAGAACAACACCGAGCACGGCCATTTGAAGATCACGGATATCCAAATGGTGAGCGAATCGTGTCAGGGATAAAGCTAGGTATGGAGCAAATTAGGGGTGTTGCCTGAGAGCACCCCTTTTTATTCGCCCTTAGGATCTTAGCGCCTAAGGTTAGTTGACCGTCAATACGAGTGCGCTGCTCTTGCCTCCGCTCGTGCAACCCAGGTTTCCGGTATTTCCACTCGGGGTCTGCACACTAACTTGCACCGGGCCGGGAGCGGATATTACATCCGTTGTAAGCTTCACCTCCAGCTGCTCGTTGCTGACAACGGTCGAGCTCAGCGGGGTTGAATTGATGACTACTTCAGACGACGACACGAAATCGCTACCGTTTACGACCAGCACAAAGCCTTCCTGCACCTGAGCAAAGCTGACCGTGCTGGGCGCCAGCGAACCAATGACTGGCACAGGCCTAGCACTGCCGCACAAGGGGTTTAGAGTGTTGTTGCAGCCTGCAAGCAAGAGGATAACAGTCAGCCCAGCGAGGGGCAGACTGCGGTTGTGGAAAAACATGGAAGTAACTCCCTTCTAGGAGACGGGGCGCAGTTGGCCTTATCGAAGAGTTCCGTGAACTAGAACCCGACGCGAACTTTAAAGTTTCTGTGAACGTGAAAGTTTCGACGGTACTGCTAGCTTAAAGCCTCCCCCCATCAACAAAGACTGAAGAATCCGCCCCCTGGCTTCCTACATCCTATTAGAGGGAGAGCGGGCAATTTGGCCGATACGTACCTTTGTTCGATATCGGACCATCGTAGGCTGTTTTGCACTAATCGCAGCTCGGGAAATCAATAGAACGATAAGTCAGCCAGCGTACCGACCGCCCCATCGTCTTTGGTAGTGTTCTCTTACCTGAGCACAGCACGCCTCGCCCCACCGGCAACCGTTTAGGCGCACATAGCGCGTCCGGTAAGTGCGTACCGTTCCTCGCTAGTATCTTCGTAACATCGTTCAAGACCGACATCGGTCAGATTTGCGGCCCTCCTCCTTGTGCGCAATTATTTTGGTATTGTCAATCTCGAACAGAACTCGCTGCTTTCTCTGGGGTAAACTAGCGTCTTTACACTCTGAAACGTAAACTAGGGCGGAAAGCCGTTGCCGCCCGAAGACCGCAAACTTGATGAGCGCGGACGCGCCATGCCTCAGGAGTGTTATGAAATTCACCTCGCAGAACTCAAGAGAAGACGCCGCGAACTTTCGCCAGAGCTAGACTCCTAATCACTTGGGAGTTTCAAATTCCTAGTGAGTGCCGGACCAGAGCATGTAAACGAATCCTGCCAATGAAAGGGCAAGGAGAACATAAGGCCAAAACGCTAGAAGGATGCGCTTCAAGAAGGGCACATCTAATGCTAGGACGGCCTGCTTCAAACTCGTTCATCAAAAATAACCCTATTGGTTACGTCGGTTTCATTGCTAGTTCTAACCACATTTTGAACATCCGCCGTGTCTATGCGATAGACTTCCGATGGACACCCGCAAGCTGCGCATCGTAAAGCCTCCGCTGCCAGCTATCGGCGTCTGCGAAGGTTGCAATTCTCAGTTCAAATCCAACAAACGTTCAGAGGACGAGGTGGACGCCGAAATTAGAGCGGCGTTTGACGCCCATGAGTGCAATCCGAGGCAGAGCTGCAATCAGAATGCGCACAGGCATACGCAGGAGACCTAGCCATTCACAGTGCCGCGATGCTTCGTATCACACATCGACAAGGCTTATGCCCAGCACTGACAATCGAGGTGCACGGCTTCAGATGAAGGTCGCGTAGATCGCCGAACGGCGGTGAGCTAGAGCAGATTCAATTTTTGCTGGGGCATGCATCGGTGCAGACGACGGAACGCTATCTCGGCTGCAAACAGAATCTCTGACACCTCGTCAACGATCTTTTTGACCTAGCAAAGGACATACAGGTTGATCAAACGAATTTTCAATCTGCTGTGAAGGCATCGACGCCGGTAGAAATGGTGTTTCGCCAAGAGATGAATGCCGACAAGGAAGACCGGACCACGACCAGCCCGTGTGCGACGCAAGACCGCTATCCTTTGCCGAAACGAACCGTTTTGGTCGAGGTCAGAAGAGGCCATCCCGCAAAAGCTTTCGACGCTGTTCTGGTTCAGGAACTTCACGAAGTGATTCAGAAAGCAAAGAGAATGGCCGACGAGATCCAGAAGGCGTCGGATCTGTGGGACCTTGGAACATCATCTGACCAACGCCGTAAAGAGATTGACCGCAAATACGACTCTCGCGATTCGCGAGTTACGGATGTGTTGCGGCGACTCTTGTATGAAATCTACTCGGTGAGGAAGATCTGCGCGGAGTGCGGGAAGAGAAGATGAAATCAATCCTTTCTTTCGCTCAGTTTTTCAGAGCCGGCGCAGCCTGACTTTGTTCTGAGCGCTATCGCGTGGTTGCAACAGTTACGCCAGTTACGATGCGATCTACAAGGTGAATGTCCTCGTACCGTCGTACCGGACTACCCAATGGGGGGTACTCTTGAGTAATACCCCTCTTCGATATTACATCAACGTCGGACGGGTACTGCGATCCCACGTACACGCGCTGGCCGGTAAGCGCTAAGACTAACTCGTCCCCTAAGCAAAAGAACTCTGATGCGTGACTTAGTCCATCATCTGCCGCAATCTCAGACATTCCAATTGCGAGTTTCGACTTCGCGACAGATCACCGTGCTATTCGTTTCCTGAGCACCGATCCGAGCTCGTATGCTCTCGATCAGATTTACCAAATCAGTTTGATCCTTGCATGCCACTCGCAGCCGGACATCGAAGGATCCTGTCAATATCGCCATGCTGACCACCCCTTGCAGTTTCATCACTGCCGCCTCAAAGTTGTGGGCGCTGGTACCGGACTGGAGCCTTACGTCGATATAGGCCTCTAGTGACAGGCAGATGGATAACAGCGCCTACTCGGCACCAAAATTCTCGATACCGATCCATAAGTGCGCCAGGAGTCGCAGATTCTTCTTGTAAGTACGAGTGGTTGTGAACTCCCTTCCTCCCCGCACGCGGAGCACATACTCGCCCGTGGCCGATAGATAAATCTCTTCAACCAATGCCGCATTCACCAGCACAGATCGATGAATTCGCACAAACCCATGCAGATTGAGCTTTTCCTCCATGGTCGAGATAGACCCTCGCAGCATATGCGAACTTGAAGTATGCAATAACAAGATATAGTTTCCTTTGGCTTCCACGGCGATAACGTCCGCCGCGGCGATGAAGAGAATTCTCCCCTTGGCTCTGATCGCAATCCGCGCAGAGTTCCCCATCGCGAGCGTCCGTGTGGGCCGCTTTGGCAGCGGCAGTTCCTCACACGCGACCTTAGCGACTTCCTGAATGTGCAGATTGGGGTTATCCAAGATACCTCCATTACCCGGCATTGCTCCCATCTGACTGGCTCCGCCGTTCCATTTCGTATCGAAGCCCAGTTTCGGCTTATTTCTGATCGACCTTTGCAAAGAACTTCCGTATATCGTCAAGCAGGAGATCGGGCTGTTCCAGAGCCGCAAAGTGTCCGCCCCTCGGCATCTCCGTCCTTTGTACTACGTTGTATGTCTGCGTAATCCAGCGAAACGGAGGGACAGCTACCTCCTTCGGAAAATCCGCATACGCCACAGGAGTCTCCAGGCGTGGCTTTCGCGCCGCTTCTTCCCCGGTGAGCCGATTCTCGCGATAGATTCGCATGGCGGAGCCAACAGTGTCTGTGACCCAGTAGAGGGTGACATTGGTCAAGAATGTATCGCGATCGGCGGTCGTCAGAAAATCGCCGTTGTTGTCGGTAAGCAGTTGAAATTTAGCTGTCATCCAAGCCAACCACCCGGCCGGGGAGTCAGTGAGGGCGTAGGCAAGAGTCTGCGGTTCACTGGCCTGGAGGAAAAAAAAACTGCTCTCTTCTCGGGAAAAGAACAAAAAACGTTTCCGCTCCGCATCGCTCATTTGCTTAACTGCTTCCGGGTTCGGCGGATCCGCGGTAATAAGGTTCAAGTGAAGCCCGATCACGTGCGCGGGCGCTTGGTAAGCCATGTCCCGGGCTATTAACGAACCCCAGTCGCCGCCTTGGATGCCATAGCGGGAATAACCTAAACGATCCATCAGAACGACCAGGGCTTTTGCCATGCGCTCTGGGCCCCAGCCCCGAGTTGTGGTGGGTCCGGAGAATCCAAATCCAGGAAGCGAAGGAATGACCACGTCAAATGCCGGACTATGGCTGTCATTGGGATGGGTCAACGGCTCGATCAGTGCGAGAAATTCGATGATCGAACCAGGCCAGCCATGAATCAACATCAACGGTATTGCGTCGAGGCGTGGCGAGCGCTCATGGATAAAATAAATCTGCTGTCCATCAATTTCCGTGGTGAACTGGTCAAAGCGGTTGATCTTCGCTTCTTGTGCACGCCAGTCGTAATTGTTCTTCCAATAATCCGCCAGTTCTCGGACCTTCTTGATGTCGGCGCCGTATTCCCAACTCGTGCCCGGAAGTTGATCGGGCCATTTGGTCTCCGCCAAACGGTGCCGGAGATCGATAAGAACCTGGTCGGGAACATGCATTTGGAACGGTTGGATTGTGGCGGGATCCGGCTTTGCCAGCACTCGCGCTTGTCCAAGCGCAGTTGAGGGGAACAAAAGCAACGCGCCCAGGAGAAGCCTCCCGCACTGCGAGACTGTCCTTTTTCCTCTCTCGCCCCCCTTTTTCACGAGCACTCTCACCTTTCCACGGGCTGACATCAGTTGAGGCAGAACGGCGCAGGTTTACATCGCATTCAGAGCTCCGTAGGGGAGACTTGTGTTACTTGATCCTTGCCAAAGCGCAAAACAAAGAGTGCAGCTATTTGCCGCCAACTCATGACTCATGAGAACCCGGTCACGCTCACTCGCATTGCTACTCCGGCTTGACTGTATCCGCCGTTCCATCCGACCACCAGCCCGCCGGAATCATGAATACGTCGATTGGTTCCGGATCGCCGTCGAACTGTGGATTCAGCATGACGGGCGAGTTCGACAGATCTGCACCCCAAACCGCGCTGTCCATGAGCGGAGTGTAAAACATCAGGTGAGCCAACCGGTTGGGGTGAGCGTCATCGTTTAGGTGCTGTTCTTTCGACATCATGTAGGACATGGCTCCAGGCTCCAGGGGCGGCAGTTCTTGCTTTATGAACGTCTTGATGCCCTCCATGATCTGAGCTTTGGATTGATTAGCCAATACCATTTCCGTTCTGTTGTAGGTCATCGGCAGGATGGAGCGGCCGGCCGGCGGATTGAAGCAGAGCGGACCTCGAAGGTTAGGGTTCCAAAAATTAGCAGACAACTCACCGTCGAATGGCGACATCGAACCTCGCTCCACGACGTACGCGAAACCATTCTTTCCTTTGACTACGGTTTCGTAGCCATGCCTTCCAAGGACGAGGACATCGGCATCGCGCGAGATGATCTCGGGGGCCGCGCTTCGTGCCAGTGCGATCTCAGCATTTCGATCCATCAGGTATTGGTCAAGCGGGGCCACGCTGGGATACGACATTTGACGATCCTGCGCGCGCCTGCCAGCCCGCATCCAGAATAAGAATCAGTGCGACGTTTAGAGAGGCAATCGCCTGGAATCTCTGTCGGTTCATTCGTTTTTTCTCCTTCCATCACTCCCTCTTCCGTTTCTCGCCCCCGCGCCCGCAGTCGATGCGGACTCGCCGAGCCTACGAACCGGTTGGTATGTAACAGCGTAAACCTGTCCATTGGAACCGATGCGATCAGACCCGCTTGCGGTTGCCCGGCGGACGCAAGGACCGCAGCCAGTCCACGATGTTTCTGATCCCCGCTTTCATCACCTTCGGATCCTGAGCATTCTTTGCCAGCGAACCATAGCCTTCGACCATCGCGATCAGTAAGCCAGCGGCGTCAGCGGGTTCCACGTCGCGGCGAACCCTTCCGTGGATCTGGCCCTCTCGCAAAACGGAGGCAACGGCCTCGCGCCAGCCATGGAAGACTGTCGCCAACCGCTTCCGGAATCCCGCGTCAAGAGGAGACATTTCTTGCGCCAGATTGTTCAGCTGGCAGCCGCCCCGTACATCCGCCGGCCGAACGGGTATACGTTGAACAGCGCCGATCAAAGCGTCGATAGGGTCCTTGACGCCCCGTAGAGGCCGCACCCATTTGCCGTGGACGTCGGGGGCGATGACCTCTTCGACGACGGCGTATCCCAAGGCTTCCTTGCCGTTGAAGTGGTAGTACAGCGCTCCCTTGGTGACGCCAGCTGAGGCCAGAATTTTGTCCAGGCTTGCACTCTGGAAACCCGATCTGTAGATCTCGTGGGATGCCGCTTGCAGCAAGCGCTCCCGCGTGCGCTCAGGATCGCGCAGCCTGGTCGCTCTAGGTTTCGGATTCTTGCGTGCCACCAACATACCAACCAGTATGTATCTTCGGATCACTAGAGTCAAGCTCGGAAAGAATCTCCGGAAATCGGGACTTTTGGAAATTCATTTCCGGTTTGATGTAGTCCGACAGGACGCAGTGACAGTCTTAACAGACAGGCAACATCAAGCGCCCGATATACGCTGTGAGGACTGTCTTGTTGGCATCCCGCATTTCATAACTTCAGATTTGGCCGCTGATGCAACCGATTGAAAACGTGACGCCAACGCTCTGGTTCCCCGATTGCAAAACACTCGATGTGGTGGAAGTGGTTAGCGACTCATCTATTTTTTCCTTGGTCAGTCGCGACATTCAATCTTTGGTCGGAGGAAACAATGTACATCCGAGGCGTGAAGTTGGCTCTGGTTCTGTTGTTGGTGGTTTGTGTAGGCAACTCTCTGCCTGCGTGGGCGCAGTCAACCTCAACCGGCAGCGTCGCCGGCTCCGTGACTGATCCGACTGGCGCGGTGGTAGCAGGCGCGACAGTTACGTTGACTGACATCGCGACCAATACTGCACGCACCACGACCACCAACGCGTCGGGGCGGTACATCTATGTGGACGTTAACCCAGGCATCTACAGCATTACAGCCAGCAAAACGGGATTTGCGACCATCAAGACCGAGAACCAGGAGGTAAAAATCGGAGCCAGTCTCACGCTCAATCTGGCGTTGCAGGTAGGCGGCGCGAACGTGGTTGTAGAAGTGTCGGCCGTGGGCAATGAGTTGCAGACCATGAATGCCACAGTAGGCAACACGGTTACGAGTCTCACCTTGGACAACCTGCCGAGCCTGGGCCGCGACGTCAGTTCGTTCGTCGAGTTGCAGCCGGGCGTAAGTCCCGATGGCAGCGTGGCGGGCGCGGTGGTTGACCAAAGCTACTTCTCGTTGGATGGCGGCAACAACAGCAGCGACATGGACGGCAGCCAGAATGTGTACTTTACCAGCATGGCGGGGGACCCGACCGGGGGCGTGGCCACGCAAAATAATTTGGGATTCGGGGTGGGCGGGCCCACGGGCGTGTTGCCCACGCCGCAGGACAGCGTTGAGGAGTTCAAGACAAACACGGCTGGCCAGACGGCCGATTTCAACAGTTCCGCGGGCGCCGAGGTGAAGGTGGTCACCAAGCGCGGAACCAATGCCTGGCACGGCACGGGATACGAATATTACAAGGACAACAACTGGTCGTCGAACAGTTGGCAGAATGATTTCAACCACGTTCCGCTGCCCAGTTTCCATTACAGCCGCTTTGGCGCGGCAATTGGCGGGCCGCTAATCTCGAAAGAGATTCTTGGCGGCAAGACTTATTTCTTCGCCAATTACGAGGGTTTCCGCTTCCCCAACTCCGAAACCGTCAATAAGAACGTTCCCTCACCGGCTTTGATAGCGGGCAACATCACGGACCCCGTAACCGGCCAGGTTTTCAGCCTAAAAAGCGCCGATCCACGTGGGATCGGGGTCAACCCCCTGGTTCAGCAGATATGGAAGACCTACGAACCCACGTCGAATGCCGCCTGTACGCAGAACCTCTGCGACGGGGCCAATATCCTGGGCTTCACGGCCAACGTTGCCCTGCCCACCACCAGCAACTTCGCCGTGGGCCGCGTGGACCACGATTTTGGAGCCAAGTGGCACTTCATGTCGAGCTATCGTTGGAACAAGCTGAACACGAACAACGATAATCAGATCGATATCGGCGGCTTCTTCCCGGGCGACACGAAGGGTGTCCCGGCTTCCATCGCCAAGGGACCGCTGCAGTCGCATATGTTGGTAGCCGCGCTGACCACCAACATCAGCACCAACACCACCAACGACTTCCACTATAGCTTTCTGCGGAACTGGTGGGCATACGCCCGGCAAGGTGACACCCCGCAGACCGCCACGCTGGGCGGAGCCCTTGAAATTTTTAGCGGCCAACCCGGCGGCGAAAACCAGGATTTGGGACCCTACAACGTAAACACGCAGAACACTCGCAACCGAGTCTGGGATGGGCACGATCAAATGGTTCGCGACGACATTTCCATGTTGAAAGGCAACCATCTGTTCCAGTTTGGGGGTACCTACCAGCACAATTGGGACTACCATTCGCGAACCGATAACGGCGGCGGCATCAACTACCAACCGGTGTATGAACTGGGCTTCGGAGCCGCCGGATCGGAACTCGCGTCCAATATATCGATTTGCAATGATCCCAATATCCCCAACTGCCCCGCCCTTACTGCTGCGGCGTTGGGCATCGTTTCCATCGCCCAGACCGTCTACACCCGCACTGGCTCAAATCTGACCTTGAATCCTCCGCTGACACCGGCATTCGACCAGAGCACCATTCCTTACTACAACACATATTTTAGCGACACCTGGCACATGAAACCGACGTTCACCCTGACTTACGGTTTGGGCTGGACGCTGGAGATGCCGCCGGTGGAAGCGAATGGCAAACAGGTTGAGTTGGTGGACCAGTCAGACCAGCTAATCTCGGCGGAATCCTATCTGGCGAATCGCAAGCGCGCTGCGCTGGAGGGCCAAGTTTACAATCCTGAAATCGGCTTTGCCTTGGTAGGCAATACCGAGAATGGACTTAAGTATCCGTATAACCCGTTCTACGGTTCATTCAGCCCACGCATCGCCGCAGCGTGGAACCCCCACTTCGACAGCGATTCGCTGGCTGGAAAGATGTTCGGACGCGAAGATACGGTCATTCGCGGCGGCTACGGGCGCGTCTACGGCCGTTTGAACGGAGTGGATCTGGTGCTGGTGCCCCTGTTGGGCGAGGGTCTCCTCCAGCCGGTGCAGTGCGTCGGTAGTGGCTTCAGTAACGGCACCTGCGGCGCATCAGAACACACGGCCACGCCGGCGACGGCTTTCCGCATTGGCGTGGATGGCTTGACTGCCCCACTGCAGCAGCCCAGTGCTACGCTGCCACAACCGGTTTTTCCCGGATACAATTCCATTTCGGCCGCCACCGCCGAGTCTCTGGATCCGAACTTCCGGCCCAACCAGGTGGATTCGTTCGACTTTACCATTCAACGGCAGTTGTCCCGCAAGGTCACATTGGAACTGGGCTACATCGGGCGCAGAATAACCCATGAGTACCTGCCCATCAACCTGAACGCTGTGCCCTACATGATGACGATGGGCGGACAGCAATTTGCTCAAGCCTACAAGAACGTGGTGCTGCAATACTGCGGAGGTATTGCGGGGCTGGCCGGCGGTGGTTGCGCGGCCAACGCAGCGGCGGTGACCCCGCAGCCCTTCTTCGAGGCGGCTCTGAAGAACTCACCCACGGGATACTGCAAAGGGTTTACCAGTTGCACCGCGGCCGTGGTGGCCAATGAAGGGGTCGCTTCCACGGCGGGAAACCCCAACGCCACCGGTGCTCTCGCCAATGCTCAAGTGTGGAGCCTGTGGAGCGATTTGGACAGCGGCCCGTTCAACTTCCCTCACAGCATGATGAACACAACCACAGGGCCTTTGGGACCGCAGATGACGTCGGGCGTTGCGGTTAACGCCAGCGAAGGCTTCGGGAACTACAACGGCGGCTTCGCCTCCGTAAAGATGGCGGACTGGAGAGGATTGACCATGCAGTCGAACTTCACCTGGTCCAAGGCTCTGGGCACGGCGGCGTTGGTCCAAGCCACCAGTGAATTTACTCCCGACGACCCCTTCAACCCCTATACGATGTACGGCCCACAGAACTTTAACCGCAAGTTCGTTTACAACACGTTCTTTGTGTACCAGCCGCCCTTCTATAAGGGGCAGCATGGACTCGTGGGACGGGCGTTGGGCGGATGGACGTTCTCGTCTATCTTCACCGCGGGCAGCGGCTCTCCAATCGAGGTTCTGACCTCGACCGGAGGAGGTCAGGAATACGGCGCCGGGGATAACAGCAACTTCTTTGGCGAAGAAAATGCGGTGCCGATTGGAGCCGTCAAATGCTGTCATGCCTACTACAACCAGCCCTCCAGCGGGTTGCCGGTGAATATCTTCGCCAACGGCACGGCAGCGATTAACAGCTTCCGTAATCCGATTCTGGGGTTGGATAGCCGGGACGGCGGCACGGGCATTATCAGTGGGCTGCCCTACTGGAATATGGACTTCAGTATCAAGAAGAACTTCCGGGTGACGGAGAGTGTTAGTCTGGAATTCCAAGGCGTGTTCGCTAACATTTTGAACCACAATCAATTCCTGGATCCGGATGGCAACGCTGCGGTGGGTCTCGTGGAAGGCGCGTCGGGTTTCGGCGCTCTGAACAACGGCTCAGCGCAGGAGCAAGCTGGCGGCGACCGGCAGATCGAGGTGGGCGCTCGTATCCGCTTCTAACCTAGAGAAGTTCGAGGCGCGCCGACATTAGCTGGAAATCTCAGGTTCCCGGTCTTAACCCAAGTCAATCGTCGGAGCTGGTTGGTACTGTCTGAGACAGTACCAACTGGTTAAGAATGATCGGCGGGTAAAGACAAGAATCCGAATCGAGTTCGGTCAGGACTCACGCTTTCATCAAGCTCCTCTTCGCAAAAATGCAGACCAGCGCGCGGAGAACGCGATTTTGCGTAGGCTCGAGCTGCGGGAATAATGATCTCGGCCTCCGTGCCGGAATTGACTCTACTCCTGACAACCAATCTTCCGCTCGCAAGTCTGGCGCGTTCGTGCATGCCCGGCATGCCATAGTGTCCCTCACGCGCACCTGCCTCCAAAACCATCGGGTCGATACCTCTCCCGTTGTCCCGGACGCACACCCAGAACTGCCTGTCGTCATAGTGGATGCCCACCTCAATTCGCGCCGCGCCGGAGTGCTGGAAGGCGTTGCGCAGAGCCTCGCAGGCAATGCGGTACACTTCGTCCCTAAGAATCGGGTGCAAATCCCGCGTCTCGCCTTGCACCTCGACTCGAAAGGCCACAGGATTGTGGCTGTCTTGTTTCGCGGCGAGTTCCTCTCCAAGCGTGGCGAAGGCACGGGCAAGGTCGTTGGCGATGACGGTCGAAGCGCGCAGTCCCAGCACCGCCTCCCGGCCCTCGTTGATCGCCTGCCGGGCTTCCCCCAAAAGACCCTCCAGTTTTTGCTGGGCGTCCGGGCGATCCGCCAGCATGACCGATAAGCCGTAAAACTTCAGCAACACGCCCTGGAAGGTCTGCAGCATGGTGTCGTGCAAGTCCCGCGCGATGTGTGTCCGCTCGGCCAGCCGCTCGTCCAAGCGTAGCTCAATAAAGCGATGCGCGATGGACCACCCGAAGGAGGCGGCAATGAAAAAAGTGAAAAGCGCTGTTGCTGGCACAATCATGAGAATTTTGTGTTGGGCGCTTCTCATTTCGGCTAGGCCTCGCCCCAGTTCCACGCTTGCTTGCTGATTAATGTTGTTGACTAGAATGGCGGTCTCAGTTTCGATTGGGTTGAGTTCATTATCCACCCGAGGCTGGATCGCTCCCCAATCGCCCGATTGCCAGTTCGAGAATCGCCTCGATCTGTGACGGCAGAGTGATGTCGATGCTATCCAGGGTCGGTAAAAAAGACGGGTCTACAAGGCGTGAGGCCGTCGCGCTCTCCGCGATGACAGGCCAAATGACTGCCAATCCACACAGCGTAGCAGTAGCTGGCTCGATTTTTTGATGCTCGGCGATGAAACGTTATCTTGGTGCGGAGTAAATCTCGGTGAGGTCTTTGTTACGGTGCGGAGGCAGCAGCGCACCCACGAGTACGGCCGGAATTATCGTCAGGAGAAATGTCAGGTGATACCAAACCGGAAATTTGCTCCAAATGGCGATGTGCACGGGCAAGAACATTGCAAACACCACGCTGCCGACGATCAACGGCGGCCAGCGGCTCGATGGGGATATCCAACCTGTTACGGCACCAGCCGCCATCGAGGTCACGATAGCCATCAAGAGGCGCGCCCATTTCATGCCCAGCGTGAATTGCAGCGTGTGTTCGGCAGCGGTATAGTTCGGCAAGCTCAGGCGAAGCAGACGGTTGATCAGCGAGACGATGACAACCCACGTGAGGAGTCCCGCAAGGCAGGCGAGAATGGAACGCTTCATGTCGGATCTCTCCTTAACGTAACTATAATAGTACAATTAGACTAATGAAAGCAGAATTATATATTTTGGGCGTTCTGCACCGCGGCGATTTTCACCCCTATGAGATAAAGCGGCGCTTGACCCAGGCCATGATCGAATGCTTCACCGATGTGGATGTCGGCACGCTCTACTACGCCGTGCGCCAGCTTGCCGAATGTGGCCTGTTAACCGCGGTCGCGCACCAGCGTGTAGCTCGGGGCGGCATGCGTACGGTGTACCGCATCACTCCCCGCGGACGCGGCCGCTTTCGTGAACTTCTGCACGCGCAATTTGCTGCCGAAGGCGACCTTAGGCAGACTCTTTACGGCCCCATGCTCTTCCTGCATCTCGCCGACCTCAAGCTGGTTGCCGAGGCTCTGCGCACCCAAATCGACAGGCAAAATGCCCGGCTGGCGGAGATCCGGAAATTGCGTAGGCAATGGACAACGATGCTGCCTACCGGTAGCCGCCACCTGATGCAGCACATGGCGGAGCAGTGCCGCCTCGACCTACGCTGGCTTCGCGTGGTACTTGCCGATGTGGAAGCCGGACGGATTCGCGATACCGCTGACCCAGCTCGCCTCGTAGCTAGGGCTTAATTTACCAATTAGCTTGAACTTGCAGGTTCGCAGTGAAGTGCAGGAGTTGTTTGCGCGAAAATTTTCTCGTACCACAAACCTCGCAAATTCTCGGTGCGAGAATGTGCCATGAAGAGGCAGGACACCCCGACCACCCTTCTGGCGCTGAGAAAAAAATACCGAGGTTAAACAGTTTCGACTTTCAACGCCCGGGTCCTCCGCCCGGCTAGATCGCTTATCTGCCGCCGCATTCCTTGGAGATGGTTTTAATCGAGCTGACCGTGAGCGTGACAGCAGAAGGCGACCGTCCGGCATCTGAGCTGTCGCTTAAAGTCGATGATTTCGTTCCGGTCGCCTTAACTTGCTGGCCAAGGTATTGGCTCAGCTTGACACCGTCGGCAGCGTGAAGCACGTAACTGTTGCCTGGATCAGACTCCGTCAGTATGAAATCCTCACTCTGCCGGCTTACGCATCCCTGCACTGTCACTTGCCCCTTCGCCTTGGTTGACGGCTGAGACTGAGCTTGACCTGATTGTGCGATCAAACAGGTACCCACAAACAACAGCACGAACACAGTCGTTTTGAGCATTAGTGAGTCCTCCCGGAAAAGGGTTTCATTATCTGTCTAGCTTGGGCGAGTAGTCAACCCCGCGATTTCACTTTGTTCGCGTTCTTTTTTCTGGTCGCGACCATGGAATCGCCCACGAACCGAAGAACTGACATCGCGCTCCGCACGGTTTAATCAGTTGTATCGCAAGGCTACTATCTCATGCCGAGGGTAGCAATGAATCAAGCGTCTGCGCTGTCGTTGTCCCCGCGGCCAGTGCAGCCGGTAGGGACCAAACCTAACCCCCTAGGTACATTAAGGGCAGCGGTCGGCAGGATCCAACCCAAGCCGATTAGGAGACGAAGAGCGCTCACGCCACCGGGGTACTCCACAATACGCCTAATAGCAGAGCAAGCCCCGCCGTGCTGGCCGGCAAAACCAGGGCCCAGAGTCCGAAATGCAGCTCAAGAATTGCCCCCGCAGTGCAGCCGGCCGCGAATCCCGCAACGGCAGGAAGCGTTATGCTCGCACGGCGTCGCGCCCTGGCCAGTTCATCGGGCTGGGCTTTATCACGAATAAGTGTCGCCAGATCAATTGTCAGTTGCACGGTGTTAGTGGTGAGCACTGCAGTCGAAGGAAACCCTGGTAAATCGAGTTTAACCATGGCGTTCTGGGTTGCCATGGCCGCAACACCCAACATTCCGCAGCATATCGCAATCTCGCTTTCCGGATTTTTCAATGGACCGAAGGCAACGCCCAGCACCAGGAATCCTGTTATCAGGACCCAGTGAAGAGTCAGTAGCCCCAGCAGGGCTGCTCGAGTCTGCTTCCCTCCGACAAAACCGGTCACAAGCGCCAAAACAATCACGAATACAGGCACCGACAACAACGGCCCGATCTGGCTGAACTCGCCGGTCACATAATGCGCTGCCAGCACAACCAGATTACCGGTGATGTGGGCAACGAACAGCCCTCCAAGTCCAAGGACGCCGACGATGTCGCACGCACCGGCGGTGGCACTCAACACTGCAACCAACCACCAGGCCAACGTCGGGTGCGACTCCGGAGCAAAATCCGCGCTCGCGTGCCCGACCTGAGTCTGTGTTTCTGCTTTCGTAATAGTGCGCCCCGTGCTACTGACCTATGTCGGATATAGCGTGAATTCTGTGTTCACGTCTCTGATTGTTGCGAAAACCGCCTGATCCGGAACACGGCATGAGCAGAAATTCCTGTTCATGTCGTGTTCCAGTCCGACGTCTGTTTACGCTGCTTTGGTGGCCAGCGCGGGTTGCTTGCCATATTCGGGCTTGTACACATGGTTACGAATGAACGCGACCAGATCAGCCGGACGCTCCACACGAGCAAGGCCAGAATCGAAGACCAGCTTCGCGACGCAAGCTGCGGTCTGAATCTCGGTTTCCAGGATATTTGACTGCAGCGGATACAGAAGCCCTTGTTTCAGGAGTTCGGTTGGCACCTGGTCCGCCACCGCCTGCCCGGCTTCGATGAACATCTCGTCTGTAACACGCTTCGCCTGGGTAGCGAAGATCGCCATACCGACCGCCGGAAATATGTAAAAGTTGTTCGCTTGTCCCGGCAGGAATGTCTGGCCGTTGTAGTGGACGGGTTCGAACTGTACTCCGGCCGCATATATCGCTTTACCCTTCGACCACGTATAGGCTTGTTCGGGTGTGCACTCCGCTTTCTCGGTCGGATTCGAAAGTGCAAGGACAACCGGACGTTGATTGATCCGCGACATCGCCTCGACAACCTTTTGCGTGAAGGCTCCGCCAATCGTGCTCACACCGATGATCGTCGTGGGTTTGATGCTCTCTATGGCAGCTACAAAATCCCGCGTCGGCGTGTGGTGGTGTGCGTATGGCTTTTGGAAATCGACAAGGTCTTTGCGGGTCGACTCGAGAAGACCGTTGATGTCGAACATGTAAACCCGCGACTGCGCTTCCTTGAGGGACATACCTTGTCCCACCAGCGCGGAGCAGAGCAGGTTAGCGAGACCAATGCCAGCCGAACCTGCGCCGAGAAACAGGTACTTTTCGTCCTTCAGCTTCGTGCCCTTGAGCTTGGCCGCATTGATCATGCCGGCAAGAGTGATGCCCGCTGTACCCTGCACGTCGTCGTTGTAGACACAGTATTTGTCGCGGTAACGCTGGAGCAGGTGTACGGCGTCCGTACCTGTCCAATCTTCAAAGTGGATGCAGCATTTCGGGAACACTTCCTGCACCGCTTCGACGAACTCGTCAACAAAGGAATAAAGATCCGCGGTCGCCGGGCGGGTTTTACGCATGCCAAGGTAGAGGGGATCGTGCAGGTACTGATCATTGTTAGTGCCCGCGTCGAGGTACATGGGGAGTAGGTACTGCGGTGGCACTCCAGCACACGCGGTGTACAACTGCAGCTTGCCAATGGGGATACCGGCGCCGTTTGCCCCAAGATCTCCAAGACCGAGGATGCGCCCGCCATCCGTGACACAGATAAAGCGGACGTCCTTCTGAGGCCAGTTCTGCAGAACTTGCTTCACTTTGCCGCGGCGTGTCATGGAGAGGTACATGCCGCGCGCTTGACGATAGATGTGCCCAAACTTCAGGCAGGCTTCTCCGATGGTCGGGTCGTAGACGATGGGCAGAAAACGCGCCGGATCGGACATCACGGTGCGGTAAAACAGCGTTTCGTTGTGGTCCAGCAGATTAATCAGGTAGATGTACCGTTCAAGATCTGTTGGTTTCTGCGCCAGCTGCAACATTACCCTTTGTAGCTGCAGATCTTCAGTTTCAGTGACATCCGGAACAAGGCCGACAAGTCCAAGCGCTTCCTTTTCCGCGTCGGTGAAGGCGGTTGATTTGTTGAGTAGTGGGTCGTGGAGCAACTCTATTCCGCGCTTTGCTACTGTCATAAGTTATTCTCCTCGTGTGTTTTCTCCTAACGTGAATTTTTGTTTAGCCCACCGCTGAAAATTCCTACACGGGCCAATGGTGCGTAAGCCAGAGGATGATTGGGACCGTAACTGCTAATGAAAGTGTCGAAAACAGGAGCATGGATGCTGTTTCAGATTCAGAGGACTTATATCGCGCGGCGAAAAGCACGACCACGGTTGCCAAGGGAAAGCTGCAGCATATTAGCGCCTCACGCACGAATGGACTGTTGACGTGCAGTAAACGCAGGAGAACCAACAGAACTACATTTTGTACGGTAAGACGACCGAGGGTACCGAGAAATACAATGTGGGAAAACTGAAACGCGTGAGCGGCCAGTACCAGACCTACAGCAAAGACAGCAACCCCGGAAGTCGTCGAACCTATCAACTGAAAGCATGCGGCGATCACTCGCGGAAGTGGTACTTTGGCGATGACGATAGCAATTCCGACAATTGGCGCCCAGAGGAGCGGTGATTTCAAACCTGACGCCAATCCGGTCAGGACAGGATTCGACGTCGAACCTTCCTTAGCGCCTCCCTGACGCTTGGCCGCATCGACCTCTAACAAGACGACGGTTGCGGGCACCACGAGATTGATAGACAAGGCGACCAGCCCCACAGCTCCTGCGGCAGTAGGACCAAGGATCGGCTGAAGAATGGCTAATCCAAAGACCGGGGTTGCGGATGTCGACAGCATCAGAGCGTAAAGGATCGCCGGTGTTCCGCGCACACTTTGTATGAATCCCAATGCAACCCAAGCAACGAAAAAAAGGCCGACATGAGCCAGAATCAGCGCCAGAACCAGACGGCCTTGCTGCAGAAGCAGATTCCTAGGTATCTCGGTCATGCCGACAAATAGAGACGCGGGCAATGCAAACGAAACCGCAAGTTTGCTCAGCCCAGCAGCTTGGTCGGCATCGAACGCACTGCGTTTGCCAGCGCCATAGCCGAGCGCTAGGACAAAAAATACCGGAAGCAGGGCGGCTACAAGTCCGCTGAGATTCATATGGCTATTCCTTCGTGAATCCCCTAACACTCCACTCGCGCGTCGTACTTGCTCTTGATAACTCTGGCATAACAACCCGTCGGCGTCGTGTGAATCTTGCGACCACGCTGTTAAAAAGGGAGCCGGCCTCAACTATTTAAGTCGGCTCCAGCCTCGGGAATCTCGATGTTTATGAACGACCACTGCCTTAGGCAGCGACGGGCGCCGCTACGTACGGTCGGACCATTTTCTTAGGATCGACAACGCTATCGAATTCAGCTTCCGTCACGTAGCCGAGTTTTAGCGCTGCAGCCTTGAGCGTGAGGTCATTGTCATTCGCATAATGTGCAATCTTCGAAGCCTTGTCATAGCCGATCACCGGTGAAAGTGCCGTGACCAGCATGAGCGACTCTTCGACGTATTGATTGATCTTCTTCAGATTGGGCTTGGTTCCTTCCACCAGGAATTTCCGGAAGTTCGTGCATGAATCGGTCATGATGGTGATCGAGTGGGTCACATTGAAGATGATCAGGGGCTTGTAAACGTTCATTTCGAGGTAACCGCCGGCGCCGCCAAATCCAACGGCAGTATCGTTCGCCATCACCTGAACAGCGACCATCGCGAGTGCTTCGGCCTGCGTTGGGTTTACCTTCCCGGGCATGATCGAGGAGCCAGGTTCGTTCTCCGGAATCCTCAGCTCCGCGAAACCTGCACGCGGACCGCAGGACATGAGGCGGATGTCATTAGCAATCTTGTAAAGTGACACGGCTAGCGTGCGCAGCGTGCCGGAAAGCTGCACTTGAGAGTCGTGAGCGCCCTGGACCGCGAATTTGTTAGGCGCAGTAACGAAGGGCAAGCCTGTGAGCTTGGCAATCTCACCTGCAGAGTCCTCGGCGAAGCCGGGCGCTGAATTGATGCCGGTACCGACCGCCGTACCGCCTAGGGCGAGGCGATAAACACCCTGCAGCGCATCTTCGATCCGATCAAGATCGTCCGTGAGTACGCCTTCGTAGCCAGACCACTCTTGTCCAAGAGTGAGCGGCGTGGCGTCCTGCATGTGCGTGCGGCCGATCTTGACGATGTTGTCCCATTCCTGTGCCTTTTTGGCAACCGCATCACGCAGCTGCTTCACCGCCGGGACCAGCCGCTGCTTCACGTTGAGCGCAGCCGCGATATTCATGGCCGACGGGAAGGAGTCGTTCGACGACTGAGCCATATTTACATGATCGTTCGGGTGCACTGGCGTCTTGCTTCCGAGCGGCGTGCCGGCGATCTGGCAGCAGCGGTTGGAGATCACTTCGTTCACGTTCATGTTGAATTGAGTGCCGCTTCCCGTCATCCACACATGCAACGGAAACATGTCGTGATGCTGACCCGCCAGAATCTCATCGCAGACCTGTACGATCAAATCGTGGCGCTTCTTATCGAGGCGCTTACCGGCAAAATTTGCGTTGGCCGCGCCTTTTTTCAAAATGGCATAGGCCGTGATCATTTCACGGGGAATTAAATCCTTGCCAATGCTGAAGTGCTCGAGCGAGCGCTGCGTTTGTGCGCCCCATAGTTTGTCGGCGGGAACATCGACCTCGCCGAGGCTATCGGTTTCTTTGCGAATGTCTGGCATCTTGATCTCCTTTTCCCGGCAGTTATGCCGGATCATGCGGTTCGGGTCTTTCTGATTTGCGTTCTAAAACTCCACCTTTGTTCTGAACCCTAAAACGACAGCATGCCCAGTTCTTGCGCCTGCGTTCGCGTAATACTGAACCACTGGCTGCACAAGAAGCATTGGCAATGGGTCCAGAAGCGTATTGAATTCAACTCCGTGCTCCGGCTTCCACTCCGGTGCGCCTCTCGGCACAAAGTCTTGACTCAAGCGGTTCTGTACGTAACCTAAGGACATCGTGTTGTGAATGTGCAGGGGAAGCGGCTCATTGAAGCGCAACCCCGCAGCAAGCATCGTATTGTTGCGGTTTACGTTTGACGGGCTCCAGTCGTACGAAATAGTCCCATCCAAACCCCTTGCTTCCTTGGGGTCAACGCGCCAGAGCGCTTGGTTCGCCATCCAATACAAAAGGTAATTACCCGACTGGGGTACGCTCGACGCTGTTGTGAACTTTGAAGGATTGTAAGAAGCGCCAAACTGATAGAGCCCGGAGTATCCTTTGCGACTCTCGACGTTGTCGAAGGCCCGTACGCCCGTCGCCGTCTGGCCTGGAGTAAAGCCAATCTCCGAGATGCTCACCGGTACCCCACGGAACTGTGGAACCAATCCGGTTGGATTATGAGCAAAGGGATCACGGTCCTCAGCCTCTACCATCGATTTCACGTATAGGTTGTGGATGGGGACAACGCGCACTTCTAGCGCAGACGTCGATGGAGGGTCGAAGGACTCGTGGTCAGTGAACAGATTTCCCAACGCGTACCCCATCGGCTCAAATATGAAGGACGCTGCGTAGTGCTGCGCGCCATAGAAGTCCTGACCTGCGAATTGGCCCACCCGTGCCGTCAGGCGTTCGTTTAGCCACCGCTCCTCGAACCACCAAGAATCGAGCCGACATGTGTTCATGCTGGACATGCCGCTCGGACTAGTCAGCAGCCCTAAGTAAGCCCCGAGATTGCCTCCGCCTTGCCACAGCGCCGTCGCATGGAAATACAACCCAGGTTGTTCCACCAGCGCGCCGAAGTCGATATCAACCGTCCAACGAAAACGATTCCAACTCGCAAAACGCGCTTCTTGGTCGCTCTTGGCATTCGAGAGTGAATCGCTGACATACTGGAGATCGAAATGGACACCACGTTTTTCCAACCGTGTCCTTTCGCCGCCCCACTCGCCAAAGAGGTGGCCGTGGGGACCCTGACCGGTCTCATGGCTGTCTGGGCCGCTCAGAGTTTCATCCGGTTGCTGGCCTTGCAAGTAGACCGGCAGTTCCAACGTGCAAAAGCCGGACCAAGCGAGAAAAGCAATTCGGACTATTCGCGCGTACATAATCCAGCACCCGAAATGTGCGGCCAAGGCTACCGCACTGGCCACCCAATAATGATGCGAGCTCACACAAGCGCCTTTTCCGCACCAACCAGCTTTTAGAAGAGCATGGACTCCAGAGGTCGACCATGCGGAATTCTGGCCGGTAACCAGAAGGCCATCACTAATGAAAAAAGTCTGTCAGTTCGCCGCCTTCTCAAAGACGGCACCGAGGCGTAGACTTTTCCTCAACTAGAAACGGGACAACCTTGGTGAGCTGTATCTATTCTTCTCGCCATTCGCAAAGCCAGTTATGCCTCTCTCACAGGCCTACCAGCCTTGCAATGCAACCTTGCGAAGCGCCTCCTGCGAGTGGCAAACCAACGCAATTGGCTTCCCAAACTGTGATCACTGGTGAGAGTCACAGGTTGCAAATTAATTTGCAGAACCCATCAGGGTGGTCTGACTTAAGCGGCGTCCTTTTTGAAACGGTCGAGGGCCATTTGAGTATATTGGCCGACCTCGATAAGGTAGCCGTCGGGATCACGCATGTAGCAGCGCCATTCCCGACCGTGATTGTCAGCGGCTCAGTAAGAAAGAATGCTCCTTTGTCGCCCCATTGTTTGTAGCAGCCGAGATGTCGGCGACACGCAGGTTAAGGAAGCTACTCCCTCGGTTGAGATCCGAGGGCGTTTCAAGTAGGACCTGGCTTGTCGGGAGTCGGGCCCCCCCCAGAATTGAGAATGATCCAGTTATTGGCTAGCTTGATATAGCAGGGGTTTTCCGGCTTGATCACTTTCGCGCCAAGAATTCGAACGTAGAAGTCCTTTGATTTTTCTTGGTGCCTGACAGTGAAGAAGTGCGTGGCGAAGAAGCCTTCCTGTGCAATCAGCGCGTCAGGTAAATTCATTCGGTGCCTCCTGTTATCGATGGACTGCAGAGAACGGACCGTTCTCCGTTGAGTGGGCCATTGTGCCAGCTTTCTCTGGAGGGTGTAGGTGCAGTCCGGTTTTGAGGCGGCTTCAGGCGAACACAATGCGATTGAAGGCCAGGGAATCGATCACGGAGAGTTGACTTTTTGCCAATCACTGCACTCATGCGGCGGAGGTCTGGGCCCCTCTCGTCTCGACCAGATGGTGCCGTGACGGCGCGGATGAGAAAAGAGATATGAGACCTTCGACCAGTGTTGGGTGAGTCAGAACCGCATCGCGCAGCGCGGTGTAGGGCAGCCCTGCGATCATCGCAATCTGGACGGCGGCGAGGGTCTCCCCCGCACCGATACCGAAGGCCGTGAACCCGAGGATGCGATCGCTATCAGCCTCCACGAGGGCCTTCACGAAGCCGCGAGTCTCAGAAAGCGTGCGTGCTCGCAGGTTGGTTTCCATTGGGACCTTGAAAAGTCGATAGGAAATGCCTTGGGTTTTGGCCTCAGTTTCATGTCGGCCGATATGAGCAAGTTCGGGGTCGGTAAACAGACAATACGGGACTTGTCTGCCCGTTGTCACACGGTTGCCGCCGGTTAGATTGGCATGGACCACACGGAAATCGTCGATGCTGATATGGGTGAACTGCGGGCTACCAGCGACCTCGCCGATCGCCCAGACGCCGGGGGCGGTGGTCTGCAGCCGCTCGTTGACCTTGATGTATCCGCGGTCGGTGAGTTCAACACCGGCCAATTCCAGACCGAGTCCTTCGGTGTTCGGAGTGCGGCCCGTGGCGACCAATACATGACTACCCTTGAGGACTTTCTCAATTCCATTCTGCTCGCCGTTCTGCATGCCATTCTGCACGACAACGACACTCACCGAGTCGCCACTTTTGCCCGATACTTGCTTGATTCGCGCATTCAGGAGAATGTCGATGCCTTCATCTGCGAGCAGGCTGCGAAGAGCCTCGCATACGTCTGGGTCTTCTTTGGACATCAGCCACCCATTGCGATCAACCATCGTCACTCTGCTGCCGAATCGCCGCATCGCCTGGGAAAGCTCTACTCCGACGTAGCCCCCGCCGATAACGATCAGATGTTCGGGAACTTCATCGAGTTCAAGCGCCTCGATATGCGTGAGCGGCTGCGCTTCCGCCAGGCCAGGAATTTTCTCCAGCGCGGCACGCGTGCCCGTACTAACGATCACATTCGCGCCGCGCAGTTGACGTGTGGTCCCATCGGCCAGGGTGACTTCCACTGTTCTCGGAACCAGGAACCGGCCCGTGCCCAAAATGAACTCAGCGCCCGTTGTCCTGTAATTTTCCATGTACATATCGTTCAGGCCACGCACCATCCTGCGCTTGCGGTCTCGGACGCCCGCCATGTCGATCGCGAAGCCATCGCACGTAATGCCGAATTCCTTGCTTCGGCGAATGTACGATGCGACTTTCGCACTATGGATAATGTTCTTGCTCGGAAGGCATGCGATATTCGGGCATGAGCCGCCGATGTATTTGCGATCGACGACTGCAACGCTCTTCCCTTCCCCAGCAAATGTCCACGCAGCGACTGTCGAGCCAGTGCCGCCACCAAGAATCACCAGATCAAATTCCTCCGGCTGGGACTTCTTAACTACCTGAGAGGCTGAACGGCTTTCGGAGTGCTTCATGCGACTTTTCCTTTCTGAGCGGCAGGATCATTCTGGGCTCTCGTGGTGTAAAAACCTGGGGCACCGGCCCGGGCCTCGCAGACTCTGCGCCGACACTCGGACAGCAAATTGACGATGGGTCTATCGTAACCGAAATGGCTCCGCCTCAGAAAACCTGGGGACAGATGTGATGAGGAAAAACCTAGGGATAGACGGGACGTACCCCAACTTCTAATTCGCGAAAACCGATGAACGTCCCGCCTGTCGCCAGGTTTCCCGCGCAAGAATTGTCAACAAGATGCTATCAGGCCTCAGCGGGTCGGAGCGGCCTTCGTTTCATATGTTTGTTTAGATGCGACCGGTGAAACCTCAGTGCTCAAAGTGCAGGCACAGTACGGAATGGCCGTTGCGTTTTTCTTGAACCCGGACCTGGTCAGCGGACTGCCGAATGATGTACTGGGACAACATGGCAACGCCGGAGCCGTTCGCAAGTTCTTCCACCGTCGGCAACGTGTCCTTCAGTTCGACAGGAGCCCCGTCGTACTCAATCTCTACATCCAGCCGGAACTCATCAAACTGGGCCACCACCCACATAACAGGTGAACGCAAATTGAGACTGCCGGTATTGGTGACAAACTCGTGGATCGCGTCAGTTGCGCGCGACACCACCTCTCGGCGCATACCCCAAGCGGAGCCGTGTTCGTCCATGAATCGGCTGATCTCGTCCAGATTATCTTTCCCCTGCGTCAATTGAATGGTGCCCCGCTTGGCCACGCCGATCCGGAAGAGCAGGTTGAGCGCTACGGCGATGACCGTAGCCAATGCGGTCGATGAAGCAAAGATCGGGCGAATCAACTCGGGCACATTGCGGTAGAGTTCGGGCGCGATTTCCACGCTCAGGCCGAAGACCAGTGCGATACCCACCGCAAAGATGCGGCGCGCATCCAGCATGCGTGCCGTCATTACCTGCAGGCCACCGAGCATGAGAAAGCATGTGGAGTAAACCAGCAAAGCTCCCATCACTGGAACTGGCATAGCGGAGAAGGTGGCGGCGAGCCCGGGAAAAAATGCAAGCGCAATAATGATGAGGCCGGCGGGCAGGGCGATAGCACGACTGGTGACTCCGGTCGCCAACTCAAGACCGAGGCAGGAGGACGCGTTGTTCTGCGCGACCCCGCCGAGCAGCCCGGAAAACATGGTCCCCAACGAATTAGCCGCCACACCGGCGCTTACCGACTTCATATCGGTGCGCTTCCAGTCTGCATCGTTCATCTTCTGGCAAAGCGTCAGGTCCCCAACCGTTTTGAGCGTAGCAGCAATGCCGATCACAAAAAATGGGAGGAGCAGCGACGGCCGAAAAGCGAGCCCTCCGGCTATACGGTGAGGAAAGCCAAAAACTGGTTGTGCCCATTGCGCGCGAACCTGCGACCAGGAGAGCACGCCCATGGCAAACGCGGCGACATGCCCGGCGGCAAGGCCGATGAGGATGGGGAACAGTTTCAATTTTCCCTTGCTCCAAACGCTGGGAGCGATCATGGCGATAAGCGTGATCAGGCCAATGATGGTCGCCTGCGGCGAGGCATCCGGATGGGTCGGAGAGCGGCCGAGCAACTTCGGACAGCCGATGGCTACGAGTTGAACCCCCACAATCGAAACAATCAAGCCAGTCACATCGGGCGGGAAAAGCACGCGCAGTCTGCGCAGGAAACGTGAAAGCACAGCAGTCAAGGCGCCGGTGATGGCAGTCATTCCGAACAGCAAAGGAAAACCTCCCATTCGTCCTGCCAGAATCGTCGGCGCCAGGTACGTCAGGCTGCAGGTGGCGGGACAGAGATAGCCAGAACCCAACAGCCCACCACGCGCCTGCAGGATGGTGGTTATGCCAGAGGCAATCATCGACATGCGCAGCAGGCTCTGGGCATCGGTCAGGGTGCCACCCATGGCTTCGACCGCCACGATCACATATATCCAGCCAACCGACATGGCGAGTACGTGCTGGCAGGCCAAGGCAAGGGTTAGCGGCGTCGGCGGGATTTCATCGACATCGTAGGCCAGCGTGGGCGGCCGCTTGCGCCTGGGTTTAGTGACTACCGCGGAAAGGGAACGACCTATCGTCCGGATGCGCGATCCGGGAGCTAGCCTCGCACCATGTGCCATTCGTTCAATTACCCGTTCTGGGGCTCCAGCACGGCTTGCCGACCGGCTCAACAATTAGAGAGATTCATTCCACTCTGACGGTGAAGGAAAGATACGGGGTAACGAACGAAATTTCAATCCCCTGCTGAATTTCGGCGACACAATCGAATTGATGACTTTGCCGTAATATTGCCCCCGGCAAAAATCCCCATTCTAAATTTCGCAAAGAACGCGAAATTTAGAATGGGGCACCCGGCGGATGGAGTGCTTTAGGTGCGCTTCACGCGACTTTTCCTCTCTGAGCGACAGGTTCACTCCTGGCTCGCATTGATTTGACCAGGTCGGCCGACGACGCTCCTTCGAGCGACAATCCGTAGCCAACTTCTCGCACGATGCGCTCCTTCAAGGGTTGAATGAAGTGGATGCGTGTGTTTCGGAGGGTCACTTCGGGAGCCTTCAAGTACAACTTCGCTAGTTCCCGTGCTCGGGCCAGCGCCTTACCATTCGGCACAACTTCAGCAACCACTCCCCATTCATGCGCGGTTTGCGCCGTGATCGGTTGTGGGTTGAGCAGGAACGCCTCCGCTCGTCCCGCTCCAGCGCGATAACTCCAGGTGGTGAAGATTCCGTCGCCGGGCGCAACGCCCTGGGAGAAGTGGGCGACATCCTGGAAGGTCGCGCCATCTGCCGCCACAATTACACTGGCAAGTAGCGCGTAGTCTGAATGCACGTGGGCACGTCCCTCGATTGCCGCGATGACTGGGACGCGTATGTTGGTTATGTTTTCCAAAGCCTGAACACCTTCATCGTGAACCTGGCTCCAGACGCCGGGATCGGCGGCGTTGCCGAAGGAGGACCAATCGACATCAGTAATGAACTCCCCACCGGCACCCGTAAGGATTACGATCTTGTTCGCGCGGTCTTGCGAAATCCGATAGAACCCATCGACAAATTCTGTGTGAGATTGCGCGGTCATAATGCACGGCCCGCCGTTGGTGTGGACTTCAGCAACCAGCACGCCATTGTCATCTCGTGTCAGCTTTAGGTTGTGATAAGCGTTGAAGTAGTCACTCTGAAATTGCATCGTATTCTCCTTTCTGTGTTGCAGCGTTGTTATTGCGAGATCAGCACGTGCCCTCAGGCGGCGAAAACGAGACCGCCTGCGGCACGAATGACCTCGCCGGTGATCCAGGCTGACTCGTTTGAGGCCAGGAAAACTGCCAACGGGGCGATATCCGTGACGCGACCGAGCCGGCCGAGCGGCGTCTTGGCGGCCAGAGCCGCGCCGGCACCACCCTCAAAGGTTCCTGCGGTTACATTGCCTTCGGTTTCTGTATGACCGGGAGCGATGGCGTTGACCCGAATCTTGCGCCGCGCAAGCTCGAGCGCCAATCCTTTTGTCAGTGTTTCGATGGCGCCCTTCGTGGAAGCGTACAGCAGGGCTCCCGCCACCGGATGCGAGCCGACGATAGAGCTGAGATTGATGATGCTACCGCCGTCGGGCCCGAACCGTTTGATCGCTTCCTGCACGGTGAGAATCACCCCGAAAAGGTTGATGTTGTAATGAAGGCGAAAGCTCTCTTCGGTGATGTCCGCCAAAGCGCCGAAGCGAAATACTCCGGCGTTGTTGACCAAAACGTCCAGTCGTCCGAACGCAGAATCCACTTCTTTGAACAACCGCGCGACATCTGCGGCCTTGGACACGTCGGCCCCGACTGCGATCGCCTTGCCTCCGCTGTCGTTAATCGCCCGAGCGACGCGTTCCGCGCCTTCCCGGTCGGAGGAATAATTCACGGCCACGCGCGCGCCCTCAGCGGCTAAGGCGGTTGCAATCCCAGCGCCTATGCCTTTGGACGCGCCTGTTACGATTGCCACTTTGTTAGACAGTCTGTTCATATCTCACCATTGTTCTTCATCCAACTACCCTTACTGCCGAACCTCCATCGCTGCGAATTGTGCCTCGCTCGTCACAAAATTTCGATTTACCCTCCTCACGCTAAGAGCATCTTGAAACTGCGCGGCAACATTCAATTTTGCCAATCCTGAATGAATCCTCGGCAAACCCGAAATAATCTAGTGGGCGTGGTCGGTCACGACAAGTCTATATATAGTCTATATATTAGGATGCGATCGCGATTGCTTCCGACGCATAACTCGGAAACGAATCGTGCAGGAATATTAAGGGACCCGGCTACAGTTTACGCGGCGGTAAACAATTTATCGTGACATCAGACATTGGATTTCCTGCTCGATTTCCGAAATCGCGATTGGAGCGAGATTGGCTTCAGACAATTTCTGATTAAGCGGCAGAAGTTTGGTTGCCTTGAACTCACTCCATGCTTCGATCGCGATTTTGACGCGCTGGCTGGACTCGTTGTAAACGGCAATAGCTTGCGAAGGCACCGCGCGATCCCCACCTTCTACAACACGCAGTGCCGACGCCATATCGGCGAAAGCGTCCTGCAGACCAGAGGCCGGCCCAACATTTCCCGGCTTGCCTTCGATCTTTGAAAGTTCAGTTTGAGCTTCTGCCAGCGCTGACTTAATGTCTGAACCCTTCTCTCCAGGCTTCTGCTCACGATCAGCCAGTTGTTTTTGTAGAGAAGCGATTTCAGCAAGCGCGCGTCGCGCCTCCAAAGTTTCGGCAAATATTTGTTGGCCGAGCTGCAACTGCTGGCGAAGTATTTCCGGAGTGGCCGAGCAGCGAGGATCCATAACGACGGTTAGAGGCTGAGTCTGCAGCTTTCCGTCAATCGTGAGTCTGACGGTGTAGATGCCCGGCACTGCCTTAGGACCACGGGGACTGCGGTATTCGGACTCTTCATCCACGCTGAATCCACCAGAGCTGCCCCAATTAAGGTCCCAGACGAAGCGATGCATTCCAGCATTTGTTTCGAGGAACTCGGGCTTGGGAAACCAGCGATCGGCAATAGGAAGTGGTGGGTGCTTTTCCGAATGTCGATCCTGCGAGGAGAATCTGCGCACGAGTTTTTGTTGCGCGTCAAAGATCTCCAGCGTGACAGTAGTGGCGGCAGACTTGAGGAAATAATCAATGATGGCTCCGGCGGGAGGATTTTCGGCCGTAGGTTCCTCCGGCGGAATTGGAGTGCCGGTAAAGCTATCATTATCGATGCGATATGCCCGTGCAGGACGGTACAACCAAGCTGCATTCGCCTTTCCGGCATCAGACGCCTGGCGCAGGGGCGTGATGTCATCGAGAATCCAGAAAGAGCGGCCGTGGGTGGCGACGATCAGATCATCGCCGTGAATCGCCAGATCGCGAACGGAAGTCACCGGCAAATTAAGCTGCAAAGATTGCCAGTGGTCGCCATCATCGAACGATACGTAAACCCCTAGTTCGGTTCCGGCAAACAGCAGATTCTTTTTCTCAGTATCTTCGCGAATGCCGCGCAGAAAAGCATGGGCCGCAATGCCATTGGTAATCAATTGCCAGGAAGAACCGTAGTCGCGAGTTCGATAAAGATAAGGTACCTGATCGTCTAACCGGCTGCGATCGACCGCCGCGTAGGCAATGGCGGGATCATAGTGCGAAGCCTCGATAAACGAGATCTTGCTCCAGGCTGTCAGACCTGTAGGCGTAACATCTTTCCATGTTTTGCCGCCATCCCGTGTGAGATGAATTAATCCTGTGTCGCTTCCAGCCCAGATAGTCTCCCCGCTCAGAACTGAGGGCGCTATGGTGAACACTACGCCATAACCTCGTTCCTTCGCATTTTCGATCGTCGTTGGTCCTTCTGCCTTATTTACTGGCGGTTGCGTTGATCCGGTGAGATCGGGGCTAATGGTCTGCCAGTGCAGACCACCATCGACAGTTTTCATTACGTATTGCGTGCCGAGGTAGAGCGTGGTCGAGTCAGCGGGAGAGAAGAGCAGAACCGGCGTCCACGGATCACGATACTTACGCTGATTGATCTCGGAATCGAATGTTGGCACCGGCCATGGAGTAATGTCCTGGCTGAGGCCCGTCCGCCTGTTGTAACGGGAAACGCCGCCATAGGTCCCACTCAGATAAATGATGTTCGGGTCTCTGGGATCGGGCGCTATGTATCCACTCTCACTTCCGCCCACAGGGAACCAATCGCGTGGAGTGATCTGGCCGTGATCGGTGCGGCTTGGAACGGCCGCGCTACCACTATCCTGCTGCGCGCCGTATACGACATAGGGAAACTGGTTGTCCGTGATCACATGGTAGAGCTGTGCTGTAGGCTGGTTGTACCAGGTGCTCCAGGTCTGGCCGCGATCGAGGCTGACTGTTGTGCCCTGATCGGTTCCGAGAACCATGCTGGCGGAATTCTCTGGATCAACCCAAATTTGATGGTAATCGTCGCCGCCGGGTGCGCCGCGCACGATCGAAATTGTCTTCCCCCCATCTTCAGACCGATAGAGTGCGACGTTGGGGATGTAAAGCACGTCGGAATTTTGCGGATCGATGGTGATGCTGTTGAAATACCAGGCGCGACTGGTAAGGCGAGAGTCATCGTTCTGTAAAATCCAAGTATCGCCACCGTCGTCAGACCGATACAGCCCAGATTTCTTCGCTTGAATCAACGCGTAGACGCGCTTGCCGTCGGAAGCAACGTTAATGCCAATGCGGCCCCAATCGCCCTCGGGCAATCCCTTGCCGCTCAGTCGCGACCACGTCTTGCCTGCATCCTGTGAGCGGTAGAGACCGCTGCCGGGTCCGTCGTTAGGTGCATACGTACTCCAGGGAGGACGATGCGTATTCCACGTGCCGGCGAATAACAGCTGCGGATTGCCCGAGCAGATCGCCAGATCTGAAATGCCGATTTCCGATCCCTGGTCGAGAACTTTGGCCCAATGCTTCCCTCCATCGACGGATTTAAAAACCCCGCGCTGCTCGTTTGGCCCATAGGCATGACCGAGAGCACCCACATAAACGACATTCGGATCTTGCGGGTCAATCACGATCCGGCTGATTTGGCGCGTATCCTCCAATCCTACGTGCGTCCAAGTCGAGCCAGCGTCCATGGATTTGTAAACCCCATTGCCGGAAGACAAGTCGGATCGAATATCCGACTCGCCCGTTCCGGCGTAGATTGTATTTGGGTCGGACGGCGCAACCGCAATGGCGCCGATTGAACCGATTGGCTGGTTATCAAAAATCGGCTTCCAAACCGTTCCCGCATCGGATGTTTTCCAGATGCCACCGTTGACCGCGCCGAAATAGAAGGTCGTCGAGTCACCCGGCACCCCAGCGACGGCAACCACTCGGCCTCCGCGGAATGGGCCGATGAGCCGCCATTTGAGGGCGTTCATCGATTGCGGGTTGACTGACTGGGCAACTGCGCCAGCCATGAGCAAAAAAAGAAATACTGCTGTGAAACTCTTGTGTAAACACGGCCTAAGTTTGTGCAAGTGGCAATCCCTCGCTGGCTAGCCAGTTTACTGGAAAACGCAATATTGCATTCGGATGGGAATGGAGGTCGAGGAAGCTGTCCGGATTGGTACGGTGAAGTCGGCTTATCGGAAGTGATCGCGATTATTCTCCAGCTGAAGGGAACTCAGAAAGAATCCGACGAATGGGCATTCCCTGTTTCCGAGGGAAACAGCTTGTAGTCATGACACAAACCGCGAGCGGGAATCTCCGAAAATCTCCATTGGTTCGCAGCGCTTACCAGTAAAGCGATATCGAAGTGTCGACAATACTATCGTCCAATTGCTTTCGTTCCCCACATCTGGTGTGATGGCTGCGCCCCCCGATTCACCGGGGATGCGCATAGCGCGGAATATAAGGAGAAGGAACATGAAAATACTAATCTCAAAACGTATTGAAGCTTACTCGCCGCAAAGAAAGCCGCTTAAGTTCCTATTTCGATGGACGCCGTCATCGGCTCGTCCTCGGTGTCTTTTATGCCGGCCAAGGTGACCCAGGTTCGTCTTGGCCGGTAGAATCCCCCGCTTCCGTAGCACAGCAAAAGGAGAGATGAATCATGAGGCATACAGAATCGACTGGGATTTCATTGGACACGGCGGCAGATCAGATCGCCGCGTTGGTCCATAGATTCGTCGGTTCTTTACGCCAGGGGTTCGCGGCGCGGCGGGCTGAATGAAGCCGCTTTTGAGAGGGACGGTGACGCAACTGTATATTGAGTTCGAACCTTTAAAACGAAAGGTAATTTATGTCGGGCAAGAAAACAGCAATCATAACCGGAGCATCGGGGGGTATTGGCGAGGGTCTGGTCGAGAGGTTTCTGAGGGAAGGTTATAACGTCGTCGCGACGTCTCGTGAAGCAAATCGAGAGTTGACTACTTCGGGCGGCTTGGTTCTGCTCGATGGCGATATCGGCAAGCAGCAAACCGCTGCCGATGCTGTCGAGGCAGCAATCAACAACTTCGGAACCATCGATGTTTTGGTGAATAATGCTGGCATCTTTCTGACCAAGCCTTTCACTGACTTCACTACCGAGGATTTCGACGCCCTTGTCTCCACTAATCTGCTCGGATTCTTCTACATCACTCAGCGTACTGTGAAAGAGATGTTGAAACAAAAATCGGGGTGCGTTGTCAGCATTACGGCGGCGCTTGCGGATCGGCCAATCGCCGGCGAAAATGGCTCGGTTTCGATGATTACAAAGGGGGGCTTGAATTCAGCAACGCAGAACCTGGCAATCGAGTATGCAAAAGACGGCATTCGCTTTAATGCCGTAGCCCCCGGCGTTGTGGATACACCAATGCACCGCAATGATCCCAACGACTCGACGTTGCAGCCCGTAATGAAAAAGGCGACGGTGAAAGATGTTGTCGATGCCGTTCTTTACCTGGTACAAGCAGGTCATGTAAGCGGAGAGATACTCCACGTGGATGGTGCCGCTCCGGCTCGTCGTTGGTAAGAAAGTCGGTGGTAAAAAATAAGAGGACCCTAACCAGACGCTGGACTTCGACGAGGCACGAATGCCCCGATTGCTTTCAGTAAATGTTGGCCTTCCGCACGACGTGACATGGAACGGCAAGACTGTGCGTACCGCGATCTGGAAATCTCCGGTTACGGGACGGCGAATGGTGCGCAAGCTCGATATCGATGGTGATGCGCAAGGCGATCTCGCCGGTCATGGAGGGGAGCAGCGCGCGGTTTTTGTTTATCAGATGGACTCCTATCACTACTGGGAGCACTTTCTCGGACGTAACGATTTCATCTTCGGGCAGTTCGGAGAAAACTTCACCGTTGAGGGACTTCTTGATGACGAGGTCTGCATTGGCGATCGATACCACATCGGTGGCGCGATATTGGAAGTAACGCAGCCGCGCGTGACCTGCTACCGCGTCGGCATTCGGATGAATGAACCTCGTATGCCGGCGCTGCTCGTTGAACATCACAGACCAGGATTCTATTTTCGCGTGCTCCAGGAAGGAGAAGTTGGTGCGGGCGATGACATCGTAAAAATCGCCGATGGTCCCGAGAGGGTCACGGTTGCCGGTATTGATGCTCTCCTGTATTTGCCAGGACATTCTCGCGAACAACTGCAACGCGCGCTGCGGATCCCTGCACTTAGCAAGGGTTGGCAGGGTTCGTTCCAAGCAATGCTGCAACCAGACTTGAGCTCCAAAACTACGGCGGGGAATCCGGGACTCGCGAATGAGGAGCAAGCGCCAGCATGGCCCGGCTTTCGACAGATGCGAGTCGCGAAGATTCATAAGGAAAGCGATAATGTAACTTCCTTCGCTTTGGCGCCGATCGATGGGCAGCCTCTTCCAGTTTTCCAGGCCGGTCAATTTGTGGTTTTGCGGCTGCTCATTGATCCGGAGAAGGATCCGGGCAAACCGCCCGTTCTTCGCAGCTATTCATTGTCTGATCTGCCCGCAGCCGATCACTTCCGCATCAGCGTGAAGAGCGAATTGAACGGGATTGGAAGTTCATTTCTGTGCAACCGTGCGCGAGAAGGCGATCTATTGGATGTTAGTGCACCGCGCGGAAGCTTTACCCTGCGTCCCGGCCAGAATCCTGTGGTTCTGCTGAGCGCTGGAGTGGGAGCAACGCCCGTGATGTCGATGCTGCACACACTCGCCGCTGAAAGATCGCAACGAGAGATCTGGTGGATCTATGGTGCGCGCAATCGCGTTGACCATCCATTTGCGGAAGAATCGCGTTCCTTACTAAAACAGCTCTCTCGCGGACGAAGATACATCGTGTACAGCAGGCCCGCTGCAGTCGACCAAGTCGGGGCAGACTTCGACGCTCCCGGGCACATTGACACACCTTTGCTGGAGAGAATTGGCGTGTCCCGGAGTAGTGACTTCTATCTGTGTGGCCCGACTTCATTCTTGCAGAGCATGCGCGATGGGCTGCAAAACTGGGGTGTGCTCGCCGGGAATGTGCACACCGAAATCTTCGGTTCTCTCGACGCTATTACCCCTGGTATGGCGCAGGCTGATCACACTCCTCACCTGCCACAAGGGCCGCCCGGATCTGGCCCCCCAGTCTCATTCGCGCGTACTGGGATTACCGCCGCTTGGGATCCGAAGTTTGCGAGTTTGCTTGAACTGGCGGAGGCGTGCGATGTTCCGGTCAGATGGTCGTGCCGGACTGGGGTCTGTCATACCTGCATGACTGGGCTGATTGGCGGAACGATTATTTATAACCCTGAACCGCTCGAGAGGCCCGCTCCCGGGAACGTGCTTGTATGCTGTTCACAGCCAAACGCGGGCGTCATTCTGGATCTTTAGAAAAGCGATCTTTAAGAGAAGATCTGTGAGAGGAACGGGAGGAGTCCAATCATGCGTTCTGATATTGTGCCCGGAGCCATTTTCCCCGACTACCAACTGCCCGATCACACGGGCAAGCTGTGCAAGATGAGCGAGCTGCAGGGCGAGGATCCGCTAATCCTCACGCTTGCGCGCGGCCACTATTGCCCAAAGGAGCACCAACAGCATCTGGAACTCGCCGCGTTCTATCCGAAGATCGCGGTGGCGTACACTCAGATCGCCACGATCGCTACCGATGATCACCATACGCTGCAGGAATTCCGTGCGTCAGTCGGAGCCCAATGGACATTCCTTTCAGACCCCGACCGAACGATTCAGAAGGAACTCGACATCCAGGAGTTCACCGACCCTGAGCACAATCCGATGATCCCGCATACGCTGGTGCTCAAACCGGGCCTCGTGATTTACAGCATCTATAACGGCTACTGGTTCTGGGGCCGTCCGTCGGTCATTGATCTTTGGCACGACCTGCGCGCCGTAACGAGTGAAATCCGACCAGACTGGGATCTGAGTACTCCAGGACTCCGCGAGGCATGGAATGCGGGTGACTTCTCGCGTTTCCACGGGTGGAACAAGCAGGCTAGTATGGAAGCGGCCTCGAGGGCCACTCGCACAAAGATATAACCGATACCGTCGTCCAATTGTTCAAAGCCCACCCTTCTGCTTTGCTAACGTCATGCTGCAGGTTCAATCAGAATCTGCGTCTCGCAAACGTCACAAACACACGTGCGGTTTACGTCAAATGACTAGCGTACGCCAAACAAACGTTAACGAATGCGAGAAAGGCGTTAATCAGACTTAGCGCCAGTCCTGCGGCTGAAAAATTCCGGTAATGACCATCAAGCTCCTGTCCAGCAACGACCTGCTTCGTCGATCGATCACCTCAGCAACTTGCCGGCGAGCCAGTAATCGACACTGAACTTTCCCGGACCGGAGCAGATCAGCCAGATAAAGAAGAGCACGTACAAGACTTCCGGAAGGTAGAGGAAATCATCGAGCCAGTTTAGAGGCGATAGTCCTTTTGGCATGGTGGAAAGCGCGTTGGTCACGACGGCGACAGTCATATCGATCAATAAAGCCACGCAGGCCGGGCTCGAAAGAAACCCCACGGTCAGCAAGGATCCGCCAACGAACTCGACACCCGACACGAAATAAGCCGTCTGGTGGGGAAACGGGACTTTGGCCTGAACCAGCGTTTCGTAAACAGGTTTCGTGCCGCCGGCGACAAACAGTTTGTTTGCCCCGGAGATGGCAAAGAACAGCCCGATCGAAACGCGTACCAGCAGGATGGCATACTGTTCCAGATCACTGCTACCCTGCAGCGCAAACTGGACCAACCGTTTCCAATCCATGTCTCGCCCCTCCATCGGAGGATGTGATGTTAACCGTAGGTGACGTCGGTGCTCTGTCCGACCTCGATGATATAGCCATCAGGATCGCGGATGTAGCAGCGTATCTCGCCGTACTTCGGTATCGGTTCCGTGATGAATTCGGCTCCTCGACTTTTCCATAATTTGTAGCACGCTTGAATATCCGCAACGCGGAAATTCATAAAGCTGTTGATGTGATTCGGGTCGGGGACACTGAGCGTGACCGTCGGCTTATCCGGGGTCGGCCCGCCTCCAACGTTCAGAATCATCCAGATATTCGCCAGCTGAAGGTACCCCGGCGCGTTGCCGTCACCCAGGCTCAGAATGCGAGCGCCGAAGACCTTTTCGTAGTAGCGAGCCGATCGCTCGATGTCGGCGACGGTGAGAAAACACGCGATGCTGATCCCCTCTTTCGGGGGCATCTCATAGCTCTTCTGGTCGATTTGTACGCTGCTCATTGACGTCTCCTATTCTGATAAGCATTTTGCATCAGCGGTGGATGTGGATTATGGCTGCGGGAATCCGAACATCAACCACGACTGATTGGCTATCCAATGCGGGTACAGCTCCGCATCTCATCGAACAGCTCCTGGTCGGATGTCGCGGTTTTCTGCACCCGATCGAACGTCCCGTCTGTTCCCGCTTTCCTTCCGATTCTTATGCCGCTGAAACCGACTTCTTCTTCCCATCGAGTGCCGGTAGAAGAAGCTTCAGAAGCGCTTGATCGGAGAACGGGTTCTGACCTGAGATCACCTCGCGATCTTGAAGGACGTAGCTCCCCCATGGAGCGACCACACTTACGTCAGCGCCCGCCGTACGCAAGGCGAAGTCCGGGTAGAAGAGAACCTTACCACCAATCTCAAGCGGTTCCCGCTGCTGCTCTTCCGCTGTCGAAAAGATCGTCATCTTATATCCGGAATATATCCAGCCTTGAGCCTTTGCGTGCGCTCCGGCGGCATCGCCCGCACTCAGCGCGGCGACCACCTCCGTCGAATTCGGAAGCGCCGAGAGTAGTGAAATCGGGCCATGGCAGAGCACTGCCGTAGGCTTGGATGTTTTATGAAAGTGTCTCATCACGGTGCCAGCGTCGGGATCATCGAGTAGGTCCATCATCGGGCCGTGGCCGCCGGGGACGAAAACAGCGTCGTATTGATCCAGGCCCGATGCGATGACATCCGAGATACGAGTTGGATTTTTGAGCCCAGTCAGGGTGTCGCGGAATTTTAGATAGTCCTTAAGCTTAGCCTCGTCCCCGCCGAAGAACTGGGCTATCGCTGAATTGACATCCATTTGCGGCGTGTTGCCTTTGGGGTTGGCGAAAGTGATTTCGTAGCCCTCCTTCATCAGGGCGCGAACCGGAACCGTCAGCTCGTTGAGATAGTAGCCAGCGCCGGTATAGACCTTGCCATCTTTCAAGGGCAAGCCGTGACCGCTCGAGACTAGTACTAAGACTTTTCCTTTAGTTGTCATTTTGTTCTCCTTTTTGAAATCGAATTTGTTTCCTGAGATCTTAACCTTAAAGCTGGGCAAAACTGGGGGGCAAAACTGGAGACAGACGGGACGTTTCCCAATTTCCTGACGAAAGGAAATTGGTGAAAGTCCTGTCTATCCCCACGTTCGCCTACGTTCCCAGACCCTACGTTCCTAAACCTTGCATCGCTCCGCGCTGCTATCAGACCACCCGAATAGAGCCTTGCCATTCACAAGTTTCACGTGGATATACTGGATAGTGGTCGCTGTCCACTCTCCTCGTTGCAATCTTGCGCAGCCCACCACTTGAAACCCATCCGCCTCTTTATCCACCTCAGTCAAAGTGAATGCTTTTATTTCCGGGTATCCGATCCCGATTGTGCCTCGCATAGCACCGACGTATTGTTTTCTATCCATATCAGGTGCGTCTCTGCGCCCCAACAGCAGTGAGTTTTTCAGTTCTGGGGTTTGGCTCTGTATCTCCCAGAGGTCAGGCCAATCGTGTTTTACTTGATCGTGAATCCATCTCTCGAAAGTACTTTCTCCGCCGGAGCCAACGATCAGAATGGGTCTGTCGCAGCACCGACGCCGGCGGCAACAAGTAGCGCTAAAAGCATTACGAGGTTGGCGGTAATCTTCATAGCGTGTATTCCCCAGGGCACAGCCCGGAAGGCCCCAAGCGGACATCCGCAACCGTTGAAATCCGCATCTCATCCGGGGCGAGCGTTAACCGTACGTGAGCTCGGTGCTCTGTCCGATCTCGATGATATAACCCTCAGGATCGCGGATGTAGCAGCGTATCTCGGCGTACTTGGGAATCGGCTCCGTAATGAACTCGGCTCCTCGACTTTTCGATAATTCGTAGCACGCTTGAATATCGGCAACGCGGATATTCATAAAGCCGTTGATCTTCTCCGGGTCGGGGACGCTGAGAGTCACCGTCGGCTTGTCGGGCTCGGGCCACCCCCGACGTTGACGAGGAACCACGTATCCGCGATCTCGCGCCTCGAGATTATGTGTCCATCCGTTCGACCCATTGAGCGCGCCATGCGGGAGCCGGGAATGGATCCGCAAAGTACTGCGTTTCCCGCGCAACCTTGTCGCCCTTGAACTCCATGATGCTCACGGTGTAGGACGGCTTGCCGTCATAGGTCAGGATGTATTCGGTGACCCAAAGATCACCGGCGCCAACGATTCGTCGGACAGTAAACCGCTTTTTGCTCGGCTGACTAGCGCGTTGGCCCTGTATGTTGCGTCGACCGCGAGTTCGCTCGCCTGACTGCGGGTACTCCAGCACTGCGTCCTCGTGATAGATGAGGTGCTCGGTTTCAAAATCGTTGGCATCGGACGCCGCCCAATGCTGATCCAGTGCCGCACGGATCTCTTGATCTCGCACTCCAGAATACTGCTCCTTCTTTTGTTGATCGTTTTTTTGTTGATCGTTCATCTTGAGCCCTCGATTTTGACAATAACGTAAATGCTTTAGCGGAATCAGAGTGTACGACCGTCAAGTTGCGCTGTTTCTTCGATCTCTCCGCCTCCTAGCTTCCCATAAATTTCAAGAATCGCCGAGCCGCTTACCTCAACTCCGGAGTCTACGATCACGGCGCCGGCCTATAGCGCGATTTGGCCCGGATAGTATCCGAGCCGATTTTCGAAGTCGTCGCCCAGTTGACACAAACCGCTCGGTGACATATAGCTGCCGCCATTTAGCCAGAACGAAAGTGGGCGCGCAAATTGGACGATGGTATCGCCCATACTTCGTATCGCGATTTCCTGCGCCAACGCTGGGTAGTGGTGCCATTCGATTTCCACAGCGTTGCGCCTTCCCGCTAAATGCGCTAGTCCCTCCGCTATTTGTGTTCTGAGATCATCTAAACTATCGTTAACCGCTGGTCCGTGCTTGCATGTCAGAGAACCCATCCCGAACTGCAAATCTTCGCCTACTTTTTCTTATGGTTGTCGTCTTTGCCACGGCGACTGTGGTGTACAGCGTCGCCTGGATGTATTACGTGAGGAAATCGAATCTGCCGGTCGAGATCGGTATCGACAACTCGTATACGCCGGACGGTATCCTCGTGACGAACGTTTCGAAAGACAGCCCGGCACAAAAAGCCGGATTGCGCGCGAAGGACATAATCACTGCTATCGATGGGCGAAGCACAGTTGCCCCGGCTAGATCGAGTCGAATCTTATTTCAAGTCTGGAACGCATCCCGGCCAGCTGATACGGTTGCACTGACAATAAAACGCCCTGGCGCCTCCCAGCCTCTTTCCATCACTCCATCTTTTCGCCCAACTCAGGGAACCGGCGACGTTCAATCTTTGGTGCGGCGCGGTGCAGTGGAGGTTCTCGGCTTCTATCCATTGTTGTTTCTGATTGTCGGTCTGGCAGTCCTATTCCTCCGTTCGGAAGACAGCAACGCCTGGCTGCTGGCACTGATGTTCGCAGGGTTCATCACCGAAGCCGATCTGCCGGTCGGCTTTTCGTTGGCGCCTGATTCCTTGGCGGCCTTCCTGTATGGCTACGCTGTTCTCGTGCGGGGCGTGCTGCCTGCGCTTTTCTATTTCTTCTTCGCGGTCTTCCCGGTACGCTCGCCCCTCGAACGTAGGCTTCCGTGGCTCAAATGGGTGCTCCTGGCCGCCAACGCCTGCCTGCAGTGGGGAGGCGTACAAAGCGGTGAGTTTGCCGCCCTGCCGTTCATGAATGGACTGATAAGTCCCTCGCAGATCGCCTTGCTGAGAATCTTTGTTGCGTACGGGACGGTGCTGCTCGGCGTACTTTCGCTAGTGTGGAATGCGATCGGTGCGCCAGGAATAGAAGATCGGCGGAAACTTAAGGTGATGCTCTGGGGAACACTGGTTGGCGTAGCGCCAGCGGTCCTGATTGGCCTGCCATACGATCTCTCCCATGTGCCAACGCCGTTTTGGGCGCAATTCGCCAAGGCGACGTTCCTTTTCCTAATACCCTTGTCCTTCGCTTACGCAGTCGTCAGGCACCGGGTGATGGACATTCCTGTCTTACTGCGGCGCAGCGCCCGCTACCTTCTGGTGGAGCGCGGGTTCACGATCCTGATCCTGCTCATATCCGTTGGAATCACATTGTGGTTCGGGCAGGCATTCTCGCGCCATTTTAGCGCAGGATCGAGGGCTACGATCCCCATCGGTGCAAGCTTCGGCGTGCTCCTGATCCTGAGTGCGATCCAGGTACATCGGCAAGTACGCACACGTCTGGACCGCGCCTTCTTCCGTAGCGCATACGATGCACAGCAGATACTGGAAAACTTGGCTGCGAATGCGTTGACAGTGAGCGATCGTCCCACGCTGGCCGGGTTGTTGCATCAGCAAATTCGGGAAGCGCTGCATCCGCGGCCGCTGACGATTTATCTTCATTCTGCCGACGGCGACCTTCAAGCCTACGCAGGCGATCCACGGGTGGAGGAGTTCAGACTAACGGTGAACGAGCAACTGCTAGGTCAGCTTCGCGGGCGCAGCGGCGCGTTTGAGGTCAATCCGGACGACCGACGAGGCAGTGCTCTGCATTGGCAGCACGCTGAATGCCTGGTACCTATCCGCGGATCCTCTACGTCTTCAAATCCAAAAGATGGAGTAGCCCAAGCAGCCGATGGGCCGTTGCAAGGACTGGTAGTACTCGGACCGAGACTGTCGGAAGAGCCCTACTCCGCCCGTGACAAGCGCTTGCTGACCTCCGTTGCCAGCCAGGCAAGCATTGCCATGCGCAGCATCGCCCTGGCGGAGCGCATGGCGGAGCGGATCGAGGCGGAGCGTCGCACCGAGCAGGAGATGCAAATCGCGTCGCAAGTCCAGAGCCGCCTGCTCCCGCAGGAGGCGCCGAAACTTGCGACATTGGAATGCGCGGGCAAATGCATCCAGACGCGCGCTGTCGGCGGGGACTACTACGACTTCCTCGAGTTCGGCTCCGGTAAGATCGGCATGGTGCTGGCCGACATCTCCGGCAAGGGCATCTCCGGCGCGCTCCTGATGGCGAACCTTCAAGCCAGCCTGCGCGGCCAGTACGCGCTGGCCGTCGATGATCTGCCGCGTCTTCTGCGTTCGGTGAACAATCTGTTCCATAAGAATACAGAAACCAACCACTACGCGACGATGTTTTTCTCGCTGTACGACGATGCGAGCCGCGTACTGCGCTATGTGAATTGCGGACACAATCCACCGGTGCTTCTGCGGGAAACTGGGGTTGTCGAACGGCTGGAAGCGACGGCAACAGTTTTAGGTTTATTCGAGCAGTGGGACTGCTGTGTTGCCGAACGGCAGCTCGTGGCAGGCGATGTGTTGCTAATGTACACCGACGGCATTTCCGAAGCTGCGCCCGGGCAAGATGCCGAGGAGTTCGGCGAAACCCGGCTAATTACAACTTTGCAAGCCTTGAGCGGCCAGCGCGCTTGCGAAATGTTAAATGGAATCATTGAGGAAGTGCAGCGCTTCAGCCATGCTGAGCAGGCGGATGACATGACTCTCATCGTGGCCAGGTGCACATGAAGCATTGAGCCTTCACAGGAACGAACAGTTTTGTTAAATAGCAGTTATCCAGGCATGCGCTCGCATTTTTATCTTCGCGGATATCCCATGCGCGATGTCCGAAAACACCGACCTAGAGTGCTACAGTAATTGGTTCCTGCCATGTAGCGGAACTTTCGATTGCGTTCTGCTTTTCGCAGTTTGGACCGACGTGTAGACTCGCGCCGGCTGGGGACTTCGTCGAAAATGTGAAAGAAAGGTCGATCGCTTCGTGCAAACCGCTCTATGAGTGTTCGAACTTCCAATACCCGCGAGCTCCAAGTCTTACCGAGAGCCGGAACCCAACTGCGATGATTCGCGTCGCGATCATCGGCGGTGGAATTTCGGGATTAGCCGCCGCCTTCTCGCTCGAAGGGCCTCGGCGCGCTGGCCAAGTGGAATATGTACTCTATGAATCGTCACCGCGCCTGGGAGGCGTGCTGCGCACAGAGCAGATCCAAGGATGCCTGGTCGAAGCGGGGCCCGATTCCTTTCTCACTGAAAAGCCTTGGGCTGTCAACTTGTGCCGCGACATCGGTCTGGGGGACCAGCTTATCGGCTCCAACGACGCCGATCGGAAGACCTATATTCTCGTCCGCGGACGTCTCGTTCCCATGCCCGACGGGCTCATATTTATGGTCCCGACAAAAATCTTGCCCACGGGATTTTCGCCGCTGTTTTCCTGGAACACGAAGTTGCGCATGGTATTGGAATTATTTGACCCGCCGAGGGCCGCTGATGGGGACGAGAGTGTCGCGGCGTTCGTAGAGCGCCATTACGGGGCCGAAATGGTTAGCCGTCTTGCGGACCCACTCCTCTCTGGGGTGTACGGCGGTGAATCCGCCAATCTCAGCGTGCGTGCCGTTCTTCCGCGCTTCGCTGAGATGGAGCGTGCTCACGGCAGTCTCGGCCGTGCGATGCTGGCCGCTAGAAGAAAAATGTCGCGCTCAGGAAACAGCGCCACTCCTCCGCTTTTTACTTCTCTCAAAAACGGCATGCAACAGCTCGTCGAGGTCCTCGTTTCTAAACTCAATCGCGCTTCCTTACTAATGAATACCCCTGTGCAGGCTATTCAGCCGGAAACCGAAGGGTGGAAAGTAACTGCGGGGTTGAACTCCCAGAACTTCGACTCTGTCATCGTTGCGCTACCTGCGCTTGCGGCTGCACAGATTTTGGCGATTTGCAGTCCTGAATTATCAGCGGAACTTGCCGCCATCGGCTACAGCTCATCTATCACTGTCGGCCTAGGTTACGATCGCGAAGTCCGCCAATCGCTTCCGCGCGGTTTCGGATTTCTCGTGCCACACACCGAAGGCATGCGCTTGCTGGCGACGACTTTCGTTCATAATAAATTCCCTTACCGCGCGCCGGAGGATCGCGCCCTGCTGCGCTGTTTTTTCGCTGGACGGAACGCAGAAAACATCTGGCAGTTTTCCGACGATGCTATAGTCGCAGTGGTCCGCAATGAATTGCAGACCATCCTCGGTCTCCGCGCCACGCCTGTATTTGCCCGCGTCTATAAATGGAAGTCAGCCATGGCGCAATACGGCTTGGGACACCTCGACCGGCTCGATCGTATTGCGGGGCTGCTCCGGCAATTGCCCGGCCTCGCGCTCGCCGGTAACGGCTACCGCGGCATCGGGGTCCCCGACTGTATTCGCTCCGGGCGTGAAACCGCTCAGCAGGCGATTCAGCGGCATGGCTCGCCTTAGTCACAACAGGGTTGCTCTGCCCTACGAGGGGGGTCTTGATCCGTAAGTGACCCAATCAAGGTTGCGACCGAAGCGTGGATCAGCGTCACACTTGGAATAACATGCCAAACACTTCGAAACATTTGGAGCCACGGTGGCCTGCGATGCTTGCTCTGCTCGCCGTGGGCGGATTACGGCTCTCCCTTCCCGAATCCCTCTCAGCGGGGCCCGACTGGCTGCTCATCGTTATTGTTGGAGTACTTCTGATTCCCACCGCGTGGGCACGCCAGCAAGGTAAAGATAATCTCAATAGGTTTCTGGGCTATCTCCTGAGCTCCATCGTGACTGTCGACATGATCTGGTCGCTTGGGCTGCTAGTCGCGGCCCTACCAGCGCATCGCCAGTCTCCTAAGGATTTGTTGCGTTCCGCAGCTGCCTTATGGATCACGAACATCCTGGTCTTCGCCTCGTGGTACTGGCGACTGGATGCAGGTGGCCCGCGCGAACGTGAACTGCGCGGCGTCCATACCGACGGAGCATTCCTTTTTCCACAGATGACCCTCGACCAGCAAGCCAAGCGCGAGATGGGAGAGCAATGCTGGAGTCCAGGTTTTGTGGATTACCTTTTTCTCGCCTTCAATACCAGTACCGCATTTTCACCAACGGACTGTCCCGTATTATCAGCGTGGGCCAAAATCCTTATGATGGTTCAATCGCTCATTTCCCTGACAACGGTGGCCTTGTTGGCGGCTCGCGCAGTAAATATTCTGTAGCATTCTGGCTGAAGATTAAGGCTGCTGGGATCAGACGTCTCTGTGACGCTCCTTATGCAACAATTCATCTGAGGGTCCGAACGGCAATAGTCTTAACAACGGAGAAAGCCGTGACCAGGTATGGTGCATTATTCATTCTCATTGTTCTGGCTTTCGGAGACCTTAGACTGGCGAGGGCGCAGGACAATTATGAGATCCAGGTCTACGGTTCAGATACAGTCGCCCCGAAGACCACAATGCTGGAGCTGCACAGCAACTTCACCGTAGAGGGCAGTTATCCGGCGCCCGGCTCACGGTTCACCGCGGAGGAAATGTATCCAACAAACCATGCAGAGCACGAGACTGTTGAGATTACTCAGGGGGTGAATAACTGGTCGGAAGTCGGCTTTTATATTTTCACCAGTGCGCGCAGCGGCGATGGTTGGCAATGGGTGGGGGACCATATTCGTCCGCGGGTACGAGTTCCCGATAGCTGGCACTGGCCCGTGGGCGTAAGCCTCTCCATGGAGTTCGGCTATCAGCGGGCATTGTTTTCGAAAGACACATGGACGATGGAACTTCGGCCCATCGTCGATAAGACAATAGGCAGATGGTATTTCACGGTGAATCCGGCGCTGGAGCGATCTTTCCACGGGCCGAGTGTTTCGCAGGGTGTGGGTTTTTCGCCAAGCGCGAAATTCAGCTATGACTTCAACAAATACATTTCTGGCGGTCTGGAATACTACGCCGCTTACGGATCGATCACGGACGTTTCTTCGTTGCACAATCAACAGCAACAGTTTTTTCCGACCATCGATCTGAATGTGTCCCCGAACTGGGAGATCAACTTTGGCGTTGGAATTGGAGCGACAGCCAGTACCGATCACCTGATTGTGAAGGGCATCCTGGGACGGCGGTTCGATTGGACACATCATCGCGCCGGCAGTTCCGAGAGCTCACAATAGGAGTACACGAGAATGGATCGGCGCGATTTTCTGATCGGAGCCAGTCTCGGACTGCTGGGTGCAGCGGCGAAGACAAAGTTGTGGGCCCAGACGCCGGCGGATGTGCGGCTTGAAATTGCGCCCCTAAAGCTGGAGATTGCGCCCAAGAAAGAAATTCACACGATTGCGTACAACGGTCGCGTTCCCGGGCCTTTGATTCGGTGGCCGGAGGGCAAGCCGATCACGATTGATGTTGTGAACCGTAGCGACGTGCCTGAGATTGTGCACTGGCATGGATTGTGGATTCCGTCTGAGGAAGATGGCGCAGTTGAGGAGGGTTCGCCCATGATTGCGCCAGGCGCACAAAGGCGCTACAGCTTTACGCCACGGCCAGCGGGTTTCCGTTGGTACCATACGCACGCATTTGCAGGGCATGATTTGAAGCGTGGCGCGTATACCGGCCAGTTTGGATGCTTCTACATTGAGCCGAAACAATCGCCGGTTGCGTGCGATCAGGAAATATTCCTCACGCTACATGACTGGAATGCATATATGGGAGGCGGAGGAGATGCGTCCATGGACGCGTTTTATGATTACGCGACAATCAATGACCGCATGCTCGGGCATGCCGATCCGATTAAGGTGCGCGAAGGGCAAAGGGTACTCTTCCGCGTTCTAAACGCCAGTGCAACATCGACGCATTGGCTGGCATTGGCAGGGCACGATCTCGCAGTAGTAGCCATGGACGGAAATGAGGTACCGCGGCTGGCGAAGGTACCTGCGGCACGACTGGCTCCCGCCGAGCGCCTTGATATTTTGGTGGAAATGAATCGACCAGGATCGTGGGTGCTAGGCGAGACGCGGGCGGAAATTCGCAAAGCAGGAATGGGGATTGTGGTGGAGTATGCGAACCAGCAGGGCGAGCCCAATTGGATCGATCCGCCAGAAACATTGTGGGACTACAGTCTGTTCGCTAAAGAGGAGCAGCGGACGACAAAGCCTGACCTGCGCATCCCGTTAGTCTTTGAGTCGAAGTTTCACGGCCATGGGGACTTTGACTATTGGATGATCAATGGCAAATCGTTTCCAAAGACGGAGACCATTCCTCTAAAAGAAGGCAAGCGTTATAGATTGGCGATGCAGAATAAGAGCAGCGACGATCATCCGATTCACTTACATCGCCACACGTTCGAGGTTACCAACCTCGACGGCAAGCTGCTCTCAGGACTGCGCAAGGATGTAGTTGTAATCAAGGCGAAGAGTAATGCGGAGATCGAGTTTATCGCAACGAACCCGGGGCGGACGTTGTTTCACTGCCACCAGCAGACCCACATGGATTTTGGTTTCATGATGCTATTGCGCTACGTATGAATTAGAGTCTTCGTTTGAGTAGAGAGCTTCGGAGGTTTGCGCCCTCGGCGAATGGCCGAGTGCACCGATACGTAACTAAGTTCGAGGCGCGCTTGAGCGCAACGTAACATCAGACCTCCACGACTCATGTCTCCTCGGCCCACGAAATCTTGAGGAAACAAGAGATTGGCTCCAAAAATCTCGAGCAACGGCTCCACATATTTACTGCTGGCAATACTTCCAAGTAGCACAATCTGGGGGTTGGGTGGCAGCGTCTGAGCCAGCAGAAGCGCATCCCGACAAAGAGGCTGCCGATATCGAGCATCGCTCGGATCGATTGGAACCCGAGACATCTCTAGAAGATCCTCGACGGTGATAACGGTCTGCGGTGACAGAAGACCACGCGATGTCGTCATAACGAGCGTACCAGGACCGTGAGTCCTTGAATTTGAGAAGGTCTCTGCGTAGGCGAGCTTGCCGCGAAAATACAGACTGCTGATAAAACTGAAAAGCTCCCCGAGCTGAGCACCCTGCCGCCAGAGGCGCCGCGCCAGGTCAAAGTCGGAGTTTCTGTTCAATAGCAGCTGTCCACGAACGGCCGAAGTATTCGCCGGCGAAAGTAAAAACACGCGTGATTGAGGCGGCTTCCAATCAGAGAGATCGGATCCTAGCCCGAACGCATCTGAGGCCAGTTTTGTCGGTGGCATCTTTCTAATTCTCACAAAGTGATCTTCTTCCGGTAATTATATCCAGAGTGTAACTGCTATTCTGGAAATCCCAGTTGCAGTGAAGGACAAGATTCCATTTCGTGTGCGGCCGATGTTGGCCACGCTTGTGAGGGAACCCTTTCACGAGGCAGGTTGGGTTTATGAAGAGAAATACGATGGCATTCGGATTCTTGCGTACAAAGAAGGATCACAGGTTACGTTGCTCAGCCGGAATGACAAAAATCGCACCGCAAGCTTCCCGGCGATTGCAAGCGCAGTCGCCGCACTCGGCCCGAGTACTCTGCTTCTTGATGGCGAAGTCATCGCCCTCGACCGCCAAAAGGTTTCACGCTTCCAGTTGCTGCAGCGCGGAATCGGTCATGCTCACTACGCTGTATTCGACTGTTTGTATGTAAATGGACGAGACTTGCGGCAAGCGCCTCTCTCGAGCCGTCGCACAGAACTCGAGCGGTCGGTATTCCAGAGCGACGCTCTGATATTGTCGCGGAGGCTCTCGGCAGACGGTCTCAAGGCTTTTGGCATTGCAAAACAGCGAAGCTATGAAGGGCTGGTGGCGAAGCGACTAGCATCTGTTTATATCGAAGGACGGAGCCGGGAGTGGCTAAAAGTAAAGGTGCACCAGGAGGATGAGTTCATCATTGTGGGTTATACCGAACCAATGGGCTCGCGCAAATATTTTGGCGCACTCCTCCTTGGTGCTTATAGGAACGAAAGTCTGCAATATGTGGGGAGGGTAGGAACGGGCTTTACTCGGGATGTGCTGGCCTCGCTTTACCGGAAATTTCAATCCCTGAAGCGGAAACACTCGCCAGTCGAAGAGCTAACCCGGCTCCGAGGCACGACATTCTTACTACCAAAACTTGTTGCTCAGATTTCTTACTCAGAATGGACTAAGGACGAAAAGCTGCGCCATCCGGTGTTCCTCGGCCTCCGCGACGACAAAGATCCCAGAGATGTTGTGCTTCCCGAGGCCAAATGAACAGTTGGTGTTTTCGCAGACGAACCCTCCGAACTAGTGGGATCGTCATTTAATCTTTGCTAAGAACAGCAGGCGAGTTTGCAATCGCTGGAAAACATGTACCCCGAAGGTGCTGCCGCAAACCAACAGTGTCTCTGAGGGACAATTGTCAGCAAACTTATGGCGTGGCCCTCGCCGCATCCAGGGCCTGCCTAACTGCCAACAATTCTTTCAACACTTCGCGTAGCTTGGTAGATTCCAGCGCGTTGGCCCCGTCGGACTTGGCAATTCTTGGATTGTCGTGCACCTCGAGGAAAACGCCGTCGACGCCGGCGGCAACCGCAGCGCGTGCGAGAACCGGAATGAACTCAGGTTGTCCGCCGCTGACGGCTGCCATTCCGTCGTCGGCCTGAGCGGAAGGAAGTTGAACGGCATGCGTCGCGTCGAAGACCACCGGCGCAAACTTGCGCATGATGGAGAGCGAACGCATGTCTACAACCAGGTTGTTGTAACCGAAAGTTGTGCCGCGCTCGGTCAGAAACACCTGCGAATTCCCTGCTTCGCGACATTTCTCTACCGCATGACGCATATCCCATGGAGAAACGAATTGTCCTTTCTTGATGTTGACTGGACGGCCGCTGAGTGCGGCGGCAACCACAAGATCAGTTTGGCGGCAGAGGAACGCCGGAATCTGCAAAACGTCGACTACCTCCGCGACCTTGGCAACATCCGCCACTTCGTGGACATCCGTCAGCACCGGTATCTGAATTTCATCTTTAATCTTTCTCAGGATTCGGAGACCCTCTTTCACGCCGGGTCCGCGAAAGCTGCGAATCGAAGTGCGATTGGCTTTGTCGTAACTGGCCTTGAAGATAAAGGGGAAGCTGAGCGCTTTGGTTACGCCCTTGATGATTTCGGCCATACGAATGGCGTGCTCTTCGCTCTCGATCACGCAGGGGCCGGCTATAAGGAAGAGATTGCCCGAGCCGATCCGGATGTCGCCGATTTGGAATGAAGAGATCAAAGGCAAAAGCTTTCGCCGCCGTGTACGCAGAGATCGCCCAAGAAAAACACCAATGAAAGGACTACCGCCGCGTTACTTTTTCGGGTCGATGAAACAATTCAATCGCCGCACTTTCTCTTTGTGCTCGCCGTTTCGATCCATATTCGTACGCGGCTGCAATAAACGTACTGAAAAGCGGATGCGGCTCGAGCGGCTTCGATTTGAATTCGGGATGGAACTGACATCCGATGAAATGCGGATGATCCGGCAGTTCAATCATCTCAACGTAGGTGCCATCGGGGGTTGAGCCGGAGATCCGCAGTCCCGCAGCCACCATCGGCTCTTCATATTCGCGATTGAACTCATAGCGATGGCGATGACGTTCGCTGATTTCGAGCTTGCCGTAAATCCTGTGCGCCAGCGTGTCGGGCTCAATTTTGCATGTCCAAGCGCCCAGGCGCATGGTGCCGCCAAGTTCTTCCACTCCGCGCAGCTCCCGCAGTTTGTAGATCACGCGGTGCGGCGTCGCGGGATCGAACTCGCTCGAATTAGCCTCTGCCAGCCCAACTACGTTGCGGGCAAACTCGACACAAGCAGTCTGCATGCCAAGACAAATGCCAAAGTAAGGAACCTTATTCTCGCGCGCATAACGAATCGCGATCAGCATGCCTTCGATGCCGCGCTTGCCAAAACCACCGGGCACCAGTAGCCCGTCATAACCTTGGAGCTGAGCTTCGATACTGCTCTGGTCGCCGGTTTCCAGGCCCTCGGCCTCGATCCAGTTCAATTGCAGTTTCAGATTGTGTGCGATAGCACCATGAATCAGCGCCTCCTTCAGCGACTTATAAGAATCCTCGTACTCAACATATTTGCCGACGATTCCAATCGTAACCGTATCTTTGGGGTTGTAGACGCGATGCACAATGTCTTCCCACTTGGAAAGGTCCCGGTTTCTAGCTTCCATGTGCAAATATTTCAAGACGAGCGTGTCCACGCCTTCGTTGGCGAATACCAGGGGCACCTCGTAGACTGATGCCACGTCTTTGGCGGTGATCACAGCTTCTTCCTGCACGTTGCAGAAGAGAGCAATCTTCGATTTGAGTTCCTTTGCTAGAAAGCGGTCGGTGCGGCAGAGCAAGATATCAGGTTGAATTCCGATGCTGAGTAGTTCTTTCACGGAGTGCTGCGTGGGCTTGGTTTTCAGTTCCTGTGCAGCAGCGATAAAAGGCACCAGTGTCACGTGAACGAACAACGTGTCCTCGCGCCCAAGCTCCTGGCGCATCTGGCGGATCGCTTCCATGAATGGCAGCGATTCGATATCGCCCACCGTGCCGCCAATTTCCACGATGGCCACGTCAACATCCTGCGCCACTTTTTTCATCGCTGCCTTGATTTCGTTGGTAACGTGGGGGATGACCTGCACCGTCTTGCCGAGATAATCGCCGCGCCGCTCCTTGGCGATAATCTGCTCATAGAGGCGGCCAGTGGTCCAGTTATTGTCGCGAGAAAGTTTGGCGTGAGTGAAGCGTTCGTAGTGGCCGAGGTCGAGATCGGTTTCGGCGCCGTCGTCGGTGACGAAAACTTCGCCGTGCTGAAACGGCGACATCGTGCCCGGGTCGACGTTAAGATAGGGATCGAACTTCATCAGGTTAACTTTGAGTCCACGGCTCTCCAGCAGGCAACCGATGGAAGCCGCAGCTAGTCCCTTGCCTAAAGAAGACACAACTCCGCCCGTCACAAAGATGTACTTCGCTGGCATCTCTTCCTCGCTCTAAATTGTGATTGAAAGATTGTGCAGGTGGGGTGCACGATCAATTATGACAGAAAAGCCTACAGAAGGAAACGCAGGAAAATGCGGCTAATCCTTTCCCGACCCCACCGGAGTGAGGCGTTCTGCGATCACTTAGGCGAATCCAGGTTGCAATCAGCCCACCACGAGTGAGTCTTCTTCTCAATGATGCTGTAATGGAAGTACTCACAGGAATCTCCTTTTCTAGGTCCTGACCACTGCGGCGGCTGCCCGTCGATTGGACAAGAATTCTGCCGGCGACGGCTACCCGTGCAAGCAACTGCGCCAAGGAGTGTTAGTAACGCCAGAAGCGCGCAGGTCTTTGCCACTTCCAGCCTCCGAGCAATCGTACTATGAAGGGCTGTCAGTCGGACGCCGCGCGTTGACTATACCGCTAATGTGGGCGAGAATGAATTCGATCCTTTTGTCGATTCTTGAGTATCGGATTTTCTAGCAGTGGGCCTGTGGCGCAGCTGGGAGCGCGCTTCCATGGCATGGAAGAGGTCGTCGGTTCGATCCCGACCAGGTCCACCAAATCTCCCAACAACTGAGAGGTGGCGAGCGCGGGCGGCATGGGCGCGCGCGTCATGATTCTAAGCTGATGTCATGGGAAATTGAATTTCCAGGAGGCCATCGAGGTAGAGTTCGCGTTTCGGGCCGGCGACTCGGTAACCCCTGGTATTCATCCATCTTCGAATGGCGGCATAGGAGCGCTCCGCGCTATCGAAATCTAGCCCTGAATAGGCACAGGCAAGGGTCGCCGGCGGAAGGTGCTTAAGGTCATACACACTTCGCGACGACACTCGCTGTTTCAGAGCAACGAACGGCTCTCCCTCGAGGAAACCCGAATCCGCACAGCTATGCCAGAGGACACCCCGCAGATCGCCCAGCGACTGCACTGGCAGCTCACTTAGCAATTCCCGTTCGAATCGCTCAATCTCAGGGTAGCTTTTTACCCTGGAACGGATGGAGGCGACGAGAACCGCAGGTCGGCGCTTCACGACAACCGCAATCGGCCGCTCGGAATCGTCAGGTTCGCTGAGAGTGGCGTTAATCCACTTAAGGGACTGCGTAGCCATTTGGATCGACTGCTCTATTTCCTTCTTCAGCTCACTGAGAATCTCCCGCCGCTCTTTGTTAGACCCGGCTTTATTGGTTAGATTGCGAACTTCTGTAAGAGAAGCTCCAACATCCTTCAATGCCAGGATGGAAGCCAACTCTTCCAGTTGTTGCGGAAGATAGAGGCGATAGCGGGTTCGAGGATCGACGCTCGCAGGACGCAACAGCCCGATTTCATCGTAGAAGCGAAGAGTCTTTGTCGAGACGCCGCTCAACTCCGCAAACTCTCCGATTCGATACCGCACAGCCATCGGAAGCCACCTTCCCCTTACAACGTTTCCTGTAACGAAAATACCATCGGTTCAGGAGGCTGCAGCGCTTTTTTTGCTTGCACCTTCCGCCGCACTGGAATGTTTCACTCTAAAGTGCCGGCCGCGAGCGTGATTTGCCCATCTCCCTCAGTTCACGCGGCCAGCCAGGAGGAGCCGAACTGAAACTGAGGTAGACAACAAAACGGCGTCGGTCACGGGCTGCAACCCTTCCGACGCCTACCCAGGAGGAACCGTGAAGTACCACCCAAGGCTGTTGTGTATTTTACTGTCGTTGGCCTCATTCCTGCCAGTTCACGCACAGGTAGTGGTACAACTCGCCGGCATCCAGCACGCTGCCCAATGCAAGTATGCGACGGTGCCGCTGCTCGACATCCTTAACACCTATGCCAAATTTCCTCCTGGCTGGAGGATCGTGGTTGCATGCTCTGACATCGCGTGGCAGGTTCTCCGCAGGCACGCCGATGCAATTGATACCAATCATGCCTTCACCAACATGAACGGTCACGTGACGGTCATCAATAGCGCAATCTTCCTCTCACCCCAGGTTGGGCGTCCGCCGCAAAGAATCCTGGCGCATGAGTTGGGTCACATTCGGTGCAGTTGCGACGACGAGCGCAAGGCTGAAAAGTACGCTCTATCGCTTGAGAGAAAATAACTAACTTTCCCGTCCGTGCCACCTCACACGTGGTGGGAAACGGTTCTATTCGACGGAAAATCGTCTCGCTGTTAGGGCCTGACTGCCAGCTTCTGCTACTCTGCTACGCCGATAAAAAGTAGAAAGAAAGGAGATGGTGGCGAAGGTCAGTCCGAGTGCAGCGCTTGAACCACATTGACGCGCGCTGCGCGTGCGGCTGGTAGCATCGATGCAACGACTGCTGCCGTGAGCATGACTAACGCGGCGAGGACCACCACCGCCGCGCCCGGCATTTTCATGTCCGGAAAGTAGCTGCCGGCCAGACGCGCCAGAATGTAGCCGAATGCCGCACCTGCCAGGACGCCAGCTGCAGCCATCACGGCGCCTTCCGCGATTACGCTTCTCAGCAGATATCGGGGCAGCGATCCAAGCGCTAACCGAATTCCGAATTCGCGGGTCCGGGAGCTGACCGAGAACGCGAGCACACCCGCAACGCCGACCACTGCAATGGCCAACGCGACGGCGGCGAAAACACCCGACACCAGTGAGTTCAAACGATCCGCCGTAAGCACTTCCGCACGGATATCTTTCAGGGTGGCAGCGTGCTCGACCGGCTGTTCCGCGGACATGTCATGAATAATACGCGTAACCGGAGTGACCAAAGCGTAGGGATCCGAGTGCGCGTGAACGAACAGGTTGCCACCCAGCATCAGTTGTTCAAAGGGATGGTAAACCGTGAGGAGTGGGCCGGGCACGATGTGCTCGTCATCGACATCGGCGGTGACCCCGACGATTCGGCGGGGAGAAGCGTCAAAGCCTGGTATGAATTTGAGGACAGGATCGGTCCATGTAAGGTGACGATTGATGGCGTCCTGATTGGGGAACATGCGTTGCGCAACACTCTGGCTGATTATGACGACCGGCTCCGATGCCTGGCGATCGGAGTCGTTAAAATCGCGTCCGGCAATAATCGGGACGCCGAGTGCGGCAAAAAATCCTGGCGAGACGGAACGAAATTGCGCAAGCGGATCTTCTTCGCCGGGACCGCGAACGTAGCCCTCAGCGGTGAATTGCAAGCCGGGACCGACGCTGCCAGCGTCGCGCCAAGGAACGAAGGTGCCAACGGCGACTTTATCCACGCCAGGAAGCTCAGAAACGCGTCGAATGGTTTCGCGATAAAAGCTGGCGATTTGATTCGGAGTCTTGCCGTAGGAGATCACTGGAACTTCCAAGGCGATGACATGGTCAGTATCGAGGCGAACCTGAGCCTGCTGCAGAGCGAGCAGCGTTCTTAAAAGCATGCTGGCGCCGGCCAGCAGCATGAAGGACGCGGCGACTTGCGTGATGACGAAGATCCGCTGGCGGCGGCTGGTGCTTCCTGTGATGCGTGCGCTGCCGCTTGACAGACTGATCCCATGGGACGCGTCAGATGACGGCAGGCGGGGTACAAACGCGAGAATCACCGCGGCGACGATAGCTAGCGCCACTCCTACCCAGAGCAGGCTGGAATCAACTGTCAGATCGAGCGCGCGGACAGAGAAGCGAGAAGCATATCGAGCCAGGATGGCTACCAGCGGGCGGGCAATCATTATGGCGAGCACGGCTCCAGCGCCGCACAACAGGAGACTTTCGGTCAGCAGCATGCGGCGCAGCGTGCCCGCACTGGCGCCGAGCGCCGCACGGATCGCGAGTTCACCTTCGCGGCGAACGGTCCGCGCGAGGATGAGGTTGGCGACGTTGGAACAGGCAATGATGAAGACGAGCGCTGACGCGGCGAGCAGCACCAGCAGCACGGTCCTGGCGTTCGATGTAATTTGGTCGTGAAACAGCCTGGCCTCGATCTGGAAATTCGCCTTCGGCGAATAGGCTTCAGAATGTTCCTTAACCATGGATCCATAGACGGTTTTGAGTTCGGCGCGCGCCTGATCGAGAGTTGCGCCGGGGGCGAGGCGGCCGAAAAGTTCAGTCATTCGATGAACGCGGCCTGTGACCATGGTAGCGGAGAGGTGATGAGGGCTGGTGACAACATTGCCGATGATTTCCGTTTCCGCAGGATATGGAACGGAGGGTTCGAGGACGCCAACGATGGTGGCGGTGCGTGCGCCCAGTGCGCTGTCGAGCCGGACGCTTTTGCCAATAACGGAAGGGTCACTCTTGAGTGCGGTGCTCCAGAAGCGATACGTCAGCACCACTGCACCAGCGGCGCTGGGCCCGTCGTCTCGCATGTCAAGCAGGCGGCCAAGCACCGGGTGCAGGCCCATCACTTCAAAATACGACCCGCCGACAACGCCACCGCGTACCTGGCGCGGTGCACCGAGGCCGACCATGGAAAAGCCCATGGTAGAAAAGTCGCCGAACGCGCTCAGGGTTTTGACGCCTGCGCGCAGATCCTGAATTTCCGGCACCGAGAACGCCACATTATCGTCGTCCAAGCCGGGTGCGCTCTGCCGGATGTAGACCAGCCGGTTCTCATCGCGGTTGACGAGTGGACGGAGGAGAACGCCTCGCACCAGGCTGAACATCGCAGCATTGGCGCCGATGCCGAGCGCCAGCGTTAGGATCACCGTAATCGTAAGCCCTCTGGTGCGCGCGAGGGATTGAACCGCAACTTTGAGATTGCGAAAGATTGGCATGTTTTTCCCTCAATACCGCCCACGTAACAGCACGATATGGGCCGATTTCAAGCCCCACATTATAGATTAGTTAGGAGCGATGTGCTCATTCGCCATGACCGTTTTCGAGATCGCATGTCCGAGTTCGGACAGCCTTCACAATTCAAATTCTCTGACTCCCACGAAATCAGGAGCGAGTCGATCATCGGCGGCAATTTCGTGTAACTAGAAATAGTTTGTCCTAACTAGGATGGCTTAAGGCTATTGCCCTAGGCTCCTTGGGGCTGCCCTTCTGATATCTATTCGCCCTTGTGGGACCCCAGTTATGTTCGTTTCCATTATGGGACTCCCCCAGCCAAGGTATCAACGCCTCTCTGCGCTCGTGCTTCCTGTGGTCACGCTGATGATGGCGACGCTTCCAGCATCGCTTGCGGCCAAGAGCAAGCCCGAACTGACCATCAGCCCCTCGACGCTACACTTTGGCAAAGTGGCATTGGGAAACAGGGCAACGCTCAAGGTACGGCTGCACGCCAGCGGCGGAACGGTAGATGTATCTTCGATATCCAGCAGCAGCTCGCAGTTTGGGGCAGCTAGACTTAAATTTCCGTTGAGGGTACCTGCAGGTAAGGAAGTGACGGTCGACGTGACGTTCTCCCCGAGCAGAGACGGCGGTGCATCCGGCGTTCTGTCGTTCGTCAGCAACGCTGCGCGTTTACACACATACGAACCATTTACCGGAACCGGCACAGGCGTTAGCAAGCCCGAACTGACCATCAGCCCCTCCGCGCTGAACTTTGGCAAAGTGGCCGTCGGAGATAAGGTGACGCGCACGGTAGGGATTCGCGCGAGCGGCAGAGCAATAGCCGTGTCTTCTATATCCAGCAGCAGCTCGCAATTTAGGGCAGGCAAACTGAAATTTCCGCTGACGGTCCCCATGGGCAAGGAAGTGCCGATCGACGTGACCTTCTCCCCGAGCAGAGACGGCAGTGCATCCGGCGTTCTGTCGTTCGTCAGCGACTCTGAGCGTTTACACAGATACGAGCCATTTACCGGAACCGGCACAGGCGCCAGTAAGCCGGAGCTCACCATCAGCCCCTCCGCCCTGAACTTTGGCAAAGTGGCCGTGGGGGACAAGAGCACGCTAACGGTAGAACTTCATGCCAATGGCGGAACGGTAGAGGTATCTTCTATATCCAGCAGCAGTTCGCAATTTGGCGCAGGCAAATTGAAATTTCCGCTGACGGTCCCTGCGGGGAAGGAAGTGTCGATTGAAGTGACATTCTCCCCGAGCAGAGACGGCGGTGCATCCGGCGAACTGTCGTTCGTCAGCAACGCTGAGCGTTCCACCGTACATGAACCATTTGCCGGGACCGGCACAGGCGTTAGTAAGCCGGAGCTGAGTATCAGCCCCTCTTCGCTGAACTTTGGCAAAGTGGCAGTGGGAGGCACAGCCACGCTTACCTTGGGGTTGCACGGCAGCGGAGGAAACGTGGACGTATCTTCCATATCCAGCAGTAGCTCGCAGTTTGACGTGCAAAAACTGCAGTTGCCGCTCACGGTCCCGGCGGGGAAGGAAGTGTCGCTGAACGTAACTTTTCGACCGAAGAATAATGGAAATGCTTCCGGGGCTCTCTCCTTCGCCAGCAACGCCGGGAACCCCCGCATATCTGAGGTGGTGGCAGGAACTGGCACAGCGCCCTACGTCAGCCTTTCCTGGATCGCGAGCACGTCGGAACATGTGACTGGCTACAACGTTTATCGCAGTACATCGGCCGGCGGTGCTCAAACCAAAATTAATTCGAGAATCGATCCAGACACCACCTACAGCGATGCAACCGTCGTACCAGGTCATACTTACTACTACTCAACGACGGCCGTGAATTCCAGTGGAAAAGAAAGCGCGCACTCCGAGCGCGTGGAAGTTGCGGTGCCATAGATTTTGTCGCGGAGCGTCTTTCACTTGCTTGAGTGACCGGCAAACCTCCTAACGTCGCAAGGCGTTAGGAGAGTTGCAAAGTCTTAGGACAATACCAACACTCAGCTTGGTTGACTGCGTCTCACATCCCTCCTAAGATGAATTTCCAGTCCTTTCATGATTGGCCGTACCATCTCGCATTACCGCATCACAGGCCAACTGGGCAGCGGCGGCATGGGGATCGTCTACGAGGCGTTGGACCTGGATCTCGGACGCCAGGTCGCGCTCAAGTTTCTTCCGCCGCAGCTTTCGGGCGATCCAAATGCTCTGGAGCGTTTCTTGCTTGAAGCCCGAGCAGCTTCATCCCTGAACCATCCCAACATCTGCACCATTTACGCGGTCGAGAAGGTCAAGATCGAAAACGAAGCAGAACAGACATTCATCGCCATGGAACTGCTGGAGGGCGAAACGCTTGACCGCCGCATGGGCGCCGGCCCATTGCCGCACGATCGCTTGCTGGAATGGAGCATTCAGCTTGCCGACGCGCTCGACGCCGCGCATGCGAAACGGATCATCCATCGGGATATCAAGCCGGCAAACATATTTATTACCCAGCGCGGGCAGGTGAAGGTACTCGACTTCGGTCTCGCGAAGTTGACACATCCTGAGATGGAGATGACGACCATCGGAGCGACGCAAGACAGCCCGAGAGCCGCAAATCTTACCAGCCCCGGTGCGACCGTTGGCACCATTGCTTTCATGTCGCCGGAGCAGGCGCGAGGCGAAGAACTGGACCCACGCACAGACTTATTCTCTCTCGGCGTTGTTATCTACCAGATGGCAACTGGACACTTTCCATTTTCTGGCGCCACATCGGCGGTGGTCTTTCACGCCATTCTTGAACTCGATCCAGTTCCGACGCTGCAACTGAATCCCACGCTGCCGCCCAAGCTGGACGAAATTATTGGGAAGGCTCTAGAAAAAGACCGCGACCTTCGTTACCAGTCTGCCGCCGATTTGCGCGGCGACTTGAAGAGGCTGAAGCGGGACACCGAATCCGGACGCAAAACCACGCAGTCTGCTTCATCGGGAATTTCTGCGCCCCGGGATGCTGCGACGTCAGGCGCAGCTTCGGCGCGGGTTTCATCCGGATCTACTGTCGCCGCCGGTTCGGCAGTGGTCTGGGCTGCGCCGAGACAAAAGCGCGGCGCGGTCACAGGGGCGGTCGCGCTGGCACTGGCCGCAGTGGCGGCCTATGGAATCTATGCCCACTTTTTTCGAACCCGTCCCATTCCGTTTCACGATATTTCAGTCACCAAGGTTACGGATACCGGCAACGAGGTGCTGGCCGCGATTTCGCCGGACGGGAAATACGTCCTGTGCGTGTCGCGAAAGAATGGACTGGCGGCCCTGTGGCTGCGAAACGTGCCCACCAATAGCAACACGCAGGTACAGCCGCCGGCCGACGTCTACTACAACGGCCTGAGATTCTCTCCTGACGGAAATTATTTCTACTTCGTGCGCAGCGATCCAGGAAACCCGGAATTGAAGTTTCTTTACCGCTCCGCACTGCTGGGCGGAGATCCGCAAAAACTTGCTTCCGATGTGGACTCAAACATTACTTTTTCACCCGATGGAACCAGATACGCGTTCATGCGCTACGACAATCCGGAGGAGGGGAAATATCAGCTCATCGTTCGTCCGTTGGACGGTGGCGATTCGCAGGAAAAGGCCCTGACCAGCGGTTCCATGGCGGAGGGATTATCCTTCCCGGCCTGGTCTCCCGATGGGAAGACGATCATGTGCAACGAACTGCACGCCGGATACGTGCTAGGGCTGGTCACTGTGGACGTCGCCAGCGGCAGGAGAAAGGTGTTCTTCAAAGGACAAGATGACTTTTTTGCGTCTCCAACGTGGATGCCCAACGGCACCGGCCTGCTCGGGCTACTCCATGACCAGACCAATCTTCATCAGGCGCAGATCGGATTCGTTTCTTATCCCGAAGCGAAAGTTTCTCCAATCACGCATGACACGAGCACGTACTCTGACGTCAGTATCGCCGCGAATGGCCTTGCGCTGGTAACGATTTTGAGCGAGGAACGGTGGAATCTTTTTGTAACACCGGGTTCTGCCGCACAAACCCATGCGGTTGGAACCGCGCGTGCAAACACAAATTTCAGCTGGACGGCTGACGGCCAGTTGATCGGCGATCAGGGAAACGTGCTCACCCGGATCGACCCCACGACCGGAAATAAGACGGCCATCACACCTCAGGAAGGAAAGGGAAAGGCGGCCGGTGACTTTTCGGCCTGCGCCAACGGCCGTTACACAGTGTTTGAACTTCTTTCTCTCGGAACAGCGGAGGATGTCAATATTTGGCGCGCCGATGCATCAGGGGGCAACCTGAAACAGCTCACGACCGGCAAGCGCGATACTCTGCCGCTTTGCTCGGTCGATGGGCGCTGGGCGTATTACATTGATCAAAAAGATGAAGCGACCCTCGCGCGCGTTGCGATCGGCGGCGGCACGCCGCAGGCGGTCTCAAACCTCGCCATCAGCGACAGCCAGTTTGATGTTTCTCCCGATGGAAAATGGGCTGCATTCGCCACGCTCGAACATGCACTGGGACACAAAGACACACTGGTACTGGTAAACACGGAGACGGGACAAACGAAAAAATCGGATTTCGAGCGGTTGCGCCTCGGGCTTATACGCTTTAGCCATGACGGTAAAGCCGTGGTCTATCCCACCCGTGACAATGGAGTCGATAATCTATGGCTGCAACCTCTCGACGGATCGAAGGGAAAGCAGATTACGGATTTCACCTCCGAGCGCATTTACGATTTCCATTGGTCGTTCGACGGGAAGCAGTTAGCGCTGGTTCGGGGACATACGGATTCAGACGTCGTTCTGATTCGCGATGCCCGGGGCAATTGATCCGTACTCTTGGCCTGAAATGGTTAGCCTGAAATGGTTCAGTCTGCAACGGTTGAGCCGAAATTTAGAAGCGACACTCTCCCTTATAAAATTTCGCCCGTCTCGCGCCACAGCAGGCACTCAGCAACGGAACGCGCGTAAACTCCCGTATATCCTGCGCCAGCTTTTCCGGCTCCTCCATGGCCGCGAAGTGGCCGCCGGAGGGAAATGTCGTCCAGCGCTGCAGGTTGTACCCGCGTTCCACCCACGAACGCGGCGGAAAAGGCGCTTCCTTGTCGAACTTCGCCACCGCCGTTGGCACTGAAATGCGCTCACCCTTGCCTAGATGCAGAAGCGTCTTGCGGCTCTCGTAATAGAGTCGCATGGACGAACCGGCGGTCTCGGTCAGCCAGTAGAGCGAAACGTTGGCCAGCAGTTCGTCGCGCGTGAACTTCCGTTCCACATCGCCGCCACAATCGGACCAGTCGCGGAAGCGGTCGATGATCCAGGCCGCCAGCCCCATGGGCGAATCATGCATTGCGAAGGCCAGCGTCTGGGGCTGCGTGACCTGCACCATGCAGTAGCCCCCTTTCTCTTCGTACCAGCGCGCGTCGTCGGCGTGAAATTGCCGCTCTTCACCGGTCAGCTGCGCGCCGTCGGGATCGGGACGATAGGAAGGGGGAACGGAGTTCAAGTGAAGGCCCAGAAGGCGCTGCGGATATTTCCATGCCAGCACTGTAGAAACGTCGGAGCCGAAGTCGCCGCCTTGCGCGATGAATTTCTCGTAACCCAGCGCCTGCATCAGCTTTGCCCACAGTTCGGCCATGACGAAGCAGTCGACGCCGCGCCGCGTGGGCCGGCTGGAGAAGCCATATCCCGGCATGGAAGGCACCACGACATCGAAAGCGTCCGCGGGATCGCTGCCCGAGGCTTGCGGATCCGTGAGAAGAGGAATGAGCTTCAACATCTCGAGAAACGACCCCGGCCAGCCGTGCGTTAGGATGATAGGTAAAGGCGCCGGTCCGCGTCCCCGCACATGAATGAAGTGGATTTCCATGCCGTCGGCCTCGAAGAGAAAGTGCGGCAGCCGGTTCCACTTCGCCTCACAAGCGCGCCAGTCGAAGCTGTTCATCCAGTAGTCACGGAGCTGGCGCATGTAATCGAGGTCCAGGCCGTAGCTCCAGCCGGAGCCGGGAACGGTGTCGGGCCAGCGCGTGTGCGCGAGTCGCTGCTTGAGATCACAAAGGGCGGCTTCAGAGACGCCGATTCTAAAGGATTGGATTGTCATGCCCGGTTCGTAAAATCTTCACTGAAACCTTCATAATTCTATTTTGAAGGTTACATACTCAATAAAACTGCCACATTGCGGGGTAACTTGTCAATGTAGTTTTTACTGGTTACAATACGGGATCGTGAAACAGTTTGAATTTCTCGGCGAGGCTCTCTGCCTCGATTTCCTGAACACGCTGCACGACGCCGAGGCCGAGGATTCCGGCGAAGAATTGTCCAGCGACGCCGACCTGGCGGCCTGGGCGACGCACGCTGGCATCCTCAGCTTCGGTGAGGCCGGCCGCCTCCAGGCTGGGGCTTTGCGGAATTATGCGCACCTCAAGCTGCCGGGCAAGAAACGTGCTTCGCTGCGGGACGATGCTCGAGCACTACGCGAAGCCCTTCGGCAGATCTTCCAGCGGGCGGCGCGCCACGGGAAGGTCGCGCCTCGCGACGTCGAAACCCTGAACCTGCTGCTGAAGGGCTTCCCTGCTGCGGGGCAGATCGAAAGGTCGAATGGCGACTGGACGATGAACTGGAAATCCCAGGCCGTAGGTGCGGAGAAAATTTTCTATGCCATCGTGAAGAGCGCTGCCGAACTGGTGGCCACCGGCCGCTGGCGCGCGGTGCGCGAGTGCGCCTCCGACACCTGTACTTGGATGTTCCTCGACACCAGTAAGAACCGCTCCCGGCGTTGGTGCGAGATGGCGCGCTGCGGCAATCGCGACAAGGTCCAACGATTCCGCGCCCGCTCGCGACGCGCCCGTCCGGGCAAGGCGGTCCGTCCGTGAAGAGCCCCACCAGTTACTAAATGCGAAAAGCAATGGGCAGCCGCGGGCAAGCGGCTTTTGGGTGGCGCAGCGCTTTCAGCGCTGCGGTTCAGGCAATTAAACTGGCCGGCTTTAGCCGCTGAGGAACCTCGTCCATCAGGAATCCTTGCCGGGCTGAACTATAGGGATAATCCCCGATTGTAGTTACCAACCCTTCCTTGATTGGGTTTTGGCGGATGAATTGTTTGAAGTTGTAGTAGTCTTGGGCTCCACGTATGCGACGGTCGTAGAAGCTTTTCTCCCAGATTTCGCCGACGAATCCTAATTCTTTTCCTGCCCGGTAGGAGAATCCTCCCTTGATGAGTTGGAGGGATCGTTCGTGGGTGAGATCAGCAGATGAAAATGATCGGGCATGAGCACAAATTCGTGAAGCAGATAGACGCTGTATCCAGTGTTGTCTCGGGGCGGTGCAGCCATAAGTACCTCGGTGGCTAAAGCCGTTGTCTTATAGCCAACTTATCGCAGCGCTGGAAAGCCTGCCCTGAGCGCAGTCGAAGGGCGCTGCGTCACCCAAAGGCACTTTCTCGCAGAATGCAATTCCGAATTGAAACAGCGGCGCTCATGGCGGAGAGAGCCTGAGGAATGTGACCGTGGAATCTCACGCTTCGCAAATGCGAAAAGGCGGCCATCTCTGGCCGCCCTCTTTACTTCTTTCGAATTGTTTAGCTGCGAAGTGGTTTATGCACCCTTCACGTTCTCGGCCTGCCAGCCCTTCGGGCCTTTGACCACGTCAAACTGCACCTGTTGACCTTCCTGCAGGCTGCGGAAGCCGCTCGCCTGAATGGCCGAGAAGTGCACAAATACGTCCTCGCCGTTTTGACGGCTGATAAAACCGTAGCCTTTGGCGTCGTTAAACCACTTCACTGTTCCTGTTTCCATGGTGTTGCAATGTTCCTTTTTTGTTGATGTAGCGCTGAAACTTTGGAAGGCTTCTTCTGCAGGCAGGTCACGCGCTGGTTGGCGGAGAAACTGGATACTGCGAAAGAACTCTAAAGTCAAACGCACCCAAATAATAAGGTAAGTGCCCTAAAAAAGCTACATTATTTTGGCATTATCAGAGCTAAGCTGTTTGACTGTCAGTGACTTACGAGAAGCTGTCTTGCTCTTGGAATTCGCAGCAATTTGCCAGAAAAGCGTCTTAGGATAGATGATTAGAACATGAATCTCGGGGTCCTTCTGGTTCTGATTTCTCTCGTAACTCCGGCCCTGGCAGGAGTTGTTCAAGATGTTCGCTCGGCTCTCGCCCAAAATGGTTTCTCCTCCGCCGACCTGTACCTGAAGTCGTACGTCACGAAGAATGGAGTTACGGGTGAATATCTCGAAGCCTACTCGTGGATGGCGCGCGCGGCTCTCGACAATCTCCAGTACGATCAGGCGGCGGAGTACGCCAAGCAAACCAAGGTTCTCGCCCTAGAACAACTCAAGAAGCGTCCGCTCGACGCCGAACCACACCTTCCCATCGCTTTAGGCGCGGCATTCGAAGTGGAGGCGCAGGTACTAGCCGCTCGCGGCCAGCGCACCCAGGCAATCGCACTGCTGCAATCCGCCGTTCGCACCTATGGCAACACTTCGATCCGCGCACGCCTGCAGAAGAACCTGAACCTGCTCTCCTTCGAAGGCCGTCCAGCACCGGTCCTGCGAGCCGAGCAATTTCTGGGATCGAAACCTCCGGTGCTCTCACAGCTCAAGGGTTCGCCCGTTCTGCTATTTTTCTGGGCGCACTGGTGTGGCGACTGCAAGGCCGAAGCTCCCATCATCACGCAACTTCGCTCAGAGTTTGCGCCAAAAGGGTTGACTGTAGTCGGGCCCACGAGGTTGTACGGCTACACGGCGCAAGTCGAGAATGCTACGCCCAGCGATGAACTCGCCTACATCGACGCGGTGCGCCACCGCTTCTATGCCGGACTGCTCGACATGCCGGTTCCCATCAGCAAGTACAACTTCGATGAGTACGGAGCTTCGACAACGCCCACGCTTGTTCTGCTGGACCGCGCGGGGAAGGTTGCGATGTATCATCCTGGGGCTCTGCCGTACGATCAGTTGAAGGCAGAGATTGAAAAAGTTGTGGCGCGGTAAGGCACGATCACTTTCACTCATGCACCTCACCTAGCCTGCCCGTCTTCACGTCGTAGATAAACCCCCGCACCGGTATTTCCTTAGGAATCCAGGGATGAGATTTTACTTTTCGCACCTGCTCCCGCACGTTCGCCTCGAGGTCGTCGAAGGCGTAAAAGTGAGCCGGATCGCTTGCGATAGCGCCCATCTTGTTTGTCAGGTGCGCCCGGAGTTCGTATTCGTTCACCTTCAGCAATCCGCAATCAGTGTGGTTGATGATGATGAACTCCTGCGTATCAAGCAAGTGATGCGAAACGATCAGCGAGCGCAGCGCGTCGTCGGTGGCTATGCCGCCCGCATTGCGGATCATGTGCGCGTCCCCTGGCTTCAATCCCAGACAGCGTTCAAACAGAATTCTGGAATCCATGCAGGACAGGACAGCCAGGCGCCTGCGCGGCCGGACGGCAAGATCTCCGAGGTCGAAGTTCTTTACAAATTCTTCGTTAGCTTTCAACAATTCGTCGGCGACTGACAATTTCTTCCCCTCTATTCTGAGTTGCTCTGAGTTGCGCGGGCCGGATGCGATTCTCGCGTGCACTTTCGGTCCGCTGGTTGTTGCCCTAGTTTAACCGCTACAATCGCCCCTTGAACCTCGACGACACGATTGTGGCCATCGCCACTCCGCCGGGCCGCGGCGGGATCGGTATTGTGCGCCTCGCCGGACCGAAGGCGCGGCAGATCGCTTCCCCCATGCTCCGTTTGAAACATGATCTGGAAGCAGGGCGGGCCGTTTTTGGAGAGCTGATCGATCCGTGTGGAGCGGACACTCCTGTCCGCTCAACGACGGCTGAAGCTGACGCTGCTGAGGGGGGAGGATCACAGGGTCCCGCCGGCTCCGTTGTGCCCGCAAGAAGGCGGACAGAGCCTGCCCTGAGCCTGCCGAAGGGAGTATCCGCCCCACACGAGCCTGTTCCACACGAACCTCGCATCGACGAAGTCGTGGTCACCTACTTCGCCAAGCCGCATTCTTATACCACGGACGACATCATCGAGATCGCGGCGCACGGCTCTCCAGTCGTACTCCGGCACATGGTCGAGCTGTGCGTAGCCGCCGGAGCGCGTCTCGCCGAGCCGGGCGAATTCACCATGCGTGCTTTCCTCAACGGACGCATCGATCTCGCCCAGGCCGAAGCGGTTCGCGATCTCATCGAGTCGCAGACGCTCTACCAGGCGAAGATCGCGGCGCAGCAGCTCGATGGCGCTCTCTCCAAACGGCTGCAGCCGATCAAGCAGAAGTTAGTCGAACTGATCGCCGTGCTCGAAGCAGGCATCGATTTCGCCGAAGACGACGTTTCCGTCCTGCCGGACGCCGCCATTCTCGAACGTATCGCCGCCGTCCGCCAGCCGCTCGAGCAACTCGCCGCGAGCTTTGCCTACGGCAAAATTGTGCACCAGGGACTGACGCTGGCCATCGTCGGCCGCCCCAACGTCGGCAAGTCGAGTTTGTTCAACCGTCTGGTCGAGCGCGAGCGTGCGATCGTCACAGCGACTCCCGGCACAACTCGCGATCTGGTCAGCGAAACCGTTGCCATCGGGGGCATTCCAATTCAACTGGTCGATACTGCGGGAATCCGGCAGGCTCTCGATGAGGCGGAATCCATCGGCATCCGCAAGTCGATGGAAGCGCTGGCCGATGCCGATCTGGTGCTGGTTGTGCTTGATGCGTCGCAGGCCGTTACGGCAGAAGACACAGAATTGCTGCAGCAGGCGAATACCCGGCCCACGATCGTTGTCGGGAATAAGTGCGACCTGGCTTCCAGTGATCCAGAGTTAAGTAACCCAGGTTCAGGGGTCAGGAGTCAGCCTGCTGCAGTTCGCGCCTCGGCTCTAACCGGCGAAGGCATCACCGAATTGCGCTCCGAAATTCTGCGTAACATCGGCGGAGAAAGTGGAGCGCAGATCGAAGCTGGATTTCTTACGAACGTCCGACACCAAGGCTTGGTGCGGGATTCCCTCGCGGCGCTCAATGCCGCCGGTGAAGCCGTCGCGGTCAAAGTTCCCCACGAAATGTTGCTGCTCGATCTTTACAATGCGCTGCGTCCCCTCGACGCGATCACCGGTGCCACTACCACCGACGACATCCTCGACCTCATTTTCAGCACTTTCTGCATCGGAAAGTAAGCTCCGGAATTTTCTTTTTCGAAGAAAATAAAAGGCCGCAACCGGAGGCTGCGGCCTGAAAGTGAAGCATTAGAACGGTTAGAAGCGAACCCGGAGACCGAGTTCGATGTTTCGCGGCTCCGCTTCGCCATTGACTCCTGGAGGTCCTGCATTCAAGCCGAGAGCACCAAAGCCGCCGTTGTTGTACAAACCAAGGTAGTTATCGGTGAACTGATTGTGATTCAAAACGTTAGCGAAGACGCCTTGGAACTCCAGATTGACGCTCTCCACTACGCGGATGCTCTTCTTGATGCTGAAGTCCATATTCCAGTACGACAGTCCACCGAGAATTCCAGCGCCGCCATCCCGGTTATCTATCCCCAGAATTGGGTTACGCCAGTTCTGGGCTTGGTTCACCCCGTCCGGAAAATAATTGACCGGGAACCCGTTGGTTTGATTTGCGCAGAAGCCGTTTCCAATCTGGTTGCCAGGACAATAATTGGCATGACGGCTGGGTACAGGGCCAATGGGCACAGCATTCTCCATGTCGTAGTCCCCGCAGCCGACGCCATCGCATGCACCGAAGGCTTGGTAGTCGCCGAAGGTCGTACCCACCTGCGTCGGAACGCCGGACCCGGCGGCGAATATTGTTGCGAACGTCCAGCCACCCAGTACCCGTCCCATCAATCCAGACTGTCCCTTGAAGAAAGGAGGCTGGTAGACAAGGAACACGTTATAGATGAATTTGCGGTCCCAAGCCTGTCTCCCATACTGTTCATCTAGATTGAAGGGATCGAGGGCAGTGAGGACGCTCGAAGATTGCGCCTGCGCTCCCAAACCCAGAGCCTTCGACCAGGTGAAGTTGTTCTGCATCGTCAATCCCTTCCAATCGGCCATCTTAACGGAAACGAAGCCAGCGTTGTAGTTGCCGTGGCCAATGCTTGCGTTCAGGTAGGCCCCGTCGGTGTACGAGCCGGAGCAGCCGTTGTTCCCAGTCCCGCCCAGGCCCAGTGCCGCGCAGGTGGCGGGAATTGGGGTACTCTGCAGGCTGCGCGGAAAGTTGAAGGCACCAACATTGCCGTCGACTACCTTACAACCGCCTGCCGGGCAACCGACAGCACCGCTGTCGAGATCACTCCAGATGCCCCAGACTTGAGCATTGGTAAGGTTACCGGTACCGGTGGCGCCTTCATTCGCTACTACAGCCGCTGTGCAGCTCGAGAAGCCATTGCAATAACCAGTGCCCTTGAGTGCCGTTTCAAAAAAAGGCTGCGGGGTGACTGCGCCTGGGCTTGGTCCGGCCTTGCCGCCGCAACCTCCGCCGCCAAGTCCACTGAGACCGCCGCAGTATTGCAGCACCACGTTGGCGTAGGCTTGTTTAAACTGCTGCCCACCCAGCGTCATCATGTATGGAACTGGGTTCAGTTCGACGGGCTGGTACTCGTGGGTGATTCTACGCCCGATATAGCCGACTTCCACATTGAGCCTGCGGCTTAGCTGGCGTTGGACGGTGAAATCGAACGAGTCAATCGCGTTAGCCCGGAAGTTCGGATCCAAGCCCTCGGGGTCCGAGGAGAAGGTATTGTTGAACCCAGGATAGGCCGGCTGGGGCAGCGTCGCACTTACACCAGAGACCAAGGGGACCGTCGGACCACCCGTAGCCGACAGCGCTGATCCGACACGAAACGCGTTGGAGTAAGTGCCCACACCCGAGCCTCCGCAGGCCCAATTCCCTGGGGCACCCACACTGGCGAGGTTGGATCTGCAAGCTACGGGCTGTTCGAGGCCGAGTCCCAGCAGCGGCACCAGTACCTGCACGACGCCGTTGGTGCGGCCGTATTGGCGGCCATAACCGCCGCGAACGACCGTGCTATCGTGCCCGAAGATCTTGCCACCCAGGGTATCGCTGTCGAACTGCGGATTCCACGCGACCGCTGCGCGCGGGCTGAACTCACCGTAGTACGGATTATAAGGGTACTTCAACCCGTTCGCGGTATTGCCGACCAGGGCAAACCCGAGTTCGGGATTGTATACTTGGCCTGCAAGCGCGGCTTTCCTGACATTGGCTATGTAGCCCTCAGTCGTGATCGGCTCATTTGCTGCGTCCACCAGCACCGCCTGCTTTCCATCTTTCTCGACCGGCGGCATCTCCAACGCCCAGCCTAAGCCGTAAGTCAGCGTGAAGGTAGGCTTCATGTGCCAGGTGTCGCTGAAGTACACGTTGTAATAAGGAATGGTGCTTTGGTCGAAGGCATTGGTAAGCGGAGGCTGCAAAGTCAGACTCGTGCCGGCACGGGTGAACATTTGCGACGCGATGGAAGTAACCCCCAGTGCCGCCGCCGTAAGGGAATCGCAGGTCTTCGCACTCGTGGAAATGGTAGCGGTCGTTGCGCATGGATATAGGTCGGCGGCCAGCCCCGCTCCGTTGCTTCCATTGCCCAGAGAATACACGGGAAAGGCGTTGATGGTGCCGCCGCTGTCGTTGCGCTGATGGTAATCCCAGTTGTGCTGATAGGCACCGCCAAACTGGAACAGATGATTCCCTTTCAGCATGGAGAGGTCGTCGCGAAGCATCTGATCATGCCCATCCCAGAAACGGCGGCGGATTTGCTGATTGTCCGTGTTGAAGGGGTCCAGTTCCTGACAGGTTGCGCCGCAGGTGCCTTGGCCGCTATCCAATTCGAGGGCGCCGCCGAGGCCGGCGATCTGTGGCGGAGCTCCGGCGCGCGTCCATGCCCACCAATTCCGCAGGAAGCTGTAATGAATGTCGTTGGTGGTGTTGGTGGTGATGTTTGTGGTTAGACCCGCAACCAGATACCAGTCTTGAACCGGATTGCTCGATGCAGACGCCGGCGTGCCCAGCGTATCTCCGGGGAAGAAGCCCCCAATATCGACCTGGGAATCCGAAGCAAGGTTGATTTTGTAATAACGATAGCTGGCCATGAAATGGTTCTTGGAACCGAAATCGTGGTCGATACGACCCACAGCGAAGTTGCTGGTGACGGGCAAAGTCACATTGCCCGAAAATCCCAAGATATTAGCTCCGTCGCACAGGCTCTGGCTGCAAGTGGCGTTTGATTGGGGCTCGTACTTATTCCATATCTGCGAAACCAACGGGTTGAGACCAAGGCCAAGCGGGTCACATTTCCCGCCCTGCGTCGTGTTGCCAGCACAGCCGAAGTTCGCCGGGTAAGTAATGCCGTTGAACGTAACCGGAGCGTTGTTCAGGTTGTAAGCTACTTTACCGGTGGAGGAGTCTGTTAATAGCCCCAACCGTAGGGCGGGCGAAGGGACGTTTCTGCTGATGGTCTCGGAACTTGGATACCTGAAGCCTTCGTAGTTGAAGAAGAAGAAGGTCTTGCCGCCGAGGATGTTTTTCGAAGTGATTGGTCCTCCGATGGCGCCGCCAAACCGGCTGTAATGGTAGGCCGGAAGGCCGATGTGTCCACCCGGTTCAAAGTTGTTTTGGTTGTTCGCCCAGGCATTCGATGACCAGTTATTGTCTTTGTAATACTCGTACGCGGTGCCGTGGAAACTGCTGGTGCCGCGTTTCGTGATTACCTTGATTTCGGCGCCGGCGGAACTGTTGAAATCAGCAGTCTGGCCGGCGGTGTTCACCTTAAACTCCTCGACGCTGTCCGCTGGGGTAGGCATTACGCCCGACGGAGCGGAATAAGTAAAAGTCTGGGTCGACATGCCGCCGGTTGGGTCGCCGATAACCAGACCTTGCTGCGTACCGGTGTACACGCCGCCGCTGCCATCCATATCGTTGGTGTTGTTGCCACCATCCAGCGAGAAATAGCTTTGGTCGTTCACCGCGCCCGCAACGTCGCCACCGGCGCTGACACCCGGTTGCAACTCGATAAAGGTATTAACGTCGCGGCCGATGCTGGGCAGATTGTCGATAGCTATCGCCGTAACCGTGTTGCCGACCGTGGCGTTCATAGTCTGCAATTCGGTGCCGACGGCCGAGACTTCCACCACCACGTTTGCGCTGCCGACCTGCAGAGATATATTGAGCGTAAGAGCGACTCCGACTTGTACCTCCTGATGCTCAGTCTTCGTGGTGGCAAATCCCGCCTTGGCTACTTCGACGCTGTAGATACCAGGAGTAACGTCGACGAAAATATACCGTCCATCCTTGTTCGTAGGAGTAGTTCGCGCGATATGGGTCCCGATATCGGTGAGCGTGACCGTGGCATTCGGTACCATCGCACCCGATGGGTCCGTGATGGCGCCAGCAACAGTTCCCGTCGAGCTCGATTGTGCCCAAGCGGGCAGAGTGCTAACTAGACAAACCACAACCAGGAGAACCAGCGCGAACTTCGTGTTGCTCGTGTGCATTGCTCGCTCCTAAACCGAGAGATTGACGTTCACCACATTTCACCGACGAACGCAAACCACAAGAATCCAGCCTCACTTCTGACGGGAAGCTTGGAAATTGCCTGCCCTCACCCATTCAAAGAATGGGTGAGTTCCGAACGACTATTAGGCCTTGATTGTGAGAAGACTTAAAAACCAACTGAAAACTGAGACCCGAGAGCGACCTGACATGGTGCAACTCTCGTTCCAAACAGTTTTGTGTGCATATCTGTTATGTTTCTTTGGGTTACAGGAAACAAAACTCGGTGTCGCTCCGGTTTGTTAAATAAAACTATGGTTTTCTGTATGAGTGTAGCCTTGGGTCGGCAGCGAACTTGGGAATTCCAAGAAGAGAGTTAGCAGTCAGGCAACTTCGCATGGCTTACTTCGATAGCTCCGCCAGGGCTCTACGAAATACGGAATCGAATGATCCACTCTTCTCGTTCTTGAGGATGGCTTCCAATGCTTTTTCTGCGACTGGGCGCTGGTAGCCCAGATTGAGCAGTGCAGATAGAACATCCTCCTCCAAGGGACTCGTTGGGCGAACTGCGGTAGAAGTTCCCGTCGACGCAGGCAACTTGTCACGCAATTCCAAAACCATGCGTTCGGCGGTTTTCTTGCCGATGCCTGGAATCTTCGTCAGGCGGGCTATATCGTTTCCGCGGATCGCCTCAGCCATTTCGTTAGCCGCCATTCCGCTCAGAATCGTGATGGCCAACTTCGCGCCGATGCCACTCACGGTCATGAGTTTTTCGAATAACTGTTTTTCTGCAGGGCGGCCGAACCCGTAGAGCGCGATCACGTCCTCGCGGACATGAGTATGGATGTGCAGCGCAACTTCTGAGCCATTGGTGGGCAACTCGGAAAAAGTGGAAACGCTGATGGTTACTTCGTACCCTACGCCCCCGGTCTCGATCACGGCCATATTCGGACGCTTGGTCAGCAGTTTTCCGCGCAGATGGGCAATCATGTTCGTGCCATTGTAGCTGCAGGCAGCCGGTCACGATATGGCTTGCGGCTCGGATCTCCAGTATCAGGCACAATGAAAAACGGCAGGGCCGACCCCCTGCCGCCTCCAGAAATCCGCTACGCTGTTCGCTACTTCTTGTTAACTGTCTTCTTCAGTTCGGCCCCGGGGGTAAACTTCGCAACCTTTCGGGCAGCGATCTTGATAGTGGCGCCGGTTTGCGGATTGCGCCCATTCCGCGCCTTTCTCTGCGATACCGAGAAAGTGCCAAATCCTATCAACGCCACCCGATCACCTTTCCGCAACGCACCCGTAATGCTGCTTACAGCGGTGTCTACTGCGGTCGTAGCCTGTGCCTTGCTGATTTCGCAAGCGCCCGCGATCTTGTCAACCAGATCGGCCTTATTCATAGTTTCTCCTCGCGGGTCTCTTTTCATACTCAGCCGCGTACCCGGTACAAACCGGGAAAATAGGACGTGGCGACTGAGTGGGAAACCCGACGGCTGGTATTTTCCTCTCTCTGGGAAGAATGTCAACTGTGAAAATCCGCGCGGGAAGCCTGTTTCACACCCCTCGATCCCGGATTGGGGCTGCCAAGGCTGACTTTGGCGTCACGCCATCCCTCGAGAAGTAATGTGCTTGCGTACTATCGCCGGCAGGGCGCGCACGAGGTGGTTTTCTCATCTCCACAGGCTCCCACAGGTTGTACACAGGCATGTGGTGTTTCGGACTTGCGGGAAGCGGCGCACGGGTGCAAAGTCAGAGAATACAATTCCAGAAGGGTTGAGGGACAAGGCTAGTGGTGACTAGGACGCAAGCAGAAGTTTGCCCGCTCTGCGAGGGTACGGGATGGAAGACGCTTTCCGCGCGGACGAGTGCGCCCAAGGATCGCCGGGTCACGCGCTGCGATTGTCAGCTGCGCGCGCGGGCTGGAGCCGTGCTGGGCGCGGCGCGCATTCCCAATAGATACGAGCATTGTGAGTTGTCGAACTTCGAGTTTGAGGGGCCTTACCTTTCGCTAGCTCCGGCTCGAATGGCCGCCTATAGGTTTGTGGAAGAATACCCAGTCGACAAAACGGGCTTACTGCTAATCGGTACGATCGGTGTGGGCAAAACCCACTTGGCGGTCGGAATTATTAAGGAAGTGATTCGCAGCAAAGGCATTGCTTGCCTGTTTTATGATTACCGCGAACTTCTCAAGCAGATTCAGAATTCGTACAATGACACTGTCAAAACGACAGAGTTGGATGTACTTCGGCCCGTGTTCGAAACCGAGGTTTTAGTGCTTGACGAGCTAGGAGCTGTCAAACCCACGGAGTGGGTTTGGGATACCGTAAGCCTCATCCTCAATACCCGCTATAACGACGACCGCACGACAATCATCACCACAAACTACCGCAATCTCGTTGGGCGTGAGCGACCGGGCAACGTAAGATCCACAAGCCCGGAAGCCGCTAAATATGCGTCTGAGAAAGAGACTCTAGGTGACCGAATCGGGGATCGCATGCGTTCACGGCTCCACGAGATGTGCCGCATCGTGACCATGGAAGGCCAAGATTACCGCGAGCGGGTCAAGAGCGCCAGCTTTCGCTAAGTCAACCGCGGATGTGCTGCGACACGATCTTCAACGAGAAGGGAGTAACCATGCGCTGGTACCACTACATTGCGTACTTCTTCGGGGGCGCATTTCTCGCGAACGCCCTGCCCCATCTAGGCAATGGAATTTCAGGACATGCCTTCCAAAGCCCCTTCGCATCGCCGCCCGGAATAGGCTTGTCCTCCTCGATGGTCAACGTTGTATGGGGTCTCTTCAATCTTGCGATTGGATACTTGCTCGTCTGTCGAGTTGGCAGCTTCGATCTGCGCAAAAACCTTCACGTGCTCGTCCTCGGGGCAGGCATCCTGATTATGTCGCTAAATCTCGCGCACTATTTCGGAAGGCTCCACGGGGGCTTGTGAGTCCTCTTGGCCTTGCTTTTCCCTGTGCTGCTGTTGTGGACACTTGCTTACAATGAATTCGTGCTAACCGAGCGCCTGGAGTTCGCTCCCGAATACGACGCGGAAATCTTCGCCGCAGTACCCGCCGCGCCAGCTGTGTTCCTGCTTCGCGGCGACGATGCAAAGGCCGAGCCTTATGTCAGCAAGACCGCCAACCTCCGCCGCCGCCTGCAACGCCTGCTCGGCCCGGCGGAAGAACGCACCAGGAAATTAAATCTGCGCGATCATGTCCGCTCGATCGAGTACTCACCGACCGGTTCCGACTTCGAGTCAGTCTTCACGCTTTACCGGGCCCTCCGCGAAAGTTTTCCCAGGACCTACGCCCATCGCATGCGCTTTCGGTTTGCGCCGTTGGTTAAGCTGCATCTCGAGAACCAATACCCTCGCGCCTCGATCACCACACGCCTGGGACGCCTGAACACGCGCGCTCTCTACTACGGGCCATTCCAATCGCGAACGGCTGCTGAGAAGTTTATGAACGACTCGCTTGACTTTTTCAAGATGCGCCGCTGCGTAGACGATCTCCATCCCGATCCTAAGTTTCCCGGCTGCATTTATTCCGAGATGAAAATGTGCCTGGCGCCCTGCTTCAAGGGATGCACCGACGCGGAATATTCCACCGAAGTAAATCGCGTGCAGGCCTATTTCGATTCTGGAGGAGAATCTTTAGCGCGTGAGTTTTCGTCGCAGCGTGACGCAGCTTCGGCCAATCTTGCCTTTGAAGACGCCGCCGGCATTCACGTTCGCCTGGAAAAACTAAAACCTGTCGTGACCCAGCTTCCAGAGATCGTCCGCCGCCTCGATCGTTTTTCCGCCCTGATCGTTCAGCCTTGCCAGCAACCGGATGCAGTCACTTTCTTCCCCGTGGAAAGCGGAACAATCTCCGGGCCGGTCGTTTTCTCAATCCAACCTGCCGAGCACACCAAATCGCAATCCATGGAATCGCGTGTGCTCGCTCTTCTCGACTCGTTCACACCTGCGAAAGTGCGGCCAGCTCTCGAAACCATGGAGCATCTGGCCCTGCTGAAGCGCTGGTACTACCGCGGCAGCCGGATTGGCGAAATATTCCTTGCCAACGACAAGAATATTTTCCCCATGCGCCGCATCGTTCGCGGCATTGGTCGCGTCTTAAGAGGCGAAAGAGAAATCGATGCCTCGACGCCGATTCCATGAAGTGACGATTCGTGTCAGAGCTCAGCCTCAGGTTGGTGTCTGCACACGTCAACGTATTACGATCCGTCATCCCTCTCGAAGCGAGGGATGACAACCATGGTTGCTCGATCATCTGTCTGTCGCAGCAACTGCAATTTGGTCGGAACAGGGAAGGACAAATGGCAACGAAAGTATCGCTCGAAAAGAAAGACTCCCATGACAAGCAACTCCGCGAGCATTTGGTCTATCTGCTCGATGGCGGTGGGGCTCATGCCAGATTCGACGACGTGGTGAAAAACGTGCCGGAGAAGTTACGAGGCGTGAGGCCGAACGGACTTCCACACTCAGCCTGGATGTTGCTCGATCATCTCCGTCTGGCGCAGTGGGATATTCTCGAATTCAGCCGCAACTCCAAACACAAGTCGCCCGCATGGCCCGAGGGCTATTGGCCCAGGAACGAAGCGCCGCCGAGTACAGCGGCATGGGATAAGAGTATCGAAGAGTTTCGCAAGGATTTAAAAACCATGCAGGATCTGGTCTGCAACTCCAACAACCGATTTGTACGCCCGAATCCCGTGGGGCGATGGGCAAACGATTCTGCGCGAGGCGCTGCTGGTGGCGGATCATAACGCATATCACCTTGGCCAGTTGGTCGATCTTCGCAGGCTTCTGGGAGCGTGGGAGGGCTGACGGCGAGGTTCCTTCAGGGGCCGCAGAAAAAATTGCCGGCCCTTTCGGGCCGGCTCGATTGCCACACCGGAATATCCGGTTTTTCATTGTCCAGTTCCTCAAGGAGCGACCGTGATGGTCACGGGCGTCTCGTTCGTGAGTGATCCAGAAGTTCCGATCAACTCAATCGTTGTGGTTCCGGTAGGCGCACGCCTGGAAGCGCTCCAGGTAATAGTCACATTCACGCTGCCGTTCGCCGGTGGCGTTACGGGGTTGGACGACGCCGTCGCCGATACGCCGCTGGGGAATTCGTTCACGCTCAGAGTCACAGCAGAATGGAATCCATTCACGCTGGTGACCGTGAGAGTGGTGGATACGCTGCCGCGTTCATCGACGGTAAAAGAAGAGGGCGACAGAGACAAGGTGAAGTTCTTCGTCCCCGAAGAAGCATTCACCGTTAGGGTTATCGTTGCGCTGTGACTGGTCGAGCCCGAGGTTCCGGTGATCGTCACCGTAGCCGTGCCGACGGTTGCGCTTGAGGAGGCGGTCAGGGTGAGGGTTGAGGTCACGCTGCCGTTCGCTGGTGGAGTTACCGGGTTGGTGGAGAACGTCGCCGTCACGCCTGAGGGCAGGCCGGACGCGCTCAACGTGGTTGCGGAATTGAAACCGCCCGTGCTGGTGACGGTGATCGTGCTGGTTCCGCTGCTGCCCTGAGTAACGGTCACAGACGTGGGCGAGGCGCTCACGCTAAAGTTTGGCGTCGCCGAGGAATTGACCGTGAGAGCCAGCGTGGTGGTTGCGGTCAGGCTGCCGGAAGTTCCGGTGATGGTCACCGTGGACGTTCCGGTAGTCGCCGTGGCGCTCGCTGTCAGGGTCAGCACGCTGGTCCCGGTTGTGGGGTTCGTGCCGAACGCCGCAGTCACGCCGCTCGGCAGACCGGATGCGGCAAGCGTTACGCTGCCGGTGAATCCGCCGACGTCTGTCACTGTGATCGTGCTGCGTGCCGCTGCTCCGCCTTGCGTTAATCGTCAGACTGCTCGGCGAATCCGAAAGCGTGAAGCTCGGCGTCGCAGACCCGGCCAGGGTGTTGATCAGGCCGGTCGTGTTCGGGCTGCCCCAGCCGGTGCACAGATCGTAGCCGGTAATTCCCGAATAGGTACCACAACTACCGCTGGTTATGTCGTGGAAAAGGGTGCTGTAGCTTGAGGTCAGAGCATCCGGGTAAATGATCGGATCAATGAAGCCGATCGACTCGCCGTTGGCTGCTGCCTGTTGGTTGGCCAGAGCCAGATAGCCGGCCCACATGGGCGCCGCAAAGCTGGTTCCGCCGTAGTCGTTAGCCGTACAAGTGGTTTGGTCGGCGCAAACGTAAAAGGTGAAATTCGCGTTGGCCGACACGTCGGGGCCGTTCCGCAAAGTTGTCGATCCGTTGTTGGACGAGGTAATCACGCCCGAGAGTTTCTGCCAGGAGGGGATCGGGTATGGAATCCGGGGAGATGCCGCCGCCACTGTCTGCCCAGGCGGTTTCCGATTTCCAGGGGCCAGCCGCGCTGGAGGTTGTCAAGTCCGTGCCGCCGACCGAGACGATGTTCGCATCGTCCGCTGGCCAGGCCTCGTTCGACGCAGACCAGGCCGAACTATCGCCAGACGCGGCAAAGAAGTTCTGGCCTTGCGACGCCATCTGCTCAAAGTACGGATCCAGCGTGCTGGGGTCCGCCGGTGTCCAACCCCACGAACAACTGATCTGCTTGGACAAGGGAGCGTCCGTATTCGAAACCATCGCGCTGATGCAGGCAGTATCGCTGATACTCGAAGCGTTGCCGCAAACGTACATATAGAGCATTGTGGAGCCCGGGGCCATGCCCATCGCCTGCGTCATGTCGAGGGTCTGCTCGGTGTCATCGCATCCGCTGCTCTCGGTGCAACTCGTGCTATACCCGCCCGTCGAAATGAGAGTGGGAGTGTAAGGTTCGGTTTGCCCCACGTTTTTGTAGTACGTGGTCAAATCGGCCAGATCGGTGCCCAGAAATTCGAACAGGCCGATCGTCTGGCCGGTACCGGTGAGCGCGGTTCCGCCGTAGTAGGCCGCGCGCATGTCGCTGCCCAGAAAGGAAGCCGAAGGGCCGGAGCCGGTGGTGGCATGACGCACGACCTGCTTGGGATCGATCCCATGGGCCTTGGCATAGTCACTCTTCTTCACGTACATCGGATGCGGCTTGGAATCGTTGTCCAAACCGCTGATGTGCCAAAGCTGGAAGGGAAGGTCAACGGTGGGCTCGCGGTCCACGGCAAAGAATGTTCGGTCTTCGGTGAGATCGTGATAGAGCCCCATGGTCACATGGAAGGCCTTCTCGATATTCGCCACCGTGCCGGTGAGCCTCAGATCCCGTTCTTCTCGGGTTCCGCTGATTATTTTAAAACCGCTGGCTTTCGCGAAAGCAACCAAGGCGTCCCAATCTTCCTGGCTGGGTCCGAACCTCGCGGTAAATTCCTGCGGCGTAAGGAACTGGTGGTAGGAGGAGCTTGCAGGATCTTGGATTTCCTGCACGAAATTTTGCAATCCCGCGCGATCGCGTAGCGGCAGAACAATGTCGAAGCGCAGGGTCTGGGTTGCCGGGAGTCGCCCGACGAACTGCGCCTGCCCATTGACAACCGCATCGCGCACATGACGCGTCGATAGGAGCTGCGGCTGGGCCTGTCCTGGGATGGTGGACAACAAGAGCACGGCCGCGTACACAAGCGCAATCCGTGCCAGCAGTGGGGAAGGAATTTTTTTCATGTTCTTGTCCTTTTTGATTTTCAAATGTGGAACGTTCGGCTGCATGATCACTTACAGCCCAAGAATCGCGGCATCCTAACTCACATTCGTGCCCACTATTTAAATTTTTGCAAAGTGTTACGGAAACCGAATACCGGGACGGGAAAAGACCTCACTCCCTCAGGTCTGAACAGTAACTGTGACGGGAAAAAACCCTAGGCCGTTGGAGCTGGATAGAGGCTTTGTTTGGCGGAGGGTCGCTTCCGGAACACAACTTTTATTCCTTCTCTCCATCGCTCGTCAACTCCCACGAATTCCCATTCAATTTCCGGCGCGATGTAGCGCAGCAAAACATCCGTGGCTGGATGAACATGGAATGCGGGAGCCACCAGGAATAGCAGTGGCTTCTCTCGCGACAATTCCCGGCCGTTGAAGTATCCGAAGCGAGGAAATTCACCGCGCGCATGATGCCATTCCACCCGCGACCAGTAATCAAGCCCTTGCAGCGGCAAGTGGATATCTTCGTCGGCTTTCAATTCAACGATAGCGAGCCGACCGGCGTGAGTGCTTGTGAGTACGTCGATCATGGCTCGATCAGCCGCGGAAAATGCTGGAACCTGCGAATAGCAGCACGAGGAATCCAAGCTTCCCTCCACCACACTCACGTCGCCGGCCACCAGCGACTCCAGCCATCTCTCCGGACGCAAACGCCACAACGGATGCTGACGTGGTCCATAGGGATGCCGCACCTCGCGCAAACAGTGCGCGAGGTCGGTAAAGGCAGCCTCGTTGCACGCCTCGAAAATCCGTTCTTCCGCTCCCACACCAAAGACAATTTCCTCGGTGCTGTGAAATGATCCCGGATTGTTGGCAAGCCGCGCTTGGGCAAATTCCAGCCCGCGCCAGCGGAAAACAATCTGCGCCGCCGAGAGTATGCCCACTTCACAATTCGGCAAAACATCTTGGACCTTCGCAATCGATTCCTTGAATCGGTCGCGCGCCGCCTCTTCGTCGATGGCGTGTACCAGTCGCGTCGCCACATTGCCCCGGTCCGCGCAATCAACTTCCACCAGCGCATCATGCCGTTCGTCCAACTCAAACAAGGACCACTTTGCCGCGCCCTGATTCAGATTTGCCATGCGTTCCCGAACCAGCGCGGAAGTTCCATTTGGCACAAATAGCTTGAGACCTTCCACCAGCACATTCGCGGCCTGCGCCTGCCGGCAAACGTCAAGCCAAAGAACGCCAAAAGTCAGCGCCGCGTCAATCGAAGATTGCGTCTCCCGGGCATTTACCCCCAGCACAGCAAAGGCCGAGCGGCCCTGCCGCATTACGCCTCTCGTGTAAACCGGTCCGAAAGATTTCTCCAGGTCCAGGCCGCCTGTTAGTTTGGTAATCTTAAATTCTGGAAAATGGCGCTCTAGAGTTCGCCGCAGCTCTTGCTCGTATGCGGCTCGTGAAGCCCGCCGGGCGGTGGGAGAGCGTCGATCGCGTTCACGACAAATCTCAAGCTTCGAGGGGCGCGCCTGCCCCAGTCGCTGCACCGCTAGCCACAGTGTGCCGTTCTTGATTTCGGCCTCCAACACACGCCGTACTGCGTTGCGCTCGGGCGACCATAGGTGAAGCAGGCAGCGATTGGACTCACCTGAAATGGAATATTTCGATTGTGCAAGATCAAATGCGACAGTTCCGTTTTCGAGCACCACGGCGCCCGCCGCCTCGCTGAGAAAGTCTTGCACGGTTCGGGACAGGGCTTGTGGCGTCACGGTCGGCACTTGTATCTCCGCCCCGGATTGTCGGTCCATTGCCCGCCCGCGGTCTGTGACATGTGACCACAGTCACAGCGCGGCTGTGATTGTTTTTGGGCGCCTGCTTCGTTCGATGTGGGATAATGAACAATCCGCCCAACTGAGTCTGCCCCGGCCCGGCGGCATCTAACTATTGTGAGTAATCGTTTGGATAAACAATCTCTCGATATCAAAGACAGACAGCGCTTCTTCTTCGACCACTACGGCGTCACCGAAAACGACCTCGAACATTATCTGGCTGCGGCTCTTTCCGCCGGCGGCGACTATGCGGATCTCTATTTCGAGTATCTCTCCTCTACCTCGCTGATGGTGGATGAGTCGATGGTCAAATCGGCGTCGCAGGGCATTTCCGCCGGTTGCGGCGTCCGCGTGGTTTCCGGGGAGCGCACCGGATACGCCTACACTGACGATCTTTCCGCCAGCCGCATCTTGCATGCAGCGCGCACGGCGGCATTAATTGCGAGCGCTCCTGCGAAGACTCCCGTGGCGGGTTTTCGGAAAACGCCGGCGCGCAGTCTGTATCCGGTGACTCTGCCGTCGGTCGACGCCGAAATCACTGCCAAGGTTGAGCTGGTGATGCGGGCCGACAAAGCCGCGCGTGCTTACGATCCGCGCATTCAAGAAGTGCGCGCCAGCTACTCTGACGAATTGCGTAATATTTTGATCGTTGCCTCTGATGGAACTTTTGCCGAAGATTCTCAGCCGCTCGCTCGCATGAACGTGTCCTGCATCGCTAAAACCGAAAACAATTCAGCACGCGGCGGTTCCGGTGGGGGCGGACGTGTTGCTCTGGACTTTTTCTTCGGAGATAAGAACCCAGAGTATTTCGCCAGAGAAGCCGCACGGCAGGCAATTCTTCAACTTGATGCGCGTGAAGCTCCTGCAGGCGAGATGGAAGTAGTTCTCGGCCCGGGCTGGCCTGGAGTGCTTCTGCACGAAGCAGTCGGTCACGGACTCGAAGCCGATTTTAATCGCAAGAAGACTTCTGCTTTTGCTGGACTCATCGGCAAACGCGTAGCCAGCGAAGGCTGCACCGTCATTGATAACGGAACGATGCCGTGGCGCCGCGGTTCTCTCAACGTGGACGATGAAGGCGAGCCCACGCAAGAAACAGTTCTAATCGAAAAGGGAATTCTGAAGGGCTACCTGAGCGACAAGCTCTCCGCGCGCCTGATGGGCATCGCCGACACCGGCAACGGACGCCGCGAGAGCTACGAACACATCCCCATGCCGCGCATGACGAACACGTACATGCTAGCCGGCCAGGACAGCCCCGAAGATATTATTCGCTCGGTGAAGCACGGCATCTACGCTGTCAACTTCGGCGGCGGCCAGGTCGACATCACCAACGGCAAATTCGTCTTCGGCGCCTCGGAAGCCTACATGATCGAAGACGGCCAGATCACCGCTCCCATCAAAGGCGCAACCTTGATCGGCAACGGCCCCGATGTTCTGACGCGAGTCTCGATGGTAGGCAATGATCTGAAGCTCGACGAAGGCGTCGGCACTTGCGGCAAGGATGGACAGGCCGTGCCAGTTGGCGTGGGTATCCCGACCATCAAGATCGATCGCCTCACCGTGGGCGGTACCGCCAAGAAAGATCCCGGCGGCTTCATGCAGTAAAGCCTGTTGCACCGTAAGGGCGGTGGCATGGAAACAAGCTTTCGGCAGCTGGCCACTAACGAAATTAGTTTGCTGCAGAAATTGCTAGCGCGCGAATTCCCAGGCCGCGACGCTTTGCGCCGACAGCTACCTTCCGTTACTGCAAGACAGGTTGACGAACGTGGCTGCCTTGAGCTTAGCTATGAGGGAGACGGTTTAGCTGAGACAGAACTAGGCTGCCCCACCGAAGGAACTTGCGAAGACATCGACGGCGGCCTGATCGCGGTCATGCTTCACGTTAAGAACGGTCGGATGCGCCTATTGGAGATATTCAAACCGGACGGATCGGATACCCTAAGATCCCCGACCGGAGAGGCTTTGAAAGCCTATTGAGGACTCAGGAACTTGAACGGCACTCGCCGTGCGTATTCCTGCTCGCCGAATCCTGCCCTACAAGACCCGCGCCGAAACCCCAGCTGAGATTAGCGTCGCCACCGCTTTCTTATCGAACGAAACAAACGTCTCCGCTCCCAGCCATTTGCCTTCGTAGGCAATCACGCCATCCGCGAAATCTCCACCCGCATCCAGCATAGTCAACCCCGCTTCCACCCCGGGCCGGTTCGTTTCCACATTGCCGGCCGAAGTGAGCGACCGGATCGTGTCAGCCACCTCCGCAGCCTTGAAGCCATAGACCCGACGCAGTACCCATACGAGCTCGCAAAGCGCCGGCAAGGCGACTACCAGCAGGCTGGAATTCCGCAGCCACTTGGCCGCGATCTCTGCCTGCGCCTTGTCGTCGCGCATTACCGCTCGCACCAGAACATTGGTGTCCACCGCCACTTTCATTTCCGGCCGTTTATCCCCGCCCAGCCATTGGCCGCAGCTTCGTTGATCTCTTCGATGGTGGCAACTTTCTTCGTCTTTCCGGCGAGCCGTCCGATGAAATCCTCGATCGTCCCCGAACGCTTGGCCGCGCGAATCACGCCCCGTCCATCGGGAATCAGGTCCAACGCAATCTTCTCCCCCGGCTTAATGCCGAGATGCTGCAATACCCTCTTCCGGAATGTCACCTGTCCCCGCGCAGTGACCGTCAGGGTGGTCATGGCATGCACCTCATAAAATCGATTATAATGCATAAATACATTACAAACAATCGATTGCTGAACCCTCTCCAGCTCGAATAGAAGCGGACCGCATCGTAGGAAGACGCGCCATTCGTTTGGGATAAGATAAACAAAGACTTTATGCCTTCAACCGAATTAGACGCTAGCGCGCCCGCATTGCAAACCGATCTCCGCTCCCTCGCCCAGGACATCGTCCGCCGCGCGATGAACGGCGGCGCAACCGCTGCCGAATGCGTGGTCCGCGAAGGCGATGAGTTCTCCACGCTGGTCCGCCTCGGCCAGGTCGAAACCCTCAAAGAATCAGGATCGCGATCCATAGGCGTCCGCGTGTTCAACGGCCAGCGTGCGGCCAGCACATACTCCAGCGATTTTTCTCGCGAGAGTCTCGACCTCATGGTCAAATCTGCGTTGGAGCTTTCGAAGATCACATCAGAAGATCCCTTCGGCGGCATCCCCGAGTCGTCGCAACTCGGCTCGCTTACCGGCGACCTTGATCTCTATCACGAAGACGTTTATTCGTTGCCCGGCCCCGATCGTATCGATTACGCCCGCCGCGCCGAAAAAGCCGCGCTCGATTTCGACCCGCGCATCAAGAACTCCGAAGGCGGATCGTTCGATGCCGCCACCGGCCACAAGGTCCTGGCCAATTCGCACGGCTTCGTCGGCGAATACCGCCGGTCATATTGCTCCATGGCCGCCGTTCCCATCGCGCAGACAGACGATGGGGCAATGCAGCGCGACTACTGGTTCTCGGTCGCACGCACGCTGGCAAAACTCGAATCGCCCGAGCAGGTCGGCAAAGTTGCGGCCGAGCGTACGCTGCGCCGCTTAGGAGCTCGCAAGGCGAAGACCGCGCATGTTCCGATCGTATTCGATCCCATGGTCGCAACCTCGATCCTCGAGCACATCTTCGAAGGAGTGAACGGCGATTCCGTCTACCGTGGCGCATCGTTCCTCGCCGGCAAACTCGGACAAAAAATTGCCGGCGACAACGTCACCATCATCGACGATGGCACGATGACCGGCGGCTTCGGAACCAGCCCCTTCGACGGCGAAGGCGTACCTACCCGCCGGACCGTGGTGATCGAGAAAGGCGTCCTGAACTCGTATCTCTTGAATACATACACCGCGAAGAAGCTCGGCCTCGCCACGACGGGCAATGCGTCCCGCGGGCTTGCGGGGACACCAGGGATTGGTCCAGGCAATTACTTTCTGCAGCCAGGAAGCAGAACACCGAAACAACTGATTTCTGAAATCAAGGAAGGCCTGTACGTAACCGAGTTTCTCGGCCACGGCGCGAACCTCGTAACCGGCGATTACTCGCGTGGCGCGTCAGGCTTGTGGATCTCGGGCGGAGAGTTTGCTTATCCAGTAGAGGAAATTACGGTCGCTGGAAATTTGAAAGAGATGTTTTTCAACATTTCCGAAGTCGCCAATGATTTGGAGTTTCGCGGCTCCGTAGCCTCGCCAACCCTGCGCATTGACGGCCTCACTGTCGGCGGCGAATAATCTCGTTCCATGAGGTTCGCCAAAATCGTCTTCTGGATCGCCGGAATATGGGGCGTACTGGTACTCGCTCCGTTGTATTTCATGTTCGATCTGATCGGACGCAACGACCCGCCACCAATCACCCATCCCGCTTTTTACTATGGCTTTGTCAGCGTGGGGGTGGCCTTCCAGATTGCATTTATCGTGATTGCCCGGGACCCAGTGCGCCTTCGACCGATGATGATTCCTTCGGTGATCGAGAAATTCGGCTACGGAACCACTTTTGCCGTACTTTATATGCAGCACCGCTTGACCGCCGGCGATTTATCTCTTGGCTGCATCGATCTGCTCTTCGGTGTACTTTTCCTAGCCGCATTCTTCAAGACCAACAACTGAGGCAGAGTACAATCGGCTTGTATGGGCGGCTTGATCCAGCCAACTCCAATAGTCAGAGAACCCGATTCCAGCCGGCGCACGATCGTGATCGCCGTTGTGGTCGTCATGGCGATTGCCATCGTGATGGCGCTTCTGCTTCGCAGCCAACCCAAGAATGCTTCCGGACCGCCCCCCTACGTTGCAAATCTCAAACTCTCCGATTTCAAGATGAGCGCTGCGGAAAATTTCGTCGGCGCCACCGTCAGCTATGTCGACGGCACCGTCACTAACTCAGGCGCCAAAACGGTTGTTCATGCGATCGTCCAGGTGAACTTCAAAGACGATATGGGACAAGTCGTTCAGCGTGAAGAGATTCCGCTGCAGGTGCTGAAAACGGATGGACCGTATCCCGAAGCCGTCGACTTCCGCGTCGCACCGCTCGGCCCTAGCCAGAGCAAACCTTTCCGACTCACGTTCGAAGGAATCTCCGCGCAGTGGAACCATCAGTTTCCCGACATTCAGGTCACGGACGTTTCGGTGAGATAAAGTAAGTAAAGAGAGAAAATGCAGAAGTTAAGAGCAAAGTTCTTACTTTTGAATTTTGACCTCTGACTTCTGACTTTCACAACATGGCCGAAGCCAAACCATTCCGCCTTACGGAGTCGGTAAAAGCTGCGGGTTGAGCGTCCAAGCTAAGTCCGGCGGCGCTGGACTCGGTGCTTGGGAAATTAGCCCGGCAACACGACCCTAACGTTCTAGTCGGCTTCGACCACGCCGACGACGCAGGAGTGTATCAAATCGCACCCGATCAGGCCCTTGTCCAGACCGTCGATTTTTTTACACCCATCGTCGACGACCCTTACATCTTCGGCCAGATTGCCGCCACCAATGCTCTCAGCGATGTCTACGCGATGGGCGGAAAGCCGCTCACAGCGCTGGCATTAGTGTGCTTCCCCGAAAAAGCCGATCTCGACATTCTTGAACGCATCCTTGCGGGTGGACTCTCAAAGATGATTGAGGCGCGATGCACCGTGATCGGCGGCCACAGCATCCGCGATGAAGAAACCAAATTCGGATACGCAGTCACCGGACTCGTACATCCGAAAAAAATTCTCGCCAATGCTGGCGCCAGGCCGGGGGATGCTCTCATCCTTACCAAGGCCTTGGGAACGGGCGTGATTTCGACGGCGATTAAGAAAGGCAAGGCGGAGCCAGCGTGGATCGACGCCGCCGTTGAGTCGATGACCACACTGAACAAGCACGCCGCGGAGGTTATTCAGCAAGGGCAATTTCGGATTCATTCCATGACTGATGTCACGGGCTTCGGATTGATTGGCCACGCGCGCGAAATGGCGCTGGCATCCGACGTTTCGCTGGAGCTTTGCGCCAGCCGAATTCGTTTGCTTGATGGTGCGCTCGAATGCGTTCGTGCCGGCTATGTTCCGGGCGGGCTCAAGAACAATCGCGACTTCGCTGAATGCCTGGTGGTTTATAACGATGGCGTTCCGGAAGAACTTCGAACGATTCTTTTTGATCCCCAGACCGCTGGGGGGCTGCTGATTTCGGTTGCAGCGGACGATGCCGACCAACTTGTTAGCGCTCTCAGCTCGGCAGGAGTGTCGGCCGTCCAAATCGGAGAAGTGCGCCCCCAAGCCAAGCCCCTGATTAGCATCGCTCGCTGATCTCAAGTTTTCTTACTTCGCGTCCGTCAGCAACTCCCAGATTCGAGCCAGATGGTGGTCGTCGTGCTCGGCAACAAAATATAAATGGTCGACCAATCGCATGGGCTTCTTCAAACGCGGGTGGGGAATCGCCCGCGAAAATGAAGATGTATCCAGCTGGTTTACCCGCTTCAGCAGCCTCTCTCGAGCGGCACGAAATTCAGCCAGAATCTGTTCCAGTGGGCGCGAGTTGTAGTTCGCTTCGTCGGTTTTTCGATTCTGCAGATCGGTCGTGGCAAGCTGTGGACTGCCCTGAACGTAATCTTCCACGCGCGCCAGCCATAGCGGTTCCAAGTCCAGCAAGTGTCCGGCGTGCTCCTGGGCCGACCACTTTTGTTGCAGCTTCCTGACCAGGATTTCGTGAGAGCGTCCGCGCAGCGTTTCTTCGATCCGTGCCGGAGTACCGCGCAAACGTGCACACAAATTTGGATGTAGTTCCACGGGGAAAGAAAACTCAAACTTCCGTTCAAACCAGACCGGCACTTGACTCATGAATTCCCCTGGGGACGAAATAGTTCCGTAAAGAGTGATGCATGGCCGCGCCGGACGACTCACGAATTCACTTCATCGCAAGCTGCACTCCGAGCATCTTTAAATGAAGACGGCAAATAGGCCAATCTATTGCAGGAGCAACCATGCAATTTCGCGAACTTGGACGCAGTGGTCTGAAAGTCTCCGCCCTCGGCCTCGGCTGCATGGGCATGTCAGAGTTTTATAGCGGACGCGACGACGACGAATCCGTGGCGACGATTCATCGCGCCCTCGAACTTGGAATTAATTTTCTCGACACCGCCGACGTGTACGGCCCGTATACGAATGAAGAACTGGTCGGACGCGCAATCAAAGGCAAGCGCGACAAAATTGTGTTGGCCACGAAATTCGGAATCGTTCGTGATCCCGCGAACCCTAGCTTGCGGGGCGTGAACGGCAGGCCTGACTACGTCCGCAGTTCCTGCGAAGCCAGCCTGCGAAGGCTGGGTATTGAAACGATCGACCTTTACTACCAGCATCGCGTCGATCGCTCGACACCCATCGAAGAAACAGTCGCCGCGATGGCGCAACTGGTGCGTGAAGGAAAAATCCGCTACATCGGACTTTCCGAGGCTTCTCCACAAACCCTCCGACGAGCCGTGAAAATTCATCCTATCGCCGCGCTGCAAACGGAGTACTCGTTGTGGAGTCGCGAGCCCGAGGACGAAATCCTTGCGACATGCCGCGAACTCGGCATTGGTTTCGTTGCTTATAGCCCGCTTGGACGCGGCTTTCTCACTGGGCAGTTCAAGCGCTTCGAAGATTTTCCTGAGGACGATTACCGCAGATTCTCTCCGCGCTTTCAGGGTGAGAACTTTCAGAAGAATCTTGACCTGGTGCGCCAGGTCGAGGAAATCGCAAAAGAGAAAGGCTGCACGCCCGCGCAGTTAGCGCTGGTATGGGTGCTCGCGCAGGACAAAAACATTGTTCCCATCCCCGGTACCAAGCGCCGCAAGTATCTGGAAGACAACGTTGCCGCGCTCGATGTGAAGCTTACCGACGAAGATTTGCGCCGTATCGATGAAATCTTTCCCAGGGGCGCGGCTGCCGGATTACGCTATCCCGAACACATGATGAACGTCGTAAACGGGTAGGAAGCAAAAATTAGGGCGGCCATGAGGCCGCCCTTGCTCGTAGCAGTAACAAAATTTTTCCTAGGCTCGCGCCGGGCTTTCCCCGCCCTTCGCAATTCCCGGTCGCCCCGGCTCCGGCTTCAACACCTGCTGCACACCGTCGTCGGGCTTGGACGGAGACTTCATCGGAGGCAGGTCCTTGCCGTCAACCAGCAGCAGCACTTCGGACGCGTCCAGCACTTCGCGCTCCAGTAAAGCCGCCGCAATCTTCTGCAGCGTGTCGCGGCTGCCTTCCAGAATGTTCTTTGCCGTCTCGTATCCCTGGTTCACCAGCTTGCGGACCTCGTTGTCAATCTTGATGGCGGTGTCTTCGCTGTAGTCGCGATGTTGGCTAATCTCGCGGCCCAGAAATATCTGCTCTTCTTTCTTCCCGAAGGTTAGGGGGCCAAGATCGCTCATACCCCACTCGCAGACCATCTTGCGCGCCATTTCGGTGGCCCGCTCAATGTCGTTTCCAGCGCCCGTGCTCATCTGATTGAGGAATATCTCCTCCGCGAGGCGTCCACCCATCAGAATCGCCAGATCGGTCTTCAAATATTCCCGCGTGTAATTGTGACGGTCGTCGATGGGGAGCTGCATGGTAACGCCCAAGGCCATGCCACGCGGAATGATCGTGACTTTGTGGACAGGGTCAGAACCCGGAAGCTTCGCCGCAACCAGTGCGTGACCGGCTTCGTGATAGGCAGTAACTTTCTTTTCCTCGTCAGAAAGGATGAGCGACTTGCGCTCCACGCCCATCAGGACCTTGTCCTTGGCGACTTCGAAGTCGAACATCAGCACCGCCTTGCGATTCTGCCGGGCCGCAGCCAAAGCCGCTTCGTTCACCATGTTAGCCAGATCCGCACCGGAAAATCCGGGCGTACCGCGCGCCAACACAGAGAGATCGACGTCTTCCGCCAACGGAATCTTGCGAGTATGCACGCGCAGGATTTCTTCGCGGCCGCGCACATCCGGACGGCTCACCACCACCCGGCGGTCGAAGCGTCCAGGCCGCAGCAACGCCGGATCCAGCACGTCAGGGCGGTTTGTTGCCGCCATCAGGATGACGCCTTCGTTGGATTCGAAGCCGTCCATTTCCACCAGCAACTGGTTCAACGTCTGCTCGCGCTCGTCGTGACCACCACCGAGCCCTGCGCCGCGATGCCGTCCCACAGCATCAATCTCGTCAATGAAAATAATGCAAGGAGCGTTCTTTTTTCCTTGTTCAAACAGATCACGTACCCGGCTCGCGCCGACGCCGACAAACATCTCAACAAAATCCGAACCCGAGATCGAGAAGAACGGAACGTTCGCCTCACCCGCCACAGCCCGAGCCAATAGCGTCTTGCCGGTTCCCGGAGGTCCAACCAGCAGCACTCCCTTCGGAATCCTTCCGCCCAGTTTCTGGAACTTCTGGGCCTCCCGCAAGAATTCGATGATTTCGCGGAGCTCCTCCTTTGCCTCTTCTACCCCGGCCACGTCTTTGAACGTGACTTTCTTTTGCTGCATCGAAAGCAGGCGAGCCCGGCTCTTGCCAAACGACAGCGCCTTATTGCCTCCGGTCTGCATCTGCCGGATCATGAAGAACCACAAGGCGCCCAGCAAAATCAACGGCGCCCATGTTCCCAGCAACTGCAGTGGCCAGCTTCCACCGTTGACGTCTTTCACGTTCACCGACACGCCCTTCTCGTAAAGTGTCTTGAACATGTCGGGATAGTTCACGAGAACCGTGGTGTGGAAGGCCGAACCGTCACGGTATTTTCCGCGCACATTTTGGCCATCGACGGTCACTTCCTGCACGTTTCCTTGGGCCACTTCACTCATGAACTGGGAGGAGTTCACTTCTTTGTCTTTTTGCCCGCCGCGGCCTTGCTGGATCACGGTCCATAACAGCAGTGCGGACAACCCAATTACCACCCAAAAAACCACGGTTTTTACTGTCGAATTCACTTAGCAAGGCTCCTGAAAGAATCGGGGCGCACCAGACAGAGCAAAAACCCCGAGGCTCCTAATAACAATTAGATGCCATTCGGCCAATTTCGATAGGAAAATTCCTAAAGCAACCCTATTCTACCTTTTTCTGAAGAAAAAGGGGCGCCGCTTTTCTCATAACTTAAGTCACTTGGCCTGGCTTGCGGCCAGATAGGGGATATTGCGGTTGGTCTGCTCCGCAGCTCCTAAACCGTAACCAACGAGGAAAGCCTCATCCACCAAGAAACCAAAATAATCCGGCTGCAATGCTACGCGCCGCGCCGATTGCCGGTCCAGCAGCGTTACCAGTTTCACCGAGGCCGCACCTCTGGCACGCAAATCATTCATCAGGAACTCACTTGTGACTCCGGAGTGCACCAGACCCTCGACCAGTAGGATGTGCTGGCCACGGATGTCCGGTTCATGGCTGAAGAAAATCTCCACCACCTCGCCTTGGTTGCCCTGCTTGCTGTAGTGGGGCTTGATGAATTGGCATACCACGGGAACTTCCAAAGCCCGCACCAGATCGGCCATGAACATGAACGCATTCTCCAGAACGGCCAACGCCTGGATTGTTTCCCCCTGGTAGTCGTCCGAGATATGGCGGGCAAGTTCCTTTACGCGCTTCTGGATCTGATCGGCCGTGATTACCTGGCGAAGGGGCTCGACCCCGGTTGCATTCATCAAGCGCTGGTGCCTCCCGTTCTGCAGTCTGGTAGCTATAACAAGTCGTTAGGTGGGGCGGTCTTCAGCCTCCCACGGCAACTCCCGGATCAGCACAGCTGGCTCGCCAGATTTTGAAAGCAACCTCGCGGGGACTGGAAAACTGCGCATCCACACGATCTCGTCCGAGGCCGTTACGACCGGCCAAAGCCGTCGTACGGGATTTGTCACTTGCCGTTCTTGCAGCAGTTCCTTTACTTTTTTCGGCGCTTTCGTATGCGCCGGCCAAAATCGGTCCCCCGGCCGCCAATTCCGCACGATCAACTGTCTCGGTAGCAGCTCAGCGCCGAGAAGTTGTTGCGGATTATACTCCGCTATCTGCGACTCCGGGGTGACGCGCAGCGCTTCAATTACTAGCCCGAGTTCCGGGACGGAAGCTCGTCCTGGCACCGGCAGGCAGTATTGGTAGTCTGGCATGCGCTCCTGGAGGCGCAAGTTAGGTGTAACAAAAACCATCGCCTCCGGCTCACGTACAATCTTCCAGCCAAGCGGAAGCGATAATTCCTTTCCTGAAGGGCCTTGCTCCGCCGCGAAGCTGACGATTTCCTCTATGTGCTTGAATTCCAGTGGAATTCCTGCTTGCTCGCCGACTGCCTTTAAGACCCTTCTCTGTACGGCCCTAGACTCGGTCAGCAACCACGGGCGGCTCACGGACGCGTTCATGATCGCAGGGCCTGGCTGCTGGAGGCGCTCGATCAACTGGGAATCCTGCAACTTAATTTGTGATGGCTGGATTTGCACGAGCGCTGGCGGATCGCCGAAACCTGGAATCCCGCGCGTCCACTCCGGCTGCGACCACTGCACGACTGTCCCCAGCCAGCCCGAGATTTCATTGTCCCAATAGTCTTCCTCGTCGCGCGCGATCTCTGCCAATTCGGAGAGACTCTCGACCACTGCGGGATTGAACTCCCGTTCCAGAAGTGGCAGTACAAGCCTGCGCATGCGATTGCGAGTGAATTTGGAGTCCGCATTGGTCGAGTCTTCCCGCCAGGGTTGTTTGATGTCAGCAAGATACTGTTCCAGTTCGCTGCGCCGAGTTCCCAGCAAAGGGCGGATGATTTCGCCGTGGCCCTGCCCATCTTCGTGCTCCACCAAGATGCGGGGATGAATTCCTCCCAGCCCTCGCATTCCAGTTCCACGAGTTAACCGCAGGAGCACCGTCTCGGCTTGATCATCGAGCGTGTGCCCAGTAGCGATCTTGTTCAGGATAATTTGCCGAGCCTCAGCAAATGGCTGAATAGGGATCGGGAAGGGCACGGCTTTAGCCGCTGAGGTACGCGAATCTCCCCATCCTTTTTCGCCCAACAGCTCTCGAAAGAACCCATACCGCAACTCACGCGCAGCCGCTTCCACACCAGAGTGTTCCTCGGCAGCAAGCTGCGCGACATCGCCGCTCTGGCAGTAGAACTCCAACCCATGCTCAAGGGCGAGGCCCGCAACGAAGTCCTGATCCGCATCGGACTCCGCCCCCCGCAGCATGTGGTTGAAATGAACGACGGAGAGGACAATGCCAAGCTCGTAACGCAATTCGAGCAACAATCGCAAAAGCGCAACCGAATCAATCCCGCCCGAAACCGCAACCCCGACGCGGTCTCCAGCGTGTACAACCTCCTGTCTCCGGATATGCGCTAAAACGAGTTCCGCCAACGGGTGCACGGGAACATGTTACATCGGGCAAGGGTCATCCCAGCCACGGGAACTGGCGCCGCTACAATCCCGCGATCTTCTCCGCAATCAGCTTCCGAATCTTCTCCACAAACTCTCCCGCACTCATGTCCTCAGTCTTCTCTTTCCCACGAGTGCGCACGTTCACCTTGCCCGCCTCCGCCTCTTTGTCTCCGACCACCAGCAGGAACGGCACCTTCTGCATGGCGTGCTCGCGAATCTTGGCATTCATCTTTTCATTGCGTGCATCCACAACCACGCGCACGCCAATCGCTTTGAGCTGATCCGCGATCTTGTTCGCATACTCCGCATGCCGCTCGCTGATTGGGATCATCGCCACCTGCACCGGCGAGAGCCACACCGGGAACGCGCCCGCATAGTGCTCGATCAGTACGCCGAAGAATCGCTCAATCGATCCGAACAGCGCGCGATGCACCATCACCGGCTGCTTGCGCGAACCATCTTCCGCCACATACTCGAGGCCGAATCGCTGGGGCAGATTGAAGTCGACTTGCACGGTCGAGAGCTGCCACAGGCGCCCAATGGCGTCCACCAACTTGATGTCGATCTTTGGCCCGTAGAACGCCGCTTCGCCAGGAATGGTCTTGTATTCGATCCTTCGGCGTTCCAGCACCTTCTTGAGCGACTCGGTGGCGTGAATCCATTGCTCTTCGCTGCCCACGAAGTTCTTCCGGTCGTCAGGATCCCAGGTTGAAAGCTCAGTCTGGAATTGTTCGAAGCCAAAATCTTTCAGCACGTCCAGGGCAAAGTCGAGACAACCGGTAATCTCGTCTTCAACCTGCTCCGGCGTGCAGAAGATATGCGAGTCATCCTGCGTGAAACCGCGCACGCGCAACAGCCCGTGCATCACGCCCGAACGCTCATAGCGATAAACCGTTCCCAACTCACCCAGCCGCACCGGGAGATCGCGATATGATTTCAGCGAGTCTTTGTAAATCAGAATGTGCCCTGGACAATTCATCGGCTTTAGGCGGTATTCCGCATCGTCGAGTTCCATGGCATCGAACATGTTCTGCGCGTAATAGCCCTCATGCCCCGAGGTAAAGAACAACTGCCGGCGCGCCACATGCGGCGTGTAAACCAGCGAGTACCCGCGTTTCAGATATTCTGCGCGCATCCAGTCTTCCATCTCCTTGCGGATGATGCCGCCTTTGGGATGCCAGAAAATCAGTCCCGGCCCGGCCAGCTCCTGAATGGAAAACAGATCAAGCTGTTTGCCAAGCACGCGATGGTCGCGCTTCTTCGCCTCTTCCAACTGTTGCAGGTGGGCATCAAGATCTTTCTTGGAGAAAAATGAAGTCCCGTAAATGCGTTGCAGCTGCTGATTTTTCTCGTCTCCCAGCCAGTACGCTCCCGCGACATTGAACAGCTTGAACGCCTTGATCTTTCCGGTCGAAGGGATGTGCGGACCGCGGCAGAAGTCGGTGAACTTGCCAGTACGGTAGATCGAAATTTTTTCATCGGGCTTGGTGAATTGCTCGATGAAATGGCACTTCATGAAGTCACCTTCTTTTTTGAACTCCGCCAGTCCCTGGTCGCGAGGCAGAAATTCGCGCGCGTACGGGATATTCTCCTGCACCAGCTCCTGCATCTTCTTCTCGATTTTTTCGAGATCCTCTGGAGTGAATGGAGTCGGACGATAGAAATCGTAAAAGAATCCGCTTTCGGTCGCAGGACCATGGCCGAGCTTGGTCTCGGGAAAAAGTTCCAGCACTGCCGCCGCCAGCAAGTGTGCCGACGAATGCCGATAAACTTCGAGGGCTTCGGGATCTTTTTCAGTCAGAAAGCGCAGGTCGGTGTCTTTTTCGAGCGGCTTGGCGAGATCGATCAGATCGCCGTTGGTTTTAGCGACGAGGGCCGCATCGGCCAGGCGCGGACCGATCCCCTTGGCGATCTCGAGCGCAGTGGTTCCCTTGGGAACATCCTTCACGCTTCCGTCCGGAAGCTTCACATGAATACTGTCAGCCATAAAGTTGAGTCCTGCAGATGTGTTGAATCTTTCAGTTTATTGGAGGGATTCAGGAGGGTCAAACCGAGGGTGGACAATCGGGACAACTACGGAAGGCGAGGTTTTACTCTCGCCCTCCGCTTTTAATACGTCACTACATCGCTACATCCTTGATATGCGTCGCGATGTACCAGGTATTTCCGAATGCATCCTTCACTCCCGCGCTGCGATCGCCGTAAGGCTGGTCGGTTGGTTCGGAGATCGACGTAGCGCCCGCCGCCAGAGCACGCCTGTACAGGGCATCGCAATCCGGCACATAGAGATAAAACATCGCCGGCATCGGAGCATATTTTCCTTGCGCTTCACCCATCTCCACCACCGAATCGCCAACGCGAATTTCGGCATGATGCACCACTCCGTCAGGCGACGCGTATTTCGCCAGTTCTCGCGCTCCGAAGGCGCGTTTCAGGAATCCGATCACCGGCTCCGCCCGCAGCGGATGCATATACACGTTCACGTTATTCAGCTCCTTGGGAACGTAGCTCTCGCCTTTCGAAGTGGCGATATACCAGAAGTTTCCTGCTGGATCTTTCACCGTGCCTGAGCGTTCGCCATACTCCTGATCGCGTGGCTCGTCGATCAGAGTCGCCCCAGCCGCCACCGCTTTTCTGGATACTGCATCGGCGTCTTCCACGTAGAGATGCAGCGCATGAGTGTTCGGCGTGGAGCGGAACTCGCGGCCCGGAATGCCGCCGCCCATCATCAGCATGGAGTCGCCAATCCGCGCCTCGGCGTGCAGCCCGCCCGCCGCGCCCACGGTCCGGAAAGTCTCTTCGGCTCCGAAAGCCTGTTTGACAAACTCCAGCAGCGCCGGCCCGTTCTCGGCGATTAGATACGGGGTCACCATGCGGAAGCCCGGCGGAACCGGGTTCACTCTCTCCTGCGACTCGTCCTTCCCTGCAATCCTCCCGCCCGCGGGTCCCACTGTCGTCTCCTTCATGCGCCGGTGCATCTCCTCCACCGACATTTCTTCCTTCACCGTGGAAATGTTCCACGTGTAGCCGAAGGGATCAACAAAGCTGCCCTCACGGCGTCCGTAGAACTGATTTTGTATCGGCCGAATCGTTTGCAGCCCGGCCGCCACGGCCCGCGCCGCAAAGGAATCGACGTCTTCCACCTGAAGGGACAACTGCACCGGCGAAGAACCCAGCGTCTCCGCGCTGAATCTTCCTCCCTCGGGCCACTCTTCAGACAGCAGGATCGTCGAGTCGCCGATCCTGATCTCAGCATGCGGGATTCCCCCTTCAGTTTCGAAGCGCATGATCTCCCTGGCGCCCAATGCCAGCTGGTAGAACTCAATGGCCTTCGCAGCATCTTTGAAGGTCAATCTCGGGGTTGCGCTCGTATGAACGGCAGCAATCGGTTCAGCAACAGTACTCATAGTCCTTCTCCCTTCCAGCAATTCGGATTTCAATCGTGCCTTGAAGCTTGCGCTCGGCAGATTGCGCAATTCTGCCGCAATGCGCACCAGTGGCTCGATGGCAGGCTCAACCTTCGGAGCCGTGCCGTCCGTGCGAGCAAACATCGCATCCACGGCCTTGTTGAGCTGCTCAACCTTCTTGCTATCGCCATTTCCCGCATTCAGAGAGCGCTTAGGCATCGGCACCCTCCATGCGCGCCCGCAGACTGCTGAGCGCGCGAAATTGTAGCTGCTTCACTGCGCCTTCGGTCTTGCTGATTTCCCGCGCTACTTCTTTAATGCTCTTCTGCTCCACGAAGCGCAGCACCACCACTCGGCGCTGCTCGACAGGCAGCGTATTCACCAACCGGAACAACGTTGCCTTGCGTTCCACTTCTTCGAATTCTGTACCGCTGGCCTGCGCCGCTTCAATCGCTTCCGGCTCATCGATCGCCTGCTCGCGGCTCTTGCGTTGCCAGCGATCTGATATCAGGTTCGCTGCAATCCGAAACAGCCACGCCGCAAACGGAATGCCCCGCCACTCAAATCTCCGCAAATTGGCCAGCGCATGATGAAACACCTCAGAGGTCAGATCCTCGGTTTCCGCACGATCTCCCACCCGCCGAACCACGTACGCGTACACCCGCTCGAAATTGATCTCGTAAAGCTCCGCAAAGCGCGCGGGGTCCTTCTGCGCCGCCTCGATCAGAAGCCGCTCGTCCGCTTCTCTCTTCAGAGCCTTCAACGAATTCTCCGCGCGGAGTAGTCTTACACAGGGATAACGGGCAGTGAGCAAGAAAAGTCACGGAACAAAATATTTACAGAACAAGGCTTGCCGAGTAATACAAATCCTCCATAGCCTTCCGCACCTTCGCCGACACCGCTTCCATATCCCGGATCGTCAGCCCCGCGGTTGAAATCGGCTCTCCCACACGCATCTCCAGCGGTCGGCACTTGATATGGTAGGTATCCATCGGAAGCAGTTCATAGGTTCCGATTAAAGCGACCGGCACAATATCCACCTGCGCTTTGATCGCCAGAAAGAAAGCTCCGGGAAGGAATGGTTTGATTTCGCCGTCGGGGGTGCGCCCGCCCTCTGGATAAATGACAAGCGGCATTCCTGCCTTCAGGCTCTTCACCGCCGAACGGATCGCCGCAATCGAATTGGTCGGCTTCTGCTGGTCGATGCACACCTGACCCGAACGCTTCAGTTGCCAGCCCACAATCGGATACGCCAGCAATTCTTTCTTGAAAACAATGCGGAATTGGAACGGCAGGTAAACGTAGAGAACCGGAATGTCCATTGCCGAAGCGTGATTCACCGCGTAGACATGGGGTTTTGTGGTGTCGATCTTATCGAGGCCCGCGACCTTCACCGGAGACATGATCGTTTTCATAATGCACCACGACCAGGCCTGCGAAAACCAGTGCAAACGGCGCCCACTTTTGTCAAACAAGCCCCCGGGAAGCGCGATCACTCCCAGAACGAGCGTGTACAGCCAGATCAGAGGATCAAGAATAAAGTAGGAACGCAGCCGGCTCAGCCATCCGTACCTTTTCCCCGGGATCGCGTGCGGACTGCCCCGCTGCGCAGCCTTCGGAGCAGCCTGTGGGCTCTGCTCCAGTTCCACGGATGAGTTCGCTTCCTGCACCGTTCTATTCTAGGGGAAAACCAACCGCTAACGCTTGCTTCAGATTTCCACACCAACCACGCGCATCACTTCGCCCACCAGATAAATCGACCCGGTAATCACAATTACCGTGGAAGGGTTGGCCAGCGCCCGTGCCCGCTCCACCGCCCGTTGCACGTCGTTTATGGCCTCGATCTCAACCCCGGTTCGCGCCGCTGCCTGCTGAATTTCTTCCGGGGACGCCGCCCGCGGATTCTCGGGCCGGGTCGCAATTACGCGCTGGGCCAGTGGAAACAAAATCTCCGTCATCTCCGAGATTGCCTTATCCCGCATCGCGCCGAAAACAAAAATCAGCGGACGGTCTTCGTAGCGCTCCGAAAGGGCGGAACGCAGCGCCCACGCCCCCGCGGGATTGTGCGCCACGTCGATGACCATCTCAGGCCACCGAGCCCGCGCTGCAATCACCTGAAAGCGCCCGGGCCAGCTGGTCTCCCGAATACCGCCCTCAATACTCGCTGCCGTGATACCGCTGAATCCTTGCCGATTTAGATCGACCGCCGCCGCAATCGCAAGGGCTACATTACGCAACTGGTGACGCCCAACCAGCGTAGTCTGTACCAGAATCTGTTCGCCCATCACCGACAGGGGATATCGGTATACGAACTTCTTCGCGCTCTTGGCGGCTTCCTTCGTGATCTTTGTGATTGAAGCTTTTGTTTTATGCGCGGCGTAGGATTCTCCGTCGGTCGCAGAAAGGTAGTGAGCGCTGCCGGGCGAAACCGGCGGCACATAAGGAACGGCGTTAATCGCTGTCGCCTCTAGTTCCAGAATCGTATTTCCAATTACATCATTGGCTTCAGGCTGCTGTGGAAGGGTCACCACTACGCCGCGGGGACGAATGATTCCAATTTTCTCGCGTGCAATCTCCGCGACAGTATTCCCGAGAAATTTTTGATGATCCAGCGATATATCGGTGATCACACTGACTCGCGGTTCCACTACGTTCGTGGCATCCAGTCGTCCGCCCATTCCGACTTCGAGCACTGCCAGGTCTACCTTCTCGCGCGCGAAATATTCAAAGGCAATCGCTGTCATCATCTCGAAAAAACTCGGGTGCCATGGCAACTCTGTCCGGCCCACCAACTTTTCCGCAATGCGATCCACCTCGCCTTGAAGAAGCGCAAAGTAGTCGTCGCTGATCTCTTCTCCATTCACGCGGATCCGCTCGTTGATTCGAATCAGATGCGGTGAGGTGTACAGAGCTGTTTTCAATCCGGAGGCCCGCAGAATCGAAGCCAAGGTCGCCGCTGTCGACCCTTTCCCATTGGTGCCTGCGATGAGTACGCTCGAGAAGCGCCGCTCCGGATGATCCATTGCCTGCAACAGCACTTGCATGTGCGCCAGGTCGAATTTGCGGGAAGGCGTTTGCGCCAGTTCGTGCCCTAGCGCGAACAAGCGGTCGACTGCAGTTTGATAAGACGAAGGTTTCAGTTTTGGGTCTCGGCCGTTGGCTCTTAGCACAAGCCGGCGGCTTTCTTCGTTTCAGATTATCAAACCGCGGCGAAATGAGGATTGCCTCCGAAAGGCTCCTCTTTTCGACTCGAGGTGATCGAGCACGCATTGACCGATTTCCACAGCGCACGCTAGAATAGTTGAGTTTGCCTGTACTCGCCGACCCGTTCTAGGTCGCGTGCCGTGGCTGCTTAAGCGCCGTGGCGGAAAACACAGCAAGCAGAGAAGCACAGCTGGAATCCCAGGATTGCGCCGGTGTGCGCGTGGTTGGCATTAGTTGGGATTTTCAAGACATTTTGACGGAGGCAGACGTATGTACGCGGTTATCCGCGCCGGCGGGAAGCAGTACCGGGTGGCGCCCGGGGATGTAATTCGAGTGGAAAAATTGGCCACAGGCACCGACGGCCAAGTCAGTTTCCCAGAGATACTCGCGATATCGGGTGGCGAGGGCCAGATTGGCAAGCCGCAGTCGGAAGCGCGAGTGGTCGGCGAAGTGATGGAAGAGGGACGCAGTCCGAAGATTCTGGTCTTCCACTACAAGCGCAAAAAGCAATACAAAAAGCTGCGCGGACACCGACAATCATTTACTGCCGTCCGCATCACCGAAATCGCCTTTGACGGGCAGAGTTTCAAGGCGCCCGAACTGGAGAAGAGGCAGCCCAAGCCGAAGAAGGCTGCGGTGGCGGATGAGCACGACTCGGAAGTAAAAACTTCCGAGGGTCATGCCAAGAAACCGCGCGCAAAAAAGAAAGCCGCGCCGAAAAAAGCCGCTGCGAAGAAGGCGTCTCCGAAGAAGAAGTAAAGCCGAGACGGGCAGGTCGCGTGTCTCCACAGGATTTTGGCAACCGGCTACTAGCCACTGACAACAGGATCGATATATGGCACATAAAAAAGGACAAGGGACTTCACGAAACGGGCGCGACTCGAACGCGCAGCGGCTGGGATTCAAGGCATTCGGTGGGCAGATCGTGCCCGGCGGCACGATTATCGTGCGGCAGCGCGGCACCCGCGTGAAACCAGGGCTCAACGTAGGCCGCGGCAAAGACGATACTCTGTTTGCCAAAATCACCGGTCGTATCAAGTTCCTAAACAAAGGCTCGATGGGCAAGTTCGTGATGGTCGAACCGATGGAAGTCGCGGAGTAGTTCGCTTCGGTCTTCAGGTCGTTGCGAACGGAGTCGCGCGGCAGCGGCGACCTTCAAATTGCGGTTTGAGCCTCGCCTCCGGGACGAGGCTTTTTCATTACCAGCTGCCATCCCTTGCGAAGCGAAGGCTCTCATTCGTTGTCTGCCGCCTATGCACCAACTTGTGGACAAGAACCAAGGTCCGACAACGAAAATTGGAAGACGGCGCGCTATCGATGTTCATTGACGAGGCAAAAATTCGGGTCAAGGCGGGCGACGGCGGCAACGGCTGCATGGCGTTCCGCCGCGAGAAGTACGTCCCGCGTGGCGGCCCCTCGGGAGGAGACGGGGGCAAAGGCGGAGACGTGATCATGGAATCCAGCGAACGCCACAACACGCTGGTCCACTTTCGGTTCAATCCCGAATATAAGGCTGAACGCGGGCGCCATGGCGAAGGCTCCAATAAAACCGGCCGCGAAGGCGCCGACGTAGTTCTCAAGGTTCCGGTCGGGACGATTGTGTACGACGAGGAAACGGGCGAGAAAATTTTCGATTTTTCGGCCGCCGATCAACGGATGGTGATTGCTCGCGGAGGTCGCGGTGGCCGCGGCAATGCGCGCTTCGCTACTTCTGTACATCAGGCTCCGCGCGAGCACGAGCCCGGACGCCCCGGCGAAGAGCACAATTACCGGCTCGAGCTGAAGCTTCTCGCCGACGTAGGACTCGTCGGATATCCGAACGTGGGCAAATCCACACTCATCTCACGTATCTCGGCGGCGCGGCCAAAGATTGCCGACTATCCTTTCACCACTCTGGAACCCAATCTCGGTGTGGTCGAGGTCGGCGATCTAAAAAACGAGATCAGCTTCGTGGTAGCAGACATTCCAGGCCTGATCGAAGGCGCGCACATGGGCTCGGGTCTGGGAACGCAGTTCTTGCGGCACATCGAGCGTACACGCTTGCTGGCCCACCTGGTCGATGTATCGGATGGCAGTGGCCGCAGTGACATCGTGAAGGATGTGGAAGTGATTCTCGGCGAACTGGCTAGCTTCGGCGCTCACCTGGAAGACAAGCCGATGCTCATGGTTGCGTCGAAGATTGATGTCGCCAACAAAGAGAAAGTCGCGGCGCTCAAGCGCTATTGCAAAAAGCGGAAGCTGAAGCTCTACGAAATTTCGGCTGTAACCGGCAAAGGAATCGAAGAGCTGAAATACGCGATGGCCAAAGAAGTGGACGCACTACGCGAACAGGCGCTGCGACAGACCGAAGCCCCGGACAGCCAGAGCGCCTGACCGATTCGATTGACGTTAGTCACTGGCTGATAATCATTACACTTACCCTATGCCCGCGGCAGCTGTGAGCCGTGCTGGAAGCGGTATTGAAGTATCTTCGCTGCCAGGGCGGGTGGCATTTGTTCTCCCGCTGTCGTCAGGGTACGTACAACTTCTCCACGACAAACCACTTCCGTTGGTGAGAGCCCGGCAATCTCCGCAGGTAGCACTAGATTAATTTCCAGCACCACATTTGGCTGCAGGGGATCTTCCGCCTGAAAAAGCAAACCAGAGCGGCTGATGTTTCTGGTTACCCCATCGTGCCACTGCTCTTCATCGAGACGCCGGTACTTCAGGGGCAGTTGAAGTTGAAAACGTTGTGCCCGCGATAACGGCAATTGCTGCGCGGCCACGGCATAAGCGGTTCGAGCTGGCATAGCAACCTCCCGGGGGAACGGATTTGAAGCGAGCACTTCGCGAACTCGAGCGTTCAGATCGCGGAGGGTAAAGGGCTTCTGGAGAAGGCGAATACCCGCGTCCAGCGTGCCGTTGCGCCCGATCACATTTTCTGTGTACCCGGACATATAGAGAACTTTCGTGTTCGGACGAATTTCAGAAATCCTCTGCGCGAGTTCGCGGCCGTTCATGCCCGGCATGATGACGTCGGTTAGCAGGAGATGAATTATTCCTTCGTGGGCCACTGCGATCTGCAGCGCCACTGCGCCATCGGCCGCCTCGATCACTCGATAGCCTTGCTTCTCGAGAAATTGCCGGGCCAGATAGCGAAGGTTGGCCTCGTCCTCGACCACGAGGATGGTCTCAGTACCCGGCTCCGTGGCCACGGATTGTGGTGCAGCAGCAACTTCTGCCGGGCTCTCGACTGCTTCGGCGACGCGCGGCAGATAGATTTTGAAAGTCGTACCCTTGCCGGGCTCGCTGTCGACCCAGATGTAACCGCCGCTCTGCTTCACGATGCCGTAGACGGTGGAGAGCCCGAGACCGGTTCCCTTCGGCCCCTTGGTAGTGAAGAACGGCTCGAAGATATGCGACTGCGTCTCCGAATCCATTCCGGCTCCGGTGTCGCTGATCGCCACCATGACGTAGTTTCCCGGCTTGAGCGGCGCCTGAACACGCGAGTGCTCTTCGTCGAGAGAGACATTCGAGGTCTCGATCGTCAGTTTTCCTCCAGAGGGCATGGCGTCCCGAGCGTTCACCGCAAGGTTCATGACGACTTGCTCAATCTGTCCCGCATCGGCTCGCACCGCGCCCAGCCCGGCTGCCGGAACCATTACCAGTTCGATGTCCTCGCCAATCATGCGGGTAAGCATCTTCAGGTTTTCGGTGACGACTCCATTCAGATCGAGAATCTTTGGCGCCAGCATCTGCTTGCGGCTGAAGGCGAGGAGTTGGCGAGTGAGAGCCGACGCCCGTCCCGCTGCGCTGGCAATCTCCTGCGCCGGCGCGCGCAACTCAGGCTCGGGGCCCAGGCGGTCGAGCAGAAATTCCGAGTACCCAGAAATCACCATCAGAAGGTTGTTGAAATCATGCGCAATTCCGCCCGCCAGTCTTCCCACTGCCTCCATTTTTTGCGATTGCTGGAGTTGTTGTTCGAGGGCGTGGCGCTCCGTTACATCTTCCGCAAAAAGCTCGAAGGTTCTATCCTTGCCTGCCTGGGAAACGGCGCGACCGGAAACGCGAAGTACCGTGGGGGTGCCGTCCTTGCGCTTCCACTCCACAATCAGCCGGTTGAAAGGCCCCCCCGCACGCAAGTGATCCGCCAGTTCAAACCATTTCTGACCGTCTTCGTAGAGTGCTCCGAGATGGGTTCCCAAGATTTCCTGGGCTGAGGAGTATCCCAGCATTGCGAGCAGCGCGGGATTCGCATTCAGCAGCTTGCCGGAAGAATCGCAACGGCATATTCCGTACGGCGCATTGGTCACCAGTGACCGAAAATTCATTTCCGAGCGGCGCAGTCCTTCCTGGGTGATACGCAAAGCTGCATTCAACCAGCAGATCAGCGCCGCTAACATAACGAATAATGTGAGCCGAATCATCGTCGATCGAAATTGCGCCGGTGTGTGTTCTCCGGAAAATGAGAAGTAGGCACTTACAGTGAGCGCGAACGAGGTGGCTACTAGTCCTGGCTTCCAGCCGCCATACCACGCACTCACCATGACAGCGACCGCAAATACCGCAAGCCGGCTCTCGGTAATATTAGGAAGGAGCAGCGCCGGGATTAGCGCCAAGGTGGTGCTGAGGACGGCTACCCCGTAGCGCAGAATAGACGCACGGGCAGGTTGAAAGCGAAGGAGGGGGAGGGTAACCCGCATTAGTCCATACTAATGATCGGGTTAGGAACGCGCGAGATTACTGGAGTTCAGTACGGATTCCGGAACCGATTGTTTTTCCGCTCGCTGCATTCGGGCCAAACAGACGAAGCAAGGATGAACTGTCGGCCAATGCCCTTGGAGGTTGCTGCTCGTCGCATTCTTCGGAAACAATCGCAATGCGGTCAAGTTGAGCTTGCCAATTCAGCCTGTAAACGAAGACACTAAGCGCTCATGAATATCGGCATCTTCGGCGGTACCTTCGATCCCATTCACCGTGGACACCTGGCTCTCGCGCACGCCGCGCGGGACCGCTGCCAGCTTTCCCGCATTCTGTTCGTGCCTGCAAACGTTCCACCGCACAAGCAGAGCCAGCCTTTGTCAGCTTTCCCCCATCGTTATGCCATGATTGCCTTGGCCACCGCAGCGGTGAAGAACTTCGAGCCTTCACTTCTGGAAGCACCGGAAGACTTGGACTCAATCAGCCTCATCAAAGGAAAAAAGATCCAGGTAAAACCTAACTACACGATCGACACAATCAAGCGTCTCAAGCAATCCTTCAAGAAAGCGGACCGCCTTTTCTTGCTGATCGGCATCGATGCCTTTGCGGATATCGCCAAGTGGCGCGAGCCCGAAGCACTATTTCGTGAGTGTGCGTTTGTTGTCGCCGGCAGGCCGGGATTTTCACTGGCTGACGTCGCCAATGCGCTGCCCGCCAACTTGCGTCCGCGGGAGGAAGTGACACGTCCCTTTCATAAACAAGCTGCCACAGGAGACTTGGTGCTGAACGGCGTTACCGTCCACCTGCTCGACGAAGTCTATCAACCAATTTCCTCGACCACAATTCGCCAGGCCGCCGCCGCTGGCAAGCCGCTGGCGCGCTTGGTCGATCCTGCCGTTGCGGAATATATAAAGAAAGTGGGACTTTACAAAGGTCGTTAGCTGTTGATCGTTTGTCGTTGTCGTTGATTAGGGCCCGCTCGTCCCCGAAAGGAGTGCGGAGCGACTTCGTTTACAATAAAAATTCGGTCCACCGGGACAACGAAGTGCGACCAACCGCGAACGACGAAATAACAACCCTTGCATGAAAAAAAACGAACTCAAGCAACAGGTGGCGGCAGCTATTCAGGCTTGCCTTGACAAGAAAGCCGAAGAAATTTCAGTGCTGGAAATGGAAAAGGGCTCGGGTGCCTTCACGGATTATTTCGTCTTGTGCAGCGGCACCAATCCCCGGCAGGTTCAGGCGATCGCCGATGAAGTAGAGTTGCGCTTGAAGATGGCAGATGTGCGGCCCACGCAGGTCGAGGGTTACAGGCAGGGCGAGTGGATCCTGGTCGACTATGTGGACTTTGTGGTGCATGTGTTCTCGGAGAAAGCCCGCAAGTTTTACGATCTGGAGCGGCTTTGGAAAACGGCAAGGCGCCTGGAACCTTCGGAGCTGAAACCGGGGAAGAAAAAAACGACCATTCCTAGAATGCAGGCTACGCCGCGCAAGCGCGCTGCTACCGCCCACCGCAAAAAGGCGTAGTTTCGCTCTGTGGGAGTTAATTCTGGTTTGCTATCTCTGCTCTATGACGGCTGTCTCGAATGCCGCTCCTGACTCTAGTTGGGCAATCGATATCGTCTGGTATTCGTACTGAAGTGCGTGGGGCGACTGCGCGACACGCTGTGGGGGAGAACATCAATTTGGAGCATCAGTGGTGCTGGCCTCCGGAAGCAAGTAAAGTCATGTTGCCGTGAAGATCAAGGTCGCGTGGATCGGAAAAACGAAGGAGCCAGCGATTCAGTCGCTCACGGATGAATATCTCGAGCGAATTTCGCATTATGTGCAGGTCGAAGGGTTGGCGTTGGGAGATGAAGCCGCGCTGTTGCAAATGTGCGGGCGCGCGGCTCCGATGAAGGCGAATAAAACCCCAGGTGCGAAGTCGACGCTGGTGCTGATGGACTCGCGTGGCAAGCAACTCTCATCCGAAGAATTTGCGCGCTTTCTGGCAGACTATCAGGATCGTAACCCGCTGCCACTGGTCTTCGCCATCGGTCCCGCGGACGGATTCACCGACGCAGCCCTTAGCGGTGCACAGCATATGATTTCTCTGGGTAGCATGACATTGGCGCACAAGCTGGCTCGCGTGGTCCTGCTGGAGCAACTTTACCGGGCTTTCACGATTCTGAAGGGTCACCCGTACCATTCCGGGCATTGAGACGTTAAACTCAGCTTTGGCGTGCACCTTCGTGTACTGTTTTTAAATCTTGCTGGCACCTACAGTGTTGGAAGTAGAATCCAAATTGCGTCAAAGCACTTATCGGAGAGCAAATTCATGAGAGATGTGATGGAGCTGTTGCGGGCGAAAGAACAGGAACTCTTGAAAGTGAAGCGGCAAGTTGAGGCCCTGCGGATCGCAGCGCCTTTGCTGGGCGACGAAGACGATCGGCTCGGGCCTTCCTCAACACACATGGTCGCTAAAGGATCAAGGAATTTGGAATGACTCTTCCGGGTTTTCCCTTCACTATGTTATCCGGCGCGAGTTTCATCCGATCTTCATGAATGACGACTTCGAAACGCTTGGAACGCTCGACGGTTCATTGCGTTACCGTTGCCTGGTAGCTGACGGCTTGCCAGTGGCCGCTCCGGCGAACCCAGATACGCGTGTAACGATACAGCCCACTGAAATCCTCGCCGAGCTGATGGCCTTTGACATCGGCGCGAGCAGTAACAACCGCGGTATCCCCGTACAGCCGTACCACCATATCAGTGATATTCATTGATTCGTAGCGAAGCTGCCCACTGCGGCGGGCGGAAATGGCTTCTTGCTTGGTGGTGACCTGGCCAAGCGGGGTAATGGCCACATAATCGTCAGCGAGAACTCTCAGAGGAAAGTCCGCGTCGCGATGGAGGCTAGCTTCCTTCGCCTGACGTTCCATGTCCACGATCTCGCGAATCGTATCCTGATCGGCAGAGTTGAAATTAGGCCTGGGGTGAAGAGCGACGTGCTGAGCGCAAAAAGCGGGGACGACCGCAAGCACGCAGAACAATAACACCGCACATTTGTTAATCACGAACGAGACCTCCGCAGTCTGCGAGGGACAGAGATCTGCTAGCACCCGATACGCAAGATTGGATGCAACAGTTCCATGGAAAGTCGTACTTCTGCAGGTGCATCATAAATCGAAACAGCAGGGAGGAACGCTGAAGCTTGTTCGCGTTTTGTCGTTCTGACTTAATGTTCCTTGGAACTTCATTCGCCAATCCTCGTATAAAGAATACAGGCGGAGGTGTGCATGAAGGGTCTCGGTTTTTGCCTGGTCTTACTGCTTTCTGGTTCGCTCCATGCTCAACTTCCAGGAGGTTCTGCCAAGCAGGAATTTATTTCTGGCGGTTCGATTCGCATGCACCTGGAGGCCGGTGGATACACGGTAACTGCAGGCAGTTCTGAGAACATCGTCGTGACCTTCCACACTCATACGGAGGAGCAGCTCAAACGCGTCAAGGTAGAGATCAAACGGACGAACACAAGCGCCGATGTTTACATTTCCGAAACCCCGCACAACAACTTCCAGGCCACCATCGAAGTTCCTCGTCGTTCCAATCTTTGGGTCAGACTGTCGGCTGGGGAATTGCTCGTAGAAGGAGTAGAAGGCGATAAGGATCTTGAAGTTCACGCTGGACGCATCCAGACTGACATTCCTCATCCGGAGCAGTACGGTCACCGCGACGCGTCGGTCATGACGGGCAGTATCGAGGCCTCCGCGTTCGACGTCTCCAAAGGGGGCCTGTTCAGATCATTCGAGCAGCAAGGTCCGGGGAAGTACCGTCTGCATGCGCACGTGATAACCGGAGAGATCGATCTGCGTGGAAGTAACTAAACTCCTGGTCGTGTGCATGGCGGGAATCGGGCCGCGAGGCCGACCTCGATTGCAGCCAGTCTGCACGCATCTTGCGATTTCGCCCTCCTCGGGTAGGGCCTTCTAGTAGAATCAATCGTCCTGAAAACATGACTGACGTACGTCGCGGTCTCATCATCGTCAATACTGGGCCGGGAAAAGGGAAGACCACTGCCGCGATGGGGACGGCTCTCCGCTCTGTAGGCCAGGGGATGAGAGTTCTCATGTTGCAGTTTTTGAAAGGCTCATGGCACTACGGTGAACTGGACGCGGTGAAGGCTTTCGGGGACAAATTCGTAATGAAACAGATGGGCCGCGGATTCGTAAAAGTGGGCGCCGAAAAACCGGACCCGGAAGACGTGAAGCTGGTAGAGGAGGCTTGGGCGGAGGCTGAAAATGCAATCCAGTCAGGTGACTGGGACCTGGTGGTGCTCGATGAGATCAACTATGCGATCAGTTATGGCATGCTGGATCCGGCAAAGGTCGTCAAAAGCCTTAAAAGCAAACCAGAAATGGTGCATATCATATTGACCGGGAGAAACGCACACCCCACAATTGTCGAGGCCGCTGATACGGTTACGGAGATGCGGCAGGTGAAGCATGCGTATGAGAAGGGTGTGATGGCACAGAGGGGAATCGAATATTAAGCATCTAGTATCTATATATATCTACATAGTATCTACTCAGTACCTGGCAAAGCGCGGTATCGACTAGGTACTTTCGTACGAGGTACTCGTAACTATTATGGCTTGGTTCAAGCGTGAATCTGGGGAACTGAATGCCACCGGCGCGAAGACGGTTCGCACCGAAGGACTATGGGTGAAGTGTGAAAATTGCCGGCAGATTATCTGGAAAAAAGATCTGGAGGAAAATTTGAACGTGTGTCCGAAGTGCGAAAAGCATTTTCGGATGGATGCACGGAAGCGGCTATCTCTGCTTCTGGATGAGAATCAATATGAAATGTTCGATGGCAACCTCTCCTCGACCGATCCGCTAAAGTTTGTGGACCTAAAGCATTACTCCTCGCGACTGCGCCAGGCACAGCACGACACCGGACTGAAAGATGCCGTGATTAATGCACAAGGCAAGTTGCTGGGAAGACCGGTGGTAGCCAGCGTGATGGAGTATGCGTTCATCGGCGGCAGCATGGGAGCGGTGGTGGGCGAAATGATCACGCGAGCAGTGGAGCGCGCGCTGAATTCTAAGAGCCCGCTAATTATTGTGTCGGCCTCCGGCGGAGCACGAATGATGGAGGGCGTAGTCAGCCTGATGCAACTGGCCAAGATTTCTGCAGCTTTGGCTCGACTGGATAAAGCGAAGGTTCCCTATGTCTCCGTTTTAACCGATCCGACTACCGGCGGAGTGACCGCGTCGTTTGCCATGCTGGGCGATTTAAATATTGCGGAACCCGGCGCGCTGATTGGATTCGCGGGGCCACGCGTAATCGAGCAGACCATACGGCAAAAGCTGCCTTCGGGATTTCAGCGCAGCGAATTTCTGCTGGAGCATGGCATGCTGGACGCGGTAGTGCCTCGAAAGGAACTCAAGCCCTATATCGCGCGGGCACTCGATTTTATGGTCGGAACCTCTAACTGAGCGCCCCAAAAAAACACCTTTGACTGGACGGCAAAAGTGGCCACTAAGACCACAGCTACAGCAATTGTGCTTGCTAGCTACCCACTTGTTGGATGCACTCTTCCAGGACGTCCAGCGCAACGTCCGCTTCATCCTTCGTCACCACCAGCGGTGGACACAGGCGGATCGAGCTCGGGCCGCAGCCCAGGAATAGCACTCCGTGTTCAAATGCGCGCTCGATGATCTTATCGCGCTCCGCCGCAGCGTACTCTTTGGTCGTTTTGTCCTTGACAATGTCGACGCCGATCATCAATCCGCGGCCGCGTACGTCGCCCACCAGCTTCAGCTTCGAAGGCCAGCTTGCCATCCGCTTCATCATGTGAGCGCCTACCTCGGCGGTATGTTCCAGTAGATGTTCTTTTTCGATCACGTCGAGCGTCGCCATCGCCGCTGCGATGCACACCGGATTGCCGCCAAAAGTCGACGCATGCGAACCGGGAACCCAGTCCATGATTTCCGAGCGCGTCATCGTGATCCCGAGCGGCATACCAGAAGCGATGCCCTTTGCGATGCAAACCATGTCGGGTTCGACGCCCGTATGTTCGACCGCCCACCATTTTCCCGTGCGGCCCACGCCGCTCTGCACTTCATCGACGACCAACAGAATACCGTGGCGATCGCAGATGCGCCGCAGCTCTTGCATGAAGATGGTGGGCGCGACGACATAGCCCCCTTCACCCTGCACTGGCTCGACAAAGATCGCAGCCACTTCCTCGGGAGGCAGTGTGGTCTTAAACAATTTTTCTTCGATGAAGCGCGCGCAGTTGATAGCAAACGTGTCGGCATCCTGAGCGGCATCTTTGCGTCCGCGATAAATATCGGGATACTGCACGTGAGTCACGCCCGGCACCAGAGGCGCAAAGCGGCGCCGCTGCTGTGGTTTGGACGCAGTTAGCGATAATGCACCCATGGTGCGTCCGTGAAACCCGCCGAAAAATGCGATGACATTCTGGCGTTTGGTGTGGTAGCGCGCCAGCTTCAGCGCGCACTCGATGGCCTCAGCTCCCGAGTTTCCGTAATAAATCTTGTGTGGGCCGGGCATGGGAGCGATCTTCGATAGGCGCTCCGCAAGTTGCACCATGCTTTCATAATAGAAATCGGTGCCCGACATGTGAATCAGTTCGCCCGCCTGCTTTTGCATGGCTGCGACCACCTGAGGGTGGCAATGGCCAGTAGCGGTCACGGCAATGCCGGCGGAAAAATCATAGAACTCGTTACCGTCCACGTCGGTAACAACGATACCGCGCCCGCTTTTGGCCACGAGCGGATAGGATCGAGTATACGATGGCGAAATGTATTGCTGGTCGCCCGCGAGCACGCGCTTGGCGTTAGGGCCGGGCAGCGGGGTCTTGATTTTTGGACCCGCGGCCTTCGCCTGGGTATCGCCGGAACCGATCACCTTCTTTTCGGGAGCGGAAGTCTCAATCATGGTCTTGGTAGTCATCGAATCCTCCAGAAGCAGCTGCCAGTAGTCAGCCGCCAGTTGTCAGTAAGTGAAACCTCGGACCATCGCAGCCGGGTTCATATGGACCGGTTCAGACTACGCAGGTCGAAGCGGATCTGGCAGGAGGATAAGAAACTAGTCGCTACCGAAGAGGCCGGGACGCAGGCGCGAGGGCAGACTCGCCCGATAACGCCGTGGACACACCAGGCAGTGCAGCCAGCACTCGGGCAGGTGTGAGTTGGGCAAATGCGAATTGGATTTGTTGCGCAGCATCGATGACGGTCAACATCGCTAAGCCATTATAGCTTGCGGAACCGCACGGCGTAACCCCCCAAAAGACAGTGGCTAGTGGTCGGGACCCGATTTCACTGGCCACTGATCCCTGATCACTGATCACTAGCCACTGTCTTTTTGACTTCCTGCAGCCCGCGCCGTAGCATGGCTGCACCTTCGCGTGGGCGATCCAACTTGCTCGAACAGACCATCTCACATTATCGGATCATTGAAAAGCTCGGCGGCGGTGGTATGGGCGTTGTCTACAAAGCCGAGGACACCCGTCTTGGCCGTTTTGTCGCTCTGAAATTTCTGCCCGAGGATCTTGGGCAGGACCGCCAGGCTCTTGAGCGGTTCCGCCGGGAAGCGAAAGCAGCCTCTGCGCTGAACCATCCAAACATCTGCACGATTCATGACATCGGCGAGGAGAATGGGCGCGCTTACCTTGTCATGGAGTTCCTTGACGGGGTTACGCTGAAACACTTGATCGGCGCTCATGCGATGGAGTTAGAGACGATCCTGAATCTGGGGATCGAGATCGCGGATGCACTTGATGCAGCGCATAGCGAGGGGATTGTTCATCGCGACATCAAACCGGCAAATCTTTTCGTGACCAAGCGTGGACACGCCAAGATTCTTGATTTCGGCTTGGCCAAGGTGAAATCGAGTCCGTCATCGCCATCGCAAACACCCGACGTAACTGCGCCCACCGCTGTCGCCATAGAAGAGCATTTGACCAGCCCGGGGTCTACGTTGGGCACGGTCGCGTACATGTCTCCGGAACAGGCTAAGGGCAAGGATCTTGACTCGCGCACCGATCTTTTCTCCTTCGGAGTTGTGCTGTATGAAATGGCGACGGGCACACTGCCGTTTCGAGGAGAAACCTCGGCGCTGATTTTTCAGGCGATTCTTGATCGTGCTCCGGTATCGGCGGTTCGGTTGAATCCTGATCTGCCGCCGAAACTGGAAGACGTCATCAACAAGGCAATCGAGAAGGATCGCAACCTGCGCTATCAGCATGCGGCGGATATCCGGACGGACTTGCAGCGGCTGAAGCGTGACACGGAAAGCGGTCGTGCGGTCGCGGCGCACTCTGATTCTTATCCGGCGGTTTCGGGTCCTGAAGTTGAGAAGGAAGTTCAGAAGGAAGTTCAGCAGTCTCGGCCTGGCGCGGCGCTTTCTGGATCTCACAGGCCTGTCTCTGCTTCCAGCAGTAGCGTGGCTGCGTCATCGAGCCCACTCCCGATTGCCCAGACAAGCGGAGACGCGAAAAAGAAATCCTGGAAGACGCTGGTTCCGATTGCCCTGATCATTCTCGCAGTCGTAGTTGCCGCGGGCTATTACCTGCGCACTCGCAGCTCGGCGAAGTTGACGGAAAAAGATAGCGTGCTGCTCGCTGACTTCGTGAACACCACGGGCGATCCCGTATTCGACGGAACCCTGAAGCAGGCTCTAGCGGTGCAACTTGAGCAATCCCCGTATCTGAACATCGTGCCCGACCAGACCATCCGCAAGGCGCTCGAGTTCATGGGGCGCAGCAAAGACGAGAGGGTCACCGGCAATGTGGCGCGGGAAATCTGCGAGCGCGAGCACATCAAGGCCATGCTGAGCGGCTCCATAGCGACTCTTGGAAGCCAATACGTCGTCGCGCTCGACGCCACCAACTGCGCGACCGGCGACTCGCTGGCCCGTGAACAGGTGACGGCAGCGACCAAAGAAGCGGTGCTGCCTGCAGTAGGGAAAGCTGCTTCAAGCCTCCGTGGAAAACTGGGCGAGTCGCTGGCGTCGATTCAGAAGTTTGATACACCGGTTACTGAAGCGACTACTTCGTCTCTCGAAGCGTTGAAGGCATATGCCGCGGCCGACCAGATGCGAAATGGCGGAGGCGAGGCTGAATCTCTCCCTCTGTTTCAGCGCGCGGTCGAACTGGATCCAAATTTTGCCATGGCCTATGCCCGCATGGCGGCCATTTACAACAACCTGGGGGAAGAGGATCGATCGGTCGAGGCTGCCCACAAAGCATTCGACCTTAAAGACCGGGTAAGCGAGCGCGAGAGATTCTACATCACAGATCATTTCTATACCGCCACCGGCAACATCGAAAAAAATCGAGAGACGCTGGAACTGGCAGAACGGACGTATCCAAACGATTCCAGCGCTTACGCCAACCTTGCCTTGGAATACGGCCTTTATTACGGGCAGTTCGACAAGGCGATAGCGCAGGCGGACGAGTTCACGCGGCTAGAGTCCTCTGCTCCGTTTGGTTACGCCCACGCGGCGACGGGATACATGGCCCTGAACCGGACTGAGGAAGCGCGTTCCGTTCTGCAACGGGCAGTAGACATGAAGGCGGACAACCTGTTTATTCACCAGTTGTCGTACGAAGTGGCATTTCTCGCCGGCGACAGCGATGGAATGCAGCGGCAAGTGAAGTGGGCAGAAGGAAAACCAAGCGAATACTTACTGCTGAACGAAGCGGCCAGCGTCGCCGTGGCACAGGGACAAATGCAGAAAGCCGGGGACTTGTTTGCACGTTCGACAAAAGTGACTGATCGGCTCGGCTTCAAGGAAAGCACCGCAGATACTCAGGCGTACTGGGCCGTTGACCAGGCTGAGGTAGGAAACGCTTCGAAGGCGCGGGAACTCGCCACATCAAGTTCTGCGCTGGCGCACGGCAGAAGCAACATGGAATCAGTGGCAATGGCCTTGGCGATAATCGGGGACGGTAGCCGCGCCCAGGCGATCACGGACGAGTTAAGCCGCCGCTTCCCAGACGACACCCTTTTGCACAGTGTATGGATCCCGTGCGCGCAAGCTTTGACTGCTGTGAATCGCAAGGCGCCCGAGCCGGGAATAGCGGCGCTGCAGGCAGCAACGCCATACGAACTGGGCACAATCCAGGGGCTGTTTCCTATCTACATTCGAGGTCTCGTATACCTGCAGGCCAAGCGCGGAGCCGAGGCCGCGGCAGAATTCCAGAAGATCGTCGACCATCGGGGGATTGCCCCTGTGGCTCCTGAACATTCGCTGGCCAAACTCGGGCTCGGCCGGGCATACGTGCTTACCGGAGACTGGGCGAAGGCGAGGACCGCTTATCAGGATTTTTTCGCGTTATGGAAGGATGCTGACGCCGATGTGCCGATCTTGAAAGAAGCTAAGACAGAGTACGAGAAGTTGAAGTAAACTTTTGCACAATCGTGCCTCTCATGTGACTATCGCAAACATCTCGCGGAACTTTAGAATTCCAACTTTAGAATCCACTTCTCGCCTCTGCTCGTCTGATATCTTTTGACTTCTTCGAGCTTTCTCCATTCCCCATGCCTGAAACGCAGCGCCCAAGCCGGTTCGCGGTAATCCTCGCTTTCGCGCTTGTTTATCTGTTCTGGGGGTCGACGTATCTGGCGATCGATATTGCAGTACAGAGCATTCCTCCAGCGTTAATGTGTGCGCTGCGCTTTTCGATCGCCGGCCTGGTGATGTTAATAGCATGCGCGGCCACCGGGCGCAGGATTTGGTATTCGCCCCGACAGATCGCCCTGGCTTCGATCGTGGGGATCTTATTGCTGATGGGTGGCAACTTAACTCTCTCTTGGGCCGAACTTTCCGTGCCATCAGGATTGGCAGCGCTGATCATTGCCATTACGCCGTTGTGGTTTCTGGTTCTGGACTCGCTATTGCTGGGTCACCATCGGATTTCGGGGCGCGGCAAGGCCGGGCTGGCACTGGGGATGCTAGGACTGTTCGTTTTATTCTGGCCGGAGTTGCATTCGACCACAGCACTGGGACGACGCGAGCTCGTATCTTCACTCAGTCTAATTGGCGGATCGTTCTCATGGGCTCTGGGCTCGGTACTCTCGAAGCGCTGGCAATCCGGCATGGACATTTTCAGCGCCACCGCCTGGCAGGTAACGGCGGCAGGCGCGGCAAACTTTGTGCTGGCGGTGGCGTTAGCAGATTTTTCGCGCGCTGCATGGACTACGCGCGGCGTAAGCGCGGTGCTCTACCTGGTGGTCTGCGGCTCGTGGATCGGATACACGGCATACATCTGGCTGCTCAAGCACGTGCCTACATCGAAAGTGTCGACGTACGCGTATGTGAATCCGGTGGTCGCAGTTTTCCTGGGATGGCTGATTCTGCACGAGCACGTAGACCGCTTCATCGTGATGGGCAGCGTGATTGTTGTTCTTTCAGTAATTTTGGTGACCAGCGCCACGGTAAAGGAGAAAGCTGCGCCAGAAGAGTTGCCGGTGATCGAGGCCGCCGGAGATTAGTCGCTCTGACCGACGCTTTGCGCCAATCACAAAGCTATTTCAAGGCTTCTTCGTCCTCTTTCTCGTCGGGTAGCAAGTCGACCGCGAGTCCGCGTACGACGTAAGTCCGCCGCGTGGTGGGGTTGGGTTCGAAGGTCACGCGAGGGGGATCTCGCTGCCAGCCGGGCAGTTTGCACTCCGCGTTTGAAACCCGCCATTGTGCACCCTCGACAACAAATTTCGTCTCCCCAATCACCCACTTCACAATCGGCTTGCGGCGGTTGATTTGGACTACGATGCCGTATATTTGCTTGCTGTCGTCGGAGAGACCACAATAGGCGGCATAGTCGCGGTACCAACTCACTGCCGAGTAAACCGCATCAAACTCAGGAAGATTGATTGCGGAGATGCGGCCGGTGAGGCGGTCAACGAGAAGCCATCCGCCTTGTTGCCATTCCCAGTGCAATAGCGACGTCGGTTCGTCGGGCAGGCTGTCATTGACCCGGAAGGCTCGCCGGACAACGAACAGGTGGTCTGTGACGTCGTGAATGGCGCCAACGGTAAATTCTTTTGCTCGACCATCCACCAGAAGCGGTCGAACCTTCAAAACAAGTGAATGGTCGTCTCCAGTGTCGACGATGGAATCTTGTGAGCAGTGGACAATTGCCCATTTGCCAAACGTGATGACGTGAATCTTGGGAGCGGCAGCAACGAGGGTAGGCTGAATTAAAAGAACAAAGGCTGTCAAAGCTAAACAGCCGTAAGATTTCGAAATGTTGATCATGCGCCGAGGCTAAACATTGAATGCTCTCGAAAGCAAGATCGGAAGTCACTGTTGTAGAGACTATTTCAAAGACTGTGCCGTATTGGGAACGTCAGTAATGCAATACCCGGAAGTTCGAGCATCAACACGAGAGTATGTGATTGCGATAGAATTACCGCAACCGCGCAATGAATTCTCCTCCCGATTCCCGTCCGACTCCGGGTTCCAACGCACAAGCAACTCCCCAGCCAGACGCGGGTTTTGATAAAAGTATGGGCAATTTGTTGTCAGTGCGGCGCCCTGCCCGAATCCTGGTGGTAGACGATCAGCCTACCATCGCCGGTCTGATGAGCCAGTTGCTCACGATGAGCGGCTACGACGTGGTAACCGCTGCCGATGCGAACCAAGGTGAGGCTGAAGTGCGGCGGCAGGCACCCGACCTCATTCTGTCGGATGTAAGGATGCCGGGAAAGTCCGGCTACGAATTTTGCCGCGATCTTAAAAGCGATCCGGCGACGCGCTTAATTCCCGTTGTCCTGATTACGGGTTTGACCGACAGCTCCGACAAGGTGCGGGGGATTGAGGCTGGAGCCGACGACTTCCTCAACAAACCGGTGTTGGCGGAAGAGTTGAAAGCACGGGTGAAGTCCCTGCTGCGAGTCAAAGAATTCACTGACGAATTGGAGACTGTCGACTCTGTTCTCTGTACTCTGGGTCTAATCGTTGAAGGCCGCGACCCATACACCGAAGGACACTGCGAGCGCCTGGCCAGGCGCGCCGCGGAATTGGGACGGCACCTCGGACTCGATCAAGACTCGATTGTGGCTTTGCGCCGCGGCGGATACTTGCACGACCTGGGCAAGATTGCAGTACCGGACGCGATTCTTAAAAAGGGCAGCGATTTGACGGTTCGAGAGTGGGAAGTGATGAGGCAACATCCGGTGACAGGCGAGAATATCTGCAAGCCGCTGAAGTCTTTGCGGCTGGTGTTGCCTATCATTCGGCATCATCATGAGCACGCTGATGGCACGGGCTATCCCGACCGGCTACGGGCCGACGAGATCCCGCTGCTGCCACGCATTCTGCAGGTAGTGGATGTCTATGATGCGCTGTGCACGACCCGACCCTACAAGCCAGCGCTATCGCATGATCAGGCAGCGCAAACCATGCGCGAGGAAGCCCGCCAGGGTCTGTGGGATGCCGAACTGGTAGACCAATTCTTCAGCATGCTTATCCAACAGCGTAGCGCGGCGTAAGAGCGGTTCCTACTTTCCGGTTACAGGAGTTGCTCCAGGACGTACAATAGCGAAGCATTATGCGCGAAGTTGTCCCTGGCGACTCGCGCGTTTGGGCCGCCGATCTTTCTTGGCAACGGGATTGGGCGTCGAGACATCTTAAGCATTCCCGCCTCGGCGGAAACGTCTACGGCAGATGCAAAATATGACATACAGCATCGTCATCCCGGCATACAACGAAGGCAAGCGTCTGGCACCCACTTTGGATAAGGTGCTGAGATACGTGCGCCAGCAGGGATGGGATGCGGAAGTAATCGTGGTAAATGACGGATCGCGCGATAATACGGCGGAGATCGTCCGCTCATTTGCTGAAAAAGAACCGTCGTTGCGGCTTGTGGAGAATCCCGGGAATCGCGGTAAGGGCTATAGCGTTCGGCACGGTATGTTGAAGGCACGAGGCGAAGTGATCCTATTCAGCGATGCGGATCTTTCCTCCCCCATCGAGGAAATGCCGAAATTATTGCAGTCGTTGGAGGCGGGGGCGGACATTGCAATCGGTTCCCGTTGGCTCCGGGCCGAACTCCAGACGAAACGCCAATCGCTCCACCGCCAACTATTTGGCAGGATGTTCAACGCACTAAATCGAATGATCCTGGGGCTGAGATTTAAGGATACACAATGTGGGTTTAAAGCGTTCACGCGACGTGCTACGCAAAAGATATTGCCGCTGCAGCGGATCGAGCGCTGGGGCTTCGACCCTGAGATTCTATTTCTGGCGCGCAAGTTCGGATTCCAAGTGGACGAAGTGCCTGTCCTCTGGGGCCACAGCGGCGGGACGCGAATCAATCCGCTGCTGGATGGGGCGCACATGTTTCAGGAGATGCTGCGCATCCGCTGGTATAACTTGACCGGAAAGTATGACGGCGGCTCCAGCGTATCCGCAAAGCCCGTGGAGACTTTGCCTGAAAGATCTGTGCCGAGAATTTGAGCTGGCAATAGCATTTTCAATTCGCGTCGAAATCAAAAAATTGTCAGGCCGACTTCCGTTTCGCTCCCGCCAATTCCTTCACGGTTTCCGCCACCTGGCGTCCCATCACTGAAGTTGAGGTCGGCGCTTCCCCGGCTCTGACCAGGTCCGCTGTGCGCATGCCACGATTTAGCACAGCGCTGACGGCTTCCTCGATGCAGGCTGCTTCACCTTCCAGTTGAAACGAATGGCGCAGCAGCAGGGCTGCGGAGAGGATTGCGCCCAGCGGATTCGCAATTCCCTTCCCCGAAATGTCTGGGGCTGAGCCGTGAACCGGCTCGTAAACCGCGACCGGGCCTCCGATGCTGGCCGACGCCAGCAGACCAAGCGAACCGACCACTCCACCGGCCTGGTCGGACAGAATGTCACCGAACATGTTCTCGGTGAAGATCACGTCAAAATCTCGCGGAGTCTGCACCAGCGACATAGCGGCAGAATCCACGTACATATGCGAGAGCTGCACGTCCGGAAAATCCTTGGCGGATCGGGCGACGACCTCGCGCCAGAGGCGGGAGCATTCGAGAACATTCGCTTTATCGACGGATAAAACTTTCTTCCGCCGCTTCATGGCAAGTTCGAAGGCGACTCGAGCGATTCGCTCGATGGCTGACTCGCCGTAAGTCATGGTGTTGGTGGCGACGCGATTGCCGGCCTCGCCCGCGATGGAGCGCGGCTCTCCGAAATAAAGCCCTCCCAGCAATTCGCGCACGATCATGATGTCAGTGCCGCGGACCAATTCCGGGCGCAGTGGAGAGCAATCCTCCAGAGCGGGAAAGCAAATCGCCGGCCGCAGGTTCGCGTAAGCGCCCAGTTCGCGGCGCAGGCGCAGAAGTCCGGCTTCGGGGCGAAGGTGCTGTGGATTGTGATCGAAGGCGGGACTGCCTACGGCGCCGAGCAGGACGGCGGAGGATGAAAGGCAGGCTTGAATTGTGTCGACAGGTAGCGGATCGTTTGCGGCTTTCAATGCTGCGCCGCCGATGTTCTTCGTTTGAAGCTGGAGTTGATGGCCGAATGCTTTGACAACAGCTTGCAAGACGAGAACGGCTTCTTCGGTGACTTCAGGACCAATTCCGTCGCCGGGGAGAACGCAGAGATTTAGAAGCATCCGGGGTAGTCTAAATGGAAATGGGCGGTGCAGGCATTCTGGAGCAACTGCTGATTCCTGATTTGTTGACTAACCAAGTCAGTAACTCGCCGCAACCCGCTTTTCAAACCGCAATCCTTACACGCCCCAGAGATAATCTTCCTGATCGTGCTGGTGATCACCCGGGATCGGCAGCGGAACGCCGAAGGCGTTGGTTTCCTGCGCTATCGGAAATGGTCTACGCGATTCGTTGTTCGGAGTCCCTGTGACGGCGGTCGCTGCGACTGCCGTTCGAAGCGGCTCAAACAGCGGAGTCGCGGAAGTTGCCGGCTTATGGGTATCGCGGATCAGCTCGAGCAGATGGTGATCTTCCACGTGCTTGATCTTATCGGCGAGCCGGACGAAGCGCCGATAAATATCATCGAGAGCGCGCCGGTCGAACTGATAGCCCAGTTGCTCGCAGCGAATCGCCAGTGCGTGACGGCCGGAGTGCTTGCCCAGGACCAACTTCGAGTCGGGCACGCCGACCGACTGCGGCGTCATAATCTCGTAGGTCAACGGGTTCTTGAGTACCCCGTCCTGGTGAATGCCGGCTTCGTGGGCGAAGGCATTGCGTCCGGTAATTGCCTTGTTAGGCTGAACCGGAACGCCTGTTATTTCGCTCAGCGTCTGGCTGGCGGCAAACAGATTCTCGGCAGCAATCGCAGTCTCGTAAGGATAGCGGTCGGGGCGAACCCGCATCGCCATGACAATCTCTTCCAGCGCAGCGTTGCCTGCACGCTCGCCAATGCCGTTGATGGTGCACTCGATCTGGCGGGCGCCGGCTGAAATGGCAGCCATGGTGTTGGCAACGGCCATGCCGAGATCGTTGTGGCAATGGGCGGAGATAGTGACGTTCTCGATTCCCTTTACGCGCCGGCGAATGGTGGCAATCAGATCACCGAACTCAGCAGGCACTGTGTAACCCACCGTGTCGGGGATGTTTAACGTCGTCGCCCCGGCCTCCACCACCGCATCCAATACCTGGCAAAGAAATTCAGGATCGGTACGCGTGGCATCTTCGGGGGAAAATTCAACGTCGTCACACAGCGATTTGGCGAAGGCAACTGATTCGCGGGCCTGCGCGAGGCACTCCTGACGTGTAATTCGCAACTTATATTTCAGGTGAATATCCGACGTCGCAAGGAAGATGTGAATGCGCGGTCGCGCCGCATCTTTCAAGGCTTCCCAGGCGCGCTCGATATCGGGACGACACGCGCGGGCAAGGCCCGCAATAACCGGACGCCGTATAACCGCGGCAATGGCCTTCACCGCTTCAAAATCGCCGTCGGAAGCGATGGGGAATCCGGCCTCGATCACATCGGCGCCGAGACGGTCGATCTGCTGCGCCAGACGTAATTTTTCCTGGTGATTCATGCTGCAGCCAGGTGACTGCTCTCCGTCGCGCAAAGTAGTGTCGAAAACGATGATGCGAACCTGCTCGCTGGGCATGGGTTTTCCTTCAAAGAATTGTTGGTCCTAATTGTTGACCCTGATTGTTGATTACTGAACTAGAACCGATTTATCGATCCGCGCACAGGTATCTTCAATCAACAATCAAAAAACAAGAATCAACAACAACTTCTGCTATATGTGACTGGAGCCGTTGTGCGGCTCCGAATCCATGGTACGGTCCGCACCTTCTGAAGCAAAACTTATAATTCTTCACTAATAATTAGGGTTTCTTCTATAATAAGATTTATTTATGGACGTTGCAGTTATATAAGAGGTGCAGGGAATGGAACTCTCACAGTTAGAAGTCTTTCTGGCTGTGGCGCGCGAGCACCGCTTCTCTCGCGCCGCCGAAAAACTTTACCGCACTCAATCAGCGGTGAGCCAGACCATTCGCAAACTGGAGCAGGAACTTGGTGAGTCGCTCTTCGATCGTTCCTCCCGGGAGGGCATTCTTACTGACGCTGGGCAGGTGCTTTACGAATATGCCGAGAAATTGCTGAACCTGCGTCATGACGCTCACGAATCGCTCGCGGAGTTGCGGGAATTGCAGAAGGGCAAGCTGGTAATCGCAGCCAATGAATTCACCGCGCTTTACCTGCTACCCGTGCTTGCTGACTATCGGCGGTTGCATCCCATGATCAAGATTACGGTGCAACGGGCCTTAGGCAGCCGCATTCCGGACGATGTGCTGCGGCATAGCACAGAGTTGGGCGTGCTCTCCTACAAACCAGAAGAATCGGGGCTGCATTCTGTGGTGTGTTATCTGGATGAGCTTGTGCTGGTAGTGCCGCCAAAGCATCCATTGGCAACAGCGCACGACGTTAGCATACGGCAACTCGGGGCCGAGTCATTCGTGGCACATATCGTTTCGTCGCCGTATCGGGAGAAAGTCTTGCAAACTTTTCAGCGGCACAAAACGCCGCTGCATATGGACCTGGAACTGCCCACGCTGCAGGCCATCAAGCAGTTTGTAGCGCTGGGAAGCGGCGTGGCTTTGATGCCTGAGATCAGCGTAGAAACAGAAGTGGCACGGGGAGAACTAGTGCGGATTCCGGTGCGGGAATTAAGAGTGCAGCGAAGGCTGCGCTTAATTTATCGCAAGGAAGCGGGACTCTCCCACGCGGCGCGCGCGTTTCTGAAAGTAGCTGAGGCAGTTGCGCGGGAGCGGGAGGGGCGCTATCGCTTCCAACGAGAGAGTTGAAGGCAACTCTCGGCCGTTTCGTTTGGCGAAAAATCGGGGCCGACCGCAGCTTGAATAGATCCAATTTTGGGCGCAAGTCTCAAAGCGTGCTCATCCGGAGGATGTACACGAGCACCTTCAGACACGCCTAGAGGTATCAACAATCCGCGCAAGCTCCTGCAGACTCGAAAGCTGCCAAGGCATCGCCGAGGCTGGGATGGATCTCCAGCACAGAGTCAACATTCGTAAGGCCGAGCAATTCACGCACCAGCGGGCTGGGGCTGGCATATTTCATCTCTGCGTCCTGAGATTGAGCCTGAGTGTGCAGCAAAACCAGTTCCCCAATGCCAGCACTATCAATGGAACTCACGCCGCTGAGGTCGAGAACCACTTTGCCGCGATATTGCAAAAATTCTCCGACCACCCGCGAAAGAGCTATGGCCTCGTCGCGATAAACGATGCGGCCCTGGCAGTGAACAATCATGACGTCGCCATAATTCCGGGTTTCCAAACTGAGTTTCAACTTCGACTCCTTAAGCGGTGCTTCAAGGGCAGCCAGGCAATGCGGCTGCAGCCATGTTTGTTGATCCGTATGGGTAAATTGCATGCTAATAGATAGACGCTTGTGGATAGGTTTAGGAATCATGAAAAGATCGTAATTTCTTATCCGAAAGTGCCACTTCTGCACCGCACAATTTTGGGATCAACGGGCATCCTGAGCCTCTATTCCACTGCATCTAACGAAGTTCATCCAACGGGCTTGGCGCATTCAGGTAGAATTTGCTGCTGGCATTAATTGCCAGGGAGGACTCATTTTCGTGTCGAAAACCGCAGCCGTGGTTTTGGCGTTGCTGAGCTTGACGTTATTTCCAACCGCATCGAAAGCCCAATTAATCCAGAGTGGAAACGTTTATGCCGGAGTGGCCTATGCCGATTCCGTCGATGTGGTTAACCGTCTTACGTTTCGCGGATTTGATGGATCGGTAGAAATAAAGCCGTCACTTCGATTTTCTTATCTCGGTTTCGTGCTGGATGGCAGCGGCATTTACCGGCCAGGCGTCGTGCAATACAATGCAGTGCTCGGCCCCCGAGTTTCCAAGAACTATGGAAAATGGCGCATATTCGCGCACGTGGCGGCGGGAGAGCAACTCACCACAACGGGCGGCGAGAGCTTCAATACAGTCATCGAAGATGCGGGCGCCGGTGCGGATCGTAGAATCCCCTTTAAACGATTCTCCTGGCGGTTTCAACTGGACGTCGTGCACAGCCACTTGCTCAGCGCCAATCAGTACGATGTCCGGGGATCAACCGGTCTTGTGTGGCGCTTCTAAGAAAAGACTCGCGGCTAAGTCCCTCTAGTTCCTCACGGTTTTGTGGCGACTTCTTAAGGTCCCAAGGAGCCATTGTCTTCGCTCACTTCGTAAGTCCCGGCGAACTACGGTTGACTGATTTCTCCTTACTGGCATCTAACTTCCACATAAATGCTCAATTCATCAGAAAGAAAGGCAAGGTTGAGATCGTCATGCCAAAAATCGGCTTCACGGTTTTCGTTCTGCTTCTATTCGCGGGTTTGGCAAGCGCTCAGATTCCGCGCGGGAACGTCTTTTTCGGCTATTCTTATTACAATACTGATCTGTCTTCGACTGATCGCGCCAACACCAACGGTTGGGAGGCCTCGGTAGAAGGCAAGATTATTCCATTCCTGGGAATTGTTGGCGATTTTGACAGCCACTACGGCTCGCAGAACTTTGGCGGACTCTGCCTTGGCTGCACCGTCAATGCTAGTTTTACCGAAGAGAATTTTCTATTTGGCCCTAGAGTGTCAGCTTCCGTAGGAAAGTTTCGGCCCTTTGCCGAAGCACTGTTCGGCGGTGCGCATGTCAACGTCAACAATGGTGTCGGCTCCGACACCTCGTTCGCCACCGCAGTAGGGGGTGGCCTCGATTACAAACTCATTCCGATGCTCGCATGGCGCTTTCAGGGAGATTACGTGCAGACCCGGTTTTTCAGCGAGACGCAGAACAACGTGCGAATCTCGACTGGTATCGTCCTGCGTTTCTGAGGCAATCGCGGATGGCATTCTTCATTGCAAGCAAAAGCAGGATCCAGCTGGTTGGCTGCGATCCTGTTTTGTGGCAACGAAGAAAACGCTGAATGACAACCATCGCGTTTAGGTCTGCCAATATTTGTGATCGCGCAGGAAGTAATTTTCGTTCCAGTAATTCATCGCAGTTTTCAGGAATAGCCAGCCCACGCGCAGGTGTCCCATCTTCTGGAAGCGGCGGTTCGTTGTATAGACTCCGCCGCGGACGATGCCGAAACGCTTCCGCTCCACCTGCTGGCTGAGCAGATAATCCTCCGCGAATAAGACCTGCTCGTGAAATCCACCGAGTTCATGAAATTTGCTCAGCTCGAACAGCATGAACATTCCGGTCGCGAAGGGATGATGCAGGCAAGAAAGATACTGAAAGAAATCGTTGCCTGCATAAAACAACTTGTCGATCCAATTGCCATCGCGGCACAGGATGTTGGTGGTCACGCAATGGAGCTGCTTGCGCTGCGCCAGTTCAACCGCACGGCGAAGCACTGAGGGATGTGCCAGTTCGATGTCGGCATCGAGGAAGAGAACGTAGTCGCTCTCCGCGCGAGCCGCGCCCAGGTTGCGGCCAACGGAGGGCATTCCACCTCGGATCACGCTCACGTTCAGGCGGTCGCGAAAGCTCAATACAACCTCAGGCGTGCCATCGGTCGAGTTAGCGTCGGCCACCAACACTTTCGTACTCGACATCTTCGAGTAGTCCTGATTCATCAGTGAGGTCAGCAAGCGAGGAATCAGCTTCGCCTCGTTCTTGGCTGGAATCACGATCGTCAGCTCGCTCGTGGTATTCGTGCTCGTGCTCATTGAATTCATGGATGCGAACCTCCTGTTCGTCAACCGTCACATACGTCAGGCGGGAGTCAACCCAGCCACCCGCGTTGTAGTAGTCAACCCCGCCCTCTTCGACGTGGACAGCTTCGTGCGTGTGGCCGCAGAAAATGCGATCAGCCTCGTGCTGGCGCGCGTATTGCAAAGCTCCCGCGGAAACCTTCGACGACATACGCAACCATCGCGTGTTCAGGCGATCAATCAGCCGCACGATGGGCTTGCTCTTGAAGTCGAGCTTTTGCAACTTGAGGTAGACCGAGGTGCCCAGCTTGCTGAGCCGAACATTGTTCACCTGGAAGCCGTCGAACTGATGGCCGTGAATCGCGATATGCCGCCGTCCCCCGAATTCCCATTCGTAGTGCTGGTAGACGCGAACGCCCACCAAATGCGACATGATGTTGGTCAGCCCGTGGTCGTGGTTGCCTTCCACCCACACGACCTCGATGTTACGTTTGGGGTTCGAAAGCTTGCGAATGTAGCCGAGGAACTTCCAGTGTTCTTTCGTCAGGCGGGCGAAGTTTAGGTCGGCAAAGATGTCGCCCAGCAGGATCAACCGTTGAAAGTGGTTGTTCTTCAACACGTGCGTGGCTTCGCGTGCGTGACTGGTGTCCGCACCGAGGTGCAGATCGGAAAGGATCAGCGTGTTGTATACAGGCAGATCCACAGTTCTCTTGTAGCAGACCAATGTTACGGCGTGATGAAAGTTGCATCAAAATTGGTGCATGATAACTTTGCGAGTAACCCAAGTAACTGTCCAGTAAACTGAGGGATTTGCCGACAAAAGACTCGCGAAATGTTTCAGCCATGTGAATACAGCGCTTTTCACGTAGACTGAGTTTCATTTTGAAGACTATCGGACACATTCTGGCGAGGTATACCGCGTGGGTCTGGATACTATTGCAGCACCTTGGAATCTGGGGTGTATTTGTAATCGCCTTCGCTGATTCCGCCCTGTTAGGCATGCCCGTGGACGCCATTGTGGCGACCTATGCCTACCAGGATCACAAACGTTTGCTCTTCTACGTCATCATGGCATCGCTCGGTTCGGCGTTCGGCAGCGTCCCGCTTTACATCATCGGCTACCTTGGGGGCGAAAAAGTGCTGCGCAAGCGCATTTCCGAGGAACGTTTTCAACGCATTCATAGGTCGTTTGAACAGCACGAATTCTGGGCGTTGATGTTTCCCGGAATGTTGCCGCCGCCTACGCCGTTCAAAATCTTCGTGCTCGGAGCGGCCGTGTTCGAGATGCCGTTTCGCGATTTCCTGGCGGCAATCTTCGCGGGACGATTCGTGCGATTCCTGGTGCTTTCTTTGCTGACCTTGTGGTTCGGTCCGCAGATTATGGGGTTGTTAGGGGCGCTCGTCCGGCGGCATCTTTCTGCTCTGTTGGCGGCAGTGGCAGGCGGAGTCTTTGTTTGGCTACTGATGCGCCGGAATCGAGGGCGCGGACGTAAGGATAAAGGATAAAGGCGCCGTGGCTGATTGATCTGCGCTCTCAGGCTGGAATGTGATCCCCCGCCGATTTATGCATCCAGCGGGAAAGCGCCATCAGGAATACCGGCGTTCCAAAAAACGCAATCGAAAAGAAGAGATCGCTCTCGATCGTTCCTCGGAAAAATGGAAGTCCGGCCGCGTAAGACATGATCAACCCGTTGAAGCCCCGGGGATACATTTCTGGCCACGCCGCCCACACTGCGAAATTGCTAACCAGGAAGAACGAAACTGAACTGGCTAACGCCGCGCCTACAACACGCACCGGCCCGGATTTTTCGCGCAAGTTGGTGCCAAGCCACAAAATTGCCGCATACCAAGCCCACGTAACGAGATGGTCCCAGGAAAGAACGTACGCGTAGATAAATTTGGTAAGGATAACGTCCGTCGCCGCCAAAAGAACTAAAGGCACCCACACCTGCCGACGCGACCCGCGGGCTCCGAAAAACAACAGTGAAGCCGCCACGGGAGTGAAGTGCCAGGCGTGCGGCAAAATACTAAACGGCCCCGCAAACGGCAAAAAGCGAACCGCAATTGCTAATAGAACGAACAGGTAGGGCAACATGAGCACCTCGAGAAACAAAATATTATTCTGGGCGCTAGGGGGATCGTACGTCAAGGGGCCATCGAGAAGAGTGGCGATATTGAGATCCGGGGCAGATTGCTGTCTCAGTCGGGTTCGGGCACGAGGACTTGTTTTCTGCCGGAGCCATAGACATCGCCGACAACGTGCAGATTCTTGTCCAATTGAACGCCGGCTCCCAAGGCTCTCCTCGTCTCTCCCCGCCGGCCGAACAAGCTGGGCAGTTGTACAAAGCGCAAATCCTGGAAGTCCACGATATATTCCCCTTCGGGAAGTGTTTGGGTCTCAACCAGCGGATACTGCGCCCAATCGAGGTATACGCGTCCCAAATAAGACCTCTTTGCCGCCAAAGTGATCGGAGTTTCCTCCGGCTTGTAACGGATCTTGAGATCGCCATCGGGATCAACCTCCGGACCCAACGAGTTCACCGGAGCGAGCACAAAAAATGCAGGCGTCTCCACCACGCCGTACCACCGAAATGGATTCGTAAGCGCGGGATAAGCGGAAACCCGCAGCGGTTCGGCGTCTTGATAGGTGCGGGCGGCTAGAGCAGCCACCGCACGCCGGTGCTCAAAGTCCCGCAGCCCCCACATCAATACCACGCCCGCGAGCGCCAGCGTGGCGGCGAACCGACCCCGCGGCCCGTAAGGCCGCGCACCGACCTCGTTATCAATCAACGCGAAGAAAGAGGGCACAATTAGCCCCAAGAGCAAGATGCTGAACATGATCGGCTCAAAGATGAAGACAATGTCCCAGGAATACCACTTCTCGGAAAACGGCCAGAACGGCCGCACGCCGTAGTTGTTGGTGAAGTCGAGCAAGATGTGGCTAAGGCCGGCGATGCAGGCATAGAAGAAGAGCAATCCCCAGCGCGGCGGGAGGTTGGGATCTTTCACTCTCCGCCCGCGTAACCACCAGATCAGATAGACGAAGGCAACAACCACCACAGCGTCGAGCGGCACTCCGAGAAAAGAATGCGTGAATCCGCGATGGTGGGCGAAGCCGAAGGCGGGGCCGCCGAAGCGTCCGAGCACATCCAGATCGGGAGCCTCCGCCGCGAGGGTCAACGTAAGTGTCGCAAGCGCAGTCTTGCGATTGAGTCCGGCCCGGCCCATGCACGCGCCGGTTAGGAAATGGGTGATGGGTTCCAAGCGGTCTGAAGATTCTATTTGGATATCCGGCAAATGCCAACCTGTCAGGGCGAAGGCGCAAGCAGCGTGAGAGCATCGGCTACCATGCTAACTGTGGCAGGCAGCGTGCCAACCAGTTCCCCATCTGCTTCAAAATAGACTTTGGGCCGCACCTTCGGGTTTTCTCCAGATTTCAATCTGACCAGATACGCGCACGAAACTCGGCTGCTGTACGCCAAATCAATGCCCGGCACCTTCCACCGGCGCCGAAGCAATCCGCGGGTCACGTAGAGAAGATAGGAAAGTCGGCTCGAAGTCCGGCAGAACACCAGCCGCAGGTCATCGCGCTCCAGAGACGCTCCCGGGGCCAGTTCCTGCAGCACTCCACCAAAGTTTCGAATGCGCACGGCCATCAGCTCCGTGACATCCGCTCGCCGAAGATCGCCGGAGCCCGTCTCAGCAAACTCAACCTGAAAACGCGCCATAGGATGCGTAAACCACAGATGCCAAGCTTTCGCATAGTAAGCTGCCATCCCCATTCGCTTCTTGGTTCCGGTACGGAGCTTGTAAAAGAGGTGTGCATCCACTCCAGCGCCGGCTGCGACGACGAAAAAGCGCATGCCTTGATTGCCATCGAGATCCATACACTCGATCCGGCCCAGCGCAATCCGGCGGGGCACGCCACGCAACACAGCCCGCGCTGCCGCCATCACATTCATCGGCAAACCAATGTCGTGAGCCAGCGCATTGGCCGTGCCCATCGGCAGGACTGCGAGTGCGACCTTAGTATTTGCCAGTACTTGGACAACGTTGTTGATGGTGCCGTCCCCGCCGCAGGCAAAAACCGTGTCACATCCTGCGTGTACAGCCCTGCGTACCCGCTCTTGCGCCTCAGCAGGCGAGTGGGCAAGCACGAGTTCGGTCTCGACGTCCATGCCGCGAAGCAACCTCAGCACGGATTCCAACTCGCGCTGGCCTCGGCCCCGACTACCGCCGGAATCAGGGTTGAAGAGCAAAGCTGCCTTTTGCATGGGTGGACCGAAGGTGGATTGTACCTGAGCGAGCGAATCACGCGGCGATAGGAACCGCCTCAGCGCGAACCCCACTCCCACATCCCGAACGTGATCTTCTGCGGCAGAGGATGGCCCAATTGACGGGCGAGCATTGCGATTTGTCCACGGTGGTGGGCATCATGAGCGATCAGGTAACCGACAAAGCCGGCCACATCGGGACGAAAACCTTTGATGCGGCCGTCGGATTCCAGGGCGCGGGCCATTAAATCGCTCAGAGCGTGGCGGCTCTTCTCCAGACCCTGCGAGGCCTGCGCTGGAGTTACAGTGGCGCGATTGAGCTGCGGCGGAATCTCGCCGCCTTTTCCGGAAACCTTGAGCCACATTACGCGCACGTTGTGCATGTGAGCGACGATCGAAGCAATGGTTCGGCCTTTGCCGTCCGGCGGTTTGGCTTTCCACGCCGCCGAGGGAATGCTCTCGATCAAATATTGGTTGATCCGGTTGTTGGTGTTGAAGGCGTTAAGCAAGGAAGCGGGCAGTTCAGTCGCGAACGGAGCGGAAACTTTAGCGCTTGAGTTTGGAGCCTTCCGCATCGTCCGACTTCTCGCTTTGCCGCCCCTTCAATTTGGCACAGGCCAGCGTCACTTGCAAGTTGCGTACTACCGCGAACGCTTTGCTGGACCAACAACTGCTCCGCGATCCATCGCCAGCTTCACTTGTAAACCCCGCGGGGCAGTCGCTGCGCGCGTCGTATACTCCCGAGAGAAAGGAACAGCATCGGAAATGAGACGAATTCTGTTGAGTGCTCTTTTGTTAAGCGGGATGATGCTGGCCGTCGCCCAAGTGAAGAAGGAAGACTTAGTCACTAAGAACACCAAGAGCCCGGGCGCCGAAACCAGCGTCACCATCAACGGCCAGAACCTCTGGATCTACTACCACGCTCCCTCCGTCAGGGGGCGCCAGATTTTTGGTGGCGCCGGCGCGCTCGAGCCGTATGGCAAGGTGTGGCGTCTGGGCGCCGATTACGCCACTGTCCTGCACACCGACGCCGATCTCGACTTGAATGGCCTCGCCATTCCCAAGGGCGACTACACTCTGTACGCCGACCTGGACAACGGCCAGTGGACGCTGATCATCAACAAAACCCTGATGGACGGCGCCCGCCACATCGGGGGCGTGGGGAAATCACCGGACGGCATTCGCGAGGGCGCTACCACCAATGATCCGGCCACCGAACTGGGCCGCGCTTCGCTCACTATGGGCAAGCCGTCATCTCCCGTCGAAACCGTCAAGATCACGCTGTCGGGCACCGGCGGCGGCAAGGGAAAACTGCTCGTCGAATGGGAGAATGTGACGGCGTCGGCGCTGTTCACCGTGAAGTAGCGGCTTCCTGCCAAACTCCTCGAGTGCACGTTTCCAGGACGCCGCACTGAGCGAACTTGCTGAACTGATCTTTCGCGACGTTCCAGGGAAGTTGGCCCAATGGCGCCGGCACGCGTAGCGTTTCGGGCGCATTCTTATGCTTCGCCTTCATCATCGAGGCTCTGGGCTTAGCTTGAACACATCCACATCATTCGAGGAAAATTCCCGAACAACGACGCGCTGTGTCTCAAGGATGTTCAAAGCAATTCCGGTTGTGATTGCGACGCTTGTCTGCCGCTCCGCGCTGCGGTGCAGTCTCCGACTATAATCTGCCCGATGGTTTCCTCGGACAAAGACCCCGAAAAAAAGATCGAATTCCTACGGGAAGAGATCCGCCACCACGAATACTTGTATTACGTCCTCGACCAGCCTGAGATCAGGGACGCGGAATTCGATAAGCGGATGCAGCAACTCAAGGATCTGGAGGCGCAGCATCCCGAACTGGTTACCGCCGATTCTCCTACGCAGCGCGTTGGCGGCAAGCCGCGGGAGGGCTTTGTCAAAGTGCCGCACTCGTCGCCAATGTTATCGCTCGATAACACCTACAGCGAGGAAGAACTGCGCGCCTGGGAGCGCCGCGTTCACGAGTTGAGCGGGAAGAAAGATGTTGATTATGTTTGCGAATTGAAGCTGGATGGCATGTCGCTCGCGTTGATTTATCAAGACGGTAAGCTGCTGCACGGAATTACACGCGGTGATGGCACCGTGGGCGAGGATGTGACCCTCAACGTGCGTACAGTTCGGTCGGTGCCGTTGTCGATTCCGAAAGAGAAACTCAAGAAAGCTGGGATCCCTGAGGATTTTGAAGTGCGCGGCGAGCTGCTGATGCCCACTGCTGCCTTCAAGAAGGTGAATGAAGAACGAGAAAGTAAGGGGCTCGCGACATTTGCTAATCCCCGCAACTTTACCGCGGGTACGGTGCGGCAGTTAAATGCAAATGTTACTGCGGAACGCCACATGGACTTCTTTCCCTATATCTTGCTCGAGAACGGGCGCACATATTTCGATCGACACTGGAAGACTCTCGATGCGCTGGTCGCGGCAGGATTTAAGGTCAATCCGAATCGTAAGCTTGTGCATAGCATCGACGAGGCCTGGGAATTCATCCGGCAATGGGAGGCGAAGCGCGAATCGCTGGCGTACGAGATTGACGGTATTGTGCTCAAAGTCGATCGCACTGCGCTGCAGAATGAACTCGGGTTTACGGGCAAGGCTCCTCGCTGGGCAATCGCCTACAAATACGCGGCGAGGGCCGGAATCACGAAACTCGAAGACATCCGCGTCCAGGTGGGGCGCACCGGCAAACTCACACCGGTTGCAATGTTGGCGCCGGTTCTGATCGGCGGCACAACCGTGAGAAACGCCACTCTGCACAACATGGATGAGATTGAGCGCCTGGGCGTGAAGATCGGTGATTGGGTGCAGGTGGAACGCGGCGGCGATGTAATACCGAAGGTCGCCAAGGTCATCGATGACAAAGATCATCCGCGAGGCCACAAGATTTTTCACATGCCCGAGACCTGCCCGGTGTGCGGCACAAAGGTCGTCCGCACCGAGGGCGAAGTCGATTACCGATGCGTCAATGCGAATTGCCCGGCAAAGCTGCGCGAGACGATTCTGCATTTCGCCTCGCGGGGCGTAATGAATATTGACGGCATGGGCGAGGCTCTGGTGAATCAGCTGATGGAGCGAGGCCTGGTGAAGGATGTTGCCGACATTTACAAGTTGACAAAGCAAGACCTGCTGAGTCTGGAGCGTTTCGCGGATAAGTCGGCGCAGAATATTCTCGATGAGATCGAGAATTCGAAAAAGCTGGCGCTGGAGCGCGTGATCTATGGCCTTGGCATTCGGTTTGTCGGCGAACGCACGGCGCAATTTCTGGCGGAATATTTTGGATCGATCGAAGCTCTCGAGCATGCCCGCCTCGAAGAGTTGCAGGAAGTGAACGAAGTCGGCCCCCGCATCGCCGAGAGCATTTTGGAATTCTTCGGTATTGCGGCCAATCGTAAACTGGTGGAAAGACTGCGCGAGTCTGGACTAACTCTGACCGGCCAGAAGAAGCAGCGCGGCATCAAGCTGGCTGGAAAAACCTTTGTATTAACGGGAACATTAGCCCACTTCACGCGCGACGAAGCCAAAAAAATGATTGAAGATGCCGGCGGCAAGGTCACGGGCTCGGTCAGTAAGAAAACGGATTACGTAGTTGCCGGAATAGATGCAGGATCCAAGTTGGATAAGGCTAAAGACCTCGGCGTCAAAGTGATCGACGAGAAAGAAATGGAGAAACTCCTCCAGTGACATCCGCTGCCTCATCGCTCGACTTCAGTCGAGTCGAATTCCTCACCTTCGATTGCTACGGAACCCTCATCAACTGGGAGGAGGGCCTTCTTCGCTGTCTGCATCGAGTCCTTGCCGAGCATGGCAAGGACACGGACGACGCCACGATCCTGCAGCTTTACGGAGATTTCGAAGCCAGCGCCGAGTCGGGAGAATATCGCCGATATCGCGAGGTACTTCACTCTGTTATGCGACGATTCGGACAAGAATTTGGATTTCTACCCACAAACAGCGAGACCCGCTCACTGCCTGACTCACTGCCGCAATGGAAACCATGGCCGGATACGGTTGAGGCGCTCCGCGAACTTCAAAAACAATTTCGATTAGCGATCATTTCCAATGTGGACGACGATCTTTTCGCCGGTACCCGGCCTCAGCTCGGAGTGAACTTTGATCAGATTGTCACGGCCCAGCAAGCCCAGGCCTACAAGCCGTCGCTCAAAATTTTTAACCTCGCGCTGAGCCGCATCGGCGTAGCTGCCGATCGCGTATTGCATGTGGGGCAGAGCGTATACCACGATGTAATTCCCGCACAATCGCTAGGCCTGGCCACAGTGTGGGTGAACCGTCCCTCGGCACGAAGCGGCGTCGGTGCAGTGAAGGCGATTGAAGGACGTCCCGATCTGCAGGTTTCCAGCCTCGCTGAATTGGCGGCCGCTTGCGCCCGGTCGCGACCACTCAGAAGTTAACCGGAACCTTCACAACGTTTTTCTGAACCGCCCACATTACCAGCTCCGCTTTATTGTGGATGCCAAGCTTCCGCATCAGATTGAACTTATGCGCATCCACAGTCTTGCTGCTCAATCCCAGGATGGTTGCCGCCGCACGCACCGTCTTGCCCTCCGCCAGCAGTTTCAGCACCTCCCGCTCGCGGGCTGTAAGAGCCACCTCCGCTGGCAACTGCGTTTCCATGGGGCGGCGCGCGCTGTAGCCCAAGAGAGCATCCTCGGAGTTCGCTCGATCGCGGCCGCAGGACCTCCGGATCATCTCCGTCAATTCTTGCGCCGAGGTGTTCCGCACCGCGCAGCCCTTCGATGCGGTCCGCCAGCCCGTGAATGGAGAGGCAGCCTCCTCCCACATGCTCACGAAAACCATCTTTGTCCGCGGAGATTCCCGCGCCACACAAAGCTCAGCATCGGTATCGGATAGCCCGAACGTGGCGGCATCCGCGACTACCACATCCGGACGGAACTCATACACTTTGCGCAGGCACTCCGCCGCGTTACCAGCTTCGCTGACGACATCAATATCAGGCTCGTCTTCCAACAAACGGCGCAACCCCTGCCGAAACAGAACGTGATCGTGCACAAGCAGGCAGCGAATTTTAGTTGTTGGAAACAACATTTCTCCCGTATCCGTGCGAGGACGCACTTATTCTCCTTTGGGCCAGAAAATATTCGGAGTGACGCGGCTTAGGGCGGAATTGAAACCCGCAAAGACTTAATCGTTGTCTAAGTATTGTAGCAATCATTTGCGGTTTTGCGGCATGCGAATCTCTATTCGGAGCAGTTTTCTTGCAGTTTCCGGCACGCTTGCGACTTTTTCTGCAGTCAGAAACTCGAGTGGCAAGCCGCATCAGGTAGAATCGAGCACTTATGCTGCGCTATTTCACAGCCGGTGAATCGCACGGCGAAGCTCTGGTCGCTTTCCTTTCGGGCCTGCCCGCCGGGCTGAAAGTAGATCAGACATTTATCGATCGTGAACTCTGGCGGCGTCAGCAGGGCTACGGCCGCGGCGGGCGCATGAAAATTGAGCGTGACGCGGCTCACGTCCTTTCTGGAATCCGGCAGGGCATGACGATCGGTTCGCCCATTTCCGTTCAACTTGAAAACAGGGATTGGAAGAACTGGCAAGATGCTCTGCCTGTCGCAGAAGGCGACTCTGCCCGGCACAAGCGCGTGGCGTCTCCGCGGCCAGGGCACGCGGATCTGGCGGGAGCTCTCAAATACAATTTCCCGGAAGCGCGCTACGTGTTGGAGCGCGCGTCGGCAAGGGAGTCGGCGGCCCGCGTCGCCATCGGATCGCTCGCGAAACTTTTCCTGCGCGAGCTGGGAGTCGAAGTGCTCAGCCATGTGGTTGCCGTCGGTGGAACAACTGTCCAACAGGAAGTCTCCTGGGATCGGATACAGAGTCTTTACAGTCAGGAAGAAATCCTGCTTAATTGTGCCGATGGGGAAACCGAGCAACGCATGAAGGGCGAAGTTGATAAAGTTCTGAAGACGGGCGATTCGGTGGGAGGAGTTTTTGAAGTGGTAGCACATGGCGTTCCTCCCGGCTTAGGCACGTATGCGCAGTGGGACGAGCGCCTGGACGCCCTGCTAGCCGCCGCCGTCATGTCTTTGCAAGCAGTGAAGGCAGTGGAGATCGGCTCTGGGATTAACGCCGCAGCCTCCCCCGGTTCTGCGGTGCACGATGAAATAGGCTATGGTGGCCTGACGAACTTCACTGCGTTCACGCGCACTCGCAACAATGCCGGAGGAATCGAAGGCGGGGTCTCCAACGGGCAGGAAATCCGCGTGCGCGGATATTTGAAGCCGATTTCTACGTTGCGTCGGCCGCTGCAGTCGGTCGATTTCGCCACACGTCAACCCGTGAGCGCGGCGTATGAGCGGTCCGACGTTTGTGTAGTTCCGGCTGCCGGCGTTGCCGCTGAGGCTATGGTTGCCCTTACCGTGTCTCGCTGCGCTCTCGAGAAATTCGGCGGCGACTCAATGGGAGAGACGTTGCGCAACTTCCAGGGCTACTGTCTGCAATTGAAGAATTATTAATGAGCTTTGTAATTTTGATTTGATTATTGATTACTAGTTAATGATGATTTATCCGATCGTGAAATTCGGGAATCCCGTCCTCGAGAAGCCGAGTGAGAAAGTAACTGTCTTCGACAAGGAACTCAAGACGCTAGTCGAGGACATGTTCGAATCCATGTATGCCGCTCGGGGAGTAGGCCTCGCTGCGCCGCAGATCGGCATTCCACGCCGGGTCGCGGTGATCGATATCACTTTCAAAGAAGATCCAAGTGCCAAAATCGTCCTCATCAACCCGGAAATCATTCACAAAGAAGGCCGCCATTCGCAGAGCGAAGGGTGTCTCAGTATTCCTGATTTTCGCGAGAACGTCTCGCGCGCGCAGCTTGTGACCATTCGCGCCCAGGACCTGACCGGCCAGGTTTTCGAGAAGACCGGTGACGATCTGCTGGCGCGCGCCTTTCAGCATGAGACTGACCACCTCAACGGCAAGCTCTATCTCAGCCACATCAGCGCTCTCAAACGTGACGTGATCAAGCGCAAAATCCGCAAGCTGGTCAAAGCGGGAGAATGGTAGAGAATCGAGCAATCGGGTCATCTGGTGATGGGGTGATTAAGCGAGTGACCACATCTCTTCAATCGCTCGATGACCCGATGACCCGTTCACCGGATGGCTCCCTCTCTCTCGTGTTTTGCGGAACACCTGCGTTTGCGGTGCCCACTCTCGACAAACTGGTCGATGCCGGATTCCACATAGTGCTCGTGGTAACGCAACCTGATCGCCCCAAGGGACGCGGTCTCGAACTCGTCTCATCTCCGGTCAAGCAGCGTGCTTTGAAATTAGGATTGCCGATCGTCCAACCGGAGCGCATCAAGAACAATGAAGACTTCCGTGCTCAACTCACTCTCCTCAAACCTGACGCGATCATCGTAGTCGGCTACGGCCGCATCATTCCGCAATGGATGCTCGATCTTCCACCTCTCGGCAACATCAACCTGCACGCCTCGCTGCTGCCGAAATATCGGGGTGCTGCGCCTATTCAGTGGGCAATTGCGCGCGGCGATTCCCTCACGGGGGTTACCACCATGAAACTTGACGCTGGCCTCGACACTGGAGACATTCTTCTGCAACAAGAAACTCCGATTACTCGGGATGACACATCGGAGACTCTCGCGCCAAAACTGGCGAGCATAGGAGCGGATCTTACCGTCGAAACCCTGCGCGGACTGCAAGTTGGCAGCATCCGTCCGCGCCCGCAAGATGACTCCCAGGCAACGCTGGCACCTATTCTCGAGAAGGAAGACGGACTCATCGATTTCTCTCGCTCTGCCAGTGAGATATTGAATCGGCTGCGTGGCTTCCAGCCCTGGCCCGGCGCGTATTCGAAGTTTCGGGCGAAGAGCTTGCAGATATGGAGGGCAATGGCGCTCGACCGCGAAATTATGCCGGCTGAACTGAAAGTAGATGGTAATCATCTTCTTGTCGGCTGCGGTCACAACACCGCACTCGAGATTCTTGAGTTACAAGTGGAGGGTAAAAAGCGGAGCTCAGCCCCCGACTTCATTCGTGGTTATCGTCCCCAGCCCGGCGAACGGTTGAGCGGGTAATCCTCGGGCGCGCGAATGTTTCTCAGAGCAGCAACTTCCGTCATACTGGCAGGAGTGAAATCAAAAGCTCAAGGTTCGCACCGCACGGCTTCGCCCGCTCGAGCAGCGGCATTCGATATATTGCTCCGCGTCGAGCGCGAGTCTTCCTATGCTTCCGAACTTCTACATTCCCGCCTCTGCAACCAGCTGACAATCGTTGATCACTCGCTGGCGACCGAGCTTGTCATGGGTGTTCTTCGCTGGCAATCGCTGCTTGACTCTCAAATCGCCCAGAATTCAACCCATCCCGTTTCCAAACTCGATCCTGAGATTCTTATCGCGCTGCGTCTTGGACTCTATCAACTCCGCTGGCTCGACCGCATTCCCGCTAGCGCTGCACTTAACGAGAGTGTTGAGCTGGTCAAGCGCGCCCGCAAACGTTCCGCTGCTCCCTTCGTCAATGCGGTGTTGCGCAAACTCGCACGTGCCACATCACCCATTCACAAAGCTGCTTTACCTGCGATCGATCATGCTTCCGCCGAAACTATCGCGGCGGGGAGCGCCCATCCCCTCTGGCTTGTGGAACGCTGGAGCCAGGCCTACGGACTGGAGGCTACGCTGGAAATTTGCCGGTATAACCAAACGGTTCCCACGACTGCAATCCGTCTTCGCCAGCGTGATGCCGAAGATCAGCTCCGCTCCGAAGGCATCGAACTCGGTCCCGGTAATCTTCTATCATCCGCAAGACGCGTCCAGAAAGCCGATGTCACGCAAACCGCCACTTTTCGGGCGGGCCTTTGTGTAACACAAGATGAAGCCTCGCAATTGGTGGCCGCTCTCGTCGGGCAAGGCAAAGAGCTTCTCGATTGTTGCGCCGCCCCCGGTGGAAAGAGTCTGGCCATCGCCGATCGCAACCCAAATGTGAGAATCGCTGCAGTCGAACTGCATCCTCACCGCGCACGCTTGCTGCGAAAACTCCTGAGCGCGCACCATCGAATCACCGTGGCCGGATCACAGAATGTCCACGTGATTGCCGGCGACGCGCGGAACTTGCCGTTTGCTGCAAAATTCGATCGCGTTCTCGCCGATGTGCCTTGCTCGGGCACTGGTACGCTCGCGCGCAATCCGGAGATTAAATGGCGGCTCGCGCCTGCAGACATTGCAGAACTTCAGGCACGCCAGATTGCTATTTTGTGCTCGGCCATGGGCCAGGTTGCCGTTGGAGGTCGCCTAATCTATTCCACCTGTTCGTTGGAGAGAGAAGAAAACGAAGATGTCGTCGAAAGCGCGTTGGCAGAAAATGTTTCATTCCGCGTACTCGACTGCCGCAACGAGATCGAACGGTTGCAACGGGAAGGCGAATTGATCTGGCCTGACCCCTCCTCGCTCACGCGCGGAAAGTTCCTACGCACGCTGCCGGGCGTACACCCATGCGACGGTTTCTTCGCCGCCATCCTCGAAAGAACCTAAGGGGGAAAACAATGCCTTTGAGGCCCTATCGCACTTCGAAGTTCACGACGGCCCCCGCCGGAACTTTTTGTCCCGCGGGCGGGGTTTGCGCGACGATCATACTGGCTGGCGAAGGTTGAGAGGGAGGCGTGGACACCGGCGGCGACGCAGTATCTTGAGGGGCCGCATTCACTGCCGGCGGCGCCACGCTGACGTTCCCTAATTTGAAGCCCGCATCCTGCAGAATTCGACTTGCACTGCCTAGCGGTTGTCCGACAAAACTTGGCATCACATACGCCGGCGGATCGGCCGCTTTCGTAAGCAGTAAGCTGGTCTTCGGAGCTGACACTTCGCTGGCGTTGGCAGGTGGACTTTGGGCCAGTACTTGGTCAGCAGGCGTTCCGGGTAATTGCATTTCCGCCGTGGATGAAACCTCCAGCCCGCGCCGCCGGATATTTAATTCCGCCGCGCGCTCACTCTGCCTGGTTACATCAGGAATGGATACGCGCTGCGGCCCCATACTCTGCGCCACTCGTACCTGCCATCCTCGCCTGACCTTAGTTCCCGGCAGAGGCAACTGGGTCACGATTCGTCCCTCAGGAATCTGCGGACTGTAATATTGCCGCTCTATTTCAATCTGCAAACCCAGCCCGACAACAGTGCGTTCCGCTTCCGAAGGCGTCATGCCAATAATAGCGGGCACTTGCACTTCTTGCCCGTGAATGGCAAATCGCATCGCCGTCACTGCCGACATCATTGCGATCACCATCATCGCCAGAGCCAGTATCGCAAAGCGGAACAGGGGCCTCATTGTTCTCCAAAACCAAATCTTGCGAGTCGTAAGCGAGCGGACGCGACTGTTAGCTGATGCAAGAAAACTGTCAGTGCGCTTCGTCCGCGCCCGCGAAAGAATCCGGCGTGTCTACTTTCTGCACAAGGCCTCCGGGCACATCAGGCGGCGGCTGAAATTGTCCCGCATCTTTCCCGGCCACGGCTGCGTTCATGAAATTCATCCAGATCGGCAAGGCAGCGTGCGCTCCCGTCTCTTTAGCTCCCAAGCTTTTCTTCTCGTCGAAGCCGACCCAGACACCACAAGTCATGGTCGGGGAGAATCCCATAAACCACGCATCCGTGAAATCATTAGTCGTCCCGGTCTTCCCGGCAACGGGGAAAGGCATCTTCGCGGCCGCTGCTCCGGTTCCATGGAGCACTACCTCACGCAGCATCGCAGTCATGATCCGCGCCGTTCGTGCGCTGATCACGTCCTTTACTTCGGGATAATCCTCTTCCAGCACTCGCCCCTCATAATCTGTCACCTTGGTGATATAGCGAGGCGTCACGCGCACGCCATCGTTCGGAAACACGCTGTAGGCGGAAGTTTGTTCCATCAGAGTGATCTCCGCCGAGCCTAGCGCAACCGGCAAATACGGGGGCAACCTGGCTGTAATTCCAAATCGTTCGGCGTAATCAATTACCGTCTTGATGCCAACCTTGCTGGCCAGCTTCAGCGCCGGAATGTTGCGCGATTGCGCGAGTGCGCGCCGCAGGGTAATAATCCCTTCAAATTTTTCGTCGTAGTTATGCGGCGAGTAAGGTCCGGAGCCGCTCTCGAAAGTGACGGGCTCATCCAGGATCGTGTCGTCCGGGCTTCCTCCCTGATCAATCACCGCCGTGTACACGTAGGGTTTGAACGACGATCCGACCTGCCGCAACGATTGCGTCGCCCGATCGAATTTCGATTCGCTGAAATCGCGTCCGCCGACCATCGCTTTGATTCCACCGGTCGCGTTGTCGATTGCAAGCAGCGATCCTTGCGCACCGGAGTCTTGTTCGAGGCTCACACGCGCCGCTCCGTTGGTACTCAGCGACAATATCTTCACATAGCAGATATCTCCTGTCCGCAACAGATTTTGTATCTTGCCCTGCGTCCAGGTAACATCTGCCTGCCCCAGTGCGGCACTGTAGCGGCCAAACTTCACCGTCGCAATCCCAACGCCGGAGGAAGTCACCAGCGCGTGCACATATCCATTCACCTCTGGCTCGTCCTCCCAATCGGGGTGCTCGTACTTGTCGATCGCACTCCCCTCCGCCAGAATATTTTCTAAATGGCCTTTCCATTTGTGGCGGCGTTCGTAGGCTGCCAGTCCATCCAGAACAGCCTGGTTCGCAGTCCTCTGCAAGTCGACGTCCAGAGATGTGTAGACCTTCAAGCCGCCCTCGTGCACTTGGTCAGCGCCATACTTGGTCTCCAAGTACCGCCGTATCTCCTCAACGAAGTAAGGAGCCAGGGAATTAGGATCATGCTGGAGATGCAATCCAATTGGTTTGGAGCGGGCGTCTTCGGCCTGTGCTGCCGTGATCTTCCCATCCTCGAGCATCGCATTGATCACCAGATTCCGGCGCCTCATTGCCCGGTCCGGATGGTTGATCGGCGAATAGACTCCCGGCCCTTTTGGAAGGCCCGCCAGCAATGCCGCCTCCACCAGCGTAAGATTGCGCGCCGGCTTGCTGAAATAGAATTCCGATGCCGCCTCGAAGCCATACACCCCATGCCCCAGAAAAATTTGATTGGCGTACAAAGTGAAGATCTGCGGCTTGGTAAAACGCCGCTCGATTTGAATGGCGAGCATCGTCTCCTGCACCTTGCGATGGAAGGAGCGATCCGGCGAAAGAAACAGGTTCCTCGCCAACTGCATGGTCAGTGTCGATGCCCCCTGCACCGTGCCGCCTGATTCAATATCGCGATAGGCTGCGCCTACAATGCGCCAGAAATTGATTCCCGAATGGCGGTAGAAGTCCTTGTCCTCAATGGAAACCAGCGCATCGCGCAGCACTGGAGCAAAATCATCGTAGCCCACCACTACCCGCCGCTGCAGAGCGAACGACCCAATCACCCGTTCATGGTCGTCGTACAACTCGGTAATCGAACTCGGTCGATACGCCTCCAGGGCGTCGACCTGAGGGAGGTCCGTGGTGTAAACCAGCAGAAGCCCCGCAGTTGCCCCGACCAGGGCGGAAATCAACACCAGCAGGCCGAGCAACACCCGGCCCACAAACTTCCGCCCGGCGATCTCCACCGGCGGAAGATCTTCATAGATCGACTTCATGGCGACGTGAGCTCAGAATAGCAGGGCTTCGCCAGCAAGAGCCACACGCTACATACTCGCTCAACCCCGCTCCCAGGTAATGTGTTAAACACGAGATAAGACACTATGCGCCATTCCTTGCTTGACATTCTGCGTGGCGAGGTGTACACGGAATCGTCTCAGAAGGGCCTCACGCAAAAGCCAATCGCTGTTCGGGAGGGAAGATATGCGCAAGAAGCCCACCTTGACTCGCGCAGCTTGGGTGTTCCGCTCGCGGTCTGCGCGTCGCTCTCCGATTCTTTCAACTCTGGCCTTGACTTTTCTTGCATGTGTGCTCGGCACCGGGCTCGCCCTGGGGCAGGCTACCACCTCGGTCCGCGGCACGGTCACCGATCCCGACGGCAACGCCGTAGTTGGGGCCAACGTGGTGATCGTGGATGCCGAATCCAAGACAGAACGCACTGCGACTACCGGCGCGCAGGGAGAATACCAGTTCCTTCTTATCCCGCCTGGAACCTACACCCTCCACGTAACGGCAGCCGGCTTTCGCGGCTATGAACAGAAGGGTCTTGCGCTGCTGGTGAATACACCGGCCACGGCCAACGTTCAGCTAAAGGTGGGCGCGGCCACCGAAGTCGTGACGGTCACATCGGAGGTACCGGCTTTGAATCTGGTCGACGCTTCTATCGGCAATTCCTTTGACGAAAAGCAAGTGCGCCAGATTCCGCTGGAAGGCCGAAACGTCCCCGATTTGCTGAGTCTGCAAGCCGGAGTCGCCTATACCGGCAATCGCATCGCGGACCAGGATCAAGACACGCGCAATGGCGCAGTGAATGGAGCGCGAAGCGATCAGAGTAATGTCACACTGGACGGAGTCGATGTAAACGATCAGTCGAATGGCTATGCATTTACCTCAGTGTTACCCGTGACGCAGGACTCGGTTCAGGAATTCCGAGTCACAACCACAAACTATGGGGCAGACCAGGGCCAGGGCTCGGGGGCACAAGTGGCGCTGGTAACCAAAAGCGGCACAAATGCCTTTCACGGCACGATCTATGAATACCTACGCAATACGATCACCAGCGCGAATGATTACCTGGTCAAGCAATCGGAGTTGAATATAGGCCTGCCAAATAAGCCTCTGCAGCTGAACCGCAATATTTTTGGCGTGTCGGTGGGCGGACCGATTCAGAAGGACCGGCTATTTTTCTTTACCAACTACGAAGGAACTCGCGAGCGGGAGCAACAGCGCGCCGAGCGTGTAATCCCTACGCCGTCTCTCTGCCAGGGCATCTTTCAGTATGTAAACGTGAACGGGGGCACCACCGTATGGGATTCCGCGCAGCTCAAGCTCCTTGATCCCCGTGGTATCGGAATTGATCCAGCGATGCTCAACCCCAATCACACCGGTTATCTCGATCAGACATTTTGCAGCGGTCAGACGGTGACCAATGACCCTTCCGCCGGAGATGGCTTGAATTACGCAGGTTTTGTTTTCCGCGCGCCCACCAGCCTCGACAACGATGTCTTCATTGCGCGCCTCGATTACCGTCTTACAGCCGACGGCAGGCATAGTCTGTTCTGGCGCGGCGCGCTGCAGGACTTGCGCAACCCGGGCGCTCCTTTTTTGCCAGGGAATGCTCCTGAAGAAACCACCCTCGATCACAGCAAAGGATTTGTCTTAGGCTACATCGCGGTTCTCAGTCCCACTCTCACCAATTCCTTCCATTGGGGATTCACTCGCCAGAGCTTTGGACTCGTGGGCAATACCGACCAGCAATGGAACACGTTTCTAGGCTTGGATCAGGGCATCACCTACAGCCACAATTTCCAGGTGCCGCTGCATAATCTGGTCGACGACGTGTCGTGGACCAAGGGGACCCATACTCTCCAGTTTGGAACCGCCATTGGAATCGCCCGAGATCCCCGGACAAGTTACCTCCACTCGAACACTTTAGGACTTGGGACAACAAACTGGACGTCGCCCATCGGTTTCGCGGGCACTACAAGCACCCTGGATCCGACAAACACCAGTCCCAACGCTCACCCGGGCATTAGCGGACCCGAGCCTTTGACCGCCACGCAGTACGACCGTCCTCTGTTGGCCTTGTACGGCATGATCTCGGACGTGGTCGCAAACTACAACTTGGACAAGAGCGGCAATGCTCTTCCGCAGGGTGCGCCGGTCAAGCGAAATTATGGACTCGACTGGTACGAGTTTTACGCCCAGGATGCCTGGCGCATGAAACCAAACGTCACGCTGACCTATGGACTGCGCTGGTCGTTCTTTCCTCCACCCTGGGAGACCAATGGTTTGCAGACGTCGCCGACCTTCGGCCTCGGGACTCAGTTCAACCAGGATGTGAAGAACATGCTTCAAGGCATCGGGTATGGCGCGGAGCCGGCGATTATGTTCAATCTGAGTGGCCCGGCAAACAATGGTCCGGGGTTCTATCCCTTCGAAAAGACAGATTGGTCGCCCCGAATTTCCATAGCATACTCGCCCCGCCCCGGTGGCGGCCTGCTCAAGAGCTTCTTCGGTGATAACGACAAAACCGTAATCCGCGCCGGTTTCAGCCGAGTCTACGATCGGGCGGGCTTCGCGCTCCTGAACAGCTTCGACCAGATTGGCGCTGCCGGCTTGTCGACAACGATCCAGAATACCTGCTGCACGGTGGGCGAAACGGGTGCCGAGGACTTGCCTCGGATTACGGGCATTCACAATATCCCGCAATACAACCTGAACAACTTTCTATTCCTCCAGCCGCCGCCCGCGCCGGGCTGGCCACAGACACCAAACATTAGCGCAGAGGCCAATTTGTGGGGAACCGACAACACCTTGAAGACTCCCCACGCCTACACCGCCGATTTTTCCATCGGACGCGAGCTGCCCAGGCGATTCTCGGTGCAGTTATCGTACGTGGGCCGCTTCGGCCGCGATCTGCTCACCCAGCGTGATTTGAATCAGCCTTTGGACCTCGTGGATCCGAAGACGGGGATCGACTACTACACGGCTGCATCGGCCTTGTCAAATCTGGCAAGGTCGTTCGCACTGGCCAGCAACAATGGAGCGCCTACCAACTATTACCAGGCGGTCATTACCCCCGCCCAGATTGGCACCATCACCGCTGCCATGCTTGGCCCCACGGCCCAGTACTGGGCTGACATGCTGCCACGACTCCGGCCGGGTGCCACACAGTATGCAGACACGCTTGGAACTGGATTTGTCCCTACCGCGACCAATCCCAAAGATGGTTTGATTCAGGAAGTTTTTAACCTCTACTACAATCCTGCGCTTTCCGTGATAGGCGACGAGATTGTTGGTCTCGCGGATATTGATCTGTACGGCGGACTGGGCGACAACATCGGCTCGGGCTCTTATTACTTCAATGGTCCACCCGGCTTGTTGGGCAACCATTCCGGTCAGCTCTTGAACAACCAAGCCATTTCGACATATGGCTGGAGTTCCATTGGCAGCTCAAGCTACCACGCGTTGCAGGCGAACCTGAAGAAGCAGTTCAGCCACGGAGTTCAGTTTGACCTGAACTATACCTACTCGAAATCTCTCGACATCACTTCCGCGGCGTCACGCGTTGGATTTTCCGTCTATGGCTATACGAATATCGGCCTCGTTGGCACTCGGCTGGCAAACGCCTTCTCCCCGAACCTGGCCCGCGCCCCCTCCGATTTTGATCTTACCCACCAATTCAACCTCAATTGGATTGCCGAACTGCCCGTTGGCAAAGGGCGGGCTCTCGCGGGCAATGACAGCGGCCTGGTGGATGCTTTTATTGGCGGCTGGCAGCTTTCCGGCATAGCACGCTGGACCAGCGGATTCCCCTTCAGCGTGGATGGTGGCCAGCGCTGGCCTACAGACTGGTTCCTTACCGCCATCACTCAGATGACTTCACGGCCCAAAACGGGCACTTTCAAGGGAAACGGCAGCGTCAACGTTTTCGCCGATCCGGCCGCCGCCCAGGCTGATTTCACTTTGCCTGTCCCCGGCCAGGTCGGATCACGCAACGTCCTGCGCGGGGATGGCTACGCGGGTTTAGACATGAGCCTGGTCAAGCGCTGGAAGATGCCTTATGCCGAGACTCACAGGCTGGAATTTCGCTGGGAAGTTTTTAACCTGCCGAACCTCACCCGCTTCAACGCTCAAGGTGTAGGATCGTCTCTGCTCACTTCGCTCACCCAGTCCCCTAACAATTTCGGGGCCTACACGAGCCTGCTGACCCAGCCGCGCGTGATGCAATTCGCTCTGCGCTACGAATTCTGATCGCCGGTGCCAACTCGACACTAGCTACTTCGGCTCTTTAACACTTCGACTGCCTTGCGCAACTGATCATCCTGGGTGTTCTTGGGTTTGGCTTCTGGCTCTTCCGGAGCAGGCTCCTGTCCGTCGTCCTCGGAGATCGCATTGTCTGTATCGTCGGCCACCAGCACGTTCGGCGTCACGGCGGTTTCCTGAATTGCCTTTCCACTGGGTGAGTAATACTTGGCCACGGAAAGAATCAGCGCCCCGCCGTCGGGGAGATCGATGGTTTTCTGCACGGAACCGTCCCCAAAGGTCTTGTCGCCCACCACATCGCCGCGAGCATTTTCGAGGATCGCGGCTGCCACAATCTCAGCTGCCCCGGCTGTTCCTTTATTTACTACCACGGCTATCGGTAGCGAAGTCACAGTCTTCGCCGGATCGGCGTTGAACGCTTGGCGTGGAAATTTCTGCCCCTGGAGATATGTGATCGTGCCGTGATTCAGGAAGAGATTGGCAGTTGCGACCCCCTCAGTTTCGTCTCCGTCGGAGGTGTTCCGCAAATCCAGAACCAGTTTCTTCGCGCCGGATTTTTCCAGCGACTTGATCTTTACAGCGATCTCCTGCGCCTTACCCTTGGTCAGCGCGTCCACTTTCACGTAACCGATGCCATCTTCCAGCATCTTGTCCGTGACTGGCGGAATGCTTACGACATCCCGGGTGATCGTCATCTTCTGCGGCTCCGCTCTGCGGGCGCGCACCACCGACACATTCACTGTCGAACCGGGCGTCCCGGCCAGCGCGTTGCGAATCTCCGGAAGTGACATATCTCGTGTGCTCTGCCCTTCAATCGATTCGAAAATATCAGTCGCTTCAATCCCCGCCTTTTCCGCGGGCGACCCCCGCAAAACCGAAACTACGTCCGCGTACCCAAAGCGCTTCGAAACTGTCGCACCGATCTCCCCTTTAGCCTCAGACTTGTGCGCCTTATACGTTTTGTAGGCATCCGGCGTCAGGTAGCTGGAGTTCGCATCCAGCGACTCTACCAGGCCGTGCAACGCGCCGTCGGTGACTTTGGGAATATTGGGATCTTCTACGTACTCATTCTGTACACGCGACAGTACCTCGCTATAAACCTGCATTTGCCGGTAGGAGCCGTCATTCGACGAGGCGTGAACGCCTCCGAGGGAACCGACCACAACGAACAACAGCACAGCAAAAGACGAAACCAGCACCGCCGCCTTAGTTTTCATTGACATCAAATTCTTCTTCCGAAAAGGACTTACTTCCTGAAACTTCTCCTCATTATAACTTGTAGATGCCGCTTTGGGTCTCCCGGCTGCTCTTATTCGGGTCTCGTCAGTAATCGACAGGCTCCGGCTCCCACATTTCAGGCCATCCATTATTATTTAAGACGATCCAACGGCAGCTTCGTCACCAAATCGCTAAGCCGGCGGCTTGAAGTTCAGCGTGATAACGCTCTGCACCGAGACCGGGCGGCCATTCATTGAGTAAGGCTTGAAGTGCCACTGCTTTACGGCATCGATCGCGGCCCGAGCAAAAATCAGCGAGCCCTGCAGGAATTTTGCGTCCTGCACCGCACCATCACGCCCGATAAGCACCTGCAGCGCCACACTGCCGCGCTGTCCGCTGGCTTTCGCGGCTGCAGGATAGTCGGGTTCAACCGGTTGAGCCAGCAACTCGAGTACAGTTGCCTCGGGGAGATTCACTGGTTCTATTGATGACATCGCAGCTTCGTATGGTTTGGTGCCGCTCGCTTCCGGAGCAGAGGAAGCTACTTGCGATTTCAGACTCGGCGGGATGCTGGTAGGCTCTCCACCTGAAACGGCCTGCGGCAACCTGGAGATTGGCGCGGCCGGAACCTGCGGCGCTGCCGCTTGTATGGTCGTTGGCGCATTAACAGCGGCGGGTGCCGCCGGCGCTGAAGGCGCCGACGCACTATCACTGCCCGCGACAAAGGGATCGGGACCCTGAACTGCTTGGCTCTTATCGCCCTGAGCTCCCGAACCTTGCGACGGGGCCATTTGACTTTGATCAGACGGAGCATTCTCGACCGTCGCCGGCGACTGCCCGCCATTCGCCTCAGAGCCCTTTCCCGGTTTCGCTGTCGGGTCGACAACGGGAACTACCCGAATCTGTGAGGAGTCTGTCGTTGCGTCCGGGATATTGCCCACTGGCATCTTGTACTCGTCACCCGACTGGCCAAAACTGTCGTGCAGGGCCACAGGCTGGGGTAAAGCAGCGGGTGGCGGATTCAACCAACGCAGCGTCGTCCGAACGCTACTTCGGAAAAACACTCGCAAGCCTTGGCGGCTTGGCGGCAACGCCACCACAATTGCACCAGCGATTATCAATGCGCATGTTAGAGCGAAATTGCCGCGTCGCTTTCCAACCGCCTCGGGAGCATCCGTAACCTCCTTCGACTCTCGCGACATGTAGGCGAAAAGGGCCTCAGATTGAGAGTCCTGTTGCGCATCTTTCTTCGCGGGATCATTGTCCTTCGCGGAACTATTGTCTTCCGGTCGCGAGGCGATCGCTGTCGATCCGGGTGAAGGCGTGCCCTCGTATGCCAGGAGTGAGATTTTGGACAGAGCGTCCCCGGCCGGTTGTGGTACCGGTTTTGTAAGCCGGGCTTGCAGGGCTGCCCAGCCGGTCAAAGGCTCTTGCGGCACAGGCTTTTGCTCGGCAATTTCTTCTACGGCGGCGGCCGTCGGTTCCAGTTCTGTGAGCGCATCCACTTCCGCAACAGGAGACTCGACTGATTGATCCGTTTCACCTTCCGTGTCGAATTGAGCTCCCGGCTTAGCGGTTGGGGATTGCAGAAATTCTCCAGCGCGCAATTTCTCTGGTGCCTGGATCACGGAGGTCGGAACGGAAAGGCTTGCAGTCGGCGCCGCAGCAGCCATCGCAGTTTTCTTGGGGTTCTCGCGTACAATCGCCGGCGCACTCGGCTGAAACTTTGCCTGCAGCAGTTCGCAGGCTGTGCTCAGCGTGTCCCGTACCTGCTCGGCACGAATTGGTTTCAGCAGGATTGAATTGGCCCCAGCCTGCAACGCCTGTGGCCTAGCCTCCTCGCCGACAATCGCCAAGGTCAGCGGGCGCTGGGCCGCCTTCAAGTCTCGGGCGGTCTTGAGCAGGAATGTCGCCTCGGGTTGATCGCCCCAATCGGTGATGACGATCTGGAAGAGCTGCGTCGTAACCCTCTCTACCGCGTCCACGGCGTTCTTGCAGTATTCCCCCTCAATCCCTAAATCTTTAAGGACTTGCCAGATCGGCTGGACCATCTCTTCCTTCGAGGAGAACAAGAGGCAGCGCAAGGGCATACTATTTCAGACTAGGCAGCCTTGGTAACCGCGGCAAGTTACCTAGGTGGAGGGCAGTTTCATTCCCGCAATGATCGAATACTCCAGCAGTACATGTCCCTACGGATCACCGCATCGCTCTCGCCGACGCTTGGCACTCCGGCGCAATTCGCAGTGCTGGGCGGTCCCTTGCGCTAGAATGCTGAGTCGTTCTCGCTCCTAGACATATGCGTACTGCGGATGTCGTCATCATCGGTGGTGGAATCGTCGGGTCCAGCATCGCCTATCACCTGACGACGCAAGGCTGCCGCAACGTTCTGGTCGTGGAGCGAGAATCCGCTCAAGGCAAAGGATCTACCGGCAAGAGTATGGGCGGAGTGCGGGCTCAATTTTCTACTCCGGTCAGCATCCAGATGTCGCTGTACTCAATTCCTTTTTATGCCAGCTTCGAAGATCGTCTTGGTTATCCCTGTGACTACCGGCCCCAAGGCTATCTTTTTTGCGCGACCAACCGGAGTCAGATGGCCTACCTTCGGACGAACAATGCGCAGCAAGTGAAGATGGGTTTGAAGAACGTGCAGCTGATGGCTGGCGATGAGATTCAGGGTATGTTTCCGCAGTTGCGTGCCGACGATATTGTGGGCGGCAGCTTCTGCTCCAGCGACGGCTTCGTCGATCCCTACAGCGCCATGATCGGATTCATCACCTGGGCGGCCGATCGCGGCACCACATTGTGGAAGAACACCGTGGTTACCGGTATCACTCGCGATGCCGCCGGCATTGCATCGATCGAGACTACGCGGGGACCGGTATCGGTTCGAAAGGTGGTGAACTGCGCAGGAGCCTGGGCGGCCGGCGTCGCTAAACTTGCAGGTGTGGATTTGCCAGTTGAACCCTTGCGCCGGATGCTGGTTCCCAGCGAACCATTCGACGAATTCCCTCACACCGCCCCTATGATCATTGACATGTCGAATGGATTCCATTTTCGCCCCGAAGCCCGTGGCTTCCTCCTGGCGTGGAACGATCCGGATGAAACTTCTGGATTCAAAACTGATTTCGACCCGGCCTTTATCGAAAAGATCCTGACGCACGCGGCTGATCGAGTACCTTGCTTCGCGAATCTTCCGGTGAACCCGAAACGGGCGTGGGCTGGGTTGTACGAGATGACGCCCGACCATCATCCAATTCTCGGTGAAGCACCTGGGCTTCCAGGCTTCTTCCTGGCCAATGGTTTCAGCGGACACGGTGTAATGCACGCACCAGCTACAGGAAAGATTCTCAGCGACATTATTCTCACTGGAAAAACGGAGCTAATCGATGCGTCGTTACTCAGCCCTACGCGCTTCGCCGAAGGCCGTCTGATTCACGAAACCGCCGTGCTGTAAGTTCTAAACTCTGTCGTCCCGACTAGAGCAGAAAGATAGTGGCCAAAGTGGGCGACCTGCCGTTTCTCGCGAGCGAACAAAAACCATGCCCTTGCAGGAACACAATTACTGGCTCACCACAACCGAATTCCCCACGACGGAATCTCGTTCACTCCCCGCCCGTGCCGATATTGCCGTAATCGGCGCCGGTTACACCGGCCTTTCCGCGGCCCGCACGCTCGCTAAACGCGGAGCGAAAGTTGCCCTCCTGGAAAGCGAAACCATCGGCTGGGGAGCAAGCTCCCGCAATGGGGGCATGGTTCTCACCGGCATGAAGCTGGGAGTGAATAAGCTAATTTCGATGTATGGGCGCGATCTCACCCGCCGCATGTACGCCGCATCGCTGGCATCCATCGATTGCGTCGAGCAGATCATCCGCGAAGAAGCCATCGACTGCGACTTCTCCCGCTGCGGCCACCTTGAAGTCGCCTGCAAACAGAAACATTTCGATGATTACGCACGCCAAGCGGAGGTGATTGGGCGCGAGTTCGATCACCAATTGCGCGTCGTGCCGAGAAACGAACTGAGTGCCGAGATCGGATCAACCATCTACCGCGGCGGCATGGTCGATGAAGTCAGCGCGGGAGTAAATCCGGCGCGTTATGTTGCGGGCCTGGCTCGCGCAGCGATGGGAGCCGGAGCTGACATCTTTGAACACACCCGCGTCGAAACCCTGCAGCGCGAATCACGGCAAGCTGAATCGGGCTGGAAGATCGGTACCTCGCGCGGCGAGCTGTGGGCGCGCGATGTCTTCGTTGCGACCAGCGGCTACACAAGCCGAGCGACTCCCGCGCTGCAAAAGAAAATCATTCCCATCGGCTCGTTCATTATTACGACCGAAGTCCTGCCAGAAGCGCTGGCGCATGAACTCAGCCCGCGCAACCGCATGATTTACGACTCGAAAAATTATCTCTACTATTACCGCCTCACGCCCGATCGCCGCATGCTGTTCGGCGGACGCGCCGCATTCTTCCCCGAGAACGATGAAACCATCCGTCGTAGCGCCGAAATTCTCCGCCGCGGCATGACCGACGTCTACCCCCAACTCCGTAACACCAAAGTGGAATACGTCTGGGGAGGCACGCTCGACTTCGCCTTCGATATCATGCCGCACGCCGGACAGATTGATGGCTTGTATTACGCCCTCGGTTACGCTGGACACGGAGTCGCCATGGCCACCTATCAAGGTCAAAAGATTGCCGAGTTGATCGCGGGCGATAAGCCGGAAAATCCGTTTGTGGGCATCCCGTACCCAGGCGCGCCGCTCGGCTTGTACAACGGCAAGCCCTGGTTTTTGCCGTTCGCAGGAATGTGGTACAAGTTTCTGGATTGGGTGAGCTGAAGATTGATTGGAGCTCAGATAGACTTCCGCTCCGACGCCTCAGTTTCGGCTGGAGCGACCGCGTTCAAATGCCTTCACCTGCCCGTCTTCGCTAACGCGCGATGAAGTCGGAGAAGAAATAAGCCAGTACACCGAAAAGAGCCAGTCCGGAAATCCCGTAGGCCGTGAGAACCCACGCGCCGCGACCTGCTATGTGTCTTGTAGCTGAGGAGCTTGAAATCGATTGAGAAGTACTCGAATCTGAAGAAGAACTACTAGGGGCCCGATCTTCCATGCCAAAAACCCTCCAACGGAAAGATCGTGGCGCAATGTACGTTATGCGTCACGCTTGCCGGCATCGTGGCCAGGCAAGACTACCTGAGGCGGGATTTTACTACGGTTTTGCGGCCGGAAAGCACAAAAATGAGAGCCAAGATCACAAATAGATATGTAAAATTTTTCACCCTCATGGCAACCTTTTCGGCAGCCGAGCCAGCGCTGGTCCTGATCGATCCGCGCCAGGTCCCGTGCATGTGTTCTTAAAGCAACCCCACCTTTGGATACAACCCCGGCAGGCCTTACTATTACGTCATGCGTAGTCTTCTGCCGCTTCTTCTTGCCAGCGCCCTGGCGGCGCCTCTACCAGCCTCGCCACAATCGGATCGATCGCCCAGCAGTCCCGCCGTTCCCGCGAACGTCAAGAAGGCCGCCGAACCCAGGCTCGACGAAACCCAGCCGGCCGATCCGGCGCCTTCCAAGCCGGAGGAATCTAAGCACGATTATTCGCAGGAGGCCTTCGTCATCGAAAAATCCTACTCCACTTACCGCTTCGAGAGCGATGGTACTGGACGCCGAGAAACTGTTGCCCGCATCCGCGTGCAAAGCGAGGCCGGGGTCCAGCAGTGGGGACAACTTCAAGTCGGTTATAACTCCGCCAACGAACGCTTGGAAGTTGCCTACGTCCGTGTAATCAAGGCCGATGGCAGTGTGGTCAAAGCGGGCGACGACGCGGTCCAAGATCTAACGGCGCCCGTGGAGCGCGAGGCCCCCGTCTACACTGACTACCGCCAGAAGCACATCACGGTGCCAGGCTTGCGCCCCGGCGAAGTCCTCGAATATGACATGGTCACGACGATTCACACGCCGCTCGCTGCCAATCAGTTCTGGGGAGAATACGACTTCGACAAAAACAACATCACTCTCGATGAAGAACTCGACGTGGATGTCCCCTCTGACCGTCCCCTCAAATTGAAGAACAAGCCGGGCATGGACCCGAAGATCAAGGAAGCTAACGGCCGCCGCATCTATCACTGGACCAGTTCCCACCTCGAGCGCGAGGACGACACCAAGGACAAAAATAACAAAGAGAAAAAGAAAAAAAAGAACCCCAGCGAGGAACGGCCCGATGTCGAACTGACCACGTTCGTCAGTTGGGAGCAGATCGGCCGCTGGTATGCGGGTCTCGATAAAGACCGTCGCGCGCCCTCGCCCGAAGTCCGCGCTAAAGCCGAGGAGCTTACCAAAGGGCTCGACAGCGAATTAGACAAAGTCCAAGCTCTCTACGACTATGTCGCGAAGAATTTCCGCTACGTAAGTTTGTCGCTCGGCCTCGGCCGTTATCAACCCCACTCCGCTGGAGATGTGTTGCACAACCAGTATGGCGACTGCAAAGACAAGCACACATTGCTCGCCTCATTATTAGAAGCCGAAGGGCTGCACGCCTCGTCGGTGCTCATCAATTCCAGTCGCAAGCTCGACCCGGATGTGCCTTCGCCCTCGCAGTTCGATCACGTCATCACGATGCTGCCGCTGGGGAAGGAAAAACAAGAAGTCTGGATGGATACCACCAGCGAGGTCGCTCCCTTCCGCCTGCTGGCGTATTCTCTACGCAACAAGCTGGCACTGGTCATTCCCGCCGATGGTACGCCGCACCTCGAAGAGACTCCCGCAGACACTCCCATGCCTGACAGCGAAATTTCCGATGTCAACGGAGAAGTAAACGAGATCGGCAAGCTCGAAGCGCACGTCCATTACACCTTCCGCGGTGACGAAGAACTAATGCTGCGTTCGATCTTTCGCCGCATGCCCGAATCGCAATGGCAGCAGGTAGTCGAAAACGTCAACGCCGGCATGGGCGGGGAGATTACGCACTTGAAGATCAGCGACCCCGCCGCGACTCGGGAGCCGTTCACCATGTCTTACGATGTGGGCAAGCCAAACTATCTCGATTGGTCCAAGAAAAAATCCGACCTCATACTGCCACTTTGCCAGTTCAACCTGCCGGACATCGGCAACAGCGACAACGACGATGCGGACGCCGAAACCCTGAAGCTCGGTCCCAAAGCAGAATACATCTATACGCTCAGGCTCGCGTTGCCCACGAAATATATTGCCCGCGCCCCTCTGCCTTTTTCTCTCAAGCGTGACTATGCGGAGTATCAGGCGACTTACAAGCTGGAAGGAACCACCTTTACCGCGTCCCGCACCCTTACCATGCGGCAGCAAGAGTTGCCCGCGGCACGCGGCGAAGATTATCAGGCTTTTCGCCGGGCGGTAGGTTCAGATCTCGGCCAGTTTCTTTCTGTCGAGAACACAGTTGCGGGCACCCTGAAGCCGCCTGCTGACATGAAGGCCGATGATCTGGTGGAAAGCGGACGCGCCGCCATGTCCAGCGGTAATCTGCCTATGGCAATTCAACTCCTCAAGCGCGCCGCGGAGGTGGATCCCAAAAACAAATACGCTTGGTATTCGCTCGCCCTCGCCTACATGGGCATGCGGCAAGATGACGATGCCATCGCAGCTCTCAAGAAGCAGATTGAAATCAATCCCTACGACGAATACGCCTACAACGCCCTTGGTCGCGCCTATTGGCAGGAGCGCAAATACGACGATGCCGTCACCGCCTTCAATAAGCAAATCGAAATTAATCCCCTCGACAAGTTCGCCCATGCCGGTCTGGGCTCGATGTATTCCGAGTGGCATAAGTATGACTTGGCGGCTCCGGAATTAGAGAAGGCCGCATCCCTCACTCCCGACAATCCAGAACTGCAAGTGAGCCTCGGCGATGCTTATCTGAACCTCGGCCAGGACGACAAAGCCCTCGCCACCTTCGACCACGCGGTTGAAATTTCAGCGACCCCGCTCGTGTGGAACAACATCGCCTATCAACTCTCGCTAAAGAAGGCGCACCTGGAGCGCGCCCAGCAGTATGCGGAGTCGGCAGTCTCGGCCACCACCGCGGCGTTGCGCAACGTATCACTCGATCGCCTCACGCCGCAAGAACTCCCGTTGGTTCCCTCCCTCATCGCTTACTGGGACACGCTAGGCTGGGTCTATTTCACGGAAGGCAATTTCGATAAAGCCGAAAAATACGTTGCGGCTGCGTGGGGACTCGGCCAGCACGGCGAAGTTGGCGACCATCTCGGTCAGATCTACGAGAAAGAAGGAAAGAAGGATCGCGCCCTGCGCACCTACGAACTCTCGCTGACCGGCCTCCGTCCGATTCCCGAGACACGTGAAAGAATTAATGCGCTACTCAAAAGCGATGCCAAACTCAACGATGCTGCAAAGAGCGCCAAGCAAGATTTGCAATCGCTGCGCACCATCGAACTGGGCAAAGCGAAAGAAACGGGCAGCGCGGAATTCTTCGTGCTGATGAGCGGCGGCGCCAGCACGCCAACCAAAGCCGAATCCGTGCGCTTCGTCAGCGGTGACGAGAAGCTGAAAATCTTCACCGACGCCCTGCGCACTGCCGAATACCACCTCACTTTTCCCGACGACACTCCGGTCAAAATTCTGCGCCGTGGCGTTCTTTCCTGCTCGACCGCAACCGGGAACTGCACGTTCGTACTCATACTCCCAGATGATGTAAGGACGGTGGATTGAGCGCGACTATAATCCGCCCATTTCGGAACGATATTCACAACAATATTATTAATTCGCCTTTTATTCGCTTCATTCTATATGTATAATCCGGCCAGATCAGTTTCAGCACTCTTCAATTAGGAGCCACTCTCCCATGGCGGATGAACGGGGCAAGGCAATTGAATTAGCGGTTTCTCAGATTGAAAAGCAGTTTGGCAAAGGCTCGATCATGCGCTTGGGGTCAAAAGAAGCAATCGTTCCTATCTCGGTGATCTCAACCGGCGCGATTTCGTTCGATGCCGCTCTCGGTGTCGGCGGCTTTCCCCGCGGACGCGTGGTGGAAGTATTCGGGCCAGAGTCTTCCGGTAAGACCACCATCACGCTGCAGGTGATTGCCGAGGCGCAAAAGACCGGCGGCATGGCCGCGTTTGTGGATGCCGAGCACGCGCTCGATCCCGCTTATGCCAAGAAGTTGGGGGTGGATGTAGACAATCTCCTGGTTTCGCAACCCGACTACGGAGAGCAGGCGCTCGAGATTACCGAAGCGCTCGTGCGCTCGAATGCCATCGACGTGCTGGTAGTGGATTCGGTGGCGGCGCTGGTGCCCAAGGCAGAACTCGACGGCGAAATGGGCGACAGCCACATGGGTCTGCAGGCGCGCCTAATGTCGCAGGCGCTCCGCAAATTGACCGGGACGGTTTCCAAATCGCGCACCTGCCTGATCTTTATCAATCAAATTCGCGAGAAAATTGGCGTGATGTTCGGCAATCCCGAAACAACCACGGGTGGCCGTGCGCTAAAGTTTTACTCATCGGTGCGCGTGGACATTCGCCGAATCGCCGCCATCAAAGACGGCGACATAGTCACCGGCTCGCGCACCCGCGTAAAGGTCGTGAAGAACAAGGTGGCGGCTCCATTCCGCGAGGCCGAGTTTGACATTCTCTATGGCGAGGGAATTTCGCGCGAAGGCGACCTGCTCGATATCGCGGTGAACAATAACATTCTCGAAAAGTCCGGGTCGTGGTTCAGCTACAAGGGCGAGCGCATCGGCCAGGGCCGCGAGAACGCACGCCAGTTCCTCAAAGACAACAAGGACACCATGGCAAAACTGGACACAGAAGTGCGGAAAGCGCTGGGATTGACTGCGACTGCAGTGCCGGCGCAGCCCGTAGCCGCCCCCGGGCAGGCTCCGCCGCAGACGCAAACCGCGCGAGTTACGACTATGCCGAGTGCTGCTCCCGAGGCAGCTCGCGTGCCGATCGCGGCTAAGCGCTAGCCATCTTAGGCGTGTCATCCCGAGCGAAGCGAAAGATCTTGGTTTCTACTTGCACCGACACTGATTTGCCCCTGGTGGCAAGAACCAAGGTCCCTCGCTTCGCTCGCCAATCCTTCATTAATCGGCATTCCGCAATTGCCATCCTCACTCCGCCCGCATAGAATCTTCTATTCAGCCCGCTAGGTTCCTGTGAGGACGATTGCATAAGGGCATCGCCATCTATCCCGGATCGTTTGATCCGACCACCAACGGGCACCTCGATCTAATCGAGAGGGGCGCGAAGATTTTTGAGGAGCTCGTGGTCGCGATCCTCCGCAACTCGGAAAAAAGTCCCATGTTTAGCGTGGCCGAGCGGTTGGATATGTTGCGGCAACTGACGGCACATCTGAAGAATGTCCGCATCGACACCTTTGACGGGCTGACGGTTGAGTATGCGAAATCCATGGAGGCGACTTGCATCCTGCGCGGCATCCGGGCCATCAGTGATTACGAATATGAGTTGCAGATGGCGCTGATGAACCGCAAACTCGAACCCACTCTCGAGACCGTTTTTATGATGCCGGCAGACAAATATTCCTACGTAAGTTCGCGCCTGGTACGTGAAGTAGCACAGGCCGGTGGGCCGGTGAAAGGGCTGGTTCCGGAAGTGGTGGAGCAGCGGTTACTCGAAAAACTCGACCCAGCCTACAAACTGCGCGATGCGCGCGTGATTGAAGTTATGGATCGCAGAGAAAAGAAAAGGAAAAAGAAAGCATGACGACGGCGACCACGGAAGCAGTAAAACTCACCGACAGGATTAATAGAATCGAGCCCTCTGCGACCATGGCAGTTGTGGCAGAGGCCGACAAGCTGCGCGCGCAAGGCATCGACGTGGTTGACTTCGGGGCTGGCGAGCCGCACTTCGCCACTCCGCAGCATATCAAAGATGCCGCTATCTCTGCGATTCAGGGCAACTTCACCAAGTACACCGCGGTTCCGGGCACTCCCGAGTTGCGCGACGCGATTGTCCACCGCCACGCCGTCGATTTCGATTCCGATTACCGGCGGGAAGAAGCCATCGCGTCGACCGGCGGCAAGAACGCGCTGTTCAACGCCGTTCAAGTGCTCGTCGATCATGGGGACGAAGTAATTCTGCCGGTGCCTTATTGGGTTTCGTTCAAGGACATTGTGCGCTATGCCGGCGGTAAGTGCGTGTTGCTACAATCCGACGAGTCGCTGGGCTTCCGCGTCACTGCTGAGATGGTCGCGAGGCTGATCACTCCGCGGACCAAGGTCATCATTCTGAATTCGCCTTCCAATCCCTCCGGCGCAGTGATGAGCGCGAAAGATCTAACGGAGGTTGTCCGCCTCGCCCACGAGCGCGGAATCTGGGTGCTCTCCGATGAGTGTTACGTCTACCTGAATTACACGGGCAGAAATTTCTCCGTGGGATCTCTGCGCGACTTTAAAGAGCGCATCGTGGTGCTGGGCTCGCTCTCGAAGACTTATGCCATGACGGGCTGGCGCCTAGGCTATGCTCTCGGCCCGATGGCGGTAGTAAGTGCCATGGCAAAGTTGCAAAGCCAGTCCACTTCGAATCCCACTTCCATTGTGCAGAAGGCTGCTGTGGCGGCCCTCAAGGGACCGCAAGACTGCGTCGAACAAATGCGGCACGAATACATCGAGCTGCGCGATCACGTAGTAAAGGGCTTGCGTTCGATACCGGGTGTGGCTTGCACGCTCCCGGAAGGTGCATTCTATGCATACCCGAACATCTCAGCCTTCCTGGAACGCGGCAACGTGAAGTCGGCGTCAGACCTGGCAGGAAGGCTGTTGCGCGAGGCCCACGTGGCCACTGTGCCCGGTGAAGGATTCGGTACTGGCCACCACATCCGCGTTTCTTACGCGACTTCGAAGGCGGAGCTGGATCGCGGGCTGGAACGCATGCAAAAATTCTTCTCCGCGCTGTAATCGCGAGTTCAGATTCTGTTTGAGGATCTCACTTCGGCCAAGGCCGTCCTAAGCGAACGGCCTTTTTTATGTAAGTGATTTTTATGGGCGGGCTATATCCACTCTTGATGCTACCTGCGTTCGATCCCCGCCCGTGGGGCACTCACGATCTTTCGCCGATTTATCCCAATCGCAGGTTCGAGGAAAAGATTGGCGAAGCGTGGCTCACCGGCGACCATTGCCAAATCGCGAATGGCCCGCTTACCGGCCAGACCCTGGCACAGATAACTGAGAAGTACCAAAGAGAGCTAGTAGGCGATGCGGCACGCCATGCTCGTCGTTTTCCTCTTCTGCTGAAGTTTCTCTTCCCGCATGAGAAACTTTCCGTGCAAGTGCATCCCGATGACGAGCAAGCGCAACGCGTGGATCAGCCCTGGGGCAAGACCGAGTGCTGGTATGTGGCGCACGCCAAGGCAGGGGCGCAGATCGCTTTGGGACTGAAGCCGGGTGTTGATGTGGCCCAATTCGAACAAGCAATACATGAAAACCGTGCTGAAGAATGCCTCAACTGGCTCAACGTTTACACCGGGGACATGATTTATGTGGCCGGGGGCACCGTGCACACGCTGGGACCAGGCTCGGTGATTGTCGAAACACAACAACAGTCCGATACCACCTACCGTTTGTATGATTACGGCAGGCCGCGTGAGCTGCACCTGAAACATGGCCTGGCGGCAGTGAAGGAGAAAGTCGCCTCGGGGAAAGTGATGAGGCCGGCTCCGGTACAAATTGCCGGCGGTAAGAACCGTCAAGCTTCTCTGGTGGCTGCTCCGTACTTTATCGTGGACATGTTCGAGATGAAAGATCCGCAGGATCTGAAAACACGGGATGACTCGGGGAAGAGCTCGGCGCAAATTCTTGTAGCGGTGGAGGGATGTGGAGTAGTTGAAGCGGCCGGGGCAGACCCCGTAACTTTAGCCAAAGGTGACGCGGTAGTAGTTCCGGCGGCGTTGGAGAATTTTACGGTGCGCCCGCAGTGGGCGTTGGAGTGCCTGAGGGCACGTCTCCCGGGTGTAGCCGTAGCCGAACCGCAGACGCGAATGTAGCCGTGAAATCGAAAGCGCCTGACAAGGATTGCATATAGCAACTAGCTATCGACGATTGACTAACAAATCAAATTTCTATCCCGTAATTCTCGCTGGCGGACGAGGCACGCGCTTCTGGCCTCTCAGCCGGAAGAAACGCGCCAAACAGTTGCTGGCTCTCGACGGCAAGCACACCATGATTCAGCAAACGGTGGCGCGACTGCTACCGTTGGCTTCGCCGAAGCGATTCTGGGTCATTACCAACGAGGACCTTCGTCCCGCAATTTTGAAACAACTCCCCAAGTTGGTGAAACCGCAGGTGCTCGCGGAGCCGATAGGGCGCAACACTGCACCTGCCATCGGGCTTGCTGCGTTTATTCTTCTCCGGAAGGATCCCGATGCTGTTATTGGGATGTTTCCATCAGACCACGTAATCAGCGATGAAAAAGCCTATCAGGCGACCATCGGCCGCGCAGTCGAGATTGCGGCCGAGGGCGAAAACATAGTAGTCCTCGGCATTCAGCCGACGCGCCCTGAAACCGGATACGGCTACATCGAGGCCGGCGGCGTTTCCCGTGGCGAGGCACTTCGTGTGCGCCGTTTCACCGAGAAGCCGGACGCAGAAACGGCCGGCGCGTTTGTTGCCGCGGGAAATTATTTCTGGAACAGCGGAATGTTTTTGTGGAGCGCTCGCACCTTAGCCAATGCTCTGCGCGAGCACCTTCCCAATACGGCACCCTTTCTGGAAGAGATTGCGGCATCGTATGCCACGCGAAAGTTCGCGCCCACGTTCCGCAAGTTATACCCCAAATGCGAGAACATCAGCGTTGATTATGCCGTGCTGGAGCCGCGTTCGGCGAAGGGCGAGCAAGCGGGGAATATCTTCTGCCTGACCGCCGATTTTGGATGGAACGATCTGGGCTCCTGGACCGCATTGCATGAGCATCACACGGCCAAGAGCAGGCCTGCTGAAGGCAATCTGGTTTCGAGTGCAGGCGTGTTTCTTTTGAATGCCCGCGGCAACTATCTGCATGCTCCAGGAAAGTTTGTCGCGGCGGTCGGAGTCAACGATTTAGTGGTGGTCGAAACTCCGGACGCATTGCTGATCACCACCCGCCAGCAAGCGCAGGATGTTGGTAAAGTGGTGAAGTATTTGGACGGAAAGAAGCTGCATAGACTGGTGTAAGGAAATGGTCAGCGGCCAGCGATCAGTGATCAGTGATCAGTGATAAATGATCAGTGCCCAGTTTTCGCGCACAGATTTTACGGACCACTGGCCGCTGATCACTAACCCTGTTGCTCCATGCCTCAAGAAATCAAGTTCGGAACCGACGGCTGGCGCGGCATCATCGCCGACGACTTTACGTTTGAAAACGTTCGCCGCGTCGCCGGTGCGATCGCTTCCTACGTATTGAAATATGAGCACGCGGCGCGGGGGGTCTTCATCGGCTACGACACGCGTTTCGCGTCGCAGACTGCGGCACAAGCCGCCGCGGAGGTAGTCGCCGCTGCTGGAATCCCTGCGAAGCTGGCCAACGATTACACGCCAACTCCCGCGGTATCTTATGCGGTGAAAAGCAATGGCGCAGCTGGCGGAGTCATGGTCACTTCCAGCCATAATCCCTGGAACTGGAATGGAGTAAAGTTCAAAGGAAAGTTTGGCGGCTCGGCGACTCCGGCGATTATGAAAAGAGTGGAAGAAGAATTGCGTGCCGGTGCGATGCCGCGAGGCATAAAAGCAACCATCGAGGAGATCGACCTCAAGACTCCTTACGTTGCCGCGGTCTGCCGCTTCGCCAATCTGGATCTGATCAGCAAAGCCAGGTTCAAGGTCGCAATTGATTCTATGTACGGCTCCGGCCGCGGAATTCTTGGAGGAATCTTTCGCGATTGCGGAGTTCAGTACGTCATGATCCGCCAGGAGGTGAATCCACTCTTCCCTGGTATCAACCCGGAGCCCATCGAGCCGCACATTTCTCTTCTACAGCAAACAGTGGTAGCAGAGAAGTGCGACGCCGGGCTGGCTACCGACGGCGACGCAGACCGGATTGGCGCGGTCGCCGAGGACGGCAGTTTCGTGGATTCGCACAAGATATTCTGCGTTCTGCTGCGCTGGCTGCTCGAACGCAAGAAGTGGAGCGGCGACGTAGTGCGAGCCTTCAACACGACGCGCATGCTCGATCGCATAGCGGCGAAATATGGTCGCAAGCTTCACGAGACGCAGATTGGATTCAAGTACATCGCGGACCTCATGATGGAACACGACATCCTCATCGGCGGCGAGGAATCCGGCGGCATCGGCTACTCGCGCTTTTTGCCGGAACGCGACGGCATCCTGAATTGCCTGCTGCTGGCCAATGCTATGGCGGAGGAGGGCAAACCGCTCGGCCAGTTGGTTGCGGATTTGCAGCGGGAGTTCGGTCCGCACTACTACGGCAGGCGCGATCTGCATATTGCGGAAGAGATAAAGCAGAATGCAATCCTGCGCGCGCGGGCCGAAAGCACGAAAAGCCTGGGACGCTATCGCGTGCTGAAAAAAGAAAATCTCGATGGGATAAAATTCTTCCTTGATGCGCCCATGAATGGCAACGGAGCTGATGCATGGATCCTGTTCCGCGCTTCGGGCACGGAGCCCCTTCTGCGTGCCTATGCGGAAGCGTCGTCGCCGGAATTAGTGACCGAAATCCTGACAGCGGCTGAGAGTTTTGTCAGGAGCGGCGGTTAAGGCACGCTGGTCCTCTGCCCAACACTCCCAATTCCCGCGACAGTAATGCGATACTGAATCACTGGCCATGACTCTTGCTGAAAGCCCGTCCTCGTCCCCCGACGACTCGCCCGAGGCGCGACGCTATAATCGGATCCGCCGCTGGCTGAGCATCGCCGATTTTGTCTTAGGTGCTGCCTTACTAGGAGTTCTGCTGGTGACCGGTTGGACGACCTGGTTGCGCGATCTTGCGTTGCGCCGAGGGTTTCAAAACTACACGCTTGCCGTTTTTCTTTACCTGTTTTTTCTCCTTCTCATCAGCAAGGCTCTGGGCTTTGGACTCGACTACTATGGATTCCGGCTGGAACACAAGTTTCAGCTTTCCAATCAAAAATTTCGCTTCTGGCTCTGGGATGAGGCTAAGAGTTTTCTCGTGGGATTGGTTTTAGCAACCATCGTGGTCGAGTTGCTCTATTTCATGATTCGCCAATTTCCCCAGCATTGGTGGATCTTCACCTGGGCACTGTTCCTGGGACTTTTTATCGTGATGGCCCAGCTTGCGCCGGTGGCACTTTTGCCGATCTTTTACAAGTTCGAGCCGCTGGAGAATGAAGATCTCCGGCGGCGCCTGGTTCTGCTCAGCGAGCGAGCGGGCACACGAGTGCGCGGTGTTTATCGGTGGAAGCTTTCGGAGAAGAGCAAGAAAGCGAATGCGGCTCTGACCGGACTTGGTAGCACTCGCCGAATTATTCTTGCCGACACGCTGCTCGATAACTATGGACCCGATGAAATTGAAGCGGTGCTTGCTCATGAACTCGGTCATCACGTCCACCGGCACATCTTGAAAAGCATATTGGTGCAAGCTGGAATTACCTTGCTTGGTTTCTGGGCAGCGAATTTTGTGCTGCACTACGCCGTCGATCATCACATGTTCGAGGAGCTGTCTGACTTTGCCAACTTGCCGTTGCTGGCCGTTACCGCGACCGTACTTTCGCTCCTGCTGATGCCGGCGCTGAATGCTTATTCCCGCTACAATGAGCGGCAGGCAGACCGCTATGCTTTCGAGTCCATCGTCAGCATTGAGCCGTTTATTTCTTCGATGAATAAACTCGCGCAGCAGAACCTCGCGGAACGTACGCCCTCAAGATGGGTCGAAGTATTGTTCCACTCTCATCCAGCAATCTCGAAGCGTGTCGCGGCTGCGAAGGCGTGGGGGCAGGCGCAGAACGTGAGTCCGCAAGTCTAAGTCAACCCTCGGCCACGCGAGAGCTAGGTAAACGCTTCCGAAGAAGCTCTGTGGCGCGCCGAATATCTTCTTCCGTATCCACGCCGATGGAATCGTACGGTGTTTCGCCCACGCAAATTGAAACTCCATTCTCGAGAAACCTCAGTTGCTCCAGCCGTTCACTTTTTTCGAGCGCAGATTCCGGCTGGCTCACAAAAGTGACGAGCGCACCTTTGCGGTATGCATAGATGCCGAGATGCTTAAAGTAGCGTGGGCTCGTAACATCACGGTCGAACGGAATAGTAGCGCGTGAAAAGTAGAGGGCATTTCCGCCAGGCGCGGTCACAACCTTAACCGCATTGGGATTGTTGATCTCTTCAGACGGACACGGCGTCTTTAAGGTTCCCACCTGCACTGCCGGATTTTTCATTATCTCAAGCAGAGCGGCGATCTGCTCCGGCCGCACAAGCGGTTCATCACCTTGCACATTGAGATAAACGTCCGCATCGATTGAGTTGGCCACTTCATGCACGCGTTCGGTTCCGCTGCGATGAGCGGCTGAAGTCATTTGAGCTTTCCACCCGTTTTGGCGGCAAGTTTCCAGAATTTCCTGGGAATCCGTTGCGATCATCACATCAGAGACGAGTGACGACGAATGCACCGCCTCATAGACCCAGCCCACCAGCGGTTTCCCGGCGATCTCACGCAGCATCTTGCGCGGCAACCGCGTCGATGCCAACCGGGCAGGAATGACGGCAATTGATCTCATATATTCGTGGTGATCGCCCGTAGCTTGATCTTCACAAGCCAAATAAATTGTGACTTATTCTTGAATTTTCTGGAAGGTGGCATCCGAGAGACGTCCGGTTTCGGAGCAGAATGCAACTGTGAATATTCAAGGTCGCACTGGTTTTGCACAGTTCCAGACCCGTTGTTCCAAGCCCCGTAAGGTTGTCGCAAACATTTCGCGATCGAATAGCATCTAAGCGCGCCGAGGAGATATGACATGCAAATGCTTCGCGCAGCCATTCTGCCCGTGGTGATCCTCAGCGCTTTGTCTTATGCCCAACAAAATCAGCAGACCGCTCCGCCGCCGGGCAACCAGAGCAGTTACCCCGCCGAGACTCACAAGATGACGACAGCCGAGAAGAAAGACACTCCATCTGCCAGCGGTCAGCCCGTCGACCTGAACAGCGCCAGCAAGAAGGATCTCGCCGCTTTGCCGGGAATTGGCCCCGATTATGCGCAAACCATAATTGATGCGCGCCCCTTCGGTTCAAAAGAGGATTTGCTGAAGAAAAAACTGATCCCTCAGGCCACATACGATAAAATTCAGGATCGTATTACTGCCAACGGCCCAAAAAAGCAATCGTCGCCCGAAGGTCCTCAACACTGACGTTATTCGCAAGGCGGATTAGCGCCGAGCGCTTTGCCGGTAAGTCATCAAAGAACTTTTGCCAACTTCGTTCCGTAATCGAAAGGAGACAGCCGTGATACAGCGGATTGGAAGAACAGCAGTAGCAGCAGTAGTGGTGGTGGCGCTTTCGTGGTTCGTTGCAGCGCCGCTCGCGCATGCCGATGACCGGTCGCACTGTCAGCACGCGATCGAGAAAGCGGAAGCCAGGCTTGACAGGGCGATCCACGACAAGGGCGAGCACAGCCGAGATGCGGACGACCGCCGCCGTGATCTCAACGCCGAGCGCCAACATTGCTGGGAACAATATCACCAGTGGTGGAACGGCAAAGAACATCGCTGGGAGACCGAACAAAACTGGGATCATGATGATCACGATCATCACTGAGGAGCAGGACTCTACATCAACTAGGAACTCCCAATCCTGTTTGGGAGTTCCGGTTCCTTTTCATGCTCCGTAACACTGAGCTGCGTTCCGCGGCTAGAACATTACTCTGCCACAGAGTTCCACTCCCTTCCGATCTTTGGTCGGCACGTACCCCGTAACATCCAGGGACAAACGACCGGCGACCTGCAGCTGATAGAATTTTCGGGCGCCCTTTATTCCCATTCACCAAAGGAATTGCATGTCCTCCAGCACCACCAAGATTCAGCGCGCCATCCTGAGCGTCACTGACAAAACTAGCCTTGCGGATTTCGCGCGCCAACTTTCTGCTCTCGATATTGAACTCATCTCCACTGGCGGCACGGCTAAGGTGCTGCGCGACGCCGGCATCGCCGTCAAGGACATCTCTGAACTCACTGAATTTCCCGAAATCCTGGACGGCCGGGTCAAAACATTGCATCCCAAGGTGCACGGCGGCATTTTGCATCGTCGTGAGGATGCCGCTCACCAAGCTGCCGTCGCCGAGCACGGCATCTTTCCGATCGATTTGATTGTGGTGAATCTCTATGCCTTCGAAAAAACCGCCTCCAAGCCGAACGTGACTATCGAGGAGTTGATCGAGAACATAGATATTGGCGGACCGTCCATGATCCGATCCGCGGCTAAAAATTTCTACAATGTTGCCGTAGTCACTTCCCCGGCCGACTACCCGGCCGTCGCCGAAGAACTCGTTCGATCTGGCGGCAACCTTTCGCTCGAAACGAAATGGCGCCTCGCGCAAAAAGCTTTTGCCATTACGGCTGCCTACGATTCTGCCATCGCCTCCACGCTTGAGCGCATTCCAGACATTAGCCATTTTCAATTGTCTTCTGCGGATGGAACCTTCCCGCAAACTCTGCGCCTCTCATTCCAAAAAATCCACGACCTGCGCTATGGCGAAAATCCTCACCAGAAAGCCGCAATGTATTCAGACGGCTCCAGCGTCGGCATAGCTAACGCCCGCCAACTTCAGGGCAAGGAGCTTTCCTACAACAACATCGTCGACGTACAGGCCGCGTGGGACCTGGTGCAGGAATTCAATGAGCCAGAATTCGACGAACCCTTCTGCGCCATCATTAAGCACACGAATCCTTGCGGTGCCGCCCTCGGCAAAACTCTAACCGAAGCTTACAAAAGAGCCTTGCAGTGCGATCCCGTTTCGGCCTTCGGCGGCGTCATTGCGGCGAATCGCCCGATCGACGCCGACGCGGCAGAAGAGATGCACAAGCTCTTTCTCGAAGTCATCGCTGGCCCTGGCTTCGATGAAGCCGCCAGAGCCCGCTTCGCAACCAAGAAGAATCTGCGTTTGATCGAAGTCGCAACTTCGCCACAAAAGTGGGTTCTGAAAAACATCTCTGGCGGAATTCTTTTGCAGGATGCCGACTCCCGCCCTTTGCAGAACGTTGATCTCAAAGTCGTCACCCAACGTGCTCCCAGTCCCGAAGAAACTCGATCGCTTCTGTTCGCGTGGAAGGTCTGCAAACACGTGAAGTCCAACGCCGTCGTCTACGCTCGCGATGGACAAACTGTGGGCGTGGGCGCCGGTCAGATGAGCCGCGTCGATGCGGCCAAAATTGGTGCGATGAAAGCGCAACTGCCATTGCAAGGCACAGTCGCCGCTTCGGACGCATTTTTCCCTTTTCCTGACGGTGTCGAGGAAATCGCCGCAGCCGGCGCAACCGCCATCATTCAACCCGGAGGCTCGCAGCGCGATCCAGAAGTCATCGCGGCTGCCGATCGTCTGGGCGTGGCTATGTTATTCACGGGCGTACGTCACTTCCGGCACTAGGATTCACTGGCGTCATTTACCCGGCTTTCTTCCCATTAGGGTGGTCCGCAAAATGCTCGGTGCCCTCCGCGATTGAACGTTTTCCAGCTCCCAATTAATCGCTCCATCGAATCCTTATCCTTTACCAATCTTGACAATTGCACGCTTCGAGCCCTGCAGTCCCTGTACCTCTGGCCATGCTTTCTCCTCACGTCGGCACCGTGTTTTTCCCAAATAAGTTGGCAGCCGGGTTAGAATTAAGGAACACCAACCCGACTGGTTTCGCATCCAATGATTATGACTTCGGGTAGGGCGCGCGGCGTTAGCAAGATCAAGTCCGATAACATCATTTCAGGACAGTTAGGTCGAGCATGAACAGAATTTTTCGCATTCTTTTGATTCTCTATTTTTTTGCAGTGGCTGCGGCCGCGCAAACCAGCCAATCCAAACCGGCGGATTCCAAGCCGGAGCAATCGAAGTCCCCGCAAGCCTCGCCAGCCAAGCTCGACCGCGCTACGGCGTATTACCACTACACACTCGCACACATGTACGAAGAGCAGGTCACAATTTATGGCCGCAGCGAGTTGGCCAATAAGGCGATGGAGGAATACCGGCTCGCCATCGAATCCGATCCCTCATCCGAATTCCTTACCTCCGCCCTTGCGGAACTCTACGTTAAGACTGGGCGAATTCGCGATGCCGTCCTCGAAGCTCAGGACATCATTAAGCGCGATCCCAACAACCTGGAAGCCCATAAATTGCTGGGCCGGATTTATCTTCGTTCACTCGGCGATATGCCCGGCGGCGGCAATGGATCGGACAATGTGCTCAAGTTGGCGATCGAGCAGTATGAAATGATCGTGAAGATCGAGCCTGCCAATGTTGACGACCATCTTCTGCTCGGCCGCCTTTACCGGCTGAACAATGACCTGCAAAAAGCGGAAAGCGAACTCAAAACCGCAGTCAAGCTCGATCCCGATTCCGAAGAGGCCGTCACCACTCTCGCCTTGCTTTACACCGACGAAGGCGACACGGCTCATGCCCTGCAGGTTCTCAGTGCCGTGCCGGATACCGGACGGTCGGCCAAGCTGTACGCCGCGCTGGGCGCGACCTACGAGCAGCGGAAAGACTACAAGAGCGCGATCGACGCCTATAAACACGCCATACAACTAGATCGCGACAATCTCGATGCGATTCGCGGCCTCGCCGAAAATCTTCTTAACGATGGCCAGATCGACGCCGCCCTCGATCAGTACAAAGTCATCGCCGATGCCAATCCCGAAGACGCGCAGACTTATCTTCGCATCTCTGAAATCTACCGTCGTCAGGGCAAGTATGACGACGCCCTCGACAGTCTGAAGAAGGCACAGGCCATGGTGCCCGATGCCTTAGAGGTTCCCTACAACATCGCGGTGGTTTACCAGGCTCAGGGACGCTACGATGAGGCTGCTAAAATTTTGCAGGATCTCCTGAAAAAAACGGAAAAGCCGGACAACAGTTACTCCCAGTCGGACCGCAATAATCGAGGCATTTTTATCGAGCGCCTGGGCATGGTCTATCGCGATCAGGAAAACTATCCCGCCGCGGTTGAAACGTTCCGCAAGATGATCCCGCTCGGCGACGAAAACGCCCGCACCGGGTATCAGGACGTCATCGATACCTACCGCGAAGCCAAGCAATGGCCGGAAGCGACAGCCGTCGCGAAAGAAGCCCTGCAGAAGTTGCCCAACGACCGCGAACTGCGCATGGTGCTGGATGCTCAACTGGCCGACACTGGCGATCCCGAAAAGCCCCTCGCCGACGTACGCTCACTGCTCAAAGGGACCCCGGAAGATCGCGACGTTTACCTGCGGCTTGCGATCATGAACCAGCGTCTCAAGCGCTGGAGCGACGCCGAAGAGGCGCTTAACAAGGCCGAACAGCTTTCGATCAAGTCCGAAGATAAGGAGTACGTTTACTTTCTGCGCGGTTCTACCTACGAGCGCGAAAAGAAATACGACGAGGCCGAGGCAGAATTCAAGAAAGTGCTCGCCGTGAACCCGCAGAGCGCCGCGACCCTCAATTATCTCGGCTATATGAACGCCGACCGCGGAGTGCAGCTTGAGGAATCACTCAACTACATTAAGGAGGCCGTCAGCCTGGAGCCTACCAACGGCGCCTATTTGGACTCACTGGGATGGGCCTATTTCAAACTCGGCAAGTACGACTTGGCGGAAGAGAGCTTGAATAAGGCATCGCTGCACATGGCTTCGGATCCCACTGTTCAGGATCACCTGGGCGATCTCTATCAGAAAACGGGACGCCTGAAGCTTGCCGCCGCTCACTGGGAGCGCGCCGTGGAAGAATGGAATAAAACCGTAGCTTCTGAAGTAGACGGCGATCTCTTTGCGGCTACGCAAAAGAAATTAGATGCCGCTAAGGTTCGGTTGGCCAAAGAAGACTCGGACAAGCGGTAGTTGTGCTGAGTATCCAAGCCCAGTATTCAGCTCCCACTGGGTGCTAAGGCTCGTCCCTCTGTTAAACTTTCCCCATGTTGGCCGGCTACGCCGTGCATGTAGAGGATTCCCGCGGCCGCCGCTTCCCTGAGCCGTCGCATCCCTATCGTAATGAGTTTCAGCGCGATCGGGATCGCGTCATCCATGCGCGAGCGTTTCGCCGTTTAGAAGATAAGACTCAGGTCTTCACTCGCCGGCATTCGGACCACTTCCGCAATCGCCTCACTCATACCATTGAAGTCGCACAGATTACCCGAACCGTGGCGGCCGCCCTTGACCTCAATGGCGATCTCGCGGAAGCGCTCGCTCTTGTGCATGATATTGGCCATCCTCCTTTCGGCCATGCCGGCGAAAAAGCACTCGACGCAGCTATGCGCGCCCACGGCCTGTTCTTCGATCACAACCTCCACGCACTGCGTATCGTGGAAGACTTCGAGCAGCGGTACGCTGCATTTCGTGGACTGAACCTCACATTCGAAGTGCGCGAAGGCATCATCAAGCACTCGCGCGACTACAACGCAGCGAAGCATCCCGAACTTGCAGAATACCTTCTCGATCAGCGGCCTCCGCTCGAAGCCCAATTGATCGACCTCACCGACGAGATCGGCTACAACACCGCCGACTTAGACGATGGCTACGAGGCACACCTTCTGACGCTTGATCAAATTCGCGCAGGCTTACCCGTCTTTGAGCGCTTTCTTGAGCCGGTCGAACAGATCTACCCCGATGTCCCCGAGAAATTAAAATTCAACGAAGCTCTCAAAGGCGTCTTTAACCGTCTGACCGGCGATTTGATTACGAATACTGGGGCGGGCTTGAAGAAGGCCAGAATCGAGACCCTGGCCGATGTCCGTCTCCAGAAAGAGCGCATCGTCGCCTTCAGCCCGGAAGTAGAATCCGAGCGCAAACAGATCAAAGATTTTCTGTACGAAAATCTCTATTACAGCCCTTCTCTAGCCGGAGAGAAGGATGATGCGGAGCAGATCATCACAAAACTGTTCGCTTTCTGGACGAAAAATCCAGACGCCCTGCCGCACAACTATCAGGAGAAGACGCAAATTGAACTTTTGTCCCGCGTAGTCTGCGATTACATCGCCGGCATGACCGATCACTTCATTATTGAACAGTATGAAAAGTACTGCGGATAAAGGCCCTAAACACAGATGAGACCGTGGATGACAGCAAACTTCCTCTGTGAACCGCAGTGTCCTCTGTGCTTAAAGCTTTGACCTCGCACTCCTGAGCGCCCCATTTCACTTGCCTCCCGCCACCGCCACCACCACGTCAAACAGAATCCTTGGTCCGCGCCGCACTTCTTCCACGCGAATCCGTTCGTCGTTGCCATGTTCCGTGTTTCCTTCTTCCTCGGTGGCCGTATATGGAGTGAAGCCATAAGCGGCAATACCCAGCGGCCGGTAGCGTTGGTTCTCTGTGTAGCCGCTGGTGATGTGAGGTACCACCGGCGTACCCGGAAAGTATTTCTCCGAGACCGTGCGAATAGCGGCGTATAACGTCGTATTCGTCGGGGAATAATTTGCCTCGCGAAACTCCGAATTCAACGGTTCCACCGTGACGTTAGGATCGTCCACTACTTTCCGAATTTGCTCCAGCAATGCCCTGGGATCTCCGCCGGGGAGAATGCGTACATCCAGGTTCGCCCAAGCCTCCGCCGGAATGACGTTGGTCTGCTCCGAGCCCCCCATCATGGTGAGAGAGATGGTGTCACGCAGCAAAAAGTTGAGCGACTCATCCTTCTCCACGTCCTGCCGAAACTTCTTGTCTTCCATTGCTGCGCGAATGTTGCGAAAGGCGCGCGCCTGTTCCGGCGGCTCGTACGGAGCCATATCGTGCAGAAATTCCTCAACCACCGGCAGCACTCTGATCGGCGTGCGATAGGCAAGAATGCGCTCCAGCGCACGCACCAGCCGATTCGGAGCCGAATCTGGAATCGGACGCGAAGCGTGCCCTGGACGCCCATGCGCCACAACATGCAGCCAGAACGTGGTCTTCTCGCCTACATCCACTCCTACGTATTTCACATTGCCGTTCTCCAGCAAATTCTCGCCGCCTTCGTTGATCAGAAATTCCGCGCCCTCGAGCAGGTCGAACTGATGAGCGATAAACCAGTCAGTGCCAGTTCCCTCGGCCTCTTCATCCGCGACGGCCAGAAAGATTACATCCCGATCGAGTTCGATTTTCTCCCGCTTCAGCATCACCATCACGACCAGCTGCGCCAGCCCTTCATCTTTCATATCCTGTGCGCCTCGGCCCCAAAGCCAGCCATCTTTAATCTCACCGCTGAATGGAGGAACCTTCCAGTGCGCTGCATTGCTGGTAACCACATCCATATGGTTTAGCAAAATGATCGGCCGCTGGGATGGCGCGGTCGCATGCGGCAGGCGAGCCCAGAAATCGCCGCGTCCAGGCGCGTATTCGAAAACACGGTTTTCAATTCCTTCCTGATCGAGAATCCTTTTGTAAAAAGTCACCGCGCGCATCTCGTGTCCGGGAGGATTCGTGGTATCGATGCGCAAATATTCTCGCATCCACGACAAAGCCAGATCGGAATACGTCTGCAAATGATCTGCGGGCACGTGAGACGAAGCCAGTCCCCAGACTGGCTCCTCCACTGTTTTGTCAGGAGAACCTTTGGCCAAAGCCCGATGCCATATACTCAACAGAGCAACAACGAATGTCAGCAACATCAGTTGCTTTAAGAACAGTCCCTTCCGGGTTGCCTGAAATCTAGCCCACAATTGCGCAGTTTTCCGAGCTTTTTGTCCCAAACGACCCTCCCCTGGCTCAACAACACACGCAGTTTTTATATCAGGTTTGCCAAAATTACCCTGCTGCGGTTGACCGGCCTACCTCTAGAGCTATCTTGAGGGTACAATGTCTATGGATATCAAGGCTTTAGCGCTCCAACCTCGGATGCTGGTTTGGCATCCCACCTGTAATGAAGACTGCAGGCGCCAGTAGCTCAGGTGCCGGGTTTTTGAGATTTTAGGAATGCGTTGCGTCAGCGCATCCCGGCAAAGCGCCCTGCGCTTGCTTCGTCGCACTGTTTCGGGGACGCAAGTAAATCACAGCAACGCGCTCGTTTAGGCGTGCTGGACTGGAGCCGCCCAAACGCTCCCGCAAAATTGGAGGAAGTTTTCTATGAACACTCGCATTTTGATTTCTCTGCCTTTGGCCGCAGCGCTGGCATTTCCAGGCTTCGCCCAAACTTCGTCTTCCCAGACTCAATCTCAGTCGACTACAACGCAGACAACTCAGTCGACCGATACCGCAACTGGCAAGCAACCCTTGCAGCCCCCCAGTCGCGAAGGTTTCTGGGGCCGCGTGAATCCGTTCGCCCGCAAAAACTATGTGAAGCGGCAAACCGAGCCCATCCGGGATCGCATCAACGAACTCGACGATCTCACCGCCGCCAACAGCAAGTCGATTAAAGATACCGATGCCCGCGCTCAGGCTGGCATAAAGATGGCTTCCGACAAGGCCAATGAAGCCGATCAGCACGCCATCGACGCCGGTAACAGGGCCAGCATGGCGCAGCAGAGCGCACAACAGGCTTCCACCCGCATCCAAACGGTAGAAACCGTGGTCAGCAACATCGATCAATACAAGGCTTCGAACCAGACCGAAATTCGCTTCAAGCCCGGCCAGACCGTCCTGAGCAAGAATGCCAAAGACGCTCTTGACGAGATGGCGAACACAGTGAAAGGACAGAAGGGCTACATCATCGAGGTGCAGGGCTTCTCCTCCGGGCGTGGTCAAGTCGCAATTTCGAACTCGCAGAAAATGGCGGAGTCAGTGGTCCGCTACATGGTGCTCAATCACGACATTCCGGTTTACCGGATTTACCTGGTGGGTATGGGCAATGCTCCGGTCGCCGGCGAGGACCAGGATGCGAAAACAAAGCGCATCAGCGGCGGTCGCGTCGAAATCAGTCTGCTGAAGAATGATTTGGAACAACTCTCCAGCAATTCTGCCGCTCCAACTACTACTGGAGATCAGCAGCAGCAGCCGAAATAGTAGAAATCGAATCGCGTTTGGGACTTAGGGCGCCTCGCCCGCAAGTCCCTCCCCCGGGAAAAGCCCTTCGCTCCGCGAGGGGCTTTTTCGTTTCATTAGACTCTATTTGCGCCTAAGCTTCGTCGATTAACCGGGATGGTGGTGGAAGTGGAGTAGCAAGATGTGAGCCACGAAACCTAAAACAAACCATGTCGCCGCCTCCAGTATCCGTTTGAACCTTGGCGTCATGTCTCAAGAATACATTAACATGCACTCGCCGCCATTCCCCACAGGCTTGAAATTCACTTTCGATAATCAGCCGGCTTGATGCCGAAATTGTCCAGCTTCGACTGAAGGGTTGTGCGTTTCAAACCCAGACGCGCGGCCGCTCCGTCCGCTCCGCCCAGCTTCCCACGGCATTCTCGAAGCGTGCGAATAATACGTTCGCGCCCTTGCTCCCGGAGAGTAACGTTGTTGCTACCGTTGCCGCTCTCCATGTCGCTTTGCAATTCGAAAAGGGGCGCCTGCAGAACCGAATCTTGAGTAAGTATCACGGATCTTTCCACGAAGTTCTCCAGCTCCCTGATGTTGCCCGGCCATCCCCATCGCACCAGGATTTCCATGGTCTTTGACGGGATGCGGGTGATGGACTTTTTCATCTGCGTGGCAAATTTGTGCACGAAGTACTCCACGAGGTGACGAATGTCCTCGCGCCGCTCTCGCAACGGCGGGATAACGATGGGAAACACGTTGAGACGGTAGTACAAGTCGCTGCGAAACTCGCGCCCTTTCACACTCTGCAGCAGATCCCGATTAGTCGCTGCGAGAAGGCGAAAATCGACCTTCAACGTCTGCGTTCCCCCAAGGCGTTCGAACTCATGGTCCTGAAGCACGCGCAGCAGCTTGGGCTGCAGGCTCAGATGAATCTCGCCGATCTCATCGAGAAAGAGCGTGCCGTGATCTGCCAGTTCCAGGCGGCCGATCTTCCGGGCCACAGCGCCAGTGAATGCTCCTTTTTCGTGGCCAAACAACTCACTTTCCAGCAGGCCCGAAGGGATGGCAGCGCAGTTCATCTTGATGAAGCTGCTCGCGTGACGTCCACTTAGACGGTGAAGTGCGCGCGCTACCAGCTCCTTGCCGGTGCCGGTTTCGCCCAGCAACAGCACCGTTGCATCGCTAGGCGCGACCCTGGCGACCTTTTCCATCACTTCTTTCAAGGCCTGACTGCTCCCGATGATTTCTCCGAACCCTAGTTCACTGTCGATCGTCTGTTCCAGGTAAAGCTTTTCTTCCGATAGTTTCTCTTTGGCCTGGCGAAGTTCCTCCGTGACCTCCTGCAGCTGGCCTACAGTGTGGCGCAACTCCTCTTCCGCTTTTCGTCGAGATTCTTCGCCCTTAACTTGCTCCGTGACATCCCGCGTGATACCCCAGGTTCGCACCAGCCTTCCATTCTCGACCGTGCCGATCATGCTATTGAGAAAAACCTTGGGATTGCCGTGAATGTCAACCTCGTGAGACTCTCGATCGATCACGCGGAAGCCGGAGCGAACGAAATCTCGCGTCAGTTCGATATTGCGAGGATCCTCAGGCAATACCATTTCTGTCAATCGCTTGCCCTGCAACTCTTTTCCGGATTTGAACCCATACATCGCCGCCAGGGCATCGTTGCATTCCGCCATGTAATGGTCGTACAAAATGTGATGGATCAACTCATCTTCGGGCACGTCGATAGGAATCGGGGCGTCCGTATCTTGGCGGAAGATGCCCTCTGAACTCTGGGAAACGAAGTTTCGGTAGTTCTCCTCGCTGCGCCGAAGTGCCTCGTCCGCTTGATTCCGTTCGGTGACGTCATGGCAAGTGCCCACGAGCCGAAGCGGCCGTTCTCTGTCATCACGAAAGACCTTCCAGCGTTCCTCCAGGACTTTGACGCGTCCGTCTGCCATGACAATCCGATATTCGACGGTGGAGGGGGCGCGCTGATCAAGCGAAACCTTAAAGGCAGCCTCCACTTTCGGGAGGTCCTCCGGATGAATAAAATTTAGGAAGTCGGAACGCGTGGGGTGAAAATGGGCGGGGTCAGTCTCAAAAATGCGGTGTGTCTGCTCGGACCAAGTTACTTCAAGGCTCGACAACTCGATTTCCCAACTGCCCACTTTTGCTACCGCTTGGGCCTCGATTAAGCGGGCGCGTTCTATCTCCAATTGTTTTGCGATCTTGCTCTGCTGCCGCTCACTGGTTCGAAGCGCTTCCTCCGCTTGTTTGCGCTCAGTTACGTCCTGCACCACGCAAGCGATTCGGCTGACGCCCGTCGCGCCCTCAATGGGAAGATACAAGACGTGTAGATCCCTCTCTCCCCTATCCGGATAATTGTGCCTAAGGTCATATTGCACCGACTTCCCCCGGAAGCATTTCTCCAGTTGGTGCTCCACCAGCTCGAGCGTGTCCTCACTCGCTCCCTCCGATCGTATTTGCTCTAAAGCCAATCTCCCGACCACCTCTCCTTTTTCCAGGCCCCGGTAGTTCAAGTACGCGCGATTGGCGATGACGCACCGGTAATCCCGATCCACCACTACGATCATCTCCTCAAGGCCCTCAACGACTCTCTCGTACTCCCGCAGCCTTTCCTGGTCCCGCTTCCTCTCCGTGATGTCCTGGACCATGGCCATGTGCCAACCGGAGCCGTCCCCCTCGGGCGATATCGGCACAACCTCGATTTCCACCCACCGGACCGAGCCGTCCGCACGGATGTACCTTTTTTCCATTTCGTAATGCCGCACTTCCCCTTCGCACAATTGACGCAGCTTCTCCGTGTTTTCGGCTACGTCATCGGGATGTGTGATGCTCTGGAAATTGCGCTCCAACAGATCCTCTTCCGTTCGACCGGCGATTTCGCAGAACTTCGGATTAACCGCGCGGAAATGCCCGGTCTGATCAACCCAGGCGATGCCAACAGGAGAAGAAACGTAAAGACTGCGATAGCGGCCCTCGCTGGCCTGAAGCTGTGCCTCGCTTTCCTTGCGCGCGGTAAGGTCGCGAGAGATGGCAATCACGTATTCACGCTCTAGTTGCACACGTCTCATGCTTACTTCCACGGGGAAGGTCGTCCCGTCTTTGCGCCGGCGCAGGCTTTCAATCACGAGCGACCCCGATTCCCGCAAGCTGGCTAGGGTCTTCGCAATCGAAGCCTCCGTAACTGCGGGATAGATGTCAAATACTCTCAACGACAGAAGTTCTTCTCGACCGTAATCCAGATCGGAGCAGGCCTTCTCGTTGACATCCAGAAAGCGAAGCGTCTCCGGATCTACTACCTCGATGGCATCACTACTGTGGTCCACCAAGGTCCGGAAGAGCTTCATCTCCCGGATGACACGTTCGTTTTCCTGCACTCGGTGAAGCAGGCCTTTGGTGGCCTCATCCAGCAACTTCTCGGTGTGCCTCTGTTCGGTGACGTCGCGAGCTATGCCGCTCACGAAGGCCCTTCCCGTCTCCTCGCGCCGCAGGGTATTGGAGAATTCCCAGATTCGCCGCTCTCCTGACCGTGAGACAACAATCATTAGGCCTTTAGCCTCGCCATCGCACTCGACCTGTTTCAGATAGGCATCAAACTCGTTGCGGAATTCTGGAGCAACGAACTCCCGCATCGAACTCCCCAGCATTTCCTCGACGCTGTATCCGAGCAGTCGCGCGGGAGCGGGACTAATCGAGAGAAGCCGGCCCTCAAGATCGTGCACGCACAGCAAATCCTGGCTGTGATCTATGAGGTCTTGATACCAGTCTTCACTTTCGTGGAGAGCACGCCGGATAGGGTCTGTTTTGGCCATCTGACCCTCGAAACCTCGGCGATTTTTAGCTACAGGGTGCAAATCCATGGCTACCCCCTAAGCGGCCAGACGAACTGTCGTATCCCACTCTGATCTGCCACAGATTGCACGCTGTGGCGAAAATGGTCCAAAGCCCAATTGCCGCGAAGTCTAGCAGAAGTTGTGAATGTGCGCCACCGTACATTTCCTATATCTCGTGGCAGGGGTTTCCTGACGCACTTCTTCGTTTCGAGCTTCCGATCGCGCCCCAATCGTTTGACCGTGCGCTTCAGCTAAACTAGACTCGCTTCCACGTGGGGTTTTTCCAATGAAACGTATCGTCTGGATTCTTCTGTTCTCTTGCCTTTTCACCCTTACAAGTGTTGCCGATTGGGGTGCCGATGATGACCAGATCCATCATCACGATGAAGATTTAACCGCGGGTCAGTTGGGCACAGTTGTCTTTCCGGTCTCATGCGCCCCATCGGTACAGAAGCCGTTTGAGCGCGGCGTGGCCCTGCTGCACTCGTTCTGGTACGAAGAGGCGGAGAAGGAATTTCAGCAGATCGCCCAGGACGATCCGCACTGCGCCATGGCGCATTGGGGCGTGGCCATGAGCCTCTGGCATCAGCTCTGGAACCAACCTGATGACAAAGTCATCGTGCGCGGTCTGGACGAAGTTCATGAAGCAAAAACTACCGACGGTCCCACCACTCCGCGAGAGAAGGCTTACATCGTTGCGATCGCAGCCTTTTATAGCGACTCGAAAATGCTCAATCACGAAGCTCGCGCCAAGGCTTATTCGGACGCGATGAAAACGGTCTACGAGTCCTACCCAGACGATCACGAAGCCGCGGCCTTCTATGCGCTCTCGCTACTAGCCTGCGAGCCGCACGAGGACGCAACCTTCGCCAATCGCAAGGCAGCGGCCGCAGTGCTGGAAAAACTATTCGCCATTGAGCCCGACCATCCTGGCGTGGCGCATTATCTGATTCACAGCTACGACAAGCCGCAACTGGCGCAACTGGGCCTGCCTGCCGCTCGACGTTATGCGCAGATCGCGCCCGCCTCTCCGCACGCCCTGCACATGCCCTCGCACATTTTCGCCCGCGTCGGCCTCTGGCAGGACGACATCAATTCCAACCTCGCTTCCATCGCCGCCACGCGCAAAACCGCCGCTATGCACATGGGTGGTGAGGGCCACCAGTTCCATGCCATGGATTTTCTTTTCTACGCCTACATGCAAAGCGGACGCGATGCCGACGCCAAAGCGCTCATCGAGGAGATTCGCGCCATGCCCAACAAGCACGACGACATGTACGGCAAGGGATTCGATCCGCATGCAGCCACCCTGGCGCACCTTAGCGCTCTCTATCCGATCGAGATGCATGATTGGACTACCGCCGCCGCGCTTCCTCCGACGCAGGTTGCAGGCACTGTGGAAGATTCCGTGATTTACTGGGCTCGCGCCATCGGGTCCGCACATCTGCATAAGCCGGAGGACGTTCGCAAGAACATCACCGCGATCGAGAGCATTCATCAGAGATTGGTGAAGGACAAGTCCGAGTTTGCCGACGCAGTCGGGGACGATCGCAAAGAGGCTCAGGCTTGGCTGGCATTCGCTGAGGGCAAATATGACGATGCCGTCGAGGCGATGCGGCCCATCGCCGATAAGGAAGATTCAACCGGCGAAGAGCCGGAAGGCATTCCGGCGCGGGAGATGATCGCGGATATGCTGATGGAGGCGAAGCGTCCGCAGCAAGCCCTGGCTGAATATCAGACGGACCTAAAGCTGAATCCAAACCGCTTCGACGCCCTCTATGGCGCCGCCCGCGCCGCCGAGGCCGCCGGCAAACAGAACGACGCTACGGAATATTACGCGCTGCTGTTGAAGGTTTGCGACGGATCAAATTCCACGCGTCCAGAGCTGAGCAGGGCCAGGGAGCTAGTGGCGCAAAAGTGAGTGTAGGGGAAGGAACCGGTCCTGAAAACACATATCCTAACCGCAATGTTCTTGGTCTTAGGCCTGGCGGGCTCGGTAACAAACTCGACGCCTCGCGCAAACCGGGGCGCCTCTCCTCGACGGCCGAACGCAGCACCAGTCCTCATCAATACCTGCCTCATCACCAATGACGTCAACAAGCTTGCTTCCTTCTACGCGAAAATCTTGCAAATGCAACCGCATCAGGCAAGTGAAAGTTACTTTGAGTTTCAAACTACAGCAGGAGTGCTCGCATTGTTCGCGGCCGACGCTCAAGAGAAATACATCCCTGGCTCCGCAACCCCCGGCCAGAATCACAGTTCGATCCTCGAGTTCAGAGTGGACGATGTTGATCAAGAGTATCAACGACTGCGTGAATTTGTGAAACCGTGGGTTAAGGGACCAACCACTCAACCGTGGGTACCCGTTCCATTGATTTTCGTGATCCTGACGGTAATCTTATTGACTTCTTCACACCCGCGCGTGGCTAAACGGGGACCGCTTTATGGCGGCTATATCTGAATTGCCTGACTCGCTAGATCAGCTACTCATCCGGTGTATTTCCAAGTCGCAGTCCAGAGTGGAATTCTGGGTGGAATTTATCAAGTCGATTCGCGCGCAACGGATGGTCGAGGTGGGCGTCTAACGGGGGGATTTCGCGGCCTTTGTGTTGCAAAAGTGCGAGGCTTTGTGCAGATATTACATGATCGACCCTTGGCGGCACTTAGACGACTGGAACAAGCCTGCGAACCACGATGATTCCGTCTTAGACGGGTTTTTCGAGGAGACAAAAGCGAAGACCGACTTTGCCGCAGCGAAAAGAGTGATCCTGCGGGGAAAGACTACTGAAGTCGTCGACGGGATAGCCGACGGTGAATTAGATCTTGCCTATGTAGATGCCGATCACACTCTGAAGGGAATTGCAATCGATCTGATTCGTCTGTATCCCAAGTTGCGCATCGGCGGCTTTCTGGGCGGGGATGATTTCAGTCGATCAGTTTGGGAGCATAAGACCAGCTTTGAGCCGACACTAGTGTTCCCGTTCGCCGTATACTTTGCCGAGGCGGTAGGCGCCACGGTCTATGCCCTGCCCCATTCTCAGTTTGTTCTTCAGAAAACAGACCGTAGGCGCTTCGCCTTTGTCGACTTGGCCGGGGAATACGTTGACATCGGGCTCCGGAATCAATTTGCCCCGGAGAAGGTCCTGAGGCTCATGGTAGGGGAACGTTTTCCAACTTTGAAGCGAGTCGGTGCCAAAGCGAGAGAGCTGCTCTCGCACAAAAACAGCAGACGCATAAGCCCCCGAAGTCCGACCTAACCAGGAAACAGCGTTATCTTGGCCACGAGCGCTACTATCAGGGCCGCGGTCCCCAGAAGCGCGTTGAACTCATGATGCTTCAGATATAAGTCCAACGAGAATCCCGCCCAAGCTTCGTTGGAAGCGCTTGGCAATGGAGTGAAGCGGGGCAACATCCTGGGCACTCGCCGCGCATATTCGTCAAACTGAGGGAACTTCTGCCGCAGAAAAATCTCTTCGTCGCGGATCACGGGCAGATAAATAGCCAAGAACATTAAGACTAGAAGAGCGCCCACCCACCAACTGCGTGCCGCCACAACGAATCCCAGCCCCATCAACAGCGATCCCAGGTAGAGCGGATTACGCGTATGAGCATAAGGACCAGAAGTCGCAAGCGACTCATTCTTGCGCACATGTCCTGAGGCCAGGGCGCGAATTACCAGGCCGGGAACAATCCCCACTGTACTCAGGGCGATGGAAAACCACGAAGGCCGGGCCAGCCAGAAATAAACCACGGCAAAAATAAATCCCAGCGGCACGCGAATGCGCCGCGCGATTTGTGACCATTCCGCCATGTGGTTATTTCGTCATGGCACCGGGCGATTCGCTTTGAAAGGGCGCGGCTCTCAGCCGCGCCGTAAAGTCGGCCAAAAAATTGGGCTTCAGCCCCTGAGGTCGCCGCTCAACAGCCTGCTAGCAGCCGCAACTACCGTATCACTCCCAATTGCGAACATCCCCTCATCCGGTTCAGTGCGCCGCGTATACGTCGTCAAGCTCTGCGAACTGCGCAGTACGATGCTATGCGTTCCATAAGGCCCGTTGCGAGCCGGATCCGTAGGTCCGTAAATTGCCACCACCGGAACCCGCATCGCCGCGGCCAGATGCAGCGGCCCAGTGTCCCCACCGATGAACAGCCGCGCGCGTCGCGTCAACGCGATCAACTCTGTGAGCGAACTTTTTGTTGGCCTCGCGATACCACGGCTCGCAGCCAGCACAGCGCGGAAAAGCTGTTCTTCGCCGGGACCATAGTTCACCAGCGGGCATATGTGCATCTTGTCAAGCGCCTGTGCCACTTCGCCGTATCGCTCCGCCGGCCATCGCTTTGCGCCCCACCCCGCTCCGGGATTCAGAATCGCAAAGTCCCGAATACCATGCTGCTCCAAGTGTTGCCCCACCCTCGCCTCAACCTGAGGGTCGCTTGGAATCTGGGAAGAAATATGCTCCCCTGACAACCCTGTCTCGTTTTCTGTCATTGCCTTTGCGATCGAGAGATTCTGCTCAACCACGTGTCGGCCTTCGGCAAGCACTTTTCGCGTATACCACAGGCTTGCCGGAGACTCTCGCGGCTGCGCCGCTCCGCACACTACCCTCGCTCCCGACCATCGAGCCAGCACAGCCGACCGCATCGCTCCCTGCAGATCCACGGCAGTGTCATAGCCCACTCCATGCACGTCATTCCAAATCTTGGCGATGCGCTGTATAGTCGAAAATGATCTGAGGGATTTACCCCACTCCTTCAGATTCAACGTGTGGACCTCATCCACCAGGGGCCGCAGCGACGACCGGGGGCCCCTCCGCACTGCCCCCGGCGCGCAAAGCAGCTCGGCCCAGCGCTCCTCTATCAGCCAGCCGATGTGCGCGTTCGGAAATGCTGTTCGCAAAGCGAGAACCGCCGGCAGTGTGTGGATCACGTCCCCCATAGCGCTGAGGCGCACGATCAACAGCCGTTTTATGGTTGTGGCAGGCGCAATATCGATCCCACCCGTCTCGGAACTCGCAGATTCAAGGCCCACCGACCCCACACTCACTGGTTCAACATTCACGAAGACTTTCTCGGTCCGAACCGCGACCGGATAAGATCGCTGGTGGAATGCTCTTTCGGGTCGCCAACGATCGCCACGCGCCCTCCATATTCTGCTACCGCATCGCGCTCCGGAACCGAGTCGACAGTATAGTCAGTACCCTTGGCTTGGATATCCGGGCGAATTTCGCGAATCAGCGCGCGAACGTCTTGTTCAGGAAAAATCACGGTTGCGTCTACATCCGCGAGCGCAGCAACAATTTCGGCGCGCTCCTCCGCAGGCACGATCGGGCGGCCTTGGCCTTTGAGTGCCCGCACGGAATCATCAGAGTTGACAGCCACCACAAGCCTGCCGCCCAGTTCCTTCGCTCCGCGCAGATAACGCACGTGGCCCACGTGCAGCAAATCGAAGTTCCCATTGGCCAGCACAACGCATTCTCCGGCGCTCCGCCATTGCTCCACGAGCTTGCGGAGTTGCTGGCGATTTAAAACCTTGCTCATCTTTCCATTTCCAATCTTTCCATTCAGACGAATGCCATCAATTAATGGGGTCGACTCGAGGGCGGAGACTGATCAAGCGCGCGCAGCAGCTCCTCACGTGAAACCGTAGCCGTGCCGCGCTTCATGACGACAATTCCCCCCGCGTAGTTTGCTAATTGAGCCGCTTCTGTCGTACTGGCCCCTGCTGCCACGGCAGCGGTGAAGACAGCAATCACCGTGTCGCCCGCCCCTGTTACGTCCGCGATTTCATCGGAACCAAAAATCGGAATATCCACCGGTGCACGCCCTTTCTCGAACGCAACCATGCCATCGCGTCCGCGGGTGATCAGGAGCGACTGCAAATTCATCCGCTCCATAAGCTTCTCGCCAGCCTCAACCACTTTTTGCCAGTCCTGCCCGATTCGCATGCTCAGGGCCGCTTCAACCTCAGGCTCGTTCGGAGTGGCCGCCGTTGCCCCAGAGTACTCGAGCAGACGATATCTTGAATCGAGAATCAAGGGCACATTGGACGTTCGTCTACCTCCGCCCTGCCGCAGCATGTTTACGATAGCCGGACTCGCCGAACCATATCCGTAATCGGAAATCAGCAGCGCCTCTGAGGCCCGCAGATATTCCCGCGCGGCGAGAAACAACTCGCGAGTCAAATGCCGGCTCGGAGCACTCTCTGGCTCGCGATCGACCCGCACCACCTGCTGCCGCGTATTGTGGGTCATGCCCGCCAAAATGCGCGTCTTTGTAACCGTTGTATAAGTCTTGTCTTTCAGAACTCCGCTTACCGGAATGCGCTTGTGGCGAAAAATCTTCAGCAGCAGCCGGCCCGGCTCATCGTCACCGATCGCGCCGACCGGCAGCACGTTCACTCCCAACGCCGCGAGATTATTCACTGCATTTGCGCCTCCGCCAGGCACCACGGTGCGTTCCCGGTGTTTCAGGATGAGCACCGGCGCCTCGCGCGAGACGCGCGAGATTTCTCCATACACAAACTCATCGGCCACCAGATCCCCGAGCACCGTAATAGTGATCTTCGGAAACGCCTCGATAATTTTCCGCAGTCGCTCAATGTCCTTCAAGGGTTTCGTCATCGGATTTTCGTCTGTGGCATCTTCTCACAAGCGTGTGCGTCGTTCGTCGATCACGCGCAGCATAGTATTTATGGCATTCGCAGCATCGGCAAGCTCCATCTTCGTTGGAACCACCGCCAACGGCGCGAGCGCGTCAAAATATCCGCCCAGATTAACCGCGTCTTTCTCGGTCGTGACGAACCCTCCTGCTTCACCGCGCTGCCTAAGTTGCAGCAAGTCACGAATGTCTTTTTCGGTGTAGGAGTGATGATCGCGGAAAAAGGCCTCGGCAACTGGATCAATGCCAGCCGCGCGCAATTGCAGTATAAAATTCTGCGGCCGCGCAATGCCGCAGAACACTACCGGCCGAGGCGGAATGTTCTGTGTAACAATTCCGCGGCGTACCCTCCAAACCGCCTTGCTGGCCAGCGGAAACGCCTGTGGCGACGCCCCGCTGGCGAGCACCACCGCGTCCGCCCGTTGTAACGCAAGCAGCGGTTCACGCAGCCTTCCCGCGGGCAGCAAACGATCGCGCGCATCCTCCGGCGTCACCAGGACGATATCGAAATCGCGAGCCAGTCCCCGATGCTGAAAGCCATCATCCAGCAAATGCATCCGTGGACCGAATTGCGCCTCCGCAAATCTACCTGCGTCGTAGCGATCCTCACCAACCACAACTTGCGCCCTCAATCGTCTTGCCATCAGCAGAGGTTCATCGCCAAAATCCCGCGGCAGTCCCCCCGGGATCAACCCGCAGTACTCCGCGAGTAGTTCGTCCGTAACCGCGCGACAGCACGTCAAAAATTATTCCACGCGCTCTCAACAGCTCTCCCAACAAAATAACAAACGGAGTTTTTCCCGCGCCTCCAGTCGAAAGATTTCCCACACTGACGACGGGCCCCTGCAGCCGACGCGATCGCAACAGGCCTCGGTCGTAGAGCGCGTTGCGTGCCCCGGTCATGCCGCCATAGATCGCCGCCAGAGGATTCCAATTCATTGCCGCGCCAGCAGTTGTAGCAGTGCGCTGGCCGTTCGTGTTGTAGCTCCAACCTGCGATCGAACCGTCTCCGCGGCCCGCCGTCCTAGTTCTCTCCGGTCTTTGTCGTTGGTTAGCAACTCCATCAACGCAAGCGGCAACTCCGCCAGACCGACAACCCGCACCGCGTCCCGGCTTTGGAATAAGCTCACGATGTCGCGAAAATTTTCAGTGTGGTTGCCGACAACAGTCGCCACACCATACTGCGCCGGCTCAATAATGTTGTGCCCGCCGTGCGGAACCAGGCTTCCTCCCACAAACGCAATGTCGGCTAGTTCGTACAGCGCAGCCAGTTCTCCGATTGTATCCAGCAGAAGGACGCCTCCGTTCAGTGGTTCTCCTTGCCAAACAGAACGCCGGCAAAAGCGAATCGACATTTTTTCCATTACGGCCGCCACAGCTGCAAACCGCTCCGGATGCCTGGGCGCAAGAATCATCACTGTCTGCGGGTGCTGCACCAGCAGATTCTCAAAGGCCTTAAGCAGCAGAGACTCTTCCCCCTCCATCGTGCTGCCGCACACCAGCACCGGCCCGCTACTGTTTGCCGCAATCGACTTCTGCAAGCTGTCGACGATTGCGGGTGGAGCTGGCTTCGGAATGTCGAACTTCAGATTCCCGGTAACCTGCACAGCTTCAGACCAGCTTCCAATATCTTGCAGCCGCGCGGCGTCCTCGCTTGTCTGCGCCAGAAACAGGTCCACATTCGCCAGTACTTTTCTCAGCAGGCCGCGAAATCGCCGGTAACGCGGCCACGAGCGATCCGAGATGCGCGCATTCACCACTGCGATCCGCGCCCCGCTGGCATGAGCCAGGCGCATAAAGTTCGGCCAGAACTCGGTCTCTGCAATCACCACCATCTGCGGCCGTAGTGCACGCAGATAAGCGCGGATCGCAAACGCAAAGTCCATAGGGAAATAAAACACATTTTCCTCCCCGAATCGGTTTCGTGCCAGCACCTGCCCCGTATCGGTTGTTGTGGAAACAAATATCCTATGACGCGGCAAATTTTTTCTAAGTTCCTCAACCATGCCTGCCACGGCGAGCACCTCGCCCACCGAAACGGCGTGAACCCAGATCACCGCTCCCTGAGACTCAGGCAACCGCAGCCGTGCCGGCACCTTGCCCATCCTTTCGCCGAATCCTTTGCGATATTTTCCGTGGCGCGCCATCTGGAACAGCCAGTAGGGCGAACTCCCCACCATCACAATCGCCAGCGCCACACTATAGAGGAAGTTGTAGAAGGAAGAGGTCAAGTCAAGCCATTCTAAACAAACTCCGCCGAGGAATGGCCGCTGCGTTTGCCTCTATAATCGGAACATGCGCGCGAATTTAAAGCCTGGGGTTCACTTTGTGCAGCGTCGACTTCTCCCACTGCTGTGCGTCCTCACGGGATTCTCGATTTTCCTTGCGGCAAAGGATTTCGCGAAGCCCCCAGCCCAGCCCGCTAAGTCCTATCCTGCGCACGACGACCACTCTGATGAAAAGGTAGCCATCGCTGCCGACCCGTACGACACTTCAGACAAGGCGAAGATTTTCTCCGTCAAGTTTCTCGAACACGGATTTCTGCCTATCTTCTTAATCGTCACCAACGACGGCGCCCAGCCCATCTCTATCGCCAACATGCAGGTAACGCTGACCACGGCAAATCGCTCCAAGCTGACTCCATCGGGCTCCGAGGATATTTACCGCCGCCTCTCTAATCCGCGCGCCAACACCAACCAAATCCCGCTTCCCATCCCGCAAAAGAAAGTGAAGGGCACGATTTCTCAGAAAGAACGAGATGAGATTGAATCCTCGCAGTTCGCCGCGAAGGCTGTCGAGCCCCACAACACTCAGTCCGGATTTCTCTTCTTCGACGTCGGAGACATTCCCTCCCCACTCGCAGGGGCGCACATCTTTGTAACCGGCGTGGACGACGCCAAGGGCACGGAAATGATGTACTTCGAACTTCCGATGGATAACTATCTGAGTTCGCCGCGCAAGACAAACTAAAGTCTTCCCTACAATCGTGTGGCGGGTTTTCAATTCCTACCACGCGGGGGCGTCGCCCAATCCTGTAAAATAAAGCATCGGCGCCGGAGCCACTTCCGCATTGTCTTTTCTCGACCAACTCAACCCGCAGCAACGCGAAGCCGTCGAAACCACTGAAGGCCCGGTGCTCATCCTCGCCGGCGCAGGCAGTGGCAAAACGCGCGTCATTACTTATCGTATCGCCTACCTGATTGAGCACGCGGGCGTGATTCCGGAATCCATCCTGGCAATGACTTTTACCAACAAAGCTGCTGCCGAAATGGCCGAGCGCGTTGACAAACTTGTCGGTGGACTGAGCATTGCAAAACCGGTCATCTCAACCTTCCATTCCTTCTGCGTACGCGTTCTTCGTCGCGACATCGAGGCTCTGCAAATCCCCTCTTCCACGCCCGGCCAGCCGCCGATCGGCCACACGAAAAAATTCGTCATCTACGACGAGAGCGATCAGCAATCCGTGGTCAAAGGCATCATGAAGCGCCTTGGGGTTGACGACAAGCAACTCACGCCGCGCATCGTTTTGTCACGCATTTCCTGGGCCAAGAATCACATGCTCGATCCGCAGGAACTTTACCTGCAATCAGCCGATCCAAAAACGGAGAAGATCGCGCACCTGTTCGAGGAATATAGAAAAGAGCTGCGCCGGGCGAACGCTCTCGATTTCGATGATCTTCTGCTCGAAGCCACGCGCCTGTTGAAAACTGCCGCGCCCGTTCGCGAATATTACAATCGCCGTTTTCAATATCTTCTGATCGACGAATATCAGGACACGAACCGTCCGCAATACGAACTTATGCGCATGCTCGCTGGACCCCGCCACAACGTCTGCGCCGTCGGCGACGAAGACCAGTCGATCTATTCCTGGCGCGGCGCCGACATTCGCAATATTCTCGAGTTCGAACAGGATTTTCCGGAAGCCAAAATCATCCGCCTGGAACAGAACTACCGGTCCACGCAAAACATTCTTCAGGCCGCATCGTCCGTAGTCGCCAACAATCTCCGCCGCAAGGGCAAGAACCTCTGGACCTCCCGCCAGGGTGGTGCCAAGATCGGCTACTATGAAGCTCCAGACGGCGAAAACGAAGCCCTCTTTGCTGCCGACCATGTTGCAAAATATCTGCGCGAAGCCGCCCAGCGGGACGAGGCTCCGCGTGCCGCCGTTCTCTACCGCACCAACTCGCAGTCGCGCCTGTTTGAAGAAGCCATGCGCCGCTATGGCCTCAAATACAAAGTGGTCGGTGGATTCTCCTTCTACGAACGCGCCGAGATCAAAGATATGATCTCGTACCTGAAAGTTATCCAGAATCCGGACGACTCAATCTCCCTGTTGCGCGTGATCAACACGCCGACTCGCGGTATCGGCAAGAGCACCATCGACACCATCGAGCGCCTGGCGCTCGAAACCGGCCTCTCTCTCTGGGGAGCACTGGGCGAAGCCATCCGCCGCCAACTTCTTCCCCAGCGCGCTCTTTCCGCGGTCAAGACTTTTCAGCAACTTATCCTCGACGCTCAAGCCATGATTGCGGGAACCTTCGTTGAGAATCTCGAAGAGGGAGTGAGCGCGACCCGTGTGGGCGCGGGCGACTCGCCCGCGCAATTGCTGGAAGAAGCACAAACCTTGCACGCTGCCGCAGACAATTCTCTTCCTGACGATGCAGCCGCGTTCGATCCCAGCGAATTCGAAAACACGGAATTCGACTTCGGCGGAGCTTACGGAGTTACGGATGAAGAGAATGTTGCTGACGACGGTGCCGCCAATAAACCGCCGGCTGTCTTTGAAAACGAAACCCCGGCGAATGGCACCCTGGAATCTGCAACCGGAAATTCGTTTCCCTCGCCGACAATCAGCACCGCCGACATCTTGAAATTCCTCATCGACCGCACCGGCTACATCAAGCTGCTCGAAGCCGAAGACACGCCCGAAGCCTTCTCTCGCATCGAAAACCTTCGCGAACTGGTCAACGCGGCCATGGACTCGCGCGACCGTGGCGAGACTCTCGATCAGTTTCTCGATCACGCCGCCCTTATCAGCGACGCCGACGATTACGACGAACGCGCACAGATTACGCTCATGAGCCTGCACGCCGCCAAGGGCCTCGAATTTCCTCTGGTTTTTCTCAGCGGCCTCGAAGAAGGACTATTCCCGCACTCGCGCACCATGCTTCAGCCCGATGACGTCGAAGAAGAGCGCCGTCTCTGTTATGTGGGTATGACCCGCGCCATGGATCAGCTTATCCTCACGCGCGCCGTCTACCGCCGCCGCTACGGCACCGATCTGCCCGAAGCCAGCGTCCCATCCAGATTTCTCGAAGAAGTTCCGATGCAGTTAATCGAAGAACTCGGAACCAGTCGATCTCGTGCGGGGATGGGCGCTGGTCGTGTGGGGGCAGCCACTCTCGCCCACCCGGGGCGAAATCCGACAGCCGACGATACCGATATCCATTATTCCTACGAAGACGAGGACCAAAGCGCAAGCTGGAAGCGCGGACGAATTGCAGAGCTCCGGCAGAAGCCCGCATCGTCCGCGAAACCCTACAATTCCATCGAAAACATCGCCGAATTCTTCGCAAGCCGCGGCAAGAAATTCACGCCCCCAAAAATCACTCACGAAGAGCCGACTGGCAAGCGCGGTTTCCGCCCTGGCCAGAAGGTGCGCCATCCAAAATATGGAGAAGGCACGGTTTATCGGCGAGAGGGAGAAGGCGAAGAAGCCAAGATTACGGTACAATTTCCTCGCTTCGGATTGAAGAAGCTGGTGGAGAAGTATGCCCAGCTGGAGCGCGCTTAAACGCAATCTGGTAATTTCGTAATCGGATAATTTGGTAATTGAACTTCGCTGCCCGCCAGCCGGGCGGCTAAGGATTTCAAATTACGAGATTACCCAATTACCAAATTACAAACTCAACAAGAAAGCAATCATGGCAAACACTGCAACCCTGACCAAAGAAGAACGCAAGAAAACAAAACGAGCCGCGCGCAAAAGGCGCAAAGCCGAGAAGCCGCTGCAACCCCGTGACTACGCCCGCGGATCGAAAAAGCGAAAAGTGAAGAAGCTTGCTCGCGGACAGTCGAAACGGTAAGGCGCCGACCAGCACTTGGCATTTAGCCGGAGAGTTCGGAAATTCATCGGGAACTCAACCGGCTAAATGCTGCGAGCTGATTGCCAGTAGCTAAGGTTCTTCAGGAGACAACTACAAATTGTCCCAACCATCGACGGAACCCGCCGAAACAATTCGCACTTCTGACAACCAGCTCTTCTGCTGCAAGTCGATCGACAAACTGATCACGGAGTCCGAGGCCCCGGGCCAGCGCCTGCAAAAAACCCTTGGCCCCTGGTCGCTCACAGCTCTGGGCATCGGCGCAATCATCGGCTCGGGAATTTTCATCCTTACCGGCACTGCGGCCGCGGGTGAATTTTTCCAGGCCCCATCTCTCCTCCATGCGCAGGCTCTCGACGTAATCGTGAATCTACTGCGCACCGGCAGCACGGCGGGAGCGCTCATGCACGGACGCCCGCCCGCCGGGCCATCGATTGCGATTTCGTTTTTCCTGGTCGCGATCGCCTGTAGTTTCGCCGGCCTCTGCTATGCCGAACTCGCTTCGATGATTCCCATTGCCGGTAGCGCCTACACCTACTCGTACGCCACGCTCGGCGAAATTTTTGCATGGATCATCGGGTGGGATCTCATCCTCGAATACGTCGTCTCGAACGTCGCCGTCGCGGTTGGCTTTGCCGGTTATATAAAAGCGCAACTGGCAGTATTCGGCCTCAACTTGCCGGAAAAACTTGCCAGTCCGGTCTGGGCTGGTGGGCAGTCGACGGGCGCCTATTTCAATCTTCCCGGCTTCCTCATCGTTTTCATTCTTACGCTGCTGCTGGTGCGCGGAGTGAAAGAGTCGGCGGAGACCAACAACATCATGGTTGCGGTCAAAATCGGCGCCATCTTGACCTTCCTGGTCGTCGGGGGAATGCTGGTGAAGCCCGCGAACTGGCATCCCTTCGCGCCTTCCGGCTTTGCCGGAATCGTCACCGGAGGGGCCATCGTCTTCTTTACCTACATCGGATTCGACTCGGTCTCAACCGCAGCAGAAGAATCGCGCAATCCGCAAAAAGATTTGCCTTTCGGCATCATCATGTCGCTGGTGGTCTGCACGCTGCTCTATGTCGGCGTTGCCGTCGTCCTGCTCGGCATGATGAAGTACACCACCTTCGTGTCCGGTGCAGCCGCCGAAGCGCCCGTGGCCTACGCGATGAAATATCTGGGGGTGCACCCTCTCTTCCGCTCGGTCATCGTGATCGGAGCGCTGACGGGGATGATCTCTTCGTTGCTCGTGTTTCAGTACGGGCAGGCACGCATCTGGTACGCCATGTCACGCGACGGCTTGCTGCCAAAGCTGTTCTCCGCCGTGCATCCGAAATATAAGACGCCGCACTGGTCCACCTGGATCGCCTGTTTCGCCGTAGGAATTCCCGCAGGCCTCGTGGACATTGGAGATGCCGCCGACCTCGCCAACATCGGGACGTTGTTTGCCTTCGTTCTAGTTTCACTGGGAGTGATCATCCTGCGCCGCAGGCAGCCCGACCGCAAGCGCGCGTTCCGAGTCCCGTTTGTACCGTGGTTCCCGCTGATCTCGATCATCCTCTGCGGCGGCCTCATGACCGGCCTGACCATCATCACTTGGCTGCGCTTCGTAGTCTGGCTCGGCCTTGGCCTCTTGATCTACGTTTTCTACAGCCGCCACCGCAGCGAGTTCGCCAAGAAATAATCGTGTCATCCTTAGCCGCAGCAGACCGGTGAGCCAGGCGAACCGGTCTGCTGCGTGGAAGGATCTTTACCATCGCAACCGGCTTCCTCTCAGAATCAAGGCACCGTCTCCGCTGCCTCTTCCGACCGCGCACTCTCATTCCCTCTGAAATCCACGGCCGACACCGAGTAAAAATAAGTTTTCCCCGAAACCACCTGCATATCGCGGAACGCCGGCGTCTTCACCGGTTCAGAATTAACTCTCACCGCTGCCCCGCCTTCTTCGTGACGGTAAATGTTGTAGCCCGCCAGATCCCCGTCCGGCACTGGCGCCCAAATCAAGTCGATGAACGGTTGCTGTCCAGGGCCCGAAAAAACCGCCTGCAATCCCGCAGGCACGCCGGGCGGAAAAACATCGTGCGCAAATACCTTTACCTCTGGTGTGTCATCGCCTTCCACCTCCACAGTCGGCTTCCCAGAGTTTTCGACCACGCTCACCACTGCGCCCCGATAGAAATAAGTCTTCTCCCATTCGAAGCTCCGATCAAGGAAGGAAGTAATCTTGTTTGGTTCTGCAGGCAGATTCGCTACACAGCCCGTAACATCAATTTCTGCGATTCTGGTTTCGGCGCCGGCCGCCTCGGGGCGCCGGTAGATCCGAAATAAATAATTCGTCGCTCGACGTCTTTCCGACGTGCTCGGACAATGCCACGAGATCATCACACCAAGAGCCGTAACCTCAGCGGAAAAATTACCGAATGGCGGCAATGTCGGTACCAGCGGCACATGCACCTGGTTCGACAGCCCCGCACTTCTCTCTGCTGTATTCAGGACTTCGACCGCATAGGTGGCGAAGCTCGTGGAATGCGCGTCTTCAATCGTGGAAGGCAAAGTATCGACGAACGTCGCAGTGAGCTTCTTCGCAGCTGCTTTTGTGGTGCTCCTGAAGTCTGCTGGAGGTGCAGCATCTCCTACCGGCGTATCGCATTGCTTAATTACGGCATCGAGGCTGCGGCAAACGTGCGTCTTTCCCAAATAACGCACGCTCTGCCGGTCGGTGGTCCGCGCAGGAATGGTCCACGTAAGCCTTACTCTGTCGCCCTTGCGAGCCGCGTGCAAATCGCTGGGGGGTTTCGGCAACTCCAGTGAAGGCGGCAGCGGCGGCCCAATGGAAGCACATCCGTTTAACGCCAAACACGCGGCCAACACCAGCAGTTGTTCTCGCGGAACCTTCATGTGCAGAATCAACAGGGTACATCAGTTGCGTCTTAACAGCACGGACTTGCAAGGCGGGAATGCGTATTGGGAGACACTACACGTTTGGTAACTGAAGTGCCATGTGGAGCGGCTGAAAGCTAACTGCTAACTTACAAAATATATCTCGACAGATCTTGGTCCTTCACAATGTCGGTGAGCATCTTCCGCACATAATCCGCATCCACGATCACGTGCTCGCCTTTTCTCTCGGGAGCATCAAAGCTCAACTCATCCAGCACCCGCTCCATGATGGTGTGCAGTCGCCGCGCTCCAATATTTTCCGTACTCTCATTCACGCGAAAAGCAAAATGGGCAATCTCCTGGAGAGCCTCCGGCGTGAACTCCAGCTTCACTCCTTCAGTTTCAAGCAACGCCGTGTACTGCTTCACCAGTGAAGACTTCGGCTCCGTGAGAATTCGCACAAAGTCTTCCATGGTCAATGACTGCAGCTCTACCCGAATCGGAAACCGCCCCTGCAACTCCGGGATCAGGTCGCTCGGCTTCGAAACGTGAAACGCTCCGGCAGCGATAAACAAAACATGATCCGTGCGCACCATGCCGTAGCGCGTATTTACTGTCGTCCCCTCGACAATAGGCAGAATGTCGCGCTGCACCCCTTCGCGCGAAACATCCGGACCATGCCCGCCCTCGCGCCCCGCAATCTTGTCGATCTCATCCAGAAAAACAATGCCGGAGTTTTCCACGCGGTCGATTGCCATCCGCGTGACCTGATCCATATCGATCAGCCGTTGCTCTTCTTCCTGAATCAGATATTCAAAAGCCTCATTGACCTTCATCTTCCGCTTCTTGGTTCGCGCCCCGAAAATGTTCGGCAACATGTCCTTAATGTTGATATCCATCTCCTCGACGCCCTGGTTGGTCATGATTTCGAAGGATGGAAAATTTCGCTCGCGGACATCGATCTCAACCTGCCGCTCGTCAAGCTTGCCTTCGCGCAATTGTTGCCGCAGCTTTTCCCGTGTGCGGGAGGACGATTCCGCCAACGCAGTGTTGCCATCAATCACCACTCCACCCGCGGTGGTCGGCTCCGCGGGCCGGGACGGAGGCGAGGGCGGCAGCAAAATATCCAGCAGACGCTCTTCCGCATTCAACTCGGCTTTATCCGCAACATCTTCCAACTTCTCTTCGCGAACATTGTCGATCGCAATTTCCACCAGGTCGCGCACCATCGACTCCACGTCGCGCCCCACATACCCAACCTCGGTAAATTTTGAAGCTTCCACTTTCAGAAATGGAGAATTCGCCAGTTTGGCCAGCCGCCGCGCAATCTCCGTCTTTCCCACCCCCGTCGGTCCTATCATAATTATGTTTTTGGGGATGATTTCTTCGGCCAGGTCGGGAGTTAGTTTTTGGCGCCGGGTGCGGTTGCGCAGCGCAATGGCGACGGCGCGTTTGGCGTCCTTTTGGCCGATCACGTGTTTGTCAAGCTCGACTACGATCTCGCGGGGAGTGAGTTCGTCGAGGGCGAGTTGTTCTTCTTCGGCGGTGCTGGGTAAGTAGATGGCCATAAAGTCAGTGGTCAGTGGCTAGTGGCTAGTGATCAGTTTTTTGCTTCAGCAGTTTTGCTGGTCACTGATCACTGGGCACTGGCCACTTCCTTACAATTCCTCTATTGTCACTGCGTCATTTGTATAGATGCACATTTTGCCGGCGATCTTCATGGCTTCTTCGGCGATCTGGCGGGCGGTGAGTTGCGTGTGTTGCGCCAAGGCTTGGGCGGCGGCCTGGGCGTAGGGGCCTCCGCTGCCGATGGCGGCTACTTCGCCGTCGGGTTCGATCACGTCGCCTTGCCCGCTGAGCAGGAATGTTTGCTCTTTGTCACTCACCAGCAGCAGGGCTTCCAGATGGCGCAGAAATTTGTCTGTGCGCCAGTCTTTCGCTAGTTCTACTGCACCCCGTCCCAGGTTGCCGTGGTATTGCTCGAGTTTCGATTCGAAGCGGCTGAAGAGGGTGAAGGCGTCGGCGGTGGATCCCGCGAATCCCGCGAGGATCTTGTCGTTGTAAAGGCGCCGGATCTTCTTCGCCGAATGTTTGATGACGGACTCTCCAAGCGTCACCTGTCCGTCGCCGGCAAGAACCACGCTGCCGTTGCGGCGGATGGACAAAACTGTTGTGGAGCGTATCAGACGTTTTGGAGACATGAGCGCAATTCTTCATTATAGCAGTGGGCCGCGTGTTGATTATGCAGGGCGCAGTCGCCAAAAAGGAATTCGTGGTTTGCGTAAAATCATGGGCTTCGCAAAGCATGGCTTGCGTAAATCACGGCTGCATAGGAGCTGCAACCGTCTGCTTCGAAGTGCGGGATAAGTTGAAGGCCGTGTTCACCAATCCGACGTGCGTGAACGCCTGGGGAAAATTGCCGAGGTGACGCTTTGCGACGGGATCATATTCTTCGGATAGAAGACCCACATCGTTTCGAATTTCCAACAGGCTTTCGAACAAGCGAACTGCGTCGTCGTGGCGGCCCTGCAATTCGTAATTGTCGGCCAACCAGAACGAGCAAGGAAGAAACTTTCCTTCGCCGTGCGGCAGACCATCGACTTCCGGGTCTTGCGTGTAGCGTCCCACAAAACCATGGTCCACGAGATGCGTCTCGATGGCTTTAACAGTGCCGATCACTCGAGGATCACGGGGAGGAAGAAATCCGACCAAGGGCATCATCAGGACGCTGGCGTCGAGATGTTTGCCTCCGTAATACTGCACAAAGGAATTCAAATCGGCATCGAAGCCCTGGCGGCATACCTGATCGTGGATGAAGCCGCGAAGTTTCTTAAAGCGGGAAAGATCAATCGTATAGCGGCCCTTTTCAGCCGAGCGGATCAACCGATCGACCGCTACCCATGCCATCATCTTGGAGTGGACGAAATGCCGGCGGGGACCGCGGACTTCCCAAATTCCCTCGTCCGGCTGCTCCCACACCGTCTCCAGAAATTCCAGCATCGCCAGTGCTATATCAGGGCCCGAGTACTGCGGCGGTTCCAGTCCCGCTTCGCGTGCCTGAAAAAGCGTGTTCGCCACCTCGCCAAAAATATCCAACTGAAATTGTTGGTAAGCGGCGTTGCCGGTTCGCACCGGCTTCGAGTTCTCATACCCCTGCAGCCAGGGTAATTCCAGTTCGGTGAGGCGGCGTTCGCCGCGAAGCCCATAAAGGATATTGAGTTCCGCAGGGCTGCCGGCGACGGCTCGCAAAAGCCATTCCCGCCACTCTCGCGCTTCGTCCAAATAGCCGGCATTCACCAGAGCTTGCAGGGTCAGCGAAGCGTCGCGCACCCAGCAGAAACGATAGTCCCAGTTCCGCACGCCTCCCAGCAGTTCAGGCAGGGAAGTGGTGGGCGCGGCTACGATTCCGCCCGTGGGCAGAAATGTGAGGGCCTTCAAGGTAATCAGCGAGCGCACAATCGCATCCCGCCATTTACCTTGATAAGTGCAGCGACACGCCCACTCACACCACCACTTCTCCGTGTCCCGAATAGCCGAGTCAACGTTCACCGGTGCAGGCTCAGGCTGATGTGAGGGATACCAAGCCAGATCAAACGAAACTTTCTGGCCTTCACAAACAGTGAACTCTGCCCCGGTCTTCATGTTTTCACCTTGAAGAGGAACATCAGTGCGCAGCTGGATCGTGTCCGGACCGGCAATGCCGGAAATCCCGCTCCCGGTTTGCTGAACCCAGGGCACGATTGAACCGTAATCGAATCGCAGCACGAGTTCCATCTTCATCTGGAGCTGGCCTCTGGTCCCGACCACGACGCGCAGAAGTTCAGGTGTCTCCCTGCCAGGAATCATGCAATCGATGAGGGTTGCCGACCCGCTTTCTGTATCGAACTGGGTTTCAAGAACAAGAGTTCCTTCGCGATAACAGCGGCGCACGGCACTGATCGGCTCGGCTGGCGCAATCGACCAGTGCCCGTTTTCGGGAGTTCCGAGCACTGCGGCGAAACACGCAGGAGAGTCGAAGTTCGGAAGGCATAGCCAATCGATGGAACCCTGTTTTGAGACCAAGGCGGCTGTAAGGCAATCACCAATTATCGCGTAATCTTCGATGGGAATGGACAGGAATCAGTCTCCGCAAAACGGGTTCGGTTGCTCGTGCTAAGACTTTAAGCGTGGCACAAGGTAAAGATGATTAATGCTATGACGACGTCATGAAAGCTGAGGAGATATTCTCTCACAAAAGGATTAAGGTATTGGTTTTCACGCGTGAGGAACGATGTCCTCGGTGGGAGTGCGAATAGCGGCGTCCTGATCTGGCTTGGGTAGACTTGTGTATATTTGTGTCCTAAATTTCTTTGATCAAACTTGCACCATAATGTCTCTTAGGGAAGGCTGGAGATGAAGCGCCTTTCGCGTCGCTGTTGGCTTTTTCTGCTGTTTACTGTCTTTTTTTCTTTCCTTAGGATTTCCTCGCTGTTGGCTCAGGAGAACTCCGAGGATCGGATTTTCTTGCATGCCAAGATCTTCACGGGCGACCCGCAAAATCCTTACGCTGAGGCGGTTGCGATTCGCGGCGATAGGATTGTCGCGGTGGGCAGCTTCCCAGAGGTTGTAAAGAATGCGTCGGCGAACGCCGAGCGCGTCGATCTCGCGGGCAAGAGTCTTTTCCCCGGCTTCATTGATTCGCACAGCCACTCGATCGATGGGGGGCTCAACTTGATTTCCGCAGATGCCAGCGAGAAAGTGAACTCACTCGATGATCTGCCGGCGTTTGTGGTGGACGCAACAAAGACTGGGCGAGGTATGCGCAGCGACATCCTTGAAGTTCTCGGTGTGCCGCTGGAGTTTTGGTCTCATACCGATGTACTCAATGAGGACTTCAGCAGAGGAGCCTACGAAAAGCGCAGCGTTCTGCTGCGCGGGATGGATGGCCATACGTCGTGGGCGAATCGCCAACTCTTGCAGCGGGCAGGAATCACGGCTGATTTTCTCAAGAAGCTCTCTGTCCAAGAGCGCAGCTATTATGGCATTGACAAAAACGGGCAGCCGAACGGTTTTCTGGTGGACGCGGGAGAGGAGAAAATCGAAGCGCTGCTGCCCGCGCCCACGGCCGACCGGTTGCTGGATGCGGGGCGTGCCGCGTTGCAATACAACTATAGCCTGGGCATCACGGCGTGGCTCGATCCTCTGGCTGCTGATTATGTTTTGCGAGCCTACAAGATGCTGGCGGACCGGGGGGAACTGACTTCCCAAGTGGTTGCGTTTCCTCAGGTGCTGGCGAAGGATCCGGCGGCCGAACTCGCCACGGTGCAAAAAACGCGAGAGACGTATAAGGATGTGCCCAATCTGCATGTGACCGGGATTAAGGTGTTCGCGGATGGCGTGGTGGAATATCCATCCCAAACGGCGCATCTCACGAAGCCGTATAAGAACACAGGTCGGAACGGAGATTTGCTGTTCGATCCGGGGAAATTTGCTGAGCTTTGTATAGCGGCGGACAAGCAGGGATTGATCATTCACGTGCACGCGATTGGCGACGGGGCCGTGAAGGAGGCACTGGATGGAATTGCGGCAGCACGAAAGGCCAACGGCAATTCGGGTCTGCCTCATACCCTTACGCATGAGCAGTTCGTACGGCCCGAGGATTTCCCTCGTTTCAAGGAACTGGGAGTGGTGAGCGCACTGCAACTGTTCTGGGCGGAAGCGAGCAAGGACACGATTGAAATTGTGAAACCCTATCTTGATCCTGAAGTCTACAAGTGGCAATATCCGGCCCGGTCGATCCTAGACAACGGCGGAATCATTTCCGGCGCGAGCGACTGGCCGGTCTCAACCGCGAATGTTTTCCGCGCCATCTATCAGGCGGAAACACGGAAGGGGCCAGAAGGCGTGCTTGACCCATCGCAAGCCATGCCGCGGGAGGCAATGTTTTACGCGTACACGCGGAATTCGGCGCGGGCGATGAATCTGGATTCTATTGGAATTATCGCTTCGGGCAAGCGCGCTGATCTGGTGTTGCTGGACCGCGATGTGTTAACAATCTCTCCGGCGGAAATGCGGGACACCAAGGTCGTGTGGACGATGGTGGCGGGAAAGATTGTGTATCGGGCAAAGTAAAGAGGTTAGCTTGCGGACTCACGGATTGAGAAGGATGCGGTCGTGATCCCGTGAGATCAGAGCGACTCTGTCATCATCGGAATCTGCGGATGAACAGCGTGTGCCGCTCGGAGCGATAAAAACCGACTACGTAAATGGTCGCTTTACCCTTGGTGGAGTAAATCACCTGTCGGATGCGCAAAACCGGCGATCCTTTGGGCACGGCGAGGAGTTCGGCAATGTCGGCATCGGCTGCGGTAGCGTCAACTTCTTCATCGGCGTACGCAAGTTCCACTCCGTAGTCGTGTTCTAAAGTAGCGAACAACGATCCTCGCGCTAACGACGCATGCACGATGCCGCTGAAGTCGGCTGCTGGAAGATAGCAAGTCTCCAGCGCGAATGGATCTTCGGCGGTCAAACGCAAGCGTTGCACTTTCACCATCCGACTGGTTGCGGGCAAACCCAGGCGAGCGGCAACTTCCTGCTCGTCGGTTATAACCCGCGCCACCAGCACGCGAGAACGCGGTGCCAGGCCGCGGCTTGACATGTGCTCGGTATAGCTCATCAACTTGTTGAAATGAATTTTGGGTGCGGCAACAAAGGTGCCAGCGCCGCGGCGGCGTTCGACGATTCCCTCGCGCTCCAGGCCGGCCAGGGCGTGGCGGGCCGTCATCAGACTCACCTTGTGGGTTTTAGCGAGTTCGCGCTCGGAGGCAACCGCGTCTCCGGGGTTGAGCTGAGCGGCCTCAATGCGCTTGCGAATGGCATTTTGGATGCGCTTGTAAACCGGCGTCCCATTTCGGTGATTTCCAGGCATAAGCGATGGACCGATGAACTCCCTTGTGCTATATAGCGTATTGGGCGGCTGCTGTAAAGCCCCAAACTACGTCCTTCCCTTTTCTCGGCGATCTCACCACCATAATTGCTATAGATCAGCTAAAAAACAAATCCTCAATTATTTTACAATTGCGTGCATTTTCTTCTTGACCATGAACCTTCATGTGCTATATAGCATAGTGCGATTGTATTAGTACCCTGTTCCGCAACGGCTGTGTAGAGGTTCTGTCAGGAGGCGTGCGATGAAAAAACTGGTGAGCGGGTTTGTGGTTGCTCTGACACTGATAGGATTGGCGGCTACCTTGACGCTGGCCTGGGGCCAGGAAGTGACCGCGTCGATCGTGGGCACGGTTACCGATCCGAGCGGCGCGCCCGTGAAGGGCGCCGAGGTGAAGGCAACTGATACCGACCATGGAACCGTGTGGACGGCGCATACAAACGATACCGGATCCTATGATCTACTGCGCCTGCCGATCGGGAGTTATGGCGTCAAGGTGACCGCGCCGGGCTTCCAAACTTCGGTACAGCCTCCTTTCACGCTGGAATTAAATCAAACCGCGCGCGTAAATGTGCGATTAAGCGTTGGCAAGGTCTCGGAGACGGTAGAGGTTACGGGCGTGGCTCCGGTTTTGCAAACGGAAGACGCGCAGGTAGGCACGGTCCTGGATGCGAACAGCGTCACGGGCCTGGCGCTCGAGAGCCGCAACTACATACAGCTAACTTTGCTCTCCCCCGGCGTCGTTACCACCGACCCCTCCACGTTTAACCTCGGCTCCCAAACCACGCAGGGCTCGTTGAACGGTGGCGGGCGGCCGTATATCAACGGAAACCGCGAAGAGGATAACAACTTTCTCCTGGACGGCGTTGATAATAATCAGGCCTCGGACAATCTGACCGGCTACACTCCCTCCCCCGATGCAATCGGGGAGTTCAATTTGATCACCCAGAACGCTTCGGCTGAATTCGGCAACTATGCCGGCGGAATCATAAACGCCGCAATTAAGTCAGGGACGAACAACTTCCACGGGGATGTGTTCGAATTTCTGCGAAACGATTTCTTCAACTCGAACAAGTGGGAGAACAGTGCCTTTGTTTCGGGGATTCCGGGCGGCCTGCCGACACCGAAGCTGCGCTGGAACATATTCGGCGGCACGGTTGGCGGCCCAATTATAAAGAATAAGCTCTTCTTTTTCGGGGATTACCAGGGTATCCGCCGCGATGCGCCGTCCAGTTCCAGCCAAATCACCGTCCTAACGCCGGCCGAGATTGGCGGCAATTTCGGAGCACTCCTGACCACAAGCACTCCCGAACAGTTGTATGACCCCTGCGCTGCCGGTACTGGCGGAACCTCCGCAGCGCCGTGCAATATTCTAGCCCCTGGTGCGAGGTCTAAATTCGCCGGCAACATCATTTCTCCGGCGAACCTCAACCCTGCGTTCAAGGCTCTGGTTACCAGTCCGCTCTATCCAACGGCGGTTTCCACTCTGTCGAATGGTTTTGGAGCTGCGGTGAATACCACGAACAACCAATACAATACGGATCAGGGCGACATCAAAGTTGACTACAATCTTTCGAACAAGGACCATATCAACGCGCGGTATTCAAAGTCCGACGAATTCGATCCCGGCTTCAATTCGCAGCCGTTGTTGGGCAACTCCCTGAGTGAAGCGTGGCTCAATAACGGGAGCGTCAACTGGACCCACTCATTCTCAAACAACCTGCTGAATGAAGTGCGCTTCGGGAAGAATGGCATCAAGCTGATCGCTCCGACCATAACGTTCGCTTCTTCCGTGGGCAACCTGGCAAATACGATCGGCATACTTGACGGAAATCCAGCGGGCATTTCCGGACTGCCAGAGTTTGCCTTCGATGGCGGTACGGCTAGCTCAGTGGGCCAATCGGGTGCTCTCACGATTCTGGGTTCGATCGTAAATCCGCAACACTTTTCTTCTACCGTAACTCAGTTCGACGACTCGCTGATCTACACTCACGGCCGTCACGTTATCAAGACCGGCTTTCAGTTGCAGCGTTATAACCTGAATGTGTTTTATCCGGGCAACGCCGGCGAATTGGGAGCTGAAGTCTTTGGCCTTGGCGCAGGTGGAAACTATTCAGGCAACGGTACTGGAGGGGATCCATCCGCTGATTTTGCTCTTGGGTTGCCTGAAAGCGTCGGGCGCGGCATAAGCACCGGTGGATGGCACGCACGCGACTGGCTCTTCGCCGGTTTCGTTCAAGACGACTGGCGTGTAACCGACAACCTGACATTGAATTTGGGGCTGCGCTACGAAAACCGGACTCCGTGGACGGAGCTTCACAATCATCAGGTGAATGTGAATATCTTCACCGGAGCGTTGCAGTTCCCGGGAAGCGACGCCGTACCCACTGGAGTTGTGGGCAGCAACGGATTCTCGAATGGGCTGTACCCCGCCACAAACGGATTGCTGGACTTCGAACCTCGAGTCGGCTTCGCCTGGAGTCCTGCGCTCTGGGGAGGCAAAACCGTTATTCGCGGCGGCTTCGCGATTTCGTCGTTCCAGGAGGGCACCGGAACCAACTTGCGCCCAACACAAAATCCGCCCTTCACCCCATCTCAGTCGGCGGGAACCAACTCGCAAACAGGTATAGCCGCATTCAACATCGAGAGCGCGTTCGCGTCAGCAGCACCCCCCGCGGGCGATCCCTTTATCAATTCGACGATGCTGACCTGGTTCAATGTTAAGCCCGCCGTCGCCGATCAGTGGAACCTCACAATTCAGCATGAGGTGGCGCGGAATACCACGTTCCAGATTGGCTATGTGGGCCAGCGCACCACCCATTTGATGGTTCCCATCGACCTGGATCAGGGGGACCTCCACGCGAACGGCACGATTACGTATCCTTTCATCGGCGGCCTGAATCCCATCGGAACCGTCATTGACGGCGTAACCACGACAACACCGACGTACGGGCCAAACGGACTGGGATTGGTTAAGGAGAGCGCCTCAGTAGGAAACATGAACTATAACTCGCTCCAGGCGGTGCTGCAGAAGCGGGCCAGCAACGGCCTCGAAGCACAGGTTTCCTACACTTATCAGAAGTGTATGGCGAACAGCGCCGGCTACTATGGAAGCTGGGGCGGCGAGTCACAGAACGCCGATAGCTACTGGCAAAACATCTTCGATCCAAACGGCGATTATGCGCAGTGCTACTGGGACACCAAGCATGTCCTAAGCGCATATGCCGTTTATGATCTACCCTTTGGCAAAGGAAAACAGTTCGGGCACGATCTGCCGGGTGCCGTCAATGCCGTGGTTGGCAATTGGGCAATCAATCCCATCGTTTCGTGGCATGGCGGCTTCCCGCTGAATATGCGTGGAAGCGACAGCTCCGGAACGGGGGACATATTCTCGCCTCGTCCCAACTGCAACGGCCCGGTCACGTATCCGAAGACGGCAGTGCCCGGAGTGGGTATTCAATGGTTCGATCCGGGCGTATTCTCGAATCCGGCTCCTGGGACATTCGGGACTTGCCCGTCACAGGGTCCGGTCATTGGGCCTGGTTACATTGATACCGACTTAAGCTTGCAAAAGAACATCCCAGTAAGCGAAGCGATGAAATTCCAGTTCCGCGCGGATTTCTTCAACGTGTTCAACCACCCGAACTTTAACGCGCCGGACAGCAGCTTCGGAGATGCTAATTTCGGGCGTCTTACCACGAGCCAAGATGCACGAGAGATGCAGTTCGCTTTGAAGTTCTACTTCTGACCCTTTGCAAAACCATGGCAGGCGCCCTTTTGGCCGCCTGCCATTTTCATTTATGATCGACTTTACATATGTTCTGCCTTCCAGATTTGCTGTCCTTGCTGCTCGTGATGCTAATTGCAGGTGCAGCAAGCGCCCAGTCTGTTGGCAAACCCGGGGTCGATGCTTCTTCCAGCGCACGTAGTGCGACGACACTCGCCGAGAGCGGGCGTTGCCCTGAGGCCTTGCCAACTCTCAAGAAGAGTCTTGTACAAGTCAAAGACCGGGAACTCAAGCGCAAAATTGGCCTGGACGGCGTGCGCTGTGCCATGACCCTCCATCAGACCGACGCCGCCTTAGAATTCCTCCATGTGCTGACTCGCGATTTTCCAAAGGATCCCGACATTCTTTATGTGGCTATTCACGCCTATTCCGACTTATCCACGTTCACTTCGCAGGAACTGGCACGCGATGCTCCGTCCTCTTATCAGGCCCATGAACTCCTCGCCGAATCTTATGAGAGCCAGGGAAAGTGGGACGACGCGGAAAAAGAATACCGTGGAATTCTTAAACAAAATCCAAGTTTGCCCGGGATTCATTTCCGTCTGGGGCGCGCGTTACTTTCACAGCCAAACACTAACCCGGATGTTGCTAACAATGCCAAGCAGGAGTTCCTGCAGGAACTGCAGATTGATCCCAGAAATGCGGGAGCCGAATATGTTCTTGGCGAACTGGCGCGTCAAAACCAGGAGTGGGATGAGGCCGTTGATCATTTTTCGCGGGCTGCAAAGTTTGACCCTCAATTCGGAGAAGCCTTTCTTGGACTCGGCCAGTCCTTGATCGCGGAAAAACGCTACGCTGATGCAATTACGCCGCTGGAAATGGCGGTCAAGATCGAACCGAAGAATCCAAACGCCCACTACAATCTGGCGATGGCTTACACTCGTGCGGGGCGCAAGCAGGATGGCGAAAGGGAGTTTGCGATTCATCGCAACATGGTCGGAAGCGGGGGAACGGGCGATCAAAGCCCATCCGAAAGCCGACCACAAGCAAACCAACGATGATCAGAGTAGGTTAGGAATACTTATGCATTGCCTTAGTACGAGGGGAAGTGAAAAATATCGGCTCGAGGAATAGTGCCCGGCCATGGGGGATCGGCCGCCGTGGCTTCCTCCGCGGGGCTACCGGGAGCCTGGTGCTTTCTGCTTTCTCGCCCTTCTCGCGCGCTCTGGCACAGCCTCCGTATCCGTTTACCGAGATCCCTCCATCCGTGAGCGGCATCTCCTGGAAACACACCGCCGGGCACTCTCAACAAAAATACTTGCCGGAGACCACCGGCGCGGGGTGCGCGTTTATCGATTACGACAATGATGGATGGATGGACGTCTACCTGGTTAATAGTGGCAAGTGTGACTTCTTCGATCCACAGCCGCCGCTGCGCAATGCTCTTTATCGGAACAATCGGGACGGCACGTTTACGGATGTAACTGACAAGGCGGGTGTTCCCGGCGGCGGGTACGGCCAGGGGGTGGCTGTCGGCGATTATGACGGCGACGGTTTCCCTGATTTATATGTCACTCAATACGGAAGAAGTATCCTCTACCACAATAACCGCGATGGAACGTTTAGTGACGTCACCGAGAAAGCGGGAGTGGCGGCACCTGGATGGTCTTCCAGTGCTGTCTGGTTCGACTACGACAGCGATGGGCGCCTGGATCTTTTTGTGTGCCGCTTCGTAGATTTTGACAAATCCAAGAATCTGCCTTGTGCGGCGGGCGACAGCCCCGGCTACTGCATTCCTCGTCTTTACAATCCGATGGCGAGTTGGCTGTTTCACAATAATGGCGATGGCACGTTTACAGATGTGAGCAAAACTACTGGAATTGGGAACTACCTGGGAAAGGCGTGGGGAGTAGTTGCAACGGACATTAACAACGACGGGCGACTGGATCTGTTCGTCGCCAACGACACAATAGCCAATTTTCTGTTCGTCAACCGGGGAGGCAAGTTCGAAGAGATTGGCGCCCCAGCCGGAGTTGCTTACAGTGAAGCGGGGCGGCCACGGTCGGGTATGGGAGTTGATTCCGCCGATTTCAATCAGGATGGATGGATGGATCTCTTCGTCGCCAATATCGACCATGAGATGTATTCCCTCTACCAGAATAATCACGACGAGACTTTTGACGACGAAGCGGTTCCGGGTGGGATCGCGTCGGCTACCCGCCTGATGAGTGGATGGGGATTGAAGTTTTTCGATTACGACAACGATGGCAACCTTGATTTGTTTCTTTCCAATGGGAATCCCGATGACCTTATCCAAATGTTGCATAAAGATGTGACCTACCGGGAGCCGATGCTGCTGTTCCGCGGCGACGGCAAGAGGTTTCAAAACGTGAGTGACAAGAGCGGGCCGGTTTTCGCGAAGCAGTTGTCGGCACGAGGAATGGCGATTGGCGACTTTAATAATGACGGCGCGGTGGATGTGCTGGTCTCTGTCAACGACGGCGCGCCCCTTCTATTGCGGAACGATGCGGCTAAAGAGAACCACTGGCTGGGGCTTAATTTAGTTGGAGCCAAGTCGAATCGGGACGCTATTGGCGCTCGAATCACCTATCAGGCCGGAGACATGAAGCGCACCCGCATGAAAGTGGGAGGGGGTAGCTTCCTATCATCACATGACCCGCGTATTGTGCTCGGCCTTGGCCAACATACAAAAATTGACTCGCTGGAGATAAGATGGCCGAGCCCCAGCAACGCAACCGAGCATTTCACGGCTCTTCCCATCGACCACTACATTACGATTGTCGAAGGTCAGGGCGAATTAAAGTGACGGAACCGCTCCAACGCAATAAACTGCGACAAATCACCGAGAGTGATGCTAAAATCTCGGCGGAGGATTTTTGCCATGTATCTGCGGCTCGCTTTTTGGACTGCGTCAATGGCGTACATCTCCTGCATCTTTACCCGTTTTTCGCCAGCCAGCACTCATTCGTCGCCGGGCATGCTGCCCACTGCCGCTTTTATCGGGGCGTTACTCGGCTTCGCGCTAGGGTGCATGTTCGCCAACAGGGTTAAGCGCAAGCAGACTCGGGCGTGAGAGATTTTCTTTGCGCTTCGTCGAAGATCCCAGGCCGCCCTTACGATCTTCTTACCTGACGATTACTTAGATCAACGATCACCTGATCTCGCATTCACCATGCACGGCATCTCCTGCCGCCTACGGCAACTCCGTCGCTTAGGCAACTCGGCGACCGTTTTTAGGCGAAAAAGGCGATCGTTCGCCATCGCTGATAGAGCTCCACGGGCGTGATTATCTGGCAAGTTTCCCCGGCATAAACGGAGCGGTCGGGGTAGAATAGTCGTCCATCTATGAGCGAGAGCCACGAAGTGACGCTGTTATTGTCCGCCCTGACGAACGGGGAAGATCGCGCGGCCTCAAAGCTCATTCCGCTGGTGTACGACGAATTGCGAAGGCTGGCGGGCAGTTACATGCGGAGGGAGCGAGTCGACCATACCCTGCAGGCGACGGCTCTGGTGCACGAAGCCTACCTGAAGCTGATCGAACAGCGATCGGTCAACTGGCAGAGCCGGGCACATTTTTTTGGGATCGCAGCGCAGTTGATGCGCCGCATCCTTATCGACCACGCCCGCGGTCACGTGCGGGAAAAGCGTGGTGGTGAACAGCAGAAAGTCTCTCTGGATGAGGCTTTCGTCTTTGCTGAACATCGGGCGGATGAACTGCTTGCGGTTGACGATTCTCTCAATCTTCTAGCGAAGATTGATCCCCGGCAGGCCCGTGTGGTTGAATTGCGTTTCTTCGGCGGTTTGAACGTCGAAGAAGCAGCCGAAGTGCTTGGAGTCTCCCCCAAGACCGTCAAGCGCGATTGGAGCGTTGCGAAGGCCTGGCTTTATGCCGACTTGAGAGAGCGCTATGGAATTGACGCCGCAGCAATGGGAGAACGTCAAAGCGCTGTTTGAGGTTGCGCTCGAAAAATCTTCTGCCGAGCGGACCTCGTTTCTGGCCGCGGTGGCACCGGATTCCCAGGTGCAACGCGAGGTCGAGCGTTTGCTTGCCCACCACATTGAGTCTGGCGGCTTCCTTTCCAAACCGGTATTTGCGGGAGATGTTTCTAGAATCGCTCCGGGGAGCGCTTCGTCGAGCGAAGCACAGAATCAATCTTTTCTTCCCGGCGATTTCGTTGCCGAACGATTCCGCATTTCGCGCTTCGTAGCCCGTGGCGGTATGGGAGAAGTCTACGAAGCAGAAGATATCGAGTTACATGAGCGGGTAGCTCTTAAATCGATTCGGAGTGAGCTGTTGCACGATGGCAGGGCGATTGATCGTTTCAAGCGAGAAGTTCATCTCGCCCGCAAAGTCACCCATCCCAATGTCTGCCGGATCTTCGACCTGTTTCGGCAGCCTGCGTCCACGTCAGGTGGGGATAACCGCGGCCCGGTTGCATTCGTCGCGATGGAATTATTGGAAGGCGAAACTTTGGCAGAGTTTCTCCGCCGTCAACCGCGTCTGAGCGTCGATGAAGCGCGGCCGATAGCTCTGCAGATTGCGGCCGGCCTCGGAGCCGCGCACTCGGCGGGCGTTCTGCACCGGGATTTCAAACCCGGCAACGTCTTGCTGGTTCCCGGAGCCAAGGACGTTCGGGCGGTCATCACGGATTTCGGGTTGGCCCTGCGTTCGAATGCAGACGTCAGTATGGCAGCTCCGGTTACCGGAACCGGTGAATTGCTGGGTACGCCGGCTTACATGTCTCCAGAGCAGGTTGAAGGAAAAGATCTGACGCCCGCGTCCGACGTTTATGCGCTCGGCTTGGTTCTGTATCAGATGGTCACCGGAACCCGTGCTTTCGATGGAAGCACGCCGCTCTCGATGGCGGTGCGGCGGATTAAGGAGAACCCAGCCCCGCCGCGCACGCTGGTACCTGATGTGGATCAGCACTGGGAATCGGTGATCCTGAAGTGTCTTGAGCGTGAGCCCAAAGCTCGTTTTCAAAGTGGGGATGAAGTGGCCGAGGCTTTGCGGGCTGAGACCAGGTCCCACCGCCCGTCAAATTTTAAAAGTCGCGTCGTCCCGGGATTGTTTGTGCTGATACTTCTAGTGGCGGGGGCCGCGCTCCTCGCTCCGAGGCTTCGCCACATCTTCTCTGCCGCCTCGGACGCTGCGGCAACGAGACAATCGGTCGCAGCTCGGCCGTCAATTGCGGTGCTGCCTTTCCGCAACTTGTCGGCGCGGTCGGAAACGGAATGGGTGTCGACGGCTCTTCCCGAGATGTTAACGGCAGAGCTTGCGGCAGGAGGGAAGCTCCGCACTTTTCCGGGCGAGAATATTGCGCGCGCAAGCGCCGACCTTGGATTGACCGGCATGCAAACTTTGGCTCGCGACACTCTCGCTCATCTTCGGAAGTATTTAGGAAATGACTACGTGGTGCTGGGTTCCTATCTCGACCAGGGTAGCGCTTCGGAAATTCGAATCAATCTCTGGTTGCAGGACACCAAGACCGGCGAGATTGCTGCCACGGTCTCCGAAAAAGGAAGCGAGCACGACCTGGATGATCTCGCAACTCGCGCCGGAGAAGAGTTACGACAGAAACTTGGGATCGGTGAAGTTACATCGAGTGAAGCGGCGCTGGTGCGAGCTTCTCTGCCATCGAATCCCGAAGCAGTGCGCTTGTATTCTGAGGGCTTGGCGAAACTTCGCGTAGTGGACGCGCTGGCGGCCCGGGATCTGCTGGAGCGCGCCGTGGCTGCAGATCCCAACTATGCTCTCGGACACTCCGCTCTGGCAGATGCTTGGGCCGCAATGGGTTATGACCAGAAAGCGCGTCAAGAATCGCAGAAGGCCCGTGATCTTTCGTCTGGACTTTCGCACGAAGAGCGCTTGTGGATTGAAGGCAGGGATTGGGAACTGAATCGGAAATGGGACAAGGCGGTGGAAATCTACCGCACACTCTTCGAGTTCTTTCCCGACAATATTGAGTACGGCCTGCATTTAGCGGCCGCGCAAAAACAGGCTCGAACGGTGGATGAGGCTTTGGCCACGCTGGCAGCCTTACAAAAGCTGCCGGCTCCTGATCGTGACGATCCTCGCATCGCACTGCAGCAGGCTGATGTCTACGACATCAAGGGAGCGTACAAGGAACAGCAAGCTGCCGCCAACGCTGCGGTCAGCCGTGCGCGAGAGCTTGGCGCGACGCTGGTGCTGGCGCGCGCCCTCATCCAGGAAGCGCGTTCTTTTGAAAAACAGGGCAAGTTAGATGACGCACTCCGCAGCGCTCAAGAAGCGGCCCGCATCTCCGATGGAGCCGGCGAACGTGCCGAAGTAGCGAAAGCGCTAACGGTCACCGGGATCGTTCGCTTTGACCAGGGAAACTTCGCGGAAGCGGCAAATGCGTACAACCGTGCGCTGGTGATTCAGCGGGAGATCGGAGATGTGCGCGCCTCAGCAACCACGCTAAATGATCTTGCGAATGCGCTGGGTGAGCAAGGAGATCTATCGGGTTCGATCAAGATGTTGAATGAAGCGCTGTTGATGTTCCGGGAGGTCGGGGATAAGCACAGTGCGGCCGCGGTTCTGGGCAGTGTCGCTGCCCGTACTCTTCAGCAAGGCGATCTGCGAGAAGGGAAAAAAATGCTGGAGTCCGGACTCGCGGCATCGCGGGAAATCGGCGACCAGGAACGAGCCAGTACGGCGATTTACAACCTGGGAGAAGTCCTGCGCTGGCAGGGGGATTTGAAGGGCGCCCGCAAGATGTACCAGCAGGCTGAAGAATTGTCGAAGCAGATCGGCGACCAGAGCGGGATTGCTTACGCTCTGTACAGCTTAGGGGACGTATCCACTGCTGAGGATGACTTAAGCGCCGCTCGTGACAAGTACAATGAATCGATCGCCATGCGAACGCAGATGGGAGAGAAGGGGAATATCGCCGAGACTCAAATGGCATTGGCCTTCCTTTTAATTGAAGAAGGTCACGCCAGCGAAGCCGAGAAATCGTTACGCGAGACCCGAGAAGAGTTTCGAAAGGAAGGCCTTGGGGACGATGAGATCCTTGCGGATAGTTTGCTGGCGCGGGTTTTGCTCTCGCAGGGAAAGGTATTGGATGCGGAGAAAGAAAGTTCCGCGGCTCACGACTTGCTGGCGAAGAGTCAGGATTTTTCGGTGCGCCTGAGGGCATCGATTGCGGAGGCGAAGGTGCGGGCCGCTGCCGGGAAAACCGATGAAGCGGTTCGGATTCTTGAGGAGACAATCGCGAACGCCGAGAAGTCTGGATATGAGGGATTTCAGCTGGAGGCGCAGCTTGCTCTGGGCGAAGTGGAGAAAGCATCGGGCAAGACTGCGGCAGGGCTGAATTTGCTTACAGATGTTCGAAGAAAGGCGCAGACGAAAGGCTTCCTTTTGATCGCGAATAATGCTGGACGGGCGTCGGTGAAACCTGCAAGTGCTCAAAGAAGATAGTAGAAGTGTGGCGGCGTGCGATACCAGCGCACACCGCCGCAAAAACCGCTACTGGATTTCCAGGCGCCGCTGCAAAGTAAAGCTGTACGCCGATTGTTGAGCGAGGAGAACTTCCCTTTCCTCGCCTGAGGCCCGCTTAACCAGGCCTTTCATAAACTTGCCCACTTTGTTCTTTGCTTTGATCTGAGGGCCGAAACTCCGAAGCGACGTGACCACAGGCAGATTCGCGTTGTTGAAGTTCACCGCAGTTAGTTTGAGTTGCAGAATCGCCTCGCCCGCCACGGCACCAGCCGGTCTCGCCAAGACGACCTTGCCGAAAACAGCTGCGCCGGCGGCAATTACGGTCTCTCCATTGACCACGACATCGTTGTCCAAAGTGGCGGAAAATCTTTGACCCACCTCGCTTATCCTGGAGCCGAGGTCTTCGCCCAGGCGAACCGTGAGCGTGGTCCCCGCAGGTACAACGATCGGTTGTGCAGCGGTTGGTGCGTCATCCGCCGCAGATTGCGCTGCGTCCGCAACCGCGCCATCCTGGCCGGGTTGGGAAGCGCCGGTCGGTCCTGCGTTCTGTCCTGGATCCGTCGTTGTCGTCGTGTCGTTGGCAGGAGCGGTTGACTGAGCATCGGTCCCTGTGTTTAAGGTGCTGGTCGGGGCGCCCGCGGGGGTAGCCGTCATCGGTGGATTTTGCGAACTTGGCTGATTGCCATGGCGGTGAGATAGGCCGTCAAAGACCAGAGCTCCCGTAACAGCTGCCACCGCAACTAATATGATGATTGATTTTCCGGTCATAGTCGTCTCCTTTGTCAGATTTGAAGTCTCTCAATGATTCTTTTCGAACTAAGATTCTTTTCGAACTATCCCGCGCCAACCCGGTCGATGTGGTGAATTGCAAGTTGGCGCGGAATGTTTGTCCATTCATGCCTGCGAACGTTCACGCTTGCTAGAGATAAAGAACAGTTCTACCGGCCGTGGCCTCCCCTACCTCCAGACGAGGCGTGACCGCTGTTGCCACCAGAGTGGCCGGCCGTTGATCCACCGCGGCTGGCCATTGCTCCGCCGTGGCTGGCTCCCGCGCCCCCCCGATTCGCCATTGCACTTCCACGGCTCGCATTTGCACTTCCTCGATTCGCCATGGAGTTTCCGCGGCTCGCACCCGCGCTTCCGCGACCAGCCGTCGCACTACCACGATTTGCGTTCGCGCTTCCCCGATTGGCGGCGCCACCGCGGTTGGCACTTGCACTTCCTCGATGGGCAGCCACACTGCGGCTCGCACCTGCACCTCCTCGGTTCGCCGCCGCACCGCGGCTCGCACCCGCGCCTCCTCGGTTGGCTGCACTACGATTCGCCGCACTACGGTTCGCCATCGAGCTTCCTCGGCTGGCACTTGCGCCACGGCTGGCGGTTGCTCCGGTATGAGAGCCTGCCGATCCTCGATTCGCTGCTGTTACACCACGACCCGCGGATGCTCCTCGACTTGCGAAAGCCGAATGGCTGCCAGCGGCTCCGGCATGGCTGGCGCTCGTCCGACCGGCGCTCGGCTTACCACCATTCATCCGACCGGCGCTTGCACGACCGGCAGCTGCACGAGCAGCTCCCGCATGAGCGCAGGCACGGAATCCTCCCGGAACGCCGCGGCCGCCGTGCTCGAATACTCCCCGGTCATGGCCGCCAAAATAGCCATGATTGAATACGGTGACGCTGCTGGAAATGTAGGTGCTGTGATTGAAAAGTACCGTGCCACCATCCCAGGCCGGCGCCCATGCATCAAAGCCCCAACCGTAAGCCGCGTAGACTCCGACAGGGATTCCCACGGGGAAGGCAAGCCCATATCCCACCACGATGCCGGGTGGAGGCGGGAAAACAACGAAGCCGGGATAGGCGACGAACAGAGTTCCCCAAATCTGCCATGGGTTGTAGTAAGGGACGTAAATTACAGCCGGAGTAACCGGCATGATCTCGATCAAGCCGGCTTCAACAACCACGCGCTGCTGCGTCGTCGTAACCAACACATTCGACTGCTGCGCCTGCAGCCTCATAGCCTGGACAGCATTCATCACGTCGCCAGGCTGGTTGTAATAGGCGTTACCGAGCTGCGACGCCCAAGGGGCGTTCTTCCCCAGATTGTCGAGGACGGAGGGAAATTCGATAAGACCTTTGACGGCTGGATCCCATGACATGTTGTTCGCCCCCGCCGCGCGCTGGTCCGGGGGCAGATTTATGTTCTGGTTCAGCCAGGTATCCGCCGCAGCCACCTGATCCGGATACGTGGACGCTGTCAATATTTGAGCAACCAGCGAGTCGGGATCAAGTGCGATCGGGGCCACCAGTTGATCCAGTTGCACCGCGTCCAATTCGACGTACGCCTGAGCCGGAGCTTGCGCTTGCAGATCCATCTGTGCCGCCGGAATCAGCAGCAAAGAAAGAACGAGCGCCATCATCAGAGAGAGTGTGTTCTTGGAATTCATAGTCTGCCTCCGTTCGATTTGAGAATTTGAGGGCTGCGATTTTCAGCGCTCACTGGATAGCGCGACAAAACGCGAAAAATGGGGTCACATCGGGGGTTATCCGGGGCCGGACAGCCACTGAACCGGTATCGAGCTTTCGCGGGCATTGCGTGGGACAAAAAAGCCCGGGAACAGTGAGAATACTGATCCCGGGCTAAGAGTGTGCAGTTTAGAAGACCAGTTTTTAGAAGTCGAGGGTCGATTCGGTTCCGGCGACGATCATGAAGCGGCAAGATGGGCCTCCGTAGGAATAGATATCTCCGACCCATCCCTGCCCGGATATAACTTTGTACGACGGAAATCCATGGGCGATCGTGGCGTTCGTAAACACGGCTCTGCCGTTGGCTGGAAAGTTCGAGCACGAATTTACGTTATATGCCTCAAGGACGCCGGCGTACGCCCAAGTCCAATGGAGCCCTGACGTATGAGCTGTGATCCAGGAATTAGCGCCGGTTGTGGTATCCTGCGCGACGACTTCCCAATACAAAGTGTTGCCAGAGACGCTGGTGAGTTTGGTGTAGCCGAGCATCGAGTTGCCGGGGTGAACCGTCTCCAGCGGACTATGGAAGGCATAATTCTTGCCCACGAGCCAGCTGGCGATTACCCAGTAGTTGCCGCCGCCTGCGGCGCCAGACCCATACTGGAGCACAGGTTGCAGTATCCAATTTTCGCTCGAAGGCTCCATGCCGTTGAACAAATAAATTAGAGCGCCATTTACTGAGGGATTCGACGGCACCGTCCAATTTCCACCCATAAAATCCAGGTTGTCGCTCGAACCCAGCGGCACATCCCACAGCGAAGCTTCGACCCAACCATTGCCGGTGCCGGGGGGCGTGTTCAGTTTCCCGGTGCGTCCTCGAGGACGTGTCACGAACGCATCTTGGGAACAGGCATCGAAGTGGGCGATAAGCTCCCCGTTCTTGGTCACATCGCCGGTGATCTGGCCATCGTTCGTAGCCTCTACGGTTGCGCCGTTAGGGATTTCGTGCACACACTCGGGGCGGATCAATTCGCCTGGAATCTGCACCCAGCCAGCGTGGTCCGTGGTGGCGTCTTGGGCGTCGGTCTGGGTCTGCGCCTTGGCATTGGAGGATAGGCCTGCGAGGCCGCATAACAAGGTAACGGCCATGGTTAGCGTGAGTCCGGTTCGGGTCAGTTTGTTTCCTTGTGTTGTCATGTCAGTCTCCCTGCATGTTCCGAGTGGATTTCAACCTTCATCAGGTAACGCGACAAGTCGAGAAAACTGGGGTCATATCGGAATCATTTCGCGGACGGGATTTCGAAAGACTGCTCGGCAGGTTTTGATCTTTGATCTGAAGCCCGGACGACGACCAAGGATTCGGCTGCCCGCCTACCCAACTCGCTCGACGTTCAACTTTTTTACAAAATCAGGGAGCCGCCGTGACACGTTTTGCCGCCATTTAGCGCTTTATAGAGTGAGCAGGAAAATATGACACTCGAAAGGAGCAATGGTATGCAGCCGATCAATACGGCGGGTTTGGCAATCGTTTTTAGAAACCCAGAGCCACGGCGTGAGTCGCAATATCCCGATGGATGGACCTTGCTCACTTCCGACGGCCAGCTCAAGATTTTTGTTGGTCGCGACAATGCGAGGCGTCCACGCGTTCTCCGAAAAGAAGCAGCCTGAATGGATTGAGAAATCAGACGAGGCCAAAGGTGCTTTATGAGCTACGAAACTACAGTTGAGCAGCAGGAATTAGTAATGCCAAGCGGCCGGGCGGCGTCGGAACCCGACCGGCCGGTAAGGTACGGCCTGCCTTGTGCTAATTGCTCACGTTACTATAGCGCGGAACTTGTTGCCTGCCCTCTCTGCGAATGCAGGGAACGGGTCTCGCCAATGGTCACGCCGGTTCGTGGCGCGGCGCGTCTGTAAATTTTTGCCACGTTCCGCCTTCATTCTGCCGTTCCACGCGGCTGGACCCTCTGGCTGCGGAATCCCACTTTCGAAGCGCCCACGAGAGTGACCCCATTTCCTCCCGCTTATCGCGTTACCAGGTGAACGCTGATTCCAACGTCAGATTGAAGGAGATGAAAATGACAAGCTCCATTCTCGGAACCGTGAGTGCGATCCCAACCGCGACAACATTACCTGATGCTCGATTCACCCTCGAACCCGCGCAAAGCCAGAAGGCGAACAATCTGCGGAAACTTGCATTATTGAAAATGATCTGTGTCGCCTCAGTGTTCTTTGCCGCCACCGCGATCATCTCTCCCGCACAAACCAAGTTCACCAGCCTGTTTAGTTTCGACGGAACCAACGGTGCGAACCCCCACTATGTCGATCTTGTGCAGGGTCTCGACGGGAAACTATACGGGACGGCCTACTCGGGGACTGGGGACGGCGGCAAGGTCTTCAACATTACCACTGGGGGCGCGCTGACCACGCTCCACAGTTTTTGCGTCGATGGCGAACCGTGCACGGACGGCGCCCAGCCTGATGCAGGACTGGTGCTGGCCACCAATGGGAATTTTTACGGGACGACCATGAACGGCGGGGCTAATGGTGATGGCACGGTCTTTGAAATCACCAGCGCAGGTAAACTCAGTACGTTGCACAGCTTCGATTCCACGGCTGGCGCCGAGCCGGAAGTCGCACTGATTCAAGCCACCAACGGTAACCTTTATGGGACCACGTCCATTGGCGGGACCGACAACGTTGGTACGATTTTTGAAATCAGCCCGGCAGGGATGTTTACATCGTTGCTTACCTTCGATGGAACGAACGGCGACTATCCGGACGCCAGGCTGGTACAGGGCACGAACGGAAACTTCTACGGGACAACTTACGAAGTAAATTCGGGGGACGGAACGGTATTTGAAATGACGCCCGCAGGCAAACTTGGTACCCTGCACACTTTCCATACCACGGACGGTGGTGGCCCAACCGGTGCGCTAATTCAGGCCAGCAATGGGAACTTTTACGGGACCACAGTGGGCGGCGGAGCGAATCTTAGCGGCGGTACGGTCTTCGAAATCACGCCACAGGGCAAGCTCACCACGCTCTATAGTTTCTGCTCTGAATCGGATTGCAAGGATGGCTCAACCCCATACGCAGGATTGATTCAAGCTACCGACGGGAATCTCTACGGCACAACTTTTTCCGGGGGGACCAACACTACCTCCTGCAATGGCGGGTGCGGAACGCTCTTCAAAATCACCCCGGCGGGCAAACTCACTACACTGTATAACTTCTGCTCAAAATCGGCCTGCAGTGACGGTAGCTCGCCCCAAGGCGGACTGCTTCAAGACACGAACGGAAACTTCTACGGGACAACTTACTACGGTGGTACCGACGGCATCGGCACGATATTCAGTCTCTCCGCGGGATTGAGTCCTTTCGTGAAGACGCTCCCAACATCGGGTAAGGTCGGGGCGGCTGTGATCATACTGGGAACGAATCTGACGGGGGCGACCAAGGTCAGCTTTAACGGCATTGCGGCCACGTTCACGGTGGTCTCGAGCAGCGAAATCAAGACCACGGTACCAAACGGCGCCACCACCGGCACCGTGACCGTCGTGACACCCAGCGGCACGCTCAAGAGTAATGTGATCTTCCGGTGTTCGCCACAGATCACGAGCTTTACTCCGACCAGCGGCGACGCCGGAACTGCAGTCACCATTACCGGAGTCAGCCTCAAGCAGACTACCGAAGTCACCTTTGATGGCGTGGTGGCCACCGACCTTACCGTAGATTCCGACACGAAAGTGACAGCGACCGTACCGACGAATGCAAAAACCGGAAAGATCGCGGTCACCACTTCTGGCGGGACTGCCGTTAGCACCAGTACCTTTACAGTGACTGATTGATCTCAACCATCCCGAATATCGATAGCGAGGCCGCTCCTTACCGGGCGGCCTTTCGTTTGCGTGCGTTCGATCCTTAGGTCGCGCTTTCAGTGAGTCTTAAGGTTCGCATTGTAATCTTTTATTCATGTGCCGGATGGATCGAAGTTTTCTTAGGGTCGTTGCGGGAGCCTCCGCCTTCCTTAGTTTTGCCGGTTTCGAGGCGGCATGCGCTGCCCAGGAAGCGAAGCCGTCTGCCGCGGTAGTCATCTCGCTTTCAGAGGCGATACGTCGAGCGCAACAGAACGAGCCAGTGTTCGCCAGCGCCTTGGCGGCGCAGAAGTCGGCGAGCATTGATGGTTATCTGGCGAAAGCCGCGCTGCTGCCCTCGGTTATTTATCACAACCAGGTGTTGTATACGCAGCCGAACGGACAGACGAATCCGACGCTTCAGCCTGGGGCACAGGTATCACCTGTCTTTATCGCCAACAATGCGGTTCACGAGTATACAAGCCAGGCCGCAATCAACGAGACGATCGGCCTGAAGCAGATCGCTGACGCGCGGGTTGCCGCTGCCAATGCGGCACGTGCCTCCGCGGAGTTGGAGGTAGCACGGCGAGGGCTTGTCTCAAGCGTGGTCAACTTGTATTACTCGGTCACGGCTTCGGAGACGAAAAGGCGTGTCCTTGAGGAGGCATATCAGGAAGCTCAGTCCTTCACCGACCTCACGCAAAAGCGCGAGACGGCGCGGGAAGTTGCCCACGCTGATGTCGTCAAGGCGCAATTGCTGCAGCAACAGCGGCAGCGGGACTTGAGCGACGGAATCCTGGCAGCAGATAAGGCCCGGCTCGAACTTGCCGTGCTTCTTTTTCCCGACCCGAGGACGCCGTACTCCACGGAGATTGCTGGGGAGCCTCCGCTACTTCCCACACGAGACGAAGTCGACAGGGTCGCTTCCATCAGGAATCCCGAAATACGAAGCGCACTGGCCGAACTGCGGGCGGGAAATGCAGAAGTAACTGCAGCAAGGGGGGCGTATCTACCGGACCTCGGTTTGAACTTCAACTACGGCATCGATGCACCGCAGTTCGCAAAGCACGGGCCGAATGACGTGCAAAACCTGGGATACTCCATCAGCGCGACCGTGGACATTCCGGTGTGGGACTGGTTCTCTACGCAGAAGCGCGTCAAGCAAAGCGAGATCCGGCGCGATGCCGCCAAAGTCTTGCTGACTGTAGCTCAGAGGAAGCTCATCGCGTCTCTGGAAGAAGTGTATGCAGAGGCGGCCGCGGCGCGAGATCAATTGGAGCTTTTCGATCTGAGCGTCCGCACGGCAGCGGAAAGCCTCCGATTGACAAAGCTTCGCTACTCGGCGGGTGAAGCCCCTGTGCTTGAAGTTGTGGACGCGCAAACTGCATATCTTTCGGTGGAAACTGCGCGGGCTGATGCGATGGTTCGATATCAGACTGCCTTCGCAGGATTGCAATTGCTGACTGGAACACTGTGAGCCCAAACTTGAATTCCTTTCGACGAACAGGAGTCTGCCTGGCCCAAACGCGGCTGGCAATTATGTCGGTTTGCGTCGTACTTTTTATCTTGTTGCTGCAGGCCTGCGGTAAGTCAAATGAAGCCGATACGGCTGCTGTAGTGACGGTGCAAGCGGAGCATCCGGAAATCGGGGAGATTTCCGAACGCGTCGTTGTTAACGCGACTCTTTCGCCCGTGGCGCAGGCCGCAATCTCCCCGAAGATCACTGCGCCAGTGCGCACGTTTTACGTGCAGCGTGGCTCAAAAGTGAAAGCTGGTCAACTGCTGGCAGTGCTGGAAAACCGCGATCTCAGCGCTCAGGCACTGGACAATAAAGGTCAATACACGGCGGCGCAGGCCTCCTTCGATATGCAGACCAAGGCGCAGGTGCCGGAAGATTACCACAAAGCCGAACTGGACCTGGCGCAGGCGAAAGCGCAGCTTGAATTGCAAAAGCAGATTGCTGCTGCACGGCAGAAGCTCCTTGCTGAAGGCGCAATTCCGGGAAGAGATTATGACACGGCTGTTGCTGCCCTGGTGCAGGCGCAAGCGGCCTTTGATGTGGCGCAAAACCATCTGGACTCACTGAAGGCCGTGAGCCGGGCGGCTTCCCTCCAGCAAGCGGAGGGGCAACTCTCCTCCGCGAAAGGGAAATATCTCGCCGCCGAGGCGCAGGTCTCCTACTCTGAGGTACGAAGTCCGATCTCAGGGATTGTGACGGACCGCCCCCTTTTTCCAGGCGAAACCGCAAATTCTGGCAGCGCTCTAATCACCGTGATGGACACGTCTTTCCTCTTTGCCAAGGTTCATCTGTCGCAGACGGTGGCACAACGGCTGAAGGTCGGCGACAGTGCCTCGGTTATCGTTCCCGGAGCGGATGATCCCGTGCCGGCAAAGATCTACCTTGTGAGTCCGGCACTCGATCCCGGCAGTACGACCGTGGAAGTGTGGCTACGCATAGAGAATCGGGCCGGAACATTCAAGGCTGGCACACCGGTGGGAACTTCGATTAAAGGAAGAACGGTTGCTAAAGCAGTAAAAGTGCCGCTATCCGCAGTGCTGACAGCCGCGGATGGTTCTAGGTCTGTAATGGTGATCGGTTCCGATGGGGCTGCGCACAAGAAGGCTGTGCAGCTGGGGATCAGCGACGGCGACGACGTCGAAATAACTCAGGGCCTGGACGGATCTGAGAATGTGATCACCACTGGAGCCTACGGCCTGGACGACGGCACAAAGGTAAAGGTCGGCAAGGCCACCGACGATGAAAATAAAGCGGGCGGAGAGAAGAAGTGACGGCACCGCCCTTTTCGCAGACGGTTCCTTCGGAGAACACTTCCTCGCAGAACGCCTCCCCGCAGGACGCCTCCCCGCAGAACAATGGAGACAGCTTTTGGCTCGTCCGCTATCGCGGGCCGATCTTCTTTTTTCTTATCGTGTTCTCGCTCGCAGGGATTTATGCGGCTGAACAGGTCCCAATCTCAGTTTTTCCTGAAACGAATTTCCCGCGTGTCGTGATCGGCGTCGATAACGGCGTGATGCCGGTCGAGCAGATGCAAGTCACCGTCACCAAACCGATCGAAGACGCAGTAAACTCGGTTCCAGGCTTGGTGACGGTTCGTTCCACCACGAGCCGGGGATCGGCTGAAGTCAGTCTTTTTTTCGACTGGAGCGTCGATATGTACCAGACGCTTCAATTAGTCGACGCAGCCATCAGCAGGGTGCGGCAATCACTGCCGAGCACTGCAACCATTACCACGAACCGGCTTACGTTCGCGACCTTTCCCATTCTTGGATACAGCCTTACTTCAAACCGCCTTTCGCAGACTCAGCTCTGGGAGCTGGCAACCTATCAGCTTAAGCCGCCACTGAACCGTGTGTTGGGGGTGAGCACGATCACGGTGCAGGGCGGCAAGGTGCCGGAATTTCACATCGTGCCCGACATGGCGAAGATGCAAACGGCAAATGTGACAATACTCGACCTCGTTAATGCCGTGCAGACATCGAACATCATCGACTCTCCGGGGCTCTATGAAGCGAATCATCAGCTGATTCTCGGTCTCGTTGGAGCGCAAGCTCATGACGCTGATCAACTTGGCCACCTGGTGGTGAAGACGACGGCGGCGGGAGTACCTGTCCGCATCTCGGATGTCGCCACGGTGCAGAGTGGAGTGCTGCCCGTCTATACGGCGGTCACCGCTAACGGTAGTGCGGCCGTTCTTCTGAACGTGACCCGGCAACCCTCTAGCAACACTGTGGCGGTAGCTGACGCCGTCGCGGAAAAGGTACAGCAACTACGAAAAACTCTGCCGGCTGGAGTACGTCTCGAACCCTACTACGATCAGTCCGAACTTGTGCGCGAAAGCATTCGAAGTGTGCGTGATGCCATTTTCATCGGCCTGCTTTTGGCATGCATCATTCTGTTTCTTTTTTTGAGCGATTGGACATCGTCGCTGGTCGCGGGGCTGGTCATCCCTGTCACCGTCGCTATCACCATCCTTTTGATGTGGGCCATTGGAGAGAGTTTTAATCTGATGACCCTCGGCGGTCTTGCGGCTGCGATTGGATTGGTGATCGACGATGCGATTGTTGTGGTTGAAAATATCGTCTCCCATCGAGATCGGGGCGAGACTCGAGCGCAGGCAGCCCGTTTGGCATTGCGAGAGATTGCCGTACCTCTGGTTGGATCGACGGTAACGCCTGTCGTGGTCTTCCTGCCGCTGGTCTCAGTCACGGGCGTGACGGGAAGTTTTTTCCGCGCGCTGGCCATTACGATGACGGTTGCGCTTCTGACTTCCCTGCTTCTTGCTGTCACTTTCACTCCTGCGCTCAGCCTTGTCTTCCTGCGGCAGCGCGCTGGCAGCGCCAAGAAGCGCGACGAGCACGGACGCATCATGCGCAAAGTTCTCCGATGGCATGAGCGCGGTCTGGCATGGGCGCTTAGTCGCCCGCTCATGCTGTTGGGTATTTGCGTGCTCTTGGCCGTTGGCAGTTTCTTCAGCTATCGAGGACTCGGTTCCGATCTTCTGCCCGAGATGGACGAAGGCGGATTCATCCTCGACTACATTATGCCCGCCGGAAGCTCTCTTTCCGAGACAAACCGGGTATTGGAACATGTGGAACGGATTCTGCACAGCATGCCGGAAGTCGAAAGCACATCGCGTCGAACCGGCCTTCAGATGGGACTCGCGGCCGTCACCGAGGCCAATACCGGCGACATAACGGTGAAACTGAAAACGAAGCGCGACCGGGGCATCGATGAAGTAATCGCGGATGCGCGTGCACAGATCAAGAAGACTGAGCCCGAACTTGACGTCGAGTTTACGCAGGTACTTCAGGACATGATCGGGGATCTGTCGAACGCACCGGAGCCGATCCAGATCAAGATCTTCGCAAGCGATCCCGCCCTGCTGGCTGATCTTGGTCCCCGCGTCGGTGATGCAATCGGAAAGATTGGCGGCGTCGTTGATGTTCAGAACGGAATCGACAATACGATCAGCGGGCCAGCTACCAACTTCCAGATCGATCCGTCGGTTGCCGGACGAATGGGCTTCACGCCCGTGGAAATTGCCGAAGATGCGACATCGATCCTGGACGGCGTCACTACTACCGATCCGCTCATAGCGAATGGAAAACCGTACACAGTTCGCGTGCGATTGGGTGACGAAACGCGTCAATCTCTCGATAGCATCCAGAACACCGTATTCAACAGTGCAACCGGCAAGCTAGCCACGCTGGGCACGCTGGCCAAAGTAACGCAACTGCCTCCGCAAAACGAGATTAAGCGCGAAAACCTGCAGCAGCTTGTTACCGTGACGGCGAGGCTCGAAGGTTCCGATCTTGGAACCGCGATCGCTAAAGTTCAGCGCACCGTCAACGCCATGCACCTGCCGCCTACCGTACGAGTGGAATACGGTGGAACTTATCAGGAACAACAACAATCGTTTCATGAGCTATTGCGGGTTCTCGTGCTGTCTCTGGCACTGGTGTTCGGTGTACTGATGGTTGAATTTCGAAACTTCTCGGCGCCGATTGCGATTCTCACATCGTCGGTGCTTTCTATCGCGGGTGTCGTGTTTGCCCTGCTGGTTACAGGCACAAGCTTCAACGTTGCATCTTTTATGGGTCTGATTATGGTGATCGGCATCGTAGCGAAGAATGGCATCCTGCTCCTGGATGCCGATGAACGATTCCGTCATGAAGGGGTGTCCGCACGCGAAGCGATGATTCACGCGGCACAACGCCGGTTGCGGCCAATTCTCATGACCGCCTCAGCCGCAATCTGCGGCATGCTTCCGCTTGCTTTTGCACTTGGGTCGGGATCGCAAATGTTGCAACCGCTGGCCATCGCTGTCATCGGCGGCCTTGTGATCTCGATGGTTTTAAGTCTGATTGTTACGCCGGTGGTCTATTATCTGCTTACGAAATCCAACTCCGAGACTGCGTGAGTGGGCCATCGAATGTGGTTATTGTTCCTTAAGAGAAGCGGAGCGTGTGGAACCGGATGCCACGATTTCTGCAGGGAGCTTCACGGTCACCAATGCGCCGCCGGCGGGGCTATTCGCGATCTCGATCGAACCTCCTGCCCGCTCACAGATCGCCTTGCAAATGGAAAGCCCCAAGCCGGTACCTCCGCTCTTTCGACTGCGGGATGGATCGCCCCGGTAGAAAGGTTCAAAAAGATGCGCGCGCTGCTGCTCGGAGATGCCTTCTCCCTGATCCTGAACCGTCAGCCAGGCGGTCTCCCCGCCGACGGACAATGCGATTCGGACAGTCCCTCCTGTAGGACTATGCTGCAGCGCATTTAACAGGATGTTCGAGCATAAGAGAAGCGCGTCGCGGCTATCGATCGGCACCTTGGCGTCGGCCGTCACTTCCACGCTTACATCAATCGTCTTCAACTCAGCCAGAGCTCTCGTTTGATTTACGGCGTCTTCAATTCCATCGCGCAACGAGCACTGAGCCGTCGCTTCAGAGCTGTCTTCCGGGATTGGGGCTTCCAATCGCGCCAAGGTGAGCATCTTCTGCACGGCCGTCTCCAGACGAGTGATATCGTCCAGGCTAAGCGCCAGGCCCTGACTGTACTCCTCGACAGTGCGCTTCCGCATGGACAACAGTTGCAGCGAGGACTTTACTATCGCTACGTCTGTCTTAAGTTCGTGAGCAGCATCACTGGTAAACCGTCTCTGCTGCTCAAATGCGCGTTGCAGGCGGGCGAGGGCAGCTTCGAGAGCGTCGGCAAGTGGCCGCAATTCTACCGTTTCTTTGGCGTTAACCGGCGCGTCGAAGTGCCAGTCTTTCGAACTGATGCGCTCCGCTTCACGAGCAAGTTCATGGATGGGCAATAGTCCCTTGCTCACCAGCAACACCATTATTACCGCGGTGAAGCCGAGAAGAACAGCGGTAGCAATGGCGAAAAATCGAGTAGCCTCAAGCACCTCATGCCAGACATGACTCACAGGAGTTCCGTATATGATCGTGATCTGGTGACCAACTCCACCGTTGGCTTTGCCCGGATCGACGATCCGAAGGCCGGACATAATGAGAAATCTGTAATCCCGGCCATCTACTTCAGCATTGCGAAATACGCGCGACTGGGATAGAGGGCTATCCAAATTCGGCGCCTCACCCGTGGAACCGAGTACTCTGCCTCTCTCATCCGCGACGCGATAGACAGCATTTTTCGCAACCTGCACGCCGCGCATGTCGAGCATGACAGTGTCACCTTCATCTTCGGCATCCTGGACTGCCCCCATCAACGATTCAGCAGTCGCTACCAGAGATGCATCGAAGGCTTTCAACTGCAGGTGCCGCTCGTGAACCGTGATGGCGCCGATCAGCGCGATTGCGGACAACAGCTCAAGCACGAGGACAGTGACGATGAGCCGGCGCGTTATGGAAATGGACCCTGTCATAAGCCGGCGGCCCTTTCCTGCCGGAGGCGGTATCCGCGATGGCGCAAGGTCTCAATCAGCGGTTCGGTACCTGCGATGTTCAACTTTCTCCGCAGGTTTGAGATATGAACCTCGATCACATTGGAATGATGCTCCCAATCGAAATCGTAGAGATGCTCCAGCAATTCCTGCTGCGAAACCACCGCGCGAGGCCGATGAATAAGGTATTCAAGAATTCGGTATTCCGTTGGCGAGAGATCGAGGAACTGACCGCGGCGGCGGACAGTTTGCCGGACTGTGTCCAGCTCCAGATCCGAAACCGCGATTACCGGAGTAGAAACGCCCTTGGCTCGTCGTATGAGCGCTTTGATTCTGGCCAGTAGTTCTCCCAGATCGAACGGCTTGTTGAGATAATCGTCGGCTCCTGCATTCAGCAGATTTATGACGGAGTCTTTGCCTTCCTGCGCTGTAAGAATGAGGACGGGAGTGTGAAGTTTCCTTCGACGCAAGTCTTTCAGAACAAGCTGACCGCTCTTGGCCGGAAGCATGAGGTCCAGCACGATCACGTCATAGACTCCCTGCTCCGCGAGGTGCGAACCCTCTTGTCCGTCGATCGCATGGTCTACGGCCAGTCCAGTTTCTCGCAGCGCGGCAACGATGTTCTCAGCCAGCCGTTGTTCGTCTTCGATCAGCAGTACTCTCATGATGCTGAACCCTGCAATTATTTATTGTCTCAAAGCTGCCTTAAGCTTGGCTGAACTCGGTGACCTATCGCGGCCCGGGCACGGCTGCGTTTTGCGCTGGCGGTGTTTCGCAACAAGCCTGCTCGCAACGGGTAGCCGCCCGAATCGCGACGCACTTGTATAGACGTGCTCGAACGTCTCCGCACTTCGAAAACCGCGTACGGCGACGGTCACCTTCAGTGCTGACCAGCGCGACGTAGCGCCGCCTCTCCCTTGTTCACACTGGTGCCCAAAACCTTTGAAGCTCGGTTGGGCAAGACCTTCTCTCGGAGACTGGCTCCTCTAGTCTTAGGCTAAGAACTTTAGCCTATAGACAAGCGCCTGCCAAATGTCGTTACATCGGGAATGTGCTGTAGGGCATAAGAGCGTAGTTGAGCAGTAGCGGAGGTCGCGTGCCGGTAATTCGAATTTGCAACGTCTGTGGGCAGAAGAATCGCGTTCCCGGCGGGCATTTGTCTGATACGGGCCGATGCGGCGCGTGTAAGTCTCCTCTGCCGCCGATTGACGAACCAATCGAGAGCGATGGGCAACTCTTTGACGAGATCATCCAAAGCTCGAAGGTTCCGGTAATGGTGGATTTCTGGGCCGCCTGGTGCGGGCCCTGCCGAATGGCAGCGCCCGAAGTGGTAAAGACAGCCAAAGACATGGCCGGGCGTGCGGTTGTCTTGAAAGTGGACACCGAACGCCATCCAGAACTCGCGGCGCGTTTCAACGTTCGCGGTATCCCGAACTTCGCCATCTTCCGGGGTGGACGCCTTGTACTCCGACAGGCTGGCGCGGTCAACCATGAACAGATGGAGAAATGGCTGGCTCAGTCCGTATCTGCCGCCTGACTATCGGTGGCAGGCGTGAGCACTTATTAATTCCAATTTAGCTCCTCACTTCACCACGATCTGGCCAGTCATCTTCGGGTGGATACTGCAGTGGTAGGGATACGTTCCTGCCTTGGTAAACGTCTACGAGAACTTTTCGTCAGTATCCATTACCTTGGACTTGAATAGGCCTTCTGTGCTGACGGACGTATGGGGAATATCGTCCCGGTTCGTCCAGGTAACGGTCGCTCCCACAGGGATTGTGATCGTCTGCGGCCCAAAACTGAAATTGTCTATTCTCACTTCTGTGCTAACCGGGTCCGTTCACGCCGCTCAGGAAGCCGCCCAAATGTGCCGTTAGCGCGATTACACCAACAGCCACCAATTCGAGCGCGAGGCGGAATCGCGGCAAAGGTTGCTCTGGGCGGCGCGCGCGAAAGTGTATCCACCAAGCCAGCCAGATCAAGCTGCTCGAGACTAGCGCTAGCACAAGGTGCATCAACAAAATGCCTTTTAATTTCTGCCCCTCAAGTTGGAACTGCCACGCAAGGACTCCTGTAGCGATGACTGGAAATGTGGAAATCGCCGCCACCAGCATGTTGTAGTAAGCGGTATCCGACAGGCCCTTTCGTTTTCGACATTGCGCCAGAAAATCAAAGGCCACTCCAGCAATGAAAAGCGCAATCGGAAAATGGATGAGTACAATATGTTGGGCGTGTTTTGCCAGGAAGAGCGACTTCAAATCAAAAGGGTGCACCGCGGTTCTCTCCTCAGGGTCGTGACGGATTCACGACTCCAGTGAGTAGAACTGGGACTCTGGTGATTTATTCCCGGGGACTCTAAGAATCCATTTATCGCACTGAGAAGCTAAACACGGTGACTGTGTGATAACGCTGTCGCGGTTTCAATACAACGGTCGGGAAATCTGGGTGATTAGGCGAGTCGGGGAAATGCTGTGTTTCAAGGCATAGCGCCGAACGCAATCCGTACGGTCTTCCGCCCTTACCCTTGATGGAGCCGTCGAGAACATTTCCGCTATAGAATTGGATCCCCGGCTGATCGGTTAGAACCTTTAACACGCGCCCGCTGCTGGGATCGTAAAGTTCGGCGGCTTCCGCTAGTCTGCCACCATTATTGTCGGTACCATCATCAAGCACCCAGTTGTGATCGTAGCCGCGCCCCAGACGCAGTTGAGAATCGTCGGCGTTAATACGAGCGCCCACAGCCGTGGCTTTGCGGAAATCAAACGGAGTCGAGTCCACGAATCTTAGCTCACCTGTCGGAATCAGCCCAGCATCCACGGGCGTGAACCGAGAGCCGTGCAAGGTCAGTTCATGATTCAAAATATCGCCCTGTGCAGCCAGGTTGAAATAAGAATGATTGGTCAAGTTGAGTACCGTGTCTTTGTCGGTGGTGGCGCAATACTCGATTCGCAGGTCGCCTTTCGCCAGAGTGTAGCGAACCGTCGCCCTCAAGTTTCCGGGAAATCCCTGCTCCCCATCTTTGCTCTGATAGCTTAGTTCTACGCCGCCCTCGACCGTCTTCGCTTCCCAGACTACATTGTTGAATCCGTGCGGGCCGCCGTGCAGTGTGTTTTCGCCATTGTTCCGCAGCAGCGAGTATTTTTCTCCCTCCAGCGAAAAGCTACCATGCGCGATTCGATTCGCATAGCGCCCAATGATCGCACCGAAGAAGGCATTGGAAGGTCCGTTGAAGTTAGAGACGTACCCATCGACGTCGTCGAAGCCAAGGACCACGTCCGCTGACCTGCCGTCGCGGTCGGGCGTCTTGAGCGAGACGACGACGCCACCATAAGTAGCAATGCGGGCTTCAAAGGCGCCGTCGCTCAACGCATAAATTTCTACCGAAGTACCATCCGGCAGCTTTCCAAATGGCCGACTGCTCACCTTTGCTCTATCCCCCGCCATCATGGTAAACGCTGCCCACTGCGCTACGCCAATGGTGATCCTCTTTACGAGTTCGCGTTTACGAGTTCGCGAGGCTTTGGGAAAACGTTGGCCGAGAATTGGCAGACCGATAAGACGATTTCTCAAGCGAGAACGTCAGACTTGAGCCGGCTACCCCATCGAGTCATCGAGCACCGGTCAAAATATCTACTGTCAATTGATCCAGTCGCTCGTAGGGCAATCGCTTCTCCATGATGGCGTCTTTGTCGAAGACGTGTGCCAACAGCGCTGAGGCCCCTTGTTTCGAGTAGCGTCCAACCTGAGGGGTGCCATTAGAAGCACATGCAATCTCCTCGAGAATCGCCTGAATTTCCTTATCCGAATTCCAGCGGCATGCTTTCTGCTTGAGGATGAGGTAAGTGCGCATGCATCCGCGGGCAAAGTCTCGCACGCCGTCATAGTCTTCTGTGCGGTAAGCGTGAGCATCGAAGTGGCGCGATCCTGTGTAGCCGACATCCTCGAGAAACTTCACCAGCCAGAAAGCTGATTTCAGATTTGCCGAGCCGAAACGAAGGTCCTGATCATAGCGTCCCGGCATTTGGTCGTTCAAGTCGATGTGAAAAAGCTTACCGCACTCCCAAGCCTGCGCCACTGCGTGCATGAAGTTCAGTCCGGACATGTGTTCGTGAGCGACTTCCGGATTTACACCCACCATCTCAGGGTGGTCGAGGGTCGGAATGAATCCCAGATAGTGACCCGTCGTCGCCATATAAATGTCCGCACGAGGTTCGTTGGGCTTCGCTTCCAGCGCAAACTTGTATTCATAACCCTTATCGAGGCTGTATTCGCAGAGATAGTTGACGGCCTCGCGCAGACGCTTCACGGCCTCATCGGCGCGGCGGCACGCATCGGTCTCAACCCCTTCGCGACCGCCCCAGAGAACGAACACCTTAGCGCCCAACTCCGCACCCAGATCCATGGCTCGCATAGTTTTTTGCAAAGCGTAGGCGCGTACCTCGGGGTCATTGGCGGTGAAAGCTCCATCGCGAAAAACCGGATGAAAGAAAAGGGAAACGGTGGCCATGGGAATGACAATTCCGTGGTCTTTACATGCCTTCGAAAATTCCCGCACGATGCAATCGCGCTCGGCGAGCGTGGCATCAATCGGAACCAGATCGTTGTCGTGCAGATTCACTCCCCATGCGCCGACCTCGGCAAGCATGGCAACAATGTCGACCGGCCGAATCGTGGGACGTACGGCGTCACCGAAGGGATCCCGGCCACGATTCCCTATCGTCCATAGGCCGAAAGAAAATTTGTGTTCTGGTTTGGGTTGAAACTGCCCGTCTTCTGTCATTCGATCTCCCAACGATTGCTTTGCATATTATTGAAAAATTGACTTGAGCGCTGGATAGACGCGCCGGTAGCGCGTGTAGTTAGCAGACATCGCAGCCGCCCCGGCTTGGTTCGGAGAAGTGCGATCGCGCACTTTGACCACTGCGTCGCAAGCGGCGTCAACTGAAGGCCAGATCTGCGCGCCTACCCCGGCGAGAATGGCCGCCCCGTACGCTGCGCCTTCCTCGGCTTCCACTTGTTCCACGTCGCGTCCGTAAACGTCCGCTTGAATCTGGCGCCATAATTGAGAGCGCGCACCTCCTCCTCCGAGACGGATGCTGTTTACCGGCAACTTCATCTCGCGAAAGATGGTGAACGTGTCCTGCAAACTAAAAGCCACACCTTCGAGAATGGCTCGCACCACATGAGCTCTCGTATGCGATGCGGTCAAGCCTATCAGAGCGGCCCGGGCGTTCGAGTCGACGTAAGGTGTTCGTTCGCCCATTAAATAGGGAGCCCAAAGTAGTCCATCCGATCCGGGGGCGATGCTTGCAGCCTCGGCGGTGAGTTGTTCATAGGCATCCGCGACATGTTTCGCTTGGCCGCAGAGGAATCGATCGCGAAACCAACGCAAGGAGAGGCCCGCGGCCTGCGTCACGCCCATAACGTGCCAGCGTCCTGGAACCGCGTGGCAAAAAGTGTGCAAGCGGCCTTGCGGGTCAAGTGCTGGACAGTCTGTCGCCGCAAAGACTACTCCTGATGTCCCGATGGTGGCACTGACGGAGCCTGGCCGAACGATACCCATTCCGGTCGCTCCGGCCGCCTGGTCTCCGGCTCCGGCTACCACCGGCGTTCCCTCAATCAATCCGGTTGCGGCCGCGCCCGCGGCGGATATCTTTGCACATATTTCCGGCGACTCATGTAGAGCCGGCAGCATGGGCGAATCAATTTCGGCGGCTTGTAAAACTTCGCTCGACCATCGCCGGTGCGCGACATCGAGCATGAGCGTGCCGGAAGCATCGGTCATGTCAGTCGCCTGCTGTCCCGTCATCCGGAAGCGCACGTAATCCTTTGGCAGCATTACGGATCGAACCCTCTTCCAATTTTCGGATTCGTTTTCCCGGACCCACAAGAGTTTGGTAAGGGTAAAGTTTGCAAGCGCCGGATTGCATGTAAGCTGAATCAGCCGCGCCGGACCGATCCATTCGTTAAGTTCCTGGCACTGCTTTTCGGTGCGAACGTCGCACCAGATCAGGGCGGGGCGAACCACTTTCCCTGCGTTATCAAGCATGACGGCGCCATGCATCTGGCCGGAAAAACCGACGCAGGAGATCTGTGTGCCGGTCAGATTCCCCTCGGTCAATGCCTTGCGAACCGCCAGGCCTGCGGCTCGCCACCAGTCTTCGGGATGCTGTTCGGCCCAGCCAATTTTTCGGGAAGCAAAGGGTTCGTGCTCTTCGATGGCGGAGGCTAGGATGAGCCCGGTTTCATCGACAATTGCGGCGCGAGTACCGCCCGTGCCGACATCGATTCCTAAGACACTCTTGGGCATTCTCAGTCTCGTCTTCTTCGCGCGCGCAGTGGCACAAACACCGATTGATCAGTCTTCCTATTCTAGCTTCGCGGGAAATAGGTTGGTTCCGCTGTAGGCTACGACTCCGGATCAGTAAAATCAACGCTCTTGAGCGTAAACGTTAACGGCGATATAGTAGCACACGCGCTGCAGTGCCAGCGCTGATAAAAAGAGTTAAATTCTTATGAAATTCGGCTGCAAAGCAGGCGTTTTGGGGCGAGAAATTCCTGGCATCCTTCCTACCCGTAATATTCGGGCTCTCGCGCTGTTCTCCTTTAGTTTGCCTGCCGCATTGTCTGGTCTAAGCCAAGGCAAGTATGTGGAAACAGTGCACAATGCCAACGCGTTCACGATCGCGCAAAAAGCCTCGTTGGCAATGATCTATGTGAACGAGAATGACCACGCCGGAGTAGTTCGCGCGGCTCGGGACCTTCAGGTTGATATCGAACGCGTGACCGGCCGTAAGCCTGCGATTATCAACGGCGATGATTTTGGAACAACGGGAGACGCGAATGTCATCGTCATTGGGACAATCGGAAAGAGTGCCGTCATCGACGGTCTCATCCGCGAGAAAAGGATCGACGTCTCGGCGATTGCAGGTAAGTGGGAGACATTTCTCATTCAGACTGTTGCAAAGCCCATCCCCGGCTTCCAGAATGGCCTGGTCATCGTGGGCAGTGACAAAAGGGGAACAATTTACGGCATTTACGACTTGTCAGAACAAATGGGAGTCTCGCCATGGTATTGGTGGGCGGATGTTCCCGTTCAACACCAGGACGCGCTCTTTGTAAAGCCCGGCAGGTATGTGGAAGGACCCCCAGCGGTCAAATATCGCGGCATCTTTCTCAACGATGAGGCGCCTTCCTTAACGGGTTGGGTTCATGAAAAGTTTGGTAATTACAACCATCAGTTCTATGAAAAGATTTTCGAGTTGCTGCTCCGGCTCAAGGGCAACTACTTATGGCCGGCGATGTGGGATAACGCATTTAACGAAGATGATCCGTTGAATCCCCAGACCGCGGATATGTACGGCATCGTCATGGGAACATCGCATCACGAGCCCATGCTGCGAGCTCAACAGGAATGGAAGCGGCACGGCAACGGCTCGTGGGACTACTCTACAAACTTCAAGGTCCTGGATGAGTTCTGGACCCAAGGCATTCAGCGCAATAAGAACTACGAGAGCATTATCACTCTGGGCATGCGAGGCGATGGCGATCTGCCCATGACCGACAGCGGCGCCAACATTGCGTTGCTAGAACGAATCGTAGCCGACCAGCGTAAGATAATCGCTGCCCAAATGACTCCTGATGTTTCTACCGTACCGCAGGACTGGGCACTGTATAAAGAAGTGCAGGAATACTACGAAAAGGGAATGCGCGTACCAGATGACGTAACCTTGCTCTGGTGTGACGACAACTGGGGCAACATTCGAAGGCTGCCAACGGCAGAGGAGCGCAAGCGAAGCGGCGGCGCCGGCATTTATTACCACTTTGACTATGTCGGTGATCCGCGGTCTTACAAATGGCTGAACACCATTCCGATCACCAAAGTCTGGGAGCAGATGAATTTAGCCTATAACTATGGTGCGAATCGCATTTGGATTGTCAATGTGGGTGACTTGAAGCCGATGGAATTCCCCACGGAATTCTTTCTGACCATGGCATGGAGCCCCGACAAGTGGCCCAAAGAACGAATTTCAGAGTACTCCACGATGTGGGCGCAGCGCGAGTTCGGCGCGAAATACGCGCCGGAAATCGCTGACATCATTTCCAAATACACAAAATACAACGGACGACGCAAGCCGGAGCTGATTCAGCCAGACACTTTCAGCCTCGTTAACTATCACGAAGCCGACCGTATGCTGGCGGAATGGCAAGCGATTACTCGTCAAGCAGAACATATCTACAGTAGCTTGCCGCCAAATGAGCGAGATGCTTTTTTTCAGCTTGTGTTATATCCGGTAAAGGCGTGCGAGCAAGTTAATGAACTTTACATAACCGTGGGTAAGAACCGGTTGTATGCCAGCCAAGGACGTGCCAGCGCGAACGACTTAGCTGCTAAGGCGCGCGCACTTTTCCAGTCTGACGCTGACCTGTCTGCCGAATACAATCACAACCTATCGCATGGTAAATGGGATCATATGATGGACCAACCACATATTGGATATACCGGCTGGCATGATCCGCCTGTAAACGTCATACCGGCGGTTGTAGAGGAGGAGATCCCTGCCTCTGCGGGGCTTGGGGTCGCTGTGGAAGGTTCTCCGCTGGCTTGGCCGTCGAGTGGAGCGCACGCAGAGCCATCGCTCCCTCCGATTGACATCTTCAATCGGCAGCGCCGCTACATTGACATATTCAACCGCGGACGAATGCCGTTTGAATTTACAGTGCGCTCGAGCCGGCCCTGGATCAGGCTGAGTGCGACCCATGGAACCATTGATAAAGAACAGCGGCTCTGGGTGTCCGTGGACTGGAACAAGACCCCAAATGGGCCGAGTGGAGGTGTTGTCACTATAACTGGCGGCTCCGCATTGGTCAGGGTGACGGTTGAGGTGATCAATCCGATGGAGCCAACAAGAGCATCCCTGAAGGGCTTTGTGGAGTCTGATGGGTATGTTTCCATTGAAGCCGCGCATTATACGAAGAAGATCGATAAGGATTCCGCCCGATGGGAGGAAATTGCGGATTATGGGCGAACCTTATCCTCCGTGACGATATTTCCTGTAACCGCGCCCAGCGTAACCGAATGGCGGGAGTCGCCTTGTCTTGAGTATCAATTGTATTTGCTCGACAAGGGCAAAGTGCGGGTAGAAGCAATTCTGGCGCCGACTTTGAACTTTGTTCCAGGACGCGGTTTGAGGTATGCGATTGGGTTCGATAACCAGCCGCCGCAGATCATCGATACTCTGGCACATAACTCGTTTTCGGATTGGGTAAATGTGGTGAAGGACAGCGTTCGCAAAGTCCAATCGGCACATACTCTGGCAAACCCTGGTTATCACATCTTAAAGTTTTGGATGGTCGACCCTGGCATCGTTTTACAGAAATTAGTGGTTGACACGGGAGGCGTTAAACCTAGTTATCTGGGTCCACCAGAAAGCTATTACCAATCAATGCCGATTAGTCAACATTAACGTGTGAACTAAGTTATCTCACGGTGGGGTCGTTGCAGGTTGAGAAGGTTTCATTTTAACCGCGAGAGTCTCATCTGCTCTCTCGTGTAGTTTGCGTGCCTTGGTAAGCTCCTTTTCCGCATCGTCCGGATTTCCGAGGGCTTGATAGAGACGCCCCAACTGATAGTGGGCATCAGGCTGTTGCGGATCGAGGGCTAGTGCACGCAGTAGCGCCGTCTGAGCATCCTTATACTTCTTCTGCTGCATATATAAGGTGCCCAGATCCATATAGGCAACACGCAAATCGCGATTAGCCTTCAGTGCTTGCCGGAAGAAAACTAATGCTTTATCCGGCTCGTTGTTTTTCCACTCGATGTCTCCGAGATATGCCAGCGCCTGAGCGTGATTGGGATCGAGAGATAACTCCTGTTCGAATTCCTTTTTCGCTTCGTCATATTGGTGGGACTTCCAACGGAGATAGCCGAGGCCAAAGTGGAGGTTTGGTTCCCCCGGAGCAATCTTCGTGGCTGTTTCAAATTCTGCGATAGCCTCGGCAGTCTGGCCGAGCCCGTCCAATGCTTCGCCTGTAAGAATGTGGGCTGCAGCTGAATCTGGACTACGTTCGACGATCCGGCGGAATTCCTCGAGTGCGCAAGAATACATCATGGCCCATAAACAGCTCTGCGCCAGCGTCTGGTGAAGCTCAATATTGTCAGGGTTTGCCTTTGCCACCGGCTCAAGGTATCGCGCTGCTAGAGAAAATTGTTTTGCGCCGTAATAACTCAATCCCAGCACGGTGCGAGCCTGTACGCTGGAAGGATCTGCGGCTAAAGCGCCGCGAAGGGGGCCTGCCGCAGCCTGGAAGCGGCCGCGCTTGAACTCGCAGAGTCCCAGGTTGAGCTCGACCCCCGGCAATTTTGGGTTGAGTGCCAGCGCCTTCCTGTAGGCGGTGGCCGCTTCCGGATACTTCTGTTGTTTGGCGAGAACCACACCAAGGCTGGCAAACGCTGCGGCGTCGTTCGGATCGCGGCGTGTTACCGCTATCCAAGCCCGGGCGGCCTCATCCAATTTTCCTTCTTGTTCGAGAGCGATGGCTTGCGATGGTGTAGAGGTTTGTGCGTTCGTCAGCGGCAGAAAAATCAGCACAATGGAAATCACTGACGACGTCCAGTTCTTCATCACCGGTAAACGACATATTTTCTGAATAATCGCAACCGTCACTTAGAAAGTGTAAACCGGCGCGTAACCGAAGTGTAAGCGCCGCGCATGCTCTATCCCCGAGCTTTAATCCTAGCCGGGCCCAAAAACAATGCCCCGCCTGCACTCGTATTGAGCGCGAGCGGGGCTAACCGAATTCCGGGCGCTGACCTAGTACAACACTTTTAGCGCAAGCTGAAAGACTCTTGGGTCAAACGCATTCGTGATCGCGCCAAAGTTGCTGGCACCCTGGTCCAGACTGATGCCTCCGTTATTGGCATCACCCTTGAATTGAGTATGGTTCCAAACGTTGAAGCTGTCGGCCCGGAATTGCACCTTGAAACGCTCGGTGATGGCAAAGGTTTTTATGAGCGACAGGTTCCAATCGTCACGCCCTGGTCCACGTAAGGCATCGAAGCCTAGATTGCCCCAGCAGTCTGGGCCAGTCAAGCAAGCAGGTGCCGCGAAGGAAGCTGGGTTAAACCAGGAGGCGACGGTCTTCGGATAGGAAATAGGTCCGATGAGGTTGGGGCGGTTGCCATTGTTCCAGCTCGAGCTGCCTCCGGCGTTTGGAATCACACTAGCTGCATTTTCGCCGTTAACCCCGAGATTGAGCGGAGCGCCAGATTCTGCAGTAATAATCCCCGAAAGCTCCCACCCGCCGGCCGTTGCCTTTAGGAATCTGCTGCTGGAGTCCCTGAAAAACGGGAGTTGGTAGACAAAGTTCACGAAGGCGACGTGAGTGCGATCATAGTTGGAAGGACCACGGTCATAGGCCGGTCCAACATAAGGATTCGTCGTGTTTGATAGATCGCCGCCGCTGTTGTTTGCGAGGCCTACTTCATCGATAGCACGCGAATAGGTGTAGCCGAATTGGAGTTGAAGGTCTCGCCTTACCCTTCCGTGTAGATCTACTTGAAGAGAGTTGTAATTCGAATTGGCTCCGTTCTCTGCCAGCCGAATTCCGTGGTAGCCCGGATAGTTCATCAGCTGGTTAATGCCAGTTCCACCCGATGCAACCAAAGCCGGCACATCCGCGAGCGGAGGCAGATTGACCTCCTGATAGAAGTTTTCATGCCTGTTCTGGCTTCCCACATAAGACACTCCAAACACCGCCCGGGCTCCCAGCGCTTGCTGGACGCCTAAGCTGAACTGGTAGCTCAGTGGCGGCGGGTAATATGTGGCGATCCCAGTAACGTTGAGCGGCAGAACAGGCAACAGCGCCGGTGTGATGACCGTACCGGTTTTAACGCTGAGTCCGGGATTCGTCAGAGAAACGTTGTTCAGCGTCGGACTTAGATCTCCCGGCGGATTGACGGCACCGTTGTACATGTCGTTGCCTTGAATGCGTTCGTACATTATGCCAAAACCGCCGCGGACAACCGTTTTGCCCTGACCAGTTAGATCATAAGAAAAACCGATGCGCGGCCCAAAATTGGCCCACGAATCATTGACCAGCCCCTTCGGAATTCCGTTCTTGCCGCCAATGCCGATGCCGTTGGTATAAAACTGGACGCCGGCGAGTATAGGATTCGGACTCGTGCTCAACCCCGGACTTGGTCCCCCAGGACACGCTGGGACAGAGTTCTTACTACAAATGTTTCCGTTCGCGTCAAAGGTTGCGGCCGCGGCCGAATTGTACAAATTGGGATAGAAATTCGAAGACTGCTCGTTGGCTTCGTAGGTGTGCGGAATTCCATCCCACCGCAGTCCAAGATTCAAAGTTAGGCGGGGAGTTACGCGCCAGTTATCCTGAATGTAGGAGGCCAAAGAAATGTTATTCCATTGACCGGTGATCTTTACCGCGTCTTCCGTATATTGCTGACCATAACCCAGCAGGAAATCGGCAAAATCGTATCCGCAGCTTACCGTAGACGAGGACACGCACCCAGTGGGAGTGGTGAACGTTCCGTTGAAGTTAAAGTTACCCTCGGTATTAGCGAAAGCATCCTGGGCTTTCTTGTAAAACGCCCAACTAAAACCGAACTTAAGCTGGTGTGCGCCCCGTGTCCACGAAACATCGTCTCGAAGCTGATAATCGTCCGCTTTATTATTCCAAGGGGTCCAATTAGCAGTGTAGTCTGCTCCGGTCGCGCCGTTCAGATTGATAGAGGGGATTCGGTTGTCGGCATTCGGTCCGGTAAACAGGCGGTTGAAAGTGAAATCTGATGGAGCCGCGATTAGCCCATCCGGGATGATATGGATGCGGTTGCCATTATAGTTGAAGGCCGTTTCATTGAGCAGCGTGGGACTGATCACGTATGTGGCGTGAACCACGGCGCTGTAGGACGGGTTACCGAAAACGTCGGCAATTGTCGGCACGTTGTCGCCGCTCCACTGCGTGGTTCCGTAGGTTTGCGAAACTTGCTCCGAGACCCAGTGACCAAACACGGAGAATTTCGGAGTGAACTGATGGTCAATCCGGGCAATCTCTTCGCGCAGAGTCGTGGGGGAATTATTGCCTCCAATAAAATCCACGCCACTGTTAGGCGTAGGGAATATTCCGCCGTACTTGCCACCCGCAGTGAGCAGAGCTTTGGCGTTGCTGTTAATCAGGCAGTCTGGAATCGTGTTGTTGGGGAAGGGCTGACCGGGAACGATTCCGGCTGGCGGCACTCCGCCGGGGCAGTTCGCCCCGAAGCCGACGATCCCTGTGGGTGCAACGAAATTAAGGGCTTTTCCGTTGTAGCTGGCGGGCAGTACCGCTCCGGTGCCGGCACCGCCTGCATCCGGGTACTCACTGGCGAGTGGAACCGGCAAATTCAGTAAGCCGCCGTCCACCTCGCTGCGCCATTCCATATTGTAAAAGAAGAAGGTCGGGTGCGCCTTCATAAAGGGAACTTGTCCCCCTGCGTTGAAGCCGTAAACATTGAAGCGCAACTCCGCAACTTTTTGCGGGGCGGGGTTGAAGTAATTGCGGGCATCGAGGTCGTCGTTCCGGAAGTATTCCCACGCCGAAGCATGAAACTGCTTGGTTCCCGACTTGACCGCGGTTGTGATAGTCGCAGCTGAAGAGAGCCCATACTCAGCACTGTAATTAGAAGTCAGATTACTGAACTCGGCAATTGCATCAATGGAGGGCATGACGCTGGCGCTGCTGCCGCCGCGATCAAGATTTTCTCCCCCGTCGAGCAGCTGGAGGTTGTGGCCGGCGCGTTGGCCGTTGATGCTTACATTGCTGTCACCGCTCACCGGCGTAAATGCGCCCTTGTCTCCCTGAATACTCGATGCACCCGGTGTTAGAGCGAAGAGCGAATACAGGCTGCGTCCATCAATGCCAAGCTGGCTAATTTGTTCGCTGTTGATAACGGTGCTGACCTCGCCGGTGTCGGTTTGCACGGCAACCGCGCTGGCTTCGACTGAAATCGTTTCCTGCGCACTTCCGATTTCCAGCTTGAAATCGACGCGAGTGCGGTCGGCGACATTCAGCACGATTCCCTTCCTCTCGCCAGATTTGAAACCCTTTACCTCGGCGCGGACCTCGTAGCGGCCGATGCTCAATCCGGGGGCGACGTACTGGCCGTCGCTGTTCGTAGTGAGAGTGCGCGTTGTCGCGGTATCGATATTCTTCACACTAACAACAGCGCCGGGAACAACAGCACCCGAAGAGTCGGTTACGGTTCCGACTATGGTGGCCTCCTGCGCCAGGACGTGCAGAGCGGAGAAAGTTAGGAACGCCGTTAGAAGGAGTGCGAAGCTTAAATTGCGGCCTTTTCCGGCAATACCAAAACTCCCGGCGTACGTGGCAGAGAGAGACTTCATTGAGCAGCCTCCGATTGAAAGTTTTTGTCGGCCGCAATGGGAGCAACACTCTCCCCATTGTTCCGGAAACGTTAACGGTGATACATCCATCACCTGTTAGCTGTCAAGGAAAAAGTGATCTTGGGCAGTAATATTACAAATCCCACGTTCGAAAAGGTTGAGAAACTCGGACGCCAACAACTTGAAACCTGGCACGTCAAGCACCAGAATTCGCCATTCTGTCGCTGGCTAAGTGGTGCGATGCCCTCTCTTAAAGAGTTTCCCGGAAGGATTGGGCTGCAAACGAGGCCCGGAGTATACTTTGCCCGAGGCGCTTATGTTTACGCGAACGATCGCGGTACAGTCTCTCTTAGTTTGTGTTTTCTGCTCCGTTCCGCTTTGCCAACAAAACCCCTCCGTTACCCTGGCTCATGACACGACAGAATTTCCCGTGATTCTGCAGCAAAGCATTGCTGCCGGCAAAAGCCCGGTCGGAACTAAGATTCGCGCCAAGCTTCAAATAGCGACCCTGGTGGACGGAACTGTAATTCCAAGGAATGCCGTGCTAACGGGAGAGGTGATAGAGTCAGTGCCGAAGACGGCAGCCGACCCGTCGCGGCTGGCGATTCGGATGGACTCAGCGGAGTGGAAGAGTGGATCGGCCGCGATCAAAGCCTACTTGAGCGCGTGGTACTACCCTACGACTGCTGAAGCGGGTCAGAACCTGCAGTATGGGCCGCCGCAATCTCCGACCAGGACGTGGAACGGCCAGGGAGCCTACCCAAATCCAAACTCCCCGTCGTATAAACCCTTTCCAGGTCGTGATCCGGATGCAGACAAGAATTCCGTTCCCGAGCCTGCCGCCACCAAAACTTCAGAGCACCGTGTTCTCATGAGAGACATTGAATGCACCTCCTCTGATAACGGTACCCTCGCGCTCATCTCCAAACGTACCACCATCAAGCTGGATAAGCTGACAACTTACGTCTTTGCCACAAGTGAGTTGGTCCCGAAGAAGTAAGTTACGCTCCGATCTGGTAAAAACGCGCGGGTTTGGAATGACGCAGACGAAAGAATCTACGCGGAATGCGGACGGAGCCACTACTAAACTAACAAAGGATTCTTGACGTTAGGATTCTGGCTGTGCTACAAGCGTCGGGCACCGTAATCGTTTACGCAACGCCACACTAGTAGAGCAGCGCGTTGCGCAGGAGATCCAAATGGGACCCCGCGCTCGGACAAGTTTCCAGCTGACTTATTGTTTGCTTCTTATTTTCGTCCGCTGTACTGCACAGACTGCATCTGTGTACCTGGACCCCTCACAGCCGATCAACGTTCGCGTCGATGACCTTGTAACCAGAATGACTTTGGAAGAGAAAGCGTCCCAGTTGGTGAACCAGGCGCGGGCTATCCCGAGACTTCAGGTCCCCGCATACAACTGGTGGAGTGAAGCGTTACACGGCGTGGCCAACGCCGGAACGGCCACGGTTTTTCCGGAACCGATCGGTCTGGCTGCGACCTTTGACGTCCCCTTGATTCATGACATGGCAGTCGTCATTGGTACGGAAGCCCGGGCTAAACACAATCAGGCCGTTAAGGCGGGACGCCGGGACATTATGGAGGGGCTGGATTTCTGGTCGCCCAACATCAATATCTTCCGCGATCCACGCTGGGGCCGCGGTCAGGAAACGTATGGCGAAGATCCTTTCCTCACGGGGCGCATGGGTGTGGCATTCGTGACTGGGCTTCAAGGGGATGATCCGAAATATGTGCGAGTCATCGCGACGCCAAAGCATTATGCCGTGCATAGCGGTCCTGAGCCCTCGCGGCATAGCATCGATGTGTCCGTCTCCAAACATGATATGGAAGATACGTACCTCCCTGCGTTTCGCGCCGCCATTACAGAAGGAAAGGCGGAATCGATCATGTGCGCGTACAACCGCGTAAATGGAGAACCCGCCTGCGCCAATGAATTCCTGCTGCAAGACCAATTGCGAGGCGCCTGGAAGTTTAATGGCTACGTCGTCTCGGACTGCGATGCAATCGTTGACGTATTCGAAGGGCATCATTTCACGAAGAGCCAGGCCGAAGCGGCCGCTGTCTCCCTGAAGCGAGGAATGGACAACGAGTGCGCGGACTTCTTCACCGTGACTCAGGACAACTCTGACTATGTGAAATTTCTGGATGCTGTAAAGCAGGGGTTTCTCACCGAAGCGGACATCGATATCGCTGTGAAACGTCTCTTTACCGCCCGTATGCGGCTGGGCATGTTTGATCCGCCAGAGAAAGTGCCGTACGCGCAAACGCCGGCATCAGAGATCGACAGTTCAGCCCACCGCCAACTCGCGCTTAAGGCAGCACGTGAATCGATGGTGCTGCTGAAGAATGATGGAGTGCTTCCCTTGGCCTCGAGCGCAAGGAACATCCTGGTGGTTGGGCCACTTGCCGAATCAGTCCAGGTGTTGCACGGAAACTACAGCGGCACCGCTTCACACGCTGTCACAGCTTTGGAAGGCATTCGCAAGCAGTTCGGGGCTGCTCAGGTTTCGTACGTGCCGGGAATAAATTTCTTGCGGACCGAAACCGTCATTCCGACCGTAGCGCTTTCCACCGATGATGGAAAGCCTGGACTGAAGGGCGAATATTTCCAGGGTGATTTCAGCGGAGCGCCGGCCACTGTGCGCGTGGACCCTTATGTCGATCTCCAACTATTCCATCCCGATTCGCACGCACTCATTCCACCAACCGGGTTGCATGACTTTTCTGCGCGCTGGACTGGCTTTCTTACTCCGGCGGAATCGGGCGAGTATTCGATCGGTTTAGTAGGGTCGATGCAGCGCATGTGGCTCAACGGCAAGCTGGTCGTAGACGATATGATCGGGCACGATCCCAATCCACAAACGACGACTGTCAGCTTGGTAAAAGGGCAGCGTTACGCAGTGAAGATTGAGTACGAGCGCGGCGGCCGGGAAACCAAATTGGTCTGGTCGCCTGTGAGCAAGAATCCCCTCTTGGAAGCCGCTTCCGCAGCCCAGCACACCGACGCAATAGTCGCCGTGGTCGGTATCACATCCCAGCTTGAGGGGGAAGAGATGAAAGTTGACGCGCCTGGATTTAAGGGTGGGGACCGAACCAGCCTCAATCTCCCGGAGGAAGAAGAAGCTCTTCTCGGAGCTTTGAAGGGAACAGGAAAGCCGCTGGTCGTGGTTCTCATGAACGGCAGCGCGCTCGCGGTAAATTGGGCAAATGACCATGCCAATGCGATTCTCGAAGCCTGGTATTCGGGAGAAGAAGGGGGAACGGCCATCGCTGAAACGCTGGCCGGCACAAACAATCCCGCGGGGCGACTGCCGGTAACCTTTTATAAAGGCGTGGAACAACTGCCGCCGTTCGACGACTATGCAATGAAGAACCGCAGTTACCGATATTTTACAGGACAGCCTCTGTATCCTTTTGGTTATGGGCTGACTTATTCCGCATTCGCCTACAGTGCTTTGAAATTGTCGAGTGCCGCTCTGCGGGCCGGAGATCCGCTCGCAGTCGATGTGGATGTGAAAAATACCGGCCAGCAAGCCGGGGATGAAGTTGTGGAACTCTATCTGACTTTTCCTAAGTTGCCAGGGACACCTCTTCGAGCGCTCCGCGGGTTCGTCCGCGTTCATCTGGATGCAGGCGAGTCGCGGCATATACAACTGGCGTTACAGCCGCGCGACTTGAGCTATGTAAACGAGGCAGGACATCGACTGATTTCACCGGGAGAGTACGCCGTCACGGTGGGCGGAGGACAACCGGGTACAACCGCCGCCCAGGTTGAGTCGCGAATCTCAATTCAGGGCGAGCAGCAATTGCCAGAGTAGAATAAGCGAACTGTGCCTCCTGTCTTCGAGATGTTTGGGAAGTTTTGGCGCACGCTTCTTGCGACTTTGCTCTTTATGTTAAGCGGTTCGCCAATATCTTCCCAAAGTCCGGTGACCGCAAGTTCAGCGCAACGCCGGCAAGCTGAAACCAAAACCGCTGACTCTGCCATCCGCTTCGTCTATCAGCCGATCGATTTCAAGCTGGATAGTTGCGAGACACCCGAGCGTCACGCGCCGGAGACGATGGCCGGCGGCGTCGCCATTTTCGATTACAACAATGACGGCAAGCTCGACATCTTCTTCGCCAACGGGGCGGACATCAAAACGCTCCGCAAGACCTCCGCAAAATATTCCAACCATCTCTTCGAAAACGATGGCCACGGACACTTCACCGACGTGACGGAAAAAGCCGGTCTTGCTGGAACGGGTTACGACGTGGGTGTCGCGATCGGCGACTACGATAACGATGGTTATGAAGACATCTTTGTCACTGGGGTGTACCGGAACACCCTCTATCATAACAACGGAGATGGAACCTTCACCGATGTTACTGCCAAAGCTGGGTTAAACAAACCAGATGCAGAATACGGACCGCTCTGGTCCGTGGCCGCGGCTTGGGTAGACGTCAACAACGACGGCTTGCTCGATCTGGTGGTAATCAACTATCTGAAGTGGGACTTTGCAACCGAACCTGCGTGCGAATCGTATGGGCACCGCGAGTATTGCCATCCTAAGATGTATAAGCCCACTCCGAACCAACTATTCATCAACAATGGTGATGGAACGTTTCGCGATGCCTCTGTCGAATCCGGTCTTCGGGCGCATCCTGGCAAAGGCATGGGGATCGCGGCCGCTGATTCCAATCTTTCGGGAAGAATGGATCTCATTATCCCGAACGACAAGCTGATGAATTCATTTTTCCGCAATCAAGGTAACGGCAGATTCGAGGAAGTCGCCTTCGATGCGAACGTGGCCCTACGAGAGGATGGCACCTTCATTTCAGGGATGGGTGTGGATTTTCGCGATCTGGATAATGACGGTTATCCAGATATCGTGATCGCCGCACTTGATGGAGAAACTTTTCCGATCTACCGGAACGGCGGCAAAGGAAATTTCGCGGAAGTGACTCGCGAGAGCGGGATGACTAAACTCACGCTGCCCATGGCCGGTTACTCTCCGACCATCGCCGATTTCGACAACGATGGCTGGAAAGACATTTTTGTTTCGCGCGGGCACGTTCAGTCGCTTATGGCAGAGCCGAATCTCGTCGTAGCCCAGCCCAACACCGTTTTTCGCAATCTCGGCGGCATGAAGTTTTCGGCCTTGACTGCGGAGGCTGGATTGACTTCGCAGCCTCCCTCGAGGCACAGAGGCTCAGCTGTTGGAGATTTGAACGGAGATGGCCGTTTGGATGTGGTGGTGACTGCGCTCGGTGCGCCGGCAGAGATCTGGATCAATCAGAGTCCTAATAACAATCATTGGCTGGAGTTGAAGCTTCAGGGAACCAAAAGCAACCGAGACGGCATTGGGGCGAGAGTTAAAGTGGTCACCGGGACCGAAGCGCAGTACAACCAGATGTCTACCAGCGCCGGCTATGCATCTTCGAGTGCGGGTCCTGTCCACTTCGGACTCGGAAGCAACAGTTCCGCGGACCTGGTCGAGATACGATGGCCTTCTGGCATCGTGCAGCAACTAAAAGATGTGGCGGTTGATCGAGTGGTTGTGGTCCGAGAACCGGCTCACTAGAAGCTGGGGGTTCCGCTCGTTTCAGTTGAACGCGTCCGCCAGTTCGTTCCCGTTTCTCGAAGCTTTTTCTTTGGTCGATGACTCCCGGGTTTGCCTCTGCAGAAAGAAATCCAGATTCCCGCGCATTACCAGGTGCGGTGCGAGCGCAATCTCATGAGACTGATCGCCGCCATCCGCCAGATGCTTGTACAACATTCGGAATGCCATGCGGCCTTGCGTGCGGGGGCGTTGGTAGATGGTTGCGGCCACGGCGCCGGAACGAATTTGCGGAACAAGACCGGGAAAGAGGTCGGTGGTAATGATCGTCAGATGGTTCAAGATCTTCAGGTCACGGGCAGCCTTCAGCACAGGAATCGAATCCTCGGTGGTCACATAGACGCCGCGCAGTTGCGGGTGGTCTTCAAACAGGGTGCAGCACTTGCTGTAAGCCTCGGCTTCCATCCCATGGTCTTCTACCGGCTGCAAAAGTCGCAGCTTGGGGTAAAAAGACCGCAGCGTCTTTTCGAAGGCCGCCGCTTTCTCCGCATGCTCGGTGATCGCCGTGTCGAACAAAGTAATCGCGACATCGCCCTCCTGCTCTCCGACGAATCTGCCCATGAGATCGGCTGCGATAGATCCGCTGGCGAGAGTATCGATGGCAACAATGCCCAGGCGTCCGCTATCGGGCGCATCGGTAACCGCGCATACAACGGGAATGTGGGCTCGCGAGGCTCGACGGATCCAAGGCCGAAAGGTCTTGGGGTGACTCGGAAAAGTAATGATTCCGCCCACTTTGTCGCGGATGGCGGTTTCAAACACCTCCTCTTGCCAGTCCCCAAGATGGAGGTAAGTGTGAAAATCGAGCTCGATGTTTTCCAGCGGCACCGACGCCGCTTCTTCGCGAATGCCCGCCCGCACTTCGTCCCAGAAGGAGGTAGTGCCCTCTAACGTGTTGACTGATACGCGAAGCGTCTTCTTCGAAGATAGATAGCGCGCCGCAAGATTGGGACGATAGCCCAGCGTTTTCGCCATCCGCAAGACTTTGGCTCTTGTGGTTGGACTCACGTCTGCATTGTCGTGCAAGGCTCGATGCACGGTACCGATTGAGGTGCCTAGGGCCTTGGCAATGTCAAAGAGAGTGGTTGGCTGTTTGGCCATTCGTTGGTCCGCAGTTGCTTAAGATCGTGCTTACTTAGATATAGACGCCGTGAAAACGATGCGAATAAAGCCGCTTGAACTGCAACGAAATTATAGTTTGCGGGAACACACAAGCGGACGTACGTTAACCTAAAGTGCTCCCGGTGTGCAAGCAGGCGAGCCGGTCATCAAAGCCCTAATTTTCGTGCTGGATCGATTCAATTGTGAAGGTTACCGCGGCAAAGTCAACCCCGTGCCGAGAATTGCGATTCTAAGACTTGCGTCCTGGAACGAACTTGTAGCAGTAAAGCGCTCCAAATATCGTGAGAACCATCCCCCACCATAAATTGGCGTGAAGATCGAATAACACCACCGGATTCAAGGGCGGATATATCCACTCCCAAATCCCCGCTCCGGTAATGAGCACACCGTTAACCAACAGCGATATACCGATGAAGAACCAGATCGAAATGCCACGGCCATGCATATTCCGACGTCCTCCTCAGAAAAAACTGGCCCACCAGAGATCTTTACCAGAGCACGATGTTCAGAATCACCAGCGCCACAATGACCACTGCTGCCCAGAAAATCGGCTTCTTATAAAGAGGAAGGTTTCCAACACTGGGAACCTGGGTTAATCCATACACGAGTCCGGTCAATTCCGCCGCAGGCTTCGGCTTGGTTGCGAAACTCACCACCACAGTAACCGTCACGCAAACCAGGAACGACCACACTGCCTGATACATGTCTTGGGCAAGGGCTTTGGCATTCGGCGAAAGAGCCACGTAACGCAATGCTGAAGGGTCAATCTTGACCCAGGCCCACATGCTAATGGAAGAAACGGTTCCGCAGAGCAATCCCCAGAAACCAGCGGGACCGGTGGCTCGCTTCCACAGCATTCCCAGGATCACTGTACCGAACAGAGGAGCGATGAAAAAGCTGAATAGCGCCTGCACATAGTCCATGATGCTGGCAAACTGCATCACCAAGTACGCCGTACCAACGCTGATGAGAACGCCTATGACCGTTGTCCACCGGCCCATGGTCACATAGTGATGATCGGGGGCATCTTTCTTGATCAGGGCGCGGTAAATGTCATAGGTCCACACGGTCGTGAACGCACTCACGTTCCCCGCCATGCCCGACATGAAACCCGCGATCAATGCGGTGACTCCCAGGCCTAGCAACCCCGGGCCGCAGTATCGAGCGAGCATCAGGGGAAGAACGTCATTATAGCTGTGGCCTCCAGCCGTGACTGCTGACTCGGCCGTGAGTTTCATGGGGAGAACGGCCAGTCCCAGCAGCCCGGGCAAAATAACGATGAACGGTACCAGCATCTTGAATCCCGCGCCGATGATAGGAGCGATCTCCGCGCTGCGCAGGTCTTTGGCAGTAAGCACGCGCTGCACCACGAGAAAATCCGTAGTCCAGTAACCCATCGAAATGATCGCGCCCAGGCCGAATACAATTCCCGTCCAGTGGATGCCCATGGGGTTGGTGGTAAACGACCCCAAGCCCGACCAGAGATGCACGTACTCGGAGGATGCTCGCTGTGTAATGAGCACCTTCAAATGGCTCCAGCCTCCGGTTTCATAAAGACCAAGAATCGGAATAAGCAGTGCGCCGGCCCAGATGAGAAAGAACTGAAGCACTTCATTGAAGATTGCCGACCTCAACCCGCCGAGCGCAACATAAGCCGCGACCGTGAGCGATGAAACCCAAATGCTGAAATTGATGTCCCAGCCGAGCACGATTTGCATAACCTTCGCCATGGCAAACATATTGACGCCGCTCATCAGCACAGTCATGAATGCGAAGGAAACTGCCGAGAGCGCGCGGCTGGACTCGCCAAATCGTAATCTCAAATACCCCGGAACCGAATGGGTTTTGGAGATGTAATAAAACGGCATCATGACCAGCGCCAAAAACAGCATGGCTGGAATCGCCCCAATCCAGTACCAGTGCGTGGCGAGGATGCCGTACTGGTAGGCAGAGCCAGCCCACCCCATTAACTCCAACGCGCCAAGATTGGCGGAAAGAAAACTCAGTCCCGCAACCCAGGCTGTCATTTCGCGCCCCGCCATGAAAAAATCTTCACTCGTGTTGGCCCGGCTCTTCAGGTAGATACCGATGGCCAGGACAAGGGCGAAGTAGAAACCAATAATGAGCACATCTACCGCAGACAAATGCACGAGCCTGGTTGCTTGAAGCAAAGCGATTGCTGCCATCATGAGTCCTCAATTGTCCCGTGGTAAGGCATCTCTATGCCCTCTCAGGAACTGCTTGCAACACGAGCATCCCGAATTGACCCTGTGTACCGGTGATTCGATATTCGGCGTGCGGCGGTACAGCGTAATAGTTTTCGGTGGAAAAGGTCAATAAAAACCTGGCAGTTTAACGTTAACGTTTACGGAAAGGGATTATTATGGTATTAGTGTTTCATGTCTAGGGAAAAGCCCGCATTGCGAATCAATCCTCTTAGACCACGCAATCCACGCTGTTCGGTCTGCGGCTGCAGATTTGGCAGCGAGGGTTTCGCCGAAGATCTGATTGATGCTTTCGCACTTCACGTCCGCCGCCATCACATGCGGGAGAACTCCGATGTAATGACGCGCCGGATTGGGACTTACGCTGGACAAATGGCGGATTCACCGGAATATCGCCGGTAGTCCTTTCGGGTTGGTAGCCGCGCTCATCTTAGTTGGCAGTTCTGCGAAAACCCGCTCTCGCAGCGGACCCGTCTTAAATACACAGCTTCGCATAGATCTAGGCTACTCAAGACCTACTCCGTAATCCGCAGCCTGTATGCTACGAGAAGGCATGCGCGGAGCCGATCAGCAATAGAATCACCGTTTCGGTTATTGTTGCCCGAAGCGCGCGCGGGAAGATCATCCGCAGCGGGCGATGCGAATGGCCGGAAATTTACTTCCAGGAGAAAACTTTTATGTGGAAGACACTCAAGTTTCCATTTGTTGGGATTCTGGCGATTTTGGCTTTCTCAGCAATGCTCCCGGAGCCCACCTTCGCAGATGCTTCCGCTGAAAAAATTGAAAACTCCAAGCTCATCATTGAAGCGGATCAGAAGGCTGCTACGTATACGATTCGATCGAAAGAGAATCCCCGGGTTTGGCTGACTGGAGCGGTAGCGGCGCAGGTGAATCATCGATGGCTGCGTTCGAGCGATTATCCGGACCATAAGATAAAGCGTTCCTCCCCAAACGACGATTCTGGCGGAGCTTCGCAGCTCACAATTACCAATAGCGGATTGCCCGGCCAACCCGAACTGGAGTGCAGCATCCAACTGCGCGCCGAATCCATGTTCGCAGAGATCAAAGTCCTTGTCCGCAATAGCACTTCGTCCGAGATAACGGTGCAGAGCATTCGCGTACTCGACGCCCAAGGCTCATTTCTCGCACTGGATGGGTCCGAATCCGCCAACCGCGTTCTCTCCGACAGCTTCAGCGAAGACCGTCCGAACATGGTCATCCATGACCTTGCGCAGGCGATCGATGGAATGCATCGCGCCGTTGGCAGCCAACTGATTTACAACCGGCAGAGCCGGCAGAGCCTTTTTCTGGGAGCGCTTACTTCTGAAAAATGGCTTACCGTGCTGCGTCTGCGAGTCGATCAGAAACAGCCAGGCATCACCGCCTACGAAGTTGATTCCACAGGCACCACCGAGCTCGCGAAACAAAACTCTCTGCGAGATTCACCCGGAGAAGACCAAATCGAACTTAGCCTGCCCGTGGAATCGGGCCAGAGCCTGGCATCGGAAAAGATCGTGGCCGGTCTCTCCTCCGACTATCATGCGCAGTTGGAGAAGTATGGAGAAGCTATCCGCCAGCTCCATGCTGCGAGGGTCAGTGCTGCGACCCCTATCGGATGGTGGAGTTGGACCGCATACTACTTCGGCCTGACCGAAGGCCCGGCGCTTACGAACGCGGAATTTCTAGCAGCTCATCTGAAAGATTCCGGATACACCTTCTTCCACATCGATGAAGGCTATCAATACGCAAGGGGCGATTACACCACGCCGGTATCAAACAAATATCCTCACGGAATCAAGAAACTCGAAGAGAGGGTACAGGCCCTTGGTCTGACCCCTGGAATCTGGACGGCGCCATTTGAAGTGGCGGATCGCTCGTCTGTGTATGTGAATCACAAGGACTGGCTGGTTCATAACGCGCACGGACAGCCGATCCATGCTGGTTGGGTGACCGAACCACCCGACACGCCAACCAACCTCGACCAGCTTTACGTACTCGATACGACAAATCCCGGAGCACAGCAGTATCTGCGTGAGACCTATACGACGCTAACGCGGGACTGGGGTGTCCGCTACATCAAACTCGACTTCATGGACGACACTGCCATCGAAGGCTATTACTACGTTCCGCACACGACGGCGCTTCAGGCTCAGCGTATCGGCCTGCAAGTGATTCGCGAAGCCGTAGGTGACGGCGTGCTTTTGGATAAAGATGGAAGCGTGATGTTGAATCCGGTGGGGCTTGTCGATACCGGACGCATTTCTTGCGACACCGGCCATTCCTTTGAGGCCAGCCGTGATGCGGCTCCAGGCCTCGCTGCTCGTTATTACATGAACCGGAATTTTTTTGTCAGCGATCCCGATGCATTCTCGGTTTCCCGGCAGGAAAGTGCGGGAGAAGGGGACCACGGAGGACCCAAACCGCTGACGCTAGGAGAGGCAGAGGTCGCGATTGCGCTTGCGGCAGTCTCTGGCGGGATGTTTGAAATCGGGGACGACTTGCCGACAGTGTTCCTCGACCCAGATCGCCTCGCGTTGTTGCGGAATCGCGACTTGCTCAACATGGCACAGTTGGGCCGAGCCGCCAAACCAGTCGACCTGATGAACTACGCGCCCGAAGACGAGATGCCGACCCTCTTTTTGCTGCGTGAGAGCAAGCGGCAGTCAATTCTGGCGGTGTTCAACTGGACCAGTAATGAGCGGAAACACGAATTTTCTTTGTCCGATCTTTTTTCTGATCCGCAACTCGCTGCGCACAATGACGTATCCGATGTCTTTACCCCTGGCACTTCGATCGCCGGCAATCGCGCCTCGTTCATTTTGCATGTCGCCCCGCATTCCGTGAGGATCGTAAAAATTGTTGATACGTCGATCCCCGCGTCGGCACCTTCCATAAACGCGCATATAACGGAAAAGATCGAAACTGGAAAGTCTGCTGCGTTTTCCGCAGAAAGCGCCGCAGATGGGGTGCCCGCCCTCTCATATCACTGGGACTTCGGAGATGGAACCAGTGCCGAGGGCGCTTCCGTCACGCATGCCTACACTCACGCCGGGACATTCACGATTCGACTGACCGCGAAAGGAATCGAGGACATGGCATCCGAAAAAATCTTCCACGCTTCAGTGACAGGCACGATTAACACGAGCTTCCGACCGGATCTATACCAACGCTACCTGAATTTGCCCTAGCTCACCTGACCGATAATAAAACCTGCAATTGCTTTTTATGCTTTCTTTTGTGGTTGTTATTTGTTAGCATTCATTGCGTTTAATTACGGTTTCTTTTTTATTCGACATGAACCCTCTCTCTGCCCTGTTGGCGTTGTCGCAAGAAGAGAAGCACTTGCGGGGACTATTGCACACGCCACAAGAGATTGCGCAGCAGCCTGAAACCTGGCTGGCAACTTACCAGTGCTTTCGAAAACGGCATGCCGAGATTCACCGGTTTCTGCAATCCGCCGGCATCAACTGGGATCTTGCGCGCCGGCCGACCGTATTTCTGATAGGCGCCGGAACGTCCGACTATGTTGGGCGTTCCTTAACCCTGTTACTGCGGCGGCTTTGGCAGTGCGAGGTGCTCGCGGTTCCGAGCACGGATCTCCTTACTCACGCTGACGAATTTATGGTGCCGGGGCGCACCTATCTTTGGATTTCGTTCTCACGCTCGGGCGAAAGTCCCGAAGGCATTGCTGTTATCGACCGTGCGTTGAAGACCCACTCCGACATTCATCATCTGCTTGTAACTTGCAATGCGCAGGCCAGAATGCTTCGAATCGCCGCCGGACACAAGCAAGTGTTAGGAATCGCGCTTCCGGAGGAGGTGCACGACCGCGGCCTCGCGATGACAAGTTCGTTCTCCAACATGGTTGTCTTCGGCCAATGCCTGGCCCATGTTGAAACGTTGGATTCTTACGAGAACATTCTTTCCCAATTGGTGGAAGCGGGAAGGAACTTCCTCGGTGTGGCGGCTGCAAGCGCCGCTAATCTCGCGGGTGGAAACTTCACGAAAGCTTGCTTCCTCGCTTCCGGAGCATTGAAGGCGGTCGCAACCGAGTCGGCGCTGAAATTGTTGGAGCTCACCTCCGGGCAGATCCAGACTATGTCGGAATCCGCGCTGGGCTTGCGTCACGGGCCGATGGCCGCCTTGGACGAACAAACCCTGCTGGTTGCCTTCCTATCGGGAGATGAAAGAGTTTTGCGGTACGAAACCGATCTGCTGGAAGAGATAGGGAAGAAGCAATTAGTCGCTACCCGAGTGGTCGTGAGTCCCGCTCCTAGCTCGCGACTCGATGGCGAAGTAGAGCATGTGGTGAGTCACTCTCGGTCATTAACGATGGCCGACGATTACCGACCGCCGCTGGATGTGATGTTCGGTCAACTGCTCGGCCTATTTTTCTCCATCAGTCGCGGTCTGAAACCGGATTGCCCTAGCCCGAGCGGCGCCATCAGCCGCGTCGTGCAAAATGTTCTGATTCATTCTTGAAATGCTCGAATTGAAAGTGCCGTGCAAGTCAGGGGGATTCACCATGAACAACCCGTCGCACCGCTCATCTTCTAAGATCATAGAAACGTCGCGAAAGAATTCCTGGCGGCTCCTTGTCGCAACCTGCCTCCTCGCCGTTGGCGGCATTCCCGCGGCAGCGCAAAAAGATACTGGCAGCATTGCCGGTCTAGTAAGAGACTCCTCTAACGCAGTTGTTGACGGAGCCAAGGTGACGCTCACCGACGTCGACCGCGGGACAAAGATCGAAACCACAACCAACGCTCAGGGCGAGTACGTCGCTGGTCCTCTTAAAGTGGGCCGTTATCAGGTGACCATCCAAAAAACAGGTTTCAAGAAAGCCGTCGCCGGCCCGGTAACAGTCGATGTGCAAGAGCGTGCGGCCGTCGATGTAACGCTGCAAGTCGGTAGCATCTCAGAGTCGATGACCATCACCTCGACCAGCCCGCAACTGGAGACCGAAACCTCGAGCCTCGGCCAGGTACAAGACAGCCATACCATCGAAACCCTTCCGCTCAATGGCCGTAATTACGCGCAACTCGCGTTGCTGGGTGCGGGCGTTGGGCCGAGCGAGCCGGGTTCGCGCGTAGAAACGACATTTGGATTCAGTTCGAACGGCGCCCGCTCACTGCAGAATAACTTTCAACTCGATGGAGTCGATAACAACTCTGACCTGGGCGACGTCTTGAACGGCAGCGCGTACGTTATTCAACCTTCGGTCGACGCCATCGCAGAATTCAAAGTTCAGACTAATGCCTACAGTGCGGAATTTGGACGCGGCAATGGTGCCGTGATGAACGCCGTCATTAAATCAGGCACCAACCAATTTCACGGAGATGTGTACGAATTTCTGCGCAACGACGTCTTCGACGCACGCAACGCGTTCGATGCGTTCGGCCGCACCGGGTACAAGCAAAATCAATTCGGCGCAACTTTTGGTGGCCCAATTATCAAGAGCCGGACATTCTTCTTCGGCGATTATGAGGGTCTTCGCATTCGCCAGGCTCTCCCCCAACTGGTTCTGGTTCCGACAGCCGCCGAGATCGGTGGCGATTTTTCGTCGTTCTTTACTGTATCGCCCGCCAATGAGGTTATGGCCGTGGATATGAACGGCAGTCGGACAAAACAAGTGGCGCTCGACTGCAGCGGGCATCCCACATACTCGGGCGAGATCTTCAACACCCGGCTGACCCAGGTTATGACAAACCTCACGAAATATCCGGATGGTTTCTGCGGTGTGCCGATTGGAGTTGATGCCGCGGGCAATCCGACAAATATATTCCCCAAGGCGTTGATTGATCCACTGGCGGCGCGGCTCTCAGCGCTATTCCCGGCGCCGAATGTGAACCTCAACGGCTCTAACTTTCTCGCGGAACCGAGCCGCAGCTCCGATCAAAACAACTTTGACATTCGCATCGACCACAACATCAGCGACCGCGACTCTATTTTTGGCCGATTCAGTTATGAAGACCAGCCGAGCTTCATTCCTTCGCCCTTCAACAACGCTCTCGACGGAGGCGCGTTCCAGGATGGCACTCAGGATAATTCGTACCGAAGCGTGGCCATCAGCGAAACACATACGTTTTCTCCGACCACCATCAATGAATTCCGCTTTGGTTACAATCGCATCAATTCTCACCGTTTTCAGTTGAATGCGAACCAGAACGTCGCCGCGCAGTTGGGTTTTCCTGGCGTTCCATTCGGGCCGGACAATGGCGGCCTGCCAAGTATCTCCATTAACGACGGAACCGCAGGAATCGGGAGTTCCGGCTTCCTGCCATCCATCGAGAAACAGAATGCATACGTGATCGATGAAAATCTCACAAAAGTCTACGGCCGGCACTCGATGAAGTTCGGTACCGAGTTGCGTTTCATCGAGTTCACAATTTTTCAGCCAGCGGCTTCGCGGGGCACAATGAGTTTCGCCAGCGATTTTACTGATAACGTTGCCGCGCCCACTACAGGAGGGGAGGCGTTCGCAACCTTTCTGTTGGGTATCCCAGACGGGGGCACAATCACCAACGCGAACAATGTCAACTATCATCGAGGCGACTATTCATGGTTTGCGGAAGATGACATTCGCGTCACTCCGAAGCTGACCTTGAACCTGGGACTTCGCTACGAACTGTTCACTACAGTCAAGGCAAGCCACAACGATGAGGCGAATTTCAACTTCGCCACCGATTCCCTGGTCGTTCCAAAGGGCCAGCAGGCGGTGCTAACTCCAACTCTGGCAGGTTTGATTCCGCTTCAAAGAACCGGCAGTCCGGGACTGATCTCTCCGAACCTGACAAATTTCGCCCCTCGACTGGGAGCCGCCTACCAAATTACCGACAAGCTGGTAATGCGTGTGGGCTACGGAGTTTTCTATGGCGGCGAGGAGAACGGGCCATTTTCCAACCCCAGTCCCGGTTTCAACCCCCCTTTTTTTATTACGCAAAACTTCACGCAGCCGTGCTTCAACTCAGATGCCAACCCCGCTACTCCAAGCTCAAATTGCTCGATTCCGGGCCTGAGTGTTCTATCGCAAGGTTTTCCCGCGAGTTCGCTGGTCGATCCGAATACGCCTACGCTGTTTTCAGAAAGCTCGACACTGAAAACTCCCTACACGCAGCAGTGGCACTTTGGGTTTGAATACCAGTTGCCCACCCAGGTTTTGCTGAGTATCTCCTACGCAGGCTCGCATGGTTCGAATCTGTACGGCTTGTATAACGGCAATCAGGCTCAGCCTAACGTTACTTTTTGCACAACCAACGGCAACACTCCCGAAAACTGCCCGACGGCGCCACGTCGCCCATTTCCCGTCATTGACGGCCTCATCGATACCCTTCGTGCCAACGACTATTCCAATTACAACGCGCTGCAAGTGCATCTTGAAAAACGACTCTCTCATGGACTGCAGTTTGGTGCTTCCTATACGTACGCTCATTCGCTGGACGACGCCTCCAGCGCCAGCCTGGGCTCGCTGAACAACGGCGACTTTCGCAACGAACTGTTTCCACAGCTTGAGTACGGCAATGCAGATTTCGATGTACGTCAGCGTTTCGTCATCGACTATGCCTACGAGTTGCCGTTTGGACACGGAAAAAAGTTCGGCGGAAGCGCCAGCGGTGCTCTGAACCAAATTATCGGGAATTGGCAAGTTGCCGGCATCACCACTGCACAGACGGGCAACTGGTTCACGATTACCGATTCACTTACCAACGTGTCAACCAGTGACGGCGGTGGGGCGGTCGGATTTTTTGAAGTGCGGCCGAACGTTGTGGGTAATCCGAATGCAAAGCCGTGCGTTCCAGGAACCCTGTTCAACACCTGCGCCTTCGTGGACAATACGGCGTTTTTCACCTTCGGCGACGCCGGCCGGAACATCGTCCGCGGACCAGGCTTGCAGAACTGGGATTTTTCGGTCTTCAAACTTTTCCCGATTCGCGAGCAAATGCACGCTGAGTTTCGCGCAGAATTCTTCAATATCTGGAACCACGTCAACCCGCTGCTAGGCCCCGTCGGCGCGATCAGCGAGGAACCGCAGGCTGTCGAATTCGGCACGCCACAATTCGGGCAAGCGGTCGCGGCTCGCGACCCACGCTTTATTCAATTCGCGATGAAATTTTACTTCTGAATTGCGAAGCGTCACCGAAGAAAGCGAGAAAGTCCGCCGAGGAAAGCTTCGACCGCTAAGGGCACGATGTACCACCTAGGAATTTCCCTGTTCCCTGTTCACTGTTCCCTGTTTTTCTAGTCCATCTCCCGCATCTGACCTTCGCCCGCCTGCATTCCCGCACCAGCGCCACCGGAGGAGTCTGCCTTCTTTTTCTGCCAGTCTGCCTCAGTGAGCACAGTGATGGATTCCAATTTCTTCTTCTTCAGAGCAGTATTGATTCCGGGCAACTCTGCTTGTGTCTTTTTCTGGAAGTCGTCGACCACATCCTGCAGTTCATGACCAAGTGATTCGGCTCGCGCGACCTGATAATCCGTAGGTTTGCCGTCGTACCCAGTAACGGCGCCGTAGAGTTGACCAAGGTGTTCGCGGATTCGTTCTTCGCCGGTAATCATTCCACCTTCTTTAGTTGCTACGATCTTCGAGCGCAGCGCGTCGCAGTCTGCAACGAGTTGCTGCAGTTGCTTGCGTAGCGGATCTTTCTCCGCAAGTTTCGCAGCTCTCGCGTGGGCGGCATCGCGGACGCCCTCGATTGCTTCCACGGCAAACGTCATGTGTTCCAGCTCTTTGTAAACCTTCATCGAAAGTTCGAATTGTGCTTTGCGCTCATCGATCGAGTACTTGGCGCGCGGATCGATCACAACATTTAATTGTTCGGTATAAGTTTGATCGCCTTTAGTCAGCTTCACCGTGTAGGTGCCCGGCAACACCCGTGGTCCTTGTGCAGCTTCAAACAGCGCCGAAGCCGCGGGAGCGACCGCCGGTGGTTTCACATGCATGCTCCAACTGGCACGGTTCAATCCGCGATGCTTGCTTCCGCCAACCGTGTCCACCAGTTTCCCATCCTGATCGAAAATCTCGATCTTCAGATCGCCGAAAATGTGCCGCCCTTTCTGGTAATAGGTAATCTGCGCGTCTGTGGGCCGGCTCCGGCCATGGAAAGCTTCATCGCCCTCCGGCCATCCACCGAACGTGTCGAAATATTGGACTACGGGGCGGCCGGGAATCAGGCTCGCATCTTTGCTCATCATTTCCGGGGTGAGGGTACGCAGCGGAGAAATATCGTCCACGACCCAGATGCCGCGGCCGTGCGTCGCCAACACCAGATCCGATTCTCGCGCTTGGATAGCAATATCGTCGACGGGAACAGCGGGAAAATCCGTGCCCTTGTATTGCGCCCAGCGCTGACCTCCATCCACGGAAATCCAAAGCCCGAACTCCGTGCCGAGGAACAACAGATCTCGATTCACTGTGTCCTCTTCGATCACATGGGCAAAGCCGCGCACGCCGCTTTCCTGTGCGGGCAGCGCGGTCCACGTCTCGCCATAATCGGCAGTCTTATACACATAGGGCTTCATGTCTCCGAAGGTGTGTCGATCGAAGGTGGCATATGCAGTGCTTTCGTCGAAGCGGCTGGCCTCGATGGTTGTTACCCACGAATTTTTTCCCAGCCCGCTGATGTTTCCCACCACATTCGTCCAGGTCTTCGCTCCATCGCGCGTGATTTGTAAGTTACCGTCGTCTGTTCCGGCCCAGATAACCTGCCCGTTTTTAGGCGATTCCGAAATCGAATAGATCGAGGTATGCATTTCCGCAGAAGAGTTGTCGATGGTCACGCCACCAGACTCTTCCTGCTTTTGTTTTTCGGGATCGTTCGTCGTCAAGTCGGGAGAGATGCGATCCCAGGACTGCCCGTGATCGCGGGAGCGGAATAGGAATTGGGCGCCAATGTAAATTGTCCCCTTTTCATTGGGACTCATGTGAATCGGCGTGTTCCAGTTGAAGCGGAGCTTCCCCTCTCCGTAATTCGGCCAGGGATGGATATCGCGGATCTCGTGGGTGTAACGATTCACTCGCCCAATTTCGCCGCCCTGCGCCTCGGCGTAGAGATAATCCGCATCGGAAGTATCTTCGAACATCCAGAAACCATCGCCGCCGAACATGTTCTCCCAGCGCGCATTGGTGACACCTCCCGGATACGACGAATCGCCCACCCACGAACTGTTGTCCTGTAATCCGCCGTAGACGTGATACGGGTCAGCATTATCCGTGCTCACGTGGTAGAACTGCGAAACCGGCAGATTGAGCTGGTGCTTCCAGCGATTGCCTCCATCTTCGCTGCGCCACAAGCCGCCGTCGTCGCCGGCAATCACAATGTTCGGATTTTTCGGATTGATCCAGATATCGTGGAAATCGCCGTGTCCGTTCCCCGAAACAACACTGAAGCTCTTTCCGCCGTCAGTGCTGAGCAGGAGCGGCCCATCCGGTTTGAAGATTTTATTTTCATCCTTGGGATCGACGATCAGGTTGCCGAAGTAAAAAGGACGCCACAGCATGAACTGGCTGGAATCCAGCTTGGTCCAGTTCGCACCGGCATCGTCAGAGCGGTAGAGTCCTCTTCCTTTTTCCGCTTCAATATTGGCGTACACCACGTTCGGTTTGGATTCAGCGACCTGCACCGCGATGCGTCCATATGGTTTCGGCGGCAGACCCTTGGCGTTGCTGCCGCTGATTTCAGCCCAGTGGGCGCCGCCGTCGGTCGACTTGAAAATCCCGCTGCCCGGACCACCCGAGCGGAAGGTCCAGCCCTGTCGCCGAAAGTCCCACATCGCGGCGTAAATCGTCTTTGGTTCCTGCTTGCTGCGCGCAATCATGGCGCAACCGCTCGAACCGTTCGCCCCGGCGAGAACCTTATTCCAGCTCTTGCCGCCGTCGGTCGTTCGGTACACACCGCGCTCGTCGTTGTCATCCCACAGATGCCCGGTGGCGCACGTCAGCACATCGTTGCTATCGCCCGGGTTCACCAGGATCTTGGCGATGTGCTCGCTGTCCTTCAGACCTACGTTACTCCAGTTCTCGCCCCCATCCGTCGACTTGTACACGCCATCGCCTACCGACACGCTGTTTCGTACCCAGGCTTCGCCCGAGCCGACCCAGACAACTTTGGAATTCGAGGGATCAATCGCCACCGCGCCAATCGACTGCACATCCTCGCGATCAAACACAGGCTTGTATGTCGTGCCGCCGTTCACCGACTTCCACACTCCGCCACTCGCCGCGCCCACGAAGACGGTGATGCGCCCGTTTTCTTCCACCGCATCGACCGCAGCAATACGGCCACTCATTGTGGCCGAACCGATATTCCGGGCGGGCAATCCGGAAACCGTGGCCGCATCGTAACGGTACAGCGCTTGAGCGTGCCCAGGCGGGCAGAGCGAGGCTCCGGCGAACAGCACGGTCACTGCCCAAAAACTGCGAGCGGATGCTTTCATTTTACGAGTCCTCTAGTTTTGATTGTCATTACGAGCATGTGTCTCTTGCGCAGCGAGGAATCTGGGCGAGCCGCGCAGAGTGTCGCGCGCTTTGCGTCAGTCGCGCGTTTGGCTCGCTTCCTTATCAAGCTGCACAAGGGCCAAGTCACTTAATCCCGACCATCCCGGACTTCTTTTCCTCGGTCCGCAACGATGCAGGCAGAGCAAAGTCCGCGGGATCGATCGTCACATTCGCTTCTATTTTCTGCAGTGTGGTGGTTTGCGCGTCAGGATGGTTCTTCGGTCCACTCGAAAGCGAAAAAGGAAACATCACGCCGTTCACCGGCTTGTAAGAGCCCAAGCCCACCACGCGATCGCGAACCGAGCCCCGAATAAACTGCTGGATTTCCCTGCGGATTTCAATAAAAGTATCGGGATCAAGGTAGTCATAAATGATGTCGCCATTTTTCAGCGTTACTTTCAGGCGTAATGCATCGTCTCCATCCACCACGTCGTGTCCTAGATATTCCACGGTGCTGCCTTTTTCTTTGTAATCCACCAGCGGCCCATCGAATTCGGCGTCCAGTAGCAGATCGCGCAGATCATCCTCTCCCATCAATTCGGGGTCTTTCTTTCCCTGGAAGGGCTGAATCTGCCAACCTGTGGTGCCGTCATACGCCTGCACAGCCGTCATTCCCTGCAGCAAGAACGTCTCTCGAACCAGGTTGGGGCGCTCGTTCTCTTGTCCCACCGAAGCCGTGAAACCGCCTCCGCCCTCGAACTTACCAGTCATGCGGAGGGTCTTGATCGCCTTCATTTTCTCGATCCCGCCCCTGGCTTCGATGTTCTTGGCAATTAGTTCATCCGCAGTCTGAGAAAAAGAAACGACACCGCCGCAGCACACGGCAATCAGCACGATCAACACGTGACGCATCGGGCAAACTCCTGTTGTTGAGAAACTTGAAAGATACCCAGCAAACGGGAAACAGTACTCTATCGGGAGTAGACGCATCTTTCAAGTAGTCGTGAGCAATAGAGGGACGAACTACGATCCGGTCTAGGCAACAAAAAAGCCGTTATCTGCGAGCGGCCATACCCATTTTCAGTTGGAGGAATGTACTCAGTGCGTGAACGTAAAGTTCACACCGGTCGTCAGGATCAAATCGTTCTTTTTTGCTGTCGAAGGTGGGTTGGAGACGTAAATGTCGCTGAATTGGTTTTGCCAGCCCAGCCACTTGGCGATTTTCGTCACGGTACCGAAGTCGAACTCTCCGCGATAATCGCCAGTATACCCGCCCGATAAACTCGGATAGAGATAGAACTTCTCCGTGACCACCGTGGTCTTCCCAGCCTTTTGCGTCAGTTCCTCGCCCAACGTCAGGGCAGCAAATTTGTTGGTTACGCCGTAAGAAGTAAAAGTCGGGGGAACGGTGGCAGGAGTAACTGGCGGACCGTCGGAATACGTTTCATGGGTGTAGTTGAGGCCAGCCAGAAGATCAAAGACAGTCTTGTCGGACTTGATCGCATGATAACCCAGACCGCCGCCGTACACGCCGCGCAAATCCAGATCCTGCAGCGCATTGCTCATGAAGTCGGCGCCTACGAAGGCGAACAACCGCGGGTTCAGATTGTAATCGTAGCGAATTCCTGATGTGATAATATCCGCGACCGTGCTGGGAGTAGCTAACTGATTCTCGGTATCAATCGACGTCAAATAGATCGTGATCTTGTCATTCACGGTGGGATGGACCGCATTGATGCCCAACGCCAGGTTGGTCGTTTCGCTGTTGCCGCGAGCCACTGAAAAGCCCACGTTCACTCCCCCATTCCATCCATGTAGCAAGCCGGGATGCAGTGACTTCTCGTAAGCCGCCTGCTCTGCATCGTTTCGGATCAAAACCACGTTCGCCGCAGAAACTTCCACTGGACCAGCTTTAGTTGCTACTTCGATTTTTCCCTCGTTCTCATTCACCGGCCCGACCACGGTCTTCTTATCGGATGTGCTGACATGTAATTCCTCATCAGTCGTGATCTTCGTTATCGCCTTGAAATCGATGGTGACGTCTCCCGCGTAGTCGGTGTGTAAGACCATCGTCTTGCCATCGGACTTCACGACCTTGCCGCTAAGGTGGTCGCCATTCTTCAAAATAACCTGATCGGCGAACGCTGCCTGCACGAGTGCGAGAACCAGAACTAAGCCAGCCAATTTGCCTTTACGCAACACTCCTACCTCCATCTTCAAGAGAGTTTCACAGCTCAAATGCTAAAAGGTGGCCCGGAAACGACGGAATAAAACAGGAAACGGCAATAAGACGGCGGCTCAATCTTATTGATGTTAGCGCCCGCGTGTTTACGCTTAGGCTTTGGTCTCTTTGGACTCGGAAGTCTTGGCCTGCTCGGCTGGAGCCGAAGCATTATCCTTCATCCCCTCTTTCAGGGCACGAATTCCCTCGCCCAAACCCTTGCCCAGTTCAGGCAATTTCTTCGGACCAAAAACAAGCAGGGCAATCGCAAAGATAATGATCAGGTGCGTCGGTTGAAATAAACCCTCAAACATAGGAACCTCCAAAGACACCACAACCTGTTAATACGTTACTGGACGGACATCGGGAAGTCAAACCTGCGGTCCTGATCCAAATCGTTCCAGCATCAGATAAGTATCAACCTTTCGGCTCGCCGGTGACGCAAATCACCGCCTGTCGTGACGCTGCAAGTTCGACAACCCCGCCCCATTACTTCCGTGATCTTACCCTGGGCTCCATCGTCACGGTAGTGTGTGATCGGCGGCTGGAACCTGCGGGCGGCCCCGCAATCAACGCGACCGTTAGCGCCTCCAGCAAGCCGAACCGTTGCCGGGAGATTCGAGTGAAGCGCAAGGGCCTGTCAGTTTTCTTGTTTCTTCTCGGTGTGGCGCTGGCTGCCCATTCCAGCGAAAGCCAGCCGGTCAATTCCACCCAACTGATGGCGTGGCTCACGGCGGGTGTGCCCAGCGGCCGCCTCGTCCGAATTATTCAGGAGCGTGGAATCGCCAACACTCCAGGCAGGGAACAGATTCGCCAATTTGAATCGGCCGGCGCCGATACAAATCTGGTCCATACGCTAAAAACTGTGAGGTCTTCGCGCGCGGCCAACTCTTCCAGCTCCGAAATTAGGAACTCCGACATTCCCGACCTTCTGGTGCAAGCTGCCGTCGATGCTCGCACTCACCGCTTCCACGAAGCCGAGCTATCCTTGCGCAACTCCTTGGCCTCCGATTCCAAAAACGCCGCGCTGCACTTCGCGTTGGGAGCGATGCTCCGGCAGCAGGAGCGATGGGATGACGCCTTCGACGAGGTAACGCGCTCGACGGAACTGATGCCGGATTTTCCTGAGAATCACAGCAGTCTGGCCTACATTTTCTATCGACTCGATGACGCTCCCAACGCGATCGCTGAGGCGCGCACCGCCCTGAGCATGGATCCTCAGAACGCCGAAGCTTACCAATTTCTCGCTCTCGGTCTTTATTCGAGCGGCCAGTACGAGGCGGCCGTCCATGCTTTTCTCGAATCGCTCGCCCACGACGACAAAAACCCCGACAGTTACTACGATCTCGGTATCACGCTGCACGCAGCCGGGAACCTGACTGCTGCTATTGACGCCTATCGCCAGGCGATCCACCTAAATCCTGGGTTCTGGCAGGCGCACTCCAATCTGGCGATGATTTTGCACGAACAAAACAAGCTTGACGAAGCCATCGTCGAATACCGCGAAGCCAAGCGGCTCGCACCGCAGGATGCCGCCGTACGCAACAACCTGGGCAACACGTACTGCGATAAGGGCGAGTTCGACGCCGCCATCATTGAACTGCGCGCGCTTTACCGCCAGCATCCGGACTGGGAGCAGGGACACGCCTGCCTCGCCCGCGCTTACATGATCAAAAAGGACTATGGCAGCGCGGTCAACGAGCTGCAACTGTCCGTGCGACAGAACCCCACCAGCTCTGCCGAACACCGCATCCTAGGCGAAGCTCTGCTGATGGATGAGAAGCTGGAAGACGGCGTACGCGAGTTGCGCCTCGCCGTAGCCCTGAGCCCTGACTCTGATGTCGCTCACCAGGCGCTAGGTGCGGCGCTGTTCCAGCAGCAACAATTCGCAGCGGCAGAAAAGGAATTTCGCGAGGCGCTTCGCCTGAATGGTTCTCCCGACAACCACTACTCTCTCGCGGCATGCCTGATGACGATGGACCGTTACCAGGAAGCTTTGTCGGAACTGGAAGCCGCGGCACGCCTCGATCCCGAGCGTAAGCTCTACCGCGCCCGCCGCGATGAGCTACTGAAGTTGATGCAGGAAACGAAGAATTAATTTAAGAGGGCAAAGAGTTGTGAAGCAGTCGAATGCGTGTAACTGGCCGCTCGGACAGTACAAGGCACTGTACTCCCGTTAGTTTCGACCGGAAAATGAGCCGACTTACACTAAAAACGGGGGGCCTGCCTTTGCATGCGGCTCACCCTCTACGCGCCACACATTGAGGGGATTTGATTATGGAATTGACCCACGCAACACTACCCAGAGCTGCCAAAACTCCTGCGTCCTTGATTCAGCCCGAGAGCAATGTCCGGGGAGATCTTCGCAATGCCGTCCGTAGCGGTGCCGATATGTCGCACAAGTCTTCAGGCTTCGGTCTGCCTTGCGCCAACTGCCGCCTATATTATCCCGCCAGCCTCGACACCTGCCCTGCCTGCAACAGTAAGGAGCGGGTTTCGCCTGTAGTCACTCGGGCCATTCCAATACCCCAGCCCGCGACCGACCCTGAGGCCGACGCTGCCATGCTAGAGCAGCAGAGAGAAGCATTTCTGAAAGAGTTCAAGTCCCAGCTTTTTTCGGCGGATTCGGAAGTCGCCGACTCACCGGAGGCTTGCACCCTGGGAACGCATCAGGGCGAACAAGCCGAGGCGGCCACCATTTGCAAGCCCTGCTATGACCAACTGCAGGAACGCATAGATGTCTTTGAAGCCGCCTTGCACATTGACCTTAAGGAAGCGGCTCAAATTATCTATGACGCGGTCTGGGCCGATCCCTCCGACCCCACGAAAACTTATACGAATGCGGCCAGTGCTCTACTCACCGAATTGCGCAAGCGTTCAGGAGCGTCTAGCCTGCTGGGTCCGTTCCATCCACTTGGCAACTAGACTGGGTATTACATATTGAATATTTGGCACCCGAAACTTGTCTCGGGCCACTAATTCACTTTACCCGCAAGATTCGGATAGTCGGTTCGGCCGCCCCGCCGTAATCTCTCCCTATCATGAATTCCACCGACACGACTTTCCCAATGATGCCCGTGAATGCCATACTCGCAGAGGATTTCGCTAACCAGATGCCGGTCGCGCATTCTAACTCGCAGCCCGCGAAAGTGCATGCGGGCGAGCACCCTCGTGGTGGGCATCATCGAGATGGCTCTCGCGGAGAGCACGATCGGCAAGATCACGATCAGCGAGACAAAGCGCGGCGAGATGAAGCTCTGAGAAATGAAGACCGGCGCTGGGATCTGGTGCTTGCGCGTGATTCTGCCCACGACGGCGAGTTCGTCTTCGCGGTATCCACCACCGGCGTGTATTGCCGGCCCTCGTGTCCTGCCCGACGTCCGCGGCGCGAGCATGTGAAGTTCTTCTCGCGTCCCGACCAGGCCGAGCAAGCCGGCTTTCGCGCCTGTCTGCGCTGCCGGCCACGTTTGCTCAGCGGCAATCCCCAATCCGACCTTGCGAAGGAGATCTGCCGCTATATGGAGCAACATCTCGACGAGTCGATCACGCTCGGGCGACTAAGCAAAATATTTCATCAAAGCCCCTTCCATCTGCAGCGCCGCTTCAAGTCCGCTCTCGGCATCACTCCGCGCGAATACGCTGACTCCTGCCGCCTGCGCCTTCTCAAGCGCAATTTGCAGGCCGGAGACAACGTCACGCGCGCTATGTATGACGCTGGCTATGGTTCCAGCAGTCGGCTTTATGAAAAGACCTCGTCGCAACTTGGCATGACGCCGGACAAGTATCGCCGCGGCGCTATTGCCGCAACCATTTCCTACTCCCTCGCCGATTCGCCGCTCGGACGGATGCTCATCGCAGCCACCAACAAGGGCATTTGCGCGATCCAATTCGGCCGTTCCGATGGCGAGCTGATCGAAGGCCTGAAACGCGAGTTTCCGTTTGCAGTGCGCAAACGGGATGAAGGTGCATTGCACGCATGGATGGAAACACTGCTGGCAAAGATGACAGGCCGTGAACTGAATGCCGCACTGCCTTTGGATATTCGCGCCACCGCATTTCAGCGACGCGTGTGGACTTATCTGCAGTCGATTCCCTTTGGCGCAACGCGTTCTTATAGCCAGGTCGCAAAAGCGATTGGGCAACCCAGTGCTCATCGTGCCGTCGCCCGCGCCTGCGCCACTAATCCCGTTGCAGTTGCGATTCCATGCCATCGAGTAGTCCGCGAAGATGGCAGCACCAGCGGCTATCGTTGGGGCGCCGAGCTCAAGAATACGTTGCTAAAGATGGAACGGCAGGGAATCTAGGACCCTTTTCAGCGACCGTCGCCCGCAACTGTTCGGCGCGTCACCACGGCCCAGTTTACCAGCGCCATAACGATGGTCGCACCCAGAATCAGGGACTGACCAAAATCTACGCCCGTCACCAACACAACGCACAAGAGCATACCCACCACGGCGAAGAAATCTCCCGCGGGCAGTTGAAACATGGCCCCTCCCGGCTGCTTGCGCCGCAGCACAGGCAAGGCCGCGCATCCGACACCGTAGTAGAGAAGCCGCGCCACGGCTGAGAGAGTGACATTCCATTTGAATTCGCCGATCAAGGCGAATACCCACACTAAGCCACCGAAGACGAGAATCGAGACATAGGGAGTGCGATAGCGACCATGCACAGCTGCAAAAGCCTTGGGGAAATCTCCTTGCTCGGCGAGCGCGAAGGGGACGCGCGGCATGCCGAGAATTTTTGCACTGAGATATCCATAGAAGGAGACTAGTGCGCCCACAGCAACCAACCCACCTCCTACGGGGCCCACCGCTAGCCGCGCCACGTCCGCCAGAGGGCGCTGGCTGTGCGCAGCGTCCGGAAGGGCTCCGACGACCACCCACTGGATAAGGGTATAGATCACGGTGCAGACCGCGAGAGCCGTAAAGAGCGCGAAGGGAGCATCACGGCGAGGATTTTTCGCTTCGCTCATCGGGGCGAGTGCAGTCTCAAATCCGCCATACGCGAAAACCAGCAGCAGTAAGGCCTTTATCCATTGCTTCGGTCCAAGTACCGCGACGGAGGCGGACGCAGTTTCCCAATGCCGCCTCTGCAACATGGCCATGCCGAGAACGATCACCCCACATAGCGGCATAAGCTTGGCGGCTGTGAACAGATTACTCACCAGCGCTCCACCGCGCACTCCGCGAACGTTGATCAGAGTCAGTACGCCGACCAGCGTGGTAAGAATGATGGCGCGCGGAAGGGGATTTTTGGCGTGCGGAAAAAATTCGCCGAGATAAATCACAAACAGGTTGGCATTGGCGGCCGGCGCGGCCACCTGGCCCAGCCAAAGCATCCACGCGGTTTGAATTCCCATCAAGCGCCCGAAGGCTACACGAGCGTAAAGGTAGGGACCGCCTGCCTCCTGAAAACGCGAAGCAACCTCCGCGAAGCAAGCAATGATCAAACTCATTCCAGCACCGGCCGCGACCACGGCAAGTGGACTATATCTGCCGATGAGAGCGGCCACGGTGGAAGGCAGCCCAAACACTCCGCTGCCAATGATGGAGTTCACTACCAGAGCAACCAGACTCCAGCGGCCGATCGCGCGTACAAGGTCGTGGCGAGGCGGGTTGGCTGGCGGGGATTCCATCAACGCGCGTTTGTATCACAAATCGAGACTCGGCACAGCCGGCTTTTGCATTGGCTGCAGGGAAATGGTGACGTTGGAACAAACACGGATTGCACCATTGGCTCGGCACAGGAATTCCGCGCTCGTTTGGAACCTCTCTTCAACCGGGTAGCCGGAAAGCATCGATTAAAAACCGCGCCAGTAGAGGCTTTCGGCACCATCGATTGCCCTACGTTACTTTTCAGACCAAGGTAATCAGTTGAATTACCAAAGCGCATGATCGTGGGACATCTATCCGCCTCCTGCTGCCGATGAGATGTTCAAACGGCACGCAGATAGCTCGCTAAACCATGGGGATCAAAACAGAGATGGACGACCTGCATACACGAATGATGCGCGTCACCGAAGATCTGCGAGTGATTCAGCGGGAGCTTAACTGCGCTGCCATGCAAGCACCCAGCGACCCGGAGCTAATGGAAGCCCTGAGCGCCCTGCCCGAGACAGAGGCCATCCAGACTCTCTGCAAGTCGCTCGACCAGATGCGCCATTTTCTATGGTTCTACACCCAGGTAATGAGCAACGATCCCGAACTGGGCGACAAATTGCGACAGTCGAATGCGTCAAGGACGGTCGAAGACGGCAAAGTGGACACCTCTTTCCTCGATCAGCTAACCCGTTCCGATGAAGCCATGCTCCTGCGTTACCTCGCCGAAGCGAAAGAACGCAAGCCGAATTAGCGCTAGCCTTCCAGTAAGCAGTCCAGAAACTCCCGCCTTCGAAAATGAAGATGTGTTGTCCAGCTGAGCTATGCCAGAGCCGGGCTCGGTATTTTAATAACCGTGGCCGCGGACAATTGTTTTCAGCACTTCTCCGCTCGGGCTAAGAACGACAATGTTGGCTTCCGCGCCTTGCACAAGTTGTCCTTGTCGCTCTAGGCCAACCGCGCGCGCAGCGATTTAGTGTGGCGGCACGAACCGCTTCCAACAAACTCCATCCCGCAAATTCAGTCACGTTGCGGACTGCTCGGTCCATGGTGAGAACGCTACCGGCAAGTTTTCCATCCATCGTGCACTTACCGTCTTTGACTTCGACCGTTATCGGACCGAGTTGATAGGTACCATCCGGCATGCCGGCCGCCGCCGTCGCATCGGTAATGAGCACAGAGCGTTCGAGCCCCTTCGCCTGCAGGAAAAGCTGGACGACTTCAGGAGCAAGATGAATTCCATCGGCGATGATATCGGCACTGAGCTGGCAGTCGACAAGCACTTCGCCGAGGATCCCAGGATCGCGATGATCCAGCGGCCGCATGGCGTTGAAGGTGTGGGTGGCATGGCGCGCGCCAGCCCGCACGCCGGCGCGCGCGGCGTCCAGCGTAGCGTCCGAGTGTCCGAGGCTAACGCAAATGTTGCGGCTGCGCCGCCTCGGAAATCACCTCTAACGCTCCAGGCAGCTCGGGCGCAATGGTCATCACCCGCACGTGGCCGCGCGCCGCTTGCCAGAGTCGTTCAAAAATGTCCAGCGTGGGCTCGACCAGAAATTCGGGTGGGTGCACTCCGCGGCGTTTGTGACTTAGAAACGGACCTTCAAGATGAATGCCAAGAGGCCGGGCTTGCACTCCGTCACCATCGCTTGCGGTTAAATCCTGAGACGCCTCGATGGCGTCAGCCAGGCGTTCCAGCGCTTCGCAGGTCTGGTCAAGCGGCGCCGCAACTGTGGTCGGGAAATAGCCGGTGACGCCATGCTTTGTCAGGAAATGGTTAAGCCGCGGCAACTCTGCTGCCGCGGCCCGCATGACATCGAGGCCGGCGCCGCCATGCATGTGAATGTCGACCAAGCCTGGAGCGAGAATGGCATGGCTAAGATCGTCCAGTAAATTTAAATTAATGACCGTCGCATTTCCCGGGATTTCCCGCCGAACCCGCGACGAAACTTCCGAGATTACTCCGTCCTCGATAAACAAGAGCGGGTTCTCTATCTCTTCTTGAGGCGTGTACAAACGATTAGCGCAGAGGACGATCATATTTGCTTCAAATCGTTCGCCTGGAATCAGGCGCCTTCAGTGTAGCGGAAAAATTGTCCCGACAAAGGGAGAGAGAGCAGCGGCGTTTCGAGGGGAACCGTCCGGCTGCTGAGAAACCCGTAAGTTACAGGCAACTCTGCGATGTTATAATCGTTGGTGCGTTCTTAAAATTAGCCTACAAGGGCGATTGGCGTTCCCTGCAGGCGCCCGCAGCATCGTCGGGGAGTGGCTCAGCCTGGTAGAGCACCTGGTTCGGGACCAGGGGGTCGGAGGTTCAAATCCTCTCTCCCCGACCATATCTAGTTGATTCGGTTGACTCAATTCTCGCAGTTTCCGCAAGTTTCTGATTCCAAACAATGAGTTTTGTGTTCTAGTTGCGTCCTCGCGCGTTGCGCGAAGGCGACAGCTACTGCACGACAAGTTTGCGCGGCGGCATGGTGCTGGTTAGACCCCAGCCTAGTGAGCCCGATACGTGCTTCGAAACATGAACGCGATGCGCTTTCCGTCCGTTGAAAACCCAGGGTCGACGGAATCATGCGCCGGCACGTCGAGCTTTCGCTCCTGCCCCTTTCGGTCCACCATGTACATATCGCGGGAAGGGTCGCCGGATGGACCCGGAACGTAGGCCAGAACACCGTTCTCCGACACGCTGGCCTGATCGATATAGCTCTCCTCGTTAATGCCGGATTCGATCTGAACTGGCTTTCCCTTGATGGTGAGTTGGTCGGCGTCGAACGGGACGGCCCACAACGCTCCGCCCTGGTAATAGACCAGGCTGCCGCGCGCATACGAAGGCGCCATCGCATCCTTAACAAGCACTCGCACTTCGGCCGTGCTCAATTTCACAGCCTTGATGCTTCGCCGCTGGGTTAGGTAATCCGTAAACGCAATCCACTCGCCTCCCGCAAGCCACGTCGGACCCTCGGGGTAAATGATCTCCTTCGTCGTCATCGAGACATTCTGCAGCGAACCTCCGTTGGCGGAAACCGTGGCCAGACCATAAGTAGGAAGCGCCGCCACAATCACATCTTGCGGCGTCCATGTTCCTCCGAAGAAGGGCACCTCGGTGATCACGATGGGAATGCCTCCACTGGTGGGCGCCTTCTCCAGTTTGCCCTGCCGGAAAAAAGCAATCCAATCCCCATTCGGCGAGAAGAATCGGAAAGCTGCTCCTTCCGAATCGGGGATGGCTACAGGTTCAAATTTGTCGAACGGCGCGTGAAAAGGCGAGAAACGCCGTTTTCGATGGCAACATACTCCAGGCTCTTTCCGTCCGGCGATACTACGACTGCCTGACCCGCATTCACGCCGAGTTGCTGCCGCGAAGGTAAAGTGATGCTAAACCGAGTCATTCCACCAGATGAAGTTGCGGAACGATTCCTCAATTCCCGCGCAAGAAAGAGAACGGCAGCGAGCAGCGCCAACACGCCTGCCATCGCGATCCATGCGGCTGGCGATGATTTCTTCTCACGTGGCGTCTGCGCGCTAACTAGCTGCGCCAGCGACATCAGTTGCAGTTTCACGTCATGAGCACTTTGAAAACGCTCATCCGGTTCTTTCGCGATGCATGTCGGATCGTGGAGTCCAATACAGGCAGGCCGGCATCGGGATTCTCGACTATGATCGGTGCCGGATCCTTCTGCAGGATCGCCGACGCAATGTGGAGATGTGTCTTCCCCTCAAATGCGCGGCGCCCGCTGACCGCTTCGTACAACACCGAACCGAGCGCAAAGATATCGCTCCGAGTATCCGCATCCTTGCCCTCAATTTGCTCCGGCGCCATGTACTGAAATAGTGCCAATTAACGTTCCCGCGCTGCTCAAAGGCGAAGAGAAGCTTTGCAGCGCGGCCGTCGCAAGCTCCGCCAGCGAAGGCCCGGCGTCGGCGCCCGCCACATTCGGCTTGGCCAATCCAAAATCCAGCAGCTTGGCGCCGTTCACCGTCAGCATGATGTTTGACGGCTTCAGATCGCGGTGAATCACTCCCAACCGATGCGCTTTGGCCAGTGCGTCGGCGATCTCGATGCCAGCTTCACGACCGCACTCACCGCCAGAGACCCCCTCTGCAGCCGCGCAGATAAAGTCTCTCCCTCCAGCAACTCCATCACCAGAAATTCCACGCCGCCGTCTTGGTCGGCTACCTCCGCCGGCCACCATCAAGCGAGATGTGCGCGACGGTTACCGGGGCCGAAGTTCGGGCGCACCCGCGCCGCTACGGACGAACGGGCGTCACAAGGCTCAAACCCGCAACCAGTTCTTCGAGCACCACGCCTGCAAGCAGAGGCATCAGCGTCTTGGCGTAATTTCGCCGCAAAGCCGGTGCGGTTGGCCGAAACTTGGCCCTTTTCCCATCCGCGACTGCACCGAAACGCTGAATGCCCCCCTTGGTTGTCGTCATGTTGCTTATGACGGTTTTTTATACTCCGCACGCACCTTCGCCCAGCGCGCTCTTTGCGCTGCCGCGATGCGCTCTCGGGCTGCCGCCGACAGTTGGCGTTTCGCGTCCGTCCCTGAGCCTGCTTGCGAACTCTTTGTGCTTATTCGGCTCAGGGTCGTGATCACTTTTTCCAACTCCTTTAGCTCAACTTGCGCCCGTCTCCGTTCGAGCTTCAACTGCTCTAGAACCGCATCTAGATCAGCCATTCACGCTCCCTGGGTTCACTAAAGTGAGTCGAGGATAACCGATTAATTACGCCGGCGATAGGTCTCTAAACGGGTGATGGCTCGATAGTTAACAGGCGTCCAATGTTCCCGGGAACCGTACCGAATGTTCCGATATTTCGGCATAGCGCCGTTGTTCCGGCAAAGCGTCCGCAGACTACCTCCGCCAGTATTCTCCGATTTTACTTATGTAGTTACTAAGTATAGAACTTAGTAACTACGGTATTTTTGTCTAGTAACACAAGGAGTTCGATATGGTAATTTTGTTGAAAGTAAGACTGCGGAAATCGAGGATTTAGGTGCCTGCTAGGGCTTTGAAGCGTCCTTTTTCTGGGGGCCGAGAGGAGTACGGACCTGAACCACTTACTGCTGATAGGACTTACTATATTTAGTTCGGCCTGCGGGGGGTTATTAATAGCGGTGTTTCACAAATTCCGCGCTAAGCCACTGGATCATCCCGTCAGACGGCCCGAGAAAGGGGACGATGAATGAGGGAACCCGCAGCGCGAGAGGCCGCCGCAAGCGCCCTCGTTGTGTGCAGAGACACGAAAGTGACCGAGTCTATTATCGAATCGTTGCTGCTTCTCGCCATCCGTCCGGAGATTTGCGAGGAAGCAGTCACTGCAAACAGCCTCTTGGACAGCCGAAAATTCGAGGCCGTGATTATGGGCCTTCGGCTCGGTGAGGAAGCCCGACTGGTGATGGGACATCTCCGCTTCTCGCGTGCAAATTGCACCGCATGTCACCTTCACAATTACATCAGGGGATCCAGCGCAGGAAGCCGGCGCCAGGCCAGATTCGACGTTTTGGCGGCAGCGACCGCTGAGCGCCGCTGGAATCACCCCCGTACTGCGGGCGGCATCTGAACTGGTTGTGAGGAAAAGGCGGCGCTATTTCCGTTGCCCCATATCTATTAGCGGTTTACGGAGAGGTGATTCGAATCAGCGAGGGCCCGTGGCTAAGGCATAATCGAATGAGTAATCTCAATACGTTCAAACTGTTAGCGATTGATCAGGATCCGCAGAACTTGGCATCGATTACCGAGGTTACTGACACACTTGCCCGAGAGGGGCTGGAGATACTAACCGCGAACGACCCCGAAACTGGCTTCGAACTTTTCCTGCGGGCCCGGCCTAGAACTGTGGTGCTTGGGCTAGCCATACCGGAAAACGCTGGAATGGGTTTGCTCGAACGCATGGTCCGAGCCGATCCCGGAATCAACGTGATCCTGATTTCAGAACATTACTCGGCGGATTCAGCGATTGAGGCAATTCAGAAAGGTGCATGCGACTATCTAACCAGACCCATTGATTCTCGGAGGCTTCGCCATCGAATTGCGAGCTTCCTGGCAGAAGCAGAGACGCGCCAGAGAACTTTAAGCCTAGACCAGGAATTGATCCGAGCATGTCAGTTCGAAGGGATGGTCAGCCGCAGTCCGCTGATGCTTGAAGTATTTGCGAAGATGCGCCGGGTTGCTCCCCATTTCAGAACTGCCCTAATCACAGGTGCGACCGGGACTGGCAAAGAATTAGTCGCAAAGGCACTGCATAATCTCAGTCCAGCTTTGACGAACCGATTCGTGGTCTGTAACTGTTCGGCCTTGGTCGAAAGCCTTGTGGAAAGCGAACTGTTCGGATACGTGAAAGGTGCTTTCACAGGTGCCACTGAGGACAAGGCTGGCCTCTTTGAGAGTGCTGATGGTGGGGTTATCTTTCTCGACGAGATTGGGGAGCTTTCTCCGGGCGCTCAGGCAAAGCTGCTCCGGGTCTTACAAGACCATCGAGTTCGAAGAGTTGGTTCATCCTCCACGCACCGGGTAGACTTGCGGGTTATCGCAGCCACCAATCGCGACCTGCGGACCATGGTGCGCGACGGCAAATTTAGAGAAGACCTTTATTACCGACTGGCAGTAGTCGAGATCGGCCTGCCCGCGCTTATAAATCGGCGTGAAGATCTGCCACTTCTGGAAAGACATCTCATAGAGAAGTTCGCATCTGAATACAAGAAACCAATCGCGGGTCTGACCAGAAGAGCACAAGGCCGAATGGCCACCTATCCGTGGCCAGGAAATATTCGGGAGCTTGAGAGCGTGATCGGGAATGCCTGCATGATGACAGAAGGTAAATTTCTTGACATCAACGATCTTCCGGATCGAATCCAGAACCAGTCCAGGAGTCAATTGCGTGATGAAGTTCTGTTCTCTCTCGAAGAACTGCAGCGGCGTCACGTTCTACGTGTGCTGGAACGGGTAGGAGGCAACAAGGCGCGAGCGGCAGAGATTCTCGGCGTGGGCCGCGCAACAATCTACCAACTGCTCTCAAAGATGAAGCTTGAGAAGCGAAACGAAAGCGCCTAGAGAAGCACACGCCATTTCTAGAAAGCAGATTCGCATGACAGGTGAGATATGCGATGCGAACGAATCCTGAAATCGCGGCCTGCGAACTCTTCACACGTCCGAGTCCCCTGAAGCCCATTACTGGAGTCGAAGCGCGTCAGGGCTCGCGAGAACTCAATCGACAATGGTACGAGCGGGGGGTTACCAAGTGTTACTAACTTCTATTACGGCCCATTACGGCTTTGCGATTGTGCGTTATGGGATAAGGGCTTAATCTTTGGTACATGACCTACCGTACCTGCGAAAACCCAACAGCATACTGGCTTCCTGCACCAGCGGCACTCCATACAATTCTGAAAGCAATCACGTTTTCCGCGTTTGCCGTGATAGCGTTGGCTACGGGCGCGCTAGCTGCAGAGCCTCCCGATGCTCCGAGCAACCTCATCCGAATGAATGCACCCGTAATGAAGGTCGCGGTACCGGGCGGAGTACCGAAGCCTGCAGAAGCCAGACTCATCGATAAGAAATTCGTCAGCCTGGCCGTTATCTCTACAGGTAGTACGTTCGCCGATTCCTACACGACGCTCTTTGCCCGGCAGAATTGGCTGGCCCACAAACAAGGCGTGTGCAACATTGAGGTTCAGTCCCCTTACTTGTATGGAACTCACCCGACAGTGGGACGCGCCTACGCGGTAGCATCCGCAAAGAGTGCCGGTTCCGTCTTTGCGGCTTACTACGCGCGCAAGCATCACAATCGGTTCTGGAGTCTGCCTTTAGTCGCGAACTCAATTATGAGCTTGGAAGGTGTGACGCAGAACATGATTACATGCAACTGAGAAATCGTTCCTTCGGCGATTCTCACTGAACGGTGAGAGTTACAGGTAGAGAGTGCTGCCCCCCCGCTGTACCGACGACCGTGATGGTATAGGTCTTGGAGTGGTTCGATCTGAGGTAGTCGGGCAATCCCAGTTCCTCCGGCGTCCAGTCATAGAGATCAGGGCCACAGTCACAAGTGCCAGTACGGCTAGTGCATGGAATTTCCCGGTTTGACCCTTGGACGCAGCCAGCAGGCACCGAACAAGCTAATCCCTTGCCGTTGGATCCAAACCAGATAGAGCGGGGCATGTCTCGACGTACTTACAAGAGCCACCTGGGTGATGGATGCGGTCGTGGAAGTCGACAACGTGCAGACGGGGCAGGGTTCGCACCCGGAGTCACGGTGCTTGGCGACAGACTACAGGACATTTGCGTCGGCAGGCCACTGCAGGTAAGTTTGACGGCATAGGCGAAAGATCCGCCCAGCGGAGAGACTGTCAGTTTGTAGTTGCCAGCTGAGCCGGGTGCAATGGTGTCGCTGCCTGGTGAGCTAGCGAGGCTGAAATCAGAGTCGCTCCCACTGAGCGTGACAGTTTGAGGACTGCCTACTGCGTTGCCGCTCGGGGGAACGCCCGCTAAAGTCGTTCGGCGAAATTCACGGGGTCTTCGTGCGATAACGCGTTCAATCGCTCACGATAGTCTGACTAAGGAGCAGTTTTCCATTTTGTGAACAGGGCGGGCCGACGTAATCATTGCCATCTCTCTTAAAAATCAATGCTTTCTCGGTCTGTTGCTTTGGACCCTTAAGTGCAGGGAGGGCATCGTATGGGAGTCCTTATGAAGTTGATCCTGCTCGTCGAGGACAGCAGATTCTTGCGCCGAGCAACCGAACAGGCGCTGGCGAGAGCCGGTTATAGTGTAGTCACCGCCAGTGACGGCGAGGAAGCCTTACGCATCGCTTACGTGCGGATTCCTGACCTCATCCTTCTTGACATCTTGTTACCAAGGCTAGGAGGGGAGGAAGTTCTCAACTCTTTGAAAAACAACCCGCCCACTGCACACATACCGGTGATTGTATTGAGCAGCCTGTCTCAAAAGAATGAGGACAAACTAAAAAAAATAGGCGCTACAGCCTACTTCGAGAAATCCAAACTAGAGGTGGATCGGAATTCTGAATCGCTCATTCATTTGGTAAAGAGAGTCTTAAACGGTATTGATGACGACGGCGATGCGATCATATCCTCACGCGGCATTGTGCCATCCGTACCGAGTTGAACCTGATGCCTAAAGTCACCCGAAACTCTACAAGCGTTCCCGACGCAACGGATTGGATGTGCTGACGTGACCCCTGACATGGCATTTGAATGTTTGGTGGTTGGCCGGGATCCTGGCGTATTTGGCATCCTAAACCGAATACTGCAAGACCTGTCGATCTGTACCACTATTTGCCTAAGCCCTTCGAGGGCTTTCGACTTGTTGAAAGATAGCACGGACCTGCTCGTAATTGACTGGGAGGGCGAAGCATCATCTAATCTCTTGCACGAGATCTGGAAGTCGGGTAAATGGAAGAAACCGACGATTGTTGTGATCTCACCTGTGGAGTGCAACAGGCTCGGTGTCCACATTGTCGTCAGAAAGCCCGTTACACCCGAATCCGGCGCTAAGTCGCTCAAATCCGCTTATTCCAGAATGTTGATGAACCATCGCCTACACGCCAGGTACGCTCTGATGAAGTCTGTCACAGCGACTGACGAGAGTAATCGGGCAATCACCATAACCATTACTGACATCGGCGATGGCGGAATAGGACTTGCCACCAAGGAAACACTCGTTATAGGAGACGTCTTATCGTTTCGACTACTGTTACCCGGAACTGTAAGGGATATCAATCTCCAAGTTCGTGTTCTGTGGACGCGCAATTACGGCAGTGCCGGTTGCCAGTTTGTTCGCATTCCGCCGGTCGATCTCACAATTCTTCACGCCTGGCTTAAGCTCAAAATCCAGATCAAGAAACCGTTAATCGCAGTATGACAGGGACGAACCATGAGTCGGGGCAAGAATGACGATTTCTCGCCCATTGAGCTGCTGATTGGTGTCGCCACCATCCAGATCATCGGCCCTGTTGCCATACCAAACTTTGCTGCCCGCACGGCTGCCTCATCGCGCCCGACGGCTACGACAATTAGCTACCTTACCTTGACTTCGATGCAGGGCTGAGATTGTTCATCAATTACTGGCTATCTCTAAGGGGCGAGCAACTGAAAGGACGGGTTGAGATGCAGAAACAGAGAGGATTCTCACTGACAAACGATAGCAGATCACAGGATTCGTTCTCGGCGGTTACCCAGCAACTCGCCGCATTGGAGAAGCGCGACTGGGAGCTGTGGATCATCCTCTGCTTGGCGGGATTCTTGGTCACCGTGGGACTTTTATCTTTAGTTATTCCCGCAGCCTTTGTGAAGCAGGATGAAGTTCACCTCCAAATCACCGTCTCGCGTCAACTGGTGCTAGGGCTATTCGTGCTTCTCGCCCTTCTTAACAGTTACCTACTGACACGGCGTTTGGAGTTGCGGCGAACACGACAAAAGCTAATTTCTAGCACCATCCAAAACGAGCTCGTACGCCTGCAGTCTTTCACAGATCCGCTCACCGAAGTCTATAACCGTCGCTCTCTCGAAGACATGGCAAGCCGATTTATCAGTCATGCAGTTCGCCAGCAAAGTCAGCTGACATTTCTGCTGATCGACGTGGATCGATTCAAGAAAGTTAACACCCAATTTGGACACTTGACCGGTGATTTTGTGTTGACCGAAGTTGCTACGCTCTTGAGGAGCTCCGTAAGAGGGTCGGATGCTGTTGTTCGCTATGGTGGCGACGAGTTTTTGGTTATATTAGCGGACGCTGGTGCTTTGGGTGCTCGCCATGTGGTTCATCGCATCAGGGAGTACTTGGCGGACTGGAACAATGCAAGCCACCTGGAGAACTTTAACCTAAGTTTCTCGATTGGCATCTCTGAATGGAGTGATGGAAAGACCCTTGATGAAATGCTGGATGCCGCGGATCGTGCTATGTACGCTGAAAAGGGATCTTACAACCCGGAGCTTACCGTTCTACGTCCACTAGAATCTCGCCAAACGTAGCTCCCTTACACCTGGGCTAACTCGATGTGGATCATCTTTGGCAGTTGGCACCTTCGGCGTTAGCTTGAGTGATTGCTTCAGAGGGCACCTGCGGACTTCTGCCCCTCCCGCCTCCCCAGGCATCTGGACGCGCGGGGCACCGTCCGGGGAATTTGGCCACACAAAAATCAAAGCTGTCTCGGGCATCGCCGGTTCGCTGTATATACGGATAACTGAAAAACCTAGACTCAACACTTGTGCGTAGCACAGGCAGGGCAGAGGTTTTGTCTCCCAAGACGGCATACGCTTGCGCAATCTTGTACCTGGCTTCTGGATCACCGACTCCTCGCTCTCTGATTTTTTCTCCAACCCGCTCAAAAGACCCAATCCCTCTCCTCGGCGCTGATGGATCGAGTCGCTCAGAGCCTCCGAACACAGCCGCTCATTCGGGTAAGTCGCAAGCGCAAGGGTTTGCTTCACGAAATATCTGGGCTGCTTTCCGAGACGTAATCGTCAATATGGATACGATCCGCAAAACACTCGTACCCCGTTGTGTCCGAAAAGTCACGCCTACTCCCGTGCTGCCGGGACAACACTATGCCATCCTTGGTCCAATTGATTTCCCGACGGGCGACCTCAGCAAGAATTGGTGGAGTTCCCGAGCATGCACCCCGGCTTCCGGAATCAGACGTCTCATTCGAGCGTTCAGTCGCGTACGCGATCTTTGTACTGCTACGTAACCGAGCTTTTCCGCAGCCTGCTAAGGATGTGGCTTATATCAGTGCTCGTTTGTGCAGGCCTGGAGTTTGCGCCAGTTCCGCCTGCGGCAGTCTTCCTACGCCGGGTTTCGAAGCGCATTTGGTAGATAAAAAGTTCATCGGTTTTGCTGTCACTCCCCGGCGCGACGTTTGCCGATTCCTACACAACGTTATTCGCGCGCCGAAACTGGCTGGCTCACAAACAGGGAGTTTGCAACGAGGAGGTAAAGTCGGCTTACTTTATAGAACGCACCCTACCATCGCGAGAGCCTCACTGTAGCTTCCGCCAAGAGCGGGGGATCGTTTCTAGCTGCGTATTGCCTTCGCAAGCACCCCCAGCACACTCTGGCTTTGCCCCTGATCGCAAACTCGATCATTGGATCGCAGGGCGTAACGCAGAACATGGTGAACTGCAACTAAGCCCTGCGAGTTGATCAGCTAGTTTTGCTGCACGTTGAGGGTTAGAGATACGGAGTGCTTCAGGCTGCCGCAGATGCCAGTCGCTGAAACTGGGTAGGTCCCGGCCTGGGTTCCGGTTTGGCCGCCGGTTTGGCTATGCGCGATACCGGTTCCTCCGGCGCACGCCGACATAAACAACATAGCGCTAATCAGCAGTGTCAGCAGAATCAGCATTGCGAGCTTCATTGACGCGGGCTTCTTCGAGCGCTTCGAGCTGGCAAAGACTATCCCAAATAACCCAAGTCCCTGAAACTGCACCCACATTGCGAACGCCAAATAGCTCTTCGAAGATCGCCCGTGAAAAGCTTGGGCAGTTGATGCGGTCGTCACAATCGCCATAGTCACGCTTACTGGAGTCGAACCCGGGGTCAAGGTGCTTGGAGAGAAAGTGCAAGTCGCGCCTGTGGGAGCGCCGCTGCAGCTCAACTTAATTGCACTCGTAAAAGTGCCTCCAACGGGACTGACAGTCAACTTATAAGTGGCAGTTGCGCCATCCTGAATTGTGTCGCTTGTCGTCGAGCTTGCCAGGCTGAAGTCGAGTCCCGTGCCACTCAGACTTACAGTTTCCAAACCCACACTTGTGCTGATCGCCAGTGTCCCGACGCGCACTCCGGATGCGGAAGGGACGAATTTTACTGTCACCGAGCACGTTCCACCACTGACGGCTACGGTGCTGCAGTTGTTTGTCTGGCTAAAGTCGCCAGTAACAGAAACATTGGAAACGGTTGCGGACTTTATGGCATGGTTTGTTAAGGTGATGCTCTGGCTGCCGCTCGAGGAATCGAGAACCACGCCGACGAAGGTTAGCGTCGTAGCGCTCAGCGTAATTCCAATAGCAGCTTGCCCGGTGCCGCTGAGGGCAACGGTCTGTGAACTCTCTATTACCGAGTCGCCGGTGATGTGATGCGCGCTTACGGCATTGTCGGTAATGCTAAGCACGCCGCTTCGGGCGCCAGTCGCCGTTGGAGTAAAGATGATCTGGATTCGGCAACTCGCATTCGCAGTGAGGGAAGTTCCGCAGTTATTCGTCTGCGAAAAATCCCCAGAGACGTAAATACCGCCGATGGTCAATGAGGTATTGCCGCTATTCGAGAGAGTCACGATTTGCTGCGCGCTCGCCGTACCGACCGGAAGTGTGCCAAACGTCAGGCTGGCGGGAGCAAGAGCCGCAACAGCGCCCGTGCCGACCCCACTCACACTAATAACGTGAGGCGACCCGGCAGCGTCATCTGCAATGGAGATGCTACCGGAGTCAGACCCCAGGGCATTGGGGGCAAAACTTACAGATAATGTGCAAGTGCCAGCCGACGGAACGCTGCCACTACAAGTATCGGTTTCGCCAAAACCAGTAGAGGCTGTAATGGATGAAATGTTTAACGCCGCGCTGCCCATGTTGCGCAGAAGAACGGTCTGTGATGCGCTCGTCGTCCCCAATGACTGAGACGAATATTCCAGACTGAAGGGAGCCAGGGAAACAGCTGCCGCTGAGACCGGACTGATCTTGGTAATGAATGCATCGGTATTGCCGCCGATAATTTCCTGGAAGCCGGCCTGCGATACTGGAAAGTCGATTGAATCTGTTGTGCCGGCAACGTAAAGATTCGCGCTGGCGTCCAGAGTCATTGCCCCAGCCATGTTATTACCGCTGCCACCGATATAGGTGGCGAATAGTTCGGATGCGCCTGCGGGATCAATCTCTGCCAAAAGCGCGTCATCGCTTCCTGCTACATACTGTGATCCTTCAGTTGAAAAGCCTTCAATTCCATTGACCAGCTGAAAAGAAGTACTATTTGTAGACGCTAAGACGTATGCGTCATTGCTGGCATCGAGCGAAATTGCTATTGGGGTGGACAGATTATACGGACCTAAGAATGTCGAATACACTAGCGTTGCAGCCAAAGGATCGAACTTCGTGACAAAGGCGAATTCGCAGTTCTGGCCATAGACGGAAGGGTCGCAAATGCTGGTGGAGGTCTGCGGAAAAGTGCCATCGCTGAACGCGCTGCCCGTCACGTAGGCCGATCCCGTAGCATCCACCGCGATCGCGTTGATCGTGGTCAAGTAACCGCTCGACTCGTCAAAATAAGTCGAGTAGCTGAGGCTTCCGGAGCTGCTGAATTTAGCAACAAATCCAGCCGTGTTGTTCTGTGGTGCATTACTTGAGGTTTGATATACGCCTGTTGTGGTCGGAAAGTTGTAAGTGTTTGTATTCCCGCCTACGTAAGCATTTCCGGCGCCATCCACGGTCAAACCCGTAACAGCACTGAAGGGGAAAGACCAACAAGGAGTGCCGCTACAGTTGTACGCTACATTCGAGCTGCCTGCGAAATATGTGGAATAGATCAGCTGTGACCCATCTGGGTTGAACTTACTGAGGAAACCGTAGTTTCCAAACTGCCCTCCTTGGTTTGCCGAGATCGCTGACTGGTAGGCATTGGCGACCGGCAAATTGTTCGAGGTCGTGTTGCCGGCGATCAGTATGTCGGATGAGCTGTCAAGGACAATGCTGGCGGGAATATCAGATCCGTTGCCTCCGAAATAGGTCGAATAAAGCAGTGAAGATCCATCTGCGGATACTTTCGTGATGAATGCGTTGAATCCTCCTGGATAGGTTGACTGATAGGAGTTGAGGACTGGAAAGTTGCTAGAGTTCGTGCTGCCGGTCACATATACCTCGCCGGCGCTGTCCAACGTAAGAGCGTACCCGTAATCGTAACCACTGCCGCCTAAATAGTCAGCGTAAAGGAGAGTCGAACCAGTAGCATTCAGTTTGGCGACAAACACGTGGGCATTCCCTGCGGTCAGCGATCCGAATAGAGCGAGTGGGAAATCGGCGGAATCGGTGGATCCTGCAATATAGACGTTACCGCTTGCGTCGACTCCAATTCCGTTCGCTTGGTCATCACCGCTTCCACCAAGAAATGTCCCGTATGCGAGCACGGGATCAATGACAGTCGGCTTGGAGGGGTCGAAAGCAGACAAATGAAAGCCAACATGCGTTGAATCTTTAATTACATACTCACCCTGCACCGGAACCCTGGTTCCATTTGAGTCCTGATAAACAGTGGGACTCTGAAAGTGAAGATCACCGTTTTCCGTGTTGAGAACGAGATTGCCGTCGGAATCCAGGCTGATGCTGTTGGCACCTTTGACTGCGAACTGAATCTGTCCCGGATCCGCTCCCGGAGAAATCACGAAATCATATTCGAGCTGGCGGTGATTGCCGTAATAGAGCATGTCGATGCCGGGATAGACGCCATGGTAGCGAATCCGACCATAAGTCGCGACATTGGTGCGCCATTTGGTAGGATCACTCCCGAAGAAGTAATTTATTTTCCCTGGCTGAACGTCCTCTCCTATCACCGTTGGATTTGCGGCAGCGCCGACGAGCGAGAACTGCATAATCGTCGACGGTTCCGTAATCGGCGTTTTCGAGTTATTCGGAATCGCTTGGCGCGCCCCTCTCGTTGACGGTCTAAGCGAGAGAATCATGCCATCTGACGTTAGAAGTGCAGTGTAGCCTTTTCCCCTCGATAGAAACTTCACTTGCGCGTCTGTTTGGCCTTGATTTGCCTCGAACATTAAAGGTAATGAACCGTAATGAACGCCTCCTGTCGCCGCTTGCGCAACCTTGGGTTCCGACTGTGACAGTGCTTGTGAATTCAAGAAGACAGAATTAGCCAGCAACAGAAAACAAAGTTTCAGCGCAAGCTCTTTACATCGCATTTTGTTTTATCTCCCACTATCGAGCGGACTATAGCTCAATACCGACCATGCCTCTGTGACGGGTTCGCTCGATGTCGCATAAGACTATGGTGCAAGATTCATGCCGAACTGCATGAACTGGTTTTGACATCGCTGCGCTATGCGATTGTGTGACTTACGGAAGCCGAATGGATCAAAGTAGGAGAAACGGGGTCGCGATTCCGCCTTAAATCTGGAATTGTGTCTTTAACTCACACACTCGAAAAGGGCAAAACCGTGAGGAAGGCCAATGACTTCACCTGCGCGAAATGGTCGGCATTACAGAGTAGGGTACTAATATAGCTGGCTGACTATAATTAAGGAGCCGTGACAGGGCTTGTGCTCGTCGGCGAAGGTCGAGGAGGGAGTTTTTCAACGAGCGTTTTCATGAAGATTTATATTGAGTTCATTATGTCGTTTACGATTTCTTCTGTAACCCTCGCGGTGTTCGTTTTTTGTAACAAATCTAAGTCCATACAAGTTGCACCGCCAAAATTATGGGATAGTTCTCTGGAAGTCAGTTACTGACCAGCATTCTTGAGCCCTTTGCTTATCATCGGAGTTTTCTTGTTAGGGGCGGGGGCCGGCGCTCTCTTGACTGGATTAGGTTCATCGTCTTGATCCGTAGGATGCGAGACAAAATTGAAGCACCGGGCAAACGTGACCATGCAGCCTAGTTCTGCCGAAACGTGAGTTTGCGTTCGTGTCCCTCGTCAGGGACGGAAATAGCGCGGAGGCACTTTCTTTTCTTCAGTTTCAGTCGTTTTCGGCAACGCCAGTAGGTATCTCGGCCTTCTCCAATTTGGCCAGCTCAACCGCCAACCAACCCTCCAGCAAATTGCGGTCTTCCTCGGGAACAAACGAAAAACGCACCCCAGCTCGCCCAGTGCCATTGGCGTTTACAATCCGGCCCGTCGAGTGAATGACGCCAGTGGTGCCCGGAAGCAGGAATTGAGTTAAGACTTCTCCGTTCACCGGCAGCGGCTGACCGCATTGCAAAGCTAACCCTCCCACACTAAGATCGCTGATTCTCGCCTGGATTTCTCCGACGTCCCCGACTCTAGAGACCACGGCGATGTCGACCGGAACGCGAGCTGACCGTCTCCGATTTTGCAGCATGGTTCCATATGCAGCCCGCATCAACCGTTTAGCATGGTCCGCGTTCGCAGGCTTGTGAATCATGAAATTTGCCCCGACCAGAAGGGCGTGCGTTTCTGAATCACCCTTGACCATGGCGACGATAGTCGAGTTGCTATTTGGGGAGGACTTGCGCGTGGCTCTCACAATTCGAGTAGGGTTAAGTTCGCCGTCCCAGTCCACAATCACCGCGTCAAGTCTGCGGTGAGTCACTGTGTCCAGAGCAATGGCGACGTCGCTGCAAACTTCAGTTTCGATTGCAAAACTTACCAGAATCGCGTTCATGATAGAAAGGACCTCGGCGTCCCTTGTATAGAGAAGGCCATCAAGTTGAACATGCTCTTTCATAAGAACGGTCGGCTGAGTTGGATGTGCACGTCAAGGACCTAACCGGACAGTGGTTTATAAGTTCCTGGCAGCCTTGCACTTGTAAGCTCGGATCACATTCGGTCCAATTCCCATTTGGTATGAATTCTGGACTATCGTCTACTGGATAGACATTCGCAGCTGAGAATGCTAACTCCGCTGGGTGAGAATCATGGTTCCGGACTAGTGTCGTGCTCGGTGTTTTAGTCCGGAAAGGAAGGCAGGAGATATATCTCACCGGCGTTCAGCCACTCCAACCATGTAAGCTCCCGATTTCGGGGGATAGTGCTGCATCGGCTTCCAGTTTATGTAGAGTGCAAGAAATTGTGCTCCCTCAGCGTAATCACGATATTACGTCGACTCGTTCAGCCCAGTGAGCATGCGGTCTTTTTCGCCTTTTCAGATCGGAATTGCATCTGCATCATCCATCCGAGGTTTTCAAGCCTGTATCAGTCCAATGATTCTTTGTATCGGGAGCTGGCAGAGACCCGGATGGTGAGAGTTACCACAGTTACTTTTGTTGCGTAGTAATCAGTCCTAACATTTTGTACTGGCTATACGCTCTTAGAAACCCATAGTGAACTCGCCGCCTGAACAAAGCGCGACTCCAGGCTGGAGAGATCGCAGTTTGCGAGAACCAAGTCACAGTTCGCTTGCTGAGAGTCGACTAACCGCTTTTATCCGGAGGTGCCGGGTTGACCCTGCGACGCAAGACGCTACTCATCATTTGCGTGGCGCTCATCAGCTTACTAGGTTTCCTTTACCTCTTTTCTCGAACAGTCATCCTTCGTAGTTTTAGAGAACTTGAAAAACAGGACATGCGCCAAGACCTTGAACGTGGGATGAGCTCCCTATCAGATGATTCCTCGGCTTTAGGCCGTACTACGCAGGATTATTCAAGCTGGGACAATACATATGCATTCATGCGTGGTTTGAAACCGAACTATATCAAGACTGAATTCTCAAATGCCACGCTGCTAAACCTAAGAGTTAACTTGGTTCTAATCGCCGACGCGGCGAACACGCCAATCTTCAGCAAGGGCTCCGATCTTGCAAACGGGAAAGCCGCATCCGTTCCGACAAATCTAGCCGCGGCATTCAGAACATTCGCAAGAGCACAAGGCACAAACGGCGTGATCATCCTGCCACAGGGACCCCTACTTGTTGCTTCTCGGTCCATCCTCACCACTGAAAGTCGCGGTCCGGCTCTAGGCACACTCATCATGGGGCGCTGGCTCGACGCAGGCGAAATTGAACACTTGGCTCAAACCACGCATCTGTCGCTGTCTTTACTGCCGCTACAAGATCTGGCGGCACAAACCGACTCCCAATTCGAACGAGTTCACTTGTCAACCGACAGGCCCGTTCTAATTCAACCGATACACGAGCGGTCAATTGTGGGGTATCAGCTGATATGTGACCTTTACGGAAATCCAGCACTGATTCTGCGAGTCCAAAAACCGAGAAACATTTATCAACAAGGCCAGAAAAGCTTGCTTTATTTTGTGGTGTTGTTCTTTGTGGCAGGCCTCTTATTTGGCGCCATAATCCTGGTTTTGTTGGAAAGCACGGTATTGTCGCGAATTAGCAATTTGAGCTTGGGTGTCGCCAGAATTGGAGTAAATGGCGACCTGGCCGCACGGGTTTCGTTAGACGGAAACGATGAAATATCAAGTTTAGCCATTGCGATTAACAGAGCGCTAGAGGCGCTCGAGATGTCACGGGAATTGCATAAAGTGAAAGAGGCACTGCTGGTCGGAGAGAAGCGTCTTCTGGAAATGATCGCGAAAGCAGAACCTCTTTCTGATGTGCTGGACTTCCTGGCGCGACTGATTGAGAGTCAGTCCACTGGTTCACTCTGTTCAGTCCTGCTTCTTGATCAAAAGACCTTACGGCATGTTGCGGCCCCCAGCCTACCTCAGGCGTACACTTCCGCAATCGACGGTGTCACTATCGGTGCCAGCGTGGGTTCCTGCGGAACTGCAGCGTACACAGGTCAGCCGGTGGTGGTATCCGATATTGCCGCTGATCCTTTGTGGAAAGACTACCGCGAACTGGCATTGAGTAACAACCTATATGCATGTTGGTCAGTGCCCATCTTTTCGACGAAAGGCGAAGTGATGGGCACAACGGCCGTTTACTACCGCGAACGGCGCAGCCCTGATACTCCTGAGTTGGATCTGATCGAGCGAGCAGCACACTTGGCCGGAATTGCGATTGAGCGGAAGCACGCCGAGCAAAAGTTGATGCATAACGCGCTGCACGATACCTTAACGAATCTTCCTAATCGTGCCTTGTTCCGAGACCGGCTGCAACATGAATTTAACCGTGCGAAACGGCACCCTGAGTACAGGTTCGCGGTGCTGTTTATCGACGTTGACGATTTCAAAGTGGTGAACGACAGCTTGGGCCACGCTGTTGGTGATGACCTCATCGTTCAAGTCGGGGAAAGACTCGCTCGCTTCTTGAGGCACGATGATACGATCTCGCGCTCAGATACAACGCGAAGCGACAACACCCTGGCTAGGCTCGGTGGAGACGAATTCACGGTGCTTCTGGAGGATATCAAGGATCCCAGTGACGCAATCCGAGCCGCGCAGCGGATCCAAAAGGCCTTCGCGGTCCCACACACCCTGAAAGGACAGGAGGTATTTACATCAGTCAGCATTGGAATTGCCTTAAGCACATCTTCTCGAAGCACAGCAGAGGACTTGCTGCGCGATGCCGATATCGCCATGTATCGCGCCAAAGCGCTCGGAAAAGCACGTTGCGAAGTTTTCGATGTGGCCATGCACCAGCGTGCCGTGGACAGACTGAACCTCGAGACAGACTTGCGCAATGCTGTCGACCGCGACGAGTTCCGTGTTCACTATCAACCTATTGCATCTCTTGAGACAGGACAAATAACGGGCTTCGAAGCTTTGGTGCGCTGGGAGCGCCCAGGGGTCGGGCTCGTCGGACCTGATATGTTCATTAAGGCGGCGGAAGAAACCGGGCTAATTCTAGCGATGGGCAAGTGGGTCTTGCATGAGGCTTGCCAACAAATTCGAATTTGGCAGTCCCGTCACGCTTCGCACTCCCAGTTGACGATCAGTGTGAATGTCTCCCCTAAGCAGTTTACCAAAACCAATTTGGCAACTGAGATCTTTTCGGTTCTCGAGCAGACTCAGCTCGATCCCTCTTGTTTGAACCTGGAACTTACCGAAACCATGGCCATGTCCGACGTTGAGAAAACTGGGAGCATTCTTTCGGATCTTAAAGCTCTTGGTGTTCGTTTGAGCATAGACGACTTCGGAACAGGATACTCGTCCTTGAACTACCTTCGTCGCTTCCCAGTCGATACTCTCAAGATTGACCGCTCGTTTGTCTCGAATATGGACATCGACAACAATTGTAAAATTGTCGCAACTATAGTGATGCTTGCTCATAACCTCGGACTGCGTGTCGTCGCAGAAGGTACCGAAACTGCAGATCAGCTGAGACAGCTCAAGGAACTTCATTGCGACTTTGGGCAGGGCTATTTCTTTTCGAAACCACTGACGCCTGAGCAAGCCGAGCAACTACTGGCTACAACCGGTGACCGGAAGGCAAATGCAGTTGGTCGGCCATAACTATATGCGGACAGGCATCCTTAGCAGCCGGACAGGGCAGCGCAGCCGCCGTCGAGTTTAGAAGATTATTGACCACAGCGGCATCGTATAAAACTGCTGGACTGGAGCGTTAGCGCATCTTTGTGTTCAAGACCGACTAGTCCCCAATAGACGAGGTTGACTGTAAAGGCATAGATATTCGCCGAGTGCATTTGCCTGCATACGAAGCGAATAGGTGCCAGGTTTTTCTGTCAGACCGAGCTCGGGCATAACTATTTCATCACCGACGAGCCACAAAGCGATCCCAACCCCCACACCGCGAAACTTCGTCACTCTCGGTATCCAGTGCGCCGACGTTTCCATAGAGGTCTCCTGGCGGCACAACGTTTGCACTTCCCTGAAACCCGTTTCTATCGTGATGCTGCAGGACGCCCTGCAACTGCCTGCCGACCAGCGCGAAGAATTTGTACGCCACGCTTCATTTGGCGATAGAGCCACGCCCGTGCAGTACCCCAGCTTTCTTGAAGGGGCACCGAGGTAATATGATTTCGTAGACGTGAGGGCACAATGACGCCAAACGACGGCAACGTGCAAGAGCCGCAATCGAAGAGACCTTGAGGACCTCTGCGGTTTCTTCCACCTTCAGCCCTCCGAAAAACCGAAGTTCCACGACTTGCGCCTTGCGGGAGTCAAAGCGGGCCAGCTCTTGCAAGGCGTTATCGAGCACGACCAAGTTCTCATCCTGCTCCCCCAAGTATCACCTCCTCAAAAAGACGTTCGACGTTGCCGCGCGGCAGCTTGGCGCCGTAGGTTTTCCACACACATCTTTCTTAAAAGTTAGACTACCTTGATATCAAGGTGTAAACTATCCCATAGTAACGTGGGCTCTGGCAAACGTGAAGACGGATCTCAACTCACTGTTGATCTTCGCGCAAGTCGCCGAATCAGCCAGTTTTGTCCGCGCAGCCCGGCGTTTGCAAATGCCTACATCCACGGTCAGCCGGAGGGTCGCGGACCTCGAGGAACAACTCGGAGTCCGGCTGATAGAGAGATCCACGCGCAGTTTGCGGTTGACGGACGTCGGTTCTGAGCTGCTGGAGCACGCGCAACGGACGGCAGAACTCAGGTCTCAATCAATTTTCAACCGCATCTTTCGATTAACGAGTATGCGGGCCTGGCGGTCGCGTTGGTGGCTGGAGCCGGAATCGGAGAACTTCCGCCAATTGTGCAACCCGACTTGCTGCGGCAAGGGCTGTTGGTTGAAGTAATGCCCACATGGCATCTGCGCTTGTTTAACCTTTCTCTGGTGCACTTGAGCAAGCGGTATGTGCCCCGAGCGGTGCGACTTTTTAAGGATTTTGCGGTGGAAAGGGTTCCTGCGCTGTTTCCCAAGCTTCCGGTGTAACAATCGTCAGGTCACAACGAGGAGAGCTTCTGAGGGCTGCATGGTACGAAAGACAAGGACCGGCACGAGAGGTTTTGGCGGTCGGTGAGATGCCAGATCCGATTCCAGGTGCGGGCGAAGTGCGCATTCGCATAGTGGCGTCAGGTATCAATCCGGGTGACGTGAAAAAGCGCGACGACACGTTCAGTTCCGGTATGCCGTATCCGCGCGTCATTCCGCACAGTGATGGCGCTGGACGCATCGATCAACTCGGTGCGGGCATTTCGTCAGAATGGCTGGGGCGTTCGGTATGGTGCTACGGAGCTCAATCCTATCGTCCGTTTGGCACTGCGGCTGAATTTACCGTACTCCCGCTCCAACTTGTAGTTTCATTACCCGAAAATGTAACGCTGGAGCAGGGTGCATGTCTCGGTATTCCTGGCATTACCGCGCATCGCGCAGTCCATGTGGCCGGTGCGGTAAACGGTCGGACGGTTTTGGTACAGGGAGCCGCAGGTTCCGTCGGCCTCTGCGCGGTTCAGTTGGCGCGCCGTGCCGGAGCTCGCGTCATCGGGACAGTCCGGTCCTCGGAAGACGCGGAAGCTGCGGAAAATGCGGGAGCTCATGAAGTGGTTCGAAATCAAAATGAAGATGAGTTCAAGGCTCGCATGAAGGAGCTGGCGCCGCAGGGTGTCGACCACATCGTGGAAGTCGCATTCGGAGCGAATATCGCGGCCGATGTCGATTTACTGAAAATGAATGGGTCGATCGCAACCTATGCGACAAATGCCGGTACTCCGGCGATTCCGTTCTGGCTGATGGTGTTCAAGAACATTCGGCTCTTTTTCTTGGGCAGTGACGACTTTTCGAAGGAAGACAAGATTAGGGCGACACTCGATCTGAACGCGGCGCTCGAAGCCGGCTGGTCAGGTTTCGAAATCGCTGAACGAGTGCCACTGTTGGACATTGCTCGGGCGCACGAACTTGTCGAGCATCCGGCACGACGCGGACGAGTTGTCGTTACCCTCTGATTTCCGAACTGATTACGCTGCTGTTCTCCGGCCGAAAAAACGAGAGCGACCCCGTCGTTGGTAGGCTCGGCGAGCTGGCACGTTCAAGGTACTGTCGTAAAAGAAGTCGGCTCCAATTTATTCTGCGCGCTCCTCCGTGTCAAGAAGTCCCCAATGGCCGGTGGCTTCGTTTGCGCGTAATGCTTCGGCGTCGAAGCCGCGGCCGTTATCGCGACAGATCATTCTGAACTCTCGCCGTTGATAATCAAGTTCCACCACGATCCGAGACGCTCCCGAGTGACGATAGGCGTTGGTCAGCGCCTCTCGTGCAATGCAGAAAACCTCGTCAACCACGTGGCTTTTAAGGGTATCGCTTCCTCCCTTGCGTTCGACCGCGCAGTCAATTGCCGCAATGCTCTTGAGATTGGCGGTCGAAGTCTTGAAACTTATCGCGAAGGGCTGCTCGAATAAAGTTGTGGCAGACCGCCTGAACATCAGTGAGGACACGGTCAAGGGACATGTGCGGAATATTTTGTCCGAACTGAAAGCAAACGACAGAACTCACGCTGCCAAAATCGCGCTGCATCGTGGTTTCGTCGAAACATGACAGACAAGATTCCTTATTGTCATGACATCAAGGTTCTTTTCCCTCTACAATCCTCAGATGGAACGAGAGGTGAAGAGAAGAGCCAAATCTGACGGGACACACGTCTTCCTGGTACTTTGGAAAGCCTATCGTGTACTGCTGGCTGAGGCCGAAGCAAGCATCAAACGAATCAACTTATGTGACTCCGATTTTAGAGTCCTTGAAGCACTACTCCACAAAGGGCCTCTGCCAGTCAACATCATTGGACAAATGGTAGAACTCACCACGGGCTCAATAACAAGCGCGATCGACCGGCTTGAAAGCAAGTGGTTGGTCGTGCGAAAGCATCATGTTAGTGACCGCAGAATTCGGATTGTCCAACTGACGACCAAAGGCCGCCAGTTGATAGAGAAGGCCTTTGCTCAGCACGAACTAGACATGGAAAAAGCCGTTGCAAACCTTTCCCGTGCAGAACGAGGAATGCTTGTCGATCTCTTGAAACGCCTCGGCGATCGCGATCGCCTCTCCCGGATCTAGCCCAACCCTGCCACGACATCTGCTGGTCGTCTTGTCGCAGGAAACTCTTGTGCAAGTCAGTGATCTCAACGCCGGTCTGATCGTGCATCAGATATTGGGATGGGATTGTTCCAAATTTGAAACTCTGCATTTCACAATGGACCTCTAGTCACGGGAATGCACGAACGCTATATTCACCTCAATAGTTACTTCGCTTCAAAACATGCCGCGTGAACCTAAAGAAATCGTGACCAAGCTTCTCGAAGGAGTCCGCGACCCGAAAATTGTGAGGGATCTGTGCGCGGCCGATGTCACCTATGTCTCGCTGAACTATAGCAACCCCGACCTGCAGAAGATCATGCCATGGTGCGGAACAAGCCACGGAGTCGATGCCATCATCAAGACCTTTGATGATGTAGGGCGATTCTGGAATGTCGACTCTTTTACGCCAGAGGACATTTTTGGAGAAGGCGATAAGGTTGCGGTCTTTGAGAGATTCACCTATACCTCGACCAAAATGCGCAAGAGGGTGACATCGCCATTTGCCATCCTCTTCAGGCTGAAGGGCGAGAAGGTGAAGTACATGCAGTTCATGGAAGACAAGTTTTGCACTGCCTCCAGTTTTCGGTCGGGACGAAAGTGGAAGTTCCAGAGCGATCCCAAATGGGAGTGAAGTCGAGATCTAGCGCTGCCACGAACTGGCAGCTAAACCACTGCGAGGAGAAATAGTATGCGTGAAAAATCAGCGTCGGTTGGTCATTCGAGACGGGATGTCCTGCGATTTGCCGCTGCGTCTGCTGTTGGGCTTGCTCTACCTGGCCGTCTTTGTGCTGCATCCGATGTCGCCGTTGCACCTACGCGTTGGACCCGGTCTTGAAGATGTGTGCGGTAACAGCATTACAGGGGCATTCGATAGACCTCTTCGAAAAAGCCCTAATTGGGTAACGCGGACAAACGACTCTTCGTTGATTTTTCAATTGATATGACGGCTCAGTGCGGCACAACGCGCCGAGGAGTTAATGCCATTGGCGCTTGCTACGAACTCGCTGTGTGCCCGAAGTGTCCTTTGCCTCAGCGCGCGACTCAGCTAGCCCGGGCCGGAGGCCTTGGTTACTGTCTACGAAGTCCCTTCCAACGAGCTTCACAGCAATACACCGGCCTCTCAACGCTGGCACCTGCGGACCAAGGGGAAGACTCCAAAAGCCTCGGCTTCATTAGTCCATGAAGCCGGGCGTATCAGGACAACGGACATTTGAGTGCGCAATCCCCGGGCGCAGCGCCCCCTCCCGGACCACAGCTTCTCACAACGTCGCCCGCCGAGAGCCTCCCGTGCCACAATTCGGGCACGCGTGAAACTCTTCAATGTGTCCGCGCACGGTTGAATCAAATAGAACCGCTTCTTGAGGGTCGTTAAAATAAATCATCTTGTCCGAGTGGTGGTTCATTTCTGCACCGCACCGCGGACAGATCATTTTTTCAGTCTTTTCCAGAGCAGGCATCATGGGCCTCCGATCAGTGCAAAGCTATTTGCTCCCGACCGTGACGTAGCGTCCTCGCCATCCAGATGAGTTCCTGCAAGAACTTATCGATGCGCCGGATATAAGAATCGTCGAGAAGAGTGCCTTCCGTGGTAAACACCTTTTGCACGGTCGAGAAATTTACGTCCCAGAAGATTGTGACGAGTCCCAGTTCGCGCATGACGGGCAGTAGGTTCTCAATTACCCGGGCTCCGCCAAACGGTCCAGCTGATACTCCCACGATGCCAACAGCCTTATGAATGTATTCTTTGAGGCAGCTGTCCAGTACATGCTTCAAGAGCCCAGAATAGCCGTGATTGTATTCAGGCGATACGATGACCAGTGCGTCAGCTCGATCCACTTTGGTGGAAAAACTCGCGTCCTTGATGGCCTCGCCCGCATCGTTCGTGGGTAGGGGAAGCTTTGCGATATCGATGAGGTCGCTTTCGACGCCCGTACACTTTCTCAGTCCCTCGGTGACAAGCCTGGCTGCGTGCTGGCTCATCCGGCCCATTCTGGCCGTACCAAGGATCACAGGGATGTACAAACTCCGATTAGAATCCATAAACATGCTCCCCCTGAAGTGCAGGCTCACGTCAGTCAATCAACAGGCTGAGTAAGAACGCGAAGTACATCGTTTTCCCCAGCGTCTAAGCCGACTTTTTGATCGAAGCACTTTGGAACTCGATGATCTTGCCCCGCTGTTCCGGGGGTTGCCCCGGGTTCTTCGGTGGTTTGAAGTTTTGCGGAACATAAAATGGGATCAGCCTCGCCATTGTAACCTCCTGCGAACCGAGCATCCGAAGCGTGTTCTTTCGGTTCGTCTGACCTTGAGATTCAGATCGTTGAGAGAGGTGACAGGCTGTGCGCACGGAGAAAGGGCCAGACAAGACGCCGGCGTCATGCCAGATGTGACGGTGACCACGTTGGATGGGCTTATTAACCTTCTCGGGGGCCCAACTGTAAGGAGGGACCAGCGGCCAGAAGCGTAGTGGTGAAACGCCGGACCTTCGGGCTATTCCAGAACATACCGTAGGTCCGTCCTTTTTCAAGCAAACTAGTCGAAGTCCCGATTATTCCTTTTTGAGACTCCTCCGCAGCCGGCCAAAAGTATAGCTGCTTGCAACCTCGCCCAACACTAAAAGACGCGATTCTTCTTCGCGTTGCAACACCAGAAGTGTCTCATCATCGTTGCGGAGACTGCCCCGAAACGACTCCAGTCGTTGCAGCAAGTCTTCTCCCAACGCTTTCGCAGAGTCAACTGGAGCCTGACGTGCCCAGTCTAGAAGCTGTTCTCGCCCCAATTCCTGCTTCATCCCGTTCTCGGCTTCGGTAATACCATCTGTATAGAGCACAAGAAGATCGGATGGGTTCAGGGTAACAACCGTCTGACTGTAGTTCGTTCCAGGAATTAACCCGACAGGTAAGCCGCCGACTTTTTTGATTTGCGGGTCATTTCCCTCCTCCAGCCACCCCCAACTTCGCTGGGCGGCGTGATACCAGAGCGGAGGCGGGTGCCCTGCGTTGCTGAACGCCAGCCGGCCTGTGACGCGGTGGAAACTCAAGACGATCGCCGTAGCATATTTCTTGCTTTGGTTGAACATGTCATTGAGGCCGCGCATGAAATCTGACTGATCCCAGGCGTTGATGTTCTGGTGCATCAGCTCGCGCAGCGTCTGGGTCACGGCACTGACATCGTGACCATGCCCGCTCACGTCGGCCAGAGCCACGCGGGAGATCAGGTCGTGATCGCAGACGGACATGTAGTGAAGATCGCCGCCACCTTCTCCGTCGTGGATGGGAGTCGAAGCTACCCATGCCATAAGGCTGGGCAACTTAACCGTGCGACTGACCTTTCGATTCCCGCCCCAGACTTCGGTACACGTCAATGCATGAGGCTTTTCCGATTCATCGTGCATGGAATTCCAGAGTGCGTTCGTTGTTTCGCTTTGCGCAGACATAGCTCATGAGATGCCGGTCGCAAAAGATAGTTTCGTCGGTCGGGCGATCCCCATCGTGAAACCTATTTCGCACCGAAGACTCTCATTCGGCAATGGCCATTCGGCAATGGCCATTCGGGAATCAATCATGAGGAAGCGACAATGACCAAGCAGCGCATGGTCCTCGTCTATTGCATCGGCATATTTGCCTCAAGCTGGATCTTGCAAGTCGCTGGGATCTATTTGGTCCGCGGCAACGTCGAAAATAATGCGATAGCGCCCTGGCTGGTTGCCGCGATGATGACGCCCGCCCTTGGGTTCTGCTACTGATTGCGTTCTACAAACCGGCTCGCGAGGATGTTTTGTGGAAGGCGAATTGGCGCACGCTTGCGTTTGCGCCCTATGCCGTGGTGATACCCACTCTAGTTGCCTTTGGCGAGATTGGGATCTTCAGTTGGATGGGTTGGGGACGGTCCGCATGGTTCCAGTTCTCCACTGCTGGCGTTCAGGTGTCCGGCGGACGTTGGCTATTAGATCGAGGAGAACAAACTTGGCCGACGTTCATTTGCAACGTCGCCGTAACGGCAACAGCCTATTCGTTGGTTGGGTTGATTTTTGCGGTCGGCGAAGAGCTGGGGTGGCGTGGATACCTCCAGGGAAGGTTGATCCAGCGTCTGGGATTGTCCGAGGGCGTCGTTTGTTTGGGCCTATTGTGGTCGTTTTGGCATTTGCCCCTGCTGCTGGCCGGTTACAACTATCCTGAGAATCGCTATCTAGGTGCGTTCCTATTTTCTCCGATCCTGCTGGTGGCGGCGTCATTCTTCATGGCATGGCTAACATTGCGGACCAGAAGCTTCTGGCCCGCTGCGCTGGCACATGGCGCTGGAGACTCTATCGCGGGTGGTTTGACCGCGAGTATCAAGACCACATTATCCGGGTTATACATCTATCTAACGGAGTTAACGCTGATTTGCGTTGTTGGATTAATTTTCTACGTTCTGCTGGTCCGCAAGGGAGATTCGGTTAAGACGAGCAGTTCCGCGTCCTTTGCAGCAGAGGGCAGTCACCTTTTGAGCTTGTCGGAATCTGATGGCCAGTGAGATCGCGCGCGAGGTGTAGAGCCCGCGTCTATACGCGACCTGCTTGATGCGAGTCGCGGCTATGGCCGCTTGGCGCAAGGCCACCCAGAGTGACCTGCCCGCGGCTCGCCAATAGGATTGGCCTGTGCGCAGCTCGCCATCGAACTGGCGCTTTCAGACAACAGTCCAATCAACAAAAGCAAGCCGCCAAAAGTCTCGACGAGGCCGCCTGCCAGAAACAGCGGAGCAAGGTGTGGCATCGGGAACGGCGCGGGAAAACCAAACAATTCTGCGTGCCGTGTACCAGGTAACACAAAAGCAGAAATGATTCTCAGAATGCTTAAAAGACATGGCGCCAGAGGTTCATAGCAGAGTCAGTCTGTTGGCGCCCGCAAGAAAAGACTTGGCATCTCTCCTTTTGTGATGACCTCTAGAAATATTGCTCCGGCCGCAGATTCCTCTGTCACTGTTTCAAGTAACGGAGCGCAACACATCCTGATTTAAAAATCTTTGACTCAACCAGTTTTAACTGGAATTTCTCCTGCAGGCTAACACCTTTCAACAATCGGCTCCCTTCTCCTGCAATGATCGGCTGGACGACAAAATGAAATTCATCGACCAAGCCATGCTCTATCAGTTGTGAAGGGACAGCTACTCCGCCGAGCAAGATATTTTTGCCTCGCTCCTGTTTCAATGTAGGAATTTCGTCCTGAGGGCTCGTGCGAACAATTCTCGTATTTCCTTCAGCGCTGTCTAACGATTGCGAAAAAACAATTTTGTCGATCGAGTCAAAGGCGTCGGCAAATTCGTTCTCGGCTTTTGTCTCAGAATGGCTTTTTGCGATATCAGGCCAATAAGGAACCATCAATTGATAGGTTTTACGCCCAAAGGCGAGCAGGTCAACATCCTGCAGGAAGTGCGCATAGTATTTAAGGAGTTCTTCGTCGGCAATCATTTTGGTGTGGTCGCAGCAGCCATCCAGGGTGATGTTGATTGCGTAGATTACTTTTCTCATTTGACTTCCTTTTTAAAGATTCAACTTGCCTCAAAATCAGTAATTGTTTTCGAGTTTAATCCTGACGAAGACCATCTGAAGCCTTCCCCTTTGGGGAGCCTTTACTTTCTTGGATTTATACTTCCTTGGGACTGCGTCATTATTTTCCCGTGTTGTCTTTCGTTGTTCTGCCGCGTG
>CAWIZP010000006.1:0-367868 GCA_963840575.1 uncultured Acidobacteriota bacterium
TCAGAAAGCCGGAATTGGGCAGTCTTTACTTCGGGTGGCCTCACCCGGAATGACTCAAAACACGCATTCATGCTCTCGGCGGCGGTTTGCGTCTCACTCTCTGGCGGGCAGCTTGGGATCTCAGTCGCGCAGTTAAGATTGATCAGTACTTGCCGCGAAAGGCCCTGCAGAATTTGAACATCACGGTCCCCGAAGGCTCCTGGACGTGAGGAGAGAATCTCAAAAAGTCCAACTAACTCGCCCTGCTTGAGGAGGGGAAAGATGAGGAACGAGCGAATCTCATGACGCCGGCACATGACGGCATCGGCACGCGAGTCGGCCTCAGTGTCGTCGCAACGCATCGCTTCGCTACCCTGGATGCAGTTGCCCGGCAGTTCGAGAGGCGCACCTATCTCCCGAGTACTCTTTCCCGTTCTGGCACGGCAGACCATTTCCTCTCCGCGCTTCAGGGCGATTGCCGCCGCGCTCGCGTTTGTCGCCTGGCGCGCTTGCTCGGCAATATCGTTGAGTACAAGGTCGAGCGCTGCATCTGCCGATACTGCTCCGCCCTGTGCGTATATCGTGCTCGCCAAATACGACAGGAAAGCCCCGGAACTTCGATCGTCTTCTTCGAGCCTCGGCACGGGAACCTCGGAGCCACCACCATTCAATCCGGCAACGGCTCCATTATTGGTGGTCACGTTTGGTTTATCGTCGACAATCGGGTGTTCTACGTCCCCGTCGAGCACTCCGCTCGTGGTCAATCGCTCGCCTTCGCCAATCGCAGATAGCGACGGACTAACCTTCTGACTTTGCTGCAGCACAAATGCGCACGCCAATAGTGTCTGGAGAAATTCCCGATCGACAGTAGAAGAGTTGCTCATGCTGGAGTGCTGCGATTCTGCTGCTGCGGAAAACTGGGTAGGCGTTGGCAGGCGAGCGCGGGCAAACCAGTTTCGCGGCCAGCGAGCCGAGTCTCTCACCAGGCGAATGCACTGTCAATGGGGCAGGGTCTAAGATGGTCCTCTAGGAACGAATGCGTTTTTTTGAATGAAAGACTTTACATCTTCGCACGCGAAGGGTTTCGCTATCGCAGGGGGGCAACCCGCAGGTTCCTTTTTTCCAACTAATTGCAGGCGGCAGAAGAGTGGTACGTGGAATGCTGAGGTTGACGTAGGCAACGTGCCCGTGCGTAGAACCTTAGCGCGGTTTGCCAGTCTGGGAATTGGAGTATGGCTGGGTCTGTCCCAATCCGGGCCGGTTGCTTTGTGATGTTGGCGGCTTGCGGGGCGCTGTGCCAGCAGCGTCAGATGAAAGCGAGTTCGCTGCCGGACGCACCGGTAGTACAGGCTTCAGAGCAAGCGAACCTTGATGGCAGTGCCCAATTCGGCAATTTCGTTTTAGCACAGTTCGTAGCATTACCCTCCATCGCACCCAGCAAGGCTTGCCAGTACGCACTCGGACTGTGGAAGAAGCTCACCGCTTCTTGGAGGTTCCCGAATTAGAGCTAAGTACTAACCTGGCGGAGAACTCGATGCGTCCGGTAGCTCTTGGTCGAAAGAATTGGTTGCACATCGGCAGCCCGCTGGCGGGACCGTTGCGGCGATACTCTCGGTCGTGGAAAGCTGCCGCAGGTTGAAACTCCCCATGCGCGAATACTTTTCCGCGATTCTCCCTGGGCTTGCCGATCTCCCGACCCAGTGCCTTCCAGACCTTACTCCTGCTGTGTGGGTCGCCCGGCATTGAACCAAGCGAGGGGATCCGTTTCTTGAAGGGTTGCGGGCAGTTCGTCACATTACTTCCTGTTTGCCAACCATGCGGGAATTGACGCGGTCTCAGCGATACTGCTGTGTCATGGCGGAAGAAACTCTAGCAATACGGATTCCCTAGCCTGAAGGGGAGGCGTATTATGTGCGAGCTAGGGTCCAAATTGTAAGTTCTGGCTGAACTTACGGGTTGACGCAGCGCTTGCCGAGCGACGCTGCTGGCATCGAACACTTCAAATTTCTGGACGCCGGGATCAACAATGCTGAACGAAACGATGATTGCCGATTTCAGAGCCTGCTTGCACGGAGGGCTGATCGAGCCAGGCGATCCGAATTACGACGCGGCTCGCAGGGTGTACAACGCGATGATCGACCGGCGGCCGCGACTGATTGCGCGCTGCGCCGACGTGGCCGACGTCATGGCCGCGGTGAACTTCGCCCGCGAGCAGAAAATGCTGGTGTCCATACGCGGCGGAGGGCACAACGCTGGTGGGTTGGGAGTATGCGATGACGGGTTGGTGATTGATCTTTCGCCAATGAACTATGTTTGCGTAGACCCGAAGAAGAGGACCGTAAGGGTCGGGGGAGGAGCGCTCTGGCGCGACGTAGACCATGCGACCCATATATTCGGTCTCGCGGTTCCTTCGGGCATCATTTCGACGACCGGCGTGGCCGGACTGACTTTGGGCGGCGGTATCGGTTACTTGACGCGGCGGTATGGCCTGACCATCGACAATCTGCTGGCCGTTGAAATGGTGTTGTCCGACGGCCGGTTCACTACCGGCAGCGCCAAGGAGAATCCTGACCTGTTCTGGGCGGTGCGCGGTGGGGGCGGCAACTTCGGCGTCGCGACATCATTTCTGTTCAAGGGGCAAAGCGTGCACACCGATTACGGCGGTCCGATGCTGTGGCCGATGGAAGACGCTGCCGAGATTATGCGCTGGTACCGCGATTTCATCGCAAAAGCGCCCGATGACCTCTATGGGTTCTTTGCTTTCCTCACGGTGCCGCCAGTAGCCCCGTTCCCCGAGCACCTGCACAACAAGAAGTTGTGCGGCATCGTGTGGTGCTACACCGGGCCGATCAAGAAAGGGGAGAAAGTGTTCAAGCCGATCCGGAGTCTGAAAGCTCCGGCGCTCGATATGGTCGGGCCAATTCCGCACCCGGTACTCCAGAGCATGCACGACGGTCTATATCCGTTGGGCCATCAATGGTACTGGAAGGCCGATTTCGTGCGCAGGCTGCCGGACGAAGCCATCGCGGTGCATGTGAAATACGCGGCCAACATGCCGTCGCTGCAGTCAACCATGCACCTGTACCCGATCAACGGCGCCGCCGGCCGCATTAAGAACAGCGCCACACCGTGGGGTTACCGCGACGCGACGTGGAGTTCTGTGATTGTCGGGGTCGATCCGGATCCAGCCAACAAGGAGAAAATCTCCACCTGGGCAAAGGAGTATTGGAGTGCGCTTCATCCCTATTCCGCCGGAGGCGCATACGTCAACTTCATGATGGAAGAAGGCGAGGATCGCATCCGCGCGACTTACGGCAAGAATTACGATCGTTTGGCGAAGATCAAGAAGCGTTACGATCCTGGGAACCTGTTCCGTGTAAATCAGAACATCAAGCCGAAATAACGACGAAGCTGAGATCAAATCTGATCGGGGTCCCTACTGATTCCATTTGTTCTCAATCCGCGGCGGATGCTGCAGCGTTTGTATCACCACGCAATATTGTTCGGTTTTGGCCTGCAACGCCCTTAACTGCTCTGGCGTTGCCTGCGGTGCTCGGATGTCGAAAGTAACGCGGATGCTCTGAAATCCGACTGGGGCTTCTTTCGATATTCCCGCGTTCCTTGCAGATCCATCTCGCCCTCGACTGTGACATCGATCGCCTCTGTGGGTATTCCCATGGCAGCGGCGACCATTTGGCAGGTAATCTGGGCACAAGCGGCTAGCGCGCCTAACAACAAGTCTCCCGAGCAGGCTCCGGTACCGGCGCCACCAACTCCTTTGTGCGCTTGCGCCGCGTAGATTGCACGCCCCAAGTCCACAGAACAAGCGATCGGTGCGTCAGCCTGAGTACCGTGCGCGGTCAGCGTGATTTGCGAACTGGCCCGGGTCTTGCCGGTACATATCTTTCAGGGGCCGCTGAAGCGATCGAATATCCATTAAACCCCTCCGAATTCTGCGATATTATAAGCCCGTCAGGGGTGCTCCCTTGGGATCTATCGCGGTCGCGAAATCAAACTATTCACCTGTAATTGCGCAGTAGGTAAGCGTCCGTTTCGGCATGCCGAGAGCCGCTTCTACAAGTTCCATGAATCCACCTCCCAATTCACGTTCGTCGTCACCCACCCTATCGCCGGGTGCGCGCTTTGGCAGTTACGAGATTCTTCAGCGACTGGGCGCCGGTGGGATGGGGGAAGTCTATCGCGCCAAGGACAGCCGCCTCGATCGTGAGGTCGCAATCAAGACCCTTTCGCTCGACCGCGGTTCGCATCAGGAAGCCTTATCGCGTTTCGAGCAGGAGGCCCGTTCTGCCAGTGCATTGAATCACCCGAACATCGTGACGATTTATGAACTCGGGCACGAGAACGGCACGCGCTATATCGCCATGGAGTTGGTGGATGGGGAAACGGTGCGCTCGCTGCTCGCCTCCGGCCCGATTCCATTTCGCAAATTAGTTGCAATCGCGGCGCAAGTTGCCGACGGTCTTGCCAAAGCGCACGAGATTGGCCTCATTCATCGCGACCTGAAGCCCGAGAATCTAATGGTTTCTCACGACGGTATGGCCAAGGTGCTAGATTTCGGTCTGGCGAAACTTCTTAAACCCGACCGCGGCAGTTCGGAATCGAGCACTACCATCACCGAGCATGGAACGGTTGTGGGCACTGTCGGCTACATGTCGCCAGAGCAAGCGACCGGCGAGGATCTGGATTTTCGTTCTGACCAATTTTCCTTTGGGTCGGTTCTTTACGAAATGGCCACCGGAGCTCCCGCATTCAGAAAGAAGACGCATGCGGAAACGATGGCAGCCATCCTTCGCGACGAACCCGAGCGCCTCGGCACCAAAACGCTGCAGGCGCCCGCTCCTTTCATTTGGATTGTAGAGCGTTGCCTTGCCAAGGATCCGAAGCAGCGTTACGCCTCCACCCGGGATTTGGCTCGCGACCTCGCTGCGGTGCGCGACCGCCTGGCCGATGTGCCTACCCGGGAAGCGGAACCTCGCCGCAACAACCTGCCGGTGCAGCGCACCGCATTCATTGGACGGGAACGCGAATCGGATGATCTTCGCCAGCTTTTGAGCCGCCCCGGCCTACACCTCGTGACTCTCACCGGTCCGGGTGGCATCGGGAAGACACGGCTCGCATTACAGGTGGCGGGCGAAATGGCCGACCAGTTTCCCAGCGGTGTTTGTTTTGTCGCGCTGTCCGCGATTGCCGAACGTGGCTTGATAGCTTCCGCGATCGCGCAAGCCGTGGGCGCGCGCGAGACCGGAAACACTTCGCTGCAAGAAAACTTGATGGAGTATGTCGGCGCACTGAGTCAGCCGATGCTCCTCGTGCTCGACAACTTCGAGCACCTCGTCTCTGCCGCGCCGATCGTGGCGCAAATGCTCACTGCTGGCCCCAAACTCAAAGTGGTGGTCACGAGCCAAGCGCCGCTTCATATCTACGGCGAACACGAATTTCCGGTGCCACCGCTGGCGTTGCCCGATCCCAAGTCGAACCCGCCTCTGGAAGTGCTTTCCCGCCTTCCAGCGATCGAGCTGTTCGTGGAACGCGCGCAGGCGGTAAAGCACCAATTCGCGCTGACGAAAGAAAACGCACCCGCGGTCGCGGCCATCTGCTCTCGACTTGATGGCCTGCCTCTGGCCATTGAACTGGCAGCGGCGCGCATCAAGTTGCTTTCGCCGTCCGCTATGCTGATACGTCTTGAAAGCCGGTTGAGCCTTTTGACCGGTGGCGCCCGCGATCTGCCGACTCGGCAGCAAACTCTTCGCAACACCGTGGAGTGGAGTTACGGCCTCCTCAATGTCGCTGAACAAACTCTCTTGCGGAGGTTTTCGGTGTTTACAGGTGGCTGCACGCTGGATGCCTTGGAAGCCGTGTGCGATACCAAAGGCGACTTGGGGCTGGATGTGCTCGACGCGATGGCTTCACTCGTGGACAAGAGCTTAGCCCAGCAGGTGGAGCAGGTTGATAAAGAAACGCGCTTCGTTATGCTTTCAGCCGTCCGCGAGTACGCTCTCGAACGCCTCGCGGAAAGCAACGATGAATCTGCGACTCGCCGGGCCCATGCGGCTTACTATCTCGTGCTTGCCGAAGAAGGTGCCGAAGATATTGCCGCCCAACCGGAATGGCTCGATCGTTATGAGGTCGAGCATGAGAACTTCCGTTTAGCGATTGACTATCTGATCAAAACTGGAGATGCCGAATGGGGCCTGCGCCTTGGCGCCGCTCTGTTCCGCTTCTGGGAGACACGCGAGCATTTCGCGGAGGGCCGTGATGCCATCGGCAGACTCCTAGCGTTGGAACGGTCAGCGTCAGCGTCACGTCCGAAGCTTCGTGCGCGCCTGCTTTTTGCCGGCGCAGTAATGGCGGCGGCACAGGGCGATTACGGCTCTGCACGACCAATGTTCGAACAGAGCCTCGAGACCTGTGTCGAGCTAAAGGATAACCGCGGCGTTGCCGTCGCACTTAACGCGTTGGCCGTCAACGCTCGCGATCGTGGTGAGCTCACCGACGCCGCCTTACTCTTCGAGCGCTGTCTCGCGATATGGAAGGATCTTGGCGATCCCGCTGACATCGCCCGGGCCCTTAGCAATCTCGCGAGCGTGATGAAGATGAAGGGCGAATTTGAGCGCGCAATCTCGCTTTACGATGAGTGTCTTATGGTGTTCCGTCAGGTGGGAGATAGCGCCGGTGTCGCGTGGACTTTGAACTACCTCGGCGATGTCGCGCGGGAAAAAGCGGACTTGGTTGCTGCGCGTTCTTACTGTGAACAGAGCCTATCGGAGTTTCGCCGGTTGCATGATAGCTGGGGAATTGCGAGCACTCTCTCCGATTTGGCGAGTCTTAGCTGCGATCAGGGGAACAATGCCGAGGCGCGCCGCCTGTACGGCGAAAGTATCAAGTTGTTCCAAGGGTTGGGTTACAAACGCGGCATCGCGAGGGCGCTCGAATGTCTCGCCGTAAATGCCGCGGCGCAATCGAACGCCGAGCAATCGCTGCGCTTGGCAGGAGCTGCTGGCGCACTTCGCCAACGATTGGGCACTCCGGTCACGCCCGCTGAGCAAGCCAGGCTTGAGAAGGCCCTTGAATTTGCGCGCAGAACTCTCGGCGATGCTGCGGGCCTGACGGCATGGATGGAGGGATGGGCGATGCCGGTCGAGCAAGCCATCCATGAAGTGCTTTACTGCGACACGGGATCAGGCCTTCGGACCGAAGACTCTGCCTAAGAACTAATTTGCAGTATTGGGATCGATCATGCGGCGGACGGCTGAGATGCGATTCGCCGGAAAACCTCCGCGGCGTGCGTGTTCGCGAATCGTTTCCTCGTCTGGCGCCAGGTACACACAATAGACTTTATCGCCCGTGACGTAGGATTGGAGCCACTTGATTTCCGGTCCCAATTCCTTCAACACGCCGACCGACTTTCTGGCGACGGCCTGCAATTCCGCATCCGTCAAATTACCTGCGCCTGGGATCTCCCGCTCGATCACATATTGGGGCATGGCAACCTCGCCAAGCGGTCATGGTAGCAGATTTTAAGCCTGACAGGTGCAGTTGATCAAGTGGCGAAGTCACGCTAGCTCGGATTCAATCTGTCAACCGTGTGTTTGCTCTGACACTTACAAAACCATCATCCCCCAAACTGACCCGATTTGACATTGAAGAATGTCTGCCCGGTGTATAGCTGCCATCAGCCGCAAGGCCATGGACTAAAGATTTTCTCCTTCACTCCAAGCTCAGAGCAAACCGCTAACCTGCACACATGATGGCGCTTTCGCGTCGTCATGCGGTTGTCCTGCTTTTCGCATAGCCCCATATTTTGAAAATCTTAGCCCTTTAGCGCAGCCCCATCAAGAAAAGTTGTCACCGCATGATAGTTCCGCTTCGCGTTTTGCGCTTATTTAACCGGCCCTTCTGCGTCGGATCTTGCCGACACGTTAGGAGCCGGAGGCCGAGCTGGCAGCGTAAATCGCGGTCCAGGTACCGACTTGGGCAGAGGAGCGTTGACTTTCTTCCATTGCTCCGTCACGTCCCGCATACGGACGCTCTCAAAGCCGCGCCGAAGGGCCACTATGCGGTAGGAAAAAGCCACATTCGACTGCCCGCCGCCAAGCTCATGAACTTCGAAGCCCGACGCCGTCTTGTGGGTGACGTAGAGTCCACGACAGTCGCCCTCGGGAGTGAGGAACACGTGGTACTCCGAATTTGCATTCACCGTTTCGGCGAAAGTGCTCTCCATGGCCACGCTGGCAGATCCGTTGGCGAGCCGCCCGCTGCCGAAATCTTCAAACCAGTGCTGCGGCGACTCCATGGCGTAGAGCGCTACGCGGCGCGCCCCGCTGGCCACTGCGGCTGTCTCAGAAAATCCATTGGGGCAGTTCTCGTGTCCGTTGCTGTCAATGGTGCAAAAGCCGCCGTTGCCGCCGGCTTGCAAAGCTATCTGATTGGCCGCTCCCTGAAACATGAACGCCGTGGGCACGCTTGTGCTGTTGTTTTGCAGGTAGATAGCGCGAGCATCATCTGCGGTGCCAATCAGTGCTGCATCTCCGAATACGCTCGACCGAGTGTCTCCCCATACGCCCACCGCGCAGCATCCGATCAATGCGTTTCCAGTATTGCTCATTCCCTGACCTAGACCAAGAACGCCCGTGCCATTTGAACTATCGCTTACCGCACTCAGGCCCAGGGTAGTGCCGCTGCTCGCCTCTTCCGCAGCCACCACGCCGGCAGCGAATTTGCCGCTGCTTCTATTGAAGCCTGACACTCCCGATGTCTGTCCGGAGGTTCCATTGGCTTCACCAATCACTGCCGCAGAACCAGTTACTGGGCTTAAAATCTGGCCAAAAACGCCCTCAGATAGGCCGCTGGTGCCAGTTACGTCTCCGAACACTGCCGTGCCAACTTTGAATGCGTCTGCGGCAAGCACGGTGCCCACAAGGGTGCCAGTAACATTGTGGTCCGTTACTTGGAGGACCGTGCCCGGGCTCGTGATCCCAATGCCGATCTGGCCACCGGGTGCAATCGTGAACACGTCCGCCGCCGTGGAAAGGTCCCGAATATTAAGCTTGCTCGGGCCCTGCGCCGAGGTCTTGCCGGTCGCCAGAATCTCCCAGCCTTTGCCGCCGGTGCCCGTGGTGTGCAACTGGAGGCCTGCGCCGACGCCGCTGAAGGGCCCGTCAACGAAGAAGCCGATCTGGTTGGGGGCGCTGACATCCAGAACTGCGCCCGGAGTTGTTGTGTTCAGACCAATCTGACCGGAGCTGGATTGAAAGAGAGCCGAGTTGCCGAGGACATTGCTGCTCGTCCACAGGGGCAGAAAATCGGTCTTGCCGCCCGGAGTCACGACGGTCTTGTTGGTAAGCGGGGACGCTCCATTCTTAGAAGACGAACCGAAAGCGGCCGATTCTGAAGACGCGTTTCCGCCGCTTGCAGAGGCGTGGCCGCCGTTCGCGGTTCCGCCTTCGGCATTCGCGCGCACAAAGGCTGACGGAGGCAGCCCGCCTATGGTCTCTGCATCGGCCGCTTTCAGCGCATAAGGAACACTCAGCAGCAGAACGCGTGGCTGCTCGGGTTGCCCCTGCAATTGCACCCCCAGCCAGCGTGCCTGGCCCGCTGCGAAAATGTCAGAGGGCAATCCTGAGCTGCTCGTCGATCCCAGCATCACGCTGTAGTGACCTCGCTTATCAGGCTCGACATTTTGCGTTTCCATCCACAGAGGTGCTCCGCCGTCTTGGTCCTTGTATAAGAGGAAGGTCACACCGACGACGCCGCTCAGCGGCTTGCCATTAGCGTCGGTTACCACGCTGCTGAAGTTGACCAGCGGCGGCACCGCAGCGTTGTTGGCGCCGCCAGCCGATTGCTGCGCTAGAACCGGCAATACGCAGAACAAAAGTAGAGGCATCCAACCCCAAATTTTGGCCCTTGTCATAATATGTCCCCCATTTTCTCGGCAGAGTGTTTACTGTGTTCCCGGAAGACCCACACGTAAGAGGAACGCCAGTTAGTAGTCATCATAGATACCAAGTGCCGCTTTACCTGTCGCCACATGTTCAGGTAGCTTTCTTAATGTCGCGCAAGAGCCCGGTCGCCACGAAAGAACAGGCCAAAACCAGGAGGGTTGAACCGGTTTTGTTGGAGTTGCTTGCGCGAGTGGGCGAGTTCGTTGCTCTGATTAGCAGCAACGCGGCAGTGGTGGATGCGGCCATTGCCGGAATTACTACCTGAACAGGTAGGCCACACACCCGTCAGACCGTGGTATCTTGCATCGCGGTCCTATGATGCTTTCAGTGAAATGCCGATGAATCCCAGCGACGGACAAGCTGCGAACGCGCGAGCGAGCGCCCCAGCCGCCATTAAGGTTGCAGTTATCGACGACCAGCGCGACATCCGCGAGGGCCTTCGGGTTCTGATAAACGGCAGCGAGGGTTATTGTTGCACCGGAGTGTACCGCACCATGGAGGAGTCGCTGGCGCAGATTGCCCGGGACATCCCTCACGTAATCCTGGTAGACATCGGCCTGCCGGGCATGTCGGGCATCGAGGGAATTCCGCTGCTTCGGCGACGCTACCCTGAATCCGTACTAGTCATGTTGACGGTATATGACGACGACGAGCGCATCTTCGATGCCATCTGTGCCGGAGCTTCGGGATACTTGCTGAAGAAGACGCCGCCTGGCCGCCTTCTTGAAAATTTGAGAGACGCGGCCAACGGAGGGGCTCCGATGTCGCCCGAAGTGGCGCGCCGAGTAATCACGCTGTTTCGAGAGATTCGCCCCGCGGAACCCTCAGCTCACGATCTGACGCCGCATGAGCTTCGTTTGTTGCGTCTTCTGGCGGAGGGCTACAATTACAAGACATCGGCGGCTGAGTTCGGAGTAAGCGTAAATACTATCGGTTTTCATATGAAGCACATTTACGCGAAGCTGCACGTGCACTCGAAATCGGAAGCCGTCGCCGAAGCACTTCGTCGGCGCATTGTTCGTTAGAAGCGAAACCCAAGACTGGGTACGCGTCTACAACGGTATGCGCAAGCTGATGTTCGTGCCTCGGCCGGGTTGGGAAGCCACGTGGAATTCAGCTCCTATGCTGCGGGCACGCTCCGCCATGCTTTGCAGCCCATGACCCTGGCCACTGTTGCTGGCATTGACTTTTGCTGGATCAAATCCTCTCCCGTCATCACGCAAGGTCAGCAGAATCTGCCCTCTATCAACACCCAATTCGACGCTTACCCGTTTGCATTCCGAGTGCCGAACAATGTTGTTGATGCCCTCTTTGAAAACGAGGAAGACCTGGCGTCGTTTGTCCGTTCTTAAGTCTCTATCCTGGCTTTCTTCAGGAGCATGAAAATCAAATCCGACATTACGAGCGCTTAGCACATCGCTGGCAAATCGCCTCATGCGTTGGGCCAGATCGCCTAGATGATCTCTCTTCGGATTGACAGCCCAGACGATCTCACTCATGGAATCGACCAACTCACGCGACAAATCCGCGATCCTGCTCAGGGACTCCCCTACCGATTGAGCGTCTTGCCCCACTTTCTGACGGACAACTTCAGTGAGAATAGAAATCTGGGTGAGGTTCGATCCGATATCGTCGTGTAGGTCGGTGGCGATGCGTGTTCGGAGGCGTTCTAATTCCAGCAACTGTCCCAACCGGAAACGGTAAAGAGTATAGGCGCCAGAGGCGACCATGATTGCGAGTAGGCCTTGCGCCCACCAGCGCCTCCAGAGCGGCGGCAGCAGCTGAAAATCCATCTCCGCCGGCTCGGAGCTTACCAATCCCTTCCAATTCACAGCTCGCACCAAGAAGCGATAGCTCCCGGGAGAGAGAGTGGCAAAGTTGACTGTGCGTTGGTCGGTTGGGTGGCTCCAGTTGCGGTCTACTCCTAGCAACATGTATTGATAACGGAGTACGTCGCCGATGCCGAAATTCAAACTGCCGAAGTCAATCTGGAGGTTGTTCTGATTGGGTTGGAGGACGAGATCAGCGATTCGAGTTTCCCCCAACTCGGAAATCCGGCGAGGCTCGCCTCGAATGCGGATGGAGCTGATCCGAATAGCCGGCGGTGAGACTGCCTCTTCCCGCTGGGGAATCAGCCGGGAAAGGCCCTGCAGAGTGCCAAACCACAGCGCACCAGTGTGATCTCGAAAAGCGACACCCCAGTGGCTGCTGGTAACAAGTCCGTCAGCTACAGTGAAATGTTTGACCGAGCCGGTCTGGGGATCGAGCCGGTCGACGCCTTTGTCCGTGAGGAGATAAATTCGGCTCCACTGATCCTCAGTAATCGCTTGAACTTGATTGCTGGAGAGTCCTTCCACAGTCGTGTACGCAACGATTACGGGATGATCGGCAGAGGGGTTGTTAATTCGTGCGACTCCACCTTCAGTGGTCGCTACCCACATCCGGTTCGCGTGATCCAAATAGATGTTCCAGATTGCCCCTGGAGGCAAACCGTCAACCGCAGCAAAGACGGTAAAGTGATCGTCGCGATAGCGTGCCAGGTTGTGTCCGATGAAGCCAACCCAAAGGTTCCCGGAGCGGTCCTCGCAAAACGAAACTGGGGCGCTAGAGGCCGTCAGTCCATCGGCCACTCCGTAAACACGCAGGGTTTTCGTTGTATGCTGCCATCGGGTCAGCGCCCCGTTCTGGCTTGAGTAGAAGGAAGAACCTATCCAGACGTCTCCACGTGAGTCCGAATAAAGACTAGAGATGATCTCCGAGAGCAGACCATTGCGCTGAGAGTAAACCGCCGTCGGCTCGACGTTCGTGAGCTGAGCCGGTAGCTTCACGCGGGCGTATCGAACCAGCCCAAAGTCAGTGGCTAGCCACCAATCACCGTAGCGGTCTTGCAACCCGAGTTGGCGTGAGGATGCGCCTGGAGCGACCGGGGTTTTCGGCAATCGCGGCGAGATCCGGTGGAAACGGTTTCCATCGAATAGGTTCACGTCCCCGCCCTGTGTGTTCTGGGTCACCACATACACTCGACCTGACGAGTCTTCTGCCACCGAGGAAACTCGACTGCTTCCCAGACCGTCGCTCTCGTCATAGGTGGTGAAGCCATCCCGAGCGATTCGTAAAGCTCCGACCTCGTTTCCGATCCACAAGTTTCCCTCACGGTCCTCGGCGAGTGTATATGCACCAAAATGTGCCAACGAAGCGGCCGCGTAACTGCGGAAGGTCTTTTTGCCACAATCCGGTCCTGCACAAAATTGGCTGAGGCCGGTGGTTGTTCCCACCCACAGGTGGCCGTCCGAGGACTCCAACAAACCTCCTATGTAATCATCGAGCAGACCGTCCCGCGAGGTAAAAGTGCGACCCAACTCGAACGTGCTAGAGGATGGCTGTCGTATGAGTAGGAGCAGTCCACGCTCAGTTCCAACCCAAAGACGCCCCTCATGGTCTTGGAATATTCTGCAGACCTGAGGATGCAACCCACTTGTGCTGTCACTATCAATGTGTCCGTCAGGCAGCAGGCGACGCACGCCGTTTCCAGGCAGGCTCACCCACATTGCACCATCATCGTCCTCAAACAATCCTAGTACGCGGGCCTTGTTTCCTCCTTTCTCAGGGGCCCCAATATCGACGAGCCGTGGCACCCACGCAGTACCAGCGTGGCTAAGTTGGTAGAGGCCGGCATTCGTTCCTGCCCAGATAGTGCCCCGACGGTCCTCGCGTAGAGTGTTGACGCCGAGGACGCTCGTGTCGCTCGTCAACCGGTACATCTCGAACATCGGAGCGGGCGAGGATCCTTCTCCTATCGTTGGACCGCGAGAATCCTGAGCCGATCCTTTCGGATGGAAACGATATAAACCGTTTAGGGTCGCTACCCAGTAGTCCCCCTGACGTGTTTCCAACACATCAGCGACCTGTCCGCGCAACCCTTGTTCCACGCCGTAGCTAGTGAACGTGTAGCCGTCGAAGCGAGACAGTCCACGTAACGTGCAGAACCAGAGAAAACCGTGGGAATCTCTGACAATTCGTATCACGCTGTTGTGCGGTAGGCCGTCAGCGGTAGTGTAGGTCTTGATTGGTAATCGTTCAGCTTCAATAGTGACCGTGGATGCTGCTATCAATAGAGTCAGAACGATCAGGCGGGCAACCTTGGAATCTCGACAGCTATCGAACTGGCTCGCGTTAAAGCTTATCTTCTGGGTTCGCTTTTTAGACCGAAACAGACAACGAGGCGGTGCCTCGAACATACCCTTGACTATCTGCTCCAGGCCACGTTCCACGACGATCATACTTAAACCTCTAGGCATGAGCTGTCGTCAACAAGGGCGTTTTGCTTAGGGTATCGCCCCAGGAGAGAGACCCGCATTATACCTGAAGGCTGAGCTGCCTGGAGACATCCAAGAACATGTCATCATCGGGATCGAACGGACTCGAAGTTTCTGGGAATGCTTCACCCGCAGTGCATGTTCCTGGATTCCGCGAAGCCCTCACTTTCCGCGAGATTTGCAAGTTTAGGTCGCCACTGGCACCGAAGTGGAAGTGCAGAAGGAAGCATCGAAGCACTTATAGCTACAATCCCACGCTTCTTCTGGACGATTGATCCGAAGCCGCCAAACAGTCTACCTACTTTGCTCCTCCGTAATCTCGAGACTTCAGTGTCGCTGATTACAGGGGCCTTCGATTCAGTGTCCCGCTTCAGCCGTTGCAGATCAGTGCTAATGTCGCTCCCGCGACATGTACGCGACGGCTCCCAGCGCACTGCCGGGACTCGTCAGATGATCTTCGGACTCGATGGTCGCTGCAGGTTCGGGGGAAAGCACTCGATACCCACACTAAGCTGTTCTCATTCGGCGCGATTCTGTGCGAGATCTCTACTGGAACGCTGCTCTGGTCCCGGAGGCATTGCGAATCGTGTCGTGAAGGTCCAGATAGAAGCTGCCACGCCTGTGGGCATCATGTTAATACCCCATGATTGCTTCGGCTTCCCGTTGATGCGAACCAACACCGGGAGTGGTTTGCGCCAATTCCTTTTGAGGCGCCGGGCCAACTCCGCGTCCACGCGAACCTAGGGATTGATGCCTCGAATCTTGATTGTTGAACGGAATCGTATCAACTGGTTTCACACTCTCTTTGTAGCCCAGTCAGCCAAAACTGGCGCGCATTAGTGTTCATCAGCGGACGGACCGTAGATTCCTGGTACGGTGGCCTCGTTCAAACGGAGATACACCGTGAGTTGTCCGCGGTGGTGTGCCATGTGGCAAAAGAGCGATTCGTTCAAGGCCACGTATCGGGGTGCGTCGAACAGAATCCGGCCTCCCATAACGAAGCGCCAAGGCCTCTCGAGACGCTCGTCGGTTGTTCGCTCAAGGGCCTTGCGAGACTTAATGAGCCCGTCGTCAAGCGTCTTGAGCAGCTCAATTCTGTTTTCGAGGACCTTGGTCTTGAATGGATCGGCGGAGGGGTGACTCAAGTCAAGTTCATCGCGTTCGATCATAAACTCTGCCCAGCCGGGCATGCTGGCGACCAATCCCGAGAGATATCCCAGTGTCATCGATTTCTCGTGAGGCTTCCAATCATTGCGGCCTTCCGGTACCCGCTCCAAGGTTCTGCGCGTGGCCATCGCCTCCCGCTCCAGTTGTGCAAGAAACATCTGCTTCAAATCCATATATACTCCGAGTCTGAGAGTGGACTCCTTTTATGAGCAGCTTCTAATTCTCGATACGGGCGCCGGATGCGTGTCGGGAGTAGCTCTATCTGGCTGCTCCCAACCACTTCTCCGGGGCCGCCCTCAAAAATTAGTGCTCCTTGTTTTGGGCGTCTGTACTCGACCTTTCTGAACGTTAATCGCGGTGGGGCCAAATGCTTCGTCAACGTTTTCCAGCCGCGAAGACAGTGGCTGTCGCAGCGAGGAACACGAACTGCAGAAGCGCCCGCGGAAACAAAGCTTGGACTGGCCGTCCGGCAATACTGAGGTGCTGTCGAGCCGCGTGGACGTTTGCTGGGAAAACAGCCATCAGCATGAAGCAAAGACCCAAAGCTGCGTAAGGCGCCGCTATTGGGAGCATCAGGCCGACAGCTCCTGTAATCTCTAATACCCCTGTCACCGTGACGAGGAGATCAGGTCTGGGAAAAGCCGGAGGGACCATCGCAATAAGATCCTGACGCCGTTTTCCCCAGTGGGCTGAGGCAGTCAACAGGAACATGCCTGCCAAGGCAAGGCGCAGAGATGTCAGCCAATCAAATTGTGCGGGGAGCCAAACGCTTCCGAGCACATAGAAGAAACTGAACAATGCGATCAAAACGATAAAAGGTGCCATAAAGGATTTTTTTCCGCTGGTTCGAAGGAGAGTTGTTATCGAGCCTCGATCAGGTTCTGACGATCAGCTACATGGACCCGAGGTTTCCGCCTCAGCGAGGTTTGTCCGATGTATCGCTTATGCGCGTCTGGTCTGTCATCCAGTTCACCTCCCAGGTTTTGCCGCCATCGTCGGAGTAGGACTGTTCGAAGTGCGGAGTGTTCGTGTTGGTGTTTGTCCAAACGAAGCGAACATAGATGAGCTTGCCGTTCAGTGTATCTGTACCGTAGAACTCGCCGCGTCCGTTCTTGAACTGACCGACTTGAGGACTCGGGTCCATGGCACCGTTTTTGCTGTTGGCCCAATAGATACTCCATTGGTACGTCTGCGCGTTGTAGAGGCGCAGCGTCAGTCCCTCCATGTGGCCGCCGGGACTATCGAGTTCGACCTCTTCGATCATGGCACGTCCGTCCCACACCCTTCGCGCGACGAAGGTGCCATCAAATTCCACCCACGTCTTCGATCCAGTCAGGGGATGCTCGAGCCGTTTTAGGTGGGCCTTCCAGCTACCGAGTGCAAAGTCGAAGTCGTGCTGGCCATCACGCTCCGACGTGGTTGTCTGTGAGCGAACTTTCGGGGCGCCACTGTCTGTTTGCGCCAGCCCTTCCCCGATGTATGCGGCGAAAACCAACACAAATACCAACAAAAAATTTCGGCAGTAATGAGACGTCTTGGTTCCGGGCGATGCCTTCATGTGCTCTCCTTTGGTGGACGAACTATACGGCCTTGACTAAGCCAATGCCGAGCGAAACGACGGCTACGGAAAGAACAATTGCTCCAACGTAGATCAGGGAGACCGCTCCATTGGGTTGAGTCGCAGTCGGGGGAAGCACGGAAAAGAAGAAACCCGCCGAAATTAGAACAGCAGCGAACGGCACTGCAATTCGAACCAACCAGAGGAGGGAAATCGGTAGCAGGGCTGAATCTGCAAGCATCTGACAGATGAGGGAGAGAAGCACGATGACACCCGCATGAGCGTGTCCCGCGCGAAAGAAATTCTGCCGCAATGGATTCTCCATATATCCGCTGGTCTTGCTCATCAAAGATGTCAGCAGAAAGTAGCCTCCGTATTGAATTGTCGGCACAATAATCAGGGTGATCCCGGACATCAGTTTGGCTTCGCGAGTCATAGGTTCTCCTTTCCTCGTAGTCATGGACATCGTGTAACTCGCCGAGCTACGCGCGCCGTCGAGCCCGGAATCGAAACGCCTCTGCGTTGCGCTGTATCTCCAACATTTCGAACCCGGCGCGCTGCAATCGAGAGCCGAAACTTTCCGGATCTACGGGAACCAATGTGTCACCGATGTGAATGATCCTCATCCACCAGCTCTGAAGGCTGTCGCTCCCCACGAAGAAGCCACCCGGCTTCAAAACCCGGCTCACTTCACGCAGAACCTGGTCTTGCAGTTCTGAAGAAGGAACGTGATGCAGCATCGTAAACGAAACGGCGCTGGAAAATTCTGAATTCCCAAAGGGCATATGAGTCGCGTCACCCTCGATCACCCGAACATTGCTTTTCGCCAGACGCGAACTCAGCGAGGCGGCTAATTTCGGATCAATTTCTAGTGCGGTCAGTCTCGGCACCGACGTGCGCAGCAAATCGGTGGTTAAACCAGGCCCGGAACCGATTTCGAGAACATTCGGCCCCAAGTCGGTATCAGCGATGACCCACGGAACGCGTTGTTGAAGCGCGCTGCGCCAACGATCCGAGTTGCACAGCCATCGATGTAGGCGATTCATATCCCGAACTCTCTCCAGCCAGCCTTGATGCTAGCGATTGCCAGTTCTGCGTGCTTTCGATAAGGTGACAATCGATGTCGCAAATGCGCCAACCTGGGATTTTCGATCGGTCACGCGATCGCAAATCGGCGATTACAACTCTCGCCCGAGACTATCCAGCCGGACACATTATCCCTTTGCACTTCCATGATCGGGATCAACTCGTTTATGCCTCGCGTGGCGTCATGACGGTACGGAGTCGAGACGGAACATGGGTTGTACCTCCCCACCGTGCAGTGTGGATTCCTGCCGCAGTGCCGCATATTGTCACGATGTCTGGTTCGGTGGCGATGCGAACGCTGTATCTGAAAGCACGGCTTGCAAGAGGCCTTCCACGAGACTGTTGCGTGATCAACGTTCCCGGCTTGCTCAGAGAGTTGATCCTGTACGCATGCACGTTGCGCAAGTTGAGAAAAAGCGTGCGGTGGCAAGTACACCTGATTGCGATCATTCTTCATCAACTGGAGGCGGTGCAGACAGTTCCACTGCAACTCCCCAATTTGTCGGATCCGAGGCTAGTTCGGATCGCAGAGATATTCTTAAAGAACCCTTGCGATTCTCGGACGCTAGCTCAGCTATGCCGGGTGAGTGGGGCCAGCAAGCGTTCTATCGAACGACTGTTTCAACAAGAAATCGGAATGACGTTTGGGAAATGGCGGCAGCAGCTTCGCCTGATGCAAGGAATGCGCCTGTTAGCAGAAGGCGCGAAGGTGACTCACGCCGCCTTGGAATGCGGTTACAGTACGCCGAGCGCATTCATTTCCATGTTTAGAAAGATCTTAGGAACCACACCGAGTTCGTATTTTAGGTAGATGCGAAATCTAATCCCTGTGCGGGGTTACTTGAAGGCGTTGGCCTCCACGCCGACTTCTGGCCCGTTGGGCTATCCCCTTGAGCTTTCGGGTTGCCCGTTGTCTGCCCGGAATCGCCGGTAACGACGAAGACGGCCATACGATATTCCACGAGACACCGCAGCAAGTGCTTGCTGTGCAGCGGAGGGGAAGCCTGGTATCAGCAGGCGGTATACAGTGTTCCCTGTATATGAGTTGGTCCGCTTTACCGCCATCATTCACCCTGAATTTCTGCATTTTTTTCGGGAGGTGGCTGCTAAAATTTAGCGGTGACTCCTAACGACGTTTGTTTTATTCCTCGGAGAATCAGTTGAGCGTTAGCGGAATGTCGACTTCGTTTCCACACGAGCATCATCACACCGTACAGTTTTACGGCGATGATGGTGCACTCCTGCATGAATTAAAGGGCCATATTGGTAAGGCGCTCATGCGTGGGAGTTCCGCAGTCATTATCGCAACTTCTGCCCACATCGATGGGCTCGCCCGCCAGCTGAAAAGCCAAGGAATTGATCTCTCCAGAGCCAGTGCAGAAAGCAGGTACATCGCTTTGGAGGCGAGCCACGTTCTGTCGAAATTTATGGTAGACGGACTACCTAATCGCGTGCTTTTTTCGGACGCGATCGGGCAGGTCATCTCGCGTGCGGCGTCCGCTTCTCTTGACGAAAACCGACGGGTAGTGGCTTTTGGAGAAATGGTTGCCCTGTTGTGGGCCGAAGGAAAATATGAAGCTGCAATACAGCTCGAAAAGCTGTGGAACGAGCTAGCGAAGACGTATTCCTTCTCCCTTCACTGCGCTTATCCGATGCAAGGATTTTCCCGGCAAATGATGGACGACTCACTCCGCAAGATTTGTGCGGAACATTCGGGCGTTGTGCTGGATGGCTCTCCGAGCACAATCACATCTGAAGGTCACAGAAGTCTCACCAATCTGAAACAGGACGGATTCATCTTGCCCAACATTGAATGGCACGAAAGGGATGAGCCGTTCCGCCTGTTCGCGGAAAGCGTTCGGGACTACGCAATTTTCATGCTAGACCCCGATGGCCGAATCGCGAGCTGGAACGCCGGCGCCGAACGAATCAAGGGATACAGAGCAGCAGAAATTATTGGGCAACATTTTTCCACTTTCTATCCGAAAGAAGATGTTCGCTCCGGTAAACCGCAGCGACTCCTGTCTGTCGCCGAGAGCGAAGGACACGTAGAGGATGAGGGCTGGCGAGTTAGAAAGGATGGCTCAAGATTTTGGGCCAACGTCACCATTACCGCGGTCAGAGATGCGAGCGGCAATCTAATCGGTTTCGGAAAAGTCACGCGCGATCTTACCGAATGGCGGCGGGCCGAAGTAGCTTTACGTCGCAGCGAAGAACGTTCGCGTCTGTTTGTCGACGCCGTACAGGACTATGCAATTTTCATGTTGGACCCAGAAGGATGCGTCAGCACCTGGAATACTGGCGCAGAACGCATCAAAGGCTACAAAGCCTCGGAGATCATTGGCCAGCACTTTTCCCGCTTCTATCCCGAGGAAGATGTTCGAGCCGGTAAACCACAATGGGAGTTGGACGTTGCTACTAAGGAAGGCCGATTTGAGGACGAAGGTTGGCGCCTTCGCAAAGACGGGTCAAGATTTTGGGCGAACGTGATCATTACACCAGTTAGAGATAGTGCGGGTGTTTTGCTGGGATTCACTAAGGTTACGCGCGACTTCACCGAGCGCATGCTCGCACAAAAATCTTTGGAAGAGTCAAAACGAAAATTGCAGGAATCTGAGAAATCACTTCGAGATCTATCCCTTCATTTGCTGCGCACCCAAGATGAAGAACGCCGTAAAATCGGACGCGAAATTCACGACAGCCTTGGGCAATATCTTTCCGTGCTGAAGATGAAACTCGATTCGATGAGTTCCTCTCCGGCCACGTCGAGGAAAGTACGCAATGTGCAAACATCGTTGAAGAATGCGTGAAAGAGGTTCGGACCATCTCCTATCTCTTGTACCCTCCAATGCTCGAAGAGATGGGACTGAAGTCTGCCATCCCCTGGTACTTGGACGGCTTTTCGAAGCGAAGCGGGATCGATACCACTTTCCAAATTTCCGACGATTTCGAGCGGCTGTCCCGGGATGCAGAATTGGTCTTATTCAGGGTCCTCCAAGAGAGCCTGACCAACGTCCAGCGTCACTCTGGCAGCATGACAGCAGATATCCGCATTTCTCGTACGGATAATGCGGTCACACTCCTGGTGACGGACCGGGGAAAAGGCCTACCGGCGGCGGTACTCGAACAGGGTACTCAGGATTGGATGGGCTTCCTCGGCGTCGGTTTACGCGGAATGAGTGAGCGGTTACACCAACTGGGGGGCGCCCTCGAAATCACTTCCAGCGACAACGGAACGCAGGTGCGTGCAACAGTACCAATTTGACAACGCCCGGCACTACTTCTCATTGACGTAATCGGATTGCCAATTCGGAGTAAATAGCCTGAAGAGAAATTCGTAATGACCGCGCAGATTCTAATCGTTGACGACCACGAAGTCTTGCGGGAAGGGCTGAAATCACTTTTAGCAAAGTCCCGGCCAGACTGGCTGATTTGTGGCGAGGCTACAGACGGCGAGGAAGCGATCCACTTAGCCCAGGAACTAAAGCCAGATGTCATAATTCTCGACATCACCATGCCGCGCATGAGTGGACTCGAAGCGGCTTCCCGAATGCGGAAGATGGGCCTTAATATTCCTGTATTGATCTTCACAACGCATCACTCGGGCAGATTGGACGCAGAGGTACGCCAAGCCGGAGCGCAGGGATACGTTTTGAAGTCACAAGCCGCTCAAAGTCTGGTCCTGGCGATCGACACCGTATTGGCTGGAGGAACTTTCTTCGGCGCCCCACCGAAACCGGCGCACGCCGAAGGTGACGAGCCGAACCCAGGAGTCCTGTTTTGTCGGGGCTTCGCTCTTGCAGTCTGAGGCTCGTCGAGGCGGTTCAGGCGAAGAAAGAATGCCGGAGCGGGACCGCTCCGCCACAAATCAAGAACTCAGTCCGAGCTCCCGATTGAATTGCGCGATGGCTGGGTAGCATTCGCAAACGACATTCTCAAGTTTGTGTCGATCAAGAATCTGAAGTTTTCCGCGAGAATATTTGATAACCTGTTGGTCCTGCAGCAACCGCGCAGCGGCGGTGACCGATGTGCGATCCGTTCCCAACATCATCGACAGAAAATCGTGCGTAACTGATAACGTTTGTTGTCGGACTCGATCATCGGTCATTAGCAACCAGCGCGCTAGACGCTGACCCACATCGTGTAATCGATTGCAGGCCGCCGTCTGTGCCAACTGCATCCCCTGAACAGCGGAAAAACGGTTTGCCATCTTTTGAAGTTGTGGCGCAGATTTCAACGCCCTTTCAAGATTGTTCGCTGAGATTTTGAATCCGTCTCCAGCGACTTCAGCCACTCCCCAGTGTGTCGTTCGTTTGATACCAGCGATCAAACTGACCCCTGTCATTCCTTCATAACCAGCTACCCCTACCTCGACGCTCCTGCCAGATCTCGTGCCCACGACAAAGGAAACCAGCCCGCTGTTGATAAAGTACGCTGCCTCAATTCCGCTTCCCTCTTCCTCAAGATTTTGGCCAGCCGTAAAACGAACATAAGTGAGGTGCGGTTTTAGGAGCTGGAACTCTTTTGCAGGGATCGTTGAGAGAAGGACATTGATAACCGAATTTCCGTGTTCATCAGTTCTTTGACGATTCTGGCTCATGCCGTAAACAATAATTGGCGATTGTAGTCGTTACGTTAGGTGTCGAGCATACCTCGAAAACCTTCACGAGCGCAGGCTTATGGGCAAGTACAGAATCTACGGTATGGGGACTCGGCAAACCGTTATGTAGAATGCCCGACATAGCGTGGCTGTGCAGACTCGTGGTGTCTTGATTCGATTTTTCTGGCTCCGCCCGCGACGCTTCCGATCCTCGATTCACTGATCGAAGCTGCGCACAAATACGTTCGATCGGAGGTTCGGACTAAGCCAGAGGTTAAGCAGGGAGAGTCGTGATTCGCATTCTGGTGGTTGACGATTTCGATGTGGTACGGCGTGGCGTTATCTCCCTCCTTCGCGAACAGACCGCGTGGCAGGTCGTTGGTGAGGCAAGCAACGGACTTGAGGCCGTTGAAAAAGCTGCAAAACTCAAACCGGACGTCGTGATCCTAGATGCTAACCTCCCACAGTTGAGCGGTTGGGAAGCCGCGCCACTAATTCGTGAGGCCGTTCCGACATGCCGGATTCTATTTCTCAGCCAGCACGATGGGCTATATGCAATAAGGCAAGCCGAACAAGTTGGAGCCTCGGGATATGTGTGTAAATCAGATGCCGGGCGGGAACTACTGAAAGGCATTCGAGCAGTGTTGCGGCAAGAAGAATTCTTTACCAGTTCGAGCCGCAGCACTAGCGGTCAAAACGAACCGGATGACAAGGGCCAAGATCCTCACAGCGATAAAAGCGAGGCGGGAAATATCCCGAAGTCCGCAGCGTGAAATCCGCGCCGAAAAAAACGCATGGCGTGGGTAACATCAAAGCCGGTAGATGGTGAAGACGACCTTGCCGAATGGGCGGGCCATCGACAGGCTTATCCTTGAAGCTCGCACTTTCGCTTTCCATCAACTCCGGGCGTTTCGCAAGCGATGCCCACGGATGACTTGCTCGACCAACTCCTCGCCGAACCGTTTGGTAAACGGGCTCAAGCCCAATAAGAAACGGTAATAGACCGCGCCAAAGATCGCGTCGTTCAGCAGGTCAGGTTCTGTATCTGACCGCAATTCGCCTGTATTCTTGCCCCGCTGCAGATCGGCGATGGTAGCGGTCCGCCGAGGACTAACCCATCGGTCGAAGAACGCTTGACGTATAGCCGGCTCGCTCTGGCCCTCGGCGATAAGCCCGGCGACGATCTTGCCGAATGGCCCGTTGAACGCATCGATCAAGCTCCGCACTCGAAACTGCAGAGACTCTTCCACAGTCATGTCCGATGGCTTCTCCAGGTTGGGGGCCATCCGCTCGCAGAGCATTGCCAACACCAGGGTTGCTTTGGTCGGCCACCATTTATAAAGGGTGGGCTTGCCGACCTTGGCCCGCTTGGCAACCTCTTCCATGGTCAAGTCGCGGACGGACTTTTGCTGAAGCAGGCTGTAGACCGCATCCATGATAACCGCATGCGACGTTGCCCTTTCGCTTGGTGGGCGCCCTTTCCGTGGAGCGCGACGCACGTTTTTCTTCATGAAAGCAAGTTTTAATAGAACGGAACGTAAAGTCAATTGACATCTCCGCCGGCGTGAGTTAATATAAAACGTAACGTAACGTTAAATAAATGGTCAATCGGTTTTGGCTGAGATCAACGGCAAAAGGAGATTGCAATATGAATCAAGTACGCCCCTACGCCCCTCTCACTTCGCAAAATGCCGCTGTCATCCTCGTCGATCATCAGATCGGCCTGATGAGTGGCGTTCGCGATTATTCGATCGGTATGCTCAAGCACAACGTCGTGGCACTGGCGAAAGCGGCGAAAGCTCTGAAATTGCCGATCGTCGTGACCACGACAGCGCGCGACAGTATGTGGGGACCGACCATCCCCGAGCTTGTGGAGGCTTTGCCGGGCGTGGAGATCATCGACCGGTCTTCGGTCAACGCCTACGACGATGCGCGCGTCTCGCGCGCCATCGAGGCGACGGGCCGAAAGAAGCTCATCTTCGCCGGCCTCTCTCTGGAAGTGTGCGCAGCTCTCCCCGCTATGACCGCCGTCAGCAAGGGGTTCGACTCGTATGTACCCGTGGACGCATGCGGAACTTTCAGCGAGACCAAGCACCAAGCCGGGATTTTGCGAATGGTCCAAGCCGGCGTAGTGGTGTCGGACTATTGCACGTTGATGGTGGAGATTCTCAAAGACAATCTCGTGCCAGAAGCCGGCCCCGTTTATGAAGCCATGGATATGGATTGGGCCAAGCTCGTCGGTCAAATCTCCGCCGTGTACGCGAAGAAATAGCCCGGCGCGTGCAAACGGTGGACGCCCCTATCGGATCCCCAGAAATAAGGGGAGGATGGCTTATCGATTGAGATCCCGGCGTTAACACAAAGTTCTTTTTTAGCTTCGGCTGACCGCTGGTGAGGAAAGCCCGTCGAACTCGTTTCTGTCTGGCTGTTGCACTTGCCGTAACTGCAACGGCCGCGTCCACTTGGGCGCAGTCTACCCGTGCCCAAATCTCAGAAGTGACGAATGCCGATACTCCGCCGGCTACGGCGGAAAACTCAAACCGGCCAGTTTATCAACTGGACCGCAGCGAGGAGGACTGGAGCGATTTGTGTCGCCACGCGAACAGCCGTGACGATTTTTGGGACCCACTCAAATGCATCGCCCTCGGACGACCATTTTGGTACGTCTCCTTCGGTGCAGAATTACGCAGTTCGTATGAGGTCTACCGCAATTACAACTGGGGCAGCGGACCACAGGATCGCAACGGCTACTATCTCAACCGACTAATCAGCCACGGGGACTTTCACCTTGGTCCGTCGGTGCGTATCTTTTCGGAACTCCAGAGTGGTCTTGAGTTCGGTCGCAATGGGGGTCCCAGGCCCGCGATCGATGAGGACAAACTTGACGTCAGCCAACTATTTCTCGAACTGAGATCGTCAACGCAACAGCACAAAATTCCAATTGAGGTCGAGGAATAAGGGATATTGAGACAAGGATTACCCTTGTCAGTTTGGCAACTCGATTCGGTCGGGATGCCTCTTATCGTTCTCGTGATCGTTCGCAAGAACCTTTTCGAGCCAAGTAGCCTGTTTTTCAGCTAGCCGATTATCGACTGAAGTCGGTTCCTGATTGACGAGGAATTCTTCACCGCAACCGTCACACCGGACGGTTCCCATTTCATGGAAGCCCGTTGCCTTTTCTCGACTCTGGCCCTTCTTTATGGCAACCGCGCTCATCAGTAGCATTTCTCCTGACAATCTCCCAGCAATCCATTTTAGCTAGAGAAGTTGACACTCGATTGGGGTGTTGCGTTGGCCACGAATGGCGGGAGGCCGATACGATTTCAACGCCGTCTGCGCCAACCTAGCAACATACCGAGACCGATTCCCGCGAGAACGGCTCCAGCCAATCTCCTGCGGTCGGTAATCGGAACGAAACGGGTCGGCTGATCACTTACTTCGATGACTCCCACAGGAATAGCCCATGCTCCTCCACCGCCGCCCCCGCCTTCGCCCCGCGCACTGGTATCGCCCACACCTCCAGTACCCGCCCCCGCTCCGTAGCCATACATGATTTTTGCCACCGGGACGATTGTTTTGCCGTGGGCTGCGATGGGTTCGCCCCCGTGGGGGTTACGGTAATTGTAGAAACAGCGGATGTAAAGCAATCACCGCACGCCACGCCAATTGAATAAAAACTGCCCGGATAAGTTCCGGCAACCACCGACAGGGATGACGCCTGAGTGGACGCCCCAATTATTCTCAATGGGAACGATAGAACAGCATCCTGACCGGGGTAGGTAATGGTTCCGGTGATGCTCGCGTTTGAGACATAAGTGGCAGCGAGAGCCGCACCCTGATACGAAAGAAGGTCTGGATAATCATCGGCGCTGAAATTGGGGAACAAGTAGTAGTTTTGATCATCGCTCGACGTGAGAGCGAGGTTTTTTACCAGCGGAGGATGTCAGGAAACGACTTCCGCTGGGTGCAGGACGATCTCGGAGTCACGACACGCAGATGCCGCTCCATTGACGATTGCCACCCTGATATTAGATATTGAGACGAAATGGACGCCGAACAAACTATTGCCGAAATCGAGTGGCTACAGGAAATGTTCGAAGCGCCGGATATCCGGCCACTCAGCGCAAGCGACATCTCTGCTGCCAATCGAAGACACGACGAAATGCTCGCGCAGAGCCCTTGGTTCCGGATTTGGCAGCATTTCGGCGTCTGCTGCCGAGCGGAGTCCGCGATACTCCGGCTAGACGGAATTGACTAGGTTCCGAACAAGTCCACCGACAATGCAAGGCCCCGGTTCACACCCATCGGCGGACGTGCTGCTTATACCGCAGCCATTGGTCTCCGAACCTCGCTTCCAGTTGTGTTTCCTCCCGCCTGATGAAGAGATCGACGAGCGGGAGATGGAGAGCGGTCAGAACAAGGGCGGTGGGCGAACCCAGAAGACAGCCTGCCCCGAAGAAGAGGAATACGTTCCCGCCAAGATATAGGGGATTCCGACTGAATCGATAAGGGCCGGAAGTGACGAGCACGGCTTGCGGCGAGAGCCAGATCACCTTCATCCGGTGTTCGTAGAAGATGTACGTTGCCCACATCCGCAGCAAAAAGCCAGCAGCCACAAGCAGGCTACCTGCGATGGTGCCACACAGAGAGCGGAAATTGGGGACACCAAGAATCGAGTCGAGCCGGGTGCCGACGTAGGCGACGACAATCCCAACAAGTACGACGCCGATGTTGTGGAGAAGGCTCTTAAGGAAAGTCACAGTTCGCAGATCGTCGCCCGGCTTTTGCTCTTCCAGAGATTAAGGTTCAGCATACCAGTCCGAATGCGGCGACCAGCGGGCGCACAAGAGGCACCGCGTTTCAATCCACTGGTGAAGACATGCGGGGCAGACGCCTCCCGTATCAAAGGTATTCCACTCGTTGCCGCATGTGCAGAACCACTTGTCTTCCTTGCGGGCGACCAGCCGCATAGCGGGCAGCGGATAGGCGGGTCGGATGATCGAAAGCACGCACCATTCCCTTGGGATACACTTCTGAGCGTGCGACGTGTCGGATCGTTTTTTTCGCGGCTGCTGCAACGGATTTGTCGGGGGAAGCCCAGCGCACGGAGGAAGGAGAGTCAATCGGTGAGCAAAACACCCGAATCATCTAAGCGACCCCCAGAACAGGGCGTTGGACTCGCCTCTAATACTCGAAACCTTCTGCTTGGTAATATCGAATCTCGAAGACCAACAACTCGTGCGGAGTATCACTTCCTCAGTGGTCGCGAACTGTACGACAAGAACATTATCACCGCAGACAGATATAGTTCTGGCGCTGCCGCATGGGCACTTCACTTTGAAGAAGACTTTTATCGGGTCGCTGTCATCTCGCGACCTTTCCGCCAGCTTCCCCAGATTCTTTGCCTGAGTTTTGAGGGTGGTCAAGACGAATCACTTGAAGCGATTGCAATAGAGTTCCTTTCATTGCTTTCGGTTTTCGCACGGGAACCTTTAATGCCCTTGGGGATTCGACGACTTGGGAACGACCCGATCAGTCTTGGACCGGAATACAGACCGCTAACAAGGCAAATTCGAGAAGTTGTCGTTCATGGAGTTTGATCGGTCGATGGCATACGTATCATTCGTATCCGCCATCGAATGCTTGGCTGGTCGGTACTACCAAAACGAAAAGCTCACCATCGACCAACGACCAAGTCAAGGACTTCGACACCTTCATTCCAATCATTCAAGAATTGGCAGTCATTCCCGGCGCATCCCATCTGCCAGATAGGCTAAAAGCACAACTGCTGGAGACGGTAGTCAACAAGCGGACACGAGATGCTTCGCTCTTCAGCGCTGCATCGGACAAATTTCAAGACAGCGGAAGGATTATGCGAGCAGGCTACGACCGGATCACAACGACCATCGAGCGCGAGTGGCTGGCGGAAATCATCGCGGGCACGAGAAAGATCGAATACCGTTAGTTGAATCGTTTTCGTGGTGAATTCCTGTTTGCCGATCACTCATTTGGTGTTGTGCTCGCTCAGTTTGCGCTTGGGATTTCGCATAGTTCAGAACCTGCCATCAGAAATGCTCCCACTCCGTAAACATAACTGGACGAGGGCTTGTATTTGCCGGGTTCGGTGCCGATGGGCTGGATATTGCCGAGGCGGCCGCTGGCATAGATGTGCGTCAGCATGCCGCGCCAAGCGCGCCTGATCACGGGAAAATATTTCTTGCGATTCAGAATGTGCTGGTTGATGCCCCATGCAATGGCGTAAGTGAAGAAGGCCGTGCTGGAGACCTCCGGAGCGGGGTAGGAATCGGGATCGAGAAGACTGGCGTGCCATAGACCGTCGGAGGGTTGGAGCGCCGCGATGCGTTCTGCCATGACGCGATAAAGAGCGATGTACTTTGCACGCAGAGGCGAATTGCCTGGCAGGTGCTGGATCACGAGAGCGAGAGCGGCGAGATCCCATCCGTTGCCGCGCGACCAGAAAACTTTCCGACCGTTGGGTTCACGCATCGTGAGGAAGCGCCTATCGCGATAGTAGAGGTGCTCGGCAGGATCATAGAGGGCCGCCTTAGTCAGGTTCCACTCACGATCCATGAAGTCGACATAGCGCGGGTCGCCAGTGCTGAGGCTGAGTTGAGCGAGAACCGGAGCCGCCATATATAGGGCATCGCACCACCACCAGAGCAGGTTCTGGGTATCGTCGGGTCGGGCGAGCACCTTGTTCATGCCGTCGCGTGTGGGGGCTATCATCTGCGCATCAAACTTCTCGGCATAGAAGGCGAGATATGTGAGGCCGATGGCTTCGTCATCGGCGTGACCCACGCGCGGACCGAGAGTCCAATGGTTCTGTTCTGCGACCTGAAGGACGCGGTGGCGGTACTTCTGGTCGCCGGTAGCCTTCGAAGCAGCGAGAAAACCGTCGTAGAGAGCTGCGTACGTCCACTGGATGTTGTACTTGCCTTCTGCCTCATGCAATTGCCAGTCCGCGACCTTCCTCATGGCTCTGAGGATGTCCCGGCGCTTCAAGCGCGGCGAAAGATCCGTGGCAAGCGGCCCCGGATCGTCGGGCTGGCTTCCGGCGGCGGCTCGTTCGTCGATCGACTGCGCGGCCTGTGCAGGAGGATTCTGGCACGCGGCGAAAGGAGACAAGGCTAGAACAATGAAAGCCACCAGCAAACGAAAGTTCTTCATCGATTCTTCATCGGTCCATCCGGTTTATGAGAGAAACGGCTTCCAGCGCTCCACAATAGCTTTCACTCCGTCTACATTCTCGCATCCGTTTCACCTAACCGGCTTGAAATCGTAGTAAGCCAGATTCATATTGCCGAGCGTCAATATGTGCACAGTGAGAACATTCTTGCCTTTGCTGAGATGAACTTTGAAAAGTTGCGAAGCCAGATTCCAATGGTGCCATTGACGCCAGGCAACCGGGTCTGCAGGGTCATTCGTTGTGGCGATCTGCAGAGGTCCGGTGGCGTCCTTTCCGTTTACATCGACTGATATTGTGCCGCCGCGATTCGATGTGTAAAGGAAATCGGCGCCGTATGTTCCCGACTTTGCCACATCTACCGTAACGTTGAACCACTCTCCGGGCTCGGTCCAGCCAACATAGAGCAGGTCTGCAGGAGGGACAACCTTGTCGAAGGGGTTATCGTCAACCCGATTTGGATTCCGGTTTAACTTCGTGTAGGAAATATCCACTCCCTCGTGGATACGAAATTCATTGAGGTAGGTCCCATCAGCCGGATTCAACTCTCCGCTGCCGTGGTTCTGTGGATCGGTGTCGTGATACGCGACTCCCTCGCCGCCCAGGTCATAGTAAGCGCAAAAGACCTTTCCCGGTATTTTTTGCGGACCGCCACTATAACGGCTGTCGTGATAGGGCAAGCCTTTGTATCGGCTCAAGAATGATTGGGAAAACGCCATCGGTGACATCATTGCGGCCACGAAGCAAAAGAAAGACACTCGACGACTCATTCTTCATCTCTCCCTGAAAAGACAAAAAATTGACTGGCTAGCAAAGCCAAAAATATACTCGCGTGATCGATCAGTTCCCAAGAAAATCGGTATTCTATTTTGCATGACTTGGAGCGATGGACATGAAAACGAATGACACGCCGCAGGATGCCGGTAACCAGAACCGCAGGGGTTTCCTTAAGACGGGGGCAGCATCGATAGCAGCTGGTCTGTCTGCGGGAGTAATCGCTGCCTCCGCATCTGGCGAAGTGACGTCAACGGAAAACAGTCCAGCTTCGGCAATGGCCATTCAGAACATGATGCCGACGCGCAATCTGGGCAAGACAGGATTTCGGGTCGGAATTTTTGGCCTCGGTTGGCCAGGGAGGGCTGGAGAAAGCCAATAACGAAAGCTTGGCCCTGCAGATGATCCAACGCGCGCTCGAGTTAGGAGTGAATTATTTCGATACTTCCGCTATTTACGGCGGGCCTGACCGGTGGAGTGAACGTTATCTTGGAAAAGGTCTCAAGGGCAGTCGCGACCACGTTTTCATCGCAACCAAGACCAAAGAACGAACCCGCGATGCCGCGCTCAAAAACCTCGACGTGTCTCTCAAACTGCTGGATACCGATCACGTTGACACCTGGCAATTGCATGATGTTGGAATTCAGGAAGACATTGACCAGATTTTTGGCAAGGGCGGCGCGATCGAAGCCCTGGTTCAAGCGCACGATCAGAAAATGGTGCGCCATCTGGGGGTCACCGGACGCTTCCGTCCTGAAGCGCTCATCGAATGCATCAACCGCTTTCCCTTTGACACCGTGCTGATGGGCGTCAACGCGGCCGACAAATACTATTACAGTTTTGAAAAGGATCTGCTTCCGCTGGCCGTCGAGAAACAGATGGGGATTATCGGGATGAAGGTGATGGCACGCGGCCGCATTCTTTCCAGTTGGGCGCCGCCTCCTGTGGAACAACAAAAGCATTCATGGGAAGGCCGAGGCGCAATCGCAACCACTCCAGGTACGCTGACCAAGCGGGAAACCTTCTACTACAATCTCTCGTTACCCATCAGCACGGCGATCATCGGATGTGACTCTGCCGAGCAAGTTGAGGAATGCGTGGAACTCGCCAGTTCCTTTACCCCGTTAAGTCAGGCCCAGATGGCTGCTTTGGAAGCAAAAGTAGAACCTGTTGCCAAGCAGGCGCTATTTTTCCGGTTCATGCCCCGCTGAGGATTCGAGCGGCACGCCAATCGTAAGTTGTTGCAGTTCGCTGGAGAAAGGTTTTGGAACGCACGTTCGATGAGTGCGCGGTTGCCTACGAAAGAAAGGGACGAAGGGTTTCCGCCCTTTTCAGTCAGAGACAGGTTCTCACCCGGCGATCCCCCGTGCTCTTGACACGATTGACTAACCTCTTGTGAAACAGACAATCCACCGTCGCGCAGGGCGTCGGCCTGACCTGCAACGGTATTGCCTGGGTACCCGGATTCCGGCAAAATGCCGTGAGATATGGCTCCATCGCAAGCTCGGCATCATTCGTCTTCGACCTCTTCGGCGGCCGTCCCTGTGCTTCACCTTGGGTTTGTTATTACAGGGATTGTCACCACGCTGCTCGGTCCTCTGTTGCCGATACTCATCAGCCGTTGGTTGTTGACCGATCGGGGGGCCGGTTTATTTTTTTCGGCGCAGTTCTGCGGTTCCATGCTGGGAGTGGCATCGATCGGTGTGCTGATTAAGCGAGGATACCGGCAGACATTTGTTTGCGGCTTCGGCCTTATCGCGATAGGAGTGGCGGGGCTTAACCTTTCTGGCTATGACGCGGATCTCGCGTCTGTCGCGGTGTTCGGCTGTGGCCTGGGTCAGGTTCTTTCCGCGGGCAACTTGTGGGTCGCGCAGGTTGCCGCAGGCCGGCAGGTCAGCGCGATTAGTATTTTGAATTTGATGTGGGGGCTGGGTGCGATTTGTTCGTCGCCACTGGTCATGCTTGCGCAACGGCGAGGAATGATTTCAGGCTTGCTCTATGCTATCGCTGCGTCTTCGGCCTTGACCGCATTCATTGTTGCCACTATGAGATTTGCGCAGGAAAGGCCGCACACGGCTGGGCTCGACCAGAGTCTGTTGCGCCACGGTGGAATCAGCCTAAGAAGCGTTGTCAGCCTGGCGGCGCTTTTTTTTCTGTATGTTGGGTCTGAGAATTCAGTTGCCGGCTGGGTTGCATCGCTGGCGAGAAGAATGAGTTCTAATTCCAACGGGCTTTGGACTCTCGCGCCAATGTTCTTCTGGGGCGGAATTATTGCTGGCCGCGGTCTTGTGCCATTATTTCCCTCGCGACGAAGAGAAGAAACGCTTCTGATGAGCGGTCTGGTGCTTGCCGCAACGGGCACTTGTTTCCTGATTCGAGCCCAGGCTTTCGTTGCCGTGGCGAGCTGCGTAAGTAGCGCGGGATTGGGGTTAGCCGCCATTTATCCGGTCCTGATTAGCTGGCTGGTGAAGGCGTTCGGCGAAAGGTCGAGCAAAATCGGGTCCATTATGTTTGCGCTGGCCGGTATGGGCGGCGCCACCATGCCCTGGTTTGTCGGAGTGGTTTCAACGGCAACAGGAAGCCTTCGCGATGGTTTGCTGGTACCGCTTGCCGGATGTGTGGCAATGCTCGCTCTAGCCACGATGCTGGTCGAACCGGTCTTCCGAGAAGTTAGGCCGACAGGACATTCATTGCACTAATCCGGTCCGCTTCTTGTCCGCTATGTTTCGTGGCGCTGTTTCTCGGGTTATTTCCAGGAGAAAGTAGTGATCGAATTCGCTTTCAATGAAACTGGCGCTGCCAGATCTGCCAGCCGTAACTCGACGCTCCTCGCAGCGCCCGGATTGGTGACGATCAGCACCTGTTGGCCGTCAGGATTTTCTGCCGCGACGTGATGCAGGTCGGCCACTGGGCTCTGTGATCGAAGCCGGCGCGCGCCTCGCCGCATCGCACGCGAATAGTGAGCGAAAGCCCAGTACTGTCCGCTGTACGTAATCTCTTTGGTTTGCGAGTTGATCGTTACGACTCCTCCACAAGGAAATGGCCCGATGTTGGGACGGCCATGTTCATCGAGGGCGAGATTCCACGATGTAATTGACTGGCACCAGTTTCCTAGCGCATCGCTAAAAATTCCGCCCCACTTAGACCAGTCCGTCAGGTAATTGGGATCGGTATAGTCGGGCCCACCTTCAGTCAAATGCATTTCGACCTCCGGGTAACCCTCCTGCACCTTGCTCATCATGTCCGGAGTGCCATAGTATCCGTGCCAGGCCACGCCATTCACATAGTCGCGCAGCTTGTCGTCTTCCAACGTGCAGAGCACGCGTCCCCAAAGGTTGTAGTTGTGATCGAGAACCCAAATTTTGGTGGGAATCTTATTTTTCTGCAATAGGGGACCCAGATGGTCCCGAACAAAATTGATTTCGTATTCTTGCCCCCAGAGACAGGCGGGCATTCGCCCGTCCTGGTCGGTATCGACCTCGTTCTGTGAAGTTAAGGCCTGGACCGGAACGCCTGCAGCGGCATAGGCCTGTAAGAACTTCAAATAATATTGCGCATACACCGGAAAGTAGTAACTGCGCATGGAGCCGCCAAGCATGCTGTTGTTGAATTTCATCCATCCAGGTGGACTCCACGGAGTGGAAAAAAGAAAAAGATCAGGATTTACCCGACGGGCTTGGCGCAACATCGGAAGAATGTATTCTCGATCGTGATCGATGGAGAATCTCGTCAGATCCGGATCGGGTGCGCCATCGTCATAGCTATAGACTTCGGTTGAATAGTCGCTGGAGCCTACGCAGATGCGACCCATGCTGAGTCCCATTCTTGAGGGATGAAACATTTCGTGAAACAAGTGTTCTCGCGCGGTGGGCGCGAGTTGATTGAACATGTAGCAGGTTGCATCGGTGAAGGCGCCGCCAAAGCCTAAAATCGTTTGAAACTTTGTGCTTGGGTTGAGCGTGATGTGATCAGCCGCGGGTGGCTGCGTAGCCTGACTCCAGGCTATGCTTGGAGCTGTGACGAAGCGTTGATCGTCGGATGTGACTTGGACAGTGATTTCCGGCTGGGGATTTGATCTGTCGGCTTGTGGCTCGGCGAATGCCGCTGCGGGTCGCGTGAGTTCCGTAGGAGTAACGGCTGCGGCCAATCCGAATGCCGAAAGCTCAAGAAAGTCTCGCCTCGATGTTCTCCGCGCCATAGTGGCTCCTCAAAAGTTTGATGTTCAGCGGCCTTTGTTAATAGTCTGCACGGCGTACAGCGAGCTTCGGGCCAGAATGAACAAGGTCTTGCCGTCGGCGCCCCCGAACAGTAATTGCAATGGCCGCTCTGGGATGTCAATGGTCTCAATCATTTCGCCTGAAGCGTTGTACACGAACACTTCTCCCGCGGCTATATAAACATCGCCGGCCGAATCCACGGTTACACTTTCTCCGCCTTGTTCGGCAAAGAGCTTCAGGTTCGAGAGTGTTCCGTCTGGTTCGACCGTGGCAGAATAAGTTTTCTCTCCCGATTCATCAGTGACGTAGAAGGGTTGTCCTTCAATTGCAGGTGCGAAACCGAATGCCCGCAAGGTGTTGTTCAACTTGGAGCCATAGTAAAGTTCGCCGGTTACGAAATCCTTTCCTGCTGGAAGAAACGTTGTACCGTCGGGGGAGACGAATTGATACGGTAGCTTCTCGGTAATCGTATCCAGGAAGTCATTTTCGTTGCGCCAATAGTTGACAGGTAGAACCGGTTTCATCGTGGGCCGCGGAACAGACGTTTCGGCTTTGAGCAATGTAAGGTCATCATCGCGTTCAGCCGCTTTCAAGCTGTATACGGTTCCAGCACCGCTGTATGAAACCACAGCCAGGTTGCCAGCCTTGTCGAAAAATAGTTGAACTGGATCCAGCGGATTGTCGCGTACCTTTGACAGTTGATGCGTGGCTGCCGACCATGAGTAAATGGCCTGCCATTTTGCGTCGACGAAATAGACGTTTCCCGAACCGTCCACGGCTCCGCCGGAAATATTGAAGAAGCCGCCAGCTACTTTTTCGACCTTTGCGTCCCCGGTGAAGATTGTGGAAGCTTTCTTCGGAGGAATGGGAGGCGCGTCACCGGACATCGTCAACCAGGAAAATTCGCGCTGCCGTATCTCGACACTGTGAGTCAGATCGTAAATCGAATTGTCGAATGAGACTTTACTGTCGCTATAGCAATGAACGTTGCGGAAGCGAATGTTGTGCGAGTTTGTTATTGTAATGGCGTTCTTGAACGGCTGATAGCTGCTCACGACGCGGTACATATGCAGGTTCGCAAAAGTGACGTTGCTGGAGTCCCGAATGTCGAGCGGCCGCGCGAAGCCTCCTTCGCCGCGTTCTTCCTCCGTCTGAAGCGCATAGATCTGCCAGTTAAAGGCATGGTCCAAAACCACTTCGTTGCGGACGTGATGTTCGCTTGATAGTTCGTAGATCCGCCCGGGGGTAGACGTATTCGAGATGTACAGACCCGCTTGCGCGAAGGTACTTGGCGTCCAGATGCCAACGAAGGTCCCACCTCCAGTAATCCACAGACTGGGATATTGGCTGTCCCAACGCCGTTTTGGATTGGGATCGGCGCTCTGCGTATCGTTGTAGATCTGCCGCATCACTTGTGAGCTGGTTTGCGCAATATCATTCAGGTCGAAGGTCCCATGTCCGCCCAGAAAGCGGACATCGTTCATCATGGAATTCGTACCCGCCATCCACTTAGCCGCTACGGCGCGGGCATTAATTCCGTTGGTATAAAGGCCGATTCCAGTGACAATGTTCGTGCCCCCTTCCGGAGTTTCGAGTAGTGGCTTCGGGCTGCCCACTCCCTGAAAAGATGGCGTCGAGTCGGCGAGCAATATTCGTGTGATGCTGGGATGCAGACCAATGAGAACCGTATCAGGCCTGAGCGTAATCGTATCGTTGACGCGATACTGCCCGGACGGGAAATAGATGGTGCGGTGCTCAGCGATTGCTCGTTTCAAAACATTCGTGTCGTCGGCGATACCGTCACCCTTAGCACCTAGAGAGCGGATATTGACCCAGGTAGCGATGGGCGGCAGTTCCAGAATGTCGGACTGTGCCTGATTTGGAAACGCGCTCAATGCCGCGGTGTCATACACGTCACGAATCATAGGCTGGGCGCCGATATCCGCGTACTGAAGGCCGTGGGAAAATGTCCTCACCTCATACATGGACGCCGGCCCATCAATGCGCTCACCGCTTTCGGGGTAAGAAACAAAGACGGGCACTCCCCGGCAAACAACTCCCTCCATATTTATTTCGGTCCGTGCATTCCTCTCATTGCTGATGACGAAAGCGGGGCCGCTGACGTTCTCTAGGTGAGCGTCTTTCACCCAGAGTTCATCGGAGTAGTGCGCATCAATGGAAACTGCGGTGGTGACGTCCTTGAATTGCGGACGGATCAAGGTCAGTCCGGCCTCATGTTCGCGGATTGCGGCTGCGCGCTGTCCTTCGAAAAACGCGTCGATAATCGTAAACTGCCATCCCGGTGAGGGCTTGCGGGTCCAGATTCCGTATTGACCTCCGAAAAAACGCACATCCATCGCGACGTTGCCGCCATCGTGAATTCCCGCTAGACCAGACCCGATATGAAAATCCATGTGCGCCAGGAAACAATGCTGCGCATAATGTGCGCGAACCCCGACGGCGCCCGCATTCCCCTCTTGAATTTCAATATCGAGATTGCTCATCGCCGAATAGAATGTGCCGGGATTCGCGTCCGGCGGCGTCGCAGATTCCATACGAGGCCGCGCACCCGCGAAGTAAAACATATAGGTTGGACCGTGCTGAAACTTTGGCGTATTTGCGGCTAGAACGAATACAGGGCGGGATTTGCCGAATCCGACCAGACGAATGCCGGGCCAAATGTAAATCGTCTTCGCGATGCGATACCGGCCTGATGGAATGAACAGAATGCCCTGACTTGTTTTTTGCTGAACGGCATTGATGGCTTGTTGCAGAGCCGCGGAATCATCGGCAACGCCGTCACCCTTAACAGAAAAATTATTTGGCGTCAGATAAATCGCTGTGGGATCATCGAGCCTGGCCTGGTAGTAAGAGGAAGCGAACAGCGGGACGAGCGAGGGCAATAGCGCGAGTGCAACAAAAATCCTGAGCATGCCTGTTTTCCAACCCAATTCAGTGCCCGGCAATGTTCCCTTTTGATTGACGACTATTTCTTGACGTCGCGACTCTCGTTTTCATCCGCCCCCTGCTGCTGGTGCAAGCCGTGGTAAATCGTCCGAAGTTCGTCCTTGATGGCTTTGTATTTTTGATATTCCTCAAGCTCTCGTTTGGCGTCCTCCGTCCTGCCGATTTGTCGATACACTGTACTCAGGCGGAAGTGGGCGAGCGGGCTGGTCGGATCAAGCTTTAGAGCGCGCTGCAAGAGCGGCTCTGCTTTCAGCGGTTGATCCATCGTCATGAAAACTTTCGCTAGGCCGATATCAGCATCGGGGTCATTGGGCTGCAACTGCACGGCTCGGCTGTAGCGCTCATTCGCTTGCTTCAAATCGTCTTGTTGCAGTGCGATGTCGCCAAGTCTAGATTCCGACTGTTCATCAAAGGGATTGATCTCCAGTGCGGTTTTATATTCTCTTTCGGCTTCCTGGCGGCCTTCCTCCGTCGATAGGGTACTGAGCATTTCGGCGAGTTCAAAGTGGATTCCCGGAAGCTTGGGATCGATCTTGATTGCAGCTCGGTAGTTCTCAATCGCGCCGGCAGTATCGCCGCGCTTTGCCAGTTCATGCGCCATGGCCTGGTGCATGCGCGCAGAATTCGGATCGACGAGGGACAGGCTTAGCATCGATTCGGCGGCAAGGTCGGAATAGAGGCGGTAGGAGGTATAGAGAATATTTTCATTTGTCGCATCCACCTTTCGCAACTCCGCTACTACCGCAGCAGCCTTGTCCACTTTGTTCGAACCGGAATAAATCTCAATCAATTCCATCCCACTCTCAATCCGGATCTTCTTGTCCGGTACCTTTGGAAATGCTTCTTCCAGATCGCGCTGTGCTGCGCTGATTTCACCTACTCGTTTTTCGCCGATTCCGAGAAGCGCCTGAATCTTCCATAAAGTTGGTTTTAATTTCAACGCGGCGCGAAGCTGCGGAATCGCATTCGTGTAGTCGGCCTGAAAAAAAAGCAGAACGCCAAGATTGCCACGGGCATCGACGTTGTTGTTATCGAGGGCGATTACGGCCCTCAATTCGGAAATCGCCAGTTCAGGTTTACTTTCCTTCAGGTATTCCGCGGCTTTGCGATTGTGCGAGTCAATCTGCTGCTGACGACCCGAATCAGATTGGGGGAGGGCCCGGAGCAAACTGACAGATAAAGACGCGCAGCACAAAAGAACAATCCACTTTGTCCTCATGTCACAATTGTACGGTGGACGGCTTACTCCACTGCTTAAGACAGGGATAAGGGCGGCTCGCTGCCGCCCTCATTGATCAACACTTATTCTTAGAACGTCACACGTGCGCTAAGCTGGCCGCTGCGAGCAGCAACCGCGACTCCGTTGTTCTGGGTTGCTTCGTTGATCAGCCCGAAGTTAGCGCCTCCGAAAGTCTGACCGGGAATCCCGAGGCTGGGATGATTGAAAGCGTTGACCCAGTCTGAGCGTAGCTCCAGGTGAACGCGTTCGGTAATGGTGAAGGCCTTTGCCAATGACAGGTTGACGACGAAGAGCCGCGGGCCCCGCAAAGAGTTTCTAACTTCGTCTCCAAAGGCAAAGGTTTTTCCTGACGAAGCATTGGCAAATGCCGCGGTGTTAAACCATCCGTTAGGGCCGGGATGGCCGACGTGCGTATCCGCGATAACATTGGGGAACCAATTGCAACCGTTGTTAACGTCACCTCCAGTCGCTGTGCCACCCACGTTAGTGCCGCAGCCGGTAATCGTCGAGTTCTCGTTCGTGGCATTGACAACCGTGAATGGATTGCCGCTTTGGGCGACCAACGTTCCCGCCAGCCTCCAGCCGCCCACGATCGAATTGGCAACCGAGTTGCCGTTCGCGTAAGGCTTTCCTTTGCCGAAGGGCAGCTCATAAGAGGCGTAGCCTTTGATCGCGTTCGGGATATCAAAGTTTGAGTTGCCGTAGTTCGCGGACGGGTCGTTGGCGATCTGCCAGTACTGAGTTCCTCCCCGGCTGCCCCATCCCCCCGAATCCTGCTCGTCAAGGAAGTGCGACCAAACGTAGTTGACGCTGAAGTTGAAGCCGTTGACGAAGCGCCTGGTGACCTGCGCCTGAAAGGCATTGTAGTTTGAAGTAGCGTCGTAGTTGAAGCCAGTGAGCTGTCCCCAAGCCGGGAATGGACGATCCGCTTGAACCGCCGCACCGGCCAATGCGCTTGCCGCTAAGCCGGCAGCACTGGTTATTTGGTTCACATCGGTTCCGTATTCCAGATGCATGGCGTGACTGCCCACGTAGGCAACCGAGGCCATATAGTTGTGCGCGAATTCATGTTCCACGCTGAACTGCCATTCCTCGATTTTACCCACCGGCACGTCGTACGGAACATAAGTCTGATTGGAGGGTGATGCGACGTTCACATACTGCGCGACATTCTTCGCATTGGGCGAACCCGCCACGTAGTTGAGCACAGCATTCGCAGTCGACGCGGGTGAGGAGAGAGAGATAAGCGGAGTCGGACCGGTTCCCTGGTTCACGTCTGAGGCGTTACCCTTACTGGTTGTTAATGCACCGAAGCCGATGCCATTTCCGTAGTCGTCTTGACTGAAGTTGTACGAATACATGCCGAAGCCGCCGCGTACAACCGTGTCATGCATCAAAGACCAGGCAAAACCGACTCGGGGAAGGAAAATATCATAGATCGGCTTTTGCAACGAATCTCTATGATCTTGAGGAGCAAACCAAAGCGAACCCAGGGTGCCGTTGTATTTGCCGCAGGCGGGGCAGGCCAGAGGAATGTCGGGATCAAATCCGCCCAGAGCGTCGTATTTCTCGTGGAATCCGGTTGTTGCCACATAGCGCAAACCCAGGTTCAAAGTAAAATTAGGGCGGACCTTGAAGTCGTCCTGAACGAAGAACTGAGGACTCTTCAGTCTGGCATAAGATGTTGTTTGATTTGTAGCGTTCCAGCTTTGGACATCGCCGAGCAGGAAATCAGCAAGTCCGGCACCCGTCGTTCCCGCTGCAACCCCATTTTGCGCCGTGTAGTTTCCGGAAAAGGTAAAGTTGCCGGAGGTAATATTTCCCCACGGCGTCGTGTTGCCTTGGCCCATCAGCACTTCAGCGCCAAAATGTAGAATGTGTTTACCGCGCACCAAGGTCAGAACGTCTGAGGGGTCGTAAAGATTTTCAATATAGATAGCATTAGTGCCCGGAGCCAGTTGCGAGCAGCACAGGCCTGCGCCATTCACATTGATCTGAGGGAATACATTGGCCTTGGAATACTGCAAGCCGAGCGCAGTTCCGGGATTGAATCCGATGGTGTCAGGAACGAACCAGTTGCCTTGCTTTGTGTAAGCCATGCGGAGTTCGTTTACAGTGGTTCCGTTGACTTCCCACGTATCCGTAACCTGCGCGTTATAGCCGTCGATGTCGCCGGAGAAACAGTTCAGCGGGCAGGGAAACGGTCCGTACTTGTTAACGCCCGGATTGTCTTTCTGGCTGATCGAAAAGCTAATGCGGTTCTTGGCTGACAGATCGTAGTCGATTCGCCCAAAGAACCTGAGATTTGGGTTGGGGGTGGGCAGAAGCGTGGAAAAATTATCGTCCAGTGCTCCCCCGGCACCTGCATTTGGAAGAGGATAGAAGCTCAGAATCTTCGCTGCGACGGGGTCAATTCGGTTGCCCGGAATTGCGTTGACGCCGGCAAGCGCGCCTGTGTTTTCCGACGCAAAAGACTTGCGAGTGCACCCCGGAGTAGCACAACTAGTGGGATCATACAGAGTAGGCAAGCCAGCCGCACTGAAATCGTACGCACCGGGATGTACTGATCCCATACCTCTTTCGGCCAATGTGGGAGCGTTGCCGAGCGTAGCGCTGGTGGATCCGTTGTTATAGAGCTTGTCGACAACGAAGAAAAAGAACAGCTTGTTCTTAATGATTGGTCCGCCGATCGACCCACCGTATTCGTCGTAACGAAGGTAGGATGCTTGTTGCGGAACCAGAACGCCGGCGCTGTTTGGAACTCCGAAGTAGGGCCGCGCATTCAGGATATTGTTCTGCCAATATTCGTATCCGGAGCCGTGAAACCCGTTGGTTCCGCTCTTGGTGATCTGATTAAATACCGCGCCGCCGATGCCGTATTGAGCCGAGAAAGAAGACGTAGTGACTTGTACTTCTGACAAGGCTTCAAACAGAGTGTTGTCAACGTTGTTACTGACTGGCAGCTGAACCACTCCTCCATCCTGCAAGTAATTGGCATAGTTCGGCAGGTTTCCGTTAATGGACACGGCGTCTCCGGCGTTGTAGGCGCCACTTCCTTCTGATGCCGGAGCCGTGGGCGAGCCGGACGCACCGGGAAGGAGAATATTGAAATTGGCCCAGTCGTTGCCGGTGATGCCCGCGCCAATTTGGGGAAGCTGGTTAATGGTCTTCGATTCGAAGACTGTTCCCAGTTGCGCCGTTTCAGTCTCCAGCAGAGGCGCCCCTTCTGCGATCACGCTTATGGTCTCAGTTACGGAACCTACTTGTAATTCGGCGTTCTCAGTAATTACATCAACTTGCAGAGCGATCGGTCCTCGCACCAGTTTCTTGAAACCCTCTGCGGCAAAGGAGATGTTGTAATTTCCTGCGGGGGTTGAAACCGTGTCATAAATTCCGTCCTGATTGGTGGCGAAAACCTTCTCTTCCCCCGTTTCGATATTTCTCACCGTAACGGTCGCCCCCGGCACCACCGCTCCCGCTGCTGTTACAGTGCCCCGGATCTCGCCTGTATTGCGGCTTTGCCCAAAGACCGGCCCGACAAAGACCAAAGCGGTGAGGCCGAAAAGGAGACAAAACACCACTGCCCAGCGAATGAAGCTCGTCACGGAGTTCCTCCCATACGGAAATTGACGCCGTCGTCAGGGACGGCTATCGCGTTAGACAGATTATTTGCCGAGCCTTGCGCCACCCTTAACTTCGTCAAACTACCCCGGTGCGCACTTCTTGGAATATCGTTGTTCTACTGACGATTCCGCTAATCCTTCTATACTATTTCATGCTCCCCCGAAGGTTTAGTCCCAGAGACCTTTCGTTGTCAAGAGAAAAATATCGATATTCTTTGGAGGAAATGACAGGTTTGTGGTTTATTGTTTGCCATTGATCTGTGCCGCAGCGTACAATCCGGGCCGGACTCAGGATGAATTAAGTGCGGAAAAGCCCGCGGACGCCGATTACCAATCCACCGAATGAAGGCTCGCGCTAAATCTGATCTGCAGAGGAAGCCGTCCGTTACGCTCAAGTCGGTCGCGCAACGCGTTGGCCTCACCGCCAGTACGGTTTCTGCTGTTCTGAACAGCTCCTCCGCGTCGCTATCCGTTCCCGAACGCACAAAAGCCAGAATCCTGGCTGCGGCCCGGGATCTCAACTATCGTCCAAATTTTTTCGCCCGCTCGCTGCGAGTGAAGCGAACCTATACCATCGGAGTGATTTTGGAGGAAATCGGCGATGCCTACGGATCAATTGTCATCGGCGGCGTCGAACGTTATCTTCGTGAGCAAAATTTCTTCTTCCTGACGGTTGCGCACCGTCACGACAAAAACCTTCTTGCGACCTATTCGACGATGCTTCGGGAGCGCGGCGTAGAAGGTTTCATCACGGTGGACACAATCTTGACCGAACAACAGGATCTCCCGACCGTTGCTGTTGCCGGCCATCGAAGACTCAAGCGCGTCACCAATATTGTTATCGATCACCGGCGCGCCGCCTCTCTGGCATTGGAGCACCTGGTCAGATTGGGTCACGAGAACATCGCATTCATGAAGGGGTCGCCATTAAGCGCTGACGCAGGTGATCGTTGGAACGCAATCTGCGAAGTGGCCGAAAGATTGAGGATTCGCATGCAGCCCGAGTTGATCGTGCAGCTCGAGGGCGACGACCCCACGCCCAATCTCGGCTATCCGTTCGCCAAAGAATTGCTAGCACGCAGACGGCCCTTCACCGCCCTTTTCGCCTACAATGACATTTCCGCGATTGGATCCATCTCGGCTTTCCAGGAAGCCGGGTTGCATGTGCCTGAAGACGTATCGGTTGTGGGCTTCGATGACGTTCAGAGCGCCGCCTATATCAACCCGCCTCTCACCACGGTAAGGCAACCGCTGCAAAAGATGGGGCAGATTGCGGCTCGCACCCTTCTCGAGCGAATCGAAGGACGCATGAAGTATATTCCTGAAATTGTCGTCGAGCCCGAGTTGATCGTCCGGCGATCTACTGCGCGCCCTGGACGCTAATCACCCACAAACTGATGGCTAGACCCCTTGAGATATCAGTCGGGAGTTCGTCGTTTCTTTGTAATAAAGCGCTCACGTCTTCCTGACCCTGACATTGCGCTTGGCCTTGTAATCGGCGCGGGATTTCTTGCAGTTCCCATCCTGACGGGATCGAGCGCCTACGGGCGGATGGAAGCACGGATTTGACAAGCGCTTCAGCGGCGCGAAGGCCTTTTACGGCCTGATCACGGCCTCGACGCTGCTAGGAACGCTGATAAACTTTGTCGGCCTCAATCCGGTCAAGGCCCTGTTCTGGACGGCTGTGATAAAGGGCCTGCTGGCCTCTCCGCTCCTGTTTCTCATCATCATGATTTCCAACAATTCGAAGATCATGGGGAGCCGCGTTAATGGCAGGGCTCTCACCGGTGCAGTCTGGGCGACCGCCATCATCATGTCGGCGGCGGCGATCGGCCTGATTGCAACCTGGGGTCACTGACGACGGCTCACCGCGAGAGGGGGTCCAGATGCAGCTCCCTCGAAGGAGAGGTGTCGGCGTTGTAATTCCGCTCCATTACATCTAGCGCCTGGCGCTGGTCGTTTTCAGTCAGGGCTGCGACGCAGTCGGAAGGAACCAACAATTTATAATCCCGCACGTAGATGTCACTCGCCGTTATCATCACGCACGCGTTCGTGGCGATTCCCGCCAGGATGACCGTTTCCGCACCGATATGTTCGAGCAACGTTTCCAGCGGCGTCGCATAGAAGGCCGAGTGCTTCGGCTTAAGAACGACGTAGTCTTTCGGCCAGGGCAGCAACCGCCGCAGCATTTCCCGCCCCGGAGAGTCGGCGCGCAAACAGTGTTTCACCACGTCGCTGAAGTCCGAGCGCCAGCGTCCCTTATTGTCATTGACGTAGATCACGGGAATACCAGCCTCGCGGCAACGTCTGGAAAGACCTGCGATCCTCCCTGCAAGTTCCTCTGATTTCCGAACCAGATCTTCGTTGCGGGGAAAATCGAGATCGTTTATCACATCCACGAGAAGCAGGACGATGCGGGAGCAATCCGGCGCATTTCCGTGCAAGTCCTCTGTGCCCTTATTACGGTAGCTCGGCATTTGTGGTCGCGCTCTTCCCTTTTTTCTTTTTCGTCCCGTGATAATTCTTGCGCGCTTCCCATAGCAGCACGGAAACAGCAAGCCAGGCGGCGGTCGCCGAAGCTATCGCGGCAGGTGCGCTAAGCCGGACCAGAAACTGCCATCCAAGAATGGCAAATACAGTAAGCCGAGGCTTCCCGTCGCCGCCCCAGCCGCATCGATACTCGCCGCCTGCCTTGCTGCGAGAGGGCAGCTCTAAGCACAACGCGCCGTATAATCTGCGCCGGACCTCCGCGAAGCTGTGCCACACAAACGGTGGGGAAATCGAGCAGATTCGGTTCCTGCTCGGCCACGCCTCTGTTCAGACGACAGAACGCTACGCTACTTCGGTTGCAAACAAAATCTCGGACATCACGTGAACGACCTGTTCCAGCTGGGAGACCTTGCCCTTGCTCTACAAGCGAGTTTCTGGCGCGAACCAGAAGTCGTAACGGCGAAAACGCGAGGGGGACCGCTAGGTAGAATATTTGGTAGAAGATCGGGACAAGAACGGGAATTTCATTTGGCGATGCACGCTGACCTTCAAAAAAGACCAAGGACGGGTGGTTCGTTATCAAAACGAAGAACTCGAACGTCGTCGGAAACATATACAAAACTCTCTCCACACTTCGGACAGCCAATAGGGTATAGGGGCGGGATATAGACTCCTTCAAAGTCCGAGCACTTTTCTAGGGCAAGTGGTTCCTCACAGGTCTTGCAATCGATTACGTAATAATCTTGCGCCATAGTCCCCCATTGTTTGCCACATTGCAGGGCTAGTCGAAAATAAGACCAATATGCCTGTCAAGAAGAAACGCCCGCGCAAGTATCTGGGGTTATTGGGCAGACCTGGGAGTTTTCGGACAAGATGGGATTTTTAGGCAAAGCCACGTGTGGTGGGCTAATAACATCGTGGATGATGTGTGGACAACACACGCAGTTCTTTTCACCCACGGGTTTACCCCCTACTTAGGTAGAGGGTATCTTCGAGCCGCTTTTCTAAGACTCGGACCTCTGCAGCACAAGGCGAGAAGGGCCGTTGCCATGCCGCCAGCCCGACTCGCGCTTGTCTTTCCCGATCTTTGCAGAACTACGGTCGTACCGCGGATCAATCGCGGTCAACCGCCTCCGATTCTCGCGTCGCATGCTCAAGCGGGGGCGCAGGGTAAGGTTTGTCGTTTCCCATGATCCCATTCCAAAGAATCCGGTTGAATAAATCGGAATCGACCATGTCAGGATGGCTGAAGTTGAATCCCTTCGTCGCCTGCGCCCACCACGCACCGTCGTGAAGCGGCTTCACTGCGACAGTGATCGGCCGGCCTGCGGGGTTCTTGCATTCAGGAACAAGAGTCGGGTCCACCGGAGGCTCGCACAGGATACCTGGGATGGGTGCGACATAGGGTTGCAGGTTCGGTTCCCTGCTGAACACGTCCGACATCGGAAGAGCATTGGCATCGTTGAGGCCAAGGTAATTTACTCCCAGAATGTCCTCGATCGTGCGCAGCACATTGGTAGAGTTGTAATTGGTGTGGATGACGGACTGGCCTTTGGTGTAGGGAGAAGCTATGAACACCGTTGAACGATGCGCATCCACATGATCCGGGCCGTTCTGGGCGTCATCCTCCAGCACAAATATCGCCGTGTCCTTCCAGTACTGAGAGTTGGAAACCGCCTCGACCAGGCGGCCCAGTGCGTAATCGTTGCTCGCCATCTGCGCCAGCGGATTTTCCAGATGCGCGATGTTCGAGGTGAAGTTCCCGAAGTGATCGTTCATGAAATCGACCACTTCGAAGTTGGGCAAATTGCCGTTTTTCACATACTCATTGAATTCGCGGTTCCACTCTTCAAAGCGGTACTGATCGGGAGTATCCAGGTCCCAACCCCGATAGTAGATGTCGGTGTGATCCTTGAGGGAAGGACGTCCCGGCACGGCCTGCACCGCCTTCTGCGCGAAGGCATCGCGCACGATAGGCAAGTAGAGCGGGTATCCTGCGGACGGGACGACATAATAATTCTCGTCGGCGTAAAGACCATAGTGGCGCACCGTTTGGCCGGCGCGTAACACCGAGTCCCAGATATAGCCACCGAGCGCATCGGGGTCGAGATCATCGGCGCCTTCGGAGGCGGTAATGTCCTTCGTCCCAGGCTCGATGGAAGAGTTGCCAGTCGGATCGAACAGCGTGGTAATGCGGACCGTGCTCGGACTCGGAGTTCCGCTTGTCTTGTCGGGTACGGCAATGCCGATGTTCCGTGGATTGCCATTCCAGTCGAACGGTATGTTGAAGTTTGCATTGCCATAGCCGACGAGCACGTTCTTGACCGTGGCATCATTGGTGTGGCCTTGCATATCCCAGTTCCAGCCGTCGCCGCTTACATCTCCGGCGTCGTAGAAATTGTCGAGCAGCGCGAACTGCGTCGCCAGACGGTGATGGTTGGGAGAGATGGACTGGGGGAACTGTACCCGGCTCGGGTCGCCGTTACCCTGCTTCAGATCGCCCAGTACCTGGTCGTAGGTTCGGTTCTCTTTTTGGATGAAGATCACATGTTTGATGTGATCGTGCAGGAACGCCATCATCGCATCATGGCTCGGATTGAGGAAGCCGTTGTTAGCGTCGACGAGTTCCGAGAGGTAGCTCAGGGTATTGGCATCGGGCACGGGAATGGTGAGAAAGCCAGCCTTCAACAGGGCGAGAATGTACTCGTTGCGGGAGGTTGGATCTGGCGGCGGGCAGAGAAGGTGTACATACTGCGGCGGTATGCCCGTGCCGGGACAGTCGGATCGATATTCCAGGTTGGGACCAGCATCGGATTTCATATTCACCACGTACAAGGTATTGCCATCGGCACTCACCGTCACCGAACTGGGATACCAGCCGGTAGGAATGCGGCCGAGCAATTTCTGAGACGCCACGTCGATAACCGCCACGGCGTTTTCACCGCCCAGCGTAACGTAAAGTTTGCGGCCGTGAGGGCCAAGCGCCAGGGAGTTGGGGTTTGATCCCTTGTACTTGTAGCCCGGACGAGCCACGGAGATTCGGCTGCTCACAACATCCTTCGTGGTGTCGATCACCTCGATTTCATCCAGATCGCCGTTGGCGACATAGAGCCGGAGCTGATCCGCGGATAGGATCATGCGGTTCGGTTCGCCTCCAACCTTGATCACCTTGAACGTGCCCGAGGGGCTCACGGACAGCACCTGGCCGTCGCGCTGGCTGCTGACATAGGTCTTAACGGGAGCGCCCGTGGAACTGGATAATACGACCGGCCAGTAAGGCATTTCGCCGACTGCCGTGGTCTGACCCGGGGCGAAGAAGACAATTTCGTTGGTCACGGCGCGCGTCGCTGTGTTTATGACCGACAGCGAATCGTTCTGATAGTTGGCCACGTACAAGGTCTTGCCGTCAGGACTGATCGCCAACCCGGCCGCAAGCGCGCTGAACGGCATAAACATATCAAGAGCAAACGGATTGTCGTTGATGGGGGTGTTCTTGAACAACCCGCCAGTCGGAAACTCCTGCACCGGCACGTCGGCTGGGGTGTTGTGATTCAACAGTACGAATGGAGCATCTGCCGCGTAGGTTCCGTCGGCGCTGGCTCCGATGGAAGTCGTCTTCCAGACCTCGACGCGGTCATCGATGCCTCCGGCAACATAGAAGCGCGTGCCCGAAGGATCCCAGACCAACCCATGATAGGTGTTGGGAATGTTGATCAATTGCTTCTGCACGGGTTTTGGGCCCCGCACGTCGAAAATAAAAACCCACTCCGCATTTGGTGTGGTGGTTGACGACGGCATGCCGGTGAGCGGATCGAGGGCGGCCCATAATATCGGAGTCCCATCCGGCCCTTGGGTGTTAAAGCCTGTGTTGTAGCCTGTGGTTAAGATCAGTAGTGCGGTACCGTCCGGACTGAGTGCACTGTTCACCGCACCATCTGCATTGGCGGAGCCGTCAGGCCGCAGCCGGGTAGGCAGTTTCTGGAAAATCGAGCCGGGCGCAGCGGTCGGCGTAATGTAGAAACCGTCCGGCAGAAGATTGCCACCAACCGACGCTGCCTTCCGTACCTGACCAACCATCAAAGTGGATATCATCGAGCAGAAAATCCATGTCAAAGCAGCGCAAAGGCGAAAACTCATCTTTCGTCGCATGGTGCCTCCTCAGAGATTTGTGTTTGAGTTGCGCTCGAAGCCAGGAAGAATCGCAACTTCCTTCGGGGCTGGGAAATGTCAGCCATTTTACACGGTTTTGGCTTCTCGCACCGTAACGGCGAAGATTTTTGGTAATGGGCTACTTCAAAGTAGCCCATTACCAGATTTTTTGCAGGTCGTAAAACACGCCCCATCTACCCCTCAACGAGGGTCGCCGGTCACGTGCTACTTGAGCTCGATGCGCGTTTCGATCAACTCAATGGCGTAAGGTAGCTCTGCAAGATCACATCTTTACCAAAAGATGGCTCACGAGGGATCGCGATGCTCGAGTAATAACCGTTACCGCAAGAACTCCCTGGCACAGCCGCCAGCTGACGATCGATCACGATATCGCTCATTGAGGGGTTTTGAGCGCCAACACCTTCCTTGAGAAGGCCGGTCGGAGTCAAGTGAGTTTTTTTGGATTTTCTGGCCGCGATCGGATTCACGTCGTTCATTAATTACGATGCGAACCGTTGACCGGTAACCGTCTTCAATATCGGTAATACTCGAATGATGCAAGTAGGAATCTCGAAAGAGGCGCCCGTCGGATTTGAGAGCCTCCGCGTCACTTTCGACAGTCCGCGCACCGGAGTTCGGCAACAGCGCAGCCGCGAAGCAGGATGTTGCGTCGGCGCTGACGCTAGCGCCGCGCCGGGATATAAAGCTTTTCACCGGGTTGGCGCTGGCGCGGGCTGGCGAGACCGCTCGCGCCAAGGCAATCGTTGAAGAACTGGAAAAGAACTACCCATCGTAAACGGTGCTGAAGGTCTATTGGATGCCAACCATCAAGGCAGCGATGGACCTGAACGCCAACAATCCCGCGCAGGCCACGGTGTTTCTCGAGGCGGCGGCTCCCTACGAACTGGGCCAGCCGGGACAAATACAGTTGGGTACGATGTACCCCGCCTACATTCGAGGCCAGGCTCAATTGATGGCGCATAACGGTCCCGCTGGCGCCGCCGAGTTCCAGAAGTTTCTGGATCACCGTGGCCTTGTCACCAACTTCCCACTAGGTGCGTTGGCGCATCTCGGCCTCGCCCCCGCCTATGCCCTATCCGGCGACACCGTCAAAGCGAAGACCGCTTATCAGGGTTTCCTCACCCTCTGGAAAGACGCCGACCCTGACATCCCCATCCTGAAAGAAGCGAAGGCAGAGTACGCGAAGCTACAGTAGCGGGAAGAATCCCTGCCTTGTCGCTTGCTGTTTCTCCGATGGTTTACGCAACCAGGCGTTTACACTCACAACCCCCGCCTGACCCCCTGTCCTTTAGTCCGAACTCAGAGAACACTTTCGACTAGACCCGCCGCTCTGATCTGGTGCTATTTTGGATTCGAAAAGGAGATTGCGTAATGCTCGGCCAGCCCTCCCCCTTTTTGTATTTGTGCCCTGGACGCCATCTGAGGGTTGAGTTTTCGCTTGCGAACGCCGATCTGTACCGAGCTTCAGTTGAGAGCCTCAGGGACGGATTGATATTGGGGACCACCCGCTAATGCTTAGCCTTGTATTCATCGTGGTCGTGACCACCCTGGCCGTGTTCACAACTTGGGCCAAAACATGCGCGGGCAAAACCAAAAAGGCGGAAAAGTGGGAGAAGGGAGAAATCATCAAGCAGCTCTTGGCACAATCTGAGCGCGAAAACAGGAGTTCGGTAGTCGCAGCTCCTCCGGCCAGAAGTCCATGCTCTGCGTCCAACTCAGCCACATGCGGTGACACATCGCGGAAGGGCACGCCTCGGGGGCGCAACTCGAAGCGAAGATACCCGACCGCGAGCTCTCAGCCCCCGATCTTACCCAGACCCAACCAAGCCGACCCCAAAATTGAAGAAAAAATCCGCCAACGCGCGTACGACTTGTATCAAGAACGTGGCCGAGTGAATGGAAGCCCAACAGATGACTGGCTGCAAGCAAAGCAGGAAGTGCTGAGCGGCAAAACCCGAGCGGGCAACGGATCGTCTTAATCATTTCTCGTCTGTACTTCTGTACTTCGCGGCGGAAAGGAACAACTCCAGAGTTGGCCAAACAGTGTTAGCGCTCATTGACCTCTCGATTGTGTCAATGAGTGAAATGGGGATGTTACAAAAGGTATGCGGCGCTGGCGCTCTGCTTTGAGGCTCTTGAACTCGGCTATTGGCGGGTCTAAGCTTTCCTTAGTCTCGGGGTGAGGGACGGCACAGGTTTTTACCGTTCCACTGTCCTGGGTTCGACCGAAGGCGAACGGTTGACAGGCCAAGCCACGTTTCTCACTCTGGACGCAAATGTCTTCCCTAGCGCTCGTAATCCTTGCCGAAACAGAACAAATCGATGACTCAACACGTTTTACTGACCTTGCTTCTACTATTATTGCCAATGAAAGAACCCACGGCTGCCCAGGCTCCCCGCAATCTAATCGGTAACTCGAATCAACCGCAGGTTGCGCAGCACGATCCTGCTAAAAACGATAACACGGTGAAGATCAGGGAACTCGTGGACCGGCAGGTACAAGCGTGGGAGAAACATGATTTTGGAATTGCCGCCCCTGACTGGCTTCCAAGCGGGGAATTGATTTCGCCGGGGGGGCGCGTGCCCGCTGAGGAAATGCCAACAGCGATGGCCGGTTATTTCAAGCAGTTCCGCGATTTGCGAGTCACGGTAAAGAATGTCTTCATTTCGACTGACGGAGCTAAGGCGGCCATCGAGTGGGACTGGGATGTGACTCGGCGAAGAGATGGAGCGCGGGCTGTCACGTACGATGCAATCATCGTGGACTTGGTCGGCGGCAGGATTGCCTCTTGGCGCGAGTATTTTGATTTCGGCAATTCGATCGATGCAAAGCCATAGTTGCGGGAGCGGTGCTACCGGATCAATGCGTGTAACCGGGATTTATCGCCAATTGTTCTGGTGAGGTCCTCGCCGGCTCTCTTTCAAACTCGCGTCCGCAAAAGGAGCGGGCGTCTGCACACGCTCGCTTCGAAAAACGGGAGGGCGTGATCTCCGCGCGTTTATGAATCATGCTTCCCGCACCCCGCCGGACGGTTCCTCCGTCCCCCCGAATCGCTTCGACTTTCGCGGGTTCGTGTCTTCTCTTCTCCGAAGCAGGACTAACTATCTGCTCCAAGCGGGTCATTGAGATTGCGTAGCGCCAGGTCAGAGTAGAGAATTGCTAAACCGTTGTACGGGCTAACACCTGTATCGAGGGTTCGAATCCCTCCCTCTCCGCCAGTTCCACATTCCACAGGGCTTACCAGTTTCTTTACAACTAGCCTTTACAATTTGCGAGACTCTCCTCGGAGCACAGTATTGCTGTAGAGGAGAGGGCAAATGGCGAAGAATCTGAGGGTAAGGTTGCTGGCCGCAGCGACCGTTAACGGCAAGCGTTCCTATTACAAACCTGCGATGCGATCCACGGGCTGGCCGGATGGCGGAGCCGTGCTGTTCAAGGGCCGGAGGGTTCGGATCGACGCATCCCAACTCCACGCTTACTACGTCACGTGGCTGGAAGGCAAGAAGCAGCAGTTCGAGAACGTGGGCAAGGATGCGCTCTCCGCGTGGCAGGCGAAACTCAACCGCGAGGCTCTGCTGAACGGGGTGGCCGGAGCAGCCGAGCAGGTGGCGAGGTCCACGGGCAAGCGCGTCACCGTGGCGGATGCCGTCGAGGTTTTCCTCGAGGACGTGAAAGCCGGGAAGTCGGCCAAGACCCATCTGGCTCGCAAACGGATGCTGGCCCTGTTTCAGGAGTCCTGCTCCAAGCAGTTCCTCGACCAGATCACCGAGGCTGACTGCCAGCAGTTCATTCGTTTCCTCCGTAAGCGTTACGACTCAGCCAAGGGTGCCCGCACCGTTTACAACGTCTTCCAAGGGCTCAACACCTTCCTTCGTGCCAACAAGGTTTTTATCGCCGGTGCACTGCTCGGCAAACTGGACTACGACGAGAAGATCGTGGACGCGTACACGAAGGACGAACTCAGGGCACTGAAAGCGGCTTGCACCGAAGAGGAGCGGCTGGTGTGGGAGTTCTTCTGGTGGAGCGGATGCCGCGAAGGTGAAGTCTCGCACGCGGAATGGCGTGACCTGGACTTCCGAAAGAACGTTCTGCACGTCCAACCGAAGCCGCATCGCAACTGGAAAGTGAAGGACCAGGAGGATCGGTTTATTCCGCTGCCTCGGCCGCTGATGGAGAAGTTGCGCGAGCGCAAGGGCAAGGCCGATGCCGACGAGCTGATCTTCCCGGCTGAGAGCGGTGGCGTGCAGGGCCACTTCCTACGCATCCTGAAGAACTTGGTGAAAGACAACGACATCGAGGGCACGTGGGAACTGCACAAGTTCCGCAAGACATTCGCCACTTTCTATCACGAGGAGCAGGGCGTCAGCGTGCGGACGTTGCAGCAGTGGCTTGGCCACTAGCGATCTGGCTACCACGATGGCATACCTGAAGGGGAGCGATGCTGCGAGCGAACGTTCGCAGGCTCAAGTGGCGAGGGCATACGAAGCGTTCGCTTAAACGCGTTCCACCGTCTCCCCAAAGCCTGCCAACGGCAACTGGCTTTTTCTAGCGGCGACAAAAAGTTTACTTGCAGTAAGATCATCCGAGAATGAAATCGATATGCCGTTGGCTTGGACGAAAACGGGTAATCTGCCTCCTCGGCGCGGGAGCCACTATTCCAGTTGGCGGACCAAGAACCACCGATATCACTGCGGCGGCTAGGCTAAAACTTGAGCACGTGATTGACCCCTCTACAAACACATGGGTTCAAGTCCCCTTCATTGATGAAATTGCACAGAGGCTCGATGATTTTCTTGCTCCTCAGCGGTGCCACTTCGAAGACATATTCCACGTCCTTGAGACTCTGGAATCGTACCGGGCTGGCTGGGACCCTGCCACCCATGAAAGATATAAGCCACGCCCTGCTGCCTTCTTTGCGCCGAGTGATGAAAGATACTTTAATCTAATGTGGCTCATAGCCGCGAAGAGAAGCTTGCTCGAGGCCGTTGCTGAACAGGTTGGTGAATCTCAAAGTCGGTTTGACCGAGACGGAAGGCATCAATGGTTCCGGAATTTTTGGACGGACGCGCTGCAGAGGGCTACTTGGGACATAGGCACCTTGAACTACGACGACCTTCTAGAGCAGATAGACCCCAGACTCGAAGATGGGTTCCCGTCGAATCCGAAGTGGGCTCGATTTGATTCTCGTCGTCTTTGGACGTCCCGAAGGTCAAGAATCCTTCATCTGCACGGCAGCATATTCTACGGTTACTTGCCATTTTCCGAACGGGAGCAATTCGTTGATTACCATGAGGATCTGTGCAAATACCGATCGTCAGCGGAAGCACGAGAGACCTGGTTCGGGAAGTCTAATGCTACTGCTCAGTCGCATGAGGAATCCATCATCGGTCCCTTGATTACAGGACTACGGAAGACGGATAAACTTACGGTTCATCCATACGACGAATACCAGGCCGTTTTTCGTCAGGCTGTGTACAAGTCTGATCGGATGCTGGTGGGGGGCTATTCGTTCGGCGATCTGTATCTGAACAGCATAGTAGACCGCATGTTGGGCCTGCATGGAACTTCCAGACGAATCGTGATTGTGACTTGGTTCCCAGGCGAAAAGCAGGCGTGGCATTCCGATCCAAAGGTCTTAAACCAAGATCATGGATGGCCAAGTACAGAAATGTATTCCTCTCTGGGCATCGCAATGAATTCGGTTCAACCCCTTGGCAGCTCCTTGACCTATAAAGACAAGCTGGTATCTGCCGATGGATGTTGTCGGGTCTATCTTGGCGGAACTCAGGAAGCGTTCGAGCAATACGGCGGAGAGATATTGGACTTCTTGATCAACGACTAAGTCTTGATTTCTTGGTTGCGGGCCAAGCCTCTTTAGGTAACCCGTTTTTCGAGTTCCCGAAATTCGGATAGCGGGATGAACTTCACTTCCGCTTGTCAGCGGTCATCTGGGTCTTGCCCGTCAACGGAATCTTCCGTATCTTGCCCTTCGTATGGCGCACCTTGAACTTGCCAAAACTGGGAAGCTTCAGAGTGAAGCCATCCTCATCGATGTTTTCCGTGATCACGGCCACGATGCTGTCCATAACAATGTTGACGACGTTGTCAGCTTCGCGGTCGGAATTCAGGTTGAGTGCTTGGCGAACACGCGCTGTGACGGTCTCACGTCCAACAACCAGTTGTCTGCGATCCACACGTTTTCTCCATCGAAGCAGCTTACGGTCGTCGTAGGAAATCATCATTAAACCGAACTCGAAACTTCTCAAGTGCCTCTTCAAATCGGGAAAAGCCCTCTTGTCGCATCTGGGCTGCGAATCCTATGCTGCGCTCAGTACCGACAATCGCCGACCAGTAGTATTGGATCATGCCTCCGGCATCTCGTTGCTCCATTCGCATCATCGTGTACCAGCCGCGCCAGACGCAATCATAGCCAGAACAATTTTGTTGTTCATAAAATCCTCCAGATGAATGTTGTGCTGGAAAAATGGGGGAGGGTTATTGGTTAGAACTCAGCGTCGTCCTCAATTTCGAGAGTGACGCCATGCTCTTCCGCTGCTTTCCGCAGAGCATCGCGCTCGTCCTCGGCTTCGCAAAGGTCAATGACCACTTCCGAGAGCCGATTCTGCGCGATACATGCCGGGCACGCTGAGCCCAGATAGAGCACGCGGTGGAATGTGCAGACGCCCGCGCTCATCGCGTCACCACCTTCCGTTGCCCGTTTACCACTACTACCTTGCGATTCTTCAATCGCTTCAACTCTTCAGCGGGAGAGCCACACTCGATCATTCCGCTCCGGTAGTAGAGGACGCACGACATCCGTTCGAACTGGCCCTCCACTCCAACAATCGGCCCGTTTGCGTGGTGCTCATGAACATCGCAAAGCAGCACGTCCTGAGTACCGAAACGGACTGCGGATCGATACTTGGGAAAAATGAGTTCTCCGCCAGAGAACTCTCCCGCGCACAGGCCCGTGATGACCCCGAAGCCTTCCTTCAGATCGCCGCTATCTGTGTGGACTGCGGTTCTGAAGTTCTTATTCACGGTCACCGTGGTAAAGGCCGTGCGATGGACAACAAACGCGGGATCGGTCCTCCGCACCTTCGCCATCTGCGCCGCGTACCGCTTGGGCATGTGGCGTTGGAACACCCGATTGATCGCCTGAAAGAAGGGAATCGCTTGCGCGAACCGATCAGGATTGGCCATGCTCCAGCTAGTCAAGCGGCAGTAATCGAGCCCGTGGCGGCCAGTGCGATTGAGGAATCCCACAACGCCCGAGATGCCGTTAATCTTGGGAACGGCTCCGCCAGACGCCACAATCCGATGTGCGGCGTCTCCTGAAACAGAACCCAGAGCCTCCCAAGCCGCGTTGCACAAGTCCAGCGGGAGGGCGTTGCGAACCAGTTTGAACAGCACGTCGCCATTTGGCTTGTACACGACCGCGTTTTCTGCGACGGGCTGTCCATCGTAAGCCGAGCTGTCGAGGAACCGGCCTTCGAGTCCCTCGACGATTGCGTCCGGCAATTGGGTGTTGAGACGGATGGTTTTCATTAGCGCACCTCCGTCGCAACAGCGCCCGAGGTGAGCGCGTTGTAACGTTCCATGACAAGGGCATAGATCGTGTCAGAAACGTTCTCCGTGCCGTACACCAAGCGCAGCTTTTGCTCAGCGGTTTCAAATGCCTCGCGCTGCTCCTTTGAGAACGAGAGAATAGTGCGCTCGATGTACACGCCGGTATCGACAACGACCTGCTCGCTGGAACCTTTCGCCGATTGAGGAAAGGTGGTGGCTGACGGCGCGTGTGACGTACCCAGCTTCAACGAGGCTGGTTTTGCAGGCCTCAGGCCGATGCCGATCTCGTACTTGTCTGCCCACTTGTCCGCAGTGCTGCGCGGGATGCCGTGAGCTTCCAGCCACGTTCCGAAGCCTTCGCCCTTCTTCCCCTGCGCCTTCAGCTTGGAACGCAGCCGAGAAAACAGCGGCCCGAGTTCCTTCTGACTCTGTCCCCACCTGGTGAGGATCGCCTCCTTCAAGTCGCTGACGTCTTCCCCAACCGCAGCCGTCAAAATGGCTGCGGGTGCTTCTTTGCTCCGTGCCTGACCTGTGCTCGCCATGGTTTGCTCTCCCGGTCAAGCTGCCTCGCCTTTCCTGCTGCTTGACAGGAGGGTCTACTGGGGGCATGGAACTTTCTGATAAATATGGAAACGTAATGTAATCAGAGAGTTGCGCTAGGTATTTCAGCCGAAGTACGCTATATTCCATTTGGACTAAAGGAAATGGTTACATTTGCCAGGAGAGTTGCAGATGAGGACAAGCGCAGTCGAAGAAGCCTGCGCGAGAAACTACGACTTGCACGGAAGGAAGCCAAGCTTTCACAGGTGGTTGTGGCTTACATGTTGGGGTGTTCTCAATCCTATTTGTCCAAGGTCGAGCGAACCGGACGAATTGATTTCGTCCGACTGCAGCGTCTCGCAGCGATTTATGCCAAGCCGTTAGAGTGGTTCCAAACGCTCGACGATCCCATCTCCGGGGAGGAGCGGCTTTATCTTGGCTGGGCCTTGGAAGACTGGGAGAAGCTTGAAAAATTGCGGCACTGGCTTGTGCCAAAGGGATGGGGAAGACAAATGGCGAGAATATTTGGCTACTTGGGTGCCTATATGGCTTCGCCGCAGTACAAGCGTCTTCTGGCCGGGGAAAGCTTCAGTTCTGTCTTCAGCTCGGTCTTGACTCCCGAGAAGCCTACGAACTTTTCCTCAAACGAGAAAAAGGAACCGACAGAAATAGGAGGAGGTAGCTAGCCAGCGTCCGCTGCCTTTACCTTCTTTGAGGAACAGGCCGAACACGACTCGCCTTTCTGAAATATGCACGAATGCTCGATGCACACATCTGCGCGACCAGTCTGAACTGCGAGGCACTGTTCACGGGTGAAACTTGCCCGTCCGCTGGACATCGCGTCGAGAAGTGCCCACGCTCGCAAGACTGCTTCGTTTTGAGCTCGGATAATGGTTTCTTGTTGTGTCTGCAAACTGTCGCTCTCCACGGCAGCCACATCTCGTTGTTCCATCGCTCGTCGAATGCCCTTACGCAGAGCCTTCATCTCCTCATGCAGACCTTTCATCTCCTCAACAAGAGCCGCCAGGGTTGTCTCGAATGGAATTCGATTCAGGTCGTCCTCTTGAATTTCCCTTAATCTTTCACGAAGGTCATCGACGCCTGCTTCAATCTCCTCTAGGCGCTGAAGTTTTTCGTCCATGGCCTCATTTTGGCAGCGATCTAAATACGAAGCCAACAGCGTAGGGACAACGCTCAGTACCAACGTAACTTCTGAGGCCTTCAGTAGAGGGTGGTGGGCATGAGTGTCGTACGAGATGTACGAACAGGTTTTGAATCCGGAAGATTCCTCGGCCTATTGAAACACCCATCAGCCTCTCCGGCTTATGAAGAATGCTGAACTACCCCTGCGCATCGGCGGCCGAGCTCCAGATCAGGAGCGCACACCAAGCAGACCGAGCCAGCGATCTGGTCGTAGGATGACGAATTCGAAGCGCAGCAATCCCAAGCTGGCGATGCACAAAGAGACGATCGTATGCTGCGCGGACTCTCTTCTTTAGTGGTGGTGCATTTCTCCCGCAAGATTCTGGGGCGGTTTCCCGCCCTTTAGAAATGCGCTGGATCTGCCTCCATTTTCGAATTCCACCCATTCATCTCATTGAGTTCCTCGGGGGTGATCTGAGGCAAGTGTCGGATGAACAAAACCAGGCGCCAGGTTTGCGGGACAGTGTGCGTTCCGTGGAAGGCGGGCATGCCGCTCAAACGAACTCCATTTTCAATTGTGTAGTAGAGCTCGCCATCGCTCTTGTTCTGCGTCGCGGCTGCGCGTAAGTCGGGCGGTTTCGGATAGAGACCCTTGCCGTACACCGTGTGGCCCGATCCGTCATTCGAATGGCACGGGGAGCAATGAAAGGCGAAATGCTCCATGCCTCCCCGAATGTTCTCCGTTGAAGGCATGATGGGATTGCGAAGTTCGCGGTACGAGGACGGCACGGCCAATTTGCGTGCCGTTGTCGCCGCGAACACCTCGATCGCTGATGGGGTCGCAAGTGCGCTGAAGCCTCGTCGCACGAGAATCAGCCCGTACACCGCAGCCGCAATCGCAAGAACAAACAGAATTAGCGAAACTACTTTCCACGGTTTCATGTCTGCCTCCCTTGTCCCGAGCCGGCCTTCGAATGGGCTACCTTCCGCGTCAGCCGCGAAGTATGGCAGCTCCGAAAGGAGCGCCCGTTAGTCCGCCATCCACCACCAGCTCGACCGCGTTGATGTACGACGAATCGTCCGAGGCAAGAAAAAGCACAGCCTTGGCCAGATCTTCCGGCTCGCCCCAACGGGCAAGTGGAACGGTGGAAGAGAAGAAGTCGGAAACTTTTGCGGATTCCTCTACCGTGGCATTAGCGCGTGGCCCGCGCTTCCAGATGGGAGTTTTCGTCGCTCCAGGGGCCACCACGTTCACGCGAATTTTGCGCGGTGCAAGGTCTGCGGCGATGGACCGCGCCATCGAGACGAGTCCGCCCTTCGTGGCAGCGTAGGCAGCCAATCCTGGTTGACCGAGATAACTTTGCACCGATCCGTTGAAGATGATGCTGCCGTTGTCGTTCATGAGAGGAGCGGCTGAATTGACGGTAAAGAAAGCACCGTTGAGGTTGGTGTGGACTACCTTCTCGAAGATGGCTTCGTCGGTCGTGCCAGTCGGCGTACTGCCAGAAATGCCTGCATTGGCGAAGACGATGTCAAGTTTGCCAAGGTCTTTGGCGAGTTCAGCGAAAAGCTTCTTGCGGTCCTCCGCCACCGTAACGTCGGCGCGATAGCCGTGCGCCTTCGATCCCAGCTCGTCGACCGCTTCATCCAGTGTCTGTTGATCGCGACCCGTAATTGCGACTTCCGCGCCTTCTGCAACGAAAAGGCGGGCAGTGGCCAGGCCGATGCCGCTGTTTCCGCCGGTGATGAGAGCCTTCTTGCCTGCGAGTTTCATGATTTCCTCCTGTACGGCTGGGCCGTTAACCACGACGACCGTCATAAATGGGATATGGCGTGTGCCTAATTTTGCTTCGTCAAAACAGGAGAGCTGGGAAGATCGAAGCTCTCCTGTTGCTGCGGCGGACATTTGGCCGTCAGTCGTGGCAGATCAGGCTGCCAAGTTCGCCGTCCTGGATCGCAGGGACCGGAAGCCAGCGCGAACCTCTTCTGAAAAGAGCTGCGGCTGTTCCCAGGCCGCAAAGTGCCCGCCCTTGGGGAGCTTGTTGTAATGGATCAGTTTGGGATACGCCCGCTCCGCCCAACTGCGCGGGCACAGATCGATCTCGTCCGGAAAGGAGCTTACGGCAACCGGGATGGACACGCCTTTGACACTGAAGTACCCGAGTTTGTTTTCCCAGTAGAGGCGGGCTCCGGAGATCGCCGTGTTGGTCAACCAGGCGATCGTGACGTTATCGAGAATGTCGTCACGCGTGAGGCCTTCGGATTGTCCCTGAAAGACACGTGAGATCAGCGCGTAGCTCCACGCATCGTGGTCCAGAAAATAGGCGGCCAGGCCGACGGGGGAATCCGCAATTCCGTACAACGTCTGTGGTCGCAATCCCATCTGGTAGCCGTAGGCGACGCCTTTGCTGTAGACGAATTGGAGCCGCTCGAAAGCGAGTTTTTCCTCAGGTGAGAGACCATCTGGCATTGGAGCACCGGTGAATGCCGCCTTGTCAATGTCAACCGGAACTGCGCCAGGCATATTAGTGTGAATGCCGAGCAATTCCGGAGCCGCCTGCACACCCATTTGTTCGGTGATGATCGCGCCCCAATCACCGCCTTGTGCCACAAATTGCGCGTATCCCAGGCGCTTCATCAGCACAACCCAGGCACGCGCGATGTGCGCGGGATCCCAGCCTGTGGTGGTCGGCTTGCCTGAGTACCCGTAGCCTGGTATCGACGGAATCACCAGGTGGAAAGCGTCCGATGCGCTCGCGCCATGCGCCGTTGGATTGGTCAGCGGTTCGATAATCTTCATCTGCTCGATGATCGAGCCGGGCCATCCGTGAGTAACGATCAGCGGCAACGCATTTTCGTGTTTTGAACGGACGTGGATGAAGTGAATGTCGAGCCCATCGATCTCGGTGATGAACTGCGGCAGGGCGTTCAGTCTTGCTTCAACCTTGCGCCAGTCGTAGTCGGTCGCCCAATATCGCGCGAGTGCCTGAGTGGTTGCCAGCTGCACGCCTTGCGATGCATCCGTGACCGTCTCCCGCTCAGGCCACTTCGTTGCGTTGATGCGCCTGCGCAATTCGGTTAAGTCCGCCTCTGCAACATTCACATGGAACGGACGAATTGTATTCTTGTCGTCTGTCTGCTTGCTGCCCTTTTTTGTTGTACTGATTTCGGTCATGGTGGCCTCCTTTTGAACAGGTTGGGATTCTTGGTCTGAGTCATGAGCCAACAGTTCCGTGACAACCTCTGGATGGCGGTGAATTATACGCCGACATCGAAGACTGTTGTTAACAGATGGGATGAGAAGGCCGGTCTCCTGGCGGGATGCGGTGTACGCTCCCAAGTTATCGACGTGCTCAAGGTACAGATAAAAGGAGACCGGCAATGAAGAAGGTTAGCACCAGAGCGGCAGTGCAGATCAGGAATATTTCGCAGCAGAAACTGACCGTTGGATTAGATCTGGGAGATCGCAACAGCTGGTACTGCGTGCTGGACGATTCCGGCCAGATACAACTGGAGCAGCGCGTCCGCACGAATGCGAAAGCGTTGCGCGAAGTCTTCGGCGAGATGCCGCACAGCCGGATCGCACTGGAAATCGGGACGCATTCGCCCTGGATCAGTCGCTTGCTCACTGCAAGAGCAGAACCACAGGGCGCCAAACAGATAGCAGCACCGGCTGAAACGAGAACGCCCAATGTGCACCGAGCGAAGCGAATCGCTCCTCCAGAGTGCGAATGGAAGCATGGCGACAGTGGCTACTCGGCAGGAGAAAAAATCGTGTGCAATAAAGTCCGACAAGAATCGACTTGACTCCGACCGGCCATGGAAGGCGATTACACGTTTTGACCGAAGGGTCAATTTACAATCTTTACAATTCCGCCCTTTTCGGGCTGTGCTCTCTTCGACATTCTGGCGTGGTTCGTTTCGCCTGACGATTAGGTCTTGCTATCTAGCGCAGCACGCGGGCAGAATTCTACAGGCAGGAGTGTCAGGGCTAGCCGTGGGCGGTCAATCCCTCCCTCTCCGCCACTGTTTCAAACACTTACAGACCGCACCTGCTGTTTCACCTGCCGTTCAACGCTAATGCCGTGACCTTCCCACTAGCTATGGCCATATCAGCCGCAGCCGCAGTCCCATAAACGTTCATCGTTGTTCTGATGTCTGCATGGCGCATCAGCTTCTGCTGAACGCCGATGGGAGTACCCACCGCATCCAACCATGATCTGTGGGTGTGGCGGAACGTATGGGAACTGATGGGACCGATGCCCGCCTTCACCGTAGCTCTTCGAAGCGCCCGCCACACTCCCGGGTAGGAGATCGGCAAGCGTCCGATTTTCACAGGGCTGGCAAACATCCAATCATGGTCCGTGCGAAACTGACTTGTCTGTTTCCACGTCTTAAGCACCTCCACCATCCCGCTATCGATGTGCATGGAACGCTGTGATTCCGGCGTCTTCACGTCATCGACAACCTGATGGACGATGCCGCGTTCAACCTGCAGCGTATCGTTCAACCAATCGACATCCGACCAGCGCAAAGCCAGGCACTCGCTGATCCGCAGATCCGAAGCACACACAAACCAGCGCCATCGTATGAAATGGTTCCTCCAGCTGCTGCGAAAGCTGCTGGAATTCTTCCACGGTGAGGCTACGGGGTTGGCGTAGACGTTTCGAAGCTCCTTTGATCGTGACCAATTCCATCGGATTCCGCTGCAGGGGCACGTCACCGCGCCACATAGCAAAGTCCCACAGAACTCGGACAAGACCACGGATGTGAACCTTGCTCTTGGGAGCGAGCTTCAGCGACTGGAGCCACAGGTCAAGGGGACGCGCCTGGAGCTCTTGCAGAGTGCAGTTACCCCACCTCGGAACGATGTAATGATTCAGCCAGGTGTTATAGCCTTGTCGCGTCATCAATCGCTTGGGCATCTTCTCAGCTCGGTATTGTTCAACTAGCCTAGTCACGGTTGGCGTTGTGTTGTTGAGGCTGATTTGGTTTTCGAGGGTATCTCGCAACGGCTTCGCTGCCCGCCACGCAGATGCCTTCGTGGGAAATTGCTTCATGGTGCCGATCTTCCTGGAGCGTCGCTTGCCTTGCTCCCAGAAGAAAAAGTTCCATGTCTTAATGCGTTTATCGAGTACCACACTGCCACTTCTGTTCCGTTGTCTCACTGAATCCTCCGTTTCGTGAGAGCAACAGACGGCGCAGACAGTGTAGCGTCTAAATCTTCAGCGCGAAAGCGCCATGTGATGCGCTTAGTGCCAGAGAGAACATAGCCTTTGATATGACCAAGCCTAGCCCACAGCAGAAGTGTGCGATGTTCGATTCTTAGGTAACTCGCCGCTTCCTTGGCTGTGAGCCATTCCGTCTGTGCAAGAGGGCTCAAACTACAACTCCTTCAAAAACGTGGCATTCAATACTTGGAAAGGGAGGGGCGCAGCAATGACCGACTTTCGGTCAGAGATATTACCCTGGAAACCGATTGCCGACGCTCCGGGCCCTCTCCCTGCCTGATTCAATTGTCTAGGGGGGCACAAGTACTTTCGTGGGGTGGTTTGAGGTGAGAAATCGGGGGTGAAATGGTGCGGTTCGTGGTGAAAAGCTAAAAACGCCGCTTTCGCCCATCCGGAGTTTTGTGTTGCACGTGCCCGCGAAAGGCCTTGCGCCAGTCGCGCACAGTGCTCCAGGTGGGCTTCTTGCTCAAATGAGGGGCATATTCGTAAAGGGTCGCAATTCGGCGAAAGATGAATTGATCTCCGTCATCCCATTCACGGACGTCCATGAATATCATTTTGGCGGTTGCGTTATCAATCCTGTCTACCCACTCCCACAACACTGCAAGCTCCTGAATCGTGGAATTTCTTATTTGGGAAGCGGTCAGCCCGTTATTCCGATAAAGACTCCGCACCGTCTTAAGGTGGCGATAAAGCTCGTCGACTATCCTGCCTTCACTAACCCCCTTAGAAATGTTGGACCCTACTAGAGCGCTTTTCGTCTGGCCGCTCACCGGTGGCGAGGCAATTTCGGTGGTGGGCATATCAAGAATCACGGTAGGCAGAGCAAGCTGCTCTTCACTTCTCGAAGGTCGTGACCGGGCACGCGCCTCAAGTTCCAATGCTTCAATTTCTATTTTTTCAGCCCAATCCCTGGTTAGCTGGTCTGCCAAACCATTAAAGGACTCGATTTGTAGAGTCGCTCCGCTATCGAGGCAACCGGTTCCGATTTCCGACCTCTGCGCCTCCTGAGCCACCGAAGTTTTTCTTATGGCAATGAGTCGGCGAAGAACGTGGCTGTAAATAATTCTGACCAAATCGGCAGACTTTTCGTTACCCCGAAGTTCCCAAACCTCGGAGTAGATGGAGTAGTACTGAGCCGCCAACTCATCGATCTTACGCAAGTTCATGGCAAGGATCTGACTGAGGATGATGCCGGAATTTAAGTTCTCTCGATTGTTAAAGCGAATCTGTTTCGTCTCAATCCCGATTTCGCCCTGCAACTTCTGACGCGCCCGCCTGGTTCTCAGTTTGACCAAGCAGTTATGGCACGGGTCGAGCTGCCGCCAAACATCAATAATCTGCGTTTCGGCGAAGGTGGGTTTGTTCGGAGAGGCCGTGCTGAGCAATGTTTCACCCTCCAGTAAGCGAAAAGCTCATCAGCTTAGCGCTTGATTCCCTGACGGTTTCTCAATGCCGAGAGGGTTCACGACGTTTTTCTGACATACAAATACCGCTCTACGCATCTTGAGTGCCAAGCATCATTAGGGGCAAGTCACGTTGGTAACGTCGCAGCAGCTTTGCCCACACCGATTGGACAGTCGTTAAAGCCTTTCTCACCGTTTGAACATCGCTCAAACCCTAGTGCACGGCGTACATGCGCCAGACCGGAACAAGGAAAAGCAAGAGAACCAGACGGCGCTTCGTTTGGCGAGAATTCCAAGATGCACAAACTGACTGTCCAGCGGATTCTCGTATCTCGCCTAACATAGAGGTATCGGGAATGGGCAGGGGCGGCGGCCCGTCAAACCCACGCCGTTTGCCGTTCTTCTCGTTTAACAATCGTCCAACTCCACGCCATTTGTCGTTCCTCACCGTTAAGATCTTCGCGGGCACCGTTTGGACACCGTTCAACTCTACGCCATTTGCCGTTCCTTACCGTTCAACGGTCAACTATCTCGTGATGCACTCGTGACATCCAGTGTAGTGTCGATCGATGCAAAGCCATAGTTGCGGGAGCGGTGCTACCGGATCAGTGCGTGTAACGGCGATCTTACGTCAACAACTCTTTAGAGATGCCGCGAACTCCACGGCTTTTGATTGACTCGCCCGAGTCACCGACCTAAGATTCTGCTCCAGTGATCGGCCAAACCATCTCGCACTATCGCATCGTCGAGAAGCTTGGCGGCGGCGGGATGGGTGTGGTCTACAAGGCTGAGGACACTGAGCTTGGCCGTTTCGTCGCCCTAAAGTTTCTACCTGAAGAACTAGCCAAAGACGCGCAAGCATTGGAACGCTTTCGTCGCGAAGCACGTGCCGCTTCTGCTTTAAATCACCCGAACATTTGTACGATCCATGAAATCGGAAAGCACGACGGCCAGCCATTCATCGCTATGGAATTTCTGGATGGCATGACGCTCAAGCACCGGATTGCTGGGCGACCGCTGGAGACGGAGTTGATTCTGTCGCTCGCCATCGAGATTGCGGACGGCCTCGATGCTGCCCACGCAGAAGGCATTGTTCACCGTGACATCAAGCCTGCCAACATCTTTGTGACCAAGCGCGGACACGCCAAGGTTCTGGATTTCGGATTGGCTAAGGTTGCTCTTCCTGCCAGTTCTGCCAGCCAAATAGCCGCACAGAATACTCAGACCGCTACAACTCTCGCCGAAGAACATCTCACCAGTCCGGGAATGACACTGGGAACGGTCGCCTACATGTCTCCCGAGCAAGTCCGGGCCAAGGAATTAGATGCCCGATCGGATTTGTTCTCCCTAGGAGTGGTGCTGTATGAGATGGCGACTGGGGCGCTGCCCTTCCGTGGGGAAAGCTCGGGACTCGTCTTCAAAGCCATTCTGGACGCGGCTCCCACGCCTGCCGTGCGGCTGAACCCCGATGTGCCAGCCGAACTCGAACGGATCATTAACAAGGCTTTGGAGAAAGACCGAAATCTGCGTTACCAAAACGCGACCGACATGCGAACCGATTTGCAACGGCTGAAGCGAGATACCGATACCGCTCGCGCAGTTGCAGTTCCCGCCGCGTCTTCGACTGAGGTTCCCCAAGGGGTCCTGCCCTCGCTGGTGGTACCTACGGGCGCTATCTCGATGGACAGCAGGGAGGTAACCTCCGATACCCAAGTCGTGGTTGGGCTATTGGCGCGGCACAAGACGGCTGCCTTGGCGGTCATTGCTGCAGCCATACTGATTTTGGCTGGCCTTGGCTACGGAGCGTACCGCTGGCTTTCGCCCAGGTCGGGCCCCACCATCGATTCTCTTGCTGTGCTTCCCTTTACCAACGTGAGTGGAGATGCCAATACGGAGTATCTGAGCGACGGCATCACAGAATCGCTGATTGCCAGCTTCACCCATGTGCCCCAGCTAAAGGTGAAGTCGCGCAATTCGGTCTTCCGATACAAAGGGAAAGATGTGGACACGCAGAAAGTCGGTAGTGATTTGGGTGTGTCGGCGCTGGTGAGTGGGCGGGTGTTGACCCGGGGTGACAGCATCGAAGTGAGTGCCGAGCTGACCGATGTTCGAGACAACACGGAAATCTGGGGGCAGCATTACAACGGCAGGAGCACGGAGATCATCTGGTTGCAGCAGAAGATCTCAGGCGATATTGCGGAAAAGTTGCGTTCTAAACTCAGCCCCTCGGAAAAGCAGCAGATCACAAAACAGGGCACGAGAAATCCAGAAGCCTATGAGCTGTATTTGAAGGGGCGTTACTCGTGGAACAAACGAACAGGGCCGGACATTGAGGAGTCAATCTCCTATTTCAATCAAGCCATCAGTAAAGACCCCGGCTATGCTTTGGCATATTCGGGGCTGGCCGATGCCTATCTGGCGTTCAGTACCTATGGTGGCATTCCCAGCGAAACCTCTCTGAAGTCGAGTGCTGCCGCCCGCACGGCGTTGGAAATGGACCCGAGCTTGGGTCATCCCCATGCAGTTCTGGGCAGTAATAAGATGCAGGACGACTGGGATTTTGCCGGAGGAGAGGCTGAATTCAAGAAGGCTTTCGAACTCGACCCCAACGATGCCACGGCACACCAGTGGTACGCGCTGAATATCGGCAAGATTGGTGGTAGGGAGCGGGAAGCCCTCGCGGAAGCCAATCTTGCTTACCAGCTCGACCCGCTGTCCCCGGTCATCAGATACCGAATCGCAGGCGTTCACATGATGGCGCGACAGTACGACCAGGCCATTGCCATCTGCCAGAAGCTGGCAAATGAGAACCCAAATTTCGCCTTGGCGCACTTTTGTTTAGCTTGGGCGTATTGGGGTAAACGGATGTATCCGCAGGTCATTGAAGAGCGCAATGTCTATGGCAAGCTTTCCGGTGACGGGAACCAATCCGAATTCGCTGCTGCGCTGGAGCAGGGGTTTCGTTCAGGGGGCTGGCAGGGGGCTCTTGCCAAAGGCATCGAAATCCGGCAAGGGCAACGGAAGAACGGATACTTTTCTGCGTACGACATCGCCTCTCTTTATGCCGACTTGGGAGACAAAGAGAGGGCCTTCCAGTGGCTCAATGTTGCGTATCAGGAGCGCGATTGGTTGCTGCTGGGTTTGAAGACCGATTTCTTCTTCGACTCCCTGCATCCCGACCCACGATACGCTGAGTTCGTGCGGAAGGTGGGGCTGCCGCAGTAGCAAAGGCCACCGGAGCTTTTTTCCCTGGGTAAAGACGCCCATTCTGAAGGAAGCCAAGGCCGAGTACGCGAAGCTGCAATAGTTGGAAAATCTCGTCACGACCTTGATGCTGAGTGCTGCTATTTTCAAATTTCTAAAATTTTCTCGCCCGCGGGTCCCATCCTTAGCAATGGCCACACCCGGTGACGATAGCTTTAACTGCCGGAAAAAATTCTCTTCCGACCCCGCTTAGAACGACTCTCCCGCCGTATTCATTGGCCAAAACGAAGTGGTCATTCGGTTGCCATTCCTGATCGCAGGAGGGCAACATGGAAGACAAGGCGACCGAGCTAAATGCTGGCATTCGACGCACCATAGAACAACTTGCGCAAGAGACCGATGCAGCACGGCAGTCTGAGCTGTTTCGCGATTACCTGAGAACGTCAGCCGCTTTCTGGGATTACTCCTGGCGTAACCAGATGCTCATCTGGCGTCAGAAGCCAGATGCGAGCTTCGTGGGTGGATTCCTTACCTCGTTGAAGTGTGGGCGATACGTTCGCAAGGGCGAGAAGGGGATTGCGATTCTCGCTCCGATGTTCTTCAAGGACAAGCGCGAGGCGGCAGAGGGCAGCGAGACGGAGACTCAGCGAATCTGGTTCAAGGTCGTTTACGTGTTCGACATCTCGCAAACTGATGGAACGCCATTGCCAGAGTTGCCAACCAAGTCGGTGGGAGAACGTGGCGAAGACATGCTGGCCCGCTTGTTGGGGTTTGCAGAATCGCGCGGTATCACTGTTCGCTTCGTCGATAGGTGCTCCTTGAACGGCGCGGCTGGCACGTCCAAGGGAACGGAAATCGAAATCAGAACGACTGAGACAAACACAAACACGCAAGCGGCAACCCTAGCCCATGAAATCGCCCATTCGCTACTGCACTTCACGCCTGACGGCAAACGGATCACGACTCGCGACGGAAAAGAGATCGACAAGCAACAGCGAGAACTAGAGGCGGAGGCTACGGTCTATGTCGTGGGGACGTACTTCGGGATTCAATCTCCGTCGGACTTCTACCTGGCGACCTACCGCGTGACCCTGCCATGCTGCTGGAGGCCGTGGAGACGATTGCAGCCATGGTTAAGACGATCCTGAGCGAATGCCAGCGCGAGCAGGAGGTAGGCCAGCTTTGCGCGGCGTAGGACCATCCCTTGGTTCCAGTGCGCGAGGGGGCACTGTAGCGAGAATTGTAGCGACTACCTGCTTAGATGGACGAGTAGCGGCGAGTATTTGAAGCGTCGGAATTCATTGATTGGCGCTTGTTTCCAACCTGATGCAAGCCGGTGCTACCCACGCCAAATGGGTAAATTTGGATTATGAGTCCAAGCAGGCCCACCTCCAAATTGGCTATCCATCAAGGTTTTCAAGCCCTTGCATTTTCCCGGTGGTGCATTCGGTGCAGGCCCACCTCCAAATTGGCTATCCATCAAGGTTTTCAAGCCCTTGCATTTTCCCGGTGGTGCATTCGGTGACGTTCGGTTGCGACCTGTTGCGGGGCATCGGGCAGAGTCCGGGCAGGATTTCGGCTCCGTACACTCCTTGAGTTGCCTGACTCAGAACCGGGTCGGTGAGTGATATCGCGATTTATCGACAGGCAGGTCTTGTTCAATGCTCCTACGTTTCGCCCACCTCATGTGCTGTGGGGTTTAGGCACCGCCAACGTATCTCGGGACGGGCGGTGCAGCGATTGCCGTTCGCTCATTCGAGCAGCATAAAGTTCATACTCAGCTCCTCTCAACAATTCCCCCACCAAGTCGTGGTGTTCTGTTACTTCGCAGAAAATGAGAGGTCGAGATCGAAGCACTCTCCCCGCCCCGCTCAAGACAGCATACTCCAGTCCTTCGACATCTATTTTCAGGACCTGAGGAGCGGGAAAGTAGTCGAGCATCCAATCCAGCGTAACGGTAACAACCGTCTGCGCGGGACCATCGCGGGCGGACTTCATTATCCATCTGCAGCTTGGAAATAGGACTTAGCTGTCTTACAGTCTTCCTTTAAGTTCGAAAAGCGGGCGGCGGGCTAGCCAAATGATAAAAACTACTGCAAGTAGGATCAACAGCACCGAAGCAATAATGGAGCCGACCACGAAAGTGGCAAGCAGGATGCCGATCACAATGGCCGGGCCCAGCAGCCCAAACGGTTCAATAAGGGAAGGATGTGACGGGCTTTGGGCCACGGGCGACACGAGTTGGGAGTTCGGCCCGCAAAGAGATTTTTCCAACTTCTGGAATTTGAAACACGTCTCGAAGAATTCTTGCCGGTCACTTTCGGAACCCAGATCTAAGGCGTCAGAGTGCGGCAGACTTCGAGGGCTGACCTGGAAACGATAGAATGGTTGTGAGCGGATTGCCCTTTGGGAGGGCAACAAGTGAAGGAGGAAGCGAGAGTTGCGGGCGTTGTTCACTGTTCTGAGACACCGGATTTCCTGGTTCGCCTCATCGAATATCCTCGCGAGCTGTGGCAGCCAACCCATACGCATGATCGCGGTTCCGTAACGCTGGTCTTGGCTGGAGCAATTGAAGAAACGAGCGGCGGTAGGACCGAATTCGCGCTTCCGTTCAGCTTAATCATTAAGAAACCTCGACTTCCTCACACTGATCGTTTCGGTCCTACAGGTTGCACTACGCTCCAGATAAAGCTTCCTGAAGAGTTCGATCTAGGCGACTGTGACCTTCAATCCGATACTGTGGTATGGCATAACGATGGAGGACGCACGATTGGGCCAATCCTTCGACTCCTGAGCTACATAAAAGCTGGTGTCGCTGTCAATTCTCATGACCTCAGTTTCAGCTTGTACGAAGCTCTGGAGGCTCTGCCGAGCCGTAGTATCGACTCACATATGCCGCCTTTTTGGGTTCTGGAGGTAAAGGATTTGATTGATAGCTCGGATCCGATGCGTCCTCTTTCAATGGCGCGCCTGAAAGAACAGGTTGGCATTCATCCCGTGCATCTAACGCGTCAGTTCAAACGCCATTTCGGCGTTACAGTACGCGAATACATGCAATACAGAAGAGTCAGAGCCGCGGCTAGTTATATTGCCGAGAGTTGCATGAGTTTGACTGAAGTTGCCCACTGCTGTGGTTTTGCAGACCAGGCGCACTTTTGTAGGGCTTTTCGGTCCATTGCCAAGCTAAACGCGAGCGACTACCGCACGCTCACGACGGGGAGCAATCGTCAAAAGTTGCAAACCTTCAATTCGTGGGACCTTCCGATCCTTCATTCTTGAAACGCGTGTAAGCTCCAGCACAGGCCGACTGTCGGCCTGTGCTCTCCGGAGCGCTATACGGTTTTACCCCTTCGACTCTCCCTGTCAACCTTGGGATAGGACCAGGGGATTTTCAGCGAACGTGAGGACCACACATGCGTATAGGGATTCGGCGGAAACTGAACTCGATGAAACATCTCTCCCAATGGGCGCTCGTGCCCATCTTGACTGTGACTTTCTCTGAATGTGTCTTTGGCCAGGGAACTTCGCCGACATTGACATCTGGTCAAGTAGATCAGATCGTGGACGGTTTGCAGACTGCCGTCAAAGACTATGTTTTCCCAGATATCGCACACCAGTTACAGCAAGAAGTGAAGGATCACCGCCCCCAATACCGAACGATCACTGATCCAAAGGTCTTGGCCGCGAGTTTGACGTCCGATATGCGAGCTGTTGGTAACGACGAACATCTCGTTGTGACGTTTGGTGAGGAGTTAGGAGTTAAGAAGAACCCGACTGCGGAAGAGAAACAGCACGCACATGATTTCGATCGCGCCGACGGCTACGGTATTCGAAGCGCACGTCGTCTGCCCGGCAATATTGGTTATATCGACATAGCGTACTTTTCGCCTGACCCAGATGCAGGAGCGGCAATTGCTTCGGCAATGGCATTGGTCAATGGAACCGACGCACTAATCATCGATTTGCGTAAGAATGGAGGTGGCAGCGGCGATACCGCGACTACGTTGACCAGCTATTTTCTTAGCGACGTTACAAAGCTATCTTCGGTAGTCGAACACGTAACAGGAGAAGCACACGAGCGGCAGCACTGGAGCGTAGCGTACGTTCAGGGTCCGCGGTACTTGGAGAAGCCGTTGTTTATCCTCACCAGTACCCATAGCCATTCTGCGGCCGAGATCTTCGCTTATGACTTGAAAAATATGCACCTTGCTACCATCGTGGGTGATCATACGAGTGGTGAAGCGACTGCGGGCACCGGTGAGATCACTCTCGGATTCGGCTTCTCTGCGTTCATTCCAAACGGTCAGATAATTAGTCCAATCACTCACACCAACTACATCAGAGTCGGAGTTCAGCCAGACGTTGCGATTGATCCGACGAAGGCGCTGCTGAGGGCTTATAGTCTTGCACTTCAATCCGGAAAGCTAACGATCGATTCCAATCAGTTGGCCATAGAAAAGGCCGCAGCCCTGAGCGATCCATCCAGTGCCTTGCTCCAGGAGATCGATGGATTTGTACACCCATAGAGAGACATTTCGGATCCCTGCGACCGGTAAGCAGTCGGTTTTGTTGGGCGGTCTTAGTGTTGCTCGGCGGACAATGTAGGCAAGTCATGAATTAACCTCTGATTGACCGAGATGATTCGGGTTCCAGTGATGCGGTGGATCATCCTATGGTCAAGACCATCCAGGGCAGGACGGCGACTAAGACCGGAGTTGGCCTTGGCACACCAGTCGAAGGAGGCCTGGCAGTCGCAACTTCCTTCCGCATAGGTCACTTCACAGTAAGAAATCCGATTGTTGCATGTTGTTGTGCACCGACGCCACCAGTCGAATGATCGGCACGGAGATACTACGGCGATTCACCGTCATTCTTGACTATCCATCCTTAAGACTGTTCCTTAAGGCAAATCGTGCGTTCAGTGATCCATTCGATCCCTTGCCGTCTGATTAGAAATAACTGCAAGGAAACTTGTATCCGTTCGGCGCACGGCCATCCTCTGGGTTTCTCTGCGGAAATGTAGTTCTGCTTCTAGTAGTAAGCTCCGCCAACAGCCGCAGCTCCGTTCGCTTTGTACATGTGGTGCCGACTCGGAAAATTTCTCCTGGGCATCAGAGTTTCTTGCAATGGTTTTATATTTCAATGACGACTGGCTAATCGCGTCGACATCCGGATATCTGCACTTCATTATGCAAGTGCTATCGGAACAGTGCTTTCCTGGGCACGATCAGACCTGCCGATGTCTGCCAATGCCTAGGATGCGGTCGCCGTCGGCCCGGGCGGATCGCAACGGCATACGTAACAGACACACCGAGCGCCGACATGATAACCGGACTTGCGATCCGGCAAGTAGCGGCTGAATCTTACGCGTATAGACTTCCTCGTTGAGCCAAGTTCGGAAAGTCGAAGGCTGCCAAGCGCTTATACCAGATGCGGATCAGGCGGTGCAGGTGCTGCTCCAGGACGCCCTCAAGAACGATAATCCTCATGCAGAAGCCCCTAAAGGAACGCATCGCAAAGTTGCGAGATGAAACAGCCTGAACCACGCAGTCGAACTGACGGGGCGGCTTGAGGATCTCTATGTCAAGGCAGGTGTCGTTGACGGGTGGCGGATTGAAGGCTGTGGCGGTATCCGAACCATCGGAATCGTGGGATTTGGGATTGTTGGTGCCTCTAAGAATCCCAACGCCTGAGTATACGCCGTACACCCTTGTGGTATACATGGTATACATGGCAAAAACGTCTACTGCAGGAAAGATTGTGGCAGCTGCCGCGAAACTGCTCGATCGGGAAGGGGCGACCGCCGTTACGATGCGGCGGGTTGCGAAAGGAGTCGGCATCACGCCGATGGCGCTCTACCGGCATTTTGCGGATCGGGACGGCCTACTGAATGCGCTGGCAGACATCGGTTTCGAGGAACTGGCGGCGCGAGCTGGAGACATCAACAACGTTCAGCTACCCTTCTTCATTGGGGATTGCCATCGATGCCGTCGATAAGCTGTATGCGTCCAACAGCTTCACCAACCGAGGCGCGAGCGCTCCCACTGCTGAATTCTTCGCCGGGCAGTGTCGCCGCCGTAGACCTTAGGCCGCTCTTTGGCTAGTTGTTCTTCGCGCATCTTCGCGGCGCGGAACATAGCCGCCCGTAGTGTCAACTTTCCAGTCTTCCTGCACCTGCTCGCTCACACGAATGTCGAGCGGCTTCAGTGCTTCGCCGTGATAGGAGTAAATTCCGTAGCGAAAGCCATCGCGGGAGTCCGATCGCGGATCATTCGGAACGTTCAGGACGGATCATGAATTCGCTGGCAGTGCGTGTCGATTCATCCCACAGGATGCAGGTGTAACTCTGGGTCTGGTGCGCATAGACGTCGTTATCGGTCGCGCAATAGGCACTTTGGAAAGTCGATCCCCAAGACGGCCGTGGGTCACAGCGAGCCTCTGGGAAAAATATTCTAGCAATGGAAAGTCATACGATCACAAGTTCTGGTTCAGTGACACATACGTACGCACGCTGGAAGGCTGGAAGTACCTCTTCGCGCTGCCAATCTGGCGTTGGGTTAGTTCGAGGCGCCACGCCGCCTGGCGCCTCGAATTTCTCCAGTTTAGAAGCGAACGCGAGCACCCAACTCGATCTGCCGGTTGCCGCCGGGTTGTTCCTGCGCTGAGCCGCTATTCAGAGCGCCGAAACCGGACGCACCTTCGAAGAGAGCCACGGCGGAATTGCCAATCGGATCCAGCCACTGGTTGTGGTTCAAAACGTTAGCGAACACCCCTTGGAATTCCAGGCTGACACCCTCCGTCACCCGGAAGTTCTTCTTGATGCTGAAGTCCATATTCCAGTAGGACAGCCCACTGATAATGCCCGTGCCGCCGTCCCGGTTATCTAACCCCAGAATCGGATTACGGAAGCTGTTAATTGCTGCCGTGCCGTTGGCGAAGATATTCACCGGCAACCCGCTTGAGGGCTGGTTGTAGTAGGCGTGACAGCATTTGACAGATCCAATCGGCACCGCGTTTTCATCTCCAAAGAAGTTGCTGTTATCCCCGGCGCCGTATTCCTGACCACCTCCGGTCGTAGTCAGCATCTCGATCGGAGAGCCGCTGCCCGTGGTGAAGATAGACGAGAACGTCCATCCGCCCAGCGCCCGTCCCACGAGTCCATGCTGCCCCTTATAGAAGGGCGGTTGGTACACGAGGAACGTGTTGTAGACGAACTTGCGGTTAAAGACCTGTTGGCCGTACATCGTATAGGGGTTGAAGGCATCGTCCGGAGTGAATTCACTGGTAGCCTGGACCAGCGCCGCTGTGCCCAACGCCTTGGACCAGGTGAAGTTCGATTGCATGGTCAATCCTCTCCAGTCCGCCATCTTTACGGAGGCGAAGCCGCCGTTGTAGTTCCCGAAGCCCGTGCTGGCGTTGACACCAACGCCTGAGGTCATCTGGGGTCCCAAAGGCCCTGTGGTTGTGTTCATCATGCTGTGAGGAAAGTTGAACGGGCCGCTGTCCAAATCGCTCCACAGGCTCCACACTTGAGCATTAGAGAGAGCACCGGTGGCATTGGGGTTCCCGGCCGCCGAAGCGACCCCTTCGTTGTAGACCACAGCCGCGGTGCAACTGGTAAACCCGTTGCAGTATCCTGTGGGTGAGTTCTTCAGTGCCGCCTCGAAGAAGGGTTGCGGGGTCACCGCCGCTGCGTTGGCCGCACAACCACCACCGGCCAGTCCGGTGACACCGCCGCAGTATTGCAGCACCACATTCTTATAGGCTTGGGCGAATTGCTGTCCGCCCATGGTCATCATGTAGGGCACTGCGTTCAGGTTAATGGGTTGGTACTCATGGGTGATTCTGCGCCCGATGTAGCCCACTTCCAATGTGACCTTGCGGGACAACTGGCGTTGAATCGTCAAGTCGAACGAGTCCACCTGGTTGGGCCGGAAGTTCGGATCCAGAGACTCGGCGGTGGCGGCCGAAATGGAATTGTATCCGGGAAAAACCGGTTGCGGCAGCGTCGCACTGGGCTGCTGCAGTGGGGCAGTCAAGCCATCCACGCCAATGCGGAAAGCCGTTGCCGGCGTGGCTGTGTTTCCTTTCGCGCCGCAGGTGCCGTTACTGAAGCCACTACCGACGCACTGAACCGGCTGCATGAGGCCCGTGCCCAACAGGGGCACCAGCACAAGATCCACTCCGTTCAAGCGGCCGTAGACGCGCCCGTAGCCGCCGCGAATGACCGTATCTTCACGTCCGAACATCTTTCCAGCCAGCGAATCGCCGTCGAAGTGTGGGTTCCACGCTGCGGCGATGCGTGGGCTGAACGAGCCGTAGAATGGGTTGTACGGATATTTCAGCCCATTCTCGGTATTGCCTACCAAGGCAAAGCCGATTTCAGGATTGTAGACTTGGCCCTCCAGCGCAGCGCGCTTGCGATTCGTCAGGTAGGATTCCGCCGAGATTAGCTGGTCTGACTGGTCGACCAACTCAACCTGTTTGCCATTCGCTTCCACCGGCGGCATCTCCAGCGTCCAGCCCAAACCGTAAGTCAGGGTGAACGTCGGCTTCATGTGCCAGGTGTCGCTAAAATACACGTTGTAATAAGGAATGGTGCTCTGGTCGAATGCCGGTGTCAGGGGAGGATTCAAGGTCAGATTTGAGCCACTCCGGGTGTAGACGGTCTGGGCGATGGAAACGATGCCCAGCGCCGCCGCGGTAAGGGAGGGGCATCTGGGGATATTGGGATCATTGCAAATCGATAGATTGGATGCGAGTTCCGATCCGGGGTCTCCGTTGCCCAGTTCATACACCGGTTGGTAGTTGATGCCGCCGCCATTATCGGTGCGTTGATGGTAGTCCCAATTGTGCTGATAGGTACCCCCAAACTGGAATAGGTGGTTGCCTTTCAACATTGAAATGTCGTCGCGAACCATTTGATCGTGGCCATCCCAGACTCGGTTCCGGGTGTTCTGGGTGTTTACGTTGTAGGGTCCCAAATCCTGCTGTTCGCCGGCGGTTTGGCCGCTATAAATTTCAAGGGCTCCCCCCAGCGTGGCGGTCTGCGGAGTATCACCTTGCCGGGCGTATGCCCACCAGTTCCGCAGAAAGCTATAGTGGAAGTCGTTGGTGGTGTTGGTGCTGATGTTGGTGGTCAGCGCCGCTACCAACATATGCGACTGCAGCGGCCCTTGGGATATGGAAGCCGGGACACCCTTCGTATCGCCGGGGAAGAAGCCGCCGATATCGATCTGATTATCGTTGCTAGAGGTCAGCTTGTTCCAACGATAGCTCGACATGAAGTGCCACTTGGCTCCAAAATCGTGATCCACGCGCCCCACGGCAAAGTTGCTGGTAGTGGGCAAGGCAACGTTGGCCGTAAAGCCCAGTTCATTGGCTCCGTCGCATTCGTTCAGTGTGCAGGCCGCATTCGACTGGGGTTCGTAGGTCTTCCATATCTGCTGAACCAGGGGGTTGACCCCGATCCCACGAGGATCGGCGCTTTTTAGGCTGAAAACCTGGCCAGTGGTAGGGTCGGTTATGTTGCCCGCTATCAGGGCCGGCGAGGGAACGAGCCTATTGATAGTTTCGGAGTTGGGGAAACGGAAACCTTCGTAATTGGCAAAGAAGTAAGTCTTGCCCCCAAGAATCTCTTTCGGGATGAGCGGCCCGCCGATCGCCGCGCCAAAGCGGCTGTAATGGAAGCTGGGCAGCGGAACGTGGTTGTAGTCATTCTGCCAACTGTTCGATGACCAGTTGTTGTCTTTGTAATATTCGTATCCCGTGCCGTGCCAGGCATTGGTTCCGCGCTTGGTGACCACCTTCACTTCGGAACCCGCGGAACTGTTGAAATCGGCGGTTTGGCCCGCAGTGTTTACCTTGAACTCCTCGACGCTATCTTGCGGCGTGGGCAGCACGCCCGTGGGCCCGCCGCCCTGTGCTACTCCCAGGTTAGCCTGAGTGGCCACACCACCGGTCGGGTCGCCCGCCATGCTGGTGAAGTACACGTTCTGGCTGCCGTCCATGTCGCTGCTGTTGTTGCCGCCGTCCAGCGAGAAGTAGCTCTGATCGAGTACCGCGCCCGCCACGCTGCCATCGGGACTCACGCCGGGCTGCAACTCGACGAACGAGCTGACGTCGCGGCCAAGGCTCGGCAAATTGTCCAAGGTGAGACTCGTAATGGTGTTGCCCACGGTGGCATTCATGGTCTGCAGTTCATTGCCGACCGCCGACACCTCCACTACCACGTTCGCGCCGCCCACCTGCAAAGCCAGATTGAGTGTGAGGCTGACCCCGACTTTTACTTCCTGGTTCTCGTTCTTGCTAGTTGCAAATCCCGCTTTGGTGACTGCAATGTTGTAGATGCCCGGGTTAACGTCCACATAGATGTACCGTCCAGACGCGTTGGTGGTCGTGGTGCGTGCAGTATTGGTTCCGACGTCAGTCAGCGTAACTGTCGCGCCTGCTACCACCGCGCCGCTCGGATCAGTCACGGAGCCAGCGACGGTGCCGGTTGAGGTTGACTGCGCCCACGCAGGCAGAGAGTTGCCTACACAAACCACCAACAACAGAACCAGAGCCAACTTCACGCCTCGGATGTACATTGTTTCCTCCGACCAAAGATTGAGTGTCGCGACTGACCAAGGAAAAAATAGATGAGTCGCTAACCACTTCCACCACATCGAGTGTTTTGCAATCGGGGAACCAGAGCGTTGGCGTCACGTTTTCAATCGGTTACATCAACGGTCAGATCTGCGGTTATGAAATGCGGGATGCAACTAGACAGTCCTCACAGCGTATATCGGGCGCTTGATGTTGCCTGTCTGTTAAGACTGTCACTGCGTCCTGTCGGACTACATCAAACCGGAAAGGAATTTCCCAAAAGTCCAGATTTCCGGAGATTTCTTGCGAGCTTGACTCTGTTTATTTGAAGATACATACTGGTTGGTATGTTGGCAGCGCACAAGAATCCGAAACGTAGAGCGACCAGGTCGCGCGAGGCTGAGCGGACGCGGGAGCGCCTGCTGCAGGCGGCATTCCGCGAGATCTACAGATCGGGTTTCCAAAGTGCCAGCCTGGACGCAATTCTGGCCTCAGCTGGCGTCACCAAAGGGGCGCTGTACTACTACTTCAAAAGCAAGCAAGCCTTGGGATACGCCGTCGTCGAAGAGGTCATCGCCCCCTACAACTACGGCCAGTGGGTGCGCCCGCTACAGAACGGCAAGGACCCTGTTGACGCTTTGATTGGCGCTGTTCAAGCTATACCCGTTCGGCCCGCCGATGTACGGGGCGGCTGCCAGCTCATCAATCTGGCGCAGGAAATGTCTCCTCTTGACGCGGGATTCCGAAGGCGGCTGGCGATAATCTTCGATATCTGGCGCGAGGCCGTCGCCTCCGTTTTGCGAGAGGGCCAGATCCAGGGAAGGGTTCGCCGCGACGTGGAACCCGCTGACGCCGCCGGCTTACTCATCGCGATGGTCGAAGGCTATGGCTCGATGGCAAAGAATGCTCAGGATCCGAAGGTGATGAAAGCTGGGATCAGAAACATCGTGGACTGGCTGAAGTCTCTTCGCGAGCCGGGCAACCGCAAGCGGGTCTAATCGCATCGGGTCTTATGGACAGAGACTGTTTACATACCAACCGGTTTGTAGGTTTTGGCCACAAAACCAAAAAAACCAAAAAGGAGAACGGACATGACAAGGACCGGAGTATCACGGCGGAAGGCGCTCGAAGTGGGAGGTTGCGCACTGGTTGGAGCGGCGGCGTTCTCGGTGACGGCAAGCGCGCGCTCAGGAGCGGGGCAGAACACGACAGCCGAAGAAATCGTTCGGAGTTGGTACAAGACCTGGGAGGTGGAGAAAAAGGACTGGGGCCCATTTGACGCCCTGCTGGCCGACAACTTTACCTTCTCCAGCGCGGCCGGCGACGACCACATCAGTAAGAGCGCTTTCAAAACGAATTGCTGGGATACACAGATTAATTTTATCGGACAGTTTGACCTGGAGCGGGTGGTCGCAAGTGGCAACGAGGCGTTTGCAAAGTATCTTTGCCACACGAAAAACGGTAAATCATTCCGGAATGTGGAGTATTTCCGGCTCAAAGACGGGAAAGTGGAGGCAATAGAGTGCTATTTCGGCGGGAAGGATACCTTTCCGTCCGCAGTAAGTAGCGGGATGTGACGCCCTATCAGCCGCCAAGGTAAATGCTCGCAATCGCGCAAGCCAATCCCACTCGGCGAGCCGCGTTACCGGCTCACCGGTGTTCCTTGTCAGTGTCGATGAAGATACGGTCAAGTCTGTTTAGGAGAAACGATGAACCGAAAGCGATTTACCGCGGGTGCTCTTCTGACATTCGCCCTGATTTTTGCCATTGTGACGCCTGGGCACGTGCAGGCGCAAAACAAGAAGGATTCATATCCCAGCATGGCTCCGCTTGATCAATATCTAATGGCGGATCGAAATGCCGAGATTGCCATGGCTCGTAGCGCGGCGCCGGAGGCCATCTCGCGCGACGCCGACATCCTCGTCCTTGGACAGCATGGCTATGAAACCGCGGTCAAAGGCAAGAATGGTTTCGTATGCGCTGTGGAGCGAGCGTGGATGGGCTCATTCGATGGTGACAAGTTTTGGAACCCTAAAGTTCGAGGGCCGGTCTGCTACAACCCGCCTGCTGTGCGCTCCATCCTGCCATTGACCTATAAAAGAACGGAGATGGTATTGGCCGGTCAATCCAAAGCCCAGATCTTGGACGGCATGAAGACATTCGTAAAGCAAGGGCTGCCACCCTTGGAGCCTGGGGCCATGGCCTACATGATGTCGAAAGAACAGTACCTCACCGACTCCGAGCACCACAACTGGATGTCTCACCTGATGTTTTACACTCCGCTCATGGACAGTGCTGTTTGGGGTGCAGATTTGCCCGATTCTCCCGTCATGCTGAATCCACAGTTCCGAGGCGCTCCGGAACCGATCGACGATTTCATGGTTCCTGCGGGCTGGTGGTCGGATGGAACGCCGGACCCAGTCAGCGCCAGGTAAGGACACTCCGAATGCGAGAGAAAAAGTAGACGCCGATTGAGGGCCGTTCAGAGTCACAATGGACTTCGGGCACAGGCAGTAACGCAACCGGCAATGGAGGTCTTTTGGATAACCGCGATCCGCATATTCGTGAAGTCGTACCCCAGACACGGACGCTTGCGATGGGAAAATCTGCGCGGATTGCGATCAGAGCCAAGGGGAGAATTCTTTTCATCGATGCGGCCGACATTATCGCCGTGGAAGCCAAAGGAAACTATGTCTTGCTACTGCATGCCTCAAGTTCGCATATGCTGCGAGAGTCTATCTCGACCATGGAGGAGAAGCTTAATCTGCACGGGTTTGTGCGAATTCATCGATCTGTGCTGGTGAACGCGGCATTGGTTGAAGAGATTCATCCATCGTCCTCGGGCGATTATGGGCTCCGCGTGCGGGGAGGAAGGCAATTCACAGTCACTCGTACTTATAAGAAGAATCTGCAACTCCTGGCACAGTTGTGGATCGGTATCGAGAATTTTGCTGCCGACTAGGAGCTTCTTCTGAGGACTTTCGCGTGTGGATTGCAGTGCGTATGATCGGTTTGGATTCGGTGCTCATTGGGCCTCCTTAGACTTGCGGCTCGTTTCTTCACTTCGAATTCCGAAGAAGAAGAGTGGACCGGACCAGCGGATGGCGGTGATCAGCCGCGAGGTCTACAAGTCGCTTGAGGCTGGGTGGAAGGGACTCGACATCGTAGAGATTGTCCCTCTGGATCAGATTGCACGCGCCTAAGAGTTGGTGAAGCATCCCACTAAACCGGGGCGCGTGATTGTTGCGATTACGTAGACTATCGAACGCGTCGACCATGCGCGGTCTGCCGCATCATTGATCCAAATCAATGCGGATGGCGAGGAGTTGCGTCCCGAAGAGGCGAACTGCCCGTGCGTTGCCTGCACTGCTTGGCAACCGATTAGACAGCCAGCGTTGACGCTCACGGGGATCGTCGTCAGGTAGCAAATGGGCGGTGCCCATGTGCCACCGAGTCCTTAATCCTTCGCGCAATTTCAGTCGTACATTCGGATCATGTTCAATATTGCGGACGTATCCCGCCTTCATGCCGTGCTCCGCTACTAACCAGAACTCGTTCCCGGCACGTCCATCCCCCACTGGCGTGCGGCGTGGCTTGCCCGTCTTCCGTCCTTTCGTTTCGAGCAACGCATATCCGGGCAGGGGCAGTCCAATCGCAAGTGCGAGCTTGATCGGCGGGTTCAGCACGTATTTCTGAAGCGCGTGGACAAGGCGGTATTTCATTTCGGGTCCCTCGCGCACATAATATTGATGTCGCGATTCTCAAGGACAGGTTTTGGAAAACCTTGCTTGGTTACGCTCAGCATGGCGCGACCTATGCATTCGGTGGTTGTCACGTAGTTCGGGAAAAGCATCTTCCATAACGGATAGAGCGGTCTCATCAAAGCGTAAGCCGCCCCATACCACCTGGTCTTTGTGCGAATTCCATGCAGCGGCTGAATGTACGCAGGGCGAAACAGGAACACACCCTTGAACGGCATCTGTAATAGCGCGTTTTCCGTTCTGCCCTTTACCCGGGCCCACATGCTTCGCCCGTGCTCCGTGCTGTCAGTTCCGGCCCCAGACACGTAGATGAACGTCATTGTCGGATTGAGCTTGGCTAAGGTTTCAGCCACTGAGACCGTCAGATCGTATGTCACGCGCCGATACGTCTCCTCCTTTATCCCTACTGACGAGACGCCGAGACAGAAGAAACATGCGTCGCAGCCTGAGAGCCTGTGTTCAATCGCCGCGAGGTCAGAAACATCTTGGTGTACGATTTCACGCAGCTTGTCATGCTGCGGCAGGCTGGGGTTGCGGACAATGGCGAGGACGCTTTCGACATCGGGATCGAGCAGACACTCGCGCATGACGCCCTGACCAACCATTCCTGTCGCGCCGCAAAGAATCACTTTCATTTGGCAGCCTCAGGAATCATACTGGACTGTATCCTCTTCGGCGAGACAACATCTGTTCTTCCCATCACGCGCACTTCCTTGCTTTAGGAGACCTGTACGTCCAAACACGCTATGACAGTCGCTTGGCTTCGAATTCACCGTCCGTCGGGGTGTAGAGAATTCCGGTCACATTGCCGGATTTGTCCCGAAGGAACCTTTTCCACCCAACCGTCTTCCCAGGTGAAGAACGTATCGTACTTGCCGGGGAAAAGTTCGATGGCTCCCCGTTTGCCCAAGTGTCAATGAGTTTGTCGCCCAATCGCGTGATCGAAATGTTGCCGCCGCAGGCGATAGTGGATAGTCCGGCGGACGCGCAAAGGATTGTAAACTCTATACTTGCCGGCGAACGCGACATCATCTTAATCTTAGACGCGGGTAGGAGAAGATATACCACGCGCTAGCGTAGGGTTTGCGCCGACGCAGAGAAAAGTGGGTAATTCGATTACATTTTCATATGCTTAGTGTGCGCTGGCCAAACCATCTGCCAGTTGAAATCCAAGGCGCAAAACATCTTTTTGCGGGAGTGGCCCACATCCCAACTTGGCATCGACGGCAACCCCGCCGACGTATTCCATTACCAGAAAGTCCAGATCCTGCTGGCTGCCAAATTCATAAACAGTTCCAATATTGGGATGATTCAACTTCGCCAGAGTCAATGCCTCACGGCGGAAGCGCTTTCGGGCTGCTTCGTTCGCCAGCATGCCAGGCGGCAGAATCTTGATAGCTACATCACGTTCGAGTTGCTCGTCGGAAGCCCGGAACACAATCCCCATGCCGCCCGCTCCGACATGCTCAAGTAAGCGATAATGACCCAAAAGCTCCCCGACAATTGGGATCCCCCCCACCATTTGCGACGCATCTTAGCCCTTGGATAGGTTGTGGTCAACGCAAATTGAAAACGAGAATCCGCTTTCCCTTAGAATTTCAAACTCTGTATTCCGTCCGAATGGAGGCGACTCCCGAAGCTCCTCGTCCAGATGGAACAATGCTGGATGAAGCGTTTCCGATCCATTCAAGCGGGGCGTGCGCAACTATCCAGAAACGGACTTCTTGAGGGCTCCACGGAACGCCTCGATTTAACCGTTACTTCTCATCCACGAGTCGGTCAAGAGTCGATTTCATGACAGTCATGCCTTCGTCCATCATTAGGCTGATCGAACCAGCAGCCTCGTTTGGAAGGAGATCGGCGATCCAAACCAACCGAGTTTGGCCATCCGGATTTGCGAAAACCTGCGCGGACGCGTTGTAATGCGTAAGAGATCCGCCGATGGCCGACCAGACCAGCCGCCTGTCGGTATCGTCGATGTCGATGATTGGCTCACGGACGACCCTACCGTTTGCGAACGTCACGATCCGCTGTCCCGGTTCAAGCTGCGTATCGATCACAAACCCGGGTACGAGCCTGGTGTGCAGCGCGCCGATGTCTCGCAAGGCTCCCCAGACGTCGTCAACACTCGCTTTGGTCAAGAGTTCTTTTCGAATAGAAGCCATGATTCCTCTCCGATCGCCGAGTCGTTTGCCTGGCTTCCATTAGCAGTTGGCGCCCTCGAAGGCTAAAGCCGGAGGGTTTAGGCTCCGGCTTGATGGTTTGGATTGGCTGTCTTACTTTAGGGCGACGATTACTTCCTGGCCACTCTTGGAATCTTTGGCAAGTAACAGTTCCTTGGTCAGTTCGCGTTCCCGCCTGGAGGTGGGGATGCTCTTTCCTTGGCTGCCTGACTCCCTCCAGATTTGCGATAGGAAATACTCGTCACCAACGTGGTTGAACACCAGCTTGGCTTCCTTACTCCGGGGAGCTTCGTATCTGGCGAGCGAGAGCGCGCTCTCCCCGGTCTCGATGTTCCGGATCATAATCGAGGTCGTCCCTTCGACCTTAACTTCGTAAGTTCCAGCTGGCAGTTGCTTTGAGCCGACGCTGAAGGCGAACGGCACCTTGGCCTTCGCATAGGATTGAGCGTAGGCGCCGGTTGCACTGAACATCAGCGACATGACCACAAGCGACAGGATCGTGCTAAGGTTGCGTTTCATGACACCCTCCTTGGAGGCTCCTCGCAGTGGAACCCAAACTGAATTTTGTCTCTAGAAGTCTTCAGCGCCTTCGCTGAGTACTGCTGTGACGCGTTGTGTAAGGCAAGCCTGGTGCCAAGTCGAGCCGAACGAAGTTGTTGGACAATACTGCTGCGTTTACAACAAGATGAGTTTTGGCCGGCCGAGACGACATGCCCTACAGGCCAACGACCGGTAGCCGATTGGATACCCACGAGAACCGGCAGGTTCCCAGGGAGACAATTCACTCAGGGTGGTCGGTTGCATGATTCGATTCGCCGATTCGTCGCAAGCAAACTCGGCTAGACTGTTCCGCAGGAGGCAGACTTGCTGAATCCGAGGTTGGTGGCGATGTCCGGGTCGCTGGAGGGGACGGTCCGCGCTTTCACTGACGGTCCTCTGTCTCTGGGCCGCGACAGTGCCAACCAAATCATGATTGGCGACCCCGCGGTCTCGCGAAATCACTGCACCATCGCCCAGGTTTCCCCGGATGTTTATGAGATTTCCGACCTCGAAAGTCACAACGGGACATTCGTCAACGGAATTCAGATAAGCCGCGCGCCCCTTCGACACGGAGATCGGATTCGCGTAGGAACCAGCGAGTTTGTATTCCTTACCGCCGAGCATAACGATGCCGGCCCGCAGTCATCGGACGGGAGCAAACAAACCACCAGTCGGAATCTGACCACGCTGTTCCTCGATCAGCGTTCGGGCTTGCCGTCGAATGCTTCAGGCATCGGGCGAATGGCGCGCGACCTCTCCGCATTTTTCAAGATCGCCAACCTCGTCAACTCCTTTCACGATGTGGACACACTGCAGTGCGAGGTGCTGGGGCTGATTTTCGAAGTGATCCCAGCCAAACAAGGCGCAATTGTGCTGCAGTCGAATGCAAGTGAGGAGTCCAATCCGCCTTGCACGTGGAGCCGCGACGGAGAGGCCAAGCCGGAGATGGTTATCCGCGAGGAGTGGACTCAACGAGCCATGTGGGAACGTAGTGCCGTCTTCGGTACAGCTTCTTCGGCGTCTGCGCTGGATGAACATGTCTTGTGCGTTCCCCTGGTTGGAGTTGAGAACATTCTCGGCGTGATTTACTTGACTTCGCCGGCAACATCGCCAGAATTTGGCGAGGACCATGTGTACTTCCTGAGCTCGGTTTCCCGCATTGCAGCGGTCTCGCTGGAGAACCTGTTGAAGCTCGACTCTCTCCAGGCTGAGAATCAGCGGCTTCGAGCGGACGCGGGCGCCGACACCCTGCTCGGCGAGAGTCGGGCGATGTCGCGGGTTACCGAGTTCATCGGACGCGTGGCAAAGGGCGATTCTACAGTGCTTATCCGCGGGGAAAGCGGAACTGGCAAAGAGTTGGTGGCCCGCGCCATTCATGCCAACAGCTCGCGGCCCAGCAAACCGTTTGTCGCCGTCAATTGCGCTGCGATTCCGGAAACATTGCTGGAGAGTGAACTGTTTGGCCATGAGAGGGGAGCTTTCACCGGCGCGACTGCGACTAAGAAGGGCAAGTTTGAAACTGCGGAGGATGGAACGTTGTTGCTTGACGAAATCGGTGAAATGGCTCCACTGCTGCAAGCCAAGCTGCTGCGGGTCTTGCAGCAACGTGAGTTCGAGCGGCTCGGGGGCACGCGCCTGCTGCCGTTCAACGCACGTGTCCTCGCCGCAACCAACAAGAGCCTGGAACAGGCGATCAAGGCGGGCGAATTCCGGCAGGACCTCTATTACCGCCTCAATGTCGTTTCGGTGTCGCTGCCGCCGCTGCGCGAACACTGCGAGGACATTCCCACGCTGGCCCTGCATTTTGCCAATAGGTTTGCGGCGAAGAGCAAGCGCGGCTTCAAAGGCATTTCAGCGGAGGCGCGGTCACTGTTGATGCAGTACAGCTGGCCGGGTAACATCCGCGAACTGGAGAACGCAATCGAACATGCAATTGTATTGGGACTGACAGACGAGATTCTGCCCGAAGATCTTCCAGAGGCGATTCTGCAAGAGCAATCGTCGGAGTTGCCGGCGGCGCTGTATCACCACTCGCTGAACGAGACGAAGAAGCAACTGGTGATTATGGCGATGGGCGACGCTAAAGGGAACCACATCGAGGCCGCAAGGCTGCTAGGAATCCATCCTAAGTACCTGCATCGACTGATCAAGAATCTCAATTTGAAGTCCGACACTAAGCGGCTAAGGTAATGGCTTCGCCTTCGCACTGTGGACGGGCTGTTTAGTCGGCTCAGCCGGGTTGGACTCCATGCCCAAACTCGACCACTGGCGAACGTTGAATCGTTCGTTCGAGCGCAGGCTCCGCACGAAAGGTCAGCGAAAGCCGCAAGCCCTTGATCAGCATCGTGGCGGCGATTCTTTGCCAGTCTCGCATGGAAAGAGCCGATGATTTATTCATAGTTCCGCAAGGTCGAAGATGCCCCGAAAACAGAAAATCGACCGTGACCGGGCAAATGCGGCTCTCAATACAACGTGTCCAAAATTGGGATATTCGATCCCGCCCTCTCAGATTACCCGCGTTGATTTTGAGAGCGTGGGGTGCCACCCATCTGTCCGTCGATTTCAGCAATGGGCCACCTGCGCTTGACTTCATGCCGAGGCTATGACAGCCTTGCTGCCGCTAAACAGTTACAAAATTTAACAAACAGGAGAAAGCAACATATGAAGACGTTTCTCGCAATATCAATTTGTGCGGTTTGTTTCACCGTCGCAGGCCTTGCCGCTCAAAAAGGCAGCGGCAGCGATTCCAAAGCGTCGTTCGATAAGTTCGTAGATGAGGCCAACAAAGCACAAACCAACAATGACGCCAAGTGGATGGAAGCAAATTTGGCCGCTGGCTACGTCGAAGGCACGAGTTTCGGCACGTGGATTCCGAAAGCGCAGCTGATCAAAGATGCCAATGATCCGAGCAACAATAAGTTCACCAAGAGCGATATCAGCGATGTGGAAACCGAGGTTGTCGGAAATGTCGGTCTTGCCCGCTTCAAGGAAAGTTACGATGCTGTGATTGAGGGCCAGCACCGCGCTCGAACTATTATCTGCAGCATGACGGCTGCGAAGCAGGGGAGCGGCTGGAAAGGGCTGTCGAATCACTGTTCGAAAATTGAATAGTGGCCCGCGTGAACGTTGCGAAATCGGTTGCAGCCGCAGCCTGATTTGATCCTAAGTCAAGCACGAGAACGCCGGGTACAACGTCTTGATAGATCACCGGTGCCCCAAGGTGCGGAGTGCGGTTCGTCACTGACGCGGCCAAGTCGCGCTGAATCGTCTTGCACTTTCGCCGTTGTCTTTTGAGTTTCCGTGGTCTAGCATCGGCTACCTAGGAGTTTGCCATGACGACTGTAGACAATGTTTCCTTGATGAAGCGCTGGTATCGTGAAGTATGGGGGAACCGCAAGAACGAAACCATTTACGAATTGCTTGCTCCTAATGCTGTATTAATTGGGCAGACCGGTCCTCAGGAAGAGATCCACGGGCCAAAGGAATTCGCGGCATTCGCCGATAAAATTCGTGATGCGTTCCCCGATACAAATATCGTTGTAGAAGATGCTTTCGGGATTGACGATAAAGTCGTCGCCCGATGGTCAGCCATCATGACGCATAAAGGAGATGGCTTGGGGGTCCGAGCTACCGGCAAGAAGGTCAAGATCACAGGTATGTCGATTGCTCGGATCGTCAATGGAAAGATAGTCGAGGGCTGGGACAACTGGGACCGTCTGGCGATGCTTGAGCAAATCGGAGCCTATAGGCCACCTGAGGCCGTGATCCTCGCAAAGAGCGCCTAGTTGCTTAGAGGGGATAATATAGGAGGCGGCATGAGAGAGCCGATGATCCGTTCGGTGGTCAGCAGGGAGGCTCGCTATTGCGATACAAAGCCACCAGCACCGGCCCTGCTACCCTTGCCGCATGTTCAATTTTGGGAAACCGAAAACAGCTAGCGACTGGATAGTTCGCATCGCGGGAGCCATCGTATCGATATTCCTTGTCTGGTGGATGCTTCGGATGTTCGTACTGTGAGCGTCGCTCAAAACCCATCCGCGCGTGGTCAAGGAGTGAAATTCGAGATATTGCGACAGCAATTAGCCGAAATCTCAGATAGTTGGATATCCCTATGCCGTCTTGGATTCAGGGCGCTGCTGGACTTGCTCCAGCTTTTCGAGCGCGGCGATCTTATGTTTGGTGGCCTGGATGAGGTCATTAAATCGGGTGGCGAGTTCCCGATTTCCGGAACGTAAGTGGCCAGCAGCTATCAATTCAAATTGTTTGAGCTGATTGCGTTCTTCGGCAAGGTTCCACGCGGTCATGGGGGATTTCCTTGAAATATTTTGGTTGAGTGTTACGCCATCATGCCCGCCGCAGAGCCGCTTCACAATCGCACGAACGGTGAAATCCCATCGCACGGAAGTGTTAGGGTGTGAGCCGCCTTGCTTCTTCACGGGTCGTCAATAGTGTAATGGCTATTTTGCAACAGGTATCTGCCCCTGACCACCCAGACATCGGGCCGAATGGCGAAATGGGGACCTAAGGTGTGTACGGTATGGTACTGTAAGCAGATTGTTGCCAACGTCCCGCTCATGGATTCCCACTAAGCTAGCGATCACAGTTGGCCTAAGAAAGTAGCGATATTGAGTGGCCCGAAAACGCAAGATTCTAGCCGCAGCCGCGCTCTGGGGAGCATGTGCTTGGTTCTTGAGCTTGGATGTGGATTTCCTTGCGACCAAGCTCCGCAACGCTCCCCATTGGCTCCTTCAAGGTTCTCGTGCTCTGTTCATGGGAGCGACCGTCGCCCTCGGCTATGCGATGTATCGGAAGTATCTGCTCGAACTAACCACCCGTAACCAGAGGTATGCTGAGATTCGAAAGCAGATTCGCCGACTTCTTACCGATTTGCTCACCACTCCCGATGAAGATCTAATCCGCCAAGTACACCGCACCATCAAGCGCATCGAGCGGCTGCTCAGACATTACGACCCCCAGGCTCCTCACCTGGATGAGGAACGGAAAAAGCCAAAGGCTGCGTGAAACACTGGCCAGCCTCGGCTGCATCCCCAATCCATAACTCAAACTGCAGTTCCGCCAGCAGCCGCTCAAACCAACGAGCCTGCCCGCTCGCTTCCATTCCCACCCGTACCCTGTGTCCTTGTTCTTTCAGAGCGCGATAAAACTTCTCTGCTTCCAGGCTGTGTTCCAGCCGCTGCTCCTGAAACTCTAACCTATAATCAGCATGTTCGGTTCCTTTCTCCCGAGCCTTGGTTGGTTGGCGCCACCCAAGCTTTCTCGGGCACTGGAGCCGACATTGTCACGGAATTACTTACACTCAAAACCCCTAGCGCTCGCTCTTCAGTTTCGCAGCTAGCGCACCCCTTCCTTATTGCAGTGCAGCGCGCGCGGGCCCCGGCCAAGGTCAAAACCAGACTGTGTGCGGGTGGGGGGGAGCGAGCATTTTGCCGTCGGTACTTTCAGCCGAGAATAAAGAGGCGGTCGTGACGGTCGAAATGTCAGAAGCCTGACGCTACCCATGACCGCCTGATGCGGATGTCCTTTATATGATATGTATGATCGTAAGCGGGGCAATTCTCTTCGGTAATTCGGCGAATTCCGTAGGTTGCAAGATCACGAAGAACCGCCAGCGCGGAAAAGCCAATCACTTGACCCGAATTAAGAAAACAACTCCCAACAATGCCAGTCCAAGCGCAATCATCAGAGCAGCTAACATCTGCCATTGCTTTGGATTCCTCCCTGATGGAAGGACACCATCCTGGCTTTGTGTGTTTGCGTACGACTCCAAATAGCCGCATCTCGGGCACTTGAACGTTGTAACTGGCCGAACTTGATCTTTTGCCAGCTTGAGGCCCATCCAAAAACTCGGTTTCGGTTCTCCCGAAGACCAGTTTTGCTGCTGGTATCCGGAATGGGTGGCATCCAGCATATATCCGACTTCCATCTGTGCGTGGCAGCGAATGCACTCGATCGCCTTACTCATGCGGCATCTTTCCGTTTCAAGTCGTTGTGGGGTAGTGTACTCCGACAACAAAACGCTAGCCCTTGCGCTTCTTTTTGGCCCACGTCGCGGTTAAACGGAGAGCGGTTTCGCAATGGAAATTGAGAATCTGACATAATCTCTTCATGTGCTGCACTGCCTTGGGTACGTTCCGTTATCGCGACCAGGGGGCTGAAGCGTACGGCGGCTACGGTTGGTCCGCAATCTCCGGCTGAGCCACGGCTAACAGCACGATGCCTACTACCGTGAACATTCGAAACGCCGCGTCCTGACCGTTCCACGATTTCGATTGCCACATTAAAAACCACTCGCCTCCTACGGACAGGAACACCACTAACCACATGGTTAGGCTGAGCGCCAGCGCAACGAGGGAAACGCGCTTGGCATGGTTAAACGCAGAGACGGTCCCACGCAACGCCCGCACCATGAGCAAGCCGCCCCACCAACATAGAATCATGGTTAGCGTTTCCCAGGCGATGATCGATATGTAAAATGCAGTGTGCCATAGTGGCGTATTTATGGCGCGCCACATTCCGTGATTTCCAGGAAAAGTCGAGTCCATCATCATCACGTGTCGCTCAAACTGGTAGTTGGAGTTGTAATCGGTGACATTGTTGAAGACCACGAACGAATAAAAAATGGCCACGCCGAACACCAGTGCGGACTTGATTGTGCGCAAGGTCATGGTTTTGTATGTTCGGAAAATGCCTGGAAATACGCGGTAAGCGGGTTGATCAAAGACTGTATCCTCGCTTCGGCGCTCACTTACGAGAACAGTCTACCCCCTAGCTCGTAAAGAGGATGCATATTGATGTAAACAGATGGGATGAGAAGGCCGGTCTCCGACGGGATGCTGTAGGCTCCCCAAGTTATCGACGTGCTGGAAGCACAAGAGATAAAGGAAGGAAAGACGTATGATCGGCCGTCAGTCGCACAAAACGGCGACAATAGCGTCATTGTCGACCTCGGGTTCTAAGGTGCCGGCAAAAGTCAACTCACCATGGCCGAATGCCCGGCTTTTGATCGCATTGCATTCGCCTTACGCCCTCCGTGAAACCGGACAGCGCATGTGCCCTCCGGAGAAAAGCCGGGACAGTGCCCCCGTTCTCAGGCGAAGAGGTCCGTTCTCTTCAGTCCGGTTTGCTGAGGAATTATCGGGAAAAACGGGCATGTTTCGCGTCTTTCGGTGAAAGGGCTGCACTGGCAGCGCGCAGGTCGCGCAGCGGCGCTTCTAGCGGATGCTGTCACGTATCTACAATGTTAGCGGGAGTCCCTGCAGCACTGCCGCCGCTGACCATGAGCGACAAACCAGACTGTCAAGGCAGCACGAAATCAACTTTGATTCGGGTTAGAAACCGTACCGCGCGGCCGTTTTGCAGAAGCGGTCTGAAGCGCCACTTGCGAACCGCATCGGATGCGGCGATTGCCAGCATTGAGTTTCCACTAATCACGGTAAGCTCCTGCACCCCACCATCTTTACCCACGTTTACTTCCAAGATGACCAGACCCTGAATGTGCTGTTGTCTTGCCGCCTCTGGATATTCCGGTTCCACGCCCTGGAGTAGTCGCGCTTCTGCTTTTCCCTGAGTCGCGGATGGCACCTTGAGGGCCTCGACTTGATCCGGAATGGTCTCACCGGATTCCGGACTGGAGGGACCGACATTTTCCAACGGTTTCAGCTGGAAGATGACTTTTCCGTCTTCATAAACTACCAAAGTGTCGGAAGGCGCCTCGGGGCTTATGGCCTTCGGGGAGTCTGGAGCTGGAGGGCGGCTTGGGGTGGCATGCCTATTCTCCTCGGGTTGAGCGATAGGATCCGGCCTTGCGGTGACCCGTGGCGTCGGGCGTGCTCCCACTGCCTGCGAGACAGAGCCAGCAACCGCCGCTCCTTTCTTACCCATAGTCCCTGGCCACGTGATCCGCCCGAGCATCCACCCCAGCAGCAAGGCAAAGGCAATCACGACAATAACCGGCAACCGCTTCCACGGATCAGAAAGCCGGAATTGGGCAGTCTTTACTTCGGGTGGCCTCACCCGGAATGACTCAAAACACGCATTCATGCTCTCGGCGGCGGTTTGCGTCTCACTCTCTGGCGGGCAACTTGGGATCTCAGTCGCGCAGTTAAGATTGATCAGTACTTGCCGCGAAAGGCCCTGCAGAATTTGAACATCACGGTCCCCGAAGGCTCCTGGACGTGAGGAGAGAATCTCAAAAAGTCCAACTAACTCGCCCTGCTTGAGGAGGGGAAAGATGAGGAACGAGCGAATCTCATGACGCCGGCACATGACGGCATCGGCACGAGAGTCGGCCTCAGTGTCGTCGCAACGCAGCGCTTCGCTACCCTGGATGCAGTTGCCCGGCAGTTCGAGAGGCGCACCTATCTCCCGAGCACTCTTTCCCGTTCTGGCACGGCAGACCATTTCCTCTCCGCGCTTCAGGGCGATTGCCGCCGCGCTCGCGTTTGTCGCCTGGCGCGCTTGCTCGGCAATATCGTTGAGTACAAGGTCGAGCGCTGCATCTGCCGATACTGCTCCGCCCTGTGCGTATATCGTGCTCGCCAAATACGACAGGAAAGCCCCGGAACTTCGATCGTCTTCTTCGAGCCTCGGCACGGGAACCTCGGAGCCACCACCATTCAATCCGGCAACGGCTCCATTATTGGTGGTCACGTTTGGTTTATCGTCGACAATCGGGTGTTCTACGTCCCCGTCGAGCACTCCGCTCGTGGTCAATCGCTCGCCTTCGCCAATCGCAGATAGCGACGGACTACCCTTCTGACTTTGCTGCAGCACAAATGCACACGCCAATAGTGTCTGGAGAAATTCCCGATCGACAGTAGAAGAGTTGCTCATGCTGGAGTGCTGCGATTCTGCTGCTGCGGAAAACTGGGTAGGCGTTGGCAGGCGAGCGCGGGCAAACCAGTTTCGCGGCCAGCGAGCCGAGTCTCTCACCAGGCGAGTGCACTGTCAATGGGGCAGTATCTGAGCTAAGGTTCTTTGACGACCGTCCCAGAAGCATGCAGCAATATCGTGCCTGAATGAATTCGCTACAAGATAGGATGCGATTATCATTCAGCCTTTGCTTGTGCAATTTGTATCTGGTCAGATAAGGGGGCCTATCTGATGAGATAGCGTCGCGGACGAGTCGCTCACATTTCCCCAGCGGCCTCGGATCTCCTCCGAGCAAGGGCTAACCGTTCCATCAAGTAATCAATAAGGCTATTCCGGCAACCCGGTCAAATCGCATGTTTGTGGTTTTGGCCTACGATCTGCATAGTGACACTGAGCCGCCTCCGGAAGCCGAATGAAAGCAGCCGGCAGTTGGCACGAAATTCGAAAATCCGTTCCAAACGTTGGAACGTCAAAAAGGGGTCAGGGTTATGCACTATCTCCTTAGCGTGTCTCGAATCGTCCATAACCGCGTACGAATATTCGTTGTGCTTGGTGCGATGTTGTTGCTCTCAGGTTACCTCATCAAGCAAGGTCATGATCGGTCGAGGAACGTGATCGCTGCACTTGCGTCTACGGAAGAAATGATCTCCATGCAGAATTATATTCAGACGTCGCGCGATCGGGTGGCCATGCACGATAAGACAGTTCTGTGCAATGCTATCAGCGGTTCCCAGGCGTTCATGTGTGAGATTGCGGTTACTAGATTCAAATTGCAGAGTTGCAAATTGGAGCTGGAAAGGGTGAACCAAATCGTTGCCGGAATGCCAGGGCAGATCAAATATAAAATGGACGCCGGTCCTCTACTCCTCCAGTTGCGAAACATCGATGAGGAGCTTGATGATGCTGTGGAATCCAGAATGGAACACGAAACCTCAGCCAAAGTCAACCCGGTGTACTTAGACGAGAAAACGCAGGTTGAGGCGAAGGCTGCAAGCATTCTTGCACAAGCCAGCCAGCTTCAGAATGGGTTTGTTGATGTTCTGAAGAATACAAAAAGCGCTGCTGAAGTCCAAGTCCAAGTTGCTAATTGGGCAATTTGCATTATTGCGTTTATCCTCTTGGCACTCGCGGTTGTCTCACGCTTCTGCGAGGTTGAAATGGTAGAGTCGATTTCAGGGCCTCGAGGAATACACATTTCGCCAGAGGCGATACGCGCTTTCCGGGAAGTCCCCCAGTCAGATCGATGCTAATCCCATCTGGTCCCGTTGCCATCCTGGTTTCACCATTCGGATACGATCCCGTAGCTTTTCGGATAGAGTGAACTGCTCGACTCAGGCACGGGAAACTCGGCTGGACGATTCCCAAGCGGAATAAGGCCTTCCACGTTCTGAACAAAGGCGGTACCTCACACTTTTGCGTTGCCCTGCCAACCGTTCTACTGTGATTTTTTGGTTAGAGTGATGGGTTTTCGCAACCTGTTCTGCGGATCAGCGATGAGGAGATTTGTTTAGCATACGGCCAGTCATGGAGTTGGGCAGCCCAAAGGAAATATCTCGCAGCCCACTATCTTTTGGCACCAAACCTGCAAAATAGAAAAGCGCCGATGTTATTCAAGCCGTTGAAAAATGACCCGGCTATGCAGCAAGTCCAGCTTGCGCTTACATCATCGGCAGAAGAGGATTTATGAAAAAGCTATTGTTTGCGTTACGTAGCCTTGGCCTGCTGCTGGCCACCGCAGCTTACGCCCAAACCATCTGGATGTTCCTTTCAAGATGATTGTGACCTGATGAACTCCGCCCAGCGGCTAATACACGATTCGGTCAGTAGGAGGAATCCACCAGGCGGCAGCGATTAATGGTGACGTACAGAAGCCGATCGCGAGATGAGGCTTGCCGTAATTTGTTAAGGACCTCGGCTTCTGGTTGTGGAAGAAGAGATGTGCCGTAAACGCTCACTCGTGTTCATCATCAACGTATCTGCGGATAGGCGACGATTCGTTTTTCCGAACATCGGAACTCCGTTAATACCGGGTCCGTGGCGCGGAGAATTGTATGGCGTAGCTCCATTCCAGTGAAGTATTGCCGAGTTCTCTGTGCCAGTGCCAGTCAGTGTTCCAGCTACACCCATTGTCCCGCTGGCCCGAAGCGATTCAGAACTCGAAGTTATCGCGACGAAAGCACAGGGTTCAATTGGAACTGCATTGAACAGTTGCCGGTTAGAGCCATTTCACTTCAACGGTTTATCAGCTATTATGAGCTGCGAATGGCAACGTATCTGATTACTGGCATTGCTGGATTCATTGGCTCGACTCTGGCTCGTGCCTTACTAGCCCGTGGGGAACATGTCCGGGGCATTGACAATCTTTCGACCGGAAGGCTCGGAAACCTGGTCGAAATTATGGATCGAATCGATTTTTCCCAGGCCGATCTCCTAGAACTCGAACACGTGCGCAAAGCCTGCCAGGGTGTTGATTACGTGCTTCACCACGCGGCGATTCCTTCAGTGCCAGCGTCGGTCAAGGATCCTCTCGGCAGTAACCGAGCTAATCTCGATGCCACCGTCAATCTCTTGATTGCGGCGCGAGATGCCAAAGTGCGGCGTATTGTATACGCCGCCTCCTCGGCCGCCTATGGAGATTCGCCATTGCTGCCGAAGGAGGAAGATATGCTTCCCGATCCGGTCTCACCTTATGCCGTTGCCAAGTTGGCTGGTGAGCATTATATGACTTCCTTTTATCGTTGCTACGGCTTGGAAACTGTGTGCTTGCGGTATTTTAATATCTTTGGACCACGCCAAGATCCTGCCTCACCGTATTCTGGAGTTCTTGCCCGGTTTATTACCCAAATGCTTCGAGGACAGCAACCGACGATCTTTGGGGATGGAAAACAAAGCCGCGACTTCACGCACGTCGACAACGTTGTCCAGGCAAATCTGTTAGCCTGCACGGCTTCTGCAAGTGACGTGGCTGGCCGCGTGTTTAATATTGCCACCGGTGTGCGTACCGACCTAAACCAAGTTTTCCAGTTGGTAAAGCAGCTAACCGGTTACCAGGCCAGCGTAAGCTACAGCCCCGAACGCGCCGGAGATGTGAAACACTCCGTCGCCGATCTCTCCCAAGCCGAACGTCATCTAAATTACCGTCCGATTGTCTACTTCGAGGAAGGCTTGCGTCGCACGATCGAATGGTATCAAACTTCTAAAGAAGCTATGGTGTGCGAGCCCTAGAGAGTGGGAGCTCTTCTTTTTCGAAGATTCTGATCCCATTTCCAAGCTGTCGCCACGATGTCGTGCAACGATCGTCTGGCTCTCCAGCCGAGAACCTTTTGGGCAAGTGAAGGATCGGCAACCAACTTCGGCGGATCACCTTCGCGTCGCGGAGCAACTCGTTGCGGCAGCCGCCGCGATGTGATCCGCTCAATCGTGGAGATGACCTCCCGCACTGAACTGCCCTGACCCGTCCCTAGATTCAGAGCCGTTGAGGAGCCGTTTTCGAGATACTCAACACCCAAGACGTGTGCTTCGGCGAGATCATTGACGTGAATGTAATCGCGGATGCAGGTGCCATCAGGTGTTGGGTAATCAGTGCCGAAAATTTCCAGCTCTCGACGTTCTCCATGGATTGCCTCAAATGCTGATGGAATTAGATGTGTCTCTGGGAGGTGAACTTCACCGATTTCTCCGCTCTCGTCTGCACCCGCAGCATTAAAGTAGCGGAACGAGACAAAACGCAAGCCATAGGCAGGACCATAGGCTTCAAGTGCGTTTTCGAATGCCAGCTTTGTAGCCCCGTATGGATTGATTGGCAAACGTGGAGTTTTCTCGGTGATGGGAACGAGTTCTGGTATTCCATAGGTTGCACAGGTCGATGAAAAGATAAACTTCCGCACGCCTGAGTCTATGACCGCATTGAGTAGCGACAACGCGTCTACCACATTGTTCTGAAAATATTTTCGAGGACTAGATACCGATTCCCCAACATAAGCATGTGCTGCAAAATGCATGACAGCATCCACATGCTGTAGCACAGAGTTTAGCTTAGCGGCATCCGAGATATCGCCGACGATCAGTTCAAAGCCTTCCGCAAGATAGCGATGTCCCGTGCACAAATTATCGTAGATGATCGCGTTGTAACCCCTTCGGCGCAGCTCTCGGGCTGCATGTGACCCGATATAGCCAGCCCCTCCGACAACCAGAACGCTCAATCGTTTTTTATCCATCATCTGCCCACAATGCTCATCTGCCCACGATGCTCAGCCGGACTTTCCAATTTGAACATCCTGAATCGGGCCACAAGTTTCTGCTCGCTTGCGCTCATTGTCAAGAGCGAAAGGGTTTAATGCGTGGATTTGACATGGTTTGGTAGAGTGGCCTGTCCCTGGGCGGTTCGGCCGGCCAGCCTTGGCCATCTGGAGCGGATGCGGGTGGGGCGTTGCGAGTGGGTGAGGAGGTCTTTTATTTTGCCTAGTCCAGCCAAACCTATCGCCAGTGGTGCTAACGCAGGCCTAGCGGAAGCCCCGAGGAATTGTAAGCTCATCTCAGCAAGGGACTTGCATTCGCAGGTTTGTGGGATTAGCGTTTACCCCATTGCAAAGAGCACGAGTACCTAGCAGCAATAGTAGTAAACTGCGTTCAGATTGTTGAAAATAGGTCATGCCCCCCGAGCGCTTGTTCGGCGGGATCTTGCAATATCGGCCATCGGGTTCATTCTCAGCAACTCGGGTTCTATGTCGGCGGCATACAAAAAGATCGGTAAATACGACGTCCTCGACGTGATTGGCCGAGGTGGGATGGGCGTCATCTACAAAGCCGTGGATCCGGGCATCGGCCGGATCGTGGCCATTAAGATGATTACCGGTGCTTTCGCGGATGATCCCGAACTGCTACATCGCTTTTACCGCGAAGCGCAATCGGTGGGCAACCTTCAGCACCCTAATATCGTGACCATCTATGACCTGGGCGTGGAGGATGGTAGCCCTTATCTGGTAATGGAGTTTCTCGAAGGGGAGAGTCTAGATGCACTTATCCGTACCCGACGAGCCATGTCTCTCGAGGAAAAGCTCGACATTGTAGTCCAGGTTTGCGAAGGCGTCGGCTACGCCCACAAACACAACATTGTTCATCGCGATATCAAGCCTGCCAACGTGATGCTGTTGCAGGATGGAAGGGTAAAGATTTTCGATTTCGGAATCGCCCGCATCGGCGATCGAATGACCCTACCGGGACAGATCATGGGCAGCTTTCAGTACATGTCGCCAGAGCAAATCAATGGCGGCAACGTGGACGAACGTAGCGATATTTTCTCCATCGGGGTCTTGCTCTATGAGCTCATCACAGCCAAATTACCCTTTGAAGGTAAAGACACGGGCGAGACTCTGCTGAAAATCATCCATGACGCACCACCGCCGCTGAACCGCTTTCTCACCGGCTACCCGGCGGACCTCGATGAAATCATGCAACGAGTGCTGGCTAAAGATCGAGAGCAGCGCTTTCAGGCAGCCGAGGACCTGGCTTTTGAACTCGCCCATGTTCACGAAAAACTCAGGCGAGAAAGACTCAACGAATATCTCGCAGCCGCAGAGACGGCGCGGGCTACGGGGCAGCTGAGCCGGGCCAAAGAGCAGTTGCTGCAGCTGCTGAAGATCGACCGACAAAACGTTCGCGCAAATGACATGCTGCGAGAGGTACAACAGGAGATTCAAAGGCAACAGCGTAGCGAGCAGGTACGAGAGCTGCAGTCCGAAGCCGAAAAAGCCGTGACTCGCGGTGAACTAGCCGAGGCGCTGGTGTTTCTGGACCGGGCCGTCGAGCTGGATAAAACCAACTCGGAAATCGTTCGGCTCCGGGATTTGGTCCGAGAAAACAAAGCTCGTTCCGACAGAATACGGGAATTGTTGCAGCGGGCAGAGATAGCCCGGGAGACCGGCGACTTGGACGAGGCCAGCCGGGCAGTCGAAGAGGCAGTCGTCATAGACGAAAAAAGCACTGAGGTGCGCGCATTACAAGCGGCTATCTCGCGCGAGATCGCCGAGCGCAACAAACAGCTGAAGCTTCAGAAATATATAGGCGACGCCCGGAAACAGATTTCTGCGCGGCGTTTCACAGCTGCGCTGGAACTGCTGAAGGAGGCGGAGTTGATCGATTCCGCTTTTCCCGGCTTACAGGAGCTCACCGGCTTAGCTTTAAGCGGCCAACAACAGGAGAGGCGACGGCGGGATCTCGAGCGCCTGACCATCGAAATAGAAGACGCGCTCAATCGGAGCGACTACGACCAAGCCAGTGCCAAGGCTGTCGAAGGGCTCAGCAGTTACCCCGATGATCGCGGGCTGAAGAAGCTGAAGGCAGTGGCTGAAAAGGAGATCGCGGCCCGCGAGAAGCGCAGATATGTCGAGGAAACAATTTCCCTCGCACAAAAGCTACTGAAGGAAGGCAAAGCTGATGCGGCTTTGGTCACCTTACAGGAGGCGCTCGAAAAGTACCCCGCCGAATTAGGCTTGCAATCCATGCTCGCTCTGGTTCGGGAAAACATTGAGCGGGAGCGGATAGAGCAAAAAAAGTCCGAATGCATCCAGAAAGCTAGAGAAGCAATTCGGCGCAGAGACTTCGGGGAAGCTATATCGCTGCTACAAGCGACCCGCCAGGAGCTGCAGTCGAGCGACTTTGATGATCTGCTGCAGTCTGCCCAGGACGAGGCGGCAAGTCATGCACAGCGTCAACGCGTCGATTCAGTTGCAGAACAGGCTCACCGGTTAAATTCGGAGGAGAAGTACGAGGAGGCAATCCAGCTACTTGAAGCTACCTTACAGGAGATCCCCGACCAAGAGCTGGAAATCATCCTCTCCGATAGCCGACGCCACGTCGAGGAATTCAACCGTAATGTTCAGGAAGCCATCAGCAATGCCAAGCGGCTGATGCATCAAAGCCACTATGTCGAGGCGGTAAAGTTCTTGGAAGCTCAGCCATACGGCAAGGCGGAGCAATTTCGTTCTGCCTTGGCGGAGGCACGAGAAAAGCAACAGGTCTGGCAAGCCCTTTGTCTCGCGAAGGAGGAAATCCGAGCGGCCATTCTCCGCTCGGACTTGGATGAAGCCCAAGCTCTCTGGCAGAAGGGTCTTGAGCAGTTTGGGGATGTTACGGATGTCCGCCTGCTGGCCGCGGAGATCAGATTTAGACGGAGGGGAGTGGCCAATGCCAAGTTGGATGCGGCTTTGCGCGATGCCCGGGTGCTGCTGCTGGTTCGCTCCTTCGACTCGGCCGTGCGGGTGCTTGAGACCACTGCTCCCGTGGCCGCGGATGCCGATCCTCAGCTAAACGAACAATTTCAGCTTTTGCTTGACGCCGCTCGATCCGGACTCGCGAGCAAGCGGCAAGACAGCCAGCAGCAAGAATCGAGGAACAAGGAGCAGGTTCAGGGCAGCGAACCACAACCTACCCAGAGTCAGCTGGTCTGGCCCGCCTCTGAGTTACGCAAAGAATTGGATCTGGATGACGAAACACAAGCACCAGAGACGAGTGATTTGCGAGCCATCTTGGGAGAGGTAACCCAGATTGCTGATCACTATCGGGGCGATACTAAACTGCAAACCTCAATTGACGCTCTGAAACAGAAGATTACCTCGCGTATAAGCACGCTTCGGGAAGCGAAGTTGGCGCAAGCTCCGTGGAACTCAGCATCTCCAAGTAGTCAGGAGCCGGTCGAACCCGGTCCCACTAGCGCCGCCAAACATCTTTCGGACTCCTCGCAGAGCGGTCTTGAACCGGCGGTTCAAATGGAATCCAGCGATGTGGTCTCACCTATCAGGGAGACGACCACATCGGTTGTGACCCCTCCCTCCGGAATAGGCGGGTCTCCCCCTTCGCTCAGCGGGCCCCAAGCGGAGAAGGTTGACGAAGCACACTTAGAGCAAGCAACACCGGGATCCTTGCCTTCATCGGTTCCAGCAGCCAATTCCGACATTGCAGAACTTGAGCCCCAAGCGCCAGCCCAAAGCTTTGCCGACGGAGGCGCGGCAGAGGCAGCGCCGGTGAATCCTCCTGGGACGGACGACGTGTTTGCAATCCTTAGAGCCGCACCTGAGGTTGTACCGCAGCCAGCCGTGGCCGATCCCTTCAGCCTTGCTGAAGCCCCCGGAACTTGCGAACTTCCCGTCCCTCCCCACCTTGCTTCGCCGAGACCACGGCTCGTTAACGCTCGGCGGTGGAGAAATCCTACCGTAGTTGCGGCCTGCCTGATGGCGGTTGGCGCGGTGATCGGTATCTCAGTATATCGATCGAAGTCCAACGGACCACGCGTTCCCATACCTCAGCAAAAGCAGCTCGAGCAAAAGCAGCCCGATCCGATCGCGATTCGGCAACAAGCGGCCATTAATGCAGCTGACAAACTGGTTGCCGTAGATGATTTGGCGGGCGCACAGCACCTGCTTCAGTCCGTTACCGGGCTGCAGGGTCCGCTGAACGCCACCGTCCAGGAGAGACTTGCGGGAATCTCCGCCGCAATGAAAGACGAGGGCGTTCGGCGGCTTCGGCGCAACGAAGAACAATGGTGGCAAGACGCTGTCGAGCAAGTTGACAACGGAAAATTTGATTTGGCCAAGAGTGACCTGCGCAAAATTCTCAACCTCGCAGACGGCGGTCAGAGGAAGGCAGACGCACAGCGCTATTTGAATCAGGTCGTTCCTGCACGTGAAAAGGAAGAGCATTTATTCGCCTTAGCTCAACGCGCTTCACAAGGAACCGGCAGCGACGATCTCCAACACGCCGGCGATTTTCTGAACCAGGTTATTGCACTCAATGGAAGGCGAAAACCTGAGGCTGAGACCCTGCGAGACACCGTCAACACCAAGATACAGGAAATATTGAAACAGCAGCGTCAAAGGCAGATAGACATCCTAAATGCCGAAATCGATACTCGCCTTCGAAGTGAGGACTTTGCCGGAGCACGCCAGCAGTTAGACAAAATCAAGCAACTGGGTGGGGACGTTACCTCTGCCTCTGGGAAAATTGACGAAGAGCAAAAAAAACGACAGGCGAAACTTGAAGCGGATGCGGTTTTTCAGAAGGCTGTGCAGCGGTACCAACATGCGGTAGGGTCGAACAACCGGGGCGAATTGGAATCTGCTCGCGGAGACCTCGAAAATATTGCTAAGGCAGCTGGCCCACACGCAACGGAGGCAGCAAACGATGCAAACCAATTAACCCAACAGCTGGCCCAATTGGATGCACGTCCTGTTTCTCCCCCGGTACAGCCCAAGGTTTCGTTACCACCAGCCGTAGACTTCCAGGAGGTTCGTTCGGAGGTTCGCTCCGTGATCCAGCGCTACATCGATGCCTTCGAGCACAGGGATGCTGATGCATTGCAGCAGGTCTGGCCGACATTGGGCGACCGCTACAGCAAATATAAAAAAAGCTTCGCCAGTGCGAGCTCTATTCGCATGAAACTCCAGAACGAACAGATTGATATTGCGCCTGGTGGCGACACCGCGGTGGCAACGGCGGTGATTGCTCAGGACTACACCCCCAAGGGTCAGAGGACTCAGACCATTCAAAACCGAACGGTCTTTCAGCTCTCAAAATCGAACGGAACCTGGCGAATTGATAATGTTCAGTGATGTTCTTCCCCACTAGGTATCCACGCAAGCTAGCACTTAAGCAGCTCCGGGGTTGGGTGAACAATAGATGGCTAGAAGCTATAAGAAATCGCGCCCAGGGGTATAACTTTCGCCCGCAGCCCGGCATCATTGGCTTTAAAGGCGACGTTACCGGTCAGCAGCAGGTTTCTCAAGAGGTTGATCTTCGCTCCGCCGGAAATGTCGACCATGTTCACGGGACCCTGAAATAGTGTTGCCTGCTGAACCCCAGACTGGGGCACGCCATCTATGTCGGAAAACGATGACTGACGGAGACGGTCTGAATTCGAAAGGCGGTTGCCGAGTAGATCCGCGGCTAGTGTCAACCGTCTCGCGACGGCGATGTCCACGCCTCCCGAATAGAAAAACTGATTCGGCAACTTGCCCAGGGAGGCGGAGACCAGATTTCCCGCTAGTACGGAGTCACCGTTATATTGGTAACCGAGATTCACGTGTGGGGAGATGCGCCCAGCGTAGGAGGCGGCGATGAATGGTTTAACACCGATAGCTCCGGACCCGAGAAAGTTCTTCCCGTCGCCCGTTGGAGTCCGAATATCGAGACCAAGCCCAACCCTCGCCCGCTCATAGTTCAGTGCGGTGCCCTTTACGCGAACGACGACGTCGCCGACACCGGTTGCGCGCTTGGAATTCGAGACCACTTCATCCAAGCTGCCAGATGGATCGTTGGAATTAAAAAAGTGGTAGAACCCACTAACCGTCGTACCGTACAGGGGGTCAGTTTTCGGGACCGGCTGCTGCTCTGCCCCACGAACAATATGCGCGTTGGACGTGATTCCAAGCCCAACGTCAAGAATAGGAACGTCCACGGAGATGTCGATGCGTTGCGTCAAACCAAAAGTGCCGGTTAATGTGATTTGGTGAGCCTTCAGGTCAATGCCATTTTGAGTCGTTATATACTCCTCCTCGAAGGCAGGGAACCCGGGCCTGGAGGGGTCGCACTGGGCCCTGTCAGAAGGGCACTGAGGAACAGGGAATGGGGCGTGTGAATACACTACCGGCAGGTGATGCAAGTCGATGCCGTCAAGTGAGCTGAAATCGAAATACTGATATGTCGCGCCAACGAAAATGCGATGTTTGCCGATCGTTTCCGCTCGTTCGGTCAGGATTGGCCCATAACTTTCGGTGGTCGAGGGTACGAAAGTGTGGAGCGTTGCATCATAGGTGAACAGCACGCCAGAAGCAGGCGATGCGACCGAAACCAGTGACAGCTCCGTGCCGACGGAAACACTTAGCGGAATCTGAAAACCCGTTTGGCTCGAAGCGAAATGTGCAGCGTGGTGCGGGTTGGGGAGAATCAATCCGCCCGTGCCGTAAACCTGAGGTACGACACAAAGCATTGACGATTGCAGCTTAGTGGCGCAGGGAGGTGGAGGAAGGGGCATGGCCATGGGATCCGAACCCAACGGTTTGCGGGCGCACTGCCCTTTACATCCGGGACACGTACAAAACAAGCAGCTGCAGATTTCTGCGAAAGCCAGAACAGAGAGGATGAACAACCCACCCACGATCAGCATTAGCCTACGATGCGCCATATCGAATCCTTTCAATGGCAATAGTACATCCGGAGACCGAGCTGCTTTCAGGCGCCACACTATACACGCAGCCTCGCCTCTGTTCAAGTAGTTTCTGTTCGCTGGTGTCAAACCCTCTTAGAAATGTCACCTTTTTGTTTGTTGAGACACTTCGTTCGCGCGCTAGCCTCACGGCGCTGATGAATTTTCTTGGTGACCGCCGGACTGAGCACGGCAAAAAAGCGACTGAAGCAGTTCTAACGTCGTAGCGGTTATTGCCTCCCATGAAAATGGGTGACGCGGCAATAGATAAGGATAGAGGACACACTGACCAATGCCCGTTGGAATTCAGCGCAAAGATAAGCTGCCACTCAACTGCGATTTACCCGGTCACAGTGTCGCATCGTGAGAATATTGCTTCACCTCGCGGCAAAGTCGGGATTGATCGGAGAATGGATCATCGTCCAGCTCGGAATCAGCCAAGATCCGCCTGCCATTCTGAAAAACAGTGCGGCGGGGAAAGCCAACAACAAGAACGGACGCGTCTGGCATATCCCGGAACCCCACCGTGCCAGGTTCGGATACGGTGGTTTTTGTCCAGGGTGACGGTTCCCAAAATTCTTGGCACCTTCCCCAATGATGGCGTAGTCGCCGATTGTGGAGTGGTGTGCGGCCTACTCCTTGCCTGCGCCGGCCAGTGTCATCCCGTGATCTAAAGCTACATCGTCTTCGACGATCGCTGTTTCTTCGATAACCACGCACGTGCAATGAATGAATAGAACCCGTGCAACCTGGGTGTCGCAACGAATCTCGATGCCCATCATACAAGGCATCACCTTCGAGAGATGACGAGCCAAGACATCGCCCCCGCCCGTGTGACACAAGGTTTTTGGCCAGATCGCGCTCGGCGTCCGGCGAAATATCTTCGCCAGAGGCGGCAGTGAGGGGCGGAGTTGTGGCGGTTGCCATGATATTCATTTTCTTCCTTCCTTTTCTGAGTTGCTCCGCGTCGTGGAGCACTTCCGTCTCGGACAGACATGCATCCTGATTAAGCGGTTTGCCAGTTCGCAGGCGGCGCCAGTCTTCCAGGTCTGCCAAGGCTCAGTAACACGTCGCGATAGATGCATCGCGTGCGTTCTTGCATGGATGAGCTCAAGAACTGACGCGTAAAGCGCTGGCGCCCGGCATGGCCCATGCGGAGGCGAAGCGCATAGTCGGTGGTCAGATCGATCAATGCCTGTGCCAACGCGGAGACAGAACCGCTAGGCACTAGAAATCCGTTTTCATTATGCGTAACGGCTTCTCCAACCCCACCGACATCGGAGGCGATTACTGGCAGGCCTGCTCTCATCGCCTCCAAGATGCTGATCGGAAGCATCTCGGATCGTGACGCGAGGACAAACACATCTGATGTGGCGAGGAGCGAGGCAACATCGTCGCGATTGCCCAGGAAATCCACTTGCTCCCGAATGCCAAGCTCGCGTGCCAGGTTTTCCACGCTGGCTCGAGTCGGACCGTCGCCTACTAAACGAAGCCGCGGGCCTTTTGGAATGCGGGCAAAGGCACGGAGTAGAAGGTCGTGGTCCTTGCCCTCGATAAACCGCGCCACCATTGTGATCACAGGAGTCTCGGTCGGTGAAAGTTGGGCCTGCTCGGAGCAATCCGGGAGACCATTGTGAATGGTGACAAGCTTGGAAGGAGATCCGATTCGGTGCCCGCGCACGATTCGCGCTCCAGCCCGGGAAACCGTAATAATGCGTTCGCACCAGCGCGCCGCCAAGCGTTCGCAGGGGCCGCTCAGGGCGCTCGAGAAGCGAGATACTGCCGCTGTCCCATAAAGCCAGGCGTGGATCGTATATACAGAAGGAATGCCGAGTATTCGACCGGCGAGCCGGGCAAGAAAACCAGCCTTGAAGGTGTGTAGGTGGAGAAGATCCGGTCGCAGCTTCCGGATCAGTTGCCAAATCTCCCCGAAACCTCGAGCGTCCGTAATTGGCCTGACTTCCCGTTGCAGATGGGGCAATACGTAAACAGGGATGGCTCTCTCTCTACAAGCTTCCGTAAGGAAGCCTTCTTCTCCGGTGGCAACACTAACCTCGAAGTCAGGTCGCATGGAGCATGCCAGGTCGAGTACGTGTGTCTGGGCACCTCCGCGCTCGGCTCGAGTCACGAGGTACAGGATTCGAGGTTTGCCGCTATCGTTGGTTGCGGAGGAGCCGTTATCAATTTCATTTTCTGTGGTCTTAAACGAGTTCATATAGGTCCTTTTACGACGTGTACATGGGCTGGTTGCTGTGTATCTCCGCCATGCCGACGGAAACCATTCCGTGCTGGGCGCGATAGCTGTCAAAGGTCCTCAACACGGAGCGCAGAAAACCGAGATTCTCGTCGCAGTGATAGGAGAAGTCCTCGGGATGCCACCACAGATGGAAGACTTCGCCCCGCTCCGCGGCGTACTTCATCGCTTGCTCGATTCGCGCATGCCGCCAAGCTTCGAATGGCCGAAGAGCAGGAGAGTAAGGCCGCAGATATCGGCTGGCTGCGGCCGAGATAAGTCTCCCGTCTGGCGGCCATGGGCACGTCTGGTTTCCGCACAGGTCCAGATAGGTGTCCAAGAGCCGACCCAGCCGCCTATGCGGGCGCCGCTGCTCGTTAAACGAACGCGCCTGCTTGATCTTGGCCGGCTCCGTTCCGCGATAGGCCAGGATCCCAAAGCGTTTCAGGATCGAAAGGTACTCAGGATTGACTTCATTCCGGGGAAAGACATAGGAACGTAAGCTGTAGCCCGACTGGGCTGCTATGGCGACCGCACTCCTCAGGTCGGCTTCGAACTCCTCGCCATCTTGGCCCGGCTCCATGGCGTAGTAGTGAGAAAACGAGTGACACGCAATCTCCTGACCAGGTCTGCTCGCTATTTCTGCAATCAGGCTTGGAGCAAAATGAAAGGGATCGTCAGCCTCCCCCGCTCCAAGCGTTTCCTGATAAGGATCCAACCGGCTGTCCCGGTACTTGGGCCGCCGGGTGGGCTTCAACGCTTCAACCTGTGTTCGGGAATGCGCAAACAGAAGACCGACGGTGGCCCACGTCGCGTGAATTGAGAACTCCTCGAATAGGTCGAGCATACGGGGGACGATCCGTCTCGCTGACAGCAGTCGGGCGCGTTCGTTGCCATCGAGGGGCGCGGAATCGCGAACTCCCCAATGAAGTTCAAAATCGAGTGATATGACCAGCGCACCGGGACGCTTCCGCCCACTGATCGGCTGGAATTCCTGGGCTGATGCTTGAAGTGCGTTGTTGCTCCCGCGTGGGTCCGAGAAGTTAGCACGGGCAGTGCTCATCGCGTCACCTCCGACTGACTCGATAAGCAGGATTGCGGTTCAGTCTGAATCGATTGCTCCGGGCCTCTCTGTTGGGAATCGCGACATTTATTTCCTGTTTTGATCTGAACGACTTCATGCCGCGGGAACGTGGCATAAAGGTCAAGCCACTTATCCATCACGGCTGCAATCCGAAACTGTTCGTGACAGAGCTGGCGTGCGGCATCGCCCATCGTCTGTAAGCGCTCTGGAGAGAGAGCCATGAGCCGATGCATAGCCGTGGCCAGTTGTTGCGGCGCCGCCGGAGGCACCACGTAACCTGTGATTTCATCCGTAACGACGTCGGCATTACCACCCACATCGGTGACCACTGCCGGCAGGCCCGTCGACGCCGCTTCCAGCAGGGCCGCCGACAGACCTTCAAACTCCGACGACATCACAAAAGCGTCGGCAGCACTGTAGAGATCAAGGATGTCTTCGCGGGCGCCACAGAAACGAACCCGACTCTCCAGTCCACGCGTCCTGCATTCTTCCCGTAACTTTTGTTCCAGGGGCCCGTTGCCGGCAAGCAAAAGGACAAATTGCTCGTTCTTGAGCAGCTCAAGGGCGCGGAAAAGTGTCGGATAGTCCTTTTGTTTGACCAATCGGCCGACCGCGAGCCATACGAACTCGGAGCTAATGCCGAGCGCTTCGCGAGCGTTCTTTCTCCGCTTTTTCGAGCCCATGAAGTGATCTGTGTCGATACCATTTGGAATCATCTGAAACTTCCTACGCGGCACCGCACCCACGCGAACGTATCGCTCGAATGCGGCGTTACAGATGATCGTGGTTTTGTCTGCCAAAGGGTCCGTGATGCAGTAGAGGAGTTCCTTGTGCCAGGTGGGTCCGTCTTTTTCCGACGTCTCTCTAAAGTTATGGGCAGTGCACACCAAGGCCGGTATTCGGCAGAAAAGCTTGGTGACACGGCCCAAAAGGTTCGCGTGGAACATATGGCAATGCACAATATCCGGTCGAAAATCGCGGATGAGGGACGCGAGACGGAATACAGCCCTCACGTCCGGTACACCTCGTTTCATGTCCAGCGAGTGAACCGGAATGTGCTGCGCTTCCAACTGACTCATGTACGCGGTTGGTTTAACCATGCACACTACGCAAACCGACCAGCCTCTCGTCTTCAGCTCGGTAGCGAGGCGAACGACCTGCGTTTCGGCACCCCCGAAAGTCAAAGTCGTGATAAGGATGACAATTCGCCCGGGCCGTTTCGTGTGGGATTGTTCCAGACCGTTCCTTGCCATCTCTGCTGACAGGCTCTGTGGCGCCTGATGCGGTTGCGAAATGTTATCTTTCAGCGTTGTAGTCATGGTCGTGATTGCTGTTATCCTTTCGAACTCGTCTCGCTCGTGAGAGAAGCAAGAGGCCTGCCAGCCGGCGCCTTTTCTCATCGGTTCTGCTCGCGGTGTGTAAGTCCAAGCGGTGCCTGCGTTTGAGTCCCGATTTATTACAGGAGAGTAGGAGGTGCACCCTTTGAATCGGTTTCTGAGTTATCCAAAAGCCTACGGGGACAAACCATTCCGATAGAGCGGCCGGAGCTCATTAGCGTAGCGATGGCGAGAATCCTGATCATGAAAAATCCTAGAACGAGGCTTTGCCTCAAACCGCACGACGTGTACGTGAGAACCTGAAGAAGATCTCTCGCGCTCTCACGCGGAGCCTTAGTGGATCCCGGTTGCCGCTGCGTCGCGCCAACCCGGCCTCGGCGGGCACGAGCTGCCCACCAACTCATTGCGTTGCGTCAGATTGTGTTTTCAGCAGGGTCTTGGGGAGGAGCACAAGTGGGTCATTTTGGGTTATTGCCGAGGGTCGTCCGGGGTCGGGTCCCCAAAGCCTGGTTTGACATTTGGGGACTCCGGCCTGGACGCTAGTTAAACCAACGCTTGAGAATTACGATGTCGCCCTTCCCGGGTACGGAATCGAGGTGATCGGGGTGGCGCTTGGTGCTGCGAAGTGTGAGCCGAGTACGCTTGGATGGTTTCGCGGGCGATTTTCGGCCAGCCGCACTCTCGCAATATCCAAGCCCTGCCTACCCGCCCGAACTGATCCAGTCGCTGCTCGCCAAGAATGACGGCCTGGCGCAACGCGGTGGCAATCGCGTCCGCAGAAGCTTCCTCAATGACCAGACCACCGTTAGAAGCCTGGAGCAAGGCGCCGAGCCCTCCTGCTCTGGTTCCAATGACCGGCCGTCCATTGGCCAGCGCTACAGATGCGACACCGCTATCCGAAAAGAATTGGGTGTACGGGAGCAGAAAGCAATGGCAACTGGCAAACAGTTCAGGAAGCTGTTCGTCGGGAATGAAGCCCTCGATCAAGCGGATCGGTTCAGGGCATCTCCGAATCAGCTCCTGGCAGCGCTCCCAATAGTTCCGCTCGTTTCGGTTAAGAACGGCGCCGGCAATCGTGAGGCGTATCGGGACGTTCTCTTTGTAAAGCCGCTGAATGGCCTCAATGGCGAGGTGAGCGCCCTTATTCTCACGCAGCGCGCCGAACAGAAGCACTTCCAGATACTCCGATTTGGGCATCGGTGGCGTGTCGGCGCCAAGCTCGTAGGGGCCCTGGGGGATCACCTTAAGCTTTGCGCTATTCTCGCCGAACTGTTCGAGGATCGTGCGCCTTCCCACTTCATTATGAACGATGATGATGTTGCTGACGCGATACATCCACGCCAGCGCACTTGTCTCCACCCAGCGCAGCTTCTTCGGCATCTTCCACTTGTGGGGAAGCGGATCGTGAGCGGTATACACAATCTTGCAGCCGCGAACCCGAGCACACAAAAAGAAGAGTGCGCCGAAAGGCAAGTGCAAGCTGTATTGAAAATGCACTACATCGCCGCGTCGGATAGCACAAAATAAAACGGCCAACGAGGAAAGCAGAAATCGCACGTTGACAACCACTTTCCCTAAAAAACCCTGCTCGCCATCGGTGGAACGTGCAATCGTGGGGTGAACCGTGATTAAGGGGTTACGGTTGAATTCTTCCAGGAACTGATGATTGCTAGGACACACGATGTGGATCGGAGTTCCTTCGGCCGTAACCGCGCGAGACAGTGCTTCGACGTACAACGCCGCCGATGAGAACGGCTCGGGAGTGTGCAGGAAAATGCGTTCTTCTCTATGAAATGATCCGGATCCACTCGAGCGCGGCTCGGGGCTGGCTACAGCCGACGACCCGCTCTGCAGAACACTAGTAGTACCACAGTGAACGTCAGACATGGCCGATCATTTTCTCCCTTCACCTTGATTCACGGTTCGTGTTTCCACTCCTACAAGAGCAGATGCGGTGCCACTCGTGGGACCATTGCCGTCCGGCTGCTCGCCTCGCGTATCTCCAACCGGTGCAGAAAGTTGGCTGCAATGACGTTCGTGGGCGAGCAAAGCGCGGAGGCGCACATCCAGATCCTTGCTATCCAATCGGGTAGACCTCAGCTATCCGGTATGCTACCTGCCAGGGAAGCAACAAGTCACTTTCTGCCTCAACGCGCGTTATAGAGAGTGGTTCCTACGGCTGCCACACTCGTACCCAGTCGACGTTCAGTGTCATCCCGGGTGCGGTCACGCCAGAGAGATTCCCAGCTTTCCAGTCATCTCCCTCTTGCATGGTGAGAACAAGGAAGAAGTTCTGGCGATCAAATATGGAAGGTGTACTCTCTGAGTGCAGCGGTTGGTTGTCCAGGTACCAAGTCACTTTTCCGGGTGTCCAAAGCAGACCGTAGGTGTGGAATTGTGACAAATCCACATTACCGGGGAGAGCAAAAAAGTTGTTCCGGTTGGCATGATCACGGAGGTTCACCCAATCATGAATGGTGCCATAGAAAACATGCGGGTGGTCGCCTTGACCTTCGAAGATGTCGATTTCGCCCGACTCCTTCGTGCCATTATAAATATCCTTGCCGGTTGCATCTTCCACCGGAATCAGCCAGAAGGCAGGCCATGAGCCTTTGACTACATCCCACCGCAAGCGCGCTTCGAAATAACCGTAGCGCCAAGCCGCGTAGTTTCCTGCGTGAGGGGAAAAAGTCGTAATGCTGGTGTCTACTGCCCCTTGTCCTCGCTCCCATTTCAAAGAGAGCATCGAATTAGCCACGGAAATATTTTTTCGCGATGCGTGCTGGTGGTTGAACCAGATCCCCTCGTACCAAGCGTGCATTCCCCGCCCGTCCGGACTGAGGTCAAGTCTGTCGAACTCATCAGCGAACACTAGCCTGTACCCTTGTGCTTGCGGCGGGGGTGCCGGCTTATCTGGGGGTGGCTGCTGACCCAATGCAGAGTTGCCTGTAATGACAAGAGTAGCGATTGCCGACAAGAATGCATAAAGCATTTTGACCTTACAACGCGTGGAGCCTTTTCTCATAAATCAACACCCCTGCTATCACACTTTGAGCGATCTCTGTCAAAAGCCGCATCCCGACGTCGCCGCTATTCTTAGGCGGAGACCGCCATGGCAAATTGCGGTTCGCTGGTAAGCCTGCTGAGGGTGAGCCGGCGCGTATCTTCATGCAGTGAGATCCGGCTCACTACAACTGCCACGAAGCAATAGGCAAGATAGTCGGCTGTATCGTTAGCGTAGCCGAACAGTCCGGGTACTTCCACCGCGGCACGCAACAACATGAAGACACACGCCAGAAGGATCACCTTGCGGCTGATTGCGGGAAGCGAGGTTCTCCATGCCAGCCAGCGGCAACACCGCAGCAGCATCCACACGATAGCCATCGCGGGCACGAAGCCTACGAGGCCTTCCTCGGCCAGCAGAGTGATGTATTGGTTGTGGTACGCGCCATTCCCGATAATTGAAGTTGAAGTGTGAAAATATTCACCTCCGGCAATACGGGAGGCCAAATCGTCTTGCCAGGATTCGTACCCGTGGCCACTGAGCGGTTTTTCCAGAAACTTGGACCATGCCACCGACCAAAGGACGGTTCGTCCCTCGGAGATGATTACCATTTTTCGTGAATCAATCGTGAACACAGATGCCACGATGGCACCCGTCAGAAGGAGTAAAGTTAGGCACCCCGACACCCGCAATAAAAAAGATCGGGCCCGGAGCCAGTGCAAACCGATCGCGACCAGCCCGCTTATCAACAAGATGCCGATTGGGGCGCGGGAACCGGTCAGGAATGACGAGACGGCGAACACAAAAACTCCCAGGCACCACGTCAGCGCCCTTGGAGGCACGAGGCACAGACCAATCAAATACATGAAAAATGCCGTGAAAGAGATTGGATTCAGAGGAAACCCTTCACCCCTAGTAAGCACCTCCTTGAGAATGCGAAGCGCCTGATAAGTCGGAAGGGTTAGTCCCATGTGCCCGATATAGGCGTTAAGGATCAATACAGCAGTGAAGGCGCTGCCGGTTAGCATGCCATATCCAAACGCTTTGGCGGTTCTACCGTGCCGCAGTGCCCGTGCCATCGCCAGACCCACAGCGAAGAGCAGGACGAGTTTCAGTAGGTCTTTAAACGCCCTCGCCGAGTCGGTTGCCGTCAGACACGGAACTATGAGCAGCAGCGCAAGCAGAACAAAGAGGGCTGCAAACTTGGTCTCCGCTCGCGTGAGCGGCGCACGCAGCCAGAATACAAGCAGTAGGGTTGATAAACCGGCGATTGCGCCTCGTAGCAAGGTAGCTTTAAGTTCAAACCCGATTCCAATCGGAGCCCAGTAGACACTCAAGAGAAAAGGTATAAAAAAGGCGGCCACTTCGGAAACGAAAGAAATCTTGAGTTTACCTGGCGTATTCATTCATGTACGTCCTTCTGAGTAATTCACTGACGGATTAATTGTGATTTTAGTGAACTGAGCCGTTGTTAAAACCTGGGGGGTTCGCCGATGGCTATGTTCAAACCGCGATCATAACAATGGCGGCAGCGGCGGCTAGCACAGTGCCCGTCCAGCATCGTTGCTATAGATCGTATTTCCACGAGTCTCCTATTTCTGGATTCACTGCAACTGCCCATCCAATGATTTGCGACTTCCGTTCGCGATCACGGTCTGTTAAGCTTCCACCTTGCCAAAAAATCCAAACGGCGGACGGTAGGCTCCACACAAGCGGAATGCGCGTATTTACAACACATTACCGAAACAGGGTGCTCTCGGGAGAGTCGCACTTGTTGTAGGTATATCGTTCAAGACCTATCGGAACTACGAGGCGGACTATCGAATCGGATAGACCCATAGACCGGCGAGCCGCCGTTGGCCGAGCCAAGGCGATGCAGACTGAAAAAAGCGCAGCGGATCCACTTCGGGAGACGAAGCCGCAGGGGCCTCGGCAAATCCGCTCTGCAAATTTCGTCGAACGCAGTGTGGGGAGAGGGACGGGTGTTGTCTTCGTTGCGAAGGAGTTTAGCCTCGACTATAGTGCTCCGTCGAGGTGAGCCATTTCTCCTGGTTAGGAATCGGGGAAGTGAGGCCTAGTAACCTCATTGGAGAAGAAGTATGCATCTCGACTTTGCGGTGATGCATTGGGTGAATCAGTTCGTCGGGCGTTGGCCTTGGTTCGACTTGGCCGTCTACCATGTCAGTGGCTCGGAATTTCTTAAGGGTATCGCCATTGTGACGGTGTACTGGTATTTTTTGTTTGAACAGGGCAAGCAAGGCACCGAGCCAGAAGAGGTCAATGCGCGCGCCACTCTTCTGACGGTTTTGATACTGGTGGTCCCAGCGATCGTGCTGGCTCGCGGCCTAGCAGATCTACTCCCATACCGAGAGCGGCCATTTTTCGATCCAGCTCTGCACTTTCAGTGGCCATATCATGTAGACGCCGACCAATTCATACGTTGGAGTTCCTTTCCGAGCGATCACGCCGCTCTCTTCAGCGCTCTGGCAATGGGTTTATTTTTTCGAAGCAGGCGAGTCGGCGCCGTCGCGTTTGCCTATGTCGTGTTGGTTACCTTCGTCCCCAGAGTCTACATGGGTTATCACTGGCCAAGTGACATTCTGGCGGGCTCTGTGTTGGGTATCTTGGTCGCGTACGTTGCCCTGATTCCAACCGTTAAGCGCCGATCCATACAGCTGTACGAAGAATGCAATAAGCACTCCGGCGTGTTTGCTGCATCATTATTTCTCTTGACCTACGAAATCGGAACATTATTTGACGGCCCACGTTTGCTACTTAAGTCCTTAGCTTCTTTGGTCAAAAGATGAGTAGATCTGCAGGTCATTCATCTTTATTATAGGGGACACAAGTTGCCCGGCGGAAAGTGGCAACGCCCTTAACCTCGTCTTCGTTCCTTCGCCCTTGGGTGAGGTCCGTCAAAAATCGTAGCCGCGCATCATTCCAGTCGTCCAATCAAGACGCTGAGGCTGCCGCCATGGCAGTCGAAACTGGCAGCCTCGGTTTCGATTCAGTCAGACAGGTGCGCAAATTCAGCCCTAGAACGAGAGCTTCGATGATTACCGAGCACCAGATCAGGTTGGCAGCGCTGGCTGTGCCGATGAGAGCGAGACGAAGGAGATTCGCTGCAACGTAAGCGCAGAGCCGAATTCGCATGTAGTGAACGCCCATCGCGCGTATGAACAGGTAGCTCGCCGACAGTTCACTGAGGGACATCACCACACAATAGCCAATCCAGGCGGGCAAGATGTGGGCCACTTCCGCTAATTCAGTCCCGCCAAATTTTCCATGCACGTACACTATGCGCAGGACAGGAAATCGGAGCGCACAAACGGCGACCGCGAACAATAGCTGCAACGTAGCATGTACTATTAGCCATCGGCGGAACACGTTTGGCCTTTCTTTATCCTCCGCTGAACAGAGACGCCCCTGTACCAGTGTAGTCAGCGGCATCGAAAGCAGGCTGTACCCCAGCATTCCGATTCGCATCGCGCAGTTGTTCGCGGAGATCACGCCCGTGCCAAGGCGGGCGAGGAAATACAACAAGAAGGACTGATTCGCGAGGAAGCCGACATTCTCCACAGCCGACGCTGCGAGCTGCCGGAGGAAATGTCGGCACTCCGGAACCTTCCAAATCGCGATCGCGGCAGAGTTCCGTGGCAGCAAAGATTGCGATTTCCCAATGCGAACAAGCGAGTACAACCCGGCGAGTGCAAAACCTGCAGTCATGGACACAGGCAGGCTGAGGTTGCTGAGCCTCCCTATCGCGTAACTACCAACCAACACGACCGTCATAATCAGATAGGGGACTCCGGGCAGGCTGGTCGCCCATAAGTTGCGTCCACGAGCGGTACAGATCCCTTTCCATATGCCGATCCAAATGACGGGAAGGTAGCAAGCACCGAGAAGGACTACCGTGCTTCGAACCTCTCTCGAATCGGCTATGTGAATCAGTCGTAAGAGGTAAGGAGCACAGACTAGCATCAGCACCGTCAAAAGCGCGCCCAATACGCAGCTATAGAACAGCAGGCCCGGCAGCCATTCGACACTGCCAGAATGCCGCCGGTGTTCGTTTTCGTAGGCGGGAGTAAAAGCCAGCGAAAAAGCTCCAAACATAAAGCTCGCGAGCGCGAGGGGGAACTGTTGGAGTCCAAAGTAGGCGTCTGTAACGGAAGAAAGCCCGAACTGTGCCGCGATGAACGCCTCTCGAGCAAAGGCCGACAACTTAAAGATGCCGCCGGTCGCCAGCGATATGAGCAGCAGAACCGCGGGGCCGGAACTGTAGCTAGAAAGTTTCTTTAGATAAGTCATGTGAATCCTCAGGCTTTTAAACGAGGCACTATTAACGAGTCGGTCGATCCCAAGTGGTACGAAGCGTGAGCGTCCGCGACAGGATTAGACTTGACCTGGTTTAAGACCAGACCAACTACATTGGCGCGAGCGCGAGACAGAACCGAAATGGCATCCGATACCTGTTTTGCGGCCGTTTCCGCCGCCTTGGTCAAAAGTAATACAGCGTCGGCCACTGCGGCCAATTCTTGCGCTTCCGCGGCAGCGAGAACCGGAGGCGCATCCACTATGATCAAATCGAAATTCTGGTAAAGTTTGGTTAGTACCGCAGACGCTCTCGTACTAATCAGATCGGCGGCGGTTCGTGACATCCGCCCGGCTGGCAACAGAGATAACCCCGGCTGCTCCAGTTGGATGATTGCGTCGTTGCAAGATGCTTTGCCCTTGAGAACCTCGGTAAAACCAAGGGTGCTGGCGACCTTAAATTTCCTGGGAGTTGAACACACCAGCAAGTGAGGATCGAGGGTGGGGCGGCTGAAGTTGGCATCCACTAACAGCACGTTCTTTCCCGTCTTTGCATAGGCCAGCGCCAACTGAGCCGCGGTGGTCGACTTGCCTTCGCCTGCTACCGCGCTCGTGATCACCAGGCTTCGTATTGGCCGATCATTGCTCACGCCGTTCAGCGCGGCACGCAGATTCCGAATCGCTTCCCGGTAGGCCGCATTCAGCTTAGCCGCAAAAGCCGAATCCTCTACAAGCCTTTTCTCGCGGGAGATACCTGGCAGACCTTTGGCGTGCGGTATTTCGGCAAGCACGTCAACGCGAAGTTGACTCGCCGCTTCTTCTGCATCGGCGAAGCTGTTGTCCAACACACTGGCAAAAACCGCAATGAGAATACCCAGAATTCCTGACAGAATCACCGCCACGGGTAGGTTGATCGACAGTTTAGGAAACACGGCGTCGCGCGGTGTCAGGGCCCTCCCGGCGAGCATAACGGTGGCGTTCTGGAACTGCTGGTTGATGCCAGCCAGCCTTGTTCGCGTCGCCAGATCCTCATAGATTTTCTTGTCGTTGTCGGCTTCGCTCTTCAGTTGTTCATACTGGTAAGTGCGGGCTTTCAGACTATCCGATTCTGCCTTGCTCTGTTGGAGAACGCTGGACAGGCGCTTCTCTCGTCCCAGTGCCTGCTCGTAATCCGCCGCCGCTCGCTCTCTGGCTCGTGCTTTGAGTTCATTGACCTGGGCCTCCATCTCCTGTACTTGCTTCTGTGCCTTCACGTATTCCGGATGGCCCTCGGCATAGTAGGAACGCACCGAAGTGAACTGCTGACGCGCCACATTTAGCCGCTGAACGGCTTCGCTCAGCAGTGGATCTTGCGCCGCCGCCTGCGCCGCTTGTGCGGAGGCGAGAGTGTTGGAATTGTTAACTTGGGCTAGGATCGCTTCGCGCCGGATCCGTTCGTCCTGGGCCGCCGTAAGATCCGTATTCAACTGACCCAGCCGAGCGCTCAGGATCGTGACCCGTTGCTCAGGATCTACCATATTCAGTTCTTTTTCATACTCGCCCAATTGCTGGGCAGAGGCTTGCATCTTCGAGCGCAACTCCGACATATCCTGGGCAACGAGTGTGGAAAGCATTTCATAGGAACTTTTTCCTGTATCGTTGGCGTGTTCGGACAAGGATTGCGCCACGGCATTGGCCACATCGGCGGCCAATTTCGCATCATGGGCGCGATAAGAGATGCGTATTAGATAAGAACTGGGGGAACGGGTCACTTTAAGAGCATCCAACCGGATTGGCGCTGCGCCGTTCTGCTGCGAGGCGCTCCTAGAGTTCTTCGATTTCACCGGAAGCAACTTATAACGTTCAACCACTGGTCGGAGGACCGGATCCGATTGAGCCAACTCGATTTCGGTCGCGATCACCTGGTCCATATCGTCGACGGACGAAACCTGAGATGCCTCCTGGCCTACCACGCCGCCCGCGGTGTGGCGCTCGACTTTGACCAGTGCTGTGGCTTCGTAAACCTTTGGCACGATGAGCTGAACGCCAACGGCAGCCAGGATTGCAACCGCAACGAATGCCGTCAATTTCCACCGCTGTCGGCGTACGATCTTGATAAATTGCGACAGAGAGGCGCTGCCGTCGATAGGGCCCATGTCCATCGATGCAGGAGCCACCGGCACGGGAATCTGAACGGGGACTGCCTTCGAGGAAAGGTAGGGAGCAAGCTTGTTCGCAATGTCTGGTCCCAGCACCAACTCTTTCGATCCTGGGTACCGCATGCCATCGGTTAGTTTTGGAACGTTGTCTTCTACGGCGGTCGAGGTCGGCAGTTCGTCATTCTCTAGAAACACAAGCTCGGTGGCGCCAATACGAATCTTGTCTCCGTGTTGCAAAACTTTCTCGCGTATCCGGAGCCCATTCACGAAACTACCGTTTCGGCTATTGAAATCCGTAATCAGGAAAGAGCCCTTGTCGGCCTTCACGGCGCATTGCTTGCGGGAGACCGCTTCGTCGTTTAAACAGATCTCACATCCCTCTTCGCGGCCGATCGAGATCTCGTCTTTGTCCAGCCAGACGACCCTGCCCCTGTTGATGCCGGCTAGAATCACCAACCTCGCTTCCATGCGCAGCTTGCGCCGCGCCTCGGCCGTGGACACTGACGTCAATCGCTTCACCGGAGGGATGATTTGAGTGAAACCTTCCAAATTCTTCTCGGGAACCTCGGAGCCAGCTTTCTGTTCATTCATGGCTTGTTTACCGAGGACCAACTCATCTTTTGATTGCGTGTAGATCATGACTTCCTCCTAGCCGTTAAGACTTCTTGCAATTATGGGTGCATTAGGGCCGCTTGGCCCAACCCGGTCATACCCTTGAGAATGGAACCTAAGTGAGGCCCGCGGCTTGCGGGAACATACAGAATATCGTTTGCCTGTAGCGGAACGTCAGCAGCTTTCCTGTGCAGTATGTCTCGCAACGGGATAGTGATTTCCTGGCGCTGGTTGGTCCCTGCGGCCATGCGATACACATAAGCATCCTTTGTGCTATCAGGGAGAATACCTTGCGATAGAGCCAGTGCCTTAAGTACGGACGAGCCTTCCACGTCATTGATTCGGTAGACGCCAGGCAGTTTTACGTTGCCGCTAACAAACAGTTTGGCAGCCTCGGGAATGCGGACTTCTTCGCCACCGTGCAGAGGAATATTCAGTTTTTGGTCCTCACCGGAGAGCAAGTCCTTGATCGGGATCGAAGTCGACTTTCTGTTGCCTGTGGTTTTGTCGAGACTCGAGACGATGACCTCGGCTCCAGCGTCGGGAGCAACTCCGTGAGCGCGCGCGATGGCATCGAGCAACTTGAGATTGCCAGTTGCCTCGATGATGACCGGAGAGTTTACAGCTCCAGCCACTGTCACTTGGCGACTCGTGTATTGGAGTACCGCCGCCGACACGATCGGAGCCACCAGAATGCGGTCGCGGATCAACGCATCGGAAACCGCACTCGCGATGGCGGCAGGCGCCAGTCCGATAACGGATATGGGCTTAGAGACAAGCGGTATCGTTATCTCACCATCCTTCGAAACCCGATAGCTACGCGTGAATTCGGGAGAGCCGGTAACGGTGATGTAAACGAGGTCTCCTGCGCCGACCGGTTCATCGCCGAGGTTAGTCGTCCATACCTGCGAACTTTGGGTAGAGTCGCTTGGCGGCGCTGGCTGGTTGGGCTCGGACTGTGCGGCTGCCCCAAGAGCCGCCAGGCTGAGAATCCAAAACGCTAATAAGATACGAGCTTGCATGAATTCGCCTCTTCTCGGAAAGCTTGTCATTTGCCTAATAAGCGCCATCGCCGGTGAATACAACAGTCGCTGTCCTGGCAAGCAAATAAATATCCATCCAAAAGGACCAGTTGCGGACATAGTAGGAGTCATAGGTGATCCGTTCGGCATAGGTCGTGTGATTGCGTCCAGACACCTGCCATAGTCCAGTCAGGCCGGGAATTGTTTTGGTGTACAGGGTGTAGGCTTCTTTGTATTTGGCGATTTCGTCGTGAACGATGGGACGCGGGCCAACCAGACTCATCTCGCCCCTGAGTATGTTCCAGAGCTGGGGTAACTCATCCAAGCTGGCCTTTCTGAGCGCCTTCCCAATTCGAGTGATGCGCGGATCGTTTCGAAGCTTTTGGTTTTCGGCCCATTCTTTTTGCAGTTGGGGGCTGCTTGCCAGCGAGCGTTCCAGAACTTCTGCGGCGTTCCGCACCATGGTTCGGAACTTCCAGATGTGAAAAGTGCGGCCGTCCTGTCCTAACCTCTTCTGGGAATAGAACACGGGGAACCCTGATTCCACCGCGATCAGAGCCGTGATCACCGCCATCAAGGGAAGCATTAGCGGCAACAACGCCAAACAAAAACCCAAGTCGATCGTTCGCTTTGCTATTCGAGAACCGGCGTGGAACAAATTGTTTCGTACTTGAAGCCCGCGTACGCCCATCCGATCTTGCGTGTATGCCTCAACGCTTCCCAGAAAATCTGTATCTGGAATCACGACCAGATGAGGGAAAGCTTCGCCTGCGCGTTCGAGTACTTTGACGAGTTGCGACTGGGAAAAGTCGGTAGCGACTACGACGGCATGCTTTACGCCGGAGAACACCATCCTGTCCAACGCCCCGGAGTGGCAGACTGGAATCTCTTCCAGTTGCTCCTGGAAACTGCGATCAGTAACGACCGCGATTGGGCGTAAGCCAAGGCGTGGATCAGCCTTTAGCTTGCGCAGCACCGATACCGATTTGTCTCCCTCCCCAAACAGTACGATCGCATAGCCCCACCAGGCGTATCGGGCTCCGATTCGCCTGGTTATGCTTCGAATCGTAGGTATCACCACGCATGCGCCGACAAAAACGGCCAGGCAAAGTAAATGTGAACTTAGGGGTGTTCGCCTCAGTCCAAGTGCCACCGAAAGAAAGCTGAAGGCGCCGGCATTTGCCAGCGATATGCGCCTGATCTCATCGACCGGGCTGATACTGATGCCTGGATATACATCGAAGAACCAATAAAGCATCAGAAACAGCGGCAGGAATGGCCAATACTGCAACCACCAATTGGGTGGAGCATATCGGGAGATATACGGATTGACCCATAATGTTCCCAACAACAGTGCGAATCCCAAAATGTCCCCCGCTACAATGAGGAGCGCTGAAAGCCCGGGGCTGCAGGGGTTGTGCACACTCGGGGCTGAATTGAGTTTCTTTACTAGAACGGTGGTGGACATTGTCTTAACTCCGCAAGCTGGTTTTGTTCTCCGCAGCCATTGGAAAAGCAAGGGCGCTGCCAATCGTCAGAGTTCGGCGCCTTAGAGCGTGCATGTCGCTTATCCTCAATTTGCCGAGGCACATACAACGCGAGCGCCGGACTCAACGCATGGGGATTTGGCTGATAAGGGCTGCTCGATCTATCCAAGAAGATATGGCCTGCATAGCCGATCGCCTAGTTCTGAGCACAACGGAGGTGGAGAGTTCCGCAACCGCGAACGGGTGGCAAGGTTACCGGATCGCCCGCAAGGATGAGTAACCCAGCGCTTTCCCGAGCCCGGAAGCACTCTGTTCCGGCGGTAAACAGGCCGGACAACTTTCGGTAAGCAACCTGCACCGTGCGCCCTGATTGGCGAGGCCCGATCCACGCGCCTCGCGCCTTTCAAGTCCTCGGCGGGGGGTACACTCGCTCGGCGCGGCTCATCAACTCATTGAGCTTTTCTATGCGGGCACGCTGCCGCAATCAGCTGATCGCGAGAGAGGGCTGCAGCTCTCTTGATATTGCTGTTCTCTGGCCGGATTGCTTCCTCCATGCCGCCCTGTTTCTTTGCGATGGCCTGCACCACCTGACACCTGAGTTCATTACCCGGACGTGCTCGCGGACAAAACTGCTCTTAAGTTGTTCTTCAACTTGCAGCAAACCGTAAGGAGAACCCGCTTGCCGATGGATAACGCGTGTCTCGTTCCTTAGCCAGAACATGCGCGAGGATGTTGTTGGGGGCGGGTGGATACCCTTTGAATGAATTGCCTCAGAGGCGGAGCGGGGCCGCCAAAGATCCCATTGAGCGTCTGCGCAATTCCGCCACCCTCGAAACGAAGTTGGACGTAAACAACTGATAAAGGACCAAGCCGGCGGGTCCGGGGCGGATCAATACGTGCAGATACACCGGCTTCGACTATCCATCCGGATACATCCCCTACCCCAAAAGTTAGCATATCCACTCGGCTGGCCCAACTCTCCGTCGGCGCCAAGCGATCGTTTCGACGCTTTCGTAGACAAGCGACACGCCTTTCCGTCTGGAACCAGACTTGCCTTAGTCAGATGCGATAGTAGGTGCCACATTAGAAAAAAGGAGACGACTATGAAGTCCTACGAAAAATGTGTGAAGTTGCTCAGTTACAGTCCTTGTCTCGCGCTGATTGGATCTTTGCTGATCGGGTCGCCGCAGGGCCGTGCTCAAAATATTGAATCCAACCCGAGCGCGCCAGCCCGTTTTACGGTCGCTCCTCACACTGCTTCGCGCATCGCGATGCAGACTTTGCCCAAGGCGACCTGCGTACTGCATCCAGAAGCCGGCAGCGGCAACTCGCGTCCGCTAAAATTGTTCTCGGACGACGAAGGGATGATCCGCTTCAACGTCAATCCACGCATGGAGTCGGATGAAGTCGCGGCCTTTGCGGTGGATTGCGCCTCGGACAGCGAATCCCGCAGCTTCGAGTTGCAGTTGCGGCCAAGCCACAATGCCAGCTTAGACATGCCTGCTCCAACCGCTGAGAAACGGGCGCCGAAAGCGAGCGACTTCATTCGTCCGGCGCTTAAGCAAGCCGAAGCTCTGCAACTCTCGGACGCTGAGCTCGTCAAGCGCGAGTACCCGGTACGGCCCAATGCCGCGCAGGCGCCTGAGGCCTTGGCCAGCTGGCTCCGGGTCGTGACACAACCGGCGCGCCGATTAAATCCCCGGCAGGTGGCGCATCCGGAACTGCGCGCCAGCAGTAACTGGGAGCTCCTTACTAACTGGAGTGGATTCGAGTTGCGAGCCGGACCTTGCTCGGGATGCGGGCCCTACGATGCTTTGATGGGTGAGTGGAATGTGCCCACAGTGAAGATCTCCAACAACAATCTGAGCACGTACTCTGCTTTCTGGATTGGCATCGATGGCGATGGGTTAAGCGATCTGTGGCAGGCCGGAACCGAACAGGACATTGAGAACGAAAGCTGGTGGATATTCAGCTTCGATTTCACCAACTACGATGCCTGGACTGAGCTCGTCCCAACTCAACCAACCTCGCAGGTTCTACCCAACTTCAACGTGTCGCCCGGCGACGAGATGTACAGCGCGGTATGGGTCGGCAATCAGGAAGGCGCTCCGACGCTGTTCAATGAAATGTACGGATTCGCTTCTGTCGAAGACGTTACACGGGGCGAGTACGCGTACATAGCCCAGTGCCTCGGTCAAGTGGTTAACGGCATCTGCACGGATCTGAATCAAACCGTCATACTTGGCCAGGAGGCGGAGTGGATCATGGAGCGGCCTTGCTTCAACTGCGAAAACAGTAAGCGGTCCTACGCGGACCTGGCGGACTACGGTGCCGCCTGGATGTATGACGCTTACGCCCTCGAAACCGACGGCAGCTGGATGAACTATAACGGAGCTAACAACCAGGATATCTGGATGTACAACTCCAGCGACGGCCATCTGCTTTCAGTGCCATTTGTCTGGGACAACACAACGATTGAATATGAGTGGTACAACTATTACTGAGAGTCCTTGCCGGAACCGGGCGGAAATAAAGCACGGTTCCGGTTTCCTTTTGAGAACGCCTGTGTCAATGCCAATACGGCCGGCCTTGTTGCAAATCGCAAAATCGCAACTAATCGTGTGCGAATCGTAAACCCGATGGTTCTATGGTAGTCAGGTAGTCATCGGAAACTACACACATGGCCCAAATTAAACACTCAAAACTCCTGTTCCATCTGTTCCATTTCCATCTGTTCCATCAATGTTTATGTGGCTTTGCGCTGTTCCAAGTATCTGTTTCCACTCGTGTTCCATGTTCTATTTAAAGCGGAACGGCACGATAAAAAACGCACTCTCTAACTTTATATTCGGTACAGCAAAAGGGCAGCCGAGCCTTTGTGCTGAAGGTGATTTCCTGCCCTTCGGCAAACGCCACAAACCCGCTACGCTATTTACGCACATCCCGGCCGTACGCCTGTCAACCGTTTCCTCTGGCGTCAGGCAGGCTCTGCGGCTCCGCGGCGGATCGAATTCCCGAGACTGTGCGATGCACCGGCTCCGACTATCAATCCGGATAGAACCCCTACCCTGAAGGTTAGGAGATCGATTCGAGTGGCTAAACTCGCAGGCGGCGTCGAGCAGTAGTTTCAATGCCTTCGTAGACAAGCGACACGCCTTTCCGTCTGGAACCAGACTTGCCTTTGTCAGATGCGATAGCAGATGCCGACCAGCAGCGCTGGCTCCTGCGAGGTGATTTATGAACGCGATTTGCGGAATTTGCGAGTATCGCGGAGTCCGCCATCGAAACAATGGTGTTCCAACAAGCTGCTGTGGGCTCCGCGCTATGAATCCCGCCTCTCATCCTGCCTAGTGCCCTACCAACACGGCGGGAGCAGCCAATAGCTGCTCCCGCACCTGCCCCTTCAGTCGCTGTTGTGAGTTCCTTGCGTCAGCTTGAACATGCGGTAACCATGAACCACGAGTCCTGCGCAAGGGCGTTAGCACCCTCCGAGATTTCCTCCAATGCTTCGCCGCTTCCGGGAAAATTGGGTAGTGGTGCAGTTCAAACTGCACCACTATCGAAAATTGCCGATTTTGCGCGGCCGCTCAAAATGCTCCAGCATAGTGTAGACAGCGATCCGGATGACGATCTCCCTGGCAGCCGTCGATGCATACTCCACAGACCGGTAGAGGGTGTGCCGTAGATCATAGCCGAAACTGTCTTGGTTGTTATCTTTGTACGCAGCCGAGATCCGTGCCTGCCGCCGCAACTTCGATGCTTAAGCTCATGGAAGATGTGCAACTCAATTTTCGCCAGGAAAGACCTACGAAATGGCTAGGCCACTGCTTGCGTGTCAGCTAACACCGAATCCGGCGGCTTCGAGTCAGCATTATGTACACCTTGACGTACCAGATCTGCGAAGAGCTCTAACAGGTCCAGATCGATGGCGCCAGCGGCCGCCTCGCCACGCAGGATACCGAGAGCCTCTTGCGGACTAAAGGCCTTTTTGTACGGTCGGTCTGAAGCGGTTATTCCGTCGAAGATGTCGACGATGGTCAGCATCCGTGTTTGCACAGGAATATCGTCGGCTGAGAGTCGGCGGGGATAGCCGGAGCCGTTTAACTTTTCATGATGAGCGCTGGCAATACGAATGACACCACGAAGCTCCGGCGTCCACGCTATCTGGCAGAGAAAACGCACTGTGTGCGTTACGTGGGCCTCCATTTGAGCGCGCTCAAGCGGGTCCAGTGAGCCTTGAGGAATCGAGAGCAGGCGGATTTCGTTCTCGGTAATCAACGGTTGGGGAATGCCGTCCAGATCGGCATAAGTCCGTGCTGCGGCCTCTCCCAGGCGGGCAAGCACAGTTTCCGGAGTTGCCGAGGGCACATTGCATTGCAGTACGTAGTCCCAGAGCGCATCGAGTTCGGTGCAGTATTTCTGAAATCGCACGTCGGCCTGCTGCGCCCCCTGATTGTAGGCCTGCTCACCTTGGCTCAGCGAAAGCTCAAGTTGCGCTCGCAGCAACTCGGCCTCTGCAGTTCGCTTGGCAAACAAGAACCGATGGCGCAGCAGCTCCAGTTGCGCAGGATAGAGCTTCTCCTTCTTCAGCAGTATCTCTTCCCGGACGCCGACTTTGCCGAAATCGTGTAGTAGAGCAGCATAGCGTAGTTCTTTTTTGTGGGTGGGCGTGAAGTGAACATGAGCGAGCGGGCCCGACGTGGTGCGGTTGACTGCTTCCGCCAGAGCCAGCGTCAGCCGTGCTACCCGAGCCGAGTGCCCGCAGGTTGCGGGGTCGCGCTGTTCAATGGCGACAATCGAAGCGCGTACAAAGCCTTCAAATAAATTCTCGATGGAGGCCAGCAGCCGGCTGTTCTGAAATGCCACAGCCGCTTGGCTTGCCAGCGATAGGAGCAATTTTCGATGATGGAGCGTGAATGGAACCACCTGCGCGGCCACGGCGGAGTGGGAAGTCAGTTTGGCGCCAGGATTGCGCTTCGAGTTGATTAGTTGCAGTACCCCGACAACTTCGCCCTTCTCGTTGCACATGGGCACCGCCAAAATCGACTTGGTGCGGTAGCCCAGCTTCGTGTCAAAATCATGATTGATCGTATAGGGGAGCCCCGGAGGCGGGTCGTAACCGTCGTCCAGCTGAACACTGTCCCCGGTCAATGCGACGTGGCCAGCAATGGAGGCATTGCTGATCTCCACCGTTGCCTGCTCGAAAGGAGCGGAAACGCTGTCATTTTGTGCCCACATAAACCGTAACGCAGCCGGGCGTGAACTGACATCCGGCTTTTGCCGGTCAACTTCCAGTTCCGGAATCGAACCGCTAACTGCGGGGTGTGACTCCGCCGAGCAAGACCAGAAATCGTCTTGCGCAGCTTCCACAAAATAGATCGAACCGGCGTCGGCAGCAGTCATTTGGCGCGCTCTGGTCAGAATCATCTCCAGCAGCTTGGGGATTTTGTGCTCTGCCGACAACGCCACACCGATACGGTTCAACTCGTCAATTTCTGCGGACGCGATCTTTAATTGTTCGGCAGATTGGTGGTGAAGATTGTCACGACAAATGTCACGCAGGGCACTCTCGATCATCCGTCCTACAAGCGGGATCGGTGTGGACGGTGGTAAGTAGGCAAATACAGCGGCATCCAACCGTGGATCCTCGTAACACTTTTCGCTGAGAGCGATGATCCGCACTGCGCGCTGGCGCAAATCCCCCCAGTGTTCAGCCAGCGCCTGTTCCGAGGAGGCTAGCAATACTTGTCCGGCAACGGATCGAAGCGTTGGATCTCTCCAGAAAGCCCGCCTAAGCTTTAGTAGGCTGTTAATCACTGCGCTAGCGACCAAATCGCCTTCTAAGCAAGATACTGTTGTATGCCCTTTGTAGTTATCCTCTGCCTTCGCCGAGGAGCCGGTCCGTGCAGACATAAGATCTCCACCACCGTGCGCCGTATCGCACGTCTGACTTGGCACACCCACGTTGGGTTGCCCGAATCATTCTATCTCCTTACCGTCATCCTGAGGTAGCCCCGGATCTCTTCCGCCAGTTCGGGATGAGAACGTGTGAGCGCAGCGTTCGCCGCAAAACCGCAAGCGCCGACCGCACCGAGGGGCTGACTTGCCCACAGCTGCCTTAAAATATGTTATCTTCTCCAGCCTACACCGCGAATGTATCCGCATCCGTGTAGGATTATGGGACTGACGAATACTGGGATCAAATTTGCACTTGAGATCTCCGGGTGGATTGCTGATTGACATGGGCGCGTCAATCTTGCCGACTAAGCCTCTCGTCTTAATGTTCAAGGCGTCAGAAGACGCGCTCAGGTCTCCAGACAGGCAGGGATTGTCTATCACCCCGAGCGGTGCGGTCTCTTGGTGAACAGCGCGTACGTTGTCAGTGATAGCATCTGCAGATGCTCGTTACGTTCTGATTCTGCGAGTTGCATCAGTTTCGGATCAGGAAAAATCGGCGTCCGTGTCGGGTGCACGGCATGTTGACAAATGTGAACTGAAGCCACTGGGATCGACCGAGAACGGCGCACGCTTTGCGCTACGTGGAGAACAACACGGGTTGTGCGTCATACTCACTCGGTTGGCAGAACCAAAGGTGACTTCGTGTGTAGCTGTTGAAAACTCGGTTTTTGGTGACGGTAAGTGACCAGCAATGAATACGCGACCATGGAAATTCGAGTGGTGCCTGCGGGGTGGGAGCTAACCATGGATCCAAGGATTGTCGTTGTGCTCGGCGCGAAAAAAGGTACGATCACGCATCTGAAAGACGCGGAGACCAGCATTGGCCGCGATCCCGCGAGTGCACTATGCCTGAGTGAGGAGTCTGTTTCTCGCAAGCATTGTGCAATCCAGGCAGACGGCGACACCTACCGAGTCATCGATTTCGACAGCAGCAACGGCACGTTCGTGAATGGCATTCCGGTAGGCAATAAGGTTTTGCAGCACGGGGATAGGATTCGCTTAGGGTATTCGGAACTTGTCTTCCTGCTGGAACCAGACGAGACAATGACGCCATCGAGTGAGCCTGCATTCCCGTCGGACGGGAGTACGGTGATATTGCCTCGGGTGGAACCCAGGCTAGCATTCGGCTCCGAGCGAGCAGGCACCACCACCATGCCGGATCTGGGAGTCGTCATGCCGGATCTGGACGCGCTGTTAAGGATTAGCCGCATCAACACCATTGGTAAAGTCGACCTGCTACAACGCGAACTGTTAGATCTGCTCTTCGAAGTCATACCGGCTGAGCGTGGTTCGGTCGTACTGGACTCCTGCGACAGCCCCGGACGGGCCACCAGTTGGCACCGCGACGGCCGGAAAGGTGAGTCCGGAGAGGTGAACTGGAAAATTGTGAATCGCGCTTTGTGGGAAGGCGCCGATGTGGTGAACGAGCCTGAAACGACCGATAAGCAATTGGTGAACGAGCAGTTCGTACTCTGCGTCAAACTTTCGGGGACGAAAGGTACGGTCGGCGCGCTCTACCTTGTGGGCCGCCCGAATCGGCCGTTTGAGGAAAACCACATACGCTTTGTTACGGCTGTGGCTAGCATCTTCGCCGTGGCGCTGGAGAACGCCATGCATCTAGAATCTCTCGAACACGAGAATCTCTGTCTGCGAACCGATATCGAATTGGACCACCCGATGATTGGAGAAAGTGCTGCTATGACATCGGTGATGGAATTCATCGCGCGCGTGGCGAATAGAGATACCACTGTGCTCATTCTGGGGGAGAGTGGCACGGGCAAGGAACTGGTAGCCCGGGCGATACATCGAAACAGTCCTCGCAAGGACCGCCCGTTCGTGGCCCTGAATTGCGCGGCCATCACCGAAACCCTTTTGGAGAGTGAGTTATTCGGCCATGAACGGGGCGCGTTCACCGGCGCAACTGCCATGAAGATGGGCCGATTGGAAGTGGCCAACAAGGGGACGTTGTTCCTTGATGAAGTGGGCGAAATGCCCTTGGCCCTGCAGGCAAAGGTGCTACGCGCGCTACAGACACGAGAGTTCGAGCGTGTCGGCAGCACCCGCTCTATCAAGGTGGATGTGCGTTTTGTGGCGGCTACCAACCGAAATCTGGAACAGGCGATGAAGGACGGCTCCTTCCGGCAAGATCTGTTTTACCGGCTCAATGTCGTCTCCATCAATATGCCGCCTTTGCGCAAGCATCCCGAGGACATCCCGCTCTTGGCGATGTATTTTGCAGCGGAGCACTCCAAGAAATGCAACCGGTCGCTCAAGGGCATCTCTCCTTCGGCACGGGCAATGCTGATGAATTATTCCTGGCCAGGAAATGTCCGGGAACTGGAAAATGCGATCGAACGGGCGGTAGTGCTGGGAGTAGGAGAGAAAATTGTTCCGGAGGATTTGCCCGAGTCGCTACTGGAGGGTCAGCCGGAAGCCGCTGTAGGATCGAAATATCACCAAGCGATCAATGCGCTAAAGAAGCAGATGATCGTGGAAGCGGTCGAGCGCAGCCGGGGAATGATCACGGAAGCAGCTAAGCTCCTCGGCGTGCATCCGAATTATCTCCACCGCTTAATCCGCAACCTGGATCTTCGGGCGCTAGTGTCCCGCGAGTCGCAAAAGGTCAGCGGGCTGTAGGCCCCTCCTGGTTCAAACCGCAGACTCGGGCGCATGCCGATAGGCCGCTCTGGCAGATCCATCATTCAACGGCTCGCGAGATTGAATCTCAAGAAATGGAAGGAGTATGCGTCCAAGTCCACGTACAGTCCTGATCCCGCTAGCTCCGCCCCGCGCCGTCGACCGTACTCTACATTCACTAAGAGATCGTTCACTTCCCAGTCCTGACTCGAGAGATCATTCCAGGGGAGCTTAACCCAAGCCTGGCTGCGGTATCCCGTGAAGTTCAAAACTTGCAGGTACTTTGTGCCTGCGATTTTCCAGCACCACGCCAGCAGATTTTGGCAGCTCTGGTTATCGGGCCAGCCTTCCAGCTGGCACAGCTGCCATTCACCTTTCTCAAGTTCTAAACTGCGAACAATATCGAGAAGCCTTTGGTAGAAGGTTCTCAACTGATGGTTCGGAGGTTCTTGCGGGCACCGGCCCAAATGCGTACTTAACCTAATTTTGGAACCTGAGAGCTGCCCGTCCTGCAGAAGCTTGGAACCAGGTAACGTCATGAGCGCTACGGCGGCAACGCGGTTTTGCCGCCCGGACAACACGGATGCAGCTCGCGCTTCATCGTGATTTTCGAGAAACCGAATCAGACGACGCTGGTAGTCCATCGGGGCACTCACATGTTCCCGTATCGCTTCCGGGATTCCCCCGACTAACCGATCATAAAATCGCTTGTCATAGCAGTAATCAAAACCCTGCTGCATCAGTTCCCACTCGAGATCCCAATAGGCTTCCGCAACGAATAGAAACCCAGGATGAAGCTGCCGGGTTTCTGGAATCATGTGGCGCCAGTACTCGGCTAGCGGCGGGGGGCCGACCCGTCCTGCCCATGTGTGGGCAAAAATGCGATTAATAACGAGCATCGCCATATCGCAACGGACACCATCACACTGCAGGGCAATTTTTTTTAGCGCATCGAGCACTGCTGAGCGCAAGCCAGAATCGAAAGCATTAAGCTGTGCGGTGTCGGGCCATGGGGGAAAATAGGGGTCTTGACCATGAGCGATTACGTTCCTTCCAGCGGAGAAAAACCCCTTTGGATTTCGCAGGTGCTCGTCCATTTCGCCCTGCACGAAATACTCCGGGTGCTGACTGATCCATGGGTGATCGGGAGCGACATGGTTAGGAACGAAATCAAGCATCATGCGCAAGCCGCGCGCAGCTAGTTGCCGACGTGCCTCGGCAAGCCCGTCAGCACCTCCTAATTCACTATCCACGCAATACTCGGCGATGGAGTAGGGAGATCCTGAAACATCCTGGGGTGAAAAGTCCGAAAATAATCGCCGACCTTCGACAAGCACGTTGGGATCGCCTAAAGATATTTGCCTGCCTGCTGCGCTTCGCTGCCAGACTCCCATCATCCATACGCCGTCGGCGTGGGTGCTTGCCAACTCTTCCCATACAAAGCCGGGAATACAATCGAGTCTCATCTTGCGGCCGTATCGCAAAGACAAGCCGCGGAGCCACGTCCATGTGTTGATTTCAACTATCCACGGTTCATTAGGCCAGGCGGACATTCGGGCCATAGCATAAATCTAGTGGAGTATGTGAATCCAGTGCACAGTGCTGGTCCATCTCGCTAGGCAAAAATGAGTAGAATGAGGCAGATTCGCCATTGTGGAGGACGGGTTATCTAGCTGGCATTGATATCGGTGAACTTGCAAACAGCATTCTTTGGCTACAATGGCACCGAAGTTGGTGATCTCAGATGAGATTTTCTGCACAAGCTGCGGGCAAAACCGATGTTGGTTCCGTGCGTGCAAACAACGAGGACAACTTTGGGTATGACCTTGAGCGGCAGATTTTTGTGCTCTGTGATGGAATGGGCGGTGAGGCAGCGGGTGAGGTTGCCAGCAAGTTGGCAGTCACTCAAATTCTGGCCTATTTCATGAGTGATCCTTCGATCGTCGAGGTTCAAAGCCAAAACCAAGTCATTCCTGAGCCGGCACGCTTGCTACGCTCCGCCATTCAAGTGGCCAACCGGGCAATTTATGAGGAGGCAGTGGCAAACCCTAAGCACAGGGGGATGGGTACAACGGTTGTAGCCGTGCTACTCGGCGAGGACTCGTTTTCGGTGGCACATTTGGGCGACAGTCGCCTTTACCGAATTCGGGAGAAAGTCATAGAGTTACTCACCGCGGACCATTCTGTAGCTATGGAACAGGTACGTCGCGGACGACTGACCAGCGAGGAAGCGGCACATTCGCATATGCAGAATCTGATTACCCGGGCGCTAGGTCTGTGGGACACCGTCGAACCGGAACTGGGAACTCATTCTGCCCGTTCCGGAGACCTGCTCCTGCTGTGTAGCGATGGATTCAGTCGCTTTGTTCCCGAAAAAAGGACATTAGAGCTTGTTTCGGAATCAAACGATCTACAGCACTGTTGCGAGTCCCTGATCGAAACTGCTAAACGGCTGGGAAGTGACGATAACATCTCATGTGTTCTGGTGCGGATTGTGACAACATAATGGCGTGATTCAAGCAAGCAGCTCTAACGCTATGAGGGATGACTCAAGAATCTCGACAACCGTGACTCGAATCCTTGAATTATCACGACAGGATCCAGCTCGGCTTAAAGAACTCGAAAATTTCCGACGTTCTGTCGCGGTCTTGTTCACCGACATTCAGGGCTCGACTGCATACTATGAAAAATTCGGAGACGTTACCGGCCTGGCCATGGTCCACCAATGTAACAGCCTACTGGACGGAGTTGTTAGCAAGCACGGCGGGCGCGTAGTCAAGCACATTGGTGATGCCATCATGGCAACCTTCGATAATTGCGAGGAGTGCGTGCGGACGGCTGTGGAGATGCAGCAGCAACTTAAAGGGTTAAATGCCGGCAAGAAAGAGGAGGACCAAACTCGTGTTCGTATCGGGGCGCATTACGGTCTGGGCATCGTGAAATCTGATGATGTATTTGGTGACGTGGTGAATGTAGCCTCGCGGGTGCAGAGCCTAGCCTCGCCGGAACAGATTTTAATTTCGGACTCATTGTTTAAAGAGGTTGTCAGGTGTGGATTCGATGCCGCACTGCTCGGCCGGTTTCAGTTAAAGGGAAAGGCCGAAGAACGCGAAATTTATGAAGTGCGTTGGAGTCGACTTTTGCCTACACGCTTCAATCTTGGCCACACGGTTGTTGCATCCACGCGCCGCGAAGTGCAAGAGTTCAGGCTGCAGCATCTGACGCAAACTGGTAAGACGGATGCGGAGTACAGGCTATTCGGAGAAGGTCTGACCGTAGGCCGGAACGAGGGGGATCTGAAATTCCCTGATGACTTGAGTATGTCTTCGCCGCACGCTCACATCTATGTCAAGAATGGCCAGCCTATGGTCGAGGACCTCGGCAGCCAGCGCGGCATCTTCATCCGGTTGAAGGGTGTTTTCACTCTCGAGGATCACGACATCCTTATTATTGGCGGTCAATTGTTGCGCTTTGAGAGCAAGCGGGAAATCATAGCAGCGGCAGCGGCAATGGCTGTAACCCTCCCGTTCGTAACCCGTACACTACGTGAAGATGCGGCCAGGTTTGTGCGCCTCAACCGCGATGGGGACGAGCAACAAATTTATCCTCTTAATAAGGACGAGGTCCGATTCGGTCGAACCGAGGGTGACTACACATTTCCAGGCGACCGGTTTATGAGCTGCACCCATGCACGCATCTACGTGCGGGGCGAGAACTATTTCGTAGAGGATTTAAGCAGCTTGAACGGCACATCCGCCAAGGTCCGCGGCAAAAGCCCTATACCTGTCGGGACATCCGTCCGAGTGGGAAAAGAAGTTTTTGTCGTCGCTTGATCACCCGAGGCCAATCTAAACTGCAACTCTTCAGGCAAGCTCCGAACCGCCAAATTCATGCTATCGTATTGCGAAGATCCGCGGGTGGCCGAACCGTGTAGGAGGGCAGCCCTGTAACAGATCCTCCCCGTCCCCTCCAAATCGAAGGTGGTGTTTTTTTCGGTTTTGTCGGGTAAGATCTTGAGCTTTCTACAGGCCCGATCCTGATGACAGCGGGATACAAAAAGATCGGCAAATACAATGTGCTGGGCGTTATCGGCCGGGGTGGTATGGGTGTCATCTACAAGGCCGTTGATCCAGGCATCGGGCGGGTTGTGGCCATCAAGATGATGACCGCTTTCCTGGAGGACCCCGAACTGCTGCAGCGCTTTTACCGGGAGGCGCAATCAGCGGGCAAGCTCCAGCACCCCAATATAGTCACCATTTATGATCTGGGCGCGCAGGATGGAAACCCATACCTGGTGATGGAGTTTTTGGAAGGAGAAAGTCTAGAAAAAGCAATTCGCACCCAACGGGCCTTCTCCCTGGAAGAAAAACTGGATATCGTAGTTCAGGTTTGCGACGGTGTGAGTTATGCCCACCAGCGTCATGTCATTCATCGCGATATGAAGCCGGCGAATGTAATGTTGCTGCAAGATCGCAGGGTAAGGATCGTCGACTTTGGCGTCGCCCGTGTAGGCAACGCCGGTACAACCCGTCCGGGACAGATCATGGGCAGTATCCACTACATGTCACCGGAGCAGATCAATGTCGGCAGTGTGGATGCCAGGAGCGACATTTTTTCTATCGGTGTCATGCTTTACCATCTGCTCACAGCAAAACTACCCTTTGAAGGCAAAGACGCGGGCCAGACTCTGCTGAAAATCCTTCACGAACCGGCCCCGCCGCTAAAGCGGTTTCTCACCTCTTATCCGCCTGAACTGGACGAGATCATCGATCGAGTACTTGCCAAAAATCGAGAGCTGCGCTTCCAGGCAGCGGAGGATCTGGCCTTTGAGCTTACACGCATTCAAGAGAGACTAAGGCGCGAACGGGCGGCCGGGTACGTGAAAGCCGCTGAGGAAGCGCTGGCTGCCGGGCAACTAAATAGTGCCAAGGAGCAGCTGCTACAAGTTCTGAAGATTGATCGACAGGACGTGCGCGCCAATGCCCTACTTCGCGAGTTGCAGCAACGCATTCAGGAGCAACAACGCAGCGAGCGGACGCGAGACTTGCGATCTGAGGCGGAGAAAGCGCTTACCCGCGGCAAATTAGCAGAGGCGCTGGAGCACCTGGATCGAGCCGCAGAGCTAGATCCAGCTAATCTTGAGATCCTTGAGTTTCGCGATTCGGTTAGGAAAAACAAAGAGCGATCCGAAAAGTTGCAGGAATTGCTACACCGAGTGGAAATGTCGCAGGATGCGGGTGACTTGGATGCGGCATACCAAACCGTCAAAGAGGCATTGGCCATCGATGCCAAAAATATCGAAGCCTGCTCTTTGGATGCCGTGATTTCTCGTAAGATCGCCGAACGTAACAGGCAGCTTCAGTTGCAGAAGTTCATGAGAGAAGCACGGAAGCAAATTTCATCGCGCCACTTCACTGCAGCGCTGCAACTGTTGAAGCAAGCTGGGTTCATCGACCCCACGGCTCCCGGCATCCTGGAGCTGATCAATCTAGCAGTCAGTGGCCAACAGCAGGAAAAGAGACGACAAGTGCTCGAGCGCTTGACCAGCGAAATAGAAGACGCTCTCGACCGCGATGATTATGACACTGCTTGTGCTAGGGCTGATGAAGGGCTCCAGAGCTATCCCAACGACAGCGGACTGAAAAAGCTCAAAGCTGTAGCTGAAAAGCAGCATGCGGCCAAGGAAAAACGGAAATACGTAGAGGAAAAGATTTCGGCCGCTCAAAAATTGCTGGAGGAGAAAAAATCGCAGATGGCTATCGCCTGCCTGCAGAAGGCGCTTGAGAAATATCCCAACGAAATGGCGTTGCAATCGATGCTGAAGCTAGTAAGCGACAGCTTAGAGCGGGAGCGGCTGGAACAAAACAAGGCCGAGATCCTTCAGAAAGCGAAGGATTCGATTCGACGGCGACATTATAAAGAAGCCATACTTCTGCTCAAAGCAGCCCGTGAAGAAACGCCCTCAAGTGACTTTGATGACCTGTTGCAGTTTGCGGAAGAGAAAGCCGCCAATTACGAAAAACGCAAAAAAATTGATTCCGTAGCCGAGCAGGCTCACAAGCTGAACTCGGAAGAGAAATACGCGGAAGCGATCCAACTCCTTGATACCACCTTGCACGAGATTCCTGACCAGGAGCTCGAGATCATTCTCTCTGACATTCGCCGCCATGTGGAGGAATTCAATCGTCAAGTTCAAGATGCGATCAATAATGCCGACCGGCTGCTGCGTCAGGATCGCTATGCCGAGGCCGTCAGATTTTTGGAAGGGCAGCCCTATGCTAAGTCCCCACAACTTCGGGATACCCTGGCGGCTGCGCGACAGAAACAGCAGTTCTGGCACGCCGTCTCTCTTGCCAAAGAAGAGGTCCGCGACGCCATCGCCCGCTCAGAGCTGGACCGGGCAGAGATTCTCCGCCAAAAAAGCCGCGAGCAACTTGGCGACATTTTGGATCTTTGTTTATTAGAAAAAGAGATTCAGACCAAGCGGCAAGAAATTGCCAAGGCCAAATTGGAGGCGGCCTTAAATGACGTTCGGGTACTGTTGCTGGTCCGATCTTTTGAATCGGCTCAAAGCGTCCTTGAGACAGTTGCCGAACTGGTTGTCTATGCTGATGACGGGCTTGTGCGGCAGTTTGATGCCTTTCTAGAGGCTGCACGCAGTGGAGCCGCCGAACGTCACGCGCAACAGTCAGTCGGCGATTTGGAATCGACTCAGATGGTCGATCTAGATGATCGAACGCAATTAGCGGATCTTGGTCAGTTGGAAGCCATTCTGGGCGATGTAGCTGTTGTCGCCGGTCACTATCCCGACGACACTAAAGTCCAAACGGCTATTGAGGACATAAGAAACAAAATCACGTCGCGAATAACCGTAATCCGACGAGCGTGATTGCTGCCAGCACAATAGGCTGAAATCAGGGCAGTACCTGGCGAGTCGGTAGGTGAAACGATGGTGTAGGGCATCGTCGGAGCGGAATGAGCCCTGAACCTGATCTCGCGGTGACTACGGCCTGCACCCTCGAGATCGCGAAGAGGCACCCCGCAGAGGTCGAAGGATTGGCAGTGAAGCCTACGTCGGAGATGAATCCCCCGGCTGCCATTTCCACTCATCCCACTATGCCGTAATGCGCAAAAATACTTTCGTCATCGACCGCTTTTTTGTGCCGGACGTCATTTGTTGGATCTTTTCTTCTGGTTCTGATTTGCGGTACATCGTCTATCGTCCCTGCATCAGCGGCCGCATCTTTAATTGTATCGACAGCGGGAGGGACCGCGTGAATTTACCCAACGCGCCGATTGCCCACGAAGGCTTCTTCGCCACGCACTTCTTCACCGTGCACTTCAGCTGCTGAGCAACATGGCTACCCCTACCTAGGTAGGGATTCTCCAAAACCAGGGGGATTGTCGTCCATGCTCTCCATAACGTGTATCTTTCCAATAACTTCACCACGGTGAATGATGTACTCACTGCTTTAGTGAACCCTACCTAGGTGGATGGGGCACAGCACTCCGTCAAAAGAGGGGTTTCTGTTAAGCTGTGGTGTTACACTGCCGCCGTATCGCTAAATGTTCGATACCGCTACCGAAAAAAAACCGCCGAATGGCGGGAAACGCATATGAATAATTATGTAACTGGTATGCCGCCCAGACTGCATCTACCGACGGGCATCTCCCACACTTCTTCATTCCTCATTCGTCCTCAGAAAATCGTATCCGACTATCGGTTCGAGATGCCCGTCGCTACATTGGTCCTACCGGGTTATCAGGACGGGGGCGGTGACTGGAACTGATATGGCAGACGACCTCGCAAAGCTCACAAAGCATGAATTCCCGGCCCTAACCAGAGAATTAAACAGATTCGTCCGCACTCTCTACCAAACAAAAATAATTAAAAAGTCCCAAATCGCAGTTACCCAAAAGAAGATCCGCACCGAATACTTCAGTCATATGTATCACCTCCTTAAAACATTCGGCGATGACTTAACGGATGACGCACTGTACCTCATGATGCACATTCATCTTGCGGTTTCGCTCGCCGATACGCTCCCGAAAGAAATGCCAAATGAAAAGCGAAAAGAATTGGTGCGCGACCTTCTCCAATTTATCGGTACAGAAGAATTCAAAAACGCTGGCCGAAACGAACCCGCAAAAAAGTCCCGCGTAACGAGCAACTGATGGCACCTCCCGGCGTAGCTGTCCTTATCTTCCTTCTCATTGCAGCATCCATATTTTCCTAATATGGTTCGTCGCCGGCCGACGCACGCATCATTGGATCGCGACGCCTCCTCGATGATCTCGGTCGCGATCAACTGGGAGGGAGTTCTTGCCCACCTGATCTGCTCAATCGGCAATGGTGATCTGGCGATTGCGTTCCGGATCACCAGTTTGTTTGAAACGTGCGGGTTTCTGGTTGCGCTGATCGTTTCCCCTTTCGGGGCCGCGATTCGCGGCGAGCGCTGTGGCGCATCATTCGCTATGGCTTGGTGGGCGGGTCGGGCTGCCGCGAATGGCGGCGGGCAAGAAGCGGCCGTTGTCGCCGATTTGCTGGCCTGCAATGTCGGGTTGGAGACCGACTACATCGATTAATTTTTCGATAACACGAAGAAACTGTGTCTTCGTTCCATTCAGAATTTCATTTTTTTTCCGATTTTCTGCACCAACGTGGCAATCAAGCTGTTGCTGTGGTTCTTTTCGCGTGCTGTGCTTGGGCCGTGATTGTTGAGATGGTCGCGAGACGGTACCTACGGGGTCGATGGTTACAGCAGAATCGCGGGTTAAGAAGAGAAGAACTCATCCAATCGTTGATTGCCGCGTAATACCTTAATCGACTTCGATTACAGTCACTTCGTGCAGAACCCCTAATTGGTGTCTAGTTTCTGGCGTCCGGCATTGGGTGCCTGGTTGGTGGCCACCACGGTTACTGGCGCTTGCAAGGTGAAATTCACCACCGTTTCTGACGGCAGCTTGATCTGCTGGCGCTTGGCGGCTGCTTGAACACCGCCGCCGAGCCCGCCGCCCGCTGCCCCGATAGCCGCACCTTTACCACCGCCGAGCGCTCCGATCAAAGCTCCGATTCCCGCACCCGCACCGACCTTCTCCGCCGTATTCTTGCCACGGGAAGAGCCTTGCTGCTTGTACTGATCGGTTTGGACATTGTAGTTCTGTCCACCGGAGTTGATGCTATCCAGCTGCAAAATGACTCGCGACTGACCGGCGAATCTGCCCGCACTCTCTACTTCCACGAGATACCCCTGAGCGTCACTACCGGACGGAACCACGGTTTCTCCGTTTATCGTGATCGGATTGTTGAGGGTGGCATGAAATATATCGCCAACTTGGTTCTTCTCGCTATCGATAGGTTCTATCAATCGAACCACCAGAGCCGTACCCTGCGGGATCGTAACTTTTTGTGGTGGCGGTGGTGGCGGCGGAGCGACCAGCGCGGATGGTGGCCACCACGGCAACTGGCGCGCCACAGTCGGGGTTATGGTGGGTGGCGACGTTTGAGCCACTTCCTGCGGCGACCCTGAAGCCGAATCATCCTCGTCTTTGCGCGATTTTTTCTGGTGGTGAGAGACCGGTTTAGGTTCTTCGGCAGGTGACGGTGCCGTCTGTGCGCTCTGTGCTGGCGTCGAGGGCACGATTTCCACATTATTCACAACTTGCTTTACCCCCGGCTCGAAAGAGGCGTAGTGGGCCGCAGCCTCGCGCTGCGCATGGTTGCCGACCACTCCTGAGAGTGTCACCGAACCATTGGCGAATTGCACCGCGAGTTGCTTGCCCTGTAAACCAGAATCGGCTTTAATCTTGGCTTGGATATGCTTAGCAATTTGCGCATCATTCCGAGCGCTCGAACAGCCCACCGCGATGCTGAAAGCGATCAAAAGCAGAACCGCACGTACGTAGAAAGACCCTCTCGACTTCATAACAAAATGCTCCTCGTGGTCTGAACCCATTCATGGGCATGATCTCGTTCGGAAAAGCGAACGGCCGCTAATTGTTTACGCTGACAATTTGATCTGTCTCTTCTCATGTCGGCGTTATTGATACAGGTTGATGAGCGCAGTATTGGGCGGGGGATTGTTTGCCCCCGCTCCCAATTAAACCGGATCTTTTTGAATTCCGGTGCTGCCGGTTGTGCTCCATTAGCGTTCTAGAGCGACGCCGAATCAATCAATCTCCGCGCTTAACGTCCGTACCCCGACGCACAGTGGACACAGCACGCGAATAACCACACTGCGGGTGTTCTGCCAGTACGTTTGAAAGCTTCAATCCTTTTGACAGAACGTAAAGGTGTTTGGTGGGTGCGCGCAGCAGAATCCGCACGCTGTCAGTGAATGTCTTTATCTTCTTCCGACGATTCACCGTGAGTCCAACGGTCAATCTCCGCACACAACCAAGTCGCTGTCTCGAAGCAACCGGTTTGGTTTTTGCCCCAAAAGCCTGAGGAACTAAGCAGAAGGATTGTGGGACTAACCGTTTGGTTAGAGCAATGTTCCCCGCAAGGCGTCCCGCGAATTCTCCCCCTGCGGCAGATGGTTGGGTTTAGCACTCGGATAGTAAGCGAGTTACGAGCTGTTGGGAAAACGCTTTCGAGGTGGCATGCGGGTGTGGCACGCAGCCTGCAAAAAACCTTGTGAGCTAGATGATGTCGGCGAGCCATGTTAACCCGACTATGGGAAAGATTGTTAAGGAGTGACGACCATGCTGAGTGTGGGGTACGAAGTAACACGCGACCTGGAAGGTCGTCTATCCAGGCGCAGAACAATTGAAGCTGCAACCCACAGACACAAATGTAAGCGTACTCGTCACATTGCTCGGCCGGTCCTGGATACTTTCCTGAAGGCCACGAGGCTCTACTCGCGAGGTGTCCGCAACGCTCTCCGCCCAATCGTGCGCGATGTGCGACTTGAATTTGAGGACCTGCCGCCAAGCTTTGACGGCTTCCGAATCCTGCACCTGGCAGACCTGCACATCGACGGATTAGATGGCCTGGCGGAGGTCGTAGCCGACCTAGTTGCGCCCCTAGACGTCGATCTGTGCGTCATGACAGGAGACTACCGGTTCAAAGCTCAAGGCCAGTGCGACGGAGTCTATCGGGGCATGCGAACGATTCTTTCCGCCATCCGTACCGAGCAAAGTGTTTTCGGGATCCTTGGCAATCACGACGAATCCCAAATTGCGATAGAACTTGAGAACCTCGGGGTACGCATGCTGATCAACGAAGCCGCCGAAATCTCCCGGGGAGACGAGTCGATTCATGTGATCGGTGTCGACGACCCACATGGCTATGGCTATGATGACTTGGAGGGGGCGTTAGAAGGTGTGCCGGAGGATGGGTTTAAGGTCCTGCTCGCCCATACGCCAGAGATTTTCGAGGAAGCTGCGAGAAGCGAGATCCAACTTTATATGTGCGGTCACACTCACGCCGGACAGATCCGATTGCCTGTTATCGGCGAGGTTTTTCAGAATGCCGATTGTCCTAGAGCTTATGCCCAAGGCGAGTGGCAACACGATCGCATGCTGGGACATACAAGCGCAGGGGTGGGTTGCTCGCTTGTCCCGGTCCGATACAACTGTCCTCCCGAAATTCCTCTGATAGAACTCGCGAGAAAGTGAGTCCCGCGCGAACTCGTGGGATCAAATCGCGAATCTGGGAGAGATGGGGGGGCGGCCCCAGTCGAGACAAATTGTAAGCCTGCCTTTTCGTCTGCTTGCGTGCGTTCTTGGTCACGCGGCTGCGTGAGGCGGCACGTTCATAGCGGCCATGCCATCCGCATTATCTTATCCCGATCGGATTATTCGTAGGATAGACTAAGGAAGCGGAGCATGTGTAGAGGACTGAGCAAGGGCTCCGCATACCCATCAACGCTGGGTTGAACGATGTTTGACGGAGCGCACCGACACCTTGAAAACACGTTAGTTCACACCTGCTTCGCTTCGCCTAATAACCTACCTGGTGTGCTGTTAGGCCAGAGCGGTCTGGCCAAGGACATCACCTGTAAGGTCCGCCTGCAATGACAGCAATCGCATGTAGGCCTTCCGCAATTGCAGCCGATATTCCTTTTCGCTGATCTGCAGCATTCCCGCGGCTTCTTTGAACTTGAAACCGAGCATGTTATGCAGGACGAAGGCAATACGGGAAGTCGCATCAAGTAAAAAAATCGGGTTGCCGCTCATTTCCTTTTTCCACTCCCGGAACGGTTTTGAATCGCTCACCTCGAGGTGCCCGTACAGAGCTACTTCATAGGCGGAACTTTGGCCATCCCATCCCACGGGAGACTCTCTCTTGAGTTGTCGCAATGAGAGTTCTACGGTGCGTCGCAGCAGATCGGGTTGTGTGCTGGCCTCCTCGAGGCGGGGATCGATTGCCGCTCTCACAACTGACATCGCGAGCCCCGGATTCAGCGTTAGCAGATAAGCGCAGTAGGTGAGGCTATCCAGTTCAGCTTCTACTTTTTGATCTGTAATCTCGCTCAATTGCGATGTCATGTTGATCACCTCTCGAACCACGGTAAAGCACGTCAAATGCCACGCCGTTCGCTGCGAATGGTCTGAGCCCTTAAGTCACTGCAAATAACAGGGTTTTCAAAAAGTCCTAGCGGTCGCTGCCAAAGGTTGAAGGTGTTGCTGATTGACAGCGGGGCAGTCGCCACACGCACAATTCGTAATCTCTTCGATCGGGTTATTCATTCGGATAGACCGGATTAGTCATCCGGATACAGGAGCAGGGCGTGTATCGAGGTCGCAGCGAGCCTTCGACGGACCCATCAAGGCTGTAGAAGGGTGTTTGAGAGAGGGCCGGCGCCTTCTAAACGCGCTATCCACATGTGATCCATTCGCCTAGCCACCTCTAGCTGGTGTCATGCCACGGTTGCCGCAAATGCGAATTCTCCGCTGCCTTTCTTTGGCACGGTTCTTGCTAAATGCTAAGCGGAAAAACAAAGGGCCAGGACGGCCCAGAAAGGGAGGCACGACGATGGCAACCAATCTAATGATGGTCGTTAGCAACGATCAGCCGAGCCGCGAAGAACAATATCCTAATACTTGGCTGCTCTACCGGCGAGGTCAGGGCGTAGTCGAGGTGCATGTGGCGCACGACTCCGATCACAAACCTTATGTTCTGGACAATCGAGTCGCATAAAGCTGTTGCTCTTCGTTTGCCCAGCTGTCCGAAATGCGCTCAGGAATGACGGGAAGTCTGTTGAATGACGTAGTTCGATTGCGTTTCAGCCAAGCAGCGGATGCGAAAGCGATCTTCCACCCGAGTCAACAAGTGAAGGAGAACAGGTTCATGGCTGCCAACATAGACATGGGGTAAGCCCAGCTTAGCTCCGACTGCAAAAATTCGCGGACACGCTGAACCTAACACTTCACGGGCTTGCATCTATTAGAACTTCGTCCATTAGCCGGTTGCCGCCACTCCTGGATGAGATTGGCAACCAAGCTGGTCCAACCGGTCTGGTGACTCGCGCCAAGACCCGCTCCCGTATCTCCGTGGAAATACTCATTGAAGAGCAACTGATCGCGCCAATGGGGATCTTCCTGAGATTTCTGGTAATCCCCGAAGCATGGGCGTTGGCCACTTTCGTTCCTGCGAAAGATTCCGATCAGTCGATCGGCGAGCTCTGCTGCGATTGCGAGGGGGGTGACGAACTCACCGTCGCTTGCTTTTGTGCTCACAGCAAACTCGGGGCCCAGGGCATGGCTGAATTTCACCAGCGTTCGGATGAGCAGATAATTCGTGGGAAACCATACCGGCCCTCGCCAATTGGAGTTGCCACCTTTAATCCGTACCGCGGATTCACCGGGCTCATAGCCAACACTTTCGCCTCCGAAAACAAATGGGTGTTGCTCGTGGTACTTGGAAATACTACGAACTCCATGTGGGGACAGGAACTCGTCAGGATTCCACACATATTCGAGCACGCGCGCAAACTGGCCGGAATCAGCAATCGAGAGAACGTAGCGTTGGCCCTTGACCGAGTAGCAGGCATTGCCGACTAAATCGGGGCGGTTTTTGATGAACCATTCCACATTGCCGAAAAATTCTGGATTGGCCTCAAGGTCTTCGCGATTGAGAACTTCGACAGCGTACAGAGGAATCAACCCCACCATGGAGCGGAGACGGAATTTCTTGAAGTTCCCATCGGGCAAGCGAAGAATATCGTAGAAAAACCCGTCCTGTTCATCCCAGAGCTGGTAATCTCGGCCACCCATTTTTTTCATCGCGGCGCCGATATAGATGAAATGTTCGAAGAACTTAGTTGCGAGCAACTCATAGGCACGATCGGAATTCGCCAGTTCGAGGCAGGCACGCATCATGTACAGGCAAAAAAAGCCCATCCAGCCGGTCCCGTCCGATTGCTCCAGGACAGCGCCGCCAGCAAATTTCTCGCTCCGATCTATAACAGTAATATTGTCCATGCCGAGGAAACCGCCCTCGAAAACATTGTTGCCGGTTCTGTCGACCCGGTTTACCCACCAGGCAAAATTCATCAGCAGTTTGTGAAGACATTTTTCTAGGAAGGCGCGGTCACCTTTACCGGTTGCAACTTTTTCATTTTGGTAGACCCGCCATGCAGCCCATGCATGAACCGGCGGATTGAGATCCGAAAACTCCCATTCGCACGCGGGGATCTGGCCGTTAGGATGTTGAAACTGCTCAAAGAGCAAAGCCAAAAGATTTTCCTTGGCGAATTCGGGATCGACCAGTGAAAACGTGGTGCACTGAAAGGCCAGGTCCCATGCGGCGAACCACGGAAATTCCCACTTGTCCGGCATGGTGAGGACACGCATGGAATTCAAATGACGCCAATGAATGTTGCGAATTCTCTTGTGTGCCTCAGGTGGTGGAGTTTTATCGCCTTCCAGCCAGCGATTTACGTCAAAAAGGTAAATCTGCTTACTCCACAACAGACCGGCAAATGCCCGGCGCTGGATCATCTTCTCTTCCTCGGTCGCAGTTGGAGGGTGAATGCACTCATAAAACTCATCTGCTTCCTTCTTTCGCTGCTCAACCACCTTATCCACGTCGCGAAGCGGGTTAGCAGTTTCCTGCTCGGTCAATCGCAGTCGGAGGATAACCGAACCCCCGGCAGGGACATCCCACTGATAATGCACGCAGGACTTGGTGCCTGATTCTTCTGAGTTCACGCACTGCTCATTGTTAACGACGTAGCGATGAAAGGCGTCTTTTACATAAGGAGAGCAGTTGAGCGCAGATGGACCGTACAGCAACGAGGCGTTTGTCTCATTATCAGTAAAGAGCAGTTCACCACCACTCTGCGCGTATAAATATCTGCGCCCAAGCGCATACTGCAGCTGAATATTCTGGAGAGGTTTGGCGGTGGAATCGTCAGCTACTAGCGTGACATATTCCTTCCCACGTTCCCCAGGTTTGATTATGGGCTCGCTGCTCCGAGGAAAGGTCCAACTCCACGTGTTCCGGAACCAGAGATGCGGCAGAATGTGAAGTTCAGCAGGATCGGGGCCGCGGTTTAAGGCATCGATCCGGATGCAGATGTCTTCCGGAGATTCCTTTGCGTACTCGACAAAAATGTCGAAATAGCAATCATCGTCGAAGATCCCGGTATCGAGAAGTTCGAATTCGGGTTGGCCTGCACCTCTCCGGTTCTGTTCAAGGAGCCGTCGATATGGAAATTCACGTTGCGAGTATTTGTAGAGCATGCGCATGTAACTGTGGGTTGGCGTGTTGTCGAGGTGGAACCAATAGTCCTTGACGTCCTCGCCGTGGTTTCCTTCGTTGGGAGTAAGCCCGAACATGCGTTCCTTGAGGAAAGGATCGCGGCCATTCCAAAACGCGAGCGCAAAGACGAGCAACTGGTAACGGTCGCAAATTCCTGCAATGCCGTCTTCGCCCCAGCGATAGACCTTGCTCCGGGCGTGGTCATGGGTGCAGAAGCGCCAGGCATCGCCGTCTGCACTATAGTCCTCGCGCACGCCGCCCCAGGATCGATCGCTAACGTAAGGCCCCCATTTGCGCCAAGGCGACTCCGCACCGACGTAGGTTTCAGCCAGGCGGCAATGTTCTTGCGAACGGCGCACCGGCTTCGCTTTGCGTTGGCGAGCAATCCGCTGCTTGCGATCGCCCAATATTCCTCCCAAGAACGAACAGCCGAAATTGTCATCATGAACTACAAGGATCGAAATTGTACTCGAAATTGGCGGCCTGGGCGCACCAACTTCGTGCCGGGATCGTCCCCGCTAAGTCACCCGGCAAACAAAAAAATGTGGTTCGAAGGTTTCGCTTTCGGGCGCCACTAGACGGGCGTCACTTGAGAACCACTTGGTGTAATCGTTGATGCCGTGCCGCCATCCATCCGGGGAAATCGGCCCTGACTTGCCTCTCGCAGTGATTACATCAGTGTGACGACCAGCAGCAATTTCTCGGGTCGTTGCCGGTATATCCATCAGCAACCAGATAGCAACCACCGGGCGGCGGGGGAGTATCCCGAGGCTGCGGGAATCGCAATCGGACCCCGGCATCTCCGTAATCTGTTCGCTATCGCCTCAAGGAGGCCGGTGTCAGCGCACACCGCACCCAGAGGAGAAGGAATCAGCCCAAAATAAAGGCCATCGGATCTTCCCCCCAAGAACCGACGACCTTCATACGCGAGAAATCCGTTCGGGGGCAATGTAGGCCCAATTTTAAAGGTTTGTCAAGACCTGCATACGACCCGGCGTGAGAGGATTATTATGAGAATTGCCAGTCTCAGGATTTCCGATTTTGCAAGGACGTGCCCTCCCCCAACGGCTGCCTCGCTGAGTTGTGTTGAATATCCTGAGGGGCAAAGGGTGTGCGGAAACGCGCACCCTTCGCTCATTTGGCCGTGCCAGCGCTGTATGCCACTTAACGCTGACGTTGCATCAAGCCATCCAAGGTTTTCAGGAAGACTTTCAATTTTCGTCCATTATTCATAACCAGCGTGAACGCCCCCGATGAAGTCTTAAAATCGGATGCCAGTATGGATATCCTTCCGCGTGCCACACGTAGCCGCATCCCGTCTTTTCGTCGATTCGATATTTGACCGCTGCAGACTCTTTTTTTCTGAAAATCAACTGCCCATATTCCATTTGACGGAGTACCAAGCCTCCATCGCAGTGTTTCATGTACTGCGCTGACAAGGGGAACGTCATAAAATCCTTTCGATGCTCGTCCTAGTTATCTACGTTAGACGTTCATGCCAGGCTCCGACTAGAAATCTGTGGACAGGCTCAGTTCTTTCCAGGCTCTCGCTTCTTCTAATCGTGCAAGGTCGTTTTTCTCCGCCCCGTTATACGCATCGCTGCCGAGCAACAGTCGCAACGGAGGTTTCTGTTCCTGCGTCAGCCGAACGATCGCTTGAGCCGCCTTCTTCGGGTCTCCGGGCTGCTTACCGTTATAGGCGCGCTGAAACCTGGCCGTTGCTCCAACAGTCGAGTCGTATTCGGGATGCCCTTCGCTCAGCTTGGTGGAACTGCCGGCGAAGTCCGTGCGGAAGCCACCCGGCTCGATGATCGTGACCTTGATGCCTAGCGGTGCCACTTCGCGCGACAAAACTTCGGAGAAACCTTCTACGCCCCATTTCGCCGCCGAATAAGGCCCGCGCCCTGGGGGTCCGATCCTTCCGCCCATCGAGGAAAACTGAACGAAATGGCCCGCCTTCCTTTCGCGAAAGTACGGGAGAGCCGCCTTCGTCACGATGATTGTCCCGAAGAGATTGGTTTCTATCTGTGCGCGGAAATCCGACATCGGCGTATCTTCGACGGACGAGAGATTGCCATATCCTGCATTGTTGATAACAACGTCCAGCGAGCCAAACGCATCGATTGCCGTCTTCACCGCACCGGCAGCCGACGACTCGTCGGTCACGTCCAGTTCGAAGAGCTTCACGTGGTCACCGTAGCGCTCCGATAGCTCACGCAGTGACTCAATGTCGCGAGCTGTCGCCAACACCTCATTGCCCGCCAAAAGGCCCGCTTCGACAATTGCGCGACCCAGACCGCGAGAACTACCTGTGACTAACCATACTTGCGCCATTCAATCCTCCTATTTGCGGAGTCCGAGCTACTTCGAGACCGCACGTGCTACCGGAAATACCGTACAGCAAGAAATTACGATAGCGCGTCCTGCTTGCGCTTCTGAGCGTCGATTGCCGAGTCGAGGTCGTCGCCAACAGCTTCCCAAGGACGGGTGCCGTCAGCCAGCGAATACCGCAGGAAATAGGGACCGGTCAGATCGGCTGGGCAGCGCCCACGTCCGAGATTGACCTTCTGGTAACGCCGAGCCTTGCCCTTGCTGACTTGGCGATAGAGTGTGACTGCCATATTGCCTCCACTGACTAATACCGCGCGGAGGCAAATGATCGGAGTTTGGTAGTCAGTTGGTAGTCGCGTACTGTAAATAGCAGAAACTAAAGGTCTGGCGGTGAGGGAGGGATTAATATCCACCGTCACGAAGTACTCATTTTGGTAGCCCAATGCGGTACACAAGGTTCTGGAAGCGCGAGTCGGAACGGAGGGAATCGAAGCCCGGCCGCAACAGCACGCCGGGGTTAAATCGCTCTTCGTAGCCTTTTTCGAGCCAATTCATGGCTTGATCAGTATCACCGAGAGATGTATAGATAACGGCAATCTCCGGAGCATTCGAATAACCAGGGTTCGAGCGCTTCTTCAGATCGCCCAGCAGCTTTACCGCTTCGCTCCTCTTACCGGACGCGACGTAGGCGCGAGCAAGATTGGCGATGCATGTCGGGCTATCCCCAGAAAGCTGGACCGCCTTTTGCATCTCCGCGACCGCTTCATCGTACATGTGTTTTTGAAGGTATGCTTGGGCAAGTTGATTATGGGCGAGAGCGAAATTAGGATCCATCTCGATCGTCTTGCGGCTCTGTCGTATGGATTCGTCATAAGAGTGCGCAACGTCAAGGAGTTCTGCCAAGTCTGCATTAATGATAAGAGATAGCGGATCCAAGTTTACCGCTTTTCTCATTTCCGCAATCGCATCGTCGAACTGACCCAATAGACTCAAGTGCCAAGCATACCAATGGTGAGCGGTGGCGTAGCCTGGACTTAGTTCAATGGCCCGCTGAAATTCCTTCCCGGCAGAGTCAAAATCCCAGTCGAAACCATCCAGGACGAATGCAAGCGAGTTGTGGGCTTCGCCGAGCGAGCTGTCCAATTCCAGGGCTTTGATGGCCGCAGCCTTCGCTTTGGGGAACGCTTCCTTGGGAGTCACCACTGCGTACTGCCAGTCTCCCAACAAAGCATAAGTATCGGCTAACCCAGAATAAGCTTGGGCGTATTTCGGGTCCTCTTCGGTGGCCTGCTTGAAATAAGCGAGGGCGACCTTCAAACCATCCCCTGTTCGCTTATTCCAGAAGTAGCGTCCTTTGAGATAGGACTCGTAAGCTTCCGGGTTAACAACCTTTACGTTTTTGAGGGCGGCTTGTTCCTGCGGAGTCAGGTTGATCCGAATTTGATCTGCAATGGCGCTAGCCACGCGGTTCTGGAGCGCCAAGGTATCACGCAACTCACCCTCATAGCTCTGCGACCATAAGTGTTTGTCCGTAGCGGCCTCGATCAACTGCGCCGTGATACGGACCTGATCGCCAGAGCGGAGCACGGTGCCTTCTACCACGGCGTCCACGTTCAGTTCGCGAGCGATCTGCGGTAGAGGCTTGCGTGCTCCCTTGTATACCATTACGGAGGTGCGGGAGATTACTCGTAAAGCGCTGATCTGGGCTAAGTCGGTGATCAACTCGTCCGTCATGCCGTCGGCGAAGTAATTCTGGGAAGCGTCGCCAGAAAGGTTGTCCAACGGAAGCACCGCTAGGGATCGGATGCCCGTGGAAGCAGGAGCCCGCGAACGAAATCGCCAAACGGAGAGAATCGACAAACTAATAATGATGACTAGCGCCAAGGCGCCGATGACCCAACGCGTCGGCGACAGCTGGCGGTCGGGCGCAACCGCCAACCCAGCGTCTCGGATCTTAAGCCCAGGGTCTGTAGCCGGCAGGTCTCCAGCCAGAAGTTCTTGCTTTTTTGGGCGGGCGTCTGCATCGACGACCGACACGCCCGCAATAAAGCGATAGCCACGTTTTGGAAGAGTCTCGATGAATCGTGGATTCTCAGCCGAGTCGCCCAAGGCGCTCCGCAGCTTCCCGATGGCAATATTGAGCGCCTGATCGAAATCACCAAAACTTTCGTTAGGCCAGACTCGACTGCGCAATTCATCCCGGGTGACAACTTCCCCCGGATGCTCCAGCAGGATCTCCAGCAGTTTCATCGGCTGCTGCTGAACTCTGATTCTCAGACCCGATTTGCGCACATCGCCCGACTGGAAAGAAACCTCGTAGGTTCCGAATCGCACGACGGAGTTGGGCCGGAGTGATTCCATAACGCCTTTGGGCTCGCCCAGAAGTCTAGCACTTCGCTTCCAGAAACTTCCCCACTCAGGATATACGCGGTGCTAACTCCTTAGCCACCAACTATTTGACCGGCAATGAGTTGGATATGTGGAAAAAGTCCTCAGTTAATTGACGCTGGACGACTGGCGCGTCAGAGTGGGCTGCAATCGGGGTTCGAGCTGATTCAGGAGAAGGCAAATGAGGCGCATCGGTCTTGGATCACAAGGGATGGTTCAATTTGTGGCTTCGCGCTCACAGGATGATCAACTGTTGTCAGGGTTCGAAGAGCAAGCCATGCCCCTGTTCAATGCCCTTTACAACTTCGCTTGCTGGCTGGTGCACGATTCAAGCGGTGCGGAGGACCTCGTACAAGAGACCTATCTCAAGGCTTTACGCAGTTTCGCATCGTTCCAGTCAGGCACCAATTTCCGGGCCTGGATATTTCAAATCCTAAGGAACACCTTTCTAAGTTCGCGCTCAAAACTCGAGCGGCGCATGACCGTTGCGATGGACACGGAAGAGGACGGACCTGAACTGGCCGTTGATACGGAAACTCCCGAAACGATTCTAATGAATCGCTCGAATTCACAGCGGCTGCAGCGCGCCATCGACGATCTGCCGGTGCATTATCGGGAGACCCTCCTTCTCTGTGAAGTGGAAGAAATGTCATATCAGGAGATCGCGGAAATATTGACGATCCCGATGGGAACCGTGATGTCACGTCTAGCCAGAGCGCGGAAGGCAGTTCGCGAGTCACTCCTTAACGCTCCCGGTGCACCACAATCGAGAGACTTGTCTTTTCACATCGAGGCGCTCTAGGAAAAGGAAAGCTTATGGCAGCCACCACCTTGGCAGCAACCTTGAAGACTCCAATATTCGAACTGCAATCGGGTCCGAAGGAGCGGATCTTGGTCATCGAGCACGATGGCGCGCTGCGAAAGATCTTGCGACGACTTTTCTCCTCGGAAGGATATGAAGTCGATGTTGTCGCGGATGCCGTTTGTGGTTTGGAGAGACTTCGTCAAGGATTGCCAGCCGCAGTGATCCTCGATCTACCGCGTCCAGGGTCTTCAGGGTACGATCTTTGCAAGAAAATTGCGGATTGGATTCCCGGCTTGCCCCTTGTAATTCTTAGCGGGAGTGTGGATGTTGCGGACAAGGTCCTTCTGCTGGAAATGGGTGCTGACGATTATGTGACCATACCCTTCAGCCCACGCGAACTCGTTGCGCGCTTGCGCGCGTTAATCAGGCGTGCGTCGCGCTTGAGTCCGGAGAACGCAGACGTATATGTCTTTGCGGACGTGAAGGTGGATTTTTTCAAGACCGAGATCACTCGCAGCGGCGAGAAAATCACAGTTACTCCAAAAGAATTTAAGACACTTGAATTCCTGACAAAGAATGCCCAACGCGTCGTCTCGCGGGAGGAACTTCTCGATAAAGTTTGGGGGTACCAGCACTACCCTTGCACGCGGACGGTGGATAACCACATGCTGAGGCTACGACAGAAACTCGAGATTAACCCTTCACACCCGTTGCACTTTCTCACAGTACACGGTCGGGGCTATAAGTTTTTGCCGTAGGGTAGAGCCATGGAGAGTCGAAAGCGCTGCAAATCCAACCTCTCGCATTAGACTTCAGTGCTATGACGCTGTCTTAAACAATTTCGCCAGATTATCGATATCCACGGCACTGGCATCACCGACCACGAAATAGCGAAGTCCTCCTGCGCTCCACGTTTCCATGTTGAAAGGCTGTTTCTGAGGCGCGAGAAAATTCTCGCCTAAGCTGGCAGGCAGTTTCAAAGACCGCTCCTGGAACACGAACACGGAAATATGGTGCTTTCGCACGTCGTAAATGAGATGCGCGCCCGGCGTTTGATCAAGATAGGTCATCCGGCCGCCAAGCAGAGCGAACTCCGGAGTTCTGGAGTTCCGGCAAATTGAACGCGAAGGGGATTTTTCCCTGGAACCAGGGCTTCACCGTGTGCCGATCGGTGGAAATCACATCCACCGGAGATGAGCTGGCGAGCGTCGCCACGTGCAAGTCTGCAATCTCGCTGAAAATCTGATCTCTGCCGGATCGAGTTCCTAGATAGGCCGAAGTCAACGTCCCCACCACGAGAAAGACGGCCGCCGCCGCAACGAACATCCAACTCAGACCAAAACTGCGCTGCGGTTTAGGAGCGATCCTTTCCTGTATGCGCTTCCGGAACTCGGCGCTAGGAGTGTAACGTCTCCCAGCGACTTGAATCGCGCGCTTCATCTGTACGCGGGTAAGAGCGTCCGCCGAGCAAGAGGGGCAGCTGCGCACATGAGCGTCAAAGGTGCGCATCTCGTCCTCGGGAACCTCACCGTCGAGGTAAGCGTCGAGTTCTGTCTTCCAAGACTCACAAACCATAGGTCACCATTTTAGTTCACCCTTTCTGCAAACTGTTGCTGTAGGCCGGCGCGTAGGGCTTTTCTGGCGCGGGATAAACGCGACATCACCGTACCCATCGGGATGTCGAGAGCGGCGGAGATTTCCTGATAAGACATTTCTTCGACTTCACACAGCAGCAGGATCTCGCGATAGGCGACTGGCAGTCCCTCCATGGCCTGCCGCACGAGCTGCTCATCCGAACGCTGCAGCAGGATGGTCTCCGGCGTTTCCTTGACTGCGGGCAAAGCTTCCTCTTCGTCCTCAACATCGAGCTGCACGGTAGCGGTCGCCTTTAGCCCGGTACGGGAGGTCAGAAAAGCATTCCGCAGGATTTTGTAGATCCAGGCGCGAAAATTCGTGCCCAGCTGGAACGAGGAAAAGCCCTTAAGCGCCTTGGCATAAGTCTCCTGCACAAGATCCTCGGCTTCTTGTCGGTCATGTGTCAGCCAGCAGGCAAAGTTATAGAGCCGCTCGAAGTGAGGCATCGCTAACTGCTCGAAGGACTCCGATGGCAGATTCTCTCCGACATCCACACAAGGGTAAACCAGCGGAAGGACGTTTTATTCCCATGACCACCAAAAAATACCGCGGAATAAAACCAAGGGCCGTCGGTTCTGCACAACGAGTCAGAGAGCGAACTGAAGTCACCGAGGGGTTGCTGGTGCGGAAGAACCACGCGCTCTTTAGCAGTTCCCTCAGGAGGAACAAAATGAAAAACAGTCTAAGAGTATTTGGCTTGGCGCTGTGCGTGCTGCCGATGTACTTGCATGCCGGAAAAGGACAAGATCTGAAACCGGCCTATCAACCCGCCCGAGAGCAGAACACAGGATCTGAAGAACCTATTCCGGCGGGCACCATTCTTCCCGTCAGCTTGAATTCCACATTGCGCTCGGACAAGAGCGGGAAGGGAGCCACTATCATCGCGACTGTCATGCAGGACGTGCCCCTAGGCAGGGGACAAACGCTAGGTAAAGGATCCAGGCTGACAGGCCATGTGGTCGAAACCATCACTCCAGAAAAGGGATCTGACGAATCAAAGATCTCATTTCAATTCGACCAGGTCCAACTGGGCAACCTGACCATCCCGATTACCACCACCCTGCGAGCAGTGGCGTCGAGGTCTGCGATCCTTGCTGCCACACCTGAGCTAACCTCGCCCGATTATGTCGACGATCAAGTTCAAATCGGAGGCGACCAGATTTCCTACGGCGAAGGTGGGCCAGTAGTGGTGGGAGAGCAGGTCGTGGGGACATATACCAGCCAAGGCGTGCTCGCTTATGTGGAGCAGAATTCGGGCACCCCGAATGAGGGCATGATCGATGACAATGCCCGTCCGCAAGCATTTTGGTTCTTCTCAGTGAATGCCCGCGGCGCATATGGATTCGGCGACCTGAAAATCCTCCACTCCGGACGCACCGAGCCGTTTGGTGTAGTCACTTTGGCCTCCAACCGGAAGGCGGTGAAAGTCGACAAGGGCAGCGCGATGCTCTTGCGCGTAGATGGCAGCGGGCCCGAGGAGGCACAGGCTCGTACAACTCCTTCGCGAGAAACAGGGCAATAACGAGTTGCGCGATAAAGCGGATTTGGCTTCCTCAAGCCAGATCCGTTCGCAGTCAGCAATTTATTCCATCTCGGAAAGGGGTACGGCGATGGTAAATCCTTTTGATTTTAAGACGGCAGCTCTGGCGAAGCACGCACAACATGTCGCGCTGATCCATTTTCCAATCGCGCTGTTCATCACGGCGGTGGCGTTCGACCTTATCGCGCAATGGACGAAGCGCCGTAGCCTGGCGCAAGCAGCTTATTACAACCTGCTCGTGGCGGCGATTTCGACTGTTCCGGTTCTCGCTACTGGGCTACTCGCGTGGCAGTTCCAACTCGAGGGACAGAAACTGAAGGGCATCCTATTGCTGCACCTCGTTCTGGCGTGTGTTTCGACGGTGATGATCTGGCTGGTGTGGTGGGTGCATTTCCGTGCTCGACGACGGACGGTCTTCTTACCTAGTTACCTAGCTATCGCTTCGCTGTCGAATTTCTGGCAGTCGGTATGGTCGCGCTGACAGGCCACTTGGGCGGCTTTTTGAGCGGAGCGAATCTCCCTGGTTGAGGGTGCTCCGATGAGATCTCGCTCAAGATAGATACAAGGACAGGGCCACACATTCGGGTAATAGCAAGGGTCATCTATGTCGGTAAATATGAAAGCTACGTCGCGGAAACCCCCGACACGCACGGGCGAGGTTGAGCTCTTGGAATTCTTTGCGCAAAGACGCGCCTGCGACGACCGGGATCGTGAAATCGTGTGTTCCGACGTCAGAGCATTGGCACGGGGCATCAGGAATGCGCTGCTGGCGGTGGCGCCGTTGTGGCTAGCACTCGCCTTGTGGCTGGCAAGGTAAACCCTTTATCTCGTCCTGCGCCGCTTTTACTTCTCGCAGACAAATCACAGACAATCTGCAGACAACGAACGACTTATCCCCGGAATAAACGCAGTGCTTGCCAGTTATCAACACTGACAGACATTCGGATCCGGCCGGAAAGCGCGACCCTGCCGGAGCGACTGCTCTGAACCCAAAATCAAAGACAAGGAAAAGCAATGAAGAAAGCTACATTTCATGCGATCGCTGGACTATTAACACTTGGCCTTGCATTTAGCGCTAACTTCGCACAAGCCCAGGCCGGCACTCTGGACACAACCTTCGGCACAGGCGGGATAGTAACCGCAAATCTGGGCGTCGCTGCCACGAGCTTAACCGCTTTCGAGCAATCCAACGGCAACATCGCGGTCGTCGCCGAGCTCAACAAAACCCCCTCTCCTGGTATCGAAACCTTTGCTCTGCTCAGGTACACATCCAGCGGGAAGCTGCTGAGTACGACGACCGCTTCGTTCTTCGCTAACGGCGATAGTATCCCGGTTGCGGCCGCAATGCAGTCCAATGGTGACATCGTGGTGGCAGGAACTACGACTGGAACTACTTCTGCAACTGAATTCGCTCTAGCGCGGTTCTTGCCCACTGGCCAATTGGATACCACTTTTGGCCAAGGTGGATTGGTGACGACCGTTCCCAAGGGAGTCTTTCCTTCGGTGTCTGCGCTCCTGGTGCAGCCTAACGGCCAGATACTGGTAGCTGGGGCTGCGGGATCGGGTCTGAGAAAAGTTCCGTCTCCCACGGTTCTGGTTCGGTACAACCCCAACGGCAGTCTTGATTCGGCATTTGGTACGGGAGGAATTGTGGAGGAGCCCACTCCTATCGTTCCCACAGCACTGGCGCAGCTCTCCGACGGTTCTTACTTGGCCGTTAGCGGCGCCGGCTCCGAACAGTTCAGCTCGACGGGAGTGTTGCAATCGACCGTGACTCCCGAAACACTGGTGGCCTTCAACCCGTCGTCACCATCCTCCGAAGCGATTGTCTTCCAGCCCAACGGTGACTTTGTTGAGGCTGCGATTGTGGGTAACGGATTCCAGAAGACTGCCGGCGAACTGTTTCGTTTCAGCGAAACAGCAGTTCTTGATTCTACTTTCTCTTCCACGAAGTTCACCTTCGGCGCGCAGAGTCAGAACCAGCCAGCCGCAATCGCTCTCCAATCGAATGGACAAATCGTGGTGGGCGGCCTAAGTGGTCTGGCGCGATTCGAATCCAACGGCGTACTGGACAATGCATTCGCCAGCGACGGATCAGTGGCCACACCTTTTCGCATTTCCGGAGTGCTGATACAAACAGATGGGAACATCATCGTGGTCGGCAATGAGGTGAACATCGAGACAGAAATCACCACTTTGGCCGTGGCGCGATACTTGGGGAACTAACCGGATCGGCCATCATAGAAAGGAATGCAGGTCCGGCGAAGGATTCGACTCGGATACTTCATCGTCTGCATTCCTCTCGCGCCGGCGTGACCAGCCCCTGACCGTACCACGAGGCCCGATCTGGGTCAGGTCCCCTTTCCCGGATGCCATTCCTACCGGGGACTCCGTCGTTGTATTCCCCTATGCAGTCCTGGACCTAACAACAAGGCGACAATGCGGTCCAGAGACAACCGTAAAACTTTCTGATTATCCCTTCGTCTTACCTGGAATAAAACCGACTCGGTCCAGTTCTCAACTGTGAACGCTACAAAAACACCGGAGGCCAGATGACAGACAAGAACAAAGATCTTATCGATCAGAAATTGCAAGACCTCAACAACGACGGAGTCGATCGCCGGGGATTTCTGAAGTGTATGGCATGGGCCGGCACGGGCCTGGTATGGACCATGAGCGGCGGCATTCCGGTGTCCCGGGCCTTCGCCAAGGGCTACGGCAAAGATGCCGGCAAAGGCGCGGACTTCACCTTTGTGCAGATTAGCGACAGCCACATCGGCTTTAACAAGCCGGCCAACCCGGACGTCACCGCAACTCTGCAGACGGCGATCAACAAGATCAATGCCATGCCCCACAAACCGGATTTCATCATCCACACCGGCGATTTGAGTCAGCTCTCGAAGCCGAGTGAGTTCGATACGCTGGATCAAGTATTAAAAGGAGCGTCGGCAAAACAGATTTTCTTTGTGCCCGGTGAGCACGACATGCTGACCGATAACGGCGCGGAATATCTCCAGCGCTATGGGAAGGGCACCAAGGGCACAGGTTGGTCGAGCTTCGATCACAAGGGTGTGCATTTCGTTGGTCTCGTGAATGTCGCCAATTTGAAAGCCGGAGGCATGGGCTCACTGGGTCACGAGCAACTGGAGTGGCTTGAGGACGATCTCAAGGACCGCTCTGCCAGCACTCCGATTGTGCTCTTCGCCCACATTCCACTCTGGACCATCTATCCAGATTGGGGATGGGGAACCGACGACAGTGAACAAGCCCTGTCGTACGTAAAGCGCTTCGGTTCGGTGACGGTGTTGAACGGACACATTCACCAAATCATGCAAAAGGTGGAGGGCAAGGTTTCGTTCCACACAGCAATGTCGACAGCCTTCCCCCAGCCAGCACCGGGAACAGCGCCCTCGGCCGGGCCTTTGAAGGTGCCAGCCGACCAGTTGCAGAAAGTGTTGGGTATCACCGATGTGAATTATTTGGTGAGCGGTCGCAGCCTCGCAGTCGTCGATTCGCCACTCGGGGACTCGGGTTCTTCGGCTTCAGGAAATGCGAACGCGCCCCTGGCGGTAGTTGACTCGATCCATGGTTAAAGAGCATCCGGTCCAAAACAAAGATCAGGCAAGGACATCGAACTAGAAAGGAAAAAACAATGACGAGGAAAAATATGTGGGTTGCAGGTGTAGCGACGTCGGTAATGATGGCAATGCTAATCCCGTTCGCGGGACCAACGACCGTCAAAGCGAATGACCAGCCCTCGGCGGCAAACGCAGCGGTGAAAATCGATAATTTCGTTTTTGGACCACAGACGATCACCGTACCTGTCGGAGCGACAGTTACCTGGACAAACGCTGACGACATTCCCCATACGTCGGTCAGTACAGAGGGTGTGTTCAAGTCCAAGGTGTTGGATACGGATGAAAAGTTCTCCTACACGTTTACCAAGGCCGGAACGTATCCGTACTACTGCACGATTCACCCGAAGATGACCGGCAAAGTAGTGGTGCAGTGAGCGCAGATCTCTAGAGGGCGTGGGCAGCGCGTTGGGGAACAACGCTTCGCCGCGTCAAGTGCACGAATATGACTATAGACTCGGCACAATTCGCGGTGAGGGAAGTGGCAAACGATGACCTGGATCTTGTCCATGCTACCAAGAATGGCGATGTTGCCGCTTTCGAGCAACTCGTAAAGCGATACGATCGCAAACTTCTCCGAATCGCTCAAAGCATCACGCACAACAAAGAAGATTCGCAAGATGCAGTTCAGGAAGCGTTTTTGAAGGCCTATCAAAACCTGTCGGCATTCCGCGAGGATTCCAAATTCTCCACCTGGCTCTTTCGCATCATCGTGAACCAGTCGCTGATGAGGCTGCGCAAGCAACGCACCACGAAAGAGGCGTCCCGTGATGAGGATTTTCAGGCCGATAGTGACATGCTTCCAAAAGAGGTCACTGACTGGGCTCCCAATCCAGAACAGCTCTACTGGGCGTCTGAATTACGGGACATCCTGATCAAATGCCTGGAAGAGCTAAGTTCGATCTTGCGGACGGTCTTTGTGTTGCGGGATATTGAAGGACTCACCATAGATCAAACCGCAGAAGTGCTGAACGTAAGTCAGACGGCAGTGAAGGCGCGGCTATTGCGAGCTCGGCTGCAGCTTCGCGAAGGCCTGACCAAATACTTCAGCAAGCAGACACACTTGGCGCGAGCGCAGTTATTCCCTTCAGGCAGACGGACAGGCCGGACTCTCGGCCTTTTTGCCGAGTGCTTGCGCAACGCGATGGATCGGACACACTCGATCAATGTTGCCGAGTCCGAGATGCGTGCGGCGACTCGTACAGCAGCAACCGACAGTGTCAACCATTGCCTCAACAATGCGTGATTCATGGTGATTTCGTCAGTTTCCATCACGCAGTATTCTCAACTCCGCGCTGCCAGTGATGTTCCCGGCTACGTGTTTACGAGATCTCGATGCAGGAGCTGATCTTTGTGTCCTTTTTCTTCCCAGCAAAGGGCTTTCTCGGTACAGGAGCACCCTTCGCAGCAGATCTCAACCTCGTCTTGCAGCTCATCATGGAAGCAGCGTTGATCGCGGGAGTTCTCCTCGCGAAGAAAAAATGCTACAAAGCTCACGGTATCTGCCAAACAACTGTGCTTCTCTTGAACCTGGTAGTGATCGGACTGGTAATGTGGCCGTCGTTCCAGCAACAAGTGGAACCAGCGTTGTTACACGGTCTTCATAAGCGGTATTACCGGGCGGCTATATTACACGCGGCCCTGGGGATAACGACTGAGTTTCTGGGACTCTATATCGTCATGGTGGCGGGCACGAACTTTCTTCCACAGTCTCTCCGGTTCAAACATTGGAAGTGGTGGATGCGGACGGAGCTCGTGCTCTGGACAGCTGCCTTACTCAGTGGCGCGGGAACGTACTGTGGTTGGTATATAGCGCCCTTCCGGTAGCACTGAACCATCGGTAAACGTTGACGTCCATTTGTTCGGGTTGAATCGCCGGGAAGCGCGGAAAAGGATACCTAGAGAGAAAGAATGCTGGAACTAATGTCTTACGGACTTACCGGGCTGACAGCAATGCTGGTCATCTCGTTCTGCTTTTCATACAAAGATGAACTCGCCGACTCGAAAGAAGTCCTCACACGGTCTGATGAATGACGCGTCCGTAGATTCTCCGGTGATCGAGACCGGGGAGAGGAGTCCGGGCGGTGCGGTGTAAGTACCCCTGGGTACGAATAGTTCGGTGACTTGGGAATAAAAGGCCGCCTCGTCGAGTTTTGTAGATAGCAAGATCAAAGTCGCAGCCAGGAATGAATTGGAGATGAAAGCATCTCGGGCCACTTATCCGGCGTCTCTGTCCCAACTATCGCGACGGGATTGTCAGCGGCCCTTACAAAGAGTTGACAATCAAATGACATTCCCGATGTCTCTTGTCATTGATCGCCCGTGTCTAACGCACAGTACTGCTGGAACAAAATCATAAGCAAAGGAATTGGAGCACAAACATGAAGAAAAAAGTTCTCCCAGACAGCATTAGTCGTCCAGTAGACCGCCGTTCTTTTTTGAAAGGTGGCCTTCTGGTAGGAGGCGCAGCAGTGGGCGCAGGTTTGTTAGCAACCGGACCTCTGGCCCGTGCACAGACCCAGACACAAAAAAGCGGTTCCCTTAATGCGGGCGATGTCGCCATCCTCCGTTTTCTGGCAGCTGCAGAACTGATCGAGGCAGATCTTTGGACGCAGTACGCGGAACTCGGTGGTATCGGCATAAATCCACCCATTGAGGTTGACCCGAACCAGACGCTGAACAACTATCAGGTGGCGTTGTCGAATCTCGATTCGGATGGCCCTCAATACATAACCAGCAACTGGAAAGATGAACTCACTCATGCCGCCTTCCTGAATGCATTTCTCGAGTCCAAAGGAGCCGAACCGGTCAACTTCGACGAGTTCGAAACTTTGCCGGGAAGCACCGCTCAAGGATCAACGGGCATTGGGCGCCTGACGAACATCATGAATCTCACTGTCGACACCAGTTGGTACGTTCGCTATCGCAGCGCGACCAATCCGGATCTCGGTGCAACGTTTCCACAGGCGATCACTCTCAAAGGGGTTACCGCCATTCCCAGAACCGATGACGATTTCGGTACTACCGACCCCACTTTCAACGTTCCCGGCAACGCACATATTCAGGCAATCGCGAACGTGGCGGCCTTTCACTTCGGATATATCGAGCAAGGCGGTTCGAGTCTTTACGCATCCCTGATTCAAAAAGCGACGGATCTGGAAGTGGTTAGGATCCTGTTTGGCATCGGCGGAGATGAGGTCGCGCACTTTTTGGAATGGGTGGATTTTTCGGGCAACGCAGTGCAACCGCCGGTGGCGCCGTTTACGGACTCCGTATCCGGCCTCACATTTCCCAATTTCTTCAGCCCGCTCAACCCGCTGATCCAGCCCAGCCTGATCTTCCCGGTCCCTACTGAATTCAAGCGGAACCTTCCCCCTGTCTCGATCATACGCCCGCTAACCGATAAATTCGGGGGTGCCGTGGCGACAATCAAAAGCTTCACTGCAGATGGACTCTTCATCGGCCAAAGCGAGAAGTTCTTCAAGACAGTGCAAGCGATGGCTGTCGAGGCCGATGCCGCGGTGCGCTTAGCGTAGTAACCTGAACCCTAACTGTCCGCCTTATGCGGATCGCTTGTCGTTTAAGTGGGGGCGCCGCACCTGAAAACACGGGTCGCGGCGCCTGCCTTTCACCAACCCTGGATTGTTTGCAGGTCTTTCGACGGGAACTTGAGGAGCATATATGTTAGAAGGTCTGTTTCAACCGATGCATCTGCTGATCATTTTCGGTATTTCCTTGTTAGTGTTCGGACCCAAGAAACTTCCTGAGCTGGGCAAAGGAATCGGAGAGGGGATCCGTGGCTTCAAGTCAGCCATGAAAGCCGACGAAGAGAAGCCGGCCAGCACAACAACTACTGTCGCTAACGACCAAAACGCAACCAAGGGGTGAATCGTGGGTTTTGGCATGGAAATCCTGTTCTTGCTTATGCTCGGGCTCTTGGTGCTAGGGTCGCGCGGCCACTCTCCCTCGAGAACAATGGGGCCGCCACGCGCAACCAATCGGCGCCATATTTCGCCATTGTTGGTAGCAGCATCCGTCTGTAATCCTCGAACCGAACCGCATCTTTGATCGTAAGACTTGCAATGACATACACCGACATGTGTTCCTCCTTCATCGCGTGATCGATGATTTTGCCGTACGAAGTTCTTGAAACTGGCTGCCACGTTGTGTTCTGTTCCGACTAAGAAGCGTAATCGCAGCTGCGAGCAGCCAAATTGCCTGAACTCCAGCAACTACTGTGACTGCGTCAGGCAAGGTCAGAGTGAATAGAAAAATCGCCCCTAGCGCCGCAAATACGACTGCTAACGGAAGCACCACATATCCAAGGAGTCCGCGCCGCACCTGCGAGCTGAGAAAAACAATCCACAATGGCAGGAACAGAACTGGAGCTAACATCAGCCAATAGCCGCCTAGAATGATCTTTGCGATTAGAAAAGTAATAATCATTTGCTTTAGTCCTTTCGCCCGGGCCGGTATCGCCTGCCCGTTTTCAGGCTAGCTCCGCCCGCGTTGTCTGGTTCATTCCTCTCATCTGGAATTGCATCCGTTCGTGCTCCAGGCTGCAATTCCATACGCGTAACGGCACCATGCGGACCGCCGTGAGCATCTGCATCGTGCCTCTGGCCGTTCGATCAGACCTGGTTCAGTTGGCCGAACGGTTTTCCCGAACTATGCCGCGCCTAGCGCCTCGGCACGGCTGCTGGACTTCAATCCAGGTTTTTTCGCCACGAACAGTCCCGCGAAGGAATTGTGCACCTGCGAGAAAACGACGAACCATAGCACCGTGACGACAATGGCGGGCGCCATGTTTTCTGAGTCCAGAAACATGTGGAAGCTAAGGATGTTCACGATCACCGGTCCGAGCAGCGTCAGTGCGAGCGGCACGTAGCGGTTACTTAGCAGCAGCGCGCCGCCGATGAGTTCCGTTCCGAACGCGATCACGTAATAATGCGACTCTAATAGAGCTCCCATGAACTGTCCGGCGAGACCAGGCACTGGCGGATTCTGGAAGAAGTGTAGAAACCCGTTGAGGCCAAAGACCGTGAAAACGAGGCCCAACAAGACCCTGGCGATGACAAAGATGTACTTCATTGTTTTCTCCTTTTATTTATGCAGATCGATCAATTTGCGAACGTAGTGGACATTCCTCAAAGCGTTATGCGGCTCGGTCGCCGCCCTGGCTTCAGTGTGTGTCCTGCTTGGTCGAGGCTTCCATGCTGTGCTCATGGTGGCCAGCATGCGGACCGCCCATGGCCTTCTCGTGGAGAGCCTTGTATGTGCGCTCTCTGGCGGCGGTCTCCTCTGTGGTCAGGTGTTGCGGCTTGGGCGCTTTTTCATAGATGTCATATTCGTAGCCGAGCTGCGCAACACGGTCGGCCGCGCTGACCGGCAGATCGACGCGCTTGCCGCTTCTGTCTCCATATGCGAACGTGCGGTTGAGATACTTGGGATCGGTTGGATTGGTGTGGCCGAGTCGATTCCAGCTTTCCCAAATGCGGTCCAGATTTGCGTGATGCAGATAGAACAATGGGTCACCGCCGACCGTCGCGAAATCGGCCATATCGCCTCCGACTGCAAGATGCGTCAAGAAATGAGGGTTGGTGTCCAACTTGGGATTAAAGCCGTGGCTGCCCGTTGGCGAGTCGATATAAAAGTCCTCATTGAGAGCGTCCAGACTTAGCCAGTCCCGGTAAAGTATGTCGATCCGTTCGCCGCCGTTGACCCAGGGCCAGCGCGTGCCGTTATACAGTGTGGTGCCAGGAGCCCGGAATACGGCCGGTAGAACCAAATCGGCGTCGTTTCCAGTGACCGGGTTCCAGTAGGGAAGCGTAAAAGTCTCGTCGTGCAGCACCTCGCGAATGACTCCTTCGAACTGATTGAGCATGAGCCGATGCCAGGGCAGGAAGTACCACTGCTGATATTGCTCAGGATTCGACGGGTTGTAGGGGTGAGCTTGGCATCCGTCCCATACGGCCTCGGCATCGGCTTGATACTCCTTCGGGAGGGCCGCGATGACCTCTGCTTTCTTTTTCATGGAGTAATCCCATAGGAAAGCCGGGGGGCCCTTGATCCAATGGGTATTCCACCACCACGTCCAGGAATGAGTGTCGTAGTCCGGCAAGGTTCTCATGATCTCGATCGCCTGCGCGTATTTCGCAAGCATCACCTGGCCTTCGGGACTGTTCACGTTGTAACGTATGTACGGCTTCTTCCCTCCGGAAGAAGCCGTGCCTACGCTGTTAGCGACCTCTGTCGAAATCGCGCTTACGTTCTTCAGACGAGCGGAAGAAGAAGTCGCGCTTACGTTGTTCATCGCACCGGCAGAAGGAGCAGCACCCACAGTCTTTGCACCCGTGGAAGGCAGTGCTTCTTCCTTCTTCGCACCCGTTGTAGGAGTTGGAAAGAAGAAGTTCAGCTCTAGGACGTCATGCTGTCCCGTGTGGACTTCGAGATGCGGGTCAAGGAAGGACAACGCTCCTGCGGATTGAATCATGCCGCTGACGAGATGAAATTCGTTCCCGATCACCGCGCCCGCGATGCCATGCCGCGGCATCGGCATCGGCGGCAGCGAGATCCATGAATTCGTGGCCGGCTCGTACGCCTCGACGGCTCGGAAGGCGCCTACAAGCTCTTTCGTGGTCACCTCGCCACCCGCTACATAGATCCTGCGGCCATCGGTGCCCCATGCGCCGCCGCTACGGGGCGTCGGCATCCGTTCTTTCGGAGCACTCCACATATCACTTACGGGGCTGTACTCCTCCACCACATCCGTGTTGGTGGCGGACAGGATGAAAGCGTGGCCGGTGCGGCCGCCAATGACGTAGATTTTGCCGTTAACGGCGGCGGCGTACGCATGATTGCGCGCCACCGACATCGGCCTGCGGCTCTCCCACCTGTTCGTGGCAGGGTCAAAAACCTCGTTGGTGGTGAGCACCAAAGATGGGCCGAAGAACGTGAAGTATGGGTCCTTGGAATCTGCCACCGTGGTGGCGCCGCCGATGACGTAGATCTTGCCGCCGACCTCGACCGCTACCGCCGCCCCACGTTTCGTCGGTAACGGAGCCAGCGACTTCCAGGAATCCGCCGCCGGATCGTACTCCCACACGTCGGCGATGGGTTCCCACGCGCCGCCGGTCGGTATCTGAGTGTCCTTTGGAGGCACGAAGCCGCCGATTACGTAAAGCTTGCCATTGGCAGTGGCTATGGCGGCATGGTGGGCTGACCGCGGCATCCCTTTTTTCTGAGTCCATTTGTCGGTAGCGGGATCGTACTCGTAGTTGATGCCGGCAGCTTTGCCGTCATCCCAGCCGCCAATCACGTACATCTTGCCGTTAACGGCAGTGCCGTAGAGTTCTTCGTCCGGCATAGGGAACGGCGCGGCCTTCTTCCAAGGGTTTATTGGCATCTGCGCCAGCGCGGCGGTGCAGAAAACCAGGCTGGCGATCAGGGCAAGCATTGCAGTTAGTCGTTGTGGCAGTTTTGACATACAAGTCTCCTTATTGAGCGTTGAATAGAAATCAGCTTCTTATCTCGATGGCATTCTGAAGATCAGGCCAAACATTACATAGCGGAGGTCTTTGATTCCGTTTGTGTTTTCCCACATGTAGGAGGGCTGAAACGACACATGTTTCTCGATGGGCACGGTGACGCCAGTCCAGGCTCGGTTTTTCGTCCACCCGCTTCCCTGGTCGTAAAAGGCTTCGTAGGACGCGAAGGGTTTCCAGATGTGGCCCCCAACCGCAAGGGGATATGCGACCGCGATCTTATTGCGATAGCGGTTGATCTCTTTTTCTGGAAGAAACTTTCCGCCATAAATGTATGTTGGAAGAAATCTTCTGACATACATGTTGCGCTCGGAGATTTCAAACTTGTGGACCGAGAACATAACCGTTCCATCGATCCGAAATTGATGCTCCTCGTAAGTGTTAGTAAATCCTCCCGAATGATTCGCAAGTTCATTAAGCCCGTCTGCAGGGACCGAGTAATACAGATAGCTGGGAGTGATCGACAGAAACTTGGTCACGCGAAAAGTGGCGTCAAACTGTGCTGACGGCGCTTTCACTTCGCCAATGTAAAAACCGTAGAATTTGAGATCGATCCGCTGTTGCACAGGGGCAATCAACTCTGCCCAGCCCGTGGGCGCAACTACCGAGCCGCTTCCGCGTCCAGTCGGCACGTCTACTTCTTGGGCAATGCAGCGCCCGCCAAGAAAAACGAGCCACAACACCAGAAAAGTTGGCACTAGATGCAGCACAAATTTTGTTAATCCTCGCATGGCTTCTCCTAGCCCGGATGCGTTGTGTCAACGCGCCCGATTAATCCGATACCTTTACACTTCCACTGCTTAGCGAACGGTTAAGCTGATTTCTTCGTCTGTGGGCAGAACTCGATTATTTGTCCGAATCGCGGCTGAGCCGCCGTCCTCAACGCTCTCCGAAAGTTCTTCGGTATGTAAAACTCAATCACCTTTGCCATGACATTTCTCCTGGAGCCTGTTGAATCTCGGTGCTTCGGGCGGCGGTACCAGTCGTTCGCTCGCTTTTGTCGGTCGCTATCAGGGTGGATGCAACATTCGTTGCAGCCATGACTAGGACTTCGTGTAGCGTGAAACCGCGAGTCGTGATCTTCCACATAAGCGCCTCCGACCTTGCACCTGTGGTCGTGATGACGCAGCCATTGTTACCCGAGTTCTTTTTTCAAGCAGCCCCACATCGGGGTAAATCGCAGACTCTTGGGGGGACGAATGTCACCCTCTTCTGAGGCAAGAATTTGTGATAAATGGGGAGGGTTGGGTTAGCGAGAGTCAGAGCTTTTTTTGCGGGGCGGAGCTTCGATGCGCTTCCACCCGAACAGACGAGCATCGATGGACCACAAACCCGGTCCCAACATTGCGAGAGCGGCAGCGGCAGTTCCTAACAGCAGCCATACCCATTTGTCGCCGGGTACGGTAAGTATCTTCCAGATCTCAATCAATGCTATGGAAGATCCCACGATGGGAGTCCATAAACCTGCGATTAGCAGTAATCCCGCTCCGATCAAGAAGACAGCAGGAATTGTCACATTCATCGGCGGTAGATCGCTCCACAGCCTCAAGCCCGCGCGAACAATCAGCACGCTGCCAACGACCACGCGCATGAGAAGCAACCCTGCGCCGGGCCAGCCGCCAGCAAATGTGGAATACAGCCGTCGCAATTGCGCACCTTTCCGTACATAACTAGAGTCCTCCGTGTCGGGGCCGATCGAAACCCCACAAAGAGGTTTAATCGTCACTCTTTAGAGTTCTTAATTTTCTGAGGGGGGCAGGCAAGGGGGCGGGAACTATAAGTCGATGATTCCTCTCTTCAGGCCAATCATTGCGGCGTGCGTTCGGTCGTTGGCGCCCAATTTGGAAAGGATGTTCTTGACGCGGCTTTTAACGGTTTCCTCTGTGATCGAGAGCTGATCCGCAATCTGCTTGTTTGCATTTCCAGCGGCAATCATCCTCAAGACAAGGATCTCTGCTGGCGTCAGCGCATCATCCGTCGCATGCTCTGCCACTTGGAACGACGCTTCCGGCGAGAGGGTTTTCTTTCCCTCATAGACCGCTCGAATTGTATCGAGTAGTTCCTTGTGCAATGTATTCTTCAGCAGGTATGCCTGCGCACCGGCCTTGAGAGCGCGCAGAATTTGCGTATCACCTATGTAGGTCGTCAGCACAACCACTTTTGCGTCGGGAAATTCGTTGCGAATCGCAATGAGCGCATCGATGCCGTTCATCTCCGGCATCTGCAAGTCCATGAGCGTGACGTCGGGATGGTGCGTCCGGAATTGCTGAATGGCATCGCGACCGTTGGATGCTTCACCTACCAAAATCATATCGGTCTGAATGCCAATGAGACCGGCGATCCCCTGGCGCACGATTGGATGGTCGTCAACCGCCAGAATTCGAATTTGCGAGCTACCGGCGTTCATGAGTACTCCTACTTCACGCCTTCGCCTTGCGTGAAAACCACGAGCTTCTCTGTGCTCTCGTGTAGGCGGTGCTGGCAGGAACGCGCAGTTCCACTTCGGTACCTTCATCGACTTCGCTCCACAGGACCAGCTTACCGCCTATAAGAGTGGCGCGCTCCCGCATACCGGGCAAGCCGTAGTGTCCTTCACCACCTTGACGGGAGAGAATCGCCGGGTCAACGCCTTTTCCATCATCCCTCACCCGCAGCCGGAATTGGTCGCTGTCGTACCGGATTTCGACCTCGATCTGCCGTGCCCGAGAGTGGCGGAACGCGTTCCGCAGCGCTTCGGCAGCAATCTTGTAGATCTCGTCCCGGAGGATGGGGTGCAGATTCCGCGCCTCACCCTCAACGGCGACGCGGAATGCAGGTCGGTGGTTGGTTGAGTCCGCTGCCAGGTCCTCTCCGAGGGTGCTGATGGCCTGCGCGAGATCGTTGCCTTGGACTGTGGAATCTCGCAATCCCCGCACTGCATCCCGGCCTTCAGTAATCGCGTCGGCGGTCTGCTCGATGGCGCTTCCTAGCTTCTCTTTCGCCTCCATCGGGCGCTCTGGCAGCAACTGGAACACGGTCTGGAAGCGGAGCAGCAAACCATGGAAACTTTGCAGCAGCGAGTCGTGAAGCTCTCGCGCAATGCGTGTCCGCTCGCTGACTCGCGTCTCCAGCGTCATCTCGAACTCATGACGCAAATGCCGGACACGCCATTGGTAGAATACCAACAGCAGACCTATAAATATGACCATACAGAGGGCACGAAACCAGTTTGTCTGGTAGTACGCGGGTGTAACAGAGAAATCGAGCTTGGCGGTGCTTCCGCTCCAGACGCCGTCACTATTACTTGCGACCACGCGAAATGAATACTTACCGGGAGGCAAGTCCGTATAAAACGCCTGTCGCCTCGTGCCGGCCTCGTGCCAATCGCGGTCATAGCCGTCAAGCCGGTAGCGAAAATTTACCCTCTCCGGAATCGAAAAAGTGGGTGAGGTGTAATCAATTTGCAAGTCCCTAGGGTTTGGAGGAACTCTGAGGTTGGGCGTGGCTTCGACCTCCTTTCGATCAGCGATGAGGGATTCGATGTATGTCTGTGCCGGAAGCGATTTCTGCGAGAGTCTGGACGGGTCAACCATCTCTACTACAAATCCTGTCGCAAACCACACTCGCCCATCCGCAGAGTAGGCAGCAGTATTAAAAGATGGCCAGCCTGTCGGCCGCGCTCCATCCAACACGTCGAAGACTCGGGTTTGAACAATCGTCTCCGGATTGTCCCGCCAATGCTGGAGCTCCGAATCCGGGAACTCGACCACACCACAGCCCGTGTGCAACCACCAGCGATTCTCATTGTCCTGCATGAATGAGATCACCGAGTTGCAAGGCAGACCGTTCTTCGTCGTCATCCGCTGTACTTTCTCCCGTCGCCATTCGACAAGTCCGTTTTCGGAAGCCGCAAGAATAGAACCATCTGCCCTCGACATAATCTTGCGATTGAACGGATCGCCTCCTGGGTTTAACGGAAACTTCATTTCGAGAGCGCCGTTCCGAAAAAGTCCGACATCTCCCTTTAGAGTCGCTATCCAAATTCCTCCGTTTGGGTCGGAAGCGAGACTATGCCCAGGGGGAAGCTTTGATTCAGGAAACTCCTCCTGCACTTGAAAATCTCGGATACGCACAAGTTTTCGGGGCTTGCTTGCACACTCCGCCCAAATGTTCCCGTCGATGTCCTCGGTAAGGGCCACAACCATCCCAAGGGGCCGGTTATCTGGTTCGGGGAGCCGACGGAAACTCCCATTTTCGAATAGATATAGCCCGTCATCCACTCCCACCCATAGCTTGCCGGAATGGTTTTCGAGCAGGTAGGAAACTTGATGACCCGGTAGACCATTCGTTGCACGAATGGACGAAACTGTCCCATCCCTAATGTGGTCAAGCGATCCAGCGTTTGCTACCCAGATCGTTCCGTCTCTGCTCGCCAGAACCCCTGCGGCTGCATCTGCTCCCAGGCCTTCGCGTTCTGAAAAAATGGTGATTCGCGGATCGCGAAAGCTATCAATGCCATTTGTGGTTACAGTCCACACGATCCCTTCTCTGTCTTCGAAAAGAGCAAGTACAGAATCACCGGACAACCCATCCCTGTGTTGAAAATGGTCCACCACGTTGCCACGAATTCGAAAGATCCCCTTGCCCACTGTACCCACCCAGAGATTCCCGTCGCGATCGAAGATAAGTCTGTTGACAACTACCTTACTGCCATCGAAAGTGGGTGTTACAAATGGCTTTGCTATCCCTGCTATTAACCGTCCGAGCCCGAGCCCGGGTCCTTCTGCAAGTATGCCAACCCAGAGTGTTCCGTCAGGACCGCACGCCAAGCTCACGACTCCCTGCTGTCCGGCGTTCGAGTTCAGCGCTTTGATCGGATAAGTTTCTGATACGCCATCATGCCAGTGGACAAGCCCTGTTTGCCCGCCAAGCCAAAATCCTCCTTTTCCGTCAGGCAATAGAGAGTCGGCGGGGGAAATCGACACTCCATCTGATTTTCCGAAACATTTGACGGCTTGGTCAGTAACACGGCAAAGGGGTGCATCTGCTATATGGGCCCCGCCCCGCACCACCCACAACGAGCCGTCAGGATCCTCGCTAATGTGTTCAAAGCTCTGGAACCCATCCAAGTTGAAACGAGAAGTGATCACTCCATTTTTTAGGTGAACGATGTCACTCTCGCCTAGCGCCCATAGCCCACCGGCATGGTCGCCATAAACGTCCACAATCGTGCTCATCGCTTTATCGTGTGTGGGCAATGTCCTGGAAACAAACCGAACACCATCAAACCTGTAAATTCCTTGGGAGAGGGCTGAGAACCACAAAAAACCATCGGAGGTTTGCGTGATGGAAGACATCGCAGCCGGGAGGGAGCCATCTTGGGTCCCCCAAGACTTGTGCATGTACTGGGTGAGGCGCAGGTTCGGATCGAGGGCGTCAACCGGGGATGTACCGAACGACACATAGGACAGAAAAACGGACAAGATGACCGCAAGGGTGTTGTCGGGCCAGTTAAAGCGGCGAGGAACTGTCTTCCGCATTTGGGTAGCCGAAAAACACCACGTATTATGGCACCTGGTCCAATGAGACTCAAAACGTGCTCTCTCAATTAGCGAGCAGAGGTCAACAGACGAGTGCTTGGGTATAGAGCACGCTGCGCGTCAGTTACAGGGTGGTGAATGGACGAGTAAACTAGGTGAATGGCAGGACATCAAGCACAAGACGCCAGAATCGGTAATTGAAGCCCAAAGGTGATCCCAGTGGCGCATCGAACAACAACTGGCGGGATTAGTCAGCTATATAATTGCCCTTCTTTATCTATCGATGAGTGATTTGGCGAGGGATAATGCACTCGCCAAAACAAATCACCTGATCGGAGTTGTAAGGACTTTCTCAGCTAATCGCAATTTCCTTTCCCGGCTCGATAATCTGGACGAGTATTCCAAGCCGGCCGGCTGCTTCGAGGAACGTTCGTTCAGCATCTGGAAACTCGACGTAGACAGGCGGGCTGTGAAACGCTCCGTAGTGCATTGGACAAGCGACCCTTGCTTCGAGGATCGCAGCGGCGGATGCAGCTTGAACTGGCATCAGATCGGCAGGGATTCCGCTGGGTGTCATGTTCGGAAACTGTGTGATGGCGCCGTTGATCGGAAGAAATGCGAGGTTCGGCGGACCGCACCGAGCCCGGATCTTCCACCAATTGCCGTGCCAAAGTGTGTCCCCGAAGTGCATGACCTTGATATCTTCTGCCTCGACAAGGAACGAGATCTGCGGGTCACCCAAGCCGTCAACGGCCGGCAAAGCAGTCACGGTGAATGGTCCGGCCGAGATCGATTCATACAGAGTAGCCCCCACGACGGTGAACCCATCGCGCGCGATCTTCGATGCGTTAGCTGGATCACAAATTATCTTCGCATCCGGCCGGAGCTTTCGCCGTAGAGCATCGGGATCGTAGTGATCAGGATGCAGGTGCGTGACAAGCGCTAAGTCGAGAACTTCGGGACCAAATGCGATTGGCAAGCGGGGATCGCCCATGAATGAGCGGATCGGGGCCGTGTGCTCCAACAGATCGATGACAAGAGTGGCACCCTCAGACTCCACTTGAACGCCAGCCCAGGAAAGCCGCACAATCTTCATGCGCACATCATATCCCGATGAGTTGGGCGGCGCTTCGAGGATTCGTCCTCATAAACGCGCTTGTTGTCAGTGAATGATCGCTGGCGATAAGCCGACTTATGGCTCGGACAACTTCCAGTTTGCCCGTCATCTGCCAGCAGTCGCAGTAGGAGTGTAAATCCGTTGCAAAAGTAGGATCCATGGAGTATCAGCCAACGGAGAGGGCGGTACATGGAAGTCGATACCGCGATGACGCAGGTCCTCTGTGAAAATTGCCATGATCTGATCAAGAGTCAGATCGTAAGGCCTCGAATTTCCGTTCCGCACTTCGGCTTTCCAGAGAACAGAAAAACGAATCGCGTGACTTGGGTAAGTTGCCCGAACCTTTCCGTCCTCAAGAATGGTCCAGTTGCCATCACCACCCGGTTGGATTGTTGCAGAGGCTGACATCTGTGGCAATTCAGCACCATCATTTCCAATAGCACCGATACGGTGGTACACACGATCAGTATCTGCGCACAGAGCGACATTTCCAAAGGGTGGCTGCTCGCTTCGCATTGGCCCATCCAGCCCATCCGGCCAGTAATCGAAACTACCGCCAGACCCTTCGTAAAACCAGCAGAGTGTGCTGGCGCGAACGACGCGCCAAGCGTCGAACAGCCCAGAGAAGCCCATCACTCTCAGAAATGGCAATGGATAATTTACGCGCGTCGCACCGTAGAAGGAGGGGTTGTCGATGTGGGTTCTGCCAGCGGGCGAGGGGCCATTGATATTGACGGCTACGAATTCAGGAGAGACGAGCGGAGTGTCGAAGGCGGCCTTCGCAGCCTCGACAAACTTCCTGTTGTCCAGGATTAGTTCGGCTCCCTCGACGAGGGGCTTTCCATCCAGAGCCCAGTCTCCTCGGAACCACGGAAAAAGCGGCTTCTTGTCTTCTTCGCGTGTTTCGTCTTTGATCCCTTCAGGAGCATAAGCCGCGAGCGCCCGATATGGAGCATTTCGCATAAACATGGCACGGACGTGTTCGCGGTCCGCAAATGCGGGCTCGATGCGAATAGGCTTGGGATTGAGATTCATGCTTTCTCCAATAGCGCATTAGGATTTGTTTCCAGATCTACGTCAGTCCCTGCTAATCGTTCGCCAGCTGGCGAGAGTCGCTTGGGTAGAACAAAAGCCAAGCTCGCAGAGACAAGGAAAAAAATTCCGGCGCAGATCAGGCCGGGGTAAAAGCTGCCCGTCCTTTGGCGAATGAGTCCCACCGTAAAAGGTCCAGCAAAACCGCCGAGGTTGGTCACCGAAGTCACCAACGCAATGCCCGCAGCGGCCGAGGAGCCGGTGAGGAATTCGCCGGGCAATGAGAAAAAGATGGGCAAGAAGCTGTAGTTTCCGACAGCAACAGCCGAAAAAAGGACAACAGAGAACAAGGGCGAGCGAGGTACTCCAAGCAGGAGAAAGGCAATTCCAGCCAAAACGCTCAAGATTGCTAGATGATATCGGCGTTCCAGCGTGCGGTCGGAGCGTCGGGACGCGACGACCATGGCGACCAGCGCCAGGAGACTGGGGATCATAACCGCGATGCCGACTAGTGTGTTGGACCGCCCGCCAAACAGTGACTTCATCACCTGAGGCAGCCAGAAGCTAAAGGTGTAGCTGGCAAAGCCGTGACAAAAACCGATACAGGCCACGTGCCAGACTCTGGGGTTCAGCAGAGTCCGTGACACGGAAATCGATTGCTTTTTTGCAGCGAGCTTTAGCCGGTCTTCTCGCTCCAATTTCTCGGTTATCCATGCCTTTTCATCTGCGGTCAGAAACTTCGCCTCTCCCGGTTTGCTCGGCAACAGGAAAGGCACGAGAAATGCGAATATTAAGGCGGGCAAACCTTCGAGAATGAGTAGCCATCTCCAACTGCTGAGGCCGAACCAGCGGGCGTGATCCAGAATGAAACCTGAAATCGGGCCACCCAATATGCTCGCCAAGGGTATGCCGATCAAGATCAACGCAATCGCCTGCGCCTTTTCTCTTTGCCGGAACCAATAGCCCAAGTACAGAACGATGCCGGGAAAGTATCCTGACTCCGCGATACCGAGTGCAAAACGGGCGACATAGAGCTGATGGACGGAGTGCACAAACCCGGTTAGCGTGGCAATCGCGCCCCACGTGATCAGAATGCGGGCGATCCAGACACGCGCGCCGATCTTGTGAAGGATGAGGTTGCTGGGGATTTCGAGCAGGAAGTAGCCCCAAAAGAAAATTCCTGCTGCGAATCCGAACTGCTGGGTAGTGATCGCTAGCTCCTGATTCATTGTCAGCGCAGCAAAGCCCAGGTTGATTCTGTCAATGAAGGCAAGGACAAAAAGTACAAACAAGAATGGCAGCAGCCTGATCTTGAGCTTCCTGACCAGCGCTGCCTCCCTCGGGTTCGCAACCATATCGCCGCCGATCGCCACTTCCCCTCCCACAGTACCCTTCCAAAAGTCTGTCATGCATCTTAACTGCAACGGAAACCATGACAATGGTTTCCGCCTAACCAAAACCTTGACAGCCAAGTCACTGAAAGCAAAAATGTTCGGACGGCCATGTTATGAGTGTGCGCTTTGGGGCATTCGAGGTCGATCTGGAAGGACGGCGACTGTTGAAGCGGGGGATGCCCATTACCCTCCGCGAGCAGTCGTTTCAGGTGCTCGCGGCTCTCATGGAGCGCCCCGGCGAGATTGTTACCCGCGAAGAGTTGCGTCGACGGCTCTGGGCGTCGGACACGTTCGTCGATTTCGAGGTTGCGCTGAATTCTGCGGTCAGCCGACTGCGTGACGCTCTGGGCGACTCGGCTAACTCTCCAAGCTTCATCGAGACGATTCCCAAGCGCGGCTATCGCTTTGTCGTTCCGATTCCCAAGCGCCCTGCCGTGGCTGTAATGCCCTTCGTGAACCAAACCGGAAACGTCAAGGATGAATATTTCAGCGATGGATTGACGGACGAATTGATTCGTGCGCTCTCTCGCGTCCAAGGCCTGCGGGTCACAGCGGGCAGCGTCGTATTTCGCTTTAAGGGGCAGCGTTGCGATGCAAGGCAAATCGGCAACGAACTAGCAGTTGAAGCTGTGCTGGAAGGGTCGGTATGGAGGACAGGAGATCGCATCCGTATCAGCGTGAATCTCGTCGGCGTGAAAGATGGCTTCAACATGTGGGCACAGCGCTTTGACAGCAATTTAGGAGACGTGTTCACGATCCAAGATGAAGTTTGCTCGGCAGTAGCTGAAGCAATGCACATCCGTTCGGGGTCCCAACCCCAAAAAGCGCACCCAAGCAATGCAACGGCGTACATGCTGTACTTGAAGGGAGCCTACCTTCTTAAAAGGCGGCGACCCGATAGCATCCAGCGGGCTTTCGAGTACCAGCAGGAGGCGATCCGGCTGGAGCCCGATTGGGCCGAACCCTATTACAACGCGGCCATGTCTTACATCGTGAGGACAATTTACGGAGATCTGCCCCCCGCTACCGGCCTGCCGGAATCGGCAAGCTTGCTCTCCAAAGGGCTGGCACTCGACGAGAATTCAGCAGTTCTCCACAGCACATTGGGAATGCTGCGAATGCTTCAATGGCGATGGGAGGATTCGGAAAAGGCGCACCGGCGGGCGCTTAGCCTGGAGCCGGCGAACGCGTTCCCACACCAGTGTTATTCCATTCTTTGTAGCTTTCTGAGTCGGCCCGAGGAAGCGGTCTTCCATGCTGCCAAGTCGGTCGAACTTGACCCGCTGGACCTGATGACCAACTTTCGCCTCGTGCAGGCTAATTGTTATGCGCGCCACTATGACGACGCGATGCGCGCTGGGCGTATCGCCATCGAACTGACCCCAGACTCCCCCTACACCTATTTTTATCTAGCCTTATCGTTGACGGCGTTGGGCTCGAATGAAGAAGCTTGGGAAATGGCAAACATGGGCAGAAAACTTGCTGGCGGCATGCCGCTTGGCGAGGGCTATTTCGGCTATCTTGCCGGAGTGCTGGGACACGCGGCCGAAGCTCGGGAAATAGTCGAGAAGTTGGAGGCTGGTCGTGAGAAAGGCTATGTTCCTGCCCTGCCCATTGTCTGGACCTATCTGGGTCTAGGTCAAACAGCAGAGGCCTTGCACTGGCTGGAGACAGCTTTGGCTGATCGCGACCCATTCTTGGGATCACTGATGGTGTCACCTGCGTATGATCGCATACGAGATCAACCAGAATTCAAACGGCTGGCGCAGGAAGTCAACCTCTCGGCCCAGTAAAATCCAGTACAGAATAGGCGTGTTCGCGCTGTTGGCGAAGCACTCGAACCACGACAGATGTCAGTGGGCGTATCGTCGGCAAACCGGAACTATCCAGAAACGGGCTACTAGTTAGAAGATCGGGGACCGGATCATGCTTTTCGCTGCGGCATCGGAGGCCGCTACCAATGGCGGAAAGGAAACGCAAACGAGCCCCGAAAACGGTCCTCAAATTACCCGATCTGGAACAATCGAAATCTGCGGTCTTGAACAGTCTCACGTCTTCGAGTTCAAAGCGCTCATACGACCATGCCATTCGTGAATTTATCGACTGGTACTGTTCGGAGCCCAGGCTAGCCTTCAACAGGACCGTGGTCACACGGTACCGAATCGCACTCGAACAGCACCCGTACGCCCCGTCGACGATCAACCTGAGATTGGCGGCGATACGCCGGCTGGCGTATGAGGCATCCGATTGCGGACTTCTTAGCCCGGATCATGCGGCAGGCATTCGGCCTGTGAAAGGCGTCAGGCGGCTCGGAGTGCGTGTCGGGAATTTGCTGACGGCGGAGGAGGGCAAGAAGTTACTCGGCGCTGAGACAGCCTACACTCTTCGCAGCCGACGAAATCGCGCTTTGCTCTCGCTTCTCATCGGCTGCGGACTCCGGAGAGCTGAGGTTACAACCCTACGGTTAGAGGATCTTCAGCTTCGGGAAGGCCATTGGGTCATCGTCGACCTGAGAGGAAAAGGTGGCCACATCCGAACGATCCCCGTTCCGCAGTGGTGAAAGAGGCGATCGACAGTTGGGCTGTCGGTGCCGGCATCAGCTCAGGTCCGTCGCTACGGTCTATCAACAAAGCCGGCAGAATTTGGGGACGCGGCTTTACACCCAAAGTCATCTGGGCAATCGTGAAAACAAACGCGAAAAGCTGTGGTCTGCCATCGGTGGCACCGCACGATTTGAGAAGGACCTGTGCGCGATTGTGTCATCAGGCAGGAGGTGAACTAGATCAGATTCAGTTCCTGCTCGGCCCCGTTTCAATTCAGACGACGGAGCGATACCTCGGATGCAAGTAGCGTTTCAAGATGCGGTTAATGATCACATCGGCTTGGAGCCGGATGCGCCGTCATGAGGAACAGGCGTAGAAATTGGTATTCCACTGGCCGACTTATGAGGACCAATCAAATAGGTGAGAGGCAGAAACTGCCGAAAGTCCCAAATTTCCGGCAGAGGTTCTCGCGCGTCAGGCCATGGATTTCCGTGACTTCCGGCGTCAGATTTCATTGCAAGTCAGGCATTTCTTACACGGCGCTCTGCAACGTCTTCCAGCATCCTGCTTCTGTGAGCTTCAGGTATACCTTCTACCTCTTTGCCTGAAGCACCAACTCGCCACTATCGACAGCTCTGACTTCGAGACTGCTGGAACGGTCTACAGCATGTGGAGCGACTGCATCCTTCAAGGGAAGAAAAAAAGCGCCGGGAGATTCCCGGCGCACGCACCATATGCAAGTGATTTGGACTAATAGTTCATTGAAGATCCCTTGGCTGCGGGTACATCCCTCGAAGTCATGTCAAATGTGAGCATGAAACCGTTTGTTCCCTTGAACTCATACGGCTTGGGTCCCTCCCTGTATGTTTCGATTTCGTTCGGCATCATGACAAAACCGTCATTGCGCGGCGTGCCCCAATACTTGACGTTCTTAAGCACGGCTGGCTCGTCGGTCATTCCCTGAAATCGCGCCAATTTGATCTCTGCGGTCTTGCCGCCGTTTAGTGTGGCGTGTGCGTGATCTTTGTCGAAGGTCCAGGTATCGATATTGCCTTCGGCGACCTGCAGTGATTTCCATTTCACCGGAAACACATGCCCGATGATTTCCCCGAGCGCCTGGCGTTGTTCGGCGGTTGCTGCTTTATCGAACGTCACCTGCGCCCAATCCATTTGTCCCTGAGAGAAGTCACCACCCAGATCCCCATTAATCCAGAACTTGGCTCCTGCAAGATCAACGTTGCCGTAGTGTCCCTGGTTCACTTTGTAAGCATTGTTGAACTTGCAGAAGTGTTCCATCTTGCCGTTTTCGTGATGAACTGCCGGATGCGAGTTGAAATAGCACATGCAGAAGTGAGGACAGCTGCACGCCTCGATTGCGGTTGCATTGATCGCCCAATCCGCCGACGGAGCGCCGGAATGACCGGCGCTGACGGTGAGTAGGGCAAGGACAAGTGTTAAAGCTATTCTGTGCATAGAGCACCCCCAAAATGAGTAAGAGCAAGGCATCATCGAAATCTGTTCGAGATATCACCAAATAGGTTTCTTGTGGCTATTCGATACCTTTTAACGGACCGCTAAGTGGCTGGAAATTCTTGGTGCTCAGGGCCTGTATTCCTGCGTTGTGAGTGCCATTAAACGGCGTTTCGGTGTCCCCACAGCCCGCCGATTCAGCGTCAGCCGGGCGATTGAACCAAAGTCCCAAATGGTACATCTGGATTGGGTTCGTGGCTGGGTTGGTGGTTGCATCCGGGAAGGACCCACCTGGGAAAGTATCTGGCGCCGAAGTCGCGCCCGTCGCCACTACGAAGGTCTCGATGCTGAAGCGCCCGACGAAGTCTCCCACACCTCTTCCGTTGGCGTCGGTTTGGATATCTCCTTGATACCACGCCATGCCAAAGGGTTTGTCGGGAACTTGGATTACAAAAAAGTCGAAGTCGACGTTGGCCGGCAGGCCGGACACCTCGACGTGCAGATCCTCCACAGGTCCGAGAGGATGGACGGTAACCCGCCCGCTGGCATTGGGAAGACATCTGGCGGTTGTAGCTGCGGTGGATCGTACCATGTTGAAGATGAGGTTATTCTGAGCGACTGCTGGGCCCGCCAACGTAACCAACAATGCCATGGTTGACATCAGCGCAAAAAATCTGAATTTCATTGAATATTCTCCTGATTAGCATTCGCCGCTGGCTTGGGTTCGCGACTGCTGTGTTGTGCCGCAAGAGACGAGAATGGTCAATGCCCCGACAACTCTCTTTCGATACCCTGTCGATCCCCTGATAAGTCGTCTGTTTGCAATGCAATGTGGGCATCGCAATTGTGTTCGGTTGCGTGCTAGACTCTCAAAAATGTGAAGTACGCCGATGCCGTCCACTCTTCCATCACTGGTACGTTTCGCAAATTTCGAGGTAGACCTGCGGGCTGGCGAGTTGCGAAAAGAAGGCAGCAGAGTACGGCTGCAGGAACAGCCGTTTCTGCTTCTGACCGTGCTACTAGAATCCGCGGGCGAAGTCGTCACTCGTGAAGAACTGCGCAAGCGCCTCTGGGCGGAAGATACCTTTGTCGATTTCGACCATCGCCTGGCAGTGGCCGTAAGCAAGCTAAGGGATGCGCTGCGAGACTCTGCCGAAAAGCCCAAGTTGATTGAGACAGTTGGGCGACGCGGTTATCGATTTGTGGGCCAATTGGAACCCACCGATTCATTGTCTGCCGATTCCAAGGGGGAAGAATGTGACACTCCTTTGGCTTGCGCTCAACCAGCCGAGCAAGTAGATATCCCAAAGCTGGCGCATCAGCATGCGAGGCGATCTCGAGTCTTTCTTTCCTCCGTCGGATTCGTCATTCTCCTCGCAGTGCTCGCCTTGACGAAGCTTGTTCACGTTCGATCTGGGAAAGGACAGTCGACGGCTCTCCGGAGCTTGGCGATCCTTCCGCTGCAAAATCGTGGCGAAGATTCAAGGAGCGACTTCCTTGGATTGTCACTGGCGGATGTGCTCATCACGAAATTGGCCTACGTGAGTTCCCTCAGCGTCCGCCCTTCTGCGGCAATAGAGAAATATCGAGGAACGGCCATTGACCTTCAGAAAGTTGCCGCAGATCTCAAAGTCGACACGCTGCTCACGGGAAGTTTCATTCGCGACGGCGACAACTTGCGCATCACCTACCAGCTGATCGACGCCAAAACCGAAAACATTTTGGGCCAAGGAGTGATCGACCTTAAGTACGACAATCTGCTTGCGGTTCAGGATAAAGTTACCGGGCAACTGATTTCAGAACTGCAACTGAACCCGTCTCCAGTTGAAACGGAGCATCTAAAACCGGAAGCCTCGGTCAGTCCACTCGCGTATGAATATTTCCTACAGGGACTTGATCTTTACGGACAGCACAAATTTCCCCTCGCGATCCAAATGTTCGAAAAAACCACTGAGGTCGAGCCCAACTACGCTCCGGCATGGGCCTACTTGGGAGCTTCCTATAATTCGGATGCGGCATTCGAGCTTGGCGGGCGTGAGCAGTATCGCCGTGCCCAAACCGCGTACGAAAAGGCCTTGGCGATACGACCAAACTTGCTTGACGCACAAATCTTCCTGGCGAATTTCCTGATTGACACGGGAAAAGTTGAGCAGGCTGTACCCTTGTTGCGAGACGCCTTAAAGACAAACAGTAATTACGCCGCCGCTCACTGGGAACTGGGATATGCCTACCGATTCGCCGGGATGTTGGATGAGTCCGTGGCGGAATGCGAGCGGGCACGTCAACTGGCCCCCTTCGTGAAGGGCAACGGTTCGGTGTTAAACAGCTATCTCTATCTGGGGGAATACCAGAAGTTTCTGGAGAGCCTGCCGGTCGACGATTCGTCGTTCACCCTGTTTTACCGTGGTTTCGGAGAATTTCACGAAAGGCGGTTCGACCAAGCCGCAAAAGATTTTGATCGCGCGTACGAACTTGACCCAACTTTGTATACGGGAATTGGAAAGGCTCTGAGTTACGCGATTCATCAGCACGCAAAAGAAGGCTTGCAGCTCTTGAGTGGATTGGAGAGAACAGTAAAACAGCGAGGAGTCGGGGATCCCGAAGCCACGTACAAGATTGCGCAGGCGTACGCCGTCTTGGCAGACAAGAGTTCCGCATTACGTGCGCTTCGGATGAGCGTTGAAGGCGGTTTCTTCAGCTATCCCTACATTGACAAAGACCCATTGCTGAATGATCTACACGGCGAATCCGAGTTCGCTCAGATTTTGGACATTGCACATCAGCGAAACGCGGCATTCAAGAATTCTTTCTTTCGCTGAAACGAGTCTTGCCCGATCGTTTTCTCGAATCTGATGTGGCTCTTATGTGACATCGTGCGCTTGGTCGCCATCCTTACTGAATGACGGGCACCCGGAAGTTGTCCGCTCGTCCGTCGGATTAGTCCTCATAAAACGCATGTCCCGACCTGGATTACTTCCGTATTGCCGACGATCCGGAATCGAAAGCACATGACCTGAGTAACCAGGATGTCGCTTTCCTGCCGTGGCCGGGGTCTTCAGCAACTTTATAATTCGGCTGTGACCAGACCATCCAAGGTCGGCGAAGTCCTGCTCAGTATTTTTGGGCTGATTTTCATGGTCGCTGGACTCTTTTTTGCGAGCAGTGTCGTGTTCAGCGCTCCAGGCCAGGTCCAGGGGAATCGCTGGGTAGGAATGGTGATCTCTACGTTCTTCGTTGTAGTGGGCGGCGGGATCGTCTACGCCGCGCTCTACGGGACGCGCAAATTAGAGAGTCGAGCGGCAGCCGAGCAGTCCAACCCCGAATCTCCGTGGCTGTGGCGGGACGACTGGGCCGCCAGCCGGGCGGAAAGCAGGAACCGCAACCGCGCCAGCTTCTTTTGGTTGGTGGCGATTTTTTGGAATACGATTGCCTTCACCGTCGCGGCCACGACCGTGCCTGCACTCTGGCGCGCCTCCGATCCCAAAGCCTTCTTCCCCCTTGCGTTCTGTGTGGTGGGCGTAATTCTCGCGGGACTGGCCATAAGGGCGAGCATCCGGCGAGAACGCTTTGGCCAAACCTATTTCGAATTCGCTTCGTTGCCCTTTTCTCCCGGCCGCGCGCTGAAGGGCACCATTCACTTGCGCTTCGACACCTCTGCCAGACATGGCGTCGACCTGCGCCTTTGCTGCGTCCGCCACATCGTCACTGGATCGGGCGACAATCGTTCCACACAAGAGAGCGTTCTCTGGGAAGCCGACAAGAATGTGCCGCAAGAGTTGCTCATGCCCAGGCCAACAGGCGACGCGGTAATCCCAGTGGACTTCGCCATACCAAGCGATGCGTATGAGTCGAATCACGACCAGCCGGACGATCAGGTGCTCTGGATTTTGCACGCCCAGGCGGACGTTCCGGGTGTGAGTTTTTCGGATGACTTTGAAGTCCCAGTTTTTCGCCGGACGCCGTCAGCAGCTTCCGGCGCGGCGCCGACGACAGCTTTTGCTCTGAGCGAGGCGTCGGAGAAAACTGTTCCCCCGGCCTTCCAGTCCGATACCTCTGACGTAGCTGCTCCCATGAACCCGAAAGTTGTTATCTCCGCGGGAGTGAGCGGCACCGAATTCTACTTCCCGGCTTTTCGTAACCCGGCGCGGGTCCTGAGTCTAATCGTCTTCACAGCAATCTGGACTGGCATCATTTACTTCATCGCACACTCGAAGGCTCCATGGCTTTTCGCCGTAGTGTTCGGCGTTTTTGACCTCTTGCTGATTTACGCACTGATCCAGTCGATGTTGGGTTCATTTCGCATCCTGGTGGGCAACGGCAAAATTATCTTCCGCCGTGCCGTGTTGGGCATCGGGTTCGCTCGTGAGATTGCTTTCTCCAACATTGCTCAGATTTTGACCGTGACACCCAGTGTTGGCCAAGGCACACAACCTTCTTACTCAGTTCGCTTGCAGACCAGGGATGGAAAGAGTCTGACGCTCGCCGACTCGATCGGTAACCGTCAGGAGGCGCGCTGGGTGGCCGCCCAATTGGAGAAGTTCGTCGGCCTCAAGCTTGACACACACGTAGCCGTCGATGTCGGGCTGCGGACATACGGCCCACCTCCGCAACGCGGACCAGCACCAGCTCGATCGCCTGCAGCTTTTCGCCGAAGTAGTCCGGCTGCAATCGTGGTGGCAATTGCATTCTTTCTCCTCTGGACGGGCTTCGTCAGCTATCCGTTCTTCTCTCGGAATTACAGACACTCCAGCCGTGTTTCCAACGCCGGCGCGCGTTCCAAATCTTCGGTGCAGCAGGTGACGTACTCGCCGCTCACAGACACGGATCTGCAACAGCTGCAAACGTTGCCGGAGCAGGCTCAGGCAGAGGAATTGCTGGACCGCGCGATCCGGCACGATCCCCGCGGGCTTGAGCTGTTCGAGCAGAATATCGGCACCTGGACCCATCTCAAGCGTACCGCACACATGAACGAATTGGAGTCGCGCTCCCGTTTCTCCACCGACCTGCGAGTTCGCTACGCCAACGCCGATCTCAACCTGGCAATGGACGGATTTCCGAAAACTGATAGCTCTGCCGACCAGCTCATCGCACAAGCACAAGCCGATCCCACCCATCGCCCGTATAGCGTGTACCACATGGGAATGCTAGCCGGCCGCGGTGTTGGCTACGACCGCATTTATCCCGTCCTGCTGGACTATGCGAAAAATGACGCCGACCCAGAGGTGCGTCAGTGGGCGGTGGAGGGCATGCGCTATCTCGGCACCGATGAAGCTCTTGACCAGCTCTTCGATTCCTTCATACACGATGCATCGAACGCAGTTCGCGATCGCGCGGGCTGCAACGTGTCTGACTGCGGCAACTTCATGCGCAAACAGCGTATGCGAATGGTGCCCAGGCTGATTGAGTTATCCGCGGATCCCCAAACCACACCGCAAATGCGTGATTGGGCCTTCCTTGCTTTGCGTGAGATCACCGACGAATCTTTGCCGACCAATGCATCTGCATGGCAAAACTGGTATGCGCAGCGGGGGCACGAAAAGATGGCCGAGTTCGAACAGTTGGACTGGTGGAGCGTCCGCGGCGATCAGTAGCAGTCATCCCTGAGGACTTGAGGATAGTACCCGAGTGACGAGCAAACGGAGTTATCGGTTGGTTCGTCGGATTAGTATCGACAAAACGCGCAGGCATCCAGGATTTTATCTCCAGCCTAGCCGACCTGCCGTTACCAATCTGGATAACTTCGTCGAAGCTCCTTTTCTGGATAGTTACCGAGATGGCAACCCCTGTTCAGAACCCGGAATCAGCGTAAACATTCCGTCAACCGCAGTGGAGCGATTCTTGCGACTTATTTGCAGGTTAAATGAAGAGAGCCGAACCCTGCGGCGCCTGGTGATGAGTGGCCAAACACGATTGGATTGCGACCGGTTTTCATGGCATAGGTGCTGGCGATTTCGTTAACCGCCCGTCCCACCTCTCGCCTCCCCAGAATGGCGACGGTTCCTCCGCTGCCACCTCCGGTGATTTTCGCGCCATAGAGTCCATTCTTTCGTCCGCGGGCGCGCACAAGATTGACGAGCAGGTCTGTCCCCTCCGAGCCCAGCCCACATGCCGAGTAGCTGGCGTGGGACTCATACATCAGTTCTCCCAACTGCTCGAATTGCGTTTCACCCGGACGCTCAAGCAGAAGCTCGGCGAACCTTCCGACTCGAAAGTTCTCATAGACGGGATGAGCGGTTGGCTGTCTCGTGGTATAGGTCCGCTGAGGATCAACCTGCGTTACGGGATCGGTGGTTCCATGAAACCTCGCCAGAAATTCGTCGCCGCGCATTCGTTCGGGTATTTGCTGCCGGTATTGCTCAAACTCCGCTGGAGTAAGATTGGCCAGGTAACTCTTCCAGCGAGCATCGCGAATCTCCACCTGCGCAGTGTTTGCATTGGCTCGCACTGGAAGCCCGGCGAGATCGGCAATGATGCGGTAGCCCATAAACGCGCCTACGCGCACCGAACTATAATCCGATCCTGAGACTGAATGGCGAACTCCAGAATCGATTCCCCAGAACGCGATTTCATGCGGCACTTCGACCGTTCCCTGGACATCAGCCGGCTGGCATAGCAGCTTGAGAAGACGATCCTGTTCTCCGCTCGCCGCAGTCATCTGGTCCATAACGCCGCAGGGAGCGCCAACCACCCGGTTCTCCACGTTCTGGCAGAGGAGCGCAAGAGTACGTGGCACGACCGTGATGTGGAATGCCGCACAAATAGCCTGCATCGTTGCTACTTCAATCGCTGCGGAGGAGCTCACTCCCTTGCCTTCCGGAACATGCGAGTCCAGCAGAATTCGTATTCCGCTGCATCTGGCATCGCGTTCATGCATGAGCACGAGCAACGCCCCGGCGATGTAGGCTGCCCACTCGTGTCCTGAATTGCGACGGAAGTATTCGCGCGCAGCGCCGTATTCCAGCGGTCTGCCCTCGGGCGCAAGATCGTTTAGCAACGTCGAAAAACTCGAGCTACCTCTGCCGTTTTCGCTGTTGCCCAGACTTACAATTTCCACTGAGTGCAGATGATTGGGTTGAACTGCGGCCAATGCCGCCTGCTGGATAGGCAACTGCAAGACCAGAGAACCGGAGTAGTCCGCGATACCGCCCATGACATCCAGACGGCCCGGAGCACGACCCACAAAAATGTCGTTCTCCTGATCGAACAAAACGTGGGCCTCGCGAGAACGGCTTAAGGTCAATAGGAAATTTTCGACATCGGCAAGTCCTTGCGTGGAGCCGCGCACAATGCGGTATTCGGATTGTCCGGTTTTCGCCAAGCTGGTTTCTTCAGGAGCTTTAGATTAAGTCTCTCTTCCGCAATGCAGCATGCAGTAGCGGCTCGATCTGCGAGCGAATATGGCCGTTGGCGTAACCGACCCATGCGACATCCGGCTCGACGGATAGCCTGGCGTTAATCGGCACGCCGACCGGGTTGGTGACGATCACTCCCAACTCGCGCGCGATCAGCTCCGTGCAAATGTCGTAGGGATGGCAGCAGATGCCCAGCGCCAATCCGCGCTTCTTGAGACCAGCCTCCATCAGCGGCCTCAGATCGGCGACAAATCGGTCATGCCCGGCCATCAATTCGAACAACTGGCCTCCAGTCGAAGCGTACTGATCCTCGAAACAAAGGGCCTTGCGAGGCTGAACCGGGCCCAAAGCGCCGCGCACGATTTCCTCGTCCAGCGCGGCAAGCTCTTCTCGCGCTCCCGGGAAGAAGCGCGCCACCATCGCGAATCCGTGCGCAATCGTGCGCGCCTTCGAGGGTTTCAACGTCAGGGGGTTCGCTCGCCTGTTCAGTCGGTTGTAACGTTCCGCCTCGACTCCCTCGCCGCACACGGCCCACGCCGTATCGCACAGATGCTGCTTCACCAGCGGAATCTCCGTCTGTACCGCGAGTTCAATTTCCTGAAGATCGGTTTGCGGCCCGCGATTCAGCGCAACTCCTGTCAGCACCCAGGCGCTGCGCTTCTGGTACATGATCCCGCGCGTGCCATCAATCGGATCAACAATGATTCGCCACTTCACCTCGCTCTCGCTTGCCCCACGAGGAAGCACAACCTGTCCGCCGTGCAGACCCTCGGCGATCAGCACGATGCCGCCGCTCGCGGAGGCCTCGTGTTCAAAGAATTCGACAATCAATTCTTCGCTCACTCGGTCAATTGCGTAAATCGTGTCGCCCTCTTCCTGTTCCTGCGCGATGCCCGACATTGCCTCGGTCGAAGACCTCTCGCACGCGGCGACAACGGCGTCGCGAATCTGGGCGTGCAGTTTCCTGATCGGCGCAAGTAGGGGATGAGCGAGCACCATCACCGTTCCTTATCCGAGCGCTTGTAGTGTTCCTCAGGCAGCGCACGCAATTCTCCGGCTTTTTCTTCCGGAGACGTATCGCTCAGAAAATTTCCTCCGCCCACTTCCGGCCCGGCGAGATATTTCAACAAAGACGGCTTGCGCAAGGGAGGATGAAATTCCACATGAAAATGAAAACTTCGGTAGTCGCCGTCATCGGTCGGCGCCTGATGCAGGGGCATGACATAGGGAAATGGCATCTGCCAAAGGTTGTCGAATTTTATGGCCAACTGGTGCAGCACCTGGGCGAACCCGCGCAACTCGTTGTCCGGCACGGCGGCCAAGCTTGGATACGTCCGTTTGGGCGCCACATATACTTCGTAAGCATAGCGCGCAAAATACGGCACGAAAGCGATGGCAGATTCGCTTTCACAGATGATGCGGCGGCCATCGACTCTCTCCGCCGCCAGAATGTCCCTGAAAAGAATTCGCCCCGTTTCCGCAAAATGCCGCCGGCTCGCTGCCGCCTCAGTCTCGATCGTGCGGAATACAAAGTTCGTGGCATAAATCTGGCAGTGCGGATGAGGATTTGAAACCCCCACCACCTCGCCTTTGTTTTCGAAAATCAGAACATGCGAAACCTCGGGGCGGTTCCCCAGGTCCACGTATTGAGCCTGCCAAACCTGCAGCAACTTCTCCACTCCTGACAGCTCGATTTCCGCCAGCGACAGGTTGTGCTTCGGGCTGTAGCAAACGACGCGTGCGATTCCATTCGCCGGTCGATTGCGGTAGATCCCCGGTGGAACTTCCAGATTGGCAGGCGCGGACGTGTCAACGCAAGGATGATCGTTGTCGAACACGAAAGTGTCGCTGTATCGGTCGTTCTTCTTGCCGCTGACCCGCAAATTCCCCGGACAGAGGTAGCAGTCGGCCACATATTCCGGGACTTCCGCTTGTTTATGGCCCACTGTCTCACCGCTCCACGGCCGGTTCTGCCGGTGCGCCGCAACGATCACCCACTCTTCCCGCAGCGGATGCCAGCGCTCCTCCCAAAGCACTTCCTTGTCCCCGTGAACTGAGTTGTCGATTTCTGGTTTCATGGATCTCGCAGGCAATCGAATATTACTGAACTGAGATGACCGTTATCGATTTCGGAGCTAGATGTATCTTCAATTTACTGCCTTCGATCTCTACTGAAACCGGCTTCGGTGCAACGGTGTGGGGCTCCTTAAAGGTATTCACGCTGTCCACCTTCGGCGCGGTGAGAGTTTCTCCCGCAGCCGATTTCGCCCGAAGGCCCATCAGCGCTGCCTCGACCTCAACCGCCTGACCGGGATCGACATTCGTAATTTCCAGCCACAACTTCCCGTTCGTATCTTTAGCCGCGATCGCGTCCACGCGCGGCAGGGTAATATCGCCATGCCGGTAGCTGCCGGCGTTGAACGAGACGGGCACAACCGTCGCGTCCTGGAACGGCACGTACATCTTGAAGACGTAATAAGTTGGTGTCAGAACCATTTTCTCTTTGTCCGTGATGATCATGGCCTGTAGTACGTTGATCATCTGGGCGATGTTGGCCATGCGCACACGATCGGCGTGCCGGGCAAAGATGTTCAGGTTCAGCGCCGCCAGAATGGCGTCACGCAGGCTGTTCTGCTGAACCAGGAATCTCGGATTCGTGCCCGGCAACGGCGCGTACCACGCACCCCATTCATCCACGACCAGCGCCACCTTCTTCTGCGGATCGTATTGGTCCATGATCGCCGAATGCTTGGCGATCAATTCATCCATTTCCAGAGTCGACTTGAGAATCTCACCGTACTCATCCTCGCCAAACCCCACCGATGTAAATGCCGGCGGCCACTTCCCCACGGTGTAGGAGTGCAGCGAAAGGCCATTGATATCCCAGCTCCATGTGTGCTGCTGCCAGGCCTTCATGATCGCTTGCGTCCACTCCGTCCAACGCGGTTCGCCCCCGCCAGGCCCCACAGCAATCTTCAGCATCTGCTGCTTGTCCTGTTGCGTAGGATTGAAGTTGCGCACGAACCGGCTATAGATTTTCAGTTGGCTCAGATAATAGTCGGGCGTCATGTTGCCGCCGCAGTCCCAGCTTTCGTTGCCAATGCCGAGGTACCCGATTTTATAAGGCGCAGGATGACCATTTGCCGCCCGCTCCTTGGCCAGCGTTGTCGGCTGCGCGGCGGTCATGTATTCCAGCCACTCCGCCGCTTCCCGCGGACTCCCCGAGCCCATGTTGACGGATATGTACGCTTCCGCCCCAATCTGCTCAATGAAGTCCATGAATTCGTGCGTGCCGAATGTGTTTGGTTCGATCACTCCGCCCCAGTTCGGATTCAGCGTGACCGCCCGCTGCTGCCCGATTCCGTTGCGCCAGTGATATTCGTCCGCGAAGCAGCCGCCCGGCCAGCGCACGTTCGGCACTTTTAGCGCCTTTAGCGCGGCAACAACGTCATTGCGGATCCCACGAGTATTCGGGATCGCCGCATCCGGGCCGACCCAGATCCCCTCATAAATCCCGTGGCCCAGATGCTCAGCAAACTGGCCGAAGATGTTCCGGTCAATCTTCGCGCCGGCTGTCGACGCGTCCAGCGACAACTCAACCTTCTGCGCGTTCACGCGCGAGGCGCCAAGGACCATGACTAACAAAATAGCGATCCGAAGAATTCGATGCTCGGTCATCTGCCGCTCGTTCACACTCAAGCAAAATCGTCAGCGCCAGTGTAAACGCTGCACGCTTCTAGCGGAATGGATCACACGGCAGACTTGTATGCTCCAACGGCGTTTTCGCGTTTTCAGGCAGACTCCGACGACGTTGTCCCGAAGTCGGCTTGTAGGAAGTTTCACCACATAGGTAATGATAAACGCGCTTGTGTTGACCAATCCGATCAACTCCCAGCTTGTCGGCAATCCGGAAGTTATCCAGAAACGGGCTTGTGGGAGATCTGGAGGGCGGAATTTAGTCTTACCACGCTTCCCCAAGCCAATCTTCTGGCCAGCCAGTTGAGAGTCAGAGCACGACCTACGAGCAACAAGGGATTAAAGAAGGCCGTACCGAACGTCATCGTGGCGGACGCTCCATCCCGCAAAAGGATCGAGCCGTACAACTCGCTGGCGCCTGAGAATCGGAGCGCAAAACTGGCCTGAAAAAGTGTTTCCAATGCCATAGGAATGGAAACGCGCCTCCGCGCCTGCCCGTTTCCAAACGACCGAATGGAAACATTAACGGCTTAGCGGGGATTGGAAACACCAGAATCCGGCCAAATCCTGGGCGTATGCACGGGTTTCCTACGCTCACACCCACCAGGATCCTGAAGCCCGACTTTCAGCCTCTCCGCGGCATTTGCGCTTCCCGCGCAGACCAACAGGCTAAAGCAATCCCGGGTCACGGTCCAGCACCTCGAGGAGCGGGATAATCCGCTTCTGAATGAAAGGGCGGCCCTGGCAGCAATGGACTGCGAGACGCCCCGAGGCTAGAGGAAAAAGGGGTCTAGACGGCACCCGGACGCTAGAGTGCCAACAAAATGAGGTTTTGTTGCATTTCAATCAGGTGCTTGGGTTGTTGCCATCTCGAGTGTCAACTTCTCTAGCTAAAATGGATTGCTGGGAGATTGTCAGGAGAAATGCTACTGATGAGCGCGGTTGCCATAAAGAAGGGCCAGAGTCGAGAAAAGGCAACGGGCTTCCATGAAATGGGAACCGTCCGGTGTGACGGTTGCGGTGAAGAATTCGTCGTCAATCAGGAGCCGACTTCAGTCGATAATCGGCTCGCTGAAAAACAGGCTACTTGGCTCGAAAAGGTTCTTGCGAACGATCACGAGAACGATAAGAAGCATCCCGATCGAATCGAATTGCCAAACTGACAAGGGTAATCCTTGCCTCAATATCCCTTATTCCTCGAATTTTCAGCGCCATTCCATCTGCGATAATTTCTTCCGCGTTCGGCCACTCTCAACTGTCGCAGTGGTCGCATCCAACTGAGGTTTGCCGAGCCATCACTTCCAAAATCGGATATCCTGTCAAAAGATGGCTTTCCCTGCTCCATCAACATCCTCCCAGCATTGGAATGTGGCTGCTTATGCCGATAATGCCCATTTCGTGCCCGCGCTCGGGCAACCAGTGGTGGATTTGCTCCAGCCCCAGTCGGGCGAGCGCATCCTCGATTTGGGTTGCGGCGAAGGGGCGTTGACTGAAAAGCTGGTTGCTCTGGGTGCGCAGGTGGTGGGTATCGACAGTTCTCCGGACATGATCGCAGCCGCTCTTCGGCGCGGCCTCGACGCGAGGGTAATGGATGCCCGTGCACTGGCCTTTGAGAACGAATTCGACGCTGTCTTTTCCAATGCCGTGCTGCACTGGATCAAGGATGATCCGAACGCGCCGATTGCAGGTGCGTTCCGCGCCTTGAGGATCGGAGGAAGATTCGTGGGCGAGTTGGGCGGGCATGCGTGCGTGGGCGCTATTACCGTGGCGTTAGTGGCCACGCTGGAACGCCGGGGCATCCGAGACTCGCCATCGTGGATTCCTTGGTATTTCCCTACAGTCGAAGAATATGAACTGCGGCTGCGGCGGGCTGGTTTTGTGCCGCAAAGTGTACAACTGATTCCGCGCCCCACCCCGCTGCCAACCGGAATGCGCGGGTGGCTGGACACATTCGCCAATCCGTTCTCGGCCGCGTTGCCGTGTGAGGAGCGCGGCGGCTTTCTCGACGAAGTTACCGCGCTGCTCAAGCCTGTTCTCTGCGATGCAAACGGGAAGTGGACAGCGGATTACACTCGCCTGCGCTTTGCTGCTGTCAAACCTTAAGGCCGCGAGTTGCTTATCAGGGTTATCAGACTTCGGGGCGAAGGTTTCAAACCCACGGGATCACGTCCCGCGCTTCGTCCTCGGCCGATCGATTCGCCAGCGACCGCCAAGGACTGCTGCTCCGCTGGTCGCCGTACTTCGACTGGTATGCGGACTGACAGAAGCCTTGGCTGCCTTCGTCTATTCAAGCTCAGTTACGGGTTTTCCAAACAATAAGGTTAGAAATGTGGATTTATGTTTAAAGTCACTAGCTGGAATTTGAATTCTGTTCGCTCTCGGCTGACTCGTGTCACGACATGGCTGAAAGCTCGCGAACCTTTGGGATTTCGCCATGTGGCGGGGTGATGTGCCAACACAGCGTAATCCGATGGAACTGGTCACTTTCAAGGACGCAACCAAACGAATGAGCAAGCCGCGTAGCCTCACCGTGGATGAGTTCCAACGGTTCATCGTTTAGCTTAACGAACCATTTTGCACGATGGCGCTGCTATGCGTTTGCTTCGGCCTCCGCATTAGCGAGTGTCTGGCGCTGCGCTGGTCAGATGTGGATTGGCTCAACGGCAAACTCACCGTGGAGCGTGGCATCGTTCGACAGCGCGTTGCCGATGTGAAAACCGCGGAGTCACGCAAGCAGATGTCCACCGACAGCGGTCTGCTCGGACGGCTGGAACTCTGGAAGCAAACTTCACAGTTCTCTGCCCAAGAGGACTGGGTTTTTGCTTCCCCGGTGCAACTGGGCAGGTTGCCGTGGTCATACCCTCGCGTGTGGGCGGCATTTCAAAAAGCAGCCTCAATCGCAGGAATCGGAGAGTTTGGACGCATGCAATGCGGCACAGTTATCGATCCTGGCTTGATGCGGTCGGGACGCCGGTAGCCGTCCAACAGAAGTTGATGCGGCACGCCGACATTCGGACAACAATGAACACGTACGGAGACATTGTGAACCGATGAAATGGCGGTCGCCAGTGGCAGAGTGGCGGGACTTGCGCTCAACGGCAGGTGAAACGGCAGGTATTGTCGCTAACCTATTGAAAGTATGGCGGAGAGAGTGGGATTCGAACCCACGTTACCCTTTCGAGTAAACACGCTTTCCAAGCGTGCGCCTTCAGCCACTCGGCCATCTCTCCGGCGGAACTTGGGAAGGACGATAGCTCCGGAAGGCTATCGTGCCGCATCCTTTCTAACTTACGCGACGCAGCTCCAGTTGATTCTTAAGGCTTCAACTTCATTCTATGGTGGTAGGGTTGTGAGCGCAAATCGAGTGGGCTCTGCTTCAGGTCGGCAAATCCTAGGTTCTCAAAAAAGCGCGGATAGCAAACCGAGAGACTCAAACCGAGACACTATTGATGCAGCGAAAAATACACTACGAGGGTTTCTGCGTTGAGACTGCATTTGGGAGATTTGCATTCGACGGAGCGGATGATGCATTAGGGGCGGAAGCAGCAGCGCCGGCGCCAGCGCTGGCGGCGGAAGCGGCCACTGGGTTGGCATTCGGAGGAGCAGCCACGGGAACGGGCGGCGGCTTCACTCCGTCGACTACATGGTGGCTCAGGCAATAGAGAGCGAGTTCGAGGCGATCGGCGACTCCAAGCTTGTCATACACCTTTCGCAAATAGTTCTTTACCACTTGTTCGGTCGTACCTACGCGGATCGCGATTTCTTTATTCTTCATGCCTTGCGTTACGCAAGACACAATGAGCGTCTCTTTTGGAGTAAGTTGGACCTTCGGACGCGATCCCGAGGGACGCAGGTTGTGGCCACGATAGGCCTCCATCACCCAGTGAACCGCCTGGTCTTCGAGCCAGGGCTCTCCGGCAGCGACTTTGCGGAGGCAATCGACCAGGATTTCCGGTTCCACCTCGCGAGACAGGATGCCATGTGCGCCACGGCGGAAGAGATCCAGAGTAAGTTGTTCGTCGGATGCCGGGGTCACCACCACGATTCTAAGTTGCGGCGCTTGACGAAGCAGTTCGGTCACGGCCTCGACCGGATTGGGTGCGAGTGCCGACTCGAAGATCAGAACATCGGCAGAGAACTTGGTTATCGCAGATTGCGTTTGAGGCAAGGTTTCAGCCTGCCCAACCACGCGAATATCATCTTCGAGCGCAAAAATCTTGCGTAGTCCGGCGCGGAAGATGGCTTGAGTATCCGCCAGGATCACGCGGATAAACTGGCCGGTGCCGCTGTTCTCGCGAACGCCGTGATTTTCTCCCACGCTAACCGAAGTGCCCGCCATCAGTTTTTGTGCACCTATGCTCGCTCGAAATGGTACTCGTCAATTACTACGCCGACGCCACGCCGGCCACGATCTTCAAAGCTGCGAACGACACGGCCGTGACAATCAATCTGCACGTCGCTACGCGAACCTACAACTTCTCCTGGAAGCAGAATGGTGAAGTCAACGATTGAGCCTACCGGGACGTCGCGATCCATCGCGAAGAGCACACCGTTGGCGGATATATTTTGCGTCTCCGCCGCACAGGCGCCATTCTGCGACGTAACTTCTACCGCCAGATGCAGCGGAAAGCGCGGGGCACTCTGCATCGCGGCATAGTGCTTGATCGCAGTCTGGGCTTCCTGCGGGTCGACCCTTTGTTGTTCCTCTGTTGCTTCGCTCGACACGATCTCTAACGAACCTTCCTGACAATGCGCTTAAGCGCGTTTGAATTTTTGGGAACTTATGGGCAGCGTACACCCAGCAATCAGGCATGCAAAGTTACTGAAGTCATGGAACCGAAGGGTGCTAACTGCTTGCGCATGAGTCGATTAGAGGGTATTTACGCAAGCGACGGCGTGATGAAAAGATATCTCGGCTCAGGCATACAGTTATTGCTTCCTTGGACGATTCAAGCCAGAACGAGGAATGTACTTTAGAATTTTGTGACTTCCGTGAAATTAAAATCGCGAATTTTCATGGCGGGCACAACCATGTCAAACGACTCTTCCCCGCAAGAGCGCAGAGGCATGCTCATCGCCTCAACGTTTGAGAGCATGTGGATGAGGCTTTCGTTGAAGCGGAAATTGCGAACGCCTTGCCCCAGGCGTCCATTTTCAATCAGAAATGTGCCGTCGCGTGTCATACCCGTGACGATTTTCTCGTAAGGATCGACTTCGCGGATGTACCAGAGCCGTGTGACCAGTACACCGCGTTCAGTAGCAACAATCATTTCGTCGACGGTCTGCGGATTTTGCGGCGTCGCGAAAACAATGTTGAGCGGCATCTCACCCATCTCGTTGGGAAGCGGAAATCCGTGGCCCGTCGGCTCGATTGGGCCCACTTTGTTTTTGAATTCCGAGCTCTTCATGCGCGCTGCCGTTCCGCGGGCGTACACTATGCGATTGACCACTCCGTTCTCGACCAGTGGAAGGCGCTGCCGGCGCATGCCTTCGCCATCGAATGGAGATCCGCTCTGCAGGGGATGAGTGACATCGTCCCAGATGGAGATGTTTTCGCCGAAGATTTTGCTGCCGATGCGGCCGGTGAGAAACGACCGTTGATCGAGGATCGCCATGCCGGAATAATCCCAGAACATGAAGCCGACAATATCGAGAGTGGCAGAGGGCTCGAGAATTACAGTGTACTTTCCTGCTGGACTTTCGACGGGATGTGCGGAGTCGATCGCCTTCTTCGCCGCGGTCTCGGCCATCCGTAGCGGATCGAGATCGCTCGCATCGGGGGAATTCGCTTTCTGCCATCCGGAAGAATCAGCGCCCAACATGGTGACGGAAACTTCAGCCAGAGTCTGTGTGTGCCAGTTGCTCAATCCGCGGGAATTGAAAATACCCTCGACGGATTCGGAACTGGAAAAGATTCCCGCGGTGGTGAGTTTATGTTTTTTCGCCACCTCGACAATTTTTTTCACACCGTCGGCGCGAAACTGTGGAGTGATGGCCGCAGTCTGCGCGAAGTGCCTGACGGGGGGTTGTGTGGCGCGGAGCGCGTTGCCAGCAGCTTCGCGTGAATCTGGCATCGGCAAAAGATCCGGGTCAGGATGCTGCACCCTGGCAAGAGCTTCCGAGGATTGGACTACTCGTTGCAAGCTGTCGTCGTCAAATCTGTTGGTGGTAGCGCGGGCAGTGCGGCCTCCGAAGACGGTGCGGACAGAGATTACGTGGTTTTCATCTTCCACATTTTGATGGATGGTGTTGTTTGCGAAGCGGGTAAGCGCAAATCTTCCGCCAGAAAAAAGAACCTCTACTTCGTCTGCTGACGAAATTGTTTTTATGCGATCGAAGATTTCGGAAGCGCGTTCCCTGGTCAGCATTCGAATTGTGCTTGCTCTTTTCTGTTCCTCTGGGGCTTTGGTGAATTAGCTTCCTTTGTACGCACTTCCCACACTGACCCTACGAAACCGCGAGGGCGCGGCGCCGTGGCCTGTCCCCATTACCTGTTGGGGCTGGCCTTTGCCGCAATTCGGCGTGCCCCAAAGCGTCCACTCATCGCGGGAACAGATGGCGTCCAGCGAATTCCAGAACTCAGTCGTGATTCCGGAATACGAGGGATTTTTCACCATGCGCAGCCGCTTGCCATTCTTGATCTCCCAGCCGACTTCGCATCCGAATTGAAAGTTATATCGGCGATCATCGATGGACCAGGAGCGATTGGTCTGCATAAGGAAACCATGATCGGTCGATGCGATCAGTTGCTCGAGGCTGAGCGGATTCTTGCCAGGGAGCAAACTGATATTGGTCATACGAATCATCGGCAAACGGTTCCAGCCTTCAGCGCGCAGCGTCCCGCCGGAGCGGCTTTCACCGATAGTGTGCGCAGTCTCGCGCGAGCTCAGATAACCAGTGAACAATCCATCGGTGATGATCGGCGTGCACTGTGCAGGCACGCCTTCGTCGTCGAATCCGAAAGTGCCGAGGCCGGCTCCGTGCTCCTGGCGCGCGTCGGCAACCACGTTTACCATCTCGCTGCCATAACGCAACGTGCGCAGCTTGTCGAGAGTCAAGAAAGATGTACCGGCGAAATTTGCTTCCATGCCGAGCACGCGGTCGAGCTCGATCGGATGCCCGATAGATTCGTGAATCTGCAATCCAAGTTGCGAACTGTCAAGAATGATGTCGAACATTCCTTCGGGACATTGGTCCGCGTGATGAAGGGCGACGGCTTCTTCCGCGATTCTACGGGCATTTTGCACAAGCTTTAATTCGTCAATCAGTTCGTAGCCTTTGTTTTGCCACTGGCCGCCGTATGAGTTGGGATACGACCGTTTCTGGATTTCGTTTCCCGCGAACGCGAACGCGGTGTAGCCTGCGCCTGCAGAATACTTTGTCTGATGGATGTCTGTTCCCTCGGACGACAGAAGCCATTGCTCCTCGCGATTGAAGTTGAGATTGCTTTCGGCGAGAGTGATGCCGGCGACGCTCCTGAGTTCGGAATCGATATTCAGCAAGAGGGCAATATTCTGCTCGACAGAAATCGAGAACGGATCGACTGCGTGCGGAGTAGTCCACTCGGCAGCGATCGGCTTCTCGGCAGCGAGGCGGATATTCTGCTGCTTCACTTGCGCCGAGGCGCGGGCAATCTCTAATGCGCGAGCAGCGGTAGCCTCCACTCCGTTTCGCTCAAGATCTTCCGAAGCGGCGAATCCCCACGCGCCGTCGGTGATCACGCGCACACTCATGCCCATCGATTCGGCATCGGATGCGGTGCCCACTTTGCCATTCTTCGTTGTGAGGGCCCGGGTTCGCTGGTTCACGATGCGCACATCCGCATAGCTCGCGCCGCCCATCGTGGCAACATTCAAAGCCCAGTTGGCAATTTGTTTCATGCGGAAGTATAAATCTACCACGGAGAACGCAGTCAGCCACACATTGGACGAACGCACGGAAGAGTCTCGCGGACTCCTACTTCGTGAATCTTGTGAGGATGAAGGCAAGACGCAAATTATTTCCTAAAGTGCCTGCGGAATTATGCTGCCGAAAACATCAAGATCGACGCAGTCACAGTTCAAATGAAGTCGATACCCACATACGAGCCCAGGATCTAGAGCCAGAGTTATGCTGATTCATCCAGACCGTCTGTTTCCCGCTGAATCCGGCACACGAATGATTGCCAAGGCCTTGCACGAGCAGGTACGAACGTTGCCCATTATTAGTCCTCACGGGCACACGCAGGCCAGATGGTTCGCGGCGAACGAACCCTTTTCTGATCCGGCCCAGCTTTTCGTACAGCCCGACCACTACATTTTTCGAATGCTCTACAGTCAGGGCATTCCGCTGGAAGACCTTGAGATTGGACATCCTGAACCAAAGAATCCACGCGAAGTCTGGCGTATCTTCGCCGATCATTACTATCTCTTTCGCGGCACACCGACGCGCATGTGGCTTGACTTTGCCTTTCAGGAACTTTTTGGCTTGAATGAACGACTGTCTAAGCAAACGGCCGATCTTTACTTTGACGCGATTTCAGGAAAGCTTCGGACGTCAGAATTTCTGCCGCGTGCTCTCTACCAACGTTTTAATGTGGAAGCGCTGGCAACGACGGATTCCCCGCTCGATTCGTTGGAAGATCACGAGGCCATCAAAAGATCAGACTGGAAGGCGAAAATTCTCCCTTCCTTTCGGCCTGACCCAGTTGTGGATCCTGACTTTCCCGGATTTTTGGAAAATGTCGCAAAGCTCGGCGAGATAACCGGTGAAGACATATCAGCCTGGAGCGGCTATCTGAACGCATTGCGGATAAGGCGCGGCCGCTTCCGCGAACTCGGTTGCACCACGACTGATCATGGGCATCCCACGGCTAGAACCGCGAACCTTTCGTCAAGCGAAGCCGCGGAGTTGTTTGACAGCGTCTTCGAAGGCACGGCCGACGCGATGCAACGAGAACTTTTTCGCGCGCAAATGTTAACCGAAATGGCACGGATGAGCCTCGGCGACGGTCTGGTCATGCAAATTCATTCCGGCAGCGTACGAAATCATAATCGAAAGCTCTACGAACGGTATGGCCGCGACGTAGGCGCGGACATTCCGATGCCAACAAATTATGTGGACGCCCTTCGACCTCTGCTGGACCAGTTCGGCAACGAGCGTGCTCTCACGATTATTCTCTTTACCCTCGATGAGTCCACCTACAGTCGTGAGCTAGCCCCACTGGCCGGTCACTATCCATCCCTGTGGCTTGGTCCACCCTGGTGGTTTCACGATAGTCCGGAGGGAATGAAACGTTTTCGCGAGTGTGTCACGGAGACGGCAGGTTTTTACAACATGGCAGGTTTCAACGACGATACTCGATCGTTTCTTTCTATACCGGGCCGGCACGATATGGCGCGGCGCATGGATTGCAGCTTTCTGGCAAAGTTAGTCGCCGAGCATCAACTCTCGGAAGGTGAGGCACTGGAAGTAGCGCAGGATCTGGCATACGGCCTGGTCAAGAAAGCATATCGACTGTAGGAGCCAGCATGGTGGGGTCAACGACTTCCGGCAGAAAAGCGAAAACAGCTCCGGCTACAGATGGAGAACGCGGGCGGTGGGTAGTCTGCGGCATGCTCTTCGCCGCTACGTCAATCAACTACATGGACCGTCAAGTCATCGCAATTCTTAAGCCCACTCTTGAACACAGCATCGGTCTCACTGAGGTAAGTTACGGCTACATTGTGGACGCGTTTCAAATTGCATACGCAATCGGTCTCCTCGCGGCTGGTCGACTGATCGACAGGCTTGGCACTCGCATTGGTTACATGTTGGTGATGGCCGTATGGAGCCTCTCCGCGATGGGCCACGCATTGGCCAGCACCGCGTTTGAGTTTGGATTGGCACGTTTTTTCCTGGGATTGGGTGAAGCCGGAAACTTTCCTGCCGCCATCAAAACGGTGGCTGAGTGGTTTCCACACAATCAACGCTCGCTGGCGACCGGAATCTTTAATTCCGGAGCAAACGTCGGCGCGATCCTCGCATCGCTCATTGTGCCGTGGGTGACGCTTCGCTACGGATGGCACGCGGCTTTTCTCACTACCGGCCTCTTCAGTGCGCTTTGGATTCTCTGGTGGTTTCGACGGTATAACAAGTCGGCAAGCCACTCGCGCGCACGCGATGAATTGCGGCCCGTATACCAGGGGGCGGTTGGGGAGATGAGCCCCTCGCCTCGCGTGCCCTGGCCGCAACTCTTTGGATACCGGCAGACTTGGGCGTTTGCGGTCGCGAAATTCCTGACAGATCCAATCTGGTATTTCTATCTGTTCTGGTTGCCGTCGTACTTCAGTGCGAAATTCAATCTCAATCTCTCACATCTCGGATTGCCGCTTGTCATCATTTATAACGCGTCAGCGGTCGGCAGTATCGCAGGAGGGTGGTTACCGGAGCCCTTTCGACGCATGGGATTCTCACCCACTCATTCAAGGCTCAACGCAATGCTGTTGTGCGCCTGTTTGGTAGTCCCCATTTTCACGGCGAGCAGTGTGAGGTCGATATGGGCCGCTATTGCTTTAATCAGCGTGGCGGCGGGTGCGCATCAAGGCTGGTCGGCTAACCTCTTCACGACATCATCGGACATGTTTCCGCACAGCGTTGTAGGTTCTGTGGTTGGTATCGGCGGCATGGCAGGATCGGTCGGCAGCGCGCTTTTTGCTTTTTACGCAGGCCACGTTCTGCAGTTGACGCATAGTTACGCCAGCCTCTTTGCTATTGCGGCTAGCGCTTATCTCCTGGCCCTGGTGGTTCTGTGCCTGCTTGCTCCCGGACTTAAGAGAGCCGAATTCGTATGCTGAATCTGGCCGGGCCAACCAGTTACCGCAAGGGCTTTGAAGTCAAAGTATGCGAGACACATGTTCCGTTCAGTAAGAATATGAACGGCGCGGACGCTCTTTCTCCCGCGAGGCGAGGCGTCACGCCGACTATCTCAAGCGCGAGGACTTGATGAGACCACTGAGCAGCTGGGATGATCGCTGTCGGCATATTCATGAGTTGTTTTGCGGCGGCAGCTGCGGCGTCGTTTCCGCTTATCGCAAACTTGCCATGATCTGATCCACGCACTAACTTTGTGTATATGATTTTTCCACGCTGCAGTGGAATCTTGCTTCACGTCACCTCTTTGCCTGCGGCTCACGGGATTGGCGATCTTGGGTCAACCGCTCACGACTTTGTCGACTTTTTGGCTGAATCAGGACAGACCATCTGGCAAGTGCTGCCAGTGAGTCCGACCGGTTATGGCGACTCCCCCTATCAATGTTTTTCGGCGTTTGCGGGAAATCCTCTTTTGATCGACCTGCTGAAATTACAGGAGCAGGGCCGGCTGGGATCCCAAGATTTCGCGGGCGCTAAACAACTCGCAAGCGACTTTGTTGATTACGGCAGTGTAATCGCCTTTAAGCAAGCGCTTCTCCGCAAGGCAGCTCAAGATTTCTTTGTCAACGCAGATGAGAATGATTCCAATGCTTTCAGAAAGTTTTGCGCCGACTGCGCCTGGTGGCTTAATGATTATGCGTTATTCATGGCGGCCAAGGATCTTCACAATGGCGTTGCCTGGACCGAATGGGATACACCACTGCGGCAACGAGACCAGACGGCGTTATCTCAATGGCGTCAACGCCTACTCCCGGAAATCCAGATCCACAAATTTGCCCAGTTTGAGTTTTTCAGACAGTGGGAGAGCCTGAAAAACCACTGCCATCGCAACGGCATTCGCATCATGGGCGACATCCCCATTTATGTCGCGCATGACAGCGCCGACGTCTGGGCGCACCAGGAATTGTTTCGACTGGAAGAGCGCGGAAGGCCAACGGTTATCGCAGGCGTTCCTCCCGATTACTTCAGCGCAACCGGCCAACTTTGGGGAAATCCCATTTATCGATGGGATGTCCTTAGAAGTTCGGGATATCGATGGTGGATTGATCGTTTTCGCGAATCGTTGAAGCTTTTCGATATGGTTCGACTCGATCACTTTCGCGGGTTCGAAGCATATTGGGAAATTCCTGCGGGAGCGGCCACGGCGATTGAGGGAAAATGGGTCAAAGGCCCGGGCAGGGAGTTTTTCGAAATCTTGCGGAGTGAGCTGAAGGAATTGCCGGTAGTGGCTGAAAACTTGGGTGTCATCACCCCCGAGGTGGAATGCCTGCGGCATGAGTTTGGATTTCCAGGAATGAGTCTGCTGCAATTTGCCTTCGGGAATGATCCACAAGGGCCCTCGTTCCGGCCGCATAATTACACGCGAGAGTTGGTCGCTTACACCGGAGGACACGACAACGATACGACGATCGGTTGGTGGACGAGCACCGGCGTCGGCGAGAGCACTCGCACCGCCGAAGACATTCGCAAAGAGCGGGAGTTTACCAGAGCTTATCTGGGATTCGAGAATGAGCCCATCAATTGGGTTTTCATTCGCACTATTCTCGCTTCGGTCGCAGCGGTCGCCATCATTCCGCTGCAGGATGTTCTAGGGCTCGGCAGTGAAGCGCGCATGAATTTGCCTGGTACGATAACCGGTAATTGGAAATGGCGCTACCAGCTAAGTTCGTTGACCTCCGAGATCCAGACCAGGCTGAAGGACATGACGCTGTGTTATGACCGGAAATGACCGTAATTTCACTGGACGTAGACAACGCCGGGGTGCACGCGCAAGTCCCCTCAAAGCGAGCCCCACGCGACTTCAAAGCGGTGACAGTTCGTCTTCATTTTTGTCCTCTTTATCGCCGCGGACGAGCCGGGATTCCAGGAATCGTCGCGCAAGGTCCTTGCCTCCGGTTCCAAATGCAATTGCCAGGCCAAGCATGACCGCTCCAAAAGCAATTCCGAAGGCGACAAGCACCGTTTGTTCGGCGATGCCCAGTTCCTCAAAAGCCATGGATAACACAAAAACAATAATGATCGCCCGAATCGAAGTGCTGAGCAGGCGGGGCGACGGCAAATTGCCATTGACTGCGGCCAGTAGAGCAGCGCGAGAGACAAAACTGGCGGCGAGCAATCCGAAAAACATGATGAACAGGGCCGCAAATAAGCGTGGCAAAAACAAAAAGAAATGGGCGATCTGCTCTTGAAGGCCAAAAATCCCGAGTACGTTGATGCCGAGTAGAATGAATCCCAGCCATGCCACCCAGAATACAAATCGACTCAGCAATTCCGACGACGGAGGTAGAGCTGCTTTGGCCAGCAACTGCGATGCGCCGGCATTTTCCGACAACCGGTCAAACTTGATCAGCCGCAGGATGCTGCGCGCGATCAGTTTCAAAAGGTATGCAATCACCCAACCTGCTAATGCAATGATCACCAACACGATCAGCCGGGGAAGAAAACGTGCAAAGCCCCTAGCCAATTCCTGCACAGCCTGAGTTAGTTCGCTGACGATCATTTCCCGCATGATGACCTCACTCTCTGCCTGTCCACATCTCCAGCAGATACGGTTTCAGGCGCTCGAACTCCAGACACAGCCTCTCGATATTTGCCTCTACTTTGGCTGCTGAAGCTTGCCGGTTCTCCAGCAGGAATGTGAGCGCGCGCCCCCTGAATAGCGGCGCAAGCGCCTGGATAATATGGTCCCGGTTGATAACTGCCTGGTGATGCGCCGCAGCAAACTCGTAGACTGTCTTTACCCATAATTCCTCGGGGTAGTAGAAATCGTCTTCCTCCAAAACTGCGATTCCCTGAAGTTCCGCCAGCGTTCCTGGCGAAAGGATGGAGCGAAAGACAGATTCGAGTTCCGCCACTCCTGATCGGAACATCTCATGCAGGCGCTTCCGATTTACCCGTTGCGCTTGGATAGTAAATTCCTGCTCTGCCCCGATTGTAGGAATCGGCTGGGATCCAGTCTTGCTGCTCCATAACGAAAAATTGGATTCCATCGACCCAAACAACACGCCAATCGTTTGGCGCAGAGCGGGTACAAGATCGGCGGCGTGCCGCTCAACATGATTCTTGGTGCCCAGGAAGGATTGGCCGATGCGGAAGTCGCCAGCGATAGCCGCCAGTGTGAATCGGACCTCGCACCCCGCGCGAGCACTCTCGTCGTTCCAGGAGTTCTGTGCGAGAAACTGGCTTCCCATGCGGCTTGAAAACGCGAACTCGGAGGCATACGGCTCACGGATTCTCAACCCGTAAATCGCACGCGTTACCGGGTATAGAAGGTTAGTAATGAGCAGCCCGTCAAATTTGTGCCGGGCATATGTCGGCAGCACCAGATCGAAATTTTCCGTGGATATGGGCTTCAGAAGAACACGCAACCAATCGGGTTTGATACTCGACGAGTCGGGCGAAACAATCGCCGTGGCTCCGGCACGCAACAATTCGGCGGCGGCGAGAATGGTTCGCAATGCCGTTCCGCGAGCAACACTGTTGCCGTATCGGGTGCTGATGGAATGGAGTGTGCGCAGCGCTACCCGATTGAAAGCACGCTGTTGCACGTCGTCGATGGAGGCGTTCGCAACCAGCTCCGGAGTACCATCCCGAGATCCTGCGTCGGCGTCAATGATTGCCGCTCGATCCCGCGAAAACGATTGCAGGATGCCGGCTTGAACGGCGGCGATGACAGATCCGATAGTTTTCGCGTTGTTGTAGGTGGGGAGCCCGATCAGGATGTCAACTTCACCTATGTTGATCAGTTGACTAACGAAATCATCCGTGAGAAAGCCTTCCTCCGTCATCTTGACGTCGCTGCGGAGCGCAATACGCTCTTGTGGAGAGACTTCATCCACCATCGTTTTCGGCGCCTTCACTTCCGATTCCCGTTCAGACTCGTCTCAGCCGAAACCAGTAGAACTGATAAGAACCCAAGGTTAGCAGATAGGGCCGTTCGCTCACTCGCGGAAAAATATTTTTACCAGACATCTCAATCAAGATATTTCCCTTAAAGCGACGCAAGTCGAGCTCCACGGCCTGGGCAGCCTTTGAAAGATTATTCACGATCAGGACGGTTTCATTCTCGAACTGCCGCACGTACGCCAGAATTCGGTGGTTCGCGGGGTAGAGAAACTCGATCGATCCATTGCCGAATACTTTAGAGGATTTGCGAACCGAAATCATTCCGCGCATCCAATTAAATAAAGAGTGAGGCGTTCTTCGCTGCGACAGAGCATTGATGGCCGGATATCCGTAGATTGGGTTCAGAATCAAGGGCGCGCAGAGGCTCTCTGGATCCGCGCTGGAAAAGCCGGCGTTCCAGCCTCCGCTCCATTGCATCGGAGTTCTTACTCCATCGCGATCGCCGAGATTGACGTTGTCTCCCATTCCAATCTCGTCTCCGTAGTAGATGATGGGAGTGCCCGGCAGGGACATCAACATTCCATTCATCAACTCGATACATCGTCGATCATTGTCCAGCAGCGGCGCAAGCCGGCGCCGGATTCCGAGATTTAAACGCATCGTCTTGTTTTTCGCGTAAACGTCGTACATATAGTCCCGCTCGATGTCAGTTACCATTTCCAGCGTCAATTCGTCGTGATTGCGCAGGAAGAGGCACCACTGGCACGAGGCTGGGATTTCTGGCGTCTGCTGCAGGATTTCCGTGATCGGCTTGCGATCCTCGAGTTTCACACCCATGAACATTCTGGGCATCAACGGGAAGTGAAACGCCATGTGAAATTCGTCGCCCTCGGCGAAGTATGGCCGCAGATCCGTCGGCCACTGGTTGGCTTCAGCGAGTAACATACGGCCAGGAAATTGTTCATCGAGTCTTCGCCGAAAATCCTTAAGGATGGCGTGCGTCTCCGGCAAATTTTCGCAGTTAGTACCTTCTCTCTCCGTAAGGTAGGGCACAGCGTCCAAGCGGAAACCATCGACCCCGGCTTCCAGCCAGAACTTCATGACGCTCCACATCTCCTCTCGAACTGCCGGATTATCAAAGTTGAGATCAGGTTGGTGGCTGAAAAAACGGTGCCAATAGTATTGCTTGGAAATAGGGTCCCAAGCCCAATTGGACATCTCGGTATCGAGAAAGATGATTCGTGTTCCCTTGTATCGAGTGTCGGTTTCGCTCCAAACATACCAATCGCGAAAAGGATTGTCCCGGGAGCTCCGCGATTGTTGGAACCAGGGGTGCTGATCGGAGGTGTGGTTCATCACCATCTCGATGATCACCCGAATTCCCCGCTCGTGAGCCGAGTTCAGGAATTTTCGAAAATCTTCCAGGTTCCCATAGCTGGGATGAACTGACCTGTAGTCCGCGATGTCATAACCGGCGTCCCGAAGTGGGGAAGGGAAAAACGGCATCAGCCACAGCGCATTAACCCCCAGCTCCTGCAGGTACTCCAGTTTCTGTTCCAGACCTTGGAAGTCTCCGATTCCGTCTCCATTGCTGTCATAAAATGTGCGGACGTGGACCTGGTAGATGATAGCGTCCTTGTACCAGAGCGCATCTTGCATCGGTGGCACGAACTTCCTCCATAAAGAATCAACCGCGCGGCCAACTCGGCGCTGAATTCTCAAGTTCTCAATCAGCGGAGTTCCATAGCAATACTAACCTTACCCGGTCCCCGCCGGGTGGTTCGCGTAGGGTGACGTCACAGTTTCTCCTGTTATCTTCCACGGCGCTCGTTCCGCAGCAAGGCGGCGCCAAATGATTGCGTGGTTGAGACAATTCTTTTATCTTTAAACCAGTGATGAAAAGAACATTTAAAACGAGTCTTGCTCTTCTATCGCTGTTTAGTTTGCTGTTAGCTGCTGATCTGTGCGCAGCAGCGAACGAACCGGTGAACCCGGTGCTGCGTCCACCCAAGGGCGCACAGGTGGCGATCGTCGTCTTCGAGGATCTTCAGTGCCCGCAATGCCGCCGTGTGGCGCCGATCCTCGAGCAGGCATCGAAGACTTATAAGATCCCGCTGGTGCGGCACGATTTTCCTCTGCCCATGCATAACTGGTCGTATGAAGCGGCCGTGATGGCGCGATATTTCGACGCGACCTCAAAAGAGCTGGGTAACGAATTCCGCGACTACATTTTCGCGAACCAGCTTGAGATCAATCCGCAGAACCTGCGCGCCTATGCGGAGAGGTTTGCCGGCGAGCACAAGGTGGACTTTCCCTTTGTGGTCGATCCGCAAGGAAAGTTCGCCGCCGAAGTGAATACCGACCGGGACGTAGGCAGGGCCATCAAACTTGAACACACCCCAACCGTATATGTCGTCAGCAGCCGGCATCCAGACAAGCCTTACGTGGAAATGAAAGACGCCAGCCAACTGTACGCACTCATTGATGCCATGATGAAGGAGTAGTTCTCCAGTTCTCAGCATCCTGCTGTTTCGAATCCAATCTGACGGCCCCAGTCCTCAGCCGTGATCCCATCTAGCCGTGATCCCGTCGCTGCCAGAAAATTCACAGGGCGCCGCGGGAGTTTCTCTACAACCCCGTTCATCACTGCGGAATCTGATACCTGACTCAGTTGCGTCACGCGGAGGCCGCATGGACCATCGTCAATTGACCATACTGATCGCGGTGATCGTAGCAGTGGTGGTGATTGCCGTGATCGCATTCCTTCTGGCTCGGAAGCGCCGCAGCCAGCAGCTGCGGGAGCGTTTCGGCCCGGAATATGATCGAGTATTAAAAAAGGAAGGCGAGGTTCGCCGCGCGGAAAGCGTCCTTGAGATTCGCGAAAAGCGCCGCGAGAAGTTCGCAATCCGTCCGCTATCCGAAGCGGCGCGAGCCGATTTCGCAGCCCGTTGGAGGACCGTGCAATCCCACTTTGTCGACGATCCCAAGGGCTCTGTTTCTCAAGCCGACAAGCTGGTCAGCCAGCTCATGGCATCCCGGGGATATCCCATGGCTGACTTCGAGCAGCGTGCCGCCGACATTTCCGTCGATCATCCGGTGGTAGTCGAAAACTATCGTGCCGGTCACGACATCGCTCTTCGCCACAACCGTGGGCAAGCCAGCACCGAGGACCTGCGAAAGGCGATGGTCCACTATCGCTCGCTTTTCGACGAATTACTTGAAGAAACGCTGCCAGAAAGAAAGGAGGCACGAGCATGAGCGTGCCAATGAGGAAAGATGACTTGGTCGAAAAAGACGAGATCGTGGAGGAAAATTTGACCACCGCAGACCTGGCTCAGGGAAAGCGTCCCGTACCCGTAGATGACCGGCGTTTGGGTGACCGGTCGGGATTGCTGGATGATCGCCCTAGGGATGATCGCCCTAACGATGATCGTCCTAAAGGATGATTATCCCAAGGACGAGTGGCGAGGGGGCGATCGGGCAAAAAACGAGCAGGTAAGCGATCGGCCCAGGCCCGTACTCGCTGAGCGTACAGTCAGCGAAGCCGGCCCAAGCGCCGACTCCGATATTAGAGCTACCGACGGTAGAGGCGTCGATAAAAGATCCGGCTCTGACGTCAGCAGAACGGGAGCCGATACGCCGCTCTTTCCCAACAACGAATTAGAGGAGTTGCGAAACCGCTGGAGTAGCGTTCAGACCGCTTTCGTGGATGAACCGCGGCGCGCCGTAGAGCAGGCCGATAGCCTGGTCGCTTCAGCGATGAAGCGACTGGCCGAGGTCTTCGCGGAAGAGCGCTCTAACCTGGAGCATCAGTGGGATCGTGGAGATAACGTTTCCACCGAAGACCTGCGCATTGCGCTGCAGCGCTATCGTTCGTTCTTCCAGCGTTTGTTGTCGATCTAAGTTATGTGGAGCGGGGGCAGCTGAAGATCGCACTTTGGCTGCCCGCGAACAATCTGCCAAGGGAGTCCGGTGCGGTTTAGCCGATCACGATGAGGAGTCGGACAAGAAGCAGAATCGATATTCCGATCGCAGCCACACTATTCGCACGCACCGCGCGGTAGCTCGCCGCCCAGGGGAAGAGCAACACTTCGAAAAACGGCATGAACTTCTCCGGCCAAAATAAGCCAGCCACCCCGAACGACAGACAGAGCTGAACCAGAAGGCAGATCCCCAAATTAATCATGACTGTTTCCAAGAACTCTTTCCTATTTGAGCGCGACAGAGCTACTTAGGGGGAGATTACGAAGGTACCGCATCGAGCCGGAAATCATCAAGAAAAAATTGGGATTATTTCGTCTTGCTTAATCCCCGAAGCCGATGCCGATGGCGCGGGCGGCGCGCACCATTTCTCCCCTGGGATCGACAGACTTGAGATGGCCGATGGCATGGGCAATGTCGACGGAAACAATGGAATCGCCGCGCAGAGCTACCATCATACCGAAACCTCCGGCGGCGATCAGGTCGACGGCAGCCACGCCGAAGCGCGTGCCCAGGATGCGATCAAAGGGCGAGGGCGAGCCCCCACGCTGAATGTGGCCCAGGACGCTGACGCGCACCTCCTTATCCGATATGTTGGCGATGGCATTGCCAATCAGGTTACCGATAGAGCTGGCTCGCCGGTTCTCCTTGAACTCCACCGGATGCCTCACACCTTCGGCCACCACGATTATGGTGAAGTCCTTCCCGATTTTTTCACGCCCGGCAATGTGCCGGCACACATGCTCGATGGTGAACGGAATCTCCGGGATAAGAATGACATGAGCGCCGCCTGCGATGCCGGCCTCGAGTGCGATCCAACCGCAGTCGCGGCCCATCACCTCAACCACCATCACGCGATGATGCGAAGCGCCGGTAGTGTGAATTTTGTCGATGGCGTCGGTAACAGTGTGCAGCGCGGTATCGAAGCCGAATGTGACTTCGGTCGCAGACAGGTCGTTATCGATGGTCTTTGGCACGCCGACGATCTTCATCCCTTTCTTAAAAAGCTCGTAACCGATCTTCTGCGAGCCGTCGCCGCCGATTGTGATAATGGCGTCGATGCCCAGCTTGGCGGCGTTGGTGACGATTTGTTCGGAGATGTCGCGAGAAACTTCTTTGCCATTTTCGATGGTCTTGTAGTGGAAGGGATCGCCGCGGTTCGTAGTGCCGAGAATTGTGCCGCCACGGGGCAGAATGCCGCTGACGTGCTGGAGCGTGAGCTCGAATGCTTTTTCCGGCCAGATGATGCCGTCAAAGCCGTCGGGAATGCCGATGACTTTCCAACCATATTTGATAATGGCAGCCTTGGTGGCGGCACGAATCACAGCGTTGAGCCCGGGAGCGTCGCCGCCTCCGGTGCCGATGCCGATACAGCGAATGTCTGACATAAGGTTGGGCGATCGTTAGTCCGTAGCTCGTTCTTCGTCGTTAGTCGTTCGCCAGAATTCTGCGGGGAACGCCCTTACGATCATAGTTGGGACTTTGAGGATGGCAACTTACGAGTGGGCGTGGAACTCTTGTCAGCGATACGAAGGCGTGTTCATTTCCGGCAGGGGCTTAGTTTGAATTTCATTCTCCTACGAGGCCGTCATCCCGAAATGCGGCGTACTTCAGCCGCGTGAGGGATCTCCTATAGATACGGCCAGTGGGAAGATCCTTCGTTCCGTCTGAAAAAGGCCGTACTCAGGATGCCCCAAAACTATAGGCCGAAAAATTAAAATCGAGCCACCACCTCATTTCCAAGATCAACCCCTCGAAACATGCTTGCGCTTGACCTGTCTTAATAAGCCAGCTTAAGCTAGATTGATGAAGCCCATAAAGAATGCGTCTCCACCCGAAATCGGAGCTTTCGAAGCCAAGAACACTTTGGGCAGCCTGCTGGACCGCGCGGAGCGCGGCGAGGAGATTGTTATCACCCGGCATGGCAGGCCGGTAGCTCGCCTCGTCCCGAATGACTGGCATTCGAACCGCGACCAGGCTCAGGCTGCTTTCGATCAGCTACGTAAACGTGCGCGACGATTAGCTCGAGAGAATCCCGAATCGAAGCCCTTCGACTGGGAAGAAATGAAGAAGCTTCGTGATGAAGGCCGTCCGTGAACTGGGCGTGGGTAGAGAGCAAGAGCACTCAGTTGCGCCATTCGAATGAGCTTCGTTCTTGATGCGTCCATCACGCTGGCTTGGATCTACGCAAATGAAACCACAGATCCCGTGTTGCGGGTGTTCGATCTGCTCAAAGTAGAGGGAGCCTGGGTTCCTGCTCTGTGGCGTTGGGAAGTGCCGAATGTTCTCCAAATGAATGTAATGCGCGGCCGTCACGGTGAACATTTCCGCGACACTGCTTTGGCCGCTCTCACCCTGTTCTCGATCAGAGTCGATGTCGTATCCGAGCAGCAAGCCTGGGGCAAACCTGTTGTATTGGCAGAACGCCACGGGTTGACGGTGTATGACGCTGCGTATCTCGAGCTGGCGTTGAGGCGAAGGCTGCCGCTTGCTACGTTGGATAAGGATCTCCGCTCCGCAGCAAGCTCCGAGAAAGTCGAGCTGCTGGGAGTCTGAAGAGCAGCCCCCGTTGTGTCCCCTGCCGCATCAAAGGCTCCACTTCTCGCAAAGGAAGCGAGAAGTGGAGCACTCGGCAGCTCTTTGCCTTACGGCGAAACGCTTATAGTCGCGGTATCGCTAGTAACGTTTCCAACTGAGGCGGTAACGGCAACAGTTCCACCTGTCGTAATACCGGACACTATCGTGATAGTGCCAGCGGAGACAGTCGCTAGGCTCGTATTGCTGGAATTCCAGGTGGCGACCTGAGTAACGTCAAACGGACCGTTACAGGTCTCCGCCTGCGCCGTAATACTTATCGAGGGGTCGTTGGTTGTCACGGTCCCGCTCGTTTGAGATAGCTTAATCGAAGTAACGCAGCCAACTGTGACCGTCACAGTTTGCGTAGCGGTGACGCTCGAATTCTGATTGGCAGTCGCGGTGACAGTCGCCGTTCCGACGCTCACAGACGTCACCAGGCCAGAAGAAGAAATTGTGGCCACTGAGGTGGGAGTTATGCTCCACGAAACCGATGGATTGTTGGTAGTGCTGCCATCGTTATTCGTTCCGGTCACATTCATTTGTATGGTGTTATCGGTGGTGCCACTCTCGATCGTTGGCGATGCAGGTCCGATCGCAATCGAGGACAGTGTCGGATTTTGGAAGAAGCCCGTACATGCAACGCCCAGGGCGAGTAGAAGGAGCACGGCGATGGCGCTCATCCATCGCAGTTGATGTTTCGCGGATGACATAATAATCGATACTCCTTGGGGGCGTGCCCTTCGACGAACTCTGCTCAGATCTTGCGCTACAACCCTGATTTCGTATGCGGGGCGATGCGTCCCGATGCGCTACGCAGCGTCACGCGCAAGATTCGCCCAACGTGATCTTTTCTTCGACGTGATCTTCCCCAACGTGATCCTTCAAAGATACGATTTCCCCGGAACGGTGATTGTAAAAAATTGTAGCAGAGAAGGTTTTATACCGAGCTGGTACTTGTACTTTCGTGCACAAATGGAACCAGCGAGGCTAATCCCGTGCTTGGGTGAGAACGCAGAAGAAGTGGAGAGCTTGCAAAGAAAATGGCCAGTGCCGAAATCAGCACTGGCCATCGGGTTACGCACGAATCAACTTATAGTCCCGGTCCCTTATGCTCTTCCTTTGGAGGCGGCTCCTTCTTTGGCGGAGCGCTGGGCTTAGCCGGCTTCGGCGCAGCTGCCGGCCTTGCAGCGGGAGCTGGCCTGGCGCTGGCCTTTGGTTCACTCTCCCTTGCTGGACTCGCTTTGGGAGCGCTCTCGTGCCTCGGGCGCTGCTGCTGGCTTGGGAGCTGCGTTCGGCTTAGGACTGGCCTTCGGAGCACTCTCGCGGGCTTTCGGCTCAGGACGCGGCGCGCTCTCTTTCGGCGCGGTGGCTTTCGGCGAGCTGGCAGCCCGAGGTTCGCTCGCAGGGCGAGCATTCTCAGCTTTCGGCGCGGTTTCCTTTCGAGGCGCAGTCGCGTGCGAACTTGGTGCAGGAGAGGCCTTCGCGTGCGTCTCGTTCGGGCGAGCCTCATTTGTATGAGGTGTAGCCGGATGGGCCGCGTTTTCCCGAGTACTCGTCTTCGGCGCCGGATGATTAGCCGCTTTCTCGCCAGCTTTGGGCGCCGCGCGATTCTCCGCGGGATGATTTTCCGCTGGCCGATTAGTCGCAGGATGGTTTGCCGCAGCATGATTTGCGGCAGGGCGATTCTCCGCGCCACGATTCCCCGCTGGCGCCGAAGCTCGCGCCTCCTTAGGCGACATCGTTGGAGGATGGTACGTCCCACCCGCCGCCCTTGCCGCGACTACTCCACGCCCGCTGAACTCGCCAGGCTTTGGCGTCGCAGCCACTGGCGGACGTCCATGGTTGTTCGAAGCAAACAGCGCCTTGTTCTGGCTGGCCGCATGAGCCTGCTGAACCTGCGTCGCAACCGGAGGTCTGTGACTCTCATGCGCATACTGTTCTTCCTGCGGCGTGGGACGCGCCTGAACGCCTCCTTGGCCGCCATTAAAAGCCACGTGCGATTCGTTGTTGACGATGACGGTCTTATTGACGTAGACGTTCGTGATCGTGGTGGTGTTCACATTCATGACGGCGGTGTTATAGAAAAAAGATCCACCACGCCATTCGCCGCCGCCAAAGCCGACGCCGCCATATCCAAAGCCGTAGTTAATCCCGCCGTAGAAACCGACGTGGGGACCCCAGTAACCGCCATTCCATGCGTAGACGCCGTCATTCCAACCCCAGTAGCCCGGGGTCCAGAGCAGGCCCGGCTCTGGTGCTTCAACCCAAGTGCCCGGAACCCAGTAATACCCGTCATCGTCGTCCCAAGCCCAATAGCCGGGGGTCCACATGTAACCCTCCTGAGGGCAGATGGGCTGTTCGTAAACGGGCAGCGGGGGCGGTTCGATCCGGACGGAAATGTCGATGCCGACAGCGAACTGCGCTGCGGATGGGGACGAAAGGAGTATCGGAATCACTGACACCAGAAGTGCAAACGCCAGCAAGCGAACTGCTCGGGGGAGTTTCATTTGTGTTTTCCTCATGCCCGCCAGGCTTGCCTGAAGATGGCAGCGCCAGCCAGGGCGAATTTAGCTCAAAAACTGTGACGAGTGCCGCGCATGGCAATGTGTTTGGCCCAGGAAATATTTCTTTACATTAAAACACCGTATCTTGGAGTATGTTGCTGTCCCAGAAGTTGTTTGGATTATGACGTTTTATTGCGAACCGGTACGGTGGGTCAAAAGAACCGCCAAAAACAGGCTAGTGCTAGTGCCTATTAGTTCGTCCTTTTGGAGCGGACGATGCGTTCGTCAATTGGCTTGCGGCCGGCGAATCCTTCTTCGGGACCGTGCCAGTGAGTGATCGATGGTTCACCCATCTTCCAGCAGAGCAGCACACTGCGGCCCTCCACTTCGCAGGGGAAATCGAGCAGTCCGACGTTTAGATCCTTGACTTGAACACCGATCGAGTCGATCTCTGAGAGCGCATCTTTAGCGCGCTGCTCAGCCTTGGCCCGCTCAGCTTTTCGACGGGCGGTAGCCAGCACGTCGACGTGCGTGCCGCCGTTTAAGAAGATGCGGTGCGCGAGAGCCTGCATCTCAGCCTCAACCTCTTCCATTACCTTCTTGCCATGAATGGCGGTGCGCAGAAGTGACTCGAGCACCGGAAGCAGTGACTGCGCTTCTTCGAGATTGAAGGTTCGGTCTGACATCGGGATGCTCTATTCTATCGCATCTGCCGGGCCTGCCGTTAGCGTTAAATAGTTAGGGGGGAATTATTGATTTCTGATTGTTGATTGATGATTGAAAAAACTGCCAACTCACGTATCAATCAGCAATCAACAATTTTCATCCCGATCGATTAAAAGACCGTCTCCCACTATTTCGGCAGGGGCTTGATCATTTCGATGTCGAGCGTGATCGTAATTTCGTCGCCGACAATTCCGGGAAGGCCGCTGACTCCGAAATCGTTGCGATTGATTTTGGTCGTCGCGGAGGCTCCCATGCGCAGACGATCCTTACCCATCGGATCCTTGATAGCCGGCGTAGGGCCGTCCACATCGATAACAACTTCCTTGGTGACGCCTTTAATCGTGAGATCGCCGGTGACTTTCAGCTTGCCCGCGCCAGCGGCTTCAACTTTCTTCGACTGGAAGGTGATGGTGGGGAACTTCTGGGCGTCCAGGAAGCGCGGACTGCGCAGATCGTTGTCGCGCATCTCGACGCGGGTATCGACGGAAGCCGTCTCGATGGTGGCCTGGATCGAAGACTTGCCGGGACTGGCTGAGTCGTACTGCACGGTCCCGCTCACCTTGGTGAAAGCGCCGCGTACTGTGGAAACCCCCAGATGCCGTACGGAAAACTGAGCGGATGAGTGCGGCGGATCAAGCTGCCAGGTATCTTGGGCGGCAGCGGTTAGAGTGAGAAGCAGAGCAATCGCGGATGCGATGAGGGTCCGAGACATGAGTGTGAATTCTCCCGTGGAGTGGATTGCAGGAACATAGTCTAGCGCATTTTGCATCCCGAGTTCGAGGCAGCAACGGCGGAGTGGCGGCGCAGGTCAGCCTTTTTCTCGGCGTCATCCTGAGCTAGCCGTTTTTCAGGCGCAGCGAAGGATCTCCCGCTTGACCGGCATCGAGCGTCAGCCAAGCTCTGCATCAACGTCTGCCATTCGATGGATCGGGCGAGGTGGCCGAATTCACGTCAACCTGTAGGTCTTGCGCGCTCGAAATTCCAGGCGGATAGCAGTTGCCGTCGTGGTTGTAGTTGGAACAGCGCGCGGCCACATCTTTGCGCTGCGGCGACTGCGCGAACTGCCAGACCTCAGCGAAACTTACGCCGCTTTGAGCTGGACTTGGCGGGTGAGCGGGCGATTTGAGGGGAAACGCGCACCCGGGCGCGGGCGGGCAGGCATCATTGATCGCCCAATAAACGATCTGCCGGCCTCCCGCGCTGTCGCGAATATCTTCTGCGGTGACGACATTGCCATCGTCCTTTGCGGGGATGCCGGAGCAATAGATTCCTGCGCGGAATCCCGCGGCCGTAACCCCGTCAACCCAGGTGTAAATGTAGGCCTTCTGCTCAGGTAACATTCGTCCGCCTTGCTCCTGGTCGAGGAAGATGATGGTCCGGGCGGGAAAGCCTTCACGGCGCGCGGCAGTTGCGGCGGCTTGCGCGTCGGAGTTGCCGAGCTTCGTTGCGTTGGCGACTGACTTCAATTCGGCGTAGAGGCGTCCGTTGAAGAGGACGAGAAATCCGAGGCCGGCGGATTCGGCGGCGGCTCGGTGGCCGGTCCAAGTGTTGGTTTTCTCACCGGGAGGATTGTTGAGCCAGTAGCCGGTGTAGGAGAAAGTCTTGCGCAGGGCTTTGAGGTTGGCGTCGCCGGGGTAGGTGTTGCGGTCGAAGCCGAGATAGGTGGCGCTCTGCGCCTGTAAGATTAGGCAGCCGAAAAACAACGCAGCCGTTGCGAGCCATCGCAAATCCATTTAATGAAGTATCGAAACGAAAATCGTTGATTGAGACCAGGAAGGGCACGGGTTCTACTCGTGCCACCATAATCTGTCTAGGGCGCTACCCCCCAATATGCACCATCGTCCTCGACGCCGGCACAAAATCCGGCTCGCCGATGTGATGACGCTCTTCCTTTTTCTGTACCACGCCGCGGATGAATTCCGCCAACTCTTCGTCGGTCGCGCCGCGCTGCATCTGCGCGTGCAGATCATGATCCCATACAGAAAATAAGCAGGTGCGGATTTTGCCGTCACTGGTGATGCGGATGCGGCTGCAGTGTCCGCAGAAGGGATGGGAGACCGGCGCGATGATGCCGATTTCACCGACGCCATCGTCGAAGCGGTAGCGGCGCGCCGTCTCCGAACGCGCGCGAGGGATTTCAACCAGCGGGCGGTACTCGGCCATGCGGGCCAGAATTTCGTCGAGCGTCACCACTGTTTTCGGCGACCACGTGCGGTCTTCTTCGAGGGGCATAAATTCGATGAATCGCACAATCACGCCCTCTTCACGCGCGAACATGCCGAAGGGGATGATCTGGTCTTCGTTGAAGCCGCGCATCAGCACGCAGTTCACTTTCAGCGGCCATAGTCCGGCGCGGCGCGCGGCGCGAATGCCGGCGAGCACGTGATCGTATCCGTTCGGCACGCGTGTAATGCGGGCGAAGCGGTCGGGATCGACTGCGTCCATCGACACGGTGACGCGAGTGAGTCCGGCGGTTTTCAGCGGCTGCGCGAGATTGGCAAGCAGGTGTCCGTTGGTGGTGAGCGCGATGTCGAGTTGGTCAGCGTTGTTGCCATTTGGTCTGCGAAGATCGGCGAGATCACGGACGAAATTGACAACGCCATTGCGCAGAAGCGGCTCACCCCCCGTAAGACGAATTTTGGAGACGCCCATCCCGACTAGTACACGCGCCATGCGCAGGTAGTCGGCGAACGGCAGGTCGCCATAGAGCGCACCCTCGTTACCGGTGCGGCAGTACACGCACTTATAGTTGCAGTGGTCAGTAATGGAGATCCGTAAGTCGGTGATAGGCCGGCCGAATTTGTCGCGAAGGGCAATCATTAGCAATCAGCAGGATTTCCCGTAACCCGAAGACTCTTCCCATTATAGAGCGCGGGGACAGCAAAAGGTTTCAGGGCTTCCGGCTGCTGAGCGCCGTTTCGATCGCCGATTCTGCCAGCGGCGCCATGATCTTGTATCCCGCAGAATTCGGATGTAGACCGTCGTCGGCCAGCGCTTTCTTCATGAGCCCTTTCTCGTCGACCAGGGCGGGGAAGTAGTCGAGATAGAGGCAGCCCGCAGTGGCGCAGTAACTCTTCAACCAGCCATTCAATTCCAGAATTTTCTCCCTCGATCGTTGCGCAAAAAAATCCTGGGCGCGAGGAGTGTAGTTGTGCACGGGCAGTATCGACGAGTAGATCACCTTGATATCGTGCGTGCGGGCCAGCTCGGAGAGAGACGCATAGTTCGCTTCAATATCTTCGAGCCGCATAGGTCCAGTGTTTCCGGCAATGTCATTGGTGCCAGCCAAAATGACGACCACTTTGGGATGAAGCTCGATCACATCCTGCCGAAAGCGGACCAGCATTTGCGGTGTCGTCTGTCCTCCGATGCCACGATTGATGTAAGGCTTGCCGGGAAAGTATTCGTCGAGATGCCAAACGTCGGTGATGGAGTCTCCAAAAAACACCACACGGTTCTCTCCGGGTGTAAGTGACTTGAGCGCGGCATTGGCATCGCGATAGCGCGCGAGCTGGCCGAAATCATCGGTGAAGACGGCAATCCTTGACGCGCGGTATTGATCGAGTCCCGCGAACCCGGTGGAGGGAATGCTCGGCACCGCTTGCTGGGCGAATACAGAAACGACGGCGGTTAGAACGGACAGGAATGCGGCGATTCGTAGTAGTGATTTCAATGCTGTGCTCACCCCCGAAACAGAATACTCTACGGGGGAACCTGGCCGGCGATGCGGAACAGAGTCGCCATATCAAGAGCACGCGGCTCCGGTGCAGTCGCGGATAGGGAGGGCCAGGTTTCCGCCAACCGCACCGGCTTTGCGGCAAAATCACGCCGAGACGCTGATGCCCCCGCTTGCAGGAGTGGTGGTCGAAGAGCTGGTTGAAGTTGTAGATGCCGCGGTTGACGGCGACGAGGTTGCGCCCAAAAGGTTCAGAATAATCTGTTCGTTGCTGTTGGCATTCAGGTTAAACGAAATCTCTTGCGGGTTTGAGCCTTGCGCGCCGGCGCTGACAGAGACTTGTTCCTCTCCACTGCTTGTGGGATTGCCGATGGTGATGGTGATCTGCTCTGGCGTGGAGGTGTTGCCTCCGCTGCCGAGGTTGAGAATAATCTCGGGCCCGCCGCCGGATGTGGGATTGCTTGTCGGAGCAGGCGGAGTCGCCGTGTTCCCGCCGCTGAGATTAAGAATAATCGCGGGGCCGGTGCTGGGATCGGTGCTGGGCGGGTTAGACGGCGCCGGCGACGCGCTCTTGAACGTGTTTTGAAGCGCCGTGAAAGCCTGCTGTGCCCCGGCCAGGTCTCCGGATTGCAGAGCATTTCCGATGGCTGTGAAATCCTGCTCGCGCTGGCTGAGGTAATACGGATCGCCTGCTTTGAAGGGGCCGTTCTGTCCGAGTGAAACAATATTATTGAAAGCGGTCTGCGCAGTGGCCAGGTTGCCGGAGGCGAGCGCTTGCCCGAGCTGTTGCTGATCGGTTCCCCGGGTTTGAAAGTATTGACTCAGTTGCTGGTACAGCGAGCTGCTGGAAACGGCTGATGTCGACATGAGACTCTCCTCAGAAATCTGTGGTCTGACAAGGAACGCTGCTTAGCGCTTGCCATCCAAGGGCCAGATCGGCCTTCGCAAAAATAAACTTTAGAAAAGCTTCCCCCACGAACTACTTTTCCGAGTACCGTCTCAAGCAAAAGTCACTACGAATGGGCAGGGAGCAATCCGCTCAGGCGTTTTTCGAGGCCGTATAGCCTGGGTCTAAGCCTCAGATTAATCTGCGTTCATTTCGAGCTGCAGCGGAGGCAGCGCCGGCACATCCGGATGCTCGGAGTCTCGCCATATTACGTGAAAGCACTCGCCTTCACGCTCGGGCTGCCAGGTGCTTCCATCCCCATACTTCACTGAACTCGGGAAGAAGACCCAGCCGATCACCGCTTGAGCAGCGGCGGAGCGAGCGCCCGGCTTCTCCAAGGTTTGTTCCTGTCCCGGTAAGATCGGCTTATTCGATGACCAATGAGCGTTGTACGGTCGCCGCAGATCCTGCGGGGCAAGAAACATCTCGGAGGTGAGGGTCACATTGGCGATCGGTTTGTCCCCCGTATTTTTAACGGCGAGTGTGGAAGCTTCCGGATGCTGCCAGAAATCCCCTCCTGTGAAGGCAATCGGGCAGGCACGCGTGGGCGGCGCGTAGATCGTGTAGACCACCATCATTCCGGCCTCCATGTGGTCTTCTACATGGCAATGAAACATCCATGTACCGGGATTGTCGGCAAGCATATCCACCGTCTTCATGCTTCCGGGAAGAAGCTCGACTACATCCGCATTTCGTCCACTGTCGATGACGGTTTCGCCGTGCCAATGCGGAGTGTGCACATCGATCTCATTACCCATCCCCAGCAAATACCAGCGCACCTTGTCTCCCTGCTTCATATACAAGCCGGGAAGATTGCCAAAGATGAAACCGTTGATGGCATAAAACTGTCCTGCGGGTTTGCCTCCCATCTCGTCGAAGATCATGAAGGTGGCCACAAATTCCCGCTCAACATCTTTGGGAGAACCATCGGGGTTGGCTTTGCCTTTGGCCGTAACGATGATCGGTCCCAACAAACCTGAGTTGACCTCGATCGCAGGATTAACGTGAGCGTGATACCACCACACGACGGAACTTGGCTGTCCTGGGCCCGGACCGCTCGTCGAATTTGCGAACCAGTGGTATGTAAATCTTCGGCCCGGCGCAACCCGGTCGCCTTTGCCCGCCGGAAGATAGAAGGAGCCTTCACTGTTCTTGTCATAGCGCAGGCCGTGAGGGTGCATGTCGTGGGCGACGTGCCCGCGATTCAGAAACTCCACGACAATCTCGTCGCCAACCTCAGCTCGTATTACCGGACCGAGGATACCCAACCAGTCGGGTTGCGGCTTCCTAACAGTAAAAGTATCGTCCGTGTATTCAATAAAGCGGGTCTTCGGCCATTGCAGTTTGAACGACCAGGGTTGCCGGATCGGCGTTGCCGTGAGCAGATCCATGCCGCTGGGAGCGTAGTTCCAGGTGACCTCTTCGGCGGCAATGTAGTAGTGGCGCGTTGCGGCGAAGCACGAGGAGACGGAGAAGAAAACAAACAATAACCCCAACGCTCGGCGGATATTCACGGATTCATTATCCCATTGCAGGGACCGTTCTGGGATAATCCCAGAACTCCACGTTGAGACACGTTCGACCGAACCATGACGGGAAGCGGAGTTACGGCGTTGGCGCCGCAATGCTGCAGGTTCCCCCCGTGTTCTGAGGCGGTGGACTTGGGGGCGTAGCCCAAGGTGCATTCACGAAATCAAAAAATTCGTCCATTTGGGCTGTCGTCTGACCATTGGACCCGGATTGGGGCGTAGACCAATAAGCGTCTCGCTGCGTAAGCGGGGCAATATTGAAGCGCTCCTCAACCAAGTTAAGCCATGCAGTGGTATCTCTCACCACATGGGAAACATAGTTCTTCCTGGTAAAGGGCGAGATCACGATCAGCGGTATACGGTATCCGGTCATGCCAAAGCTGCAGACTCCGCTGGTTTGATCCGCACCGTCGCAGGCATCACTCGATTGCAAGTCGGTTGGGTACTGGTCCGCGGTCGGGTCAGGAACCGGCACGGGCTGCGGCTGAACGTGATCGTAAAAACCTCCGCCTTCGTCGTAGGTGAAAATCATCACTGAATCTTTCCAACTTGGGCTTGTCATCAACTGGCCGATCAGGTTCTTGGCATAAGCCGCCCCGTCCTGGATATTTTCCGGGTACTGGTCGGAATCGGAAGGATGCTCGTCCAGCCCCTGCAGCGACGCGGGTTCGATCAGAATAACTTGCGGGAAGGTCTGATCATTCTGCATGTCCGTATAGAACTGGGACAAGGGCGCAACGTGGGACAACAAGTCGGGATTCTGCCCGGCGCTATTTAGAATCGTGTCCTCATACGAGAACTGATTGAGGTAGGAATACCCTTCGAGCAGGCACTCCGACTGCTGATCGCCCGTCTCAGTAGCGCAGGCGGTATTATCCGCGTCGATGTAAATCCTCCAATTAATTCCAGCGTTTTGTAGTGCCTCGAAAATAGGTTCGGCCGTCAATTGCGGCTGGCCGCTCTGAATTGGATAAACTTTACCTTGCGAGGTCGCCGCGATGATATAAGCACGATTCATTTGGGTGCGGGTCATGGCCGGCGAAAACCAGCGATCGGAAGTCGCGAAATTGCTGGCCATGAAGTAGTAGTAATTCAGATCGGCGTCGGTAAAGTACCCCATGCTGCGGTAACCGTTAACATCGTTTACAGGCTTGCCACCGTTTGTGGTGACGGAATATTCCCGGGCATCATTCGCAGACGCGACTACAAAGCCGTTCATCAGCGGATTGGTCGTGCCGGGATACAGGAAGTTGACGTTCCAGTCGGTATGGGATTCATTCCAGAACGGGCTGTCCTCTTCCGTACAAACGGATTGCATATGGAACGATGGCACCGTGACGCTCGGGTCGGGAACACAGACGTCTGCTCCCTGGGGATTGCTTGGATCGCAGCCCGGGAGTGCAGGCGCTGGCCCCGGCGGCGGATTTATTCCGTCCGCCTGGTTGAACTGCGGCAGGCCGTCAAATTCCTGGTCTTGGTAGAGCGTTGGATTGTTCACCCAATATTGCCGCATGTATCCGAAGTAGTGATCCAGGGAACGATTCTCCTGGGCGAAAAGAATGATGTGATTCAGGCTCTGCAACGTGCCCCCGAAGGTTGCAGTTACTCCGGTAGCCGCGCTTAACGTGATGTTGCAGCCTGTCGTCCCGGTGCACCCGCCGGACCAGCCGTTAAAAACACTGCCGGTCGCTGAGGTTTCGGTAAGGGTGACGGGGGTATCCGGAGCGAACGTTGCTGAGCACGTCGCCGTGGAACCTGTGGTGCAGCTAATGCCCGCCGGAGTACTGGTCACGGTACCCATGCCAGCCCCGGCCATGGTGACCGTCAACAGGTTGCCGGCCACCTCGGCACTGAAGGCGGCGGTAACGCTCTTGGTTGAGGTAAGGGTCAGAGTACAGGTGCCGGTGCCGGAGCAAGTTCCACCCCAGCCGCTGAAGAAGTCGCCGGTCCCCGGAGTTTCAGTGAGTGTGATTTGAGTATTCGGCGCAAAACTCGCGGCGCAAGTCGTCGGACAATTGATGCCCGGGGGACTACTCGTAACACTACCGGAACCGGACACCGCTACCGTCAATCCGTCGCCGGCCATGAAGGAATCAGTAACACTGGCGGCTGCGGTAACAGTAAGCGTGCAGGTCATGCCAGAGCAAGCGCCACCCCAGCCGGCAAAAAAATAATTGCTGCTCGGGGTTGCGGTCAGCGTGACCTTCGTACCCTGGGCAAAGCTCGCGCTGCATGTAGATGGACAACTAATCCCTGCCGGAGTGCTAGTAATCGTTCCCGCGCCGGAAGGCGGCGCTGCGACCGTTACCTCGAACGTTTGCGTTGACGGGTTAGACGGCGAACTTGAGCCCGATCCGCAGCCGGTAAGAGTCAACGTAACCACCGCAGCTAGCGACATTAATGAAAACGATTGAAAAGACCTCATGGCGCAGTTCTCCACAGTGATCGCGCTAAAAACGATCGCGATTTTGGATGAAAGCGCCCAGAAACTGGTTGGTTGCCTTTTCGGCCTTGAAGGGTAGCGTTAGGGTCTGATTACTCTGCTTTTTGCTCCGCAATCCACTTATTTGTACGGGCTTCCAGAAGATCAAGAGGGAGGGTTCCGCCGTCGAGCATCTCGTCGTGAAACTTGCGGATATCAAACTTGGGTCCCAGCTCTTTCTGCGCGCGAGCCCGCAACTCGCTGATCTTCAGTTGTCCAAGTTTGTAGCTCAGGGCCTGCGCCGGCCACGCAATATAACGGTCGGTCTCGGATTGGATCGTCGGCTCGTCCACAGCGCCGGACTTGCGCATGAACTCCACCACTTGATCGCGCGTCCATCCTTTCGCGTGAATGCCAGTGTCGACAACCAGGCGCACGGCGCGGAACAACTCGGAGGAGAGACGGCCGTAGTCCGAAACCGGATCCTGGTAAAAGCCGACTTCTTTGCCGAGTTGCTCGGCATAGAGCGCCCAGCCTTCGATGTAGGCATTGAAGCCCAGCCCATGTAAGCGGAATTTTGGCAACCCGGTGAGCTGCTGCTGGACAGAGAGCTGCATGTGATGTCCAGGAACTCCTTCGTGGTAGGCGATGGCTTCGTCATCAATGAGCGTGCGCTCAGCAAAGTTGGATGTTGCAACAACCACGCGGCCAGGACGTTTCCCGTCGGGCGTGCCTGTGACGTAGTGAGTTGCTGCCGCGGATTGGAAGGCGGGTATCGCTTCGACGGTGACCGGGGATTTGGGAAGAAGAGTAAAAAGCTGCGGCAGTTTCGGCTCCATCTGCGCTATGTAATGGCGAAAATCGTCGAGAATTTGTTCGGCCGAAGTTGGAATGTATTTGGGATTGGTCTTGAGAGAGGCGCGGAAAGAGGCGAGATCGGCAAAGCCCTCCTTCTTGGCGATGGCAGTCATCTCGGTCTGAATGCGCTCCATTTCGCGGAGGCCCAATTGATGAATCTCCTCCGGCGACATGCGCGTGGTGGTTCGGGCGTAGATGTCGTTTTCGTAACGCTTCTCGCCATCCGCAAGAGAGGTGATCGAAAGAACGCTGCGGCCCTGCGGGGCGTATTCGGTGCGCAAGAATGCAGCGAAGGTCTTGTAGGCGGGAGTGACGTCAGTGTTGATGGCGTCAGTGATCTGCTGGGTCAAACGCTTTTGGTCTTCTGCCGAAATGGTCGCGGGATATTTCTTGGTTGGCAGTAGAAAAGGATCGGAATCAATGATTCCCTGACATTGCACCGGAAGCTTTTCGATAAGAAAACGGACTGGCATCAACCTATCCTTCATGCCAGCGCGAAGCACTTCGGTGGTCTGGCTGAGCACGCGCGGAATCTGGTGCAAACGGGCGATATAGTCCTCGTAATGCTTGACAGAATCGAATGGAACGGAAAGCGGCAGATCGGCAAGGCTGGTATGGATGCCATTCTGTTGATTGATCGGCATCTCGTATTCTTTGAGATCGAAATCGGCGACGCGCTGCTGCAGCACGCGGATGAGCAGATCGTGAGACATCTGATCCTGATCCGAAAATCCGAGAGTCGGGATGGCCTCGAGCCGCGCAAGAAATTCGTGATTGGTCTTATTCCGCTGGAAGTTGGCTCCGAGCGAATACTCGGCAAGCTTGTCGTTATATCGGTAGTCGCCGTAGGAAGTGGCACGCTCCGGAAAGTTGCGGAGATCGGATTCGTACTGCTCCTCGAACAGCGCATTCTGGGCCGAGATCCGGTCCGCAACCGGTTTGAGTTCCTGGGCGATGAGGCTCTGAGGGGAAACCAGCATAATGGCAGCAGCAAGAAAAAATAGACTCTGGAGTAGGCGCATATCGTAGGCAGAGTACCAGAGAAATGAGAAGATCGCCGGGCGAAATTCCCGCCGACTCTCTGCGTGTGTTGATTGGTCGCGCACTGCGCTCGGCACTAACGAAAAAAAGCACGTAAACCGTCTCCGCGTAAGATCGTGGAACGAAGGCCATCGCCGCGCCGGAGGTTTCGATGAAATCCTTGTTTTTTTCTATCCTGATGATTGCCAGCACGGTCGGAAACTTACGTGGGCAGGAGCAACCCGCCACGCACTCCGAGACTTCTCAGCGACTGCAAGAGCGCGTAGCGAAGCTGGAAGCTGAAGTGAGCGAATTAAGAACGCTGCTAAATCAGCTGCAGTCGACGAACCAGCTACGCGCCAACGACGGTAACTCCGCCGCTGCTTCCGCGAATAATGCGAGCCAGGCGATCCAACCCGTGCTCGCCTCTCCCCCGGATAAGCAGACCCTCGACTTTCTGCGCGACGCGACCATCAATCTCTCACTCGATACCTATTACGAGTACAACTTCAACAATCCGGTAGGGCGGGTGAATCTGCTGCGCGCCTATGACGTGCTGAGTAATGAGTTCAGTTTGAATCAGGCCGGCGCAGTGTTCGAACGTGCCCCTGACCCATCGGCCGGACGACGATGGGGTGGCCGCTTAGATTTGCAATTCGGTCAGGCGGCTGAGACGCTGCAAGGAAATCCCTCCAACGAACCGCGGCCGGATATCTATCGCAATGTCTTCCAGGCTTACGGCAGCTACGTCGTACCCATCGGCAAAGGCCTCAACATCGACTTTGGCAAGTGGAGCAGTTCTATCGGCATCGAGGGTAATTACACGAAGGACCAATTGAACTATTCCCGCTCCTTCTGGTTCGACTATCTGGCCTTTTACCACATGGGCGCACGGGTAACCTTTCCAATTAACGATCGCTTCGCTCTGAACTACTGGATAGTCAATGGGACGAATCAAGTCGAAGCTACCAATGGTTTCAAAGATGAGTTATTCGGTTTCACTGCGAAGCCACAAAAGGCATTGACCTGGACTATGAACTATTACCTTGGCCAGGAGCATCCGGACCGCGCGGTGGCCGCTAATTGTGGACCAGTCCCGGTGCAACCGGGACTGTGCTTCACGGCGATCACTCCAGCGCCTAATGGGAAAACACACATCTTCGACAGCTATGCCATCTGGCAGGCCACAAACAGACTTACTTTGCAAATCGAGGGCGACTATGTGATTCAACGTCTGTGGCAAAATGCCGCGCCCGGCGAGTCCTCAGCACCATCGCATGTGGACGGAGGCGCTGCCTATATCGGATACCAGCTGACGCCCAAATTTTCACTTGCCACGCGGGCCGAATATATGTCCGACAGGCAAGGGCTATTCAGCGGGATTCCACAGGCGTTGAAAGAGAATACAGCTACCTTCGATTACAAAGTAGCCAACGGGCTGCTGATGCGCTACGAGTGGCGCCGCGATTTCTCAAATCAGCGGTCCTTCCTGTCTGACCGGCAGGGAGTCTTCGACAAGCAACAGAACACCGCGACGCTCGGCCTGATTTGGTGGTGGGGACGCAAGGAAGGGCCGTGGTAATGGGATAAGGAGCTGTCCCGATCAGAATCCTTCATTGAAATGTGGAATTGCCCTCCGCCGACTGGCGCTGATAATTTTTCACGTCTTCGACGATCGATGCGGATCGCATGCTCGGATTCTGCTCGAACAGTCACGCTAGAGGTGCATCCGGCGTCACCTTCGTGTCGGAAAATCGTGATGGTAACGCGCTATAGTGAAAACTGACGGCGCTGATGTGCACCTCGCAAAAGATTGTGAAACCATTGAATCCATTGCATTGCCGAATCGTCCTGGCTTGTGCCTTGTCTGCAGCTTTGCTGCTCGCATTCTCCGCTTGCAATCGCAGAGGCCACCGTGTACTCGAGGTGAATTATGTTTCGGCGGTACAGGCCACGCTGCGCGACCAGGTGGCCACAATCTACAACCGAGTGGGCACGGTGAAGAACGGCGACCGCGTGGATGTGCTGGAGCGCGAAAAGCGTTTTGCTCGCGTGCGCACCGCCAGCGGCACGGAGGGCTGGATTGAGCAGCGCTATCTTGTAGGTCAGCAAACCTACGACGGGTTGCAAAAGCTTACACAAGACAACCTGAATGACCCTGTGCAAGCACCCGGTGTTTTACGCAGCGATACGAACTTGCATCTTACCCCGGGCCGTGAAACCGAACATCTGTACCAGCTATCGGCGGGAGCTAAGGTATCCACTCTGAAACGCTCGACCGCGGAGAAGCAGCCGGGAACTGTTCCTACAGCGACAAAACCCGGCAGCAAGGTCTCTGGCCCCATGCTTGAAGACTGGTGGCTGGTACGTGATGCGCAGAATCGCGTGGGCTGGGTACTCGGGCGCATGGTGGACATCGATGTCCCGCTTGACATCGCGCAATATGCTGAAGGCCAGCGCATTGTCGCGTTCTTCGTGCTCGATCAGGTGAAAGACACGGGGAAAGACGGTACCAATAAAGACGTTCCGCAGTATTTGTGCGCCGTCACCGAACCGCGCGACGGTTTGCCCTATGACTACGATCAAATTCGCGTCTTTACCTGGAACGTCAAAAGGCACCGCTACGAGACCGCATATCGCGAGCATGGCTTGAACGGTGTGCTGCCGATAACGGTGGCCAGTGAAAATTTTGATAAAGAGGGAACACTGCCGGTTTTCATGCTTCGCGTGAAAGACGATACGGGCAACATTGCCGAGCGCAAGTACAAGCTGAATACGCCGATGGTGCGCAGGGTGCTGGCTCCGGGCGAGCAAAAAGAAGCGCCCAGGCCCATAGCAAAACACCGCCGGCGCTAGTTGGCAACTGGCACTCTCAGGCGCCGATTTTATAGCCCAGTATTGTCTACCGAGATCTGGCCATTGGCACTTGTTGAAGCCGCCCCCAGAATCTCCCGGCTCTTTTTCTTCTGCACGAAAACCGTCACCTGAAGATTCTCGACGTTCCACCCGGAATTGAATTTCACCACGGGATCACCCGTAAACGAAACCGTGCCGTTCGCATCTGCAACCCCAATCTTGTGCAAGAAACGCAGCGTTGCTACATGCTGCAGAACATGCCCGGCGTTTTCCCCGCGACTCACGGAGGAATGCAAGCCATTCTCGGTGACTGCCAGCCACACTTCGGCAACGTCGCCAGATGTTGCGTCCACAAGCTTTCCCACCGATACGTGGAACTTGGTTTCTTTCGAGTTCGATTGCGCAGCGGTGATCGCGACCGGTGTTTTCGCGCTTCGCACCGCTTTTTCGATCTCAAGTCTCGCCTCTCGCGGATTGTTCCCCACAAACTGGCTCCGCCCGTCGACCACCATCTCCGGAGTGTATGAATCTTTCTTGATCAAGCTCACATAGGTTTGTTGGCGTTCAGTCCACTCCGGCGAAGAGTACGGATCGACCCACCCATCATGATTCCAGTAGTCCACGTGCTCTTCGAAGGCAATGATCTCCGCACCAGCTACAGGTTGCTGCGCTTGCAGCTTTTGCAACAGCACATCAGCCGGAGGGCATGACGAACAACCCTCAGAAGTAAACAGCTCAACCACCACGGCCTTGCGATCTGCTTCAGCGGCAGGCGTTTGTGCCTTCGCTGGTAAAGTGAACGCCGAGCAGACAGCAACGACGAAAGATAACCCCATCGCGGCGACCGGAATGTTTTTCATCTTGTAACTCCGCTGGGTTTGATGATTGTCGCGGCTGAAAGTTACTGCCTTGGCGTAGGAAGTCGCAGAAATCCCACTAGCAATAAAAATCCGCGATGCTGGTGACGACCCAGCGCTGCTCTTCCTCGGTAAGTTCCGGAAATATTGGCAGGGCGAGCACTTCTTTAGCAGCGCGTTCAGCCTCCGGAAAATCGCCTTCGCGATACCCCAGATAGACAAAACAAGGCTGCAAGTGCAGCGGGATGGGATAGTAAATTTCCGTCCCAACATTGCGCGCGGTGAGAAACTCGCGCAACTCGTCGCGGCGGTAGGCGCGAACGACATACTGATGGAACACATGATAGGCGTTCTGGGAAGTCTGCGGCAGTCGAATCGGGGCCGAATCCTCAGCTTGCCCACCAGTCGATGTGAGTCCCGCAGCCGCAAAGAGATCGTCATATCGCGCGGCGCGCAAGCGTCGCTCGTCGTTCCATCCCTCCACATATTTCAACTTCACGCGCAAAATGGCGGCCTGCATGGCGTCGAGACGGCAATTCCAGCCGAACTCTTCGTGAACATAGCGCTCGGAACTCCCATGATTGCGCAAGCGGCGCAGATGCGCTGCCATCTCTGGATTATTTGTGGTAACCAAACCCGCTTCGCCGTAGGCGCTGAGATTTTTCGTGGGATAAAAGCTGAACGCGGCCGCGCTGCCCATTGAGCCAGCTCGCCGGATCTTACCCGCGTTATTCCCCCAACTCCCCCCGATCGCCTGTGCGGCATCTTCTATTAAGCGTAAATGGAATTCCTCCGCGAGGCGCTGCAGCGTATCCATCTCTGCGCATTGGCCGTAGAGGTGAACCGGCAACAATGCGCGGAGCTTGTCCCGCTTGCGGTCGCGCAAAAAAGTTTCAACTTGCCCAGGATCGAGATTAAAGGTTTTCGGATCGATATCGGCGAATACCGGACGCGCTCCGGCGCGCACGATCGCACTGGCTGAAGCGAAAAAACTGAAAGGCGTAGTAAGTACCTGATCTCCAGGCTGTACTCCAACTGAAGCGAGAGCCAGCCACAACGCATCCGTGCCGGAGGCACAACCTACGGCATCGCGCGTCCCGCAGAAATCCGCAATTTCCCGCTCCAGCGCTTCGACCTCAACTCCCAGAATGTAATGCTGCGAGGCGCAAACCCGCTCTACCGCTGCCAGCACGTCGTTGCCGATCCGCTCATATTGCCGCCGCAGATCTAATAAAGCTACAGAGGCAGGAGGCCCCTCACTGGACGAATAGCCCTTCGCCGAATCCGGCTTCGAGCCTGCGAGCTTCGTGGAAGATGAAGATATGGTCACGGAAAACCAGATTGTAGCAGGAAAGCTCTTGGCAGCAGAGACCAGCGCCTTTTAAGCTCATTTCAGGTTTTGGCGACGGGCGAAGTCGAAAAATGGACGTTTCTCCGGGACAAGTACCTCTCGTTGCGGGACGGACTCCCCGAAAAGGAGCAAAACGTACTGATTTTTGTAGCTAACCTCCACAAATCGATGTATACAACCCCTACAAATAACAAATGTCTAAGGCTGTATCATGTTTATTATCAGCGTGTTATGTCAGTTTTGTTTTTGGAACACCAACTGCATATTCGGGAATTGAGTGATTCCCTCATACGCAAGTCGGCCTCTCCGCAATTCTGCAAATGGTCCACTTGTTTCGAATGTTTCTGACAAGGAGACTTCCATGAAACAGCCCTCGTTGAGCTTCGTAGTGTTCTCTATAGCGCTCGCCCTCGTCTGCGCATTCGTCGCGACGCCCCCAGCTAAGGCCGACAACCTGTATGCCAGCATTCGCGGTACGGTGACTGACCCATCCGGCGCGGTCGTGCCCGATGCGAAGGTGACCGCCACAAACACGGCCACGGGCCTCGCCTACAACGCTACGTCAGACAAGGACGGTTTGTTTGCTTTCCTCCAATTGCCCATCGGCGATTATTCCGTAAGAGCGGAGAGGACCGGCTTCAAGACGTTTACAGCAGGTCACATTCACTTGGATCTCGACCAGGTGTTCAACCTGAGAGTCGCGATGGAAGTTGGCGTGACCAGCGAAACGATCACGGTCGAAGCCAACCCCGCCCAGGTGGAAACCACTAGCATGCAGCTAGGTACAACAGTTACAGGGAGCCAGATCGTCGAACTACCCTTAAACGGACGCAACTGGACTCAACTCATGCAGCTTCAGCCCGGCGTCCAGGCAGGTTCGGACCGGTTCGGTACGTCCGGCAACGGAGGTGGTTACTCCACCAACGGAGCGGAGACGCAGCAGAACTCATTTCTGATTAATGGCACCGATACTAACGACACCTCCCTGAACACGCCCCTCGTCATCCCCAGCCCTGACGCCATTGGCGAATTTAATTTGGTTACCAGCACCATCAATCCGGAGTATGGCCGCAACTCCGGCGCAATTGTGAACGCCGCCATCAAGAACGGCACCAATCAGTTTCACGGTGACGTTTTTGAGTTCTACCGGGACACGTTCCTGGATGCAATCCCGTGGTTCGAAACGACGCGAGCCCTCTTTCACCAAAATCAGTTCGGCGGGACGATTGGCGGCCCGATCGTGAAAGACCACGCGTTTTTCTTCTTTTCCTATCAGGGCAGGCGTGCGGAGACTCCGCAGCCGTCCGCATTCCCGAGTACCTTTAGCGGCAGTGCTCCCACGGTTTACAGCGCGGCCGAACGGACTGGTGATTTCTCGGCCCTTCCAGCGTTCTATGATAATTCCCCCGGTAGCACAAACCCCGCTCCAGCAGTCTGTGGCGGGGCAAGTTACAATGGTCCATTCGGAGCAAACCCCCTCCCGTTTAATGTGGGCGGAGTGGCTGCGGGAACGGCCTGGTGCAAAGCCTTCCCCACGGGCGTTATTCCAACCGCAAGCCTGAATCCCCTCGCGGTCAAACTGATGAATCAGTATGTTCCTTTGCCGAACGCGCCGGGCGATGCGTTTGACTTCAATCCTCTTGAAGTCGCTTCGCGCAACCAATATATCTTCCGTATCGACGAGAAGCTGACTAACAAAGATGCCATTTGGGGATATGGGCTCATTGAGAGAGATACAACCGGCGATGCACTGACTTTCATTGGATCCAACCTTCCCGGTTTCGCGACAAACAGCCCATCTAAAACGTATGAATACACCGTGGCATGGAACCACACGCTCTCACCTACGACACTCAACGAGGCGCGTTTTGCCTATTTGCGCTTTAACTACAACGCACTGGTGCCTCAAGCCACGCAGAGTCCGTCCGCCTATGGATTTACTGGTCTGACCAGCAACCAGGCTCCGCAGTTCCAGGAACTTCCCATCATGAACGTTTCTGGTTTATTCACACTTGGATACAGCGACGATGCGCCGCAACCGCGCGTGCAAAATACCTACCAGGTCGTGGATAACTTCAGCAAGGTGATGGGCCACCATACTCTAAAGTTCGGCTTCAACATGGACCGGCAGGAAATTAACAATCCGTTTTTCTCGAGCCTGAACGGGAGTTTTGCCTTCAATGGCGGGGGGGTGTTTTCGACCAATGCTCCCGGAGCGGATTTCCTGCTCGGCATTCCTGATACCTTCAGCCAGGGAAGCGGGACCATCATCCGCGCGCGCGGACGGGAATACTACTCCTACGGCCAGGATCAATGGCAAGTGCGGCCCAACTTCACGCTAACCATGGGTCTTGCCTGGGATGTCGACACTCCGTTTAAGAATCTGTATGCGAATGGATTAGCCCTGACCTCATTTATTCCGGGTGAGCAGTCCAGAATTTTCCCAACTGCTCCGCAGGGCTTCGTTTACCCCGGCGACCCTGGAGTCGGGCCCTATGGGCTCGCCCACATTCATTATCACAATCTCGCGCCACGCTTAGGTTTTGCCTGGAGCCCGGGGAGTTCCCACAACTGGAGCGTTCGCGGTGGTATCGGCCTTTACTACAACCGCACGGAAGAAGAGCCGACGTTGCAGGCGCTGAGCGATCCACCATTCTCGCTGACGACAACGGCAGTATCGCCTGCAGTTCAAGGCACGGGGCCAGGGTTTGCCAATCCATATGTCTCGGTGAACCCCGCTCCGGTGCCAACGTCCAAGGGTCCAATTCCGACCGCCAACGTAGGCGCCAGTCCATTTCCTTTCACCGCGCCTGCGGCAGGCACCTCTCCAAACTTCACGCAGTTTGAGCCGATTGGTTTTAACGTAAGCGAGTACGCAGCCAACCTCAACAGCCCGAGAGCCACGAACTACAATCTCACCGTGGAGCGGCAGGTCGACAAGCAGACAGTTGCTACCTTGGCCTATGTTGGCTCCGTTGGACGTCACGAAGAAGGCAGCTACAACATCAACCCAGCAGGGCAGCCCAATCCAGTCAACGGATCCTATAACCCTGTGGCCCAAGCGGCAGGTTGCACGGACGTCACGCTGGCGACATGCGCCCCGGGCACGTTTCAATTCAATCCCTCTGTCTACGGGCAAAGTGGCGTCTTTGCCACCTCGTTCAGCACCAATTACAACGCCTTGGAGGCATCCATCAATCGGCATTTCGCCAACGGCTTGCAATTCCAGGCCGCTTATACTTGGTCCCGCAACTTCGACTACACATCGAACTTTGAGAACAGCGGTTTCAACGGCCCCGGGCTCAACCCCTGGAATATCGCGCAGAGTTATGGTCCCTCCGCCAACGACGCACCCCAGCGGTTAGTCGTCAATTATGTCTACACCTTGCCCTTCTATCGACTTGCGGGGCATCGCATGAGAATGCTGACCGATGGCTGGACGCTCTCAGGAATTGGCACCTTCCAGCACGGTTTCCCGGTAAATGTCTTCCAGGTAGCTGGAACCGACGATACGACAGCCTCGGGAACCAACTTTTACAGCGCGCCCAATTTCGCCAGCACCACCGGAGCACCGCTCCAGGTTGGTCAAAACCCAAGGACCAGCAATCTAGGTGGTACACCGAATTCCTGGTTGAACCCCGCGGCTTTCACCGTTCCAGCGCTCGGTGTGATGGGCAACGCAAATCGCAATCCTTTTTACGGCCCAGGGTTAAATTTCTGGGACATGGCCTTGGAGAAGGACATTAAGTTTACGGAGAGCAAATCCGTCGAACTGCGGTTTGAGACCTTCAATACCTTCAACCACGCGAACTTTGCTGCTCCCTTCGATATCGTCGGGCCAGGATTCCCCTTCGGGGAGATCCTCAGCGTCCAGAACATTACGACGAACGGCGCGGGCCGCGTAGTGCAACTGGGCGCGAAGATTTACTTCTAACTGACCAACGGTAAGCAAGGAAAGGAGCGTCCCAAGGGACGCTCCTTATTTTGTTCGGTCATCGGTCATGGGTCATTTTGAAATTCAAGATTACTTCCCAAACATGGGATAGTGGCTTGCGGCCCCCATAAAGAACAGCATCACCACCGACAGAAACGCATTGGCCCGGCTGGCCAGAAATGCTTGCCGTGCCATGGCTTTGGCTTTGTCGGGCATGGGAGTTCCGTTGGTGGCGTTGTCGCGCGTCCACTGAATCAGACGCTTTTGGATGCGCCAGATCACTCCCCAGACGTTCAGCAGCATCACCCATCCCATGCCGCCGCCGATCCCGATCGCCAGCAGCCGATTGCTCTCCCAGCCACGGCTATTTAAGCTCAGGAAGAGCCAGGCCGCGATTGCGACCACAACCGCATAGACAACACCGACAAAAGCGCCATTGTCAAAGATTCCTTTGCCAGGAATAAGGCAGGCGTAAAGCACTCCCCAAACGATGGTCCAGATCAAGAAGAAGCTCCCCATCACCGCGCCTGCCGAGCCACCACCATTGCGCGCATCCGCTCCAACCACATTTCCCCAGTATGCCAGGCCCGCCAGCACGGTCAGCAATGCTGACATGCGAAACCACCACAGCGCACGTGTCATCAGCGCGGGCATGACTTTACCCTTAGTGGCGGCGTCCAGCTCTTTCATCAGCGGAACATTTACCAGGTTAAAGAAATAGAGCAGGCCGATCCAGGTAATCCCGGCCAAGAAGTGGATCCAGCGAACCAGCATGAGAAAGTTTGTGTTGAAATCCGTCGGGAGATTGATTTGGGGTGCAAACAACGCTGCGGCGCCTGCCATGATGCCTCCACGAAACATAAAACTGTCCACGCGGGGATTGTACACAACGCTGTCGCCAGCAGCAGAAAGCGCACCTTGGGAAGTACCGGGAAGAAAGCCGATTTTCGGAAGTTCGCGGTTGAAAAGCGCGTGCTTAGGACGTATCGTACTCGCAGCTACCTGCCAGGCGGCGCAGCATCGCGAAATCGGCGCTGCGAGGAGGCAGGTTGTCCCCCCGTCTTCCTTTGAGCGGGTTGTAAAAAGGCCCACGAGGAGATGCTGTTGTGTTGAACTCGCCCTGACGCGAAAGCTCAAGGAGCGAGTTGCTGATTGGAAGTCCTAATATAAGGAGATCGGCTATGGATAGCAGCAAGCCGGCGCAGAACATCCAGGATTCCTTCCTGAATACGGCCCGTAAGGAGCGTTTGAGTATCACCATTTATCTGCTGAGTGGCGTTAAGCTAACAGGCCGTATTCGCTCTTTCGACAAGTATTCCGTAGTGCTCGAGGCCAACGGACAAGAGCAATTGATCTTTAAGCACGCCATCTCGACCATCGTGATCGGCCGAACGGGGTCGCATAGCGCACACTTGCCGCATCCGGAGGCCAAAGTCGCGGCCGGGGCTGGGGCTGCATCGCCAGTAGCGGCTTCGGCGGCGAGCGCCTCGGGTTCCGAAGGGTAAGGCGTTTCCGGTTTGCGCAGTTCTCATCCCAAGAAGACGCGCATCCGCACGTTTGCAGGTGGACGTGTGCCTTTGGGCGCGGATCCCGCCTCCGAAAGTGCGCGCGCAGAGGACGATCGAGAGCGCGCCTTCCTGGTCGGCATCGACGTTCGTACCCGCGGACGATCCGCAAGAGTGCAGGTTACCGCACAAGCCCAGGCGGCGCGCGATGCGGCGACCGCTTCCGAAATTTCTTCCACAAAGTCGAGCACATCCTCTTCGGTAAAGTCTGCCAGCAACAAACCCAGCATTCCAGAGTTCGACGCGGATGAGTCGTTATCCGAACTGCGCACTCTGGCGGGCAGCGCGGGCGCCCAGGTGGTTGGTGAAATTCTGCAGCGCCGCGATCGTCCCGATCCTGCCACTTTGATCGGCGCGGGCAAGCTCGAAGAAATTGCTGGCGCCGCGGCTTCGGTGAATGCCGATCTGCTTCTCTTCGATCACGATCTCAGCGCCTCCCAGCAACGCAATATCGAAAAAATCGTGAAGCGTCGCGTGATCGATCGCACACAGCTCATTCTGGACATCTTTGCGCGCTACGCGCGCACCCGGGAAGGCCAGTTGCAGGTGGAGTTGGCGCAACTGCAATACATGCTGCCGCGCCTTGCGGGGCGCGGCGTCGAGATGTCACAACTTGGCGGCGGCATCGGCACACGCGGACCCGGTGAAACTCAACTCGAAACCGACCGGCGAAAAATTTACCGCCGCATCCGGCACGTCGAGCAGCAACTGGAGAACGTAAAGCGTATCCGCGCCCAGCAGCGTCAGCGCCGCGAGTCTGCTCCAACCGCGACCGTGGCGCTGGTGGGCTACACAAACGCCGGCAAGTCCACGCTGTTCAATGCGCTTACCCGGTCCGCGGTGCTGGCCTCGCCGCGCATGTTCGCCACGCTTGATCCCACGATTCGGGCCGTGACGCTGCCCTCGAAGCGCAAGGTGCTGCTTTCCGATACGGTGGGATTCATTCGCAGCCTGCCGCACACGCTGGTCTCGGCCTTTCGCGCCACACTCGAAGAAGTGCAGCGCGCATCGCTGATTCTACAAGTATCGGACGCCAGCAGCCGCCTTTCCGCCGAGCAGGATGCGCAAGTGGAACTGGTGCTGAAAGAACTCGAAGCGGAAAAGAAGCCCAGGCTGCGCGTAATGAATAAAGTCGATCTGCTCGATGTGGAAGTGGCCGAGAGTTTGTTGAATGACGCTTCACGCGACGGCGGCAACACGGTCTACGTATCCGCGGCCGAAGGCACGGGCCTCGACAAACTGCTGGCACGCATCGACGCCATGATCGAAGAAGACCGCGTCACGCGTGTGCATCTGCGCGTGCCGCAGAAGGAAGGGAAGGCGCTGGCCATGCTGGAGGCTAAGACCCGGATTTATTCGCGTATGTATAAAGATGGGGCTGTCGAGTTAGAGGCAGAAGCGCCAGAGTCGGTCGTCAGGAAACTGAAACATTGGCTGGTTAGCCCAAAGGACATCGCCTAGCGGCCAGCTATCAATTTAAATGGGCCGGCAACCAAGAAGCGGTGACAGTCCTTGGCTATCGGCCCATTCGATCCTGAATTGGATCGGAGGTGATACATCTATGCTAATCTTCTGTACCCAGAAGTCAAGGACTAGTTGCAGATTTCTGCGGCTTCGGCACACAAGCCATTTCGCTCCTCTCTCCCTTATGCCTCGGAAGGTTCCTAAAAAATCAGCCCTTTACGTTGACATAAACTCCTTCGGACGTTAGACTTAACAGTTTTCATAGCCCTCATTTCCCTGTACAGCAGCCATCGATGGATGAAACGCTACGACAACTAGGCGGATTACTGCTCGGATCAGTGCCTACAGTAATTCTGCTGGCGATTCTTTACGCGCTCTATACGACCATCGTGCATAAGCCTTTGCAGCGAGTCCTCGCCGAGCGCCGCGCCAAAACCGAGGGTGCGATTGAGAAGTCGCGGGCGGATATTGCCGCGGCTGAGGCGCGCATATCCGAATATGAACAGCGTTTGCGGGAGGCGCGGGCAACCGTATTCCGCGCCCAGGAAGCGCGGCGCAAAGCGGCACTCGATGCCCGCTCCGCGGCTTTGAACGAAGCTCGCAACAAGGCTCATGTACAGGTCGAAGCGGCGAAGGCGGACATCGGAAAAGATCGCGAGACCGCGCAGGAGGCCTTGCAGGCCGAGACACAGACCCTGGCAATCGAGATTATGCGCCGCGTGTTAGAGCCGGTCGGAGCAGGACGCTGATGTCTGACAGGTTTGGGGACTCGAATCCTCGGTGCTGGAATCGTCCGTACCCACGCCTGCGAACAAAAGGTTTTTCGTCAAAATGATTCTTCAGGGAAAAATCATAAGGCTTTATCTGCTGATGCTGTTCGCGCTGAGTTTGGCCGCAGCTCCTCTTTCGCTGCACGCGCAGGAACAGCCCCATCAATCTGCTCCGCCTCAGCAAAAGCAGGCCAATGACTCGTCCAAGGGACCCGGTTTCGCGCGTCAACTGTCGCATAAAACCCGTGAAGCCGCCGGAGAAGAAGAAAAAGATGATAAGGCCGAGTTCAAAGAGTCGCCATCAGTGCAGTTCATTGCAAAGCACACGGGCCTGAGCAACGGAACAGCTTACTTATTGAGCATTCTGCTGAATTTTGCCGTGATTGCCGGATTGATCTTCTGGGCTGCTCGCAAGTATCTGCCGCCCGCATTCCGCGCTCGCACGGCGGCGATCCAGAAGGCGATGCAGGAAGCACAGAAGGCCAGCGAAGAGGCGCGCCGCAGATTGTCGGAGATTGAATCGCGCCTGATGAAGCTGGATGGCGAAATCGGAATGATGCGCAACGCCGCCGAGAAGGACGCTGCCGCCGAAGAAGCCCGAATCCAGGCGTCGGCCCAGGAAGATGCGCGAAAAATCGTGGATTCGGCGCAGCAAGAGATCGCCGCCGCTGCCAAAGCGGCACGCCGCGAATTGACTGCTTATGCTGCCGATTTGGCAATCGCTCTTGCCAAAAAGCAGATTCATGTCGATGCCGGAACCGATCAGGCTCTGGTAAGAAATTTTGCCGGGGATCTGGGTGCATATTCCGATTCCTCTGGACCCACTCCTGATGTATCCGGAAAGGGTGGCGGCTAGCGTATGGCTTCGGTTGCCAGCACCTACGCCCGCGCCTTTGCGGATGTGGTTCTCGACGATCAGCTTGACGCGGATCGCTGCGTTGCGCAGTTGCGGACGATTGCGAGCTTGCTGGATGAAAGTTCGGAGTTGCGGAGGGTGTGGGAAAATCCCGCGATTCCTGCGGAACAGAAACGCAATGTGCTCGACATAATTGTCGAGCGCGATGGAATTTCAACGCAAGTAAGGAATCTTGTCGCGATCCTGATCGATCACCGTCGCGTGCATTTTCTTGACCCCATTATCCGGCAACTGGAAAAAGAGCTCGACGCACGGCTGGGATTCGCCGAGGCTCAGATCGTTACCGCCCGCGAATTAAATGATAAGGAAAAGCGCGAGTTCGAAGCGCAAGTCGCGAAGCTGACCGGAAAGAAAGTGCGTGCTCAATACGAACAAGATGCGTCGCTTCTCGGGGGCGCAGTTCTCCACCTGGGCAGCACAATTTACGACGGTTCGGTGAAGGGCCAGTTGGAAAGGATTGGAAGAGAAGCGTATCAGCTCTTAGCCTTTAGCTCTGGTCAGCTTCCACGAGCCCAGGTGCAACGCCGGGCTAAGTGCGAACTTGAGCTAGAAAGCTAACAGCTAAAGGCTAAGAGCTGAGTAATCTATGGCACAGATCAAGGCAGACGAAATTACAAAACTGATCCGCGAGCAGATTGAGAATTACGAATCGAAGATCTCCGTGGACGAAACCGGCACGGTCATCACGCTGGGCGATGGCATTGCCCGGGTCTACGGACTCGACAAGGTAATGGCCGGCGAACTTCTTTCCTTCCCGCACGACGTTGCCGGCATCGCCATGAACCTGGAAGAAGATCAGGTGGGCGTGGTGCTGCTCGGCGAATATACCGAGATCAAGGAAGGCGACGAAGTGAAGCGCACCGGGCGCATCATGAGCGTGCCCGTCGGCGACGCCATGATCGGCCGTGTAGTCGACTCCCTTGGCCGACCCATCGACGACAAGGGTCCTATCGCTACCGACAAGTTCATTGCTCTCGAACGCCTGGCGCCGGGCGTGATCGATCGCCAACCCGTGCGCGAGCCAATGGCAACCGGACTCAAAGCAATTGACAGCATGATTCCCATCGGCCGCGGTCAGCGCGAGCTGATCATTGGCGACCGTCAGACGGGGAAAACCGCGGTTGCACTCGACACCATCATCAACAGCAAGGGCAACGATCTGGTCTGCATCTACAACGCGATCGGGCAGAAGCGCTCGTCGATTGCACAGGTCGTGAAGATTCTGGAAGACTACGGCGCGATGGAATACACGATTGTAGTGGCGGCCTCGGCCTCGGAACCGGCGCCGATGCAGTACATTTCTCCCTATGCCGCCACTGCGATCGGCGAATACTTTCGCGACAGCAAGCGGCACGCATTGGTGATTTACGATGATCTTTCGAAGCATGCGGCGTCGTACCGTGAAATCTCGCTGTTGCTGCGCCGTCCACCGGGACGAGAAGCATATCCCGGGGACGTGTTCTACCTTCACTCGCGGTTGCTGGAGCGCTCGGCCAAATTGAGCGACAAGAATGGCGGCGGATCGCTGACCGCGCTGCCCATCATTGAAACGCAGGCGGGCGACGTTTCCGCCTACATTCCGACCAACGTGATTTCGATTACCGACGGTCAGATTTATCTGGAAACCGATTTGTTCAACCAGGGCGTTCGTCCGGCGGTGAACGTGGGTCTATCTGTAAGCCGCGTGGGCGGCAGCGCGCAGATCAAAGCCATGCGCCAGGTTGCTGGCACACTGAAACTCGAGCTCGCGCAATACCGCGAACTGGCAGCCTTCGCACAGTTTGGGAGCGACCTCGATAAAGCCACGCAAGCACAGTTAAATCGCGGCCAGCGTCTCGTCGAACTGTTGAAACAGAATCAGTTTTCGCCGCTGCCGTTCTCCAAACAGATTCTGATCATCTTCGCGGGCACCGGAGGATTCCTGGACGATCTTCCTGTTAACCAAGTCCGGGACTTCGAAAAAGAACTTTATGAGTACGTAGACGCAACCGCTGGCGGCTTGCTGCGCACGATCATGGAAAAGAAAATCCTTGATGACAGTCTGAAAGCGCAGCTAACCGACGTAATCAAGCAGGCGAAGCAGCAGTTCGTCTCGTCGAGAGAAAGAGAAGCAGTAGCAAAATAACAGTCCTCAGTTCTTAGTCCTCTGTGAGAGGTTAGGGCTTCACAGGTTTTAACTGAGAACTGACAACTGGCAACTGAGAACTGGTTTCCAATGGCCAACATTCTCGATATTCGTCGTCGTATCCGCAGCGTGGTCAACACGCGGCAGATCACCAAGGCCATGAAAGTGGTCTCGGCGGCGAAGTTGCGCCGGGCGCAGGAACGTACGCTGGCCGCGCGGCCTTATGCGCAGATGTTGACAAATATTCTGAAATCGTTGGTTGCCCGCGCCGAGATTTATGACCCCGAAACCGGCGAGGCGAAACATCCCTTGCTGGCGCAGCGGCCGGAGAGAAATATCCTATTGATCATCGTCACCGGTGACAAAGGCCTGGCCGGCGCATTCAGCGCCAACATCACAAAAGCGGCCACGCGTTTTCTCGAATCCAAGGCAGATAAGAATGTCGATATCGAAGCGATCGGCCGCAAGGGTCGCGACTTCTTGCGCAGGCGCTATCCCTCATCGCCGGTTCAGACTCGTAGCGTGGCCGAGCCCGAAGAATCACTGGCAAAGCAACCAGAATCAGAGTCTGCCGAGCGCGCCGGACCGATACAAATTACGGGCGAGCATGTAGGCATTCTCGGCAAGCTGGAATTTTCGCAAGCTCGCGCTTTGGCGGAGAGCGTGATTGAACGTTACGAGCGCGAAGAGATTGATTCGGTCTACGTAGTTTTCAACGAATTCAAATCGGTGATTGCGCAGCGCCTCGTTGTCGAACAGATTCTTCCCATCGAGCAAGTTGGCGAGCAGGCAGTGCGCTTCGCCGAAGAGATGACGGAAGAAGAAAAGAAAAGAGCGAAAGATGCGGCAGTAAGCGCAGGGGTGGGGTTGCGGCGCTCTGAATCCCCGGCCGACGAAGCTGCAGCGAAATTCGGCACGGCGCAAGTAGATTACATCTACGAACAGCCGCCCGAGGAATTGTTCCGTGCGCTGCTGCCGAAATATGTTGCCATCCAGATTTTTCGTGCCTTACTGGAATCCGTGGCCGCGGAACATGCCGCGCGTATGACTGCGATGGAGTCAGCCACCAGCAACGCCACCGATATGATCGACTCCCTGACGCTGGCCATGAACCGCGCCCGGCAAGCCAAGATCACGAAAGAGATTATCGAAATCGTGAGCGGCGCGGCGGCAATGTGAAGAAGCTGCTAGCTGTAGCTACTAGCCAAAGAGATTGTGATTTCAGGCGGGGCGCGTAGCTGGGAGATGTGAAAATTTGGTTTAGCTAGGAGCTGGCGGCTAGAAGCTGACTTATGGAAAACATCGGACGTGTAGTTCAAATCGCAGGCCCGGCAGTGGACGTGCAATTTTCTGAAGGTCACCTGCCGCCTATCTATGAAGCGGTAAGAGTCGTGAGTGACGGGTTCACCGTCCCAACCCCCGTCAACGTAATTCTTGAAGTCCAACAACATCTTGGCGAAGGGCGCGTGCGCTGTATCGCCATGGAAGCGACCGAGGGCATGGTGCGTGGCATGAAAGCCATCGATCAGGGCGGCCCGATCTCGGTCCCTGTAGGTCGCGGTACGCTCGGCCGCGTGATGAATGTGATCGGCGAACCGGTCGATCAACTGGGACCGATCGAATACAAGGAAAGAATGCCAATTCATCGCCTCGCGCCGGCCTTCGACGAACAGGCAACAACGGCCGAAATGTTTGAGACCGGCGTGAAAGTCATCGATCTGATTCAGCCGTTCCTCAAGGGCGGCAAGATCGGATTGTTTGGCGGCGCAGGCGTAGGCAAGACCGTTGTCATCATGGAGCTTATAAACAATGTCGCCAAGCAGCACGGCGGCTACTCTGTGTTTGCCGGCGTGGGCGAGCGCACTCGCGAAGGCAACGACTTGTGGTTGGAGATGACGGAATCGGGGGTCATCAAGCCCGGCGATCCCGCGCACTCGAAAGCCGCGCTTATCTACGGACAGATGACGGAACCTCCCGGGGCGCGCTTGCGCGTGGCGCTGACCGGACTTACCGTTGCGGAATATTTCCGCGATGCCGAGGGTGCCGACACTCTGCTGTTCATCGACAATATTTTCCGCTTCACCCAAGCCGGTTCCGAAGTGTCGGCGCTGCTCGGCCGCATGCCCAGCGCCGTAGGCTATCAACCGAATCTGGCGACGGAAATGGGCGAACTGCAGGAGCGGATCACGTCGACGAAGAAAGGCTCTGTCACTTCGGTGCAGGCGATTTACGTTCCTGCCGACGATTTGACCGATCCCGCGCCAGCGACAACGTTCGCTCACCTGGACGCGACCACCGTGCTCTCGCGCGCACTGACCGAGATCGGAATTTATCCCGCGGTCGACCCCCTGGCCTCAACCTCGCGTATTCTCGATGCGCGCATCGTCGGACAGGAGCACTATGACATTGCGCAGTCGGTGAAAAAGACGCTGCAGACTTACAAAGATTTGCAAGACATTATCGCGATTCTTGGCATCGACGAACTCAGCGAAGATCAAAAACTCACCGTGGCGCGCGCGCGAAAGATTCAACGCTTTCTCTCGCAGCCCTTTCACGTGGCCGAACAATTCACCGGCGCAGCCGGACGTTACGTGAAGATTGCCGATACCGTGAAAGGTTTCAAAGCCATCGTCGAAGGCAAATATGACGATATCCCCGAGCAGGCGTTCTATATGAAAGGGCCGATCGAGGAAGTGCTCGAAGCGGCGGAGAAGATGAAGACTGCAGCGTAGAAGCAGTGGCCCGTGACCGGTGTTAGTGGTCAGTCAAAACCGGCTGATTCGCGAACGAAAACTGATCACTGACCGCTGCACACTGGGCACTGGATCTGATGTCCGATACTTTCCAACTCGAGATCGTCACGCCGGAGAAAAAAGTGGTCGACACGGCGGCGGAAGAAGTGCAGATTCCCGGCAAGAACGGCTATCTCGGCGTTCTGCCGGGTCATGCGCCGCTCATCACCGAACTCGCTGTTGGCGAAATTTCCTATCACGCCCGCGGTGAGGAGCAGCGGCTGGCTGTAGCGTGGGGATTTGCCGAAGTGCTGCCCGATAAAGTAACAATTCTCGCAGAAACTGCCGAGCGTCCCTCCGAGATCGACGTGGAACGTGCGCGCCAAGCCAAAAAACGAGCTGAAGAGCGGCTCACCAGTGGCGACATCAACGTGGACGTCGAACGCTCCCTCGACGCGCTGCACAAAGCGGAGACGCGGTTGGAAGTCGCGGAAAAGAAGCCGTAGCGGTTCCGTTTTCAGATGTCTCAACTTCTTGCGGAGGATGCATGCGTCGTCCCCTGGCTCCGCTCCATTTGCTTTCGGTTCTTTTAGCAATCGCGGCCTGCGTTGCAGCTCAAGAGAAAAAATCTGAACAGCCCCCTCCCGCACCACTGGCTTCTCCCTACGTCCATCCCGACGGCAGCGTAGTTTTTCGCTTTCGTGCGCCGAATGCCAGAGAAGTCGAACTCGCTCGCGAAGGCGCCGCGCATGTCGAAATGCAGAAAGACGATCAAGGCGTTTGGACCGTCACCACGGCACCGCTGGCCCCGGACTACTACGGATACTCCTTTATGGCCGACGGTGTGCACTCGCTCGATGCGTCGAATCCCTCGCTTGTGCCGAATATGATTTCTCCGGGGAATTTCGTTCATGTTCCCGGCCCGCCAACACTGCCTTGGGAATTGAACGATGTGCGTCACGGAGAGATCCATCATCACTTCTACAGATCCGCGGTCGCGGGTGACGACCGTGATTACTACGTTTACACTCCGCCGGACTACGATCCGGCCGCGAAGAAAACTTATCCTGTCCTTTATCTGCTGCACGGGTTTAGCGACGATGCCAGCGGATGGACGGCGGTCGGGCGTGCCAACGTGATTCTCGACAATCTCATCGCCCAGGGCAAAGCCAAGCCCATGATCGTGGTGATGCCTCTGGGTTACGGGACCATGGAAATGATTCGCCTAGGCTGGAATGCGTGGAGTCATGCCGAGCTACGAGATCGCAACTTCGACAACTTCCGTGATGCGCTGCTCACGGAGGTCATGCCCCGAGTGGAGAAGCAGTATCGGATCACGAAAGATCGCAATGCGCGCGCGATTGCCGGCTTATCCATGGGAGGCTCGGAATCGCTACTCACCGGGCTGAACAACCTCGACAAGTTTTCCTGGATCGGTACCTTCAGTGCGGGCGGCATCCCGGAAGACTTTGGAAAGGATTTCCCCGCTCTCGATGCCAAAGCGAATCAGCAACTACGTTTGCTATGGATCGCTTGTGGCACCGAGGATCGTCTCATCACGATCAATCGCAATCTCCGAGAATGGCTGAAAACCAAGGGGGTGAAGGCGACTGAGATCGAGACGCCGGGGATGCACACCTGGATGGTGTGGCGGCGAAACTTGGCGGAATTTACCGGGCTGCTGTTTCGATGATGTGGCCTGAGGCCTATGGCACCCTCACCGAATCCCGATTCTCCGACGCCACATACCTTACCGCGGCGGTGCGCTCCAATTTATCCCACGCGAACCTTCGCCCTTCCAGCGCGCGTTTCAGAGTTTTGAACAGGACCACAGAGAATAACTGCCGGTAAGCGAAGCGCTGCAGCCAGACCTGGCTCAACAGCCACACATCTTCCTTGTCATCGGGACGCCGCCGCTCCAGCGCGAATGCCAGCGCTGAGGCCAGAAAGTCAACCACCAGAAATACGAAGAAAAATGCAAGCAGTTTATGAAAGCTCGCGGGGTCTGTGGAATCGGGATGAAAATGTTTCTGGATGAAATACCAGACAGCGCCAACAGCGAACATGATATCGATCAGCGGCGACACCAGCGGCAGCAGAATCTGGAAGATCACAATATTCGGTAGTGCTACAAAACCGAGAGCTCCTTTGCGCGCAAACACTGCACTGTGCTTGTACACTGCCTGCAGAATTCCGAAAGACCAGCGAAACCGCTGGCGCATCAGGCCATTCGCGTTGGTAGGAGCTTCCGTATAAGCCAAAGCCATGTCTTCATATTCCACGCGGTAGCCGCTGCGTAGCAGCGCCATCGTGAGATCGGCATCTTCCGCGACGGTATCAAGCTGGTAGCCGCCCGCCTCGCGCACTGCGGAAACGCGCCACGCTCCGATCGCTCCCGGCACGACACTTACCGCACCCAGCACGTCCAAAGCACGACGCTCGAAATTCTGGCTGGTGATGTATTCAAGAGCCTGCCATCGCGTCCACAGATTTACCCGGTTCCCCACCTTCGCATTCCCCGCTATGGCCCCGACCTTCGGATTGATGAAATGCGGAACCAGTCGCGAAATTGCATCACCGGCGATAATCGTGTCGGCATCGATGCCAACGAAAAGTTCCGCATCCTGAATATGCTGGATGCCGTAATTGAGAGCGGCTGCCTTGCCGGCATTAGGTTTCGTAAGGATCAGTACGCTTCCCTCAGCTTCTTCTCTGGCGAATGCGCTGCGCGCTACTTCGAGCGTACCGTCGCGTGATCCGTCGTCGATCACGATTACCCGCAAATTGGAGTAATTGGAATTAAGTGCAGCCCGCACCGTCCGCTCAATCACTTTCTCTTCGTTGTAAGCCGGAATCAGGACCGCAACTTTAGGTCTGTACGAAGCGACCTCGGCCGGCTTGCCGAAAATTCTCTCTTGCAGCCGGTCGTAAACTGCGGCCGCACCGATGAACAGCAGTCGCCCCGTCATGAGAATATCGCCCAGGAAAAAGATCCATGTGATCCCCATCACAGCGGCGTCAAATAGCCAGAAGCCCAGCCGGTCAAGGCGAGTCGCCCATAGCTGCCCGGTCGGTAAGGGAGCCATTACATCGGCCCGCGTTTTACCAAGCAAGTCATAGACGGGCGCAATTTCAAGGCCGCGGGCTCGGATTCCGTCAATGATCATCGGCAGGGCACGCACTGTCTCCGCGCGATTCCCGCCCCCATCATGCAGAAGTACAATGTTTCCGCAGCGCAAATCGTAGGCACCGCAAGGCGGGAGATGTGCCAGCACGTATGCTGAAATCTCCTCCGCGCTGTGCCGCCGCGGCTTATCGCTCCAATCGTTGGGGTCAATCCGATTGCCAACAGTAATGTAGCCCATGTCCTGCGCGAACTCGAGTGGTTTCACCTGGTCGGCCGTGTCCGGTTCTTCGTCGATGGCGTACGGCGGACGCAACAGTTTGGCCTGAACGCCTATAAGACTGGCAAAAAGCCGTTCTGTCAGATTCAACTCCACCTTCATGTACGTCGGAGAAATATTACTCACGTCGGGATGCGTGAAAGTGTGGTTCCCAATAGTGTGGCCTTCGTTGTAAATGCGTTTAGCCAGACTGGAGAACTTATCGGTCTGAATGCCGATGAGGAAAAATGTAGCCGGTGCGTGCTCGCGTTTCAGTACGTCAAGGATCTTTGGAGTCCACTGGGGATCGGGACCATCATCGAAGGTGAGCACGACTTTGTTTCGGCTGTAGCCATATCGCGCGACGCGATAGGGTTCCGGCGAGTTTTGAAAGTTTTCGTCGGTAATCAGCTTCGTTTGGGAGTCGATGGTAAGATCGCGAGTTCCGTGCGTCGGCCGGTCTTCGATGCGCAGAATTTCGCCCTGGCCTTCCATGTCTACGTCTTGGCCCGGGGGAACGTCGCGCAGTTTGTCGGCGGCGCCGGCATCGCCAGGCATGTCCCATACGCGCCACAACGAACGATCCTCGCCACCCAACCGCCACAACGCAAAAGTTTGTATACCCAGCGTCTGCGCGGCACGCATGTGATTCAAGGCCGTGACTCCATCCAGAAACCAAACGTCATGGCGAAGGTTGTTCTCGTCGAGATAGCTGAAATGAGGATTCAGCGCATCGTCGTCAAAAGTGACATCTTCATCCGAATCGCGCGCTGCCAGCCACGCCTCCTGTACCGAGACGCTGTGATCTTTGGCATCGGGCGGCAGCTTCCTCTTCTTCGGCTTGAGCACCCAGTCGTAGCCGTAGTTGGCGATCGCACAGATGATCTTCTCCCGGGGAATTACATTCACCGCGAACTTGAGATTTTCCACAAACCAGTCCTGCGACGCGACCGGCCCCGACGCCGCCCCGGGATAATGCTCGTCGTAGTTCATTACCACAACGCCATCCGCCGGCGCCGCGATTGCGGGATAGTCGAATTCTTCATTGTGTGCAGGCACGCTGACGTAAAGTTTCATCCCGCGAGCGTGCAGGTCTTGCGAAAGCTCGTTCAGCAGCGCAATGTAGCCGGGCTGTCCCACTTTCGGGAAAGCTTCAAAATCCACCATCAGCCCGTGAAAGTGATCCGACGAAAGAAACATCCCAACCTGCTGACGGAAAAGTGCGCGGGCCCTCGCGTTATTCAGAAAGTCTGTTATGCCTTCCGCCCACTCGGTGCCGTCGAAGTTGTTGACCATGGGGAAGACTTCCATGCTGTCGTCTTCCGCCTTGAGAAAAGGCATCACCCGGTCATCAACCGGGCGCACGCGATTGTTCTGCACCACATCGAAAAATTTGTTCGTCTGATCATCCACGCCCTGCAGGCGGCCATCGGAGGTCAACACATGCAGCCAATCCGGATACAGCAGATCGATCTGCCGGGAATAATCACGGAGAGAGGAAAAACTGGCTGCGTCCCAGGGAACATAAAACGCCGCGCGAATACCTTCTTCCTGATTCAGCTTCACTTGCGACGCGGCCAGCTTCGATTTGCGGTGGGAGCGGCTGGCTAACTTTTTCTGACGTTCGCGGGCTTTTTCCTTCTCATTTTCCTTCAGCGCCTTGAAGGCGCGCTTCTGCGGGGACGAAAATAGCAACTCAGGCAGCCGCTCGTCCCGCAGCGTGGTGTACACAAAGAAAATAATCAAGCGCGGACAAGGCGGCAACCACGGCGTCGACGAGGCGCCGCAAGCGCTTCCAGCGAGCGCGGCGCGGATCATAAAAGATGGGTTCAGGCATGCAGGGCTAATCGTTTATCGTATGCCGCGCGCAGCAGACGGTCAATTCTCGACTGCACGGCGCAAGGCACAAGGTAAGAAACAGGGCAGCGGTAGCCTTCGTGACTAATAAGATGCATTTTCCCACCGCCGGGATGACCGCAAACGCGTATATTCTCAGCGTGCTGGAACTGGTGCGGAAGAATGCTCGGTTCTTTCTTGGGGCAAGCCTGGCGGCGTTGGCGCTGCGGCTGCTTTTTGTGTTTCGCTTTCCCGCGGTAGTCGACGATTCTCGGCTTTACGCCGACATCGCCACGAACTGGCTGCAGCACGGCGTATATGGCATCAGCGACTCCGGCCAGGTCGTAACAACTCTATCTCGACTGCCGGGCTACCCTGCATTTCTCGCGGTGATCTTCGCCATCTTCGGCGTCAATAATTTTCGCGCCGTGTTACTGATTCAGATTCTGTTTGATCTGGGAACATGTTTTCTGATTGCTGATCTTGCGCGCCACTTGTTCTCCGAGCGCGCGGCGAAAGCGGCCTTCGTGCTCGCCGCCTTGTGCCCTTTTCTCGCCAACTACGCCGCGGCTGCTCTCACTGAAACACTGGAGATCTTTTTCACCACGCTGGCTCTGGATTTTGCGGTCCGCGGACTTGCCGGCCTTCGCTTTGCCGATCGTCGCGATGCCGATCTTTTCAATGAAGATAGCTCTGCTCCTAGGAAAGCCACCGGCACGTGGCTGGTCTGCGGCGTTTCCATCGGAGCGTGCATTCTGTTGCGGCCGGACGGCGGCATTCTGCTCGGTGCACTAGCCGCATATTTGGTTCTGCTTTTTCTGGGTCAATGGCGTGCGAAGCGAACAATGAAGGCAGTGCCTGCGCAGAGCATGCTTTCAATCTTTCGCTCGGGAATAATTCTTGCGCTCGGAACTGTCGTTACCCTGGTCCCGTGGACGCTGCGTAACCTGCATACCTTTCACCGCTTTCAGCCGCTCGCGCCGCGCTACGCCAACGACTCCGATGAACTCGTGACAAGAGGATTCAATCGCTGGACCAAGACCTGGATCGCTGAGACCGCCTCGGTGCAGGAAATTTATTGGAATGTCCCGGGCGCGGCCATCGATGTCAAGCGCCTGCCACGTCGTGCCTTCGATTCACCCAAACAGCGCCAGGAAACCGAGCAACTCTTCGACGATTATAACCAGGATCATGAAGTCACCCCCGAACTCGACGCCCGCTTCGCCACGCTCGCCGCCGCACGCATTCACGCAGCGCCCCTACGCTACTACCTGTGGCTTCCGGCTCTCCGCATTGCCGACATGTGGCTTCGTCCGCGCACCGAACTGATGCCCTCCGACCCGCGGTGGTGGGAGTTCGACGATGAACCCCAGTGGCTCGCGGTGAGCATTATTTTCGGCTTGTTGAACTTAATGTATGTTGGAGCTGCGATCGCCGGACTGCTGCGCGCTCGCGCATTCTTCGGCATAGGATTATTCGTTATATTTTTAACCATGCGCTCGCTTTTCCTCGGAACTCTGGAGAATCCGGAGCCGCGCTACACGCTCGAATGCTATCCCGTGGTCATAGTCGCGGTCGCTGCGCTCTTCATCAGTAAATCTAATATCGGCAAGTCCAATTGTAATGATCGAAAACTCGCATAAACAGGCTCCCAAATCTGGAACGGCGTATGTGAAAAGTCGTATTTAAACGTTTTACAAGCACCGAACTACTGAAGATTCAGCTTGAACATTGTGGCCTGATAGTTGCACAATAGCGCCCCATCAGGTCCCCAGGGTCTCGATCCGTCTTTTTGTTTCCTGGGAAACACAAAATCAAAAAGCTACACGTGTCGTGAAGGGGGCTCCAATGGGTGTGCTTAATAGGGCAATTGTTATTTCTAGGGGCGGTCTTTTGCAGAGCCGTAGGCCGAAAGGTCCCAATATTTCACAATTGCGCAGAACCGCCGCCGAATTGCCGCATCTCTTTTTCTCGGCGGGCGGGTTAGCTTTGCTTCTAGCTCTGTCTGTTTTGAGCCAGCAGCGGGTGCTCGCTCAACAAGCGACCGCGGTTATGACCGGCACTGTCAGAGACGCGAGCGGCGCCGTCGTTATGGGCGCCAAGGTCACCCTAACGAACCCCCAGACCAGCGTCACCCGTAACACAACTACCGGCAAAGATGGGGCTTATGAATTCAATCTCATTCCCATCGGCAGCTATGAATTAACAATCGAGCAACCGGGTTTCGAGACATACATCCGCCGGGGCATCACGCTCGAAATCAATCAGAACGCGAAGCTCGATGTTGCTCTACATATCGGTAAGACCAGCCAAGTCGTCGAAGTCACGGGCGATGTAACGCAGGTTGATACCGTAAGCGCTTCATTAGGAAAAGTTGAAACCACACAACGCATTGCAGACCTGCCGCTGGCCGCGCGCGACACCATGCAATTGGGCCTGCTCCAGGCGGGAACGTTCGCTCCTGACCAAGATGACGGCTCGGGCAATCCGTTTTCCGTGAGCGGCCAGCGCTCCGAGTCGGAAACCTTTCTCATTGATGGCGCTGATAACAATGATTTCCTTGGGAATAATATGGTCGTCGATCCTAATCCCGACGCCGTGGCGGAATTCAAGATCATAACCAACAATTACGAAGCGGAATACGGACGCACCTCTGGGGGAATCATTAATCAGGTAGTCAAGTCCGGCACCAACGCCATTCACGGAGACCTCTTCGATTATTTTCGCAACACTGCACTCGATGCCTCCGACTACTTCCTGCAACAGGTTCCAATCTTCAAATACAACATCTTCGGCGGAACCATCGGATTTCCGATCATTAAGAACAAGATGTTCTTATTTGCTTCTTACCAGGGCGCGCGGCGGCGCGAGGGGCAAAATCCGGGAATCCTGACAGTATTAACTCCGCAAGAGCGCACTGGCGATTTTAGCGATCTAGGCTTCCCGCTGATCGATCCAACAGGCGCAAACCCATCTGGTTATTTCCCTAATAACCAGGTGCCGGTTGATACGGTGATGCAGAATTATATTAGTAAGTATCTTCCGCTTCCGAATGTTGGCACCAACGGCTTCGTAGAAGATCCCGTCGCCAGCTTGCAGGAAGATCAGTTTATTTTCCGCTACGATTACAATATTTCGAGTAAGGATACGCTGTCGGCCTTCTATATCTTTGACGATCAGCCGCAGGTTTTTCCATTCGAGGTTGTGAAAGGTGCATCTACCGGAGGAGACGTGCCGGTGGGATCTGGCTTTACCAATGCTGACCGCTATCAAACAGCGTCCATCAGTTGGACCCGCACCCTCTCTCCCACCAAGCTGAACGAGTTGCGTTTTTCCACCAACCGGGTTGCAACCTTCAATGCCGAGCCTACGGATAAAACTCCCCCCTCCGCACTCGGCTTTACCACCATTACTCCGGACGATCCGAATGGCACAGCGCCACCCGCGATTTCGGTCGGAGGCGCTTTTAACCTCGGCCCGTCGCCCCAGGGCCCTACAAAGATTCACGACGCGACCTTTCAGTATCAGGATACTTTCTCTTGGACCAAAGGCCGCCACGCTCTGAAGTTTGGAGCCGATCTCCGTTGGATACAGGAAAACTTTCATTACGACTTTTATAACAACGGGTCGTTCGATTTCGGAAGCTACTACACAAATACAGGCAGCGCATTAGCGGATTTCGTTGGCGGCTTCACCGATAACTATTACCAGTTCTCCAGCGCCATCTATGGCATCAGAACCCACCAGTTGGACTTCTTCGCACAAGATGCATGGAAGATCACAAAAAATTTGAGTCTTGATTACGGCATGCGCTACGAATACAACTCGCCGCAAGTCGATCCCCGTAACGAGATTCAGGGCTGGTTTCCGGGACACCAGTCAACACTGTACCCGGCATCCCCGCCCGATTTCCTATATGCGGGCGATCCCGGAACGCCGAATCGCGGATTGGTGTATTCCAACCGCGACAACTTTGCTCCACGATTCGGTTTCTCATGGGATATGTTGGGCAACGCCAAGCTGGTAATGCGCGGCGGTTTCGGCATTTTCTATGACCTCGAAGACGGAGCGCTGAACCTACAGTTCGGCGGACAAGCTCCGTTCGGATATGTGGCAAATAACTATCCTTGTTTTACTACCGCGGCAATTGCTCAAGGTGGCTGCCTGGTTCCGGTTAATGGTTCTTATTCAGCGGACCCGTTTCAAACCGCTTCGACTGGGTATTCCAATCCATATCCTTTCATTGCTGGCGGCCATCTTGGGCAATTTTTTACCCCCGCAATTCCCTTCGCCTACGTGGTCACGCCGCAATTCCGGACTCCTTACGCCGAGAATTTCAACTACGGTTTCCAATATCAAGTCACCAAAGACACGGTGGTCGAGGCTGTCTATGTCGGAAGTCTTAGTCGAAAGGCGATCGCCAGTACAAATCTAAATAATCCTGAGCTGACTGGTAGCAACCCTAACAATCTGATGGCCCAATATGAGGCAGCGGTGGCTTCGGGATCCAATCCGGTCAGCTCCATTTCCCCCGATTGCGCACGTCCGCTGGCGAATTGCGATGCGAATTTCGTTCCTCAAGGGGCCACGCAAATTATCACTAATGTCAGCAACGGAAGCTCATCTAGTAACGAGTTGCAGGTCACCATCGACCGTAGGATGAATCACGGCCTTGGCTTTCGGGTCGCGTACACCTTGGCGAAGACAATCGATGTGAGCTCAGGTTTCCGCGCCCGTTCTTCCACTTACACCAATCCAGCAGATCCCGCCTTCGACCGCGGCCTCGCGGACTTTGACGCCACACATCGTCTGGTGCTTAGCCCTATCTGGCAAATCCCCGGTGGCTCGAATGGCGGTGCCCTTAGAAAGCACGTCCTTGGCGGATGGGTGCTATCGTCTATCGCCTCGTTTCAATCGGGCAACCCCTTTACACTATTTTCCAGCAATGGCGCCAGCGAATCCAACGAAGGCTTGGATCGTCCCGATGTCATCGGCCCCGTGAAAATCTTCAAGAACCCCAGACAGCTGCGAACGTTTAGTCCAAGTTCCGATGGACTCCACGGCAGCTGCCTGTCAAGCACTACGACCGGATACTTCCTTTTTGACCCGACGAATATAGTCTGTGCCGTTGGTCCGCCGGCGGGACAACCCTATGTCGCCGGCATCGGCTTGACCCCGGGAGGGGTGCCTCTATTCAGCTATGGCAACATGGGCAGAAACGTACTGCGGGGCCCCGGAATCAATGATTGGGACATCTCGATCATGAAGAACTTCAAGTTCTCCGAGAGCAAGTCATTGCAGTTCCAATCCAATTTCTTCAACGCCTTCAACCACGTGCAGTTTTACGGTCCGACTTCAAACGGAGGATCGGTAGGTGGCAGCGGTCAGTTTGGTCAAGTCTCAACCGATAGTTCGCCCTCGACGTCGCCGTATTATCGGGGACCCCGAATTATCCAATTCGCTCTAAAGCTGTTTTTCTAGGGGCACTCGCGATTGCCGGTCCACGCACCACATTAGTCCGCTTCTCATATGTGGGGTCAATACCAACTGGACTGCGATTCGTTATGCCAGCGGGGAATCGCTCATGCGAAACCGCGTGCGGACGTGCTCGGAGATCAGTTCAATGGCTGGCCGATTTGCCAGTGGATCGCTCTGCGCCAGGTATCGCATGGCGTCCACTAATAGTCGCTGACCATCGACATATCGAGGATCGGAGGTTCGCTGCCTTTTGCCGCGGCCTAGTCTGGGGGGAACGGGAATAGTGAAAACTTTTGCCATGTATGATCTCGAATAAATCCTACGGCAGTATATCGCCCGCTGTTACTTTTTCAGAACAGAATTCTTCTCCTTTAGTTTCAATTAGTTACCCGTTCGGCGAGACAAACTTCGTTTTGTTTGTGGTTTTCAGACGAAACACATCGTTGCCGATTTTTGCCTTCAAATTGATCGCGGAGTACTTTGCCAGACGGTAGTCACCTTGGGTTTGTATGAGCTTCTGTTGCACGGAGATACCGTTGTCCAAATCGATCCACAAAAAAATCTGGGGAAAGTTGCTGCGCGTTTTCGCATCTTTGGGAATCAACTGGAGTATCGCCGTCGGAATGTTATCGATCTGTTCTTCACCCTGATAACTCACATCGAATCTTCTCTTCAAATCCTGCCCGCTGCCCCCGAATCCTAGCACCAGAAAGCTTTCCACCTGCTCACGGTTTGCCCCCGTTGAATACTCCATCACCTGCTCTATCTTTGGCTGGTATACCTGAAGCTTGCCATCCTTGTAGAGCACATACTTGCGGTCTGGTTCCTTGAATTCAGCCATCATCTCGATGTCTTGTCCCGACTTCCGGTAGTAAACCGTACCTGTCTGGGTGTCGGTTTCATCGACGACTTTCTGATACTGGTTGAAAACAAAATTGGCTTCTGCGGTTTGAAAGTGAGCCGCAGCCTCGTCCATCTTCTGAAGGACACTATCGAGCTTCGCACCCGGCTGCTCCTGTGCGAGCGAACCCGGCAACATGAGTAAAAGGAAGCCGATGGAAATTACGGAAGTTGGTCTCACTATTTTCGTTTTACCCACACCCGGTATTCCCGGACGTGGCCTTTGCTGTCGGAGATTCCAACATATTTCACGATCGAAACTGCTCCTGAGATCGGTTCGATGACGTGCTGCAGCTGCTCGCGCACGGCCGCATCCTCGGTAGCCGAAACTGCTGTGCCTTCGATCTGATATACCAATCCGCCCGCGTCGTCAGAAGTCACCAGTACGCCGGTACGATGCTGATTCGGCGGTCCCGGTTTGTCGTTGAAGTTGATGAGCCGGGGTGAGAAGAAGACAAAGATCAGAATCAGCGTGACCATGATGTCGTAATGCAACGTGCCACGCTCGTGCTGCCACAGAATGTAACTGCGAATTGTGTGCCACGCGCCCTTCATCGGGAGAGGAGGCGCGCCCGTTGCAGTCGTACTGAGGTCCACACTTTGCAAGTCTAGTGACTGCTCCTTCGGTTGGCAATGGTGACCTGATGATACTCAACTTCTGGAAGCCGCTTTCCAGTCGCACCTAAAACTTTTTCGCCACAATTCTCTCCGCTCCCACATACTCCCGCAACGCCTCGGGAATCACCACGCTGCCATCAGCCTGCTGGTAGTTCTCCACGATCGCCACCCATGTCCGCCCCACTGCCAGACCGCTCCCGTTCAGCGTGTGCACGAACTCAGTCTTGCTTTTGCCCTCCGGACGGTATCGGATATTGGCCCGCCGGGCCTGGTAGGCTTCGAAATTGGAGCACGATGAAATCTCCCGAAATAATTGTTGCCCTGGCAGCCAGACTTCAATGTCGTAAGTCTTCGCCGAAGCCGCGCCGATGTCCCCCGTACATAACGCAACGGTGCGATAGTGTAGCCCAAGTTTCTGCAGCACCGTCTCGGCATTTCGCGTCAGCTTCTCGTGCTCCTCGTACGAATTTTCCGGCCGAGCAAATTTCACCAGCTCTACTTTTTGAAACTGATGCTGCCGGATAATGCCGCGCACATCTTTTCCATACGATCCCGCCTCGCTGCGAAAGCATGGCGTGTAAGCCGTAAGCGAGATCGGCAGCCGCGCCGCATCGAGAATTTCGTCACGATAGAGATTCGTTACCGGAACCTCTGCCGTAGGAATCAGCCACAAGTCCTTATCACCGTGCGGCACGCGAAATGAGTCGGCAGCAAACTTGGGCAACTGCCCGGTTCCATACATCGAATCCGAATTCACCAGGTATGGCGGTAGCACCTCGGTGTATCCATGCTCGCGGGTATGCAGATCGAGCATGAAGTTTGCCAGACCGCGCTCGAGTTTCGCGCCCAAATCCCAGTAAACGGCAAAGCGCGCTCCGGTAAGCTTCACCGCGCGCTCCAGGTCCAGCACGCCGAGTTCCGCACCCAGTTCCCAATGCGGCTTGGGCGTGAAGTCAAACTTCGGGGGAGAGCCCCACCGTCGAACCTCTACGTTCTCTTCCGCGCTATGCCCCACCGGCACACTGGCGTGCGGCATGTTGGGAATGCCTGCAAGAATATCCTGCAGGCGGGCATCGAGATCGGCCGCGCTCTTCTCGCGCACCTGGATCTGCTCGCGCAACTCCTTCGTCTCCGCAATCGCCTCACGGGCATCTTGCCCGGATTTCTTCAGCTTGGCGATATCTTCCGAAGCTTTATTCCGCCGAGCCTTCAGGTTTCGGCTTCGGTGATGGCCTGCCGCCGCTCTGCGTCGACCTCGCGGAAGTCCTTCAGCACGGCAGCCGGATGGGCGCCGCGCTGCCGCAGCATTTCTTCCACTCGAGTCAGATTGTCACGGACAAAACTCAAGTCAAGCATGGGAATCAACTACTTTATCGGAAACCGGGAGTGCAATGCACGCGCCGATCATTACTAACCACTGCAGTGCGCGTTCCCCTCGCGGTACACTACAACGTCATGTCCCCATCCCCGAACGGCAGCGTCGATCTCAGCGTGACTTTCGCCGGAATCGAGCTCAAAAATCCCATCATTGCGGCCAGCGGAACCTTCGGCTACGGTGTCGAGTTCGAGGATGTCGTGCACCTCGATAAACTTGGTGGATTCGTCGTTAAAGGTCTCTCCCGCGAAGCGATGACCGGCAATCCTCCCCCCCGGTTATGGGAAACCGCCGCCGGCATGCTGAACGCGATCGGCTTGCAGAATATCGGCGCGACAAACTTTCTGACGGAGAAGCTGCCGAAACTTCAGCAGATAAAGAATATCGTCGTCATCGCCAATATCTTCGGTTATGCTCGCGAGGATTACGAACGCACCATCGAGATTCTCAACGATGGCGAGGGCATTGCCGCCTACGAACTAAACGTCTCCTGCCCCAATACCGCCCACGGAGGCATGCAATTCGGCAGCGATCCGCGATCTCTCGATGAAGTGGTCAGCACTGCAAAACGCGTCGCACGCCGCCCCTTGATAGTGAAACTCTCCCCCAACGTGACCAGCATCGCGCAAATGGCCCACATCGCGCAGGAAGCGGGCGCCGACGCCGTCTCGCTGGTCAACACTTTCGTCGCCATGGCCATTGACGCCGACTCCCGCAAGCCGCGCATTGCCAACGTCACGGCCGGACTCTCGGGCCCAGCCATCAAGCCGATCGCGTTGCGCATGGTCTACGACGCCGCGCATTCGGTGGACATTCCAGTGATCGGCATGGGCGGCATCTCCACCGCCGCCGATGTGGTCGAGTTCATGCTCGCCGGCGCAACCGCCGTGCAAATCGGCACCGCCAGCTATTGGGATCCCTGCGCCACGGAAAAGATTGTGGACGAACTTCGCACCTGGTCGCAGGATCACAACGTCCCGCGCCTGGCGGACCTCACCGGTGGCATGATCCTCGAATAGAGGAATCTGATTCGCGGCTTGATCCAAAAATTTTATTTCGGGATGAAAGGACGATAGAGCGTGTGCGTAAGGAAGAAGGATGGATCAGAACCAATCAAAATTGCAGCCCAAGGCGGCGTGACAGCCGGTGCCGTCAGTGCCGGGTAGAAGTGTAAAAATGGAATTCGTCGCCGGCCCCAGACGTCGACTGAACAATGGAACATCGCAACTTACCCTTATCTATCGTCCCCATCTATCGTCCCCGCACATACCAGATCGAGCCCGGAGATTTGAAATTGCTTCCCGCGCCCCATACGACTTGCGTGTTTCCAACGCCATCAATGGCGATCGAGAAATAATCTCCGAAGGGAAATTTAAAACCATCCGGCAGGATATAGTCATAGCCCCGTGCTGGGCCGGAAAGCCGGTCCTCACCCGACCACGTTGCCCCACCGTTGCTCGAGCTGCGCGTGAATACATTCCACAAAGAATTCTGCCGCGTGTCCATCCACGCAATGCGCACGTCGCCAGCAATCCCGGCGGTGATCGCCGGAAAACAATGCTCCACCTGTTCCCCCGCAGAAGAAACGTCCGCCTTCGCCGACCAGCTCGCCCCGCCCGTCGTTGAAGTCGAAAAGTAAATGCGCTCCGGGCCACCGTGCGCGGCCCCGGCATTCCACAATGCATAAACCGTTCCCGCCGCGTCAGAGGCCAGCGCAACCTGCGCTCCCAAATATTCCGCCTCGCATCCCTGGGCGGCGCAATCCGGCGGAGCGCTTGAAACGTCCAGCAGGACCGTGTTCCAGCTTCGCCCGCCATCCGCTGAACGGCTTACGTAAACGCTCACCGGCCGGGTATTCAATTCCTGACGCGCATACGCCGTCCACGAAAAGTAGACGCTGCCGCTGGGGTCGACTGTCGCCCCGCCGGCCAGCGACCAGCCCGGTTCTGCATTGGGAGTTACGGCAGCCGAAGAGAAATTCTGCGCATAGTCGTGCGAAGCGGCCACCAGAAAGTGCTGCTCGTGATTGAATCCTACGTATACATCGGCGCCGCGCACTGCCAGTACTGGCTTATCGGCATCTTCGGCCGACCGCTCCGCTACCGCAAGGTACCAGGTGCGGCCGAAATCCTGCGACCTCGCCACCATCACGTCGTGCTTGTTATTTTGCAGCCACGACGCGTACACCGTCTGTTTGTCTACCGGATCGACCACAATCTGCGGATCAAACTGGCCGGTAGAAGAAACCAGTAGCGGACGCGGTGCTTCCCACGACAGCCCGTTGTCATTGCTGACCTGCAGCGCCATCGTCGGCGCCGTGCACCCAGGGCAATCACTCACCTCACCATATTGAGGAAACAGAATGTAAATGTGTCCGTGGCCATCGGCCGTCAGCGCAGGTTCCCACTGATCTCCGGTTGAGTAGCCCGCACGATGTTGAGGAGTAAATCCCGGAACCGCCAGTGCCGCCTGTGCTGTGGCCAGCGCCAGGAACAAGAAAACGGCAAAATTCTGCACACCTCTGGCGCGGCTGGTGTTCGAAACCACAGACTTCTCCTGGAGAAACTACTGCGACAACCTTGCCGCACTTTACAATGAATCTTCGCGAAGCGTCAATTACCCGATTAGGCCATAGCGGGGAGCCCTCTTGCCGCTCGCGCAGGCTCTGGGAACGAAGGAAGCGTGAAAACTACGGAATCTGGTAGTGGAGGTGTTTTGGCTCCTTATATCGTGGCGTCATCCTGAACCCGCCGTTTTTCAGCGGGAGTGAGACATCTCCCGCTCCAAACAGCTTGGCGGGTAACCTAACTGCACCACTACTGGAATGGGACGTGACTTTCGGCGCGGTTCGTCATCTAATGAAAACGAATAACGGGGGGCTCTAATCCGTCCCGCAGGGAAGTCTCATTTCCCGCATCCTTTGCGAGAAGTGGGGATTCGCAGCGCTTAGCCATTACGCAGGAAAACGGCTTCAGCCCTTAGCCTTAGAGAGAGGAGCAGTCAAAAATGGAGAAAGCCACCTTCGCAGCAGGATGTTTCTGGGGAGTCGAAGCCACCTTCCGCGCCATGCCCGGCGTGCTGGCGACACGCGTCGGCTACACCGGCGGGAACACCGACAATCCCACCTACAAAGATGTCTGCACTGATGGCACCGGCCACGCCGAAGCGGTGGAAATCGACTTCGATCCCGCCCAGGTTGCCTACACCGACTTGCTGAAAGTTTTCTGGGAGAACCACGACCCCACGCAGCTCAACCGCCAAGGCCCGGACTGGGGCACGCAATACCGTTCCGCTATCTTCTTCCGTACACCCGAACAGCAAGCTGCGGCGCAAGCTTCGAAGGAAGCGCTGGAAAATGCGCACCGCTACTCAAAACCGATTGTCACTCAGATCGTTCCCGCAGTAACCTTCTATCCTGCCGAGGACTACCACCAGCAATATCTGGAGAAACGCGGCTTGGCCAGTTGCCACATTAAAGCCTAAACGAAGCGTAGATCTTGGGTGTGATTGCAATATACTCCGCCACTTACGCTGCCGTCAGCAGTATCGGCTCGCCCTTCGTGATGACCAGCGTATGCTCGTAGTGCGCCGATGCGCTGTGATCGGCCGTGATCATCGTCCAGTTATCCGGTGCCACAAATGCTTTGCCCGATCCCGCCGCAATAATCGGCTCGACGGTAATTACCAATCCTTCGGTGAGAATCTGATTGGCCCCAGGATCGGCGTAGTTCGGGACTCGCGGTTCTTCGTGGATGGTGCGCCCGATGCCGTGTCCTCCCAGGTCGCGTATCACAGCGAAGCCGCTGCGCCGGACCTCGCGCTCTATCACTCGTCCAATCTCCCACACCCGAAAGCCGGCTCGCGCCACCAGCATTGCCTTCGCAAAAGCCCGTTCCGCACAGCCCACCAATTGTTGCCGCTCTTCCGACACTTCGCCCACGGGTACCGTCACCGCCGCATCCGCCATAAATCCGTTTTTTTCGATTGTGACATCGAGCTTCACCAAATCGCCTGCCGCCAAGGCGCGCCTGCCCGGAATGCCGTGTACCGCTTCATCGTTGACGCTGATGCAACTGACTCCCGGAAACTGGTACACCAGTGCCGGGGCCGATTGTGCTCCATGCTGCCGCATTACTGCCGCGCCCACTTCGTCAAGCTCCGCGGTCGTAGTTCCCGGCCGCACCGCACTTTTCATCGCGCTGAGCATCTGACAGACCACTGCGCCCGCCGCGCGCATACCGGCTAATTCGCCGGGCTCGTTAATAGACATGGGAGGACTCCTCAAGACATCATATCCCACGGGGGAAAATTCAGGCGCTGGCAGGTTCTCTCGGTCCGAAGAAGAAAAGCAGGACCAACCCGCTCACGTAAAACGGCAAGCATCGCTCAAAGTTGAAGCCCATAAAACGCAAAATCAGGCCAAACAACGCCAGCGCCTCGCATAGCGCGTAGGTCGCAATGTAGCCGCTCTTCCAATGGTTGAGAGTGAGGAGATCGTCGGGATGCGACGCCAGGTTTTCCGCGGAGCGCAGCACCAGAGTCCGACGGACCACGAAGACCACTCCCACAATCGCTACCCCCAGGGTGGTGAAGACGTAACTCAGAGAAGGGTCGGCTGCCCGGGCTCGAAAACCCACCACTTCGCCCACGACAGCATAAAGCAAAATGCTGCCCATCATAACCCACTGCAGTACGCGCAGTGTTCTTATCGTCCCCCTCATTTGCTTACATTGTCGCTCGCTTGGCGGGAAGGTGTGGGGAATTTTAGAGAAGGAACCCCCTTAGGCACTAACGGGATTGCTCAAATTAGAAACCTTGAGAGATCAATTGTTGAGCGATGATTTCTGATTAGTGATTTGAAGTCGAGCGCGTGAGTTTCTGCCTGAAGCAGCAATCAAAAATCAACAAGCAATACTTTAGTTTGTATCCTAGTCTGTGCCCACTCTGTGAGCCTGCGTCTACGTCCCTGTAATCTTCACCCGCAACTCTTCCGGCAGCCGCTCGCGAATTTCCGGGGGCAGCCGGTCATGCACTCGTCGAGCCCCCTCTCGCGCCGCATCCAGCACAGTAACAGGGGCCGGTGTAGCCACAGCGACCACTAGCCAGATCAGCGCGGATAAAGCAAAGCCCGCCAGCGCGGCAATCTCCAGCCAAAATGCGTGCCGCGGGCCAAAGTGCCGGATCACTCCAAACGCCAGCAGAAACACTCCTCCTGAAACTGAGGCCAGCGCAATGAGCCCGACGTCGATGATGCGATGAATGCGTTGGCGGGTGCGGCAGCGTTCGCAAGCCGCGAAGTGGCCCTCGTAGTCACCCCGCATCTCCGGCGCCAGGCTGGAAATGTCGTACCTCCAGCCCGCAAGAATTTTGCCAACAATTGGATCAATGCACTGCTGACTCATAAACGACAGTTCGAAATCTGCCGAAGCGTGTGGTCCGCAGATCGTAGGTTCTGGGTGTTAAGCCTATGACCTGAAACCCAAACATCAAATCCCCACGAGCTAACTAAAAGCAACCCTACAGCTGAATCGCGGCCAAAACTTCCGACTGCACCGCCACCAGCACGCGGTTTTGAAACAATCCGCCCCGCTCCGCCAGCGCCTTTTCCGCCTCTCTCCGTGCTATCTCTGGGTGATTGTTCTGTTCAGAGAGATGCGCCAGCACCACAAACGCCGCATTATTATCATAGTCTCCGGTGAAGAAATCCGCGAGTTTCTCATTGGACAGGTGTCCCACATTACTCGCGACCCTCTGTTTTACCGACCACGGATAGGATCCCCCGCGCAACATCTCGAGGTCGTGATTCGACTCCATGATCAGAATGTCTGAACCCCGCAAGTGGTCCCGGACATTGACCGGCAAGTACCCAAGATCGGTTGCAATACTCACCTTGGTCCCTTCCACGCGAAAGCAAAACCCAACAGGGTCAGCCGCGTCATGGGGAATCGTAAACGGTTTTACTTCGATATCGCCCACTTGAAAGCGGTGCCCGGACTCGAAACGCTCCAACTTCTCAAGTTGCGGCCGCTCCCCATTCACGGTGCCCATCGACCGTGCCCACGCGGCGTGCGTCGCCCCGGTCATGAAAACAGGAATCCGCAACTTCTTCGCGAGTGTCGCCAATCCGTAAACGTGGTCGGAATGCTCGTGCGTAATCAGAATCGCGGAAAGCGATTGCGGGTCTTCACCCAAAGATTTCAAGCGCTTAAAAGTCTCGCGGCAGGAAATTCCCGCGTCCACTAAAATCCTGGTCTGCGTGCTGGCCACCAGCGCGCAATTTCCCCGGCTCCCGCTCGCCAGCATCGACACGGTTACACACATGCACAGGAGCATACCCGACCCCCCTGTGAATTGCGAGTAACTTTCTAGTTATCCGATACCTTGGGGTGCAAAGACAGTGGTCAATGCTTCGTTGTGACCCTGCCTACAAATACTGCCCTTTTCGGAAGCGGGGTTTTACTGACCACCGATCGCTGATCACTGATCACCGACCACTGGCCACCGACCACTGATCAGTGCTTTTCCCGCAAACTATCTATCGCCCGCCGCATCACCGCTCCGCCATACGCTCCCGCCGTTCCCGGCAGAACTGTAAGAAACGATCCATACAATTGCCCTCTGGTTGGTTTTATCGACATGGCCACGTACGCCGCCAGTTCGGCGAGGGGAATGAATATCACCACAACCACTACCCACCGCCATGGCCATCGCGGCCGTAGCAGTCCCAGCAGCATGCACGCACTCAATACCAGCAACGCCGTAAAAAGCAAATCGTTCACCACCACGTCCACCCACCCCGTCCCCATACCCGCCAGGGCGGCGAGAAGATAAAACGGCGCATCGCTGCGATTTTGCGGCATAGTAATTCAGTCGTCATTCCGTTTAGCGTTTGATTGCACGCACTGACGTGGGGAGCGGTACCTCGGAGCCGCCACTCGCAACGAAGGGGCTTTACCCGTAGTGCTTGCTTTATGATCAGCTTCCGTTTCCAGATTTTCTCTGACCCCCAACAACGAACTCACTAACCACTAACCACTGTACTGATAAAACCCCCTTCCACTCTTTTTCCCCAGCCATCCCGCATCCACCATCTTGATCAGCAGCGGACACGGTCGGTACTTCGGATCCCCCAATCCCTCCTGCATCACCCGCATAATGTCGAGACAAACATCAAGCCCGATAAAATCCGCCAGCGTCAGCGGACCCATGGGATGCGCCATCCCCAGTTTGAACACTTCATCGACAGCCTCCGCCGTCGCTACGCCTTCCATGACTGCATACATGGCTTCGTTCAGCAGCGGCATCAGTACCCTATTCGAAACAAATCCCGGCGCGTCATTCACCTCGACGGGGGTTTTCCCAAGCTTCGCCGACAAGGCGTGCACCTCAGCAAAAGTTTCCCCGGACGTTGCCAGCCCGCGAATCACCTCGACCAGCTTCATCACCGGCACTGGATTAAAGAAGTGCATCCCGATTACTTTCTCCGGCCGCTTCGTAAGCGCTGCGAGTTTGGTAATCGAGATCGAAGAAGTATTTGAAGCCAGAATCACCTCTGGCCGGGCCAGGCGGTCCATATCGCGGAAAATCTCCATCTTGATTGCAAATCTCTCCGTCGCCGCCTCGACGATAAAATCGCAGTCGGCCAAGCGACCCCGCTCTGTTACCGGCTCGATGTTCTTCAACGCGGAATCCTTGTCTGCCGCCGTGATCTTGCTCTTCTCAACTTCGCGCTCCAAGTTTCTCGCGATTGTCGCCAGTCCGCGCTCCACAAACCGCTGCTCCACGTCGCACAAAATTACAGAATATCCGCCGCGTGCAAACACATGGGCAATGCCGTTACCCATCGTTCCTGCGCCAATCACACCCACTCGTTTAATTTCCATGACTCTCTCCACGATGGCAATTCGCGGGCCGATACTATCACGAACGTTCGCACCGGGCGCCGCCAAACTCTGCAGCAACGAATGCCTGCCAAATCCGCACTAACTATCGTTGGGAGGCGAGTCCGACTAGGCCGACTCATGCCGAGAGCATTTTCCAGATTGCTGCGCCGACGCTCGATCCTGTTGATGGCCATCATCTTCTTGGTCACCAACTCTCTTGGCTATTCCGTTCTTACTCATCAAGAGCTCATTGACCTGGCGTGGAACGACTCGATCCGGCCCTTGCTCCTTGCCAGATTTCCCGGAGCCACCGAAGAGCAACTGCGCGAAGCGCACGCCTACGCTTATGGCGGCTCTGCCATTCAGGATATGGGCTACTATCCTTTCGGCAAGAAATTCTTCAGCAATCTCACCCACTACGCGCGCACTGGGGATTTCATCTCCTGTCTCTTTCGGGACGCTCGCACGATCGAGGAATATGCATTTGCCATCGGCGCCTTGTCACACTACTTAGGCGACTCAATTGGTCATTCCCAGGCCATCAACCCGGCAACCGCGCTGGAATTTCCCAAACTCGAGCATGAGTTCGGCCCGACGGTAACCTACGGCGAGAGCCCTCACGGTCACATCCGAACCGAATTCGCATTTGACATCGACGAACTCACCGACGCGGCGTTCGCGCCTCCAGCCTATCTACGTTTCATCGGTTTCCAGGTGCCCCGGAAGTTCCTCGAACACGCCTTTGCCGATACTTACGGATTTGATATCCACGAAATCCTCGGTCGCGCGCATCCCGCTCTGCGCAGCTATCGCAGCTCGGTCCGAAGCTTTATCCCTGCCTTTGCTGAAGCCGAGGTGGTGCTCCATCGCCATCAGTTTCCTCCCCATCCGAACGATGAGGCGTATCACACCTTCGCGGAGCGTGTGGCTCGCACCAACTATGAGCGCAATTGGAAACATGCCAACCGTGGTCCCGGACTCCGGGCACACCTGCTGGCGGTTCTTGTCTTCGTGATTCCGAAAATCGGCGCAGCTTCAGATCTGGCAATAAAAATTCCCACCACCGATACCGAAGATCGCTATCTGCACAGCCTGAATCACACCGTGGATACGTTTCGCGCCATGCTGCACAACCTCGCCGGCCGGCCCGGCGCCGCAGTGGCACCTTCAACCGTTGCACCTTTCCCTGCCGATCTTCAGAACACGGATCCTCAGAGCAACGATCTTCAATCCGCCGATTTTCGAAACATTGATTCCCAGGACGACGACCTCCCAAATCTTGACCTCGACACCGGCAACCGCCTCAAGCGTGGAGATTATCCACTGGCCGACCAAACCTACGACGAACTACTGCACCGGCTGGTTTCAAAACCCGACAGAACCATCCCCGAGCCTCTAAAGAAAAACATCGTCGAATTTTACGATGGCCCAGGCACCTCCACGGATTTATCTCAGCAAATCCGAGAGCAACTCACGCTTCTCAAGAAAATGAAAACAACCCACCCTTCTAAGTAAGCCCCTCTGCCAGTCCGGCGGGGTCGGCGACCGTTCTCTCACCCCGGGTCGTCCGAGCGAAGCCTTTCAGACAACGGAGGGATAGCTACCGCCAATCCTGAGGCGAGTGCCGGAGGCTAGAAGCCGGGGGCCGGGTACCGCCAGAGGTGTAAAATAACTGAGTAAATCTGGCAATTCATCACTCCAGGTTTGAAAGGATTTCCCTTCATGGCAACGCTAGAGGCCCCCGTCCGGCCACGCACATCTTCCCAACCCCATCAAGGCCCGTTCGTGAACGAGGCGTTTTATGATTTTCGCCTCGAAGACAATGCGCGGAAGATGCGCGCCGCCATCGAGCGCGTACGCCAACAGCTCGGCCGCGAGTATGACCTCATCATCGGCGGCCAGCGCGTCAAGACCGCTGACAAAATCAAGTCTTTGAACCCATCGCGTCCCTCGCAAGTCGTCGGCATTCACCAGAAGGCTGGCAAAGAACACGTCGAACCGGCAATGCAAGCCGCGTTAAAGGCCTTCGAATCCTGGAAAAATACTCCCGTCACCGAGCGCGCCAGCCTGTTGTTCCGCGCCGCCGACCTTATGCGGGAGCGCAAAATGGATTACATGGCCTGGCTCGTTTTCGAAGTCAGCAAAAATTGGGGCGAGGCCGACGCCGATATTTCCGAGACCATCGATTTCTGCGAGTACTACGCCCGCGAAGCTCTTCGCCTTTCGAAAGCTGAAACTACTGTCCAACTCCCGGGCGAGCACGACATGCTCACCTATATTCCCCTCGGCGTGGGCGCGGTGATTCCTCCGTGGAATTTCCCCTGTGCCATCATGGCCGGCATGACGCTAGCCTCCATCGTCAGCGGCAACACCGTAGTCCTCAAGCCCTCTAGCGACTCGCCCACCATCGCCGCAAAATTTATGGAGCTGCTCGAAGAAGTCGGCCTGCCTGAAGGCGTAGTAAATTTCTGTCCCGGCTCCGGCGCCGCATTCGGCGATGCCATCGTTGCTCACCCGAAAACGCGTTACGTCGCTTTCACCGGCTCGCGCGAAGTTGGACTGCACATCAACCAAACTGCCGCCATCCAAGCCTCAGGCCAGCGCTGGATCAAGCGCACCATCCTCGAAATGGGAGGCAAAGACGCCATCATCGTCGACGCCGACGCCGATATCGACTCTGCCGTCGAAGGCGTCGCTCAGGCCGCATTCGGCTTCCAGGGCCAGAAGTGCTCGGCCTGCTCCCGCGCCATCGTCGACGAGCGCGTCTACGACAAGTTTCTCGACCAACTCAAAGCCCGTGTCGAGAAAATCACCATCGGCGATCCCGCCGAAAACACCAACATGGGCGCGGTCATCAACGAGGGTTCGATGAAGACGATTCTCGAATACATCGACCAAGGCAAGAAAGATGGGCGCCTCATCACTGGCGGCGAGCGCGCCACTGAAGCCGGAGAAGGCTACTACATCCGCCCCACCGTCATCGCCGACATTCCCGCGAAATCGAAACTCGAGCAGGAAGAAATTTTCGGTCCCGTCCTCGCTGTCATCAGGGCTCGCGGCTTCGACAATGCTCTCGAAATTGCCAACGACACCGAATTCGGGCTCACCGGCGCCATCTACACCAAATCGCGTGACAAAATGGATCGCGCCATCCGTGACTTCCACGTCGGCAATCTCTACATCAACCGCAAATGTACTGGAGCCATGGTCGGAGCTCACCCCTTCGGCGGCTTCAACATGTCGGGGACGGATTCGAAATCCGGCGGCCCGGATTATTTGTATCTGTTCACCCAAGCGAAATCGATCGGCGAAAAAATTTCGTAGAAGTATCGAACGAAAAACAAAAAGGCCGCCCGCAGGCGGCCTAAAAAAACTGAAATCCTACGGCATAACTCCCGCCGGCGATTGCGGCGCCGGGGTCGCCGTCGTTGCAGCCGCAGCCTCATTCAAAATCCGGTGATGGATGGTAAACAGCGCCAGCTCCAGCCGGTCCGAGACTCCAATCTTGTCATACACATTCCGCAGGTAATTCTTGATCACCTGCTCGGTCGTCCCCAACTGGGTGGCAATTTCTTTATTCTTATATCCCTGTACAATCAACGCCACAATGCGCAGCTCTTTCGCCGTAAGGCGGTCGCGCACTCTGAGTCCGACCATATCGTTTTCTGTGAGTTCGCTCGGCACCGCGACATCCTGCACCCAGGTTTCGCCACGCGCCACCTTGCGAACGCAATCTACCAGAGCCGCGCTCGTCACATTGCGGTAGACCACGCCATGCGCCCCGTTCGCCATGTGTCGCTGCGCGCTCTCACCAGTATCGGCCAGCACTACCACGCGCGTCTTGGCCTTATTGGCGGCCTGCACAATAGCCGCGAAATCGTTGTGAAAGCCCGCCGCCACCACCAGCACCGCGGCGCGAAATTTATCCAGAGCCATAAACATCTGCTCCGGTGTCTGAGCCTGCGCCACAATGCGCATCTCGTCTTCTACGGCCAGTACCTTGGCAATGCCCGCTCGGAAGATTGCCTGGTTATCCGCCAGTATCAGTTTGAGCATGTTATCGGCGCTCCAAAAATTCGCTGCAAAAGTCGAAGGAAATCTGGTTAAGCCCTTTGCCCTACTGTGTAGCCCTCTGTGCTAGAAATTCGTCGTTGGATCTCAATCAGAGTGCCATCAAGTGTTCCTGACGAACTCATAGGAATCGATGACGCAGGCCACACCTTTGCCGTCTGCGCTGCTGCCAGAAGGATCGGTGCGCACCACGCGTCCTTTGCACTGAATCACCACATTCTCCTGCCCTCCGGTAACGTCCGGTGGAAGCGTGATCTCAAACTCCACCGGAGACCCAACGTCCAGCGATGCGTCGGCGCGAATATAAACTCCCGCCGCGCTCAAGTCTCCCGTTGTTCCGTTGGAGTCGTTGCTCGCGCCCTCTTTATGTATCTTGATCGGCAATTCCAGCGGAAATCTTTTTCCGGTCCGTGCTTCGGACACAGTCCCTCCTCTTCCCGGCCTGCTGCTCCCGGCCAACTTTTTGATCAAAGATCATAAAGACCGAGATCTGCTGATCTGCGCTTCCTGCTACCTTCCTCAACCACTGCCCACAGGCACCAGAATACGCTTCTGGCAGGCGAATCACCCACATTTTATTGCTTAGGGGCGGTTATATCATGGATCAGACCGCTATAAAAGCCTGATTACGAGTTAGTTAAGGGTAGAACCTAGATTCCCCCTGGCGACCGAATCAGGGACAGGCCAGAATCACTGCAGGAAAGACGCAACGGAAATCCTGCACAATTCATCTCCCCTGATAGAAAGGAAAACTCTATGAAGACCAAACTCGCGATCCTCGGGTTCTGTTTAGCTATAACCATCCCACTGCTTGCTCAAAAGAAAGAAGATGAGCGTCTAGCGAATTCCGCAACCGTGATGCAGCAGCTACTGCAGGGAGACAAAGGCCTCCCGACCAGTGTGCTCAACCAAGCCAAGTGTGTCCTTATCTTTCCCAGCGTCAAGAAGGTTGCAGTCGGTATCGGCGGCAGCTACGGGCGAGGGGTTCTCGTATGCCGCACGGGTGCCAAGATGGATGGCGGCTGGGGCGCGCCCGTGATGTATGCGCTGGACCAGGGAAGCCTGGGCATCCAGCTCGGCTCCACGGCAACCGATTATGTGCTCGCGGTCATGCATGATAAGGGAGTCGATGCCATCCTCAACGGCAAGACGAAACTCGGCGCCGACGCAGCCGCTGCCGCTGGTCCAACCGGCGCCCAGGCGAACGGTTACAACGCTGCCGATATGAGCTCATCCGACGTCCTGACTTATTCGCGGTCGAAGGGACTCTTTGCCGGCGTGTCCCTCGAAGGTGCGTCGATAGACTCCGACAACGAGGCCAATAAAAAGCTGTATGGCAAGGAAGTGGGTGCCAAAGAGATCGTAACCGGCGGCCAGACGATCGTGCCTGCGGCCAAATCGCTGGTGGGTTTGCTCGATGCCACCTCGCCATCCCGCAAAGTGAGTTGAATCCATCAGGGGATGGGTCATATGCCGATCCCCTGACCGAATTTACTGAAGATTTGAGAGGACACCATGGCAAAAACTGCAATCGGTTTGTTTGAGAATCCAGGATTGGTGGACCGCGTCGTTCTCGATCTCGAGGCCCTCGGTTTCCCGCGCAAGGACGTTCGCGTGATAGCCGAGCCGCGGGACATCGACATCGCAGGCGGTGGAGTCTTGGCCACCCCCCACACGGATTTCGAAGTGGATTTAGTTCGGGATCTTATGGGATTCGGGGTCGAGGAAGCGGACGCGGAAGATTATGTTCACGGAATACGGCGTGGAGCAGTCTTGGTCTTCGCCACGGGTTCGGGCGATAAGGCGCAGGCGGCAATCGACATTATGAACCGCAACGGTGCCGTGGAGATCGAAAAGGTCAGTGCCTCACGGCCTCAACTCCCAAATGCGGTCGACGCGGACGATGCGGGCCACGTTGGAGAAGCGCGCCTCGACCGCGATCCTTCTGTCCAAATTGGCAGGCTCAGCTCTTCCGGCTCCGGCGCACGCCTGTTCGTGTGGTAGTTGTTTCGCCGGTTACCGCACCCTTTTGCGTTTTTTTGCGAAAGGGTGCGCACCGTCGCCCTCGCGCGGCTTTCGCCCGCAGCCGAGCCTCCCGTGGTACCGTTTGATATTGAGGGATCCCTTTCTTCCTTCCAAGGAGAGCCAACTCATGCCCGGAACATTCTTCCCCCGTGCCCGCGCACTGCGTCGTTTCCTCGGCCAGTTCGCCGCTCTTCTGGCTACGAGCACCTGTCTGCTGGCGCAGCAGCCGCCGGCGCAGAAGCCCGCCAAACCAGCCGCCTCGAGCGCTGCGGGAGAAAAACCAAAGCCCAGTCTCGACGATTCCACGGCTACGCTCGCTCAACTCAACGACGCCCTGGAAGGCCTCGCTGCCAAAGTATCTCCCGCAGTAGTTCAGATCCTCGTAACCGGCTATGGCCCGGTACACGAAGAGAATCGGACGCAGACCGCTCTTATCGTGCGCCAGCACGCCGTCGGCTCTGGAGTGATCGTCGACCCCTCCGGCTATATCGTAACCAATGCTCACGTCGTCGAGGGCGCCCAGCGCATCCGCGTAGCCTTGCCCATCCCGGGTGATGCGAGCCGCGCCGTACCTGTCGGTAAACGTCATATCCTTGAAGCTCGCCTTGTCGGAACTCACAAAGAAACGGATCTTGCGCTGTTAAAGATCGATGAGAAAGATCTTCCCACGCTTCCTCTTCTTTCCCAGCAGCGTCCACACGTGGGTCAACTCGTCTTCGCCATCGGCAGCCCAGAGGGCTTGCAGAATTCCGTTACCATGGGAGTCATCAGCGCCGCCTCGCGACAAGCCGATCCTGATAAGGCCCTCACCTACATCCAGACCGATGCTCCTATCAACCCCGGCAATAGCGGCGGTCCGCTGGTTGATATGAACGGGGGCGTGGTCGGCATCAATACTTTCATTCTCTCCCAAGGCGGAGGCAGCGAAGGCCTGGGCTTCGCCATTCCCGCGCGCATCGTCGATTTCGTCTACAACAGCCTGCGTAAATACGGTCACGTGCATCGCGTCGAGATCGGCGCCGTCGCTCAGGAAATCACGCCCACCATTGCCGAAGGCCTCCACCTCGCACAGCGCTGGGGCGTCATCATCGCTGACATTAAGCCCGACGGCCCTGCCGCCGCTGCCGGCCTCAAAGTTCAGGATGTGGTCCTTACTGCCGACGACCGCCGTATCGAAACTCTCCCCCAACTTTCTTCCGCGTTGTATCTGCACCGCCTCGATCAGGTTTTGAAGCTGGAGGTTCTGCGCGGCGATGTAAGCAAGAACGAAAGAAAAATTCTCTACGTCCCCGCCATCGAGCAGCGCGACCCGATGGATCAACTCTTCGATGCCGCCGACCCCGAGAAAAGTCTCGTCCCACGTCTCGGCATTCTCGCCGTTGATCTTACCGCCGACCTTCGCAGTCAAATCGGGTCCACTCGCATTTCCACCGGAGTGGTCGTCCTCGGCCGCGCCGCCGACCTCATCACCCCCGACACTGGGCTGCAAACCGGCGACGTGATCCACTCCCTCAACAACACGCCGATCGACTCCATGGACACCTTGCGCGCCGCCATCGTCCGCCTGAAGACGGGCGACCCCGTAGTCCTGCAAGTCGAACGCTCCGACGGCCTGACGTACCTGGGTTTTGAGATGGAGTAGTAAAATGTTTTGAAGCGCCCGTAGCTCAACTGGATAGAGCATCTGCCTTCGGAGCAGAGGGTTGGGAGTTCGAGTCTCTCCGGGCGCACCACCGTTTATAAGATCATCTAAAACGCGCTCCCACCTCCACCACCAAATCCTCCCCCCGAAAAACCTCCGCCTCCGCCGCCACCCCCGCCCCATCCCGAACCCGTGGAATTGGCGCGGGGCGCCGACACAAACACCTGTTGCATATCCGTTGCCATTCCATGCATCGACGAAGAGAAGAGAATCGGGTTGAATCCTCCTCCATATCCGTATCCACCCGGCGCCGCGTACCACGATGGCGGATCTTTCACGATGCCGGCAAATGCCTGAGCCCAGTGATGCTCCACTCCCAGCGCCATCGCATAAGGAAGAAATTTCTCGAACGTATTCGGCGGCATCGTTTTCAGCCGCTCAGCGTCCACGCGATTCATGAACTCCTGAAACCCCAATACCGCAATGTGAGTGCGCGCGCCCTTGAGTGTTTTCGCGGTCATCACACGCGCAAACAGCCACCAGATTGCCGCCGAAATCAGCACACACACGACGTCCACCGGGATCGAACTCAGAAAATCAACCCAACCCAGTCCCTGCAACACTGCGAACGGAACCAGAATCGCGACCGCCGCACCAACGCTGTATCCATTCGCCGATTCGGGATCGAGCGTATAAATCCCTTTCTGCTTCAGCGCCGACATAATATCGGTGCGGATCACCGGCACGGCCCGATAAAAACGGTTCTTCAGGCTGGAGAGCCGAGTCTCGGGCGCGTCTTCCACGAAGATGTTTTCCATCATGACTTGTTCGTGAGGCGTTAGCCCGCGCCAATCCTGCCGCTTCTGCAGCAGGTGAAAAATGTAATCCTTGTGATGAAAGACCAGCCCCTTGTCATCCGTTTCTTCAATCTTGATAAATCCGCGCACCGCAAGATCGACGATGGTCGATGTAATGTCGCGAGGATGAATGCGATCATCCAGCAAAGCTCCCGCCTCCGCCGGAGAGACTCCCGCAGGCGGCTCATACATCGGCGCAACCGACATCCCGGGATCAGGGTCGCGCCCCGCGTACCACCACAGAACGAACATCACAACGAAAGTGACTGGAGGCAGGAAAACCGCCGGATTGCCGCCGATGAACCAGAACAGTTTGGTTATCCCGCCCGGCTCTTTAAGAATGCCCTTCGGAATATAAACATCAATCGTCATCCCTCCGCGCATCGGCAGAGGGTTGGTTGTTTCAAAATCAGCGTCCGCTCCGGTTACCATCGCCGTCGCATCGCGACCGGTCGAGCCGTAGACCCCGGTGAACGCCTGCGCCCGCAGCGATCCGCCGGCATCGGCAGGGAAGTGAACGTTGGCGCTGGCATGATCGATCGGCACCGGCCAGTCATTGCCGGTAACGTTCCAATAAAACTCGTCATAATTGTCGAAAAAGCGTGTCCCGTTGCGCACACGGTAATCGATCTCCACCGTGCGCGTTGCATTAATGGCGTCGGGAAGGTAAATCTTTAGATCGCGATACGCGCCCGATGTTGACGAATCGTACTTCAGCTTCGCGCCGTTTTCATCGGTAACGCGTGTGACCTTAACAAATAGCTGATAGTTCGTGCCGTTCGGTCCCGGATATTCAATGGGAATCGTTCGATGAATTCCGTGCCACTCTCCGATGAAAACCAGCATGATTGTTTCCTTGACCATCGCGCTTCCATCGTCATTCACCGTAATGTCGTCTTGGAAATGAGAAATGCGCCAGGATTTTGCGAAAGCCGGGGCGTTGAGGGCGAGGATGACTGCGAAGATTCGAAGCGTCAATCGTTGGCTGGACAACTTTGTCATCTCGACCAAAGCAGAGCGAAGCGAACGAGTTGGAGGGCCCCACTTTTTTGTCAGCCTGCCGTCGGCGCAGCCTAGGCGCTCCTGCGGACCCTGCGGCATCACGCCCTCAGAACTTCACCGCAACCGGTTCGCGGTCCGCCTCGGTGGTTTCGAAGAACTGCCGCGGCTGGAAGCCGAACATCCCGGCAAGAATATTGGTAGGGAATACCTGAATCTTGGTATTGAGGTCGCGCACGACAGCGTTGTAGTACCGGCGCGAGTTCTGGATCGCGTCTTCCGTCTGGCTCAGCGATCCCTGCAGTTGGGTGAATTCCTCCGAAGCTTTCAGCTCGGGATAATTCTCCGCCACAGCGAACAAGCTCTTCAAAGCCCCGGTGAGCTGATTCTCCGCGACGGCCTTGCCTTCGGGCGTAGTCGCCTGCATGGCCTGCGAGCGAAACTTCGCAATGTTCTCAAAGGTGCCTTTTTCGTGCGCCGCGTACCCCTTCACCGTCTCAACCAGATTCGGGATCAGGTCATGCCGCCGTTTTAACTGCACGTCAATGTCGGACCACGCCGAGTCGCAGCGTACGCGCAGCTGCACCAGGCTGTTGTACATCCCGATGAGCACGACGGCGATGACCACCAGGATTACGAGAAAAATGATGCCGACCATGAGCCTCTCCTTCCGAACGATCAAACCTTTTCTCGGAATACAAATCTGGGAATATGATCTCGGAAAAACGATCTCGGAATCAATGGGACGTTAGCACAGAGGAGGCGGAGGCGCAAACGATCCGGTGCACCTCTTCGGGTAGGACCATCGCAATCGCAACCGATAAGTCGCCGGGCAGGTGTAGAACTCGGTTGGTGGGAAACCTGGCCGCAGGCGGTCGTGAACATCCGGAATTCGGGAGACGAAATACGATTGTGCTGTGCTAACAAAGGATCGCGGCAGTGTAACAAGCACAAGGGGCGAGATGCAGTATTGACGCTGCGAAAATGAGTAAGATCACTCCACAAAATAATATCCGGGTCTCCAAGGCTTCTGACGTAAGTCCCTACAACATCCACAGATAAGAGTTGGCCAGCGCGTTGCAGGTAATGCCGCTAATTGGTGCGGTTCCCGGATTAATCGCAGGGTGGTAGCTCTGCGATCACACACCAATAATACGAAAGGCAAACCGATGACCCTGATTTCAGAGTGTCGCAGAAATGTTGCTACGCGTTTTTTCGTCGCCGCAATGTTGATGATCGTTCTTGCGTGGTCCTCATCGGTAGGAGCACAGACGACGATCTCAACCGGCAGCATTCAAGGGATCATCACAGATGCGTCTGGCGCCGTGGTCGCCGGCGCTAAGGTCACGATCACCGACAAGGCGACTGGGCAGGTCATCGCGATAACTTCAACCTCATCGGGGACGTATAGCTCTGGGGCTTTAACGCCCGGCGACTACGAAGTAAGGGTTGAGGCGAAAGGGTTCAAGACGTCGGACGAGACGATTTCAGCTCAGGTGGGCGTGACTACATCGGGCAACTTCAGGCTGCAGGTGGGCGAAGCGGGCCAGGTGATAGAAGTGCAAGCGGGTGAGTTGCAGGTGAATACCGAGCAGGCAACGGTGCAAGGAGTGATCAGCACCGAGCAGATTGAGAATTTGCCAATCAACGGAAGAAACTTCCTCGACCTGGCGCAGTTGGAACCTGGAGTCCAAATTCAGGATGGCGGCAACTTCGATCCCACGAAGAAAGGATTCTCTTCGATTTCCATCGGGGGCCGGTTTGGGCGCACGGCACGCATCGAGGTCGATGGAGTCGATACCAGCGATGAAACCGTCGGAACGGTCACGCAAGACATTCCTCAAGGCGCGATCCAGGAATTTTCGATCGGGGAATCGATGTTGGATTTGTCCACTGAGCTAACCTCATCCGGCTCGGTCAACGTGGTAACGAAGTCTGGAACCAACTCCTATCACGGACAGGGCTATTACGCTTTTCGCGATCAGTCGCTCGATGCCAATCTTCCAGGAGCTTCCGACACTCCCTTCCAGAGAAATCAATTTGGCGGCAACTTCGGCGGTGCATTCATCAAGAACAAACTGTTTTTCTTCGTCGACGCGGAGCGGACGAAACAAGATTTTAATCAGCCCGTTCTGGCAGGCCCACCGCTTGCGGCTGAGTCAGGATCTTTTTCAGCTCCATTTCGTGAAGCAGAGGGCATCGCGAAATTGGATTACCAGATCAGCAAGAACTACAAGCTGTTTTACCGCTTCTCCTACGATCAGAATAGCGATACTTCGCCCTTTGAGCCTGTTGCTTTCCAGCCGCTGGATAACACTACCCACACGCGCGATCATGTAATCGGCCTCGACTTCATGACCGGAAGTTTTACCCACAGCGTTCGTCTCGGCTACATGAAGTTTTTCAATCACATTTCCAGTGGGACAACCGCGTCGACTCCGTTCAATCCCACATCACCGATCGAGCTCTCCATCGGACCTGACTTGCCCTGTCTGAACACGTCGGGAGTAGTTCCTGATGTGTTCTGCTCGGGGCAGGGTTTCCTGGCTCCGCAATCCACGCCACAGTCCGATCATCAGGTGAAGTATGACGGGGGAAAGGCGATTGGTACGCACATCCTGCGCTACGGCGGCGGGCTCAACCATCTCCAGGGAGGAGGTTTTGCCGGATTTCTCGCCAATGGACCGGCAGTGAATGCCAGCGCCTCGGCTTGCACGGGCATCTGCCTGACCTTGCCGGGCGGAGCATCGAACGCGCTGAACTATCCCGCGCAGAACGTGCTACTGGGCAACGGACAAGGATATGAAACAGAAAAACCTTCGTTTGGCTTTCCATTCGGGGGGTTAGGGCCGGATAATCGCATTTCTTTCTACGTCGGCGACTCCTGGAAGGTCAGGCCGAATTTAACTGTGACTTACGGGCTGCGTTACGTACGTGACACCGGCAGAACGGACAGCGATCTGGCACCGATTCCAGCGCTCGCCGCTTACGATAATCAGTTCTATTCTGGATTGCAGGATCGGGTAAACCAACCGAACAAGAATTTCGCTCCGCAGCTTGGATTAGCATGGGATCCGGCCAGTAACGGAAAGACGGTGATACGCGGCGGAATTGGTTTGTTCTACGAGAACTCGATCTGGAACAACGTTCTTTTTGACCGGCCTGGGCGATTGCAAAAGGGCAGCTTTCTGAATCTGCAACCCGCCTGCGGAAATGGAGTGCCACAGAAATTGCCCTTTACCACTTCCATCAATCTCGCGGCCGTCTGCGGCGCGCCGATCGGGCAGGTTCAATCGGAGCTTGCGACACTCGAGTCCGAGTTTCAGGCCACGGCGGGCGGAGCTACTCTTGGGCCGAACCCCACATTCATCGGCACAACGAGTGACACGGGACCAAACGGCGACGGCATCAACCTCTTCGCTCCCGACTACAAGACGCCGCGCTCGGTGCAAATTAATTTCGGAGTCCAGCGCGAGCTTCGCCGGGGCATGGTGCTTACCGCCGATTATCTCCGTAACATCTCGACTCACACGTTATTGATTGTGGATACGAACCACGTAGGCGATGCCCGCTTTCTGAATATGACGGCAGCCACGACTGCTATCGCCACGACCCTGAAGAACTGCGGGGTTTCCTCGATAAACGCTGCAACCGTTCTCTGCCCCACCAGCCCGGTCGCGCTGCCGGCGGGCACGCCTTACACTCCGCGACCGGCAACCATCGTAGATTTTGCAACCAACGGACTGGATTCTGGTTATGAACTTTGCAGCGGACAGGCATGTCCGAATGCAGCTTTCGGCGGCGTGAACAATGGCGCGACCGGCGGTAACCAGATGCTGTTCCCGATCGGGAGATCCGTTTTGAACGCGTTGCAGCTTTCGTTGAAGGAGGATGTGCACAATCCTATCAGGGGAGTTCACTATTTGAACTTGCAGTTCTCTTATCAACTGTCAAAGTATGAATCGAGCGCGTCGGATAGCGATTTTATCAACAGCTCATGGGACTACGCCGATCCTAATAAATTCTTCGGCCCCAACGGGCTCGACCGCACCCACCAGTTCTCCTTTGGCGGGATCATGGACCTGCCGGAACATTTCCAAGCCAGCCTGATCGGGCACTTCTATAGCGCGTTGCCGACCACCATGACACTCGCGCCTACGGGGTTACCCGGCGGCATGTTTGTCACCGCGGCATATGGCGACGGCACGGGCGACGGGTATGCTGCCAACGGCGCGAATGGCACGAGCGGTGCGATTCTTCCCGGAACGAACCTGGGTTCGTTCGGGCGCGGGGTCAATGGCTCTAACATCAACAATGTGATCAACAATTACAATCAGAATTTCGCGGGCAAACCTACTCCCGCCGGTGACGCACTCATCAGCGCCGGACTATTTAATCAAGCCCAACTGAGTCAACTCGGCGCTGTAATGCCGCTGGTTAATCTGGCGCCTCCAAATGAGGCGAATAACGCCTGGATGCGAGACCTCGACCTCAGCTTCAATTGGACATATAAGATTAAAGAGCGGGTGCAGTTACAGCCGGGGGTCAGTTTCTTCAACGTGATGAACTTCGCTAACTTCGATCCACCGAAAAACACGATCAACGGAGTACTCAGCACTGTTGGTCAAACACCCATATCCGGATTCGTGAATGGGACCGCAGGACAACAGCCGAACAATCTGCGAGTGGGACTCGGTTCGGGAGTCTTCGGGCTAGGTGCGCCGCGAGTGCTTGAGTTCAAGTTGGCACTCACATTCTAACTAACGACGAGGGTACAAGCGCCAGGGATTCGAATGGCAGGAGAACCGTAGCAGGCGCGAGTCGCTCTACTCGACAAAAAAACCGTTGGTGCCGATCCACGAATCTGCGAGGAGCTGAAGATTCTTTTTATAAGTGCGCGTGACTTTGAACTTCGCACCACCCTTAACGTGGAGGATATATTCTCCCGTAGACCACGGTTGAAGTTCCACGACAAAAGCTGCATTTACCAGCACGGATCGATGGATGCGCACAAAACCGTGCGGAATAAGTTTCTCCTCAATGATTGAAAGCGATTCGCGGAGCATATGTGAAGACAACGTATGCCGCAGCAGCACATAATTTCCCTTGGCCTCGACGGTGATAATGTCTGCTGGATCGATCAGGAGAATCCTTCCCTTGGTTTTGATCGCAATCCGCACACACAATTGTCTCGGGAGTATCTGAACCGGTGGCGAAGTCTCGGTGAGGCCAGAATCCAATGGATCGCGATTCGGCGGAACACGAACAGGTTCCCTCACCGAACTGACGAAAGTGTCGACGGTCGCGTGGAATGGGTTTGAGTTTACGAGCTGCATCGAATCCCCCGTAAAACGCCATCGTAAAGCAGGGCCGCTTGTGGAGCTTGCCTCAGGCTCGCGTTGTTACAACCTGAACTCATAAATATAAATCGCACTGCTGAAATAAATTGGACGTCAGCGGAGCCCGTTTCGTTAGCACCGCAGATGGTTCGCTCTCCTCGGTCGGAATCACTCGCTGCCACCGTCTTTCGTTGCCAATCTCGATAAAGCGAGCCTGCCTATGCTCGCAGAGGAGGTTCAATTCATATCCAAGAGAGACGGCTGCCAAGCGTGGGTTGGGAAATGTGAAGGAACCACGGCGTACGATGCGTGAGTAGATTTCGTTCTCCGACATAAATTCCGAGTGTTCCAGTAGGGCGATCCGGCATGCGCGGCTCAACGCCGGATTTTCGCGCCGCTTGTGACTGCGGCTGGCAATGTCGACATCTATTTTTCTCTCGGGAGCCGCTTTCCAGGCAAGGTGATCATTGTCAACGAATATTTCCTCAGCCTCGCCATACGCAACCAGGCGCTTCACGATGACTCTTAGTGAGTGCGTCGGATATCGGTGATGAGCCAGCAGCGCGGGATGCTCATGTCGTATGTTGCCGTCGATTTCCTCGAGCGTGAAGGCGTGTGATGGCCTGCTTCTTAATAACAGGCGACAATAATTTGTAAGTCCGCGATGTTCGCGGCGCCTGCCACGTGACTCCCCGGATTGCACACCAAGCGGTTGTTTGTTGAGAACTTCGGGCCCGAAAACCTGACTTAATCCAATGACGATCTGTTTGATCGTCGTAATTCGTTCTGAGAGTTTTTCTTTCCTCACGTTGAGTGCGCGCAATTCCGTTTGAATAAAACTGACAGTGTGCTGCAATCCCTCTGATGGCGGAGTTTTTCCAGGACACCAGGAGCATTCAATGGTTACGGCCGGAATAGTACTGTGTAATGCCACGGTTTTGCGTGAGACTCACTCCGATTGTTAGCATGCATTTTCCTTTGATGCGACTTGAATGTGACGAACAGTTGCAAAATCGCGATAAGTACACGTGACGGACTGACCAAATCAATTAACACATTTTAATCGCAACTAATCTCCACTTACTTCAGACAAATTGTCGAACATTTGGCAGTTGGTCGGTTGGAACCGTGCTCCGCTCCCGTTTCTCATACGCATATTTATGGAGTTGTCTCTTTTCTTGTAGAAGCCCAGCTAAATTCGGCTCCGCATGTGAAAGTGTTTCTGGTTCGATCCTGTATTTCTGAGTTGCCTATTTGTAAGGTAGGCCTTTCCTTCCGAAATCCTGTCACTTTGCCTCGACAGCGAATGCGGAGTGGTGCCGAAACTGCCTAGCCATTGATTGGAAGAGTTGTATTACGGGCAGTCGCGCCGGATTCAGGCCGAAAATTTCAGGAGGTGTATTGTGCAACACCGATTCCGTCTTCGCGCTTTTTCGTATCTGGTTTTCACTACCCTTGTTTTAGGGTCCACATTCACTTTCGGCCAAGGAATCGTTACAGGTTCTATCTCAGCGACCGTGGAGGATCCGCAAGGTGCGGTGGTCCCGGGCGCCAATATACGCGCTACTCAAAAGGAAACGAATCGTGTGTTCACCACTATGAGTTCCAATAGCGGCGTCATCCAGCTACCATCGTTGCCTCCGGGCACGTATAGCGTAATGGTGCAGGCGACTGGTTTCAGTACCTATAACGCGCAGGACGTGATCGTGGAAGTAGGTAGGGATAGCGCGCTTGGCGCCGTGAGACTCAGAGTTGGGAACACCGCGGAGACGGTCGAGGTGGAAGGCTCGGCTCCTCTAGTCGAGAGCACGACCGATCAACTTTCGGAAACATTCGAGAGCAAAGAAGTGGCTAGCGTTCCGTTGGGTAACACCTACGACTCGTTTGTATTGTTCACCCCCGGCGTGGTCACGGCGGGCAGTGGCGGGTTCAGCAACAATAACGGCGCGGAGCTGTCTATCAACGGTCAACGTGCACGCTCCAACAACTATCAGTTAGACGGACAAAATAACAACGACAACACCATTGGCGGACCGTCAATCTTTTTTGGTAATCAAGACAATATTGCGGAGTTGCAGGTGGTCACCAACTTCGACGCCGAATACGGGCGCAACATGGGCGGCGTGGTGAACTACATCACCAAGGGAGGAACCAACGACTTCCACGGCACTGGCTTCGAATTTTGGCAAGGCGATCACTTTGACTCGCTGCAGAACCAGGAAAAATCACCTATCTTCGGTTTCTGCGCATCGGGAGTAAGTCCCTCGAGCGGTTGCACGAAACCCGTTGTGCCTCAGTTCGTTCAGAACCAATTTGGCGGCACCATCGGCGGGCCGATCAAGCGGGATAAGGTTTGGTTCTTCGGATCCACGAATTTTGAGCGGCTACGCTCCGGGGGTGCTCCGGTTTCCTCGGCTCCCGCCCTCACTCCAACCCCTACCGGAATCCAACAACTGCAGGCAGCCTTTCCTGACGACCCGGCAGTTACCGCCCTTGCGCAATTCGGCCCAGCGGCCCTCACGATTGGAAATCCAATTTTTACCAGCACGACAAATGTTCCGGTATCAGCCAACGGAACCACTGCAACGATCCAGATGGGAACGCTGGAGCGATTCCTGTCGCAGCCCTTCAATGATTACGAGGGAACGGGAAGAGTGGATGTGCAGCTCACCAGCAAGGATCGATTCTTTGGACGTTACATCTTCCAGCAGGCCAGCACTACCAACGTTCCTCTCGGCAACGCCCTTGGTGCGCAGGGACAAATTTACAGTGTCCCAGGCCGCAGCCAGCAGGTAGGGTTGGACCTGACGCACACCTTTAACCCTACGTTTCTGAACCAGGCGCGGTTCAGCTACTCCCGGGCAACTTCCTTTTTTGAAGCCGGCGGATTCCCTAACTGCCTGGTAGCGAATGCCGGTGTCTGTCCACCGCAAATTAACATTCAAAACCCCAACTTCCTGGGGGCAGGCCAATTCTTTTCATTTCCGCAGGGGCGCATCATCAATGTCTATGAACTGCAGGATAATGCGTCGCTGGTGCGTGGCAAGCATGTGATGAAGTGGGGCGGATCATACGACAGGCAGCGCTCGCCTAACTATGGACTGTTCGGCCAGAATGGTGTGTTCACCTACGCTGACTTCAATTCCTTCATCGCGAACACTCCCACGGCGAACACGGTGCTGTATGGGCAAGGGGTTCTGCGCTTCAAGGAAAACGATGTAGCTCTCTACTTTCAGGATGATTGGAGAATCAAGGATAACCTGACTGTAAATCTGGGATTGCGATGGGAGTTCTACCAGCAGGCCAGCAACCTGTTGCACGACGAGAGCGTGGCGCAGCAAACTGGACCGAATCATATCTGGGATCAAAATCTTCCTTTAAATTTGACCACGGTGCCAAAACTTCCCAACCACTACCGCAACTATGGCCCAGTGGTGGGATTTGCGTGGACTCCGCGCATGCTTGAGAGTCTCGGCCGTGACAAAACGGTGGTTCGTGGCGGCTTCCGCATCGCCTATGACTTTGCTTACTACAACCTCTCCACCAATGTGCAGCAAAGCTCCCCCTTCACCAACGCTGCGACCGTTTTCAACGCAAACGGCACTTTCGCGGGCCTGCCGAATGTGGCCACCGTCGACGGCGCTAATATCGAATCCGCGCTTTTCCCGCTGGTTGCTAAAGGAAATCCGGGTTCTGCCGCGGAACTCCAGTTCGGCCCCAACTTCCGCAATCCGTACTCGGAGCAATGGAATTTGGGCATTCAACGCCAAATTACTGGGAAGATGGCGGCGGAGGTTCGCTACGTGGGAAACCACGATTTAGCGCAGTTCCAGGAAGTGAACGGGAACCCCGACGTTCTGCCGCTGATCGCAAACGGCTTTAGCAATGTCATTCCCGCAGGTGTTACGCCATGCACCAATCCAGCGCTGCCAGGTGGAGGCTTCCAAGGTGCGGGTTTGCCGCTGGCGACGGACCAGTTCGGAAATCCTGTAGGGTACGCGAACTGCAATTTCAGTAGGGTAGCCGAATACACTAATTCGGGTTACTCGATTTACCATGGTCTGCAAAGTCAGTTCCGGTTGCAGAATTGGCACGGGTTCACTGGGGAAGCGTCCTACACTTACAGTAAGACGATTGATAACACGTCGGAAGCCTTCTCGACCAATGCGGGCACATTTTTTGCGTTTGCACAAAACCCGTTTGATGTCACCAAGGCGGAGCGCGCCGTCAGTAACTATGACTTTCCTAACGTTTTTAGTTTGCTGTGGGTTTACGACCTGCCTTTCAAGCATCAGCAAGCGGGCTTCCTGGGGCATTTGATGGGAGGTTGGCAGATCAATGGAACCTACCGCTACAATAGTGGTCAGCCCTGGACGGTGGAGCAGAATTCAGCCCAGGGACTGTGCGACCCAGCGAACTTTACCGGAGTGAGCACGCTCGATGCCTGCCGGCCGTTTCTTGGAAATACCAGTTTACCGACTAACCTAGTGGGAGAATACTGTGACGGGAGTTTGGCACTCTGCCCCAATTCGGCAACTGGTACCGGGGCTGTCGCTGCGGGAACGCTTGTCAGCGTGAACGCGGGCTGCGTCGCGAGCGGTGGTGCTTCGAACCAATGCCCGGTCACTCCCATTTCCGCAGCGCATTTTATTGTCAATAATGTCGAGGCGGAACATATTTTTGGCACGCCTTACTCTCCGCTTGGCCGGAACACGGAACGCGGTCAGCCCATCAGTACGGTCAACGTGGCGGTGTTTAAGAACACTCGGATCAGTGAGCGGCTCACACTCCAGTTGCAAGCGGATGCGTTCAACTTGTTCAACCATCAATGGCTTGGGATCCAGAACCAGGATGTGAACAACGCGGCAGTTTCAGCAAACGGCATTACTCAGTTTGACAGCAACAAGTTCAACTTTAACGGTGGCGACACTTTTGCCGGCAACATCATTACGGACGGCATCGGACGGCGCCGCCTGCAGTTCGGGGCGAAGATTATCTTCTGAGCCTTCATGAATTAAAGTTTGGGGCCGGGCTTTTGGCCCGGCCTATTCTTGTTTGACCCGTCCCCTGGTTGGCTCAGATAATCTCCATCTTGCTCTCACGTTGGCCGTGCCATTTATCATTCGCGGCAACTGACATCGCCAGACAACCCGAGTACGAATCCGAGAAAGATCTTAGTCGCTTTTGCATAGCAATCTCCAAATTACAGGGGAATATTCCCATGCTTCTTCGACGGGTTTTTGTCACGCTTGTTTTCCAGCATGGCTAGTGCCTTGATCAGCCTGTTCCGCGTCTCGCGCGGCTGGATGATGGCGTCGATGTAGCCGCGGTCGGCGGCAACGTAGGGACTGGCGAAACGGTCGCGGAACTCTTCGATCTTCTTCTGGCGCAATTCCTGGCGCTCTTGCGGATTCGTGGCGCCGTCCAGTTCGCGTTTGTAGACGATGTCTACCGCCCCCTCCGGGCCCATGACAGCGATTTCGGCCGTCGGCCAGGCGTAATTCACATCGGTGCGGATGTGTTTCGACGCCATCACGCAATAGGCGCCGCCGTAGGCTTTGCGCGTGATTACAGTCACCTTCGGCACCGTCGCTTCGGCGAAGGCGTAGAGTAACTTGGCGCCGTGCTTGATGATGCCGCCGTACTCCTGCGCGGTGCCGGGGAGAAATCCTGGCACATCTTCGAACGTGACCAGAGGAATGTTGAAGCAGTCGCAGAAGCGGACGAAGCGCGCGCCCTTGAGCGAGGCATTAATGTCGAGTGTGCCCGCCAGCACAGCCGGCTGGTTGGCGACGATTCCCACGGAGCGGCCGTCCAGGCGGGCAAATCCGACGACGATGTTTTTCGCATAGTGCTCCTGCACTTCGAAGAAGTAGGCATCGTCGACCACGGCGTGAATCACATCCTTCATGTCATAGGGGAGATTCGATTCCGCGGGAACAATGCTGTCGAGCGCGGCATCGGCGTGGGCGTCGTTTCGATCTTCTCCAAGACTGCGGGGATCGGTACAGGGTTTGCGCGGCGGATCGTCGAGATTGTTGGAAGGAATGAAGCTGAGGAGTTCACGCACCATCGACAGACATTCCGCGTCGTCGTGCGCCAGGAAGTGCGCCACGCCGGAAGTTTCGTTGTGAGTCAGGGCGCCGCCCAGTTGCTCCTTGGTGACTTCTTCCATGGTCACGGTCTTAATCACATCAGGGCCGGTGATGAACATGTAGGAAGTTTTGTCGACCATGAGTACAAAATCGGTGATTGCCGGCGAATAAACTGCGCCGCCGGCGCAGGGGCCCATGATCGCCGAAATCTGCGGCACTACTCCGCTGTATAGAGTGTTACGCAGAAAGATGTCGGCATATCCCGCGAGAGAAGCCACGCCTTCCTGAATGCGCGCGCCGCCGGAGTCGTTCAAGCCAATTACAGGCGCTCCCATTTTCGCGGCGAGATCCATAATCTTGACGATCTTTCCCGCATTCGTCTCCGACAACGAACCGCCGAAGACGGTGAAGTCCTGCGCGAAGACATAGACCAGCCGGCCCTCGATGCGGCCGTAGCCGGTGACAAAGCCGTCACCGTAAGGCCTTTGCTCTGCCATGCCGAAGTCGCCGCAGCGGTGGGTGATGAGTTTGTCGGTCTCTTCGAAAGTGCCCTCGTCGAGCAGGAACTCGATGCGCTCCCGGGCCGACATTTTGCCTTCCTTGTGCTGGCGCTCGCGGCGCTTCGCGCCTCCTCCGTCTTCGGCAAGCTGGTTGCGCTTCTTCAGTTCCGCGATTTTTTCTTCGAGATTCATGGCGGGAAGATTATAGCGGGTGACGTGGGCAGGCAGGTGTGCCTTGGCGCTAATCTGATTTTGACGTCGCTAAAACCTATTGTGAGCCCAGTGCGCTGCCGAGGTAGGATTTCGATGCATTGAAATCGTCTCGGACGTCGGCAAATGATATGGAGAAATTACAGTGGCGCAAAACCTGGCGTTTCGACGGCGGTTTGCAAGATGCTTTTCAGATGGCTGTCTCCACCTGAACCTCAACTACTCTAAATCCGCTCCCAAGATTTGATAGCGATACTTCTTTCCATCCCAGAAGATGACCGAAGAGGTCTGCTCACCTTCGCCGCGTTCTTCCATGTAAACACCCAGGACCGTGCGCTTTTTTAGCGCCAGGCGTTTCACGGTGAGAGTCTTGAAGGGCAGGTTAATCAATAGAAATTTAGGCTTGGGTTTGTCGGAACGCCATGCTTCGGAACCTACTCCGTGGACGATGAGCAGGGAAATACCTTTGCGTTCCGGTTCGTCCGAGGCAAATGTAGACGTAACTTTCACGTCGCCAAAGCCGAGAAAGCTGTTGTAGGGATCGGCCACGCGAAAGCTATACTCCGCCTGATCGGCCATGGGGTTCTTGCAGCGGGCAGCAACGACGAGGTCATCCACTCCGTCGCCGTCGAGATCGCCAACGAACTGCGGTGGACCTCCGAGCAGCGAACAGTTATCACCGAACTCTTTGTGCACGTACTCATCAGTGACGGCCGGCACGGGAGACCGGGCATGCGCGGGCGGCGGAGGTGGTTGTTTCTTATCGCCGGCTAACGCTGCTGACGAGAAGATCAGCAAACTCAGCAAAATATACAGACGAGGAATTCGGGAGAGTTGCATGCTCTTAACTCTAGACCCGTTTTTTCCCCGCTGGTATAGATACAGATGATGACCGGTGACCGAGGTAACCACTACTTCCGGAAGTGTTCCCACCCCTGTGCTTCAAGCGGAGCATGTACTCCGCTCCCACTGATGAGGGAGATCCTTGTGCCAGTCCTGATTTGCCCGATGCGCGTGATCCGAACCCCTGCAATGCGGGGTGGGACTCGCCGCTTGGGCCGCGCTGTGAAGAGCAGTTCGTAATCCTCTCCGCCGTGCAATGCAAAGCGCAGATCGACTTGGCGCGGCGGCTTACCCGCGCAGGCCCGGGGAATTGACTCCCCATCTAGCTCAGCACCCACGCCGCTTTCCTTACAAATATGTGCAAGGTCGGTCGACAGACCGTCGCTGGCATCGATCATGGCGGAGGCGAGACCCTTTTTGCGCAGAGTCCGGCCCAGTTCGATTCGCGGATCAGGAAAGAAATGCTTGGAATAATGCTGCGGATTCAGCTTGCGCTTATGCTTCTTTTCCAGCGCGGCGACTGTGGCCGCTGAACCGCCAAGATCTCCGCTGACATAGATGTGGTCGCCGGGCCGCGCCCCCGAACGCAGCACTGCCGTTCCGGCAGGCACAGTTCCTACGACAACGATATCCGCCAGGATTCCGTTTGGCGATTCTGCGGTATCCCCGCCGGCAAGGGTCACGCCGTATCGCGCGGCCAGATGCATCAGGCTCTTCTGGAACCGATGCACCCAATCGTGTGGCGTCTTGCGCGGCAGAGCAAGCGAAAGAAAGGCTGCTACCGGCTCTCCGCCCATCGCCGCAATGTCGCTCAGTCCGCGGGCGAGACAGCGATGTCCCACCGATTCCGGTGAATGCCAATCCAGCCGGAAGTGGATTCCCTCTAGCGAGAAGTCAGTGGTTACGACCACATCCTTCTCGCCTTTGCTTCTTCCACGACGCGGCAGAAGGCGGAGCACGGCGCAATCGTCTCCAATTCCGGTCCGAATGGCAGGATTTCTCCCGTGCGTTGCTATCCGGCGAATCTGGGCAATCAGAGCTTTTTCTGCAATGGTCACAATATTGAATATAAGCGAGCGCGATTAGCTAATGCTCGGAGACCACGCTTCTTATACAGTGATTCCCGTATACCCTGTTCCAGTGTCCCGTAGAGGCTTCGCGCAGAGTGCCAGGGAGTTCATGCGGCTGGGTCAAGCTCTTTCGAGCCCTCCCGACGCTGCAATTTTCTATCGACCTCAGGGACAGTGTGGTGGACCGCCCACCCGCCCGGGTTACTTAGGTAGCGAAGGCCTTCTGAATACGGCTCTTAAGTAACTTCTAACTGCCCGCCGGTTCGTTGACAGGGGGAACCTGCTTTGCTACCCTTTACCAGCATTCAGAAAAATCATTGACCGAATTGGTTTTAATACCGTAGGGAACAACCTAAGTTCTGCAATGAGTATCAATTGCAGGGAAGGTTTTTTGGGTTGGCTCCTCGGCTTCGGTGGAAACGGGCACGTTAAAGTCTCCATTCCCAAGATAGGAAGCGTGGCCCGAAAAGTATCTGGTGGTCCGAACAGGCCTTCTGCAACCTCAGAACATTGCCTGGAGTTCCGGACCTGATCATTCAAAGCGAAAGGTAGTGCCATTGCAGAAGCGTTTTTACATCCTTTTTGTCGCGCGCGGGAACGACGGGCAACTGCGCAAGATCTCCATACCTGTCCATTATTTATATGTATTCGTAATCGGCGCCGCCGTCGGATTCTTGAGCCTTACCGGTATTGCCAGCTCGTATGCGCGGATGTTGCTCAAGGTTTCGCACTACAATCAATTGCGAATAGAAAAGGAGCAACTTAGGGATCGTTATTCGCGCCTCGAAGAGGTCGCGAAAGAGCGCGATGTTCAGGTCGCATCCCTGGGCTCGATCGCCAGCGAAGTTTCCGCGCTTTACGGATTAAAGTCGCAACCCACTCTGGTAACCGCCTCGCAGCAGCAGATCCAGGACGCAGAGGTTAGTTCTTCTCTCGATCAACTGAGCGCCTTACGCAACTCTGCCCTCACCGGCGCTGCCACGGTTGGCATCAGCCTGGGCATGACTCGCAACGCCACAACTGCAGACTGGTACCGCGCCAATTCTTCGCCCAATCTTTGGCCGGTCGATGGGCAGGTTACCGGCAGCTTCGGCGAGCGTATCGATCCATTCAACGGAGAAGGTGCTTTTCACAGCGGTGTGGATATTGCGAGCACGTACGGCCATGCGATCATCGCTCCTGCTGATGGGGTGGTCACCTTCGCCGATTTCCTGGGCGGGTATGGTAAGGCTGTCATGGTGGACCATGGTCACGGCATCTCTACACGTTACGGCCACCTTTCCGGCTTCGCCGTTGCACCTGGGCAACATGTGCATCGCGGTGACACTATCGGTTATGTCGGCTTGAGCGGACGCTCCACCGGCCCGCACCTTCACTACGAAGTCCGCATCAACGATACGCCCGTCAATCCGTATAAATACCTTCGCATCACGGTCGCTAATAGCGGTGGCTTCCAGACAGGTGGATGAGATTGTGGGTCCAGTTTTTCTGTTTTTCGCCTCAGTTTTCGCTTTCTAGTTTACAGTTCTTGAGGTTCTCCTCTTGCACTCTTCCTTCCGCTAGGCTACGTTCATGGGACGAGGGAAAAGCTTCCAGTTCCAGAGTCTCAGTAGTCCGCGCTTGCCGTGGCGACCAAGCGGTTTTGAGAACTGAGAGCTGAGAACTAAGAATGCCCCATGACCAGCTTCTTCCGCTCCGTGCGGGAAGACATTGCCGCTGTGTTCGAGTCGGACCCTGCCGCCCGCTCCTACGTTGAGGTCCTCCTTTTATATCCCGGCCTGCACGCAGTATGGATTCATCACTTGAGCCACTGGCTATGGCTTCATGGGATGCGGTTTCTGGCGAGATTCACGTCGCAGGTCGCGCGCCTTTTCACCGGCATTGAGGTTCATCCCGGCGCCGAACTCGGACGACGCCTCTTCATCGATCATGGCATAGGCACGGTAATCGGCGAGACAGCTATCGTCGGCGACGATGTGACGCTGTATCAGGGCGTCACTCTGGGTGGAACTGGCAAGGAGAAGGGGAAGCGCCATCCTACCCTTGGCAACAACATTTCGATTGGCTCTGGTGCAAAGTTGCTGGGTAACATTACGATCGGAGATAACTGCCGCGTTGGCGCCGGCTCAGTGGTGCTGCGCAGTGTACCGGCAAATTCCACAATTGTGGGTGTGCCTGGACACATTGTTCTGCGCGACGGCAAACGCGTTGTTATTACCGATCCCAAAGACATCCGCGATCCGCTCTCGGACGTGATCATCAAGCTGGCTTCCGAGGTCCATGAGCTGCGGGAAAACTTCCAGCATCACTCCCACCAAGACGTGGGAGCGGAGCCCGACTCTCGGATCGACCAAGCAACCGCGACGCCTAATATTTCTCCGCAAGAGTTGTTTCAGGACGACTATCAGATCTGAAGGGCGTGGTTGGTCACCATTACCCAACGTTGAGTAGCCCCTAACCTGCCGGTGCCAAGGCACAAGCTGTCGAGTCACTCTGGTACAAAACCGCAAGCGTCGCTGCCCGGCTCCATCCTGTGTTGGTTATTACTTTGGTTTAGGCTTGCGGTTATCTCAGGATGCCGTAAATAATGCCCGTCGGCTAGACTCCGCAGAGGAGCCTCCAGCCCTAGCCTCGTTAGAAACCGGCATTGGCAGTCGGTCTCCTTAGCACTTGCACGGAGGAACATCCGATGTCGGCACCCGCCGCCGCGACTCTAGCTCCAATCATTACTAAATCAAGTCCGCAGGAGTCTTCATTTCCCGCATCGGTACCCTGGTGGTATTTGTTTTTCTTTGTTTCCGGATTTCCAGCACTGCTTTACCAGATCGTTTGGCAGCGGGCGCTGTTCACACTCTATGGCGTGAATATCGAGTCAGTCACTATGGTCGTCACGGCCTTCATGCTTGGATTGGGACTAGGCAGTCTGCTAGGCGGAGCAATCTCGCGATATCAGCAATGGCCGCTGCTGGGGATTTTCGGCTTAGTAGAACTGCTGATCGCAACCTATGGGTTTTTTTCGCTGAGAGTCTTTCACTGGGCGGCAGACTTCACTGCCGGTTCCGCAACCTTCGAAACAGGACTCGTTGCCTTCGCCCTTGTCGCGCTTCCGACCGTGCTTATGGGTTCGACACTCCCCATCTTGGTTTCCTACGCGGTTCGCCTTTCGCGTAATGTGGGCACGTCCGTCGGGGCACTTTACGCCGCCAACACGCTGGGTTCGGCTGTAGCATGTTTTTGCGCGGGACTGTTCTTGATGCGCTGGCTGGGAGAATCGAAGACTGTGGGGCTGGCGGCTGGTTTGAACGCAGTAGTAGGCGCTACGGTATTGGTCTGGCAACTCGTAAGTCGAGAGCGGCAGTTGGCAGGCCCTGAGACGGAAGTTGTGGACCTTCAAAAAGGGATTGGGACAAAGGATGCGGAAGTCGAACTGGATCATGCAGCCGGAATAAGCTTTGCTGCGGCCGTAGTCACGGCTGCGATCGCGGGATTCATTTCGCTGGGCTACGAAATTGTGTGGTATCACCTATTCTCATTTACCACGGGAGGGCTGGCGAAGAGCTTCGCTTTTCTCCTCGGAGCCTATCTCCTGGGGATCGGCGCCGGATCGGTAGTAAGCAACCGTATCTGTAAGAAAATCGCGGGCCTGCGAAGTTTCAGCCGACTCCTGATAGGCACTGTGCTGGTGGCTAATCTGCTGGGATTTCTGGTCGGTCCGATCCTTTTCAATTTGGTGGTGCACGCCTCTTACTTGTGGGCGCTCATCCCCATCGGGGTGGCGGCGGCATGCCTGGGGACTGTGTTTCCACTCCTTTGTCATATCTCAATTCCCCCTGACGAACGCGCCGGCTCGCGCATGAGCTACTTGTACCTCAGCAACATTGTCGGTTCGGCGCTGGGCAGCTATCTGACGGGTTTCGTGCTCATGGACATGCTTCCATTGAGACAAGTGAGTATTGTGCTGACTCTGCTCGGCCTCGGACTTGGACTTGCACTGATGCTGAATGCCCAGCTAGATAGGATCAGGTTTATTGCCTCGGCAGCGGTTGTGTTGGCTGCTGCCCTTTTGGTAGTACAGATTTCGGAGCCTCTGTTTCGTGGTATGTATGAAAAGATGCTGATGAAGGAGAAATACAGAGCGGACGTGGATTTTCGCAGTGTTGTGGAGACAAAGAGTGGAGTGATTGCGGTTACGCACACTGGGATGGTTTTTGGAGGAGGAGTTTACGACGGATGCTTCAACATTAGCCTGGTGAAGGATACGAACGGGATTCAGCGCGCGTTTGCATTGAGTTATTTTCATCCCAATCCGAGAGAAGTTCTAATGATAGGGCTGTCATCGGGATCGTGGGCGCAGGTTATTGCCAACCATCCGCAGGTCGAACACCTGACGATTGTCGAAATCAATCCCGGATATATCGGTCTGATCAAACGCTATCCCGAGGTGGCCAGCCTGTTGCAAAACCCCAAGGTTCAGATCGACATCGACGACGGCCGCCGCTGGCTAGTGCGGAACGCTGGACGCAAATTCGACGCTATTGTGACGAACACAACCTTTAATTGGCGGTCCAACGCGTCCAACCTGCTCTCGTCGGAATTCCTGGAGCTTATTCGTCGCCACCTGAATCCGGGTGGTGTGCAGTTTTACAACACAACCGAATCGGACGAAGCAATGGCTACCGGCATCAGAGTATTCCCGTTCGGAATGCGGTTGGCGAATTTTATGGTAGTAAGCGACGCGCCCTTGCAACTGGATAAAAAACGCTGGCTCGATGTGCTCTCTCACTACAGTATCGACGGCCAACCTGTTTTCGATTTCTCACAGGAACAGCATCGCCGCCGACTACTCGAAGTGATGGCCATGACCACAACAATGGACCATGATGTTCCCGGATTTTGGACCTTAGAATCCGCTGCTCACATCCGTGCTCGCACGGTTCACGCTCGCACGATCACCGATGACAATATGGGCACGGAGTGGCTGCAAAAATAGTTGCATGCTGCACCGCTCCGTCTTTTCAGACAACTGGCAACTCTACTGCCTCAACCCCATCCAGCTCTCCGACACCACCAGGGAGTTCCCCGGATTATGCGGATCGTATTTTACCGAGGTAGGCAGACCCAGCCGGCAGGAATGCAGGTTAATCCACTGGCGCAAATAGGTGACGTCTTGTGAGCACTCGTACGAAACACCCGCAACGTCGTACTTATAGATGAGTAGCACGGCCGCGTGATGGCCGTTGTTCGGCGGCATCTCCTGCACATCGATGACGGTCCCATCGGTGATGCGTCCGATGCCGTCGAGCCAGGTGCGGCGTTCGCGCTCCAGTTCTGCCGGCCCTTTGGGTTTGCGCCGCAAGAGGGCATAGGCGCCAAGAACAACTGCGCCTCCGGCTGTTACCAGAGAATAGATACCCAATGAAGTCATGACCACTGTGAGAAGAGAGGTGGCAACTGGCGCGGCCAACTCTATGTTTTCATAATCAGCATATGACGGAAATATCATCTGCGGAAGTAGGTTTGGGGTTACCGAGGTGCGGGCCTGTGGAAATCTTATGGCAAGAAAACTTAGAAACCCCGGTCATCCCGACCGGAGCTGGCGCATGCGTGCGGTCGGAGGACACTGCTTTTCTTCGCGGCGCTGCGGTAGCAGCAATTTCCCTTCGATTCGCTCACGGAAGGCTCGACACTACAATCGACGTCAGGTCGCTCTGGTCAGAATCACGGATTATTTTTGCTTACAAACAAAATCTCTGGCGATCTCGCCGAAGTCACCCTCGGCGCTATCGCCAAACTGATCGTCGTGGTGGGTCTTCTTGCTGACCACCAGTTTGCCGCCGTGATCGCGGGAGTAGAACCACTCCGAGCTTGCCACCGCACTCGGCAGCGCGCTGCCCTCTGAACAGTTGAAGCGAACCCGCGCCCTCAACTCCACAAAAGGTCCACCCTGCGGCAGCTTGGCGGGGTCCTTGTATTCAACTCTAACCCACGCCGTTCGCAGACCTTTTCTCTGGGGAGTGACCGAGCTGACCAGAATCTGGTCGCCCGCCGCGGTAGAACCGATCGGATGCCAATCGCCCGCAGCGATTGCCACCAGTCCCACGAGCACCACCGGGGCCAACACCACGGCAACGACGATCAGAAGGCCCTTCTTTACAAGGGATGGAGGTAAGGCCATAAGCACGCCGCACACACTTTGGGGCAAAAGTCGATTTCTGTCAACTGGAGAGGCAGCGATAAAAGTCCGGATACGTCCAGCTAATCGTCTGCTATTGTGGTTTGCTGGGGCAGGGAGGTCATACATGGAAACGCTTTACATTGCGAGCATCGAGTCAGCAATTGGACCTTTGTTTCTCGCCGCCTCGGCTGGTGGGCTCATTGCCCTGGAATTCGACGCCAGGTTACCCGGCCAGCAATCGATTCGCCCGAACCCGCGCCATCTTCGCCAGGAAAAAAGTGGTTTGACATTCGAGGATTCGCCCGATGCCCTGCTCCCTTACTTTAAGGAACTCAAGGAGTATTTTGCCGGTAGGCGCCGCAAGTTTACCTTTCCACTCGATCTCCGTGGGACCGATTTCCAGGTTGCCTGCTGGCGCGCCTTGCTGGCGATTCCTTACGGTGAGACTCGATCATACGCAGACATCGCCCGCGCGGTCGGCAAGCCGAACGCGTTTCGCGCCGTGGGTATGGCCAATAATCGCAATCCCATCGCAATCGTCGTTCCGTGTCATCGCGTCATTGCCTCCGATGGAACTCTCTGCGGCTACGGCGGCGGCCTCGAAGTGAAGCGCAGGTTGCTGGAACTCGAGGGCGCCCTGACGGGCGTACTGGCCGCCTGATCCTATTATTTTGTCATCGCGAGCGCAGTGAGGGATATTGGTTTTCTTACGCGCAGGGAACGGCAGATTCGCCGTCTCTTTCGCTCCTCGAAATGACAGCAGAAAGAGCGCTCCTCGGAATGACAAGATTGAACCTTCTGGGAGAAGAAGAAAGTTCGCTGCGAACAAGAGGCGTCGGCCACGAATAATAGCGCAACCACTCTCCGAAAAGCCGGACTCCTCTCTCTCGTCTTCGTGATGTTTTCCTATACGACCGGCGGGCCCTTCGGACTCGAAGACATGGTGATCACGTCGGGTCCGGGAATGACTCTCATCTATCTGTTACTTCTGCCGTTTTTCTGGTGCATACCCGTCTCGCTCGTGTCTGCCGAGCTGACCACCGCGATGCCGGTTGAAGGGGGCTTCTACCGCTGGACGCGCGCGGCCTTCGGAGACTTCTGGGGATTTCTCGCCGGATGGTGGAACTGGTCGGCGTCGTTCTTGCTGGGCGGCGCATACGCCGTTCTCTTCACCGATTACCTGGTGTACTACTTTCCTGGCATTACAGGCTGGAAGCATTACCTTGTTTCGGTCGCTCTGATCGCAGTGATCACTTGGATCAACGTGATCGGCATTCAAATGGTAGGACAGGTCGCGACGGCGCTCGAGATTTTCATCTTTGTGCCGGTGATGACGATGACCGTGATAGGCCTCATGAAGTGGCATCGCAATCCTTTTGTGCCACTGATTCCACCGCATCAGGCCACATTCAGGATTTTCGGAGTCGGACTGGCTCTCGGGCTATGGCTTTATTCGGGATACGAACAGCTCTCGACTGTGGCCGAAGAAGTCCAAGATCCACAACGCGCCTACCCCCGCGCATTGTCGCTGGTGGTCCCGCTTTCGATGGCGGCATATTTTCTGCCCACCCTGGCGGGCCTTGCTTCGGCGGGCGAGTGGCAGAAATGGCATTCAGGATTTTTTTCTGACGTGGCAGCATCGATCGGCGGGATTTTTTGGGGGCGTCCTTGGCTGGGCACATGGATGACGCTGGCAGCGATGGTGTGCAACGTTGCGCTGCTTAACAGCACCGTCCTCACCACCACCCGCATGCCGTTTGCGATGGCGGAAGATGGATATCTTCCCGCAGCGCTCACCCGCAAGCATTCGCGATATGGCACTCCGTGGCTGGCGATTGTTGTATCGGCGGTGATCTACGCGATGCTCGCGCGGCAGAGTCTCGGCCAATTGATCTCCGTCTACATCTGGCTGCGCTCGGCTACCACCGTGCTAACTGTGCTATCTGCATGGAAACTTCGCCAAACGCAACCCCAGATTCCGCGCCCGTTTGTGATCCCCGGCGGCCGCCTGGGTATGACTTATGTAGTCGCGGCGCCAGTGATCATGGCGATAGTCGCCTTGCTAGGCAGCGACCGTTTCGCTCTGATTGGCGGCGCGCTCGCAATGATTTTAGGGCCGGTGGTGTATGGCATTGACAGATTCTTTAAACGGAATTTCTGAAGGCAGTATCGTAATCTCGCTTTTCTGCACTCTTCGCGCGTTTCACTTTGCGAACTTCGCGGTTTAAGGGTTAGCTCGCCCCGCCGCCAAGAGCAAAAGTTTCAACCGCCGAGGACGCTAAGAAATGCCGAAAAGCTCGTAAAGGAATCCTGCTGAGACAGAATCAGGACGCTTCCTCCTGACGCAAGCGTGTCAGCATGCGCTTCGAACGTGCTACAATGAGCGACCTTAGTAGTTGCTGCTTTGCCGGAAACCAGCGTTTTCCCACACTGAAGCACACAGAAAGAACACCGCAAGAGATGGTGGCTAAAAATTCTACGCCCGGCACAGCACCCGTCACATACGCCGACGCCGGTGTCGACATCGACCGCGCCAACCGCACCAAACAACGGATCAAGTATCTGGCACACAAAACGTTTACTCGCGGCGTCCTTAGCGAAATTGGCGGTTTCGGCGGCCTCTTCGCGGTGGATAAGACGAAGTATGTCGATCCGGTATTGGTCTCAAGTGTCGACGGGGTAGGGACGAAGCTGAAAATTGCCTTCGAGATGGGCCTGCACTCCACTGTCGGTGCGGACCTGGTCAACCATTGCGTTAACGACATTGCCGTACAGGGCGCTGCACCGCTGTTCTTCATGGATTATCTGGCCACGGGCAAGCTTGAGCCTTCGATTGCCGAGAAAGTGGTGGAAGGCATTGCCGATGCCTGCAAGCACAATGGCTGTGCCCTCATCGGCGGAGAGACGGCCGAAATGCCTGGTTTCTATCCCGACGGAGAGTACGACTTAGCCGGATTTATCGTAGGCGTGGTGGAGCGCGACCGAATCATCACTGGCAAAGATGTACAGATCGGTGACGTTATTCTGGGCATGGCTTCTAACGGCTTGCACACCAACGGATATTCGCTAGCCCGCAAGCTGCTCTTCGAAGTCGCACGCTACTCGCCCGACGATTATGTCAACCAGATCAAGAACAAAGTCGGCAACGAACTGATGCGCACTCACAAAAGCTACTGGCCGGCGCTAAGAAAGCTGATCGACGCTCAGTGCGTTTCTGCCTTAGCGCATATTACTGGCGGTGGTATCACGGAAAATCTTCCCCGCGTCCTTCCACGCGGAACCGCCGCCGCAATCGATCTTGGTTCCTGGCCGGTACCGCCGTTGTTCGAACATCTGCGGGAACTGGGCAACGTTCCGCAGGACGAGATGTTGCGAACCTTCAATATGGGCCTTGGCATGTTGCTGATCGTTCCTCTGGCGAAATTCAAGAAAGCGCAGACCGTGCTCGAGCGTGTTGGAGAGAAAGCGTTCACGGTAGGCCGCATCGTAAAAGGGGAGCGCAAGGTACTCTACAATTGAAAGAATTGCTGATTGTTGATTTTTGATTTCAAAGGCTGTTTTCAATCCACAATCTTTATTCCACAATCTTCATTCAACAATCAATGATCAGCAATTAGCAATCTAAAATGAAATCCCTCGGCATTCTCCTCTCCGGACGTGGCTCGAATTTCGTTGCTCTCGCCGACAGCATCGATGCAGGCCGCATAGCGGACGCGCGCATCGCCATCGTCATTTCCAATCGAGCCGAGTCCCTCGGCATCGCCACCGCGCGCCAGCGTGGGCTCAATGCGATGGTGATTCCATCGAAAGACAGAACACGCGAAGAGCACGACCTCGAGGTTGTCGCCGCGCTCAAACAGCACCACGTGGATCTGATCTGCCTCGCGGGATACATGCGGCTGCTCTCGCCTTGGTTCGTGCAACAGTTTCGCAGCCGGATTCTCAACATCCATCCTTCGCTGCTACCCGCATTTCCCGGACTCGAGGCGCAGGAGCAGGCATTCGCTTACGGTGTGAAAGTGTCCGGCTGCTCCGTGCATTTCGTGGACGAAGAACTCGATCATGGCCCGATCATCGTACAGAAGGCCGTTCCAGTGCTCGACACTGACGATGAGCAGATGCTGGCTACCCGTATCCTGGAACAGGAACACATCGCATACACCGAGGCCGTTAACATCGTGCTCGGCGGGAATTACGAAGTCGTGGGACGGAGACTGAAGAACACAATCCATAAGTCAGAGGGCAGAACGCCGAAGTAAAAAACATCAGGATTGTTGTAGAAGTGAAAAACGGTTTGATCTTACTTCTGCCTTCTTTCTTCTACCTTCTGCCTTTCTTTCCGGGCTTCTTTTGCCATCTTCACAATTGCCAACGTTTCTCCATTTTCCAGCGGAACTTTCTGATTCTCGACGGACGAGTATCCCCTGGCTTGATAGAAAGTGATACCGCTGAGAGTTGCACCCAGCTCCAACCGGGTGAAGCCTCCTTCTGTGGCTGCGTTCTCGCAGGCTTCCAGGATCAAGCTGCCAATGCCGCGACGCGCCCAATCGGGACGCACAAAGAATGCTCGAATCTTTGCCGCATCACACGCCGGGTCGAGCAGCGAGTCTTCGCGCGCCGCGAATTGATCGCCTCCATACAACGTCTTGCGCTTACTCCACCCGCCGCAGCCGACGATCTCGGCCTCGCTCTGCGATCCCAAAACTTCAGCCACGAAATAAGTTCCATCGACGATGAGCTGGCTATCCACCCCATATACTGATTGGAGCGCGCCTTCTAGCTGTGCCCGTGAGTAGTCCCCCACCTGCAATCCGAGCACCGAGGCCTCGATGACCAGCCGCAGCCGCGGAACATCCCTCGGCGTTGCCTTGCGTATTTGAACGTTAAGCGCCAGAATCTTCTCCACTTCAACGCAGTTTACTTCTGCATTCTCTATAATGTCCTTTCTCATGCCAACCTTCGCGCCTGTTGACGAACAACTCACATATCTCAAAAAGGGCTCCGCCGAAATTATCCGCGAGGCCGATCTACGCGCCAAACTGGAGAAGTCGCGCTCCAACGGCGAGCCCCTGCGGGTAAAGCTGGGCATGGACCCAACCGCTCCCGACCTGCACCTAGGCCACACGGTGGTTCTGCGCAAGCTCAAACATTTTCAGGATCTCGGGCACACCGCAATTTTCCTAATTGGCGATTTTACCGGCATGATCGGCGATCCCACGGGCCGCTCGGTAACGCGCCCTCCGCTGACCCGCGAGCAGATCGAAGAAAACGCCGAGACCTACAAGGAACAAGTCTTTAAAATTCTCGATTCGCAGAAAACTGTGATTGATTTTAACCGGCGCTGGATGGGGCAGTTCACCGCTGACGATTTCGTACGTCTCATGGCGAAATATACCGTGTCGCAACTGCTCGAGCGCGAGGACTTCCACAAACGATTCCAGGAGGAGAAGCCAATCTCCGTGCACGAGTTGCTCTATCCGCTGGTGCAGGGATACGACTCGGTTGCGCTTGAAGCTGATGTGGAACTGGGAGGCACCGATCAGAAATTCAACCTGCTGGTCGGCCGCGAGTTGCAGCGCGCCTATGGCCAGGAGTCGCAGGTGGTGCTGACGACGCCGATTCTAGAAGGGCTCGATGGTGTACAGAAGATGTCGAAGTCGTTCGGAAACGCCATCGGCATCCACGAACCGGCGCTCGAAATGTACGGCAAAATCATGAGCATCTCCGACGAGATGATGTGGCGCTACTACGAACTGTTGACCGACGTGCAAGTCGCCGAAATCGAAAAGATGAAGCGGGAAGCGCATCCGATGCAGGCGAAGAAAGAGCTGGCACGAAGAATCGCGGCGGATTTTCACTCCGCCGACGCGGCTGCGAAAGCTGGGGAAGATTGGGGAAAGCAGTTCCAGAAGCATGAGGTGCCGGAGGACGTAGAGCAGGTTACGATCCCGTTGCAAAGAGTCAACGCGGCCGGCAGCAAAGAACTTTCGGACGAAAATTCGTACTGTGCTCTCGATAATCCGCAGTTGCCGAATGTCAGGCTCGTATCGTTCGACAAGGTCCTCGTAGAAGCAGGCTTCGTTTCATCCCGCACAGAAGGTGCCCGTAAGATTAAAGAGAACGCAGTTCGCGCTAACGATATACGCGTCAATCGAGTCCTAGTGGCGTTTCAACTGCAATCCGAGAAGGTTGTACGGGTCGGGAAAAAGATGAAAAGGGTCTTAATTTTCGAATAGAGCCAACTATCCCAACAACCCCGCACGGAAGCACTTTGTTACGAACCACCAGACCGGCGGCGCGCTATTCGTCCTAGATGCCGCTAGGCGCCGCCGTCCGACGCCTTCGAATCTTTCGCTGGGACAATACCCCTCTCATCTTGGCGCGTGCCCGTGACAACTGGGCCTTCACGGTTCCGCTCGCCACCCCCAAAACCTTCGCTGTTTCGAGCGTCGATAGGCCCTCGACAGCTCGTAACTGAAGTGTTGTACGCAAAGTAGGCGTCAGTCGAGCCGCCGCCCGCGCCAAGTGTCGGTTGATTTCAGAACGCTGGCAGTCATCCTCAGGGCTGGGTCTTGGCGAGGGCAATTGCTCCGACAAGGGAGATTCGTGATCGATCCCGATCGGATCGTCCAAAGAAACCTGCATGTGGCGTCGCCGGCGTAAATGCATCCGTGCAGAGTTGCACACAATCGCCGTCAGCCATGTGGACATCTGGGATTGTCCCCTGAATTGGTCCAGATGCTTGTAAGCCATAAGAAGGGCATCCTGAACCGCATCCTCGGCGTCGGCTGCGTTCCGCAACAGGCGATAAGCACTTCTGTGTAAAGATGGTAAGCGGTGTGACAGAACATCCTGCATCTCGCGTGCTGCCCATTCATAGTTGGCCACTTCGAGGCACCTCCCACTCTCGATGTAAACATCTGCCCCTTGCATGTCGTTCCTCCTCCTACGAGAGGAAGGAAGCACGTCGCCTTCCAATCGACTGGCACAACATTTAGCCACTATTTGCCGCCTCATGAGTGACCTGGGCATGCGCCGAGGCAGTTCGCGACGATTAGGAGACAATCGTTCCATTGACACTTGTCGACAATTTGGCTGAGGGGCAACTTCACGGAGGCGGATCCATGCGGATTTGCTTCCGGCTTGTTTAACTAAAGAGCAGGCATGAGCGCGAATCTCCGCGCAAGGAACACAGAGAGGAAGACGCCTTCGCAGTGGCATGACAGTTCTGTGAAGGCGGGACTGCAAAGGCGTCTGTCGCTCTTGGCGATTTGCCACATGCGGTTTTTGATGCTATGACAGATAAGGTAGTTACATTCTTACGCAAATCACGCCTTGCATTTTTGGAACTGGAAATGCATAGTTTTCGGCCGCTCGCGAAGAAGAAGTCGCAGCATTGCTTAATAACTTCCAAAGCGGCGCAGTCCGGGGAGTTTGAACTGTAACAATCAGCCATCACTTCGACGGCAATATCGAAATCAACAATCGTTGGGAATGGAAAACATCTGACTTCCATTGATGTGATCGGATCTAGATGGCCGACCGCTCGTATTCCCCGCGAATATCCGGAAGGTTCCCGCGTGGCTTCCACGGTATCAATTAGAACTGCTGATCAGCTTGCCACAACACTCAGGCCGATTCGGAATCGTTGATCGGTCCCATCCGCCGCCAAGGGCCTGAATCAGCAAAACTGCACTTGCCATACGCCTTCCCAGAATATTTACAGCGGTGACTTCATCGGAGAGTGCCGCATTCTGAGCGGTAATCACTTCGAGATAACTGGTCACTCCTCCCTCGTACCTTGTGTTCGAGAGATCGAGCGATCGTTCGGCTGCCTGCACTGCCGTAGCCTGTACTCCCGCCTCCTGTTCTAGAACACGTAACGCGGCAAGATTGTCTTCGACCTGTTGGAACGCGGTGAGGACCGTTTGCCGATACTCTGCCACCGAAGAGTCATAACTTGCCTTCGCCTGGTCGGAGTAAGCATGCCGCCGCCCAGCGTCGAAGACCGTCAATAAAGCGGATGCTCCGACCGACCAAATCGCGCTCGGCCCTTGAAACAGAGTGGTGATGTAGCCGCTGTCAAATCCTCCTGCCGCCGTGAGATTGATCAGCGGGTAATACGCGGCCTTCGCCAATCCTACTTGCGCGTTGGCGGCTGCCACACGCCGTTCTGACCCAGCGATATCGGGCCGCCTTTCCAGAACGTCTGAAGGTATTCCAACCGGAATTGCCGGCGGCGGCGTAGTGAGCGGCAATGGGGGGAGACTGAATTCGGCTGGAGGCTTGCCAATCAAGATTGCAACTGCGTGCTCATACTGCGAACGGGCAACGCCGACATCGACCATTTGGGCTCGGGTTGTTTCGAGAATCGTTCGGGCTTGTTCTACTTCTACCTCGGACGCGAGTCCTCCGTCGTAGCGGTCCTGGTTCAGTTGCAGCGCTTGTTCGTATTGCGCGACCGTATCTCTGAGCAATTTCTCTTCGGCATCCAGCGTGCGCGCCGCGAAGTAATCCACCGCCAGGCTGGCATGCATGCTGAGGTTCACGGTCGCGAGATCTGCGGCACTTGCCTGCGCCTGATCACGATACGCCTCTACGTTCTTGCTCACGCGACCCCAGGCATTGACTTGATACGACACGTCGACAGGAACCGCAAAGTCACTGTAGGTAGTTCCGTTAAAAGTGCTCTGGGGCGCGCGGTTATTCGAATACACTTGCCGACTGGCTGAAGGATTTGTCGTGATTGTGGGATAGTAATCGGCTCGATAGTATCGCAGTGCGGCGCGAGCTTGTTGATACTGCGCGAGGGCAGCTTTCAGGTTTTGATTGGACACATTGACTTCCTGTTCCAATCCATTGAGCTGCGGATCCTGGAAGAGATCCCACCAGTTACCGCCCAAGTTCTGATCGCTGGGCTGTGCGGTCTTCCAATCCCCCATTTCCTTGTATGCCGGTGGATTTGGAACCGCGGGCGTTTTGTACTTCGGCCCTACTGCGCAGGCAGTAAGAGTGAGCCCTCCTGCAAACAGGAGAACGTAGTCGCGCAGTTTGGTTTGCGCGCGAACCACACCACTACCACCGCTTCGAATCACTTGGCATCTCCTGGTAATGTCGCTTGCACGATCTGAACGGGTTGGCCTGATACTAGAGAATCGGGGGGATTCATAATGATCTGGTCGTTGGCTTTGAGACCGCCGACGATTTCAATCTCCGCCCCAAAGTCGTGCCCCGGAGTTATATCGGTGAGCGCGGCTTTGCCGTCTCGAACGATGCCAACCTGCAGCTTTTCCGAACGAAAGATGAGGGCATTCACCGGAATGAGATAGGTAGCGACCTTCACGGGAATCTTCAGGTGCACTTCCGCATAAGATCCGCTAAGCAAAGTATCTTTAGGATTGGTGAGGTCAATCTCCGCCAACAAAGTGCGCGTGGTCGCATTGATGGCCTCAGCGGTGCGAACCAGTTTGCCGGGAAATCTCTCGCCCGGAAACTCCGCCAATACGATGTCCGCCGAGGTCTGCCCTGGTATTACGCCGCGCGAATACTCTTCCGGTACGTTAACGTATACGCGCAAGGTGCCCGTCTGAGCGATGTGAAAAAGGTCAGTTCGAGGCGCTGTACTGCTGCCCGAATTGATGAGGTCGCCAATATCAGTATTGCGGGCGGTGATCACACCATCGAAGGGAGCGTATACTTTTTCAAACGAGACGAGCGTAGCGTAACGTTGCTGGCTGGCCAGGTCGGCATCCACGATTGCTTTGTTCGCATTGTAGGTACCCACCGCATTATCAACATCTTGTTGAGCTACGGCGTGTTTCTTCAATAATCCCTGGTAGCGGTCTTTGGTGATTTGTGCCAGCTCCAGATTTGCTTGCGCAGTCGCCAGGGTGCTCCGAGCCTGATCCAATTGCTTATCGGCCTCCGGGGTCTGAATGGTGGCAAGCAACTCCCCTTCCTTGACGTGCGCGCCGATATCGAAATACCACTTCTTCAAATAGCCATCGGTGCGCGCGTAAATAGGGGATGAGATGAAAGGTTGTATGTTCCCCGGGAGAATGACTTCCTGAATGGGGGCAGCAGATTTCGGCAGCGCAACTGAAACGGACGGCACCGCCAACTGCGCAGTTACCGTGCGCAACTTCGCTTCGGATGAGAGGCGCGATCGAATTCCATAGAGCAGAACTCCGACGACAACGGCAAGCACAATTATCGCCAGCAAAATCCGGCGGGCGGATGAATGATGCTTGTCTTCGCCGTGCGACGGAACCACATAGGGCGTGCCAGTCGTCTCGCTCGTTTCGATTGTCTTTTTGATTTCAGTATTCGGCATAATTTACTTACTCACGCATTTATTTGGTTGGTCCCGATTCCACAGTCTGCTCATTCTGCCTACGGCCGTGCAGCACGCTGAAGAGCGTCGGAACGAAGAACAGCGTTGATACGGTGGCAAATAACAGACCTCCAATCACCGCCCGGCCCAGCGGCGCATTCTGCTCACCGCCATCGCCCATTCCCAGAGCCATCGGAACCATGCCAATAATCATGGCCAGAGCCGTCATCAAAACCGGCCGGAAGCGGGTAAAACCTGCCTGCAGGGCGGAAGCGATCGAATCTTTCCCTTCCGCCATTTGCTCGGTCGCGAAGCTAACCACCAGAATGCTGTTCGCGGTCGCTACCCCCATACACATAATTGTTCCCATCAGAGCAGGTACGCTCAAGGTTGTGTGGGTTATAAACAGGAACCATGCAATTCCGGCCAGCGCTGCGGGCAGCGCGGAAATCATGATGAAAGGATCCAGCCATGATTGAAAATTGACGACGATAAGCAGGTAAACTAGCAAAATCGCAAATACCAGCCCGCTAAGGAGCCCCACATAAGAGGCCCGCATTGTCTGCACCTGACCGCGAACTGTAACTTGCGATCCGCGTGGCAACCGGTTGCGTGCGCTGTCAATGAGCTTATTAATGTCTCGTGAAATTCCGCCCAAGTCCCGCCCCGCAGCAGATCCATAAATGTCTATCACGGGGGCGATATTGTAATGAGATTCGACCGCCATGCCGCTGCCACGCTTTAACGACACGAGGCTGGCCATGAGCGACGGCGCCGCGGAAGGGTCGGTTCCTGTAACCGGAATGTTTACGAGATCCTGTAAAGTGTCCGCACGGTATTGCGGTGTTTCGGTGGCGATGTTATAACTCACTCCCTGCTTAGGATCCACCCAGAACGTGGGTGAAGTTTGGAAGCTGCCGCTCAGTGATACCAGAAGATTCGATGCGATGTCGTGTGCAGTGAAGCCGAGTTCTTGTGCTTTAGTGCGCTCCACTACAAGGTGCAGATAGGGTTCGTCGAATGGCTGCTGAATACGCATGTCAGCAGCTCCGGGTACTTCCCTTACTTGCGAAAGCAACCGGCTTGCCCAGGCCCGGTTTCCCTCCAGGTCGTAACCAGTCACCTGAATGTCGATCGGGGCAGGCAATCCAAAATTCAATATCTGGGTAACCATGTCAGAAGGCAAGAAGGCAAACATCACGCCCGGAAACTCCCTGCCCAGCTGGAGGCGCAATTGATTGACATACTCGGCCGTAGGATGGTGCTTGGGCGAAAGAGTCACCAGGACATCCGCGTCCGATGTGCCAATCGGGGCAGAGTTGCTGTACGAAAGATTAATGCCGCTGTAAGGCAGGCCAATATTATCGATGATGCTTGAGACTTCGGCAGCCGGAATTTCTTTCCGAATCAAATTCTCAACCAGGTCGCACAAAAAGGCCGTGTCTTCAATGCGCATCCCTGTCGGTCCCCGAAGATGCAGATTGAAACTGCCCGCGTCAACACTGGGGAAAAAGTCCTGCCCTAGCCAGGGAATCAAAAGCGCCAGCGATCCCAGACACGCAGCGAAGAAAATCGCCAGGAACGCTGCACGGTGGTGGAGACAGACCTCCAACAAGCTGTGATACCCCTCCCGGAACCGTTCAAAGGCCGCCTCGAAACGCTTTTGCATACGGATGAGCGGATTACGGCTCGGCGCATGTTCTTCACCAACCTTTTGGTGTCGCAGCAAATACTTTGCCATGGTAGGAACGATAGTTCGCGAAAGCAGATACGAAGCCAGCATGGCGAATACGACAGCTTCTGCCAGCGGCAAGAAAAGATAGCGCGCCACACCGGATAACATAAACATGGGCGCGAACACGATGCAGATTGAAAGCGTGGAGACAAAGGCCGGCGTGGCGATTTGCATGGCGCTGTCCAGCACGACCTCATCCATGGATTTGTCCGGCTCGGCTTCCCGGTTGCGATTGATGTTTTCCACCTCTACCGTCGCATCATCCACCAATATGCCCACTGCCAGTGCGAGTCCGCCGAGCGTCATGATGTTGATGGTTTGACCGATCAGGCCAAGGACGATGATCGAAGTCAGAATTGCGAGCGGTATGGAAGTAGCGATAATGAGAGTACTTCGCCAGTTCCCCAGAAAGACAAGAATCATCACCGCAGTCAGACATGCAGCAATCAGCGCTTCCCGAACAACTCCGCTGATGGCCCCTTTAACAAAAATCGATTGATCGGCAAGCGGCTCTATTTTCAGCTGAGGGGGGACCGTAGTCGCAATCATAGGCAGCAGTGACTTGATTCCCGAAATCACATTCAGGGTGGAAGCGTCTCCCGCCTTCTGAATCGTCAGCAGCACGGAACGCTGTCCGTTGACCCGCACAATGTTGGTTTGCGGAGGAAAACCGTCTCTAACCCATGCGACGTCCTTCATATAAATAGTCGTGTCTCCGATGGTCTTGATCGGAATACGATTTAATTCGTCCATTGTCTGAGGCGCTGCATTGGGAACATCTACGTCGTATTCTTTGCCTCCTATCTTGGCCGTGCCTGTCGGCAAAATCAGATTCTGCAACGAAATTGCATTGACTACATCGAGCGCTGACAATCCTTTCGACTGCAAGGCACTGGGATTCAGGTCCACTTGTACCTGCCGCTGTTTACCCCCATAGGGATAAGGTATCGACGCCCCCTGGACGGTAATCAGTCGAGTGCGAATGAAATTCAAGCCGTAATCATTCAGTGCTTGTTCTGAGAGCCCCTGGCCGGAAAGGGCCAACTGCAGAACCGGGACGCTCGAGGCACTGTAAGCAAGAATCAGGGGAGGGGTAGTTCCGGCCGGCAGTTGCCGCAATTGCGTCTGAGAAACGGCCGTAATCTGTGCGATCCCACGTTCCACGTTTGCGGTTGGCTGGAAGAAGACCTTTACGACTGCTACTCCGTACAGAGAGTTGGATTCAATGTGCTCGATGTTATCGACGGTGGTGGTAAGTGAACGCTCGGTGATACTAATGATCCGGTCATTCATATCCTTGGGGACAAGTCCGGCATAACTCCAGATAATGCTGACGACAGGAATATTGATGTTCGGGAAGATATCCGTCGGGGTATGAAATATCGAGAGCACTCCCATCACGAGGATGAGAATGGCCATCACCACGAAGGTGTACGGGCGTCGTAATGCGAGTTTAACGATCCACATGGCTGTTTAGCTGCTGCCCTTATTGTCAGAAACACAAAGCAGGGTGCACGTCACGTTCCAATGAACTCGGGGGCAGGTAGACATCTGGCTTCTCAATGGCGACCGCCAAAGTCACGCAAATCGCAGAAATAACAAGGTAACTGTTTGTTTCGGCTGCTATGAACAATCGGCTCGGAGACCATATTTCGACACGGGTGTCAATGGAATGGCGATCGGAGCTGGCGGGGAAATATCCGATCACACTGTAGCAGCCGAGCCATTCGGCTAAGGGCTGGTGGCCCCGCTGTCATTGCTGACCATGAGGCTCGAGACGTTCACCGGTTCAAAGTCCGCTAAGGTGAGACTTGTGAGGCAGGAAAGATCGTTATCGTTCCAGCGAGCGTCGGGCGTCCCGATTAACCCACCGCTATCTCCGTTATCGGCCAGAATGATTCCATAGTTTCGGAATGCGGTGATGATAATGGCCGCTTGTGGGTTGGTGGAGGCACAGGAGGGAGTCGCCACGGAAGCCTTTAATCGATAGATCTCGCCTGCGGGTCCAGACATGGTGCAGCTTTCAGGAGGTGAAGACTGGGAAATTTCCGATTCCACTGGGATGGAACTTCCTCCCGCCTCCGTGCAACTCCCTGTGCCCGCAGTTTCCGTAGCAGGCCACACCCAGTAGTTCAACATATGGTTGAGTGTGAACCGGATGGGATGCTGAATCGTGCCATTCGGTGCGCTCGGAGTGCCTGTGCCGATCACCTCGTCGGCATTGGCGAGCAGTGGCGCTACCGGCAGCCCCGCGGCGTCGGATGTTCCCATGCCTTGCGGTGTCAGATCATTCGAAGACACATTTGCCCAAAGCGCGTTCGAGGAATCGGTCCACGGACCGCCTTCGTATGTTCCCTGCCACATCTCGTATAGGGCAGGGTTGTTTCCATTGCCTGCTTCCAGGTAAACAAGAACGTGTCTATCTCCCGTCGAGTTGCTGGTGCCTTCCACCGGCGCATTCGCAGGAATTGGACCGGTGGTGAAGTAGGACTGATAGACAGTGGTTGTAACCGATACGTCCGCCTGGTCATAGGGAACTTCAATGGCTGGTATTCCATTGGGAAAGGGAGCATTTGAATTGTTCCCGAAAAATGGCTTCACCGTTGCTGACAAATAGCCGCTGTACATAGGCGCGGCGGGCGAAGTGTCTACGGGCAAGCTTGTCGTCGCTGCGTCCACTCGATGGTGAAAGATAGAATTTGGCGGAAATATATTTGCAAGGAACTTGTTGTTGCCGTTGATGGCGATGCTGGTGCTCTGAGTCGCCTGCGCACTCGTCGAGTCCGTAACTATGAATTGGGGCGTGTAGGTGCCTTGCCCGCCGATCAGCGAACTGCTGACGCCCCCTGTGGTCGCGTTAAGAGACATTCCCTCAGGCAACGGAGGAAAGCTGGCGTCCGTGCCTACGGAATAGGTGTAAGGCGGAGAACCCCCGCTGGCCACTATCGTGCAGCCCGCATACGGTTTGCCTTGCGTTCCACCTGGGCACGAGGTGGTTGTTATCGCCAATGAACCGCCCGACGCCCCGCCCGACGCTGTTAGGGTCACTTTAGCGGTGGATGTGGTCGAGCCAGAAGCATTGGTCGCGGTAAGTGTGTAGGTCGTTGTTGCCGTTGGGCTCAGGCTCATCGAACCGTTCGCGGATGTGGAGGTAAATGTCCCCGGCGTAATGGCAATACTTGTCGCTCCCGTCACGGTCCAACTTAGTGTGCTGCTTGTACCGGAGCTTATGCTTGTGGGATCCGCAGTAAAGGAAGAAATCGTCGGTGCAGCGATTGTTCCCGAGGCCGAGCTAGGCGAAGTCGTCGAGCTGCAAGCGGTCAGTCCGGCACAGGTAAGCACGACAAGGACCAGGGCGCGAAGATCCAGCTTCAAGGAGTACGGCCCCGTGGAGTCACGCTGATCTCTGCCGAACGAGTTAGTTGGGTTCATCCGTCATCCCAAGCAGACTCAGTCTATGTCCCACGCCAGCGTGGCAGTAGCTCCCGATAGTCCTAGCCCCTTGGGCCACGCGCATCAGTCCGCTAATCGAGAGAGGTATGTAATTCGACGTAGTACTCTTGTGACGGTCCAGTCGGATGTATGAGGCTGCTTTCTGCCGCGCCATTTAATGCTGATGTTGAAAGGCGTTAGATTCCGTAGTAGCGGGAATATCCACGTTCGGCCCAATAATCTCGTGGCTCTTCCGTGAGATACGTAATCGTGGTAACGGCCTTCACATTCTTCAAACCAAGTTTCACGGGCACCAACAGACGGAGCGGCGCTCCATGATCCACGGTAAGGGGCTGACCTTGAAGTGTGTGGCAAGCAGCGTCTGTGAATGGCGGGCCGTCGCCAGGTCGAGCGACATAAAGTAAAGGTCAGGATTGCCCGAGGCATCGAGATTGACCGAAGACTCCACACGCGCCCATTTCGTTTGCGACATAAGGGGTAGGCGCGAACATGCACCGAGAAGCGATTGAGGAGATTCCGAATATCGAGAGAAATGCTCAGGCCAGAAGCGAGCCCATCCAGAGTCAATTTCCATCGAGAAATATAGCCACGATCACGAGTGGATCCGTTGTAGTTGTTCTTGAGCGGGTAATCTGCGATTTGGTGTAACAACCAGAAGCGGCCACCACTCAGATTTGTGGAGCTAGCCCCGCTGGTGAGAGCGGGGCCTTCCATTTGGACTGAAACGGTACGATTATACGGAACACTTAGCGGCCGCCGTGTCCGCCGCCACCATGACCTCCACCGCTGCTGTGTCCACCGCCGGCATGTCCGCCGCCGCTAAAATGTCCGCCACCGTGCGAACCGCCGGAGCCTCCATGCGAAGAAAATCCGCGCGACTCACCGCCGCGGCTGCCGCTGAGCCCACCAGCGCGGGGCGCGGTTGATCCGTGTCCAGCGAAAGCTCGTTGGCCGCCGGAGAATCCCCGGTTGCCTGCGTAGGCTCGGTTAGCTCCAGCGCCCCGGTTAAAGGCTGCACCGCGAGTGTTGCCAGCGAAGCCGTGGGACGCCCCCGCGTAGCCTCGAGATGCGCCCGCATATCCGCGGCCTGCGGCTGAGCCAAACCCGCGTCCACCGCGATCCGCAAACCCGCGCGCTCCGAATCCGCCACGTGTGGAAGCGAACCCTCGATAATTTCCGTGCACAAACGCGGTATGGTTATAAAACGCTCCACCGCGATAGGCCCAAGGATGGCCGCCGAAGAAGACACCACCGTGGAAGCCCCAGCCGATACCCCAGCCATGCCATCCCCAGCCGAAGCCGAAGAACGGCGCGATCGGGAAGCCCAATCCGAACGAAATGTACGGGCCACCGAATCCAACTCCCCACCACGGATAGAATCCAGGCCACAGGCCTACGGGATACCCGTACACATACGCCGGGTTGTAAGTGGGCACATACACCACATCCGGATTAGCCGGCTGGATGTCTACATTCGGCCCCTGTTCGTACACGCGCTCTTGAGGCGTACTCCGCAGATTGCCCGCGTCGTACGCCTTGTGACGCATGCGCTGGATCGCCTGCATCACGTCATCCGGCTGGTTCTGATAGGCTTCGCCCAGTTCAGAGGTCCACGACAAGTCCCTGTCCAAGTTCGCCAACACCGTGGGAAACTCCACCAGAGACTTCACGCTCGGATCCCAATCCTGCCGGTCCACTTCCTCGGCCAAATCCCGTCCCTTCAGCCCCGGGTTCTCCCGTGCCATTCGGTCCGCCTCTACAATCTGCGTTGGATACCCTGACGCGGCCAGTATCTGCGCCACGAGCGCATCGGGATACAACGCAATCGGAGCTACCAGCTTATCCAACTGCTCCGGCGGCAACGGTGTGTACTGCCGTCGATCCGGCCCAGTTGGAGGCGGAGGCGCCTGCGCCTGGTCTTCATATGCACGGTCCTGGTATGTATCTTGATTTTGCGGCGGTGGAGGCGCGACATCCTGAGGCGCGATCTGGGCCGGCGCATTGTATTGCGGCGCGTTATACTGCGGCGCGGTCTGCTCTGGCGGCGGTCCTTGATCCACTGGAGCTTGATCCACCTGAGCGCTCACACCCGCTGAGGGTTTATCCATCGACTGGTCCTGTGCCCCCAAGAGAGTGCCTGTCCCGAGCGCCATTGCGCTCGTCAACACCGCGGTAAGAAGCGTTGTAGATAATTTGGTTTTCATAATGTCTCCCAGAATTCCTGTTACAAGATTGAACACTGGGAATGGGGAAGAGTTCCGTTCTTTTGTTCGACTTACAGTGGTTGATTTCGGCCAGGCAGTGGTGGATTTCGTGCAATAAGTACGCTTGTGACGAGGGGACAAACTGTAGTTTCTCTGACTTACGGTGGCTGCAAAAAAATTGTTCTTGCTAAGGTGAGGTTCTTACGTAGACGCAAGAGACGCTAACCGCAACGCCGCGAAAGGCCCTGGTTTCCTCCGTATAGGATGTTGCTAAGCGCAGTCGGGAAGTGAAGGCTGAAGTGTCAGTGTGCCGGCCGTGCTGCTGCGGTGCATTCTGCGAGAGCTAGAGCTGCAACCGGAACGGTTCCCGAGGTGCACGTATAGGTCGGCGTAACGGCACTCGTTTGGTCGATCGCAGCCGCCGCGATTCCTCCGTATTCGTTTATCGGGACGACATCAACAGGATCCGAATAAGGCCCGGATATCGCAGTGCACTCCTGAGAAGAGTTTTGAGTCTGAAGAACAATGTCTTGTGTGTCCGTGAGCGTCAAAGGCTGGCCAGCACAGGAAGTGCAGGCTGTGCTGTCCGCCCCGGAACCAGAAGCATCGTAGTGCGCGCCGCCTGTTCCCGGAAGTGCCCACTCTCCGTACCAGACCTGAAAGTACGTGGGCGGGGGAGACCCGAGAGTGACGGTGAAGGATGTATCTCCCCCGGTAAGCGAGGGGTTGTAATAAATATCCTCAGAACAATAACCGGCCTTGCAGCCCGTCGCAGGAGTACCGACCGTCGCAAAACATGAATGATTTGGGCAAGAGGTCCATCCCGCGACTCCATGATCGTTTCCGCTCACCCGCGTGATGCCCGTGGAGGAAGCGCTGGAGGATTGGGAAAACCACGCGATGATAGCTCCCAGATGACCGGCGCCACTGGCTGAGGAGGGCGTAATCGTGCATGTCGTGTTCGAGCCGTTCCCGACGCATGATGTTGTGTAACCATACTGAATTACAGTCGCCGTGCCACCGCACGGGGTTGACCCTAGCGCAGGGGGAGACAATTCGAAAATCACCGAAGCTCCCGATTCTCCTGCTGGGCCGTACAAGTTTCCCTCGGAATCCAGGATCACTCCAAGAGAAAATCCGCCCAGACCCCGCGTCGTCGAGCCAGTCAGAAGCACGGTTTCGCTGTAGCCGCTTTCCGTCGGCGACAACTCAAAGACCGAGCCGGTAATGCGTTGGCCGTATCCAGTGCTGCCAAAGAGATTGCCTGCGCCGTCGGCAACTACGCCTGCCCGGGGATAGGCTCCGTCTTGAGCGGGCTGGAGGACACGAAGTATTTTTTCCGCATAGCCACTCGACTCCAGCAGCTCGAAGACGACGCCGCAGCCAGTGCTGGTCGCGGTGTCGCAAGCGGCAGCCGCGCTGCCACCGTATCTCGTCGTTCCATAAAGATTGCCGGCCGCATCGAGAAGAAGAGGCGCGTAAGGATTGGCTCCTTTTTCGCCCCCGGCAAAGGTGTGAATAGCCTTAAAGCGAAAACCTCCCGTGCCGTTTGAGCTTAGCTTATAGGCCGTACCGTAACCATCTGCGCCCCCAGCGTAAGCCGTGCCGTAAAGGTTGCCAGCTGCGTCCATAACGAGGCCAGCAGTGGGACCCTTCCCGTCGTTCCCGCCGGTAAAACGGTGTAAGACAATGTGACTCCAACCGCTAGGACCAGGCGATAGTTCGTAGACAGTGCCATAGCCGGGGGAGCTAGCGGTCCCACCTTCATTAGTGATGCCGTAAAGATTACCGGCTCCATCGAGGACCAAGCTGCCTTCTGGCTCGGCACCGTCCGATCCGCTAAAGCTGTGAAGCACGCTCAGCTTCCATCCACTGAAAGAGGGGGATAACTCAAAGACCGTCCCACAACCGCTTGGAGTTCCATTGCAGTAGCTCTTGCCGCTGCCACCGGAGAAGGTGACACCATAAAGATTACCGGCGCGGTCCATAGTCAGCGGTGAGCCCAACGTTGCATCAGTAAAGCCGTGGATTGTAGTCTCTGTCCAGCCACCGCCGGAAGCTGGTGACAACTCAAACACGCTGCCGCAGAGCTCAGGGTTTTCGCAAGCTCCCTCGAAAGCGGTCGTGCCGTACAAATTGCCGGCCTTGTCTGAGATCAGGCCCGATGGACCTGCGTCGAAGCCATCGACCACAGGGAACGCGTATATGGTTGTCGGTGTGTATTGCGCCCAGGCGCAGGTGGCCAGAGCAAAGGCTAGCGCCATGAGGGCTATCGTCTCTCTTACGGCTAGAGCGCGATTGATTCTCTTCATGGAAATTGCCCCTAGTAGCATTCAGGCGACCGAGATAGCTCCGCCGGAATGCAGCGGGTTTGGACAGTAGCAGTGAAGGATAACAGCGCGGCCTAAACGATCTGGGAGACTATATCACAATCCCAGTTGGCTTTCTAAGAATTTCGGGGTTAGCCATATGAACCACTGCTCGGGCAACTCACTATCTATCTGCGTTTGTTTGGGTTCCGCTGTGCCGGAATGTATGGTCCTTCCGCAAGGCGGCAACACTCAGTCCAACCGTTCGAGAAGAGGAACGCGTCAATGCCAATGGCCCCCGAAACAGTCCCTTTTGTGTCCGGGGAACCTAGCGTAGCGAACGGAGTCAAGCCAAACTAAATGCGTAGAAGCCGCGTAAATAGAGGGGTTGAAGCTAGGTGCCGGGAGGGGGAGTCGAACCCCCAAGGTACTAAGTACCGGCGGATTTTGAGCCCTGAGCGCGGAGCGATCTAGCCTTTCGTTTTCTGTAGTTTACAGCCACTTAGCTCATTTTGCGGGCACGTCAAATACTACCGAGTAATACCGAGTATTTCCCCTCCAGCCCTAACTTAGCCCTAATTTTCCCGGTGCGCGTCGCTTCACACAGGACCGTTTCCCGCAGATGAGTGCTATCGAGATGTTTCGCCAACTGACACGGGTTCAACGTTTGGTCTCGGCCCATGTTCGGAATATCTTGATGATCTCGGGAAGGTTCAACGCCCCTCCGAAACCCTCAAATCGGCGATAGTTCAGCGACGAATGGGTGAGCAGCCCCCTTTTCCCGTTCTGTGACACGACACTGAATCCAGTCCGTTTCGCTGACTTCATTTTTCACTGGGTCAAACTGAGCAGAGGCCAGTTCTGTGCCTTCCACACAGATCTTCACACTCCAATTCAATTCGTCGGTCATGTGGCCACAATGTGCCGCATGTTCCACTCAAACCACTCACCATCGCATTGCGCCGAATACCACTGCTGCAGCCAGCCGGGGTTTTCGATAGTTTCTATGGTGATGCCGAAACCGTGCTCCCACAACGGTGCTGTGTAACTGTCGCAATCAGGGGTTAGCGCTCATTGACCTGTCGATGAGTGATATCGGGATTTATCAACAGGTTTGCTATTGCCCATTAGCTGTCCGGTTTTGGCAGTCTGTGGGATCATTCGTTTGACGCCCGGATGTGGCACGATCGTCGCGCTCCTGCGCTCGGTGACGCAGGAGTGCCGCCACTCTAGGTCGTGGCAGGGGTATATGTTCCCATGCAGTCGAAGGAGGTGGACTGGTCGGAATTCGCCTTTGCTTTACAGGTGCCGCTCGCTTTACCGCCCTTCATCTTTCCGCCACCTTCGATGAGAGACCATTTGTTGGTCCCGGACTCGAATGCTCCGTCCTTCATGGTGCCGGAGAATTCGTATTTGTAGACGTTCTTATCGCCGTTCTCCATGCTTTCGACGAATTCACCGTGGCCGGTTACGTCATCACCCTTGAGGTAGAGAAACTCGGTGCCGATACCAGATTTCATCTTGTTTCCGGCGATGTCGCCTTTAATAGCCGTACAGTTGATCTGTTCGATCGCATAGGCGTGACCCGGCTTGTCGCCGACCGGAATGCTGTGGTGATCTGAAGGTTTTTCGCACTTCCACTGAACGTTTGTTTTCTCCTGTGCCAGCGCGACACTCGACACCAGGCACACAAGGCAGAGAACCAGACACATCTTCTTCATTCGTTCCTCCTTCTGTTGGACATCGCCCTCGACGGCAGGGATTGAGGCCGCTGCAAATGACGATGAATGCCACTAGGACACCGGTCCAACGACAGTCGCCGTTTACGCAGATCTCCGGGCGTTCTCTCTAGCATTCACCCCGAGCAGCAGTTTCCTGCCGATGAAGCATACACTCAAGCGCGTCCTAAAGGTAGCTGTTGAAACCAGCCCATTTCCGCTCATTGAGGGGTTTTGAGTTTAATCGCGATTTTGCGCCAACTAGCCCGATCCTTCACCTGAGCAAGGTGAGGCACGGCGATGTTCACTCGCACAACTGATGCGTTGCAGATCTCTATGCCGAGTTCCGCATTATCGGCTGCAGTTTGAAGAAGCGAAGACCGTTGTCGAGTTTCTGTCGGCGCACAAACTGGCGATCGTGCTGGCCGATCCCCACAATTTTTTTGTGAAAGCACGAGGCACGGTAGCGGAAGTCTCGGCCGCATTCCGGGTGGAACTGAGCAACTTCGAGGTGAAGGGGAAGGTAATACGCGCCAACACGAGTGACCCGTACATTGACGGGCCGGCGGCTCCTTTGGTGCATCTGGTTTCGGGACTGAGCAATCAGCAATCTGCGATTGCGCCGGTGGAAAAGTACAGTCCTTCGAGCACGTCGTCTTCCGCAGTGAAAGCGCTGGCTGCCGCGTCGTCGCCGAGCAATTTTTTCAGTTCGAATTGTTTCCACGCTCCGATAACTGAGAATTTCACCACGGAGGGCCAACTTCCGGCTGCTACCTACAGCGGCAACCTGTATGACAGTACAAACATCGGTGGATGCGGATACACACCGCCTGAAATCCAGACGGCTTACAATCTCTCGGCGCTGTACAAAGCAGGGTACAACGGGAAAGGGCAGACCGTGGTTATTTTCGAGATCTGCAACACGGATACGATCCGGTCGGATGCGAACGCGTTCTCGGCGCAGTTCGGCTTGCCCGCGCTTACCTCAGCGAACTTCCGCGTCATCGAGTATCCCGTTCCGGCACCCTGCGACCTCCCGGATATCGAGGAGGAACTCGATGTGGAATGGGTGCATGCCATTGCGCCCGGCGCGAACATTGTTGTTCTGGTCACGCCGAATGTTGAAACGAATGCCGGGTTCGCTCAAGACGTTGACGTCGCAATCCTGTACGCCACGGCGAATCATCTAGGGAATGTGCTTTCGATGAGTTATGGGACGCCGGAGTTCGTTATCGCGCCGGCGGATCTGGATCAGACAAATTTAATTATCGAACTGGCAGCGGCGTCTGGTATTTCGGTGAACATCTCTTCGGGAGATTCCGGCGACTACACAGACGCGCTGCCTGGAATCACGCCCGCCGTCTCTTATCCTGCATCTTCGCAATACGCGACGGCCGTGGGCGGCACAACTCTGGCATTGAATGGCAGCAATGCGATCAAATGGCAGGCGGGATGGGGTACCAATACCAACGTTCTAGATAATCAGGGTCTCGTTTCGGATCCCCCGATTGGGTCTTTCTTCGGCGGTTCAGGCGGGGGGCCGAGTTCGATTTTCAGCAAGCCGAGTTTCCAGAAGAAATTACCGGGGAGTGCTCGTCTGTTGCCGGATATAGCATGGATTGGAGATCCGTACACAGGGGTTGTGATCGCGATCACAGAGGATGGAGTCTATCCACCGCTGGAATGGTTTCCAATTGGAGGAACCAGTGTGGCATGTCCCATGTTCTCCGGTCTATGGGCGATTGCGAATCAAGAGGCGGGCACAGCCCTGGGCCAAGCCGCTCGATATTTGTATTCCATGCCGGCTTCGACCATTACCGATATCGTTCCGGTGGGGTCGAGCACGAATGTGATCGGGAGCATCACGGATGAATTGGGCACGACGGCTTACAGCGCCTCCGAGTTGGCGCAGCCGCTCGACAACGCGACGGTGTTCTACGACGCGTTGTGGAATATACCCCTGAACCAGGGCACTGTGCAGCTCGTCACATTCGGCACGGATACTCACCTGCGAACTGCACCCGGTTGGGACAATGTCACCGGACTTGGAGTGCCCAACCCGAAGCCATTCGTGGACTTCTTCAAACCATAGTTCAAGCATTCCAGAACGCATTGCAACGGGCCGCCCGGCTGATCGGGCGGCTTTCTTGCATCGCGCGGAAGGCGTTTGCTCTGTAACTTCTGTTATCAGGCGTTAGCGTTAGAGACCCTGAAAAGGTCAATGAGTGAAATGGGGATGTTACAAAAAGGTATGCGGCGCTGGCGCTCTGCTTTGAGGCTCTTGAACTCGGCTATTGGCGGGTCTAAGCTTTCCTTAGTCTCGGGGTGAGGGACGGCACAGGTTTTTACCGTTTCCACTGTCCTGGGTTCGACCGAAGGCGAGCGGTTGGCAGGCCAAGCCACGTTTCTCACTCTGGACGCAAATGTCTTCCCTAGCGCTCGTAATCCTTGCCGAAACAGAACAAATCGATGACTCAACACGTTTTACTGACCTTGCTTCTACTATTATTGCCAATGAAAGAACCCACGGCTGCCCAGGCTCCCCGCAATCTAATCGGTAACTCGAATCAACCGCAGGTTGCGCAGCACGATCCTGCTAAAAACGATAACACGGTGAAGATCAGGGAACTCGTGGACCGGCAGGTACAAGCGTGGGAGAAACATGATTTTGGAATTGCCGCCCCTGACTGGCTTCCAAGCGGGGAATTGATTTCGCCGGGGGGGCGCGTGCCCGCTGAGGAAATGCCAACAGCGATGGCCGGTTATTTCAAGCAGTTCCGCGATTTGCGAGTCACGGTAAAGAATGTCTTCATTTCGACTGACGGAGCTAAGGCGGCCATCGAGTGGGACTGGGATGTGACTCGGCGAAGAGATGGAGCGCGGGCTGTCACGTACGATGCAATCATCGTGGACTTGGTCGGCGGCAGGATTGCCTCTTGGCGCGAGTATTTTGATTTCGGCAATTCGATCGATGCAAAGCCATAGTTGCGGGAGCGGTGCTACCGGATCAATGCGTGTAACCGGGATTTATCGCCAATTGTTCTGGTGAGGTCCTCGCCGGTTCTCTTTCAAACTCGCGTCCGCAAAAGGAGCGGGCGTCTGCACACGCTCGCTTCGAAAAACGGGAGGGCGTGATCTCCGCGCGTTTATGAATCATGCTTCCCGCACCCCGCCGGACGGTTCCTCCGTCCCCCGAATCGCTTCGACTTTCGCGGGTTCGTGTCTTCTCTTCTCCGAAGCAGGACTAACTATCTGCTCCAAGCGGGTCATGAGAGCTCGCAGGTTCTCCTCGCCGGTGTCTAAGAGCTTCCGTAGTTCTGCGTTGGCTCTCATCGCTTGCTCGTACGCATTCCGAGCGTTGTTCAGAAGCGGCAGCTGTTCAATGAACGCATTGGCGTTCTTGGTAAACTCGTTCATCGCTTCCGTGTAGGTCGCCATGGTGGTTGGCAGCAGGGGTTGTTGACCCGCATGAATTTCTTGTGCACCGACTCCGAACTTCGCTTTTTCGGCCTGGCGGCTCCGGTAAGCTTCCATCAGAGTTTCGCTAGCCGACTCCAAGGTCAAGTCCGGCACCTGGTTCGAGAAGGAATCGGGCTGCATGCCCGGAGCATCATCCTGCTTCTTCCACATTCGCTTCACTCCTTATTTCTCACTTTTTTGGCGACGTGGCGGCAGTTGTGGATTATGAACTTATTGGCCAATAGGAGTCAACGCGTCGCTTGATGAAGGGTCGAGTTCAGAAACAAGTTTCCTTCCACTCATTGGCCGCAATGAGCGCTATCGGGATATTTCCTCAACTACGAGGAGTTCTGTTTCCGAATTGCCGAGTATTCACCCCGCAGATCGAGAATCGAAGCACTTGCGATCTGAGATAATCTGCAGCGTGAGCGCGACCGATCCAAAAGAGGTACTTCGTGAGGCACGGCAGCTCGTGAAATTGCAGCAGTATGCTGAAGCCCTCGAGAAATATCTTTGGTTTCACGATCACGCGTTGGACGCAGCCCGGAGCCTCGCTGGAGTACGGCTGTCCTATGCGATCGCAGAGTGGGTCGATTTGGGGGAGGTCTATCCGCCGGCTCGGAGGGCACTTGAAAGCGTGAGGGACGCAAAAGCTGAATCACTGAGGCAAGGCACTTACGATGCGAGCTTGTTTCACGACGTAGCATCTATAAACCAGCAATCTACAAGCGTTCACCGAAATACAACGTGTGCCCTTGATCGTCCTTAATCACAAACTCGCGTGTTCCCCAAGCCGTTTCATGCACGTCCTTTATAAGAGGCACCCCGTTCTTCTTCAACACTGACGCCGCAGCCGAGGCATCGTCCGTTTCAAGATAAAGGTGGAAGTGCTCGCCTTTCTCGACGAACTCGATGGAGGGGTCTTTCTTGTCTGAGAGCTTGAGGTGAAAAATCTGACTTCCTGCTCGAATTCCAGCGTAGAAGTCCTCGTGCTGGAACTCCAGCGTTAGTCCCACTTTCGTGGTGTAAAACCGTATCGATTCAGCGAGGTTGGTGGTTCGTAGCTGCGCGATTGCGCTCAATATCTGCATCTTCCCTCCGCAGCAAGATAACTTCGAAATTCGGCGCGCGCGGAAAAAGCGCTTAGCCCTAATCCAGCCCTAATTGCGGCGAAGAGAGCCGAAACGCAAGCGACAACCAGGAAAGAGAAAGTACAGTGAAGTCACTGGAACGGCTAGAGTTATTCTGGTGCCGGGAGGGGGAGTCGAACCCCCAAGGTACTAAGTACCGGCGGATTTTGAGTCCGCTGCGTCTGCCAGTTCCGCCATCCCGGCTCTACTTGCAAGTGCCTGATTTTACGACCTGTTTATGCCTCTATTCCTTTTTCATCTAAAATGACGAATGGGCAACTGCGTAAGAAAGCGTTTCACTTTTCTCGGATTTCCACAGTTCGTTGTCATTTTGCCCGTGAAGCGCTTTGCCGGTCATGCTAAGAGTCCATTGCCAAGTCATATCAAAGCACCCGCACGAGATTCTACCACTTCGTTAAGAGCTGCTACCTTTTGATTTCACGCCAAGCAGACGACTTCCCGTTCGAAAGAACAGCACCAGTACGAGCCAACGACTCAATCACAACAGTTACATCCCGAATAGCCGTCACTTGGCAGGAATGCCCATTTCTGCCTCTGGGGCTGCCGCGTTGCTGCTTTCCGTGGTCTTGACTGACTGTTTCTGCGGGAGTGTAATTGCTTTCCAACTCACACCAGATCAGACGGTTTTAGTGGGACTTTCGTGCACGTGAGGAGGAAACAATGAGCTGCGACTCCGGACTGATCCGCTATTCTGCATCATTTCTGATTATTATGTTTTGCGCAGCGACTCTCTCCGCTGCTCCGATGCCTCCCGCTGCGCCTACTCAGGCACAAATTACCGTTTTGTACGATGCATTTGGCAAATTCTCCGACATGCACAAAGACTGGGGCTATGCTGCTCTGGTCGAATACGGCGGAAAGCGGATCCTGTTCGATACCGGCAACAATCCGGACATTCTTGCGCACAATGCACAAGTGAAAGGCATCGATCTTTCGAAGTTGGATTTTGTTGTAATGTCGCACCGCCACGGGGATCACATGGGAGGATTGTCCTACGTGCTGAGGGTGAACCCAGCAGTGAAAATCTATGCCCCTAAAGAGGGCTTTGGCGTCTATGGGGCGGACCTGCCCAGTACGTTCTATCGAAAGGATGCGTCCCTGCCTCCTGAGCAGCGCTACTACGATGGCGCTCCGCCGGACATCATGCGATTCGGGTCGGCTTGGCCCGGGGCGAACTTTCAACTCGTGGACAGAGACACCGAAATCGCTCCTGACATTCACCTCATTGCGTTGCTGTCGGACAAGCCGGGAACGCTTGAATTGCGTGAGTTGTCGCTAGCGATCAACACACCCGAAGGCATTGTGATCGTGGTCGGATGCTCACATCCTGGCATTGACAAAATCGTCGCATCGGCGAGCACGATTAATCCCCGCGTTCATCTGATTGCCGGAGGGTTTCATCTCGTGACGGCAGGTGACTCGGACATTGATAGGATCGTTACCGCTCTCCATGACCAGTTCAAAGTGGACTACATCGCACCCGGCCACTGCACTGGGGAACCCGCATTCACCGCACTCAGAAAGGCTTTCAGTGATCGATATCTCTATGCCGGCCTTGGTACCACCGTGTCTCTGAGCAAACTACCCAATTAAGAGTTGATCCTAATCGGTAATGGCTTGTCGGCAACTCTTCCTTTACCCGGTTAGGTAAGAGTTGCCCGTCAACCAGAAGTAAGCGCGAATCGCTTCCTCTAAGCCGACTTCCCGTTGCCAATCCGGACAACTTCTCCTAAGCCCGTTTCTGGCTAACCACGCGATTGGCGATTAAGAAAGGCGTATGTCCGCTCGCGGGCGAGTGCGGCAGCTTCAGCGTTGTAATGCGCCCCACCATGCCGAGAGAACGCATGATTCTGACCCGGATAGCTGTAGACTGTCGCGTTTGGTTTCTTAACAAGTGCCGCTTTGATTTCAGCTTGTGCAGCCTTGGAAATGAACTCATCCTCCTCAGCCAGATGCATTAGAAGGGGCGCATGAAGCCCATCGACCTCTCCCAGATATTTCTCAGTATCGGCGCCGTGATACCAGACCGCAGCGTCGATGCCGTCGTTGCGCACAGCGGTCATGAAGACCATCAGCGCTCCGAGGCAATAGCCGAGCAAGGCAACCTTGCCGGTGCATTCCGGGAGAGTGCGTACTGCGTCGATAGTATCTTTGATGTCCTTTACGCCGGCATCTCTGTCATAAGCCTGATAGAGGCGAAGGCCGTGGTCCCAGTCGGCTTGGGAGGTGACGTTCAGGTCGACGCCTGGCTCCTGCCGCCAGAACAGGTCTGGCGCGAGCGCGAGGTAACCTTGTTCCGCCAATTCATCGCAGTGCTTGCGAATGTCGGCGTTCACCCCGAACAGCTCCTGCAGAACGACAACGGCCGGAGCCGGTAATGTCTTCGGCCGCGCGATATAGGCGGCAAATGCCCCGTCACGTCCTTCAATCGTGATTTGATCTTTCATTGAATTCTCCCGACGGGACGACGTTCATCCGGGCCTCCGCCGGTCTTGTTTGAATCGGCGGTGGCACCGGCGCACTCAAGCTACTGCCGTGGCTGGTGCCGCAGCAGCAGCCTCTTCAATGAGTTTGGCTGTTTCCTTCGGATGAGACATGTAGGCCACATGGCTCGCCTTCACTTCGACCGTCTTGGCCTTGGCGCGCTTTGCCATCATGCGCTCCTGATCCGGGTTAATCGATCGGTCTTCGCTGGCGACCATGTACCAGGTAGGCTTGTTCTTCCACGCGGGATTCTTAACTTGGTGGGTGAACGAGTCGGTAGAGATCGGCACCTGCGATATAGCCATGAACTCCGCCTCTTCCGGTGGAATGTCCGCTGCGAAGTCGGCCGCGAAATGAGCCTGGTCTATCCACCAAAGCCCGTTGCTGTCCGGCGTGAACGCTTTGGACGCTTGCGGCAAGGCCTGTTCGATCGACGCACAGCTCTCACCTTCATCGAGAACGAAGGCGGCAATATAGACAAGCGCCGCAACGTTTGGATGATTGCCAGCCTCGGTGATGATGGACCCGCCGTAGCTATGGCCAACCAGAACCACCGGGCCGCCCATGGCGTCGATGGCGGCCTTGGTGTACTTTTGATCGTCGGCGTACGAAGTCTCGGGAGGCTGTGCCACCGACAGTTTGTAGCCATCATTCTTGAGGATATCGGCAACCCTCTTCCAGCCAGAGCCATCTGCGAAAGCTCCATGCACCAGAACTACATTCTTAATATGTTGACTCACGATTATTCTCCTTTGCAGTAGAGATCCAGGCAGATCAGTTGATTCTCGATGTCGCACGTCTTCGCGCCAAACCACTCTTGTCTGGCGCGAGGGACATGCATTTCACATACGACGTAAAGACTTATTAGCTGCTAGTTGGCGTGCGCGGAGGTGGCAGCCTCTTCGATGAGCTTGGCTGTTTCCTTCGGGTGAGACATGTAGGCCACATGGCTGGCATTCACTTCGACCGTCTTAGCCTTGGCGCGCTGCGCCATCATGCGCTCCTGCTGGGGATTGATCGACCGGTCTGAGCTGGCCACCATGTAAAAGGTCGGCTTGTTCTTCCAAGCGGGACTCGTGACCTTGTGGGTGAACGAGTCGGTGGAGATCGGCAGCTGCGCTATAGCCATGAAATGAGCCTGGGCTGGTGGAATATCCGCTGCGAAGTCAGCCGCGAAATGGTCCTGCTCTATCCACCAGTTCCCGTTGCTATCCGGCTTGAATGCCTTGGAGGCTTGCGGCACGGCCGTCTCGATTGACGCGCAGCTCTCACCTTCATCGAGCGCAAATGCGGCGATGTATACCAGTGCCGCAACGTTTGGATTATTGCCGGCTTCACTGATGATGGACCCGCCGTAGCTATGGCCGACCAGCACGACCGGGCCGCCCATGGCGTCGATGGCGGCCTTCGTGTACTTTTGGTCATCGGCGTATGAGGTCTCGGGGGGCTGCGCGACCGATACCGTGTAGCCATCCTTCTCAAGGATCTTTGCGACGGCTTCCCAGCCGGAGCCATCGGCGAATGCCCCATGCACCAGCACCACGTTCTTGATGCCAGTCGGCGCGGGACCCACCGCGGCAGCGTTCAGAGTCGCACCCATCAGCGCGGAGCCAAGCGCGGCAACCGCATAAAGCTTCGTCATGACGTTTCTCCTGTTAGGTTTCATTTTGTTCTCCTTCCCTCTTCTCACGCATCCAATTTTCTATAGGCCGACGGATGGTCTGTTTAGGAATTACCCGATCTACTAAGGTGATACTGCATCCATGCCACGATTTCGCTGCTCACTGTAAAGGCGATTTTCAACGTGCGTAAGACCAAATCGAGTCGAGACGGGATACCTCCTTCGGGGGAGCACGCACTCTCACCACCAGTGGTCAAGAATAGTCACCGTTCTTTTGACCTAGAGGACAGTTCCAAATAGCCTGATGAGGTGGGGTTTGCGGGTCCGACAGGATGGTTCGCATTCTTGTTGCAAATGGCTAAGGCGAGTTCCGGATGACTTGTGCGGGATGAAACTATCTGGACGAGCAACTCAATTCATTCTTCCAACGAAATGATTCCGCGTTTGAGCGCAATGGTTACCGCATGGGTGCGGTCGTTGGCTCCGAGTTTAGCAAGGATCGCTTTCACATGGCCTTTCACGGTGTCTTCCGAGATGGAAAGGTGCGCCGCTACAATTTTATTTGCATTCCCCGCTGCAACTTGTTGCAGCACTTCCAGTTCGCGTGCGCTAAGAGTGTCAGCGGAATAATGTTCTGCCATGGCCATAGCAATCTCCGGTGGGATTCGCCGTTGTCCAGCGTGCACGCTGCGAATCGTGTCCAAGAGATCCTTCCTCAGAGTGCTCTTGATCAGGTATCCGCAGGCTCCGGCATTGAGAGCCTCAGCGGCTTGGACATCGCCTTTATACGTCGTTAGCACGACGATGCGAGCATTCGGAAATTCTTTTCGAATCGCGATCGTGGCGACGATGCCATTCATCTCCGGCATCACTAAATCCATGAGCGTTACATCGGGATGCAACTTGCGGAACGATTCGATCGCTTCACGACCATTACCGGCTTCGCCGACTAAGACGATGTCAGCGTGATTTTCGATGATTGCCGCTATTCCTTCTCTGAGAATAGGATGGTCGTCAACGGTTAGAACTTTGATCGGAGTTATCGGGTGCCTCCTTCTGCCACAGTTGGCGGAGCGTTCGCCACGGCGAACCGTTCCCCTGAGCGTAGGCAACGAATCCGGGAATCCTCAATTCTAGCTCAGTCCCAGCTCCAGACCGGCTCCATGTTTCCAGGTGCGCGCCGATTTTTGCGGCGCGTTCCCGCATTCCTCGCATTCCCCAGTGGCCGGGTTTGCCGCCGGCCTCGATAATCTTAGGATCGATACCAGAACCGTCGTCACGAAACCGCAAACGCAAGTGCGATGGATCATACGCAATCTCAACTTCAATGCGTTTAGCATGCGCATGGTGCAGCGCATTTACCAGCGCCTCGTGACCGATCCAATATGCTTCGTCTCGAACGAGCGGGTTAAGGTTGCGCACGTCCCCCTCTACCACAACACTGAATTCAACGCCTTTACTGACAGCAAGGTCCTTGATGACATCAGTGAGGGCCTCTCGTAAGGTCTTCGTTTGTGCGGTGAGACGGAGGTTCTTAACCCGATCTCGTCCTTCCGCTAGCACTTCGTCAGCACGGTCGAGGACTTTCTCAATCATCTGCCGGGCAGGTTCTGAGGCAGGTATCCGGTCGGCTACAGCTTGGAAACGCAAGATTAGGCCTTGTATGCCCTGCAATAGAGTATCGTGCAACTCCCGCGCAATCCGCTCTCGTTCACCGAGTCGCTCTTCTATCCTCGCCCGAATCTCTGCCTCCATCTGCTTGAGCCGAATAAGATAGAGTGTCCAGAGGATGCTGACGGTCGCCACGAGGCACAACAACCTGAACCACAATGTGCCCCACCAGGGTGGTAGGATCGTGATCCCTAATCTCGGGCCAGGCTCGTTCCAGACTCCTTGTCTGGTTGCGCTCTGGACATGAAAGTTGTATTTGCCGGGTGGCAAAGTCGTATAGCTCGCAACCCTTCGGTCACTGCCAACTTCAATCCAGTCGCGATCGAGCCCATCCAGTTTGTATCGATAGCGGTTGGCATCTGGATTGAAATACGTGAGGGCGGCGAAACTCAGCGAAAAGAAGTCTTGGTCGTGATTCAGCATGACATCGTTGGTGTAGCCGATGGACTTCCCGAGGGGGGAGTCGCCTCCAACGGCTACCGAACGTCCTGCCAGTTGGAAATCGGTTAGAACCAGGGGCACCGGGTCCGACGTATTGATCACCTTGTCGGGAAAGAAAGCGACCGCGCCGCTAAACCCACCGAAAAACATCTCTCCGCTAGGACTCTTAAAGCAAGCGTCCCAACCCGTAAAGTCATTGCCAGGAAGGCCGTCAACCGTAGAGTAGTTCGTAAATTGCTTCACAATAGGATTAAATCTGGATAGGCCGCGGTTCGTGCTCATCCAGAGCAAGCCGAACTGGTCTTCGAGAATGCAGCTCACGGCATTGCTGGGCAAGCCATCCTTCACATAATAGTGGGTGAATGTCCCGCTTTCGCGGTTCAACTTGTTTAAGCCATTTTCAGTGCTGACCCAAAGGTTTCCCGAATGATCAACATAAGTCGAGGTAACGGCGTTGTCACTCAAAGAACTGGGGTCATCCGCTCTGTGTGCATAGACGGTGAATTGAGCAGTCTTCGGATCGAAACGGTTCAAACCTCGCCAGCCGCCCATCCAGAGAAACCCGCTTTTGTCCTCACTAAAATTGGCATACACCTCGTCGTCACTCTTAGTGTCCTGCTTGTAAACAACGAAGCTATCGTTCCGAGGGTCAAATCGATCAAGACCATTGTAAGTTCCGACCCACATGGTGCCCGCATGATCGATCAGCATTCGGCTCACTATGTTGCTGCTCAAGCTGGATGGGTTCTCTGGCTCGTGCAGATAGGTCTCGAAACGTCCGGTTCGCCGATCGAACTGGCTCAGTCCGGCGCCGTAGGATCCGATCCAGAGACGACCGCCCCGATCTTCGGTGATCGCAATTACATCGCTCGACAGTCCTTGTCCGGGAGGCTGATAAGCGGTGGACTCTCCAGACCTTCGATTGATGCGATTAACCGCGCCTGTCGTCGCCATCCACAAAATCTGGTCGTGGTCTTCATAGACGGCACCTACAATGTTTTCGCCGTGGCTGCGAGGATTGCTTCGCATAACACGCAGCGGCATGAAGGGTGCTTTTTCAGTACGGAAAAAATTGGGCTCGCTCACATACAAGCCCACCCAAACATTTCCTTCTCGGTCCCCGCACAGCGACATCACACGGTCTTCCGTGATGCTCTCAGGATTCTCCGGATCGTTCCGATACCGAATGAAAACGCCATGCTCCCTGTCGAATTTCAACAACCCTCCCCCGAAGGTCGCCAACCAAAGCGTTTGGCTGTTATCTTCGGTCGCCGCCAAGAATCCAGCGGGTAATTCTTTACCGGACTTCCTGTCATAGATTGAATAAGGAATCAGGCTATTTTTGGATCGGTCCAGGACGGCTAGTCCGCTTCCACTGTTATTCGTGATGTACGTAATCCAAAAGACGCCAAGGTGATCTTCATAGAACGAAATTAACCTTAGACCCTCACTCAGACGGACCCGCGAGAGAACTCTTCCACTCTCACGATCGAACTCCTCGAGATTCTCCCCGTCGGCTACCCAGAATCGGCCAGTCCTATCTTCCAACGTACATCTGACCTGGTTGCTGCCTAAGCTGGATGCATTTGAGGGATCGTGAACGTAATGAATGATGTGACCCGTATCAGGGTTCAATCCAAACAAGCCACTCCCTGTTGCCAACCAAAGCATGCCGGTCCGATCCTGACTGATTTCACTGACATAGTTGGCAACTTCACCGGTGTCGATCCGATAGTGAGTGAAGGTTTCGTGAACGCTGTCGAACCTATCCAGAAACTGATCGCAGCCCACCCAGAGCGCTCCAGAATGATCTTTGAACAGGGAATGGATATAAACACAGCTCAGGCTGTTCTCGCGCGCAGGATCATGTGTGAACACCTTGAATTCATATCCGTCGTACCGATCCAAACCATATTGAGTCCCGAACCAGATGAATCCTTGATCGTCCTGCACGATTTGAGCAACTTGGGTTTGGGAGAGTCCCTGAGCGGTCGACAGTCGGGAGAATCGGATATCGTCGCCATCGATTGCTGGAATTCGGACGGAGCGCGGGCCGCCATGGCGCATTTCTGAGGAAGCATTCGTTGAAGCGATCGCCGTGGAAAACGACGAAGACAAAGCAATCAGGAGTACTGCAAACGCAGAGATAAGCCTCCACTCTTGAAGTGTAGGCTGGCGCGTTTTTCGCTGGCAAAGTTGCACGTGCAACTCTCCTGGGCAAGCCATACCTGACGATTTCTTCGAGCCTTCAGATGGTCGCCTCAGTTGTTTCATGAACCTTAGCCACAGAATTCATCAGACTCCACAGGATTGAAATGTTATCGGAATTACGGCTCGTCTACCACGTTGCAGTCAGGCGTCTATTTCGAACGTTGTTTAGACGCTGCGGCAAGCAATGATCGCTCTTCGAGTCTGTGCAATGCCCCCCTCAAGAGGGTTGCTTGAGACCGACTCTTTTTGGGCTATCGACTGCCGCGGTTGTCCGGGTACGCTGATCGATTTATAACCGTTCAGTGAGTCCTTCGGCACTGAACGGCCTGATGAAGTACAGTTTTCTTGGGCGTGGCAATTACACCCCAAGACAGAGGAATCGCTGCTCTGCAACGCCTATTCTCCATGTTTCCCAATGGATGGCCTGGAGCTGCTCTGCTTCTGCTCAGGCTGGTCACGGGTATTCTGCTGATCTATGACGGAGTCGTTGCTCTCCGGACAAGTCCTGAGCTGCAAACCACGATCTTGCAGTCGCTGGCGATTGGAGCCGGGACGCTGCTGATATTGGGGTTGTGGACACCAATCGCCGGTACGCTGGTCATCCTCGTTGAGGTTTGTTTCGGGTTTCTCGGAACAACTCAGGTGCGAAGCAACATTCTGTCGGGAGCCTTGGGAGCAGCGCTCGCCGTTCTAGGACCGGGCATTCGATCTATCGATGCGCTGCGCTATGGTAGAAAACGTTTTGATATTCGCGATCCATAGGGTTCTCGCGACAACGGCTGGAATCGCTGCCACTAATACATCACAGCGGCTCGAACGAATGTCCGGCAGTCGTTCTGGCGGCAAGATTTTGATGCGTGGCGACCCTGCCCACGCGCCATGAAACACGAGGCGATCTCCAACGCCTTCGAACGTAACTTTTCCGCCGCTTGTGCGCGATGGATCATAAGCAGGAAAGAGTTCCTGAACCTGCAACTGACCCGGTGAAGCATTCAGCAGATGCCTTCTTGGGCTGTAGGGACTCGATGCGAGAGATCTTGATTGAGGAGGGCGTCGGTGCTTTAGCCGCACTCGTCTGAGCCTTCGATGCCACCGAAGCGCACAGCAAAAGCGACATGATGTGATGGTGAGTCCCGTCATTTCTGTTCCTTTCATGCCCTTGCTAAGAGCGACGAGCTCGCGGGTCAGTCTCGTCATATCCGGACTTGTTGTAGACTTTGGCGCTACTCGCATGTTTTCTCCGCCGCCTTCAACGCATTACATAGCCGCCGTCGACGGAGATCGATTGGCCGGTGACGTAGCTCGCTTTGTCACTGCAGAGCCACAGAACGGCATCGGCGATCTCTTCAGGACGGCCGAGGCGCTTCATGGGCACAAAGGTCTGGAGCATCTTGTCCAACTCTGGCCCCTGGCCTTCCGCGATCATCTTGTCGGACATCGGCGTCTGGATCATGCCGGGGCAGACGTCATTCACGCGGATGCCGCGAGTCGCATACTCTAGCGCGGCGCTCTTGGTGAAGCCGATCACACCATGCTTGGCGGCGTGATACGTTCCACGCTGATTGCCGCCGATCAGACCTCCGAGCGAAGAGCAGTTCACGATGGCGCCGCTGCCTTGTTGGCGCATGACCTGGAGCTCGAACTTCATGCAGCTCCAGACACCCCGCAGATTGACGCCCATTACACGATCATAGTCAGCGCGTGGAGAGTCGGCGGTTTCTGCAAGAACATTCTGGATGCCAGCGTTGTTATAGGCGGCATCCAGTCGGCCGAACTCAACCACGGTCTTCTTCACCATAGCTTCGACCTGTGCATCGTCCGACACGTCACAGGTAACGGCCAGCGTCTTGTGACCTTTGTCAGCGAGTTCCTTCGATGCAGCCTGCACTTCCTTCTCGCTCCAGTCAGCGAGTACGACGGATGCGCCAGCTTCAGCAAAAGCTTTTGCTGCGGCGAGACCTAAACCGGATGCTGCACCCGTCACCAGGGCGACCTTGTTTTCAAATGTGATGTTCATTGTTCTCTCCATAATTCAGTTGAGTGAGGAAGATTTCGTTTAACGGTCGATCAGCTTCGCGTGGGATGCGGGGTAGCGTTCACCTTCGACCTTGATTGCGGATGAGGCTTCTTCCAGTGCGCGCAGGTCTTCGATGCTGAGTTCGACGGATGTCGCACCGAGGTTTTCTTCGAGGCGTGAAAGCTTGGTGGTGCCGGGGATGGGCGCGATCCATGGCTTCTTGGCGAGGAGCCAGGCGAGTGCGATTTGTGCGGGTGTCGCTTTCTTCTGCTCTGCGAATTCCGTGACCACATCGACCAGCGCCTGATTGGCTTTGCGGTTTTCTTCGCTGAATCGTGGAACGATGGCGCGAAAGTCGGTGCTGTCGAACTTAGTGGAGGCATTGATCTTGCCAGTGAGGAAGCCTTTGCCGAGTGGGCTGAAAGGGACGAAGCCGATACCGAGTTCTTCCAGCGTTGGTATAACGGAATGCTCGGGCTCGCGCCAGAAAAGGGAGTACTCGCTCTGCAGTGCAGTGATGGGTTGCACCGCGTGTGCGCGGCGGATGTTTTTGGCGCCTGCTTCAGAGAGCCCGAAGTGTTTCACTTTGCCTTCTTGGATGAGATCCTTGACGGCGCCAGCAGTGTCTTCGATGGGCGTGTTGGGGTCGACGCGGTGCTGGTAAAGGAGGTCAATGGCGTCGGTCCGAAGGCGCTTGAGCGACCCCTCGACGACCTGCTTGATATGATCAGGACGGCTGTTCAAAGCAGTCCACTTGCCGTCATTGTTGGGATCGGGCTCGAAACCGAACTTGGTGGCGATGACCACGTCTTTGCGGAAGGGCGCGAGGGCTTCGCCGACAATCTCTTCATTGACGTACGGGCCGTAGACCTCGGCAGTGTCGAAAAACGTGACGCCTTGCTCGACGGCGGCGCGGATGAGCTCGATAGCCTCCGATTTTTTAATTGCGGGGCCAAGGCCGAAGCTCAAGCCCATGCATCCGAGACCAAGTGCCGATACTTCAAGACCGCTCTCGCCTAATGTGCGTGTCTGCATTACATCCTCCCAGCTTGTGCGATCGAGATTGATTCGCACACACAAAGACTAAGATGCCGTTGCTCATGCAACAATCCTCTTTTCGGCGCAAGGCGTCATGAGTATCATTCATGAATGATACGAAGTGAGCTGGCGGACCTTTCGGCGTTCGCAACGGTTGCGGAAGAGCGCAGTTTCACACGCGCGGCCAGTCGGCTTGGCATCTCTCAATCCGCATTGAGCCACTCCGTGCGCGGGCTCGAAAAGCGATTAGGTCTTCAATTGCTCGCACGAACCACGCGAAGCGTCTCTCCAACAGCGGCAGGCACAGCGCTTCTACAAGAACTTGCTCCTGCCTTGGAGCGAATCGAGCGGGCCGTCGCGGAGACCCGAAAGCAAAGGGAAAATCCTGCAGGTCGAATTCGGCTCATCATCCCTCGAACAGCGACCCAGATGGTGATTCTGCCGAAGCTAGCTCGATTCAATCGCGCCTATCCGGAAATCATCTTGGAGATCACTTCTTCCAACGACCCTATCGACCTCGTCGCCGGTGAATATGATGCAGGTGTCCAACTGGGCGAGTTTATCCAGCGGGACATGATCGCGGTGCGCGTAACCAAAGAAATGCGGCTCGCAGTGGTCGGGTCTCCCGAGTATTTCGAGTCAAGTCCTATCCCTCGAAGCCCGCAAGACCTCAAAGACCACTCCTGCATCGGCTTCCGGTTCAGCAACGGTCTTTATCGATGGGAGTTTGAGAAGGGTCGGAAAACGCTAACGGTCAGCCCTCAAGGCCCTGCCTCCTTCGACGATCCAGACCTCGTCATCCGGGCCGTTTTGGATGGCGTGGGAATTGGAACTTCCATGGAAGACACGATTGCTGATTTGATTGCAGAAGGCCGTTTGGTCCAAGTCCTCAGGGATTGGTGCCCATCATTCCCTGGATATTTTCTCTACTACCCGAGCCGCCGTAACCAGCCTGCCGCTCTGTCCGCCCTGATAAGCGTCCTGCGTCTGTCAGAGTGAGGCCCGGCCTTGGCCCTTTGAAAGTACCGATAAACGCGCTTATCGCCGGGGTGCGGCTCCGTTCTTCAAAATCTTGACATTTTGCTTGTGAGAGCGGAGTGGCGGAAGCATTGGACCATGTGATCATTTACCATGCCTACGGCTTGCATGAAGGCGTAGCAGATGGTCGATCCTACGAAATTGAAGCCACATTTCTTTAGCGCTTTGCTCATGGCATCCGATTCGGGGGTGCGTGCCGGAATTCCAGTCCGGGATTTCCATCGATTCACACGTGGTGCGCCATTCACGAATTGCCAAACGTAGCGGTCGAATGTGCGGAATTCTTCCTGTACGCGCAGCAAGGCCTTCGCATTTTGCACCGCCGATTGGATCTTCAAGCGATTGCGCACGATGCCCGGATTTCTAAGTAGCTGCGCGATTTTGCGCCGGTCATATCGGGCTATTCGTTGTGCGTCAAAGCTGTCAAAAGCGGCGCGGTAGTTTTCGCGTTTGTTGAGGATCGTCTCCCAACTCAGTCCGGCCTGCGCGCCCTCCAGAATGAGAAACTCGAAGAGCTTGTCGTCCTCGTGAACGGGCACGCCCCATTCTTCATCGTGATAGCGAATCATTGCTTCGCTGCGTGCCCATGCACAACGAAGCGGTTGTTCGCTCGTCCTTTTCATTCGAGTCGAATTATTCCAGCGATTTTGGGTCCGACAGGTTCTTGGGCGACTTCCTATCCAGGAGGCCCACTAATTCTTTCGCGCACGCGGGAACCGCAACTTTGTGCTCCACAATAATTTCTCGCGCGGTTAATCTCTTGCCGTAGAGTTTTTCATTCGCGTTGCCGTCGGAGCGCAGGGTAGAGCCTTCGAGGGAAATTCCGGCGAAGAGCCCCTTGTTGCGCGAATAGGAGAGAATTTCCGCATTCATCACAATGTCCGTGGCGCCCTCGGCGGTGCGGCCCTTGGGACCGGCTGCGGCTGAGGCATCGGCTCCCAATTTGACCTTGCTTGACAGCAGCGAGCGTGCGCCCTTGGGATTCATCACCAGCAGAACAAAATCGGTAGCCTGGCCTCCCAACTGAAATCCGATGCTTACGCCTTCCAGCGCGTAGAGAGCCGGCGCTCCCCATGGCCCTCTGTAGTGCTCGCCGCCGCGGCACACCATAATGCCGCGGCCGTAGCTGCCTCCCACCCCGAATGCGCCCTTCTTCACTGACGGCAAAACTACTATGCATTCCGCTTTATCCAACAGGTCCTGCGGAATGTCGTCAGGAATGTTCAGGATCTCTTTCATCACCTCGCCGGCATCCCTCACGCGGTCCTCTTCTCGTTCGTCGTTGACGGCGAGTGCGGGTACAGAAAGACACATCGCCAGAAAAAAAGAGGCAATTTTATTTATTTTCATTTGTATTTTTGTCGACATCGGTCCTTCGAACGTCGTCGTGTGTGATGGCCACGATCTTCTGCGCGACGATCTTATGCAAATTGTATAGCCGTTCCCGCTCCGAAAGAAAAATGCGAACCACGAAGGTCATCCCTCGCTTCTCTCGAGGCCGGCTCCTGATGCCGAAGGGCGAGGCACTCGTAACCCCGGCGCCGCGCCCATTTCGATACGATCCTCGAATTCTACTTGAACTCGGGATCTCTTGCCTTCGCTATTGAATCGTATGCAACAGCGTCCCGCTAGTGCTATACACGAGGATCCGGTTGCCCACGCCATCGGAGACGTAAATCAACCCGCGTGTACTGTCGACCGCAATTCCATATGGAAAAAATGGAAGATTGATCAACTCTTGGAAGCCGCCACTGGCCAGTCTGACGCTGACCGTATTGTTGAGGGTGCCACAATACAACTCTCCGGCCGCGCTGTAAGCTACTGCGAAACATCCCGGGGGGCTGTCTGCGTCAAATAGCCCAGTCAACAGGAATTCGGGAATGAAGTTGGTGAAATAAGAGGTGTTGCCGCCGACCACAAAAAAGTCCTTGTATACGGCCACTCCCGTTACCGGCACATCCCCGAAGGTTGAACTTATAATGCGGGCGGCCATGTATGGGTAGACTCCGACGCTGGCAAAATTGTTCTCGACCCAGACGTCATATAACCCGTCCACGGCAATCGCCTGAGGATTGTCGATGCCGTACATAAGCGTTCCCGGCAGGGTGATCTGCTTTCCGGCCGGGCCATATTCCGTGATCGAGTTGGCCGAGCTGTTCGCGACCCAAAGGTTGCCGCTCGGGTCGATCGCTACGCCGGTAGGGCCCTGCACGCCTTGAGTAACCCTGCGTGTCTGCACATGGCTTGGGTTATACACAAGTACATCGTTCCCGGCGGTATTGCCCACATACAAATTACCCGAGGCGTCCAGCGCCAATCCATAGGGCGCTGCCAGCGGAAAGGTGGCAGCTTTGCCGGCAATCGGAACAAATATCGTCAGCCACATAAGAATGGCGACATGCGCGAGGTTTGAAGATTTCATGATCTGTTTTCCTTTGATTTTTATGGTTACGAATGGCACTTATAAAAAAATGCCGAGGGATCGGGTCCGGCAGACCGCCACGGGGGGCGTCATTTACAGACGTCCCAATATGTTGCTTAAGGATTCCCTCATCTGCTAAAGCGACATAGACTTCGAAATTCCCTCATCGTGGCGCCAATTTTCCTGGCAGCCTAAAAGATGTTGTGAACCACCTGAAAGAATTGGCCCGGAGGGAAGGGAAATCAGATCAATGGCGCTGCCAGCTTGGGTCTCGTGTGGGCTGGGCGGGAGCGCGGACATGACCCGTCGTGTGCTCCTTTTGTAACTTGGCGCTTCACGGTACAGCCTTCTAAAGTCAAGGCAGGATGGAGGAAAAGGGCCCCATCTATTCGGCATCCGGCTTGCATCTAATATGTTGGAAGCTCTGTTTAGGCTGTCTGGAATGAAAAATTTGGACCTTTTGGGAATGAAGTACATATACCCAAACCGCGGTTTTTCTGTGTGGGTCTTGGCGCTGGAAGCGGTTTTGGCCCTGGCGACGCCGGTTATCGCTCAGTCGCCGGCTGTCGTTCAGTCGCCAATCGTTCAGTCGCCAATCTATGCCACCAGCGCTTCCGGTCTGAACGCCTATGCTTCGAGTGCCGAAGTTCCTTCTTCCGACGCTTCGGATTCCGATGATCCCCAGAGCGGGGCGTTGCTGACGATTCACAAACGCGTCGACGAAGTGAACGTATTGTTCATCGCGACAGACAAGCACGGCAAGTTTGTCCGCGATCTGAATCAAAACGATTTCTCCATCCTCGATGATCATAAGCCGCCGCAGTCAATTGTGAATTTTCGCCGCGAAACTGATCTGCCGCTGCACCTTGGTTTACTCATCGACGTCAGTGGTTCGGTGCACAGCCGTTTTGAATTCGAGCAGGACGCGGCCACCAGCTTCCTGCAGAAAACGGTGCGGGCCGGGTTCGACAAAGCGTTCGTCGTTGGATTCAACAAGCAGAGTCAGATGGCACAGGACTTTACCGATAATGTCCAACTGCTATCGGCTGGCGTACACCGATTGCAGGATGGGGGAGGCACCGCGCTTTACGATGCCATCTATCGCCAGTGCAAAGAAAAATTCTTGAAGGATCGTCCTGATCGCCCGGTGCGAAAGGCAATCGTCATTGTGAGCGATGGCGAGGATAACCAGAGTGAAGTCTCACGCGCGCAGGCCATCGAAATGGCGCAGCGCGCCGAAGTCATTATTTATGCCATCTCAACTGATGACAGTGGCCTGATCCTACGCGGCGACAAGGTTTTGGAGCAAATCGCGTCAGCTACCGGCGGCCGCGCCTTCTTCCCTTTCAAGATGAAGGACATGACGCACTCCTTTGCAGCCATCGAAGACGAACTGCGCAGCCAATACGTGGTCTCTTACAAGCCCGCCGACTTCGATGCCGATGGGCGGTATCGCTCGATTGAAATTTCCGCGCTGAAAAAAGATCTGCAAGTGCGGGCGCGCAAAGGGTATTTCGCTCCGCAGCAGTGAACGGCTTTCGGCTCTCCAGCTTGCAGTTTGCCATTCCGACCCCAGTGGACTGACCTCCTATCCTTCTCCTATCCCAGAAACATTCTTTGGACATTCATGCACGACAGATGCACTGGTTGGCGCGCAAGCAGGATTACGCCGGTAACAAAGAAGCCTTACGTTCCCGCTCGGATCAAAACTTACACACCATTTGCTATAACACACTAATGCGGCTACACGATTACGCACCTCGGCGCGCCCACCTCAAATGGCTGCTCGATTCTGATCCGGCTATCCGTTGGCAGGTCATGAGGGACCTTACCGGTGAAGGGCCTACCGCGGTTGCGGCCGAGCGGGCTCGCGTTGCAACCGAAGGTTGGGGATCACAACTTCTAGCCCTCCAATCTCGTGCGGGGAACTGGGGCGGGGCGCGGGAGGACCGCGGCTTGTTAATTACCCTCTACAGTCTGGTCGTCTTGATGGACCTGGGTCTTGACCCAGTCAGCAAAGAGGCTCGTAAAATGATCGACCGCGTCGAGAAGCGGCTGGCGTTCAAGCCGCTCAAGAACCGGCCTTTTCTATACGGTGAAACCGAACCCTGCATCAACGGCAGAATCCTGGCCATCGGTTCGTATTACAAAAAACCGAACGACGCACTGGCCACTCAACTCCTGTGCGAGCAGCTCGAAGATGGCGGCTGGAATTGCGAAGCTACCCTGGTCTCTGCGAAAAGGCCAAAAAGCCGGCGCTCTTCGTTCCATACCACCATCTGCGTGCTCGAAGGCCTGCTCGAATATGAACGAGCAGGCCGTAAGTCTGCGGCAGTCACCAAGGCCCGCAAGAGGGCCGAAAACTATCTGCTCGAGCGCAGAATGTTCCGCTCGCTCAGGACCGGCGCAGTCATCGATGAACGCTGGCTCCGCTTCTCGTTCCCGACATTTTGGCACTACGACGTCTTGCGCGGACTGGATTATCTGAGGAACGCAGGAATGAGACCCGACAGCCGCGTCAGTGAAGCGATCAACATTGTGGTCGAGCGCCGCCACCAGAACGGACGCTGGCCGCTCAACCTCCTGCATTCCGAGCGTATTCCATTGGAGATGGAGACTGGTGTCGGGAAGGCGAGCCGTTGGAACACGCTGCGCGCTCTCCGAGTCCTGCGTTGGTATACCAACGCAGGTTGGCAATTGTGATCTGAGCGTGCACGCGCTATCGCCTGGATAAGTTATATCTTGGATCAGAAAGTTGCCGCGAGTTGCCATTTGAAATCACAGGCGACTCGGAAGGCAGGGAAGCCTCGACGCAGCCTCTGCGTAGAATCGCAGTTACTAGCAACCACACCGAAAGTAGGCGGTATACCATGAGGCATGCAGCTTCCTGTGAATCCGCCGCTTTTGCCGATGCTGGCCAAGCGAGTGAGCAAATTACCGGCCACTGGAGATTGGTTTTTCGAGCCCAAATGGGACGGATTTAGGGCGCTGGTGTTTCGCGACGGGGATGAAATCCTGATCCAGAGCCGCGACGAAAAGCCGCTCGAACGCTACTTTCCTGAACTGCTTGAGCCGTTGCGCTCGTCGTTGCCCGCTCGCTGCGTCCTCGACGGAGAGATTGTCATCGTGAAGAATAACGGACTTGACTTTGACGCTCTGCAGCTACGCCTCCATCCTTCCGCAAAGCGCGTGAATCTTCTATCTCAACAGACTCCATCCTCATTGGTGTTCTTCGACCTGCTTTGCCTGGGAGACCGCGATCTTCGGAGTGAGCCATACCAAAAGCGGCGACACGCTCTGGAATCGCTGATTTCATCGGCGGCGCCACCCATCCATCTCACACCGGCAACCACTGACGGCAACGTCGCCTCCGACTGGTTTCGTCGCTTTGAGGGCGCAGGTCTCGATGGTGTCATCGCCAAACCTGCTTCCGGAACCTATGAGCCAAACAAGCGCGTGATGCTCAAGGTCAAACATGAGCGGGACTGCGACTGTGTTGTTGCGGGATTTCGCTGGTACAAAAAAGGCGATCGCACCCTTGTGGGCTCGTTGTTGCTGGGCCTTTTCGATGATGCCGGCGCTTTGCAACACGTCGGGGTCTGTGCAAGTTTCACCGCTGAGAAGCGCCTGGAGCTCGCAGAATTTCTCAAACCATACCGAAAGGATGCCCTTGTTGCTCATCCATGGAAGGACTGGGCAGATCATGGCAGTGCTACTGGTGAAGTTCCCAGCCGGATTCCCGGCGGCCAGAGCCGATGGAGTCAAGGAAAGGATCTATCCTGGGAACCACTACGACCTGAACTGGTAGTGGAGGTGGCTTATGAACACATGCAGGGAAACCGCTTCCGTCATATGGCACAATTCCGCAGGTGGCGAACCGACAAGAAGCCGGGCGACTGCACATACGCCCAGCTTGAGGTAGTTCCGGCGCAAGAGTTGGCGAAGATTTTTCCGCATGGTCGTTAGCTCTGGCGCGAACTATGTGTCGGTTTTTTTCTTATGCGAGTCACGCCATTCGCGCGTTGGATCGTCATCCGGGTCAGGAGTTTCCTGGGCTGGCCGGAGTTCTTCAGGGACGTGACGCAGATTGATCCGGATGCGCGTCCACGTGGATGACCTGCCTCGCATTGAGTCGATCAGCACGTCGTCGACGGCAAGCAGTCCGGCTACAGCGGCGTGTTTGCTCTTCCACCTTTCGAGACCCGCCAGCGCTGCTGCTTTATCGCGAGAGTTCGCAACTACGAGGAGCGGCGTCTTTGTCCCCGCCTTCTTTGCCGCTGATTTAGCACGGGACGGCGCGACGCGAGGCGCTTCCCCTTCCATCTTGCGAAAGTGGGGCGGCCATGGCGCGTCACCGAGACCGGCGGCCTCGTCCCTTTTCGCAAGTTCCAGCAATTTCTCAAGCGAACCAGGCGTAGCGTCAATGGATGCGTGGGGATCGCCAATTTCTGCGAAGCGCCCTGGAACCGTGAATAGTGTGAAGTCGGCGGGGTTGCATTCAGGCACTTCATGCCAGTGAAGCGGTGTCGAGACACGGGCGTCGGGAACAGGACGTACGGAATAAGCAGAGCACGTGGTCCGATCCTTGGCGTTCTGGTTGTAATCGAGGAACACGCCATGACGCTCTTCTTTCCACCACTTCGAGCTGGCCAGAGAGGGCATTCGCCGCTCCACCGCGCGTGATAATGCCAGGGCCGCGCGACGCACTTCGGCGAATGTCCACCGACGTTCGATACGCACATTCACATGCATGCCGCGTGAGCCGCTGGTTTTGGGCCAACCACGAAGATCTACTTCTTCAAGCAGTGCCTGCACCTCAAGCGCAACCCGGCACACATCGGCCCAAGACACACCCGGGATTGGATCGAGATCGATCCGCAATTCATCGGGGTGATCGAGATCGGAGGAGCGGACCGGATGCGGATGCAATTCGATGCAACCCAGATTTACGATCCAGGCAAGCCCAGCCGCGTCATCGACGACTATCTCCTCTGCAGTTCGGCCGGAAGGAAAGGACAGAGTAACCGTTCGCAGCCATGACGGCCGATTGCCGGGCGCCCGCTTTTGATAAAACGCCTCACCCTCGGCACCGTTGACGAAACGCTTTAGAACGATTGGACGATCTCGGATTCCCGCGAGCGCGCCCGGCGCAACCGACAGGTAATAGCGCACGAGATTCAGTTTCGATATTGGTGTCTGGGACGAAAAATATAATTTGTCGGGATGCGTTATAACGACTTCACGCTCCTCGAACGAAAACACCTTTTCGGCCGCTGCTTTTGCCACAAATCAGGCTAACACCCTTGCCGCGGTGCCGCTACTTCCGCCAGTCGAAGTGGCGCCGATTGGTGGTGGAACATAACAAAAGATAAAGGGTCAATTGCGCCTGGGCGCAGAAAGATGGCTCATGCTCCATACGTAGGCTGCGACCGCTGATGTCTGGTCGGGTGAAAGTTGTGCGCCACCCATGGGCGGCATTGGGCTGCGATATTCTTTGGGTTGCGGAACACCGTCTGTTATTGTTTTTTTGATGCCGGCATAGCTGCCATCACTCCACAACCATTTCTTGCCATTTAGAGCGGGACCTAATGGCGTGCCCTGTCCGGTGTTACCGTGACAGCCTGTGCATGCAGCTCCGCCCACTTGTCCGCGATAAATGCGTTCCCCGAGCTCGACCATTTCTCGCGTCGCTCCTTGGGGAACGGGAAGCGCTGCGGCCGCCCCGGCATCCGGGTGCGTACCCTCGGGCGGTTGGGCCGCAGCCTCGTTGATGCTGCCAGCCGGAGCTGTAAGACTCGGACATTTCACGACATTGGTTGCGTCGAAGTCCGCGCCTCCGCGATAGACGATTTGGTAGATCCGGCCGCGGATATCATCGGAGACGTAGAGCGAACCATCGGGTCCGACGGCCAAGCCGGTCGGACGATGCTCGGCTTGGGCCGGCGTCTTCACCGCCCCGGCAAAGCCATCCGCAAAGACTTCGCATTCGCCGGATGCTCGGTCGCCCTCGAGCGGCTGAAACACTACGTTATACCCGCCTTGCGGATAAGGCGCCCGATCCCATGATCCGTGAAAGGCTATAAAGACGCCGTCGCGGTAACGCGCAGGAAATTGTTCCTTGTCATACCGCACCATGGCATTCGGCGCCCAATGGGCGGGGAATGCCGCAACCGGTGCGGGCTTGTTCGCGCACGGGCCGATGGCTTTGCCACCGTCGCCACCGTACTCCGGCGCCAGGACACGCTTTTGCGCAAAAGCGTCGTAGTAGCACTCGGGCCAGCCATAATCTTTATTCTCTTTTAAGAGCAACAATTCCTCGGCGGGTAAAGTCGCCTCTTGTTCGGGCTTATACAGGTCGGGCCAATTCGCGTGCAGCTGATCGCGCCCGTGCTGGGTCACAAATACTTGTCCATTTGGCTCGATCGCAAAACCTTCGCCGTTGCGAATTCCCGTGGCGAAGCGGTCAGCTGGAGAAAATACTTGATTGGTCTTATTCGCATCGTAGCGCCAGATGCCGCCTCGGGTTTCCAGTTCCGTGCAAGGGTTCACGCCAGGTGACTTAAGCATCCGATTTTTCTGCTGGCAGGCATTGGTTGCGCTGGCGACATCGATATACATGGTTCCGTCGGCCGTGATAAGAAATGGATGCATGGGATGGTCGCCACCCAGCGGTAATCCGGAGACGATGGTATCGGCAGGCCCACTCGATGCGATGGAATTCGTAGACAGTGAATATCGCACGATCCGATCATTGATCTCGGCGTAGATCGCACCCTTATACATGCCGATCCCGGTACCGCCGTGTCCGCCACTTTGGACGGTTTCACCAAAGCGCTCAATGACGTCGGCTCGACCCCCGCCATTTTTGTCCTGCAAAGCGACCAGAAAACCGCCCGCATGTGGGGTATCGTTGGCGTAGTACCTGCCCGACCAGGTATTGACGTAAAGAACTCCGTTGGGCGCCGCTACCATGTGGCGAGCATGACCAATGCCGTCGGCGAACACAGTCGCGCAAAAACCAGCGGGTAACGTCAAGCCGCTGTCATCGTTGGGGCATGCCTGGCCGTTTGTTCGGGTCTGGACCGATTGTTTCTGAGCTGCCAACAGGAAACCGCTCACGGAGATTGCTGAGAGCGTCACTAGAGCGAACAACAGAGTCTTCTTCATTCCTTGATTTCGCATCGGGTATATTCCTTCCCAAACTTACTATTTACTCCGATCCACTTTTCGCCAGATCTCGGGGACAAATTGAAAACCCAGAGGCGGGCACTGGCAAAGGTGAATACTTATGACCAATCTTTCTTCAACTCCTAATAGGCTTGTGCAAATCCGTTTCCAGTTGATACCGGAACAAGAATCAATGACAGTGCCGAATTTACTGCAATTTCGGGGGAATTCAGGGTCGGTCTGGAATGGTGACGCTGGCCTAGTCAAGGGGTGGACACGCTGTCAAAATCTTGCCGCCTGGAATTGACACAGAGAAGCCGAGCCGTGGTCAGCGCACGATGAATTAGCGCAATGTTCACTTCGTGAAGACGTCGCCGAACATGGGAAGGCCGCTCTTGCCGCCGACTTTCAGCAGTTCATGCCAGGAGGTGGGTCCTTCGCTGCCCGCGGCATAGTTGGGAAAGTCCGGTCGTGGCAAATGCTCCCAGGCTTCTTCAATCGGCGTAATGATGCGCCATTCCGCCTCCACCTCGTCTCGACGCGTAAAGAGAGTTGCATCGCCACGCATTGAGTCCAGCAGCAGAGTTTCATACGCAACCGGCCCCTTCGATCCAAAGCTCGCTTGATAAGAGAAATTGGCCTGAACGGTCACCGTCCGCATCTGCGTGCCCGGTCGCTTCGCGTCGAATGCGATCGAAATTCCCTCGTCCGGCTGAATGCTGATTGTAATGACATTCGGCCCAATTACCGACGACGTGCTCGCAAACAAGGCCTGTGGGGTCGGTTTGAGATGCACGCGGATCTCCGTCAGATTTTGCGCAAGACGTTTCCCAGTCCGGATGTAGAACGGAACTCCGGCCCACCGCCAGTTCTCTATCTGAAACCTTACTGCTGCGTAGGTTTCGGTTCTAGAGCTGGGGTCCACCCCTGGTTCTTGGCGATAGCCTGGTACCTGCTTCCCGTCAATCACGCCAGAACCATACTGCCCTCGAACGGTGAATCGTGCTACATCCTCGACATTCATTGGCCGAATGGATCGAAATACCTGCACCTTCTGCTCACGCACCGAATCCGCATCGAACGCTAACGGCGGTTCCATCGCAGTGAGCGCCAGCAACTGAAGCAGATGGTTCGCCACCATATCGCGCAAGGCGCCGGTCTCTTCATAGAATGGCGCGCGATTTTCGACTCCGACCGTCTCAGCCGCGGTGATCTCCACATAGTCGATGTAATTCCGGTTCCACACCGGTTCGAACAGCGAGTTGCTGAAGCGGAAGACCAGGATGTTCTGCACTGTCTCTTTGCCAAGATAGTGGTCAATCCGGTACACCGCTCTCTCGTCGAATACTCCGTGCACCACGTCATTCAGTACGTTCGCCGATTCCAAGTCTCGCCCGAAGGGCTTTTCCAGAACAATTCGCGTCCAACCATGTTCGCGGCGATTCAGCCCTACTGCTCCCAAACCTTCGATGATGGGTCCAGCTACTGAAGCGGGCGTCGATACATAGAACAAACGGTTTGGGCTCGAACCACTCTTCTCCATCTCCTCCAGCCGATTGCGCAACTGGGGATAGAAATTCGGGTTGTTGATATCACCTTCCATGTAGTGCAGGCGCGTTTCGAAGTCTGTCCATCCCGGCCCGCTGAAGTCGCGTGTATCTTTTGACTTGGCGGCTGCTTCGCCTGTTCTCTTGCGAAACTCTTGAGAACTCATCGGCGTGCGGCCAATCCCGAGAACTTCGAACTCAGGGTTCATGCAGCCCCAGCATGCCAGGTTGTATAGACCCGGGATCAGCTTCCGCTTCGTCAGATCACCTGAAGCTCCAAAAATAACCAGGACACACGAATCTCCGGTTGGCAGCGGTTCTTGCGACAACTTCTCGAGGGGATTGGCTTGGATAATGGCTGACATAATCTTCTGTTTATAGATGCTCTCGATGTGGATTTCGAATCGTACCCGGGGCCACAATTAAATGACCATGAACCATCGATTCCCGCAACGCTCAATTCGTGAACACTTCGCCGAACATCGGGAGGCCGCTCATTGATTGTTCGCGCGAGGCTTCGTCCTGGATCACATCCCAGTGCTCGATAAGAATGCTGTCCTGGATGTGAAGAATGTCAACCGCGATCCAGTTTACGGGCAGCCCGAAATTCGAGAATCTCCCGTGTACGATTACGAAATCTTCATCAGCGACGATCGCTCCTGGCTCATACCTGAGGGTCGGGGGAAGGCTCTTGATGAGATTGAACAGACCCTCACGACCAGGTGCGATATGAGCGCTGTGTTGAATGTAGTCAGGGGACCAATAGCGTTCGGCCGCTACGTACTCTCTTTTGTTGAAGAGAGTGTCGAAAGCCTCGAGGACGAGTGCCTTATTTTTTTCCTGTGTAGTTCGGCTCATCGAATTCTCCTTCTTCAGAAATGATCAGGTTTTCTTCATCCGTACACTTTCATGACTCTGCGCTCAGTCGGTATATGGGTGTGCCGGCGGCTAGATCTGCGCTCTGCCGCCGTCAACGAACAATTCAATACCTGTGACAAAACTGGAGTCATCCGAAGCCAGAAACAATGCAGCCTTCGCAACTTCGTCGGGCTCGCCCATCCGTCCCATCGGGACGGTGGAGACAATCCGCGCAATCACCTCCGGAGATTGCCGACTCACCATTGCCGTATTGATCGGACCCGGACTCACCACGTTTGAGCGGATGTGACGGCCCTTCAGATCCGTAGTCCAGGTTCGCACCAAAGAGCGGATTGCAGCCTTAGTCGCGGCGTAAACGCCGAAGGCGGCAGTACCCTTAACACTAGCGACGGAGCCGTTGAGAATGATTGAGCCACCATCCTTCAGGAGCGGCAGCGCCTTTTGCACCGTAAAAAACGTTCCCCTCACATTGGTGTTGAAGAGCTTGTCGAAATGTTCTTCGGTGACTTCTCCGAACGGAACAAATTCGCCAACGCCGGCATTGGCGAAAACAATATCGATTCGGCCCTTCACCTTGGAGACGGTCTCGTAGAGACGATCAAGGTCATCCAGTTTGGCAACGTCTCCTTGAACGCCGGAAACGTTTGCCCCGATTGCCTTAACCGCCTCGCCGAGTTCCTTCTGACGACGGCCCGTGATAAAGACATATGCACCCTCCTCTGCGAATAGCTTTGCCGTAGCGAAGCCAATCCCTTCTGTCGCGCCGGTGATGACGGCAGTCTTGCCTTCAAGCTTCTTAGTCATTGTTCTTTCTCCGTCGTTGCCCACTATAGCGAGTTCCTCGGCGGCTCAGATCAGTCTGCGATCATCCCTCCATCGACCGCCAGGGATGCACCAATGATGTAGGAGGCCTTGTCAGAGCCAATGAACACGATGGCGTTTGCAATTTCCTCGGGAGTGCCGATGCGCTTGTTAGGAACTTGTGCGTCGAGGAAATTCGCTTTGTTTTCCCTCGTTTGGGCAAACCGGTTGAACATTCCCGTTTCTACCGGACCAGGGCCAACGATGTTGACACGAACGCCTGTGCCGGCGAGTTCGATCGCCGCAGACTTCGTGATGCCTTCCACAGCGTGCTTGCTCCCAACATACACGGCGGCGGTCGGGCCACCGACCTTGCCGTACGCAGACGAAATGTTCACGATGCTGCCTTTGCCTTGCCGAAGCATGGCCCGAATCTCGTACTTCATGCTCAGAAGCACACCAAGCACATTTGTATCGAAGATAGCTTGATAGTTCTCAGTGGTCACATCGGCAGCCGAACCGGGAGTGCCCTCGGTGCCAGCATTATTGACGGCAATGTCGAGGCGTCCGAAACGAGCAATCGTCTTGTCGACAAGGTTTTTGACTTCGTCTTCGTGGCGCACATCGGTGCGTACAAATTCGGCCTCAGCGCCGAGGTTGCGCAGTTCAGTGGCTAGCTTCTGTCCTGCATCGTCATGCCGACCGGAAACAACAACTCGCGCTCCTTCTTGCGCGAAAGCCAGAGCCGTGGCGCGTCCGATGCCTGTTAGTGCGCCGGTAATTAATACGACTTGTGAATCCATAGCGACTACCTCCTCGATCTGGCGCTCATACAGTTCAGGCATGACAAAATGTCAACAAAGAGCCGCCTGCGAGAACTCAGATCACCTAGTTAGATTGTGGCGTCAAGCATTGGTAGCGGGCCTGGAGCATACTTTATTAAAACTGGCACCAATGCTTCACAAGCATGGGCTAGAGATTAAAATCACAGCTTTACTATTTTGTTGCGACTATCGAGGCAGGAAGTCCGACGGTGGCGCAAGGCGAGCGGCACTTTGACTGAGCTGTCGTACGAAGCTTACTGCGCCTTTTTCGAGACCCGAGCCACCAACTCGTCCAATCTCGAAAGGAAACGCTTCAGGATGGGAGACTGATTCGACTTTCTGTAGCCAAGGACCAGGTCGACAGTTGGCGCATCGCCTTTCAGAGGGCGACTCGTTACAGACGAAAAGAGAAAATTATGTGCGTAAGCAGGTAGCAGGCCCACGCCGCGCGCCGACACTATTAAGGACATTCCCATCGTGACATGATCCGCCTGGTGAGTTGGCGTGATGTTGACCCCGGAGCGCTTCAGGTAATTGTCGATGATCTTACGCAGTACCGGCGCCGTGTCGGACACGGCCACGAATGTCTCGCCTACCAGATCCTTCGGACTTATGGCTTTGAGCGCAGCGAGTGGGTGGTCGCTCGGCAAGATCACCATCAAAGGCTCCTTCGCAAGAAGACGGAACGCCAACCCTGGCACTCCTTTCTCCCGTCGAAGAAAAGCTGCATCGATTTTTCCTTTCGAAAGGCTCTCCGCAAGCAGCGGGGAGGATTGACTCGATATCATCACGTCGATGTTAGGCAACTCGTCACGCAAAATCCGCAAGGCTTCGGGCATCCACGTCAATTCATGTCCGGTGAGAAAGCCCATGGTGAAGCATGGCTTATTGGGATGAACGACCCGGCGTGCAGCTTCCCCCGCTGCTTCTACCTGCGATAGCACTACACGGGCATGATCGAGAAAGGCTCGACCCGCCGGTGTCAGTTCGATCCCGCGAGCGCGGCGTATCAGGAGTTGGGCGCCAATCTCTCCCTCAAGATCCCGGATCTGGCGGCTCAGCGATGGCTGCGAAGTGTGCAACTTAGACTTTGCAGCCAGGGTTAGGCTCTCGGTTTCGGCGACCGCTACGAAATAACGCAGGTGTCTTAATTCCATCTTTCACCAAAATACTCCAAAAGCATTGCTGATCAGCTTTACAAAGTATCCCTCCAAGATGCGACGGCTCGCTACCCAGGGCATCTCATGAGTGATGACCTTGGGGCACGTCGCGCGAAAACGTTCGCTTATGCCTGACAAGCATGCTGAGAGCTCTTCCGTATTTCATTGCGCCGCATGCCCTGAATTGTGAGGGAAATAAAATGGCAACGCTCCAAAACAAAACCGCACTGGTCACCGGGGCGTCGCGCGGCATTGGGCGTGCGACGGCATCTGCGCTGGCTAGAGCCGGTGCGCGAGTCCTGGTTCACTATGGCCGTTCCGCGCAAGACGCGGCATCCCTTGTCGCCGAAATCAATTCAAACGGGGGCCGCGCAGATGCAATCCGGGCGGATTTGGGAACTCCAGAAGGGGCAACACTCCTGGCGAAGGAAGTTCGTTCGATTGTCGGCCAGCGATTGGATGTGCTCGTTTCCAACGCCGGAATCGGGAAGGCTGCGACCATCAAGGATCATACGGTCGAGGATTTTGACAATCTCTTTGCAACGAATGTGCGAAGCCCGTTTTTCCTGGTGCAGCAACTCCTGCCCATTCTAGCCGACGGCTCGAACATCATCGTGATCTCTTCTCTCGGGGCCCGCGCAGTAGTTGGCAAACCTGGCGTAGACAGCCCCTCGATCCTTGCCTACGCCTCGACCAAAGGAGCACTAGAAACTCTGGTCAAGAACTGGGCCGCCATTCTCGGGCCCCAGGGCATTCGCGTAAACGCAGTTGCGCCCGGGGTGATCGACACAGACATGTCGAACTTCGCTAAAAGTGAAGCGGGTCGCGAGGTCACTCTCGGGATGCAAGCACTCAAGCGAATCGGCAAGCCGGAAGATGTCGCGGACGTCGTCGCGTTTCTGGCGTCGGACGCAGCCCGCTGGATCACAGGAGCGAGTATCCCGGTCGATGGAGGGTCGAAGCTGTGACGGACAACGCGAGCGCAATGCATGCCACGTCAAGCAAAGGCAAAGAAATCAGAATTCCCGGGCCTGACCATCCCATCACGATTTCTTCGGCTGAGGGCAAGGTGCGTGTAACGGTTGCAGGGAGGATCGTCGCTGAATCGACGCGAGCGCTTCGGTTAGAGGAGAAGGGATATCCGCCGGTTTACTACTTGCCGCGCAACGATGCGGACATGTCGTTGCTGGTTCGGACCACGCACTACACCTATTGTCCGTACAAGGGAGATTGTACGTACTACAGCATTCCGATCGGCGGATCGAAATCCGAATACGCCGTTTGGACATACGAAAAACCTTATGACGCAGTCGGCGACATTAAAGAGCACCTGGCGTTTTATCCCTCACGGGTCGATGCAATCGAAGTGATCTACTAAGCAGGTTTGCTGGTTGCCGCTCTAAGCTTCCGCTCACATCCACGACGACTGATTTGCGGAGAGCGGTCTCTACCAGTGGTTGAAAGGATGGTGAGCGCGGAAGGAATCGAACCTTCAACCTACTGATTAAGAGTAGGTCGAACTCGGCACACTACATTCCCGCTTTCCGTTATACAATTCAATAACTTACCCTCAACCAAGCCCGCACGGAAGCATTTTGTACTGGTATTGAAACGGCTCACTTTAGCGCACTCGGGACCGAAGCGTACGGCACACTTATGGCACACCTCGATGGGGTGAACCCCTCTTCTGTTTGCAGGTGAGCTTTGAATCGGAGCAGTCTCTCTCATTTGCACTTTGAGAAAGTCTTTCCGAACGTGGGAGCGCCACTTTTCGATTGCTCTTCTGTGGCCTCATCCTGAATCACATCCCAATGTTCGACGAGTAATCCATGGCAGCCTCGATTCATTACCCGGCTGTTATTAGGTCTGGGCCTTCGCGCTTTGCGGACTTGCTGGCAACCCCTTTACCAAGCAAGTCTGCCTCCATCTTCCGCGCAAGAGAAGCGGGCACGAGGGCGTTCATGATACGGTTCAGCCGGCCTGGAACGATTTTGGAGCGGTTTTTGAGTAGACCGCTGAGGCCCTCAGATACACACTGCTCGATGCTCATCGGTTTCATCGGCATGATCTTCGGATCCAAGCCGAACTTTTCGAGCACCGCTGTGTCCGTAAACCCGGCTGCCAGTACAGTGACGTAGACACCTAGAGGTTTGAACTCATAGTGAAGCGCCTCGCCAAGGCTGTGTACATACGCCTTCGCGGCTCCGTCATTCGCCATACAGGGAACCCCGTTTTCCGCACCCATTGCCCCCACGAGGATCAAGCCGCCCCGCCTCCGCTCGGTGAGTTTCGAGCCGAAATGGTGGGTGAGGTCCAGATGCGCCATTGTATTGAGCCGCAAAGTCGCCTGAAGCAACTGTCGATCAAGCTTCAAGAACTCGCCGGGATTTCCGGTGCCGGCATTGGAGACGACAAGCCCGATGTCGATATCCTCCGTAGCGTCGGCGAGTCCCGCTATGAATCCCTCTTGTGAGAGGTCCATAGCCAAGGCTCGGTACTGAACATCAAACTCCTGTGAGATGGCGCGTCCCAATTCGGCAAGCAATGCGTCTCGTCTGGCCACCAGCACTACGTTGATCCCCGACGCTGCGATTTGCCGCGCGAATTCCTTGCCAATTCCCGACGAAGCGCCCGTGACGAGCGCCCACGGTCCGAACTGCTTTTTATCAAGTGCTACTTTCATCGTGTTGTTCCCTTCTGACGAATTCACTGTTGCTGATCATTCGGTCTCACAGCGTCCCCGATCCAATCTTTCAGGCGCTTCACCTCCGTCACCACCAAGTCGGGGTCATTAGCGGCGTGTGCCACCGCAGCCATACCCTGATAAGCACAGAAGAGATGCGCGGAGAGTTCTCGGGCATCCTCTTCATCGCCGGCCGCCCGGAATAGCTCCTCTAGCCAGCCCATTGGCTCGGTGAAGAGTGCCGCGGATTTCTTTGCGAGAGCGCCGCCCTCCCTTTGCAACTCGGAACACAAGCCGCCCAGCGGACATCCCCCACGCGCAAGCCGCTCCCGGTTCCCTTGAATGCTTTCCACAAAAGCAAAAAGCCGCTCCTTCGGAGAACTCAGCCGGTCGATCTCTTCCCGGAATGCGCGAAACTCCGCCAGACGCCGCTCCACAACGGCCTCGCCAAGTTCTTCCTTGGTCTTGAAGTAGTAGTAAACGTTCCCTAACGGAACATGGGCGGCTTCGGCGATGTCCGCCAGGCTCGTCTCTCTGAAACCGTTCCGGTGCGCCAGCTTCATAGCGGTCTCAATCAGCCGTGTCCGCTTGTCTGGTTGTGGTTTCCTCATGCTCATTGTGAGTTAGTTAACTAACTACTAATGTAAGCCCGGTTCCCCCGTGTTGTCAACCCTGAGCCCGTGCCAATTCGTGCCTGACGCGCATCGTGCCGCCTCCGTCGATACGCTTGGCCCGGAACCAGATCCCTCTCCTCGTCATGCTCCAGAGCATTTGGGGATGCCGCAGCCAGGTCCCCACCCATGAGACGAGTAGGATGGAGTCGAGATCTGAAGGGGAATTCCAACGCGATGACAAAGCAACCGGCAGCTTGTTGTAGCTCGCCAGCAGCGATCTGCTACTGGTTCATCGTTTCGTTGATGGCGTGGGGAGTGCTGAGCCTCATAGGAATCTATTGGCGGCCCCTTCATGTGTCGTCAGCGGCTGCGTGCCTTTTCGCCATGGCCATCGGTTGCCTCGCAAACTGGTTTAGAAATCGCTCTTTTCACTGCGCAATCACCGGCCCACCTTTCTGATCGGTGGCGTGATGTTCCTGCTCTCAGGCGTGCGCATGATCCACCTCGACACGCGTTGGGTCTGGCCAGTCCTTCTAGTCGGCATCGGCATCGCGTTCTTAATGGAATGGTTGTATGGGAAGCGTCCTGCGCCCTAACCGTTGAAAAATCCTCATGTTCGTTGCTGCTGCTACTATTCCCCGAAAGGAGTTGATGTTCACTATGAAGAAAAATGCCTGGAGAGCCGTGATCGAGGTGGGGTCTATCGTGTTCCTGTTTTATTCCAATCTCTTGATGGGGGAATTTGAGCGCTGAGGCATGGGCCAGAAGAGGGGCGTAACTTGGGCAGTCGAAGATGTTTTTACCGCTGCCAATTTTGCAATTGCCACTATAGCCGCCCTCGTCGGCTATAGCCTTCTTGAATTTCTTCGAAAGAGATTCTAGGTAAACATAGCTCTAATTCTTGGCTGCAAAAGAAACAGCAATAGTGCCCCGGCGATGATGACGCCAGTACCGCCGCGCAGCCAGTCGCCTCTGACGCAGTTAACGACGTCCCCTAGAACCTGCATGGAGATGATGACGACCGCTAGTCTCCATCCCCACAGGCGGCGTCGGAACCACCCGATTGCCGCCGTGGTGAGGGCCGCGCCGAGCACCAAGAAGAGAATCCCAACGATACGACCCCGAGGCGCGAGCTGTTTGTACGCAGTCGGATTGAGCGTCCAGATACGATCGAGACGCACGCCTCGCCAGAGCAAAGTAGTTGCGGCGAGAGTTGCCATGCTGGCACCAAAGAACAAGAAAAAGCCCATCGCAGTGAACCCCGGTGCCTTAGGCCTCACAGCGAGATCGAGGCTAGTGCAATCGCCGTCTCGCATCTGCTGAATATAAGCCAACACCGCAACGCGTGCTCGGGTTGTTAGCGAAAGACCGCCATGCAGCACAATCCAGAATCTGCCACTCGCTCGCAATCAGCGTCCATGTCAATTCGGCACTCATCTCGTTGTCAGCTTGCCTATTGTGGTTAACTATGGTTAACTACGTGAGATAATCGCTAGTTAATCAATCTGAAGCTTCGCCTCGGGATCTCTGTGGCCTGTGAGGGAAGACGAAATGAGTCTAAAGACATGACGCAGCTCCTTCGACAGGTGCTCATTCTCGGGGTTGTGGCATCGCTCTCTCTGCCTCAAGCGCTAGCACAGGGCGAGACCACCAGCGCCATCGTCGGCCAAGTTCGAGATACGACTAACGCCGTCGTGCCCGGTGCGACCGTAACGATCACGAACCCAGAGACCGGACTCAGACGGAGCGCCAAGACCGATGACTCGGGCCGATTCAACTTCCCCCAACTAAAGCCAGGGGTCTATTCAGTCAAGGTTGAAGCGTCGGGTTTCGAGCCACGGCAAAACAATAATGTCGTTTCCGGCTTGGGCCAAAAGCAAACCGTGGATTTCATCGTTGGTGTGGCCCGATCCCGTGAGACGGTGGAGGTCAGCAGTGAGGCTCCTATCCTCAATCCGGAGAATGCCAACGCATCGACCACCTTAAATGCCCCAACCTTGGAGGATCTGCCCAATCCAGGCGGCGATCTCACCTACCCGCTGCAGTTTGCCGCCGGCGCACTCATCAACACGGCAGGCAGCGGTAATGATTTTGTTGGCGGTACAAACGGCTACGGCAATGTGGAATTCAATGGCCTGCCCGCCCTCTCCAACGGTTACATCGTTGACGGGCTAGAAACGAACGACCCGCTTACGAACCTCAATAGCGGCCTCTCCACCAATCTCGTCCTGGGGCTGAATTCCATCTCAGAGGTGACGGTCAATACTCTTTCCTATGCTGTGGATCAAGGACGGTATGGAGCATCCCAGGTCAACTACGTCACCAAGTCGGGCTCAAATCAGTTTCACGGGAATCTCTATGAACTGTGGAATGGGGCGCTACTGAATGCAGCAGACTACTTCACCAACGCGACGCCGGGGAATCACAAGCCGGGATCGACCGTGAATCATTTTGGGGGTAGTCTGGGCGGACCTATTGTGCACGACAAACTCTTCTTTTTCTTCGACAGCGAATGGGTTCGGATCGCCCTGCCGATCGTGACGCCCACGACGGTTCCTAGCGCAGCGTTTCAGCAATATGTGCTACAGCAACTCCCACGGGGCGGAACAGACTCCGTAACTGGATCGACCTATGCGCCGTCGCCGCAATCAGTCGCGTTCTACCAAAAGATGTTTTCCCTGTACGGAAACACCAACGGCACGCCTCTCGCGGTGCTCGGGTGTCCTTTGAACTCGGACGGCACCACCGCATCGGGCAATCCACCGAACGGAGACGGTTGTGCGAACCGGCAAAGCGTTTCGCACTCCAGCGGTGATCACGAACAGGTGCAGACGGTCCGGGTCGACTACAACATCAACGAGAGAGATACGACGTGGTTTCGCTTTCAGGCGGACACGGGTGTACAAGCCGCCTACACAGATCCCATCAACTCTTCGTTTGACGCGGTCTCCCCTCAGCCCCTCTACTCATTCGCGGCGGGTTACACCCACGTCTTTTCACAAAACCTGGTGAACTATTTCAATCCAGCGTTTTCGTGGTACGAAAGCTTGTTTGGGCCTGCCAATTTGCAGAACACGCTCGCGGCATTTCCGATTGTCTTGCAGGGCAGCGGTGCCAATGCACCCTTCACCACAATTGGAGGGCTTGACAATACCTGGGTACAGGGTCGGAGAGCCTCTCGCTTCTTCATCAATGACAACCTCGCTTGGAGCCATGGCGCTCACGAACTCCGGTTTGGCACGAACACCCGAATCTTTCGCTTGAATGACTATGACTTCGGGCAGGGCACAGTTCCAACGGTAACCTACACGACGTTGCCGCAATTCATCTATGAAGTGGCATCTACTGCAACCCAAACTTTTCCCCTGTCGGCGAACGAACCATTCCGCTTCCTCAATCTCGATTTATATGCGCAGGACACCTGGAAAGTGACGCGGAAACTTACTTGGACATTCGGAGTGCGCGACACCTTCAACTCAAACCCGCTCAATCCCCACGATCAAATCGCTCGGCTTAGCGGTTCTTTCAGTTCGATCTCGCATGACGTGAATCAGCCGCTGAATGCGGCCATCCAGACTCATCTCGGCAATTTGTTTTCGTCTACACCGCTGGCTATTCTGCAGCCGCGGACCGCGATCGCCTGGCAGTTCGGGCCCAAATCTGTGCTGCGGAGCCGGTTTCGGAATCTTCAGCGACATTTTGCCGGGCAGTGTGGCGGACCTTGTTGGCACCAATCCCCCTTACGACAAAACCTTCCAGGGAGGTCTGCTGGGTACAGTGGGCGGGACTGCCATCGCTCCGGGAGTGCCGAACAGTGCAGTGGATGCAACCGTCGCCGCAAATCAAAGATTTAGTTCGGGATTCCCTCAAGGACAGCTTTCGTGCGCATCTTCACAGGCTAATCCCGCAACGTGCCTCCCACCGGTCGCAATCACAGCGGTGCCCACTGGCACTCTGCACGCTCCGTACTTCATGGAGTGGAGCTTGGGAATTGAACAGCAATTCGGAACCACAGTGAGTTTGCTGGCGCGCTATGTGGGAACACGCGCTGTGAACCAGCCCTACCTAACCCAAGTCAACGGATACCAGACGGTGTGCCAGGGGTGCTTTGCGCCATTCCCGTACATGCACCCAACCGATCCACGGTTCAGCGCGGTGACCCAGCTAGCCACCGGGGAGAATAGTCATTACAACGGCCTTCAACTCACCGCGATGAAGCGCCTGGGGCACGGTCTGCAAGGACAATTCAACTACACGTGGAGCCGCTGTATGGATACGGTTTCGAACGGAGGATTCCTTCAGTTTTCTGCGGGAGGGATTCTTTCTCCGTTGCCAGGAGAGCTGACCCGCGATTACGGTCCCTGCGACTATGACATCCGGCACAACCTCAACGCGCAATATGTGTATCAGTTGCCCGTCCACGTTCGGAATCACCAGTTGGCCCACGTGCTCAACGGCTGGCAGATTTCCGGAACCATGTTCTGGCACAGTGGAGTGCCGTTCTCCGTTCTGAGCACACCCTATTCGGCCAACGGTAATGGCATTGTGCAGGGCAGTGGACCGCAATTCGCAAGCGTCGTTACCGACGTCCCGCTCTATGAGCGTCATCCCGTCGCTGGTGTGACACAACCGGGTACTCTCCAGTGGCTCAATCCGGCTGCATTTGTTTCCGCTGTTGATCCGAGTACTGGGCAGTGCGCAGGTGGGGACGATCCACAGCATTGCCAATTCGGAAACCTCGGTCGCAACGCCCTCCGCGGCCCCGATTTTGTCTGGAATGACTTCTATCTCACGAAATGGATTCCGGTGAGCGAGCGGGTGAAGCTCAGAGTAGAGGCCCAGTTCTTCAATGTATTCAACCATCCGAACTTTGGCCTTCCCAGCCTGACGCTAGCGGGGATCCCCGGAAAACCTTCCACGCAGACAGGATTTGGAGCGCTTACGTACACAACTTCTCCGCCAACCGGCCTCCTGGGCGTCGGCTTGGGTGGGGATAGCAGTCCTCGTATGATCGCGTTTCAAGCACGCCTTGAGTTCTGAGCGTGCCCCGACGATTCTGGTCCGTTATCGGCGGCACGGAAGTTGTCGGCATATCTGAAGTTACTTCTGACCACCGCTCGCTCCACAAACCAACGTCAGCAACACAACGCGGCAACGTCTGGTCCCAATTAACTGAAGGAAAGACCCAGGCAGGCGCCGTAACTCAATTCGCAGGCAACTGACTCTTAATTTGAAGTACTCATGGGCGAATCGGATGACAGCCGCACAACCGTCATGACATTCTGCCACTTGCTATCAATCAGGACAGACGCAGCTCTGACATCGGTGCTAGAAAGCGTCTTCCCGACGACGTTCACCACTTCTGCGACATTGAATCTCCCACTCATTGGGTACAATGACGCACTCAAAAGCGCTTAGCGAATGATCACTTTAAGTAGTCACACAACGTGGGATAATCTGTCTTCCGTAACCATGATTTTCGCCGCTCGTTTTGACCGAGGCTTTTTTCTAATTATGATCTCTACGTCGCGATCAAGCGCATTGAGAAAATGCATCAGCCGTTCCACGGAAAACCCTTCCAACCGATAATTCACCAAAGCAGAAATTTTGGGCTGATTGATGTCGAGTAGGCGCGCCGCCGTGCTCTGCGATAGGTGACGCGCCTCAATAATCTCATTGATGGCCACCGCTAGACGCACTCTTGTTTGTTTTTCCTCCGCATCGCGTAGACCAAGATCCGCAAATACGTTTCCGGAACTTGGAACCACGGCCTCACTGCTTTTTCCGTTTGCCATATCTCGCCTCGTAATCCTCACCCGCCGACTTGAGCCTTCGGGAAACCAATTCCACGTCCGTTTGGGCCGTCTTTATTCCTTTAGGAGATTTCTTTTGGAACGCGTGAAGAACATATCGACCAGGCTGTGTATACGGCGCGATGCGTATCTCCCCTGTGGTCCTCTACGATTTCAAGAACTCCCGGACCTTCGCCTTTGCGTGTTTTCCACCGAACTGCGCCACACTTAGGGCGATGCCAATCTCGTCCTGTACGCCCTCCGGAAACGCCAGCAGATCATCCTTTGCCGACCCCACCCAAAACAAAGGCTTTTCGCCCGGAACCCTCTTCCACCGTGCCATTTGATTATCCCAGTTCTAGGATACACAGTCTACAACTCACTTCTCAGCCAGAATCAACAGTCTACAGAACAAGCCACTCTCAGTGCATCGGTAGGCTCCGCATCATTCTTTCACTGCGCCCTCTTCCGGGTGGACGCCCGCTTGGCCGCGGGCTCGGACGGGCGTTTCGGACTGCGCCGGTTTCGCGCCAAACCATAAACCAAAACCGGTTTGGCACTCGCCGCGCTTTCACTCACGCCCTGCCACCCTCCTTCGCGCTCCGTTTCGTCCCTTCGCCCGTGTCGCCTTGTTTTTCCTCGCTGCCGCTCCAAGTGAAAGAAAAAACAAGCCGACACCGGCAGAAGGGAAAAAACAATGAAATTAGAAGAGATCAAGAAACAAAACCAACGAGGCAGTCAGCTATTTAGTCGCAGCTTTGGAGTCGGGAGAGAGTGAAGTGTTGACGCAGTATCTCAGCGCGATGGCCCGGTTTCATCACTACAGCTTTGGCAACATCATGCTGATTGCTCGGCAAAAACCACAAGCAACCAACGTCGCAGGGACTCGCACATGGAACTCGCTTGGCCGCTTCGTCAAAAGAGGCGAGAAAGGCATTCTGATTCTTGCTCCAATGGTCGGCTACCGTAAGCCGCGCCAGAACGAAATCGCGACGAAATTGACACTGACAATGCAGCGTACGGCCGATCTTTGAGGCTTGACGACGACGCTGAAAGGAAACTGTTGGTTGTAGCGGAACAGCCCTTACGCGACGCCATCATCCTGATGCGCGATACGGGGATGAGAAATGAAAGAGAGCTTTACCGTACGCGCATTGAAAACATAGATTGGAACGGCAGGATCATTTTTGTCCCGGACACCAAGACCCCCAACGGAAGACGACTCGTCCCCATGACTGACAGGGTTCTAGATCTTCTCTTGGTGCGGTGCGGCGACAGACGGGAAGGATGGCTATTTCCCTCCAAGCGCTCTAAATCGGGCCATCTCACAACCCTAGCGAAACGGTTTCGGGAAGCTCGGAAGAAAGCGGGCCTTTCCGAAAGCTTGGTCTTGTACTGTGGAAGGCATGACTATGGCACTCGGGTTTTGAAGGCAACCGGTAACCTGGCTGCGGTGATGAAGACGATGGTGCACAAGGATGTGAAGACTGCAATGCAGTACCAGCACCCTGAAGTGGAGATCGTTCGCCAGGCCCTCAACCACAACAACAACAGTGAGAAGCACGCAACGGTTCAGTAAGAAAAAGATTTTACGTTGGCACACTTTACGGCACACCCGTAAAACGACAACTCGGTAAGTGATTGAAAGGATGGTGAGCGCGGAAGGAATCGAACCTTCAACCTACTGATTAAGAGTCAGGTAAGGCTTACCCATCTATGTTCTGGTAACTCACTATAACCAATACCTTACACAAGTCTTGCGCGCACAGAGAATTCGCTCCGAATGCTTGAAAAGTTCGCTATATTTGGCAACGTACAGCCACAATTACAGCCACACCTCGTGGCGCCGATTCTCATCGCCGCACGATGCTAAACGGCCGATGTCGGGCTACCTGCATTTCTTTGCGTGCCTCAGAGATTGTTCTGGCTTTGCGATAAGGCAGATCAGACGTGATTGAATCCAGGGTATTAGCCACCGCCACAATCCTCGCCCCCGGTGGTATCTGTTCGCCTTTCAGTCCGCGCGGGTACCCTGTTCCGTCAAACGTTCGTGATGGGAGTAGACAATCTCAGCGGGTTCTGCGAGGAACGGGATTTTGGTGAAGCATTGCATAGCCGCGCCAACAATGCTGCTGCCTGACGGCAGCTTCGTCCGGTGCTAAGACACCCCGCTTGAGGACAATGGGGTCAGGAACGGCTATTTTACCGATGTCATGCAGAAATGCTCCACTTGCGATGACCATGATCTGTTCTCGTAGTAAACCCATTGCTCGCCCAATGGCGATGGCAAATGCAGAGCCGGAAATAACGTTAGTCGGCACATCGATACGCCCCCGCGTCAGTTGGTTTTGCACTTCGAGGGTGTTGGCATCTGGCCAAAAGAGACGAAGGAATAGACAGCTCGGAACAAAAGACCGGGGCCGGGCGAGACACTCTCGTGCCGCCTCGAATGTCTCAAGCTGCCAGCCTTCGTGACTGATGAGTGAGCTTAGCGACTCTTGTACAGAAACATCATCGCCTATAAGAAAGATAATCGCGGTGCCGTTCGACTTGGCTCGTGAGTTAAATCGCTGGCCAAGTATGTCTTTACGTTTGTTGGCGTTTTACACTCATCCCAGCTGCAGCAGAAGCCATATCTCACCTCGCAACGCTTAATGTTTGTTTTCTCGATGGTCGCCGCCGTAAGAACGCCGCGTGGACCACACCTTCTTTTACAGGTCCAGGTGTCTTCTTCCAAACAGGGCAGCATAGACAGAAACTGCGCTTGGTCGAGCATTGCGGAGGTCCCGCCGATGGTTGACAACACAGTCGACATCCACGGATCACTAACGTGGGTCACTGCAATCCATAATTCGATGACAGCGATCAACGCCCCCACGAAGAGCGACCAGAGCCCGACCAGCAAAAGCATTGCCGGCGCGTGTCTTTAACAAACATGCCGTAGAGTTTCGATAATCCACCATGCCGACCTTTGACTCTTTGCTTATTTAACTCCTTTGAAGCATTTGGGTGGCGGACTACGACGGAAGCAGTGTCACCGAGCTGCTTGCCAGCCTGGCAGATGACGGGCAAACCTGAAATAATTGACGGCGTCATTGAGCGGACTAATTCCCGCCGCAGCGAAGGCGTAATCAGATTCAGGAGAAAGCAGCCATTCGCGGGCTTCGCCTTGGTGCTTTTTGTAACCCAGATCATGCACGGCGCGGAGAATTACGGCTTGGTACACACGGGCATAAGGATGCTGGTGCGCAGCCGGAGTCACGATTTGGCATGGTTCGGAAAGAGTTGTCATTGCATTCTCCTTAGGGCAATCGTCTCAGGTGGCATACAGTCAGGACAGAACTACGCCTTCGACCCCCCGCAAGCGAACTAGCAAGACTCCGCAGCCTTCGCAAAATTTGAGTTCGCGGGCGTTCACGACTTCAGAAGAGTGCAGGGGATTCTCCGTAACGCTCTATCGGATTCCAGTTTGATCCTTGGATCATTGGCTCACCCTAATTTCTTGACTCACGAAGTTCATCGAGGCCAAAAGCCGATGGCGCGCTATTACGGTCGTCGCTCTTTCACCACCTGTGCCGTTTCGTCTCTTTTTCGTCAGATGGATTTAGCGTCGGCGAGTGAGTCCCTTTGCCGAGGCCTCGGATCCAGGTGGTTCACGGAACGGTTCCACAGAAATGCGCTCGTAACACACTTCCAGCACGGTCAGGTATTCTGTACCGCCCGGCAATTGAAGGACTACGCTGTCACCCGCTGCCGACTTCATCAACGCGCGCCCCAGAGGTGACACCCAACTGATGTGGTTGCGGTTGAGATCGATTTCGTCGGTGCCCACGATGCTCACCACTCGCTCCGCTCCCGCAGCATCGGCATAGCGCACGGTCGCTCCGAAGAATGCCTTCGTCGCCGCCTGCCCCGCTCTCGGAGCTTCCGGGTCCACCACTTCCGCAGCTTCGATTCGCTTCGTGAGAAAGCGAATCCGCCCATCGATCTGCCGCAGCCGCCGCTTGCCGTACTGATAGTCGGCGTTTTCACTGCGATCGCCGTTGCCGGCAGCCCACGCCACCACTTCCGTCACGGCCGGGCGTCCCCTGGTGAGCAGGAACCGGTGCTCATCTTTGAGGCGCTGCAGTCCGCTCGGCGTGATGTAGTTCTTGCCTGGCATCGCGGGCGCGTCCGCTTGTGGTTTTCTAGTAAACCCTTTTCGCATCTAGAAGTCCTTCCAGCGCTCTTTCCTACGCTGCCGTTCTTCTATTTCTTGCGGAGGCGCTCTCTCCGCCCGTTCATTTTCTCGGCGCTACAAACGAGATTGGCACTGCGGCGACAAACGGGCATCTCCATATCATCAGGGCCTTCTGCCGAACATAGTGTGCGCATTTTGATAGCGAATTTTCTTCTTTTCCTCTGTCGTGAGATTGAGTTCCTCGAACGCAGCGAGTGTCTCCGCGAGAGTGAATTGAGGAAAGTCTGAACCGAGCAGGACGTGGTCTACACCTACACCACGGATCGTCCATACGAATTCGTCCCGGATCGGCGCGTTCTTGAGCAAAACGGTCGTTCCCGCAATGTCGAAGTAGATGTTGTCCGCATACAGGCCTTTCGCCGTGCGAGCTGCCCGTATCACATTCCAGAAGCGAAAGTTCATGCCGCCCAGATGCGCATAGATGAACTTGGTTCTCGGTGCTGCAAGCGCCAGATTAAACAGTTTCTCGCTGTCTCCCGGGATGATGTTGAAGTTGTCCACCAGCACGATCATGCCCAGATCACCAGCACGAGTGGCGACGGCCAGCACGCGCGGATCCGAGGGGTCGAACTTCTGCGTGTGCGGGTGCAGCTTGAGTACCTTGAAGCCAAGCGCGGCGACGCGCGTGACCTCTTCGAGCGCGGCTTCGCCATCATATGGATGGACCGTCGCAATAGGGAGCATCTCCGGGTGCTTCTTTGCAAGGGCGAAATGGGCGTCGTTGCTTTCTCTGATCTCGTCGGGATGCCCGCTCAAAGCCTGATTTGGCCCGCCGAACCACATGCCACCAAAACCTACCAGATCAATTCCTGCTGTTTTCGCCTCCGTCTCGTACTGACGGAGTGACTTCTCGCCTTCCCAAAGATGGACATGACTGTCGAAGACCTGCTGAGCAGGTGATTTCCTCGCCAGTAGCAAAACCAGGGCAATGAGTACGGTTTGAAGCCTCACAAAATTCTCCTTGAAGCAGGACTGTAGACGGAAGGTCTCCGCGTCGTTTCAATAGCAATTACATCAACAACGCGACGCAATCCGAGGTTGCCCCGACCGGATTCTACGCGATTTCAGGAATTCCATGGGAGGCTCCTGAGATGGCTTCGGTTACAAAGGCGATTGATCGAATGCTGCTCCAACAGGAGCCGCACCCTGCGCTTCTGTTGGACCGGTACTGGAATGTGATCAGAAACCAATGAAGCCGCGCCACGCTTCTGCGGCTCCTTTGTGGATCTGGAGGCGCGCCCACGGCCGCTGCAACTTGCTCGATCTCATGTTTGATCCCGCAGGGATGCGGCCGTGGCTCTCGCCTCCCGCGCGCGTGCGCAGAAGCCCGCCCTGGCTGCTCCCTCTACGCCGAAAGTCGTATTCTCATGCGGCCCTAAAGTTTTTGGGCGTTTTGCCGAGGTGCCCTTTAGGAGCACACTATGGCTGCCAATCTTGTACCTGTCGCTCAGTACCTTCGGATGTCCACCGAACACCAACAATATTCGTTCGAGAACCAGCGCGCGAAGATAGAGAAGTACGCGAAAGAACAAGGCTTTGAAATTGTTAAGACATATCCCGATGCAGCAAAAACTGGCGTGGTGCTCAAACGGAGGCTAGGTCTGCGCCAATTGCTGCAAGATGTCGTTAACCCCGACGCGAGAACCTACAAAGCGATCCTTGTCTACGACGTGACCCGATGGGGAAGGTTCCAAGATACCGATGAATCGGCTCACTACGAGTTCCTTTGCAAGTCGGCTGGCGTTCCCGTTCACTATTGCGCTGAGACCTTCGCAAATGATGGGAGCCTTCCCAGCCTGATTATGAAGGCGCTAAAGAGAACGATGGCTGGCGAGTACAGCCGTGAACTTGGAGTCAAAGTTCTCGACGGTCAACGCCGCTTGGCACAACTTGGTTTTAAGCAGGGTGGTTTACCGGGCTACGGTCTGCGACGGATGCTCATCTCTGCTGATGGCACACGAAAACAACTGCTTGCCATTGGAGAGCGCAAGAGTATTGCGACTGACCGCATTATCTTGGTTCCCGGCCCTGCGAATGAAGTGCAGATCGTGCGCGACATTTACCAAATGCTCATCTCAGAAAAACTCACGGTCTATGCCATCGCTGGCGAACTGAATCGAAGGGGAGTCGAGTACATCGGCCATTCACCGTGGAACTATCAGGCTGTCCACGGAATCCTGTCACATCCAAAGTACGCCGGGTGCCATGTATTCGGTCGCACGTCCAGCAGGCTCTACACTCCCACCGTCAGGCTGCCGAAGGCCGATTGGATTCTCACTCCCGCAGCGTTCGAGCCTATTGTCGATCAAGCGACATTCAGCGAAGCGCAAGGCATCCTTCAAGGCCGCACGATCAATAAATCGGATGAGGAAGTGCTCGATTGCTTGAGAGGACTACTTGCTCGTGAGAAACGGCTGTCCCTTCGCATTATTCAGAACTCGCCTGATGCACCGTCAGCATCCGTGTACAGGCAGCGCTTCGGAAGCCTCCGGCGCGCTTACGAATTGATCGGCTACGGACGTCCAGAAAACTTCGGCCCAATTGATCTGCGACGGCGGACACAAGCGATGCGGGATGAACTGATAAGGCGAATCGCTGAGATGTTTCCAGAAAAGGTATCCATTGTTAGCCGTAGTGGCCGATGGCGAAAACGGTTGCGAGTGCGAAATAGAATAATGGTTTCAGTTCTGATTGCACGCCCCGTACGTATCTGGAAGAAGACCGTTCGCTGGCAGATTGATCCCAACCTGTATGAGCGAAAACACATCACGTTGCTGGCCCGGCTGAATGAACAAAACGATTCGTTTCTTGACCTCTATGTTTTTCGCCAGATAGAGGCCCGGAGGCGCATTCATATTCGGCGGAACGATCCGCGGTTGAATAGCGGAGTTCGCGTCAGCGACTTATCTGCCTTCTGCTCCGCTGTAGCGAAGGTGCAGGAGATGCGCCGCGGGGGGATTCCCCTTCTCGAAGCCTTTAAGAAGGGAGCGTGCCTTTAGAGGTCGCCGGGATTGATTCCCAAACTCCGGTGTACGAAGATTATCAAAATCTCTGGCAGCACAAAAGAGTTTGTCAATCGGACGAAGTAGGGTTATACAGTGAGCAAATTAGGTAGCGAGGGTGGTTATGTGATTTTGCAACCTAATCTGTTCGCACGCCCAAATTTGCTTTCCTCTGTTCCTCCGCCGCGATTGCACATCAATTCGTGGCGACGCTTCTGGCGATTAACGAAAGCGATTGTATCGGTGACATCATGCTGAGATGTGCAGAGAAAGTAGCTGTCCTAAGAGTCGCAAAGCTTTTAACTCTTCTTACAAGTTCTCCAGATTTGATTCCACGGCAAGCACTTCGACGGGCTTGAGTTATGCTGCTAATTTACGCTTTTTGGCCCAAAGCTCAAGGACTTTGGCGTAAAAATCTGTGACCTTGTCGAGATGTACCGCGCTACGAAGGTAAGAATCGTCCATCGACCTGCGTCGAAACCAATCCATGCTCGACAAGAGGAAGTAGTTAAGTACGCGATCATGCCGATCGTTCATTGTGCAGACTAAAGTTATGTAACTACGTTCAACGGGATTTGGTTCAACTACCCAATTCCAAGCGCCGCGCTTCCATTTAGTTCTGCAAAGCAGAATAGATACCATAAAGGTATCGTCTATTAAAAGAAGCGACCTTGCCCGCTTCGGCAGGCGAGTCACCTTCACGTTCCCAGGAAACAACTTTTCCAATGTGCTCACTATTTCTTGTCGCAACTGAAGGGAACGCTCGGCCTGCCTCGTGTTGTGGATATACTGGGGAGCAAGAGGGTAACCGATTTTCTCGTAAAGCTCACGATATTTGCCAAAGTGTTTGTGAATAGTCATCGTGGATGGCATTCCGCGAGCTTGACGCATGAGGGTCTCGCTGAGCCGTCCTTTTGTTTTTAGAATGCGTCGGATTCTTCGTAAGATGTCTCTGTCAGACCACCACTGATCCGCTCTCTTAGGCCGATGAGCCTGCGCTCGATCATAGGTTTCCTGGTCAACAATCGGGACAAATGCGTTGGGGACCATAACCCATTTTTCACGGGGATTGTGAATTCGCTTCTTCTGAAGTCGTTCCGAGCCGCGATTCCAGATAAGCCATCCCGCATATTTTGGATTCGTCAGAATCTTATGGACATTTGTCGCAAACCACAGTTTGCCGTAGCGGGGAACGCCTCTTTTGTTCAACTCGCGCGCTATGTCGACAGAACTGAGTCCTTGAGCCGCCATGGAGAACATAAGACGGACGGATTGCACCTCACGATGGGGACCATGCACCAAAATGACGCGGTCAGTTGTTATGTTTTTGTACTCGCCGGATTGCATGATTTGTTTTGGTTTTCCGTCTGCCGAAACCATCATCCGCCTGTATCCAAATCCCGCCTGTCCTCCTACCCAATATCCAAGTTCAACTATCCTCGTTTTGCCCCTATGCACTTTGTCTGAAAGCTCGCGGCTGTACTCGGCAGCCATGCTTCTTTTTAGTGCTTTAATCAACGAACTCATTGCCGTGCCGTCGTTAATAAATGGTTCAGCACAGTAGTGAAGCGGTATACCAGCACTGGCGCAAAGATATTCATAGTAGGCGGCCTCATCGCAATTGGGATATCTCCCCCAACGACTCACGTCGTAGACTAAAATAGCTTTGTATTTTGCATCTCCCCCGACAACATCTCTCAACAAGTCATGGAGTGCGGTCCGGTGCGTTGCCACGACACCACTTCTGTTCGGGTCCGCGTAGGTTTTAACTATCACGAATCCATGTGAGTCGGCGTACTCCCTCATGGCTGCTTGCTGATTCGTTATAGAGTATTGCTGTTGCTCGTCTGACATGCGCACATACTCTGCA
>CAWIZP010000007.1:0-844290 GCA_963840575.1 uncultured Acidobacteriota bacterium
CCCTCCCTCTCCGCCAGATGTATTAAATCCCGCAAAAATAGGCATTTGCGAACTTCCTTTCTCACCCAATCGCATCAGTCCGCGGCTTCCGCTCACTATCGAGGTGCATATCGAGAGAACGCATACAATCGCCGGGCCCAGGAACTGATACGGAAGAACAGCGGTTCGCTTAGAACGTTCGGCATTTGGGTGATCTCCTCGATCGAGTACGCGTACGTTTCGCCGCCGGGCTTGAGCCAATGTCGTGCAGGTTAGCTCGGTCCTTCGAGCTATCTTCATCAACATGCACTCACCATCCACCGTCCTGAAGTCACGTGGCTGCTTTTCCGCCAAGGACTTCAGATAGCATGTCCACAGGCTGCGGTAGCCACGAAAGGTGCTTTGAGAAAGAACACGAGCACATTGGAGAGCAGTACCCTCAGAACACAGTACTTTGGCGGTGCTGTGCAGAGCCGCAAAATTGTGCCAGTGTCGTATTAAAAGCTTGAGTCGTAAGATTTTCGAGCGCCCATTTTCGCAGCTCTTCCGAGAGCACCTCGATTCCCCATGGCCCGCGGTATCCGGCGTCTTGCATCGCTGTGATAAAGCCTTTTACGTCGAATTCTCCTTCACCACAGAACCGGCGGTGGTTTACGGTGTCTTCGTGCAAGCTCCAGGGACACTCAAACGTGCCATCGTTTAGTTCGACGCTGACAATGTATTGCGAAGGAATGCGGCGTAGATCGTCGTAAGGAATTTTGAGCTTCACGATATGCCAGGTATCCAGACAAATGCCGCCGTTGCTCGCGCCGGCGCCTTCTACGAGTTTCAGCGAATCCTCCAAAGTATGGATCATAGCGAACGGCATCAACTCGAACCCCACTTTCGTTCCGCGCTGCTTCGCCTCGGCGCATAGCGTGGCGAAAGCCTCGATTAAGCGCGGCATCGGCGTTGCTTCCTGATAGAAATCACCGACCTTCAGATGATGTGCTTGTAAGGCTTCGGCCGCATCGAGCAGCATCGTCTTGCAGGTATCCGATTTCCTCTTTCGTTCGCCGTCGACAAACCAATCGGTGAGAAATTCCAGCTCGAGGTACTTCATACCGTTGTCGTCCAGAATCTGCTTCATCTCTCGAAGCGTGCGCGTCCGGAGCACATGCGCAAGGTCGGCGTGCCAGATTCCAAACCCATTGAAACCGGCTCTGGCAGCCAATTCCACGCGGTCACGGAAATCGAAGGGGCTATATTCTTTGTCGGTGTGAGGAAGCCCGCAGGAAATGGTCCAGTAGGAAGCGAGTAGATCAACCTTGCTCTTCATGGCACATTCTCACGCGGCCACGGCTTCGTGCGCCATCACCGATTTCACAGCCTCCACGATCTTGTCTTGATTGGGGACGACGTAGTTTTCCAGTGGTTCGCTGTAGGGAATCGGAGCATCAAGAGCAGTCACCATTCTGAGTGCATGCAAAAACCCGAAGGCATGTTCCGCGATCTCGCCAGCGATCACTGCGGCGGCAGACGAATGGCGTGGCGCCTGATCAACTAGCACGACGCGGCCCGTCTTTTTCACGGATTCGACAATGGTCTTGACATCGAGCGGGGAGAGCGTCCTTGGATCGACTACCTCGGCGTTAATCCCCTCCGCCGCCAGTTGTTCAGCCGCGGCCAGCGACTTCTTCACCATCCAGCCGATGGCCACAATCGTGACGTCGCTCCCCGCGCGTTTGATGTCGGCAACGCCGAGCGGCACAACGCATTCGCCATCTGGCACTTCGCCCTTATCGAGCGTGAGCATATAGGGATGCAAATATACGACGGGGTTATCGTCGCGAATGGCTGCGCACATCAAGCCCTTGGCATCGGCCGGAGTCGAAGGCACAACAACCTTCAATCCGGGAATACCCATCATCGCGTGATAAATGCAATTTGAGTGCTGGCCGGCCCATCCCGCGCAGAAGCCGTAACCTGCTTTCAGCACCAGCGGCACGCTGACCCGTCCGCCTGACATGTAGCGCAGTCGAGGGGCTTCGTTGATGACCTGGCCGAAAGCGACCAGCATGAACTCGCTCATCCATAACTCAACGATGGGGCGCAATCCAGTCAGGGCCGCACCAATGCCAATGCCAATCTCAGCCGTTTCTGAAATCGGCGCGATGCGCACGCGCTCCTTGCCGAATTTCTTGAGCATGGGGTCGCGCTCGGTCATGGCCATATTCTGACCGTAGAAGACAACGTTGGGGTCGCGCTGCATCTCTTCGATAATGGCTGCGGCGATCGCGTCGCCGTACATCATTTCTTTGGCCATGTTCCCCTCCTACGCGTAAACATATTGCAACGCCTCTTCGGGCACGGGCAGTGGGCTTGCCAGAGCGAACTGCACGGCATCTTCCACCTCAGCGCGGGCGGCGGCTTCAATGCGCTTTGCTGCGGCTTCGGTGAGCGTGCGATTCTTCAGCAGGACTGAGCGAAAGCGTTTGATCGGATCTTTAGCCTTCCACTGCTCGAACTCTTTCCGGTTACCATAGACGGCGATCGCCTCGTGCTCGGGAAATTGCGTCGGCAGCGGGGGAACCGTGATTACATTGCCGTGGGCGCTCAGCCGGTAAAATTTCGTTTCGACCAGACTTGGCCCGTAGCCAGAGCGGGCGCGATCTGCGGCTTTGGCGACAACTTTCCGGACGGCCAGCGGATCGATGCCGTCAACGGTTGTGCCGGGAATGCTGAAGGCTTCCGCTTTCTTCGACAGTGGATCGCCGGCGGCGGCATTGGCATCCTCCAGGCGGTAGTGGGTGTACGCCTGATATTGATTGTTTTCGAGAACGTAGACAATGGGAAGCTTCCATACTGCTGCCATGTTGAGTGACTCGAAAAATGCGCCTTGCTTCGAAGCGCCGTCACCAAAGAAGCAGTAGACGATCTGGCCGCTCTTCTTTACCTGCGCCGTCAGAGCAGCGCCCGTGGCGTGGGCGATGCTCTGGCCAATGATTCCGGAGGTTCCGGGAAAATACCGTGACGGGTCGGCCAGGTGCATGGAGCCGCCGAAACCGTGGCACAAACCATCCTTGCGGCCAAATACTTCCGCCATCATCTTCCGCAGCGGCGTCCCGATAACGATGGGGTATCCGTGACAACGGTAACTGGGCATCACGAAATCTGTATCGCGGCGCGTAGAGAGAGCTCCGACGATGCTGGCTTCAGCGCCGTCGCCCAGGTGAGAATGTCCCCTGATGACGCCGGGATGTTCAATGAATGTGCGCTTGACGGCTTCTTCGAATTCGCGGATGCGAACCATCTGGGTGTACATCCAACGCAGTTGGTTGCTGCCAGCAGTTGCTTTTCGCGGGGCGGATTTCTTGGCGGTCTTATGGGGCATTTTCCTGCCTCCTAATTCTTCCTTTTTCCAGTCTTTGCAGCGGATTCCGCGATCTCGCAGAGCGGGTCTCCGACCGGAACCTCAGCCGTTTCGTGGGCCAGGAGCCTCGTAAGTATGCCACTAAAGGGCGATTCAAGCTCGTAGCTGACTTTTTCGGTCTCCAACTCCACCAAGGGATCGCCAGCCTTCACGCGATCTCCTTCGTGCTTCAGCCATCGCACCACTACGGCTTTGGTGGTAGTGACGCCGCCGGACTTGGGTACGATCACGGTTGTCAAGAATGCATCCTCGGATCGGGCCTTCGCAACAGCTTTGCGATCCACTGCTAATGCACTTGCCGCTCGATATGATCCCAGTACGGGGCTCGCATCCTCTTTCGATCGATCTTGCCCGCAGCGGTTTTAGGGATTTCATCACAAAATTCGACGGTCTTTGGGGCCTTTACTCCCCCAACCTTGTGCTTGCAGTGGGAGATAACGGCTGCCTCGCCCAGAGATACGCCGTCGCGAAGCACAACGAACGCCTTGACTGATTCTCCCCACTTCTCATGAGGAACTCCAATCACGGCACACTCGTGAACTTCCGGCAGGGCCATCACTGCCGCTTCCACCTCGGCGCAGTAAACATTAAAGCCCCCGGAAATGATCATGTCTTTCTTTCGGTCCACGATGTAGACGTAGCCTTCTTCGTCCAGGTACCCGACGTCGCCGGTGTGGTGCCAGCCGTGGTCGCGGATTTCTGCCGTGGCCTCAGGCATCTTGTAATAACCGCCACAGATGAGCGAGCCTCGCGCCACGATTTCCCCGCGTTCATGCGCCGGCAAAAGCCTGCCGACGTCGTCCATAATCGCTAGGCGTACCGCCAGTGTAGCCTTGCCGCAACTGGCCAAGCGTTCCGGATGATCACCAGCGGCCGCTGCCGCCACGGTCTTGGAATCGAGAAAGGTCAGGATCATCGGTGCTTCCGTTTGACCGTAGGACTGACACATGCATGGGCCGAAGATTTCCACTGCGCTCTTCAATTTGTCGGGCGCGACCGGCGATCCTGCCAAAAGAAAACCGCGCAGGCTGGAATAGTCAAAATCACGCACCTGGGGATGGGCGAGCAGATTGTAAAGCGCGGTGGGCGGAAGATAAAGATGCGTGACCCGATAGCGCTCAATGTTGCGCAAGACTTCGAGCGCCTCGAACCCGGGCATGATGATATGCGTCGCTCCCACAGAACACATTACGAATGCCAACACTCCTGCAGCATGTGACAGCGGCGCGGTGTTCAGGCATACGGGATGTTCCACTTCGCCACGCCAATAGTGCGTAGCCATTTCCGTCATTGTGCCCAACGCGAGATTGGTTACACGAACGCCTTTTGCCGGCCCGGTAGTTCCACCTGTGGGTACCAGTCCGGCGAGCCGGTCAGGGTTGCCGTAGGCATCGCCCCAATCCGGCAGCCGCGCCGCTGTTCCGTTTTCCATGAAGGCCTGCAAGGACGAATTCTCGCCATCGTCGCGATCAAGGCAGACTATTCCCCGCAACGAGGGTACACGCCGTTTGATTTCGATAACGGTATCGTGAAACTGGCTGTGATAGAACAACCACGCCATCTCTACATAGTTCATGTATTCCACATTGGCGTCGATGGCGTTGCGGTAATTGATCGGCACCCATACGGCGCCCGCGCGCATGATAGCCAACATGCAAAATAGAACTCTGGCGTCATTGTGCGAGTAGATTCCGGCGGGCTCCTGGTCGCGCAATCCGCTTGCGCACAAAGCGCGAGCAATGTTTTCGGTCGCGGTGCGCATCTCGCGATAAGACCAGGAGGTTTCACCGTCGACGGCAATGACAGCCGTGCGGTCAAGGTTGGCCTCGGCGCCCTTATCGAAATAGTCGATCGCCCGCATGACGAAATCTTTGGTCAGGAAGTCAGACGAACCTTGGCGAGACCGTGCTCTTCCAGAACCTGCAGTATTTCCTGATGCCCGAATGCCTCCGCAGGAGAAGCAAAGCCAACCTTCCGCGGCGCCGCATGCACCAGGTGATGCGCGGCAAACGCCTGAAGTAATCCCGTCTGCCGGTAACAACAGGTCCCGAAAACCACGCACTGTGCGTAATCGGTCGAACCGCGGCCTACTACAACGTCAATCGTGCGCTGCTCGCGCGAGTTTTCGCGAGGCGGTGTTCCCCCTTGCACAGCGTTCGCCATCTCAGCGAGCTTCTTTTCCCTTTCAGCTTTGGGTAGTGGTCGAATTTGTTCTTCGTACATCTTCTCGGTTGCCGCTACGCCTTCCATGATCTGACGGTCGAGCAATCCACCCATCGACCGCACATTCGCCACTTGCGGATGGTTCTTGAACCAAACTGGTTGCGGAAAGCCTCCCCACGCAAGAGCGAGCTGGGTTTGCAAATAGCCGGGAATGCTTAGCTCATACCGAGTCGCACGCGGCCACGCCTTATACTGATTCTGCTCCAGATAATAGGCGTCGGTTTGAATGACTGCAAAAATAGTCTGGGTGGAGCCAAAAGTGGGAATGCCTTTAAACATGGTAACGGTTTCGAGCGTGTCAATCGCTCCCGTATGCAGGCAAAGTCTGGAGGCGGCGTCGCTGACCGCGCACATAAAAGCGGTCGCGGGCGCGGCGAGCAGCCCGCGTTCCCGGAATCTGTCGCCCCATTTCTCCGCCACCTCGCGAATCCAGGTCTGTTCCCCGCCAATATCGATGTAGTGGCAACCCGCTTTTAAAGCCGCTTCAATGACTGTCGGCCCGTTGTAGATAAATGGCCCGGCGGTGTTGCAGACAACTTTGGCGCCCTCAAAGATGCGCCCTAAATCCTCGCTTGTGCCAGCGGTTTCCACGATCTCAAAATCGGCGGTTTCAATTCCCGGGACGCGATCCACCACCTGCTTGATTCTTGCAGCGCTCCTGCCCACAGCCAGGAAAGGTGTGTTGTATTCGCGCAGGTATTCGACGATCAATCTGCCCGAGAAACCATTGGCCCCGTAAACAACTACCGGTCTCTTGCTCATGTTCGACAGCTCCTGGGAAGATGGTTTGCTGTTGGCAATGCGCCATTCCGCCGCGCGGGCTCCCCCTCGAACACAATCCTAACCAAACGCGGCTTGTCCCGGCGAATTGATGCAAAGGTATGCCGGCTGGCTCGAACCCTGCGCCAAGCCCAATGAATCCCTGGTTCAGAGGCCGATTGTAGGCTAAAGTATCTTTTTTGCTAGTAGGCACCTTTTTGTAACCTAAGAAGCCCAAGGAGACAGGCGTGGAAGAATTTTACTGCCCCGTGAAGCTAACCACGGACGTGATTGGCGGCAAGTGGAAACCGCTGATTCTGTTTTATCTCGAGGGCGGGACCAAGCGCTTTGGAGAACTTCGCAAGTTAATTCCCGGTATGACCAAGAAAATGTTGACCCAGCATCTTCGCGACCTGGAACGCGATGAAATCATTCGCCGGAAAGTCTACGCGGTGGTGCCTCCTAAGGTGGAATACTCTCTGACGAGACATGGAGAAAGCCTCAAGCCCATCCTCAAGCTTATGTCGGCTTGGGGGACAAAGCACCGCCGGCGGTACGGCATGCCAAGGAACAGCCGGCGGCCAGTTGTCCTCTCCCATTCCTGAAGGCTGGTATTTCAATCGCTCTTCGGAATCGATGCAGGCGCACCCCAAACTTCTTTGGCGGTTTCGGCGACCAATCGCAGCTTGGCTTCTTCCTCTGCCATGGTCAGCAGGTTCCCCTCGATGGTCGAGGCAAAGCCGCATTGCGGGCTGAGCGCCAGCCGTTCCAAAGGAATGAATTGTGAGGCCTGGTGGATGCGCTGTTTCAGTTCCTTCTTGCTTTCGAGGCTTGGCTTTTTAGAACTGACGAGTCCCAAGACGACCATACGATCTTCCGGAACCTGTCGTAAAGGCTCGAAGCCGCCCGAACGCTCATCATCGTATTCGAGCAGGAAGCGGTGAAATCGCGTCTTCTGAAATACCTTCGTGATGGGGCCATAATCGCCGGAAGCGTAGAACCGGCTCTGATTGTTTCCACGGCAGAGGTGCAAGCCAAAAATAACGCCCGGGTGACTGCCGATGATTGCATTGTCCATTTCAGTGGAAAGATCGAGCAACCGGTCGGGATCGTTGCCGCGCTGGCGGTAGCCCTCGCGCAACTGAGGGTCGAGCAACGCCGCATATTGCGGCGAGTCAATCTGAATGTACGTACATCCGAGGCGGATTAGCTCTTCGACTTCATCCCGCAAGATGTCCACCAGATCGGCCAGATAACCATCGATCTTGGGATAAGCTGCGGACGACTTCTTGTTGTCATAATAAGCGGCTGCTTGCTGAGCGCTGATCATGGTTGTTTTGGCAGGATGATTTGTTCGTGCCCGTAAGTAAGTGAACTCCTCGGCGCACAGGGGGCGTTTCCGGCGCAGTTTGGAGACTACAACCGGTCGCGGCTGCACCACTTCCTCGCCCTTTTCATTGCGAAATGGGATGGCCCATCCTCCAAATTTATCGAAGCCGTCGATAGCATCCACCAGATGGCCAAAGAATGCATAGCGGCGCATCTCGCCGTCGGTGAGCATTTCCAGCCCGGCGCGCTTCTGCACCTCGACGGCTTCGTCCACCGCCCGGTCTTCGAGAGACTTGAACTCCGAATCGTTGATCTCCCCTTTGTCATGACGTTCGCGGGCATCCTTCAAATAGGAAGGACGCAGCAGACTTCCGACAACATCGCTTCGGTACACGGAACCTCCTTCTCACTTCTCAATGCCTTTCGATTTGGGCATCCTGATTACGGCGAGAGATGACGTACGAGCGAATCGCGACCGCATCATCGCGAGAGAGTTCCTCCGCGAAAGAAACCATTCCTTGTGATTGCAGATCGCCGCGCAACACGATCTCGAACCATGCGTCATCGGTAAGTGCGCTGCTCCGCCGCAAATCCGGCAGCACACCTCCACTCACGGCGACATCGCCGTGGCATCCGGCACAATAGGTTTGGAAAAGCCGTTCGCCTTTGCGAATCGTTGCCGGTGTCGCCGCATTTGTAATCGCCGTTAATTGTGGAGGTTCAGTGGCTTGCACAAGGGGCAGGCTGGCCTTCCCGCCGAGTTCGAAAACCAACATGCGGCTGATGTTACGTACTCGCCCGGAAGCAAACGAGACTTCGCCCGCGGCCAGCGGGAACACGCCGCCCCAACCGGCAAGCACCGCAACATACTGTTTGCCGTTGGCCCGGTAGGTCACTGGGCCAGCCATGACTCCGGTCTGCGCCGGGAAAGACCAGAGCTTCTCGCCCGTGTCAGCACGACAGGCTTCAAAATTTCCACCGGCCGTTCCTTCGAACACCAGATTCCCCGCCGTCGCGAGCGTACCGCCGTTCCAGGGCCCGGGTCGTTCAATCGACCAGGCAGCCCTCTGCCCTACTGGGTCCCAGGCCACTAGCTTGCCTTTGACGGTCCCTAGAATGGCCTTTTTCACCTTGGAATCTTGCGGCAGACCTGCCGCTACAACATCGATTCCATAATTCGGCGCGAGCTTCCTTGCTTCGAAGTTGTCGGGCACCTTGTACTTGAAACCGGCATCGTTGACCGGAATGTAGGCAAGCCGGGTAAGTGGACTGTACGACATCGGTTGCCAACTATGCGCCCCAACCGGTCCGGGCACAATGGGCGCAGGATCGACTCCCGCGTAGCGTGCCACGGCAGTTTCGAGAGGGCGGCCGGTTCTCGCATCAACTCCGCTAGCCCAGTTGACGAAGGTGTAAGGCTGGGCAGAAATGAGGGCGCCATTCGTGCGGTCAAGAACATAGAAGAACCCGTTTTTGGGCGCCTGCATCAAGGCTTTACGAGCATGACCTTCAATGACGAGATTGGCGAGGATGATGTCTTCATCAGCATCAAAATCCCAAGCGTCAGCAGGGTCTTCCTGATAGTGCCAGACGTACTCTCCCGTCTCCACCTTGAGGGCAACAATGGAGCAGGTGAGGAGATTGTCGCCGCCCTTGGGGCTACGAAATTTTTCGCTCCACGGTGTACCGTTACCTGTGCCGATATAGAGCTGATCGAGCTCCGGATCGTAGGCGATCGCGTTCCACACCGTTCCGCCGCCCCCGAGCTTCCACCACTCCCCACTCCACGTCTGGGCAGCCTTTGCGAGAATTGGATTTTCAAACGGCTTTGAGGGATCGTCCGGCACGGTATAGAAGCGCCAGACTAGTTTTCCAGTTTCGCTGTCGTATGCCGAAACGTAGCCGCGTACTCCGAATTCCCCGCCGCCGTTGCCGATGATTACTTTGCCCTTAGCAACACGCGAAGCGCCGGTAATGGTGTAGCGAAAATCAGGATCGATGGTCAATACTTCCCAGACGCGATGACCGGTTTTGGCATCGAGGGCGATCAGACGTCCGTCGAGTGTTCCGACAAAAATCTTGCCGTTCCATGCTGATACTCCTCGATTCACCACATCACAACATGCGTTGATCGCCCAGTTGCCGGGGACTTTGGGATCGTATGACCACAGCAGTTGTCCAGTAGCGGCATTTAGTGCGAAGACTTTGCTCCAGGCGCTGGTGAAATATGTTACGCCGTCAACCACGATGGGAGTTGCTTCCTGGCCCCTGTTCGTGTCGAGGTCGTAGTACCAGGCCAATCCGAGCTGAGAGATATTTTGATCGTTGATTTGACTCAATGGGCTGAAGTGCTGTTCGTCGTAGGTGCGGCCGTAGGTCATCCAGTTTTCCGGCTCGCGATCCGCATTGATGATCCGAGATTCGTCCACATCCGCAGGCTTCACGACGTTATCGGGAGGGACCCTTGCCTGGCGGCATGCCAGCGGCCCCACTGCAAGAAAAACCGCGATCCCGAGAAGTCTGCTTGTCCGGCGCAGATTGGGTTTCAGATGTCTAGGTCGCATGAGCCAGACGGAAGTGCAAATCACACGTCAAAAAACACAGTTTCCTGATCCCCCTGAAGTCGCATATCGAATGACCAATATCCGGGGCGGGTCGGATCTGCTCGGGCCATTAGCGTGCTTCGCCGCTCAGCTGGAACCAACTGAAGGATGGGGTCCTCGTCGTTGGCGACATCTCCCGCGAAATAAACTCGCGTGTAGAGCTGCTTCAGCATTCCGCGGGCGAATACCGCAAGGGAGAGATGCGGCGCCTGCAACGTGCCGTTGGGAGCGCGTCCGGGCTTTATGGTTTCAAGCACGCAACTGCCATCTTCTCCAGTGGCGAGACGACCAAAACCGATCCATCCCGGGTCGAGCCGTTTGGATTGCGGATCGTCCGGATGGTTGTATTTGCCATCGGAGTCGGCCTGCCAAATTTCCAGCATCGCATCACTAACGGGGGCGCCGTCGCCGTCCAGCACGCGGAACCTGATCCATAGCCGTTCCCCCTTGACCTGTGGACCTGCTACACACTTCACGCAGTGCTCGTCGGTGGTCAGCTCAATCCGGAAAAATGGGCCGACAGTCTGCGAGGGGGTCGGGATCGGATTCGTGTCAGGGTTCAAAAGGGGTTGCCTCCGGCCCGCGCAGCACAATGTCGAATTTGAAACCCTTCGCCCATTGCGGCTGCGTCGTCTCCAAATCAAATTTCGAAATCAACCGCTGTCTCGCTCGCTCATCCGGTATGGATTGGAAGATGGGATCGTAGTCAAACAATGGATCGCCGGGAAAATACATCTGCGTCACCAGACGCGAGATAAAAGCTGTCCCGAAGACTGAAAAGTGAATATGGGCCGGCCGCCAAGCATTGTAGTGATTGAACCAGGGATATGCGCCCGGCTTGATCGTGATGAAACGGTACGCTCCGTGTTCATCGGTCATGGTTCGACCGGCACCACTGAAGTTGGGATCGAGCGGAGCGGGATGCTGGTCGTTAATGTGCTTATACCTTCCGGCGGAGTTCGCCTGCCAAATCTCGATAAGTGTGTTGGGCACGGGGCGCCCGTTACTGTTGAGCACACGCCCGCTTACGATGATGCGCTCACCAATTGGCTCGCCGGCGTGCTGGCAGGTCAGATCGTTGTCTTTCTCGCCTACCCTGTCGTGCCCAAAAACCGGTCCGGTAATCTCTGAAAGTGTATGTGGCAGAATGACAAGGGGCTTTAGAGGCGCGCGCTTAATGGTCGCATGGTAAGGCTCATACAAGGACGGTGGCTGACTGCCCACGGGTGGCCGGGCATAGGCCTTTACAGAAACTCGTGTACTCACCTCGGAATCCATGCCACTCCTATTCCCCACACGCGCGGTTTGCGCATAGCGTCATCGCTGTGCAACTCCATCCGCCGTGGAAAAGCTCGGTTCAAATCCGCGCGCACACCGACTTGGCTTCGGTATACAACTCTAACGCCGGTTTGCCCCACTCGCGTCCCCAACCCGACTGTTTGTATCCCCCGAAAGGCAACGCGGAATCGAAAACGTTGTAGCAGTTGATCCAAACCGTCCCGGCCTTCAACTTCTTTGCCAAACGATGTGCCTTGCTGATGTCGCGGGTCCATACGGCTGAAGCCAAACCGTAAATGCTGTCGTTGGCGAAGCCTGCCACTTCACCCAGATCGTCGAACGGAATCGCCGTTACCACCGGACCAAAAATTTCTTCGCGGACCACTTTCATGGTCGGGTTCACGTCGACCAGCACCGTGGGCTCAACAAAATATCCGGGGCCATCGATCTTCTTCCCTCCAACCACTGCCTTAGCGCCGTCCTTACTGCCGGAGTCGAGATAGCCGCAGACCCGATCTTGCTGTTCTTTCGAAACCAGCGGCCCCATGTTGTTAGCGGGATCAATTCCTGGACCGATGTGGAAGCTCTTAGTGAAGTCGGCAACGCCCTCCACTACTTTATCGAAAATACTTTTATGGACAAACAATCGTGAGCCGGCGGCGCAGATCTCACCCTGGTTAAAGAAAATAGCCATGGCGCTGCCAGGGATAGCCTGTTCCAAGTCGGCATCCTGAAGAACAACGTTGGGTGACTTGCCACCCAACTCCAACGAAATTTTCTTCAGATTTCCGCTGGCGGCGTTCAGGATGAGCTTGCCGACCTCGGTCGAGCCGGTGAAAGCAATCTTGTCCACATCCGCATGGGCTGCGAGTGCGGCTCCCGCGGTTTCCCCAAAACCTGGCACAATGTTGACTACACCATCCGGGAAGCCGGCTTCCATGACTAACTCCCCCAAGCGCAGCGCGCTCAAAGGAGTTTGCTCAGCGGGCTTCAAAACAACCGTGCAGCCCACCGCCAGGGCCGGGCCCAGTTTCATCGACGCCATAATCAGAGGAAAATTCCACGGAATAATCTGACCCACAACACCCACGGGCTCGCGGAGCGTATAAGCCAGGTATTGTGCTCCCTGAGCAGAAATCGGAATGGTGGCGCCTTCCACCTTTGTCGCCCAGCCGGCATAGTATCGAAACGCATCCGACACGGTCGGGACATCCACAATGCGGGAGAAGAATACTGGTTTGCCATTGTCGAGAGTTTCCAGTTCGGCCAGCTCTTCGTTATGCTTGTCAACTAACTCTGCCAGCTTCCACAACAGCCTGCCTCTGTCAGAAGGCGACATCTCCGGCCACGGGCCGGATTCAAAAGCCTTGCGAGCAGTTTTGACCGCCATATCGATGTCGGCTTTATCCCCTTCCGCCACGCGAGCCAGCACTTCGCCTGTGGCGGGATTATAGGTCTCAAAAGTTTTGCCGGAAACCGCGCCAACCCATTGGCCCCCAATTAACATTTTTCGGGGTTTGGCGACAAATTCGCTGACACTGTTTTGTATTTGCGACACCACCGTGGTGGCCATGTTTCCTCCTCGTGCGGCACTAAATCTACTCTTGCTCCGGTGCGACGCTTATGGGAGCTATGGCTCACCCCTCGCCAATTGCGTCATGCGCGCACCCAGTCATCATAACTCTCAGGCTGGGTCGGGGGATGGTCTCGGGATGCTCATCTGCTGATCTTCCCGAATCTGCCAAATGAAAGCCGTCCGTGATCTTGCTAAAACGTGAATCTCACGGAAAATTGAAGCTGTCGCGGATTGAACGCTGTGCGCGGTAATCCGAAGTTTGGATTTGGCGTCGTTGGGATGAATAGAGTCGTTCCGATTGGAGTGGGGGCCAACGACCCCCCGGGAACCGAGATTCCCCCGTTCGGGCAGGTCACGGTTGCCGAGCCCTGCTGAATTGCGCGGGTCATGGCGTCGTTGTAATGCTGTGGAACGCCACCGCAAAACACGGGTGAGCCGTAAACACCTGTAACCTCATCGTAGTTTGCCCGGTTGAGCAGGTTGAAGGCATCGAACGCGAGATTCGCGGTCAGGCGGTCGTTGACGTGCACCGCTCGGGTCACACGCAGGTCCCAGTCGTAATACTGATCGCCAGTGTAGGTGTTGCGCGGAATCATGGTCTGGCAGTTTTGCACATCGGGACATGAGCCGGCGACAAATGCGGAACCGCCGACGCGGTCCGTGGAACCGCCGGCGACATCGTTCAGGGTGTTGCTGCCGTAATAGATCGTGAAAGGCCGGCCCGACTGTAGGGTGACGATATTGCTCAGCTCAAAATTCCGCCAGGGCCCATTTTGCGGCGCGATAGCGGTAAAGTTGGCCACCAGGCGATGCCTAGCATCCTGGTTGGAGTTTGCACGTTCCGCGGCGTAGTCAAACTGGTTGGGCGGCAGGTTGATGAAGGTAGTAAAGTTGCCATTGTCGATTGTGTGGGAATAGGTGTAATTGGCAGTCAGATTGAAATACTTTCCGCGCTCCAGCACGGTCAGCGTCCCGCCGTGGTAAATGGCGTTGGCGACGTCATTGTTGTAATCTTCTAGTCCCGAGCTGATGGTTCGCAGGCCGGAACCGGCAGCGCCCGCGAAGAACGGTCCTAGCCCGGCAATCGCGCCCGTTCCGAGGGTCGGCGTTCCGGTGCACGGCGAGAGTGTGCCGTTAGCGTTGAGCCACCCCGGTACCCATTCCGGAGGGCCGCCGGGAAAGATCGTCGTGGGGTCGGTAGGAGGTCCAGGCTTCGTCGTGCCAGCTGGACATGGAACGTTGAGGTTGTTCCCGCGAACTAATTTGTGGGCCTCGACAAACAAATAGCTGAGGTTAATTGCGAAACCACGGCCAAACTGATGGTCAACCTCCAAACTACCCTGCTCAGCATAAGGCGCCCGCGCGTTGTGATCCATGCCGCCTTCGCCAATGCCGCAGGCCCCAGTGGTGGAGCAGGTGCCCGCCATTTCTACAGAGGGGAAGGCCGTATTATAGGCTCCCGTTTGTATGATCTTGGCTGCAAGACAAGGCGCCTCCGGAACCCCAGCGCAGGGCGAGCCGGGAGGGCCGGGCGATGGCGGGTCTGCCAGAAGTTGGTAACCCTGCCCGGCCTGCGCAAGATTGGACGTGATGTTGGGAAAGACCTGAGGCAGAATCCCGTTGGCACTGCAAATGGATGCGATACTCGACGCCGCCTGATTGCCGCACTGATACCCTGCCACGATCTTTTGCGTGTTAGGCACGAAGAAGAAGGTCAGATTCTGCCGGTCGAAGAAAATCCCGTATCCCGCGCGAATCACAGTGCTGCCGTTGGGGGCATAAGCTAGCCCAATCCGCGGCTGAAACTCGTTGTAGTCATTCTTCACGAATGCCGACAGGCCGGTTTCATAATCCCATCGCAGCCCATAATTCAGGGTAAATTTGTGAGTCAGCTTCCATTGATCCTGGGCAAACCCACCCCAGTATCCATGATTGATATTGCGGCTGAAGCCGTTAAAAAGCGACGAAGGGTAAGCATTGGCCCACGTCGAATTGGGGAATCCGCCGCCGTTGAGAGGATTAGCTGTGGTAACGGTCGGAGTGCAGGGAGTAAGGCCGGAGGCATCGCCGCCGCAAGCGGTGGGACTGGTCGGCAGCGGTGTGCCAGCATACATGAAGACTACGCCATTATCTTGAGGAACGGCGCAGGTAGCGGCGGAGGCGCCCAAACCCGTTCCTGCAGTCGGATAGGCGGCACCATAGTTCGCGTTGAAATATTGAGCGAAATCGGTAAAGCAGGAAATGCCCGGTATTAATAGGCGTGTAGGCATGAACCCGGGGAAGTTCTCGAGGCTCGTCAGCCAATTGCCATCAACTCCAAACTTTGCCAGGTGATTGCTCTTGACCCAGGATACGGACTCTGAGAGCTCGACTCGAGTCTCGTAGAGCCGATCGTTCGTTCCAAAATTATGGCCGACTTCGAGATCGTTCAGGATGCTGAAGTCCGGCTGGCCGGTAGCCCCAGCAAAGTTGTAGTGCCGCCGCGCGTATTGAACCAGCACCGTGTTGACCAGATTGGGCGTCAATGACGAGTTCACGGTCGCGACAGCGGCTTGATCGCGAATGAAAAGATCGCGGCCGCCGCTGGGCACACCAACCCCGCCGCCATCGAGCGTGTTCCCCACCAGTTCATTGAGCGCTCGGGTGTCCTCCACGCTGTAGCGAAAGGCCAGGCGATTATTCGTGGTCAGTTGATGGTCGATTCTGGCAAAACCGGAATCGTCGTTGGCGGTTTTTAGAAAGCCTTGCAGGAACGCGAAGGCTTCGCCTTGCGAGATATTGGCCGGATTGCCTCCGAAATTGGGGAGACAGGCGCTGACGGCACCGACGCAGCCCTCGGGAGCCAGCCCCATCAGCGCCTTGGCTTGGTCTATGAGCTGAATGTTATTGACCAGGTCAGGTGGATAGACCGGGGACTGGGCGCTGCGCTTACCTTCATAGTTCACAAAGAAGAAAGTCTTGTCTTTGACAATGGCACCGCCCAGCGCGGCCCCGAATGAGTTCTGCCGAACAGCGTGGGGCAGCGGGGAAGGCTGCAGCGGTGAGTGCGCATCGGCGTAGCTATTTTGAAAAAACTCGTACATCGAACCGTGCAAATTGTTGGTGCCCGACTTGGTCACAATGTTGACGATTCCGCCCATGGCACGACCGTATTCCGCGCCAAAGCTGTTGTTCACGACACGGAACTCCTGCACCGACTCCTGGGGTGGCGTGGCGCGCTGGATGCCACTGGCGGAGTTGACGAAGTCGGCTCCATCTACCGTGATCTCGTTGCTAAACGAGCGCATGCCGCCAAACGAGATCTGCGTCACCTCAAACTCAGTAAAAGTTGTTCCCAGGCTGGTACGGCTGGTGGCCACGCCGGGAGTGAGCAGCGCAAAGTCGGTAAATACGCGACTGCTAATGGGCAACGACTCAATCTGCTCGGTCTCCACGACCTGGCTAATCTCGGTTTTGGTGGGTTCGATAAGTGGAACTTCCGTGGTCACAGTAACGGTTTCGGAAGCACTGGCAACTTTCAAAACCGGGCTGACGGTGAACACTTGCCCGACGGTCAATACTATCCCGGTCTGCTGAAACTTGGCGAAGCCGCCTGCGGTAATTGTTAATTCGTATTTCCCGGGAGAAAGGTTGGGCACTACGAAAAATCCTGTGGTGTTTGTGGTTGCCTGAAAACTTTGGTTGGTGTCGGGATCACGCACAACCACTTGTGCGCTGACCACCACTCGCCCTCCAGCGTCCATCACCGTGCCATTCAGCTGAGCAAAGCTAAGGGCACCCTGAGCCCCCGCGAATGGCGCAGAAGCTGCTAGTACAACGAGTAGGCAAAGAACAACACTCGACAAGCGTGTTCTCATAAAATCCCCTTCTTGGCGAATCCTTATCCAATGCCCGATCAGAGACACGGCCCAAACTGCCGATCACGGAGCCCGGCTAACAGTCCGTCAATTATGAGATCTGAAGCTGAAAAGTACCCACATTCCCTAAAAAAGCCCGCCAATGATTACTATGTTCCAATGCCTACTGTCAACATAAAAATGTATACAGGAATCGACATAGGTCTCAATCTTTGCTGGTTTTGGTTGAACTTAAGCGAATAGATCGAACTTACTGTATGCAATGGGCGACTAGCGGATTCCTGGCACGGCCAGCAACTCTCCAAGGCTACGTAAGACGCGATGTGGCCTTCTGCTGGTAGGCTGCCTGACCCAGTCGTGTTCTTTCGAAATGCCGGTTGTGACCCCGAACCCAACCGCGCCGCCTCGCCGGGCCATGATCATCTCCACCAGAGGATCGTCGCCGACCACCCCTATCTTGCTCATGGGGATGGCCAGCCTTTTGGCCACCAGCCTCAGTGCATGGATTGAGGGCTTTCCGGTGAGAATCATGGGCGCACGAGTGATTCTGCGCACCGCAGCCGAGATAGCGTAGGAGTAGCCCATGGTTTTGCCGCCGGAGGTGGCGAAAAATGGCACGTCCGAAGCTACGTACAGCTCCGCGCCATTCCAGATGGCCTTCACGGCAGTTTCGATGTCTTTCATGCGACAGTCGGGATGCCATCCGATGTAGACGGCATCAACCTTGTCCGCGCCTTCGTCATTCGTGAAAACCGTCTGGATTCCTGCCCGTGTTAGCGCACGTCCGACGCCGGGCGTCCCTAACACTAAAGCTCGCCTGACACCGCGGCCCGGCATAAGGTCGGCCGCCACGCTGGAGGGGTTAAGCAGAGCATCATCGGCAATCGGTAAGCCAACAGCGCGCAGCTTGGGCGCCTGGTCGGAGGCGGGGTAGTTCGTGCCATTGGTGAACACAACACAAGGAATGCCGCGTGCCTTCAGCTCACCAAGCACCTCAACAGCGCCGGGAAGGACTTGATAGCCGCTCAGGGAACGATCGCTCAGGACCAAAGTTCCGTCGAGATCGAACAGGAAGCCCTTTACGGGTCGGAGCCCTCCATCCTTGCCAGGGCTCGATCTGCGTTTCATGCTGTGGCCTTGCGGCGCGCTGACGAGCTTTTCAACTCCAGCCTGAAACCAGACTTCTCAACCGATAGGCCTGCGATGTCCCGGTGCGCCGCAAGCCCACGAAGCAACTTCAGCACTGGTGCAACGTCCGGGTTGTAAATTTGCTGGGCGGGCCCGGCCGCTTTCATGGCATCGACCTGTTCAGCGGGCATGGTGGCGCGAATCAGGAATTCCTCGTCGCTAAGTCCTGGCCCAATTTTCCTGCGCAACTCGGCAAGAGGCGGCATGTCTGGCTCCTGGCGAAGCTCGCGCGTGCGGGCTAGGGAATCGATACGGTCCATCACTTCGGGCGCAATCGGCAGGTTAGGTTTTCCGAATCGGCCTAGCGTATATCGGATCACTTCGTCCGGCACAACAGCGTAGCGCTCCTTGTCCTTGCGAGTCACGTTGATGACCGCTTGCGTCAGCAGCATTTGCGAGAAGGGAGTCATCACAATCGGCCAGCCTAATTCCTGACGCACCCGGCCTAATTCTTCGATCACTGCATCTTCCAGGTGTGCCAACCCGCTCTCCGCAAGGTGCCGCCGCATCGTGCCCGTCATTCCCCCTGGCAGCTGGTGATGGAAGTAGGCGGCGTCAAAAGGCTGTGGAGAACCGGCGGGAAGTCCTTCGGCCTCTGCCAGGCGCGTGAAATAGCGGCCAACTTCCCGCAAGGCCTGGTCGTCAACATCAATCTGGTGCCCGAGTTCGCGCAGATTGGCTATAACGCGCTCCGCTGGTGGATTGGATATCCCGTCGCTCGCGGCACCGCTGAAGCGCATTGCACCGCACCTACGCCCCACTGCGGCGCATCCATGTAGACCAATTCGCCAAGCCCGATGGTGCAATGCGAATGCAGCTCCAAGGGCTTGTCACCAATCACGGCCTTGATCGCCGGAATCATCGTGCGCGCTCGCAGCGGGGAGAGAAGGCCGCCGGGATCTTTTATATAAAGGGCATCCACATCCGGACTGGAGGCGAGTTTGCGGGCACGCTCGATGTAGTGTGCGTCATCGTCGATGGGGCTTACGGTAAACACTAAAGCAGCGATGACATACTCGCCGCCCACCTCCTTGATCATGCGCGCACAGGCGATGTTGGAATCGGCATTGTTCATCGGATCGGCCAGCGCGAAGCGGCGTATTCCGTTTTTCGCCACGGTAGCGAACGCCAGCTTCATGAACTCCGGACTCGCCGTTTCCCACGAAATGAAGCGAAAACCGGTCGAGAGAAATTGCAGGGGTGTATTCGGAGTAGCTTTCGCCATGAGTCGAATTCGCTCCCATGGGTCCTCATTTTTATAGCGGACGGCAACCCCCATGTGCGTAGAGGTAGTAAAGTCGATGGCCTTGAAACCCACCCGGTCCATGACCGGCGCGATGGTCAGTGTCTTGGCTGTGTCGATGCCCAGCGCCGCCCAAAGACTCTGATTGCCGTCTCGGAGTGAGGTTTCAACAATCTGGATATTCGCCACAGTTCAAGCCTCTGAACGCACGCGCATCAGAACTTCGCCATACTCAACCGCTGCACCGTTTTTCACCAATATCTCAACTACCTCGCCTTTCACACCCGCGGGGACGGTGTGCATGAGCTTCATGACTTCGATGATTCCTACCATCGTCTCCTCCACGACCTTTGATCCCAACTCGACGAACGGAGGCTCACCCGGCTTGGATGCGATGTAGAAGATTCCCAGCAGCGGAGCGCTAATTTCCAGCAGACCCGGTTCGGATGGTGGCTTTACTCGCGGCTGCAGGGGTGAATTCGGTGGCGCGGCTGGTGTCGGCTGAGGATCGGGAACTTGCGGCAGCGCCGATCCGCGCTGCAGCTTCAATTTGACGCCATCCATTTCGAGCGATAATTCGGCGAAGCTCGATTCTTCGAGGATGCGCATGATCTCGGCCACATCCTTGGCCGTGAGCGTCAATGTCGGCCTCCAAAGATGTTCATCACGTGCAGCAGCGGGTTTTCCGCCGGCGTGGCGACCGGCGCTTTATCTTTTTCAGACCACGCCGTCTCAGGGCGGCTCTGGAGTAACAGAATCTCTCCCGAGCGATTAATCGCCCATTCGATATCCTGGGGCCGCCCGTAATGACGTTCGACTCTGCAGCCGATTTCCGCCAGAGCTTTGAGCTCCTCGTCGCTAATCGAAGGCGCGCGGCGAAGCTCTTCCGGCGCTTCGATTTGTTTGATTCCGCCGTTCTCAGCGGGGACGTCTTGTATGCGCTTGTCGGAAATGTCACGCAGTGAAATTTGGCCGGTAATTTTGCCGATCACAAAATGATCCGGTGTGACCTCGCCGCCTACTAACGCAGAGCCCAAACCCCACGTCGATTCGATGGTCATCACGGAGCGGTCCCCGGTCGAGGGGCTGCGCGTGAACATCACTCCCGCCGAGCGCGCGTTTACCATCTTTTGGACGACTACCGCAATCGCTACTTCGTTTTCTGGAGTGCCGTTTTTTCGGCGATAGGAGATTGAAGGAACGGAGTAGAGGCTGGCCCAACAGGAGCGCACGTAGTTGAGAATAGCTTCGCCGCCCTTTACCCAGAGATAGGTGTCCTGAAGTCCGGCGAAGCTGGTCTCTTCTGAATCCTCCGCAGTAGCCGAAGAGCGCACTGCCAGCGGCCAATTAGGATCTGGGCTGCACAGTTCGGCATGTGCCGCCACGATTTCTGCACAAACGTCTGGCGGCAAAGGCGCGCTTTTGACTCGCCTGCGAACTTCCTCGGAAAGCAGGCGGATCCCTTTCAGGTTATCTGGCGACAGGGCCTCCACTCGCGAGCGGATCCGGTTTTCCTTTTCCAGTTCTGCCAAAACACGTTCGAACCCATGCGTGGTGACGACAAAGCCGGGCGGCACCGCGATATTGGCGCGCGTCAACTCACCCAATGATCCACCCTTGCCTCCAACCGTGGCGCGGTCGGCGAGCGTGATGTCAGCGAACCAACTGATGTTCCCGGTGGGATGCATGGTAGCTGCTCAAATGTAGAGCTGTTTGTTAATCGGAATATCGTGCTCGCGGCAATAGCTCTCGTAGTGATTGATGAACCACCAGACATCGACCGTTTCGACGAAATTACCGTTGTCGTCGTAAAACTCGAGTGGTCCCTGGAGCCAACCAAACAATTTGACCCCATGGGGGTGATCGCTCACCAGGGTATGGACCAGTCCCGGCGTTTCGTAGATGAAGTTGCCCGGTTCGGCAACCCAATCATATTCGAGATAGCGGGCACTGCCCTCGAGGCAGATCATTACCACTGTTCCGCGATGCTTGTGTGTGCCAATCACGCCGGCAGACTTTATCCACAGAATGTTGCTGAAAATGTTATGGCGAGTATCGAAAAGCAGGTGGCGGATTGCTGCATTGGGGCCAAACGGCACCCACGGACTCTCTTGTTCTGAAGAGCCGACAAACGTGCCCGGTATGCCATGCTGCTTGATTACATCTGCATAGGCTTCAGGTATGTCCACGATTTTGTAAGCCGTGGACGGCGGAGCCGTCATTTTGCTAATGGTCGATGTTGTCATGGTGCGTGCCTCCTCATGCAGCTTCGCCGGGTTAACCCGGTATCGGCTTTAGTTCTTTTCCAATCCAAGACCAACAAGCAGGCGTAAGAAACACTACTGAAGAATCGTGACAACGCCCCTGCCACCATCTACCCGAATTCGCTGACCGTCTCTAATCTTCTGCGTAGCGGTACCTGTGCCCACTACTGCTGGTAAGCCATATTCACGCGCAACGATCGCGGCGTGGCTCATCGAACCGCCAATGTCGGACACGGCTGCCGCAATCTTTTGAAAAACCGGCGCCCAGCTCGGATTGGTAACGTGGCAAACCAGAATATCGCCGCGTCGCAGGCGATCAATTTCGTCCACCGACATCACGACCCGGGCGATGCCTTCGACTACGCCGTTGGAAGCGGCGAATCCCTTGATCTCATTGGAGTCCGGCTTCTCGTCAGCGGCGAGCCACGAATCCAGGTTCTCTCGCGTAATGCCCCACAGCATAACAATGGCAGGATCATCAATGACATCGGGCACGGGACCCAGGGCGGGAGGAGTTTCGTGCTTGGCCCATTCGGCAATCGCCGCTCTGCGCTCATTCACAATCGGCGTCCAGCGGGAAGGACCACGTGGCGGAGACCCGTTCGACCAGGAGATCATGAGATCGACAATCGACGCCTCGACTTCGTAATGAGTCAGTTGAAATACGTCCTCGGCGTTGGGGAAGAAGCCATGCTCGGCCAATAGCGTCCCAAATTCCCGAATCTTGTTAAAGAACAGATTGGTGTACCAATGCTCACAATAGAATTTGTGTCCTTCGACGTAAGGGAACACGCGATGGGCAAGCTGAATCATCTGGTCATAGGCGGTGCGCTCTTCATCGCTGTTGAGCAACTCGCGGTACGCGGCAATCAGCTGCTGGCGTTCCGCCATCAACTTCTCGATTGGCCGCTCAATGCGTTCGCCGGCTTTCAGGTTGGCGATGTACCCGGGCAGAGAGGCAAAGGGCATCGACAGGTCGTCGTTCCAGGATCGATGGTAGTGATAGAAGCCGTCGCCCACATTGATATTGAACCAGGGGTCGCTGGAGACGGCCAGCTCTTCGAGCCACTTCCTGCCCGATTGCGAGCCCTCGAGTTTCTCGATGATATCGTCGGGAGCGGCGCCCTCGCGAAACTCCTCGTCGACTCCCAGTTCGAGGGCGCATTTGGCCAGACGCCTGAGTTCGTCGTCGGGGCGAAAGATTTCCGCTTCCATACCTGCCACCATGCGGGCCACGGTCTGTTCGCTGATTTCCGGGAATGCCTTTTTGCAGAAATGGAAGAAGGTAAGATAGGCGCCATACCCGAGCAGCAGAAACTCGAAGTGATGGTGCCACATGCGGAAATAGCCTTCGAGGGTCTTCTGGTAGATGTCGAGCAGGTAGTGGTTGGAAGCAATGCCGCGTCCTGCGTGCACGTGCTCCAGGGGTTCAAACTCGGGCAGCAGAAGCTTCGGCAACGCCTCGGCTTCCCGAATTAAGGCCAGCATCTTGTTTTTCCAGTGCGCGAATAATTCTTCCCAGTGTTCGTAGTAATAAAAGGCCCGTCGCTGGAATTCGCTTGTGCGCCTGGCAATTTCGGCGGGATCGGTTACGGCATTACCGCCAATGTAGATCCGCCCGTTGATGATGCGATAGTCAATGCCGAGCGTCGTCGGCAAACTGTGCACCCGTGTGTTGGCCGCGCCCAAGGCGCAATAGGCGGCTTCTGCCGTGGTAACGTCGAACGCGCACATTGGCTCCGGGAAATGCATGGAGTTGTAAAACCAGAAGCGCTCGTCATCTTCCTTGGCAAACTGCATGTAATAGGGGTAGGCGGCCTGGGCCTGCTCGGTCCCCGCGATTACTCTTAGCGAACTCGGAAGCGGAAAGCATCTCGTGTTGACGGATGTGCTCATGCGTATTCTACGGCTTGGCTTCGCGCCGAGATTATACCCCGACCCGCAACGCCCTTTGCAGACGGTTTTGCCGGGATGCCCGATTGATCCAGTGGCAGGAGACTACCATCCGGATTATCTTCCTCCGTTTCGTGACCCAGCGGACCTTCGGTCCAGAGGCGCGCGGCTTTCATCATTGTTCAGGTGAACGAATTTCTTCATGAGCTGCATAAACACCTTACGTTCCTCCCTATTAAGAGCCTGCAGCAGGCGACTCGCAAGAACGGTGCTACGTTGGACAAGTTTTTTCAGGAGGGCAGCCCCTTCCGGAGTGAGATGAAGCAAGCGAAAGCGCTTACTCTTCATCGGCATCATCCGGCGGATAAGTCTTCGCTCCTCAAGTCGCACGGCAAGATCTGCCGCGGTTGAAGTGTCAAGGGCACAAAATTTCGCCAGCGTGACTTGATCAATCCCCGGATGCTCCTCAAGAACACGGAGGACGCAATATTGGATTGGAGTCACACCATTGCCCATCGTCGAGTGAAACAACGAAACCGCAATCTGTTGAGCACGCCGGATCAAATGGCCGGGTTCGTCATACACTTCCCCAATGGCCCCGTGGTTACGGCGGACCTTGGGCAGGGAGGAGCGTTTGGCATTGAGGCTCATGCTGGCCTTATTGTAAGAGAGAATCCGGACGCTTCCCACCGCTTGCGGCGCGGAATTACATCCAGTAAGCTCGTCCCAGTAAGCTCGTCCCGTTGAGTACACTGAACCATAGCACGAGTTTCGAACATGTTCCGCACCGACCGGTGCGCTTCTTCTCGCCCGACATCGAACTGACGCGCCGAACTGATGGCAGTTTGCTGATGCGTTCAGCTGAACCCTTGGGTAATTACGACCCTCGCGTGGGGGATTGGCTGGACCGCTGGGCACGGGAAGCGCCAGATCGTACTTTCATTATCGAGCAGACGCCAGCTGGGGAGCGAAGTATCGCTTACGGAGAAGCTCGGGAGTCTGTGCTGCTGCTGGCTAAGGGATTGCTCAGCTACGGGCTGGGTCCGGAGCGGCCGCTCGCCATTCTCGCCGAAAATGGAATTGATCACGCCCTCATCATGTTGGCCGCGGTTTACGTCGGCATCCCGATTGCGCCCATTGCTCCTGCTTATGCCCTGCAATCGATTGATTATGCAAAGCTGTCCCATGCCTTTGAGCTGCTAACCCCGGGAATGGTAGTGGTCGATGATGCCCTGCTTTATCGGCAACCGATGGAACATGCTCTTAAGGCCGATATCCCCCTCATAGCTCTTCGCAACGCGTCAGCCTCCCCGAAATGGCGCGATCTTGTATCGCTCAAGGCTAATGGTAGTCATCACGACGAAGTGCAAGCGGCGGCAGCGCGCGTCGGCCGGGAGACCATTGCCAAGTTTCTGTTTACCTCCGGCTCGACCGGCATGCCAAAAGTCGTCATCAACACTCATGGGATGATTTGCTGCAACTCCCAGATGCAACGCCAAGTGGCGCCGTGCCTGGAAGAAGAACCACCCGTGATGGTCGATTGGGCTCCCTGGAATCACACCGCGGGCAGCAACAGCAATTTCAGCATCATTCTTCACAATGGCGGCACTCTGTATGTCGATCCCGGAAAACCGACTCCGGCAAAGTTTGCCGCGAGCCTGGAAGTGTTGCGGCGGGTATCGCCTACCATTTACTTCAATGTCCCGCGTGGCTACGAACTGTTGCTTCCGCACCTCGAGGCCGATCGCAAGTTTCGCGAGCATTTTTTTCGACGGCTGAAGTTTCTGTGGTATGCAGCGGCTTCGATGCAGTCCGCGACCTGGTTCGATCTCGAACGGCTTGCCGTGGAGACGATTGGGCACAGGATTCTAACAGTGAGCGGCCTGGGCATGACCGAGACCGCACCCGTCGCGCTCTTCGGCAACGCGAAAGCCACCGGTCCTGGGGTAGTTGGCATACCGGTCGCGGGCGTCGAACTCAAGCTCATCCCGGACGACAATAGCTTCGAAGTGCGTTATCGGGGCCCTAACGTCACCCCGGGCTATTGGCGCGATCCTGCGGCAACCGAAGCTGCTTTTGATGAGGAAGGCTTCTTGCGCTCCGGCGATCTGCTGAGTTTTATCGATCCGGAACGCCCGCAGGCACGGATTGCGTTTCGATGGAAGAATGAATGAAGTTTTCAAGCTGGACTCGGGCACCAAGGTCTGCACCGGCAAATTGCGCCTGGATGCGCTGGATGTGCTGCGCCCCTTGGCCCATGAAGTTGTCGTCGCCGGGGCTGACCGCAAGGATGTGCGCATTCTGATCTTTCCCGACTGGGAAGTATGCGCTGCCGCTGCCGGCTTAGACGGCGGCACCAAGCCCGCACAAATCGCCGCGAACCCAAACGTCCGGGCGATGTTCCACGAACGCCTCGCCAAACTCTACTCCGCCGGAACCGGCAGCTCCAACCGCATTGTGGCCGGATTGCTGGTGGAAGAGCCGCCATCAAGCGCGGCTGGGGAGCTAACGGATAAAGGTACGGTGAACAGCCGGGCCCTACAGCGGAACCGTGCCGACCTTCTCGATGCGCTGTTCGGGGATCGAGATGAACGCGTGCTGCGCGTGGAACCCGCTTAGATCTCAATCAGCATGGTCCGGATAGCGAAGCACAAGATTGCCTACTGCGATGCTGACGTCTTGTCCCACTGTTCGAAGCTCGCTCCCTCGGGCGCAAGGCGCTCAATCAATGCGGCCGGGCGCCAATAATGACCAAGCGTTTCATGATAGTCGCGAATGCGCTCTAAGACGTGGGGAAGGCCCAGCGTATCGGCGTAGAACATCGGCCCGCCAAGGTGGCGTGGAAAACCATAACCATTTATCCAAACCACATCGATATCGGCGGCGCGTTCCGCGATCCCTTCTTCCAGAACCATCGCACCAACATTGATCAACGACAAGATGCATCGCTCAACGATTTCTTGATCGCTGATCTCGCGCCGCTTTATTCCTCTCTCGGACGCAAGCTTCTCGATCAGGCTGATCACCTCGGGGTCGGGCACAGCTTTCCGGCTGCCACTTTCATACCGATAGAAGCCGCGACCGGTCTTTTGGCCGAGCCTCCCCATTTCAGTAAGGCGGTCAGCGATGACGAAATAAGGGTCGGTGCGGCTTTCTCGCTTGAAAAGCTGGAGGCGCGCCTTCGCGCCCACATCATTGCCGCCCACGTCACTTACCCGTTGCGGTCCCATGGCAAAGCCGAAGTTCTCGAGTGCGGTATCAACCTGTGATGGTGTGGCTCCCTCCAGCAGTAACTGCTCAGCTTCCCGCCAATAGCCATCGAGCATCATCCGATTGCCGATGAAACCGAACGCATCACGCGCGACAACCGCAATCTTCTTGAGCAGTTTTGCAACGTGGAATGCTGTTGAAAGGCTCTCGGGCGAGGCATAGTCGGTACGCACAATCTCCAGAAGTTTCGAAGCGTGTGCCGGGACGAAGAAATGCAGCCCCAATACGCGGTCCGGGTGCGCCGTGGCGCGGGCGAGTTCGGTCACCGAAAGAGTGGAAGTGTTGGTGGCGATGAGGCGCTGAGAAGGCACAAAAGAGTCGAGCTTCGACAAGACATCCTTTTTCAACTCCATATCCTCAAATACCGCCTCGATCACAAGATCGGAATCCGCCGCTTCCTCCAGATCCGGGCTGCTTCGGATGCGCCGACCGCGTTCTTCGGCGACGCTCTGAGTGATGCGGCCACGCTTGACGCTGGATGCATAGGTCGACCGCACAAACTCACGGCTGCGGGCATGGGCGGCAGGATCGTTATCATTGACCAACACTTCCAGACCCGCGTCTGCAAACGCTATGGCGATGCCGCTGCCCATCGTCCCCGCGCCGATGATCGCCACGCGCCGGATCGCAGCTGGCTGAGCTTGTCGGTCATGGGCAGAAAACAATTCCGGCAATTTGCTGGACTCGCGCTCGGCGAAGAATACGTGTCGGAGCGCCAGACTCTCGCGTGAAGCCAATGACTTTTGTGCGAGAGCGGCCTCGATCGCAATACCTTGCGAGAACGGCAGACTCGAAGCTTTGATTGCTTCTATGACCAGATCATGCGTGGTGCGTCCCTTCAGCGGGCGAGCATACCGAAGAAGTGCGGCGGCAATTTCGGCGTCATCCAGTGCGTCGACAACGGTGCGATTACAGGTGGGCCGCGGGCCAAATTTCTCTTCTACGAGACGTCTGCAAAAAGTCAGCGCGGCCTCGCGCAGGTCGCCTTCCACAAGCTCATCCACCAGACCGCTGTCCTTAGCGTCGAGTCCGGAAATCGGTGTGCCAGACAGAATCATATCCAATGTGGCGCGCGCGCCGATCAACCTTGGCAGGCGTTGTGTCCCACCAGCACCCGGAATAATTCCCAGCGTGATCTCCGGCATTCCGAGTTTTGCGTTTTTATGGGCAACGCGATAATGAGAGGTCATGGCAAGTTCCAGTCCACCGCCTAGAGCGAGGCCCTGTATCGCGACGACTATCGAGAGTGGAGAGGACTCAATCTTGGTCTGCACTTGTTGAAAAGAGGGCTCTTCCTGCGGACGATCGAACTCAGTGATATCAGCGCCCGCACTGAACAGCTCGCCGCTCGACATGATTAATACCACCTTGACCCCGGGGTTCTTTTCGGCACGCGCCATCGCATCCACGAGCCCCTGTCTCACAGAATGGCTGATCGCGTTCACGGGCGGATTGTCGATGCAAATCAGCCCGATCTCACCGAGTTCATGAAAAGTCACAATCCCCGCCATTGCTGTACATGCAAGACTACATTGGGATCCAGGGAGAAGTCTCCCCGGTTCTGCGGGCACTCCTCAACCGATTAAGCTTCAGCATATGACAAACTGGGCGCATGTTCCGTATACTGAACGTCGCCTTTGGCTAGGTTCTCGCATGGGGTAGCGAGAGATGGAGTGCTGAGATGACAGCGAAGAGTTTGGAAGACTTGCTGCGAGCCGCAGGAAACCCGGTCAAGATGTTGCGGAATTCGCAGATTGGCGCTTACGTGTATCCGGTAGTTCCCTATGAATACTCCAACTGGCGCGACGAACAACGCGCCTGGCGCGAAACCGCTGTTCTCTTCGACCAGTCGCACCATATGGTGAACATCTACGTCGAAGGTCACGATGCGCTGCGAATGTTCTCGCATCTCGCAACCAACAGTTTTGCCAACTTCCCCGTCAATCGCGCCAAACAATTTGCTCCTTGCAGCTACGACGGATTTGTCATCGGCGACGGTATCCTCTTTCATTTGGAGGAAAGCCGGCTCGTTTTCGTGGGACGCGCCCCGGCCGCAAACTGGATTGAATTTCACGCTCAAACCGGCGGCTATGACGTCAAGATCGAAAAGGACGACAGGTCCCCTTCGAATCCTAAAGGCAAAGCAGTTCTGCGCACCTGTTACCGCTACCAGATCCAGGGCCCGAACGCGCCGCAGGTTCTGGAAAAGTTAAACCGCGGGCCGGTACCCGAGATTAAGTTCTTCCACATGGGTACGATCAACGTCGCCGGACGCAATGTCCGTGCTCTGCGCCATGGCATGGCTGGCGCTCCTGGGCTGGAGATCTGGGGGCCTTATGACGAGCGCGAGGAGATTCGCGCCGCAATTGTTGACGCGGGAAGAGACGTTGGTCTTCGCGAAGTTGGGGCCAGAGCTTACGCCACGAACACCCTTGAATCGGGATGGATTCCGTCACCACTTCCTGCTGTCTACACCGGCGAGAAGATGAAGGCCTATAGGCAGTGGCTGCCGGCCAATAGCTACGAAGGAACGGGATCGATCGGCGGCAGTTTCGAGTCCGATCACATTGAGGACTATTACATGTCGCCCTATGCTCTAGGTTATGGGCCGTTCGTCAAATTTGACCACGATTTCGTCGGCAGAGAAGCGCTCGAAAAAATGTCCCTTCAGCCGCAGAGAAAAAAGGTCACCTTCGCGTGGAATGCCGAGGACGTCCTGAGCGTGTTTGCGTCGATGTTTGAAGGCGGCGACGTTTACAAGTATATCGACCTGCCGTTATCAAACTATACGTCCGCCTCATACGACAAGGTGCTGTTGGCAGGGAAAACTGTCGGACTCTCCGTGTTCGCGGGTTACAGCTATAACGAGCGCTCGATGCTGTCTCTGGGAGTCGTTGATCCGGATATAGAAATCGGCACCGAAGTCCGGCTTGTCTGGGGCGAAGCCGGAGGCGGTACGAAGAAGACCACTGTCGAAAGGCATAAACAGACCGAGATCCGGGCTGTCGTCAGCCCGGTACCTTATTCGAAGGTCGCACGGGAGACGTATGCAAAGGGATGGCGTACGGTTCAAGTGTGAGGAGAAGATGCCGTTAGTGACAGCTCGGCGGCAATCCAATCCATAGTTTTTCTAAAGCCACCGAAAATGTAGAAGTGCAGACCGACAATGCCGAGCTGCTTGCCATCGCTGTTTCCCAAGGAGGCAATGAGTCCACGGATAATCGGTTCGGGCCCTCTCTCCACCAGCATCTTGGCGAAGGATGGATTTTCCTCCAGAACGCGCAACGAGTTGCCGACTCCGCAGCGCAGGGCATAACGCAGGAGAGTTATCAAACTGGCGGGGCCGGCCAACCCCACGCGTATCGGAACATCTATCCCGCGTGCCCGAACTCCTCGCACCCATTCGACTACGGGTTCAGCTCTGAAGCAGAATTGCGTAATGATTGAAAGCTGCAGGCCCTCCTTACGCGCCAGGCTGACCTTTGCCTCGAGCGCTTCGTTCAGGATCTTCTCCGGGATGTGAGGGTTGCCTTCGGGAAAACCGCCGATTGCCATGCGAGTGATGCCGGCTCTCTGAAATGCGCCGGTCTGCATTACGGACAAGCTGCTGTCGTATGGTCCGGCCGGTGTGGCCCGATCCCCCCCTATGATCAGAATGCGGTCCACGCCTGCATCTTTCAACTGTTCCGCCAACCGCTGGAGCTGCGCCGCACTCTCTAGGTGACGCGCCCCCACGTGTGGCATTGGGAGATAACCAGCGCGTTTTAACCTTGTCGCCGGGGCGATCATATCCAGCGGATTTGAGCCGGGAATCCAGACCAGCGCGACTTCGGTGCCGGGATCCAGGCGCTCCGTCGCTGCCTGTAAGGTTTTCGCGTCGCGCGGATTCAACTCAATCGAGTAGCCGCGCAGAACCTCAGTGATGCCAACGGTTGCAAAATTCCTGAGAGGCATTGCACTATTCAGTATACTGAATGTCGATACATTTGCCATGGCGATCCGACTATTGTCAAGCACGATGTTTACACTCGTGCTTTTCCGCGCATGGAAATCTTACGGAATAGTTGACGCCTTCAAGTTTGACAACTTGTTCGCGATGAGAGATATAGTGACTGTGCTTGACCCTGCTGCGAAAGAACTGTCGAAGATGTCCCGGCGAGCCGGCAAGTGTGCAGAGCAACCATGGAATAACTCTCGTCGCAAAGGTGAATTGTGGAAAACGAGCCGATAATGGATATCGCTCATCTCGGCCACCTGGAACTGCTTACTCCCAAGCCGGAAGACAGCCTCCGGTTTTTCGTTCAGGTTATGGGAATGACCGAGAGCGGCCGGCAGGGCGATTCGGTCTATCTGCATGCTTACGATGATTATGAGCTGCACTCACTGAAGCTCACTGCCTCCAAACTGCCGGGCTTGGGACATGTAGCTTATCGCGCCCGGAGTCCGCAAGCCTTCGAACGGCGAGTGGCGGCTCTTAGGGGATCGGGCTTCGACATCGGCTGGACAGATGGCGACCTGGCGCATGGCCCGGCGTTTCTCTGTCAGGACCCTGACGGACATAAGATCGAGATCTACTACGAAACGCAGTGGTATCAGGCTCCGCCTGAGTTGCGGCCTGCGCTCAAAAACCAGGCGCAGAAGTTTCCCGCGCGCGGCATCAACGTGCGCCGCCTCGACCATTGGAACGGGTTGGCCGCTGACGTCAAAGCAAACCGCGAGTTCTTCGAAAAATACCTGGGCTTTCGTTTGACGGAGCAAATTGTCATGGACGATGGCTCGGAAGCCGGCATGTGGATGACGTGTACGAACAAGAGCTACGATTTCGCTTATACACGCGACCACACCGGCGCGAAGGGACGATTCCACCACATCACCTATGCCGTCAATAGTCGTGAAGAAGTTTTGCTTGCGGCAGATATCTGCCTGGAAAATGGCGTCTACATCGAAACTGGGCCCCACAAACACGCGATCCAGCAGACCTTCTTCTTATACGTTTACGAACCCGGAGGCAACCGCGTTGAGATTGCCAATGCCGGCGCGCGTCTGATTTTGGCGCCGGACTGGAAGCCCATTCGATGGTGTGAAGCTGAACGCAGGAAAGGACAAGCCTGGGGACTTAAAACGATCGAATCGTTCCATACCTACGGAACGCCGCCGGTGGACGCGCAAACTAAGACATAGGCAGAAGATCAGATATGAAACACAATGGATAGTAACCGCACAGCCCTTGTCGTGAGCGCCCATTCGGCGGATTTCGTGTGGCGGGCGGGTGGGGCGATTGCCTTGTACGCGGAGCGCGGCTGGGAGGTTTCGGTTGTTTGTTTATCGTTTGGGGAGCGCGGCGAATCCGCGAAACTGTGGCGCGAGCCGGGCATGACGATGGAGAAAGTCAAAAGCAACAGGAAAGACGAGGCGACGCGCGCGGCGGAGATTCTTGGGGCTAAGGTGATTTTCTTCGATGTTGGCGATTATCCCATGAGAATTCCGGACAATATCCTTTACGAACTAGCTGCGATTTACCGGAAGAAACGGCCGGAATTTGTCCTCACGCACTCACTCACAGATCCTTACAACTTCGATCATCCGCTGGTTTCTCACGCCGCTCAGGAGGCGCGCATCGTGGCGCAGGCGCACGGACACGAACCAGGCACGCCGGTAATCGGCGCGCCGCCGGTCTTCCTCTTCGAACCACATCAGCCGGAACAGTGTGAATTTAAACCTCAACTGCTGCTCGATATCACTCCGGTTTGGCCAAAGAAATACGAAGCCTTCAAAGCGATGAATGCGCAGGAGCATCTCTGGGGTTACTACGAGCGGGTGGCGCTGCAACGTGGGGTGCAGGCCTCGCGCAATTCCAATCGAACGATTAAATATGGGGAAGCCTATCAGCGCGTATTTCCGCAGGTCACACAGGAGTTCGCATGAACGAACCTGTCGTGGTTCGCAATGTGGAGCAGCCGCCTGCCGAAGTGATCGCTGCCCTGGAGAAGTTCGGTGTCACGACGGTGCATGAGGCGCAAGGACGCTGCGGCTTGCTGGCCTCTTACATGCGCCCGATTTTTCCCGGCGCCACCATAGCCGGCCCGGCTGTGACGGTATCGCTTCCTCCCGGCGACAACCTGATGCTCCACGTGGCCGTCGAAGTGTGCCGCGCAGGAAACATTCTCGTTGTGGCTCCGACTTCACCGTGCACCGACGGTTATTTTGGCGAGCTGCTCGCGACGTCGTTGCGCGCGCATGGAGTGCGCGGCCTTGTGATCGATGCCGGCTGTCGTGATATTCGTCCACTGACAGAAATGAAATTTCCTGTCTGGAGCCGCGCCATCCATTCGCAGGGAACCGTGAAAAGCACGCTGGGATCGGTGAACGTTCCAGTGGTATGTGCGGGCACAACCGTGGAAGCCGGCGACGTTATCGTCGCAGATGACGACGGAGTCGTCGTTGTGAAGCGGAGCGCGGCGCGTGATGTGGCTGCCGCAGCGGAACAGCGGGCTCGCAAGGAAGACGCGACTCGCGAGCGGCTGGCCCGTGGTGAACTCGGGCTGGACATCTACGGCTTGCGGAAAAAGATCGCGGACCTGGGGCTTAAATACATCTGAGACTTTTTCTGCCATGTCGCCAACCTCGCAAATCGCCATCCCTTGCACGCTGATGCGCGGTGGCACATCGAAAGGACCTTTCTTCCTGGCCAGCGATCTGCCCGGCGACGGTGCCGACACGCGACCGAGTCTTGCTGGCAGCCATGGGGTCTCCCGACCCCAGGCAAATCGACGGCATCGGCGGCGCGGATCCCCTGACCAGCAAAGTGGCCATCGTCTCCCGTTCGTCGCGGCCGGGAATTGATGTCGATTATCTCTTTGCCCAGGTTTCAGTCGATCGGCCGCTTGTCGACGTTACTCCCACCTGCGGAAACATGCTGGCCGGTGTCGGTCCCTTTGCGATCGAACGAGGGCTGGTTGCGCCCGGGGACCCAACCACTGCAGTCACTATTTATATGGTGAACACCGGCACGGTGGCTGTCGCCCACGTTCCCACGCCAGGCGGCGAAGTGACGTACGCAGGAGAAACATCGATTGCCGGGGTTCCGGGTAACGCGGCCGCGATCCGCATCGACTTCCGCGACACCGCCGGTTCGGTTTGTGGCGCTCTGTTGCCAACCGGAAACATGATCGACCAACTCGACGGAATCGAAGCAACCCTGATTGACAACGGCATGCCTATGGTGTTGCTGCGCGCTGCGGATTTAGGGAAATCCGGGTACGAAACCCCTGCCGAGCTTAACTCCGATCAGGAGGTCAAAGCGCGTTTGGAAGCAATTCGAATTCTGGCCGGTGAGCGCATGGGCTTGGGCGATGTGCGTTCGAAGGTGGTTCCCAAGATGACTCTGATCGCGCCGCCCCGATCCGGCGGGGACGTAATGACGCGCACATTTATTCCGCACAAATGTCACGCGGCCATTGGAGTTTTGATGGCTGTGACCGTGGGCACGTCATGCATTCTTCCTCGGTCAGTCGCCCGCGGTATCGTGCACTCGCAGGATGGGCCAGTGCAACGGCTTTCAATTGAGCATCCCAGCGGCGAATTTTCGGTTGAGTTTCAGGTGGAGCACAACGGTGTCGAGCTGAAGGTGAGTCGCTCCAGCCTGATTCGGACGGCTCGTGCACTTTTTCGGGGCGAGCTGCTAGTTCCGGAAAGCGTGTGGGTGGGAAAGAAGACCCTCACCTCCGCTGATGTGCGAACCACGTAACAATGCATCCCACGAAATCCATTGATCGGGTGGCGATTATCGGCTTCGGCGAGGCCGGTAGCATTTTCGCTCACGATTTCGCCGCGCAGGGACTGCACGTCTCTGTTTTTGACATCCTGTTCAATTCCAGTCAGTCGCGACAATCAATGTTCGGAGAATCAATGTTCGGTAAGGCGCAAGCCTGCGGAGTTACCGCTGCGCGCAGTTTGAAGGATTGCCTGCATAAAGCCGAACTAGTGATTTCAGCCGTTACCGCCTCATCTGCATTGGATGTGGCGAAAGAGGCGGGGCCGATTCTGAAAGGGGGACAGCTGTTTTTGGACATCAATTCGGTTTCGCCTGGAACGAAGCGCAAGGCTGCCGGCTATGTCGAACGGAGAAAAGCGCGATTCGTCGAGGCGGCTGTGATGTCCGCGGTTCCAAAACAACGATTGCAGGTTGCAATGCTGCTTGGCGGACCGCATGCTTTCGAAACCGCCCAATGCCTACAGAAGATTGGAATGAACGCGATGCCGTTAAGTGATCAACTCGGCGTCGCCTCGGCCGTCAAGATGTGCCGGAGCATCATTATTAAAGGCTTGGAAGCGCTGGTCATCGAGTCTCTATTCGCAGCGCGTATGTATGGAGCGGAAGACAAGGTGCTGGAGTCTCTGGCCGCAAGTTTTCCGAGTATGGGATGGCAGGATCGTTTGCCGGATTACTTGATCAGTCGCGCCGCTGAGCATGGTCATCGGCGAGCTGTTGAAATGCGCGAGGTGGCCAAGACACTACAGCAGGTTGGCATTCTGCCTACAATGGCGCTGGCGACAGCTCAACGCCAACAACAACTCGTCGGCGAGATGGCCAAGCAGAAAATTACGTTTAATTCCGCCGAGCAGTTCTCCTGGCGTTCTCTCAGCGATGCGCTAGGTCCACGACGCCGATCAAGGTTAGTCAAGTAAACCTTGCCACTACGAATGACAAGTCAGTGGCGGTTGTTCTTTTGACGTTGCGTAGCTCGCATTCGGGAACATTTTTTTAATGGTCCAAAGCCGAGATTTCTGTACTTCCCCCCACCGATCGCAAACCCAGCCGCGAAAGATTCATGCTTACCTTTGCTCCATGGGCGTGCTCGACCATCAGGGCAGCCACGCGCGAACTCTCACCGTTTTCCAGCGCCTGAACAATGGTGTGGTGCTGGCGGTGCGAGTAGAACAGGTGGTCGTACATGCGTGCAAGGTCAATTTTGTCGAATGCAATCGCATGCGCCGCTGCGAAGGGGATTCGCCCGTTGCGTTCGATGGCCTCAGCGACCACTTTGCTGCCAGACCCCTGCACGATCAGCAAATGGAACTGTTTATTCATATCGCCGTATCGAGCTTCATCCGCCAGAACCAAGTGCCCCTTAGCAAAGATCTCATCCCCTTCACGGAGACATTCGTGCAGAGAATGAATAAGACGACGGGACGGCCCTTGTTCCGCCAACATGCGAGCCGCCAGGCCTTCGAGCGCGCCCCGGACGTCAATTGCATCCATGATCTCCTGCGGTGTGAATGCTCTTACGACAAAACCACGAGTATCCAGCTGAGTTAGTACGCCTTCCTGTGCGAGCATGGGCAGAGCTTCGCGCACCGGGGTTCGGGAAACTCCCAACCGGGCCGCGAGTTCGACCTCTCTCACTCGCTCGCCCGGAGGTAGTTCTCCGTGGAGGATCATTTCGCGTATTCTTACGATTACTCGTGAGTTCTTGCCAGCCATTTGGATGCACGAATCTTCCTGCGATGCCAGGTCAAATCCGGCTTCATCTTACTATGCGAATTGCGAGTCAACAGCGAAAAGAGCCTGCAGTGACTTTCAAGAAGAAACTGCCTCCAGCCCAAACAAGCGCATCGCGTTTTGCTTGAGGATCAGCGGGCGCACTTCATCGCGAATCGACAGCTTCTGGAAATCGGCCAGCCATCGGTCGGGCGAAATCAATGGATAGTCGGAGCCGAACAAGACCTTGTGCTTCAAAAGAGTATTCGCATATTGCACAAGTATCGGCGGAAAATATTTCGGCGACCAACCCGAGAGATCGATATACACCTGCGGCTTGTGCAGACATATCGAGATGGCTTCGTCCTGCCAGGGGAACGAGGGATGCGCCATGATGATCGGCATATCAGGGAAGTCGACAGCCACATCGTCAATATCCATCGGGTTGCCATATTTCAAGCGCACCCCGCCCCCCCCGCGTACCCCGGCGCCGATGCCGCTATGGCCGGTATGAAAAATCACCGGCAATTTGGCCTGGTTGATGACTTCGTAAAAAGGATAGGCCAGTTTGTCATTGGCATGGAACTGCTGTACCGGCGGATGGAGTTTGAAGCCGCGAATCCTGCCAGCGGCGATCAGCCGTTTCGCTTCTTCGACTGCCGCTTTGCCGCGCATGGGATCTACGCTGGCGAAGGCAAACATGATATCGGAGTTTGCCGCGGCGAAGGCCGCGACCTCGTCATTTGGAATGGGCGTGCGTCCAGTCAGCCGTTCGTCCACACTGAAAATCACGCAGCCGATTTTGCGCGAGCGGTAGTATTCGGCCAGCGCGTAGCGGTCGCGATCCACGCCGGAATCGCCGAAGTATTTCTTAGCCGCCTCGTTAGCGGCATTGTTGCCGTCTTGACTCTCAAGGTGAACGTGCACGTCAATGGCGATCAAATCGCGAGTGTTCATCTGTTGGGCTCTGTTGATGGTTGCAATCTTGCGTCTTCTGATTTATGGATCATTATCTCAGCTATTGCCGCGAAAACGGTATCCAGACAAACAAGGACCGACTTGTGTAAGGTGCGGCCAGATGCGAGCCCGACGTCATGCGCGGTCCGCGCACCCTCACATGCTATGATGCGGCGGCATGGGCCACTCCCGCCGCTACGAGAAGAGCCTAGTAGCGATTTTGTTTTTCACCTGGGGCACGGTGTTCCTGGGCCGGATGTCGGCGTTGTATCTCGCGCCTTACTTCGCGCCGGAATTTCATCTCAGCCACGGACAAGTGGGCACTGTCGCGTCAGTGCTTGCCATCACATGGGCGGTATCGACGTTTGTTTTCGGTGCCTTGTCCGATCGCGTAGGTCGTAAGCCAGTTCTGGTTCCCGCCGTGTTTGCGTTCTCCATCCTGTCCTGGGCATCCGGCCTGGCTCATAGCTTTCATCAGTTGCTGCTGGTGCGCGCCCTGATGGGAGCCGCAGGAGGACCCGCTTGGTCCACGATGACGGCGCTCATCGAAGAGTCCTCGCCCTCCGATCGCCGTGGACGAAATATAGGTCTGGTGGTCAGCGCGGCGGCGCTCGTCGGCCTGGCTGCCGCCCCGGTGCTGACAACCCAGGTGGCCGCGCGTTGGGGTTGGCGGACGGCATTCTTGGTGGCCGGCGCACCGGGACTGTTGATGAGTGTTCTGGTTTGGAAGTTCGTAAAAGAGCCCGTCGCCGGGAGCGGCATCCATGAGAAGCCAACGCTGTCTGAGTATTTCTCAATTCTCCGCTATCGCAACATCTGGTTGTGTTGTTTGGGAGCCGCTGGATTCATGTCTTGGTTGTTCGCGGTGAATGTGTTCGCACCGCTATACATCACGGAGGTGGTTCACGAGTCCGCAACGACAGCCGGGTTCCTTCTCGGCGCAAGCGGACTGGGCAGCTTCTTTTTGGGCTTTCTGCTTCCGTCACTCTCAGACCGATGGGGCCGCAAACCGATTTTGCTGCTGATGGCGGCGATGTCGGCGGTGGTGCCGCTGGCCTTCCTCGTGCCGGCGCTGTATGTCTATCCGGTAGTGCTGGCGTTTATCGTTTTTGCCGCCAATTCCGGCCAGGGCATTGCCAGTGTTGTCCTGGTTCTGGTGCCCACGGAAAGCGTTCGGGCTCAGTTCCGAGCCACATCCATCGGCCTTGCAACACTGGCCGGCGAGGTCATGGGTGCGACGACCGCGCCTATTCTGGCGGGCACGCTGGCCCAAAGGCACGGTCTCGCCGTGACGATGTGGCTAGCGGCGGCTGGGAGCGGGTTGCTATTTCTGGTCGCACTTTTTCTAGGAGAGACCGGACCCGCTGCCATGCTGGCGATCAAACCATCGATTGGAGCCAGCATGCCGGAACACCCGTAGGCGGGGGACTAGGCAAAACTTTACCGGCATCTTCACGAGGAGTAGACTGCACCCGCGGTTTCTCCCGGGACGTTTTCAGTGCCACCAACACCATTCGCTTCGACGTGGCATCCCTGAGCCAATATTTGCTATACCAGCCATCCTTGGGGGACTTTACACAGACCCACGCGCACCCGCGAGTCATGCAGTTTGGCCTACGCTACAGTTTCTAAGGTCTTTTTCGACGCAATTTAAGTTTGGCCCCGTCGGCGATCCGAGGGAAGAATGAATAAAGCCATCCGTGTTGCTGAATGAAAAAGACGGTAGTATCTGGGATGACGTGAACCGTCTGCGCCGCGACTATTGGCGCGACGATGTCTCCGAACGTCGCAGCGTTCTCTTTCCGTTTCTTTGGACTGTCGTCGCAAAACGAGGACAAATCTTCGGCAATCAGGCCAAGGGCAGCGTGGCTCGTGTCACGAACGGCCTGGCGTTTTCTTATCCCGGGTACAACGAGATGCTCAGCGCCCATCCCGACCCGCGCATCGACAGTAATGAATTCGGTGTAAATCCGAATCTCACGGTCTTCGAGTGGTTAAACCGGTTCTCTGACTTTCGAGGCAAGGTCGCGGTCTACGGTACGTGGAGCATCTTTGCCGACATCTTCAACGAAAAACGCAGCGGCTTGGTGATGCAAGCGGGCTGGGATCCCCCAAAGAAGGAAGGGAGCATTTTCAGAAAAGATGTGCTGTCCCGGCTCTACCGGACGACCACGCGCCTGGATGACGACGACGTGTACGATTCATTTCTGCAGATTCCGCTACTGGAGTATGTGCAAACGAGCCATCCCCGGGTACTTTTTGTAGGATACGGCGAGACCGACAACTGGGCTCACGCCGGCCGCTACGACCTGGTACTCGAGAGCGCCCATCAGTTTGATCTCTTTACGGAAGAACTCTGGAACACCATGCAATCCATACCGGAGTATCGTGATCAAACCACATTCATCATTACCACCGACCATGGGCGGGGAAGCGGGCCGGTGGACTGGAAGGAACACGGCGTCGATCAGAAGGGGTCGGAGAACATCTGGATCGCGATGCTCGGTCCCGACACTCCGGCATTAGGTGAGCGCGCTAACATCGCACCCGTTACGCAGGCACAGATCGCGGATACTGTGGCAGCCTTGCTAGGCAAAGACTATGCGAAGGATGTGCCTGCGGCTTCGCCGCCACTTCCCGACATCCTGCCGCACTGACTCTGGTAAGGAATTTGGATGGGGCGCTATGTTCTCTACGTGGTTGCGGGATGAACCGCGGCAGTAAACGATCACGCCTGTAGTGACGTGGGTCTAGGTAGGCGGGACTTTGCGTTTAACCCGTGAACGAAAAACCCTCTCCCCAGTCATCGGGGAGAGGGCCGTTGTAGTCGGAACGGGTTTTAGTCGTCCAGATCAGCGGTTGTGGGTGCCGGTTTGTTGAAGTCGCTCGGCGGGCGAACCTTGGTCTCGCCGGGATAGGGCCGCGTAAACCCGGTGGACATGTACCAGTTCAAATGGTTCACAGTGTCCGGGTCTTCGGAGTCGGGCTTGGTCAGTTTGCCGGCGAAAATCTGCGCCTTCTTCTGGAGCCAAGCTGCCCTCAGAGCCTTGACCTTAGGGCTGCCCGTTGTGTCGGCTGCTGTAACGCCGTCGGTGAGCGGGACCTGGTTCGGCACGTGCGTCCACGGCTTGAAGTTCTCCGCGGGCGGCGTGCCATTGACGAAATCCGTCCTCATCGGCGACGCCACGAGGTCGAACTGGTTCATCGGCGGCAGACCGAGGATTTGTTCGATCGTCCGAGTCATGTTGACCTGGGTGTAGTAGGTGTGGTCGGTGGGTCCGTTCTGCACAGCGTATGGACTGATGATATAGCCTGGGCTGCGATGACCGTCGATGTGGTCGACGCCGTTCTGCGCGTCGTCTTCCTCGAGGAAGATCGCCGACGAGGACCATACGTTGCTGTGGCTGATGTAGTCGATAATGCGCCCAATGGCCAGGTCGTTATCGGCTTGTTCGGCGTCCGGGGTCGGCGGCCCGCCGGTGTGGTCGTCCATGATCCACAGCTGTTCCATCGCAGGCACCGTACCGTTCTTGACGTCATTGTTGAAGTCCTGCACCCACAGATCGACCCGGAACTGGTCGGGGATGTTCAGGTCGAAATATGGGAAGTTCTTGACCATGTAGTCAGACACGGCCGGGATAGAGGACTCTGCCTGGATCGTGTTCTGGTAGTACAGCGTCTTCTCGCCCGCAGTCCCAGGCGCCGCGCAACCAGGCCCTCCCTCGAAGCACTGCGAGTCGGCGTAAAACTGGCTCCAGCTTGGTTCGGCGGTCGACGCGGTCGGCGTTAGGTACGTATTGTTCTCGACGTATTCGCCGTAGATCTTCACCGGCAGACCGGCGGTCTCGGCTTCCGAGAACAGGAAGCCTTTTTTCTGATAGGCGAGTGCATCGCCGGCGTTTCCGCCTGGGTAGCTGCGGACCCAGTCCGGCGACTGAATGTCGTCGGCGTAGGGCGCCATGCCCTCCTGGATCCATTGGTGACCGTCAGCCGACTGGCGGCTAGGGTCGTAGAAATTGTCCAAGAGAGGGAAGCGAGTCACCAGTGAGTGCGCGTTCGGCGTGTCCTTGCCTCCGAATACTGCCAACGAGGGGTCGCCATTGCCGGCGGCCACGTCGCCCAGGATCTGATCATAGGTGCGGTTTTCACGGACGATCACGAAGACGTGCTTGATCAGCGACGGATCGCCGATCTTGGCCGGGATTACAACCGGCTTGGTCTTGGGGCTGCCACCGCTGGCAGAAGCGATATTTTGCGCCAGATCCCAGTGGTTGTTCTGGAAAACCTGCGTCGACATCGTCGCCAGCGTCGCGCTATCAGGGACGGGGACGATGCTAACAGTCCCATTGTCCTGGTGGGTATTGTAGCCGCACACGCCGTGGTCGCACTCAAACGATTCACGCGTGCCGATGCCCTTGTCGTTGGCAACGAGGAGCACGTTCGCGGCCGTGTCCAGCACGACCGAGCTCGGCGCATAGGCTACCGGGATCATGCCCAAGACGGGATTCTGCGCGCCGGGGATGAGGTCGACCACCGCGATCGCGTTGGCATTGTAAAGGGCGACGTAGGCAATTCCCGCCCTTTCGTTGACGGCGATCGAGTTCGGCGCCGCGCCATAGGCTGGTTGGCCTGCGCCGGGCACTCCGATCGGCAGCCCAAGGTTGATCGTCCGTCCCACTGTGTTGGTGGTTGTGTTGATAACTGAGATGGTGTCGCTATAGGTATTGGCGACCAATAGGTTCCCTTGGTAGAACGCCATTCCGGTCGGGTGCAGACCGGTGTTGATGGTAGCCGTGACCGTCAGCGAGGACAGATCAACCACAGAAACGGTGCCAGTGATCGCAGCGCCAACGAACGGGTCGGCGACGATTTCAGTGCCGGCGGAGTTGATCTGGAAATCCCCTTCCGTAGCGGCCCGGCCACCCTCGTTGCTGACGTAGGCCGTCGTTCCCGTGCTGTTGATGACGATGCTATGCGGAGCGTTGCCGACTCGGATCTGCGTACCCTGCGCGGGCGGCTTCGCGACCAGGTTGATCTTGGTGAGCGTATCGTTCTGGTTCAGCAGGGCATAGGCGCTCTGGCCATTCTCTGTCAGCGCGACGCCGCCAGGATAGGAGGTGTGCGAACTGTAGAACGAGCCGCAGGGGTTGCCATAAGACGCTGGCGGGCTGTTCGGAAAGCAGTCGATGAAGGAATTGTTCGGCGGCACGCTGACCTGGGCGTTGTCTGACAGCAAGCCCTGTGCATTGACGTCGGCGATGGTGACATTGCTGCTGTCCTGGCTGAACACCAGGTGCTTGCCGTCCGCCGAATAGGCTATGCCGCTATAGCTGCCGCTCGGATCGTTTCCTCCGGCCGGGCTGTAGTTCTGCAGGACAATGCCGGTGTTGATGTCGAATACCTCGACGGCTCCGTTGCCATTGTACGTGTACGTACCCAGAGTGAGCACGGCGGCGGTGTGAGTTTTGATATTGGGGTTCAGCGCGATGGCCTTCGCGCGAACCTCGATGCCGAGGTTGACTTGCTTTCCGGCTGGCGTGATGACCTGGCCACTGCTGACAACCCACGAGCCGTTCAGTTGCGGCCCGGCGACGTATTTCGGGTACTCCTTGGATTGAGCACCGGCGAGCACCGGAAGGCTCAGCCCCGCCGCCAGCATGCCGGCGAGCGGACGCATATGGTTGTTTCGAGACTTATTTCGAGACTTGTTTCGAACCTTTATTCGAGACATGTACCTTCTCCCTCTCTCATTCGATTTTTTTCACCTTGCAACTTAACGGAAAGGATTTCGTGGCGGTTTAGTAGAAGGGACTTCGAGCGGTGCTCATCTTGTTTCAATCTCCAACAGACCTTGGTGCAAGCACTCAGTGCACCAAGGCGATCAGTCTAGTTTTGAGAAAGAGACAGCAGCATGACGCCAAAATTACATTTTTGTAATCTTGGGAGGGTGATGCTAGGCGGCTGGAGAATAGATTGGATCAACAGTTACCCTTAGCGTTTAACGGTCGCGCTGTGTGTGTTAAGCTCGACCGCGCTTGCTTCGGAGGCGTAAATGTGGCGGTTCTACGCGATATTACTTTTTGATACCGTCTTCATTTCTGCGCTGTGCGCACAAGACAAACAGTTCACAGATGATTGGACAAAAGGCGCAAGCTCTCCCGGCAGTATTCTGACCCTGAAGGAAACGAGCCGGAATGTTATCAACGGACGCACGGTCGTCTCGTATCGAATGTTTGCATCCGGACTGCCTAAGGGCCAGCATTTCACGCTGTGGACATGGAACTTGGCAAGCGAGCCTCAGGCTGTAGCCGACGCATTTATCAATCCCGCGGGACTGATTGTAAATCGCTTGGGCGATGCAAAACAGAAAGAGGATCCGATCGACGTAAGGGCTTTCGCAGGTCGTGGCGAGCGAAAGCGGTTCGCCCTTACGTCGGATGATTGGACACGGCAGGCCTTTGCCGAAACTGTGCCCTTTCCCATCGAGCAGACTTCGAATGGGTGCCGGTTGTCTATCGAGATGTCTGCTCCGTTCTATGTGGGGGTCACTGTTCGCGCTTCAGGATTTCAACCAAATGAAGCGCTCACCATCGACCTAGCGTCTGGTTCTGAGGGCGGAAGACTACAGGTTGCTGCCGCACCCGACGGCACATACAATGCGGCGATCTTCCCAGCAGTCAAGGGTCAGAAATCGGGCAAGAGCAGCATCGCAATCAATACCCCGAAATGCAACGTGGCAGTGCAATTTCCTTGGGGTGAAGGGAGCTATAAAATTCAATAACCGACAGTTGGTCGAAAATCCCAATTGGACTCATCCTCTCACGCGCCGTGGTTTCCGGCGATGTGGGCTGCGTCAGCCCAAGCGCGAGCGGGCGAAACCCGCGGTCCAGTTCCCACCCGTCATGGGCGTTCTTTAGCGCGACTTTATTTAACGTCGACGAGCGCGCGCAGTGGCCCCAGCCAGGGTTCGTAACGTCGCCAGCGCGCGACGGAGGTGCGATAGATTGGTTGCCGGGCCTGCCACTTGCTGGGAGTGTTCACAGCCCGCGGATTCGATTCGGGGCGCAGGCATGCCTCGTGCCATGCCAGGCCGCAGGCCGCGATGATCCGCCGGATGACTGGTTCGGGCGCGCGGGTCAGGTCCTCGTAATCTACCTCAATGAAGCGATCGGCCGGCAGCACACTCCGCCAATGGTCGATGAGCCGCTGGTAGCTACGGAAATACGCGACCAGTTCGGCGCCTCCGGTCGGAAACGCCAGGGTTGGATGAAAATGGGTTTGATGGATCGATAGCGCTGTGTCGACTGCATCGCGGCGGCAATGGATGATGATGGCTCGCGGGAAAGCCACGTGGATCAGCCCGGCCCAGAGAAAGTTGAACGGCATCTTGTCGGTCACTCGCGCCGCCGTCGGCGCGATCGCGCGCAGCACGCCAAGATAGTCTGCCGCCGCCTTGGCCAGGAACTCCGAGAAGGGGTTCTCCGAGACTAGATTCTCCGTGGGAACGAGCAACGTCTCGTTCCCGGCTGAACAAGAGCGGTGCCACTCCGCTCCGCGCTGGTTCCAGAAATGCAATTCGCCGCCCGCCATGACCTCGGGATGCATGGAGACGATCTGCTCGACAAGAGTTGTGCCGGATCGCGGCATGCCGACGATCAACACCGGCGTCGCATCGCGGCTGCCGAGTTCGTCTGCCAGCGCGACGAATTCGCGTGTGCAGCGGGCAATCAGGCGGTCGATCTCGATGGAGAACGCTGCCGAGTCGAACGGCCCAAAGCTCCGCCTGACGGCGTCTGCGGCATCGAAGTGCTGCATGGCCAAGGCATAGTCGCCGAGATCTTCTGCCGCCTTGCCAATCGCGAGGTGAAGCCGCAGGCGTTGCGGCGATTCCAGCCCGGGCGTGGCGAGGGCGACTTCCATCCCTTGAAGTAAACCATCGTCATGGCTCGTGACGGGGCGGCAGCGGATCAGATCGTAGTAGCTTCCCGCCAGCAACGGCGCGAGCGAGATCGCGCGTTCGAAGCATGCGCGGGCCTCTTCGAAACGGCCGAACTCGGAGAGCAGATTACCTAGCAACTCATACGCCATGGCGTTCGTCGGATCGGCGACCAGCGTCTGTCGCAATACTTGTTCGGCTTCCTGATTGCGATTCTCGATCAGCAGCGCCCTCGCCTCGCCCAAGCGGCCGAAGCTGTTCTTACCGCCGGAAGCCGCCGCGCGGCGGAAACTCCCAATCGCCTTATCGCGATGGCCCAGCGTGTAGGCCAGGGCGCCGGCGCGGAACCACGCCTCGGTCAGGGACGGGAGCAGCCCAGTGGCGCGGTCGTACGCAGCGATTGCCGCGCCGATGTTGCCCAGTTTCTCCAGGGCGATTCCCAGGCGGAAATATGCATCGGTGTAGCGTGGGTTGCTGGCAACGGCCTGCTGCAATGCCGCGATCGCCTCCGGCAAGCGACCGACCTCGAGGCAGGCGAGGCCGAGATCGTGCTGGATGATGGGATTGGAGGGCTGCAGTAGCGCTGCCTCGCGCAAGGGCGCGATCGCGTCGGCTGGTCGCCCGGCCTTGAGGAACTGTGTGGCCAACGAAAGCAGAGACGCTACCTGCTGGGGCGTGACCGGGTTTGAAGACTGGGACATGGAGTTAACCTAGTGTGCAAGCTTTAGCGTTTGCCATCCGTATTGCCGGCCCAATTGTCACTCGACGAATGATCTGTCAACCAGAATCCTGCACATTGTCATCTTGCGCAGCAGACCGGCATGTGGAGCGTGACCTGAGTGCCTTTTCCCGGTTGGCTTGAAATCTCGACCTTACCGCCGTGAAGCTGCGCAATGCTCTGAACGATCGCCAATCCCAGTCCAGTGCCGCCGGAAGCCTGGGAACGCGATGAGTCGACACGGAAAAAGCGATCAAAAACTCTCGGCAGCGCCTCCGCTGGAATGCCGACTCCGGTGTCGGAGACTTCGATGCGAATCGCAGAAAAATCCGTAGTTGAAGAACCAATGTTCGAAGAATCAGCGCTCGAAGAATCACAGTTCAAAAAATCAACGCCTGTTCTTAAAGTGACTGTTCCGCCGGGCGGCGTGTGTGCCAAAGCGTTCGAAACCAGGTTACCCACTGCCCTCTGCAAGAGAGTGCGGTCCAGTTCGGCAACAACCGGTTCGTCGGCGACAGCCGCGGTGAGAAAGATTCCACCGTCCGCAGCCGAAGCTTCGTAATATTCCCGCACACCTCCCAGCAATTCGCCTACATCCAGGCGCTCGCGCCGCAAGTGGGTCAATGGGCTCTCCGCGCGCGCCAGAAACAGAAGGTCGCCAATGAGATCCGATAATCGTACCGCTTCTTCGAGGCAGGACCCGATTACATCCCGGTATTCGTCGGCATTTCGCGCGCGGGCCAAGGCGACTTCTGCTTCGCCGCGAATGTTGTTCACCGGCGTACGCAGGTCGTGCGCAATGTCCGCAGAGAATCGAGAAATGCGCTCGAAGGACTCTTCGAGGCGGTCCAGCATCTGGTTGAACGTACTGGCCAGAGATGCCAACTCGGACGGATACCCTTCGGGAAGGATGCGTTCGCGGAGATTCTTCGAACTGATGTGGCGCGCGGTGGTTGCCATTTCCTCCACTGGACGAATGCCGTGCCGTGCAATCCGGTACCCGACCAAGGGAAAGATGGCGAGGGTGCCGAGCAGAATGGCCCAGAACCAAAACCGGTAGCGTTTCAGCAACTCTTCTTTTTGCGAGACATCAATCGCAATCTGGATGGTGTCGGTTTGAGTCGCAGAAGAACCGACTGGCGCCGTCGAACTGGTCACACGAAAGGCCCGGCCTTCCCTCCCCTTCATCCGAATGTTGTGACCAGGGGCATTTTGGGTTTGACTGGCTAATTGCAACGGGTCCAATTGATCTGCCATGCCCGGCGTCGTCAACAGGGGTGTGTTCCGTTCATCCAGCAGGCGAATATAGAATTGCTCGTATCGCCTGGCAGCGGATTCCAGCTCAATTTCCTCCCGCAGTGCGTCCCAGTCGTTGGGTCTCTCGCGCAACATGGTCCGGAGCACGTGCACTTTATCCGCAAGGAACAAATCGGTGCTCTTCTCCAGTTCGCTCACCAGGAATAAATAAAGGCTGGCGGTGGCGAAGAACACCAGAAACAAGCCTGCAAGCGCGTAGCCGGCCGTCAGCCGGAAGGCCAAGGTTCCCCACAAGCGTGACACTGCCGCGACGCTATTAGTTGGATTCCAGGACATAGCCGGCGCCCCGAACCGTATGAATCATTTTGAGGGGGAAAGGATCGTCCACCTTGCTGCGCAGCCTTCGGACATTGACGTCCACGACATTGGTGTCGCTATCGAAGTTCATGTCCCATACTGCTTCGGCGATCATGGTGCGCGATAACACCTCGCCCGCGCGCCGCGCCAGCAGGGACAAAAGAAGGAACTCCTTGGACGTCAGATCCAACCTTTGACCGGCGCGGGACGCCCGCTGACGCAGGACATCGATTTCAAGGTCCCCCAAGCGAAGCGTCTCTTGCGCGCGCGCGGGCCCGCGGCGGAGCAACGACCGCACACGTGCCAGCAATTCGGAAAAAGCGAACGGTTTTACCAGATAGTCGTCTGCGCCCAGTTCGAAACCTCGCACCCGCTCGTGTATGGCATCGCGAGCCGTCAGAAAAAGCACCAACGCACTCCTCCCTTTCTGGCGCAAGCGAGTAAGCACCTGCCAGCCATCCAGCCCTGGAAGCATCACGTCGAGAACGACGAGATCGAATTGCAATTCTTGCGCGAGGTGCAAGCCATCCAATCCATCACCTGCCACATCGACAACGAAACCGGCCTCCCCAAGTCCCTTCTTGAGGAACTTGGCGGTCTTGGCTTCATCTTCGATAACCAGAATCCTCATGACTTGCCCTCCTAGAAAAACTCAGAAAGAAGATGAGACGCATTCGACGATATCCTGCGAGGGGGACCGAATACCCTCGCGTAACTAGAAAGCTATCCGCAGCGCAAACTGAATCTCGCGCGGAGTGCCGGACCCGACTGGGCTAATCGGCGTCGTTGTGTTGACCGTAGTGATGATGCTTCCGAACCCTGTAGTGTTCGACGGGTTGAAAGTGGACTGCGGCGGACCTAACTGCGGGTGATTGAAGATGTTGAAGAACTCTGAACGAAACTCGAGGTTCGCTCGCTCTGTAAGCGAGATGTGTTTAGCGAAGCCGAGATCCACTTGCCAGGTGCCCGGCCCGCGGAGGAGGTCGCGCGGCGCCGTGCCGAATTCTCCAGCCGGAGTAGCAAACGCCGCGGGATTGATCCACTCCGCGACGGTTTTGCCCCCTCGCGGAGTGAGAGAAATGCCTGGAACCAGGTCGGGACGCTCCGTGCCCGAGGCCCCGTCCGGCGCAGTGTAACTGCCGGGCATCAGCACATTCACCGGGAAGCCGGTCCGGAACAGGGCGGTCATTGTTAGTGCCCAGTTGCCCACGATGGCGCTGGCGATCCCGCCGTCATTAAACAGCCGCTTGCCCCGGCCAAAGGGCAGCTGATAGACCGCGTTGCCATTGACCACATGACGGGCGTCCCAGGTGCCGCTGGCGCGATCACAGGCTAGGCACAATGGATTCTGCGGCGAGATTTCGTCGCCATCGCCGCTGCCATTGGAGCCATTGTCGATCTCGTGCGACCAGGTGTAATTGGTCGTTACCAGGAAGCCGTGGGAGAACGTACGTCGCAGTGCCACGGAGAGAGCGTTGTATGAACTCATGCCGACTGAGCCGCGCCAGGGGATGGCGGGAGCGAAGGCCGGATATTGCACCGCCCCGGTGGCCGGATTGATTAGGTTCACCACGTTCGTATCCAGCAGATGCACGCCGTGGCTTCCCAGGTAATAGACCGTGCCCACGAAGTTGGCAGGCAACTCCCGTTGCGCCGAGAGGCTCCACTGCTCGACGTACGAGTCCTTGCGGTTCCGTTGTTCAGCGTTTGGTGAGAGGGTTCCGGGACCGGTAAAAAACTGGTTGACCGGATACGTGACCTGCAGGCTCGAGGTGCTTTTCACGGAATAAGAGGGTACTTCGTTTTTGGCGGGCAGATTCTGATCGTCCAACTGTCCGTCTTCGTGGTAGATGCCGAATCCGCCTCGAATCACCGTCCGGCCGCCCTCCCACGGGGTCCAGGCAAACGCCACACGGGGATCGATATCGCCGTGGTTCTGCTGGCCGAAGCTGGCGCCCACGCCGCAGAATCCCTGTGGTCCGCAAGTGGCGAAATCGAAGGGGTTGGCTAACCCCTCCGCCTCGTGGAAGAGATCGAAGATGGTGTAGCGCACGCCCAGGTTTAGGGTAAGATTGGTCCCCCACTTATACTCATCCTGCGCGTAGCCGACGTAATCATTCTTGCGCAAGTGGTTCACCGGCAAAGCTCCTGACAAGCTGGCTCTTGTCGCCAGATTCGAGGCCAAGTCCTCCACCGTGGAAAACGTAATTTTTCCGTGTTCCCCGTACTCCTGATTCAATTGAATGCGGCGGATCTCCCCTCCAAACTTGAAGGTATGCCGGCCACGAATCCAGGTCAGGTTATCGATCCACGAAAATGAGTTGCCCACGTAGATGCTGTTGTAATCGTAGTTCTGGGTAATAAATCCCGGCCCAGGCCCGGTGGCAATCGCAATCTGATAGAGGATGCCGGTTTTATTGAGGTTGTAAGTGTTGGAGGTGGCACGATTGAATCCAAACTTGGCCTCATTCACCAGGCGGGAACTGAAGATGTGAAGCAGTTCGAGCGCGCCATTTACTGGCGTGGACACCCTCTGCTGCGAGTCCGTGGCGGCAGCCGAAAGCGGCTGCGTATCGACTGAGCGGTCATAATTAAATCGCATGAAGCCTGTGGTCGCTGCCGTGAAACGCTGGTCGAGGCGCAGCATCACCGAATTCTCGTTGACCACCTGAGTGCACGAGCAGGTCAGCAGGTCATAGTCCGCGTAGTGGGGATCGCCGGGGTCGGTGGCTGGCGTCCAGGGCGTCAGAATTGTCTTTGGACCTGCTCCCGGGAAGCCGTGCATGATCCCATAGATCGGCGACGAGGTCGGAACTGTTGCAATGAGCGCCGCGCTCGGCACGTCTCCGCTCACCGGATAGCCCCAGTTTTGACGGTAGGCTTCCGAAGCGACAAAGAAGAAGGTCTTATCGTGGACGATGGGGCCACCGAGCGACCCGCCGAACTGATTCAGCCGAAGCGGTTGCTGCGTTTCGCCGTTGGAGGCCCATGCAGGTTCGGGCGCGTCAAAAACGTCGTTGCGCAAGAACTCGAACAGGCGCCCGTGGAAGCGGTTTGTGCCCGAAGGCGAGGTGACGGCCAGTTGTGGCCCGCCGGTTCCGCCTTCCTCGGCGGGTGCCATCAGCGAGTCGACGCGAAACTCCTGGATCGCGTCCAGCGGAATCGCGAGCCGCACCCATGGGCGCTGCGTCTGATTCACGACGTTGGTTGAGTCAACGCCGTCGTAGGTCCAGTTACTGTCGTCGAGGCCCCGTCCAGCGAATCGAATCGTCCGCTGGTTGCTGCCGCCGGTGTCAATGGCGCCGGGGACGAAGGCCGTCAGCGAGGCCCAGTTCCGGCCGTTCAGCGGCAATTCATCCGCCTGCTCTTTCTCGATCAAGCCGGTCACCGCGCTGGTGTTGCGGTCAATCAGCACTGAACTGGCGGACACTTCCATGAGTTCCTCGGGTCCGGAAACTTGCAGAGTCACATCGAGCGTTCGCGTGCGGCCGATGACTTCCTCGACATCGACGAACGTAAGCGTCTTGAAACCTTCATGCTGAAATGTGATGGTGTAAATTCCGACCGGCAACTCAGGGATGTCGTACGCTCCGGTCGAAGAGGAAGTGGTCTTGCGTTGCAGACCAGTCGCACTTTGCACGGCGGTGACCTGAGTCTGCGGCAGAACACTCTCGGAGGAGTCGGTGACAATGCCGCTCAATCCCGCGCGATCGATCTGCGCCAGCGACGAATACACAAGACACAGGATGACGCCCAGAACACACGCAATCTGCCTCGTTTCCCGGCGAGGTATCCGCCTGCGCAGGCCGAAAAAAAGAGCCGTTGAATTCATGCGAAGCAGATCGCAAGAGTACTTGCACGGTTTCATGGCGATTGTTCCTCCGCGCGGTGAGTAAACGCGTTGGAGCCATTTCCCTTGCCGTACCCCGAGTCATCCCCGCCTTGCTGTCCCGCAATGCTTATCAGACCCTTATCGTCGTCATAGTTCGTATTGGGCGTCAGCGTCATCAGAAACGTGGGGTGTACCCAGTCACCATGCAGACCAGCAGATCGTCACGAGCAGCCAACTAGATAAGTCTGTGCAGCTGTAATGCGGACACCACAACCAGTTTCCTTTCGAGAAAGCTGGTCGGCGGTTCACAGCTACGGCGGCAAAGTGTCGCCGCGGAGTGCGCTGCTCATTTCGCCGCGCAGGGTGAAAGCCAGGCACCGGGGCCGGGTGTTGAACACAAAATCTTACCTGCAGAGAGTTACGTAATGTTGAAGCGGATGTTAATTTCGGATGAAAAAACATTCACAATTAGGGGTCCGGTCGAGTATCTCTCAACTCTCTGGTCGACGCGGAGGATGCGCGACGTTTACCAACGATGTTCGAAGCATGCGGCTGAACACTAAGCGCATTGACTTCAGATAAAACAACCGCTAGCCAGCTCTGGCAAAAAAGGGCTCTTAGCGAGTGATGAGCAATTCAGAGTCATCCGCAACTTTCAGGATTGGTCCCGAGAAGTGCCCTTTTGTCCACGAATGAAGTAGTTTACGTTTGGTTGGCACGAGCGAACGAATTCCAAACCAATTTGGTCGCCCGAGCCTGGGTTTTACTGCGCGAGTTCCAATTCAACTTTCTTCGCGGAGGGATCCAGCTTCGTAATCTTAAACTTGCGAATTTGTCCGGCGCGGGCGGTTTCGGGTTTTGAGTCCAGCGCGGTCGTGGCGCCTTTCCATCGAGCCTGGAGCATCGAACCCAGGGAGGATAAATCGGCCTTTGCTGAGGGCGCCTGCGATGCTTTCTCGGTTGTCGCTGTGGCCGCATTCATGCGGCAGTTGGCCTCGATGCCTTCGCCCAGCTCCACACGCGCTTGTGCATTCGAAATATCGATCAGGCGGCCGGAAACAATGTCGCCTTCTTTGTGTTCGGCGATGTATTCATCCAGCCCGCTGGGCACCAGTTGCTTTATACCCAGCCGCAACTGCCGCTTCTCGGTATCAACCGCTAGAACCTGAGCCTTAATCAGCTGTCCAACCTTCACCACTTCTTGCGGATGGCTGACACGTTTCTCGGCGCTCATATCGCTGATGTGGATCATGCCCTCAACGCCTTCGGTGAGCTGGACGAATGCGCCAAATTTTGTGACACTGACGACCGGTCCTTCGACTACGGTGCCTGCGGCGAAGCGTTGTGCCGCATCCGCCCACGGATCTCCCAGTGCTTGCTTGAGGCCGAGTGACATACGCCTCTCTTTGGCGTTCACTCCCAGGATTAGCGCGTCCACAATCTCGCCGGGCTTCACCAACGTGCTGGCGCTTCTCAGTTTTTTCCCCCAGGACATCTCCGAAACATGGATCAGCCCTTCGATTCCCGGCTCGAGTTCTACGAACGCCCCAAACTCGGCCACGCGTGTAACCGCGCCGCGCACGCGTTCGCCGACGTTGTACTTCTCAGCCACCGCATCCCAGGGATGAGGCTGCAGCTGCTTCACGCCTACTGAAATGCGTCGCTTCCCGGAATCATTCGCGATCTTGAGCACCTTGACTTCGATTTCCTGCCCCACGGAAAGCACGTCCGCCGCCTTGTTGACGCGGCTCCAGGCGATGTCACTCACATGCAACAGCGCGTCTACGCCGCCAAGGTCGACGAATGCGCCGTAGTCGGTGAGGCTGCGAACCGTCCCACTCACCGTGTGGCCTTCTTGCATCTCCGAATAGCGGCGCTCCTTGACCGAGCGCTCTTCCTCTTCGAGGACGGCGCGGCGGTCGACGACAACATCTTCATCGGCCACATCGAGCTTGATAATCCGGCAGAGGATCTCCTGCTCCACCATCTTTTCCATCTCAGCCGCGTCGCGCGCTCCGCTGCGCGAGGCCGGCATAAAAGCACGCACGCCCACATCCACGCTGAGCCCGCCTTTAATCACTCCTGTTACCGTGCCCACAATCGTCGCTTTATCCGCGAAGGCCTTTTCCAGCGTCGACCAGTCATTCGGCCGCTCGACCTTGGCCCGAGTGAGCTGGTAATAGCCCTCGGGATCGCGGCCTTTCACAGAAACGGAGAGCTTGTCGCCAGGCTTTACCGTTTCCCCAGCGGCCTGCAAGACAGAGAGCGGCAGCACGCCTTCACTCTTGAATCCGATATCAAGAAAAATTGAGTCGCCGGAGACAACAATGACCGTGCCCACGAGTTGTTTGCCGCCGTCTTCGCTTTTGCGTGTGTGGCTTTTCTCGTACTGCGACAGCATCTCGCCAAAAGCTTCGCTGGTTTCAGCGGCCGATTCGGCAGTGAGTTGGGAGTCTGAAGTTTCGGGGTTGGACATGATCAAGTCGGGAAGTACCAAAAGAAATGGTAGGCACGAGGAGACTCGAACTCCTGACCTCTACCGTGTCAAGGTAGCGCTCTAACCAACTGAGCTACGCGCCTACGCTGCAGTTATTCTAATGTCGTTGGTCCGTTCCCGCAATGCTTGGTACCCCTTGTCACTGCTTTTGCGTAGCGTCGTGACTTGCGTTTGCTGTTGCCAAGTTGCAACTGTGGCGGCGACAATCGTCCTATGCCGAAAGCGCCTGACTCTGAAGATGTTCATTCCGCCTCACCAGTTGCCACGGGCTACCCTTTTTCCCCGGGTTCCATGGTCGTGGTCACGCTGGGCAATCCGAGGGACAAATTTTGGGGCATGATTCTGGCGCTTGCCGCCGAAGGGTTGAGCATCACTGGCATCGAGCTGGCGTCGTTCGAAGATCTGGTTGTGATGGTGAAAGATGGCGAGCCATTTACGCCGGCGGTTGTGTTTTTCCCCATGCATCGGATTGAGCGAATCGAGCTTGATCTTCCGGACGGCAATCTGCCATCGCTTGCACAGCGCTTTTCGGCGAAGACGGGGCGGGATCCCGCCGGGGTCTTAGGATCTCGCGGCGCCCGTGCAGGGCCGAGCATCGAAGGCGAGAGCATCGCAGCCGAGAGCATCGATTCGCGCGCCGCGCCCGTTTTCTCGCGGGTGCGCCCGGTCAAGGATCGGCCATGAAGCTTTCGCAAATATTTACCGCGCCGAATCAGCTTACGCTGCTGCGCATGGCTTTTGTCCCGTTCATCGTGATCGAATTAGTAGATGGCCGCTATTTCTGGGCGCTGGTTCTCTTTGTGGTTGCCGGCTTCAGCGACGGGCTGGACGGACTTTTAGCTCGTAAGCTGCATCAGCAAACGTTACTCGGCCAATATCTCGATCCCATTGCGGATAAGCTCCTATTGAGCACGATGTTTCCAGTATTGTCGATCTTGCACAAGATTCCATGGAAATTTACCGTGCTGGTTTTCAGCCGAGATATTTCAATCCTCGCCGCCAGTGCAGTCTTGTTTGCGATCTCGGGATTGCGTGATTTTCGCCCCAGCATCTTCGGGAAGGCGAACACTTTTTCGCAGATCGCCGCCGTATTCTTCGTGATGCTCTTTTCGATAAAGCCGGCGCGCTGGATCTGGATTACGCGCACCGTTTTTTTGCGCGCTACTTTCGCCTTCACGATTATCTCCGCGCTGCACTATGTCTTTCTGGTGCAAAACCGCCTGCGGTCGCATGCTCACGTCCTCGCGTCCCCGCCGCCCTCCGTCGACGCGCGCGCGAGTTGACCGGTTTTCTTGCGTCCCCCTAGAATTGACAGTTCGTCGGATGAACCTCCGCCTCTGAGCGCGCAACCACCCTATGGCCCTACGCCTTTACAACACTATGTCCTCGCAAGTCGAGGAATTCCATCCTCTGCGTGACAATGAAGTAGGCATGTATGCGTGTGGCCCCACGGTCTACGATTATGGGCACATCGGCAACTTCCGCACCTTTATTGCAGTTGACATGCTGCAGCGATTCTTGCGCCAATCCGGCTACAAAGTTCGCTACGTGATGAATATTACGGACGTGGACGACAAAATCATTCGTAATGCGGCGCGTGATGGACTTAGCGTGCGGCAATACACCGCGAAATATGAAAAAGCCTTTCTCGAAGACGCTGCGATGATTGGCATTGAGCAGCCGAAGCTGGTCCGCGCCACCGACCATATCCCGGAGATGGCTGATTTCGTGGCCAAGCTGGTCGATAAGGGCATCGCTTACCGCACCGACGATGGTTCTTACTACTTCCGCATTGCCAGCTTTCCGCGATACGGCAAACTCTCGAAGAAAGATTTTGGCGGAATGCTCGATGGCGCCCGCGTTGACGTTGACGAATATGACAAAGACAGCGCGCGCGATTTTGCGGTGTGGAAAGCGCCCAAGGCGGGAGAAGCTTCGTGGGACACAGCGATTGGGGCGGGGCGTCCGGGCTGGCATCTGGAATGCTCGGTCATGTCGATGGAAGAGCTAGGCGAGAGCTTCGATCTGCATGCGGGTGGAGAAGACCTTGTTTTCCCGCATCACGAAAACGAGATTGCGCAATCGGAGTCATTGACGGGGAGGACCTTTGCGCGTTTCTGGTTTCACGTGCGCTTTCTTCTCGTCGAAGGCGAGAAGATGTCGAAGAGCTTGGGAAACTTCTATACCCTGCGTGATCTGGTTTTGAAAGGTCATAAACCCTCGTCGATCCGGTATCTGCTGACGTCGGTGCCGTACCGCCACCAGCTTAACTTTACTTTCGATGGCCTTAAGCAGGCCGCGGTTTCGGTGGAACGGCTCCGCAACTTTCGGCAGCGGCTGATGACCGGCAATTTTCCTCCAGGGTCAAACCCCGAAATGCAGTCGCTCGCAAGTGTGACGGTCGACCGCATTCAGGCTTCGCTCGAGGACGACCTCAATACGGCGCAGGCGCAGGCTGCGGTATTCGAGATGGTGCGTAACGCCAATTCCGCGCTGGATTCGAGGCAGGTTAAGCAAGACGATGCTGTGCCTCTGCTGGCGGCTCTGGAGAAATTCGATGAAATTTTCGCGGTTATCGCAGATGATGACGGCCCTAAGATGAAACAGGTCTTCGATTGGGCCCCGAGCGAAGGTCGCGAAAAAGACATCAGTCCGGAACTGCGAGAAGCGGTGCAATCGGGCCAACTCTCTGACGCCGATATTCAAAAGAAAGTCGACGAAATGGAAGCGGCTCGTAAAGCCCGTGACTTCAAAACTTCTGATGCGCTGCGTGCGGAACTGACCGCCGCCGGGGTGATTATCGAGAACACAAAGGACGGCGTCCGCTGGAGAAGAAAGTAATTCTTGTTGGGTGGTAAGCTGAGATTTGTGCCTTGCCGGCTTTATGAAATCTCTCGATGAATATCTGCGCGACGCCGAGATAGCGCACGGGCATCTGTGCGCGGGACAGGTCTTGGGCGTGCGGCTGGCGATGCTGGGTCTTGCGAAACTTGGGATCGACGATCCGCACGGCAAAGAAGACCGCAAGCGGCTAGTCACTTTCGTCGAAATCGACCGCTGCGCCACCGACGCCGTTGCCGTAGTCACTGGCTGCCGCCTGGGCAAGCGTGCTCTCAAGTTCCGCGACTGGGGAAAGGTTGCGGCGACGTTCGTGGACGTGAGCACTGGCAGGGCAATCCGCATTGCAGCAAAGGAATCATCCAAAGCTCTTGCCCGGCAGATGCATCCTGAAATCGGAGACAAGAATCAGCAGCAGATGCAGGCCTATCGCGAAATCAGCGACGATAGTCTGTTTACGTTACAGTGGGTGAAGGTCGAATTGCCGCCCGAAGAGTTTCCTGGATACAAAGGAGATCGCGTAGTGTGTGAGCTGTGCGGCGAAGGAATCAACTTCTGCAGAGAAGTGCGCAGAGATGAGAAAGTGCTTTGCCGGTCATGCGCTGGAGAACGCTACTACGAGCCGGTCTGAAGTCCGATCAAGCCGCCTGCTCATAGGCATGAGCAACGCGCAGGATTGTGGACTCGTCAAAATGCTTCCCCAGAATCTGCAGGCCGATCGGCAGCTTCTCGCGCGTCACGCCGCATGGGACAGAAATTCCCGGAATCCCCACCAGATCTGCAGTGACCGTGTAAACATCGGCCAAGTACATGGCAAGAGGATCATTCGACTTTTCCCCCAGCCGAAATGCAGCCGTTGGACTGGTTGGCGTAACGATCGCATCCACTGCGTGAAAGGCTTCTTCGAAATCCCGCGCTAGTAACGTGCGCACTTTCTGCGCTTTCAAATAATACGCATCGTAATAGCCGGCGCTCAATGCGTAGGTCCCGAGCATAATGCGACGTTTTACTTCGGCACCGAAGCTCTCGTCGCGACTGCGCCGGTACATTTCCGAAAGCGACTTCACCCCCGGCGCGCGATAGCTATAACGCACACCATCGTAGCGGGCCAGGTTCGAAGACGCTTCCGCGGTTGCGATCAAGTAATAGGTTGGGATCGCGTACGAAGTGTGCGGCAAAGAAACCCGCACCACTTCGCAGCCCAAGCTGCTCTTCATTTTGTCGATAGCAGATTCGATGGCGTGGCGGACCTCGTCGTCGAGTCCTTCGCCGAAATATTCTTTGGCAACGCCCAGTCTCAATCCACGCACTGGCTTTTGCAGTTCGGTAACGTAGTCGGGAACCGGCACGTCCGTCGAGGTTGAATCCATCGGGTCGCGCCCGGCAATCGTTTGCAACACGATTGCTGCGTCCTTCACCGTTTTTGCCAACGGGCCGATGTGATCGAGCGAAGATGCAAACGCGATCAGACCATAGCGCGAGACGCGACCGTAGGTCGGCATCAAACCCGTTACGCCGCAAAATGACGCCGGCTGCCGGATCGAGCCTCCCGTGTCCGAACCTAGTGCAACCACGGCCATATCAGCGGCCACAGCGGCTGCCGAACCACCCGAAGAACCACCTGGGACGCGGCTCAAATCGCGAGGATTGCGCACGGGATGGAACGCCGAGTTTTCATTCGAAGAGCCCATGGCAAACTCGTCGCAATTCGTTTTGCCAAGGATCACAGCTCCCGCAGTTTCCATGCGTGCTACAACCGTGCAGTCATAGGGCGGGATGTAATTTCCCAGGCTCTTCGATCCAGCGGTGGTTCGGACGCCGTGCGTTGACATCACATCCTTAATTGCAACCGGTACACCGCCCAGCGGCGGCAACGGCTTGCCCTCGGCGGCCATGCGATCAATACGATCCACCTGCTCCAGAGCGCGCTCTTTGCAGAGAGTAAGGAAGGCGCCGATTTGTCCGTCCTCTTTTTCGATTCGGGCATAGTGCTCCTCAACGAGTGCGAGCGCACTCGTCTTACGCTCCTGCACTGCCGAGCGGGCGGCATCAATAGTCAGTTGGGTCAGTGTCATGGGAAGTGGCCAGTGATCAGTGGTCAGTTATAAACTTGGCATCGGCAATAGGGACAACATCCGTGCTGCTAATCGTCAGAGGATAGAACTGACCAATGACTGAGTGGTGCTCTATCTTTCAATCACTTTCGGCACCCGGAAAAATGTTCCGTCCGTATCTGCAGCATTCTCGAGCGCGATTTCCTGAGGCAGAGATTTGCGCAGCCCCTCCACAACATCCTCACGGTTGGCGTATGCAAATCTGTCGCTGCCCTGTTTGGAGTCATCGATACCGTAGCGATCGGAGATCTGCGCCATCGGAGCTACATTCGTGGTATCCAGTTCGTTGAGCCTGTCAATGTAGTCAAGAATCGAGTTCAAATCGCGCACCATGCCGGTGCGCTCTTGGGCGGAGAGATCCAAGTTAGCCAGATCAGCGACGTAGCAAACATCTTTTTCCGTGACTTTCATTTTCCGTAATGTTTCGCCTGGAAGGCAGTTTCAAGAAAACGGTGCGCGGTTTATGCGCGGCGAATCACAAATTCGATTCGTTCAATTTTTTGTCCGGCATAACGATTCAGCGCGGCAAGATAACGCGGAGCCAGGCTCTGCATCTCGCGGCGCCAGCCGGCATCGGGGACCTCGACGCGCAGCACTGCATCAGAGAAATCCGTAGCTTGCGTACGCTCCGCTACAACCGATCCGCACACCAGTGGCCAAGCAAGCAGAGGAGCCTGGGCATGCGGTACGCGCCGCAATGAGCCCATTACGATTTTCTCCAAACCCGCGCCTGCTTGCTGCATTGTTGATTCCCCGAGAACAAGACTCTGCCGCTATCACCTCGAATAATCGAGCATCAAGAATTCCGATTCTAGCACTCCAGTTCTCGTGTGTGTTTTCACCGGGGTTCGAACCTAGAGCGGGAACTCGCGCCTTACGAAATCGATGGCCGCGTCGTGTGACGTTAGTCTACCTTCGAGCTGTGCGTCCTCCACTGCTTCCAAAATCTCGCGGAACTTCGGTCCGGGAGCATACCCGGCGGCGATTAAGTCGTCGCCGGTGACTAATGCCGGCGGGCGAATATTCTGGGCCGGAATCTCGAGCAGCTTCTTCCGGATGAAATCATAAGTGCTCAGATTTCGATGACTGGCCAGGCTGTCGGCGCGATGCAGCACGAGATGTTCATCGAAGTGCGGCATGCGGATAAATTTCTTCAGAGTCGATTCCTTCATGCGTGAGACATGGCCAAAGCGCATATGGTTGTCGACCAAGGCCAGCACCTGTGCAGTTTCGCTGTTCGAAAACCGCAGGCGCTCGCAGATTGCTTCCGCGATTTTGACGCCGACATCCACATGGTTATCGAACCGGATACGATCGGGCGCCACTCGGAATGTCGCGGGTTTGCCGACATCATGCAGCAGCGCCCCCCACGCCAGCGTGGCCGGACAAGGATGTGGCAAATAATCAAGCAGCAGCAGCGTGTGTACAAACACATCGCCCTCGGGATGAAACTCCGGCGGCTGCTCGATACCTTTCATGGCCGAGATTTCTGGGAGCACTTCTTTGAGGAGCCCAGTCTCATCCAGCAGAAGGAACGCGCCTCGAGCGTGGCCCTCGGTTAGCATCTTCGAAAGTTCATCACGAACACGCTCGCGGGAGACCATCTCAATCTCATGAGCCTGAGCTTGAATGGAAGCAAAGGTTTGGGCATCGATTTGATATTCAAAGCGCGCCGCAAAGCGTATTGCTCGGAGCATACGCAGTTTGTCTTCTGAAAAGCGCCGCTCAGGTTCGCCGATGGTGCGAATGACGCCGGCTTTGAGGTCCTCGCGTCCACCAACAAAATCGAGGAGTTCATTCGTTAGGGGATCGAGCATCATGCCATTGATCGTGAAATCCCTGCGGGCAACATCCTCGCGCGGATCCAGACTGAATCGCACTTCATCGGGGTGGCGTCCGTCGGAATATCCAAAGTCGCTGCGAAAAGTCGCCACTTCGACGGTTTTCGATTGCGAAGAGTCATCGTTTGCGCTCGCGCGCTGCTCCGCGGGCATTGGCACCAATACCACTCCGAACTGGACTCCTACAGCGTACGTCTCAGGAAAAATCTCCATGACTTGCTTGGGCGTTGCGCTGGTCGCCACGTCGTAGTCAGCGGGTTCACGATTCAGCAACAGATCGCGTACGCATCCGCCGACGAGGTAGGCCTGAAAGCCTTGCTGGCGGAGGGTTTGGATGATTTGTGCTGCAAACGATTGAAGCATCTATTAATACCTTACTTCAAGATGCCGCGACAGACGTTGCTTCTGGATTCCAGACAATGTAACAAGGTGCCTTTTCCGGCCCGAATGTATCCTCAAGCTTCTTCCAAGCGAAGCCCGGTATCTTTAGGCGAGATGTAATAACGATACTCTTGCACTCTTATGGCTCTGCCAAGTATACTTTTCATGGGAAAAGTATACTTAACTAACACTGACAAACAAGGATACTCTGCACCGAGAAAGTATACTTAACATACCGTTGGGCGAAGCTGGGTATCTTTACACTGAGGGAAATCGAGTGAACCCGGAAAAATTCAGAAAAGAAGGTGCGGGAAAACTACTGGGGCTCGGGCAAGAGCAGTGGGCCTTCCTGCCCAATCCGCTTCCTCCGAAGCTGGAGATTACTTGGGAACTTGCAGAGCGGATCTCCGACGCAGATCGATCTCTAGGGGAATTGGCCGGGGTTGCGCGAACGATTCCAAATCCTCACCTGCTGATTGAGCCGTTTACCCGACGTGAAGCAGTACTCTCTAGTCGGATTGAGGGCACACAGGCCACGCTGACGGAACTGTTTTCCGCAGAGGCCGGTGCTCGAAAGGAAGGGCCAAGCGAAGCCGTTCGGGAGATTTCCAATTACGTCAACGCACTGGAGTTCGGCCTGAAGCGGTTGAAACAGCTTCCGGTGAGCTTGCGGCTCATCAAGGAACTTCACGAGCGACTGATGAAAGATGTTCGCGGCGAATCTCTCACTCCGGGCGAGTTCAGACGGGCGCAAAACTTTATCGGACCGCCGGGCTGTAAATTGGAGAACGCGACATACGTTCCTCCTCCTGTTCCGCAAATGAAAGACGCTCTAGACCGATTCGAAAAGTATCTTCATGAAAGCCGGAGGGCCCTTCCGCCCTTGGTTCGGCTCTCTCTAATCCATTATCAATTTGAGGCCATACATCCTTTTTGGGACGGTAATGGGCGTGTCGGCAGGCTCTGATTACTCTGCTCTTGTGCTCGGAAGGTCTGTTGCCACAGCCCCTGCTCTACCTAAGCGCGTATTTCGAGCGCAATCGTAGGGCGTACTATCGACTTTTGCTGGATATCAGCCAAACCGGAGATTGGACAGATTGGGTCCGATTTTTCGTAAATGGAGTTGCCGAAGAATCGCGAGATGCTGTAGCTCGCTCCAACCAGTTATTAGCGCTGCGCCAAGAATACCGGCAAAAACTTCAGGCGCAGAAATTGCCGGGACGCGCACTGGAGCTGATGGAGCACCTCTTTAAGGAGCCAGTCACTACGGTGGCCGCAGCGCGGGAGCGATTAAAAGTGACGACGCGCGCTGCACAGCAGAACGTCGACCGACTTCTTCGAGCAGGAATACTGAAAGAGGTGACGGGAAGGCAGCGTTACCGCGTGTTTGTAGCCCAGAGGATAATTCAGATTGTAGAAGCCGACCAAGCCCCCAAGCAGATTGCGATGTTTGAAGAGTGAGGTCGTGCCAGACGCCTACATCCTCGGCATTGAGAGTTCCTGCGACGAAACCGCCGCGGCCGTGGTGCGCTCCGGAGAGCGGGTGATGTCAAACATCGTCGCTTCGCAGATCGCGACTCATCAGCCTTACGGCGGTGTTGTGCCTGAGCTGGCGTCGCGCGAGCATTTGCGGGCGATTGTTCCGGTCGTCCGTCAAGCGTTGGCGGAGTCTCATCAGACTTACAAATCTGTGGATGCGATTGCGGTCACCCAGGGTCCGGGCCTTGCCGGGGCGTTGCTCGTCGGCATCAGCTACTCGAAAGCTCTCGCGTATGCCCTCGACAAGCCACTGATAGCGGTCAACCATCTGGAAGGCCACATTCATGCGGTCCTGCTGGAAGAGCGTCAGAAGGGCAACGACGAGCTGCAATTTCCCGTGCTTGCTCTGGTGGTTTCGGGCGGACACACACATCTTTATTTAGCCGCGCAGAAAAATGATGGCTGGACTTACGACAATATCGGTCACACCCGCGACGACGCTGCCGGCGAAGCTTTCGACAAAGTTGCAAAGTTGCTTGGCTTGGGATATCCCGGGGGCCCGATTATCGACCGGCTCGCGCCGCATGGTGATCCGGCTGCCGTGAAATTCCTGCCGGCGCAGATCAAGCATCGTGATCGCCGCGGCCGGCGCGAGGAGAAAGGTACCGAGAGCGATCGGCCGCGCTTTGATTTCTCCTACAGCGGCATCAAAACGGCCGTGCTGCGCTATACGGAAGTTCACGAAATGCATTCTTCCATTGAGAAGCGCCGCTATGCATTGGCGAACATCTCTAAGCCGAGTTTCCAAGACTACCTGGCGAATTGTGACCAGCAGACTCTTAACCTAATTGCTTCATTTCAACGGGCTATAGTCGAGGATGTGGTGGGGAAGACACTGGTTGCTGCTCGGGCCTACGACGTGGCTACAGTCTTCGTTACGGGTGGGGTGGCGGCGAATAACGAGTTACGAACAACTTTTGAACGCAGCGGCGCTGCTGAGGATGGACTGCCGGTCTGTTTCCCCTCGCGACCCCTCTCCACAGACAATGCCGCAATGATTGCAGCCGCTGCCTATCCCAAGTTTGTGGCAGAGGATTTTGCGCCAATGGATTTTTCGGCTGAAGCGAGCCTCCGTCTGCGATAGGTCGCCTTTTGAAAAACTGATTTCTTTGTAGAGTGAAGAATTATGGAGTGAAGAATAAATATCAGAAAGAAGTATGGGACCGGCCGCTATTTGCCCGCGCCTTTCGCCTGAGTTTTCCCCATTACAGCCTCCAACGCCTTCTCGAGTTGTCCCTCGATGTCGATATCCTTGTAAATGGCGAAGTTGGCGCGTTTTTCGTTTTCCTCAAAACCGCTGGCGCGGCCGGCGACAATAATAACGGGGATCTTTGCAGTCTCGGGTTTCTTCTTCAATGCGGTGATCAATTCACTGCCCGTCATCTTGGGCATCTGCATGTCAGTGACGATCAGGTCGGGTCGCGTCCGCTCGAGAATCTGCAGGGCCTCGGCGCCATTGGTGGCGGATTCCACCGCAAAGCCGCGCCCTTCAAGGAAGCGGCAAACGGTATAGCGGATTAACATGGAGTCATCGACGACCAGCGCTACGGGCATGAGATCACACGTGCGAAATGCACGCCCCTGCTCGCAGACTAGCAAGAGGCTTTCGCTGGGAGCAAGCTTCAATGTGCCCGAGCTGATTACTTTGGTGATCAGGCTCGGGTGGGATTAGTTTTCTGAATTACGATTCCTGGACTTCGCCGTCCGTGCTTTCTTCGATGCTCATGTCTTTGAGTTCGCTGGTTTCGAAGACTTCGCGGCATTCGAGGCACTCCACAAACTCGGCATCCTCTTCGCGGCTTACAATTTGCACGCGGGGATGCTTACAGGGTTGGCTGGCGTTTTGAGGGTGCGAAGAAGGCTTTGAACTCATAAATCCGGAAGCTCTGCCCGTAACCGTTGCCCGGGAGGCAGATTTGCGGGAATTTCCCGGTATTTTAGCCCTGCTTTTTCACTTGTCAAGTCTTTCGACAGATGGTCGGTAATTTATTTGTTCGTTGCTCTTGGTTCAGCTGCCTCGGAGTCGTTTTTTGTGAGTGAAATTGCGACAAAATGGTCGCGTATAGTCAAACCTCTTAGTTCTGGATATTTGCAGTTCAACCCTCCCCCTGACGGTTGGCTGTAATGGCTTGCACAAGCTTCGCTGGCTGGCGTAAACTGAATTACGACGGAAAAGGTCGTAGTTAACTACGACCGAATTAGTCGGGTTTAGGAATCTAGAGTCCCGGATTTCGACGGCTCAGATTGAACGATGCTCAAGCTAACCAAAAAGGCAGATTACGCGCTGATGGCCATGAAGCACCTTGCCGACCATGCGCGCGAGGGAACCCGCAGCGCGAGCGCGAAGGACGTTGCCGATGCGTTCGGTATTCCTCCGGAGGCCTTGGCCAAGATCTTGCAGCGGCTGACAAAGGCTGGTCTGCTGCTTTCGCACCACGGTACGAATGGCGGATACAAGTTGGCGCGGGCCGCGCATACGATCTCGGCTTTCGAAGTGATTCAAGCCATTGACGGTCCCCTCTTTATTACGTCCTGCGTAACCGTTCGTGGCGAGTGTGGCCAGAGCGATCGCTGTAATATACGCGAGCCGCTTCGCAAGGTGAATGAGAGCATCGAGGCGGTGCTCAAACGCATCAAAATTTCACACATGCGCGAAGAGCCGGAAGTGGCCGAGGGTACGGTTGTAAAGCCTGCCGAGTTGGTCACGCTTGTATAGGGATTAAGTTGTCAGGTTGAGAAGCTTTCAGATTTTGATATTAACTTTCGAGATTAACCAGGTAGGAGAAGCAATTATGAGCACGGATGTAAAGATCCCCCAGCAACTCCCGGTCACGAAGCACTCCGCTCCCCAGGGAGTGAAGCTCCCGATTTATATGGATAACCACGCCACCACGCCCATGGATCCGCGGGTGCTGGAAGAGATGCTGCCCTATTTCATGGAGAAATTCGGCAACGCCGCGAGCCGTAATCACTCATTCGGCTGGGCGGGTGAAGAAGGTGTGGAAACGGCGCGTGAGCGCATCGCCAAGCTGGTCGGCGCCACGACGAAAGAAATCATCTTCACTTCGGGTGCTACGGAGAGCGATAACCTCGCGATCAAGGGCGTTGCCGAGATGTACCGCGAGAAGGGTAATCACATCATCACCGCGGTTACGGAGCACAAGGCAGTTCTCGATACTTGCAAGCGTCTCGAGAAATACGGCTTTCGCGTAACCTATCTCCCCGTGCAGAAAGATGGCCTGATCGATCTCGAAGATCTCAAGCGCGCCATGGATGACAAGACCATCCTGGTGACCATTATGGCAGCGAATAACGAGATTGGCGTATTGCAGCCGGTCGCCGAGATTGGCAAGCTGTGCCGCGAGCGCGGGGTTATTTTCCATACGGATGCCACGCAGGCAATCGGCAAGATCCCGGTAGACGTAAACAAGCAGAACATCGACCTGATGTCGATCTCGGCGCACAAGATGTACGGCCCGAAAGGTGTAGGCGCCTTGTACGTTCGGCGAAAAAATCCTCGCGTTCAAATTTCCGCCATTATCGATGGTGGAGGTCACGAGCGCGGCATGCGCTCGGGCACGTTAAACGTCGCCGGCATCGTTGGCTTGGGAAAAGCTTGCGCCATCGCCTCTGAGGAAATGTCTCGCGAGGCCGTGCAGTTAGGCGGGTTGCGCGATCGTTTGCGTGGCCGCATCATGAACCGCCTTGATGAGGTTTACATCAACGGAACCATGGAGCATCGGTTGCCTGGCAACCTGAACATCAGCTTCGCCTATGTGGAGGGTGAGTCCCTGTTGATGGGCATCAACGATATCGCAGTTTCCAGCGGTTCGGCATGCACCTCCGCGACGCTTGAGCCATCTTATGTATTGAAGGCTCTGGGCACGGGAGATGACTTGGCGCACAGTTCGATTCGATTCGGCATCGGGCGCTTTAATACGGAGGCCGAGGTGGATTATGTGGCCGACCGCGTCATTGAGACTGTCGAGCGCCTGCGCGAACTTTCTCCGCTCTATGAGATGGCGAAGGAAGGCATCAATCTGAAGGATGTAAAGTGGGCGGGCGAATAATCAACACAAATGGGAAGGGCACGACTTCAGTGATACCGCAAAGGGTTTAATTGTGACGGGCTTTGGCCCCGAGGGAAATCCGGATGGTTTAGGAGAGCAAATGTCATACAGCGATAAAGTAATCGATCATTACAACAATCCCCGCAACGTCGGCTCCATGGACAAGAACAGCGCTGACGTAGGCACCGGTCTGGTCGGCGCACCCGAGTGCGGCGACGTCATGAAGTTGCAGATCAAAGTGAACCGCGAAACCAGCGTTATTGAAGAAGCCAAGTTCAAAACCTTTGGCTGCGGTTCCGCGATTGCTTCTTCTTCCTTAGCCACGGAATGGGTCAAGGGAAAAACGGTGGACGAAGCTCTTGCCATCAAGAACATGGATATCGTGAAGGAGCTGTCGCTTCCTCCCGTGAAGATCCATTGTTCAGTGCTGGCCGAGGATGCCATTCGTGCCGCGATCGGCGATTGGAAGAAAAAGCAGGAGAGCGCCAAGCCGGTTGCATCGGCAGTAGCGCAGTAACCTCTTCACCTGGGCTGAGACTTGAAAGGCCGCGGCTGGGGGCTGAGACTTGAAAGGGCGCGGCTTCAGCCGCGCCGTAAACGGTCGGGAAGGGCACGACTTCAGTCGTGCCGTCAGCGTCCCGCTTCTGGAGCGGCTTTAGCCGCTGAGGAACTGCGTCAGGAAGTGGAATGACAACGGCAACCGAACAAATCGCGCAAGCGCCGCAAACCGCACCGGCCAAGGGCATTCAAGTCACCGACAAAGCCCTGGTCTAAAGTTCGCAGTGCGATGGCGAAGGAAGGCATTTCGCCCGAGCAGGGCGGGTTGCGCCTCGGCGTACAGGGCGGCGGCTGTTCCGGTCTAAGCTACAACATCCGCTTCGACACGCAGCCGCGCGAACGCGACCGCATTTTTCAGTACGGCGATGTGCGAGTGTTCGTCGACCCGAAGTCATTTATCTATTTGCACGGCATGATCCTCGATTACCAGGAGACGCTGATGCAACAGGGATTCGTCTTCGTGAATCCCCAGGCCACGAAGTCGTGCGGCTGCGGCACTTCGTTTTCGGCTTGAGTGCGTGGCCATGTGGAGCGGGCGCCCACGCCCGCGCGAAAAGCCGGCGGCGCAACGTGTCCTAGCTCCCACAAATCGCGCATGCGTGTTGAACTGTGTTTACAAGAGAAAGAAATAGATTCGAAATGACGAACTCGTCTTTAACCACGATTACCGCGAAGCCCGCACCCCAAGAAACGCAATCGTGCTGGTCGTGTGGAACCATGCGCGCAGCGCACTTCTGCGAGGCCTGTGGCAAGGTTCAACCTCCGGTGTCAGTGGACTATTTCACGTTCTTCGGTCTGCCGCGCATGTTGGATCTGGATGTCGCTACCATGGAGAGGGATTTTTACGAGCTAAGCCGAAAGCTGCATCCCGATCTCAATGCCCGCGCCGGCAGCCAGGAGCAGGAATGGAGCTTGCAACAAAGCTCTCTGCTTAACGACGCCTATCGCACCCTGAAAGACCCGATAAAGCGCACTCAGTATCTCCTGACGCTGGAAGGCGTGGAACTGGAAGAACAATCGAAATCGGCGACTGAGCAGGCTCGCTCCAGTGGAGAAGTTAAGAAACAGATCGTTCCGCCGGATTTGCTGGAAGAGGTTTTTGAGTTAAACATGCAACTCGAAGAATTGCGTGCGCAGAAGAAGATGGGCGAGGACGATCCGGCGCTGATCGAGGAGATCGGCCAGCAGAAGTTCGAACTCGAAGAGAAACAGGATGCGCTGCTTCGCGATCTTCAGAATCAGTGGAAGGAATGGGATGGGATGATCCAGCGCGAGCATAACGGCCAGCCCGTTTCAGAAGAAGAGCGCAAGCAGGAGCGCGACAAAATGGTGGACCTGCTGAATCGCCGCAACTATATCCGCAATTTGGTGCGGGATGTAAACGCGGTTTTGGAGTCTTGAATGTTCGAGAAGATCGGACCCAACCATGTACGCAGTTCTTCGGGATTTGAAGTATCCGTTCGGAGCCACGCTACTCAGATCTATGTCGAGTACCGTGAGGGCGATCATGTCATACGATTTGACAACACTATGAACGCGTTGGGGTATCCCGCTTTTACATTTCGCCCACAGCACATTACTCACTGGGCTCCGCCGTTCGAAAGCGAATTACTGGACAAGGAAAAACGAAAACTGGTGGTTGAGAATATGGCAGCAGCATTGGATTATCTGGGTGTCACATGCGACGCCCGCGATGAGCAAGCGAGTGTAATCGGTGACCTCGGATCGAAGGGCTGGGTCTGGAAAGACGAGAAATGGCTGAACGGATAGTCGGCATCGATTTAGGCACCACGAACTCTCTCGTGGCGTTTATGCAAGGGGAGAGCCCTGTTGTGATCCCTGGCGACGATGGTATGAATCTGGTTCCGTCGGTTGTCGCGCTCGACGAGAATAACCAGCCGGTCATCGGAAACGCAGCTCGAAAATATCTCGCCGAAACGCCGGAGAGCGCGGTCTATTCGATCAAACGGCTGATGGGCCGCGGAGTTGACGACGTTCAGGAAGAACTGAAGTTCTTTCCTTTTCGCCTTGCCGAGGATCTGCAACCCGGTGAAGTTCTGCGGATCAGACTTGGCGAAGAGAAGCTTGGCGACAAAACATATACTCCGCCGGAAATTTCGGCGCTGATTCTTCGTCAGCTCAAGCGCAACGCCGAGCGCTTCTTCGGAGCGCCGGTCTCCAAAGCGGTGATTACTGTACCCGCCTATTTTAACGACGCGCAGCGCCAGGCCACGAAAGATGCCGGTCGCATCGCCGGCCTTGAAGTTTTGCGTCTGGTGAACGAACCCACAGCCGCGTCGCTCGCCTACGGTCTCGACAAGAAGCAAAACGGCATTGTCGCCGTTTACGATCTCGGTGGCGGCACCTTCGACATATCAATCCTCAAGCTGCACGACGGCATCTTCGAAGTCATCTCTACCAACGGAGATACGCATCTCGGTGGCGACGACATTGATAATCTGCTGATTACGATCGCGCTCGACGATACGCTCGGCGATCTCGGCCTCGATCTGCGTAAAAACGACCTCCGTCGCAACGCCGAAGCCGTGCAAGCGATTCGAAAAGCTGTGATCGAGGCCAAGATCACGCTCTCGTCGCAATTGTCTGCAAAGCTCGATGTTGAATTGCCGGATGGGCAGCGGTATCTGCGCGAAATTACGCGCGAACAATTCGAGCAACTGATCCAACCGATCATCGACCGCACCGTCGGTCCATGCAAGCAGGCTTTGAAAGACGCTGGCCTCAAGCCGGAGCAAATTGACGAAGTCGTTCTCGTCGGCGGATCTACGCGTATCCCCAAAGTTCGCGCACTTGTGAAAGAACTGTTTCACCGCGAGCCGCATACGGATTTGAATCCTGACGAAGTCGTTGCCCTCGGCGCCGCGGTACAGGCCAACATTCTCGGCGGCGGCTCCGAAGCGACTGAGAACATGCTGCTGCTCGATGTCACGCCGCTTTCTCTCGGCATCGAAGTTGCGGGTGGTGTTACCGACAAAATAATTCTGCGCAATTCAACCATCCCCGCGTCGGCCACTCAGTTTTACACAACGCAAGTTGACGGCCAGGCCAACGTCGCCATTCATGTTTTGCAAGGCGAGCGTGAGCTGGCAAAGGATTGCCGCTCTCTAGCGCGCTTCGATCTGAAAGGCGTCCCCCCGATGGCGGCGGGAATGGCGCGCATTGAGGTCAAATTTCTGATTGATGCCAACGGCATTTTGCATGTTGCTGCCCGTGAGCAGCGCAGTGGTAAAGAAGCCGAGATTCAGGTTCAACCAAGTTATGGGCTTACGGACGAGCAAGTCGAAGGTATGATTCTCGATTCTTTCGATAGCGCGGAAGAGGATTTCCGGCAGCGCCAGGTGATCGAAGCGCGCAACGAAGCCGCGACCATCCTGGCTGCGCTCGAGAAAGCGAAGAAGAGTCCGGCGTGGGGGCAGCTCACTACTGACGAGAAGAAAAGGATTGCGAAGATGGAGAAGGGATTGGTCGCGGTGAAGTCGGAAGACGACTATCAGGCAATCCGCAAGGCCATCGACGCGCTTAACCAGGGGACAATGCGTCTTGCAGAATTAATGATGGACAGCGCGGTCTCGGTTGCGCTGAAAGGCAAGACCATGGACGAGGCCGACATGGGTGAAGGCCCAACCGCCGCCGCATCCCATGGCGAAAGCGGAGTTTGAATGATAGTCATCTTTAGCGGAGTAAGGCTTCGCGAAGGCGAAGTGTTACGGAGTCGAAGGATCTCCGAAATCGCATAAGTTTCGCAGAGAAGGTGGTTGGTGGGCGTAGAGATCCTTCGGCTTCGTCCATTTCGCGTGTTGCGCGAAATGAGCTGCGCTCAGGATGACAAGAAAGAACGATTGAGGTAGACATGTCAGAAGAAAAATCACAAGGCGCCGGCACAGTCACCGAAGAAGCCCCCGGCGAAAATACGCTCGGCCCAAACACAGTGCAGATCACGTTCCTGCCCGAGGGCAAGACGGTGCAGTTCGAGCACGGCAAACTGCCCTATGAAGATCACGGCAAGGAAGAGTCGATTCTCGACATTGCGCTGAACTACGGAATCCCGCTCGATCACGCCTGTGGCGGCAATTGCGCCTGCACCACATGCCACGTCTGGATCAAAGAGGGCGCCGAAAATCTATCGCCGATGGACGACGACGAAGCTGATCGACTGGACATGGCCGCCGACTTGCAGTTAAACTCGCGTCTCGGTTGCCAGGTCCAGATCACGAAGCCCGGTAAGGTGGTCGTAGAGATCCCCGCCTGGAATCGCAACTACATATCGGAAGAACATCACTAGAAGCAGGTTTCAAAGTTTCAGGGTTTCAAAGGTTTAAAACCAACAGCAGCACGGCCTCGCGAAGTGCTCGAAGATTTTGAAACCTTGAAACTTTGCTTTTGAGGAGCTTCGCATGCCCAAATCGCTCACCTGGGACGACGCCGAAGACATCGGCATATTGCTGTCTGAAGCTCATCCTGACGTCGACCCGCTCACGGTCCGTTTCACGGATCTGCACCGCTACGTTACCGAACTCCCCGATTTCAAAGGCGATCCTAAGACCTCCAACGAGGGTAAGCTCGAGGCTATCCAAATGGCATGGCATGAAGAATTTCAGGATCGCACTCAAGGATAGGGATAGCGAAAGCAAAGCAACCTGAAGATCGGCATTGCGAATCTTTTACAACCTGGTGACAAACAATACTCTCCGCCAGACTAGACTTCTATGAGTGGTGGCGGCGTGATCGTTTTATCCGATCGCGCTCGCTGTCACTTCTCTCTCTCTGTCCGACTGCAAAGGGCGCGGCTCTCAACCCGTGCCCTATTTTTCTACTTATCCTGTTAGCCGACCGTTGCTGGAACTGGCTCCTCTACGCTGGCTTCGCGCAGAAATTTGGCCGCTTCCTCAGGTGGCGTGGGATTAATGTAGAAGCCAGTACCCCACTCGAATCCGGCGGTTTTAGTCAGCTTCGGCATGAACTCGATGTGCCAATGATAGTGATCGTTGGTTGGGTCCTGCGCGGGTGAAGTGTGGACCACAAGATTGTAGGGCGGATTATCCAACACCCGGTCGGCCTTGATCAGCAGTGTCTTCAGTGCCTTAGCCAGGTTCTCAAACATGTGCGAAGACGAATTTTCGAAAGCCGACTCATGTTGCTTCGGCAGAATCCACGTCTCGAACGGAAACCGCGGCGCATAGGGAGCCATTGTCAGGAAATTTTCGTTTTCGGCCACCACGCGCGTTCCATTTTCAAGTTCCTGCTGGATGATGTCGCAAAAAACGCAGCGCTCCTTGTACAAAAAGTATTGTTTCGCACCTTCGAGTTCCTGGGTAACGTTGATCGGCAGAATAGGCAGCGCGATCAGTTGGGAGTGGGCGTGTTCAAGCGACGCTCCGGCTGCCTCGCCGTGATTTTTGAATAGCAGAATATATTTAAACCGCCGGTCTTTTTTCAGATCAAGGATGCGGTCCCGAAAGGTCCACAATACATCTTCAATCCGCTTCGGCGGCAGCGTTGCCAGGCTGGCATTGTGGTCCGGAGTCTCGACGATTACTTCGTGGGCTCCGATGCCATTCATCCGGTCGAACATGCCTTCGGCCTGCCGGTTGAGGGTGCCTTCGATTCCTAGGGCCGGAAACTTGTTTGGTACCACGCGCACGGTCCATCCTGGAGTATCGCGTTGCGAGGCCGGCCCACCATTCGATCCCGGACGGTAAGCCTGAATCTCTGGCGGCGTCTTGCTCTCATTTCCGTAGCAGAAAGGACAAAAGCCGCCTTTCAACTTCACGTTTTCCCGCGCAAAATCCGTTGGACGCTTCGCGCGGTCTGTGGAGATAATTACCCAGCGTCCAACAATAGGATCTTTTCTCAGCTCAGGCACTCACTAAACCTCATTTCGAAGATAAACGAATCATCAATTTTACGCCGTCAGGGAGGAATTCCGAAAAACTTCAATCTGCGGCTGGCTGGCTTTGGACTGCGCGTAGTATACGCTGACCACATCGAATCTCCACTGGCACGAAAGTGGAAAGCGCCGCAAATATTCTCGTGCCACTAGCGCTATCTCGCGGCGTTTGTGCCGGTCAACCGCCGCCTCCCCAGGCTTTACATCGTGCGTCGTCCGCGTTTTAACCTCCACGAAGCAAAGAACGTCGTCCTCCCATCCGATCAGATCAATTTCGCCCCGGCAGCGCGGCGACCGGAAGTTCCGGGCTACCATGGTGTATCCCAGCTTTCGCAGGTAGAAGTACGCAGCTTCTTCCCCCCGCCGGCCAGTCAGACGATGCCCTGCAATGTTCTCTGGTGGAAGTAGATGTTCGGCCAGCCCGTCCAGGAATCGAAGCAGAATTCGAGTAGGCCAGCCCGCGAACACACGTCGGGAAATTGTGCGCCTAAGAAGCACAAAAAGATCTCTTGCTAACCTTACCCGCCCTGGACGACGCTGTGTGTGATATCTGTAACCAGTTGCAAGGAGAAGATCTTCTTTGTCCCAAATTCGGAAAGGTTAAAAGAGCGCCCAGGTGTCCACGAAGCATGGCGCCGGTTCAGTAGCGATGCTGGGCGTTACCTGGGTAATCGTCGGTAACTCAGTTCGCTTGCAGAAACACTTCCGTTGCGACAGTGTTAATACCAACTGAAGACTTAGGGAGATTTATATGCGCGGCCAAATCAGCGTTTTGATTTCAGTCTTTCTGTTAGCCAGCGTTGGATGGTGCCAGCAACAACCCGAGAACAGTACCTCGCCCAATCCGCAACCAAACGCGCAAACCGGCATGTCTGGTATGGGTATGTCAGGGCACGATATGTCCGGCATGCAAATGAAAGACATGCCCATGGAAAAAGACAGCGACGCCAGCGCTCACGCCATGCATTCGATGGAGGGGCATATGGATATGGGGCCGCACATGAAGATGACCGCGCTGCGTTCAGCTAAGCCCGGCGACACGGCTCGGGCGAAAGACGTTGTGGAAGCTGCGCGTAAGGCTTCAGAAAAGTATCTCGACTATCATATCGCGCTAAGCGAGGGCTATAAAATCTTCCATCCCGAGGTTCCGCAGAAAATGTATCACTTCACCAACTACGGTTACGCGATGGAAGCGGCGTTCCGTTTTAATCCAGAGCATCCGACCTCGTTACTTTATGAAAAGCATGGCGGCGATTACAAACTGATTGGCGTGATGTATACCGCACCCAAGCGCCTCAACGAAGATGAACTCGACGAGCGCATTCCGCTCAGCATCGCGCAGTGGCACGAGCACGTGAATTTCTGTGCCGCACCCGCCGGCAGAAAGGCCGAATATTTGAGCCCGCATCCGCAATTTGGTTTGAGAGGCTCGATCACGACGCAGGAAGCCTGCGATGCCGCGGGAGGAAACTTCCATCCTGTGATCTTCAATTGGATGGTCCACGTTTATCCATTCGAAAAAGATCAGGCCAGCATCTGGTCAGTGGACCGGCAGCACGGCGACGCGGACTGAGGTCTAGTCACACAGACGTAACACGTGCAAGTCAGTCTTAATATACCTTCTCGAGTCACGCTCCTTACTCAACAGACTAGACACATCTATGCTGTTCGTTCGCCTTCCTTTTTTCGAGTTGTTTTCAGTTTAAGAAATGAACTCTGCTAACCGAGCAGCGGGAACAGCGTCGAATTAGATGTGACCCGAGAGCGTTCAACATCAAACAAGATTTTGGCCGTTCGGAGGTGCCCACGCTCGGACAGCCGGCGTCCGCTTGTGAACAATCCATTTTCAAGGCAGGCCGAGTGCGTGTTGAATGTCAACAATTTATCCATTCAAAGCGATGGCAGGGCAAATGCTGTTTCCAGATTTTAAAAAGCTAGATGTAGAAAAAGTTAGTTCTAAACTTGAGGAACTTTCTGCGGAGCGCTTGCGTAGTTAGAGGTGAGGCAAATTACACCAGCACAGGTAGCTGGCGTTGATTCAGTGCCAAGATCTTTGCGGGGTTAGGGATTTTCTCATTTTCGGTTTGGCGGCCCAGATAAGAAAACCCCCATGTACAGTCAGGCACGCCTTGCGGCGGATCTGCTGAACCCCTTCGGCTGCATTGTATGCGATTCGCGTAGAAACACAATGGTTTTCTCGCGCAAGTCGTGAACCGGGCCGCCCCAACCGCTCCCCGACGAGATTCGGGGAAGAATAAGGAGCAGTCATGAAGTTCGCGACAGTTTCAAAGAGCTTGTTCATGGGGCTGGCATTGCTGTTGGCTTCGAGCGCTTTTGCGGCAACCAAAGGCAGTCTGCAGATTGGCAATCCGGTGGCGATTAATGGGACCACGCTAAAGCCAGGGGATTACAGAGTGGAATGGGAAGGCACCGGACCCAATGTGGAAGTCAGCATTCTGCAAGGCAAGACCGTGGTGGCGAAAGCCCCGGCTCGTGTAGTGGACCTGCCCGCACCGTCCGCTAACAATGCTGCGGTGACTGAAACGCACGATGGCGCACCCAACTCGCTGAACAGCATCCGCTTTCAAGGAAAGAAGTTTGCTCTGGAGTTGGCTCAATCCAGCGAGGGCATGCAGGGCGGTTCCAGTAAGTAATTACTTTGCAAATGTGATCAGCCAAAGGGGAGCGGTTCGCTCCCCTTATTTCTTTTACAGTCTGCGAACGGTAGGTATCTTTTTCTAGCACTTTGGACCAAATTGGGAATTGCTTGCATTCGGAATCACCTTCCTGCTGCGAGGCGCGTGGCCAGGCGCGGAGGCAGGTTGGCGGCAAAGATGCGGTCCTGCGCGGCTTTCAGGTTGTAGGGCGCCCGATGAAAGTGGACAATCTGCGCTTCGGTATCGAACAGAGCGAAGGCAGCGCGCCAATCTCCGTCGCGCGGTTGTCCGACTGAGCCCGGATTGATCATGTAACGGGTTTTTGGCTTCAAATGCAAAGAAACCGACTCGGCTTGCCCGACCGTGCGATACTCCGGTCGGAACCCATCGGCGTTGTTGCCATTCGCGAAGAATCCTCCCTGCAGATGGGTATGCCCGAAAAAAGTCAGCGGCATAGGGTCGGCAAGAAGCGGTACTAGAGCGTCGCCGATGGAGACAACATACGTGTCTTCGTCCTCTGGCGACCCATGAACCAACTGCACCTCTGGAAAGCCCTCGAGCTCCAGCGGCCCTTGCGGCAAAGCGTGGAGCCATTGGTAATGCTCGGCCGTCAAATGATCGCGCGTCCAGATGGCGGCTGCCGCAGCCATCGGATTGAAATCGTCGAGCGCAAGCAACCCGGTCGCAGCTTTGTCGTGATTGCCACGGACGAAAATCTCCCCTAACTCTCGCGAGCGATCCACCACCTCGTTGGGCGACGCGCCATAGCCCACTACATCGCCGAGATTTGCGACGAGATCAAAAGGCGGAGCGGCCGCGAGGCAGGCCTCCAGCGCTTCAAGGTTAGCGTGTATGTCGCTTAGCAGCAGTATGCGCAATAAACACCAGACGGATGGCGATTATAGAACGAGTAAGAGCGGAGAGGATACATGAGCCGGCTTTATTCCGGCTATCGTTAATTCGGATTCAGCGTTTCTCGTTCAAGACCGGACAGCGGGCCCAGTGTCGGGGCGCGACTTCGACGAGCGGTGGAAGGGCGCGGGAGCAATCAGGAACGCGGAATCCGCAACGAGGCTCGAAGGCGCAGCCCGGGGGCAGGGCATGCAGCGGCGGGACGGTGCCTTCGATGGTTTTCAGCGGACGCCCCGGGTCGGTCTTTAGATCGGGCACGGCGTGCAGCAGGCCGCGAGTATAAGGATGCGCGGGGGCCTGAAAAATGTCACGCTTGGCGCCCAGTTCCACCAGGCTTCCGGCGTACATCACGGCTACCCGGTCGGCGACCTGCGAAACTACGGCAAGATCGTGCGAGATGAAGAGCATGGCAAGGCCGAACTTGGACCGCAACTCAGCGAGCAGTTCGAGAATCTGTGCCTGGATGGTGACGTCGAGCGCCGTTGTGGGCTCGTCGGCGATCAGCAATTGCGGGCGATTCACGATGGCCATCGCAATCATCACCCGCTGACGCATTCCGCCGGATAGCTGATGGGGATAGTCACCAGCGCGACGGTCGGGCTCGGGAATGGCGACATCACTCATGGCCTGAACGGCGAGACGAGCGGCCTCAGACTTGGAATGGCGGCCGTGAGCCAGCACGGCCTCGGCAATCTGGTCGCCGACTCGCATCACGGGATTGAGTGCGGTCATGGGCTCCTGAAAGATCATGGCGATGCGCGAGCCGCGGAGTTGTCGCATGGCGTCGGCGGGAAGCGTAGCGAGATCGCGGGCTGAGCCGTTCTCGGCGAATAGAATTTCGCCCGAAACCCGCGCCTGGAGCGGAAGCAGGCGCATGATCGCAAGAGAAGTAATCGACTTGCCGGAGCCTGATTCTCCGACAAGGCCCAGAACTTCGCCGGGAGCGACCCAGAAGCTCAGATCCCGGACGGCGGGTAAGGTTTGTGTGGGGACAGTTACGCCCGACTGTCCATCCCGCGGGGCGGCAGAAAACTCGATGTTCAGTCGGCGGATGTCGAGAAGCGGAGGCACAGTGTCATGTTAGCAGCGTTGCAAACAGGTCACCCCTCGGGCAACGGACAGGAGGGGGCGGTCGTCCTTAGACAAACAACCAGTATCCCGATATCACTGGCCCAGAATTAGTGGCAGGCCGTTCTTATTGTTTCCAATCACGACGACTTTGGAGTTGGGACTCTTGGCCAAGGTCTCCGTGGCTTCAATGCCTTTCCATTCAAGCAGCGATGGTGTGATTCCTTGCGCAACAATTTGTTGGAAGTCACGGACGCCGCCGGCTTCTATGCGTTTGCGCTGGGCCTCCTGCGTTTCCTTCTGCAGGCGGAAGTTCATCGCCAGCGACTCTTGTTCGGCTTGCTGTTTGGCCTCGATGGCGGCTTTCAGGGTGGCGGGCAGTTGAATGTCGCGCAGTAGAACGTTCTCCACAGTAAGGCCACGCTGGTTCAGTTGCGCGCTAACCTGGTCGTAAATTTGCTTGCCCACCATTTCGCGTTCGCCGGTATAGAGAGCATTCGCGGTGTGCGACGCCGTCGCTTCGCGGATAGCCGAGCGGAGAGTGGGCTCGACTACTACGTTTTCGTAGTCGGCTCCAATTTTTTGGAAGACCTCAGAGGCGCGATCTGGATTGAGGTGGTAAATGAGCGAAGTATCCAAACTCATCATGAGACCTTCGCTGGAGGGCACGTTCGCAGACTCCTTCAGAGTCTGTGTTTGGACGGAAAGCTCGTTATTAGTCTTCAGCGGATTAATAACATGAATGCCTTCGCCGAGGGTCTCGCCTGTCACTTTTCCAAAAAGGGTAAGCACGCCAACGTGACCGGTGCCCACGCGGGTCACGCAACTGAACAGCAAAATCACCAATAAGAATGCGCCAATGCCCAGGCCGATAAGGCGAAGAAGTGCGCCTCCGCCACTGCTGCCACCGTCGATAACTTTGCCCCGAGCCGCGTCAAAGATCGTCATCGTCGTTCTCCCAGGCCAATTCTAGGAGTCAAAGGCCGCCGCAGTAAGTGACTTCTCTGAGACCAAAATTCCCCAAAATCCCCCGGTCCTGAATCTTCCCAATTCTCCGGCGCATCCTTTATCTTTAAGACTATGAGCAAGATTCATATCCCTACGCCCCTGCGGCAATATGTTGGCAAACAATCTACCGTCGAAGTGAAGGGCGCCACCGTAGCCGAAGCAATAAGCGCTTTGGTCACGCAGCACCCCGACCTTCGCCGCCATCTGTATACGGAGGATGGCAAGCTGCGAGCTTTTGTAAACCTGTATTTGAACGATGAAGACATTCGCTACCTGCAGAAAGAGCAGACCGCGGTGAAGGATGGTGATAGCATTTCCATCGTCCCCTCGATTGCGGGCGGCGCCGACACAAAGGTTTTACGGCTAGAGTCCATCCTCTGATCCACAAATGCGCAATTGCTAATTTCAACCAAAGGACTTTATGTCGACGATCACCGCTGAAATTCCGGTCACCCTAAGCAAGGACGAAATCCTGCGCTACTCACGCCACCTGATCATGCCCGAGGTCGGCATGGAAGGGCAGCAGAAGCTGAAGGCGGCGCGTGTACTCTGTATTGGTACGGGGGGGTTGGGGTCGCCGCTGGCTTTATATCTGGCGGCAGCGGGGGTCGGTACGCTTGGCCTGGTTGATTTCGACGTGGTGGACTACACCAATCTGCAGCGGCAGATCATTCACTCCACCGCTGATGTGGGACGCAAGAAGCTGGATTCGGCTGCGGAAAAGCTGACGGCGATTAATCCTTTTCTGAATGTCCGAAAATTTGATACGCGGTTGAGCAGCGAAAATGCGCTGGAACTCTTCCGCGACTTCGACATCATCGCCGACGGCACTGACAACTTTCCTACGCGCTATCTCGTGAATGATGCGTGCGTACTGACCGGCAAGCCGAACGTCTACGGCTCGATTTTTCGTTTTGAAGGGCAGGCGAGCGTCTTCGCTACGGAAGATGGGCCATGCTACCGCTGCCTGTATCCCGAACCGCCGCCGCCGGGATTGGTTCCCTCTTGCGCAGAGGGTGGTGTGCTCGGCATTTTGCCGGGGCTAGTGGGCGTTATGCAGGCGACTGAGGTGATCAAGTTAATTCTCGGTGCGGGTGAGCCCCTTATCGGACGGCTGCTGCTGATTGATGCGCTGGGAATGAAGTTTCGCGAACTGAAGCTGCGCAAGAATCCCGATTGCCCGGTTTGCGGCACTCATCCTACGGTGACGAGGCTGATCGACTACAACGAGTTTTGCGGCATTCGCGGGGAGGAAAAAGCGGTGGCAACTGGAGTTCCGGAGATTCAGGTGGAAGAATTGAAGCGGCGTTTGGATGCGAACGAGGATCTCTTCGTCCTCGATGTGCGTGAGCCGCACGAATATCAGATCTGCAATATTGGCGGACATCTTATTCCGCTGAACGATCTGCCGAAGCGCGTAAATGAATTGGATTCCAGCCGCGAAATCGTCGTTCACTGCAAAATGGGTGGACGCAGTGCCAAGGCGGTGGAGTTCCTGCGTCAGGCGGGATTCGCTAAAGTTCACAATCTGGCGGGCGGAATCAACGCGTGGTCTGAGCGGGTGGATCCGAAGGTGCCGAAGTACTAGGAAGGGAAGTTCTCGAACAGGCTAGTCGTTGTAAACTCGGACATGCCTTACCTCCGCCGTTCTTCAACCGGGTCTCTTTCTTCCCAGCGCGATGATTCTCACCGCGAGAATCCTCCCGAGCACTACCTTATTGCCCATAGTGACGGCGGTGCGCGCGGAAATCCGGGTCCCGCGGGCTACGGTGTCGTCATTCAGGATCAGTCCGGACGTAAAGTCGCGCAGCTCAGCGAATACCTCGGTCATCAGACCAACAACTTCGCCGAATATCAAGGCCTGATCGCGGCGCTGGAATACGCTCTGCAGCATGGTCCCAAAGCCTTGAAGCTGATCAGCGATTCAGAGCTGCTCGTCCGCCAGATCAAAGGTATTTATAAAGTGAAGAACCCCACGCTGCAAGATCTTCACGGTCGGGCTAAAGAATTGATTGCCCAACTCGACTGGTTCTCCATCGGTCACGCCCTTCGGGAACACAACACCGATGCGGATCGGTTGGCTAACGAAGCCATGGACAAAGGCATGGGGCGCGTCAGCACAGACCACGTGGCGCGGGTGCCCTCGCCCGCGATCGCCGCTGGCAAGGGACGCGCGGGCGTTGGCGATCCGCCCAAGCATCTTTCAGTGAATCCAGATCTTTCCCAACGGGAATTCGAGGGTGTGGTCCGCAATGGGGTAGTAGAGTTGGTGAACGGAAAATTCCCCGATGGCACCCAAGTTCAAGTGCGTGCAAAAAAGTAAAGGAACCAGATCAACAGCCGAGAGCCAGCTTCACTCTGCCGCCGAAGTGTGGTCGTGCACAATCTTCCAGCCCTCGGGGAACTTTCTGAACACCAGCGTGAACAATCCTTGCGGGGGTTTGCCGTGCGACATTGTCAACTTCCACGAACCACGCACAAAGGCCGCGTCCTGGCCAACCACCTCGACTCGTAAGCTGGAGAATTCCAACTTTCCCATCTCGTGACCGGCGCTTCCATAAGTAGCGAGATAGCGGTCCATTGTGGCCTGCCATCCGGCATACTCTTTCGCGCCAGAGAAAAAAGTGAGCTCCGAGGAATTCCAGTAGCCCGTCATAAAGCCTTCGAGGTCGTGGCGGTTCCACGCTTCCTGTTGCTTGCGCAGAAGGCGCTCAATCGCCTTCGCGTCGTTACCATAGCTACCAGTCGCGTCTTGGGCACAGGCTTGATTACCGGTTGCAGGGAGTAGGAGCGGAAGCCAGCAGAAAGAGAAGAGCCAACAAAGAACGAAACGAGTGCGCATGCAACCTCCGGCTCTTGCGAGGGCAAGAACGCACCAGTTTCGCACATTGCTGTGGACGACGGGGGGCTTAGCGAAAGACTTCGATATGCTGGCGAGTACCCAGGCGTCAGGCGCGGCCCTTTTTCGCCGCTTTCGCTACGATCGTTTTGCCGGCAACTTCCCATGGCCGCTTCGGCCGATTGACCGGCGCTTTATCGCGGTCCTCGATGCGATCGTAATGATACGACTCGCTCACGGTACCCAGAGACTCGTTGTAAAGGCTGGGCAGTCCAAGCGCCTCTTTCAATTCTTCCGTAAATGACTGCAATGCCTTAAGGTGTTCGGCGCTAGCGGGAATTTCTGTCTTCGACGTCTTCATAAACTGCTGGTAGCCGCGGTTGACCAACTTCGAGATTTCACTGCCAATCAGATATCCTGGATAGGCGAAAATCTTCACACCATCTTCAGGCGTTTTCTGAATCGCCGCCGATACGTTGTACTTTCTGAGAAACACTCGGCCATTCGTACCCGGCGCTTCGGTGACATCAAAACCGTGCTCGCGCAGGTAACCCAGCGCTTCCTCGTAGCTTCGTGCTTCAATAGTCTTCGACATTTATGTATGCTTCATCTCTTCTTTTAGCGTCTTGTCTTAGCTTTTAGATGCAGCTCCGCGAAAGTGGCTCGTTGCTTATTTGCGGCTGCATCGACTTGCAATCCGCATCATCTAAAGACACCATACTACATAGCCTGTTTTGCGCTTCTTTGCATATTACGATAGTCACGAGAGAATGGTTCGATTATGGGGCAGACTTCGAACATGACGCGCAGTTCGGAGAACTTTGAGGCGGCATATTCCATGCGTGCGCAGCAAGCGGATGTCCCACGCCCAGGTCTGAGCCTGCTCGACCGCATCGGCAACACCCCGCTGCTGCGCTTTGATCAGCTAACTGCGAATCTGCCCGGCGTGACGCTTTTGGGCAAAGCCGAATGGCACAATCCCGGCGGTTCGGTGAAGGACCGCGCTGCCGCGAACATTGTGGCCGAAGGCCGTCGCAGCGGGAAGTTCAGTTCCGGCAAAATTTTGCTCGATGCCACCAGCGGTAACACGGGTATTGCCTATGCCATGCTGGGCGCGGCTGAGAGATTCGCGGTTACGCTTTGCATGCCGACCAATGCATCCGCCGAACGCAAAAAAATTCTGAGCGCATATGGCGCGAACATTATTTACACCGATCCGGGCGAAGGTTCTGACGGGGCGATACGCATGGCCCGCGAGCTTGCTGCCAAGCATCCCGATTTATATTTTTACGCAGATCAATACTCGAACGCCTCCAACTGGCTCGCCCACTATCACGGTACCGCGAATGAAATCTGGCAACAGACCGAAGGGCGCATCACTCACTTTGTCGCCATGCTCGGCACCAGTGGAACTTTCATGGGTACCACACGACGGCTGAGGGAACTCAATCCCGCGATCCGCTGCATTTCGCTGCAACCAGATTCGGCTTTTCACGGCATCGAAGGCGCCAAGCATATGGCCAGCGCCATCGTTCCTAAAATTTACGATCCAAGCTTGGCGGATGAAAATATTGAGATCGCCACCGAGGATGCCTACGCTATGGCCCGTCGTCTTGCGCGCGAGTGCGGATTGCTGCTGGGCATCTCTGCCGCAGCCGGCATCGCCGGCAGTTTGCGTATCGCAGAGCGAGTTCCAGGAAACAAGGAGCAGCAGGCTGTGATTGTCACAATCCTTTGCGACTCGGGCGAAAAATATTTGAGCGAGAGATTCTGGACGGAGAAGTGAATCATCCGTTTTTGGAGTCCTGCGACCTCCGGGGAGAAGTCATGAAAGAACATCACTACAAAACTCACGTTGCCTGGACCGGGAACGAAGGGGAAGGCACGAAGAGCTACAAGAGCTATAAACGCGACCATACGATAACAGTTCCTGGGAAGCCGCCGCTATTGGCGTCATCTGATCCGGCGTTTCACGGCGATCCTGCCCGCTATAATCCGGAGGAGCTGTTGGTGGCCAGTCTCGCTTCCTGTCATATGCTTTGGTACCTGCATCTTTGCGCTGTCAATCACATCGTGGTCACTGAATATCAGGATGACGCCCAGGGCATGATGAGCGAAAAAGCAGATGGCTCGGGGGAATTCGTGGAAGTTGTTCTCCGGCCGCAGGTGACGGTTGCTGCAGATGCGGACCAGGCCAAGGCGTTGGAGCTTCACGAAGAAGCGCATCGATATTGCTTCATTGCCAACTCGGTAAAGTTTCCGGTTAAAGCGGTAGCTCAGATAACGGCTGCTGAGATAGCCACCGTGATGATCACGGAAGCTCGATCCTGATTCTTCGATTCATGTTGAAGATTGCGCACGCTGAATACGAAGCTATCCGTCGCCACGGTGAGGAAACCTATCCGCACGAATGCTGCGGCGTTCTTCTGGGAAGCATGGATGACGATGGCACGCGCATTGTGACCTCGGCGGCACGTTGCGGTAACACGCGCACCGACTCTCCGCAGAACCGCTATAACATCGATCCTCGGGAACTGGTTCGCATCCAGCGCGAAGGTCGCGAGCGCGGCGAGGACATCGTCGGCTTTTACCACTCCCATCCGGACCATCCCGCACGCTGGTCACAAACTGATTTCGCAGAAGCTCACTGGATCGGATGCTCTTATGTCATCACGAGCGTGGAGAAGGGGAAAGCGGTGGTGACAAACTCGTTCGAACTCGCCGGCTCGGACGAAACTGATAAGCGACTTGTCGACGAAAGACTCCAAATCGGCTGACCCTCAAAGAGCGAGGAGTTGCTGACGCTCCTTGTCCAGCGCCCCTTCTGCATGATTTTCACAGCGTCAAAGAAATTTTAAAAAATGCCGTTTTCGATCGTCTCAAAACATAGAGCTCTGAAAAGCGGCGTCGAACACTTCTTATCCGAATGTTCCTGATCGTTGCACTAATTCCGGTCACCCGCCTGTGGACGGCCTGCACTCGCCTGAAAATACGTAACTTACAAATGCACAATTTTCGTTGACTCCAAAAGCAGAAGGAGTAAAAACATAATCGTTCTTTGACAGCTTCTAAAGTTTTTCCGGTTGGTGCCGCGTCCGGGACTCAAGCGTGGTCACCCTCTTCATGCAAATGAACAGGGAGGGCGAGCAAGGGTCTATAGCAAAGCGCTGGTCGAGGAGAACGAGAAGAAACGTTGAAGGCAGGATAGAGTTCCGAGACGTTGGGTAGGTTTTTCCGGTTGGCGGTAAGCCCGGAGCCCGAGCGAAGATCGCGCGCAAGCCCCGCAGGGGAAGCTGCGATAGCAGGTCAAGCAAGGGTCTAAAAGCGAGCTACTGGCCGAGACGAATGGACCCAACACCACCTCGGAACTCTTATTTTTTGACTGCGAGGCTTGAAATCTGGGAATCTTTTCTGAGTCGGCCGCGGAAATGCCATTCCTGATGGCTGTGTTAGCAAGATGTTGAGATTCAGATTCCCCCTCACGCCAGTGGCAAAAACTCAATCCCACGTTAGATAGAGCCGAAGTCTGTTCGAGGCTGACGCTGATCACGCTCTTCGAGCGATAGGCTAGTAGTCGGATCTGTTGCGTATCGACGGCGTGACTGGCACGCTGTCGGCGAGGAGCGACACAGGTCCATGGTAGCGGTCGACGATTGAGACCCGGTCGGGGGCGCCGGTTTTTTGCAGAATGCGGTGGACGTGATTTTTCACCGTGTGTTCGGAAAGATGGAGGCGGCTGGCAATCTCTTTGTTGGTTAGGCCGAAGCATAACAATTCCACCAGTTGCTGCTCGCGACGGCTCAAACCTTGGCGGCTGTGGGTGCGCAAGTTTTGACGAATCGCAAGCTGCTGCGAGGCGCAGCGGAACAACATCGCAGAAAAGCAGGGCGGGCAGACGGCCTCCCCGGCAGCGACCGCGCGGATGGCATTGAGCACCTCGGCGGCTGAGGCTTCGCGAAGGACATATCCAGCCGCCCCCTCGCGGACCGCCAGAAGGAAGTTTTCCTCTTTTGGCTCCATTCCCACCATGATCGTACTGGTGTTCGCCAAGCCCTCGCGAATATGACGCAGCAGATCCGGTTGCGCTAGGCCCACTCTAAAAGAATCCAGCAGGACGACTTGAGGCTGGCAGACAACTACCTGTTTGAAGGCTTCGAGAGAGTAGCCGCAGGCACCGACCACGTGCACATTAGCGCGCTTGCCGAGAATGCGGATCAGGGCTTCACGCAACAGACGGTTCTCGCAAAGCAGAAATACGCTCGTTTGATCGCTCGACATCGTAAGCCTTCTCCGCGCGGCTCCAACTCAGGCCAAACTACTGATGTACATCATCCTTCTGCCGGCAACAAGGTTAAGTGCGTCCTCTAGAGAAAGACTTTTTGCCAAGGAAGCCAGATCGGGAATTGACCCAGCCGCGGAATTTCGCAGTAGGCACGACCCTTAAGAAGTAGTCCTCTTTAGTCCCGCGATTGATCCTTCCCGGCCGCACCAATCCTGTATTTCCAGTCCAGAAGTGAGAAGAGCGCATGGGTCTTCTTTGAACCTTGTCACGTTTTCCAGCGGAGAAGATACTCGCAGGCGAGGGCAACTCTGGTGAAACGTGTGCGAGTGCTGGTGGCCAATCGTCCGCGTCTGATGCGGGAGATGGTTTTGGCCACCATTGCCGACCAGCCCGATATCGAGGTCGTAGGAGACGTCGAGCTGGCTCCGAATCTAACCGAGCTTGTCGAGCAAGTACGTCCGGATGTCCTCATCGTGGCTCTCGAGGAGAAACGGGCGGGGGCGGGCGAGTGCGGGTTTCTGCTTGGGCGTTATCCGGCGATGAGAATCCTCGCCCTGGCGCCGGAGCAGAATCGCGGAACGTATTACTGGGCGCTAATCGATATTCGCACCAAGCCGGTGGAGAGTTCGGAGGCTGGAATTCTGAGCGCGCTGAGAGACGCTCCGTCGGTTGTGGGAACAGTGTTGATCTGAGATTTGGTTTAACCAAAACTCAACCAGTGCGAAGTGTGATCGCCAAGCTTGCCCGCTCGCTCCCTGTAAGGGAGGTGGCGAAGCTGCAACTAAGTAGCGCAGTCATGGAACTATCGACTTCAATCCCGGAAACGATCCCGAGCGGGCTAGCCGAGGGCTATGTGGAGAAGAATTGGTACGCCGTTTACACCTGGGCTCGCCACGAGAAGTGCGTGGCGGAGCAGATGGAACAACGCCAGTTGAGCAGTTTTCTTCCGGTCTATCGCACCGTTCATCGCTGGAAGGACCGGCATAAACAGCTGGAGCTGGCGCTATTCCCAAGTTATGTTTTCGTGCACCTTGCATTAAAAGATCGGGTACGCGTGCTGCAGCTTCCGGGAGTGGTGCATATCGTCAGCGCTCGCGGCGTACCGGTGCCGCTGGCAGAACATGAAATTGAGACGCTTCGACAGGGAGTGGGCGGCAAAGTAAAGATGCAACCACATCCCTACTTGCAGGCCGGGCGGCGGGTTCGGGTCCGCAGCGGAGCGATGGCGGGACTGGAAGGAATTTTGCTCCGCCGCAAAGAAGGGCTCAGGCTGGTGGTTTCCATCGAGATTCTGATGCGATCGGTGGCGGTCGAAATTGATGAGGCCGATATTCAGGCTTGCGCGTAGCACCTCGGGAACGCTGCTGGCGGAAAAATCTCCATGCAAAATCTAAAGTACAGATGGAGGACGGGGGCATTGCTGGCTGCGGGCTTTGGGCTGAGCTTGTTGCTGAATGCTCAGATGGAGCCGCTAGCGCCGGAAACAAACCGTGCAGCCCAAGAAGCGGAGCAACGCGTTTCGCTGTCGGCCACGACCATCACGCAGATTCTCCGCAACGAGCCTGGATTGCTGCTGGCTGTAAAAAAATCATTGGTGCGCAGAGCCTACGAACAGGGAAGGCTTCTCGATCCCGCTGATCTAACGGATGATGCCCTGTTTCAGCTGTTGCAGGAGGACAACAACGCCCGCATTTTGGCGACCCGTGAAATCGAAGATCGGCGCTATGTCCTGGTCAAGCCAACAGCTCGCGAGTTACGGCAAAACCAATTACGGCAGGAGATGGAGCGCAAACGCAGGTCCGCATCACAACGAGGTGAGGGCGTTCCGGCTGGAGAAGAAACCGACCAGGAGAATCGGTACTGGTCAACTAGCGCACCCGTTGCAGAGCAGCGGCACGGAGCCAGGCCGGAAGCTCCGGACGGGAGTGAAGATTTTCCACCGGAGCGTGCGCCTGAATGGGACTTAGATCAAAGGCGAATTCAAGATCTGGCCGCCGTAGAAGATCTGCCGCCGGATTCGAATCACAATGTGCCGGCCTCCACCGAACCGCTGCAGCCTTTGAACACAAGCGAAGTGCCAGATATGTTGAGAGCGAGCCTGCAGGAAGATTCCTCTTCGGGACGCGGAAGTTTGAACTTCGATCGGTCGAACTTTGATGCAGCGAATCTTGGTGCAGCGAATCTTGATGCAGCAGACTTAGAAGCGGCGGACAGAAAGACGACGGCGGCTCTGCCGCCTGACTGGCGCAGTTCGGACTGGCGAAACTCTGAGTATGACGGGCGAAACTCGAACTCTGGCGAGCGTGCTGCGATGCGTGAGAGAAACGCGCTGCCGCCGCTTGAGGCGAACGAGGATCACGCCGCAGTGCGGCGCCAACCGAATCCTTATGCGAGCGTGCCCTCGCTCTATGACCTTTACGAGCAGGTCTCCAAGCGCACTCCGGCAGCCCGCCGTTTTGGCTTGGATGTTTTTCGGAATGGCACTGGAAACTTTGAGCAGCTTCCCATGGACGTACCGGTTGGTCCTGACTACGTGCTTGGACCGGGCGATGGATTGAATATTGAAATCTGGGGCAGCGTGGCAGAGCGCCTGCAGCGACTGGTGGACCGGCAGGGAATGGTCACGCTGCCGGAGACTGGGGGGGTGCAGGTTGCCGGCAAAAGTCTCGGCGAGGTGCAGCATCTGGTGCAGAGCGCGCTGCGCACGCAGTATCGGGATGCGCAAGCCGATATATCCCTGGCGCGACTGCGAAGCGTGCGCATTTACGTGGTCGGCGATGTAGTGCGTCCGGGCGCCTATGACGTGAGCGCGCTTTCCACGCCTCTAAATGCGCTCTATCTTGCAGGGGGACCGACTGGCCGGGGTTCGCTCCGGATGCTGCGACACTATCGCGGAGCCCAGATGGTGGAAGCGATCGATGTTTATGACTTATTGCTGAATGGCGTCCGCCAGGGCGGGGAACGGTTGCAGACTGGAGATACGGTTCAGGTTCCGCCGCTGGGCGCTGAAATTACAGTAGAAGGGATGGTGCGGCGTCCGGCGATTTACGAATTGAAGGGGGAAACCAATCTAGCCGAGACTCTGCAAATGGCCGGCGGGGTTCTCACTACGGGAACGCTGCGCCACATCGAGGTTGAGCGCGTAGTTGCCCACCAGAGCCGGACCATGTTGCAGATCGACTTGCCGGAAGAAAATACGCAGGAAAAGGCAAATCAGACGCTGGCGGATTTCGCGGTGCAGGACGGGGACAAAATTCGAATCTCGCCGATCGTTCCCTATAGCGAGAAAACGGTCTATCTCGACGGTCATGTCTTCCACCCTGGCAAATACGCCTACCAGGAAGGGATGCGGCTGACCGATCTCATACACTCCTACAGTGATTTGCTCCCGGAGCCAGCCGGGGAACACGCCGAAATTATCCGTCTAAATCCACCGGACTACGCGCCAGTGGTGCTGGCCTTCAATCTTTCTAGCGCGATGGCGGGGAAAAACGAAAATCTCGCGCTCAAGCCCTTCGATACGGTGCGTATTTTCGGCCGTTTCGATTTCGAAGGGCCTCCGCTCGTTACCGTAACGGGAGAGGTAAGACATCCTGGAGATCACATCACGAATGGAAAGACGAATTTGCGAGATGCAATTTTTCTGGCGGGAGGTCCTACTGCGGATGCAGCCCTTGCGGATGCGCAACTCGTTCGCAAGATGCGTGATGGCAAGCTGCATGTGATCAGTGTGGACCTTGACAAAGCTTTGAACGGCGATCCCAAAGACAACCTGGCACTCGAGCCCATGGATCGCATCTTCATACACAAGAATCGGACGAAGTCCGATCCGGAGTCCGTAAAGATCGAAGGGCAGGTCGCTCAGCCCGGAAAATATCCGCTTGGCGAGAATATGACTGCATCGGATTTGGTTCGGCTCGCCGGTGGGCTGAGTCGCGGAGCCTACCTCGAGACCGCGGATCTGACCCGCTACGAAATTCAGCAAGGATCGAATGTTGTGGGCGAACACTCCGCATTCCCGCTGGCTCGGGCAATGGCCGGCGAAGCCGATACGGATGTGCGGCTGCACGATGGAGATGTCCTTACCGTTCGCGAACTCTCCGGGTGGAACGACATCGGGGCCACGATTGCAATCAAGGGCGAAGTGGTGCATCCGGGGAGTTACGGAATCCAGGAAGAAGAGCGGCTGAGCTCGGTTCTGAACCGCGCGGGAGGCTTCCGAGCGGATGCTTACCCGTACGGAATCGTTTTTGAGCGCGTGCAGGTGCGAAATCTGGAGCAGGCAAACCGCGATACGCTGGTCCGCCAGGTGCAAATCGATGGCAACAATTTGTCGCTGATTCCAGAGTCTGGGCCGGATGAGAAGGTGGCGAAGGAAGCAGCGCTCAATCAATGGCATACGGCGCTTGAGAAGCTGCAAAGCGTTCCTCCAAGCGGGCGGCTGGCGATTCGTATCGGCAGCGACATCAGGCGCTGGGCAAATACCTCCGCTGACGTGCCGGTGCGCGCCGGTGACGTAATTTACATCCCCAAGAAGCCGAATTTTGTGATGGTTGACGGCTCGGTGTACAACCCCACTGCAGTCGCCTACAAGCCGGGAAAGAGCGCAGGCTGGTATCTGCAGCAGGCGGGTGGTCCCACGAATATGGCGAACAAGAAGGCAATTTTCGTCATTCGCGCCGACGGCTTCGTGGCCGGCGGCTCCAGTGGAATGCTGTCGGGCGGAGCCTTGCACACCGCCTTGCAGCCGGGCGATCTGGTGATGGTACCGGAGAAGGCCTACAGCGGAACGACCAAGTGGAAAGCTACGCTAGAGTCGGCACAGCTGGCGTATGCGGTGGGTATCGCCGTCCAGGTCGCGAGAAGTTTCTGAGGGTTTATTCGCAGCCGTTATGCAGCACGCCGGTTTCTCGCGAGTCCTTGTGACGTTTAGTTTGATGTGGGTTGCCACTACGAAGCCGTTGACCTGGGCGCAGTCTGACAGTGGCGGCGGGATCCCCCAGGCCCACGCACCGCTACAGGCAAACTTCGCCAAGAACGATGAAAAAGATTGGCGCGAGTTACCACCCGGAGAAGATCCGGACAACCGTTTGGCCCCGCCGTTCGCAAGCCATCTGATAAGAGATCAGGAAAACTTCTGGAGCGCTCCGCGCTACTTGCGGGTCAAGGATTTCGAGTGGATTGCGTCCTTGGCCGGGGTGACTGCCTCCTTTTTCGCAAGCGACAGCTGGATCTCGAAGCAGATCCCGGCAAATTATGTACCGACGAGCAAGACCGTTACCAATTTCGCTGCGTACTCGCTCGTAGGACTAGGCGCCGGATCATTCCTGTGGGGCCAGGTGCGCGGCAATGACCATCTTTCCGAGGCCGGATTGTTGAGCGGCGAGGCCGCACTCAATTCGATGGCGACGGCCTATCTCTTGAAAGAGACCTTCCGCCGCGAGCGTCCGTATCAAGGCGCAATGCACGGAACGTTTTTTCAGGGAGGTACTTCATTCCCTTCAGAGCATTCCGCCGTCGCCTGGTCCGTGGCCAGCGTTTGGGCGCATGAGTACCCTGGCGTATTGAGCCAGACTCTGGCCTACGGAATGGCATCGGCGGTGACCATTAGTCGGGTGACAAGCAAGCAGCACTTCGCTTCTGATGCCCTGGTGGGGAGCCTTTTGGGATGGTATTTCGGGCGGGGAGTGTATCGCGCGCATCACGACGTCGATCTCGGCGGAGAAGCATGGGGCAGCGCTTTGGATCAGGATGTTTCGCCGGATTCTTCACGGGATGTACTGCCCGAAGAAGGCCGCAGAACGGAAGACATGGGCTCCCCTTATGTTCCGCTCGACAGCTGGGTATATCCGGCATTTGACCGGCTCATCGCGCGTGGTCGGATTCAGACTGCCTATGTCGGGCTTCGTCCCTGGACTCGCCTGGAGTGTGCCCGCCTTCTGCAAGAGGCGGAAGAGCAGAGTGGAAATAGTTCGGCCAGCGGCAGTATGGAGAAGGTGCTCGCGGGGGAATTCGCGGCCGAGACTCATCGTCTGGATGGATCCCCGAATCAGGGCGTGAGCCTCGATTCCGTTTATGCCAGGACGACTTCGATTACCGGCACTCCACTGCACGATGGTTATCACTTTGGCCAGAGCATCGTAAACGACTACGGCCGTCCTTACGCGGCGGGGTTTAATGCGATTGCCGGTTTTACCGCTCACGCGGAGGCAGGGCCGCTTTCCGTCTCCGTGCAGGAAGAGTACCAGCGGGCTCCTGCCGTCAGTTCCGAGCCGCTCTCGGTGCTCGAAGCCACGGCTGGGGCGGACTCGACGCTGCCACTCAGAAATGGAGTGGGCGAGATAAACCGCATGCGCCTCGTGCAGGGCGCGGTGGGGTTGACTTTTAACGGGATTCAACTTTCCTTCGGCCAGCAGAGCCTATGGCTTGGCCCCGGACATGCCGGTCCTTTTCTGTTCAGCAATAACGCGGAGCCGATGACGATGCTGAGGATCGACTCGGTTTCCCCCTATGAAGTCCCGTTGCTCTCGCGTGTCCTCGGTCCGGTTTGGTCGGAGTTTTTTCTGGGAAGGCTTTCGGGTCAGAGTTGGGAGTTTTCTCCGCCACAGCTAAATGGCCCAAATCTGCCGTCCCAACCCTTTCTGCATGGCACAAAATTCAGCTTTCATCCCACGGCGAACCTCGAGTTTGGCATGGGCTTCACGGCGCAATTCGGGGGCACAGGTAATCCCTTCACTTGGAACAGTTTTCTCAAAACGTTTTATTCACATTCCGGGACCAGCACTGTAAATCCCGCCAAGCGTCTCTCCGAGTTCGATTTCATCTATCGCCTACCGGGTCTGCGGGATTGGGTTCAGGTTTACGTCGATTCCATGGTGATCGATGAATATTCGCCGATTGGGTCGACCCGGCCGGCAATCAATCCCGGTATTTACTTTCCGCAGTTGCCCAAGATTTACAACGTGGAAATGCGAATGGAGGGTGTGACCGATGACTTGAACGTTCCGGCTCATTTTGGTCCGGGCGCGTTCTACACAGATGTGCGCTACCGTTCCGGCTACACCAACAATGGAAACCTGATTGGGAGTTGGGTGGGACGTCAGGGAGCAGGCGAACAAGCCTGGCTCACCTACCGCCTCTCCCCGCGAAAAAGCGTTCAACTTTCCTATCGCCACAACCGGGTCGATAAAGTTTTTCTCGAAGGAGGCGAGCTTCGGGATCTGGGGGTGCGGGCGGACTGGAGTTTAAGCCGCGACTTCGGCGTCTCCGCGATGGTACAGCAGGAGCACTGGCACTTCCCCCTTTTGTTTCCGACAGCGCAGTCAAATGTTATTGCGTCCTTTCAGCTTACCTTCCTTCCAGGCAAGAATCATGATACGGGACACTGAAGCGCCGTGCTTCCCAAAGAAGCGCACTTCCTGGCTGGGTAAGGATCTGAGGAAATTTGCGATATTGGTTTCCACACCTGACGAAATATGAGTCTGGCTGCAACTCAACCACAGCCGCCCGCCGCCGAATTAAGACTGAATGAGACTATGCAGCCGGAAATTTTCTCGGGAGAAATCCCGTTGCAGAAAATCCCGTTGCAGGATATCCGCTTGCGGGAGATCCGGTTGCACGACCGCCAGGTGTGGCAAGCGGCTCGGCTGCGGCTTCTGTGGGATCATCGCAGCTTACTGCTTCGTACCACCACGATTGGACTGGTGGCCTCGGGCCTGCTCGCGTTTCTGCTTCCTCGATCTTATATATCGACTACTCAATTGATGCCTCCGGATACCCAGTCCAGTTCGAGCCTTGCCATGATGGCATCGATGGCGGCAAAAGGAGCGGGCGGCTTGGGCTCGATGGCCTCCGACCTGCTAGGGATAAACAGTACCGGCGCGCTGTTTGTAGGGATTCTGCGCAGCGACACGGCTCAGGCCCGGTTGGTTGCGCAGTTTGACCTGCAGAAGGTCTATCGCGCTCGCCTCGAACAGGACGCCCGCGCCGCCCTCGATGAGCGCACCATCATCTCCGAAGATCGCAAGAGCGGCATCATCAGTATCAGCGTCACCGATCGCAGCCCGCAGCGTGCTGCAGTCCTGGCCCAGGCTTACGTGGACCAACTGAATTCGCTGATCGCCGAGTTGTCGATTTCGTCGGCCCATCGCGAGCGCGTGTTTCTTGAGGAGCGGCTGCAGGTCGCCAAACTGGATCTTGACGACGCTTCGAACCAGCTGGCGCAGTTCTCCAGCCAGAACAGCTCGGTCGATGTGCAAACCATGGGCAGAGCGGCGCTGGATGCCGCCGGCAGGGTGGCTGGCGAACTGATCGCCGCCGAGTCCCAGCTCGAAGGGCTGCGCCAGGTTTACAGCGACAAAAATCCACGGGTCCGTTCGCTCGTTGGCAGGGTGACGGAACTCAGAAAGCAACTGGAAAAGCTCGACGGATCGAACGTTACGTCGGTGCCGCTGGATCGCGCCCGCTCTTCCGGACGAAGAACTGCGGAGGTGGATGGCCTATACAGCGATATGCGGGGCAACGATACGACAGCGAGCGAGATGCCTTATCCCAGCCTGCACAATTTGCCCTTATTGGGAGTGAAATATGCGGACTACTATCGGCGCGCGAAAATTCAGGAAACGGTTTACGAACTCTTAACCGAACAGTATGAACTGACCAAAATCCAGGAGGTCAAAGAGACTCCCTCCGTCAAGGTGCTGGACCGGCCGAAAGTTGCGCAGAAAAAATCTTCTCCGCCGCGGATGCTGATCACACTGCTTGGAACCTTTTTCACTTTCTGCGGGGGTGTGGTCTGGGTCGTGGCGTTTGTTACATGGCAGACCGCAGATCGGCAGGACCCGCGCCGAATTCTTGCGCAGGAAGTGTTCTCCGCCGTGAAAGCGAAGATCCCATGGGCGTTGCGTAACGGGGGCCTGGACGGCGGCAATGCCAACTCACCCCAGAAAATCGGGACCCCGTAATGCAGCGCTCACACCACAAGCTCAAAGGAACTTCGAAACCTGCAAATGGTTGAAACTTCGTCCAATCAGCAGCATTCCATAAGCAGCGGGCGGCGGCTAATACGCAACACCATTTGGAATTTGCTGGGTAGCGGGGCACCGCTGGCGGTTGCGATTTTCTCCATACCGATCCTGATTCGTAATTTGGGCAAAGAACGTTTCGGGGTGTTGGCGCTGGCTTGGGCGCTGATTGGGTATGCCAGCGTCTTTGATCTCGGATTGGGGCGTGCGCTCACCCAACTGGTTGCCAAGAAACTCGGAGCAGGTGAGAGAAGCGACGTGCCGAGCCTGGCGTGGACCTCTTTATCGCTTATGCTGATGTTGGGAGTGGCCGGCGCTGGAGCGGTAATTTGGATTTCGCCCTGGCTGGTGCGTTACGCATTGCACGTGCCGGAGACGTTGCAGCCTGAAACCCTGCGCTCCTTCTACCTGCTGGGCTTCTCCATTCCGCTGGTCATCACCACTGCCGGTTTGCGCGGGCTGCTCGAAGCCCACCAACGCTTTGCCCTGACAAATGCCTTGCGAATTCCAATGGGAGTATTTACCTTTGTCGGCCCGTTGCTGGTATTGCCCTTCACTAGAAACCTGGCACCGATTGTTGCCGTGCTTCTGCTGGGGAGGCTGTTGGGGTGTATTGCTCATGTGTGGGGCTGCCTGCGGGTAATTCCGGAGCTCCGGGGACAGTGCTCTGTGGATGGCTCGCATATTTCTGGTCTGCTCCGGTCGGGCGGCTGGATGACGGTCACAAACCTCGTCGGCCCGCTGATGATCACACTCGATCGTTTTCTAATCGGCGCACTGCTATCTGTTGCTGCGGTGACCTATTATGTAACGCCGTTTGAACTGGTAACCAAGTTGTTACTCATTCCTGTGGCCCTGATGGGGGCGGTGTTTCCCGTGTTTTCGGCTGCGAGCGGGCAGGATCGAGCACATACCACGCTGCTGTTTGACCGCAGCATCCGGTGCATTTCAATGGCTCTCTTTCCGCTGATTCTACTGGTGGTTGCCTTTGCCCCAGAGGGCCTGAGGCTGTGGCTCGGGATCGAATTCGCCCGGCATAGCGCCCGCGTTCTGCAATGGTTGGGGGTGGGAGTATTTATCAATAGCCTAGCCTGCATTCCGTTCGCGTTCCTGCAGGGTATTGGCAGACCAGACTTGACGGCTAAGCTGAACCTCATCGAATTGCCGTTGTATCTGCTATCAGTATGGACCCTGACGAAACTACGCGGAGTGGAAGGGACGGCCATTGCCTGGACGCTGCGCATGGCAGGGGACGCCGCCATATTGTTCTGGTTGTCCGCACGTATTAGTCCAGAATCGGCGCGAAGTGTGCGGCGCATTGGTCGAAACGTGGCGGTAGCGGTAGCAGTTTTGAGTCTGATGGCGGTTCTGCCCGACATCGAATCCCGAATTGTCTTGCTGGCTTTGGCGCTGGCTGGCTTTGTGACTGTGGGCTGGCGGCAATTCAATCGCTTCTCGGAATGGTTGGCGCAAATCCCCTTGCTCCTCCCTGAAAGAGAATAGAGATAGAGATAATGACCGCTCGGACCTCCGAATCACCGGGCCAGATTCCGAATGGCGATATCGCTGGTGTTGGTCGCTGGCAGAACGGCTTGGCGGCGTCCGCCCGCGTGGGCGACCCATCAACAATACCGAAGCCGGGCTGGGACTGGCAGCAGCGACTCATTGGGAGTAGCTCGTGTACCTTGCTTTTCCTGTGCATGGCATTTCCAACAGTGCGCTAAATTGGTCCTCGTGAAGGCATCCCTTTTGGTAGCGCTACTGGTGGCAATCGCACTCGAATACTTTACGCGCGGCTGCTCTCGACTCGATGGCCGGGTCATACTCTGGACGGTTAGCCTGAGTATGATCGGCTTCTTCTTCATCCTAAGAGGCATGCTGGCCGGCAATCCTGGCGCCTCCGCCCTCATAAGCGTTTATGTCCTGTGGCCACTGGTTTTCACATTGTGGATCGCCGGTCTCGCCGGGATACCGATTCTCGCAGGGGTTCATCGGACGGTTGTGGCTTCGACCCTTTTTATCGGCCTTTACGGATGCCTTTATTGGTTGACCCAATTGGGCATTGTGCCCGACATCGGAGTTGCCTCGGCGCTTTCCTTCGGCTGGGAAACTCAAGCATTCGGAGCGCACGAGGGTTACACCCAGATGGCGCTTGCCGGCATGAACTCACTTCCTTTTCTCCTGCCTTACGTAATGGCCAGCCTTGCCATCCCTTACGCCCAGCAAAACGCGCACCGATTCTGGGGGATCCTTGCCTGGGCCGCTTGCGGTTCTGCATGGTTTACGGTCCTCGCCGGCGGAAGGCGTGCCCTGTTTCTGGTTACCTTCCTGGCTCCGCTGCTGATACTGACCGCTCGTCGCTTTCAACCGGCAGCCGAGCGAGTCTCGAACCGGCGTTCGTTAACCACATTCTGCCTGGTTTTTGCTGTGGTGCTGGTGATTCTGTTCGCTGGTCTCAGTTCGATCTATGACTTTGATCTCCCTGGCGTATGGGATCATTTCGTTACCAGTGTCGATCTTAGTGCGCAGACGGCGGACGAGCACGCTACGGAACGGCGGCAGCAGGCGATTGCGCTTTTCCGTGGCTGGCTGGAAAAGCCCTTGCTTGGCGCCGGACTCGGTGCCAGTGCCTTGGGATCGATTCGCTCGGAAACTACCCCCTGGGCGTACGAACTCTCTTATCTCATGCTCTTGTATCAGACGGGGCTGGCGGGCTTCGCCGCCTACACCGCCGGGGTGGTATGGATCTTTGTGCTAGGGCTCAGGATTGTCCGCGAAGGTGGGCCGCTTGGGCGAATGATGATTCCGATGTTGGTCGGCTGCAGTGGTTTGTTGATTGCCAACGCCACCAACCCCTATCTAGGAAAGTTCGATGGCATGTGGATGCTTTTCCTTCCTTTGGCCGTCGTGAACTACCGGCTATCCGCTTTTTCAGCGGATTGCTGCCCCGCGATTGCATAACACGCGGCATAGCCGCTCCCAAAAAATTTCTCGAATTCCCACTTTGCTGACCACTCACGACGTTAACTCCAGACGGATGCTCCCGAGCCTCGACATCATTTTGGTGAACCGCAACTCTGGCGGTGAACTCCGCAAGTGTTTGGCTTCGGTTGCGCGGGCGGAAAAAACCGCGTTCTGGCTTCGCCGGGTATGCGTGATTGATGATGCATCGACGGACGCCTCCGCCACCGGTTGCGGGGAAATGCCGCTGCCGCTCGAAATCGTTCGCAATTTCGAACCTGTGGGATACGGAAGGTCGTGCAACCGCGGCGCGGAAAACAGCACGGCGGACTACATCCTGTTCCTGAACACCGATACCGTGCTCTTCGCCGACTCGCTTGACCTGCCCATTCGTTACATGCAGCAGGCTGAGCATTCGGGCATCGGAATCGCAGGGATTCAATTGTTGAATGCGAAGGGCGCGATCACCCGTTCCTGCGCCCGCTTCCCGACGCTGGGGTGCATGATCTCTATCGCGCTCGGCCTAGACCGGCTTTTGCCGTCGCTTGTTCCGAGCCATCAGATGAAGGAGTGGGATCACCTTGAAACTCGCGAAGTTGATCAGGTGATTGGCGCCTTCATGCTGGTGCGGAGAACTCTATTTCAACAACTGGGGGGATACGACGAACGTTTTTTCGTCTACATGGAAGATTTGGATCTCTCTTTGCGAATGCGCAATCTCGGCTACGGCAGCATCTACCTGGTATCGGCCAGAGCCACCCACAAAGGTGGCAGCACTGCCCGTAAAGTTCAAGCCGAGAGCCTTTTCTTTGGGCTGCGCAGCCGGATTCAGTATGCGTTTAAGCATTTCGGAAATCTGCGAGGTTGTATCGTTGCGACCTTTGTTCTGCTGATGGAACCGGTCTCACGGTTGGTGTGGGCGGCTGGGCATGGATCGGGAGGCGAACTGAAGGCGGTGGTCAAAGCTTACGGGAGGCTTTGGGTGGAAGTACTCTCCGGAAGACTGATTCGGGCAATAGCTCAAGGCAGTTTGATCGGCAATGGAGTGCGCAAAAGGGATGCATTTACAAATGACGTCAAGTTGATGGAAGTGAGTGCCCGCGCCCACTCCGAGGGAGGGAATGGATGAAGGCTGTCATTCTCGCCGGCGGCTTGGGCACGCGCATCAGTGAAGAGAGCCACCTGCGTCCTAAGCCCATGATCGAAATCGGAGGAAAACCAATTCTCTGGCACCTGATGAAGATCTACTCCGCTGGCGGAGTGCAGGAGTTTGTCATCTGCTGCGGATATATGGGGTACATGATCAAGAGTTATTTCGCGAACTATTTCCTGCATGTGTCTGACGTGACCTTCGACGTGGCGCAGAATCGTATGGAAGTTCTGCAAAATGGCGCCGAACCTTGGAAGGTGACGCTGGTCGATACCGGCAATGACACCATGACCGGCGGCCGATTGAAGAGGGTCCGCAAATATCTCGGCGAAGAGGAGTTTTTCCTCACCTACGGTGATGGCCTCGCGGACATTGACCTGAAACAGCTCCTTGACTTTCATCGCCAGCAAAGGGTTCTGGCTACCGTCACGTCGGTGCAGCCGCCGGGCCGCTTTGGAGCGCTGGTGACGAAGGAAAACCGGGTTCTCAGTTTCAAGGAAAAACCCGAGGGCAACGGCGCGATCAATGGCGGTTTTTTCGTACTTTCTCCGGCGGTGATCGACAAGATCGAGGGCGACAGCACGGTCTGGGAGGGCGAACCTCTGGAGCACCTGGCTCGCACGGGCCAGCTGGCAGCTTATCCGCACCATGGTTTCTGGCAGCCGATGGACACGTTGCGCGACAAGAATCACCTCGAGGCTTTGTGGAACTCAGGCAAGGCTCCTTGGAAAGTATGGAATTGACGCCCGCATTCTGGTGTGGCAAACGGGTTTTGGTTACCGGCCACACCGGCTTCAAAGGAAGCTGGCTTTCGCTGTGGCTGCAGAGCCTCGGAGCCGACCTCCTTGGCTATGCTCTTCCAGCGCCAACGGACCCCAGCATCTACGCTTTGGCTGGAGTTGGGCGAGGCATGCGAGCGGTATGCGCAGATATTCTCGATCTCGAACCTCTGCGCCGCGCGATGTTCGAATTCCAGCCACAAATAGTCTTCCACTTAGCCGCGCAGTCGCTGGTACGCCGTTCCTATGCCGATCCGATCGGTACGTTTTCAACCAATGTGCTGGGAACGGCGAATGTCCTCGAGTGCGTGCGTTCGACGCCCACTGTGCAGGCTACCGTGATCGTTACTACGGATAAGTGTTATGAGAACCGTTGTTCTCAGAATCAAAGTTCGCACAATAAAAGTGATAGCTGCCACAATCACGAACCTCAGCCGCCCTTCCGCGAAACCGACCGCCTGGGTGGCTTCGATCCGTATTCGAGCAGTAAGGCCGCTGCGGAACTGGTGGCGGCTGCTTTCCGTCAATGTTTCTTCAGCCCCGCCGAAAACATCTCGAAGCCCGGGATAGCCACGGCACGCGCTGGCAACGTAGTGGGCGGAGGCGACTGGGCCGCCGACCGGCTGGTTGCCGATGTGATGCGCGCCGCTATTGGCGGCGGAGAAGTTTTGATTCGAAATCCCCACGCGATCCGTCCCTGGCAACACGTTCTCGATCCGTTGTGTGGATATCTGATGCTGGCTGAGAAACTTAGCGCGGAGCCAGCGCGTTTTTCCGAGGCGTGGAATTTCGGTCCTGATGAGGCCGGCGCGGTATCCGTTTCCGAAGTGTTGCATCGTCTGCAAAATTATTGGGGTCCCGGGGTCTTTTGGCGCGTCGGGGGTGGAGATCATCCTCATGAAGCGGCCTGTCTGACCCTGGATTGCACTAAGGCCAGAACGCAATTGGAGTGGACGCCGCACTGGAATCTGAATGTTGCGCTGGAGGCAACCGTACGATGGTACAAAGCATACCAGGCTCACCAGGATGTGCGCCGACTGACGCAAGAGCAGATTCAGTCCTTCCAGAACACAATGACGCCGTCGGCAATTTCCCAGCGGTAAGCCTTCCCGGTTGCCGTTTTTGCGGTTCGCGGCTGCGGCATACATTTGCCGATTTGGGTATGTCTCCCTTGTCCAATGCCTACCTTAGTCCCAAACAGTTGAACCAGATGGAGCCCTTTTACCCGCTTTGTGTTCGCGTTTGCGCCAAGTGTTTTCTGGTGCAACTGGAGGAGCTTGAGCATCCAGAGAAGATTTTTGGGGATTACGCGTACTTTTCCTCCTATTCGGAATCGTGGCTGCGGCATGCCCGGGACTATTGCGCGCGCATGATCGATCGATTCAACTTGGGCGAGAACAGCATGGTCGTGGAGGTCGCGAGCAACGACGGCTATCTGTTGCAATACTTCCAGAGGCGAGGAGTTCGGGTGCTGGGAATCGAGCCTGCCCGCAACGTGGCTTTGGAGGCGCGGAGAAAAGGGATTCCGACGGTAGAGAAATTTTTTGGTATCCAGAGCGCCCGCGAATTGTCGGCTGCCGGCCAGCAGGCTGATCTGATCGTTGCCAACAACGTCCTGGCCCATGTCCCAAATCTGCGCGATTTTGTTGCCGGCTTGAACCTGGCCTTAAAACCGCACGGAACCATCACTTTGGAGTTTCCCCATCTGCTTCGCCTGATCGAAGGCAATCAATTTGACACCATCTACCACGAGCATTTTTCCTATTTTTCTTTTCTTACCGCGGAAGAGATTCTTCGCGAACATGGGCTGTCCGTCTCTGACGTGGAAATACTTTCGACCCACGGCGGTTCGCTGCGCGTGTTTGCAGGCCATGCGGAAAACGATAGGACACAGTCCGCTGGCCACTTGCCGAGTGTCTCACAGCGCGTCTTGCAACTCAGGCAGGAGGAGCATGCGGCCGGAATTCAAAATCTCGATACCTATTCCGGCTTCGGCGAACAAGTGCGCGAAACCAAGCGGGCGCTGCTCGAACTGTTGTCTGCCATCAAACGCTCGGGCAAGTCTTTGGTGGCTTACGGGGCACCGGCAAAAGGCAACACGCTGCTCAACTACTGCGGCATCGGCCGCGACTTTCTTGACTACGCAGTCGATCTCAGTCCGCACAAGCAGAGCCGCTTTCTGCCCGGCACGCACCTCCCCATTTATCACCCGGACCGGATTCGCGAGACTCGTCCCGACTACGTTCTGGTGCTCCCGTGGAATCTCCGGCAGGAGATCCTTGCGCAAATCAGCTACGTCCGGGAGTGGGGCGGCCGCTTTGTGATCCCGATTCCCAAAGCCGAGATTTTGGACTAGGACGGCCCTGTCAAATTCTGCCGTGAAATTACAGCTGTGAAGTGTGAGCGTGAAATTTAGCGAGACTCCATTGCCGGGAGCATATGTGATCGAGCCGGAAGCGGTCGCCGACGAGAGGGGATTTTTCGTTCGCACCTGGTGCGCTCAGGAATTTCGATTGCGCGGATTGAATTCGAATTTTGCGCAGTGCAGCCTGTCTTCGAATGCCCGACGCGGCACACTCCGCGGCATGCATTATCAAGCCGAGCCGTATGCTGAGGCCAAACTCGTGCGATCCAGCGCCGGAGCGATTTATGACGTCATAGTCGATCTGCGCCCGGACTCGCCGACATATCGGCAGTGGTTTGCAGCCGAGCTGACGGCAAGCAATCACAAAATGCTGTACGTCCCCGAAGGCTTTGCTCATGGTTTCCAGACGTTGATCGATGCCAGCGAGGTGTGCTACCAGATTTCGCAAGCGTACCGGGCGGAATGTACGCGGGGAGTCCGCTGGAACGACCCGCGATTTGGCATTGAGTGGCCGCTTCGCGATCCTATCCTCTCGCCAAGGGACCGCGGATTCGCAGATTACCTTTCACAAATTAAATCATGAGCGAAGTTCTCGTAACCGGGGCAAGCGGTTTTATCGGGCGCCACTGCCTCCCTCTATTAGTGGCGAAGGGATACCATGTGCATGCACTATCCTTGAGGCCCGAGCGGTGGTCAATTCCTGGGGTCTCGTGGCACCGGCAGGATCTGTTGCAGCCAGGTCGCGCCACCGCACTGATGAGGCAACTGCGGCCCCAATCTCTTCTACATCTTGCCTGGCACGCGGTTCCGGGAAAATTCTGGGAGGCCCGCGAGAATCTCGAATGGCTGCGTGCCAGTTTGGAATTGCTGCTTGCGTTTGCCGACAACGGAGGGAAACGATTTGTCGGCGCCGGGACCTGTGCCGAATATGAATGGAACAATGGAAAGAATGACAACGAAAGAAATGAGAACGCCGGAAGAAATGGCAACGACGGGAAAAACCAGAATGACGCGAACCGCGGTCAGTGCATCGAGGATAGCACTCCGCTTCTCCCGAGTACTTTGTACGGGAGTTCGAAACATTCTCTGGAGCGGATCGTGCATTTTAGCCGGCAGCAAACCCGACTGAGTACCGCCTGGGGAAGGGTTTTCTTCTTATATGGACCGTACGAGCATCCGGTACGACTGGTCGCATACGCGGTGCAGTCGCTGCTCCGGGGAGAGCCCGCGTTCTGTTCGGAGGGCCGGCAGGTTCGAGACTTTCTGCACGTCGCCGATGCCGCCGCCGCCTTGGTTGCTCTGTTGCATAGTGAAGTGGAGGGCCCGGTGAATATCGCGTCGGGCAAGCCCACCTCGATCCGGCAGGTGCTCGAGGAGATTGGGCACCAGACCTCCAGGCCGGAGTTGTTACGCTTCGGATGCCGCCCCTCCGGACACGAGGCGCCCCGCATCTGGGCAAATGTCCGCAGACTGAAGGAAGAGGTCGGCTTTCATCCGAAATACGATCTTGCCGGAGGGATCGGGCAGACGATCGATTGGTGGCGGCAGGCCTTGAATTCTGAGGAACGTAACTTCGAACAATGTAATTCCGAACAATGTAATTCCGGAAGGCAGAATCGAGGGGGACGCAGTCCTGGCGAATCGAATCACGAACGACGCGTTCCTGCCGGAGCGGCCGAGCCGTGAGCGACCTGCAACGCCTCCGCATCGGCTACGTTCCCTGCAGCCCTTCGTTCCAGGCTCCGGGAGACCGGCGGCGTTTCTGTTACTACGCGAGCAAACGCAATCTTCGTTTCGAGCTTGCGCGCCCCGCGGGGACCTACGATGTCGTGATCCTTACGCAAGCCGCCGACATTAGCATGTGGGTCCGCCATCCCCGAAAACGCAGCAGGATCGTCTTCGATTTCATCGATTCTTATCTCTCGATCCCTGGTTGCGACGTGAAGGGTTTGTTCCGCGGGTTGGCGAAGTTTGCCGTGGGCCAGAACCGAAGGCTCTTGCTGAATTATCGCGTGGGCCTCGAGAGGATGTGCCGGCGCGCCGATGCCGTGATCTGCAGCACGCTGGATCAGAGGCAGAACATTCTGCCGTTCTGTCCCAATGTGTATCCGATTCTCGACTTTCACGGCAGCGTCACTGGCGCCCCCAAACTCGATTATGCGACCGGTGGCGTCTTCCATTTTGTTTGGGAAGGCCTACCCCGGAGTCTTAGCCACTTGCTCGAAATCAAAGGCGCGCTGCAGGAACTTCAGAAAACCCGGCACTTCGCGATACATGCTATTACCGATCTGGAATACGGCCGCTATCTGAACGGCAGAGTCGGCAAGCGCGTCACTCTGAACGATGCCCATAAGATCTGGCCCGGCTTGTACCTTTACGCCTGGGATGAGCGGACGTTTTCGGCCATTGCGCGCAACTGTGATTTGGCGTTGATTCCCATTCCGCTACAAGATCCGCTGTCAGCGGGAAAGCCCGAAAATCGTTTGTTGCTCTTCTGGCGCATGGGAATTCCTGCGCTGGTGTCCTCGACCACAGCACATCGGAATGCGATGGCAGACAGCGGAATCAACATGGCATGCGCCAACCAGCAACACTGGGTTGCGGCGATGCAGTACTACATGTCCGATCAATGTGCGCGCGAGGATGCTGGACGGCGCGGACTAGCCTTTGTCGAAGAGAAGCACAGTGAAGAACAGGGCTTGGCTCGCTGGGACGAAGTTCTGCACTCAGTTCTAGATAACAGGAAGCCAGAACACCCACCAGAAACGATTGTGGAAGATCATGTGGCAGACGCGATGATGCGGCACCTTTCCATCTCCGCAGCCTGCCCTGCAAATTTCTGACTCGCCCATGCAACAAGTGTCCCTGGTTCGCAGCGATGTCCGATCGTATCCGGCGCAGTCCGCGTTCCATCCTCCCGCGGCCTTTCCGGAACTGGCGCGCGCGGGCATCCGGGAACTCGATACTGAAAATGGAGTTTACCGCGCGGTGCGCGAGATGCTTGCTCGGCTGGGCCTTGATCGCACACGTTTTGGCACACCGGAATGGAATCCCCTCGGTGCTTACATCCAACCCGGCGACAAAGTCATCATCAAGCCGAATCTGGTGTTGCATAAATTTGGCGCGCAGGAAAATGCACACTGTCTGACTAGCCATGGTTCGGTGATCCGCGCAGTGCTCGACTACGTTTATCTCGCCGCCGGCCCGGAAGCGAAAATTGCAATCGCAGACGCGCCGTTGCAGGGCGCAGATTTTGCGCGGGTGATCGCCGACGCCGGCCTTCCCCAAATCCAGGAGTTCTACCACAAGATTCTGAAGTGCGAGATCAGAGCGATCGACCTGCGCCAGGTGCACTCCGTGATCGATGAAGAGAGCTCTTTGATCCGTCGCCTGGAGCGCTTGCCGGGCGATCCGCAAGGATATTGCGAGATTGACTTGGGTGCGGCCAGCCGGCTCTGTGGGATCGACGCAGCCAATCCTGATGGCCGCAAACGTTGCTACGCCAATCCTCGATATATTGTCGGCGACTATGCCGAGGCCGTCACCAATCTGAGGCATCGCGGCCTGCGGCATTCTTATGTTGTGAGTCGCAGCGTCCTCGATGCCGATGCCGTGATTTGCGTGCCCAAGCTGAAAACTCACAGCAAGACGGGGCTGACCGTGTGCCTCAAGAACATGATCGGGATCATCGGGTCGAAAGACTGTCTGCCGCATCATCGTCTAGGAAAAAGCAATCAAGGGGGCGATGAATTCCCGGACGACTACCCGGTTCGCTGGCAATTGAGCGGACGCGCCCATGACCTGCTGCAGGGCCGCGTGCCGGTGCCGGTGTGGAAAGCGATGCGGCGGCTGGCGGAGGCATGGCTGGGGGCGGGCACCCCTCACAATGGAACTGGGCAAGCCACCGGTTTCTATCCTTCGGGAGGTTGGCACGGCAATGACACCATCTGGCGCACCGTGGACGATCTGAACCGGATTCTCTTCTTTTATAGTCCCGCGAAAGCAGCGATCCAGCCGCAGCCCCAACGGCGATACTTTGCCGTGGTCGATGGAATCGTCGCCATGGAAGGAAATGGCCCCCTGCGCGGCACACCGAAGAATACCGGCGTCATCCTGGGTGGAGACGATCCACTCGCGGTCGACGTCGTCGCCGCCGCTGTAATGGGATTCGACTGGAAACGGATCGCTCTGCTTCGAGGAATCGCCGCTACCCGGCAGGGGCCAAAATACTCGAGGTTCAGCGGAGACCTCTCAACTATTGAGCTTCTCTCGAATGTTGCGCAGTGGAATTCCTTCGCGGCTCTCGGGCGGGAGCAGGCTAGCTTCCGGCCGCCCAATGGCTGGCGAAACTCAGTGGAGATCGAACATGTGGCTTGAGGGAGTGTACTCGTTTCTGCCGATTCCACTGCAGGATTTAGCCACATCGGCGAAGGGCTGGCAACTCCACAGAGCGCGCTACGGCTCTGCATCTTTCCGGCAAATGGCACAGACCCTGGCACGGAATGAACAACTGTCGTCAGATGCTGTGACGGAACTCCAGTTCTCGATGTTCCACAAGTTTGCCGCATATTGCTATCAACGATCTCCCTACTATCATAGATTGTGGAAGTCTCATGGCATTCAACCCGCCGACATCCGGGGACCGAGGGATATCCGCCTGATCCCGGTTGCCCGCAAGCAGGATCTGCGCGGCCGCACCCATGAATTCCTGACCGCACCGGTTGGGCGGGAAATGACCGCGGTTCATACCAGCGGAACCACCGGCTCGCCCTTGACGGTTTATTTCTCGGCCGAAGACCTCGGCAGGCGCTATGCCTTTCTCAACCGTTGCCGCCGGTGGGGGGGAGTTCGAATTGGACAAAGGCGTGCCAGTTTTACCGGTCGCAACCTTATTCCTCAGAGACAGACCGGGCCGCCTTTTTGGCGCCACAATTATTCAGGGAACCAGCTTCTTTTCTCGTCCTACCACCTCTCGCGTGAAAACCTCCCGGCATACGTTCAAGCTCTGGAAGGGTTTCAGCCCGAGATTATCGATGGATACCCCTCCTCGATTCACATCATCGCTGATCATATCTTGCAGGGGAAAGGCATTTGCGACGTTCGAGGAGTGCGCCCTCGTGCCATCCTGGTTTCGGCCGAAACGGTTTTTCCCCATCAACGGGCGACGATCGAAGCCGCATTTCAAGCCAAACTTTACAATCAGTATGCCTCTTCCGACGGCGCACCTTTCGTCAGCGAATGCGTACGCGGACAACTACACGTGCATTCCGATTCGGGGCTGATCGAGATTCTTGACGACAACGGCGATCCCACTCCCCCGGGGCAAGTCGGTCAAATGGTGGTCACAAGTTTCACCACGCATGTCGTTCCAATGCTGCGTTTTGAGATTGGCGACGCGGCTGTTCCCTCCGACGCACGCACTCCATGTGTCTGCGGTCTGCCGTTTCCCGTGGTCGATGCAATTGTGGGGCGGCGCGATGACATCCTTTACTCTGCTGAGCGGGGCTTCGTTGGACGCATGGATACAGTATTCAAGGGTGTGCCCGGCACCATTATCGAAGCTCAGATCGTGCAGACTGCAGCTGACACCATCATACTGCGCATCGTTGCCGACCCAAGGGATTACAAAACGGAGCATGGTGGCAAGGTTGTGGCCGAGATGCGAAAGAAGTTAGGCGACCGGGTGACCATACGTCTCGAAGAAGTTGAGAATCTCCCACGCTCTGCCAATGGGAAACTGCGAACCGTGGTCAATCTCTGCAACGATCTTCTGCCCAGCACTCTTCAAAGAACATCTGGCATCTTTTCGACTGCGATACCGGCAAACCCCAGTTCTGTTCTTGGGGACTAGATCGCTCAAAAGTGAAGAGAATTCCGCGAAAATTCAACCACATACCCAACCTTCACTCTGAGCCTCGCGGCACTCACACAGTTTATTCGAGACCATTTCCGTTGCTTGGATACGCGTAATGAATTCGCGGCCCAACATCACGATCGCACGCGTTATTGCCCGACTGAACATAGGTGGCCCAGCCATTCAAGCGATCCTCATGACGGACGCCTTCCGCCAGAAGGGCTACCGTGCACTTTTGATGACCGGGGAATTGTCTCCAGGCGAAGGCAGCATGGAATACCTGGCTCACGACCGAAAAGTTGTGCCCCTCAAGATCGGTAGCATGTCCCGCCGGATTTCCTGGCGTGACGATTTGACCTCTCTGTCGAAGCTGATTCGAATCTTCTACCGCGAGAAACCTATCATTGTCCACACCCACACCGCGAAGGCTGGTACGCTCGGCCGCGTGGCCGCGATTTGCAGCGGTGTTCCCATCCGCATCCACACCTTTCACGGGCACGTGTTCCGCGGATATTTCTCTGCCTTCGTTACCCGCATCTTCCTGGCGATCGAGCGCCTTCTGGCTCGACACACCGATCGCATTATTGCAATCAGCGAATCGCAGAAGCGGGAATTGGTCGAGGTGTACAGGATAGCGCCCGCGGAGAAGGTGTCCGTGATTCCACTCGGAATCGACCTTGACCCATTCCTCAAAGTGCAAAACCGGGATGGCGCGTTGCGCTGCTCGATCCAGTGCGAAGCCGACAGCTTTCTGGTGGGATGGGTAGGCAGACTCACCGCGATCAAGGATCCAGAGCTGTTTCTGGCCTCCGCTCGCCGCCTCCTTTGTGACTCCCGAAATCTCCGCTTCGTTCTTATCGGGGACGGCGAACTGCGCCGGCGCTGCGAGATGCTTGCCCCGGCGGTCAGCATCGCCGGATGGCGCCAGCATTTAGAGCAGATTTATGCCGACCTGGACCTGATCGTCTCCAGCTCGGTTAACGAAGGAACCCCGGTTTCATTGCTCGAGGCCATGGCATCCGGCCTGGCATTTGTGTCGACCGACGTCGGCGGAGTGCGCGATCTTATGGTTGGTTCCGGGAAGCGGCAGTGGGGCTTCGAGGTTTTCGAAAACGGCATTCTGGTGCCGCGGAACGCGGTAGTTCTGGCCCATGCCATCTCCTACCTTAGAGAAAATCCCAGGCTGCGGTGCGCCATGGGGCAGACTGGCCGCAGCTTTGTGCGGGCCCGCTTTTCGGTTTCTCGGCTCGCGGACGATTTGGAGTCCCTCTATCTGTCTTTAGCTCATTCCAAGGGGAATCTTCCGGCTGAGGTGCCGCGTATGGCTGCGAGCGGTCCTGCCGAGCACCCCGAATGTGTCTCCGCTGCTAAGGGACTCACTTAACACACTTCTGACTTGGCAGAGCTCCCGAGTTCCTGAGATCCGCCGATGAAGAAGATGAAGAATTAGATCGCGATTCCCGTGAACCCTACTTGAACCACGGATGCCAAGTTAGGAGATTTTCATGCGTGTATTGATTACAGGTGGCGCAGGCTTTGTTGGTTCCCATTTAGCGGAAGCTTTGCTGCAGCAGGGAAACAGTGTGACGGTTCTGGACGATCTATCGACGGGGTCGATTGCAAATATCCGGCACCTAAAGCACGACCGCAGATTCCAGTATGTGATTGATTCCGTGATGAACCGGGCAGTGCTGGCCGAGTTGGTCGATGAATGCAATATCGTCTTCCATCTCGCGGCGGCGGTTGGCGTTCGCCTGGTCGTGGACTCTCCCGTGCGCACTCTGCATACCAATGTTCGAGCGACCGAACTAGTGCTTGAGGCTGCCAAGAAGAAGAAGAAAACCGTATTGATTACGTCGACCTCAGAAGTGTACGGCAAAGCGACCAAGATTCCTTTCCAGGAGGATGACGATCTGGTCATTGGACCGCCGGTACGGGGGCGGTGGAGTTATGCGTGCTCGAAGGCAATCGACGAATTTCTCGCCATCGCCTACCACCGCGAATACGCTCTCCCCGTGATACTGGTTCGCCTGTTCAATACCGTGGGTCCGCGCCAAACTGGGACCTACGGAATGGTGTTGCCCCGGTTTGTGGGCCAAGCGCTTTCGGGAAATCCCATCACGATCCATGGAGATGGAACGCAATCCCGTTGTTTTGGCTGGGTCGGAGATGTGGTTCGCGCCCTGATTGATCTCAGCCTCTACCAGGGCGCGGTGGGTAGGATTTTTAATATCGGATCCGACGAAGAGGTTTCTATCAACGAGCTGGCGTCGGTCATTAAAGAAGTAACCGGGTCAAGCTCGCCGATCCAGCACGTCCCGTATGAAGAAGTATATGGCAAGGATTTCGAAGACATGTGCCGGCGTGTCCCGGACCTCAGCCGGGTTCGCGCCGCCATTGGATACGAGCCGACCAGACGCCTCCGCGAAATCGTGCAGGCCGTGAGCGACAGTCTCGCGGAGCGACGGGGGAGTGAGAGTCTGGTTCCGGCGGATGCTGTCGCGAGCCTCGTTCCAGAAGACTTAGCTCGCGGAGCAAGCCTGGGAAACTAGATCTTGGGAAGTGAGTTCGAGATTAAGTCTGCACCATTGAACTTGGAAGATTAATTCCCGAAATTCCCGCATTCGCAATGCAATTGCCAGAGTGGTTTCGATCGGCGATTCTGGGCTGGGTAGTGGCCGCCTTTTTTTCGACCTTTGCAGTGACCGGTATGATGGTCGCGCTGATGATCCGGGTGTGTCGAGAGCGCGGCTGGGTTTCGGTTCCTCGGGAGGGCCGCTGGCACAAGGGGACACCCGCCTTCTATGGAGGAATGCCGCTGTTCGCCGGATTTACCGCGCTGAGCGCGGCGTTTATTCCCTGGTCGAACCATCTGCTTTGGCGGTTGATAGGTCTCGCGTCGCTGATGTTCGCGCTCGGCCTGCTCGACGATATTCACCGTTTGGCACCCAGCCGAAAGTTTGCTGCCCAGCTCCTGGCAGCGGGGCTGCTGATTTCCGTCGGAGTCGTCTACCCTCTGCGCGGCAACCTCGCGGTTAACATTGCTGTTTCGATGCTCTGGCTCGTCGGAATTACCAACGCATTCAATCTGCTTGATAACATGGACGGCCTGTCGGCCGGTATAGCTCTGATCGCAGCCGGCTATTTGACTACCTTTTATGTAATCGGAGGACAGCGCGACCAGGCTCTTGTCAGCTCTCTCGCCGCGGGAGCGATTGCTGGATTTCTCCTCTTCAATTTCAAACCTGCGCGCATCTTCATGGGCGACTCTGGCAGCCTTTTCATCGGATTTCTGCTGGGCGCAATCTCGCTTCTTGACGTCACACACGTCGCCGGAGTTCCGGCGTTTGTTCTGGCGCCCGCCATGGTGCTGGCGATTCCTATCTTCGATACCGTATTTGTCTCCGTGACCCGCCGATTGCGGGGACAACCCATTTCGCAAGGTGGCACCGACCACAGTTCCCACCGGTTGGTTCGCCTGGGATTGGAGGAGCGGCGAGCCGTTCTCTTGTTGTACGCGCTGTCGGCAGGATCAGGAGCCGTCGCATTACTGACCCGCCACTCAAGGTCGGCGAGAGCTCCCAGCCTGATTGGATTCTGGCTCTTTTTTCTTTTGCTTTTTGGTATTCATCTTTTCCGCGATGAGGTCACGCACTTCCCGGGCGTTGCCACCAAGCCCCTGCTCAGACGTCTGCTGTCGCGGGATACGCTGGTCTTTCTTCTGGACCCGGTGGCGCTAGCGCTTTCCTACTATCTTGCCGGCGGACTGCGCTTCGGGGTTGGAATCTCCGAGGCAGATAAGACTCTGTTACTGCGCTCGTTGCCAATCGTGGTAGCCGTCAAGCTGCTCAGTTTGGGCGTCTGCCGTTCGTTCCGCTATTCCTGGTGGCGAGGCTCCGTCGGCGACATCTACCGGCTCGGCGGAGCGACGGTCATCGGCGAGGTGCTGTCGGTGATCGCCGTGACCGGACTCTATCGATTCACCGGATATTCACGAGCGGTTTTCTTCCTGGACGCCTTCATCACCTGGGGACTTTTGTTCGCGGTTCGCAGATCGTTTCCGCTGTTCCGGGATACGATCTACAACTGGCGGAAGGGAGACGACGCGCCTCGTCAAGTGTTTATCCTGGGTACCTCGGGCCACGCGGAACTGGCGCTGCGCTTTCTGCGAGATCGCAGCATCGAGTGTGCCGGCCTCATCGATACCAATGGGGGCGCCGACCTGCGCCGTTACGTCTTTGGTCGGCCCGTCCTCGGTCGATTGGACGACTTGGGAGTTTTGTCCAAGCGCCATGGAATCTTCGAGGTAGTGCTTCCGCAGAGTGAGGAGATTCCATTTTCCCGCGTTGACTTTCAGGCTTTTTGCGAGCGCCGTCAGCTGCGCCTCACAAAGCTCGGCTTTTACCAAGACAGCCCAGACAACGAGGGGCAAGATCACCACCATCACGACTGAGGCGGGCGAGACGACGAAGCCGAAACAACGACAGCCGAAACAAGGATAGCCAAAACAACAATGGGCAACGCCATCGCTGCGTGAGCCCGGAATAGACCGTTTGCCGCGCCTTATTTCTAACCCGCAATCCCGGGATGGGGCGAACATGCGTCGCCTGATCGAGAACGAAACCTGTGGTCCAACCACAATGCCAACCGCTGATGCATCAGCTGTGCCAGTGCCGTCCAGCATCACTCATCTGCACCTGCTGTCCCTGATCAATACTGAAAGCCAAAGGCTGAAACAGTTTCGGCTTCTGGATGTCGGTTGCGGCAGCGGCAAAATGCTGGCCTATTTAGACGAGGCGCTCCGAGCCTTGCGACCAGACGCGCAGATTGAGTCTTACGGAATGGATGTCACTTCGGTTGGTTTCGACAAATGTGAAGATTTCTTTCCTCATGCGCCTAACATAAGAATCATTCCAAGCGGCCAGCCGTGGCCCTATCCGAATGGGTACTTCGACTTTGTGGTGTCAAATCAAGTGCTTGAGCACGTCAAAGACGCTGAAGATTTCTTTGTTCAGATACATCGCGTCTTGGGCGAAGGAGGAATTTCCTATCACGTTTTTCCACTCAGAAATATTCTGTGGGAGGGCCACCTGTTGATGCCCCTGGCACATCGCTTCGTCGATCACGATGCGCAAGTTCGATGGATTCGCTGGATGCAGAAGTTTGGTTTTCGCCGCCGGACTTTGGATGCGGAAGACGCAGCGGACAGCTTGCTTTACTACACTCACTATCGCTCACGAAAAGACTTGCTGAACCATATCAAAAGGGCGGAACTCAGACCGTCTTTTCGCCATACACCGGAATATTTTTGGGCGAAGCTTCGCTCAGTCCTGAAGATGCCGGCGCGCTATAAATACAAGACCAAGCGAACTGGGTGGCTGACCTTGGAGTTTCTCAGTTATGCCGCTTCGATCACCCTAAGAGCTGAAAAAACTAATCTCCACCAATAGGAAATAAGAGCGAACTCATGCACGAACTGCGTTGCCCCGACAAATCCTGCCCTCATCAATCCCCGACCGCCAATCCCTGACCACTAACTTCCTGTTTCACCCTTAACTCCCTCCCGTTTTCTAACCCGTAAGCACTCACGTCGGCGAAGCTATATCTGCGCTGGCGATCTTTGCGGCGTTAAGAGTTCCCAAACCACGGCTAGAAAAGACTTGGTGTAGCGGCTGCGTTTAGAATCGGCGCGGTGCGCAGTAAACTCCGTTGCGCCTCGCGCCGCCGTTTTAAATATGTTCGTCACTGAGGGTAAGTCGAGGGAATCTTCTTATTGATAACAGAAATGTCCCACGAGCCGAGTCCCGTAACGTAATCGTAGCCTGGAAGCGCCGTGAATAGCCCATTGCCTCCGAGGATTACGTCGTTGAAATACGGACTGCTTGGAGTCGGACCACCGTTTGCCAGTTGATAGATAAGCGGTCCGGCAAAACCCAATTTCTTACTGTGTGCGCATTCAATTCGCGCCCACGATCCCATCGCTAACGGCGAGGACAGGCTCGTCCCACCGACAAGCGTGGCGGTCCCATTTACGAAAACGTTGGCTGCGCAGATCGCCAGTTCGGCGCCCCCCGCGCACATAGACACATCGGGCACACCCCGTTGCCCAGCTTCACTCGTCGGCACGATCGGCAGAGTGCCCGAGCCTGTGTAAGCTTGCCAAAACGGAGATGTCTCGAAATAGCTGGGACCGCCGCCGCTGAAATCAGCCGCTGTCTCGAAATCGTAGGTGTAGTTGGCATTGGTGAAGAGATAGGTCCCGCCCACGGCGATCACGTATGGCGATGACGCCGGATAGGAGGTGTCTGGCGGCCCGGAAAGCGGTACACCATTCGTTCCTTCTACAGGGCAAGCTGAACCTTGGTCGTCGGAGGAAGCGAAGGGAGTGATACCTTGCAGCGCAGCTTCACCGAATATCTCATCATCCAACAACATGGCGCCGTCGATGTAAGGGAAGAACTCGCATTCCCCAAACGACATGTTGAACGCTTTTACTTGATTACTCGTGACCGCTTTATTGATCGCGAGTCCAAGATCGGAATCAGTCATCGAGGTAGCGGCATAGAAGTAGAGATGCGATACCTGTTGCGCGATTCCGGTTGACGTCTGGGAATCGAGATCCCACTCATCGGCGCCGCTGGTGTCTGGGCTGGGGACGCCGGCATTCACAACGGTAACCGGCACCTGCGGAAGTTTGTAGGTCGTCTCGTAGGTCCGCAGATCCTTTACTACCTGGGTTAGATCACCTTCGGCGATGATGCCAACTGCCGCACAGCAGCCCGTCGCAAGCTTTTGCTGGAGTTCGGTCGCATTGGGACTGGATCCGGGGTCAGCGGCATCGTAAGCAATTTGGTATTGCTGGGCCGAATAGCTCTCATTGCTCGCGTCGGGTGTTGGACAGTCTGGAGGTGTGCAAGGAACGGTTTGCGGATTGGCGCCTGTATTCAGTTTGATCAAGGCTGAGTGCACGGTCACAACGTTATTCAATCCCAGCACGGCAATTACGATACCCGACAACGATGTGGGAACCTCGGCGGCGCTGGTATTCACATACACGTTGCCACCGGTTATCGAATACTCTTCCAGCGTGGTATGGAATGCAGACTGCACTACCGCCGCTGTTGCGTCCGCCTCGATGAGAAGATTGTTTTCCGTAACTTGAACGTTAGTGAATCCCGCATTTGATAAATAACTCTTAACCGCATTCACTTGCCCGGGAGTAGCACCGAATTGCGTCGCGAATTGTTGCACCGTCAACGACATTCCGTAGAGAGGATTGCCCGCGGTGAGCATGGCGCGAAGAGTGGTTTGAACCTGATTAGCATTACGCTCTTGCAATCCGACGACGACATGCATTGGCGTCGAAGCCGCGACCGGACCGACTAATACGGGATTGTTCAGATACTTAACTGGATAAGCCTGAGTGGCAGTGGGGGCCCAGATTTGGGCGCTGGCGTAGGGCAACATGCAGGCAATCAGAAGCGCACAACCCGCAAGCGCTCCTGCAACCCTGAAGACTGCAGTCATGAGATTTCTCCTTTAGGCGAGATCGAACAAGGGCACCTGCTAGGAGGCCAGATTTTGACCAAGTAGCGGCAAGCCCTTTTGCACTCAAATCGCCAAAACAGAAATCGCTATCAAATTACTTTGGAGGAAGGTAGTTACACCGACAGTTACAGGCCGGAGCGACCCACCGTCCCTCTACCATTTTGACTTTGTACAAAGTAAATCTTTCACGCCGCACGATAGTGCGTGGTCGATTCGCGCGGCTCAGCGAACAAGAAGCAGTTGTCTCCGCGATCTCCCGCAAACGTAAAACTACCGTGATCACTGTAGGCAGACAAAGGGAAAACTGTAAGCAAGTTGAATCGCTAGCTAACTTAGCTGAAAGCATTAGCCGAATATTGCCTATTGCAGCTTCGCGTGCTCAGCCCTGGCTTGCTTCAAGATGGGGATGTCTGGGTCAGCGTCTTTCCAGAGAGTGAGAAAATCTTTGTAAGCGGCTAGCGATCGGACGCGAGCTGCGTCGGCGTCCGCGCCCTGCAAAGTTTTTATCTGCAGTGCGTTGGCACGGGCTACCCCTAAGTGTGCGAGCGCTCCCGTCCAGCAGTTCCACACCAGACCGTTATGGTCGATGATTTTCTGAAACTCCTCGTCGGCTTCGCGCGCTTGTCCAGCAGCCAGATAGGCCTCGCCCCGCATATAGACATCGTAGAGACAGCTAAGATTTATGACGAATGTAATCTGCCCCAACTCATTGCTGGATGCGGCCTGCAACGCGGTCAGGGCAGCGCCCGGATTGTTTCGGTCCAGCGCGAGTTGCGCCTTAATCGCAGCAAGCCAGAGCGATTGCATCTGCGTGTCGAGTGGGTAACGTGAATCCAAGTCTTTTGCCAAGAATTCCGCCCTTGCAGTGTCGCCCGCCATGGCAAATGCGAGAGCGGCTTCACTCTGAGTTCCCTGGCTTGCCGGAGCCAGCTTTAGACCATCCGCTGCTGCCTGTCGCGCTTCTACATCATTGCCGTAAGCGGCCTCGCGCAGGGCACTATTCTCCCGCCAGATCGCGCCATTTTCCTTGCTATCGGCGCGGACCGCTGAATCTACCGAGCGCTGCACCAACCGTCGTGCCTTCGCCAGATGTCCTTGATATCCCTCCGTATCGGAAGCCAGAGAAAGTCCGTAATTTTCTTCCGGTTTGCCGGCGAACCATTGCTGCTGCTTGGCCATGGCGCCGGAGTCCGACGACAGAAAAGCCAGGGCATACTCCGCGCTGCGCGTGATGTAGTCATCCAGCTTTTTCGACTGAGCCTCGCGGATGGTTTGTCGCGCATCATCGAATCGCTGCAAAGCCAGATAGCTGTTAGCAAGATTGTCGTAGGACGCTACATTATCTGAATTGAGTTTGAGAGCCTCACGGGTTAGCTCCGCGGACTTCTCATGCTGACCCTGTTCGGCATAGACGACGCCAAGATTGAGGTAGGCATTCGCTTGAGGGTAGCTGTCAATCTCTTCCTGAAAGGCTTGCGCCGCTTTGGCTAGCTCTCCGGTGACGTTCAGATAGTAGTTGGCGGTGAGTGCAAGCTTTTCCCGCTCACTGGCGTGGTCACGCAACTGAAAAGCTTTGCGGAGATATTCACTCGCCCGCGCCGGCTCGGCGAGGCTGAAGTATTCGCTGCCCACGGCCATGTAGCCCATGGCAAAATTAGGATCAAGTTGGATGGCGCGTTGGTTATAAGGCAAAGCCGCGCCGGGACCTTTTTCACGATCGGCTTTCTGCCCAAGGCTGAAAGCTTTTAGCGCTTCCAGCGACGACGTGGTGGCCTGCTCCAGGGGAACATCAAACCTTTGCACGGTAGCCAGCGATTCACCCAGATCGCTGCGCAGCTTGGAGACGGATGCGCCCAAGACGTCCAGAACCTTTTCCTTAGACGATGCCGTGACTTGCTCCTGAGCGAGCGTGTTTCCATTCTGGCAATTCACAGCCTTCAGACCCAGCACATATTCGCTACCCAGGCTGCCGATGGAACCAGCGATGTAAGCCTTGCTGCCGGTTCGCAGGCAGAGCTCACGCGCCAATTCAGGTGTGAGTTTCGTCCCCGCAGAAACCGTCATCTCCTGCAATGTTTCCGCCACTTTATTCTCCGAGAGGACATTCACGAATGGCGACTGGTTCAGCGCAACGCTGAGCGCAGTCTTGAGGGTGTCGTCGAAGATTGCATCTCCCGTACTGTTAGAAAAATCGGAGAGCACAACTGTGTCCCGGTTGCCGAGGGGCTTGTGCCGTACGCGATAATAGAGGCCGCCACCAACGAGTAACGCGGTCAATGCCGCAGCCCCAAGGTATCGGCGCAGTTTCGCAGGCATCACGCTGCTGGGAACTGCCGGCCGCGAAGAGTCCGAGGATAATACTGCTCCCGAGATGTGCGACTCCGAATCGCGCTTCAGGCGCTGCAGGTCCGCCCGCATTTCGGCTGCGCTTTGGTAACGCAGGTTGCGGTCTTTCTCCAGAGCTTTATTGATGATCCTCTCCAAATCAACCGGAACATCCGGATTCAGCCGCACCGGTGCAGTTGGGGCCGCGTCGAGGATCGCCTTGAAGACCACCGCCGAACTCTCTCCACGAAATGGCAGCGCACCGGTTGCCATCTCGTACAGCACCACTCCGAACGAGAACAAATCGCTGCGCGCATCCAACTCCCGCGCTCGCGCCTGCTCCGGGGACATGTAGGCCACGGTGCCTAACGTAGAGCCAGGACTCGTCAGATGCGATTCATCCACCGTCGGACCGAGGGTGCTGTCGGCCGCGATTCTGCTTGACGAAATCGAGGACAGCTCCACCTTCGCCAGACCAAAGTCCAGAATTTTGGCGTGTCCGCGCTTGGTGAGAAAGATGTTGGCGGGTTTGATGTCGCGGTGAACGATCCCGAGGGTGTGAGCGGCGTCGAGCGCATCGGCGATCTCAATCCCCAGGTTAAGTAAGACATCGATGGTGAGAGGTTTTCCGGCGATGCGATGCTTGAGCGTTAAGCCGTCCAAGAACTCCATCACGATGAAGGGCTTGCCGTCCTGCTCGCCGATCTCGTAGATGGTGCAAATATTGGGATGATTCAGGGCGGAAGCTGCCTGCGCTTCGCGCTGAAAACGAGCCGATGCCTGGGAATCTTTCCCGACCTCATCCGGCAGAAACTTCAGCGCGACCGAGCGTCGCAAGGTGAGGTCCTCGGCCTTGTAAACTACGCCCATGCCGCCACCGCCAAGTTTTTCGGTGATGCGGTAATGTGAAATGGTGTGGCCGATCATTCTGCGCTATGCGAGGAAATCTTAGGACCAGCAGTAGGGTAAGTCAACAAACGGCGATTCGCCGCTTGAGGTGAGTGTACAAAATCTCGACCACTAAAGGCGCGAAGTCGGTCACTAAGGAAACCTTGGCTAAACACCTTCGTGATACTTCGTGCCCATGCTGGTTGAGCTTTTCAAATGCGGACGCCTTGCACAATAGGCGACTAAAATAGTAGACTTGCCGGCTGCGCGGTCCCCGCCGCAGCCAACCCCGAGGAGCACACATCCATGAAGATCGCGAACGACGTTACGGAACTGATCGGCAACACTCCGTTGGTGCGGCTCAACAAGGTCACGGAAGGTTGCGTGGCGGATGTGGTGGCCAAGCTGGAAAGCCAGAATCCGGTGGGCAGTGTGAAGGACCGTATTGGCGTAAGCATGATCGTTGAGGCGGAGAAGGCGGGCAAGATTCATCCGGGCAAGACTGTGCTGATCGAGCCGACGAGTGGGAATACCGGAATCGGTTTGGCTTTTGTGGCGGCCGTCAAGGGCTACAAACTTATTCTGACGATGCCGGAGACGATGAGTATGGAGCGGCGAGTCATACTGCTTGCCTTCGGTGCGGAGATTGTTCTAACGCCGGGTCCAAACGGAATGAAGGGGGCGATTGCCAAAGCGCAGGAGCTGCTGGCGAACACTCCGAATAGTTACATGCTGCAGCAGTTCGACAATGCGGCGAATCCAAAGATTCACTTCGAGACGACCGGTCCGGAGATTTGGAATGACACCGACGGGCGCGTGGACTTCCTGATCTCTGGTGTGGGTACGGGCGGGACGATCACCGGCGTCAGCGAATACATCAAGCCCAGGAAGCCGTCGTTCAAAGCAATCGCGGTTGAGCCCGCCGACAGTCCGGTGCTCTCCGGGGGGAAACCTTCGCCGCATAAGATTCAGGGGATCGGAGCGGGCTTCGTTCCCAGCATTTTGCGCCGGGACTACATCGACGAAGTGATCACGGTTACAAACGATGACGCGATTCGCATGGCGCGACGGCTTCCGCTGGAAGAAGGATTGTTTGTTGGAATATCTTCGGGTGCGGCTGTGGTTGCGGCTTTACAAGTGGCGCGCCGTAAGGAGAATGCAGGCAAGCTGATCGTAGTTGTTCTGCCTTCGTTCGGCGAACGCTACTTGAGCACGGTGCTGTTCGAGGAGCTTCGCAGCCGCGCGCAGCAGGTTCCCACGTCTCCGGTTTCTCTGTGAGCTACGGTATAAGCCGATTGGACTCAACTTGAGTTATTGCGTGATGTTGTTTCTTCGATTACGCGATATGCGCCTGACACTCGGTTCTTTCTGCCATCAGCCACTTGCAGCAGTACACCCCCCGTTCGTAACGCTTAGCCGACGGATCTTCGCGAATAAAATCTGCTGTAGCAATCCGTTGCTTGCGCGTGGGGTGGGCGTGAGAGTTTTTCCATGAGTGTGAAGAGCAGCTTTTTTCTTGCTTTAGCGGCAGCGCTATCGTTGTCGATCGCGGCGACCACAGCGCAAGATGCGCAGCCTCTCGGGGACGTTGCGCGGCAAGAGCGACAGCAAAAAGAAAAATCAAAGACCGCGCACGATAAAGACAAAGACAAAGACAAAGATGCCAAGGCCCCCAAAGTCATCACCAATGAAGAAATTCCCGAACATCCTGCTTCCGTTCCACCAGCCGCCGGCGATGCGGTGGCTCCGACAGCTGCAGCTTCGGACGGAGCAAAGCCGCTCAGCGAAGAGGATGTGAAGTCTCAGATTCAAGCCCAGGAAAGTGCAATTGCCTCTCTACAAAAGCAGATTGACGAAATCAACGAAACGATCAAGTTTACTCCTGCCAACTGTGTGAGCGGTTGCGAGCAGTGGAACGAACGGCAAAAGCAGAAGCAACAGCAAGCAGAGCGGATGCAGGATCAACTGCAAGAACTGAAGACGAACCTCAAAGAGATGCAGGAGTCTGCCCGGAAACGGGGACTCGGGAGTTCAGTGTACGAACCTTAAGGCAGGTTCAGGGGTCACGCAGAATTCCATTCATAGTTTTTTACCTTTTCGTCTTCCGTGAAACTCGCAGCCATGCGAAATTAGTGAGATGCCCCTGGTCGTTCGTCCTTCAAGAATTCATGCCGTCGGTGTATTCACTACTACTCCGGTTCGCAAAGGTACCCGCATCGTGGAATACAACGGTCCGCGCATCTCTCCGGAAGAAGCTGACCGACTCTACGAAGGCGCACCGCGGACTTACCTCTACGGTTTAGACGACGGCAGGACGATTATCGATGGCGAAGGGTTGGGCGCTTACCTGAACCATTCCTGCGATCCCAATTGCGAGGTTGATGAGATCAAGAGCCGTGCTTGGATCTTTGCGTTGCGCGATATCGCTGCCGGCGAGGAACTGCTCTGGGACTACAACCTCTACGACGATGACGATCCAGCGCCTTGCTACTGCGGCTCACCGAAGTGCCGCGGCACCATGTACTCTCGAGAGTGGATCGCCAAGATGCGGCGGCGCGAGGCGCGGAAGAAGAAAGTGAAAAAGAAACTCCTTCAGATAAAATAAGCGCGCCTTGTAGGGCGCGCCGAGTGCTTGCTGATAGGGCTTCTATCTTTTATCTTGCCGCCAGTAGTTCATCAGTTTTCCGCTCGGACAGGCGGAGATCTCCATCTTCGTCTTTGATCGTGATGCGCGCTCTCGCCACGAGCATGTAAATGGACGGCACAATGAACAGGGTAAATGCTGTGCCGATGATCATGCCGCTGACCAGCATGATACCGATGCTGTTTCGAGCTCCGGCGCCGGGACCCCTCGCGAAAACCAGCGGGAAGTGCCCAAAGACGGTGGCCGCCGTGGTCATCAGGATTGGCCGCAGCCGGGTGCTGGCTGCGCCGATAATCGCCTCGATCTTAGTGTGGCCGGACTCTTGCAAGTGATTGGCGAATTCCACGATCAGAATTCCGTTCTTCGCAATCAGGCCGACCAGTGTGATCAAGCCCACTTCGCTGTAAATATTCAACGTTGTGAAGCCGAGGAACGAGAACGCCAACGCTCCGGACATCGCCAAGGGCACGGAACCCGCGAGAATAATAAAGGGATCGCGGAAGCTTTCGAACTGCGCCGCGAGTACCAGATAGATCAGTATGGCCGAAAGCAGGAACGTTCCCAGGAATTTGCTGCCTTCCACCCGCAACTGACGAGACTCTCCGGCGTAGTCGACGGTGAAACCTTGCGGCAATATCTGTTTCGCCGTGTCTTCCAAAAACGTCAACGCTTGATCGAGTGGGACGTTCGGTGGAATCACGCCCTGGATGCGGACGGCATTCAGCTGCTGAAATTTGTTCAGCGATCTGGGTTCAGTCGTCGTCTTGAGGGTGGCAAACGTTGAAAGCGGCACCAGTTTGTCGGCGGAGCCTTTAACGTAAATGTTAGAAAGCTGTTCCGGCGTGAGCCGTTCGGCGCGCGATACCTGTGGAATTACTTTGTAGCTGCGCCCTTGAATGCTGAAGCGGTTGACGTAGTTGCCACCGAGCATGGTGGAAAGGTCCTGGCCGGCCTGGCTCAAGTCCACACCTTGCGAGCGTAGTTTGTCGCGGTCAAAGACAACCTCGGTCTGGGGTTGGTCGAACTTGACGTCCGTATCAGCAAAGATGAACTTTCCGCTGGCCATAGCCTTCTGTGCAATTTGCTCAGCGAACTTGCTGACTTGCTCGGGCTCAGCCGCCGAGACGATCGCAAAATCGACTGGAAAATTTCCACCGCCGGGAAGCGGGGGCGGGGTCAGAGGAATCACACGCACACCGGCAATTTGTGAGAGCTTCCCTGCCGACTCCGCTAGGAGTTGTTGCGTGGTCTTCTTGCGCTGGCTCCAGGGTTTGGTGACCATGCCGCCAAACCCGCCACTGGGGTTTGTAATCTGGAAAATACTCCCGCTCTCGGGAAACGATTTGTAAACGTCGTATACCTCAGTGGTAAACAGGTTGGTCTGATCGAGAGTCGAGTTCGCGGACGATTGAATCACGCCGAAAACCACTCCCTGGTCTTCTTCGGGAGCGAGTTCGTGCTGCGAGAACATGTAGAAGGGAACCATGAGCAGCGCGATGATCACCCACAGCGTGAGAACGACCGGGCGATAGTGTAACGTTCCGGTCAGTATACGAGTATAGAGATTTCGCACCCCTTCGAACCCGCGGTTGATGATGCCGGCAAAACCCTTCTCGGTATCACCGGCACGCAGTAACTTCGATCCCATCATTGGCGACAAAGTAAGGGCCACGATACCGGAGACGACGACTGCGCCGGCCAGCGTGAAAGCAAACTCGCGGAACAACGCCCCGGTCAGGCCGCCTTGGATTCCGATTGGCGCATATACCGCCGCCAAAGTAATCGTCATCGCGATGATGGGGCCGACCAGTTCGCGAGCCGCATCCTGCGCAGCTCGAAACGGTGTCTTGCCCATCTGCAGGTGACGTTCGACGTTTTCCACCATGACAATGGCGTCATCCACGACCAAGCCGACGGAAAGCACGATCGCTAGCAACGTCAACAAGTTGATGGTGAATCCGGCTATCAACATGAGAAAGAACGCGCCAATCAACGAGACTGGAATGGCAACGATCGGAATCAACACGGAGCGGAACGAGCCCAGGAAGAGGAAGATCACGACAACTACGATCAACAGCGTTTCCGTCAGCGTGTGCAGCACTTCGTTGATCGCGTCCTGAATGTATTCCGTCGAATCGTAGGGGATACCCAAATTCATTCCCGTGGGCAGCTCTGCCTGAATGGCGGGAAGAGTTTTACGCACATCTTTAATTACTTGCAGTGAGTTCGCTGTGGGCAGCACCCAGATCCCCATAAAGGTCGCGGTCTCGCCATTGAAGCGAACGTCCTGGTCATAATTCTCGGCGCCGAGCTGGATGTCGGCGATCTCACCCATGCGAACGACTACACCGTTTTCCTGCTTCACGACCATCTGTTTGAAATCGTCGGGCGTGCGCAGGTCAGTGTTCGCAACCAGGTTCACGGAAACCATGGAACCCTTGGTGCTTCCCAGAGCCGACAAATAATTGTTTTTCGATAGGGCGTCGCGTACGTCGGAAGGAGAGACGCCGCGCGCGGCCATCTGCTCGGGCTTCAGCCATAAGCGCATGGCGAAGGTGCGATTGCCCAGAATGTCGGCACGCTGCACGCCGCTAACGGCACTCAGCTTAGGCTGCACGACGCGAGTCAGATAATCGGTAATCTGATTTTCGTCGAGGTCTTTGGACGAAAACCCGATATACATGGCCGCGAACTCGGTATCGGCTGTTTCCAGGTCGATAACGGGCACTTGTGACTCTGGAGGCAAGTCATTCTTGACCTGCTGAACTTTGGCTTGTATTTGAGTGAGGGCAGCGTTCGTGTCGTAATTCAACTTAAGGTGAACTGTGATCGTGCTCAAGCCCTGCGCGCTGGTCGACTCCATGTAGTCGATGCCGTCGGCGCTGGCAATCACGCGCTCCAGCGGCGTGGTGATAAAACCGCGAACCAGATCCGCGTTAGCGCCCACGTACACCGTGCTGACCTGGATCACTGCGATGTCACTGCGAGGATATTGCCGCACACTTAAAGAACGGACAGCCTGCAGACCAGCAATGATGATGACCAGGTTGACCACCATCGCCAGAACCGGACGTTTTACGAATAGATCAGTAAACTTCATGCGCACTCCTCACAGGGCTGGCCATCGCCAAACCGTGGTACTTGGTCCTTGTGCTAGCTCTCATCAGGTTTTGGATTCGGATTGTCGCCGGGTTGAACGGTGTTATTGACCTGGACAGGAGCGCCATTCCGAAGCCGGAAGACCCCCGAGCTGACGACTTCGTCGCCGGGGTTGATTCCGGAAGTAATGGCCACCTGATCACCGCGACTGCCTTCGATCTTCACTACTTGCTGTTTCACTCCCTTATAGGCGTTGCCTTTCGGATCTTTCATTTGAGCTACTACGTACACGGAGTCGCCGTAAGGTGCGTAATTGATTGCAGAGGCCGGCAGGGGAATTACGTCGCGCGGCTTGCCTGTGGGCAACTCGACCTGCACGTACATTCCGGGGCGCAGTTTTTCGCCTCGATTTTGGAACGTTGCCTGAATTTGTATATTGCGGGTTTGTTCATTGATTACCGAGTCCAGTGCTGTAATTTTGCCATTGAAGCCCACGCCGGGCAGATCGGCGTTGGTGACGTTCACACTGCGGCCGATCGAAATCTTGGGCTCGTCCTGCTGGGGGACACCGAAGTTTACGTAAATCGGATTCAATGACTGCAGCGAAACAATTGCCTGACCGGCTGCCAGATACTGGCCGAGACTGATCTGACGAATTCCTAAAATACCGGAAAAAGGCGCACGGATGGTTTTGCGAGCGATAGCTGCCTTGATGTCGCCCACTTGGGCCTCTGTGGCTTTCTGCTGGGCGGCAGCGTTGTCATACTCCGACTTGGAAATAACGCCGGCATTCGCCAGCTGTTCGGAACGCCCGTACTGAATTTTCGCGAGGTCGCGCTGGGCTTCCAAGTTGGCAAGCTGAGCCTGCTCCTGTCGGGTATCGAGCTCGACCAAAACGTCACCCTCGTGCGCCGATTGGCCAGACTCGAAATGAATCTTGTCGACGGTTCCCGGCAGGTCAGCACTCACGGTCACACCCTGGATAGCCGCGACGGTTCCGATTACTTCCAGTGTTGATGGCCAGGTTTCGCGCTTGGCGACCACCGTGGTGACGGCCGTGGGCGGGGGCGCGAAGCTTGCGCCCGCGGCAATAGCCCCCTCGATTTGCCGATATTTCAGAAAACCCAGGCTCCCCAAAATCAAGCCCACGAGGACTAACATCAAGATGAACCGTTTCGCCATGTATTCTCCCGAACAGTGACAAATACTGTCTAACTCCTGTGACAATCCTCCGGCCGGCAGCCCCAAAGCGGGTGTTCACAGTTGGATTTCGCAAAATCAGGAAAAGATTCACCGGCTGAGTCGTTCTGACTAATATCTGAGCCACAAAATTCTCGGAACGCCATCAGCCTGCACATCTACGCCTCCCTCTAGATCGACATTCCTCTATATTAATGACGAATGGGGACTTCTGAAATCGACAATTTGTATTGTTTGGACGCGGAACCCCGCTGGATCGTTAGACGGAAAAAATGTTTGAAAGTGCAAATTTGTGCAGATTTATTCCAATTGGCGCTTTCCGTTCTGTATTTCTGCTGCTTCGTCCACTCTGCTAAATTGTTTCCCTATGCCCGAGGTTCCAGCTCCGCCCTCCCGCAGCTTTGCTAGTGACAATAACGCCGGGGTGCATCCCGAAGTTATGCAGGCCATTACTCGCGCAAACCAGGGCCACGTCGTCGCCTACGGTGACGATTCCTACACCCGTTCCGCGATCAAGAAGTTCGAGGAGCATTTTGGCCCGGATATCGCGGTTTTTTTCACTTTCAACGGGACCGGAGCCAACGTACTGAGTTTGCAATCTCTTACTCGTCCTTTTCATTCCGTGCTTTGTAGCGACTATGCTCATATTTACACGGACGAGTGCGGCGCCCCGGAGAAGCATACTGGGTGCAAGCTGATTCCGTTGCCACAGCAGGATGGCAAGATCACGCTGGAAGCCATACGCCATGCCTATCACGGCATCGGCGACGAACACCACTCGCAGCCCCGGGTCGTCTCGATTACACAGTCCACCGAGATGGGCACGGTGTACACGCCCGTTGAGATTCAGTCGATTGGCCGCTTCGCACACGAACATGACATGTTCCTGCACGTGGATGGCGCGCGCATCGCGAACGCCGCTGCCTCGCTTGGCCAAAGCTTACGACAGGCTACCCGCGAGCTAGGGGTGGACGTGCTCTCTTTCGGCGGGACCAAGAATGGAATCCTCGGCGGAGAAGCTATCGTATTTTTTCAGCCCGGCCTGAGCCGCGACTTTCTTTATCTGCGCAAGCAGAGCATGCAACTGGCGTCGAAAATGCGATTTATCGCCGCTCAGTTTGAAGCGCTGCTTACGAACGATCTCTGGCGGCGCAGCGCCGAGCAGGCCAACCGCATGGCTCGCCTGTTGGAAAAAGAAGTCAGCCGTATCCCAAACTTGAAGATTGTATGGAACGTCGAGGCCAACGGCGTGTTTGCGCAGATTCCGCGCCACGCCATTGAAAAAATTAAGCACCGTTACTTCTTCTATACCTGGATGGAAGAGGAATCCATTGTGCGCTGGATGTGTTCTTTCGACACGACTGAAGAGGATATCCGCAAGTTTGCCCAGGTGGTAGCCGAAGCGGTCAAGGGGTGACGGAGGTTTTCGCACTGCTTTTAAATGATTGCTTTTTCCCGCGATTTTGAACTAAATTGACCCATCCCTTAATCTGTGCGTATTCGACCCGGTCGCCTGATCCAGGAGTCTTCATGAGTCGGAAGTGGTTGAGCATCATCGCACTTATCGCCGCCGCCACCGCGCTGCTGAGTGTCACCAGTTGCGGAGATCCTCAGACCTTGCAATCGATCACGGTTGAGCCCGGATCTGAAACAATCGGAGCCTCAAATATTCCCGTGTTTGCCGATGCCGGGTCACAGGTGCAGCTCAGAGCACTTGGAAATTATCTTCACCCGCCCGCGACGAAAGACATTACAAGTAAGGTGACTTGGGCCTCGACTGACACGCAGATGTTCACTGTGACCCCTGCAGGTTTGCTGACTGCCACTGGCAATGCCTGCGGAGCGACGCTGGTTTCCGCAACCTTGCAGACCAATACCGATGGGTCGGGCCTGTCCACATCCGGTGCCATCGTGACTGGATACATGACAGCGAACGTGGTCTGTTTTACGAGTACCAGCAGCGGCGGAGGCGGAGCGGAACCCACCCTAACTGTTAATTTCCTTGGCGGCGGCACTGGAACTGTAACGTCTCCCTCGGGCTTCAACTGCGCAAGTACCGGCGTCAGCTGCACAGACAGCTTTCCGAGTGGAACGACTGTGACCCTGACGGCCACACCAGTTGCTCCATCAACATTCGGAGGCTGGTCTGGCGGCGCTTGCACCGGGACCTCACCTTGCGTTCTGCTCCTGCAGAGCGACACAATCGTAACTGCCACCTTCAATTGAGTGGTACCTGATTGCACGGCGCCACCCACCATCAGTCCGCCTCATCCAACAATTTTCCCAGGGTAGGTTTGAATTTCGCTGCTTTCTTATTCTTGTTGGGAACGACCTTTTCCGCCGGAGGCGCACCGAGGCGCTCCCGAGCCAGTTCCTTCACGGCCTGCACTGCGCGAAATCGTTTTGCCTTTTTCTTGCGCGCCATTTTCTTTTCGACCTGACATTCATGTTGCCATAGCTTGCAGCGAGTCGAACATGCAATAATCAACTTTTGTCGTTGCAGGAACCTGGCGGTCGTGAACCTGTTTCTTGACTGGCCAATAACCAACGACGGATGCTGACAACAGTTCCATGGAAGAACGCGATTTTTTTGACGAACGAACCGAGAAGAAAACAGCAACCCTTAACTGTCCCCACTGCCACCAGCCCGCTGAGTACGAAGTTACCTGGGTGGTACGGACCAAAAAGCGTCAGCTTGGCGGGCGTGCCGACGAGCGCGACCGCGCCCGTTTTGCGAAAGCACGATCCTACATGCTGCGCAAAGACGACCTGATGGCCTGCAAGAATATGCGGTGCCGCAAACGTTTCGAAATCTCGGGCGTACAGTCGGTGGTGTTCACCGACTGAGCTCAGTGCCTCGGGTTCTGCATCTTCTTCTGCGTATTCCCGTTTTGCTTCTTATCTCAAAGCGCGTTTATGTTACGAAACAGCGTAGGGCTAGTCTCGTGCCGGATGCATGTCACGGGATCCAATCGTGTCTTACTCAATCAGCTGCGCAGATGTGTCCGCGAGTGATTTATACTTACGGGTTTGCCTTTAGCCACCGGCAAGGAGTCTTGTTTGAAAATCCTGGTTTGCATGAAACAAGTCCCGCAGAAGGATGCCCCGCTCAAGCTCAACGAAACCGCCGCCTGGATTCGCGAAGACGTTTCTTATGAAGTGAACGAGCCTGATGCCTTTGCCCTGGAAGAGGCTCTGCGCCAAAGAGAGAAACATAAGGGCGAGGTGGTGGTAATCACCAGTGGTCCAGCTCGCGCCCAGCAGGTGTTGCGCGAGGCCCTGGCGAAAGGAGCCGACCGGGCCATTCATCTCGAAGACAATGCGTTCGTCGGACTGGATGCTTTCAACACCGCGAAGGCGATTGCCGCCGCCATCAAAGAGGAAAATTTCGATCTGATCTTCACCGGCTTGCAATCTGACGATTACGGCTACGCGCAGACCGGTGTCATCCTCGCCGAGTTGCTGGGCTGGCCTCACGCGACCATCATCATGCAGATTGAAAAAACTGACACCGGTATCAGAGTAAAGCGCGAACTTGAGGCCGGATATTTTCAATTCGTCGACATGCCTCTGCCTGCCGTGCTCACGATTCAGTCCGGCATCAACAAGCTACGCTACGCAACGTTGATCGGCATTAAGCAGGCAAAGAACAAACCGGTACGCAAGGTTGCGCTGGCGGAGGTGCAGTCCGCAATTGGCGACAATCTGCAGAGAATCGAGCGCCTCTACGTGCCACAGAAAACGAAAAAGACCGAACATATCGAAGGATCGCCGGGTGAGATCGCGAAGAAGTTGGTGGACAAACTACGCAACGAGTTGCGCGTGATATAGGAGACTCTTTGTGACAGCGAACCCCCGCGACTGTTCGCCGAGCGAAACGCGGCACTGTTTTGCCAGAAGCGAGGAGCCAACAGCGAGAAGCTGACTTTATGTCCGATACCATCTTAGTAGTCGTCGAACAACGTGAAGGCAAACTCAACCGCGTCTCCTGGGAGACCATCACTGCCGGCCAAGCCATAGCCGCAGCCACCGGCTGGGCACTCGAAGCGGCGGTGGTAGGTTCCGGCGTCTCAGCCATCGGCGCGGAAGTTGCCACCAAGAAAGTCGCGAAGATCTACTCCGTCGAGTCCTCGAAGCTTGAGCCCTACACGCCTGATGCCTTCTCTGCCGCGCTGAAACAACTCATCGTCAACAAGCAGCCCAAACTCGTGCTGATGCCGCACACTTACCAGGTGCGCGACTTCGTCCCCAAGCTTGCTACGGCGATGGGGCGCACCGTCATCAGCGATTGCATCGGATTCAAGCACGAAAACGGCAACTTACTTTTCACCCGCCAAATGTTTCAAGGCAAGCTCGCCGCCGACGTCAGCTTCAACTCCGACGCGCCGTGGTTCGCAACCTTTCAGAACGGAGCGTTCCGCGGAGACAAAGTGGAAGCCGGGTCCGGCGCCGCCGTGGAAACCGTGAATGTTGAAATCGCGGATGGAGTTGTGCGCACCAAGCCGCAGGAGGTCTTCAAAGAAGCCAAACAAGCGGTCGACTTGACGCAAGCTGAGATCATAGTCTCGGTCGGTCGCGGCATCAAGGAACAGAAAAATATTGAGCTAGCGAAACAGCTTGCAGACGCGCTCGGCGGCGATCTCGCGGCCTCGCGACCGATATGCGATTCCGGCTGGCTGCCCATGGACCGCCAAATTGGCTCCTCCGGTCAAACCGTCGCACCGAAGCTCTATCTCGCGCTCGGCATCAGCGGAGCCATTCAGCATATTGTGGGCATGAAGGGCTCGCGGGCCATCATCGCGGTGAACAAGGATTCGGAAGCGCCGATTTTTGAAATTGCAGATTATGCGATCGTGGGAAATCTGTTCGACATCGTTCCGCCGTTGATCGAAGAAGTGAAGAAGGCGAAGGCGGCGGGATAAATCGGCCACGGATTTAGACAGACACGGATCCACATAAGCCGGTTTTATCCGTGCTGACTCGTAAAATCCGTGGCAGAGTTTTCTTTATGTTGATCTTCCGCAAACCCATAGAAGGCATTGAGCGCCCACAAATGCCGGCTGACGTTGTCATCGTCGGCGGCGGGCCAGCTGGCATGGCATGCGCCCTTCGCTTATCTCAACTCATCGACGCGCATAACGCGGCGCACTCCGATTCTCAATTCAGCAGAGAAAATATCTACGTCCTCGAAAAAGCTCGCGAGATTGGGCAGCACTGCTTGTCCGGTGCCCTGCTTGACCCGAGGTCGATGCGCGAACTGCTTCCCGGTTTCGAGAAAGAAGCTCCGCTCGAGGCGGAAGTCAGCAAAGAAGCGGTCTATTTTTTTACAAAACAAAACAAGTTCAAGCTGCCCACGCCACCATTTTTGCGCGATCACGGCAATTATGTGATCTCACTCAACCGCTTTGTGAAGTGGCTGGGAAGCAAAGTGGAAGAGACGGGCATTACCATCTTCACCGGATTCGCTGGATCGGAATTGCTATACGACGGTGACCGGGTTACTGGCGTTCGCACCGACGATAAGGGGATTGATAAAGAAGGTCATCAGAAATCCAATTTCGAGCCCGGCTACGACCTCAATGCCAAAATCGTGATTCTCGCGGAAGGGCCGCGGGGTTCTTTAACGAAACAGCTCGTTTCGAAATTCGATCTGGCAAAAAACTCCAACCCGCAAACCTACGGTGTCGGTGTGAAGGAATTGTGGGAGGTTCCTTCGGGCCGCATCGCGCCTGGTGAGGTGATCTACACGATGGGATGGCCGCTCACCACGAAAGAATACGGTGGTGCGTGGATTTATGGCGGCAAAGACAACGTCGTCTCGCTCGGTTTCGTTACCGGCCTCGACTATCCCGATCCCCGCCTGGATCCACAGCACGTGTTGCAGGACTTCAAACAGCATCCGTTTGTAACCAAGCTACTCGAAGGCGGCAAGATGATCCGTTACGGCGCGAAGTCGTTGCCTTACGGCGGCTGGTGGGCGATTCCACCGGTCGCGGGCAATGGCTGGATGATTCTTGGCGATTCCGCCGGATTTTTGAACTCCGCTCGGCTCAAGGGCATTCATCTCGCCATCAAGAGCGGCATGCTCGCCGCCGAGACTGCATTCGAAGCACTCACGAAAAACGACCCCTCGGCCGCCACTTTGAGCGGTTTCCAGAAGAAAGTTGAGTCGAGCTGGATCAAAGACGAACTCTGGAAAGTCCGCAACATGCACCAGGGATTCGAGAATGGTCTCTACGCCGGCATCTTTCACACCGCAGTGCAATTCGTCTCCGGAGGTCGCGGTCTCCGAAACCGGTACCCCGCGAAAGCGTGTCACGAGCACATGCATAAGCTCGCCGAACTTCCCGCCGATGGCGGAGATGAAGCTCACCTTCTCGGCCCCGCCAGGAAGGATGGCAAACTTATCTTTGACAAGCTCACTGACCTGTATCATTCCGGCACCAAGCACGAAGAAGATCAGCCTTCTCACCTTGTCATCCACGACACCAATATCTGCAACTCGCGTTGCGTAAAGGAATTCGGAAGCCCGTGCCAGAATTTTTGTCCCGCCAACGTCTACGAAATGGTTGACGACGAGACTCAACCCCATGGCAAGCGCATCAGTTTGAACCCGTCAAATTGCGTTCATTGCAAAACTTGTGACATCGCCGATCCATACCAAATCATTACCTGGGTTCCACCGGAAGGAGGAGGCGGACCGAACTACGACGGGATGTGAACGACAACAACCTCTCTGCCCGCGGATTCACAGCGATTCACAAGGATCAGCAGTGACAAAATAATCCCCGTGTACGAAACCAGGAAATGTCTGCGGGAGTATCTGCCCTTACCGCACTGGTGCATTTAATGCCGCTGCTAATTCGAGGAAATTGTTCGCATTCACTGCCCGGTCTACAGCCTCTTTGTGGCTAAACAATTCGCTGGCATCGCTCAGTAAGTCCTGCTGTGACTGGTTGTCTCCAGTCAGAATCAGGATGATCAAGCGCGCCGGCTTTCCATCGCGCGAATTAAAATCAATTCCATCCGATTTCGCCACTATCACCAGCGGCCGCGTTAGTCCATTAACGCGAGCGTAGGGCACCGCTAATTCATTTTCCCAGCCGCTGGCGAGCACGCGCTCCCGTTCCGATACCAGGCGAAACAATCGTTCTGGGGCATTACTAACGGCCTCCGCGGCTACTTCACACATTTCCCGAAGGGCTCCCAGCCTGGTTCCAGCGGCGAGCTTCGGCAGGAATAGTTTCGCAGTAACAGTGTCTCTCAGAGTGAGCTTGCGCCGTCGGCGAATCAAGAAGTGGATGGCCGGCGCCGAGATCAGCGAGGTGAACAACGCCATCACAACCATGGCGACGAACATATTTTCGCGGATTAATCCCGCCTGCAGCGCAAGAATACCGAGAATGATTTCCATCGCTCCGCGCGCATTCATTGCCAAACCCACGGCGAGCGAAGAGGTCCGGTCCATTCCACCCAGGCGCGCGCCCCAGCCGGCTCCCAGCAGTTTTCCCAGGCAAGCCACGCCGATTACGGTAGCGGTCAAGCCCAAGTGAAAGTTCGAAACGAAGTTGGTTCGCAATCCGATGCTGGCAAAGAAAAACGGCGCGAACACGTTAGTCACGATCTGATGAATGTGCTCCGAAGTGCGCTTGCGCAGATGCCCCGATTCCCCGATCGCGATGCCGATTACAAAAGCTCCAAAGACCGCGTGGATGCCGGCGTATTCGGTGAATGCTGCTCCCGCCATGGTGAGGGTAAAAATGAATCCCAGAACGCCGCCGGGCCACGTTGTGTGCGCTTGCAAGATCGGCAGGATCTTGTCGATCAGCCAGCGCCCCAGGGTCAGCGTGAGTCCCACGAAGAGCACCACCAGAATGATGGTGTGCTTCACGCCGTCGCCAACGTTGCCGCCCGCCGCCGGATGCAGCATGCCCAGCACGAACGAGAACAGAATCCACCCCACCAGATCGTCGAACATCGCAGACGAGATGATGACCGTGCCCATCTCGGTGCGCAGAAGATTCAGGTCCATCAGAATCTTCGCAATCACCGGCAGCGCTGAAATCGACAACGCGGTGCCAACGAAAAGCGCGAAGATCAGAGGATTCGCGCCACCTACCGCGCCCATTTCGTCGGGGAAAATGGTGGCTGCCAAGAAACCGGCTCCGAAGGGGAATGCTACTCCGAAGATACTCACCAGCAGCGCGCTCTTACCCTGGCGGAAGATGCTGCGCAAATCGATCTCGAGGCCTGCGGTCAGCAGGAAAAAGACGACTCCCAGCGTGGTCACAGTGTCGAGCACGATCGGCATGGGCCCAGTAGTGGGAAACAAAGTCCCGTACAAATGCGGCCGGTAATGTCCAAGAACCGTTGGCCCGAGGAAAATCCCGACCGAGATTTCTCCCAGAATCGACGGCTGGCCGATTTTCTGCATCAACTCCGCAGCCAGTTTGGCGCAGCCCAGCAGCGTCGGCCAGCGCCAGGAACATGGTCATTACATCGTGCGGACTCAAATGCTGCATGCAACCTCTTTAACCCAGGCCAGCTGCTGAACTCAAGAATCTAATGTGATACGGCTTCTTGACTACCGCAAATACTGTAAGCTCTCCTGCTGCATTCGGAAGTACACTATCGTCTCAGAAACTTTCGAGTAAGGAGAAAGACCTATGAAACACAAGTTCCTGGTTGTCGTCATCTCTCTATTTTCACTCGCTGCGCTTGGCGCTGCTCAGGATCGCGGTCAGCCTTCGGCCCGATCGCAAGAGCGTATCACCCGAGAAGTTCGGCACGAACTTCTTATGCTCCCCTATTTCGGAGTGTTCGACAACATTGCCTATAAAGTGGACGGCAGCACGGTCACGCTGTTCGGGCAGGTGGTGCGGCCTTCGTTGAAGTCGGATGCTGAGAATGTAGTGAAGCACATCGAGGGCGTCGAAAGAGTGGATAACCAGATTGAGGTTCTTCCTCCATCGCCGATGGACGATGGTCTGCGACGGCGCCTGTTCCGCGCGATCTACGGATACGCCCGCGCTTAGAAAGGTATGCCCTCGGTGTGCAGAAGCCGATTCGCATCATCGTGAAGAATGGGCGCGTTTCTCTTGAGGGAGTGGTAGACAGCGAGAGCGATAAGAATCTTGTCGGCCTGCGGGCGAACAGTGTGCCAGGGATTTTCGCCGTGACCAATAATCTGCAAGTCGAGTCGTCGAAGTGAGGTCACGCAAAAATTCGTGGCGGAGCGGCACAGAGTCGCCTCGCGCAATGCGTTAATGTGCTAATAGACGCAGAATTGACTCACGCCTTGCCAAAAGGATCTTCCAGCGACGGGCTTTGCGGGGTGAATAGCTCCGCGCCGTTCTCTGTGATGTGCATATCGTCTTCGAGGCGAATGCCGAATTCACCGCGGAATGTAGATGCCGGGCTCGTCGCTGAAGGTCATGTTCGGCCTGAGTTTGGTGGCATTGCCGCGCACCAGGTATGGCCACTCGTGCCCGTCCATGCCCATGCCATGGCCCAGGCGATGCGTGAAGTATTTGTAGCCGGGGCCATAGCCGGCATCAGTAATCACTTTTCGTGCAGCGGCATCGACCGCGCCGCATTCCACTCCTGGACGAGCCGCTGCGAGCGCCGCCTGCTGCGCCCGGTGCACGATGTCGAATACTGTTTTTCATTTTGTCGGAAGCTTTCCCCAGCACGAAGGTTCGCGTGATGTCGGATTGATATCCTTCTACCGTGCAGCCATCGTCGATCATCACGATCGAGCCTTCGCGGATCACTTGCGGAGTGGCCGACCCATGAGGGAGCGCGGAGTATTCACCGACCTGAACGCTGGCCTCGCCGGGAAAGCCAAGTTGCTCGTAAGCCGCTGTGATCATATCCCCAACTTGTTGCTGCGTCATGCCTTCGCGCAAAGCGTGATAGACGGCTTCGTATGCGGCCAAAGTTACCTGGCAAGCCAGATGCATCAGCGTCAGCTCGTGGGCGCTCTTAATCATGCGGCAACCCGCGGTAACTGGCGTGGCGCTGCTCAGGGTGGCCTGTGGCGCAGCTTTGGCGATTCCATCGGCGAAGACGAAGCGGACGGTTTCTTCCATTCCGAGGTTACCGCCTGTCAGGCCGCGATCCTTTCAATCCCTGGGCCATCAACTGGTAAGGGTTCTCGTCTTCCTGCCAGGTGCGAAGATCGGGTATGATCGCCACTGGGACGCACTAGCAATCTGTTCGCGAGCGCGACCTTCCTCGAATGCCGGACACACATAGAACGGCGCGCCTTTCACCGGCAGAACCAGCGCGAACAGGCGCTCACCGCCCCACCAATGAATGCCGGAGAAGTATTTGAGCGAAGTGCCCTCCATGAGCACGATGGCATCGAGTGCGTTCTCGCTCATCAACTTGCGGGCTCGCTCCTGGCGTTCGCGCTCGCTCCTCGCGTGTGATCGGAGTCGCTTCATTCTTGCGGGACTTCAAGCCTGCCAGTGACGGCGGCAAGGAAGCCTCGTCCGGGTTCTCGTTTCTGAACGCGGCGGATGCCAGCAGAGAATGAGAGACTGCGACTCCTGTCGCCACTCCACTCACTTCGAGAAACCGCCGCCGTGAAATCATGAAACCTCCGCTCAAGATGAGACCGGGCTATTATAGGGGCTGAATTGGAAGCTGAGGCGTGAAGTTCTAGCCAGAGACTAAGTCATAACGATGGAATCAGGTTTTCAGTGTGCGGGATGTGGAGAGTGGAATGTTACCACTGTCGACGAGTTCGCAGGACGACGGCAGAACTATATCGAGGACTGTCAGGTTTGTTGTAAACCGAACTTGCTACGCGTTGAGTACGATACCTCTTCGCAGGAATTCTTCATAAGCGCCGACTTAGAGTGATGGCCACCGACGTCTGAAAATTTCTTGCGCGGATAGCCTCTCGGACTATAGTTAGCTGTCGCAGGCAAACGGCGATATTTGTCCTTAACAGGAGAGGATATAAACGAATGACAGCGACTTACACAGGCGCGCGGATGGTGGCGCACAACATGGTCACGACCCAGTTCGAGTTGGACGGATTTCGCGTGACGCGCACGCTGGGAGTGGTGCGCGGCATCGTAGTGCGTTCGCGCTCGATTTTCGGCACAATCGGCGCGGGACTGCAAACGCTGGTTGGCGGCAACATCACCCTGCTGACGAACTTGTGCGAGAAGACCAGGGCCGAGGCTTTCGATCTGATGCTCGTCCACGCCGCCGAATTGGGTGGCAACGCCGTCGTTGGCGCCCGCTACGACGCAACGGAAGTGATGCAGGGCGTAACCGAGGTGCTCGCCTATGGGACCGCAGTGTTTGTGGAGCCATCGAGATAGCAAAGAATTAAGATCACTTTTCCCACAGGAAAACGCCCTACCGACGCGCAATGCAAGAAAAATCTTAGCGAACAAACAGCGAATGAACCAAAGGGATTAACGCAATCTATTGGGGTCGTATTTTTCGTTAACCACAAGATCTCGTAGTTTGTCTGATCGAATCCGCAGCGACGACCCTACCCTCAAGTTTAGGCTTGACAATCAACAACTTACGGGTAAGATGTGGAACAAAGTGGTACAGAGTGGTCAAGACAGTTAAGTTCGTGGGAACGGAAGCTGACACAGAGGAGCCGGTGGGAAACCGACCCAAGAGCACGACAAACAGCCCGAACCATCCGAGTTTGACCCGACTCTGTGCCGTTTTTGCCTCCCTCAATGCAGTCGCAGTGACAGAAAAAGACCATGTTTCGCGGCAATCACCCAACTCGCGTCGACGAAAAGGGACGGTTGAAAATCCCAGCCGAGTTCAAGCGGGTGATCGACGAAAAGTATGGACAGCAATACTACATCACAAGTCTGGATGGGAAGGTTGCTCAAGTGTATCCCTTCGAGGAATGGGAGCGGATCGAGCAGAAGCTGGCCGGGCTTTCCACTTTCAATCCGACGAAGAAGAAGTTTCTGGACCGCGTGAACTACTACGGCCAGATGGTGGAGATGGATGGGCAGGGGCGGCTGCTGATGCCGCAACTTCTGCGCGAAGCGGCGCAGATCAAAGGCGAGGTTGCGGTTACCGGCAATTTAACGCACTTGATCGTGCGCAACCTGGATTCGTATCGCAAGCAGGTCGAGGAAGAAAAGTTCACGCCTGAGGATGAGAAGACGCTCGACGAATTGGGCATCTAGTGGGCGAGGGTTCAACAGACACCCCTCAGGGGGTTGGGCATGGTGGTGGAAGGGAAGCCATCCATGTTCCGGTTCTTTTAAAAGAAGCGATCGACTACTTAAACGTGCGGCGTGGCGGGACTTATATCGACGCCACGGTGGGCTTGGGCGGACACAGTTACGAAATCGCAAAACGCCTAGGCGCACCGGGACGTTTGATTGGGCTCGATAAGGATCCAGCAGCGCTGGAAATTGCGAAAAGCAAAATCGTCGTTCGTCGTTCGTCGTTCGTCGTTGGCCAAAGCGACTGGCCAACGGTTGAACTCAGGCACGGATCGTTTGCCGAATTGGCGAACGACCAACGACTAACGACCAACGATAAGGTTGACGGCTTGCTCGCCGACATCGGCGTAAGCAGCCTGCAGCTTTCCGACGCCGCCCGCGGATTTAGTTTTCAGGCGGATGGACCGCTCGACATGCGGATGGACCCGCGGTCGGAGCTTACCGCCGAACAAGTGGTAAACCACCTCGACGAGCGCAAGCTTGCCGATGTGATTTACGAATTCGGAGAGGAAAGGAGGTCGCGGAGAATCGCCAGAGCCATTTGCCGGTCGCGGCCGATACGATCTACCGCACATCTTGCGGATGTCATATCAGCCGCGGCCCGGCCAATGAATCGGGGTCAAAATAAGTATGACCAGAGGCGGATTCATCCGGCGACGCTGACCTTTCAGGCCCTTCGAATCTTCGTAAACCGCGAACTGGACGATCTGAAGGCGCTGCTGCAAGCGGCGCCCACGATTGTAAAGCCAGGAGGACGGGTGGTGGTGATCAGTTTTCACTCGCTCGAAGATCGCATCGTAAAGGATGCCCTTCGCGAGGGCGAGAAAAAGTACAAGTACTTCCGGGTACTCACAAAGAAGCCGGTGACGGCATCGAAAGAAGAGCAGGATCGAAATCCGCGGGCGCGCAGTGCGAAGTTGCGAGCCGCGGAAAGGGTTTAGATTCCGGAAAACCTGCCGGAGTCCCCGGCATAGCTGTAGCAGGCGTGCCGGGCGTTCAGGTTCCAAAAAAGCGGACGAAGATCTGCTAAAAGTGGCGAGCTAGAAGCTAGCCGTTAGAGGTTCAGGATTTCGTGGTAGGAATCCGATTCTGAGGTTGGGAATGTACACAGGGACGCTGATTAAAGATCTGATGGCAACGGTGGAGCGCGTCGAACGGGGCGCGCAACCAAAACAAATTGTCGACGATTGGACTGTCGACGAAATGGAACTGCGGCGGATGTTCGGCACGCAGCTTCCCCTGATCCACGACGAACGGGTGTATGCGGGAGCGGCATAAATGGCGGCAGCAGCGGCAATCCCCAGGACAGTTCCGGCGGCTCGTCGAAGTACATTTTTTACGGGAACGCCGGAAATCTACTTCGCCAAAGCGATCGACAACTCGCGGGTGGTAAAGCTGGAAGATCCGCGACGTAATCGCGATATGAAGCACTTCGGCACGGCACTTGCCTGCCTGTTCCTGCTGGTATTCACCTATGCCTGGCAGCATTTCCGAGCGATTGAATATGGTTATCAGATCGAGTCGGCGAAGCGTGAACTCAACAACCTGATCGAGATGAACCGTGCCTTGCGATTGGAAGACGCCTCGTTACGCGATCCAGAACGAATTGATGTGATGGCGCGCCGCCTGGGATTAGTGCCTCCGCAACCAGGGCAGGTGATTCGGTTGGATAGCTCTTCCTTTGATTCGAACGCGCCAGAGATGGCGAGTGCGGAGCCAGCGATCGTTCTTCCGGTCCAGTAGCTGGCCGAATTCGGTCGTCCTCATGAGAAATTTTGGCGGTCCACCTTGAATGTGGTCCGCCATCTTTGTCTAAAATCCAAAGTCTTATCATTCCGAGGAGCGAATGCGACGAGGAACCTGCTGTTTATCCGCGCCAGCAAAAAGGCAGGTTGCTCTCCTCGCTGCGCGATTCGGAATGACAAGACGTAAAAGTGCAACTTATGACGGCCAGTAATTCCAACCTCGGCAAGAACCGGCGGCTCTACCTGCTGGGGGGGGCGATCTTCCTGTGGTGCATGGCGATCTGCGGGAGACTGGTTTATCTGCAGCTCTTCCAGTATGGAGCATTCGTAAAGCAGGCTGAGCACCAGCAGCAGCGGGAGATTCCGCTCTCCGCAAAACGCGGCGTGATTTATGACCGCAACGGCCATGAACTGGCCATGTCAGTCCTGGTGGATTCGGCATTCGCAGTTCCTACCGAAGTAAAAGACCTGCCCACGGCTGTTTCTCTAATCACCCGAATCACCGGCGAAGACCACAACGTGGTGTTGGCCGATTGCCGTAACCACAAAACTTTCTGCTGGGTCGCGCGCAAGGCGGACGACGAAACCATCGAGCGCATCCGGTCCCTGAATCTGCAGGGCATACATTTTCAGAAGGAGCCAAAACGTTTTTATCCAGCCCGCGATCTGGCGGCGCAGGTGGTGGGGACGGTCGGCATGGAAGGCTCCGGCCAGAGCGGCATCGAGCACGAATTCGATGACGAATTGCGGGGCCGCACCGGGAAGATGTTGATCTCCGTCGATGCGCGCCGGCAGTGGTTCTCCGACGTCGAGAAGCAGCCCGAGGCCGGCGAGAACCTGGTCCTGACCATCGATAAGAATATTCAATACATCGCCGAGAAGGAATTGGATCAGGCCATTCATGATACGCAGGCCATCGCTGGAACCGTGATCGTGGAGAATCCGCACACTGGCGAAATCCTTGCGCTGGCCAATCGTCCCACGTTCAACCCAAACCTGCGAAAACAAGTCACGCCCAGCGCGCTCACAAACCGAGCAGTGAGCTACGTCTACGAACCAGGTTCGACCTTCAAGTTGGTGACGATTTCGGCGGCGCTCGAAGAGAAGTTGACGAATCCGGACGAAGTGTTCGACTGCCAGATGGGATCGATCGTCTACAACGGGATGCGCATTCGCGATTCGAAGCCGCACGGATTGTTGCCGGTGTGGGGCGTGCTCGCGGAGTCGAGCGACGTGGGTTCGATCAAGATCGCCTTGCGTCTAGGCGAAGACCGATTTTACAAATACATTCGCGCCTTCGGATTCGGACAGCAGACTGGTATTGAGTTACCTGGCGAAACGCGGGGCCTAACCAAGCCGGTCAGCCGTTGGTCGAAGGTTTCGATCGCGGCGATTTCCATGGGCCAGGAGATTGGCATTTCGCCGCTTCAATTGGCGGGCCTAGTATCTACCTTTGCCAACGATGGCGTGTGGGTGACTCCGCGAATTGTCGCCGGACCGGTGCCGCCTCAGGGAACGCCACAAGCCGTGGCGTTTCATCCCGGGGCATCGCGCCGTGTGATTTCGAGCTATACCGCCGCCCAGATGCGGGCGATGATGCAGAAAGTGGTGCTGGAGGGCACCGGCCGCAAGGCAATTCTGGAAGGCTATTCGTCGGCAGGCAAGACGGGGACGGCGCAGAAGGTCGATCCCGCGACGGGCGCGTATTCCAAGACCAAATATATCGGGTCATTCGCAGGGTTTGCGCCGGTCAACAATCCGCAGATTGTGGTAGCGGTAATTCTTGATTCTGCTGTGGGACTGCATCAAGGCGGCCAAGTTTCCGCTCCCGTGTTTCACCGGGTGGCGCAGCAGGTGCTTGAGTATCTTCACACGTCGCACGATCTGCCGCTGGCACCGCAACACCAACTGCTAATGGCGCAAGCGAGCATGAAGGATAAAGATTTGGAAGAAGGCACTCCCGACCATCCCGGAGAGCCACTGGAAACGGCAGAGGTAAACGGGATATCGGCGGAGGCGGCAAAGGCCGGTGTTCCGCGGGCGCCCACGCCTGCTACTGCCGCTGGAGATGGAAACGTAGTTCAGGCTAGCCTGCGCGAGAACGAAATAGAAATGTCGAAAAGCGGGGCGAGCCCGCGGAGCCCGGCAAATCGCAACGCAACGAATGCCGCAACTCCAATTGCGCAGCCGCCTATGCCAGTCACCGGGACCGTGGTCCTGGATGTTGAGCAAGGCGGGATCGAAGTGCCGTCTTTCATCGGGAAGACGGTACGCGGCGCGGTAGAAGCTGCGCAGGATGCCGGCCTGGATCTAGAAGCCGTAGGTAGCGGCGTGGCACGAGAACAGTCTCCGTCTGCAGGGACGCACGTGGCCGCGGGCGCGCACGTTATGGTGCAATTCGGCCGATAAAAACTCAAACGCCGGAAAAACTCAAACACACTCGACACAGGGGCCACAGCGTCATTGCGATCTCTCGGTGATTTCTGTGGCCCGTATTGCAGGCCCCTCCCGTTTGACCCGCCGAAAAACCGCGTGATAGGGTAAACAGTCACATTATCCTGGGCACATCGCTCACTGATCGCGATTGAGGTTCGATTTTGTCTTCCGTGGAAGCGACTCCCGCCAGCACAACTCCCGCCGTCCGCAAAACGGCGTTGAACGCCATCCATCGCAAAATGGGGGCGAAGATGGTTGATTTCAATGGCTGGGATATGCCGGTCGAATACCCCGCGTCGATCGGGTGCGGAATCATCAACGAACACATGGCCGTGCGTACCGGCGCAGGCATTTTCGACGTTAGTCACATGGGCGACATTCGCTTGGCCGGGCCGCAGGCGCTGGCCGCAGTGCAGCACATTTCCATGAACGATGCCTCCCGGCTTGCGCTCGGGCAGGCGCAATATTCGGCATTGCTCTATCCGCAAGGAACATTCGTGGATGATGTGATTGTCCACAGGCTTGGCGAAGATCAATACCTGCTGGTGATCAATGCCGGGACGCGCGAGAAAGATTTCAACTGGGTGCGTGACAATACACGGCAGTTTGATTGCGCCGTGGAAAATTTGTCGGATGACTTCACGCAGATCGCGATCCAGGGACCGAAAGCCGTAAACGTCCTCCAAAAGCTGACCGATGCAGATTTGAGTGCGGTTAAGTTCTATTGGGTCACGCGCGGAACGGTCTGTGGACTGAAAAATATTCTCATCGCGCGCACCGGCTACACGGCCGAAGACGGTTTCGAGATTTACATTCCAGCGGATGAAGCCATCAGCGCCAGAATTTGGAACGAGATTCTGGACGCGGGCAAGGAATTTTACCTCCTCCCTTGTGGCTTGGGCGCGCGTAACACGCTGCGCCTAGAAGGCAAGCTACCGCTTTATGGCCACGAAATTTCCGAGACGATTAATGTTTGGGAGGCGGGCCTCGATCGCTTCTGCAAGATGGAGAAACCCGAGTTCGTCGGCCGCGCGGCACTTGAAAAAGCAAAAGCCGAAGGCGTGAAGCGGACGCTGGTGGGTTTGGAGATAACGGAACGCGGCATTGCGCGTGATGGATATAAGGTGCTGGATAGCACCGGGCACGAAATTGGATATGTAACGAGCGGATCGCCCGCGCCATTCTTGAAGAAGAATATTGCGCTGGCTTACGTTCCACCGGATTACGCGGCACTCGGCACTTCATTGAAGGTGGAAATTCGCGGACAGGGTGTTGGAGGGCAGGTGGTGCCAACGCCCTTTTACAAGCGGCCGAAGAAAAGCGCGTAACAAGCGCGTAACTGCGAAGAATGCACAGCAGCATCGATGGAATCACCTAGAAGCCAGGAGCTAGAACCTTTTTATGGCCTATCCCACGGATCGCAAGTACACAAAAGAACACGAATGGATTCAGGCGAACGGAACCACTGCCACCGTGGGTATTACGAACCACGCGCAGGAAGAGCTCGGTGACATTGTGTTTATCGAGTTACCCAAGGTGGGTACTGAACTTACGGCCGGCAAGACGTTTGGAACGGTCGAGTCGGTCAAAGCAGTTTCAGATCTGTACGCCCCCGCCTCTGGGACCGTGGCCGAAGTGAACACAAGTTTGGCAACGTCCCCCGAGTCGGTGAACAAAGATGCGCACGGCTCCTGGATGCTGAAAATTTCTTTGAAAAATCCCAAGGAGCTGGACTCGCTGCTTTCCCCCGCTGACTACGATAAATTTGTGGAGGAAGAGGGCGGGCACTGAAATACGCCGATTCCAATTTTTCAATCGTCTGCATTAGGTCCGAGCTTCCAATCGACAATCGGAAATTTGCCACTGAAATCCTGAGACTTTAAAGGCTTAACTCGAGTAGCGACCGCCACAATCGAACTGACTCCGAGTAACATCTAATCAACTTCCTATGCGCTATTTACCAAAATCTCCTGCCGACCGCGAAGCCATGCTGAAGGCCATGGGACTACGTTCGGTCGACGAATTATTTGCGCCAATTCCCGAGGAATACCGGCTCAGCCGCGACCTGAAAGTTCCGCGCCAGATGGCAGAATCGGAAATCGTGGATTATTTTCGCCAGCGCTCGCGGGAAAATGGCGAAGGCTATATTAGTTTTCTGGGCGCCGGCGCCTACTCTCACTACCGCCCCGTCGTCATTGATTCCCTTATCTCGCGGGGTGAATTCCTCACCGCGTACACACCCTATCAGGCGGAGATTTCGCAGGGAACGCTGCAATCAATTTTCGAATTCCAGACAATGATTTGCGAGTTGACCGGTATGGAGGTTGCCAACGCCTCCATGTACGACGGCTCAACTGCGGCCGCAGAGGCTGTGATGATGACAGTGCGGTTGAGCGGACGGCGATCGGTGATCGTGGCCCAGAGCCTGCATCCCGAGTATCGCGAAGTGCTCGCAACCTACGCGACGCATCAGGGCATGCCGCTGTCGGTTGCCGGTTTCGGCGAAGATGGCCGGGTGAATTTAGGGGAACTGGAGAAGTCCATCACTCCAGAGACAGCGTGTGTGCTAATTCAATCTCCGAATTTCTTTGGCACAATTGAAGATGCGGCGGCGATTGCAGAAATTGCGCACAAGCATGGTGCGATGCTTGTAGTCTCCATTGCAGAGGCGCTGTCGCTGGGGATCATCGAGCCGCCGCGTGAAGCAGACGTGATCGCGATGGAGGCGCAATCGTTCGGCGTACCCGTGGGATTTGGCGGTCCCTACTGCGGGGTGATTGCAACCAAAGAAAGATTCGTGCGACAGATGCCGGGCCGGCTAGTCGGCCAAACCGTAGATAAGCAGGGCAGGCGCGGCTTTGTGCTGACCCTGGCTACGCGCGAGCAACATATCCGTCGCGAAAAAGCGACGTCGAATATTTGTACAAACCAGGCGCTGGTGGCGCTGATGGTAAATATCTTCATGACGGTGTATGGCAAGGTCGGTTTGAAAGAACTGGCAAAGCAGAACTTGGCCAAAACAGCATATGCCGCAACGCAATTCGCGAAGCACGGTAAGGTTCTTTTTTCCGCTTCGCCCCGGTTTAACGAGTTTGTGCTCGAGACTAAGGAAGATCCCTCTGTCATCAACAACCGGTTGCTGGAACACAAGATTGTTGGCGGGCTGACGCTAAAGAAGTTTTATCCCGAACTTGGAAATGCGGCATTGTGGTGCTGCACGGAACTGACGACGCGAGATGCAATCGATACAGCGGTGGCCGTGGTCGCAGAGAGTCCCTCGGTCCGATCGGCCGATGAAGAGTCGGGAATCGCGGAGGTGATGCAGTGAAGCGCATGATCCGCAAGGCCACCACCCATGTCAATCAGAACGAAGGGCTGATCTTCGAAAAGTCATCGGCTGGCAAAGCCGCATGGAAACTCCCCCCGCTCGATGTGCCGGAAGTGGATACATTGAAGCTTCTCGGTTCATCGGAAAGAAAAGATCTCGGCAATATGCCCGAGGTGAGTGAGATTGAAATCATCCGCCACTTCACGCGGCTTTCCACGTGGAATTATGCGATCGATCTGGGCATGTATCCGCTCGGTTCCTGCACCATGAAGTACAACCCTCGGGTGAACGAAGCGGTAGCGCGGGTGGAAGGACTTGCGAGCGGGCATCCCTATCAGCCGGAGAAAATCTCACAGGGTGCTCTGCAAATTTTGAAGACGCTCAGCGAGTGCCTGGTCGACATTACCGGTATGGATGCCATCACGCTGCAGCCCGCGGCGGGAGCGCATGGCGAAATGACCGGATTACTCATGGTGCGTGCCTATCACCACGCGCAGGGACGTCCGCGGAAAAAGATTCTGATTCCTGACTCAGCTCACGGAACGAATCCAGCTACGGCGGCGATGGTTGACTACGCCGTGGAGAACTTGAAGTCAGACTCGCGAGGCATGGTCGATATCGCCGCGCTCGAAGCGCAGATGAACGAAGATGTCGCCGCTCTGATGCTCACAAATCCCAACACCCTGGGAGTATTCGAAGAACGGATTCACAAGATTGCTGACATCCTGCACGCCAAGGGCGGCTTGCTCTACATGGATGGCGCGAACATGAACGCGCTCGTGGGAAAAGTGCGACCGGGGGATTTTGGTGTCGACGTGATGCACTTGAACCTGCACAAAACTTTCTCGACGCCGCATGGCGGCGGCGGGCCGGGATCAGGCCCAGTGGCGATCAAGAAAATTCTAGAGCCATTTCTGCCGAAACCTGTATTGGTCACGAAGTCCGATGGCGGGTTGGGGTTTGATTACGATCGTCCGCAGTCGGTGGGGCGCGTTCGCGCTTTTTACGGCAACTTCGGAATGTTCGTCCGCGCTCTGGCTTATATCCAGGCCAACGGGCCGGATGGTTTACGCCAAACCACCGAAGACGCGGTGCTCAACGCGAATTATATTCGCAAGGGCCTCGAGGGCAAATACGACTTGCCCTATTCCACGCCCACGATGCACGAAGTCGTTTTCAGTGACAAGCTGCAGGCGAAAAAAGGCGTGCGTACCATGGACATTGCCAAGCGGCTGATCGACTACGGTTTCCATCCCTACACGACGGCTTTTCCGCTGATCGTTCCCGGCGCGCTGATGATCGAGCCAACTGAAAGCGAGTCGAAAGAAGAGATGGATTTATTTATTGACGCCATGAAGTCGATCGCGGCAGAAGTGGAAGAAGAACCGCGGACGGTGCTCGATGCGCCACACTCCACGCGGGTTTCGCGGTTGGATGAAACAGCAGCCGCCCGGAAGCCAGTGCTGCGATGGAAGCCATCTGCGGAGTAGCCCCGGGGTTCTCCCGTCGCCGGAGTCTACCCTGAGCGAAGCCGAAACCGCCGCGCTACGCTACTTCGCTGAAATGTCTACCAAAGCACGCGTCTTCTCCCAATCAATCTGCATGGTGCAGCCGCTGCCGGATTTCTCGTAAGAGATGGTGAAGTTCTCGACCGGCGACGGCAACTTCGAAACCTTCATATCGACGCGCGTCAGTTCGTCGCTCTCATACTTGTAAGGGATGCCCCATTCCCCCGTTTTCTTGTTGATGATCAGTGTCCACTTGTCGGCATTGGGCACGGTAAAAATCGTGTAGCTGCCGCTAGGAACGCTCTTGCCGCCAATCACGACGTCGGCGCTGGTGACGAAAGTTGTAGCTTCATTGGCCCCGGTCCGCCAGACTTCTCCGAAGGGTACCAAGCCACCATAAATCTTGCGACCCTTCATGCGCGGGCTCGAATAGTCCGTCTTGATCGTTTTTCCGGCGCCCAGATCGCACGTAGCTGAGGCTGGGGGACTGGCCTTGCCACCTCCCATTTGAGCGAAGGCAGCGGCAGTCAACAGGATCAGAAGCGCGGGAAGGGCAATTGGCTTTTTCATGGACTTCTCCTTAGTGTTCCGTCAAAGAAAGTTGGACGTGCTAAAAAGAGATTTGTCAGCAGCATACAGTTTTGAACCTATCGCGGCTCTTCGAGTTGTATATTGCGGTTCGCCCCAAAGCGGAATATCGATTAGTCTGACTAGATCACCAGTCTTCACAGCGCCGCCTTGATCCTGTTCTTGAATGATCTACGAGCGAACTGACGATTATCACCCAACCGCCGCAGCAGTTACAATCTCCACATGCCGGTATTCGAAGAAAAGCAGGAAGAACTGGAACATTACGAGACCATGATGGGTGTCCCGCGCGGTCGACTAGCCGTGACTATGGACACAATTACCGATGCCATGGCGCTGGTCGGCCAGCACGGAGTTTATTGCCAGAGCCAGCGCTGGCCGGGCAAGCCGGTAATGGATATCCAGATCATCATGAAAAGTCTGACCGACGCCAAGGAATTGATCCAGAGCGTAATGGAAGAATTGAAAAAGTAAACGCACAACCAGAAGACACCGAGTTTCCCCTTGCGCTTCGTGGGTTGAGATTCTAAGCTATCGAATACTTTCCGCGTTCGATCATCTTTTGCGCGATCTGCTGGCGGAGTTCGATTGTGTTAAACGGCTCATACTTGGCGAGACGACGCAGAATTGCAAGTTGAGTCCGCAGCATGTCGCCCTCGGCAACCGCGGCAATGACTTTTTTCGCCGCTGACTCGACTTTTTCCAACGCTTGCGTGAGATAAACCCGCGTCATGGCAATCGGAAGGGCGGCGGCGGATTCGCCTTTAATTTCGGCGATCTTTTGTGCGCGCAGAACTGCCGACTCCATTGCGTAAGTTTCGATCGTCATGTCGGCAATGGCGCCCATGATCTCCTGCTGATCCTGGATCGCCTGCATGTATTTCTGTGTGGCCGCGCCGGCGGCAAACAGGCCGAGCTTTTTGGCCTGGCCGACTAGTCTGTGCTCTTCGGCAAGAGCGCCGTCAAAGGCTTCGGCCAAAGATGGCCCGCAGAGCACTTCGTCCATAAGTTTCTTGATGGCAGGCATAAGCGGCAGTTGGCCGCTCATAGCACGCTTTAGCAAGAATCCTGTAATGATGAGGCGGTTGATTTCATTGGTGCCTTCGAAGATACGGTTGATTCGGGCATCGCGATAAGCGCGCTCAGCCGGATATTCTTCGACGAAACCGTATCCGCCATAGATCTGCAGCGTCTCATCGACAATGTAGCCGACCATCTCTGAAGCCCATACCTTGATGATGGAGCACTCGACCGCGTATTCCTCGATCGCTTTGCGAGTTTCTTTCATCGCGTCAGCCGCGGATTTGTCGACTGCGCTGAGCGCGTCGTCCATCATGCCGACCGTGCGATAAACCAGCGATTCGCCGACATAGATCAGCGTGGCCATGTTGGCAATTTTCTCTCGCACCAAACCGAAATCGCCAATGACTTTGTTGAAAGCCTTACGTTGTTTCGCATAAGCCATGGCGTGTTCGAGAGATACACGGCCTCCGCCGACGCACATCGCGCCCAGCTTGAAGCGTCCGACATTCAGAATGTTGAAGGCAATGATGTGGCCTTTGCCGATTTCGCCCAGCAGATTTTCCGCCGGTACTTTGCAGTCATTGAGAATGATCGGACAAGTGGAAGATCCGCGTATGCCAAGCTTGTGCTCTTCGGCACCAACCGAGAAACCGGGGAAGGTCTTTTCCACGAGGAAGGCGGTGAACTTCTCGCCGTCGATTTTTGCAAACACGGTAAACAAGTCAGCGAAGCCAGCGTTGGTGATCCACATCTTTTCGCCATTCAGGATGTAGTGTTTGCCATCAGACGACAGTTGCGCCCGGGCGCGGCAGTTCATCGCATCGGAACCAGAGGATGCTTCTGACAGGGCATAAGCCCCCACGATCTCGCCCGTGGCCAGCCGCGGCAAATATTTTTTCTTCTGATCTTCAGTGCCGAAATAAACCAGAGGCAATAGGCCGATGCCGCTATGCGCGCCCCAGGTCGTGGCAAATCCTGCGTACTGGGCGATGTGGTCGGCGATAACCGCAGCCGTCACTTTGTCCAGCTCAAGGCCACCGTACGCTTCTGGGATCTCAGCGCCGCTCAGGCCCAGTTCACCGGCCTTCTTCAGGAGATCGCGCGAAATAGAGAAATCCTTATGCTCCATCTTCTCGACGTTGGGCAGGATTTCATTGACGGTGAATTCTTCGGCTGTCTGTCCGATCATCCGTTGCTGTTCGGTGAAGTCTTCGGGGGTGAACACTTCGTCGGCGCGGCGAGTTTCGAGCAAGAAGCTGCCGCCGGAGATTCTGGTCTTGGGGACCGCTGTCGCTGTGGCCATCACTCATCCCTTCAAATAAAATGCAACTTCCATCGCAGAATCCACCCTTTCGGCTGTGCTCAAGGCTGGCTCTGACATGGACACCTCTCGATTGTAAGCGAGAAAGCTCGTAGAAACTCCGCGGATTCATGTTACCGGCGTTATGAGAGGTTTTCGAAAATCCCTGCAGCACCCATGCCGCCTCCAACGCACATGGTGACCATGCCATAACGCCGGTTCCGGCGTTTGAGTTCGCGGAGGATGGTTGCCGTCAGCTTGGCTCCGGTACAGCCCAGAGGATGTCCCAGCGCGATTGCGCCACCGTTGGGATTCACTTTCTCAGGATCGATCCCGGCTTCTTTGATAACGGCGAGCGACTGCGCCGCGAAAGCTTCATTCAACTCAATCACATCGATGTCAGAGAGCTTCAGCCCGGCTATCTTCAAAGCCTTCGGGATAGCGAATACCGGTCCAAGTCCCATCTCTTCGGGTTTGTATCCGGCAGTGGCGAATGAAACGTAGCGGGCCAGCGGCTTGATGCCGAGCATTTCCGCTCTTTCGCGGGACATTACTACGGAAGCCGCTGCCCCATCGGACATCTGTGAAGAATTTCCAGCCGTTACCGTACCCTTCACGTGAAATGCCGGCTTCAATGCGTGCAAGGCTTCGAGAGAAGTATCGGCGCGCGGGCCTTCGTCCATTTTAAAAATAATTTCTTGCCGCTTGGGCTTTGAGCCATTCGGAGTTGTAAAGCTCACCGACACCGGGACGACTTCTTCGTCGAACTTCCCGGCCTGAATCGCGGCCAGCGCCTTCTGGTGGCTGCGCAGCGAGAATTCGTCCGCCGCCTCGCGCGTGATCCCAAAACGCTGCCCGACGCGCTCCGCGGTTAGCCCCATATTCAAATATGCGTCAGGATAGTGGTCCACGAGCCAAGGATTTGGCGAAACTTTGTGGCCGCCCATCGGGATCATGGTCATGGACTCAGTGCCGCCCGCGACGATTACCTCCGCACCCCCGCTCATGATACGTTCGGCCGCTAAGGCGATTGCCTGTAATCCCGACGAGCAAAAACGATTGATGGTCAGCGCCGAAACTTCCACTGGCAAACCGGCGCGCAGTGAGGCGATGCGGGCCACGTTCATCCCTTGCTCAGCCTCGGGAGTGGCGCACCCAAGGATGACGTCCTCAATTTCTTTTCGATCGAGTTGAGGCACGCGCTCCAGCGCGCCTTTGATGGCGACCGCCGCCATTTCATCCGGACGGGTTGCGCGGAGCGTGCCTTTGTAGGCGCGTCCCACAGGAGTGCGAACAGAAGAGGCAATGATCACTTCACGCATGGGTATCGACCGTCATGATTGCAGTTGTAGCGCTGGGGGTAGGGATTCGTTCACCCTCCCGACGCATGCCCGCGAGATAAAACTCCATCGTATCGCTAATGAGTTTTTTTACTTCGTCTAATGTTTCTCCTGCGGCGCTGAGTCCCGGGACATCCGGAGAGTAGGCGCCCCAGCCCGCAGCTGATTTCTCGTAAATCACCAGATACTTCATTAGCGGCAGCTCTTCATATATTGTTCAATGTTCCCGGCGAAAAGTCCACTGACTGCAGTTTCTCAACCGGTAACCGATCCGTATGATTGAAAACTGGCGTACCGCAGACCACCCTAATTTTGCCTTAGTGTTTTCTAAGTTATTTATTCGCTAATTGAACTCAATGGATTCGCAGCGGTTGGGGCGTTTTTTTACTTCGTCGGAGCGTAGAAGTAATAGTCCGCAGAGTAACTGACTTTGGTTTCCGCGTCGCGATGAGATGCATCGCAACCTTCGGCTGGCGCCTGGCCGCCGTGCGTGTGGACTCGCTGAATCGTGGTTACGGTGTCAAGCGTTCCCTTTCCCGCATGGTTCACGACCTTCACCAGCAGCCATGGAATAGAATCGGGATCAAGAGAATCCACTTTGGCTGCAGCTTTGCCGGTAACCATGCTGCCATCTTTGAGCTTCCAGGTTGGGCCAGCGGAATGCTGGCCGATGACTTTGTCTTTCCGGTCGTGAAGCTCCGCCTCAGGCGCTTTAAGTGTCCAGCTGAACTTGCCGTCCGCCGCGGCCTGGCAGGTATAGATCTGCGATCCGGTCGCGTGGGTGTAGAGCACAACTTCCTCGCCCGTGGGAGCCTGGATGCTATCCGGCACATCGGGCGGAGATTCTTTTGCCGGAGTGTCCTTTTGTGCCGCGGCTTCCGCATTCGCGAGAGAACTTCCAGGACTGACGAAGGTCATCAGTCCTACGATCGTCGCGACAATTACGAAGAATCTTCGCATCGAGCGATTGTAGCAGGGAGACGACGACGGCTCACGATCTCGTCCAATCTTGTGACGTCAGGCCTTTCGCGCGGTCTTTTGGTTTCTCAACGTCTAGTTTCTCAACGTCTAATTCCTCAAGGTCTTCCCTGTCTTGAGCGTGTACTGAATCCGCTCCTGGGTTTTTTTCTCGCCGCAGAGCGATTTGAAACCCTCTCGCTCCAGATCGAGGATGTACTGCTCGCTTACCGGAGTGCCCGGCGTGACATTGCCACCGCACAGCACCTCGGCGATCTTTGCGCCCAGCTTCACTTCGTAGTCGGTGATGAAGCCGCCCTGCCGCATTAGGTGAACGCCCATCTTGAGCGTGGCGAGAAGATTTTCGCCAGGGGCGGGTATGTCGGTACGCGGAACTGGCGGTTCGTACCCAACGCGCACCAGTTCCAAGGCGCGAGCCTTAGCATCGGAAAGCACGCGGTCGCGATTCATTGTGATGCGGTCCCTCTCGTCGAGAAAGCCGAGAGAGCTCGCCTCATGGGCGGAAGTAGCAACCTTGGCGGTAGCAATGATTTCGAACCCACGCTTCATGGCATCCAGCATCTCGACGGATCCTGCGAGTGCTTCGCCCGAAATTCGGCCGCCGCGCCCGGCACTGGCGCCATTAACTGCGCGAAGCAGCATTTCTTTGCAGCCTCCGCCGCCGGGCAGCAGGCCGACTCCCACTTCGACCAACCCCATGTAAAGCTCTGCGTGCGGCTGCCGGGCAGCGGCGTGCAGCGAGATTTCTGTGCCGCCGCCGAGGCACAAGCCAAATGGCGCGGACACCACTGGCTTCGGCGAGAATTTGACCGCTTGAGTCATGCCTTGGAATTGACGAATGGCAAGGTCGACGTCGTCCCACTCTTCTTCCTGCACGCTAATGAGCAAAAGCATGAGGTTTGCGCCGACCGAAAAATTCACCGCGTCATTGGTGATGACAAAGGCGTCAAAATTATCGCCAGCGCCGCCGGGCTTGAGAGCTTGCAGAATTAGGCTGATGATGTCGGCGCCCAGCGAGTTCATCTTGCTGTGGAACTCGATGCAGGCCACTCCGTCGCCGAGATCGACCAGCGAAGCGCCGGAATTTTTCTTCACCACACCGTTGGATTTCTTTGCGACCGTGACTGACCATACCCCGGCTGGAACCTGCACCGGCTGCCAGCTTTCCGTCTGCAGGCTCCAGAATTTCCGGCCAGAAGGCGATTTCGCATCGTCGATGTACCAACCCTTATGTCCAGCGGCGAGGAGCTTCTCAACATTCGCAGCCACAGGCTTGCCTTCTTTTTTCATCCGTGCAACGGTCGGTTCGACCCCAGCAGCATCCCACAGTTCAAAGGGACCAAACTCCCAATTAAAGCCCAGTCGCATGGCGCGGTCGATCTCCACGATGGAGTCGGAGATCTCAGGGATGCGATTCGCCGAATAAGTCCACAAATCGGATAATGCGGACCAGAGGAAAGCTCCCACCTTGTCTCCTTTTTGCGGGCCGCTGCCGTCAAGGCCGAGCAACATGCGCAAGCGAGCGCCCGTGTCCTCAATATTTTTGGCCATGTCCAGGGTCGCGAATTTCGGTCTTTGCCGTGGACGGTATTCCAGCGTCTTCCAATCGAGAGCGATGCGCTCGTCTTCTTTGCCTTCGCCGCCTCTGACCTTTTTGTAAAAGCCGCCCTTACTTTTGTCGCCCAGCCATTTGCGTTGCAGCATCTGCGTGTAGAATTCGGGCAGGCGAAGATCGCCGCGTTCGTCGTGGGCATTTGCTGTCATGTTTCCAACAACGTGGCCCAAAATATCCAACCCCACCAAATCAATCGTGCGAAAGGTTGCGGACTTTGGCCAGCCCATGGCTTGTCCGGTCAGAGCGTCGACTTCTTCGATACTGAGATCCATCTCCTGCATCAAGCGCATCACATTCAACACGGAAAAAGTGCCGATGCGGTTGGCAATGAAATTGGGAGTGTCTTTCGCAGTGACAACGCCTTTGCCGAGCCTTACATCGCAGAAATGCGAGATGGTATCGATTGCCGCCTGATCGGCTTCAGGAGTGGGAATGAGCTCGAGCAGCCGCATATAGCGTGGCGGATTGAAAAAGTGCGTGCCGAACCATGACCGGCGGAAATCGTTAGGAAATCCCTCGGCAATCTTGCCGACTGGAAGGCCACTGGTGTTGGTGGTAACAATTGTTCCGGGTTTGCGGATGGCCTCCACTTTGCGCAGCAGTTCCCGCTTTATCTCGAGGTTTTCGATGACGGCCTCGATAATCCAATCCACCTCCGCCAGCTTCTTCAAGTCGTCCTCAAAGTTGCCGACAGCAACCAAGCGGGCAAGCGAAGGCTCCATAAACGCCGCAGGCTTGGATTTCTTTGCCGCTTCGAGACCCGCCGCCGCAATTTTGTTCCGCGCCGGAGTATCGGCGTCGGGAGGCACGATATCGAGCAAGTAGCTGGGGACGCCAGCGTTGGCGAAGTGCGCTGCGATGCGAGCACCCATGGTTCCGGCTCCGAGAACTGCAACTTTGCTAATGCGCTTCATGATCGTGCCTCATAGAGAGTTCTTAACCATCGGGAACACAGGAAGCAAAAGAGAATTGTCAATTTCTGATCTGCGATCGAAAATCCCCTGACAATGGCTATTCAATGGACTATTGCAAATTGGCAATCGGCAATCTGGCACTATGGCAGTTTATCCACTGCCCAGTCATTGTTGCCAGTGTTGACCACAACAACGCTGGAAAAGCGGCGGCGAGCGCGGACACTTTTCGCTGGAACCGTCACGAGCGTGACCGGGAATTCGTACCGTCCGTGCCTCATCGCCTTTCCACGATTGATCTCATATCCGGAGGCTTCTGGATTGGAAAAAAAACGCTCGACCACATCTCGATTGGCCGCGTTCTTGGCATGAGCAGTAAGCAGCACCATCCCGTTCTCGAGATCGCCAGCCTGCCATGCTTGCAGGAAGTGATCGGCAGCCGCAAGAGCTGGCAAGTATCCCGGGTCCAGCGCCGGGGCAGGTCGATCCTTAGCCGCCAAAGGTGACAGCGGCAGCGCAAGCCAAAGCAGCAAAAGGAGCACGCCAGGTTTCGGCGCTATTGCCTGGAGGAATCCGCGGAAAGGCATGGAAGCATTATGCGGGATGCCACACTTCGAACAAAAGCTGATTGCGCCTTGCCTACAGTTCAGGATGCTCGCCAACGTACTCCAGCGCGCGTTGAGCCATTTGTCGTTCTCCTTTGTACGCGAGCAGCTTTGGAGCTTCTTCCAGCCGGACCCACTTCGCGCGCGCCACTTCGATTCGCATTTCGGGGGCGATTTCGTCGATGCGTCCGGAGCTGTATTGCATGAGATAGAAACTGACTATCTTGAAAACCCGTCCGCCGTCACCCCAGTTGCGAGTGTAAACATACTTGATATCGCCAATCTTCGTAACCAGAACGGCAGTCACGCCGGTCTCCTCGTAAACTTCACGCACTGCAGTTTCGAGCGGCTTTTCGCCCGCATCCACCAGGCCCTTAGGGAGCGCTAGAACCGGTTTGGCGGCCTTGACGGAGCGTCCAGTGGGCTCCGCCAATCGTTCCGATTCATGGGGCAATTCGATGGCTGCCAGCCACCACTCCCCCTCTTGTTTACGAATGACAACGCCGCCAGCAGAGATCTCCCGCACCATACTATTCGTAAGTTAGCAGTATTGAGGGAGTTAGTCATCTCTACGAAGTGCAGCGGGCAAGAGTAACTCCGCGGTAACTTCGGTAGAGGTCGAATATATAACTTTAGGTAGCACCAAAGTGGACTGCAGCTTTCTTCGAGAACGTGGCATCCTAAATATGTAGAGGTCCAGGGAAGGAACGTGGGGTTCCGGTGAAAAGCCTCGGCAAGATCATTCGATCTGTCCAAGCCTTTGGCCGAGAATTGTCCCGCAAGCCAGGGACAAGCGATCCAGCGCGATTCCCCACGATCGGCCTGGCCCTTGGTGGCGGTTTTGCCCGGGGCATGGCACACATCGGAGTTCTGAAGGTTCTCGAAGAAGAAGGGATTCCGATCCGCGTTGTCGCAGGGACCAGCGTCGGCGCTTTGATTGGTGCCGCATACTGCAGCGGCCTTTCCATAGAAGACCTCGAAAACCTCGCGCGGTCCGTCCGCTTCACTACCTTTGCCCGCTGGACAGTCTCGCGTTACGGCTTTGCCTCGAATGACCGCATGGTGTCGTTTCTGACCCGCACTTTAAAGGTGAAAACCTTTGAAGAGTTGCGCATTCCATTGGGAGTGACCGCAACCGATTTCAACTGCGGTGATGGCGTGGTTTTTCATTCGGGCTCAATTATCGATCCGGTGCGTGCAAGTTGTGCCTACCCTGGGATGTTTCTGCCGGTGAACATTCGTGGACGCTGGCTGGTGGACGGAATGCTTTCCCATCCGGTGCCCACGCGGCCGTTGCGCGACATGGGAGCGGAACGGGTGCTGGCAGTCCATTTGAGAGGCCAGTGGTCGAAGGACGGCGCCCCGCGGCATCTTTTCGACGTGATTGGCCAATCATTCGCCATCGCGCAGGACATGATGAGCCATCTGTGGCGAGGCGCAGCAGACGTGGTCGTAGAGCCCGACGTAGCCGGCTTCGCCTACGATGATTTCAAGCGCGCAGGAGAATTGATCCGCAGCGGAGAAGTTGCGATGCGACAGGCGCTGCCCGAGGTACGTAAGTGGCTGGAGACGCCCGCGGAATCGGTGGTCCCTGCAAATGTATCTGCTGTGATGCAGCATCCTGCACCTATGCCTGCGGATTGAAGTGCCGTCAGTCTTTCACCCTATCGAGAGCCCTCAAATCCTGCGCTTCTTCCCGAATTCTTTTCCATGCATTTTCCACATGTCGCTCCTGCATCTGGCTTTGACCAACGCACAGCCGCAGCGTGAATTTTCCATTCAGCTTGGTATGAGTAAGGAAGAGATCGCCGCTTCGGTTCAGTCGGTCCATGATCGTCTGATTCGCTTCATCTCCGCTTCTATGGCGGAAGCACACAAGGTTTAGCGGTACCGGGGCAGCAAGTTCAAAGTCGTTGTCCTCACGCACCCACTGCGCGAACTGCTGTGCCAGTTGGACATGCTGCCGGATGTGATGCTGCAAACCCTCCACGCCGTAGTGGCGAATTACGAACCATAGCTTTAGGGACCGGAATCGCCTACCGAGCTGAATGTGCCAATCGCGGTAATCGATTACTGCGCCTGATTCCGTGGCTTGATTGCGCAGGTACTCCGGCAAGATACTCAGCGTCTGAATCAGAGCTTTGCGGTCGGCGACCCAGAAGCAGCTGCAATCGAAGTTGGTGAACATCCATTTGTGCGGGTTGAAGTCGTAGCTGTCGGCGAGTTCGGCTCCATTCTGGAAATGGCGAAACTCAGGACACAGCGCCGCAGTGCCCGACATAGCCGCGTCCACGTGCAGCCACAGATTGTGTCGGCGTGCGATCTGGGCGATCTCAGGGATCGGATCCATCGCGTTCGAAGAGGTCGTCCCAACCGTGGCGCAAACAAAACACGGAACCAGGCCAGCGCTTTTGTCAGCGTCGATTTGCCGGGCGAGAGCGTCCGGCACCATGGCGAAATTTTCGTCTGCTTCGATCAGGCGTAAGTTCGAGCTGCCAATGCCCGCGATCATCGCAGCTTTCTGCAGCGAGGAATGGGTCTGCGTGGATGCGTAGGCGATAATCCGCCCGTCGCATCCCTTTTGGTTGCTAGTGTAGTTGCTAGCGCGCTCCCGAGCGACTAACAAGGCGCAGAGCGCGGCGCTCGAAGCGGTATCTTGAATTACTCCGCCACCAGTACGTGTTGAGAGAAACTTTTCCGGCAAGCCGAGCATGGGCACCAACCAGTCGAGCACACGCGTTTCCAGTTCCGTGCAGGCCGGGCTCGTCGACCACAACATGCCTTGCACGCCCAGTCCGGAGGAAAGAAGATCGCCGAGGATTCCCGGTCCAGACGCGTTGCAGGGAAAGTACGCGAAGAAGTTCGGGGACTGCCAATGCGTGACCCCGGGCAGAATCAATTTCTCAACGTCTTTCAGCAGTGCATCGAAAGGCTCGCCTTGTGCCGGAGGATTGACCGGCAACGAGGAGCGAATGTCACCCGGCCTCACTTGCGACAGCACGGGAAACGACTCGACGCGAGATTGATAATCGGCGATCCAGTCGATCACGGCATGGCCGTGCCGGCGGAATTCGTCGGGCGTCATGTGAAAAGATTTTTCTTGGGACACTTGACCTCGCCAGATAAAACCCGAGCAGATCGTATCAGAGCAGATTCAACTTTCTTTCGTAAACCTTAGCGTCCTTGATAATCGATATTTTCTGCTATACGCACTAGTCACTTTAATTGTCCGAAATACACACGTGTTTTATACTCGAACGCGACTCTTCCCTCGACTGCGCAAGCATCGAAGATGTGCCGCAGTTCACGCAGCATCGGCACATGTTTTGAGTGTTCAGGCCCCGGCGCATAAGAGGACGAGAGCAGGCGTCCTTCCACCCCGGCATAATCAAACTCCTGCCGCATCTCAAATACTCGCTGCTCGAACGGAGCAGGATCGAAAAATTTATGCACCGCATCTGTTGTGTGCTCATGCCGAACTTCCTCATAGTCGGTACCGTAGTCGAGCAGTAACTGTTCGTAATCGCGCAGAAACGTTGTCGAATCCGTAAGACGCTGGTTCCACAACAGCACCAGCCAGCCGCCGGGTTTCAGGATGCGAACGAACTCCCGCCTCGCCTGCTCACAATCGAACCAATGCGCCGCTTGCGCCGCAGTGACGAAGTCCACGCTTTGAGCTGGTAGATCAGTTGCCTCAGCGTTTCCGGCAACACTTGTGAATCTCTGGAATCTTGCCAATAGCCGCTCCCCTGCCGCGCGCATGTCGACGTTGGGTTCGATCCCGAACACCGCGTTTCCGTTTTCCAGCAACATGCGAGTCCACAGGCCGGTACCGCTCGCAATGTCTGCGACCACGTGGCTAGACGCGAGGCCGCACTCGGTCTTCAGCGTCGTGAGCACTTCCAGCGGATATCCTGGTCGGTAGCGTACGTAGTTTTCTACGCGATCGGAAAAGCGGCTGGTAGCATTGGAAACAGGCATTGGATTCAAACAGGCAAGACGGTTCGTATATGCCAGAAAATCATTCTAATTCCAGCAGCACGATATTGTCCGTCGGTCACTGCGTTACCATTTCAAAAAAGAAAGCTTGCATGGGATGAGAATTGTCATAAAAGTCGGTACTAGCCTCATCGCGCCTCGCGGCCAGATCGATGCCAATCTGCTGCGCTCCATTGTGGATCAGTTTGATCTCAGCAAGAATGAGTACTTGATCGTAACTTCGGGCGCGATCGCCGCCGGCATGTCCGGATTAGGACTTCGCAGGCGGCCCAGCGGTATTCGTGGGATGCAGGCCTGCGCGGCCGTTGGACAAAGCAAGCTCATGCATACTTATGAGCGCCTGTTTTTTGGCAAGAAGGTGGTGGCGCAACTTTTGCTTTCCAGCGATGATTTTACTTCTGCGCCGCGGTATCGCAACCTGCAGAACGCGCTGGCGCAGTTGCTCGGCTTGGGCGTGGTGCCGATCGTGAATGAGAACGACAGTGTCTCGGTGCGGGAGTTAGTCGGCGCTTTTGGTGACAATGACGAACTGAGTTCACTGCTCGCCACGGCTGTCAAGGCCGACTGGCTTCTGCTCCTGACCGATGTCGACGGTTTCTATATTTCCAACGGGCGCAAGAATCCGCGGCTGGTCCGCATTGTGCGCAAGCTGACTCCCGCGCTGGAAGCGCAATGTAACGGGAAGAGCACGTTGGGACGAGGCGGAATGATTTCCAAATTACGCGCCGCAAAACTAGCGAGCGAGGGCGGTGTCCACGTGGCGATTGTGAACGGACGGCATCCCCGGGGAATTATCCTCGGTATGGAACGCAAGATCGGAACCTATTTTCAGCCGCGAGGGGGAAAAAGTTGATGGCTACCACCATCTCCAATACGGCGTCAACCCAGGATAAATTGCTTCGTGCGCGCGAGGCATCGGCCACGCTGGCATTACTCTCGACGGACGAGAAAAACGCGTTGCTGCTCGCCATCGCCGACGCGATTGAATCCCAAGCGGAAACCATTCTTGCGGCGAATCAGGAGGACTTAGACACCTCAGGCCTTGAAGGTGGCATGCGCGACCGCCTGCTATTAAATCCAGAAAGAATCGAGGAGATGTCGCGAGGTGTGCGCGAGGTTGCCGCCCTTGCCGATCCGGTCGGCGAGACTCTGGCGGAGTGGACTCGTCCAAACGGCCTGCACATCCGCAAAGTGCGCGTGCCGCTGGGAGTGGTAGGAATCATCTATGAATCACGGCCCAATGTGACGGTGGATACGGCTGTGCTCGCGCTGAAAACCGGCAACGCCATTGTGTTGCGCGGTGGCAAAGAGGCGGCGCGCAGCAATCAAAGACTGGTAGATATTCTTGTCGGTGCCCCTGGAGTTCCGTCGGGCGCGGTCGAGCTTCTCGATGCGAGCACACGCCAGTCCGTGCAGGACCTTATCAAGGCTCGTGGTTTGGTGGATGTGATTATTCCGCGTGGTGGCGCCGGCCTTATCCAATTTGTTACCGAGAATTCTTCCGTGCCCGTAATCGAAACCGGGGCGGGGAACTGTCATATTTTCGTCGATGAATCCGCAGATTTCGAGATGGCCGATCGAATTGTGATCAACGCTAAAACGCAGAGGCCATCAGTTTGCAACGCCGCGGAGAAATTATTGGTGCATGAACGCGTCGCGGAAAAGTACGTCCCCGGAATCGTGAGGAAGCTGATCGAAGCTGGCGTGGAAGTCCGCGGCGACGAAAACACTCGCAGCTTCACGGCAGATCTGAATGTCGGACTGGCGGCGGAACAAGACTGGTCTGAAGAATATCTTCGTCTGTGCATGGCGGTTCGGATGGTAGAAAACGTAGACGAGGCAATTGCCCACATCAATCGCTATTCCACCAGGCACTCGGATTCTATCGTAACGAGCGATGAGGCCAATGCGCGTAAATTTCTACGCGGCGTGAATTCAGCGGTAGTGTATTGGAACGCTTCGACGCGTTTTACCGACGGCGCGGAATTCGGCTTCGGCGCCGAGATGGGTATCAGCACGCAAAAGCTGCACTGCCGTGGCCCTTTCGCGCTGGCGGAACTGACGTCTTCGAAGTACGAGATTGTGGGAACCGGGCAGATCAAGTAAATTTCGGGAGGAGCTGAGGCAAGCTGTCTTAAAGGTAGCCGGAGGTAATGCCGTTGCAGGTCGAGTCCAACAACACCAGGCGATCTATTAGAGAATCCGTCGTCATCCTTGCGATCGCCTCGTTTATATGTGCAGTTGTTTTACTGATTGCTCAGGGGCGCCTCTTTCCTCCTGGGCTGACGTACGTCCCCTCATTGGAAAAGCTGGTCTTCGATGGCTGCTATCTGCTCTCGCTGCCTGGCGTGATGCTCGCGGTCGCGATTTGGGTTACAACTCCAACCGTACAGTTCTGAGCGACATCGTGATTGTTGCAGTGAATGCGGTGTTGTACGGCGTACCAATGATTCTTCTCACCACATTGGTGCGCTACTGGCGTACCCGAAATCCCTCCCGATAACCGCGCGACAAGCGCTCAGCGACCCGCTGTCCATACGCGTCTCACTGCCAGACCGGAACGCGCATCACATCAAAGTGATGGTCGTACGTCCAAACCTCAACTTTCAGACGCGTGGCCAGACTGATGTCCTGATCGGATAACGCGCGCACAATGGCGCAGGCGACCGAATAATCCTCTGGTGTTGGATTTAACAGGGATGCTTCGAGTGCATTGCCCAGCCACTGCAAGACCGCCTGGGAGCCGAAGCGCTTCAAGACCAAGCTGTGAGCCTCCAGCAGAATCGGATAAGGAATTAGCACAATCCGACCGTCGCGATCCAATTCATCGATTTGGAGGAGGGCCCTTTCATGGTCGGCGTCATCTTGGTCCGCGGCGGCGAACAACGGGCCGGTATCCGCCAGCACAGCGTGCATCACTTCTTGGTACCGGCGAGGTATGCGTCGTGTTCTCGACTTATGTCGGTGCGGCCGCTCCTGCCGACCGGGTTGATTCTGAACGGGCGGCGGCCTGCGAGAAAACCTCTCTGTCGGAGGTACTCGCGCAAGGCGGTCTGCACCACGGCTGTAAGAGATGGCGGCGCTTCCTGGGCTTGGCGATAGTTGTCTACGGCTTCTGCCAAGTCATCGGGTAGGCTCATCGTGGCTCGTTTCATAGCTCAGTATAGCACCAATTGCACCAGTTGGTGAAGATGGTGCGGATGAATGAGCTAAGAGGCGGCAAGCCAAATGACACTGTGCCCGCTGTGTTACCGTACTTACTTTCACGCCGAGATACGCATGAGACTATTGTCCGCGTCCTTTATTACCACAGTCATCCTGCTTACAAGCTTTCCAACGACTGTCAGCGGCCATGGGGAGGCTTCCGGCGCATCTCAACCGATCTTCGGATTTCGCGACGCTTCCGGCGAAAATGCCGCTGAAGCCCGTTTCCTTGCCGTCCCCGATCCCAAGCTCGCGGAAGAGCACCTGCGTGTGCTGACCAAAGCTCCGCACATGGCGGGCACTCCCGAGGACAAAGCCACAGCCGACTACGTGGCGCAGAAGTTTCGTGCCGCCGGACTCGACACCGAGATTGTCGAATACAAGGTGTGGATCAACTATCCATCTGAAATCAGCGTAGACATCACCGCGCCCGCCAGAGTCGAAATGCACGGACCCACGCGCGAACACGTCGACGGAGATCCTTACGATGATGATCCGCGCGTGGTGATGCCGTTCAACGGCATGTCACCCTCCGGCGATGCCGAGGCAGAGGTGGTCTACGCCAATTACGGAACGCCGGAAGACTTCGAGAAACTGGATAAATTGAAGATCGATGTGCGTGGCAAGATCGTTTTGGTGCGCTACGGACAGAACTTTCGCGGAGTAAAAGAATTCATCGCGCAGGAGCGCGGCGCTGCCGGAGTGATCATCTATTCGGATCCCTACGATGATGGCTGGCGGCGGGGAGATAAATATCCCGACGGGCCGTGGCGCCCCGACACCGGCGTCCAGCGCGGCTCAGTAGGGTATATGTTCGAGTATCCCGGCGATCCGACCACGCCCGGATTTGCGTCGCTGCCTTCGCTGCCTGAGAGCAAGCGCGTTTCTCCTGAGCAGTCGGCACAGATGCCGAAAATTCCTGTCACTCCCCTTTCGTATCACGACGCCGCGCCCATCCTTCAACATCTCGGTGGACCCGACTCGCCCCGCGAATGGCAGGGCGCGCTGCCGTTCACCTACCACGTGGGCCCGGGACCGGCGCGGGTGAAAATGCATTTGAAGCAGGACTACCAGTTCCGTACGCTGTGGGATGTGATCGGTCGCGTGCGCGGCAGCGAGTTGCCAGATGAGTGGGTGGTTGCGGGGAATCATCGCGACGCCTGGGTTTATGGTGCCGTCGATCCGAACAGCGGCACGGCGGCAATGCTCGAAAGTGTGCATGGCGTCGCCGAGTTGCTGAAGTCAGGTTGGAAGCCGAAGCGCACCATGATTTTTGCCAGTTGGGATGGCGAAGAAGAAGGTCTGATGGGTTCCACGGAATGGGCCGAGCAACACGAATCGGAGCTAGCCAACGCGCCCGCCTACTTCAATATGGACGTTGCTGTCTCCGGCCCTAAGTTCGGCGCCTCGGCTGTGCCCAGCCTCAAGCAATTTTTGCGTGATATTGCCAAAGCTATTCCGAGCCCCAAAGGCGGCACTGTCTACGATGCTTGGCAGAAGGTGGATCACTCCGGCACTATGTCGGCGCAGTCGCCGGCGGAGGTTAATGAAGACAACCGCCGCGCACCGGCAGCGTCCGCGAACGACGTCGCGGTCGGCGATCTGGGCAGTGGTTCCGATTACAGCGCGTTTCAGCAGCACTTGGGCGTGCCTTCAACCGATATCAGTTCGACCGGTCCCTATGGGGTCTACCATTCAGTCTTCGACAATTTTGCCTGGTTCAAAAAGTTCGGCGATCCAGATTTCGTTTACGAGCAGCAGATGGCGCGAGTATTCGGCCTCGAAGCATTGCGCATGGCTGATGCCGACGTGCTGCCCTACGATTACGAAGCATATGGTAAAGAAATTTCCGTGTACCTCGATACCGCCAAGAAAAGAGCAGAGGATAAGTTAGTGGATCACTCGCTCGACTTTAGCGCGGCGATCGCTGCCGCAAAGCATTTGCGCGAGGCAGGCGGGAAAATCATGTCGAAGCAGAAGAATCCGCCGCGAGATCCTGCGCGGTTGAACCAGACGCTGCGCGCCGGCGAGCGCGCCCTGCTTGTCCCTGAGGGCCTTCCCCATCGTCCGTGGTTTCGGCACGCGATCTATGCTCCGGGCGAATACACGGGCTATGCTGCGGTGGTGATTCCGGGGGTGAATGAAGCTCTCGACAAAGGAGATGCCGGGCGGGCGCGCCAGCAGTTGGCTGTTCTAACCGCCGCGCTGGAGCGCGCTGCCAAGGTTCTCGAAGGCTACCGGTAGACCACGTGAATGCCACACATGCTCTCGGACAATTTCTACGCACACTTCCGCACTCCGCGGCGGCCACATTTCTTGCGTTATTTCCGATCGTCGATCCCTTCGGGGGAATTCCGATCTTCTTCACCATGACGTCGTCCTGGACTGCCCAGGAACGCCGAAATACCGCGCTGAAGACTGGGCTGTGGGTGTTCGTCATTTTGGTCACGTTTCTTTTCTTCGGCCGCTTCGTGTTGCATTTCTTTGGCATCTCGCTGCCGGTTCTCAAGATTGCCGGCGGGTTGATTGTCGCCAACACGGCGTGGGGCATGGTTACTTCTCATTCTCGTATTACTCCGGAAGAAAGTCTTGAAGCCGAGGATAAGGAGGACATCTCGCTGACTCCGCTGGCCATGCCACTCATGTCGGGGCCGGGAGCCATTGGTGTAGTCATGGCGCTGGCGGCGAACGTGGACAATGCTGCGTCGTACCTGGGCATGGTCATCGGCATCGCCGTGATTGCGCTGACGGTTTCTCTTTTTTTCTGGTTGGGAGGGCCGTTAGTCCGCCGGTTAGGACCTAATGCGGTCGGAGCCATCAACAAGATTTTCGGCTTCCTGATTCTCGCCATCGCCGTTCAGCTCGTTTGGGATGGCGTAGCGGATTTCAAGAACTGACGGCGGGGACGAGGCGGGGCTCCCATCCCTCGCGGAGAACGCGAGAAGGATGGGAGATCCGGCAGGTAGATTTGGAAACCGCCGTGCGAACGGAACCGATTCCGACAGGAACAGGTTTCAGCTATTTGTAGGTTGCGTTGGTGCGCGAGAGATAATCGCGGTGCTGGGTGAAGTCCACCATGGAGTTGAACGTGGGACCGCCTAGAGGATCCGCTTTCTGGCGTTCGCGCACAGCTGCGTTAACTTTATCCAGGGCTTCGGCGTTGGCCCCGACGTATTCGATCCAGAAGGTTCCTGGAGCCTCGGTGTGAATGGCTTCGGTATCGATCTCATATTCGTGAATGGTGCCGTCGGCGAGCAATTTTTCCATCAACGGTACGAATAGATTCCGGCAAAGGATATCCAGCGCATTGTCGGGGGCATCCGCTTTGAATTTATACATCCCTACTTCGGAATAAACATCCTTCCACGAGCCGGAATGCCAGTTGTAGTAGCGGCTAACGAAGACGCTATCCCAGTGTTTGGTAGCGCCGGATTGCACCGGCGAAGTGGTCATGCCTGATTTGTAAATTCCATCGAGAACGTTGAATAGGCCGGCCATCGACATGGCGGAAAACCAAGTGTCGTGAGAGGGGCCGTCAGGCTGGTGAATGAGATTCTGGTCGCTGCCATACCCTACGAGCGTGCCATCGGCAGTGCCTTTCTCCATGAATTTCTGCTCCGAAGCGACCAACTTTTCCTGGTCGGCCCACTGGGTGCGCGGGATCGTCCAGAACGCGACATAGGTGTACATGCGAGGTTTTTCTTTTACTTCGGGCGCCTGCGCTGGTGCGCAGACCGCCGACATCGCCAGAGTGCATGCTAAGGCAAAAACACTCCATGAACTTTTATTCATTTTTTATCCTCGTTGATTTAGCAAAGGACTTCGGTAGTGCCGTCCCAAGCGGCTGCAAGTGTACACGAACGGACGCAGGATTTAGCGCAGGGCGCGACGTTTTGGGAGGTCGGCAACGATAGAATGCCCCCATGATGCCTCGATTGTCGGTGTTTTTGAAAAGGGGGCGATCCCACTTCTCGCAAAGGAGGCGAGAAATGGGGCACCCGGCCACGCACCTGCCTGTTCTACTCGTTCACCCTTGACGAATAGTTCAGCGAGCAGAGTTTGGGGCTCGCCCAGCACTATTTCTCTTTGACTTTCTCCGACAATTCGCGAAATTCCTTGGCTTGCTTGTGGCTGGCCTTTATCTGCAATTGTGCGAGCTGTCGCGAGTTCTCGGTCGTCAGGATCGGCACCAAGGCCTCCAGTTCCGTCGCTACTTCGCGGGCGTGATCGGCCTCTTTCAACATCAAATGTTCAAATTTCCGGACTGCCTCGTGGTGATCCATAGACCTCGCTTTGGGTAGATCCAAGTGCGTGTTTTACTTCAGCGACACCAGTCGCTCCACCAGCTCCGAATAATCCTTCTTCTCGATCCCGTGCACCTGCTTGTTGTACTCGTCCACCTTCGACGAGTAATTCATCGAGCAGAATTTGGGGCCGCACATGGAGCAGAAGGCTGCCTCTTTGTAGTAGTCGTCGGGCAAGGTCTCGTCGTGCATCGAGCGGGCGGTTTCCGGGTCGAGTGAGAGCGCGAACTGTTTCTCCCAGTCAAACTTATAACGCGCATAGCTCAACGCGTCGTCGCGTTCGCGGGCGCCGGGGCGTCCGCGAGCGATGTCGGCGGCGTGAGCGGAAATTTTGTAGGCGATGATGCCGTCTTTCACGTCTTTTTCGTTCGGCAGGCCTAAGTGCTCTTTGGGCGTGACGTAGCACAACATCGCCGCGCCGTACCATCCGATCATGGCCGCGCCGATGGCGCTGGTGATGTGATCATAGCCAGGAGCTATATCCGTTACGAGCGGGCCCAGCGTGTAAAACGGAGCTTCGTAGCAGAGCTCGACTTCTTTTTCAACTTGCTCCTTGATCTTGTCCATGGAGACGTGGCCGGGGCCTTCGATCATTACCTGCACATCGTGCTGCCATGCGATTTTGGTGAGCTCGCCTAAAGTTTTCAGTTCGGCAAACTGCGCCTCGTCGCTGGCATCGGCGACGCAGCCGGGACGCAGTCCGTCGCCCAGCGAAAAGCTGACATCGTACTTTTTGAAGATCTTCACGATGTCTTCGAAGCGGTCGTAGAGGAAGTTTTGTTTGTGGTTATACGCCATCCACTGCGCCAGGATGGCACCGCCGCGGCTCACGATTCCGGTAATACGCTTTGAAATCAGCGGCAAATATTGAATCAGCACGCCGGCGTGAATCGTCATGTAGTCCACGCCTTGCGCGGCTTGCTCTTCGATGACTTCGAGCATCACCTCGGCGTTCAAATCTTCAACACGTTTCACGCGCGCGATCGCTTCGTAAATTGGAACCGTGCCGATAGGAACCGGCGAATGCCGCAGGATGGCTTCCCGGATTTCGTGAATGTTGCCGCCGGTGGAGAGATCCATCACAGTGTCGGCGCCGTAGTGAACGGCGGTGTGCAGCTTTTTCAACTCCTCCTTAATTTCCGAAGTGACGGCCGAGTTGCCGATGTTGGCATTGATCTTGCACAGCGAGGCTACGCCGATCGCCATTGGTTCCAGCTCCGGATGGTTGATGTTGGCGGGAATGATCATGCGTCCGCGCGCCACTTCGTCGCGCACCAACTCACGCGCGAGTTTTTCGCGGTGGGCGACGTAGCCCATTTCTTCGGTGATCACTCCGTTGCGCGCGTAGTGCATCTGCGAGAAATTACCGTCAGTATTGGCACGCTTGCGCTGCACGAGCCACTCGGCGCGCGGCTTGGGGACACTGAATCCGTTACTGCCATTGCCAGAATTGCTATTGGAAGAGGTCATAGGAGTGCCAGCTTTCGTCTTTAACTTAGCGGGATTCTAGGCCCGATTATACTCGGACGAGGAGAGAAGTGGTACGACCACTCGCTTTTCTGCCGGTGGGTTGGAGACGCATGGCAGCGGATTCAGCGCCGATCAGGTCCACGAACTATTGCATTTGCGTCGCACATTCCACCGAAGTGCATCCGCCGGGCCCCTGAGTGCGAACGTTGCCAATGCCGTTCTTCACATGGATCGCGGCCATCGTCGCAGGATACGCCCACCAGAGCTTTCGAACGGCTTTGTCTCCAGGAAGCCAGGAGTGCGGCTTCTTGAATTCGTAAGCCACAAGCAATTCGGCGGCGTAGAGCGCAGCATATTTGGCGACCAGGTTCTGGTTCGGCGGAACGCTGGTGACCCAGGGTGCGCCTGCGGCTAACTCATGGTCGAGCACAAGCTGCCGGGAGGCGAAACGCAAACTTTCTGCGCCACCAAGGGCTCCCATAACAAATATGAATTTCTTATCTAAGACCCGGTGTACTGTTGGGGCAGATGGAAGGGATGATGATGGAGTGAAACTGGGCGTGAAGCCGCCCGATGAGTCGATTTCGGCGCGCATTTCGTTGGGCATCCGGTTCGGCATGTGATCCTGGGCTACTGCACGGCCGGCAATCAGGACCATGAGAGTGAGAAAGCGGACATTTGGCAAAGAAATTCTCCTTGGGCATTTTTGGCTTTTACGTCCCAATCCTCGGAGGGAAGGTGCCAGGCGAGACGATTTCGAGGGGCACTCGTCTATAGATTGTGCAGCGATAACCGTGCAAACTTTTCGCCACGATGGCGAGAGTGCTTTATCAATAAGATAGGGGTTGTTGTCCCGAAATGGGACGCCCTGCGGTGGGTAACGCGCAAGAGTGTTGCGCGCTCTAATCTCTTATTATTCTCTTATGATCCTGTCACCGGAAACTCTTGTTTCGAGGACCTGGAGGGCATAGAATCTGCGGTTCGTTTTGCGAGATGGTGTTTGCGAGATAGCGTCCAGGAGATCGTGCCATGCGCTGTTTTAGTTTTCCCGTTGTTCTTGTAGTTTGCGTCGCAGTTAGCGGTTTTGCGCAAATGCCTTCCTCTGCCGCGGCGGACTCCGGCTTCAGTATCGACAACATCGATAAGAGCGTCGATCCCTGCGTGGATTTTTACCAATACGCCTGCGGAAATTGGCTGAAGAAAACCGAGATTCCCGCCGACCGATCATCCTGGGGGAGTTTCGCCGAACTCGACGAGCGTAATCTCGGCATCGAACGCGGCATTCTGGAAAAGGCCGCGGCTGGGGGCGCGAACCGCGATGGCATCGATCAGCGGATCGGTGACCTGTACGCTTCATGCATGGACGAAAAGACGGTGAACGAAGAAGGCGTCGCTCCGCTCAAACCTGAGCTTGATCGCGTGGCCGGGGTTCAAGACAAGGGCGCGTTGCTTGACGAACTGGCGCATCTCTATCTGATCGGGGCTCCGTCGCTGTTCAGTTTCTATTCGAACGCCGACTTGCACAACTCTGACATGGTCATTGCCTACATCGATCAGGGAGGGCTCTCGCTCCCCGATCGCGATTATTACATTAAAGACGATGCCCGCATGGCCGATATGCGCAAGCATCTGGTGGAATATGTGACCGAGACGCTTACGCTGGCCGGACAGTCACCCGAACAGGCCGCGAACTCAGCGAAAACTGTGTTGCGAATCGAGACTGCCCTTGCACAGGCTTCCATGGACCGCACTGCGCGCCGCGATCCCAGGAATCGCGACCACAAAATGAGCCGTGACGACGCGATTGCGCTGGCTCCTAATCTCCAACTGAATCGTTACTTCGTTGCAGTGGGTGCGCCGTCGTTTACCCAGATGAACGTTGGCAACCCCGATTTTTTTCGGAAGGTCAACGACACGCTCGCTACCGAATCGCTTGACTCGCTCAAGACTTATGTGACCTGGCATGTTCTGCGCGCAGCATCGCCCTGGCTGTCTCAACCCTACGTCGAAGCCGATTTCAAGATGCGCCAGGCTCTGGGCGGTCAAAAACAGATTGAGGACCGCTGGAAGCGCTGCGTCAATCTGGTTGACAGCTCGCTCGGCGAAGCGCTGGGGCAACGTTATGTCGAGCTCACCTTTGGCGCCGATGGCAAGCGACGCATGCTGAAGATGGTGGACGCGCTCGAAGCATCGCTCAATGGCGACATTCAAAACCTCTCCTGGATGAGCGACGACACTAAAAAGCAGGCCAAAGTTAAACTGGAGGCGATTCGCAACAAGATCGGCTATCCCGACGTATACCGGGATTACAGCTCCATCGTTATCAAACCGGACGATCTGCTGGGAAACGTCGGTCGTGCCGATGCTTTCGAGGCGAAGCGGCAGATTGCCAAGATCGATAAGCCGCTCGACCGCAAAGAGTGGGGCATGACGCCGCCGACCGTGAACGCTTACTACAGCGGCTCGTTCAACCAAATCGTTTTCCCTGCGGGAATTCTGCAGCCGCCTTTCTTCGATAAGAGCATGGACGATGCGGTGAACTTCGGCGGCATCGGCCTGGTCATTGGCCACGAGCTCACGCACGGCTTCGACGATCAAGGCCGCAAGTACGATGCCAAGGGCAACCTGCGCGACTGGTGGACCGAGCAGGATGGCAAGGAGTTCGAAAAGCGCGTCAGTTGTGTGGCAGACGAATATTCGAATTTTGTCGCCGTCGATGATTTGAAGCTGAATGGACGTTTAACGCTGGGCGAGAACACAGCGGACAACGGTGGCGCGCGCGTCGCGCTGATGGCGCTTGAACGCATGATCGCCGAGGACAAGACAGGAAAAGAAGGACAGAAGATCGACGGCTACACGCCCGAGCAGCGCTTTTTCCTTGGATTCGGCCGGGTATGGTGCGAGAAGCGGCGTCCGGAATACCTGCGTTCGCAGGTGACCACCAATCCCCACTCTCCGGGGAAATACCGCGTGGATGGCGTCGTGCAGAACATGCCGGAATTTCAGAAGGCTTGGGGATGCAAGGCCGGCCAGCCCATGGTCGCAGAGAACGCCTGCCATGTCTGGTAAGCGTGGCGCAACTTAGAGTGCTGCAAAGTCATTGCGGCTGATTCCAGGGCCGCAGACGCGGCCACCACCGGCGTACGTTGCGGCGATACTCTTCGTAGTCTTCCCCGAATTTTCCGCGCAACGTCGGCTCTTCGTAGAAGACGACAAACAAATGCACGCCGAGGGCGACCGCCGCGACAAAGGCGATCAATGTCGGGTTCGCGTGACCGAAAATTATCCACAGTCCAATCCATCCTGCCGCAAAGCCCACATACATGGGATTGCGTACATAGCGGTAGAAGCCGACCACCACCAACCGCTGCGGCGGAGCGACCGGCGCGGGCGTACCGCGTCCCGTCCATCCGAAATCCCAGATGCAACGCAACGCAACCGCGAATCCCAGCACCGATGGAATCGCTCCCAGCCAGCTCCAGCGCGCGCTGCCCGCCGTATCGACGCTGAAGCCCAGCCATTGTGGCAGCAGCCAGAACCATAGAGCGAAGAACGCTGCGCCCACCAATAGCGAGGCGGCAGCCGTCAACCAGCCGCTGTCATGTCCACCCGCTGAAGCTTGTGCCGATTGTGCATCCGTCACAGATCCCTCGACGCTTGCGGTTCTCGGTCGAGAATGCGCCGCAGTTAGACCGCTGTCAAGCAAAAGAGAGAAGAGATATGTGCAAACGAATCGTCCTTGCGGTCACATTTTGAATTGTTTTCTGCTTCCAGAAGTTCACCATCGCAGTGATGCCAATCCTTTGACAAAGGAATGACGACAAAATGACTCGCGCTTGACGGAGCTGTGACAATCCGCATTTGTACCTGCCTTACTCTCAATTCACCTCGAGCGGATCAGTACTGCGATCTGAATAGATAAACGGGCCGCTGGGCCGCATTTTCAGCGGCGCGGCCGAGGGACTGCTTTGTTCAGGCGCGGACGATTCGTTCAACACAATCGAGAAGGAGAAATAAGGAGAAATTATGAGCAAGCTTTCTGCATACGCATTCGCCTTTGCCGCTTGCCTGGGAACCATGGCAATGCTCGCAAACAGTAACGGCAAAGTAATCGCTACCGAAGGCATTGAAGCACGCTTCGCCGCGGACGGTGCATTTCGCGATGGACTGTATCTGGGGAAACTCGCGGCCGAAGGTGGCCAACCGTTGCGCCTCGCCATTGGACGCTGGAACACCGAGCAGGACCGCGCCATGTTCAGCGCCGGATATCACCGCGGATACGAATCCAGCAATTTGTCGACGGCCGACGGCCAATGATTGAGAAACAGGCAAGTGGCGAGTGATTTGTGGTCAGTGAGACCGTCACTGAACGCTCGCGCCACTGGCCACCAACCACTTTTTTTCTGATTGGAGGTGCACTTTTATGCAAGCGAAGAATGTAATTTCCATACTCGCTCTTACTTTGCCGATCTGCATGTCGATGCCTTACGCACTGAGAGCTGGGGGCCCTGCTCCTAGCACGAGTACAACTGCCAGCCTGAAGGGCATCGTGAAATTCGAAGGCGTGGCGCCAAAACCAAAGCTGATCAGCATGTCCGCCGATCCGAGCTGCGCCAAACAACATCTCTCGCCCGTACTTGCTCAAGAAGTGAGGACAGATTCGAAGGGCGATCTGCAGGATGTGATCGTCTTCGTCGCTGATGGTTTGGGCGATCGCACTTTCGATACTCCGACGCAGCCCGCGGTCGTCGAGCAGAAAGGTTGCATGTACCTGCCGCACGTTCTCGCGGTGCGCGCGAACCAGCCGCTGCATATGGTGAACGACGACCCAACCTCGCACAACATTCATCCCACTCCCGCGAACAATCGCGAATGGAACAAGGCCGAGCCACCGGGATCGAGTGTAGACGAAGCGTTTGCACGTGAAGAAATCGCTATTCCGGTGAAATGTAATGTCCATCCCTGGATGCATGGTTACATCGCAGTCTTCAAACATCCGTATTTCGCTGTGACGGGCAAAGATGGCAGCTTCGATCTGAGCAATCTGCCCCCCGGAACCTACACAATCAAAGCGTGGCACGAAAAGCTGGGTACTTCGACGCAGACCGTCACGATCGGCGCTAATGAAACGAAGGAGATCAGTTTTGTTTTCAAAGGAATGTAGAGTGAAGGCGCGGGGTTAAGAAAAAGCGGGGCTAAGGGAAAAGAGAAGAGCCCGGCTAGAATGCCGGGCTCTTAGTGAAGCCCATAATCGACTGCCCGGGGGTTAGTAGTTGGCAGCCTGCACGACCAGGTGGTCAACGATGCGGTGGGCTTCGTCGATGTGATGAATGGCTCGGTTGCGCAGACCTCGCACGGAAGGATCGTCTTCCTCACGGGCGATGTCATTGTGCGCTTTGTCCAGCAATTCGAGCGCGCGATGGAAACGGCCGGCGCGGTCCATTCTCATATCCACCGGCGGATGATCGTTCAGGTTCTTGCCGTCGTCAATTGCGGCTCGCTTAATTTCGTCGATGGCTTTGTCGATCTCTTCAATGGCGTGCTCTTCTTCTTTGTCCATGTGATGAGTGGCGGCAGGGTTTTCCAGATGAGCGCGCGCGTGGCGCAGGTCGCTGAGTGCATGCAGATAAGCGGGATGCCTTCCCGGTTCATCGGCGAAACTTAATGCGGTGCAGAGGGCGATAAGAAACGCAATTGTGGCGCAATGTCGTAAGGTTTTCATGGTCTCCTCTTTCATGATTTGCGTTGATGAGCTACGGCTGTCCGGCAGAACGAACTCCCTTGCAAGTGCAGGAGTATAAGTTTGAACTCATCGAATTCTATCCGGCGCCCTCGAGACGAGCGAAGTTACCGAGGTACAGGGACTTATTTTGATTACCCGAGCTCTTGCGGGTTATCGCAACTTGGCCAGGGACGCCGTGTTTATCATCAGTGTCCGCGTTAATGCTTGGCCGGCTGAAAGCCTTTGCGGCGTTGTTCGCTGTAACGATGGAGGGCGTCGAGGATGATGGGATATGCTTCTGTGGGGGGACGTATCTCGTCGACCTCGACCGCCTTGCCTTCGAGCTGTTTGTAATCCTGGAAGAAGCGCCGCAGCATGATCATGCGGTGCGGCGGCATTTCGGCGGCTTCGTGGTAGGTGTTGAACTCGGGATCTTCGGTGGCAACGGCAATGACCTTGTGATCCGGCTTGCCGGCATCGATCATGCTCATCAGACCAATGGTGCGGGCGTGAATGATGGTCAGCGGCACCACGGTTTCCTGGCAAAGCACAAGAACGTCGAGCGGATCGTCATCCTCGGCCAGCGTCTGCGGGATGAAGCCATAATTCGCCGGATAGTAAACCGCGGAGTAAAGGACGCGATCGAGTTTGATCAGTCCGCTGGCTTTATCGAGTTCGTACTTTACGCTTGATCCGAAAGGAATTTCGATCACGCAATCGAATTCCTGCGGCAATTTGTCGCCGGGAGTTACGTCATGCCAGGGATGGATCATGGGATTCTCGGACCGTTCTCATTCTATCGGACGACTGCCCCCGCCTTGAAAAATCCTCGACCGGGCTTGGACGGATGGTGCTATCATCCGCTTATATCGAGGAGGGCCTATATGTCGGCTGCTCGCCTTCTTGCTGTCGTGATGGTGGTTGCATGGTGCGCTGGGCAACTCCGTGCACAGTCGCAGGGGAACGATAATTCCGATGTTGCTCCTTCCCAAGCCGTTGCAGCGAATGTCTCTTCGAACAACCAGGTAGCGGATTTGTTCCAGCTTGATCCGAGTCTCCAGGCTTGGTTCACGACGCAAAGTGGCCTGGAGACGAATGCTGTGGGCGGCAATCACGTCGACGATTACGCTCATGCCTCGGCCAAGGATATGCCTCGAATACCGGCGAGGGGGAATAAACTTACAACGGAAATGAAAGCGCCTTTTGACGCGACTTGCTACGCGATCCGCAGCTATTTGGTTGTGCGCGAGAGCGCGCACTCCGATGTCACCCACCGCGACGGCTCAACGACTTGCGTGCCGGCGGCGCGCGTTCGCATGTACAGCACGACAGATCAGAAACGGTGACGAACCAGGTCGGCCGGTTCAGGTTGTCAGCTTTCAGATACCCTTAGAAATACTTGGCCGATCAAGCGCGCGCCCGTGGCGGCCTGCTGAATCTTGATTCTGTTCTTTCTGACGCGTAGAGTTTGACGATAGAGTAAGTTCCGGTTGGGGTGGTGCGTTATGTCAAGCCAGGCCAAGACTTATCTTAAATTCGGTGGGGCAACAGTCGTCATTCTGTTGCTGCTTGGATATCTCGCCTACACCGGCGTGCAGGACAGCAAAAGCTACTACGTTACCATCAGTGAGCTGCACAAGATGGGGAACGGCGCTTACACAAAGCGCTTGCGTGTTGCTGGAAATGTACAACCGGGGTCGATCAAGCGCGTCGGAACGCACGTCCAGTTTGTGCTGGTCGAGCAGGATCAATTACTCTCGGTGGACTACACCGGAACCGAGGCGCCTCCCGACACTTTCAAAGACGATTCTCAAGCGCTCGCCGATGGCAGCTTCGGCCACGATGGCGTCTTCCATGCCAAGGCGCTGCAGGCGAAGTGTGCCTCCAAATATGCCCCGCAACAGCCTGGCAACCAGATGCAAGCCGCTCCTGCGAAACAGGTGACACAGGTGCAACGTGACTCCGCCCACACGGTAAACTAGCGGGAGTGCCCACGACACAGCGAGGTAACGTGGCATTTTTGTCGACGATCTTCGGTGCCTGTGACTGACACCATCCCGCAACTGCCGCCCGTCATTATCGTCAGCAACCTGATCAAGCAATTCGGACGCTTCGCTGCACTGCGAGGCGTGGATGCGGAGTTTCATGCGGGGAAGTTTTACGTCATCCACGGCGACAATGGGGCGGGGAAGACCACTCTGTTGCGGACACTGGCGGGTCTCGCTCATCCCACACGGGGCACGATTTTGATCTCGGGCAAGATTCCCCATGATGCTTGTCGCGAGATCGGTTACATGGCTCACCCGTCGCTGCTTTACGACGAGATGAGCGGACTCGAGAACCTCCGTTACTTCGCCCGCCTGTACGACATTGCGGGCGACAGCCGGTGTGAACAGGTGATTCGGTCGGTCGGACTCGATCCGGCTTTGATGCGGCCAGTTGGCCAGTATTCCCAGGGCATGCGGCAGCGTATGTCGCTCGCGCGGGCGATCCTGCACGACCCGCCGATTCTCCTGCTCGATGAACCATTTTCCAATGTTGATGTGCACTCAGCCCGAGAAATGGTAGGCCTGCTGAAAGGCATGCGCGATGCCGGCAAGACGATTTTTGTGGTCACCCATCAGATCGCACTGTTGGAAGCCGTAGCCGACGAGTTTGTAGGGATGCAGGCGGGGAAGATTGTCGACCGCACGATTGGCGTTCTTACGGCTTCTTCACGCGGGGGGACACAATGAGTTTATTTCGAGCGGTCACTGTGGCGACTTTGACCAAGGATATTCGCCTGGAGTGGCGCTCGAAGGATGCCCTCAATTCCATGTTGTTTTTCTCACTGCTGGTAGTAGTCATCTTCAGCTTTTCTTTTGATCCAGTAGCGGAAGAGTCACGGCACATCGTTGGGGGCTTGATTTGGGTCGCATTCTTGTTCGCCGCAATCGTTGCGCTTAACCAGACCTGGGCGCGTGAGCTGCGAAATCAAGTGCTCGACGCGTACCGTGTCTCGCCCGCGCCTGCCAATGGGCTTTTTCTCGCCAAGGTTCTCGGCAACTTCATTTTCGTCAGCATCCTGGAAGCTTTGATGACTCCACTATTTATCGTTTTCTACAATCTGCGTGCGCTCGGCCCCGCCTGGCAGTTAATTCCGCTCGCGATTCTTGGAACGTGGGCGCTGGTCGTGAATGGAACTTTTTTTGCGGCCATGTCGCTGCGAACCCGCAGCCGCGAAATTATGTTGCCGCTTCTGCTGTTTCCGATATCAATTCCAGCTTTGATGGGAATGGTACAGGCGACCACTGCAATTCTTACCGGCGAGAGTTCTGCCCGCTTCTGGATAGTGTTGCTTCTCACCTACGATGTAGTGTTTACTACGGCTTGTCTGGCTTTATTCGAAGCCGTTTTGCACGCGGAATAAGCAAGGGGATATAGAAAACGGACGTAACAGAGCCGAAGTAAACCAGTATGAAACGGGTATTCCCGATCCTCGCGGTCTTGACCATGGCGTTCGTGGTTTATGGATTTTATCTGGGACTTTTCGTCGCTCCCACGGAACGCACGATGGGGGACGTGCAGCGCATCTTTTACTTCCACGCTCCGTCCGGCTGGACCGCCTTCTGCCTGTTCTTCGTAAATTTGATCGCGTCGGTGGTTTATCTCATTCGACGTAATCTAAAGGCGGATGCGCTGGCGGTTGCGTCCGCGGAGGTCGGAGTCGTATTTTGCACCGTTGTCCTAGTTACGGGACCCTTGTGGGCACGCCCCGTGTGGGGAATTTGGTGGACGTGGGATTTGCGCCTGACCAGCACGCTCGTTCTTTGGCTGATTTACGTGAGTTATTTAATGCTGCGGCGCCTTACCAACAACGCACAAACTCCCGTGCTGGCAGCTGTGCTCGCGATCTTCGGCGCTCTCGATGTTCCTCTCGTCTATTTTTCGATCTGGTTCTTTCGCACTCAGCACCCTCAGCCGGTAATTGGAGGAGGAGGTTCGCTCGATCCCCGGATGCTGCATGTTTTCTTGATTAATGTGTGTGCTTTTTCATGTCTCGGAGCGTTAGTTTGCTGGGCGCGCTATCGCGTGGAGTTGATGCACCGGGAGGTCGAAGAGGCCCACGCTCTTGAGTCGCTGCTGGATATAGTTCCCAAGTCTGAGGTCCAGGCGAAACCAGCACAGCGAGGTAGCTTGCGATGAAATCCGTAGACTTTCTCTATGCGGCACTGTTCGCAACCGCGCTTATTCACGCCGCGTATCTGACGAATCTTTTTCGCCGCTATCGCCGCCTGAAGCAAGAGTTGAAAGATTTGGGAAGAAATGGCTACGTCCCCTAGGCAACGGTTCGAGCCGATGTCCGGAAGCCGAGCGCCCAAACCCCGGTTTTCAGTTCGGCGCTTTCAGCCCCTGCTGCAGTGCGCTGAGAAAATCTGTGCTGCCGGGGGAGCGTACAAATTCGTAGTCTTCGATCAGGGCGGCGGTTCCAACTCGTGCCGATGGCAGCGGCGATTCCGCCCGAATCACGCGCGCGGTGAAGCGCACTCGAACCGCATCAGTCAGCGTGATGTGCGGCGGGAACGTGAGAGTAACTTCGCAGGGAGTTCCCGGCGGAAGAGGCTGATCGAGGTAAAAGAAAACTCCGCGCGCGCTCACGTTCTGAGTTTCAGTTGCCAGCTCATGGTCCTGATCCACACGAACCACTGCCGGCAGGCGCATATCAAAGCGCCTCATGGAGCGCCGTTCCTGAGAGTTCGGTTGCATCCGTCCTGTAGTTTCCGAAAGCATTCTTCCTAAACGACGACCAATGCAGGGCGTACGGATAAACCGCAGGCTGGGAGGTATCAACGTCCGGCCGCCCCGGCAGGCCGTTGACTATAATCAATGTATAGATTTGACAGGGCTTTGCAAGAGCAAAAAGACTCCCGAACTTGTTCGGTAAATGTTTGCAGATTCCTTTCGCTGAGACTGATCGGCGGCATTGTCTGCGCCTGACTGCGGAATTTGCAACTTTCTTCACTCCACTTTCGTGTCACGTTCCGGCATCTTTCCCTGCACCCCAACGCATCTGACAAATCGCGTCTGACAAATCTTGACGGAGATTCAGCAACCGGGGGCGTCGCTTGACTTGGCTATCCGCCAGATGATTAAGTAGTTGTTTATTTTTCCGCTAGTCTCAAGTGACACGTCAGCAGCGGACGGTTTCGTCCGGCGCCGGGTAAATACTGGCTCGCGCGCCGTTTCTACTCTCTCCAAACGATCGGTGTAAGCCGGAGGAAAAGCGTAATGGGAAATGGCCGTTGGTTGGGACAAGGTTTGGGAGAAAATCCGAGAAAAAGCAGAGATTCGGATACACGATGGCTGAGGTTCGGTGCCGTCATGGCGCTCGTCGTTCTGCTGATCGCAGGTTCCGTTCTGCTTGGATTGACTTCCCGAAGCCGCTCCCAGATGACCGGGACTCGGCCGCCTGTTTCGCCCATTCCAACCGTGTCCCGTGCTTCTGTTCATGCGAGGCCGAATGCGAAAGCCGTTCTCGGAGAGCTTCCCCTGATTTTCGAAGCTAATCAAGGTCAAGCTGACCCCGCTGTGAAATTTCTGGCCCGTGGTGCCGGCTATAGCCTCCTGCTCGATAAAGCCGGCGCGTTGCTTGCTCTGCAGACTGCTCCACAGTTGGGGATGAAGCCCGGGGAACAATTCGTCCGCATGAAATTGGCCGGGGCCAATCCGCAAGCTGTGACAAACGGAGCCGGTCCTCTGCCCGGCAGGAGCAATTACTTTATTGGCAACGACCCGCGCAAATGGCATAGCGACGTTCCTCAGTTTGCCAGAGTTCGCTATGAAAATGTTTATCCCGGAATCGATCTGGTGTTTTACGGAAACCAGGGCCACCTCGAGTATGACTTCCACGTCGCTCCCGGCTCCGATCCGTCGCGAGCCGAACTTCAGTTTGACGAAGCTAGCAAGCTCGAGCTGGAAGATGGCGATCTGCTCGTCGTACGCAACAGTAAAGAAGTTGTGCGCCTGCGGGCGCCCCAGATCTACCAACGCAAAAGACACCGCCAGAGTCCGGTTGAGGGACGCTTCGTTTTGCGCGCCGCCAACCGCGTTGGCTTCGAGATTGGACCTTACGACCGTGGTCGCGAACTCGTCATCGATCCGGTGCTCGTTTTTTCTACTTATTTTGGCGGCAGCGGGACGACGACGTCGCCCTCGGTTGCGGTCAACAGCGACGGCTTTATTTATCTCGCCGGCTCGACTACCTCGCCTCCCACTAGCTTCCCGCTGAACGGGGTGGCACCGACAGAACTCACTGCCAATCCCAACATCTTTATCGCGAAGATTATTCCGTCGCAGCCGCCGGCCATCGGTTACATCACCTTCCTCGGTGGCAACGGCAGCGACACCAGCGTGGGCCTCGCCGTGGATGGAAGCAGCAACGCTTACATTGTAGGCAACACAACTTCCACTAACTTTCCAACTACCAGTCTGGCATATGAAACAGTCCCGACGACGAAGGTGCTGCCGTGCACCTCGACCACTTGTTCCATATTTGTCAGTGTGCTGAATCCCGCAGGTTCGGCGCTGACTTATTCTTCATATCTCTCGGGCAACGGCGATGACGTGGCGAGTGGGATGGCAATCGATACTCAACAGGATGCATTCGTCACTGGCACGACAACTTCGAACAACCCGGCCAGCAGCGGCGTGGCGTTTCCAGCCACTCTGTTGCCCGTGCCGCTTCAGAGCACTCCGCTTTCGAGCATCCAATTCTTCCTCACCAAAGTAAATACCAGGATTCCCGGTATCGGTGGCATTGCTTATTCCACTTACTTCGGCGGCAGCACTCCGGCCAGTCCGGTTGTCGTGGGTGGTGGCGTCACGGTGGACTTATCCGGAAATGTCTACTTCAGCGGCACGACGAATTTCTTCAACAGCGGCTCAGGGCTATACGGGCAAAACCCCTCTGGTGACTTTCCCATTCTCAACGCGTATCAGCCTTGCCTGGATACGATTCCCCCGACCACCCTCGCCACTGCCAACCCCTGCACTGCGCCGCCTACTACGCCTTTTCCGACAGACGCCTTCGTCGCCAAAATAAATCCTGTGGCGCAAGCTGGTTCGCAGCTCCTTTTCTCCAGCTATTTCGGCGGCGCAAATTCGGATACAGGTACTTCCATTACCATTGATTCCGGCGCAGCGAACATTTATCTGACTGGATCAACAAACTCCCCGGATTTCTTTTTTCCAACCGGCACTCAAGCTTTTCAGGAATGCCTGAACACTCCGCCCCCCAATACGTTGCCATGCCCCGCGCCAGCCGCCACGCCCGCATTTGACGCCTATGTGGCTCGATTCAGCAACCCTTCCCTAAGTACGACGGGGACGCCAAATTTTGTGAGTTCTACGTATTTCTCCTACCTGGGAGGATCAGGGACCGAGACTGGCACTGCGATCGCCGTTGACACGGCCAGCGATGCACTGGTTACCGGGTATACCACTTCCACAAACTTTCCCGTCACCACGGGAGCGATCCAGAGCACCCTAAACGGCACTCAGAATGCCTTCTTCTCCCATCTTGATACCACCTTGGTCACGACCAACAACCAGGTTGGCTCGTCTTCCACTTATTTTGGCGGTAACGGCACCGACCGCGGCACCAGCATTGCCGTTGATCCGAATCTCAACACATACATTGCAGGCGATACCACCTCGACTACGCTGGAAGTTTTCGATCCGTTATCTGGGGCCGGAGGAACCACCCTGAATGGGACGAAAGACGCGTTCCTGGTCAAGATTGGGACCGCCGCTGATTTGTGCATTACCTGCATAGCCCCGGTCATTTCTTCGACCGGATCCACTGCGACGACTGAGACAACGGTGGCCGCCGGCAGCCCTGTGACCATAACCTATACTCTCTCCAACAACGGGCCGGACGTGGCCACTGGCGTGGTCGTGACCGGAACGGTTCCAACCGGAGTTACTTTCAACAGCGCCAGCGCTGGCTCAGGAACGTGCAGCACCCAGAGCGGCACTACGATCGCCTGTCAGATCCCAACCTTACAAGCGGGTTCCACATCCTCGGTTGTTTTTACCGTGACGGCGAACACCCCCGGAACTTATGAGGCGACCGCCACAGTAACCAGCGCCAACGACACTGATACTACCCACAGCACAGCTCCTGCGTCGTTCACAGCTACTAGCTTTGCGGTTTCGATAGCGCCTGCTGCCCAAACGGTTGCGGCCGGCCAGTCCGCGCAATACAGTGTGGTAGTTTCTCCCACACAGGGAGTGTTCGGAGCGAATGTCTCGCTTACTTGCAGTTCGCTCCCGGCAGGAGCGAGTTGCAACTTCACGACATCCACCATCACGCTGAACGGCGGCGCTGGAAGTGGATCAACCGTGTTGAACCTAACGACAACCGCGCAGCCGACGCCCACCGCGGCCGCGCCAAGCCATGGGCCTATTTATGCGTTCTGGCTGATGCTTCCAGGAATGGCTTTTCTAGGCTTGGGCGCCAGCGGTAAGCGCGGCCGCAAATCGCTGGTTGGCCTCACGCTATTCTTTGCGCTGGTTCTATTGCTGCCCGCTTGTCACAGCGCGAAGACGCAACCCACGGTGTCGGGTACGCCTTCAGGGACTTACCCTCTGACGGTTACGGCTACCTCAGGCTCGCTCACTAAGACTGCGCCATTCAGCGTTACGGTGACTCCGTAGATCAGGTTTGGTGTTCACGCCGAGCGTAAGCCGGATTCTTTCAGTTTGCTTTACGCGCCGGCGGAGAGCTTGTGATGGCTCTTGGCTTCGGCGATGCCATATTGCCGGATTTTATAGAGCAGGGCTTTGTAGCTGATCTGCAGAATGGCAGCCGCCTGCTTCCGATTCCAGTTGGTCTGTTCGAGCGCTTGCCGGATGGCTTCCCCTTCAGCTTCGTCCTTGGCCGAGCGTGCCAGTGATTTCAATCCGCCCGTCGCTTCCCCACTCTTAGTTCCAGAATCGCTCCGCGCACCCATGCCGCCGGTGCCATCGTTGTGCGGCTGCAACTCGGCCGCAGCCAAATGTTCGTCGCCGAGAATCAGATAGCGCTTCAGGAAATTGTTTAGCTCGCGCAAGTTGCCTGGCCAACTATGTGCCTGGCACGCCTCCAGCAATTGAGGAGAAAGCGGAAGCTGTGGACGCGCGTAGCGCTCAGCCATGCGCGTCATGAAATGCTTCAGCAGAACCGGAATCTCTTCTTTCCGTTCGCGCAGCGGAGGCAGTTGCAAAGTAAACGCATTGAGGCGGTAGTAAAGATCTTCCCGCAGGCGCTTGGCTGCGATCGCCTGAGGAATATCAATGTTTGTGGCTGCCAGAATGCGAACGTCCACCTTGATAACGCTGCGGCTTCCGAGTCGCGAGAAATGCTGGTCCTGCAAAACGTGAAGAAGTTTCGCTTGCAAAGCGGGCGGCATCTCGCCGATCTCATCAAGCAGGATTGTGCCTTTGTTGCACAGTTCAAATTTACCCGGTTTCGCGTGCGTCGCTCCCGTAAATGCGCCGGGCTCATAACCGAACAGTTCACTCTCCAGCAGATCGGCAGGGACGGCTGCGCAATTTACCTTCAGGAACGTGCGGTGCGCTCGCGGCGAAAGCTTGTGAATCAACCGTGCCAACACTTCTTTCCCAGTGCCGCTCTCACCCAGTAGCAGGACCGGTATATCCACGTTCGCGACCAGCGCTGCTTGCGAACGAATCTTCCGCATGGCTGGACTGGCAGCGATGAAAAATATGTCGTCCGCTACTTCCTCGACCTCCCCGCCCCCCGCGGCTTTGCCCTGATTCAAACACTGGTCGATTACTGCATCCAGTTCCGCTTTCTGAAAAGGTTTGGTCAGGTAATCGTGAGCTCCAAGCCGCATGGCCTGGACGACCTTCTTCGTGTCGTTGACACAAGAAAGCATTACCACTTTAACTCCGGGGCGCTTCTGGCGAAGCTGCTCCAGCGTTTCTAATCCATCAATCCCCGGCATCAACACATCGAGCAGCACGAGATCAGGCTCCATTCCTCTCTCCACGCGCTGCAGAGCTTCTTCCCCGGTCGAAGCCGTCTCCACTTTGTAGTCGTCGACCTCCAGTAGTGTGCGGATATACCGGAGCATCGCCGGTTCATCGTCTACCAGAAGAATCTTCGCCGTCTCGCTCATCGATTCTTTCCTCGGCCAGTAGGAGTTGAGGAGGGTTTGAAGGGAATGAGAAATGAAAATTTACAGCCCGCGCCCGGATCGCTTTCTACCCACACTTTTCCACCCATGCCCTGCATCAAGCGGCGCACAATCGCCAGACCAAGTCCCATGCCTTCCTTATTTTCGTTGCCGGGAAGCCGGAAGAAGTCGTCGAAAACCTCCTGATGAAACTCAGCAGGAATTCCCGGGCCCGTATCCGACACACTCACTTTCACGGAATTGGGTTGCGAATTATCATGTCGGCGCCTCTCGCTCCCAGCCGCTGGCAGGGAAGTCGCACGACGTTCCCACATGTAGGGCTCAGCGTGTAACCAGACCGTTCCACCCTGCTGAACAAACTTAAAGGAGTTTTCCAGTAGGTTGGAGATTACGCGCTCTAGCTTGGGAGAATCGAACGGAAACACCGGCAATTTGTCGTTCGCTAAGAAATAAAGAGCAAGTCCTTTTTCCTGAAAGCGGGTCGACCACAGGCGACAGACATCGGAGAGACAATCATTGATGTTGCCTGCTTCGAAGCGCATCATCAGGCCCCCGGTTTCCAGGGCACTATAGGTAAGGAAATCCTGGATGAACTGCTGCAGGCGTTTCCCGCTGGATTGCATATCGCTCAACACTTCGCGCTGGCGCGCATTCAAGACTCCCAGTTTTTCGCTCTGCAAAAGTTCCACATAGCCGTTTAGAATCGCCAGCGGCGTTTTCAAATCGTGGGCAGCGGAGCCCAGAGCGTTGGTGGTCCGCTGGAAGCGCTCCTGCAACTCAGCGTAGGCTTGGGGCAAATCAGCCGCATCCGGGATTCCTTCGCTTGACGGGCGGGGCACCGGCGTCCCCGTTCTTTCTTCCCCGGGCTCGGAAAGACATACATTCTTTGGCACGGTGGGCATATGGGAAGCGGCGCTTTAACAGGGGGGAATGCACTCGACTGGTTAAGGAAGAATGCGTTACAACATCGTATGATGCGTTACTTTTCCTTGTCAACGAAAAATGCAACCTGATTACCCAAGAGTGGCAAAAGCTTGCACTTTTCACTGCATTCAAAAAGTGCGCGACCATCCACACCATAGAACAGCATCGCGCGCCGGAAGCAGTCAAAGCCAGGACTTCAGCGGCTCTTAAACTCCTAACTCCTGCAGTTGTGCCTCTTCGTTGGTCTTTCATCGCGGTTCCCTGGTGGCTTTGCCGGGAGAAGTGAGTCTTTTGGCCCCTAAGATGCTTTAAATGTTGGATAATCCGGGAAGGACAAAGTGTGGGCGGCGAAAAGGTGGCGGATGAACGGTAAGACTCCGGGGGGTGAGCGACGGCGATGGCCGCGGTTGCCTCTAGCCATCCCGGTTTTTGTCAGAAGTCGCGGGGATCAGGCTGACAAGGAATTCCTGGAGTTCGCCACTGCCCTGAACGTTTCCGCCGGCGGAATGCTGATTGCAGTTCGCCACTCGATTCCTTACTCCGCGCAGGTTTCGCTCGAGATTCCCAGTGCCCCGCTAGCTGCACTGGCCGCCTTGCCTCCCGTTGCTCGGAACCTTCGGGCGAGGGTGCTGCGCATGCAGCACGGCGAGGGTTACAACCTGGCGGCTCTGAAGTTCTCACGACCGCTCATCACCGGTTACAAACCCCGGCGACGGAAACTCGCTTCTTCGGTGTGAAAATCTTTTCCTACCCCCATTTCCGTAGCCTCTCCTCTGCTATTGAAACTTGGGAACCGCGAGTCGTAATCCCTCTGAATCTTTAGTAAGTTGCTTTTCCTCAACGGGATAGATTAGCCTCATCACATACGTGTCCGTTCCCCTGCGTTTGGTTCTCCGGATGCACATCAAACCATAACCCCCGCAGCACGGACGCGGGGACCATTATGAGCACCTCAAATACAGTCAGTTCGCTGATCCAGCCTCTCGGCGAGACGCCGCCCGACTCGGTTGTTTTCGGGGCCACTGAGGCGATGCGTGCTCTTCGCGAACGGCTGGCAAAAATTGCCGCCGCCAATGTTCCGGTTTTAATCAACGGCGAGAGCGGCACCGGCAAAGACATTATCGCGCGTATGATCCACACCGCTTCGCCCTGGAAGAGCGGTCCCTGGGTGAAAGTGAACTGCCCTGCAATTCCCGGTACGCTTCTCGAAAGTGAATTGTTCGGCTATGAAAAAGGAGCCTTCACTGGCGCCTACGGCACCAAGCCCGGCCGCGTCGAGATGGCTCATCGTGGCACCTTGTTTCTCGATGAAATCTCCGAACTAGACATGGCTTTGCAGTCGAAGCTGTTGCAACTTCTTCAGGACGGCCAGTTCTGCCGCATTGGAGCGCAGGAAGATAAAAAGGTTGAAGTCCGCGTGGTGTGCGCCACCAATCGAAAACTGGAAGAGGAGATCGTCAACGGGGCCTTCCGAGCCGATTTGTTTTACCGCATCAACGTTGTGAATCTTCACATGCCCGCATTGCGCGAGCGCGCCGCCGACATTCCGCAACTGGTTAGTTACTTCATCGAGTACTACAACCGGAAGTTCAATTCGCGTGCGACCATGCCCTCTGCTGAACTGATGAATGCACTAAAGAAATATCATTGGCCGGGCAATGTGCGCGAGTTGGAAAATCTGATGAAGCGCTACGTAATACTGGGGACGGAAGAATCCATCTCCGGCGACCTGCGCCCGCAATCACCAGACTTCTTCAGCGCCGATATCTCTGTCGAGGGGCCCATCTCGCTGAAAAAAATTACGCGCCAGGCCGTGCATGAACTCGAACGCAAGATCATTTTAAAAGTTCTGCAGCACCACCACTGGAATCGCAAACAAGCCGCCCGCGCTTTGAACATCAGCTACCGCGCCCTGCTCTACAAAATCCGCGACGCCGGACTGCCCTCCAATCGCGGCCCGCGCCGCCCGCAAGCGGAAGATGATGTGACCCGAACTCTCGCCGCCGACTGAAGCATTTACAACCCAGATGGGTGACGTGCTGAAGTTTCTCGTAGTAAAGATCGAGCTACAGCCATCAGTACTGGGTGCGTCGTACGGCCCGCCGTTCGTTCTTTGAAGGGTCGGATTTCAGCTACCCGCGCAGTTCCGACAGCGCCTTTTTCGCGTCGCTATTATTCGGGCTGATCTTCAGAGCCCGCTCCAATTGCTGTCGGGCCTGCACCGGTTGGTTCGCTTTCTGATAGGCGAGTCCCAGATGGTAATGTACCGTGGGGTCGTCGGCGCCGCCGTTTTTTTCGTTCAGCCGCAGCGACTCCTGGAACATATCGATGGCTGATCGATAGACGCCCTTCTGGTAATAGGCCCAGCCCAGCGTGTCGGCTGCGTTCGGAGAGTCGGGCATGCCGCGGCGCGCGGTTTGCGCCATAGCGAGGGCCACGTCCACATTGCCGCCCTGCTGCAACATCACATAAGCGAGATTGTTGGATGCCAGAGGATTATCCGGCTGCAGATTCAGCGCTTGCTGGTACATGGCTTTGGCTTGGTCCCAGTTGCTCTGCGATTCGTACAGCATTCCCGCCAGTATGTAGAACGAAATTTCCTTTGGATGATCCTTGATTGACTGCTGGTAAGTGGCGAGAGCCTGGCTGGCGGAACCCTCCGCAGCTTGTGTCTGAGCCAGTTTCATGAGCGCGTCAGAATTATTGCTGTCGAGCTGCACCGCTTTGCGAAAGGCGGCATCGGCTCCGCTAAAATCTTTTTTGTCGAACAGCGCGGTACCTAACAGGTCGTAGAATCCGCTGCTGTTAGGCGATTTCTCGATCTGCGCCCTGGCCGCAGCGATTGCCTGATCCATCTGCTTCTGTGCGAGGTATGAATTCATCACTCCCTGCAGCCCGTCGGTCGATGCCGGATCTCGAAAGAGCGCCTGCTCATAAGACTTGATGGCTGCCGCATATTGCTTCCGCAACTGATAAAGGTTGCCCATCTGCACGTAGGGCGCCGGAGTTTCCGGAGCCAGCTCGGCCGCCTTGTGCATGTCCTGCTCGGCCTCGGAATACTTCTGCCGGTTCATCTCAGCCAGCGCCCGCGTAAGGTAGCCATCGGGGGCATTGGGCGCGCCCCGGATGATCTGTTCCGCCGTTTGCGCGAGCGCGTCGAAGTTTCTGTTGCGAAGTTCAAGATTCGCCAGCGCTCGTTGGGCGTCGGTGAGATCGGGACGCAGGTCCACCGCGGCGTGAAGTTCCGATTCCGCCTGTGCATCATTGTGCTGCGCCTCAAAAGCCAGGCCGAGTCGATAGTGGGCGACTGCATTTCCGGAATCATCCTTGATGGCTTTCTGCAAAGAATCGACCGCTCCGCCAGTGTCGCCTCTTTGAAGCTGCATTTCGCCCCGATAGACGAGTGCATCTGGCTCCTGCGGATTTGCATTGAGAATTTCGTCGTTCAGCTTGGTGGCTTCATCAAGACGGTTCTTCAAGATCAAAAGCTGCACGTAGTTTTTCTTGACCTGCAGATCCCTGGGATGATCGTGGTTCAGAGAGCCATATTCGGCCGTGGCCTTGTCGAGATCACCGTTGGCAAAATAGAAGTCACCCAGCAGGCGATAACCTTCGGAATTGTCGGGAAAGTCGTTCTTCGACTTCTTCAAAAAGGCTTCCGCTTCGGTTTTTTTATTTTCCGCCATCAGCAGCCGAACATAAGCGGCGCGCGGTTCCGGATCCTTGGGATCGACATCCATGGCGTGCTTGAATTGCTGCTCCGCCTCCGCCAGACGGTTGACCGACTGGTAGAAAGCGCCAAGAGCGAGTTGAGCGCTCATGACTTTTGGACCCAGCTGAGCCGCTTTCTTGAAACTGATCTCGGCTTGATCGGGCTGGTTGGCGCGCACTTGAAAGAAGGCCAGGTTCAAATAGGAATCATGCCGGGTAGGATCGACGGCGACGGCTTTCTGCGCCTCCTGGATCGCGGATCCCACATTCCCCTTAGCGGCGTAGAGATTGGCCCAGGACAAGTGAGTGTCGGGATTGTCGGGCTGCTTCTCGCGCAGCAAATCCAGATGAGATTGCGCCTCGTTCAGGCGGCGGGCGGAGATCAGCAGGTCTGCCAAATCAACCTGTGCAGCATAGTTGTCGGGCGTTAAGTCGACGGCGCGAGAGAGTTCGACGTAAGCGCGGTTGTAGTCCTTCAGCTTCAGGTAGGCGTCGCCCAACTGGTAGTGCGCTTCCGCGAAGCGGGGATCGATTTGCACGGCATTGGCGTACTGAATCGCGGCTTCCCGGATCTTGCCCTGATCGCGATAGCGATTGCCACTCTCCAGAAACTTCTGCTTGCGCACGTTAGGATCGCGATTGCATCCTGCGAACAAAACAGGAATAAGAAACCCGACCAGCAACAAGCGGAAGGCAACGGAACGACTCATGTCTTCTCCGGGGAAGCGACGCGCTGGCGCCCACAACGAACCTATATTCACTACACCAAGGTACTGCAAGTAGGGGACACAAATAAAGTTACCCGCGTCATTAGGGACTTTGCCTAGGGCATGAGGCGGCTTTGTGGCGCTAGGTAATGTCCGAATATCGGGAGGAGAGGAAATCCGGGCGCTCCCAGAACTTCGCGTAGCACTCCGTGCACAGCCATAAACGGCCGTTGGTATAGCCGGTGCCGTGATCGGCGTCGGTTTGCGACTCGAATAGGTCCCAGCCGCAAATGAAGCAAAGATCTTTCTTCAATCCGCCTTTGACGAGCTCGAAGTTCGCGTCGGAGACGAGGCTTAGGTCAAATGAGACCTTGCCGGTGTTTTTCGCGATCACGACGTCAACATTGGTCCATGGACGCTTGTCCCAATGCCAGTTGTGCATTCGACAGTGCTGGACGGCCTCGCGTACCTGTCGGGCATTGCGGGGGACGCCGTGGATTTCGATGGGTGCGGCGAATGCGGATTTGTGTTCGCGGCCAGGAATGGACTGGAAGTGGGAGGACCCACACTGTTCACTCACTGCGTGGGTCAATTGTCGGCGAATGCCGGCCGCGTCGGCGCCGGCCTCGCGTAGAAGTTCGGCGGCGAAGCAGTCCTCCTCGTCGAGCAGTCCCAGAAAAAGATGTTCCGTTCCGATGTTCCTCTGTTCCGAAAGATTGGCTTCGTCTGCCGCGTGTTTTAGGAGTCGCTTGCCCACCGAACTGAGCGGCAAATCGATGGTGGTCGATATCGAGGGTTTTTTGGGTAAATGATCATCGATTCTTCGGTGGATTGTTTCGAGATTCGTTTTAGGCAGCCAACGATACAACGCCTTGTTTTCGCGTAGCAGACCGAGCAGTAAATGCTCCGCGCCAATTTCGTTAGAGCCGTACCGACTGGCTTCGTAGCGCGCGAAGAAGATCACGCGGCGCGCCTTCTCGGTATATCGTTCAAACATTTCCCGCCCCCCAGAACCTCTACTGCGTGATTGCTAATTTCCGGCTGCTACGTTTCCAGTACAGGTATCCCGGCACGCCGATCAGCACGATCGTTGTACCCCAGAAGGCTTCAGCGGGTCGCGTGATGATCGTATTCAGAGTCCATGCCCCGCCGACGAGCACATAGATCGCAGGGAGCCACGGGTATCCTGTACAGCGGTAGGGGCGCGGAATGTCGGGACGCTTCCAGCGCAGCAGAAATAATCCGATCACGGTGAGCGTGTAGGAGAGCACCATGCCGAACATGACGTAGGTGTAAAGTTGATCGTAACGGCCGCTAAGGGTGAGAATTCCTGACCAGACCCCTTGTGCGACCAGCGCGAATGAGGGTGTACGCCACTTCGGATGAACCTTCGCCATGCGGCGGAAGAAGACGCCATCCACCGCCATGGCGTAGTACACGCGCGGGCTGCTGAGGACGGCACAGGCCATCGCGCCAAAGCAGGAAATGGCGATCATCGCCGAGAGCCATACGGCGGCCGCGGGCGAAAAGAGCGCCACAGCAGCATCATGGGCGATGGTCTCGTGACGGGCAATCTCGCCGATCGTCAGGGCATACACATACGTCATGTTCATTGCCACATACACGACGCCCACGATCAAAACACCGAGCACCATCGCCAGAGGCACGTTACGGCGCGGTTCCTTCACCTCGCCGGCAACCCACGTGACGTACACCCATCCGTCGTAGGCCCAGAAGACGGCGATCAGCGCGATGCCGAACGCTGAGAGCAGTTGACCTGCACTCATCCCGTTTGTCAGGCCGTTTACAGTGCCCCACCGTTGCGCAGTGAAATGATGCCAATCGCCCTTGCCGATGGCGAAACCCAGAATTACGAATGCCCCGATGGCGCCAAATTTGGCCCAGGTGGCGAGGTTTTGCAGTAACGCACCTCGCCGCAGCCCAACGACATTGACCCAGGTGACGGCCGCGATCATGGTCAGCGCAATTACGTGAGCGCGAGTCAGCACGATTCCCGCAACCGACAGAACCACATGCTGCTGCGAAATGCTGGGGATAATCCCGCCGAGATATGCGGCTGAACCCACGGCCAGGGCCGCGATGGAACCGGCGTTGCCAACGCTGAAGAGCATCCAGCCGTAGAGGAATGCAAGCAGGTCTCCGTAGGCCTCGCGCAGGTACACATATTGACCGCCGGAATCGGGGAACATCGACCCAAGCTCGGCGAATGCAAAACAAGCGCACATGGAAATCACGCCGCCAAGAACCCAGACCAGCAGAAAAAGCACAGGGTGCGGCAGAGGTCCGGCAATGTCTTTCGCCGTTAGAAAGATGGAAGAGCCAATAATCCCGCCGACCAGCAGCATCACGGAATCGAGAAGGCCGAGTCCGCGAACCAGGGTAGGTTGAGCGAGACTGGGTTGCGAGGTGGATGCAGGAGTTTCGGTAGTGGGCGGAGCGAGAGCAGGTTCCATTATCCGATTCCGAGTTCGTCGGAAGATTCGAGCGGCGTGCCGCAACGCCGGCAGATGACGGCGGAGCAGTCGCCGCAGGTCAGAGGATCGTTCACCTCTTTGGCGCAGGTGGGGCAGTAGAGAGAAACGGGGCCGGGTTCCGGCGGAGGGGGATTCTGTGGTCGTGTCGCCATAAGCAGAAGAACTTTAGCACACAACCGAGGCCGATCCGGGATGCCGGTTGGTACAATCGAGAGGAGCCAATGCCTGAAAAATCACTTACTCCCGACGAGAAACTGCAGCAGGAATTCAACCAGTGGGCCGTGGCCGGCGAGGGCCCGAAGATGGAGCAGCATCATCTCGACATTACGGCGAAGACGATTCGGCGGATGAACCTGCGTCCGGGGGAGCGCGTGCTCGATCTGGGGTGCGGGTCGGGATGGGCCACGCGACTGCTGGCGCGTCTGGTGGGCGAAGGGCCGGACGGCTTCGGCCAGGTGGTTGGACTCGACGTTTCCGACGAAATGATTCGCGAGGCGCGCGCCGCATCGAAAGATTTTGACAATGTGCTTTATGTCTGGGGGTCGGCGCAGCACATTCCCTGGGAAGAAAACTTTTTTGACAAAGTATTGTCGGTGGAATCGTTCTACTACTATGCCGACCAGGACCGGGCGCTGATGGATCTATTTCGCGTGATGGCGCCGCGAGGAAAGTTATTCATTCTCATCAATCTATACAAGGACAATCAATATTCTCTGCAGTGGGTCGACAAGTTGAAGGTTCCAGTGCACGTGCGCTCACAGGCGGAATACATTGAACTGCTACAAAAGCACGCTTTCGAGAATGTCGAGGCGTTCCGCGTTCCCGATGACACGCCTACGCCGGATGACTACAAGACAAAATCATTCAATAGTCTTGACGACTTGCGCGCATTTAAACGCGAGGGAGCGTTGCTGCTGATGGCTACGAAGCCGGATCTGCGCACGCCTGCGCCGGGATACACGATCTACTAGGGTTTTTCGGCCGCGAGCTCTTGTTGTAGTTCAGCAAGGGTTTTTGAGGCGCTGTCAGTCACTGACCTCAGCGGCTAAAGCCGCAATCGACCTTGCGCGGTTACGGCACGACTGAAGTCGTGCCCTTCCCATGCCTGATACAAGCTAAATCTCATCATCGTCCTTATCCCGATGGCTCAAGTCCTTTACCGGACTTAGCGCTCGACCGTCGGAGGCGTGGCGAATGTCGATTCTGCCATTTACGTTTTCCAGTTTGATGCGCGGACCGCCGCTGCCCAGTTCGCCGCGGAGGTCATGGCCAACAAAGCGATGATGGTTCACCCGTAAACCGAAGTCGTTTTCGATTCCGCCGGAGACCGTGCTCGCCTCGATTTCCGCCTTGGAATCCGAAGGTATGGTTAGCTCCAACGAGCCATTCACCGATTTCAGTTCCACAGAAGAGCCTGAAAGTTGATCGAACCTGGCATCCAGACGACCGTTGATGGTGGAAAGCTCGGCGCGGCCGGAGAGATTGTGCGCTTCCAGTCTGCCGTTGATGCATGAGGCATTCACCTCGCCCAATACGCCGTTGACGTCGAGTGAGCCATTGATGAGCTTGATTTCGTCCAGCCTGACCGTGCGCGGAACGGTCAACGTATATTCGACGCTTGCGGGGTTATGCCGCGAGCCCCAGCTGAAACTCGAATCGTGGTCGCGATATTTGGTTCGAATGGAGAGATGGTCTCGGCCGGAGTCGACTTCGATGCGTGCCTCATCGAGCCGTTCCTTCGAGTCGGAGTACTTGATGGCGTCCACTTTGACTTCATTCTGATCCCACGCGGAAATATGAACCGCCCCGTCGATGTTCTCCAGTTCCACTCGGCCATCTGCAGCAAGTTCGTAAGTTTGATGAAACTCTTCCGTGAAGGCGCCCCGGTTATCAGAGGTATGATCAGGGGCATGATCAGAGGCGTCATCGGAGGCGTGCGCTCCGAGCGCGAAGGCGAAGAGGGCGCAGACAGATCCTAAGATGGCGCCCAACCAGACGCGAGATTGGCGGTGACGGTTCATTGCGAATCCTCCTCATCACAACTTAGACGATTCGAGATGCAATTGGTGAGAGCACGCGAGCCGTGCTTAGAGGTTCGCCGATTCGGTAGCTTTTTCTTTCCTGCCCGGACCACCCGCTTCGGTGAGCAGGTAGACTCCAAGGATGGTAATTTCCGGTTCGATTGGACGCCGGTAGCGCTGCATCGCAAAGACCACGTAGAAAATCGCCGGATATGAAAAGATCAACCAAAACAATAGCCAGGCGCCAGGTTTGCGCTGGCGCAAGGCGCGTAGTAGTCCCCAGAACATCAGCACAGATGAGGCCAGGAACAGTGAATTCTTGACCTCTGCCAGCCACCAGATTTGTGCCAGCCGCGGCGGTCCGTCCCAAAAGTATACGAAGCGTTTCAGGCAGAGCACTACAAAGCGTGGGTAATCGGCCTCAATGAATTCAACGGCCTGCCGCTTTCGCATGTCGATATATGCCAACTCGCCCATGGCGCTATATTGCTGCAGGGCATAACGGTCCTGCGTGGGATGCAGATACTCCATCCAGGTGCCGTCGGCGGCATGGCCATTGCCCAGGCGAAGTTCCGCGCCGAAGTTGTCGCGAATGAAAATGAATCTTCCGAAGGTTTGATAGTTGCGTAGGAGCCAAGGTGCAAGGCAGACAGCGAAGATCACTGAAGCCAGCGCAACACCAGCCAACGATGGCTTGCCCCGCTTGGCCCGACGATACCAGGCCCACAATCCCGAGGCTGGTAGAAATGAGAGCAGCACGGTGCTGTTCAGCGCTGCAACTGCCCAGAGCGTGCCGAACCCGAGCCACGGGTTCAGCCCGTCGTTATCTTCGAGGGTAAGCGTCAGCCAAAAAATAGCTGCTAATAGTAAGGCCGATAGGCTCGTCTCCCATACCAGGCGCACGCACCAGGAAATTACATAAGGCAGAAGCGCCCACGTCCATGCCGCGCCGACGGCAACCTTTTCGGAAAAAATCCGGCGAGCAATCAGAAAGATCGGAATACAGGTCAGAGCGGAGAAAATGCTGTTGATGGTGAGCAGCACAAACGCTGACGCCCGCGAGTACACGCCGAAGACGTGGAAGACGCCTGCAATCAGGTACGGATAGAGAGGGGACTCCCAAGCGGTTGGTCCGGTGTGTGCACCAAAAGGGTCGCTGAAACCGCGACCCGAGGCAATGGCCTCGCCGATACGCCCCATCTCCCATCCGAAGCTGAAATTATTCTCTGAGGTCTTGATTTTGTAAGTGTGCCCGATCGCGATCCAGGCTACGCGCAGAATTAAGGCGATGGTCACCATCCAAAACTGCGAAGTGCGGATGTGAGCCCAGGCATTGACGAGCCGTACAAGAATCCGTTTGCTGGGGGTGGTGGCCGAAAGAGATATTGAAACCATTGATGATTCTATTTGTAGCTGAGCGGCGACACCTCGGCAACCGGAAGGCGGCACTTATTCAGCTAGCGCTCGGACTGTATAATTATTTTGCTGGACGAGGTCATCTCATGGGCTGGCTGCAAAACAAGTTCGAAAAGAATTTCATGATCAGCACGGTGGATTACGTCTTCAACTGGGCGCGGAAGTCTGCCGTGTGGCCGATGACGTTTGGCCTGGCTTGCTGCGCGATCGAGATGATCGCATCCTCAACCGCGCGCTTCGATATTGCTCGCTTCGGATCGGAAGTATTCCGTCCCAGCCCGCGCCAGAGCGACTTGATGATCGTTGCCGGTACGGTCACGTTGAAGATGGCTCCCGTGGTGAAGCGAATTTATGACCAGATGCCCGATCCCAAGTGGGTGATCTCGATGGGCGCCTGCTCGTCAGTAGGCGGGCCGTTTAATACGTACGCTGTGTTGCAGGGGGTCGACAAAATCGTTCCCACAGATGTTTACGTCACCGGCTGCCCGCCGCGGCCCGAGAATCTTTTCTACGCACTGCTCAAGCTGCAGGACAAAATCGACACCATGACGCTGGCGAAGAAGCCCACAGAAGTGCGCCTCGATCCGAATATGCTGGAGAATTTCAAGCGGCAGGTCATGATCGCGCAGACGATGCAGCCGAAATGACCGCGCTCAGCGAACGTGCGCGAAGCGGGAGCTTGCGGTCATCTCGAGCGAAGCGAGGGATCTCTAGCCACCAGCACTCAGCTTTCAGAAAAACCTACAATGCCGAACTTCACTAAACTCACTACTACGTCTGAACTTCCACCCGCCGATGAAGCCAAAGAATTTCCCTGCGGCGAAAAGACTATCTGCATCGCCAATGTGAATGGAACTTACAGTGCTATGGACAACGTCTGCCTGCATCGCGGCGGTCCGCTCGGGCAGGGAATGGTTGAGGGCGGCAAGGTTGTGTGCCCATGGCACGGCTGGGCATGGGACACAAAGACCGGCGCGGCCGAGCAAGATCCCAGCGTGAAGGTCTCCGTGTATCCGCTGAAGATTGAGGGCGGCAACGTGCTGGTGGAGATCTGAGCGCTCCAGCTTGCGAAGTTATCCCAAAAGGCTCAAGAATCTCCCCGGCTGATTCTCATACCCCGGAAACACTACCGCCAAATTCTTATTCCCCATGTGTCGCGCAACAGCTTCGCCGAGCACTTGGCGAAAATCCGTAGTCAATGCCAGATCGCGGCCTTCGTAGAGCTGCGATTGATCCAGTCCCGGCCAACGTCCGTAGACCTTGCCGCCCTTGACCGGCCCGCCCAAAACGAACATTACGTTGGCGTGCCCGTGGTCCGTGCCACGATTGCCGTTTTCGCGCGCGGTGCGGCCGAATTCCGACATCGTGACTATCACGGTATCTTCGCCGAGGTCCCCGAGATCGGTCCAGAAGGCGGCGATCGATTGCGAGAAGTTACGCAAGACGTTGGCGATCTGGCCATCGGTCGCGCCTTCGTTTACGTGATGATCCCATCCGCCGATGTCGGCGAAAGCCACTTGCACGCCCAGGTTTGCCTTGATTAGTTGCGCAAGTTGGCGCAGGCTGTCACCAAGTCTGTCTTTGGGATAATCGGCGCCGGGCGCGGGCTTATATTTTGAAGGATCGGCGGACTTCAGCATCTTCACTGCATCGAAAGTTTCTGCGCCGGTCCCATGAAGCACAGTGTCGGCGGAGTGGTCATACATAGCCTCGAATGCATTTGCCACCGGCGAAGCTTTCGGATTGCGGCCTCCGACTGAGAAGTCGTTAATATTATTCATCGCGATAGCAGGTTCGGCTCCGCTCAAGATGCGCGGGATCGACGGGCCCATGGCGATCGCTTCAAACGGAGATTTTTGCAAAGAGCCGGGCAGATTGCGCAGCGATCGGTTGAGCCATCCATCTTCCGTTGATTTGATACCCGGAGTGCCGGATTCCATAAAATCCTGCGCGTCGAAGTGGGAACGATTGGGATCGGGAGAGCCGGCCGCGTGCACGATTGCCAAGTGACGCTGATTCCACAGAGGTTGAAACGAAGCGAGGGAAGGATGCAAGCCGAAGAATCCATCTAGGTCAATTACCGCATTTCGCGGAATATTGATGCTGGGCCGCATAGCGTAATACTGCGGCTCGGCGTGCGGGACCACGATGTTGAGACCATCGGCGGCGCCACGCTGAAAAATTACCACCAGGCGTTTATTGCGTGTAGCCGATTCGACAGCACCCCACGCAGCGCGAGCCAGAAAGCTTGGCACGGCGGCCGTGCCGATGATGCTGAGGGCACCGTTACGAAGAAAAACGCGACGAGTGATGGACATAAGAACAGCTCCTGGCTCTTGACCTTTAGCTGTTACCTTTCTTGCGCTTTATACTTTGCACTCGGTCGTATGCCGAAGTCGCACCATTCAAGCTAAGAGCCAAGAGCCAATGGCTAAAGCTATCGTCTCTGAAATTCCGGCGAGCCCAATAGCAAACCCGCAATAGTGTTCACGTCCGGCGGACGGTTTGCTACCTCGGGCTTGCGAGGTCCGGCCTTGTTGCCTGGCTTCGGCTGTGCAATGTTTTTTTGTACTGCTCCAATCTGAGCTGCGATCGAATCGTGCGTCTGCTGCGATACCCCGCCAGGGACTAGACTCGCTTCCAGATTAGAGAGCGTCAGTGACGACTCCAACGGCACGGAACTGTTTCCCGCCAGTTGAGCCGCATCCACCTTAACACCCTTAATCTTGCCACTGGTCAAAGCCAACGCAAAATTCATGCGGTTAAGCAGCGCCGAAGAACTCACCCATGTTTCCGTTTTCATGGAGTAGCCGGTCGGCGGCTGCGCGCCGTAAAGCGGCATGCCCATGTTGTTGAGTTGCCGCGTCAAAGGCAGCGCGTCTTCCACCTCTGCACCAGTGGCGCGTGACGTAGAGGCTACAAATTCCAGAGGCGTCTTCACCTTTGCGCGGTAAGTTTCGTCGTCCCAAAACTCCGGCGAATGAAAGAGAACGGTCAGCACCTCGCGAATGTCGCCCTTCTTCTTCAAAAACGTTTTGGCGATGCGATCGACTAAAGCCGGGGACGGATTATCCGAAACGAAGCGCTCCGCGAGCTTCAGCGAAATAAAATGTGCCGTTTGTGGACTGGTGGCCAGGCGGTGAAGCAATTCCAAACCTTCGCCTTCGCCCTTTGGCTTGATACGATGCCCGAGTATAAATTTTGGCCCGGGTTCGTGCATGCGCGGGTCAAACCTGAACCCGCCGCCTTGCGCGGGCTGGTCGATGGTCCATCCTGTAAAAACCTTGGCAACTTCGGTGACGTCGCGCTGCGAATAGCCGCCATTCACGCTCAGAGTGTGCAACTCCAGTAACTCGCGGCCGTAGTTTTCATTGAGGCCGGTACGTCGCTTGTTTGGATTCGGTCGCGAATTGGGACGCCAATAAGGCCCGGGATGCAGTGGAATTCCCAGAGCCTGCGGCGAGTTTGGTCCCACGCTCAACCAGTTGTCCAGGTAGAACAACATTGCCGGGCTCTTCGCGGTAGCTACAAGCAGGTCTTCGAACTTGCCGAGCGCATGCGGGCGAATCACGTCGCGTTCATAGCTCGTTAGCATGAGACGATCAAGTCCCTTGTCCAGGAACACATTGAAGTGGTTGAACCAGAAATCTGTCATCACTTCTTCAAACTGGCGCTCGCTGTAGATAGCTCGCAAAAGTTTTGCCTGCGTCAATTCGCCAGTCACGACGCCAGCCGGGTTGTTCATGGCAAGCAGCGTTTCTTTCTGCCTTGGGTTCAACCCCTCCAGAAATTCTTGCCCTTTTCCTCCGCGGAGAGAGTCGGCAAGTGTGAGCTGCGCAGTCAGGGACATGCTGAGAATTTTCTTGAAACGCTGGTCAGGCGGAAAATTCGCGAGTTGCTTGACTTGGAGGTCGGTGTAAAGTTGCTGCTGACGAAGGCGCGCCTGCTCCTCGTCCTCGGGCGGTAGCTTTGCCTGGGCTTCTCGTGCGGCCGCCGCCATCGCAGAGCCATCGTGCGAAACCCCGTTCGCAGAAGATTCGTTCATCGATCCACTCATGCCGCCATTTGCGATGTTGTCCGACGCAGTCGGGCTCGCAACCTCTGGTGGTCCGCTTGATAACCCGCTTAATGATCCGCTCGTCCCTGCCACGGCCGATTCGGCCGATGCGCCCGCAACTTGCTTCGCGCGCGGCTGCGCCCTTGGCTGCTTCTTTTTTACGATCTTTTCGATCTTCAGCGCGAGCTACCTGTACTTCATAGATCGCATGCCGCGCTGGATCCGATGGCATCGTCCGCTTCCCGTTCATCACTTGATCGATTTCTTGCGGGTCAGGAAAGTTTTCTGCAATCTCCTTAGTACTCATCTGCAGAGTGCGAAACGGCTCGAGACGGGAGTTCAGCGCGCTGTCGTTAATCCTCTCGGGATGCAGTTGCAGGTTAATCCACTGATCAACGCCCATTGCCATCACTTGCTGCATATCTCCGGGGCGCGGGCCGAAGGTAAGTCGATTCAGAGCGTGCAGTGCGCGTCTCTGATCGCTCGCGCCGGAAGAGTATTTATTCAGGTCGTCTTTTTTTGCAGCAAGCAACTGTGGCACGATACACGCCAGCATCAGCCAAAGAACGCTCGGCGGGAGAAGAAAGATAGCGAATTTCGTGTAACCGCGAGGCATGAGGATTCCGGGGGATGGTGCTCTTAATTATCAACCCCACGCCGGGGAAAAGTTGCGGATTGCGCGGGTTACGGAAGTGATTACATATGTTGGGACGGCCAATCCGCCGAGGTCGGGAACTATCCCGCTTTTCTGAACAAATAGTTGTTGCGAGTGTTTGGATGCTCATGTTGCCAGTACCGCACCAGTTGCAAGCCGGCAACTTGCGCCAACGCGATGAACTCCGGCGCGGAGGCGTAGAAAGAAATGGCGGTGCCGCTCCGGATAACGGCAGGCTTTCCCGCGAGCTCCCAGTAGGCCATTCGGCGCAGCATTCCAAACCATGTTCTCAGCCCGTTGTTACGGTACAGATGTGAAAGCGTTTTCCGTCGGCTCGCGAACTTCGGGCTTGGATCGGGCGTTTGAACGAAAGGAATTTCTCCAAGAAATATACGCGCGCCAGGTTTTGCGATGCGATGGATTTCGAGCAAGCTAGCGGAGATTTTCTCTCTCGGAACCACCAGCAGCACGTTATTGCAGACGACCACCGAGGCGCTTACGTCGGGAACGGGAAGTTGATCCGCGAGCCCCTGCTTCACATTGAGGCCAAGTTGCCGAAGCACCATGACTTCTTCATTGGTGGCGAGCAAGCCGAGCGCGGATCTGGCACCTGCGCTCTCTGCCATCCGCAGCAGCGTTCCATCCCCGCAGCCGATATCCACGATGTCGTCGCCGGATCGGAGATTCACTGCTTCGGCGATGCGCTCGTGGATTAATTTCGTAATCGCCTTTTTGCCCCTGCCTCTCAGCGCCAAGTCGTGAGGGTCTCTGAGACGCCGCGCGACCTCTCGGCAGTATTCCACATAATCGTCAGAGTGTATGACTTTGGAAGAATTGATCTTGAAATCGTCGTCCAGGGTTGGAGGGACTTCTAGAAGAGCAAGTGAATCGGCGTTTATCGATTCCTCGCTTCGCTGAGAGAAATTATTCGGAGTGGCGTACATAGAAATTTCAGCCTAAGCCAACTTAAGTGAGATACAGTTTTCCCCGCGAAACTTTGTGCTGCACAGTAGCGGCCAACTGGTCGATGTCCCCCGGGGCAATGTTGACCGCCATATGGTCAGCCAGGAGCGGAACTCGATTGCTGCCCACGGCATCGCGGCGCACCTGAATCAGCAAAGCCTGCACGACATTGGGATCATATTTTTGCGGAGTCATCCGTACAAGATCGCTCAGCGCGCTGCCCAAAGAGAGCGATTCGCGATACGGGCGTGTGCTGGTCATCGCGTCGAAGGTATCGGCCAGGGCCATGATGCGCACTGGCATGGGCAGATCGTCGCCGGCCAGGGCGTCGGGGTAACCGGAGCCATCGCTGCGCTCGTGGTGCCAGCGCACCGACTCGTGAATCTTTGGCCAGGGAAACTGCACGCTGCTGACGATCTGATGCCCGACCACAGTGTGATCAGCCATCTCGCGAAACTCCTCCGGATTCAGCGCTCCGGGCTTGCCAAACAAGCGGCGGTCGACCGCCACCTTCCCGATGTCATGCAGATAGCCAGCACTGCGCAGTGCGGCTACTTCGCCCGCTTCGGAGCCCATAGCCTCGCCGATCGCAGCCGCATAACGTCCGACGCGCAGCGAGTGGCCGTGAATGTTGACATGCTTCACGTCAATCGCGGTCGCGAACGCCTCCAGGGCAGCGTCATAGAAACCGTGCAGCGAGGCCATGAGTCGTAAATTTTCCGTCACGCGTTGTGCCAGCGTTTGCGTCAACGCATGATTCTGCACGGCCAGCGCAATGTAATTGCACAGCAAGTCCATGGCATCGAGTTCCGCCGACTCGTAAGGTGCGTTTCCAGGCCTCCGTCCGAGGGCTATCACTCCTGCCAACTTGCCGGCCGCCTTCAGCGGAGCCAGGCACTTGAAAAGTTCGGGCGCAACATTTCCGTTGGAGCTGAGAAAAATCGAATACGTGGAGGGGTTCAGCACGATCGGACCGCGAGCCGCAGTGAGTGCGTGAGCATGCTTGGGTAGAAGCGGAATAAAGGCAGGCTCGGGCAGCATGGCGAAACCTTCTGCCGCCACTGAAGTCAGCATGGTGGGCTTATCGTGGAAGACTAAGAGTGCGCCCTCGCTCGCTCCTGCCGCTTCCATTACGGCGGCGAGCATGCGTCGCGATGTCTCTGAAAATTCGCGCTCCGCCGTCAGTTCGGGCCCCAATTCGGAGAGAGCCTCCACGGTGCGCAAAAGCTTGCGGAAATTATTGGTCTCCACAGTCACGATGAGCGTCGCGAGAGCGCGAGCCAAATTGAGCGTAACATGCGGCAATCGCTGCGGCGAGAAAGCGTTGTTGGTTAGTTTGGTGCAGTGTTGGCGCGGTTGAAACGTGACGACCCTGATTCCGGCCGGCAGAACAGTTTTCTAGAAATGCTCGCGCAATTCCGCAAAGCGCCCAACGATCAATAGACGCTGCGGCGCAGGAGCGGCGTTCAGTTCTTCGTGTTCCAGAATCCAGGTATCACCATGGGGGACGAATACCGCATTGAAACCGACCGCCAGCGCAGGGTTGATGTCAGACTTCGGGCTGTTGCCGACCATCCACGTGGAATCGTGTGCGAGTCCGTGCTTGTCAACTAGCTCTCGATACGCTTCGCAGTGTTTTTCCGCCACGATTTCGGTTGCTTCGAAATATCGTTGCAATCCCGAGCGCTCGATCTTTCCGGATTGTTCCACCATCGCACCCTTGGTCACGAGGATGAGGCGATGCCGCGCGGAAAGATATTGCAGCGTCTGAGGAACATCTGGCAAGAATTCTATAGGATGGTCAGCAATCGTATGCGCAAAGTTGTTGATCTGCGCGTGCAGTTCTGGTGTAACTGGGCCCGCGCTGAGCCGTTCAAACGTATTAACCAGAGCATGTGCAAAGCTGTGCAGGCCATAGCCATGTTTCACCACGCATTCGCGCTCGACGTCATTGAGAACCTCGCGTACTTGTTCCGGAGAAAATTCGTGATGATTGAGGAATGAAATAAAGCGAGCGATGGCCCGCTCAAAATAGACGTTGTTCTCCCAGAGGGTGTCGTCGGCGTCGATGAGAAGAGTTTGTGGGGACAAGTTCTTATCCTTGATCCCGATCGAAAATGCCGGGCAGATTGATCGAAAATCCAATTTCTTATGCTAACAGGAGTTCTGACTGACCCACGGTCGCATTCCGTCCCTAAAAAGTTGAAGTTCTTCCCTTACGGTTTCCCTAAGGTGCCGGACCTGCGCGACTAGTGTCTGGATGCCTTTTTTTACCGAATTCACAGGAGTAAACGACACGCGGGCCGTAGCATCCAATGGCCCGTGTCCACAAATCCTACAGACCCGAGGAACACAGACCCAAGAAATAAGGATGTTGCGCATAATACTGGCAGTGATTCCGGGGAAAAAGAATTGTTTTTGACGAAGCGAAGCCCTCGGCAACATGAAAACGCGCAAGTTGCGGAGAGCTGGGTAACCCTTTGTGCACAAGCTGCGGTTGAACAAGACCCGAAAAGGCTTCTGGAACTGGTGAGCGAAATTAACCGTCTTTTGGATGCTAGAAGAAAGCGATTATCGAGCGATGTCGATGGGATGTCTCAGCACAGGCCAACCTAGATAAGCTTGAATCCGGGGCCGCCCAAGTTCTACGTCTACTGGCATTCCACACTAAGCCGGGGAGTTCATCAGAGCGTACATTGGATGATCGCGTCCGTAAACCATCAGCCATCCAACAATTTCGAATTCTTAGGGAAGGACTGCACTGAGATGAAAGCCGGTGTGGGTTCTCTGCTATAGTTTCGGAGAAGCTTGGGCTATCTCGCCCACGTTTTCCGAGCCGCATGGAACTCACTTCGCCCACGTATTTCGCCAAGGAAAGAATCCAGACGGTTCAGGATTACGCCTTATTTTGCGCACATGCGGTCGCCAATATCTTCCGCAAGCCGTTTTATTTTGCCGACATAGTGCTGCAGGCGGACGCAATCGGCGTCGGCTCGCTTCCCATTGTCGTCCTAACCGGCTTCTTCACCGGTGCTGTGCTTGCCTTACAAGCCTCAAATACGCTTGAGCGTTTCGGCTCCATCACACTGGTAGGGCAGCTAGTTTCAACGTCAATGGTGCGGGAACTTGGCCCAGTCCTCACCAGCCTTATGGTCGCTGGGCGAAATTCTTCCGGCATGGCCAGCGAGTTGGGATCGATGGTGGTTACCGAGCAAATCGATGCCATGCGTGCTCTGGGCACCGATCCCATGAAAAAGTTGGTGACACCCCGCGTGGCCGCAACGGTCTTCATGCTTTTCTTCCTGACGATTATTTCCGATCTGGTCGGCCTCACCGGGGGTTTGTTCATTGCCAAAGTCCTGCTGCGCCTCGACGCCCGGCAATATTGGTACAACGCTTGGGAAACATTGGTTTTCCAGGACGTCTTCATGGGGTTGCTCAAGCCGGTTCTCTTTGGATTCGTCATCTCCACCGTCGGCTGCTTTTACGGAATGAACGCCCGAGGGGGAACGCAGGGTGTAGGTCGTGCCACCACGCAAGCTGTGGTCGCCGCTTCCGTTCTAATCTTGGCTTTTGATCTAATCCTTACGCGGCTGCTGATGGCCGTCCTCGCATACCAGTGACCCTATGTCTGCTCCCGCTCTCCCCCTGAATTCGGCTTCCATCACGACGAAGGAAGATTCTGCACCGGTGATTGTTTTTGAGGACGTGAAGATTTCATTTGTGGAGAACGAGGTGCTGCGCGGAGTCTCGTTCCACCTGAATCGTGGCGAGACGAAGGCGTTGTTTGGCGTCGCTGGCTCAGGGAAGAGCTTGATTCTGAAGCTTACTATCGGACTGATCCGGCCTGATTCCGGACGCATTCTGGTGCTGGGGCAAGATGTCACGCAGATGCGGGAAGAGGAACTGTTTGAGCTGCGCGGAAAAATTGGAATGGTGTTCCAGGAGAGTGCACTCTTCGATTCGCTTACTGTCCGTGAAAACGTCGCCTACCGATTAATGGAGGAGCACGGCATTTATGACGACGATATCGATCGCAAAGTCCGCGAGGTGTTGCGCTTCGTGGAACTGGAGCACACTCTCGAACTGAACCCTTCGGAGCTTTCTGGTGGCATGCGGCGGCGCGTCGCTATCGCCCGGGCGCTGATTACGCAGCCGGAGTTACTGCTGTATGATTCGCCAACCGGAGGCTTGGATCCGGTGACCTCCAATACCATCATCGAATTGATCGTGAAGCAACGCGACGTAAGCCATACCAGCGCTCTTCTGGTTACACACCGCCTGCAAGATGCTTTTACCATGGCCACGCATGAGTTCGACAAAACAGCGAACCACATGGTGGCGCTGCCACCCAACCAACATTGCGAGGGTCCGATGAGCTTTCTGATTCTTCGCGACGGGAAAGTCATCTTCGACGGCAACATTCACGAACTGGCTCAGACACAGGATGAATACATAAGGGAATACATTTCGTGAGCTGAGGCCAGTGATCACTGGCAGTGGTCCGCAACAAATAACCGTTGGCTGTTTTTACTGACCACTAAGCGCTGATCACTGACCACTGCCTTTCCCCGCCATCTCCTTCTCCACCTCTTCCGCTTTCGAGGGCAACGCCGCGCTCAGTTTTATCAGCTTGCCATCTTGGGCAACGTAGAAATCATCCTCGATCCGCACTCCTAAGTTTTCTTCAGGAATGTAAATCCCCGGCTCGATGGTGAAGGCCATTCCTGGACCGAGCGGAACACTGTAGTCGCCGGGGTCATGAACGTTGAGTCCAATGTAATGGCTGAGGCCGTGAATAAAATATTGTCCGAGCGGCTGGCCGTGCAGATCTTTGCCGTGCGTGTTGATGTAATCGAAGGCGATCTGGTAAAGCGAATTGGCTGTGCTGCGGGTAAGGCTCGACTTTCCAGATTGGAACGCAGCCATAGCCGCCTGTTGCGCGCCCAGAACGATGTCGTAGATTTCACGCTGGCGTGCCGTGAAGTGGCCGTCGATAGGCAGCGTGCGGGTGATGTCGGCAGCGTACATGGAATATTCTCCGGCCGCGTCGATTACTACCACGTCGCCAGACTTCATCACGTTGTCGTCATCAGAATAGTGCAGGACGGTGGAGTAATAGCCCGAGCCGACGATAGGCGCGTAGGCCACCCGCTCGCAGCCGCGCTTGCCCCACTCATATTGCATGAGCGCGGAAATTTCTCGCTCGTTGACGTTCGGCTTTACCGTCTTGAACGCCGCGAAGTGGGCCGCCACAGACGCATCCACCGCTTTCCGAATCAATGCCATCTCTCCTGGATCTTTTGTGGTGCGAAGCGATGAGAGCATCGGCTTCACATCCTGGAAGACCAGATATGCATTCAACCGCTTCAGAAATGCCAGCGGCTTGGACGAGGGAGATGTCTCGTCGCTCGAGGCTACGTCGGTGTAAAGGGTGGGGTGGGCACCGGCGACAAAGCGAGCCACTTCATCGGGTAGCTGTCCCATATCCTCGACGCGATCGAAACCGGTAATCTTCGGCGCTTCGGGGTTTTCCGCGCCGAGTTTGGGACCGGTCCACTTTTCTTGCGTCAGATTTCGTGGGGGTAGAAAGAGAATCTCGCTGTAGGCGTGCGCTGGGATATCACCTTTGGCTTCGGCGGGGGAGGCGATCAGCAAAGCCGCGCCTGGTTCGTTCGAGCCAGAGAGGTAGAAAAAATTATCGTCCTGCCGAAATCCGTAAAGATCGTTGGGCCCGTCGGATTCTGTTGCGGCGAACAAAACCACGACACCTCCTACTTGCTTGGCGAGCGCTTCCCGGCGGGTACGATAGTCGGAGTTGGCCTGGCGATCGAAAGCCCATCCCGCCGTTGTGAGGAGAAGAAAACTAGTGGCAACACTTGCCAGAAAAAAAGAAGGCTTTAATCTTCGCATCGTCTTAAATTGATCTCTCTTAAATTGATCTCTCTATTCAAAAAACATTACCCCTGTCCCTACCCAGGGCGGAAGAATAAGAATCACAAGATAGAACTATTTCTGTCCGCCGGTCGCGCTTTGTTTTGCCTGCAAGAATGAGTCCAAGTTGTTTTTGTCGATCAGCGCGGAACCAGTATCCACGAAGGATGGGATCGGAGCAAAGCTGTCCTTCGACCAGTCGGTGTTAAGCGCAGGCGGCTTGTGGTGATAAAGGTTGTCCAGCATCTGCATCCCGACAAAGGCCATAGTGTAGGGCTTTTGCGCAATCGTAGCGGCGATGCCGCCTCTCTTGATCCAATCGAGCGTTTCCGGATCGGTATCCATCGCCATCACCACCTTACCGGTAATCTTATAGCTATTCAGCACTCCGGCGACCTCTTTTCCAGATTGCGCCTCGAGACAGACGAAGGCGTCCACCTGATCTTTTTCCTTGCCGATGATTTGGGTGGTGGTATCGAAAGCGATGCGAGGATCGCCTTGTATATCGACTACCCGCGTGATCTTAATATTGGTGGGCGCGAGGGCATCACGATAACCACGCAAACGATCTTGCATGTTGTGCTGATCGGGCATGGTGAAGACAACAACGTTGCCTTTGCCCTTCAATTCCTGCGCAAGCCTCTGCCCGCCATTTATGCCGATCTGATAGTTGTTCGTGCCGATGAAGAACAGGCGCTTGCTGGCCGGGGCGTCGGAATCCATGGTAATCACCGGAATTCCGGCGTCGATCGCCTTGTCGATGGCGTCCTTAAGCAGAGCAGGGTCGGTTACCGCGAGCAGGATGCCGGTAGCTTTCTGCTGGACAGCCTGGCCGATGGCGTCGCGTTCGGCCTTAGCGTCGTAGCTATTCGGACCAAGGTAGTCGGTGCGCACTTTCATTAGCGCGGCGGCCTTGGCGAAGCCTGCCCCTGCGGTCTGCCAGTATGGGACCTGGAGGTTGGCTGCGACGAAGACGAAGTACTCGTCAGAATCGTGTCGGGAACCGCAGCTGAGCAGAGATCCGATAAGAAGCGTCAGACCAAGAAAAGAATACAGCTTGTGAGAGCGGAGCATTGGAACCTCCTTTGAGTCGCGAGGGTGCATTCCGCGAGTCAATTGTGCTGGGCCCCGATGGGAAACTTTCGCGAGTGGATTGTAATTGAGCAGTCAAGCGGAATGAAAGGACGAGCTTCAGTCTTCGTTTTCGGCGGGCCGGCAAATGCCTGTGTACAAAAATCTACACGCCCACCGGAAATGGCTTGTTGTGCGGCTCAGCGTTGAGCGCGACTCCCCCGAGCCGCCCCTGCAGCAAAGACATCAACCCAGTGCACCAGTAGCCGAGCACGAACAAGAGAAGAAAAGGAATGGTGACATAGTTCTCGTTTTCGAAAGCGTAAAACACTGTCAGCGCAAAATAACTGCCAATCAGCAATTCGAGCCATGGCACCCATCCCAACCGCCTGCGGTACTTATTGGTGCCGACCTTGTCTTTTTTCGATTCCACGTGATACTTAGGCGTGCGAGCGAAAGCGCTCTCCTTGCCGATCAACGCTTCGATAACGGCCTTGGTATTAGTAATCGTCAACCCGATTCCAAGAGCCATCAACAACGGCAGATAGAGCAGAGTGCGCGGCCACGTCTTGGGGAAAAGCTCGCGCTGCGAAACCAGATAGAAACTGGAAATGGAAAACGTGGATGCCAGGAAAAGCGGCAGATCGATGAATAGCATCTGGAACCATCCCTGATAAAAACGGATGATCATGGCCGGTAACATCAGAACCGAGAGCACGATCATCAGCGGATAGCTGAGGTTTGCTGTGAGGTGGTACCAGGCTTCAACCTTGGTGTGCAACGGGACGTCGCTGCGCAATACACGAGGCAGGATTTTCTTACCCGTCTGTATCAATCCCTTCGCCCAGCGCGCCTGCTGTGTCTTGAACGCGGTCATCTCTATCGGCAGTTCTGCGGGGCACTCGACATCCTGGAGATAGATAAACTTCCATCCCTTAAGCTGGGCGCGATAGGAAAGGTCAGTATCTTCGGTGAGAGTGTCGTGTTGCCATCCGCCGGCTTCGTCAATCGCGGCTCGCCGCCACACTCCCGCCGTGCCGTTGAAGTTGAAGAAAACGCCGCTGCGCGCGCGTCCCGAATGCTCGAGCACGAAATGCCCGTCGAGCAGGATGGCTTCCACCTGCGTCAGAAAAGAATAATTCCGATTAATGTGCGTCCAGCGTGTCTGCACCATGCCGATCTTAGGCTCAGTGAAGTGATGAATGGTGCGCAGCAGGAAATCTTCCGGCGGAGTGAAATCGGCGTCGAATATGGCGACAAACTCGCCTTTCGCTCTTTTCAAACCCGCGGCCAGCGCCCCTGCCTTGAAGCCTTGGCGATTCGTTCGGTGATGGTACGTGATGGGATTTCCCAGCGCGGCATAGCGCTCGACCAAATTGCGCGCGACTTCTACAGTCTCATCAGTGGAATCATCGAGCACCTGGATTTCGAGTTTCTCGCGGGGATACTTCAGCTTACAGATCGAATCCAGCAACCTCTCGACCACATATTGCTCGTTGAAAATGGGCAATTGCACAGTAATGCGCGGCAGCTCCTCAAAGTATGCCGCGGGCTCGCTGGTTCGATTTTTCTGATGCTTGTAATAAAGGTAGACCAGAATGTAGCGATGCATCCCATACCCAGCAAGCAAGACCAGCACAATAAAATACGGAATCAGCAAAGCGCGATCGAAGGCGTCCGTATGGTAAAGACCTTGAAAAGTCTTATCCAACAGGTGCTGGCGTAGGTAAGGCAAAACGCCCTTAGGGGCCGCCCATGCGAGCAATGTCGAAGACGGGATGAGATCAGAACGAAGCAAGGCTTCCGGTCGAAACCCTTATTCTACCGGATTCGACCTGAGCGCGGCTCTTTCGTGTAGGGAAGATGATTATCTCTTGATGATCGTCTACTCCAGAGTTCACGACAAAAATTGATAACCCTGATTTCGAATCAAATTACTTTGTCAGTTCTTTTGTCCCGCCGGAGCGCTCACACACTCCTCCGCCTTTTCCAGGAGAATTTCTAGCTCTATCGCAAAGTTCCTTCGGGACTGAGCTTGCAGTCTCCATTGATCCTGGAGGGCTGCGCAAACGCGAGGAATCAAATCCTCAAAGCGCTCAATTGCGCTGGTGAAATAGTCGACATCTTTCTTCAGCAGTCGAAGGAATTCTGCGTCGCCCGTAGCGGACATAAAAACACCTCCAATTGCGAACAAGTCATGAAGAGTGCAATTGGTTTGCCAAGTGGAGGTCGCCTCTGTGGAACACGAAGAAAAGCTGTGTTTTCAGGCCGCTAGCATGCTTCCTCGACACGCTCAACGCCGGTACAGTGCTTCTTCTATCGACCATGCAGGGGTTTCCCCGTTGCTGCGAGTGTAAAAAATTCGGCTAGAAGAGTTTTGTACCGCGGCATTTTCGCGACAAAAATTGCACTGTCGTCAAAAATTAGTTTCCATGTATCAGTACGACTGAGGTTTCTGCCTGACGCTCAGGAACACTCCAATATTTGCCGAGAAGCCGGTTCTTCTCCTCGGTCGAAACCAGGCCGAAATCATGCCGCTCATAAAATCGGACGGCCCACTCCGCAGCGGCCCACGTGCCCACTAACAACTTTCCTGTGACTTCACTGGCTAGCGTCCTAAGGAGCGCACCTCCAACTCCGCGGCTCTGATAAGAGCGCCGCACATATGCATGGCGGATGAGAGTGACATCGCGCACCTTCTGAAGGCCCATGACGCCGATCAAGCCGGCTGCCTCGTCCCATCCCCAGAAGTTGACTCCCGCCGCGATCTCAGCTGCAAGATGGGATCGCGTCATGTAGGGTTCGTGCCAACAATCGGCCGGGATCACCTCTCGGTAAGCTTCGGCTGCCTCGTTAATGATTGAGTGAATCGCGTCGATATCGGCATCAGTGCAGGGCCGGATCATCTGACTTCCTTTCAAAAAGACGCGGGATCATCGAGCAGCATTTCTGAAGCGCCGAGCCACGAACAGGATTGTTCGAATCGGTATCGACCAAGAGGGTATCTTCAGCTGGGAGTAAGCTTCCTCTGGCGACATTCACGGCGTCCAACCCACCTAGTTCAGGAAATACTGCCGATACAATGTATCCCTCTGCGCAGGCCGGAAGCCCGCATCGCGGATGATGCGGCGCAATTCTTCTTCAGTGGTGCAGTTATTAACGCCGGCTGCGCGCACAACATTCTCTTCGAGCATCACCGATCCGACATCATTTCCGCCGAAGCGCAATCCCATCTGGCAGACCTTGAGTCCTTGCGTGACCCAGCTTGATTGCACGTTGAGAAAGTTGGAGAGATATAGGCGCGAGATGGCAAGGACTTTCAAGTATTCAACCGCGGTTGCCTCGTCCCAGTGACGGCCGCCGAGCGCGGTGTTGTGCGGCTGAAAACTCCAGGGGATGAAGGCCGTGAAGCCGCCGGTTTCTTCCTGTAGATCGTACAGTTGCTGAAAGTGGTTGATGCGGTTTTCGTAATTTTCGCCAACGCCGAACATCATGGTCGCTGTGGTGCGCATGCCGATCTGATGTGCGGTGCGATGCACATTGATCCAATCGCCGGTCAGGCATTTCAGGCGGGCGATTTTGTAGCGGACTTCGTCGTCGAGAATCTCCGCTCCCCCCCCGGGAATTGAATCGAGGCCGGCATCGCGCAGGCGCATAATCGTATCGCGAATGCTGAGGTTGCTGTATTCCGCTATGGCGATGATCTCGGAGGCAGAATAGCAATGCAGGTGAACCTGCGGAAAACGTTGCTTGATGCCGCGCAGCATCTTCTCGTGCCAGTCGATCTTGAGGTCAGGGTGCAAGCCCCCCTGCATTAGCACGCCAGTGCCACCGAGTTCGACGGTCTCGCGAATTTTTTCGTAAATAATATCGAAATCCAGAATGTAGCCTTCTTTCGCTGCAGGACCTTTCAGCGGACGATAGAAGGCGCAGAAGGTGCAATACTCGGTGCAGAAGTTTGTGTAATTGATGTTGCGATCGATGATGTAGGTGACCACGCCCTCAGGATGGAGCTTGCGGCGCACAGCGTCGGCTTCCATCCCAATGCCGATCAGGTCATCGGACTCGAACATCTCAAGCGCCTGTTGCTTGGTCAAGGACATAAGTGCCTAACTTATTCTAGCGCAGACGTGTTGGCGCCGCCTGTGATCCGCAACAGTTTATCCACCTGCAGGCACTGTTGAACAACGCGGAACAGTTGTCTCGAGGCCGGAGTTGGAGTAACGTCTCCGCTCATATCAGAATCCAATACATTGCGAGGTTCCTTATGCGGATTGCTTGCGTGATTGCAGGTGCTTGCGCGATCCTAGTCTGCGCCGGAGCTATAACGGAGTCGATGAAGGCCGTACAGGCTGGCGGGGGCCCGGCTCCGCTTATCTTGGAAAGGAATGAAGGAGAGCGGCGCGTCTGGAGGGGCTGGCCGGAACATCCCGCGCCTGGCGCCGCGTTCATCTTAAAAGTTGACCCGAAAAATGGCGGTTCTTCCCACCTGGTTTTTCTTACCGAGGATCTACAACCCGGAGACAAAATCGACCCTCACCGGCATCCCGGTTCTGACGAAATTTTGTTCTTAGAGACCGGCACGGCTCGCGTGCATTTGGGCGATTCTGAACGGGAGGTACATGCCGGCTCGACGGTTTTTATTCCCGCCGGAACGTCGATATCCGTTTCGAACACCGGAGGAGATGTCATCCATGTCGTCTGTGTCTTTTCGGCCCCTGGCTTCGAGCAGTTTATGCGGGACGGGTCGGTTCGCGAAGGCGAAAAGAATATTCCACTCTCAAAAGCTGAAGACGACGAAATCCAAAAGAAGCACTCCCACGACGTAATCTACGAGTAGCCCAGATGAATATCGCGACTTCATCGAATTCTAGCTCTTCCGGTAGCGAAGATATTGGATTAGTGTGAGTAGCGAACCGAGCGCTGCGAGACCGATCAGAATTGCCAATGCGGGTTTGTAGTACCGGTCGAAGAATCGCAGGATATGAGGGCCGTAAAGAAATCCCAGGCCGGCGGCGATCGAGTAGCGAACGCCGCGCCCAAGCGTTAACGCGCCCAGAAACTTCTTTGGCGAATATTGCATCGCGCCCGCCGCCAACAAAAACGGCACAAAAGGAAACGGCGGAGGCAACAACGCTGGAACAGCCACCGCAAAGAATCCCCAGCGTTCAAATGTTCTGGCAACTTTGACGGCTCTTCTTTTCGATAGCTTGCGCTCCATCGTTTCTTTGCCGCCCTTGCGTGCCAAGGCATAAGTAATGTAGCCACCGAGGACCGCGCCCACCGTCGCCATCACGGCATAGTAGGGCCATGGTTCGCGATGACGAGCGGCTAACCAGATGGTCAAAACGTCCATACTTCCTGTAAGTGGGATCACAGAATTGTCGGCAATTCCCAACAATACCAGACCGGGCCCTCCCAGCCGGCGAAGCCGGTGCCAGACGGGAACGGCCAGCAGCGGATTGAAATGGAAGGGCATTACCGTTCGGAGGAGCTTACAAGGGGAAACTTGCGCAAATCAAATTTTGTCAGACAATTGCAGCATTCGCGGCGCTTGCAAAATCAATTTCCGGAGCCACCGGCAACACCCCGATCTCTGCTGCATAGCGATAGAACAGCCGCAGCCCTTCCAGGCAAGGCGAGTCCAGTTGATAATGAATGTTCTCCGTGAGGTAGGATCGCACGTTGCGTTCCTCGAGGCCCAGGCGGAGGGCCCATTCGCGGGTAATCTGATCGAGGCTAAAGGGTTCAAGTCCGTGGTCGCGCGATTGCTGAAACACTGCAGCCAGATCCAGCGACTGCGGCGTTTCCCGCAGGGCCTCCTGCCGAATCGCCCAGAAGGCAAAGACGAATGGTTTGCCAGTGCGGCGAATCCATTCTTCAGCGAGATCAAGCGTGAAGTAGCGCGAACGATCAATCTGGAGTGCGGGATCTCCGATCACCAGTCCAGCGTCGTGCTGGGCAAGCATTTTATGGATATCCGGTTCCATTGGCGTAAATATTCGATCGCCGCCCAGCCATTTCGCAAACAGAATCTTGATCAGCGCCACCGAGGTCATCGAAGACGTATCGAGGGCCACGGTACGAATCTCTTCCACCGGCCGCTTGCTTACCAGAAGAATGGAGCGCACCGGACGCCGCGAGGCGATTGCGACCCCAGGCAACACCACCAGCGCGGGAACTGATGTGTAAGCTGCTGCTGGGATAATTCCTATGTCTGCCGTACCGGAGTCGAGCGCTCTCGCGCATGCCGCGGGCAGAGTGTAAGAAATATCGAACTCACTCCTCGCCACGCCGTGCTCAAAATCCCACATCAGAGGAGCTGTATTGAGGTATGAAATGGCGGAGATGCGTAGACGTCTCATTCCTGTTTTGATTTTAGCAGACCGTTTTTGGTGGCACTTTGTGACGCCTTACCTTGACACTGCGCTCAGCGGTTGACAACATTCCGCCAGCCCTAGGCCAAATTGGAGTTCTGACTTGCCCAACGCTTTAGCCGCATATTCATCTGCCACTCATATTCTCGAATGGCTTGCCATCTCGCTGACCGCTGGTTTGGGGCCGACAAAGGCTAGGAAGTTGGTCGAACATTTCGGAGGCGCAGAGGCGGTATTTCACGCATCTCTCACAGAACTCGAAAGCACCGGAATCAAGGCTGTTTCAGCGCAATCGATTGCCACCGGCAAGTCAGCGGAGCTGGCGCGAGAGGAAATTGCACGGGCAACCGGCGGTGGCGTCACGGTGGTCACTCTGGAAGATGCACGGTATCCGTCACGCCTGAAAGAAATCTATGATCCTCCCTTAGTACTTTATGTTCGAGGCAATCCGGACGTGTTGATGCAACCGGGCATCGCGGTGGTTGGCACGCGGCACCCCACTCCATATGGCTCGGGAATGGCCGAGCGTTTGTCCTGCGACCTGGCTTCGCAGGGACTAGCGATTATCAGCGGTATGGCTCGCGGGGTCGATACCGCCAGCCATCGCGGAGCGATCGCGGCCAAGGGCCGGACCATAGCGGTGTTCGGCACAGGCGTTGACGTGATTTATCCCAAGGAAAACTCGCGTCTGTCGGAGCAGATTCTCGCACTCGGCGGGGTGTTGATTTCCGAGTTTGCCATGGGAACTTTTGCAGCACCGCAAAACTTCCCGATCCGCAACCGGACTATAAGTGGGATGTCCGTCGGTGTGCTCGTGGTGGAGGCTGCGGAATATTCCGGAACCCGCATCACTGCGCGCTGCGCCCTCGAACAAAACCGCGACGTCTTCGCCGTGCCCGGAAATGTCACAAACAAAAATTCATGGGGGCCAAATACGCTGATTAAACAGGGCGCGAAGCTGGTGGCCACATGGGAAGATGTGTGGGAAGATCTGCCCGCGGAAGTAAAGCTGGCGCTTACCCCGCCATCGGCGCCTGAATCCGAAGGTGCCTCTTCCGCATCTCTATTTCCGAACGAAGGGCTTCCTCCGCACGAGAGGCGAATCTTAAGCCTGCTGAAAGCCGACGAAACCACGCACATCGATGAACTGGTGGAGCGTCTGGAAACAGAAATGTCATCCTCAGAAATTTTCGCAGCCCTATTTGAGCTGGAGCTGACCGGTAAAGTGAGGCAAATGCCGGGAAAGAATTTTGTGAAAAGCTTTTAGCTCAGTCGTCGGCTTTCAGCTATCAGCCATCAGGTGGGGGATTGGAGGGAGACACGTGCAGAGCTTCAGAAATCTCAAGGTATGGGAGAGAGCACATACGTTGACGCTGGATGTATACAAATCAACGAAGCCTTTCCCGAGGGAGGAAACTTATGGGCTGACGAGTCAAATGCGTCGTCAGCAGCCTCGATTGGCGCGAACATCGCGGAGGGAACATGCCGTAATGGGGACGCAGATTTTGCACGATTTCTGCAGATGGCGGCAGGGTCGGCGAGCGAACTGGAATACCATTTAATTCTCCCACGATATAGAACTCCTGAAAACGGTTGAATATCAGCGGCTTTCGGAAGCGGCCATAGAGGTGAAACGGATGCTGCCATCGCTGATGCAGAAGCTGAGAGCTGATAGCTGACAGCTTAAAGCTTTTCACCAGTAACTTGTTGCCGCCGTCCCATTCGTGCTAGCTTCGAGACAATTCCTACAGAACTGAGGATCAGTTGGTAAAAAGTTTAGTCATTGTCGAATCACCGGCCAAGGCCAAGACCATCCAGAAATATCTGGGCAAAGGCTTTTCGGTCGAGGCCTCGCTAGGCCACGTCAAGGATTTGCCCAAGAGCACGCTCGGTGTGGATACGGACGATAAGTTTGCCACCGATTATGTCGTCATCCCCGGCAAAGAAAAGGTTCTAGCCAAGCTCAAGAAGATGGCAAGCGGGATGGATGCGATCTATCTGGCGCCTGACCCGGATCGTGAAGGCGAGGCAATAGCATCGCACCTGGCTGGGGAGCTCGACGGCAACGGCTCCCACGGAAAGAAAAAGAAGAAGAAAAAGGCGGACGCTGATGCCGTTCCGCGGATCCAGCGCGTCACCTTCAACGAAATTACCAAGCGCGCTGTACAGGCCGCCTTCGAGCATCCCCGTACCATTGACCAGAATCTGGTCGACGCCCAGCAGGCGCGGCGCGTACTCGACCGATTGGTCGGCTACCAGGTTTCGCCGCTGCTGTGGGATAAAGTTCGCCGTGGGCTTTCCGCCGGACGAGTGCAGACGGTTGCTTTGCGATTGATCGTGGAGCGCGAACGCGAAATTAAAGCGTTCGAAAAAAAAGAATACTGGACGATCGATGCTCATCTGGCCGCCAGTAAACCTCCAGCGTTTGACGCCCGCTTCCTGGGCAAAGGCGAAGAGAAGGTCGAAGTCACGAACGGCGAGGAAGCAGAAAAGATCCGGGCCGCTTTGGAGCAAGCCGACTGGCTGGTCCGGTCGGTTGATAAAAAAGAACGCCGCCGTAATGCGGCGCCTCCTTTCACCACCAGCAAATTGCAACAGGATTCTTCACGCAAACTTCGTTTTAGCGTCAAGCGCACAATGATGATCGCGCAGCGTCTGTACGAAGGCGTGGAACTCGGCGAAGAAGGACTGGTGGGCCTGATCACCTACATGCGTACCGATTCGACTCGCGTTGCGCCCGAGGCAATTCAGGAAGTGCGCGAATACGTTGGCACGGAATACGGCGCTGCCTATCTGCCGGAGACGCCGAATACATATAAGGAGAAGAAGGAAGCGCAGGCTGCGCACGAAGCCATTCGTCCGACCTCGGCAATGCGCCATCCTGACCAGATCAAACAATACTTAAAGGAAGATGAATACAAAGTTTACAAACTGATCTGGCAGCGTTTTGTCGCGTCCCAAATTATGCCCGCGGTGTTCGATCAAACCACCGTAGACATCGACGCAAAAGCCACAAATGGTGACGTTTTCTGGTTCCGTGTAACCGGTTCGGTGTTGAAGTTTGACGGGTTCTTGCGCGTGTATGAAGAATCGAAAGAGGGCAAAGACGAAGAAGACGAAGAGCTTAAGCACAAACTTCCCGCGCTCGAAGCGGGGCAAAGGCTGACGCTGAAAGAACTGAAGCCCGAACAGCATTTCACCGAGCCGCCGCCGCGCTACAACGAAGCATCGCTGGTAAAGGAGCTGGAAGAGCGCGGAATTGGCCGGCCCTCCACTTACTCTGCGATCCTTTCGACGATCCAAGAACGGCAGTATGTGCAGAAACTCGGTGGCAAATTTACGCCCACGGAGATTGGGTTGGTGGTGACCGATCTTCTCGTGGAAAACTTCCGCGACATTTTTGACGTGGCCTATACCGCACATTTGGAAGAAGAACTCGACGACATTGAAGAAGGGAAAGAGAAGTGGACCGACACCCTCGCCGAGTTCTACAAGAAATTCCAGAAGGATCTCAAATATGCCGAAAAGCATATGGAGAACATTAAGCGGATGGAGAAGCCCACGGATGAGAAGTGCGAGCGCTGTGGCGCACCACTGGTGATCAAGTGGGGCAAGCACGGTTCGTTTTATGCTTGCAGCACCTACGACAAAGAGGATCCAAATACTTGCACATTCACGAAAGAAAATCCGATCAACCTGCCTGACCTTGACTCGGCCGACGTGCAGGAGACCACGCAGGAAGAATATTGCGAAAACTGTGGCCGCGTGATGGTGCTCAAGCGCGGTCGCTTCGGGCAGTTTATGGCGTGCACGGGCTATCCTGATTGCAAAACTACGAGGCGTCTCGACCAGGGCAAGAAAGTTCCCGACATTCCGCTCGACGAACTCTGTCCCAAGTGCGGACGTAATATGATGATCCGCCACGGCCGCTTCGGCGAGTTCACGGCGTGCAGCGGATATCCCGAGTGCAAGTACGTCAAGCAGAATTTCATCGGGGTGAAGTGCCCGGAGTGCAAAGACGGCGAACTGGTGGAGAAGCGTGCCCGCAAAGGCAATACATTCTATGGCTGCGGCAATTATCCGAAGTGCAAATTTACTTCGGCCCACAAACCGATCCCAGAAAAATGCCCAAGTTGCGGCAGCGAGTATTTGGTTGAGAAAAATCTGAAGGCCGGACCCGTGATCGCCTGCCCAAACAAAGAGTGCGACTACGAAAGGTCCGCGCCGCCTACCGAGGCTGCGGCGACCACCGCCTAATCCAGAACCAACCCGCGTTTTCATCCAACGGAGGAAGTTATGGCCAAAAAACCGACCGCTAGCGATGCTCAACTTATTCTGCAACTCTACGACCTGCGCCGCGAAGCGGAAATGCGCAAGGCGCGCAACTGGTGGTTCGTTCAATTTTGGCCGAAGACCGCGGACGATTTCATGAAGATAGCTTTTGCTTCCGGCTCGCAGGAAAACAATTGGCTGCGCCAGGTCTCCGGCTACTGGAGCATGGCAGCGTCGTTTGTGTTGCACGGAGCGCTGAGTGAGGAGTTATTCTTGCAACCTGCGGTAAGCGGCGAAATGTTTATTGTGTTCGCAAAAGTTCATCCTTTTCTAAAGGAATTACGCGAGAAGGCTGGCGACCCTCACATGTTCGGCGTCATTGAGAAGGTAATCATGAGATCCAAGTTTGGACGCGAACGATTGAAGTTCATGCTCAAGCGAGTCGAAACGATGCGGGAAAGAGTGGCCTCAGCCAAAGCCGCGGACTAGCTCACCATAGTTAAAAGTAGCGCCTGGCAGTCCGACACTGTGAGTTTATCCGCTCACGCAGGCTCGCAAGGCGTCGCTTGCCATTCCATCTGTTATCCTACTCGGTTGTGCGGATGATCTGGTGGTTCCTGATCTTGGGTATAAGTACATTCGTCGTGGTCTGCGTGGCCATCGCGTTGTACATCCGGCTACGTCGCCACTTGCAGGCCGCGCATGCTGCCCACGAAGGAATTTCCAGCGACGTGGAAAGCGGGCGCCAGGCTCGCGAGATTGAACCCTGACGCACCACACTGAATTCGGAGAAGCTTTCATGGCAAAACCGGCGGTTCCAACTTTTACCGATCAACATGAACGTGTTTTTGCGTCCGATAGCGTAAGGAAGATCGCGCTTGTGGTTGGCGGCAGCTTGTTGGTGGCATTGTGCGCTCGCATCACCATCCCATTGCCTTTTACTCCAGTACCACTCACGGTGCAGAACTTTGGAGTGTTGCTGGTGGGACTCTTGCTAGGCAGCCGGCGTGGCTTTGCGGCACTGCTGCTTTATCTGGCCGAAGGAGTGATGGGTCTACCGGTGTTTAGCCCGATTGGCCCCGGTGGAATCGCGCAGTTGCTAGGCCCCACTGGTGGATTTCTGCTGACGTATCCCTTCGTGGCGTGGCTTGCGGGATATGTCATGGAGCGTGGTCCCAAGACCTTCGCTCGTGGTGCGCTAAGCGGCCTTCTGGGCGAGGGCGTACTCTTTGCCGGCGGCCTGGCTTGGCTTGCGTTTCTCACCCATTCGGTTGCACGAGCCTTCCGCTGGGGCCTTTACTGGTTTCTCTTCGCAGAGGTGATCAAGGTCATGATGGCGGCGGGAATTGCGGCGCGTTGGCAGCGCCGGTCGCGCAATTAGCGTGCCGGCGGAAATTTGTTTGGAGTTTAAGAAATGACAGTAGTCTCGGAACAAGAAACGAAACACTCGAGTGGCAATCCATCACCGCAGGTGCGCGAGATTTCAATCGCTCACAGCCCCGATTCCGATGACGCATTCATGTTTTATGGCCTCGCCACCAATAAGGTCCGCGTGCCCGGATTGCGCTTCACTCACACGCTTTGCGATATTGAAACCCTGAACCAGAAAGCGCGCCAAGGCGTCTACGATGTCACCGCGATTTCGTTTCACGCATATCCTTATATTCAGGATTTGTATGCGCTCATGTCGTGTGGCGGCAGCGTGGGAGAGGGCTATGGGCCAATGGTCGTTTCGCCGCGTCCCTTTACACACAGCGAAATCAAAGAAAAATGCATCGCTGTTCCCGGCACGCTCACTACCGCATATCTCGCCCTCCAACTTTTCGCTCCTGGAGTGCAGACGGAAGTCGTTTCCTTCGACCAGATCATTCCGCAGGTACTCGAGGGTAAATATGAAGCGGGGCTTATCATCCACGAAGGCCAGCTGACATATGACAAAGCTGGACTACACCGCATCGTTGATCTCGGCCGCTGGTGGCAGAAGATGACGGGACTACCATTGCCCCTGGGCGGCAATGCCATCCGTCGTGCCCTCGGTGCCGGGCTCATTTCCGCGGTGAACACTGCGTTGCGCGATAGCATTCAATACGCGCTCGAGCACCGCGAAGAAGCTCTCTCCTACGCCATGCAGTTCGCCCGCGATCTCGACTCGCAAACTGCCGACCGCTTCGTCGGCATGTACGTCAATGAGCGTACCCTCGACTACGGTCCGGACGGACGCGAGGCCGTCCAACGCCTTCTTGACATGGGCCACAAAGCGGGCATCATTCGGCCGGAGGCGCGCGTTGATTGGGTGGGATAGAGCCTAAGAGCGCAAGGCTAAGAACCGATCAGAAAAAGATCATCCCCGAGTCTTTTTCTTAATCTCAATATTGAGCCGACGGATTTTCTGATTCAGCGTAGAGAGAGGAACTTTGAAATGCTCGGAGGCTTCCGTCTGGTTCCAGTTGCACTTCTCCAGCATGTCAATGATGATGCGCCGCTCCACATCCTCCACAATTTCAAATAGCGACGCGTCTGCCGGGGGATCGTGCAGCGCAAAAGCGGAACCCCGCCCGAGCAGGTTATCGGGCAGAAGATCCAGGGTGATTTCCGTACCGGAGGACAATACGACGGCGCGCTCAATTACATTTTCCAATTCGCGCACGTTGCCCGGCCACGAGTGCGACAATAGCGCGCGCAGCGCTTCCGGAGCGATATGCCTTGCGGGACGGTCATTTTCCTCGGCATATTTCTTCAGGAAGAAATCGACCAGCAGCGGAATGTCCTCTTTGCGTTGGCGCAGAGGCGGTAACTCAATCGTAATCACGTTGAGCCGGTAAAATAGATCTTCGCGGAAGCGCCCTTCGCGCACCGACTGCCGCAAATCAACATTGGTGGCCGCGATGATTCGGACGTCCACCTGAATTTCCTGCACTCCGCCCAAATGCATGAACTTGCGGTCCTGCAGCACTCTAAGAATCTTTGCCTGAGTATCCAGGCCCATCGTGGCGATTTCGTCGAGAAACAGCGTGCCTCGATCGGCCATCTCGAACAGGCCCTTTTTGGAAGCGATGGCGCTGGTGAACGCGCCCTTCACGTGGCCGAAGAGTGTCGACTCGAGAAGGTCGGTTGGCATGGAACCTGTGTTAACTGGTACGAACGGACGATCGTGGCGTGGCGAGTTCAGATGCAGAGCTTTCGCAATAACTTCCTTGCCTGTTCCACTCTCTCCTTGCAAAAGCACCGTAGAGCGGCTGTTCGCCACCTGCCCAACCAGGTCGAAGATCTTTAGCATCGGCTCGCTCTTGCCGACAATGTTTTCGAAGTTGTAGCGCTGCTTAAGTGCCCGCTTCAGCTGTACATTCTCTTCCTCAGCACGCCGCCAGCCTATGGCAGCGCGTATATCGGCAAGAAGCTTTTCGTTGTCCCAGGGTTTCTGGACGAAGTTAACGGCGCCGCCTTGCATAGCACGAACGGCATTCTCAACAGTGCCATAGGCAGTGATCATGATCACCGGCAGGTGAGTTTCATGGGTGCGAATCTCGGCCAGAATTTCCATACCGTCGCGACCGGGCAGCGCGAGATCGAGCAGGATAAGATCAAAAGGATGCTCCCCAATCCGCTGCAACCCGGCCTCGCCGGTGACTGCGGTTTCCACCGCGTAGCCTTCCATCTCCAGCAAGGTTTGCAGGGATTCGCGAATCCCTGCTTCGTCGTCGATGATGAGCACCGCGCCCGACAGTCCCGGGGCTCCGTTCAACGGCGTGCGCGAAATGACTGCGGAGTCAGACATATTCTGCCTTGGAATGAACGCCCTTTCTAATTAAAGGGAAATCGAGCGTGAAGGTTGTACCCGCGCCGGGATGGCTTTCCACTCGAATCTTTCCGGCATGTTCCTGGATGATCCCGTAGGTAACCGAAAGCCCGAGGCCGGTGCCGCGGGTTTGGCCTTCGCGCGGCGAAGTTTTAGTCGTAAAGAAGGGATCGTAGATGCGCTGAATGTTCTCCGGTGCGATGCCCGAACCCGTGTCAGAAACGCTTACGCTGACGCTTTCCCCATTCATTGTAGCGACGCGCAGTGTGCCGCCGCCAGGCATGGCGTCTTTCGCGTTCAGAAACAAGTTCAGGAAAACTTGCTGCAGTCTCCCCGCATTACCCTGAATCGCGGGCAATTGTGGCTCGAGATTGTTCTGCACTTGGACCTTAGCAACCTTGAATTGATGCTCCAACAGCGCGAGCGTATCGGCAATCACTTTGTTCACGTCGACATCGCCGATTTCGCTTCCGCTGGTGCGCGAGAAATTCAGGAGATTGTTCACGATCTCGGAGGCACGGAAGGTTTGCCGCGTGATCTTTTCCAGCAGCCCTGACTTCTGCGGATCGCCTTGCAGTTGTTTGGACAACATCTGAGTGTAGGAGGAGATCACAGCCAGGGGAGTGTTGACTTCATGAGCCACGCCGGCCGCCAGTAATCCGATAGACGAAAGCTTATCGGCCTGCGAAAGCTGGGCTTCGAGATCGACGCGCTCGGTGATGTCGTCCATTATGATCAGGCGACCAATGACTTCAAATTTGCGCGTCACCAGCGGCGCCAGCGCCACATTCACCGTGCGAACTTCTCCGGCGGGCGTCTTCAATCGGAACTTGTACAGGTTGCGAATGCCGGGCTCGCGCCGCATGCGATCAAATTCTTCGACAAACTCCGAGGGGAAAATCGCCTTCAATGGCTGGGTTAAGGTTTGCCAGCGCGGCAATGCATACATCACTTCCATCTGGGCGTTCCAGCTTTCGATGCGGTCTTCCATATCGAGCGCCATCACACCCACGTTGATGGACTCCACAATGTTTTCGTTGAAGTCCTTCAGGCGCTCGTACTCCGCCACTTTTTGCTGCAGCGAAGCATAGAGGCGCGAGTTCTGAATCGCGATGCCAAGATACCCCCCCAGGGTTTCAAGCAACTCCATGTCTTCGCTGGAAAGGAAATCGCCCTTCGCGGTCTTGCCCAGTCCGAGCACGGCGATGGTCCTCTGCTGTGCGTGGCAGGGGATGTAGTAATTCAGATCCAGGCGGGCGATGGCGTGCTGCGCGCTCGGCGTTTCGCGGGGCACCTGATGTGTGTTCTCGAAGAAAAGGTGCCCCGCCTGCTCCGTCCGGGGCTCGCTCAGGAAGGCAAGGTCGAGGTCACCGCTCGCCGAGAGCCCGAAGGACTTCGCCAGTGCGAATTTTTCCGCATCGTCTGATCTCGCATCTTTTCCCTCCAGACCCTGACTGGCAAGGAAGATCGCCATGCGGTCTACCGCCAGAGTCCGGGACAGCCGGTCAATGAGCGAAGACAGCAGCGTATTCAAATTGGTTTCGGAACCTAACTCACGTCCGAACTCGAGCAATGTCCGGCGATAGTCATAGCGGGTGCGGTAGAAGAACTGATCGATGCGATCCTGAATCCACTTGCGAACCGGATCGAACAGCAGGGCAGTAACCACAACAGCAAGGATCAGGCCCACCGGACCGGAACTGGGCTGCCAGTTGTGCACCAATAGGGCTACGCCAGCCACCAGGCCGAAATACAATCCCACGACGATTGCCGCAGCAAGCGTGTACACCACGCCGCGCTTGAAGATCAGGTCCACATCCATCAGGCGGTAGCGGAAGATGGCATAACCAAACGTAAGCGGGAGCAGCGCCAGCGACAAAGCCGAAACCTTCATGGCTGCGTCCGGCAGTGATCCCATCAGATACGGCACGACGTAGAACAGGGTGTAAGGAACGATGGCCAAAATTGTCCCGCGAGTCACCCACTTCAATTGTTGCCTGAGAATCGTACTGCTGGCATGGCGGTAGCTGTACCAAAGTAGAACCGCTGCGACTAGAAAGAACAGCGATCCGTATGACATTTCCATGCGGTCAAGATTCCAGCGAAGGCGCTCACTCGCCTGCAGCCACCGCATGGCGACCACATGAGCCGCCAAAAGCACCGCCGCCGGCACATAGACCAGCGCCAAGAGCCAAGGGTGCTTGCGTACAATCTGACGTTTCTCTGGAAACGTCAGGACGAAGTGCAGGAACAATGCGGGCTGCAGTACGCTGGCGGCGATGTTGCCCCAGTAAATCGTCCAGTCGAAATCGTTGAGCTTGCCGGTGTACTTGAACGAATAGGCAATGAAAGAAACCAGACAGAAAATATAGAAGTGGGTTGATCCCGGAGCTGTCCAGCGACGCAGCAAAACATAGAGGCCGATCCCGAGGTAGATCAGGGCAATCAGTCTCAGCCAGTTGTTTAGAGAGCGCTCTGCCGGTACCAGAATGACGCTGGAATCGAGAGGAACAGATTGCCGCAGCAGGGAATACGCCGCCTTGGACCAGACGCCGTTACGGTAAAGCTGCCGCTCCAGGCCCGACATGTTCTGGACTTCCTGCCCATTTATCGATACCAACTGGTCGCCCGGCTTGATACCGCTCTTGGCTCCAGGTCCATTGTGGTCCACACGATCAGCCGTCAAGCGTCCGCCGTGTTCGATCCACCAGACGCCATCGTCAGGGACCAGGAACCTCCATTCCGAGTTCAAATTGAATCCAGCGAAGACGACTGCGGCTACGGTGAGCAAAAACAGCAGCACGGCAACAAAGCGGACTTGGCTTTCCCGATTCATGGCTTTCGGAGGCGAGCCTGCGGGTAGACTGACGAGGCGGTGCAGACGCACACCCGCCACTTCACTACCTCTCTCCTCAGTTAGCAACTTCGCTGCCACGCCGGTTCCCGTTTTTGGATTCGCTATCTAACGTATCTAAAGTACTTCCAAGAGTATAGAAGGGTTTCTAGAAACTATGTACGTTTTAATGGAGCTTTCTGTGGGATTTTGTATCTAGCTCGGTAGGAAGGCCTTAGCAGAAGTTCAGAACGTAAGAAGCGACCGGGGCTAACGGGAACCGAACCCCGGCCGAGACTGTGAAGATCTTCAATTTGAATTGGCGGATCGGTCATGGGGAATGGTTCTCCCGAGACAGCAATCCGATGCAACTTCGGGAATTGCTCTTAGGACGGCCAGGGCGCTCGTTGCTCACCGGCTGCTGCTCCCAGGCTAATCCGGATAACATTCATTAGTTCGTCATTATCAGCAGGTTTTTGGAAAAACGCGGCTGCCCCTGCTTTCAGCGCACGTTCTTCGTTGCTCTGAGGGTCGCGAGCGCTCAGCACGATCACGGGAATCCCGGCAAGAGTGTCGCTATTCTGGAGCCGTTCCAGAACTACAAAGCCATCGCCCACCGGCAGGCCCAGGTCGAGAATAATTAGGCCCGGGCGGTCTTTCTGTGCCGAGGCGATGGCGGAGTAGCCATCGGTGGCCGTGGTGACCTCGTAATTGTTGGCGCGCAGGCGCAGGCGCATGGCGCGTACCAGATCCGGATCATCGTCGACGACTAGAATCCTTGGTTTTGTCAAGGTAGTTCTCCTTTTTTAATTGGTGTTATTCAATTGACCCGTTTTGGGGTCTTCCCGAGCGCACCATTTCCAGCGGAAACCGGTTTCCGTTCCATGCTGCTCAAAATCATGTCGGTTATTTGATCGGCCAGGCTTTGAATCTGCTGTTCAAGGGATTCACCTTCCTGGGCTCGTACTTCAACCGGAACAGTGCTGATGGAAAGCTTGCATTTGGCTGTAAGATCAGGCACGCGCTCCAGTTGTTCGCGGATGCGCGTCGTCATAATCTTGGAGCGCTCTAAATCGGTCGATGCCACCACAAAAAAACTTTCAGATGTTCCTGAAGTTCCCATCGGGGGCAGCACCAGGTCTTTATCGAGATAGACGCAACGCCTTACAATCTCCAGACACTGCTGCCAGCTTTCTTTCCAGTTGCCGCGTGTAGGATTGGTTGCCGGAGTAAGCTCGACGCGCACCAGCACAAAAGAGGGACGCAAACGGTTCTGGTAGGCGACCACCGGCGCCAGCAGCTTGGCAAGCGAGTAGATAGGTAGAGTAAAGCTGAAGGTACTACCTTGGCCCGGTTCGCTCGAAACCCAGATGCGCCCGTCATGCAAACGAATAATCTCCCGGCAGATGAAAAGACCCAGCCCCAGGCCCGAGCGATTGTTATCGACAGAATCCGGGTCCTGGTAGAGGCGTTCAAAGATCAGAGCCTTGGCTTCCGGGCTTATGCCGCGGCCTGTATCACTCACCGCAACGTAAACCGAGCCCGGGTCAGCATCCACCATGTGGGCTTGCATCATAACGGCACCCTCGGGTGGTGTGAACTTAATAGCATTGTCGAGCAGATTCATGAGCACCTCGAGCACCCGGTCGGGATCGGCGTGCACCAATGGGAGTCTGTGATCGAGCCCGATCTCGAGTCCCACGTTCTTTTCATTCGCGGTTGGCCGAAGCATAGCAACCGTCTGGTGGATGAGGTCCCCCAGAACGATGCAACGCGGTTCGATTCGCATCTTGCCGCTCTCAGCCCGGGTGGCTTCGAGCAAATCGCGAATCATGGCGTGCAACTGGTTCACACTTTTCAACACAGTCTTCAGGTGGTCACCCTGATCGGGTGTAACGGGTCCACTCAATCCATCGAGAAGCAGCGTTACATATTGGTGAATGCAGGTCAGCGGTGTTCGCAGTTCATGTGAGACGTGAGAGAGGAACTGGTTTTTGAACTCCAGTTGCTGTTTTTGCGTAATTTCCAGGGCGCGCAGCAGCGCTTGTCTTTCGACGGCGTAGCGCATGGCTCGCTCCAGTTGCTTGCTGGAGATATTGCCTTTCACCAGATAGTCCTGAACTCCCTGATGAACCGCTTTCATGGCAAGCACTTCGTCATCCTGGCCAGAGAGCACGACCACGGGCACATTAGGAGCATGTTCCAGGAGTCGACGAAAGGTTTCGGCGCCGTGGCTATCGGGAAGGTTCAGATCCAACAAAACGACGGAGGGAGTTTCGACTGTTAATGAGGCCAGGCCGTCCGAGAGCCGGTTCACGCAATTCACTTTTACCGGCGAGTGGCCTTCCACTAAACGGAGTCGGACCAGGTCCGCGTCTCCGGGATTGTCTTCAATGAGCAATACGCTAGTTGTGGGTTGAGCCGTCGGGCTATTCATTCATTCTCCTCGTGGTGGCAGGCTGACCGAGCCAAACCAGAATTCTTCAATCGATCTCATCATGGAAAAAAATTCGATCAGATTTCCCGGCTTACTGACGTAGCAATTCGCACCCAGCTCGTAACTTCGTGCAATGTCCTTATCCAACCTGGAAGTGCTAAAAATAACGACCGGAATGCGGCGCAGGTCAGGGCCTGCTTTCATCGCCGCCAATACTGACAGGCCATCTCGCTTGGGAAGGTTTAAGTCCAGCATGACTAGATCGGGCCGGTTTGCATTTTCGTAATTTCCTCGGCGATCGAGAAAAGCCAGCGCTTCCACACCATCGCATACGCTGCTGATTCGACCCTGGTAGGCGGAGGCCGCGAGAGCCTCGTGAGCCAAGGCGATATCGGCCGGATTGTCATCCACTATCAGAAGTTCGTGGGCTTTCATTTCTCCGCCTTTAGTTTCGGATCAGGACCCTCGACGGGGAGCGTGAACTTGAAGGTAGAGCCGGAATCGGCTTGGGATTCTACCCAGATCCTCCCCCCGTAACGCTCGATGATTTTTTTGCAAATGGCCAGGCCGATGCCGTTGCCCGGGTACTCGGTCCGCGCATGGAGCCTTTGAAAGACGACAAAAATGTTTTCCGCGTACTCCGGCGCAATTCCGATTCCGTTGTCGTTCACTCGGAATAGCCACTGATTGTCGAGTTCTTCGGCCTGCACCGAGATTACCGGTGCTTCTTTCCCGCGGAACTTGATCGCGTTGCCGATCAGATTCTGGAACACTTGGGCCATTTGCGTGCGATCCGCCCAGACAGCTGGGAGTTTTCCATGAGTGATGAGAGCCCCGCTCTCGTGAATGGCCGCAGCCAGGGTTTGCAGGACCTCGTCCATCACTGCATTGCAATCGATGCTTATTCTCGTATGTCCGTTTCGGCCCACTCGCGAGAAGGCCAGCAGGTCCTGAATGAGCACCTGCATGCGCAGCGCTCCTTCGCTGGCATAGCCGATGAAGGTGTCGGCATTCTCATCGAGCTTTCCCTTATACCGTTCTGCAAGCAGTTGGGTGTATGCGGTCACCATGCGTAGCGGCTCTTGCAGGTCATGGGAGGCGACATAGGCAAATTGTTCGAGGTCGGCATTCGAGCGCGCCAGTTCATCCACTTTGCGCGCCAAGTCGTCTTCCGCCTGCTGGCGCAGACTGCGCTCATGTTTCTCCCGCAATGCCCGGCGGATGACCTCCGGCAGCCGCGCCAGGCCATCTTTCAGAACATAATCGGTCGCTCCTTGCCGGATACACTCGACTGCGGTCACATCGCCCAGCGCGCCCGAGACGAGGATCATCGGGATGTCGAGACCTTCCTTGCGAAGCACTGCCAGTGCCTCCATTCCCTTCCAATTCGGCAGGTTGTAATCGGCCAGCACAACCTCGGGAGGATTGCTGCTGAGTGCTCGAGTAAATGCTTTTTCGTCTTGCACCACATCGGCTGTGACATCGAAGCCATCTTTGGATAAGGCGCGCAAAACCAGCGCAGCGTCGAGCGCGTTATCTTCCACCAGCAAGGCGCGGAGCTTTGGCTGAGGCTTGGCCCAGCTTTCCATCCCGGGTTTGGTTCCCGCACTGCTCATGATCCCTGCTTCGCGGTTTGTGATTTCCCGTTGACCGGAGGCTGATTGATGACCAGCCAGTACAGTCCGAGCGACTTCACCACTTTGCGGAACTCACCAAAGTCGACTGGTTTCTGGATATAGCTGTTGACTCCCAGTGCGTAGCCGTTCGCCATGTCGCGCTCTTCCCTGGAAGAGGTCATCAGGACAACTGGGATGGTCCTGGTTCGCGCGTCACTTTTGATCTGTTTGAGAACCTCCATCCCGTCTACTTTCGGCATCTTCAAATCCAGCAGAACCAGCTTCGGGGGATGATCGAAGGACCGTCCGGCATGTGGACCCGTGCAGAAAAGGAACTCCAACGCTTCCTCCCCATCGCGCACGACAAAGACGCGGTTGGCGAGATTCTCTGCGCGCAAGGCGTGCAGAGTAAGGTCGGTGTCGTCTTGACTGTCATCGGCCAAAAGAATATCGACTTCATTATTTGGATCCATTGTCATGCTCCTGCCGCGTCGGTTTGTACTAGCGTGAGTTTTGCGGATGCGGCGCTGAGCGTGAAGTAAAATGTCGCTCCCTTATCCAGTTCAGCCTTGGCCCACACTTCGCCTCCGTGCTTGTGAATGATTCGTTTGACGGTGGCCAGGCCAATGCCCGTGCCTTCGAAATCTTCGGCACGATGCAGGCGCTGGAAAACTCCGAACAGTTTGTCTTTGTACTTCATGTTGAAGCCGACGCCGTTGTCGCCAATGGCAATGACGGTATCTCCGTCTTCTTGCTGCCGACTAATCTCGATGACGGCGCGCTCTCGTGTCCGAGTGAACTTGAGAGCATTGGCGATGAGGTTCTGAAAAACCTGCTTGATCAGGATGGGATCGCATTCCGCCGACGGCAGCTCGGCAATCTTCCAGGTGACGGCTCTGCCGACAACTTCCGGCTGCAGCAGCGACACAACTTCCTCAATCACCGAATTCAGTCTGGTGCTTTGCAGCTGGAGCGCGTGCCGGCCGACCCGCGCCAGATTCAGCAGTTCATCCACCAGCAGCCCCATGCGGTGAACCCCGTCTTCGATGCGCTGCAGGTGAGTTTGCGCTTCAGGAGGCAGCCCGGGACCAAAATCCTCGGTCAATATCTTGGAAAAACCGCCAATGTGCCGCAGGGGTGCCCGCAGATCGTGGGAAACCGAATAGGTAAACGCCTCCAGTTCGTGGTTGGCCGCCTCGAGTTGCGCAGTGCGCTGGGCGACCCGCTCTTCGAGCTCTTCATTGAGTTTGTGGATCTCCCGCTCGTCGATTTTCCTTTGCGTAATATCGCGGAATGCGACCACGCCCCCCCGTGTGGCTCCATCTTTGCCTTTCAATGGGCCGCCGCTAATCTCGATCCAAACCCCTTCCTCAAGTTCTGGGTTGCGTAAGAACATCTCGGCCGTGCTCACCTCGCCGCGAAGGGCGCGCGACAAAGGATTTTGCTCGTTCGGGAGGGGGGTGATGGTGTCGGGCAGGTAAACGCCGTAGTGTGTATTCCATTCGCCGGGGGGAACGTTGTCCGCGCCGATGCCGACGATCCGGGTAGCGGCCGGATTCCACAGGATGAATTTTCCCCGCTCATCGGCGGCGACCAGTCCTTCCTCCATGCTGTCAAGTACGGATTGCAGCATCAGCGTCTGGGTTTCCAGGGCCTCCCGCGAGCTGAGCAGTTCCTTGGACTGCAGCGAGAGTTCTTCGGACTGGGCGGCGAGTTGACGCTCCGCCTCCTTGCGTCCCGTGACGTCGACGTTTGCTTCCAGAACGCGATGTGGATTTCCCTGGGCGTCGCGATGCAAAACCCAGAGACTGGAAACCACGATACGTGTCTGGTCGCGCTTGAGGTGTACGAGTTCACCCTCCCAAGACCCGGAGCGGCGCAGTTTTTCCTCGATCTGAGCCAGCGGTTCGGGAAATTCTGTTTGCAGCAATTCGTGAGAAACTCTACCCACTGCCTCTTGCTTGCCGAAGCCGTACAGATTTTCCGCACCCTGATTCCACAGCACGATGCGACCCTGGGTGTCGCGCACCAATACCTGCGCCAAGTCCAACATCTGGGCTTGATCGCGCAGAGCCTCTTCCGCCCGCTTGCGCCCGGTGATGTCCCGGGCAATTGTCGAGGCGCCCACCACCATGCCGCTGCCATCCCGAATCGGCGAAATGGTCACTGAAACGTCAATGCGTTCGCCACCCTTCCGGATGCGGATGGTTTCGAAATGTTCCACGCTCTCGCCGCGCCGGATGCGAGCCAGAATGTCGCCTTCCTCTTCCTCGTGGTTCGAAGGGAAGAGCATCAGCATTGGTTTGCCCACGGCTTCTGACGACGAGTAGCCGAACACGTTCTCGGCGCCGCGGTTCCAGGCCTTGATAACTCCATCCAGGGACTTGCTGATAATGGCGTCGTCCGAGGAGTCGACCACAGCGGCCAGGTGTTCGCGCACTTCCTCCGCCTTCCTTCGCTCGATGTCGTGGCGCTCAATGACCACTGCCGCCTGGGCAGTGAGGCCGGCCAGCAGAAAGATGGACATCGCTGTCGTCAGTACGGCCGTCCCCCATTCCGAAAGGAGACCGGTCGCGGAGATCTTCCACAGCACAAAGGCGATCAGCAGAGGAATACAAATGGCGGGTAGGGAAAGCTGGCGCAACAGAGTCCCACCCAGACTCTGACTCACGAGAACGGCTCCCACCCCCCATTCCTGGCGGGCGCACACCACTCCAAACGAAACCACGATAAGAGTGACCCCCGTAGGAACGGACAGGGAGATATAGGTCGGGGCGATGCGTGGGGCTGCGATAAAGGTGAGGATGCCAAAGATTGCGGTCGCTACTGCCGCGAGAGAGAGGAATTGGGCTGGCCAGCGACCGCGCTGCGTCCTCTGATTCAGGAACGCCAGCGCCAGTCCCAAGAGCACGAAGTCCAGCGAAGTAACAGTCGACATGAGCTGCTGACCAGCCCGGCCAGCCTCTCCGGCGGCGAGGGCTGCGAGCCACCAAGTGTCGATTCCTAGGCTGGCGTTAAATGCGTACTCCGCCGCACTGACCAGCCCTAGGAGTACCGCGGCAACTGCGGCAATCCTGGCCGCCAGGTTCTTGCTCGCGACAAGCCGGTCGTCTGCGTTCCGCTGCAGCCAGAGCGAAGCTCCGATCAAAAGGAAGCAGATGGCCGTGTTGATCTTGACCGTGGAAGGTCCCGCTGCCCAGTTCTTCAGAAATCCGACGTGAAAGCCCCAGCCCACCAGCGCCAATGCTCCGACGATAGCGGAGAATAGACTGGCGAAGGCGGCAAAATACTTCAGTCGCCTGGCCCGAGGTGGCTCTGAACAGCCGCTCATGCGGCGTACCTCTTTTTCACAGGGGCCGTTAGCGGAAAACAGCACACGTGCGAAATGAAATCTGCCGACGGGCCAGCCGAGTCACCCACTGTTTTGTCGGCTATCCACAACGAGCCTGCAGCCACAGGGATGGCAATCCCTGTTTTGACGAGGCGAAATGCCGTAGCACGTTTCACCGGCCTGATGACTCCTTACCGTCTTGATTTCGTGAAGAGGGATGGAACGAAGGGAGAGCGATGCCGCTTTGCGATGCACCCTCTTCAATGAAGTTATCGGCGGTGCTGGAGCTATCTTTAGGCTGAAAACGGATCGGCGGCGAGTTCCGGCGACCGGGAGTGTATGCCGATACGTGGCCCTTCGGATGTGATCGGAGCGCGGTTTTCAGCACGACGGGCAGGGAACTGCTCGGCAGGTTTAGAGATTTCTCAGACTAGACGCGATCAAGCAAAGCCGCCGTAACATTAGGCGGCTTTCATCCCGCCTTGCGTTCATCTTCAGGGGCTTCCGGCAAGGCATCGTCTTCATCCCATTCAAACGAAAGCGCGCGCGCCGTGGTCTCAATCGGCTCCAGTTCGGGAATGTCATCTGCCACGGATGCGCCCAACTCGGCAAATTTTCGCGCCGAAACCAGCACCCGGCTTTCGAAGGATCCCACGGCTTTGTTATACGATTCCACCGCACGGTCGAGGCCTGTACCGACCGAGGTTATATGTCCTGCAAGAAGGCGCAGCCGATCGTGCAATTCTTTGCCCAGCGCACTGATTTGCTGCGCGTTGCGTGCCAATTTTTCCTGATTCCATCCGTAGTTGATGGCCTTCAGCAATGCGATCAGCGTGGTGGGCGACGCGGGGATCACACGGTTCAGAACTCCGTGTTCGATCAAGCCTGAGTCTTGTTCGAGGGCGGCACTGAAAAACGTTTCTCCGGGAAGAAACATGACGACGAACTCGGGCGTGGCCTCGAACTGCTCCCAGTATTTCTTACCGCTGAGAGTATTCATGTGATCACGAACCTGCCTTGCATGGTTCGCGAGGCAGGCGCGGCGGGCATCTTCGTCGGTAGTTTCAAATGCATCAAGGAAGGCTTGCAGCGGCGTCTTCGCGTCGACGACAACATGTTTTCCGCCCGGCAGCTTGACCACCAGATCGGGCCGCAGCCTTCCACTCTCGGTGGAAACTGTTTCCTGCTCGGCGAAATCGCAATATGAGAGCATACCGGCGATCTCGACCACGCGGCGTAACTGAATCTCCCCCCACCGTCCGCGCACGTTGGGAGTCCGCAGAGCGCGCACCAGATTGCCGGTTTCCGACTGCAACTCTTTTTGGGTTGTGATCAGCGACTGCACTTGCGCACGAAGTTCGCCGTAAGCGTCACTGCGCGCAACTTCTAAGTGCTGGATTTGCTCATCCACTTTGCTCAGCGATTCGCGCACTGGAGCCACCATATCGGCCACGGCTTTTTGCCGGGCTTCAAGATCGCCCCGTGCCTGGCTCTGGAAGCGCTTCAGCGTCTCTTCTGCGATCACTAGAAATGACGAGTTGTTGCTCTTCAGAGCGTCGGAAGCCATTGCTTTGAAGGCGTTGCGCAACTCTTCGCTGGCACGGGTAATGAGATCGATCTTTTCGGTGCTGGTCTTTCGTTCGGATTCCAGCAGGGACTCAAGCCTGGCCCGGCCCGCTACCAGCCCTATGTGAGCGTGCTGAAGCCGCGCCACTTCTGCCCTTTCGGCCACTAATTCCTTTTCCATCAAAGACAAACGAGCGCTCAGGCCGGCCGTACGCGAGCGCAGCGCAAGCCAAGCAATCAAACCTCCAAACAATAGGCCGATGACCGCTATGACACCAGGTTCCATACCAAAGGTAACTTCTCAAGAGTGGATTACGCCTTCTAGCGTAGCACCTGCGGCAAGTTTGAGCCTGAATTTGGATCCTCCCCCAAGGTGCGATGCGTAGGGATAAGCGGATGCCAACTGGCAGGAAAGTAGTGGATCGAAGCGTCGCGATGGCGGTTGTGCTGATGATAAGCGCTGCCACGGTTGGTCCACCGTCGCGATTGATGGCCGTCGAGCGAAATGATGGCGCCGCCGAAAAAACCTCGCAGCAAGCGAGCCTGAAAGCGGCCGCGGCAACCTCCCCTGATATTCCTTTTAGCAACTACGATTTTGACGCCGAGCGGATACTTCTCGACTTGGCAAACCAGGCCAGGGCGCGGGCCGGCGCGCCCTCGCTCGCACTCGACGCTGGCCTTTGCCAGGCAGCACGAGCCCACGCTGAAGCGATGTTGGCTGCGCGGCAGCTTTCGCACCAGTTTGTTGGCGAGCCCTCCCTTCCTCAACGCCTGGCTTCAGCAACGCGCACTCAACTCGATCAGGAAGGCGAGAACGTCGCGCTAGATTTCGACGCGGAAGATGGACACAAACATCTCATGCTCTCTGCGCCGCACCGCGCCAATCTGCTCAACGCTTCCTATAATGTGATCGGGTTGGGTGTCGTACGCAGCGGAGATCGGCTTTACATCGTGCAGGACTTCGGCCATGCCCTCCCCAATTATTCTACGGCCGAAGTGAAAGAACGGATCGCGGCGGCAGTGTCACAGGCGCGACGCCAGACCAATCAGCCTGACCTTGCCCGCCGCGATCTCTCCACTGCGGACGATGCGGCCTGCTCCATGGTGCGAGCTGACAAGCTCGGCACCTTCCCCGTTCATCAGCTTGCGCAACACTCCACCGTGCTTACCTACACCAGCCTGCATCCCGAGTCGTTGCCTGCCAATGCGGGCCGCGCGCTCTCCAGCCACAACCTGCACAGCTTCTCAGTAGGCGCCTGTTACGGCCGTACTGAGACCTATCCCACGGGCGTGTATTGGGTTGTGCTGTCGCTGGACTGAGCCGAGCCTGTGCGCGCTAGAAAGGCGATCACAACGAACCGTTTGCAGCTGGCGCCAATCTCGAACAATACTGCGATGCGCTTACATTTTCCGTGGATCAATAGACCTTGATTAAGTGATTCCTCACTTTGGGTTTCGATCGCTTGCCATTCTGATCAAACACAATAAGGTTTGTTTCTTGCAGCGGCATGTGGCAATTGATGCAATTGCTTACCAGCGGATGACCTTGCTTGGTAAACGTGGCGGACTCAGGTTTATGACAGGTCAAACACTTCTGTGAAAACATCGCTGGGTCGTGCTGCACGGAGTGAACATCGTGACAGGTAAGGCAAGTCATCGCAGATCGCTGGAAGCAACGGCTCCGCTCTAACATTTCCACCTGGCTGCCGTGAACATCGAGGGGCGCGCCAGGATTAGGTTGAGGTAGTTTCAGATACTTGTCGAGAGGTTCGCCCGGGACATAGGAAAATGTGGGTTCCACGGGTGAGCCGTGGCCGGCATGGCACCAGGCGCATAGATCCATTTGGCGGTCGCGCGACAGTCGCGCCGGATTAAGAATGGCAGAACCTGCGCCTCCAGGCGATTTAGATGTAACATGTTGGGCATGCTCACGCCCGGGCCCATGGCACTTCTCGCAGGTGATACCCAAAACGAATCCGGTTTTGCTGTAGCGATAGGACGGCGGGGCACGTTGCTCGAAGTATGTTGCATGACACTCCAGGCAACGCGGAATAATGGGGCGGTCAAAATTCGCCACTCCGTTGCGGTATCCCGGACTGTTCACCCAGCCCAACTCCGTCCAATACGAGACCGGAAGCTCAAAAAGTTCGTCCCCTTTCCAGAATAGATAAGTTTGGCCCTTTCCACCGGAGCCAACCACGAAAGCGAAACGCTCGGTTCGCGATGTGATAAATGGAGCTGCGCCCTCGATTGCTGTTTGGAAAAAACCGTCTTCCTTCTCGTCCATCTGAAAAAACAGTTCAGGGTTCGAAGTCTTCATGACATTGGCATTGGGGGTGAAGTTGCCCAGGATGGAGTCTTTCTGCGGCAATCTCGACGTCAAATAATGAGACGTGCGGTGAAACGTTTCAACCTTATCTCGATGACATGATTGGCAGGCAGCGTCCCCCATGTAGCCAGGTGGCTGGTCAAATTTTGAGTCTTGGGACTTAACATTGAGCTGCGACGGAGGAGGGGATTGTAACGGAGGTACCTGAACTGCCGGCACGCCGACCAGAAGTGCCGCCGCCATAAGAGAGCGCTTCATGTCAGTTCAACAAGCGATAAAGAACAAACGATAAACAAAAAACAACAAACAATAATAGATATTAAACGTTCAGGGCTTTGCCGCGTGCGCCCGACCTCGGGCTATCATTCATTCCAGGAAATCGTATGCTAACCTTGCTCTGCCCACCGTCTGCGGCTTTGCGTATGGAATCCTCGGCCTCAGTTCGTTTACCCCAGGTCGTTTCAGACAGGATTCGCATCGGCACAGCTGGCTGGTCTTACAAAGACTGGGAAGGGATTTTCTATCCCTCAGGAATGCAGCGCCGCAAGCAGCATCCGCTGGAATATCTGGCGCGTTTCTTCGATACCACCGAAATCAACACATCGTTTTACGGACCGCTAAAGCCCGAACTCGCCAAACTCTGGTGCCGCAAAGTCGCGTCCGTGAATAAGAATTTTCTCTTCACAGCTAAACTTTATCGCGCATTTACCCATTCGCCTATCGCGGTGATGGAACCCACGTCGGCCGCGACCATCCGTCCCACAGACGAAGATGAAACTCGTACCCGCGAAGGCCTTGATGCCATTGCCGCGGAAGGACTCCTGGGCGGGCTGCTCATTCAGTTTCCCGTCTCGTTCAAGAACACTTCTCTCAACCGCGAATATCTCGATCGCCTGCTGCGCCAGTTCATCGAGTATCCCCGCGTGGTTGAGGTGCGAGATTCCAGTTGGAGCAATGCCGAAACGCTGGCCGCCTTCACGCAGAAAAATGTCGGCTTCTGCAACATCGACCAGCCAGTGCTCGGACGATCGCTTGCGCCCACCGAACATGTGACCGCCACAATCGGGTATGTCCGATTGCATGGCCGTAATTACGAGCAGTGGTTTGATTCCGACAATCGCAACGACCGCTACAACTACCTCTACAACGAGCGAGAACTCGTCGAATGGAAAGAAAAAATCGAAAGCGTGGCGCAGAGGGCGCAAACGACGTATGTCATCGCGAACAATCACTTCGAAAGCAAAGCGGGAGTGAATGCGCTGGAGTTGAAAGCCATGATCAGCGGTAAGCGAGTGTCGGCGCCTCCTACGCTGATCGAGAAATATCCTGAGCTGAGAAGGATTGCAGATCCGGCGGAAGACTCCGCAGCAACGAGCCCCACACCGTTGTTCCCCTAGCTGTCATGCTGAGCGAAGTGGGATTGCCCGAAGGACAATCTCACGCCGTCGAAGCATCCTACCAGCGTCCCCGAGGCCGGGGTTCCATCACAAGCGCGACTCTCAGCGCTGTGACTAACGAATGGTTCGGCCGATCTGAGAGGAGGAAAGGCCGATGGCTATATGATGAGGAGCATGGCGAAGCAAAAGTCGTCAGAAGCCTGGCCGGTTACAAGGCCAAGATCTACGCTAAGCACTCGAAGTGTTACGCGACACCAAGAGCGAACGCCGCACGCAAGAATTGAAGAAGGCGCTAAGCGATTCGATGTGTGAGGAGCCAAAGGCCGCCGACCAACGACGAACGACCAACGGCTAACGACCAGCAACCGCAGCGTGGTCCGACATGCGTTGCTTGTTGTAGCGCAGCGCGACATTCATGTAAACATTCCCCAGAGCAGTTTCAAAGCAGATCACCAGCGCTTCCACGTCTTCGCTGGTCTTGTCCCCTTCGTCGCCGGTGACCAGCAGGGGCGGATGCACGCGGAAATGGAAGCCTTGATCATTGAGCGCGCAGACGGCGTTGCCGACCACCTGGTTTGCCAGTTCGAAGATTGTTTCTTTAATGAGCCCGTCGGATTCAGGCAATTCCGCGCCCGCATAATGACTCGCCACGCGCACCGCGGTTTGCGGATCCAGGTCCAGGATGATGCGCCCCTCGATGTCACCGGTCAGTGCCACCATGCCGGCCACGCCTTTGCGGCGATAGGCATCCTCTTCCATCGAAAGGTTGCCCACCTTGGTGGCGCCCTGCAGGCCTTGCGACAAAACGGCGTCGGCCGCATTGATGAAAGGCTGAATCAGCTCAATCTTCATTCGACTAAACCCCCGCGCCGGCCGCGGTAGCCACGGCGCCATCTTCTCCCATAACGTATTTGATCACCTCGTACAGAACCTCCGGCTTTACTGGCTTCTGCACGAAATGCCTTGCTCCGCGCTGCAACGCGGCCACAATGTTCTCCTGGTAGCCGACCGACGAGACCATGACTACCCGCGCCTCGGGATGCGCCTGGACGATCTTTTCCGCGGCCTCGATGCCCTCCATCTGCGGCATGGTGATATCCATGAGCACGATGTCGGGATGCGTGCGGTCGAACTCGCTGATGGCCGTCAAACCGTCTCCGGCCTCGGCCGCCACCTGCCCCCCGAAGCTTTCAATCATGCGGGCCAGATTTTTGCGCGCGAAGACCGAATCGTCCACGATCAGGTAGCGGACTGGCTGTCCGTCCTTGCTGCGTTTTACCGGTGCAAACTGCTCCATAACAACCTCCTCTAACAGATTCCATCATGGCGGTTGCCCGCCGGCCAGATGACTCAGGTCATACGGCCTGTTTCAGCAACTCGTGTTATAAGCCAGCGCGGACGACTTTTCTTCCACTCTCCCGTTGGCCCTCGTTGCGGCTACAGAGGGATTGCAGAGTAGCCGCGAGAACGTCCAAAGCCACCACGCGGGTGGCATAGCCGCGTTCGATGGCCGCTTTTGGCATGCCGAAGACCACACAAGATTCCTCGCTTTGCGCGATCGTCATCCCGCCGGATTTTTTCACTGCGCCCAGGCCTTCCGCTCCGTCATCACCCATACCGGTCATTAGTACCGCGATCCCTTGCGGGCCGAATTCTTCTGCAAGGCTATTGAACAGCACGTCCACGCTGGGACGATGACCATTCACTCGGGGTTCATCGTTGAGCACCACCACATCTCCCATGGTGAGCCGCTTCACCTTCATATGGCGGCTGCCGGGGCAAATCAGCACACGTCCGGCTTGCAGCGCGTCACCTGACTGCGCTTCCTTCACGCGCAGCGCAGACAATTCGTCAAGCCGGCGCGCAAACATATCAGTGAACCCTTCTGGCATGTGTTGCACGACGACGATCGCTCCGGGAAAATCCGGCGGCAGTTGTGCGAGCAGGAACTCAAGGGCCTGCGGGCCCCCGGTGGAAATTCCAATCGCCACCAATTTAGTTGGCAGCGGTACGCGCTTTCCGATCAGGATCTTTTCCGGCCGCGCCTGCGCTACCATCGAACTTCCAGGCCGGACCACCTTGCAATCGGCGGCGGCCTTGATCTTGGCGATCAGTTCTGCGGCGCTTTCGGCCATGTGTGCCGAAGCGTCCTGTGGCTTGGTAACGAAATCGAAAGCTCCCAGCCCCAACGCCTTGAAGGTAACCGATGCGCCCTCTGTGCTGTGTGAACTGACAACGATGACCGGCAGAGGATTCCGGCGCATGATTTCTTTCAAGGTGTCGATGCCGTTCATGCCCGGCATTTGCAGATCGAGCGTCACCACATTCGGTCGCAACTCCTCGATCTTTTTCAGGCAGAAGGTTCCATCCATCGCTGTGCCCACCACTTCGATCGAGGGGTCGGCTTCCAGCATCTGTGGAATCAGCTTCCGCATTAATGCGGAATCGTCCACTACCAGCACGCGCACTTTTTTCATACCGGTACTCATGCCCGCCCCCCTGCCGCGCTCATGGCCAGTCGAGCCCGATCTTCATGATTCAATAACAGTCCGCAGTTAACCAGCCCCTTCTCTTGCGGGCGCCGGCGCGAGATGTGTTCCACCACCGCCGGAAGATTAAGAATCAGCACAACTTTTCCATCGCCGAGAATGGAAGCACCGTTCACTAGGTCGGTAGAGAATGTCTGATCGTCCAGAGCCTTGATTACCAATTCTTCTTCCCCCTCTAAAGCGTCGACGACCAATCCGTATTTTTTCTCGCCTACAGTGATCACCAGCACAAACAGTTTGCTCCCCTGCGGGTCGCCATCGGGCGCCGCAGGCCTTCCCAGACGCAGGAGCGGAAGAACTTGTTGGCGTAACTGCAGTACTTCGTAATTGTCGACCTGGTGAACTTCCGATTCCCGCGTGCGCGCAATCTGGCTCACCGCATTGAGCGGGATGGCAAACAGGCGTTGCTCCACCCAGAACATCAGTGCCTTGATGATGGCCAGGGTCAATGGCAGCTTCATTCGGAAGGTGGTGCCCTGGCCCACCCGGGTCTCGACATGAATCGTGGCCTTCAGCCGCTGCATTACGCTCTGCACTACGTCCATGCCAACACCGCGCCCGGAGACTTCCGTAACCTGTTCCGCGGTGCTGAATCCGGGCCGGAAGATAAGTTCCAGAGTCTCGGCTTCGCTTAAGTGAGCCGCTTCCTCCGTTGTAACCATTCCTAGTGCGATAGCCTTGCTGCGGATCTTCTGCGCCTCAATGCCGCGCCCATCATCGCTGATCTCGACCACAACTTGATTACCCTGGTGACAGGCGTGTAGCCGGATTTTTCCTTGAGGCGCCTTACCCTGGCCGCGGCGCTCCTCGGCCGGTTCGATGCCATGACTGACCGCATTCCGCACCAGGTGCGTCAGGGGTTCTGCAATTGCGTCGAGAATTCCTTTATCGAGGTCGGTATCCTGTCCAGAAAGTTCCAATTCCACCTCGCGCCCGCACTGGCGCGCCACATCGCGGACAATACGTGGGAAGCGCCGGAACAACTGCTCCACCGGCACCATTCGAATCTTCATGACCGAGCGTTGCAGATCGTTCAACACCCGGGCCTGGAACGCCATGGCATCCGCGAACTTGCCGCGGAGTGGTTCTCGCGGATACCGTTTCCCCAGTTCGCCGAGCGCCTGCTGCAGCATGGACTTGCCAATGATGAGTTCCCCTACCAGGTTGAGCACGCTGTCGATGCGCCCCGCATCCACGCGCAGAATATTTTCCGCCAGCGGTGTTGACCCGGCTGACTCTGATGACGCAGTAGGCACCGAAGCTGCTGGCCGGACCGGGGACGAAGCTCCCGAAGTCGGCCCAGTAGCAGTCCGGCTCGCCGAGACGGCGGCATCAGGTGTTGAATCGGTTGCTGGTTCGGCCACCTTCGTCGACAGCTTCGCGGCGTGGCGCAGAGTCAGGCTAACGTCGCTGGCTATTGTCGGAATCCGGCACTTGGCGGCAATCTGATCCGGCAAATGCGCGGTGCCCAATACGAAATCCACCCGCTTGGACGCCGCTGGAGATTTCGCGTCCGGCCGCATGACTACGATTTCACCCATCTGACTGATCGCGTTCTGAATCAGTTGTCGCCCGGCGATGGGCATGGTGCAATGGGGATCGATTTTCACCGCCACGTCGTACACCGCAAGACCGCCAGAAATGGCCTGATCCAGAGCCAATCTCTCGCCGTCGGTCCAGTCTTTATCATCTTTCGCTTTATCTGCACCTTTATTGGCATGCCGGGCGGGCTCGAGTGATTTTTTGTTGCGTTTCGCTTTCTTGGACGCCGGGGCCGCAGTCAGTTCGTCGATTCGTTGCCGCAGATTTTCGGTCGCTGCTATCGGACCGCCGCTCCGGTAAGCCGCGATCATCGCGGCAAAGACATCGGCAGCGGCAAATGCGATTTCGGCCAAGGCCGCATGCGCGGCCGCGTTTTCGAGAGACAGGGCGTCCTCAAAGTGATGCGCCAGTTCACTCAGTTCGCGCAGACCAACGGCCGCGGAGTCGCCCTTCAGCGTGTGCACGGTCCGGCGAATCGAACGCACAATCTCGTCGTCGCCGGGATTCTTTTCCAGCTTCAGAGTTTCGTCGTTCAGCGCCTGCAGCAGCTCCTGCGAGGTCTCAAAAAACAGCTCCTGCAGCTCCGCTCCCCGCTCATCGCGTGGGTTCGTCACTCGACCACCTCAATTCGTTTATAAGCTGTGCCGCTGTCGCGATGCACCATCTGGAATTTTTCCGTTAGGCCCAGCAGGCTCTCCGCGTGACCCACGAATAGGTAGCCGCCGGGGTTCAGGCAGCGGTAAAACTTTTCGATCAGCCGCTTCTGCTCCGCCTCGTCGAAGTACATCATCACGTTTCGGCAGAAAATTACATCGTTGCGCTGCGGCAAGTACTCGGTCTTCAGGTTGTGAAAGTCGAAGTGGACAATCTCTTTTAAAGCCTTCTTGATGGCGTAGCGGTCGCCAATTTTGTCGAAATAACGCAGACGGAAGGCGTAGTCGACGGTAGACATCTGGTGTTCGTTGTACGCCCCCTCTTGCCCCGTACGCAGCACGCTATAACTGATGTCGCTGGCCAGAATCTCAACCCGCCAGGGTGGGGGGATCAGCGGCTTGGGCAAGGAGATTTCAACTGGCAGAGGATTGCGCAAGTAGTAGTAGGCAAGTGAATCGGCAGCCATCATGCCCAGGGTGTACGCCTCCTGCCCCGTCGAGCAGCCCGCACTCCAGACTCGAATCGAATACTCCCGGTGCGCTTGTTTGTACTTGAGCATGTCTTCCAGAACGTGTTTCTGGAACAAATCCAACTGCGCCTTGTGCCGGAAAAAGCTGGTTTCGTTGACTGTCAGGTTTTCTACCAGCTTAGCCAGTTCCGCCTTTCCGTCCTGAGAGATCAACAGGCGGTAGTAGGAGTAAAAGGAATCGACGCGGCATTCCTTGAGCCGCCGCAGCAGCCGGTCCTGCAGAAAGTGCGTGCGGCGTTCGTCGAAGTGCATTCCGCACTCCTGGTACACCAGCGCCTGCAACAATCGCAGTTCTGCGTCCGTCAAGATGGGGGCCGGTGCGGCTCCGGATGTGCTCATGCTTTCTCTTGTTCCCCTCGCCCTGATTTCATTCTCATCAGTCTGTTTCTCGAGTTTGCTTCACTACCGTCCCGACGCTGCTCGTGCCCCTGCATGGCCGTTCTTGCCTTCTGCTTTGCCACTCTTGCCTTCCCCCGTCGCCCTCTCCTGAAGCAGGCTGGCTGGAGCCAAGAGCTTCGTCATATCGAGCAAAATGATCAGCCGGCCTCGAACCTTGCCCAACCCTGTGACGCAGTTCAGTCCGCCTTCCTGGAATACCGTGGGAGGCGCCTCGACGTCTTCCCCGGCAATCTTGAGTACCTCCGATGCCGAATCCACGATCAATCCCGCCAGCTTGCCCGAGTGTTCTACGACCAGAATGCGGTTCTGCCTTTTCGCTTTGGCCTGCTTGTCGCCAAAGCGCTTGCGCAGGTCCATCACGGAGACGATCTTGCCGCGAAGATTGATCACGCCTTCGAGATAGTCCGGGGCGTCGGGGACAGCAGTGATTTCCGGCACGCGCACGATCTCGTGCAGGGAGGTTATGGGAACGCCATAGGTCTCGCGTCCTACCTGAAAACCCACGATATGGAGTTCACGGCTCATCGTTAATTGCCTAAAATTCCTATGCCCGGGCGGCGGCAGCTCTGCGAGCGTGGTGCGATTTCTCATCAGCCGCCGTCTGCCGCGAGGCCGCGCCATCCCCGAGCGTGAAGCGGTCCATAAAGTCGAGCAATCCGCGCGACATCTTCGACATCTGTTCGGCCGATGCCGCCAGTTCAGTCGATCCGGAGGTCGATTGCTGCACCAGTTCGCGCATCCGTTCCATGGCTTTGACCACGGCCTGCGCTCCCGAGGCCTGCTCTTCCACCGCCGAGTTGATTTCGTGCGTGATTTCATTCAGCCGCGTGGTGGCCCGGGCAATCTGCGACGAGCCATGCGATTGTTCATTGGTGGCCGCGCCGATTTCCTGCGCAAACTTGTAAACCTCGGTAACGACATTTGAGATCTTGCGCAGCGCCGCATTCAGTTCACCACCAAGATCGAGACCTTCATTCACGATGCCGGTCGAGCGGTCCATATTTTCAACCGCCTTGCGCGCTTCTTTCTGAATACTCTGAATCAGTTCAGAGATTTCCTTCGTCGATTGCGCTGATTTTTCCGCCAGCTTGCGCACTTCGTCTGCGACCACCGCAAAACCCAAGCCGTGCTCGCCGGCGCGCGCGGCCTCGATGGCTGCATTCAACGCCAGCAAGTTGGTTTGCTCGGCCAAATCGTCGATGACTTCGATAATCTTGCCAATGTCATCGGCACGCTGTCCCAGCGCTCCGATAATTTCTCCCGAGCTGGTAATCGTCGCGTTAATTCGGTTCAGGCCGTCAGTAGCCTTTTCCATGGTCGTGATGCCGCTGTGGACCTCTTCTCGCGAACGGTTTGAAATGTCGAGCAAGACCTTAGCGGTATCAGCCACACGTTGAATCGAGGCCACCATCTGATCAATGGAGGCCGAGGTTTCGCTCACACTGGAGGCCTGCACCTGCGTGCTCTTCACCATGTTTTGCACGTTGACGCTCATCTCGTGCATGGTGCTGGTAACTTCGTCGATGGCCGAGGAAGCTTGCAGGCCGATTTTTGCCGAGTCGTCGGATGAGTTGGCTACCTGCCCAGAAGCGCTGGCCACCTGAGCGGAGGCGTCACGCACACTGCGCACCAGGCGCGCCAGGCCCTCCACCATCTTGGCGAATGCATTACCCAGCGTGTCATGCGGAGACCTCGGCTTGACTTCAACCGTAAGATCTCCACCCGCAATCGCTTCCGAAACTCCCGCCATCTCTTTGAGATAGGTCACCATTTTGGCGAAGGTGCGCGCCAGCTCCCCAATCTCATCGTTGCGCTTTACGTCGATGCTGTGCTCGAGTTCGCCGGTGTCGCCAATCTGCCGCGATACCTTCATCAGATTAGTCAGCGGTTCGGTGATCGACCTCGCGGTGGTGTACGCAATCGCGACGCCGAGGCCCAAAGCGACCAACGTGCTCACAATGGCCGCCAGGATCGTCCACGTGCTTGCCGTCTCATCGGATTTCCGCCGGGCTTCGACCAGCTTGCGGTTTTCCCCGTCGGCCACATCGAGAGCTTCCGTGGAGTTCTTTACCCACGAAGAAGCATCTTTCTGGAGGTAGTAAATCTGCAGCTCTGCGACCGTGGCGTTGCCCGAATCCACATCTTTCCGTTTGTCAATTAAAGGTTGCGCAAACTCTTTGCCCCAGGCCTGCTCCAGCTCCTGCACTCTCGTGAGGGCCGTCCGCTCCTGCTCGGAGTTCGCCAGCGTCTTGCCCTGCTGCAGTTTCTCGCCCAGCGTGCGCAGGCCTTCATTCATGCGCTCCACTTCCCGGGTATCGCCACTGAGAAGGTAGTTGCTGAGATAGAGCCGATTCTGCATCATCTGGAAGCGCACTTCATTCGTGGCGTCGGCCAACTCGAGCGAGGCTGTGGCTGCGGCCTTTGCGGCATGTTCCCGTTGTACGGCCAGCAGGTTCACCAGAAACAGCACGACCACCATGCTGAGGATGATCCCGAAATTCACATATAGTTTCTTGCCAATCGTCATGCCGTTCCTCCCGGCCTTATTGCTGCTTTCGCTGTTTCGGTCTGCTGTCCGCTATTGATGAGGTTCAAACTTGAAATCCACAATTCCCGAAGTCTCAAGCGATGCCGGCTCAAAGCGCCATTTCCGTACCGCCTCCAGGGCCGCATTCGCCAGTACGGGATGTCCACCAACTACCTTTGCATCTTTCACCGTGCCGTTGGGCGCCACCACTATCTCCACCTTTACCGTGCCCGCGAGATTCATCTTCCGCGCCAGCGGCGGATAGACGGGTTCCACCTTGCTTTTCGCCCGGCGGACGATTTCGCCCTGCCCTTCCTGACCGCGAAGATTTCCCGCGGCTCCACTGACCGCAACGGCCATTACTGCGATCAAAAGGCTTGTCTTCCGAAAAGACACAGTTCCTCCCAGGAGATAATCGTCCTATTCCCCATGGAGCAACAGCTGGGCCATGGATAAGCTTTGAAAAAAACCAAGGTAACGAACGGGATCCATCAGATAAATAAACACTTAACAGGATGCGAGGGCACGCCGAAGCTTCCCATGGAAGATAAGCCTTGTCTCATATCACGCGGCTGGAGTAACCATTTCTCAGGCTGAGATTGAGGCTTTGCCGAATTGTCTCGGGATTTCACACTTAGGCACCCACGTACCCATTTTTCTTGACTCAAATTGAGATTAGAGGATAGTTTTCCAATAGATTCAATCACTTGTGAGAATTTATAAGACTTTGCGCAGGAAGCGGTGAGACCCTGAACGAGTTTGAAGGTAGCCCGATCCAGATGCCGGAAAGCCGCCGCTCTTCGCCTCACTCCGATGATGGCTTTCAAAAACTTCTTTTGCGGATCGGCGCCAGAGCTGCGGAACGGACCGACGCGCCCTCGCTCATCCAGTTTTTTTGCCGCGCCACTCGTGAGTTCTTCCAGGTCAGCGGCGTTTATTTCTGGGGGCATCGCCCGGGCGACGAACTCGTTGGAGAACAAGCGGACGGCAAACTGGCCGAACATTTCATCGGACTCCGGCTGCTGCCTTCGCAGAGCGCCGTCACCGGCGACGCCGTACGGAGTCGCCGTACCATCTTCATCAACGAAGTCAAGGCGAGTCCGACGTTCCCTGCCGCGCAACAGTTTGAAGCTCGCTCCATAATGGCCGCTCCGCTGGTGGTCTTCGACGAAGTGATCGGTGCCGCGACTTTCCTGCATGATGCCGATGAAAGATTTTTCAATGAAGACCTCGCCGCGAAAGCCACCATTTTGGTTGGTCAACTCGGAGGCCTGCTGGAAGCGACGCGGCTCGGAGAAGCCTCACGCGAGGAGCATCGCCGCACCGAGATCCTGGCGGAGGTTGCCAACTCGCTGCACGGAACTCCGGATCACGGAACTCCCGATGTGAATTCCGTCATTGAAGCGCTGGCCGACCGCCTGCGCGTTTTGCTGCGTACGCGCCTTGTCTCCGTGTTGATGCGCCGCGAGGGCCCGTTCGAATTGTGCGCCGTCTCTGCGGATACTCCGCAACTCGCCAATTCCTTCCGCGCCGAGCACGACCGCCAGACCATTCGCTTCGCCTCCGATCTCGCCCAGCGCGCCGTTTCCGCCGCAGAACCGATCACCATTTCCATCAGCAGCGATCAGCATTCATTCAGCTCCGCAGTTTCACCCGGAATGCTGATTGCTGCGCCTTTTCGCACTTCGCGCACGCAAGGGGCGCTCCTGGTTTATCCGCGCCGCGAGGGAGCTTTCACAGCCGATGAAAAATCGCTGGTTTCCGCGATTGCCGGCTTCGGCGCCGTCGCCGTGGCTCACGCCGAACTTTGCGCCACCGCGCAGAGCCAGGCGCGCGAACTTCATCAATTGCTCGAAATCTCCTCGGAGCTCACTTCCAGCGGAAATCTCGAAGAGTTTCTGCAGGCGTTTGTGCTGCGCGCTGCCGATTTCCTGGGCTTTGGCCGATGCTTCATTGCTATGCACGAGGACGGGATATTCCGCGTGCGCTACTCGGTCAAACAAGGCCAGCCGCGGCGCGTAGATACGGTTTTTCCCGAGGGCGTCGCCACCCGCGCTCTGCGGGAGAGAGACGTTTTCTGGTCCGATGATTTGAGACAAGTAGAGGGCGCCGATCAGAAGATTCTCGCTCAATACGAGGCACGACAATTGTTAACGGTGCCACTCTTGGGTGCGAATGCCGCCGTGCTTGGCATGTTTGGCGTGCTCGATCGTCTCGACCAGAGCGGTATCTCTCAAGAGGATATTCGCCGTGCCCGCGCCTTGGCCGCGCAGGTTTCGGTGGTCCTCGAAGTAGCGCACAATCTGCACCAATCGGAGAAGCACCGTCGGCGCGCGGAAGCGCTCACCCAACTGGCGCGGGATATTGACGGTGTCCTGCGCCTGCCGGATTTCGCTCGCAAGTTTGTCGAGCGCGCCGTCGAATTAGCAGGCGCGCGCTCGGGCGCAGTCGCGTTATTTCAAGATGGAAAATTTCAGACATTAGCGCTGCATGCCGCCCCCCCGGAAGGTCGTCTCATCCACGATCATGCTGGCGCGCCTGACTCGGAGCAAAATCACGCTGCCGAGACCCCTCTCTCGAAAACTCATGACGTCGCAACCTCCGTCCGCGTCGACGACCGCACCCTGCAGCAGCGATTAGTTCAGGCTCTCTCCGAGTTGGCGCGGAAGCCAACCGCGACCATTATCTCCGGCTCCGCTGCCGATCTGCTCGGTCCTGAACTGGCTTTGACTTTAGGCTGGAACGATTGCGTGCTGGTGCGTCTTCCGAGCTCCAACGGAGAACTCGCAGGCGTGCTCTGCCTCTCCGGACGCAGTACTCCTCTCGCGGGGGAAGATCGAGAGCTACTGCAAGCGATTGCGAGCCATGCTGCCATGGCGCTGGAGAATGCCCGCCTCTTCACCCGCATTGAACAGGCCAATCGCCACTGGCTGGAGATTTTTGACGCCATCACCGACTACATCGTGGTGCACGATGAAACCGACAAAGTTCTTCGTGTGAACCGCTCGCTGGCCGCCATGATTGGTGTTCCACCCAGCGAACTAATTGGCGTCAACATGCGGGCGCTTCTGGCTCTCACTACCGAACCCACGGTCTACTCTTGCCCTTTTTGCCGGTCCATCGGCGAGGACGGAGACGAGTTCGTTCATCCCGCGCTGGACCGCACTTATCTGGTTTCGACTTCCCGCGTGCATGGCGCCTCCGGCGAAAATCTGCAGACCATTCATGTTCTCAAAGACATCACCGATCGCCGCGAGGCTGAGCGCCGCTATCGCGAATTATTTGACAACATCCAGGAAGGACTCTTCTTCAGTACGCCGGAAGGCAGATTTATCGAAGTCAATGACGCCTTAGTGACAATGCTTGGGTATTCCAGCCGTGAAGAACTTTTGCAGGTGGATATTACGACTCAAGTTTATTTTTCTCCCGAGCAGCGCCAGCGACACAGTGAGGCCATGGAAAAAGATGGCCACATGCGTAACTTCGAGGCCACACTTCGCCGTAAGAACGGATCGCCAATCTACGTCCTCATCAATGCCTTTGGGATGTATGACAACCTGGGCCGGCTGCTGCAGATTCGCGGCTTGATGTTGGACGTGACCGGGCTCCACACCTATCAATCGGAGCTGCAGCGGGAGCGCGATTTCTCGGGCAAGATCCTCAGCAACACGCAGAGCCTGATTCTGGTCTCCGACACCGCCGGCCTGATCAGCTATGCCAATCGCCGCTGGTATGAAGCGGGCTTCGAACAGCGCGAACTTCTAGGCCGTCCCTTGCTGGAGTTGGCTGCTCCTGGTTATGTTCGTCCGCTGGCAGACGCGCTGCAAGTTACTCTGCGCGGCGGTCAGGTTGACAATCTTGAGTTGCAGATCATGCGTGGCAATGGACATGCTGGCCAGTTCTCCGTGAACCTTAGCCCCATGCGCGACGAGCAGGACAACATCAACAGCATCGTCGTGGTCATGACCGACATCACCGACTCTGCCGAATTGCGCGGCAAACTGGTTCATGCCGAGAAAATGGCGGCGGTCGGTCAGCTCGTCTCCGGCGTTGCCCATGAAGTAAACAATCCCCTGACCGCGATTCTGGGCTTTGCCGATCTGCTTCTGGAGAATCCCGACTTGCCAGACACCGCGCGAAAAGACCTGCGCGTTATCCTGCAGGAGGCGCAGCGCACAAAACAGATCGTCCAGAATCTGCTCAGCTTTGCCCGGCAAATGCCGCCGCAGCGGAATCCTCTGCAGCTTAACCTGATTCTGCGCCGCACCATTCAATTGCGTTCTTATGATTTCAACAGTCACGGTATCGATATCGTGGAGCACCTCGACGAAGGACTTCCCGATGTCATCGGAGACGCTCACCAACTGCAGCAGGTTTTCCTGAATATCCTGAACAACGCCTACGACGCGGTTCACGAAACTGGCCGCCCCGCCCGCATCGAGATCAATACCACCAAATCCGGCGATTCCGTGGACGTTTCTTTTTGCGATAACGGACACGGCATCTCCCATCCTGACCGCATCTTCGATCCCTTCTTCACCACCAAAGAGGTCGGCAAGGGAACCGGCCTCGGCCTCAGCATCTGCTACGGCATCGTGAAGGAGCACGGAGGCGAGATTCTCTGCCACAACAATCCCGACGGGCAGGGAGCCACCTTCATCGTTCGCCTTCCCGCAACGCCCCACACTGCCTCTCTGGGTGTGGCCGCAGGAGTAAATCAACCATGACCAGCACCGTTGTGCAACCGCCCCCTCTGCCTGTTCTTCTGATCGAAGACGAGCCCTCCATCATGGCTCTGGTGAGCGCCACGCTCGAGCGCAACGGCTATCAGGTGGTGTGCATCGAATCCGGCGCCGAAGCCCTCCGCATGCTGGAAAAAGGCCAATATCTGGGCGTGGTCTCTGATATGCGCACCCCGGGAGGGGTCGACGGCGCCCAGGTCCACACCTGGATTTCCGCGAACCGCCCCGACCTGGTCGACCGAGTTGTGATCATCACCGGCGATTACGCCAATGAAGAAACCGTTACCACCCTACGCAAAATCGGTGCGCTGTATCTGGAGAAGCCATTCCGCGTGCAGGATCTCATTTCTGCGGTCGAGAGAACCATGGGGAAGGCTCGATGATGATGGCCGCGACGAGCAAACCGCCGGTCAGCAAGCTGCCCTTGACCAAAGAAGATCTCCGCGTCCGTTTGCTGATCGTCGACGACGAGCAGAGTATCCGCAAGCTTTGCGTCACCATCGGGGAAGCTCTGGGCTTTATCTGCCTCGAAGCCGATAGCGGCGAGTCCGCCTTAACCCTGCTCGAAGAGCAACCGGTTCATATGGTCCTGAGTGATATGGTCATGCCGCACATGTCGGGACTCGAATTTCTCGAGCGGGTGAAAAAACTTCTGCCGCGGACCGAAGTTGCGCTCATGACCGGACACGGGTCCATCGAAACTGCCGTGCAAGCCATGAAACTCGGCGCCTACGACTACATCACCAAGCCATTTTCCCCGCTCGAAGAACTCCGTTTATTCTTGCGCCGCATGGCTGAAAAAGTTCGGCTGGTTGAGGAAAACGAATTCCTCCGCCAACGCATGGATTCGGAAACTGCCGTGCACGGCATCATCGGCTCTTCCGCGAAGATTCAGGAAGTGCTGCGCGTGGCCTCGCGGCTCAAAGACACGCGCACATCGGTTCTTATCTCCGGAGAAAGCGGCACCGGCAAAGAACTGATCGCCCGCGCCATCCATTTTCGCGGGGCATTCGCCAACCGTCCCTTCGTTGCCGTCGATTGCGGCTCGCTCGTGCCTACGTTGATTGAAAGCGAACTCTTCGGCTACGAAAAAGGCGCATTCACCGGCGCTCTCAAATCGAAGCAGGGACTCTTTCAGTCTGCCGATACGGGCTCGGTTTTTTTGGATGAAATCGGCGAGCTTCCGCTCGAGTTGCAGGCCAAGTTGCTTCGGGTGCTGCAGGAAAAAGAAGTGCGTCCCGTAGGCAGCAACCAGCGGGTGAAAGTGGACGTGCGCATCATCGCCGCGACCAATCGCGATCTCGAAGCCGCATATAAAAACGGAACCTTTCGCAAAGATCTCTACTTTCGACTGAACGTTGTCACCGTGCACGTCCCCGCGCTGCGCGAGCGTCGCAGCGATATTCCCATGCTGGTGAACTGGTTTTGCGAACGCTACGCGCCCGGCACGGATCTGCACGTCTCGAACGCCGCGATGAAAGCACTGATGAATTACGATTGGCCGGGCAACGTGCGCGAGCTGGAAAACTGCGTCGAGCGCGCCGTGGCTCTCGGCAACGGGCAGGTCATCAATCTCGGGGATCTGCCGCCCTCCATCGCGGCGTTGAATGCGCGCGAAACCAGGCCGCCCTTGGGCTCCGCACCCGAATTGGTTTCCGATCTGGCTGCAGCTGAATCAAACGCGAACGACGTCAGCGCCGCCGTTCCCCTCTCTACCACCGACCTCGAAGACATCGAACGCGCCACCATCCAGCGCGTCTTCGAGCAAGTCAAAGGCGATAAGGCCCTCGCCGGACGCATGCTCGGCATCAGCCGCGCAACGCTCTACCGCAAACTGAAGCGCTACAACATAAGCGGAAGGTCGGGCTCCGAATCATCAAGCCACACTTTGCAGTAAAAAAGCACCCCGAGAAAACTCAGGGTGCTTTGACAGTTCTCGGACGCCGTTACACGCCCTGCGGCTTCTTTTCCTCTTGCTCCCGCTTCTTTTTCTCCTCCGGCGTTTCGGGCTTCTTTGGAGGTGTCGCGGGTTTCGCTGCAGGCGTCGTCGGTTTGGCGGCAGCTGGTGGATGCGCCGCGGGCTGCGCCGGTTTCTCCGCCGCCGGTCGATTCGGTTCTGCCTTCGGTTCAGCCGCGGGCGGATGTGCCGCAGGCTGGGCGGGACGATTCGCTTCCGGTCTCGGCGCTGGCGCGCGATTCGTTTCGGGGTGGCTTGGCTCTGGAGGTTTATTCGGCTGCGCCGCCGGAGGGTGAGCCGGGGCCTCTGTAGTACGGTTCGTCTCCGGACGATTGTTTGGCGCCGGTTTTTCGGGTGCAGGCCGATTTGGCTCCGGAGCTTTGTTCGGCTGAGCTGCGGGAGGATGCGCCGGCCCTTCCGTAGGACGGTTCATCTCCGGATGGTTATTGGGTGCTGGCTGCGCCGCTGGACGATTCGGCTGGGCTGGAGCGGCAGGAGCCGCTTTCGCCGCCGGTTGATTTCCAGGACGATTCGCCGGCTGAGCAGCGGGCTGCCCCGGTCGTGCAGCATTGACGGGATGACCCGTCGGAGTCGCAGGTTTGCCCGGCGGTGCAACCTTTACAGCTGGCCGCGCAGCTGCTGCCGCTGGACGCAGGCTTGCCATTTCCTTTTTCGCTACAGGCTGCCCTGGATGAGCGGCCAGGGCCTGCTGTCGCTTGGCAAAAGAAACCGGCGGCGGCGGCGGAGTTTTCTTCGCCACGACCTGCCGGTTAGCGACCGCCGCTGGAGGCGCCGACACGTGGCCAGCACTCTCGGCCTTAGCTCCAAGTACAGCAGCCTTTGTGGGGGCCACTGCAACATGTGCAGTCATCGGCGCTGCAGCGACTTGCTGCGGGGTCACCTTAACTGCGGCTCTTGCCACCGGCTGTGCGCTGGCCATGATATTTTGCGGAACCGCCGTCACAGCGCCCGGTACGGTCCTGTTTACATATGTGACATTTGTGATCGTAGTGCTCTTATTGACGATAGTCGTGTTATAGACGTTCGTGACCGTGGTCGTGTTCACCGTCGTGCTACTGACGTTGATCTGCGTCATATACGCGCGGCTGACGGGATACGAAGGTACAAAAACTTCGCGCGGGCCTAGCGGGAACCATCCAACGTCAGCGCCGATGCCACCGCCGCCGCCACCAAAGCCAACGAAGACCACGAGCGCAGGCGCGTAGACCGGTCTTTCCGCAGCCGGGCCGGCGATCCAGCCCCAGCGTCCGCCAACACTCACCCAGCGTCCGTAATGAAATGGCGCATAGCCCCAAGGTGAATCATCGACCCACGTATACCCCCACGGATCGATCCAAGCCCAATGGCCTGTGTGATATGGAGCCCAGCCAACTTCCACGTGGGGATACCAGACATGACCGTAGTTCGAGTCATCGCGCCAATCGCCATTTTCATCGAGGTCATCAAAACCAACAACGTCATGAGAGAGGTATTGCGCGGAGCGCGAACTATCCCACCGGTGATCGCGTTCATCAATCCAGGCATCGTACCCGTCGGGTGGCGGTATGGGTTCCACATCGGCGTTAAGAGAGCTGTCCGTGCTGTCGAAATCGCCGGCCTCTTCTGACTGTATTTCGTAGGTCTGACCGTTGCCGGTAGCTTCTCCGTCCCCTCCCTCGCGAACGCCGACGCCCGTATGACTCCCATTCGCTCCGATGATGAATCGGTATCTTCCTGGTCGTAACGCTGTGAAAGCCAGATTGGGCGTGTCTACCTCGTAGTCATCGTCCTCATCCAGTCGCCGTATCTTGACGTCGATCATGCCGGAGCTGAGCTGAATCTGCACGGTATGGTCATCTAGATTCAGAAAAGAAAAGCCGGTGTTGGCGAAGATGCGAATCACCGCCGTTCCTAGTTGCAGCTCGGCGCGGGAATTATTGTCTACCCACAGCTTATCGCCGGTGGTCAGGGGCCGATTATCGACCGCTCCGACCCATTCATCTTCACCCGCGGGCTGAAATGAAACCGACCCTTCCATGTAGCCCAATCGAGCTACCCTGGTGGGCGGATCGTCTTGATCATCTTGCGCTGCCGTTTGCTTTGGCAGAGCCATGGTTACAAGCGCGAGTCCGAGCAGCGCGCTCCACAAGTTCATCCTCTTCAGTGCGTTTTGCATAAGTCGATGCCCCAACTTTCTATTCGCGAAACCCGATTTCGCGGAATTTGTAACGAGCTTCGATGCCGAAAGGAATTCTTCCGACCACTTGGTTTTTGCCCCGTACGATTCAAACGGTGAGCCAACATATTACCCGAATCGCGGCAAGCGCGATTCTCGCGATTGTAGAAACTCTCCTGGCCGCCCCCGAAATCGAGTCGAGAGCGGATCAACCTAATCTATTCGTGGATTATGGATCTGGATTCTCGATCTGGATTCTCCAAACACGACCGTGCTATTGAAGTTTCTCAAGTTCGTATTTTCTCTGAATGCATTCCAGCACGCGGTCCCAGAATCATGTTGAGCGCAGTCCCGGATGACGCGCGTTGAGATTTTGTCTCACACTGAGACGGGCATCTCGCCATGCCTGGACCGGTTCCTCAGATTCGTCCCTAACTCAATGAAAAATATGGCGCTCGGGTGCTAATCCTTCCGTTCCGCACTGTGGTCGCGGTCGTGCTCTCCTTCCTGCATAACTGCGGAATCCGGCTCCCCAAGCTCTTCCTAACCGGGAAGAGGGGAGCCCAAACCGCACTTTAAATTGGGGCAGCACCGATCCTGGAAACCACCTAGTTCTGGGACGGAATGAGTCCGGCGCAGGTAGGAAAGGGTCAGCATCGCTTGGTGCAACAAGGCACAGCTCCAGCGCGTACCGTGTCCAACAGCGCAGTAGCCGAGTTGGCTCGCTTTTTTCCCGAAGCCACCCCTGTTCGCATTCCTGTTCAGTTCACGCGCAGTGGTAGTAGCACGAATGAACTTCAGCCGCGCATCCAAAACGTGCAGGAAAGTACGGTGATCGAATTCGGAACCTCCCGCGAAGTTCTGTTCGCCTGTGCAACGCCGCTAGAGTTTGCTGACGTTCTGCGCCTGCGCAATTCCGATGGTTCGCTCGACGCCGAGGCTTCGGTGGTCGCCGTGCAATACCACCCGGGCACAACCAGCGTCGCAGCGCGTTTTCTCACCTCAGTTCCCAACTGGATCGTGAAACCATGACTCTCTCGCAACCAGGATCGCAACCCACATCCGCGCAACCTACGGAGCAAAATTCTAATCGCGCTGTTGACTGGTCAACAATCCGCCTTCTTCATTCCCTCTATGCTGAACTGGCGCGCGAGTTCGTGATCGATGTCGCTGACTGCCCGGAACTACAGGAAGAGCATGCACCGTCGGCAGATTCGGTTCAGCATGCTCGTCAATGGCTCGACGAGATGGATGAGAAAATTCAGGTTTACCATTTGCGCCAGTTCCTGCAGACGAGTTCTCCCGTGGATTCCGACAGCCTGGTTGCCCTGCTGCAGCATTTCCTGGCCAAGACCACGCGAAACGATGCCGTACGGGACAAGATTGATTTCCTTATGGTGCAGTATTTCAGCCAGGTGGCGCCGACAGAACTCGAGGACGACAGCGCCGATCTCGCTTACGTAGCCCACAGCCTGGAGCCGGTTCTGGGGGAAGTGGAGATCAAGGCGCCGGTTTGGTTGAATGCTCTGGATCGCGTTTTGGACTCGGCACGGCGGTGCCGCTCTCTCGATGAACTGCTGCATGGCGGCATCCTCGAACAAGGCCGCAAAGCCAAAGTTCAGGCAGGCGAGCTATTCTACCTGCCCGTTGCATTAGTCGCGTTCACTCGCTTCGGATACCTCATGCGGCGCGTTTTTTTCCGCCTCATGCTGGCCGATCTCAACGACATTCTCGACGGTCTCACCGAGCTGGAGGAAAAAGGCGTCGAAACTATCGACTGCCGGCGCGCCCAATTCTCCGCTCAGGAACCAATCATCCGGCTGCGAATGATTTGCCAATCCTGGAAAGTGATGTTCCAGGCGGAATATTCCTCGGGCCAGCCGCTCCGCATGCTGGTGGATTTGCGAGCTTCGGTCAATAGCGCCCTGGGCCGCGGTTCATCAGCGGATGGAGATACAAAAGTAGGCGAAGTAGCACCGGCCGCCGCTTCGCGAGCCGCTGCGGCTTCCGCTAGCGCTTCCCCCACGTCTTCCACAAGCGTTGCGCCTTCGAAGCCGGCAAAGACTCGCCAGGTCCCGTCAGAGGCGGTTGCAAAGCCTAAGACCAAGTTTGCCGTCTGCAAGGAGAATGATCCGCCCGAATTCAATATCTCCCCCGGATCGACAGAGTGGAAACCGGACGCCGACTCGTAACCGACGCTCGTAACTAGAAAAGCCAACAAACGGAAGCATTCGCCGTGGACACACAAAAGGCGTGATATAAACAGCCTCTCTGAGTTCAACGTTGGACGCAAAAAGGACCTTTGCAAGTGGATCAACCGACTGTACTCATCATCTCCGACAACGCGGAATTTTCCCGGAGCATTACTGCGCGTTGGCAAATGGAAAGCCACGTGCCTACCTTCACGTTGCTCAGCGGAGACCTATGGCCGCGTAGCGTGGAAAACTTTGCAGTAGCGATCGTCGGCCCCCTTCGTCGAGAGCTGCTTTCGGTGATAGTTGAACCGCTGCACTCCACGCAACAGCCCTTATTCTGTGTCTGCGACGACTCTTCCACCGCCCAACTGGTGCGCGAACGCTGGCCGCGCACCTCGGTTCTCATGCGCGATGGAAACTGGCTAAATGTGTTAGTTCCGTCGGCAAGCGAGGCCGTGCTGCGCGCCCGCGCCGAGGCCCGTGCTCGCGCTGCCGAGGAGAAGTGCACTCTGCTCGAACGTCAAGCCACGCTTGGCCGCTACATGCTGGAAATGCGTCACGGCTTAAACAACGCCCTTACTTCGCTGCTAGGTAACTCGGACCTGTTGCTCATCGAACCGGGCAGCCTTTCGGCGCAAGCTCGGGCGCAGATCGAAACCATTCGTAACATGACGTTGCGCATTCACGAAGTAATGCAGCGTTTTTCCTCCCTGGAAAAAGAAATGAACGTGGTCGCTCAGCAAGTGGAACGAGATTCAGGAAAATACCGCACCGCCGCAGTAGCCGGAGACTGAGAACTGAGAACTGAGAACTGAGACTGGAAACTGAGAACTCCTCCTCCCCTTGGGGAAAAGCTTCTATGCACAAGTTAATCTCGACCAGCACCGTCCTGGAACATGAACTTTCGGAGTTGCGCTTGTTGGTCGAGCGTCAAACCGGAGTCGTTCTCGATTGTCCAAACAGCGCGCTGGCCGCGCATATCACCGATTACATCGAGTCTCACAGCGTGGGATCATCCGCCGCACTGCTTGAACGTCTTCGCTCGCCTGATCAAGATCCTTTTACTTTATCCTCGTTGCTCGATGGCCTGATCAGTGCCAACACCGGTTTTTTTCGTCATCCCGGCGCACTGAACGCGCTGGCGCGGCATGTTGTGCCGCAGCTCTGCGCTCGCAAAGGCAACGATGCGCCGAACCCGCTTCGTATTTGGAGTGCCGGCTGCTCTACCGGAGAAGAAACCTACTCGATTGCGATCGCTGTCTGCGACGCTCTGAGCCAAAACGGAGCTGGCAGTGCGAACAACAGCCCTAACAATGGTACTCGTCAGAGCACCGGAAACGGCGCAAGCGCAAAAAACACTGCCCGCAACGGCGGCATTGTCGACGTCGCCGTTAGCGCAGCCAGCTCGGCAAAGACTGTCGCTGCATTGTCGATTCACATCGTAGGCAGCGACTTGCTGCCGCAAAATATCGAAGCCGCAGATCGGGGCGTGTATCCGCAGTCGGCGTTGGATGGTCTGCCGCCGGCCACCATCCGCAACTATTTTTCGAAAATTAGCTCGCCGGCAGTTTCGCCAAATGGTTCGGGAACCGATCCCCGGAACGAAGCCCGCGGTGAGACCAAGGATATTTCGTCCAGCGCTTCCCAACCTATCCTCAACAATGCGGCGCATCTCCTGGTGAAGCCGCGCCTGCGCAGCCTGGTGACTTTCAATTGCATGAATCTGGCTCGCCCCGGCTACATCGGACGATTCGACTGCATCTTTTGCATGGACGTGCTGCCGCATTTCTCCCGCGCCCAACGCATCGCACTCATCGAACGTTTGCACCTTTATCTGGAACCCGGCGGATATCTCTTCCTGAGCCAAACCGAAAAGCTCATCACTTCGAACCTGAACTTCCGCGCAGAAACTTTCGACGGCTACACCTTCCACCGGAAACCGCCAGCGGCCAGCGCCGCTTACGGAAGGTAAAAAACAAGAGGGTGAGCAAACTCCGGAATTGGGGGACGGTCCATGTGGGGACGGCCGCCTTGTGCTGTCTAACTGGGCAAAGCCCGGCAGCCCTTTCTAGGTGCTTGAAGCTCTGCAAGGACAAAGCAATTCACAGCACTGACGCAGGTCCGCGAAGAAACGGATTGACCACTTCCACTCCATCCAACTTTTGTCCGTCCCGCAAATCTTCGGTAAGAAGGAATCCGCAGGCCGCGGTCTTGGCGGCGGCGACGATGAGGGAGTCCAAAAACGAAAGCTGATACCGGTCTTGCAGCTTCCACCCGCGCTCAATTACAGACGCGTCTGTCATCACTGGATTCCACGCCAGCAGATCGCGAACTTCTGCTCGAGCCTGGTCGCTGGCTGCAGGCTTGAGCCGCACTGCATTGACATAGAACTCGTTCAGCACCTGAAAGCTGACCCGCCCCAGCCGGCTCTTCCACAGTTCGGCGCGCCAATCTCTGGCAACCCGCTGTTTGCGCGGGTCGACGTCGTCCACCGCATAAAGCAATATGTTGGAATCAACGAAGACGGGCGCGGTCATGCACGTCCTCGCGCGTCAGATATCGACCGCTACTTTGAAGAAAAGGCTTGCGTCCCAGGGCCCTCCGCATGGCCCGCTCGTACCCGTCCTGAGCTGTCATGCGCTCCTTCAGCAATTCACCGAGCAGCCGGGAAACACTAGTATCTCGCCGCGCCGCCTCGATTCGCGCCCAGCGGGCCACATCCTCTTCCAGGGTCACGGTCACATTGCGGAGTTGAATTTTTGACGACACGAAAACAGTGTAACACTAAAATCGTGTATTTATTTATGTGGGGACAGCCGCCCTCGGCTGTCCAGTCGGGCAAAACTCATTTCAGGGCCGCAAGTTGCACACGTGGTAGCTCCCTCCGCCCACTCGCACTCTCCTCGTAGCCGTTGAGTACAGCCATCACGGAATCAAATTGCGTTTCCGAATAGTCCCTGCGGACGATTCTCTCAACGTCGTTGGACGTAACCTTAGGGATAGGCTGGTGCTGCATGGGTGATGATATGTGCTTGCTAACATCGGCGAATAGATTACACGAACAAAAACTCCTTCGTTCGCAACTCCTTGATCGTATCTCTCAACTTCGCTGCCTTCTCAAACTCAAACTTCTTCGCCGCTTCGCGCATGTCGCTCTCAAGTTTTTCGATATATCCATCCAGTTCTTCCTGAGATTTAAACTCCGGCATGCCCTCAGCCTCGCCACCTGTCAGGTCGGCATAATCGGCAGCCACGATCCCAGCCAGTGTCATATCCAGCGGCCGCACGATCGATTCCGGTGTGATTCCATTCTCCTCGTTATATGCCGTTTGGATCGCGCGCCGCCGCAAGGTTTCATCCATTGCCCGCTTCATCGAATCAGTCTTACGATCAGCGTACAGAATCGCCCGCCCATTCAGATGACGCGCACAGCGTCCGATTGTCTGGATCAAAGACCCTTGCGACCGTAGGAAGCCTTCTTTATCGGCATCGAGAATCGCCACCAGCGATACTTCCGGCAAATCCAATCCTTCGCGGAGTAAATTGATGCCAATCAATACATCGAATTCGCCCTTGCGCAAGTCTCGCAGAATCTTCACCCGCTCCAACGTTTCGATCTCCGAGTGCATATAGCGGCACTTCACGCCCACCTCGGCATAATACTCAGCCAAATCCTCAGCCATGCGTTTCGTCAGCGTAGTGACGAGAATGCGCTCGCCCTTCGCCACGCGCGCGCGAATCTCATGCAGCAAGTCATCAATCTGGCCTTTCACCGGACGTATCTCAACCTCAGGATCGATCAGCCCCGTGGGCCGGATGATCTGCTCCACCACTACTCCCGCCGATTTGGTCAACTCATACGGTCCTGGTGTGGCGGAGACATAAACCAGCTGATTCGTGCGATGCTCAAACTCCTCAAACGTCAGGGGACGGTTATCCAGAGCCGAGGGCAAGCGGAAACCGTATTCGACAAGTGTTTCTTTCCGCGAGCGGTCGCCCGCATGCATCCCGCGCAATTGTGGAATTGTCTGATGCGACTCATCAATAAACATCAGATAATCGCGGGGAAAATAATCCAGCAACGTCGGTGGAGGCTCGCCCGGCATGCGTCCGGTAAAATGCCGCGAGTAATTTTCGATGCCGTGGCAGTAGCCCATCACCTTGATCATTTCCAGGTCAAACTTGACGCGCTGATGAACGCGCTGTGACTCCACAATCCGGCCTTGCTTTTCCAGTTCCACTTCCCACCACGCCAGCTCTTTCTTGATCGACTCCACCGCTGAGGCGCGGGTCTCATCTTTCATTACATAGTGCGTCTTGGGATAAATCGGCAGCCGCATATACCGCTGCTTTACCGTCCCAAATAGCGGATCGATTTGCGCCAGCGATTCCACCTGATCTCCCCACAACTCGATGCGATAAGCCATGTCGTCATAAGTCGGGAAAATCTCAATCACGTCGCCGCGCACGCGAAACGTGCCACGGCGGAACTCACCGTTGGTGCGCTCGTAGAGGATATCGACGAGCTTATGGGTAATGTCTTCGCGCGTGATCTTCTCGCCCTTTTCCAGAAACAGCATCATGCCGTAATACGCCTCAGGAGAGCCCAGGCCATAGATGCAGCTCACGGAAGCCACAATCAGCGCATCGCGGCGTTCGAAGAGTGAGCGAGTGGCGGAAAGCCGCAACTTATCGAGTTCGTCATTGATCGTTGCTTCCTTTTCGATGAACAGGTCGGCAGCGGGAACATACGCTTCAGGCTGGTAGTAGTCGTAATAAGAAACAAAATACTCGACCGCGTTATGCGGAAAAAAATTCTTGAACTCGTGATAAAGCTGCGCCGCCAGCGTCTTGTTGTGAGCCATTACCAGCGCCGGACGATTCACCGCCTCAATCACCTTGGCCATGGTATAAGTCTTGCCCGACCCGGTCACGCCTAGCAAAACCTGATGCTGTTCGCGGTCGTAGACGCCACGCAGCAGCGATTCGATCGCGCGCCCCTGGTCCCCCTGCGGTTTGTAATCGGAAACGAGTTTGAAATCCATGGAAGAAGTTCTTAGTGTTTAGCAAACGCAGCGGATCACCAACGTTCACGTGGGGACAGCCACCGCGGTTGTCCGCGCTGAGCAAACCTCGGTTCGTATTCCCCGCCAACAAGACAGCGCCTTCACTGACAGCAATTTCGCTGGCAGAGAATCCTTCTATTATAACTCTGGCAAATGGGCGTCCGACTCGTTCGCTCCCCAACTCCATTTACTGCTCCCTGACTTCCCCTACGCCCACGATTCTCGCAGTGGCGCGAAATTTCTTGTAATCGCGAAAGGTCTGTTCTTCTTCGACGTTGAAATTCTTGAGTAGTGCCAAACGCACATCCACTTTGACGTTAACGTGCTTGGGCAGCCAGACTTCATCGTTAATCCTTGTCTGCTCGACCACGATGCGCGACCCTTTGTGAAAGCGCGCCAAGAACAATCCCAATGAAACCGTATCGATGCACTCGACATCCATCTTGGCCCATTGCGTTTCCTCCTTGTCGATCCACACCCGGCCGCGAAACTTAGGCAGAAATTTCGCGTATTTCATATGCGGTTCATATCCCGGACGCGGCTCGGCATCGATCACCCAAGCGTCGCGCCCTCCCAGGGATTCGGTCGTAACCAAATGGAAGTTATAGGCGTCGGCGATTTCGTGCACAAACTGCCGGCCTTCCTCGCGTTCCTTCTCTTCTTTTTGTTCACGCTTTCTACGTGCATCCTCGGATTCATTCTTCCGCTTGTCGATGATCTTCTGAATCTTTTCTTCCTCTTTCGCCGCGTCTTTGGTGCTGAGAGCTTTGTCATCTTTGGCAATCAACCGCTGCGCCTGCTCGCCGTAGAGTTCCATCACCTCATAGGTTTCACTTTTCGTCGATTTTGACTGGCCTTGGCCATCGAGTTTGTGCTCTTCGTCCCGCTCGATGTAGGTGTAGTCGCGCAGCCGCTTGTCATTTTCGATATCCTTGTCGGCGACAATGCGAAACAACTGCTGCATCTGCTCCTGAGAGAGCTTGCCGTTCGCATCCGGCTTAAGATCAATCGAGAAAGTCGCGGCAGGAGTATTTTTCGGCGCTGACGCATCCGGTTCTGTCTGACCGAAAACAACCAATCCTGAAAGCAGAAACCAAAGCACGACGCGAGTAGCGAGACGCAGGCGTTTCATGGGATGTTACGTTCTTAGAGGACCTGAAGTTCCGTCAGGATTCACCGCCACAGACCGCTTCTTAGGTTCCGTTTTTCTTGTAGGCCTTGCCCAGGCACTCCGCCCGGAACAACCTCTCGTCCAGGCGATGTAGGTTCTTGGCCATCGCAGTAGTGATCAGCGGATAATGTTTGATCTCGAATAGGTGATACACGATGAACCATACGGGCTTGTCGGTGGTCATCCAGTTCTGCCGATCGAATCGCTTTAGGTTAACGGGAACAGAATATCGCCGCAGCGTGCGCTCGCGCCTTAAATTGAAGTACCCATTGAAGTAGGTTAACGCCAGTTCGCGCAGAGTTCGGTGAACCGGTTCCCGCCAGCGGCATCCGGCATAGTTCGATTTCGCGACGGCGCCCCAGCATCCATGCTGACGAAAGATGGCGATCACATGATCGGTATCGTGCTCAGCTTCAAAATCCAGCAGCAGCGGAGGATATCCATTGGCGCGCAGCGCCGCTGCGGCGAAAATAGCACCCTCGAGACAGTGCGCCGTGCTCTCTGCCAACACGCGCCGCGGCGACCACGCCGTATCCGCCAGGTGATACGGAGCATCATCGAGAAATTTCTGAATGCCGTGCGGATCCTTTAAGCTGCGCAGCTGGCGCAACTCCGAAGCCGTGAAGCCTCCCGTGGGCTCGCTCATCGTCGGATGAGTGTACATGAGAGCAGTTGGAAATGAATATGAGGGTGCCGGGTCAAGGGCTGCCGCGCGTCATTGAAGATCAGAGTGAAGGACGCCTTTCAGTCTTGCGCAGAGCTTCCGGTTGGAATGCGCTTCAGCCCCTGAGGGACCTAAACTGCCCTTCCTGGGCGATCCTTTCACACGAAGATGTCAGCCAGTTCATGTGGAGTATCCACAAGCACGTCCGGAGGCGGCTCTTGCAGCGTGTGCGGGGCAAAGCCATACCTTACGCCTACAGTCCAGATGCCGGCGTTGCGTCCGGTTTCGATGTCGACGTGAGAGTCACCGACAATCGCAGCTTCCTCCGGACTGACGCCGTTCTCTTCGAGCAATTTGCGCGCGCCTTCCGGGTCAGGCTTCTTGGTTGCGAAACTGTTTCCCCCGTACACCTGCGCAAAAAACGATCCGAGGCCAAGCGCATCGACGATTGCTCGCGACGGACCCACCGGCTTGTTCGATAGAATCGCCATCTTGCGCGGCATGCCGTTGGAGGCACCCTGAGCCGCGGTAAGAGCTTCCCTCACTCCCCCGTAGACAGTAGTGTGATCGAGTTTGTGTTCGCGGTAGTAAGAGAGAAAATACTCTAAACCCCGGCGCACAATCGTCTCATCCACGGGCTCGCCGCCCAGTGCGCGCTGAATCAGAATCGGTGCGCCATCGCCGACATAGCTGGCAATCACGTCATCCGGCAAACTAGCTCGACCAATGTGGCGCAGCGCCGCGTTTACCGAGTGCACCAAGTCGAGGCGCGAATCGATCAGCGTGCCGTCGAGATCGAAGATCACCAACTTAATGGCGCGCGGGTCAAACGAGCGGAGCCTCAAAATCATGTTCCTTCAGGATAAATGAGGGAAGCATTCGGAACTTAACAATTGGTGCAGGGAGTCGGGAAATTATTGGTAAGACTCATTTTGTCGCGTCGGCGCTCAGGCTGGAGTTGAGTTCGTTGACGAGCTTCGTATTGTTCACCAGAGCCTGCCGAAGGATGTCCGCCTGTTGTTTCGCTGTAACCCAATCCTGTTTCTCCACCGCTTCGGTCAGTCCGGGCAACTCCAGGTGCGCATAGGTAAAGCGGGCGCCGTAAAGAATATGTTTGAACCATGGTCTGCCGGGAATGCCATCGGAGTTTAACCAATTGCGTTCGACCTGCATCGTTCCGTGGTTGATTGTTGTGGCGAGCCTGGCATCGACGGCGCCAGAAGCCAACGCACGGCTGGACGATTCATCCAGCCGCTTGCCGGCGTTCTCGAATTCGTCGATGGCGTCAAGAACAGGCTTTAGATCAAGTTGGCTCATGTCTTTTCCCTTAACTAATTCATTCACGAACTGGCGAACATTCGTCGCGTAGCTCGCAAAGTCAAAGGGTAGCAAGTCGGCGTTGGCGAGACGAAGGGCGAGCACTCCCCACAATTGCGACATTAGCGTGTGATAGCGATAGCCGGGATCGCCAAAGTGGTTCATCCAGAAAAAATCGTCGTAAGCGGAGTGATAAACCCCATAGGGCCCCTCGAAGCCAAGACCCAAAACCGGCATGCCGACAAAGTTCAGGAAGACGGTATGATCGGAGCCGCTTCCGATGCGAGTGTCGGCCAGATTCAAGTCAGTAACCCGTGAATCCGATACGTTCGAATCGATGTCGCTTTCATGCTGCGTGGCCTCACGCCGCTCCCGCGCCGATGATTCCCTCCACGAATCGTACAACGTTTTGCCGCCCGGATCCTTCAACGTGTGGGTAGCTTCAACCAGCATTGGTGCCAGCGACGCTACTGCCTGACCATGGAAGTTTGGTCCCGAAGTGGCCTCGTCCACATTGATATACGCAACCGCCTTTTTGCGCAGTTCGTCGGCGAATTGCTCTCCCCACTCGGTCGAACCGGTCAGGCCCACTTCTTCCCCATCCCAGCTGCAGACTACGATGGTCCGCCGAGGTCGGATTCCTTGCTTTGTCAATTTTCCGAGTGCGCGCGTAAGTTCCATCATGGATGCGGTTCCGCTACTGGGGTCGACGCCGCCAAATACCCAGGCATCGCGGTGGTTGCCCAGCACGACCCATTCGTCAGGTAGTTGTGCTCCACGAATCCGCCCTTCGACCACGTAGTAGGGCTGCGTCGAATTGTCCATTTCGATTTTTACGTGCACGCGCACGCGACTGCCGCCCAGGCGATATTTGATCGGCAGTCCACCCTGCCAGTCGTCGGGAGCGATCGGGCCGTCCATATTTGCAAGCAGCGGTTTTGCGTCGTGCCAGGAGAGTGGCAGCGCCATGATTTTCGGAATCGATACCGCCTCCTCAACGGGAATTCGCTTCGCGCCGGGGACGGATGCCCATCCGGGAGTCAGCGGATCGCCGGGCACCATGAAGTCATAGGTGATGGCCCCGCGCTGAATGTGATACTCAGGTCCCCATGGCCCGTTGGGAACGACCTTGCCTTTTTTGTACCCATCCTCAGCGGGATCGCTGTAGATCAGAATCGCTGCCGCACCTTCCCGTTCGGCAGTGAGCGCCTTAAATCCGCGATAGCTGTACGGGTTCGAGTACCGAACCAAAACGACTTTGCCCTTTACGTCGATGCCTTGCTTGCGCAAGTGTTCGTAGTCCTCAGGATTACCGCTATGCGCGTAAACCAGCGGCGCCGTCACTTCGCCGGAGGCAGACATGCCGCTCCAAGCTGAACTAATCCGCTTATTCTTTAAATCCAAATCGCCAGGGACGGGCATCTCGCGCAGGATCGCTCGGTAGTGGACGGGTGCAACCATTTCGAGCGAAGTGAACTTTGGATTGCTGCCGTAAACGTCATAGCGACGAATGATGACATCCTCTAGACCTTCGTTGCGCCACTCGTCGGCGATATAGCGAGCCAGTTCATTGTTGCGCGCGGAGCCGGCGACGTGCGGCTCCGCAGTGAAGATGTGATGCTGGCGGCGCTCTTCGTCGGGGGACGGAATTGCTTTGAACTTACTCTCGATTTCCGCTTCGTGAGCGGCGTCGGAAGGAGTGAAACCCAGAATAGAAGTCTGGGAAAAGACGGGAAGGGCGAAAAATAGAAATCCGAGTGCGAAAATTCCCACTGCGCTTCGCAGCGTTCCTTTGCGCTCTCCGCGTTTCATGGCCTTATTGGTCGCGGAGTGCTTTGAGAACCTCCGCGAAGGTCTCTCAACGATGATGCGCCAACCGCAGTCCACAGTGGAGCTCTCCTTTTAATAAGAGAAGCGAATTAGAGAAGCGAGCCACAGACCCTACTTTGCTTTGTAGATCTCCGTCAGCAAATCCGGCTTTGCTTCATCGCGCACCAGATGCGGATAGCGCTCGCCGCCGTGGTAATCGATCTTGTATATCTTGTAGTAATCGGTATTCTCGATCAGAAGTTCGAGGGGAGCCGTGCCGCCCTTTCCATTACGGAGCGCGTCGCGCAGAGTATTGGGGGCATACTTGTGGCCATTCACAGCGATCAATTTCATGCCGGGGCCGACTCCCGCAAGCGCAGCCGGCATGCCCTCCGTTGTGTCGGTAATCGTGCCGTCTTCGCGTAACTCGAGCCCGATCGAATATCTTGCATCTATAAAGCGTTCATCGCTCTCGCCGGCGCGATCCATTTCAGAGGGATATTCATCGTAGACAAGCTTCCATCCGCTGCCTTCGACTCCACCCAGGGGCGCGCCCGGACCGTGATTCGTCAACCGCTCGGTCCAGAAGCCGCGCCAGTCGTACGCTACAACCTGGTTCAAACTATTGACGACGTCATCGAAGGTATAGGTCTTCACCATCGGCCCGGTGCTGGGCGCCCCGTGAAAAAGCTTGCAGAAATCATCAAGCGTCTTCTTCCCCTTGCTCTGCTGGCGGATAATCACATCGGCCCAGAGCCAGTCGAGCGTGCCCTCGTCATAGAAATCGACGCTCCGCCTCCAGGAGTGCCACGCCTGCGGAGCGAAATAAAGCTGTGGCGCCGCATCGGCCGTATCCTGCAGATTGCGCCACGTCCTGCCCGGCGTGTGGTCGAGCGTAGCGGCAGTTAAGGCAAGATCGTCGCGCGATTGCTCGAACGTGAGCAATCCGCTGCGGGCCGTCAGCACCGTGCCCAGATAATTCGTTAAGCCCTCGTATACCCAGAGCAGATCATCCTGCATCGGCTGCTGATAATCCGGCGTAGTCAAGTCTGCGGGACGGCGATACTTCCCATTCCACGAATGCACGTACTCATGGGGAAGCAGGCTGGCTTCCATCTTGCGAGCGTTCTCGTCGATGAGCCCGTGCTCGTCGACCCGGCTGTCATCGGATTCGTGATGCTCAAGCCCAAAGTGTGCCACGTGATCGCTCAAGCTGTATAGGAAGTGATAATCGCGATAGTGATGCGCGCCAAAAAGTTTGTTTGCCTGTTCCACAAGATTCTTGTAGTGGTCCCAAACTTCCTGCGGAGGCTGGAGCGCTGCGTCACTGTCGGCGGCGATATCCATTTCGGTGAGCGGATCATCAGCCAATTTGACGACCTTGAGGAATTCGCCCGTAATCACAGGCGAGTCGACCAGAGTGTTCAGGGGCGCCGGCTGAAATGTGATTTGCGATTCACCATTTACGTTAGTGGTCGACGCGATCGGCAAAGGCGTCCCATATTTCCAATTCGCAGGCAGCTTCAGAGTCGCGACGTAGGTGAGTTCATCTGCTTTCCAGCCTTTGGGGTAGAGCAGAACTTGGTTCCAACTGATTACCGCCATTTTGTCGGTGGCGGATGAGCCCGAAGAAAAGCCGCCCTCGAAAGTCGCTGGGGAAAGGAAATCTAGCTCGGCATCGACTTCATTCTCGCCTGCCGGAACGTCGACGTGAATGGTGAAACCATCGAGCAGATCGCGCCGCCACTTCAGCACCTTGCCTCCAGCGCTGAACTTCAGTCCGGTTAAATCGACGACCGGCCCGTCCGGCGCATGCTCGCCCGGAATCCATTTCGGATAATAGAGCGTCAGATCGCCTGCTCCGGCGGGGATTTTCAGCTTGGCGTGAAAAATTTTACGGGGAGCAGAGCTTGCGTCCACGAAGAGAGTTACGGTTGGAGGTGCGGCTGACCAGCTGGAAAGCGAGAAGAAGACGAGAAGACAAACCACTCCCAACATTCTTGAGAGTTTCATTGATAGGGCCCCCATATTGTTGATAAAGGAATATCGATGACGCAGAATGAATGACTATAGCAGCACGCGAGAGGAGCAGTACAGGGACGCATCGGCGCTGCTATCATTCCCACCATGTCGCGGCCCGGAAAATTTATTACCTTCGAAGGACTCGACGGAACCGGCAAGAGCACACAACTGCGCAACCTGGCGACCAGCTTGCGCGCCTCCGGCCACAAGGTTGTGGAAACACGCGAACCCGGAGGGACTGCGACGGGAGAAAAGGTTCGCCGCGTATTACTCGACTCCGCGACCGCGGGCCTTTCGCCCTTGGCGGAAATGGCTTTAATGTTCGCCTCCCGCGCACAACACATTGCAGAAGTGATCCAGCCGGCGCTCGATCACGGGCAGATCGTGCTTTGTGATCGCTTCACCGACTCTACTGAGGCTTACCAGGGCTATGGGCGTAAACTCGGCAGCAAGGCTGTGCTTGAACTACATCGTGTGCTGTGCGGAAACTTGCAGCCCGACCTGACGATCCTGCTCGAGTCGGACCCAGCCATGAGCGTCGGGCGTGCCCGCCTGCGCAACCAGAAGGCTTTGCATGTGGCGGAAAAGAGCAGAAGTAACAGCTCAAACAAGAGTACGGTGAAACCTCACCACGACGAGAATCGCTTCGAGCAAGAGACGCGCGCTTTCTTTGCCCGCGTGCGCGAAGGTTACACGTCGATTGCCGCACGAGAATCGCATCGCGTGGTCCAAGTGGATGCCAGCGGTACGCCCGCTCAGACACATCGGCGGATCATGGAAGTTGTCGAAACAAAGTTAGCGGACGGTCGGTGAATTCGACACAGAGGTCCCCGATGTTTGAATGCGGCTTTCCAGGTCATTGCGAGAATTCTTGACATTGTTTGCCAAAATGACATATTCTTTGAAGTGTCATGGATGCTAGCGAGAGTCAGACTCGCGTCAACGAGAACGGACGAGTTGTTATTCCTGCATCCTTCCGCCAGGCTCTCGGCATTAAACCGGGAGACACCGTGGTTTTGCGCCTGGACAACGGAGAGCTCCGAATCACAACCCTGCGTCAGCGTTTGGCTAAGGCCCAACGGTTAGTCCGTAAACATGTGGATCGCAACAGGTCTCTGGCGGACGAACTGATTGCGGAACGGCGCGAGGCGGCAAAGCGTGAGTAAGACCGCGTGAATAAAATTGTGCTGGATGCTTCTGTGCTCCTTGCGATTCTGAATGGGGAGCCAGGCGCGGAGAAATTCACCAAGGAATCAGATCTGCTTGAGAGCGCCACCATAAGCTCAGTGAATGTGGCCGAATCTTACAGCAAGCTCGTTGGCTCAGGGATCGACCCAGATGACGCGTGGGAAGCGGTAACCGCGCCTATCCCCGAGATCGTGGAGTTCGATACACACCAGGCCGAGCTTACAGGCCGGTTGATAGCTATGACTCGTTCCGCGGGATTATCGCTGGGAGATCGAGCATGTTTAGCTCTCGCGATCTCCCTTAAAGCGCCCGTCTACACGGCGGACCGCGTCTGGAAAAACCTGAAAGTCGGTATCGCGGTTCACGTTATCCGGCGATAAACAATGTCCTTTTCCGATTTCCACGGCAACGCCGAAACCGTCCACCGCTTGCGCGACATGCTGGCGCGAAAGCGTTTTCCACATGCGGTGATTCTCACCGGCGCGCGCGGGTCGGGTAAATACACTCTGGCGCTAATGCTGGCGCAGGCGCTCAATTGCCTTGCGCCGACTGAGACGGATGGTCTCCCGGATTTCTGCGGCCAGTGTGCGAACTGCCGCCGCATCGCCCAGACTGCCGATCTCGATGCCCGTTTTGCGGAAGCGGTAGAAGCACGCGAAGGCCTGCGCGAGACTGACAAAAAAGAAACCCGTCTGTTCGTGCAAAATCACCCAGATGTGTTGATCATTCCTCCTGACCCTCCCCAGATGATGATCAAAGTGGATCAGATCCGGCGCGTCATCGAAACTATTTATTACCGGCCCTCCGAGGCGCGGGAGCGCGTTTACATTTTCACAGACTCGGCCTTCATGAAAGAGGCGGCGAATTCTCTGCTCAAAGTGCTGGAGGAGCCCCCCGAGTTCGCCACGATTTTTCTCCTTTCGGAGAACGCGGGAGAACTCCTCCCGACCATCCGCTCGCGATCGATGCTGTTTAGCCTGTGCGCTTTATCAATTGAAGAAGTGGAACGCGATTTGGCCAAGCATCGTCCGGAATGGAAACCCGCGCAGCGGGCCTTGGTGGCCAGACTTTGCGAGGGTGCCGTCGGCCGGGCTCGCAGCTTTGACCTTAACGCGTACATCGCCGCCCGTGCCGATGCGTTGACCATTCTCAACTCAGCCCTGCTCAGTGGCGACCATAGTGCGCTTTTCAAGATCACCGAATCTTACCGCCCAGGCGCCGAAGGACGGGAAAGAATGGAATATCTTCTGCGCACCCTCTACTCGCTGCTGCGCGATCTGATGTTTCTGAACTCGGGTGCGCCAAGTCTCGTCCACAACATGGACATTCAAGGCCATCTCGCGAAACTAGCCGAGGCTACCGACTTCGAGTGGATCAACCGCGCCTCCGACAGCTTGGCTGAGGTGGAACGCGGCATGCGCCGCAATCTTCTGCGCTCGTTATCGCTGGATAGCTTCGGGATGGCTCTGGAGAGCGCTGGCGAAGCCGTGTCAACGTAGCGTTATATTAATATCAATGTTTTCAGTTAGTTGCAGAGATTACCTTCGGTGGTTCTACTCCCTTCCGGCGGATTGCCTCTCCATCGGCTCGCGCCTATAATCGTCCTACTCTGGTTTAAATTCTCCGTCAGGTTCCGGGTAACGGATTCGAGGCCGAAGTCTGTCTTCGCCTATGAGGATAGAAAACCCGGTAATGCGAAAGCGCCTGCAAATCGCACTGATGGCCAGCACCATAGCCGCGACCTTACTTTCTCTCGCTCCTCAACTACTGGCTGCCGAAGGCGATGGATCCTCCGAAGCCATCGCAGTAACCGATGAACATGGCCGCAAGGTTTACGTGAACGACTTTGTCTCTGCAACTTCAGCGCCCAGAACTGAAACCCCAGTAACACCCCGGCGCTCGCTGATGTACTGGAGTTCCAAAGAAAATCGCTGGAAGCCGGTGCCCCTGCCGAATGCGGCTATCATGCGAGCAGCGCGGTCGGCGGCGGCTGAGGTCACCCAATATCTGGGACACGAATCCAACCAATCGGCAAATGCCAGGATCGTGGCCGCGAACTCATCCCATACGGCTGCAACGTCGATGGATATTGATACTGCCATCGAGCAGGCTGCAGCGCGCCATAACGTTGACCCCAACTTGGTACGTGCGGTCGTAAAAGTGGAATCGAATTTTAATCCCAACGCAGTGTCGCGGAAAGGCGCAATGGGGCTCATGCAGTTGATGCCCTCGACGGCGCGCCAGCTCAAAGTGGAAAATCCCTTCGACCCCGAACAGAACGTGGACGCGGGGGTGCGCCAGTTGAAACAGCTCCTCGATAACTACGGCGGCGATGTCAAACTGACCCTGGCCGCCTACAACGCGGGCGCAGGCGCTGTGGCGCGCAGTTCCGGTGTGCCCCACTATGCCGAAACCCAGAACTACGTCCGGCGGATCACCAAACTCTACTACAGCGGCTCCGACTTTAACCCGGCTCCTTCGCGCGATCCCGTTAAGGTTCAACGGGATGCGCGTGGCATGCTTTACATCAGCAACACCGAATAAGGTTCACAGCATCTACTTAGACATTGTTAGGTGTACTTTTTCTCTCTCGGGCACCCAGGGCATTTGGTTCAACCAACTGGTTAAAAATGCGGGATCGAAGGCACGGGCCGGTTGTCGTGCGAGATAACTTGAAGCGTTCATCGCGTCCGCGTGTTGTGTGGCAGGGGTTATTTGCACTGGCTATTTTCGCAGCGCTGCCTCCTGCGTCGGCGCACGCTCGCGTACGTCATTCCGATGCCTGGGCGCGAGAGCATTTCGCCGTCGCCGAGCGCATGCGCGATGCCCTGAACGGAAGACCTGCTGCCGACCGGACCCGCCGCGACTACCAGCGTGTATTGAACGCTTATCGGAATGTCTATCTCGGCTCGCCCGCTTCCTCCAAGGCCGACCCCAGCGTAGTTGCCGTTGCCGAGACTCTGGTTGAAATGGGACGGCGTTTCGAAGACGACAAAATCCTGCACGAGGCGATCGAGCAATATAAGTTTCTGCGGCGTGAGTATCCTGGCAGCAAGTATCGCTTTGATGGCCTGTTTACCATCGGTGAGATCTATAAGGATGATCTCAACCAACCCCTGGCAGCACGAGCCGCCTTCGAAGACTTTCTGCGCCGCTATCCAAATAATCGCCTCGCTGACGGTGCTCGTCAGGCAATCATCGAGCTCAATAAACAGGCGCAGGCCGAGAAAAAGGCAGGGTCGCAAAAGTCCGCAGAAAAACGGTCGCCCGAAAACCGTCTGTCCGAAAGCCGGCCGTCCGAAAACAACGACAAGAAACAGGCAAAAGAAGTCGCAGAGCATCAGCCTTCCAACGAACAATCAGGCAAGAGCGAATCCTCGGCATCGCGCTCTGGACTCCCGCGCGTGACCGGCATCCGGCACTGGTCTACTCCCGACTACACTCGCGTCGCCATTGACGTAGAGCGCGATGTAAAATTTTCTTCGCGGCGAATCGCTCGCCCGTCTCGAATTTTCTTCGACCTGCACGATACCAAGCTCGCATCTACCCTGGTCGGCAAGACGCTCGACGTGGATGACGGTTTCTTGAAGAAAATCCGTGTCGCACAGTTTGCGCCGCGCCACACTCGCGTGGTGCTCGAGGTCGATAACCTCTCTTATTATCACGCCTTTCTTCTATCCAATCCCTGCCGCTTGATCATCGACATTCACGGCAAAAACGGACTTGGGAAGTCGCTCGCCAGAGTCCCTGAAGATACAGACGAGACGAGCGACCCTGGCACGGCCTCAGCGAAAACTATGTCCGACTCGAGAGATGGGTCGAATTCGCCGGAAGCAATACCTGCCGTTTCCTCATCCGCAGGGAAGATCGCTGTGTCAGCCAAGGCTGAAGCTGATCGTGAAACAACTGCAGTCTTAGCGCCGTTGTCGGCCGATAGCAAGCCAGATAAGAAGCCACAAACTGCGGTGGTAAAAAAAGTTGTAGATGCAGATGACGACGACGACCTTGCCCCGGTTCAAGCTCCAGATTTGAGTATCGCCCCAAGCGGACGTAGCAATCTGGCGGGCGCGCGCAGCAAAGGTACTGCGCGCGAGCTCGCTTCTGCAGAGCCGAATGTATCCGACCTGGGTATTCGAGAAGCGAGACCCACGGTGAGTGGTGACCGCTCGCTTATCCGCGCTTTGGGACTCAAAATTGGCAAGATCGTCATCGATCCCGGACACGGCGGCCATGATACCGGTACCATCGGCCCCAATGGTTTGGAAGAAAAAGATCTCGACCTCGATGTGGGACGGCGATTAGGCAAGCTGTTGGAGACCCGCTTAGGCGCGGCAGTCGTTTACACGCGCAAGGACGACACATTCATCCCGCTTGAAACTCGCACGGCAATTGCCAACCAGGCCCGCGCGGACCTCTTCATCTCCATCCACGCAAACTCCAGTCTCGACGCCGACGCCCGCGGAGTCGAAACTTACTACCTGAACTTCACGTCTTCGCCGGAGGCCTTGGAAGTAGCTGCGCGCGAAAACGCAGTTTCGGAGAAGTCTATCTACGAGTTGCAGGACCTGGTAAAGAAGATCGCGCTCAAAGAAAAGATCGAGGAGTCGCGCGAATTTGCCTGGGATGTGCAGCAGTCGCTGCACAGCGGCCTCGCACTCAAAAGCCCAGCCATTCGCGACCGCGGGGTGAAGAAGGCTCCCTTCATAGTCTTGATCGGCGCCAACATGCCCTCAATCCTCGCGGAGATTTCTTTTGTCAGTAATCCCACCGACGAACACCGCCTCGCCACCAGCGAATATCGCCAGCGCATCGCTGAATCCCTCTACCGCGGCATTTCCAAATATGTGAATGGCCTGAGCGGCGTCAAGGTCGCCAGCAAGATGGATAAAGCTACCGGACAGTAAGCGTAGCAAACCAATCGAACCCCGAAACTTTTCCTCTTCCACTGTGGTCTAATTAAGGAAGGGTTTGTATCCCGCGGGGAATCCATGCGTTTCTCAATTTTATGGTTCAAATCGTTCGTCGTAATTTTCCTCGCGACTTCAGCACTGGCTGCCAATCCGCCGGCAAACCCGGCCGCCCCGCCGATCCTTCCTAAACAGTTTGCTGGATGGCAGATTCAAGGCTCAGCTCAGGCCAGCAAAGATGCCGCTGTCGCAGATCCGACAAACGCCGCCCTCTTGAAAGAGTACGGGTTCACCGATGTCGAGTCCGCAGCCTACAAGGCCGACGACGGACGCACCCTGAAAATCCGCGCCGCCCGATTCGCCGACGCGAGCGGCGCCTTCGGCGCCTACACTTTCTATCTGCAGCCCGAAATGGCGCGGGAAGAAATCGGCGACCAGGGTGCGTCGCTGAATCAGCGCGTGCTGTTTTACCATGGCCATATTTTGGTCGACGCGGTGTTCAGCCAGTTATCTGTTATGTCCGCTGCAAATCTCCGCGACCTGGCTGGCATGCTGCCTCGTCCCAACGGAAATGCCGGCAACCTTCCTCCGATTCTTGCCTTCATGCCGCACCACGGCTATTCCACAAATACCGAGAAGTACGCCGAGGGCCCCTTGGCTCTAGCCGCTATCGGCTCTCCTCTTACGGCCGAGCTGGTCGATTTCAGTTCGAGCCCTGAAGTAGTTCTCGGCCAATACTCAACCTCCGGCGGAGGGGCTACGCTGATGCTGATCGAATATCCAACTCCAGCATTAGCCGCGGAGCATTTGCGCCGCATCGACGCCGCTCAGCACGTGCCTCAGACCCAACCCGGAGTTGCGGCCGTTGAAAACGCTGGTCCATTTTTCGACAAGCGCACCGGACCCATTGTCGCAATTGCGGCGGGGCCCCTTTCCCAAAGCGATGCCCAGATCTTGTTGGGTGCGGTGAACTACGACGCCAGCGTTACCTGGAACGAAAACACCTACTTCGACAAGAAAAATAACGTCGCCAACTTGCTCGTGAATATCATCCTTCTTTGCATTATCGTGGGCGCCATTTCTTTGGCTGCGGGAGTCGCGTTCGGTGGCGCTCGCGTTCTGTTGCGGCGCTATTTCCCAGGCCCTGTTTTCGGCAACGCTGACCAAACCGAGTTTATCTCCCTCGACTTGGCGGAGAGCGTCGCTCAAGATTCCCCTAATCACGGCGCGGGCGCGCAGAAACCCTCCCAAGGGTCTTAAGTCGATGAGGAATATTGGCTTATCTTCATTTCACCGTCCTTTCGTCTCAAATTGAAACACTCGCGACGCGTATTGACCGAGTCCATAACTTATTGAAAATAAAGACATTTATTTAGCAAAAATTGCTTGACACCCTGCTTTTTCGGCTCATAAGATTTTCTCCAGAAAGTTTTGACGGGATCTTTTGCCTCCGTTGGAACTATTCTCCCTTGAAAAGAAGAGGCTGCCCTGTTGCCGGGCGGCCTTTTCGTTTGCTCAGATCATTCAAATCGCATGTTCAGAGCAATATGTTCGGATCAGAACGTATGGCAGAAGCAACGTGGAACCGCGGAACTTTGACGCTGCTGTTCCGTACCCTCTGTTGAGCGTCATGTTGTAGCCCGGCGCGCTGTAGTATGGATCGGTTCCGAATCGGCGCAGGAGGAAACTTATGTTCTGCGATGGATGTGGCACCGCCGTGCAACCCGGCCAGTCTTTCTGCAGTCGCTGCGGCAAGCCCATTGTCGGACCCGTGAGTGTGATGCAGCCACGGGCCGGCCGAGTTCAGGCCCATGCTCATTTGTTGGGTATCATTTGGCTTGCGATTTCTGCGTTCAACACAATTGCCGGAGTGGTGCTCTTCATCCTGGCCAACACGTTGTTTGCGCATCTGCACCAACTCGGCGCGCCGGAGGCACCAACTGCATTTCTGCGTCCTTTTCTTAGCGTGGTTGGTATCCTCGTGCTGGCAAAGGCCGCCTTCGGTTTCATTGCTGGATGGGGATTGCTACAACGTGAACCCTGGGCCCGGATCCTTACCCTCGTTCTTGGTTTCATCTCACTATTCCACATACCCTTTGGCACGGCAGTAGGCGTGTATACCCTATGGGTCCTGTTGCCGGCCCAGTCGCAGGAGGAGTACGATGCCATGGCGGCAGCCCGCCGCGCTGCGGCTTAGTTGAACCGTAAAACCGTTTGTAAGACGCTCGCTGACAAACGATGGTCCGTAAGGGCTGCAGTCCTCACCTCCGGCGATTTTCGTCGGCTTCTCACTCGCTCCTCTTTTCTGTTAATGTTTGTGGTCCGTTGGCGGCCCTCCCTGTGACTGTGACCAGCATCACCCTCGAACTCGCGCGCGTTCCTATAATATTTATATGGAGTATGCGGCCCCATGAGCCGGCCGCACGAGCGACAATTTTTCTCCATGTCGAAAGGACAATTTCGTGATTGTTGGAGTTCCGAAGGAAAGTTATCCGGGAGAGCGCCGGGTTGCGCTCGTTCCCGCCGTCATCCCCGTCCTGGCCAAGGCCGGACTCGAGGTGGTCGTCGAGTCCGGCGCAGGTGAACAAGCGGGCTATCACGATTCGCTCTACGTCGAAAAAGGCGGAAAAATTCTTGCCGATCGCCCCGCCGTGTTTGCCACCGCCGATGTTATCGTGCAGGTACTCTGCTACGGTTCGAACGACCTGACCGGCAAGGCGGATCTTCCGCTGATGCGTCGCGATCAGGTGCTCGTTGGTTTCCTGCGTCCTTTCGGTTCCGCCGACATAATCCAGCAGATTGCGGCGGCTGGCGTCACCTCGTTTTCCGTAGAACTGGTGCCACGAACCACGCGCGCTCAAAGTATGGACGCGCTCTCTTCCATGGGAACGATCTGCGGTTACAAAGCCGTTCTGCTGGCTGCTGAAACGTCCATCAGAATCTTTCCCATGATGACTACTGCTGCGGGAACAATCACCCCGGCCCGTGTCTTCGTCATCGGCGCCGGAGTAGCCGGTCTTCAAGCCATATCCACTGCCCGCAGGTTGGGCGCTGTTGCCTCGGCCTACGACATGCGCGCCGCCTCCAAAGAGCAGGTACAAAGTCTTGGCGGTCGCTTCGTCGAGCTGCCCATCGAAGCCAAGGACGCCCAGGATGCCCGCGGTTACGGTACGGCCCAGGATGAAAGCTTCTACGCCCGCCAGCGCGAGCTCCTGAGCCGCGTGGTTGCGGAGAGCGATGTGGTCATCACGGCCGCCGTAATTCCCGGCAAGAAGTCGCCAGTGCTGATCACGGAAGATATGGTAAAAGGGATGGCTCCCGGCTCCGTGATCGTCGACCTTGCCAGCGAGCGTGGCGGCAACTGCGAACTTACCCGCACCGGAGAAACCGTGCAGGAATACGGCGTCACGATCATGGGCGCCATCAACCTGGCGAGTAGTGTGCCCTACCATGCCAGCCAAATGTACGCCCGCAACGTCGCGACTTTTCTGGCCTACTTGGTCAAAGAGGGCAAGCTGCAGCTCAACCTGCAGGACGAAATCGTCCGCGAGACGATGGTTACAAAAGACGGTGAAATCGTGAACACTAGAGTCCGCGAATTTTTCAAAATGCCCGCTTTGGCGCCGGTGGGTGGATAGAAAACCTTGCATTGCGTCTCGAATTTGCTTTGAAAGGGAGCGGCTCAGCCGTGCCGCAACGAGCCAAAAGGAATAGGGGCTTCAGCCCCTCGAGGTAGCAAATGAGTTCCAATTTAATCGACGCACTATTCATTTTCATGCTGGCCTGCTTCATCGGCTTCGAAGTCATCCGCCACGTATCGCCGTTACTGCACACTCCCCTGATGTCGCTCACCAATGCACTCGACGCAATTGCGGTAGTCGGCGCAATTGTGCTGGTGGGCGAACGCAAAAGTGAATTTGCGACCGTTCTCGGTGTAATCGCCATCATCGCCGCCACCAGCAACGTGGTCGGAGGATTCTTTATTACGGACCGAATGCTCAAGATGTTCAAGAGCAGCCGTCCGGTAAAGAAGTAAGCGTTCTTCGCACCACGCAGAGTTAGACAATCATGACCTCATTTGCCGGAAGCCAGCACCTCATCGAACTTATCTACCTCATCGCCAGCGCGCTTTTTATTCTTTCCCTGAAATGGATGAGTTCCCCTACCACCGCCCGCCACGGCATCTGGGCTGGCGAACTTGGCATGGTCCTCGCCATCGCCGGAACTCTGCTTCACCACGGCATCGTGGACTGGAAGTGGATCATCATCGCCCTCGTCCTCGGCAGCGGCATCGGCATCCCGCTCGGCATGGTGCACATGACGGCCGTCCCGCAGCGGACCGCGCTCAGCCACGCCTTCGGTGCGCTATGCGTCACCTTGGTCGGCACGGCAGAGTTCTATCTGGGAACCCAGAGCAGTTCAAAGTTCGGGATGTCGGTGCTCTCGATGGAGGTCATCCTCGGCGGATTAACCTTTACCGGCAGCTTGATGGCAGCGGGAAAGCTGCAAGAAATCCTGCCCCAGCGCCCCATTACTTATAAAGGACAGAATCTCGTCAACTTTCTGCTGCTGGGCGTGGCCATTGCCAGCGCGGTATACCTGGTGCTGCATCCGGAAGCAAAGATCTTATTTCCGGTGATCGTAAGCATTGCAGTGATCTTCGGCATCCTACTGATCATTCCCATAGGCGGGGCAGACATGCCTACGGTCATCTCGCTGTTGAACGGCTATGCCGGTTTGTCCGCCGCAGCCATGGGATTCGTCCTTCAGAACAAGCTGCTCATCATCGCAGGCGCCCTCGATGGATCTTCTGGTCTCATCCTCTCAGTCATCATGTCGAAGGCCATGAACCGTTCGTTCACTAACGTTTTATTCGGAGCCTTCGGCCAGGTGCAAGCTGCCACCGCCGGAGCGGAGGAAGCCAAACCGGTTCACAGCGCCACCGCCGAAGAATCCGCCGCAATTCTTTCCGCCGCCAATAAAGTTGTTATCGTTCCAGGCTACGGCATGGCGGTCGCGCAGGCGCAGCACAAAGTTCGGGAACTCTACGACATCCTCACTAAGAAAGGAGTCGATGTTCGCTTCGCCATCCATCCCGTCGCCGGACGCATGCCCGGCCACATGAACGTACTTCTCGCCGAAGCCGATATCCCCTACGATCGCCTCATCGAAATGGACGAGATCAACGGCGACTTCCCGCAAACGGACGTCGCCCTTGTAATCGGCGCCAACGACGTCACCAATCCCGCCGCTCGCAGCGACCAGTCCAGCCCCATCTTCGGCATGCCCATTCTCGATGTCGACAAAGCCCACACCGTAATGGTCATCAAACGCAGCATGAGCCCCGGCTTCGCCGGCATCGACAATCCCGCTCTACTATCTCCCCAACACCCTGATGCTCTTCGGCGACGCCAAACAGTTCGTCGGCGCGATTGTCCGGGAATTAAGCGGCGGACACTAACCCAAACCCGCACCCCGGTCATCCTGAGTGTAGTGAACCGATTTGCATCGCGAATCGGTTCACGCAGTCGAAGGATCCCTTGCCCCTCGAAGGCTGCCGAGGCCTCTCCATGCGTTCTCAACGGCGTCCTCAAATTGGGAGAGGTGCGAAGAATGGGTCAGATGGAAATTGACCTGCGTCTGCGGCTATGATATCGTGATATCACTGTGGCTCAGTTAATTGTTCGGAACATCGAAAACGAAGTCAAAGCCCGCCTCCAGCGCCGCGCCAGGCGCAACGGTCGAAGTATGGAAGAGGAAGCGCGCGATATCCTGCGTGCCGCCGTACACAAGGAAGAAAGCACTCCTGCGGGCGGATTAGGTACGAAGCTTTCGAAACTTTTTCCCAAGAGCGGGCCAGATTTCGTAATCAAGGAATTCCACGGAGATGATCTGGAACCTCCCACTTTCGACGAATGATTATCCTCGACAGTAATGTTCTTTCTGAATTGATGCGCCCCAATCCCGAGCCCAGAGTGATCGCCTGGCTTGACCGTCAGCCTCAGACTTCGATTTGGACGACATCAGTTACAGTCTTGGAAATACGTTTCGGATTGCAGGTGATGCCAGCCGGGAGACGACGCGATATCTACAGTCGGGGTTTCGAGGGTCTGCTAGATGAAATTGACCATCGCATCGCTCCTTTCGATGCCCAAGCTGCACAAGAAGCAAGCACCTTGATGGCTTCGCGAAAAAGGAAGGGGTGTCCTCGCGAATTGCGCGACACGATGATTGCCGGAATCGCCCTTACACGCCATGCGACGCTGGCTACGAGAAATGTTTCGCACTTCGATGATGTCTCGGCGATCCTGGTTGATCCGTGGACTGCGAGCGCCTGACCACAGCACAAGCAACCGCGTGATATTCTATTAACTCCAGCTGCGTACCGTTTTAGGGAAATTCCCCGCAGTTTCAGATGATCGCTTCCTGAAGCAGTTTCCCAGTCGAAGCGCAGAGAAGAGAAATCAGAGCCCATGCTTTCCGTAAGCAATGTGTCCATGCGCTTCGGCGCCAAAATTCTGTTCGATGAAGTCTCGGTGGCGTTTACGCCGGGCAAGCGTTACGGTCTCACCGGTCCCAACGGCGCTGGCAAATCAACGTTCATGAAGCTGCTCAGCGGCGAACTCGAGCCGCAAAAAGGCACCGTGGTCCGCCCCCGCAAACTCGGAGTCCTTAGTCAAGACCAATACGCCTTCGACGCCTTCACTGCCATCGACACCGTCATCATGGGTAACAAGCGTCTCTGGGCGGCGCTGCAGGAGCGCGACGCCATCTATGCGAAGCACGACATGACCGATGAAGATGGCATGAAACTGGGCGAACTCGAAGGAATCGTCGGCGAAGAAGACGGTTACACCGCCGAGGCCGACGCCGCAATTCTGCTCGATGGCCTCGATATTCCGGAAGAACTTCACAACAGAAAAATGAGCGAGCTGCAGGGCGGACAGAAAGTCCGCGTGCTGCTGGCGCAGGCATTGTTCGGGCATCCGCAAGCACTGCTGCTCGACGAACCCACCAACAATCTCGATCTCGATTCGATCCACTGGTTGCAAGGATTTCTGAATGCCTACGACGGCGTTGTAATCGCAATCTCGCACGATCGCCACTTCCTCAACAGCATCTGCACCCACATTGCAGATATCGACTACGAGACCATCATCACTTACACCGGTTCATATGACGAGATGGTGCTGGCGAAAACTCAAGTCCGCTCGCAGATTGAATCGCAAAACGCGCAGCGCGAAAAGAAAATTTCGCAATTGAACGAATTCATCGCGCGTTTCTCCGCCGGAACACGATCGAGCCAGGTGCAGTCGCGCCGCAAGGAAGTTGAGCGCCTGCAAGTCACCGAACTCGCCAAGTCAAACATCCAGCGCCCTTACATCAAGTTCGAGCAAAAGCGGCCATCAGGCAAACACATTCTCGAAGTCGAAAATCTCAGCAAAGCTTACGGCGACAACAAAGTCGTCCGCGACTTCACCGCCAGCATCACTCGCGGTGAGCGGATCGCTCTGATGGGGCGCAACGGAGCAGGGAAGACCACGCTGGTGAACGCTTTGCTCGCAAACTCGCCCACCACGCCGGAAGCTGAATTGCGCAAGACCAGCGGCTATGACGGCCCGTTCGTCGATTCCGGAAAGGTCATCTGGGGACACGAAGCCTCCATCGGATATTTCGCGCAGGACCATCGCAGCCTGATCGAGGGCGGTACGACCGTGCTCGAATGGTTGCATCAGTGGAATCCAGCGGCAGTCGGCGAAGAAATCCGCGGCTTGCTCGGCCAAATGCTTTTTCAGCGCGACGAAGCCACGAAATCCACCAGCGTTCTTTCCGGCGGCGAAGCCGCCCGCCTGCTCTTCTGCAAGCTCATGCTGCAGAAGCCAAATGTCCTCGTCCTCGACGAACCCACCAACCACCTCGACCTTGAAGCCATCAATGCGCTGAACATTTCTCTCCAGCGCTATCAGGGAACGGTGTTCCTGGTCAGCCACGATCATGACTTGATCGACGAAGTCGCAACTCGCATCTGGCACTTCGAGAGCAACCACAAGATCACAGATTTCAAAGGAACCTACGAGGAGTATCAAGCCGCTATCGTGGTATAGGCGAAAGCGTAGCACTATTTTCGTTGCTGCACTATTTTCGTTGCATATGAACCAACCAGGTTCTCCACAGCTTTCCACAAGCGTTTGCTGTTGCGTTTGCATCTGAAAGTTGCGGATAATAACGGCGGGGATGTACTTGCGTGATCGAGCGCGCGAGACTTGTGTGCCGCCTTGTACAGTCGAGCCGATTTACTTAGAATTCTTCACCTCACCCCGCGCCAGTTGGCAAGTTGGGAGCGCGCCGGGCTGATTGTTGTCTCCACCGCCTATTCCTTTTCCGATCTGCTGAAGATCAAGAAAGTTCGCGACCTTTGCGCTATGAAGGTGCGCCCTGCCGTTATCCGCGAATCGCTCGAGGCCATGCAGAAGCAGGCATCTGGCATGGGCAACCCCCTTCTCGACGCCGGAGCATCCTCCACCAACAAGCACCGCGTGGCTTTCCGGCACGAAGGCAGACTGCTCGAACCCATCGCGGGTCAGTTTGTAATGGATTTTTCTTCCCGTGAAAAGGTAGTGACCCGCACCTTGAGTCCAGTGACCGAGCCCGGTCCGCAGGAGAACGAGGCTGCGGTATGGTTTGCCCGCGGCATCGCGCTGGAAGAAAATCCCGCAACCCAGACCGAAGCGCTGGCCGCTTACCAGAAGGTGCTTGAATTCGATCCCAGCCACGCTGCAGCGCACATTAACCTGGGCACGCTCCATTACAATCGGCAGGATTTCACGCTGGCCGAAAAACACTACCGAGCCGCCCTGCAAGCCGATCCTCGCTACGCGCTGGCCTATTTCGACTTGGGCAATGTTCTCGATGAGACCGGCCGCGTGCAAGAGGCCATCAAGACTTACAAGACGGCGATTCAACTCGCTCCCACCTACGCCGACGCACACTACAACGTCGCGCTCGCCTATGAAAAAACCCGCGAGCCGCGCAAGGCCCTGAAACACTGGCAGGCGTACATTAAGCTTGATACAACCGGTCCTTGGTCAGTGCACGCCCGGAATCAAATTCAGCGCATCCTGCAAGCCGACACGCTCAAGTTGGTGCACACCCGCAATAAGTAGCCCCTCACGTTGGAACAGCGCTGTCTCCAAGCGAGCACTGAATTGTGTAGGTTCGGCTCGAGCCGAATCAGCCGTCTATTTCGCGGGCTCGAAAAGGTGCGGGTCTGCGTGGAGCATGGGAAACTGTACTGAATGAAACATGTTTTCGAATGTCTCAGCGTAACGCTCGTAGATTTCCCTCGGGGCAACTGTTGTGACGCGGAAATAATCGTCTCCCACGCCAAACACCTCCATAACGGAGGAGTAGATGATTCCATTTTCGCTCCAACTCACGTTCCATCGCATACCTGTCAGCCCATCGCGTTTCACCGTCTCCTCACCCGAGCGGCTGAAGTCTGTCTTTCCGGCGAGAAAAGCGCCGAGGGTTTTCAGGTATAGGTCTAGCGAACCCTCGAAACGATCTTTTGTGAGCACGAACATCGCCGGTGAGCCCCGCTTTCCAAAGATGGCATTGCGTGGCTTGCTGAAAGATCCTTGCTCTAGTTTGACCAGTTTCCACTCGTCAGGCAGAGAAATCCGTATACCAATAGCTGCATCTTCGTAGACATGGGGATCGTGCGTCGTAGTGCTGAGCGGCGTGCTGCTTGCCATTGCCATCTCATTGCGCGCCAAATTCACAGCTTCCTCCGGCGGCAGAAAGCTAAATCGGCAACGCGTTTCTTCCGTATGACAAGTCAATGTTCCTCGTAACAGCACCTGCACGTCGGCGGACTCTGGAACGAAAACGGGAAGCTTGGCCGTCTGCAGTGAAGCGACGAACTTCGCCAGACTTTTATCTCCGCTTAATAGGTAAAACTCCGGTGGTTTCCCGGCAGGTGTAATTCGCACTGTAAAGTCCGCTGAGGCACTCAGCGCGCCCTCATTTGCCACAAACATAATCCTCTTACCGCTTAGGTCCCCGCGTGCCTGCTTGATCGCCCTGTCGGCCTTTTCTTGCACCAGTTTCGCCAACTGCTTTTTCGCATCCTCGAGATCGTCCTGATCGATTTTTGATCGGGTGGGCAGGTCGGCGGAGGCGATCGCCATGGCATAAATCTTGGCGGCGTCCTCAGGTCGGCCCAATTTCTCATAAATGCGGCCGAGGTGGTAGCCAACGCTGGGATTGGTGCGCAGCGACCAGGTCGCTTCGGCATACGAGCGCGCATTGCTGGTATCTCCTCGCATGAAGTAAATCCAGCCGCGCGTGTCCCAGTACGCCGAAATCCAGTTCGCATAGTTGAGTTGCTCCGGGGTCGGGTGATCGATGGAAATGTTCTGCAGGCGCGCCTTCTCAATGGTCAGGCACGCATCCGACCATTTTTCCGCCATCCCGAGCTCGATGTTTCTATTCGCCAGAACATACGCGGCACTATTGAAAATGTTGGGCGCGGAGGAAATGCTAGTGGCCTGCTGCAGTTCGGAGATTCCCTTCGCTTGGTTGCCAAGTTCGATATCGCATTCGCCTTCCGCTATCAGGCTTTCGGCATGATTGGGCGTAAGCGAAAGCCCCTTCTGAATCTCCGGCATGGCTTCTTTACACCGGTGCTGGTCGCGCAGCATCATTCCCAAATTGCGATGGGCGTAGTGGTCGTCAGGATTTACGACGATTTGCCTGCGGAATTCTGCTGCCGACTCTTCGTATTTCCTCTGCCGCCAAAAAACCAGCCCCAGATTGTTATAGGCGTCCCGGCTGGCAGGATCTTTCTGAATTGCTGATTGAAACGCTTGCGCAGCCGCGTCCAGTTCGTTCATCGCAAGCAAGGCCCGCCCCAACTCGTTCCATGCATATCCATTCTCCGGCGTGATCGAGGTGACCCTGCGCAGTATATTCACAGCCGTTGCGTAATCTCCGCGGCTGTAAGCCTCCCGGGCATCGGAGTACAGATTGCGAATGTCATCAGCGGCTTCTTTCCGTTCTTGCAGATTTTCCACCGCTGGAGCTTGCTGTGGCGTCCCACTGAGCCGAAAGTTAACCGAGACGGTCAGCTCTACATCGACCGCATTACCTTGATAGGTGCCCGGTTCGAACTTCCATTGCCTGACTGCATCGATCGCGGCCTTATCGATCTCCTTGTCAACTCCTGTTACAACATGTACTCCGCTTACGGAGCCGTCTTTGCCCACTGTTAATGCCACAATGACAGTTCCCTCCTTCCCCTTCTGCCGGGCTTTTTCAGGGTAAGACGGATTGATCTTGCTCAAAGGCTTTGGTGCGGTTGCACAGGGGCTGCCGGCCGGCGAATTCTTCTGGCCGCACACGGGCATCGCCGAAACGGCATCCACGGAAATGGTGTCCTGCGAATGAGCGGGGCTTGTCGAAAGCAGGAACAGTAGCGTGATGCTAAAGCGATGCATCTTTTTGTGCCCGCGAGATTGTACCTCACTAAGGCTGAAAATACCCGCATCGCACAGATACCACACCACATACGATGCAGCGAGGTCAGCTGGATGAGGTTTCTTCTCTGGTGTTAGACTAACTGGTTTGCACTCTTCTGATTGAAGGTTCCCGTATGCCCGAGACGCTGCAAGCCGCCCCTCCCACGCCCCTGACCACGCTCACCGACGACGAAATCCTCTTCCGCGACAATATCCACCAGTTCGCCGACGATAAAATCCGCCCGCTCGTCAAGGAAATGGACGAAAAGGGCATCTTCGAAAAAGATCTTATCCATGAATTTTTCCAGCTTGGCCTGATGGGCATAGAAATCCCGGAGCAATACGGTGGAGGCGGAGCAAAGTTTTTTGAAGCCATACTGGCTGTGGAAGAGTTGTCTCGCGTCGACGCATCCGCGGGCGTTGTCGTGGATGTGCAAAACACTCTAGTCAACAACGCCCTGCTGCGATGGGGTAGCACCGAGCAAAAAAAACGCTACCTGTCCAAGATGGCGGCCGACACCGTTGGCGCCTACGCGCTCAGCGAAGCCAGTTCCGGTTCCGACGCTTTCGCATTGCAGACCCGCGCCCAGCTCAAAGGCAGCGACTATATCGTCAACGGCCGTAAGCTCTGGATCACCAACGGCAAAGAAGCGGGCCTATTCGTCCTCTTCGCTACGCTCGATCCCGCCGCCGGATACAAAGGCATCACCGCTTTTCTGATCGAAAAAGATTTCCCCGGATTCAGCGTAGGTAAGAAAGAAGACAAGCTCGGCATTCGCGCCTCCTCTACCTGCGAACTCATTCTTGAGGATTGCCGCGTCCCCAAAGAAAACCTCCTCGGCGAGCCCGGCAAAGGCTACAAGATCGCGATCGAAACCCTGAATGAGGGTCGCATCGGTATCGGTGCGCAAATGATCGGCCTGGCGCGCGGCGCCTGGGAGTTCGCCGCGAAATATGCTCTCGAGCGTAAAGCGTTCGGCAAAGCCATTGCTGAATTTCAGGGAATCCAATTTCAGATCGCGCAAATGGCCACCGAGATCGAAGCCGCTCGCCTGATGGTCTACAACGCGGCTCGTATGAAAGATGCCGGCGTCAACTTCGTCAAGGAAGCCGCCATGACCAAACTCTTCGCCTCGCAGGTGGCCGAGCGAGTGACCTCGCTGGCCATTGAAATCTACGGCGGCTACGGATTTACCAAGGATTATCCCGTCGAAAAATATTGGCGTGACGCCAAGATTGGCAAGATTTACGAAGGAACCTCCAACATGCAATTAGCAACCATCGCCAAACTGCTGCTGGGCGGAAAGTAAGGCTGGAAGCTCGGCGGACAGGCGCCGATCCTCGACTGTGAGGCCCACTAACGCTGACGCGCCTTTCAGGCGTCAACCGGCGTCCGGTAACATTACCCCTTGCTCAATATGTGCATTCAATTGCACTTGGAATCTAGGATCCGCAACTGCCAAATCAAACTAAACCAATTCAATTCAATATCTTCCCGTTAGTCCTGCCATTGGCTGACAAGCTGCAATCTCCACATTGCCTGCTCGTGTTTGGCATGGCCGGGGTGCAACTTGACGACTTCGTTCGAAATCACAGCGGTGCCTGCGGTTGCCGCTCCGAAGAAGAAGTACAGCCTTCTTCCTATTCTTACGGCCCTGTTCATCGTTTCCTATGGCCTGATGACGATGCTCATCGTGGAACAGGGGGCAGCAATTCAGTCGCAAAGCAATTTGATTAAGGTTCTCCTGCCCGACAGCAGAGAACTATGGGCCATTAGGGGAAAGGCCATCACAGATAATCAGATGGCGAAGGCGAAGAAACAAGGCCACGCCGGCGATCCGTCAGCCCAGATTCCATCAAACCGGATGACCACGCAACCGCCGTCGAGCCAGGCGCAACCTCGTTCTCAAAACCAGGTGGACAAAGCCGGGAAGCCCAATCGCCAATATCCTCCCGTTCCCGCTTCGGATTTGATCGATCAGCGTCGCGCCGTGCATACGATTTAGGTAGGCATTGTAGTAGGCAGTCATCGTCTACGTTTTTCGGAGTTTGGCAAATGAAGGTCCTGACCCTAGCCTTGTTGTTTAGTATGACGATCGCCAAACCGGCGCAGACAGACCGCCGCCCCACGGGTCACCTCGATCAGCACTCGAAGGCAGGACGCTGGTACTTTGCCGCCAACGGTCACGCCGTTTATTGCTACGGTCCAGTTATGATTTTGCCTCAGGCGAATGGAGACCTGCAGAAAGTTGCAACCTTCTGCCGCGACGGCAAAGCCGTGGTACCTCTGAAGGATTAACTCCCTCCACTCCAAATAGTGATCGTCATCCCCGAGCCTAGGGATCTTTGTTCTTACCCGCGCTGTTGCTGCTGCGGCTTCGTCCGGCTCAGTTCCTTTACACTAAGAACATATGCCCGAACTGCCCGAAGTTGAAACCATCGCCCGCGGACTCGCCAGCCGCATCTCCGGCGATGTGATCGAATCGATCTGGCTGGGTCAAAAGCCAGAGCCGCTGAAGTCCACTGCCCAGGAAATCTCCGCCGTGCTCGAAAATGCCCGCATCGCGAATGTAAGCCGCATCGGCAAGCACATTGTCTTCGATCTTGAGCGGGATGGTGTGGAGCGGACGCCCTTGTCCGCTAAACGCCGGAGAGCTAAGCCGCGGAGGAAGGGATCTAAAATACGGCCCTCAACCTCGTCGATCCCGCGCGCAAAAGCGGCAAGCAGTGCCCGCTCCGCAGTAGCCGAGTCTACACCGGCCCAGTGGATCGTTCACCTCGGCATGACGGGTCACTTGCAGATCTGCGAACCCCAATCGGAGATCCTCAAGCACACGCATGCAATTCTGAAGCTGGCGTCGGGCAGGGAATTGCGTTTCGTCGATCCTCGCCGCTTTGGGCGCTTGAGCGTCAAGCGCGCCGGAAACTTCGAGGCCGGCGGTGTCGAGCCACTGGAAATTGATCTCGACCGCTTCATCCCCCTATTTCGCAGGCGCAAAACTCCCATCAAGAGCGCATTGCTCAACCAGAAGCTGCTGCGCGGAGTCGGCAACATTTACGCGGATGAGTCTTTATTTCGCGCCGGAATTCGTCCCCGCCGCCGCGCCAGCACTATTACACGCGACCAACTTGCCCGCCTTTCCGCAGCCCTGAAAGAAGTTCTTAAGGAAGCCATCGCTGCAGGTGGCTCCTCGATATCAAATTATGTGGACGCCGACGGCGAAGAGGGTTTCTTCCAGCTCCAGCACCGCGTCTACGGCCGCGAAGGTGAGCCCTGCCTGGTCTGCAAAACTCCGATCAAGCGCATCGTGATCGCCGGTCGCAGCAGCCACTACTGTCCCCAATGCCAGAAGTGAACCCAATGAACCGTAGGAAGCCTCCCAGAGTTCTATAATCCTTCATGCCCGGGTGCTACGTCTTGGATCTTGGAATTTGCCTAACAGCTGCTAGCTGAGACGCGAAAAAACTATGCGTGATTTTTCCATCGGAGTCGACCTCGGCGGGACCAACCTGCGCATCGCCGCAGTGAGCAGCCAGGGAGAGCTTCTTGAAAAGGTTACTCTCGGCTCCAAAGCCGCGCCCACCCGCGGAGAGGTCATCGACCAGATGTGCGACGCGATCCAGCGTCTCTCCGCAAAATACAAAGAAGGGGGAAACCTTCTCGGGGCCGGCATCGGCGTACCCGGCATCATCGACATGCAAACGGGAATGCTGCGCAAGTCTGCCAATCTTCCAGGCTGGGAAGATTATCCCGTCCGCGACGAGATTGAGCGCCGCCTAGGAGCGCGCGTTTTACTTGAAAATGACGCCAATGTTGCCGCGCTCGGCGAGCAGTGGCTCGGCGCTGCTCGCGGCATTCCAAACATGGCCGTGGTCACGCTGGGCACCGGAATCGGTGGCGGCATCGTGCTGGAAGGCAAGATCTGGCACGGCATGAACGGCATGGCAGGTGAGTTTGGCCACGTTACCGTCGAACCAGGAGGCTATCCTTGCGGCTGCGGCAATCACGGATGTGCCGAGCAGTATGCCTCCGCCAGTGCGATTATTCGCTTTTCGCGCGAGGCAATTGCAAGCGGCCAGGCACCATCGCTGGCCAGGGCCGCGTCCTCCGGCAATGAGTTTGGCGCGAAGTCGATCTACAACCTCGCGATCCAGGGTGACGAGCACGCCCAGCGCATCTTTCGCACCTTCGGCCGTTACCTTGGCATTCTGCTCTCCGGTCTAATCAATATTTTGAATCTCAACATGTTCGTGCTCGGAGGAGGGGTTTCGAGCGCATGGGAGGCTTATGCTCCCGCCATGTTCGAAGAGTTGCGCGAAAGATCCTTGGTCTATGCGGCCACTGCGCCCGGCGATCCGCCGCAACAGGCCGGAAGCCTTCCCGAGCGAAAAACCATCATCACGCCCGCCTTGTTGGGAAGCGATGCCGGATTGTACGGCGCCGCGCGCGTGGCGGCACTTGCCGGGTAGAGATCATTGCTGTTTGGTAAGTGTTATCGCTCCGTCCTGGAACGCAACCAGCAACCACGCCATTATAAGCAAATTAGCCCAACTCCCAAGCAGACCTGTTACGCGGTTCGCAATAGAAGCCGTGCCACTACAGCACGCCGCCAGTCTTTATGGCCAGAACATTCAGAGCCATCTCCAGTTTCGTGATGGCCGCACCTATTTCTGGATGCTTGCCAATCTTGTCTTGCAGCGCCTTCAGGATCTGGTTAGCACTTGCAATGTGCGCTGCCGCCTGGGCTGAATCGTGCTCGGGATTGTTTTCGTTTTGTGAGTCCATGGTGATTCACTTCCGCAACATTCAATTCCAACAGGATTGTAACTCTTAATCTTACGCGTCCTGACAACATCGGAGTTTGCCGACGCAATCAAGCTCGCCCTTCGGACCCATTCGAAGGTGAAACCTGAGGTCCAGCCACGGCGTCCCCTGTCCTTAGTCGCCGCATCGCCTGCAAAAATGCTTGATTCTGGTTAGGAGTGCCGATGGTTACTCGAATACAATTTGGCGCTCCCCATGAGCCCAAAGGTCGCACCGCCACTCCTTCATCCTGTAGCCGATTCGCGACTGCTGCTGCGTCTTCGCCTAAATCGCAGTGCACAAAGTTTGCCCACGTCGGGACTACGCGATACCCCATCCCCGACAGGCCCTGGGCGAGATCTCTGGACTGCACCGCATTGCTCTCGACCACCCGTTCAATATGCTCGCGGTCGTCAATCGCCGCCATCGCCGCCGCCTGTGCCATAGATGACACAGAGAAGGTGTTGCGCATGCGCGCGCAATATCCTAACAACTCGGGCGGACCCATACCGTAACCTACGCGCAACCCGGCAAGTCCATGCGCCTTTGAGAAAGTTCGCAGCACCACTACGCTCGCACCCTGCCGAACATACTCCAGCGAGTTCGAGTACTGAAGCCGCCGCAGCGCCGCGAAATGCATTGCAAACTCGTAGTAAGCCTCATCCAGCACCACCACCACGTGCCCCGGAACCTGCGCGACAAAGCGCTCCACCGCCGCAGCTTCCAGCATCGTGCCCGTAGGATTATTGGGGTTTGCTAAAAATACGATGCGGGTTTTATCGTCGATCGCCGTCAGAATCGCATCGAGGTCGAAACTGTCTTCCTCTTTGTCTCTGTCTTTGCGCATCGGCGCTTCGATCAGCTGCGCCCCCGCTGCGTGCACGACCATTGAATATACGATGAAGGATCGTTCGCTGGTTACCGCATTCAATCCCCGCGCAAGCAGTGTCTGGCAAAGCAGGCTCAAAAGCGCAGTTGATCCTGCCGTCACCAGAACCTGCTCCAGTTGCAGATCGTGATGCATGGCGAGTTTCTCACGCAGCGGTCCACAGTCGTCATCAGGATAGGAATTTACCCTCGGCAACAAACTCCTCATCGCATCAATGGCACGCTCCGAGGGTCCAAAAGGATTTTCGTTGGAATCAAGTTTAATCAGCCGCGAACGGCGTTCCGCCGCCAATGGCGTTGGGTTGGGATCGTTGGTAGTGCCCATGTCGCGGGCCGGCTTGGAGACCAGATCAAAAAATCGGCTCATGCTTGCCGCATCATGCCACGGAAGGCTTCGTGGGCGCTATCGGTTTATTGCAGGCAGTGCGCAGGCGATCAACCTCCTGCTCCGTGAGTGCGCGGAACTTCCCGGGAGGCACGTCCAGCGTAAGCGGCCCGTAGCGGACGCGCTTGATCTTTTCCACGTGGTGTCCGACTTTTTCAAACATCCGCCGGATCTCTCGATTTCGTCCTTCGATCAAGGTCACCTCGTACCACGGATTGTTGGCCTCCTTAACTAAACGGATGCCCGCCGGCGCAGTGCGCACGCGCCGTCCACCTTCCGTAGCAATCGAAACTCCTCCCCGCAATTTCTCGAGTGCGTCGTTACTCGGAGTTCCTGCAACTTTCACCACGTACGTCTTCGGCACCTGCGACCCTGCCTTCATCAACTTATTCGCAAGCGTGCCGTCATTGGTTAAAAGCAGCAGGCCTTCGCTGGCGTAATCCAGCCGCCCCACGGGATAGATGCGCTTCTTCACGCCGCGTATTAATTGCATCACAGTCGGCCGGTTTTCCGGATCGCTCACCGTCGTAACGTAACCCCTGGGCTTATTCAGCAGCAGATAGACATGGTGCTGCGCCCCTTGCAAAAGTTTTCCATCGACGCGAATGTGATCGGTCTCAGGGTCCGCTTTGCTTCCCAGTTCCGTCACCACGGTTCCATTCACTTTCACATGGCCGGCGCTGATCAGTTCTTCGGCTTTGCGCCGGGAAGCGATTCCAGCCGCGGCAATAATCTTTTGCAGGCGTTCAGCGGGCATGTGAGAGCTAGCGTCGGGAAGGCACGAGTTCCACTCGTGCCGTAATTATCGCAAAATGATTGCGGCTTTAGCCGTGTATCGTCGCGGAGGCATCGGAGTTCGCTCACGATGCTTCTTTTTTCTGACCAACGGCCTCCGCAATCTTTTCGGCCTCCGCACCTTCACTCTTCTGTTGGGCCGCAACCGCATCGTCCGCGGCCACCATCTCGCCCTGGAACGACTCCGCAACCAGCTTTTCGAACTCCTCCATGCTGGGCAACTCGTTCACATCCTTCAGCCCGAATCGCATCAAAAATTCTTTCGTGGTCTTGTAAAGAATAGGTCGCCCGATCACTTGCTTGCGTCCCGCAGTAGTAATCAGCTTGCGATCGAGCAAGGTGGCAATCACGCCGCCGGAATCCACGCCGCGAATCTCGTTAATCTCGGGCACGGTCGCGGGCTGTTTATAAGCGATGACGGCCAGCGTCTCCAAAGCAGGCAAGGACAACCGGATCGGCGGCTTCAGGCTCTTCGCGAAGCTGCGTACCATCTCATGCTGCTCGGGTTTAGTGGACATACGGTACCCGCCCGCAACCTGGCGAATCTCGATGCCATGCTCGTGACTCCCGTAGTCAGATACCAATTCTTCCAGCGCCGTCCGCACTCGCGATTTGACCTCGGCCTCGTCAGCCGCGCCGTCGGCAAACACGGACTCCTTAACCAGCAGAACCAATTGTTCCGTGGTGACCGGCGTTTCCGCGGCATAAATAATAGCTTCGAGCTGAGCTTTGAGACTCATAGTGGATTAGTTGGTCATTGGTAAGTGGTCATTGGTTAGCGGCTAGAAAAAACAATTGTCTTTTCTGATCACTAATCACTGACCACTGGCCACTATTCTTCTACCTCCAGTCATCGCGCACCGCCGCTTGTTCGCTCATGATGACATCAAAGTGAGTATGCTTCCGCACCGCGATCTCGCCGAACAGTCGATCCTGCCGCACTTGGATCGCCTGCAGCCTTACCATTTCGAGCAACGCCAGAAACATACACACCAGCGCTTGCCGCGATTCCACACGCATCAACAACTGCTTTAGCCGGATGGGCCGCGATTCCAATGCCAGCCGTTTTCGCAAATAGTCAATCATCTGTCCCACGGTAACCGTTTCCTCATCCACGTTGATCATGGGCCGCGTACGCACGCGCTCAAGAATCTGCTGGAAAGTCTTCACCAGATCAATCACATCCGCCGCCATCTCCGGCTCAGCGCCCTCTGTGTCGACGAATTCCTTCAGCGCCGGATTCGTCAACACCGCATCTTCAATCTGTTGCTTCTGCAAAAGCATCTGCGCCGCGGATTTGAACTTCTCATGCTCCAGCAGTCGGTTCACCAACTCCGTTCGCGGGTCTTCCAACTCTTCCGCCTTCGCCGAAGGGTCGCGCGGCAGCAGCATCTTCGACTTGATATGAATCAGCACCGCCGCCATATAGATAAAATCGGCCGCCACATTCACATCTAACTGGCGAATTTTCTCCACGTACGCGAGGTACTGCTCGGTGATGCGAGCGATAGGAATGTCGTAGATGTCGATATCCTGCTTGCGGATCAGATCGAGCAGCAGGTCCAGCGGGCCTTCGTACACGTCGAGCACCGACACCGCAAACGGAGAATCGCTCTCCTCTTTCTCTTTTTTCTCCTGAGTGTTGCCCAATTCTTGATTCGGCTTTGCGGGCGCAGGACGATTCGCAATCACAAAGGGAAAAGTTTCCGGCGCGGCGTCCGCTGATGTAGCGACTCTGTTTTTCATGCTGTTTCCCATCATTCGCCCGCCGGAGGCTCGTACGCAAGCGACATTCCCATCGCCTCACGTACACCTTCCATGGTTTTGGCCGCCACTCTACGCGCCCGTTCCGAGCCTGCCTCCAGAATATCCCAAGCCAGCCGCGGATTCTCCTCGAATTTCTTGCGGCGCTCCTGCATCGGATTCAGCAATTGCACCAACGCATCGGCAGCCCATCCTTTGCACTCGATGCACCCGATGCTCGCCGAGCGACAGCCCTCATTCACCTTGGCCATCGTTTCTGTACTGCTGAAAATTTTGTGCAGATCTCCCACCGGGCACACATCGGGATTCCCCGGATCGGATCGCCTGATCCGCGCCGGATCCGTTACCATGGTCTTCAATTTCTGCCGCACCACTGGTTCCGGGTCGGTCAACAAAATCGCATTCCCGTACGACTTCGACATCTTGCGCCCATCAGTCCCCGGTAGTTTAGGCGCGCGCGTCAGCAACGATTGTGGCTCGGGGAAAACATCTGCCCGCTTCCGGTAAAACCCATTGAAGCGTCGCGCAATCTCTCGCGTCAGTTCAATGTGTGCCACCTGGTCTTCGCCCACCGGGACCACATCTGCCTTGTACATCAAAATATCCGCCGCCTGCAGCACCGGATAACCAAGAAATCCATAGGTTCCCAAGTCTTTGTCCTTGATATTCTCGCGCTGCTCTTTATAGGTAGGAACCCGTTCCAGCCAGCCCAGCGGCGTGATCATGGAAAGCAGCAGGTGTAACTCTGCATGTGCGGGAACATGCGACTGGATGAAGATCACGGACTTTTCCGGATCGAGCCCCGCCGCCAGCCAGTCGAGGGCCACCTCCACTGAATTCTGTTTCACCTGAGAAGTGTCGGCGTAATCCGTGGTGAGGGCGTGCCAGTCGACTACGCAGAAAAAGCAATCGTACTCGTCCTGCATGCGCACCCAGTTGTCGAGCGCCCCAACATAGTTGCCCAGGTGCAGTTTTCCTGTCGAGCGCATGCCGCTTAGCACCCGTTTCCTCAAATTGGTCGAAGATGCCATCAATGTTTCAACGATTTGCTGCGAGGCTCAACCGATCCACAACGCCAAAATTCACAGCTTGGAGCGAGATGCGAGGGTAAATCGATACTACCATGCATGCGACGGATTTCGGACGCAGAAGAGTTCGACTTGAAGGAGCGCCGCTTCAGCGCGCGGTGAGTTTCCCCAGAGGAATCCGGCTCCAGCTCTAGGGGCCGCCCATTGCTTTATAATTCGCCCTCCATAGTTCGACCATCCCCATGTCCGATCTCGCCCGCAAACTCCGTCTCACCGATTACTTCACTCTCGGCTGGGGCACCATGGTCGGCGTCGGCTGGCTCGTGGTCATGGATGACTGGCTGTTGCGCGGTGGCGCCATGGGCGCGCTTCTCGGCTTTGCAATCGGAGGCGCACTCCTATTTCCCATCGGTTGGGTTTACGGCCGGATGGTAGCCGCCATGCCCGACGCAGCCGGCGAGATCGCCTACACCGCCGCCGCCTTCTCGCGACCTATCAGCTTCTCCACCGGATGGATGATGATGCTCGCCTATTTCATCGTCTGTCCCTGGGAAGCCGTCGCCGTTGGCCGCATCGCCGGCTACATCATCCCCTCGCTCGATTCGCTGGAGCTTTACCGCATCGCAGGGCGCCCCGTCTATCTCCCGCATCTCATCATCGGTCTCGGCCTCACGGCGCTCCTCACCACGCTGAACTATCGCGGCATCCGGCTCAGCGCGACCTTTCAGAACTGGACAGCTTTTGCCACGCTGGCGCTGTTCATCGTTTTTACCGTGCTCGGCCTGAGCAAAGGATCGCCGCGCAACTTCCCGCCCCTCTTTACCCACGCGCCCCTGGTGTCGTTCCTGCTCGTGCTGCAGATCGTCCCGTATTTCATGACCGGATTCGAATCAGTAAGCAAGGCCGCGGAAGAATCTACTCCTGAGTTTCGTGCAACAGGATTTTCCACCGCAATATGGATGGCAATTCTGATCGGCATTCTCTTCTATTCAGCGGTCGTCGCCGCAGTCGCGTTCGTGGCCCCGTGGCACGAATTAACCGGTGAGAAGTTCATGACTGCGGTGGCTTTCCAGCGCGCCGTCGGCTCGCGGTGGATCGTCAACGTCATCCTCGCAGCCGCGCTGTTCTCCCTGTTCAAATGCTTCAATGGAAACTTCGTAGCCGCCAGTCGGATGGTATTCGCTCTTGGACGCCGCGGTCTGATCGAGGAGCGCGTTGGCCGCATCCATCCTCAACATCGCACGCCGTCAGCCGCAGTTCTCTGCATCGGATTAGCCACCGCTGCCTGTATGCTGCTGGGCGATGCGATCCTGGTGCCGATCACCGAAGTCGGCTCCGTGGCCTGTTCCATCGGATGGGTAGCAACCTGCGCCGCCTACATTAGGATGGGACAGGTTGGAGCGCTGGCAGGCCAGTCGACGCTGTCGGTGCTTGAGTTGCTCGTTGCGGGTTTAGGATTTCTCGTGGCTATCGCCATGTTGCTGATGAAACTTGTCCCGGTGATCCCCGGCCATTTCTCCGCATACGAATGGCTCTCCCTCGGAATCTGGATTATGTTGGGTGCGCTCGCAAGACGCCGCGCACCAACGATCTAGTACAGTTTAAAAGTTTTGTGGTCTCATGCGAACGTACAGGCTTAACAAATCGATGCGTCACATGATTTTGGGTGGCGCGGCGCTTTAGGGCTGCGATAAAAATTCTCTTTCATAGCCGGCTTTAGCCGCTGGGGTAATTGCTCAAGCTTGGTAAAAGGAAACACATGAAGAATCGCAGACTGCCTTACCTGATTACCTTCACTCTGCTTTTTGCGGCCGCTCACTCATTGCTTGCGCAAACCGCCGCCTTCGACCTCATCATCACCAACGGCCATATCATCGACGGCACCGGCTCTCCCTGGTACTCGGGAGATATCGGCATCCGGGACGCTAAAATCGCCGCCATCGGCAATCTATCCGCCGCGCCACGGAAGCGCACCATCGATGCCGCCGGCAAAATCGTCGCGCCCGGCTTCATCGATATGCTTGGCCAGTCCGAACTTTCAATCCTCGTCGAACCACGCCTGCCTTCGAAAATCTACCAGGGAATCACTACCGAAATTACTGGCGAAGGCGGCTCCGTCGCGCCGCTCAACAACGCCATCATTCAGACGGATCGTGCCGGCTACGAGCATTACAAAATCGACCCGGACTGGCGCACCTTCCGCCAATATTTTGCGCGTCTCGAAAGGCAGGGTATGGGCATCAATCTCGCCAGCTACGTCGGAGCCACGCAAGTTCGCCGCATGGTCCTCGGCGACGATAACAAGCAGCCATCCCCCGAGCAACTCGAGCAGATGAAAGCGTTGGTTCGCGATGCTATGAAAGACGGCGCAGTCGGCGTTTCCACGGCGCTCGAATACGCTCCCGCACCTTACGCGAAAACTCAGGAACTTATCGCTCTCGCTGCCGAAGGGGGCAAGTTCGGCGGCATCTACGCCACCCATATGCGCGACGAGAGCGATTCCGTGCTCGAGGCCATCGACGAAGCGCTGCGCATCGGCCGCGAAGCTCGGGTCCCCGTGGAAATCTGGCACATCAAAGTCGCCGGAAAAAATAACTGGGGACGCATGCCCGAAGTCGTCGCCAAGATTAATGCCGCGCGCGCCAGTGGTGCCGACGTCACCGCCGACACCTACGCCTATACCGCATGGTTCAACTCATTCTCGGCCTTCATTCCGCCGTGGGCCCATGATGGTGGTGAAGCGAAAATGGTCGAGCGCCTGAAAGACCCAGCCACTCGCGAGCGCATTCGCAAAGATATGCTCACAACTTCGAAAGATTGGGACAACGAATGGCAGGAAATTTCGAGTCCCGATGCCGTCATGATCGGCGTCGTGCAGAATCCCAAACTGCTTTCACTGCAAGGCAAGCGACTCTCTGAAATCGCGAAGCTCTGGAACAAAGATCCAATGGATGCGCTCCTTGATTTCCTGATCGAGGATCCCTTTGCCGACGTCGCCGTCTTCGGCATGTCGCAGCCCGATGTCACGCTCGCGCTGCAGCAGCCCTGGGTTGCCATCGACAACGATTCATCTGGAACTTCGCCGGAAGGGATTCTGGGCCAGGAACATCCTCATCCCCGCGCCTATGGCACCTTTCCCCGCATCCTGCGCAAATATGTTCGGGAAGAAAAAGTGCTGACGCTCGAAGATGCCATCCGCAAATTTTCAGCGCTGCCAGCGCAGCGCCTTCGCTTCATCGACCGCGGCGTTCTAAAAGCTGGCATGTGGGCCGATGTAGTCGTCTTCGATCCCGCAACTGTGCGCGATATCGCCACATTCGACAACCCGAATCAACTATCCGAAGGAATGCAGTACGTGTTAGTAAACGGCGTGCCAGTGATCGACCAGGGGAAAATGACAGGAGCGCTCCCCGGAAAAGTCCTGCGCGGCCCGGGCTACGTGCAGTAGCACAGTTCGTGTGAGTAGAGGCGCCCCTTCGGCGGGCTCAGGGCAGGCTCTCGGCTGTCCGTTCAGGCGAAGCCCGAAACGTACTCCCTTACGGTTTCAATTGCGCCTGCGTCTCCGGCGCGAGAGTCAGCGCCACGCGCGGTTCTGTCACCGTGCCGGTAATGCTATAAATCATCGAGCCGGCCAGCCCCGGTTTATTCTCCGCGCCCTCGGTCAGTTTTACATCCAGTTCTTTCCCCAATGATGCTATGCCGCTAACCTCATACGCTGCCGACGACGAAACCAGCTGCCCTGTATCGATTTCTATCTTCCCATCGCGCAGCCGAGCATCACCTTCCCATCGCAGGATGCGCAACGGCTGCTTATCGCTCGCCAGCGAAATATGGGACAAAGTTCCGTCACGCAAATCAAATTGCAATCCCGCGTCGGCGGATTGCCAGAACGTCTGCGAATCCCCGCCGGTCGCCGTGACTTGATAAGTTCCGCTAGCGGTTCCCGAAATCCACGGATCATGCATCGCATCGGCAGCTTGCTCCAGCGAAATCGCAGTCAGAGTTCCAGTCCCCGTATAAATAGGAGAGCCTGCCGAGAAATCTACCTGCCAATCGCCGCGATGCTTTCCTCCCAACAAATCTGCTCGCCAATCAGAAATCTTAAGTTTCCCATGCTCCAGGTCAAGAGAAGCGGACACTCGATTTGCAACCAGATTGTGAATCACCAACCGCCCCGCACTAACTTTGCCCGATGCATGCAAATTCTGTAAGAAGGTTGGTGCCGCAGGTTGAGCCGTGGTTAGCATCTCGTACCACCGGCGCTGGCTTGGTGGAGCACTCAGCCACTGATGCAAAGCACCCAGCTCCACTTCTTCAGTATTCAAATTGAAGCGGACAAGGCATGCTGCCGGCGTTCCACAACCACGCGGCAAAGACGCCGACCCAGTCCATTGCGCGTCCGCCGCCCAAGCAGTCAACTTCTCCATGCGCACTTCATCTCGCAAAAGCTGTAACTCGGCCGAAGAAATCTCAATCGGCCCATTCATTCCCTGTACTGTCGCGCGCAAGTTGCTCAATTGGACAGTTCCAGTTACTTCCGGCAGAGAAAACTCGGACGAAGCTCCAGACACTGCCCATGATCCTGCGACGAGTAAGTCCATGTGGGCCGTGCCTCCCACACTAGCCTTGGTTGCCGGCAGTCCCAACAGAGTCGCAACGCGTACGGTATGCGCGACCTCTCCTTCTCCACGCACAACCATCCCATAACCCGACCGTGCAACCCAACCCCGCACCTGCGCGGAAATGGGTCGACCCAGTGCGACAGGGAAAGGACCATATTCAACTCGCACTTCGTCTTGCGGCGGCAAAACCTCATTTTTTAGACGGTGAACCGCTTCCTTTTTCGCTGATCTTGAGGCACCGGACGACAGCACCACAAACGGAACCTTCCCTGGGGACAAGTCTACTTTCGCACTTGGAGACTGCACCCGGAGATCGGTAATCTCGCCCTCGCCTTGGAGTTCCGGTCCTCGCGGCGAACCGACGTCTTCTTGCAATGCGACACTTCCCTGAACACTTCCCGTAGTGACGAGATCTGCGGGCACGTTTTTCTTAACGCGTCGAGCCAGTTGGACGACGGCAGCCATTGGAACGCTTTCAAGATTCAAAGAAAGATCGAGCCGGTGCGCTCCCGGCAGCCCGGCATTACCACGCAGCGTAATCACGCCATTGCCTCCCACGGGCGCGCTGCAGAGAATTTCATGCGTCACGTTATCCAGCGAGCTGTATCTGCCATCGCAGTGCGCCGTCAGGCGTATCCCTCCGGCGCTTGATATGTCATAACGATGGAAGTTCTCGATCGATCCATCGGCGGCTACCAGCAGGGCCGCCGGTGTACCTTTAAGAGTTGCATCCAGCCGAACTTCTCCCCGCCAGCCTTTGTCGTTTCCTGATACGAGCTTGGTTAGTTGCCCAAGTTGCGCGCGGTCCCATTCCACGCTGAACTGCAGCGGCGTTTCACGCAGGCTTCCTGCCCGCTGCCAGGTTCCGTTCATCCGCAGCAGCCCGGCGTCGTTTAGACTGGTATCGGTGCGCAGCGGCTCTGCCTTCAGCCGCACTCCCCAGGTATTTTCCGATTCCTGCCATACAGCGAAGTCCGCGTTCAACAGCGCGTACGGCATTTTTTCCTGGCCCACCTTGAAATTAATGCGCCCGGAACTGGTTTCAATATAAGGAAACCCCGGCCGCGCTTCCGACTTTGATTTCGAAGTCGGTGCCAACGGCGTTTGAGCTGCGCGCTCGAGCAGCGCTTCCCAGTTCCAGCGCCCACCCGGTCTCCGTACCAGATTCAAGCTGGGCTCTGAAAGTTCCAGACGCGCAATATCCAGCCCTCCGCGCAGCAGAGAGGTCAACCGCACCACGGCAGTCACTTCCGGAGCTCGCAACATGGGCTCCGCCCCGAATGCCGGATCCTCGTGGATAACCAGATTCTCAAGATCAAAGCCGGGCGGCAGAAGGCGTAGATGAACCGAACCAATCTCCACTGGTCGAGCTATGGCACGGCTGATGGAGTTCGCAATCCGCGACTTCAGACTCGAGGCGCCCGGTCGCATGAGGAACAGCACAAGCAGAATCACAACTGCCGCGATCACGCTCCGCTGCTTGGGCGAGAAGATCTTCACCGCACTACTTTCAGGGTTCGGCTCCAGCGCGTTTCGTCAAAGAAGTGCAACACCACGTGTGCCAGAAAACCAATGCGATCTCCGAAATCGGTCTTGCGATACTGATCGCTCGGCGTATCAAACGACCAGTAGATGAACATGGGGCGTCCGATGATGTTTTCTTTGGGAATGAATCCCCAATAGCGGCTGTCGAGGCTTACCCCTCTATGATCACCCATGGCGAAATAGTGGCCCGGCGGCACTACCAGATCGTCTCCTTGAATGTAGGAAGGCAACTGCGCTTCCCAGGTCGGCGAAATATTTGGGTCCGTTGGCGGCACCGCGGGAAAATTGTTGCGGTAATAATCGGACGGCTCATCCCGGTCATGGTTTATGTACGGCTCGCTCAGTTTCTCTCCGTTGCGATAGACCTCGCCATTGCGCAGATGAATGCGATCGCCGGGCACGCCCATGATCCGTTTTACTACGTAAGTTCCCGCGTAAGCCGCATCGGGATGCAGAAACACCACGATGTCCCCGTGCCGCACCTGCCGGTAGGGAAGCAGCGGTCCCACTGACGCAGTCTGCGGCGCGAACTGCACTCGGTTCACAAACACGTGGTCGCCGATCAGCAGCGTATCCTCCATCGAGCTGGAGGGGATCTCGAACGCCTGCACCACGAATGTGATGATGAACAGTCCCGTCACCAGCACGGCGGCCAGTGACGCCAAAAACTCTACCGTAGTCTCGCGTGGTTTTTCTTCGACGTCCCTAACCTTGATATCTTTCTTCGCCACTCATTCCGTCCAATCTTAATTTTCTCAATCCCGCTCGTATTAGCGGTATCGCTTCACACCTTGCGTAAAATCGCAAACCTCCGCGGACAACCGTCTTCCGCGAGGGCGCAAGTCCTTCACCCTCTCGGGAGAGGCGTCAAAATCAATTCACCAGCCTTAGCGTGCGATTCCATCTCGTAATTTGAAACACATGCGTTACCGCGTAGGCAAAGTGATAAAGCTTATCACTTACTGAGGAAGGCAAGACACTCTCGCCCTCAGCGCCGCGCACCGACCAGTAAATCAACAATGGCCGACCAATGATATTCGCCCCGGGCACAAATCCCCAATACCGGCTGTCATAACTGTCGTCCCGATTATCTCCCATCACAAAGTAATGCCCCTCGGGAACGATCAGTTGCCCATCCTCCACCAGCTTACGTAGGAGTATCCACCACTCCGGCGTCTCACCTGGCGCCACATCAAGCCTCGGAAAATTATCGCGAAACAAATCGTTGGATGGCCGGCTGAAATGAGCGTAAGGCTCTTTCAACGCCACTCCGTTGACAAAAACCTGCTTGTTAACCAGCCGCACGCGGTCGCCTGGCACCCCGATCACCCGTTTCACGAAATGCTGCGCCGGAGTAATCGGATAATGAAACACCACAATGTCGCCGCGCCGTACCCGCCGATAAGGCATCAGATGAGCGCCAACGCCTCCGCCGTAACAAAGCTTGTCCACCAGCAGGTAGTCGCCCACCAGCAGCGTGTTCTCCATGGACGGTGAAGGAATCTGAAATGCCTGCACAATGAAAGTGATGACAAAAACCGCGATTACCACCGTTCCCAGTAACGACTGCAACGAACCGATCACATCCGTACCCAAAGCCCTCGCAGTTCCCGACTGGTCGCGAGACTGGTCGCGCGACTGATCCCGAGAATGATCGGCCAAATGCTGCTTGCGAAATTGCTGCTCTTCAATAGGCTGTTCCGCAGGAGGCTGTTCAGGAAGGTGTTCCACGGGAAGATGATCTGGAGAATTCATACTCTGCTTCTGCAATAACTCTACTTAATCTCGGACCGTGCTTCCCGCGCCAGCTTGGCCCCCGCCGATTGCGGCCGTGAAGCCAGATAAGCCAGCAACTGCCGCGCCGCATCCTGCTCCGCCGTTTTCTTGGTAGAACCCTGCGCTCTTCCCACGAACTCCGCTCCGCCTTCGCCGTTCTTTGTATTCAGACGGACCTCGACAGTGAACGTCTTGTTGTGCTCCGGGCCAGCTTGCTGCACCAGAACATAGGAGGGCTGTGCCATTCCCAATCCTTGCAAAGTTTCCTGCAGCGCCGATTTGAAATCGGTCATGGGGAGCGCGCCCCCCTCCCGCTCCATGTTTGCCAGTTCCGGTGCCAGGATCTCCCGCAGAATGAATTCGCGCGCCGGCTCCATACCCCCATCCAGATAGATCGCCGCCAGGATCGCTTCCAACGCATCTACCAGCAACGCCGTCTTGCTGCGCCCTCCGCTTTTTTCCTCGCCGCGGCCCAGCCGCAGATAGTGCCCCAGCTCGAGGCGTTGCGCTACTCGAATAAGATGCCGTTCACTCACCACGTGGGCGCGCAATTTTGAAAGCTCACCCTCGCGAAATCGGGGAAAGCGTTGAAATAGCTCTTCGCTCGTGACCAGCGACAGAATCGCGTCGCCCAGAAACTCCAGCTGCTCGTTGTCGTTGACCTTATACTTACTGTCTCCGGGCTGTTGCGACTCAAGTTCCCGCGCCTGCGAGCTGTGAGTCAGGGCCTGCTCGATCACCCCCCGGCGGCGGAAGTGGTAGCCCAATGCCTCCTCAAGCGCGGAGATTTCCCGTTCCTTCATGCGGATGTAATGAACAACAAAACCAAGGGTTCTTTACGCCGTGAGAGCCTGGCCTGAGCCCCGCCGAAAGCAATTTGGCGATTCGGCGCGAAGCATCGCCCGCGATGATCGCGCGTACGGGTCGCTTCCCTATCGATCAATTCTTAGCGGGTGGCGCCCCGCCGCTCAACTGCGTCAGGCGATCTTTTTCCTTACGCGCTGCATCCCCCGCATTCGTGCCTTCCTTCGTCAATTCCACCGCCTGATTGGCATACTTCAGCGCCTCTGGATATCTGTTCTGCATATCGAGCGCCACTGATAGGCGGAATACCGCGACCGGATCGATCTGCTGCGGGAACGCATCGATCGACTTCCTCAGATCTCCTTCGGCATCCGCCCAGGCTTTCTTGTTGAACTCGATCGTTCCTAAAATTGCGTAAGCCTCCGACCGTACAAAACCTTTGAAAGCATCAACCCTTTCCGGTGGTAAGCCCGCGGTAGGAATATCTGTGTCCACGGTAACCAGCGCGCGCTGCGCGTTTTTCGTGGCCTCCGCCAGCTTTTGATCCTTGTCAAGGTCCGTATCCCGTGTGCGTTCGGCCAGTACTTGCGACACTCCGAGCAGAGCCTCGGGATCGTCGGGATCGTAGCTCAGGATTTTCTGCGCCATATCCAGCATCTTGTCGGCGTTGTTGGCTTGCTGGTATCCGTGCATCACTGCTTTGTAGAGCAAAGGGCGCAACTCGCTGTCGGGAAATTTTGTCGCGAAGTCGTTCGCCGCCTTTTCCTGGGCTGCAGGATCAGTTAACGCCGCGGCGTCGTTGTATGCTTTGAACTCTTCTTGTGTTTTGGCCTGCGGCGGGCGTTTGCCCGCCGGGGCAGCCGCCTGTCCCGCACTTTGTCCGCTCGACTGACCTGCCGGCGTACTCTTCCCCGCAGGAGTGCTCTGCGCGAAACTCCAAACCGAGACGCCCAGCATCGCAAAAATAATTGCCGATTGCTTCATGATCTCTCCTTAGGCTCGAACGATTTCAGCTTCCCCGAATCGACCTCGAATCCCCTGTATCCTCTGTTGTAAAGATTGTCTTTGTTTCTGAGCAAACCCCGAACTATTGTTGCGGCTGCGGTTTAGCCGGAGGCTCATACGCCCGCTGCATACCTTTTTCGGCGGCCGCTTTGATCTCCGGAAATCCTCCGCCCGTATTCAGCGCCGCCTGATACTCCTGCAACGCCGCCTCGCGGTCTTCTTTCATATCCAAAATTCTTCCCAGATAAACATGCGACCATCCCACCACCGTAGGATCTTTCGACGCCGCGATCGCCTTCTGAAAATTGTCCTCCGCTCCATCCCGGTTCTTATTCGCCACCGCGACTTCCGCCAGGATAAACAGCGCCCGCCCCTGGTCCCCGATTTTTCTTTCCAGCGCCATCTGCGCCAGCTCCTGAGCCCCTTTCGGATCGCCCGCCGCCAGCCGCTTTTCCGCAGTGATCAGCATCCGCCGCTCCTCTGGGCGGGACAATCGCACCAGTTCCGGCGATGCCACACTCGCGAACTGAATCTCCGCCGCCGCTCTCTGTTCCTTTTTGAGGTCCACATTCTCAAGGATGTTTCCATACTCTCCTCGAATTCCGACTGGATCTTTTTCAAACGCAACCACCGCTTCGTAAAAGTACCGCGTCAGAATGTATCCCTGCTTCACAGCGTCATCTACCGCCTGGGCTCGCATCGGTTCTTCGGCCTTGCTGCCCGTGGTGCGAATCTCAATCGCCCGCACCAGGCATTCGGTCACCAGCAGCGAGATATCAGTCTTGAAGCTCTCTTCCAGCGGCGCGCGCCTCACCGATTGCAGCAATGGCTCCAGCCGTTTGATGGAGCTGTAATGTTTCTCCGCCAGCGGATCCATCTCGTAATGCAAAAACGTATGCCGGATCTGCTCCATCTTCAGCCCGGATTGCGCCGGATTTCCCGACTGCAGGTTCGGGGCAGGAAACACCACCACATAATAAGCGGTGCCGTAGTTGCGCGCGTCCGTCTCATTCGGCGAACCCATGAAGTCGAGATAAATAGTGAACGTGCGTCCCAAATACTGCGCGGATGGCTGCTTCAGGTAAACCTCGGTGTCCAGCACCATCTTGGCCAGCGGTTCGTGATAACGCCGTATCGCCTCTGCATAGTCCTTGCGATGTCGCTCCCAGATCGAATGCACTCGCGTCTTCTCGTAAAAATGTTCCATCAACGTGCCGAAGCCAGCAATCTGTGCCGCATCCGGAGGCAGATCCTCCTCTTTCATGCGCGGCATGAAATGCGGCGCGCCGTCCACATACAGCGCCAGCGAAATATATTGCGACAAGTTGCGATTGGGATCTTTCGATGCCATATGCTTCTGGTAGAAATCGCAGACCGCGGCCTGCGCCGCCCGCGCCTCTTCTGACTCCGCGAGATTCCTCTGTACTTCAGTCCTTACGTTGCTCCGAGTAGCATCCGAAATCGGCAAATCCTGATCATAGCCACAAGTGTTAAGCGCCGTGAGAAAGGAAAAAATCGTCTCGCTGTTATCAAGCGTGATCGGACCCGAATTACCCGAAGGCTGATAAGGTGCCGGCTGCTTCGGCTGCGGTTCTTTTTGCCGGGACGAACTCGGCGGAGAAGGATTTTGAGGCGGCTGATTCGCCGGTGGCTGCGTTTCCTGGGATGGCTCTTGCGAATCTCGCGACGAGCTCTCGGGAGCTTGGCTCCCCGAAGCCGGAGTTTGGGGAGCCGGAGCTTGCGCAGCCGGCACCTGCGCAGCCGGCACCTGCGCCGCACACCACTGCGCCGTCAGCCCGAACAAGGCCGCAAGAAATAAGCCTCGCAATCGCAAACTCAGCAAATCCTCCACAGCATGAGGGTTGTGCCCACGGAAAACTACCATCAAGTGTAAGGACTTCCCCTCAGAGGGTCAATCCGAACCCGGGTTAGACATATAGGGTGGGAAAATTCCTACACCGCCGCCACCGAACAAGTTGTTGACTTTGGTTTGGGCAGGGGCTGCATCCCGCTGACGGGCAGGTGTTAGAATTCCTATCGATCTCTGAGGTAGAAGGGAGATTCCAGTGTCCAATCTCTTCGGCAACAACCCAGCCAATTACATCTCTACTGTGGACGGCAGTTTTCATCGAACTCTAGTCGAAGAAGATTCCTACGACGCAGGGAGGCGTAGAGAGCAATGCGGCCCCGTCTGCACCTTTGTCGCAATACTTTACGGCGTTATCGGAATACTTTTCTTCGGTGGCATCTTGGCATTCATCGTCCACGTTTGGTTCAGTGAGCACCCTCATTGGGTCTGGTAGCCATCATGGGTTTGTCTAAGGCATAAAGTGCGGGTCATCTCCCTCTCCGGCGTTGCGTTACGAAATCGCGGTTTGTCGCGAACTCGAAGAACGACGGGCAACTCGGAAGTCAGTTGGCGAAATCAGGCGCGGCTGTTGAAAAACTCACTCGCCGGAAAATCGCCGAAAACACTTTGCGATAGGAAGCCCTACAAACGACAATCTCCGTTTTGATAGACATTTTCTATCTCTCAAATTTCGACTGTTTTGACACAACAGAAGTTTTTCAAGACCCACAGGCGTTCACACTCATTGACCTCAATGAGTGATATCACGATTTTTCGCCAACCGCACTGAACCAATGACTTTCGTAATTTCGTCGTGAAATCGAACCTCGGTAGATTGGAGTGACTATTGGATTTGTTAAATGTGGCGACGCCTTATTGTTGTTTTCCTCCTGCTGACGCTGGCGGCTAGTGCCGTATCGGCCCAAGATTCGGACACTTCACGCGAGGTGGAACGCAAAGTGGCTCCGATCTATCCGGACTTGGCGAGGCGACCGCGTATTTCCGGTGTGGTGAAGCTCCGGGCTACGATCGCCCCCAGTGATTCGGTCAAATTGGTCGAGCCGGTGGGTGGGAATCCGGTGTTGTTAAAAGCCGCGCAAGAGGCGGTAGCGAACTGGAAGTACGTCCCTGCTCCAGATGGAACGCAATCGTCGATTGAACTCCGCTTCAACGCGCCACAGAAATGACTGCAATCAGGGCGATTTTCACTCGCAGCCGGATCAGTGAGTGTAATCGCGATTTTGGTAGTGCGCCAGTTTGGAAACTGGCCCACTACCGCGATTTTTCACCAATTGACACGGTAGATTCCCTTTGTTATATCTCGCTATTCCGGGGTCGGCGGTCGATCGAGGTTTTCTATGTGGTCTTCGACTCGCATTCTTCGTGCTCTGTTCCTTTCGCGCAACTTGCGAATCCTTTCTCTGCTATTGGTGGTCACGCTGGCGGCCTCCGTTCCTTGCGCGGCTGGCTCGAGCCATTCGCCCTCCGTGACCCCGGACGCAGCTACCTCGGTTGACCAAGCCGTGCGCGCGTTCATGCAAACCGTCTCCCATTCTGTCACCCAGAATGGCCCCGCGGCTTGGATCAAATATTTCGATGCGGGTCCTGCATTCTTTATGGCCGTCAACGGCCAGATGGCGTTCCCGAATGCTGCTGCGGCACAGGAAGGTACTCGCACGTTTGCCCAGACCATCCGTCACATTGAGTTAAGATGGGGAGAAGATTTGCGCGTCGATCCGCTCACCAACGAGTTCGCCGTGGTCGCGGTCTCATGGCGCGAGATTCAAGTCGACACCGCCGGGCACAGCGTTACCGAAACGGGATACTTTACCGGACTTGCAGAGTATCGCGAGGGACGATGGCAGTTTCGCGACGCCCACTGGTCTTCACCCGTTTCCTCCCACTAGTGTCCCACAGATCAACTAGTTGGATTTGTCAGAGGATAACGGTTTGCGATTACATTCATGACCCTCAATGAGTGAAATCGCGATTTTTCACCGAATGACTGACCGAGTCATGCGCGGGTGTAATTGAATCTACCGTTTTCGTGTGATCCTAAATCACTTGACTATCTCTCCATCATCGTTAAAATGCGGGCCGAGAGTGAATATGGAGCGAAAAATAGAAACGAGAATAGAAACGCATGTAAATCGGGCCGGCAAATGGGTTCGGGTACACCAACGCGGCGGCGAAGAGCCTGAAAAAGTACGCTTGCAGCGTGAGGTCACGGAACTTCTGGCTAATCGACAAACTAGACTGGCCGACGCACTAGACGCGCTTACCGCATTGATGCTCAATGTCCTCGGAAAGCGGTACGGCGAAAAGGACGAGTTCGACAAGCTTGCGTTTCGCTTTTCCGAGGAGGTAAGCAGCTTCCTGGAACCGACGGAGCGTGATCTGCCAGTAGGACGCTTGATTCCGGTGGAAGGGCCTCGCGGTTGGCCTATGAAAGCTCGCCGGTTCATCCAGCGCCTTTTGGCGGCGAAAGCGCAGCCAAAACCTGTGACGATTGAAGACCGGCCCGAAAGAGTCCGCCATTTGACCATCGAAGTAGGCCAGACAATGAGTAACCTCGCACCTTCTGACCTCCGCGTCGGTTTAAATGCACTCACCGGCACCTTGCTCACCGCTATCGAAGCAACGTCTGGGCGAGAAAGGGCGGACGAGTTTGACATACTTGTGGCCGGCTTCTCGAAAGAATTAACCAGGCTTTCCGGGTCCGGAGGAGAGCGGGTTCAGTAGTCGTGATGAGACGTGATTGCGCGAAGTAGTCGCCCAGGCCCAAACCAAAGTCAACAGCTTGTTTCGTGGCGGCAGTGTAGGAATTTTTCGCCCTATATATCTATCCCCGTCAATCCGGACCTTGAAAGTCAAGTGCTTTAGCGGCAATATGTTTTTCAATGGGCAGGAAGGACTTGGGACCGCGAGTCTCGAAATCAGGAAATGCCCCCTTATCTACGCACGGTCCTACCGTGCAAGAATCAGCATTGGCACCGCCGTGCTGGTCGGCGTCACCATCAGGCTATTTCCAGCCACCCACTTTCACGGTAGATTAGGCTCGGTCTGGTCAAGCACCAGTTCCTTGACGTGTGTGGATGGCTAACGCGTGTTGATCACCGAAGACCGCTCCCTCCGATGGCAGAATTATGGGAAACTTCAGAATCCCGACGCAAGCCATGAACAACCACTCGCGTTTTCGGCTTGGTCTGGTCTTTGCGGATGCCGCCTGCAACCTGACGGGAGCTAACCTCGAGGCGGTCAAGGCCTTAAGTTATCCCCACGATCCTTCGAAAATCCGGGGCATCCACAGGCTGGTTCGGAAAAAGCTCCTTATTTATCTAAAGAATCCAGGAACGGTTAGCCAGTTTCAGTCGGGTAAGCGAACCTACCGTTTCCGGAGGGTTCCACTTGATGGCTTGCCGGGGAAAGGCAGCGACGGTTCGTTTGCCTTGATCCTGGATCGAAGTTCCAGCGAGTTGTTTATCGTGGAAGCATTAATGGAGGCGGCCACCCGATTCGGCCTCTCGACCCGTGAGCAGGAGACGGTCGAACTCATTCTGCGCGGCCTTAGCAGCAGAGACATCGCCGAGCGCATGAAGATCAGTCATCACACGGTAAGAACGTTTCTGCGCATGGTAATGGTGAAGATGGATGTTGCCTCCCGCTCCGAAATTGTTGCCAAAGTCTTGCACAGTTGCTGATAGGGCTAAAACAAACGCCGTAATTCTTACGTACTAGCACCAACTCTATAGCCCCGATTTCGTACCTCTCGGCTGCTCCCCCTTTTGCTCTGCCCCATTCAGGGAATTGCTTTACATTTGCCCTAAGAGCACTATCCTTCCGCGCTACTGCCGATTCCCTCCAGGCCAGCCGCGCATATCAAGGAGGAAATTCAATGCTTCCAAGCGGAAATTCCAGATGGCTTGCCATCGCGGTCACACTCGCATGTCTTGTTTTGGTGGTTTCAACTGTGGCGGTTGCACAGGGGGACGACCTGCTCCATGTCACCTACTTCTCCAACAATGGAGGTGCGCTAGACCAGGAAGTAAGGGTTATCAATCCTGGCGCATACGCGCCGTCCTACCCACCCAGCAATCTCTGCGCGATGATCTATGTGTTCAACAACGATCAGGAGTTACAAGAATGCTGTGGCTGCCTGATTAGTCCCGACGGATTGCTCGAACTCAGTGTCAAAAACAACTTGACCTCGAACACGTTCACGGGGATTAGGCCCACCAATGGCGACATTAAGGTTGTGTCGGCCCTCCCGAATGATTTCTTTGGCGGAGTTCCATGCGATCCCACCGGCGGCGGAATCTTACCGAACGGCGGCTATGCGCTGAATATCTATGCCACACCCGACATTCGCGGTTGGTCTACACACGTGCAAACGGACGGCGCCATTACTGAAGACGAGCTTCAGCCGGCAACATTGAGTGAAGGGGAACTAGACAGTCTTCAGGAAGAATGCTACGGAATCGCCAGTGTGGGTAGCGGCTTCGGAATTTGCGCCGAGGGGGTTGCGAATTCTTCCGAGATCTGCAACTAAGGCACGACATGAACAGCCTCGGAATGAATTCTGCCTTCCCCGTTTGGTTTGAGCATAGCTGCGCCAATGAGCGCACAAAATCTAGGAGGATTTAAATGCTTCGAAAAAGAGATTCAAGGTGGTTGTGTTTTGCAGTCCCTACGGTAGTGATTGTTTGTCTGGCCGCGGGCATTGCCTCCGCACAATCAGACTTCTACTATCTCACCTACTACAGCGATGCGCTGGTGCCGGGAGCTCCCAGTGGTACAGTGCATATCGTGAATCCCGGCACCGCCCTGACTAAAATCAATGCGAACGGACGGCCGCTGAACGGCAATCTGTGCGCCGACATCTATGTGCTGAATAACGACGAACAGGTCGTCGAGTGCTGCGGCTGCATTCTCACGCCGGACAGCGAAAGAACGATTAACATCGACGTTAACCTTCTGCGAAATCCAGACAACCCGCGTCTGGTTACGAATGATGGCGTGATCAAAACCATCTCCGCAACCCCGGATCCAGGTTGTGACCCAACCGGGGATAGAGGTGCCGTAAAACCTACCCCGTCCCTGCGGTTGTGGGCCACGCACATCCAGACTCGACCCACTGGATTCGCGGAAACCGAGGAAGAGTTTGAGACGGCTCCGCTCAGCTCGAACGAAATACTGTTCCTCGAAAACCAGTGCAGCGCCATTTTCACCAGCGGGAGCGGACCCGGGGTCTGCAGCTGCGGATTTGGCGACTAGTTACGGCTTCTTTGCAGAGTGAAGATAAAGCTGTGACAAACAATCCAACTCGCGCCAGGAGGGTTTCTCCTGGCGCTTTGACTTCCTAGGAGATTTCTATCGTGATTGTAAGAGTGTATCGATACGCACTAATTGTGGCCGTCATCGCTTTCACAGCCTGCCTTGCCGCAGCTCAACATAACCCCGATGCAGTGGCGCGCGTAAACGGCGAAACCTTGACAAAGAGTGACTTGGACCAGAAAGAAGGAAACCGGCTGCTGCAGGCACGTTACCAGTACTATCAGGCGGAGAGAAAAGCGCTCGACGAACTGATAGATCAGCGTGTTCTCGAGACCGAAGCCCGTCGCCTGGGGATCACCGTCGATCAGCTTCTCAAGCAGGAAATCGATGACAAAGTGAAGGATCCTACCGAAGATCAACTGAAAGTCTACTATGAGGGTGTCAGTGCCAAGGAGCAGGAGCCCTATGACAAGATGCGGGACAAAATCCGTGACCACATCCGCGAAATCCGTTCCGCCAAGCTGCGACAGGCTTTCCTGCTAGGTCTCCGCACAAAGGCTAACATTGAAATCGAATTGTCGCCCCCGCTAGCCGAGGTCGATACTGAGAACGCAGCCGCGATCGAAGGCGGTCACGACGCTCCAGTTCAGCTGGTTGAATTTGCCGATTATCAGTGCCCTTACTGCCAGAAAGCAAACTCGGACCTGGTTAAGCTCCTGCAAGATTACAAAGGCAAAGTCTCGATCATCTACAAAGATTTTCCGCTGCCAATGCACCCTCACGCGGAAAAGGCGGCCGAGGCGGCTCGTTGCGCGGGGGCGCAGGGCAAGTTCTGGGAGTACCACAACCTGCTCTTTAAGGACAAGAAGCTGGAGACTTCCGATCTCAAGCTGGACGCGAAGTCTCTCCATCTCGACAGCGCGAAATTCGATGCCTGTCTGGATTCCGGCGAAGAGGCAGCCCGGGTGAAAAAGGATCAGGACGAGGGTATGAAGCTCGGGCTCTCGGGTACTCCCAGCTTTTTTGCCAACGGGCATTTCTTCAGCGGAGCCATGGATTATACTTCGCTACGTGAAATGGTCGAGCAGCAACTGCACTTGACCGCGTCGTTGCCATTTGCGAGTGCTCCCTCCCCGGTTGCTTCTTCGCGGAGATGACAGTTAGCGACGGCACGTGATGCGCGGGCAGTCGGGGGGGACTGCCCGCCTTGATTTTCTTCTGCCAGAGCCTGTGCTGAACACGAGCCATATTCTTTTCAAAACGCTTCGAAGTCTGACTCTCGCCCTCTTGCTCGGGATCTGCTTCTCTGCTTTCGGCAATAGCGGCGCTGCCACACCGCTGAACAATGACGCACACAACGCGGGCCTTTGCGCTCTTCCCACTTCGTTAGACTTCGGCAAGGTAGGTTTGCGCGTCTCGTCTGCGCCTGCGTCCGTAACCATCACCAACTGCGGGAAGGCGAAGATTGTCGTCGACAAACTATCGATCACCGATTCGCACGAGTTCACGACCATAGACAGTTGCCCCCACCAGCCCCTTGTTCTTGCTCCGGGCGCAAGCTGCACGGCAGCGGTACGTTTTTCCCCTGATGTCGAAGGACTGCATCAAGGTGATCTGCTCATCAGTTCCGAAAAAAACAAAATCAATGTTCATTTAGCCGGAACAGGAGTCGCTACCGCGACCACCCTCTCCACCACGCACGTCGTTTTCCTGCCACAGATCGTGGGGACACAAGGTAAACCCGGCTATGTGACGATTCGAAATTCGAGCACTGAACGTGCACTTCGTATTGATAGCGTGAAGGTTGAAGGCAACTTTGTTCTGGTGCCGGGGATACTTCCTTGCGTGGTCCCAGGAGAGCTCCCCGCATCTCGCGTTTGCAGCCTAGGAGTCGCGTTTACACCCCATACCTCGGGATCGCTCGAGGGGCGGCTCATCATCAATGACTCCGATCCTGCATCTCCACACGTGATCGCGCTCAACGGAATCGCCACCGGGATCGAGATCGCTCCACTAGAAATCCTCTGGGATCGTACCGTTGTTGGTGCGACGGCCGAACCCAAAGAGTTCACCATCCGAGCAATCGGAGAACAAGCGATTCAAATCGAAAACATCAAAACTCGCGGAGACTTCGAGCAAAAAAATACGTGCGGCAAACAGTTGAGTGCAGGTACGTCGTGCAGGGTGACGGTAACCTTCAAGCCCACAGAATCCGGCAAAAGAGTGGGATCTGTGTCGCTCATCGATTCTGATCCGACTAAGGCGCAGTCTGTACTCCTCGTCGGGTGGGGGAGCGTTGCCTCACTCCTGCCGTCAGTCTTGGCATTCCAGCCCCAGGCAATGGGAACTACCAGTCTCCCACAGACGGTCACCTTGAAAAACTATGGGACCACCCCGATCACCATCTCCAGCATCAATGTAAGTGGCGACTTCGCGGTGCCCGCCAAAACTTGCGCGGAGACCCTGCAAGGTGGCCAGAGCTGCACTCTCAGCGTTTCGTTCTCGCCCACCCGTAGCGGCGCAGCGACCGGCTTCGTCGCGGTCGATGAGAGCGGAGACAAAACTCCAATCAAAATAACCCTGACGGGCGCTGCGGCTGAATCGGTCCCTCAGCCGGGCTCCCCTCAGTAAAGTACGACAAAGCAAGGCCGCCAAAAAAGTAAGGCAACCTGTAAACCTTCGTACCCGAACCTTGCATCAGATCAGGCTCACGTAAGAACGGGTGTTTATGGACCGTCGTAGTGCCGCGGAACTGCGTGATGAACTGCACCGCCTCATGACGGAACAAATTGAGAGTCTGCAAAAACAAACCTTTACCGGACTCGACGAAACGGACTTGAAACTACAGGAGGCACGGCTCAAACGCATCCGCGAAGTGTCTGCCGATTTTCTGGTGGCGTTGAAAAGAGATAGCTCATAGCTCTATCTCGTGTGGTTCTAAGCTGAAAGGAGAAATTTTATGACCGAGAAACCAAGCGTGACGTTGCCTGGAAAGGTTGAAGAGATTATCCCATCTACCCATCCACGGGAAGACGAAAAAGCGCAGATCTCCGTTGAAGGGGCCGATGCCTTATATCGCGAAGTCCGTGTCAAAAACGCGCTGACCGACGAAAACGGCGATGAGGTGCGGCTTAAGAAAGGAGCTGAGGTGGACGTTACCTTCGAAGCCGACAAAAACGCGACGGTCCCCGGAAACACTGCCGGCGGCTAATCCTGGCATGCGCTCAGGATGTCGAAAGGGAGAACCGCGAACTCCCCTCAAGCTTTTTTTAACAAGCGGGTGATCCAGACCAAAATCACCGCGCCCACAAACGCTACAATGATGGAGCCGATCATGCCGCCACCCGGCCAGATCCCCAACATTCCGAAGACCCAGCCGCCAAGTACGCCTCCAAGAATGCCGAGAATGATGTCTACAACCACGCCGTAGCCACCGCCCTTCATCACCTGTCCGGCCAGCCAACCAGCGATCAGTCCACAAATAATCCACGCGATGAATCCCATGTCGGCTTCCTCCTTCGAGTCCGTTTCAGCAGACCGACACTCTACACCCGGCAGGGTCAACACTCAAGCGCCGCCTTCGTAAGTAGTGATGAGCTTTGATTGTTACGAGCCAGGACTAATCAAGCCGCGAGGACGACTTCTAGTAGTGTTGGCTACGCCCCTATGATATGGGCCATGATACGGGTCCTGATATCTATGCAGCGCGGATCGGCGTCGGCGGCACGACGATCTCAACCAGTCCGGTCGCTACGTCATAGACGAGGCCTGATACAAGCCACTTGGCCGGCAACGCCGGGATCGCCCGGAGTGAAGCAACGTCGACGGCAACCGCCGCGTGGGGGTCAGTAATTGCTTTTTTCTTGAGTTCCCCTTCCTGTATTTGAAAATAGTGCGTCAGCATGGCAGGGTCGCCCGCAAGGCGAGTGATGCCGCAATCCGTATGCTGAAGTAGGATTATGTGAAACTCGTCGCCGCCTCCAGGGACTTCTCCGGCAACTTCACCGATTCGCCCGAGTAGTCCCAATTGCTCCAACAATCCCGGCGTGATGCGACCTCCGATGTTGCGTATCACGACCGCCTCGCCCGCTTTAATTCCAAGTACGTGAGCCGGATCCACACGCATATCAGCGCATCCGATGATGATTGCCTTTACATTTGGGAGCGCCCGGGGAAGCGAGGGCATTAGTGTGCCTGCAGCAGACTGTTGAGCTGCAAAGTCTTTGTTGCGTTTTAACATAGAGTCAAAACTGTGCATGCTGGTCCTCCTTGAGAAGATGTTGCGTGACACCTTGCTGTCGGCTTTATTTAGCCGGCGGCCTGTGAGCGAGCCGGAAATTATCCGGCGGCTGAGGTCGAAAAACGCCAATGTCTTTGCCTGCTGCCAATTGTTTTGATGGCGTGCCTCATCGTTTGAACCACATGACGAAAGACAAAGATCCCACCATTCCTGCCAAGCGTTGCCAATGAATCCAGATTTGCGAGCCTAGTTTTTCACCGAGGTATCAGACCCTCGCAAGTATGTCCGTCGAATTGCTGCTGAAGACTCTGCTGTGCCTCCAAAACCCGGTTGAGCACGGTGAGCGGGACCTTAAACTCACGGCCGCAAGCCGAGCAAATGGCAATCACCGGAACCGTACCAAGCCATTTGGTGACTCTCAATCTTCGCTTCTGCACGTTCCTATTCCTTTGCTAAGGTGGGTTCGAGACCGCAGCGTTCCACCGGACTCTCTCGACTATGCCATACTTAACTAACCGGCTTTCCGGATGGGTTGCTCCTTCCATGGTCGATTCGATTTCTCTCCCCTCCCCTTCACCAGAATCAGCCTCGTCGACCGATCTGCCGAAGCTTCATAGCTTATTCTTACAAGCGGCTCAAGTAGCCATCATCGCCACCGATGTCGCGGGTACCATCAACTACTGGAACCCATTCGCAGAACGCTTGTACGGATGGTCCTTCCAGGATGTCGTCGGACGCAACATCATGGAGATCACTGTCAGTGTAGAAACCGAGCAGGCGGCAAAAGAGGCCATGCAATCGGTGCAGGCGGGCAACAACTGGGCGGGAGAATTCCAGGTCCGTTGTAAGGACGGCAATTACATGGCCGCCTTCGTAACGCTGTCTCCGATTCGCAACCACGCCGGGGTTAACATTGGAATCGTCGGCGTCAGTCAGGATATTAGAAGCCTCAAAGAAGCCGAAGGCGCCCTTCGCCGCAGTGAAGAACAATTTCAGGCGTTCGCAAATTCTCTGCCGGAACTCTCCTGGATGGCCCGCCCTGACGGTCATGTTTTCTGGTACAACGAGCGCTGGTATGAGTACACCGGAACCACCCCGCAGCAGATGGAAGGCTGGGGCTGGCAATCTGTTCACGATCCCGAGATCCTCCCGTCAGTCCTCGAGCGCTGGAAGTCGTCCCTCGAAACTGGAACGCCGTTTGAGATGCAGTTTCCGCTGCGCGGTGCTGACGGAGTCTACCGCTGGTTCCTCACCCGTATCCGTCCTGTGCACGACCTCAACGGGAAGGTCGTCCGTTGGTATGGCGCGAATACAAACGTTGACGAGCAACGGCTCATCCTCGAATCATTGAGCGAAGCTCACGACAATCTTGAAAAACGAGTGGAAGAACGAACCGCCGAACTCAAAACCGCCAACCAAAGCTTGCGCGAACTTTCCTCCCATCTTCTGCGCATGCGCGATGACGAACAGCGACGGCTGGCTCGTGAACTGCATGATAGTGTCGGCCAACTGCTTGTGGCGATCAGCATGAACCTTGCTGTCGTTTCCGCCGAGACTCACAAACTTACTCCCGATGCCGCCAAGGCTGTTTCTGACAATGCTCAGCTGGTGCAGGAAGTTAGCCGCGAAATCCGCACCATTTCTCATCTCTTACATCCGCCCCTGCTTGACGAAGCCGGCCTTGCCTCTGCGGTGCGCTGGTACGTCGAGGGATTCGCCGAGCGCAGCAAGATCAAAGTCGATCTCAAAATCCCTACCGATTTTCGCCGCCTCCCCCACGATAAGGAAATCGCCATCTTCCGCATTATTCAGGAGTGTCTCACCAACATCCACCGGCATTCCGAAAGCCCCACTGCAGCGATCTCAATTCATCAGAAGGAGGGTCGAATGCTCCTTCGTGTACAGGATGATGGGAAAGGCATCCCTCGCGAAAAGCAGCGCCTTCTGTTCAAAACCGGTCGCAGCGGCGTGGGCTTAGCCGGCATGCGTGAACGCCTGCGCGAACTCGGTGGCTCCCTCGAAATTCAATCGGAAGGAAAGGGGACCGTGGTAACTGCACTTTTGCCTCTTGGGGCAAAAGACTAAAAGTCTCGCGTCTTTAGGAGAAAGCTGTTCGCCGGGGCGCTTACTTCCCGGCTAGCTAGGCTGCCGCAAATCCCCGGTGGAAATAAGTCCCACCCTTCAAGACCGCCTCTACCGCCTTCAGAAGTGACCCCACATCACCCTTGCGCACCAGGCCTTTGATCCCGGCTTTCTTCGCTTCTTCCTCCAACTGCGGGGAAGGATCGATGGTGACCATCAAAACCGGCGATTCGGGATGTTGCCTGGAGAGGCTCCGGCCCGCTTCTAACCCGCTCATCTCTGGCATCACAAAATCCATTACTGTAACACTGGGCGAGTGCATCCCCCACATTTCAAGGGCGCGACGCCCATTTTCAGCCTCCCCCACCACCGTCCAATCCCGCGGGCCTTCGAGCGCAGCTCGAAGGTAGGCTCGCATCATCGCGTTATCTTCCACCAGGAAAATGCGAACCACTCCTCCTCCTTATGAATCGCTCTCCTTATGAATCGCTCTCCTTATAAATCGCTAATCAACAAACCAAACACCCATCGTGGGAGCAGCCACTCGCCAGGATTAAGTTATGACTCAGCTAGGGATAAGCTAACCCCTCAACCATGTTGTGGACCATACAGCTGGCACCTTAGTAAGTGCCTGAATCCACGCTAGTTTGGCCTTAGCCAGAACGGAGGTCGTAAATGAACGGAATTAGCGAAATTTCATCGAAAGTTTCCATTTACACCGGAGGTCCGGTTCATTGGCCTGATGCGATTTCCAATCTTGCCGATAGTAAAGATTGGTGCGAAATCACGCCACTTTGGTGAATTAAAAACGGTGAATTAAAAACACAGAAATCCCTGAGCGGATCCAGAAGAATGGGTGAGAAAGGCTGTATTGGAATGACAAAGATTCTGTTAGTCGAGGATAGCAAGTTCTTAAGACTTGCCACGGAGCGGGCTTTGGCGCGCACCGGCTACGAAGTCAGCAGCGCCGCCGACGGCGACGAAGCCTTGAGCATGGCCCGCACAAAATTGCCCGACCTTATTTTGTTGGATATGTTGCTGCCCAAGACCAGTGGGTTAGACGTGCTGAAGTCGCTGAAGAAAGACCCTCTCACCAAGTCGATTCCCGTAGTAGTCATGACCGGCATGACCCAGAAGAACGCCCCCCGTCTGCAGGAAGATGGAGCGGCGGGATTCCTGGAAAAATCGTCCCTCGAGTTGGATAAGGGATCGGAAAAACTGTTGACCGCTGTACGCGACATCCTCGCCAATCTCTCCGCCGAACAAGCACACAAAACAACGGCTTAAGCGTGCGGACCGGCAAGTCTTGTGATCCCGTTCTGCTCCAACTGCCTGTCCGCCCTAACAGCATCCCGCTGACCCGCATCGGTAAACTTTTTTTTCTTCCGGTGAGGGACTCGGCTTGCGAACGTCGCCTTTATCAGTGAGAAGGAAATTCTCAGTGAGCCGCAGGACGGGCCACTCAAATCCGCGACCGGCTGCCGGCGCAACCATGGAGATACGTTTATGTCCCGCAAAAGCCTACTGTTCGCTGCTGTGTCTCTCGCCTTCACCCTGCTCACCGCGTTGGCGGGAGCGCAAACCTTCAGCTTCCAAACTCTTGACAACCCGACAGATCCTACCTTCAACCAGCTTCTCGGCATCAATGATTCCGCAAGCATTGTTGGCTACTTCGGCAGCGGCGTTGCCGGGCATCCCAACAAGGGCTATAAGATCCAGAAGCCCTACACCACCTACATTAACGAAAATTTCCCTGGCTCGGTGCAGACCCAGATGACTTCCCTATCCGACGACGGTAACAGTACCTGCTTCTTTGCCACCACCAACACCGGAACCGACGCCAACTTTGGTTGCATTCGGCTGGGCAATGGCACCTACATCGAAGTGAACAATCCTCTGGTCTCCAGCAGTCCTAAGGTCAACCAGTTGCTGGGCATTAATCAGTCCGGCATCGCCGCTGGCTTCTACAACGACGCCGCGGGCAATTCGCACGCCTACACCTATTCGATGTCGTCGAAGGTTTTCGCTCCTGTGACCATCGCAGGCGCAACCTCCTCCGCCGCTACCGGCATCAACAACGGCGGCCTGGTTTCCGGCTTCTTCCAGAACAGCGCGGGCGTCACTCAGGGCTTCGTGAAGCGGATATCGGGCGCCGGAACGTTGCTCGTCACCCTTGCGGCTGAGGGAAGCAGCTTCACCCAGCTGCTCGGCATCAATGATGGCGGCATTGCCGTCGGTTTCTACAACGACTCCAGTAACATTCCGCACGGCGTCTACTACAACTTCGTCACCGGCAGCCTGCTCAAGGTCAACGATCCCGACGGCGTCAACGGCACGGTGGTGAATGGAATTAACAACAAAGGCCAGCTCGTGGGCTTCTACACGGACGCTGCAGGCAACACCCACGGCATGATCGTCACCGTCACCCCGTAAGCGCTTCACAGATGGAAGTTGATCGCTCGAATACTTCATAGGGACAGCCGCTGGGCTGTCCCTTTTTCAGTTCGCCGGGCCTACGCGTATCGATGCTGACGGTATCAGCCCCTCGCTACTAGACGTGCTCCCAACTTCTGCATTCTCCTATTGCGGGATCGCCGCGTAAATAACGTAAGGGTGTTGCCCATCCTCAACACTACCCGTGACCGCCAGCTCGCCGGTCGTCGAGTTTATGCTCATCGCGGCCAGTTCGCCCGGTGCGCTGCAGGGTCCCGATCCGTCACACGATGCGCTGAGCACCAGCAGGAAACGCCCGCTCGGGTCGGTCGTCGCAAATTGAAAATAGTATTCGCCAGTGAGGAACGGAGACCCCGGCACCTCCGTGAGCGCCCCCGAGGACGGATTGATCCGGAACACGCGCACGCGCGGTGCTGCTGCTCCGTCAAATACAACCGCGAACAGGAACGAACCGTCGCTGCTGACGAGCAATTGGGCGAAGCCATCCGACAACGACTCGCCGTTGGAGAGGACGTTCTCCGAGCATGTAAAATCTCCGGCGAATGTACAGAGATCAATAGAGGCTCCAGACGATCCGTTAGTAATCGCGTAGGCAAAGTTGCCGGCGATTGCTTCCACCAACGGAAGACTCTGCGAGAGTAAGCGCTCTCCGCTCAACTGGCCCTGTGACCGAACGAAGCTGCTCAACTGGAAAGTGGGAGGACTGGACTGCCACGCAGCGCCCTCCACTAAAAGCGCGCTCGTCGTGCCGAGTATTGTCGTGCCAAGTATTGTCGTACCAAGTATCAACGATCCGCTGTAGACACATTCATTCGCATTTTCCTCCGCCGAGGTGCACGGGCGCGGCACAGCCTGCTGAATGGGCGGCAGCGGAGTTAACCCGGTACTCGTATCCTCAAAACCGAAAACGCCCTCGTCCGACACGGCGTAAACGTATGTGGGGTCGCTAGCCAAAGAAGAGGCATACTTGTCGACAGGAAACGATACGGGGCTGCCTCTCGCATGCAGTGCTCCGTCCTGTTGCACGGCGTAAGCCTGCAAATTTCCGGTCGGCCATCGGCTGCCGTTAGCACCCGGCACATCCACGACCAAACCGTGAGCTGTTCCTGCCATCAGCCAGGGCTGCACCACGTTGTTTGTTGCCCGCAGTTGTCCGTTGGCAAGCAGGGCAAATTCCGGTGTGGTCAGGCTAAGTCCATCAGGAGTAAAGATATATGCGATCACATTCTTCCCGGCGCCACCGCCTCCGGTGTCGGCGAAAGCTGCAGTCACCGAGCGAGTTGCACTCATTGTCAGTCGGCACCTGCTTGTGCCGGAGCAGGCGCCTTTCCAGCCCGTGAAAACATGGTCGCTTCCAGGAGTCGCAGTGAGCACGACCATTGTGTTCTCCGGGAAACTGGCGCTGCAGGTTGTCGGGCAATCAATCCCCGGGGGGCTGCTGGTCACGGTTCCCATCCCCGGCGCGGGAGGTACGACAGTCAACTGGAACATTTGAACTACAGGTGGAGGGGGCGAACCAGCACTCGTGCTGCAACCAGTTAGAACAAGGAGAATAGTGGAGAGAGCGCCCAGCGCCGAGACCAGAAAAACACGCGACTCGGTCACAGCCATACAACACCCCGCAAGACGCCTCAAGGCTAACGATTATGATGCTGCATGGTTACCAAGGTATGCAATTAAATGTAGGTAGACGGGAACTTAGGCCGGCTGGGCGGAGTCTATCGTTGTAGGTGGCCCAAGGATGATTTTTCGGTTCAGAACGAGCTGAAAAAACCTATAATGATGCGAATAAGCCGCAGGAACGGGTAGTATGGCGGGAGTGACCACCTTGGGAGAACTGGCAAGCGCGATCGGGGCACGAGCCGAGGAGTCGGCAATTGTCGCCGAACTGAAGGCTGGCTCCGAAGACGCCTACGCGTGGCTGATTGGCGAGTTCCAGCGCCCGGTGTATGGCCTGGTTTATCGGATGGTAAGTGACCCCGCTGACGCCGCCGATACAACGCAGGATGTGTTTCTGAAGGTTTTTCGTGGAATGAAGCACTTCCACGGTGAGTCGAGCCTGAAGACCTGGATTTACCGCATCGCATTGCACGAGGCCGCGAACCGCAAGCGCTGGTGGTTCCGGCACAAGGCGCAGGAGACATCCATTGAGCCTGCGGAATCAGACAGCTTTGCCAGCCGCGATGAAGCGATGCAGATTGCTTTGACCGATCAACACGATTCGCCCTTCGACAATGTGGCGCACCGTGAAGTGCAACAAAGAGTAGATGAAGAACTGCGCCGGCTTCCGGAACCCTATCGCACGACGCTGATTTTGCGCGATCTCGAAGAAATGTCGTACGAAGAGATTGCCGAAGTGCTTCAGATTTCGCTGGGCACCGTGAAATCCAGATTAACCCGCGGCCGTCAGGCGCTGAAAGAGCGGCTGGTCCCATATGTGCGCGAGGTTGGTGGAGAATTAGGGCTCAGCGTGCCCGAAGAAAATGTAGGTCTGCGATCGAACTTGCTGAAAAGCAGGATTGCTTGAGGGGGAGAAGGGTTCGAGGTGACGCCATGAGGTCTATGGCCATGAAATCGGCTTCCACCACGCTGCAGTGTTCGCAAGCGAAGCGATTATTGTCTCCATATCTCGACGGGGCAGTCTCCGGCGCGGAGATGCAAGCCCTGCAGCTGCATCTCGACCAGTGTTCTGTGTGCATGCATGAATACAGATTGCTGCGGCAGACGCAGCAGTTACTGACCAGTGTTGCCCGCGTGAAGCACCCTGCAGACCTTGGCCTGAAACTTCGTCTGGCAATTTCGCGCGAGGCCGCGCTGGCGCGTCGTCCCCGCTACGAAGCCTTGCAGTTGCGAATCGAAAATGCTCTGCACGCCTTCATGGTGCCGGCCACGGCGGGCCTGGTCTGCGCAGTGTTGATCTTTGGTTTAGTAACCGCAATCCTCGCAATGCCAGGACCGTTGCAGGCTAACAATCAGGACGTACCCCTCGTATTGAATACCGGCCCCGAATTACAGCAGAGTGTTTTCGGAACCACGCTGAGCTCGATGAACACCGATTCCTTGGTCATCGAAGCTTACGTGGACAAAAACGGCCGTGTGCAGGATTACAAAATTCTCTCTGATCCTGGAGAGTCTCAAGCCCTTCTGCCGCAAGTCAAACGGATGCTGATCTTCACCACCTTCCGCCCCGCAATGAGCATGGGGCGTCCGATTTCGTCACGCGCCGTGCTCTCCTTCTCGCGGATCAGCGTACAGGGATAGACCGGGTTCTGGCTTCCCGCGTGGCTCGCAAAGATACGCCCGAGGCTGAGCGAGAAAGACTTGCTCGCGCCTTTCTCGCGCTGAAGGAAGGCAAGTATGATTTCGTCTTGAAGAGCCTGCGCGCCCAGCGATTTGTAGTGGCCAACGACCGGGAATACGCCGCCATGCGCCAGATTGCGGGCGGACACTCCTGTCCGCTGTCTTTGATCCTGATCCTGATTTCGCACGTTGGTGCAATTCCTCCCCATGGGCCGACTTGCCGGTACTGATCCTTGGTATTATGCTGGCGCTCAGTTACTCACTTGAATCTCTGCACCAGGAAAGAGAGATAAGGAGAAATCATGTTCAAAGTCAATGCGCTTGCTTTTGCAGTTTTCGCCACTGCCCTTTTATGTTCTACCCCTGTGGCGCGATCCCAGGTTTCCGTCGGCGTAAACATCGGACCGGCTCCGGTGTGTCCTTACGGGTATTTCGACTATGAGCCATATGACTGTGCTCCCTATGGCTACTATGGGCCCGACTGGTTTGTTGGCGGGGTGTTTATTGGAGCCGGCCCCTGGTTTCACGGCCCTCACGGCTTTTACGGCCATGTCGACAACCGCTTTGATCCTCATCACGGTTACGTTGGACCCTTGCCCGGGCGCGGGGCGGAACGCTTCAACCACTTCCAGGGAAACGAGGCGCGGGATGGGCGAGGCCACGTGGGCGACGCTGGCCATGACGCCGGGAGGGAACACGCGCTCCCCGGATATCGGGGTGGTGGGCATGGCGGGGGGCGCCGCTAGAGCGCCATCCGTTTAAGCGAGAGCGGCGCCGTGGAAGAGCGGCGCTTCAGCTCGCGTTAAGCGCCAGCATCGGGAAGCGGCGTCAGCCGTTGACGCTAACTCCAACCACGCTGTCATCCTGAGCGAAGCACGCGGATTCGTCTTACGAATCCGCGTGCGCAGTCGAAGGATCCCTGCACTCGTTACTTATTGGCCCTGTTCGTGTGGAGCGGACACTCCTGTCCGCTGCCTTTGACCTTGATCCAGGTTTCGCAGGTTGCAAGCGCAGACCACTGCGGCACTGTGCGAGAAGCGGCGACTTCAGCGCCGTGTGCAGCGCAGCTCTTGGGAAGCGGCTTGACAGATCCGATCTGAGGTTACCGGGTGCCCAACCACGCTGTCATCCGGAGAAGCGGGGATCTCAACGGCCGTGCGGAGCGGACACTCCTGTCGCGCCTTTGACCTTGAATCCGCATGCGCAGTCGAAGGATGCCCTGCATTTCTCGGTCCTTTGCGAGATTGGGACCACTGTTCGTGTGGAGCGGACACTCCTGTCCGCTGCCTTTGACCTTGATCCTGGTTTTGATGTTGCCGGGTGCCCCATTTCTCGCGTCCTTTGCGAGAAGTGGGATTTCGACGCCACCCCAATGCCCTGTCATCCTGACCGCAGGCGAAGGATCCCTAATCCTAACCAACGCCCAACTGCGACATGGAGTTCTCCCGGAGTCGCCAGCAGTGGGGGGAATTTCCAAGCGTTCACGCGGACTCCGGAATCCCACCCTTCAAAGGGCGAAGGGCGGAACACTCGGAGAATATTCCTCCACACAAGCCTCTATCCGCGCGACGAACCCCGGCGACCCTCCGCGCAGCAAATGCCACGCTTCCTGATACTCACGATATTTCGCACTCTCCAGCTTCGGATACAGCCCTACGCTCCACATCCCTCGCACTCTTTTCTCCGGCAGGATGTACCACACGTCCTCCGGAATCACATAAGCCGCCACAAAATCAAACGAATCTTTCTTGTAAGGACCTTTGCTGTCTTTCAGTGTGCACGAATATCCCGATACCCCCTCCTTGAATATCGTAGACTTCACCTGCACCCGCACAATCCGCGCGCCCTGATCCACCATAAAGTCGTATCCCGACGACTCTCCCCAGGGCCTCGCCAACTGCAGCCCCCGCTCAATCGCCCGCATCGCAAACACCAGCTCCGCCCACTCTCCTCGCTTCTTGCAGTTCTTGATGATCTTCATACCTGCCCACCGATTTTTCTTCATACCGCTCCTCCACCAGATCCACCGTGCTCGTAAGCATTGTCATTCCGAGCCGCTCGCAGCCGCGCAAAGCGCGGAGAGAGCGAGCGAGGAATCTGCTTTTCGCCCCACTCCCAATAAAAAACGCGGCCACCATTGGCCGCGCACCTCTCGGAACCTACTCCACTCTCACATGCCCCTGGGACAAATGCCAAGTCTACTAAAGTAGACAAGTCGTCCACAGTTTCCCATTTTGGGAAGATTCAGCATGGGGGGACAGCAGCTCGCACTTGTGGAGCGGACACTCCTGTCCGCTGCCTTTGACCTTGATCCTGATTTTGATGTTGCCGGGTGCCCCATTTCTCGCGTCCTTTGCGAAAAGTGGGATTTCAACGCCACCCCAACGCCCTGTCATCCTGAGCGCAGTCAAAGGACCCCGAAATTCTCATGACGTATCAACTCTGCTCATGTGGAGCGGACACTCCTGTCCGCCGCTTTTGACCTTGATCCTGATCTTGATTTTGATTTCGACTTTAATTTTGCCTTTGATCTTGATTTGCAGAGCACTCCGGCGGCCCCGTGCAGTACGTGCAAGAGCGGCGCCTCAGGGCTGCGTAAAGCGCAAATATTGGGAAGCGGCTACACCGGCCGAGTAGGCGCGAACCACGCTGTCATCCTGAGCGAAGCATGCGGATTCGCCTTACGAATCCGCATGCGCAGTCAAAGGATCCCTGCACTCTAATCCGTAACCCGGGTCGCGGCAGGGAGTTCTTCCCGCACCGTCGCGCCCAAGAAATCCAGGAGACCGGGAAGGGCACGAGTTCCACTCGTGCCGCATCAGTCCCCGAACCAGAGACGCGGCTTCAGCCGCTGAGGTACGCACCCTTTCATCCCGATGCGGAGCCGGAGCGCCGGGCGGGCCCGTTGTGGAGCGGACACTCCCTTCGGCAAGCTCAGGGCAAGCTTCGTCCGCTGCCTTTGACTTTTGATCCTGACTTCGCAGGTTGCAAGCACAGACCGCTACGGCACCGTGGAAGAGCGGCGCTTCAGCGCCGCGTAAAGCGCAGCTATTGGGAAGCGGCTTCAGCCGCTGAGGTAACTCCAACCACCCTGTCATCCTGAGCGAAGCACGCGGATTCGCCTTACGAATCCGCATGCGCAGTCGAAGGATCCCTACCCTCATCTGCGCCACTGCCGCGTCAGGAAGCCCTTCCCCATGCCGTGCACCGGGACTTCTTGATACCGCAGCGTGCTCCTGCGCGCCCGCGCGATACCGTGGAAGAGCGGCCTTCAGCTCCCTGAAAGGGCGCGACTTTCAATCGCGCCGTAAAACCCCAGCAAAATCAACCGCGGCTTTAGCCCCCCGAGGCACATGCTCGCTAACTCTCTGTCATCCCGACCGGAGCCGGAGCGACAGCGCAGTGGAGGGATCTGCTGTTCCCTTCAACGAGGTGTCAAAGCAACCGGCTGTGATCTAGTCTTCTACGAGACGTGCCACTGCAGTGGTCCAATAATTTACACTTGGATTGTGTACCATGCCGCGCAGCTTTGCTATTCAGACATTCTGACGAATCTCAAAGGCTTCGACGACTGGCTGGATCAGCTTGGCGTGCCCGTGCGTTCTACGGATCGCGCCCACTACGTCTTGCGCGTGGTTGAAAGAGCGCAGCATGCCTTTCTTGATGGCGCCAACAAGGCAGAGGGCGTCTCCAAATCGGACTACCTATTTGGTCTTACAGAAGCGCTGGAGTTGCACGATGTGTATTGCGCCTTTCGACGCCACCCATCCCCACCACTACGGGGCAGATTGATAAGAGCCCTGAGTGGGCCAGCCCTGCCGGCAGCGGAAACGGCGAAGAACCGTGACGGACGAAACGTGATGTTTGAGCTAGCACTAGGTGCGAAATGGTTGCTAGGAGGGGCTAAAGTCGATCTGATCGAGCCAGACCTTGCCCTTCGGATGCCGAATAGGAGCTACCTGGTGGCCTGTAAGCGGCCTGAGTATGAGCACGGCATTAGAGCGGCAGTACGGGACGCAGCGAGGCAGCTTAGGTCAGCGCTGTCGTCCACCTCAACCGATCACTTCGGAATCATTGCGATCTGCCTCAGCCGGGTTCTGAATCGGGGGACTGCTTCTTCTCCGGACGCTATGAGCAGCTCAGCGAGCATCTCAACAGTCTCATGGCGACACACAGGCAGAACTGGCGCACCGCCGACTTTCATCCCCGCAACATCGCCGTCCTGTTCTACGCTCATATGCCAGCAAATTGGGGCGATGGGCTATATCGCTTAAGCGCAATACGGATCGGACCAACTCTCGGAGAGGAAGAAGCACATCGCAACCTCCGAGACGACCTGAGCCTCTTGTACACGGGAAAAAACGGGGCAGCTCACGCCGCCCCGCGAAAACTAACCCCTGACCCCTAACCCCTGCCTTCCTACGTTCCCTCGCTCCACCCCGCCAAATACTCTTCCTGCTCCGGCGTGAGCCGATCGATCTTAATCCCCATCGACTCCAGCTTCAGCTTGGCGACGCGCTTGTCGAGTTCGTCGGGAACGCGGTAGACCTTTTTCTCCAGCGTCTTGAAATTCTTCACCATGTACTCGACCGAGAGCGCCTGGTCGGCAAAGCTCATATCCATCACCGATGCGGGATGCCCTTCCGCCGAGGCCAGGTTAATCAACCGTCCCTCGCCCAGCAGATTGATCTTGCGCCCGTCTTTCAATGAGTATTCGTCGACGAAAGTGCGCGTCGTTCGCTTCGACGAGGCCATCTTCTCGAGCGCGGGAATGTCGATCTCCACGTTGAAGTGCCCGGAGTTCGAGATAATCGCGCCATCTTTCATCAGCTCGAAATGTTCTCTCACCAGCACACTCTTGTTGCCGGTGACGGTGCAGAATACGTCGCCGATTTTCGCCGCTTCCTGCATCGACATCACGCGGAAGCCGTCCATCACGGCTTCGAGCGCTTTCGTCGGATCCACTTCGGTGACGATCACTTCCGCCCCGGCGCCGCGCGCCCGGCTCGCCAGTCCCCGGCCGCACCAGCCGTAGCCCGCCACCACAAACTTTGAGCCGGCCAGCAGGAAATTCGTCGCCCGGATAATGCCGTCGATCGTCGACTGTCCAGTGCCATAGCGATTGTCGAACAGATGCTTGGTATCGGCGTCATTCACCGCCACGATGGGAAACTTCAGCACTCCCTCTTTCGCCATGGCGCGCAGCCGGATCACGCCCGTAGTCGTCTCTTCCGTTCCGCCAATCACGCCTTCCAGCGCATCGGTCCGCTTGGTGTGCAGAATCGTCACCAGGTCCGCGCCATCGTCCATCGTGATGTGTGGCTTGTGATCGATCGCCGCCATGATGTGCTGATAATAGGTGTCATTGTCCTCGCCCTTGATGGCGAAGACCGCTATGCCCTGATCGCGCACCAGGCTGGCCGAGACATCGTCTTGCGTCGAAAGCGGATTCGAAGCGCACAACACCACATCCGCCCCGCCATCGCGCAGACAAATGGCCAGGTTCGCGGTTTCGGCCGTAACGTGCAGGCAGGCGGAGATTCGCATCCCCTGCAACGGCTGATTCTTAATAAACTCTTTGCGGATAATCTGGAGCACCTTCATCGACTGGTTTGCCCACTCGATGCGCTTCTTGCCCAGTTCGGCCAGTTCCAGATTCTTAATGTCGGAATTAATTTGTGCTGCTGTTGACATACGCCTCCTGTGGCGCTTTCCTGCGGGGAAAATTTTGTTTGTTTTACGTTAGGAGTAGTTTCTGAGATACAAGTGCTCTGTCAGAATACACGATTCCAACCCGCGATCAGCAATTCAAAATACCCTTAGGGGAATAAGACTTTCGGTGCACCATCAAAGCTGCACTTTCCGGCTTTGAGTGGCTTCGGTCACCACCTAGGCTCTGCGCCCTCCGACCTCTTGGTGGCGCAGGGCTTCTGTATTCCCGGTCTTTGGGTCGAGTGGCGCTTCTGCATTTCTGGCCCTTGGGTGGCGCAGCGCTTCTAGCGCCGCGATAACCGCCGTCCCGCCACAAGCGGGCTTTAGCCCCTGAGGCTCGCCGCTTACTTCCGAGCCCCTACCGGCTCGCGCACGCCTGCTTCACTCGCCAACTTTGCCGCTTTATCGGTCGCTTCCCACGTGAAGTCAGGATCGTTGCGCCCGAAGTGTCCATAAGCCGCCGTCTTTTTATAAATCGGTCGCCGCAGATCGAGAGACTCGATAATCCCGCGCGGCGTCAGCTTAAAATGCGCGCGAATCAAATCCGGAACGATCGCCGGATCCACCTTCTCTGTCCCGAACATATCCACCCGCACGCTCACCGGATCGGCCACGCCGATCGCATACGCCAGTTGCACTTCGCAACGGTCGGCAAGTTTGGCCGCCACAATGTTTTTCGCAATGTGTCGCGCCATATAAGCCGCCGAGCGGTCCACCTTGGTCGGATCTTTGCCGCTGAATGCCCCGCCGCCGTGCCGTCCCATGCCGCCATAAGTATCGACAATAATCTTGCGCCCGGTCAGCCCGGTATCGCCCATCGGCCCGCCAATCACAAACCGGCCCGTGGGATTGATGTGATAATGCGTATCTTCATCAAGCAGATGCGCGGGAATCACCGCCTGAATTACGTGCTTCAAAATCCCCGCGCGCAATTCGTCATTGGTCACAGTCTCGGCGTGCTGCGTAGAAATCACAACCGCATCCACCCGCAGCACCTTGCCTTTCGAATCATATTCAACTGTAACCTGGGATTTTCCATCCGGACGAAGGTAGGGAAGCGTTCCGTTCTTGCGCACCTGCGAGAGCCGCATCGTGAGTTTGTGCGCCAGAGAGATGGGGGTCGGCATCAACTCCTCATTCTCGTTCACCGCATACCCAAACATCATTCCCTGGTCGCCGGCGCCGCCGGTGTCTACGCCCATGGCGATGTCGCCGGACTGTTTGTTGATGCTGGAGATTACGGCGCAAGTATTGCAGTCGAAGCCGTGGAGGGCATTGTCGTATCCGATGGATTGGACGGTGCCGCGGACTACGTTCTGGAAATCGACGTAGGCTTTGGTGGTGATTTCTCCGGCGATGACTACCAGGCCGGTGGCGGTGAGGGTTTCGCAGGCGACGCGACTGGTGGAGTCTTCGGCGAGGCAGGCGTCAAGGATGGCGTCGGAAATCTGGTCGGCGATTTTATCGGGATGGCCTTCGGTTACGGATTCGGAGGTAAACAGAATGCGGTTTTTCGATGCTGCCAAGATTGTTTCTCCTTAGAAACTGCGCTGGACTTTCGTCTCTTTCTTCTCTGGCTCGGGCGACGGTGGGCTGCTTACGCGGTCGGAATGATCACACGAACACCGTGTCAACATCATAATCATACTATTCAGGATTGTTGAAACACAATCTCCGTCCGGAAAAAGGCTAGCAGAGGGGTCGCGACGGGGCAATGATTTTCTCCCTAAATGCTTCAGGATGAATTCAATAGCGGAATTTCTTTGCTGGATGGAAAGACGGTTGTAAGGTTGCCGCGCGGAAGGTACGTTCCGAAAAGCGCACCGCGCCAACCCCTTTCGCCAAACAACATGATAAAGATGGGGCGCCCCCGGCGCTTATACTGTCTCTATTGGTAACGAAACGCAGAAAGCCGAATTGCCCTGCGCAAGATCGCGTGAGTAAGACCGCGGAGAAAACCGTCGGGGTCGGTGGCGCCCACCCTTCGAAAAGGGCGAAGGGTGGGCAGCCTCAATTTGTGATGGTGCCGACGAAAGCCAAAGGTGGGCCAGCCGGCCTGTGCGGCTATTCCGGAGTGATCACGGTTTCCTTCTTCGGGAGCTTGCGCAGGAAGTCCTCGCCGGTCCCAATATGTTGATCTACGAGCCGGGAGGGAGTATGCGCCAGCCACTCCGCAAGCGAAATGTCCTGGTAGTCCGGAGTGGGAAACACCTCAAGGAAGAGCAAATCCGTATCGCCGATGTTCTCAATGTAATGCGGCATCGATTTCTCGATGTACCCCACATCGCCTTCATGAAAGTCCATGGTGCGGGCATGTCCGCCGGCGGAAAACACCGTCATGCGCCCCGTTCCGGTCACATAGTACTGCCACTCATCCTCATTGGGATGCCAGTGGAGTTCGCGCAAACCGCCGGGCTTCAAGGTCACAATCGCGGCCGCAATATTAGTGGCGGGAAAGTTGTTTCGGTCGACAATCTTTACGCTCCCACCCGCGCTTACCTTGGTGGGCTGCATCTTGCTGGCAAAAAACGCGAAGGTATTTGGCACGCGCCCCGTACCTTCATAGACCTCTTTCTGTTCTTCCGCGAGCGGGCGCGGCAGATCGCGCGGGAAGATAAACAGCTCGTGAGGTGGTACGTTTTTGAAGGTCGACTCCGGCACGTTGAAGTTCTTCGCCAGCACTTCCTTGGGCGTGTGATGCATCCACTCGGTCAAAAGGAAAGTATCGAATTCGTTGAAGTCACCATCGTTAAACACCAGAAGGAATTGGCAACCATCGGGACCCAGGCCTTGAATGGAGTGAGGAATTCCGCCCGGAAACAGCCAGAGGTCCCCTGTGTTGACGTCATCCACAAACGCGCGGCCGTGTTGATCGACGGCCGTGATGCGCGCCGTCCCGGCGGTCATGAGGGCCCACTCTGCCCCAACGTGCCAATGCAGTTCGCGAATGCCGCCCTTGATCAATCTCATCTCGACGCCCGCCATTTTCTTCGAGATGGGAAGATCGCGAACGGTCACCTGACGCGTCCAACCTCCGGCCTCGATACGTTTGTGAGAGTAGCTGAACGGATACTTAAAAGGACGCTGTCCGCCCGAATCTGTTTCAGGAGGGAAGACAGAATCGGGCTCTGAAGAATCGAGAGTTTTGTTAATCGGCCCGGGCTGTGTCTCGTTAATTCCGTTGTGAGTGTCGCCGCTCATATCTCGCGTTTGTTGTGCTGCCGCAATCAGTGGCAGGCTTGCGGTTGCGGCCAAGGCCACCGATCCCCTCTCCAAGAACCTCCGGCGGCTGAGCTTATCGCTGATGCTGCCACTCTCAGTGGTCTTCAACTGTTCATCTTCTTCATGGTGTGTCATGACGCTTCCTTTCTTGTGTAATTCGACCTTGCTCCAGATTGACTGTTGCGTACTTTGCAAAACCTGACTGAGACAGCACTTGTGTTGCCAGCGCAGCGGAACCAAATCTGTCTGTTTACCGGGCGGTACTCGAGTGACACGAGACAACTGTCGAAAGTGTCTTCCAAGATGACAGTGCGCTATTCGACACACCCGGCAAAACCGAAACGCTGCCTATTTCGTTAAACTGATTGAACGATCAATATTAAGCGATCAATCTTGACCGATCAGCCGGGACTGCCTGATGGCAACTTGCGTGCTCAATGAAGGTACAGCCCTAAGGAGGACGGGCGCCATGACCCAACAATCAGCGCGCACCGAAGAGGCGAATATCGACGCCGAACTCGATCGAATTATTTATTCGGTGTACCTACTCACGCTTGATCCAGGCCTGGCGCTTTCGGTTGTGCTCGCCGCGCTTGATTGCTCTTTGGAGAGGCCCATTTCGAACTCCGACCTGCAGCGACGTACGGTTGAACTCTCACTGTGCCGGCTACAGCATCAATCCTGCGTGGATGGTGATGGTGAATGCCCACCCTATGAGGCGGTGCTCTATGACGATTCTGGTGTGCCCAATTCAAAGCGATTCCGCTCCCCGGAGGAAGAAATAAGCAGCAACCCAATTCTTTCGCTCGACGCTGGTTCCCGTACCGCTTTTGTCTTGCATCACGTTCTCGGGTACGACATCAAAGAATCGGCTTGGCTCGCGGATTTGGACGAGAAGGGATTTCGTGCACAACTGCGAAGCGCCTATGTGCAATTGGCATCGTGCCAGTTAGGGAGGCTTGATGCAAATCCTAATGAAGTTCTTGGGCAGTCGGCGTTGGTGTAGGAGGCGACATGAGGTGGCCGAAGTGGATTCTGGCTTACTTGTTCGACTGCATCCATCGCCATACTATGTGGCCGCATCGTGACCGCCGCGAGGGCTGTACTACATCTGCTATCTTCATTGCGGCAAAGAGGTCGCTGTATTTGATGCGAAAGATGATCTGATTGATTTCCGCGGCCCGGACATCGGTAACTTTGTCTTCCATTGTCACATTCTCAACCACGAGGACGCGGGCGTGATCAATATCATCGAAGTGCGGCCTGCAACTGGACAAGTTGACAATGCAGCTACTCGCAAGAGCGGCCTGGATAGCGCGATGGAGCTGAGTTGTAAGTGAGGACGAAGTGCAAGAGTTTTGGGTAGGATAAACTTCCCGATCGAAAAGGGTGGTCACCCGCCCATCTGCCGAGGCTGCAACTACTGCTCTTTGTTCTTGGGCCGCTCGAAGGGTTTCTGCAGATATTTGCGGGCTTCTTCGAGCGCGGCAAAGGTGTCGTCGTTGGTCTGAATGGCTTGGCGGTATTCGTTAATAGCGCGCTCGCGCTGGCCGGTGATGTCGAAAATCTTTCCCAGTTGGATGTGACTCCAGACTTCGGTCCAACGTGGTTCTCCATCTCCATTAATAGCAGAGCGGTAGGAATTCGCCGACGACTGGTAATTTCTCTGCAGGAAAAATATCTCTGCGACGCGATAGTGGGCGAGAGAGCTGTTCTTGTTAAGATCGAGCGCCTTGTTGAACTCACCCAGCGCACCGGAGAGATCGCCCTGCTGCTGCAAAGCCTGGCCGCGCAGAATAGAAGAGCGCAGCTTCACGTCGGACGAATTGGTGAGCACACGATGGTCGGGATCGACCGCGATACGCCGTGGGCGTCCGAAAGTTTCAACGCTGAAAGCTGAGTTGGTGCCCACGACCTCTATTTTTTTGTCTTCTGTTTTTCCATCGGTGTCGATACGGAGATCGACGGGCATGCGAAACAGATCGAGATCCTGGGCAATCTCGCCTGTGACCCGGAAACCTTTGTTGTTGCCCAGCCGGTAGGTGGTGTACTTGACCTTGAATTCCGGGGCGCCGGTGGAATCGAGCCACTGAGAGAAAAACCAGGTGAGCTGTTCGCCATAATTCTTTTCGGCAATGGCGCGGAAGTCGTCCATGCTGGCAGATTTGCCCTGATAGGTCTCGGCGAACTGGCGCATCGTTTTGAGATACTTGTCCTCTCCGAGAACCCAGCGCAGCATATGCAGGATCATTGCGCCCTTGTCGGTGACGAGCGACTGAAACTCGGTGGAGAAGGGATCTAGTTTGCTGGCGCTCGAGAGCGGCACAGTGTCATATGCCAGGGCGCCGACCGACATGTCCTTGACGGCTTCCTCCAGGCCCGCCGCTCCTGCAGCGTTCTCCACGTACATAGCTTCGGAGTACCGGGAAAAGCCGTCCACCAGCCACCAATCGTCTTTCGTCTCGGGACTTACCGAAACCCCCCACCATTGATGGGCAATGGCATTGGCGAGCAGCCGGTAATTCGTTTTCTCAGTGATCGAGGGGCCGGCGAGCGCGGCGATTTCCGGAGCCCAGGCGTAAGGAACCGTATCTCCGGGCAGCTCGACGACGTTTAGCCTCTGCGAAAGAGAAGTGCCGTAAAGCGTGATGTAGTAGGTGAACTCCTGCACTGCGGTAGTCGTGTATTCCGGAGCCAACGCCTGATGCGTAGGCTTGAAGAAGACGTGCAGGTTCATTCCAGCTTCGTCGCTCTTGTATTCCTGAAAGATGCCAGCGATGATTGTGCCGGGGAAGCTTGGCTTGGAATAAACAAATGTGAACGTCTTTGTCGGGAGGCCGTTAGTATTCGGTTTCTTTGAAGGCGGATTGTCGCTTACGGAGGACTTGCCGCTTCCGATCACCACCATGTGAGCCGGCACGGTGACGCTGATGGTTGCGGTGAAGCGGTTGATGCCGTAGCCGCTCACAGGGAACCAGCGTCCGGCATAGAGCAAATAGCTGGTGTCGTCGCCGATGTGTGCGAGCATGAGGCCGGGAACAGGGCTGTCATCGGCAGTCTCCAGGTCTCCTTCATACTCGAATGTGAGAGTCGTGGAAGCGTCCTTGGCGAGGCCGGCTGGCAGCGACACGCGCACGGTGGAATCCTGCGTCACACGCTCGGCGGACAGCGGTTGGTTCTTCTCGTCAAGAACCTGTGTGACGCGCAATCCGTTATGCAGTTCGAAGACGGCTGTGTTCAGGTCTTGAAGAGCTGTAAACTTGACCTTGGCTTTCGCCGAAATCTGATGGAGGTGTGGAGTAAGTTCCGCCTCGATCTGGTAATCGTCCACACGCAAGTGGACCTTCTCGGCCGCCCGGGATGGGGTCGCGACGACAGCAAGTAGCAGCAGGGCGAGGGAACGGGAAAGAACGCTTTGGGCGCGCCGGGGACAAATCTGCATTAAGGAGAGTCTCCAGGAAACGGGCCTGTCCATTTCCTATGATGAGGATTTTCACCTAAAAGATGCTGCGAGCACAAGGTTTACCCCACCTTGTCATTTCGAGCGAAGCGAGAAATCTGACTTCTGCCGATGCCGCAAACAGCAGGTTCCTCGTCGCGTTCGCTCCTCGGAATGACAATCTGAGGTCTGGAGCCGTTGGTTTTTCAGCCACCGGACGGCAGCATTGCAAGGATGATCGCTGCAGCCCGGTCGGCCGGGTGCTGGGCGTGTGGTTCAGCTCCGCTCTCCGGAGAACGGAGCTTCGCTTTCACCTGCTCCAGGTCTTGCAGCATACGGCTACGCGCGGAACCCTCCGGGAGGAGCTGTTGCAAGCAGGCCACAACATTGGCCGCGGTGAAATCGTGTTGCACAAGTTCTGGAACGATTTGCTTGCCGGCGATCAGGTTGACCATAGCAAAGTGCGGGACTTTCACTCGCGGTTTGCCCAGAAAATAAGTAAGCGCCGAAACGCAATAGACCATTACGAACGGCGTGTTCATCATCGCGGCTTCGACTGTCGCTGTACCGCTGGCGATGATGCCGGCGCGGGAGTGGCGTAGGGCTGGCAGAGATTCGGGAACGAGCGTGATGTTATGAGGAATTGTTGATGCTCGGTTGATCGCCCTTCGATCAATCAGACTTTGTAGGAAGGCGCGGTTAAGCGTGGGGGCGACGGGGAGCAAAAATTCATAATCGGATCCGAGTTGCTCGGCCGCGTCAAGCATAGTCGGAAGATTCATGCGTACTTCTTTGATACGGCTGCCGGGCATGAGTGCGATCCACGGCTTGGCGGCTTCGAGACAAAACTGCGACGCGTAATCGGTGCGGTCGATTGCGGGCAGTGCCAGGTCGGCCAGCGGATGGCCGACGAAAGTAGCATCCACTCCACGATCGCAATAAAACTTTTCCTCGAAGGGGAAAATGACCAGCGCCTTGTCGATGTAGTCACGCAGCAGGCGCACGCGCCCCTGCCGCCATGCCCAGAACTGCGGCGCGACGTAATAGACTACAGGAACGCCACGCTTCTTCATCTCTCGCGCAACCCGCCAGTTGAACGCGGGCGAGTCGATGACGATAGCGAGATCGGGCTGGCGCCTGTCAGCTTCTTTGATTAAATGCTGGTAGAGGCCATAGATCTCGTGAAGGTGGCTGAGAATTTCAGTGATGCCAACGACCGAAAGATCTTTCGCGTCGACGACAGTCTCGCAGCCGGCGGCGCGCATGCGGTCCCCACCCACGCCGAAGAATTCAAGACTTGCGTCGCGTCGCCGCAGCGCTTCGATGAGCTGCGCGCCGTACATTTCGCCAGAAGCTTCGCCGGCTGAGATAAGAATTCGCAACAGAGCATTGTAAAGCGAATGCTGTGGCTGGATATTTTAGCTACCGTCCTTCGGAACGCGATCGGCACACGATTGTTGCGGCAGCGGACAATGGCGGGAGATTCGGTACCGATTGCGATTAAACCATCGATAGCCCCGCCAAAGGATCCAATTAAAGCCTGGAAGACTGAAGACTGCGTAGAAAGGCCATGCCCACCAAATTCGCCGGGCCACGTACAAGTAGGCGTCGGCGCCCGATCTTGATTCCCCACTGCAGGTCAATACGCGTATGTCATCCAGCAGATTCTCTTGCGCAATTTGCAGAATGCCTTCGCCAGAAGCGGACTGCAGGTCTTTAACTGCAAAGCCCCTCGGTTCAACTGTCTTCTTCCAGTAGTGAACCCAACGAGAACAAAACCCACATCCTCCGTCGTAGAGTATCCAGCCCTCGCGAGGCAGCGCAGATTCCTGGTCGGTCAGTTTCATAAAATTCTGTCGCCCTTGAAGACGACGACCGGCGAACCATCGGCCACGAACGCGGAGTCAGGGCGACGTTGAAGAATTGTTCCAAGTTCTCGCCCATAAAGAGCGCTCGCGTCGCCTTCGAAGCCCGCGATACGAGTTGCCCACACTTGCCATGGCGCGTGTGCGACGTGATATTCGAGGCACCTGCCATCGGATCGGGCCGAATATCCCCAGTAGTGTTCGGCGATGAATGCTTGCAACGTCCCAGGTTGCGGAACAGCCGGAAGCCCCTCGGTCTGAGCGGAGAGCCGGCACCACCGGTCATTCACTTTAACTTGCCACTCGTACCGAAGGCTCAGGCTCGCTTCTGCGCTCTCGATACAGTGCCTCATTCGACGGTATTTATATTTTTCGCCGTACACCACGCGAGCGACTGCCGCAATTGCGCGTCTGGGGACAACCTCAGCGATGAAAACAACTCCCCGTCGAATATCGCCATCCACTTCCCTTCGAACATAGAAGCGTAGATTTACCTCATCGAAATCGGTATGAAATGGAACCGGGAGGTATCCAAGCAACCTGGTGCGGCAAAACCGAAAGCCAACCAGGCTGACGTACGTTTTTCCCTGGAACGAATCCAGTGATGTGGAGGATGGTAGGTACGGACTCAAGAGACCGGCGTCGACCTGATAGTTCAACATCACGAGGTCTCGCCATTCGGCCGAAAGAAAAACCTGTTTTGACTGAGACATGCCCTCATCGGCCATTGCTTTCAGTGTGCGACTAATCGTCGGCGCTCGCAGTCACTTCGGAATCCGCGGGCGAGGCCTGCCCTGAGCTTGGTCGAAGGGGCGGCCGCGCCAGGTTGATCTCTTGATCTTTGTATTGCAGTTGATAAAGCTTGAAGTAAATGCCGCGCTGTGCGAGCAACTGCTGGTGCGTGCCCATTTCGCGGACCTGACCCTTATGCATGACGATGATCTTGTCAGCGCGCTGCACGGTAGAGAGACGGTGGGCGATGATCAATGATGTCCGTCCCTCGACCATACGGCTGAGCGCATCGCGGACGCGGAATTCAGTTTCGGTATCCACGCTGGAAGTAGCTTCGTCAAGAATCAGGATCTTCGGCTCGTGCGCCAGGGCGCGCGCGAACGAGATGAGCTGTTTCTGTCCGGTGGAAAGAGTTGAGCCTCGCTCGCGGACTTCTTCGTTAAACCCTTTGGGCAAGGCTCGGATGAAGTCGGCAAGGTTCACATCCTCGGCCGCCTTCTCGATGTCTTTGTCTTGAATCCGCGCGGTGCCAAGCCGTATATTTCCCCCGATGGTGCCGCTGAATAGAAATGGATCCTGCAGCACCACGCCGAAGCGGCTGCGCAAGTCGGAAATATCCATCTCCTTTACATCAATGCCGTCGATTCGGACCGCCCCCTTCTGGACATCGTAGAAGCGCAGCAGCAGCGAGATCAAAGTGGTCTTGCCTGCGCCGGTGTGGCCGACGATGGCCACGGTCTCGCCGGGTTCGATGGTGAAGGTTACATCGCGGAGGACCCAGTCGCGAGTTTGATCGAGCGCAGAGTCACCCTCCGAAACATCGCGATAGGCGAACCAGACATGATCGAATTCAATACGGCCGGGGCCTTCCGGGCGCTTGGTTAGCGGAGGCGAAAGTACTTGTGCAGGCGTATCGAGCAGCTTGAAGATGCGTTCACTTGCTGCCATGGCGGACTGCAGGATGTTGTATTTTTCGCTGAAGTCCATGATCGGCCGAAAAAATCGCAGAGCGTACTGAATGAAAGCTACCAGCACACCCAGTGACGCTACGGTTGGCACCAGGCGGAACGCGACCAGGGTCTTCCAATTGAAACTGATGGCCACACTGGTTGCTCGCACATTGCGTAACACGTCGCCGCCGCCGAACCAGATGACACACGCGATTGCAATCGCAGAGAGAATTTCGACCACAGGGTAGTAAACCGAGTAAGCCAAGATCGCGTCTTTATACGCGTCCATGTGGTTGCGGTTGATTTCCTCAAAGCGTTTATAAGCTTTGCGCTCGCGATTGAAGAGCTGCAGCACGACCATGCCGCTGACGTGCTCCTGCAGGTAGGAGTTGATGCGAGCAATCGCCACACGAATACGCCGATAGGAATCGCGCACCCGGTCGCGGAAAATTTTTGTCGCCACCACGATGAAAGGCAGGACGGCAAATGTGATCAACGCCAGCTTCCAGTTCATGCACAGCATCACGCCGAGGATGCCGAAGAGTACGAAAAGATCTTCGAAGATCGACACCACGCCGGATGTAAACATCTCATTCAAGGCGTCCACGTCGGTGGTAACGCGTGTTACCAGCCTGCCGACCGGGTTCTTATCGAAGAAAGCAACGTGCAGCCGCTGCAAATGGCGAAAGATCTGGCGGCGGAGATCGAACATTATTTTCTGGCCGGTCCACTGCATGAAATAGGTTTGCAGAAACTCCAGCAGAAAGCTGAAGAATAGAAGTCCGACATAGATTGCCGCGATCTGCGCGATGCCCGTGGTGGCGCGCGGGCTGAGCCAACTCCAGATGCTGGAAGAAGATATTCCTTTCGCAGGAGCCAGATAGCGATCGATGGCTACTTTGGTGAGATATGGTCCCAGTACGTCAGCGAACGACTTAAGGAGAATGGAAACCAGCGCGATCGCCACCTGCCAGCGGTAGGGACGCAGATACTTGAGCAGCCGCGCCATCAGTCGGCTGTCATAGGCCTTGCCTAATACTTCTTCTTCCTGGGACATCGGTATCCTGGGTCGGGTCGAAAACCGCGCCTGCAGCGCTGTTAACAGGGTACCTCAATATGGATGCTGAAGCAGCACCGAGGATGGAAAACCTGAATCGTCCCTGACGCAGATGGGATAATGATCAGGCATGGCTCTTGGCATTTACATTTCGGTGCCGTTCTGTCGCACCAAGTGCAGTTACTGCAACTTCGCCTCCGAAGTATTTTCGCGAGCGGTTTTCGAGCGCTATGTGGATCGCGTATGTAAAGACATTTGTAGCGCGCCTCGGATTGCGGCGGAAATGGGAGGGCGAATTGGGCGCTCGGTCGATTCTATTTATCTCGGCGGCGGAACGCCGACGGTCCTCGAACTCGCGCAATTGGAGCGCATCTTCGATACGGTCCGGCAGCAGTTCGATGTCGTTCGCGATGCTGAAATCACAGTCGAGTGCGCCCCGGGCACGCTTACAGAGTGCGACGCTGGAAAGTCTTTTGCGTTGTGGTGCGAACCGTGTGAGCCTGGGCGTGCAGTCGTTTGTGGATCAGGAAGCATCGGCGGTTGGTCGCCTCCACAAACGCGCGACGGTGCTGGCCGACATCGCCCGATTGCGGGGTGCTGGCATTACCAATATCAATGTCGACCTGATAGCCGGATTGCCGCATCAGACCCGTGAAAGCTGGGAGTTCTCCCTGGCAGAAGCCAGCGTGTCCGGTGCGCCGCATGTGAGCGTTTACATGCTCGAAGTAGATGAGGATTCGAGACTCGGTCGAGAACTCCTAGCAGGCGGGAAGCGCTACCACGCTCACTTTGTCCCCAATGAAGAAGCCATCGCCGATTTTTATGTTGATGCTTGCGATCGGCTGCAAGCGGCGGGGATTGGGCAGTATGAGATTTCCAATTTCGCCCGCGAAGGATTTGAATCGCGGCACAATTTGAAATATTGGACGCGGCAGCCCTATCTCGGCTTTGGCAGCGATGCGCACTCGATGCTTCCAGCCGTCAATTCAGATGCCGTTAATTCAGATATCGTGGCTGTGCGATTCGCCAATACCGACTCCCTGGAAGAATTCATGGCCGGGACGCCATTGCAGCGCACCGCGGTCTCGCGACAGGCGGCTTTGGAAGAAAGGTTTTTTCTTGGACTCAGATTAAACCGCGGTATTAATCTTCAGGATTTGTCTAGCAAATTCGGCGACGAAGCGATCGCGAACGTTCATGCTGCAATTGCAGAGTTGATCGAAGGCGGATTGTTGGAACGGAGAGAAGAGTATCTCTGCCTGACGCCGCGCGGGCGTCTGTTATCGAACGAGGTATTCGAGCGGTTCCTCATGGGCGATGAAGTCGTTCGCTGATTAGAGCACCACCGCAACAATCATTCAAAATTCGTGCGCAGCCAAACCATACGGTCGGTTGGTCTTGGCGTCTAGATCGTAGATATCACCAGTAATGACGCGGCTTATTGCACCTTCTCCTGCTGTTGCCAGCGGTAACTTTTCCACCTTCGATCGCTATGTTCTAATCAGAAAATCGGCGTTGAGCCAGCGGAGGATTCTTGGATTTTCAACTGAATGACGAGCAGCAGCAACTGAAGAAAAGCGTCCGCGAATTTGCCGAGCGCGAGATCGCCCCCAACGTCATGAAGTGGGACGAGGCCTGCGAGTTTCCCCTGGCCACTATCAAAGAACTCGGTAAGCTGGGATTGCTGGGAACGGTTTTTCCCACGGACTACGCGGGCGCGGGCATGGGCTATGAAGAGTACGTGATCGCCATCGAAGAATTGTCGCGCGTGGATGGCTCCGTAGGCATCATCGTAGCGGCGCACACGTCGCTGTGTTCCAATCACATATTTCTTGCGGGCAACGAGGAACAGAAAAAAAAGTACGTCAGCAAACTTGCCACGGGAGAATTCATCGGAGCCTGGGGGTTGACCGAGCCTTCTTCGGGGTCGGATGCGGGCAGTGCTCGCATGACCGCCAAGCGTCGGGGGAACGGCTGGGTGCTGAACGGCACGAAAACTTTCTGCACCAACGGGCACTACGCCGATGTGATGGTCGTGATTGCGGTGACCGATCGCGCCGCCAAGACCCATGGGCTTTCCGCGTTCATCGTCGAGAAAGATACGAAGGGATTTCGTCCCGGCAAAAAAGAGAACAAGTTAGGTCTGCGCGCCAGCGATACCGCGGAAATGATCTTTGAAGACTGCGCGATTCCGGGGGAGAATTTATTGGGTAAAGAGGGAGACGGCTTTATCGATGCGATGCGCGTGCTCGATGGCGGCCGTATTTCGATTGCGGCGCTGTCGCTGGGAATGGCTCAGGGTGCTTACGAAGCGGCGCTGAATTATTCGAAGGAGCGCAGGCAGTTTGGAAAGGCGATCGGGGAGTTCCAAGCAATTCAGTGGAAGCTGGCCGATATGGCGACTGAGATCGATGCCGCCCGCCTGCTCACCATGCGCGCGGCCTCGATGAAAGACGCAGGTATGAAGACGACGCTTGAGTCCTCGATGGCAAAGCTCTACGCCAGCGAAGTCGCGGTGAAGTGCGCCAACGAAGGAGTGCAGATTCACGGCGGCTATGGTTTTATCAAAGACTATCCGGCCGAGAAGTACTATCGCGACGTGAAGCTCTGCACCATCGGCGAGGGTACGAGCGAGATTCAGCGATTGGTGATTGCAAGGCAGTTGCTGAGAGAGTAGCGTGGATGAGCAGCGAGCGCATCCGCTGCGCCGCCATTATTCTGGCCAAGTAGGCTGCATTCATGGCACTACTTCTCTACGCAGCCTTCTCAACCGGTAAACCTGCCTCCACCCATCCCTGTTTCCCTTCTGCATAGTGCGCTACGTTTTTGTATCCCATCGCCGCCAATTCACGGGCAGCGTATTCGCTGGCGTGTCAATGTGCGCTCGTACAGTAGGTAACGATCTCAGCTTCCTTGTTGGGTAACTTCTGCGGCGCAAGTTCTTTGATTTTTTCAGGTGGAATATTCAAGGCCCCGGGGATATGGGCCTCGCGGTAGCGCTCAGGTGCGAGGGTTTCGACGAGCGTGATGTTTTGCTTCTTATCCAGTTTGGCTTTCAGGTCTTTGGTAGAAATCGTGCCTTCCATTCGGGCCTCCCTACTGATGATATTTTCGATGCCCGACGAGTTGAATCGATTCGCGTGCGAGCCTGCCGACGTAAGCGCGCTTTCGGCCCGTGGCTCACTGGAGGTAAAAGGGCGACATAGTCCTCGGGCATAGGCGTGTATGCTATCGGGCTACTCGCCCATTTCGATGTATCCATACTGCGTGAACATTCGACTAAGATGAAAAAGCTCATTTCGGGCATCGCGAGGAAACATGGGCTATCGTCGCTTGGAACTCAATGGGAAGGTTGCGGTTGTCATCGGCGGGAGTTCGGGAATCGGCCGGACCATTGCGCGCGGACTGGCGGAAGCGGGTGCCGATGTAATCCCATCAGCGCGCCGGATCGAGCAAGTGGAAGCTGTTGTGCGCGAAATTGAAGCGCTTGGCCGGCGCTCTTTGACGATTGCCTCAGATGTAACCGATCGTAGTTCCCTCGAAAAATTGTTGCATGCAGCTGTCGAGGCATTCGGGAAAGTCGACATTCTGGTGAACTCGGCGGGGTTCAACCAGCGCGCTCCCACCCTGGATTTCCCGGAAGAGGATTGGAACCGGCTCATCGAAACAAATTTGAGCGGCACCATGCGCGCATGCCAGATCTTCGGACGACACATGATCGAGCGCAATTACGGGCGAATCATCAGTATCGCATCCATGGGATCCTTTCTGGGATTGTTTGAAGTAGCCGCCTATTCTGCGAGCAAAGCGGGCGTGACATCGCTAACAAAATCGCTGGCCGTTGAATGGGCGCGTCACGGAATTTGTGTCAACGCCATTGCGCCGGGATACTTTCTCACGGCACTGACCGAGAAGCTCTTGAAGGGGACGCCGCGCGGCAACGAGGTGTTGTTGAGAACGCCCATGAAGCGTTTTGGAGAATTGGAGGAACTGGCCGGCGCTGCCGTCTTTCTTGCCTCGGACGCAGCCAGCTTTGTCACCGGCTCAACCCTGGTGGTGGATGGCGGATACCTTGCCAGCGGGTTAAATCAATAGACGGAGCGTTGTCCTCATCATATTCACGTTGCAACGTGTAGATAGGCAAATTTGCGCGAAGCCTGCGGCTCTCCCTCCTTACAGCGCCGTTGATGAGCCGTTTCGGTTAGACTCCTCTCCTCGAAAGATCTCGGTTCCGGAGACGCTTTGCCGCAAATAGTTTCTCACACTGACAGCGTACCTCGCCGGCGATGGCGCATTGCATTTCTGCTCGCCTTCGGAGTGCTGGTCAATTTTTTCGATCGCATCAACCTCTCAGTTTCGCGCGAGGCGCTGAATGCATCGTTCGGAATGTCGCTGGTTCTCTTTGGCTATCTTTCGAGCGCTTACAGCTGGACCTACGCTTTGATGCAAATGCCGGCGGGAATTTTGCTCGATCGCCTTGGAGTGCGCCGCGTGGGTCGAATCAGCACGTTTCTTTGGAGCGTTTCTTCCTTTGGTGCGGCTCTGGCGCCGGGACTCGGCTGGTTTGTGGGGGCGCGATTCCTTCTGGGAGTAAGCGAATCGCCCACCTTTCCCTCGAACGCGAAAGCAATTGGATACTGGTTTACCCGTGCGGAAAGAAGCCTGGCGACTGCCATCACCGATGCAGCGGCAAAATTCTCCACGGCAATCGGGGTTCCATTCATCGGCTTGCTTCTGTTGCATTTCGGTTGGCGGTGGAGCTTCGCTGCTACAGGTTTCATCAGCCTCTTCTACTTCGTATTGTTCTATTGGATATACCGCGACCCCGGTCAGGACGACAAACTTTCGCTTCAGGAACACGAATTCATTATGCAGGGTGGAGCGCAGCCGGAAGGTGCCGGAAAGGCAGACACCGGTGCCTCAATGAGTTATCTATTGCATCAGCCTAAAGTCTACGGCTTGGCGCTGGGATGGGGAGCGTACAACTACACTTTCTATCTCTTACTGAATTGGCTGCCAAGCTATCTGGGACTCTCTCTGCACGTCGATTTGCTGCACTCAGTTTTTTATACGAGCGTACCCTGGCTGCTAGCGACCTTCACCGATCTTCTGGTTGGAGGTTGGCTGGTGGATGTTTTGATTCAGCGTGGTTGGAATGCAAGCCGTGTGCGGCAGAGCGTGTTGGTGGGGGGAATGGGTCTGGGTTTGGCGATTCTCGGCGCGGCGCGAGCGCATAGTGCAGCGGTTGCACTATTTTGGATCAGTCTTGCTCTGGCTGGTTTGGCGGCGGCCGCACCAGTGGCGTGGACAATTCCGTCTTTAATCTCTCCGCGGGAGAGTGTTGGCACTCTGAGCGGGATTGTTAATTTCTGCGGACAGATCGCGGCGATTTCCGCACCCATCGTAACCGGCTACATTGTTTCTGCTACACATTCTTTCGCGGCAGCGTTCGCCCTCTGCACCGTGATTCTTTTTCTTGGCATTGCGGGATATGTTTTCCTTCTGGGTCGCATCGAGCCCATTCCTGAGCCTTTATCAGCGTTGCACTCTGCCTGACCCTCCGCTTTTGAGTAGAACTTCCACCTCCTCCCTGGTAGAACGGCTGAAGTCTCCAGGGATGGAATGCTTCAGACAGCTGGCCGCGACAGCGAATTCGAGCGCGTCGCGATGCGTCGGCAGCTTTTGAAATCCGTAAATCAACCCAGCAGCGAAGCTGTCTCCACTGCCCACTCGGTCCACGATGTGAGTGATGTCGTAGTGGCTGCTGATGAGAAATTCTTTGCGGTCGTTCAGACAAGCCGACCATCCGTTATGCGAAGCGCTCTTCGATTCCCGCAAGGTAATTGCGACGGTCTTCAGGTTGGGATAGAGCTGCAAAACCCTGGTGGTTAGTCTTTCATACTGCGATGGATCAAGTTTCCCCGAATGGACGTCAACATCGGCCGTGATGCCGAGCGCCATCTGGACATCTTCTTCGTTCGCAATGACCATATCAACCTGTTTGACAAGCTCCGGCATGATCTCGTCCGCCCGCTTGCCCCACTTCCACAGATTCTTGCGATAGTTCAAATCGCAGGAAACGGTGACTGGTTTCTCTCTCGCTTTTGAGAGAGACTCGAGCGCGAGTTCTGCGGCGGAGGCGCTGATCGCAGGAGTAATACCCGTCAAGTGGTACCAGAGTGCTCCCTCGAAAATTTGATCCCAGGGCAGCGAGCCGCGAGTGGCGAGTGCGATGGCACTGTACTCCCGGTCGTAGATGACCTTGGAAGGGCGCTGGCTGGCGCCCGCCTCAATGTAGTAGACCCCCATGCGTCCGTTACCGCGAACGATCTTTGACGTATCCACACCGAAGCCCCGCAGCTCACGGATTGCCGCGTCCGCAATCGCATTCTTTTCCGGAAGCACGGTGACATAGCTGCTCGGCAATCCAAAGCCGGCGAGCGCGACCGCGACGTTGGCTTCTCCTCCACCGAATGACGCGTGGAAGCAGGGGCTCTGCAGGAAACGCTCGACGCCGGGAGGAGCTAAACGCAACATGATTTCGCCGAAGGTCACCGTTGTATTCTTCATGGTGCGTTATATTCTATGCGAACGATCTTCGCGGGTCTTACGTGTAATCGGTCGGCATCTATGTTGATACCAAAGCTGAAAACTCTAGAAAAAATTGTGGACTCCGGCCTGGTCGCCGTAGTCCGGGCGGAGGGATCGGAACAGGCCTCTCGCATCGCCGATGCTTGCGCTCAGGGCGGAGTGGGCGCGATCGAGATCACGTTCACCGTCCCGGGCGCCGCTGCGGTGATTGCGGATCTTGTACGCCGCGACGCCGCACGCGATATTCTCATCGGCGCAGGCACGGTGCTCGATCCCGAGACAGCGCGCACTGCAATTCTCGCTGGAGCAAGATTCATCGTCGGCCCATGCCTCAACTCCGAAACCGCCCGATTGTGCAATCGTTATCAGGTGCCTTATATGCCAGGCGCGGGCACGGTGAAGGAAATTGTTGAGGCCATGGAATGCGGGGCCGACATCATCAAAATATTTCCGGGAGAAACTTTAGGTCCATCTTTCATCAAGGCGGTCAGAGGGCCCCTGCCGCATGCTTGCCTGATGCCGACCGGTGACGTGACCGTCGACAATGTTGGAGCCTGGATCCATGCGGGCAGCGTCGCGGTTGGAGTCGGCGGAAATCTAACCGGCGGAGTCAAGCACGGTGATTTTAAATCGATCGCCGAAATCGCTCGGCAGTTTATCGCCAGGATTCGAGAGGCGCGCGAGACTCGTCGCTAATGCGGTGCGGGTCGTGGATCACTCGGTGATAACCCGTGAAGCCGCTGCAACATCGGGAAGACATGCTGGACTCGGGCTTAGCGAATACCATCGAGGATGCGGAAGCGATTCTCAGGCTGGCCTGGTATTTCGACGGGGATGGCATACAACCCGCCAGCCAGGCGATCTGTGGCGGGAGCTTCGAGTCTAGCAGTCGTAACGTAAAGAGTTTTAAGATCCGCTCCTCCGAAGGTGCAGGTCGTGATGTTCTTAACCGGCATTTCCACGATGCGATCAATCTTTCCATCGGGTGCAACTCGCACGATGCACCCGCCAAAGAACCGGCAATTCCACAAATAGCCTTCAGAGTCGACAGTCGAGCCATCTGGTAAACCCCTCGTGAAGCCCTGAAGGAAAAGCCGTTGGTTTGCAATCGCACCTGTCGTTGGGTCAGAGTCATAAACCCAGACCGTGTTGGCGAGCGTGTCACCGAAATAGAAACGCCGATGATCCGGACTCCAGGCGAGCGTGTTCGCGATTCCGATATCTCGCCGCCATATTTTGCACTTGCCATCCGGATCGAGGCGGATCAGCTCCCCATCCTGCCCCCCCGTTGCGGCGGAAGATCCGTCGGGGTTCACGTTGTTGCGCATCGAGCCCAGCCACAGCGAGCCTCGGGGATCTGCCCGTGCATCATTCAGGCGAACCTTGGGCCATCCATCAAGATGAAAAATGGGATCGTGTCGTACATCCGTATGTGGCTCCCATAAGATCACCCTTGAGCCCAGAATGACGGCCAGCACTTCCGGCCGGTCAGTCAAGGTTAGTGCGGTGACCGGCTCTTCGAAGAGCCAGGTGCGCACGCAAGAATCTGAGGGCGTGAAACGATGAATCAGAAAGCGATTAATGTCGGTCCAATAGACGGCCTGGTGAACCGCGTGCCACACGGCGCCTTCGCCACAGGCATCGCCGGTTGGCGCTACGCAGACGGGAGCGCCAATCTTTTTCTCGCCAATCTTTCTTTCGTCAATCTTTTTTCCCGCAATCATCTCTCAGTGATCATTCTCCAGTGATCATTCTCCAGTGGTCATTCTCCGGTGGTCATTGCACCGCAATGCCAGCGAGCAATCCGCCGTCGACCACATAATCGCCGCCTGTGCAGAATCCGGCTTTGTCGGATACAAGGAAAGCCGCCAATTCCGCTACCTCTTCGGGTGTGCCAATGCGGCCAAGCGGATGAGCTGCACCAAAGCGTTCAAAGACGGCGTCTTCGGGCACGTCTGGGACGAAGTGCGCCGCGGAGCGCGCGAGCATGGGGGTGCGAATCGAGCCCGGACTGATGGAATTGACGCGAATACGATCGGCTGCGTGGTCGAGCGCCAGCGCCCGCGTCAGGCTGTGGACTGCGCCTTTTGATGCGGCATACGCTACGACTCCCCGCTGGCAGGCATAGCCTTGCACAGACGAAATATTAACAATCGAGCCGCCACCGGTTTTTCTCATCGCCGGGACGCCGAAGTGCGCCAAGAGAAAGATGCTTCCGACATTCACCATCAGGCAACGATTCCAGGTGTCAGGATCGGTCTCGACTGCTGTTCCAAAGGGGTGAATCGCCGCGGCGTTGGCAACAATATCCAGCCTGCCGTGAGTCGCGACCACTCTGGCAACCATCGCCTCGACTTGATGCGGTTCGCTGACGTCGCAAAGCTCAACGCTGATCGTCAGTCGTTCCTCTTGTGACTCTTGTTGTAATTCACGATTAGGCGCTGTTTCGATGCCACAAGCCACAACGCTGCATCCACCCTTCGCGAGGCGCTTTGCAATCGCCCGGCCTATTCCCGTGGTTCCGGTCACGATCGCAACTTGATTCTCAAACTCCTTCATGTGTGCTTCTCCTCAAGACCGGGGTCGCGCGCGGGATTCGGAATTCATCCGTTCAATTCCGGGATGGCATATTTCAGGCCCTCGATAGCGCCGCGCAATTCCGCAAGACCTTTCAGCCTGCCCACCAGCGAGTATCCAGGATTTGTTTCCCGAGAGATATCATCCGCCAGCAAATGCCCGTGATCGGGACGCATTGGGATCTCATAGTCCGGACGGTTCTGCCGCTTGCGCCGTGCTTCTTCCCGGAGCAAGGCACAGATCACACCGGTCATATCGGAACTGCCACGCAGGTGCTCCGCTTCGTAAAACGATTCGTCCGGCTCGCGCACCACCTGTCGCAGATGTGCAAAATGGATGCGCGAGGCGAATTCGTTCACCATCGCAATCAAATCGTTGTCAGCTCGCGCTCCGTAAGATCCCACGCAAAACGTCAACCCGTTGGCGTGAGTATCTATGCCCGCAAGTATCGACCGCACATCTGCAGCGGTTGAGACGACTCTAGGCAAACCGAAGAGCGACCATGGCGGATCATCCGGGTGAATGGCAAGTCGGACGCCCAGTTCTTCAGCGACTGGCACAACTTCCCGCAAGAATGTAATGAGATGAGCACGGAGTTGATCTTCAGTGAGGCCCTCGTACTCCGCTAACAAACTCTGCAAATCAGAGCGGCTGTATGAGGCTTCCGCGCCCGGCAGCCCCGCGATAATCGTTTGCTCCAATGCACTACAGCGGCTTTCGGACATCGCCTCGTAACGAGCTCGAGCTTTTGTCGCTCGTTCCGGCGAATACTGCAGTTCAGCGCCCGGGCGACGAAGAATAAACAAGTCATACACAGCGAAATCGATAACATCGAAGCGCAGCGCATAGCCCGTGCTGGGCAATTTCCAGCGTAAATCCGTGCGCGTCCAGTCAACCACGGGCATAAAGTTGTAGCACACGACCGGCACGCCCGCGCGCGCAATCGCCGCCAAAGAGTCCTTCCACGCGTCAGTAAATCGCCGAAAAGGCCCGGTCTGTAATTTAATTGAATTGTGTACGGGGATGCTTTCGACAACCGACCAGGCTAGCCCGGCCGCCTCGATTTGCGCCTTGCGCTTGAGAACCTCCTCCAACGGCCATGCCTCACCGCGGTAGAAGTGATGCAATGCCGAAACAATTCCTGCGGCCCCCGCTTGCTTTGCGTGGTCGAGTGAGACGGCATCCTGCGGCCCAAACCATCGCCAGGTTTCCTTCACGCCCTTATCTTAACCCTCAACTCAAAAATCTTAACTGTCGATTCAAGCGCAGAGAGAGGTCAAGGGAATGATTAATTTGTCTGGCGACACCGGCGGCCGGTCATGAAGGGATCTTCTTTGACTTGGCAAATTGGCCAGGGCCGGTTCATATCGTTTACTTCTGCGTTTTCATGAATTCGCGCACCAGCGCCGCGATCTCATCTGCTTTGGTATCGAGCGCAAAGTGTCCTGCATCGAGTACGTGGATCTCAGCGTTCGGCACGTCTTTGCGGTAGCGTTCGGGCTCGGCGGGATCAAACGAGAGATCGTGCTTGCCCCATATCACCATCAGCTTTGGTTGCGTTTTCTGCATCCATGCTTGCCACTTCGGATAGGAGTCGACGTTGGTGCGATAGTCGTAGAAAAGGTCGCTTTGAATTTGTGCCTGCCCGGGCGCGCTCAGAAATGCGTACTCATCGGTCCAAAGGTCGGGGTCGTAAAGTTCAATTTTCGGATCATCTCCCACGTGGCGGGTCTTCGTGGTTGCAAGCGACAGCAGATTCTTGCGCAAAGCTTCTTCATGCGCAGGCCGGTCCGCCCAGAACGCGCGCCGTGTTGCCCAGTTCGCGCCGAGGCCTTCATTGTGTGAGACTGCGTCTTGGACGATGAGGGCCTCGATCCGTTCCGGATGGACCAGAGCCATCCGAAAACCAACGGGCCCGCCATAATCCTGCATGTATAGCGTGTAGCGCGACAGGCCCAGCGCTTCGGTGAAGTGGTTCATGATCTCAGCACAATGATCGAATGTGTAGGCGAAGGTTTTCGGATCAGGCCAGTCGCTGTGCCCGAAGCCCGGGTAATCCGGTGCGATCAGGTGATAGCGATCGGCAAGCCGGGCGAAAAGAGGTTCGAACATCCGCGATGAAGAGGGCAGCCCGTGCAATAGAAGAAGCGTTGGCGCATCTTGCGGCCCTGCTTCTCGATAGAAGATCGAAAGTCCGTCGATCTGGATCGTGCGATAGGAAGTCGAGTAACTCATAGGACGCTCCTTTCCGGGAGCGAAACGATTGGAAGCAATTGCCCGGCGGTGTCATGCAGAAGACTGGCAAGACAGACAACCCCCGGATCGTGTTCGTTCGCTTCATCGCAGCCCATCCGTGTTTCTACCCGACACTGATGTCTTCTATTGCGTTGGCACCTTTCACATGGTCAGAACGACGCGGAACTCTGCTTTGCCGCTCATCATTCGCGCGTAAGCCTCAGCCGCTTTTTCTAGGGGATAGGTTTCAATCATGGGACGCACGCCGCTCAGTTCGGCGAAGCGGAGAGTGTCCTCGGAATCGGTTGGTATCCCTGAGGCCCAACCTTGAATGGTCCGGCTTCCACTAATCAGCTGTAATGGCGTGACCTCGATGGGATCGAGAGTCGCACCGATCACCATGAGTTTGCCGTTGGGCGCAAGACCGTCGATCAGTTCGGACATCGCTTTCGAACTTGGGGCAGTTGCGAGAATTACCTGTGCGCCGCCCAATTTTTGCAATTCCTGTGTGGCATTCGTCGCTTTGCTGTCGATGTATAGGGTCGCTCCGAGTTTCCTGGCCAGGGTTGCGTTGTCCGACCCGCGCCCAATCGCCGCGACTTTGTAGCCAAATTTGTGGGCGAACTGAATTCCGAGGTGACCCAGACCTCCGATACCCTGCACGGCAACCAAGTCGCCGGGAAGCGCGCCGCTGTGCCGAAGTGCGTTATAGGTAGTGATTCCGGCGCATAGCAAGGGCGCCGCCTCGGCGTCGCCTAGACTTTCCGGTATTGCCGCCAATGCCTCTACAGGGGCAACCATGTATTGCTGGTATCCGCCGTCATAGTTAATGCCCGCAATTTTCAAATTCCTGCAATTGCCAAAATCTCCGCGCCGGCACTCGCGGCACGTGTTGTCATGACCGCCGTGCCAGCCGACGCCCACGCGCTGTCCCTTCCTCCACGTGGAAACACCTTCTCCCACTTCATCGATAATGCCCGCCACTTCATGTCCGGGAACGCGGGGATACTCCAGTCCAGGCCAACCGCCTTCTACTGTGAGCACGTCACTGTGGCAAACACCACACGCCTGCACCTTGATTCGAACCTGTCCTGAAGCCGGTTCAGGAACGTCGCGCTCCACGATCTGGAATCCGCCTCCCGGTTTGGAGATCTGCGCCACCTTCATTTGCTGTACCGCAATTGGAGCCACTCTTCTGGTTGCCATACATCCTCCTATGAATTTTTCGTATTTTCTATCGTGACGAATAAGCTTTTGATTCAGAAGAGCCGTGATCGTTTCGAAAAAACTTTCGTTGTGCCTATCCGATCGAATCGGATGCGGCGAAACGAATCGCACTGGAAGCGTGGAGAGGAAACTATTAGACGGTGGCATCACCCATACTTTGATATTGGTAGGGCAGGCTCTCAACTAACGCGGTCGCTGTCTTCAGTACCACTCGGGGTGACCGGGCGTTCTTGGGGGTGCCACCACTCTCGCGTCTAACCTCGTGATGAAGCTAAAACCAGCACCTTCGGTGCTATGACGTTGGTGATCTGCTGCCAGGATTAGAACCACCTTAGAATTCAACTCAGTTAAAACACTCCCCACGTCCTCCGGCAGATGATTTGTTGTGAGGTTGTCGCAACAACAAGCGACAAGGTAATGAAAATGAAGATATTTAAGGAGACGTAAGTCTATGGCCGCTGGTGCAGCTCCTGCTCCCGAAACGAAGGTTGAAATCAAAACCGAAACTGCAGAGACCTCGCAGGCACAGCCCGCGACGTTGAAAGCGCGCATTGCGCGCAAGCTTACTGAGATTTTTCAGGGACGCGAAGAATACCTTGGATGGCGGCAGTAAGTCTCGAACGAAAAGTTGCTCAGATCTTTCTTTGCTTTCCTTTAAGTATTCTGCAAGTGCAAGACCGTACTGGCAATTTGCTCCAAAGGCACGACCACACTCACGGCCCCGCGCGAGATTGCTTCCTTTGGCATACCGAACACAACGCAGCTGGCCTCGTCCTGCGCGATGGTGGTAGCTCCAGTTTCTTTCATTTCGCATAATCCATCAGCTCCATCGTCGCCCATACCGGTCATAATCACCCCCACGGCCCTGGAGCCGACGGACATGGCTACGGAGCGAAAAAGCACGTCCACACTGGGGCGATGACGTGAGACCAAAGGCCCGTCGACGATCTGAACTACGAAATTCTCGCCACTGCGATTGACCAGCATGTGCCGGTTGCCGGGAGCAATCAGCGCCTGGCCGTTTTGTAGCCGGTCGCCGTCGCGTGCCTCCGCGATTTCGATTGCGCATTCTTTGTTCAGGCGTTCGGCAAAGGCACGGGTGAAGCCCTCGGGCATATGCTGCACAATCGCGACTGGTGGACAATTCGCGGTCAATGCAGCAAGGAAAAGGCGCAGAGCCTCGGTTCCACCGGTCGAGGCACCGACGGCGATTACGCAATTCGGCGCCGTCGCACACTGAGATTTATTCTTGCGTGGAAGCACAACGTCCGCCGTGTGGCGTGGAAGAACCACAAGCCGGGGCTTGATCTGCGCTTGTGACGCGCTCCAAACTGCGTCGAGAAGGATGACTGCCGATTCATGCAGAAAGTCCCGAACGCCGACCTTGGGCTTGGTGATCACTTCCACGGCACCTTCTTCGAGCGCACGAAGCGCGAGTTCGGTGCCGCGCGCAGCCAGGCCGGAGCACACCACGACCGGCGTCGGCATTTCCAGCATTATTTTACGGATGAATGTCAGACCGTCCATGCGGGGCATTTCGAGGTCCGTGACTACGACATGAGGCGGATCTTTCTGCATTTTTCCCCATGCAATGAGCGGGTCGGCCGCGGCCTTCACAGTGATCCGGCGATCGGTTGACATGATGGCCTGCATGACCTGGCGAACCATCGCGGAGTCGTCCACGACCAGCACCTGCAGGCTATTTCCATTCGTAGGCGGCACGAGTTTTTTCGTCCTCCCAAAATAGTTCGTCTAAGAAGGCTGCTTCCCCGCGTCTTCTAGTTCCTGCCAGTTTGCTACCTTCGTGTAAATGGTCGGTTCCAAACTCCGTAATTGACTCGTCATGCTGTTCAGGTTTTCCGCGTGTCCGACGAATAACAAGCCATTCGTGATGAGATGACGAACAAGATTTGTCACCACCCGTTGCTTCGACTCCATATCGAAATAGATGAGTACATTGCGGCAAAAAATGGCGTCGAACGGACCTTCGATCAGATTGGGTTCCTCGTTCAGATTCAGCCTTCGAAATTCGATCATCTGTTGGATCTCGACTTTCACTTTCATCTCACCTTCCCGTTCAGCTTTACCGCGCAACATAAAACCGTGCAGCAGGTCTTTGGGCAGGTCCGCCGCCTTGGCGATTGGATAAATGCCTTTGCACGCGTTTTCGAGGACGCGATTCGAGATATCGGTGGCCAGAATCCGGGCGTCCCAGCCTTGTTCGGCGGGAAGATGACGGGCCAGCAGCATCGCCACGGTGTACGGTTCCTCTCCCGAAGAACATCCTGCACTCCAGATTCTCAGCCGCCGGGGGCGCAGGCTGCGGTCTGCTTCCAGTTGCCATCGGGGAAACGCAGTCTGCACGAGAAAATCGAACTGCCGCGGTTCGCGGAAGAATCGGGTTTCATTGGTGGTGATGGCGTCAATCATCCGGGCGCGCTCTTCGTGCTGGTCGGGTTGCGAAACGCACTCGTAATAACTTTTCAGTGAGGTCATTTCCAGGGCACGCAGCCGCCGAAAGAGCCGACCGCAAAGCAGCGCAGTTTTTGCGCTGCCCAGCCAGATTCCGGTTTCCGCATAGATTAGCTTTTGAAATTTCTGGAAAAGGGCTGGACTCACCGAGAGATGCGGTGGAAGTTCAAGACGTGGATCACCAGAGTATAGATCACCAGAATATGGATCAGCAGAGGGTGGGTCAGCAGAAGATGAGTTTGTAACGCGAGACGTGAGTGAACCCTCGCCTGCGGCGTTTCTAGCCGGCACTGCTTAAGCTCCCGCCTCGAAGTGCGACCCATTGGCCGCGGAATCTGCGGCCGCTTGGTCTGCCGGTTGTTCGGCCACGGACTCAGTGACCGCCAGCATTTCGTCGGCGGAGAGCACTTTGTCGATGTCAAGAATCAAGCAAAATTTCTTGCCCATTGCTCCCATGCCCAGCAGGTATTCGGTCTTCACGCGAGTGCCGAAGGGCGGAGTCTTTTCGATTTCATCGGCGGAAAGATCGATAACCTGGCTCACGGAATCGGCCAGAACTCCCATGGTCAGATTTTCACCCTGGAACATTACATCCGCGATGATGACGCAGGAGAATTTGGATATGCGGCTCGCGGGCAATCCGAACTTCACTGCAAGATCGACTACCGGAATAACTCTGCCGCGCAGGTTGGTGACCCCGCTGATCCACGGCGGGGTGTTGGGCACAGTTGTGACAGCCTCGTACTCAATAATCTCCCGAACCTTCACAATACTGATTGCGTACTCCTCGCCCGCAGTTAGAAAGGTAAGATACTGCACTCGACTTAGAGGGAGTTGATTCTTTCCCTGATTCGAAAGTTGGTTCGAAGCTCCCATAATTTCGCTCCTCACGTCTGCAACTGCAATCTCCATGGTGATCGCCCACTTGCCGGCGCAGCCAGTTTCCGCAAGCAGTGCTGGCAGACCTCACTTAGAACGGAGAGAAGTTCGCTTCTTCCTCTACTTTGCCGTTCACGGGTTGATGGCGGCGCTGCTGGGCTAAGTTGCTCTTAAACGCCGGATTCAGGGGCATCGTTACTCGCTGTTTGCCATCACCGCGGTGAGCAGGTTGTTCTCCGGCCACGCGGAAGAAAGTCATCAACTGCTGCAGTTGCTCGGACTGTGCTGCTAATTCTTCGGCAGTGCTGGAAAGTTCTTCGGCTGAGGACGCGTTACGCTGCGTGACCGTATCCACTTGCGACATGGCCTTGTTAATTTGCGTCACCCCACCCGATTGTTCGGTGGATGCGGCAGCAACATCCTGCACAAGGTCTGCAGTTTTCTTGATCGATGGCACCAGATCGGCCAGTAATTGACCGGATCGTTCTGCCACGCTCACGCTCTTGCCGGCTAACCCGCCGATTTCCTGTGCGGCTACCTGGCTGCGCTCGGCCAACTTTCGCACCTCGACGGCGACCACGGCAAAGCCACGGCCCTGGTCTCCTGCGCGGGCCGCTTCGATGGCGGCGTTCAATGCGAGAAGATTGGTCTGGTAGGCAATTTCTTCGATCACCGAAATCTTAGCCGCGATTTGCTTCATGGCTTCGACCGTCTCTTTGACCGCGCTGCCGCTCTCTTCTGCGGCCATTGCGCCCTTCGCCGCAGCCTGCTCCACCTGCCGGCTGTTTTCGGCATTTTGCGTGATCGACGCATTCATCTGTTCGAGGCTCGAACTCATCTCTTCCACCGAAGCCGCTTGTTCGCTCGTTCCCTGAGAGAGACTTTGCGAAGAAGAGGAGACCTGCTGCGCTGCAGAAGCGACTGCTGCCGAACCTTCGCGAACGTCTCTTATGATCCCCGACAGCTTGCGACTCATTTCGTGCATCGCCTGTTGTAACTGGCCGGTCTCAGAACGATTGGTAACGTCGATTTCTTTGGTCAAATCGCCGGCAGCGATGCGTTCGGCGTGCTCGACTGCCTGCCGGATGGGGAACGTAATGCTCTTGGTAACGCTGATTGCCACGAGGGCAGAGACGATTAGAGTGATAGCCATAAGGAGCAATGCCATACTGCGCCCCAGAGCGTAGGCTTCCTGGCTATCCTTCAAGCTCTGCTGCATAGCAGCGGTCTGAAGGTCAATGAACTTTCCCCAGGTTGCTCGGTATTTGTCGAGCGCCGGGATCACATCTCCGCTCAACGCTGCCATCGCCTCGTCACGTTTCTTGTCCAGCAACAGCTTCTTGGCTTTTGTCCGTGCCAGTTTGTAGGCGTCGCGGTCCTGGGTAACGACTTCAAACAGTTCCCGCTCCTGAGAAGAGCTGAGACTTTTTTCGATCTCCGCGACTTGCGCGCTGATTTCATTGCTGATCGTGTCGTTTTGCTGGTTCAGCTTCTTCTCTTGTTCGGGATCGGTCGTCTCGAACAATTGAAAGGTGATGCGGGCATTGGTGATTGAGTGCTCGATGGTCTGGCGCGTCAACTCAACCGTGCTGTAACGCTTCTGGATGGAGGCTGATGTTTTGGCATTTATACGACCAAGCCAGTTCAATCCGAATCCGCCCGCTGCAATCACAAACAGCAGAATGGTTCCGAAGACGATGCCCAGTCGCGTGCCTATTTTTTGATCTTGCCAAGTTTTCATTGTTTCACCCTCTCTTAACGGCTGCTCTTAACGGCTGCCCTTTTCTCTAAGCTTGAAACTGCAAAGTTGACTCCATCACTCCGCGCAGAAGACTGGGGACATCGACGATCAAACCCACACGCCCATCTCCAAGAACGGTGGAACCGGCGATGCCGGGAACCGCTCGAAATGCCCGGCCCAGCGGCTTAACCACTGTCTGCATGCCGCCCAGCAGTTGGTCGACTGCGATTCCGGCCTGAAATTCGTTGATCTTGACAACGACGATCTGCTCTCTCTTCGGAATTTCGCCGGAGAGGCTGAAGGCTCGGCGCAGTCGAACGTAGGGAAGTGCGTTTCCTCGCAGACGGAGAATCCCGCTGGGTTCCAGGTTGCGCTGTTCCGCGGGCAATTCCGTGCACTCGGTTACGTGCTCCAAAGGAACGATAAAGATTTCATTCCCGACCCTCACGGAAAATCCGTCAATAATGGCCAGGGTCAATGGCAGACGGATGGTAATGGTGCTGCCCTTGCCGGATGTGCTGGCTACTTCAACTATGCCGCGCAGGCTATCGACGTTGCGCCGGACGACATCGAGTCCGACCCCGCGGCCAGAAAGATCGGTGACCGACTCGGCGGTGGAAAAACCCGCTCGAAATACCAGGTCGTAAATATCCTGCTCACGAAGCTGCTCTTTCCCAGAAACCAGTCCAGCTCGCTTCGCCTTTTCAAGAATGCGGACGCGGTCGAATCCAGATCCGTCATCTTCCAGTTTCACGATCACGTTGCCGCCGCTATGAGCGGCCGTCAGCCGGATCAGGCCGCAGGGATTTTTGCCCTGGCTTTCACGCACCCCAGGCTTCTCTAAACCGTGGTCGACCGCATTGCGTAGCAGGTGGAGGAGCGGATCTTTCAACAGTTCGAGCACCGTGGTATCGACCTCAACATCCCCTCCCACCACCTCAAGTCGTGCCAATTTTCCGTGACTGCGCGCGAGATCCCTCACGGAGCGTACAAACTGGCGAAATAACGGGCCGACTGGGACCATGCGGATGCTCATCACTTCGCTCTGCAGATCCATATACAGGCGTTCCGCTTCACGATGCATCTCGAGGATGGCGCGGCCTTGCTCGCCACCGAGCTCTTCGATCATTTGCCGCAAGCGGCCTTGTGCGATGACGATTTCGCCGGTCAGGTTTAACATGTGGTCGAGCTTGTCGACATCGGCGCGTAACGTGCGATGACTCGCGCCGGGGAGCGTGTCGAGTTTCACGCCTGCAGCTGGTTCCCCCGGAACTCCATTGGGGCTGACCACGCGTTTCGAACGCTTTTCTACTTCCCGCGCTATTTCTTTTCTGAGTCTTTGCTGTTGGGGCGTAAGCTCAGGCGGCGCGGAGTTCGCCGTTGAGATCATGCTTCGAAGCTCGTCGGCCGCCTTCAGCAGCAATGAAATCAGTTCGGCGCCTGGAAGCGCGTGTTGCTCACGAAAGACATCCAACAAATCTTCGACAACGTGAGCAAACCCCGCGAGTTCGGTGAGCTCCAGCGAAGTTGCATTTCCCTTAATGCTGTGTGCCACACGGAAGACTGCGTGCAGAAGTTCGAGATCGGAGGGATTCGACTCCATCTGCACCAAGGCCTGTTCCATGGCATCCAAGCCTTCTTCGGATTCCGCAAGGAACGACACGAGGATTGCGTCACGGTCAAAGTCCGGCAAATCCAAGGTCCCTCCTTTTATGCTCCGCGCTTCCTGGCAGAGCCTGATTTCTGAGTCCGGCGCTTCTCTAATTTTTTACTAACTGATTTCTACTAGACCTGCTCAAAACTCTTGATGCTGGTTAGACCATCGCCTACTTGAAAGATCAATCTGCGGCCATGTTTTCCCGACACGTCTCGTTCGACGATCGGAATGCCCGCAGAGCGAAGAAAAGTTTCGGCTAGATCTACATTTCTTGTTCCCAACGACTGCGACAGGTCAACGGCGAAAGCGCTCGACCCGCCGAAGATTTTGGCTTGCAAGTTCTTAATTTCGCATCCCAGGGCGAGCACTTGCTTCAGCAGTTCAGGATTGGCGACATTCCCGTACCGAAGCCGATTCGGACCTTCATCGAGTCCTTCCGGCAGGAGATAGTGATTCATTCCTCCGGCTCTCTTGTGTCGATCCCACAGACAGATGGCCGCACAGGAGCCGAGTATGGTTGAAATGGTTATCGCATCGGAGGTCGCGAACACCTGACCGGGATAGAGAAAATGCCGGGTGTCTTTCGAGTCCGTGCGCGAGTCCGAGCGCGAGTCTGTGCGCTCGAAACGCTTCATGTACTCCGTGGGCAGGACTGCAGGATTGAATTTGGGGGCAGTCTCTCTCATGCGGTTATTCCAGGGCCCTCGGTGGACGGCGTCGAATATACGCCCGCACCAAACAACGGTCTTGCGGCTTCGTCGGAAAGAAGCTTGAACAGCTCCATATCGGAGCGGTCGAAAGCAAGTTTCTGGGGAAGCAACCGCAGAATTGCAAGTATCGCTACTGTTTGATTGGCTACGCGGAGGGGAACAAATGCTTGGGCCTTCGCACCTGTGCCGACTCGATCGCGAGCGAGGAGCTCAATGTGGCACTCACCTCCCATCACGCGCTGGAAAGCGGTCTTGCCCAAGGCCTGCAGCAGGTCGTAATGCTCGAGGTCAATTCCGAAAGACCAGCACAGCCGAAAGGTCGCTGTTCTGCGATCGATCTGGAATAGTCCGATTTCTTCACAGCCCAGTAGATTCGCCACGATTTCGCGCAGACCTTCGATTGCGTCCTCTTCATTGCGGCTCTCGGACAACCTCCTGCGCGCCGCCGCCAATCGCAGATCGTTCAGCGTGTCGGGAGTAGAGCGTTTTGCTCCGGACGCATTGTTTTTCTCAGAGCTCATGAAAATCCTTGTTCCATCAATTCAGCGTTTCCATCAATTCAGCAGCATGGAAAACGCTGTGCTGTATTTCGCTGTGCTACTCGCCCAGGTAGCCCTGTATCAGGGCCACGAGTTCGGCGCCATTCACCGGCTTGGTAATGTAGTCGTTGCATCCGCTCTTGAAGCCGGCTTCCATATAGGACTCTTCACCCCGCGTGGTAACGAGAACGATGGGGATTTCCCGAGTGCTGGGCTGCTGGCGCATCATCTTGCAAGCCTCAAAACCATTCATGCGGGGCATTACCACATCCATCAGAATAAGGTCGGGCCGCTCCTGTTGCGCCTTCTCGACTGCTTCCTGCCCGTCGCTGGCGGTCACGCACTGGTAGGTGGTGCGCCGTTCCAGGATCTCGCGCTCCATCATCAGAGCTGTCTTAGAGTCGTCAACCACAAGAATTTTCTTAGGCATGGGTTTCCTCGAGCATTTTGCGAAGGCCGGCGCATGCTTTGGCGAGTTGACCTTAGCTTTAAACGCGCTAGCCGCAGGTCCGGTTCACGTAAGAAATCGAGAGACAGACGATTTATAAAGGGGGAATCTAGGGCCGTGGGAAGGTTCCGCCGAAATGCAAGCAATATAGCGTCGCCACCAACGGACCATTAGCAATCTTTAACATAGGAGGTCATCGGTCGATAGTTACGCTGGTAATTGACCAACTGGAAGCGAGGGTGGCGCAATGGCGAAATCCGCTGCGATGTTCACTTCTGCAGGGTGGTGTCAGACTTCGGTGGCTTTTGCGTCAATTGAGCGGGCGTCTGCAACTGCGAGTCATCCCACCCGCCGCCTAGGGCTTCTATCAGAGAAACCGCCGAGGTCATCTGCTCGACCTGAATCGTAGCCAAGGTTTGCTGGTTACTCAGCAGCGTAGTCTGTGCCGTTACCACGTTAACGTACGGATCGATTCCCGTCTCATAGCGTCCCATCTCCAGCTTGAGAAATTCCTGGGCATGGTTGACAGCGGCCTGCTGTCGTTCGACTTGCTGCGAATAGAGGCGCACGGCAGCGAGATAGTCCTCAACTTGTTGAAAGGCGGTGAGGGTGGTTTGGCGGTACGCCGCCAGGTCGGCATTGTAGGCTGCGGTGTACTGATTCAATTCGGCACGATACAAACCGCCGTTGAAAATTGTTTGCGAAATCGTAGGACCGATGGACCAGAAACGGCTGGGCCAGGAGAACCATTTCTGTGAACGCCGAACTTTCAAATCCGCCGGATGCGGAGAGTGTCAGGTTGGGAAAGAAAGCGCCATAACCAATTCCAATCGTGGCGTTGGCCTCCGCCAGAGTGCGCTCCGCAGCTGCAATATCGGGACGGCGCTGCAGCAGTTCAGAAGGTACGCCCGTCGGAACAGCAGGCGGTGAAGTCAGCTCGGGGCGCACTGGAATGGAAAAATCAGTTGCAACTCTGCCGACCAACATCGCGATGGCGTGCTCATACTGTGCCCGCGCCACTTTGACATTGATGGCTTGCGATTGCGCGCTTTCAAGCGTTGTCTGCGCTTCGACCACCGAAATGTAATCGTCGACCCCGGTGTCGTAAGCGGCCTGCGTGACTTCGAGAGCTTTCTGGTCTGCCTGTACCGTTTCGTCGAGAATCTTCTGCAGCGCGTCTTGTCCTCGGATTTCGAAATAATATTCTGCCAAGCTTGCCTGCTCCGTGAGGCGCTCGTTTTCAAGATCGGCAGCGCTAACCTGCGCGGCATATTGAGCCTGATGGACTTCATTACGAATCTTGCCCCAAAGATCGGGGACCCAGGAAACTTCCACTGGAAATGACCAGATAGTAGTCTGCTGGCCCGTACTTGCGGTTTGCCCGCCCGGACTGGTACCTCCCGCGGTGCTGGTGTTGAAGGCATTGGTGAGATTCGCCGACGCGCGCGAACGTTGGAATGAAGGATTCGTCGTGACCGTGGGCCAATATTGCGCTCGTGCCTCGCGGATCTCAGCCCGCGCGACCATCAAATTTTCGAAGAACTGCTTAATGTTTTGGTTGTTGATATTTACCTGTTCTTCAAGAGCATTTAACTCGGAGTCGTTAAAGATCTCCCACCATTTGCCGCGCAGCATCGCCTCTTGAGGACTCGCGACCTTCCATCCCGGTGCGTCCTGAAAGTTGACGGTAGATTCCTTGTAGTTCGGAGCCGCAGGCGTAGGAGCGCTCGGCCGATGATATTTGGGTCCGACTGTGCATCCGGCCATGCTTCCGAGCGCAACTATCACGCACAGCAGCCGCGTGCGGTGGTTGTGGATAGACCTCTTTAAAATTGTGCTCATACGTTTTCCGGTAACCCTTGATTCTGTCCTGCCGGCGGGGCTTCGCGGCGCTTACGACTGAATCGCATCCGCAAGCGATCCAGTTCGAGATACACCACCGGCGTCGTATAAAGCGTTATCAGCTGACTCAACAGTAAGCCGCCGACGATGGTAATGCCGAGCGGTCGACGAAGCTCAGAACCTGTGCCCGTCCCGAAGGCCAAAGGGAGGGCGCCAAACAGCGCGGCCATAGTGGTCATGAGGATGGGGCGGAATCGCAGCATGCAAGCTTCAAAAATGGAATCTCTGGTGTTCTTACCTTCCTCGCGCTCCGCCACAAGCGCGAAATCGATCATCATGATGGCATTCTTTTTTACGATGCCGATGAGCAGTACGATGCCGATGATCGAAATCACGTTGAGATCCATATGGAAAAGCATGAGCGCGAGCATGGCGCCGACACTCGCCGAAGGCAGCGTAGAAATGATGGTCAGGGGATGCACAAAGCTCTCATACAAAATTCCAAGCACTATGTACACAGCCAGCAGCGCAGTTGTAACCAGGATCGGCTCTGTCGAAAGCGACTGCTGGTAAGCCTGAAGCGTTCCGGCGAAAAATCCCTGGATGGTTGAAGGCGTTCCTAGTTTCTGTTCCATTTGCTGAATCTCTTTCGTCGCCTGGCTCAAAGAAACGTTCGGAGCGAGATTGAACGAGACGGTGACGGAAGGGAACAGGCCTGTATGATTTACCTGCAACGCAGTGGTATTAGTTTGTGCCGTGGCGAAGGTGGAGATCGGCGTCATCGCACTGGAGTTGGTGCCATTGGGGTTGCTCTTGATGTAGATGTAATTCAAGTCTTGGGGAGATTGCCAATATTGCGGCGCAACCTCGAGCACCACGTAGTACTGATTCATCTGGGTGTAGATGACAGAGACTTCGGACTGGCCAAAGGCTGAATAGAGCGCTCGATCGAGCGAACTCGCGGTCTGGCCCAGGCGCGCGGCAGTAACTCGATCGTAGGTCAGTAATTGTTGCAGGCCCCCGTTTTGCTGATCGCTGTTCACGTCCTGCAGGCCGGGAAGTTTTTTCATGTTGGCCAGTAGCAACGGCCCCCAGTGCACCAGATCAGCGATGTTATCCGCCTGAATTGTGTACTGGTAGAGCGCACTGCTGGATCGTCCGCCGATGCGTAGATCCTGCACCGCCTGAAGAAAAGCTGAAGCTACCGGCAACTTATTGAGTTTCGGACGCAAGCGGTTAATGATGTCCGCGGCGCCGATTTTGCGCTCATTGAGAGGCTTCAGCGCAATATAAATAAATCCTCCATTGCTGGCGCCGTTCCCGCCAGTATAGGCATTCACATTGGCGACTGCGGGATCGGCTTTGATGACCTTCACCAATTCCAGGATGGAATTATTCATAAACGGAAATGAGGCATCCTGCGGTCCTTGCACACCGCCCACCAGGGCACCCGTATCTTGCTGCGGAAAGAAACCTTTTGGAATGCGGACGATCAAATAGAAATTCAACGCAATCGTCAGCAAAAGCACCACAAGGGTGAAGCCGGGATTCTCGAGCACCCACTCCAGCGACACGCGGTACACCGAAAGCATGCCGGAAAAAAACTTCTCGCTCCAACGGTAGAAGCGTCCGTGCTTTCCCGGTTCTTCCGGCTTCAACAGATGCGCGCACATTGCGGGAGTCGTTGTAAGTGAGATAACCATCGAGACCACGATCGCCGTGGCAAGGGTCACGGCGAACTCGCGGAACAGCCGTCCGACGATCCCTGCCATGAGCAGAATCGGAATAAATACGGCGACCAGCGAGATGCTGATGGAAAAAACCGTGAACCCGATCTCGCTGGCGCCTTTGAGAGCCGCCTGCATAGGCTTCATGCCCTGCTCGAGGTAGCGGGCTATGTTTTCCATCACTACGATCGCGTCGTCGATGACGAAACCGGTGGAGATGGTCAGTGCCATCAGCGACAGGTTATCCAGGCTGAAGCCAACGAGATACATCACCGCGAATGTGCCGATCAGCGACACCGGAACTGCGATGCTGGGAATAATGGTGGCGCGCGCATTGCGCAGGAAGAAGAAAACCACCAGAACGACCAGGCCAACCGAAATCAGAAGCGTACGTTCGACATCCGTGACCGACGCGCGAATCGTAGTGGTGCGATCGAGGACTATCGTGGCCTTAATCCCTTGTGGCAGAATCGCTTCGAGAAACGGCAACTGGGAACGGACGCGCTCCACGGTCTGAATAATGTTTGCGCCGGGCTGGCGAAAAATGATGACGGTAATTGAGGGAATGCCGTTCAGATATCCCGCGGTGCGCAGATTCTGCGTGGCGTTGCTGACGTCGGCAACGTCCGAAAGATGAATCGCAGTGCCGTTGTGGTAGCCGACGATCAGGGGCTTGTAATCTTCCGCATCCGAAATCTGATCGTTCGTAATAATGTCGGCGGTCATCGAATCGTTCGCCAAACGGCCGCGCGGCATGTCGGAGTTTTGCAGGCTTAAAGTCGATTGAACATTGCTAATGGTCAGCCCTAAGCTCTCCAGCTTTGTGGGATTGATCTCAACGCGTACGGAGGGCAAGGCGCCGCCGCCGACGACCACCTGACCCACTCCCTGAATTTGCGAAAGCTTCTGCTCGATTACGGTGGAGGCTTCGTCATACAACTTCGGAGTGTTGTACTTGTCAGAAGTCAATCCGAGAATCATGATTGGTGCGTCGGCCGGATTGACTTTTCTGTAGGTGGGATTGGCCGGAAGATTTGCCGGCAGATAGCTGCGTGCTGCATTGATGGCGGCTTCGACATCGCGCGCTGCGCCATCGATATTTCGCGACAAATCAAACTGCAGGGTGATCGATGTGCCGCCCAGCGAACTTGACGATGTCATCTCCGTGACACCGGCGATGTGCCCGAACTGCCTTTCCAGTGGCGTGGCCACGGACGAAGCCATGATTTCGGCGCTTGCTCCGGGCAAACTGGAGGAGACTGAAATTGTCGGGAAGTCCACCTCGGGTAGAGGAGCCACGGGCAGAACGGTAAAGCCGATTGCTCCCGCGATCGCGACCGCAACGGTTAGCAGAGTCGTCGCAACCGGTCGGCGAATGAATGGCTCCGACAGGCTCATGCGTGCTCCGGCTGCGGTTCAGTTCCGTTGGCGCCTTCATTTCGTTTTCGATGGCTGAAGCGATCGCCCAGACGATCGAAGAAAACGTAAATCACCGGTGTGGTGTAAAGCGTCAACACCTGGCTCACGAGAAGGCCGCCGACCATGGCGATGCCCAGCGGACGGCGCAACTCCGAGCCGTAGCCGCGTCCCAACGCCAGCGGAATGCCGCCGAGAAGCGCGGCCATCGTGGTCATCATGATGGGGCGAAAGCGGAGCAAGCTGGCTTCATAGATGGCGTCGGTTGAGCTTTTTCCTTGCTGACGCTCAGCTTCGAGCGCGAAATCGACGATCATGATTCCGTTCTTTTTTACGATGCCGATCAGCAGGATGATGCCAATGATTGCCACTACGCTCAGGTCCTGGCGGAAAAGAATTAGGGCGAGGAGCGCGCCCACTCCGGCCGATGGCAACGTAGAAAGGATGGTGACGGGATGAATGAAACTTTCATACAAAACACCAAGCACGATATAGACCGTAACCAGCGCCGCTAGGATCAACAGAGCCTCATTGGACAGCGAATTCTCGAATGATGCAGCGGTTCCTTGAAACTGCGCCTGCAGGCTGGGAGGAAATCCGATCTTCTCCGATATTTTGTTGATGTCGCTGATCGCCGTGCCCAGCGCGGCATTTGGGGCGAGATTGAAGGAGACGGTAACCGACGGAAACTGTCCCTGGTGATTGATGGAAAGAGCCTCCGTGGTATTTGCGACACGAACGAATGCACTCAGAGGAATTGCGTTTGCACCGGAGGCTGTGGTGATTGTGTTGGGAGTGGTTCCAGCGAAAGTGCCTCCGTTGAGCGAACTACCGGTCGAGTTACTCGAAGACGACAGCACCGTTCCCGAGGGCTGAAGAGTGGCAGCCGACGGTGTATACAGAACCGAAGTAGTGGTCGCATTGGAACCGGCAGAACTGGATCCTGAAGCGGAAAACGACGTAGAGGCTGCGGCTCCGGTCGCGCCGGAGGAAGCGTTGGCTTGTATGTAAAGATCGCTCAGCTTGCCCGGATTTCGCTGCCATTCGGGTTGCGCTTCCATCACGACGTGATACTGATTGAGTTGCGTATACAGAGTATTAATTTGCCGCTGCCCGTAGGCATCGTATAGCGTGTTGTCGATCGTGGCAGGCGCAATTCCAAGGCGCGAAGCGGTGACGCGATCGATCTTGACGGAGATTGCCGGCGCGCCAGTTTGCTGATCAGTGGCAACGTCTTCCAGACTTGGCACCTTCTTTAACTGGTCCACAAACTTCGCGGTCCAAGAGTTCAATTCATTGATGTCCGGATCTTCCAGCGTGTACTGATATTGAGTGCGGGTAACGCGGTCATCCACTGTGATGTCCTGCACCGGCTGCATGAAGAGCTGAATGCCTTGCACGTTCACGAGTTGTTGCTGCAGCCGGCGGATGACATCCGAGGCGCTCAAATCACGATCGGCAATCGGCTTGAGATTAATCGCCATGCGTCCGCTGTTGAGCGTGGTGTTGGTTCCATCCGCACCGATAAAAGATGACAGGCTCTGCACCGCGGGATCTTTCAAAATGATTGAAACAAGTTCCTGCTGCTTCGCGGCCATCGCAGAAAAAGAAATCGATTGCGGAGCCTGCGAAATGGCCTGAATCACTCCCGTGTCCTGCACTGGAAAAAATCCTTTGGGAATCATGATGTAGAGAATGACAGTCAGAACGAGGGTAGCGACGGCGACCATCAGTGTGATCGTCTGGTAGCGAAGAACAACTTTCAGGGTGCGGCCATAAAACGCAATCATGCGGTTGAAGGCTCGCTCTGAAGCCTGATACCAGCGGCTCTGCTGCGACTCCGGATTATGCCTGAGGATGCGGGAAGACATCATCGGCGTCAGGGTCAGTGAAACCACCGCGGAAATAATGATGGTAACTGCCAAAGTTACGGCGAATTCGCGAAACAGCCGGCCGACAACGTCGCGCATAAACAGCAAAGGAATCAGCACAGCGATCAGGGAGACGGTGAGCGAGAGAATCGTGAAGCCGATCTGCCCGGCGCCCTTGAGGGCCGCGGCCATCGGCTCTTCGCCCTCTTCGAGATACCGTGAGATGTTTTCGATCATGACGATGGCATCGTCCACTACGAACCCGGTGGAAATGGTTAGCGCCATGAGCGAGAGATTGTCCAGGCTGTAGCCGAGGACATACATGACGCCAAAGGTGCCTACGAGCGAAAGAGGCACTGCGACGCTGGGAATGATGGTCGCGCGCAGGCTGCGGAGAAAAAGGAAGATCACCATTACGACCAGGCCAATGGTCAACATCAACTCGAATTCGACATCGTCGACCGAGGCCTGAATGCTGGTCGTGAGATCGGTGAGTTCAGTGATCTGCACTGCGGCGGGTAAATTCGCTTCAAGCTGCGGGAGGAGTTTCTTGATGCTCTTTACCACGCTGATGGTGTTCGCGCCGGGCTGGCGCTGAATGTTTAAAACCACCGCGGGGGTTGCGTTCATCCAGGCAGCCAGCTGCACATTTTCCACGCCGTTGACCACGGTGGCAACATCTTTGAGCAGAACCGGAGCACCATTCCGGTACGCGACCACGACGTTGTGATAGTCCTCGGCCTCGGTAATTTGATCGTTCGCGTCAATCTGATAATCCTGGCGCGGGCCGTCGAAGTTACCCTTGGCCGAGTTCACGCTGGTTTGGGTTAAAGCTGTGCGCACATCTTCAAGGTTGATGCCATACGAAGATAGTTTCGTGGGATTGACCTGAATGCGGACTGCCGGCTTCTGTCCGCCACTGATGCTGACTAACCCAACGCCGCTAAGTTGCGACAGCTTGGGCGCCAGCCGCGTGTCGATGAGGTCTTCCACCTGTGACAGCGGCATGCTGTCTGAGGTGATTCCTAAAGTCAGAACCGGAGCATCTGCCGGATTTGTCTTGCTGTAAACCGGCGGCGTGGGAAGATTCGCAGGCAAGAAACTCTGTCCCGCGTTGATCGCGGATTGTACTTCTTCTTCAGCGACATCGATATCCAACGAAAGATTGAATTGCAGCACGATTACCGAGACGTTGCCGGCGCTCGTCGAGGTCATCTGGCTGAGACCTTGCATCTCGCCGAATTGCCGCTCCAGGGGCGCCGTTATAGTCGTGGCCATGACGTCTGGGCTAGCCCCGGGATAAAAAGTAAGCACCTGAATTGTCGGATAATCGACCTCGGGCAGAGCAGAGATCGGTAATTGCAGGTAGGCGACGATCCCCACCAATAAGATCGCAGTCATCAGGAGAATGGTGGCGACCGGCCGCAAAATAAATGGGCTGGAGAGACTCACGGCGCGTTCCCCTCGGTCGATGAAGCCGGTGGGGCGTTCGGCGTAATCGTGACCTTGGAGCCATTCTGCAATTTATCGAAGCTGCTGTCGGCCACCACTTCGCCCTCGTTCACGCCCTGCACGGCGGTTTTTCCGCCATCCGATACTCCGGTCTTAATCGAGCGCATATTCGCTTGACCATTCTGAATTACGTAAATAAATGCGGCGCTGCCGTTGTGCTGAATCGCCGAGCTTGGCAGCAAGATCTGGTCATGCAGGGTTTTCACGAGCAAGCGAGTATTCACAAACTCGTTGGGATACAGCTCACCTTTCTTATTGTCGAAGCTTGCCCGAACCTTTACGGTTCCCGTTGTTGTGTCGATCTGGTTGTCGAACGAAATCACTTTGCCCGAGGCAATCTTCTTTTCGTTGGCGCGATCCCAGGCATCGAGGGGAAGATTCAGGCCGTGGTGTGGTTGCTCCATCACTTCTGCAAGGTTGTCCTCGGAGATAGTGGCAACGATAGTAATCGGCTGTGTTTCTGTAATTACGACGAGCGAGGTGGTCGCGTTAGCGGTGACCAGATTTCCTGGATCGACCAGCCGCAGGCCGACGCGTCCGCTGATCGGCGCAGTGATGTGGCAGTAAGCCACCTGCACCTCGTCGTATTGCAGAGTGCCTTGATCATTTTTTACGGTTCCCTGATCTTGCAGAACGACTTTTTCCTCATCTTCGAGTGTCTGCCGCGGAATCGCGTTTCTGGCCCACGCATCTTTGTAGCGCTGCAAGTCCATTTGCGCTTGCGCCAGCAAATTCTGATCGCGCTCAAGGGCCCCCTCTGCCTGCATGACTTGAGCTTCGTAGGGGCGGGGATCGATATCGATCAGAGGATCGCCTTTGCGCACCAATTGACCCTCTTTGTAGTGCACGGCTGTGATCACTCCGGTTACTTGAGCAGTGACAGAATCGGTATATAGCGCTGTGACCGTACCGATGGCGTTGAGATAAACACCGATGTCTCCCTTGGTCGCGGTTGCAGTGGTCAAGGTGACCGGGCCGCTGAAGCCGCGCCGTCCGCCCGATGGTGCGGCTGTCGCCGGCTGGCTTTTTTGCTGATCGTGATGGCGGAAGAGCAAATAAACAATCAGGCAAAGAAGAATAAAAGCCAAAGCCCAGATCCAAAATTTTCGCTTCTTGGGCGTGGGATCGGACTGCGGCGGTGGGAGTTGGCGGTCAGGAGGGACGGGCGCACTCGGTCTTTGCTGGTCCATGTGATCCTGTTCGATAGTTTTTGGCTGCAACAAATACAAAACATTACATTAATCAGCGTCGGCAGATTCCGAGAATAAACGAAATTTGATGCAGAAGTCAGCTTCCCTGATGCCGTGCATTTGCTCGAAGTTCGAATCGACGGCATTTCGACACTTTCCGCCGTGTTGATTCGACGACTTCGCGACCATAATTCCGGCAACGAACTGAGCAACCACTGGCGGGATAGCTTCGCGCCGTTCAGCAAGGCCATGAGCACGCGGATTATAGGGGTTGAAGAGTGCCCCGGCAAATTCTTCAACGCAGGCAAACGCTGCTCGTGAAAATTACAGGTCTGAAATTGTTAGTGGCTTGGGAAAGAATCAGGAACCGTATGCGCTGCCGGCCTCCGAAGACCAAATCAGCCAGATCAGCCTTCGGTAGTTATCGTCGTCGAGCATGAGGAATTTGAAAGGTTGCAGACACCTTAAGGTGTCTGAGGATGGACTGAGCAATTCAGCGAGGCCAAGCACCGATCCTCTGGGTGAGATAAATGTCACTTCCACCAACGAGCCGGGAATGAGAGGACGCGAGACGCGAAGAAGGCCTCCAGTGAGGGAAATTCTTCGCAGTCTACCGCAGCGATGACGACCGTCCTCGAATCGTATGGCGGCAGGAACTCCGCTGTTGAATTCGACACGAAGGGCGCGCTGGTTTTGATGGGGCCGGGGGAAGTGAGTCATCATTTTTGAGATCGTGTTCCGAAATTATGATGCCTACGCAGCGATTTGGATAGGTTACAAAGGAGCCGGACAGGCTTCGAGAATGGCCAGGAATAGAGGCGCCATTTTCTATTCCGACCACGTAGCTGGCGCCGTCGATGTGTAGAATGGCGGTGCAAGTTCGGGTCGAGGGTCCATTGCTATGATCAGGCGATCGACTGCAACTCTGTTGGTATTCAGTGTTTGTTCATTAATTATTGTGGGCGCCCAGAGTGGGGCGCGCGCGAATCAGAAATCATTCGGGATCTTCGAGAACGATGGCGATATCGGCGAGGCGCATCATCCCGGATCTGTGGAATATGATGCGACGACCGGAACATACTCCGTCAGTGGCAGCGGTGAGGATATGTGGTTCGCTTCTGATGCCTTCCACATGGTTTGGAAAAAGGTTACAGGCGACGTAAGTTTGGCGGCCGATGTTTCATTCCTCAGTGAGAGCCGAAACGAACATCGCAAGGCTGTTCTGATCATTCGCCAAAGTCTCGACGTAGATTCCGCATACGTTGACGTGGCTGTGCTGGGAAATGGAGTGACCGCGCTGCAATATCGGGATGAAAGGGGCGGCGCAACACATGAGATTCAGGCGAGTATTAGGAGTCCCAAGCGTTTGCGCCTGGAAAAGCGAGGAGATTTCGTATACGTTGCGCTCGGCAACGGCCACAATGCGATGCGCTTTTCTGGAGCATCCATTCGTACCTCGGTGCAGGGGGCGTTTTATGTGGGAATAGGAGTGTGCTCTCACGATAAGAATGCCCTTGAAAGAGCTGCGTTTTCGAATGTGGAACTCGCGAACAATCTCACTCCGGCGGAGAATCCTACTCTTTATAGTTCGTTGGAGAGAATCAACATCGCCTCGGATGACCGGCGCGTAGTTTATATTGCGCCTGAACGTTTCGAGGCGCCCAACTGGACACGCGACGGCACGACTCTTCTCTTCAACCGCAATGGACATATTTACCGCCTGCCTGCAACTGGAGGAGAGCCAGCGTTAATCGATACCGCATTCGCCAACCGTTGCAACAACGACCATGGCATTTCGCCGGACCAGACCTCGCTTGCCATTAGCGATCAGTCGCAGAGGGACAACAAGTCCATCGTGTATATCGTTCCGATCGGCGGTGGAGTGCCGCGCCAGATTACGCAGAACTCCCCATCGTATTGGCACGGTTGGTCGCCCGACGGAAAGACGCTGGCATTCGTCGGACAGCGCCAATTCAATCATGAAGACAATTTTGATATCTACACCATTCCCGTGACTGGCGGCGAAGAGACGCGCCTGACCACGGCGCAGGGTCTCGATGATGGCCCAGAGTATTCGCCCGATGGAAAATACATTTACTTCAATTCGGAGCGAACGGGGCACATGCAAATCTGGCGCATGCGCACCGATGGCAGCGAGCAGGAACAGATGTTTGCCGACGAGTGGAACAATTGGTTTCCGCATATTTCGCCGGACGGACAGTGGATGGTTTTCCTTTCTTTTGAACCTGGGGTCAAGGGTCATCCTCCGAATCAGAATGTGATGCTGCGTATTATGCCGCTGTCTGACAAGGCCATGTCTGATAAGAATATGTCCGGCAAGAAAATCACGGTGCTGGCAAAATTGTTCGGCGGCCAGGGCACCATCAACGTGCCTTCCTGGTCACCAGACGGCAAAGAGGTGGCTTTCGTCAGCTACGCGCTTGTGGCTAATCAAGATACTTCGGCGAAATAGCCAGAACAGGGAGGGAAGTGAATGCGATCGTTGACACGCAGGCATTTCATGCGGATCGGCGCGGGTTCCGTGGCTGCCGGAGCCGCGGTAAAGATGACGCTGCTGGAACCAGCGGCTCTATGGGGCGCGGGCCGAGCAATTGCGCCAAGCGACCGCGTTCGATTTGCCTCGATCGGCACCGGCACACGTGGATGCGAATTGCTGGCCGCATCGCTCGATGTTCCGGGCATTGAGTGCGTAGCGGTGTGCGATCTCTATGACAGCCGTCACGAGGCGGCGCAAGAAGCGGTCCAAAAGCAGGTTCCGGCGACCCGCAATTATAAGGAGATCCTCGATCGCAAGGATGTGGATGCAGTAATTGTGGCCGTCACCGACCACCAGCATCGGCGCATCGTGGTGGATGCGTGTGCTGCGGGCAAAGATGTGTACTGCGAAAAGCCGATGTCGCACACGGTAGAAGATGGCTTCGCTATGGTGGACGCGGCGCGCAAAGGAAAGCGCATTGTGCAGATCGGCAGCCAGCGCGTCAGCTCCATCGTTTATGAGAAAGCGCGCGAGCTTTATGCAGCGGGAGCGCTCGGCGATGTGTTTTTCATCGAAGGTTCGTCGGACCGCAACTCTGCCAGCGGCGCCTGGGTTTATCCCATTCCGTCCGACGCAAGTGAGCAGACCATCGACTGGAATGCGTTTCTCGTGGGCGCGCCTAAGCGCCCGTTTGACGCGGCACGCTTTTTTCGCTGGCGTTGCTTCTCTGATTATGGCGAAGGGCTGGCCGGCGATTTGTTCGTACATCTGCTGTCAGGGATCCACTTCATCTCAGGGACCAACGAAGCGCCGAGGCGGGCGCAATCGAGCGGCGGATTGTTTCGCTGGAAGGATGGGCGTGACTTCCCCGATCTGATCGAGACGCTCTACGACTATCCGAGATTTCGCGTTGCTTTGCGCTGCAATCTGAACAATGCGGGCGGCGAACCGATCAGGTTTCACGGCACAAAGGGCACCATGGAAATCATCGGACAAACTCTGACCTTTACCCCGCAAGACACGACTCCGCGGGCGGAGGGATATTCGCTGAAAGGCTGGCCGGCGCGGCTGCGCAAGGAGTATCTGGCAAAGTGGGAAGCGGAACATCCGCAGCCCGGGCCGCTCGATTACCAGGCAGTTGAGGCGGAGACTTTCACCGCGCCGCTGGGCTACAGTGACGTGTCGGCCCACGAGGCGAACTTCTTTGACGCGGTTCGAACTCGCAAGCCAACGGTAGAGAACGAAGAATTTGGCAATCACGCCGCAATCGGTTGCCATCTCGCCAACTACGCGTATTTCAAAAACACGATTGCAACATGGGATGCGGCGGCGAAGACGATTCGGGGATAGGCGACCTTTAAACTGATTTGGATAGAACTATTGGGGAAATGAGAGTCGAACTTATGCATCGGATTTCGCGAAGAACTTTTCTGAAGACAGCCTCGGCGTCGGTGGTGGGCGCCGCCGTATCGAGCAGCGCACCGTGGCTAATGGCGAATCCTCTGGGCTTGCCGCTGGGGCTGCAGTTGTACTCGGTGCGAGAGATTCTGCCCAAGGCCTATGAGTCAACGCTACGGCAGTTGGGCGCCATTGGCTATCGCGAGGTAGAAGCGGCTGGCTTCTTCAATCACACCCCGAGTGAAGTGAAACAGGCAATGGATCAGGCTGGCCTGCGCTGTGTGAGCGCTCATTACCCACTGAAAGATTTGCTGCCGAAGGTAGATGAAACAATCCAATATGGCAAGGAATTGGGTCTTAACTACATCGTCTGCGCGTCGCCCTGGTTCAGAGATCCGTCGCGCATGAAAGATCCAGGTTCTCGGGCCGCTCGGGAGGCGATGACGCTTGACGACTGGCGCTGGAACGCAGATCAGTTCAACCGAATCGGAGAGCGGGTAAACGCGGCGGCGATGCGCTTTGCCTATCACAATCACACACCCGAGTTCCGTTCGGAAAACGGTGTTGTATTTTACGACGAACTGATGCGGTCGACCGATCCCGCGAAGGTAACCATGGAGCTGGACTGCGGATGGGCCGCGGTCGCAAAGCAATCACCTGCAGATTTGCTGACCCGATATCCCACGCGCATTTCCATGCTGCACGTGAAAGACTTCAAGATGGGCCATGGCGTTGCGCCGGAACTGGGGCCGCCTTCCACAGAGATGGGTCACGGTGCAATTGACTATCATCCCATCTTCGAAGCGGCGAAGAAAGCTAGAATCGAGCACATATTTGTCGAGCAAGAAGAGTTCGATATGCCCATGATGGAAGCTCTAAAAATTGACGCTGAGTATATGCGCGCTTTTAGCTGACCTATCGGCAGCATTGCAAGACCGGACCCGACCCGACCGCGCGGAAGCGGGGTGTTGCACCGCTAATGAAGCGCCCTGCGGATCGCCAGATCCAAGCCCACCATCAGCAGCGCAGACGCTGGAATGACCAGCAGAGCCTTCTTCAGCTTCAACGGGTCGCCGCCGGCGATGAAGCCGATAACGCGGGAACTGACTGCAAGTCCAGTCCATCCGCACGTAATCACAAAGCCGATGGCAGTGCTTGTCATACGCGGGAAGGCGTCGCCGACGATGGCGAGCGTGGTCGGAAAAACTGGCCCCATGGAAAGACCGGCAAGAAAAACAAGCACAAGGGCAGTGATCGGCTTGGTAGTCCGCAGCATTAGAAATGTCGTAACCGCCATTGTGACGGATCCCACGAGCGTGACAGTAATGGCAGGCACATGGATGAGGACCGGCAAGATTGCGGCGCGGCCGATCAGCAGGCCGAGCGCGAATCCCAGCGAGAGAATGTTGAGCGCGCGCGATTCTGAGATTCCCTGCGCGATGAGATGGCGAACCAGCCAATTCCATACGCCAACCTCACAAGTAATGTAGAGAAAAAGGAATAATCCAATCAGAAAGAGTAACGGCCGCCCGAGTACGGGAACTGCATCTGCCAGTACGAAACGCCCCGCGCCAGTCGGCCCTGGCATTTTGGTGAGAGCCTGAAACACCAGGGTTACAAGGGTGAGTGACGCGATGGTGTAGCAGAGCCGCACCCAATTGCGCTGGAAAAAATTGGCTGCGATGAACGGCGTGGCGAGAGCTCCGACGCCGAAAAAAAGGTTAGTCAGGTTCAGCGCAGCGGCGCGATGAGTCTCACTCACGTCACTGACTAACGCATTTGCTGCAGTCACAATGGTGCCCCCGCCTACTCCCAGCAAAAAGATCAGCAGAAGGATGCTGCGAAAGCCAGGCGAGCGCGGCAGAGCGAAGAGCGCGACCGAGATGAGCGTTAGCCCAAGAATAAGCCCCACCTTCTTGCCTTCGTTGTCGAGCAGTGGACCGACGGCGAGCGAGGCGAGGATGAGGCCGAGCGCCTGCGCAAACGCGATGGTGCCGTTCTGGCTGGGCGACAGGTGGAAGCGCTCGGACAACTCGGGCAGGATAGTGCCCAAGGTAGCGGCGATCATTCCGTAGATAAGAAATGCAAGGATAGCGGCGAGGATTAGCAAGCGTTCCTTTCAACGGCAGTTTTTGAGTGGGGGAACATCGATCCAGCCGCGGCTGCGACTGCTCTGGAGCGTGGCATTGAGGATGGTCAGTTGGCGTAGTCCATCGACGAACTGCGGATATTCGGGGACTGCGGCGGATGCGTCGATCGAAGTTGCGCCGATCGAAGCATAGAAACGCCGAAAGATTTGCTTGAACGTGTCGTCGTAGCCTTCGCTGTGTCCGCCGGGAAGATCGGCATAGGTGCGCGCCGCCGCCTTGAGCAAAGACGGATCTTTTACGTAGATCTGATTACCGGTATCGCGATGGCCGACCCAGAGTTCGTCGGGACGCTCCTGATCCCACGCAACGGAAGATTGTGTGCCATAAATCTCAATACTGAGCCGGTTCTTGCGTCCCGCGGAAACCTGGCTGGCAACCAGGCTGCCGCGCGCGCGTTTGCCCATGTGGAAGATGACAGCACCGAAATCTTCGGTGTCGACAGCAGTCTCAATAAAATCTTCCGCGTTCCGCATTTTGTTGGAAAAGGTTTCAACTGACTGTTTCGGCTGCTTGCGCGTCGGGTGAAAGGTCTGCAGGTCGGCGCAAAGAGAAGTTACTCGAATGCCCGTGACATGTTCGGCCATATCAAACCAGTGCGAGCCAATATCGGCCATGCAGCGAGAAGGGCCTCCAGTTTTGGAATCGACACGCCAATTCCAGTCGGTGTCGTAAAGCAGCCAGTCCTGGGAATAGGTGCCCTGTACGATGAGAATTTCTCCCAGATCGCCGTCTTCTCGCATACGGCGCATCTGCTGCACCATCGGATAAAAACGCAGATTGTGACAGACGCAGTTGCGAACCTTTTGTAGTTTCGCGAGAGAGACCAGTTGCTCGCCCTCCTGCACAGTCGCGGCCAGCGGTTTTTCGCAGATCACGTGCTTGCCTGCCTCGATAGCGGCTTTGGCCATGGGAAAATGCTGCGAATTCGGCGTGCAAATGTGAACCGCATCGATCGATGGGTCACGCAAGAGATCTCGATAATCGGCAGCAAAGGCGGAGAGAGAGAAACCGGCGCCGAGGCGACGAGCCGCTTCGAGGTTTCTTCCCGCTATGGCAACGGCTTCAACGTATTCCAGTCGCCGCACCGCTTCGAGATGAACCCGGCCCATGAAGCCGGTACCGAGGATTGCGGTTCTGATCGGTTTCATTTGTTTTCCATCAGCACCGTGCTAGACCCACCATGCAGTGCCAGGCTGCTCGCGGATCACAATGCTGTTGAGGAAGTTAGCGGCCTTGGTCAGACCCTCCTCTGGCGAGAGCAGGCTGTCTTCGTGCTCGATTGAGAGCACGTTATCGTAGCCGAACATTCGCAACGTGGAGATGAATTCGCTCCACCATTCGGCTCCGTGACCGTAACCGCAAGTGCGGAAGATCCAAGCGCGTTCGCGCTCCTCCGTGTACAGCTTCGTATCGAGCACGCCGGTGCGCGGCAGGTTCGCGTAATAAATCTGAGTGTCCTTGGCGTGAACGTGAAAGATTGCGTCCTTGAGCACACGTACGGCGGCGATGGGGTCAATGCTCTGCCAGAAGAGATGGCTGGGATCGAAGTTACACCCCACATTCGGTCCGGCAACCGAGCGCAGCTTGAGCATCGTCTCCGGACTATAAACCACAAAGCCAGGATGCATTTCGATTGCGATCTTCACGCCGTGATCTGCGGCGAAGCGTGCGTGCTCCGTCCAATAAGGCGCGACCACTTCGCTCCACTGCCAGTCGAGAACTTTCAGGTACTCGGGAGGCCATGGGCAGGTGACCCAGTTGGGAGCGCTCGCACGGGGCGAATCGCCCGGGCACCCGGAGAAATCGATGACCACCGAGATGCCGAGCTTTTCTGCAAGGAGGATTGTCTTGCGGCTAACCTCGCGGTCGCGCTGGGCGCGGGCCTCATCAGGATGCAAAGGGTTTCCGTGACAACTCAAAGCGCTGATGGTGGCGCCGTGATCGGCCAGAATCTTCTTAAACTCGGCCAGGGATGGGGCATCTTCGAGCATCGCGAGCTTGCAATGCGCGTCGCCGGGATAATTGCCTGTGCCCAGTTCGATGGTGTCGATCTGCAAGCTCTTCAGTTTTTTGAGAACCGCAGGGAGCGGCAGTTGCGACAGCAAGGGTGTGAAGACGCCAATGCGCATAACGCATTCTATCTCTTCCGATCCAGAGGTCCGCGCGCCTGGCGACGGGTTGGGCCGGTTGGTTTTCGGTGAGTGACGTTCCAACGTTCAGACATAAGTAAAAAGGCGAGGCATGTCTGCCCCGCCTCTAGTCCAAACCAGACTATGCTGCCTGCATCATTTTCTTCATCCGTTCTTGCATCTGCTCGGGCGAGACATCTTCCACGTGAGTGGCCACGCCCCAGAGATGTCCGAATGGATCTCGAATGAAGCCATTGCGGTCTCCATAGAACTGATCCTGCACCGGCTTCAGGATTTTGGCTCCTTCGGTTGTCGCACGCTGAACCACTTCGTCAACGTTCGGAAGGTATACATAGAGGCTCACCGGGCTTGCGCCGATGGTGGCCGCGCTGGTGTGTCCCTCCCCCATGCTGGGATTTTCATCGGCCAGCATGATGTGCGAGTCGCCGATCTTCAACTCGGCGTGACCGATCTTGCCGTCCGGGCCATTCATGCGAACGGTTTCAGTTGCGCCAAAGACTTTCTTGTAGTATTCAATGGCGCGGGCAGCGCCTTTGATGATCAGATAGGGTGTGACTGAGTTGTAATCTTTGGGAATGTAGGAAACTTTGTCTTTGCTCATGACTTTCCTCCTTGAGGATATACGCTGAGGGTGGAGTTGAGGCGCGCATGCGGACCTGCAATGGTCCGGCACTGATTTCATGAGAACACAAGTCGGCAGCGAACTCAAGACCGACTCCCGTTCCAACTCGATCATGTCTACTGCCGCCATCTCGGTTCATCGCTCGATTGTAGGAAATGCCCGAAAGAATCCGCTGGCCGCTACGGGGGTTGTCTTAGTCATCATCTTCGTGATCTTCGCCATGTTTGCCCCGTGGATCGCACCGCAAGATCCGACGTCCATCAACCTTCCCACACGCCTCGAACCTCCGTCTGGCACCCACTGGTTCGGGACTGACGAACTTGGCCGCGATATTCTTTCTCGCATCATCTATGGGGCACGCATCTCAATGCTAGTCGGAAGCTGCGTTGTCGCCGCGTCGTTGGCTCTTGGCCTCATCATCGGATCGATCGCCGGATACTACGGCGGGGGGATCGACCGTTTCGTTAACATCGTTCTGATGAATGCATTCCTTTCGTTCCCTGGAATTCTTCTCGCCATTGCCTTCGTCGCCTTCCGTGGTCCCGGTATCTTCAATCTGATTCTCGCACTGTCGCTCGGAGGATGGGTTGGCTACGCGCGTCTGGTTCGCGGACAAGTTCTCGCCGCGCGCGAACGCGAGTTTGTGGAAGCTGCCCGCGCCCTGGGCGCCAGCGATCTGCGCATCATCGTCCACCACATTCTGCCCAATATTATCCAGCCCGTGATCGTGCAGGCTGCGATCGGCATGGCCGGAGCCATCCTCGCCGAAGCTACCATGAGCTTTCTGGGACTGGGTGTGCCTCCGCCCACGGCCAGTTGGGGCACCATGCTCAACGATGGCCGTGCTCACTTGTTCGACGCCCCGCATCTGGTGCTGTTTCCCGCGCTCGCGGTGATGCTCGCTGTGCTCTCGTTCAACTTCATTGGCGATGCATTGCGGGATTACCTTGATCCCCGTTCCCGAATAGAAGCCGGGCTCTAAGTAGCCCTAACCCCTTACAAACACGGGCAATACATTTCTTGACATAAATTGCATATTGCAATATAAATATTGCGATAAGCAATATGAAGCTGGGAAAGAAAATTCGTTACCTGCGGGAGGTGGAAGGCTCGTTGCGCGGCCTTGGCCGTCCCATGACGCAGCTGGAAATTGTGAAGGCGATCCGGCAGGAGTTGCGCAAGAGCATCAGTCAGTCATATTTGTCGCAGATCGAAAATGGTTCTCGCCCGCATATGACGCAATCGTCGCGTGCGCTGCTGGCGAAGTTTTTCAAGGTGCATCCCGGCTTCCTGGTGGATGACCCGGAGGGTTACCACACGGAACTGACTTCTGACTTACGTACTACCGAAGGGCAGCTGGACGTTTGGCTGCTGCAAGGTTCAGAGCGCTTTGTAAGCGATCCGGAAGTTAGTGACGTGCTGATCAAAGCGGCTCGCGAGAAAGATACTCGGCGCTGCCTGTTGTTGCTGGGGACGATTCTCGACACGCCGGGCTTGGCTGATCGCCTGCTCGAAGCGTTACGGCCGGAACTAATGGCGGGCAGCCATCACCGGGGTCGCGAGATCCCTGGCCGTGGCGCGAAAGATGGCCGCGGTGCGAAAGGCGAGGAAAGGAGAATCCGATGACTTATTCCATGACATGGGCAGACTTCTACTTGATCTGCTTCGCCGTCGGCTTCTGCTTCAGTTTCTTTTCCTTCGTGTTCGGAGGGGCGCGCACGGGGCGGCTGCATCTGCCGCATTTTCATGGTCACATCAGCGGGCATCTTCCTGCGCCGGGAACCGTCGGGACGCATGCTCCGGTTGGTGGCAGTCACGGTCCGCTCCCACACGGGCCGGCGCCAGCGCTAGCGCCGGGAACGAGTCACCCCGTACGCAGCGGCAGCGTATCGCCGTTCAACCCGCCATCGTTGGCCGCATTCCTGGCCTGGTTTGGCGGCACCGGATATTTGCTGACGCGCTTCTCCTCGGTATGGGTGGGTTTGGGACTGACGCTTTCCGTGATTAGCGGCCTGGTCGGAGGAGGGATCATTTTTTTGTTTCTGAGCAGAGTCCTCATCTCCGAGGAAGAAAACATGGACCCTGCGGACTATGAGATGGCGGGCGTCCTGGGCCGTGTCTCTAGTTCCATCCGAGAAGGTGGGACCGGTGAAATCGTCTACCCGCAGATGGGAACCCGCCGCGTGTGCGGCGCGCGCAGCGATGATGGGAGTTCCATCGCCAAAGGAACTGAAGTTGTTGTCACTCGTTACGAGAAGGGAATTGCTTATGTTCGGCTGTGGAGTGAGATGGCAGACGATCAGTAGCGAATCGCGGTCGTAGTGGTGTCTCGTTCGAACAGTTTGTTGGATGAAGAGTTTTTATGGAAAGAAAATTGTTTCAGCTGGCGGTTGGGTTGACGTGGTTGGCATTACCGCTGACGGCGCTGCACTACCGGCGCGCGTGGGACCGCTTACCTGCGCGGATGGCGGTGCACTTCGACGTTAACTGGCAACCGAACGGCTGGACTTCACGGGAAGGTGCCTTGATGCTGGTTTTGGTCACAACCATCTTGCCCCTCGTGATCTTTACGATCGCCAGTTACGTCATGAGCCAACGCGTGGGCGTTTCGAATTTCTCCAAATGGGCAATGGTCGCCGTTTTCTACGTCGCGCTCGGTGTCGTTTATTTCGTAAATAACTGGATCATTGATCGCAACCTTAATGGTGGGCGCACTCCCTTTAGCGAGCTAATTGTTTTTCAGGACTTGTATGCAACCACAACGAGACCGCACGTTAAGTCTCCAGTACCGCATATGTAGAAGTAACAGGAGGCGTTATGTTCGAGATGTCACGGATGGTTGAAATATGGATTTTCGTTGGGCTGGGAGTGATGGTCATTCTGTTTCTGATGAGTGGCATGGCCAGGCTCTATCGCAAAGCGGGACCGCACGAAGCACTCATCGTGTATGGCTTGGGTGGAACGCGCGTGGTGCAGGGACACGGCACGCTGGTGCTTCCCATGGTGCAGATCTGTCGCGATCTCTCCCTTGAGTTAATGTCATTCGACGTCGCGCCACAGCAGGATCTCTACACCAAACAGGGTGTCGCAGTGACGGTAGAGGCGGTCGCGCAAATCAAAGTGAAGTCCGACCGCGAGTCTGTGCTTACGGCAGCCGAGCAGTTTCTTACCAAGAGCGATCAGGAGCGCGAAGGGCTGATCCGGTTGGTTATGGAAGGACATCTGCGCGGCATCATCGGCCAACTTACGGTGGAAGAGATTGTGAAGCAGCCAGAGATGGTCTCCGACCGCATGCGCTCGACCTGCGCGGAAGACATGAACAAGATGGGTCTGGAGGTAATCTCCTTCACGATCAAGGAAGTGCGCGACAAGAATGAGTACATCACCAACATGGGCAAGCCGGATGTTGCGCGCATCAAGCGAGATGCCGACGTCGCCACCGCGGAAGCCGACCGCGATACTGCCATCAAGCGTGCACTGGCGCAGCGCGAGGCAGCGGTCGCTAAAGCGCAGGCCGATCAGGAGCGGGTGCTTGCGGAAACCTTGTCGCTGGCCAAGCAAGCCGAATCGCAGCGTGACCTCGAAGTGAAGAAGGCGCAATTTCTTGAGGTCACGAAACGCCAGCAGGCGCAAGCCGACAAGGCGTATGACATCCAGACCAACATCATGCAGCAGCAGGTGGTGGCCGAACAGGTAAAGGTCCAGCAGATCGAGAAAGAGCAACAGGTCAAGGTGCAGGAGGCGGAGATCAATCGCCGCGAAAAAGAACTGATCGCGACCGTTCTGAAGCAGGCGGAAATCGAGCGTCAGCGCATCGAGACGCTGGCTGCGGCCGAAAAGCAGCGCCTGATCGCCGAGGCGGAAGGGCATGCGTCGTCGATACGTGCGCAGGGCGAAGCGGAAGCCGAAATCATTTTCAAGAAAGGCGAATCCGAAGCCAAGGCCATGAATGTTAAAGCCGAGGCTTATCAGGAATACAACCAGGCTGCGGTGATCGACCGGCTGTTCACCAGCATGCCGGAGGTGGTGAGGGCGCTGGCCAGTCCGTTGGCGAACGTCGACAAGATCACCATCGTATCGACCGGAAACGGCGATGCGTCCGGGATGAACAAAATCACCGGCGACATTGCCAAGATGGCAGCGCAAGTGCCGGCGCTGTTCGAGACACTCTCGGGCATGCCGCTGTCGGAACTGCTGGGCAAAGTGCGTCGGATTGGCGACAACGCACCCAATCCGCCGTTGGTGGACGCAACGAAATGAGGTTCCGAGATGCCGGTGTGGGACGGGCCATCCGTCCGTCCCGCACGCCTAGCGAGCCAGGAGCACGGTATTCCGGGATCACATCGGAGCAGCGATATGAACAAGAAATCGACGGGTATGGGAATAGGAATAGCGTTGGGCGCGGCACTGGGAACAGCGCTGGGCGTATTTGCGGGCCATATCGCCATCTGGCTGGGGGTCGGGATGGCCATTGGCATCGCAATCGGCAGCACTCTGCGACGTCAAAAGTGCCCTAACTGCGAATCGACAAAAAGAGATCAAGAGTTGGAAGTCCGAAACTCATAACGGCTGTACTGCGGCGCAAAGCTCGAAGCTAAAAAAGGAGTCCCACCATGGCACTACTGGAGCGTGTTTCGACCTTAGTCCGGGCCAACCTCAACGACCTGATCGATAAGGCCGAGGATCCCGAAAAGATGATCAAACAGGTAATTCTCGATATGCAGAACCAACTGCTGCAGGTCAAAACGCAGGTGGCGATCGCTATCGCCGATCAGCACCTGCTGGAGAGCAAGAAGAAAGAGAACGAAGGTAAAGTGGCCGAATGGATGCGCAAGGCCGAACTCTCTGTTGACAAGAAACAGGACGATCTGGCGCGCGCATCGCTGCAGCGAGTGGAAAGCTATCGCGAGATGAGCGAGAGTTTCGGGCAGCAAGTGGCCGACCAGAAAGCGCAGGTCGAGAATTTGAAAGCCGCCCTGCGCCAACTCGAGCAGAAGCTGGCCGAGGCGCAAACCAAGGCCGATCTGCTGATCGCGCAACATCGGCGCGCCCGCGCCGTGGCCAAGGCGGGCGACGCGCGTCTCGCGATGGGTGATGGCTCGAAGGCCGCAGCCTTCGACCGGATGAAACGGAAAGTGGTGCATTCGGAAGCGATCGGCAAGGCCAAGTCGGAAATTGCCAGCGACAACATGGAAGACCGGTTAGCGGCGCTGGAGAAAGACGATCGGATTGAGCAGTTGCTGGCAGAGCTCAAAGGACGGCGGGGAGCGTAGCGGCAGGGCTAAGAAGTGTTACCCGGCCTTTCGGTGTGGAGCGATAGGATTACTTTTTTGATTAATCCTTTTCTGCTTTTCGTCGAGGAGGTGATTGATTTCTTGGACGAACCTCAAGAGCTTGCCAGGGTCCTGCTCCTTTGCGGCCAATTCGCAAAGTTCTAACCAGCGTTCTTTCTGTTCGCCCTGCATGCTCAGTCACCCACTGAATGTGACCGAATCGTCAAGGGAAATCTAGCCTGTCAGGGAAGGCCTGTCAAGGCTTGCTCACAGCGTGCGGTAACGTACCGAAACCGATTTGAGCGCGTGGTCGTTATGTGCAAAATCTCGCTTGCCAGCGAGCTCGGACGCGAATGGGGGCCTGCGCGGTACTTCGTGATTCGCGTCAATCGAGCCCTATCTCGACGACTCTGTAACAGCGCCGGCGCTTCCGTACATCCATTGACCAGCCGGCCCGCATCTCTGTAATCTTGCAGCAGAAATCTTTGCCCTAAATCCTGGACCCCGGGATTAGTTTCGAACTCAAGGAAGATTCATGAAGGAAGTTGCAGCCCTGCTGCTTGCCGCACTGATGCTGACCGGTTGCGGCAGCAATAACACAATAAATACACAGACTGCTCAGACGGCCGCAGGAGGAATTTGGAGCGCGGAAATACTGGGAGGAAGCGGCAAGGCCTCCGGCTTCAGCTTTAACACCGAATTCACGGTGAATAGCAACGGCAGCTTGAACATTACTTACTTCCAATTTCTGACCCAGGGCACTTGTTTCCCCGTAGATGGAGGAACAGAGAGCGGCACCATGGACCTGACCATCAACGGGAGCACCGATGCCGTGACGGGCACTCTCGCATACACCGTTGCAGCCTCCGGCAATACGCTTACGCTCAACGGACCAGTGACGGGAACGGCTACTACCGGGAATACGAATGCGCTGAGCAACGGCTCGGTTACCGGTACTTGGACCGTGACCGGCGCCTCGGGATGCAACGCAACCGGCGGGACATTTACGATGTGCCAATCATCAACGACATCGCCATCGACAGGCAGTTGCACGGCGACTACCACTACGGCTCAGAACCAGTCGCTACGATAGGCCACCCACCAAGAGACGAATAAAATAGGGATGGTCGCGGCCAGGCCCCACCAGATCGGCAGCAGGAAATCCGCCAGAAGACCGAGCACGGTGAAAACCATCCAGAAGATTTTCCTTTCCATAAACTGATTGTAGGCTTTTGCCGCCCGCCGCAGCCGCGCCGTCGGACTAACACTTTCGTCATCTGTATGCTCTGCTATAGAGTGAGAGCAGAGCGAGTGCCCTGATGCGTTCCCTGCAACAGATCGCCAAGGCTGTCGAAGCCCGATTGCACGGGGATGGCAGTGTCGAGGTCGAGGGTGTCGCCAGTATGGGCTCCGCTTCGCTGCGCGATCTGGTGTTTGTCGAGGATGAGAAATATCTGCGTCGGGCTATGCTGTCTGGCGCCGGTGCAGTCATCGCAGGCGAGTTTGCCGTGGCCGCATTGACGGCGAGTTCAGCGGAGAAGCCGCTGCTCATCAGCCATCATCCCAAGTTGACGTTCGCGCGCGCAGCACATTTTCTCTTTGACCGAAATTGTGATCGCGGTAAGACGGGCGTCCACGCCACTGCTGTGGCGCACCCTTCAGTTCAAATGGCCGAGAACGTAGTGTTGGAAGAGTACGTGGTTATAGCAGAGGGTGCGGAGATCGGCGAGGGCACGCGGATCGGCGCTGGTTGCGCCATTGGACGAGGAGTGAAGATCGGGCGGGAGTGCGAAATTTATCCGCGCGTCACCATTTACGCCCGCACAACATTAGGGGATCGCATAATTGTGCATGCCGGCGCGGTTCTGGGAAGTGATGGCTTCGGATATGTGCGCGACCCAAAAAGTGGACGCTACGAAAAGTTTCCCCAGGTCGGCAACCTCGTGATCGAAGATGATGTTGAAATTGGCGCCAACACTACTGTCGATCGTGGGGCGCTCGATGAAACTCGCATCGGGCGAGGGACGAAGATCGACAACCTTGTGCACATTGGCCACAACTGCCGTCTTGGCGAGAACGTAGTCATCGCCGCGCAGACCGGGCTCTCCGGCAGCATTGTGATCGAGAAGGATGTCGTGCTGGGCGGACAAGTCGGCGTCGGCGAGCATGCGCGGATTGAAGAAGGAGTGATGCTCGGTGGACAGGGCGGTGTGTTGCCTAACAAAGTTTTGCGCGGGAACGGCGTCGCCTTCTGGGGAACCCCCGCGCAGCCGGTGCGGCAGTATCTGAAGCAGTTGGCAGCGCTGGCGCGGTTAGTAAGAAAAAGATAGTTATGGCGATCCTGGTAATTGGCGGACACTCGCGAAGCGTAGGAAAAACCAGCGTGGTTGCGGAGTTGATTTGTGCCTTGCCTGAATACGATTGGACTGCCGTAAAGATTACGCAATACGGACACGGAATCTGTTCTGCAAATGGAGCACCCTGCGACTGCGTTACGTCTGACCACTCCTGGGCAATCTCAGAAGAAAAAGATCGTAGCGGAGAATCAGACACGTCGCGTTTTCTATTGGCTGGAGCCCAGCGAGCGTTGTGGGTGCGGACAGAACAGGGCCGGCTGGCCGAGGCCATGCCCGCGCTGCGGCACCGGCTTGAACGGGCGCGCAATGTGATCGTGGAATCGAACAGCGTGATGAAGTTCTTACGGCCTGATTTGTATGTGACGGTGCTCAATCCAGGCATAGAAGATTTCAAGACGTCGGCGCGGGAGTTTCTGGATCGCGCCGGCGCGGTGATTCTTCACGAGAGTTCAAAAATTGCGCTGTCGGAATGGCAAAACGTTTCCCTGAAGCCGGTGGCCGAACGTCCAATCTTCCGAATTATGCCTCCGCCGTATGTGACGCCGGAAATTGTAGAATTCGTACGCAGTCGTGTGCCGCCCGGAAGCACGGCAGACTCCCCTCGCCCCGCTCAGGCCAAGCTCTCGGGGGCAGAAGCCCGTTCGGAATGACGAGACCGTTTTGTTATCCTTCCCAGTGCGGCAAATTCATTTCAGCGCCTGGCTGTTGATTATCGTCTCCTCACTTCTACAGATTCTGATTTTTCCCCTTCCCGGATTGTATGTTTTGTCGTGGCTGGCTTTTGCTCCCTTGATCGTGGCGATATTGCGTGCGCGACCGGCAGGAACGCTCGAAATCGTTGGATCTGTCAATCTGCAAGCTGCGACGCCGGGCCAGGCCTTCCTGCTCGCGTATATCTGTGGGATTCTCTGGTACGCGGGGACGTGTTACTGGATTTACGACACGATGCGTCAATACGGCGGATTAAACCTTCCGCTGGCGTTGTTGGCCCTCTTTCTCTTTTGTCTCTACTTAGGGCTCTATCACGGGATATTCGGATTGTTGTTAAGTTTATCGGCCGGACCGGGCAACGACAATCGTTTAGCCCTGGTGGCCACGCCGTTCTTATGGGTCGCGGTGGAGTTGGCGCGAGAGCGCATTACAGGCTTCCCGTGGAACCTGCTCGGAACCGCCCAAGTGGACAATCTCTCACTTACTCGCATAACGACCTTTACCGGGGTTTACGGAATCTCATTCGAAATCATGCTGGTGAATGTAGCGGTCGCCGCGGCGTTTCTGGTACCGAAGAAAAAACGTGGTACGTTGCTGATTGCCGCGCTGGCTGCGGCTGCGGTGCTCCAGGCTGGCCGGCTTGTTGGGGCTCCTGCGCTTCCCACAGACCACACTGCACTGCTCGTACAAGAGAACCTTCCAGTGGATGCAAGCTGGACGCGCGACAGCTTCGAACGCACGTTAAACGAAATCGCCGATCTCAGTGTGAAGGAAGCAGCCTCCAACTCATCGGCCGCGCCTGATTCGAAGGTGGGCAGCGTTGACTTGATTGTGTGGCCGGAATCGCCGGCGCCGTTTTATACGAACGATCCCCTGTTTCGTGATGCAGTAAGCAAGGTAGCGCGTGCATCGCATGCCTGGGTGGTAACGGGCGCAATCGGTAGCACTTCCGCAACGCAGAACGGCCGTTCGACTTCGGAGGTTTTCAATTCGGCGGCGCTAATCAGTCCATCGGGCGATTGGACTGCGCGTTATGACAAAGTTCATCTGGTGCCCTTTGGAGAATACTTGCCATTCCCGCGACTGTTTGCTTTTGCCGGAGGTCTAACCAAGGAAGTAGGGGAGTTTCACGCGGGAGCGTCGCGCGCGCCACTGGATGCAGCAGGCACGCGCCTTGGAATTCTGATCTGTTATGAGTCCGTGTTTCCCGGCGAGGTGCGGGAGTTCGCGGACCAGGGAGCGCAAGTGCTGGTGAATCTGTCAAACGACGGATGGTACGGCGATAGTGGTGCTTACGCTCAGCATCTCAATCAAACGCGCATGCGCGCAGTCGAGAATGACCGCTGGCTTTTGAGTGCGACGAATACGGGAGTGACGGCGTCGATCGACCCCTACGGACGCACTGTGGCGCGTCTTCCACGCAAGGAACGTAGCGTGCTGGTCGCTCCCTATGCCCTCACCTCCGTAACCACCTTCTACACTCGACATGGGGATTGGTTCGCATGGCTGTGTGCGATAATTTCATTGGGAGCGCTGATAGCGCGCTTCGCATTTATCAAAAAGTCGGTGACGAAACCAGGCAAGAAGGCAGAACCATCTTCATGAATCAAGAGCTCGAGCAGGAATACGGATCGCTGGGGAAAAAAGTGGGCGAACTCCGGGAGTATCTTTGACGCGGGCAAACTCCGTCCGCAACTAACCGAAATTGAGAAGCAAGCCGCCGAGCCCAATCTGTGGTCAAATCCGCAGCGTTCGCAGCAGGTGATGCGGGAGAAGAAGCGCCTCGAGCACCTGCTCGCGACCGACGCCGATCTCAAGCGCCGCGGCGAGGACATTGCCGCTTACTTTGAGCTGGCGAAAGAAGGAGAAAGTGTCGACGCAGAATTGCGCCGCGAAATCGATTCACTTCGTGAATTGGTTGACAAGCTCGAAACCGAGACGCTGCTCTCCCGCGAAAACGATCCGCTGAATGCAATCGTGACGATTCATCCCGGCGCCGGCGGGACTGAATCGCAGGATTGGGCCGACATGCTGTTGCGTATGTATCTGCGATGGGCAGAGCGGCAGGGATTCGAGACTGTGCTCTACGATTACCAGCCCGGCGAAGAAGCGGGTCTGAAATCGGCTACTTTCGCGGTGAACGGCGAGTATGCGTTCGGATTATTGAGCAGCGAAATCGGTGTCCATCGCCTGGTGCGCATTTCGCCCTTCGATCAGGCCAAGCGGCGGCATACTTCCTTTGCCAGCGTTTTTGTTTCGCCGGAAATCGACGACAGCATCGAAGTGGTGATCAAGCCAGAAGATATTCGCACCGATACTTACCGATCCAGCGGCAAGGGCGGGCAGCACGTCAACACAACGGATTCGGCGGTGCGCATTACGCACATTGCCACCGGCCTGGTTGCCAGTTGCCAGAATGAGCGGTCCCAGCATAAGAATCGCGAACGCGCCATGAGCATGTTGCGCTCCAAGCTCTATGAGTTCGAGATGGAGAAAAAACGCGCCGCCACGAAGAAGATCGAAGATTCGAAACTGGACAGTGATTTCGGCTCGCAGATTCGCTCGTATGTTCTGCAACCCTACCGCATGGTCAAGGATCACCGTACCAAGGCCGAGGTCGGCGATGTCGATCGCGTTCTGGACGGGGATCTGCAGCCTTTTATTCGGGCCTATTTGTTGGCTCGCCGCGGAGAGAAGCAATCGTGACCTCAAAGCGAGAGAGCAAACCGGAGTCAAAAAGACAAGCGGTATTGAAGCGCCAGGCAGTTAAGCTCGGTGCGCGTTTCCGGCAAGCGTTTCTTTTTGCCGCCGATAAACATGCCGGGCAGACGCGAAAGGCAACGACGGTTCCTTACATCGCGCACTTGATGGGAGTTGCGTCGCTGGTGCTCGAGTTCGGAGGGGATGAGGATATGGCGATCGCGGCGTTGCTGCACGATGTAGTGGAGGACTGTGGCGGCACGCCAATGTTGACGGAAGTTCGGCGCCGCTTTGGCAATCGCGTAGCGAAGATTGTGGAGGGATGCACAGATTCGCAGAGCATTCCAAAGCCACCGTGGCTTGAGCGCAAAGAAACATATATCCGGCATCTGAAAAATGCCGATGCGGAAACGCGACTGGTTTCGGCGGCGGACAAATTGAACAACGTGCGCTCGATTCTCTCCGACTATCGGGAAATCGGGGAGTCAATCTGGACGCGCTTCAATGGAGGACGCGAGGGAACTCTTTGGTACTATCGGGCGCTGCTGGAGGAATTTCTTCGCGGCAAGCCCAACCGCTTGGTCCGCGAATTTGAAATAGCGGTCAAAGAACTGGAAGCCAGAGCAGAGCCCGGAGCCAGAGCGAGGACTGCACCAGTTCGCAAGCGAGCTTCTTAAATGATGAGGTGAGTTGATGCCGCGCACGATCGACCTAATTCGCGCCTCGAAGCTGCCGTCGAACATGATGCAGTTTGCCGCGAAGGGTGCACTCTCGGTCCCACCCGACGAAAACATCGAGATCCTCGTGTACCTCGCAAAACATAACAAGATTTTCGGCGATCTCGCACGCATGACCTTGGCGGGTTGGGACGAGAAAGCTTCCCTGGCCGCGGCCTCCGACCCGAAAACTCCGCGCGAAGTTCTCGACTACATGGTTTCACCTGAGAACTTTCGCCCCAAGCTGCTGCCTGCGTTGGTGGAGAATCTGTCGGTCGCGGAGAGCGAGCTTGCCAAGTTTGCGCGCTCCGCATCGAAGGAATCCATCACAGTCTTGCTGCAGAGTTCACGCGTTCGCGCTTCGGCGGGGATTCTCGATTCTCTCAGGTCAAATCCATACTTAAAGGCCGACGAAGCGGCAACAGTCGCCAAATTGCTTGCGCCGGGCCAGTCGCGATCCACGGATGCCGCGGTTGCAGACAGGGAACCGCAACCTGCAACGGCTGCTCAAGTCATCAGCGAGGCCAGCGCAGTGGAAGGTTTTCCAGAGAATCTTGAAGCAGCCGGCAAAAACGCTGCAGAAGCTGAAGAGGTTCCCGATGAAGCAGTTTCTGCATATCTCGCGGAACATGCAACCGAAATATCGCAGGAGCAGGATAAGCCGTTCCAGCCGGTGGGCGGCATCGTGGAATTGCTACGGTCTGATGATTCTCCGGTGTCGGAAAACACAGAAATGACTCCCGTTGCCAACAGCACGGCGCAGGGCACTGCTGGCGCCCCGGCTTCGTCCGCAGCCGCGGCAAGCGCGAGGCCCGCGGTGGCAGCGCCGGCACAACCCGCCAAGCGAGACAATTCGGTGCAGAAGATCAATCGTCTCGACGTGAAGGGCCGCATCCAACTCGCGATGAAAGGCAATAAGGAGGAGCGTTCGATTCTGATTCGCGACGGAACGAAGGTGGTGGCGCTGGCGGTGCTGGATGCGCCGAAGCTTTCCGATGGCGAAGTCGAAAAGTTTGCGCTGCAGAAAAATGTTTTAGAAGCGGTGCTGCGTCAGATTCCGCTGAAGCGCCGCTTTATGAAGAATTACATCGTCGTTCGCAACCTGGTTGCAAATCCGCGGACGCCGCTCGACCTTGGTTTAGGATTAATGAAACACCTTCTTGCGCAAGACTTGAAGAACATCTCCGGCAATAAGGAAATCTCAGAGACGGTTCGCAAGCTGGCGCTCAAGATGTACAAGCAGAAGATGGAAGCGGCAAATAAGAAATAGAAATACGATTTCGTTGAAGTGTGATTCCATCCACATGGAAATCACTTCACGGTTCAGCTGCAACCAAGAGGGAAGAGGGATACGGACGGACGTAAAATTCGTGCGTAGAAGTTAAAGACAGCGGACTTCCGTGGAGGCACTGTTTGGGAACTCAGCCCGCGCAAGCATACCGTAGCGTGGTTTTGCATTGCTTGTACCCGCGAGGGGTGAGGCGAATGACCCCTCGGACCTCTTCATCCAGGAATCCCGCATTCCTCAGTTCCGCTATGGCCAGCCGAGCCAGAGAAGAATCCAGAGTTTGTCTGGACAAGGTAACGAATTGGCGTGGGTCCTCTTCATAGCGCAGGACCAATGTCACGCGGAGCCCGTCGTGGATGTTTTGCCAAGTCATAACCCGATGTTATTTACAACAGCTCCTCCCAGGAATGGCCCTCCGGTGCCAGTGGCGGGTTACTTATGTTCAGTGTGGCATCTGTCCTTTTGCCATGCGGGGGTTGATAAGATGCAGACCTCTGTCGCTACCCCATTTGTGATCCCAGCTTATTCTGGGCCGTGCCATGAAAACTGCCGCCAGCAGCTTGCATAAATCCCTCGCCGCCGACGATACTGGAATGTTACCCAACCCATTCAAACGACATCATGAAAACAACAATCTCACTCTCTACGCCCGCTCAACAGGACACCGAATGTCTCGTCACCATTGTGCTGGACCAAACTGAAAAAGAAGCCGAGCAGGAAAAAAAAGAAAAGAACACCAAGGACAGTAAAGTTCAGCTCACGCTCGCGACCGCCGACAGCGCGGTGCAATCGGTAGCCGCTGATCTGCTTTCGAGCGGCGAAGTGAGCGGCAAGCCTTTCGAGATCAACCTGCTGCACAAACCCGCTGGATTGAAGGCCAAGCGCCTGTTGCTCGTCAGCGGCGGCGGGGCTAGAAATTTTACCAGTTATGACTTGCGGCGCATTGCTGGAGCCGCCGTGCGCGCCCTCAAATCGCGCGGAATCCGTAGCTTCGCTTTCATCGCTCCATCCAGCATCCCCGCCGAAGAAGCAGTACAAGCGATTGTCGAGGGCGCGCTGGTGGGCAACTTCGATCCCGATTATTATCGCAGTGACCGCAAAGATCAGAAGATCGACGCGCTCACCATCCTCGCCAGCGGCAACAGCGATCAAGCTGTGCTGGAGAAAGCGGCAAGTGAAGCGCAAATCATCGGCGAGTCGCAAAACTTCACCCGCGATCTGGTGAACGAACCTTCCAACCGTATGACTCCGACTATTCTCGGCGACCGCGCGAAGAAAATGTGTCAGGAGGTAGGGTTGCACTGCGAAGTTTACGGCGCCGACAAGATCAAGGAGCTAAAAATGGGCGCCTTCTGGAGCGTTGCTCAAGGCTCCGACGAGCCCCCCGCGCTGATCGTGATGAAATACGACCCTGCCGGCGCGCCCGCCAAGCCGGTGTTGGGCCTGGTCGGAAAAGGAATCACCTTCGACACCGGCGGTATCTCGATCAAGCCTGCGGATGGCATGGAGAAGATGAAATACGATATGGCCGGTGGCGCAACCATGATCGGCGCTATGCGCGCGATTGCTCTGCTGAAGCCCAAAGTTAAAGTAATCGGCATTGTTTGCGCCACCGAGAACATGCCCTCCGGCAAAGCGCAAAAGCCCGGCGACGTGCAGATTGCCATGTCGGGCAAGAGCATCGAAATTATCAACACCGATGCGGAAGGCCGCCTCGTTCTCGCGGACGGCCTCTACTACGCGCGGCAGCTGGGGTGCACCCATCTCGTGGATGCTGCCACTCTCACCGGCGCTGTGGTGGTTGCTCTCGGCTATGCGAATGCGGGAGTATTTGCCAACGATGACGCGATGTATGAGCGTTTTCACAAGGCAAATATCGAAGCCGGAGAAAAAATGTGGCGTCTGCCTCTCGACGACGAATACAAAGAAAATATCAAGTCGACCATCGCTGACATCGTCAACTCCGGCGGACGCTGGGGCGGCGCCATCAACGCAGCAATGTTCCTGAAGGAGTTCGCGGAAGACATCCCATGGATTCACCTCGACATCGCAGGTACGGCATGGATGGAAGATCAGAAGCCCTGGATCGCCAAGGGGCCATCAGGAATCGCGTTGCGCAGCCTGGTTGAGTTCGTAAAGGGTTTTGCAAATTAGGACTCGACCTCGGGTTCCGACGCGGCCTTCCGTAAGCTGGCAGTCGTCTTCTTTATTTTGACAGCCTTTCGCATCCGCCCTGCATCTTAAGCGCTGGGAACGGCACGTTCAGCAGCAGTTATCGCGCAGGAGGCATCTCTTGAAAACTCTAACCGTGGTTGGACTTGTAGTGCTGGCGTTGGGGATAGTCTCGTTCTTCGTTCCGTTCCCACACTCCGAACATCACGGCGTCCGCGTCGGCGACGCGCATGTTGGCATTACCACTCGCGACGATCAGAAAGCCCCGCCCATCGTGAGCATCGTTTTGGTTGTCGTGGGGGCCGGTTTGATGATTGCTGGCGGAAAGAGTTAGCCGTAGTACGAATCGCCGAAGGGAGATCTATTTCGCCACTGCCCGATCGAAGGCCGTTTCCAGTTTCGTGACCAGCAACCTGCTGCAATCGGCTGCACGACGAGCCATCAGTCCCCAAATCTCACCGCTGCGCGAGCTTTTGCTCTCGCGGCCTCTTCCTCTCGATTCTTCGGCGGGGCTGAAGTTTCGAGAGAATGTAAAAGCCGGGTTGCAACCTCGGCTATCTCATCGACCGCATCCACGAAGGGCCTTTCGTTCGTCTTCGATGGCTTGTTAAAGCCGGTGATCTTTCTCACGAACTGCAGCGAAGCCGCGCGAACCTCTTCGGCATTCACCGGAGGATCGAAATTGAATAAGGTTTTGATGTTTCTGCACATTCAGCATGACCTCGGACACGTGAGAACTTAGAGCGCCCGAGATTTAGTATTCCCGTGCGCCCTCGGATTGAACGGACTCCAAATATTTTCTCACGCCAAGAAGTAAACTTGGTAAATACGCGCTATCCCGAATTCGACGGCTCCGTTGCGACTGGATAGCGGAGATCACTTCCCCTGGCGCGCCTGATCCATAACTTTACGAATGCCTTCAACCACCGCGTCGGGCCGGTCGAGTTGGATGTAATGCCCGCTGTTCTTCGCGATCACTTGCGTTCCCCGGGTCGAGAGCTGCACTAACTCTTTTTGCATCTCACTCCAGGCCTCGCTTGCAGGCTCGTCCAAGTCCTCGGGCAAATCCCTCTGGGGCTTGTCAGGATCGCGCGAGAGCACGGCGAGTGGCATCTCCCCCAGCGAACCCGCGGAGGCGGTTTGGGCCGCGCTTGTCGCGATAGCCTTCATCTCTGCCACACCCTCGTGAACGCTGTGAAAGTTGCACTCGGCGGCGCGAACCTCTGCATCATCGCCGCACAATCCGAGGAGGCGCGGCAAACCGAAAGGCATGGTGAATTCGAGGAACTCTTGCTCCCGCACCCAGGTCGCATCCATATCGTTGAGCGCAGGAGGGAGACGCTTCCGCTGCTCCGGATGCGACGAGTCGACCAGTACCATCCCGGCAACCTCGCTGCGATAAAGGCTCGCGAACATGCACACATCGAATCCACCCATCGAGTGGCCCACGAGGATGTAAGGCGGGGAGATTCCCGCGTTGTGCAGAACAGCATTGTGCAAAAGCGTATGAAGTTCCTCAGCAATGCTTTGCTAACCCGCGGCCGCGGACTGGCATCGCTATAACCCAAACCGGCGCGATCGTACGAACACACACGAGTGAACTTCGCAATCAGCGGCTGCACTTTGCTCCACGAAATATAGCTATCGCCAAGACCGGAGTCGAGTATCACAACAGGCGTCCCTTGCCCCGTGCAGTTGACGTGCATTTTGAAGCCACCGACGTCAACCAGTTGGCCGGGCATGGGGTACGCTCGGCGATCTCGAGCCGAGGAGATGGACTGGTAAAGAGCCCCGATGGCGGCGAGCAGGATCAACAAAATGAGCGCTCCCGCGGCGATGTAGCGAAACCACTGGCGCGTTCGTGCTGGGAAAACGGCAGACGGCATTTTATTTTGACTCAGGAATCGCCGGCTCCAATCGATCCGCTACATGACCGGCGGAACCGTGATTCCCATCACCCCGAGCGTGCGAATCAGTTCGCGGCGAACCACCGCGACGGTCGCCAGCAGGAATTGTTTTCGCCTCTCATCGGCCTCGCTCAGGATCGGATGACGGTGATAGAAACGTGTTGAATAGTTGCGCCAATTGGAAAGCGTGCTTGGCGAGGTGCGCCGGCTCGGTGGTCTGGATGCATTGATTCACGACGTAGGAAGTCTTCGACGAAGCAAGCCACAGTTCCCAAATCTCCGTGGCACTTTCTCCCGTCAACGATTCCCCGAGGTCGGCAGGCGGGATTTTACTCGGAACCTCTCTTCCGAATGTGTCCGGATCGATCGCAGCTTTCTTGAAGATGCTGGTGGCGCGAACCACGGCGTATTGCGCGTACGGCCCAGTCTCGCCTTCGAAACTGAGCGCCTCTTTGAAGTCGAAGGCGATGACCGATTGCTTGGTGAACTTCAGCATGAAATAGCGTAGCGCGCCGATCGCGATCTGAGTGGCGATCGACAGCCGTTCACCCTCGCCGAGTTGGGGATGCCGGGAATCGACCTCGTTCTTGGCGGAAACGATCAACTGATCGAGCAGATCGTCGGCTTTCACCCCGAAACCTTTGCGGCCGCTGACCTCGATGTAAGAGCGCGTCTTATCCTCATCGCTGAGCACGTATCCCAGCTCAGCCGCGCAACGCGGTGTAAGCGCAACCATCTCGTACGAAAAATGCGTGTAGTGGTCAGCAGCTTCGTCGTGGCCAAGCCCGCGCAGCGCTTCGATCACCGTGTTCTGTGCTTCAGACTGCCGAGCGTCGATCACGTTGTAGATTTCGGCGACGCCGCCGAAATGTGGGTGATCCTTTTCGCCTTGGGCGGAAGAAATCCAGCATTCATGCCGGTTCGGATAGCGGTAAAACTTCCGGTAACCGAAGTCGCGCCCCAGCAAACCGAACTTCCACATGTGATATGCGATGTCTTTGCCCACGTAGCCGACGGTGCCGTTGGAGCGAACGATAACTTTCTGATCTTCCTCGGAAATCCCCGACGGACGAATATCAACGCCGGGCTTCAGCGGAATCTCGCAAGGACATCATCTACGTCGTCGATCGTGTCTGAACGGTTCACTTTCTTCTGTGCAGTGCGCCCGTGCCCACGCGAGCCGTGCCGGCGCGCCGCATCACCCAGCAGCCTTTATTCTTTCCCTCATTCTCGTAAGTGAGCACACCCGAATCTTTGAGCTTGGTAAACGCCGCGTCCCAAAAATGCAGGTGCAGAATTTCGCTCTCGCGCGGAAGAAAGTCGTATTCGATATCGAGGCGGTCCATAGTCTCCAGATGCCTGCGCAGCACGGCCGTAGAGATCAATTCAGCGATAGCGGCGGTTGCGCTGGTGGCGTCTTCGATGCCATGCAATGTTTGCGCGCGAACTTGTAAATTCTTTTTGTCCTGCTCGTACCACTGGGAAACGCGGGCGTAGAGATCCCAACAGTAGTAATCGAATCGAGGCTGTTGAGCGAGCGCTTCGATTTCAGCCCGAGATTTGTTCTCGATGTGCATAAAGCCGACAACCACGTCGGCAACCTGCACTCCCGTGTTATCGATGTAGTTCTGCACATCGACTTCCCGGCCCGCGAACCGCAGCAGCCGCACAAAGGTATCGCCGAGAATGGCATTGCGCAGATGTCCAATGTGTGCAGCTTTGTTGGGATTGATGCTGGTGTGCTCGACCAAAACCTTTCCCGCAGGAATTTCGCCGCCGGCCCCCGATCAGCCACAAGGGCGGCCGCCATCCACGCTCGATCGATTTTGACGTTCAGGTATCCCGGAGGCGCAACCCGCATTTCAGAGATTCCTTCCATCTGACCAATCTCGGCCCGAATGGCTTCCGCAATTTTGAGCGGCGCAGTTCGCAATGGTTTTGCGAAAGGAAAAACTGGAATGGCAAAATCGCCAAGCTCTACCTTCGGAGGCTGCTCAATAACCACATTCGGCAGTGTGGCTTCCGGATAGCGACGCAAGAGAAATTCACGAATATGCTGCGCCAAACGTTGTTCGAGATGACGATACAAGGCTTCCTCTGACTTGTTGAAAGAAGATAGTGATTCTAGCAGAGCGTGCAGCGAATACTGGTTTGACGGCAGATGCCGCCTTCCCTATGATGAAAAATTAGTCGTTGGTCGCTTGTCGTCGGCCCCTTGGCGGGCCTCGCGGGTCAAGATCATCAAGGTTTGCCGACAATAAACGACAACGACCGGCGACGGTTCCCATGCGCATAGCCTACCTTGAGTGTTTTTCCGGCATCAGCGGCGACATGTTTTTGGGCGCGCTGGTAGATGCCGGAGTTCCATCGCAGACGCTCGAAGACACCGTGACAGCGCTGGATATTGGGGCGCGGCTGGAAATTTCGCGCGTCATGCGGAGCGGAATTTCAGCTACGAAGGTCGATGTGTGGGTCAATGGGGAAAAAGACCTGCCGCGCGAGGAGCACTGGGAGCGACAGCACGATCACCTGCACCATCACGAGCATAGCCACGAACACGCCCAGGAACATTGGCAAGCCGGACACTCGCGTTCGATTCAAAAATCGGGGATGCTCGATCCGCTCGAGCACGACCATTCGCGCTCCCACCAGCATGGTCGCGGGTTAAAAGAGATTAGCCAGATCATTGGCGCGGCTCCGATTTCGGCGACCGCGAAGAAGAACGCGATCGCGATCTTCGAGGCTTTGGGACGGGCGGAAGCGAAGATTCACAATACTTTCATCGACAGTGTTCACTTTCACGAGGTCGGCGCCGTTGACGCAATGGTCGACGTAATCTGCGCGGCGGTGGGGACGGAGGCGCTTGGCGTCGATGAGATTGTGTGTTCGCCGCTGAACGTCGGCGGCGGAATGGTGAAGTGCGCGCATGGAATGTTTCCCGTGCCGGCCCCTGCAACAGTGGAGTTGTTGGCGGACGCGCCAGTTTATTCCTCTGGCGTCCAGGCGGAGTTAGTCACGCCCACAGGCGCTGCGATAGTGAAAACACTGGCGTCGCGCTTCGCTTCATTTCCGACGATGACGATTCAAAAATCCGGGTATGGCGCGGGATCGCGAGACTTTCCGGGGCATCCAAATGTGGTGCGCTTGACGATTGGTCAAGCGGCCTCGACCGCTTTGGTGGGAGACAGGGCGCAAACCGCGTCGGAGACGATCGCTGTACTAGAGGCGAATCTCGACGATCTGAATCCACAGGTTTTCGGTTATGTGTTGGACCGATTGCTGGAAGAGGGTGCTCTCGATGCTCTCGCGATGCCAGTCCAGATGAAGAAAAATCGTCCGGGGACAATGCTCACTGTCCTGTGCAAACCGGAGGACGCAGACAAGTTCGCGCAAGTGCTCTTCGCTGAGACGACCACCTTGGGCGTGCGCCGTCGCGACGAAGTGCGGCAGACGCTGGCAAGGCGCTGGGAAAATGTTCAGACTCCGTGGGGCGAGGTGAGAATTAAGATTGCCAGCATGAACGGGACAGTCACTAACTACGCTCCGGAATATGAAGATTGCCGGAGGATCGCAGCCGAGCATCACGTGCCACTGAAACAGGTGATGCTGGAAGCAACACGAGCTTACACCGTAAGAGTCGTCGGCAAGACCTCCGTGATCCGATGATTGAAGGCGCAATACTCGAACAACAAATGATCGAACAGAGGACGATCGGCGAAAAGATCAGCGACGTTCAGGCCAGCTACGACCGCGTGGCCGATGAATACGTCCGGCACGTTTACGACGAATTGCGGCACAAGCCGATGGACCGCCAACTGCTTGATCGATTTGCCGACCGACTGCGCGGCACCGGGTTGGCATGCGATCTGGGCTGCGGGCCCGGACAGGTAGCTCGCTATCTTCACGATCGCGGGATTGCCGTTTGCGGCATGGACTTGTCTCCGGTCATGGTTGAGAGCGCCCGCCAACTCAATCCGGGCATCGAGTTTCGGACGGGTGATATGACCGCTCTCGATGTGCCCGATGAAGCTTGGGCGGGAATCGCCGCGTTCTACGCCATCGTCAACCTTCGCCCTGCCGACGTGGTGCAGGCCTTGCGGGAGATGAAACGAGTGCTGTGCCCGGGAGGACTGCTTTTGCTGAGTTTCCACCTCGGTGATGAGATTCTGCACGTGGAGGATCTGTGGGGCTGCGCGGTATCTCTCGATTTCTACTTTTTTCGCACCGAAGATGTGGAGGGTTATCTGCGGAGCGCAGGTTTCGAGATCGACGAAGTTATTGAGCGTGAGTCCTATGCTCCCGAGGTCGAATACCCGAGCCGGCGAGCTTACATTTTCGCACGCAAACCGTCCCGGAAAGCTACAAGCGCATGAACAAGAAGTTTTACATCACGACACCGATTTACTACGTCAACGCGCGGCCCCACATCGGCCATGCCTATACCACGATCGCCTGCGATACGATTGCGCGCCGCCAGCGCCTGCTGGGCGCGGAGACATTTTTTCTGACCGGAACCGACGAGCACGGACAAAAGATCGAGCGCGCGGCACAAGCTGCAGGAAAAACCCCGCAGCAGTACGCCGATGAAATTTCGGCAGAGTTTCGCCGGCTGTGGAAGCGGATGGGCATCTCGAACGACGATTTTATCCGCACCACGGAAGATCGTCACAAGAAGCGCGTGCAGGAACTTTTTCGCCGCATTCGCGACAACGGCTACATCTATAAAGGAACCTACACCGGACAATATTGTGTGTCGGACGAACTCTATGTCGATGGTGCGCAACCGGGCGACCCCTGCCCCACCTGTGGGCGTATCACTGAAACGGTGAGGGAGGAAAACTACTTCTTCAAGCTCTCGATGTTTCAGGACAAGCTGCTCGCTCTGTACGCGAATCCGGAGTTCATTCGCCCCGAGGCTCGGCGCAATGAAGTGATTTCGTTCGTGCGCTCGGGATTGCGTGACATGTCAATCAGCCGCTCGACCTTTGCCTGGGGCATTCCCGTACCCGACGATCCCAAGCAGGTGATTTACGTCTGGTTCGACGCTCTGGCGAATTACCTCTCGGCGATTGGTTACGGCTCTTCCCACGCGGGCGCGCAGGAGGCCTTCAAGAAATTCTGGCCCGCCGATGTGCAGATGATCGGAAAAGAAATTGTCCGCTTCCATTGCGTGTACTGGCCGGCGTTTCTGATGGCGGCGGGATTGCCCGTACCGAAGGCGATCGTGGCCCATGGCTGGTTGCTGTTTGAAGAGAGCAAAATGTCGAAGTCGCGCGGAAACATTGTGCGAACGGAAACGATTCTCGACGTGCTGGGGGCCGACGCGCTGCGTTATTTTCTGCTCCGCGAAGTCGTATTTGGGCAGGATGGGTCGTTCTCCTTCGACGCGCTGGTGCAGCGCTACAACTCCGACCTGGCGAACGGGCTGGGAAATCTTGCCAGCCGTACGCTGACCATGATCAACCGGTATTTCAAGGGCGAGGTTCCCTATCCATCGCACACCGCGTCGAAGGCTGCCGCGGACGACGCTATCGCCGATACAGCGCGCAAGACTATTCGCGAATTCGGAACACTCTTCGATCAGTTTCAGTTTTCGCGTGCTCTCGAAAGCGCATGGGCGCTGGTCGCGGCGGTGGACAAGTATATCGTTGAGAATGAACCGTGGGCGTTGGGCGAAAAGCAGGATGAGGATAGCCGCTCCCGTCTCGCCACCGTGCTCTACACGTCGGCGGAAGCACTGCGGATCGCGACCGCGCTTGCGTATCCCGTAATACCGGAGGCAACGGAGAAAATCTGGGCGCAGCTGGGATTGGCGGACATCAAGAAACTCGATCTGAATAAATTGTTGTGGGGACAATTGCCTTTGGGCACGAAACTGGGCGAGGTGCAGCCAGTGTTTCCGCGTGCCGACAAGAGCGCCATCGAAAGGATGCAAAGGATGGAAGAAGAGCAAAAGCCCGCCGCTGGAACCGAGACTCCGACAGTCGCGGCACCGGCTCCCGCCGAAGCAGCACAAGCAGTTCCCGCGACGGCGGTTCCAGCAGCGGAACCAAGAATTTCGATCGATGACTTCGGCAAGATCGAACTGCGGGTTGGGTTGGTGAAAGTCGCCGAGAGAGTGCCCAAGGCCGACAAACTGTTGCGTCTCGAGATCGATATAGGAACGGAGGTGCGGCAAGTGTTGGCTGGAATTGCAGAAGCCTACGCCCCGGAGGCGCTGATCGGGCGCAAAGTTGTGATTGTGGCCAACCTCGCGCCGAGAAAACTCCGCGGGATGGAATCGAACGGCATGATCGTCGCGGCGTCACTCGACGGCGGGAAACCCGTGCTGGCGGGCTTTTTAGAAGATGTGCCTATAGGCGCGAGACTGAAATAGGAGTTGACCGGTTATCGGCTGGCTCGCCATGGACGGGCAAGAATGCCCTTCTCACACGGACAGTGCTGAAATTCTTGGTTCTTGCCAACGACTAGCCACTAGCGACTAACGACCGATGTTCGTAGATTCTCACGCCCATCTCGACGGCCCACAGTTCGACTCCGATCGCGAACAGGTGATCGAGCGGGCGCGCACGGCCGAAGTGCAAACCATGGTCGCGATTGGTAATGGCGACGGTCCGGCGCACGTAGATTGCGGGATTCGCCTGGCAGAAAAATACGACTTTATCTATGCCACCCTCGGCATTCATCCCCACGAGGCCAGGCTTGCCGACGAAGCTGCATATCAGAACATGGAGCGTCTGGCGAAGCGTCCCAAAGTAATTGCGTGGGGCGAGATTGGCCTGGATTATTACTACGACCACTCCCCGCGCGATGTGCAGAAGGAAGTCTTCAGACGGCAAATGGAGTTGGCAGCCTCCGCGAAGCTGCCCATCGTGATTCACTGCCGTCCCTCGGAGGCGAGCGATGATGCCTGGAACGATTGCCTCTCATTAATACACGAGCATTGGGCAACGAACGGGCTTGGAGGAATCCTGCATTGCTTCACCGGAACTTGGCCTCAAGCCAAGAGCGCGCTCGACATGGGCTTTATGATTTCATTCGCAGGCAACGTCACTTTTCCGAAGGCGCAGCAAATTCGCGATACGGCGGTGGAAGTCCCGCTGGAGCGCATGCTGATCGAAACCGATTCGCCGTATCTCGCCCCGGTGCCGCATCGTGGCAAACGCAACGAGCCGGCATTTGTAAAGGAAACCGCGAGAAAGCTAGGCGAGTTGCGCGGGCTGACGGCAGAGGAACTTGGGCAAAACACAAGTCGTAATTTCTACAATTTTTTCAAATCGGTTGAAACGGCTGAAAGCAAAATTTCTGAGTTTTAACCCGCTCCGGGCACCTTTCTTCTGATAACCTCGTTGTCATATTCCTTCATTTCAGAAAGAATTGAAATCCGATGCCCGAGAACACCTTCGACATCGTGAGCAAAACCGACCTTCAGGAGGTCTCTAACGCCATCCAGCAGGCGCTAAAGGAGATCCACACTCGTTTCGACCTGAAGGACTCGAAGTCAAATATCGAATTGGAAAAAGATGCCATCGTCCTGCATTCGGCCGATGAGTACAAGCTGAAGGCGGTGAACGATATCCTGCAGCAAAAACTGGTCAAGCGCGGGGTTTCGTTAAAAGGGTTAAGCTTATGGCGCCGTGGAACCGGCGGCCGGCGGTACTGCGAAGCGTCGCGTCACGATGCAGCAGGGAATTGCCATCGAGAAGGCGCGGGAGATCGTCAAGCTGGTCAAGGACTCCAAGAAGAAAGCGCAAGCTTCGATCCAGGGCGATCTGGTTCGTATCAGCAGCAAAGATCGGGACACGCTGCAGGAAGTAATCGCGATGCTTCGCCAGCACGATTTCGGAATCGATTTGCAGTTTACGAATTACAGAACGAATTAAGCACGACCTTCAAAGCAGCGGACGCAGACACCTGCCGCGGAGGGAGCTGGGAAACAGATCGAGAGCCCCATTTTGAGCGCACCAGCCATCATTAACGCCAAGGGAGTGTTCGACCTGCTGCATGACGATCTCGCGGCCTTAGAGGACGAGTTCGGGCAGGACACAATCTCTGGCGTGCAGGCCATTACGGAGATTGGAGAATATTTGCGAGCCGGGGGCGGCAAACGCATTCGCCCTGCGCTTCTTTTTCTTGCCTCCAAGCTCTTTCACTACGAAGGTCGCGGGGCAGTGCGACTGGGCGCGGTGGTCGAAATTATTCACACCGCCACGCTCGTGCACGACGATATCATCGACGAAGCCAAAACGCGCCGCGGGCGCCCCGCCGCCAATACCCAGTGGGGAAACTCGAAGTGCGTGCTGGCCGGCGACTGGCTCTACATGCAGGCTTTCAAAGTCGCCGTGCAGGAGCGCAACTTCCGCATCCTCGACACGCTGATCGAATTGACCCAGCAAATGGTTGAGGGCGAACTATTGCAGATGGAGAAACTGGGCAAAGCCATCTCGCTGGACGAATATTTCGATTTGATCTTCCGCAAGACGGCTTGCCTTTTTTCGGTTTGCATGCGTCTGGGAGCAATCCTCGGCGAGGCCACGGCCGCGCAGGAAGAAGCATTGAGCCGGTACGGACACGATCTCGGCATGGCTTTTCAAATCGTGGACGACGTGCTGGACCTTACCGGCTCTGAAGATGTGCTGGGCAAGCCTGTGGCCAGCGATCTGCGCGAGGGCAAAGCGACCATGGCGGTCATTCACTCGCTGCAACATTGCACCTCTGAGGAACGAGCGAAGATCGAAACTATTCTCCGCGAGCGCGCTTTTAATGGCGTGACTCATACACAGATCATGGAGATCCTGCAGCGCTATGGCTCGCTGGAAGCCGCAACCGCCCGCGCCGCCCGCTATGCCGAGTCGGCGCGGAAAGCAATCTGCACATTCCCGGATTCCGAGATCAAACGCGCTCTCCTGTGGGCTCCAGAGTTCGTGGTAGCGCGAGAAAAGTAAGGAACAGTCGCGGCTCCAAACTCCCGCAAATAATAGACGGCAACCCCATCCTGCCTTCTGCGCACCAATAACGCATCAGCACTTCTCAACGCGCACCAATCCGTTTGCGCCCTCAACTACGTAAGTAAGAAGGCAGCAGGAATCTGGCCAGGCATTCAAAAACACAAAGGAGACATCCACAGTGAAAAAACTAATGGTTTGTTTGCTGGCATTGACTTTCGCGATGAGCTTAACCGCCTTCGCTCAACAGGATAACGGCATGTCGCAGGACAACATGTCGAAAAACCAGGCCGATCAAGCCGGGGCGAAAGCTCCGCTGATGACACTAAAAGGTACGGTTAAAGCGGATGGCGACAATTACACTTTCGTTAACGACAAAGACGGCAAGAGCTGGAACGTGATGAATCCCGAGGAACTCAAGGGGCACGAAGGACATCACGTACAGCTAAGCGCCCACGTCTACTCCGACAAGGACGCCATCCACGTGATGAGCGTCAAGATGCTCAAGGGGGGTTCGATGAGCAACGATTCCATGAGCAAATAGCTCCACGCTACACAAGTCATCCGCAAGAGCGTGTCGCCCGCCCAGTATTGTGAAACACTGGGCGGCGTTTTTTTGAGCCGCTGCTTCCCAAAACGTGCAAGGAAAGAGTCCTTCTGGGATTAGCGCCAACCTAACTGAGCCGGTGGCCGTCCTTCAAACACACATCCGGCTTTGTTTACACTGAACCCTTTCGGGGTTTACCTTATCCAACACTGCTTATGGATCTGGTTTTGCTAATGGCGCGCCACGGCTATGCTCTCACCTTTACCCTGTTACTGGCTGAAGCGGTCGGACTTCCGTTCCCAGCTGCAATCGCGCTCGTCGCCGCGGGTGCGGCAGTAGCCGCTCACGCGTTGTGGGGCCCCTACGTTGTAGTTGCGGCGGTTACAGCCTTGCTCCTGGGCGATACCATTCAGTTCTGGCTGGGGCGATACATGGGCTGGGCTCTGTTGGGATTTCTGTGCCGTGTTTCGATCAATCCGGAGACCTGCATCCTGCGATCGGCGGAATCGTTCTACAAGCGCGGCAAGCTTACGCTGATCGTTGCCAAGTTTATCCCTGGAGTCAATACCATGGCTGCGCCTCTGGCGGGCAGCATGAAGATGCGTTTCTGGCAGTTCCTGCGGCTCGATTTTGCAGGCGCCCTGGTGTATAGCTTCACCTATCTTTCAATTGGATATCTTTCACGCGACTTTCTTGCCGCTGTCCTGCGCGGATTTCACGCTGCAGGCCAGGCAATGGAAGCCGTAGTGGTCGCCGCAATCGTCATCTACGCAATTTACCGTGTCGTGCAATATAGCAGGAACAGGATGTATCGGATTGTGCCGCGCGTGCAGGTCGAGGAACTGGCCCGGCGCTTGGCCTCTGACGATGCTGCCCACGTGCTGATCGTCGATGTCCGCAGCCACGGATATTATGACTCGGGAGCGGCGCGAATCAAGAATTCGATCCGCATCGAACCCAACAACCTTGAACAGGAGATCACGAACCTTCCCAAAGACAAGGACATTTATCTCTACTGCACTTGAGCGCGCGAAGCGACCAGCGCCCGGGTGGCGCACCTGCTGCGGGAAAAAGGCTTCAACACGTTCGTGATCGTCGGCGGATTAACCGCCTGGCGCAAGGCCGGAGAGCCGGTGGAATCGGTTCCAGAAAACGATCTGGTAAAGCTGCCCACGTTTAACTGATCTTCTGGCTCGCCGAGAAAACGACACGCGAAGGACGAAGTGAAGTCCAACGTGGATTCCGCTGCCAGTTTCTCACTCCCTCTGCGCCGAACAGCCTACGGAGCCGCCGTCACCGACTTTACCGCAATAGTGTCGCCGTTGGCGGTACCCGTAACTTTGGCCTGCGCCCAAGCCAGCTTACTGAGCTTGTCCAACGTGGCTTGATCCGAGGTGTCCAACGTGTAAACCTTGTCACCGACCACCAAAGCGTACTTAGCGCCCTTCTGTACGCAGACACGAACACAAGCTGCAGGCTCAACGCCGGCCTCGCTGTGTTTAGCACCGCACATGGCATCGCTGACCTTTCCAGTAAAGGTTTGGGTACCTGCGGCGTGCGCAGTAAAAACGCTTAGTCCCGCGCTCAGCGCCACCGTGGCCATCCAAACTTGCAACATCCGCAATCGGGACATACATCCTCCTCACTCTGGTGCCGTCTTTCCCAGCTGATACTTTGGATGCAAATGAAAGGAAAACCTATACTGGTTTTTATGGCGTCCCACAAAGAAATCGAGATCAAGTTTCGTGTTGCTGACGAACATGCGCTCACGCGCCAACTCCGCAAGGCAGGATTTCGCATCGTTACGCGCCGGACGCACGAGATGAACACACTGTATGATCTTCCCGGCGAAGTGCTACTTAAACGCAAAGAATTACTGCGGCTGCGCAAGTACGGCGCGGTGTGGACCCTCACTCATAAGGCAGGGAAGAAAACGGGCCGCCACAGCAGCCGGGAGGAACTGGAGACTTGTGTGGAGGAAGGAAAGCAGATGGATTTAATCCTGCGCGCTCTGGGATACGCACCATCCTTCCGCTACGAAAAGTTTCGTGCCGAATGGACCGATGGAAAAGGGCAAGTCGTGATCGACGAAACCCCGATTGGAAATTTCTGCGAGATCGAAGGCGCACCCCGCTGGATTGATGCGACCGCGAAAAAGTTAGGCGCTAATCCCAGCGACTACATCACCAGGAATTACGCCGGATTGTTTGAGGATTGGAAAGCACGAACGAAGAGCCGATCCAAGGAAATGACGTTTCGGGCGATTGGAAAGCCTGGCGAGCGTTTTAAGTAGCGTTCTGGAAACGGGATTGGTTCCCTACTGTCCGGTCAACAAGAAGATAGGATTCTGATTCGCTGGTTCTCCGTTCGCTTGAATGGGGCCGGCACCAAAAGGGGCGGGCAAATCTGTGACCACAGTATCCGCCGCACTAGCGTTGCCAGCGTTATTGGTATTGCTGCCGGTGGTATTCACGACGGCGATGGCGCCAGCATCGCACATGCTCATATACACGCGGCTACTGTCCGGGGAAGCGGTGGTGAAAACGCGGAAGCGCGTCGTGCTCGGGGAATACGTCGCAGCAGGCGCGCAGGCAGCGACTGGTGGCACCGCATATTGATTTGTGGCGAATGGTCCCGTCTGGCTGCAGGAATTCGCCGCCGATGGCGTGCACGGTGGCGACCAAGTCAGCAATTTCAGGGTCGGCGAGCTTGGATACTTCAGGGCAAAACTGTTGGCGTCGAAAATGGTGAGCCCGGGAATCACACAAGCAGATGACGAACCGACAACTGGGTCTGGACAGGACGAGGCTGTCCGATAGCTGGCAACATAAAATCGGCTGCCATCGGGTAAGGCCGTCACCGCGGTGGGCGAGCATCCTGAAGGACACGAGGCCGACCCGGAGGCGAAAGAGATAGCTGCCAACTGAAGAGGTGTGTCGTTCGCCCCGCCAGAAACCGAAAAGATATACATCGTGCTGGTCACGGGATTGGTCACGTAAAGGCGGTTCAAGTTCGGATCATACAAAATGAAGTTAGCCCCAGCACTTACGGAAAGACTGCTCGTGACGGTATCGGTGGCCGTATCAATCGTGACGAGTGTTCCATCCCCTTGCGTCAGCACGTAAATCTTCTGGCTGTCACTGCGAGCCACCATCCAAACAGGAGTGATTCCGGTAAAGCCGGTTACGACGTTCGATGAAAGATCCACGGTGTTCAAGCTGCTGACGGAATTGCTCCCCTGGTTCGCCACGTACAGTTTGAGGCCGTTGGGCATTTCGGCCAAGGCGACGGGATTGGTTCCAACGACAGCGGTATTTGCTACCGCATTTGATATTGTGTTGATCGCGCTCACCGAATTTGTGCCAAAATTCGCGACGTAAATAAATCCGTTCTCGGTCGTGTTCAAAAATACCGGCAACGATCCCGCAGGCAACGGGATCGAAGTCACCGTCCCCAGTCCAGTCGCTGTGCTGGATTGAGCGCCAGGAGTAAAGGCGGAGACAACGTCGACCCCGCCCGGCGACAGACTTCCGGCGCTGGTGACGAACACTTCGGAATGGTTGGGAAGGATCGCAGCGTGCGTGGGATTGGTGCCCAAGTTGGGCGCACTCTTGTCTGAACTGGGGGTCTCACCAACAATGCTGTCTCCCCCCACGTCGATCTGCATCGCGCCGCCGGGGAAGTTGGCCACGTTGTGGCTAATGCCGAAAATGGCGTGGAAGTTGGCGGGGGTCGGAGGAGCCTCTACCGGACATCCCGGCAGTCCGCCCTCCGAACAAGGAAGCACGACTGGCCGGTACACCTGCCCACAAGCCATCCAAAGCACAATTGGAGCCACCATGGCCGCCAACCGGCCCGTGCGTCGCAAACTCATCGGCACCCCAAAGAATATTTAACCGCGAGGAATTTTACATTCTAACGGCTGGGCTCAATCTCCGCTAGTGTGAGGCGACTTTCGACCGTCCGCCTCCGCCATCAGGCCGCGGGCTTTCGGGCTTCAGCGGTCTTATTCTGGGATGCTTGCAGCGCAGGTCAAGTTGGATGGAGTACACAAAGATGTCGGCATGTTGAAAAAAGGAAATAGTATTGTCGGAGGGACGAATCCAAAGCTCGACAGCCGAATCCCGCTTATCTGCGCCGGGATCTTCCACCAGCGGCCGCCGCGGGCGCCTCTGCCTTCGCTGTTGCCGCAGGTTTCTTCTTGCCTTCCATCTGTGCCAGGCTTTGCTTGAGCGCGGCCATTAAATCCACTACCGGGGCCAGTTTCTTGGGCTTCTCGACCGCTGCCACTTCTCCGCCCTCGAGTTTTGCTTCGATCAGCTTCTTTAGGTTTTCCTGGAATGTGTCTTTGTATTTTTCCGGGTTCCATTCATCCGCCAGGGCTTCGATCAACTGGTGGGCTACTTTCACTTCCGCCTCTTTCAACTCCACGTCGGGAGCACCGAAGCCTTCCACTTTGCGCACTTCTTCCTCGTAGTACATGGTGTGCAGCATCAGTCCGCCCTCGTGCGGACGGAGGAAAACCGTGTACTCGCGATTGTGCATTGTGATCTTGGCGATGGCAACATAATCACTCTCTTCCAACGCCTTGGTCAGCAGCGCGTACGGACGCCGCCCGGCCTCCTCGGGCATCATGTAATAAGAGGATTCGAAATAAACGGGATCGACCTCGCTAGCCTTGACGAATTCCAGAATCTCCATGGTCTTGGCGGTCTGCGGCTCGATCTTCTTGATTTCCTCCGGCTCAATGACGATGTACTCATCCTTGCGAAACTCGTAGCCTTTCACGATATCGCTGCGCTCCACCACTACGTTTTCCGCCTGGCAAACATACTGCTGTTTAAGCCGCGACTTGTCGGGCCGATGCAGCATGTTGAAAGAAATGCCGGAACTGCGCGCGCCCGAGAACAAACGTACAGGCATGGAAATCAGACCAAAAGTTAAGTGTCCAGACCAGACCGACGATGGCATAGTTCCCCTCGCTTGCAAGGATGCAACAGTCACTCCGCACTGCTACTGCCAACCAGCCTAAACTCTCCAGAATAGGCAGTTTAGCCTAACAAGCGAATTTGGATGCACAAATCTTAGGGCTGGGAGTGCCGAAATTCGAAGCCGGAGGGGATGGGGCCTGCGGATGGCATGCGCTAGGGGTTGTAGTTGACTGAGGAGATTCCGGCATCCGCGCGCTTTCTTCCTCGACCGTTTTGAGAAGCTTCTCCGGACGGGGCACCCTCCGGAGGCGGTGCGCCCGCAACTCCTCAGAAGCTACGCCACCTTACCTCTTAGTCCCACAGGCCGTGTGCAATCGGCGGCTGGTTCCATCTTTTGCAGCGCCACGGTGACAGCGCCTCAGTATTTTCCCGCTTTCCTGAGCGCGGCCTCGACGGTCGCGAGCGGCAATAACAGAGTTAACGGCGCGTCCAGGAGCGGCACAGCGCCATAGCTGGCATACCATCCTGCCACTCTTTCATTCTTGGCGTCGATCATAAGCACGACTCCGCCAACCTCCGTCGCCGCCAGCAGGCAGCGTCTGCCCGCCGCAAGCAAAAGTTGTCCGCCAATTCCATGCCCCTGCCACCCGCTATCAACGGCCAGGCGCGCCAGCCGGAATCCCGGCACGTCATGGCGCGCAAGACCGCGGCGTACAATGTCGGGCGTCTGGGCATAGTTCACCGACGCCGGGCTCAACGTATAGAACCCGATGATGGTTTTGCTGTCGGCATCATCAATCGCAAGAAAAGTTTTCGCGCCTCCCCGCTCGTGGCTTTTGCGGGCATGGCGGCGCAGGAATTCGTTCAATGGTTCTTCGCCGCAGTCAAACGCCTCCCGATCGTACTTCTTGCTAATCGGTTCTTCGTGCCATGCCGTCACGATTATGACCGCTTCGGCAATGCGCGTGCGGCAGCCAGCAGTTTTGCGTTCGGCTTGGGCGGATTCTCAAGCAGGTCGAGAACACGCAAACTATCCCTTTCGGAGAGTTGCACATTCTCGGCCCGCTCGATGACAGCCTTGGCCGCACGCAGGGCATGGTGTAGCACAAAATCCGTTAAGTCCGTGTGCTTAAGTGCCACAGCGCGCATGAGCAGTGCTTTTTCCTCGGCCCGAATGCGCAGAGACATCCGGGGGGTGTCCTCGACCGCAATTCTCGGCATGCCATTATCCTCCACGTACGTATTCAAATAGTACACCGAGATATTGTTTGGATGAATCCGATTTTCCTTGGGTCTCAACGCCGTTTTTCCTGAACCTTCCCAGGTCCAATGCTCATCTCTGTAGCAAAATCCTGATCCCGACCGGGATCTTGATTCGGAGACGACAAAATGACCGACCTCCACTATCCCATCGGCAAGTTCCACTTCGATGGACCAACCACAAAAGAACAGAAACAGAATTCGATCGACGAAATCGCCCAGGCCCCGGCCAATCTGCGGGCGGCCGTGAAAGGGCTTTCCCAGCAGCAACTGGACACGCCCTACCGCCCCGAGGGCTGGACCGTGCGCCAGCTTGCGCATCACGTTCCGGACAGCCATCTCAATGCTTACATTCGCTTCAAGTTAGCCCTCACGGAGGAGGAGCCGACGATCAAACCCTACGCGGAAGATCGCTGGGCGCGATTGGCTGACACGCAGGCCACCCCTGTAGAGGTGTCGCTGGCGATGCTGGATTCTTTGCATGATCGATGGATTCGGCTACTTCGTTCCCTGCAGCCAGAGGACTGGAAACGGAGCTTTCGCCATCCGGAACTTGGCTTGGTGAGCCTTGAAAAGAACCTGGCGCTCTACGCCTGGCACGGACGCCATCACGTCGCTCACATCGCCTCGTTGCGTGAAAGAAACGGCTGGTAGGACGAGCGCAGCACTATCTGTAACTTTGGTCATCTTTTCCCCGCTTAGCTCCGCGGATACGATTTGGCGTGTCCATCCTTCTGCCAGTATTCATAGGTTTTCAGCATCGCTTCCTGCGGCGAGTGCCGGTTTTGGCACTTTTAGTTTCTGCCGCCGTTGCCCAACAACCAACTCCTGTGGCTCCAGCCGCGCCGGAGCCGACAGGCACCGGAACGGAGCAACCTCTGGGGACGGTCGTAAAGAATTCCAGGAAACAAAACTCCAAGGACAAAAAAGTAATTACCGAAGATGACATGGATGCCGTGGCCAACATACTGCCCCGCATCCGGATGGACGATGCTGAGAATTCGGATGAAATCATCGCCGCCATCGGGAAATACAAACAGACTCACAGCCCTGAGGAGACTGAAGCGGCGATACAGGGTTGGTACGAAAGATACGACGCAGACTTGGCCGCCGCGATTCGGCAAAATCAGACGGTTAACACACTGCGGGAAGAAAACTTGAGCAATGGATATGAGATTTGCCGTCAGGGGGGCGACTACCAAAGCTGCGAGAGCCGGCGCCGGGCCGAGTATATCGGCCAGCGGCATGACCTGTTCACGATGCGGAATAACATGGCCATGGAGGTACGTATTCAGCATGTGTTCATGAAAGTGCGAAACGGCATGCTGCGCTACAACCTCCGCTACGAATGGTTCAAGATCCGTACTGCAAATGGGATCGATACATACTGAAAGTTTCCAGGTACCAGTTTCCAGTTCAGTCTTCCATCGCCCTGCCTGCCTCCCAATTTCTGTAAAAGGGAAACCGGAAACGAGAAACCTGCCTACGTCATGCCAAGCTTCCAGAGCAAATAGCTGCATGCTTCGCGCAGTACCGCGAAGAGACGCTGCAAGCCACGGTGGGGCCGGGAACCGGGCCGAGGCGCGACATACACCGGACCGACTCCCTCGTGCTCGAGCAGCCGCCTAATGCGAAAGACGTGATACGCGTCACTTACGGCGACGCAGCTGTGCAGCCCGTTGGCGCGCATGATTACCGCCACGCGCACCGCCGATTGAGCCGTATCGGAACCCTGCGTCTCGGCAATCAGGTTGCGCTCGGGAATTCCGCGGCGCTCCAAATAATCGCGGCCTACGCCGCCCTCGCTAAAGCTGGGATCGGATGCCGCGCCTCCCGTGGTAATCACAACGGGAGCAATGCCTTGTTTAAAAAGATCAAAAGCGTGATCCAGCCGCGCCCGCAGAACTGGAGAGGGATGGCCGGAATATTCGGCCGCGCCGAAGACCACGATGGCATCCGCCTCGTGCGCCTCTTGCAGCGACCCCTCATGCTCAATCCGTATGCCGGTTACTGTGAGGAAGATTGCGAGGGCAGCCAGAGCGAGCCCCTCGAGCCATAAGAGCACTTGGCGCAAAGGAGGCCGGGAAGCAGAATCGTCAGTCATTCTTTGGCAAAGCTTATCCTTTGGCAAAGAAGGTGGAAATATCGTCCGCAGGGATCGCCCCTTCGCGGATGATCCGCCAGCGCTCTCCTTCATCCGTCAGATCGATAATGGTAGACGCTACATCACGCGGAGAATCGCCTCCGTCTACGATGATGCTGATGCGGCCTTGCAGCTGGTCCCGGACTTGTACGGCGCTGGTGCACTCCGAGGCCCCACTCAGGTTGGCCGACGTGGCGGTAATCGGAATGGCCGCCGCTGCCACTACCGCGCGCGGAATCCTCGCGTTGGGCACACGCAAGGCCACGTTCCCTGTATTCGCAGTCACTTTCAGCGGAAGACGCGAACCTGCTTTTACGATGATCGTCAACGGTCCTGGCCAATACTTTCGTGCCAGGGCATAGAACTCCTCAGAAAGCGCTTTCGCCAGGTCCTCCGCCTGATCTACGCTTTCGATAAGCAGCGAGAGCGGCTTGTGACGGGAGCGCGTTTTGATGTCATACACGCGGTCCACCGCGCGCAGGTTAAAAGGATCGGCGGCCAATCCGTAGAATGTGTCCGTCGGCATGCCCAGCACTTCGCCTGCGCGAATCTGGTCGGCAGCGTACTTGATCAGCGACGACTCGGGACTGTCACTACTGATTTTTACGATTTCGGCGCGCACGGCGCTCCCTTCGCAATTCTCTGCTTGAAGTGTTTTGTCCGTGGAAACTACCATAATACGGCAAGGAGCCGCAAGAGTGGGAGGCGGCGTATCATCACCTAGCCTTCCGAATGAAAAAATCCTCAGAAGTCGTTCCCAGCGCGCAGCACAGGCTCCGCCGCATTGAGGGGCGCCACAACCCGCTGGTCAAACAACTGCGCCAGGCGTTTTCGCGTGCGGAACTCACCGAAGGAGGAGACTGCGCCATTGAAGGCCTGCGCATTGTGGAAGAGGCCATCCGCAGCGGCCTGCGCTTCGGCGCGGTGTTTTTTCGCGAGTCCGCGCAGGAGCGCGCCGAACGCCTGTTGCCGCAGATTGGCGCGCAGGTCGAAACCTTGCTGCTTCCTGATAATTTGTTCGATAGCCTGGTGCCGAGCGATTCCCCGCAGGGCGTGGCTGCTCTGGTGCGCCTGAAGGAGTTCTCGCTCGATGATCTTCTGGAACGGCTGCACGTGGGACCAATTGTGGTTGTCGCTGGTTTGCAGGATCCCGGCAACCTGGGCACCATTTTGCGCTCTTCTGAAGCCTTCGGAAGCGCAGGCGTTATTCTGGGTGAGGGGACGGTCAGCCCGTTCAACTCGAAAGTTGTACGTGGTTCGGCAGGGTCGGTTTTTCGTTTGCCGATCATTCATGGGGGCGGAAAGTCAGGAACAGGGAAACTCGACGACATCTCGGAGAAGCTGCGGACAAAAGGCGTCCGCCTGATTGCGACCTCCTCGCACAAGGGAATATCTCTTTATCAAGCCAGCTTGAAGAGTGGCGTAGCGATCTTTTTCGGCAACGAGGGCGCGGGCCTGCCTCGCGACGTAATGGCGAAAATGGATGAATTCATTTCCATTCCGCACAATCCGCAGGTGGAATCCCTCAACGCCGGCGTGGCTGCGAGCATTCTGTTGTATGAGGCGGCCAGACAACGATTACTTGTGAACCGCGAGCCGTGAGCGATGAGCTGTAAGCTGGTGGGGTAAGCTCGGAACTCAATGCTCGGCCCTCGCATCTGATTACGATGGGACTTTTTCAACCCGCTCCGAATATCGAGAATGCCACCGACCGCACGCGACCGCTGGCCGACCGCATGCGTCCGCGCACCCTCGAGGAATATGCCGGACAGGAGCACCTGATCGGTCCCGGCAAACCTCTGCGCACGCAGATTGAGCGCGACGACACGGGTTCGCTCATTTTCTGGGGACCGCCGGGGACAGGCAAGACCACTCTCGCGAAGATTATCGCCCGCATGACCAAAGCGGAGTTCATTGAATTCTCGGCCGTCCTCGCGGGGATCAAAGAAATCAAGCAGGTGATGGCCGACGCTGAGCGCGCGCGGCAATACGGCACACGCACAATTGTGTTCATCGACGAGATTCACCGCTTCAACAAAGCGCAGCAGGATGCTTTTCTCCCGCATGTAGAAAAAGGCAACATTCGGCTGATCGGCGCCACAACTGAGAATCCTTCATTTGAGATTAACTCGGCTCTGCTTTCGCGCTGCCGCGTCTACGTGCTGAATCCATTGACCGAAGATCAGATCGTGCAACTTTTGAGGCGAGCCTTGACGGACGAGGAACGCGGCCTAGGCACAATGAAGCTGCACGCACCGAATGAAATTCTCATGAAAATCGCCAGCTACACCAGCGGCGACGCGCGCAGCGCTTACAACGTACTGGAAGTTGCGGCTGGACTGGCGCAACAGGCCGGAGGTCAGAATCCCGAGATCACAGACGATATCGTTCGCGATGCATTGCAGAAACGCACGCTGCTGTACGACAAAGCCGGCGAAGAACATTACAATCTGATCTCTGCATTGCACAAGTCAGTGCGCAATAGCGATCCTGACGCAGCCCTTTATTGGCTGGGACGGATGATTGAAGCGGGCGAAGATCCTCTCTACATTGCGCGCCGTGTGGTGCGCATGGCGGTCGAAGACATCGGCTTGGCCGATCCGAACGCGCTCTCCCTGTGTATGGCGGCGCGCGATGCCGTGGATTTTATTGGTATGCCGGAGGGCAATCTCGCACTGGCTCAGGCCGTCGTTTATCTTTCAGTGGCGCCCAAGTCGAATGCCCTCTATACCGCTTATGGAGACGTGCAACAGGATATCGAGCAAACCGTCGCGGAACCCGTTCCCCTGCACTTGCGCAATGCGCCCACGGGGCTGATGAAGGGCTTGGGCTATGGCAAGAATTATCAGTATGCGCACGATGTCGAAGGCAAAGTTGCGAATATGCAATGCCTTCCGGAGAATTTGCGTGACCGCGTTTACTATCATCCGACCAACGAGGGGGTGGAGAAACGGATTCGCGAGCGCATGGAGGAGATCACAAAAATGCGCGCATCCACTACTTCCGCCAACTCTTCGCGTTCTAAGAAAGAATCCTAGACGTTTCCCCGGGCATCTTAAAGAACATCGTATTCACCGGATTTTCGCTCGCTCGCAGACGGGGTATCTGCTATGGCAACCAACCCGAGAGTCCCTTCCATTGAGCTTCCACCGGTGGGCCGCTTGCACGACGCTGAAATGCATGCTGGTCAGGTGCACGATGGTCAGATCGATGGTCAGATAGAAGACCTGCAGCGGCTTCAGAAAGCAGCGCAGAGGATCAGCTCGATCCTCGACCTCGATCAACTCATCGACGACATCGTAAATGACGTGGCGCGTTCCTTCGGTTGCGTGGAAGCCAGCATCTACCTGCACGACGAGGAGCGCGGCGAAATGGTGATGGCCGGTGTGCATGGCTGCAGCGTCAACCACAAAGGACATCGTTTAAAGATTGGTCACGAGGGTATGGTCGGGTATGTTGCTTCAACCGGCCAGATGCGGTACGCTCCCGACGTTCGCAAGGACGATTACTATATTGGCTGTGAGCACTCTACGCTCTCCGAAGTGGCGATCCCACTTCAGGTTGGCGATCATCTGGTAGGTGTTTTCACAGCGTCTCATCCAGAATTGGATGCCTTTCCGCGTCAGCAACTGAGAATTCTTCAAGCGCTGTGCGATCACGTGGCTGTTGCGGTGCATAATGCGCGCCGCTTTCAATCCGAGCGTGCAGCGCGGGAAACGATGAACCGCGAGGCGCAGGAAGCCCGCCTGATGCAGCAGGCGCTGTTGCCCAAGGCTTCGCCGTACATTCCCGGCTTTATGATTTCCGGCCTTAGCGTCCCGGCCAGCGCGGTGGGCGGCGACTGGTACGACTTCATCTGTTTTCCAGACGGCCGGCTAGGTTTGGTGCTGGCCGACGTCTCCGGAAAAGGCACGGCGGCGGCGTTACTCATGTCAGCAACTCGCGGGATGCTCCGCTCATTGGCGGAGGCCTGTTGCACTCCGGCCGAGGTTTTGACCAAGCTGAACGGCTTATTGGTGGCGGACTTTCCGGCAGGCAGATTTGTCACTTTGGTCTACGCTGTGCTTGATCCGGCGACTCGCACCGTCACTTTTGCCAACGCTGGACATCTGCATCCGCTTTTCATCGACGGTGGAGGAGAACAGTTTCTGGATACCGAGCGTGGACTGCCGCTCGGGCTGAGCTGCGGAGACTATTCCGAGACTACCGTGACCTTGTCGCCAGGGTCGCGTCTTGTCTTTTATAGCGATGGCATCACCGAGGCGGTCAACGAGATGGACGAGGAATACGGCTCAGCCCGCCTCGCCAGTCACGTATCGGGTCACGACGTATCTGCAATCAGCATCCTCGACGATGTCCGGGCGTTCGCCAAGGGTGTATGCCTCCGCGACGACGCAACTGTGGTGTTCGTGGGAGTAGGCGCTAGAGGCTGAACATCATCCGAAGCGCGACCGGTGCTCTACCAGAATGCAGCGGTCCATTACCACAAAGATTCCGTTCTTCCGTGCTTTCTCAGCGGCCTTTTCGTGGATCACCCCTTCCTGCATCCAGACCGCTGGGATTTTCAACCGAATCGCCTGATCGACTACTTCCTCAACGAACTCCGGACGCCGAAAAATATCCACGATATCGATTTTCTCCGGAACTTCGACCAACGAGCTATAAGCCTTCTCACCCAGGCTGGATTTGATTTGCGGATTTACCGGAATAATTCGATATCCTTGGCTTTGCATGTATGCTGAGACCCCGTGGCTGGGACGCAGGGGATTGGTGGAGAGCCCGACGACAGCAATCGTTTTAGCGGTTTGCAGTAGTTCGGCGATTGGGTCGGATTGTGGAGAAGTCATGATTGTCATTTCGAGTAAGCGTTTTTGCGCTGCGAGACCAGGAGTTCATTCATGAAAATGCGGTGGGTCATTGTGTTTCTGCCGGTAATTTCGGTGATCGCGATCTCGATTGCCGTGCGCGAACACGCCGCCCGGATGCTCCCGCCGCAGGCAACGTACAAAACCCCACCTGCGATAAAAAGTACCAACAACGGGGCGGCCACTGCGGACGGGACCGGGGGTCTTGCAATTCCCGACACTACGCTGGCCATCAATTCGGCGCAGCCCCTGTCGCAGCGCGTGGTGCACTACGAAATTGAGGCGAAGTACGACGCCGGGACGCATGTCGTCGATGCCAATGAGATTCTGACCTATCATAACCTGACGGGGCAGGCGCTCGATCATTTCCCGTTTCATCTTTATCAGAATGCATTTCAGCCGAATTCTACTTTCGTGCGCGAGGCCAAGACTAGTACCTACGACACCGCGTACGAGGAATGGGATCCGGATGACTATGGGTCGGAAGAAATCCAGAGCCTGGTAGTTGTGGGTCAGGGAGATTTGATTTCGCAGCTGCATTACATTCAGCCGGATGATGGCAACCAGAACGACAAGACCGTCGCCGATGTGCGTCTCGCCAAGCCGATTGCACCAGGCGAGTTCGTGCAGTTCAAGATTGTATTTCAGACGAAGTTCCCCGAGACGCAGGCGCGCTCAGGATGGAAACGCGATTTCGTGCTGGGCGGGCAATGGTTTCCGAAAGTCGGTGTATGGTGGCATGCCGCGTGGAACTGCCATCAGTATCACGCTACGACGGAATTCTTTGCTGACTTTGGCGTGTATGACGTCAAGCTGACACTGCCGCAATTTGAAGTTGTGGGCGCGAGCGGCGTGAAAGTTGGTGAGGTACGTAACTCCGATAATACGAAAACTCTTACGTATCACGGCGACGACATTCACGACTTCGCCTGGACTGCAAGCCCGCGTTACAAGGTGAAAGAGGATGTGTTTCAGGGACAGATGGGGCCGGTGCAGATGCGCATCCTGATGCAGCCCGCGCACTGGAGGCAGGTGGAGCGGCATGAAAAAATCCTGCGAGAGTCGCTGGAACATTTTGAGAGTTGGTACGGTCCCTATCCCTACAAGACGATCACGCTGGTTGATCCAGAACCGGGGTCTGAAGCTGGTGGGATGGAATATCCCACATTCATTACCGGAGAAACGACTTGGTGGATGCCACAGGGTTACTACGATCCGGAGGTGGTGGTGGAGCACGAATTCGGGCACCAGTATTGGTACGGAATGGTAGCCACCAATGAATTCGAAGACGCCTGGATGGACGAAGGCATCAACAGTTATACCGAAGTGAAGGTTCTGGATTCGATCCTCGGCAAGGACACATCGATTCTGAATCTGGCCGGAGCGACAGGAGGTGATCGAGAGGAACAACGTCTCGGTTATATTCACGTGGCGGACGTCGATCCGATCGCAGAAAAGGCGTACGACTATTACAGTTTGAGCTCCTACGGCGGAATTACCTACGGCAAGACGGCGAGTGTGCTGCTCACTCTGGAAGGCATCATCGGCGAAGATACGATGCAAAAGGCCATGCGCCTCTACTTCATGAAATACCGTTTTACGCATCCCACCAAGGAAGATTTTCTGAAAACAATCGAGGAAGTCTCGGGTAGGGATTTGCGCTGGTACTTCAATCAGGCTATCTACGGCTCGCAGGTGATGGATTACAAAGTGTCGAAGGTCGAATCTTTTCCGGCGAATTGGTATGAGGAAAAGAAGGCTGTCTTCCAGAAAGATGAGAAGAATACTGTTTATCGCTCGTATGTCTGGTTGCAACGGAAAGACGACTTCATCATGCCGGTAGAGGTGGAGATCAAGTTCGACAATGGTGAAAAAGTGCGCGAACACTGGGATGGATTGAGCCGCTGGACGAAGTTCGAGTACGACAAGAAGGCACAAGTGGTCTCGGCAGAGATTGATCCCGACCACAGCGTTCAAATTGATCGCAACGACTTCAACAACAGCTATACGGTCGAAGCTGATACTAAGCCGGCGCGCAAGCTGGAGAATTACTTTATGTTTATCAGCCAGTGGATCAGTCAGGCATTGGCGTGGTGGGCGGTCTGAAAGGCTTTGTCTCGCAGTCGGGGATTGATGACTACTTATGAGTGAAATGCGGGGTCTCTTGAGCGGCGGCCTGAGCAGGGTGAGGCAGAATAAGCGGTACATTTTTTGGTTTTATGTACTGAATGCTGTTCTGGCATGGCTCGGGGCGGGCACGTTCAATCAGCAGGTCCACCAAATTCTTGATCACAGTTTGCACGCGAAAGGGCTGGTCAAGGGTTTTGATATTGGCGTGCTGTACGAAATGATTACGCGGCCGGAGTTTGGACCAATCATCTCCTCAGCGGCTCCTGCGATGCATTTCGCGTTTTTCTTTCTTCTCCTAACTGCGCTGTTTTTGCCTGGAGTGCTGCAGGGCTTTGCTTCGACTTACCGCCTGCCGGGCGAGGATTTTTTTCGAATTTGCGGGCGGAACCTGTGGCGATTTCTCCGGCTGATGATTGTGGCGGAAATGGTCTTGGGCGTCGTGGTGGCAGGGTTGTTCAGTCTCCGTGCATGGTTATTGAAGGCAGCGGAGGAGAGCACCAACGAATTGTTGCCATTCTATATTTCGATAGCGAGTCTGCTCGTAATTTTCCTGGTGATGACGGTGCTGCGGATCTGGTTCGACCTGGCACAGACCGATGTGGTTTTGAGCGACCAGCGTAAGGTGCGAAAGTCAATCGGCGTGAGCTTTCGGCACGCTTGGCGCGACCTTGGCAGCTTGGTGGGAAGTTACATTGCCACAACGATAGGGGCCGCGATTCTGCTGTTGGCGGGGCTCTTTGCATGGATGACGTTTGTGCCACCTGCCAGTGTGTTTGGTGCGGTTGTTGTGAGTCAGTTGACCCTGCTCTTGCTGCTGATTCCGCGTTTTTGGCAGCGTGGAGCGGCAGTGACGTACTATCTGCAGAAGATGGTGGAACCGATTGCAGAGCAATCGTTCACGCCGGCGACAATTGTGTCGGCGGCGAAAGAACCGGTCATCGCCACTGGGTCTGCACCAGAGATAGAAGTTTCGTAGACGGCGCTCAAAGTTGATTTTTGGATTGCTGATTGTTGATTCAAGAACACTACTATACTTTTCATCGAGGCTTTTTTATCAACACTCAAAATCAACAAGTCAGCAATTGCCCGGTTTCCCACGTCAGGCGAGCTTCTGATGAAGCCGGGCTTCGATTTGTTCCAGCAATCGAGCGCCCGCCTCGCCGGCATCTTGCGTGGAAAACTCATTGCCGAGTTCAATCACAGGAAGACTAGAGCACGCTGTCAAGAAGGCCTGCCGTGTTGCTGGTGATGCGGTGACATCGGGGCCCGACAACAGGAGATCGAACCGCGTCACGCGCATCAGGATCATCGCGTCGCGCAGGTGACTGCTGGTGTGCACGTCGTATCCGGCGCGGCGCAACAGTTCGCGTAAATAAGCGAGAACATCCGCGTTGCAATCGATGCATAGAACGCTGCGGCTGGTGGAAACAGGCGCCTCGGCACGGGCTCGAGGCTTGTAAAATGCGGCGACAGCGGTCTCTTCCGATTCGTGCGTGTCGAATAACTTTGCCAGATGCGACAGCTCCAAGATCTTGCGCACATGTTCCGGGACGTTGCAGAGTTTCAAATCTCCGTGAGCCTGACGGGTGCTGGTGAGAGTGCGGACGATCGTGCCAAGGCCACTGCTGTCGATGAATCCCACGTCGCCCAAGTGGAGAACGATGGCTCGGCGGTCGCGCAACAACCACGCTACATGCGTGCGCAAGGACTCGCTCTCGCCACCGGCAACAATCCGGCCGTTGCATTGCACAATGGTAACGCGTCCTACATCACGAGTGTCGAGCGATAGGCGCAATGGATTCCCCATATAGCAGGTTCAGCTTGCAAAATCGCAACATTATATGCCGAAAACCAGTTTTCAGTTGGGTTCTCAAATCTCGGTAACGAAACTGAGACCTGGGAACTCGGTTTCTAGAGTAAGACGATGGTGATCCCCTGATTATGACGCCCAAGATCGAAGTCGCTCTTGAGTTCGGGATGCGACTGCAGAAGCTTCCAGGAAAGCTCGTCTGACTTTGACCAGCTCTCGCCGAAGATGCAGCCACGAATATGTCCGCCCTCAACCATTTCGAGCAAACGCTTTTGCACAGCGATGCGAATGTCGCCCCCCGCTCCGGTCGAGCCGTAACCGTGGATCAGCTTCAGCAGTAGCTCCTTCTCCTGACGAGCGAGGTGGAGTTCGCGGTCAAGCCGCTGCAGAGCTTCGTGGACTAGCGGCATGTCGGACTTGAGGTTGACGGTCTTCACAGGCTGATCACTTTGGATGCGCAGGCCGCGTCACGGGAAGTTTTGAGTCCGACGCCTTCAGGTCGCTAATCAGGCGCTGGAACGCTTCTTGATACGAGTCGTGATCCTTCCAGTTGCTGAAGTCGGGGGATGAAGTACTCGCGAATCTCGCGGGCGCGCAGAGCGTTCGGGGAACACTACCTCTTTCTGCTATGGAACCGAATGTAGCCACGGCGCGAGGCATCCGCATAACCCTCCTCAATCAACAGTGCTGCGAGGTATACGGCGGGATTCATCTTGGTGTTGATTTTTTTTTGGATGAATTCGCCCACGCTGCCGCGCGGAGGCCCATCGAAACTACCGCCAACTGCGACTTCTCTTTCGGAAAAGTTCGCCAATAAGTCATCCATGAACCACTTCGGAAGCTTGATTGGGTACGGCATCTTACCGGGCCAGATGTCAGCCCCTGTCGCGACTCCGCCTCTCACCCTGAATGTCGCTCGGCCCGTTCGCGTGTGCATCAACCGGGAATTGCCCGGTAGCGTTTCTGTCACGGGCAAAGCTGATATGTCTTTAGGATTCGGCCCCGCAGCGCTCGTAATGAGCAGTTTTTCTACCTCCTGCTCAGGGACGCGGATGTTGTTTCCGATTCGGATTGCCCGCAGCTTGCCCTGCTCGATCAGTGGCATTATTTCCGTGACCTCCACCTTGAGCTGCTGTGCCGTTTCTTCTGGGGTTAGGTAGCTCTGCATGGACTCCCTCACCTTCAGCCCAGATCGTAATACGTAGAACTACATGTGTCAACAGGTAGTTCTACTTTTTGTTGCCGGCTAATGAGTTTGATCGTGGTTCCTCAATAGGGTCTTCACATCGCCAGTCTTTGCCCGACTGGACAGCCGAGAGCGGCTCCCCCGCATGGTTCTGGCCGGATACTTCGCCGTCGACCTCTCTTGATCTGTATATACGAATCAGCTCCGTGTATATATCGCTGAGAGAGGCCCCTATGGCTGTGACCATGACATCAATCCGCCTGGGACACGGAGTTGGCCGACGAGGCCGTGAAGGTGCTCAAGGCGAAATCCCGCACCGATGGCGAGCACATCGACCTGCGCGAGATCGTCGCACTGAAGCGCTTCAAGACTCTGATGAAAAAGAACTCCGGCAAATTTCCGGACTCGATGAGTGATTTTGTCATCTTCGACACATCCGTCTTGGTAATTTCAATGTTATTTTTCACGAGGGGTCTCTGCAAACTTCCGAGCTTTGCGATTTCTCTGTGTCTCTGTGACTCTGTCGTGAACTTGGGGTTTACCTCTTCCGGCTGCGGATGGCTTCTCGGGCTTCTTTATCAGCAGTCCTTCGTCGTTCCGTCTCCCGCTTATCCCAGAGCTGCTTGCCCTTGGCCAACGCCAGCTCAACCTTCACCCTGCCGTTCTTGAAGTACATGCGGACGGGTATCAGCGTTAGTCCCTTTTGCTGGGTCTTGCCGATCAGTTTCCGGATTTCTTCTTTGTGCATGAGCAGCTTGCGGGTGCGCAGAGGGGCGTGGTTGTGAATGTTGCCATGCTCGTACGGACCGATGTGGGCGTTGAGCAGCCACAGTTCCCCGTCTTTGACCAGGCCATAGGAATCCTTGAGATTGGCCAGGCCGCCGCGGACCGATTTGGTCTCGGTCCCGGTAAGGACCAGACCACACTCAAATTTTTCCAGCAAGAAGTAGTTATGTGAAGCGATCCTATTAACAGCAGCATCGCGCTGTCCGGAGGCAGTAGGGTCGCGGCGCGGAGCTTTCTCCGGGCTGGGCTTGGTCTGATGTGCGGGCTGGCGAGGCATGGAATGGGGTCGGTTTCATCTTAACAGCGGAATTCGGGCTCCGGCTATCGGGCTTCGGTCAGGCTCAGCCCTCCCCCGGGGTTTAGGAAGCGTTGCGAGTCGACGTTTTGAGACCGAAGCTCGGAGCCCGATGGCCGTGGCCCAAGAGGGCTAAGACCAAAGAGTGTAACTGCCACGACAGCAATCACATGAGGTGCCCGGATACGCGATGCTATAATCGCTGCAAAAGCTCCTAAATTTTGCGTCGAGTGATCCCCGTTTTCTGGCGGTGAGGGGGAACACTGCTTGTCCGGCGAAGATTTATAGACGAGGACTGACGAATGAGACGTCTGAAGCCCGCGGCGGTGCTGCTGCTGGTCGTGGTTATCATTTTGCCTGCGATTGCCGATAAAGCTAAAGGTCTCTACGAAAAAGGGCAAGACGCCGAAGCTCGCGAGAACTTTGAGGCCGCTTACGACCTCTACAAGCAGGCTTATGATCTGAAGCCAAAAGATCTGCGGTACAAGTCGTCGTTTGAGCGGATGCGTTTCAAGGCGGCTGCAACAATTGTCCATAAGGGCCAGAAACTCCGCGAAGATGGAAAGCTTCAGGAAGCGGTCGTGGAATTTCAAAGGGCGGTGCAAATCGATCCCTCTCTATTCATTGCCCAGCAGGAGTTAAAGCGCACGCTGCAGATGATCAACGACGCGACCAATCCGCCACCCCAGGCTGCCGGTCCGCCCAATAGCCTGGAGCGAAGGCTTAGAGAAGCCGGAGGTCCGGTAGAACTTGCTCCTATTTCGAATGTCCCTATCACAGTAAAGCTTACCGAAGATTCGAAGGTCATCTACCAGACAATCGGGCAGTTGGCAGGGATCAATGTCCTGTTCGATCCCGACTACACGTCGCGGCGCATTAAGGTCGAGTTGAACGGAGTGACGCTAGAAGAGGCGCTTGAGATTACGGCGCTCACGTCGAAGACATTCTGGCGGCCGGTGACGAGCAACACGATTTTTGTCGCGCAGGATAATGTGGCCAAGCGCAAAGAGTTAGAACAGAGCGTACTGAAAACCTTTTACCTCGGGAACTTGTCCCAACCGACAGAGTTGCAGGATGTGGTGAACGCCATTCGCGCCGTATTGGACGTGCAACGTGTGCAGCAGCTGCTCTCACAGAATGCTTTGGTGGTGCGCGGAACGCCCGACCAGATCGCGCTGGCAGAGAAGTTAGTCGAGGATCTGGATAAGGCGCGCCCGGAGGTGATTGTCGATATTGCGGTATTGCAGGTGAGCAAAGACAAATCGCGCACTCTTGGATTGAGTCCTCCAACCAGCGCCACGGTGACTTTGCAGAGCAATATCAACACTACCACTCCGACAACAACCACGAACGGAACCACTACCACCAGCCCCTCGAACGGCACAGGATTAAGCCTGAACACTCTGGGCAACCTGAATGCGACCGATTTTCAGGTGACGATTCCCTCTGCAAATTTGTCGGCGGTGATGGGCGACACCGACACGAAGATGTTGCAAAATCCGCAGGTTCGCGCGTTGGATAATCAGAAGGCGACGCTGAAGATCGGCGAGCGCGTGCCGGTCGCGACCGGATCGTTTCAGCCGGGAATCGGTGGCGTCGGCATCAATCCCCTGGTCAATACTCAGTTTCAATATCTGGACGTCGGCGTGAACATCGATGTCACTCCGCATGTGCATAGTGATCGCGAAATCACGTTGAAGATCACCATGGAAATCTCCTCGGTGGTCGGCCAGTCGAGCATCGGCGGAATCAGCCAGCCCATTATCGGACAGAAAAAAATCGAACACGAAATTCGGCTAAAGGATGGGGAATCCAGCTTGATCGGCGGGATTTTGGACGATTCTCAGACCAAATCTCTGAGCGGAATCCCAGGATTGGCGCAGATTCCAATCTTGCGCTACTTATTCGGGCAGGTGACGCAGGACCATTCGCAAGACGAGACAGTCTTTGCCATCACTCCGCACATTATTCGCGGCACGATGGTCAGCGAGTTGAACCAACGGGCGCTCGATATTGGCACGGCGAACGTGGTGGAGCTGCGGCGCGTGAGCCATCCGGCCACGCCAGCGCAAGCGCCGTCCACGCCGGCCGGCCCGGCACAGCCTCCTGCGAACCAGATGCCGGGTAACCCCACGCAGCCACCGGGTCAAAGCCCGAACCAGGCCGGAAACGTGGGCGCAAGTTTCCTCTTTGATCCGTCGCAAATTACAGCCGTGAAAGGCAACACGTTTGTTGTGAACCTGTTAATTTCCGGGGCGCAGAATGTGGCGTCGGTGCCGGTACAGATGAACTACGATCCCGCGAAACTCCAATTGGTGAATGTTTCGAACGGCGGCTTCCTGTCGCAGGACGGGCAGGCCGTGGCTCTGGTACATCGCGAAGATGAGACCACGGGAACCTTACAGGTCACTGCTTCGCGCCCGCCTGGTGCAGGAGGAGTTTCCGGACAAGGCACAGTAGTTACACTAACTTTTCAGGCGAAGGCCAGCGGTCAGACTCCTCTGACTATTACTCGGGGTGGAGCGCGCGATCCCGGCTTGCAGGCGATCACGGTGAATGGTGCGCAGGCATCGGTTACCGTGCAATAGGATCGTCGCGCGCGGTCCTCGATCCGGGATTTTAAGATGAAGCTTCACAGATTTCGGCGTGGACGGGGTGCGGGGTCGGAACACGGTTTTACGCTCCTCGAGTTGATCATCGCTTCGGCCATCCTGGTGGTTCTTACGACCATGGCGGTACCGTTGGCGCGGCTTACCATCCAGCGGGAGAAAGAGCGCCAGTTGCGAACCGCCTTATGGGAATTGCGTGACGCCATCGACCGCTACAAAGACGCAGCGGACCGAGGCGCATTCCGAACCAAGCAGGATAGCCAAAACTACCCGCCTGATCTCGAAACCTTGGTAAAGGGTGAGGATGTGCAAAGCAAGAAGGTTCGCTTCCTGCGCAAAATTCCGGTCGATCCCATGACCGGCACAACGGAGTGGGGCCTGCGTTCAATGCAGGATGATCCTGATTCCGACTCCTGGGGTGGACAGAGCGTGTTCGACGTCTATACCAAATCAACGGGCACCGGTTTGGACGGCACGAAGTATAAGGACTGGTAATGGCAAGAAGGTTCAGAGCGGAACGTCGCGCCGGGTTCACGTTGCTCGAAATGATGATTGTGATCGTCATCATGGGCATCCTAATGGCGATTGCGCTGCCGATTTACAACCAGTCGCTGGTGAAATCGCGGGAATCCGTATTGCGTCAGGATTTGTTCACGCTGCGCTCGCTGATCTCCCAGTACACACTCGATAAGCAAAAAGCGCCGCAGTCGCTCGATGATCTGGTGCAGGGCGGTTATATCAAGACCATTCCCAAGGATCCGATGACCAATGAAGCGAACTGGGAAGTGGTGCAGGAAGATATTCTCCTCACTGTAGACCAGCAGGATCCCGGCATCAGCGACGTCCACTCGGCATCGAGCGCAATGTCGACCGATGGCACAGCCTATAGCAGTTGGTAAAAGCCTGTCCTTCGAAGCCTTGTCGTGATCGTCACCTGTGAGTCTGCGAGTCCTCCCAGCCCGTGTAATCCTGCGTTATCATACCTGCCGTGAACCTCCCTTTCGAGTTCGCAGCTCTGTTCAGCACAGCCCTCTTCTCCGGAGCGGGCCTCTACGTCAACCTGGCGGAACATCCTGCGCGCATGGAATGCGGCACCGCCTTGGCCGCGAGCGAGTTCGGCCCGAGCTACCGCCGGGCCACTCGAATGCAGGCGCCGCTGGCGATCGTTGCCAGCCTCAGCGCGTTGGGCAGTTGGTGGATGACTGGGGAATTGGCTTGGCTGATCGGAGCGATCCTCATTGGATCGGTGGTTCCGTTTACCCTGATTGTCATCCTGCCGACGAACAAGAAACTGCTGGATCCCTCGCTGGATAGAAGCTCGGAGACAGCCCGGCAGCTTCTGGTGCGGTGGGGTAGATTGCATGCAGTGCGCACGGTGTGCAGTCTGACGGCGCTGGTGATCTTTCTTGTAGCCGCCTTGTGGCGGCGGTAGTGCACCTCGGGCGGTGAAAGGCGACTATCGTCGCAGGTGCGCCAGCCGCATGGCAGCAGAGATCGTCCATTTGAACGCTTTCGCGTCCACGGTTACCATCTATTCATGCCCGTCGAAACTGAGATTCAGGTGCCCGTCTCCATCCGCGCCCCGCGCGGAAACTCCATAACCTGTAAGGGCTGGCAGCAGGAAGCTGCCATGCGCATGCTGATGAACAACCTTGACGAGGAAGTCGCCGAGCGTCCTCAGGATCTGGTTGTATATGGCGGAACGGGGCGTGCAGCACGGAGTTGGGAGGCTTACCACGCAATTGTCCGCACACTGAAAAATCTCGAGAACGACGAGACTTTGCTGGTGCAATCCGGCAAACCCGTGGGAGTATTCAAGACGCACGATCATGCACCGCGCGTGCTGATCGCCAATTCGAACCTGGTGGGCCATTGGTCGAACTGGGAGAAGTTCAACGAGCTTGAGCGCGCCGGTTTGATGATGTATGGCCAGATGACGGCGGGTTCGTGGATCTATATCGGCTCGCAGGGAATTGTCCAGGGGACATTTGAAACATTTTCTGCAGCGGGCGAAAAACACTTCGGCGGCGATCTGGCGGGCAAGCTGATCGTCTCCGGCGGAATGGGCGGCATGGGAGGAGCCCAGCCGCTGGCCGCGACTATGACTGGCGCGGCCTTCTTGGGGATTGATGTTGACCCCGAGCGCATCAAGAAGCGGCTGAAGACCGGCTATTGCGACTTCATGGTCACGACGCTCGACGAGGCGTTGCGCATTTTGAAAAATGCAGTGCGCAAGAAAGAGAATGTTTCGGTCGGGCTGGTGGGCAATTGCGCGGACATTATTCCAGAGCTGGCCGCGCGCGGCGTGGTGCCCGACATTCTTACCGATCAGACTTCGGCCCACGATCCGCTGAATGGATATGTGCCGAACGGCATGACGCTGCCAGAAGCATTCGAGCTTCGAAAGAACGACCCCACGGCGTATCAGGAAAAATCGCTCGATGCCATGGCGGCGCACGTGGCTGGCATGTTGCGGCTGCAGAAGATGGGCTCAGTCACGTTCGACTACGGAAATAACATCCGTACGTTTGCCTTTCAGCGCGGCGTCAAGAACGCTTACGATTTTCCCGGCTTTGTACCGGAGTATATTCGTCCGCTGTTTTGCGAGGGTCGCGGGCCATTCCGCTGGGTTGCGCTGTCGGGTGAAGCATCGGATATTCACGTTACTGACGAACTGGTTCTGGAATTGTTTCCCGAGAACCGAATCCTGCGGCGCTGGATTGAGCTGGCGCGCAAGCGTATCAAGTTTCAGGGATTGCCGGCGCGCATTTGCTGGCTGGGGTATGGCGAGCGCGCGCAGTTTGGACTCGCGATGAACGATCTGGTGAAGAGGGGAAAGATCAAAGGCCCGATCGTAATTGGACGGGACCATCTTGATTGCGGCTCAGTGGCGTCTCCATTTCGCGAGACGGAGAGCATGAAAGACGGGTCCGATGCGGTAGCGGACTGGCCTTTGCTAAATGCACTGCTGAACACGGCAGCGGGCGCTTCGTGGGTATCAATTCACAACGGTGGCGGTGTAGGCATAGGCTACTCGTTGCATGCTGGACAGGTAACCGTTGCGGACGGCACCGAACTGATGGCGAAGCGCATCGAGCGCGTGCTCACGACCGATCCAGGGATGGGTGTGATCCGGCATGTGGATGCGGGATATAGTGAGGCGGAGGAGTTTGCTAAGAAGGCGGGCGTCAGCGTGCCGATGGGAAAAAAATGAAAGTTCGCCACTCGGCGCTGTTACTGACCAACATCGCGCGACTTCTTACGCTGCGATCTGCTCCCGGAAAATCCGGTTCCCGCCGCGGTTCCGATCTCAAAGAACTCGGCATCATCGAAAACGGAGCGGTCTTGTGCCTCGGTGGCAAAATTGTTTCGGTCGGCAAAACCAAAGACGCGCTGCGCGATCCCTGGTTAAAGAAAAATCGTAAGAAAGCCACCGAGATCGACTGCACAGGTAAAGTCGTTCTGCCCGGATTTGTTGACTCGCACACGCATCCAGTCTTCACTACTCCGCGGCTGGTGGATTTCGAGAAGCGCATCGAGGGCGCTTCCTATAGCGAAATCGCCGCGGCCGGGGGCGGCATACAGTCGAGCCTTGACGGTGTTCGCAAAGCAAAGAAGCGTGCTCTGGCTGAAAAAGTCTTATCGGTATTGTGCGAAATGGCGGCTCATGGCACGACGACGGTTGAGGCCAAATCTGGGTACGGGTTGACGGTCGAGTCGGAACTGAAGTCGCTCGAAGCGATCCGCGAGGCGGCCTCTTGTTGGCCGGGAACGGTGGTCTCTACTCTGCTGGGTGCGCACGTTGTGCCGAAGGAATTTCAGGGTCGCTCTCAGGAGTATGTAGACCTGGTTTGCAACGAGATGATTCCGCAGGCAGCGAAGCGCAAACTCGCTCACTTTGTCGATGTGTTCTGCGACCGCGGGGCATTTAGTGCGAAAGAGACCGAGCAGATATTTGCAGCCGCGCAACGGCGCGGCATCGGCGTGCGGGCACACTTGGGCCAACTTACAGAAACGCCGTTATCGCAATTTTTGCGTTTCAATCCGGCGTCGTTTGACCACATGGATCACGTGAGCGACGACGACATCGTGCAGATGGCCAAACACAATACCGTTGCAACACTTGTGCCGGGAGCGAATTATTTTCTGGGGCTGAAGGAGTATCCTCCCGCACGTAAGTTGATCGATGCAGGCGTTCCCGTGGCGCTGGCGACTGACTTCAATCCGGGGACGTCCCCCACGCTGAGCATGCCGATGGCGATGTCGCTGGCTTGCACACAAATGAGAATGTCGCCGGCGGAGGCGATTGCGGCTGCAACTATTAACGGTGCGTGGGCGCTGCGGCTCGCGGACCGTAAGGGCTCGATCGAAGCGGGAAAAGATGCAGATTTGGCGGTATTTGCGGTCGACGATTATCGCGAAATCCCTTACTGGTTCGGCGCCGACGGCTGCGCGATGACCGTGATGAACGAGATTGCCTTTGAAGCGGGCAGTTGACTCGCATCAGGCCCTCTGCGCCTCGCGTTTGAGGGCGCGCTCCAGTGTCTGATCGAGAGCGGATTTTGCCTTCTCATAGTCCGCCTGGGAGATTTGGCCCTGCTTGCGCTCCACTTCGAGTTGGAACAGTTCTTCCTTGATTCCCTCCATGAGCATGGAAGTTGGACGCGCCGCTGATCGAAAGGACGCCTGTGAAGGAATTTCTGCCGGGGCGTAATCGTCTTCTTCTTCCTGCATGGTCAACGACACCGAAGAACCGGATTTCTGCCGCGCCAGTGCCCGGGCCGCAGATTGTTGCCTCGAGGCCACGTAAATCCCCCCAACTATTAACAGTGCAGCGAACCCTCCGAGGATCCACCAGCGATATTTTTGCAAAGGATCGGGAGCATCAATAGGGGGTCCAAGTCCACCGCCTGGCCGGTTAGCCGCATTCGCTCCCCCTCGGGTCGCGCCACCAGTTGACGGGTTTCCCCCCCCCGATCCCTGGCCCCCACTCTCTTGTTGAGCTTCGAGCGTGCCCTCACCCGAGACTTTGAAAGCGAGATTCTGCCCAGAAGCGGCGTTGGAAGCGACCTGGACGGCAGCATCGGGTTCGTTAGGATAGTTGATGAGTTTGAAGCCCGCGGAAGCGGCGGCAGGCGTGAACTGCATCGCCTTGGGAGTCATGACCACGAAATGCTCCAAGGGATACAGCGATTTGGGATCCAGGTTGGCGCTTCCGGAATATGGCAGCTGGTAGGCGACTTCAAAACGTGTGAGGCCAGGGCGCAGCGGGAAGATAAAAGAATAGCGATTTTTCTCGCCCTCGGGCACGGGCGCGGATTTTAGCGGGTTTCCGTTCTCAGTTGTGGCGGTAGCGGAATCTGAGATGATCTGCGCTCCATCGGGAATGTAGAACTCAAGGTTGCGCTCATTCATCTGGGTGCGCGGCGGCTTGGAAGTATTCTGCACGCCGAACTCCCGAATCACTTCAATCTGGCCCTGCGCGGCCTGGATACGCATGATGTCGGCCACCACAGTGATGCCGTCGATTTTCTTCCCCACGTCATAAACTTCGAGTTCAACGGAAGTGGTTCCTGGGGGCGCCATGCGATGGTAAGTAACGTCCTGATGAATGGCGCGTACCAGATGCGGCGCCTGCACGTCGTCGAGCTTGAAACTGAATTGACCTTTGGCATCGGTCTTGGTGCGACCCGCTTCTTCCATGCCCTGCGCCAGCTTGAGCAGGACGACGTCATCGCCGGCCGCCGGCTTGCCGGTGGTGGCGTTCTTCACCGTGCCGGTCAGAGTTTGTGCGGCGGAGAACGAGGATAAAGCCATCAGCGCCAGTGCTAGCAGCGTTGCTCTCACTATCAGAAAAGGCTTAACCACGGAGGGCATAGAGGAACAAAGGGGGGCGACTATGATCTTTTTTGATTTCACAATTTTGTTCTCTTGGCTGTTACGGGGGATCCCGATTCCAGGCGGGCGATTTCGGCAAGCAATGTGGCGGCTTCGTCCTGCAGGGAAGATTTCAGTGATGCGTAGTCGGCGTCAGGCACCTTTCCAGCTTTGTACTCGAAGTTGAGGTCGCGAAGATTCTCGTAGACGGCATCCTTGCGTTCGCGCAGATAAGCGGCGCGGGTCTTCTCCGGACCGAGAAAAAGTTTTCCCGGTAGATAAAAAACGTAAAAGAGGGACGCGGCTGCCATCGTCAGGCAAACCAAAATCCAGGTCATAGATCGGTCTCCTTGCGGGCCTGGTCGCGGAACTGTTCGAGTTCCGCGCCGCGTACCGGAATCAGGCCATCGGCGAGGGCGGGCGCAGGCCGATTTTTCCAGGAGCGAATGACCAGCACGATTAAGCTGAAGCCGAGAATGAGGGCCGCGACAGGCATGATGTAGGCAGCGCGGTCAAAGCCTCTCGTCGTCGGAGCGGCTAGTACGGTTGGTCCGTATTTCTGCACGAAACCCTGCTCGACCAGACTGTCGCTATCTCCGCGATTGAGCGAGGCCATGAGTTCGTTGCGCATGCCGTCAGAGGCAGGGCAGCCAACGTGATTGCACTCCAGAAGAATCTGATTGCAACCGCAGATACACATCATGCGATGGCCAATTTCGGAGAAGCGCGTAGAGGGGTCGCCGGCTCCGAGTAGAGCAAAGACGGCGGCGCAGAGCATAAGCATCTGTGCCGCTTTGGCTCGCAGATGCCCACGTCTCGCAGAAGAGACCAGATGGAAGGCACGCCAATTCGAGGCTCGAGGATTCGACATCAGTCTCCCGTTACCGGTTGCGCCGCCGGGGTGCGTTCGACTCGGGTGGCGGGCGCAGGCAAGCGCAGCGGCGCGGGCGCATTTGGAACCAAGGCAAGAATTGTGCCGCCGAGCATGATCCATACCCCCATCCAGATCCACATCACCAGCGCATTCAGATGTGCTTTCAGAATCGGGTGACCGTTATCCGGATTTATTCCCTCGAACACCAGGTACAGATCCTCATGGAGCGTGGAGCGGATGTCGGGCATGGTTGAGGTCTGCTGGCTCGCCTTGTAAAAGCGGCGAACCGGAGTCATAGTGCCGATCTGCTTGTCGCCTTTGTAAACATCGAGCAGCGCCCATTCGCTGGCGTAGTTAGGACCGTCGTCGTCGGTGTAGGAACGGCAGATCAGGGTATAGGGACCGATCGCCATCTTGTCGCCGTATGCCATCTCCTGCTCTTTGTCCTGATTGAAGGCGGCTCCGGCGAAGCCGATGATCACCACGACTACGCCGAAATGCACGATGTATCCGCCATAGCGACGCGTGTTGCGATGGGTCAATTGCACCATCGAAGCGAACATTCCCTGGCCCGTGTGCTTGGCGATAACGCGACCGCCGCGGTAGAACTCGCTCGCCACGGTGAGGGTCACGAGTACCGAAAGAGCAATCGCCATCAGAGAATAGAAGTACGAGATATCTTTCCAGGGTTTCAGTCCGAAAGCCGATCCCCAGCTTTGCGGCGTGGCCATCAGAAAGATTGCAACCGCGATTGCACCGATGGTCGGCCACATGAAGTTGCGCTTAAGGCTCTCAATCGAGGTTTTGCGCCAGGCCAGCAGCGGTCCGACCGCGGTGAGTATCAGAAGCAGTAAAGCTACGGGGATGGCGACGCGATTATAAAACGGCGCCCCCACGGTTACTTTGTTGCCTTGGACCAGTTCGGAAATCTTGGGGAACCAGGTTCCCCATAGCACGGTGAAGGTGAGCAGCACGAAAAGCAGATTGTTAAACAGGAAGCTGGATTCGCGCGAGACCAGCGATTCCAGTTTATGCTCGCTCCGCAAGTGCGATTTGTTCTTAAAAAAGAAAATGAGGAACGTAATCAGCGTGATCGCCAGGAACCAGGCGAACCAGTCGCCGATGGATGATTGCGCGAAGGCGTGAACGGAACTGATAATTCCGCTACGGGTCAGGAACGTTCCCAGAATCGCGAGCCAGAATGTGGCGAAGACCAGCCACATGTTCCACATCTTCAGCATGCCGCGTTTTTCCTGCATCATCACCGAATGCAGAAATGCGGTACCGGCAAGCCACGGCATCAGCGACGCGTTCTCGACGGGATCCCATCCCCAGTAGCCGCCCCACCCAAGCACCGAGTAAGCCCAGTGTGCCCCGAGAAAAACTCCACAGGTAAGGAAGGCCCAGGTAACCATGGTCCAGCGGCGCGTGATCTGAATCCATTTCTCGCCGGGATACTTCATGATCAGCGCGCCCAGCGCGAATGCGAAGGGAACGGTGAATCCAACGTAGCCCAGATACAGCATGGGCGGATGGATCACCATCTCGGGATACTGCAGCAAGGGGTTCAGTCCGTTGCCATCGCCCGGAATTGTGCCTTGCATGATTGCGAAAGGGTGTGCCGCAAAATTCAGCAGCAGCAGAAAAAAGATCTGTACTCCGGCCAAAATTACCGAAGCGTAAGCGAAGAGCCGGGGGTCGGTCTTGTAGCGCAGGCGTAAGACGAATCCATAGGCGGCAAGTAGTAACGACCAGAAAAGCAGCGAACCTTCCTGGCCCGACCAAAGTACAGCGAACTTGTAAGGACCGGGCAGATCGCGATTGCTGTGATGAAAGATATAGGCGATGGAGAAATCGTCATGGAAGGCGCAGATAACCAGTACGACCGAAGCCAGAAGAATGGCGGCAAAGGTAGCAATTCCCGCGCGGCGAGCGGTCTCGCCGATGCGCTCCGAACCCTGCCGCAGCATAGCAACGAGAGAACTCTGATCGCTGGAAGCAGAGATGGTGGAGCGATTGGTTGCCTGTCCCCCTGCCTGCGAAGCTAGCAGAGGGATCTGAGCGCGAGAGGTGCTGGTTTGAAAGATGAGCGCGATCAGTCCAGCGAAGAACGAATAAACGCTCAACGCCAAAGCGAGAAGCAGTGCGAAGCTACCTATTTCCGCCATGAGGGGGAAACCACGCCCTATTTTTCCAGAAAGAGACCCGCGAGGCAACCGTGGTTGCCGACGGAGTCCTCCGGTAGGTATGCCTGGAGAGCTTCAGGCACTGCTGCAAATTCGAATAGCGGCAGTTGAAGCGCAACCACCGCTTGCAACTGATTGTGTGTATTCGTCTATGCGCTCTGCTGATGGTAGCGCTGCCGGATTTCACGCTCGGCAATCAGCCAGTCTTCGGCCTCGTTTCCAGAGACGGATCCGCGCTCCTGGTAGAGTTCGTAGGCGCGGCGCCGGATCTCGTCTTCCAGATTAATCGGAACCAAATTTTTCCGCGCGTCTGTCTTCATGACTTCGAACTTCCTGCCATCGGACGCGGGTCTCGGCTCCGCGACAGCCTTCGCCTCGGCTGGAGTCTTTCCTGGGTGCGTCGGTTCGAATTCCGGCGTTGCCTTTATGGTTGGCGCGGCCGCTTGAGGCTCCACGACCGGCTTTACTTCTACTTCCGGAGGATTGCCCGTTACGCCGTTACCCGTCTGCTCGATATTGTTTTTGGCGCGACTGGTCTTGCTGCCCGGATTCGATTTCGCTCTTGCCATAACTTTGGATACTCCTTGTTTTCAATAAATTTAGGAATGGGTTGATTTTTTCAGCGAACCTACACTCTGCCCCACAGCATTTATGAGGACAAGAAATTTTGTTTGAATGGTCTTATTGTAAACCTTCGCAGGCTGTGGAAACCTGTCTTGCTGGAAGAAATCAGCGCGTACAGCTTTGTTATAATCGAAGCTCTCCAGAGGCGCTATCGTCTAGGGGTTAGGACGGAAGATTCTCAATCTTCAAACCCGGGTTCGATTCCCGGTAGCGCTACCAACCTCTCCCTGTCATCTCCTGTTATTTCCTGCACTTGCCGCTCACGCCGCAATCTTCCCAAAGCACACCGACTAATTTGTTTCGAGCGCGCAGGAACGCTCCAGGCAAATTCTGCGACAACATGGTAGTGTCTGTTTTCAGACACTACCGACAACATTGACATTATTGACATTTTGCTTTCACACTTTTTAGCATAAGTTATAGCCCCGCACCCCGCAGGTGCGGCTCGGCCAACAGCGGACATCGACTGTTAAGAAACTTTATGATCAAAGCACAGGCGCTTACCAAGAAGTATGCGCGCACCATTGCCGTTGACCAAATTTCGTTTGATGTAGCGAAGGGCCAGATTGTAGGCTTCCTCGGCCCAAACGGTGCCGGGAAAACGACGACGATGCGCATGCTGACATGTTTTCTTCCGCCTTCCGCTGGCACGGCGACGGTGGCTGGCTTTGATGTCCTCGAACAGCCGCTCGAGGTCAAGAAGCGTATCGGCTACTTGCCGGAAACGCCTCCGATTTATCCAGAGATGGAAACCGCGGAGTACTTGAAATTCGTTGGTAAGCTGAAAGGACTCTCGGGTGCGGACCTCCAAAAGCGAGTCGATTCCGCATGTGATCGCTGTGCCGTGGCCGATGTCAAGAAAAAGCTTCTCGGCAAACTGTCGAAGGGTTATCGGCAAAGGGTTGGACTTGCGCAGGCAATTATTCACAATCCCGACGTACTGATTCTCGATGAACCAACCGCTGGTCTCGATCCCAAGCAAATCAACGAAACGCGCGATTTGATCAAAAGTCTTGCCGGGGACCATACCATCATTCTGAGCACGCATATCCTTCCGGAAGTCGAGCAGACCTGCGAGCAGGTAATCATTATCAACAAGGGGAAGCTTGTTGCGACCGACTCGGTACGAAACCTGCAAGCTCGGGCCCGCGGCGGCGAATCCGTTGTGGTCGAGATTGGCGGCCGTAACGGGAATCTCGAAGCCGGGATCGTGCAGCATAAGCTGGAACAAGTCGCTGGCGTCAGCCGCGTGTTGAGCAAGGGCAATGATAATGGCAGCGCCGTCTTCGAAGTGGAGAGTCAAAAAGGACGCTTCGTTCGAGGCGACCTGGCGCGGGCCGTGGTGGAATGTGGTTGGGACCTCAATGAGCTTCGGCCTGCCGCCATGAGCCTGGAAGAAATCTTCCTTCAGCTTACTGGGAGTGACGCTTCGGCGGAAACCGAGCGAGCTGTGGGGAAAGGGGAGCAACAACAATAACTAATGAGAAATGCCTGGATCATTTGCCGAAAAGAACTGGGTAGCTACTTCGCGTCGCCGGTCGCCTACCTCTTGCTGACTATGTTTGGCGTAATTTTTGGCTTCTTTTTCTGGAATGCGCTCGGCTATTTCGTGATCGAGGGCATGGAGATGCAAATGCGGGGGCAATCGGTCCCAATGAACGTGAACGAACAAATCATCCGTCCGTTGTTGTCAAACGTCGGCGTGATCGGACTATTCTTTATCCCGATGATTACGATGCGTCTATTTGCGGAAGAAAAGCGCACAGGAACAATCGAACTGCTGGCCACATCACCGATTCGCGACCTCGAAATAGTTGTCGGAAAATGGCTGGCTGCCCTGGTGCTCTATTGCTGCCTGCTGCTGTTCACTGCCCTAAACTTTGGCTTTCTTTTCAAGTACGGGAATCCGGATTGGAAGCCTTTGGCCATCGGGTATCTGGGCTTGCTGCTGCAGGCAGGTGCGTTATTGGCCGTCGGGACATTCATTTCTACCCTGACAAAGAATCAGATCATCGCCGGCGCTGCGACGTTTGGCGTCTGCCTGTTGCTGTGGGTTCTGGAGTGGGTGAGCGGATATGAAACCGCCAGTTGGGCGCGCGTGCTCGCGTACATGTCGGTGATCACCCACTTCGAATCGTTTGCCAGGGGCGTGCTCGATTCCAAAGACGTGGTGTTTTATCTAACCGTGATTTTCCTGGGACTGTTTTTCACAGCGCGTTCCATGGAATCCCTGCGCTGGAGGTCATGATGGCAAGCCAGTGGCTAAAGGCGAGGCAAACCAAGTACGCGGCCTATGCGACGGTCTACATTCTGGTTGTGATCGCCGTGGTGGTCGCTGCCAACACACTCGCCGACCGGTACAACAAGTCGTTCGACGCAACATCGAATAAGCGTTACAGCCTATCGGACCAGACTGCGAAGATCGTTAAAGGTCTGAAGCAGAACGCGACGATCACCTACTTCGATCAAAGCACGCGCTTCCGCGAGGGCAAGGATCTGCTCGATCAATACGCCAACCTCTCTCCCAAGGTGCGGGTGGAATATGTCGACCCGGATAAGAATCCCCAACTGGCACGGGAGGTGGGGATCAGGAACTTCGGGACTGCAGTTGTCCAGATCGGGACGAAGCGAGAAGAAGCCAAAAGCATGACCGAAGAGGGGATCACTGGCGCTTTCATCCGTGATCTGAAGAGCAACACCAGGACTGTGTGTTTTGTGGCCGGCAGCGGGGAACACCAGGCGGACGACCGCGACCGTGGGGGACTCTCCGGCTTTAAGGACCTTTTGGTCAAGGACAATTACGAAAGCAAAACCGTCGACCTGCTGCAGAAAGCGGAAGTCCCAAGCGACTGCACTACGCTGGTGATAGCAGGGCCAACGCGAAACTATGAGCAACCGGAAGTCGACGCAATCAAGAAATATATCGAGGAGGGCGGTCGCGCTTTGCTCATGCTGGACCCTCCGCTTAAACTCGGTCGCTCGGAGATCGCCGACAATAATGCTCTCACCAATGTGCTTCAGAGCTGGGGCATAACGCTAAGCAAAGACCTTATTCTTGATCTCAATCCGATTGGACAACTCGCCGGTTTCGGCCCTCAAGTGGCTCTCGTTACCAGCTACAGCTCCCAACCCATCGTGAACGAGATGAAGGGAACGGCCACCGGCTTTCCACTTGTCCGTTCGATGGAGATCAAGAATACAGACAAGACCAGCGTGCAGAAGCTCTTTGATTCCTCCAGCAGCAGTCTTGCGACAAACAATCTGAACTCCGCTTCGGTCGATATCAACGATCCCAAGAACAAGAAGGGACCGTTGACCATCGCTGCCGCTGGCACCTACAAGACAGGCAAGGAGAACTCGGAGGGACGTTTCGTAGTAATTGGCAGCTCGTCGTGGGCCGACAACGGGTTCATCAATTTCAACGGCAACAATGATTTGGCCTTAAACGCCATTAACTGGTTGGCATCTGACGAAGACTTGATTTCCATCCGCCCCAAGCAACAAGAAGATCGCCGCATCACCATGACCAGGGCGCAGCTAAATCTGGTGCGCGTCACCAGCCAATTCGTGCTGCCGCTGGTCGTTGTAGTGGCGGGTGTTGGCGTGTGGTGGAAGAGGAGGTAAGAGAAACTCTGGACTCGTCTTCATGTCTCGAGAAGCACTATGAAAATCCGTGGTCTGATTGTTGCGGCTGTCATCTTCATCATCCTCGTGGGAATTCTTTACTGGTCGGAACATCACAAACCAGCAGAAGATACCGCCAAGGCATCGGCCAACGCTCCGCCCGCCATCCTCAAGCTCGACGCCTCGGCGATTACGCGGCTGGATCTTGAGAAAAAGGACGAGAAGCCCATCGTCCTTACGAAAGCTGAATCTGGAAAATGGCAAGTCACTGCACCCCAGCCGTTCGCCGCCGATCAGAGTACGGTCTCGGGCATCCTATCGACACTGTCGTCTTTGAATTCGCAGCGCGTCGTCGAAGACAAGGCAGAGGATCTGAAGCAATACGGTCTGGACCAGCCGGCCTTACAGCTTGACATCACCGGAAAAGATAATAAGACGCAAAAGCTCCTCATTGGCGACGACACCCCAACCGGCGGGAATGCGTATGCGATGCTCGCCCGCGATCCCCGCGTGTTCACTGTGGCGAGCTATACCAGAACCAGCGTAGATAAGAGTCTGAACGATTTGCGCGACAAGCGGCTGCTGACTGTGAGCCCGGACAAGATCAGCCGCATCGAGCTGGTCAGGAAAAATCAGGTCGTCGAGTTTGTCCGCAACAAAGACGAATGGCAGATATTGAAGCCCAAACCGCTGCGCGCCGACAGTTCTCAGGTGAGTGAATTAGCTCGAAAATTGACCGATGCCAGGATGGACCTCGGCAGTTATGACCCGAAGGAAGCTGCTTCGGTATTTGCGCGTGCCACGCCACTGGCGACCGCAAAAGTCACGGATGAGTCTGGCACCCAGGAACTTCAGGTGCGCAAGAGCGAACTGGGCAAAATAAAGGGTGGCCAGAAGAGTGGCCAGAACGGTGGTCAGAACTTTGAGGCGTACTACGCAAAGTCGAGCGTGGTCGACGGGATCTACAAAATAAGCTCCGACCTTGGCCAGGCCCTCGACAAAGGCATGGATGACTTCCGCAACAAAAAGTTATTCGATTTCGGATTCGGCGAACCCAACAAAGTCGAACTGCATATCGGCTCGAAAGCATACTTCCTCAACCGTAGTGGTGACGACTGGTGGCAGGATGGAAAGAAGATGGACATCGGAACCGTGCAATCGCTCATCTCGAAGCTGCGCGATTTCACTGCGGACAAGTTTGTAGATTCCGGGTTTGCCAATTCGACCATCGATGTCACAGTGACTTCCGATGACGGCAAGCGTGTGGAGAAAGTCCTGATGGCGAAATCCAACGACGGTTACGTGGCCAAACGCGAGAATGATCCGACCGTTTATTGGCTGAACGCGACCAGCGTTGATGGCCTGCAAGAGGTAGCCGATCAAATTAAACCTTCTGCCAACGCAAGCAAATAGTGATCAAGCCCAGTTCCCGGTTGGTCGGCAACCGGACCGCGGGTAGCAGTAATAAAGAAAACAGACAATAAAAAAGAAGACCAAGTGGCGGGGCTATAAGGCCCCGATGCTTGATCTTCTTCCCAATTGCGTCCGTTTGTGAGCGACACCCACCGTCGGGTCAGTCCTTGAGGGTAACCAGACCCCCGAGAGCCGGGTCCGAGAAGCTGTCTTGTCCGGTTTCGACGTGACCCGCGAGTCGGTAATTGAACGTCGAGTCTCCGGCAACCGTCACGATCAGGTCATACCAGCCATAGAACTGTTGCAGCGACACGTCATCTGCAAATGTCTTCCCGGTTTGGAGAAGTCGTGTGACAGAGTTGCCCGTATAGGCATTCAGCACACTAACTTCGGCTGGACTGCCTGCGACATTCGTAATACTCAACCCGATTGAGCCTTGAGCGTACGTATTGTATTTGGAGGAAACGCCGAGTGCCGCCGCGGCGGAGCCGATGCTGCCCTTGAAGTAGCGTACGAATCCGTTGGGGCCGTAGACCGAGAGGTCATAGGACCCAGTTTCGTTCCATGTATCCGACAGTTGCTTGCCCGGTTCCACAGTGTAAGTGCGCACCACATCCGCAGGATTGCCGGAGCGCACCTGAAACACTACAGTCGCGAGGCCCGTGTTGAAAAACTGCAGGAAGATGGTGTTCGTATAAGCATCGACCGTCGCGTAAACATTCATCGCATAGGGCAAGGCACGCGCCGGCCGGATACCTCTTTCCTGCTTGGGAACGCCAATGGTTACGGTGCCCAGAGAGGGGATGAAAGTGTTGACGTTTCCCCCGGCGAGTTCGTCCGCAGGAGGCAGGAAGCCTGCAGTGCTCGGCAGACTTGAAGTTTTGCCATTCGGGTTGGCAAAGTTAAACATCGACGTCAGGTCACCGGCCACCGCACGCCGCCACGGGGAGATATTGGGCTCGAACACTCCGAAACGCTTCTCGATAAACTGGATAACCGACGTGTGATCGAACACCTGGGAATTGACGTACCCTCCCTTGCTCCAAGGTGAGATCACAAGGAACGGTACACGCTGGCCGAGACCGATCGGACCATTCTGGAAGGGCTGAGGCTCGTTGCTCGCTGTCCCCGTCACAATCTCATTTTCGATGCTGACGGTAGAGGCGCCATAAGCGGGCGAAGCCGGCACGGTTGGCGGCAGGAGATGGTCGAAACTGCCATCAGCCTCGTCGTAGTTGACGATGAAGACGGTCTTGCTGAACACTTCAGGATTGGACACCAGGATGTCGAGGATTCGTGAGATGTACCAGGCGCCGTAGTCGACCGGCCAATCGGCGTGCTCGGTGTAACCGGCGGGCGCCACAATCCAGGAGACCTGTGGGAGGTTTCCGGTTTGCACGTCACTTCGGAATTGATCGAACAAGGTGCTCGGCCCAAGCCACCCAGGCCGACTCCGGCGCCCCGGTAGCCGGGATAGTATTTATGATTTCAGTTCCCGTGCACGCCTTCTCAAACAGCGGCGAGCTAGGCGAGGAAGTCGCGTACTGGTTGAAGTAAAGCACTGGATTGTCGGTGAAGTTCCCGGCGAAGGAGTTGCCGGTGCCATCTCCGAAATCAGGCGCAAAAGTTGACCCGGCGAGGTCCTGGTAGATTTTCCAGCTCACGCCGGCCTTCTGCAGTACTTCGGGGAAAGTCGGGAACGTCCAGTACGCATTGTTGAGACTGAGCCCGTTGTAGGTCATCGGACCAGCACCGTCCCCGTCAGTGCCACCAGGTCCCAGGTTGTTCAAATTCCCGACACAGCCCGACCACAGGTAAGTGCGATTTGGATTGGTCGGTCCCATAATCGAGCAGTGGTACGCATCACCCACCGTAAAGGCGTCCGCCAATGCGTAGTGGTAGGGAATGTCTTCTCGCGTCTCATACGACATAACCATCGGACCGTTCGTGATCGGCCACTGGTCATACTGACCCAGATTCCAGCACGCGTGCGTAGCTCCCCAACTGTGATCCGTTCCCGGCAAATAGGTGAGACCCGCGTTGGCACCGTCGGGATTTACATGGAACGGCGGGACCACTTCTACTCCATCCGACGGGCCACCCAAGTTGCCGTAGTCGGGGGGAACCGCGAATCCAGCGGCTATATTGGCCTCACCAGCCGGCTGTAACCACACCGGCACCGGAGTGCTGCCCGTGCCGCTCTTCAACGGGAGATTGATCTTGATCGCGCGTGGGTCGTTGAAGCCGCGCACACCGCGCAGGGTGCCGAAATGATGGTCGAACGGGCGGTTTTCCTGCATCAGAATAACGACGTGTTCAACATCCCGAATCGTCCCGGTGCGGAAATTTGCCGCAATCCCGAGCGCCTTGGCGATGTTCGACTTCATCGTGGTCATAGTCGACGCTGCGGTTAGGCCCATTAACTGCATGAACGTACGCCGATTGGTATTGCTCATGGGGGAAGCTCCTGTCTATCAAGATTGTGCGGATTAGAAATCGCCGTTGCGAGTGACCGTTGGCCGACGCACACGCGGCAGGCCGCCAGAGTAGTGACCGCAGATGACGGCAGGATGAATTTGCGGTGAAATTTTTTCCACTGCGTTACAAATGTCAAAACTGCGTCGACAATATAATCAAGTGCCATGCCAAGCAGGTCCGCGTCGCCGTCAATCGCAGACGAGGTCGGTCGCATTCGCGAGTTCAGCAAGGACGGCCGACACGGCGAAGCGCTTGCCGTGGCCGAAGCGCTGGCGGCTGAAGCGCCCCAGAACCGCGACGTCCTGTATCTGATCGCCGCCAACCAACGCTGCCTGAACCGGATTTCCGACGCGCTGGCAACGTTGGAGCGCCTGGAGCAAAAGCATCCGCGATTCAGCCTGCTGTACCAGGAGCGCGGTTATTGCTACACGACCCTGAGAGATACGCCGCGCGCGATTGACGCCTTCCTGCGAGCGGTGAAGCTTAACTCTGCGCTGGCGGCGAGTTGGAACATGCTCGAACGCCTGTATCGCATAACCGGGCAGTTAGAGAATGCGGCTATGGCAGCCGAGCACGTCGCTATTCTGAAAGACCTGCCTCCCGAGGTCGTGCGGGCCGGGAGCCTGTTCTCGAATGATGACCTTTCTGCGGCAGAGAAGATTCTCCGCGCATATCTGCTCAAGGCTGGCAACAACAATGTCGAGGCTATGCGGCTGCTGGCCAGAATCGAGCACCGACGCGACGCGCTTGAGGACGCCGAACTGCGACTCGAATCCGCTCTGAAGCTTGCACCGAATTACCGCGCTGCGCGTTTGGATTACGTTCGCGTCTTGATTGACCAGCAGAAATATCTGCTGGCGCGTGAAGAGATGGAGACACTGCTGAAGCTCGAACCCGGCAACAGCGATTATCTTTCGCTATATGCGGCCGCGTGCGTGGGCCTCGGCGAACACGAGCGTGCGATCACGTTGTATCGCCAGCTGCTCGCCGCGTCACCTGGGTCCACCTCGCATGGGTCCGCTGAACTGCAAGTGTTGCTTGGTCACTGCCTTCAAACCGTCGGACGGCAGAAAGAGGCCACTAAGTGCTACGAGGCTGCGGCGGCTGCCCGACCGAGCTTCGGCGATGCCTATTGGAGCCTCGCCAATCTGAAGACCTATCGCTTTTCGAAGCATCAGATCTCACGCATGCGCGCCGAGGAAGGAGCACCGGATGCACACGCCGTCGATCGCTACCACTTGTGCTTCGCGCTCGGCAAGGCATTGGAGGACTTGAACGATTACGCGGAATCGTGGCAATTCTACGAACTCGGCAACGCACTCAAGCATGCTGAAAGCCGTTACCATCCGGAGATCGCTGAAACCAACACGCGAAAGCAGATCGAGGTGTGCACCGCGCAGTTCTTGGCTGCGCGGATGGGTGTTGGCGTGTCGAACCCTGATCCTATTTTCATTCTGGGGCTGCCCCGCTCCGGATCGACGCTCATCGAGCAGATCCTCGCCTCCCATTCGCAGGTCGAGGGCACGCAGGAACTCTTCGCGATCCAGCGCATGGTTTTCGAATTACAACGGCTCGGAATGCAGGGGCGCAAATCGGATCTCGAATTTCCGAACCAGAACTCGAGCCATGATACGAACCATATTCCGATCGATAGTGCGAACCAAAATCCGCGCTATCCCGGAGTGCTGGCCGAACTTACAACGGAAGATTTCCGCAGGCTCGGCGAACGCTACATGCTCGACACGCGCGCTTATTGTGGGAATAAGCCGTTTTTCATTGACAAGATGCCGAACAACTTCCGCCACATCGGGCTCATTCATCTCATGCTGCCGAACGCCAAAATCATCGACGTGCGGCGCGAGCCGATGGCCTGTTGTTTTAGCAATCTGAAGCAACTATTTGCCAGCGGACAGGAGTTCACCTATAGCATCGAGGATATCGCCCGCTACTATCGAACCTATCTCGACCTGATGCGACACTGGGACGCGGTGCTTCCCGGACGTGTGCTGCGAGTGTGGTACGAGGACGTGGTGGACGATCTGGAGGGAAATGTGCGGCGCGTCCTGGAATTCTGCGACCTGGAATTCGAACAGGCATGCGTCGACTTCTATAAAACGGAACGCAGTGTACGCACGGCAAGCTCAGAGCAGGTGCGCCAGCCAATTTTCCGCGGCGGACTTTTTCAATGGCGGAACTACGAGCCCTGGCTCGGCCCGCTTAAGGAGGATTTGGGTGATGCGCTGACTCGCTACCGCGAATAGTGGGTTGGGGCAATTTCGAGTCAAAGACCAATTCGGTTGAAGAGTTCAAGAATTGTATCTCAATTGAGGCCATCCCAGACGCCAACTTACGATACTAAGAAGTTCTCCCCGGACGTGCGACAAGTTTACGAGGACGCTAAAGCTCTCAATCGCTGCGAGTGCTAGTAGAGTGCAGACCCCAAGGCGAAACGATAGGTTTGTCATCACCGTTCTTTGCCGAGACCGTTCCCGCCATATCAAGAAGCAATTTTCTTTATGCCCCGATACCGAGGCCACTAAAGCCTCCCGGTCCGTGACACGCCACGCGGTAGTTACATAGCCATCCGTTCTGTTTTACACTGATCGTTTGAACCAACACGTTCATTCGTGGATTGAGCAGCTCCGCTCGGGTGATGTGCGCGCGCTGGCTCGCGCGATTTCGACTGTCGAGAACCGCGCTCCTGGGTGGGCAGAGCTACTGAAGGCATTGTTTCCGCACAGCGGGAAGGCACTCGTCCTCGGGCTGACCGGGCCGCCGGGAGCGGGGAAGAGTACGCTGGTGGATCAGCTTGCTCGCCTTTATCGTAAGAACAAACTCACGGTGGGCATTGTCGCTGTGGACCCCACGAGTCCATACACCGGCGGGGCGATTCTTGGAGATCGCATCCGCATGCAGGAACATTTTTCCGACCCCGGGATTTATATTCGAAGCATGGCCACGCGGGGCTCGCTGGGCGGGCTTGCGCACACGACAGCCGATGTAGCCACGGTGCTGGATGCTGCAGGACGCGATTTGATCATGATTGAGACGGTGGGCGTCGGCCAGGATGAAGTCGACATTGTGCGACTGGCGGACGTCACAATCTTGATCCTCGTTCCCGGCATGGGCGATGACGTCCAAACCATCAAAGCCGGCATCATGGAAATTGCCGACATCTTCGTGATCAACAAAAGTGATCGTGATGGCGCTGAGCATGTGGAACGTGAAATCCGAACCTTGCAATCGTTGGCCACGCGCAGTGATGGTTGGACCCCGCCTATCGTCAAGACCGTCGCCAGCCAAGGAGTCGGCATTGAAGAACTGGCGGCCACGGTTTCGGACTACGAGTCATATCTGCGCAAAGAAAACCTGGCACTTCACAAGAGCGTGGAGAACTGGCAGGAACGACTGGTTGAGATGCTGCGCGACGTATTGCTCGAAAAAGCTCGCGCCCAGATGCAGGATGGTGCCATCGCTCGTTACGCGGTCGAAATCGCCGAACACAAACGCGATCCCTATTCGCTGGTCGAGGAAATCGCCGCCAGCATTGGGAAGAGCTGCGTGGGGAAAAGCTGATGGCTCAAATTGATCATCTCGGCGTGGCTGTGAAGTCGCTACAGGCAGCGAAGGCGATCTACGAGAAGCTCGGGCTAAGTGTTTCTCCCGAAGAAACCGTGGATCAGGAGCAGGTGCGACTGGTGATGATTCCGGTGGGCGAGAGCCGATTGGAACTGCTGGAGGCGACCTCGGAGAATTCGACGATCGCGAAATTTATCGCCAAGCGCGGCGAAGGCTTGCATCACGTCTGCCTAAAAGTTCCCGATTTGCCAGCCACGGTTCATCGACTAAAACAAGACGGAGTGCGGCTGGTGTCAGAGGAAATTAAGATCGGTGCTGGCGGCCACAGATACGTTTTCGTTCATCCTTCGAGCACCGGTGGAGTGCTTCTCGAACTGGTTGAGGGGTAGGTAAAAGGCAGCATCGGCCACGGATGATTGGCCACGGATTTTCATCGGATCTGCAGGCATCGCCAGGCATCACGTTACTCCATGCTTCTTCTCGCTATCGATACTTCCGGCAAAAATGGGAGCATCGCCCTGGCACGCGCTGGGGAAAGAACGAATGATGAAGTTGACGTGGAAATTGTCGACGTTACGCCTCTCGCCGGTGGCACTTTTTCAGCAGAACTTGTTCCTCAAATCGCGGCGCTGCTTTCTGGCCGTGGATTCACGAAGCACGATATCGGCGCTTTTGCCGTGGCTTCGGGTCCGGGATCGTTTACCGGATTGCGGATCGGCCTGGCAGCAATCAAAGCTCTGGCCGAAGTACTGGGCAAGCCAATTGCGAGTGTATCGCTATTGGAAGCGTGCGTTTTCGTAAGTGGAGCTCAAGGGAAGGTTAGGGCCGCGCTAGATGCTGGCCGCGGCGAAGTGTACGTTGGGGAATATGAAGTCCCATGTAAAGATGGCCAGATTCCCCGAGAGCAGATATTGAACATGGACGAATTTCTGACCACCGCCAAAGGGGGGGCTCTGGTTACTCCCGATGTCACTCTTGCCGAGACGGGGCGAGCGGCGGGATTGTCCGTGACCACTCTGGCGCCAATCTCTGCGGCTGCTGTGGCCAGATTGGGTTGGAGCAAGCTTCTCCGAGGCCTAACGGTAACGCCGGAACGTTTGGAGGCGAACTATGTTCGCCGCACCGACGCCGAGAGCTCGATAAGTAGGCTTTAGCGTGCGCATCAGAGCGGCCAGGATCGAGGATATTCCCGCGATAATAGAGATCGAGCGCCAGAATCCATCGGCCGCGCACTGGTCCCGTGAGCAGTATGAGAGTCTGTTTGTGATCACAGAAGGTCAGCCAGGAGTATCCGACCGCTTAGCGTGGGTGATTGAAAAAGAAGGTGACGCGGGGGAGGGATTACCAAGCAATGCTCCCAATGCTCCCGAGATTCTCGCATTCCTGGTGGGGCACCGCATCAACGCGGAGTGGGAGTTAGAAAACATTGTCGTTGCCGATAGGGCCCGTCGTCAGGGCTTCGGTACACAACTACTGCGAGAGTTCATCTCGCACGCGCAAGCGACGGGTGGCAGCGGCATATTCCTGGAGGTCCGGGAATCGAATCAAAACGCTCGGAAGTTGTATAAGAACCTCGGCTTTGAAGAAGCTGGGCTGAGGAGGACTTACTATGCCAACCCTGTGGAAAATGCGATCCTTTACCACTTCCGAAGCCGTTAAGTTGAGATCCCTTAAGATTTTCTCATATCGAGACTGCACCAGATTTCGGCATTGAACCGATTGTAATGCTGTGGTAACTTTGGCTTATAAAATCCCCCGGTTGGAGGTCTGCTGGATGCTGACTTCGAATGATACTCTTTTGACCAATCACGACGAGTTTCGCAGATTGGCTCAGGAGCACATGCAGTATTCCACGCGTCTTGATTCTCTCACCCAAAAACGTTATCTCAGCGAAGACGAAAAGCTGGAAGAGGTTCGTCTGAAAAAGCTGAAACTTCGTCTCAAAGACCAGATGCAGTCGATCGAACGGCAGTATCGGCAGCAGTTCGGAACTCACGTAGCATAATTTTTCCGTCCATTTTATTGCGGCGTCTGCCGCTACGCAGTTTTGTATCTACCCACGGGCGCTCTTCAGCGCCTTTCTTTATTTAGACTTACGGTTTGGGTCTCCGCAGGTTTTGGCTAAACGTGAGCCGCGGCCGCTCACCTCTGCTCTATAATTAAACTAGATTCTCATCCCATGGTTCGTGACGGCTATTATTACGCGCTGGCTTTCATTGCGGCGGCATTCCCGGTGGGCTGGTTCGCACGACCAGCCTTCGCAGTAATTCCTCTGTTGCTGGCCTTGTTCTTCCTCTGGTTCTTCCGCGATCCGGAGCGCGCGATCCCCGACGCGGCTGGCGCGATCGTATCGCCGGCAGATGGCAAAGTGACGGACGTTTCGCCGGTGACGGAAAGCGGTAGAAGACAGACTCGCATCAGCATCTTCCTGAACGTATTCGATGTGCACGTGAACCGGTCGCCAATTGAGGGCGTCGTCCGTGAGGTTCGCTATCAGCGGGGAAAGTTCTTGAACGCCATGAATCAGGTTTCCGCCGAGCAGAACGAGCAGAATATCGTTCGCGTGGAGGGCGAGGGCGGCGCGGTGATTTTTAAGCAGATCGCCGGTTTGCTGGCACGAAGAATTGTTTTCTACCCTAAGGTCGGCGACAGACTTCAGCGCGGTCAGCGCGTCGGGCTAATAAAATTCGGTTCACGTGTGGATGTGCTGGTCGACTCTACGGCTGGTTTACAAGTGAAAGTCGGAGACCGGGTTCGGGGTGGCGCGAGCGTTCTCGCCTACCTGCAACCTCAAGGCGAGCTCAGCAGTGTGGGCCACAATTCCAGCTCCGAGAGGGCGCGCTGATGGATGCTCCCTCTCACAATCCAGGCAAAGAAGGACGCCCTCGGCGCCGCATGAGCAAGGGGATGTATATCCTCCCATCGCTGTTTACTACCGGAAATATGGCGGCAGGCTTCTACGCTATCCTGGAAATTGTGCACGCGAATGCGGTGAACTTCTGGCATTTGGACAACGCCGCCAAAGCGATCGGGTTCGCGGTTTTGTTCGACGGCTTGGACGGCCGCGTCGCACGTATGACCGGAACCAGCAGTGACTTTGGTAAAGAGCTTGATTCGCTCGCGGACGTGATCACGTTTGGAGTCGCACCGGCAATGCTGGCCTGGACCTGGGGATTTCATCTGATGCCGCCGGTGGCACTTACCGACTGGAACATCAAGCTCACACAATTAGGTGCAATTGCGGCTTTCTTGTTTCTGATGGCCGGCGCCAGCCGTCTGGCGCGGTTCAACATTACTTCAAATCCGCAGCCTTCCAATCCGGGACGGCCGGGGAAGAAGTATTTCGTCGGCATGCCTATCCCGGCAGGGGCTGGAGTGATCGCCGCCGTGGTGCATTTTCAATCCGGCGTTCCACTCGAATCGTGGTATACCGCAATGACATGGCTGGCGATGGTCGCCGCCGTGGGCTATTTGATGGTCAGCACATGGCGCTTCTATAGTTTCAAAGATATAGATTTTTCATCGCGTCATCCCTTTCGGTTAATCATTTTACTGGCCGGCTTGTTTGCCGGCATCTGGTTCTTTTCGAAGCCAGTGCTCTTCGCGGTTGCACTCTTGTATACGTTCTCGGGAGTATTCTGGCGGCTGCAGTGGATCTTCCGCCGCAAAAAACAGCCTCCGCCATCCGCCTACAAGGAGCTATCGCAGACTTCATGAGTGCGCCGCCTAAAATTGCCGGATTGTCGGCGTCTTCTGGGGCCCGCGGAAAGCTATATCGCGTCGCTATCGTGGGCGCAGCCACGCTCAAAGGGAAAGAAGTCGCTGAGATGCTCAATGAGCGCAGCTTCCCCGCCGTGGATGTGCGCCTGCTCGATGACGACGAATCGATCGGTCAACTTGAGGCCACCGGGGACGAGATCAATTTTATCCAGAGCGTGCGCGCCGAACAGTTTACGCACGTCGACTTCACTTTCTTTGCGGCCGACGCCGAATGTACTCGCAATAATTGGAAACGTGCTCGCGATGCGGGCAGCACGATCATCGATCTTTCCGGCGCTTTGGAAGAGGAGCCCGGCGCCCAGGTCCGTTCCGTCTGGGTAGAGCGCGAGCGTGGAAAGATGTGGCAACCGGAATTGCAGCCAGGCCCGTGTGTGGTAGCGCATCCGGCCGCCATAACGCTTGCTCTGCTGCTGCTTCGGGCGCGCAAAGCTGGCGTGGTCCGCAGTATTGTTGCAACGGTGTTCGAGCCCGCCTCAGAGCAGGGGCAAAAGGGTATGGACGAATTGCACCAGCAGACAGTCAACCTGCTGTCGTTCCAATCGCTTCCAAAGGATGTGTTCGATGTGCAGGTTGCCTTTAACCTGGTCGAACGGTACGGGCAAAAATCGCATCTGTCGCTGGAATCGCTGGAAAGACGCGTGCGACGCCACTATCTGGCGTTGGCTGGAGCCGAGGAGCCGCAGCCCGCACTGATGGCGCTTCAGCCACCAGTTTTTCACGGCCATTCGCTCGCCATTTTCCTGGAGATGGAGCAACCACTCGATCGGGAAAAATTGTCGCAGGCACTTAGCGGAGATCATGTCACGCTTTCGGGAGTGGAAGAGGATTCGCAACCGAACAACGTGAATACGGCGGGTCAGCCCAACATACTGGTTTCGTTAAAGCCCGAGCCCGCCCGGCCGAATGGAATCTGGTTGTGGGCGGCCGGTGACAACCTGCGTATCGCGGCGATGACTGCAGTGGAGTGTGCCGAGAGTATGATCTCGACTCGCCCGCTGGGAAAAATCCAATGAAAGTTCGCAGGACCGCGGGGCTGGCGTTGGTCTTGGCGAGTGCGGCGCCGCTTGTGGATATCACACGGCTGCCCACGCCGTGCAGCTTCCGGAAAATGTTAAGACTATTTCCGTCACTGCCTTCGTAAATCAGACCAGAGAGTATCGCATCGAGCAGTTGCTGACCTCGTCAGTCGTGCGCGAGTTTGCGACGCGCACGCACTACCATATTCTCAACAATTCGAGCGAGGCCGCTGATGCCACGCTGCGCGGCACTGTGCTGTCTGCCTCTTCCACGCCGCTTACCTACAACTCCGCGACTGGTCAGGCTGCCAGCGTTTTGGTAGTGGTAAGCATGACTGTGTCACTTACTGATCGTCAGGGTAAGATTCTGTACCAGAATCCTTCCTATCTATTTCGTGAGCAGTACGAAGTTTCGCAGGACTTGACCAGTTTTTTCGAGGAGAATTCCCCGGCCTTTCGCCGCCTCTCGCAGGACTTTGCTCGCACCTTGGTCTCCAACATTCTGGAGGGCTTCTAGATGGTAGAGTCTCAAAAGGTCGTTCGTCGTTGGTCGTTAGTCGTTAGCCAATCGATCATCCGTCACTTGCTGTTCTTTGGCCCACGACCAACGACTAACGACCAACGACGCATTCCGGAGAACCTCTGAATGCGTGCCTTCGCCCAAGCCGATCGCTTTGTCAGCGAACTGGAATCGCGCAAGCTGCGTCCGGCCTACGTGTTCGTTGGCGATGAAGCTTTCTTCCGCAAGCGTTTCCGTGACGCAATCCTCGAACACCTGGTTCCGATCGATCTCCGCGATTTCAGTCTCTTCGAATTCGACCTCGCGGAAAATGATTTGGCTGAGGTGCTGGATCGCGCCCGTACCCCCTCTCTGATGGCGCCATTCCAGGTATTTTTCGTGCGCGGAGTGAAGAATCTCTTTAGCCGCGGCTCGAACGAAGAAAAACTCGCTGCCATTGAGGAGTATTGCAAGAGTCCGAATCCGGACGCGCTGATTGTCTTTGTCGCCGATCACATAAGCATCCCCGCCGATGTGCGCCGCATGGACATGCAGGACAAAGAGCGTTACCAGCGCATCCGCGAAACCATGGGCCAGTACTGCGGCATTGTAGAACTGGCGCGCGTGGAAGAGGGCGAAGCGGTGCGCTGGATTTCCGAGTATTGCTCTAGCCGCGAAGTACCGGTGAAGATCGATCCCGACGGCGCGCGCGAACTAGTCGATGCACTCGGCGGCGACATGATGATGATCTCGAACGAACTGGAAAAGCTCATGCTCTACGTCGGCGCGAAAAATCGCATCACGCTGGGTGACGTGGAGACCATGGTGCTCGCGGCCAAGCAGCGCTCGCTCTATGAATTGACCGATGCGATCTCCGCAAAGGACAGAGTGCGCGCGTTGGAAGTGCTGGATGCGATTCTGACTTCGGGGGACGGCGAAGAGGGCGCGATTGGACATATTTATATGCTGGCCAAAACCTTCCGCCAGATGCTGGTGATTCTCGAACGAAACGTTCGCGACCAGCGTATGCTCTGGGCGGCGCTGTGGCAGGGGTTCCGCGTGCCTCCATTTGCGGCCGACGACATCATCAAGCAAGCACGCCGCTACAAATCGCGCCGCGATTTAACGCGCGCTATTCGACTCGTAGCGAAGGCCGATCTCGCCCTGCGCTCCAATCCCGTAAGCAAGCGCATGGTGCTGGAGCGTCTGGTCATCGAACTCACTACCGAACCCAAACTCGAAGGTCCGGGATGGATGCAGAACCAGTTGCCGGTGTGAGAGTTTCGGTTTTCAGTAAGATCTCAGTTCTCGCGCGAGTAGTGAAATGACCTGGCGCTATCTAATCGGCATCCCGTGGATGGCCTTCGTCGCCTATTGGGCGATTGGCGCTCTCAAGACGCGGCGCACGGTGCGGACGGAGTCATTTGCCTCGCGCTACGGCATCCTCTTTTTGCAAATCCTGGGGTTTGTTCTGCTCTTCAGCGACGATGCGGAGATCGGGATTCTTGGACGAAAAGTCTTCCCGCGCATTTACGCGCTCAATATCACGGGAGTTGCGCTCACCTGGGCTGGCATTTCGCTGGCGCTATGGGCGCGCTGGCATCTCGGTCAATATTGGAGTGCGCGGATCACGATTAAGGAAGATCACAAACTCATTCGCACCGGGCCTTATGCTCGCCTTCGGCATCCCATCTATTCTGGAATTGATCTTGCCGCGATCGGCTCAGCTATTACGATTGACCGGTGGCGATGCGTAGTTGGGGTTTGCCTGATTATCCTGGCTCATTCAATTAAGGCTAAAAAGGAAGAGGCCTTACTTTCCGTGCAGTTCGGCGCAGACTTTCAGGAGCACAGCCGGCACACCGGCTTCCTGCTACCGCGCATTTAGAGAAACACCTTAAATCAGAACTGCGCCGCTGAGATACAGATGGCAGCTCGTGGTGAGCCGTTCTGAGTTTCGAGCTAAAGGCTAAAGTCACCAGCCTACTTCATCGCAGTAACGCGCTTACCCAGACGTGATTTGTAGCGTGCCGCCGTGTTCCCGTGCAGCGTGCCCTTCTGGATCGCCTTGTCGAGCGCTGACACCGTTTGGCGATAGGTCTGCTCGGCGGCTTGTTTGTCGCCCTTTTCAATGGTCTCGCGCAGCGTGCGCAGCGCTGTGCGCAGGCGGGAGGTATTGGCGCGATTAGTGGCAGTGCGCTTCGTGGTCTGACGGGCGCGTTTCAGCGCCGAATGATGGTTAGCCATGTCTGATTCGATTACCTTCGTGTTTCCAGAGTGATATCCGGGTGGGTCCGAATAGGTTATTGTACGGGAGTAACTGCAAGCCGGTCAAACAGATATGGCTTCCGTACTGGAACGGTTGAAGGTGCTTATCGGTTCCTCGACTCCCATCGTTGTGATGGAGACGATCGAGGAGATGCGCGCAGTGCGACTGGTGCGGGTTGCCTGTTCTACTCTTGGCCTGGCGGCCTTCGAATGGAGTATTGCCAGCGGGTTGACCCGTTGCGGCAGCGACGTGGGTGAGGTGATCCACGAAGAATTCGCCGGAAGTTTTGCCGGAAGCCATGCGGGGAACCTTGCCGTTTCGGAATCGGTAGAGAATGCGAAGGCTATCTATAACAGCCGCGAACCTGAGCAGATGTTGGGTAACCTCGAAGGCATCTCGATCGAGGCAACCTTCATTTTGAAAGACCTGCATCGTCACATGGAGAATCCGGTTGTGATCCGCCGATTGCGGGACGTCGGGCAAAAATTCTCGGCCAATCGCCGGACCGTCATCTTAACTGCGCCGAAGATCGATATCCCGCCGGAACTCAGGGGACTGGTTGAATTCCTTGATTTACCTTTGCCGGACCGGCAGCGGCTGCGGCAAATCATCGACGAGACCCTGGTCAGAATTTCCAAAACCCACACCCTCCAGAGGAAGCTCGATTCCAATGGCATGGATGCCATGGCTGAGAACTTACGAGGTTTGACCGAGGAAGAGGCCGAGCGGGCCGTTTCTCAGGCGCTGGTGACGCGGTATGCCTTGTCTCTAGAGGTTGTTTCCGACGTTCTGGAGGCTAAGAAAGCGTTGCTCAAGCGCTCGCAAATGGTGGAGTTTGTTGAGGCCGGCGATACATTAGCGAACGTTGGTGGACTGGACAACCTGAAATGTTGGCTTGCCCTTCGGCGGGGTGGGTGGGACGATTCGGCGCGAGACTTTGGCTTAGAGCCGCCCCACGGCGTCATCATTCTCGGAGTGCAGGGTTGCGGCAAATCGCTTTGCGCGCGAGGCGTCGCTGGCGAATGGAACTTGCCGCTGGTGAAGTTCGACACTTCGGCGGTCTACGACAAATACATCGGCGAAACTGAAAAACGAATTCGGAAGGTCTTTCGGGTGGCCGAAGGACTTGCCCCATGCGTGCTTTGGGTCGATGAGCTGGAAAAAGTTTTCGCCGGCAGCGACGCGGACTCAGCCTCAGCCGATGCCGGGGTTTCGTCGCGCCTGCTGGCCGCGTTTCTCACCTGGATGCAGGAACGCAAAGCTCCCGTGTTCGTCGCAGCAACCTGCAACAACGTGAGCGTACTGCCCCCGGAGCTGATCCGCAAGGGTCGCTTTGATGAGTTATTTTTTGTTGACCTGCCGAACCAGGCGGAGCGAAAACAGATCTTCTCCATTCAACTGGTAAAGCGAAAGCGCAATCCCGCGGAGTTCGATCTCGAACGCCTGGCGGAAGCAGCGAAAGGGTACTCGGGCGCGGAAATTGATGCTGCCGTGCAGGGAGCGCTGTACGCGTCATACTCCGAGAAAAAACCGCTCGCGACCCAGTCCTTGCTGGATGCGCTGGCGCAAACCGTACCACTCTCCACTACTAGAGCGGAAGAGATTGAATCGATGCGCGAGTGGGCGAGAACGCGAGCCGTTCCCGCGGCAGCCAAGAATACCGAGGCGAAGGCAATGGCTTTGCCTCGCCATTGACTCCCGTCCCGGCGCGGGGTACGCTTTCACTAATGGTAGTGACTTGCCCTTTGGGCATGAGCATCCCGGCTAGTCCCGTCTCTAAGCATAATCCTGTTTTGTCTGCGAAGTGGCTGAAGTGTGCGTATTTCCCGGCCACACATAAGGTTAACGAAGAGACTGAATGAAGAAGAGTATTGGAATTAGTCCGAACATCGAAACTCTGTTTGGCACACGCGATGAAAATGTGCGCCTGTTAGAAGACGGACTGAACGTCACCATCGATCTGCGATCGAATGCCATTGAACTTGAAGGCGCTGCCCGCGACGTAGCGCGCGCCGAACAGGTTTTTGCCGATTACGAAAGCCTGCAGCGCTCCGGATACAGCTTTAATAATGGTGACCTCAACAGCATGCTGCGCGTGCTTACGGCGGATTCGACCGCAACTTTGCGCGGACTCGCCGATGCCGGCCGGCAGCGCTCTCTGGGACGGCGCATGGTGCAACCCAAGAGCGTGAATCAGCGTCGCTACGTCGAGGCCATCGAGAAGCACGACATGGTGTTCGGCATCGGACCGGCGGGCACTGGCAAAACCTATCTTGCCGTGGCGATGGCAATTTCCGCGCTGCTCGCGAAGCGGGTGAACCGCATCATCCTGGCACGGCCGGCCGTGGAAGCTGGTGAGCGGCTTGGATTTTTGCCGGGCACGCTGCAGGATAAGATCGACCCCTACCTGCGTCCGCTATACGACGCGCTCTATGACATGCTCGATCCCGAAAAGGTCGATCGCTACCTGGAAAAAAATGTCATTGAGATTGCCCCGATCGCATTCATGCGCGGGCGCACATTGAATGACTCGTTCGTGATTCTGGATGAAGCGCAGAACACCACTTCGGAGCAGATGAAGATGTTCGTCACGCGCCTGGGATTCAACTCCAAGGCGGTGATCACTGGAGACGTCACGCAGATCGATTTGCCCAACGCGCGCCGCAGCGGCTTGCTCGAAGCCATCGATATCCTGCAGCGGGTGGAAGGATTGACGTTTGTGCACTTCGACGAATCCGATGTGGTACGCCACCATCTTGTGCAGCGCATCATCCGAGCCTACGACGAGCATAGGACCCACATCGCTGAGCAGCAGATGCTTCTGTTGGCCGGAAGAAAAAGTGCCACTGAACCCGGCGGTGCAGGGGCACGGAATGCCAATGGAGGAACCTCGGAGACAGCCGAGCCCGCTGACTCCGCTTTAGGAGAGTGAAGTCTAAGCATAGGAGGACTGAGCATTCGCTCTCTACATCCTTTGCGAGCAACCGACTGCTGGAGAGGCCACTGCGGCCGTAGACGCATTGCAAACTTGATAAACGCTGAGACAAAGTTGGTAATCTTTCGAAAAAGAATCGCCGGGTTGAGCCGGTCGACGCTGGAACGCTTTTTATTACGGGCGAGGAGAGCAGTTCGTTTGCGTGACACGGTGAATGTGTTAGTAACCAACAGCTCTGAGCTGCGTTCTCTCAATCGCCGATTTCGAGGAGCAGATAAAGCCACCGACGTCTTGTCGTTTCCTTCACCGACTTCCACGAACCGCACCAGACGGGTTGCAGGCGAGGTGGCGATCTCCGCGGACATTGCCCGGAACAATGCCAACGACCTCGGACATCCTTTGGCGGAAGAAGTGAAAATTCTGGTTCTGCACGGAGTCCTTCACCTGGCCGGCTTCGACCACGAACACGATCACGGCGAGATGGCTCGCAAAGAAGGACAATTGCGGCGGCGACTGAAGCTGCGTAGCTCCCTTATCGAACGCGCCCAGGAGCATCAAGGCAAAGTCGGAGCGCGTAAAAAAGGAAGAACCCATCCCTCCAATGACCGGCGGAAGGGCGCATGAACTGGACTATCGCAATTGCGATGATTCCGCTTCTCGCTTTGCTGGCCCTGGCCTCGTATGTAGATCGCGTTTATCAGGAGATCGGTAAATTCCTCTCGCGAGACTTTCAAGATAATATCGACGTCTTCGAGCAGAAGGTTGAGCCGAAGCTGCGTGTCAGCCGCGCCCGCGCATCGCTCTCCATGTCGGTCCTCAAACAGCTAACCACAGCAACAATTGCCTTGCTGGTGGGCTTTGCAGTCTTCGGGGACCAGCGGTGGAGTGTCTATGAAATTTTACAGGCTGCTATTAGCCTGATTTTGATTGTTATCATCTTCAATCAATTTCTGCCGTTTGTTTTCTTCTCGCGCACCAACGGCGAATGGCTGATCCGTTGGACGCCGCTGGTGCGGATTTTGATTTACCTCGTCTTGCCGGTGACAATCGTTTTGGGATTTCTGCAGTCGGTAGCATCGCTTACCCACCAGAACACGCGCGAGCAGCCGGAAAGCGCCTCCGAAGCTGTGGATGCATTGATTGAGGCGGGGCAGGAAGAAGGCATTATCCACGAGGGAGATCGCGACCTGATTCAGTCCGCGGTGGAATTCAGCGGCAAAACTGTTCGAGAAGCCATGAAGCCACGACCGCAGATGTTCGCCGTGCCGGTGGAAACCACGGTCGAGCGATTCATTGAAATGTTGCGCACCAAACACTACTCGCGAGTTCCGGTCTACTCGGAAAGCATCCACAACATTAAAGGCATCGTTTATGACCAGGACGTGCTGCAAGTGCCGGACAGCGAGGCTTCCACCCGAACTCTCGACACGCTGATGCGGCGTGACGTGTATTTCGTACCGGAGAGCAAATTGGGCAGCGATCTGTTGCGCGAAATGCAGAAAAACAATATACGCATGGCGATCGTGGTCGATGAATACGGCGGCGTTGCCGGGCTAGTGACGATCGAAGATCTGGTGGAGGAGATCGTCGGTGAGATCCGGGATGAGCATGAGAAGCCGGAGATTGTCAGAGAGAATGATCATTCGTACATCGTTTCCGGCGGAACGGACGTGGACCGCCTCGCCGAACTGTTCGGTGCCAGACCAGACGGAAGGGAATCGGCTACGGTGGCAGGCCTGGTAAGTGAACTGGCAGGGCATATCCCAACAAAAGGTGAAACCGTGGATGATGACGGACTGCGCTTCGAAGTTCTCGAATCGACCGACCGCAAAGTGGAGCGCGTAAGAATTACCGCAGTACAGCCGCGCCAGTTGAAGCTGATATAACAGGTGTTGTGGTTTCAAGTCTGGTCGAGCCAAGGTCAACTTCCTTGGTCGAAGACTCAACACCCAAGACCTGCTTCCCTATGCCCTTCCGCTCCGGCTTCGTTTGCATTCTCGGCCGCCCTAACGCGGGCAAGTCCACGTTGCTGAACGCACTTGTGGGCGAAAAGCTCGCCATCATTTCTCCCAAGCCGCAAACTACACGCAACCGAATCCAGGGCATCATCAACCTGCCGAAAAGCAAAAGCCGCGGTGGTGCGCAGATTGTGTTAATCGACACTCCAGGCGTGCATAAACCTGACAGCTCACTCGGGCGCAAGATGATGGTTGAAGTGCGCGAGGCCATGGAGGGATGCGATGTTGTGCTCCTCATCATGGATGCAACTCGCAAGCTCGATCAACTCGATCTGTTCGCAATACAAATGCTCAAGCATTCGTCGACAAAGGTATTTCTTGTTCTTAATAAAGTCGACCTATTAAGAGGTAAAAGCAAACTCCTGCCTTTAATCGAAGAATACAAGAATCTGCATGATTTCCATGCCATCATCCCAATCTCTGCGTTGAAAAAGGATCGGCTCGATATCCTGCTGAAGGAGCTGACGGCAGCTTTGCCTGCCGGCCCCCCGTACTTTCCGCCAGATCAAGTTACAGATCAGCCGGCGCGCTTTATGGCCGCAGAAATTATTCGCGAACGCGTGCTGGTCGATACCGAGGAAGAACTGCCCTATGCAACTACAGTGATCGTTGAGAACTTCGAAGAGGGGACGAAGTTGACTCGTGTTTCCGCCACGATCTACTGTGAGCGCGAGGGACAGAAGGGAATCCTTATCGGCAAGAATGGGGCGATGCTAAAACGGATTGGCACTTCGGCCCGATTGCAGATTGAGAAAATGATGGGAACGAAAGTCTTTCTCGAACTCTATGTCAAAGTACAGCCAAACTGGCGCGAATCACGAAGCTTTGTCGAAGAGCTCGACTGGAGAAGGCAGCTCCAGCATCTAACGTCCCCGGAAAAAGCCTTCGAAGATTAGAAAATTCTATTTTCCAGATAGGATTTACATAGTTTTTACAACTAAATGAGGCGTACCGAAGAAAATAGAAGTGTCGAATTTACTAAGTGGTAGTCGTATTAAGCATAGACAGATAGAATCACTGTGGAGCTCAAACTAGCTTTTGGACAACCCCTAACCATGTCATCGGCGGATTCTTCCCAGCAGCCTCTTCCCGAGAAAGATTTTGACCCCGATACACTGAATTTGCTTTTGCGGGTCACGCTCGCCGCCGATCGGAGGGCGGTGGATCCCGTGGTGCAAGAAGTGATGAAGGTGGTCCGTGAGATGAAGGGCATGGACGGGAAGGACGACGATATAGAACTAGCGTTGCAAGAAGCGCTGGCCAACGCTGTGATTCATGGTGCGAAAGAAGATGCCACTAAGACAGTAGAGTGCCTGGTGAGCAGTGACGACGAGCGCGGCATACTGATTGTGGTGCGAGATCCGGGAACCGGTTTTACTCCGGAAGCGATTGCCGCATGCACGGTCGGAGAAAACGTTTATTCCAATCACGGGCGCGGAATCTTTCTCATCAATCAGCTCATGGATAAGGTGGAGTTCAGAAAGAACGGAACGGAAATCCACATGGCGAAACGGTAGCGGCGCGGATTCGCGGCCTTGCTATTCTTTCGCCGCGATGCCAAGAGCTTTCATCTTGCGGTATAGATGGCTCCGCTCCAGGCCCAACACTTCTGCAGCGCGGGTTACGTTTCCGTGGTTCTCGTCCAACTTCTTCAGAATAAAGTCGCGCTCGTAGGCGTCCCGCGCCTGGTGCAAGGTCGAGAATTCATTTCTAGCCGCCCGGCGGTGGCCGTCCCGATGCACCAAAGGCGGCAGATGCTTGCGATCGAATCGCGTCGTCATGGGATTCATGATCACAATACGCTCGATCACGTTGCGCAGTTCGCGCACGTTGCCCGGCCAGGAATAACGCATCAGCACGTCGACCGCATCGTCGGTGATTTCGCGGGGACGCCGTCCGTAGGTTCCCGCCAATTCCTTCAGGAAGTGACGCGCAAACAGCGGAATGTCTTCTTTTCGGTCACGCAGCGGAGGCACAAAAAACGGAATAACGTTCAGCCGGTAGAACAAATCCTCGCGAAAATTTCCCTTGGCAATTTCCTCTTCCAGATCTTTATTGGTGGAAGCGATGATACGTGCATCCACCATGATCGTAACGTCACCACCCAGAGGAACAACCCGCTGTTCCTCAAGCGTGCGCAGCACCTTCGACTGCGTCTTCAAGCTCATGTCGCCGACTTCGTCGAGAAACAGCGTTCCGCCGCTGGCCTTTTGAAATTTACCTTCTTTGTCGACAGCTGCGCCGGGGAACGATCCTTTGTAATGCCCGAAGAGTTCGCTTTCGATAAGATCTTCAGGAATAGCAGCGCAATTGACTTCAACGAACGTTTCGTCCTTGCGCAGGCTTTGCGCATGGATGGCATGGGCTACCAGTTCTTTTCCTGTGCCCGACTCGCCATAGATCAAAACCCTGCCGTTAGTAGGCGCCATAAGCCCAATCTGTTGTCGTAGCGCCTTCATGGGAATGCTGTCGCCAACAATTGTGCTCCTGCCGTGGAGCTGCTTCTTCAGATCGACATTTTCATGCCGGAGTTTCTTGGATTCGATCGCATTCTTAACCAGGATCAGCGTCTTATCGATCGAGAGCGGCTTCTCCAGGAAGTCGTAGGCTCCGAGCTTGGTGGCACGCACTGCGGTTTCGATGGTGCCATGGCCTGAAATCATAATTACTTCCGGAGGATCATCCATTTCGTGGATCTTTTCCAGAGTCTCCAGGCCGTCGATGCCGGGCAACCAGATATCGAGCAGCACGACCTCATAGCTATGCTGGCGGCGCAGTAGTTTGAGGCACTCCTCGCCGCTGTCTGCCGAAGCAGTCTCGTATCCCTCGTCTGCCAATACTCCCTCGAGGGATTCGCGAATGCCGGTTTCGTCGTCAACAATTAAAACTTTAGGCATGCTGAACTGTGGCCGTGGCCAGCGCTGGTTCGGGAACGACCGGGAGCTCCACGATGAATCGCGCTCCCACCGGCTGGTTTTCCTCAATGCGAATCGACCCGTGATGTTCTTCGATAACCCGGCTCACGATCGCCAAGCCGAGTCCGGTTCCGCGTTTTCTAGTGGAGAAATAGGGGAGAAAAAGTTTTTCCTTAAGTTCGCGGGTTACGCCATGGCCGGTGTCCGCGACGGTGATTTCCACCGCATCGCGACTAGCCACCAACGAAGTTGAGATCTGCATCTCCCTCAGCAGCGCGCCTTGCATCGCCTCGGCAGCATTATCCACCAGGTTGGCGACCGCACGTTTCATGGCTTCCGTATCGGCCATCACTTTGGGCAAGTCGGGAGCCAGTGATTTGCGAAGATCGATGCCGTCCAATCTCCCGTTGAACATGGAAAGTGCACTCTCGATGACTTCGTTGATATCTGCCGGGCTTGGATTGCACGCAGGAAAGCGTGCCAGAGTGGAGAACTCGTCAACCAGTTGACGAACGGTCTCGACGGCGCTGGCAATGGTTTCAGCGCACGAGCGAACTATCTCCAGCGATGCTTTGTCATAAGGCGTGGCGCGCTCCAGATGGCGCTGAATCCGTTCCGCGGAAAGTGCAATCGGGGTCAGCGGGTTCTTGATCTCATGCGCTACACGCCGCGCAACCTCCCGCCATGCAGCCTGCTTTTGCGCCTTCAGCAAATCAGAGAGGTCCTCGAACACGATCACATATCCCGACCGATCCTCCTGATGCCGCAGAGTTGCGACAGTAACTGCCACATTCAGAGAGGAGCGCTGCAGCGGGATCTCCATTTGGCTGGTAGTCATGCCCATGCGATCGGCGCGGCGCAACAGTGGTTCGAGATCCTGAAGGACCTCCAATGGAAACGCATCTGTCAATCGTGCGCCCCGCAGCACATGTTCTCCTTCTGCGTAGCCTTCGGGATGGAACATGCGCAGCAGCGCCTGATTGGCGTGGGTCACATAGCGCCGAGCATCTAGAGAGAGCACTCCGGTGGGGATGCTCTCCAGGATGGTTTCCATTTGGCGGCGGCGCTGATCGAGTTCAGCGTTGGCGGAATTCGCATCGCGATTGGAGGCCTCGATCTGCCGCCGGCCGGTTTCAAGCTCCTCTGCCATGCGATTGAAGGACCGTACCAAGTCCCCAATCTCATCGGCCGCGGTCACATCGATCCGATAGTCGAGGCGGCCGCGAGAGATCTCCTGCGTTCCCTCAGCCAATGCCGCCAGTGGTCGAGTCACCAGCTTCGAAAGGAATAACGCCAGCCAGGTAGTTACGAAAAGGACCATCATCGTCAGCAGCAGTAGTAGGCCGAGGTAGGTCCGGCGTACAAGTCTGCGTTCGTGAGCCAGCTCGAAATAACGCTGCTGGCTGCCTTCCAACTGACTCACAGTCTGGGAGAAGGCTTTCGGAAGCGGGATCGCCACCAGAATCGTTCCACCATTCCCAACTTGCGCAGCGCCCAAAGTGTAGTCCGTCCGCTCCCACGTGAAGCGTGCAGGCTGGCCCGCAGCTGCCTCTGCCAACGGCAATTTCGGCTTCAATAGCGGCCAGGGAGCGGGCGCATTGAAGCTAGCCTCGGCGCTGCCGTCCTGTACGGCCACGGCGAATCCGCCCTGCAGCGTCATCTCGTGAGATTGAAATTCATTGACCACCGGAGAAAATCCGTGACCCGAGAAAGCGCGTTGCACATCGGCAGAGGCCGCTATCGCCGATGCCTCGGCACGCGCATTGCGCGCCGCATATTCCCCCAGCAGCGATGCCATGGCGTGAGTATCCGACCGCACTTCTTCCACCGGGGTCGAGAACCACTTGTCAATCGAGCGGTTCATCAGCCCATAGGAAAACCAATACATCACCATAACCGGGACAAAGGAGAGCAGGAGTGCGCCCGCCACCATTCGTGTTCGAAATTTCGATCCCAAAACTCCCAGGCGGCGCTCGGCAAACAACTTCAAGAGGTTGCGAAACAGAACGAAGGTCAGCGCTACAAAGAGAAGAAAAATCAGCGCCGAGAGCGCTGCGAATACCACGATCTGTTGATTGTTTCCCGGGCGCAGAAAGGTGAGATCAAATGCAGTCTGGGAAACCAGGATCGCCAGGAGCAGAAAAACCGACATCGCGAGCAGGATGATGTACTGCTTTCGCTTGGAAGTATTCAAAGCTCGAGTTGGAACGGTTTGCTCCACGCGAATCTGGCGTCCAATGCTGCGACCGCTTGCCGAACGCAGTGGATGGACTGGAAGTCATTATAGATGCAGATTTGGCTGCTGAAGAGGCTTCTGTCGTTGCCAGCACCGTTGGGATCAATGCACTCGGCCCGCCGAGAGTTCTTCCGATACTGCGCGGTAAGCGGATTTGGGCTGGTACGTTCGATCGAAGAGCAGGCCTTGCCCACGAGTGTGCCGCGAATGGGATCCAATCCACGAGTATTTGTCAGTGAATCCCCAGGTCTGGATCGCCGTGCAGTTCCGATTGTTTAAGCATGCGCGCACGATGCCGCGATAGAGATCGGCTTCGCGGACTAAATCTTCAGGCTGAGGCTCACCCCTGGCATCTAACGGAAGGGCAACGTCGAGCTCAGTGATGTGAACTTGCAACCCAAAAGCGGTGAGTCGCGCGATGTTTGCGGAAAGATTTGTGGCGATAGTTGCTGCGTCCAACTCGATCGTGGGTACATGCATCTGCAGCCCCACTCCATCGATAGGTACACCTCGGCGCGTGAAATCTTTCAACATCGCGTAAATCGCGTCCGACTTACGCCTCCGTTCTTCGTTCCATCCTTCGCCCTCGGCCTCGTTGTAGAAGAGCAATGCATGCGGGTCGGCCTTGTGCGCCCAGCGGAACACCTGCTCGATGTAGGCTGGTCCTTGTCCCGACAATCCAATGCCGGGTTTGTTGTACCAAATAGAGTCGCGTACATTCCCATTTTCATCCAGGGCTTCGTTAATCACATCCCAGGCGAAAACCTGACCCGCGTAGTGTTTCATGACTCGCGTGATGTGCTGGCGCAGCAGGCGCGATAGATGCTTGGTGGTAAAGTTCCCTCTTGCAAGCCAATCGGGATTGTCGTGGTCCCAGACCAGGCAATGACCTCGGACCTTCATCTGATGAGCTTGCGCGAAGCGCACCACCTCGTCCCCCTGCCTGAAATCGTAGGTATTCGCATCCGGATGAAGCGCTCGCCACTTCATCGCATCCTCTGGCTCAACCATAGTGAACTCACGGGCCAGAGTTGAAGCGTAGGCATTCTCCGAAAAAAGCGAAGGCCGCACGGCGGTGCCGATTAGCACTTGATCTTTTTCCGCCGTTTGCCGCAGCGATTGAGCGGCGCAAGAGCAAGCCATTGCAACGGCGAAAATGACAGACCGGCGAAAGCCTTTAGCCAAAGATTTCCCTCGAAGATGCAGCGTTGCTATCTATGCTCTATGCTGAGGCAGGAACTTCTGTAAAGGGCATTCGTCACAGCGCGCCTGTGATTTCTTGCAATAATGCTTTCCCACACCCACGATTAGGCCATGCATCTCGTTATAAACCTGCGTCAGAGCATTGCGTTTCGTTGTACTCATATGCGACGGTTTATGCGCGGTGGCAGGAAAACTTTTAGCCAATTGCCGCTTCGGAGCTTCAATGGAATCAGCGACGGACTCGGCAACAGGGGTCAGTGCGTCTTCAAACAATTTTCGAATCTCGGCATAGGCTGTCTTTTCTGGCAGAATCTCGTGGCGAGCAAGAATTCGCCGGGTGTAGGCATCGACGACGAAGACTGGATGGTTGCCCCCATATAGCAGGATCGAATCCGCCGTTTCCGGCCCGATGCCATGCAAATTGAGCAATTCCTCGCGCAGCTTTTCCGTTGGACTCGCGAACATTCTCGCCAGAGAGCCGCCGTAGTGCCGGTCGAGAAACGCAATGAACAATTTCAACCGCTTCGCCTTCTGCCGAAAGTAACCCGCGGGACGAATCAGGCGTTCAATTTCATGCAGCGACGCCTTGCGAATTCCTTTTATGCTGAGCTGCTGAGCTGCGCGCAGGTTTGTCAATGCCTTTTCTACGTTCGTCCATGCGGTATTCTGAGTCAGATAAGCGCCAACGATCACCTCAAATTGCGATTGTGCCGGCCACCAATGCTGCGGTCCCCACTCCTGAAACAAAGTGCGGTAATAGCTTCGAATCTGATCTTTTCTGGCGTCGTCCGGCAAGGTTTGAAAGGCCTCATCGCTGAGTGTACGCCGCTGCAAGTTTGATCTACATTCATTCCCACCGCTCTCGTCCACACTTACAGAAGTGCATGTACCACAGCCCGAGATCTGCCTTCTGCCCCGGAAAAAGTTCATCTGGCGCGGGTTTTTGGAGCATGTTCCACGAAATCAGCAGAAACGCGCTGAGTCCAAGTACTACGGTAACTGGTACGGTAATCGACTTACGGTGACAATTTGTGTCAACGCAAAGACGCTGCTCTTCTCCCTTAGCAGGAAGCAGCGATTCGCGTAAATGCTGGTGCGTCGGCCCAGCATGGTTCCACTACGTGGATAGGAGATCGAAGTATGTCTCAACGGCTGGGAGACCTTCTTGTTAAAGAGAAGATCATTACCCCAGAGCAGTTGGAACAAGCGACCAAGGCCCAGAAGGAACAAAATGTCCGGCTTGGGGTCTGCCTTGGTGAAGCTCGGCTTCCTCACGGATGAGGACGTCACGAATTTTCTTTCCCGCCAGTATGGCGTTCCGGCCATCAACCTTTCTTATTTTGAAATTGACCCGGCAGTGGTCAAGCTGATTCCCTTTGAAACCGCCAAGCGTTACCAGATTCTTCCCCTAAGCCGGGTGGGTGCATCGCTCACCATCGCAATGGTCGATCCGACCAACGTCTTTGCGATGGACGATATCAAGTTCATGACCGGCTTCAACATTGAGCCGGTGGTGGCATCTGAAAGCTCAATCCTGGCGGGAATCGACAAGGCCTACGGCGCGGGAACGAAGGAAGAAGATCTCGAAACCGTGATGCAGTCGATGTCGGAGATGGACGAAAGCGACATCGAAGTGCAGGCGGAAGCGGAGGAGATGGCGCTGTCGCAGCTGGAGAAAGCGGCGGACGAAGCTCCCGTGGTTAAGCTGGTGAATCTGGTGCTTACCGACGCGGTGAAGCGCGGAGCCAGCGACATCCACATCGAACCCTACGAAAAAGAGTTCCGCGTACGTTTCCGTATTGATGGCGTGCTGCAGTCGATTATGTCGCCGCCGATGAAACTCAAGGACGCGATTACTTCCCGCCTGAAGATTATGGCGAAGCTGGACATCAGTGAGAAGCGCCTGCCACAAGACGGCCGCATCATGCTGAAAATGAATATTGGCGGCCGCAAAAAGCAACTCGATTTCCGTGTCAGCACCTTGCCCACGTTGTGGGGCGAAAAAATTGTGCTCCGCTTGCTCGACAAAGAGAACTTGCGGCTCGACATGACCAAGCTGGGATTCGAGCCCGAATCTCTGGTCAAGTTCGAGAAGGCAATTCTGAAGCCCTACGGCATGGTGCTTGTCACCGGCCCCACTGGATCAGGAAAAACCAATACTCTTTACTCCTCTATCTCGCGCCTGAATCAGCCCGACACCAACATTATGACCGCCGAAGATCCCGTCGAATTCCAGTTGGGCGGGGTCAACCAGGTGCAGATGAAAGAGCAGATCGGTTTGAACTTTGCTGCGGCCCTTCGTTCTTTCCTGCGTCAGGATCCCAACATCATTCTGGTCGGCGAAATCCGTGACTTTGAAACCGCCGAAATCGCGATCAAAGCCGCCCTCACAGGCCACCTCGTGCTATCTACCTTACACACCAACGGCGCACCCGAGACAATTACTCGATTGATGAACATGGGCATCGAGCCGTTTCTGGTCGCGACTTCCGTTCACCTGATCTGCGCCCAGCGTCTGATTCGAAGAATTTGCAAGGACTGCTCGGAGACGGTGGACGTTCCCGTGCAAACCCTGATCGAAGAAGGATTTTCACCCGAAGAGGCGAAGACGATCAAGATTCAGAAGGGCAAGGGATGCGGGGTTTGCAACAACACCGGATACAAGGGCCGGTGCGGTCTCTATGAGGTCATGGAAGTGGACGATGAAATCAGGGAGCTCGTGCTCGTGGGCGCTTCCGCAGTCGAACTGAAAAAGAAAGCAATCGAACGCGGCATGATCACGCTGCGGCGCAGTGGCCTGATCAAAGTGGCCGCGGGTATTACCACGTTGGAAGAAGTTGCCCGCGAGACGATTCATTGATTCGTTAGAGAAATCAGAAGTTGAAGCACAAAAGTTCATAGGTAAGAAGGGATCACGATTATGGGCCTGTCGTTGAGTGACTTGCTGAAAAGAATGCTGGAGATGAATGGCAGCGATCTCCATATCACTACGAATTCGCCGCCCCAAATCCGCGTTCACGGCCATCTGGTTCCTCTGGATCTCCCGCAGATGACGCCGGCCGAGACCAAACAATTGGCCTACAGCGTTATGACGGACTCGCAGAAGCACCGCTTCGAAGAAAGCCTTGAACTGGACTTCTCCTTCGGATTGAAGGGACTGGCCCGCTTCCGCGCCAACGTGTTTAACCAGCGCGGGGCCACTGCGGCTGTCTTCCGCTTGATTCCTTTCGAAATCAAGTCCTTTAACCAGCTCGGTCTTCCCGCCGTGGTGAGCAAGCTATGCGACAAGCCGCGCGGTCTGGTGCTGGTCACGGGGCCGACGGGTTCCGGCAAGTCCACAACCCTGGCGGCGATGATAGACAAGATTAATAGCGAACGACACGATCACATTCTGACCATTGAGGACCCGATCGAGTTCGTGCATATGAATAAGAACTGCGTGGTCAACCAGCGCGAACTGCATGCCGATACCAAAAGCTTTTCTGACGCCTTGCGGGCCGCCCTTCGTGAAGACCCAGACGTAGTGCTGATCGGCGAAATGCGTGATCTTGAAACCATCGAGTCCGCCCTTCGCATCGCCGAAACCGGCCACTTAACTTTCGGAACTCTGCACACCAATTCCGCGACTTCCACCATCAACCGTATCATCGACGTCTTCCCCGCGCACCAGCAGCCACAGATTCGCGCCCAGCTTTCGCTGGTGCTCGAAGGCATCATGTGCCAAAGCCTTCTGCAAACCATCAGCGGCAAAGGCCGGGCCATGATTATGGAAATCCTTATCCCGAACCCAGCGGTGCGCAACCTGATCCGCGAGGACAAGATTCACCAGGTCTATTCAGCGATGCAATCGGGACAAGAAAAATTCGGTATGCAGACATTCAACCAGGCCCTGGCTACGGCGTACTTCCAGAAACAGATTTCACTGGAAGTTGCCTTGCAGCGCTCCAGTAATCAGGACGAACTGCAGGAAATGATTAACCGTGGTGCGGGTTTGGTGAACAAACCCACTTCGGCGGGAGCTACCCTGGCAAAGGGCGCAGCTCCAGCTAAACGATAGAGGAAATGACACGACATCGCGAAAGGCGGCTCGCGATGTGCAGCAAAGATTCAATTTGCGCCGTCGATTGGAAGAGTCAACGACGACACTGAGGAGAGGTTAAGACCATGCCAGTTTTCACATTTTCCGGTAAGGATGCATCCGGGCAAAAAATCTCCGGCGAGCGCGTGGCACCCAATAAGCAAACGCTTGGTCAACAGTTGCGGCGGGAGCGCATCACACCGGGCGCGATCCGGGAAAAGGGCAAAGAGTTTGTCATGCCCACCTTCGGGACAACCAAGGTCAAGGTCAAGGAGATCGCGATTTTCTTTCGCCAGTTCTCGGTCATGATCGATGCCGGATTGCCATTGGTGCAGTGTCTCGAAATCCTGGCTGCGAATCAGGAAAGCCAGACCTTCCAGAAAACTCTGACCGGTGTCCGTACCACGGTGGAAGGCGGCGCAACATTAGCCAATGCAATGCGCGGATATCCAACCGTTTTTGATGACCTCACCACCAACATGATTGAAGCGGGTGAGACCGGCGGCATTCTTGACATCATTCTGCAGCGGCTTGCGACCTATGTCGAAAAAGCTGTCCGCCTGAAGTCCGCCGTGAAATCGGCGCTGATCTATCCAATCGCGGTCGTGAGCATTGCCACACTTATCGTCGGCGCGCTGTTGAAGTGGGTGGTGCCTATCTTCTCCAATCTTTTTTCTGGCTTGGGTGTTGCGCTGCCTCTTCCCACACGTATCGTGATGGGGCTAAGCGCGTTCGTGCAGAGCTTCTGGTGGATTTTCCTCGTGGCCGGCGGAGGGGCAGTCTTCGGTCTCAAACAAATTCGCAAGCATCCGAGGGGCCGCTATTACTTTGACAAGACCTTGCTCATGTTGCCCGTTGTCGGCCCTCTCTTGCGCAAGATCGCGGTTGGCCGATTCACGCGCACCCTGGGCACTCTGATTACGTCAGGCGTGCCCATACTTGAAGGGTTAGCGATTACGGCCAAGACCTCCGGCAACGCCGTTCTGGAGGAAGCGCTGATGAAGGTGCGGAAAGCCATCGAAGAAGGCCGCACCATCGTCGATCCCCTCAAAGAGTGCGGCGTGTTTCCCAACATGGTGACGCAAATGATTGGCGTCGGCGAAGCCACCGGCGCAATGGACAGCATGTTGCAGAAGATTGCCGACTTCTATGAAGAGGAAGTGGACGCGGCTACCAAGGATATGTTGGCGATGCTCGAACCGCTCATCATTGGCGTACTTGGCTTTGTTATCGGCGGCATCGTGATATCGCTCTACATGCCGCTGTTCGCAATGATCGCCAAGTTGGCGGGATAAAAAATGGTCCGTTGGCAGGTTGTCTTGAGTTCAGGCGACCTGCCCCGGCCTCGCTAGTGATTAGCGACATCCGACCAGCGAGGCGCAGGCTGCGCTGGAATTCCTTGAAGATCTTCTAGATCAGCGGGACCTCATGCAATCGACATTTGACGAGCGGAGTTGGCTGGCGTGGCTGGTCAAAGTAAGGATACTGATCCTGACTTTTCTGCTCGGCATCCAATTGGCAGTCGGACAGTTAACGCTCACACATTTGCCTCTGCGGCTTTTCTTAAGCACCATCCTTTTGTGGTATACCGTCTCACTCTTCTATGTGCTTCTTCTTTCCTTTTGGCAAGAGTATCGCGTACAGGCTTGTTTGCAGGTACTCACCGATCTGGTCATGGTCAGCCTGCTGGTGCATGAAACCGGAGGCTGGGACAGTTCCTTAAACTTTCTTTACCCGCTGGTCATCATCGTGGCGGGCATTTTACTTCCTCGGATATGGGCGCATCTGGTAGCGGCCATTGCTTTTATTCTTTATGGCACGGTTCTAGAACTAAATTATTACGGCATCGTGCACTCCTACTGCACGACCCATCCCGAGCTAAAGACCCTGCAGGGACTCATTCTGGTAAATCTGTTTGCCTTCCTGGCCGTTGCTTACCTCGCGAGCCTGCTCGCCGCCAAGTTAAGGCAGGCACGGGTGCAGCTGAAAGACGCCAGTGGAGCGCTCGAAGATCTGCAGATTCTACACGAAAATATTGTGCAATCGGTCAGCAGCGGATTGATCACAACCGGTCTCGATGGCCGCATTACCCTGGCCAATCATGCCGCTCAGAAACTTCTGGAGCGCCCACTGAACGAGCTATTGGGAAAACCGGTCGCCGGATTGTTTCTTGACCCCCTGCCCAGCGGGGAATTGCAGACACATGCCGAGGTGCGTTTCGATACTCCGGAAACTTTCCGAAAAACGGTTCGAGTGAGATTGGCTGCTTTGAACGTGCCGGAGCGCGGCGTGCTCGGCTATGTCTACGCCATGGACGACCTCACGGAGATCCGGCGCCTGGAGCGCGAAGTCCGCATTCAGGACCGACTAGCGGCAGTGGGACGGCTGGCCGCGGCCATTGCTCACGAAATCCGGAATCCACTCACATCCATTGCGGGTTCTGTCAGTATGCTCTCTGGCATACCCGACATGACCGATGAGCATCGCCATCTGCTCGACATCGTAACTCGCGAGTCGCAACGCCTCAACGCAATCATCACTGATTTTCTGGCCTATTCCCGAGGCAAACAATATCGCTTTGACAGGGTTGATCTTGTGCCCTTGCTGGAGGATACCCTGACGCTGATACGTCACCGCATGACCACGGAATGTACTGGCATCTCAATCGCGAACCATTTTGTTGCTGCTGAGGCGTGGGTCATCGCCGACGGGGACCGAATCAAGCAGGTCTTCTGGAATATTGCCGAGAACGCGGTCCGCGCTATGAAGGAAGGCGGAACTCTAAAGGTGGAGATTGACCGCGTGGAGAATGATTGGCAGATTAGCTTTGCGGATACCGGGACTGGAATGACGTTGCAGCAGACCGAGAAGATTTTCGAACCGTTCCAATCGAACTTTGAAGGCGGCACGGGTCTTGGGCTCGCGGTTGTGTATCAGATCATGCAGGCGCATGAAGGCAGAGTGTGGGCGCGATCGAAGCCCGGGAAGGGGACGACCTTTGTCCTGAGGCTGCGGCGTTTGGATGCAGACAGAGTCGACGCAGCCAGATCTCGTGCCGACAGTTTGGCCATTGCAGGCGGAAAAGAAAGTGCAACCGCCCCTCCGCGGCAGGCCGCGGCTGTCGCGGAACTGGCGATTGTGGCGGCGGAAAGGAGGACCCGTGGCTAACATTCTGGTTTGCGATGACGAGCGTTCGATCTGCGAAATGCTCGACATCGCCTTGCGCCGCGACGGACACCGCGTTGAGACAGTGCAATCGGGCCAGGCTGCAAAGAACAAGATTGATGGTGCACTCTACGATCTCATTATCACCGACATCAAAATGCCGAATATCGATGGCATCGAAGTGCTGCGTCATGCGCATCGCGTCTCACCCGATTCTCCTGTCGTTCTCATTACCGCCGTGGAAGATTACGAAGCTGCGGTGGAAGCGGTAAAAGCCGGAGGAGCCTCCGATTACATTCGCAAGAGTCCTGGCCTGGTTGATGAAATCAGGCTGGCAATCAGCCGGGTGCTCGAAAAACTGGTCCTCAGCAAACAGAACTTCGCTCTGCGACGCGATGCCGCCTCCCATAATTCGCTCGACAACATTATCGGCTCCAGCATTGCCATGGAAAAACTAAAGCAGACAGTGCGCACGGTCGCTTCCACCGCGAGCACGGTCCTGATTCATGGCGAGAGCGGTACGGGAAAAGAGTTGGTCGCACGTGCCGTGCATATCTGTTCGCCGCGCGCCACCGAGCCCTTTGTGTCGGTGAACTGCGGAGCATTCCCCGAGACTCTGCTGGAGAGCGAACTATTCGGTTATTTGAAAGGGGCATTTACCGGAGCAAATCAAAATAAACGCGGTCTCTTTGAAGTGGCTGGTGGGGGCACCATTTTTCTCGACGAAATCAGCGAAATGACGCTGGCCATGCAAGTGAAACTCCTTCGCGTGCTGCAGGAGCGCACCGTGCGCCCCGTAGGTGGCACCAGCGAGATTCCCATTGACGTGCGAGTTATAGCCGCCACCAATCGCGATCTCGATAAAGCCGTGGCCGACAATCTCTTTCGCGAGGATCTTTATTACCGTCTCAACGTGATTCCGATTCGCGTACCGAATCTGCGTGAGCGTCGTGAAGATATTCCGCTACTAGCCAATCACTTTCTGAAGAAATACGCCGCAGCGGCTAACCGAAGCATCCTGCGCGTCAATAAGACGTCGCTGGACGCTCTCTGTGATTACGAATGGCCCGGCAATGTCCGGCAATTGGAGAACACCGTTGAACGCGCTGTCGCTTTAGAGATGACCGACGAATTGCATGTCGAGCTGCCGGCAGAGCGTCCGAAAGCGCGTGCTGCTGCGGCAGGCGTGGGAGCGTCCGGCGCCGTGACTGAGATTGAGCCGGGTGCGGTGCTCCCCACAGGGGTGGGCATGGAAAACTATGTGGCCAACATCGAACGCCAGCTTCTGCAGGGCGCTCTCGACAAGTCCAATGGCGTGCAAACCAAAGCCGCCGATCTCCTCGGCATTTCTTACCGTTCGTTCCGGCATTTAATGAAGAAGTATGAGCTGTAGCTCTCAGCTTTCAGCCATCAGCGGTCAGCTAGCTCTTCTTCAACTGCTGCTTCCAGCCCAGCACCCGCGCCTTCGCTCCCTCGGCCTCAGCCTCCGGGATCATCCCTTTCTTCTGAAAGAGTACCGACAGGCTGGTGTGGGCGAGGACGTCATCGGGATCTAACTCCGTGATTTTCTGGGCCACTGCGATTGCCTCGTCGTAACGTTGCAGGTCTTGCAGGGCTCGAGCCAGTCCGTGCATAGCTTCAGTAAAAGCCGGGTCGACGGCCAGCGAATCCCGGTAGGCCATGACGGCTTCTTCCAGCTTCCCATCCGCCATCAAATCGAGCGCGGCATAGTAGCGGTCTTCGGCCTGCTGGCGGGAGTTTGCATCGGACATTGAATGGAGATCCCTGGCGGAGACAGGATTTTAACACGGGCAAATCGTTCTTCTGGCAAACTAACCATTCCTCAGTTATTCTTCCCGAGATGAGTAAGCACGCCAAGGACGACCGATTGCGTGATATTGATGCGCGACAAAGAAATGTAGTCTTCCCCGATACGGTCGAAAACGAAGGTCGATTCTGGAGAAACATCTGGACTGGCAAGTCCCTTAACCTCACGCAATGGGTTGGCCTGCTGGTTTTGATTTTGTTTTTCGGAGGATCGGTACTCTTTTATCTCCGCATGCTCTGGCCCGTCGGACAGTTCTCCTGGTGGCAAAAGGTGATTAGTAGTTACGGTGTATATATCGTAGTGTTCGGGGCAATCGTGGTCCTCATCGTGATTGGTAACCGCAGGGCAAGGCGTAAGGCGCCACAACGCTAGTTTTCCCGCAGGTAAACGGACAAACCCGTAGTCGAAGAGCGCTCCTTGTGGTTATCATGCTTCCATGCGCCACCCGCTCCGCTTTCTTTGGAACGCTACGAAAGGCCATCGCCTGGCTCCGTGGCGCAGTCCGTATCTTTTGTGGCGCATCGAGACTTACTGCGGCGTTAAGATGACGCAGATCGGTTTTATCGAATTCTGGGAGTTTATGTGGCGGGAGCGGGTCAGTCTGTGGCGATTTCTTAAGTGGACGGGTGAGATGGAGCGCTACGCGCATCCCAAGCCGAAGAATCTTTAACTACGCGCTTTGACCAGTGGCAGCGCCTTCGCCGAGCATAATGCTGACGTCACTTCCTTTGCCAGCTCCGGTTAACTGGGCCGCGGCTCCGCGATTGGCGGCGATCTCCAGAAAGCCCATGCTTCCTAAGATACCGATCACCTCGCCCGGGGCGCCCTCGGCGTAAGCACTGTGGATTTCTGTGATCTCCCGGCTCCCCACCACGATTTTGAAGCCTTTGGCATCCGGTTCGAAAAGCATGGGAGCATCTTGTGGCGTGACGTTGGTGATAAGGTTTCCAAAGCGGTCGACCTTCAGCACCACCCCGCGCAGGCGATTTTCATCGACGGCCTTCGGCTTCGGTGCGGTGAACTTTACGAAGTCTTCTATCTCGTCCCCAAATTTGAGCGCATCGACTTCCTTCGCCAGGTACGCGGCTACCGGAGAAAAAATATCGCGCGCATGGAAAGTATTACTGACCGGCTGCAAGAAATAATGGTCGGCTGTAATGTGGCGCACGTGCATGCGCGGTTCGCGCGCGTAGACCAGCGAAAGCACGCCGTTGTCGGGCGCGACGAAGTGATATTTGTCGCAAGAGGCGACGATCGGACGGCGCGCCGTCCCGACGCCCGGATCCACTACCACGATGTGTACCGTCCGGTTCGGGAAGTAAGAATAGGCTTGCGAAATGGTGAGCGCTCCATCAAGCACGTCGAACGCCTGCACAGCATGGCAGATATCGACGATCTGTGCATCCGGGACGATATCCAGGACGACGCCTTTCATCGCGCCTACAAAATGGTCGTTGTTGCCGAAGTCGGTAGTCAGGGTAATAATCGGATGCTGCGCCAAGGTTTCCTCACAGATGGGAGACACAAATCCCCAAAAACTCGAAAGTAACTGCTGGAAACCGCAGAGTCAAGGCACGGAGGTAATAAGAGCAGGCGTCAGTGAACAGGGATCAGGGATCAGTGGTCAGTTTTCGATCAGCTAGCTGACCACTAATCCCTGATCCCTAACCACTGATGCCTGACCCCTGCTACTGAATGTGGATATCGCCCGATCCGGTGCGCAGCGTGAGCAACGGGCCCCCGCCACGGACTTTGCCGTTGATGGTCTTATGAGTCTCGTTCACTCGCCCCTGTACGGTCATCGTGATCGGCGCATCCACGTCCAGCGTGCCAGAACTCGTGGAAATATTGGCATCGAAGGCGGCGTCCGCCGGCAAGCGGACCCGTACATTCCCCGATCCTGTGCGAACCTCCCACGCGCCTCCCATCATCCCTTCGGCCGTTATGTCGCCGCTACCCGCATCCGCACGAAAAGCGCCTTGAATCCCGCGGACCGTAACGTTGCCGGAGCCGGTGTGCAAATCAATATCACCTGACCCGGTTTCCTCGACTTCGAGGTCACCGCTGCCCGCGCCTCCGTGCACCGGGCCTGAGATCCCTCTCGCCCGTACGTTGCCCGATCCGGTTCGGATATGAATTTCACCTGTGATTTGGCTTAACTTCATGTCGCCTGACCCACTTTCCAGGTCGGCATTGCCATGAGTGCCTTCAACGGTTTGATCTCCCGACCCGCTATGGGTTCGGATTGCCGTGTCGGCAGGCACTGTGATTTCGTAGTCTACGGAAATATCCCGCGCGTTTACGTAATCGACGCGAATGCTATTGCCGTCCTGGCGGAGCGGAGGATGTTGTTCAATGTCGCTTACGTCAATGTGCCGGTTTCCGAAGAGCCAGTGGTCCCCGACATAGATCTTGCCGCGAATCGACACCGAGCCCGCGGGTCCACTTCGAACCGTAATATCGCCCGAGTGACTTTCGACCTCCAAGTCCACAGTACCGCTGACCTGAAAGGTCTTCTCAAATTGTCCTTGGGGCGTGGACGCTGCCGCAAAGGTAGCAGCAAGCAGAACGATTAGCGCGATCGCCGCGTACGACGTGCGCGGCAGAGAAAAAATCGTACCAGAAATGTGTTTATCATTCATGTGGACAGCTCCATGAAAGTCCTTGAAAGCCGAAGGCCGTCAGCCGAGCCTGACAGCCTTGTGCTATTGCAGCACTACCTGATCGCCTTCCTTCAATCCGCTGAGCACTTCCGTCTTGGCGCCATTGGATATCCCAATATTGACTGCAATTTTATCCTTGCCATCTTTCCCCTTTGGATCGGGAATCTCGACGGAAGCCTTCTTGTCTTTATCGTAGAGGATAGCGCCTTCCGGAATCTGCAACACGTTCTTGTGCTCTTCCAGAATAATTTCCGCGTTCGCCGTCATCTCGGCTTTCAATTCGCCGCCTGGATTTTGAATCGAAACCCGAACTTCAAAGGTTGTGACGTTATCTTTTTCCACGCCCATCGGAGAAATCTTGGTCACCTTGCCGGTAAAAGTCTTGTCTTTGAACGATTCCACTTTGATGCGTGCCGGCTGCCCCAGATAGACCCTGCCGATATCACTCTCGTCCACTTTGCCCTTCACATACACTTCACTCGTATCGCCCAGCGTCATTACCAGCGTGGCGGAAGAGCCCAATACCAGAATCGAACTCACTGCATCACCCATTTCTACATCGCGCGAAAGCACAATGCCATCGATTGGAGAAACGATGTCGGTGTAGCTGAGCTGTTCTTCGAGCTGCTTGAGATTGGCCTGATCTTCCGCAACCTGTGCTTTCGACTGTGCAATCTTCGCCTTTAACACCGTCACTTGCGCCTTGGCGACGTTCTGCTTGTTCAACGACATTTCATAATTCTTCTCGGCATCATCGAGCGCTGACGCGGAAACCACTCCATCTTTCGCCATGCCGACGGCTCGGTCGTAGGCTCGCTTGAGCAGAGGCACATCGGGGCCTTCCGCGTCCACCTTGGCGCGCTCGAAATCGGCCTGCGAACTGCTCAGGTTGGCCTCAGCGGCGTCCAAAGCCGCTCGCGACTGAGCCACCTGTGCCTCGATCTCCACTTTATCGAGCTGCGCCAGCAGTTGGCCTTTTTTCACGCGATCGCCGTAATCGACCAGCAGCTTCTTAACGATGCCGCTGGCCTTTGACTTCACCTCGACCTTGGTGATGGGCGTTACTTTGCCAGTCGCCACCACGCTCTTGGCGAGATCGCCCTTTTCCACCTTCGCCAGCTTCGAAGGATCGATCTTGGTGCCGCCGCGAGTAGCCGCGAAGACGCCGCCCGCGATCACCAGCACGAGCGCCAGCACAACGATCCCCCAGATCACTAACTTGCGACGTTTTTTCTTGTTATTGCCATTGCCGTTCACAATCTCCTCCTGAATGCATGCGGGAAATCGAGCCGTCCCGCGCCGTCATTGTCTTCTACGCAGCCTGAGATGCTTTAGTTCCAGCGATTTTGGCCGTTGTGGGATCGACTACGGCGGCGTAAGCCACTTGCCACCTATCCCTTAGACCCTCTTCCTAGGAAAATGGTAGCTTCGTGGGGATATTTTTGAGAAAGGAATCGGTCTAATCGGTCTGAAGCTTGCCAAGTCGGATTTCGCTCAATATAAAGAAATAAGCCTGAATTTCATCCCGAGCCTGGCTAGGCAGGTACTAACCTATTGTTCCCTTTCTTAGCTTCACGCCGCAAATTTCTGAAATCTCTAAGCCGTTCGGGACTCTTATGGTCTCTGGAAAATGTGCTTGCGATGGCTTGGCCGGCATGGTTGCACGCAACGGCCCGCACGGAAAAACCGGAGCAGAAGCCGGAAAATGCCGATCTTGGAATTAGCTTTCTCAACGTGGCTCGCGAATCGGGACTGAATGCGAAGACCATTTTCGGCGGCGAGCACAAAAACAAATACCTGCTCGAAACCACTGGGTGCGGTGTTGCCTTCTACGATTACGACAATGATGGCTGGCTCGACATTTTTCTGGTAAATGGATCGCGGCTGGAAGGGTTTCCGCCGGGCAATGAGCCCACCTCGCACTTATTCCGCAACAACCGCGATGGGACCTTTACCGATGTGACCGCCAAGGCCGGAGTGGCGCATTCCGGATGGGGACAAGGCGTCTGCATCGGCGACTACGATAACGACGGATATGAGGATCTTTTCGTTACGTATTATGGCAAGAATGTTCTTTACCACAACAACGGGGACGGAACCTTCACGGATGTAAGCCAAAAGGCCGGGGTCGCGGGCAAGGGAACGCGCTGGAATACGGGGTGCGCATTTGTCGACTATGATCGCGACGGGAAACTCGATCTTTTTGTGGCGAACTACATTGACATGGATCTGGCAACTGCGCCTGTGCCGGAATCGGGGCCGTGTTTGTATAAGAGCGTGATGGTGGCATGCGGTCCGCCGGGGCTGCAGGGTGGTAAGAACATCCTCTATCACAACAATGGAGATGGGACGTTCAGCGATGTTTCCGAAGCGGCGGGAATTTTTCGTGCGAACGGTACCTACGGCCTGGGTGTGCTCACGGCCGATTTCGACAATGATGGCTGGCCCGATATTTATGTCGCAAACGATTCTACCGCAAGCGCTCTCTATCACAATAAGGGCAACGGAACATTTGAGGACGTCGCTATCGACGCCGGCTGCGCGCTAAGTCCGGATGGCAAGCCGCAGGCAGGCATGGGAGTTTCCGCGGCAGATTATGACCTCGACGGCAACCTCGATTTAGTCAAGACCAACTTTGCCGGAGATACCCCTTCGCTTTATCACAACCTGGGGGGCGGCAACTTCGAGGACACAACCTTCACCGCAGGCCTCGGAGCCCATACGCAATTTCTCGGCTGGGGCTGCGGCTTCTTCGATTTCGATAATGACGGCTGGCCCGATATTCTCATCTGCAACGGGCATGTGTATCCCGAGGTTGAACAACTGAAGACGGAGGCTGGATATCCGCAGCGCAAGCTTTTGTACCGCAATCTACGGAATGGGCATTTTGCGGATGTTTCCCTGAACGCCGGTTCTGGTATCTCCGAACCCGTCGCGGCAAGGGGCTGCGCTTTTGGAGATTTCGACAACGACGGCGACATCGATGTTGTGGTCAATACGGTCAACGATTATCCGCAATTGCTCCGCTGCGATTCCAGGCTGGACAACAATTGGATCAAAGTGCGCACTATTGGCACGAAATCGAATCGGAGTGGCATTGGAGCACGCATTAAGTGCATCGTGCATCTTCCCGGGGAAACCAAACCTCACCAGCAGATCGATGAAGTCCGTAGCGGGGGCAGCTACATCTCGCAGAGTGACCTGCGCGTACACTTCGGGCTGGGAAAAGCGGAGAAGGTGGACGTCCTCGAGATCCATTGGCCGAGCGGACAGATTGACACGGTCAAAAACATTAAGCCGAATCAGTTAATTTTTGTGAAGGAAGGCGCTGGGATTGTGCGGACGATGCAGTTTGAGAAGGTCGCGCAAGGTCAAAGCAAAAGCAAATCTTAAGGACCACGGACACAGCCGGTACGGAGGCTACTGTTTCTTGGTTTCTATCGGCACCATCACTCCCGTTCCTTCTTTCACCGTTTGAATCGTATCCACTGCGAGATTTGCGAATCTCTCAACCAGCCCGCTTGGCCAGCGAATCTCTACCCACTCAATTTTGCTCGCAGATCCCAGGCCGAAGTGTACTCGCATATCGTTGTTGGAAATGTAGCTCGATCCACTGCGGACTTCGTCCACCAGAGTTCGGGTCGCGGTCTTGACCGAGATTCGCGCTCCAATGCCGTCGCGATTGGATTTCGTTCCCACGCGTATGAATCGCGATCCAATGATTCGAAGTTCGGATTTGATTCACTAACAAGCTGGGCGCGGCGTTCATGTTACTGATCACCGCTGAAAGCTTCCCGTCATTCCACAGGTCGCCGACTGCCAACCCGCGCGAAGACGCCGCGGTTGTGATACCGGTTCCTGCCGAGGCGGAAATGTCGCTGAAAGTTCCGTCGCGGTTGTTGTGATAGAGAATCCTCGGTTCTTTGTAGCTACTGCCCAGGTGCTGGCTATCAACTTCGGGATAGACGTGACCGTTCACCAGGATCAAGTCGGGCCAGCCATCGTTATCGAAGTCAAAAAACATCGTGCCCCAGCCAAGATATTGCGTGTACAAACCGAGGCCTGCAGCTGAGGTAGCATCGGCAAACGTTCCGTCTCCGTTGTTGCGATACAGGGTGGAAGTATCGTCGGAGAAGTTTGTCTTGAAGATGTCGAGATGGCCATCGCCGTTATAGTCGCCGATGGTCGTTCCCATACCCGCCTGCTCGCGGCCGTCTTCATTGAAAGCTGCGCCCGCCGTGACTGCGACGTCGGTAAACGTTCCGTCACGGTTGTTGTGATAAAGAATGCTGGGGGTACTGTCGCAGGCGACATAGATATCGGGCCAGCCGTCTTCATCGAAATCGAGAGTGGAGACGCTCAACGCATAATGGCCGTCGGTGCGGTCGACGTGGGCTTTCGTGGTTGCATCCTCGAACGTACCGTCGCCCTTGTTGTGATACAGAATATTCTTCGCGCCCGGTAACCCGCGTGGGCCGCACATCACGGGAACGCCTTTCCACACGCAACTGGCGCGCTGTCCGGGTGCAGGAGCGGTAGCCAGGTCGAAATCCACGTAGTTGGCGACGATAAGATCGAGCTTGCCATCGCGATCGTAGTCGACAAACGCGCAGCCTGAGCCCCATGCTTTTCCCGAACCAGCGACGCCGGCTTTTTCGGCAACTTCCGTAAAAACGCCGCCCTGATTGTGATAGAGCCGATTTTTCCCGTAGTACGTAACGTATAAATCTTCCCAGCCATCGTTGTCGTAGTCTCCAACGCACACCCCCTGGCCCCAACCCGTGGCGGTAAGCCCAGTTTTCACCGTGACGTCACTAAAAGTCCCATCATGATTGTTGCGGTAGAGGTGATTGCTCGGAGCGTTTCCGGCAGGCAATCCTTCAAGGCGGGTACCGTTGACCAGGAAAATATCGGGCCAGCCATCGTTGTCATAATCAAAAATCGCAACCCCTGTTCCCGTGGTCTCAATGATGTATTTTTTGGTGTCGATGCCGCCGAAAATGTCCTGCATGGTCAGGCCAGCCTTTTCGGCGACATCGGTGAAATTCGCGAGGGGCTTGACCGGTGGCGTGATCTTGGCTTGCTGCCCCTGTGCGAGGACAACTAGAAACAATAGAGCGCAGCCTGGCGCAAGTTTAGAAAAGCTGCAGTGGAGCGAAACGGAACGAATGATGTTCGACAGCATGATCAGAAATTCGTAGTTCAAGATGATGAGGTATGGCTTCGAATGTTAGGGTCGATGAGTGACGGTGGTCAATGCTGCTGGGGAGTTTGGTCGCGATTCTCCAACGGTAAGACCGGCGCTTGTGCCACGCCGATGTTGGTGTCCGCGCCTCCGTAATAAAAAAGATATCGCTCTCCTTGCCGCACCATGCCCTCTACGAACACTACATTGGGAACCTGGCCTACTTTCTCCCATGGTTTTTCGGGAGCGAAGATAGGGATATTTGTCCGCGAGACGAGGACGCGTGGGTCGTTCCGGTCGAACACCGCGACACCGGTGCGGTACACGAGTTTGTCATCCGCGCCGTTGTAGATAACGAAAATTCCGTTAGGAGTCACGATCGGTGGAGGTCCGGGTTCGGCAACCCGAGAATCGAAATTGCCCGCCCGCACTGGCAATACTGGCACACTTGTCGCTTCCGTCCAGTGCAACAGGTCGGTAGAAGATGCGAGTCCCATCTGATCTTTGTTGTCCGGAGTTGTCCCGAGAAAATACATCCAGTATTTGCCGGCGACCTTCTCGGGCACAATCGCTCCTGATTTTGTCCAGCGAACATTCCAGTTTCCTTTGTAGGCAGGAAGGATTACTCCTCTTCGTTCCCAGTGGATTAGATCTCGCGAGGTGGCCAGACACAGTTGTGCATCTTTCTTGTTGTAGCCAGTGTAGGTCAGATAGTAGGTGTCACCGAATTGAACCAGCCTGGGATCTTCAACGCCTCCATCTTTTTCGTAGTCTTTTTCGGGAGAGAATACCGGCTCGCTGCGGCGCGTGAAATGGATTCCGCCTGTACTCTCGGCATAGCCCAGGCGTGAGGTGCCGCCCTTGTCTTGAGCGCGATACAGCATGACGATTTTGCCGTCGCGAAGAATTACAGCAGGGTTGAAAGTGCCGGCGGATTCCCATCCATTGCCTTGTGGAGAGATAATGGAAGTCTCGCTAGCGCGCTGCCATGCGCCGAAAGGCAGATTTGCGCTATCCTGTGAAACCAGCGCCAGCAGCACCGTCAGCAGCTTCGTCCAACTCTTGGGATAGATAGAATAGGTCATAGCGATTTTGACCGCGCGAATGTCGGCTGATTGTGCGGCAAAGTTATCCTCGATTTTAAATGCGTGCTTGCCGATTCTCCGCTAGTTGGACCTTTCTCGCAATCGTCTGCCACACAGCGATTGCCTCACCCCAAACGAAGCCAGCGAACGGCACAGCGTCGACGGCGTACCAAAGCGGTGTTACTGCATTTCGACAGGGCGATCTTCCGGCCGCTCGCAAGGCCTTCGAAAAATCAGTAAGAGCTAGTCCCCGCGATGCCGATGCCCACAACATGCTGGGCCAGGTGTTATTGCAAGAGGGCGAAGTCGATGACGCCATTGTCCACTTTCGCACCGTGGTTAAACTCAGGCCCACGTTGCCTATAGCCCATGCTTATCTGGCACAAGCATTGCAATCCAAGGGCCTGCTCGATGACGCGGTTACGGAGTTTCGCATCGCCCTGCAATTCGCACCGAAACAGTGGCAAGCTCATCAGGCACTGGGGCGGGCCCTTAGCTTGCAAAACAAGACCGATGACGCGATAGGGGAATTCAAGCAGGCGATTTTGCTCGCGCCCAACGAAGCTTCGTTGTGCGATGAACTGGGATCACTTTTCGCTCAGGAGTCTAAATTCGCGGATGCCGAAAGCGAATTCCAGGAAGCGCTGAAACTCAAACCGGACTACGAACCGGCGTATTTCCATCTCGGGGTAGCTTTCTCCAGTGCGGGTGAGACCAAAAAAGCGCAAGAGATGCTTGACCGTGCGTTGCAACTGAATCCCAAAGATGCGATGGCCTGGTATTACCGAGGCAGTGTATTTGAGGCGGAAGGCAATCACGATGAAGCTCTGCGCTGCTACGGACAGGCGGTCGAGCTCGAGCCCAATGTCGCTGCTCTCCAGACAAGCTTCGGCCTATTGTTGCAGCGGCACGGTGATCCGGAGCGCGCGGTAGAAGTTTTCCGCAAAGCGGTTACCCTCAGTCCTGGCGACGCCGAAGCGCATAACAATCTTGCCCTCGCGCTCCTGCAGCATGGGGATGCCGATGCCGCCATCAAGGAATTTCAGGAAGCCATTCGCCTTCACCCCGAAGACGCCAGCTTCCTGGGAAACCTGGGCACCGCTTATCTGCAGAAAACAGATTTCGTCTCCGCTATCGCGCAGTTTCGCACAGCGCTGAAGCTCGATCCCGAAAAAGCGAGTCTGCACCACGACCTGGCGCTGGCCCTGAAACTCTCAGATGACCTTCCAGGTGCCGTCGCGGAATGGAAGGAAGCGATTCGTCTCGATCCCAAGTTGGCCGATGCTTACTACAGCTTGGGGGTGACGCTGTGGCAGTCAGGCGACTTTCCCGGAGCCGCGGACCAACTGCGGCTAGCGATCCAAATTCAGCCGGACTATGCCGAGGCCTATTACACCCTGGGAACGGTGATGAAGCAGATGAACCAACTGCCGGATGCGGCTGACGCATTGCGACAGGCAATTCGACTCGATCCCGATTTTGCCGGCGCTCATACCACGTTGGCGGCGGTGCTGCGCCAACTGGGCGACAATGCTGGGGCTGTTGCGGAAAGCAAGGCCGGCGCCGCCGTCGCAAAACAGAAAACCGATTTGCAGGCGGCCACTTTCGCCACCAATTCCGGCCGGCGTCTGCTCAATGCCGGCGATCTCGATGGAGCGATATCGCAATTCCATGCGGCCCTTCGCGCCATGCCCAACTACGCCATGGCGCACTATGAGCTAGGCTTGGCGCTGAGCCGCAAGGGGCAAAAAGAAGAAGCGAATGTCGAGTATCGAAGAGCAGCCGAGTTGGACCCCAACCTCGCTCCGCCGTCGCAGTCAGCTCATTAGCGCCCTGCGAGAGCCAATAAGAAAGAACCAGTCAAATACGCTTCCGCACAGTCATCAGATCGGTAATTACGGGAACGCCGTGGGTCACTTTCACACGCAGAAGAGCCTCAAACGGCTTCATATCTTCGACTTTCGAAATGCCTAGACGCCGCAATAACTGCGCCAGGGAATCTTCCCGGCAAACATATTCCGCTGCCGCCTGGGTGCCGAAGGTTGTAGTGCCGGCCAGAATCAGGACGGACCTCGCCGGATCGATGCCCGGTACCAGCGCGATCACAGCGTAGTCTTCTGTGGTCGGCTGGGTGGAGGGGCTGGCCAAAAACATCTGCGGTTCGCCGGGTTGCGGATGAGCATTAAGCACTCCCAGATCCCCCTTACGCGCACCCGAAGTGACCCGCTGAAAAATAAACTCCTGAGTGCCAGGAAGATCGAGCAGGGTGAGGTTTTCGGCCGGCGATCCGACAAAAATAAGGTCATTATTCTTAGCGTCGTCGAGCGAGAACAGGCTACCTCGCTTTACCCGGAGTTGTCGGCTGAAAAGATCGAAAACGCGATCCAGTTGATGGATCGCGAGCACCTCTCCTACCCCCGTGTAGTGATCCAGAATCAACGCCTGCGAGTCGGTGGACGCTTTGAAATACCGCATGCCAGTTTCCGGCCGGCCTACGAAACTTCCGTTGCTGAAAACTACCCAGGGCGACTGTGGTGCGCTGACGAAACGGCTCCAGAACAACTGGTAGGGAATTGGAATTGAGGCGTTCGCGCCAATGTAGGTTCGGCGTTCCAGCAGCAGCACACTGGTGAGCAAGGTAGCTGCTAGCAAAATTGAGAGCGTCACAGTGGCGATTACCCAGAAACTTTTCGATCGCAGGACCGCTCGTCGTCCGTAATCGTGTTCAACTCTAGGGAGTACTTCAGTCAAGCTGGTGGATGCAGGCAACGCTCGGACGTGGAATGCAAGAGCGTAGGATCCCTTTGGCAAGTCCACGACGACGGCATCGTCCGGCCCTTCGTGGGCATAATATTCCGCCAGCTTTATGCGCAGGCGTCCTGCCTGCACTCGAACGGTCGAGTCGCTCTGTGGGTCAAATCCTCCCGATCGCCCAAGTACTTCGGTTGCGATCTGATACTCCTTAAGAGCGACGCCAGGGTGATCGAGGGAGTGTTCGGCAAGATAGCGAAGCAGCTTACACAGGGATTCCGAGTTGTGGAGGCTATGACTATTAATAAGTTTATCTATTTGTTGGAAGCATTGCTCCCTCCCAGCGACGAAACCATGCGTCAAAGCCATGTGACAGGGATGTAACTGTACCTGTATCTTGCTGCAGCTTAAGTACCTTATACCCGTAACGGCATAAAACCTAATGAAACCTACGCCAATAATACTTTTGTACTAGAACTTGCAGACCAGATCAACAGCATCACCCTGTTTTGGTTAAGCGCGAGAGGAATTCCCCCCATGAGAACATCTGCGTTCGCGTCTGTGGCAACTTTGGTGCTTTTGAGCGGACTATTGACGCCTAAGGCCTTCAGCCAAGCAGTTTTCGGCAGTATCGAAGGCACGATTACAGATCCCTCCGGCGCGGCGGTTTCTGGCGCTAAGGTCACCGTGACGGATCAAGCGAAAGGCACGAACGATCAGGCGACCACAAATGAGAGCGGCAACTATACCGTGACGCATTTGATTCCCGATCCTTACACCGTGCGCGTTGAAGGGGCGGGCTTCAAAGTCCTCGAGTTCAGGGACGTCGTGGTTTCGGCAGACACGGCGGCGCGCATCGACGGCCAATTTCAAGTCGGGTCAGCCAGCGAACAAGTGGAAGTTACGGCAGAAACCGAACAGCTTAAAACTGATCGAGCGGACGTATCGATCGAGTTTAACGAAAAGTACGTGGAAGATCTGCCGATCATGAATCGCAATTTCACGTCGTTCGAGTTGCTCTCACCAGGCACGCAGAAGATGGTCGGCTGGAGCCATGCGGCAACTGAGAATCCACAGGGCAGCCAGCAGATTTTCGTGAATGGCCAGCATTTCAGCGGCACGGCCTTCGAACTGGATGGTACCGACAATCAAGACCCAATTCTAGGCATTATCGTGGTGAACCCAAACCTGGACGCGATTCAGGAAACCAAGATCGACTTGCAGAATTACGATGCCGAATTTGGCAAGGCCTTGGGCGGAGTGGTTACGGTACAGACCAAGTCTGGCAGCAATGATTTTCACGGCGAGGGTTTCTGGTTCCGGCGAACCGATGCTACAGCGGCGCGGGACCCCTTCACCCAGTTTGCTCCTAATCCGGTTACTGGGAAGTTCATCCCTTCGGACAAATGGCAACAGTTTGGCGGGACGATCGGCGGCCCGATTATCAAGAACAAGCTATTTTTCTTCGGTGACTATCAAGGGACTCGCGAAACCAACGGAGCCACAAATCTGTTGACAGTTCCTACCGCCGAGGTCCAGAAGACTTGCAATCCAGCGACTAACGCCACTGGTTTCTGCGATTTGAGCCAGTATCTGGGCGTAGAACAGGGGGGCAGCGGGGCTGGGACGACGCCGGTCATACAAGGCGGACAGGTTTACAAACCTGTTCCGGGGGACGGGGGAAACAATCGCGCTAAATATGTCAACAACCAGATTCCAATAGGGGATATTTCGAAGCAGGCAGCGGCCATACTCGCCCAATTTCCGGCTCCGACCAATTCTGCGGTGTTCAATAACTACATCGCCTCGGGGGACGGTTCATTCAAGCAGGACAGCTTCGACACGCGAATCGACTTCACCGCCGCGCCGACTGTGCAGATTTTCGGGCGCTTCAGTCGTGACGTTTTCAACGTAGCAGGCAAAGGATCCTATGGCGCGCTCGGAGGCGTTGGGTTCGGACCAGGCGGCTTGTCCGGAAGTTCTATTACCCACAACTACAGCCTAGCTGCCGGAGTGACGAAAACGTTCAGTTCATCGTTGCTTGGAGACTTTCGCTTCGGCTACTTCAAATACAATCCAATCGCGTCTAAACCCGACGTCGGTACTGCGCCGATGACCGCAGTAGGCATCCCCAACGCGAATTTAACCGGGGCACAAGCGACTGAAACCTCCGGTTGGGGTGGCTTTATATTGAATCAGACTCCGTCGGCCTCCTCGGGAAACGCCGGAAATTTCTCTCAGTCCACTTTGAATTTCGGCGACGGGCTAGGTGTTGCGCGTTGCAATTGTCCCCTGACCGAGAGCGAACAGCAGTTCCAGTGGGTTGGCAACATCACCAAGATTCGTGGCAATCACGCGTTCAAGTTCGGCGCCGACTTCAGATACGCGCAGAATCTGCGAGTGCCAAGCGATGCGGGGCGCACCGGAGATTACACCTTCGATTACCGCACCACTTCAAACGCCGGTGTGGGAGGTCTCGACTTGGGCAGCTTTCTGCTAGGCGATGTGACTCAAGTCAGCCGATACGTAAGCACTAGTCTCGATGCGGCAGAACGGCAGCATCGCATGTTCTACTACGGCCAAGATACTTGGCGAATCACGCCCAAGTTAACCTTGAACTACGGCTTGCGGTGGGAGGTTTATTTCCCCGAATATGTAAACGGGAAGGATAAGGGTGGTTTCGCTAACCTCGTTCAAGGTGAGGACCGTGTGGCGGGCGAGGGCGGAATCGGACTTAACGGAAACATTAACAACGCCTGGGATGCGTTTGCTCCGCGATTCGGTGTCGCCTACCAGATAAATACCAAAACTGTCGTTCGTCTCGGCTACGGTCGCAGCTTTGACATGGGAGTTTTCGGCTCGAACTTTGGCCACACTGTCACGCAGACCCTGCCCGTTCTTGCCGCGCAGCTAGCCCAAGGCGCCAGCCAAGAAGTGCCCGCATTTACTCTAGCGCAGGGGCCACCGATCTTCACCTTCCCAGCGATACCGGCGAACGGGCTTCTTCCAGTATCAGGCCCGAACTGTTATCAGAAGGCAGTTTTTAACACTGCGGGACAGAACACTCAGCTTTGTGTGCAGCCTCACATCCGGCCCACCACTCAACGATTGCCCACCCTCGACGCCTGGAATGCAACCGTTCAGCGCCAAGTCACCAATACCATCTCTCTTGAGGTAGCTTACGTCGGTAACAAAGGCACCCACATATTTGCGGGTGACGGACCGACATACAACGTCAACAACCCTTCAATGGTGGGGTATTGCGGTGATCCCGCCTGTACCGCAGCCAATAAAACACCCCAAGCGTACCGCCGGCCGTACTATAACGTGTTTACCTATCCAGGCTTCGCCGACACCACCAACACGCTGGCAAACTTTCCCGGCGCCCCGAGACTTGTTCCTGGCGTATTGCAGTGCTGCTCCACCGATCAGAACAACTACTTGGGCAATGATGCCAGCAGCAAATACGATGCCTTCCAGGTTAAGGTGGAAAAGCGTTTCTCCCATGGCCTGCAGTTCCTATCGCACTACACATTCGCCCACGCCTACAAGTACGACAACAACTACTATCCGGATGATCCGAGGATCGCCTATGGGCCGGACGATCAGGTTCGAGACCACGTCTGGGTAAATAATGTGGTATACGAGTTGCCGTTTGGCAGAGGAAGGATGTTTGCCGGCAACGCTGGCCGAGCCGAGGACCTGGTAATTGGGGGCTGGCAGATCACCGGCACGACAACCTGGGGCAGCGGCCTGCCCTGGACACCGAGCACGAACGAATGTGGCGGCGAAGAGGACGTAGGCATATGCCGTCCCAGTAAGGGCACTGGATCGTTCCACACAGGCGCTGGAGGGCTTCAAATCTCGGGGGCTGGCACTCCCTACGTGCAGTTCTTCACGCCGTTGCCGTCTCTCACGGGACCTTTTGCCGATCCCGGGAACGGCAAACTCGGGGAACGTCGGCGTCTTCAGTTATACGGGCCGCGAGTATTCTATGCGGACGCTTCAATCCTGAAGAACTTCCTTCTGACCGAACGGGCGAAGCTCCAGTTCCGCATGGACGCCTTCAACGTGTTCAATCACCCCGTGCTCGGCTTCAACAATAACCAGAACGGTGGAACCTGTATCGACTGCTCCGGCAACGGGATCATTACGGACATTGAGCACGACGCCACCCCCGGCTCCGCTACCGGCATGCGTCAGCTTGAATTCGCGCTGAAAGTTATCTTTTAGATCGACCCGCTTTCCCAGAGGGAGTCCTTCGGGACTCCCTCTTTTTCTCGCATACAATGGGGTGACATTGGTAGGCGGGCGACAGGTGATTCTCTGCGATTGGCTTAGCACCAGGGTTGCTGCAGCAACAATAATCTTGGCGACAATTTTGTGTGGCGCTCTCGGCGCGCAGAGTCCGGCGGTGAATCAGACTCCTAGCGCGTCAAAAGTCGTCGACCGAAACGGCTATGTCGGAAACGAGGCTTGTGCCCGCTGCCATGCCGCTATCTATGAGTCTTATCAGCGTACCGCGATGGCGCACGCCAGTGGGCGTGCGATTGATGGTCTAACGCCAGCCGAATTCACGCACAAGGAATCGGGCGTTCACTACCGCATCTACAGCGAAGCGGGACGCGCCTGGCTTAGCTTCGATCGTCCGGGTCTCGATCGCCCCAATCTCGATCGTCCCAGTCTCGATGTTTCTGGAAATCTGGGCTTGGAAAGCAAGCGAGAGCTTCTTTACTTCATCGGCTCGGGACGGCGCGGAAAAACGTATTTGTTTGAAACCGACGGCTTCTTGTTTGAGTCGCCAGTAAACTGGTATACGAACAAGAAGATCTGGGATATGGCTCCAGCGTACCAGTCGTCCCGCGAGATTCCCCTGAATCTCCCGGCTTATTCCAGTTGTCTGCATTGTCATGTGAGCGGAATGCAGCAGCCTCTGAAGGGAACCGAGAACCGTTACCCGGACCCGCCGTTTACTCAGAATGGCGTGAGCTGCGAGCGTTGCCACGGACCCGGCGCGGCGCACGCTGACGGGAAGGGGGTCGCTGATTCGACAATTGTGAATGCCGCGATCGTTAATCCGGCGAAACTGTCACCGGCACGACGTGATGAAGTGTGCATGCAATGCCATCTCGAGGGCAAGGTCGCGATCGAGCGTGCGGGACATCATGTGTATGAATACCGGCCGGGCGATAAGCTTTCCGATTTCATCGGCTACTTCGTACTCGAGGGATCACAGGGATCTTCGTCCATTTTAGGAGCAGTGAGCCAGGTGGAAGCGCTGGCGCAAAGCCAGTGCAAGAAGAAATCTGGTGACGCGATGTCTTGCACGAGTTGTCATGATCCGCACCAGTCGCCATCGGCAAAGGATCGTGTCGCTTTCTATCGCAGCAAATGTTTGGCCTGCCATGCTGCATTCGCAGCCAAACACCACGCAGACAATCCTGATTGCATCGCATGCCACATGCCGGCTTCTCTCAGCGCTGATGTGGTACATACGCAAGTGACCGATCATCGCATTCCGGGCCGGCCTCAAGTCTCACCCCAATTTCTTCAAGATCAGGCCTTGCCATCTTCTATGCCCCGGTTGGTCGAATTTCCTCCTGTCGACAAGGCCGACTCGGATGAGCGCGACCGTGCCCTGGCCTGGGCTTCCCTGGCTGAAGGCGGGATGACCGAAGCGGAGCGTGAAGCGCGTGACCAGCTTGCGAAAGCAATCAAACAGTCGCCGCAGGATTCGGCGCTTCTATCGTCGTTGGGATACATTGAGCAAAGGGGCGGAGCGACCGAGCGCGCCCGGGAACTCTATCAGGAGGCTCTAACCATCGACCCTGATCTGGTCGAGGCGGAGACTAACCTTGGGGTCATCGAAGCACAACGCGGGCAGATCGACCGTGCCCTTAAACTGTGGGTCTCCGCGCTTCAGAATGCGCCGTATCGAAGCAGTATCGGACTCAATCTCGCGCGTGCCTACTGCGCCGAGGGAAAGATCAGTGAGGCTCGGACGTATACGCTCCGCGTGCTCGAGTTCAATCCGGATCTTGCGGCGGCCAAAAAGATGCTCCGGCAACTCGGTGGGGTTCCGGCCGGTTGTAGCCCATAGAGGCGCGAGCAACCGAAAGTCAGGATGTCCGCCACCGGGCAAAATTGCGAATGCGTAAGTAAAATCTTTTTATGGCCAGAGGTCGATCGGCGATCGCGGTGTGGAGCTTGAATGCGGCGATTCTGCTCATCTCTCTAGGATGGCCGCGCCCGGTGCGAGGCCAAAGTGCATTCGATCTTGAGGGGAACTTGGTGAACCCGCTCAACGTGGCGCACGGCAAGGTCGTCGTTTTGATTTTCTTGCGGAGGGATTGTCCTGTCTCAAGCCGCTATGCCCCGGTAATTCAGAAAATAAGCGCAGAGCACGAGCGCGATACCAGCTTCTGGCTGGTGTTTCCCGATAAGGCCGAGACGCCGCGCGAGATTCGCAAATATGTGCAGGATTACGCATACCGGTTGCCGGCGCTGCGTGATCCCGAGCATGTCCTCGCGAAGAGGTCGCAGGCAGAACTCACTCCGGAAGCGGCGGTGTTCGACGGCAATGGCCGTCTCGTCTATCACGGCCGCATCGACAACTGGTATTTCGAGTTTGGCCGATCGCGTCCGGCGCCCACCACGCATGAGTTGAGCGATGCGATCGAATCGGCATCAACGGGCAAGCCCCTCGCGCATAGCACGGTCAGGGGAGTGGGATGCTATATCTCAGACCTCGAATGAACTTCTTGTGGTCAGTGCCCCTGGGATGGTTATTGGCGCTGCTTCTGGGAGCGTGCGCTTTTCTACCCGCATTCGCAGGCAGATATTCCAAGCATGCGCAGGGAGCCGAGTCCAGCCAGCCTCAAGTTACCTTCAATCACGACATCGCGCCCATCGTTTTTCACTCATGCGCCAGTTGCCACCGACCAGGCGAGGCTGCTCCATTCTCGCTGCTCACCTATGAAGATGTGAAAAAGCACGCGCGGCAAATTGCGGAGGTAACGCGCACGCACAATATGCCTCCCTGGCTGCCTGCGCCTCAAGAGTTGAAGTTCGCCGACGAGATGCAGCTTCCAGACTCACAGATCGCGCTGATCCAAAAATGGGTAGACGAGGGCGCAGTGGAAGGCTCTGTCGCCGACCAACGTCCGCAGCCGAAATTCGTCAAGGGCTGGCAATTGGGCGCTCCTGACCTGATTCTCTCAGCAGAGAAGCCTCTGGTTCTTCCTCCGCAAGGGACCGATACCTATTGGAATTTCATTTTCCGCCTACCGATTCAGGAGACGCGCTGGGTAAAAGCAGTCGAAATCCGCCCCGGCGATAAGCGTTACGTACACCATGCGAATATTCTGGTCGACCGGGCTGGATCGTTGCGCAGCCGGGAAGCCGCTCCGGGCGCTGGATTTGGCGGGATGGAGATCAGAATCGAATCCCAGGTCTTCGACCCTGATAGCCACTTGCTTTTCTGGAAGCCAGGAACAATACCCTACGTTGAGCCGGAGGGCATGGCGCTGCGTCTCGACAAAGGCACGGACCTTATTCTTAACACGCATTTGCAGCCGTCCGGGAAACCGGAAGTGATCCAGCCCAGTATCGGTCTCTACTTCACTTCGACGCCTGCGAGCAAATTGCCCATGCTGCTGCAACTTGAGAACGACGCCGCGCTCGATATTCCGGCGGGAGAAAAAAATTTTAAAGTCAGTGATGAGTTCACATTGCCCATCGATGTTCAGTTGCTCGCAATTTATCCCCACGCGCATTACCTGGGCAAAGATATCCAGGCCTTCGCCATCCTGCCCGACGGTACGCAAAAAACCCTAATCCATATTCCGCAGTGGAATCTAAGCTGGCAGGCGGTTTACCGCTATGAGCAGCCGGTATTGTTGCCGAAAGGCACGACCATAACGTTGCGGTACGTATATGACAATTCGCAGGAGAACCCGTTAAACCCGAATCAGCCGCCGGTGCGAGTAAGGGCTGGCAACCGCTCGAGCGACGAGATGTGTCATCTTTGGCTTCAGGTGCTGCCTGTGAATTACGTTCTTCAGGGTGATCCTCGGATGGCGTTGCAAGAGGCCTTGTCCCGGCATAACGTGGAGAAAAATCCCAACGATTTTGAAGCGCACTATAATCTCGCGGCTATGATGCAGGCTAACGGACGGCTGGATAATGCCGTGCGAGAGTATGTGGCGGCTCTGCGCCTTCATCCCGACGATGCGATTGTGAATAACGCCATAGGTTCAGCGCTGCTGGCAATGGGCCGAGCCGATGAGGCTGCGCCTTATCTGAGGTCGGCGCTGAAAACCCGTCCGGACTATTTCGACGCCCATTACAATCTGGGTAACTTGCTTGCTTCCCGCGACGACTATAAAGGCGCATCAGAGCAATTCAGCCTGGCTCTTCAAACTCAGCCAGGCGATGCGAATGCAGAGGCCAATCTGGGGAGTGCCCTGGCAGAAATGGGGAAGTTCGCGGAGGCGAAATCACACCTGGAGCGAGCCTTGCAGATCGATCCCCAACACTCCCTCGCCAGGGAAAATCTGGAAGAGCTGCAACGAGAGATGAACCAGCACTAAAACTGACGATTCTATGCGAAGAATTCCAAAAGTCCGGCTGATGTGGATGGTGACCTGTTTGCTTATGTTTCGCGAAGGCTCAATCGGTCAGCAAAGTCCGGATGCCCCTTCGCCGCAGGTGCAGCAGGCTGCTCCCGATTTTGGGTTACCGCGGAAATTAATGCAGCAAGGCAAGATCGATGAGGCGATTGCCGATCTCGAATCCATCCAGGCAGCCAACCCCGGCGCAAAAGGCGTGGATTTGGAACTTGGCACCGCTTACTACAAGAAAAGCGATTATCCCAAAGCTATTGAATATTTGAAAAGAGCTTTCACGGCCGATCCAGGCAATGGAGAGGCAATTCAGCTGCTGGGCTTATCTTATTATCTGGGGGGGCATCCGGCAGACGCAATTCCGCTGCTCGAGAAAGTACAAGGATGGTATCCGCGCGCGAACGTGGACGCCGCCTACATTCTGGGCATCTGCTACATCCAGACCAAGGATTATCCGCATGCCCGCGCCGCGTTCGCACGAATGTTCGATGTGCCTGCCGAATCGGCCGCGGCTTATCTCTTTACTGCGCGGATGTTGTTGCGGCAGGAGTTCGATCCGATCGCGGAAGAATACGCACAAAAGGCGGCGAACCTCGATCCCAGGCTTCCCCTGGTGCATTTTCTTTTGGGTGAGTTGTATCTTTACAAGTCGAGAATTCCGGAGGCGGTTGCCGAATTTCAAAAAGAAATTGCGATCAATCCCGGCAACGCCGCCACTTACTACAAGCTGGCCGATGCGTATTCCAAGCTGCAAAAGTTCGAAGAGGCAGAGAGGCTTCTGCAGCGCTCGATCTGGCTGGACGCAACTTCCACGGGTCCTTACATACTGATGGGAAAAGTGTTGGAGAAAAAAGGGGAGTTCGAGTTGGCAGTGCGCGCGCTGCAGAGGGCCGCCGCGATGGATCCGAATAATTCAATCACCCATCATCTGCTCGGTCAGACGTATCGCGACATGGGGAAAAAAGAAGAAGCCGAGAGCGAGTTAAAGCTGGCGGAGGAACTGCAGACCAAACAAGACTCACATCCCTAGTAAGATGCAGCGTGCCAGGTGAGGGACGCGACGCAAAGATATTGATTCGGGTGTACGGGCGCCAGCAATGGTTATTTCGACTCTGCTAGTGGCTGGTCCTGCTCTTTCTCCAGGCGATCAACCATCTCCTTCGGCAGTGCATGCAACAATTCAAGGAAGGCTCCATTGGTCCAGCCGAAGCCGACCACATTCGCCTTATAGCCCAGTTCGACGTGCGCCTCCGAGGAACGGCTGACCACGTTATATTTCTCGTGAATGTTTCCGTCGCGCCGGAAATTCTCTGCGACCATCGACAGAAATTCATAGGACGCGCGGTCCGCGTCTGTGTTGTAGCCATAGCGCCGCAATCCCTCGATCGTTAGCATCTGGATGTTGCCCCACCCGTAGGGAAGATCCCATTGTGCCCCCGATTCTTTGGTACTCATCGCAATTCCGCCAGGCCTTTCCAACTTGGAAAGATTCTTCACTACCGCCCTGGCTTGCTCAGGGCTGGAGAGCCCTGCCCACAAGGGATAAAAAGTGGAGGCGTACACATAGGAGGATCGCTTGTTGCTGAGGAAGTCGTAATCGAAGAAGAGCCCTTGCTGTGAATCCCAAAGATAGCGAGTGATCAACTTCTTGCGCTCTTCGGCTTTTTTGCTCCACCGCGCGGCATCGGCACCATGGCCCAACCATCGGCTGATTTGCTCCAGGTCTTTCTCCGTTTTATAGAGCAGACTGTTGAGGCACACGGCGGCGTAGTGATGCGTTGCCGCTCCAAAGGGTCCAAATCGAAAGCTCACGTCGAAACCGGACTCTCGCATGGAACGGTCGCCCTTATAGTAGTCGGGACTCAGCTTGAACTCGCGCGCCTTTTCGCACGCTGGTGTGTCCATAGTGGCGGTGGTGTCGCAGACCTGCAGAGCGTAGCGCGCCCCAGCATTGGGCAATTTAGCTGTCGGGAGGCTTTCGAGAATGTAGTCGTCCGCCTGAGCTGGATGAAAAAAGAAATATGTGGCCACTTTCCGGTAAAAGCCAGTTTCATCCTGCACCGCTTCTGCTGGCGGGCCTTCGCCGAAGTCGTAATACCGCGACAGTCCCGTGCCTCCCGCCAGGTGCGGTACGACGTTCCACATCATGTAGTCGTCGACGAGATCGTTGTATGCCTTCTGCAGCCAGGCGTTGTCGGCATGACCACCCTGTTGCATCGCTGCATAAACGTCGACGAACATTGAACTCAAGAAAGGAGGCTGCGAGCGCGTCAGGTAGTAGGTGCGGTTGGCATTAAGCATCGCCCCATAGTGCTCAACCTCAAAAAAAAAGTTATCGACCATGCCGCGCGCGAGTTCGACGCGCCCTGCGCGTAACAGCCCTCGAATGATGAAATAACTGTCCCATCCGTACATTTCGTTGAAACGCCCGCCGGGTACGACATATTTATTTGGGAGATACAGCAATCCTTGCGGCTGAAAGCTGCTGGTGTCAAACTCACCCAGGCTTTTGATCTCCTTTGGCAGATGCTCGATGCGAACAGTGCAATCGCCGGCCAGCTTGTGGACAGCCGGGGGCTCCGGAAAATTGGCCGGCAGGTACAGCACCGGGGGCGTTTTCAATTTTGGGTCAACAAGGCTCTCGCACTCAGTCATGGAACGGGTCAGCGAATCCCAAGCCGACGAAATATAACTGAGAATCGGCTTGAGGCCCTGTGCTTGCGGAGCGTTCGCAGACTGCACTTCCTGCGCTGGAGATAGCATTGCGCAGCCGAAAGCGAGGAAAAGAAAAACGCAGACGGCTTGGCACGAGCGACGGCGAACAATTGTCGAAATTTGCGTCATCATGATCTTGCTAATCAGCCAGTTCGCTAATCTTAGTCGGACTCGTAAGCGCTTCCAAATGAATTCTTTCGAGTGATCGATCCGGCTCCCGTTGAGACCCTCGGGGAGTCAGGCCGTCACCGCGTTGGTCCGCTGTCGCCGTGGTGGTGATAAACTCCTTCCCACAAATGGCCTCCTATTCTGAGCAGCTTCCGCCCCCGTCACTCGCCCGCTGCGTCGAGTGCGTTTGGCTGCTGCAGAGCGATAGCGCAGTGACTGGACATCGAGTTCCGCCAGATGGATGTCTCGACATCATCTACGATCGTCATCGAGGCTTACGCGCTATCGGCACTATGACGCGGGAACAGCGCTTCGATTTTCCTGAGGGCGCGTGCCTGACCGGCATCCGTTTTCGGCCCGGGAAGGCTGGCCCGTTCCTCGGCGTATCGCCCGGGGAATTAACCGACGGGTCCGTGCCACTTGAGGATTTGTGGGCCCATCGTGCACGCGAGTTACAGACCAAACTGGAAGACGCGACGTCGGTTCAAGACGCCATGCAGATACTGCTCAGCGGATTGCACATCGGCGTCGCCGCGCCCGATCCGGTACAACTAGCCATTGAAGCCATGGTTGCCGCCAATGGAAACGTCGAGTTAGAAAGCATGGCCCTTCAGGCTAACTTGAGTCTGCGCCAGTTCCGGCGGCGCTGTCTGGAACAGAGCGGGCTAGGGCCGAAGCATTTGTGCCGCGTTCTTCGTTTTCGCCACGCCTGCCGAATTGCCCGTGCCGCGGGTCAGATGAATAGGAAGCGGCTGAATTGGGCCGCGATTGCGCTCGAGGCCGAATATTTTGACCAGGCACACTTCATTCGTGATTTCCGCCGTTTCACCGCGCTTACTCCGATGGCCGTTTTTTCCAATACCCAGCCGCGGCAGTCTTCTAGCCTCGAACCATGAAGATAACGGCCGTTCTCATCGTTGAAGAAATCGAGAAGTCGCTGCCATTCTGGATCGACAGGATGGGCTTTACAAAACCGGTGGAAGTGCCGGATGGGGATCGTCTTGGATTCGTCATTCTCATGCGCGAGGGCGCGGAACTCATGCTGCAAACTGTGGCAAGCGTCCGCAAAGACGCGCCTCAGTTTGCGCCGAAAGTCCACTCCACGAGCGCTGGCCTGTTTATTGAAGTCGAAGATTTCCCTGATGTTTTAAAGCGGCTCGAAGGCTATCAGATTGCCCTGCCCGAACGAGTTACTTTTTACGGTATGCGCGAAATCGGAGTCCGCGAACCGAGCGGCCACACAGTGGTTTTCGCCGCCCGCACTTCTTCCTGACCCCACGCTGGGGGGTCGCAATTTAGAGGATCGCAATAATAGGAACACTTCAAAAATATGGCTTCTCGCCTGCGAAAAGCGAGAAGCCATTTCTAGATCGATCGGATGACTAGAGGTAACTGCTTCCCACGCGGCTGATCTTCTGTTGTGCTCCGCTTATTGCGGAGGAGCCTGTCCATCCCCGTGGTGGCCCTGCCACTGTTCGTGTTTGCTTTGCATCGCATCCCACTTCTGCTGCTGACCCGAATCCAGAAGTGCTCGGATCTGGTCGTTCGATGCTTTGTGAATGTCCATCATTTTGGAATGACGATCCGCTTGCGGAGTCGCTGAATCCGATCGCAAGCTTTGCATTTGCGATTGTTCCGACTTCAAAATATCCAACACCTTCCCTTGCTGATCTGAAGTCAAATTCAGTTTCTTGGTAAGCATCTCCGTCCGCCTTGCGGGATCCATGTGGCCGCGTCCGCCGTGTTCGGGCGCCCCCGCCGGTGCGGATTGCTGATCGCTACTGCCACTATCCTGCCCGATAGCAGCGGGCGTGAAGGTATAGACAAGGCCCGCCAGCATCAGCGTGAGCAAGCAATGTTTGAGCATGGTATTTCCTCCTAGGAACTTTCGAGTTGGTCTTAATCTGTATTAACCAGATTATGAACTCATAGTTGTGACCGGGAGGTTAGATTTACGAATCTTTACGCAGTCAAAGGATTAACCCGGGAAAATGTACAACCGTGAATAGATAAAAATTTACAGTTTACGCCAACATGATCGGGCTATCATCCCATTACAGTCGCCAGTTGCAAGGCCACGTGAGAGGATGCGAGCACAAGGTGAGGATGAATGGCCGACTGTCGCAGCGCGCGCAAGAAAAATAAACTTGTCCGGCGCTTTCTTACATGCCTGCCTTTGTTCCTCGCCCTTGCTCATGCTCAGACTCCGCCAGCCCCACCACAGATGGAAACAACGAGTGGAGCAATCCACGGCGTGGTGAAGTCCGGCAATATGCCCATTCCGGGTGCAAGCATTACCGTCACCCTTGGGTCCACAGCCGACAAGGTCAATACTTGGACTGATGTTGGCGGCAATTATTCCGTGGCAGTGGCGGCCAGCGGCTCCTACACGGTTGCTGTTCAGATGTTCGCGTTTGCCGACAAAACGCAGCAGGTGTTGATCGACGCTTCACACCAGAATGTGGAAGCGAATTTTGAGTTGACCCTTCTGTCGCGGTTGCGGGAGGAGAATCCCCAGCCTCGAAGACCTAGCAACCCTCCCACCGCTCAACGCGGATTTCAGAGTCTGTCGGTGCAGCAGAACAGCCCGGAAGCCGGCGGTAATTCGATAAGCGATGTTGTGCCCGCCGGAATGCCTGTTCCCGGGATTGATCCGAACAGCGCAACCGAATCAATCGCCGTTTCGGGTAATACATCCAATCCTCTGAATGCGATGAGTGGAAGCGAACTCGAGCAGCGCGTTAACGATGCCCGTCAACAAGGCGGCGGCTTCGGAGCGCCCGGTGGATTCGGCGGCGGCCAAGGGGGTTTCGGCGGGGGAGGTGGGGGCGGCGGCGGGGGTGCAATGACCATCACCGGTCGGCGAGGCTTTGATATCAATCATCCCCATGGGTCGATTTACTACGGAGTCGGAGATTCCGCGCTCAATGCCGCTCCGTATTCGCTGGTAGGCGAACCGGCCACGCAGCCGGGGTACCTGCAGAACAGTTTCGGGGGTAGCGTTGGCGGACCTCTCAACATCCCAAAGTTCTATCACGGCGGCGCCAAGACTTTTTTCTTCGTCAACTACAACGGAAAACGCGGGGAGAATCCTTTTCAGCAGTTCTCGACGGTTCCCACTCTGCTGCAGCGGCAAGGAAACTTCTCGCAGACACCCGTAGTTATTTACAACCCCACGACCAACACCCCGTTCCCGAGCAACACAATTTCGCAAATTAATCCGGTCGCAGCAGGATTGTTGGCATTCATCCCTCTACCGAATTTGCCCGGAGACCGTCAGAATTTCCACTTCGTGACTTCAGCGAACAACAACACTGATGATTTGAACGTGCGCGTGAACCATTCTTTTGGCGCAGCGCCTGTACGAGGGCGCCGCGGCGGAGGCAGAAACGCTGCCCGCAACAATCTGACTATTGGGTTTCACTATCACGCAGCGAGCTCTACGATTACAAATCCCTTCCCGAGTGTCGGCGGAAGCACCAGCGTTCGCAGTTTTGATGTGCCCGTTTCCTATGTGCGAAGCATCGGCAAGCTGACCAACAGCATTCGCTTCGACTTCAATCGCAGCCGGACGCGTACTCAGAATCTCTATGCGTTCAAAGATGACATTACCAGCGCATTGGGAATCACCGGCGTGTCGCAGAATCCGTTTGACTGGGGCCTGCCCAATCTTTCCTTTACCAACTTCGCCAGCCTTCAGGATACGAATCCGCAGCTCCTCCGTAACCAGACCTACACATTTTCCGACAACGTTGTCTGGACTCACGGCAAGAACTCATGGCGTTGGGGCGGAGATTTCCGGCGCGTGCAACTCAACACCGAAACCGACAGCAACGCCCGCGGCTCATTCGTCTTCACCGGCCTCAACACCTCCCAACTGAATGCTGCCGGCCAGCCTCTGCCGGGCACGGGGTATGACTTTGCCGACTTCTTGCTGGGATTGCCGCAGCAGACCTCGGTCCAGTTTGGACAGAACAATTTTCACTTTCGCGGCAACTACTGGGACCTGTACGCGCAGGACGAATGGAAAGTACGCGGGAATCTAACACTGAATCTTGGTGTTCGTTACGAATATGTCTCGCCGCTCACGGAAGAAAATAATCGCCTCGCGAACCTTGACCTCGCCCCCAGTGTTTTGCAGTGCAGTATAAACTGCAGCACGATTCTGAATTCCGCTTCCGTTCCTCCGCCAGTGGCCCTGGTGTTGGCGGGACAAACCGGACCTTACAGCGGCGGTTTGCCCTCCAGTCTGGTGCGCCCCGACCGCAGCAATTTTGCGCCGCGAATCGGTTTCGCCTGGAAGCCGTTTTCGAAAACCGTAGTGCGCGGCGGATACGGCATCAACTACAACACCGGCGCGTATCAGGGGATCGTTCAGCAGTTGGCCTTCCAGCCTCCATTTTCAACCGCAGAGACCAATATTCAGACAACTCCCGGGGACCTCACGCTGCAGAATGGTTTCCCGCTATCTTCCGCGAGCGGCATCACCAACAACTATGCGGTGAATCCCAATTACCGGCTGGGTTATGTGCAGATTCGCAATCTGGATATTCAGCAGCAGATTCGTCCCACGTTGTTACTGAATATCGACTACACCGGAACCAAAGGCACTCGCCTCGACATTCTGGAAGCACCCAATCGCACCGCAACCGGCATTCGGATTCCGAACGTTGAAGCCTTCACCTATGAAAATTCCATTGCGGATTCCGAAGCCAATGCCGCTTCGGTGCGCTTGCGCAAGCGGTTGGCGAAAGGATTCTCCATTGGGGGCATCTACACATTTTCCAAGTCGATCGACGATGCATCCTCCATCGGAGCTGGAGCAACATCGGGCGCCAACACTCCCGGTTTGGGAGCTGGAGGCACCGGCGCCAGCGGCGGAGGGGGCGGAGGTGGCGGAAGTGCTGGCTCATCGGGCAGCGGCGCATCCAACGTCGCGCAAAATGCCTTCGACCTGTCGGCAGAACGCGGACTCTCCAGCTTCAATCAGACACACAAGTTCACGGCGGATTATTTGCTGGAACTCCCATTCGGGCACGACAAGCGCTGGCTCACCGGCGATACTCCGTTGCGAGCGATTTTTGGCGATTGGCAGTGGAGCGGAGACTGGACTATCGCCTCTGGCCTTCCCTTCACACCTCGCCTGATTGGAAACTTTGCAGATGTAAATCGCGGGACGAACGGCACTCTTCGTCCTGATCTGGTTCCAGGACAATCGATTAGCATTTCGAACCCCTCGATCGAGCGATGGTTCAATACCCTTGCATTTGTCGCGCCGCCAACCGGGCAATATGGCGATGCGCGCCGGAACAGCATCATCGGTCCGGGCACCAAAGTCTTTGACATGGCCTTTACTAAGGTTGTACCGCTGAGAGAGTCGCGTGTTCTGGAGTTCCGGGCGCAGGCCACCAACGTCTTTAACATCCCGAATTATTCTGCGATCGATACAAGTGTTACATCACCCACCTTTGGACGGGTGACATCCGTTAGTGCCATGCGGCAAATTACCATCACTGCGCGCTTCCGCTTTTGAGGAAAACTGTATGACTTTTGCTCGAAACCGACAAACTCGCGGAAGTCTCGCCGTACTGATCGCGCTCGCGCTGTTTTGTTCCTCTCTGCCATCGCAGGAGCAGGCGGAGTACGTGTTTCGCGTGCAAAGCGATCTGGTGCTGGTGAATGTGACGGTCAAAGACAAGAGCGGAAACTTTGTCCGCAACCTTAAACCAGAAGACTTCACCATTCTTGAGGATAACAAGCCCCAGAAAGCAATCTCCTTCGACGTGGAAAATATTGACGCCGTGGCAACCCAGGACGTTGCTCAGGCGAAACCGCTGACCGGCGCACCGTCACCACAGCCGACAAGCCCTGCTGGTTCGACCACTGCTGCTGCAACGGCGGATCAATTCAAGAATCGGCGCCTGATCGTTCTGTTCTTCGATCTTTCCGCGATGGAACCAGACGAGATCGATCGCGCGGTTACATCTGCTGAGCACTATGTCGATTCGCAGATGGCGCCAGCAGACATGGTCTCGATCGTTTCTCTCGGCAGTTCGCTGTTAGTCAATCAGGATTTCACTTCCGATCATGAATTGCTTAAGAAACAACTTCAGGCGTTCGGCGAAGGCAGCGGGCAGGGCTATGAAGAGGGTACCACCGGGACGACCGAAGGCACGCCGGATACCGGTCAGCCATTCACCGCGGATGATACTGAGTACAACATCTTTAATACCGACCGCCGGTTGGAGGCGCTCCGGTCAGTCGCGGAGAAACTATCTCATCTGCAGCAGAAAAAGTCGCTGATTTATTTCTCCAGCGGTATGGACCGCACGGGGATCGAAAATCAGGCAGAATTGCGGGCGGCTACCAACGCAGCGGTGCGCTCAAACCTGGCGATTTACACGATGGATTTGCGTGGCTTGCAAGCGCTGGTGCCAGGGGGAGAGGCGCAAAACGCCAGCCTGCGCGGTACTTCTGTATATTCCGGCCAGTCGATGATCAATGCCTTGAACTCCAATTTCACGACGCAGGAAACGCTGGTAACGCTGGCCAGCGACACCGGCGGACGAGCCTTCCTCGATTCCAACGATTTCAGCCAGGTCTTCAAAGGAGTGCAGCAGGATACGTCAACCTATTATCTTCTGGGTTATCGCAGCACGAATTCAGCCAGGGACGGACGGTACCGGCGCATCGTCGTAAAGGTTAACGTGCCAGGTGTGAAGATCGATTACCGGCGCGGTTACTACGCGCCCGCGGATTATCAGCATTCCACAAAGGAGGATAAAGAACTCCAGTTACAGGAGGAACTCGCCTCCGAACTTCCCGCCACAGATTTGCCGCTATATCTCGGTGCTGCTTACTTTCGCATGGAGGCCAACAAGTTTTTCATCCCGATTTCGCTGGTGGTGCCGGGGTCGCAGATTCCCTTCACGCGGAGCAGTGACCGCGATAAGGCGACTTTGGATGTCATCGGCATCGTACTCGATAGCGACCACCATCCGGTGACGAGAATTCGCGACACAGTCAAGCTCGCGATTGAGGCTTCGTCGGGGGTACAGAAAAAGAACGTGCAGTACGACACCGGACTGAGCCTGCCTCCGGGCAAATATCACTTGAAGTTTGTGGTGCGCGAAAACCAGACTGGACTCATGGGCTCGTTTGAAACTGATATCGACATTCCAGATTTGAAGTCGCAACCACTGAAGATGAGTTCGATTGTCATCGCCAGCCAATTGCAGCCCGCAAAGAAGAGTTCGACGGCAAATCCTCTGATTCGCGACGGCTCGGAGATCATTCCAAATATTACTCACGTATTTTCTTCAGCGCAGCACCTGCGTCTTTATTACGAAGTTTATGATCCGGGCCGCTCGAACGCGTCGCCAGCTTCAGAAGCGGGGTCTGCCAAACCCGGCATCCACCTGCTCACGAACGTAGCTTTATTCAGCGGCAAGGCTAAAGTCTTCGAAAGCTCGCAGGTCGAACTAAACGAGTTAAACGCTCGCGACCGCAAGGCGGGAGTCTTCCAGTTAGACCTGCCGCTCACCACGCTAAAGCCGGGGTTCTATACCTGCCAGGTCAACGTCATCGATGACGCAGCCGGCCACTTTTCTTTCCCCAGATTTGCGCTGCTGATTCGACCTGAGAAGCTCACTGCTGTTCACTAGGCAGTGTCCACATATAGTTGAAGGTGTATCTCGGAGGAATCCCTGCAAGTGGGCGTTTGATGTTCAGGTTCGTCCTCAAACCAGCTCTTATGTTCTGAGAAAGGTAAGACCGAATGACCGATCCTCCAGCGTCACGGATCAACTATCTTCTCCGTCAGCCAAGCCTCTGGATCTCTCTCGTGATCTGGTGCTTGCTCAGTGCGGCAGCCATCCTGCTCTGCCGAAACGGCGTCCCGCTCGACCGGCCTGAACTCGCCACTACACCACCCATAACCGATGTGCTCAACAACTCCATCGGTCTCTTTTTGATCATCGTGCTCGTCGGCGTCGTCTCTTTTCTGGCCCGTCATCGTCCACTTCCCAACCTCGCCGAACGGGCTCCGGAGCGGGCCATCGCATTGCGCGAAACGCTGGCCATGTGGATTTACGGCGCTGTCGTCCTGTTCGCGGGCCGCATCATTGGACAGCACTATTTCGGCGAAGGGATCGCGCTGCATCTCAACGGATGCCTCTTCGGCGCGACGCATGTTCAGTCACCGGCCGCGGTCTACACCTGGGCCGCGTACAACGGTATCTTCCTCGCGCTTTTTCCGTATCTCATCTTTCGCTGGCGTGGCTACTCGCGCCAGGCGCTCAATCTGCGATCCGCCAACTGGAGGAACGACGCGCTCATCATCGCCGTTGTCATGCTCATCGGCTGCGCCTACGAACTCGCCGGGCCCAACATCTTTCAGCTCACGCCGCATCAACAGCTCGTCGGCGGAGCGCTCTCCCTCGTGCTGCATCTGTGCGGGACAGATCTCCCCATCATGATCTTTATCTATGCGATTCTGCTACCGCGCTATGCCCGGTTGTTCTCTCCGCTAGTTGCCTTTCTGGCGGGCGCAGTCAGCTACCCGCTTATGCACGTCTTCGAATCATGGACACGCTACGACTCGCCTTACCACGCGGCAGTCTCTGTCATCTTTGTCTTGCTCACCTTCTTCCCTGCGGGTGTTATGAAGTCATTCCTCACATTGCGGACAGGCAATGCCTGGGTCCATATGTGGGCCTTCCATGCCATCACGCCACACGTCATGGTGGACACGCGCCTGGTGGTTCACGATTTCAATATTCGCTAGGATTTCCCGGCTTCGCACACGGATCTGCAGGCGTCTCCCCTAGTCTCTGGGTGAGGATGACATTTGTCACGCCACCTGCGTGATGGATGGCACTGGTGCATCTCTTGCTCTTCCGCGATGATTCCGTCACTGGCTAGGGAATTGAAGTCATTCCTGACTTGCAGCGCAAGACCAGACCGGAGGATGAAGATGATCGCAATGGCGGAACAAATTGAAAGCTCAGAAAGGGAAACCTATACTGCAGCCGATCCGAAGCTCACGGTAGCCAGTCTCGAGGGCGTGAAAAAAAATTATGGCGACATCCGGGCCCTGCGCGGAGTGGATTTCCGACTTCGCGCGGGCGAGGTCGTGGCGCTGCTAGGTCCGAACGGCGCGGGCAAAACCACGGCGGTAAAACTATTGCTGGGATTGATACAAGCGAATTCCGGTAGAGTGCGCGTGTTCGGCGGTGATCCCGCAAACCCGGAAAACCGGATGCGCACCGGCGCCATGTTGCAGGTCGGAAAGGTGCCCGAAACATTGCGCGTCCGCGAGCACATCGATCTATTTTCCAGCTACTACGCAAATCCGCTGCCGCTTAATGAAGTTCTCGCTGCGGCTGGCCTGGAAAAGCTGAGCGACCGCAAGTTCGGCGATCTCTCCGGCGGCCAGCGCCAACGAACCCTGTTTGCTTTGGCAATCTGCGGCGATCCTGAACTGTTATTTCTCGACGAACCCACGGTCGGACTTGATGTCGAGGCCCGCCGTGCGCTGTGGTACGAAATGCGGCGTTTGGTCAAGCGCGGAAAAACGGTTCTGTTGACCACGCATTATCTGGAAGAGGCTGACGCTCTCGCCGATCGTATCGCGGTCATCAATCAGGGTGAAATCATCGCGCAAGGATCGCCTGCAGAGATCAAAGCACAGACCAGTGGCAAGCGCATCCGTTGCATCACAGCACTCAGCCTGGCCAGCCTGCTTCAGATCCCCGGTGTGACGGACGTTCGGCAAGATCGCGAGGCGATGGAAATCCACGCTCGCGAAGCCGAGCCAGTAGTGCGAGCGTTGCTGGCACGCGACTCTTCACTCTCAGGTCTCGAAATTACCAGCGCGGGATTAGAAGAAGCGTTCCTGGCTCTTACTCAGGACAACGGCGAGAACGCAAATCGCCCAAACTGATTCACCTCTGCTGGTCTTACGACAACAAGCGTAGACCAGCGGCAAAGCGAGGAAAGTTATGAGCTCTGCAGCGGCAGTTCTACCTCACACTCAGATCGAGCGCTCCATCAGTCACACCGCCACCATCTATCTGAAAGAAGCGAAGTATGAGTTTCTGAAATACCTCCGCCTTCGGGTGTACACGGCATCGGTGATCACTTTTCCGCTGATGTTTTACGTGTTGTTCGGTTTGGTGTTGAATTCGAAGGAATCGATCGGAGCCACCAGCGTTCCGACATATTTGATTGCCACCTACGGCACGTTCGGAGTGATGGGCGCGTCGCTGTTTGGCACCGCGTCCGGCCTCGCCTCCGACCGCGGTCTCGGATGGCTGCAAGTGAAGCGCGCCAGCCCCATGCCGCCGTTCGCCTACTTTGCGGCCAAAGTAATCCTCAGCATGATTTTTAGTGCCACGGTCGTGTTGTTGCTGCTGGCGCTGGGCATCGGTTTCGGCGGCGTGCGCATGCCGCTCGCGGAGATGGCAAAACTATGTGGAACACTCGTGGCCGGATCGCTACCGTTCTCGGCCATGGGTTTAGCCATTGGTTATTTTGCGGGACCAAACTCTGCCCCCGCCGCAATCAATCTGATTTATCTGCCTTTGTCGTTCTGCAGCGGCTTATGGGTGCCCTACATCTTTCTGCCCAAGTTAGTGCGGCAGATTGCACTCGCCCTTCCACCCTTTCACTTGTCACAGCTTGCGCTGGGGACCGTGGGCGCAGGACTGCATCAGTCAGCAATGACGCACTGGGAGGTCTTGCTCGGTTTCACCCTCATCTGCCTGGGAGTGGCGCGCATCGGTTTTCAGCGTGACCAGGGAAAACTTTATGGATAAGCAGCCTTCCCTCAGATCAATGTTTGGATACCACATTTCATCTCAACCTGTTGGGAGAAGGATGACTAGGTTATGAGCGCCGATGCTAAAAAAGGATACGGATCGACTCTGGCTCTTATCGCTCTCGGCGTGCTCGCCCTGTACGCCAGTCCGCAGTGGCTGATGATATTGATTCCCGCTGCGTTTCTGATCTGGTATGCCGCGACCCGAGCTACCCTTAGGAGAAGCCGGAGTTGACGCATCTGCCGAAGTTGACGGACCTGGATGATAGACGATACTGATAGACGATAATAAAAGAGCGATGCTGATAAGCAAAGTATTAGGGATCGACCATTATCCCGCCGTGGCAATCGAAATCACGCTAAGGGTGCGAGCGCTGAGGGCGCGATAGTCCATGAGACTGATTCCCAAAAACAGTGAATATACCTGGGCGTGTTATTCCATCCTGTATTTCGGCTTCTTCTTTCTTGATCCCATCGAAAGCCATGCCAGCGCAAGAGTGTGGTTCTTCACTTTTTTGGGGACTGCCGCTTTTTTGCCCCTGTATTTCGGCCTCTTCTGGGTCAGCTGTCGTCAGGGCCTCCTGCACCTTGCGGGGATGCTGGCTTTGGGCGCCGCTTTTGCCAAATATAACGGCGGAGCAACCACTTTCTTCATTTTCGCCGCGGCTTGCGGGCCTTTTGTTGTGGAGAACGAGGTCGATGGATTTAAGGTGCTGGCTGTGGTCGAAGCCGCGGGTTTTCTCACGTGGTGGGGGTTTCATCTCAACGGCTGGTTCCTGTTATTTTCGAACGGCCTATCTTTCATAATTGGGATCAGCAATATCCATTTCGCTCAGCGCAACCGCACGAACAAGAAACTGTTTCGCGCGCAGGAAGAAATCGAACATCTCGCCAAAGTCGCCGAACGCGAGCGCATTGCCCGCGATCTGCACGACGTTCTGGGCCATACTTTGTCGGTCATCACCCTCAAGTCAGAACTGGCAGGGAAGCTGATCGATCGAGATCCTCTACGGGCAGGAAAGGAAATCGGAGAAGTCGAGCGAATCTCGCGGCAGGCGCTTTCGGATGTTCGCGATGCCATTCGCGGATATCGCTCTCAAGGGCTGGTGGCGGAGCTGGCCCAGGCTAAGACTACTCTGGAAACCGCTGGTCTGATCGTACAATGCGACGCCGCCACGACGGTGAAGCTCCCCGCTGTGCAGGAGAGTGTGCTTTCTCTAGCCGTGCGCGAAGCGGTTACCAACGTTCTGAGACATGCACAGGCCCGCACATGCCGGATGCGTCTTGAGCAGCAGAACGGTTCTTGCCGCCTTGAAATTCAGGACGACGGCCGCGGTGGTTCGAGTGCTGAAGGCAACGGATTGCGCGGCATGCGCGAACGCGTCGAGATGCTGGGTGGAAAGATGCACCGCGGCACCGAAGCCGGTACAACTCTGACCATTATTCTGCCACTGAAAGAATTGGGGGTGAAGATCGAGGGTAACCGGATTTGAATCCCTTCCTCAAAGAAGGTCGCAAGACCATTCGTGTGGTTCTGGCAGAAGATCAGGGCATGGTGTTAGGCGCTCTTGCAGCCCTGCTCGAAATCGAAGGTGACATTTCCGTGACCGCACAGGCGCGCAACGGAAAAGAGGCGCTTGAGGCTGTGCTTACCCACAAACCCGACGTTTTCATCACTGACATCGAAATGCCTCACATGAGCGGCCTCGATGTTGCCGTGGAGTTGAAACGTCGACGGACCGGGACGCGCGTAGTCATCGTCACGACCTTTGCTCGGGCGGGATATTTACGCCGGGCCCTCGAAGCGGGAGCCTCAGGATATCTGCTTAAAGATATGCGTGCCGAGGAACTCGCCGATGCCGTGCGCCGCGTCCATCAGGGATTGCGCGTGATTCATCCCGAACTCGCGATGGAAGCCTGGGGAGAAATGGACCCCCTTACCGACCGCGAACGCCAGGTATTACGTCTTGCCGGTGAAGGCATGGCCAGCGGCGACATCGCCAGCGAGTTGAGACTTTCTGAGGGTACCGTACGGAATTATCTTTCTGAAGCGATCAGCAAGCTCGGTGCAAGTAACCGGGTCGAAGCCGCACGCATCGCCCGCGCCAAGGGCTGGCTGTAAGCCTTTCCTACGCCCCTTCCCACACATGCTAGAATGTAAGGCATGAAAGATGAATGTGCTACATTTACGTCCAAGGGGCAACTTGTAATTCCGGTCGCGCTACGCCGCAAGCATGGAATCGAAGCGGGAACGAAAGTTAAGTTACTCGAGGATCGGTTTGGCCGCATCGTGATTCAGCCGATCACTGAAGAGTATGTTGACCGCGTTATGGGCTTTCTGTCAGACGGGCCGGATTTGCTGGCATCTTGGGAGAAAGACCATCGCAGAGAAGGTAAGCGGGGCAAATGAAGACGTACGTGCTCGATGCGAGCGCACTGTTCTCTTTTCTGCAAGGCAAGGGTAATGCGCTTAAAGTCAACGAACTTGTGAAAGAAGCGATTCGGGGACGAGCCCAAGTATTGATGTCGGCAGTCAACTACGGGGAAGTATACGGCACAATTCTCCGGGAAGATGGGCCGGAACAAGCCCGAACCGCCCTCGATGTGGTCGCTCCTCTACCGATTGAAGTGCTGGACGTAACCCCTAAAAGGGCCCGCCAAGCGGCCGACCTCAAGGTCAAGTACAAGCTTTATTTTGCGGACAGTTTCGCTGCCTCACTGACGCTCGAATACGAAGCTACTCTAGTGACTAGCGATACTGATTTTCGCAGGCTGGGCCACAGCTTTCCGGTCCTTTGGCTGAGGGCTTGAGGCTCATCCCAGTTCTCTACGATCCTTCAAATCCCCGAGACTCCTGATGCGCAAATCACAACGCTCGCGGAGTTGCTTGATACTGTTCTAGGCTGAGTGAAAGCGGCATTGGCAGTCGACCAGTGTCGCATTGGGAAATTTCCATCGCTTTACGGAATGACGCGATGGTACGATATCGGCCTGCCTGAGAGTTGCAGTGCTTGCCGTACGTTGGATCGCCGATGACAAGAGCTGCCCGCACCGTTGCGTCGCCCAGAGTAGTCTGCATCGAGGATTTCCGTTCCATCGCGCGCCAAAGAGTCCCCAAGCCGGTATTCGATTATCTTGACGGTGGCGCCGAAGGCGAGGTTACGCTGCGGGAAAATTGCAGAATATTTAACGACGTTACCTTTCGTCCACGCCACGCCGTCGCGCTTTCCGAATGCGGTTTGTGTACGACTGTTCTCGGCTTCAACCTTTCACTTCCGTTCATGCTCGCTCCCGTGGGATACAGCCGGATGATGCACCCCGGCGGGGAAGTGGTGGCCGCGCGAGCTGCCGGAAGAGCAGGAACCGGATATATTCTCTCCACGATTTCCGGACACAAGTTGGAGGATGTGAGGGCGGCTTCAAAAGGACCGGTTTTTTACCAACTTTATTTGATGGGCGGGCGCGGAGCTGCAGAAGCTGTCATTGAAAGGGCGCGGGTCGCGGGATTCAACGCGCTGGTAGTAACCATTGATACGCCGGTGTCGGGAATTCGGGAGCGGGATTATCGCAATGGCTTGAAAGAACTAATCAGCGGCAGCCCCTTCGAGAAGCTCCCGTATGTGTCGCAAATGCTCGCGCGACCGGGCTGGCTCTTCGATTATCTGTGGGACGGCGGTCTACCGGGACTTCCAAATGTGATTGTTCCGGGCAAGGGTCAAATGCCGCTGGTCGATATTAATGCTGCTTTGGCCGAATCGGCCGTGACATGGGCAGATTTGCGCTGGATTCGTGAATTGTGGAAGGGCCCCATAGTGGTGAAGGGTGTGTTGACGGCCGACGATGCGCGGCGCTCGATCGACGAAGGAGCCGCGGCAATTTCAGTTTCAAATCATGGAGGACGGCAACTCGATGGAGTTCCCGCTTCTTTGCGGGCCCTGCCGGAGGTGGTTCAAGCCGTGAAAGGACGCATCGAGGTATTGATGGATGGCGGCGTTCGCCGCGGAACCGACATCACGAAAGCGATTTGCATGGGAGCGCGGGCCGTACTCTGCGGGCGCGCTTACGCGTATGGTTTAGCCGCGGCCGGTGAGGCAGGTGTCGATCGCGCCATCGAGATCCTGCGCGTTGATTTGGAGCGCACGCTGCGACTGCTGGGGTGCCCGTCGGTCGCGGATCTGGATCGTTCTTATGTCAATGTTCCGAAGAGCTGGGAATAAGACCTGGGAAGCAAAGTAATTTCGGTTTTCAGAAGTCGCATCGCTTGCATGGCATCGCGGTTCTTTCTGTTAAGGAGCAGACTCCGTTCGCCTGGAGGTTCGGATGCAGTGGACCCAGATCTACGATCCATTCGGTCATTGGTGGCTCTCCACGCTGATTGCCGCTCTTCCTATCATCGTTCTCTTTAGCCTGCTCGCCGGCTTGAAAGTGAAGCCACACTGGTGTGCCATCGCGGCGGCGACGACGGCGGTAATAGTTGCGATTGTCTTTTTCAAGATGCCTCCCCTGTTGGCCGCGCTCAGTTTTGCGTATGGCGTGGCGTTTGGCGTCTTGAAAATCGCCTGGATCGTTCTCGCCGCCGTATACCTCTACGATATTTCTGTCGAGACCGGGCAATTTGAAATCATGAAGGAGTCTGTGGCTGGAATCACCGCTGACCGCAGGCTCCAGGTGCTGCTGGTTGCTTTTTGTTTTGGAGCCTTCATCGAGGGCGCAGCGGGCTTTGGAGCGCCGGTGGCGATTGCCGGAGCCTTTATGATCGGTTTAGGATTCAAACCGTTTCATGCCGCGGCTTTGAATCTGATCGCCAACACCGCCCCCGTGGCCTGGGGAGCGATCGGCACGCCGGTTCACACCTTGGCGGCGGTAAGCGCACTGCCGGAGTCCGATCTCAACGCCATGATCGGCCGCATACTTCCTTTCACTGCGGTTATCGTTCCGTTCTGGCTTGTGAAAACCATGGTCAATTGGAAGGAGACCTTCGAAGTATTTCCTGCCATTGCGGTGGTTGGCGTTTCGTTCGCGCTTACGCAATTCTTTTGGGCGAATTACGTTGACAGCAATTTGGTCGACATCATGGGAGGCGTGGTGTCTCTGGTCGCCGTGCTGGCGTTTCTGCGATTCTGGAAGCCGAAGAAGATTTGGCGATTTGATTACGACGATAAGCCCGTCGATGTTCGTCCCCCAACCGCTCGGATCTCAGACGATGTGGGCGGAGAGTGGGCAGCGGAAACGTTCGATGGGATCGTCCAAGCTCGCAAATACACTGCTGCGCAGGTCCTGAAAGCATGGATGCCGTTCGCGATCCTCTCGCTGTTTGTGCTGGTATGGGGGCTGCCAAAGATTAAACTGGCAATGAACCAGGCCACCACGCCGGCTTTTCGCGTCATGCTTCCGAATGGAAAAGTGCGTCCCGGACCTCCGGGGTGGGACGTGCCGCATCTGCACAATGCTGTTTTTCGCTCCGCACCCGTGGTTACCAAACCGACTCCGGAAGCCGCGCGATATGACTTTAACTGGCTTTCGGCTACCGGGACGGGATGCTTTTTCGCAGCGATCGTCTCGGGATTATTGCTCGGCCAGGGCCCCGTGCAATTGATCAAAATTTTCTGGAGGACGCTGGTGCGCATGCGGCTGGCGATGATTGCAATCTCATTCATGCTGGGCCTGGGGTATGTGACGCGTTACTCCGGCCTGGACGCTGTGCTGGGCCTGGCATTTACCCGTACGGGATGGTTGTATCCCTTCTTTGGAACGTTCCTCGGATGGTTGGGAGTTGCTCTAACAGGCAGCGACACCTCTTCGAATGCGCTGTTCGGCAGCCTGCAGAAAATTACTTCTCAGCAACTCGGTATCGACCCGGTACTGATGTGCGCGGCGAACAGCGCCGGTGGAGTGATGGGCAAGATGGTAGACGCGCAGTCGATCACGATTGCCACTGCAGCCACCGAACAAGTGGGCAACGAAGGAATCATTTTCCGCTATGTGGCGTGGCACTCAGTAGCGCTCGGTTCCATCGTGGGGATTATCGTCCTGCTCTACGCTTATGTTTTCAAGTGGGCCGTGCCACATGGATTAACGTTTGTGAAGTAGCGGGCAGCCGCACGTTTATTTCAGACCTTCCACGTAGGCGATCAACGCCTTCAAATCATCCGCTGGAAGATCAACGGGCGGCATGCCGCCAGCCTCCATTTTCGCGGTGGGATGCTTGAAAAGTTCGGCTAGCTGATCAGGCGAGAATTTCGCTTTTATTCCAAGCAACGCCGGGGCCGCGGCCGTACCCACTCCGCCATCGCCATGGCAGGCATTGCACGAATGCTCTTCGAAGATGGTTTTTCCTTTCGCGGCCAGCGGGTCGGCGAGCGTCACATTGGCTGCGGCAAGGGAGGCGGCAGAAAGCTCCGGTTCGAAGGGCTTGTTGGCGTATTCGTTTTCTTCAGCCTTCTGCTTTGCCAGTTGCTGGGCCACTCCGGGGTCGCGCCGGTCCAAATACTGGCTGCGAAAACCGAGGGCCAGAAGCGAGAACACGACGATAGCGTACGCGCTCATCGCTACGGGCCGCTTCCACGGACGCCGTTCGACGTTGCGATCTAAAAAGGGAAGCGCAAGGACGGCCAGGACAAGGAGCGTCGGAATTACAAGCACGCCGACGATCGCGGCCGACCCATGCCAGTATTTCAGCCATTGAAAGATAGGCAGGTAATACCACTCTGGCCGCGGCACGTACTGAGCATCCGCTGGGTTGGCTGGCGGTCCCAGTTGCATTGGCACGAAGAAGCAAAGCAAGCCGAGTCCCGCAATCAGCAGCGCGGTCAGTGAAAGATCCATCAGTACCTGGCGGGGATAGAAGAGCTCCGACTCCTGTTTTGGATGGTAAGGATCTTCGGTGATCGGTCCGGCTGCTCCAACTTTGCGGAATAGAAGAATATGAGAGCCTACAAGGGCGAAGATGCACGCGGGGACAAGAAAAACATGGGCTACGAAGAACCGCGAGATCGTAAGGGTACCCATCTCCGTGCCACCGCGGACCAAGCGCTTCATGTACTCACCAATCCCGGGAACTTCGCTGATGGCGTTGGTTCCTACAGCAGTGGCAAAATAGGCTCGCTGATCCCACGGGAGCAGGTAACCGGTAAATGCCATTGCCAGGACCAGACCGAAGAGCACGCATCCAGAAAGCCAGAGAAGCTCGCGCCGTCCTTTGTAAGATCCGTAGATGTAGGTTTGCGACAGGTGCAGGAACAAGACGACGACCATTGCGCTGGCGCCGTAAGCGTGCAGGCTGCGGAGAAACGATCCAGCCGTGACCGCCTTCGTTATGTAGGCAACCGTTGTGTGCGCGTGATCGGCCGACGGAACGTAGTAAAGCGCGAGAAATACACCGGTGATCACTTGCGAAATAAAAATGAAGAGCAGCCCCGAGCCAAATATGTATGCAAAACGTGCGCCGCCAGGAATGGGTTCGTCGAGAGCAGTGCGAAGCAAATCATCCAGGCCAGTGCGGCGGTTCAGCCAACCCCACAGTCCCGACTCGCGTCGCGGAGGAGGGCCAGGTTGGCCCTGGTTGTGGAATGCGTTCCCCATCAACCTATGACTTCCTTGTCGGAGACGAGCTGGCGGAAATATTGGAATCGCACCAGTAGTTGGCCGTCCTGAACCGATGTTTCCAGGGTATCCATCCCCCGCAGCGAAGGCCCGCTGACGCGGGTTCCGTCCGCGGCGTAAACGGCGCTGTGGCATGGGCAAACAAACTGGCTCCTTTCTTTGCTCCAGGGGACGGTGCAACCCAGGTGAGGACAGATGGAGCTAAGAACGCGAAGCTGGCCCTGACTGTCCTTGGTCACATAAATTGCCTTTTCCGACACTGCCTTGCGCCAGCCATCGACTTGTTCAATCTGAATGGTGCGCATCACAGGTTCAGTCAACGGCGAAAATTCGCTGAGTTCTCCCACCGGGGAACTCTTAAGTTCAGTGGTCTGGCGTATCAATGGGAACAGCGCAAAACGAATGAGCGGGACCGAAAGCAATGCACCTACAAAGACCGAGCCGAGTCCCAGCAACACTCCGAGAAACGAGCGCCTGCCTTCGAGCGCCGGTTCGGATCGTGAAGCTTGAGTCTCCCGGGTTCCGAATCCGCCGTTAAACATGCATCCCCTCAATCGCTTTGAGTCAGTATTCAGCGACCTGCAAAGACGTCAGCTCCGCAACGTGTTATTTCTTGACCGGCAGGCTTCGGATGTAAGCGACCAGTTTTTGTACGCCGTCGGGCTTGATCTTGGCGGCAAACGCCGGCATTTTTCCTCTGCCCTTGGTGATTACTTCAATAAGCGCCGCGTCGCTCTGATTCCGAACTTCGTCCGACCGCAGATCCTTCGCGTGGAATGCTTTACCCGGTCCGGTGTCGCCGCTGCCATCGGTCCCGTGGCACAGCTCGCAGTTCGCCGTGTAGATTTTGGCGGGGTCAGACTGGACCTGGGTCAAAGCCGGCACGGGCAGGCAACACAGGATGCTTGGCGCCAGGAAGCGCAGAATAAACTGTCGCATGTTTCCCCCAATCATTTGGCTAGTCGGTCTTACGGGATCTCTTTGGTCGGCCCCCGCTTGTTCGATGTCGTTTTTTGTTCAGGCGAGAAGTCTACAATATCGCGAAGTGACAGCGGAAGTGGGGAGCCTAAGCCACAGAAGGCTTTATTATTGGCCTTCTTTCTTTTCAGGTTCCTTGGGCAATGGCTTCTCGATGGGTTTTCGTGGCAGCATCTGGTCGCGCATGGCTGCATCGTAGACGAAGCCGGCAACAATTACCGCGGCCTGTTTCAGGTCTTCTGGTTGCAAGCGGTCATACACGTCCATGTTCGAGTGGTGCGTGCGGGTTTCGTAATCGAGGGGATCTTGAATGAATTGAAATCCCGGGATACCGACAGCATCAAACGACAAGTGATCGGTGCCGCCGGTCTTGCGCATGGTGAGCGTGGTCATGCCCAGATCTTTGAAGGGCTTCATCCATGATTCGAAGATGGGAGCCACCGCCTCGTTTTCCTGCAGGTAAACGCCACGAATCTTGCCGCTGCCATTGTCCACGTTGAAGTAAGCGGACACTTTCGCCTGCTCCGATTTCACCGTAACATCCCCTGCTTCGCGCCGCAGCAACGTCGGCATGTTTTTCATCACCGGCTCATCCATGCGAGGACGAGAACCAAAATGATGCTCTACGTACTCTTGCGATCCCAGCAGGCCTTGTTCCTCGCCGCTCCACAACCCGATGCGGATCGTGCGCCGCGGCTTGATGTCGAGCGCTTTCAGGATGCGTACCGCTTCCATCATCACAATGGTTCCGGCTCCGTTGTCGGTCGCCCCCGTGCCGGCGTGCCAGGAGTCGAGGTGCGCGCCCAGCATTACCAATTCATCTTTCTTGTCGGTGCCGGGGATTTCGGCGATGGTGTCGTACTGCATGGGGTCATCGTCGTAAAAGGTGTTGGTGACATTTAGTTCGAGGGATACATCTTTCTTTTGCTGCAGCAGTCGCGCGATCCGTGTCCAATGTTCGAGCGCCATCGTGAGTTGAGGAACGGTAGTAGTTTCGCCTGTCTTGTAGGATCCTCCGGACTGCACGAAGACGGTGCCGCCGCCTGAAGTCATCCGGCTGTGGTCGATCACAGCCAGCACTTTCTCGTCCGCCCAAAATTGGTTCAGATCCTTGATGAACTGCATGCGCTTTACGAAATCAGCATAGCTTAGCGGCGGGTGTTCGGTGGCAGTCTGGTACTCGGAGAGCTTGGCAAGATCGTCGTCACTATCGCGTCTGTAAGGGGCTTCTGTGATTGGTTTCGCTTCGGTGTCGGCGCCGAGGATCACAATCATTCCTGCCAGCTTGCCTTTGTATTTGTCGAAGTCCTTCTTGTCGTCGATGACGGCGCGAACGCATTTACCCTGCACCATGCCATTCGTGCCTGGTGTCCATGCCTTCGGATAAGCAAGCAGGGTGACTACATCCGGCGAGGTCATGCGGACATTGACATACTGGTTCGCCCAGCCGCGGCCAAACGGTCCCCAAGGTTCCAGGTGAGCATTGGAGAGTCCCATGGCGCTGAGTTGGTCGCGCGTCCACTCGTTAGCCCGCTTCATGTTGGGCGATCCAGTGAGACGCTCGCCAATGGAATCCATCAATCCCGTGGCGAATTCCATCACCTTGGAGTCCTGAAAGCCTTCATAGCGGATGCGACCCATGGTCTCGAGGTCGACTTTTTCCTGTGACCACAAGGGAATCGCGGAACACATCACCAAAAACAAAGCCAACCGCACAACAAGTTTCATGACCAACTCCTGAAGTGAAAGATCAAACGGGGGATTATACAGGTTTGGTTTCGTGGAGGCGGGAGGCAAATTGTAGAGCTAGTTCAAGAAAGTTGATTGCGTCATTCTTTTTTGGCCGAAGACTGCTCCGCCGGCGAGGCCTTTTGGTCCCAACTTTTTTCTGTCACTCCGGCCGATGACTTCGCGGTTGAGTCTGCTTCGCCGTTTTTGACTATGTATTGCACGATGAGCGAAATGCGCCGGTTAGAAGCATCCAGCGGGTCGGCGACCTTGCGCAGGCGTTGATCAGCAAATCCCCGGACCTGAGTAACCTGATCAGGTCCGACTCCGTTAGCCTGCATCAGGCGGCGCGCAGCATTAGCGCGGTCAGAGGAAAGCTCCCAGTTACCGTAATTACCGGAAACGGCGTAAGCCTTGGAGTCGGTGTGGCCTTCAATCGAAAGTTTGTTCGGCAGCTTGCCCAGTTCCTGCGCCAGCGTAATTAGCAAATCGCGTCCGTTGTCATTCAACTTAGGACTGCCACTGTCGAAAAAAGTGCCAGAGGCGGACTCCGTAAGTTCGATACGCAAGCCTTCCGAAGTAACCGTCATCTCAACGTGGCTCTTGAGTTTTTCAAAATTGGGCATTTCCCGGATCTTCTGCTCCAGCTGATCTTTTAGCTTCGGCATGTCGTCTTTGGTGAGAACAAAATTCTCGCCCGCGCCGGCATTAATCGATCCTTTTTTTGTTGCCGTGCCGTTGGGGTCGCGGAAATAGCCGCCCACCGCCTCCTGAACCTGCTTGCTGCTGCTGAGCAGCCAGAGGACAATGAATAGTGACATCATCGCAGTGACAAAATCCGCATAGGCCACCTTCCACGCGCCGCCATGATGGCCGCCGTGGCCGCCATTTTTCTTCACGATGATGATGGGGCGAGTCTTATCCATGGATTTTTATGCCGAGGCCGCTGCGGCTGCCTGTGCCGGAGCGTCCTCAGCCCCACCTTTGTTGCGGCAGGCTGCCTCCACTTCCTTGAAGGATGGCCTTACGTGGCCCGGAATCGCGCGCCGCGCCACTTCCACCGCCATGATGGGCGCCGTGCCCTTTAAGAAAGACACAATCAGAACACGAAGGACGTACAGGTAGGCGTGCTCATCATCGGCGATTTTGACCATGTTGGCTGCGACCGGACCAACCAGTCCATAACACAGAAGAATTCCCAGGAACGTGCCCACCAAGGCTGCCGCCACCTTTTTCCCGATCTCTTCCGGGGGACCGCCGAGCGCGCCCATGGTAATCACAATTCCCAGCACGGCAGCCACGATTCCGAGGCCGGGAAGCGAGTCCGCCATGCTGCTCAAGGCCGCCGTCGGCAATGCGGCGCCATGATGATGAACCTCCATGTCGAGGTCCAACATTTGGTCAAGATCGAATGCATCCACACCGGTAATCGCCATGCGCAGAGAATCGCAAACAAAGTCCCGCACGTGATGGTTCTTCAACACCGCCGGCCCCTTCGAAAAGAGAGGACTTTTATCAGGTTCCTCCACGTCGTTTTCGAGGGCCATCAGCCCGTCTTTCCGCGCTTTATTGAGCAGGTTGTACATCATCTTCAGAGAATCGATATATGCCTGCTTGGTGTATTTGGAACCGCCGAAAACGCCTCCGATCCCCGCGGCAATTTGCTTCAGAATGTGAAGCGGATTTGCGATGAGCACCGTACCGATCGCCGCTCCTCCAATGGTCACCAGTTCCGCCGGCTGGATGAGGACCTTCAAATTCCCGTGCTCCATCAAATAGCCACCCATCACGCACCCGAAGACCACGACAATGCCTATGATCGCAAACATAATTAGCGCGTGATACCTTTTGAGGTTAATGCTGGGCCGGCCTGTGCAGCATTCGCCGGCAGCTTAGCTCGATTTCCGCCAAACCCTTGCTGCGCCCGTTGCAAAATGGATTCGACCGTGTCACCAGGATGAGCGCCGGCGCATCCTATCGAAACTGCAATCAACAATTCTTCACCCCACCACTTAATCGTTGCGCCCGCCAGCATCCTGAGCATACGTTCACGCACGGCTTGCAGCGCTTCCTCGTTGCAGCCCATCAAAATCACCAGGAACTGGTCGTCTGTCCACGTACCCACCAGATCAGAGGGCCAGACCGTGTTCCTCAAGGTTCGACCCAGAACCTGAATAACGGACCTGGCTGCGCCCTGGCCGTACCTGGCCCGGAATTGGTTAATATCTTCGGCTGTCAACCATGCGATGCCAAATGGGATGTGAAGCTCGTTGAATGTGCCCAATGTCTCGCGCAGGCGCGATTGCATGATCGCTTGATTCGGCAATCCGGTTACTTCATCCAGAAGGCCGCGCTCCTTCATCCTGCGTTCATTCGAGTTTGTGCTTTGGGCGTCAAACTCCCCTTCGAAGGTTTGGATGATGCCAATGATCGAGCCGTGCTTATCGCGCAGCGGGATTGCCCAGAGGTGCACCTGGATCCGGTATCCCGATTTGTGATGAATAAAGGTCATTGCTTCCATCGACCTGGCATCGTGTAACGCCGTCGCCAGAGGGCATTTCTCGTTGCACATCTCGCATTTAGTTTGGGTGCAGTGAAGAAGAATGTTGTCGCTACAACAATGGCCCAGCACGTCCATTCGCGTATAACCTGTAATCTGTTCGGCGCCGTCACTCCAGAAAACAATTTTTTTCTCCAAGTCGAGGACGCTTACTCCGATTTGCAATGCGTCGAGAATGGTGCGGTAAATGTCGGGATCTTGAAAGGCTGACATGGGAGCTTTCGCGAGAGCGCTGCTGATTTCTTTATCGGCAGAAAGGCAACCGACTTCAGATGGGCTCGGCGGCAGGAAGAATTTGAAATCTGCTCTGATCGACTGCAAATGCTGCGTTTACAATTACTTAGGCACATAGCACTTTGGAGCAGTCTAGTAGCACGGCAGTGCCATTTGCAAAATCCTGCGGCACGTTTACTTTCTACGGTGAGCAGTTCTGGGGGAGGGCTGCCCGGGCGCCTCGATCTCTAATGAGATTCGAGGCGCTCGTTATTTTTGGCGGCGGGTATCAGGTCTTGGGGCGTTAAATCTTAGAATTTCGCCTAAGACCTTTTTCCTAAGACCCGAGACCTGGACTTGAGAATTGACGCTAGTTGGTTGAGATCGTGAAGTTGACCGTGATCTTGGCCTCGGTTTCCACTGCTTCGCTGCCTTCGACGTGCGGTTTGAAGTGCCATTGCCGGACGGCATCTTCTGCGGCGGATGCCAGGATGCGCGGTCCGCTCACCACCCGCAGATCCTGAATGATTCCATCTCTGCCAATCAGCGCTTTTAGAATCACCGAACCTTGCACTTTCATCTGCCGCGCCAGCATCGGATAATCGGGCTTCACCGGCCGCGCCACAATCTCCGCTGCAACTCGAGACATTTGCACCCGCTCGGCGGCATCGTTGGTTAAGTTCGCGGCGGTTTCCTTTGGATCGGTGCCGCCAGCGTCCTCATCGACGGCTTGCTCGGGGATTGACTCAGTTGGCGTGCCGGGTTGCAACTCCACACGCACAGAACTGCTGCCAGGGCGGATCGTACGATGCGTATCGCCGGCAACCACTTCCACGTCCAGCGGGGGTAACACGGTGCGGGCGCTAATGGTCACTGGAGGCGGATCTGGAAGATCCGGCGCAGATGGAGCGGGGGACTCGGCTTCAACCGCGGTTCGGTGTTTCTGTTTCGGTTGTGATTTCGCTGTTAAGCGCGATCTTGCCACCGGGGCGGAGGGCTGCACTGGAGCGACTTTAGCGGTGGGGGGCCTTTCAATCGGCTCCTCGATTTCCGCATCCGTTTCCTCCGGAAACCAAAAATCGCGATTACGCCACAGGACGATTCCCAGCGCGAGCAGAAGCAGAGAAAGAGATACCAACATCAACTTCCGCTGTTTCGGATCTTCGGGCGCAATCCTGAGGGAGTCTTCGAGGAAGCGATCCGTTTTCGGTATGATCGATCGCAGATCGAACATGCAGGAACCTAAGTGTTGTCTTGGGCGCGTTATTGACGTTATTAATAGTATGCCTCGCGAGACTGCGAAATGCCAGTAAAAGGTGCATTGGAGCGGGCTTCTGCTGCCGTTATGATTCTGATTCTTGACGCGATCAGGGATCGAGCGTAACTTCCACCGGGTCTCGTGAATCGTATTCCTTAGTCTGATAGGACCGCTGCGCGCTGGTCCCAATCGACATAAATCATCCGCAAAACGCACTTCAGGAAGATAGCGGGATGAAAGATAATGAGCGCCGAGTGACCGATGGCCGAATGAGCAATGGCAGAATGGAAGAAAACCGGATGGATGAAAACCGGATGGAAGATAAGAAGTTTCGAAGCCTCACCCGGCGCGAATTGCTCAAACTAACGCCGTTGATTGCGCTGGGCGGCTTCGCGGTCCCCAGCTTGCAGCAAGGTCTGCTCAAGAAAGGCCTCGGCTTTAGCGACTGGGCGTCAGGGCGGCTTTTCCGCCGCGGTCACTTTGCCCCCACGTTCGACGATGCCGATGTCGTCCCCTTCGCGAAGTTTCCCGTTAATGATTACGACGTCGACGATCCTGGAGTGGATCTCGAAAGCTGGACCTTAGCAGTCAGCGGTGAGGTGAAGAAGCCTGGTCAATACAAGCTTACGCAGATACAGGCTTTGCCCCGCATTCGGCAGAACACTCGTCACATCTGCGTCGAGGGTTGGGATGTAATTGGACGCTTCGGCGGCGCGCGCCTTTCCGACTTTCTAAATGCAGTTGGAGCTGATCCTACGGCCCGCTTCATCACGGTCAACTGTGCGGATGATTATTACGAATCCTTGGATATGGCGACGGCACTGCATCCGCAGACCCTGCTCTGCTATGAAATGTACGATCAGCCGCTTTCGCGTGAGCACGGAGCGCCGTTAAGGTTACAAATTCCGACGAAGATCGGCTACAAGCAGGCGAAGTACCTAACGGAATTGAAAGTCACCAATGTGCTCGCCAAGGTCGGCTATTGGGAAGACCAGGGTTATTCCTGGTTCTATGGCCTGTAGGCTTCGGCGTCTCGCGGAGATGGCGAGGTTGCTTCTCTGGTGCTCGAATGGGAGGTCTGGAAATGAGCGGTAGGGTCATCGAAATCATTGAGCCAAAGGGAAAGGACGATGTCGAGCCCGCAATTGTCTCGCGTGCAGTCTACGAGCACCCCTTTATGGTACGGCTCTGTCACTGGATCAACACGGTTGCGCTCTTCGTAATGGTGGGCAGCGGTCTGCAGATATTCCGCGCCTTTCCTAGCTTCGGCGCAAAAATTCCTCAAAAAGATTTGCTCCATTGGCCGAAGGCATTCGCCATCGGGGGATGGCTGGGCGGCGCCTTGCAGTGGCACCTCACCTTCATGTGGATCTACATTGCGACTGGCGTTCTTTATCTCGCTTACCAGCTTTTCAGTGGCAACTACCGTCAGGTTTTATTCACGCATCGCGATATCCCGGGTGTGTGGCCCATGGTGAAGCATTATTTCTTCTTTGGGGCGAAGCCGCCCCTTCGCGAGGCTTATAACTCTCTGCAGAAGCAGGCTTACACCGCCGCAATCCTGCTGGGCGTTCTCTCCGTCCTGACCGGTCTCGCCGTGTGGAAGCCGGTTCAACTTTCCTGGCTCGCCTGGTTAATGGGAGGATTTCATTACGCGCGCATCTGGCACTTCGCGGTTATGTGGGCAATTTTATTTTTCGTGCTCGGGCATCTCGTGATGGTGATCCTGCACGGGTGGAATAATTTTGTTTCCATGCTGACGGGCTGGAAGAGAGATCCGGAGTACTGAGTAGCTACGACCTGGTCTGCGGCGCCAGCGCCTTAAGCTTTAAGCAGAAGTGTTGATTGATGACGGTTGATTGTTGATGGGAAAGCCGTGCGGTCGCAGTTTTCAATCAACAATCAGCGATCGAGGATCAACAATTTATTCGCGCGAGGATTGCGAACAAGATGTCCGAACCAGACATGGTGTTGATCAATCCCGAGCAGACCCGACCGACGCGCGAGCAGGATCTGATTTTGAGCGTACAGCGCGGCAAGAATGAATTGTTCTATGAGTTGGTCCGGCCTTATGAACGGCGAGTGTATGCCGCGGCTCTGGCGATTCTGCGGAATGAGCAAGATGCCGAGGACGCGGCGCAGGAAGCGATGCTAAAGGCGTTTGCCAATATCCGGCAGTTTCGGGCCGAGGCGCGCTTCAGTACGTGGTTAATCCAGATCACGGTGAATGAGGCCCTGATGCGCCGGCGAAGGGAGCGAACTGTGGTGATGGAAGGCATCGACGATCGTCGTCCGGACGAAGAAGCTGATTACGCACCCCGGGATTTCGCCGACTGGCGCGAGATTCCGTCGGAGGCGCTGGAACGCAAGGAAGTTCGCCAACGTCTGGCGGAAGCCCTGGGCACTCTCGATCGAAAGTATCGCGAGGTTTTTGTGCTGCGCGATATGGAACATTTGAACATCCAGGAGACGGCGGAGGCCTTGGGGATTTCCGTCGCTTCAGTGAAGACGCGCCTGTTGCGGGCACGGCTGATGCTGCGCGATCTTCTGGCCGCCGGATGGGAGCAAGGCTGGTTCAGCCGGCTTCCATTCGAGAAGGGGAACAAGCCATGGTAGAGAACAAAACGAACTGCGAACAAGTGTGGCGCGAGGTTTCGAACTACCTCGACGGGGAAGTGGATGTGGCTTTGCGCCAGACCATGGAGGAACACTTTCACAGCTGTAAGCGATGCGCCTCAGTGCTGGCGGGAATGCGGAATGTTGTCCTGCTTTACGGGGATGATCGAATCCTGGAAGTGCCCGCGGGTTTCGGTCGGAGGTTAGAAAAGCGCCTGGCAAACGACGTTGCTGTTAGGGGAAGAGGAAGAGATGGTCGAGTTGGTCGGCGTGGCTGGTGCCGGTGGCGGCGATGGCTCTGATCGCCGGCAGCGTGGTGCTGATGAACTCGCTCACGTTCAAGAATTTCATCCAGTCGCGACATGCGCAGCCCGGCAATAATGTTCCGCCCGACCTCGTGGTTGTGGTCTCCGATGGATCGAAGTTATTTCACGTTCCGGGTTGTCCTTTCATTCACGACAAAGCTTCCGAGCGGACGATGACCGCGAAAGAAGCGACGCAGGATGGGTATGTGCCCTGCACGCGCTGTCTGCGGCAATATCTGAAAACGGGGTTAACGCAACCGTCAGGGCGGCAGGTCGCGGATACTACTTTTGAGGCGGAAGAGGAACAACAGGAACAAGAGGAGCATCTTAGTAGGGCAGGGCGCTAGAAAAGGCGCGGACCAATGGCCCGCGCCGGCAGGCTACGACGGGTCAGTTCGGCTTCGTCTGGTCGTTCTTCATGTTGTCGTCTTTCTTCATCGAGTCGTCCTTCTTCATGCTGTCGTCATTCTTCATCGAGTCTTTCTTCGTTTTGGTTTTCTTGGTCTTTTTGCTGTCATCCTTCTTCATCTGGTCGTTTTTCATTGAATCGTTCTTCATCGAGTCTTGCTTGGAATCGTCTTGCTTCATCGAATCCGAGCTATTGGACTGGGCGAAGGCTGCCACCGAAGCCATTAAAATGCACGAAAGCATCAAACTGCCGAAAATCTTCTTCATGAGTTTTCTCCTTCAAGCAGGTGAGTTCGATCGTCCTGCAGTTTTTTCATCTGCAGGCGAAGATGGGATGAGCGCGGGGTTTAAAAAGTTACAGGCAAGAGATTAACCACGAAGGCCGTCAAAGAACACCTTCGTGTAATTTCGCGACCTTCGTGGTTTAAGCTTCTCAACAGGCGAGCTGATCGCGCGAGATCTTCAGGCCACTGAGATTCCCCAGTGCGGTTACGGCGACGGATTCCGTCCTGAAAAACTCCTGCGCTAGGCTTTGCAGATCTTCGGCCGTCACCGCTTCGATCTTCTCAATGAGTTCATCGAGATCCTGGAAGTGATCAAAGTACATTTCCTGGCGAGCCAGGTTCGACATGCGCGCAGTGCTCGATTCGAGCGAGAGCATGAGGCTGCCTTTGAGCTGGTCTTTGGAGCGGCGCAGCTCTTCTTCCGGCACCGGCTGAGTTTTCAGGTTGCGGAATTCATGCACCACTGACCGTACCACTTTCGCCGCCGAGGCCAGAGAAGTCCCGGCGTAAACCGCCATGCAGCCGGTATCCCGGTAAGGATTGAGGTCGCTATAAATCGAATAGGCCAGACCTTGGCGCTCGCGGATATTCTGGAACAGTCGCGAACTCATGCCTCCGCCAAGCAACGTGTTCAGAATGTAGCCAGCATGGCGTTTCTCGTGAGCGATGGGATAGGCCGGAACTCCAAGGCAGAGTTGCACCTGTTCCAGCGCCTTCTTGTTGCGGAGCACAATGCGTGGAACGATCTTGGGCTCGGCCGAGTGGAAGCCATTCTGCGCAGGCTTCAGATGCTCGAAGTGCTTCACCACCAGATCGACGAACTGATCGTGGTCCAGATGCCCGGCGGCCGCAACGATGATGTTGCCGGGCGCGAAGCGGTGCGAGTACGTGTCGAGCACGGCCTGCCGCTCGAATTTCTTTACCGTTTCCTTCGTTCCAAGAATCGGCTTGCCGAGCGGATGATCCTTCCAGAAATTCTGCGTGAAGATTTCGTGGACGAGATAATCGGGATTGTCTTCGTCCATCTTGATCTCTTCAAGAATTACTCCACGTTCGCGAGCTATATCTTCGGCATCGAACGTAGGATGGAGCACCAGGTCAGTGAGAATCTCAAGCGCCACCGGAACATTTTCGTCGAGCACCTTTACGTTAAAGCAGATGCATTCCTTGGAGGTGAAGGCATCCATGTTGCCGCCGATGGAGTCGACCTGCCGGGCGATCTCCTCAGCGCTGCGATGCTTTGTCCCTTTAAAGACCATGTGTTCGATAAAGTGGGAGATGCCGTTGGCTTGCGGAGTCTCGTCCCGCGACCCAGTTTCGAGCCAAATGCCAATGGAAGCCGAACGGATGTGCTCCATCTGCTCGGTGATGACAGTTAGCCCGTGGGGCAAAACCTGACGGCGGATATTGCGAACTTCCTTTGCCATGATGAATTATTAGATAACCTGCTTATGAATTGGGAGCGCCAGCCACAAAGCGGGAGCCTCCGGCGCGACTGTACTATTGTTACACATCTGGTATACGACGGCGCGGCGTGCAACGATAACTTAATAGCTGTTTAGAATCAATAACTTGCATGGGTTCTGCCAAGTTTTACGTAGAGAATGGAAGGATATAGCAGTTCGAAATGAGTGAACAATTTACAGCGCTGCTCGGCCTCAACGGTGAAGAGATCGCCGACTTAGTGAACCAGGCGGGTGAGCCTGCCTATCGGGCTAAGCAGATCATGGACGCCGTCTACCGCCAGCGCGTGGAAGAACTGGCGGAGATTTCCACCCTGCCGCAGGAGTTTCGAGAATGGTTCTTGCAAAGAGGCGTTTCGCTGGGTGCGCTCCGGATCGAGAAGAGGTTTCTATCGCGGGACGGGACCGTACGGTATCTGATTGCTTTGAGTGATGGCCAGACCGTTGAAACGGTCTGGATGCCCGAGGGTGATGGTGGGGAGGCAGGAGACGGAAGCGAAGCTGGGGAAGCATCGGAGAGTCTTGCCGAGGATTCGGGCCCAAATACCTCTGGGTATGACGCCCATTCCGAAGAGGACGATTCCATCGCAGCGCGGAAACGGCGCGCCACCCAAAATCGCGGCCGCTCTACCATATGCATCTCCAGCCAGTTGGGCTGTGCGGTGGATTGCCAGTTCTGCCTTACAGCGCTGCTTGGGATAAAGCGCAACCTTACCGCGGGTGAAATTGTAGGGCAGGTTTGCGCGGTGCTCAAGGATCAGAAAGTCTCGCCGCCCGAGGATCGCATCAATTTGGTCTTCATGGGCATGGGCGAGCCGTTTCTCAATTACGACAATTTCATAAAGGCCTCGCGCCTGCTGGTGGAAGGCGTGGGTATTGCCGAACGGCGCATGACAGTCTCGACCGCGGGGATCGTTCCTCGCATCTACGACTTTGGCCAGGAATCCATTCGGCCGAAGCTGGCAATTTCCTTGAATGCATCGAACGACGCACTCCGTACCCGGCTGATGCCGCTGAACAAAAAATGGAATTTGGAAATGCTGATATCAGCGGCCCGGGAGTTTCCCCTGCGCACACGGGAGTGGGTCACTTTTGAGTACGTGCTGTTGGGTGGAGTGAACGACGAACCGGAAAACGCGAGAGAAGCCGCCGAGTTGCTGCGTGGTCTGCGCTGCAAGGTAAATCTCATCGCCCTGAATCCAGGGCCGGGAATTGACTTTACTACTCCAGTGGCAGAGCGGGTGGAGGCCTTTCAAAGGATTCTCCGGGCCGCCGGGATCCCTGCATTCGTGCGGCGGCCGAGGGGACGCGATATTTACGCTGCCTGCGGGCAGCTGAAGCAAACCATCGAGATTTCCTCCTCGCCCGAGGCTCAGATTCGGAACGCCTGAACCGGCGTGTGCTGATATAAATCGACCTTCAAAAGCAAGAACTCGCCCATAACCGAGGTAACTTCAAAGCTCAACCTGCCCGTGTTAGCCTCGAAATGTGCATGTGTAATCAGTAACTTCCAATAATTCTTATCGAAGTTCTAAATGCCTCGACTTCCTATTTTCCGCCTGGGCAAGGAGCCCGAAAAGCTGGCGCCGCCAGAGCTGATTGCGGCGGCGCCCTCGATTGTCCTCGAAGGTCTCGTGGTCGGAGTCGACAACCTCCGGCACGACGTAGTTCTTAGCCCTCGTTTTGTAGAAGCTACACGTACGCACGTAATGCGGTTGATTGTCCGCCACGGCGAATTGGAAGGACTACTGGCAGCGGAGGCTCCGCTGCGAAGCCAGGGACCATCGTGGGTGAGAAAAGCTGGGGCGCCAACTAACAGCAGCCCTGCGGAAAAAGGTGAGTGGAAAGCGCTGCTCGCCGAATTGCACCTGGCATCCTTGAACCGCGCTAAGAAAGAAGAAAAAATCTCAGTCGATTTACTGGCACGCCTGGCCGTAACTAAGTTTCTTCGCACGGAGATGCACCAGCAGTTCGCACAGGTGCTGGAACGCTGTCGCGTTCTGCTTAAGAGTTATGAGGGCATACGTCAAGGGAAGGCAGTGGAGTATCGCGAGCGGGTAGCCGCTTTCCAGGTGCGCAAGAAAATTATTCTGCGCAAGACGGGCCAGGATCTCTTCGAAATCTTGCGCGAAATCGAGAAAGAGACGCTGGCGCGCACCAGACGATCATTTTTCGGAGAAGCCAAGGTTGGACAAGCCAAAGTAGGCGACGCAAAGAACGGCGACAAGAACGGAACCGCCGGCAGCGCATCCCTCGCCAGCTATGGCTTGTTCGTAAATCGTCTGGCATTTTCCGAAGATGGCCGCGACGACTACCTGTGCGCCGAACACTATGTGATGCTCGGCAACTGGGATCGCGATCCCGATCGCTATTCGCGACTGCAGGATGTGGTGTGGAACTTCATGCGTTCGCTCTACGGCGAACCAACGACTACCGAAGTGATTGACTCCTGGCTGTGCGCTCCAGAAAATGCGCGCGCATTGGTCGGTACTGGCACACCGGACGATTCGACAGTTGAAGGCGTAGCTCAGCAGGAGCGACTGGCCAAGTGGGTACGTCTGCTCGAAGATGAGCAAGTGATGGAGTGCGTGATCGCCTCGTATTACACCGTACCTTTACTCAACGAGTACGCGCCCCGAATTAATCCGCAGCAACTGAAGAATGCCCTGATTTCGCGGCCTGAGTGCGACCGGGTAGAGCGCATGATTCAGGAGCACGGCAAGCTCTCGCCCGCCAGTCTCTACGCCGCCGTGGCCAAGGTCGCCGCTTGCCGGGGCGCGGAGAGGGCCAAAGTGGCAGCTCGCTTTCTGCAGGATTTTTCGCAGTATCACCGCGATCTCCGGCGGCTGGAAACGCTGAACGCAGCGCTCGATTCGCTGAACCTGGTAAGCACCGAGAAGCTGCGCGAGCTTTCCCGCATGAACGGCACGCTCTATGAATTCTTTCTTCCGGAGGAGCAGCAACAACCGGAAGCAGACCGCGTACTGCGGCACGTAGTGCTCAAGGCCGACGTGCGTGATTCTACACGCCTGACGAGAACTCTGACGGAGAAGGGCCTTAATCCGGCTTCCTACTTCAGCCTGAATTTTTACGATCCGGTAAACAAGCTTCTGGGTAAGTATGGAGCGCAAAAAGTTTTTCTCGAGGGCGACGCCATTATTCTGGCCATCCTTGAGCGTTCCGGAGAGCCCGAACTCGCGGTCAGCCGGGCCTGCGTGCTGGCGCGGGAAATGATCGAGATTGTGCGTGGCTACAACGAATTGATGCAACGCTCCGGAATGCCGGAGCTCGAGCTAGGCGTGGGTATCACGCTGCAGGAGTCCGCGCCGCTTTATCTGATGGATGGCGAGCATCAGATCATGATCTCCGAAGCTCTCAACGAAAGTGACCGTCTTTCCTCCTGCAACAAACGCGCCCGCAAGGTGATGGAGTCGCAGGCCGGACCGTTCCACGTTTATGTGTTCCAGGCAGGGGAGGTGACTGAGTCTGGCAATCCGGAAGATTCGGTGATCAGCTATAACCTGGGCGGCATCCGCATGAATGAAGCTGCTTTCCGTAAGCTGGAGCAGGAGATTTCGCTGCTGCCGCTGGCGGTGAAGCTGCCGCCTTCAGCCTCCTCGGATAAAGGGGAATACCGCCTCTCTTGCGGCACCGTCCCAGTCGATCGTGACATCTTCCGGAAAATTGTGATTCGCCAAAGCCGCGTACCACGAATCAATCCCCAGGATTTCTCAGTCTTGGGCTGGACCGACCGCAACTACTACGAAATCTGCACCGACCCCGCGATCTACGCCGCCCTGGAAAAAAAGAAAGCGGCAGCACAATAGCATCCCGTATCTGGAATTATCAAAAACTGAGAACTGCCGTCAGAATTTCGCGGGCCGAAACGGAATCCAGAACGTGGCTTCGACATCCACCGGAGTGCCGCTTTTCGTGGCCGGCTGGAATTTCCACTTGGCAATGGCTTCGCTCGCAAAACGGTCGAGTTGTTCGTCGACGCTGCGCAGCACGCGGACGTTACCCACCGTGCCGTCAGTGTGGATTACAGCATAGAGGATGACCGTTCCGCCCACATTCTGCCGCATCAGCTCGAGAGGATACGCGGGATCGACTTTGCGCGTGGCCGACGGCGCGGAGAGGTCGTCAGGAGGCACGACCGGGAGAGATGCGCGCTCCGCGGCACGGTGAGCATAAGACTCCGAGGAGTTCGCTTCCCCCTTGAGGGCAGCAAAGCGGATAATCCAGCTCCCGCCGAAAGAGTTCAGGTTGGGCATGTTCAGGCTGAGCGAGTAAAACTTGCGATTACCAAAGATCGCGCGCTCGACATCGGAAAGCTTACTCTCACTCTCCGGTTGCAAGGTACGCGCGGAGACGCGTGGCCGTTCTGCGCTTGCAATCAACCGCGGATTGACCGAATTTGTAGGTCCCGCCTTGCCAGCAACCGGCGAAGTGACAGCACTTGCGTTCTTGCCCACATATAATCCCGTCGGCAGGTCACTGCTCTTGCCGCCGGAGCCATTACCACCTGCTTTTCCGCTTCGGTCTGCGGTAGAAGCTCCAACTGCCCCAGACGCGCCGCGATGGCCTTCTGGCGTTGCGGCAAAAGTGCCACGCCGATTGCCTGCAGGTGGCGCAGCAGGGGCGCCGACCGATGGGTGAAGACTGAGCGCAATCATGTTTCCGGCGGCACGTGAGCCGCTGGGTGCGCCCAGTGAAGGCGGTGGTGCGATGACTTGATTCGATCGAGCGCTGAGGCCGGTGGAGCTTCTGGCCGGTAACGAGCGCTGTTCATTCAGCGAAAGCTGCGGAGCCGGTGCGATCACCGCGCTGTGTCCGATATTGAGATCGCCCAGGCGCCGGTTGGCACTGGCCTCTACTGCCGGCGGCGGTGCGATCACGGCCGGCTGCGGACCCTTCAACGCATGCATGTCGGCTCCTACATCGCTCTGCATGTCCTCTCGCACATCCACTGGCGGCGCAATCACCGGCCGCTCCATCCGTGGCGCAAGTCGCGATGTATCCGATGCGAGAACCACCGGGGCCGGGGCGATCGGGATTTCGGCTTTCGCCTGCCAGGCAACAATGTTGGGCAGAAGAACATCGTGTTTTATCTGGACGGGAGGCGGTGTGACGATGGTTTGTGAGCGGTTGTCAGCCTCCGGAGGAACCGAAATAATGGGCTGGACCGAGTATTCCGAGTCGGCTTTTTGCGCGTGCGTTGGCGTCGCGGGCCGAGTATCGATCGGCGGCAGATACTCTGAGGGCGTGTAAAAGACCACATCAGAATGCGTGAAGATGGCTCGCGGTGTAACTTGAGTCTGCAAGGCGAGGAATTGCGACGCTTGCCAGATCGCCAACAGCGCGAGAAGGTGAAATGCGCCAGATTGCAGGAATCGGCGCCACGGCAATCTGCGGTCGACGAAGACGTCTGGCCAGAAAGCAGCCGGCGAGGACTGAAGTTGCAATGCCCCGGGTTGCTTCCGACTAAACAGATCCCCTAGATTCCGCAGAAAGCTCCGAGACCAGGGCTCTGCCTCAATGAGCAGACGAATATCCACCTCCCGTGGTCGACTCTCTGTTGTTCGGGCGCTCTCCGGTTCTGCGCGCATCGCTCTATCTTAGACGCTCGAACGGATTCATGGCAGATAGTTCCAAAATCGGGAGGCCATGGATAATGGGTCCGTTATGGCGTAGTAGGATGGAGGCCATCAGAAAAGTTCTATGAGAATCTCATCGGCCATTTTCGCTGTTTTCTTCGCCACGTTTCTTTTCGCTTCAGCATCTTCGCAGGATTCCAAAGCCGCTGGTCCGAACGAGGCGAAACCGCCTGTGGCGCATGTGGCGACGCCGGGTAGGGAGTACTCCGGAATGTACAGTTTTCGGAAAGACGGCGAGTTCGTGCAAATCACTGTTGAAGAAGAAGGGAAGGTGACGGGATTCATTTCGCGCTACGGAGAAGAAGAAATTGATAATGCAAACTTTCTCGATCATTTTTTCCGCAGCGGTCAGCTGGAAGGCAGCAAACTCGACTTTACGACCGATGCTGTGCACGGGGTCTGGTTCGATTTCAAGGGAGCGGTGGAACGCGGCGATGGGAAAAATCCCGGCGACGAATCGTATTACTTGCTGAAAGGGACGCTTACCGATAACGTCACAGATGCAACGAAGAAGGTGACGACGCATTCGAGCGAAGTGGTTTTCAAAAGCTTTCCGGCACCTGGCAAGTAATTATCTGTACCTGCTACCGAAAACCTAGCAGTTCATTGACCAGCGCGGACGGGCGAAATAACAAGGCGGCTGGCCGTGCTCTTTTTTGTATCAGGCTTCTCCTGAGCATAAACCAGATCCAGTCCGCCTTCGGCAGTGGAAGAAGCGTCGGCCAATGCCGCCGCCAGTGCGCGGAATGAGCGGCTGACTTCCTGAGACTCCTGCAAAACCACGGGGGAGCCGTGATCAATGGCGGGAGAGATTGCCTGATATGCATTGGGAATTTTCCACAATACTTTGCAGCGAGTGGAATGCTCAACATCATCGTCGGTGAAACCGGGAATTTTTTTGTAGCGATTCAAAACCATGCGCAGGCGGTTGCGGCCCGCGCCTTCTTCGAGGTAGGCCTGGATGCGGCCGGCGCTCCACAGTGAAACCACGTCTGTTTGAGCGATCATGAGGACGGCGTTTGAGAGATCGGAGAGCAGGCGGGTAGTAGCGTCGAGCCGGCTGGAGGCATCAACCACCACGTAGCGGTAGTGATTTACCAGCAGGTCGAACAGGCGCGCCAGCTCCGCCGGGGTTGGGATGGACTGATAAGGCTGCTGCGGCCCCGCGAGAAGATGCAAGCCGTCTTTCCCAGTGGTCATCAGGCCATCGAGCAGAGAAGCATCGAGCCGGTGCAAATTCTCAAGTGCGTCAGGCACGCCGAAGCTCGGACGCAGATTGAGATGGAGCTGGGCATGGCCAACGGGCGCAAAATCCACCAGCACAACATTGCCATAAGCTTGCTGCAACGCCACCGCCGTGTTGACCGCGGCCGTGGTAGCTCCCGCTCCCCCCTTGGCGCTGAGGAAAGTAAAGATGCGCGCCTTGCCCGGCCCTCCCCGGCTGCGAGTGCGGTTGGAACTGAAACGCGTAAGGGCTTCGAGAAGCGCCTCCGAGCCGGCATTGTCATCGAGATATTCTCCGGCTCCGGCGCGCATGCTGGCCACAATGGTTGTGGGTTGCAGCATGCTTCCATTGGCAAAAATCGCTAGCTGAAGAGTATTGGCCTGTATGAGTTCGATAGCCCGGATCGCGCGCTGTGGATTCTCTGCGGGGATATCTACAATGACGACCTCGGCCCGAAGATCCTGTATCTGCCGCAGGATCGGGTCCGTCGGGCCGACAGGAAAGCCTGTGCCGCTGAAGACGACCCGGCCCAGCCGGGTAGCCTCCACGCGCCCCTGCAACTGCGATAAACGATCTCGGTCTTCGGTCAGGAGCGCAATGGCGATCCCATGCATGGTACGGTTCTCGCTGATTTCTCTCGGTGTTTGCATGTTAGATAGGGAGAGTACTCTCGGCCAAGTGACCTAGGTAACGCGCTGAGAGCACATGCACAAAACTCGCGCGGAGAACCCAGAAGCGGTCTGCAAAATAAAAGGCCTTGGGGGAAAGGCGTACCGCAGGAGCAACTCCTAACCACTCCGCAACTGTGAGAGCATTCTAAGCGAAGCTGCAGGGTTTTGAAAAGAGCGGGACGGAAAAATTAAATCGCGTCGACCGGCGCGCCGCTTCGGCGAAGACAGGCCGGGTCGGGGAACGCAGTCCGGTGACGGAGAAGGTCTACAATCTGCCCGCAGGTTCCTGGTTCGCGGCACTCCTCGGATTGGCGGCCAGGGGCGTGGCCGGGCGCTCGGCTTCGCATGCCCCATGCAGAGCCGAAATCCGGCGATACTCAGCGGACCCATCCTCGGCTTCGGGAAGGTATTCATAGTCGCTCAAGCAAACTGCGACGCCGATTTTGGTCTCCGCGGGATCCATCTGGGCTAATCCGTTCGGGGGTTTAACCACGCGCAGAACGCGGCCTCGGCAGCGGACGCGCATGTTCTCTCCCAGCGTGATCTCAGATGGCATACGCAGCGTGAGTTCGATCTCCGCGCCGGCGCTGATTGCCATGTCGGTGAAAAAGAAGACACCGCGAGAACTCAGATCCTGGGTGAAACCGACCCCTTCGGTTTCGGAAGTAACATTCCGCACCGACACGGGGAGGTTAAAGCCGAAGCGCTGTCCAATACGGCGTTCAACACCAAGCGGAGGAGTCGTCATGGTAGTGTCCCTTCCTTAGGGAATCGCCGGAAAGAAACAAAAGCCACTGTAACCCACTCTGGCCTGTCTGGGAAGTCCAAAAAATCGCACCAGCAATGATGCATTTGACATTTGACCAGACAACCTTCGTACCCGAAATGCCCAACGGCCTGCAAGGCGAGAGAGCATTAAACTCTCGCGTGTTCGACTCCAAGTCGCTTCATTCAAGAATGCGAATCGGCATTCAGGTTATATTGGTCTGAAAGCAAGTAGTTGGTCATCAAAAGAACCCAGCGTGTCTGAAACGAGAAGCCCAATTCAGGAAAATGAGCCGCGGAACGGCAGCGAAGTTGCTTCGGAGCGCGCGTCGCGCTGGCAAATAGCATGGCGCGCGCTTCGCCACCGCAATTTTCAGCTCTTCTTCAGCGGACAACTGATCTCGCTGATCGGTACCTGGATGCAGAGTGTGGCGCAATCGTGGCTGGTTTATCGGTTGACTGGTTCGGCGCTACTGCTCGGGTCGGTGGGATTTGCCAGCCAGGTCCCTGTATTTCTGTTTGCGCCTCTAGGGGGCATCACAGCCGACCGCTTCAACCGTCGCTACATCGTAATCGCCACCCAAACCGCGGCGATGCTGCTTGCGTTCATTCTGGCGGTGCTAACGCTCACTGGGAAGGTTCACGTCTGGCACGTCTTTGTTCTGGCCAGTTTACTGGGAGTGGTGAATGCCTTCGATATTCCTGGGCGGCAATCCTTTCTAGTGGACATGGTCGGCAAAGACGATCTTATGAATGCCATCGCGTTGAACTCTTCCATGTTCAACGGGGCCCGCGTTATCGGTCCAGCAATTGCTGGGATTTTGGTGGCGAAAATTGGCGAAGGTTGGTGCTTCTTTGTTAATGCGGTCAGCTACATCGCGGTCATCATAGGATTGTTATTGATGAAAGTACACAGTCCGGTGCGTGCGGCCATGGCCTCGCCGTTCGAACACATGATGGAGGGATTTCGTTACGTCAACCAGACCACGCCAATTCGGGCACTGCTTCTCCTGTTGGGGCTGGTGAGCCTGGTAGGAATGCCGTATGCGGTCCTCATGCCGATTTTCGCGGATCAGATTCTGCACGGAGGAGCGCGAGGGTTGGGCATCCTGATGGGCGCTACCGGCGTGGGCGCTCTTTTGGGCGCGCTGACCTTGGCTTTCCGCGAAGGCGTGAAAGGCCTGGGGCGCTGGGTGGCATGGTGCAGTGCCGGATTCGGAGTGAGTCTGATCACCTTCTCGGCATCGCGCTCATTTTGGATTTCTGTGATTTTGCTGCTGCCCGTCGGTTACACGATCATGCTGCAAATGGCTAGTTCGAATACGCTGATCCAGGTGATGGTGCCGGATGCGCTGCGCGGACGCGTCATGGCGGTCTATTCGATGATGTTTATGGGCATGGCGCCGATCGGAGCGTTGCTCGGGGGCGCCCTCGCCGAGCGACTCGGCGCTCCACTCACCGTAGCCATCGGCGGCGTAGCATCGCTTGCCGGCGCCATCTGGTTCGGATTGCAGCTCCCCAAGATCCGCGTGGAAGCTCGCCGCTTGATCGTGGCGCAAAACGTCGCCGGCGGCGAGCCTTCTGAGATGACGGCTCAAGCCGTCGAGGATTAGATCCGCTCCCAACCCAATCAAAAATCCCAATCTGCTGAATTCATCGCTTGCATAGTGAGCGATTTCCCCTCGCATATTCCTTGAACATTGATATCGGATCGTGATATATCCGCTATCTCACCACTTACCGGTCCGCCCATCAGTTCGCCGTTCAAGGGCGAGTGAGCGCAGGACAAATCGTCCAATCGGAGGACACCATGAATTCACTTTGGAAGCTGATGGCGGCGTCAATTCTTTTCGTCACGCTTTGTCCTGGAAACGCATTGGCGCAGGGAGGAGCCACGGGCGCAATCGAAGGTGTGGTCCAGGACGCTTCCGGAGCGGTCATCGCCAATGCCAAAGTGAGTGTCAAGAACGAAGCTACAGGTGAGGTGCTTCGCCAAATGACGACCGACGGCTCGGGTTTGTTTACCGCGACACTGCTGCCGGTAGGCACCTACTCGGTGGAAGTAACCGAGGCGGGTTTTCCAGTGACAACATTTCCAGGCGTAGTGGTGCGCATCACTGAAACCACGCGCATGACTGCTGTTCTGAAAGTGAATACGGTGACGCAAGTCGTGGAAGTCCAATCCCAGATTGAGCAGGTCAACACCACGGATGCCACTACCGGCCAATCGTTAGGAGCCCAGACGATTACAGATTTGCCTTTGGCTACCAGAAACTTTCAGCAGTTGCTGACGCTGTCTGCGGGAGCGTCTTCTGACTTGAATGGGGCGGCACAGCTCGGCCGCGGCCAGGTTTATATGCACGTTAACGGCGGCCGCGAGGACAACAACAATTATCTGATCGATGGCATTACGGTCGCTGACTATGCCTTCGGCGAGTTGACTTACACGCCCTTGCCCAGCCCGGATGCGATTCAGGAATTTAAAGTGAGCACCAGCCTTTACGATGCCACGCAGGGACGCAACGGCGGCGGCAATATCAACGCCACCCTCAAAAGCGGGAGCGCGAAATTTCACGGCGATCTTTGGGAGTACTTCCGCAACACATCGCTGGACGCTAACGATTATTTTCTGGGCAAAGTCGTCATCAAGCAGAATATTTTCGGCGGTGATATCGGCGGGCCCATCGGTCCGGGAGCCAAGCTGGGCTATTTCTATTTCAACCTGCAGGGTACTCGCCAACGCAGCGGCGATTCGCCGGGAACGTTCATCAATACCAGTATTCCTTATGTCTCCGCCGCGGATCGCGCGTCCGCTGCTGCGTTGGGAGCTGCGTGCGGAGTATCTACCGTTGACCCCGTAGCCTTCAATCTGATGAATGTCCACAGCAATCAATTCGGCGCCGGTGCGGGCGGATACCTGTTTCCCTTGCTCACCAACGTACCTTCAACCACGCCTTGTGGCACGATGGAGCCCTTCCTCATTACCGATCCCGGGAGATTTTCTGACAATCAATTCACTGCGAATTGGGACCGCGAGTTTCGCGGAGGGAAAGACCGCTTATCCGAGAGGTTCTTCTGGTCGAACTCAACTACGTTTGAGCCTTTCGGCGCTGATTCTTATGGCATTCAAACCGGCGGGCAGCCCGGCGTGAACAACTTGAATTTCCCCCTTGATATCCCGCTGCACAGCCGCTTTGGCAGCATTACCGAAACGCATGTGTTTAACAATACTTTGATCAACGAATTCCGCTTCGGCGTAAACATCATCAGCGACAAGTTGAACAACGAGCCTCCGGTCACCAACACTCAGGTCGGAATTGATCTGCCCACGGCCACGGGCGTAAACGGCCAGGCAGGCGATCCCAACATCTATAGGCTTCAGTTCGATACTTTTGCGTTTGGCGCATATCCCACCCAACTGCAGTCTGCCCTCTCCAACAATTACAGTTGGGTCGACACCGTAAGTTGGACTAAGGGAGCGCATCAGCTGCGCTTCGGCGGAGAGGCCGATCGCGTTGCCATGCGCCGCAGCCTTGCCCATCGCCGACAATGGACTGATTTTCTTTGTTTCCGGGGCAAGTGGATTCGGCTCGGATTTTCAGAGTTTCCTCGCGGGCGCTCCATTGTTGGGTGAAGGCGGTGGTGGCCTGGGCAATCACGACTACCGCATTCCCAGTTACGCTTGGTTTGCGCAGGATGACTACCGGGTCAGCAAAACGCTCTCTCTCAACCTCGGTATCAGAAACGAGTTTGTGGGCGCGCCTTACGACACGCTTTGCCATACCGGCAACACAGATCCTACGCTGGCGATTACAACCGGTCAGCCTTATGTCTATCCCAAGTGCGTAAACAAGTTTGGACTTTCCGGCATCACCGGAACCCTTAACTCCGCCGGGCTTAACAACGAATACGCCACGGTATGGGAACCGCGTATCGGTTTCGCCTATGACGTGGCGGGGCGGCACACCACGTCGATTCGCGGCGGCTACGGCATCTACAGCGTGCGTGAGGATCTGGGGGCGGTTGACAACCTTGCCATCGTTCCTCCGACCTACCCATTCCTTGTTGGCTTCCTCCCTGGAGCCGACAGTCTGGCCACTCTGTTTGCGCACAGCGGCGCATTTCCTAACGGAGTTCCAGAGCTCGGAGCCAATCCAACACAGACCTACGTACCGACAGCCGCGATTCTGCAGGGCGTTGGCACGCCGTGCAAGCTGGGGAACGGTGCGCCTGCCGTGGGCACGGCTTGTGGAGGAGCTTTTAGTGGGAATGTGAATGGTTTGATTCAGCTCACCGTGCCGCTGCATTGGGTTGTCGGCACCACGCAGCAATGGAATTTCACCATTCAGCGCGAACTCGGTCGGGACTGGTTTATGGAACTCGGCTATGTCGGTACCAAGGGCACTCGGCTGCGCTCCACTTACGATCCCGATCAAGGCACGCTCGCCACACCGCAGACGCCGGTCGTTGTGCCAGGACAGGGATGCGCTAATTTACAGGCGCAAGGATTGTCGTGCACCATCACGGATACTACTGTGGAGAATGCCTCTCTTCGTGCGCCTTATATCGGAATCGCTCCCGGAGATTTCGAAGATTTTGCACCTAATTCCGACTCGCACTACAGCGCACTGCAGGCGACTCTCGCACATCGTTTCGGGAAGGGATTGTATTACCAAAGCGCCTACACCTGGGCGAAGTCGATTGACGATGTATCGACCGCTTCAGTGGCGTTTCTCACGCGCGTCAATGATCAAAACAACGCGGCGGCCTCGCGCGGCCTTTCCGATTTCGATCGCCGGCAGCGCTTTGTCACCAGCGCCGTCTACCAGCTTCCGTTCTTTACCAACTCCAGCGGGTTTACCAAGGGAGCGCTAGGCGGTTGGGAAGCCAGTGGCGTATTGATTCTGCAATCCGGCGCGCCGATCACCGTGTATGATCCGGCTGGGGGAACGGCCTACGCTTTGGCGAGCACGCCGTCGTCAACCGCTACGTTTGTTCCCGGTTTCAGTTGTGGCAATGCTTCGAGCCATGGCACCCCGGAGGAGCGGCTAAGCAACTGGGTAAATGCCGCGGCTTATACTCCTGACCCGTTGGCCCCGACGCTTTCCAACGGCTCGCCCAGTGACGCAACAGTTTACGGCAACACGCCGCGCAACTGCATCATCGGACCGCCGCAAAAGAATGTGGATTTCACGCTGGATAAGGCATTCAGACTGGGTGAACGGGAGAGCCTTCGATTCCGGGCGGATTTCTTTAACCTCTTCAACCATCCTTCATTCCAGATTCCGGCCTTGGCTTCGGTCTCGTCTGCTGGCGGCTCTGCCCCGATTACTTCGACCGTGGGAACACCGCGGCTGATTCAGTTCTCGTTGAAGTTTTCGTTCTAGGTCTCGTCATCCCTTGCCGACAGCGCCAAGGGCCGCGGACCAAGACCATTCGCATGCATCACTCCAAAGGTGAAGCTTAACGGTAAGCCTCTGGAGGCAACCCCGTAACACGGATTCCTCCGCGCCCTTTGTGCCGGATATTCAGTCCAACGAGAAGAGCGGTAATCTGTTCGAGAATTCGCGCATTTTCCAGTTTGCCGCCGTCGATTGCGCGGACGCCTGGAATTTTCGTCGCGAGCGCTCGCCCCTGTAGACCGGCACTGGCATCGTCACTGCAGACGATGACATCGCAGTCGAGTGCTTCGTCTCCATTTAGAAGTTCAGCAGACAAATTGTGGAACGCCGCGGCTACGCTCACTCCCTTCGGCACGAGTTCTGCCGCTTGCTGCGCAGCCGATCCTTGCCAAATGCCAAGCGTTCGCGAGGCGCGTCCGCCGACGCTGGCGGCCAGCGGAACTGTGGCGTCGATCAGAATGCTTCCAGGACGAATCGCGGGCTTGAGGTGCTTGAGCAGCGTAGCTTGGCCCTCGAACGGTACCGTCAGCACGAGAAGATCCGCCGCCGCGCAGGCGACAGAGTTTTCGGCACCAGAGACCAGGGCCTCGCTTCCAGCTTTCTGTTTGATCGCAGAGGCCGCATCTTGGGCGCGCTTCGCGTCGCGAGATCCGATAATGATGGTCTCGCCGGCACGCGCCCAACGCAGCGCGAGTCCCCTGCCCGCAGGTCCCGTTCCGCCCAGAATTGCGATGGGGCTTTGATCAGGCAAATTCCGGCTCCGGCGCTTCTTCGGTAGTGAACTTTTCCAGCGGCAACTTGAGTTTAATTTGCGTATAAGTTGTGTTGCGCTCCGCCGGGACCCGGCCCATTTCCATAATCAGCGATTGAAAATCTTCCGGACTGGTGTACTGGCCAGCGGTGGCACCGGCTTCGCGCGAAATATTCTCTTCCATAAGTGTGCCGCCGTAGTCGTTGGCGCCTGCATGCAGGCAGAGTTGCGAGAGACGCCGGTTCAGCTTTACCCACGAAACCTGAATACTGTTGATCGATCCCGCGAGCAGAAGCCGCGCCAGTGCATGCACCTTGAGATGTTCGGCCAGAGTTGGCCCGGAACGAGCCAGTCCTTGCTGAAACAGCAGCGTGTTCTGATGGACGAAGCCGAGTGGGACAAATTCAGTGAAACCCGCAGTTTCGTCCTGAATTGTTCGCAATAAGAACATTTGCCGAACCCAGTGCTCGGGCGTTTCTGTGTGTCCGTACATCATGGTCGAAGTAGAGCGAATGCCGCAGCGGTGGGCGGTGCGAATTACTTCGATCCATTGTGCGGTAGCGAGTTTGTTGCGCGACAGAATATCGCGAATTTCATCGTCAAGAATTTCAGCCGCAGTGCCGGGGAGTGTGCCGAGGCCATTGTCGCGCAGCATTGAAAGGTACTCAGCCAAAGGCATACCGGTGAGTTCCACGCCATAAACGATTTCCATGGGCGAGAACGCGTGAATATGCATCCCCGGCATCACGTTCTTCACTGCGCGCAAAATGTCGCGATAGTAAAGTGGCGGCAGGCCATGTGGTAGCCCACCCTGAATGCAAACTTCTGTGGCGCCAAGTTGCCCGGCTTCGACAGCCTTTTGCGCGACCTGATCGGGCTCGAGGAAATACGTGTCGGACTCGCGCGGTCCCCGGCTGAAGGCGCAGAACTTGCACCCGACAAAACAAATGTTGGTGAAGTTGATGTTACGATTCACGACGTAGGTGACAAGATTGCCGCAGAGTTCGGCGCGCAGCAGATTGGCCGCAGCCAGCAGGCCGAGCAGGTCATCGCCTTCAACGTTCGCCAGCGCATAAGCATTCTGCAAGGAAATAGAATTGCCCTTTTGAGTTTCCAGGACTTTTTCGAGCGCAGAGCGGATCGCAGGAGTGACGGCAGCTGCAATGTCGAACCAGTCCAGGGAAGGAAAATCTTCCAGTTCCGTCTTCGAAAGTTTGCGGGGCATGGATTTCCTTTGAGAAACGAAGCTTGCTGCTTCTCCTACAGTGTAGCGGAGTAAGCGAAAGACGTTAAGCGAAAGCAGTTAGGCGGAAGAAGTTTAGCGAAATAGGTCAGTTGCAGCGGGGCGCAGCAGATCACGCATGCCTCCGCGGGCAGGTTCGTAGCGAAACCCTCGGACGATACATGCCGGAGTGCGGTTCAACTTGCCGCAGACGAGCCCGGCGGCGCAGGCCAGTTCGTCGGCGATGGCTTCAACGCTGGCTTGCAACTTATATCCGTGAGAATCACGGCGTCCGCGATCGTCGCGCATGGGTTTCATGCCCGCGATACCTATGCAGAAATCAACCAGACCTTCGCGCCAAGGACGGCCGAACGTGTCAGTGATGAGAACGGGGATCGAGAGCGCCGTTCGCATCTTCAGTTCGCGATGGAGTTCCCGGGCGGAGCGGTCGGGATCAATGGGAAGCAGCAGCGCGTGCCTTCCCCCGTCAACATTGGAGACGTCGACGCCGCTATTCGCACAAATGAAACCGTGATGGGTTTCGGTGATAAGCACACCGTTCTTACGGCGGATGATGCTGCGGCTCTCGCGCACAGCGAGCTCTACGAGACGCGCGTCCAGATTGTATTTTTTGGCCCAGGCGCGGGATCCGGCAGACGGTTTTATTGCCACCAGATCGACGATGCGGTTCTCCGCTTTGGAAACGACCTTGTGTTTGACGATAAGAATGTCGCCCGGCTCGAGTACAACCTTGAGTTGACGCAGCGATTGCAGCAGTTCCTCAGCCAGCGAATCGCCGGGTCTGACTTCGTGGGGAAGACGAATCGGAATCAGTCGGAGTTCTTGATGAGATTGTTTCTCCGGATGCTCCCCCCGCAAAGCGGTGGTTTTCCTGGGAGCGCCCCGAAGCCTACTCACAGTCCCTCCGTTCCGGTCGCAGGAAAGCGACTGTCGGACTCCCACAGGCGAAGCAGAGTTTGGGTGCGAGTTTCGCCCGGCCGGGCAAGAACCTTCTGCAGGTCTGCGGGGTTATCCACGTCGAGTCCAATGCCCGAAAGATGCAATACGTGGCACGGCTTGCCCACCTGTTGCGCCGCAGCGAAGTGCGGTTTGAAGCTGTCATTTCCAAACCGCAAGGGAAACAAATCCGCGGGACGGCGAAAGATAGCATTCGTTCCGCGTCCATCGGCGGCAGGAACCAGAACCGAGCCCTCCTCGGGCGCGAGTTCGAGAATCTGATCAAGCTCGCTGGCTCGAGTCAGCGGAATATCTGCCGGTATGACCAGTGTGCTGTCAATACCGCTCGAGGCGCAGAGACGCGTCGCCATTTCGATCGCGCCGGTTTCGCCGGGGTTCGTCGGATCAGGGATGATCTCGAAGCCGTATTGGCGCGCCAGGTCCGCGGCGAAGGGGTCGCTGGTCACGAGAGCGCACGTCGGACGCCGCTTCCACGAAGCGATTGCATCCACAACATCATGCAACATCGCCTGCGCTAATTTCGTGCGCGCGTTCTGATCCAGCACGGCAGCAAGGCGTTGTTTCGCCGCTGACAAATTCTTGACGGGAACGAGAATCACGGCTGATCGGTGGCGGCCCGAGCGGCAGACTCGTCGGCGCTGAGAGAACCATCCCCACGCAAGCCGGGTATTGTGAACGAAAGCACACTTCGCGCCAGTGCGGCGCGGTCCGCGGCAGATCGCATGACGGTTTGCTCGCACTGCACGCGCAAACCGCTTCCCCGAAGCGCTTCCGCCGCGCGGGCATCCTGGGTATCGCAAATTAGAAGATCGAGGAAATCCTCGTATGCCTTGGCCACGCCAGCGATGGAGCATGGCAGCCCCTGCGCAATCATGAGAATTCCCGCAGGCCCGGCAACCGGGGCGTTCCCCACGATCGGGCTTACCGCGGCTACTTTGCCCCGTGCGCTGCGCAAAGCCTCGCGGATCCCAGGCACGGCAAGAATCGGGCCGATGCTGCTGATCGGATTGCTCGGAGCAATCAGTACCGCTTCGGCAGAAACAATGGCGTCGACTACTCCCGGCGCTGCCTCAGCGTCGCTGGCTCCGGCGAAACGCACCGAGTTTACCGGGTCTTGATACCAGCGCTGCACGAAATACTCTTCAAAACTCAATTCGCCGGAAGGCGTATCCACTCGCGTCTCTACGCGCGAGTCACTCATGGGAAGAATGCGCGCTTTCACTCCCAGCTTTTCACAGATCGTCGCTGTGGCGTCCGATAGGGTCTTACCCTCGGCCAGCAGGCGTGAGCGCAGCAAGTGCACTGCAAGATCGCGGTCGCCGGTGTGGAACCAGGTAGGTTCGCCTAGCTGTCCCATGGCTTGCAGGCAGAGGAAAGTATCTCCTTTCACGCCCCAGCCCCGCTCGCGGCTCAGCAACCCCGAGAGAACATAGGTGATTGAATCGATGTCTGGAGAAACGTAAAGTCCCCACCACAGCAAGTCGTCGCCCGTATTGACAACCAGCGTGATCTCTTCCGCCGGAATTACCTGGCGCAAGCCATCCACAAACTTGGCTCCGCCCGTGCCTCCGGTAAGTACGCAGATCATGCAGCTCTCTTTTCTGTCTCTATGGCAAGGCCTTCCCGATTGCGTGCGCCTTGTAGTCTTTCCGCGAGCAATCCACTCCGCGACGCGAGCTTCGGCAGGAATTCCGGATAGACGGGCAAACGCTGGCGAAGCTGATATCCCTTGCCCTCCGTGTGCAGGCGGAGTTGCTCGAGATGCGGCCACGGCTTTTCAGGATTGATGTAATCCGGTGTCAGTGGCGAGATTCCTCCCCAGTCGTTGATCCCAGCATCCAGCAACTCCCCATAATACGGCGCACTGAGGTTGGGAGGCGCTTGAATATTGAGGTTGGGCATTAATAAACGAGCTACCGCCACGGTGCGGAGCATCTCGCCGCGGCCCGGCTCCGGCACCTGAGCCATCGGAATCGCCGGCTTGGAGCGGAAATTCTGCACAATCACCTCCTGGATGTGACCGTAGCGCACATGCAAGTCCCGAATAGCCAGCAGCGTATCGACCCGGTCTTCGAGGGTTTCGCCGATGCCGATCAGCAGGCCGGTAGTGAAGGGAACTCCAAGCTTTCCGGCGTCCTCAATTGTTCGAAGCCGTTTGGCGGGGATTTTGTCGGGAGCATTGTCGTGGGCCGCCCCTGCGGCGAGTAACTTGTGGCTGGTGCTTTCTAGCATCAGACCCATGCTCGGTGAAACGGCAGCCAGGCGGGTAATCCATTCTGTGCTCAGCAGGCCCGGATTCGGATGCGGCAGCAGCTTGGTTTCGCGCAACACAAGCTCACACATGGCCTCCAGGTAATGCAGGGTAGACTTGTATCCCAGATGCCGCAACGTTTCGCGCATCTCGGGGAAAATCAGCTCCGGTTTGTCGCCAAGGCTGAACAGTGCCTCAGTACATCCCAGCTCTTCTCCAGCGCTGGCAGTGGCAAGAACTTCCTCGGGGCTCATGGTATGAGCGCCGGGCTCTCCAGCATCGCGGCGGAAGATGCAATACCCGCAATAATCGCGGCAGAGGTTGGTCAGCGGCAGAAAAACTTTACGCGAATAGGTGATAACTCCGGGCTTGAAGTTTTCTTTAGCAGCGCGCGCAGCGGCAAGCAGTGCGGGCAGATCGTCGTCAGTACCGCGAATTAATTGCAGCGCGAGATCCCGCGAGATGGGCGACCCTGGCGCCAGATCTCCTAGTTCTGCTGCGCACGATGAAACATCTTTCTGGGCAGTGTTCTCAGTTGACGCTGGGGTCATGGTGCCGGATTCCGCAGTGGTCTGCTGCATCGAATCATACATCAGTGGTGCGCCTGGGGTCGGTGCCCAGTCAATACAAACCTGCCCGTCCGCTGAGCCCTGAACATCGGCTCTAGCAGGGTCAACGAGTGTAATGGCGATTTATCAACAGTTGCACCTAGCTTGCCGCAAGGATTCGGTGTCTAATCGTTCAGGGAATGGAGCGCCATGCGATCCCTCGCAATTTCGCTTCTTTTTGGAGTAGTTGGCTACTCATTGGCCCAGTCCCCAACCCCTGTGGACCAGAACGTAGTTCTTCAGGTTAGCATCGCCAGCGACCAGCCTGAGTTCCATATTGGCGAAACGATACCTTTAAAGTTGGCCTACAGCAGTGGCGTTAAGTACCGATATCAGATCAATCGGGCTCAATATGACCGCAGCGGGCGGATGGAATACGAACACTTCAATCTGTCCCCCGCAGAAGGTGCGGTCGATCTGCTAGAGGGTCGTCTGGGCGCGGTCGGAGGCGGCTTGACGGGTTTCAGCTTTCTCACCCCTGAGCCTTGGACAATTGTTCTCAATCTCAACGAGTGGGCGCGCTTCACAAGAACCGGCGAGTACCGATTGATGGTTACGAGCAATCGAGTTGGTGTTAAGGATTCCTCAAGTCCGCTCGGCGCTTCGCCGATCACTGTGCAGTCAAACGAGGTCACGCTGCGAATTGTTCCTGCTACGAAGGCCTGGCAAAAAATGAGGCTGAGCGGTGCAGTCGTGATTCTTGACCAGCCACTGCCTCCCAAACCGCAGGACAAACAAACTTACACGACAGCGCGCAGACAGGCTCTCGAGACTCTTCGCTTTCTTGGCACTGCGGACGCAGCCAAGGAGTTGGCAAAACGCTTGCGTGGCGAAGACTCGGGAGGCCTCGACTATATATGCATGCTAGGGCTCATCGCCTCGCCTGAGCATGACGCGGTCAGGAGTGCCCTTGAGAAGGAGTTGGCTGATCCGGACCATCCGATCTCCGATACTTTTATTTCGACGCTGAGAACGGTTAATACGGACTCTACAGATCAGGACTGGCGGGAGGCGCAACGGAAGGCGGTGGACGATCTGGTGGCAACGCTGCCAGCTAAGCGAGGGAAAGCCTTAACCATCAGCCTTAGCACAGCTGTGAATGAAGCGTGGAACAGCGGCGAAGCCCCGAAACACACCACGGACCGGTTGATCAACCAGATGGTTTCGATGTTTGACCAACTCCCGGCAGACGCTCAGAACCTTCTGTTGACGTATCGTTGGGACAAAATTGCCGGGCCCAAAATGGTTCCGATCCTTCGTCATGTCGCCGAGGTTTACCGTGACTATCCGGAAATGCGCGACGTGAATGCATACCAGTCACTACAACTCGGTGCGAGCGCCCTTCAACACTGGTATGAATTGGACCCGACTGGGGCACGCCCCGCGATCATTCGCGAGATCATGCGCCCGCGTCCCCGATTTGATGCAAGAGTGCTGGGCATATTGCCGGACAAGACACTGCATGAAGTTGACTTTCCTCTTGCCGAACACTTGACGGCTAACGGTGACTTTGAGGGACTGGCCAATGTCGCGTCGTTGATCGCTCGCTACGCATCTGATGCAATCCTTCCGCAAGTCACGGCGAAGTTGGATCCATTGCTTGGCAAGTGGGCCTGCGCCATTCAAGATCCGCTGCTGGCATATGTGCTCCGTGTGGATGCGTTAGGGGCTCGGGTGCGCATTGAGGAAGCGGTTGCAGCGAGGGGCAAGGACTTTACGGCTTGCAATCGCGGAATGTTTCAAGGAATTTCCGAAATTCACTACGATCCGGTACTGGAAGGGATCGGCATTCATAGTCTTGATGACCCGGACCCGCAAGTCGCCGAGACTGCCGCGACGATGCTGGGAAAGTATGGTTCCCCCGCAGCAGAAGCCGCACTTTTACAGCGGTTTAAGGAATGGAGCGTGGTGTGGGCGGGTCAAGAGTCGGAACTGAATCTTAGCTTCGCGGACCAACCGGGCGATCGAATCTATCAACTCGGATTGGGCCAAAACCTCGCGCAAGCACTAGCGACTGGAAAGTCGTGGCTGTCGGGTGAGCGGACTTTGGAACGGCTGTCACAACTGACGAGAGTCAAGCGAGTGCGCGACCAGTTGGACGAGTATTTGAAGATTTGGCAGAACCAGCCGTTTGTAATCTCGGTCGGTGACAATCAGCCATCGGGCTTGGATTTGCGGGTCGCGCAGTATGAGTTTCACTCGATAGACGATCTTGAGGAAAAACTCAGCCAGTTTCCTTCTGGCACAAAATTCCTTCTTGACGCGCCCGCAGCGGGCTCTTCAGCAAACGGTCGCCCTCTGACTGAACTCCGCACGTTTCTTAGCAGCCATGGAATGATTGTTGCTGGGCAGAAGACAGCAGACTGAACCTCACGAGTTTTCGTTCGAACGATGCACGGTGACCGCCATGCTCCAAGCAACCACGTTGGACTCAGCTGTTGTTAACGGGCGTTTACACTCAGAACCATCCGGTTAAGCGCGCAATCGAGGTGTTACAACAACTACCCTGTGTGGGCGATGTAATGGGAGCGGTCAAACTGCACGCAGAGTACAAAGAATACGATCATCAAGACCCAGGTAGCTAAATATAACCACGGAAGGCAGCTTTCGCGGAAGAACTGCCGATGCAGTCGCCAAATTTTGATCTCGTTAATCGGCGCGCGCGCTGACCTCCGCGAAAATGCCCACACCGCAGTAATAAACTGTTCGCTGTCTGGTAGGTGTTGATTAACCTCTCTGGCCATTCGTTTCAAAACCATCCAGTGGGCCAGACCAGCCGAACAGAATGTTCCGAAATAAAAGAGAATGCCCATAATGTACGGAGCCTCAACTGCGATTGCTCCCCATTCAAGCTAGTGCGCCGTTCCAAACCCGTCTACGTTACTTTGGACTGCCGGCTAGCTCACGAGCTGCATCTCTCAACCGACGCTATCATGCGTTTACGCTCATCGACCCAGTGGCCCGCAGGATGGTCCCGCAGCATGGTAATGTAGGCAGTCGAGAGCAGGGAAACCCAGCGGACATGAGCGTTAGTCCACTCGAATTCCGAAAGGCGATGGGATGCTTCGCTACCGGAGTGACTATCGTGACGGTGGACTTGGACGGCCAGGTTCACGGCATGACCGCTAACGCGTTCGCCTCCGTCTCCATCAATCCGCTGCTCATCCTGGTGTGCGTGGACCACACCGCGCATACCCACGCCCATCTGCACGCCAAGAAGCGTTTCGGCATAAACATTCTGGCGGCCGGCCAGCGTGGGATTTCCGAATACTACGCCCGGGTGGCAAGAACAGAGGAGCGGGCCGAAGCCGAGGCTGGGGCTCGCTTCGATCGAACGGCGCAGGGCACTCCGATATTGCATGGCGCGCTCGCCTATCTGGAATGCAGGCTCAAGTCAGCGCAGGAGGCTGGCGATCACACTATCTTTATCGCGGAAGTAGAGGAAGTTGTGGTGCGGGAAGGCCAACCGCTGTTGTTTTTTCGAGGCAAGTATCGCAACATTGGAGAGGAACGAGGGGACTAAATAAACGGGCGGACTAAGATAAAAGAGGCCCGGAGCCTCTTGGAGGGGGACGCCGGGCCATTTGGTACTCGCAGACGTTTCAGCAATATTCCCTCGCCCAGGATGTACAACACAAGTCTTGATATCACAATATGATTGTGACGGATGTCACAGACATTTTGGCACAACATGTATCAGGTGACTCCGCCACTTTCTTGACTGTCACGCATCTAAACACTAAAGAGATCAATCATCCGCGCGATGAAAATGCATTTGTAAATGGAGCATACATGGCACAAGACTTGGCAAAAAACGAAACCGAGTGGAAACAGAAACTGACCCCCGAGCAGTATCACGTAACTCGCGAGGCCGGCACCGAGCCCGCCTTTACCGGCAAATATTGGAAGACAAAGGATGCCGGGACCTACCATTGTGTCTGCTGCGGGGAGCCGCTGTTCGATTCTTCAACCAAATTCGATTCCGGCACGGGCTGGCCAAGTTTCTTCAAGCCTGCGGATGAGAGCAAGGTGGAGGAACACAAGGATTCAAGTTATGGGATGGTCCGCACCGAAGCTCGCTGCGCTAAATGTGGCGCTCACCTGGGACACGTCTTTGAGGATGGCCCGGCACCCACCGGATTGCGCTATTGTATGAACTCCGCGGCTTTGGACTTGAAGCCAAAAGAGAACAAGTAGCCTGCGAGGTGCCAGTAAGCGGCGCGAGATATAGACGAGGTATAAAAGAAGACCAGCAAGGAACAGGGCACGCGCCAGCGTGCCCTGTTTCTAACGTGCCAGTGTGTTCGGCTCGGCGATTACGCCCCAGTGGATGCGACCATCGCTTTTGATGGCTCTGTCGCAATTGGTTTCGGAGCTTCCGCCGGTTTTGACTGAGTCTGTGCTTTGTTCTGCTTTTGCTCGCCGCTGCGTACTTCGATCCCGCCTTTGAGCACCGCGCCGTCTTCCACGCTGATGCGCACGGTGGACACGTCGCCTGTCACCGAGCCTTCGCTGCGGATATCTACACGATCGCTGCACTCAATGTTTCCGCTCACCTTGCCCAGCACTACGACTTCGCGGGCGGTGATGTTGGCCTGCACGGTGCCATTGCGGCCGATAGTCACGCGGTTATCCGGCATGCTGATTTTGCCTTCGATACGGCCATCGATATACAGCGCTTCAGAGCCGCTGAGTTCGCCCTTGATGACCAGCGTGCGCCCGATCGTTGCCTGTTCGATGGGTGCGGTAACTGTCTTTACGGGATTGAAGGAGTTGGGGTTCGAAGCTGGCGAAGCTGATTTTCCGTTATATGTGTAGTCTGACGATTGAAGCATTGCGACCTTCCTCGGTTCCGCGCGCCGCACATTGTTTTCGCCGGCCTCGCTGGGTCTGGAATTTTGGGCCGCAGGTAAGTTCGTGTCCCATAGGCCAATCTGACTATTTCACACAGGTAAGCAATCCTTCGAGATTACGGAAGAGGCTGTACGGTTGCGCGGCCGGAACTGGCTGGTTGGACTTTCTAGTCGGCTTCCTGCAGCGATTGAGCGAGATCTTCCCATTCCTTCACCAGCGCGGCGTGCGCCGATCTGCGTTGCTCCAATTCCTGCGCCTGGCGCTGACTTTCCTCCGCGCTTGTGAAGTCCTGCATAGCCGCTTCGCACTGCGCAATCGAGTCTTCCACTGTGCTGATTTCAGTTTCAAGTTCGTGGACGCGGTCTTCCATCTTCTTGCGTTTGAGAGGATTCAAGCGCTTGGTTTTAACGGAGGCAGGCGCGCCATCGCCGGCGGCCGGATCGACCACCGGCGAGTCGCCCAATGATCGATTGCCGTTCGAAGGTTGAGTGAGAGGCCCAGCGGCGCTCAACTGCTGGCGAATGGCTTCATTCTGCTTAGCGCTGCCGCCCTGTTTGCGCCAGAGATAGTCTTCGTAGTTGCCGGGGTAAACCTCAACCGTTCCCCCGCCAATCTCGAAAACCCGCGTGGCCAGCTTATCGATGAAGTAACGGTCATGCGAGACAAAAACAACCGTCCCCGTGTATTCCATCAGGGCATCGAGCAATACATCTTTAGCCCGCAAATCCAGGTGATTAGTGGGTTCGTCGAGCAACAGGAAATTCGCCGGATGCAGCAGCAGCCGCAGCAAAGCATAGCGCCCGCGCTCCCCGCCGGAGAGCACTCCGATTTTCTTGAAGACATCGTCTTCTGAAAACAGAAAGCAGCCGAGCAGGCTGCGGAGTTCTGTCTGCGAGGAGCGTGGAGAAGCCGCGCCCAGATCATCGAGAATGCGAGCGTCCTGATCGAGTTCTTTGTATTGATCCTGTGCGAAATAGTCGGCCTGAACGTTGTGGCCGAGGCGAAACTCCCCCTGCGTGGGAAGTTCCGTGCCCGCGAGCAGCTTAATCAATGTGGATTTGCCCGCCCCATTTATGCCCACCAGCGCGATGCGGTCCCCACGCTCGATCAGGAAATTTACATCGCGAAAAACTTCCTTTTCGCCAATACCACCCGAGTGGCCATTGCCCGCAACATTCCTCGCCGGATAACTCTTTGCCACGCCTTCGAACTCCGCCACGATCCGTCCGCTGGGCTTAGGCTGAGGGAAGGAAAAGTGAATCGTCTTTTCTTCCGGAGGGATCTCGATGCGCTCAATCTTCTCCAGTTCCTTGATTCGGCTTTGCACCTGCTTGGCCTTTGTGGCCTGGTACCGGAAGCGATTAATGAAAACCTCGAGTTGCTCGATGCGGTCCCGCTGATTTCGATATGCCGCCTGCAACTGCTCGTTGCGCTGCGTCTTCTGCGCCAGAAATTTGTCGTAGTTGCCGGTATAGAACCAGAATCGTTTGTTCCAGATCTCCGCAATTTTGTTGACGGTTACGTCGAGAAAATAACGGTCGTGCGAGATCAGAACAAAGGCGTGCGGATAATTGTGCAGATACTCTTCCAGCCAGTTCCGTGCTTCCAGATCGAGATGGTTGGTCGGTTCATCGAGTAACAGCAGGTTGGGCTTCTGCAGCAGCAGTTTCGCGAGCGCGAGCCGCATCTGCCAGCCGCCGGAGAATTCATCCGTCAGTCGCTCCCAGTCCTCCTTGCGAAACCCCAGCCCCATCAGTACGCGGCCGACGTCGGCTTCAATCGAGTAACCATCGCGCGTTCGAAATTCATGTTCCAGGCTGTGATAACGGTCTGCAACATCAGCATACTCAGGACTCTCATGGTCGAGTTCGGAGATGCGATGAGTAAGCGTCTCCAACTCGCGCTCCATGGCGTGAAGTTCGGTGAATACCGACATGCACTCCGCGAAGACAGAGCGACCGGAAAGAGAGAGGCCGTCCTGCGGCAGGTATCCGGCCGTAGTTCCCTTTGCAATGGTGAGCGAGCCGTAGTCGAGAGTGTCCAACCCGGCAAGAATCTTCATCAGCGTGGATTTGCCGGTGCCGTTCGCACCCACCAGGCCAATGCGATCGCGCGGCGTGATCAGCCAGTCGGTGTTTTCAAAAAGAAGTTTGTGGCCGAAACGTTTTCCGGCGCCAGAAAGCTGAATCATGGGCTGGATTCATCGTCTCACAAAACGCCAAGGCTGTTCATCTGTCACAGACGGGTGAGCACTTCTGCTGTCATCCTGAGCGCAGTCTTCCGTCCGGCGAAGATTTCCACCTCCTCCGGATGACAGCGATTTGGGATGACGGATTTGATTTAGGAATGTGCGGCGGCGCGGCCGTTGCGGCTCTCAGGATTGCGGCCCCAAAGCTGGCTGTGAAAGTTTATGCGTTCCAGGGCGCGATCGATCACAGCTTCCAGTTCGTGCGCATACTTCACTTCGCGGCCCTTGGCTAGTCGTTGCCGCGCTTCTTCCGCGCTGACCCATGTGGGCCGGCGCATGGGTTCGTCCGGCCGGCGCAGTTCGTGGACCTCCATCAAAAACGCTTTTACCACAAACTCCTGCACCCCGCCCGGCTGCCAGAAAACACCCTTGGAGTGAATGTAGAGATGAAAATGTCGCGGCTCGATGGTGCCCAGAGCGCCAGCTTCTTCCGCAGCTTCCCGCTCGGCGGCCTGGCTATGGGAGAGGCGCGCCTCCGGAGACCCCTTGGGGAAGGTCCATTTGTTTCCGCCGTTGGTATTCACCAGCAGAAACTCCACCACGCCGCCGCGCCTGCGGAAACAGACCGCCGCTACTTGCAGCGGGAGCGACTTCGATGCGCGCAGCGAGCCCATGGCGGCCTCCATAAGTATGTTACTCGGAAGATATTTCACGAATGTTAACGTGCAACGAAAATTGTGCAGTAGAGGAGTTACCGTAGTTACCAGAATGGAACAAAGTAGGAATAGCTTGGCGCCCCTTGGTTTAGGCCCTGCCAGCGGCGAGGAACTGTTGCGGGCCCTACAAGCCGCGCCCATATACCGGAATCGCCGCCCCGGTCACATCCTTGGCCGCATCTCCCGCAAGCCAAACGATTAAGCTGGCTATCGCGGCCGGCTGCACCCACTGACTGGCATCCGCGCCAGGCATAGCTTTGCGGTTGACGAGAGTGTCGATGGTTCCAGGCAGGACCACGTTCGCCGTAATGCCAGCGTCCTTGTTTTCTAGGGCGACCGTTTTTATCAGCGATACCAGCGCCGCTTTCGACGCGCTGTAAGCGCCAACCTTCGGTCCCGGATTTTCGGCCTGACGGCTGCCGATGGCGATGATGCGCCCGCTTCCCGCTTTGCGCATTTCAGGGATCACTGCACGGAGCATGTGAAAGGCGCTGTTCAGATTCGCGTCGAACATGCCGAGCCAAATAGCGTCGTCAGTGTCGTGAACAGTCTGCCCGCCGGTGAATCCGCCGACCAGATGAGCCAGTACGTCAATCTTTCCCCAGCGCGCGATCACGGTGGCGACAGCCTTCTTCGCAGCGTCGAGGCTGCTAAGCGTGGCAGGAAGCGTAAAGAAGTCCGGGCTATCGAAGTCAGACTGCTTGATTCGCGGTGAGAGTCCGACGACGGCGAAGTTCACATCCAGCAGCGCTTTCGTGACGTAAGTTCCAAGGCCGCCATTGGCCCCGGTCACCAGGGCGATCTTTCCAGGCATAAGCGTAGCTCCCTAGGACCTCATCATAAACGCGCTGCCCGCGCGGGAGTTGTTGGTGAAATGGCGATCCTTCAACATTTACGTATGCCTCTATCCAGAAAGCAACAGTCGTCCACGCGACCCTCTAATCTCTCGTAACACTTGCACGCGGACGCTTCGGTACTGGCCAACACTGCTGCTGTCAGCCATCGCTCGATTTAGAGCGTTGCAAATCTCGACTTCCCAAGTCATGCCAAGTGCATAAATTAGACTCGTCTGGAAAGCGATGTGACGACCCCGGCTGACAATCGTAGACCTCTAGCATAACGATCTCGCCTTCAAGTCCCCACAGAATCAAGCCGGCCCTTTGGCCATCAGGATAGATAGCTAATTCGTCGGCAAGCATCCTCTTGCCTCTTAGTTGCTCCACAGGTTTGAAATCAAGGGTGGTACATCCGCAACCACAACCTCCGACAACGCGCAATTGTTCCACGGGTTGAAGTCGATACGCTGTTACGTCGACCAACGCATGGTCGAGAAGCCACTTAACGACTTGGACTTCATTCGGTGAAATAGCTCTGTCCATACGTGCCACTTTAGGCGCGACACCTCTGCGATACCAGTAGCTGATCGAGACAGACAATTACGCTCAAAGCCCATCGGTGGGGTCCCCTTGCAGTTCTATCCAAGTCTCAGGCGAGTCTCTGCTGCAGCGCCTCCCGCCCCAACTCATTCTCCCACCGTGCCACCACCAGCGTGGCCACGCCGTTTCCAATCATATTCACCAGTCCGCGGAACATGCTCATAAAGCGGTCGATACCTAGTATCAGCGCCATCCCCGCCACCGGAATCGTCGGGATCACCGACAAGGTCGCCACCAGGGCGATAAACGATGCTCCCTGCACTCCGCTCGCTCCCTTGGACGTCAAAGTCGCAACCGAGAAGATGGTCATCTGCTGCAGCAAAGTCAGGTGCGTATTGGTGGCCTGGGCGACGAACAAAGCCGCCAGCGTCATGTAGAGGCTGCTGCCGTCGGTATTGAAGGTGTATCCGGTGGGGACTACGAGCCCGACTAACGACCGTGAGCAGCCCAGCTTTCTCAAGCTTCTCCATCAGCGTCGGGATTGCCGTCTCCGAGGAACTCGTAGCCAGAACCAATAAAATTTCTTCTTTGATGTGCAGCAGGAACCTTACGATATTGAATCCTGCGGCCCAGCAAATCGCGCCCAGCACGATGAGCACAAATAGAATTGAGGTTATCCAAAAAGTAGCGATCAGCTTCACCAGCGGACCGAGCGATGCCAGGCCGTACTTGCCGATCGTAAAGGCCATGGCCCCAAAAGCGCCGATCGGCGCAAACAGCATCAGAATATTCACCACGCGGAAAACCACGTGGGTCAGAGATTCCAGCAGCGACACTATCGGCTTGGCTCTCGGTCCAGCAGATGACAAGGCGAACCCGAACAGGATCGAGACGAACACCACCTGCAGAATGTCGCCTTTGGCGAATGCATCGGTAACCGTGGTCGGAACAATGTGCATCAGAAAGTCGGTGACGCTCTGCGCCTTGGCCTGTCCTGCATAATCCGCAACCGCCCGCGCATCGAGCGAAGCCGCATTCACGTTGAAGCCGCTGCCGGGATGAACCACATTGCCCACAATCAGTCCAATCACCAAAGCAATGGTGGAAACAATTTCAAAATAGAGCAGAGCCTTACCGCCGACGCGCCCAACTTTTTTCAAATCCTGCATGCCGGCAATTCCGGTGACCACCGTGCAGAAAATGAGGATCGTGATGATCATCGTGATCATCCGAATGAAGGCGTCGCCCAACGGCTTCATCGCAATCGCGCGCGCCGGACTCACATATCCGAGCACGATGGCAACCGCCATGGCGAACAGCACCTGCACCCACAACGAAGCGTAGAACGGCTTGCCGTGCGGACTTGCGGCGGCTTCGGAATCGATCTCTGTGGTCGCGCTGGGGGTCGGCATAGCAGAGCAAGGATTACTTAGTTAGCCGGAGCCTGCAGTGTTTTCACCAGCCACGGAATAATTACCTGCTTGAAAATCAAAGGATCGGGCCACACTCCAACTTGCCGGCCCAGATGTCCCCCACGCGGATTGATCCAAGCCTCCTTCGGCACGTCTCCTTTACTCAGCAATAGGTATTCATCCTCAATCGGAACCTGGGTGTCGAGGACGCCCGCGATAACCAGCATCGGCGCCATGGGCTTACCGAGCAGATCCTCACGCACCAGCGAGAGCTTTGGCAGAGCCTCTTCCATCTCATCCAACGTGTGCACTCCCTCCAGAATGCTCATGAGCGCGGGCACCTGATCGAACAGATATTCGCGATTGCCCAACAGTTTATTCATCAGGAAATCTTTCTGAAAGAACCGGTCCACCGGCGGCGACTGCGCGCTGCACCCGCGCAGCCGGGCCCGTTCTACGATTGCCATCTTCGTCGCCCAGTAGGCGCCCCAACTCACGCCGTGCAATGCGATGCGATTCTTATCAACTTCCGGGCGCGACTGCACGTAATCAATTACGCGTGAAAGCATGCGGTCCGCGGTCTCGCTGACTTTAATGGGATTCTGCCCTGTCCCCGGACCATCGACCGCAAGATAGCCGATTCCAAACGGAAGAATCGCGCTAAAACTTTCCGTCAAATCTTCCTTGCGGCTATCCAATCCATTCACCGCGATCACGAGCGGAACCGGCCCCTTCGCATTTTTCGGCAGCCGCAGGTAGCCGATGATTTCTTTCCCTTCGAAAGGAATGTGTACAACCTCAAGCGGCGGATCGTAGAAGCGCGCGTGATCCAGAAATGCTTCGAGGGCTTTTTCATAAGAGTGCTGCTTGCCCGGCGACGACGGAACGGGCCAGCGTCCGAACGAATAAAGCCGCCAGGCCCGTATGTAATCGGCATTCGCCTTTGTAGGATCGGATTTTTCGAGCGACTTCGCTTCATTGAAGTAGCGGTCCGCAACCCGCATAAAGCCCGCAGCCCATTCATCTTTGTCCGCGGTGTGGATGCTCTCGAAAGCCTCTTTGACATCGGTTGGATCGAGCCCGATCAGCGGGTACTGGCCAACTTCAGCCCGGTGAATAGCTTCGACTTTTATTTCGTCGATCGTGCGCTCGCGCTGCTCCTCCTTTTGAGCGGAGGCGAGAGGAGAAATCAATGCGAAGCATCCCAATAGAAAAGCCGTCCCAAAAAACAATTCTCTTATCATAATTAGGCCCCTTTCGGGCTCGCGTGTTATGCGAGCACCTGAAAAAAAGCCGGACGGAACTCGTCCGGCGTTCCTGCACCATCAAATTTCCTGCACCACTAGAACGTGAACTTCAATCCCAACTGCACAGAGCGAGGTCCGCCGGATCCTACTGCCGGGTTCGCGGCGGCGATATCCGGCGTCGCGCAGCCGCAGCCAAAAGGACGAACCGACGGATCATTCAGGCCAAAACCGTTTTGACCTCCGTAGGGATTGGCAAAATTGGGATGATTGAAAATGTTAAAGAACTCGGCGCGAGCCTGCAGCCGCATTGTTTCCCCGAAGTGGAAATTCTTGGCCAGCGAGAAATCGAAGTTCCTGAAACCCGTGTCCTCGAACATGTTCCGGCTCATATTGCCGAACTCACCCAAGGGCGGCGGAATCATTACCGAACTGCCGTTCGCGTAGCAACCAAACAGATTCAGAGAGGCTGTTGAACGCCCCGGATTCCCTCCATCTACGGTCAGAGCCTGAGCCGCGCACGCGGGATTCGTCGCAGCAGAGAAGTACGGAATCCCAACTCCCTTCTGCGACTTGAAGTCGGAGGTCTTGCCGTAGAAGCTCCAACGAATCGGAGACTGTGCGGGCGGGCTCGTCGGCAACGGCCCTACACCCGCAGCATCGGTTCCCTCGTCCATCGGTCCCCAGTACTGCGGGCTTTCCAGCGTGATAATCGAGTTAACCTCCCAGCCTTCGCGAAGCTGTCCGAAACCCTTGCGTCCAGGAATCGCATAGGTGAGCGACACGGTCAGCCTATGCCGGATGTCGAAGTCGCTATTTGCATATTCGGCGGCGGGATTGTGAGCATTCTGCGGCAAACCCGAGCCGTAGCCGAAATCCCAGTTCGCGCCCACATCATCAAGCGCATGCGAATAGGTGTAACCCGCCACCATGCTCAGCCCGTGATAATTCCGAGCGTTCAGCGTGACTTGAAGTCCGTTGTAGTTCGACCGATAAACATTTCCCATCTGAAAGATGTTAGCCAGGTAGGGGAACTTCGCGTTGAACGGTTCTGACGCAACCTCGTTTCCGGTATCGACAGCGCAGGTGTTTGAGTTGTAGTTGGGAGCGCTGGCGAGGCAAGCAGCAAGAGTTCCGGCGCCCACGCCAGCGGGCGTCCAGCCCGATCCCACCGGCGGTTGATTTATGTCCCGAATTCCAGTCAGGTTCGATCCGTGATTGCCCACATAAGCCGCTTCCATCGACAAGTTCGGAGTGAAGGAGTGCTGTACGTTCAGCGTCCAATTCCACACATAGGGAGTCGTAAGGCCGCGGTCCACGGTCATGATGGGGCACGGGCTGCCTGGATTGCCACTGGGCAGCACCGGAGAGCAATCGACCGTGCTGCCGCCGTAAAGCGGCCCGTTCGCGGCGTCCCAGGTGGCAGGATAACTCAGGAAATTCTTAACGGTGACATTGCTCGTCGTAATCGTGCCACCAGATGTATCTCCCGCAGCGTCAATGGGAGCTCCCGTCGGAACGCTGCCCGGTCCGAAGGCATTGTTGAAGGCGACGAATGACTGCCAGTTCACAGTTTCGTATGTCAATCCGCCGCCGCCGCGCAGCACCGTTTTGCCGTTTCCGCCGATATCCCATGCAAAGCCCAGGCGGGGACCAAAGTTCGTATGATCGGGGTTCCAGAGGCTGCTGATCTGATGTCCCACCTGCACGAGGCCCACGTTGGGGTCGAAATTGCCCAGCAGATTGTGAGCTTCCTGGGGCACACTGCTGAATTCGTAGCGAACGCCGAAGTTAAGGGTCAGATTCCTGGTGGCTCGAAAGTCATCCTGGAAAAACAGGGCATAGGCCCAGTTGTGCAGCTGCAAGGTTGGATTTCCCACTTCAACAGTCGACTTGAATGGTGCGCCCGCAAAGAAATCCTCTAGCGGGGCCGAACCGGCGGGACCGGGGTTCGGGCTCACGACGCCACCCAGGAAATTGATGCTGCCGCGGGCATTTCCGTATGCCGCATTGTTGACTTTGTTGTAGTGGAGCTCGCCGCCGAATTTCAGCGCGTGCTTGCCCACGGTATACGAGACGTGATCCGTAAACTGGGTGATCGAATCTGGTCCCTGGAACTTGGGCCACTTGAAACCACCAAGCCCGGGGAAAAAGTAGCCCCCGAAACCAATGCGTGGCAGACCTCCAGTTTCAGGTCCGCTCACTCCTGTATCCAAACCGTAAGCGGAGGCGGGCGTGTTGAGGTCGCCCGGCAGGGTCGGCTGGTACAGGCGGTTGTAACCAACGCGGGCCTCGTTCACCCAGCGGGCGGTGGGAGTCCAAATCCAATTGCCGCCGACTACCTGCGCACGGGTGTGAATATTAGAGAGCCATTTCTGTTGCAGTTCGGGAAAGTCTTCGACTGTACCTGAGTTGTTTCCAAAAAAGTACATGCCGCTGATGGTTTGGTGTTCGTTCAGGTTGTAATCAATCTTGGTGACCACGTTGTCGACGTGCACGTTGTTGTTAAACCCGTTGGTGATGCTGATGCTTTGATTATTGTTTGTCGGAAACCCGGAGCCGTTGCACGTGACCGCTCCACCTGAGAACGAGCACCCTGAAATAAGCAGGCTCGCGGGGCTTACGATGACGCCCGCCGCTCTGGCAGCCGGCTCTGTGATATCCGCGATGGCATCGGGAATACTGTCGGCGCAGTCTCCAGCAAAGCCGAAGGAGCAGGTTCCATTCGGCGTCATGTGCACCATCGATGGACTCGTTATCCCACCAAACGAGTTGCCCACGTTGTAGCGCTGGCCCTCGTACGCCGCGAAGAAGAACGCTTTATCCTTGATGAATGCGCCGCCTAAGCTGCCTCCAAACTGCTCCAGCGTCCGAGTCAATTTCGGGTGCGGATCGTCATTGAAATAGTTCCTCCCGTCCAGCGCGCCGTCGCGGCCAAAACCAAATGCGGTGCCATGGAAGCGGTTCGTGCCTGATTTCAAGCCCACATTTATAACTGCTCCCGGTTTCCACCCGTATTCTGCCGGAGAGTTTTGCTGCAGGTTGAATTCCTGAATTGCGTCGATGGGCAGAATTGTCGCCGAGTCTCCCGCGATTCCCGCGCCATTAATAATCGCTTGTCCGGAATAGGGCTCGCTATTGAATAAGCCTTCGACAAAGTAGGCGTTATCTTCAGCACGCAACCCATTGGCACTCGTGGTCGAGAATCCGCCACCTGGATATCGAATTACGCCAGGACGAAGCTGTAACAGGTTTTCGTAGTTGCGGCCGTTGAGTGGCAGGTCGTTGATCTCCTTGTTGCTCAACGTGCCTCCCAGAGTGGCGGAGGTCGTGTTGAGCAGAGGCACGTCTCCACTCACAGTCACGACTTCGGAGACGTTGCCTGGTTGCAGTGCGAAATCCGCGCGAACGTCGGTCGCAACTTCAACCGTAATGCTGGGCCGCTCCCCCGCCTTGAAGCCCTTCGCTTCAACACGAATCTTGTAGGTTCCCGGCGTCAGGTCGGGAGCCGCGTAGTCGCCAGAGGCGTCGGTGGTGAGGGTCCGCGATGTGCCCCGCTGTGTGTCGGTAACAACCACGGTTGCTCCCGCAACCGAGGCGCCGCTCTGGTCCGTGATCGTGCCCAGCACGCGTCCGGCGGTGGATTGTGCCATCATCGTGCACAAGCTCGCCAGACTCAGGACGATGACAAATAGAGCATTCCGGGCGATTGCAGTCACGTGACCCGCGGACAGGGCGGTGCTTCGGTGTGTCATCGAAACTTCCTCCGTTATTCTGGTCCGACAGCCATACCACCGCTTCCTGAATGAAGTCAAGCAAATTCTCCCATCCTTCCCCGCCAGGAGCGATTGTGAGCCTGAATAGTAAAGCCGAAAGATTAGAATTTCTTGAAGCTGTGCGGGGAAATCGATTTTTCCTTAGCGCTTGCATCACACCGGCGCGAGATGTTATCGTTCTAGCTGTCATACCACCGTACCTAAAGACCAGCAATGTTTGATCCCTCCCCCAATCCCGTCAAAGGCTCTCCGCAAGTTCTGGACCTGCGGTATAGTAGCCAGACCAACGCCAGTCCCCCCAAGCTGGCCCGTGCGGGAGAACTTCCTGTGTACAAAGTTGTTCGGACTTCGCGCCTGTACGAACAGATCGTCCAGCAGATTGAGGAGTCCGTTCTGAATGGCTCGCTGAAACCCGGCGACCAGCTCCCCGCAGAACGTGAGTTGGCGCAGCGTCTCGGTGTTAGCCGCACTGCGGTGCGCGAAGCCGTCAAAGCGCTCCGCGAAAAAGGTCTGGTCGAGGCTTACTCCGGCCGCGGCACTTTCATTACGGATGGAACTACGCACGCGGCGCGGCAATCGTTCGATTTAATGGTGAAGATCGGCCAGCAGGAGAGTTCCACTCATCTGGCGGAGCTTCGCTTAATTCTCGAACCTGGAATCGCTGCCCTCGCCGCCGAGCGCATCGAAGAGGAGTATCTGGCAGCCATGCGCGAGGCGGTCGCGGTCATGGACCGCGCCCAGAAAGACCCTGCAGCCTATATCGAAGCCGACCTTGACTTTCATCTGGCGCTCGCGGAGGCGGTGGCCAATCCCTTGATTCTTTCTCTGATCGATTCCATCGTCGGCCTGCTGCGCGAGCAACGCATCAAGATTTTCAATGTGGAAGGCGGACCGCAGCGTGGCCAGGTTCATCACAAGCGCATCCTGGAGGCCATGGAGCGGCGCGATCCGGAGTTGGCTCGCCGAGCGATGCGCACTCATCTCGAGCAGGTCCGCCAGGATTCACAAGTTTCTACCGCCGGTAAGCGTTCTGCGAAATCAGCGCCGGCAGCATCACGACTCACTTCATAAGTCATAGGCTTTCTAAATGTAGAGATCTTCGGATCAAATTAAGTTTGGAGGCAGAGGGGGATGGCGAAGCTAGGATTCATCGGTCTGGGTGTGATGGGCAGCCAGATGGTCAATCGCCTGCTCAGCAAGGGACACGCCGTGACCGGATACAACCGCACGCGCGCCAAAGCGCAGTGGCTAGTTGAAAAAGGAATGCAATGGGCGGATTCGCCGCGCGCGGCTGCCGCAGCTTCGGATTTTACTTTCGCCATGCTGACCAACGCCGCCGCCATTGCTGCTATCACGGAGGGTCCCGAGGGATTGCTAGCCGGTCTGAGCGCGGGAAAGATCTTCATCGACATGAGCACCATAAGTCCTAACGTGAGCCGAGCGCTGGCTGCGAAAGTTCGTGAGAAAGGCGCAGACATGGTCGACTCGCCCGTTTCTGGCAGCGTGATTACTTTGCAGGAAGGCAAACTGTCCGTGATGGTCGGCGGACGCCGCGAGACCTTCGAAAAGGTAAAACCCCTGCTGCTTGATATCGGGCCCAAAGTGACGCACGTGGGTGACAATGGCTTGGCGTTGTCGATGAAAATCGCCGTCAACCTGAGCCTGGCCGTGCAGATGCTGGCGTTTTCTGAAGGAGTCTTGCTGGCGGAGAAAAGCGGAATCCCCCGCGAGACGGCGGTCGATGTTCTCACTCACAGCGCTGTCGCTTCCCCCATGATTCAGTATCGCGGCCCGTTTGTGCTGCAGCAGCCCGAAGAAGCGTGGTTCGACGTCAACATGATGCAGAAGGATATGGTCCTTGCGATGGATCTGGGCCGACAACTCGACGTTCCGCTTCCCACGACCGCAACCAGCAACGAGATCCTGACCGCAGCCCGGGGCATGGGCTGGACCAAGTACGATTTCGCCTGCATGTTCGATGTGCTGGCCGCCATGTCGGGAATATCGACCCCGGTCACACAAGGCGGCAAGAAAATATAAGCGAAAAATATGAGCACCATCACTTCCAAGCCCGAGGCAGGGCGCGACACTACGGCAGAACGCACTATGACAGAAAAAGAGAAGTGGCTCCGTGCCTACCGCCAGATGGTAAGCATCCGCCTCTTTGAGGAGCAGGTGAACGAAGTCTACACCCGCGCTCTGATGCCCGGACTGGCGCACTTGTATAGTGGCGAGGAAGCCGTCGCGGTCGGGATCTGCGAAGCCTTGCGCGTCGATGACTACATTACCAGCACGCATCGTGGCCACGGACATTGCCTCGCCAAAGGCGCGTCGCCCGACCGAATGTTTGCTGAATTGCTCGGGAAGGAAGCCGGGTATTGCCGCGGCAAGGGCGGCTCGATGCACATCGCCGATCCTGCCACCGGCAACTTAGGCGCAAATGCAATCGTGGGTGGCAGCGTAGGCATCGCAACGGGCGCGGCCTTTGCAGCCAAAAACCTGGGCACCGATCGCGTGGCTGCCTGCTTCTTCGGCGAAGGTGCCCTCGGCCAGGGCTCGCTTTACGAGGTTATGAACCTCGCGCAGTTGTGGAAGCTGCCGGTAATTTACATCTGCGAAAACAATCAATACAACGAATATACGCATTATCAGGAAACCACCGCCGGCACCATCCTCGGTCGCGCCACTGCGTTCGGCATCGAGGCGGCGAGCGTCGATGGTCAGGACGTGCGTGCCGTGCACGAAGTCGCCAGTCGTCTGGTGAAGCGTGCCCGCTCAGGAGGCGGACCCGCATTCCTGCAGTGCGATACCTACCGTTATAGCGGTCATCACGTGGGCGATATCAATCGCGAATATTATCGCTCCAAACGTGAAGAACATCTCTGGAAGACGGACCGCGATCCTATCCAGGTTTTATCGAAGTGGCTGCTCGAGCAAGGCTATGCCGATGCCGCGTCGCTGGATCGAATTACCTCTGAAGTTCGCAACCTCATGGAAGCGGCAGTGAAGTTTGCCATTGCTGCGCCTTACCCCAGCGTGGATGAGGTGGAGAAGCACGTCTATGCCTGAACGCGAACTTACATTTGCGCAGGCCGTGCGCGAGGCTCTGGCCGAAGAAATGCGCCGCGACTCACGCGTCTGTATCATCGGAGAAGATGTCGCCGAGGCCGGTACCCCCTTCAAAGTTCTCTCTGGACTAGTCGAAGAATTCGGCGCAACCCGGGTGGTCGATACTCCGATCTCGGAAGCTGGCTTTACTGGTGTGGCTGTGGGTGCGGCGATGACCGGCCTGCGTCCGGTGGTCGACATTATGTTTGGCGATTTCATTACGCTGACCATGGATCAGATGGTCAACCAGGCCGCCAAGGCACACTACATGTCGGGTGGGCATTGGAAAGTTCCCATGGTGATGCGAACCACGTTGGGCGCAACCCGCCGCTCGGCTGCGCAACATTCTCAATCGCTGCACGCATGGTTCAGCCACGTGCCGGGGTTGAAAGTGGTTTTGCCCTCGACCCCCTACGACGCGAAAGGCTTGCTGAAAGCGGCCATCCGCGACGAGAATCCGGTAGTCTTTTTTGAAGACAAAATGATGTACAAATTGAAAGGCCCGGTTCCGGAAGACGATTACACGATTCCGCTGGGCGTGGCCGATGTGAAGCGAGCCGGCGACGACATCACGCTGGTCGCTACCAGCAGCATGGTGCAAGTGGCCCTGGGTGCGGCGATCATACTTGAGAAGGTTGGCATCAGCGCCGAAGTCGTCGATCCGCGTACCACCTGGCCGCTGGACGAAAAAACTCTGATCGACTCGGCGAAGAAAACCTCGCGCGTAATCGTTCTCGACGAAGGCTATGGGCGCTATGGCGTCACTGCAGAGCTGGCCGCCGTGATTGCGGAAGGTGCGTTCTACGATCTCGACGCGCCGGTGAAGCGAATGGGCGCGATGCACGTTCCCATTCCTTTTTCGCCGCCGCTCGAAGACGCAACCGTGCCCACAGAACAAACGGTATTCGAAGCAGCAAGATCGATGTGCAAGCCGTCCTGACTATGCCGCAATTTGGTTAGGTTCAAGCTGGAAGCTAATAGCTGGAAGCTAGGAGCTGATTTATGGCACTCAAAACTCATGGAACCATGGCTGTCGACTGGGAGCAGCGAATCGACTTCGATCGCTTGCGCCGCGAACGTTTGCAGCGCGCGAAAGATCTGCTGAAGAAGTCCTCGATGGGCGCGCTGCTGTGTTTCGACATGAACAACGTGCGCTATCTGACTTCGACGCACATCGGCACGTGGGCACAAGACAAAGCGAACCGCTTTACGCTTCTGCCGCAAAATGACGAGCCGATTCTCTGGGATTTCGGATCCGCCGCCAAGCACCATCAATTAAATTGCCCATGGCTCGGCGAGCGCTCGCGGCCGGGAATCTCAATGCTGCGCGGCACTATGTCGCCGGAGCATGGACGCGCCGAAGACGTCGCCAAAAAGATTCGCATTGAGCTTGAAATGCGGGGCTTGCACAAAGAACCGGTCGGCATCGACATCATCGAGCTTCCGGTTCTTTTTGCTCTCCAGCGCGAAGGCATTCAGGTCGTCGACGGCCAGGAACTCATGTCCAACGCCCGCGTGATTAAAACGCAGGATGAGATTTCACTGCTCAACACTTCCGCCATGATGGTCGACGCCGCCTACGATGAACTTTATCGCGCGATGAAGCCGGGCATGCGCGAGAACGAAGCGGTGGGGCTGGTCAGTAAAGTTCTCTACGATCTTGGCTCCGAATATGTCGAGGCCGTTAACGCAATCTCGGGCGAACGCTGCAATCCCCATCCGCACGTTTTTTCCGACCGCGTGCTGCGCCCCGGTGATCCCGTCTATTACGACATTCTGCATTCTTATATGGGGTATCGCACCTGCTACTACCGCTGCTTCACCATCGGCTACGGATCGCATGCCATGGTCGACGCTTACAAGCGCTGCCGCGATTATCTCGATGCCGCCATCGAACTGATTCGTCCCGGGCGCAACACTGCGGAGATCGCGGCCGTCTGGCCCAAGGCGCAGGACTTCGGCTTCCCCAATGAAGAAGCCGCATTCGCGCTGCAATATGGCCACGGCATCGGCCTTGCGATTTGGGAAAAGCCCGTCATCTCGCGTTTGGTTTCGCTCGAGCATCCGCAGACCCTCGAGCCGGGGATGGTGTTCGCCCTCGAAACCTTCTGGCCCTCGACCGACGGCTGGAGCGCGGCGCGCATCGAAGAAGAAATCGTCGTCACCCCCACGGGCCACGAAGTGATCACACGCTTTCCGGCAGAAGAACTTCTAGTGGCGGGCGCCCACTATTTCACAGTCAATGGACCACTGCCCACCACTCGCGAGACCGAAGCAGCGCCCAGTGCGCGTGTGCTCGATATGATCGAAGCCAGCGCGAAAACCGAGCGGGTAGGAGTTTCGGACTGAAACCCGTCTCAAGTCAGAAGCGAGTGAGAGCTAGAGTATGTCAATGCCGCTAACTGCATTCACCGCGGCCTTAGGTGCTGGATGGCGACCGGTAGGAGGTCAGCTACTAGCTTCGGGCGTGCTCCTCCTAAGCGGTTATCAGGATAAAGGTTTGCGCGCCCGAGTTGGTGCGGCCTTCGGGTTCTTCATGGCTTTGACATTCGGCACGTCTGCCCTGGCAACTGCTGTCTGGACCAAACTTTGGAGTGGTGCCGCGATCTGCGCTGTCGCTCTTTGCTTCGAGACATGGTTGATCCGACGCTGGTGGAGTCGGAGGCCCTCGCCGTAAAGTCGCGGCCTGCACGGCGCCTGTCGATATCACAGATTTCTTGTACATAAGCACATCGCTTCCAGCACTGCGAAAATCTATGGCCTTCAGCGTTGTCATGCCCGCTCTCGAGATGGCGCAGGAAACCGGCAAGCTCATTGCCTGGCGAAAGAAAGAAGGGGACCGCGTCACCAAAGGTGAGCCCCTTCTCGAAATCGAAACCGACAAAGCCGTGATGGAAGTCGAGGCCCCTGCTGACGGCGTTCTCGCGGGAATTACTGGCAAAGTCGGAAGCGATATTCCAGTGGGGCAGACTATCGCCTGGATCGTTGCCCCCGGGGAAAACCCTCCCGCAGAAAACTCATCAACCGCTCCCACTGCGAGAGCGACAACCGAATCACACGCCGCGCCGGTTGCAATCGCTACTCCCGAACCCTCTGTCGTTCAAAGCGTGAGAATTTCCCCGAAGGCTCGTCGCCTGGCAAAAGAATTAAATGTGGATCTCGCAACCGTGCGCGGGTCTGGACCCGGCGGCGAGATTCTTGCGTCCGACATCCAAGCCGCCTCTGCCGCGCCCATCACTTCAACCAAGACATCCCCGCAGAAATCGCCTAACCTCGAAGTTCCCAGCACTCTTGGTCGCTTGATGGCCGAACGCACTACGCAGAGTTGGATTACTGTCCCTCACTTCTTCGTTACCCGCGAGATCGAAGCCCTCGCGCTCAACCAGTATCGGGAGAAGCAGGCCGCAGAGATCGAACGCTCGCACCGCATCCGCATCACACACACAGATGTGTTAGTGGCACTGACCGCGCGGGTACTGCTGAAACATTCACGATTGAATTCCAGTTGGACCGCCGAGGGCATTCGCCTTCACGATCACGTGAACATGGGAGTCGCCATTGCCGTTAATGACGGCGTGGTCGCCGCAGTCATCCCCAATGCGCACCGCGCAAGTCTGCCGGAGATCGCGCAGCAGCGTCGCGACATCGCCGAACGCGCGCGGGCCGGGAAGTTGCGCCCCGCCGATATCGCCGACGCCACCTTCACTATCAGCAATCTCGGCATGTATCACGTCGATCAGTTCACCGCGATCATTAGTCCGCCGCAAGCCGCGATTCTCGCCGTGGGCAGCATTGCTGACCGAGTTGTCGCCGTCGAAGGCAAGCCCACCGTCCGCCCCATGATGACGCTGACTCTATCTTCCGACCATCGCGTAGTGGATGGTGCCCGCGCTGCAATGTTTCTGAACGATCTGGCAGCAGCGGTTCGTGATCCCGAGAAATATATCGCCTGACCTCATCTTGCTTCCCCAATCAAGAAAAGATTCAACCGACGAGAAGCATCTCGCATCCTTTGAGTAAGGTACATTTTCTCAGGAACAGCCGGTTGAAGGCCGCAATTCTCAAAGCGCCCAAACAACCTCTTCAGATCGAAGAGACGCCTAAGCCTGTGCCCGCGGCCGGGCAGGTACTGCTTCGAGTGCGAGCCTGCGGCGTTTGTCGCACTGATCTTCATATTGTCGAAGGAGAATTGCCTCCGCGGATGCACCCACTCATCCCCGGCCACCAAATCGTAGGCGACGTTGTGGATGGCGCTACCTCCGAGTTGCCGATCGGCGCGCGCGTCGGCGTTTCCTGGATGGGCGGTATCGATGGGAATTGCCCGTATTGCCGCCGCGGCCTCGAAAATCTCTGTGACTCGCCGGTCTTCACCGGATACACCATTGACGGCGGTTACGCGGAATATGCGGCGGCGCACAGCGATTTTGTCTATCCCCTCCCGCCTGCGCTCGACGACCTCCACGCTGCGCCTTTACTGTGCGCCGGGATCATAGGCTTCCGCAGTCTGCGCGTCGCCGGTGTCGAACCGGGAGACCGCGTCGGGCTGTTTGGCTTTGGAGCGTCAGCTCATTTGGCGATCGCCGTTCTGCGCTCCTGGAAATGCGAAGTATATGTCTCCACGCGCGGCGCTTCGCATCGCCAGCTAGCGGCCTCATTAGGGGCGACGTGGGTTGGAGGCGAAGTTGACAAGGCGCCCGTCGAACTCGATCGTGCCGTGACCTTCGCGCCCAGCGGGGACGTAGTAATCGCCGCGCTCGCCAGCCTTCGAAAGGGCGGCGTCGTTGCCATCAACGCCATCCATCTCGACCGGGTGCCTCAGTTTGATTATGATCGGCTTCTCTGGGGCGAGCGCCAAATCCGCAGCGTAGCTAACATGACTCGGTCGGATGCCCGCGACTTCCTGAAGATTGCCGCCGACATTAACCTCCAGCCCAAGATCACCGTTTTCTCGTTGCAACAGGCCAATGAAGCCCTTGCTGCCGTCAAGAATGATGCCATCGACGGAGCCGCAGTCGTTATTCCCTGAGTTCGTCACCCTGACTTCGTGCCTCGTCACTTCGATTCCTGACTTCCGGATTGCCTCCATGCAAACGATACATCGGGCCGCAACTGCGGTCGTCGCCAACACGCGAGAGGTAAACGGCAACTAACCTTCCGGAATAGAGGAACGTGCCATATCCGGCGGAAGGTAAGGAGGAACGAATGCTTTGGACTATCTTTGTTGTGCTTCTGGTGTTGTGGCTTTTGGGTTTCAGCCTGCACGTTGCGGGTGGCTTGATCCATCTGTTGCTCGTGGTGGCGCTTGTGGTGCTCGTGATCAACTTGTTGAGCGGCCGCCGCGCGGTTTAAGTTTCGGCAACGAGACGTTCATCGATCCTCGCATTTCGCGCCGGGGCTCATGACGTCGCTGGAGCAGTTTGCAACAGGGTTGGGGAAAAACCGGTCTCGCGGCGCCGCGTGACATACCTCCCCCAACCCTCCGTCGGGTACGAAGCGTGTTACGAATTGCGGAATAAACAGTACCCCACATCACTCGCAGGGAGAGCATTGCGGTAAAGTAAGCCTATCGCTCGCACGGTCTCGCAAAGACCTGGCTTCCCACTTCTCCGGCGCTCTTACCGACCGTGATGTGCCCAGAATTAAACTTCTTGAGGAGTGTGATTATGCAAAGACTCCGGTGTTATCCACGACGATCACCCATCAATCTTCTGAACAGTTTCGTGACGATTGCCGCTCTTCTGTTCGTATCCCTCGCCTTACCCCTGTCAGCGAGAGCCGCCGCCAGCAGCCGTGCCGCCCTCGCAGCCAGATCAGCCTCCCCCACACAACCCAGCTTCGGACCGAACGTCTACATATTTAATCCCAGCATGCCGCAGAGCCAGATCCAGGCGGCGGTGAATGCGGTCGCAACCCAGCAGGTTCCAAATCAATTTGGTACTCAGCGCTATGCGCTGCTCTTCGAGCCCGGCACTTACGGATCGAGCGCCAACCCGCTCATCTTTCAGGTGGGCTATTACACAAGCGTGGCCGGCCTGGGCGCCTCCCCGAGTGATGTCACCATCAACGGCGCCATCGACGTCTTCAATCAATGTTCTGGCACTGGCTCGAGTGAGAGTTGTATCGCGCTAACTAACTTTTGGCGTTCCCTTTCCAACCTGACCATCAACCTGACCCTGCCAAGCACCCCTCCGACATACGTGCCGCCGTCTCCGGATCCCTTTGGTGCCGGCTGTGACAACTCGGCCGAAATGTGGGCAACTTCGCAGGCCTCGCCGATAAGGCGTGTAGCGGTCAACGGTTTTGTCACGCTCGACGATTATTGTGGTCCGAACAACTTCGCCAGCGGCGGTTTCATCGCTGACTCGGTTTTCTCCGGTAGCTCCATCCTGAATGGGACTCAGCAGCAGTTCATCGTCAGGAACAGCACGGTCGACAGCTGGAGCAATGGCGTCTGGAATCAGGTATTCTCCGGTGTCGTGGGCGCTCCCGCGCAGTGTTTTACATGCGCTAATCACTACACCACGCTCGCAACCAGCCCGGTTACCCGCGAAGCGCCTTATCTCTATCAGGATTCCAGCGGAAACTACAACGTCTTCGTGCCCGCCGTGCAACATAATTCGGTGGGGACCACCTGGGCCGCCGGGCCGACTCCCGGTTCCTCCATCCCCATCCGACGCTTCTTCATCGCCCAGCCGACGGACTCTGCAGAGCTGATCAATGCCGCATTATTTTTTGGCTTTGACCTCATCCTGACGCCGGGAATCTATCAACTGGACCAGAGCCTCGTGCTCTTATATCCGGATACGGTTGTTCTCGGTCTCGGTTTCCCCACGCTGATCCCTCAAAATGGAACCCCGTCGATGATCGTTGCCAGCAACAATGGAGTATTGCTCTCGGGAATGATTTTTGATGCGGGACCGAAGAATTCGCCGGTGTTGCTCCAGGTCGGGCTGTGCGGATTCCCCGCCTGCCACTTCGGTGAGAATGCTTCCGACCCGTCGGGCATTTACGATGTGTTCTTTCGAATCGGTGGCGCCGAGCCGGGAAAGGCCAACAACAGCCTGATCGTCAACAGCGATAACGTCATTCTCGATGACATTTGGGCATGGCGCGCCGACCACGGTAATGGTGTGGGCTGGACCGACAATACCGCCGACACCGGTCTCATCGTCAACGGCAACAATGTCACGGCCTACGGCCTTTTCGTCGAGCATTATCAGAAGTACGAAGTAATCTGGAACGGCAACGGCGGCACCGACATCTTCTTCCAAAACGAGATGCCTTATGACCCGCCAAGCCAAGCGGCATGGATGGAGGCTCCCGGCGTCGACGGCTGGGCCGCCTTCAAGGTTGCCAACAACGTAGCCACCTTCAAGGGATATGGCATGGGCAGCTACAGCTTCTTCAACCAGGGCGTAAGCATTTTTGCCGCGAATGGTTTTGAGGTTCCCACCACGCTCCCGCCCGGGAGCCTTAACGATCTGCTCACTATATTTCTTTCCACGTCAGGGTCGGGCGGGATCCTCAACGTAATCGATGGCGTCGGCGGTTCATCGACCATCGCCAATCCGGATACTCCGGTCACGGTCGTGAGTTATCCATAACGGCTCCCCGCAACCGGCTGCGGAAAAATGCGGGAGTCATAAAAACCGGAAAGGGCACGAGTTCCATTCGTGCCCTTAATTTCGCAGAAACAAGTAGCGGCTTCAGCCGTCGAGGTAGTCTTTGATCCGAGGCAAAACTTTCTCAGCGCCCTAATCAAACGCGCACACTGAGCGGGACGTGGATAATCACTTAACCGTGATCATCACATATGCCGAGTGAATCGCCTTATAGCCGTTATTCGGATTTACATCCAAAATCGCTAGCTGATAAGTCCCTGCCCCTGGTAACGTCACATTCTGGTTGAAGAACGCGCTATTCACTCCCACGCCCGTCGGCGATTCGCCCAGCTTCTTGCCGTGAGTATTGTCCCAAACCTCGATGTGGTCCACGAGCGGAGTGCCGGATCCGGCCTGCTCGTAGGCGTAAGCTTTAATTGGAATCGTCGTCGTTGACCAGGTCGAATGGTTCGCTGGCGAGTTGACGAAAACTCCCGTACCGGATGAGACCGTGAAGCTGACTTCGCTCTCGTGAAGACGCTGGCCTCCACTGGTCACGTCCTCCACCGTCAGGGTATATTTGCCCGGCTCGAGTGAGTACCACTGGCTGATAGCTGTCCCTTTCGGCGAGTCCCCCAGCTTCGTGTTGCCGTTCCACACTTCAATGTGATCAACGCCGGAGCTCGACTCCTCTGCCTGTGACTCAACTGCATACGCGCTGAATGGGACCAGTCGCGCCTGTGTCGAATTCTTAGCAGGAATATTTATGAACATTCCGTAAGTCTTGGATACCGTGAACTTCGTGCTCTCTTGATGCAGCGTCGCATAACCGGGCGCGCCACCAATCGTCTTAATAGTCATCTGGTGTGTTCCGGTTCCCCCTACCGCGAACGCCTGCTCAATTGTCTTGCTGTAAACGCTTCCTAGTTTTGTGGACTTTCCATCGAACTTATCCCACACTTCCATATGGTTGATCTGTGCGCCTAACTCGGAGGCTGCCGCCCTCACCAACACTGACGGACCCTGAATGGAACCGTTCCGCGGCGAATCTATCACCACGCTTCCCGCTGCCGAAGAGAAGAAGTCAGACATGTCGGCCGCGCTTGCCGACCATCCTGGGTGAGTTTCGATTCCAAGCGCATCCAGCATGGTTCGTAATGTGTTCTCGTGTTTATACGCAGTGTGTGAAATGTATCCCGGCTTTACGTTTGGTCCAATGACGGTCGTCAGTATCTGGCCGGCGTCGTCTCCATTGCCGTTATCGAAAGTTACGATCAGCAGCCCGCTTCCGCCAGATTTGAAATCGGGCAGATTGAGCATTGGCGTCAAATTGCTGTTAAGGAAGTCGTCGGCATTTTTCAAATAGTTGCTGGTGCATTGGTCGTGATTGTCCCAGCATCCGTCGGGAACGATAATCGCGAACCGCGGCAGCTCTCCAATGGCAACATCCGTTCCAAATTGCTGGAAGTCCACAATGTTGCCCTGAGAACCAAGAACATTGCTCAACACTTCGTCATACCAGACCGCTGCGTTATGCCGTGCATAGTAATGCGTATCCGGCGGCTGGCCCGGCGTAGTAAAGTCTGGAACATTCACCGTCCCGCCGGCATTGAGATAGTTCTGCACGTAGACCTTCCACGAAAGCGCCTGGTTATTCATCAACTGAAAAATATTGTCATCCGTGATTGGGTCTTTCGCGTTAGTGCCTGAGCAGGTTGTGTCCATGTTGCAATTGCTCCCGTTGCAATAAAAATTGTGGCTACCCGAAGGAAGGCTGCACGACGGCGCTCCACCGCAGCGATAGTCAGACTGGCAGCTCCCCGAAGCCAGATACAAATAGTCGAGCAGCGATCCGCTGAGGTCGGAGTAGTAATTATTCGCATAGCCATACTTCTTCGCTTCGCCTGAGAGCCATGGCATTCCATTTGGAAAAGCAGTGCCGAATGAAGTGTTCTCCTCAATGACCAGAACTACGTGCTGCGCCAGTGGCACTACTTGTGCCGAAGCGGTCAGAGACATTCCTTCCACTAGCGCGCAGATGAGGACAAAACAGATGAGGATAAAAACAGATACACGGGCAGCGACATAACAGCTTTTGCGCATGCGGTTTCCTCTCCAATGGTTGTTGCGTTACGGCTCTTACAGCGAAATGGTGTCCGGCGGTTCGCGGACACACGCGACCGCCTTAGCCGGGCCGGGGGCTCTGGGATATAAAAAGCCCAGCTATCGAATCACCCGCAGAGGTTGTCTGCTGAGGCGTCTACTAATACTCTATTTTTCAATCTCAGGCAAGGTTCCTGTGGCTTTAATTCCCACATCGTATTCCTGGAATAGCAATAGCAGTAGCGATGAGACGCTCGCACCGCGAATTCCCTCACCCACAAGTCCTCTCCTCTAAAAAAGCAGGCAACATCCGCCCCTACCCTCGAATCGAATAGCGAGCAACTAGCTCTGAAGGACACATTCCCAATGAAAGCTCCATTTCTTATCGGACGCATCGTATTCGGCGGCTTCTTCCTCTACAACGGAATCAATCACCTGCGCCAGGCAAAATCGATGGGCCCCTACGCCGAATCCAAAGGCGTGCCCGCCGGCGAACTCGCCGTGAAGCTGTCCGCGATTCCGCTGATCGTCGGAGGCACCAGCCTTCTGCTCGGCATCAAACCCAAGTTCGGCGCGATGGCTATCCTCGGTTTCCTTGCCGGCGTCTCACCCGTAATGCACGATTTCTGGAGCATCGAAGACCCCAACCATCGCATGAACGAAATGATCAACTTCATGAAGAACGCAGCCCTGGCTGGCGGCGCACTAGCCCTCATGGGCGTCGACGAACCCTGGGAGGCAAGTATCCCCGTCGACCAACCGAAGCTCTCTCAAAGAGTCCGCAAGTTCGGCCGCAAATTGGCGGCCTAGCGGCATCGTAAGGGATTTTCGAACGGCACACCTATGGACGAACAGATTGTTCAGCAGATCGTCGCCGAGTTGCTCTCCTCGCTCGAACCTCTGGACACGAAGACCGCCGCCCTTCTGCAATTCCTGAAAGCGAAAGGCATCGCCACCGATGACGAACTAGCGCCGTTCCTCGAGCAGGCGGGAAACGCCAGCAATGTCCGATGGCGCGCCGTCCAGGTTAGAACCGCTGCCCTCATCTCAAACGCCATGAAGTCCGGTAACCAGAAAACCGAAACCTCCGCTCCTGGCGACACGAAGAAGATTTCGGAATCCTCCCAAGCGAATCACGAAAAACCTGAAAATAACAAAGAGACTGACAGCAACAAAGAGAAAGAGAAACAGAAGGATCAGAGAAAACAAAGCACCCAGAAAGAAGAAAGTTCCGAGAAGAAAGAAGTCGCCCGGAAGAAAGAACCTGCCGACAATAAACCTGCCGACAATAAAGAAGATGAGAAAGAAACAGAAGGGATGAAAGAAAAGTCTCAAAAGAAGGAAACCGCAGAGAACAGGGAAACGACCGGGAAGAAAGAAACCGTCAAGAAAGAAGAAACAGCTAAGAACAAAGAAACCCAGAAGGAAAAAACTGCGCCCGCGCCTCAGCCCGAAGCCGTATCCAACAACGCCGCCGAATCCGAAGCAAGCAAATCAACCCAATCCAACGCGCCTCCGAAACAGTCCCCAAAAGAAAAGGTGGCCTAACGCAGGAAGCCCAAAGCCGGATTCAACTCGTATGTAAGCGGACGCACTTCTTTCCTACTTTGCGACAAAGTGGGGATTTTTTTCGCATTCTGATTTTCATTCCGCAATTCCATTGCTCCGACTGGATCTAGCCGCGCCGCTCGATCCTGAGGATCGGCAAACTCCCAACTAAGATTTGTGGCTTGACAGGGCAACCCCGTCCAAATATAGTGCTGGACGCGTGTTCCGGGCCCACCCTGTTCTCTCTTCGCCCCGGAAACTGTTTTCCGTTTGTGCGTTTGCTCGCAAGCATTCTGCTGATCTGTCGCGACAGTCCTTGCAAGCAATGTAAGGCAACTATCGGCCGGCAAGTTCTTCAGGACGGCCGTACCACCGACAATTAAGGAGAATATGCCATGAACCAGCCGCACTTCCCCCGATTCTTGATCCTTTGTTTCGCCGTCTTCTGCGCGGCGTTCCCCCACTCCGCCGCTGCCAGCACTCTCTGCGTAAATCCCAAAGGCTCAGACTCTTGTTACGCCAAGATACAATTGGCAGTAAACGCTGCCTCAAACTACGACGTTATCAACGTTGCCGCCGGTACCTACACGGAGGACGTCGTCATCGGCAAGCCGCTTTCCCTTCTCGGCGCCGGCGCCACTCAGACGATCATTGATGCCACCGGCCTGGCGAACGGTATCCTTCTCGATGGTCTGAACCACCCTGGCCTTCGAAACATAACGATCAGCGGATTCACCGTGGAGAACGCCCTGTACGAAGGAGTTCTGGTCCTCAACACCTCAGACGCCACCATTCGCGACAACCGCGTCATCAATAACGACAGCATCGGCCCTGTCTTCGGCTCCGGGCCCGCCTGCAAGGGCCAGCCCGCCTACGAAACCGACGAAAGCGGCGATTGCGGCGGAGGCGTTCACCTTCTTGGCGCCACGAACTCGATCGTCTCCTTCAACCTGATTACAGGCAACGCCGATGGCATTCTCATCAGCGACGACAGCGGCCCGAGCCATGGCAATTTGCTCTCAAACAACAACGTCACTGATAATCCTGCCGAATGCGGCGTGGTTCTCGCATCCCATCCGCCCATGGGATCCACCCCGCCAAACTTCGCTACGCACTACGGTGTCTACGACAACACTGTCTCCGAAAATGTCGTTTCCAAAAACGGAGTGACCGTGGGTGGCGCCGGCGTCGGTCTCTTTTCCGATGGCGAGGGCCAGGGCCGTACCTCTGGAAACGTCATCATCCGAAATACGCTGACGGGCAACGGCATCCCCGGCGTAGCTCTGCACACTCACGTGGGCCCAGGCTTCGGCCTCCCCGCGGACAATATGTCGGGCAACAAAATCATTGGCAACTTCATCGCCGGAAACGGCCCCGACACTGCCGACACAGCCACGCCCGGCCCTACCGGAATCAACATCAATAGCGGAGGCGGAGGATCTCCGGTGTTCGGAACCATCATTTCGGGGAATGTCATTCGCGACGAACAGGTGGATATCGCCGTCAACACTCCCACCCAACTCGACGCTCATCTCAACGACCTCCTCGGCGGCGGCATCGGCGTCGCCAACGTCTGCGCGCTCGACGGCGCTGCCTGCACCGGCTCCATCGACGCAATCCAAAATTACTGGGGATGTTCGACCGGACCCGGCACCAAGGGATGCGCCACCGCCATCGGCACCGACATCCTTGTCATCCCGTGGCTCAACAAGCCGATTCAGTAATAGGAAATTGGACTCTGACGAACGTGAATGCTGGGTGCCCACTTCTCGCCGCCTTTGCGAGAAGTGGGGATTTCTCCACGCCGCCACTGTTTGTGACGGCTCAAGACTTTAGGTGGCGCAGCGCTTCTAGCGCTGTGATAAAGGCCTCCGAAAGAAGTTGGGCTTCAGCCGCCGCTTACGCCCTTGACAACGACCGCCCGCTCTACCGTGGATGGGCAGCGCCTCAGCGCCGCGTGAAAGCTGCGGACTCGACGCTGGCTCTAGGCCCCCGTGATTCATGCGTCTCGACTCCGACTACACAGCTGGTTCCAACGGCGCGGCTACTCCCTCACCCCCAACTGCCAAAACAAAAACTCGTACATATCCGTGAACTCCTCAATCTGCTTGGTCACCGGTTTTCCCGCCCCATGCCCAGCCTTTGATTCAATCCGCAACAATATCGGGCGTGTCTTGCTCGCCCCATTCTTCGCCTCCGCCTGCATCAGCGCCGCCATCTTCTTCGCGTGCATCGGATCGACGCGCGTATCCGTATCCGCGGTCATAAATAAAATCGCCGGATACTCCGCACCCGCCTTTACGTGGTGATACGGCGAATACGCATAGAGCCACTTGAACTGATCGGCATTCTCCGCGCTGCCGTACTCCGGAATCCACAGCTTGGCAATTTGAAATTCCTGATAGTGGAGCATGTCGAGCAGGGGCACCTGGCACACCACCGCGCGAAACAGATCGGGACGCTGCGTCATCATTACGCCCATCAGCAGGCCTCCGTTGGAGCCGCCCTGAATCGCCAGATGATTCGTATCGGTATATTTTTCGGAGATCAAATGCTCCGCCGCCGCAATCATGTCATCAAAAACATTTTGTTTTTTGTCGAGCATCCCGGCCCGGTGCCAGTCCTCGCCAAACTCCGCTCCGCCGCGCAAATTCGCCACCGCGTAAACCCCGCCATGTTCCATCCACAAATAAGCTGAGCGGCTGAACGCCGGTGTCATGCTCACGTTGAATCCGCCGTAACCCGTCAGCAGTGTGGGATTGTGCCCATCCTTTTTAAACTCATCCGGCTTCACACCCTTCTTATGCACCACGAACATGGGCACGCGTGTGCCGTCCTTCGAGGTGCACCACTCCTGCTGAACTTCGTACGCCGCCGGATCGATCGAAGGCGCATCCACCTTCGCCCACTGCGATGTCGAACCACTCTTCAAGTCGTAGCGATAAATCGCAGGAGGAACGGTGAACGATTGAAACCCATAAAAAATCTCGTCACGATTCCATTTGCCCGACGATCCAAACACGCTGCCAATCGCCGGCAATGCCAGCTCTTTCAGCGTCGTTCCATTGAGATCGAAAATCTTCAACTGTGAAGTTGCATTCTGTTCGTACTGCGCAAAAATCTTTCCGCCCCACTCCGCCGCGCCCTGCAGCACCGCTTCCGACTGCGGAACAATTTCCTTCCAGTCGTCGCGCTCATAGTTGCCCGCCTCCGCTACAAACATGCGGTAACGAGGAGCATCTTCGTTGGTGACAATGTAAAGCCTTCCGTTGTACACCGACCCGCTATAGAGAAAATTCTTGCCCGTAGTGATACGCGTCGGCGGCGTGCGCGCTTTCAGATCCATTAGGAATAACTCAGTCTTAGTCCAGCCTTGCGACACCGAGATCAATAGCAACTTGCCGTCGTTGTCGAGACTCACGCTAGGCCAGTCTTCCGGATCGCGCCCCTCGCCAAATACTTTCTCGTCGGTCTCCGGGTCAGTTCCCAGCACGTGATAGAACACGCGCCGGTTGTACATCTCCTGCCCCTCGGGTACGTCTCCCTTCTTCGGATACCGCGTGTAATAAAATCCGGAGCTGTCCAAATCCCAGGCGATGCTCGCCGCGCGCGTGCGCTCAATCGTATCCGGCAGAAGCTTTCCCGTTGCGGTCTCAATAATGTGCAGAGTGCTCATCTCCGATCCGCTCGGCGAAGTTCCGTAAGCGACATATTTTCCGTGCTCGGAAGCATTAAACCAGTCCAGCGCAATCGTCCCATCGGCCGAAAGCTGATTAACATCAACCAGCACGCGATCTTTGCCCTGATCTTTTCCAGAAACCACTCCATCGCGCACATAAAGCACCGGCTGGTTCTGCATCCCCTCGCGCCGCGTGTAGAAATAATATTTCCCGCCGATCTGCGGCACTCCGACACTCCCGATGCTCAACAACTCAGTCAGCCGCTTACGAATCGCCTCCCGCCCCGGCAACGGATCAAGCACCGCGCGCGTGTATGCCATCTCCTCGGCAACCCACTTCTGAGCATCAGCATTGCTGGAATCCTCGAGCCACCGATAGTTATCGATGATCTTGGTTCCGTGCAGAATCTCTTCCAGAGGACGCCGCTCCGCCTTCGGCGGAGCCGAAGGCGCAGAAACAGTCGAATCGCGAGCCGCATAAACCGCGCACGCCATACACATCAAAGAAACGACAATGAAAAACAAACGCCCACCTCCGCCCATAACCACCTCAGCAAATTCTGGAAAGCCAGCTGGCATCGCCCGAACGAACGATCACAACCAAAGACATGCCCATCGCAATTCAGACTATCAAATCAGTTGTCCACAGTGGCTGCGAGAAGGAAAGCCGACAGCAGCCCGTCGTCGAGGACGCCCGCGGCCGAAGCATTTTCCGCAATTCTTTCCCGCCAAGTAGATCCCTTAAATAGTAGGCTACTCGCTACAATCACCGGTAGTGGGCTGTTTAAATTCATTGCCCTGCGGTAGTGGCTATTTCAAAACAGCTCACTACCGACTCACGTTCAGTGTTTTCACACCGCGCGCGGCAATGCTATGATAATGACGCCAGCGCGCCTTCGGCGCGCTTCCAACACTCCTCAGTAGCTCAATGGCAGAGCATTCGGCTGTTAACCGAAGGGTTGTAGGTTCGAATCCTACCTGAGGAGCCATTTTTTCAGTGGGTTAGGGTTCCGTCCGTGCTGTTTTCCGTGCCGATCACACGCCGCACAACCTTTGTGTGTGCTTCGCGCATGTCCTCCGTTGCCGCATCCCCGTAGATGTTCATGGTGGTGCGTATGTCAGAGTGCCGCATGAGTTTTTGTTGCACTCCAACCGGAGTCCCTATCGCGTCAATCCACATCCGGTAGGAATGCCGGAACGTGTGCGTGCCCATGTGCTCCAGGCCCGCCGCTTTGCTGGCCCGGTCCAACTCTCGCCACACGCCGGTATAGGAGTATGGCAATCTGCCGAGTTTCAGCGGACTTGCAAAAATCCAATCGCTGTCCGCTGAAAACTCCGTGCTTGCTTCCACGTCTTGAGTCGGTCAAGCAACTCATCCGCGATAGCCAAGGACTTTCGGGATTCATCGGTCTTTACATCATCCACGTTGCGCTCAACGATGCCGCGCTCTACTCGCAACGTTCCGTTGAGCCAATCGACGTCCGACCATTTCAACGCGAGGGCTTCGCTGATGCGAAGTCCAAAGCAGACGCACACCAGCGCGACGGTTCCGTATGGCTCATGCAAATGCGAAAGAAGCGAGCGGAACTGCTCAACCGTGAAACTGCGCGGCTGCCGTATCCGCTTGGACGCGCCTTTGATCGTGACCAAAGTGATCGGATTAACCTGCATCGGTATGTCCTGTTTCCACATCGCGAAATTCCATAGTGAACTCAGAATCCCGCGGATGTGAGCACGGCTCCTGGGTGCGAGGTCAAGCGAATTCAACCACATCTCAACAGGCCGTGCCTGTAGATCCGTGATTGGGCTTTGACCCCACTTCGGCAGAATGTGGACGCGAATCCACGATTGGTACGTTCTACGAGTATCTTTCCGGTTAGGCATCCGCTCTGCCCGGTATTGCTCTACCAGCGCGGCCACGGTGGGCACGCTGGACGGTTGAGGTTGGGGCGGTTGGACCCGGAACGTTTGCGCCGCGTTCCATGCCGCCGTCTTAGTGGGGAAACGGCCTAGCGTCTTACTGTGACGGCGGCCATCCGCCCACCAATAGAACTGCCAGATTTGACTACGCCGGTCCTTGACCACAGAGCCGGTTGTGCTTTTACTTTCCCGTCGCATTGAATGATTCTCCATTCTTTGCGGCAGATGGCGCGGCCATCATAGCACTATCTAACTCATCGGCACGGAAACGCCATGTACAGCGACGCGTTCCGGACAGCCTGTGAGCGGGGACCTTGCCGGTCTTTGCCCATTCCAGGATTGTGCGATGCGCCACGCGAAGATATTGCGCGGCTTCGCGGGCGTTCATCCAGGGTGAATTGTTAGCTGTCACACTCAAATTTTGCCTCTAAGGATGGCCCGCTGTTGCGTTTTAAGCCATTCCTACAGAAATATGACGGGTTGAAGCTAGACCCCTAGCCAAAACTGGTCCAACTTTTTGGCGCGGGCCATCCCGGACGGCGGTTTTTCCTCTACAACCTAAATGTTTTCGGTGCATCCTACCTACCGATATGAATGCACGCGAGAAGAACTGCCGAGGATTCATGTTGGCGATGGCCGTCCTAGCGATGCTCCTCGCGCTACTCCTGGTTCTCGCTTCGTCTCGCAAAAGGGAAAACCCCAAACCCGAACCTCCCTTGCACGCGGCGGTTTTTCTGACTAGCTACTAAGCAAGTCCTCCAACGTGGGACCGTTATCCGGTGGTGGGGCGGCCACTGCCCGCGTACCAAGCGCGGTCAGCACCTTGATGTAATCGCGCCGGAGTTCATTCAGCGTCTTGCTTGCCGGATGCACCTGGACCGCGCCGGTCTTTCTGTTCGTGATATACGCGCCCTCAACTTTGACCACTTCCCACGCGTCCGCAATGTCCGCCGCAATCGTGGCCGCGAGTGACAAGAGTGCGCGGTGGGACGTGGCAACTTGAATGTGTGCGTTTTCCAGCTCGCTTGTGAGCCGGTCCCATTCAATCGCTGCGCGGGCGGACAGGTTTGTAGATTTCAATGGCTTGCCGGGTTGTAAGTTGGCGTCTTTCTTAGCGGTGCGTGGCATGGTCGGTTCTCCTCACTACAATGTCTACTAATTTAGTAGACTTAAATTCAAATTTATTTTTGTCTACGTGGAAAAAAGGGGATGCGTGCTCCCTAAAGCATTTGCTGTCAAGATTTCAGGTACCCCCCATCCATTCAACTCCGTTACATTGACAACTTAGAACGTCCAAACCTTCCTCGACTGTGCTTGTTCCTTCGCTACTACATCGGGCCAAGGTCCAACATGTGCCTTGTCTTCGTTCGTCTTAGTGAAGTGGCAGGATCGGCACAAGCCTTGCAGATTGCTCATGAAGTAGAAGCCCGCGTACGGACTGAGGGGATATAGTCCACTCTCTTGCGCTTGCCTGATAGCTTCACCGGCTGGCACGATGTGGTCTATCAGCTCGGCCAATGCCGGGCAGCGAGCACAGAACGGATATTTCTTGAGTGCCTTCGGTTGTACGTTGCGCTTCCATCGCTCACTCACATACAGGAATGCGTAGCGCACGCGGTCACTAAACGTATGCTCTTTATCTGGGCTGACTGCACGCTTGCGCTCCGCTGTGCATTCGTCGCAGAAGCGCACGTGATCCTCAACTTTCGTCTGACAGCCCGAGCACATACGCATTACGCTGTGCCCGCTTTTTCACCGTCAAATATTGCGGACTCGGCTAACGCGATGGCATCCGAACGAAAGCCCATCGCCTCCATGAATTGCTGCCAACGTGCGTCATTAATGTTTCTACCATCGCTGAGTGTGGCATCCTCAAGCGTGAAGCACTTCACAAAGCGCGGGCGTGTGTGCTCGCACGTGGGAATGACACCCAGGCGCATTAACACAAACGCTATCGCGCCGATTTCAACGGTGCTGAATCCCAACGCGGCAAGCTTGTCTTTGAATATCATGGCTTTAGTCCTCTGCCGTCACTGTCACCACGCTTTGCTGTGTCAGTCACCGCGCTGACAGCACGCGAGTTATACCGGAATTTAGCCACTGGCACCACAAAATGTGTACCCCTGAGAGATGAAAAAACAGAGCGGGTAAAACAGGAAGGGTAAGCATTATAAAAATAATTATTATTAATTTATTTTTTATCCTATCCTTTTCCTGCCGGTGTCAGTGGGGGCCCTTAATTTCCTTTTTCCCTCTCTCGGGACGTTTTTTTGGTGTCAGTGGCTTTTCTCCCAACTAACAGCTTTACTCATCAACGCCTTGAGTGTCCCCGGAAACATTGGTGCCAGTGACGGCGGTTGGTGTCAGCACCCACGTTCGGCTTTTCCCATTGCCCGCACGTCTTTCCTCAATCACCACGTCTCCGTCATCCTCCAACCGCTTCAAGCATGAGTCCCACCACTGCCCGTATCGCTCCGCATGGGTCTTCCGTCTGAGTTCGCGGAGCGACATACACGGCTCAGACTCCAGGGCAAGCAGGATAGCGTCTTCGATCTTCACGCGCCGGTCCTGTGTGTCATCCTCCGCGTTATCCGATTTGACTTCCGGCTTTGTGGTCCCTTCGTAAGCCGCAATGTAACCGGGCGGCGTGTCCAGCACGGTGGTCACTCGATACGCGCCTTCTTTCTTGCCAACGTCCCACTCGCTCCAGTGTGAATAGATCGTAAGGTGCCATATGGCATTCGGTGACGCGGGCTTAACAACGCCGTTAGTGCTTCCCCATTGACAACCTTCCTTAAAGCGGAAGACTTTGACATCGGGGTGCGCCGTATCCAACACATCGCACGCGGACCGGAATATTCCTCCACCACGCACGCCAACAAGCGCGGTCTTTTCCGTGCATGTCTCAACCGTTTCAGTAGCCATAACTCACCCTTTCAAAATCGCTTAGGCTTTAGCGGGGGAAAGCCCGCTATCGCGTTTACCGCCGTCATAGCTTGGAGCGTGGTATGCGTGGGCAGCACGCCATGCTTGGCAAGGGCCGCCGCGTGCTCGGGCTTTATAGGTTCGTTGGGTGTGGTCATGTGATTTGGTAGCCACATAATCCCTTGGCCCTCCAGCGCGGTTATGACTTCCTCCGCGTCACACGTTCCATACATCTCCACCACGCCGATAACGGTATCCTTGGCGGGGTCATCCCCCTCTGCGCACCAACCGCCCGTGCTCGCGCCCTTGATTGCGGGAGTGAATGCCGCACGGACTGCCGGGTAACCCTTCGGACTGATAAAGAACAGTTGTCGCATATCACTTCCCCTGGAAGCATCTCTCTGTTAGGTCCCCTGTATGGTAATGACCCGCGAACAGTTCACGATGGGTCCACACACGAAAACCATTTTGCTGAACGAGACGGCAAAACCATTGATCCTCTATTAGTCCGCCGTTGTTCGGGTCTAAGCTTTCATCATTTCCGAGCTGCATTCGGAACCACGGACCACGGGGGATTTTCTCCCACACTTTCCGGTGGACCATGAGCACTCCGCCGCCAACGTATGGCACTTCCGCAAACCTACCGTCAATCGTTGACCCTCCAGGCGGGACAAGGCTATAAAAACCGGGCTGTGTTTCCAGGCCGTACGTCAGACCAATAACGCCTTTTTTGTCTGAGGACTCCGCAATCACGTCCAATGGCGTGCCGCTCCGCATGAAGATGTCATTGTCAAAAGAAATTAACCAATCAACCTTGCTGTCCCGCGCCATCTGCATTGCGCGATTACGCGCTACTTCGGTAGGGCGGGCGTCTTTGATGAATTGCACACGTACATCGAACCGCGTGTCGCGTGTCATGTTAAGGAGCATTGCGGTTAGCTCCGGTGAAATCCAGTGTTGGCGCTCCACGCCGCACAAACACACCGCTAATACTTTGGGTTTTGAAAACATTGGGTCCTCTACTTATTCAGGTGTCTAACTTGACTGTGGAAGTGCTCCGTAAACGTGTCCGCGTGCCGCTCAAGCATCCCCTGGACGCTCGCGCCGTCTATGGCGTGGATTGTGTAATGCGACGTGTGGTGGATGTGTACGGGGTTGCCGCTCTCGCTGCTACGGGCCGGGTGCATCAAGCTATCGGTTAGCCGCTTCGGTAACACGGCCTCACCCGGCGTGAGCATCGCGGGCACGCTGTCCCCACGCGTGACGCCGGGCACAATGCCGCCCATCTCAAAGGCTAGCGCCGCGCCCATCATCGAAGACCCGAAGGCGGGTGCGCCCATGTCCACCGGCCACGGAGCTCCGGCCATAGACGCGGTTGCGTTAGCGCCCGCCAATGACGCGGCGGTTGCTTTCATGCCCATCTTTGTAATCAAGTCTTGCATTCCCCACCTAATCAGACCCTCAATCATTGACTCGGACATCTGCCGCGCTACCTCAACCATGCTCTTGCCTAAAGACTTGCCCTCAACAATGGACTTGGCAATCCCCTGTGAGAATGCGTTGCTTGCCGATGTCATGGAGGATTGCAGTTCACCACGGATTGTGGCCGCAAGAGATTTCGTCTCTTGGTTGGCTCGTGCGAAAAACACGCTCCAGGAATTGTTGAGTTTTGCCGTCTCCAGGTCTGAGGCTTGAATAGCCGCTTTGTTCCGCGTTAGCTCTTCGTTGTATTGGCGAGTGGCCGCTGTTAACTTCGTCTGTGCGCCGGTTGCTTCACTCTGTGCCGTAACCTGTGATGCGCCCGTGCTGCTCGCGGCTAATGCTTTCATCCTGGAGATGTAGGACTCTTGCTCCGCCACTTCCCGTTGATGGGCTGAGGCTAAGTCCGATTGCTCTTGCTCCAAAATGGCTCTAATCTCCGCTTGCTCCTGTTGCTTGGAAATGAGATACGCGGACCCCTGAAGGTTCGTCTGTGAGACTTTGCGGGCGGACTCCGCGTCTTTCACGGCCTCATCGTTGGCTCGGACCGCCGCTTCGTGCTGTTGCTGAGTGGCCCTCAGCATCTCATCCGTCTGCTTTTTGTACTCCTCCGCAAACCAATGCGTAATGGAGGACTCCATCTGCATTCGCTGTTCGTCCAGCTTTTCCTCAGACTCCGCCTTCTGTTTGTTCGATTCCAGGTAGGCCGCGAGCTGCTTACGGCGTTCCTCTGCAATGCGTGGGTCCGTTGCGTTATGAATGGGCGTGATTGTTTGAGTGGCTACGTTGGCCTTACCCTTTTCAATCGTCTCTTGGTCACGGAGTTCCTTGGTCATTCCCTCAAGCACGCCGTGAGCCTTAAGCAACGCCTGATAGTGCTCATCCGCTGCAATCTTGTTTGCGCCCCACTCGTTGTGAGCTTCCTCCAGGCGTTGAACAAGGTTGTAGGTGGGCGCGGCTAAGTTCCACATCTGGTCACTCGCGGCCTTTAGGTCGCTAGCAAGTTTCTTCTGGTCCCCTTTGGCAAGGTCCGAGTTGATCTTGTCCATCGCGGAGGCGAACATCTGTTGCACATCTGCCACACCGTTGCCCATGCCAAGGAACGTCATGACCGAATTGGAGCGCATCTTTGTGAATGCTTCGTCAACCTTCTTGCTCACGCCGTCAAATTCACCTTTGAGATGGTCCAGCGTGGTTAGGTCAATTTTCTTGAGCGTGTCCTGGAGTTCTTTCAGCTTATCGCCGGTGAGCCGGTCAAGCTGTATCTGAACGTCTAGTAATTCTTTCTTGCTGTTCTCGCCCCACTTCGCTACATCGGCGGAGATGGCCGTCCACGCCTGTCCGGACTTGGCCGCTTCATCGCCCATCTTCATCAGCTTTTCAATCAGGAAGGTTGCGCCCACAGCGATGGCGAGAAATGGAAAAGCCGCCTCCATCGCGGCTCCAACCGGCCCGAGACTGGCAAGGAACGTTGTGACACCCCTTGGCAAATGGATACCGAACTCTTCCCCAAGCAGCACGACACCGTGCCGGGCTTCCGTCATGGAGCTGCTTGTCTCGCGCCCCATCTCGCGGGCACCCTCTTTTATTTCTTGGAAGCTGCCCCGCGCTGCTTTAGCCGCATCGGACAGGCCGCTTGTGAATGTGGCCGTTTTGGTTTGCAGATCGACGCTCAGACTCCAAACTTGGTTGCTCATTTCTTCATGTCCTCTAGCCCTTCGCTGAGGGCGTCGTAATACGTTTCCAACACTTCGTCCTGTGCCGATCTAGCCGCATTCTCCAACCAATGCAAAGCCGGGACATGCGCGTCCCCAAGCTCTTGCATAAGTCCGTAAAAGGTTTCCGGGCCGGGTCCAATTCGCAAAGTGATTTCGCCGTCGCTTACTACAGATTCCCGGTGGAGATCGTTTTCCAAGGCACCCGTGAGATAAGGCGCGGTCTGCTTGGCGGCCTCAATAATGGGCTTGGCGGCTTTCATTTCCACCGAGCGGAGAAACCTCTTAACCGCTCGCTTTGAGCCGTTAGTAAGTGCTTCCTCCAGCTCATCCAAGCCCTCAATGTTGGTCACTATTTCTAAGTCAACGTCTGCCATACCAAACTGACCTCGAAAAAAAATTGAAAGCGGCTGTCATCCTCCCCAAGACAACAGCCGCTCCCTCCGGCAAAATTACGACGCCGAAATTGTGATACCCTGGATGGCTTCCGAGCGCATGACCCTTGAGTCCGTACGCCTATAGCCCAAGAGCGTTAAGACTCCCTGTGCGGCCAACGTCGCATCTTGCTCGATCACCTTGAGAATCAGCGCGCTTCCGCCACGATCTGCAATCAAAAAGCCTTTTCGGAAATCACCGAATAGGGCCGGAGTCGCACCACGCGCTGCCGTTGGCATTGAGGACGAGTATTCAACCGGATAACCGTGCAACAGGTCCACGCCGTTCTCTCGCCGGAATACCGGCTCAAACAAGTCAGAGCCAACCTGAGCAGCGCGAATAATAAGTGACGTTGCGGGTTGCATGAGCCAACTCGCGTTCTTGTGGTATGTCGCCTTAAGCGTGTTTAGGATGCTCAAGGTAGCGGCGATGGACACAAGATTGCCGTTCGTATCCGGTTCGGCGGTTATGCCGCTGCCGATATTTCCGAGCAATCCTTGCGGTTGACCACTACCTGACCCGGAAATGAAAAGCGGCTCTTCATACTCCAGAAGAGCGGTGACCATATCGTCCAGCACAAAGGTTTTGAAGTACTCCGCGTCTTGTGCCAGCTCTATCGACATTGGTGTTTCGACGCCGACAGCGAAAGCGGAGATGGTGAACTGAGACAGAGAGGGCTGAGCAGTCGAGAATGCGGACGTTTCTGTCTTAGCCGCGAAAGCCCCCCGCGTGATAGCTTGCGAAACTTTCAGGTCTGACTTGGTAGCGATAACCGTTGCAATGCGTCTGAGCGCTGCGTCTTGGGGAGCCAGTGGCACCACGTATCCCGCTACCTCAATGGGCACAGCGTAACCGCCCGCCGCGCTCGATCCTTCGTACAGAGCCGCGTTGAGAGCCTTAGCCCCGCCGACGTAACCGTAAAATGCATCGTAGTAGTCACGCGAAAATCGGGCGGGTATAAGAGGCTCGGCACGCTTTTCCTGTTGAGGGGCGGGAGCCGGAAACCGATGGCCTAGCTTCGCAAGCTGTGCCCGCGCGGACTCCGTGGTTGTCGGGGATGGGGCGGCTTTTGCTTTCGCCGCATCGATTTTGGTTTTTAGTTCGGCGGCCTCTTTCAGTTTGTCATCTATGCGTTGCCGTTCCCAACTTGTGAGCGGCCTTTTTTGCTCTTCGGCCTTGTTGACAAACCCCTCCGCGATATTCAGCGCTTCCGCGTGCCGCGCTTGCAAACTCTGGAGGTCATTGGATGGTGGTGGTGCTGAGATTACTGTTGACGTTGACATACATCTCTCCTAGTTTTGTTTCGCGCTTGGTTTTCCGTCCGTATCCAGGCCGGTGAGCTAACGCGTACCCACGTGATCCCACGCGGGAAGCTCAAACTTTATTCGGGCGGCAGGATGGACTCGGCCCACCGCCCTTGCCACGAGGTACCCTTATGACCTGTGGCAAACTCGTTTGCGAAACTCCAAAATTCGACAGGGCCGCTTCTTCGGCATACGAAGCGTCTTTCCGCACTCCGAACACTTGGGCGGCAACGTGCTCCTCCGTACTCGCGGCCATTCGATTAACTCCCCCAACTTCTTTGTCCGTGCCATGTTTCCTCCCCTTCCCACCACAGGACCGGGGACACTTCGCTACTTTGCGTGACAACCATCGTCATGCCACTTGAAGCCATCGGACGCGCAACCGTTTTCCGTGTGCCACGATTGCGCTTGGACTTCGCTCTTGCGATTCGTGTGCTTGTTATTCCCGGCGGCTTCCTGCTTTCGCTCCCACGCTCTGAACTGTGCGCGGTTGCTGAACACGGCGGACCAATAGCGGGACCCGTCAACCATGTCAACGGCTACCTTGCCATCGAACTTGCAGACCCTGAAGTCCACTCCGCCGATGTGTTGGACATCACAGGACACGCTGCTTTCCTGTGCGAATGCCGGGACCGCGAGCGCCATAGCAAACAGAAATATTGCAAGCAGTTTTCGCATGTTAGTTTTCCTCCATTGATAGGTTCTGGGGGAGGATGTGAAGTTTCTTTAGGAAGTCTTCGTTTAAGCCGGTGAGGGACGATTCCGCACTAATCAAGGCACGTTCAAAAAGGCTGATAAAGGACGCGTGGATTGCAGAAAACTCGGAGCTGGTTAGCTCCACAGCGAAAGCAGTCCGGGGCTTGAGTCCCACAAGTCCGATTAGTCCGACGAAGCCGTCACGCGCCACAAGGTCCGCTATCGGATCGGTTGAGGCCGAGATGTCGCAAAGCATAAAGCTGCCCGGCACGGGCGCGCGGAAGATTGCGAGGGCAACTTGGCTCTGCGAAACCAACGTCTCGAACTTGTCTAGCCTGTCCATTCACAGACTATACCAAGCACGCCGACTGTACGTCAACTGTTATTTTTATAGGGGTACTGCTCGGGGTTGGGCCAATTCTGGCGAGCGGCTATGTCTCGGAATCCGCGAGCTACAGTGTATGTGCTACGCCGCCGATCTGCGTTGCGGAAATTCTCAAAACTGAATACCTGACGGGCTTCGATGCCTAGCGCCGCTGCTTGTTTGGATATGCCAGACAGTATGCCGCCGAGTGCCTGATTACCGGTCACCTTAATGCAGGCGCGTAACTCCTCATCGGACACATGATTGAACGAAACCAGTAATCCCAAGGCTTCCCGCTGTGTCTTTCCAAGCCGGTCAATGAAACTCATAAACAGTTCGGGCGTCCAGGGGCTTGCCTGTCCCTCTTTTAGATATTCATGCAACTCTTTCGTTTGACCCTCTTTTAGCATGGCTTGAATCCGTGCCTGATGCTTATCGGCCTCTTGCTTCCTGAGACTAGCCAACGTTTGTGCCACTTCATCCGGAGTATCGGCAGTGAAAGTGATACCGCCAAACTTAAACTTGATTGCCATCGCACATAAGATGATATTCCGGGTGTGCCAAGCACGTCAAGTGTTTCCGCGAGATGAACACGTTAACCGGACTCGGAAAGTGTACTAACTAATTGACATCATTACAGTTATTTGCGCTTTGCGGTATGCTGTGTCGCATGAAGAAGAAGGTGCAAAAGAAGCATCCGGGCGTTAAGGGTAAGATCGTGGACTACATCCGGGAGGTCTACACGGATGACGGCTTTGACATCGTGATCCGGTTCACAGACAAGACTGCTATGACCTGGAGCTTGGCTTCCCAGGCTGTGCTTGCGCCGGAGCTGATGGACTGGAAAAACGGAAACTGCAAGACCCTCCGGCGCTATCCGGTTCTTACGTCGCGCCGTTAATGACGAAGGCTGCCCCAGTGATACCATGCCGTGGCGATGGACCGTAGGGCTATCGGGCCGTATGAATGTCTGTATTTTTTGCCTTGCAAAATCGACCAAGCTCACAGAGGAGCACATATTCCCTGCGGCACTAGGTGGGGACATTGTTCTGAAGAATAGCAGTTGTTCACGTTGCAATCACGGCTTTTCCAAATTCGAGCAGCCATTGTTGAACGAATTGGCATTATTCCGTGCGCTGTTCCGAATTAAAGATCGTTACGGCAATGTCCCCGAAGTTGAGGTAATCGCTAAAACTGAGAACAAGGATTATGCTGCCCGTCTAAAAAAGGACGGGTCCGTGCAACTAAAACGGACCGTCACGCCGGTTAGCGGACCAGACGGGAGCAGGGAGTTTGTCCATCGATTCCTTAATCCACGTCAGAGAGAAAAGTTGTTGAAGGAAATACAAAAAAAGGGTCTCCCTTTTGATGAATCTGGCCCCGGCGATCCCGTTAGAGCTGAGGTACACATTGGTGGCAATTGCTATGAAGTTGGATCGTTGAACGGTCTGCGCACAGCGGCCAAGATTGCGTACGCTGGTCTTGCATATTCGGTTGGAGCGCAGTTCGCAATCAGTCTTTCTTTTCAACAGCCGCGCGATTTCATAGCGGAAGGCAAAGGCGAAAAAGTGGTCCGTCTGTTCGTAAACAAGCCGTTCGTCGAAGCAAACCGGCAGGGGCCACACCAGCACTCGTTGATTCTCGCAGGTCAGCACGATAGTCATCGTGTCAATGGAATCGTCAGATGTGTTTGGGGGATTGTGCTATTTCGTCAGCTTGAGCCAGACTTACGGAGGCGTAGACTTCTACAAGACTATTGTGATCGACGGTTTCAGCCGGAAGCAAGATGGAGTTTTGGTTTCACTCATAGATTCAGAAATCCAGCATACCGAATTTGTCCGGACCAGTCCAGAAACCATCTGGGATGATACGCCAACATCGTGTCAAGCGTTTGCAGAGTTCTTAAATCGTACCGTGCCCAATTTATCGCGCCGAGAAGTGCCGATCCGATAAAAAAGAACCTCGTAAATTACGCCGCTCAGTTACTTCGGTTTGATACCGACCGAGTTTTCCCTTTTCCCAAGCTAGCGTGGGGCGCTACCGTAATCGCGGAGGGCCGCATTATGAACGCCCAAGCGAGCAATGTGACGCGAGTCTACGGAATCCAGTGCGGGAGATGCGATAGGCTACTGTGCATTAGCCGCTGCCCCGATCAGACCCCCGGTAGCCGCCCGGACTTTGACGTAAGCGCCGTCAACTGGATGTGCCCGATATGCGGCCTCGCGGCCTTTTACCATAGTGGCAGCTTAAAAGTGTTTGATGAAACGAAGTCTCAAGGAAGCCCAATCCCAATGAGGAGATCGTTTGTAATTCGAGAGTGGGTTGGGCAGGAATTTGAGAAAACCCTATACACGCATGATCTAGGACCGTTTGAGACATACGAGGAAGCAAGCGAGAGCGCAAAGGTCAATCCGCGTAGGTTCCCTCAAATGCGTGAAGAGGTGGATAACTAGGACCCAGAGCATCGAAAGGATTTATGACGTTCCCCTTGTCCGCGCAGTACATGGAAAACTGCGATGGAGGCTTGGTACTCCGTCAAATGGAATATGGACAGTTGATTTTCAGAAAGAACGAGTCTGCCGTCGTCAAATATCGAATTGACGAAAAGACGGGATGGGGCTACGTGTGGCACGCGGAAGGATATCCATACTGGCATCCGATTCTAAGGCTTCATCGAGGACCCTTCACGCTGGTTATGAATAATGGACGAAAATTGAAAGTCTTCCTGAAAACCTTGGATGGCTTGATGCAAAATGAGCGTAGAGGTTGACATTAGGTCTTCGCCGTTCGTATCGGCTTCCACGGAGTGTTGCGCGAGCCGGGGGTAAAGTCGTTTCGCATCCAACGTACGAAATTGTCAGCATTAGCCATGTAGATGCCTTTAGACGCTTCGCTGAGATCGCTCGCGTCAAGCTCATCCCAATAATCGTTTAGTGCGGCCTGAACCTCTGACATCGCAGAAGGGGAAATTCGAGTAGCCTTCTGAGCATTCAAGGACCGTGACATTTTCGCGAGCGCTTCTACCTGCTCACGCGAAGGTTGGATAGAACGATGCGCCGATTCGCCCATTTTTTTACCTCTCGGGTAGTGTTGTCGGACTCTAGCAGACTCGGGGGTGTGGAGAAGAAGGAAAATTTAAGCACCGCCGCCTCGCGCCTCGTTACCCCGTACGCTAACGCACATACACCGTCCAGCAAATGTGCGCTTCCCGCAGCCGCCCGGAACTGGCGTCCATTTCACTCAAGTAACCTGTCCTTCCCGTCTCTGCCGACTTATCGTCACCGCTGGAGGTAACCAAATGAGAGAACTGAAGAAGGACTTCATCCGGTTTTCTATCGGAATGATAGCGGTGATGGTACTGGGGGTTGGGTTAGCGATGGCTTGTCCGAAGGGAAGGCACCCAGTTTGTCATTATGATCCCAACAAGGGTAAGAGCGTCTGTCACTGCGTTCCCGGCGCGGACTAAGTAGGCGGTAAAAGGAGGACTTAGGTTTATGGACCAAGTGATTTTCAAGTATCCAGGCCAGAAATTCGTGGGAGTTGCGACGCGGAAAGCTGATGGCACACTGAATCATGCAGCGTTTGCGTTGGTGAATGCTATTCCAAAAAAAGGGGACACGATCGCGGATAGGGAAGTCTCGGAAGTTCTGACAGATGCCGAACTATTAAAAGAGCGGTCCACTTGTGCTCTTAACACGATTGAAGCGGTTGCGGTTTTGGGGAAGAAAGCATAAACCGTCTGTCCGCTAGCGTTTCGTCCATTCCCTCTCGATAACGCGGTAGAGCGCCAGCACCAAAAAGACTAGGAGGGAAAAACGAAGCGCAACGTCTCGCGGGGCCCCTAGCGTCGCACAAGCAGCGCCCTGACTCCTTGGGCTCCACCCCCGTGGAGTAATGAAGTCAGGGCGGGTGACTTGCCTTCTCTTCCGATGCTAAGAAAGCCTAGGGTGTTTGCGGAAAAAATGACAAGAGCCCTTTGGATGGCATGGCCCGCGAAGTATATCGGCTTCTCGAAATTCAAGACTGTTCGACAACGAACGATAGTTAGGGCCGTCTCTAATTCCATTAAACTGAATCAAGATTTCATTCGTGCAGGCTTGCCTGATTTTGGCGGCTTCTTTTTCTCCCGCTCGCCCTTGAGTCTCGCTTCCGACGCAAGACTGTCTTTCTCGTACGTGGAAAGTTGCTGTGGTAATCGAGGATGTCTGTGGAGTGCGCCGTCGTGCGGGTCTTTCGCGGCATACCGGCGAGGATTGTAGTCCAAAGCTGCTTGATAGACGGACACGGATTTGCCGCCCGCTTCGTTAGGAAAATCGGTGACCCTGTTTATTGAGAACGTTGCTCAACTTCTCTCCGCAACACATTTAGCATATCAGGGGTTAAATTTTACTTATGTTCGATGCGCCCTTGGACAAACCTTGATTGGAACGCCTCTGATTTTCTAGTTCGAGGCAACTTTCATGGAAGAAAAAACCGTATTCATCCAGCTTACAGTCTTCTGAGGAAACCGGCTTACGGCAAATCCAGCAGTAGTTCGGTGGAACCGGCATAATCCAAACCTAGGAGTCTCGATCCAAACCTAGGAGTCTCGCATCCCCTTTGTCTATACAGCGAAAACCCGTTCGTCATCCGACAGCGAGCGGTACGCTACCGCACAACAATGAGCAAAATTGAACAGATTCTGTTTGGCCTCGAAATCTAAAATTGGTGAATCCCAGAAACGGAGGCCCCGCTTATGGCCTCGGAATTCACCGATCAAAAGTGGTATTCCATCGCAGAACAAGCAAGTACGGAAATGGACCCCGAGAAGCTAACGATCCTTGTGGCTCAGCTTTGCCGCGCGTTGGATGACGCGAAAAACCACAAGGAAGGAAGGTCAAGCGAAGCTCAAAGAAAGCTGGACGTAGGAACCCCATAACGAGGTAAGAATACCAATGAAAAAGGCCCGTAACCGGGTGATGTCGGGTCCGGAAACGGGCTTCGCGATTTTCTAAATTTGAGCAAAACGGGACAGCGAAGCATCGTCATGTTCCAGCATACTTGGTACAGATTCTCCCAAAGGAGGGACTATGCTAGGTTACGGTTTGTTGGGAACGATTGTCGTGATCGCAGTAGTTGTTATGGTCGTCCGCGCTCTCTGAACCCTTTGGGCGTGCAAAGTGCGCGTCCAGATGATCTGTCTTTAATTATCCAAGCCGCACGTCGCGGTGTTTCCGCGCTGTTTTCTGTGCCGTTGGCGCTCAACTGTACTGAATTAGCCGCGTAAGATGCCATCTGCCGCTAGCGTTTCGACCACGTAGCCGAGACAACGTTGTTTTTTAGTGTCGGCCAGCGGACCGACAAACATTTTCGCGTCGCCCTATCATGGGGATTCCCTCTTTAGGTGCAAGACCATGCCTAAACGTCAGCCGCGAATCACAGCCCGCGAAACCCGCGCTCAAGACTATCCGAGTAATATGTCCCTATACGAAAGAGAAAGTCTTGCGGCAGAAGCCAAGCTGAAAATAGAGAAGGAAAAAAAGCGGCTAGAGCTAGAGCGCATGTTCAAATTGGAAGACCCGCGCCCTTAACATCCCGTGCCATTCCCGTGCCATTCCCGTGCCGTTAACACGAAACTACCAGGAATTAGCCGCGTAAGATGCCATCTGCCGCGAGCTAAGTACGTGAAACTACGTTGGCACGCGGATTCGAATCCTACCTGAGGAGCCATTTCTTTCTCGCCTGCAATTCTTGTCTCAGCATTCTTGTCTCAGCCAAGCATTCTTTTTCAGGGACCATACCTTTTCCCGGCCACGACCTTTTTCTGAGGGACTATTTTGCCGAGACACTGAGATGGCAAGGGCTGCTGCTCTTCTTTCCGAGGTTTGCCTCGAATCTCGCAGAGTCTAAATACTCGGGAGCCCGATGTCTGCGGATGCCGTGATTAAGGGCGTTTCGGAGAGGAATTGGATTAAATACCGAGACAAATGCGCCTTGACTGTTCGATAATCAGGCTTCCAGGGGCTTCCATTCATTCATGCTTTGCGCGACCTGCAAAAGCGATGTTCCAATCTCTGCATCGCAGTGCCCGGCCTGCGGCACTGCCACTCCCGTGGATGCGGAAGCAACCCAGATGTTCGTTGAGAGCAATTTGGTTGAAGGTAGTGAGGATTTAACCCAAGCAACCCCCGAACCGCGAGGGTGGTCGAAACCCTTTACGCCTTCCGACGCAATTGCGTATCGGAGGGTCTCGCTGGCGCCAGGTTCGGTTCTGGGTGGCCGCTACGAAATTTTGAAAACGCTCGGCGAGGGCGGCATGGGGTCGGTGTTTCAGGCCCACGACACTGAGGTGGATCGCATCGTGGCGCTAAAAGTGATCCGTCCCGAACTGGCGGGCAGCGCGGAAATCCTGCAACGCTTCCGCCAGGAGCTAGTGCTCGCGCAACAGATCACGCATCGCAATGCAGTCCGAATTTATGATCTCGCAGTTGCCGATGGCGTGCGTTTCATCAGCATGGAGTACATCGAGGGCCAGGAACTCCGCCATATTCTGGATAAACGTGGCAAGCTACCGCCCAAAGAAGCCGCGGAAATCATGTTGCAGGTCTGCTACGGATTGGCGGCAGCTCATAGGCAGGGCATAGTTCATCGCGACCTGAAGCCGCAGAACATCATGATCGACAAGCAGGGCCGGGTTGCGGTGATGGATTTTGGGTTGGCCGGCTCGACGGAAACGGCCGCACTCCTCGCGCAAGCCGCGCCGTCGCCTTCGCTCCCCGGAAGTGAATCGTCCAATAGCCTCACGCGAGTGGGTTCGCTCCTGGGCACACCGCGGTACATGTCGCCGGAGCAGGCGCGAGCTGAAAAAATCGATCTTCGCTCGGATTTGTTTACGGTCGGGCTGATTCTGTACGAACTCTGCGTCGGCAAGATGCCGACCAGCCAAAAAGGATTGCCAGAATTGCTAGGCGAGCGCGGTGCGAAACAAATGCCGTCTCCGATCGAAGCCGATCCGCAGATACCCCGGGCTCTGAACGACATTATTACCCGCTGCATTCAACTCAACCCGGCAGACCGGTACGAATCGATTGAAGCGCTGATCGCGGATCTGGAAACCTGGCTGGGCATCAGAAAGCCTCATGCCAGCAACTGGAAAATGCTTTCTGCTCTGGCCGCGATGATCGTGCTGCTGACGGGAGGGCTGGTTTACAGCAGACTCCATCCTAAAGCGTCCGCGGGGGCGCACGCTCCGGTGAAGATTCTGATCTCTGATTTCAGCAACCAGACCGGCAACCCAGTTCTCGATGGCACGCTCGAGCCCGCGTTAAGCACGGCGCTGGAAGGCGCGTCTTTCATCACCACTTACAATCGCGGCAACGCGCGCAAAACGCTGGCGAAACTCTCGGGCTCCACAAAACTGGATGAGAATTCGGCGCGCCTGATCGCGCAACGCGAAGGGGTGGGAGTGGTGGTGTCGGGTTCAATCCGGCAGGATGGAAGCAAGTATGCGGTTTCGGCGCAGGCGATCGACGCCAGAACCAACAAGGTGATTGACAGCGCGAGCGCCACCGCCTCGACTCCGAACGATTTGAATTATGCGGTTGCCCGCATTGCCGCCGGCATACGGAAGGCGCTGGGCGATGCTACTCCGAAATCCGCTCAGCTTGCGGCTGCCGAAACGTTTTCGTCGCAATCGCTCCAGGCTTCGCAGCAATATGCGCTCGCGCAGGAGTTGCAATGGCAAGGCAAGTGGGATGGAGCGTTGCAAGCCTACGGCCGCAGCACTGAATTGGACCCCGGGCTGGGGCGAGCGTATGCCGGGGAGGCCGTAATCCTCGCCAATATGGGCAGAAAGCAGGATGCGGAGAAAGATTTTAAGCTGGCGCTGTCGAAGATCGATCGCATGACCGACCGCGAGAAATACCGCACCCGCGGTGCTTATTACTTGATGGAACGCGATTATGAAAAGGCCATCGAGCAGTTCAAGGCGCTCGAGAAGCAGTTTCCGGCGGATTCGGCCGGCATTGGTAATCTCGCGCTTGCCGAATTCTACGCAAGAAATATGAGCGGTGCAGTTGAGGATGAGCGCCGGGTGGTAGCGATCTATCCGGACAATGTACTTTATCTGAATAATTACGGGCTGTTCGCGATGTATGCCGGCGACTTTGACACCGCTATTCGCGAGTCTGAGCGGCTGCTGAAGCTCAATCCCGGATTTGAGAAGGCATATATCTGCCTGGGGATCTCCCAGCTCGCTCGAGGAGACGAAACGGCTGCGGCCGACACTTATAAAAAAGCGGCGCCGCTCAGCGCCTGGGGGGCTTCCGCCTCAGCTGTCGGGCTGGCGGATATGGCCTTGTACCAAGGGCGTCCGGATGATGCGCTGGCGATTCTAGGCCCGGCGGTGAAAGCCGATCTGGCCGCAAAAGATGTTTCGCGAGCCGCGGCCAAGTATGTCATGCAGGCGCAGGCGTGGCTCATGAAGGGACAGAAGGCGAAAGCGATCGCCGCCGCCGAGCAGGCTGTGAGCGGAAGTAATGATGAAAGCCTGCTTTACCCGGCTGCAATGATTTTTCTCGAAGCTGGCAAGAGCGACAAGGCCATGGAGCTAAGCAAGAAGTTAAGCCAGCGACTGGAGCCCGATCCCGGCGCGTATGGCAAGCTGATTGAAGCGGAAGTGCAGATGGAGCGCAAGGATTATCGGGACGCGGTTCGAACCTTTCAAGATTCGCAGAAGATCGCCGATACCTGGGTCGGGCGGTTGGGGCTGGGACGTGCGTATTTGGAAGCCGGAGCATTTCCGGACGCGGAGACCGAGTTTGATGCCTGCGTGAAGCGGCGCGGAGAGGCAGCGTCGGTGTTTCTGGATGACGAACCGAGCTGGCGTTATTTTGCGCCCGTCGATTATTATCTGGGCCGGGCGCGTGAAGGATTGCAGAGTCCCGGCGCTGCGGAAGCCTACCAAAATTACCTCAAAGCTCGCGAGAAGAGCGTGAACGATCCTCTAGCTACGGATGCAAAGAAGCGCCTCCGCTCGCTCGAAGCGAGCGGAAGCCCAGTTCGCTAGAAGCCATCTCATAAATAGTACTGAGCAGCAGGTCAACGTCCCTCAGGGGCTAAAGCCCTCGTCTTTATTGGCTCTGGACGGCACGACTGAACGTCGTCCCCTACCCGAACCCATTTATGAGATGGCTTGATGGCTTCTAGGCTCTTTTCCACGCCCTCACTACCGGACGTCGACCACTCCGATGTAGCGCGTGGCGGTCGGCTGCCCGTTCGCCCAATATGCCGAGGAGTACAGGAACCCGTAGTCCTCGCCGAAATCGATTGCGATGTAGTATCGGCCCGGTGTGTTGGGCACGTTGATGTTGACGCTGGCGCTACCGGAATTAAAAGAGCCACCGTTGTATGCGTAGGTTTGTGGGCTCGGTTCCGTGTTCAAACCAACCTGAAGTTGATCGATGCAACCTGGACAACCGGTGTCGTTGATCGTGTAGTTAAATGCCACGGTCACTGGATTCGGGCTGAAGCCGCTGCGTGATCTCAAGCACGTTACTGGCCGCCGCGAACGCGCCCGTGGGGTTGCCTGGGTCCGAAAGCACAACGCCTGAGATAGTGGTTGCCCCGCCAAAGTACGTTGAGCTGGGCAGTGTATCTACCGACTCGAACACAATCGGGGCCGGACTGGTTGGAAATGCAGATGGTGTGCAGCTTTGGGTTGTGCCGTCGATGGCGATATCGTAGCGGCCCGGCTGTGATGCGGCGGTAAGCGAATTTGGCACATTCTGGAAAGTGCCGCAGAGCTGCGGGGCGGAACCAGTAAATCCGAACAGCGCATTCCCGCTGAAACCGGAATCCGCGGCATAAGTTCCGGGAAGGAAGGCGAAGCTCTGCCCGGTTGTAACCACTCCCTGCTGATCCAAGCTCGGCGGCACGTCGGCTCCAATGCCCTCGGAGTTGACGTTGACGATGCCGTTATCCTGGGTGTCCGCAGCCACGACCTGTAACGGCAGGGTGAACGTGGACGTCCCCGCGGTGAACTGAAGCTGGTAGGAACCGCTGGTAATAGCTTCTCCGCTCAGGCACGCCGTCAGCATGTTGCCGCCAGCGGGAAGAGTGTACCAGTAAGGAAGATCGGTTTGCACGCCCGCCGATTGCGTCAGCGTAAGGCTGGTCGCCGAATTGACCGACGCCACGCCGTAGGTGATGTTGTTAATCACAATAGAAGACGGAGTGGGAGACAAGTAGAACTGGTCGTTTTGGCCCCCCTGGTGGCTAAACCAAGTGACAGCCGTGCCGTTGGTACTGACCATGCCGGCAACGGTGACCGTGGTCGCAGGGAGGAATGCCATCTCTGCACCCAGAACCCCGTTGGTTACGCTCCACGGTCCAGCGGTGCCATTACTCGAATAATACATAGGCGTGGTTGGATAGGGCATGTAGCAATTGCCACTACCGGAATAGCCGGTTGCCAAACCGACTGTGAGGGACAGGGTTGTGTTTGCGGTCAACGAATTCGAATCCGTCACCGTAATCGGGACCGACCACACGCCCGCCTGGGCAGGATGTTCCCGAGATGCTGCCCGACGGACTTAGCGTCATGCCCGCGGGCAAAACACCACCCGATCCAAGCGCCCAAGTGAACGGCGACGTGCCGCCGCTCACGGACAGGGTCTGTGGCGTGTAGGGCGAGTTGTACTGTCCATTGGGCAGCGCCGCCGTGGTGATAGTCGGGCTCGAGGGCGGGTTCACTGTCAGCAACATGTTTCCGACAACTCCTGATAGCGTTGCTGAGATCGTCGTCGTGCCCGGCGTGACGCCAGCGGCCAGGCCGCTGCTGGCAATCGTGGCGACACCCGCCGCCGAGGAAGCCCAGGCTACGGAGCTGGTCAGATTTGTCGTGCTGCTGTCGGAGTACGTTCCGGTGGCCGTGAACTGCTGAGTGCTTGTCCCAGCGATGGCGGGAAACGAGGGCGTTACGGCGATCGACACCAGCGACGGGGTCGTAATCGTCGCGACGCCTTGGATCGCGCCTAGAGTAGCGGTGATTGTGCTACTGCCATCTGACACACCGCTCACCAGTCCGCCCGAGGTGATCGTCGCGGCGCCGGAAGGCGTGGAAGAAGCGCCCCAGGTCACCAAACCAGTCAGGTTTTGCGGGGGGCCGCTCGAATAGTTTCCGGTCGCCGTGAAGTGCTCCGTGCTTCCACCCGGAAGCGAATAAGGCGCAGCGGGGGCAGAGGCAGCGAACGTCACGTTGACCGAGACCGTAGCTCCGGCAGGGAGCGTCGAGAAGGCAGGGTGCGGGAAATTAATATACACATCGTTGCCGTCAAAGGAGAGTTGAGAAGCAGAACCAGTGAAGCCTGCGATGTTGGTGGACACGAGTGAGACGCCGGTAATGGTCGCCAGCGGATCGGTGATGGCCAGCCCATCCAAGCTCACGGGCGTTGTGTCGAAGCTCCACCCGCCGGGGAACGTCAGCGCAATACTGGTGCCAGTTACATTGACGGTGACACCATTAGAGGAAGCGCTGAACGTCGTCCCACCCGGCGCGACTAGCGCGCTTCCGCCGGAGTACAGTACAGTCCCTTGGCCAGGCCAGTCATAGTTCACGTAGACCGTGTCCCCGGTGTAGGTAGTATGTGGCGCGGGCGCAACCGTAATTGAAGTCAGCGCTGGATTCACTGTCAGCGTGTAAGGCGTGGAAGTGGTGACGTTATTCACGTCCGTGACACTGATGGTGAAGTTGACCGAGCCCGCGGCAGGCGGCGTACCGCTGAGGGTGGCGGTCCCAGTATTGAACGTAAGCCAGGTCGGAAGCGTTGAACTGCTCCAGGTAAACGGCGCTGTTCCCGTTCCCGTGCTCACCGAAAATATCTGCGAGTAGAGCACACTCTGCGTGGCCGCGGGTAAACTGGCTGGCGCTGGTGAGATGACGGGCGCCGGATTTACCAGCAGCGTGTAAAGCGTGGAAGTCGCGACGCCATTCACGTCCGTGACCTTGATCGTGAAGGAGTACGAGCCCGCGACCGCCGTACCGCTGAGAGTGGCGGTCGCGGCAGTGAACGTAAGCCAGGACGGAAGCCCTGTAGCGCTCCAGGCGAACGGCGCTGTGCCCGTTCCCGGGCTCACCGAGAATGCCTGCGAATATGACTCAGTCTGCGTGGCCGGGGCCAAAGTGGCGGGCGAGATCATCGGCGCTGGATTCACGACAATCGTCAGAGGCTGCTGCGCGGTGTGGCCTGCGGCGTCCTTGACCTGCACGGAGAAAGACGAGGTGCCGGCAGAACCGGTTGGCGTACCGGCGATCACGCCGGTGGTGAGAGAAATGCCGCTCGGGAGCGCGCCGCTGACGATCGTCCAGGTATAGGCTCCGGTGCCGCCTGTGGCTTGCAGGGTCTGTGGCGGATATGCTCCGGTTAGCGTAGCTTGCGGCAAGGCCTTGGTCAGAATGGTGAGTGTGACCGGAGGCTGCGTGGTTCCAGTGTTCGCGCCTTGTGCTGCGACGACCGGAGTGGTTTGCGTGATCGGGTTGTAATCGGCCAGAGCCTGGGCTGGATTGTTGGTGTTGGCGTCATAGACGCGCAATGTGATGTACGCCGTCCCGCCAGGTGGAAGTGCCAAGCCCGGCAGCGTGGGATTGTTGGCTGCGGGTTGCAGAAGCTGAGAGAGGGTAGCGAAAGAGACGTTGGTGATATTCGCTACCGGAACGAAGTGCGACTCCGTGGCGAGCGTGCACTGCTGCGCCAGAGGCGTGGTGTAGTTCTGGTAGACGATTAATTGCAGGGTTACGCCCGGCGGCGGATTCTGACCAGTCAGATTCACAGCGTATGCGCTGGACGTGTTGCCGGTGTTCGTGACGGCCCAGGTGCCGTCGGTGATAGTGCCATCCGAGAGAGACGTGTTGGCGATATTGGGATTGGCGATATTCGGGTTCGCGATGTTCGGATTGGCGATATTGGGATTGGCGATGTTGGGGTTGGCGATGTTGGGGTTGGCAATATTCGGATTCGCAATATTGGGGTTGGCAATATTCGGATTGGCGATGTTGGGATTAGCGATGTTGGGGTTCGCGATGTTCGGAGTCGCGATAGTGGGAGTGTAGTTCTCGGTGGTCGAGATGTTCGTGTCGACGCTGGCGGGATTGTTGGGGTCAGCGTTGATGGTTACGGATCCAGTCTCTCCGCCGGAAACGAGATTGCCGTTCAGTTCGTTCAGTTCCGCTGCGGTAACGGTCACGGCGGCATGGGCATTGGTGGAAGTGACAAACATGCCGCGGGAGGTGCTCGAGAGCGGAGGAAGCTCGACCTCAATTTGAGTCAAGGGAAATGCCTGGCCGGGCATGGCGAATTGAAGAAAGGATGCCGCGCCTCCGGTTGGTTGAGCGGCGATTGTGAGCTGATAGTAACGAGTCTGCGATGTGGTGTTTGCAACCACGATTGCGAACTGGCGCTGGATGAGCTGGCCGTTGGCGGTACCTAATTGTTTCGCATTCCCGGGCGAGCTGAGAACTACGCCTGGGGTAAGTCCCGCGGTGTAGATGTTCTGGTTGCGATCGCCGGTGTTGCCCGTGCTCGATGTGGTGCAAGCCGGACGCTGCTGCGTGGGATCGAAGATGCTGGTGGTGGTGGTGCCGTAGGTGGGCGGCGTGTAGTTGGCCCAGTTGCCATCGGCGGGCGGGACCACGTCGCGGTTGTCGGCCCATACCACGTGGGTGAAGTCGGGATCGGTGGGCTGATCGTTGAAGCGCCAGGTACCGTCCTGATTCGCGATGAAAGTGGGTCCGGCCACATCGATATAATCCCCAAAAAATGGAAGTGTTCCGCTCTGGAACATCGGCAGATTGGGAGGATCGACCTGCAGTTGCTGTATCTCCGTGCTCGGGGGCACGGAGCCATAGGAGTAATCCGTTACCTGGACGGAGGGAAAGAAGGTTGGAGGGTCGCCGGGTGTCGCCTGCGCCGCACGCACGTCAAGGGTCTGCCTGCGAGCATCGGAGGAGTAGGGTTCCTGAGGATCCTGGATGTAAGTGCCGAATGCGGGGAAGTCCGGAGCTCCGCCGTCGTTTTCGAAGGTATCGGAAAATTCTCCGGCCACGCCGAGGGATGTATAGATTGCGAGCAAGTCGTCGTTGCGCAGGTCGTACCACGCGACGGTCAATTTGCCGGCGGAAAACTCCATGCCGGGCATGATCTGATGTCCGCGGTAGGCATAGGGATCGACGGCTAGAGGAGCGCTCCATTGCAGAGGCACACTCTTCGGATTCGCAGTTGGAATTCCTGTCGCCACCACGATGCGGGCATCGCCGCCGGTCGTGCTGACGTTGCCTACATTGCGCTGCGACCAGGCGAGATAGACGCGGCTGGAAGAGTCGACCGCGATTTGCGGATAGTCGTTGGTGCGAAAGGAGACGGTGGTGTCGCCTTGATCGAAGGCAGCAATGTTTGCCGCGAGTTGCGGTTTCGTGAAAGTGTTACCTCCATCGAAGGAGGCAACGTACATGATGGCATCGGTCTGCGTGGGGTTTGTGGAAGCGAAAACTCGCCAAGTAATGTAAAGCGCGCCAGTATTGGGATCAATGGCCAGGGCGGCGCCCTGGTTAGTTTTGGTGTTGCCGCTGAGTTGCTGGGGGCGGCTCCAGGTGAGACCGCAGTCGATGGAGTGGGAATACATGATCGCCGCTACGCCGTTACTCTCAGGACCGGTGAACTGTGTCCACGCAGAGTAGATGGTTCCCGCACGGAAAATCTGAGTATTTTTCAGCGGCAACGCCGGGACGATGCAAGCACCGGACCATGACCGGGGTATATCGACCGCAATTGAAGGTTTGTCTTCGAAGAGATTCGACGTGCCGGTATCGACTGTTGTGGTCCAGAGGTAGCGAATGGAATTGCTACCTTCGATATTGTTATCGTCAGTGTAGGTTGCCACGAACACTTTGCTGGAGCCGCCCTGCTGGCGATTGAAGGCCAGGCCGCTGTAGTAAATCATGCCATTCGTGCCGGCTCGCACGGTGGGATCGGCGCCAGCGCCTAAACCATAGATGGGGGAAAGTCGACCTGCCAGCGAGGTATCCTGCGGATATCCAGGGACGAGATTGCTGGTCCAGGTCTGACCGCCGTCAAATGAGGTAAAGAAGCCCAGCCAGGCGTCGCCGGTCGGTTCCGACTCGCCGGAAACTGCGGGAAGATCCACCGAGCGATAATCGTTGTCGCCGGCAACCATATGCAATGGATTGCGCGAGGAGATCGCCATCGAAGGCTCGTTCTGGCGCTGGAGGAAGGGATCGCCGCCGGGCCACTGGGTCCCGGTCACCATGTTGACATTGGTTCCTACTTGTTGTGCGTGGACTGCAGAGATGGTTAACAAACACACTGCCGCAACCCGAGCGGCCAATCGTAGTTGCATTTAGGGCCCCTGTAAAAGCGCTCAAGAATATCACAGGAAGGTTCCGGCGCCGCGCACAATTTTACGGCAGCACGATAATTTAATAATTAGCTCCTCCCTTGCACAGAGCCTCATCCGGAAGGATGAGGAAGAATTTCTCTGCGCTAAGATCGGGGGCGCGGAAGTGGTGCGGTCTGGCTGACGCGCCAAGCTGGATGAGCGGGAGATCCCTTCGGCTTCACTCAGGATAGCCGCTTCACACCGCCTATGAGAGATAAAACGCGACCTCGCAGGGAATTGCAACATCCAAACAACAAAAGCAAAGCGATTACCTGCAACATTAAGACTCAACCAGGCAAGACAGACGGATCATGGCGAAACCAATTTTGCTTAGTGTCGATGACGACTCCGACGTTTTGCGCACGATAGAGCGCGACCTGCGGTCGCAGTACGGGGCCGAATATAGGGTGATCGGAAGCGATTCTCCGGCACGAGCGCTTGACCTTTTAAAGCAATTGAAAGTTCGTAACGATGCCGTGGCGTTGCTACTGGCGGATCAGCGCATGCCGGGCATGGATGGAGTGGAATTTCTGCAGGAAGGCATGCGCATCTTCCCCGAAGCGAAGCGTGCTTTACTGACCGCTTATGCCGATACAACCGCGGCCATCAGCGCCATCAACCAGGCCAATATTAATTATTTTTTCCTGAAGCCATGGGATCCGCCGGCGGAACACTTATATCCGCAATTGGATGACTTGCTGGATGATTGGCAGGCTTCGTATCGTCCCACTTTCGAGGGAATCCGCGTACTGGGGACACGCTGGTCGCCGCGCTCCTACGAGTTGCGGGACTTTCTGGCGCGAAACCATGTTCCCTATCAGTGGATTGATGTCGAGGCTTCCGCGAACGATCCGGAAACCAAACGCCTGGTGGAGGCTCTGGGGCCAGAAGCGACTCAGCTTCCCGTGGTGCTCTTTCCTGATGGGACAAAACTTCTGGAAAGCATACCGGCCGACGTGGCACAGAAGGTTGGGTTGCGTACGCGGGCGCAAACCGATTTTTACGATCTGGCGATCGTGGGTGGAGGACCGGCTGGACTCGCGGCGGCTGTGTATGGCGCTTCGGAAGGTTTGCACACGGTGATGATCGAGCGGGAGGCTCCAGGCGGGCAGGCGGGGATGAGTTCGCGAATTGAAAACTACCTGGGATTTCCGATGGGGCTTAGCGGAGGCGACCTGGCACGGCGGGCAGTGGTGCAGGCGCAACGATTTGGAGTGGAAATCCTGTCGCCACAAGAAGCCGTGGCTGCGCGCATGGAGGGACCGTACCGCATTATCAAACTCGCGGATGGGAGCGAAATTTCCTGCCACGCATTGATGATTGCGAGCGGAGTACAGTGGCGGCGGCTGGAGGCTCCAGGAATCGACCGATTGCAAGGTGCGGGCGTTTACTATGGCGGCGGCGCGACCGAGGCGCTGTCGTGCAAGGGCGAAACGGTTTATGTTGTGGGCGGAGCGAATTCAGCGGGCCAGGCGGCCATGAATTTTGCGAAGTACGCGAAGCGAGTGGTAATTCTGGTGCGTGGAGATTCTCTCGCCAGCAGCATGTCGCAGTATCTGATTGATCAGATCAAGGAGATGCCCAACATTGAACTGTGGGCGCACGGCAGCGTGGCTGAGGTGCACGGCAACAGCCACCTCGAAGAAATTTCAGTGTTGTGTTCGGACACCAATAAAATCGAACGCGTGCCAGCCACTTCGGTGTTCATTTTTATTGGCGCCATGCCACGAACGGATTGGCTGGCGGGGATGGTAGAGCGCGACGACCGCGGATTCATCCTCACCGGTCCCGATCTTATACGGGATGGGCAACGTCCGAAAGGATGGACACTCGACCGTGACCCTTATTTGCTTGAGACCAATGTCCCCGGGTTGTTCGCGGTGGGTGACGTGCGGCATGGTTCCGTGAAACGCGTGGCTTCGGGGGTGGGCGAAGGATCAGTAGCCGTGCAGTTTATCCATCAGTATTTGAGCAAGGTATAAATGGTCGATAAATCGGAACTACTTCGCTTCCCAATATTCGCGGATTTGCCCGACGATCAAATCGACTGGTTTATCAGTCAATCGACAGAACTCCGAGCCAAGGCAGGAGACCTTTACCTGCGGCAAGGCGATCCAGCCGATGCGATGTTTGTGATTCTTGAGGGGCTGCTCACAGCACGAGGCGAATTCGCGGGCGAGACCGTTACCTTTGCCTTAGCCCCCGGCGACGTTACCGGACTCTTGCCGTTTTCGCGGATGAAGCAATTTAAGGTAAACCTGCGAGCCGACACTGACACCCATGCTCTGCGATTTGCGGCGTCGCTGTTTCCAGATTTAATTCAAAAAATGCCGGAACTCACTCAGCGGCTGGTAGGACTGATGTCCGACCGGATCCGCGAAACTACGCGGATTGAACAACAACGCGACCGGCTGGCCAGCTTAGGAAAACTTTCGGCGGGGCTGGCGCATGAGCTGAACAACCCAGCTTCCGCCGCCAAGCGTGCCGCAAGTCAACTGCGCGACATCATTAAGAAGATCAGAAACGCGAGTCTGGAGCTGGGAAAGCGTGACCTTACCCCGGCGCAGAAAGCGGAGATTGAGAAGCTGGAAAATTTTTTTATTCAGCGAAACGAACCTCCGCCTGATCCGCTGACCGCCAGCGACCTGGAAGAACAGCTTGATTCTTTGCTCCGCAGTCACGGGCAGAATGATCTGTGGCAACTGGCGGCGGACCTGGCACACAAGAGCGTCAAGCCGGAGATGCTGGAATCGTTATTCGCGATGGTGGATGCGCAAACGGCACGAGCTGCCCTGGTCAGGATCGCCGCGTCGGTGGAGATTGCGAATTTGTTGAACGAAATCGAGAGCAGCGCATCGCGCATCTCCGACTTGGTCGGTGCGATCAAGGAATATACGTACATGGATCAGGCGCCGGTGCAGAATGTTGACATCGTAAAAAGCCTGGAGACCACGCTTACCATCCTGAACCACAAGCTCAAGCGCGGAGTTACGGTGCAGCGCGACTACCAGCGCGTTCCTTTTCTGGTGAATTCATTTGGAAGCGAACTAAATCAGGTCTGGACCAACCTGATCGATAATGCGATCGACGCCATGGCAGGAAAGGGAGAGCTACGAATCCGAACCTATCGCGATGATGGTTGCGTGGTGGTTGAAATTCGTGACAACGGGCCCGGAATTTCACCCGAGATAGAAGGGCACATCTTTGAGCCGTTCTTTACCACCAAAGCGGTCGGCGAAGGAACCGGGCTCGGCCTCGACACCGTGCAACGAATTGTGAGAAAGCACAGAGGCAGTATTCAGGTTACTTCGGTCCCGGGGGACACGCGTTTTCAGGTGTTGCTGCCGCTGGCAGAAGTTTCGGCGTAAGTGTCCTGTTTCGATTGAATTCGATTTCTGCTCGAAGGTATTCCACAAATAGTCCCGGCCAGCAAGTCGAACTCCCTCGGTCGCTGAACCCCTGGTCTTCATCGGCTTTGGACGGCACAGCTGTATGAGGCTGCGGAAAAAGTCCTTTCGTTCGTTAAGAGGACGACTACGGGGGCTGAAGCCGAAGAATCTTCAAAAGCTTACGCGGCGCTGAATCTCCGCTCTTCCACGGTGGTGGTCCAACGTTGGGGATTTTTCCGCAGCTTGTGAACGTCGTGCTGTTCTCGAACCCATTTAGGAGGGCTTCGAGCCGCCTGCTTTATTGTTCAAGATCAAATGAGGCTTTGAGCTTGATGTCTCGCGACGAAGATCCGACTAGAACGTCGAACTGACCTGGTTCCGTCACCCATCCCTTTTTTGCGATGCTGTAGAAGGCCAACGCGCTCTGGTCGAGCGTAAAATCCACTTCCTTCGTCTCTCCCGGGCGCGAGACTCACGCGGCGAAAACCTTTCAATTCCTGAATGGGCCGGTCAACGCTGGAATGTCCATCATGTACGTAAAGTTGAACCACTTCGGCGCCTTCGCGTGATCCGCTGTTGTGCACCTGAAGGCTCACTTCCACTGGTTTGCCGAGCTCAACTTTGTTCGGCGAAAGCTTGAGATCGCTGTAGTCAAATTTCGTATAAGAAAGGCCGTAGCCGAAGGGGAAGAGCGGCTCAACTTTCTTTTTGTCGAAATATCGGTAGCCCACATAGATCCCTTCCGCATAATCAACTTGCAGCTTTTCTCCGGGATAATGTCCGTAGGCTGGGGAATCCTTCCACTGCTTCACAAAAGAAACCGGGAGCTTACCCGAGGGATTTACGTCGCCAAATAGAACATCAGCGATAGCGTTGCCGCCTTCCTGCCCGCCATACCACAGATCGAGAATTGCGGGAACGTTTGCAATCCATCGGGTCATGATGACGGGGCCGCCGGCATTGATCACCACAACGGTCTTCTTATTCACCTTGGCCACAGCCTCGATGAGATCGTCCTGTCCCGCGGGCAGGTTGAGTGATTTGATGTCGAAATCTTCCGACTCCAGTTTTGCCGATCGTCCTACCACTATTACGGCAGCATCGGCTTTGGCCGCGGCGCTCACGGCTTCATTGATGAGCCGCGTTCGGGCTTCGGGAGTGTCGTTGGTGCGCTCCTCGCCTTCCATGGAAACGCCGAGGGAGTAGCTGATTTGCATGCGATTCCCGGCGTGTTCCTGAATACCTTTCAGGGGGGCGACGGAGTATTTTGGAACGACCAATGAACTGCCTCCGCCACCGGTTCTGGCGGTCGCGGCACTGGGTCCGATGACGGCGAGGGAGCGAATCTTCGAGGGATCAAGAGGAAGCAAATCACCGGTATTTTTGAGGAGAACGATGCTCTCGGCAGAGCCCTTGCGTGCCAGGGTTCGCTGCTCCGGGGTATCAACATCGCCGCCCGGGGTGTGTGGCTTATCGAACTGGCCGCTGACGAAGATGATGCGCAGGATACGGCCGACGTTGTCATCGATGGTCGCGGCGGAAATTTTGCCGGCGGATATGTCAGCCAACACCTTTTCTGGCACCAGCCAACCGCTGCCGTTGCCGGCCGCTATGGTTTTCGCTTCCTTCAGCCAATTCTTCATCGGCTCACCGCCTGGCATCTCCAAATCCATGCCGGCGTTTACGGTGGCCGCGGTGCTATAGGTACTGCCCCAATCGGAAACTACGAAACCCTTGAAGTTCCAATGCCGTTGCAGCATGTCTTTTAGTAGATAGGGGTTCTCGGCGCAGTACACGCCATTGAGCTTGTTGTAGGCCGACATTACAGACCAGACACCGGCTTCCTCGACTGCCGCTTTGAACGCCGGAAAATAAATTTCGTTCAAGGCTCGCTCGTCGACAACTGCGTTTACTCGATGGCGTTCGAACTCCTGGTTGTTGGCCGCAAAGTGCTTGACAGTGGCGATGACGCCTTCTCCTTGCACTCCCTTGATGTAGGCGACCGCGAGGCGGCTGGTGAGATAGGGATCTTCGCCGAATCCCTCAAAGTTTCTTCCCCAGAGAGGAGTGCGATTAATGTTCACGGTCGGGCCCAGGATCATGTCTCGTCCGACGGCTTTGACCTCCTGCCCGATGGCTTGGCCCACTTGCTGCGCCAGTTCGGGATCCCAGGTTGCGGCCATGGCTATGCCAGCGGGAAAAGCTGTAGTCGTGACTTGCATTTTCGCTGTCATGCCACCGGTCTTCGCGGAGGGTCCGGCCCACGACCGTATGCCGAGGGGGCCATCGGCCATTTTTATGGAGGGGATGCCGAGCCGCTGATTGGGAACAGTCTGCATCCAATCGGCCCCGCTGAGCATGGCAACTTTTTCCTGGAGCGTCATGCGACTGAGCAAATCCTGGACGCGTTGGTCAACCGGCAGACTGGAGTCTTTGTAGGGCGCGGCATCAGAGCTGCTCGGGTTCTGGGCGCCGCTTATCGTGTCCGCAAAGATGGCCGCAAGCAGAATCAAAACCAGACAACGCAAACGAATCATCTCGTATCCTCCGCCGAATTGAAGGCTGCCTGCCGCGTTGGTGGGTACGAGTCAGGTTGTGGCTCACCCGTCCGCCGTCATGCTGCAGTGGACCATATTACTCCTTGACCTGTGCGCTGCGCCGGGGTCACTGGCGTTTCCACTTTGGTTATAATTCCGGCGAGGAGTTTGGGCTTGCGCGCGATGCGCGGGAGGTGGTTTTGAAATTGCTTCGGAGTTTTATTTCGTGTCTTACGATTTTCGGTATCGCTCAGCTAAATTCTCAATTTAGTTCTTCACTGACGTGGGCACAATCGGCGGGGAGCACGGCGAGTGAGAGTTCCCGCCTCGCGGGGTATTCCGCGGAATCGTCCAAGACGGAGCGCGAGTGGGAGAAAAAACTTCAGGATGGAGTGGTTGCCGACAACTTGCGGCAGAGTATGAAGCGGTTGAGCGCGCGTCCGCATCATGTGGGCTCGCCCTACGACAAAGATAATGCGGAGTGGATCCTCGCGAAATTTAAGGACTGGGGATTCGACGCGCATATTGAAACGTTCAGCGTGCTTTTCCCGACTCCGAAAGAGCGGATGGTGGAGATGATTGAGCCGACGAAGTTCCGGGCGAAGTTGCAGGAGCCGCCAGTAGCGGATGATCCAACTTCGAATCAGACGGCGGAACAGTTGCCGACTTATAACGCGTATTCGATTGATGGGGATGTGACGGCGCCGTTGGTTTATGTGAATTATGGCAACCGCGAAGATTATGAGCAGCTGGACCGGCTGGGGATTTCGGTGAAGGGCGCGATCGTGATTGCGCGTTACGGCGAAGGGTGGCGCGGGATTAAGCCGAAGGTGGGGGCGGAGCATGGGGCAATTGGGTGCATCATTTATTCCGATCCCAAAGATGACGGCTTCTTCGAAGGCGACGATTATCCAAAAGGTGGATGGAGACCGCGCGAAGGCGTGCAGCGGGGCAGCGTGATGGATACGGATTATCCCGGCGATCCCCTGACGCCGGGCGTGGGAGCGACGGAAGGAGCAAAGCGGCTGGAAATTAAAGAGGCGAAGACGATCACCAAGATTCCAGTCCTGCCGATCTCGTGGGGAGATGCACTGCCCTTGCTCTCCGCTTTGCAGGGGCCAGTCGCGCCGACGACGTGGCGAGGAGGCTTGCCGATTACGTATCACGTGGGTCCGGGGCCGGCGAAGGTTCATTTGAAAGTGGCTTCAAACTGGGATTTGAAGCCGGTGAACGATGTCATTGCGACCATGCGTGGATCGGATGCGGCGGACGAGTGGGTGATCCGGGGCAATCATTACGATGCGTGGGTAAATGGCGCTGATGATCCGATCTCGGGAATGGTAACGGTTCTGGAAGAAGGCCGCATGCTTGGCGAGCTTCATAAACAGGGGTGGACACCAAAGCGGACGATCATCCTCTGCGCGTGGGACGGAGAAGAGCCGGGACTGCTGGGTTCCACTGAGTGGGTGGAGGCGCATGGCGACGAGTTGCAGAAGCATGCGGTCGCTTACATTAACTCCGACAGCAACGGCAGAGGATTTTTCCGCGCGGGAGGTACGCATGATTTGCAGCACTTGATCAACGATGTGGCGCGGGAGGTTCAAGATCCGGAGAGGCATATTCCGGTGCAACAACGGGCGCGGCTACAGCAGATCGCAAGGGCGGCTAACGCGGAAGAACGTACGGAGATCAGAAAAGAAAACGATGTGCGCATTGGGGCCTTGGGCGATGGCTCAGACTATACGGCGTTCCAGGATCATGAGGGCATTTCGGTGCTCAACATTGGCTATGGCGGAGAGAACGACGCTGACGCTTACCATTCGATTTACGACGATTTTTACTGGTACACCAAGTTTGTGGACACGGATTTTTCTTACGGACGTGCGTTGGCCCAGACGGGCGGAACGGCGGTGATGCGATTGGCGGATGCGGAGCTGATTCCTTATGAGTACAACGCTGAGGCCGAAACGATTGGACGCTATGTAAAGGAACTGGAGAAATTGCTGAAAGACAAGCAGGATGAAATTACGGAGCGCAATCTGGAATTGAAAGAGGGAGTGTTCACAGCGACGGCCGATCCACGGAAGACTTATGTGCCGCCTCCAGCGAAAGAGGTGCCTCCGTTCATGAATTTTGCGCCGCTTAAAAATGGAACGGAGGCGGTCAAGAAAAGTGCGGAGCGTTACCAGGCGGCATTTTCCAAGTGGCAGAGCAGTGGCAGTTCGTTACCGACGACGGCTGTCACTGCTTTGAATGAAGAGCTGATCCAGATTCAGAGAACGTTTCTGACTGAGAAAGGTTTACCGGAACGGCCGTGGTTCCGGCATCAGGTGTACGCCCCGGGAGCCTATACGGGTTATGGAGCGAAGCCGATTGCCGCGGTGCGCGAATACATGGATCAGGAAAAATGGAAGGAAGCGGATGCGCAAGTTCCCATAGTGGGGCAGGTGCTGGAAAATGTTGCGGGGGCAATTGGGAAGGCGGCGGAGGATTTGGAGAAGGCGAGCGTAGGTAAGTAGCGGTAAGTAGCGCTTCGAAGGAATACGTGCGCAAAAATCTCATGCCGTCGGCCGTCTTCCCCGGCCCGAGAGAATGTTGGCTTTGCAGCGTGACAACCTCTACTACCCCAGGAGGTATAATTGCGCCCGGTTGTGGCAGTTTTGAACAGGAGGACACGTATGAAAAAGCTGGTAGCTATTTGTTTCGCTCTCAGTTTGCTGCTGTGCGGTTTGGCGGCGGCGCAGGACTCAATGAAACAGGACAGCATGAAGGCCGACAGCGGCTCGAAAGCGGTAAAGGTAATGGGCAAAATCAGTGAGGACGGAAAGTCGTTTGTAAGCGACAAGGACGGTAAGTCCTGGGCGATTACCAATCCCGAGGCGGTGAAGGGTCACGAAGGGCATCACGTTACCCTCACGGCGCATGTCTATGCCGACAAAGGTGAGGTTCATGTGATGTCGCTGAAGATGGCGGGAGACAGCATGAAGAAGGACGACAGCATGCAGCATTAAAGCTGCAAAATTAATGCGCCAAATCATCCTATGGGCCGGCAATTTTGCTGGCCTTTCTTTTTGGGAAGGTGGCGGCGGGTGCTGCCAATTGACCGTTGGCGCGAAGAGCAAGAGGGTGTAGGATGCTGTTGTTCTTGGTTTGCAAGAGTATACGGCCTTATCTTACCGGGAAGTCTGGCAGTTCGGATATCAAGCTGCAATGCCGTCGCGCGGGAATCGCGCGCAGGTGAAGCTATTTCCGACCGCCATGAGGAGGAGCCGTGCTACTCAGTCTGAAACGGGTGATCCCATCCCATCGAACCAACCGCTTTTTCTTCCAAGCTTGCTGCTCTCAAGCTTTACTGCTTCGAGCCTTACGCAACGGAGTTATCCAAGCTGTCCTTGTGGGCGTTGTCGTTCTGCTCGGGTGCGTTCCGTCAGGGCTGGCGCAAAAGGCATCACAAGACGCCAATATCCTGCCCAAATATGATCTGCATACCGAGATGAAGACCAAGGGAACAGTGGACGAGGTGAACCTGCTGCCGCTCGGGAGCAAGAAAGATCTCACGGAATTAATCATCAAGAACGGGGAAGACAAGATCCATATCTACGTATGTCCCAAGACTTTTGAAGAGGAGATGGGGATCAGCTTCAGCAAGGGGGATGAGATTTCGGTTATGGGATCGAAGGTGAAGCAGGAGGCTCTGGAGGTAATTCTGGCGAGGGAACTGGTGAAGGGCACCGATACGTTAGTTTTTCGCGACGATAAGGGCAACCCGGTGTGGGATCCGCGCACCGGAAAGTGACGCGCAGAGCGGTGACGCGCAGAAGGGCGAAACAGCTAAGGAGAGCATGAAACTCACAGACACGATTGCGTTGGTGCTGAAGGGCAAAGAGAACAGCCGGGTTTTGTCGGCGGCGCCGGAGCAGTCGGTGTATCAGGCGATTGAGAAGATGGCGGTCGAGGGTGTCGGTGCGTTGCTGGTGATTTCTGACGGCAAACTGGTGGGCATCATGTCGGAACGTGACTATGCGCGCAAGGTGATCCTGAAGGGCCACTCGTCGAAAGAGACTCCGGTGCGCGAGATTATGACGTCCCCGGTAGTCTTTGTGACGCTGCGGCATACGGTGGACGATTGCATGTCGATCATGACCAAGCACCATTTTCGGCACCTGCCGGTGATGGGAGAGAATGGCAACGTCATTGGAGTGGTTTCACTGGGCGATCTGGTGAAGTGGATTGTCTCGAACCAGGCGCAGCATATTGAGGAGCTGGAAGGGTATATCACGGGGAAGTATCCGGGGTAGCAAACCCAGGATTAGAGATGAGTTCTGTCGCGCCACGACTCCCAGGTCGTCGGCCCTGCCTTACTTTCCAAGAGACTTTGAATTTCAAGACGACTTAAGAAATCAGTGATCCAACCGGGCGATCGCCTGAAGTGACTTCCAGCTTGTAGCCGGAGTGGGCGGCATCGTTATGGAACATCTTTACGGTTTCGAGCGAGTAGTCGTGGAGGTCTTTTCCAATCAGCGGGATTTTCTTAAGTACATCCGACGTAACCGTAATAATGTGGCAGCCGATTTCGTCCGCCTGGAAAATATTTAGAAGTTCGCGAGGGCTGGCCCAGACCAGGTGGCAATTGGGCTCGGGCGCCATTAATTCGAGCGCGGATTTCATGACAGGGACGGGATCGCGTCCGGTATCGGCAATGCGTCCGGCGAAGACGGAGATGTAGGAGGGCGCGCCGCCTTTCAGAGCCCTGGCGACGTGGCCGACTTGCTCGAGGGCGAGAAGAGCGGTGGCGTTGACTTGGATACCCTCGGCGCTAAGGCGGCGGATCAGGTTGTACATCGGCTGGCGGCGTGTATTCGTAACCGGAATCTTTACGTAGACGTTAAAAGCCCAACTGGCGATCTTGCGGGCTTGCCGCTCCATTTCGATTTCATCGTCGGCGAATACTTCGAAGGATATGGGGCGGTCGGGAATTTGCCTGAGGATTTCGTGGGCGAAGCGCTCGTAGTCGCTGACGCCGGCCTTCCGCATCAGGGTTGGATTGGTTGTGAAGCCCTTGATGTAAGGCTGCCGGTAGAGTTCGAGCATGCTGGGGATGTCGGCCCCATCGGCGAATACCTTAACCTTCAACTCAGACACGGACTTCGGCATGGGTAGTGGGCTCCTTTGAACTGGAGTTCATGATCCAGTCGGCGGCTTCGCGCAACGACCGCGCGGTGGCGTCCGGAGGCTGGGCGGGCTTCCTCTCACGGTAGCCGTAGTCAATCAAAATCGTTTTGCAACCGGCGTTGTGGCCAGCATCGATGTCGCGCCAGCGATCTCCGATTACGAAACTGCGCGAGAGATCGATATTGTGCTTACGCTGAGCCTCGAACAGCAGGCCGGGCTTGGGCTTACGGCAGGCGCAATCATCTTTATCGTCATGATAGCAGACGAAGATATCGTCGATAGGCAGGGAGGACCTGAGCTGCGAATGCATGGCTTCGACGGTATCGACTGTCAGAGTGCCGCGTGCAACATCGGGCTGGTTGGTGATTACGTAGAGGGCGAATCCATGGGATTTCAGGTCGCGCAGGGACGAAGCGACATCAGGCAGGATTTCGAGTTCTTTTTGTCCAGGCGGCGGGAAGGGTTTGCCGTCACGAACGTAGGCGCGGTTGAGAACGCCATCACGGTCAAGAAAGATTGCCGCACGCGATTGTGTGGTCGATTCCCACTTCGTTGCCTGCTGCTTGACGGCGGGATGCGAGACCAGCAGGTGCCACACGACTGCCTGGAAAGCTTCGGTATGGGGGGTGATGTGATCGGGATTGACGGTGGGAATGAGGATGCAGACATCGGCTACATTGGCGGTGTGGCCGCCGTCGCGGCCGACGATGCCCACAATTTTAGCGCCGACGGATTTTGCGTATTGCAGGGCAGACACTATGTTGGGACTGACATTTTTTTCGACATTGCCGCCGCCGACGGAAAAAACCAGCACGAGATCGTTGGGGCGCAGGCGGCTTGTGCGGAGCCAACTTTCGAAGACGGTTGGCCAACCTTCGTCGTTGGTGCGGGCTGTTAGTTCTGCAACGTTATCCGTGGGCGCGTAGGCCTCGATGCCCGCGATTTTGCGAAAATCGTTAACGGCGTGAGAGGCATTAGCGGCACTACCGCCTACACCGAGGATGAACAAGCGTCCGCCGGAGGAGCGGGTTTGAGCCAGCAAGGAAGCGGCGTTTTCGATGCTGGCGGCGTCGAGGCGGTCGATTACTTCTTTAGCCTCGGCGAGAAAGCGTTGCGCGAATGTGTTCGTAGTCAGAGTCACTTACTTTTCCGGTTTCATCGTGCGTGCCGCGAGGTACTCGGCGGTTTCGCGCAAGCCAGCAGGAGATCCGATCTCATAAAAACGCTCGTGCACTTCGAAGGCGGCCAATTGTTTGCGCTGTAACAGTTCCGTGTAGATCTCGGCAAGGTCCCAAGGCTGTCCTGTGGGCAAACTTTCGAATGCTTTGGCGCGAAAGACTCCGAGTCCGTAGTCGATGTAATGCATGCGCGGATCACGGTTCGTCTTGCTGTAGGCAAGAATTGTTCCGGCTTCAAATTCGACGTTGCTCGTGTCCCACTTTCCTTGGTTGCGAAAGACGGTCATCATTCCCAACACGCCCGCGGCCTCGAAGTTCCCGGCGATAGCGGCGTAGTCGCAAGGAAGATAGGAGTCGCCGTACATGACGAAGAACGAGTCTCCCAACCGTGGCAAAGCGTTCTTGATCGCTCCGGCGGTCCCTAATAGTGCGGGGCCGTCGAATGAGTAGTCTACCTGAAGGCCCAGGGTAGAGCCGTTGCCGATGGCGCGCTGCACCAGCGCGCCGAGGTGGCCCACGCAGAGCACGACGCGCTCGATGCCTGCGGCTTGCAGCAAGCGCAGTTGATGTATGGCAAAAGGCTCGCCATTTAATTCAAGCAGCGATTTGGGTACGGTTTCCGTTATCGGCCGCAGACGGGTCGCGCGACCGCCTGCGAGAATTGCGACTGTCAGCAATCAAGCCCCCTGGTCGTCATTATGAATGCGCGATTATGCATGGGCGACCACCGTGGTGCCGGCGAAGTCGAATTGCAGACGCACCTCGCGGAGTCCGGCGCGACGCATGACGGCGCGGAGGCGCGTCTTCTCTTCCGTATAGAACATCAGAAATCCGCCGCCGCCGGCACCAATGAGCTTGCCGCCGCGCGCCCCGTTAGCTCTCGCGAGATCATAAAGCTTATCAATCTCACCGCTGCTCATGCCGGGAGAACGTTTTTTCTTGTGATCCCAATGTACGTTCATCAAATCGGCGAACCTGTTTAAGTCGCCGGACTGCAGGGCGTCTCTGCTCTCAATACCCAGACGCTTGGTGAAATGCAGATTGTCGAGCATCTCTGCGTTGTTTTGCCTGGTCCTCGAATCCTGGTCGCGAAGAATATCGGAGGCGTTGCGCGAGCTTCCGGTGAAGAAAAGGAGGAGATTGTCTTCGAGATTGGCCAACGTCTCGGAAGGAATCTTGAGCGGCTCGACGACGACGCGATCATCCGGCAGAAACTGGAAGCAGGTGACGCCGCCGAAAGCCGAGATGTATTGGTCCTGCTTGCCGACGGGCTCGTTCAACAGTTCTAATTCGATGTGGCAGGCTTCTTCGGCAAGATCCCGGGGCAGCACGAAGTCCCGCTTCAGCGTGTGCAGGGCGCACAGTAGCGCGGTGGTAAAGCTGCCGGAGGACCCCATTCCGGTGCCGGCGGGAATATCGGAGAGGCTGACAATTTCAAGATTTGGGCCAGTTACTCCCGTTAGCTTTAAAGCCTCGCGAATGATGGGGTGCTGAATTTCGTCGACGCGATCAACTTCTTCAAACTTGGAATACTTGACGATGATGCGGGGACGGAAAGCCTCATTGATCGTGATGTAAACGTAACGGTTGATCGCGGCGGAGATCACAAAGCCAGTATGCTGGCGGTAATAAGATGGAAGATCGGTGCCACCACCGCCGAGACAGATTCTCAGCGGACTCCGCGTAATGATCATCGAGTGGGCCTCGCCAACTCGATGGTAATAAGGATGCAGCCGAAAGAAAATTCAGAGCCTGCAGCGGACAGGCGCCCGCATTCGGGGCAAAGCGCACTCGCGCGGATCATTATCTATCACCCAACCGAATGATATGCGATGCGGCGCTTGCCGGTCGAGCGCCTGAACCGACGGGTAGTGGGCTACTCTGGTTTTGCCGGCCATCTTGCGAAAGCAAGGTAATAAAGTGCGCACAGGCTAACCAGTGGAATCGCCATCAAGACGGACAGCCAAGGGCTGAAACCGGCTTTCTTGAAAATCTGCCAAAATGGGAGGAACACCACGAAGCCTAAAACCGCGATCAGCACCAAGTGAGTCGGCTGAATCAGACCTCCAAACATTTATGCTACCCTTTCCGCCCGTCCGCTGGATACCCAGAGAGCAACCAAATCTTCTACGCTCCAGACCCTTCCAAGTAGCCCGCTACCAGCCGGTTTGACTTGCCTGCTTATTCCACCTCGAAATCGGCGGCGCGCAGTTTGCTGATGTTCCCCGCTGTATCGAGCGCCCGTAATTCCAGGCGATAAGAGCCAACATCAAGCGCGCCCACTGGCAATTTGAGACCTAGTGGAATTACTGGATTGCCGGGATTTGCCGTTGAGAGCCGGTCACGAAGGTGGACTTTTTGCTGACCACTCTTGCGGTCCACCACGGTGACCTCGTAGGCAACCTGTGGAGGTTTTGGTTGTCTCAGAAGTGGCTCATAAACCTCGGCGTAGATGGCGGCGCTATCGGTCTTCTTGAAATGGTTGGAACCAGAGGGTGAGATCTGCATGCCTTGCACGACCAGGGGAGTACGGTCTTCGAGCAACTGGCTGTCGAGGTCAGTAGAGAGTCTGCCCGTGTCGCGGATCGAATTGCTCAAGGCTATGGCACTCATGCTGAAATCCTGATCGTGGTAGGGATCGACCGCGAGCGGGCTCTCTAGTTTGCCGAAACTCTCATTGCCGGAATTGAATACGACTTTCAGTTTGTACTCGCCGGAGGCGATGCCAAACTGGTTTTCATAGTGAAAGGGCTGCTTGTGGAATTCTTCCACTTCTTTCTTGCCATCGAAGTCGAGGTTTACGGTGTCACTGAAGCGGGCGGCAATCGAATTGTCAGGCTTGTAGGCGATCCCCAGGATGTTAAGGGTGGCGTGTTGTTTGCCTTTGACTTTTTCGAACTTCAGCGCGGAAGACGGAATTTCGACCGCAAGATGGACCTGAGCTGTATTGGGCGAAGTGTAGAAGAAGGGGGCCTGCATGGATGCGGCAACATTGCCCTGCATCTCGCCTCCAGCCCGACTCTCCAGGTCTTTCTCAATAGGATTGCCCGCCAACAGGTCGGTTGGCTTGGCATTGCAATAGCCGCTACGAGCGCGGACCTCGGTTCCCCCCCGCTCCACTTTCACCTTAAGGCTGTGGCAACTACCTTCGGTTGAAACTGGCGGCTTATAACCGAGAAGGTAATATTGATTCTGGTCGTTAGAGATGCGTTGCAGACCACCGAGCAGATCGTTGGTGTTGAGGATGACGAATCCTCCGGTGCCGTCCGCAAGTTGATAGAGAACTTGCTGGTTGTCGGCCGCGCTGGGAGGAAACGGCGGGACGATCTGACGCGGCTGCGCGTAGGAGTTATAGAAAGAAGAATTGTATGGGTTATTGGTTGGCGCGCCGCCGGTCGTGCCGCCACCTCCCTTACCGCCGCCAGTGCCGCCGCCGGTGCCGCCACCTCCGCCCTTACCACTACCCCCGCCAGTACCGCCTCCTCCGGTCCCGCCGCCTCCTCCGGTCTCCGCCACCACCTCCTGTGCCACCACCGCCGCCATGACCGCCACCGCCTCCAGTGCCTCCTCCGCCACCCGTGCCATGTTGCGCGAACATCGGAGCAGGTCCAGCGAAAGCAGCGAGCAGAAGGGTGGGCGTGCCTGAATAGTGAAATGCTGCAGGGGTTAACGTTGGCGATGCGGAACGGATCGAAGGGTGTACCAGTCGGCCGTGTGGCCCTGACATTTGCGGAGCGACCAATCCGCGAACGTCGATGGGGTAAATGGCAACGTTCGATTTATTGCAGGTGTCGATGACCGCAGTCAGTTCCGACTGATATTCCGGATTCAACAGAAAGCCGGAGGTCAACATGACCAGTGTTTTACGGCCGGGCACAGTAGACAATTCCTTTGCCAAATCGCGCAGGGCAAGCAGGACTGTACGTATGCCGAAGTCGGCCTCGGCGTTACCAAGAACTGGAGCACCCGGCGGAAGTCCGAGGGATGCGGTCATCACCGGAGGGGCGTTCGGGGAAACCGCAGAACTTTGGATGTTGCTGACGACTTGCTGCAAGCGGCTCGCGTCGGCAGTAAAGTTTTGCGTGATGCGGAGGGTACCACCGAATTCCGCGATCGCGATCAGGCGATTGGGACCTGCATTGGCATCGATAAACTTTTTCGCCGCAATCCTGGCTTGGGCTTGATCGCCAAAATTCATGGTGGAATTATCAAAGAATAGAACCATATAACGCGGCTTGGAGTCAGGGGATCCAGTGCTTTCTTCAAAGGAGAAGGATGTGATGGGCTGCTCTTTGCCGTCTTCCCAAACTTTGAAGTCTTTCTGTGTAAGATCGCGAATGTAGTTACCTTTCTTGTCGGTCACCACGCTATCGACCAGAACCAAACGAGACTCCACGTGCAAGGTGGCTGAATCATCGGCGGCAGAGGGATTGGGCTGTTGAGCGAAGACAGCGGTGTTGGGCGCGCCGAGATGAAGAAACATCCAGCAACTCAAGAGACAGATCGTGCCAATCAGAAGAACCAGCCGTCGATCGCGCATATGCCACCTCCAAAGACTGTCAGCGAATCTGTTTCTCAGCGAATGTCTTTGCTTAGAAAATCTCTTTGCTTAGCAACTCTCTACGCTTAGCGAATCTCTACGCTTCCATTTTCCGCGGACATTAATTGGCCTTCTGAATCTCTTACTACCAGGCGGACCAGATAGCTGCCCGGCTTCACGTCAAAGCTGGTCTTCAGGGTGATGCCCGAGCTGAGCTTGTGTTCCAGGGTTTCATCTTTCCAGTGCATGGTCACGGTTTTCGCCGTGCCTTGAAGAAAATTACCGTTGCGGTTGAACACGGCTGAGACGCAGGTCAGGACGTTGTTGTTTCTGCCTTCCGCCTTTCGAAAGTGGAGGTGCTGAACGTCAACGTGAGCCAGGACGACAAGTTTGGCGTCGTCCTCGCTGGCTTTGAAAAACTGAGTGCGGAGCTTCACGGGAAGATTGTGCAACTCTTCCTGGGAGTACATGGCATCCTCGATTTCCTGCTTGGCTTGCTCGTTGGGATCGGCGAGGTGCTTGGGAGCGAAATAGCCGCGACGGGCCTGCAGGGTGAGCTTTTGCGGGTTCTTGAGCGTGACCTTTAGAGCGTGATAGCTACCATCAAGCTTGAGATCCTGCGGCGTGAAGGCCAGCACGTAAGAATATTCTGGAGTCTCAGCGACGCGTCGGAAGCCTTCGTCGAAGTCGTTGCTGTTGTGAAAAAAAACTCCGCCAGTACCGTCCGCCAAAACGGCAAGAAGGTCGGCTTGCGCAGAATCAGCCGCCGTCTCGATCAATGCCTTGGGGCCTGCGATGGACGGGGGTAGCGTGTTGGGATTACTGATGTCTCCGAATGGCGTGCCGACGTATAATCCGCGAGCGTCCAGGGCGTTGATGACGACTTGGGAGCGCAGCGCGTGATCGATGAGTTCAGTGTATTCGTATTCCATTTCGGGAGCGATAAACCCTGGTGAAACAAGGACTACGCTTCGCTGGCCGGGCATTCTGGAAACCCTGCCGACCACACCCTTCAGGATGTCGAGAGAGATATGGCTTTCATGCTGACCCGCTTCCAGTGCTTGCACACTCGCGGAGTCTACGACCGTCGCTGGATTGATGATCGGTTGACCAGTACGGGGGTCCTTGGGTAAGCAGGCTGTAGCCTCCTGGACAGCGACACTTGTAGTAAAAGGATCACGCTTGTTCTGGATCAGATCGGCTTCATAAAAACTCATGGTCGGACAATCAAGGAAAGAGCCGGAGCCGCTGCTGATGGGGCGTGGCTGCAGGCGAAGCAAGGCGTCATGGAGCTTTGCGCGGTCGTCGGTGAAATCCAGACTGCCTTGACCTGATGTGGTGAAGACGGCGGCACGATCGGTGGGCCGCAGAGTGGCGAAATGGCGCTCTGCAACCTGGCGTATGCGGGCAAGGTCGCCGAATTGCAGATGCACATCATCGAAGATGTAAGCCACAAAACGTTCGGGCACGACCGTAGAGTTCCGACGGTGGAAGTTTGCTCATCATCATTAGGATTCTCTTCTGAGGTTTGTCGCGCTCTAGCGGTGATAGCTCCAGGCTCTTCGATCTCGAACTGAGTGATGGTCTGGGGCTTGCCTTTGTCGAAGACCTGGAAATCTTCTTTGTGAAGAGTTCCGATGGCGCGGCCTTGCGCGTCACGCACCACGGCGCGAACGACCACCAGCTTCACATTCACTTTGAATGTGGTGGGTTCATCCCGAGAAGTCACCTCAGCGGAGTTCTGCGCGTTTTCAGCTTGCCCGGAGGGAGTGGGAGCGGGATTTTGTGCGGTTGTGTTTTGCGCGACCGCGCTGTTAGAGAAGAAGAGGAAGAGGCAAATAACGGAGGCGAGAGGGCAGGGAAGCAATCGTCGGATCAAAGAGATTCGATTGTCGCAGGGTGAGAGCCAACGCCTGACTTCTGAACAACTGTTCATAAGACACCAGCAATCGCGGGGGAGGAGGGTCCTAAGTTGAAGTACTCCGCGCGGCGGATTGCCTTCCTTCTAACGCCGCTGGCGGACAGTGTACACCCATAGACCCTTTGTTCCTACATTAAGCCTTGAGATCAGATGCTGGGTAGCGCCGGGCTTCGACGCATGCTAGCTTGCAGACTGGTAGAAGATGAAATTCGATTGGACTGAAGGCGCTCTTGCTGAAGGATTGCGTCTTTACGATGCGGGCGAGTTCTTCCAGGCGCATGAGGCATGGGAGAGCATGTGGCTCCGGGCGCCTGAGCCGGAGAAGACGTTTCTGCAGGGGTTGATTCAGGTTACGGCGGCATTCCATCACTTGCAGCACAATAACCGGCTGGGAGCGATGCTGTTATTGCAGGCTGCGCAGCGGAGACTGGTTCGCTATCCGGCGGGTTTGGTGGAATTTCGCTGGCATGCTGCGCGATGATATAGGCGAACGGTTGCAGATGCTTGAGAGGGGCGAAGCAGCTTCTCATCTTCTTTCGCCGCGTATTCGGCCAAACTGAGACTGGGATATAGATAGCGGACTATTCTGCGCTTCGTTTTCTACTAGCTACCCCTATCTATAGCAGGCACCGTTCTTATTCTTTATTTTGCTTCATTGATAATTCTTAACTTTATTCCTAGCTTCGGCCTGCGCGATCTTCGGAAGCCGATGAAGGCTCATGAAAACTCCCTGAAATGTCGATAGGAAGTGGAAGGGATGTATCGACTATCTGCCGAATAATGAAGTTGCTTGCTGAGCTGGAAACGGGCGGGAGCCGATTCCATCTACAGGGAAGGATTCACCACATATGAGTGATAGCGAGATCGTAAAGGAATTCCTGGTCGAGAGTTACGAGAACCTCGACCGGCTGGACAGGGATCTGGTTGGGCTGGAGAAGAATCCGCAAGATCGAGAGGCGCTGGGCGGAGTGTTCCGCACGATTCACACCATCAAGGGCACATGCGGCTTTCTGGGCTTCACGAAATTGGAAAAAGTCGCGCATGTGGGAGAAAACCTGCTCAGCCGATTACGGGACGGAGACCTGTTGCTCAATCCCGAGATCACGACGGCCCTGCTGAGCATGGTGGACGCTGTGCGGCAGATGTTGAAGGAAATCGAATCGACGGGCAAGGATGGCGACATCGATTACCCGGAAGTGCGAGATATGCTGACGCGGCTGCAGCAAGAGCCGGAGGCTCAGGAAGAACCAGAGCATACGATTATGCCGAAAGTCACGAAGGAGGCGGGTGAACCACTGACCTCGATCGGCGAAATTCTGATGCAACGAGCCGGGGTAACGGAGGAGGAGATTCTGCGAGCCGCCACCATACAAAAAGAAGGCGACCCGCGGCGCCTGGGCGAGATTTTGGTAGAAGCGGGCGCGGCGCGGCCGGCCGACGTTGTGGAGGCTCTGCGGATTCAGCGGTCTGAGGCTGCGCCTGCGAGTGCTTCGGAGAGCACCGTTCGGGTGAACGTCGGATTGCTCGACAAGGTCATGACTCTCGTGGGAGAGCTGGTGCTGGCACGCAACCAGGTGCTGCAGCTTGCTGGGCGTATGAAAGATGCCGGACTCCTGGCGGCGTCGCAACGTCTGAATCTGATCACGACTGAGCTGCAGGAGGGAGTCATGAAGACCCGCATGCAGCCCGTCGGAAATATCTGGGGGCAATTTCCGCGGACGGTGCGCGACGTCGCGCTGGGTTGCGGCAAGCAGGTGAACATCGAAATGGAGGGCAAGGAGACCGAACTGGATAAAACCATCATCGAGGCAATCAAGGATCCGCTTACGCATCTGGTACGCAATTCGGTGGACCACGGAATCGAGCTTCCCGAACAACGCGTGAAGGCAGGGAAGGAGCGAGCGGGACGACTGGTATTGCGGGCTTTCCACGAAGGCGGACAAGTGAACATCGAGATCAGCGACGACGGCGGAGGGTTGAATGCAGAGCGCATTTGCAAGAAGGCTATCGAACGCGGGTTGATCAATGCTGAACAAGCCACGCGAATGACGGAACACGGTATTTTCAAGCTGATCTTCCTGCCCGGTTTCTCGACCGCTGAAAAAGTGACGAATGTATCCGGCCGGGGAGTGGGGATGGATGTGGTGAAAACCAATGTCGAAAGAATTGGCGGCAGCGTAGATGTTCAGTCCATTACCGGGCAGGGGACTACTGTGCGGGTAAAAATTCCCCTGACTTTGGCGATTATCCCTGCACTGGTTGTAACCTGCGGAGGCGATCGCTACGCCATTCCACAGGTGAGCTTGCTCGAACTGGTGCGCCTCGAGGGGGAAAAAGTTAGTAAGGGGATTGAACTGGTGCATGGCGCTCCGGTCTACCGGCTGCGCGGGCGCTTGCTGCCTTTGGTGTATCTCGACCGGGAGCTCAAGATTTCGGGGGATTCGAATTCTGCTTCGACCAGCGACGGGGTAGTGAACATCGTCGTGCTGCAAGCGGATGAGCGACAATTCGGCTTGGTGGTCGATCAGATTCTGGATACCGAAGAAATCGTGGTCAAGCCGTTGCGCAAGCAGCTGAAGACGATTAAGAGTTTTGCAGGATCGAGCATTATGGGGGATGGCAAGGTTGCACTCATCCTAGATGTGCTTGGCCTGGCGCAGCGGGCGAGCGTGGTGACGGAGCACCGGGAGCGCTCCTTGAGCGAGAAGGTCACGGATACTGCGGGTGCCGTAGGAGAAAAGCAGATGTTCTTGCTCTTTACCGGTCCTGGAGGTTCGCGCATGGCGATCCCGCTCAGCAACCTGGCGCGGCTGGAAGAGTTTCCGGTGGCGCAGGTGGAAATCTCTGGCAGCCAGTGGGTGACACAGTATCGCGGCCAGATCTTGCCCTTGATCCGGCTCAGCGTCGTGATGGAGGAGCGCAGGGCGCGACCGAGGGCGCTGCAAACTCCGCCAGCCACGGATGGCGGCCCGATACGGGTGCTGGTGTTGAATCATGAGGGCCGCTCGTTTGGTCTGGTTGTGCAACAGATTCTGGACATCGTGGAGGACCACGCGGAGGTGAAGTCAACGGCGACCCGGCCGTGGGTGCTTTGTGCCGCGGTGATTGGCGACCGGGTGACGGAATTGCTGGATATCCCGGCAATTCTGCGCAGCGCGGATTCAGGAATTGCGCGGCCAATTCTGGCCGCGAGAGCCGCGGAGGCTGCCAACTGAGCCATGGAAAAAACTTCACAGTTCTGCACGTTCTATTTGGACAAGCTGCTGTTTGGAGTGGAATTAAAGGGTGTTCAGGAAGTGATCCGGTCGCTGGATATGACCAACGTTCCGCTGGCACCCGGCGTGGTGAGCGGGTTGATCAACCTGCGCGGCCAAATTGTGACTGCGGTCAACCTGCGATTGCGGCTCGCGCTGGAGCCCGCCCTGCCGGGCGCGCTCGCCATGAACGTGGTGGTGCGCTCTGAGGACGGCGCGGTCAGTCTGCTGGTGGACGAAATCGGCGATGTAGTCGAGGTTGAGGAAAGCAGCTTTGAAGCGCCGCCGGAAACCTTGCGCGGCTCGGTCCGCACCATGATCCTGGGCGTTCATAAGCTGGACGAGCGGCTCATGCATGTGCTGGATATTGAAAAGGCGTGCCAGATGGCGGAAGTCGCCGAGACGGCTGCGGTGCGGTAGGTTCTCAGGTAGAACGAGAATTGTTGATTTCTGATTTGCATCTGAGCACTTTTCAATCAGCAATCAGAAGTCAACAATCAACCATCGGCAGGGTGAAGGTCTGCATCAAAAAATCGCGACGGCACGCGGCTAACTCCCGCTGCTAACTTCCCGTGCCCACTGCATCGCCTGCCAGTAAGCTTGTGAGATGTCAGTCTCGCTTAAATGAAGCTGGCTGCAGAGATCGCTAACGGCCTTCCATTCCCCGGATTCCTGCGCCAGCATGAGTTGGTAGAACGGACGCAGCCCGCCGGGCTGACCCAAAAGGACGGCCTTACTTGCCTGATCGATCGGAATGTCGTCGAGAACTCTCTTCATCGGAACCTCGAGGATAGTGTCCATGAGGGAGAGCATCCCCATGAGGAACAGGTCGGAATCTCCATGCTGAACTTTGGGCGATAGCAGTTCACAGAAACGGGCTCGAACCAGGGCGGCGAGGACTAAGTCGCTAGTCTTTCCCTGGCCTGCGGCGAGCGTGGCTACCAGGCGAATCCAACGGCGGACCTCGCGTTCTCCCAAGATGGAAAGGGCATGACGCACGGAATTGATTTCGGCGGAAAATCCGAAGGCGGCGGAGTTCAGATAACGGAGCAAACGATAGCACAGCGCGGCCTCGCTTTTAACCAGGTTCTCGATCTCGCGCACATTCAGCTCGGGCTGCGAAACCGCCGTCAACATGCGCAAATAGTTCAGCTGGTTGGCGGGGATTTCATGAGTGGTGAGGATTTCGGGCCGGCGAAAGAAATATCCCTGGAAGTACAGAAAGCCGGCTTGCTTGGCGGCAACGAACTCCTCCCGGGTTTCTACCTTTTCGGCCAACATGCGGCAGCGCCAGGGACCATAGGTTTGGACGATGGTGGCAGCATCTGCCAGCGAGGTGGCCCGAAAGTCCACTTTGATGATATCGGCGAGATCGGTGAGAGCCTGGCGGGGGTCGTTCATCGCGAAGTCATCGAGGGCAATCAGGTATCCGGCCTGTTTCATGCGGCGGCAGGCCGCGATCACCAAGTCATCGGCGGGAACGCTCTCGAGAACCTCGATGACAACCTGAGAGGACGGCAGCAACGTAATGTAATCCTTGAGCAGGACGTCACGGGTGCAATTGATGAAGGCGCGCCGCCCGTTGCAGAGTACGTCAAGGCCGATGAGCATCGAGGTGTTCAGCGTGCTGCGGGAAGCGGCATCGGCATCCGGAGCGCAGAAAAAATCCTCAACTCCGTTTCGGAACAAGAGTTCGTATCCGAACACCGATTCGTCGGTGGAGAGAATCGTTTGCCGGGCGACAAACTGAGTGCCGGGCGCGGGCATCGGTTTGCCTTGATCGGGGCTGAGAGCGGGCGATGGACCAGTCACTCTTTATTTATCGGCGCAATCCGAAAGGAGATTAACCGGCGGGAAGGGAATTCCGAAACAGGTTGGCACTCCGGCAAGCCCCAGGAAGGTTCGATCCGACATTCTGAAACGTTTTCGTGCTAAAGGCCAGGCGCTCCCAGGCCGATGAAAGAATTGATCAAACCGGGGCTGCAGCGCTTTAAGCCCGAGCTAATCGACTTCCACGGTAAGTGCGGCAGGGTGAGAGTAAAGGGACAAATGAAACTGACACTGGGAAAGAAAATGAGCCTTAGTTATGGCGTCATCCTGGCCTTGATGGTGCTGAGTACGATGCTCACTTATTTCAGGTCAAGCGCGATCAAAGATACTCAGGATCGCGCCATGGAGCTACGGGTTCCCGCTGTCGAGGCGTGCAAGGATCTGCAGAGAGACTTGAATCAGACCTCGGCCGAGGCCCGTCAAGCCATTCTTGCCGGAAACGAATCTGCCCGGTACGACGCCGCGAAGAAGCTGTTCGACGCTGCGTGGAATGAAGTGGGGAAAGACGTCGCGAAACTCGACAACTTATCCGGGCGTTGGACCCTGCAGGCCAATCGCGATCGGCTCACCGATACGAAGCAGTCTCTCGACCCGCTCCGCGAGGCTCAGGAAGCCGACATGAAAGCGGCAACACAAGGTGGGCGGGACTCGATTGTCAAGGCAGGAAATGACTATTCCGACCGGGCGACGATAATCATCGAGGCGCTCAAAAGACCCCTGGGAGAAATGGGGGATTCTTTCACGGATCTGCTGAAACAGAACCAGGAGGGGCTGGGCACTGCGACCCGGTCCATGTACCTGACGCTGGGAATCACGAACGTTCTTGCGCTCGCCGTTGGTATATTCGTTGCTGTTTTCCTAAGCCGCACGATCGCCGGCGCAACCCAATCGCTGCTCATGCAGGCGGAAGCCATCGCGGCGGGCGACTTGACTCGGGACGATCTGAAAGTGCATAGCCAGGATGAATTGGGTGGCCTCACCACAGCCATTAATAAGATGAGCGGCAGCCTGAAGGGCATGATCCTCGCCATTACGGAAAATGCCTTGCATGTAGCCACGGCGAGCGAAGAACTCTCCAATACCAGCCAGCAGATCACGGCGAATTCCGAAGAGACCTCGACCCAGGCCGAAGTGGTCTCGAAGTCGGCGCATGCGGTCAGCCAGAATCTGCAGACGGTGGCTACGGGTGCGGAAGAAATGGGCAGCAGCATTCGCGAAATCGCCAAGAATGCGACGGAAGCGGCGAAGGTGGCGACCTCGGCGGTGAAGGTGGCGGAAACCACCACGAACACGGTATCGAAGCTGGGCGAGTCGTCGAATGAGATTGGGCAGGTGATCAAGGTCATTACTTCGATCGCGCAGCAAACCAATCTTCTGGCCCTGAATGCGACCATCGAAGCGGCGCGTGCCGGTGAAGCCGGCAAGGGCTTTGCAGTGGTGGCAAACGAAGTAAAGGAACTGGCCAAAGAGACTGCCAAGGCGACGGAAGATATCAGCCGGAAGATCGAAGCAATTCAGACAGACACGAAGGCGGCAGTGGATGCGATTGCCTCCATCAGCGAAGTAATCAACCAGGTGAATGGAATCTCGAACACGATCGCAACAGCAGTGGAACAGCAGAACGCGACGACAAACGAGATGGCGCGCAACGTGGGCGAAGCGGCGCGCGGCAGCGGAGAGATCACGAGCAACATTGCAGGGGTGGCGCAGGCCGCAGAGAGTACATCGCGGGGAGCCGCGGATACGCAAAAGGCGGCGCAGCAACTGGTGGAGACTTCGGCTGAACTGCGCCGCCTGGTGGAACAGTTCAAGGTCACGGCTGAGGGCAGTTCGCACGGGATGGCAAAGAACCAGTTGCAGAAGAGCATGGCGGCATACGCGGGCAGATAGTCCAAAGACGATTCTTGCACTGGATCAGAGACGATTTCTGATGGCCCCAATCCGGATTCTGATAGTGGACGATTCGGTGCTGATTCGCAGGCTGGTGGCAGACACTTTTTCCGACGATCATGACCTGGAGGTCGTAGGAACGGCGGGCGACGGGCGAATCGGCCTGGCAAAAATCGCGCAGCTTCATCCCGACCTGATCACTCTCGATGTCGAAATGCCGGTGATGAACGGGATGGAAACTCTGGTCGAGGTGCGCAAGCTATATCCCAAACTGCCGGTCGTCATGTTCAGTGCGCTTACGGAGCATGGAGCCGCAGCGGCGCTGGATGCTTTCTCCCTGGGCGCGTCGGACTATGCCACGAAGCCGAATACGGGCACCCCGGCCGAATCCATCGCAGCGATCCGCGCTGAACTGATTCCGAAGATCAAGGCATTGTGCGACGGACAGCTCAAGAAAGTTACAACGATCGTGGCGCCACGTCAGGCAACCCCGGTCCGGAGACCTTTGCAGCGGCGCATCGAGATTGTCACCATTGGGACATCGACCGGTGGGCCTAATGCGCTGGCGGAGGTGTTGCCGAAGATTCCGAAGAACTTTCCGGTTCCGATTGTTCTGGTGCAGCATATGCCGCCCATTTTTACCCGTCTGCTGGCGGACCGGCTTGCTGCCTCCTGCGAGATTCCCGTGCATGAAGCCAGCGCCGGAGTGATTGTGTCGCCGGGACATGCCTGGATCGCTCCAGGTGACTATCACATGAGGCTAAAACGTGCCGGGACGGGTTGGCGTTTGGAACTGAATCAGGATCCGCCTGAGAACTCTTGCAGGCCGGCGGTCGACGTGCTGTTTCGCTCGGTGGCGGAGGTCTGTGGAGCGGATGCTCTGGGGGTAGTGATGACGGGGATGGGCTCGGACGGCGTGATTGGAGCGCAATGCATTCGCCAGAAAGGTGGCGAGGTGATTATCCAGGATGAGGCATCTTCCGTGGTATGGGGAATGCCGGGGCTGGTCTATGCCTCCGGCCAGGCGGACGCGGTCTATCCATTAAATCAGTTAGGACACGAGATTACGCGCCGCGTGCTGCACAGCCACGCGCCTCACACGATTGATAACCAGATCGATCATGCCGCACTGGAACCTAGGCTAAGATGACGACCGCCACTCAAACCGCAAAAACATTGGCATTGCCATTGAAGAGTAGTGAACCGCTGGACCCCGTCTACCGGCAAATCCGCGACCTGGTGTACAAGGTCTCAGGAATCTATAAGGCCGAAGAAAAGCTGTATCTTCTGGCCGCCGGCTGCGAACGGAGGATGAAACAGCTGGCGACGAAAAATCCTCGCGGGTACTGGGAACATCTCACGGCGCATCCCAGCCGCGACGGGGAAATGCGTCAGCTGCTGAACGAAATCACGATTGGAGAAACCTGCCTGTTCCGCAGCCAGCCGCAACTCGATGCCCTGCGCAAGGTGATCCTTCCGGAAATCGTGGGAGAAAGAAACAAGCAGATCACAAAGAGGTTGCGCATCTGGAGCGCCGGATGCTCAACCGGGGAGGAGCCCTATACCTTGGCGATGAACCTCCTCGAGGAAAACATGCTTTTGCTGAAGGGGTGGACCGTAGAAATTCTCGCCACCGACTTGAATGACCACTCTATCGAAACAGCAAAGACCGGCATCTATGGCGAGTACGCGTTGCGTGCCACTCCGGAGGTATTCAAGCGCAAGTACTTCTCGCCGGTGGGTGAAAAAAAACTGCAGGTGCAGCCGGAGGTGAAAAAGCTGATCACCTTCAGCCGGTTGAATCTGCAGGACGATTCCCGAATGCTTTTCATGAAGGGGATGGATCTGATTTTCTGCTGCAACGTACTGATCTACTTCGATGGTTCGTCGAAGGGGAAGGTCATCAACCATTATTTTACCAACCTGAATTTTGGCGGTTATTTCTTTTTGGGCACGTCGGAGTCGCTCTTGAATCTAAATGACAAGTTTCATCTCGTGCACTTTCCTGGGGCGATCGCGTACTGGAAGCCGTCGCTTAAGAGTGGCAATCTATGAACTCGACCGTTGCTACGTCCGCAACCGCCGCCCGGATTCGAGAACGGGTGAAGAGTATTGAGACCCTGCCCACCATCCCCACGGTGTTCCTGCCGTTGTTGGATTTGTTGAACTTGCCGCCGGATAAAGTGAAGCTGGATGACGTAGTCAAGTTGGTCTCATATGACAACACCATCGCGGCCCAATGCCTGCGCGCGGCCAGTTCGCCCTTGTTCGGGCTGGCAAAGTCGCCTGACAACATCAAACTGGCGGTGATCAGCCTGGGCTTGCGCCGGGTCCAAACCATTCTGCTGACTTGCTGCATGGGGAATGCCTTTCCGGTGAAGAACTGGGCGATCGAGGCGACCGTTTTTTGGAGGCATTCGCTGGGTTGCGCAATGGTATGCCAGAAATTTGCCCAAAAGCTGGGTGCGGCTGATGCCGAAAAAGCATATATGGCGGGACTGCTGCACGATATTGGTTTTCTGGTGAATTGCATAGCCTTTCCCAAAGAATTCGCCGCAGCGGTTATGGACGCCGCCAAAGAGGAGATGTCTTTGTACGACGCGGAACGCACCGTCATGGCATTTACCCACTGCGACAGCGGGCGCGCGCTCGCTGAAAGCTGGAACCTGGCGGACGACATGGTACAGGTGATCGCGCATCACCATGACCCGGAGAGAAGCGAGTCGGCTCACGCTTTGGTCGCCTTAGTCCACCTCAGCGATCTGCTCTGCCGTATGCGCGGCCTCGGTTACGGCTACTATGAGCGGCAGAAAGTGGATTTGGTGGGGAATGCCGCGTGGGCGATTCTCTTGAAGGAATACCGATCTCTTGAGGGAGTCGACCTGGTACGATTCACCTTCGAACTTGACGAAGCGGTGGAGGGTATTTCTGGCCTGGTGTCGACTATATTTGAAGCGGCCGTAGTAAGGAATTGAAACGCCCAGGGCAGTCTTGGATCTTAGGTCTTAGGTTTTGGGTCTTAAATGTTTTGGGTCTCGGTAAGACGTTAAGAGTCAGGCCAACAATCTGAGAACTAAGACCCGACTTAGTTACCCTAGCCGTGGATCTCCAGAGAAATGACAAGGGGCATGGTTTCAAACAGCAGCCTGACCTCGAGGGCGGGCTTATCTGCCACGGAGTAAGTGGTGTAGTCGCCTCCGGTGATTACGGTGGGCGGGGAAAGCATGCAGCCGTCACCCAATCCAATAATCTTGTTTTTGAAGTTGCCGGCAACCATGTTGCAGATTTCGCCGAGCGCGTCCGCCATTTCTTCTCCGACTTGATCGACTTCCACGCCAAGCATTTTGGAGGTCATGAGCCTGGCCGATTTTTCATCGCAGCGGACGCTTAGTACGCCACACAATTGCCCCGCCAGCCCCACCATGGAAGTAAACTCGTGGGGGAGGGTTATCTCCCGGGGCGGTACGGTGAGATCGGAGGCCAGCATGAGTTGGAAGACTTCCCGGGTTGCCAGTTCCAACAGCGCACCCCAGCCTTCCTGCTTACTACCAGCGGCGAGCACCGCATGGCTAGAGTTCATGGTTTTCCTGCCAGGGCCGGGATGACCTGCGTCTTCACCTGCTCGGGTGTAAATGGCTTGCGGATATAGCCGCGGGCGCCACAGGAGAGGGCTTGTACGACGTGAGCTTCACTGCCTTCGGTGGTAATCATGATGACCGGCACGCCCTTTGCATGGACGACTCCGGAAAGTTGCTTGATAAACTCGAGGCCATCCATCACCGGCATATTGATATCGCAGAGGATGAGATCGACGGGATTTTCCTGGAGCGCGATTAGTGCTTCGGCGCCGTTGCCTGCTTCGACTACTTGCGTCAGGTCGATACCTGCCTGGCGTAGTGAGCGCTCCACGATCTTACGCATGACGGAAGAATCGTCGACGATCAGAACTCGTACGGGCATAAGGCTGCACTCATCTCCCAGGGTGGCAAACGGAGGCTGGCAAAATGCGCATCCATCTTGGCTGCTAATGTGGCTTCTTTTCGTTATATCGGCCCACCGTGGCGGGGCTTTAGAAGCAAGGCGGAAAGAGCATCAGCCATTGGAGAGGGTGGTTGGTTCGAGTGAAGTGGACATTTTGGGCTTGCTCCTGTCTATAATGGCCGGGGCACAAGCACGGCTTCGTTGTTCCGGCAGAATGCCGACTTCCCGCTTGGTTGTTCCGGATAACAGTCTTGCCGGTGGAGTGGGACAAAAGTGTCCGTTGACTGCATGAATGTGAAGCCTGGAGTTGAAGTGGCTGCCCTGAGTGATGTGGGCTGCCAGCGTGAAAACAACGAGGACTCTTTTCTCTACTGGGAGCCGGCCGGAGAAGAGGAATTCAAACGCAAAGGACGATTAGCGGTAATTGCCGACGGCATGGGTGGCCACGAAGGTGGCCAGGAAGCGAGCCGGTTGGCAGTTGAGACGGTGCGCGAAGTCTACGATCATGGCTTCCGCGATGAGCCGCAAGCCGCTCTTTTGGAGTCGTTTGCCGCGGCTCATTCCCGGATCCAGGACTATGCCGAGCGGCATCCCGCATTCCAGGGAATGGGGACCACTTGCACGGCTCTGGTGCTTCGGGGACGCCAGCTTTATTTTGCGCACGTGGGGGACAGCCGACTCTACCTGGTCCGCGGAGCGAACATCTTGAGACTGACTCGGGATCACTCTTATGTTGGGAGATTGGTGGAAAGTGGCCTGGTTCGTGCCGAGGATGCGGAGAAGCATCCGCAACGCCACATCCTGACAGCAGCTTTGGGCGCGGGGATGGAAATCGGAGTGGATGGGTCAGAGGAGCAAGGGCTGGCCATGCAAGCCGGCGACGATTTATTGCTATGCACCGATGGCCTGTGGGGCGTCGTCACGGACGGGGAGATTGAAATGGCAGTGACCAGCCACCCTCCGGCAAAGTGTTGCGAGGTATTAGTAAAGCTGGCTCGGGAGCGCGGCGCGCCGGATAACGTTACGGTACAAGTGCTGCGCGTGGGGCGCGAGTTGTAGCTTCGACCTCCTCTCGAGCTCTATCAGAGCATTCCCCTCGAAACTGCAACTAGATGCACATTTCATTGCTTACTCCATTCAGTGGCGTGCTGGTAAGTAACTGAGTCATCTGCCGTTAAAAGGATTAAGCGCAAGCCGCAGGATGGAATCCCGATTGCACCATGAAAAAAGTTGATTAAGCCTAGTAACTCAATGGACTTTGTGGCATAATCGCCCGGCATGAAAATTTCTCAAAAGGGACTCTATGCACTGCAGGCCATGATGATGCTTGCCCGCCATCATCATCAGGGTGCGATCAAGATCCGCGAGATCGCTTACGAAGAGGATCTTCCCGAGAAATTTCTGGAACTCATTCTGCTCGAACTCAAGAACGCGCGCATGGTCGAGAGCGTGCGCGGAGCCAAAGGCGGATACCAGTTGCGCCGCGAACCTGCCGAAATCCGCCTGAGCGAGATCATGCGACTGATGGATGGACCACTGGCCCCTTTTGCGGATGCCGAACAACTGCGCGTGCTGATCGACCGCGATCTGCCGCACCGCGCGCTGTATCAGGTTTTTCTCGACGTGCGCGACGCGGTGGCGCACGTTCTGGATAACACCACATTGGCGGATTTGATTGCCGGCACCACGCCTCGTACGACGAAAGGCAAACGCGCGGCCAAGAAGAAGGAGAAGGGAAGCGTACTGCCCATGGTTGTCGGGGGCCAGAAGACCGAATAAAAAGAGTTCATTGCCGGCATCATTTTCGTTCTTCTTCTGCAGCGCGAACGTGGGTGAGTGGATGCTAACGCCGACATTGTAAGTCCATTTCAGGAAAATCCCCCGTCTTTCCCCAGTTGACTGACGATATTGAAGATTATAAAAAGTTGCGCAGCAAATCTCTACTAAGTCGATTGTAATAATGGAAACACTTCAGAAAAAAGCCAAGCAAAGCAAGCCCACGAGCATCAGTTGGAGCCGGCAAGTCGCGGCCCTGCTTGCCGAAAAGCTTTCTGTTTTCTCCCCCGTAATGTGTGGTTAACCCAAAACTCAAAAGGAGAGGATTGAAATTCCATGAACTCAACCAAAAACTTGTTTCTTACAGCCTTGACGCTGGCGGCAGTTTCGGTCAGCGCTTGGGGACAAACTTCAGGCACGGCCTCGCAAAGCTCGGAGGCTGCACCTGCAAAGCCTGTCACAGCGGCGGATGTCCAGGAGCTTAAGGATGCCCTGGCCGCGCAGCAGCGCCAGATTCAGGCATTGGAGAGTGAACTGCACAAACGCGATCAATCTGCGCGTGGAAACGGGATGGCTGCCACCGATACTGCAAGCGAAGCGAGCCCCCGGCAAAGCGCGGACGGACTGAAGAGCAATTTAGAGTCCGTGAACCAGACGGCTGCAAACGACCCCACTTTAAAAAACGCCGTATTGACGTCCCAGGATTCACCACAGACTCCGAGCGCCGATACGCCCCAGACATTTAACAGGCAGATGGAAGGCCCGCTGACCATTCACTTCCGGGGCATCAACATCACCCCAGGAGGATATGCCGCCGCCGAGTTCGTGCGGCGTTCGAGAGCGCTCGGCGCAGATCTGCCGACGCCCTTTAATTCAGTGACAATGCCTGGCGCGAGTCAAAGCCAACTTTCAGAATTCTTCGGCTCCGCCCGGCAGTCCAAGATCACGACATTCGTCGATGGGCGCATGAAGAATGTGGACCTTTCCAGCTATGTCTCGGCTGACTTTCTTTCCGCTGGAGTGACCTCAACTTCCAATCAAACCAACAGTTATACACTCCGAGTCCGCCAGGCGTGGGGCCAAGTGAAGTTTCAGAATGGATGGAGTTTTCTTGGTGGCCAGGAGTGGAGCCTCGTCACCGAGAACGGACAGGGCATTTCGCCTGATGACGATCTGGGCAGAACCAACGACGCACGGCCGAAGACGATCGACCCCTCATATAACGTGGGGTTCGTATTCGCGCGCCAGTACGGGCTTCGCGTGACCAAGAACTTCTCCAACAAGGTCGCAGTCGCCGCAGCAATTGAAAATCCGCAGGGAACTCTGACCACTCACGGCAATGGGGACAACTTCGTTCTTGGCGAGGCGGGCGCGAGCAACAGTTACAACACGACCGCGAACTACACGTTCAATCCTTCGCCGGACATTATCGCCAAAATTGCCTTCGACCCCGGAGTAGGTCATTACGAAGTTTTTGGTCTGCTCGATCGCTTCACCGACCGCGTGTTTCCTTGTGGTGAGGTGTTGCTTACCGGCACGGCTACGACCGGCCCCTGCCCAAGCGGGGTTGGAACTGGTCCAAGCGCCACGGGAGCCTTTAACAGCTCCAAAGAGGGAGGCGGGCTCGGCGCAAGCGCTCGCTGGAGCGTGCCTGGACATCTCGTCTTCGGGCTGAAAGGTTTTGGCGGCAGTGGAATCGGACGCTACGGTCCGGCCGGTCTTGCCGATCTTTCGATCAACGGCGACGGCACTCTGCATATAGTCAAGAACCTCATGGGTCTAGGCACTCTGGAGTGGCATGGAAAGAAACTCGACCTCTATTCGTATGCCGGAGCGGAATATGGTGCCCGCGCGTACAGCGTCGATCCACTGACCGGCAAGGACGTCGGTTATGGCGCTCCGAAGTTCAACAATTACGGTTGCTATGTCGAGAACGCTCCCACCGTAAATACTGGGTTCTCTCCCGGTGCGCTTTCGAATTGTACCGGCGATACCCGTGTCGTCTTGGAGGGCACACTTGGCTTCTGGTACCGCTTCTACAGCGGTCCCAGAGGCAGGTTCCAGTTTGGTACGCAGTACTCCTATGTGGATCGTCAGACTTGGTCTGGAGCTGGCTTTTCGAAAGGAACGAGCTTGACGCCAGTCGGACTAGACAACATGATCTTCACTTCCTTCCGCTACTACTTGCCGTAAGAGTAGCTGGTGGTCCCGCATCGAAATTCGATGCGGGACTGGCAGCGTTAAACGCAAACAACTTTCTGGGGGGCGCCTGCCCTTCGGAATCACCGCCGGCCCGGTTTTGGCTCACTCTCCTTTTCCGGGCCGGTGGCGTCAGCTTGATGGAATAGATGATCCTCGGGTAGAGCTGGTGCCTTCTGCACCCCCTTTTTCTCATTTTGCGTTCACATGAAATTCATCAGTTTGTAATGTTCCTGTAACAGCGGCGAAGGTAGAAAGGGGACATCAGAACAAACCAGTTTTGCTTCGGTGGCCGTAGGTCCAGCCTTTTATCCGCCACGGGTATTGCGAACGGCCTAAGCAAAACTACAAAAAAGGAGAGGATTGTATTTCCATGAAAGCAATGAAGAACATTTGTCTCCCAATGGTTCTGGCGTTGGCCACGTTTACGGCCGGCGCCTGGGCGCAAACCAGTACCACAACCAAACCCACAACCAAAGCGAGGAAGCCGAGGCCCGCCCCGGTTACGGCCGCGGAGGTGCAGGCATTGAAAGATGCCATTGCCTCGCAACAGGCGGCAATCGCCACACAGCAGCAGGAGATTCAGCAGTTGCAGGACGAACTGCACCATAAAGACAAAGCAGTAGCGGATGCGCAAGCCGCAGCGACCAGCGCAGCGGCCGTTGCGACCGCGGCGCAAACCCAGGCGACCCAGCAGCAAGCGGCGGTGGTCGAACTCAAGACCGACGTGGCCGACTTGAGGACGAACGTCAATAACGCAGCGGTCACCATACAGGAGACGCAAAAGAATGTGAATGCAGCCGTGGAGAGCCCCTTGGCCATCCACTACAAAGGAATCAACATTACGCCGGGTGGCTTCGTGGCGGCCGAATTTGTGCGGCGGACTCGAGCCCTGGCGGCCGACATTAATACACCCTTCAACTCGCTCACCATGCCGGGTGCTTCCCAGAGCAGCATCTCGGAGTTCTTCGGATCTGGGCGTCAGTCGCGCGTTTCGATGCTGGCGGAAGGCAAGCTGAGTAGTGCCAAGTTATCCGGCTACTACGAAGCTGATTTCTTGTCGGCGGCTGTCACCTCGAATAACAATGAGAGCAACAGCTACTCGCTACGCCAGCGCCAAGCCTGGGGGCAGGCCGCTTTCGACAACGGTTGGAGCGTTACCGGAGGCCAGATGTGGAGCCTGGTCACCGAAACCAAAAAAGGCGTCGATAACCGTACCGAAGCCGTGCCCATGACCATCGACCCGCAGTATACCGTGGGTTTCAGTTGGGCCAGGCAATACGGGATACGCGTGGCCAAGAACTTGAGCAACAAGGTGTGGATTGCGGCTTCGATGGAAAATTCGCAAGCTACGGTGACCACTCACGGCAACGCCGACAACTTCCTGATTGGGTCGGCGGGGAACGCAAGTGGCCTGTACAACTCTGCAATCAACAATTGCGCCAGCAGCAGCACCCTCAACAGCACGGGAACTGCTGTCACTACCACTACCACCTGTACTCCGATCGCCAACTATTCGTTCAACCCCTCGCCTGACTTTGTTGCCAAAATAGCTTTTGAGCCGGGTTTCGGGCACTACGAGATCTTCGGCCTGGAGGCCTCGTTCCGCGACCGGCTCTTTCCATGCGGCGGAGTCTCGACGACAACCATCTGCGACGGCAAAACTGGCGCAACCGCGTTGGGAGCATTCAACGACTCCAAGACCGGAGGTGGTTTCGGTGCGAATGCTCGCTGGACCTTCGCCAAGCGTCTGGACTTCGGGCTGCATGCCCTCGCCGGAAAGGGAGTAGGACGTTACGGAACCGGCGGTCTGCCAGATTCGGCGGTCCGTGCCGACGGCGCCTTCGCGCTGCTCAAAAATGCTCAAGGTTTGGGTACGATTGAATGGCACGGTCCAAAGCTCGATGTCTATCTGAATGGCGGCGTGGAATATGTAGGCCGGACAGTGGACGTCGATATTACGCCCGGCGACACTAGCTTCGGGAAGCAGGTAGGCTACGGCTTACCCTCCTCCTCGAACTTTGGTTGCTATACAGAGACCTCTCCCCCCGCGGCAACAGGCTTCCTGCCAGGAAGCCTTGCCAACTGCACGGCAGACACTCGCGCTTTAATCGAAGGGACTGCCGGTTTCTGGTACCGCTTCTACAATGGGCCTAAGGGCAGAATGCAGTTTGGCGCGCAGTATTCCTACGTGACGAGACAGACCTGGTACGGCAAAGGTTTCTCGTCCGGAATGGGAGTGGATCCGGAGGGAGTGGACGGCATGGTATTCACTTCGCTTCGCTACTACCTGCCGTAAGACGGAGAATGGTCCCGCGCCCGAATGGGACGCGGGACCACTGCGTTCAACGGCCTCTCAATTTTCTGAGGGGCGCCTTCCCTTCAGAATCGCCGCCGGCTCGGTTTTGGCACACTCTCCTTTTCCGGGCCGGTGGCGCTAACTTTAACTCTAGTCTTAAGTCGAGATATCCGATAGAATTAATTCCCATCATGAAATCGAGACGGGATTTCCTGAAGCAGATATCGCGTGTGGCGTTGGCGGCAAGGGTTGCGCCGCAGCTTCTGGCGCCGGGATTTTTGCAGGGACAAGCGGTAGATTTTCCCGGCGAAGATGGCATGATTCTTCGTTCCTTTCGTTTCGTCGACCTCGAGAGTCCCGTAAAATATTTCAATACGTGGCTGACGCCAGTGCCGCACTTCTTTGTCCGCAATCACATGCATGAGCCGAGCGAGTTCGATGCTGACAATTGGCGTCTCTCGGTTGGCGGGGAAGTGGAGAAGCCAGTCACCATCAGCTTGGCTGAGCTCTCAAAATTCGAAGTTCATTCCGTGGTGAACACGCTCGAGTGCGCGGGCAATGGACGCGGGTTAGAACGCCCGCAGGTTCCAGGTATCCAGTGGGGAAAGGGAGCGGTGGGGACTGCGCGGTTTTCGGGCCCACGCCTGCGTGATGTGTTGCAGCGGGCAGGCATAAAGTCTACCGGCAAGCATGTGATGTTTCGCGGACTCGATGAGGTTCCGGGCAAGGTTCCTCCCTTCATCCGCAGCATTCCGCTCGAGAAGGCTGTCGACACCGATACGCTAATCGCCACGCACATGAATGGATCCGCACTTACGAAGCACCACGGCTTCCCGGCGCGTGTTCTTGTGCCGGGATGGATTGGAGCGGCCTCGTGCAAATGGATTGCCGAGATCAAGGTGCTCAAATCGGAATTTGTCGGTAATTTCATGAACCCGGGTTACCGCTTACCCAACCAGCCGGTCAAGCCGGGCGACGTGGTAAAGCCGGAAGATACGCATCCTGTAACCGCATTAGGAGTGAAGTCGGTGATTGCAGGTCCGAACGACGGTGCCAGCTTAAAAGCCCGCAGGGCGGTAATGGTGCACGGGGCAGCGTGGGCGGGCGAGGCGGATATTGTTAAGGTAGAGATCTCAAGTGATGGCGGCACGACCTGGAGTTCTGCAATGCTTGGACGCGAACAATCTCACTATGCGTGGCGGTTGTGGAATTACGAATGGAAGCCGAGCAAGAGTGGAGACTATACTATTCTGTCCCGGGCCACTGACAGCCAGGGGCGCACGCAACCGGCGACGCCACTGTGGAATCCGAGCGGCTATCTTTATAACGCGATCGAACAGGTGAAAGTTCATGTGGCGTAAGGCGTCTACCACCCTTGGCCTGCTGCTGTTGATGGCCGCCTCCGGTCTCACGGCGCAAGAGCCGGCGCAACAGCCAGAGAAGGATCAGGAACGCAGAAGCTTGGCAGATGAGTTGCCCGCCGGTCCGATGCAGGCCAAGGCAATTACGGCGTGCACCGAATGCCACGAAGCGCGGATTATTTTGCAACAGCGCCTCAGCAAAGCTGCGTGGGCGAAAGAAGTAGACAAGATGACGAAATGGGGTGCGGTGGTCGATCCCGCCGATCGCGAGGCTCTCATCGATTACTTGAGTTCCAACTTTGACCCTGATAAGCCTGCGTATGAGCCACCGCGAACTGCAGTATTGAAAAGCGGCGCAGGGAAGATGCCGAAGTAAATTCCTCCTGAAAAGGCAAAGCGCCACCGACCCAACCTCCGCGCGTGGCGGAAATTACGGTAGCGCCGCCCCACTTCTGATCCCAAACTTAGTAACTAAGTATAGGAACGGCGGTGCACTGTTTCTAGTGCATCGCGAGGTTCCTGTAAATTGGTAGCCGAACAAGGTAAGAAGGTTTACGCGTGTTCCCCGCCGTTTTCTGTTCCGTCGGAAGGTGAGATTTTCTCCGGCCGCAGCAGGGGGAACAAAATCACGTCGCGGATGGTATGGGAGTCGGTGAGGAGCATGCACAGGCGGTCGACGCCGACACCCACGCCGCCGGCCGGCGGCATTCCATAGGATAGTGCGCGGATGTAATCTTCATCCATCTGGTGAGCCTCGTCATCGCCGCGTTCCCGCTCCTGCAATTGCGCTTCAAAGCGTCGCCGCTGATCCTCAGGATCGTTGAGTTCACTGAAGCCGTTCGCGATTTCCATCTTGCCGGCATAAATCTCCCACCGCTCCGTCCACTCCGGCTCATCCGGCTTCTGTTTCGACAACGGGGATACGGCGGTGGGGAACTCATAGATAATTGTTGGCTGCGTCAGACGTTCTTCGGCGACCGCCTCGAACAAACTCGCGATGGTTTTGCCCGCAGGCTCGTTGGGATCGTAGGCCATGTGCGAATGCGCCTGGTTGAAACGCTCAACCAGCTTCTTAACTCCCTCGGGGGAAGAAAAGTCATTCATCTCGGGTTTCGCCCCAGCCGCTTCCGGCCAGTAGTGAATGATTGCTTCGCGCATAGTGAAGCGCTGCCAATTAGCCCAGTCGATCTCCTGATCGCCCCATTTCGTTTTCGTCACGCCATCGGGATGGTCCTTGTCTCTGGTCACATCTTTTGCTGCCTGCGTGATCAATTCCTGCGTGAGATCCATGACTCCTTGATAGTTGGTGTACGCCTGATAAAACTCCAGCATGGTGAATTCAGGATTCCAGCGCCAGCCCAGACCTTCATTGCGAAAGTTGCGGTTGATTTCATAGACGCGATCGAATCCGCCCACCACCAGCCGTTTCAGATAAAGTTCCGGAGCGATGCGCAGGTAAAGATCCATATCGAGCGTGTTGTGGTGGGTGACAAACGGCCGCGCGACTGCGCCGCCGGCAATGGGTTGCATCATCGGGGTCTCGACTTCGATGAATCCATGCGCCTCCAGGATCTGCCGCAACGACCGCACCAGTTTGCTGCGCTTAAGAAAAACCTCCCGAACCTCGGGATTCATGACGAGATCGACGTAGCGCTGGCGGTATCGCAATTCCACGTCGGTGAGGCCGTGCCACTTCTCCGGTAGCGGGAGCAAATCCTTGCTGAGAAAAGTGATCTCTTCTACATGGATTGTGAGTTCACCTGTGCGTGTTCGAAACAGGTAGCCACTGACGCCGATGTGGTCGCCGAGATCCAGCAATTTATATAGTTCGAATCCCTTCTCGCCGACCGCGTCTTTCTTGACATAAATCTGCAAGCGCTTTCCATCCTGCTGAAGATGGCAGAATCCGGCTTTACCCATCAGTCGGATGGCCATGATGCGTCCGGCGACATGAACGTTGATTCGCAGATTATCCAGTTGTTCGGCGGTCTTGTCGGAGTACTCCGCCAGAATCTGGGGGATGGTATGCGTAAATTCGTATTTGCTGCGATAGGCGGTCTGGCCCAGTGCTTCGATTTCTTTCAACTTTTGACGCCGCAGTTCGTAAATGTTCTCGTCGAAGGCCAAGAGGGTCCTTTAACTGGGAATTGCGCCTTTGCGGGGCGCGAAAGATTTGGAAACGTTGAAACGCGATTATAAACAACCGGCGGCATGAGCGAGTACCACGGTGTGTGGGTCAATCACCCTAGGTCTTTTTTTTGGTATATACCAATGTACTGTGGTATATTGGTACAAATGATGGACGAGAAAAAACTTGTGGTGGAGCGGGTGCAGACCGGGGTTCGGATGGAGAAACGCTTGTTGAAAGTTCTGAAGGCATTCGCCGAATACCACGACATGACTCTCGGAGATCTTCTGGAGGGCATCGTGCTCCATGCCTTCGATGGGAAAACGCCGTTCAGTCCTGCTTCCCTCGAACGCATTCAGGAGCTGAAACGGTTTTATGACTTCGACGTTGATTCCAGCGCCAGTCATCGCTTGAAAGAGATTAAAGGCTTGAAAGAGACTAAAGCGCGGCCGGTCCGCAGACGAGTCAGCGAAAAATAGGGAGGCACTTCGCATGACGGAGCAACGGGTGAAAACGGCTCTCGCCGGGCTGCAGTGGACGCTAGGAGTCGTGATTCTGATTGAAGCTATCCTCTTTGTGATGCCTGGCGCTCGCCACGATTTTGCACGAACCCATATGCCAGATTTCGTGCGTCAGGTCCTGGGATGGGGAGAAATTATCGGCGCCGTTATTTTACTGGTTCCGAAAACCGCGGTTCGGGGTGCGTGGATTCTATTTTGCGTTTTCGCTATGGCTATCGTTGTCCATCTGTTGCACGGAACCTTCAACGTGGGAAATCTCGTTATCTACTGCGCGGCTGCCTGGACGCTTGCAGCCAGAAAAGGAACATAGTCGGGCGAGAACTTCCAGATGAAAGAAATCGATGAGCAACGCAGACATCATCCACGCGTTTGAGAGCGACGCAATTGTTGGCGATTTCCATCATGCCGATCACATCCAGCTGGCATACGCCTATCTATGTGAATATCCGGTGCTCCAGGCGCTGGAGAGATTTTCCATTGCGCTAAAGCATTTCGCGGCTGCCCGTGGCAAGACCCAGCTTTATAACGAAACTATCACCTGCGCGTATTTTTTCCTGATCCATGAGCGCATGGCCTGCGCTGAAGGTTTGACCTGGGACGATTTCGCTGAGAGAAATCCCGATCTTTTCCTTTGGAAAGACGGCATTCTGGGCCGCTACTATGTCGAAGCCACGTTGAAATCAGATCTAGCGCGAAAAGTATTTGTTCTACCCGACAGGTGTCTCGACCGGCAAACCTCTTCTTGAAGCCGGCGGGCGTAGGCGTTACTATTGCTTCGCGGTTTCAATAGGCCGCAGATTGATCCCGCAGGTTATCCTATGCCTCAGAATTACGTCCCGATCTACTTCTTTATCGGAGTGATCAGCGTGCTGCTTCCGGTCACGTTGCTGGCGGCGAAACTGGTCCGTCCCGACAATCCCAGCAAAAGCAAGTTGATGCCTTACGAGTGCGGTATCGATCCCATCGACAACGCTCGCGGCCGTTACACCGTGCGCTATTACATTATTGCTATTCTGTTCGTGGTCTTCGACGTGGAAACTATCTTTCTGTTCCCCTGGGCCGTCAAGTTCAAAGCCCTCGGCTTGTTCGGATTGGTGGAGATGCTGATCTTTCTGGTGATCCTGATTGCGGGTTATATCTGGGTCTGGAAAAAGGGTGCGTTGGAGTGGGTGTAACTCGGCTATCGGCCGTCGAGTCTTACGCTCTAACGAATGTCGTCAAGCCGCGTCTCGCACGTTCGCGAAGCTGACACTCGCGCAGGGTTTCTGCGATGCCTTCCAGATTTGGAACGCCGTAGATCGAAAAATTCCCAAGTTCTGAATCCGATGAAAACAGGTGCAGCCTGGCTTGGCCCAGCAGCCGCATTCCCAACGTTTTGCGCAATTCGAAATGATCGATGCGGAATAACTCTAAATTTTCCTGAACCTTTGACAATATGCCCCGCTCCAGTTTTATCCGTTGTGTAGTGATTTCGTAGTGGATACGCCGGCTCTGCAGATAGAAATGTATGGCAACGATGCTGCATGCAACCAAGCAACCGAGGACGGTATACGCGATGCTGCTTGTGGAGTCGATGCCGCGATTCGCGCCGTAGTGCACGAGGCTATAGCCCACTCCGATGGCCACGACAATCAGCACGAGAAAAGGTACGAACTGGCCGACGTTGTAAATCACGGCGGGGTGACCGGAAAACAAATCTTTTTCGGTTTCAAGTTCTTTGGTCGCGGCAAAGGCCGTGAGATCGGTATTGCAAAAGCGGCACTTAATGGCGACGGCCTTAATGGTCTCCCCGCAGACTGGGCAGGCTTTTGTGTCTCCGTCCATGGCAAGGTCCTTCCGCGCCAGAATCATAACGCAAAAACGGTCCAGATCGTTCGGAAGGTTTTCCCTCTGTATGAGCTGGCGAAACCACGGAGAAAAAAGTGAGGGATTCAGTCTTGGCACAGCTCGTTGACACCGTATCCTCAAGCTGATAAAAATTAACGTTCTCTCCTGTACTCCTCAGAGCCGTAGGTTTGCGCCTTCGCAGTTATGCTGGACGACACCAAATCGCCCTCTCCCCAACCACCGGAAGGTGAGCCGAAGCCGACGGTGGACAAACCCGCGGTTTCCGGCGGCGTGAAGGCGACGCCATCGGGTTCTGTTCAAGTAGATGTGAAAACTCCATCGGAAAAAGACAAGCAGGCTGAACCCGCGGCGGCAGTTCCTCCGAAACCCGCGGCCGCCGCGCCTGCGACGCCCCCGGCCACCAAACCCGCAGCCGCACCGGCGAAGCCTGCCGCACCTACCCCAATTCCCTGGGATTCGCCAATGATCGCCAAACTCAGGGCCGGATATGGTTCGGGCATCGAGCCCCTGTCTTATGCCGGACAGAATTACATGATCGTCGATCGTTCGTTAATTCCCGAGATGCTGCAGGTGCTTCGCAACGAAGAGCAATTCGATTACTGCGTGGATATCACGGCGGTCCACTACCCGCAACGCGAAAAGCAATTTGATGTGGTCTGGGTGCTTTATTCCTATGCGCGCAACGAGCGCATCCGCGTCAAAACCCAAATTCGGGATGGGGAGGCTCTGCCGAGTTCCGTTCCCCTCTGGGCGGCAGCCAACTGGCTGGAGCGCGAAGTTTATGACATGTTCGGCATCAAGTTTGATGGACATCCCGACCTGAAGCGTATTCTCTTGCCCGAGGGCTGGAAGGGTTATCCTCTGCGCAAGGATTACGGCATCCTGCAGCAGGACAATGAGTGGGTGCAGATCAACCTGGGCATCGAAAGCGGCCAATGAACAGCGGGCTGTAAGCGGCAGCTGAATCGAGCACTTCGATTAGGGCAGTAAGCAGAGCAGTTATAAGAATGACCGACCCCAACAGCTCGCTCTCGCAACTGGATCTTGAAACTCCCGAGAAACCGTTTCTTGATGCCAACGAACTTGTCATCAACATGGGCCCGCAGCATCCTGCTACCCACGGCGTGCTGCGCGTGATTCTGCGGCTGGATGGCGAAAAGGTTCTGGGTCTCGAATGCGTCATCGGCTACCTGCACCGCGGGGTCGAGAAGATCGGCGAGCATCGCACTTATACGATGTTCAATCCTTACGTCGACCGCATGGATTATGTTGCCGCGGTCTCGAATGGGCTTGGCTATTGCGAGACAGTGGAAAAACTTCTCAATGTGGAGGCGCCGCCGCGGGCTCAGCATGTGCGCGTGATCCTTACCGAACTCAACCGCATTGCCAGCCACCAACTCTGGTTGGGAACGCACGCTCTAGACATTGGCGCCATCACGCCGCTTTTTTACACTTTTCGCGACCGCGAAGAAATTCTCAAGATCTACGAAAAATATTGCGGCGCACGCCTCACCACACATGCCTTCCGCATCGGCGGCCTGCAGTACGAGACATACTCCGGCTTCGAGAAAGAAGTGAAGAACTTCCTCAATTTCTTTCGTCCCAAGATTGACGAGTACGAGGAACTTCTTACCACCAACCGTATCTGGCTCGAGCGAACCAAGAACATCGGGAGGATTTCTGGTCCAGATTGCATAGCGCTGGGAGTGACCGGACCCGTACTCCGGGCCAGCGGCGTGAAATGGGATTTACGCAAGGCGCAACCGTACGCCAACTACAAGAACTTTGATTTCGATATTCCGATCGGCCAGAATGGCGACACTTACGATCGGTATCTGGTTCGTATGGCGGAGATGCGGCAATCCGTGCGCATCATCGAGCAGGCGGTGGATGCGCTTCCGGAAGGCCCGATCATCGCCAAAGTTCCCAAGGTGATGAAGCCCGCGGCTGGGGAGGTGTATCACTCGATCGAAGCGCCCAAAGGCGAGTTGGGATACTTCATCGTCAGCGACGGTTCTACGCAGCCCTATCGCGTGCGCGTGCGCCCACCCTCGTTTGTGAATCTGCAGGCTCTGGACGTTATGTGCCGGGGCCAACTCGTCGCCGACGTGATTGCGGTGATTGGCACGCTGGACATCGTTCTTGGCGAGGTGGACCGCTAGTCGGTCACGGCATCATGGGCCAGATCGTTCAATATATCGAGTCCTATCTGGGGAGTGACCAGACGCCCGGCGCCGCGGGAAATATGTTCTGGGCGCTGGTTTACATCATGCTGGTCTTCGTTGGCCTCTCCATTGCTGTGATCGCAATGAACTGGCTCGAGCGCAAGATTCTCGCCCATATGCAAGTGCGTCTCGGCCCCATGCGTGTGGGCCCGCATGGTTTGCTGCAGCCGATTGCGGATGCCATTAAATTGCTGCTCAAAGAAGATATTATGCCGGCCGAGGCGGATGGATTTATTTTCTGGACGGCGCCGTTTGTGGTGGTGCTGGCTGCCTTCACGGTTTTTGTGGTGGTCCCGTTTGGTCCGACGCATGCCATTACTGACATGAACATCGGAATTCTCTTCATGCTGGGGGTATCGTCGCTGAGCGTGCTGGGTATTGTCATGGCGGGCTGGGCGTCGAACTCGCATTATCCGCTGATCGGAGCCCTGCGTTCGAGCGCGCAGATGGTTTCCTACGAAGTGGCGATGGGATTGGCGGTGGTCTCGGCGATTCTGATGACCAGCTTGAACGCCTCTGGTACCGGAACGCTCAGTATGATCGGGATCGTGCAGGCGCAGCTGGCGCAGGGCGAGTGGTTCATCTTCAAATTCTTTCCGTTGGGATTGATCGCATTTTTTATTTTTGCCGTTGCCATGGTGGCCGAGACCAATCGCGCCCCCTTCGATCTGGCCGAGGCCGAGTCGGAGTTGACGGCGGGATTCCACACGGAATACAGCGGCTTCCGCTGGTCGTTGTTCTTTCTCGCTGAGTATTCCGCGATGATTGCAGTTTCATCGATCGCCGTTACGCTTTGGCTCGGGGGGTGGTTACGGCCATTCCCAAATCTCTTGGGCGGCGCAACATGGGATCAAGCTTTCTCGTTCTTCCCCGGCGCGACTTTTTTATTCTTCGCGGCAATGTGCTTCTTTAACGCGGCCCGCATGCCGAAGCATCCTTTATTTCGGATTCAAACCATCGGCCTCGCGGGGTTTGGAGCGGTCCTCGGCTTGATCGGGCTGGTTGTTCTCATTCCGGCGGTTAGAGTGCGCATTCAGGATATTTTCTGGTTTACGGCGAAAGTTGCCGGCTTCATGTATCTCTATATCTGGTATCGTGGCACCTTCCCGCGATATCGCTTTGACCAGCTTATGCGGATGGGATGGAAGGTGCTGCTGCCAATGGGACTGGGCGTGCTCATTTTGACGGCGAGTGTAGCGCTGTTGCAACAAAAGTTATGGCACCCGTAGCCACACCATTTTTCTTTTATCTGTTCGCCGCGATCATGCTCATCGGCGGCATCATGGTGATCACGCGCAAAAACCCGGTGCACTCGGCACTGGCGCTGATTGTAACGCTGCTGGCGCAATCGTCGATTTATCTGATGCTTTACGCTCCGTTTGTCGCTGGCGTGCAGATTATTCTTTACGCCGGCGGCATTATGGTGCTGTTTCTGTTCGTGATCATGCTGGTGAGCATTGACCGCTCCATGAAAGACCGGCAATTCAGTAGCCAATGGATTGTCGGAGCAATCGCCGCGATTGTACTGGGTGGATTATTCATCGGCGTCTATATGAAAGGGATGAATATTTTTCCCGATCACGCGCTGGCTATCACGGAAAACGATAACACGCAAAATGTAGCTACCATGCTGTATGGACAATATATGTTTGCCTTCGAGATCGCATCGCTGCTGCTGCTGGTAGCGATTATTGGAGCGGTGGTGATGGCGAAGAAGAGGATATGAAAGGCGTTCGGCAGCGGTCGACTCGGTTTTGAAAGGGCACGGCTTCAGCTGTGCCGTTCAGATCCGCTCAGGGATGGGGCTTTAGCCCCTGAAGGTACTTCGCCGAGAGTTAATGGAATCGATGCTGCACATCACGACAATGCATTACCTGGTTCTCGGGGCAGGCCTATTTTTATTGGGTGTGGTCGGCGTGCTGACGCGGCGCAACGTGGTTATTGTCCTGATGTCGATCGAGTTGATTCTGAATGCAGTAAATCTGAACCTGGTTGCCTTCTCCCGCATGTGGGGAGCAGTGTACGGGCAGGTTTTCGCCATCTTTGTGATCACCGATGCGGCCGCGGAAGCCGCGGTCGGTCTCGGAATTTTGATTGCCTTCTTCCGCAACAAGGAGACGGTGAACGTTGACGAAGTGAATTTGCTGAAATGGTAGAAGAGCAGCTGTCAGCTATCAGTCGTCAGCTTTCAGCGCCTGAAGGTACGATGGGAATCACAGCCGGTTGCTTCTGTGAACTGATTTGGCTGAGAGCTTATAGCTGAGGGCTGAAAGCTTAAATGTTTCTATCCCACATCTGGCTGATCCCGCTGTTGCCGGCCTTCGGCGCGGCCGTTATGTTTTTCTTCGGCCGCAAGCTACAGAAGGCTTCGGTGAGCGCAGTGTGCGTGGGAACGATCGTGCTGGCGTTCGTTATGGCGTGTGGGGCGGTCTGGCAATATTCGGCGTGGTCGTCTACACCGGAACATTATCATCAGCCCTATCAGACGATCCTTTACACCTGGCTCGGCACCGATACCGGCCACCTGAGCTACACCACCCATGACGGATCCGCGGCTTCGTTCCAGGCTGACGCTGGGTTTCTGCTCGATCCGCTTTCCAGTATCTGGCTGCTATTTGTCACCGGCGTCGGCATGCTGATCCATATCTATTCCACCGGATACATGGCGCATGAACGCGGCTACTATCGCTTCTTTGGATACCTCAACCTGTTCATGTTTTCCATGTTGACCTTGATTCTTGCCAACAACTACGTCCTAATGTTCGTTGGCTGGGAGGGCGTGGGTTTGTGCTCGTACCTGCTGATTGGATTTTATTTTCATCGCAAGTCCGCCACCGACGCGGGGAATAAGGCATTCATCGTCAACCGGATCGGAGACGCCGGATTTCTCCTGGGAATGTTTTTCATCGCGTGGTATTTCGGGTCGCTTCGATTTACCGAGGTCACGCACCTTGCCCACAGCGGAAGCTTCGCGATTGGCGACCCTTACATCACAGCCGCGACGCTTCTGCTTTTTGTGGGAGCGTGCGGCAAGTCGGCGCAGCTTCCGCTTTACGTCTGGCTGCCTGATGCCATGGAGGGTCCCACGCCGGTTTCTGCGCTTATTCACGCGGCGACCATGGTCACGGCGGGCGTGTACATGGTGGCGCGCTCGAACGCGCTGTTTGTGCTCGCCCCCGCATCGATGAAGACGGTCGCCATCGTCGGCGCGCTGACCGCAATTTTCGCCGCATCCATCGGGCTCGTGCAAAACGACATCAAGCGCGTGCTCGCGTATTCGACCGTCTCGCAACTTGGCTACATGTTTCTGGCGCTCGGTGTAGGAGCGTTCACTGCCGGAGTCTTCCACGTCTTCACGCACGCATTTTTCAAGGCGCTGCTCTTTCTGGGTGCTGGTTCTGTCATCCACGCGATGAGCGGTGAGCAGGACATGCGCAATATGGGCGACCTCAGCCATCGCATTCCTACCACGCATCGGACCATGTTCATCGCTACATTGGCCATTGCGGGCATCTTTCCCTTTGCAGGATTTTTCTCGAAAGATGCCATCCTCTGGGAGACGTGGTCGCGCGAAGGCGGGGCTTATCGCTTCCTCTGGTATGTGGGCTACGCCACGGCTTTGATGACGGCCTTCTACATGTTCCGGCTGATGTATCTGACCTTTCATGGCCGCCCCCGCATGAGCCACGAATCGGAGCATCACATTCACGAATCGCCGGTTTCGATGACAGCGCCGCTGGTTGTGCTGGCGCTCTGTGCAATCGTTGCCGGCTGGCTCGGCTGGCCGCACAGCCTTGGCGGGTCGGATCGATTCACGACATTTCTTGAGCCGGTCTTTGCGCCCGAAGCTCGCGTCCTGCAGGAAGAAGGAAGGACCAGCCAGCTTGTCGCCGGAGTGCAAGAAGAGAAGAATACGAGCACCGAATGGTTATTGATGGCTTTGTCGCTGGGTGCCGCGGGCCTGGGCTGGGGAATGGCTTGGAGAAGTTATCGCCACGCAGACAAGGGTTATAGCGAGCCGATTGCTCTGATTGCTCCGCCTGTGTACAACACGCTGCTCAACAAGTATTACGTCGACGAGGGATACGACTACATTTTTACCGGTCGGCGCAAACTGGGAACTGCTCGGTTAGGCGTGTTGGGACTTGGGGAAGCGTCCGCGTGGTTCGACACACACGTCGTCGATGGGGCGGTAAATGCTGCGGGCTGGATCACGCGTCTCACCGCGACGCTATCGGGTTGGTGGGACAGGTGGATCATCGATGGCATCGGTGTGAACGGCCCCGCGATTCTGGCACGAATGCTTTCCTATCCGGCGCGGCTGTTCGAATGGGGTCTGGTGCAATGGTATGCGCTGGTGATGACCGCTGGCTTAGTAGGGTTTGTGTTCTATTACCTGTATCACTGAAAAAGCTTTTAGCTGTTAGCTCTTGGCTCTTGGCTTGAAACTCAAGGCGAAGAGAGGAAAGCTAAAGGCCAAGAGCTAAAGGCTAAGAGCTTAATGTCCAACCACATACTGTCGATCATCCTGTTCACGCCGCTGCTGGGAGCACTCATTCTCCTTTTCGTTCCCAAGGAGAACAAGGATGCTATCCGCTGGATTGCGAATTTTTTCGCGCTTGGCGGCTTTCTGATTTCGCTGCCGCTGGTGCCGATGTTCTGGGCGCAGCGCCTTGAGCCGGGCTTCAAGTTCATCGAGGGCACGCCTAATAACTGGATTCCTTCTATCGGCGCGGGCTACGTAATCGGCATTGACGGTATTTCCTTTCTGCTCATCATGCTCACGACGCTGCTGGGCTGGATTTCGATTCTCTCCTCGTGGACAGCGATCGAGAACCGCGTCAAGGAATACTACGTCTGGTTTTTGATTCTGCAGACCGGCATGCTGGGCGTTTTCATGGCGCTCGATTTTTTCCTCTTCTTCGTTTTTTGGGAAGCGATGCTGGTTCCGATGTACCTGTTGATCGGCATCTGGGGCGGCCCCCGCAAACTTTACGCGGCGATCAAGTTCTTCCTCTATACGCTGGCCGGTTCGGTGTTGATGCTGCTGGGCATCCTGTTTTTATATTTCCATCACCACGCTGTGACGGCAGCGTATACCTTCAGCCTTACGGCACTTTACGAGACCGCGCCGAAGATTTATTCCGATCCGGCCTATGGTCCCACGATTGCCACTCTTCTATTTTTTGCATTTTTCTTTGCGTTTGCCATTAAAGTGCCGATGTTCCCCTTCCACACCTGGCTGCCTGATGCCCATGTGGAGGCCCCGACCGCCGGTTCAGTGATACTGGCGGGAGTTCTGCTGAAGATGGGGACGTACGGGTTCATCCGCTTCTCGCTTCCGTTCTTTCCCGACGTTCTGATGCACACCAAAGTGCGCGGCTGGATGATCACTCTCTCGATCATCGCGATCATCTACGGCGCACTGGTTTCGCTGATGCAGAAGGATATGAAAAAGCTGGTGGCCTATTCTTCGGTGAGCCACCTCGGCTTCTGCACGCTGGGAATCTTTGCGCTGACGCCGCTGGGTTTGAGCGGATCGGTGTTGCAGCAAATCAATCACGGAATCTCAACCGGCGCGTTGTTCTTGATCGTCGGAATTCTTTACGAACGGCGCCACACGCGTGAGATCGCAGAATACGGCGGTATCTCAAATGTGATGCCGGTTTACGCGACCATCACCATGATCATGTTTCTTTCCTCGATGGGGCTGCCGCTGCTTAACGGCTTTGTCGGCGAGTTCACCATCCTGCAGGGAACGTTTATGGAGAACTGGCGTTGGGGCGCATGGGCGGTGCCGGGCGTGGTTCTAGCGGCGGCCTATCTGCTATGGCTCTACCAGCGAGTATTTTTCGGCACGGTGACGAATCCGAAGAACGAAAAGTTGAATGATCTCACTCCGCGCGAAGTGCTGACATTCGCGCCCCTTCTGATCATGGCTTTCTGGATCGGCCTCTATCCCAAGCCGTTTTTTCAGATTCTTGAGCAGCCGGTGAATCAGCTCGTACAGACCGTGCGCAATCCAGAGGCGGGCGGCGCAACAAACGCTATCGCGCGGCCTGCGATCGAGAAACAGGGAACTGGAGCTCCAGGCGCAATCACGGCTTCTGTGATTAGTGTTCCGGCTGCACCGGGTCGAATGAAAGGGAAGAATTAGTGGGCGCGCTCTCCCAATTCAACTGGAACGATTACACGCTCGCGCTGCCAATCACTCTGCTCACGTTGTTTGCGCTCGGAATCCTGCTCATCGACCTAATGATTCCGCCCGAGACCAAGTGGGCGAATGCGGTCACGGCACTCATCGGCGTAATGTTCGCCACTGCCGGCGTGGTGAAAATCCAGTTCTGGATGCAGACCAGCCGTTCGACCTCCATGGGTTCGCTCGCCATGATGCGCACCATGCTGGTGGATCGCTTCGCGCTTTATTTTTTTTATTTGTTCCTCGCGAGTACGGCGATTTCCATCCTGATGTCGATGCGCTACATGAAGACAGAGCACGAAAATCACGGGGAATATTACGCGCTGATGTTGCTCTCGGTGGTAGGCATGATGTGCATGGCCGCCGGCTTCGATATTGTGTTGATCTTTATCGGCCTGGAATTGATGGCGATTTCCACCTACGTGCTCGTGGGATTTCTGCGCCGCGACCGCCGCTCCAATGAAGCCGCATTGAAATATATGTTGCTGGGCGCGTTCTCGTCCGGCATTTTTGCTTATGGGTTGTCGCTGCTGTACGGCCTGACCGGCAGCACCAACTTGGGCGAAATCAGCCGTCAGCTCACTCAGATTCTTGCGAAAAATCCTTACCATCCGGTCGCGATTATTGCCTTGCTGACCACGGTTGTAGGCCTTCTGTTCAAGATTGCCGCCGTCCCGTTCCATCAGTGGGCGCCGGACGCCTATGAAGGTGCGCCGACGTGCATTACCGGATTCATGTCCGTGGCCGTCAAGGCCGCGGGATGGGCGATGCTGCTGCGGATTCTGATCTGGGGACTGCTTCCCATGCGCTCGGTCTGGCTTCCGTTGCTGGTCTTCGTTTCGATCGCGACCATGACCGGAGCGAACTTCGCCGCCCTCACGCAGACGAATACCAAGCGCCTGCTCGCTTATTCTTCAATCGCGCACGTTGGCTATATGCTGCTCGGACTGATTGCTGGTACCGTCAGTGAGCTTAGCCAGGACGGCATCAAGGGCATCCTGATTTACTTGCTTGTTTATACCTTCATGAACCTCGGCGCGTTCGGCGTAATTACCTCACTGCGCCATCGCAACGTGATTGGCGACGAGCTCGACGATCTTAACGGACTCTACTCACGTGCGCCGGTTGAGGCTGTGCTCATGCTGATCTTCCTGCTTTCGCTTGCCGGTATTCCGCCGCTGGCTGGCTTCTATGGCAAGTACTTCATCTTCCTAAGCCTGATCGAGAGCGGTCATTATGCGCTGGCCTCTCTGGGCGTGCTCTATTCTGTCTTCGGACTTTATTATTACTTGAAGATGGCGAATGCCATGTTCATGGGCCAACCGGAAGAGCAGGGTGCGCTGCCGGTGAGCTGGGCCATGCGTGCTGCGCTGAGCGTGACCGCATTCGCAACCCTGTTCATCGGAATCATGCCCGACCGTTTCATTCAACTCGTGAACTGGTCTCTGGGTCTGGCACAAAGCCCGGCGGTAGCGAAGCTAATCCACTAATCCGTCAGGCAGGCCCCGATCGTTATGCCTTCTCACCACCCCAGCACCGAGGGCGAGAATTCCGGAGGGAAGGAGAATTTCTGGGTCCAGGTCAGCCGCTACAGCCAGTTGGCACTGATCTTTCCCGCTGCCCTTGTCGTGGGATGGCTGATCGGCTCGGCACTTGACCGCTGGCTGCACACGACGTGGCTCTACCTGGTTGGCATCCTTTTAGGCATCGCCGCTGGTTTCGTCGAACTGATTCGCACGGTGGTTCGCGACACGAAGTGAATCGCTCGACGTGCGAATCGGAGTCCACGTCAAACCGTCTACGGTTAACATCGTGATGGGCGGCGACGTCTTCTAGGTATCGATGCCTTATCAACCCCAAACCGAAGCCGAGTTGGTACAGGCCGCTGCGGCTGAAGAGTTCTATTCGGGCGCCCTCCACCGGATCGGCTACTTCATGGCTGTGCTCGCGTCTTTGCTCGCCGCCGCGGGCTGGTGGAGATTTGGCCTGCGTCCAACGGCGGGTTTTGTTTTTGGCTGTGGCATTGCCTACGTGAACTTCAATTGGCTTAAACGAGTGATTGCGGCATTCGTCGACCGGGCCACCGGAGCCACAAGCTCGAACTCGGGACAGGGAATTGTATTTCGTTTTCTACTGCGATACGTTTTGATGGCGCTTGGCGCCTATGCTATATTGACTTTTTCGCCCGCGAGCCTGAATGGGCTTCTTGCGGGCTTATTTTTGCCCGTAGCCGCCATCGCCTGTGAAGCGCTATACGAACTTTACGCGGCGCTGGCTCGTGGCATTTAGCAATCGACGCTGCGAAATATTTCGAGCTGAGAAGCAAGAGCCAAATCGCGAAATCCTTTTATGCCTGAACAACTCTGGTTCACTCAAGTCCTGAACCATTTATTTGCGGGCCCCGTGACATCATTTCTGCAGGCGTTGCATGTTCCGCCCAAACATCCAACGGCGCCGATTCCAAATTCGTTTGCCATGGAGCTTCTAGTCTTCATATTGCTGCTGATTATTTTCCTTCTTGTCCGTTCACGGCTCTCGGTGGAGAGTCCCGGAGGGTTGCAGCACACGTTCGAAGCTTTCGAGGGATTCATCCAGGGGCAAAGCGACGAGATCATTGGCCATCACAGCGAAGGGTATACGGCATTTCTGGTAACGCTTGGGCTTTTCATTCTCTTGTGCAATTTGCTCGGGGTTATTCCGAGTTTCGAATCTCCGACGGCAGTTCCGGTTGTTCCCCTGGGGTGCGCCTTAGCGGCTTTCTTCTACTATCAGGCACAGGGGTTCAAGCACGCTGGTATCGGATATCTAAAACATTTTGCGGGGCCCATGCCTGTTCTGGCCCCGCTCATGGTTCCGATTGAACTCATCAGCCACCTGGCGCGGGTCCTTTCGCTAACTATTCGCTTGTTCGCAAACATGTTCGCGGGAGATATGGTCACGCTGGTCTTCGTTTCGCTGCTGCCACTGGGATTTCCGGTTCCGTTCTTAGGGCTGCATATTTTTGTTTCGTTGTTACAGGCATACATTTTTGTTCTGCTGACAACGGTCTACCTGCAGGGCGCGGTCGGGGAAGAGCATTAGTAATTCCGGTTCTCGGACGCGGGTTGAGCTGAGAACTGAACAAACCGCAAGCGTGAGGGCGTCTGCACGGTATGGCGTCAACCACCTACTGGCGGTATTTCATACGAGGAGAAACACAATGGGTAAGTTAAGCAAATTGTTTATGGTACTTTCGGTACTCTCGTTTGCCGTTCCTGCCTTTGCACAGGGCGCAGCCGAGGGGGGCGGCGGCGGAGGGGTCAACTGGGTTGCCATTGCTGCAGGCTTTTCAATGGCGTTTGCGTCTGGAATATGCGCGTTGGCACAGGGCAAGGCGACGGCTTCTGCGGCCGAGAGTCTGGCGCGAAATCCGGCGGCTCGTCCGGGTATTCAGTTGGCTCTGATTCTTGGTCTGGCCTTGATCGAGTCGCTCGCGCTTTACACGTTGGTGATCATTTTCGTTAAGGTGAAATAAAAGTCTCGTTTGAGTTGCAGAGAAAAAGCCCCTGCTCTTCGCTAATCGGCAGGGGTCTTTTCTTCTTATCTTGTCTTTTTATATTTCGAGAGCTGCCGCGAACATCGTGGCCACGGCACGCTAGATTTTTCGCTTCCCCGCCCACTCCTGCTCTTTGCGTTGAGGAGCATTGGTTACGGCGTCGACCAGCAGACGACGCAGGCGGTAGCGGCTTTCCAGGTCGGTATTGACGATTTCAAATCCTACTTCATTTACACGCGCGCGGCGTAACAGGACGTGCGCTTTAATTTTCGTCCGCATGCCGAGCGAGATTTCGAGATCAGCCTCGCTTCCGATGCGCAGATTATCTTCCTTCGTGCCCATGCCTCCGCCGAGGCTCAACTCGCGAATCAGAATCTTGGATTTACCCCAAGAGCTTCCGATGGTTGCTCCGACGGCGCGCGAAAGCACCATTCGATCATAGCGACGTTGCCGCACCCAGGGACACGCGGGAGCTGTATCCAGTGGGGCAATCGCCAGTTCTGCCGGCTCGATGCCGCTGTCGGCGAGAATTTGAGCGCTGTAGCGAGGGTCGGTTTTGGAGAGCGATTGGGCTGCTGCTATTCGCAGCTCACGGTGATGAATCCATCCCCACGTTTTCTTGGCTTCTACAATCTCGCGCAGCAGCGATACAGATTCCGGATCGCGCAAGCGTCCGAGCGACTCGATCGCCTTGAGTTGTACGAAGGGGGGGCGTGAAGCGGCTTCGCCGGGCCGCGACATGGCCTGCAGCGGGGGAGCGGCCGTAAGATCGCCACTCATGCCAATCTCGTCGATGGTCTCGGGCAGGACTACAGAATCCAGCACTTCGGTGAGTTCCAATAACGTACGACCGCGGTCAGGCGCGGCTCCGTAGGCGATTTCCCGAACGACGATATCGTGGTAGAAGCGATTCCACTCCGGCAGGCGCACAGGCAGGAGTTCCAGCAAGGTTCCCACATCCAGACGACTCAATAAGCCCACTACTGCGGAGGCTTGCCGCGATTGCCCCGTGCGCAGAATCTCCCGCAGCTGGGCAAGAGCGGGACTACCCATTTCTTTTACCAGTTCGACCATGCGGTCGCACTCATCTCGTCGCATGCAACGGAAAAAGCGATCGGCCAAGTGTTCCGCCCCCGACTGAGAGGTGCGGCGCAGCACCAGGAGTAGATCGTCGGGGATAGGATCCTGCCGCAATGCCTCCTCGATGAACTCTGGAATCCGATTTTCCACGCCCACTCGCGGGCGCAGATCGTTTACCAATACCGGGCGTTGCTGCAGCAGCGTCTCCATTCCGGCACACACTTGGCTCACTGCCGAATAGTTCTTCGCTTCACTGGCCTCCTGGCTGAGGCGCACGAAAGCCGCGCTGAGCAAGCTTTGCAGTTCAGGATCTTTTTCCACGCAGAGTTGCTGCGTCACTTTGTGGATGGCTTCGCCCATTGATTGGCCGCCCAGGCGTGCATAAAGGTCGGCCAGTTGGCTCAATCCGATGGCTACCTTGCGGCGGGGTTCGATATCTTTGGTCGTCAGGCATCCGGAGTAGTTGTTCAAAATTTCAGCGGATGCTTCCTTGTCATCGCGATCGAGCAAGACTTCAACAAATTGGCGTAGATTGCGCGGCGGTACGCATGGTGCCTCATTCGACAGCAGTACCGTCTTCTTTCCGGATTCCGGCACTTCGGCCCAGAACATCCGATCCAAGATGTCGGCGTGGGACTCCACCAGGATGCCGGCCTTGTTCATCTTGTCTTCCTGAATCTTCAGGATCTGGCGCAAGGAGTCCATCTGCCGGCTCATGTGTTCCATCATCTGATGAACCGCGTTGACCTTGACTTCGCCCTTGGAGTAACGCTCGAGAGCAAAGCGAATCGCCATGTGTTCGGCTGCCTTCATGAGCAGCGGGGTGTCTTCCTGCTGTGCCGTGGTCGCTTTTGCCGCCAGGCTTCCCAGTAGCTGTTGTAGATTCAGCCGTGTATTGGGATCGGTTTCGCCCAACTCTTTTTGCAAGTCTTCAGGACGAGCAGTAGCATCATTCTGCACCTGCCCGAAGCGAGTGAGGAGGCGGATGGCTTGAACTACCTCGGCTTCCTGCAGCGGTACCACGCCAGCTTCCCAAGCGGGAGCGGTTCCGGTGGCAACCCCAGCGCCAGCCTCGGGCGCTGGTCCGGCGACCCAATGGCCGGGAACGTTTGGCACGCTGCCGAAGGGCACGGCTGCGCCGCCGCCCTGGCCTGCGCCAACAGCATTGGCGCCTTCCGCTGCGGCAATCAATTGCAGCAGCTTCTGCGGATCGTTCAACCATTGTTTGAATTCCGGCCCTAAGGTTTGCGCCGCGATCTGTGCCGCTACGCTGATATCGCCGGTAAGCGGGTCGGCCGCGACAAACTTTACTTCGTTGATCTTGATCGTGCTTTGCTTACTTCCGCTGTTCAGAGCTTCTTTGATCTGCTTGGAAATATCCTGGGCTTTCGAACCTGCCAGGGTGAAGGCGCGGACCAGGCGGGTAAAATCTTCGACGGTCACGTCTTTGGAAAAATGCAGGCTAGCTAAACCGGCTGTGGTTAATAGCTGTCCGAAGCTACGTTCCACCTGTCCGGTTTCGAGGGGAACGCCATCCAGCAAGAGCTTGTTATCGGAAACGCCGAGCAAGAAGCCGCCATCCCCCGCTGCCGGCAACCCTTGTTGCAACTCATTCCAGGCAATATTGAATTGCGCTTCCGTGCGCTTGTGATCGTAGCCGTACATGCGCGCGTACTTGATCAGTATGTTTAAACTGTGCACGAAGGCGCGCGCCGAGGCCGCACGGTTGGCATGAAATGTGGTCGCGTTGTCGATAACACACCTCTCACCCGGACTTCTGGATAGGCTATAAGAGGTTAAATCCATCACGTGCTACGGTGCATGTTACGGTGGTAATGGAAATAAGCCGGCACTTGAAGGGTTGGTGAGTTTGAGCTGATTTTATGCGCCGAAAAGAACATTTTCGCAAGCGCGTATGGCGGGGTACTGGTAATCACCCCCGTCTCCGGCGAGAATAGAGAGCTAGTATTTCGGATTGTGAGAACTCTTGTGCCGTCAACGGCTCCGACAATTCGCGCGAAAAAAACCACCGGTTTGCGCTACTGGATGCTGCGAGTGCTTGAGGAGTGCGACAACGTCGGCGCCGACTTCGGCTCCGATCCGGTTCACGACTTGCGAGTCTCGCTACGGCGCTGCCGGTCATTGGCGGACGGTTTGATGGCGCTTGATCCTGATCCCGAGTGGAAGGCCATGAAAAAGGCGGGCAAGCGCCTGTTTCAGCGCCTGGGCGATCTTCGCGACGTTCATGTGATGGAGGAATGGGTGGAAAAGCTAGCCTCGATCCAGCCTCCTACAGATCTTCGCGACTCAGCTGCATTGCCCTCCTCTCAACCGGATATTGGTTCGACTTCCGATGGAGAGAGCCTGCCCGAGGAAGAAGATCCTGCCGCAAAAGCTCTCCTGAAAATCCTGGCCGACCGCGAACAGGAACAAAGGCATCAGGCCAAAGCGGCTCTCGAAGAATTCGATCGCAAACAGTGGCGGCAATGGTGTGACTCTCGCCCTGCATGCGCGGCCCGAATCCGCCCAGGCAGCGCGATGTTCAAACACCTCGCTTTGGAACGCTGGACTGAGGCCCGCAAGCTCCACAGCCGGGCTTTGCGCAATCGCTCCCAAATCGCATTCCATTCTCTGCGAATCGGAATTAAACGCTTTCGCTACATCGTCGAGAATTTTCTTCCGGCGGAGCACAAAGCCTGGAGCGATGGTCTCAAAGAAATGCAAGACATACTCGGCGAGGTTCATGACCTTGATGTGCTGTGGACGACAGCCTTAGCCTGCCGCATTTTTACCGACGAGCACTCACGAAAGGTGTGGCACAAACGAATTCTCTCGGAGCGCACCAAGCGCATCGATCACTATCGCGCGAAGATGATAGGCCCGCATTCGCTTTGGCAAATCTGGCGTGCCGGGCTGCCCCAAGGCAAGCAGATCCAGGAGCTTGCCACCCGCCGCATGAAGATGTGGGCGGGCGGCCTTGATCCCGATTTTTCGCACTCCGAACGGGTCGCGAGCCTGGCTCTTCAACTCTACGATGGCCTTCTGGCTGCTGCGTGGCAGCCCGCAGTTGATGGTGTCTCCGCACGATCAAGCTTGCTCGCTGCCGCGCTGCTGCACGATGTGGGAAAGTCCAAAGGTGAGAAAGGACATCACAAGGCTTCGGTTGAGCTGATTCGCAAGCATGGCAATCCGCTCGGCTGGAAAGAGGCTGATCTGCAGCGCGCCGCCATCGTCGCGCGCTTTCATCGCGGAGCCCTGCCCACACGAAAACACAAGTCCTTGCGCGACCTGCTTCCCCACGAACAAAAAGCCACCATTCAATTGGCCGCAATTCTACGCCTCGCCAATGCGTTAGACGCTTCCCACGACGGCCACATCCGCCGCATTCAAATTGAAAACGGCAAGACCAGCAATGTTGCTGGCAAGGGGATAACCAATCACAAGCATCGCCTCAATGGATTCTTGCGCAAGACCGCCGGTCTGGCTGCCGACGGAGCATTAGTAGTTGCCGCAGAAGGTTACTCGCCCCTGGGATCCTCGGCCCAAACTATCGCTGCTGAGAGGCATTTGCTGGAGACAGTGCTGCGCAGACCCGTGGTAGTGAAACCGTTAAAGCATGCCGTGAATCTGTAATTTCTCATAGATTAAATAGGCAAAATCAGTGTCGCCGTCGACCTGAGTGTTTCCCGAACATTCGCGAGTCGTAGTGCAGCGGCTGAGCCGGAAGTACGACGATTTTCTTGTAATCGGGATGTGCCGGGTTGATCAGATCGTTATTCTCGCTGGGAACGAGAACCGAAGGCACCAGCAACAAACAGTGCTCTGCTCTTTGCGCGAATTCATCACCGACCTGCGCAAGTTTCGGCGGCGCTGCCGAATCTCGCCAGTTGCGCGGCAAACTGTCGGGTTCGACTGTAGTGCGTCCTAAATTGTCCGGAACTTCCGCGATGGCCAGAACCAAGTCATCGGGAGGATCATCTTTGTCGAGGTGAACGAAATATTCCAGCATGGCGAGGGATTGGTGTTGCGAAGCGTAGCTCAGGCGGATTCCCGGACTCGACCACCGTCCACCGTAGCGGTAGGCTCCCTCACCATCAAACGACGTGCGCGCGTAGGCCCTGCGGAGTATCCGGTAAATTCGGCTCAACTAATTCCGCCGTAGGCGATGCGGCCCAGAATGTTTTCCACCTGCCGCGCTCCCACTTCGGTGTCGATCGCCGAGATGGGCGCAATCCCGCCCAAGGCCCGATTGGGGTGCTTCAGCCAGCGCCGGGCTCGCTCCTGGTCGCCGAGGTATTGGTTGGCGATAGCTACGAGACGAGCCAGCCGATAGAGCCGGTCAGATTCGTAACGTGCCAGCTTTCCACCGCGCCGTCGGCGCTGCAGACTGCGCGAAGAAAGATCGAGGGCGCTGGCAAGTTCTTTCAGAGTCAGGCCGGAGGCGTGCATCAACTCCTCTACTACGGCCGGAGGAAAACCATCGCGGATCGCATCCCGCATATCACGATCGCTGGCGAAGGAACGGCGAAGAGTCCGCATGCCCCCTAATTCCGCAACCACAGCACGAAGTTCGTTTACCATTCTGTCGCTCATTATAGCGACAAATGGCGCTGGGATCAAACTGAATCCAGGACCAAGGCTTAGGCTTGTTTCACATCTAATCGGTTAATTTCCGCCGTGCGGAGCCCGAACCCAGCCTGCAGAGTCGATCTGGGCATGTTATTTCTTCCGCTGTATATGCGGGAAGCGAAACGGTTACTTCCTTCTGTTCGGATCCCGGGATACAAATGATCTTGCGTTCCAATCTCCAGTTTTCTGGCTCCGATGTCGGACTCATGACCCATGCTCAACTAGTCGAGAAGGCTGTCCACTGGCTACGCCGCTATCGCTGCGGAGTGGTGCTCTCCGAGCAAGCCTCCATCAGCGGCGAAATGCCTGACGCTATCGGATGGAAGCGTGCCTGCCATTCTGTATTGGTCGAGTGCAAGGTCACGCGCTCCGATTTTCTCGCCGACCGCGCCAAGCCATTCCGCGTTAAACCCGAGGATGGAGTCGGCTGCGAGCGCTTCTATCTGGTTCCCGCCGAATTGGTGCGCCGCGAAGAACTGCCTGCCGGTTGGGGATTGCTCGAATGCCGCGGAGGCAAAATCGGAATGGCGGTTTCCTCCAGCAAAAATCTTCGAAGTGCAACCGGCTTTCGCTATGAAATGAATCTGTTGCTTGCCAGCCTGCGCCGCGTCGAAGTACGAGTCGAACCTCAGAGCATCACTGACTTTTTGAAGTGGAAAAACCGCATGGCTGAATATAATCGCGGTAGCCTTCCGCAGGGTTTGGCCTCCGCGGAAGAAGAATCCAACGTTTTTCTCGATCCTGAGCTTGCAACTGGGTAGCACGAGTTTGCGGTGGTTTAAGGCCGGGTGGGGAGGCGTCCTACAACTCCCGCCGCCCTTCCATGGCTTTCAGCATCGTGATCTCATCGGTATATTCGATATCGCTACCGACAGGAATACCCATCGCAATGCGCGTTACCTTCACGCCCGCGCGCTTGAGTTGTTGCGAGAGATACGTGGCGGTGGCTTCGCCTTCTACCGTGGGGTTGGTGGCGATGATCACTTCGTCGACGTTGCCTGCGTCCACGCGCATGACGAGATTGGAGATTCGCAACTGCTCCGGTCCTACGCCATGCAGCGGAGAGATCGCACCGTGAAGTACGTGGAAGACTCCGTTGAAGTGCTTGGTCTTTTCAATCGCGGCAATGTTTGTGGGCTCTTCGACTACGCACACGAGCCGTTGATTGCGCGTGGCGCTGGTGCAATAGACGCAGGGATCGACGTCGGTGATGTTGTTGCAAACTGAACACAACCGCAGACTGGCTTTTACATCACGCACCGCTGCGGCCAGCGCCTCAGCATCGTCGTCGCTGGCGCGCAGGATGTAGAAAGCCAGCCGCTGCGCACTTTTCGAGCCTACGCCCGGCAGCTTCTTCAATTCGTCAATCAGCCGCGACATCGGCTCGGCAAACTTAGACATAAGAATTAGTAATTGAGAGGTATGAGTAATCCGGTTATTTGAAAACGAAATCGTCGATGCTTCAGAGTCCGCCCACGCCGAGTCCGCCGAGCAATCCGCCCACTGTAGATTGCATCGCGCCATCAACTTTTCGCGCGGCTTCGTTTACGGCAGCTAAGATCAGATCCTGCAGCATCTCCACGTCGGCCGACTTCAGCGCTTCGGGATCGATGCGCAAGCTGAGCAGTTGCTTGCGCCCATCCATTTTCGCCGTGACCGTGCCTCCGCCCGACGTGGCTTCGACCACAGTCTCCTGCATTTTTTTCTGCAGAGTGTCGTATTGCGCTTTGGCTTTGGACATCAGCTCTTGCAGATTGAATCCGCCCATGGGTATCCTTCTCTCGGCTCCGGAAGCGCCCTACGCTAAGCTGGCTACCGCTTCTCTTTTTCTTTGTAATCGATCACAGTTCGAATTTCGGCGCCGAATTTCTCCCGCATACGCCGCACTACCGCATCCTGTTCGGCGCGGCTCCTGCCGCCGGGACCGGAGTCCGTTCCGCCCAATTTGCCGCCCCCACTCGCTTTTTCAGCCGTTGACGGGGTTGCCCCGGCAACAACCTTCAACTTGATCGCTCGCCCCAGAACACCGCTGGCCGAGGCGATCATCAATCGCCGGGCATCCGGGCTCAGCGACATGTCGACCACCGTCTGCGATTCCGCGACTTTGATTACCACCTCATTTGCTTCCACGGACCACTCTGCCGTCTGGAGCATGGAGGCCAGGATGCGCTGATTGCCATCCATAAGCGTCTGCAGTACGGTGCCTTGCAATCTCTCAATGGGAGCGACTCCGCCAGTAGCGGCCGGCTGCAGCGATTGCGGACCCTGCAGCCTTGGCTGCTCTTCCGGCTCAGGATTCGGATCCGCGTTTGCATCCGCTTGAATCGGAGCCGCTGCAATTTCTTCGGGATCTGCGAGTGCCGCCGCACCCATGATTACCCGCGCGGGCGCGTTCGCGGCCCCGGTCGGCCGAGAACTGTCTCGTGAGACATCTCGAGAACTATCTGAAGTTGAATTGCTAGGAAACTCCTGCCGCGGTCCCCCTTTACGTGCAGAGTCGGCTGCAAACGGCGAAACGGGATTAGGACGAGGGGAAACAACCGCTTCTGTTCGTCGAGACTCGTTCGCACGGCCCGAGGGCGACCCTACGATGGAAGGGCGCATCGGGGATCGAGACGCGTTTGCCGCTGCGACGTTGGAAGCAACGCTGACCTCGCTTAACAATTGTTCGATCGGCAACAGGCGTTGTGCGTGCGCCATCTTGAGCAGTCCCAGTTCCAGGTGAAAGCGTTGCTCCTGCTTGTATCCGAGTTCGCTGTGGGTCCGGAGCATGATTTGCAGATGACGAGTGAGATCTTCTTCGCCAAACAGCGCCGCAACCCGCTCGACGCGATCTCTTTCTTCGGTCGAGATCTGCAGCAGCGAAGAGTCTTTGCCTGCAATTCTTGCGACCGTGGCGTTGCGCAGGAAGCGCACCATCTGGCGCGCGAAGTGAGTAGGGCTGTGACCCTCGCTGATGAGGTGGTCGACCTGCCGCAAAACGTCTTCGCTGGCTCCGCGAGCAACTGCCTGCATTACCTCTTCGAGAATGTGCGCCGGCGCGGCGCCTACCAGGTTGCGCACGGAATCCGCTGTGATTTTTCCGCTGCACGATGCAATCGCCTGATCGAGAATCGATAGCGCATCCCGCATGGAGCCGTCGCCAGCCTCGGCCAGGAGCGCCAATGCATCGTCATCGGCCGCGATGCTCTCGCGGTTGACGAGATCGCGCAACTGGCCGACGATGGCATCGAACTTAACGGCACGAAAGCTGAAGTGCTGGCAGCGCGAGCGGATGGTCTGCGGAATGTCCTCCGGCTGCGTGGTCGCGAGCATAAAGACGATATGGTCTGGAGGCTCTTCTAAAGTCTTAAGCAGAGCGTTGAAGGCGGCGTCGGTAATCTGGTGCGCTTCATCCAGAATGTAAATCTTGAAGCGATCGCGTGCGGGACGATAGCGCGCGGCCTCGCGCAGTTCCCGAATCTCGTCGATGCCGCGGTTGGTGGCAGCATCGATTTCGATAACGTCAACCGCGTTGCCGGCGCGAATCTCAGTGCAGGATTCGCAGATGCCGCAGGGCTCGGGGACAGGCTTGCTGGAGGAGCGGCAATTCAAAGCGGCTGCCAGAATCCGCGCCACCGTGGTCTTTCCGATGCCGCGATGGCCGCTGAAAATGTAGCCGTGCGCGGTGCGTCCCTGCTCAAGGGCGTTCTGCAGAGTACGAGTGACGTGCTCCTGTCCGATGACTTCGGAGAATTTCTGGGGACGATATTTGCGTGCCAGGACGGTGTAGCTCATGAGCCGGAATAGACGATTATACGTGATACGCGGGAGGATGGCCGCAGGTCTGGATGGTAGGAAGTTCCGTGAAGAAACCGTGACGCGGCAGTTCCGCAGAACGCTGAGCAAAAACTCTTGACAAGGGATTGGCGGCTGAGGTATTTAACATATGCGTTATATAACGTATCAGTTTAATACGGCATGCCCGACCACCTCAGCATTACGTTTTCAGCTCTCGCCGATCCGACCCGCCGCGCCATCCTGGCTCGGCTTGCTTCAGGTGAGGCTTCGGTCACGGAGCTGGCGGAACCGTTCAAGATAAGCATGCCTGCGATCTCCAGGCACCTTAAAGTGCTTGAGCGGGCGGGATTGATCACGCGCGGGCGCGAGGCGCAATGGAGGCCGTGCCGGCTTAAGGCAAGTCCATTGAAGGACATTGCGGGCTGGGTAGCGCGCTACCGCAGGTTCTGGGAACGGAATTTTGACCGTCTGGATCGGTACCTGATTGAACTGCAGGAAATAGAGAGGGAGAAAAAACATGGCCGCAACAACAAAAAATAGCGCTGCCCTTACAGTAGCCACTCCTTCGGATCGGGAGATCGTGATCTCGCGCGTCTTCGACGCGCCGCGCACGCTGGTCTTTGATGCTTACACCAACCCAGAACACTTGCCGCACTGGATGCTGGGTCCAGAAGGCTGGACCATGCCCGTCTGCGAAGTTGATCTCCGTCCGGGCGGGACCTGGCACTTCGGCTGGCGCCATTCCGATGGCACCCAGATGGAGATGCGCGGCACCTACAAAGAAGTCAGGCCGCCCGAGCGGATCGTCTCCACGGAGTCCTGGGGCGGCGACTGGCCAGAAATACTCAACACGCTCACCCTTTCAGAAGAGAATGGCAAGACGACGGTCGTGTGCACCCTTCTTTATCCATCGAAAGAGGCGCGTGATGCGGCGCTCAAGACGGGGATGAAGGAAGGCATGGCCATGAGTTTCGACCGTCTTGACGAGCGTCTTGGCGCGCTGGCAACTGGTTAGTCTTCAGAGGCAGGGCGGGGGAAACTTGCTAAAGCATCCCGCTAGCGATAGGCTAATGCGTCACTTGGAGTGCGGCGTCCCGGCCCAGGCGGAACTGGTGCGGACGGGAAAGGGAGCGTGCTTATGGAATTGAAAGTGGTAACGAAAACGAAAGATGAAATCCTGGTGGTGGATTGCATCGGCCGAATTGTGTTTGGCGAGGAAACCTCACTGCTGCGAGATACGGTTAAGAAGGGGATCTCGCAGAACAACCGCATCGTACTGAATCTGGGTGAAGTGACTTACATCGATTCCGGTGGACTGGGCACGCTGGTGGCCCTGCGCACCACGGCGCAAAATGCGGGCGGCACAATTAAATTGACGAACCTGACCAAGCGAGTGGGGGATCTGCTGCAGGTCACGAAATTACTCACGGTTTTCGACGTATACAACTCTGAAGCGGAAGCCATCGATTCCTTCCGCAAGGCGGCTTAGCCCGAACAAAGCGAGACTCACGCAGCGATGGGTTATTCCGTGTACAGACCACGCTGAGCGAAATCGCTCTTGCCTTGGGCTTTCCTCGAATGCTTCCTCGCATCGTCTTTATTTTGGCCTTGTTGGTAAGTGCCAGCGGCTTCGTTTCCCCACCAGTCGCGCTGGGGATGGGGCTTGTATTTGGGCTGGCGTTTCCGCATCCTTACGGTGAAGAAGCCAAGAAATTTTCACGGATCCTGCTGCAAGCGTCTGTAGTGGGACTTGGTTTTGGCATGAACCTGCATCAGGTGGTGCAGGCGGGACGAAGCGGTTTTGTTTACACGATGCTTGGCATCAGCTTCGCTCTGGTTGTTGGCATGGGGTTGGGAACGCTGCTCGGTGTGCAGCGAGTGCCAGCCTTTCTCATTGCAACCGGAACGGCGATTTGCGGTGGGAGCGCGATTGCGGCGGTGGGGCCGATCACGCAGGCCAGCGATGAGGAGATGGCTGTGGCGCTGGGAACAGTCTTCGTACTGAATTCGGTAGCCCTCCTTATTTTTCCACCCATTGGTACGGGATTGAACCTGACACAATCGCAATTTGGGTTGTGGGCGGCGTTGGCCATTCACGACACCAGTTCGGTGGTCGGCGCGGCGGCAAAATATGGAGCGGAAGCATTGGCCATAGCGACAACCGTGAAACTGGCGCGGGCTTTGTGGATCGTCCCGCTTGCGCTGGGAACTGCAATGGTTCGCGGCGCCAAGGCGAAGATTCAGTGGCCATGGTTCATTGGTTTTTTCTGCATAGCCGCGGTGTGCAATACATATCTGCCGGCCGGGGCGCATGCTTACGCAATCGCCGTGAAACTTGCGAAGGTTGGATTGACGGCTACTTTGTTCTTGATCGGCAGCGGCATTTCGGTCGAGACTATCAAGCGGGTAGGGCATCGTCCGCTGCTACAGGGAATTATTTTGTGGCTATTGGTTCTGGTTGGGTCTCTGTGGATGATTCTCTTAGGATGGATAGCGTTGTGAAGAAGCACGTCAGGAGATCGCGGAGTCAAGGCAAAAAACGACAGCTGCATGGGTCTTTGCGAGATCACTTTTCGCGAAATCCGTCTTTGCGAAATCAGTCGTCTCCCGACAAGTCGTCGAAGATGCGAATGAGAATCGAGGCCGCGATTCGGCGCATTTCCAAAGGTAAAGTTTCAACTTACGGAGCGATCGCTCGGGCGGCAGGACTTCCGGGAATGGCTCGGCAAGTGGCACAAGTTCTGCATCGTAGCTTCGAGCTACCGTGGCAACGCGTGGTGGGCGCAGGTGGAGAGATCAAGCTGCGAGGCGATTCGGCAGTCGAGCAGCGGTTACGGCTGGAGGCTGAAGGCGTCCGCTTTCGCGGCCGGAAGGTTGATATGAAGGCGCACGAGTTCAAATTCGGACGAATTCGGAGGTCGTAAACGCAATCCCACGTGTGCCGTGAGTATGCGGTAAAGATAGGCAACTGGCGCACGTGCCTGGTCCAGAAACAAATAGCCAACGACTAATGCCCGCTCTTGAACTGCGGGTCGATCTCTACCTGATAGCCGGTAACCATCTTGTTCGTTTCATTGGCCATGCCGACTACTGACATCAACTCCTTGAACATGGCGTCGGTCATGCCTTTTTTCTGTGCGGAGACGGTGTGCGAGGCGATGCAGTAGTTGCACTGATTGGTCACGCTCACGGCGACATAAATCATTTCCTTGATCAGCGGATCGAGTGCCCCGGGGGCCATGATCTGCTTGATGTCTTCCCATGTGCGCTTCAGCGTCGCGGGATCGTGTGCAATCGCCTTCCAGAAATTGTTGATCCAGTCGGTCTTGCGTGTGGCCATGATGTCGTCGTAAACGGCGCGCACTTCCGGGCTGGCGTCTTTGTATTCGATGAGTCCGAGGGTTGACATGAGGGTCTCCAACTCCCTAAATCATTTCACCACAGAATCACGGAGACACAGAGAAAACCTTCATTCTCTTTCTCTTTACCTTGTGTCTCAGGGGTGAGTTCTTTTGCTTCAAAGCGCGGCTACTTCGGCAGTTCTCCGCTGAGCAATTCTTCCAGTGCCGCCGCCGGACAGCGCACTCCTACGAAGAACTGTCCGAAAAGCGCATACACGGCGCTTACGTGGTCGAAGCGCATTTCATAGATCAGTTTCTTGAAGATCAGAGGATCATCGGCGAACAGATCGACACCCCACTCCCAATCATCAAAGCCAATTGACCCGGTAATGATCTGCTTGACTTCGCCGGCGTAGCGGCGGCCAACGAGTCCATGCTCGTTCATTTGGCGCGCCCGCTCTTCAATAGGAAGCGTATACCAGTTCTTGTTTTCGCCGCGCATCCGGTTCATCGGATAGAAACAGACATAACGGTTGGGAGGAATTTCTGGAAACAGGCGCGGGTGCATGGCTTCGCGATGCCGTTCGAGTTTGCATTCAATCTCAGCTTTCCATTGATCCGAATGCGGTGGAATGCCTTGATCGGTCAGTTCCTTGTAAATCTTGAGCGTGGAATCGTAGAGTCCGAGTTCGATGATGGAGAGATAGGACGATGTGGGCTCGAGGTAGTCGCTCAGTCGCAGGCCGGACAGCTTGAGTTCTGCCTTATTGAGGTCTGCAAATGACTTGCGAAAGTGCAGCAGCATCAAGTCGCCTTTATGGCCGATCAGCGAGAAGAGCGCCGACTGTCCGCTGGAACCCTTTTCCATTTCGCCCAGCACTCCCGCCGCTTCCGTGGCAATTGCCGAGCGAGTGGCGTCGGGCAAAGCGCGCCACGCCGTCCAGCGGAAGCGCATCATTTGGTGCAACACGCTATAGCCCTCAGTGGTCAGGGGTACAGCCGGAATCTCGGCGGAGACCGGTTGCGGACGGACCGGCCGAGTCGCCGCGGTGGGCGCTGAGCTCTCTGATGGTGTGCTCATCTTCATTTCGATTTCGCGATCTGGTTTCACAACCATTGTACTAGTGGATGTATCAGTCGACGGTTTTCAAATTCAATGTTGTGAAGACTCCAGCAACTCCTTCAAATACTGCTGCCACGCGGCAGCCCACGTGTGCGTTCCATGACCGTGGGTCTGGTCGGAGATAGGAAGCAATATGAACTTTCCTTTCTTCATTCGCTGGATCTCCCGTTCCGCAATCCCCAGCTCTGGAGGATTAATAAAATCATCGGCCGAATTCACGAACATCACTGGCACGGTGATTTTCTCGAGCCGCAGCGCGGGATTGTAGTTCCGGGAAGCGTTCACCGCATAAAGGAAATCGTTGGCGTCATGGCTCGCGATAAAACGCTTGGCGAATTCCTCGCTGGCCGCATCGGTTTTGTCGCGTGTGGGAGAGCTTTCTTGCATTTGCAAAGCGGAGCCCGCGGCGATCTGAAACATTTCCGCCACGGTTTTCAATGCTGCATTCGGTTGAGTGACATACTCACCGCCCTTCCACTCGGGATCGTCGCGAATGGCGTCCATCACCAATTTGCGCCAGGTTCGGTTACGCCCGGCAATTTCGACCGGCAGGCATGCCAGGGGCATCATCGCGTCCATGAAATCGGGATAGGTTTCTCCCCAAACAAAGGAATGCATGCAGCCCATCGAGGTACCCAGGATCAGGCGCAAGTGATTTACGCCGAGTCCTTTCTCCAGCAACTCGTGCTGCGATGCGACCATGTCGTCGTAGTCATATTGCGGAAAATGCATGCGCATGCCGTCGCTGGGCTTGCTGGATTTTCCGTGGCCGATGTTGTCCGGGAGAATGACGTAGTAGCGTGTCACATCCAAAAGCTGTCCTGGCCCAAATAGCACGCCAGCAAACTGCGGCACAAGGAATTGTGAGCCGGATCCAGTCGTACCGTGCAAAAGCAGCACCGCGTTGGTGATGCGCCCGGATGCGTCGCGAGTAGGGGATCCGAGGGTCGCATAATGCAGGTGCAACTCAGGTAGGGTTTCACCCGATTTGAAATGAAAATCGCGGAAAACGTAATCGCCTTGCTTAGGAGCTGGAGACTGGCGGGCCTGCTGCGCCCATAAACTTGTTGCGCAAAAGAGCAGGACGATCACGAACTTAGCTTTTGCTGCTTGAATAAAAAGACGCATGATGGCACCTCGTTTCGGGGCAGAGTATCAGGAACAGGCGCTCGACGTAAAAACGAATTCAGCGAACCGCGTACTGGTTAGGTAATTAACTCAGCTACCTACATATCGCGCATACAAACTGCGAGCTACTCCGGTGTCGGTTGTGCCCTTGATGATCGCTCGACCATCAGGAAACAAGGTCATTTCGTAAGGTTCGTGCCAGAACTTCAACACGAATTCGTTGTGCCGAACCGCGCCGTGCGGCTCCAGCCTATGCTGCATTTCGGCAAAGTCAATCGGCCTGGCGCGTTCATGAATCTGCACCGAATTTCTCCCGCACATCGTAATATGTGGACGCCCCTCCCCCGCCAGATGCACGAAATTCCCTTCGCCACAGGCTCTGCAATCTCTCCTCGGAGTCGCCGCAATCTCCGCGTGCTCGTTGGTCCAAACGTCGAACGACCACAATGTCTTGCGCAACTTTGTCGCGGCCGCACCTCCGACCAGTAACTTGACCGCTTCTGTGGCCGCGATCGAGGCGACGACATTTACCGCCGAATTCAATACGCCCGAGGTTTCACAGGTCTCAACCATTCCTTGCGGCGCATCGGAAAAAACGCAGGCCAAGCACGCCGTTGTGCCCGGCAATACATTCATGGTGACGCCATAACTGGCAACCGCCGCCGTATAGATCCAGGGCACCGCATGCTTGACGGCATAATCATTCACCAAGTAGCGAGTTTCATAATTATCAGTTCCGTCCAGAATTACGTCGATTCCCTGAAGCAATGAGTGAATATTTGCAGGAACCGCATCCTCGACACGCGAGTCCACATGGCACTCCGAATTGAAGGCCCTGATCTTTCGCGCGGCGGCAACTGCCTTGGGTAGCGATTCGGCCGCATCCTTTTCTTCGAACAGCGACTGTCGCTGCAAATTGCTGGGTTCCACGTAATCCCGATCGATAATGCGGAGTGTTCCCACGCCGGCGCGCGCCAATAGGGATGCCAGCGCTGATCCGGTCGCTCCGCACCCCACGATCGCAACACGCCCCGCGGCCAGTCGCTTCTGCCCCTCCGCCCCGATTCCACCGAATAGAATTTGTCGCGAGTATCGTTCCTGTAATCGCTCGTCGAATCGCGGCTCGAACTTTTCTTTGTCCACGCCCTGCCTCAAGGAGATCACCAGCCTGCACCAGCAAAACCTTTATTATAAGTGGCGGACTGTTTCATCCGCAGGGATGCATACAACACAGCGCTGCCTCGGTTCATCGAATGTAGGCAACGGGGCCAAGGATTCTATTTGCTGAGACGGTACACCTTATTTGTCATGTGGGTGATTTTTATGTTCGTTCCGGCCGCCCTTGCCGGCTCGGATCCCCACGCTTCCGCGAACGCCCTTCGAGGACCGCAGATTGAACCCTCCTCAGCTCTTGCCACGATGTCTGAATACGCGGGAGAGATTGTTCAATCGATCGAATTGCCTGGAGTACGGGACGGGGACCGCTTGCGTGAAATGATTCCGCAGAAGGCGGGCCAGCCCCTCGACCGGGACCAGCTACGCGAAAGTATTCGCGTACTCTTCTCCACGGGACGCTTTGCCGACGTTCAGGCTGAGGTCACGCCGTCGGGCGCCGGTGTTCGTCTCACATTCACCACCTCACCTAATTTCTTTGTTGGCGCGGTCGACGTGGAAGGCGCCCCCAGTCATCCCAACAGCAACCAAATTGGCAATGCATCCAAGCTCCAGTTGGGCGAACTGTATACCACCGACAAGCTCAATCGCGCTCTGCAAAATATTCGGCAGCTCATGCAGGAAAACGGATACTATCGCGCGCGTGTCACAGCGGAAAGCTCATCCATTGTAGACACTCAACAGGTCAACATTCTGTTCCACATCGCTGCAGGGGAAGCTGCCCACATCAGCGACGTTATTGTTGCTGGACACTCAGCCTTTTCGCAAACCCAAGTTGAGGACATAGCCGCGATGCATCGCGGCGACCGCATTACCGCCGCTCACGTGACTAGTTCTCTTCAGCGTCTGCGCAAGAAATTGCAAAAGCAGCAGCGCGTCCTTGCACAAGTCTTGATCGCAGAGCAGAAATACCATCCGGAGTCTAACGCCGTTGACTATACTTATCTGATCGAACCAGGTCCCGTAGTCATAATTTACGCTCAAGGATTTCACATCAGCCGCGGTGTCCTAAAGAAAGAGATCCCAGTCTATGAAGAAAACGCTGTCGACGACGACCTGCTAAACGAGGGCAGGAAGAATCTTCTCGATTATCTGGAGAGCCGTGGCCGCTTCGATGCCAAGGTTGAAATCCAGAAGGAAAGCACTCCAGACACGTTGCGCGTTATTTATCGCATCGATCCAGGTCCATTACACAAGTTTGTGCTGATCGATATCGCAGGAAACAAATATTTCTCCAGAAAGACGATTCGCCAGCGGCTCAAAATTCAACCTGCCGGCAAGTTTTTTGGCGGAGGACGGTTCAGCGAAGCCCTACTAAAAAATGACGTCGCTTCTCTGCAAGCGTTATATGTCTCGAACGGATTCCGGGAGGCAAAGATTCAGACCAAGGTTGACGACAATTTTCGGGGCGCCGAAAACCACCTCGCGGTTGAGATTGAGATCGAAGAGGGCCCGCAGACTCTGGTGGGTGCACTTCGCATTGTTGGAAATCAGAAAATCGATATCAAAACATTTCCCGAATTCAGTACCCGCGAAGGGCAGCCCTACTCCGAGCAAAATCTAGCAAACGATCGCGAATCCATTCTCAATTACTACTTCAACCATGGATTTTCAAATGCTACCCTCGACATTACAACCAAGCCCACGCCGGGCAAGCCGGAGCATGAAGACGTTACCTTCAACATCCAGGAGGGCGAGCAATTTTTTGTCAGTCAAGTGTTGGTTGGCGGACTCGATCACACGCGCGATTATGTCGTGCAGCGCGAAATTCAAGTGACTGCCGGCGCGCCTCTCAGCCAGCAGGATCTTCTTGCCACGCAGAGCAAGCTTTATGATCTCGGAATTTTCAAACAAGTCGACACTGGCGTTCAGAATCCCGACGGTTCCGACCCGCAGAAAAACGTTCTGGTGGAGATAGAGGAAGCCAAGCGCTACACGTTTACGTATGGCATCGGCTTGGAATTCGAAACTGGTCTGCCCTCTGGGACAAGTTCTCCTGCCGGTTCGACGGGAGTGAGTCCCCGCGTCGAATTCGATATTACTCGTCTGAATGTGGACGGCCGTGACCAGACTTTAACTTTCCAGTCTCACGTTGGACGGCTACAGCAGCGCGGCCTTATCAGCTATGAGATCCCGAGACTATTTAACAACGATCGCTTCAAGGTGTTCTATACGATTTTTTACGACAACAGTCTCAATGTGGCCACCTTCACCTCCCAGCGACTGGAAGGCAAAATCGATGTTCGTCAGCAAATTGGCAAGCAGCGGGTCAATCACGGCACATCTATTACGTACCGGTTCGACTATCGGCGGGTGAAAGCAACTAATTTCGCCTCAGACTTTTCGCCCGCCGAGTTTAATTTGTTTTCCTTGCCGGCAGTCGTCGGAGGTCCGGGTTTTACCTTTATCCGAGACAAACGGGACAATCCTCTCCAAAGCACCAAGGGCCAATACATTACTCTCGACGCTTTCGCGGCATCGGGATATTTCGGTTCTCAAGCAAACTACGCCCGCGTGCTCTCTCAGGAATCCACCTACTACGCGTTTGGCCATATCAACCACAAGTTTGTTTTTGCTCGTTCTACAACCCTGGGTCTAGAACAAGCCTATCGCGGCACCAAAGTTCTGCCGCCCGGGGCTTGCGAAGTTGCCAACCTGACCACATTCTGCGCTCAGGGAATTACCGTCATCCCCCTGCCCGAACAATTTTTTGCTGGAGGGGACAACTCCCATCGCGGTTTCGGGTTGAATCAGGCAGGACCTCGCGACCCCGATTCTGGTTTTCCCGTGGGCGGCACAGCGCTGTTCATTAACAAAGAAGAGCTACGCTTTCCGGCCATTAGCCTGCCCTACCTGGGAGAAGGTTTTGGCTTCGCCATTTTTCACGATATGGGCAATGTGTTCACTGCCGGCCACGATATGCTGAAGGGGGTTCTGCGCTGGCACCAGCCCGATCCCTCGCAATGCTTGCAGCCAGGCGGCGTGCCGGTCACCTCTTGCACGAACTATTTCAACAACAAGGGTTACGACTACACCTCGCACGTGGCGGGAGTGGGGTTGCGGTATAAGACTCCGATCGGCCCTCTGAGCTTCGATTTCGGTTACAATCTAAACCCAACCAGCTATTTCCAGGGCCTGGTCAATCCAAACGGAAGTCTAACAGGCGACTTCGAAACGCAGCGTTTGCGCCACTTCAACGTATTTTTCAGCATAGGGCAGCCATTTTGATAAGCAGAACGCATCTTCGTACGGCAATTATCATAGCGGTGTCTTTTGCCACATTTTCTGTTGAAGTATTGGTTTGCCCGCGCCCCGCCTCGGCCGAAGTTATTGATCGCATTGTCGCTATTGTCAACCGACACGTTATTTTGCAGTCGGAGTGGGACGAGGGCCTGAGTTACGAAGCTCTTCTTGCCAATCGCCCCCTCGCGCAATTTACTGATGAGGATCGCCGCTCCGTGCTTGACCGTCTTATCGATCAAGAGCTTCTGCGCGAGCAAATGAAGTCGGCCGACCTTCCCCATGCCACGGACGTTGAGGTCTCGACACGCGTGGCTGAGGCGCGCAAACTTTATCCTCAAGCTGCATCCCCTGAGGCCTGGCAGGCGCTTCTTGCTCAGTATCACCTCACGGAAAAGGATCTTCATGCCCACGTGCGGCAGCAAATTGACCTGATGCGGCTGGTCGATGTTCGCCTCCGCCCGGCCGTGCAGATTGATTCCAAGTCGATCGAGGCATATTACCGCGACCAGTTCGTGCCGAAGTTAAAACAGGCTGGGTCGTCCGAGGTTCCACTTGCCGAAGTTTCCAACAAGATTCGCGAGTTGCTCACCCAGGAGAAGGTTAGTGAGTTGCTCGTTTCGTGGCTGCAGACCTTGCGGTCGGAAGGCCATGTCCATATTCCCGGGGTTACGCCCTCTGACAGCGACCCGGGAGTGCAATCGCAGTGAAGGATCCCTCCACTAAGCCCGCCCGTCGCCGTTGGTGGACGTATTGGATGATCGGTGTCGCTGTTGCATTTGTGTCCGTGTTCGGCCTGTGGATTTACGTGAATACGAATAGTTTTCAGTCGCTGGTGCGCCGCCGCCTGGTTGCAGAGGTCGAGCGCATCACCGGAGGGCGGGCGGAAATTGCCAGCATTCATACCATTCCCTTTCGCCTCCAGGTCGAGGTGCGCGATATTACAGTCCATGGCCGCGAATCCGCCACCGAAGTCCCTCTCGCGCACGCGGATGGCATTGTGGCTCGGTTGAAGATCACCTTTCTGCTCCGCTCCGAACTTGCCTTCGACCAACTCATTCTTGAACAACCCATCGTTCACGTACTTTTCTATCCGGACGGAACCACTAATTTCCCGTCGCGAAATGCTGCCTCGAACATTCAGACGCCTGTCGAGAAACTTTTTGCTCTCTCGATTAATCACCTCGATGTCCGTCGCGGGCAGCTCATCTGGGATGACCAGAAAATCCCGTTGGATTTCTTCGCACGTGATACTTCCCTTCGGATGGATTATTCGTTTCTTGGTAGGCGCTATGACGGACGTTTTCTGCTTGGCCTGGTCAACACTAAGCTCATGGACTGCCGTCCGTTCGCATGGATGACCTCCATCGAATTTACGCTTGGCGGGAACTCCGCCCTGATCACCTCTCTTAGATGGAACTCCGGACACTCGCATTTTTTTGCTACTGGTCAAGTGACCGACTTCCGGCATCCGCGTTTTCAGGGGCCTTACGATGCTCAGGTTGATCTTGCCGAAGCCGCATCCATCGCCCGACGCCGCGATCTTCGCGCGGGTCTTCTTGAGCTCAAAGGCCACGGGGACTGGGCCCTCGACCAGTTTTCCAGCAGCGGCCTTCTAACCATCCAGGATCTGGCATTCCAGGACGAACAGATCTCTTTCTCCAAAGCTTCGCTCACTACCGGCTATATCATAACTGAACAGCAACTCAAGCTTTCGAAGCTCGAGGGCAAGATTTTCGGTGGTAGTTTTGCGGGTGACGCTGAAGTGAATCAGTGGCTCTCGCCCGCGCAGCATCTTTCGGCCGCAGCCATAAAAGCATTTGAGACGGCAGTCATCTCACGGACTCCTCCCGGGAACAAATCGCGGGCAAAAATTCGCGAACCCAAACCGCAGACAATCCAAAACGGGTTCGCTCTTATTCATCTCCGCGATCTGTCTGCAGAGGATCTTGCCGCCGCTCTCAGTACTCCTGCGCACCCGTTCCCTCCCTTCCATCTTGCAGCAGGCGCCTCCGGGACCCTCGAAACTCGTTGGAAGGGAACTCCCCGTGACGCGGAAATTCAATTCGCGGTCGACCTTGTTCCTCCATCGTCTCCCATACGAGATCAACTTCCGGTCACGGCCCACGCCAACGGCATCTATCACGCCGGCAGCCAGGCTCTGGATTTTGCCCGGTTCTCCCTGGCCACCCCCACCAGCAGCGTTCAAGCCTCCGGCACTCTTTCTTCTGCTTCCACAATCCGTCTCTCTGTTTCCACTACGAGTCTCGCCGATTGGCTGCCGTTTATTTCTGCGGTTCGCGGTCCGGCGCTGTTCCCGGTCGCACTGAATGGCACTGCAACCTTCAATGGAAACATGAACGGTTCATTTTTCTCCCCTCAATTTGGCGGTACTCTTGTCGTCGATGATTTTGACATAACACTGCCTGCCACAGGCAGAACGCGAAAATTGCCAATGCACTGGGATTCTCTTTCTACGGGCCTCCAGCTTTCCTTTCAGGCCATTGCGTTCCACAACGCCATTCTGCGGCGAGATGACACGTCTGCCGAATTTGAGGGCTCTGCCACGCTGGAGCACGGTCACTTCACCGCCGATAGCACTTTCAGCCTGCGCGGCAAAGTCTACAAAGCTGATCTCGCCCCTCTCCAGGCACTGGTCGGATACGACTTTCAAGTTTTCGGTAAGGCCGACGTTTTTGTGCAGGCCAACGGTACGCTCGCTAGCCCGCAGGGCACCGGACAGATCCATCTCATCAACGCCAGCGCCTATGGGAAGATGGTGCGGCAATTTGATGCGAACTTTCACATTGGACAGGGTGAAATCGCTTTCGAAGACATCCATCTGTTCTATGACGATTCAGTCGCCACCGGAAGCGCTAACTACAACCCCTCAAGCCGCGCATATAAGTTCGATCTTGTTGGCAGCAATTTCAATCTCTCGGAAGTCCCATCAATTCATTCAACTCGCGTGTCCGTGGAGGGGCGCGCCGATTTTGCCCTTAAAGGATCCGGTACTCCTGATGCGCCCTCCATCAACGGGGACGTCCACGTGCGGAATCTGACGTTTGATCGTGAACTGGCTGGTGAACTCGATCTGCATGCTGTTACACAGGGTAGCCAATTGCATCTGACCGGCAATTCTCATTTCGAGCGTGGATCGTTGTTGGTTAACGGTGAGGTTCAATTGCGGGATGGCTATCCCACCAACCTGTCCCTGCAAATGGACCAGGTCGATCTCGATGCTCTCTGGCGCTCCTATTTGCGTGGAAGGCTGACGGGCCATTCTGCCGTGGCTGGCTCTTTCAATCTACATGGACCGCTCCGAGAGCCCAGTCGCTGGACGGCGGACGGCAACTTGTCGGCGCTCTCCCTCGAAGTTGAAAACGTCAAATTGCATAATCAGGCCCCGGTTCTCTTCTCGGTGGCGAATCAGTCAATTGACATCCAGCAACTTCATCTTGTGGGCGATGGAACTGACCTCACTGCGCAGGGATCGGTACAACTCTACGGCGACCGCAGACTCGATCTCACAGGGGATGGGCACCTCGACCTCAGATTACTCTCCAGCTTCGATCCAGATTTTACTGCGGTGGGTCTTGTGACCATGAACCTTACTCTTGGTGGAACCTTTGCCGACCCGCTGCCACAAGGGCGTCTGCTGTTGACGAACGGGTCGATTAGCTACGCGGGTCTGCCCAGCGGTTTGACCGACCTGGACGGCTCGCTGCGATTTACTCGCGATCAGGTGCATATTGAGACCCTAACCTCCCGCACCGGAGGCGGCACGCTCGACCTCAAAGGCGATGCCACTTACGTCAACCAGCAACTCAACTTCAATCTCACGGTCACGGGCAAGGATGTTCGTCTGCGTTATCCTCCTGGTGTGAGTTCTACGGCGGACGCAGAGTTGCACTGGGTGGGATCTCGCTCTGCTTCCACGGTTTCTGGAAGAATCAGCGTCAACAAGATAGCTGTGACCCCAGGCTTCGATTTCAGCGCGTATCTCGAGCGCAGCCGCCGATTCTCCACGGTCACGAATTCGAACTCTCCGCTCAATAACATAAAACTCGATATACATGTCCAGACCGCACCTGAACTTCAAATGCGGACAGCGATTGCGCGGTTGTCCGGCGACGCGGATCTCCGTATTCGTGGCTCCGTCGCTCGTCCTGCAGTTCTCGGTCGCGCCGATATTCTTGAGGGTCAAGCGACCTTTCACGGTACGCGCTTTACTCTCGAGCGCGGCGACATCACTTTTGCCAATCCAGTAGCCATCGAGCCTCAACTCAATCTTCAGGCCTCAACCCACGTTCGCAACTACGACCTCAACATTACGATCACCGGCACGCCCGACCGCGGACTGAGTATCAACTATCGTTCCGAACCACCTTTGCCAAAGTCCGACATTATTGCCCTGCTGGCGCTGGGGCGCACCAATGAGGAATCTACCCAACTGCAGGAGCAGTCAGGACAAAGCGCTTTCTCAGATGAGGCTACCGCTCTCATTCTGAGCGAAGCCTTGAACACGACTGTCAGCAATCGATTGCAACGGCTGTTCGGAGCCAGCAACATCAAGATCGATCCTCAGGGCCTTAACACCGAAAACAATCCCATCAGCAACGGGCCACAGATTACGATTGAGCAGGAATTTGTTAACCACGTTTCCCTCACCTACTCCACGAATGTTTCTCAGAGTTCGGAGCAGATTATTCAGGGAGAGTACTATGTCAATCGCAATATTTCCGCTGTGGGTACGCGCGACCAGAATGGAGTCGTCAGCTTCGATCTGCGCGTGCGCAGCCGCAAGAAATAATTAAGATTGTGGAGTAAGCCCGGCTCGCAATTCTGGACAGCGAGCGCCTTAGCCTGAATCCATGGCTGATTCAATCGCCGCGCGCCAACTCATGATTGACTCCCAACTCCGCGCCCGGGGCATCTCCGATCCGCGGGTACTCGAAGCCATGCTTCATGTCCCGCGCGACAAGTTCGTCTCTGAACCGTACCGGGCGCAAGCCTACGAAGATCATCCGCTTCCTATCGGCGATGGACAGACTATTTCTCAGCCTTATATCGTTGCCCGCATGCTCGAATCCCTCCAGCTCACGCCCACCGACAGAGTTCTCGAGGTTGGTACCGGGTCCGGATACGCGACCGCTCTCCTTGCCGAGCTATCCGCCGAGGTCTTCTCCATTGAACGCCATTTCGTCCTTGCGGAGAGCGCTCGTGATGTCATCGCAACCCTCGGCTATGGAAATGTGCGAATCTTCACTGGAGACGGAACTCTCGGCCTTCCCAGCTTCGCGCCTTTCGACGCGATTCTGGTTTCTGCGGCCGCTGCGGATGTTCCTGCCGCGCTTCTCGCTCAACTTCGCGAAAATGGACGAATGATTATTCCGGTTGGTATGGATGACTCACAGCAGCTTCAATTCATTCGAATGGTTAATGGACGGCCGGTGACTTCGCTCCGCGAATTGGTGCGATTCGTCCCCCTAGTGCACGACGCTCGCGATTGAGCTTTGGAGCGTATGTTGCCGTGAGAAAAACAAGAAACTCTATTGTGATAGGGAGGGTGCGGAGATCTTGGGCGCTTCTGCAGATTTGGGATTGTGATGACCAGGACCAGCGGAGCGTGGACAAGCTAACGTTTCCCACGGTGCCCGTAACAGCGGCTGCCTCTGCGACCGGTCTTGATTTGCATAAAATAATTCGTAATCGTGTGAGTGAAGAATCTGGGTGACTTCGTCTTTGTTTACCGGATCTACTTCGCACCAGATCATGGGACGAGCCTTAGACAGTAGGGCCCTCGCTCCCGCTAACACACGATGCTCCATACCCTCCACATCGATTTTCAGGACTTGCGGTGCGGGGAGTTGCTGGAAGAGCCAATCAAGGGTGATGGTGACGATGGACTCGATCCTCCGCGTGCCGCCCGTCTGAGTAGAGCCGACCCCTTCCAAATGGTTAGACGAGCGCGCGCGCGCTGCGATGTGAAGTTCGGCCAGGCCCAGTGAGTCAGAAGCGGCAGCGGGCACAACCGTCACAGCGGCATTTCTGTCCCGTTCTAACAGTTCACACGATCGTCTCAGCAAACTTACCAGCCATAGGTCGGCTTCAATTGCAATCACTTTGCCTTTGTCACCAGCGCGATTCGCACTGGCAAAGGTAAACAGCCCGACGTTGGCTCCTACATCCCACACTACATCCCCGCGCTTAACCAGTTCATCGACCATCTTGAAGAGGATCGCGTCGACCTTGGCCAAGTCCCGGCGGTAGAACCGAAGCCCAGCATCCGGTGAAACGAATATCCTGCCCCTTCCGAAGGTTCGGGGCAGTCTTCGCTGGAAGACCACGCCGCGGCTCAATCTTTCGGCAATGGTTCTGAGCATCTTCGCCATATCTGACCGCCTAATAACGCGGGGGTGGAAACAGTGCTGGATGAAAAATTTTCGAAAAAAGGAGTGCACTCAGAATATTCATCGACGGTGACATAGTATAGGCCCCCTTAGTGGTGTCAACGGTTCCCTTTCTAATCAGCGGCATTGAAGCATGCGCCAGGGAGCATGCTTGCAAAATTCGGGCGGGTGGGGCAACCTCGGAGAGCATGTCTCAAATGAATAAAATCTTTCCTTCCCTGTTAATCATTTTTTTCTTGATCGTTGCCAATCGAACGCTGTGGTCGCAAGCCGAGCCGGAGGAGGGCGGACACGAGGTGCAGATCTGGGCGGCAGGCGGCCACTCGGTCCCTGGTGGCACACAGAACACGGAAGCCTTCAATGCGGGCCTTCGCTATGGATGGGTGATTACCGGGCCGCACTGGCCCGGAATTTTGCGAGGACGATTCGAGTACACCGTGGATGCGGTGCCGGTTTATCTGATCTTTCAGCCCGCAAATACGGCGTATGCAGCGGGATTCGACCCACTGGGATTGAAGTGGAATTTCGAGCGGCATGGGAAGTTCTCTCCGTATCTCCAGCTGAGCGGTGGAGTGCTGTTCAGCTTTCACGATATTCCTACCTACACCAATACCGTGAACTTCAGTCCAAGTGCCGCCCTGGGAACGCATATTCTTGGCGAGAAATATAACTGGAGTCTGGAGGCGCGGTATCTGCACATTTCGAATGCGGGCCTGGGGATGTTTAACCCCGGTCTGAACACGGTGCAGGTACGGGTGGGGGTGGGGAGGTTTTGGAAGGCAAAGCGTTAGTGTCTTACCGATCCCAACCAGAAAGCAGGTTCTTCGAATTCGCAAGATCATCTGCTTCGTGAATGATCTCGCTCCGCTCGGAGTGACAAGCTTTCGGTCGGACGAGTGGAAGAGGGTGCCTTGCTTCGGTCAGTCCAGACCGATATTCTTCTGACCTATGTCTACGCTAGTGGAGTGTGTACCGAATTTTTCCGAGGGATGTGACAAGGCCAAGGTTGATGCCATTGTTGCGGCAATGAAGATGGATGGGGTCTACCTGCTGGATCGCGAGATGGATGCGGACCACAACCGCTCCGTGATTACGCTGGTGGGCGAACGCGAGGCGATTCAGGAGGCGGCGATTCGCGGCGTGGGCAAGGCCGCGGAGTTGATCGATCTGTGTGTGCATAAGGGAGCGCATCCCCGAATGGGCGCGACTGATGTGGTGCCGTTCATTCCGATTGATGGTGTGACGACCGAAGATTGCGTAGCGATGGCGCGCCATGTGGGAGCGCAGATCTGGCAACGGTATCAGATTCCGGTCTATTTGTACGAGGCGGCGGCGACCACGCCGGAGCGGCAGAATTTGGAGAACATCCGGCGCGGACAGTTTGAGGGCATCCGTGCGGAGATTGCGACGAATGCGGCGCGAAAGCCGGACTTCGGCGAGGCGAGAGTACATCCCACGGCGGGCGCGACGGTGGTGGGTGCCCGCAAGTTTCTGATTGCTTACAACGTCTTTTTGAGCACGGCGGATGTTGAGATTGCGAAAAAGATTGCCAAGGCTGTGCGGTTTTCGAGCGGCGGCATGCGGTTCGTGAAGGGTGCGGGGTTTCTGGTTCGCGGACTGGCGCAGGTTTCGATGAACCTGACAGATTTTGAGCAGACTCCCGTACATCGTGTATTTGAAGTGGTGAAGCGCGAGGCGTCGCGGTATGGAGTGATGCCACTGTCTAGTGAGATCGTGGGACTAATTCCCAAGAAGGCTCTCGAGCAGGCAGCCGAGTGGTTTCTGCAGGTGGAGAATTTCGATTCATCGCTGATTTTGGAAAACCGTTTAGCGGCGGTGATGGGCGGAAAGGCCGCGGTCGGAGGCTTGCGCGCGGGAATGGAGCCCTTCGTCGAGCAACTAGCGGCGCCTACTGCGACTCCTGGCGGGGGGAGCGCGGCTGCTGCTGCGGGCGCAATGGCCGCGGGACTAGCGACAATGGTTGCGTCGATGTCACGAGGCAAGAAAGCGTATCTGCAATATGAAGCGCAGCTGAGCGCGGCTATCGGCAGGCTAGGCACGCTGCGGGAGGAACTGAAGGCTGCGGTGGACGCCGACGCTGCCGCCTACGATGCGGTGACGAAGGCTTACAAGCGGGCTAAGGTGGATCCAGTTGCCGAGGGGGCGATTGATGAGAGCGTGAAGTTAGCCACTAACGTTCCGCTGGGAGTGGCCGAGAAAGCGAACGAAGTGGCGGAGATTACGCACAGCTTGTTCCCCATCAGCAACCCTAATATGAAATCAGATCTTACTACTGCGGAAGCGCTGGCACGAGCGGCGATTACGGGCGCGATGGCCAACGTGGAAATTAATCTGGGATCGTTGAAGGATCAAGACTTCGCGGCTGAGGTGCGGAGAAGAGCAGCCGGGCTGAAGGTTTGATGCGGAGCGACCGGCTGTCGGCAGAATCTGGGTCTGAAAACCGCTAGACGGTTGATCTCATGATCCCATTAACCAACGTACAACGGCTTTACATTGGGTGAGGGTCAAGCTATTCGTCGACCCTCACCCGGAAAAGAATCTCCTACTACGATCTTTCTTCTCTACTGCGGCTTCTCCTTGTCTTTATCTTTCGGTGGTTGCTTGCCTTTTGCCGGTTCCTTCTTGGCTGGCGGAGCGTTTGGCTTAGCTGGGGCTGTATGCTGCGCCTGCTTTGCCGGCGGTGTTGTGGGCTTCGCCTGGGGTTTTGGGGCTGGCTTATTTGGAGCTGGCGCCGGTTTCGCTGGTTGAGGATGCGCAGCGGGTGCTGACGGATTCCGCCGCTCAGGAGTTGCCGGAGCAGACTTGGCTGCGGGCTGTGCTGGTCTCGACGCTGGGGCGGGCTTCGCTGCAGGTTGTCCCGGCTTAGCCGGCTGTGCCGGCCGAGCTTCATTCCTCATCGGTTCACCAGGCCTTCCAGAGGCTGGCGCGGCATGTTCTGGAGCAGGGGCGGCTGCGCGTCCCGGGGCTGGGCCTGGCTGCGGACGATTAGGCTGCGCGTTATTGGGTTGTGCGGGTGCGGCCGCTCGTGCAGGCGCCGGAGCGCGCGCAGGAATTACTGGAGCAATCGGTTTCCCCACAGCGATCGGTTTGGCCGCCGCTACTACGGCTGGTTTCCCGTGATTGACCGAGGCAAATTGCTGACGGTTCTGGGCTGCGGCTTGCCTTGCCTGCAACTGCGTGGTCATCGGAGGAATGCGCTGCTCGTGAATTGCAGCAACCTCGGTCGGCAACGGCTGGCGAGTCACACCACCGGGTCCGTTGTAGCTGACCCGAGTATTCGTGATATTTACGGTGGTGTTGTTGATGACTACGGTGTTCGTTATCGTGCGGTTGTATACCTGCACGTTGCTGACGTTAGTTACGTTGTTCACGGAGCGGTTGTAGTCGAAGCGATCTCCGTTCCAGTAGCCGCCCTGATAGCCAACGCCAACGTAACCGAATCCATAGTTGACGCCACCGTAGTATCCGATGTGCCGGCCCCAGAATCCGTAGTGATAGCGGTATCGCCCGCCGGTGTATCCCCAGTAGCCCGGAGTCCACAGATACCCTACCTCGGGTGGCCGCGCCCATGCGCCAGGCACCCAGTAATAACCCTGCGGAGCGTAGCTCCAATAGCCCGGTGTCCAGATGTAGCCATCCCCGGGGCATTCCGGCTGATCATACTCCGGCAGCGGTGGCGGAGCGTCCGAGGCTTCCAGCGCGGGCTGTCCGTAGCTTGAGTCTTCATCATCGTAATCGTCGTTATCGTAATCGTGATCCCGGTCTCGATGGGCACGTGGCTGCGGCTGGTCGCTGGCTGGCGGAGGAGGTGCCTGATTATCAGCAACCTGCGTATCGCTTGCGGGAGCCAGATTGGCTGCCGCCGCCGGATCTTGTTGTGATTGATCGGGCTGCGCCGGTTGTGTTTGTGCGTTGCTGGGGGTTTGGTTGTTGTTGCATGCCGCGCCAAAAGCCAGTGTGGCGAACACGGATGCCAGAAAGATCAGAGAATGTGCATTGCTGTTTTTGCTCATAGGAGGCTTTTTCCCCGCGAGTAAGATGCAGGTTTTTCTGAACAGGTTATGGAAGAAAATATTTTGCTGCCCGCGAGGCGAGTCCGGACAAGACGACACCTTTCAGGGTCAGGAACACATCGCGCGGAAACAGGGTTTTCGAAACGGTTGCTGCTAAGAGATTGCCATTACCCGGAGAGTCTGTCCAGTGCATTGTGTGATGACATTTAATCGCCGGCACTGGTTTCGGGCGCGGCCACCGATCTAAAGCGAGAAGCCCGCCACTCTTCGAATCCTTGCCTTGCAAGCTTGAAGATCGTTCCGCGATTTCCGGAGATGACTTTCCACCAGGCGAAGCGGCTCAGCATGGGGAAATAAATTCCGCGGAAGCAGAGGCGGGCGAGAAAGATATTTACTTGATATCCCAGAGGCTGGTCGTCGAGTGCAGCGACAGCATCGGCGAGGGCTTCCGGACTGTAAGAATGAGACCATCCATAATTGACTTCAGCGTGAGCCTCGTCGACCGTCATTTTGAGCGGAGTGTGCGCCATGGTGAAGGCAATGAATTCCTGCCAATGCTTGGGGCGGGTCAAGCGGCCAGCCACTTGGAGACGCTTGTAGAGCGGAGTTCCCGGCAGAGGAGTGAGCAATCCGAAAATAGGCAGTCCTGGCGGCCAGGTCCGGACCTGTTCCAGAGTGCGCTCGGCGGCGCCGACGGTGTCATTATCCATGCCGAAGATGAAGGAGGTGATGGCATAGACGTTGCGCTGGGCGAGTCGCTGCAGAACGGCGGCATACTCTTCGGGCTTGTTGAACCCCTTATTTACATCCTTTAAATTCGCGGGATCGATCGACTCCATGCCGATGAAGACCCACTTTCCGCCGGAGGCAGAAATCAGATCGACGAGTTCCTGATCGCGAAGGAGGTTAGCGCTGATTTGCGCTACCCAATGCACTTGCGCACCGGCCGCGATAATGTCGCGCAGTAACGACTTGGTACGTTTGAGATTGATGGCGAAATTGTCGTCGATGAAGAAGACAGCGAGCTGGCCGCGTTCTCTTCGGGCGCGGGCCTTTAGCATTAAGAGTTCATTGACAACGCTTTCATTGGTGCGAAAGCGAATGGAATCGCCGAAGAATCCGGTCACAGTGCAGAACTCGCAGCCATAGGGGCAGCCACGTCCGGACTCGACGGGAATAATGCGGAAGGTTCCCCATCCCGCGCCGACCTTTTGCAGCCAACGCTTCGCGATCTTCGGTACAAGATTGAATTGATTAAGATCGATCGTGTCCCAGGGAATCACGGGATACGGCTTAAGCGAAGGCTTCAGTTCTTTGCCGTCAGCATCGGTGGGCGAATACACATCTTTTAGCTCGCCGCGGAGAGCATCTTCTACGATTTGCGGCCAGGTGTTGTCGGCTTCGCCGAGAGCGACCGCATCTGCGTGGCGCGGTCCGCCATCGCGGCCCAGGGCTTCATCCGCCATTTCCGTGACGTGAGGCCCGCCCATCACTACGGGGACGCCGGCAGCACGGACCGCATCTGCCATGCGATAAGCTTTCGCAATCATGCGAGTCATGGCGCCAATGCCTACCAGATCAATTTTTTCTTCGCGCACATAGCGGGCGATTCCGGCTTCGTCCATCGGCTGCGCGTTGCCATCGATCAGCACCACTTTATGCTCCGCCGGAGTTAAAGATTGAAGAAGAAACATCCAGAGATGGGGCATAAAATTACGCGTAACCCCGTTATCAGGGTTGTATAGGAGGATTTTCAAGTGGGGATCCTGATTTCTGTGCCGCTCAAAAGCGACAATTGAGGGTACGGTGGCGTACAAATGACTTAGAGGATAGTACACGACTTCTGGTTGCCCGGTGGAGGAATCTCCGCGTTCTGCGGCGAGGCCGTTCCAAATTGGTTACAGGACTAGCACTTTCGGATTTGGCATCCGGTAATGCGGCTGGCTTAGAATAGGATCACCGCAGTTAACGGGAACGTGCTACAACGCATCTAAGCTGCAAGGTGCTGGTTATTTCCCGTTCATTGTTGTTCCGGGAATCGTGGTTCCGGGAATCATTGTTTAAAAATCATTGGTGTAGAATCCGTGTTTAGGCATCAGTTCAGGAAAATATTATGAGGTCCGAGGCTGTTATGAAAACGCTCAAGGCTTGTCTGACTGCGGGAGTACTGGCTGTTTCTTACGCCGGTATAGCGAATGCCATGCCGCTGAATTCGTCGGCGCGCGCGGTGGTTCCGGCGGACGTGCAACAGTTGATTTCGGTGGATTACCGGACCCTGAAAGATTCCCCGACCGCGATGCAATTGAAGCAGCAGGTGCTACCAGACAATCTGAAGCAGTTTGAGGAGGCCTTGAAGGGAGTGGGAATCGATCCCTACAAGGATGTCGATTCGCTCGCTTTCGCTGCGTTCCGCACGGAAAAAAGCGGGACAAAAACGATTGGCGTGGCTGCCGGACCCTTCGCCATGAAGGCGGTGATAAAGAAACTAACGGTCCAGAAGATTAAGCCGACAAAGTATCGCTTGGCAAGCATTTATCCTATGGACGGCGGCATGGTGATGACATTTCTCGACGACAGCACGCTGCTCTTCGGCGAGATGTCGGCGGTAAAGCTGGCGCTGGATACGCGCGACGGGCAAATCCTGAACATGGATTCAAACTCCACTATGTCGGACATGATGTCGGATGTGGATGCGGGGCCGGTGTGGAGCATCCTGGATCAGCAGGGAACGCAGAATGTAATGCGCTCTGCGCTGGGCGATGCTGCCAAGGTTGCTGATTACGACACGATCAAGAAGCGCCTGCTCGGGTCGCGCTACACGCTGAGTTTTGCCAGCGGCGTGAATTTTGATCTCACTGTGGTTACGTCGGATTCGATCAGCGCAGCTACGCTATCATCCCTCGTGAAGGCGGGATTGCTTTACAAGAAGATGAGCGCGAGCGCTTCGGAAAAAGTTGCTCTGGATAATAGCAGCGTCGAATCTGACGGCTCGAATGTGCAGTATCACTTCAAAGCCAGCGATCAGCAGTTCCAGTCACTGATGCATTCGGAACTCTTCGCCGCTGTGGCGCACTAAGACCAAAAACACCACCCTCGGGCTCGCGCAGGCCAACTCGCACCGAGAGAACCGACCCTTGGTACTTTTGTTTTTCTGCGGACTATTTTGCCTTGTGGGCGAGGCGCTTTCCCTTTGCCCAGCCTTCTTTGACGACCTGTTGCGCGCGCCCAATGGCAAGGGAATCCTCGGGAACGTTATGCGTTATGCAGGATGCGGCAGCGATGTATGCGCCTTTTCCCACGCGCACCGGAGCGACGAGAGTGCTGTCGCTTCCGATGAAAGCTCCATCTTCGATGACGGTTGTGTTCTTGTGAATCCCATCGTAATTGCAGGTGATGGTGCCGGCGCCGATGTTGACGCCGGCACCGATTTCGGCGTCGCCTAGATAGGTGAGGTGATTCGCCTTCGAGCCCCTGCCGAGCTTCATCTTCTTGGTTTCGACAAAATTGCCGACGTGCGCGCCTTCTCCGATGTCACTGCTGGGCCGGAGATGGGAATAAGGACCGATGACGGCATGGGCACCGATGCGGGCTTCCTCAAGAATGCTGCCGTTGCGAATGAGGACGTCGTCGGCAATTTCAGAATCGCGGATCACCGAATAGGAGCGAATGCGGCAATCGGAGCCGATGCGAGTTTTACCTAAGATCTGGACGAAGGGCTCGATTACTGTATCCGGAGAGATGTTGACATCGTCATCGATCACACAAGTTGCAGGAAAGAAAATGGTGACACCCTCAGTCATCAACGTATGGCACTTTCGCATGCGCATCTGATAATCGATGAAAGAAAGTTCGATGCGCGTGTTAGCGCCAAGAACTTCGGCAGAGTTTTCAGTCTTCCAGACTACAACCCGTTGTCCGGCTTTACGCAGCACGCCGGCCATATCCGTGAGGTAGTACTCGGAGTGGGGATTTTCCGTGGAAAGTTTTTCGATGTGCGAGAACAATTGCGGCGCAGCGAAGATGTAGAAGCCGGCGTTGATCTCACGAATCTTCTTCTGTACCGGGCTGGCCGATTTTTCTTCGACGATGGCGTGGACTTGCGTGCTGCGAGGGTTTTTTCTGAGGACGCGCCCGTAGCCGGTGGGATCGTTGAGATCGGCGCTGAGCAGGGTCATGGCGGCTTTCTCGTCGAGATGAAAGTTCAACAAAAGCGCAATGGTTTGCGGCGTGATCTGTGGGGCGTCGCCGGAGAGAACGATGACATGATCGTAACCTTCGAGTGGTTGGCGAGCCACCATTACAGCGTGTCCGGTGCCGCGCTGCACGGACTGCAGAACGAAATTGATGCCTGTGCTTTCCACGGCCTTCCGTACGCGGTCAGCTTCATGACCGATGATGGCGAAGACATCATTCGGAGGAACTACTCGCGTGGCGGCTGCGATGACATGGGTAAGCAGCGTTTTGCCAGCCACTTCGTGCAAGACTTTTGGAAGTTTCGATTTCAGCCGCGTTCCTTTGCCGGCAGCCATGATCGCGATGGCGACGCGCGGCGAGTTCAGGGAAGGGCCGGCACCGTGGGGGAAGGAGGCGGGCGCATTCGGTGGGGCGGTCGGGTTACCGGATTTACTCATTCGCCTCACTATACCTTGACAGGAACGGGACAGAAAGAGAGGTGCCGAGATCGATTGGATATTTTTTAACTCTCACGATAAGATCCACCGGCCGACCTCCGATCATGAGGTCATGGCTAAAGCCCAAGCCCTCCGTCCACCGCGAGTATCTGGCCGGTGATGAACTGCGGAGCGGTGGCGAAGAAGAGGACGGCCGCGGCAATTTCGTCTCCCGTGCCGTTTCGCTGCATGGGAGTTTTTTTGGCCATGCGCTTCGTGAATCCAGCCGAATACTTCTCGTCGCCGAGATCGATTACGCCAGGAGCGACCGCGTTGACGGCTATTTCCGGGGCCAGGGCCATGGCCATGACCTTGGTCAGCATATGCAAGGCGGCTTTCGAGGCGCAGTAATGTGCGTGTGTTGGCCAGGGACGCAGCCCACCAAGCGAACCCATGTGAATGATTTTCCCTTCGATTTTCGCTGACGGCCTCGATCCCCGTTGCCGTCGGCGCATCCACTTCAAAGCTTCGCGGGAGACCAGGAACGGCCCGCGCGTGTTGGATGCGAACATCGAATCCCACTGGCGCAGGGTCAGACGCTCGAATTCAACGTCGGCATAAATCGCGGCGTTGTTGACCAGGATGTCGATGCGGCCCAGTTCGCGTCCGGTGTCTTTCATCATGGATTTGACGCTGGCTTCGTCTGTGATGTCGCAGTGCAGGGCAAAGGCCCGCACACCCAGACTTGAAAGGTCGACCACGGTTTGCTGCGCCTCGCGGGCGGAATGGCGGAAGGTGATGGCGACATCGGCGCCAGCCGCGGCGAGAGCCAGAGCACAGGCGCGCCCTAAGCGCTTGGCGCCGCCGGTGATGAGGCAGGTTCTGCCGTGGAGTGGCTTATGTTCGGGATCGAGCATTTCGGGATTTTACTCCTGGAGTCGGGCCGGGACCTTCGTCGACATCTTCTGCACCTCTCTTTTTTTGTCGCCTCTTTTTTCTTGCAAGAAGGAGTAGCGGCAGCGCTACAATCCTACCGTGCCGGAATCCCGCCAAGTGGTGGTTTACTCGCGAAAGGGATGCCATCTTTGTGAATTGGTAAAGGAAAGCCTCAACAAGCTTTCCCGCCGCGGCGGATTTACGTGGCAGGAAGTCGACGTCGATAGCGATAGCGAACTACGACACCAGTTTAACGATGAGGTCCCGGTCGTGTTCATCGACGGACGAAAAGCCTTCAAGTACCGCATGGACGAGCAGGAATTTCTGCGCAAGCTGGCCAGCTAGCCTATCTCCCTCAGTCTCCTCTCTGAGCCGTAACGTCATCGCCCTTGTCACTTTTTCAACGTCGCTGATGTGAACGCATCAGCGACGGCATTTTTCACGATCCAGAAGTGACATGGAATTGACAATTGGCTGACAATTCTCTGACAATTTTCTCACCGCGCCATTCCACACTACGGCTTCGCGAGACTGTTTTCATCCTCGCGCGTTCTGTTTCACTCCAAGATTTGATCACCCCAGGAGGATCCACGTGAAATCACCGTTTGCCGTGAAAACATGCGTCACGCTAGTCATGGCGCTGATGGCTTGCAGTCTCTCAGCCTACGCGCAAGAAAATCATTCGAAATCGCTCAGCGGTATCAGCGTAGTGGCATCTACGATTCCCACCAATGGCGATGTTAATCCTTATGGCCTTGTCCGCGTGCCTCAGAGTCAAGGTTCTCTGATTGAAGGAAACCTTTTGGTCAGCAATTTCAATAACAGCATGAACCTGCAAGGCACGGGAACGACGATTGTGCAAATCACGCCGGATGGCATGCTGACTCTGTTTGCGCAAATCGATCCCAGCACTTTACCGGGTCCATGCCCAGGTGGGGTCGGCCTGACTACTGCCTTGGCTGTAACCCGCAGCGGCTGGGTGATTGTGGGCAGCCTGCCCACGACGGATGGCACGTTCAAGACGGCGCAGGCCGGATGTCTGCTTGTGCTGAACAGCAACGGCAAGGTGGTTGAGACATTCTACGGTTCGCTGATCAACGGTCCGTGGGACATGACAGCGCTCGACGGAGGGGGCACAGCGTATTTATTCGTCAGCAATGTCCTGAATGGAACCAGGGCCGCCGGTGGGAAAGTAGTGCATGGCGGGACCGTGTTGCGATTGACGATCAATAACCTGTTCGGGAAGATTCCGATTTTGCAATCGATGACCGTGATTGGCTCGAACTTCCCCGAACGTACTGATCCGGCCGCGGTAGTGATCGGACCGACAGGACTTGGACTCAGTCCTGATGCGTCCGTACTCTATGTCGCCGATAGCCTCGGCAATCGGATCGCAGCAATTCCTGACCCGGTGTTTCGCGAAACCTCTGCCGGTATCAGCGCCACAGTCTCGCAAGGCGGCTTTCTCAGCGATCCTCTCGGCCTGGCGGTTGCGGCGGATGGCACGATCTTGACGGTGAACGGAAACAATGGACTGCTGGTCGAAACGACAAGGGATGGCGATCAGGTTTTCACGAAGCTATTAGATAGCAGCGGCACACCACCGGGCGCGGGCGCCCTATTCGGTTTAGTGTCCGTGCCGGGGCAAGGGCTGTACTATGTGGACGACGCTACGAATACGCTAAATCTTTTCAAATAATTGGCGCAGTAAACAACGATTGCTTGCGAGCCCCCCCACCTTTCGCATGATCCTCGCGGAGGGTGGGCTTTTTATTTCGAGAAAAATCTTATTCAAGATGCTGGCTCAAGAACCCTTGTTCAAGATGCTGATTCAAGAAGTCTGGTTCAAGAAATCAAGAAAACGATTCGAGCTATCGGTTTTAATAGACGCTCTTGGAGACTAAGAGCAGCATTCTCATTGTTCTCTGCCGGAACTTACGGTAGTATCTCTGCCTCATGTTCCGAATCCTGCTGTTATTTTTGCGGCGACTGTGGTTGCCGCTGGTCGTCTTCGCCGCATTCAGTTTGATGTGTGTGCTGGTATACCGGCGGTTGGAGGGCGTGAGTTGGCAGGATGCTCTTTTCTGGATGATCCATCCGCATGCGATTGAAGCGAAGCGGGTTCACAACTCGACCAAGCTGTTTGCAATCTTTGTGTACGCAGGCGTATTTGCGTTTCAGATCTGGGTGGCGGAGCGAGTGGCGGTTACGATCTTCAAGCGTCACGGCGTGGAGGCCTGGAGAACTATGGTCAACGATGTCAATATCGAAAAGATTCGCGATCACTTCATCATCTGTGGCTACGGTCAGGTGGGACGAACAGTGGTGGATCAACTGAGCCGGCTAAACATTCCCTTTGTGCTGATCGAAACCAACGAGGGTTTGTGCCGCGAATTGCTGAAGGAGAAAGTATTGATCATTCAAGGAGACGCGAAACGGCACGACGTGCTGCAGACCGCCGGGATCGAGCGGGCGCGCGGCGTGTGCATTGTGATCGACAATGACGCGGACAATCTCTACATCACGGTGACGGCGAAGGCGCTGAACCCCAAAGTGCGCATTATTACGCGAGCCGGCCAATCACGCTACGCGCAGGCTATGCGCAATTCCGGCGCAGACGAGGTGATTATTCCGGAATATGAAGGCGGACTCATGACAGGACGGATGATCGCCAAGTTCTATCCCGGCTCGCACCCCAATCTGGCGTGAGGCGGAATACTCTCGCGCCCTTCGCACAAGTTACTTTTGCCCTCCGCTCTCGCCCGCGATTTTCTTTGTCCCAAGAAATGCCCATATGCTTTCGTTGGCGTTGAGGGCGTAGCTGGTTTTTCCGACTTCTTTGTCGGACATGTACTGCTCGCCTCCGGGCCAGGTATTGCCGCCGTTCTTAATGCTGTAAAGGATGACCTCAGCGTTGTCCTGGCAGCCGTTATAAGTGAAGGTCTTAGTATCTTTAGCACCTTTCTCTTTGTCCTTATTCAGAGCCGGAATCTTGTCCTGGACCGGCTTGTCTCCGCAGCGATCGAACTTGGCCCAGGTCTTGGCGCTATCTTCGGCGGATAGCACGTGAAAGCGGCCCGGCTTGTACGTGCCACCATTGTCGGGAACGATCGGATCATCCGTACCTTCAACGAACAAAGCGGATATAGGACGCGACGGCAGACAGATCATAGTTTTTGGAAATGCTGCTCCCACAGCTGCGACCGCGGCGACACGGTCGGCCATATTGCAGCCCACGCGCAACGCCATGAAGCCTCCATCGCCTAAGCCGGTAGCGTAGATGCGGCGAGCATCAATCGAAAACTTGAGGGCGAGCTGGTCCAGCATTTGATTGAGAAAGCTAACGTCGTCGGGGGGCTCAGGTCTGTTTCTGGACTCCTCGGGATTCTCTCCGCCGCCCTGGCCGCCGCGTCCCCCGCCTCCGGGGTATCCGCCGCCCCCTCCTGGATACCCACCACCGCCGCCGGGATATCCTCCGGGGCGGCCATAACCCCGGCGTGGCCGCATCGCCACAGGGGATTCCTCCGGCCGTACTCCAATGTTCCAATGGCCGCGCAAGGCGTTGGGATAGACAGTGATAATCCCCTTGGTTTCGGCGAACTGGCTAAAGTGAGTGAGCCGCCCCATATCATCGGCGTCCTGATTTTGGGCGTGCAGAAGAATTACGACGGGATAGTGCTGTTGCTTGTCGTAGCCCTGCGGAAGGTGCACCACAAACTCACGGCTGACATTATCGATGTCGATCTTTTCGTGGGTTTCCTGTGCGCTCAGATAGGCGGCAGACAGCCCCAGGAGGCATGCCGCCAAGAGGGCATCCCGGCAAAGATCAGCAAGTAGTTTGGGTAGTGTTGGCTTGGCGATCATTTTTTGCAATCGTGTTTTTTGCAATCGTGTTCAGCAATTGTGGGGAGCGATCTTCATCCTGATCTTGCCACTGTGGCTGGAGAGTTTCCTGACCCCATGCACAGGAACCTCTAGTCTAAACGCAAGGTTGCCAGCGGACGCCGGTAGTTTTGCAAAGTTTTGTAAGTGCCGGATATGAACACTTGCGGAGGCTCGCGCGAGTATGCGGCGGCTGCGGAGATTACTTGCCAGCCAGGAAGTTGTACTGAGTGTCGGTTAACGGTACGACGCTGAGACGTCCTTGCCGCACCAGGGGAGAGTCGGCGAATAATTTGTCGGCTTTGATTTCGCCCAGCGTTCGTGGCTTTGGTATCGGCTTGCCAACTTTAATTTTCACTTGCGGATTTTTTGGGTCTTCGGCATCCACCGAAACCACAGTTGCTGTTCCTACGGCAGTTTTTTCGTCTCCAGTGTGATAGATGATCAGCTGTTCTCCCGCCTTCATGCCGCGCAGGTTATTGAGCGCTACGGGATTGGTTACGCCATCCCAAATCGTCGTGTTTTCCCTCTGGAGATCAGGGAACGAATAAACGGAGGGTTCGGTTTTTAGAAGGTAGGGCATGGGGAGATTTTAAATCAAGTGGTCGGTGATCAGGGCCAGGGATCGGGGGTCAGGGGTCAGTAAAACAAGCAAACGGTTTTGGGTGTTACTGACCCCTGACCCCTGACTACTGATCACTGACCGCAAAGTAGTCCTCATCGTCTCCAATCGGCTGGCCTGGAGGAATGGCGACATCGCTAGCCGGAGTAAATTTCTCCGGGTCTTTTTCAAACGCATTAATGCGGGCGATGGCGGCAGCGCGCAGTGCCTTTTCTTCGGTCCCTTGAGCCACGTTCGATGAGATCCAACTTCTCAAGGCCATAGCCTCGGCACGAGCGAGGGCGCGAGCTTCCGGCGAAGTTTTCTGGTTCGCCGCCAGCGCGAGGAGATGTTCCAACGCCGACGTTTCCGTGATGCGTTGTATTTCACCTTGGAACCCTGTGGCTCGCGGTGCCTTCCAGGTGGCTTGGAAAACTGCCTCTATTACTTGAGCAAGGCCGGGATCGGCATTGTTCCGTGCGTGATATTCGACCAGCCGTGAAGCGCGCTCCGGATCAAGAAGCAGTTTCAACGTCAGAGCTGCGGCGGACTCCGCCGCGCCCCCGGCATCGAAGGTAAGGCCGGTGTGTCCGCCGAACGATTCATTCGTCCTTGGATATCCCGGAGGACGAGGAGGCAGGACAGAAAGCAAAGACTCGGGAAGGGCCAGGGTTTCAGGTGAGATTGTCTTAAGGACAGCACTGAGAGCTTTTTGCTGATCTGCCGCATCCACAATCCTGGTTACAAGCTGTCCATCGCTACGAAGTGCATAACGATAATCCAAGCCTCCAATTTCTTTCGCCGCGGCTTCGGTTTGATAGCGGTGCAGTAAATAGAGAGGGACGAGCGTGTCTTCCAACTCTGCCATCGGCGTGTGAGGCGGAATTGCATTCTCACCGAAATGGGCCAATGCCGCGGAGCGAATTTTAAGGATGCGTTCCAGTTCCACAGCCGGGTCCGAGCCGTTATCCCAGAGATGCGCATGCGGATGGGCGCCACCCAACGGCCTCGCGTCTTCGTCGGTAATGAAGTAGAAGCCGCGCTCCTGAGCCTTGCTCAAAATGTCATCGAGTGCGGCGCGCTCATCAGTGCCCGACTGGAACTGCGAATAGCCGTATTGGATCGATACTTTATCCCAGGCGCCGATTCCGGTGGCATAGGCTCTCGACAGATCAGGGCGGCCGCTAGCGTCGAGTGTGATCCAGGGATGAGGGTAATCCATCACCGAGCTGCCCGGCGCAATGGAACTGGAGGCGAAGTTGTGGGCGAGTCCGAGAGTGTGACCGACTTCATGCGCGGCGAGTTGTCGAAGCCTGGCGAGCACCATCTGCTGCATCTCCGGTGATGCGGACTTGCCTTTTTCGTAGGGTGACAGTAACGCTTCGGCGATCATGTAGTCCTGGCGCGCGCGCAACGAGCCGAGAGTGACGCGGCCTTGAATGATCTCTCCGGTGCGAGGGTCGGAGACGGTTAGCCCGAACGACCAGCCGCGAGTCGAGCGATGCACCCATTGGATAACGTTGTAGCGAACATCCATGGGATCGGCTCCGTCGGGCAGCACCTCGACACGAAACGCGTTCTTGAAGCCGGCAGCCTCGAATGCCTGGTTCCACCAACTCGCGCCCTCCACCAGCGCACTGCGAATCGGCTCCGGCGCCCCGGAGTCGACGTAATAGACGATCGGCTTAACGGGCTCGCTCACCGCCGCATTGGGATCTTTCTTAATTAAGCGGTGACGCTGAATCAGGCGAACATCCAAGGGCGTGCCGAGGGGCGCGGCATAGTCCCGGTAACGCGTGTCGAAGAAACCGGAGCGAGGATCGAAGGCGCGCGCATGAAAACCTTCGTCGGGAAGTTGGATGAACGAGTAATGTTCACGCAGCGTGACGAAATGTGCGTCGGGAGTTACCGTCGCGACCAGCGAGTTTTCCGCAGGGTGTTCGGTCGAGAAAGTCAGAATCGATTCGAACTCGGTGTTGAGTGGAAAATTCTTGGTGTTCTCCAGTGCGAGCGCGCTACGGTTTGGGTCCAGTTTGTATGTCCCCTGCTTGCTCGTCGCGAGCTGTTCGGAGACGCCAAAGGTGTCGGCTTGAACGAAATCAGTTACGTCGATCAGCGCCGCTCCGTCCTCTTCGGCTTCGATTTTGAAGCCGGCAAGAACGGATTCCGCAAAGGATTGGCGGACAGCCAGATTCTCCATGGGATTCTTCGCGGAAGTTCGGTATTGGAGGTTCGGTGCGACCAGCAAAACGCGCGGACCGACGCGTGTAAAATGCACGATTTGTTCGTGCCCCATGCGGCCGCGGTCTAATCCGATATCATTCGAGCCGAGGCCGTAGGGCAGCGAAACCACAAACAGAAAATCCTTGTCGAAATTATGGACGGTGAGGAAGAGGTGTCCAGTTTTTGTGTCCAAAGCCGTTGGGAACAGCCCGTCAGTGGTCTTCATTCCGCTGATGCGATCGTGGATTGTTTTAGCAGATTCCGAAGTTTCCGCGGCCAAGAGAAAAGTGAGAAAAAAAGTTGAGAGCAGCATTCCTAACGAAACGAGGAAAAACCTACACCGAATTGGCATTCTTGTTTTCTCCAGGCTGCGTCAATTTGGCTCGAAACGATCTAGCTTCAGATCAGTCCAGCTTCAGATCAGTCCAGCTTCGGATCAGTCCAGCTATTGCGGTTTGGCGTTCGGATCGGACGGCGGTTGCGACTTATCGTCTTTCTTCTCGTCCGGATGATCCTGATAAATCGAATACTGGCTTTGAGGACGTTTCAGCTTGACAATGAACTCCATCTTGGCCTTGTTGATGTCATAGTCTTCGCCGAAAGTTTGGAAACCGGAGGCCAGTACCTGAATCCGCAGTTTGCCGTATGGGACGCCGTCAAAGCTGGTCTTTCCGTCGAGGTCGGTTTTGAGTTCGAGGTCGCCCCTGCCCTGCTTGCCGTGCGAGTTCACCGAATGCATGATCACGGCGGCATTGCGAACGGGCTTGCCATTGTCTTCCTTGATGATCAGAAAGTTCAGGACCGCGGTGGGTTCTTCCTCGGGCTCACGCTGAGCTGCAGCTTGGCCGAGAAAGGCGAAAGCCAATAGAACGGACGCAAGCAGGTACGCGACTATCTTAATTCTTACCGGTCTCATATGCGGTCATTCTAGCGATTCGCGTACTCGCGGGAAAGAACGAAGTGAAGGAGGCATTTAAAGTCTTCTTGCAGACCGCTGCTTGTGCTCGTCTCCAGCGCTCGAACCGAGTTGCACCAGGTCGCTTGCTACGCGGGCCGTATTGTGACGAGCGACGTCGCCCTCTTCCAGGTAATCCCCGAGAACAGGGATCACGCCGAGAGCTTCGATGGCATCGAGATCGGCAACGATCTGGCATGCGCCCTCGAATGCGTACTTAGCTTTGAGTCCATCGGACACCGGCGCGCGATTGATCAGCGCGTAGTCGAAGATTTGTTGGCGGGCGTGACGATTGAGAGCGCGAATGTGATCAGCTGCGGTTAAGCCGAGACTCTCATTAGCCTGAGTCATCAGGTTGCAAATGTAAACCTTAATAGCCGGCGAAGTGACGATTGCATCTGAGATTCCCTGGACCAGCAAGTTGGGGATGAGGCTGGTAAATAGCGAACCCGGCCCGATGCTGATGATATCGGCGCGGGCAATGGCCTCGAGCGTCTGGGGTAGAGGTTCAACATTGGGCGGAACGAGGAAGAGTTCCTGAATACGCCCTTTGCTGGCGGTGATCCTGGTCTCTCCCCGAACACGAGTGCCATCCTCCATCAGAGCTTCCAGTTCGATATTGGAAGTAGTTGCGGGATGAATGTGGCCGCGAGTCACCAAAATTTCCGAAGAGAGGCGCACAGCCTCGGAGAAGTCACGGGTGATGTCAGTTAGCGCGGCCAGAAACAAGTTGCCGAAGCTGTGGCCCTCAAGGCCGGAGCCTTTCGCAAAGCGGTGGCGAAAAAGTTGCGAAAGCAGAGCTTCATCCTCGCTGAGGGCGACGATGCAGTTGCGAATATCGCCGGGAGGAAGCATGTTGAGTTCTTTGCGGAGGCGGCCGCTAGAACCGCCGTCGTCGCTCACAGTGACCACGGCGCAGAGATCTTGAATAATGGGAGAACCGGGAGGCGCCGCGGCTAACTCCGCTGGCGTAAGAGCGAAGCGCTTGAGTCCTTTGAGTAGAGTCGAAAGGCCGGTGCCGCCGCCGATGGCGACGACCCGCAATCCACGCTCACGCGTGACCTTCTCCAGGGACAAGAGATCGGCGATTCTGGTTTCCATCCACGAATCTCGGGTGCGGATCTAAAACGATTCATCTTCCCGGAAGGAGCTTTCCGGCGAAGCAAGGTCGGCAGCGGGATCCGGGTACAACAGCTCGGTGAAGCGCGGGTCTTCCGCCAAGTTGTGAAAATCAGAGTCATTACGCGCCTGGTAACGCAGGCTGGCATTCAGGCGTAGCGCTTCGTCGAGATGCTTGAGAGAGTCTTCCACGTGACCGGTAAGACAGTCGAGCGCGGCGAGTCCGTAGATAACGAAATCCGTCTTCGGCGACTGCTTAAGCAACTTCTCAATGTGCTCGCGCGCGGTAACGTAGTCGCCGACGTTCATGAGAGAGACGGTATAGTCGTAGTGCTCCTCCACACTCTTAAACTGCGTGCTGGTGGAGCGCTCGAGGTGCTGGTTGCAGATGCTGAGATGGATCGCAGCCCGGTCCGTCAACTCTTTGCTGGGACCGCCCAGCACCTTTTGAAAAAGCGGCTTCGCCTTCTCGAACTTATGTTCCTGCAAAGCGCGAAGCCCGGCTTCATAATTCTGCAGGGCCTGAGTTACGCGCGGATCTTCGGGAATCGCTGCTTTTTTAGGGGTAGCCTTTTGAGCCATGTGAAGAATTTTTCCTGTGCTCGTCGTAATAGGGACTCCTTAGCTCTCGAAACCTGAAGAGCCAACACACAAGTATCACTCAAGAGATGGTGATAGGGCAATTGGCGCCTCAGTGCCAAGGTGTGGCCCTAGTTGAGGGTAGCAGCCGATTGCAGATCAATCATTTTCCAATCGCCCTTGATGATACCGGCGCGAATTTGGGCTGCGGTCTTGCCCTTTTTATGCTCTTGATAGGAGTAATAAAGTTCTTTCAGGCATGTGGCGCAGCGGGCGCCGTGCGTGTTTTCGAAACAGCTGTGCAGGCTATTGTGGCCCATGCGATCGCAATAGCAATAGCAAGGTTGCTGGTGAAGCACAACGGGGATTTTCGCCGCCAAGTCATAGGCGTGAGTTTGATAAGGATATTGCGCATCCGCGCCCCAGAGCTGGTCCTTTGTAAGGATATCAGGCAGCTTCGTGCCCTTCGGCGGCGGCCCGGCGTTGTATGCGGGAATGCCTGCTGCTTCTTCTTGGGCGGTAAATTGAGCTGACAGAGTCATGATGATGGTCACGACAAAAATGAGTGAAAGAGCGCGGTAAGCGTATTTGCTGCGAAACAGGCGTCGTGTCATAGGATCCCCTGAACTCGCTTATTTTAACCTGCTTTCCCCTGGCGTGGTCGAGAGAGGAACGGAGACAAAGGATCCGTACAAATCGCTGCCGAGTGAATCCGATCTGTATACAATAGGAATGCGCATGCCCGAAACGCCAAGTACGGAGCCAATCAACAGTCAAGCGTCGTCGACTCCGCGGTTCGAATCCAATTCCGGCGTTCGACTGCGTCCGGCTTTAGGAGTATGGCTGCGTGATTTGATTGTTTCCCTCGCCATCTCGGCCTTTATCATCGTTTTCATCTATCAGCCGGTTAAGGTGGAAGGCACCAGCATGATGCCCTCGCTCGAAGATCAGGAGCGAATCTTCGTCAACAAATTTGTGTACCGCCTGGAGCCGATTTCGCGCGGAGACATTGTGGTGTTTCGATACCCACGTGATCCTTCGAAAAGTTATATCAAGCGCGTAATCGGCGTGGCCGGAGACCGCGTCCGCATCGATAGCGGACAGGTTTATGTGAATGGCGAAGCCCTCGATGAGGATTACGTTCCGCCCGCATACTCAGACTCACGTTCCTACCCTGAAACTGTGGTCCCGCCGAACTGCTATCTTGTGCTGGGAGATCACCGGTCGATGTCCAACGACAGCCGCGATTTCGGCCCGGTGAATCAGAGCTATATCTACGGCAAGGCCGTCTTCGGATATTGGCCCATGTATAAACTGGGCAGAGTTCGATAGATCCGTAGTTGGATACGGTGCACAATCCAGTACCGTAACTCTCGCTTGGCCTTCGAGTAAATCCCTGCTAAAATCCTTAAAATCCACTCCCTCGGAGCGAGAATGCAGGCTATCCTTGCGCTGGAAGACGGGCGAGTCTTCCGAGGCAAAGGCTACGGCGCCAAAGGCGAATGTTACGGCGAAGTCGTTTTTAATACTTCCATAACCGGCTACCAGGAAATTTTTACCGACCCATCCTACTCAGGCCAGATTGTTGTTCTGACCAACCCTCAGATCGGCAACTACGGAACCAATCAAGAAGATAACGAAGCCACGCGTCCGTGGATTGAAGGGCTTATCGTCCGCGAGTTTTCGAAGGTGAGTTCGAACTGGCGGTCGTCGCAAGTCGCGGAGGAATATCTGGAACAGTTCAAGGTGCCGGTGCTGTCGGACATCGACACGCGAGCGCTGGTGCGCCATTTGCGCAATCACGGCGTGATGCGCGGCGTCGTCTCGACTATTGAAAGTGACACGGAGAAGCTGGTTGCGAAAGCAAGGTCGATTCCGAAGATGGATGGCACGGACCTGGCTAAAGAAGTGAGTACTAAGCGTCCTTACGTTTGGGAAGTGGGCGAGCGTTCGCACGAACCGGTTGCAGTCGTGGGAGTTAAGGACGAGCCCGAGCGATTTCATGTAGTGGCTTACGATTTTGGAATTAAGCAAAATATCCTACGTAAGTTACGAGGCGAAGGCTGCCGGGTGACCGTGGTTCCAGCGCAGACACTTGCGGAAGATGTGCTGGCGCTCAAACCGGATGGAGTCTTTCTGTCGAATGGTCCGGGCGACCCTGAGCCGTGTACGTATGCTGTCGATAGCATTCGTCGCCTCATGGGCCGTATGCCGATCTTCGGAATTTGTTTGGGGCATCAACTCACCGGCATCGCGCTCGGCGGAAAAACCTTCAAGCTGAAGTTTGGGCATCACGGCGGGAACCATCCGGTAAAGCAATTGCAGACGGGGAAAATCGAGATTACGGCACACAACCACAACTTTGCCGTCGATCCGGATTCGCTGCCGGAGAGTGAAGTTGAACTGACGCACATCGATCTGAACGATTCCACTTTGGAAGGCCTGCGGCATCGCAACCTACCGTTATTCAGCGTGCAGTATCACCCGGAAGCTGCGCCGGGACCGCATGACTCGCATTACCTGTTCAAGGAGTTCACGAAGATGATGGAGGAGTGGAAAGGGTGAGCGTTAGCGCTCGACGGCACTGCGAGGGAACTGGTTTTGAAAGGCGCGCCTTCAGGCGCGCCGTGACTGACAACCCATTTCATGCCTAAACGCACTGACATCTCGAAAATTCTGATCCTCGGCTCCGGGCCCATCGTCATTGGGCAGTCGGCGGAGTTTGATTATTCTGGCACGCAGGCTTGCAAGGCGCTCAAGTCTGAGGGCTACGAAGTGGTGCTGGCTAACTCCAATCCGGCGACGATCATGACCGATCCGGAGATCGCCGACCGCACTTATATCGAGCCGCTTACGCTTGAATACCTGGCAGAGATTATCCGCATCGAGCGGGAGATGGCTCCGGGCGCGGGTTTTGCTGTTCTGCCTACCGTCGGCGGGCAGACTGCGCTCAATCTCGCGATTGAACTTTCCGATGGTGGCGTTCTCGAAAAATATAACGTGAGTCTGATCGGCGCCAATGTCGATGCCATCAAGAAGGCCGAAGACCGGCTCTTCTTCAAGGATGCGATGCAGAAAATCGGCCTTGACGTTCCGAAGTCTGCACTGGTGAACAGCACCAAGGACGGTCTGGAGTTCGCGGGCAAGATTGGTTTTCCCGTGATCATTCGGCCGTCGTTCACGCTTGGCGGTACGGGAGGCGGGATCGCCTTCAACCGCGAAGAGTTGGTCGAAGTGCTGACCCGCGGTTTGGATATGTCGCCGGTGCACGAAGCGCTGATCGAAGAGTCGGTGCTGGGATGGAAAGAATTCGAGCTCGAGGTGATGCGCGACACCAAAGACAACGTCATCATCATCTGCTCGATCGAGAACTTCGATCCCATGGGCGTGCACACGGGCGATTCCATTACAGTGGCCCCGGCGCAAACGCTCACTGACCGCGAGTACCAGGCGATGCGCGACGCCTCGATTGCGGTGATCCGCGAAATTGGCGTGGACACGGGCGGATCGAACATTCAGTTCGGCGTGAATCCTGAAACCGGACGCATGGTGGTGATTGAAATGAACCCCCGCGTTTCGCGCTCGTCGGCATTGGCGTCGAAAGCGACGGGGTTTCCCATCGCGAAGATTGCGGCGAAACTTGCCGTGGGATACACGCTGGATGAAATTCCAAACGACATCACGCGCAAGACTCCAGCGTGCTTCGAGCCGACGCTCGACTATGTTGTCGTGAAGATTCCGAAGTGGCAGTTTGAAAAGTTTCCCGGCGCCGACGAGAACCTCGGTGTTCAGATGAAGTCAGTCGGCGAAGTGATGGCTATCGGCCGCACCTTCAAGGAAGCATTGATGAAGGGGGTCCGCTCGCTCGATACCGGGAAGCGGGTTGGGGGCGGAAAGATCGAGCCGAAGATTCTGACGCAACGGCTGGTAACGCCGCATCCCGAGCGGTTGGCCTATGTGCAGTACGCTCTGCGGCAGGGGCACACGGTGAAGCAGCTCGCCAAGATGACCTCGATGGATCCGTGGTTCCTGTATCAGCTCAAAGAAATTAACGACATGCAGCTTGAGCTGGAGAAGCATCCGATTGAGTCGATTCCGACTGAGGTGCTGCGGGAATCCAAGCGCATGGGGTTTTCCGATGGTCGGCTGGCGAACGTGTGGCGACTGGAAGGCCAGGAGAAAGTCCGCCACCTGCGCAAGAAGCACGGCGTACTACCCGTCTACAAGCGGGTGGACACCTGCGCGGCGGAATTCGAAAGTTTTACGCCATATCTTTACTCGACTTACGAGGACGAAGACGAAGCCGCGCCGACGGATAAAAAGAAGATCATCATTCTGGGCAGCGGCCCCAACCGCATCGGGCAGGGAATTGAGTTCGATTATTGCTGCTGTCACGCGTCGTTCGCGCTTCATGAAGACGGTTACGAGACGATCATGATCAATTGCAATCCTGAAACCGTCTCGACCGATTACGACACCAGCGATCGCCTTTATTTTGAGCCGCTGACATTCGAAGATGTGTGGGCGATTTACCAGCACGAAACGTCGAAAGGCGCGCCGTGCGGTGTGATTGTGCAGTTTGGCGGACAGACTCCGCTGAACCTGGCTTTGCCGCTGAAGGCTGCTGGCGTGAATATTATCGGAACCTCTCCGGAGTCGATTGACCTGGCTGAGGACCGCAAGCACTTCAATAAACTGCTGGAAGAACTGCAAATTCCCCAGGCGGCCGGCATGATGGCAACTTCACTCGAGGAAGCGATCGACGGAGCAAAGCGCGTGGGCTATCCGGTGGTGGTGCGGCCTTCGTACGTGTTGGGTGGGCGGGCCATGGTGATCGCGTACGACGAAGAGTCGGTGGTCCGCTACATGAAAGAAGCGGTCGAATACTCGCACGATCGTCCGGTACTGATCGATCACTTCCTCGAAGACGCGATTGAAGTGGATGTGGATGCGCTCTCTGACGGAGAGGATGTGGTGATTGGTGGAATCATGCAGCATATCGAGGAGGCTGGCATTCACTCGGGCGACTCCTCGTGTGTGCTACCTGCAGTCGACATTCCGCAGCACCTCATGGAGCGGATGCGGGACTACACTTTTAAGCTGGCGCGCGCGCTCAAAGTGGTGGGGCTGATGAATATTCAGTTTGCGATTCCGCGCGGGAATGGAAGCGGATGGGGGAATGGCACCAATGGCGGAAAAGTTTATGTGCTGGAAGTGAACCCGCGGGCTTCTCGCACGGTGCCCTATGTTTCGAAAGCCACAGGCGTGCCGCTGGCAAAGATTGCGGCGCGGCTGATGACGGGGCGCAAGCTGCGCGAATTCCTTCCGGAAAATATTGATTGCCGCGCTGATCTCGATACGGGAAGCTGCTACTACGTGAAGTCGCCGGTATTTCCTTGGAACAAGTTTCCTGGGGTGGATACCGTGCTGGGGCCGGAGATGAAATCAACTGGCGAAGTGATGGGCGTGGGCGATAGCTTCGGCGAAGCCTTCGCGAAGGCGCAGTTGGCTGCCGGCCAGAAGTTGCCGACACAGGGCACAGTCTTTATCAGCGTGACCGACCACGATAAGCGTTACGTGGCCGAACTCGCGCGCAAGTTCGTGCATATGGGTTTTAAGCTGGTGGCTACTTCCGGCACTGCCGACGTGATCGAGTCCGCAGGCATGAAGGTGGAACGCGTCTACAAAGTGAAAGAGGGGCGTCCGAATGTTGTGGATTTCATCAAGGGCCAGCGCATACATCTGATTGTCAATACACCTACCGGTTTAGAGCCATGGTTCGACGAGAAGGCGATTCGTCGCGCCGCAGTGATGGCGCGCATTCCAACGATCACCACACTTTCGGCGGCACGGGCAGCTGCGGAAGGGATAGCTGCTCTGCAGCGCGGGGAACTGAATATACGCGCGCTGCAGCAGTTGCATGCGGAACGTGGGGCCATTCAACGCTAGGTGAACAGAAGGAAGAAGTTACCATGCCTGAAAATGCAGCTCTCATACGCAAATGGTTTGACGAAGTTTGGAATCAGGGCCGAGAAGCCACGATTGACGCGATGTGCTCTAAGGATGCAATCGGCCACGGCCAGGCGCAGCACGGCGCCGACATCCATGGACCTGAGCACTTCAAACAGTTTTGGCGCAGCTTTCGCGCTGCATTCTCGAACATTCGCATCGACGTACACGATACGATCGGGCAGGATGACCGGGTCGTAGCCAGGTGGACGATGGCGATGACCCACACCGGAAGTTTCCTGGGAATGGCGCCTTCGAACAAGCGCGTCAGCGTAAACGGAATCACCATCTTGCGTTTTGTTGACGGAAAGATTATCGAAGCTTGGGACAAGTGGGACCAACTCAGTTTGCTGGTTCAACTCGGCGCCGTCGCGGAGCCAAAGCTTCTCTAACCGAATCACTGCACTTGAGCGGACGTGACAACGCGGAGCATCCCGCTGCTCTGCCTACCCTAGAAGTGATACCCTAAACTCGCCATGTTGCTTCAGGGTATTTTCCCTCCCATCACCACGCCGTTCTACGCTGACAGCGAGATCTACTTTAAGAAGCTCGAAAGCAATGTCGAGCGATACTCGCGTACACCTTGTGCCGGGATTGTCGTGCTCGGATCGACCGGAGAAGCGATTTTACTTTCCGATCAAGAGCGACGCGATGTACTGAAATCCGCGCGCGACGCCGCCGCGCCGAACAAAGTGCTGATTGCAGGCACAGGGGTCGAGTCGGCGACCGAAACGCTGCGGCTTACTGAATACGCCGCCGAACTCGATTATGACGTCGCGATGGTGCGAACGCCGCACTACTACAAGAAGCAGATGCAGCCGGCAAACATTCTGGCGTTTTATCGCACCGTGGCCGATCGCTCGCCGCTGCCGGTGATTATTTACAACTTTCCTCAGGCGACCGGTTACGACATTCCAGCAGAGCTGGTGATCGAACTGGCAGAGCATCCGAATCTGATCGGGATCAAGGAATCGAGCGGCGATGTGGAGAAAGTTCACAAAATGGTCGCAGGCACGCGGCATATCAAGCGTAGCGTCACTGTTACTGAGACGTTCGAAGCAGTAACGCCGCGTATGCTGGCTGCGGCAGGATCGAGCGGAGACGGCCGGGATCTGATTTCGGTTGAGGTTCTGGCGGGGTCGTCATCTTTATCATCCTTGCCGAAGCCTTCTTCCGCGGCCGTTACGGTAGTCGGCAAGATGAAGACCAGGCAGAAAGAAGCGGGATTTCAAGTGCTGGTAGGCGCGGCCAACAAGTTGCATCCGTCGCTCGATGCGGGAGCGGTGGGAGCAATCCTTGCTTTCGCGTGCCTGGCGCCGACATCGTGCTATGAGATTTATGCTGCGTGGAAAGAAGGCGACGCCGAGTTGGCGACACTGAAGCAGCAGCGTATCGCTCGCGCAGGGGAACGCGTCGTGGGCGAACTGGGTATTCCGGGCGTTAAGTATGGCATGGACTTCAACGGCTACTTCGGAGGTCCGGCGCGGTTGCCGTTGCTGCCGCTCACTGGCGACGTGAAGGCTGAAGTAGAGCGACTACTGGCGGATGTAAGAAATTAGGCGTAGCCCAGCAGACTGAGTCCAGAACGTCGAGAATCGTCCGCGCCCGATGTTCTAAGAGCCCACTAAGGGCAACCCAAGTCTTGCGATCCGGATGACGTTGTTATATGCTTAATTCGAACGAACGTTCGACTTATCCTTAAGCTCTCCCGCAATGGTATGGCAGGTGTAACAACAACAGCGCGAGTTTCTCTTCGTCGGTATCGGAGTGCGGCGACGCCTGTAACGCGTTTCGACCGGCGGCTGGCGGAAATCCTCATCCACGCCACTGAGGTCTTCTGCAAGAAAGGGTACGAAGGCGCCTCGATGCGCGATCTTTCGCGCGCCAGCGGCATGTCGCTCGCAGGACTCTATTACTACTTCGAATCCAAAGAACGCTTGCTGTTCCTGATTCAGAAGCATACTTTCTCGACGATCGTTCAGAGATTGAAGACGCGGCTCGAGGGCGTGAGCGATCCGGAAAAACAGATCCGCATCTTTATCTTGAATCACCTAGATTATTTTTTGGCCAACCCGGCCAGCATGAAGGTTTTGTCGCACGAGGCGGATGTGCTGAAAAACGAGTTCGCCATGGAAGTGGCTGCGATCAAGCGGCAATATTATCGAATTTGCGTCGGTCTGCTCGACGAATTAAAACGCGATCGTGGATTGGAATTCTCCACCCGCATCGCCGTTCTCAGCTTGTTCGGTATGATGAACTGGATTTACACCTGGCATAATTCGCGGGTCGATGCCGACGCCGAACGAATCGCCACGGAAATGGGCGACATCTTTCTGCGCGGTGTCATGGACGGATCTAAAGGGGCGGGAATGAAGATAGCGAAATCAAACGGTGATGAAGGGTTAAGATCGAAATAGATTGGAAGAATAAGGAGTTATAAACATGGCGACGACAATGCAACCGACAGCCAGCGAAACCACCAAGCAGCTGGTCAACTACCGTAGCGACGGCGGCGTAGCCGTAATCGAGATGTGCGATCCACCGGCCAACACTTACACCTATGAGATGAACCGGCAACTCGACGACGCAATTCTGCGTGCGCGCATGGAGAATGACATCTATGTAATTTTGCTCACCGGCGCGGGCGACAAGTTCTTCTCAGCCGGCGCGAATATCAAGATGCTGTCGAGCGTCGATCCCACTTTCAAATATTACTTTTGTTTGCACGCTAATGAGATGTTGCTGCGGCTCGAGCACACACCCAAGTTGGTGATTGCCGCGATCAATGGTCACTGTGTGGGTGGTGGGCTGGAAATTGCCATGGCCGCCGACATCCGCATCGCTAGAAAAGACGCGGGCAAGATCGGGTTGCCAGAGGTGAACCTGGGAGTGCTCCCTGGCACGGGTGGCACGCAACGGCTCTCGCGCCTGGTGGGCAAAAGCAAAGCGATTGAATTGATGGTGACCGGAAATACTTTCTCGTTCGAAGAGGCTCTGGAACTGGGCATTATCAATGACATTTACGAACGCGACGGCTTCATGGAAAACGTGATGGAGTATGCCAAACAGTTCTGTCCTCCGAACAAGGCTGCCAAGGCCGTGGGAAGGATCAAACGCGCAGTGCAGACGGGATGGGAGATTCCCATGGAGTCGGCGCTGGCGGTCGAGCGCGAGAACCAGCAGTTGCTTTTCCAGAGCGAAGACGCGAAGGAAGGTCTCGCGGCGTATGTGGAGAAGCGGCCCGCGGCTTTTAAAGCGAAATAGCGGCGTGGATTGTTTGGGGAGGGCACGGCTTTACCCGTGCCGCCCTAACAAAAATGCGGGTTTCAGCCCGTGAGGTGCGAGTAAGGTTGAGGTTTTCTATGCCGGGAAAAGTAGCAAAAATCGGAACCTTCAGCGATTGGGTGGGGATGTTCAATGACTGGCGAAAAGATATCGGCGTGAACACGCAGGATATCGAGGCCTTTCACTTCGATACTCTCTACGGTGCAATCGATACGGAGGAAATTGAATTCGGTTCCTACAAGGGCCGGCGCAAGTGGGAAAACCTGCGCCAGATTCCTACCCAACAAATGCGTGACGCGCTGATGAACATGATCGTCTACCAGGGCGATACCGAGTTCGCCAGCGTCGAGCAGCAGCGTAATCTTCTGGAAAACGCGCCCACCGACTGGGATCGCCGCGCCATTACTCGCGTCATGATCGAGGAGATGCGCCACGGTTGGCAGATGTGCGCTCTGCTGGTTGATCATTTCGGTTATTCGGGCAAGGTTGAGGCGCAGAAAATGCTGGAGCGCCGAGCCTTCGAAAACAAGCGCCTGCTGGGCGCCTTCAACGTTGATGTCGACAACTGGATGGATTTCTTTACCTATACCGATTTTGTCGACCGGGACGGAAAGTTTCAGTTACAGATGTTGAAATATTCCGCCTTCGCGCCTCTGGGACGATCGATGTCTTATATGCTGCGCGAAGAAGCCTTTCACATGGGCACGGGCAATGACGGCCTCCGAAGAATCGTAGAAGCCGGTGTGATTCCGGGCTGGCTGATCCAGAAGTATCTGAATAAATGGATTTCAAGCTCTTACGATCTGTTCGGTACGGACCATTCTTCGTCGGCGCATTGGGCTTACGTCTGGGGAGTGAAGGGACGTTACGATGAGCCTAAGAACGAGCATGCGCCCGATCTCGATGATTTGAACGATTACAACCGTAATCTTTATCGCAATGAAGTAGCAGGACTGATTGAGCGCTTCAATGGCTCGTTGAAGCCCGGTCAACCGAAGTTGTACGCACCGCATATCAAATTCAATCGCGAGATCGGGCGTTGGGCAGGGCAGAAATTCCACGCCATGACCGGCGAACCGCTCGACGACCGCGCCTACGAAGAACACATGAAGGAATATATGCCGGGCCCGGCCGACAGGAAGTTGCTCCTCGACATTATCGAAACTGAGAAGAAATGGATTGCAGAAAAAACCGGTGCACGCGATCCGCTGGCCAGCATCGGCGAAGTGCGCAAGTCGGCGATCAATCTGTAAGAACGCAGAGAAAAACATGACCACGTTCGTAGAGTCCAAACTCTTGCGGCTCGCAATCGATGCCAGTGCCCCCGTGGTGCGGGTTGTTTTGCGACACGCTCCCCTGAACATTATCGACATTCCGATGATGGAGGAGTTGGCGCATACGCTGGCTGATATCGAGACACGGGAGGACATTTCTGTCCTGGTGCTAAGTGGCGAGGGGAAGGCTTTTTCAGCTGGTGTCGATGTTGCGGCACATGCTTCCGACAAAGTTGAAGAGATGTTAAATAAGTTCCATGCGGTGGTTCGGGCGCTCATCACCACCAAGAAGGTGACCATTGCCGCCGTGCACGGGAATTGCCTCGGCGGCGGTGCAGAGTTAGCAATGGTGTGCGATATCGTATACACCTCCGCCACCGCGAAGTGGGGATTTCCTGAGATCAAACTCGGTTGCTTTCCGCCGGTGGCGTGTACGGCGTTGGCGGCACTGATAGGACAGAAACGATCCTCAGAATTGATTCTGACTGGGCGGACGATTACTGGCATTGAAGCGGAAAAGATGGGATTAGCCAATCACGCAGTCGCCGATGAAAAGCTGATTGAGAGCATTGAAAATGCCGCGCAGGAATTGATTATGATGAGTCCTGCAGCATTAGCCGTGACGAAGAAAGCCATCTATGCCTGGGACTCGATGCACTTCGACAAAGGCCTAGCCCGGGCGGAAAAGATCTATCTGGAAGAATTGATCAAAACGGCGGACACGCAGGAAGGGGTCCGTTCCTTCTTGGAGAAGCGCGAACCTAGATGGGTGGGGAAGTAAGCAGCGCCGGACTAAATCATGGATTACGAGATCACGCCCGAAGAAGTGAAAACGAAGCTCGACAATGGCGAGAAGTTTACTCTGCTCGATGTTCGCGAGTTGTGGGAGTTTGAGACTACGCGGATGGCCGGCGCCAAGCTAATGCCGATGGGAGATGTTCCGTCAAGAGCGCATCAGGAACTGGACCCGGAGGACCACATTGTGGTCGTGTGTCACCACGGCGTGCGGTCAATGAATGTGACCGCGTGGCTGCGTCAGCAGGGATTCGAGAAGGCGCAGTCCATGCGCGGCGGCATCGACGCGTGGTCGCGCCAGGTGGATGCGAATATACCGACATATTGAATGCGAATGCGCGCGGGTGGTTCTGCACCTCCGGCGGTGGTTGCGATTGAGTTCGTCGAATGATCACTGACTGCCACGTTCATATCTCGCCGATGGAGATGTTCAAGCCGCACGCGCTGGAACTGATGAAAAGAAAGCGTGCGAACTTCGAGCAGGTCGCCGAGTTCTGCCATTCCCCGAAACAGTTTCTGAAATATCTCGATACATGTGGCGTAGACCGCGCTGTGCTGATCAATTACGTCGCACCGGATGTGATTGGCTTTACCAACGGGGTAAATCAATTCATTGCGGATTACGTAAAGGAAGATCCGAAGCGTCTGCTCTCATGTGGCAGCCTGCATCCACGTCATACGACGAACGTTCTGGCCGACATGGAGCAGATTCTGCGGCTTGGAATCCGCATGATCAAGATCCATCCTCCGCATCAACTTTTGTTTCCGAACGACTACCTGAATGGCGTTAAGGAATTGGAGATCATTTACCGCGCCGCCGAGGCCAACGGCGTTCCGGTGATGTTTCACACCGGGACATCCATCTTCCCCGGAGCCCGCAACAAGTACGGTGATCCTATGTATGTCGACGACGTGGCCGTGGATTTTCCCAAACTAAAGATTTTGCTGGCACACGGCGGCCGTCCGCTCTGGATGCAGACAGCATTTTTTCTAATTCGACGCCATAGCAATGTACATCTGGATATCAGCGGTATCCCGCCCAAGACTCTCCTGGAGTACTTTCCGCGACTCCGGGAAATTGCCCACAAAACGCTTTTCGGTACCGATTGGCCGGGACCTGGGGTGCCAGACATTAAGCAGAATCTTGATGAATTCCTTGCGCTGCCGCTGGAGTCTAAACTTCAACAGCAGATTCTCAGTAAGACAGCCTTGAGCCTCTGGCCAGCTTAATACTTTAGACGTGAGCGCGACGTCGCCAGGCCGTATGGAACCCGCGGGCTTTTTGGCGTATAAAAGAAAGTTGCATTCCCCGCGGCCTTCCTCTCCGCGGCTTCCGCAACGGCTACCAATCCGATCGAGCGAGTGCTTATGTCTAGCGTAACTAGTACTCTCGGCCCCAAAGGTCTGGAAGGCATCGTTGCCACTAATTCCAGTATTTGTTATATCGATGGCGACCGCGGCGTTCTGGCTTACCGCGGCATTGACATTCACGAACTGGCAGAGCATTCGACGTTTGAAGAGACCTGCTACCTGCTGTGGTTTGGGCACCTGCCGAATCGCGGCGAGTTGAAGGACCTGCAGCAGCGTTTGGCGCAGGAACGCCACCTCGATCCTGCGATCATCCAATTTTTGCGTGAAGTCCCCAAGGGCGCACTGCCGATGGATGTGCTGCGTACGGCCGTGTCGGCGCTGGCTTTCTACGATGCGGACGAGAAGAACAATGATCACGATGCGAATATACGCAAGGCCGTCCGGCTTACTTCACAGATCGCAATGATCGTTGCCGCCTACGATCGGATTCGAAAGGGCAAGTCGGTTGTAGAGGCCGACCCTTCCTTATCGCACGCCGCTAACTTTTTGCTGCAGTTGAACGGAAGCAAACCTTCCCCGACGGCGGAGCGAGCGCTCGACATCGCCTTGATTCTGCATGCGGACCACGAGCTGAATGCATCCACCTTTGCAGCTCGTGTGACAGCCGCAACTTTGTCGGACATGCATTCCGCGATCACATCGGCGATCGGCGCGCTCAAGGGGCCGCTTCATGGCGGAGCGAACGAGGCTGTCTTCCGAATCTTGGCGGCGATTGATCGGAAGAAATCCGATCCGGTCGAGCATGTTCGCGAGATGCTGGCACAGAAGAAAAAAGTTCCAGGCTTCGGCCATCGCGTTTACCACACGGAAGATCCGCGGGCCACTCACCTGCGGGTTATGTCCAGAGATCTCGGCCGTTCGAGCGGGCAGTCCCAGTGGTATGAGATGTCTGAGAAAATCGAGAAGTTTGTGAAAGCGGAAAAGAAGCTGAACGCCAATGTCGACTTCTACTCCGCCTCGACTTATCATGTGCTCGGCATCGACGAGGATCTATTTACGCCGGTCTTCGCAGTTTCACGCATCGGCGGCTGGGCGGCGCACGTCATCGAACAACTTGACGACAATCGCTTGATTCGCCCGAGGGCCGAATATCTGGGGCCGGATTACCCGAACCGTTATGTGGCGATGGAGAATCGCTAAGGCCGCCTCGCCCATCCCACCACTTCCCGCGTAGAATAAGCATGTGATCCGCTGGATTTATCTCGACAATAACGCCACCACACCGGCTCTCCCGGAGGTACTCGATGCCATGCGCCCGTACTTTGACGAGCGTTTCGGCAATGCTTCGTCGATCCATCACTATGGACAGGAGACGCGGGCTGGGGTAGAGCGCGCGCGAGATTCCTTGGCTTCGTTGCTGCACTGCCAGGCGGCGGAGATTGTGTTCACGAGCGGGGGGACAGAAGCGGACAATCTGGCTCTCTCGGGATTGACCGTCGCGGGCGACCATATCATCACCTCGAAGGTGGAACACCATGCCGTCTTGCATGCCTGCAAGCATCTTGAGGAAACAGGCTGCGAAGTGACGTATGTCCCAGTCGATAGTCGAGGCCTGGTCGATCCCAACGATGTGCGGCGCGAGTTGCGCTCCAATACCAGGCTCATTTCGATCATGATGGCCAACAATGAAACCGGGGTAATGCAACCGGTCGAGGAAATTGGAAAGATCGCGGCGGAGGCGGAAGTCTGTTTCCATACCGACGCGGTGCAGGCTGCGGGCAAGGTTCCGATTGATGTGAAGCGCATCGGGTGCGATGCACTTTCGATTTCGGGGCACAAAATTCACGCACCGCAGGGAGTGGGCGCGCTCTACGTTCGTAAAGGAATACGTGTTCAGCCGCTGTTCTACGGAGGACGGCATGAACGCTCTCGCCGCGCGGGGACAGAAAACGTTCCCGGGATCGTCGCTCTCGGCAAAGCCGCGGAGCTAGCAAGGCAGGGCTTGGATTGTGGTAACGATAGGAAAGTCTTCTCGTTGCGTAACCGATTGGAAAAGGGAATCCTGGCACAAGTGCAAGACGCAGGTGTAAACGGTGACGGCGCGCCACGAGTGCCGAATACATCGAGCATTTATTTCGATGATATTGACGGCGAGTCAATGGTGATCTCGCTCGATCTGAAGGGCCTTGCGGTTTCCACCGGTGCGGCGTGTTCCTCGGGTGCGATCGAGCCCTCGCATGTGCTCACCGCGATGGGCCTGCGCGTGGACCGAACGCGGTCCAGCGTCCGTTTCAGTTTGGGCAAGCAGAACACCGCGGAGGAAATCGACATTGCGCTCGCGCTGGTGCCGGAGACTGTGGCGCGGCTGCGGGAGTTGTCGCCTGTGCGCAGGAATATAGCAGTTACCATTTAGCAGTAACAGTTAGCGGGACGGCAGCGGTAGATTGAGCGTTTGGGCTAAATGCTAACTGCCGACTGCTAATTGCTCGAATCAAAATATGCCAAACTCCAAGACTATCGCGGTAGCCATGTCGGGCGGTGTGGATTCTTCTACCGTCGCGGCAATGCTGCGTGCCGAAGGACACAACATTATCGGTCTCACCATGCAGCTCTGGAATCAGCGGCGGCTGGCTGGGTACGAGGGCATGCCCGAGAAGGTAACGGGCCGCTGTTGTTCGCTCGACGATGTTTACGACGCTCGCCGCGTGGCGCAGCACATCGGAATTCCGTACTACGTGGTGAATCATGAGGAGCGCTTTGAGCGCGATGTCGTACGTCCCTTTGTCGCAGAATATCTTTCGGGGCGCACGCCCATCCCGTGCAGCCTTTGCAACAATCATCTCAAGTTTGACCAGTTACTCGTCGTCGCTCAACAGATTGGCGCAGACTGCGTTGCCACCGGCCACTACGCTCGCGTCGAATACGATGAGGATCGAGGGCGCTGGCTACTGACGCGCCCCGCGGATCGCAGCAAGGACCAGACCTATTTTCTTTTTGGCCTCACGCAAGAGCAACTCAGCCGCACGCTGTTTCCACTCGGCGAAATGAATAAGGCGCAGGTTCGCGAACTCGCGCGCCAGCACGGCCTGGCTCTCGCGGAGAAGCCTGACTCGCAGGAGATCTGCTTTGTCCCGGGGGGGGACTACAAGCGCTTCATCGACGCCTATCTGGCGGAAAGCGGTGAAACGTTGCCAGACACAGCGGGAGAGTTGGTAACGGCCGATGGAGATGTGATTGGCGAACACAGCGGCATTCACAACTTCACCGTGGGCCAGCGCAAGGGACTGGGGGTTGCCACTGGATCGCCACTTTATGTGATCCAGATCAACGGGGCCGATAAGCAGGTGGTGGTCGGTGGCGATGAGCATCTCTATTCGAGGACGCTGCGCGCTCGCCGAGTGAACCTGATATCTGTCAACGATCTGCGCGAATCCATACGAGTGTCGGTAAAGATTCGCCACCGTCACGAAGCCGCTTCGGCGATGCTGGAGAGGATTGCGTCCGATGAGGTTATGGTTACTTTCGATGAGCCGCAGCGCGCTATTACCCCTGGTCAGGCCGCGGTTTTCTATGACGGCGACATTGTGGTGGGCGGTGGCTGGATCGCGTAGACTGTCTTGGGTCGGCGGGACGCCGGGCTGCCCGGAATATAATTTCCCGCATGGCATCTTCAAGCCCCTCCTTGCCATTTCCGGCAGGCCCTGCATTCCCATCCGCTCCATCGTTTTGGGGCCGCGAATCCAACTCCCTGAAGCAGGGAATCAAGACCGGCCTCGCCGGAACCATTACCTATGCCATCTACGTCGGCTGGAACCTTCCGCAAGGATATTGGGCGGTCTTTGCCGCGCTGGTGGTGACGCAGGCTAATGTCGGTGCGTCCTGGAAAGCGGCACTCTATCGAACCATCGGTTCCACGTGCGGCGCACTGGGCGCGGCGCTGATGCTTCCTTTGTTAGGTCCTGGGGTCGTGCAAGCGGGGATCGCCATCTTCATTCTGGCGTCGTTCTTTGCTTACCTCGCGGCACTGCATCCCAGCTTCAGCGCGGCGGGATTCACCGCGGCTTTGGTTCTGGTGTTTGGCGGTCTCGCGGAGCCTTGGCACTTCGCGTGGCTGCGCGTGGCTTACACGCTGCTGGGAGCCGTGGTTGCGTTCGCCGTGAGTGCGCTGGTCTGGCCGGAGCATGCCCGCGTCGGCCTGCGCAACAAAATGGCCGATATTCTTAGTGGCGCCGGCGTTCTTTACAGCGCTATCGTCGCGGCCGCATTGGAGGGAGCGAATAACGAACAGCAGGTTCGTCAGCTCGACCGGCAACTGCACGATCTGCGGCGCGGCGTCACCCAGCAAATGGATGAGGCTCGCAGCGAGATATCGTTCGCGCGCTTCAATCAGGGAGCGTTTCAGGCCTTCGTTGATCAAAGCGACCAGCTTCGGCGCCGTTTGACCGCTATGGCCGAGGATTGCGTCCTCTACATACATGCGCAGGTAGAACCCAAGTTCCTGCCTTCGCTCCCAGCTTTGGTGGAGTGTACGGGGCGCGCTTTTTCCGATTTGGCCGATGCAGTTCGTACCCGAAGCAAGACGGTAGCCTCAGCGCCGGCGTTAGAGCGAGCAGCGCGCGATCTGGATTCCGATCTGGCTCAACTGCGCGAGCAGCGCGTCACTGCACCATTCACTCTCGATCGCATGTTGCCCTTCTGGTCATTTGTTTTCAACTTACGGGAAGTAGCACAGGACTTGAAACAACTGGAAACAACTTTGGCCCACCTTGAGTAAGAGGAACGAATCGAAAGCCGAACCGCGTTATCTCGAGTCGGCGTCTGCGCGCAGAGAATTGAGGAAAGGCGCGCCGGACGCTTTGAGCTTTTGCTCCAGTCGCTTCGTGCAATCGCAGTCGCCACACGCCCACGGTTCGCTTCGATTCTCGTCCCGGCATTTCCGCCGGTCGTGAGCATCCTGCACGCGGGTGAGATCAAAGTATGCTTCCCAATAGGGGCGCTCTTCCTGCAGCGGTGTAGGACAGTAGCAGACTTCCACCCAGCGCACCGTATCGTCGGTGCACACTCGCGCTTCGCCCATATTTCGCAGGTATTCGCCTTCGGCGACCGAGCCATGGCCCAGAGTTTCATTCTCGATGGCTTTCAGCAGATCGTATTTGCGATCTGGTTTAACGCGAGCTCGGATGAGATAGCGCATTTTCGTTTCGCTGCTCCAGTTTCGCCTTAGCAAGCGTTTCGAGCGCGTAGCTGCAAAGACCAGACGAAGCCGAGACAACAGAGGGGGGAGACCGGGTTAGATAAACATCTCGTCTTGAGGCACAGCCCTGCCGGTTTCGCTACGGCCATTCTTGCCGCGGCTGCTTAGCAGGAACTCCAATCCAGCCGATACACCCTTGATTACCCCCGAGACATGCCGAACGGGCGAGGTTACCGTCTTCTGTACGATTTCGGAAGTCTCTTCTACTCTGTCGAAAGTACGCGTAAGCATGTCATCCGCACGGATCACTTGCAAGCGGGCCCGATCGACCAAATCATTCACGGCAGCATCCATCCGCTGAACTTCGTCGCGCACTAGAGTGCTGGTCGCCATCAAGTTCTCGGCGATCACTTCAATCTTGGGTCGAACTTCGGCGAGCATCGACTGCGTGCTATCCAGCGTAGGTAGAACCTTGGTTTTCACTTCGTCCGCCAGCGATTCGAGGCGAGCGCTGGTCTTTCGCATCGCCAGATACATGGCAGCAAGAAGGCCCGCCTGCAGCACTACAGCGGCTCCCGTCAGAGCAACGAATAGCGGAATCAGGTTTTCCATAAGAGAGCTCTCTTTCAACTCCCCTTTGCAAAAGGGCTGAGTGACACGGTCACTGACAGGAGAAAACCAAAGAGTTACAGATTCTTGGGTACTCCAGCTCCGGTGTCGGCGGTTGCCTCTTGATACGCCTGCCGTCCGGCCTCGTAAGCGGCGCGGAACTGATCTTTCTGTTGATTCACAACATCGCGGCCGCGATCCACCCATCCGGAGGCTTGCTCGCGAGCATCCCGCGCCCGCGTTTTCACGTAATCACGTCCTTCTTCGGCGCGAGCACGAAGGGCTTCTCGGGTTTCGCTGCCGGAACGCGGCGCGTACAGCACTCCCGCCAAAGCACCCACTCCCAATCCAGCGAGAAACCATACGAAACTGTTGCCATCACGACCCGACATATCAATTACCTCCTGCAATAGTGCCAACAAATCGATGTTAGCACTCGCATGATGGAAATACAATTACAGCAAAACCCGCAAAGCGCATGATTAGAAACTGCATGGAAAGATCTGCCTGCTCGCAAAGAAGGGAGTTCTGCTCAGCCGTAGGTCTCCGAAAATCGAAGGAAAATTTATCGTGAATCTCTACGTTCACTTCTGTGTTGGCGGAGTTGTAGGAGCTTGTGCGGGAGGCGCTGGCTTAACCGGGGCGGATTTCACACCCTGCAAAACCGAGCTCGGACCACTGTGCTTGATGGCGTAAATCGAAAGTGTAACGGACGTAAGCATGAACAAAACGGCGGACGCGGTCGTGGCTTTGGAGAGCGCTGTCGCCGCGCCACGCGGACCAAATGCGGCCTGACTGCCTTGGCCCCCAAAAGCAGCCGAAATGTCTCCCGCCTTACCACTCTGCAGGAGAACAACAATAATCAGAAACAGACACACGATCACGTGGATAATCGTAACAAGGAGAATCATGATGGTCAGAGGTCCTAAATTGTTGAGAATAAATGCAATGGTGCGGAAGGGGGGATTTGAACCCCCACGCCTTTCGGCGCCACCCCCTCAAGATGGTGTGTCTGCCAGTTCCACCACTTCCGCACAGATGTGAAACGAAACCATCGGGGCGGCTTTGATTATAGCAGAGAGACTTTGCATCGTGATTCGAGCCAGCTCGCAGAATCGGTATCTTGTTGTGGCTCGGTGAGCGAGCCATCACTCCGTCCGCAGTGCGCGAATGGGCTCTACTGTTGCAGCTTTGCGGGCTGGAAGTGCCGTCGCGGCCAGAGCTGCCACGCTCAGCGCGATAGTTGTCACCAGTAAGATATCCGGCGAGTAAGGCTTCACTCCAAACAATTTGGCCGTCATGGCATATCCCGCCACAATGGTCGCCGGAATGCCGATGGTCATTCCGATTCCTATCTGCACGAACGCTCCCCGCAGGACCAGCTTCAGAATATTCAACCGGCCTGCGCCCACAGCCATGCGAATGCCGATTTCGCTGGTCCGTCGTTCCACCGAGTATGCGGTCACGCCATAAATTCCAACTGAGGCCAGCACCAGTGCCAGGAATCCAAACAATGACGTCAGTTTCGCCAGCATAGCGTTCTGCGCGAAGTTCCCGTCCACTTGAGCGGCGAAGCTCATGAAATCGATCACGGCAAGGTCGGGACTCACCTGGGCGAGAGCGCGCCGGACCTGCGATTCCAATCCCGACACACTTCCCTGCGTTAGCAATACTGCCGCGTTCAAATAGTGAGAGCTGTCTTCGAAGGCTTTAAAGCGTACCTCATCGTACGCGACTCGCTGCGCTCCCGCCAAGAAGAAGGTTGGGGGAATCTTTCTGGTCGGCGCTCTGTATTGCGTATCCTCTGTTACCCCGACGATCTCAAAGTTTCCCGCGTACTTCTGGTCGAGATCTCCAAAATGTTTCCCGATGGGGTCTTCGTTCTTAAAGAATTTGTTCGCAAACGTCTGGTTGATCACGGCAACATTTCGCGTTGTCGCCGTATCCTGTTCAGTAATCCCGCGACCCTTCACAAGCTTGGTGCCGATGCTGTCAAAATATTCGTCGCTGACTCTCAGCCACGATGCGTCGTTCTGATTGCTTCCAGGCGGCGCCGGGGCCTGCCCCTCGATGTAAACTTCTTCACTCCAGTTATCCCCCTCCATCGGAGTGTAAAGGGAAAAACCTACGCGATTGACCCCCGGAATTGCTGCAAGATTCTCGTGCAGCTGCCGGTAAAACGCAGGCAGTTGACCGGCCTTGTATCCGGCCATTTGCGGATCGAAATGCAGAATGTAGCGATTTGCCACCGCGAAGCCGAAACTCTGGCGCTGCATGTTCAGCAAGCTTTCCGTCAGCAATCCAGCGGCACACAGCAAAATCAACGACAGAGCCGCCTGAGCCACGACCAGCCCTTTTTGCGTCCATCCGGCTGCACGTGCCGTCGAACGATGCGCTCCGCGCAAAGCGTCCGCGGGATCGGCGTGCGCCGTCATCCACGCGGGCGCAACCCCAAACAGGATTCCCGTTAAGAGGCAAACTCCAAAAGTGAATCCCAACACTGGCAAAGAAGGCATGGCGCTGATGGCAACCGGCTTGTTTTGAAACGCCAGGTGCAGGATGAGGCGTGTGCACTCAAACGCAAACACAACACCGACGGCGCCGCCGAGCAGCGCGAGAACCGTACTCTCGGTGAGCACTTGTGCTATTTGTCGTGACCGGGGTGCCCCGAGAGCGGCTTGCACGGAAGTACGCTGGCGGCGGCTCGCGGCTCGGACCAGCATCAAGTTCGCTACGTTCGAGCAGGCGATCAACAAGACGAAACCGGAAATCCACATAAGCAAATGCAGGCCCGACTGATATTCATCGCGCATCGTCTGCACACCTGCCCCGCCGGGGGACAAATGCAAAGTCTGCTTCGGCACCAGGTTGCGCTCGCCAGGTTGTAACTTGGCCTCCGGACTCAACAGCCACTGTTTGAGTTCCAGTTGCATCTGGGCCTCAATCGCTTTCGGATCGGCACCCGGTGCGATGCGGCCGATCAGGTCAAGCCAATTCGCCTCCGGAAACTGCAGAAGATTGCTCGAGCCATCGAGCATCGGCTCAGCGTTCAGCGGCACCCAAAAAACCGGCGCATTATCCATCCGGTCGCCATAGAATCCGGGCGGTGCAACGCCGATGACTGTAAAGGGCAGCCCATTCAGCGTGAAGGTGGCTCCGATCACTGACGGATCATGGCCATATCTCTGCTGCCAGGCCGTATAACTCATCATGACGACCGGCTCCGCCCCCTTGCGATCATCGTCTCTTGTGAAGACCCGCCCCGCATAAGCGGTAATTCCAAACATTGAGAAGTAGTTTCCTGAAACGTACTGGCCCCGAAGCGACTCGGCGGGCTGATTGCTTCCGCTGCGCCGAACCCCCATCAGACTGCGTCCCGCCTGGAAGGCGGCCAATTCGGTGAACCCGCTCGTCTCGTCGCGAAAACCCTTGTACTTGTCATAGGAGAACAGCGACCAATCATCTTGCAGCCCCGAGCTGACGCAGCAATCCTCAACGTCGCCGATCCGATAGAGCTCGCCGGGCTTGGCTACCGGCAGCGATTTCAACAACACGGCGTGCACCAGGGTGAAGATGGCTGTAGTCGCACCAATCCCTAGCGCTATCGTCAATGCCGCCGTAGCTGTGAAACCGGGAGCATGAGCAAATTGCCGCACCGCATAACGGACATCGTCGATGAATTGCATAGTCCCTCTGGTCGTCTATGCGGGCAGGACAGATACTCTTATTCAGATCGAGAATGAGTGGGCTGCACTTTCTTCGAGCTAGCCCGAGAGTTGGACGCGTGTCATCCACTGTTGGTGAGCAACTTCGAAGGCTCACTCAAGGATGCAGAGACATCAGATTAGGACGCTACCCGTCTCCGCCGGGAAATACGTACGAGTAGATACCAATGTGGTAGTCTGGCGCGCAACGGATTTGCGCCGCCCGTAGCCGAATCCAATACCATTGGCGAGGACAAAACGATGCCAGTCTCGTTCGCAAAAGATATCAGACCGTTGTTTAGACAAATTGACATCGATCACATGAAGAAGGGCGGAGTGCTCCTGGACGACTACTCGTATATGTCGAATCCTGCGAACGATTACGCCAATGCCCAGAGCGTGGAAAATACGCTGGCAAACCAATCCATGCCTCCGGGCGGACCTTACTGGAGTGATCAGCAGTTGACCCTGTACCGGCAGTGGAGAAGCGACGGCTATCAGCCTTGATTTCCAGCGGCTCGCGAACCCAGCGGCTCAGGAACAGGGACTAACTCTGGCGTGTCGGGGAGTTGTGCGAGAACCGTGACCATGGCTCCCGCTCAAACAAAGCGGCGTGAGATAAGACTAATCGGAATCACGGGCCATCGAGGTAATGTCAATCTCCAGACGGCAATAGCATCTCTTCGGGAACCTCGATTTGAACTGGCAGATGCGGGCAATCGCCGAGCATCGGCGCGCGCGCCGCATCCGGAGCATGTTCGGGATGGAGCAGCGGTTTCAGTCCACCGAATTGTTCGGTCTCGGTTGAGCCCGCCATCGCCGTAGTTGAGGCCAATCCGCCACTGATTACCTGCTGCACCTGATCGAAGTAGCCAGTTCCCACAAAACGCTGATGCTTTACCGCTCCGTACCCGTATTGCGTTTCCCGGCTGAACTCCTTTTCTTGCAAACGGGAATAAGCAGTCATTCCTGCGAGCTTGTACCCGCGCGCCAACTCAAACATGCTCAGGTTGAGCGCATGGAATCCGGCCAGCGTAACAAACTGAAATCTATATCCCATGCGGGCGAGTTCCGGCTGGAAGCGGGCAATCGTTTGCTCATCTAGCTTTTTACGCCAATTAAAACTGGGCGAGCAGTTATAGGCCAGCATTTTTTCGGGATACTTCGCATGGATCGCATTGGCGAACTGCCGGGCCTCTTCGAGATCGGGATGCGAGGTCTCACACCAAATCAGGTCCGCATATGGCGCGTAGGCCAGGCCGCGAGCGATCGCCGACTGGATGCCGCCTCGAATGCGGTAAAAACCTTCAGCTGTACGTTCGCCGGTACAAAATTCGCGATCGCAAGCATCGATGTCGCTGGTCAGCAGATGCGCGCTGTCCGCGTCGGTTCGCGCCATTACCAGCGTGGGCACGCCCATCACATCTGCAGCCAGCCGCGCGGCTACTAGTTTCTGCACCGCTTCGCAGGTAGGAACCAGCACCTTGCCGCCAAGGTGTCCGCACTTCTTCGCGGAGGAAAGCTGATCTTCGAAATGGACACACGCCGCGCCCGCCTCGATCATTCCCTTCATTAATTCAAAGGCATTTAGCGTTCCGCCGAAGCCCGCTTCCGCATCGGCAACAAGTGGCGCGAACCAAGTCTCGGTGGGCGCGACTTGTCCTTCCGCATGATGCACCTGGTCGGCGCGCTGCAACGCGCTATTGATGCGACGGCAAAGGTTGGGAACGCTGTCCGCGGGATACAAACTTTGGTCGGGATACATCTGTCCGGCGTTGTTGGCGTCCGCCGCGACCTGCCATCCACTCACATAAATTGCTTTCAGGCCCGCCTGCACCTGCTGCACGGCTTGGTTGCCGGTGACTGCGCCCAGGGCATTTACATAAGGCTCGGTCTGCAACAACTCCCACAGTCTTTCGGCGCCGAGCCGGGCCAGGGTGTGCTCAATCTGAACCGAGCCGCGCAGCCGAAGGACATCCTCAGGAGCATAGGGACGCTCAACTCCCCTCCATCGGGGATTGTTTTTCCACTCGTAAGTCAGGCAATCCTGCGCGAGCGCGTACTGTGCGGTCTTTTCTTCTGTGCTGTTCAATCGGGAGTACTGTTGCTTGGCGTTTTTAGATCCGTTTTCTTTGGCGGGCATCGGAGTTTCTCTCCTTCGGTTGGAAAACTCATCGCTGTTCAACATAGTGAACATACATTCACTATACTGGCGAAGCGTAACGATTTCCCCATTGCGGGTCAAGCCGATCGTTCAGTATAGTGAACATGCATTCAATTTATTGTCCGAGTACAGGATTGCTCCTATGACGAAAGCCTCTGCGGAATCACCATCCGCCGCCGTGGAACGCGCTCTGACTATGCTGGAAATTGTGGCCCAGGCGTCCGACGGCCTCAGCAATGCCGAGATTAGCCGTAAGCTCAGCATTCCCAAGAGTTCGGCCAGCTACATACTCCGTACGTTGGAAAATCAGGGATATCTGGCGCGCGACGCAGAATCGGGAAAGTATCGCGTCGGCCTCAAAATTTTGAGCCTGAGCCGGGGAGCCTTAGGAGGACTCGATGTTCGAGGGGTAGCTCTGCCCATCATGAGACGGCTGACCCAGCAGACCGGTCTTACCTGTCACCTTGCCGTTTTGGACGGCCCTGACGCGGTATATATCGAGAAGGTAGAGCCGGAAGGCTTTATCAGGATGGACACCTGGGTGGGACGCCGCATGCGCGTCCACGCAACCAGCGTTGGTAAAGCGATCGTCGCTCACATTCCTCAAGAGCAATTGGAGGAAATTGTGAATAAGAGCGGAATGGAGAAACGCACGCCGAAGACCATCACGACTCTGCCGCGTCTTCTCAAGGATCTGGAGAAGGTACGAGCCCAGGGCCATGCCGTCGACGATGAAGAAAACAATCTGGGCGCACGCTGCGTTGGCGCACCAATTTTTGATGAACACGATTCAGTCCTGGCTAGCCTGGGTCTGAGCGGCACGACGCAACAGGTCAGCCCGCAAACCATGCCACGCATCATTGACGCCCTCAAGGATGCGGCCAGGCATATCTCCATGGGGATGGGATATCGCGCACCCCATCGGCGAGTGAGCAGCGCGTAGGCCGTCCACTCTCGCGAAAGTGCGTAGAGGTCGACATTGCCTCCGAACTTGCAATCAGGGAATTAGGCACACGTAAGGGGGTCTGGCTGACTTCCTTTGCCGCTGCGGGGTTACTTCCGAGAGCGAGCGGCCTCTCAGACAGCGAGCGGTCGCGGCACCAGCGCAACCCCAGTGTCACGGTCGTAAATCAAGGTTGAACCCTCCGCACACCGGTCGCAAAGCCAATATCGCTCGACCCGGCGAGGTGGGCGGCGGGCATAAGCAGAGAAGGGGACCGACCACTCTCCCGATTTGGCTGCACTCTCCGTTTCCACAAGGAATAACTTACCTTCCCCCAGTTGAAGAAACGGCTTTGAGCATCGCGAATTTGCACAGTGGCTGAGCATGACACCCTTCCGCCGACTGCCTTCTCGAGTTCAAACTTGCGACCGTGAGACTCCCTGAATATCGAAAGAGCGGCCAGATACCAAAATGATGTGCATGTGAGACACCAGTTCAATTTAACGCGTCGAATCCCCGAATCCGCCGGTGACGTGACCAAAGTCCGGCGCCGAATTGTCGGCACCGCGCCGAACCCTCGTCTCCCGCTGCTTGCCCGGAATCTCGTGCCCCGTTACCATTTCACGAATGGCGAAACAGGTTTTATTGTGTCCCCCGAAGTTCTTTGACGTAACCGACCGCAAGAATCCTTACATGTTGGAGCACGCTTCCATCGATCGTGCAAAGACCGATCGACAATGGCAGGCTTTGCGCTCCGCCCTTGAGCAGGCCGGCTGCCACGTGGAAACAATCCCTCCCGTTCCAGGCCTTGAAGATATGGTCTTCGCCGCCAACCAGGCCTTCGTTGGGTTCCACGAAAGTGTGGGCAAGTTCGTCGTTCCCAGCAGCATGGTGCACGCCTCGCGGCAGCGCGAAGTTCCTTTTTATATCGACTGGTATCGTCAGCGCGGCTTTAGAGTCATTCAGATCGACCTCGGAGCAGACTACATCGAAGGTCATGGAGACTTGCTTTGGCATCCCGACGGGTCGCGCATTTTTGCGGCCTACGGCTTCCGCTCAACCTACGGGGGAATGGAAAAGTTTCGCGACGCAATGTCAGAATTGGGAATCCCGGTTGTGCCGCTTCGCCTGGTCGATCCGTTCTGCTACCACCTGGATACCTGCTTTTGTCCTCTGAACCACGACGCGGTGCTGATTTACCCCGGCGCGTATGCTCCAGAGTCGCTCGCCACGGTGCGCAAATTCTGGTTGCGCGTGCACGAACTTACCAGCGAAGAAGCCCACAAATTCATGGGCAACGGCATCGTCGTGAATGGACGTTACCTTACTCCCTACCTCACGCCGCATCTTGAGGCGATCCTACGGGAAGAAGATCTCACGCCCGTTGTTTTGGATACTTCGGAATTCGAAAAATCCGGCGGAAGCTTATTTTGTATGAAGGCTTTTCTGCCGGAGGAGGCGGAAACAGATGGAACTTAGTGCACCATCGCACCCATAGCCGCCACAACTAATCCCACCACGCTGAACACAATCCCGAGGTGCCAGAAGATCCTTCGGCCTGAAAGCAGGGTGATGGAGGTGATAACCAGCCCTATTTCCAGAAAAACCTCTCCCAGGTCGTAACGGTCGGCGCGTTTTCTCTCGGTGGCGACCTCATGCTCCAGTTGGCGCGCCTCCTCCTGAATTTTCTCTTTGTCTTGCTTGTAGTGCTCTGCTTCCTGGGTATATTTTTCGCGGGCCTTCGAAGTTGCTCCGGGATCATTGCTCGGTACTAAAGCGGCCATGTCGCTGAATAGCGTGTCCTCGTGCTCGCGGATGTTCTTGGCCTGGTAGTACGCCCACTGATCGGAAGACTTCGCCTGCAACACAACCTCCTCGGTGTGTGCCCGGTGCCCCAACAGCGACACCACCGCGACCAGCACGGCCAGCACAGCCATCGTCAATGACACGGGAGCCAGGCTGGGATTGTGGTGCGCATGTTCGGCATTTTCCTGCAGCTCTTGAAGCTCGTCCGCACTCATGGATTCTCCTGGCGATCTCCCAAGTCGATCGCAAGCTCTCGATCTTACGGATTTGTGACTTTCTGGGCAAGCGTAGCGCGATTCTCGACAAACCTTAACGTGAGCGGATAACAAGAACCGACGACCGGCAACTGGCAAGTGGTTTACTCTCCCATTACTTTCACAATCACTCGCTTTTCCCGCTGCCCATCGAATTCCGCGTAGAAGATTCGTTGCCAGGTTCCCAAATCAAGTTTGCCCGCGGTGATTGGGATGATGACCTCGTGGTGAATGAGCAGCGCCTTCAGGTGGGAATCTCCGTTGTCTTCACCGGTTTCGTGATGCTTGTAGTTCTTGCGAAACGGGGCTAAGTGCTCCAGCCATTGGTCGATATCCTCGATTAGCCCGCTTTCATTGTCGTTCACATAAACCCCGGCAGTAATGTGCATCGCAGAAACCAGAGCGATGCCCTCCTTTACTCCGCTTTTGCGCACGATTTCCTCGATCTGAGGCGTAACGTGCACATAGGCTCGATGCGTTTTGGTATGAAATTTTAAATATTCGGTAAAAACCTTCATATAGCTCCTGGTCGGGAAAACCGCACTCAGATTTTAACCGAGCATCGCTTGTACCTTTGGACAATTACCTCCGTTACCCCGATTACTACCAACGATCACAGCAAGCCTGGCGCTCTTGATGCATACTCAGATTGTCTCGGAGGCTTCGGTGCTGTTCAGGCTTGACTACATATCCTGCATTCTTACCGTTCTATCGACCATCTTGTTGGGCAAGCGTTGCTGGGAGGGATGGATTCTAGCCGGAATTAATAGCGCCGTGGTATGCGTGATCGGATTCCGCACGGCGCAATTCGGCTTCATTCCTGCAAATGTGTTCTGCATTGCGCTCTACGCTGTGAACCTTCGCTCATGGCGTAAGCCGGAGACGCGCTAGCATCGCAATCTCGGCGGATCTCTTTGTCTGCAGAAATGACGTGCAACGGGAACTCTTTTCGCCGATAATTCGATGCGCTGGCAATGGATACCCCGCGCAATGATCTCGAAGAGATCCGGCGGCTTCTCGCCGAATTGACCAACCGCATCTATCGGATCGAGCGCAAACTTGGGATCGAGCCGGAGCCGGTAGTCAGGGAGCCGGCAGCCATGGCCGCTCAAGCCGTGTCCCCGCAGCCTGCCACAGCAAATGCCACCTTCGAGAAGCGCACGCCAACCATCCCTTCATCTCCCAATATTCCGCCGCCCATCACTATCAAAAGGCTCGCGAATGTCAAGGCCGAGGCCGATCTCGAATCGCGCATCGGCTCACATTGGCTCAACCGGATCGGCATCGCGGCGGTATTGATCGGAGTTTCCTATTTCCTCAAATTCGCCTTTGACAATAACTGGATTGGTCCGGCTGGACGCGTAACCATCGGTCTGCTCGCGGGGATCGCCGTGGTTGTTTGGAGCGAGCGCTTTCGGGCAAAGGGTTATCAAGCATTTTCTTATTCGCTAAAAGCGGTTGGAATCGGCGCGCTTTATCTTTCTTTGTGGGCTGGATTTCAAATCTACGGCCTGATTCCGAGCCTTGTCGCATTCGTGATGATGCTAGCCGTGACCTCCGCCATGGCCGCAATGGCATGGGCGCAGGACGCGCAACTGCTCGCGGCCTTCGCGCTCACTGGAGGGTTCGCCACGCCCGTGCTGCTGTCGACGGGGCAGAACCGGGAAATGGCGCTGTTCTCCTACGTCGCGCTGCTCGATCTGGCGACCTTGTTCCTGGTGATCTTCAAGCCCTGGCGACGGCTTCTGGTCATGAGCTACGCAGGTACGCTCATGCTTTACGCAGGCTGGTATGTCCGCTTCTACACTCGCAATCAGCTCGATCTTACTTTGACGTTTGCGACTCAATTTTTCGCTATTTTTGCCATCGCACCAGCTGGTTACGCTTCAGCCGGATGGCGAAGGTGCTCTCTTTGCTTCGGTTCCAGCATTCTTAGCTTTTGTGAATGCGGTGGTTTATTTTCTCCAGGCCTACGCCATGATTGCGGAGGTCGACCAGTCTTACATGGCGTGGTGGGCTCTGGCTCTGGCTGCGGTATACATCTTTCTCAGCCAGCAGGTTCGTACCCGGAAGCTCACGCCCGGCGCGACGCGGATCTTGCACTATCTCCACCTCGCGGTTGCCCTCGGCTTTATCACTGTGGCGATTCCCATTCGTCTTGATGCTCACTGGATTACGATTGGATGGTTTGTGGAGGCTGGCGTCCTTCTCTGGGTGGCGGATCGCATCGGCTCTGATCTGCTGAATGTATTTGCTCTGGCCGCACTGGCGCTGGGCGTGGCACGCTTGCTATTGATCGATAATTTCGAAACCACGCAGCTCATTTTCAACATGCGCATGGCTACTTACGCAGTTGCCGTCGTTGTCTTAGGCGCAGTGGCTTGGTACGCCGCGCGCCGGACTGACGAAGCCGGACAAGCGGTTGCCGCCGGCGGGATTATTGCGCTGAACTTTCTCGCCTTGATCGCGCTGAGCCACGAAGTTGCGGACTTCTATGCCAGGCAGACGTTGTCTTTTAAACCAGGCCAGCACTGGACTGCCGCGTACGGTAGAAACTGGCACCGGGTGCAAATCGAACGTGATTTTACGTACTCAGCGCTGTGGATGGCGTATGGGGCAATGCTTATGGTGATTGGCTTTTTCCGCCGCTCGGCTTTTGTCCGCTGGCAGGCCTTGGTGCTGATTGCGGCAACCATCGTCAAGGTATTTCTCTACGACGTTTCCCAGTTGGATCGCGGATACCGTATCGTCAGCTTTATCGTCCTCGGCGCATTGCTGCTGGCGATTTCTTTCGTCTACCAACGGGATTGGCTGCAGCTTTCCGCGAGCCCTAGAGAAAAAGAAGGGGTTGTCGAGAGCGCATGAGGTACGCAGCCTGTCTGATGTTGAGCATGCTGGCCCTGGCGGACCCGGGACCGCCTGAAGCCGCGATTCCTTACTTCGCGATGGTCCGAGATGTTCACATCGCACGGTCCGAGCGGCAGAACTTCTTTGCCATTGATCTAGCGCTTTGGAATCACTCGCGAGCGGATCTCGGAGATCTTCGCTTGTATGACGGAAATTCTACGGTTCAGTACTTTTTGGGACAGGAGGATGCCGGCGTCTCTTCACAAGAAGTCGAAGCGAAGATTTTCAATCTTGGCAGCGTCGCGGGCCGTACCGAGTTTGATATCGACGCGAATGGCATTGAGGAGTACGACCACATTCGACTCCGCCTCGATGCCCGGAATTTTGTTGCGACCGCCTCTGTGGCCGGAGGAAGCGAACCCGGGCAAACCTCCACCGAGTTGCCATCCGTAACGCTTTATGATTTCAGCACTGAAAAACTCGGCTCAAATTTTGTACTGAAGTTGCCGACTTCCAGCTTTCGCTACCTTCACGTCAAACTTTCTCATGGAATTCATCCGCAGCAGGTGAACGGAGCGGCGATTTCCAACCTGCGCGAGTGGAAAGCTTCCTGGACCAAGGCTGGACAGTGTTCCCTAGCTCGTCAGCGGCCGCGCGAGACGGTCTTCGTGTGTGCCGTGCCCAGCAAGGTGCCGCTCAACCGTCTCCAGTTTGAGATCGATCCGCAGCAAGTAAATTTTCACCGCACCGTTAGCGTGGAGGATGCGAAGGGAGTGCAAATCGCCAGCGGAGATATCAGCCGCGTGCGCGTGAATCGTGCCGGCACGCTGATCATGGCGGAGGAGCTATCAATCAATACCGGCGCCGGTGCGGAACATCTGACCGTAACGATTCAGAACGGCGACAATCCCCCGCTAACCATTCTGTCGGTGCAGCCGCTTGTGCTGGAGCGCCGCGTATATTTTGACCCGCAGGGGAAATCGTTGCTCAGACTTTATTACGGCGATGAGAAACTTTCCGCTCCTGCCTATGACTATGCCCGATTCTTTCATAAGGACGCGGCTGCCGCCGAGGCGACGCTCGGCGCGGAAGCGGTGAACCGCGCATACACCGGGCGCACCGACGAGCGTCCATGGTCAGAGCGGCATAAGAGTATTCTCTGGGCGACTATGGTGCTTGCGGTGTTTGCCCTGGGCGTGTTGGCGATCCGCGGTCTTGGGTCCGCAGCGGCTCAGTAGCAGATGCGCAGTTATCGTCGAAGAACGGGAAGCTACCGCATGGTTTCTTCGATCTCGGAAATCCAGTCGGGACGCTTCAACACTTCGCGGGGCTTCGGCCCATCCGCGGCGCCGACAATTCCATCCTGCTCCATCAGATCGATGAGATGGGCGGCGCGACCGTAGCCGATGCGCAGCCGGCGCTGCAGCAGGGAAGTAGAAGCTTTTCCAAACTCTACCACCAACTTCACTGCATCTTGATAAAGAGGATCGTCTTCGCCGCCGCTGCCCTCGACGCTGTCGCCGCCCCCTGCGCCGCTAGCGTTCTCGCGCTCATCTTTCGGTGCTTCGAGGAATTGCTGCTGATATTCCGCTGAGCCCTGCGCCTTCCAGAATTCCACGACCGCTGCGATTTCTTTTTCCGTAACCAGCGGCGCATGCAAGCGGTGCACACGCGCCGACCCGGAAGGCAAATAGAGCATATCGCCTTTGCCCAACAGCGCTTCTGCTCCGTTGGCATCGAGAATGGTTCGCGAATCCACCTTGGTCGCAACGCGGAAGGAAATTCTCGCCGGGAAGTTTGCTTTGATCAATCCCGTAATCACGTCGACCGACGGACGCTGCGTGGCCAGAACGAGGTGAATGCCCACGGCGCGCGCCATCTGCGCCAGGCGCGTAATGGACTCCTCCACGTTGCTGGAATCGAGCATCATCAGGTCGGCCAGTTCGTCGATGATGATCACGATGTAGGGAATCGGCTTATCGTCGGAGTCTTCCTCAAACAGGCTCGGTGTATTGCCATTGTCGAACAGCCGATTGTACTGATCGATATTCCGCACGCCCTTCGCAGCCAGCAGCTTAAGCCGCCGCTCCATCTCGCGAACGGCGTTGCGCAAAGCATTGGCCGCCAGTTTCGGCTCGGTGATGATCGGGGTATACAGATGTGGCACACCTTCGTAGTTGCCCAACTCCAGCCGCTTTGGATCCACAAGAATCAGCCGGACCTGCGCGGGCGTAGCCTTATACAGAATCGACATAATGAAGGCATTGATGGCCACGCTTTTGCCCGCGCCGGTCGATCCGGCAATCAGCAAATGCGGCATGCCCGCAAGGTCGGCCACCACGATGCGTCCATTGATGTCTTTGCCGAGGGCCATCGTCAGCTTCGACTTCTGGCCCATGAATTCCTGCGACTCAATGTTCTCGCGCAACCAGATAATTTCGCGCTCATGATTCGGAACCTGGATTCCAACCGTGGATTTTCCGGCCATACGCTCGATCAGAATGCTTTCCGCCTTCAACGCGAGACAAAGATCATCAGTGAGGTTGGTGATGCGGCTGTATTTGATTCCAGCGTCGGGCTTGAATTCGAACGTCGTAACCACAGGACCAGGATTGATTTGCGTGATCTGCCCGTGCACCTCGAATTCTGCATACTTTTCTGTGAGCACCTGCGCGAGTACTTTCAATTCGTCGGCATCGACAACCTGCTGTTCGTCCGGACGTTGCAGCAGGCTGCTCGAAGGCAACTTGTAGCCGCCGGCGATCTTCGGCATCGTGGTCTTGGCTTTGTGATCGCTATCGGCGCGCTGCGTCACCTCCGGATCGATTGGAGCGACCGCCAAAGCCTCCGGCAGAATTCCTCCGGTGTTCACCGGCGGTAGAACATCCGAAGCTTCAGGTTCAAGCGTTCGCTCAATACCGGTCCGGCGGGGTTCGGGCGCCACGCGGGCTTGCACAGCGGGTTCGGCCATTGTGTTTTGACGCGAGGGAATTAACTGCGTCTTTACAGCTGGCTTCAAAATGCGGCGCTTCTCCAGTTCCTTTTGCTGGTGTCGCTTGATCCGCTCTTCCTGCCAATCCTGGTACCGGTTCCACAATGCTGTGATGAAAGCGAAGCGCGTCGGCGCCCAGAGTCGGATCGATGAAAACGAGAACGCGGTCGAGAGATACAACGCGACTGCAAGCACGCTGACGCACACGATGTACGCGCCGGCGAGGTTCAGGTAATGGATCAAAATATCGGCGACGATCCTTCCTATCAAGCCTTCAATTGGAATTACGTTAAGCCATCGCAGATGGCCAGGCAGCAGCGCCAGCAGGGCAGGAACGAAAACTATCAGCCAGAGTCCTCCCAGACTCTTCGCGACTGGCGATTGAACCTTTCGCGAAGCAAACCAGCGAATCCCCATTACGCCGAAAAACACTGGCAGTAGAAATGCCCCAATTCCGAAGAACTGCAGCATCACATCGGAGAGAAGCGCTCCAACTACCCCGATCCAATTGCGGGCAACGTGAGTGCCGGTCAGCACGGAAGCACTGTTCAGCGAGGGATCGAGCGGCGAGTACGAAGCTAGTGCGAGGAAGAGGAGGAGCGCGAAGGTGCAACACAGAAAACCGATCAGCTCATTGAGCCGCCGGTTGCTGGTCGGTATGAAAATTTTCGAAAGAAAATTCATAATGGCGCACCACACCGTCATCAGGAGCGCTGCCAAGCCGAGTGAGGGCGCTGAGAGCGCATCCCTACTGCAGATGCCAGATGTACGCCAGAGCGATAACGATTATGCCAAAAACTACGCGGTAAACAACGAAAATCTTTAGGCTATGGGATTGGAGATATCGGATCAGCCAGGCAATCGCTCCATAGCCTACAATTGCCGAAACCAAAATGCCGATTATAAAGGGCGCGTGCATTCCCTCTGGCAAACCCTCTTTATGAAGTTCGTGTGCCTTCAACAACGCAGCGCCCGCAATGATTGGAGTTGAGAGCAAGAAACTGAACCGCACCGCCGCCTCCCTCGTCATGTTGCGAAACAGGCCGGCGGTAATAGTCGACCCCGACCGCGAAACACCGGGCACTAACGCCGCAGCCTGCGCACACCCCACGATCAAGGCGTCGAGGAACGAGATGCGCGTAAGCGGCTTATCCATGCGGCTGGCTTTCTCGCCAAGCCACATTAAGAGACCGACGAGAATCAGCGCGCCGGCTATCAGAAAAATATGTTCGCGGAAGTAGTCGTCGGCCGGGCCTTCGAGCAGTTTGCCGGCGATTGCTCCGGGGAGGGTGGCGATTGCCAGGAACCAAAGAAGTAAACGTTCTTCCCGTTGCTCATCCGCGGATAGGTTTACATCGGTTCCGCCAGCTTCGGAAAAGCGGACTACCTTTCCGCCAAATGCCGCCCGCACAATCTGAAACCAAGTTCTGCGGAAGTAAATGAGGACGGAGAGCAAAGTTCCGAAATGCAAGGCTACGTCAAAAGTCAGCTCGTGTGCGGGCGACAATTCGTTCCAGCCAAGTAGGCGCCTGACAATGATGAGATGACCTGAGCTCGAGACCGGGATGAACTCCGCCAGTCCCTGAATGATGGCAAGAACCACGGCTTGATAGATAGGCAAGTTTAGTCCGCCGTATTTCCGTAGGTTGGGATCCCCTGCTGAATGTAGAAGATCAACCGCTGCGCGCGCAAGGCCCAATCGCTCTGCCCATATTGGCTGACAATTTTCTGCGCCAGCGCCATAGCGCGATCTTTCGATTCAGCAGACTTTTTCTGATTGGGCTCGGTCTTGTAAATCTCAATCAACGCGGCGCGCCGCCAGGCCGCGTCATACAGAGCTTCAGCAGCGGCCGGAGACTGCGAGTGATCCTTGGCATAGTTCTCGTACAATTCGGCTTCTTTGTCCGGACACTTCGCCAGTCCTTCCCACTCGCCACAGAGCTTGTTCTCAATCAAACGAAAACTGGCGAGATCAGCCCACTTCGTGCCCGGGTATTTCTTGATCACCAACCTCATCCACTCTTCTCGCATCTGGCCGCGCATGTAATTTTCGCGGGCGTGCGCGGAAGCGCGCGACATTACGTCGGAGCGATCGATCTGCCAGCGAATATCGGCCGCGCGATAAAGCGCTTCCGGAGCGAGGGGCGAGGTGGGCATAAGATCATAAACGCGATAGTAGAGTTGCAATGCGTCCTGTGCCGCATCGCGCCGGCCGCGGCGACGGCTGGCTTGATCCTCGGAATCCGCAGCTTCGCCAAAGATAATTCGGTCACCATCCTGAGTGGTCGCCATCACCACTCCCTTAGCAGGAACCCATCCGGTAACGGTTTTGCCTGCCTCTTCCTCCTCGGTGGCGCCTTCGTCGTGACTCGGCTGAGCCAGAATTGCCTGCACGTGAACCCAATCGCGGCCATTTTCAATGATGATCAACTCGCGTCCGCGTCCGACCTCAACCAGCTTTGCGGCGTCAGTGCTAGGAGCGATACGGATCGCCTCTTCGCTCACTAAAGTTCCGCGTAGAGCGTCGGCTGAAGCGAACGGGACGAGCGCTAGTACGGTTGCAATGACTGTAATTGCAGCAACATTCCGGAGGGCAGCACCGGTGAATCCTAGTTTCATGACTATAGATTAATCCACAATCACGTTAGCGAAGCGGTTTTGCGTGCTGAACTGGTAGGATTGCTGATTGCTTGCGCCATGCGATGACGCTCCTATCGATCTTCGGCCTGTTTGCGGTTACGGCGATGCTCGTGTGTTACGCCCTGGAAGCGCGCAGCCGCTGGTTTATCCTGGCCTTTGCCGGAGCGTGCGGGCTCGGCTCTGTGTATGGCTTTCTGCAGGGTGCTTGGCCGTTCGGATTGGTCGAAGCAGTGTGGTCTATCGTCGCAATAAGGCGTTGGGCAAAGACGGGTGATTCAAAGTGATCTCTTATTCAGCCCTTCGAGGGTTGTCGTCCCGACTGAGCTTCTCCTCTCCGCGGGGAGTATGTGGGTCGATGGACGCTCTTGTTTCGGAGTTGAAGACATTAATTCTGCAAGACAGGGAATCGTAAACTAGATTTACCCGCCGCTAGTCTTGGCGAAGTTCGTTCAACATTTTAGGATCGATATTTCCGCCGCTGATGATGGCAACGTTGATTTTTGTCTTCGGAAGTTGATTGCGGCGGAACAAGAATCCGGCGACGGCCACGGCTCCGCTGGGCTCGGCCACGGTGTTGGGATTTGCCGACAGCAACTTCACAGCCTCGCGAATTTCATCTTCACTCACGGTCACGATGTCGTCGACATAACGGCGAATGTGTTCGAAGTTGATCGAGCCAATACTTTGCGTGCGTAGTCCGTCGGCGATGGTACGAGAAGCTTCGCTGGCCGGGAATTGAATGATCTTTCCTGCGCGAAGGCTGGCTTGCGCATCAGCCGCGAGCTCCGGCTCAACGCCGATAATCTTGATCGAAGGCTTGCTCAGCTTCATTGCAGTCGCTACGCCGCTGATCAGCCCTCCGCCGCCGACCGGCGCAAGAACGGTTTCTACCTCGTGAAGTTCTTCCAGAATTTCCAATCCAATCGTGCCCTGGCCGGCGATGATCTGCTCGTCATTAAAAGGAGGTACGATCACGTACCCATGCTTCGTGGCTAGTTCTTCAGCCTTGGCCTGCCGCTCAGTGCTGTCCGGGCCTACGAAGACAATCTGCGCTCCGAGCGCCGCCGTAGCCTCGCGCTTGATGGCCGGGGCGTTGTCCGGCATGACAATGATGGCTTTCACGCCCAGCGCTCGCGCCGCGTAAGCCACGCCTTGCGCGTGATTGCCGCTGGAATACGTGATCACGCCACGGTTACGGTCTTTATCCAATAACGAAGCGATTTTGTTGTAAGCTCCACGCAGTTTGAAGGCGCCGATGGGTTGCTGGTTTTCGGGCTTGAGGAGTAGGCGGGGGACGAGAGATTGCTCGTGGTTCATTTCAATAAGCCGAGTCCGGGCAGCAATGCCGTGTAGGCGCGACTGTGCTTTGCAAATGTCATCGAGGCTTACCATTGTCCTCCCAATTTAGCGATAGACAGCGCAGAGAGCAACTTGACATCATGATGCCGACTAAGATAACATCATGATGTGCGAACCACTCTCACTCTCGATGAAGACGTCGCGAAGCTGCTGAATAGAGAGGCCCGCAAGTCCGGGGAACCTTTCAAGCAGGTGGTAAATCGCCTTCTGCGGTTGGGCTTGACGGCCGCAACGCAGCCTGTCCGGAAACCGTTTGTCGTGAAGCCGATGAAGTTGGGACTCCCTCACTTCGAAAAGGTTGAAGAATTGCTCGAATATCTCGAAGGCCCGGATCATCGGTGATCGTTGTCGATGCCAACCTGCTTATCTATTCTTACGATACCGATTCGTCCAGCCATGCGAAGAGCCGCACCTGGGTTGAGCAAATCTTCTCGGGCGTAGAGCCCGTGGGTTTGCCCTGGCAGACTGTGTGTGCCTTCTTGCGAGTCCTTACCAACCGGAGGCTGCCGGGTTCCCGCTTGAGCGTTGAGCAGGCGGTGCAAATTGTAGAAGAATGGCTGGAACAGCCAAACGTGCGAATTATCGTGGCCGGCGATGAACACTGGTCCGTCCTGAAACGAATGATTGTCGAAGGGCAAGCCTCAGGACCGTTGGTGGGCGACGCGGATTTGGTTGCGTTGACCACTGAATACGGAGGCGTGCTGTATACCGCGGATAGGGACTTCGCGCGGTTTCCGGGGCTGCGATGGAACAACCCGCTGACGTAGTCCTCAGGCTGAAGTGAAAATCGCGGGTTTGTTCGTGTTTTCTGGTCCTACCAAGTAGCGCTCGGCGAAATCAGAAGCGATATTTTCCCGATCTCGTTCAGCCACTGGTACCGGCTCGGATTGTGGGTCTCGCAGAAGGGTCCGAGCAGGCCGACGACATCAGCCCATCCCTCATCACTCAGGGCGAATTCGAACCTTAGAGGAGCCAACTGGATGACGCCACGGTTACGTTTATCCAGGCGCAATTCCAGTTGACATCCTTTGACCTGCTCGATCCATAGCTGCTCGTGAAGGGACGCGCCTGTTCTTGCGTGGGTCGCTAGCTCGTTAACAAGATCCCGCAGCCGAAGGGCCGCCGACTGGTCGAATGCGTAAAGACGGATGAGCGGACAATCCAGGGAGCCTTCAGCAAGGAACTCGAGTTTCATTCTCTAGATTTCCAGAATCACCGGCATAATCAGCGGACGCTTCTGCGTCTGCTTCGAAATATATCTTTTCAAATCGGCGCGAATCTTTTCCTTGATTACACCGTAATCCGCTTTTTCTTCTTCGCTGGAGTGCGCCAGGGTATCTTCCACGATGCGTCGCGCTCCGTCCAACAAGCCATTATCTCCGGGATTGAAGCCACGGGTTACAATCTCGGGGGCAGTCTCCACGCGGCCGGAAAGCTTGTTGATGGCGATGATGGGCAACACAATTCCATCTTCGCTTAAGTGCCGCCGGTCTTTAATGATCAAATCCTCAACTACGTCGGTGCGTGAGCCGGAATCGATGCAGACTCGGCCTACGTTTACTCGCCCGATCTTTCGTGCGTTGTGTTCGTCGAATTCGAGAAGGTCGCCGCTCTCGATGAGAACCACTTTGCCCACGGAACTGTGCATGGCGCCAGCCATTTCGGCGTGCAGCTTTAGCTGGCGGTACTCACCGTGTACGGGAATGAAGTACTTCGGCTTCACGAGGTTAATGATGAGCTTCAACTCTTCCTGGCTGGCATGCCCGCTGACGTGGATAGGGGGCGACGTTCCGTCTTCATAAATGACATATGCCTCACGACGGAACAAGTGATCGATCATGCGGTAAATCGTCTTCTCATTGCCGGGGATGATGCGCGACGAGAGCACGACCGTGTCACCTTTCTCGATCTTGGCGTGCTTATGGTTATCCACGGCCGCTCGGGATAGCGCGGACATGGGCTCACCCTGCGTACCGCTGATCATTACGCAGACTTTTTCCGGCGGAAAATTCTTCATCTCGCCGGGATTAATGACGAGCCCATCGGGAATCTCGAGATAGCCCAGATCCTCGGCGATTTCTGCCGAGTTGTTCATCGAGCGTCCGATAAAAGCGACTTTACGTCCGTGCTGGTGAGCGAGTTCGACTGCTAAACGGATGCGATGAATGGAAGAAGAAAAACATGAAATGAATAATCGACGCTGCGTATGCGCGAAGACCTCGTCAAACTTGCGGCGCACCGCGCGCTCGCTCGGCGTGTAGCCCTTGCGCTCAACGTTGGTCGAATCCTGGAAGAGCGCCAGCACGCCTTGTTGGCCGTATTCGGCGAAGGCGTGCAGATCGAAAAGATGGTTGTCGGTAGGTGTGGGATCGACCTTGAAATCGCCGGTATGAATAATCACACCCAGCGGTGTGTGAATTGCAAGTGCGACGCAATCGACGAGACTGTGCGTTACGCGAATCGGATGAATGGTGAACGCGCCGACTCTGAAGCGCTCCCCAGCGCGAATCTCCCGCAGATCGGCATCGTCGAGCAATCCGTGTTCGTCAAGTTTGTCATCCACGTATGCCAGCGTGAATTCAGTGCCCCAGACCGGCACATTCAGTTCTGACAGAATCCAGGGCAGCGCCCCGATATGGTCCTCATGGCCGTGAGTGAGAATGATGCCCCGAACCCGCTCGCGATTCTCGGTAAGATAGGAAATGTCCGGGACCACGATGTCTACCCCGAGCAGTTCGGCTTCGGGGAACATCAGCCCGGCGTCGATCACAACAATATCGTCGCCCCAGCGGACGGCCATGCAGTTCATGCCGAACTCGCCGAGGCCCCCGAGGGGGATAACTAGCAATTTTCCAGTTGGCATTGGGTGATTCCTGATGCTAGCACAGACTGTGTTTCTCACCGCACCGAGCGCGGCCTACGGCGCAGCACTGATGGTTTTCTGCGCGGCGCAGGATTAGTCTGAATTAATGGGCGATATTCGATCCAAATCGTGGCTCCAAATGCGGGTGGAGAAATCTCTGACGAAGGGACTAACCCGCGCCTATTCGACCGTGCGCGTCGACCCAGGGAAGTTTCTGCTGCAACTTCGCACTGCGTATCGTTTGCCGATCAGCGGTTACCATGGCACTTATTCCCTGGAGATAGGCGAACTCGACGTGGTGGCGGATGACATCGTGCGCAGCGCTATGAAACTGGCAGCGGTCGAAGGCGCGGGTTTCGGCATGGGAGGATTGATCACGATTCTGCCCGATCTCGGCATTCTCTCCGCGATCACCATGCGCACGATTCAAAAGCTGAGCTTGGTTTATGGCTTTCAGTTCAATACCGACAACGAGATTGCCGAGCTCTGGGTTGCCGCCGCCAGCGCGGCCGGAGTCGATATCAGTCGTGAGCTGATGGAAAAAGAGATAGTCAATAAATTTGTTCCGCGAGTGATACAGCGCATAGCCGCGCGAGCCAGCGCGGAGGTGGTGGAAAAGTGGGCGGGACGCATGATTCCGCTGGTCAGTTCCGCGATCGGCGCTGGTCTGAATTACTGGTTCGTACGCGCGTGGGGCGAGCGCGCCAAGAACCACTTCCGTCAGAAACATCTGCAGATTCGCCAGCAAACGGAGCAAGCCAAGTTGACAGCAGCCGCGTCGCTGACTCTTCCTCTTCCTGATACGAGCCGTTAGCGTTACTCCCTGAATTAGTAAATTCGTACAACCTGCGCTGCAGACTTCTGACTTGGCGTTGTTATGTCACAGGCTGTGATAAAAAAAAGTATGACCATTTTTCGGTGCTCGGCAATTCTCTTCGATCTCGACGGAGTTCTGATTGATTCCACTCGCTCCGTCGACCGCCAGTGGCGCATCTGGGCGCGCGAGCAGGGAATTGACGAGGAGAAGGTAATTGCCATCGCCCACGGCGTCCGTGCCGTCGAAGTAATTCGTGCCGTCGCTCCGCATCTCGATGCTGAGTCGCAATTACGTAACTTGGAAAGCCGAGAGGCGGACGACCGAGTGGATGTTGCTGTGATGCCCGGCGCTATCGAATTTGTGGAAACTCTCCCCGACGGCCGCTGGGGGGTGGTCACGTCAGGAACGCGCGATCTGGCAAGCGCGCGGCTGCGCCTCGGCGGGCTGCAGGTTCCCAAGGTTCTAGTTACCGCAGAAGACGTCGCTAATGGAAAGCCGCATCCGGAGCCGTATCTGAGAGGCGCGAAGTTGCTGGGCGTGAAGCCGGAGGAGTGTCTGGTAATTGAAGATGCGCCCGCCGGAATTCGCTCCGCACGCGCTGGCGGGATGAAAATCGTGGGATTTGCCAGCACATACAAGAAAGAGAAGCTGGGGGAAGCGGATGCGGTGGTCAAAACCTTTGCGGAACTGTCGGTGTCGGTTGATGGACGTTGCCTGCGTGTGAGTGTTGGCTAACAGGTGCCAGGGAGGAAGACGAATATTTCCTTTGTTCGCGTTGCTGCTGAAATCGACCGACCGTCAATGGTTGCGCTTATCAACGCCGCTTTCGCAATCGAAACCTTCCTCGAGGGTGCGCGCACGGACGAGGCGGATGTTGCCGAGAAAATGACAAAAGGGAATTTTCTGCTCGGCTTTGACGAATCTGACCGGCTCTTAGCATCAGTCTATGTGGAAATTAGAGGCACGCGAGGTTATTTTGGCATGCTGGCGATCGATCCGGCTCAACAAGGCAAAGGGCTAGGGCGGACCATGGTAGAGGCGGCGGAAACTTATTGCCGCAAACAAGCATGCGCCGCGATGGATCTCACTGTGCTGAGCCTGCGTCCGGAACTGCCAGCGTTCTATCGCAAGCTGGGATACGCCGAAACAGGAACGGAGAAATTTATTCCACTGCGTCCGCTGAAGGATGGAGTGGAATGTCACTGTATCGTAATGTCGAAGCAACTCTGAGCCGCGATGAGCCTACCTCAACCAGTCTTCGAGTTCGATCCCGCGGTCTGTTTTGTCATCGCGGTATTTCACGATTACAGGTGTATATAACGACATGCCTAACTTCGCCGCTGCACCCTTCTTTATAGCGCGTGATCCGGGCACAACCACAGCATTTTCGGGAACTTCGAGAGGCTTTTCCTGCGTGGCCCTGTAGATTTCGCCGCGCACCAAATCGTAGAGCGGCGTTGATCGCGTTAAAATTGTTCCTGCGCCCAATACCGCCCGCGCTCGCACCAACGTGCCTTCATAGATTCCGCAGTTGCCGCCCACCAAGACGTCATCCTCAATGATCACGGGAGCGGCATTTACGGGTTCGAGCACGCCGCCGATCTGCGCCGCCGCGCTGATATGGACGCGCTTGCCAACTTGCGCGCACGAGCCCACCAGCGCGTGAGAGTCGACCATAGTACCTTCGTCGACGTACGCTCCTACGTTGATGAACATGGGCGGCATGCAAATTACCGACGGCGCCACAAAGGCTCCGAGACGAACCGACGAGCCGCCGGGCACAACGCGTACACGATCAGCCAAAGAAAACCGGCGCGCCGGAAACGTATCTTTATCCACGAAGCTCAGTGCAGAGCAGCCCGTTTCAGACAATTCGCCAAGCCGAAATCCCAATAAAATGCCGTGTTTCACCCAAGTGTTCACTACCCAGCAGCCATCGAGTTTCTCAGCCGCGCGAATCTCGCCTCGAGTAAGCGCATCGCGGAATTCGAGAAACGCTGGACGAGCCTCGGGATTGTGTTCGACTTCGCCCAGCGCGGCCAGGCGTTCAATGGAAGCCCTCAAGGATTGCATGGGAAGGAAGTATAAAGGAACGCAGAAGTCAGAGGGCAGAAGCCAAGAGTCAAAAGTCAGAAGTCAGAAGTAACGCCAAAGCGTTCCGTTCGTACTGCTGCCTTTTCGGCTGCTTACTTCTGACTTGGTCGTCACACGCACTTGCACTCACCGCGAATCAAAATTCCGGTCATGCCCTGTGCGACCTCGCGGCCTTCCACCAGCGTGGAATAAGGTCCGTGCCAGCGTGCGTGGTTGGCATCATGTCCCGCAGGCCGACCCTTGCCCTGGTTGCATTGTCCGCATGATCCCCGGTGCAGCACAATCTTGTGCGGACCGGCGAGCCAGTTTTCATAGATGTAGAATTCTGCTGTCTGTTGAACGGAGGGCGCCGTACTCGCGATGATTCCAGCTTCCGTGGCAATCTTCTGCAGCTTCGATCGAGTGTCGCGGCGCATAGGCAACAACGGCAAGCGATAATTCTCTTCGATCTTGCCCATCATTGATAGAACCGCTTTGACGGGGAGTGGACTGGATTCGATGAAATTCGCCTGCATCAAAGCAAGATATTTGCGATGAATAGTGCGTGCTGTGTTCCAGTCATTGTCGAGAGCCGCCCGTGTCAAGGTTCCCATCTCGTGGGGAATCTCGTTTGAGGCCACAGAAATTACTCCCGCACCGCCCAAAGCGATCACAGGCAACGTGACCGCGTCGTCTCCTGAGAATACTAGAAACGTTTCGGGCACTGCGTTAATGACCTCGGCGATCTGCGTCATATTGCCACTGGCTTCCTTGACACCCACAATATTGGGAATCTCGGCCAGCCGTGCCAGCGTTCCGGGTTCGATGTTCGCGGCCGTGCGTCCGGGTACGTTGTACAGAATGACTGGCTTCTCCCCGACCGCCTCCGCGATCGCCTTGAAGTGTCGATATTGGCCTTCCTGGGTTGGCTTGTTGTAGTAAGGGGAGGCGGTCAGGATCGCATTAACTCCGGAGCGCGCGGCGAGTTCCTTGGCTTTTTCAACGGCAACGTGCGTAGAGTTCGAGGTCGCGCCAGCGACGATAGGGACGCGCCCCGCCGCCACTTCGATCGTCGTATCGATAACGCGCAACCATTCTTCGTGGGTGAGGGTGGGGGTTTCGCCGGTCGTGCCACAAGGGACAAGAAAATCGATGCCGGATTCAAGTTGCCACGCGAGCAGATTGCGCAGGGCTGCGTCGTCGATAGAACCATCCTGATGGAAAGGAGTGACGAGTGCCGTTCCGCATCCGCGAAGTTGCATGGTAATAAGATAACCCGAATGGGAGTGGAGGGGAACCGTCTAGGGCTACAGCTGCCGCCACACGTCCTGGAAACTGTAGAAGCCCGTTTTGCCGGCCAGCCATTCCGCCGCGCGTACCGCGCCCTCGGCGAATCCCAGTCGAGACTTGGCGTCGTGACAGAGATAGATTCTGTCGGCGGGAGACTCGAGAACGACCTCGTGCATGCCCACGACGTCGCCTTCCCGAAAGGAAGTGATTTCCAGATCTTCGCTCCTGCCGCTGGCTTCTCGGATGGCGCGCTGTAGGGCGATGGCAGTTCCCGAGGGCGCATCCTGCTTGTGGAGGTGATGGCGCTCGAAAATCTGGCCAGAATACTCATGGCGCAGAGCGACGGCCGCAGCACGTGCGGCTTCGAGAAACAGGTGAACCCCCACAGAGAAGTTCGGCCCGTAAAGAAGTCCCGAGGTTTTGCCCTCGACTAACTTTCGGATACGGTCCAGTTCAGCCGACCAGCCCGTAGTGCCGACTACCATATTCTTGCCTGCGCTCACGCAGGCTTCGATGTGGCTGACTACGCAGGATGGAGTGGTGAAATCAATGACAACATTGATATCGTGAAGCTTGTCTGCGGTGAGGGCCGCACCGGCAGCATTCTCGCTAGCACCCGCGACAGAAACATTATGTCGGTGCTGGCGTGCGACATCTGCTACCAACGAGCCCGTCCTGCCACGGCCGAGAATTAGCAAGTTCATAGGACGAAAAACATTCAATCGAGAAGGTCGCTTTTTTGCGATCTTTGCCTTTACGCGAATACTTCCGCATCCAACTCCGCAAAAAACGTGCTATGAAGACGCTGGATCACAGCGGGCACCTCGTCTTCCTCGATGACAAAAGTTAGATTAATTTCGGACGCGCCTTGCGAGATCATGCGAATCTTTTTGTCTGCCAACTTGCTAAACACCAGAGCAGCCACTCCTGGCTTATCCCGCAGACTTTCACCTACCAGGCAGACGATAGCCTTGCGACCCTCATATTTTACGTCAGCCAGCTTGGCTAAATCGGCGGCGAGCGCCGGAATGGCATAGTTGGAGTCGACGGTCAACGAAACACTTACTTCCGACGTCGAGACAACATCGACCGCGACCTTGTGCCGATCGAAGGCTTCGAAGATCGCGCGCAGGAAGCCATGTGCCAAAAGCATGCGCGGCGCCGCTACGTCAACAATGGTGATGCGCTTCTTCACCGCGATCGCCTTAAAAATATTGTTTCCCTGCGGAGCCCGTGTTGTAATCTTCGTCCCCTCGCACGACGGGTTGCGCGAATTCAATACATAGACAGGGATGTTTTTCTGGATGGCGGGCAGTACCGTTGCCGGGTGCAGCACCTTGGCACCGAAGTAGGCCAACTCGGCAGCTTCGTCGAAGCTGATTACCTTGATCCTGCGGGCGTCCGGGCAGATGCGCGGATCGGTGGTCAAAATTCCATCGACGTCAGTCCAGATTTCAATTCGCTCGGCGCCAAGACCTGCGCCCACAATCGCCGCCGAATAGTCGGAGCCGCCACGTCCGATTGTCGTGGTCACGCCCGCGCGATTCGCTCCGATAAACCCACCCATCACGGGAACCTGCCCGGCATCGAGCAGCGGCTTCACTTTGGTTTGCAACCGCTGGTTGGTTTCTTCCTGCTGTGGTACCGCTTCCGTGTAACTGCTGTCCGTGACCAGAACGTCGCGTGCGTCCACGTGCGCGCCCTTTAATCCGTGCGCGGAAAAAGCGGCGGCCACAATTTTGCTGGACAGCATTTCGCCGAACGCAGCGACGTGATCCGTGGTTCGGGGCGTAAGTTCCCCCACAGCAGAGATGCCGCGCAGCAATTCATCGAGTCCCTCAAAGTCGCTTCCCAGTTCCGAGTGGAAATCGGTAAATAGCGCGGTGCCGAGCAATTCACTCGCCGTGTTGTAGTGGCGTTCCTGAAGGGAACGGCAAAGTTTAAGGGCGGCTTTCCGTTCTCCCGCTCCGGCCGCGCGCGCCATGGTGAGAAGCGTGTCGGTTACTTTGGCCATTGCGCTGACTACGACCAAGGGCTGTTCCTGCAGGCGGCCTTTTACGATTGCAGCTACGCGCTCGATGGCCCGGGCGTCTTCCACCGAAGTGCCGCCGAATTTCATCACGATCATCGGAGTAGCATCCTGCCGGGATTATGGGAGTGCGGCTCGAATCTCATTGCAGATCGAGATAACCCTTGGCCTTGAGCAGTTCGGCGTTGAGCACCGCCGCGCCGGCAGCGCCTCGGATGGTGTTATGCGAGAGCACGGTGAACTTCCAATCCATCACACTGCAGGGGCGGAGGCGTCCCACTGCTGTAGTCATGCCGGCTCCCATATCCACATCGAAGCGCGGTTGCGGACGGTCATTGGCTTCCAGATAGACCACCGGACGTTCAGGAGCGCTGGGCAGCTTTAATTGCTGGGGCTCGCTGCGGTGGTTGTTCCAAGCTGCGATGATTTCTTCCGGCTTGGCTTTTGTTTTCAGCCGCACCGAAACAGATTCGGTATGGCCGTCCTCGACCGCAACTCGATTACACTGCGCACTCATGGCGAAGGCGGCTGGAATAATTTTTGTTCCGTTGAGCTGTCCCAATAACTTCAACGTTTCTTCCTCCATCTTTTCTTCCTCGTTGCGGATGTAAGGAATCACATTGCCCAGTATGTCGAGAGACGCCACTCCTGGATAACCCGCGCCGCTAACCGCCTGCATGGTCACGGCCATCACAGCTTCCAGGCCGAAGCGCTGCTGCAATGGTGCCAGCGCCAGGACCAGCCCGATGGCGCTGCAATTGGGATTGGTCACAACATAGCCACCAGATTTCTTCCGCCACGATTGCCCATCGATCAACCTGATGTGTCCGCTATTAACCTCAGGGATTACAAGTGGCACGTCGGCCTGCATGCGCAAAGCGCTGGAATTGGAAACTACCGCGCAGCCAGCCTCAGCGAAACGGGGTTCCATCTCGGCAGCAATCGAGGCATCGAGCGCCGCGAAAATAATTCTCGGAGCGCCCTGCGGAGTGGCGGGAGAGACTTTCATGCCGGCAACATTGGCCGGGATCGATGTCTTTAGCCGCCAACGTACGGCTTCCACGTAGCTCTTGCCTTCAGAGCGGTCCGAAGCGGCGAGCCAAGCTACTTCAAACCACGGATGGTGCTCCAGCATTTGGATAAAGCGCTGTCCAACTACACCGGTGGCGCCGAGAATGCCGATAGGAAGTTTGTTGCTCATAAATCGATATCTTGGATTCTACAACAGCGGTTACTGGCGGAGAACGACCCTAAGGTCACTATGCACAAGTAAACCGCAGCGGGGGGAACCTTGTTAGGTGAACCTTGTTGGGTCGCCCGTGGAATCTACAGCACCGATTCTTGTTACATCCGGACAACGCTCGTTCTGCCGATGAAGGAATCGGGAGGATCACGATGCCGGAGCCTCGACAGAACTTCTTCACTTAGGAATGGGTCACTGGTTCGAATTTATTCTGTCTGCAGATAAAGCATGTTGTCCTCGCGGTGGGTAGATCATCAGTCCGTTAACCCGTCCGTCGCTCTCAGTACGAAACGTGACACGAACAGGAAGTTCTGCAACAAAAAAATCCGTTCGGTTTTCCGCACGGAGACGGAATCTTGGCAGTCCCCAGCTGGTTGGCAATTGGATTTCCAGGAAGTTTTTCTGCCGGGCGATTCTGAATACGCCCTCATCCTTCACTTCATACTCGCCAGCATAGCCATCCAGGACGACCGAATCTAAATCAATCTCAACGTGCTTGTTGGGTGTGGGTTTTTCCAGCGGGAAGTTCGGTCGCAGGATGTGACGGGCAATATCGCTTACGCTTGCCAGTTGGTTTGAGAGCACGACTACGCCAACTCGCATCTTTGGATCCCAAGCCACGCAACTGGAATACCCCCATGTAGCGCCATCATGTATTACTAATTGGTCGTCGCCTTTCCCCATAACCACCCATCCCAAAGCTTGCTCAGCTTGATCATCGATCGGGCGCCGCGTGTTCAACATCGAGGCGATGGCCGGAGTCAGCGGCGAACGTTCTGAACCCATTGCCACAGAGAGAAATTTCAACAAGTCATTCACAGTTGAAACCAAACCGCCAGCCGCCGGCATGGCCGCGTAAATCGAGGTCGCGGAGAACGGTGAGGCCGGTTGCAAGACAGCATTGTGGCCGACCGCGAGTCTCGTCCTTAATTTTGCCGATACCGTGATGGACGTGCTCGTCATTTTCATGGGAGCAGTGACCCGTGCCCGCAAGAGGCTCCCGTAATCCGTGCCAGCCCGAGCGGCAAGCGCCTGTCCCAGAAGCCAGTAACCGAGGTTCGAGTAGTCCCATACCGCACCTGCATTGTGCGGCAGCTGGAAGCGAGCCAGGAATTGATAGAGCTGGGCTGACCCATATTCTCTTGCGGCGGATTCGTTGAACTCGGGCACATCGTCCGGCAGGAACGGCAGGCCGGAGGTATGAGTCGCCAGGTTGGCGAGCGTAATCGAGTGGCCGCTCAGTTCGGGTATCTTCACGCCATGGGGAAGATACTTCTCGACCGGGTCAGCAAGCGCGACCTCACCTTTCCGAACCATGTCCGCGAGCAAGAGGGCGGTGAACGCCTTGGTCACCGAGCCAATCTCAAAGACCGTGTTGCCATCCAACGGTCGCGGATCTCCCTGGTTGAGATGGCCGTACGAGATAATCGTTCGACCTTGCGGTTGGATGACGCCGACCACGACGCCGACGCCATCTTCCGTCCCTGCGATCGCCTCGACCCGTGCGGCGAGTATCGTATGAATATCGGCATCGGACCCGAGCGCGGCCGTACTCGAGCTTGGCGTCGCCAGAGCGCTGGCAAGAGTGATCACTGAAGCCGCCAAAACAGCGATGGCACGCACGGTACGTCCAATCGTCTGTAACATTACGTTCCACGCTCCGGTCTGTGGGACGGTTCAGCGATTCCCCTCGGCTGGGATCAACAGCAGGAGAGATCTCTCATTTCTCATCTACTTCGGACGAACACGCTGGGGATCGAGTACGTATTCATTCAGTGGACCGAATTTTCTTTTTTCCGCGTACAGCCGCCAGCGCCGGAATAGAATTCGCAGTGTTGCCATCACAGGAATCGAAAGAAATATGCCCAGGATGCCTGCGACCTCGCCCCCGGCCATCACTCCAAAAATTGCCGCGAGCGGATGCAACTCCATGCTCTGTCCCATGATGCGCGGGGAACTAACATAGTCTTGAATCAGCCGCCAGATGCCGAGAAAAACTATCAACCCCAACCAGTGCGGGTAACTCAACAATAGCCCGACACTAACGATGGTGAGTCCCGCCACCAACGGTCCCACCACCGGGATAAATTCGAGCAAGCCTCCCACCGTTCCCAAGACCAGCGCATACGGCATTCGCATGATACCCAGCCCTGCGGAGTATATGAGCAGCGTCAGGGCTGCCAGGGTGAGTTGCGCGCGAATGAAATGGGCCAGCATCTGATTCAGATCGTTGAGGACGCCCTGCAGGAGTTCCCGTTGCGGCCGCGACTGTACCAGATCGAGGAGTATTTGACTGAAGGCTCGGCCATCTTTCAGAAAGAAAATCGACAACAAGGGGACGATCACCACGAGCCATGCATTCTTGGCTACGCCGGCCACATGCAAGCCAATATTCTTTGCCACAATTGCGATTTCACCACTGTTGCTGACGAGGTAGTTACGCAGCAAATCGACAATCCGGGAATTCCAACCGTGCTCTTGCCCCAACTGTTCTGCGATCTGTCCAGAGCTAAGCTGGGCCAGGGCGGGCAGGGACTGGACCAAGCGCGCCCCTTCGCGCCCAATGCGAGGTCCCATCGCTACAAAAAGAAGAATCAGCAGCCCTAGAAGTAAGAGGTAAATTACAGCGATAGCCCGTCCGCGCCCGCGAAGAACTTTCTCCAAATACGACACCAACGGGCTCATCAGGTAGGCAAAGAAGATGGCAAACAGGAAGGCGATCAGCGTTTCTCGGGCGACGTAAAGAAAACCCAACCCCAGTGCAAACAGCAGCACCGTGATCAGAACCCGCGCGGTCCGTCCATCCGTCACCGGCATCGTTACCACCTAGCTCCGAATCAAGTGTCGAGCAAATGCTATGACGCCGCTAGTCTCGTACTACCTCAGTGTTCGCGTCCGGGATGAGGACGCGCATTAGCTTGAACTGATCCTTGTCATCGACCCACAGCGCCCATGAGAAGGCCTCGCCCTTAAGATTCAGACGCAAAAGTTCCCGCTCTGCACCGCGGATGGTGACCTTTTCTCTTCCTGCAAGCTCCATGCGGACTCGCAGCGACGTTCTATCTTGCGGGACCAGCACGCCGAATTCCACCGCGCCCTGTTGGCACTTCAGGGCGCCACCCTCCGTGCGACAGTTGGTTGCAAGATATCGCCACGCCAACACCTGGCGATGAATAAAAAAATTGTTATCAAGAATGGCAGACGTGTTCGGCATGAGAAACGGCTGCTCGGCCGCCTTGGAAGAAGGCGAAGTCGTTATTTTTTCGAGAAGGAATTCGTTGTTCGGCGTTACCACAAGCGAACCCGTGCCATCGCTCCAATCGTAACGAATCAGCTCCCCGGCCCCTGTCATCTGCAGCTCTGACGTTTGGCTTGCCGACGCTGACGGATTCGTTTCCTGCAAGTGCGATTTGACCACGCTGGTGCCATTCTCCTGCTGGATGGTGAAAGTCTCAGTCACCGCCCGCTGGCCTTTAACGAAAATTCCGAAAGCGCCTGAATCGACGATCTGGGTCGTCGCTGGTTTTGTAGTTTCTTTTTTATCGCCCGCAGACAATACGACGGCGCAGGCCACCACCACCGCCATCCTCCACCACATCCGCGCCATCAAAATCACTCCTTCTCTCCTCGTCTTTGTCGCTGGTCGCTTTGTAAACTTCGTCCTGAACTGGTTTGATACAGCCGACTTTGCCGCAGGCCCAGGGTCGCAACCACTTCCTTCACGATTTCCTCGACGGTCTTGTCGCTGGTGTCTTGCCGAAGCACTGCTTTCGAATAGTGCGGACGCCGGGCATCGTAAAGCTCGCGAAAGGTTGAGAGACTCGTCAGCAGCGGACGCTCCATCTCTTCCGCATCGGCCTGCTCCCGACAACGCCGCCACAACTCCTCCACACGTGCGTCTAGAAACACCGTAGGTATGTTGGCAGCTTTGACCAGCCTGGCATTGCGTTTCTGCGCAAAAGCACCGCCCCCGAGGGCTACGATCCTCCCTGCTCCGCCGCGCAACTCGTGCAGCAATTCTTTCAGGGCGGTGTGTTCGGCCCGGCGAAATCCCGGTTCTCCGGAGTCACGGAATATTTCATGCACCTTCCGCCGCTCACGCAGCTCGATCCGCTCGTCAAGATCCTCGAAGATCCAACCCAGGTGTCTGCTTAACGCACGGCCCACGCTGGTCTTACCGGCGCCCATGAAGCCAATCAGGATCACAGCTTGGATTTGCGACTCCCGGCCAACCGCGGCCTTCGGACTGAGGACGCTAAGCCACGAAGCCTCGCCTCGCCGTTCTGGCTTTTTGCGACGATCCGTTTTGCGCTTCGTTTTAGTTATTGTTTTTCGGAGCGTTTTCTGAGGTGGATTTTACCACTGAACGTCCGCAAGACCACGGTGGACGACACCGCTACTCGCCCCACGGTACCTGCGAAGGCACGTCCCTTGTCGATGGGAAACCAGGTGTGCGTTTTGGGTTGCAAAGGAATATCGTCGTGCACCTCACCCCTCACGGATCGCGCACTTACGTCGGCGGAGGTCCATTCAGGGATTGTAGCTTCGATATCGCCGCTATGACTGGTCAGCCGATACTCGCCGCTATTTCCGAAGTCGCCAATGTAATTGATCCGGCCGCTGGTGGATACTACCTGGATGAGTGGGCCGGTTACGCCATTCAAAGTGACGTCTCCGCTCAGCGAATCGACTTCAACGTGTCCGTTTTGGATGTTGGCCAGATTCACCGATCCGTTCATCGTTTTGACGTGAACGTGGGCGTTGGAGATGTCTCGAACGTCCACTGCCGAACCCGGACCCTCTAGGGTCACGTCGCCATGTAGCTTCTCGGCATGCAGAGATCCGCTGCTGGAATGCAAGGTGATGCTGGCGTCGGCTGGGATAAGCACTTCGTAATCTACGCGGCCCGAATCGGCATCGGCGCCGGCCAGCAGGTGCGACTGAATATCGACGCGGTTCCCAGTTTGATTATTGTCGACTTCAACCTTATCGGAGTGCAAAACCGCATTTACCACGACAGTATTGTCCAGCGAAGGCCTCACCGAGATAGAGCCATAAGGGTTCATCACGGAGATGCCCGCTTTCGGCCCCACGACGAAGTGAAACTCTTTTCTGCTCTCGGCCACCAGCGTGCCCGCCACGATTACGCCGATCGCAACGAGCTTTGCTGCGCGCGAACTCACCATAACCGACTCCCCCAAGCTTGCCCCGTCATTGTTCGTTCCGCCATTGCTTTGAGTGCTGCTGGAAAATTCCCAATATTATGGCAGAGAACGGTCCATTGCCATCTCAAAAAGCATGGACTTTTGCTGGTAAGCGTCCATCAGCGACCGCCGGGCCTCCTGATCATTCGGGCTCTCATTCACTAGACCCTGGGCGTCGCGGATCGATTCGTTTACTCTCCGCAGATTTTCCTGGTACTGCGACTTCATGGCCGGAGCATTGACCGAAACCTCCTGCATCAAGTCTTCGTCATTCAGATCAGATTGAGTCAGATCCGATTGAGTGGCAGCCGGGATGGTCGCTGATGCGGTCTGGGATAGTTCTTTGGGCTGGGAGTGCTGTCGAACGAATATTCCGGCAGCCAGGAGCACCATGGCAGCCGCAGGCACCAGCCATCGTGCCGCGCCCCAGCGCGCGCTGAAAGAAGGTATGAGGGGTCGCGACCCATGCTGGGGTCGGATCAAGCCCTCTTGCCGCAAGGCGATCTCTATCGAGTTCCAAACTCTGGGACTGGGTTCGTCTGCTTCCTGAAGACGGCCCGCAGCCGCGACGATCAGATTCAGTTCTTTCACCAGCGCCGAGCATGCTGGGCACATTCTCAGATGAGCGCTCTGTTCCGCCGTGCTGGCATCTTCTACATCCGCCAAGCTCTGCTGCAGCTCAACGCAATTCATACTCAACTTCTCCCCAAGTCTGCCACGGCTATCTAATTGCCGCAGCTCTTGCCGCCTCTGCCAGTCACAATCTTGCAACGGTCGAATCGGGTCTAACCTGCCCGGGATTTCCCGGCCTTTTCGGCTCTATTCATCTTGAGCAGGTCCCGCAATTTCATGCGGGCCTTATGTAACTGCGACTTGCTGTTGCCCACCGAGCACCCCGCGATCCTGGCGATCTCATTGTGCTCATAACCTTCGATATCGTGAAGAACAAAAATCGTTCGATAGCCGGGAGGGAGACTGTCCACTGCCTTCTGCAATTGCAGCCGGTCAATGGACCCGGCCAACGCTACATCGTCTGCCCCGAAATCCTTCCGGGCCGAATCATCATCCGTACCCTGTGTCGTTTCTTCCAACGAAACCACAGGAAGACTCTTCTTCCTTAGATGCATCAGCACAACGTTAACGGATAGCCGATGCAACCAGGTCGAAAAAGCTGACTCACCGCGAAATGTAGCAATCTTGCGATAGAGCTGCAGGAAAGCTTCCTGAGCCAGATCTTCGGCCTCTGCCGTATTCGCCGTCATTCGCAGACACAGCGAATACACACGCCGCTTGTGCTTGTCATAGAGCCCCTGGAACGCTTCTGCGTCCCCTAGCTTGGCTCGCTCGATTAACTCGGCTTCGCCAAGTTCGGTGCTCTGGGATTGTCGTGGCTCGGTCAAGTCACCTTTTCCGGCCGCACTCATTGGGATGCGGCATAAGTAGTTTGTGTTGTATCGTTTGCCCGGCTTGGAAGCACCGATGTTCATCTACTAAGGTTCCAGAATATCAGAGTATTTCTACCGATCTTCGGATACGAATTACCGAAGCAATTACAGTCCCCAGTCTAGCCACGAAATCCTTTGCATTCGGTGGTTTGGATGCTGAAACTCCGCCTCAACGCTCAAACCCTGATTCCGGCTGAGAGTCGCAATCTTCGCAAATTGGAATTTAGAAACTACGCTGCGGCCTTTGCCGTAGTAATCGTCTCCAATCCATGCCCATGCGGTCCCAATTCACGTTGCCTTAGCAGGAACGCGAATACCACCCCCAGAATTCCCAGGATGGAGAAAATCCACATACCCAGGTGATATCCGGACGGATTGGAAGCATCCGCATGACCATAGTTATTGGCCCAGCCGACCAACAGATTCAAGCCAAACAGCCCGATATTCTGAATCATCGTCATCAATCCGTAGGCGGTTCCCAATTTTGATTGGTCGACGATGTAGGCGACGGAAGGCCACATCACTGCCGGTATCAGCGAGAACGCCACTCCCATCATAGCCATGGGTACGTATAAGTTGACCTGGGTGTACGCCATCATCAGATAGACGGGGATCAGGAGGAGGGAGCCGAACATCATCAGCAGGGCACGTTTGCCCACACGGTCGACCCATAAGCCAAACAGGGGAGTCGCAATCATGGCGAAAAGCGTCAGCATGCTCGACAAGAACCCGCCGAATTCCCGGGACGTCCCATGCGCCTCCATGAAGAATTTCACGGCAAAGGTCTGGAAAGGGAAGATGGCAGAGTAAAAAACGATGCACAGGGCGACAATGAGCCAATAACTGACACCGAATTTCCAGAGATCGGCGAAGACTACTTTGTCGGTGGAAACTGCTCCCAGACTGTAGTTCTTCTCGGCCGACGCTTCCATCAACCAGTAAATCGCCGCACCCACCACGCACAAGGCCGAGAAAGCCAATGCAATGAGAAAGGGCATTCGCCAGTTGGTATAGGCCCATTTTGCCCAGGTGGGGGAATTCAGCGCGGCAAAGGTTCCGAGGCGTGCGGTAGTCAGGTTCAGCCCAAAAGCGAAGCTTAGCTCTTTGCCTTTAAACCATCGCGCCAGTGCCGTGATTACTGCAACGTTGAGTGATTCCGCCCCCATCCCAAAGATGAAGCGGCCGCTGGCCATAATCGGGAGATGCCCGGATGTGGCCGTGATGGCGGGGCCAACGAAACAAAGGATAGCAAAGATCATCAGCGATTTTCGCAGTCCGATGCGGTCAATAATGAAACCGCCGATCACCACCGTGAAAATGTTGGGAAAGCTATAGATCGCCTGCAGAAATCCGATATCCAGGTCAGAGAAACCAAGCTGTTGCTTGAGTACATCGGCAAGCGGGCTGAGCGCGTCGTAGACGTAGTAGCTACCGAACATCGCAAGGCTGACAAAGATCAAGACCAGCCACCGGTACAGCGGACTGGGCTCACGACGCACAGTTTCGGTCATCCGCGCTCTCTATCTTCGAGCAGAAAATTAAACACCGGAATTGCGAGCAGAGAAGATTAGCAGATTGTGGCACCGAATGTAGGAGGCGGAAAATGAAAAGGCGAGCCAATAGGGCTCGCCTTGATTAACCTCTTCAGAGACTAAGCAGCCTCGTCCCTGATAGCAGACCTAACTCTGTCGGCCAGTTCCGGGGTCACTTCGTTGACCTGGTGAGCCGTGCGGGCATGCTCCGCGGCTTGCTGCAGGATCTCTTGTTCGGACTCGCCACGAGCTACGAAGTCACAGTTTCCAACCACATCGTTACAGTGCAATACCTTGGGCATAGAACAACCTCCTCAATCGAACTCGCCGAGCAGTATAGCACTCGACGCTTCTGTCCAAGAATGTGGCGCACGGAGCGGAGGCAGCGCTTCAAATTAGTATTTCACGATGGCGGCAAAGGACTTCGGAATGAGCGAAGCCCCGCCCACCAGTGCACCATCGATTTCTTCCTGCGCCATGAGAGCGGACGCATTGTCTGGTTTGACTGAGCCTCCATAGAGGATGCGGAGTTTTGAGGCGAATTCCTCACCGAACACTTCTGCGGCCTCGCGGCGAATCACGGCATGAGCTTCGGCGGCCAGCTCCGGCGTGGCCGTCTTGCCTGTACCAATCGCCCACACCGGCTCGTAAGCAACCACCAGCTTCGCAGCTTTCTTCGAGGATATGGCATGAAAGGCTCTTACACATTGGCGCCTCAGCACGTCGTCGGTGAGCCCCGCTTCACGCTCTTCCAGCACTTCGCCCACGCAGCAGATCGGAGTGAGACCAGCTTCCAGTGCAGTCTTGAGCCGCAGATTCACGGTGTCATCTGTCTCACCAAAATATTGCCGGCGCTCGGAGTGCCCGATGATCACATGCGTGACACCCAGAGATAACAGCATTACGGCTGAAATTTCACCGGTATATGCGCCTTCCTCCTTCCAGTGCACGTTCTGCGCTCCGATCGCCACGTTTGAACCACGCGCGGCTGCAATCGCGGCGTCGATGTCGGTGTACGGCGGACAGACCACAATCTCATCGCGGCTACGGCTCGCGACCAGAGGTAGAAAGTCGCGGAAATACTCTCGCGATTCGTCCGGCGTCTTATACATCTTCCAGTTGGCGGCGATGAGCTTCTTTCTCATGAAAATCCCTTCTCCATTCTGTTAGGCGCGGGCGAGTGTAAACTCTTCAGATTCTCGGCGGCTTGCGTGTAGGCAATCAACGTAGCGATGTCAAAAAGAACGAAGCGAACTTTTTCGACATAGCTAGCTAGCGCCAGAGCCTCAACACTGGAGGCAATCGCAATGGGCGCCGCCTCCGAGGTGGGATATCCAAAAGCACCTGTTGAAATAGCGGGAAAGGATAAAGATTTCAGAGCGCGTTCATCGGCGAGTCGAATCGACTCTCGATGGCAGCTTGCCAACTGTTCTGCTTCAGCACGTTCTCCAGCGTGGTAGATCGGGCCAACGGCATGGATCACGTATTTCGCGCGCAACCGGCCGCCGGTGGTGATGACGGCCTTTCCTGCGGGCAAGCTTCGAATCTTACTCACGATTTGTTTGCAGTCGGCGAGTATGGCTGGTCCGCCGGCGCGGTGAATGGCGCCATCCACGCCGCCTCCGCCCAGCAGAGATGAATTCGCGGCGTTCACGATTGCATCGGTCGTCTCTTGGGTGATATCGGCGGGACCACAGAACTCGATGGTCTTGCCATGATCGAGTACAAGTCGAATTGGAGGATCGTGTACGCCGATTTTCAAGCCGATCACTTTTTGTCGCTGAGGGCTTCAACCCCGGGCAGCTTCTTGCCTTCCAGAAACTCCAGGGACGCGCCCCCGCCGGTGGAAATATGCGTTATCTTGTCGGAAACTTCGGCGCCGCGGACCGCGGCCACTGTGTCGCCGCCCCCCACGATTGAAATCGCACCCACGTTTTCCGCTACGGCGTGGGCGATTTTGAAGGTCCCCCGCGAAAATCCGGGAATCTCAAATACTCCCATCGGCCCATTCCATACAATTGTGCGCGCTCGCGAGATTTCTTCCGAGAACAATTCGATCGTCTTCGGACCAATATCCAGCGCCATGCGATCGGCTGGGATGGGCTGACCTTCGCCGACCCGCTGCACCACTGCGTTGGTTTCGGGCTTCATCGCGACAACGTGATCGATTGGCAACAGGAACTTCACATTTCGTTGCTTCGCTTCATCCAGCAGTTGCCGTGCCAGTTCTACTTTGTCGCTTTCGAGCAGTGACTTACCAATTTCGTTTCCCTGGGCCTTGAGGAACGTATAAGCCATACCGCCGCCGACGATGAGCGAGTCGATCTTGGTCATCAGATTTCGAATCACGCCAATCTTATCGCTTACTTTGGCTCCGCCCAGAATCGCCACAAAGGGCTGCTCTGGATGCTCGATGGCCTTGCCCAGATATTGGAGTTCTTTCTCCATGAGCAGGCCGGCCGCAGACTTCGAAACGAATTTCGTAATGCCGACCGTCGATGCGTGCGCGCGGTGCGCGGTGCCGAAGGCATCATTGACGTAGAATTCCGCCAGGGTGCCCAGTTGTTTGGCGAATGTTTCATCATTGGCCTCTTCTTCGGCATGAAAGCGGAGATTCTCCAGAAGCAGTGTCTGTCCCTTCTCTAATTGCGTGGCAACTTCCTCGGCCTCAGGCCCGACGCACTCCGGGCAGAAACCCACGTTTTCGCCACGGGCGAGTTCTTTATCGAGGACCATGCGCAGCCGTTCCGCCACCGGCTTCAAGCTCATTTTGGGGTTTGGTTTGCCCTTCGGTCTTCCCAGATGCGATGCCAGAATAAGTCTTGCCCCGTGCCGCAGGGCGTACTCGATGGAAGGCAAGGTTTCGCGAATGCGTGTGTCGTCCATAACGCGCCCGTCGTCCAGGGGAACGTTAAAGTCGACCCGCATGAAGATGCGGGTGCCGTTGAGCGGGAGATCACGAATAGAAATCTTGGACATTGGCTGGTTCGTCCTTTTGGCTGGCTCGTTTCGAATGCTGGTTCGTCGAATGCTGGTTCGTTCGAATGCTGGATCTTCTCTTAATTTACGGCGACATGCAAAAATGCGCTCCGGCGCAAACCAGCGCCGCTGTCTCGGCAGCTGTAGTGCGGGCATCCCTGCCCGCACCGCGAGAACAAGTTAGCCTCTTGACAGCCGGCAAGATGCCGCCACTACAAACCCTTGTCTGCGATGTAGTGGATCAGGTCCCGCACGCGGCAGGAGTATCCCCATTCATTGTCGTACCACGAGATGACTTTGACACAATTCCCGCCGACCACCAAGGTCATGGGCGCGTCGACGATGGAAGAGCGCGAATCACCTTTGAAATCCGACGAAACCAGTTCATTCTCTTCGTAGCCTAGATAGCCCTTGAGCGGTCCGCTTTCAGATGCTTTTTTCAACGCAGAGTTTACTTCTTCCCTAGTAGTTTTCTTTTCCACCCATGCCACCAGATCGACCACTGAGACATTCGGCGTTGGCACTCGCATCGCGAACCCGTCGAGTTTTCCCGCAAGATCAGGAATCACCAACTTCAAGGCTTTGGCCGCGCCAGTAGAGGTGGGTATCATGTTGATGGCTGCCGCGCGCGCACGTCGCAGATCTTTGTGCGGGAAGTCGAGGATCACCTGATCATTCGTATAGGAGTGAATCGTCGTCATTGTCCCGCTGACAATCTTAAACTCGTCATTGAGAACCTTGGCAATCGGCGCCAGGCAGTTCGTGGTGCAGGAGGCATTGGAAATGATGCTGTGTTTGGCCGGCTCGTACTTCTCATGATTTACTCCCAACACCATGGTGATGTCTTCGTTCTTTGCAGGAGCTGAGATGATAACTTTCTTCACGGAACCACGCAGATGTTTCTTGGCATCGTTTGCGTCGGTAAAGTGGCCGGTAGATTCGATCACAACCTGCGCGCCCACAGATTCCCAGGGAAGAGCTCCAGGGTCTCGTTCTTTGAAAACCTTAATAGTCTTTCCATCTATCGAGATGCCGTCGGCGGTAGCGCTAATCTTCTGTTTCAGGTTGCCGAGAATGGAATCGTATTTCAGCAGATGCGCCAGTGTCTTCGGATCGGTGAGATCGTTGACAGCGACAAATTCCAGCTCCGGATCGTTAAGCGACGTCCGCAAAACATTGCGGCCAATACGACCGAAACCGTTGATGCCAACTTTGATTGCCATTGCTTCTCCGTTTTATTTCTTAATGATTGCGCCTGTAGAAAACCATCCAGGGGCCCCTACAGACAGATGATGTTAGCAGGAGCCGGGAATCGGCGTAAACGTGTTGGGCTGGATTACGGAAGTCTCTTTGTGATCTTTATCGCCGGACTCGCCACTCCTGTCCCCGGCGAACGAGTTAGGAAAATCTTATCTCGATGTATGTGTCGGTCCTGCTCCAGACTAACGGGAGTCGAGCCATCCAATACTTCCGATTGATACTCCGCCTTGCATGCTCATGTTCTGCAGACGGCAAAATTCTCGCCGATGCAGCGAATTCAGGCCCCGTCACTTTTCCACGCATCGTGCAGGGCGCAACCCGCACCTGCGCATTGTTGCGAATGCGCTTTGTCTTGCCCATATCGCTGCGGGTCATCACGAAGAGCCGGTCGGAGTCTTCTCCGAACCACACTGGAGTAGCGACCGCAGCGCCGTTCTTTCGGAAAGTGGTGAGCGAGATATATTTTTGGTCGCGGATTGCGGAGGGAACTTGGCCTGGCATAATTTATCGATTTATTGAAAGACTGTTTCTAAATTTCCCGCGGATGCCGCCACCTACTACATTCTACTTGCGGCTGTCGCGTGTGGTTCGTTTGCAGGCTGAGCCAATTGATCCGACCCTCTCTTCTGTGTTAAAAGCCTTGCATGCGCAAATGGATGCGCGAGCGCTTACAGCGTCGCAAAAAAAAGCCCGCGGAGCCATCCGACCAACCCGCTCCTCCACCCTTGCAACCGGCCTACTTTGATGCGGAACAGCGGCCTGAAGCAGTTTCTGACGCCCGGGATTCCCAACCGAAAACTTCGCCTTCGCCTCAAGAATCGGAAGATTCGGAAGTTCAGCAAAAGCACAGCGCTAGCTCTATTCCTGAGCAACAGCTTGAGGAAGCACAACCTGCTGCCGCAACCTCTTCCCCCGGTAGTTCTGGAGAGGCAGGCCGTACCCGCCGACGTCGTGGTGGACGCGGACGAGGTGGTCGCGGGCGGGAACAAGCGGTCGCCCGAGCCTTTGCGCCCGCAGTAGTGAAAGCATCGATACCGGTAGCGCCGGGGGAGTCATCCGAGGCGGTAGAGCCTGCGGAGGATGCCTTTGCGGAGGGTGCGGAAGCAGAGGGTCAAACTGCATCTCCCTTGGCGGTTTCCGCTCCGCCGAGAATTCCCGCAACTCCTGCAGCAGCGCCACGCGCGCCAAAAGGTATTGTTGTGCTTGCGATCGGGCTTCCGGGTTCGGGCAAGAGTACGTGGTTCAAGCGCCACAACGTAGTGCCGCTCTCGAGCGACATGGTGCGCTCCCTTCTGTTTGATGATGTGCGTGAACAGCGTTTTCAGGATCTCGTCTTTTCGAATCTGCGCTCTATGCTCAAAGCGCGGCTCATCGCCAAGCGGCCCATGAATTATGTCGACGCGACTAACCTCACGCCGCAGGAGCGCCAGCATTGGATCAAGCTAGCTAAGGATTATCAGTACGAAGTGCACGCCGTTTTCTTCGATGTGCCGTTGGAGGTTTGTCTCGAGCGCCACCAGCGCCGCGACCGCGTCGTTCCCGAAGACGTGATGCGCCGCATGGCTGCGAAACTCAAACCACCCACGTTTGAAGAAGGCATCGCCAAAATTACAGTAGTCCGCGTTAAAAAGAAGGAACCGCAGGCGGGCGAGCTGAATACTGCGTAGGAGGAAAGTAATCCCAGCGTCGCGAGCGATCTGGGCGTTTGTCAGCGACGTAGGCCGCGAATAATTCTGGCAAGAACCAACGTCCCCTTCCGCTTCGCTCACTCTGCTCTAGAATTCGCGGCATCCAACCACAAGCCTGCCGGGGTTTGTTTTCACTGCCCTCAGGGCTTGGCACGTTCCGACCTGACTTGCTGGCGCCGAGTGCGTTAAACTGCCAAACATCCGTCGATTCACATCCGTCGATTCAAATCCTTCGGCGGATACTTGCCAATGGGGAGAAATCAACATGTCCTTGATGCCGGATCCGACCTTCTACCCTTCACCTGCGATGGCAATGCAGGCCCCGCCAGAACGCCTCGCGTATATAGCGCTGCTCAACGTCGGTAAGGCCGGAAAGCGCGATGCTATGGGTGTGGTTGACCTTGATCCGAGTTCCTCCGGATATGGCCGACTCGTCGGGCAGGTGGATTTTCCGCGCGGCGACAACGAACTTCACCACTTCGGGTGGAACGCTTGCAGCGCATGCCTTTGCCCGCAGGCTCCGCATCCGCACATGGAGCGCCGCTATCTGATCGTGCCGGGAATCGGGTCGTCCCGAATTCATATCCTCGATACCAAGGCGGACCCCAAGCAACCGAAAATCGTGAAGGTCATTGAGCCCGAGGAATTCATCAGCAAGACCGGCTACACCTCGCCTCACACAATTCATTGCGGCCCAGACGGCATTTATGGGAGCGCGTTGGGAGCGGCCAGCGGAGACGGCCCCGGCGGCATTTTCCTTATGGATGCAAACACGTTTGAGTTAAAGGGCCAGTGGGAAAAGGATCGAGGGCCGCAACAACTTGCCTACGACTTCTGGTGGCACTTGGGACATGACACGATGGTGACCTCGGAATGGGGCACACCTAACATGGTGAAAAACGGACTCAACGCGGAGTTGCTCCTGGCCGGCAAGTATGGGCACAAGGTGCACATTTTTGACCTGGACAGGCGCCGCCATGTGCAGGAACTGGATCTGGGTGCGAAGCAACAGATGGTCCTCGAGCTGCGACCTGCCCACGATCCCAAGAAGACCTACGGTTTCGTCGGTGTGGTCATCTCCCTCGAAGACCTTTCCTCCTCGATCTGGATGTGGTACCGCGAAGACGGCAGTAAGAACGGCAAATGGGCAATCCGCAAGGTAATTGAAATCCCCGCAGAGCCGGCGGATCCGGTAAGCCTGCCCCCGCTCTTGCAAGGCTTTAAGGCAGTGCCACCGCTGGTGTCGGACATTAATCTTTCACTCGACGACCGCTTCCTCTATGTTTCGTGCTGGGGGACGGGTGAGTTCATTCAGTATGACGTCTCCGACCCCGCGAATCCGAAGAAGACAGGTTCGCTGCACGTCGGTGGCATCGTGCGCCGCGCGTCTCACCCTGGCAAACCCAAGCAGGCGCTCAACGGCGGCCCGCAGATGGTCGAAATCAGCCGCGACGGCAAGCGGATCTATTTTACCAACTCGCTTTACTCTCCGTGGGACGAGCAGTTTTATCCGGATGGGGTGCAGAGTTGGATGGCGAAGATCGACACGCATCCAAAGGGCGGGATGAGTTTGGATGAAAAGTTCTTCGTCGAGTTCGACGGGCTGCGCGCGCACCAGGTGCGGCTGGAAGGCGGCGACGCTTCGTCGGACTCCTATTGCTACTCGGACAAGTAACGATGACGCACATGGGGCTGACTTCGACGGTCTTGTGGCTGATGCTGCTCCTCGGCGCCTACCACGGACTCAATCCAGGCATGGGCTGGCTCTTCGCGGTCGCACTGGGGATGCAGGAGCAAAAGGGAAGCGCCGTGGCAAGAGCGCTCATCCCTATTGCGCTCGGTCACGCGTTGGCTATCGGGATCGTGGTACTGGCAGCGGCGATCCTGGGAATGGCGCTGCCGCTGGTTGTTCTTCGTTACTCGGTCGCCGCGCTACTGGTAGGTCTTGGAATCTATTGCCTGGTTGGGCATCGGCACCCGAGGTGGGTGCGCATGCAAGTTTGCTCTCGAGACCTGACAGTTTGGTCGTTTCTGATGGCCTCAGCGCACGGCGCGGGACTGATGGTTCTTCCGGTATTGTTGGGCAGCAGTACGGTCAAAGCGGCCGACCAAATGGCAGGTCATCATCCTATCGCTACCGCCACTAGCCCTTGGGCCGGAATGCTGGCCACCGTGATCCATACGGCATCCTATCTAGCGGTCACTGGGCTGATTGCGTGGGTCGTTTATCGCAAGCTCGGATTGGCTCTTCTCCGTAAAGCCTGGTTCAACTTTAACTGGGTCTGGGGAGCAGCACTCGTGGCCACCGGTCTGTTCACGATTTTGACGTAGTACGGAATTCGCTTATCACGGGCTGACCCATTCCGTTTGTAATTTTGGCGGTTGGGTTAAGGTCTGCATGACTACACAGTACTGCTCCGTTTTCTCGCGCAAAGCCCGTAGTTGCTCGGCTGTCGCCTGAGGAGCCACAATCTCGAATCGGGTTTCAATACGCTGAAAGCCGACCGCCACATCCTTTGATATACCCAGCGTGCCCCGGAGATCCAAGTCTCCCTCAACCGTTACCTCAATCCGTTCGATCGGTATTCCCATCGACGTAGCAACCATTTGGCAGGTGATCTGCGCGCAAGCTGACAGAGCTCCAAGTAGCATATCGCCTGAACAAGCTGCGGTGCCGGCGCCTCCCACGCCCGTGTGCGCTTGCGCTTCATAGATAGCACGTCCGACGGCCACCGAGCATGCAATAGGAGTCTCGGTTTGGCCGCCTCGGGCCTTGAGTGTGATTCGCGAACTGTCGGGATCATTGCGATATTGTTCCTTCAGCGGTTTTTGAACCGATTTAAGATCCATGCCGACCTCCAAAACTGTTCCTGGTAATCTTAGACAGCTTGTTTAGCGCACTGATTTGCCCTCTTGTGCCAGTTCTACTGAGTTGCTAGCATGCGTTTTACGCGAGGTTACCACATGCCCAAGTTTGTGATCGAACGGGAAATACCTGGAGCTGGAAACCTATCCGATGCCGAACTGCAGGAAGTTTCCCGAAAGTCAGTGGCTGTTCTCAAGGGAATAGGTCCTGAGATTCAGTGGTTGCAAAGTTACGTCACCGGAGACAAGGTCTATTGCGTCTATCTTGCTCCCGACGAGGCCGCGATCCGAGAACACGCAAAACGCGTAGGCTTGCCGGCAAATCGCATCTCGGCTGTGCGTCGGCTTATCGACCCTACTACCGCGGAATAGGCGCCAGTCAAAACGTCCCGGCCCTCTTTCGTTAACTTTATATGCAATGTTATTTGTGCTCGTTTGTTACCCTTCCCTTTTATTTTTCAGACGTAGATGCATTTCTGAGAACGTCCTCGATGGCCTTTTCGACCGGCATCACCCAACCCTCTAACCATACTGTTCTTCCCATCGTTGTAGTCAGCGCCTGTCGGGCTGGCTCCAGACCTCTTTCAAGTTTCGCCTGCTCCGCAGCTGTAAGCGGCGCGCCAATGCTCTGGCGCAGGGCGGCTGACGCGCCTGCGAGCCGCAACGAGCGATCCGGTTCCGATTGGGCGGCCGCCGAGCACGCGAAAGATTCCAGCAGACGCGCCACTCCCCGCTTGTGTTCGAGCGATTGAAAGATTGTTATGCTCTCCCGGTAGAGCGAGTCTGCCTCGCGACAGTCTCCTTGCTCCCGAGCGAGGTTTCCCAGATCGGCGAGGGAACCGGCAATTCCCCAGCGGTCGCTGAGCTCTCGAAAAGTCGCCAGACTCTGTTCGTATAATGATCGCGCGACGTCAGAATGCCCCTGGTCACGAGCTGCATCTCCCTGGTGGTTGAGCGCCCAGGCGGCCCCGGTTCTGTCTCCCAGATCCCGGAAGATGGACAGACATTCCTCGTAGAGCGAACGTGCGTGTGTGTAGTCTTCCTCCATCTTGACCACATTCCCGAGATTGCTAAGTGCGCGAGCGACTGCCGACGGATCGTTCAGTTCTCTCCACAGCGCTAGACTCTCTTCAAAGAGCGCGCGCGAAGCCGGCAGATCGCCCCGGTCGCGAGCCGTAACCGCCAAGGCATTGAGCGACACCGCGACGCTTCGCTTGTCATCTAACCTCCGTCCAATCTCCAGGCTCTCTTTAAGAAGCACGTCGGCAACGATATAATCGCCTTGCTCTCCGGCGAGGACTCCTGCTGCAAATAAAACGCGTAAACGAGCGGTGCTTGGTACCGCCGCCCCTTCGAGTTTCAGAAGTTTGCCGAGTTGGTTTCGGCCTTCCGCGAGGTACTCCCGCATCTCCCAGAAGCGGAAGAGTGCTGCACCGAGGCGGAAGCCCCAATCGGCATCGCCGGTTTCTGTTAGCCACTCCAGGGCCGCGCGGAAGTTGTCATGTTCCAGATCGAAGCGGTCCAGCCACTCTTTTGGATTCGAGCACGATTCTTCGGCAGCGCCTTCTTCAGCCAGAACCAGACAGTAGGCGGCATGGGCCCGCCTGGTTTGCGCTTGTTCTCCACTCTCCGCCATTTTTCCTAGTCCATACTCGCGAATCGTTTCCAATATCAAGAAGCGAGGTTCGCCATCTGCTTGCTCGATCTGCCGCGCCAGACTCTTGTCCACCATCGATGCCATGCCGTCGAGTACATCCAATCCCAGATCTCGTTTTGTGTCACAAACCGACTCCACCGCTTCCAAAGTGCATCCACCTACGAAGACGGAGAGCCTCCTGAACAACCTCTGCTCAGGCGCGGTCAGCAGGTCATAGCTCCAATCAATGGCCTGGCGAAGCGTTTGTTGCCGGGCCGGCAGGTCGCGTGCGCCCCCAGTCAACAATTGCAGGCGGCTTGCCAGCCGAGTCCGCATGGCTGAAGGCGAAAGAAGCTTGGTGCGGGCAGCTGCAAGCTCGATGGCGAGGGGCAGGCCATCCAGACGCGAGCAAATTTCCACCACCGCAGTGGCATTGTCTTGGTTGATTTTGAAATCCGGCTTGACGGCTGCCGCGCGTTGTACGAACAGGGATATCGCCGAATATTGCGAGAGTACTTCAAGGGGAGGCAAGCATTTTGCGTCCGGCAGTGCAAGTGGTGGGACGGGAAACTCGTGTTCATGGTAAATGTGAAGGGGGGCGCGACTCGTCACTAGAAACTTCAGTTGGGGCGCCACTGCCATCAGTTCGGCCAACAGCGGTGCCTCAACCAGCAGATGCTCGAAGTTGTCAAGCAGCAGAAGCATCGGACTTACTAGAGAAGTCTGCAGGTATTCCTTTAATGTCTCGAGCTGCGGTTGACCTCCGGTTTCGCGAACTCCCAGGGTCTGCGCGATTACGATGGCGATCGACCCCGGATCGTTCACGCCCGCGAGTGGCACAAAATAAACGCCTGACGGAAAGTGTTCCACTCTGTCCCGTGCCACCTCCAGTGCCAGACGCGATTTCCCGATTCCCCCAGGTCCCGTAACCGTTACCAGGCGCACATCGGGTCGCAGCAACAGTTCTTTGGCCGCCGCCAGTTCCTTTTCACGTCCGACAAAGGCGCTCCCCGGGATCGGCAAGTTGTTCGGCCGGGCCTTCGGCTGCCTCTGTTGAAGATCCAACAGCCGGTCCCGTATTGCCACGAGATCGCGTGCAAGATCGCGGGTTGAGAAGTAGCGTCTCTCGGCATCTTTGGCCAGACAGCGTTCAACCACCCACCACAGCGGAGGAGGAACCTCAGGGTTCAGCGAGGCCATCGGTTCGGGCTCTTCCTGGACAATCGCCAGCAGAGTCTGCGCTTGAGTCTTCTTTTGGAACGGACGTTTACCAGTTGCCATTTCGTAAAGCACCACCCCGAAAGAGAACTGGTCTGAGCGGAAGTCAACCGCATGGCCGCTCGCCTGCTCCGGGGACATGTATGCTACGGTACCCAGAACAGTGCCGGACTCGGTTTCGAGAGTGGCAGTGGTGCTAACTTCCGATACCGTTTCGCCACTCATTGCGAGCTTGGCCAACCCGAAATCAAGGATCTTTACGGTTTCGTCGGAGACCATCAGGTTCTCCGGTTTTAAATCCCTGTGCGTGATGCCGAGCTCATGAGCCTTTGCCAGCCCAGCCGCAATCTGCACCGCAATCGGAATTAGTTTCCGCATCGGGAGACCGCTAGAATCAAGCAATTGGCGCAGCGTCTTGCCCTCAATGAACTCCAGCACAAGGAAGTCGATGCCCTCCTGGTGGCCGATGTCATGGAGAGTACAAACGTTGGGATGAGAAAGCTTGGAGATGGCACGCGCTTCGTGCTCAAGCCGCCGGCGCAAACCTGGATTCTGCGAGAGATGCGAAGGCAAAACTTTGATGGCGACCGTGCGTCCCAGTCGGGTATCTAGGGCACGATATAGCTCGCCCATGCCACCAGCCCCCAGTGGCGACAGAATCTCATAGGGACCGAGTCTTTTGCCGGAAGCGAGTGCTCGCGGCGGCGTCAGTTGCAGCACTTCCGGCGCAGACGCGCCCAAAAACTGGCTTCCAGCCTCCTTATGAGAAGCGATCAAAGACTCCACTTCGCCGCGCACATCCGTATCTCCCCGACATGCTGAGTCAAGATAGGATCGCCTTCTTTCGGGTTGGAGGCGCAGCGCTTGCTCCAGGATTTCTTTGATCCGTTCCCAGCGTTCTGAACTCATGCACGGGGTCTCCGGGAAATCCGTCTCTGCAGCAGCATTGTGACCTGAGTCGGAGGCCGATGCGCCCCAGCTTCGCCCCGCGTGGTAATCATTTGGCTGGTTAGCCTATGCCTTCCTATTTCAGCTGTCAATCGACGGGAAAAGCGCTGGTATTACTCAAGGCGGAAACAGAACAACGTTGTCCATGGATCGCGAAGTGCGTACCCGACACCTGGCGATGCCTGTGGAAACCCCCGTGAACGCAGGACTACAATTCTTACCAGTGGGGACTAACTATGCCTCTGCGCAAATTGTTCTTCTTTACACTGGCTGGCGCAATAGCCGCATTCGCGACGGTGGGAGCGCTGACCGTTCAGATCGCGGAGTATGAGGTGCCGACTCCGAAGTCGCGACCACACGATCCCGCGCTCGCACCCGATGGCTCACTCTGGTACACCGGCCAGGGAGCGAACAAACTTGGGCGGCTCAATCCGAAAACTGGAGAATTCAAGGAATACGCCTTGAAGACTCCGAATTCCGGTCCGCATGGACTGGTTGCCGACAAAGATGGCGCCATCTGGTTCACTGCGATCTCGGGGGGTTACGTCGGGAAGCTTAATCCAACGACGGGAGAGATCGCCGAATATCGGCCGGACGATGCGACGAAGATCGACCCGCACACGCCCGTATTCGATCACAATGGCATTTTGTGGTTTACCAACGAAGAGACCAACTATATCGGGCGCCTCGATCCGAAATCTGGCAAGATAACGCTGGTCAAAGTGCCTACTCCGCACGCCGTGCCTTATGGCATTGTGATCTTGCGGAACAATGTTCCGATCTTCTGCGAGTTCGGCAGCAACAAACTCGCAACGATTGAGCCAAGCACGATGAAAATTCGCGAGTACACCTTGCCAGCAGAGAGCGCCCGTCCGCGGCGCATCGCGCTGGCGCCAGACGGCACCATTTTCTACACTGATTACGCCCGTGGGTACTTGGGACACTTTGATCCGGCAAGCGGAAAACTTCTGAAAGAGTGGGAATCGCCGGGAGGAACGGAGTCAGAACCGTACGGAATCGCGATCACCGGCGACGGCGTAGTCTGGTATAGCGAGTCGGGCGTGAAGCCGAATACGCTAGTGAGGTTTGACCCCAAGTCCGAAAGCTTCAGTTCGAAACAGATCCCGTCGGGGGGCGGTGTTGTACGCAACATGGTCGCCACTCCGGGTGGCCAGCTGTACCTTGCGTGTAGCGGCGTGAACAAGGTGGCTGTCGTGGATACGAGAAGATAAGGTGCGCTGGCGTTGACTGTGCCATTAATGGCTGCTATCGTCGAAATGGAATCGCCTCCAATCCGCCTGCTCCGCCTCCAAAGTGCGGAAGGTAATTAGCGACCGTGATAAAGCCATGATTGGAGCAGGTTTTGCCCCCTCGTTCAACGGCAGGACAGCTGACTCTGGATCAGCATATCGGGGTTCGAATCCCTGGGGGGCAGCCAATTCTCGCCCAGCATTTACGCTGTTTCGGTGATTTTGATTTTTTGCGCTCACGGGGATCGGCAAGTCGCGTGGTTCGGTAATCGGGTCTGAACGTCTTAGAGCCGAAACGTGTGATTGAGAGAACTGAAGAGTCACGCCCGGACCGTGGCGCCGTTCGGAGAAGAAATCGGGACATCGGATCTCTGCGATCCGAAAGGTCGAGCCCCTCCGCTAAGGTTTTCTGCGGTAGGCGTTCCGTTCCTGACATTAGTCCTTGACATTGGTTTAACACGGGCATACTTTGTCGGTCATTCGGCGACCGGAAGAGAAGAAGTTCATCTGGGCTTCGCTCTTGAAGGGGCTTCGCTCGTCGATCCCAGGAAAATCCACGGTAGTTTTCGCGGGGCTTGTGTCTGAGTTACGCGCGCGTGCACTTCTGTGCTTGGACGGTTCCTACCCGAGTCGATGAAAAACCGAGGGAATTTATTAGTCAGGGATACTAATTAACGTTCTAAAGAGACGTTTGGTCGCTTCCGTAGACCGAAAATGAGAAGGAGAAACCGATGCCAATCAGACTTGCTATTACGGTGGCCGGTGCGGTTTCGCTTGGCCCCTATGAGGCTGGCGTTCTCTTTGAAATGCTAGACGCGATCTCTCAACATAACGCCTCCGTTCCTGAGGGCCAGAAGATTGTTATCGATGTTCTGACGGGCGCTTCCGCGGGCGGGATGAGCGCGACCGTGTTAGCGCAAAAATTATTGTTCGAGGGAGACGCTCTGGCAGATCCCTATAACAATTCGCTGTATCGTGCGTGGGTGCAGGACATTGATATCAAGGGACTGTTGGCGCTTCAACACGATGAAGATCCGTCGTGCTCGGTCTTGTCGTCCAACTTGGTCGAGACGTTGTCGGAAAAATATCTCTGCCAGCGCTACTCGACACACATTCCTCTCAAAGCCGTGAAACATGCCGCCGCGGCGGATGTAATCCGCTTGGGGCTGGCATTATCAAATCTGAACGGAATCGACTACAGCTATAAAGTAAAGCCGGATGGGACCTTCACCTATACGCGTTTCGAGGATCAGTTATCAGTAACAGTAGATTCCGCCTCGGACACCTTGACCGTTTGGGAGCCTCTGCGCAAGGCCGCAGTGTCATGCGGAGCCTTTCCATTTGCTTTTCGGGTAAAAGATCTCGTAAGGCATCGAAGCGAGTTCGATTCGCCCGACATACTGTTTCCTATGCCGTTTGAAACCTTCACTTACACCGACGGCGGAGTTTTCCAAAATGAGCCTTTGGGATTGGCCAAGAACTTAGTCGACGAGGTTGATCATCACCTCGATACAGATTCTCGCTTTTACCTCTTCATTGCTCCGCACGTCAAAGGGTCGACGTCCCACGCCGACTTCAACGAAGCGAATGCCAACTTCAAAGCGACGGTTTCCCAACTGATCAATGCTGTTTATGGTCAGGCGGAGTTCCAGGATTGGATTCAGGCAGAACAAGTCAATCAGAGCGTCTATCTTCTTAATCAACGTGCAGATCAGTTGAAAGATGTAATTGCCAGTGGCCGGCTGCAGCTGACAGGGTTGAAGGATGCTGCCGCCGGCTTGCTGCCGCTGCTCTTCGCCGGACGAGCATCCGACGCAGAGACGATAGAACAAGCCCGCGAGCGTCTGAAAAAACAATTTTTTCAGGCATATGCTGAGCTGAAAACGTCAACGGGGGCAACCGCTGCGGATACCTGGATTGATTCTATTCTTACCTTAGAAACCGCCGCCGATCTGGGACAGCGAGACGAGATGGTGATTTACGGTATAACCGCTAGCGCCTCGGAACTCGCAGGTTCGCAACTGGAAGCGTTTGTTGGTTTCTTCGAGCAGGAATACAGAGACCACGACTACGACATTGGCCGAACCAAGGCGCGTGCCTTCCTGCAGAACACAAACGGAATTCTAGGCACGGCGGGTAACTTGCCGGTTATCAAGTATGTCCCTCATCCCATCAGGGACATCAACCATGACCTTGACGGGCTCATGTTGCCCGACGTACCTCGCGATTTGCGCGAAGATATCAAGAGCCGATTAGAGGATCGTGCCAATACTCTGCTGGAGGAACTGAGTGTGTCCTGGCCAGTGCGCGATGCCATCAAGCTGGCATTTATTGGTCCCCAACTCAAGAAACTATTGGCTTTGTGATTGGACGTGAGTTTTGGGATCAGTTTTTCGTCGCTGAGGAGATATCCACTTAGTTCAGCGTTACTGTCCTAGAGTCGACGAATACGATTGCCCGCTAGGGGCGGCAGGCAAGCTAGTCGCTGACGCGAGTCTTCCTAGTCCCACAGCCAACCTGCCACCGGCACTCGTCATTTTCCCGCAGTGTTTGCGAGATTGTCGCGATTTGAGGAAGAGATGTTATTGTGGCTGTGCTTGGACAATTCTCCGATGCCTCACTCCCTCCGCCCAACGTTATATAAGCAGTCCCTTCCATCGTTATGAACATCCTCGATCTTGTTGTCGGAAAACCGATCCCGACCAGCGACGAACGGGCTGAGCAAATCGGTCCGACACGAGGCGTTCCGATCTTTGGCCTCGATGGGCTCAGTTCTGCAGCATATGGACCAGAAGCTGCGCTCAGCCTCCTGATTCCGTTAGGGCTGGTGGGCGTTCGCTACATCGTTCCGGTGAGTGCTGCAATTATCACGCTGCTGGTGATCGTTTACTTTTCCTATCGCCAAACCATTGCCGCATACCCCTCAGGCGGTGGCTCGTACACCGTCGCACGATTTAATTTGGGTGCTCGTGCTGGGCTACTGGCTGCGTCGGCGCTGCTTGCCGACTACATTCTCACCGCAGCCGTGGGAATTTCGGCGGGCGTAGGAGCGTTGGTTTCCGCAGTTCCGTCGTTGCTGCCGCATACAGTCTCTCTTTGTGTGGGCATCCTCATCATTATTACGATTCTCAATCTTCGCGGCGTTCGCGAAGCGGGTGCCGCTTTTGCGGTGCCGACATACCTTTTTGTCGGGACTATTCTCATAACAATAGTTGTGGGAATTTTTCGGGTTCTTATCAGCAAGGGGCACCCCATACCTGTCGTTCCGCTGCCAGCTCCGCCGCCTACGACGGAGGCCGTGACCTACTGGCTTCTGCTGAAGGTTTTCGCCAGCGGTTGCACGGCCTTGACCGGAGTGGAAGCCGTTAGCAATGGCGTGAAGGCCTTCCGCGAACCCACCGTGAAAAATGCCCAGCGTACCCTAACCATCATCATTTTTCTTCTGGCGGTGATGCTGGCAGGAATTTCCTATCTGGTTAGAAGTTACGGAATTGCCGCCACCGACCCGGGACAACCCGGATACCAAAGCGTACTCTCAATGTTGACCGCTTCCGTTTTCGGCAAGGGATTTTTTTATTATTTGACGATGGGCGCGATTCTTGTGGTGTTGTCTCTATCGGCAAACACCGCCTTCGCCGATTTTCCCCGTCTTTGCCGCGCCATCGCACAAAACAATTATCTCCCCCATACTTTCGCCTACCGCGGCCGACGGTTGGTCTACACCTACGGCATCGTTGTCTTAGCGGTTCTCTGCGGTGGCGTTCTCATCCTCTTTGGAGGAGTCACGGATCGACTTATCCCACTCTATGCGGTCGGTGCTTTTATGGCTTTCACGCTGTCGCAATGGGGAATGGTCAGTCACTGGCGCAAGAAGCGCGGCCCGCATTGGCTTAAGAGTACGCTCGTGAATGGCCTGGGTGGGCTGGTTACCGGCGCGACTACCCTCATCGTGCTGCTGGCGAAGTTTGTTGAAGGGGCTTGGATCACCCTGCTCTTCATTCCCTCGGCCATTGTTTTGTTTGTCCTGGTTCGCCGTCATTATCACTCGGTCAAAATGCTTACGTGCTCCAAAGTTCCGGTCGATGCAGCTGGTCTCAGCCAGCATCCCATCGCAGTGGTTGTCATCGACCGTTGGAGCAGTATCGTGCGCCTGGGAATCGAATTTGCCGCCCGTCTTTCATCGGACGTAATCGCGCTGCACGTCAAACTCGCGGAGCATTCCGTGCTGTTGCAGGACGAATGGGAGCACTACGTTGAAAAGCCCTTCCGCGAGGTCGGCAAGCAGCCGCCCGAGTTTCACATTCTGCCTTCGCCCTACCGCTTTGTTATTATTCCGATCGTCCAGTTCGTGCTCGATCTATCGAAGAAAAATCCCAAGCGCAATATCATTGTGGTGATACCGGAGCTAGTTGAGGACAAATGGTACGAGTACTTCCTGCACAATCAGCGCGCCCGGTTGTTGGAGTGGGTGCTTCTCGCCCGCGGCAATGAACACATCTTCACCGTGAGCGCGCCCTGGTACATTCGCGAGCGATCCTGATCGCCTTTTCTCTGACTTAGGAGCAATCGAAATCGTGACCGGCAGGAACTCGGCGGCAACTAGTCAAGGGAATTGTCAAGACGGAGAGTCGCCCGGACCAGGGTTCCATCTCCGTCTGAGTTTATCTCCAGGGTGCCACCTAGTTGTCGTACGCGCTCGCGCATGCCGCCAAAGCCAATTCCGGATCTCCCCGATGCGGTGAGTTCCACTTGTTTCTCGTTCGGTATGCCCCTGCCGCGGTCCTGAACCTCGACCACCAGACGGCCCGCCTCCTGTCTGATACGGATGGCCGCCGTATCGCTTTCCGAATGACGGTGAATGTTGGTGAGACATTCCTGAACAATTCGAAAGATCGCAAGCTCCGTATCATTTGGCAGGCGGGCAAAGCTCGCTGGGATTTCCACGTCGACTTTGATTTTGCTACGTTCGGAAAAACCATCCACGTACCAGCGCAGCGTTGAGGCCAGACCGGCAATCTCTAGCAGTGGTGGATGAAGAAGATGAGAAAGCGTTCGAATCTCTGTAGCGGCTTGTTGCACCAGGTGACCATTCTCGGAGATGGCTCGTGCCCCGAGCGCGTCCAGTTTGTGGGACTGAGCCTGCACCACGCCGATGTTCATGCTGAGAGCGGCAAGGATCTGACCCACGCTGTCGTGGAGTTCGCGTGCCAATCGCCGGCGTTCGTCGTCCTGTACCTTCAGAAGGCGACCGGAAAGCTCACGTAAGTCCTGGTTCACGGTCTTGAGTTCTGCAGTCCGTTCTTGAATTCGTTTCTCAAGATGGTCGCGCGCTTCGCTCAAAGATTGATTAGACTCGCGAAGCGCGGTTTCGGTGCGACGTTGCTCGGTGACATCGCGAAATACCAGCACTACTCCCGAAATCTTGCCGCTTGCATCAAGAATCGGCGCCGCGCTGTCGGCAATTGCGGTTTCCTTCCCCTCGCGATCGATTAAGACAGTGTGATTGGCTAATCCGACGATTGAACCCTCGCGTAAGGCTCTGCTTACGGGGTTTTGTGCAGGCTTCCGGGTTTTTTCCTCGATGATGTCGAATACGTTTTCCAGCAGTTGACCCACTGCGTTGGCCGACTTCCATCCAGTCATGGCTTCCGCCACTGGATTCAGGAAAGTGATTTTGCCTTCGGTGTCCGTGGTAATGACCGCATCGCCGATGCTGGCGAGAATGACGCGAAAAAACTCGCGTTGCTCGGCGAGTTCCGCCGATTTGCGCTCCAGCGCTTCTTTCGCGGCAATCAGTTCTCGCTCCGCCCGCTCTCGCGCGAGTAGAACCGCCTGCGCATTCTGTAAGGCGACGGAACGCAGCAAGTTTTCTTCTTTATCGTCCACGGTTTTTCGTCTACGTGCTCAGTGGTCTCCGAGAACTCTTTCGGCAAGTTGTGTGCCTTCCACGCGGGCTCGAATTTTGGCAAATGCCGTTTCGCGCGTAGTAGAAGTGTCATCACTAAAGGGTGAGAAGCCGCAATCGTCGGTGGTGCCGAGCTGCGTCGGTGGAATATATTGTGCGGCTTCGAGGACCCGGTCGCGGACTTCCTCAGGGGTGTCTATCCGCGGATTGATTGGCGAAACCACTCCCACAAACGCGCGCTGGTCGTGCTTGAGATACTGGCGAATAATCTTCAGAACGCGCTCCCGATCTTTCTCGCCGGCCAGCGCGATATAGAAGTTTCCGGCATGCAGTTCGAACAAACTCGGCAACAGGTCTGCATAATCAACGTCCGCGCTATGGGTGGAGTCCATATCGCCGCCGGGACAGGTATGTACGCCGATGCGTCGCCGCTCTTCCGGCGAGAACCGCGACAACGCCAGATTGTTCAAGCCGATGAAGCTGTTCAGGAGCGTGCCAGACGGATCGAGTTTGACCGCCAGGCGTGCTTCCGTGAAATCAATCTGGACTTTATGCGCGCCCTTTTCAAAGCATTGCCGGATCTCTTTCTCATGTTCTCCCAACAGATCGTCGATGAATTGCTGACGGGAGTAGTCCGGAATGTCTTGCGCCGGATACATGAGGCTAAGCGCGGAGGGCGAGATCACTGCCTGTTTGAGCGGAAGATGCGCGAAACGCTTCGCCGTATCGAGATAGCGATCCGCGTACACGCGGTAGCGAAAGGGGCCGGCCGTCAACCGTGGCATCCGCCGTACATGACCGGCGGAAAAGGGAATCTTGAAACCATCGGGAGCAGTATTCTCCAATCCGTGTACGGAATACGTCCAAAAGTTGTGATACTTGCGCTGTTCGCCATCGGTGATTACCGGCGAACCTGTCGCTTCGAACTCTTTAATAGTATCCCGGATCGCCTCTTCGTAGAGAGGATCGAGTCTTGAATCAGCGTAGTCTCCGGCCTCGGCAATCGCTTCGATCAATTCGAGTGGTCGCGGAATACTTCCAATCGGCTCGGTCGGAATCTTCATTAGGTTGTGAGGTCTATCTGGTTCAGATCCAGTAGTTTAACACTCGCGCAATTCTTTGCGATGGCGACGAGCCGGTTGCACGGCTAAGCGGCTTTTTCGCGACTTCCTAAAACGATATTCTTCAAACTCAAAGCGTTAGTGGCGGCATAGCCGGCTTGGTCGTTGTCGAAGTAAATGTAGATGGCTTTCATCTCTCCCGCCCAGGCTTCAATTTGGCGTGCCCATGAAGCTAATTGCTTCGGGCTGTAGCTGCCCTGATACTTGCCCTTCTCCGGACCGTGAAGGCGAACGTAGGCAAAATCCGCGGTGACATGCCGGGGAGAATGGTAGCCGGCGAGCTCATAAATACAAAACGCAGCGTTGAATTTTTTGAGGATCCCGAGGACTTCGGGATTGATCCACGAGAGTTCGCGAAACTCGAAAGTGTAGCGCAGATGGCGAGGGAGAATCTCAAGCAGCTCCAGCAGGCGCTCACCATTGACGCGCCAGCGCGGTGGAAGTTGAAACAGAATTGGTCCGAGTTTCGGCCGGAGGTGGGCGGCCCGAGCCAGAAGTTTGTCCAGGGCGGGCACGGGATCCTTAAGCTTTTTGTTATGAGTGATGAACCGGCTGGCTTTCACCGAGAAGATGAAGTTCGCAGGAGTGGCGTCGCGCCAGCAATCGAACATGCTTGCCTCCGGCAGGCGGTAAAAGCTGTTATTTAACTCGACGGTATCGAAATGCTGAAGGTAAAAATCCAGCATCTTCGCGACTGCGAGTTTCGGTGGATAGAACGGCCCTTTCCAATGTTTGTAGTGGAAGCCCGAGGTTCCGATGCGGATGTCGCAAACCATGCAGAAGAGTGGATGGTCGAAGCGAGAAGAGTGTTGGCCGGAGTGACGATTTTCTCGTAGCTTGACGATTTTCTCGTAGCTTATAGTGCGGAAAAACGTCTGTTCAGGCTTGAAATTCGGAGGCTTCCGGAAAGCGGAGATTGCATTTGGCGAGGGCCAGGCTAAGAAGTTCCTCGATTTTCGTCTCCTCGCAATTGCGGGACATGGCGAGTTCGCTGACCAGCAGATAGCGGGCGCGTTCCAGCATCTTCTTTTCGCGGAAGGAAAGTGGCTTGGCCTGGTGAAGGGCGATCAGGCTCTTCAGCACGCCGGCGACCTCAAACAAAGAGCCGGTTCGCATGCGGTCGGAATTTTCCTTAAAACGGTCTTTCCAGTCGGCAGTCCCAAGGTCATCGGCGACGGAGAGAAAATCCAGAATCTTCTGCACTTCACCGTTGCGGACTACTCGGCGGATTCCAACGCTGCCCACGTTATTACAGGGCACCATCACCTTGAGGCTGCTTGCTTTAATATTGAGGAGATAGAACTTTTCCACGGATGCGCCGATGGACCGGCTGCTGATTTGTTCGATGACACCTACACCGTGATTGGGATAGACAACCTTGTCGCCGATGTGGAAATTCAGGTCCGCAGTACTCATAAAAAGGCACCCGGGAAGGTGAAAGGGTCGAGCGGAGAGCGCATTCCAGTACTGTAAACAGATTATTCCGAAATGGGACGAAAAGCAAGGACGCGGCCGTGGCTATGACGGCATAGGCTTCGTGACTGGTAAATAAAAGACTATGACCGAACTCGTCTTGCCGTCGGCAGTTTTGTAAAAAAGCACGAGCTTATGGTTGTAAGTACCTCCATATAGGCTAGTTGCAAGGATAAACCTGCTCCGCTTTCAACAGCGCTCTACAGCGACCGACTATAATCGCGGCGTGAGTATTCCGAGCAAAGCGCCGATCCAGCCTGCAGGAAGGGTTTTGGGCCTGGACGTCGGGACAAGAAGGATCGGGGTAGCGATCTCGGATCCGCTAGGGATCACGGCCCAAGGTTTAGAAACCTTACAACGCCGGAACAGGCGGTACGACCTGGCGGCGCTGGAGCAGGTGATTCGCGACTACCAGGTGCGGGAAATCGTCGTAGGCCTGCCGCTGCGAATGAACGGAGCCGAAGGGAAGCAATCGGAAAAAATGCAGGGCTTCGCTGAGGATCTCCGCAAACGATTCCGGCTTCCGGTTCACCTGTGGGACGAGCGCTTGACCTCGGCGGAGGCAAACCGGCTGCTGCGCGAGACAGAACTGTCGATCGAAAAGCGCGCCAAAGCAGTCGACCGGATGGCTGCCGTTTTGATACTGCAGGGATGGATGGAAGGGCAACGGCTTCCAGCTTCCGACACCCGACTTCCAGCAGAAGAAGATCAACGATAGCTTCAGGAGGGAAGGCAGAAGCTTCTTATCAAGCCGGCGCCCGGAAGCCGCGTTTTAGTTTCCCCGCATTGCGCGTCGATACGCAGCCACATTGTTATTGTGTTCTTCGATGGTGCGGGCGAAGCGGTGGTGCCCGGCGGCGTCGGCAACAAAGTAATAATAGTCGGTCTGTGCAGGGTGCATCGCGGCTTCGAGCGCGCTTTTGCCGGGATTGGCGATGGGGCCTGGCGGAAGTCCAGGATATTTGTATGTGTTGTACCGCGAGTCAAAGTGCATGTCGTCGTGATGCAGCGCGCCTGTGTACGTCCCGGCTAGAAGTTCGGCATAGATAATGCTAGGGTCGGCGTCCAGTGCGATCTTCTTTGCCAGCCGGTTATTGTAAACGCTGGCTACCAGCGGGCGCTCCTCGGGGACGGCAGTTTCCTTTTCGACGATCGATGCCATGGTTACGATACGCCCGACATAGCTGTCCGGCACGATGTGAGTCGAATTTGGCGGCGCACTCGCCGTCTCAATGATTGCGCTACGTGACTGAAGCAGCCCGATCTGATATGCGACTTCGCGAAACTGCCGGACCATGGCTCCGGCCATCTCTTGCATGCTCATCATCCGGCTAAACTGGTACGTATCAGGAAAGAGATAACCTTCAAGCGAGGGCGCTCCGGGAGCGAAGTCGGAGATCAGCTCCGAATCGGATTGCGCGACCTTCAGAAAATCTTGCGCAGGGCCAAGTCCAGCGGCTTCCACGGCGCGGGCGATGTCGAACATGGTGAATCCTTCCGGCACGACCACAGTATGGAAATAAACGTCGCCCCGCATCAGGCGCTTTTGCACATCAATGGTGTTGGCCGCCTTATCGAAGAGATATTCTCCAGCCTTGAGTGATCCCCGGTGGTGGATATAGCGCCAAAAAATAAATACATGCTCACTGCGAATGATGCCGGCAGACTTAAGTTCGGAAGCGATGCGGCGGGTAGAATAGCCCGGGTGCAGCATCACGAAGGTTTTCGCTGGAGGTTCCAGCGGAGTAACCAAAGCCCAAGCGAACCATCCCGCGCCGGCGAAGGCCGCAATCAAAAGAATCCAGAATATCTTACGCACGATCGTCAGTTTAGATGATGATCGCAGCCTGCGGAATTGACTTTAGTAAGACTAAAGGATCTCGTCCAAAGTTCTGTGCCATGACCGAACGTTCGACAGCGAACTAAAGACTAGAGATAACCACGCATGTTCTACAGAGTTAAGGGCTTGCTATTTTGCACCCTTTTCCACGCGCTATACTCAAATGTTCCAGGAGTTATCGACACTTCATGAGACGTAGCTCGCCCTTTTGGAATTTGGTTTTATTGCTGGCGATTCTGCCTACCACGGGTTGTTTGTTCCATACCCGGCCGGTGGAAGAGACCTACTCCAAGGCTCCGCTGAAGGAGGCTTCGCAATCGGCGCTGATTGACATCATCAATGAACAGGCCCGGAAAATCCAGTCACTGCAGGCGACCGTGGATATTGACACCTCGGCGGGCGGGGCGAAGAAGGGTCATGTAACCGACTACAAAGAAATCCGGGGTTACGTGCTGGCGCGGAAGCCCGCGATGCTGCATATGATCGGGCTGCTGCCAATTGTGCGCACGACCGCCTTTGACATGGTTAGCGACGGACAGGATTTCAAGCTGTGGATTCCGCCCAAGAATCGCTTTGTAATCGGCAGCAACGAAATCTCGGCGTACAACCCCGAGCAGCCGATGGAAAACATTCGGCCCAAAGACATCTACGACGCGCTGTTGATCCGGCACATCGATACCGAGCATGAGATTGCCGTTCTGGAGAACGGTTTCGAGATTCTTCACGATGCCAAAGGGCATCGCGTTCTGCAGGAAGATTACGAACTCATCGTGATTCGAAGAAAGGGTGAGAACGAGGGAGTATTGTCGCGCAAGATCGTTTTCAGCCGCACCGATCTGCAGCCTCATCGCCAGTATATTTACGATGAACAGGGCAATCTGGCGACCGATGCCCGTTACGCGGTCTACAAAGATTACGACGGCACGAGTTTTGCGTCCCGCATCGAGATTTTCCGGCCTCAGGAGGAGTACGACATCACCCTGAACATGTTGAAACTGGAAATCAACAAGCCGCTGCGGGACGATCAATTCGCTCTCGACCAGCCACCCGGAGCGGAGGTCGTGCACCTAGATCGGCCACCGGCGCGTGCCGCCGCGCCTCCGCCATCGGGGGATATGCGGTAAGCCAGGCAAATAGCACCTTGCACTTAGCGGCTAACAGCGGCTAAGAATTTTCGAGTTCAGTTCAAATGCCAATTACTAAGTTGCGTTTCCAATGATGAACAAAATGATAGTCGCCAATCTGGTGCATCGGCCGATCCGGTCGCTGATCAGCATTGTGGCTATTGCCCTCGAAGTGGCGCTGATCTTGCTAATCGCGGGGTTATGCTATGGCATTTTGAACGATTCCAAAACGCGTACTGCGGGCATTGGCGCGGATGTGATTGTGCAGCCTCCGGGGTCGTCGTTCTTGGCCGGGATCAGCGGGGCGCCGGTTCCCGCCAAAGTTGCCGATGTGCTTCGCAAGTTGCCGCATGTATCGGTAGTTAGTCCTGTGATTTGGCAGATTTCCAGCAGCGGCGGGTTGGAAGTAATTGATGGCATCGATATCGCGAGCTTTCAGGCTCTGGGCGGGCCGTTTCAATACGTTCAAGGCGGACCATTCCAAGGGCCGAATGACGCCCTTGTAGACGATTACATCGCTGACCAAAAACATGTGAGGGTCGGCGACACGATGGAGATTCTGCGCAACCAGTTCCGCATTAGTGGAATTGTGGAAAACGGTCGAGGCGCACGCAAGTTCGTGCCCTTGACCACGCTGCAGGATTTAATTGGCGCCAAGGATAAAGCTTCAGTTTTTTATGTGAAGCTCGACGATCCCGCGAATGCCGGTCAAGTTGTGAATGAGGTCAAGAATCAGCCGGGCATGGACAAATATTCCGTTCTATCGACGCCTGATTATCTCAGCATGATGACGCCGAGCCATTTGCCGGGATTCCGGGCGTTCATTGGCGTCGTAATCGGGGTCAGCCTGATCATCGGGTTTCTGGTGATCTTTCAGTCGATGTACGCGGCGGTGATGGAGCGCACGCGCGAGATCGGCATCCTGAAGGCAATGGGGGCGTCGAAGTTCTATATCGTTAGCGCGATTCTGCGAGAGACGGGACTGCTCGCGGTAGCGGGCATCGTCTTGGGGATCGGGTTCAGCCTGGCGGCCAGCTGGGGCATTCGGCACCGCTTCCCACTGGTCCAGGTAGTGGTCACCAGAGATTGGATCGGCTGGGCCATGCTGGTGGCTGTGTTTGGAGCGATCATCGGAGCGCTTTACCCTGCATTCAAAGCGGCGGGGAAAGATCCGATCGAGGCCCTGGCGTACGAGTAGTAATTGGCCATCAAGATTGTGAATCATGATCTGATTGCGAACTGGCGATCAAACTGACCCATCGCGCTTGCGTTGACGCTGGGAAATTGCCGCCACTATACTCGTTAATAGCTCCGCGCCGACCGGAGTTCGGAGACGAAATGCCTCTTTCTGCGGTGGTCGTTGACGATGAGCAACTTGCCCGCGACGAGCTAGCCTATCTGCTCAAGAATACCGGCGACGTCAATGTGGTAGCTCAAGGGAAAAACGGTCTCGAAGCTATCAGCCTCATCAAAGAGCATAATCCTGACCTCATATTTCTCGACGTCCAGATGCCCGGTCTCGACGGCTTTGGCGTGATCAAGCGGCTTCTCGACAAGAAAATTACATTGCCCAAGATTGTCTTTGCCACAGCTTTTGATCAATACGCGGTAAAAGCGTTCGAGGTCAACGCGGTGGATTATCTTCTCAAACCTTTCGACAAGAAACGCGTGGCGCAGTCGGTGCAAAGGGCACGCGCGCAGCAGGGAACTGAAGGATTGCCAGCGGAGAAGATCGACAACCTGGTCCGCATGCTGCAAGCGCCCAAGACGCAAAGTACGAAGATCCTACTAAAGGCTGTGGGTCGAATGTTTCTAGTGGACCAGAAAGAGATTTGCTATGCCTCCATCGAGGATGGGGTGATCACGGTTGTTACCGCCGGAACATCCGGCATGGAGGGTCATTCAAACTGCCGGACTTTGGAAGAACTACTCGACAGCCTGGATCCAGGAATGTTCTGGCGGGCGCACCGGTCGTACCTGGTAAACATCAACCGGATTCGCGAAGTTGTGCCCTGGTTTAAGAGTTCGTATCAGTTACGGATGGACGACAAGAAGCAAAGCGAGATACCAGTCAGCCGCGCTCAAACCAAACGGTTGCGGGAATTGTTCGGACTCTGAACCCGACTCTGCGCCGCCGCACCGCTTCTCTCTTCATACTACCCCGACAAAGCTTCCACACACCGAGAGTCGGAGGGCAGCCAAGACTTAAGCCGCCCTCCGGGGTGGGGGAAGATCAGGTGGGGGAAGATCAGATCGCCATTGCTTCAAGACCGGTGCGGTCGCGAATGACTAGTGTCGCGCCTTCGATCCGGATCAGTCTCTTCTTCTTCAGATTACTTAGTAACCTGGTCACAGTCTCCCGCGAGGAGCCGATTCTTTGCGCCATCTCTTCGTGGGTCATCGCGGAACGCAAGTGACCTTCGTTAGATTCCCGGAGGCCCGGTGGAACGCATGACGACAACAAGAGGCGGGCCAGTTTTCCTGACGACGAACGCGCCAGGACAAGATCATGGATGTCGCGATAGGCCCCCTGGAACTCACGGCTCAGCCACAGTGCAGCGTGCACTCCCACTTCGCTCTCATTCTGAAGGAGAGTCATGAAGTCCGAGCGGCCGATGAAGTTCAGCTGGCAAGGCGCAGCCGTTTCGGCGGTCATTTCGTAATCCGTGCCGGAAATGGCAGCGCTCAAGCCTAGCACCTCTCCAGCTTCGGCCTGTTTCAGGATCAGGACCTTGCCGTCTTTTGAAGTCGTCGAGAGCTTCACTTTGCCAGAACACAGCACAAATATGCCTCTTGACGTCTGCCCTTCCACGAAGAGCAGGGCTCCCGCAGGCATGACGGTGTGGTGGCTGATCGTGTCGACGGCCCGCATCACCGGAGTGCTGAAGCGGCAGAAAAAGCCTTCGCGACTCGCCTTGCAGCCCATGCAGCTCTCGATGATTTCGAGACCGTAGGGAGTTCTCATGCCTGCCTCCGTTGTTGAAGTTTGCCGGAAGTCCCGTTCCTTGGTAATTAGCTCCGGAGATTTCTGCCCCATTCCTTGTGAGTTTTCGAGTAGACACAGGGCGTGGGCGCGCGTGCCATCCTGCGGGCTCCGCGCGGCGAAAATGACTTCCCATGCCGCACCAGTGTCAGAGCGGCGCTCCCATTCGACTTTGCACGCAAACAGGTAAAGAAGATCATTCAAGCTTGGGTTAGTGTGGTAACCGTCCCGATTGCCCAGTGTCTCCGATCCTGCAAACAAGTCAGGGTCAAGAGAAGCCGGCCGCGAAGGTTCACCAGGACTGACTGCTGCACTCAGCCATGCGTTTCCTGGAACCGCTTTCGCCTTAGAGAACGGCTTTAACGGCGACAGGCGCACCAAACTGTTCGGCGGAAAACTCCGAGCGACTAACACGCTTCACCCCTACTCCGGATGCGGCCAGATCCTGACGAGAGCACAGACTCGTCGGTTCGCGTTCGGAAAATCCGCCCCAAGTTCTGCCGGATGGGAACGACACTGCAGCTGTCGTTCCAAAACGGCCTCAGTCCCATTAGAGGCTTAACACCAAGGAACTACAGGCATTACGCTGCGCATCGCCAGAGTTGAACGCAGTTTGTCTGCCGACTGATCGGCAGTGCGAGTAAGATTCGGCACCCAAAGCTCACACCCCTCCTAAGAAACTCGCTATTCAGATTTCTCGCGCAAGTAGTCTTTGGGCGTGATAGCTAACCTCTGGATCTTTGACTGAAGGGTCGTGCGCTTTAGACCCAACCTGCGCGCAGCCCCCGTGGGTCCGCCTATAACTCCGCTCGTCTCCCGCAGTACACGAATGATGGCTTCTCGCTCGGTCGCTTCCAGGGAGGGTTCTGCCCCGTTCGCGGTCTCGATACGAAACTCGGCCAAAGGAGCACGTAAGGCGGTTCCATCCGTAAGAATGACGGATCGCTCGATAAAGTTCTCCAACTCGCGCACGTTGCCTGGCCAATCCCATTGCTTGAGGGCGTCCATGGTTTCGCCGGGAATGGTCTCAATTCCATGGTCCATGAGGCTGGCGAATTTCCGAACAAAGTAACGAACCAGCAGAGGAATATCCTCACGCCGTTCGCGCAGAGAAGGAAGCCGAATCGGAAAGACATTCAAGCGGTAGAACAAGTCGTTGCGGAACTGTTTCAGTGCAATACTTTTCGCCAAATCCCGGTTGGTGGCCGCAATCAGGCGCAGGTCCACTTTGATGGTCCGCGTGCCTCCTAGCCTCTCGAACTCATGATCTTGCAGAACGCGCAGCAGTTTGGGCTGCATCTCCAGGGGGATTTCGCCGATCTCATCGAGGAACAGCGTGCCCTGATCAGCCAATTCCAAGCGGCCGATTTTCTGACTGACGGCTCCGGTAAACGCTCCTTTCTCATGACCGAACAATTCGCTTTCCAATAAGCCGGTGGGAATCGCCGCACAGTTCAAGGTAATAAAACTGCGGTTTTTTCGTTTGCTCGTGCGATGGATCGCGCGGGCCACAAGACCCTTGCCAGTTCCGGTTTCGCCCAGGATCAGTACCGTGGCATCACTCTGCGAGATGATTGCGATCTGGTCAAGAACCTGTTTAAGAGCGGGACTTTCTCCAACAATTTCTTCGAATTGGGGTTGAGTGTGAGGATCCCCTTCCAGGCATTGTCTTTCTTGTGTCAGCCGCCGTTTGAGCTGCGCATTTTCTAGCGCGAGAGCGAGTTGACTGGCCACCTGGTTTAAAAGCGTGAGGTCATCCGTACGAAACGCATCGGTCCGCGTGCTGCCGAGCACGAGAACTCCCAGCGGCCCCTTGGGCCGAAGCAGTGGCACGCAACACAGAGACTTGAGTCCCTCTGAGGACAAACCAGCCGCAATCTGAGGATCGAATCCTTGCAGCTCATCCCCGCTGAAAATAAGAGACGATCGCTCCTGCAAAGCCTTGCCTCCCGGACCCTTTGTCGTGCCGATTTCGCCGCCGACGCTTTTATTCTTCCCAAGTGGAAAATCGATGACCTGAGGCCGTAATTGTCCGGTCTTTTCGTCGTGCAAAGCGAGGGCGGCGTATTCCTGCCGCAGTACTCTGCGTAGATAGGCCGAGATTTGGGGAAAGATCTGCCGCGTATCCCATTTGCTGGCCAGTAAGCGGCTGACCTCCATCAACACCTCATGCCTTTTTTTCTCCTGACGCAACCTCTCGGAGACGCCGCGCAGCGACTCTTCGAGCTTTTTTTGTTCGGTCACTTCAACCGCAACCATGCCGATTTGCTTTACCTTGCCAGTCCCATCCTTGATGGGAATGTAGTGCTGGACCCAGTGACCAGGCTCGGTCCGGTTGGGCAAAATAAAGCTTATTTCAAGGTCCGTGATAGGCTGGCCCGTTGCCAATAGCTGTTGGAACTGCGGCTCAACCAGTTCCGCGAAGTCGCCGAGAATTTCTCGAACGCTGTGCCCCAGATGCTCGGAGGCAGGTACGCCGTTCATTTCTGCCAGGGTGTCATTGACCGCAAGATAACGGAAGCTTGTATCCAAAAGGCAAAGACCCACCTGGGAAGCTTTGAAATACGCGGTCAGTAACTGTTCCGACTCCATGAGCGCTTCTGGAGCGGAAAATGAAACCATATTTCCTGACCAAGCGGGCGCACGGTCGATTGTGTCGGGATCGACCACTCGATGGGCAGATCCCACCCCAGCGCCGTTGGCCAGCCCTTCTTCCATCGCTTGTTTGGATCTTCGTTCGTGGTCGCTTTGGGCTCGCTCAATCACCGGCGCGACGGCGGCAGCCACCTGTTCCAGCAACTCGATATCGCGCGGGCCAAAGGATTGTTCGTCACGCCTTGCTACCTTCAGCACTCCCAGCGGTCCCCTTTCTGAAAGAAGAGGAGACAAATACAAAGATCTGACTCCCATCTGGATTCCGTGCTTCACCGAGTCAAAAGGCAGCGCCGCGAGGCTGGAATAATCGAGAACCACGCTCCGGCGGCTGCGAAAAGTTTGCCCGGCCAATGTTCCGTCGATGGGAATCAGCCCTTGGGGTGCCAACTTCAACGACATTTCCGCGTCGGCCGTGTGCAAGCGCAAAGATTGAGATATTTCGTCGTAGAGATAAACGCCGACGTAATCTTGAAGAGCCCACTTCTGAATGGATCGGAGGATGGAAGCAACCGACTGTTGCAAGTCCGAAGCGCGCGCGTCAGGTCCACTAACCTCCAGCAGGAGGCGTACCCGGCTCACTTCTTCCGCTAGAGTTGCATCCGGCAATGTGGTATCGACGCAGAGGGCTACCATCTCTGCCACCCGAGCTAGAAAATAAAGATCCTGCCGGTCAAATGCGTGAGTTTGTCGGCTCCCGAAGCCGATCGCCCCCAACTTTTCGTGGAAGTTCGTCAACGGAAGCACAGAATAGGACTGAATCTCTTGTTCGCGCAGCCATTGCAGCTCCGGGTCGAATTGTTTTTCCGTCATTAGATCGTCGATGCTGGCAGCACTTTGATTTCGCCATACCGACCCGACAACGGAATTCTCCACCGGCACTTCCAGTGGTCCACGCAACCACTGGGATCCTTCCCACACGTACATTTTCATCACTCGTTGAGGGGAGTCGCTAACCGCGAAGGTAAGCAGGTCAAAGGAAAAAACAGATTGAAGATGTGGAACCAGTTTCCGAAATAGTTCGCCAGGGTCTTGGCGAAGACATACAATATCTGCCATCCCCAGAAGAGCGGCGTGACGCCGGGGATCCAGATTCGTTTTCGACACATCAGAGGGGAACATCAATTACTCCAGCGGTTTCTCCCCCTCATGAGATCCGCGATCATCAGAATACTAACTGCGCCGGTATTATAGCTAGAGTTTAGCGGCGATGCCTTCTTCCTCTGGCAGTTTCGTTTTTCGTAAATTCCGTATTTCTAAAATGGGACGTTATGGTGTGTTATAGCACACCAAAGAACTCCACTCTCAGAGCACAGAACTGTTTTCCGAGTGAAAAGACAGCGGCCAGCTGAACATAGCCACATCGTTCGAAAACTGAATATTCGTTAGACATTTCTTTACACAGGTTGAGGATAAATGGGAAAGCGCGGCCAAATCTATTGGACGTTGGTACATAAGCCTTTACTTTGGCAAATTTCGTGCGATTAGTGTTTTGCACGCTGTCATTAAAGCCACTTACGCGATTCTCCGGTTCTGGTGCCGTTTCGTAATGCAACATGGCGGAGGCCGAGCGTCTCTAACGCGTTCGTAAATAACTCAACGTTTTGCGAACTTACCGTCTGTAACCGATATTCCGATTTTTTCCGCCATTCTCACCAGTTCCGGCAGTGAATCCGCCCCCATTTTCCTCATGAGCTGGCTGCGATGGACCTTAACCGTCGCCTCACTTGTTCCGATCTCGGCGGCTATTTGTTTGTTGGGTCGACCGGAAACCACAAGCGGCAATACCCTCCGTTCGCCGCGCGTCAGCGATTCGAAGCGCTTTCTGAGGATGTCAACATCCGCCTGTTGTGCACGCCGGCTCCGGTCTCGCTCCAGCCCCTGTTGAATGGCGTCCAGCAACTCCTGGTGACGAAACGGTTTGGTGAAAAATTCAACGGCTCCCGCCTTCATCGCCCGCACTGTCATCGGAATATCACCATGGGCGGTAATAAAGATGATGGGGATCTGAATGTTGGCGTCCGCCAGTTCGCGCTGTAAATCGAGTCCGCTTATCCCAGGTAAGCGAACATCCAACACCATGCAACTCGGTGCATCGGGACGTTCGGCCTCACGAAACTCCTCCGCGGAACCGAATAGCTCGACTTGTAATCCCACAGACTCGACGAGAGATTTAATTGCGCGGCGAATCGACGGATCGTCGTCGACTACAAAAACGATGGGAGTCGCCACAGTCAGGAGATTCCCTCGCTATCGAACTCGCAAAGTGAAAAAAAAGGGCGCTTGTTGGAGCCGCACTCAACCGCCAAACGGCCTCCAATTGAGCGCTGGGCTAAACTGCACGGTCGATGGTTTGATTCCCAAACCGACTGTTTTGATGGTGAATAACAGTTCTGAGACACTCCTCTTCTCGCCAATCGAGAGTTTTCCAAAACCCCAGCCTGACAAAGCTACTGCTATGCTTTTATCTGATTTGAGGAGAATGAATCTATTATGCGTTGGTCAGAGCAGGCTTACTTTAGTTAAGAAAAATCTTGCGAAGGGTTAGGTGTTTCTCGGCACGGCGATACCCATCTTTTCACCCATTCTTACAAGGTCCGCCAGCGATGAGGCACCCATTTTTCGCATGAGCTGGCTGCGATGGACTTTTACAGTCGCTTCACTGGCCCCAATGGCGTCGGCGATCTGTTTGTTCAGCAGGCCGGAAAGCACCCAAGGTAGCACTTCTCGCTCACGAGGGGTAAGAGCTTCGAGGCGCTGCCGCAACGTCGCGACCTCCATCTCCCGCAGTCGCCGGGCACTATCTTGCTCCAAAGCGAGTTGAATCGCGTCCAAAAGATCCTGATCCCGAAAGGGCTTGGTCAGGAACTCAATGGCTCCCGCTTTCATAGCCCGCACGGACATGGGGATATCACCGTGTCCGGTGATAAATATGATGGGAATGTGGACATTGTCCTCCGCCAGTTCTTTCTGAAACTCAAGTCCGCTTCTTCCCGGCAGCCTTACATCAAGAACCAGGCAACTGGGCGCATCTGGTCGTTTCGACTCCAGGAATTCAAGTGGCGAAGAAAAGAGTTCGACCCGCAGACCAACCGAACGAATCAGACTCTTAAGCGCATCGCGCATCGATCCATCATCATCGACGACGAATACGATCGGCGCTTCCTGGTTCATAACAATCAAGCCGCCTTCGGCACAGTGAAATGAAAGACCGCTCCGTGTGGGGACCGCGGAGTAAACCAGAGACGACCGACATGGGCTTCGACAATAGAACGGCTAACGGTCAATCCCATTCCAATACCGCTCTGTTTCGTGGTAAAAAATGAATCAAAGATTCGGCTGGCTTGCTCTGGATCGATTCCTTTGCCGGTATCATGAACCTCGATCAAAACCCCATCGGAGTATTTTTCCGACTTAATGAGTAATTGCCGAGGCCGTTCCGTAACCGTACTCATCGCATCGATACTGTTCAGGATCAAGTTGAACATTACCTGCTGCAACTGAATCCGATCACCCAGCACCGCGGGCACGTCTGGCGCCAACTCCATCTGCACCGTCACACCGGCCCTCTGAAGCTCGCTCTCGGCCAGACCGAGCACTTCCTGAATGACAATATTCACATCCAGTGTCTCAGTCCGAAGCGCTGTCTTTTGTAACAACGCTCGAATTCTCCCGATCACGTCGCTCGCCCGATTCGCTTCCCCGACTGTCCTTTGGATGGCTTGCCGGACTTCCTCCATATTGGGCGGACTCCCTGCCAACCAACGCAGTGCGGCATTTCCGTTAGTAACCACCGCTCCGAGCGGTTGGTTGATCTCATGGGCAATAGACGCGGTCAATTCTCCCATAGCGGCGATTGGGGTCACGCGAGCCAGTTCGGCCTGCAATTCCCTCAATGCCTTTTCGGTACGCCTTCGGTCCTCGATATCGGTTTTGGTGCCGTACCATTTAACAATGTTGCCTGATGCAGCGCGCAACGGAACAGCCCGCGTCAAGAATCTACGATATTTACCGTCAGCACGTTGCAGGCGTACTTCCAATTCGAAAGAGTCGCCGCTAGCCAAAGCCGCGCGCCATTTCGCGATAGTATCGTCACGGTCCTCAGGATGAATTTTTTCGGTCCAGTGGCAGCCCCGTATCTGATCGAAGGAATAGCCAAAATATTCAAGCCAACGTTGATTGGCGAAGTCAAGGGAGCCGTCGGGCAGCGCGCACCAGACCATCGCCGGAATGGTGTTGATGACAAGCCGCAGCTGGTCCTGAAACTTCTTGATTTCATCGAAAGCCTTTTCCAACTCTTCGTTGACACCTGCCAGCTCACTAGTTCGTTCAACGACGCGCCGCTCCAGATCTTGGTTGAGTCGCTGGACTTTCGCATCTGCCTGCCTGTCCACCGAGGATGTTATGACGGCGGCCAAAAGCACGATCAAGGTCACAACCGCAACTCCAGAGCTACCAAGTGGAGTGATGCCCACGGTGCGGTCAAGGTCGGGGGGCGAGGAGGGAAAAAAGCTCACGGCGGCCATGCCGGTGTAGTGCATCGCGGAGATGGCACCTCCCATCACGACCGCGCTGCCTAACCTTCGTCGCACTGTCCACTTCGTCTCTTCTCGCAGACCGAATGCCATAAGCAGTGCGATGAGAGAAAACAAGATCGCGAGAAAAACGGAAAGGGTCACCAGCAGCGGGGAGTACCGTGTAATGGCCGGCAACCTCATCGCGTCCATGAGCGTGTAGTGCAGCGCTGCGATGCCGCTGCCCATAACGATGCTGCCCATCGCCGCCTCACCCCAGCCTATCTTCTGGCGGCTCGCCGCGAACAGCGCGATTGCGGAGGCGAGGATGGCAACCAGGAGCGCGGCCAGAGCGGTCGGCCAGTGATAGGCGACAGGGATCGGAAGGTGAAAGGCCACCATCCCCTTGAAGTGCATCTCCCAAATGCCGATGCCCATTGCTGTGGCGCCCCCTGCCAACCACGCCAGTCGGCTCAAGCCGCGCGCGCGGGCCACGCGCCCGGCGAGATCGAGAGCGACATAGGAGGCGGCGATGGCTATCAAAACCGAGCGCGCCACTTCACCGTAATCGTAAAAGCCGAGTATCGCCGTGTTTGTGGAAGTCATCACTAGGATCCTCGCTCGCTCTTACTTGCAGGCTCAACTGGAAGTACTCAGAGATCTTGGCCCAAAATACTTGACCCGCCCGAAGGCTATTGCCGCGGGGAAAACTGAAGTGCTTATTAGTTTACGCCGGCAACGCCAGCACCGCTCGCGAAACTGTGAAGGTTAGGTTCGAGGTCGCGGAGATTTATCACGCGCCGTCTCCGCTTCCGCCAGCCGGCGTATAATTTTCATGTGGCGCGCGGATGGGAGAGTAAGTCGGTTGAACTGCAACAAGAGGATGCTTTATCCGCGGAAAAACCGAAGCGCTCTCTGAGCCTCAAACAGAAAGACATCGAATCCCGAAAGGAAGGGTTAAGGCTCTCCCGCAGTCGGATTTTGGCTCAGCTCCAGTCCGCATTAAATCCTCGGTACCGTCAGATTCTAGAGCAAGCTCTCGCGGAGGTCGACGAACAGATCATGCGGCTCGGGTAAAGCACGCTTTTCCGAAGGTCGTTGCGTTATTTGGGACGCCAAGCCCCGGTGCATCGAGCATGCTATCTTGCTGCCGTATAATGCCCTTATCCCGATGAAAGCTTACGTTTACGTCTCGCTCAAGAAAAGTGTCCTCGACCCCCAAGGCAAGACAATCCAGGGAGCATTGAAAAAGATGGGCTATAAGGGTCTGGAGGATGTTCGCCAGGGAAAGTATTTTGAACTGACGCTGGACGGCGGATTGAGCCGGGAAGAGGCGCAAACCGAAGTCGAGCGGATTGCTCGCGAAGTCCTCACCAATCCGGTCATCGAAGAATTCCGCTGTGCGCTCGCGGATTGAGTTCCTGGAGTCCTCATGTGCGGCATTGTTGGCTATGTCGGTAAAAAGCAAGTTGTTCCGATCATCATAGAAGGTTTGAGACGACTCGAATACCGCGGGTACGACTCGGCTGGAATTGCCGTGGCGGGCAACGGAGACGGCCTCCAACTCCGCCGAGCAGAAGGCAAGCTACGCAACCTCGAAGAAGCCGTGCGCCTGAAGCCGCTCGACGGTAGCTACGGCATTGGCCACACTCGTTGGGCCACGCACGGGCGTCCCACCGAAGAAAATGCTCATCCTCACCGCGACTGCACGGGAAAGATCGTGGTCGTGCACAACGGCATCGTCGAGAACTATCTCAGCCTCAAGAAAAAGCTAATCGAAGAAGGCCACAAGTTTTCCACCGAAACGGATACTGAAGTCATCGCCCACCTGATTGAGAAACATCTTTTCAAAACTGGCAACGGACACCCCACTCTGGAAGAAGCAGTGCGCCGGACGGTAAAAGAACTTACCGGAGTCTTCGCGATGGCCGTGATGTCGGTTGACGATCCCAACAAAATCGTAGCTGCACGTAGCGGCCCTCCGCTCGTGGTTGGCCTGGGTAACGACGAATACTTCGTGGCTTCCGATGTACCTGCGATTCTCTATCACACGCGCGATATCTTCTTTCTCGCAGATGGCGACCTTGCCGTAGTAACTCTCGCCGGCGTGCAGCTGACCGATTTTGACGGAAAAGCCATCCGGCGCGAAGTGCAGCATGTGACCTGGGATCCGATCATGGCGGAAAAGGGCGGCTTCAAGCATTTCATGCTCAAAGAAATTTACGAGCAGCCTCGCGCCGTCCGCGACACCTCCTTAGGACGCATTTCGCTCGATACCGGCCACATCTTTCTCGATGAAATGCAAATCAGTGACCAAGAATTCCGCGACGCGAAAAAAATCAATATCGTCGCCTGCGGCACCAGTTGGCATGCCGGGCAGGCTGGCAAGTTCATGATCGAGAGCCTTGCTCGCGTACCCGTTGAGGTCGATTATGCCAGCGAGTGGCGCTACCGGGATCCTATCGTCAATCCAGACACGATCACTTTGGTGATCTCGCAGTCCGGCGAGACCGCTGACACCATCGCCGCGCAACGTGAGGCCAAAGCCAAAGGCTCGAAGACTCTGGCAATCTGCAATGTGGTCGGTTCGATGATTACCCGGGAAGCCGCTGGAACCATTTACACCCACGCTGGACCCGAGATCGGCGTGGCCTCGACCAAAGCCTTCACCGGCCAACTCACCGCGCTCTACCTCTTCGCGCTTTATCTCGCGCAGGTGCGAGGCGCCATGTCAGCCGAACAGACCCGCAAAGCAGCCGAGGAACTTACTCTGATCCCTGGCAAGCTGGAGAGTATCCTTACGCATGATGAAAAATGCGAAGTACTGGCCAGGCAATTCCAGCGCGCCCAGGATTTCCTCTTTCTCGGCCGCGGCATTCACTATCCCATAGCGCTTGAGGGCGCCCTGAAACTGAAAGAAATCTCCTACATCCACGCCGAAGGATATCCGGCTGGAGAAATGAAGCATGGGCCCAACGCATTGATCGACGAGAACCTGCCCGTTGTCATTGTTGCCACGCGGGATGTAAATGATCCCGATTCCATGGTGCGTTACGAAAAGACGATGTCGAACTTGAAGGAGGTAAAGGCCCGCTCCGGCGTCGTGCTCGCGCTGGCGACCGAAGGCGACGAAGAGATCAAAGAAGCCGCTGATTACGTTCTCTATGTTCCCCCAGCTCCGGAAGAACTCTCGCCGATCCTCGAAATTGTTCCGCTGCAGCTGCTGGCTTATCACATTGCCGTGCGGCGCGGCTGCGACGTGGATCAACCACGCAATCTGGCCAAGTCGGTGACGGTGGAGTAGGGAGACTACCAAAGCAAATCATCGCCGTCGAGCTAGAGATCATCGAACCTCCGGGTTAGCACAGGTTTTCGATTGCCGATGTTCGCCTCAACGTGGTTCTGCTGCTAACGTCTTAAGTAGTAAGCCGTCTCTGAGTCTTGCGGTAGTGTCGTTACTCTCTAGCGAAGGAACGGATCCCTCCATGAAGCAAGCTTCCGCTATCGTTCTATTCTTGGTTTTATTCTTGATCTCTGGCAGCGGGCTTCTTGCTCAAACCACCAGTGCGTCGCAAACGTTTACTCTCATTCCCGGGCTCGACAGAAATATTATGGATACGACCGCTGACCCATGCGTGGACTTTTATCAATACGCATGTGGCAACTGGGGCAAGTTGCATCCGATTCCTGAAGATTCGCCGTCCTCCGATCAGTTCTACAATCTGGACCAATACAACCGTCAGGTGCTGCACGGAATTCTGGATAAGGCGTCGGCGGAAAATGAGTCGCGCGACGCGAACACGCAGAAGATTGGTGATTACTATGGAAGTTGCATGGATGAACCGACCATCCAGCGCAAAGGACTGTCGCCGCTGCAGCCGGAACTGGATCGCATCAACGCGCTTACCGGCAAGGATCAATTACCCGAGCTGCTGGCGCATTATCAGCTGATCAACGTGAATGCCTTTCTGGGATTTGGATCGCAACAGGACTTCAAGGACGCGACCCGATCTATCGCGGTCGTGAGCCAAAATGGACTCGGGCTTCCAGAGAAGGACTACTACTTCCGAACCGGCGCCAAGGACGATGAGATTCGGCAGCAGTATGTGCAACACGTCACCAATATGCTCAAGCTGCTCGGTTCGAGCGAAACCCAGGCGGCGAGCGACGCAGCGGCAATCATGAAGCTGGAAACCGCGCTGGCGAAAGTGTCTCTCGATATTACGTCTCAGCGTGATCCGCATAATGTCTATCACATGATGACCACCAAGGAATTCCAGGCGCTGACGCCGATCTTCAACTGGGATCATTTTTATCCTGCCAGCGGATCCCCGGGATTTGCGGAAATCAATGTGGCCGAGCCGGAGTTTTTCAAGGGGATGAATCAGGTCATCAGCCAGACGGATCTTCCGACAATCAAAGCGTACCTGCGCTGGCAACTGGTCGGTTCGATTGCCGGTACGATCTTGCCCAAGGCATTGGATGAAGAGAAGTTTGATTTCGGAGGGCGCAAACTGGCGGGCATTCCGAAGCAGGAACCCCGTTGGAAGCGCTGTGTGCAGAGCACGGACGGAGCCCTGCCGGAGGCGTTAGGTAAAGCTTATGTTCAGCAGCAGTTTCCCGCCTCCAGCAAGGAAAAGGCATTGCAGATGATTCAAGGCATCGAAGCCGCCATGGATCGCGACATTGATTCGCTGGACTGGATGAGTGCAGCCACGAAAACGCGCGCCAAAGAGAAACTTCACCTGGTCGCCAACAAAGTTGGATATCCCGACAAGTGGCGCGACTACTCGAAGCTTGAGATCGTTCGCGGCGACGCCTTCGGAAACAATCTGAGAGCGGCTGAGTTTGAGTCGCGGCGGCAGCTGGCGAAGATCGGGAAGCCGGTGGATCGGCAAGAGTGGCAGATGTCTCCTCCGACCGTGAACGCGTACTATGACCCCAATATGAACAATGTCAACTTTCCTGCCGGCGTCTTGCAACTGCCTTTTTTCGAAGCGACCCAGCCCGATGCCCTGAACTACGGACACATTGGATTGTTCATGGGCCACGAAATTACGCATGGCTTCGACGATGAGGGGCGGCAGTTCGACGGACATGGAAATCTCGACGACTGGTGGACCAAAGAAGATGGCGACAGGTTCACTGAGAAGGCGCAGTGCATCGTCGACGAGTACGCGCAATTCAGCGTGGGCGATACGAAGCTAAATGGCAAACTTACCTTGGGCGAGAATACGGCGGACAACGGCGGGATGCGGCTGGCTTACATGGCGTTTCTGGCGCGAGCCGCGCAGGAAGGAATCGATCTTAACCGGAAGTCAGACGAGGGTTACACGCCGGTGCAGGAGTTGTTCGTGGGATTCGCGCAGGACTGGTGCGCGCAATGGCGTCCCGAGCTGGAGCGCCTGGTGGCTACGACCGATCCACATTCCCCGAGCCGCTTCCGCGCGAACGGTGTGTTAGTGAATGTGCCCGAGTTCGGGAAAGCGTTCGGCTGCAGAGTAGGACAGCCAATGGCTCCGGCGAAGGCTTGCCGAGTATGGTAGCCGCGAGGGCCATCGGGAACCATCCCAAGGCACTCGAGATTACTTGTCAGCAGCTGCCATCAGAGTGTTAACGCCGTTCAGAAGTTTCTCCGCGGCTTCCCCAGGATCGTCGGTGGCGAAGTTCTCGTCCAAAATCAGCAGTCCGGCGGACGGATCAATTTCCTCCAGGGCTTTGCGAATGGGTTTGCCGTGCACGAACTGAATGCGGGCGGAGACCACTACCAACTTGGCCTTGGTTGCCTTGAGGAGTATTTGAGCGTCGTCGACGGAGGTAGTGGTCAAGGCGTTATATCCCGCACTACAGAGCACTTCCCTCAGGAAGGTGCACACATCGGTGGAAGCGTAAACGCAGAGCAGCCGCTGCCTTGAATCTCCAGTTTTCCCTCGCGAATAACGGGAGCCTAAGTAGGCGGCAGTGATTGCCTCTTCGATCGAATCGTAGACTTCAAATTGCGCCAGCAGGTTGGTCAGCTTAAGGACTTTGTAGACCTTTGGGGGCACCCCAGTAAGTTTGACGTCTCCACCCTTCGATCGTGCAGCCTGCACCAGGCGCATCATCGCCCCTAATCCGCTGCTGTCGACGAACTCCACTTGATCGAGTTGTAGTACGACGTCGCCGTATTTTTCAATAGCATCCGCAACGCGAGCGTGCAGCGTGAACACTTCATTGCCGGCGACGATCCGGCCGTGACACTGCATGAGCAGGACATCGCCCACCGGGCGGCTCTCAAGTCGCAACTGCATCCTGCCTCCTCATCTTCATTTCTGACCGACCAACTATGAATGAATCAGCTACGACTGAATCAGCTATGACTGAATCAGCTACGAGCGAACCGCGGCCTGGCGGCCCCTTCAGTTCATAGGCGGTCCCTCTTCTCGATAATGCGGCGCCATCGTCTGGCTGCCACAGTTGGCGAATCTTACGTGGATGAAGCTATCAAGTCAATGACGGCCACTCAGACGAACGTTGAGCACTGTCCTCAGCAGCAATAAAACAACCGCCAACACGGAGGCGGCAATTCCCCAGATGGCGAATGTTATCTTTACTACCCACTCCGGCGCCGCGCCTACCCGCCGCAGCAGGAATGGCAAGAAATTCCAGGTCGTGATGTGAACATAATCCCAGGGATCTTGCGTCATGGATTCATTGTTCAATCCCCAAGCGTCCATTTTGCCCAGAGCAAACGCCGCAATATTCTTGAAGCGCAGAGCGATGACGAAGGTGGGATGGCCAAGAGTCTCCATCTGATAAATCTCGAGCGGCAACCAAAACGCGAGCGACGCAAGTTGAATGACCAGGCTGATCGCGATTAACGCCATCCCACCGCGCCATACCCACGCAGCCAAACTTTCGCGATAGCGCAACAGCAACGGCACAGCGAGCAGAGCCGCCAATTGCACCGACGTAGAAACATAGCGGTCACCCCAGGCAAAATCTCCCGCCCAGTAGGTATATCTCGCATAGAAGCTGATGTAGCCCAGCAGTAGCAACAGCGAGGCCAAGCCATAGGCGCGGACCTCTGGCGATAACTGTTTCCACAGCAAGAACAGCAGCAGAATTGCCAGTACCAACAGCGGATCGAATAAGAAAATTGACTTCTCTGGCTTGAACAGCGGCCCCAGAAAGCCTTCGTAGAATGGCGTAGTCCAGGGAAACTTCGCAGGCAGGGTTGGGTCTTGCAACCGCTGCTCCTTGGCAAATAGCGATACGTACGTATTGGTGAATGAACCGAAACGATAGAACTGATAAAGGCGATCAATCAAGAAAAAACCTGCGTACACGGGCGCGGCGATCTTGCAGTGGTCGACGAACTGCCGCCACAGTTTGTTTCCACTCGCTGATTCGAAATGAAGCACAAGAAAAAGAAAAATACCCGCCGCAATAAGGTCGAGGCCGGTTGTGAGCCGCGTCAGCAAATTCAATCCAAGCGCCGCGCAACCTAGGAACAACGCTCGTTTACTTCCAGTCCGCAACCACTCGTACTGAAAGGAAAATCCTGCCAGCGTCAGAAGCATGATGTAATTGTTCTCCATCATGTTCTGTGTGTAGTGCAGGTGGGTGGTGCAAAACATCAGCCCCAGCACGCCCAGTACAGACTCTCTGACGCTAAACCGCAATTGACGAAGTAAGCGAAAGCCGATGATCGCCGTCAGCACATTTACCAGAATGCTGGTGCTGCAGCTAACGACAATGCTTCTTACGGCAGGATCGTCGCTGTAGCCAGAAAAGATTGGCCAACGTGCAATCCATGTGCCGACAAGGTCGGCCGGTACCATGAGTAGAGACTGTCCAATGCCGTACCAACTGTAGAGTTGGCCACTGCGTCCATGCAGGCCGAACTCCGGATACTCATTGGGAAAGACCTGTGGTTCGGAGGTCCAGAGCCAGTGAGTGGTCTGAAGCCGATGCATAGTGTCTGCCGTTCCGAGTTCTCCAGACTGCACCACAAACGCGAGCAGACCGGCCACGGCGCATAACAAAACAAGCGGATCGGCTAACCAACGACGAAGAAGGGAACTCATCGCTTGGATGGTAATACAACCAGCGTTAGACCCAAGACTTGACCTCAAGACTTAAGTTCTGAAGCAAAGTCAAGAATCAGCTTCCCAGGCATTCTTCGTTCCTTGTTCGACGCGATAGACTGTATCGGGAAAAATTCATGCCCGCGTGCTCATCTTGCGGTACTGAGATATCGGTGAATGGACGCTTCTGCTCCGCCTGCGGAAAGCCAAGTGACACCGACGACGTTGCAACGCTCGATTTCGCGACGGCAACTTCACCGTTGCCCCCCGCTCCTACTTCGTCACAGGCTTCCCGGTCGGCTTCTCATCCATCCGGTTCTGCCGAATATCTGAGCGAAGGCCGTTTTTTGCCCGGCCGCCTTTTGGCTGGCCGTTATCGCATCATCGCCCTACTCGGAAAAGGTGGCATGGGTGAGGTCTACCGCGCCGACGATCTCACTCTGGGCCAACCGGTTGCTCTCAAGTTCCTGCCCGACGAGGCTGCACGAGACCAAGCTTTACTCGCACGTTTCAAGAATGAAGTGCGGATAGCGCGGCGCGTCTCCCATCCCAACGTTTGCCGCGTCTACGACGTGGGGGACGTGGAAGGCCACACCTTTTTCACGATGGAATATGTCGACGGAGAAGACCTGGCATCGCTGTTGCGCCGCATTGGCCGACTGCCCGAGGACAAGGCGCTCGACATCGCGCGCCAGCTTTGCGCCGGGTTGGCCGCTGCCCACACGAAAGGCGTGCTGCATCGCGACCTGAAGCCCGCCAACATCATGCTGGATGGTCGGGGACAGGTGGTGGTCACCGATTTCGGCTTGGCAGGAGTCGCAGATCAGATCCACGGGGCCGAAGTTCGCAGTGGAACTCCAGCCTACATGGCGCCCGAGCAATTGGCAGGAAAAGAAGTCAGCACGCGGAGCGATATCTATTCTCTCGGGCTGGTGCTGTACGAAGTCTTCACCGGCAAACGTGCCTTCTCCGAGAAAACCGGCGAGAAACTGCGGGGTGGTGCTGAGAAAACACTGAGTCGTCCCTCGTCCGTGGTGAAAAATCTCAATCCAGTAATCGAGCGCGTCATCTTGCGCTGCCTCGAGAGGGAGGCTTCGGCGCGGCCCGCCACGGTTCTAAGTGTTGCGGCTGCTTTGCCAGGTGGTGATCCGCTGGCCGCTGCACTTGCCGCGGGAGAAACGCCTTCGCCGCAGTTGGTAGCGGCGTCCGGCGAAACTCTCGGACTTCGCCCACGGGTTGCAGTCACCTGCTTCGCCGCGGTGCTGGCGGCTTTGGGCGTGGTCATCTTGCTGGGCGTTCATTACAGCGGACTGCAGAAGATGCAACTGGACCTGACTCCCGAGGTGCTTACCCAAAAGGCGCGCGAGATCGTCGCGCGGCTGGGATATCCGGAACGGCCGGCTGATAGCGTCTCGGGTCTGCAATATGACGGCGACTTTCAGGACTATGTTGAGAAGAACGACAAACCGCGGCCGAATTGGAGCGCGGTCCTCGGCGCTCGGCCTTCGCTGCTTGCGTTCTGGCATCGGCAGAGTCCGGACGACCTGGTCGCTGCTGGCTTTCGCGACCAGTTGCTGAATCCTGGCATTGTCACGCAGAGCGATCCTCCGACGATTCTTTCAGGAATGATCAATGTTGAACTCGACCCGCAAGGACGACTTACTTATTTCCAGGCGATTCCGCCGCAGAAGGAGAGTTCGAGTTCCCAGTTCGCGCCATTTGACTGGAATGTTCTTTTCGCGGCGGCCGGACTTGATCCCTCGCAGTTTCAAAAAGCCGAGCCAGTGTGGAACTCGCTGGCGAACTCCGACGCGCGAATGGCGTGGACCGGTGCATGGCCGGGAACGACGCGCGCGCTTCGAGTAGAAGCGGCTGCGTGGCATGGCAAGCCAGTTTTCTTTTCGCTCATCGGCGACTGGACTAAACCAGATCGCGTGAAGAGTCCGGAGCAGTCCACCGGGAAGAAAGTGCAGCAGGTCGTCACGATCCTACTGTTCCTGGCTTTATTTCTTGGGGCGATTCGCCTGGCGCGGGGCAACTATCGCCAGGGACGCGGCGATCGCGAAGGCGCTTTGCGTCTGGCAGCGGTGATGTTTGCGCTCGAGATTCTGTTGTGGCTGTGTCGCGGGCACATGGTTGCCGGCATCGACACTCTTGGCCTGCTTATCATTGCAGTCAGCACCGGGCTGTTTGTCTCCGGTACGACATGGTTGTTGTACCTTGCGCTTGAACCTTGGGTGCGGAGGCGCTGGCCGCAGACCATTATTTCGTGGAGTCGGCTGCTGTCGGGCCAGTTTCGCGATCCGCTGGTGGGGCGCGATATTTTGTTTGGAGTGATGCTGGGAGTCCTCTGGATACTCATCATTCAGATCCGGTCTATCGTTACGATCCATATGGGGGCGGTGCCGAGCATCGGCCAGATCGAGTACCTTGCTGGCGGGCGCCAGGCGTTGGGCGCGTGGCTGATGCAAATTCCTACTTCCATTTTGGGGACCCTGGGGTTCTTCTTTCTGCTTCTCGGCCTTAAGATTGTGCTGCGCAAAGATTGGCTGGCCGCGATTGCCTTTGTGGCCATCTACGCGCTCCCTCAGGGACTTACTTCTTCTCATATGGTGGTGGACTTGCCGACCTGGACTCTCGTCTACGCCATCGCAGTGCTCATCGTCTATCACTTCGGACTCATCCCGCTGGCCTGCGCCATCTTTATGGTCAACATGCTATCGAATGTGCCATTCACTGCCGATTTCTCCGCCTGGTACATGAGCACGTTCATTCTGACGCTGCTCAGCGTGGTGGCTCTGGCCGGTTGGGGCTTCTATCACTCGCTCGGTGGAGAGCCGCTGTGGCATGCAGAGATGGAGTGAATTTCCCCGTCTCACCTCCACTACATTCGGGCAGCTATTGCAGACAAAATTTCCCCCATGGATCGAATGGCCAAGATTTTGCAAATACGGGCCAAAATACGGAAGCGGGTCGTGTCCGCTGGGGATGTCTCCGCTGCCTGCCGCGCTTTGCCCCTCCCAAGAGCAAAAGATGCGAGATCTCGGCACCTCGGCAGCTTCTTCTAAACCCCTCGGACCCAAGGTGCATCTGACTTCGTGATATTTTCCGCGGACTTGGTGGGACATTTGTGATCTGGCCGGCCTCCCGATGGCGCGTTAAAACACGTTATGCGGGCCCATGCCAAAAGCGTCCTTCTGGTAGTGCTAATACGCCTGTGCATTCCGGCCGTCGCCCAACAAAATCTGGAAAGGCCGACCCTATCATCACCTGTCGCCCGCCAGGACTCCGATCTTCGCTACACCGCAGGGGATCCTCATACCTTAACGCGAGACGAGGGTCTGGCGGTTCTTGGGGCAGCGCTCGAGTCTCGCCACCATCGCGGCTTCGAATCGGATTGTTCCCATTTCGTCCATGCGCTTTACCAGCGCGCTGGTTTCCCTTACGCATACGCCTCGTCCGTCGACCTTTATTCAGGTATTGACCAATTCCAGCGGGTAACTATCCCGCAAGCTGGCGACCTCGCGGTGTGGCGCGGGCACGTCGGTATCGTGGTTAATCCAGCACAGCATTCCTTTTTCAGTCTGTTGCGTTCCGGAGCCGGTGTTGAATCCTACGAGTCGCCGTATTGGAAACGCCGCGGCCATCCGCGTTTCTTCCGTTATGTCAAAGCGATTCCCGGTACAGTGCTTGCCGATTCATTTCGCAACGCAAGCCTCAAACCCGCAGCTGGAGAGAGTCCCGAGTCGCATGAGCGAGCAGCCGATGAAACGGGTCGGGCGAAGGAGTTCTCCGACAAAAGCAGATCTTCGGCAAGACTCGCTCATACGCAATCACCCAGTCCAATCATTCCTCAATTTGTGGCAGTGGGTTCTGCGCACCCCAAGCCGGATGAGATACGGACGGCTTTCTTGCAATCCTGCGCAGATTCTGAAGAGGGCCTCCGCGGAAGTGACCTCTTCAGCTCAGATCGATCTCTGGTTGTGTTCGATCATTTCATGGTAAGAAAGTTGCACCTCTCGGGAACGCAAGGCTGGGCAGAAGTCGAGATCGATGAGCTGGTTTCCTTCACTGCGGGCAGATCGGAGGCGCGCAATCGTTCGGAACGGCAACGCTGGCCCCTCATTCGCCGCGCCAAGGCAACCTGGGAGCTGTCGCTCCCGCAGCACACGATTTATCTTCCGCAAAACATCGCTGCCCACATCACCGCTCAACAGCTGGCGCAACTCACCGGAGATACTCCTAACAACGCAGACAAAGCTCAAAAAATTGAGTTAGCGCAGCTTCTGAATGTGCTTCTGCGAAAATAAGCTGAACGACGCCTGAGCTGCGCCGGGTGAATTTTTCTCGATCCAGATCGAAAAAAATTACGGATCGTTTCGATAAAATCTTTCCCTTGTTTGGCTTGCCGGAGGCGCGATCCAGGCTTCGCCGGTAAAATATCTGCCATCAGCAGCTTGGCGGCAAAATATTGAGAGCCAACGTGTTGTGTCGCGTCAGATTTGCGAAAAACTAATCGCACATTCCGCTCCGCAGTCATCTTCGAATGGCGGCCTGTGGATGACTAGGGCGGATGGCACAGATTAGAGGGATTTTAGTTTTGGGTGGCGCAGCGCTTTCAGCGCTGCGGTTCAGGCAATTAAGCTCGACGGTTTTAACCGCTTGAGTATCTCTCTACTTAGGAATTCCGGCCTATGAGGAATTCCGGGTTGAGCTGCGGGGGATGGTTTGCGAGCGTATTTGCCAATCTGCGCTTGACGAGATTTTTAGTCCACGCATCTCGCTTGAGTCCGGCCCAGGTATTTTTTCGGAACTAGGCCCCAGCTGCCATCGCTCGCGCAGAAATCTGGTTCTTCAATTCTGGAGAACCCTTCAGCGTCAAGCCGCACAGATTGCAGCGGACGACGCAGCTCGACCGGAGCGGGATCAGCGGTATAAAGAACAGAGTGAACCACCGTTGCGTATCGAGGGCAGTCTGCATCGTAGGCCTTGCGCACTTGGCGCAAGGACGCTCAATTTGTCCAATCGCCTTACTTTTGCGCCTCACACCAAACAAGAAGAACATGTGCCCTCCCCCTTTCACACCGCTTTGGCCAAAATCTGCCAAAGACTAGCATTCGAATATGGGATTGACAGCAGTACCACGGTAACTGCTGGCGTACGGCGCGAATCGACGTTCGCCTACTTCTCGCAAAGGAAGCTAGAAATGGGGCTCCCGGCTAGGTGTAAGATGCGTGTGCCTTGGGGTTCAATCAGAAACTGCGACGGAAAAAGGAGAATTGAATGAAACGGTCACTGTTGGTGGCTGGAGTGGTGGCGGCGATTATCGCCGCGTGGTCCGTCGGGCGGGTACACGGACAGAACGAGATGAAGAAAGTCGTTTATGTGTCTTCAAGTCAGGCAAGTTACACGACAAGTGTCAAGGGTGTGTCCCAGGCAAAAATCTGGGGCGACGCTGACAAGGGAGCGCACGCCACCTTTACCAAGTTCGATCCGGGACAGGATAACGGGATGCACACGCACACCAATGATGTCTGGATCGTCGTGTTGAAGGGCGCATATTTGTACAAGGACGACGCGGGCGAAAAGCGCGTAGCCGCGGGCGACTTCTTACGCGTCCCCGGTGGACACAAACACTGGAGCGGCGGCGATGCGAAAGAGGGCGCGCTCTTCTATGAGGAGGGATCCGGGAAGTTCGATTTGATTCCCGTGAAGTGAATGGCCGGCCGGTTACCTTCAGGCGGGTAAATAGCCCAGACTAGCCATTTACCGATGTGCGGCTTGAGTTTAGTCTTCTGATTGAGCAGCACTTGGGGGAGGGCTGATCGACATACGTCCCACGACTCGAATGAGTCTGGGGCGTTTTGTTTTGCGCGCTACTAGGGGCTCTAACTTGACAGGGTATGTAATGAATCGACAAAACCCGTTGAGGGATGGAGCCGTGGAATCCCACGTCTCGCAAAGAGACGCGAGACATGGGGCACCCGGCGGTTGCCACGACCTTAGATTTTTTGACCGCATTTACGTCATTAAGAGTTAACTATCCGCTCTAATCATGAGACATATCGAGGCCGTAGCTTTAGCGCAGTCCAGAGCCCTATTTCTCGCGCATCCGTGAACGATCCTGCCGCATCTAAACCTTGACAACGTTCCACTCAGGTCTTAGCATGAGCCTGTTGGCAATCATAAGCACATTGATTACAAAGCACTTATTTGATTAACGGTAAGCTATAGGAGACGATTATGGCCAAGATTATTGGAATTGACCTTGGAACCACCAATTCTTGCGTGGCGGTAATGGAGGGCGGCGAGCCCAAAGTTATCCCGAATGAAGAAGGAGGCCGCACTACGCCTTCCGTGGTTGGGTTTACCAAGACTGGAGAGCGGTTGGTGGGGCAGGTGGCAAAGCGCCAGGCTATCACCAATCCGGAGAATACGATTTATTCGATCAAGCGCTTCATGGGACGGCGCTTTGACGAAGTTCAGGAAGAAATCAAGATGGTTCCCTACAAGGTCGTGAAGTCAGGCGACCACGTGGCGGTTTTGGCGCAGGGCAAGGAATATACGCCCCCGCAAGTCTCGGCGCTGATTTTGCAGAAGCTGAAGAAGGCGGCAGAAGATTATCTCGGCGAGAAAGTGACCGAGGCGGTTATTACCGTGCCGGCCTATTTTAACGACGCGCAGCGGCAGGCCACCAAAGATGCCGGGCAGATTGCCGGGCTCGAAGTGAAGCGCATTATCAACGAGCCGACAGCGGCGGCGCTGGCGTACGGGCTCGACAAAACGAAGGACGAACTGATCGCTGTTTACGACTTTGGCGGCGGCACGTTCGATATTTCGATTCTGGAAGTCGGCGAAGGCGTGATTGAAGTGAAGGCCACCAACGGCGACACGCACCTGGGCGGCGACAACATCGATCAGCGGCTGGTCGACTGGCTGATTGACGAATTCAAGAAAGACGAAGGTCTCGACTTGCGCGGCAAAGGGAACGAGATGGCACTGCAGCGGCTGCGCGACGCGGCTGAGCGGGCCAAGATTGAGCTTTCGACCACGATGGAGACTGAGATCAATCTACCTTTCATAACAGCGGACGCCAGCGGGCCGAAGCATCTGGTGAAGAAGCTGACGCGGGCCAAGCTGGAGTCGATGGTGGAAGACATCATCCAGAAATCGGTTGGACCCTGCAAGCAGTGCATGAAGGATGCAGGCGTGGATGCCAGCAAGATCCAGGAAGTGGTGCTGGTTGGCGGGCAGACTCGTATGCCGCGCATTCAGACGCTGGTAAAAGAGTTGTTTGGCAAGGAAGGCCACAAGGGAGTAAATCCCGACGAAGTGGTCGCAATCGGCGCGGCGATTCAGGGTGGCGTGCTCGGCGGCGAAGTAAAAGACCTGTTGCTGCTGGACGTGACTCCGCTGTCGTTGGCGATTGAAACGCTGGGCGGCGTAGCGACGCCGATGATTCCGCGTAACACTACGATTCCGACGAAGAAGACGGAAACATTCTCGACGGCGGCGGACAATCAGACGTCGGTTGAGGTGCATGTGCTGCAGGGCGAGCGTCCGATGGCGGCGCAGAACCGGACTCTGGGCAAGTTCCATTTGACCGGAATTCCGACGGCCCCGCGCGGCGTGCCGCAGATTGAAGTGACGTTCGACATTGACGCCAACGGCATCCTGAACGTGACCGCGAAAGATACTGCCACGGGCAAGGACCAGAAGATTACGATCACGTCATCGTCTGGATTGTCGAAGGAAGAGGTCGAGCGCATGGCGAAGGAAGCCGACGCGCATGCGGCCGAGGACAAGGCCCAGCGCGAGGCGATCGATGCCAAGAACCAACTCGACAGCATGGTATACAACGTCGAGAAGATGCTGCGCGAGAATGGAGACAAAATCTCCGGCTCGGAGCGCGGCGATGTAGAGAATGCGGTCGCCGATGCCAAGAAGGCGCTCGAGTCGAACGATAAGGCGCAAATGGATAAGGCCCGCGAAAACCTGACCAAAGCTTCGCACAAGCTGGCCGAAGAGATGTACAAATCGGCGCAGGCGAAGGGTCCATCTGCCGGCCCCGGGCCGACGGACGCGGCAGGTGCTGCGTCAGGCGCGAATGGCGGCGGTCAGAAGAAAGACGAAGGCGTAATCGACGCTGAGTATGTCGATGTAGAGGACAAGAAGTGAGCGAGAGCTGCTAGCTCCTAGCGTTTAGCTTGGATCGTGTGGCGCGGGCATTTTTGCCCGCGCCATGTGTTTGTAGGTCTCTTGTGGGTTCTGGAGGTGAAATGGATTTTCAGGTAAATGAACAGACTTATTTCCTCAGCCTGGCAGAGGATAAGAACTTGTGGGAGTTTTTTGTCTCAACACCGAATGGGGCACGTCCGATTCCGGTCTATGTGGATGCGCCACAGTCAGGGCTGTTGGTCGTGTTACAAGAAGAGAAGCACAGGCAGCCGAATTAAGAAGGCGACCTGAGTAGTCCACTTCTCGCAAAAGAGGCGAGAAGTGGGGTACCAAAATATTCTAATGGCCACCACCACAAAAAAAGATTACTACGAAATCCTCGGAGTAAAGAAGTCCGCTTCTGCGGAAGAGATTCGCAAAGCATTTCGCAAGCTGGCACGGAAATACCATCCTGACGTTAATCCGGGGGACAAGTCGGCGGAGGAGAAGTTCAAAGCTCTGTCCGAAGCCAACGATGTCCTGAGCGATCCCAAGAAACGAAAAATCTACGATCAGGTCGGCTTTTATTCTGACAATATCGACCCGGCGACGGCCGAAGCGTATGCGCGGGCGGGCGGCGACGCAAGCGGCTTTTCCGGAGGAGCGCCGGGAGGATTTTCTGGTGGTAGAACGGGGCAAGCGAGCGGGCAAGGCGTGCCCTTTGATTTCAGTGGCTTCGACTTTTCGGATCTCGCGGATAGCGCCAGCCGTGGACGGCGAAGCGGCGGCGGTGGCGGATTTCGCGACATTTTCTCGGGAATCTTTGGTGGCGGACGAGGAGCCGCTACGGAGACTGGTCCCGAAGAGGGTTCCGACCTTGAGTACCAGGTAAACGTGCCGTTCTGGACGGCCATTCGCGGCGGAGTCATGCGGCTCAACATCACGCGGCAAGATGTTTGCACCAATTGTCACGGGCAAGGTTACATCGAAGCGCCGGGAAAGTGTCCTGAGTGCAATGGCACGGGCCAGATCACTCAGACCGGCGGCCGCATGAAGTTCAATGTGCAGTGTCCGAACTGCCAGGGCACAGGCAAGAATATTTCTACATGCCCAACCTGCCACGGCGAAGGGACAGTCAGCCGCACCGAACCTTTGGAGGTCCGCATCAAGCCGGGGACGCGCGATGGCCAGCGCATCCGCCTCGCGGGCAAGGGCAACGCTGGAGCACACGGTGGGCCGGCGGGCGATCTTTACGTGATCATCCGGATCGAGCCGCATCCGATATTCCGGCGCGATGGGGACGATATCTACCTTACCGTTCCAGTCAGTGCCACCGAGGCCGCGCTGGGCGCCAAGATTGAAGTGCCAACCATTGATGGGCGGGCGTTGCTGAAGATTCCACCCGGCACACAGCCGGGACAGAAGTTGCGCTTGCGCGAAAAGGGTGTGCCCTCGGCTACGAAGGAAGGTGTGCGCGGCGACGAGATCGTAGAGATCACGGTCAGCGTTCCCATGCCGCGGGACGAACGCACCAAGGAACTGCTGAAGGAACTTGCCAAGCTCAATCCCGAAGATCCGCGGGCGGAGCTGTGGAGTAAAGTATAACGGCCTGACCGGGCAACACGACTTCATCTGATCACGGTCGCGTTTAGATCGCTTTCGCATCTGGAGATCTGCAGTGTTCAATGCCTTTCGTATGATTGACCGCGTCACATAATTTACTTGACTTAGTCAATTAAGCTTCCGATACTCGGGGGTATGGCTTCCGCCGCACCTTCCCATCAGGTCTCCCCTCAGGGCATCGCCGCCGTTCGCGGTTTCAACCGCTTCTACACGCGCCAGATCGGCGTTTTGAATGAGCATCTTCTAGAAAGTCAGTTCTCGCTCACCGAAGTTCGGGTGCTGTACGAACTCGCCCACCGGGAACGCCTCACTGCTGCCGAACTTTGCACGGATCTTTCCCTTGATGCGGGTTACGTAAGCCGTATGTTGCACAACTTTGAAAAGAAGGGCTTGCTGGAGAGGAGCGAATCGAAGAGTGATGCGCGGCAAAGCATGCTTTCGCTGACTTCCAACGGCCGTAACACCCTCGCCCCTCTTGAAGCGCGATCGCAGGAGCAAATTGGCAGGCTGCTCAGCAAAATTGCGCCTGCTCAGCAGCAACGTTTGCTTGACGCCATGCAGACGATCGAGGAGCAGGTGGGATCCAAGCCCAAGCAGTCGTCTTCCTACCTGCTTCGTTCCCACCGCCCCGGCGACATGGGCTGGGTAGTGTGGCGTCACGGTCTGCTGTACTTCCAGGAATACGACTACGATGAGCGCTTCGAGGCGCTCGTGGCGGAAATTGTGGCGGAGTTCATCGAGAAATTCGATCCGGTCCGCGAAGCCTGCTGGATCGCGGAGAAGGATGGCGAAAATGTTGGGTCGGTATTTCTGGTGAAGAAATCCCAAACCGTAGCCAAACTTCGCCTGCTCCTGGTGGAGCGCTCGGCGCGAGGGTTAGGGATTGGGAAGCGATTAGTAGACGAGTGTGTTCGATTCGCCGGGCGGGCCGGTTACAAAAAAATCCTGTTGTGGACCCAGAGCGAGCTTATCGCCGCTCGCCGTATCTACCAGAACGCCGGTTTCAAGGTAGTTGCAAGGAAGAAGCATTCCAGTTGGAGCCGGAAGAATCTGGTTGCTGAGACCTGGGAACTGAAGCTGTAAACATCGGGACGCCAGAACAACATTGAAGGCCCGGCCGAAGCCGGGCCGTTCAAGCCCCTAGCGTTTACTTCTTCATGCTGGGATCGTCGGCTGAATTAATGTAGTTGAACTTGACCGGCGACATTCCGTGGATTTGAATCACCGTCTCCCCGGACGCGGACGCATAGTGGTGCATGGACGGATCGAGATAAGCAAAACTGCCTGCGTCGAAACTCATCATTTTACTGGCCTCGAACTGATCGCCCATTCCGACTTTGAGAGTTCCCGACAGGACGGTAACGTTCTCCCGGTGGGGATGGGTGTGCGGGGCGACCTTGTACCCGTCCGGCATCTTGAGACGAATGGTGAAATCGCCCGAGGAGGCCATGGGGTCGCCTTCGAGGACGGCAAGTTGCGCTCCTGCGGGGATGAACGGCGGTGCAGGTCCCCACTTCACTTGATCCGGAGTGAAAGCGTTTTGTGCCTGGGTGAGTTGCGCGGCAAAATTAACGGCCAGCGAGCAAGCGAGAACGACGAGAAACGGTGGTCTCATAGGTCCGCCTCCAAAGCGGTGGCGGCATGATAAATCGACGAGGATGACAGGGCAATGGGCGGGCTCGCCATTGTCGCCCCACGCCTTATCGGCGAGAATTTGTCATTACCTCGGTTGCTGACCTCCTTGACAAGACTTTTCTTAATTTTTTTCCACATTTTTCTTGCATCCGGAAGAATTTCCCGTAATCTCACAAATGCGAACTAACTCCAGCGGAATTTCTGGAATCTAAACAACCAGAAAGCTCGAGCACCGCTTTTTTGAAAAGGCCAGCCCGCTGCGGAGTAGCTGAGAGTGAGTCGCTTGAGGAGGAAGCCATCGAAATTGGCAACAGCTAGCGCTTTGCGCGATCAAACCGACAATCCCCAATCTCTCGCCGGAGTTCCTGGTAAAGCCCCCAACCGGAAAAAATTCCTTCGCCTCACCTTGTGGCCACTGGTCGCCGCCACGTTCTTTATGGTGTCCGGTGGAACCTACGGTACAGAGGACATCGTCCACGGAGCCGGCTACGGGCGAGCGATCCTGATTCTGCTGCTCACTCCGCTGCTCTGGAGCCTGCCGACAGCCTTCATGATCGGGGAGCTTTCGAGTGCTCTGCCTTACGAAGGTGGTTACTACGCCTGGGTTCGCCGCGCCATGGGAAATTTCTGGGGATTTCAAGAGGCCTGGCTCTCGCTGGTGGCGTCGATTTTCGATATGGCGATCTATCCCACGCTATTCGTGGCGTATCTGACGCGTATGTTTCCGTGGTTTCAACAAGCAAATCGCGGATGGTGGGTCGCGCTGGCCGTTGTAATTGCCTGTGCGCTGTTGAATATTGCCGGGGTGAAGGTGGTGTCGCTGACATCGCTGTGGCTCTTCTTTGCGCTCTCGGCTCCGTTTGTGGCCATCGTCGTTTTGGCTCCCTTCAAGATAGGAGCGCTGGCTAACGCGGTGACCAAGCCCACCACCTCGACCGTCGACATCCTTGGCGGCCTGCTCATCTGCATGTGGAACTACATGGGCTGGGACAATGCCTCAACCATCGCTACAGAAGTGGAAAAGCCGCAGCGGACTTATCCGAGGGCGATGCTGGTAGCCGTCGCGATCGTGGCTTTGAGTTATGTTCTGCCGTTCGCGGCTATGTGGATGACCGGGTTAAAAGCTACGGCGTGGGAAACCGGCTCATGGGCAGACATCGCTGGCCTGCTGGGGGGACCGCTGCTGCGCATCGGAGTGGTGCTGGGGGGAATCATCAGCGCGTTTGGCATGTTCAACGCGCTGGTGATGAGCTACTCCCGTCTGCCTTTAGCGATGGCCCAAGATGGTATGCTGCCCGGGATCTTCGCCAAGTTGCAGGCGCGATCGCGGGCGCCGTGGGTTGCCATTATTGCGCTGGCCACATGCTGGGCCATGTGCCTCGGCCTGGGCTTTGCCCGGCTGGTAACGCTCGACATCCTTCTTTATGGCTTCAGCTTGCTGCTGGAGTTCATCGCGCTGGCAGTGCTCCGCTTCCGCGAACCGGATCTCCCACGTCCCTTCCGCGTCCCTGGGGGACTATTTGGCGCGATTGCGATCGGCATCCCGCCCATGCTACTGCTGGGGTTTTCGATCATCCGCAGCGAGCATGAACAAGTGTGGAACATGAGTTCGTTCTGGTTCGGCATGATTCTGATCGCGGCAGGCTTTGTTGCGTATGCGCTCAACCATCTGCTGAAGCCAGCGGGATGGATTCATGAAGGGAAGCCTCAGCCTACCGCATAGAAGTCGGCTGCCGACCACACAAACACAAAGAGGATCGGAGGTACTCCGATCCTCTTTGTGGGTTCTGAACGTAGCTTTTGGGTTCTAAGCCGACTACGCTGCTTCCTTCGCAGCGTCACGTAGGTTTCTTACTTTGTCGTGGGCTCTTTGCACACTGGCAGCCTGCCGGCGAACGATTTCAGCAACATTCCCCGGCAACGATCCGCTCAGCGCCTTCTGGTAGGTTTCCTTGGCATTGTCCTCGCCCTTCTCAACCGACTCCAGAATCGTTTTATCGCCACCACCCAGACCGACTTTTGTGTCGATCCAGGCGCGATGAAGCGCCGCTGAAACCGAACCGGATCCTTTCTTATCTGCTTTGCCCAGCCTGGCAATCTCGGCTTGCAGTTCCTCCGCAAAACGGCCGCGCTCCAGGCTCTGCTCATTGAAATAGGTTTTCAGGTCGGGCCGCTTCGCGTGAGAAGCGGCATCCTGATAACCCTTCTGTCCGTCTTTGTTGGTCTCGATAAGGTCTTCAAGCACACTTACGGCATTATTTTCGTCCATGATAGCCTCCGAAAACTTAGATGCCCGGAGTGGGTTGGGGTTTGGTCGCGAATCTTGCCTGCCGAAATTCAAACGGGTGTGGACGCGAGATGGTGTTTATCTCAGAACTTGTATCCAAACCTACGGAAAATGATTGGATAAGCCTTGAAAAAAGACATGCTATTGTTGATCTTGTAGGCCTGCGCTACTTCGCGGCTCGCGAAGAGCCCAACAGTACGGAGACGAGTGACGAAACGCAAATCCAAGGGCGCATACATGATCTCAGCGGTGGCTGAGATGTATGGGATCCATCCGCAAACACTGCGCCTCTACGAACGCGAGGGGCTTCTCAAGCCGTCGCGCACCGAGGGCAACACTCGCCTCTATACCGACGAAGACCTGCAGCGGCTGGAGTTTATCCTGACCCTGGCCCGCGATTTAGCGGTGAACATCAGCGGGATCGCGATCATCCTGCAAATGCGAGAGCGCATGGAGGAGATGCAGCGCCAGATCCAGGATTTTGTGCAGTACATTCAGGAGGAAGTGCTCACCCGCGCCAATGCAGCCGCCGATCCAGCAAAAGGCGCGATCGTGCCGGTGCGGAGGGCGATGTTGACGCCGACTGCGCCGCCCACGAAAAAGCGATGAAGGAAGCGTAAGCCATTCCCTCCTGCCTGCACGTTGCTACATCCACGCAGAGCCAACGACGCTCTCCGAGCGTACTATATTGAGTCTTTCAGCGCTGGGCTGGCGAGCGTTGAATCCTTGAGTTCTGATGCTGCCCTTCAAGCTCATCTATAGCGACGAGTATTACCTTCCGATCGGTGAGCATGTTTTTCCTGCCGAAAAATATCGCCGAATTCGCGACCGGCTGATCGCACACGGTATTGCGGATGCCAACGACTTTCTGCAGCCTACTCCGGCCAACGATCAAGACATTCTGCTGGTTCACACGCCGGACTATGTGCACAAACTCAAAACCGGTACACTCTCGCCGCGCGAAGAAATGGAACTGGAAGTTCCCTATTCGCGCGAATTGGTCGACGCATTCTGGCTCGCAGCGGGGGGATCGATTCTGGCGGCGCGGCAGGCTCTCGCGGACCGCGTCTCCGTCAATATTGGTGGCGGCTTTCACCACGCCTTTCCCGATCACGGCGAGGGTTTCTGTGTGATCCACGACGTGGCTGTGGCCATCCGTCGGCTGCAGCGTGATGACAAGATTCGCACAGCGATGACAGTCGACTGCGATGTGCATCAGGGCAACGGCACTGCGGCGATCTTTGCTGGGACACGGACGGCAGGTGGGCTCTTGCCTTCGGCCGGTGCATCGACCCTTGATTCATCGTCGCTCGGCTCGTCGCAAAGAGGTTCAACGCGACCGGAGAAGATTCGCGGAGCACACGCTGGAGAGGTGTTCACCATCTCGCTGCATCAACACAACAACTATCCTCTGTGGAAACCGCCGTCGTCGATTGATGTGGATCTGCCTGATGGCATCGGAGACGACGATTATCTGGCCTGGCTCGACAATGCGCTCAGCTCCGGCCTGCGTCATCTCGATCCTGATCTGATCTGCTATGTCGCCGGCGCAGACCCCTACATAGAAGATCAACTGGGCGGCCTTTCGCTGACAATCGAGGGATTGAAGCGGCGCGACGAATTGATGTTCCGCGTGGCGCGTGCCCGAGACATTCCCGTGATGGTGACCTTCGCCGGCGGCTATGCGCAAAATGTGGAAGATACCGTGACCATTCACTGCAACACGATCATCGCGGCGAAGGAAGTGTTCACGAATAAAGGGAAGTGAAGATAAGAGGTGGAGATAAGAAGTGAAAACCGCCGAGAGATATACTCGATGAAATGAACGTCAGTACTTCCGAACTTTCTCACTCCGAGATGTACAGCATTCTTCTCAATTCGGTAGCGCCACGCCCGATTGCATGGGTGTCGACGATCAGCTCATCGGGACAGCCGAATCTCGCGCCTTTCTCGTTCTTTAACGCGGTGTGCGTCGATCCGCCGCTGTTAGCGTTCGCGCCTGGCCTGCGGCAGCCAAAGCAAACAGACGCCGGTCGTCATTACGGCGAAGCCAAAGACACGCTGCGGAATGTTCGCGAAACGAAGGAGTTTGTAGTCAACGTCGTAACGTACGAACTGGGCGAGGCGATGAATTTGACCAGCGGCGAATACGATGCCTCGGTGAACGAATTCGAAGTGGCAAAGGTTACTCCGCAACCATCGAAGGTCGTGCGTCCTCCCAGAGTCGGCGAATCTCCAGTCAGCTTTGAGTGCGTACTGCATCAGATTCTGGATTTTTCTCCTGCGCCTACCAGCAGCAGCCTGGTGATCGGCAAGATTGTGTCGATCCACATGAACGACGCAAATTTAAAAGACGGCCGACTGGACCGGAATTCGCTGGATCTTGTCGGGCGCATGGGCGGAATGCAGTACACAAGAACGACGCAGCGGTTTGAGATGGTGAGGCCGAAGGTTACTAAGTCCTGACACTTGTTGCGCGCGAAAGGAGTGAAGCCTCTACCTAAGGCAGCTGCTAGAATAAATTCTTGTCCCTATGTTCGAGAATCTTCAAGAAAAACTGCAGCGCGCGTTTAAGTCCCTTCGCGGCCAGGCGCGGCTTAGCGAGGAAAATATCGGCGAGGCGCTGCGCGAAATTCGGCTGGCGTTGCTCGAAGCCGATGTCAACTTCAAGGTGGTCAAGGAGTTGATCGACCGCATCCAGGCCAAAGCCGTGGGGCAGGAAGTGATGACGGCACTCTCGCCGGGCGAGCAGGTCATCAAGATCGTGCGCGACGAACTGGTCGAGACACTGGGCAAAGACACGGCGCGGATGAAGTTCGCCTCGCAGCCGCCAACCGTTGTGCTGATGTCCGGACTGCAGGGTTCCGGCAAGACCACAACCTCCGGGAAGCTGGCGCACTGGTACAAGGCGGGCGGACATCGTCCGCTGCTGGTTTCGGTGGACGTCTATCGCCCGGCGGCGCGCGAACAGTTGAAAGTCGTGGCGCAGGCGGTCAAGGCTCAGATCTACGAAGGTGAAGTGACTGAGGCGAATACGGCAGCTGTTGAACGCCTCGTCAAGGAAGCGCGTCGCGAGGCCGTTGTCTCCGGCTGCGACGTGCTCATCGTCGATACTGCTGGACGTCTCCACATCGACGAGGAACTGATGAACGAGATGCAGTCGCTGAAGAAGCTGCTGAATCCGTCAGAGATTCTCTTCGTCGCCGACGCCATGACTGGACAGGACGCGGTGCGCTCCGCCGATGAGTTCCACAAGAGGCTCTCGCTCACCGGCGTGGTGCTCACCAAGATGGATGGCGACGCCCGCGGCGGCGCAGCGCTTTCCATCCGGCAGGTCACGGGCCAGCCCATCAAGTTTATCGGCGTGGGCGAGAAACACGATGCGCTGGAACCATTTCATCCCGACCGCATTGTGTCGCGCATTCTGGGCATGGGCGACATTCTCTCCCTGATCGAGCGCGCGGAGTCGCAGATCGACAAGAAAAAAGCGCAGGAGATGGCGTCGAAGGCCCTCACCGGCGACGGTTTCTCGCTGGAAGACTTTCGCGATCAGTTGCGGCAGGTAAAAAAGATGGGATCGATGAAGAGTTTGATCGGCATGCTGCCGAGCATCGGTCCATTTTCCGGCCTGCAGAAAGCCGCCGACAACGTTGACGAAAAACAGATCAACCGCGTCGAGGCCATCATCAATTCGATGACCATGCACGAACGCAATCATCATGAAGTTATCAATGGCAGCCGTCGCAAACGCATTGCCCGGGGCTCCGGCACCAGCGTGCAGGAAGTAAATAATCTTCTTCGCCAGTACGCGCAGATGAAAAAAATGTTCAAACAAATGGGCAAACCCAGCTTCGCGCGAAGAATGGCGGGGATGAAGCTGCCGGGAATGTAGAAGCAGTGGTCAGTGGTCAGTGACCAATCCTCGACGTTCTGTCATCTTGATCTGACCACTGACCACTGCTCATATGAAATGGCGCTCTCTCGAAGAATCCGCACCAAAGACTGACACGCGGCCATTGCGCGAGATCTTTGCCGAGCGCCAGGAACTCATCGCGAAGTACGTTCCGGCGGAGACGCAGGCCATTCACGCTCGCGCCATCGCTGAACTGAAGCAACAGCGTTTAGCCGCGAATATTGTGCCTGTCGGATCGAGGATTTCGGAATTCCAGGTTCCCGATCACGACGGCAAGAGCACTTCTTCCTCGGATTTGCTCGCCACAGGGCGGCTCGTGCTCTGCTTCATTCGCGGCCGCTGGTGCCCCTTCTGCGTCGGTCAGATGGAGGCGATGAACCTCGTCCTGCCAGAGATCGAGCGAGCAGGTGTGACGATAGCAGCCATTTCGCCGCAGACGGTGCAGCAATCCTTCTTCATGCGCGACCAGCATAAACTGCGCTTCCCACTGCTCTCCGACGCGGGCAATAAAGTCGCTCGGCAGTTCGGCCTGACCTACCGCGTCTCTGATGAACAGCGGGCGGTCTACCAACGAGCCTTCGTCAACTTGCCGTTCATAAATGGCGACGACCGTTGGGAGTTGCCGATGCCAGCGACCTACATCATCGACGGAAACGGCTCGGTGCTATATGCCTCGGCGAACGAGGATTACACGGAGCGGCCGGAGCCCGGCGTAATCGTCAACCTGCTCATGGCCGCCCTGAGGGGCTAAAGCCGCGTGATCTGTGGAGCTTTCGCGGCGCTGAAGCGCCGCTCTTCCGCGGTAGTACAGCTTTTGCGGCACCCTTCGGCGTGCTTCGCTTGCTCAGGGCAGGCTCAGAACTGAAGTCGCGCTCTTCCCGCCGCCCGGCCGTGCCGATCCTGCGCGGCAACCGCCCGGCTCTATCTAAAGCAACAGCTTTCGGTACACTGAATACTTCATGAACTATATCTACGGCATTAACGCCGTCACGGAGTCGCTTAAGGCCCGCGGAAGGGCTTTTCAGTGGGTTGGAATGGCAAAGGAACGGAACGACATCCGCCTGCAGCGGATGATCGAAGAGTGCCGGAAGCTGGGTGTGCCGGTTCGCTTCCTCTCGCGTGTGGACCTTGACCACATGGCCGGCAACGCCGCTCATCAGGGAGTCGTCGCGGTCACATCGGCAAAGCAATATAGCGATCTCGATGATGTGGTGGACGCGAAGCGAGGGCGGTATTCGTTTGTAGTTGTGCTCGATGGGGTTGAGGACCCGCATAATCTCGGCGCGCTGCTGCGCACGGCGGATGCTGCCGGCGCCGATGGGGTCGTGATCCCCGAACGGCGCGCGGCAGCCGTTACGGGCACAGTTACGAAGGCATCTGCCGGTGCGAGCGAACATTTACCGATCGCGAAGGTGACAAACATCGCGCGCACGATCGAAGAATTAAAAGCGCGCAACATCTGGACGGTTGGTTTGGACGAGCGTGGGCAACAGACTTACGACACCCTCGATTACAAAATGGATTGCGCGCTGGTTCTGGGCGCGGAAGGCAAAGGCCTGCACGACCTGGTGAAGAAGAAATGTGACTTCCTGGTGTCGATTCCGATGTTGGGAAAAGTGCCTTCGCTTAACGTGTCGGTTGCCGGAGCGGTGGTGATGTACGAAATCGTGCGGCAAAGACGGTCGCAGGATCAGGTTCGCGATGAAGAGAGAGACTTGGGTGTGAAATGAAGTACGGTGTTTTGCGGATCCTCCTCTTTCTTTTCGTTCTGAGCGCTCCGTTAACCCATGCGCTTTCTCGTGACCGCGAAGCATTCTCGTTTGCGCGTTACGACCTGAATATCCAGATTGATCCCTCGCAACAGCGACTTGGTGTTCGCGGCAAGATCACTCTGCGGAACGATTCCGCCAGCTCCCAAAAGACCGCGGTGCTGCAGATTTCCTCTTCGCTAAACTGGCTGTCAATCAAGGCGGGCGATAAGCCGTTGCAATTTGTCTCGCAACCTTACAATTCTGATATCGATCACACCGGAGCCGTCTCCGAGGCGATTGTGACCTTGCCCGACGCAGTCGCGCCCAAGGCAGGCATCGAACTTCAGGTCGCCTACGAGGGTGTGATTGTGTTGGATGCAACGCGACTCACGCGCATCGATACACCGGAAACCACAGCCCACACCACGGATTGGGATCAGATCAGCACGAAATTCACCGCAGTACGCGGAGTGGGATACGTAGCGTGGTATCCGATAGCGACCGAGGCTGCCAGTCTCTCCGAAGGTACGGACTTGTTCGAAGTGTTGAGCCGATGGAAGGCGCGCGAGGCCGATTCCACCATGCACGTGCAAATCATAGTGTCGAGCGACGATGACAATCAAAAGCCTGAACTTCTGGTGAATGCTGCAATATGCCCGACGGCACACGAAGCCGACCATCAGTTCGTGGCGGATTGCACCTACCGGTCGATGGCTTCGGCCGGGCCAACTTTTGTAATTGCCAATTACGAAGTCGCAGAACGTGCGGATATCGCCGTTCACTTCCTGGCTGGTCACGATTCTTCCGCCGTGACCTACGCCGATGCCACAGAAAAAGTCGTACCGCTCATCAAGGAATGGTTCGGGGCCCCGCATTCGAAGGCCGAAACCGCCGATCTCGCCGATGAAAATGCCCCACCGTTCGAGAGCGGCGCTCTGTTACTTACACCGCTGGCTAGGACGGACGCGAAACTCGCGGGCTTGGTCGCCGCGCACCAGCTCACGCACGCGGCTTTTTCCTCGCCGCGGCCCTGGATCAATGAAGGTCTCGCCCACTTCGCTCAGGCGCTTTATCTGGAACATCAAAGTGGACGCCAGGCTGCGCTCGATTACATGGGATTGCACAGCTCCGCGTTCAGCGTGGTAGATAGCGAAAAAGCCAGGCAGACTGCCCCACCGCGATCCGAAGATGAAGTCAAACGCTCGTTGGTGAATACGGCCGACGAGGGACTTTATCGCAGCAAAGCAATGTGCGTGTGGTGGATGCTGCGCGACATGGTCGGCGATCCGGCACTGAAGAAGGCCATCGCCGCGTACCGACCGGAGCAGGACAAAGAACCCTCTTATCTGCCGCGCCTGATTCAGGCGCAGACGCAGCGCGATCTCGAGTGGTTCTTCGATGACTGGGTCTATCGCGACCGCGGCGTGCCGGATTTCAGGGTCGAGTCGGCATTCACGCGCAAGACATTGCCGCAGGGTTACATGCTCACGATTACAGTAGCGAATCTAGGCGCGGCAGGAGCTGAGGTTCCTCTTACGGTAAAGTTTGCCGGAGGAGAAGTCACGAAACGGCTCGTGGTGCGCGGCAAGAGCAAAGGCGTGATTCGCGTCGAAGTCCAGAAACCGCCGGAGGAGATTGTGGTTAACGACGGCAGTGTGCCCGAGAGCGACGCCACGAATAATAGTTTTAAGATTGAGGTGAGCGACGCGGCGAAGTGACTGTTGTAAAGCTTGCCAATGCCGCGAGTTTGGCGGCGGCTTCACCCGAATCGACGGATCGAACCGCAAGCGGTATTCCATCTCCCAAATGGTCCGCCCGTCCCGCAGCCACCAGCGCGGCCGCGGCATTCAACAGAACCACATCGCGGCGTGCGGATTTCTTTCCACTCAACACCTCGTGAATAATCGCTGCATTGTTCGAGGCATCCCCGCCAGCGATGTCTTGGAGCGCAGCTCGCTTTATCCCGAACTCTTCTGGATCAATTTCGTAGGTCCGCACGGACCCATCGCGAGCCTCGGCAATGCGCGTCGGTCCGGTGATCGTAATCTCGTCAAGTCCATCAAGGCCATGCACCACCAACGCCCGATGCAGACCCAGCATACTGAGTGCCTCAGCGAGTTTCTCGACCATATCAAGCGCATACACGCCCACAACTTGTCCCGATGCGTGCGCCGGATTGGTAAGCGGACCGAGCAGGTTAAACATGGTGCGCAGCCGCAGCTCCCGCCGCACCTTCTGTACTTGCTTCATGGAGGAGTGCAGATCGGGTGCGTATAGAAAGCAGATTCCAACTTCCCGGAGGCACCGCGCGGATTGTTCAGGAGACAACTGAATGTTCACTCCAAGTGCCTCCATCACGTCCGCCGAGCCGCACTTCGAGCTGATGCTGCGATTGCCGTGTTTCGCAACACGAACACCTGCGCCTGCAGTCACAAACGCTGTTGCGGTTGAGATATTAAAAGTCCCGCTCGCATCGCCGCCGGTACCGCTAGTATCAACAAGAGCCGACTCGAGGAGCGCGTCGCGACCTGTGCCGCTCAAGTCGAGAGCGCCGGATCCGGAAGGACCCGCTGTGGCAAGCGAGATGGGCAAAGGTGTCGCAGCGGCGCGGATCGCCTCTGCGAAGCCGACGATCTCTTCAACGGTTTCGCCCTTCATGCGCAGGGCGACGAGCAGCGCCGCGATCTGCGCGTCGGTGCAGTTTCCCGCGAGCACCTCGGCCATCACATCACGCGCTTCGGCGCGCGCCAGCGATTGGCCGTGATGGGCAATGCGGTGTAGGGCGTCGAGGATCATTTGACGAGAATCATGCACTGGGAATTGTACGGGATAACTGTTCTTCTCAAGCACGGCAGCGTATGGAGCTACGCTCTCGCGGCCGGTACCTTCAGTCTGGGCAGAAAGTATTCACGCCAGGAATCCGGTAATGCGGCTGTGGCAATCGCCTTCTGCAAAAGTTCACGATTGTATCTGTCGCGGACGAAGAGCCGGTTCATTTCAGCGATCGTAATACCCTCCGGATTTTTGGAAATAAGCTCGAAGCAGTCTCCCTGCTGCACTTCGCCTTCTTGCTCCACCGAAAAATAAAACCCACTGCGTCCACTGACCAGAAACCGTTCTATCATGTCATCCCGTTGAAACTTGGCCGCAAGCTTATAACAAGGCATGCGCGGCTGGCGGACCATCACAGTAGCTGAGCCAATTCGAAGACGGTCGCCGACGTGAAGTTGGTCCTCGTCGAGGCCTTCACTGAGACCCTCGGTTGTGAAGTTCTCGCCGAACGTGCCCCATGGCAATTCCATCCCAGGCAGTTCGTGCCGCCAGTAATCGTAGTGTTCTGATGGGTAAGCATAGACCGCTTTGTAAGGACCGCCGTGAACCGTGAGATCCGCTTGCTGATCGCCGTTGAGGTTCAATGTTCCAAGCTTGATACGCCCCGACACTAGCTTCTTGAAGATGCCGGTGTTGATAGTCGCGTCCCGGTAAACCGTCAACTGCGGCCGCGCAACGTTCAGCGAGATTAGTTTCACGTTTGAGCCCTCCTTTCTTCGAATCGGAAACCAGTTCCCCGCGTCGCCAACTGTTCCGCCTCGGACTTAGATGTGCAGTCGATTGGAAGGACGCGAGATAGCGGTTTGCTCAAATCCACGGGCGTTCTATAAAATTGAGGGTTTGCTGCCCTCAATGGAAAGCCGCAAGCAGCTTCCTTCCGATCTATAGCGACGAGCGTCATTATGAAAATCCATGAATACCAGGCAAAAGGAATTCTTAAGAAGTATGGTGTGACAGTGCCACGCGGGATAATGGCGACTTCTCAGGAAGAAGCCGATGCGGCAGCGAAAGAGCTCTTTAACGCGGGGGCGACCGGCGTCGTCGTCAAGGCGCAGATTCATGCGGGCGGACGCGGCAAGGGCGGAGGCGTAAAGATCGCCAAGTCCGTCGGAGAGGCGGCGGAACTTGCCGGCCGGATGCTGGGCATGAAGTTGATCACGCATCAAACTGGTCCCGAAGGCCGAACGGTGCGGCGGTTGCTGATCGAAGAAACTCTGCCCATCGAAAAAGAATTGTACCTGGGGATATTGGTGGATCGTACAGAAGGCAAGCCGGTGTTCATGGCTTCGGCGGCTGGTGGAATGGAGATCGAGCAGGTGGCGGCGGAAAGACCCGACGCCATTTTGAAGCAACACATCGATCCCGGCATGGGTCTCGAGGCATTTCAGGCGCGCAAGATGGCCTTCAGGCTTGGGCTGAAGCCGCAGCAGATCAATCCAGCAGTGCACTTTCTCTCTAATCTTTACAAGGCGTCGCTCGACACCGATGCTTCGCTGGTCGAAATCAATCCCTTCATCACGACAACCGATGGCCGCCTCTTCGCGCTCGACGCCAAACTAACCTTTGACGACAACGCCCTGTTCCGACATCCCGACATCCGCGAACTGCGCGATATTACCGAAGAGGATCCTCTTGAGGTCGAAGCTTCGAAATACAGCTTGAACTACATCAAGCTCGACGGCAGCGTCGGCTGTATGGTGAACGGCGCCGGCCTGGCAATGGCGACCATGGATATTATCAAGTACGCCGGAGGTATGCCGGCGAACTTCCTCGACGTGGGCGGGGGCGCCAATGCCGAGCAGGTTGCGCACGCCTTCGAGATTCTGCTCAGCGACAAGAGCGTGAAAGCAGTGCTGATCAATATCTTTGGTGGGATTCTGCGAGTGGATACTTTGGCCACCGGCGTGGTGGAGGCCGCTAAGAAAACCAACATCAAGCTTCCCGTGGTATTGCGCCTCGAGGGTACCAACGTGGACGAAGGTAAAAAGATTTTGATGGAATCTGGATTCAACTTTGTGGTGTGCGACACCATGAAAGATGCAGCCGACAAAGTTGTGGCTGCAGCGCGATGAGTTTCAACACCGCCGTCATCCCGAACGACGCGAGCGCCTTGGTATTTGTCGGCGGTGGCAACCACTGCAGGCAAACACCAAGATTCCTCGCCTAGTTCGGAATGACAGGCAAATAAATGCAGTGAGGAATTATTTTTATGTCAATCCTGGTTGATAAGAATACGCGATTGATCGTGCAAGGGCTCACGGGACGCGAAGGCACCTTCCATGCCAAGGCGTGCGCGGCTTACGGGACGCACGTTGTCGGCGGGGTGACGCCGGGCAAGGGCGGCACCATTCACGAAGGCTGGCCAATTTTCAACACCGTGCAGGAAGCGGTCGAAAAGACCGGCGCCGATACGACGGTCATCTTTGTTCCTCCGCCATTCGCGGCCGACGCAATTATGGAAGCGGCCGACGCCGAACTCGACCTCATCGTGTGCATCACCGAGGGCATTCCGACGCTCGACATGGTCAAAGCCTGGGAGTTCCTGCAGGACCGGCGCTCTCGGCTGATCGGACCGAATTGTCCCGGAATCATTTCGCCGGGAAAATGCAAAATTGGAATCATGCCCGGATCCATTCACAAAGAAGGGTCGGTCGGCATCGTATCGCGCTCGGGCACATTGACTTATGAGGCTGTGCATCAGCTAACGCAGCGCGGCATTGGACAGTCGACCGCCATCGGCATCGGCGGGGATCCGATTATCGGAACTAACTTTCTGGATGCGCTTGACCTATTCAATCGCGACCCTGAGACCGAAGCTGTGATCATGATTGGCGAAATTGGCGGCGATGCCGAGGAGAGTGCGGCAGAATTTGTAAAAACAAAAATGAAGAAGCCGGTAGTCGGCTTCATCGCCGGGCAAACCGCTCCTCCCGGACGCCGCATGGGACACGCCGGAGCGATCATCTCTGGTGGAAAAGGGACGGCTGCGGAAAAGATCAAAGCCATGGAGGCTGCCGGCATTCGCGTGGCAAAATCTCCAGCGGCCATCGGGGAGACGCTCGTGGCTGCCCTGGGCGTAAGGGTCTAGCAGGTAACGAATACCAAATACCGAGTAAAGACAACAGAGCGAGCGACTAAGGACAAAACAGCGAATACCAATTATGAAGACTCTGCAACGCACTCTTACCATCGTGAAACCTGACGCCGTCGCCAAGAATGCAGTCGGCGACATCATTGAACAATTCGAGAAAAATGGCTTCCGCATCCTCGCCATGAAGATGCTGGAAATCTCCAAGCATCAGGCCGAGCAATTCTACGCCGTGCACGCGAGCCGGCCCTTCTATAACTCGCTTACTGATTTCATGTCGAGCGGACCGATCGTTACGCTCGCACTGGAAAAAGAAAATGCCATTGCGGACCTGCGCAAGCTTATGGGCGCCACAAATCCTGCCAACGCGGAGGAAGGCACAATCCGAAAGAAGTGGGCTTCGAGCATCGAGCACAATGCCATTCACGGCTCGGATGCCGAGGATACGGCGCGCTTTGAGTTGAGTTTCTTCTTCGCGGGTTACGAACTGGCGAAGTGACGCCTTGTGGGCCCGTTCGACAACCTTGCTCTCGCTCGGTTGCTCAGGGCAGGGCTAAGAACGAGCGAAGCCGGAACTCGCAACCGTCGTCCTGAACGAAGGGGAGGGTCCTCTCCCGCCTGACGTCTAGGCAGCACAAGGAAACGAGCTATTCCAGGGGCTGGTACAGGTGCCCTTCAACCCGGTCGGCCACCTTGGGTAACTCCTTGCGGGCATACTGCAAAAAATGCGGCGAGGTACGGTGGGCTTCGAGCGCAGCATCGTCCTTGTATTGCTCGTAGATAAAAAAGCGCCTGGGTTCGGTTTTGTGCCGGTGTACCTGATACATCACGCAACCGGACTCCTTGCGGGATTCTTCAGTGAGCTTCGAAAAAATTGGGGCAACATCTGCGTCGTGCCCAGCTTTCGCCATCCACGTCACTGCCAAAACCACCATCGTGCGCTCCTTACGCGGTCTTCGTGCCTGCGATGTGGGAACTCATTCTAGACTTTTTGAGACGAATTTGTCTTCATTTCATTTTCGAATTGGTCGGTGAAGACGATTTGATCCCGGTCTGGACCGGTGGAAACCATGCCGACCTTCGCCCCAGTTTCTTTTTCGGCGAACGCCAGGTATTCGCGAGCCGCCTTCGGTAACAGCTCGAACTTAGTAATTCCCTCCGTCGAGGTCTGCCAGCCTGGCATCTTCTTGTAAACACATTCAATTTTTTCGTAGCCGCTGGCTTGCGCTGGAATCTCGACCGTTTTCCTGCCATCGATCTTATAGCCCACGCAGACCGGAATCTCCAGCAGCTCATCGAGCACATCCAGCTTGGTAACCACCAGCCACGAAATGCCGTTAATCATGGCTGCATAGCGCAGCAACGGCAAGTCAAGCCAGCCAGTGCGCCGCGGACGCCCGGTAACGGCGCCGAACTCGTTGCCTCGCTTGCGGAGTTGCTCACCCAACGGACCTTTCTCCTCAGTGGGAAACGGTCCTTCGCCGACGCGTGTGCAGTATGCTTTGGTCAGTCCAATCACCGAATCGATCACATTGGGAGCCACGCCCGTGCCGGTCGCGGCGCCTCCTGAAGTGGCACTGGACGAAGTCACGAAAGGATAGGTGCCATGGTCGATGTCGAGCATCGTACCCTGTGCACCTTCAAAGAGAATGGCCTCACCGCCGGCCAGAGCTTGATTCAGCAGCAGCGCCGTATCGCATACAAAGGGAGCGATCTTACCCGCAGCCGCCGCATACTCGGCGTACATTTTATCGGCGTCAAGCGGCTCCGAGTTGAAGAGAGCGTGAGCGATCATGTTCTTCTCGCGCACGGCGTTTTCAATGTGTTTCTTAAGCAGCTGCAGATCGAGAAGATCCGCAACCCGCAGACCGCGGCGGCCCATCTTGTCTTCGTAAGCGGGCCCGATTCCACGGGAAGTGGTGCCGATTTTCACGCGCCCGGGCGCGTTCTCCGCCGCCAGTTCGATCATGCGATGGTAAGGAAGAATCACTTGCGCGCGGTTCGAGACAAAGAGGTTGCCGTCGACTCTGACGCCCGCTTCCCGAAGACCTCCTACCTCCTTGAGGAAGGCCATGGGGTCGAGAACAACGCCGTTGCCGACCACGCTACGGCAGCCCGCTCGTAATACTCCGCAGGGAACCAGTTGCAAAACAAATTTCTTGCCGTTAATGATGACGGTGTGTCCGGCATTGTGGCCTCCGGCGTAGCGGGCGACCACAGAGAAATTCTCCGAAAGGACGTCGACAATTTTTCCTTTGCCCTCGTCGCCCCACTGGGCACCGACAATTACCGCGGTCTTGCCTCGTTTCAATGGCAACTCCGTCACAGGGATTTCGCGGGCGCATAGCTGCGCCGCGCATGGCTGCCCACATCAGGGTCGCACACGCCTTGCCGCGGTAATACGTCGATAACTTGCTGGGATGAAGAGCGGAGAAGATGTGTACGAAATATCTTATCGCGCCCGGCAACCAATGGCAATGCAATGCTTAGAGGCGAACGCGGTAGCCGCTCAGGTAAGATGTGATTTCATGCCCAAGTTTGAAAAACATATCTTCGTATGCGGCAACCAGCGCCCTGCGGGAAATCCGCGGGGATGCTGCGACCCCGGCGGCCAAGCAAGGCTGCAGAAACTGTTCAAGGAGAAACTGGCCGAACGTGGTCTAAAGGGAAAGGTGCGCGCCAATCAATCTGGCTGTCTCGATCAATGCGAGCACGGGCCGAATCTCGTGGTTTATCCGGACGCCGTCTGGTATGGACACGTCACCGAAGCAGATGTAGACGAGATTATTGAATCGCACATCATTGGTGGCAAACCCGTCGAGCGTTTGATGCTGGCCAACTCCTGTCTGAATACGGCGACCTGCGAGCACCGGCACAGCAGCGGCCAGTGATCAGCGATCCTGCTAATTATTGCCGCCAGGACCGTAGCAGGTCATATTCGTTGATTGGGCGGTCGTCCTGGACGGAGGGCGCATCCTTATCGGCACTGATCAGATAGTCGATCGCCCGTTCGTGGCTTAAGACTGCTGCAAACTGCTCTTCTGCGGTGTGGAACGGCCCCCATTCCACCAAGTCAGCTGCCGCACGCGGCGGCATGCGTCCTGCCAGCTCAGCTGCTGAGTGGTCTCGGATAGGCTGGCGACTGGCAAGGTAGTGGATGCCCCAGCCCTCGACTGAAATGAACGCGCGGACATAGGGGAACGACTCTTTCAAGGCGCGAGCAATGGAGGCGGTAGTCGCTAAATCTCCACCGGGGTACCATTGCTGCAGGATGCCGTCGGGCCGTAAGCGTTTCTTGGCGACGGAGTAAAACTCGCGGGAGTACAGCAGGCTCGAGCCAGCTGCGGCTACGGGCGGGGGGGGATCCACTATGATCACATCGTACTGGCCAGCGGTGCGCTCCAGAAAACGCCGGCCATCGTCAATCACGACGTGGGAGCGCGACGACTTCAGCAGCTCCGGGCCATCCGCGTGGTAGTACCAGAAAAGCGCGGGAACGCTGGGCACAAGATCCACGGCCGTGGAATCGATACCCCACGATAAGGTGGAACGATGAGTCGTGCCCATGCCGAAACAAATTATTAATGCATTCTGAGGGGGATGGTCGAGGAATGCCAGGGGCAGGGCGGACATCACCTTGGTAATCGGCGACAGGATGGTCATGCTGACGCCGTTCACATAAAGGCGGCTCTGCATTCCGTGGCCCGCCGCGATCACGGTGGCCGTGCTGTCCCGACGTATTTGCTCACCCCGAACCCGCTGCACATAGCTCTGCGTCTTCAAGACCAAACCGAATGAAGCGAGCAAAATCACGGTGGATGTTATCGCTCGCGGAACGGTAAAGTCTCCTGCCGGCCCGGGCCGGCGGAATAGTATGCGCCAGAAAGCCACCAGCAACCAAGGAAGAGCAAGCGTCACCAGAGCGTACCGCTCGTCGAGATAAGGCAACAAGACGAAGCCGGCAACCAGCGGACCCAGGATACAGCCGGCGACGTTCACGGCGTAGCCGACTCCCGCTCGATTGGGATCGCCTTCCGAAAAACGGTCAACCAGCTTCGGCGTCAAGAATCCCAGCAGACCGCTGAACGCCGAAATGCCCAAGGGCACGCGCAGCCACCACGGAAGCATTCTCAGGCGCGCGTCGGCGGTGAGGAGAGGGATTAAAGCGGCGAGCCAGACCAACAACCAGACCAGAGAGCCTTCGTTCCTGTGCCGGCGGCTCCAAATGCGGTACACGCTGGATCCGATGAACGTCGCCGCCAGATAAACCCCCAGGATGGTCGCGAAGGAATAGACGAATGTGCCAACAAAGTATGTGTACACTCTGATCCAGACCAACTCCATCCCCATGCTCGTGAGTCCAGTGGCGAATAGTAACCAGAGAGTGGGGTTCCCAAACATCTGAGGCAAAGCGGGGCGGACTTGGCCGGCAGCGTCCGGATTGGCTTGGTCATTGCCGCCATCTTGCGGAGTCGGCTTGCTGGCGAGCTTTATAGCAGCGCCACAGATGAAAAGATTAAGCAGCATCCCTAATCGCAGGGTGCCCGTAAAACCGAGGATCTCGATAAACAGCAGGGGAATCAGCGCCCCCGCCACGGCGCCAAGCACATTGGCGAGATAAAGAAAGCTGAATGAGCGCTCTGATTCAAGGCGCTTGTCGCTGCGAATGGCAAACATGCCCAGGGGAATCGTCGCACCCATGCACGCACACCACGGAATCAAACTACATGCCACCCAGACTCCGGCGGCAAAGTAGTAGCCCGATGAGGACAGGGACAGGCTGCTCCCCACGTGCTCCAGCACGAAGCGGCCAGCCACCAGTTCCAAAGGCGCGACTACCGCGGAAACGCCAATTCCCAACTCGGCCATCGCGTAAAGATGCAACGGCGGAGACGTGAGACGCCGCGCGTACTTGCGCACCAGGTGCCCAGCGGCCCAGGAACCGATGCCCAATCCCGCCATGAAGCTGGAGAGCACAATCGACACCATCGCCGTGGTGACGCCAAATTGCGCCATGGCGAGGCGAAGCCAGATCAGTTCGTAGAGAATGCTGCAGAATCCCGAAAGAAAGAAGAAGGCAAAATACCAGTTTCGGCTGCTGGCCGCAACTGCCGCCCCTCCAAGCCGTTCCGCCCATGGGTCCGGGGGAAGAACTTCCGTTGGAGTCGGAATCGTCTCAGTACTCACAGGGTTACTCCTTTAGAGTCAGGTAGCTCGAAGCATGCGGCTCGCTGTTGCTTCGTGTCGAACTCAGGAAATGCACGTCCGACCGTGGCAACAGTTACAGAGTACAGGCGGAGATAACCTGCCGTCGTGGTAACGAAGGTCACAAGCACTGGCCCGCCACCGCGAGCATGCAGCGTAGAAGTCAAGTGGTCCGAGCAATGGGCAGTAGTCACGGCCAGAAGTCAGTAAATCAAGAGGATGGTGCAGCTGCCCGGTGCACACTTGCGATTAAAAGCTGGCAGCTGTTTCTATGGTAGGCGCGGCAGGAATCGAACCTGCAACCACCGGTTGGAGTGTTCGACGACCACAACCGCAAGAAAATAAGGGCTTAGGCGGTGCTCCAGCAAGCACGAAGAGGCTCAATTAGGCGTGGTTGTTATGAAGCTTGTTATGAGGGCAGAGCGTCGAGCTTGTTGGCGAGAGCCTGAGCCTCGTCCAACAGCTTCAGCAGCGACGGCAGGTAATCGGGGTGAAGCCCCGCGTCGCCTGACAGCCGCCTCTCAGTCGCGAGATCACTTTACCGATAGTCCTGACCACGAGCTTAGCGTGTCTCCGCTGCCTCTTAACAGTAATCTGCCTATCAGTTGCGGTCAGGCTAACGACTAGCTCGTCGGACTCGCTAAGCTGTGACGGTCTCGCTACCTCAACACCCGACTCCTTCACCTCACCAGTCGAGACCATTCAGCGCAGGTGATAGTGAACCGACTCCATCAGGTCGCCTTTCACGCTGTACTCGCCGTTGGCCTTCACACGGTCCGTGATCATCTGTAAGTCTTGCGGCGTCGGGTCGCTAAGAACGGCTCTCGCTACCTGAGCCGCTTGACCCTTGAGCTTGTGGATGTTGAGCTTCGGCGTGGGGGTGTAGAGAGCGTTGCGGTGGCTCATGCCGTCGAGGTCACGACCTCGGTGGGGCCGGGAGAAGATGACCGACGTAACGCAAGGGTTACCGAGTTTCTATGGAGTCGATGACGGACTGGAGATCCTCTCGAGCATCGATCCAAGGCGCTAAGTCACTGGCGAGGGCGTTGTCCTCGGTGGTGGTCCGGTGAGCAGCCCCGATCAGCTTGCGATCTTCGCCGATCTTCTCGTCCAGCAGGCGGATGGCTTCGGCGAGGTGGCGCCTGATCTCGACGATCTTTTCTTTTGGTGTCGTCATACACAGAGGGTACGGTCACGGCTGACACGGGAAAAGATCACCGACGTAATGCGGCTAAGGCCAGCGCGTCCCTCGCGAGGAGTAGGGTTTGCGTCGCGCGGAGGACAAAGTAGGACCGCGCGTCTCGTAGAAAGTTTCCTTACACACCGGACAGCTTCTGCGCTCTCCTCAGGTCTGCAGTGACTGCAACGGTGAGAGCCGAACCAGCCGCTGGCGGTCGCCGTCGCGGCACGGCTGGCAGTAAGGCCCAACCTCACCGACGAAATAATAGTGAACGGCACCCACTTGCCGGATCTCCGGCTCCGGTTCTCGCTGGCTCTGTAACTCGTCGATCCTCTCCGTAAGCTGTTCGTTCTCGCTCACGACTCTTTCGTTCTCGCTCACGACTCTGGCGACCGCTTTTTTCAGCTCCATCATCTGATCGTAGGCCGTGTTGATGTGCTGCTTGAGCTGGATGTCTTTAGAAGTTTCGGCGTGTTCGCGCGCGTCGTTCAAGGCTTTCTTGAAGGACAGTAGGAGTTGAGCTGTGGCGGTTACCGCGGTTAGCGCCATGCCTTTAGGGTCACACCCGCTGGCAGGTCGAAGCAAGGAGAAAAGTTAGGGTAGGACCGGACTTGTGATTCTTCGTTGGGTATGCATGACAAGCCTCTAAAACCTGGCAAATACCGTCGGGCATTCGGCTGGCGACTGAGCCACGGTCCTGACCCGCTGTCGAGTGAAGCGGCGGCCGGTATGTCGCGTCTTGCCTCATCGGATTTTCCTGGTATATTGGAGGACTTTCTTTCGATCAGTCGCAAGCGCCAGCAGAACCCCACCGCATTAGCGCGTCTGCAGATTCATATGCTTGAGGAACTGCTGATTCAAGAGTCGGTGGTTAAGCATTACCGAGAACGCCTAGCTGAGCTTGAGGCTCCGACGGCATCGGGCGACGCGGATGAACGCCAGAAGGAAATCGCTTTTGCCAAGGCGGAGATATTCTTTTACCGGATTTACGCGAACGCGATTAGAGGAATAGGTGATGGGATCGCGTGGCGAGCTTTTGGCTACAACCGGGCCGCTATTAGGCTACTTGGAGAACGTGAAACGAAACAACATGTCTCGTCCGAGGGAACTGTTCAGGAACTTCGTGTATGGAGTCATCACTTCGATACCGGTTCCGGCATTGCGATTCTTAATGCTTTAACGAATTGCCTCGCTATTGCTGACGTCACTGTGGTGCGGCATGACGGCTCAATCGAGGTCGTGGAGGTAAAAAGCAGCAAGACGAAGTCGAGTCGCACGGTTCGACAGAAACAAGCGATGAAGGAGGCTGTAACGCTCGTCGGCACCGGGGCCGGGCAGAACGAGGGCAGAGATGTCGCGATCGAGATACTTCGTATCGGGCCAGAAAGCTATCTCAACAGAGTGGAGGAACTGCTACGAACGGCAGGAGAGAAGGGTTGGGCAGCCAGGCGGATTAGCGACTGGCTGTATGTCGAAGCGTTCGACATGAGAAAGTTTACCTCTGAGGATGAGGTAAAAGAGCTGACTGAAAAAGTGAGAGGAGCGGCGATAGGAGAATGGGAAAAACGAGGAGATTTCATTCAAGACACGAACAGCCTCGACGCGATCGCGTATAGTCCGAACTCCGCACCGTTTTCTGTTTTTCCGTTTCGCGCTCAAATGTGTATCGACCTGCTTATCGGAACCGCGTTCTACGTCTCGTTCTTAAACATCAGCGCCGTTGAAAGAGAGTTCATACAGAGGGGATGGACGCTAGAGAAGAACTTCAGGACACTAATGAAGGAGAAATCCGAAGAGTCGATGCTGGCGGTACGGAAGGGCCCGTTTCACTGTACTGTCACACCGGCAGACTTCGGGCGCATGCTGATCGAGACCCTTCGCCCAAAGACCGTGATCGACGCTATTGAAGCAAAGTACCGTCAGGGGTCAAGCGCTGACACGGCTTACGTCCTGCCCCTTTTTCAAGACGAACACAAAATGTGGAATTGACGCTGGTAACGAAGATCACAAGCACTGGCCCGCCACCGCGAGCATGCAGCGTAGAAGACAAGTGGTCCGAGCAATGGGCAGTAGTCACGGCCAGAAGTCAGTAAATCAAGAGGATGGTGCCGCTGCCCGGTGCACACTTGCGACTAAAAGCTGGCAGCTGTTTCTATGGTAGGCGCGGCAGGAATCGAACCTGCAACCACCGGATTAGAAATCCGGTGCTCTATCCAATTGAGCTACGCGCCCCCTTTGTTTTCAACAGTTTACAGATGTTACCGTCGTGCCATTGTCCGATTGGTCTGTTAGTGTTAGGCTGCACTTATGGCTAGACCCATAACACACGGCATGGCCGGAACGAAAACGTACCACGCTTACCGAGATGCCAAGGCCCGATGCACCAACCCTAACAACATCGGTTGGGAACACTACGGTGGGCGTGGAATCGAATTTCATTTCACCTCGTTTGAGCAGTTCTTCAAAGAGCTTGGCATCTGTCCTGATGGCCTAGAGCTTGATCGAATCCACAACGACGGTCATTACTCGCCCGGCAACGTGCGTTGGACTACTCGCTCACAGCAAATTAGGAACCAACGTCCGCGAAGAAAGAAAAAACTCAC
>CAWIZP010000008.1:0-28527 GCA_963840575.1 uncultured Acidobacteriota bacterium
TGAGATCCAACCACAACTCTGGTCCTTCCTCGGCGGCATCGCTCGCAAGAACGGACTCAAAGCCCTCATGGTAGGCGGAACCGAAAATCACGTGCACATTCTGATGTCGTTACCTGCGACCATGCCATTAGCCAAAGCCATGCAATTGGTGAAAGGCGCCTCGTCCCATTGGATGAATGAGACCTTCAAAACAGAATTCGCGTGGCAAGAAGGATACGGCGCATTTACCGTTGGAGTCTCGCAGAAAACCGACACTATCGCCTACATCCAGAATCAGGCAGAACACCATCGCAAGCGCAATTTCGAAGATGAGTTCGTGGCTTTCTTGAAGAAGAATGGCATCGAGTACGATCCGCAACACGTGTGGGGATAGGTTCAGGCATCCCTGCGGGATGCGGTTCCCTCGCGGACGATCAACCCGGCGTTGAAACGCCGGGCTATTTTCAAACGTCCTTCGGACGTTAGGGCAGTCCGCCCTGCGACGTAATGCGGAGTGACGTTTTGCGTCCGGAGGACGACTGACAATAGCCCGGCGTTTCAACGCCGGGTACGATACTCATTTACCTAACTCCGTCCTGTAAGGACGACTGAAATTCCTCCCCAGCGTCGTAAAGAAACACGCCCCTCATCGGCAGTCCGCCCTGCGACATGATGCGGAGTGACGTTTTGCGTCCGGAGGACGACTGACAATAGCCCGGCGTTTCAACGCCGGGTACGATACTCATTTACCTAACTCCGTCCTGTAAGGACGACTGAAATTCCTCCCCAGCGTCGTAAGAACACGCCTCTCCTCTGCGTCGAGGCAATGCGATACCATTCATCAGGAGCGATATGGGCCAAGACGCCTTCATTCCCGTAACACCGAATGCACGCTCGCGAAACGACCTCATCGAGCGCGGATTTACTCGCCAGCCGCTTAGAATCGACGAAGACGTTGCCCGCTCGCTCGAAGAGCTATCCCACGCAACCTGGTCCATCCCAAGGGACAAGTACTACGAAGGCGGCGACAGGTATCGTTCCTTAAATCGTGTCCGGGCCGAGATCGTTGAGGGCGGAGTAAAGGTTTGGTTAAGTCAAGAGACCACGCCTTATGTGCAGCTGAAAAAATACAACACGACAATCGGCGGCCAGCCGCGAGAGTACGCTCCGCTGCCCCCGGCCATCGCCGGTTCCCTAGGCGTTCGCAAGATGATTGCTCACCACCTGCAATACCTGCCGCTCTCGGCCGTGGGCACCAGGTATCTGGTCAACGTCCATCTCATAAGATTCACCGCCACGCCGGGTCGCCCCTGCGATACCAGCCCTCCGGGTTTACATAAAGACGGGGAAAAGTATATTGCTACGCATCTGCTGGGCCGTTGCGGCGCTCACGGTGGCGAGGTCGTCATCACCGACAATGACAAACACGAAATGGATCGCTTCACTATGCGCGAAGCCGGCGAGTGTTACGTCTTCGACGATGATCGCGTCTGGCATATGTTGACGCCGGTGGCGGTACTGGAAGGCAATCAGTTCGCCTATCGTGACACGCTCGCATTCGACATGCTCCCAGAGGGCTGGGAGCCCGTGAAATGAATCTGCACGAAAGCGTCCTTTGCAAAAAAAATGACTGGCCAGCGGTAGAGTTGACACGCGCTTCACGGTGCAAGTAACAGATTGTCTCTACCGCCGGTAGTTTCCAGCCGCAACTCCAGCCTGATTTTTCTCGAACTAGGGCCGGCCGCTTTTTGGGGGTTGTCCATCTTGTGGTGAAGCCGCAAGGATTGCCTTTGCGGCTGCGATCATACTGGCTAGTTTTTCCTTGTACACGCGCTCCGAATATTCAAACTCTGACAACGCGGTTTCAAATTCTGCTGGTGTCATCGTTAGCGGCATGATTAGCGACCTTTCTGTGAGCATCTGGCTCACGGGCAGGCGACGGAATCATATTCGCCCCGCCCATGTAGCCGACAAGTCCGATTGCGAGATTTTCTCCATCCCGCATCGTTACTGAAGTAATAGTGAAACCATCCCCAGGATCGTTACATCGTTTCCAATCTAAACTTGAGAAGCCGATTGACGGACGATGGAGGCGATGAAATCCACAACTCTTCTTACTGCCGCGGGTTAACACTTACGATCGTCGCGGCACGTAACTGCGACACATCAAATAAGACCCCGAGGAACGACATGAAGAAATGGCTTGCCCTGACAGCTTTGCTTCTACCTCTCTCTTTAGCCGGATGCTCTCATCCACATCCAGTCTATGAAGAGCCACCTCCGCCGCCGGAATTTGCTGAAGTTGCCCGGCAAGGTTTTCACGATGGCTTCGCCGCCGCACGCCGTGATGTCGATGAGGGAAAGCGGCCAGATGTCGAACGCCACCCACGTTTCCGCAATCCTCCCGTGCCGCCGTCGGCCTTCGAGGATTATCGCCGCGGCTTCCGCAGAGGTTACGAGGCATTCCTCCATCGCGGCTGAGCCCGCTGCTTCTCCGGTGCCCGCCTTCTCGCCGTTCTTGCGAGATGGCGGGGCCGTAGGACGCCACGACTTCTCGCCGCGCTTGTGAGCAGTGCTCCCTCGGAAAAACTCGTGGACAGACGAAACCTTCCTTCGAATCACTCTGGCTCCCATAACGCCTAATTTCCAAAACTGAGCAATTCAGGGCAGCGTCCGTTCCAGCGTGTGAATAGTGTGAGAGCGCTACGCCAACAGCCTTACAACTGAGGAGAATTCATGAAGATATTCACATCTCTTGCCCTTGCCGCGATTGCTGCGATGTGTTTTACCGTCACCGCTCCCAAAGTAGATGCTCAGGTCAGCGTCGAGATCGGGGCTGCCCCTGACTGTCCCTATGGTTACTACGACGCCGCTCCTTATGGTTGCGCCCCTTACGGCTACTACGGCTCGGAATGGTTTACCGGTGGCGTCTTCATTGGCGCCGGACCGTGGTTTCATGGTTCCGATAACTTCCGCGGCCACGTAAATAACCGCTACCATCCCGAACACGGCTATAAAGGCCCAACGCCGCAACGTGGCGAAAGAGCCGAGCCCTCAAAACGCGTCGATAAGGTCGCCCACTTCAAAGGAAACGAAGTGCGTGATGGGCGCGGCCACGCAACCGGAGGGAAGCGCGGCTAAGATTAGCTGGGTGCCCCACTTCTCGCTGCCTTTGCGAGAAGTGGGCCGCGGCTGAAATCTTTGGACGAGCGTGGCCCAAGAACCAGCGGGCTCAGTACAATCCCTGCTCCCCCGGAGGCCGCGTCTTCCACCTGCGATGCACCCACAACCACTGCTCCGGATACTTCCGCACATAGTCTTCAATGATCGAAGTAAATTTCTGGGTGTTGGCCTGGATGTCGGCCTCAAGATCGCCCGTACGCACCAACTCCACCGCCGGATCAAACCGCAACCGGTATTTCCCCAGCGCTGCGTCCCAGATCGTGAACGTCGGTACCACGGCCGCATCGGTGCGCAGCGCAATCCGCGCCAGCCCGCTCGCAGTGCAAGCCGGAATCCCGAAGAAATCCACAAAGATCCCCTGCGGCGGAGTCATGTTGGTATCCATCAACATTCCCACCACTTCTCCGGCATGCATCGCCGAGAGCAGCCCGCGCACAAAATTATCTTTGTCCACAGTTTTGTTACCGTGCATGGTGCGGTAATCGCGAATCAGCCGATCGAGATATTGATTGTCGAGCGCCCGCATCACCACATGCATCCAGTGCCCGTGCATGGAATGCGTAAAAGCGGAAAGCTCCCACCCGCCAAAATGCGCGGTGAGAAACAGTACTCCCTTACCCCGCGCATAAGCCTGCTGATAATTCTCCAGCCCGTCGTACACCACCACTTGCTCAACATTTTCCAGCGTGTACTTCGGGAAGTGGCAGACCTCCGCCAGTTGACGCCCCAGCGACGCAAACTCTCCGCGCAGAATCCGCGCCCGCTCCGCCTCACTTTTTTCCGGAAACGCCATGGCAAGATTGCGCATGCCTACATGCCGCAATCGCACGTGCAGAAGATAAACGCCCCAAGCCAGAGAAATACCGACGGCCCGGGCCACCGGCCGGGGCAAAATACCAAGGATTTTGATGAACGGCCAGGCTGCCGCGTACTCAAGTCGCTGCCGCATTCGGGGGAAGCGTGACGGTATCACCGTCAAAAATTATTTGCAAATTCAGAGGTTGACCGGACTCAGAGTTTACCCTGTGTCCCTCTCTGTTCCCTGTGTTAAAGACTTTAGTTCGAACCGAGAACGCCCGATTCGAGTGACTCCTACTTCGCCGCTTCCTGCGCCCACTGCGCCAGCGACGTCAAAAATGCATTCGCTCCCGCCGGAGGTTCGATCTCTCCCGTCAGCGCAGTCTTAAACGGGACCATGCGCCCATAAAAATCGCGAGTGCTGTCTTTATCCTGCTTGATCACGGCTCCATTCAGACTCACGCCGGCAAATAACCCGCGCGCGCGTGAATAGGTCAGACACCTCGGCCCGCATCTTCCAGTCCGTGTTCCCTTCGGCGTGGCGCCCCACTGGCCCGGCGGCCACGGAAGCGTCGGCACCCAACGCAAACTGGCTCGAAAGCAAATGCCTCATCCCATCTTTATTCATGATCAGCATCACCAGGTCCACCGCCTGTCCGCCAATCTGGAATCCGAAACTTCCTCCAGTCACAACGAAAAACGCCGGAGCACTCCATCCCTTCGGCGTGCGGCAACTGGCCAGCCCGCGCCCATACTTCGCGCCCACGATAAATCCGCCCTTCAGCATCGACGGCACCACCGCCACGCACTCTGCCGACCCCAACACTTCCTGGGGTATTCCCTTATCCGGCGCGCCTTGAATGTCGTTCAACACCTGCGCCGCTGCTTCTACGCGGTCCGAAACTTTCGTATCTTCATCCGCCGCAAAAGAGAAAGAACAGAGAGAAACAATCACAGCAAGCAACAAGAACTTTTTCATGGTTCCTCACCACACAAGAATTTTCTGGGATCTGTTGCTTTGGATTGTAAACGAACCTCGCCCCTGCGTGTCAGGAACGCTTTACTTTGAAGGATCGAATCCAGAAGGAATCAAGTTCAGAAAAGGATGGGACTTGTAGGGCAAAAAAATCGGGGCTGAAAGCAGTGACCCTAATCGCCACTCTCAACCCCGTCTCCCAGGTTCTGTGGTAGGTGAACCGAGTATGCCGCGCACTCAATTTCCCTGCAAGATTACCGAGGTCATGGCTCCAAAGTTACCAGGCCGGAAGCAGGCCGGAAGCAAGTCGCCAGCAGCGGAAGCTGCCTTACTTCGCCGCCACCAGCGAATGCGTGATGGCATGCACCGACAGCGCAATCCGGTTCTGAACGCCTACTTTGCGCATTAGCTTCGCCACATGCGCTTTCACCGTGCGCTCTTCAATCCCCAACTGTGCTCCAATCTCTTTGTTGGAGCGTCCTGCCACTAACATTTCCAGCACTTCTTTTTCGCGATCGGTAAAGGTCACGCGGCCCGCCGGAAAAATCCGCCCCGGCGCCGACGATACCCGCTCGATGAACATCGACAGCACCCGGCGAGGTGCCCACACCGAACCCTGGCTCACGATGCGAATTGCCTGCGCGAATTCCGCCGGCGAAGCCGCTTCGTCCACATAGCCCTTGGCTCCCGAGGCGATCGCCTTAAGAATAGTTTCTTCGTCCACTCCCGATCCCGTCACAATAATGCGCAGATCCGGGCGCGTCGCCTTCAGGCTGGCCATCACGTCAAACAGGTTTTGGCCGGAGCGGTTTCCAAGCAGGATCAAGTCCACATCCTGCAAGGTGGAAATCTCAGGCAGGCCCGCGGAGATCAGTTCGAACTCAGGCTCGGTATCGAACAAGGCGCGGAATCCCACAAACCGCAGGGGATCGCTCTCCACTACGGCAATCTTGATAATCGGTTTTCTCGCTACGGCTGCTTTCATTAGGTTTCCCTGTTGGGCGTAATTACGTAACAAAAGCATAGCGGCAATTCCTCGCAATGCAAAGAGAACGTGACCGAAGTCGAATTACGGGAGTAACATGAAAAAGCGTCCAAAAGGAATCTTTCGCCGCCGAAATCGGCGGTTATTTCTTGTACCAGTCATTTGCGGAGAAGAATGAGCATGGGAAAATGTTCTACCTCTTTGTTGGCCCTCACCATCGGCATTGCATTAACCTTAACCAATTTATTTGTGCTGGCTCCCCCGCTCGTCGCCCAAACCCCCACCTCAACTTATAAACCAAAATTTCCCGGAGACCCCGCCCGCTCTGATTCCGAGGCGGAAGCTCTCGCCTACATGCGCGTCGTACTCCGCGCCCAGCACCGCTTTCAGAAGCAGTACGACCACTTCGCGACTTCTCTGAACGAACTGGTCCACTCCGGCTCCTTCACCAAACGCATGGTCAATCCCGACCGCGGAGATTACACCGCCGGCTTCAAAGGCAAGAAAGACAGTTTCATTCTCACCATGACGCCCCAGCACCTCGACGCCGAGCATCGCTCCTTCTACGCCGAAGACGACGGCAAAATCCACGCCGAAGAAGACAAACCCGCGGGTCCGGATTCGCCGATCGTGAAGTGATTCTTTAATCTTGTCATCCTGAGCGCTCATATCCAGCTCTGTCATCCTGAGCGAAGCGTGAACTTCGCGAATGCGAAGGTCATGCGAAGTCGAAGGACCCCTTGCACCATGCCTACCCATTCGCCCCAGCGAGGTATTTCCATCGCTGCTCACTCCTGAATCCAATCCTCGGTTTATGATGAAGAAGAAATTATCTTGGAAACCAAAACGGAGGAACTATGGCACCGAACGTGGGCGCGCCCGCGCCCGAATTCACGCTGAAAGATCAGGATCAGAAAGAAGTAAAACTGAGCGACTACCGCGGCAAGAAGAATGTGGTCTTGGTCTTCTATCCGCTCGACTGGAGCCCGGTCTGCACCAAGGAACACGTATGCATGGTCAACGACAAAAAACAATTCGACGAACTCGACGCCGAAGTTCTCGGCCTCAGCGTTGACAGCGTCTGGTCACACAAAGCCTACGCCGACAAGATGGGAATCCACTATCCACTGCTCGCCGATTTCCACCCCCGCGGCGCGGTCGCCGCCAAGTATGGCGTCTATCTGGAAGACAAGGGCATTACTGGCCGCGCCATCTTCATCATCGACCGCAACGGCAAACTCGCCTGGCAAAAAAACTACGACATCCCGGTCGTCCCCGACATCAACGAAGTCTCCAAAGCCCTGGCCGAAGTCAAATAAAGATTTGTCATCCTGAGCGAAGATTGTTCCTTGCGCCCGGCGCAAGGAACAACCGCAGTCGAAAGCCTGCCGGGTGCCCCATCCTTCTCGCGCCTTTTGCGAGAGGGTGGGGATTTTGACTCCCCTAAGTCCCCGCCTTAATCTCCCGCGCCCTCCCACCCTGATAATTCACCACCAGCGGCTTCCCTCCATTCGGATATCGCACCGTCTTATCGTCCGAAGACGCCCCCGCATCCGGCACTCCCATGCCCACGGCAAAAACCGCTTGCAGTTCATCCATACCCGGCTTTATTTCATGATGCTCAATCGCCTGCCATACATCGGCTGGCCAGAATTTATACAACTCGTGCGGATCCTGCACATAAAACATTTCATCCGAATAAATCTTGTACTGGCCGTCATTCTCGAACCCGATCGGCACCGCGTAGCTCTTCCCGTCTTTCTGGAACACCGCCATCACCTGCCGCCGATTGCCTGCTCCACTGGGAATATCCGTCACCACGTCCTTAATCTCCAACTGCTCGATCGGCAACAGCAGCCCAGCCTCATGGCCAAAGTCCACTTTCTTCCGAGCCGCATCATACGGATAATAGGTATATCGATATCCTTCCTTCACCCAAACCGGCTGATCCATCAACTGCCTCGCCGACTTCAAATCAAACGGATACAATTTCTTCGGCGTCACATAGTATTCCGCATTCGAGTACCCGGCATTCTTCGCTACTTGCTGCCTTCTGCGCCGCAACATAATCCTCGTGCCGCTGATAAAGGATGTACCCCGCCCGCGCTCCCGCCACCACAATCGCCAGCGCCAGCGCAATCTGTATCCTCTTCTTCGCCTGTTCACTCATCATGAAATTGCTTTACCCTGTGAACTCTGTGGCCTCTGTGGTAAAGATTTTAAGGTAAACTGAAATAGACCGATGCCCACAGTCACCGAACAAGACGTACTAAGCGCTCTGAAAAGTTGCTACGACCCCGAGATCCCCGTCAACATCGTCGATCTCGGCCTCATCTATTCCGTTAAGTTCGCCGCCGCGCCAACCGAGGGTGCAGCAGAAGCCAAACAAGACGTCACAGTCGATCTGACCCTGACCTCACAAGGCTGCCCCGAGCACGTGAACATCAGCGCCCAGGTAAAATCGCGTCTCGAGCAGTTGCCCGGTATTCGCGACGCCAAGGTCAATGTAGTCTGGACACCGCCCTGGACCCCCGAACGCCTTAGCCCCGACGCAAAAAAACAACTCGGCATCGAGTAAAGCGGCTTGGGCTCAAGAATTCCGGAGCGCCGGCCTACATTTCCTCCCAAGCATCCATGGCACTCTGCCCCGCCGCTTCCGTAATCCGTCTGCCTGCCTTCGCTGCCATTTCCATCACGTGCATTCCGCGATCGAAATACCCCGGCAGCGACTCCCGCACCTGCTCAAATTTTTCCGGATACTCCGCCGACAGCAGCGCCAGCGCCACTCCACCCGCCATCACGCCCCCGGCATACTTCTTCTTCAAAAACAACACCGTCGCCGCCGCAACCGAAGCTGCCAACACCGCTTTCTTCCAGCTATCCATGTTTCCCCCGCGAAATTTTTTTCTCATGCGATTGTACCCCGCTCCTGCAGATTTACCCACAGCTCTCCGATGCCGCTTTTCCCTCTCGCGTTGTCGTGCACAACGCGTGTCCGCGAGTTTCAAAAATAAGGTTTGTCATTCCGAACCAGGCTGAAAGCCCGCTGAGAGCTTGCCCTGAGCGAAGTCGAAAGGAACCTGCTGTTGGCCGGGAACCTAAGCGGTGTTCGGCGCAAACCAACCAATCCTTATATACTTCCTCGTTCCCCCGGAGACCCTAATGTTCACCATCTCAACACTCAACTCGAAACCAGTTCTCCTCGCATTCATCCTCGCCGTGACTCTGGCTGCCTCCGCCCAAACCAAGCCCCGCGCCCGCGATCTCGGAGTTCCCTTCGATGGCACTCCCGGCCCCAACAATGCAATCACAGACGTAAAAGGAGTCGAAGTCGGCCACACCACGCTCATCTCCGGCAGCGGCAAGCTCGTAGTCGGCAAAGGTCCCGTCCGCACTGGAGTCACTGCCATCCACCCCCGCGGCAAGACCAGTAATGACGCCGTCTTCGCCGCCTGGTTCACCCTGAACGGCAACGGCGAAATGACCGGCACCACCTGGGTCGAAGACTCCGGCTTCCTCAACGGACCCGTGATGATCACCAACACGCACAGCGTCGGCGTCGTTCGCGACGCAGTTATTGCCTGGAAAGTAAAACACGGCACGCCTGATATGGAAGGCTACTGGTGGTCGCTACCCGTTGTCGCCGAAACCTGGGACGGTTGGCTCAACGACATCAACGGATTCCACGTTCATCCCGAAGATGCCTGGCACGCCCTCGACACCGCCCACTCCGGCCCCGTCGAAGAAGGCAACGTCGGCGGCGGAACAGGAATGATCTGCAACGAATTCAAAGGCGGCATCGGCACCGCCTCCCGCGTCCTCGACGCCAAGGCCGGAGGCTACACCGTCGGCGTTCTCGTCCAATGCAACTACGGACGCCGCGATCAGCTCCGCATCGCTGGCGTTCCCGTGGGCAAGGAAATTCCCGAGCATCCCGCTTACGAAGCCATGTGGGGACAGCCGCCCTCGGCTGTCCGGCGGCCCGAAGGGCCGCTTGAGTCGGCGTCAGCCCCTGCGATTGCTGGCAAAGACGTCGGCTCGATCATCGTTATCGTCGCCACTGACGCGCCGCTCATTCCCACACAACTCAAACGCGTCGCGAAAAAAGTTTCCCTGGGCCTGGGCCGGGACGGCAGCTACTCCGGCGATGGTTCCGGCGACATCTTCCTAGCTTTCTCAACCGCCAACCCCGGCGCCGTAAGTCCAAAAAGCAATCAGCCGAACAACGTTCACCCGCTCACTATGCTTCCGAATGATTCGCTGGATCCGATTTTCCTCGCGACAGTCCAGGCCACCGAAGAAGCCGTCATCAACGCCATGGTCGCCGCCGAAACCATGAAAGGCATCGACGATCACGAAGTCATCGCCCTGCCTCACGACCGCCTCCGCGAAGTCCTGAGAAAATACAACCGCCTAACAAAGTAGCTCCGGCGCTCTGTCATCCTAAACTCTGTCATCCTGATCGAGGATCGTCCTTCGCGCCCAAGCGCGAAGGACAACCGCGGTCGAAGGACCCCTTGCACGCAACCATCACCCGCGGCCTCGCAAGGAGTGTCCACAACAAACCCATTCCCACAATGGAACTCCCCTCTCCGCCCCCCGCATTACCTTCGCTGCCCACCCCTCGTGCCTTTTCATCTGCGCGCAAAAGACTACACTCAATTCTGTGAAACGCCTCTACACCATCGGACGCATCAAAGGCGGCATGAAGTTCACCTGCTCGCACTGCCCTCACCACGTCACCACACTCGACTTCGATCCCCGCGACGGCAACCTTCGCACCCAGGCCGCCACCGCCATCAACCAGCACGCCACCAACGTCCATCACGAGCCCGTAATGTTCTCCTCGCTCGACGCCCAGCAACACATCTGGCGTGCCTGAACTCTCGCTACCTTACTAAGCCCGTCACACTTAGGATTGTCATTCCGAGCGCAGTTCCGGGCGGAGCACAGCAACGTCATCTTTTAGGTCAATCGAGGGCCAAGTGCAATCACACAGAAGGGTGACCGAGGTCACCGACATAAACAAATCATAATGGCAGAATGCTGACATTGAAGTAGGCCTTCTAATTGAGATCGCCCGGCTCTAACCCACAGAACCCCACAGAGCCGTTACCCCAGACGGCAAGAGCCGGGCGCCTTAAATCCAAAGATTGAAAACACCTTCCCTGGAAATCATCCGTTAGTCCGCGTTGCGCTCTGGTTCCTAAACGAGCGACGAAAAGGCCAGCGCTCGTCAGCGTGTCGGTCCTGACACGCTGTTGCACATCCCGCCTCGGTTACCGAAAGCCGCCTCCGCTAAGTCCAGTGTTTTCAGGATTCGAGGTTTGGTTCTGCTCCTGCTCTTACCGTGAGGGTAGAGAAATTCTGCGGAGCTCGCATGCGGAATTTCGGAGCGGAGACTCTATGCAGATGGCGATTACATTCATGGCGGTGGTGGGCGGAATGATCTTTTCATTGGCGGTGGCGCTCTTGACCGAGGAACTGATTTTCGGGCAAGTGTTTCGGCTGTTCTTTTCGAGGCGGCCAGCGGCAATAAAAACTGAAGCTAAGCGCTGACGCGCCAAGGAGAACGATGATGCTGGCATTAAAGAATTTACTGATGGCAGGCGGAATAGGAATGATGATCGCGGCGGTTTGTATTCTCGCCTATGATCTTTACCGCGGAGTCTCATACCGCCGCGCCTGGGCAACTCCGGAAGCAGTTGCAGTTCCTGTGGTGCTGCGATGGCGCACATCCCTGGCGCTGGCGATGCTGGCGTGGGGACCAATATTAATGGCGTCCAGCATTGTGGTGGTGCCCAGCGGCATGGCGGGCATTCGGGTAAGCCAGATGAGCGGAGCCGAGGCCGGGACGCTGTATCCGGGAGTGCATCTGGTGACGCCCTTGGTGGAGGACGTCGCATTGTTCGACACCCGCGACCAGATATTTACCACCGGGATGTCCGAAGATGAAGGCGCAGTCGCGACGAAATCATCCACGGCAAAATCATCCGTCAAGACCCAGCCTTTAAACGTGCAGGCGAAAGAAGGGCTGACTCTGGGGTTGGCGATCACGGTGCGTTACCGCCTGGACGCGCGAAGATTGGATTACATTGAAGAAAATCTGCCACGGCCAGTGGAAAAGGAAATCGTCCCGCCTACGGTGGCCAGCGTCTGGCGCGAGATTGTTCCGAACTACACGGTGCGAGATGTTTTCTCGGCCAAGCGCGAGGAAGTACGGCAAAAGGCGGCAGGTTTGATTGCACAAAAGCTGGCGGCAGACGGAATTGTCGTGAAAGAGGTGATGCTGCGGGATATCCAGTTGCCGCCGGAATATGCAGAAGGATTGCAGGCCTTGTTGCTGAAGGAACAAGAGAACGACCAGATGAGCGTAGAAACTGAGTTGAAGGGCAAAGAAGTGCGGATTGCCGAACTGGAAGCCGAAGCCATGAAAGCACGGCAGGTGAAAATGGCGGAAGGCGAAGCGCGAGTGAAAGTCCTGCGGGCCAAGAGCGAATCGGACGCGATGCAGTACACTCTGCCGCTCAAACAGAAGCAGATCGAACAGAGCCGGCTCGAAGCACAGGCACGCAAGGAAGCGACCATCCAGAATGCGGAAGGAGAGGCGCAGGCCAAAGTGATCGACAGCAAAGCCGAAGGCGAGCGGCGGAAGTTGCTGGCAGACGCGGAGGCAGATCGCATTCGCGTAACAGCAGCGGCGGATGCCGAGCGATTACAAAGCGAGGCAGAAATTTTGAAGGGCAATCCGCTGCTCATTAACAAAATTGTGGCCGAGCGGCTCTCCGACAAACTACAAATCATGATGGTTCCGGCCGACGGAAAGTTCTTCTTCGCCAACGACGTGCTGCGCGGCATGAACATGGCCAACCAGAGTGAGCAGGCGGAACAGCAACAGAAATAGACAGACCGAATCGACGAGGAAGAACCACCCCGTGCGATATGATGCGAAGGATTCGGCCGAATGATATGTGACGTTTTCATGAAAATAAAGGAGCCATGATCTTTCGCCGCAAACTGCTGGCAGTGTTCGCGCTGACCGTGTTTCTTTCGGTGGCGGCAGTGGCGTGGCTGGTTTCGGAAGTAACGCGGCGCGCCTTCGTGCGCAGCGACGATGAGCGTACGGCCGCGCTGGTAGCGCAGTTTCGCCGCGAGTTCAACCGCCAGGGAGAGGAAGTGTCGCGGCGAGTCCAGACCATCGCCGATTCGGAGACCGCTAGCCGCATGGCGGTGGCGTTGAATCGTGCGCCCGCTGACGCCGGACCTTACTTTGAGTTGGCGAAAGCGACAGCAGAAAACAATCATCTGGATTTTCTGGAATTCGTGGAGAGTGATGGAACGATCATTTCCTCGGCACAATCCCCCGCAAAGTTTGGACATCGAGAAAGTGATATTGGGAGTTTTGCCGAAGCGGCTGATCAAGCCGCTTTTCTGAAGCAGGAAGAATTGCAGGATCGAACCGAGCTGGGTTTGTTTGCAGTGCGCGCTACAAATGGAGAGCGTCCGGTATACGTAATCGGAGGACGGCGGCTGGATAAAGATTTTCTTTCTGCGCTGGATTTACCGGTGGGAATGCGTGCTCTGCTCTACCAGAATCGTGGTGATCATTTTTCGCCAGATTGGCTGATCGATCCTTCAGGATCAACTACCGACGAAAAACATTCTCTAAACAAACTGCAGCCGGTGGTGGATGCCGTGCGCAAGTATGGGCAGGAGATGAACGCGGTAGTGGCATGGTCGCAAGACCGCGCAGATGATGAAGTGTTTCATGCAATTCCATTGCGGGGCGCGGGGACAGGCGGCAATCGTCCGCTGCTGGCGATTCTGCTGATCGGCAATTCGCGCCGGACTTACGTTGAACTGAAACGGCATATTCGTTCGGTCGCACTGCTGGTCGGCGGCGGCGGAATCGTGCTGGCCATCCTGCTGAGCAGTTGGGCAGCGGCGCGGGTGACGCGTCCGGTGGAACGGTTGGCACATGCCGCGCAGGAAGTGGCTGCCGGAAATTGGGATGTGTACGTGGATGTTTCGGGTAGCGACGAACTGGGACAACTGGCTGATTCTTTCAACCGAATGACGACCGAATTGCTGGCACAAAAAGAGCGGCTGGTGCAAGCAGAGCGAGTCGCGGCGTGGCGCGAGTTAGCTCGCCGCCTGGCGCATGAGTTGAAGAACCCGCTGTTTCCGTTGCAGCTGACGATGGAGAATCTGGTGCGCGCGCGGCAGCAAAGTCCAGAGCAGTTCGAGGAAGTGTTCCGCGAGAGTTCAAGAACCTTGCTGGCGGAAATTGCCAACCTCAAAGGAATCATTGGCCGGTTCAGCGAATTCTCGAAGATGCCACAACCGCAATTGCGGCCAGTGCAAATCAATGACGTGGTTCGCGGCGTGATGCAGCTTTTTCAGGCACAGCTGGAAGCGCCTGGGCATGTGAAGATCAAATGTGATTTGCAGCTGGATCCGCACATGAAGCCGGTGCCGGCAGATGCGGAATTGCTGCATCGCGTAATTTCGAACCTGGTGCTCAATGCGGTGGACGCGATGCCGCAAGGCGGCAAGTTGACTCTGCGCACGCAGCAGGAAGCCGGCAAAGTGCAAATCGAAGTTGCGGATACGGGGCCAGGGATGACAGCGGAAGAGCGGGAGCGAATATTTACTCCTTATTATACGAGCAAGGCGAACGGCACCGGCCTGGGACTGGCGATCGTGCAATCCGTTGTAAGCGATCACGGCGGCAGAGTCTGGGTGCAAGGCAAGCCGGGGCATGGAACGACGTTTGTGATTGAGTTGCCGGATTCCGTTCGGAACGGCTAACAAAGATTGCCGCATGAATTCGTTTCAAAGATGGAGGATGTTTGGCGACCAAAGCACATCTGCTGATTGTGGATGATGAGGCGAACACTCTGGCGTCATTGTCGCGCGCGTTCCGGCTCGCTGGACACGAAGCGACCGTCTGCGACAACCCGGCAAAAGCGCTGGAGTTGGCCAGGGCGCAGAAGTTCGACGTGATTCTTTCGGATGTGCGAATGCCGGGAAAAGATGGACTTACTTTGCTCGAGGAATTAAAAGCCTTCGGAGTGACGGCACCAGTAGTAATGATGTCCGGGCAGGCAGAAATTGAAATGGCCGTGCGAGCCACACGACTGGGCGCGTTGGATTTTCTGGAGAAACCCATCTCCACGGAGAAACTTTTGTTGACCGTGGAGAATGCGCTGAAACTGCAGCGGCTGGAAAGCGAGAACCGGCAACTCAAGCAGCGACTCGGGAAGCATGAACTGGTGTGGCAGGGCGCAGCGATGCAACGCGTGATGGCACAGGTAGAGCGCGTGGCGGCCAGCGAGACTCGAATCTGCATTTTGGGGGAAACGGGTACAGGAAAGGAATTGGTGGCGCGGACAATTCACGAACGCAGTTCGCGTTCTGCGAATGCTTTTGTGACTTTGAATTGCGCGGCGGTGCCGGCGGAGCTGATTGAATCGGAATTATTCGGGCACGAGAAGGGATCCTTCACCGGTGCCGCGGGACGACATGCCGGGAAATTCGAACAAGCGCATCGCGGGACAATTTTTCTGGATGAGATTGGAGACATGCCGCTGGCGATGCAGGCCAAGCTGCTGCGCGTGCTCGAAGAAGGAGAAGTGGAGCGTGTGGGCAGCGAGAAGCCGGTGAGCGTGGACGTACGCGTGGTGGTGGCCACGCATCGAGACCTGGAAGCGCGGGTGCGCGATGAGAAATTCCGGCAGGATTTATTTCATCGCATTTATGTTTTCCCGCTGGTGCTGCCGCCGTTGCGCGAACGGCGCGAGGATATTCCGGCGCTGGTGAAGCATTTTGCGGCGCAGGCGAGCGCTCAGAACGGATGGAAGCCGGTTCCGTTTTCCGAAGAAGCGATGGCCGAACTGCAATCGCATATCTGGCCGGGCAATGTGCGCGAGTTGCGCAACATGGTGGAGCGGTTGATGCTGCTGGCGACGAATGGTCAAGTTGATCTCGCCACCGTGGAGATGGCTTTGCCGAAAGGCGGCGACATTGGCGTGGCCGCTTCTACGTTCTCTTCCGGCACGCTGGGAGATCGCGTGGATGCCTTCGAGCGCGAAGTGATTCTGGCGGAATTAAAGCGCAGCCATTCGAACGTCAGTCTGGCTGCGAAATCGCTTGGCCTGGAACGAAGTCATCTTTATAAGAAGGCCGAGCATTTGGGAATTGATTTGCGGGCCATGCGGCGGGAGCAAGGTGGGACGCCGGAATGATTTTAATGGCACTTGCGGTTTTTGTAGAACATCAAGCGTCCCTCCGGGACGCGTCTCTGCTTCCCCGCTTTTCCCGGCGCTGAATGCGCCGGGCTATTGTCGATCGCCCCTCCGGGGCGCGAATTCAACTTCTACTCCGATGCGTTGCCTGATTTACTCGGTCGTGCAATGATTTGCATTCGCGCTTCAGATCCGCAGCCAGCAGGCGATGAAACAATTGTTCTCCCGCTTCCCGGCGCACGGAGAGCCGTCCGGCGCGGTAGGCGCGTGAATTCAAGCCACGCTGCACATCTTCGCAGATGCCAAGATCCTCCTCCTGCACTCGATTGCCCACGTTAACCGACTGCTCGTTGTACTCGCGGCTGGCATCGCTGATATCGGCAAAATAAAAATCGAAGATCACTTTGCAATGATCCACGTCGATCGGGATCACGAGATTCGTGTCCATGTATCCCGCATAGCAGTTGATCATTAGATTGGGATGCTGCCAGAAATACCAGGCGCGATCGCCTTTGCGCGTAGCTCCAGTGGCGGCATCCTCGGACGAAGTAACCATCGGGCTGGATTGAAGACAATAACGGTCTTCGTTCTCAATGGTGTAATGCTTGTAATCGAGAACTGAATTCAAACCCTTGTGCAGGTGCGGCACGTGGTAACCGCCATCCAGATAGTTATCGACAAAGACCTTCCAGTTGCAACGGATGTTGAAAGTGCGACGGTCGAAGTAATGAAGTTTGCTGATACCGAGGGGAGCAACGCGTTTAGCCAGGCCGCCGAGAAAATCGGCGAGCGGCACTGCGTTATTGTCGAGGTTGATGAAGACGAAGCACTCCCAGGTTTCGACTCGTATGGGAACCAGACCGTTTTGCACGCGATCAAAATTCTCGACTCCGTCGAATTCTGGCATACCTTTCAGAGAGCCGTCGAGTCCGTAGTTCCAACCATGATAAGGACAGTGCAAGATGGAGGCTTGGCCGCAGGGTTCGGTTACGACGGCGGCAGCGTGGTGGCGACAGACGTTGTAAAAGGCGCGCAGAGTCCCATCGTTACCGCGAACAACTACGAGGGGTTCTCCAGCAACCGTGGTAGAGACGAATCGCCCGGGCGCTCGGACTTGATCGGTGCGCGCGACTAATTGCCACGTCTTGCTCAATACACTCAAGCGCTCCAGTTCGGCGATCCGCGGGTCGGTATACCAGGTAGCGGGAATGGTTGAAGCTTGCGAGAGCGGAGCACGGTCATCGTAGCTCGCCAGAATGTTTTCGATAGAAGATGACATGGTTGAATTTGCTCGTTGTGAAGCCCTCCACAATATCACTGATCTGATGGGGCTGTCGCGGGCCGAAACAACCGAAAAATAAAAAAGCAGGCCCGGGACGGCCTGCCGTTTATTTCTTGTCGCTTAATTAGCTGACGTTGCGCAGCCGCGGTTGTTCGGCGTGCACCAGCGGCATATCCACCAAATGCTCGCTGATAAACCAGACTTGTAATTCGTTGGTTCGAAGTACGTCGCTGACGACCATATCGTTGGTACCCGCGTCATCCAGTTCGTCGGCACGCTTAGCCAGCTTGCGGCAATGTCCCAGGATGATCTGGTGTGCATCGAGCAAGCGAGAAATCTGCACCGGCACCTCTTCCCTGCCCTTGGGTGGACGCTCGATGCGGGTGGTTTCAGCCACGTCGTGTGCCATGGCGATGGAGACTCCACCGAGAAGCTGGATGCGCTCGGCGATCGTATCTACCAGTTCAGACTGTTCGCCATAATGCTTATCGAACAACAGATGGAGTTGATAAAAAGTCGGTCCGGCAACTTGCCAATGCGATTTCTTATAGAGATCACGCAAGGTCATGGTGTCGGCCAGCAGAAGGTTAAGTTGTTCGGTCATTTCAAGGCGAACCGGCTCTTCCAGTTCGAGAGGCAACATATGCGAAACGGTTCCATACTTCTGAATTTCAGCGGCACTTTGGTGAAGCCGAGGCTGCGAGTTCAAAACTCCACGCTCGCCCGCCGGGGCTTTCGCGTTCAGATCTTTTTTGGCCATGGAATGTTCTCCTTGCTAGGGGTAACGTTTACACAATTGTATTCCCAAACTTCCACGCTGGTTTGATGCCACTACTCTGGAATGCGATGCGCTCCGAACCGCGGGGTTCGCTCTTCATCGTGAAGCCAGTACAAACCCAGATCGCCGCGCAAGCATGGATTCCCCGCGCTAAGTGCTTCACAAACTCCGGACGCCGCAGCCACCGCTGCAAGTTTGACGGCCTTGCAAGCATTGATTATGATCGAACTGCGGGGTGGAGCAGTCTGGTAGCTCGTTGGGCTCATAACCCAAAGGTCGGTGGTTCAAATCCACCCCCCGCAACCAACCTTTTCAGTCAGTTGCAAGCCTTTCGGTAAATAAGCCCCGCTCACTTTGCGCTCACACTGCCCTCACGCAGGCAGAAGCTGCCCAACGATCTGCGCGTGTGCAGCGCGTTTCTGCTCACTCACAGCTTGTGTGTACACGTTCGGCGTGGTGCCGATGTTCGAGTGCCTGAGCAATTCGCTCTGTACTTTCACATCCGTACCCGCAGCGAATCCTTGCAATCGCGTTCAAGGTGGATGCGAGCACGAATCTGCGCCAGAGGGTCCAATTGCGATGTGGTTCCGATCTGGCAAGTCGGTTCGACTCACAAACATTTCATGGGTTCGCAAAGCGCCTCATCGACCGCTTCCGACGTCGAGTGAGCACTGTTGCCACATAATCGACGCGCATGTAAAGGACTTAGGGATGACATTATTGCTGCCTTGCGGCTGTGACAGAACCAGATACACCAGGGGCTGGAATGAAAATCGCCGGTTGGAATGAAAATCGCCGGAGCTTTTGCAAATTGGGCGTCCGGCGCGGCAACGTGCCGGAAGATCAGTCGGTGGAACCTACATCGCGCGAGCGATGAGGCAATACCGAACCAAGCCCCCGGAACTGTGGGGAAGACGTAGAGACTGGATGGCGAGCATCCCTGGGTGAGCCAGGGTATTGCGTTCATACCATGGTCCAATTGCCTTCCTTCAGCGGTGGTGGTGAGATCTCCCTATGACATCCTCAAAGGCACAGAGCCCAACCGAAATCTCCAGGTCGGTGAGCCGGGAGAAACGCTTGATGGAACTTGGCATCACGCTTCCAGCGCCACCTGGGCCCTTCGGGATTTATGTCGAAGCGGTGAAGACAGGCAGTCCGCTCCTTCTCACTGGCATGTTTCGAGCCCAAGGCTGTGAAGCGCATTTCATCGGGCATGTCGGCGCGCGACTTGACTGTCCACACATGGAGTAAAGCGGCGCAGCTTGTTGCCCTGAAACGCGATCACATGAAGTTGTTTTCGAGGTCTGTGGTCAGAGGATGTCTGACAACAGAGAGGAGATATTTATGTTTCGAAGCCTGCGATCATTGCTGTCTGCTCGGATTGTTTCTCCAACGCTTGCCTTTACGTGTCTCGCTGCCTCTGCGCAAATGAACGCACCTCATCCGACACCATCGGATTTGCAAGAGTCGGCACAAAGCAAAATTGCGCGCGCACTCTCCGCGGGTCCTCCCAATGTGACGAAAAACGCCACGGTCGCTGAGATGGACGCCCAAGGACAGATGAAAGTTCTCCGGCTGGGAACCAATGATTTCACGTGTCTGCCGGGGGATCCCAACGGCATCGGATCACCTCCGATGTGTGAGGACAAAGTCGCAATGCAATGGAATCACGATTTCGCGGAACACAAGGCAAAGCCGACTACCACCGTTCCGGGCATCGAATACATGCTCGCGGGAGCGACGCAGCGAAGCGACTCCGACCCGTTCGACAAAACTGACCCACCCATCAGAATCGGACCGCATTGGATGATTCTTTGGCCCTTTGATCCGAAAACCACGGGCCTGCCTACGACACACAAGCCAACGGGTGCTTACATCATGTGGGCAGGCACTCCTTGGGCTCACGTCCATATTATGGGCACGCCCTAGGACTGGCCGTTACCGTTAGCAGCGCAGTCGGCAAAACAGTAAGTCGAATGAAAGGAGTACGTTGATGACGAACAAACCGAACATTCTCTTAGTGCACGGCGCCTGGGGCGACGCTTCACACTGGCGGCATGTCATTCCTCCCCTGCATGAAAAAGGCTACCGCGTCTTCGCGGTGCAGAACCCTCTGACATCGTTGTCTGACGATATCGACCGAACCATCAAAATGGCCGCTGCGCAGGATGCTCCCACGCTATTAGTCGGCCATGCTTATGGTTGCGCAGTCATCACGAGCGCTGGCCTCACGCCAAATGTCGTCGGCCTCGTCTATTTGGCAGGACCTGCTCTTGATGAGGGGGAGAGTCTCAAGAGCCTTTGGGCGCGGCGGGCACCACCCGAGGGCGCGGCTAATATCCGTGAGGACAAGTATGGTTTTTTATGGATCGAAGTCGGGAAGTTTCACGAGACTTTCTGTCATGATCTCGAAGACCGAACAGAATCGCTAGTGTGGGCGCTTACGCAGAAGCCCACAGCATCGCGATGCTTCGAAGAAAAGTCGGGACCACCGGCGTGGAAAGTGAAGCCGAGTTGGTATCAGATCTCGGCCAACGATCGGTTGATTCCTACCGAGACCGAAAAGTGGATGGCGGAGCGAATCAACGCAAGAAGGACGATTACGTTGCCAACGAGCCACGCTTCCATTGCAACTCGCCCCGATGACATCGTGCAACTAATCGAGGAAGCAAGTAATGCCGTCGTCGCGAAGGCTGCCGGTTTCCGCTAGAAAAACGGATGTGCTACGTATGGCGCACCACAGTTTCATTACGTGCTGTAATCCAATTACGAAGACAAGAAGTATTTCGATGTCGCCTTTTGCTGATGTTTCCACAGATGTCAAAGCGGGACTGGAAGTTGTGCTGGTCAGCCTTTTCGTCCAGATGCCGCACGGAGTTTTGCGTCCATCTTAACCAACCCAGCGAGCGAGTCAGCCTTCATCTTTTGCATCACTTTGCCCCGGTGCGTTTTTACGGTAATCACGCTGATGCCGAGTTCGTCAGCGATCTGTTTATTCAATAAACCCGAAACCACCAACGCCATCACTTGCCGTTCGCGAGGCGAAACCGACCCGTAACGGTCCCGGAGTTCCTGAATTTCCGCCAGCATGACCGAGAGCGGCACTGCTCCGTTCAAGGGCCTGCCGGATGGCCGCCAATAGCTCTTCATTACTGACTGGTTTCGTTAAGAATTCAACCGCGCCCGCTTTCATGGCTTGGACTGATTTGGGTACGTCACCATAACCCGTGATGAAAATGATCGGCATGTCCGTCCGCTCAACAGCAATACGCTTCTGAAGTTCGAGACCGCTGAGGCCGGGGAGAGAAATGTCAAGAACAAGACAGCTCGGAACAAGTGAACGAGGGCGATCGAGGAATTCCTGTGCCGATGCGAAAATCTCTGGCTGCCAGCCTATCTTGCGGATTAATAACTCCAGCGCTTCACGCACTGAGACATCGTCGTCAACGACGAACACGATAGGCCTCGCAGTCGGCACTGGCGATGACTCCACTGCATGACCAAGTGATCTCGCAAAGCTTGTTTTATCCCCCCGGCTTGCCGGGTGGGAACTGTCAGTTTCCTCGAAGTGCAACATTGACAGCCTCCAACAGAACTGTGCTTATGACTGGCTTGAGCAGGAATCCCACCGCTCCTTGTTCAAGCGCTCGCTTCCGAATTCCTTCGTCCTTCTGACCGGTGATAAAGATGATTGGAAGCGCTGGACCCCGAAGCTTCAATTGTCGTTGAAGATCGAGTCCCGTTACGCCCGGCATGACGACGTCAAGGATCAGACAGCGGGTCTGGCTCACGCAATCGGACCCGAGAAACTCTTCCGCCGACGAAAACGCGCGGGCGGAAAAGCCGAACTGCCTCAGCAAATTAGGGAGGGATTCGCGGACTGATACATCGTCATCAACGACCGTCACAAGTGGACGTTCGATGGATTCCCGATCTCGGTTGGACTCCATAAGCGAAGAATGCGCTCCTGCCAGGTAGGCGGTCAATCGCACCAAGGTATGAACGTTGGAATCGGTATTCAGCGTCGAACTTAAATCATGCGGCATCCATCGCACCATCCGGCCGGCTGCAGCGAGTTTCCTCTGCCACCAAACCGGCCGCTTTGCAGGGTATTGAAAATGAAAACGTGGCTCCCGGACCATCATTCGCTGTCGCCCACAAACGCCCCTCATGAGCCTCGATGATGGAACGACTGATCGACAGGCCGATTCCCATGCCTTCATTCTTTGTCGTATAGAAGGCTTCGAAGAGTCTGTCCGCAGCCTGGGGTTCGAAACCGACCCCTGCATCTTTCACGCTAAGCTGCACCCGATCGCCTTCCTCTCTTTCGGTTCTGATCAATAATTCTCTCGGACGATCGTCGACATTGCTCATCGCGTCTGAGGCGTTTCGTACCAGGTTCATAATGACCTGCTGAACTTGGACACGGTCCGCCATGAGGAGTGGGAGATTGTCGGCAAGTTCCTGCAGAACGATCACCCGCCATCTTTGCAAATCGCTCAACGACAGGGAAATCACCTCCCGTGTGGCCTGATTCAGGTCCATCAATTCGGGGGACGGATCTTTTTTGCTATAAAGCGCGCGTAATCGCTTGATCACGTCAGAGGCTCGGTTTGCATCACGCATCGTGCGCTGTGTAGTTTCCCGAGCGCCGTCGACATCGGGAGGATCGGTAGAAAGCATTAACAAACAGGTGTCGGTGTTGGTCATAATGCCAAATAGCGGCTGGTTGACTTCGTGCGCGATCGATGAGGTAAGCTCTCCCATCGTCATCACACGCGCCACGCGCGCGAGTTCGGCTTGCGTGTTGCGTAGCTCTTCCTGCGCATGCCTCCAATCGTGCATATCCACAACTGTGCCGTACCACTTTAGAATCCGCCCTTGTTGGTCGAGCAGCGGAAGCGCGCTCGTTACGCACCATCGATAGGTGCGATCGGCAGCGTGGAAGGTGCGAATCTCGACTCGGTACGGGGCTCCGGTTGCGACACAGGATCTCCACGTTCGAGCTGTCCGTTCAACATCGTCTGGATGAAGAAGTTTTGTCCAACCGCTACCCATGATTTCTTCGGCAGAGAAGCCGGTGTAGTCGAGCACGCGAGCATTGCAATAATCGATTGTCCCTTCTGCGGTGGCGCTCCATAGCATTTCCGGTATGGTCTCGGTCATCTGGCGCAGGTTGAGTTCGCTCTCTCTTAGTCTCTTTTCTGCCAGTTTGGAGTCGGTAATGTCCCGAATGAAGGCGCCAAAAAACCAATTCTGGCCCAGTCTCATTGGCGATACTTCCAACTCAGCCGGGAACTCAACACCGTTGCGCCGGACGGCCGTGACTTCGATACGCCGTCGCAAGATGGGGCCATTACCGGTAGCCAAGAAGTGACGTAATCCGCGCTCGTGGGCCATCCGTAGTCGCTCCGGGATAATCAGATCCGACATGTGCTGGCCGATCGCCTCCTTATTACTCCATCCGAACACCATTTCAGCTTGCTTATTCCAATCGGTAATCGCCCCTTGAGCATCCATCGTGATAACCGCATCTAACGCGGTGTCGACGATCAGCCGGTTTGTTTCCACAGCCCTCCGTAAATTCTCTTGGGACTGTTTCTGATCCTCAATGTCGGTGGATGTACACACAAACCGAAGGAGATTTCCCTCCGCATCACGTAACGCCGCGGCTCGATTGAGATGCCAGCGATATGCCCCGTCCTGCGCGCGGCGAAACCTCGCTTCCATTGTAAAATCCTGCCCTGAGCGTATCCCGTCGCAAATGCTCTTTGACGCTGTTTCTCGATCCTCAGGGTGGATCGCAGTCATCCACGCGTCGGAATTTGATTGGACGTAATCGAGTGCCTGACCGGAGTATTCCAGCCAGTTTCGGTTCACGAAATCCGGCGTCCCATCAGGCCTGAGCGTCCACGCCGCTACAGGGATTTGTTGAAGGAGGCCAACCTGGAACTGAAGGTCTTCGTTGGCTTCGGCAAGTTCTCGGGTGCTACGTTCCAACTCCTGGGTCCGAACTCGAACCTGCGTCTCCAACCCGTTTGCCAGTTCGCGCACTGCTGTTTCCGCTTTTTCGCGCGCTGCGTTTTCCAATTTGAGGTTCTCAATCGACGCTAGGACCTGACATGCCGCTGACGCGAAACGGCTCGTGCGTTCGAGCAGCCTTAGGTCCTCGGCGTCGAATCTGCGACGATTGTCGTGTGCGAATGCCCAAATTGTACCGACCGGTTTACCGTTTGCGTAAAACGGAACAAAGAGTCCTTCTTCGGTTACGGGCATCGTCCTGCTGAAATTCAGATAACGCCGTTCCCAATGGGTGAATAGCATCGGAACATTGCGGTCGAGCACTTCGCCGCATGGGCAGGAATTGCGCGGGACATTGGAGCCGGCGTGGGGCCGCCACGCGCCGGCAATAGCTGCCCAGTAGAACCTCTTTTCGTCTCTCGTCAGCAGACTTAGGCCGGCAGAATCAGCATGCAATAGATCGAGGACTCTATCAGCCAATGTTTGCAGAATGGTACCCGGGGAGTCAGCTAGCGCGTTGGCTAGTGCGACAAGTGCTCGGTTCTCCGTCTCGTAGTCGGGCGAACGCGATGGGCGATTGCGCAATTCCTGGGTGCGAAGAATCGATTCCAAAGGAAGCCCTGGAATTGGAGTTTCCAGTAGAAAATCATCTTGCAAATTAACAGAGTCGGTCACGTTTTCACCTCCACGCAGGAACCCGAAGTGAGCGCCAACCGTCCGTACCCACATACGGCGTGGCGTAGTGCTTTGCCTCTAAGCTCGCTCTCGATGGTAATCCCCTCTCTATATGGAAGGATCTGCCACAAGGGGTGTCAATCATACTTTGGTATTGATCCGTTATAGGTATCACCAACCGTGTGCTCCTTGTCGAATCCCTCTTTCCGGATGGAAGGTCTGTCCTCGCATAAGAAACTGTTACTCGCGTACGGATGCCTCGCACGGGTCGTTGGTCGAGCTCTTAACGAATCGACCTCTTGATCTTCATTCGGCCAGCTTTACGAGGCTAACGACCCTTTGAGGATAAGAAAAGGTTGACGCGGACCGCGCGAATTTCAATCCGTACTTCACTGTAGTATCGTGCGCACCGATATCAGCATCAGCCTTCACGGCATGAGAGTTGTCCAGTTGGCGTTGGCCGGGATTAAAAGGGCTCAAAACATTACAACTGGTGCAGCACGCGAGATTCAACTGGATGCGCCCTTTGTCTTCTAAAGGGTTCCACCACGCAGAAAGATCAGGATTTGCAAACTTAACACGGAACCCTTCTAACGGATTTCCCGGCTGCGGATTAGTTCAATTCTCCGCTGCCGATAGCGAGTGTGATCGCGATGTGCCATCCGGATGTTTCGAACGTCCCTCGTACCTAATGCAAATCGAAAGTTGTGACGCGCTCCGCACAAATCATGCAAAGGTATCAATTCATACCCTTGTCTAATAGATTCGGCTCTGCTCCTCTGGTTCAATCATCATCATGACAACGAAGAAAACAGCCATGGTGATTAGGAGCGTCGCACGGTATCGGCGCCGTGCGTGGATGGCGTCGCAAACGCTGGACGCCGCCAGGAACCACGAGGAACCTGAAGATTTGGAGAAAGGAGGGAGCCATGGAAGGCGCAGCCATAAGAAAGAGTATGACCTGACCGGACCTCAACTATCTGCACGAGGAACAAGGTGCATCGAGCGACGAACTCGCCATCGCACACTAACCGAATCAATTGAAAGGGAGAGCTGATATGACAAGAATGATTTCGATCGCGATTATTTGTGGCGCCGCCGCACTGACTGGGGCCGCGCCCTCTGCACCGTCACAAACAACATCACAAGCTGAGTATCACTACGCGCTGCCCCTTAATCTTGCGGTTGAGGCCGCGACCGAAGCTGTTCGTGTATGCGCCCAAAACGGATATCAAGTGAGCGCAACAGTCGTGGACATGGATGGGGTGCGGCAGGTAGACCTTCGCGGTGATGGCGCCACCATTCATACAGCGGAATCGAGTTATGACAAGGCGTATACGGTGGTCACGCTGGGGCCGATCTTCGACTTTGATACGTCCGGCAAGTTCTTCGAGCTGACGAAGACCAGTCCCTATGCGCCGCGGCTTTCAACCATGCATAACGTCATGGCGCTTCCAGGCGCAGTGGCGTTCAAGTCGAAGAACGCCATCGTAGGCGCTCTGGGCGTGGGAGGTGCTCCCGGCGGAGACAAGGACGAAGTCTGCGCGCAGGCTGGGATGGCGAAGGTCGCCGACCGGCTTCCACGTTGAGTATCACTGAAGTCCAGGCTTATGGGATCCACGAATCGGGAGAAAAGGAGGGAGTCATGGAAGGCGCAGCAGCACGGGATGCAGGATGGCCTAACGCGGGCCAAAGCGATCTGCACAAGGGAGAAGTCGGCACGATCGCTTTCCCTCTAGCAGAACGTCTGGAATGCGTGATTCGCACCCGTGCTTCTGGCTTAATCGCAGATGTGACGAACAACAACAACGTGCGCCAGACCAACGTCCACAGCATGCATTCGACTGGCTGCTCGTGGCCGTTCTGAGCATGACGGCGGGTTCGGTCGACCTTATCGGATTCCTCGCATTCGGAGGATTGTTTACCGCGCACATTACGGGAAACATAGTTATCCTTGCCGCCCATTACATAACCGGTGGCTTTAGCCGGATCGGACCGCTAATGGCGGTTCCAGTTTTCATCGCGGTCTTAGGGACAGTTGTTTGGTTGTTCGAGGACAAGCCGAAGCATCAGACCTTGCGAGCATTGCTGATTCTACATGCAGCACTTCTGACTGGATTTTTCGCGGTTTCCGCCGCGTTTGGTCCCTTCGCGAATCCCGGAGGCGCAGTGGCAGCGTCTGTGGGAATGCTCGGAGTTGCAGCGATGGCCACTCAAAATGCGCTTGTCAAACTCGATCTGCCAGGTTTCCCTACGACGGCCGTGCTCACCACGAATACTGTCCAGTTGACAGTCGAGCTTACAACTCTACTGCGCGGCAATGCCTTACCTGAACAAATGGCCCTAGCTCGGCGCCGTATTCGGATGACTCTCCCGGCCTTCGCGGGTTTCATTGCGGGTTGTACGACGGGCGGGTTGCTCGAAGTGCACTTCGGACTGCGGGCTTTGGCATTTCCGGTTGTGCTGGCCGTGCTTGCAATACCGTTGAGTGAATACACCGTAAGAACCGTTCTGACGACGAAAGCTAACTTCGCTTGCGCCGTCTCCACGGCTGATGCGAAAGCAACAATCGATAACTTCGTCTAGTGGTCTCGGAGCTCATGGCTTCACCAGAATTGTGCATGGAATCAAAATTCTAAAGAGGAGGTTTGGTATGTCAGACAACAAACAAGCAAGCACCGTGGAAGCACAACGAGGTATCGTTCGACCTCATCAGCCGGGCCAGGATGTTTTCAGATCGATCCTGCCGGAAGAAATCGACTGGAAACCCTTCCCGTCGTTCCCTCCTTCGGTTCGCCTGGCAGTCGTCGTCGGTCAGCCCTCGGAGGCCGGGCCGTACACCATCAGGGTGAAAGCGCCGCACGGCGCGAAACTGATGCCACACCGGCACCCGGAGGATCGAGTCTACACAGTTATTTCAGGCGTTTTCTACATCGGCCTCGGCGATCAGTTCGACGCCGATAAGCTGCAGGCATATCCGGCCGGTAGCGTCATCGTTCTACCCGGCAATACATCCCATTTTCATTGGGCGAAATCCAGTGAGTACATCACACAAGTTTCGGCGATTGGGCCGCTTGGTCTTGAATACGTAAACGCGAAAGACGATCCGCGAAACCAGCAGCCTGGGAATTGAGCCCGAGCCCAACTGCTTAAGTGTCTGGAAGCAGAAGCTCGTTTTCGCATATCTGTGTCGAGTGTTGACGGAATGGGAGTATGAAGAGCTCGTCACTTCGACGCTTTGCCAAGGGTATCGCAACTGTACCTAAACCCGAGCGCTGCATGAGCAGCCAAGTCTTTTAGGTACGCTGCGAATCGGCGCGAATTGAATGACATCTCAATGGAGGTAATAGGCGATGGCACATCGAGTGGCAGATGAATTGATTAGCAGACTTGTTGAAGCGGGTGTCGAAAGACTTTACGGCGTCGTCGGCGACAGCCTGAATCCGGTGACGGATGCTTTGCGAATAAATGGCAAAGTTAAGTGGATTCACGTGCGCCACGAGGAAACTGCCGCGTTTGCGGCGGGCGCCGAGGCTCAGCTCAACGGGAAACTCGCGGCCTGCGGTGGCAGCTGTGGTCCCGGCAACCTTCACCTGATAAACG
>CAWIZP010000009.1:0-5000 GCA_963840575.1 uncultured Acidobacteriota bacterium
CGCATCACGGTGCCAGTACAGCCGGGACTTTCTCCCAAAGTTTGGCTATGTCTACAGAACGGGGATGAATTGGGTCTCTCGCTCAATCGACACTTTTACATTGAGTTCTTCCCATGCACAAAGCCAGACCGCGCTGAGAAGTATCTAGATGCGGTAACCGGATTCTTGTCGGGCAGGTATAGAATTCTCGAGCACTTATAGGGGAGCAAAATGTTACTGGGCCCAACTCCAGAAACCTGAAGATGGCGGGTGGCGCACAATTGCCAATTGGGGAACCATTTGGATTCCGCTGTGGAATAAGAAGATGGTGAAAGAATTACGAAATCAGTGATTTTCTTTGGAAAAAGGAAAAGGCCAATCTGATTCTCAGACTGGCCTTTATTTATGCCGGCAACTTGAGGCGATTAGAAGGCGTGAGCGCGCGTTCGTGCGCGCGGGAGCCTTCTGCCGAGATCCTGAGCGTTCTTCGCGAAGGATCTGCGGTACAATCTGCATCGCAACAACTGTATGAGGAATTTTTATCTGATTTCGGCAATTTTCTTGTCTCTTCTGATCCCAGCGTGCAACAGGACCAACTCCACCGACGCGTGGCGAGTCGGCGGCCTTTATTCAACTGCGGAGGGAAATCAGTTTAGTGTGATCAAGATTCTGGCCCTAGAGCGCGACGCCGTCCACATCCGCATATACAAGCAGAAGTTCTCGGCGCGACCTACATCGATCGATCCGGCCTCGCTCACCTTAGGCAAGCTAGGGGATAAGGACGGTTTCAGCATCGGCCATGTGCCCTTATCGCGGCAGACTTTTGCATCGTGGAAGCGAGTGTTCATTAAACAACAATCCGTGTCTGACGGCGAACTGGAGGGATACAGGACATGGAAGGAAGCAAACGGCGGACTTTTCTAATCATCTGCTGCAAACAGGAAAAGGCTACCAACATTTCTGTTGGTAGCCTTTATTTATGCCGGCAACGACCTACGCTCCCACACACTTGGCGCGTGCAGTACCATCGGCCCGGCGGGGCTTAACTTCCGTGTTCGGGATGGGAACGGGTGGATCCCCCGCGGTAAGATCACCGACAAGTCGAGGCGATTAGCAGGCGTGAGCGCGCGCTCTTTGCGCGCGGAAGCCTGCTGCCGAGATCCTGAGCGCTTTTCAGCGAAGGATCTCTACGCCATCTCGTAGCTGTCAGATTCGACAGCAAACTTGAATCTTCCCAGCTTCTCCATCTCCAACTCCCAAAACTGAGAGCTGAAAACTGATAGCTGAGAGCAGAATTTCAAAGATCGTGAGGCTCAATACCTCACAACTGAATAGATTGGGTGTGGCTTACTTTCATATTTGCTTACTTCCGATTTCTGCCACCCTACATCGGCTTTGCTTTTCTTCTTCTTCGTCGAAGCCAAAAGCTTCGTCTTGGAATTTCAAAAGCGTCGGCGCACAGTTGTCAGCGTGTTTCCTCTTTTCCGCCCAGATTCTGGCGGTCGAGAAGAAACCCTGCTCTCACCTCAGCTCAGTTTTTAGCTGAGGACTGAAAGCTGAGAGCTGGCAACTGTTTCTGCACCGAGTAAATTTTATGGTCAAGCCGAACGGGCGATTAGTACTGGTAAGCTACGAGTGTTGCCACTCTTCCACCTCCAGCCTATCAACCAGGTAGTCTTCCTGGGCCCTTCTTATCCCTTACGGGTTGGGAGATCTCATCTTGAGGAGTGCTTCCCGCTTATATGCATTCAGCGGTTATCACTACCGAACTTCGCTACCGAGCGGTGCCATTGGCATGACAGCTCGAACACAAGAGGTTCGTCCATCCCGGTCCTCTCGTACTAAGGACAGGTCCTCTCAAATCTCCTGCGCCCACAACAGATAGGGACCGAACTGTCTCGCGACGTTCTGAACCCAGCTCACGTACCGCTTTAATAGGCGAACAGCCTAACCCTTGGAACCTTCTACAGCTCCAGGATGCGATGAGCCGACATCGAGGTGCCAAACCGGAGCGTCGATATGAACTCTTGGCTCCGATCAGCCTGTTATCCCCGGCGTACCTTTTATCCGTTGAGCGATGGCCCTTCCATGCAGAACCACCGGATCACTAAAGCCTACTTTCGTACCTGCTCGACTTGTTGGTCTCGCAGTCAACCACGCTTATACTTTTGCATTCAACGGCTGATTTCCAAACAGCCTGAGCGTAGCTTCGCGCGCCTCCGTTACCGTTTAGGAGGCGACCGCCCCAGTCAAACTACCCGCCTTAGTATGTCCTTGTCCCGGATTACGGGACTAAGTTAGAACCACAGATCTCGCAGGGTGGTATCTCACCGTTGGCTCCTCCAAGCCCGAGAGCCTGGAATCAAAGCCTCCCACCTATCCTGCGCAGCAAGGGCCATAGTTCATACTAAAGGTATAGTAAAGGTGCACGGGGTCTTTCCGTCTAGTTGCGGGCAACCGGCATCTTCACCGGCACTACAAGTTCGCCGTGTCAGTCGGCAAGACAGTCGCACTTTCGTTACGCCATTCGTGCAGGTCGGAACTTACCCGACAAGGAATTTCGCTACCTTAGGACCGTTATAGTTACGGCCGCCGTTCACCGGGGCTTCAGTTCAAAGCTTCACCTTGCGGTTGACCTCTCCCTTTAACCTTCCGGCACCGGGCAGGCGTCAGCCCCTATACGTCGTTTTCGACTTTGCAGAGACCTGTGTTTTTGTTAAACAGTCGCAGTGCGCATTTCGCTGCGGCCCCCTCGAGCTATGAACTCTACCGGGGCACCCCTTCTCCCGAAGTTACGGGGTTATATTGCCGAGTTCCTTACCAACTGTTCTCACGAGCGCCTTTGGATATTCTCCTCGTCTACCTGTGTCGGTTTGAGGTACGGTTCCCTTACTTTCTCCTTAGAGGTTTTTCTTGGCAGCGTGGAATCGGCAGCTTTCCTCCATACGGAGTACTGCTTTGCGCCTCAGTGATAACTCTCTCGCGGATTTGCCTACGAGAGACACCTTACGCGCATCGACCGTCATAGCCATAGGACGGCCTGCTTATCCTCCTGCGTCACCCCATCGTCAAACGAAAACAAGGGAGGTCCGGAATATTAACCGGATGTCCATCGGCTACGCCTTTCGGCCTCGCCTTAGGGACCGCCTGACCCTGAGCGGATTAACCTTTCTCAGGAAACCTTAGACTTTCGGCGCGGAGGGTTCCCACCTCCGTTATCGCTACTTATGCCGGCAGGGTCTCTTCTCAACCGTCCAGCAGTCCTTTCGGTCTACCTTCAAACTGTTGAGAATGCTCTCCTACCACGCACCACAATTAAGTGATGCATTCGCTGCTTCGGTAATCAGCTTAAGCCCCGTTAAATTGTCGGCACCGGACCGCTTGACCAGTGAGCTATTACGCTTTCTTTAAAGGATGGCTGCTTCTAAGCCAACCTCCTGGCTGTCTGGGCGTTCCGACTTCCTTTCCCACTTAGCTGATATTTTGGGACCTTAGCAGGCGATCTGGACTGTTTTCCTCTCGACGACGAAGCTTAGCCCCCGCCGTCTGACTCCCGTATTGGTTGTTCTATGGCATTCGAAGTTTGATTGGATTCAGTAAGCTGGAAAGCCCCCTAGTCCATTCAGTTCTCTACCACCACGACAAATCATACGAGGCTAGCCCTAAAGCTATTTCGGAGAGAACGAGCAATCACGGAATTTGATTAGCCTTTCACCCCTACCCTCAGCTCATCGGAGCTTTTTTCAACAAACACCCGTTCGGCCCTCCAGTGGGTGTTACCCCACTTTCAGCCTGGCCAAGGGTAGATCATCCCGCTTCGCGTCTATTCCTGCCAACTGATTCGCCCTATTCGGACTCGCTTTCGCTACGGCTCGCTTTCGCTTAACCTTGCTGACAAGAATAACTAGCCGGCTCATTATGCAATAGGCACGCGGTCAGACTTTCGGCTTGCGCCGCATAGTCCTCCCACCGTTTGTAGGCACACGGTTTCAGGTACTATTTCACTCCCCTCGCAGGGGTTCTTTTCGCCTTTCCCTCACGGTACTGGTTCACTATCGGTCAGAAGCTAGTATTTAGCCTTACGGGATGGTCCCCGTAGCTTCCCGCAAAGTTTCTCGTGCTCCGCGGTACTCAGGTATCGACTTCGAGTTCAGTTCCTTTTCACCTACGTGGCTATCACACTCTATGGCCCCTCTTTCCAGAGGGCTTCGGTTAAGGACTGAATTGGTAACTCTACTGTTGTCGACCCTACAACCCCTGCTGAACCCGAAGGTCTAACAGGTTTAGGCTGTTGCGATTTCGCTCGCCACTACTATCGCAATCGAGGTTTCTTTCTTTTCCTCCTGGTACTGAGATGGTTCACTTCCCAGGGTTCGCTCGTGCGTGACTATGGATTCATCACGCCGTACGGAGGTTTTACCTCCGTGGGTTTCCCCATTCGGAAATCTCCGGATCAATGCCTGCTTGCGGCTCCCCGAAGCTTATCGCAGCTTGCCACGTCCTTCTTCGCCTGCTTCTGCCAAGGCATCCACCATGCGCCCTTAGTAGCTTGACCACAAAATTTACTCGACACACTGGAATCGGCTTCCGGCTTCCGGCTCTCGCCTTCCGCTAAAAGCAAACCCAACACGCCGCTTAAATTCTATGGGCCTTTATTGCTGCTCATCGCGCGCTTAACGCCTATCAACGTTTACGCGCACCAGCAGCTTCTCTCAGGCACTCATAAAAATTTACAACGCCTTGTATTTTGCCCAATCTATTCAGTTGTCAAATATCGTCCTCATCAGCTTTCGCTGATTACCCCGCATATGCGGGTATGGGTCTTACTCATTCCGGAGTGTGCAAACTCCAGAATTCCTCCAACCCAATGTTCGGCGCCAATCGACTTTCATGAACCGTGATACGGAATCGGTTGTCGTATTGACGCCCAACATTGGACTGAATCCTCATCTTTGGTGGGCGAAGAACTGAGCAATCTCCGATATCACACCAACGAGAACAAGTGCCAAACCACCGATCAA
>CAWIZP010000009.1:10000-765386 GCA_963840575.1 uncultured Acidobacteriota bacterium
CGTTTCAGTTATTCACTATACATCTATTATATCATAAAGCAATGGTGGTTTGGGACATTTTTGCAGATTTATATTTGCTGTCGGGTCATTGGGATGGCGGCGATCGTGTAGTTTCTGCCTATTGACAAGAAATTCCCGAAATGGGAGTTGGGGCGGAGTTGTCGAGCTGCGGTCGAATGGTAGCGGGGGCGGCTGCCCCGACCTAGCTACAAACAGCAGGTTCCTCGCGATACGGCCGCTCGGAATGACAAAACTCATCAGGTTCCTCGCGAACGGCCGCTTGGTATGACAAAAAGTCATGGGGAAACCGGCTGAATCGCTGGCGCGGGGCGCCCGTGCCACATATGCGTTATGGGAACTCTAAGGTTACGAATTTCGCGGGCTTTTGGCCTCGGTTGGTGATGGTGTGGGAGTAGTTGCCGGGGAGCCATTTCGAGTCTCCCGATTTGAAGTGGCCGGGCATGGGGCCTTGCGGTCCTCCAGGCGCATCACTCTTTACATCGCTGCGGATATCTAGGTCGCTGACGGCTACGAGCAGGTGCGGGCCGGCGTGGTGGTGCATGGGGACGATGCCGCCGGGCTGGAGTTCGAATTCGGTGGCGCGGATGCCGTCTTTGACGAAGAGGACTTCTTTGGTGCCGTTTTGCAGGATGTCGAGGCCGCGGTCATTCTTCTCTTGGGCGTCCCACTTGGCGGTCGAGTTACGAAGAGTATCGTCCTCGAGGATTTCGATGGTGACATTGCGGAAGGGGTGGTCGCTGAGATTGCGGGCGACGTGGGCGAAGGTGGCAGGAGAGAAACGGGTTTCGCCGTCCTGGAGCTTGACGGTAACGGGAGGCTTGTCTTTGACGGCGTTGACGATTTCAGTTGCACCCAGGGTGACGTAGATATAGTCGTGGCGGTGCCAGTGCATCAGGGTTTCGGAGTGAGGGTCGACCTCGACGTTGAAGACGCGGACCGATTTGTTTTCGAAGGTGAGGTGGTGGTGAGGCTCGTTGGTGATTTCGACTTCGGTAGCTTGCGCGGCCAACAGGGTCGCGATCAGGCAGAAGAGCACGCGGCGTTTCATGCGGTCGAATTGTAGCACCGGGTGCAGGAGATCCCTTTGGCTTCGCTCAGGGTGACGCCGACAGATACGAAAAATCGCAGGAAATCAGGCTGCGCCATTACGTAGAATTGTCATTGGACGATCACCATTGGACGAACAGCATTCGACGAACAGGGTTGAAGATGGAACTGGGCAAACTGCTGGTTTTGTTTGGGATTGTGCTGGTTGTGGCCGGTCTCGCGCTGATGTTGTTGGGGCGCTTGCACTTCCCGCTGGGGAGGTTGCCGGGAGATTTTCTGTATCGCGGGAAGAATACGACGGTGTATTTTCCGCTGGCGACATCGGTGCTGGTTAGCGTCGTGCTTTCTATCCTCTTATATGTCGTGAGCCGGTGGAGGCGTTAGGAGCGCTCGGGCTCGATGTAATCTTCCGTTCACACTTTCACACATTCACAGAATAAAATTCATTGGCCATTCATACAAGAATTCCTGTCAGGGAACGCTCATCGGAACTCGGCGATCGCGGTTTCTCTTCCTACGTACTAATGTGTCTTGCGGGCGTCGGCCCAGCGGTCCTACGATTCAGTTACTTATTTTTTTGATTGAAGGTGTGCTTCCGTCTCCGATTTTGCAACCAAGAAACGCCACTTCGCGCGCCGCCTCGCGACAAAAATGAAAGTGCCCAGCAAGGAGGTTCGTCGTGGCAAGTCCCCAGCAGTGGTTCTCTCAGTATTCGTCACTCCAGTATTCACGACCCCAGCATTCACGACCCCAGCAGCTCTCGATTCTGGGGCATAAGTCAATCGCCTGCTGCGTGCTTTTTTGGGTGGCAACTTCGATTGGCGCAATGTCGCAACAGGTACTTACCTATCACAATAACAACGCTCGCACGGGGACGAATTTCTCGGAGAGCAAGTTAACTCTGAGTAATGTGAATTCCGGTTCGTTCGGAAAGCTGTTCACAGTGCCGGCCGATGGGCTGGTGGATGCGGAACCTCTTTATATGTCGGCCGTGCCGATCCCGGGCAGCGGCATGCATAACCTTCTTATAGTGGCGACGGAGCACGACACGGTTTACGCCTACGACGCCGACACGGGTTCGAAGATATGGCAAGTCAGGACTTTGAAATCGGGGGAGACAACCTCTGATGATCGAGGTTGCAGTCAGGTGACGCCGGAGATCGGAATCACGTCGACGCCAGTGATCAGCCGGCCTGCGGGGTCGAACGGCGTAATTTATGCGGTCGCCATGTCGAAGGATGGTTCGGGCAACTATCATCAACGGCTGCATGCTTTAAATGCGACGACCGGCGGCGAACTTTATGGCGGACCGGTTGAGATCGAGGCGAAGTATCCCGGGCACGGCGACAACAGCTCCGGGGGTGACGTGGTGTTTGATCCGGCGCAGTATAAAGAACGTTCGGGGCTGCTGCTGCTGAACGGCGTAGTTTATCTGACGTGGGCTTCACACTGCGATATCCGCCCGTATACGGGATGGATCATGGGCTACACCGCGACCACACTCAAGCAGAAGACCGTGCTGAATGTCACGCCGAACGGAAATGAAGGAGCGATTTGGGGCGCTGGTGCGGGGCTGATGGCGGACACTTCGGGGAACATCTTTTTTCTTGATGCCAATGGCACCTTTGACAGCACTTTAAATGCAAGCGGCTTTCCTGAGAACCACGATTATGGAAACGCTTTCATCCGCCTGACTACTGCAGGCGGGCTCGCGGTCGCGGATTATTTTGAGATGAGCAATGGGCAGAGTGAGAGCGATGGCGACGTCGACCTGGGCTCGGGCGGAGCTATCTTAATAAGTCCGATGAAAGACGGTTCGGGTAACAGCTGGAGTCTTGCGGCGGGTGCGGGGAAGGATTCCAATATCTATGTGGTGAATCGCAACTCGATGGGAAGATTCAAGTCGAGCAAAAATGAGAACTATCAGGCACTCTCTGGCGTATTGCCGGGCGGAGTGTGGTCGATGCCGGCTTACTTTAATGACCGGCTGTATTACGGACCGGTAGGCAATCCGATCATGGCTTTCGAATTCAAGAATGCGAAACTTTTGGGAACTCCGGTGGCAAAGACTCTTACCAGCTTCGAATATCCCGGGGCGAATCCCAGCATTTCTTGTGACAACGGAAAAAACGGGATCGTGTGGGCGGTGGAGAATGTTAGTCCCGCCATCCTGCATGCTTACAATGCATTTAACTTGCATGAAATCTATAACACCAGCGAAGCAGCTGGCGGTCGCGATCAGTTTGGAGATGGCAACAAATTTATTACTCCGATGGTGGCGAATGGGAAAGTTTATGTGGGAACAACCAATGGAGTGGGAGTGTTTGGATTGCTGGCAAAGTAGATGCTGAAGTAGCTCGATCCGGAATTGCTGTGACGAAAACCCACTTCCCGCACACAGAAAGCGGGAGGTGGGTTTTCGCCGTTTTCAGAGTGACTCCCTTTGCCGGCTGCGCCGGGCTGCTAGACTTCTCCTTTCCGATGTCTTTATCTGACCAACTTGGATTCAGGTTCACACCGCCAGAGCGGCGGGTGTGGACGGTGCGCGCTTTGGTGGCGGCGGTGCGCACGCACGTGGAGCGGGAGTATTCCGACGCGTGGGTGGAAGGAGAAATTTCTAATTTTCGGGCGCCGGATTCCGGTCATCTTTATTTCACGCTGAAAGATGGAAATGCACAGATCCGGGTGGTGATGTTCGCTTCGAAGGCGCGATTGCTGCGATTTCGTCCGGCGGATGGAATGCAGGTGGTGGCGCGGGGACGGGTGACGATTTATGAAGATCGGGGCGAGTTGCAGATTGCGGCGGAATATCTCGAGCCCAAGGGCGCGGGAGGATTGCAGGTTGCGTTCGAGCAACTGAAAGCGAAGCTGGAAGCGGAGGGATTGTTTGCGGCGGAGCGGAAGAAGGCGATTCCGACACTGCCGGCGCGGATTGGGATTGTGACCTCGCCGCAGGCGGCGGCGCTGCGCGACATTTTAAATATTCTGCAGAGACGGCATCACTCAGTGAATACGGTAATTTATCCGGCGCAGGTGCAAGGGGATTCGGCCGCAGCTGAGGTTGCTAGCGGGGTGCGGTACTTCAACCAGACGCGCAGCGTGGAAGTGATTATTGTGGGGCGCGGCGGAGGGTCGGCCGAGGATCTGGCAGCGTTCAATAATGAGGGGCTGGCGCGAGTGGTGGCGGCGTCGGAGATTCCGGTGATTTCCGCGGTGGGGCACGAGACTGATTTTACGATCGTGGATTTTGTTGCGGACTTGCGGGCGCCTACTCCTTCGGCGGCGGCGGAACTGGTAATCCGGTCGCGCGTGGAAGTGGAGAATCAGGCGGAGGCGTTGCGGGAGCGGCTGGTGCGGGCGATGGAACGGCGGCTGCTGGAGGCGCGGCATGCGCTGACGGAGCGGGCACAGCATGGGGCATTCGCAAGGATGATGGACCTGATCCGGCAACGGCAGCAGAAGGTGGACGATCTCACTTTCCGGCTGGAGCGGGGCGAGCGGCAGGCTTTGGAGCAGATGCGGCGGCGATTGGAGATGGCATCGGCGGCGGTGCGGCATTACGATTTGCGGCGAGTGCTGGCGGGAGTGCGGGGAGAACTCGAGGCGGGAACGGCGGCCCTGGCGTCCGCGATGCGGAATCAATTGTTATTGCAGAAACTTCGGCTGGAGCGCATGGGCCGGGCGCTGGAGACACTTTCGCCGCTGGCGATTCTCGAGCGCGGGTACGCATTGGTGTTTGATGGCGCGGGGGAGTTAGTTAAGGATGCCGCTCAAGTGAAAGTTGGAGAAGAAATTTCGGCGAGAGTGGCGCGGGGAGAAATTCGGGCGGTGGTAAAAAAAGCAACTGCGGCGGGTGACGCCGCAACGAGCATTCATGAGAAACCATAACCCAAGCTTAATCGCGAGGCGGCTTATGAATCGCGCCAGCGTCGGGGCGATTGCGTTCACAAGTGTTAATGAGTTGAATCGCGATATTGCAACAACCATCCTTCTTGAGCGCGTATATAATCCGGCCTACTATTGGAGGACACAACTTGAACGCAAAGCTCTGGATGGTATTGATCCTTGCATTGATCCTCGCAGCTGGCATTCTCGCGCCCGCAGTAGGTGCTGCAGCTGCAACGACTGATGAGCAGACGATTCGCGATATGGATGCGGAATGGTCGCGGGCAGCGGAGAGCAAAGATGCGGCCAAGTTTGCCTCTTTCTATTCCGAAACGGGGTCGGTGATGCCGTTCAACGCGCCCATTGCAACCGGTAAAGCAAAAGTCCAAGAAGTCTGGACGCAGCTCATGTCGAAACCAGGCTTTTCTTTGCACTTTGCGCCCACGCAAATAGAAGTCGCGAAGTCAAAAGATATGGCCTACGACGTTGGGACGTTCGAACTCAAGCTAAACGATCCGCAAGGCGCGGCGATGACCATCCCTGGGAAATATGTGGTGGTCTGGAAGAAGCAGAAAGGCGGGAGTTGGAAGGTCGAGGCCGACATCTTCAATACCGACAAATAGCGTCACTGGGCGTTGCCGGCCAATCACGCATGATCGCCTCAACCGGGCGCCGAAGAGCACTGTAGCGCTACCACAGAACCTAGCCATGGATTGCAGTTCTGGGAGATTCGCCCAACGTTCAATGGTGGGGTAATCGTGTGGGAAACTTACACACCTGAATTGCCACCAAAGATGCAATCGGGGACGCGCCGGGGAACCCTGGCGACTAGGTCAATGAGTAATGGGGATGTTACGGCAACTGATTGTTGACTAACCATCAGGCGATGGCGCTCAAAAACCCTCAATAAGCGTTATCACGATTTTTCGCCCACCATCCTTTCGGGACACCGCCAACTCCACAGCCTTCATTGACTTACCTGCATCGCCCGCGTATGATTTTGCCCCTGATGATCGGCCAGACCGTTTCGCGCTACTCCATCGTCGAAAAGCTCGGCGGAGGCGGGATGGGTGTTGTGTACAAGGCCGAGGACAGCGAACTTGGTCGCTTCGTTGCGCTCAAGTTCCTGCCCGATGAAGTGTCCCAAGACCACCAGGCACTGGAACGTTTCCGGCGCGAAGCTCGTGCCGCTTCCGCGCTCAACCACCCCAACATCTGCACTATTTACGACATCGGCAAGCTTAATGACCAGTGCTACATCGCCATGGAGTTTCTGGATGGCGCGACGCTTAAGCACCGCATCGCTGGACGGCCGATGGAAACCGAATTGATTCTGTCGCTCGCCATTGAGATTGCCGATGCTCTGGACGCGGCGCACTCCAAAGGGATCGTTCATCGCGACATCAAGCCGGCCAATATTTTTGTCACCGAGCGCGGACACGCCAAGATTCTCGACTTCGGACTGGCGAAGGTCAGTCTCGCCAGCGGTTCTTCCGGCAGCATCGAGTCTCTCAACACGCAGACGCGTTCGGTGGACGCGGGGCATCTGACCAGTCCGGGCACGATGCTGGGAACGGTAGCTTACATGTCGCCGGAGCAGGTGCGGGCGAAAGAATTAGATGCGCGGAGCGATCTGTTCTCGTTTGGGGCAGTACTGTACGAGATGGCGACCGGCGATTTGCCGTTTCATGGAGAAAGTTCGGCGATGATCTGTGAAGCCATCGTGAACCGCGCCCCGGTGGCGATCGTTCGGTTGAACCACGACGCGCCGCCCAAACTGGAAGACATCATCAACCGGGCACTGGAGAAAGATCGCAACCTGCGCTATCAGCACGCCTCCGACGTGCGTTCCGAGTTACAGCGCCTGAAGCGGGACACAGAGGCGGGGCGAGCCATATCTGCCAGTTCGGGCACGGTGGCGGCCGCACGAGAGAGTGTTTCTCCGGCTGTCCAACTGCCGTCGACATCCAGTTCCTCCTCTGCCTCTGCTGCATTTCCGTCATCGAGCGCCGTGAAGTTCGGGGAAGTTCCCACCGCGGGCAGGAGGCTCTGGAAGGCTCTGGTTTCCGCGGGCGTAGTCCTTGTCCTGCTTGCAATTGCGGGAACTTTCTATTTCCGCTCGAAAACGTCCGCGGAGAAAGCGGCGCCACTGACGGCGAAAGATACGATAGTCCTCGCCGATTTTGCCAATACCACGGGTGAGGCGGTCTTCGACGATGCTTTGAAGCAGGCACTGGCGGTGGAACTCGGGCAATCTCCCTTTCTGAACGTGCTCTCAGACCGGAAAGTCAACGAGACATTGGGAATGATGGGGCGTACGCCGAACCAGCACATCACCATGGATGTGGGGCGAGAGCTATGCCTGCGCACAGGCAGCAAGGCCCTGTTGGGCGGGACAATTTCCACGTTGGGCAGCCATTACCTGATCGATCTGAGCGCGGTCGCCTGCGGCAGCGGCGATACTCTGGCGAAGGAGCAAGGCGAGGCAGCGAGCAAAGAAGAGGTTCTGAAGACGTTGAGCCGAACCTCGGCGAGCTTGCGAACGAAGCTGGGAGAGTCGCTGCCGTCGGTGCAGAGATTTGAAGTTCCGATTGAGGCGACAACGTCCTCGCTAGAAGCATTGAAGAGCTACAGCATGGGGATCACGGTGGGGCGGGAAAAAGGAGATGCGCCGAGCATTCCGTTCCTGAAACGGGCGGTCGAGCAGGATCCTAATTTTCCAATGGCGTATGCGGGCTTAGCCATCTCGTATAACAACTTAGGCCAACCTTCACTGGCGATTGAATATGCCACCAAGGCTTACGAACTGCGCGACAAAGTGACGGAACGGGAGAAGATGCGTATCACAGCGGATTATTTTCGCGCCACTGGGCAAGTGGAAAAAGAGGCGCAGACCTACGAATTGTGGATCGCGAACTACCCCAACGACTCCGTTCCCTACAACAACCTGGGAGCGAATTATGCCTTCATGGGCCGTTATGACAAGACGCTGACGGAAAGTCTGCAAGCGCAGCGACTGGAACCAAACGATGTAATCCTGGCCGCCAATGTAGGAGAGGCTTACCTTTACTTGAATCGTCTTGAGGAGGCGAAAACCAGCTTCGATCAGGCCCTATCCCGCAAGCTGGATGGTGGATACCTGCGCCTCTACCTGCACTACCTAGCGTTCCTGAAAGGCGATTCCGCGCAGATGGAACAACAAGTCGCCTGGGGAGCAGGCAAACCCGGAGACGAGGACCTGCTGCTATCGGCGCAGTCGGATTCGTACGCATATTACGGCCGGCTGAGCCAGGCGCGTGACGTCTCGCGTCGAGCCGTGGACTCCGCAGTTCGTTCCGACTCGAAAGAGACAGCGGCATTGTGGCAAGTGAGCGCGGCGCTGAGGGAAGCAGAACTTGGAAACGCTGCTGCTGCCCGGCAAGGAGTAGCCTCTGCACTGGCATTGGCTCCGGGACGCGATGTAAAGCTGTTTGCCGCCTTGGCTCTCGCCAGGATCGGCGAAACCGCGCGGGCCAAGGCGTTGGTGGATGATCTGGAGAAGAACTTCGGATCGAACTCGTTGCTCAAGCTGTACTGGCTGCCGACCGTGAAAGCGGCCATCGAACTCAGCAAAGGCGATTCAATGCAAGTCATCAGGATTCTGGAAGCCGCCGCACCATATGAACTGGGCAGCCCGCCGCCGCTGCAGATCGGGACGCTCTACCCGGCTTATTTGCGGGGCCAGGCATATCTGCTGGCGCATAATGGAGCCGCGGCAGCGGCCGAATTCAAGAAGATATTGGATCACAGCGGCATTGTGGTGAACTTTGCAACGGCAGCGGTGGCGCGTCTTCAGATCGCGCGCGCGTACGCCATGGCCGGGGACACAGCGAAGGCGAAGGCTGCGTATCAAGAGTTCCTGAACAGATGGAAAGATGCCGACGGGGATATTCCCATCTTGAAGGAAGCCAAGGCGGAGTACGCGAAGTTGCAATAGCTGAAGAGTGTCCTTCGGAATCGCTTACCTTTGGCGATAGTTGATGAACCAGCGTTTACACTCAAAATCCCGCCACAGGGGTCAATGAATGTAATGGCGATGTTACAACAACTGAGTGTTCGTCACTGACTCACTGACGAAGAAATGTGGACCCGCTTCCCAGCACAAAAAGCAATCCAATGTTCAGTACCAAGGCCGGACCGAACATTAGCAGCCTAGCTGCGAACGAATACGACACAGTAATTCGGCCCATCGCGATCATCAGTCCGACAACTACACCCAAGGCCCATGCAACACCCACCAATGCTCCCAAGCGTAAGCGATGGTACTGTAGAACCGCGGTAAAAAGCAGCAACGCTCCAACTATCGCCAAAAGTATCGAGCCTCTGAAAATCCCGCCGACTGGTCCGAGGATGATCAGGAAGGGGAGTCCGACGTCAGCCACTTCACCTGAACGGTTTTTTAATAACACGTCGGTTACGCCAATTGTGTCGCTTGAGCCCACAACAAGACGAGGCCGAACGATCTGATGTCGATGCAGCGAGACGAGTGCCGCTGACAGAAAAACACATCCGATGGCGATAAAGTATGTGGCTGATAGCCTCCACGCAGCGGGCGTGACTCGAGTTGGCATCTTTTGGTTCCCCTTGATTTTAGACGCCGGAGCGCCCCGCCCGGGTCAGGTTTGATGATAGTTTACGAAACCAGGCGCTAGCACTCAAAACCCCTTAGTAGCGGTGAATGAGTGAACTGGGGATATTTCGAGACCTGAGGCCCGATCAAACGTTCTGCGGCCTGGCTGTTGCGATCAACGCTTTGGCTTCGGATTAGAGTCTCGGTTTCCGCGGGATGTGCCCCAGTCCGGGAAGATTTGAGCAACGGAATACGCAACGAAGGCAGGTCTTTGTCGTCGCCGTCGCTCCCGGAGAGTGAACATGATGGCAAGAAACAATCCTGCCAAAGATCCGAGGAATGCTTCTGTAATTGAGAAGCTGTTGAACGATCGCAGGCCCTGGCCGGTCAGAATGAATCCGGTATACGCCATAGCTGCCGTCCAGAGAATCACTCGAACAGAGAACATGGGGATCACCTATTCATGAGCAACTATTACCACAATTCGCCTTTGCGAAGTGAGCGTTTTTTGTGGTCTAAGCATTTCGCATTCCTGCCTTATTTCGAGGAGTCCCCGGTCAATGAGTGAAAGGGCGATGTTGGGCTGGACCTCGTGCGTGAGTGCGAGAACCATGTCCAACTGGCGCAACTACACTGCAGCTTGCAGCGGTTCACTATCTGCTGAACGGAGTTCCTTGGGGATCGGGATGCTTACAATCACAGAAGTACCGGAACCATTCGATTCGATTTTCATTTCTCCGTGGAATTGACGTAGACGCTCTCGGATTCCCGTGATCCCAACGCCGGAGCGCGTGGGATTGAATTTCCGACAAGCGCCCGGGCGATATGCCTTTCCCCTGATCCTGCACTTCTGTTCGGACACTTTTTCCGTCGCGAGTTATTCGGATAAGAGCGGTCTCGCTGCCGGAGTGCCGGTGGATATTTGTTAAACACTCCTGCACCACTCGGAAGATGGCAAGCTCGAGGTCACTGGGCAGTCTTCCAACATTGGGGGCAACATCCAGCGCGATGGCTATGTGACTGCGTTCTGCCAGCCCCTCCACGTACGAGTAAAGCGCGGATGCCAGACCGCATTCGTCCAGTAAGGGCGGATGCAAAAGATAAGAGGTTGTTCGAATCTCGCGGTGCAGTTGTTGAACTACGCCTTCGATCTCTTTTCCTTCTTTAGCCAACTCTGGAGCAATGACCTGTGCCCGTTCAACCAGTTGCGCAAGATTCAGGCCAAGTACGGTTAGCGTCTGACCAGCACTGTCATGCAATTCGCGCGCAATGCGCCGTCTTTCCTGATCTTGCGCCTTCATCAGGCGCGTCATGTCATCGGCAATTCGAACCTTCTCTGCCGCCTCTTTCTGGTCATGGATGTCGAGGCAACCGCCGACATAGCCTTCAAACGTTCCATCCGCCGCGTAGCGCGGCACTCCGCGATCCAGTATCCAGCGGTATTGCCCGGTGTGATGCCGCATCCGGTACTCCATCTCAAATGGACGGCGAGCATCGAAGTTGTTGACGTAGATTTGCAGACAACGGTCGAAGTCCTCCGGATGCAAGTTCTCCGCCCAGCCATTGCCTGACTCTTGTTCAAGAGTGCGCCCGACGAAATCCAGCCATCCTTTATTGAAGTAATAGCAAAGCTTGTCCGTCCCCGCCATCCAGACCATGATGGGCGAAGCATCCGTAATCACGCGAAAGCGTTGTTCGCTTTCCCGCAATGCCCGCTCAGACTGCTTTTGCGCTGTAATGTCCCGCGCCACTTTCGAGGCGCCAATTACTCGCCCCGATGAATCTCTCACGGGAGAGATGGTCAGAGAGACATCGAGGAGGCTGCCGTCCTTCCGCCTGCGGACGGTCTCGAAATGGTCAACGCGTTCCCCTCGCCGAATGCGGGCGAGGATGTCTGACTCTTCAGAGTGGCGCTCTGGTGGAATGATCAGGGTGATATGTTGTCCGATGGCTTCTTCAGGGGTGTATCCAAATATCCGTTCCGCACTCTTATTCCAACTCGTAATGAAGCCATCGAGGTTCTTGCTGATAATGGCATCATCGGAGGAGGCCACAATGGCAGCCAACAGACCGGTTATTTCTTCTGCTTGCTTGGGCTCACTCATATCCTGTGGCGACGACCTAACCAGCTTTGGCTGCCTCGAACACTGGGTAATGGGCGCGATCAGAACTAAACGTTCCACCGATGAACAGGAGCGAAATCCCGCCCCGCGTTGCAATTGGCGGCTTTCACTAAGGCGACCGCTTTATGGTAGCCATTCTACTCAGAGATGCCAAATACGGTAAACACTGTATCGCCGGAGAAGGGGCCGAACTGCACCGCCCTATACGGGCGGGAGCTGAATACTCTGCAAAAATCCCTATTTTGCCGCGGTGTAGTTTGGCTGACGCTCTAAGCCGGTTAAGCGGGAGATTCCTTCGCTACGCCTGAAGAACGGCTACGCTCGGGATGACGGTAGAGTGGTTCGACCACTATCTCCAAATCCAACTGAAGTTTTCCGCTTAGTCTTTTCTGTCACTGAGAGTGCATTAGAATGAAGTGTTCTGCACTGCGAAATTCAGCACACAGGGAGATTCGGTGACGCAACTGATGGCGCCATGGTGGAGAGTGTCGTTCACGGTGCTCGACATTCTGCTGGTGGCGTTGATCGTTTACGAAGTGCTGGTCATAATCCGGGGAACGCGCGCCGCGCCCATGCTGGCGGGGCTGGCGGCCGTAGCGGTGGCATTTTATCTGGCGCGGATCGGTGAGCTGGTCACGCTGAACTGGCTGGTGAGCCATCTGGTGCCCTACGTGGTGTTCGCCTTGATCGTGGTGTTTCAGTCGGAGATTCGGCATGTGTTGTCCGACGTGGGACGCAGGGTAAGTTTTCTGCGGGGAACGGGTGCGGGTGGGGATTCGTATGATGACATCGTGCTGGCGGCGAATTTGTTTTCGCAGCACCAGACGGGCGCTTTGATTGTGATTGAGCGCGAGATTGGGTTGCGCACCTACATCGAAAGCGGCGTGGCGATGGACGCGAAGCTCTCTTACGATCTGCTGGCGACGATATTCCGGCCGAGCGCGCCGCTGCACGATGGGGCGGCGATCATTCAAAAAGACCGAATAGCGGCGGCGGCGTGCTTTCTGCCGCTCTCGATGAATCCCGTGCTCTCAACGCAAATGGGAACACGTCACCGGGCGGGAATCGGGATTACCGAGGAGACGGATGCGATCGCGGTGATTGTGTCGGAAGAAACGGGCGCGATCAGCATGGCGGTGGGCGGGAAGATCGAACGAGATCTGACGGCGGAGCATTTGCGCGAGCGGTTGAGCAGTGAGCTGCGGCGGTATATGGCGCCAGTGACTCTGCCGACGGTGGTGATGCACAGCGATGAATCGAAGGCGGGAGAGGATTCTCCGCTGCGGCTGCGGGCGCAGATGAGTGTGGATGGGGACGCTGAGGCGGAAACGGAGCGTCCGTTATGAACGGATTATTACGGCGCTGGGTGCTGCATAATTTCTGGCTGAAGATTCTGTCGTTGCTGATCGCGACCGGGCTGTGGCTGGCGATCTCGCCGGATCAGGAGTTGGCAGAGGTCGCAGTGCGGGTGCCGATTGAGTTTCAGCACGTACCTCCCCATCTGGAGATCAGCTCGGTAACCATTCCGGAGGCGCAGATTCGAGTGCGCGGGCCGGAGAGATTAATCCGCGGATTACGCTCGACCGACATCCACGCGGAACTTGAGTTGGGAGATGCCAAGCCGGGAGAGCGCACGTTTGATTTGACGGCCCAGCAGATTCGCCACGACCGGGAGCTGCACGTGGTGCAGGTGGTTCCGGGGCAGGTGCATCTTAGTTTCGACACGCGACTCTCGAAAGAAGTGGAGATTCATGCGCGCGTGACCGGGAACTTTGCGGACGGGGAACAGATTGGCAAGGTGGTGGTAGATCCGGAGAGAATTTCGATTACCGGTCCGAAACATCATGTAGAAATCGTGGATGCGGCGACTACCGATCCAGTGGATGCTTCGGGAACCCGGACCCAGGCGACTTTCGTGACTAATGTGTATGTTCCGGATCCGCTGGTACAGGTGGTGCAGCCGACGCCGGTGCGGGTGACGGTGATTATGGAAAAGAGTACGCCGGCGAATGGGCATTGAGGGCGGCGTTTGTGGTGGTAGAAGGGAGAGCAGGTTCCCTTCGGCAAGCTCAGGGCAGGCTCTCCACTCCGGCCGGAATGACAAGAGTTTTGACTCCTCAGAAATTATGAATACGCAGATCCGACAATTGTTTGGCACCGATGGGATACGGGGTGTCGCAGGGGAATTTCCGCTGACGTCGCAAAGTACGTATTTGATCGGGCGCGCGCTGGGACACGATCTGGTGCGCACGACGCAGTCGCCGCAGGCGGTGATGGGGCAGGACACGCGGGAATCGAGCGGTTGGATTGCGGACCGCGTGGCAGCCGGGATGGCAGCGGTGGGCGTGGAGGTGCACAGCGCCGGTGTAATTACGACGCCGGGAGTTGCTTATCTGGCGCGGTCACGGCGATTTGCGGCAGGAGTGGTGATCTCGGCATCGCATAATCCGTGGACGGATAATGGGATTAAAGTTTTCTCCCATGATGGATTCAAGCTGACGGATGCACGGGAGCTGGCGATTGAGAAAGAAATCTTCGCGCTGTTGCAGAATCCTGCGGCAGCGGATGACACTGCGTTGAAGGTTGCCAAGCCCTCGCTGCCGGGGGATTCGCGCCTGCGCAAGGCGTACATACAAGAGTTGGCTGGGAGCGTATCTGCTGATTTGAGCAAACTGCGCGTCCTTGTGGACTGCGCCAATGGAGCGGCCACAGCGGAAGCTCCGGAATTGTTTCGGGGCTTACGAATCCAGGCGACGTTTGTGCATGTCACGCCGGACGGAAGGAATATTAACGACGGGTGCGGGGCGCTGCATCCGGAGACGTTAGGCAGGGTTGTGGCCGAGTCAGGCGGAAAATTTGATCTGGGCGTGACGTTTGACGGAGATGCCGATCGTGCATTGTTCTGCGACGGCGCGGGACGCGTGGTGAATGGAGATGGGGTTCTGCTGCTCACGGCGCGCGATTTGAAAGCACAAGGGAAGTTGAAAGGCGACACCGTAGTAGCGACTACCATGTCGAACATGGGAGTCGAGATTGCGCTGAAGAAGGCGGGCATCCGCATGTTGCGGGCGAACGTGGGCGATAAATATGTTCTGGAAGAAATGCTGAATACGGGGGCGACGCTGGGCGGAGAGCAATCGGGCCACATTATTTTTCGCGATGGCGACGCCACTACCGGCGATGGCCTGCTGACCGCGCTGCGCGTGATGGATGTGATTGTGCGCAGCGGGCATTCGCTGGAAGAATTGGTGAGCGACCTGAAGGTGTTTCCGCAGAAGATTCAGAATGTGCGGGTGAAGGAAAAGATTCCGTTTACAGAAGTGCCTGCGGTGCAGCGGGCGATTCAGGCAGCGGAGAGCGAACTGGACGGAAATGGGCGGGTAGTGGTGCGGTATTCGGGAACCGAAGCATTGGCGCGAGTGATGGTGGAGGCGGACTCAGAAGCGAGGATGCAGGCGCTGACGGCGAGCATTGCGGGGGAGATACGGAAGGCGCTGGGCGCAGCAGAATAAGTAAATCAGAATCCCCTTCTGTCTCTCTAACGTACGGAGAGACGAGCACGGGGCGTTCGCGAAGCGATTTTCGTGGAACCGGTCTCACCTATCGTCCGGAATCGAGTCTAAGTGCAGGGCGGATTATGTTTGCTGCTGGAGGATTTCTAATGACACGCATGCAGGTTGCACGTTGGTTTGCGGTTCTGATTCTTGCTGGCACGGTTTGCTCCTGGACGGCGCTGCCGGCGAGAGCTGACGATTGGTCGAAGACTTACACGCTCACGGGCAAGCCCGATCTGCGGGTGGATACATCCGACGCGAACATTCACGTTTCGACCTGGGAACAAAATACGATCGAAGCGAAGGTGACGACGGTGCGCTACAAGATTGGCGGCGATGGCATCCGGATTGAAGAGCACCAGATGGGGGACGTGGTCGAGATCGATGTGCGCATCCCGCGCTCGCATGGGATCACGATTAACTGGGGCGAACATGGCAGCCATCGCGTGGATGTCGACATCCACATGCCGCGGGAAGGGCGGGTGGATCTGCACACTGGCGATGGCAAGATCGACCTGACAAACTTTAAGGGCGAGATGCAATTGCGAAGTGGAGATGGCTCGCAGGATCTCGATCAGGTGGACGGTAAACTCCGGGCGACGACCGGGGATGGACATATTCGGGCGAATGGGCGCTTTGACGGGCTCGAACTGAAGACGGGCGACGGACGCGTGGAGGCGAGGGCGAATGCCGGGTCAGAGCTCGCCACCGGGTGGAGGCTGGAGAGCGGTGATGGCTCGGTCACGCTGGAGGTTCCGGAAAACTTTGCGGCGGATGTGGATCTGCACACTGGCGATGGCCACATCGATCTGGACATGCCGGTGACGACCGAAGGAAAAATTCGCGAGCATGAAGTTCACGGCAAGATCAACGGGGGCGGAAATCTGTTGGTGATTCATACCGGGGATGGGTCGATCCGGCTGAGGAAGAGCTAGGAGTATGCACCGGCGCTCGTTTTGCGTCGTCACAGAAGTATCGAATAGGTTCGGTCTTCAAGTAGTGGTGTAGTTAGCTGACGCTCTAAGCCGGTTAAGCGGGAGATCCCTTCGCTACGCCTGAAGAACGGCTACGCTCAGGATGCCGCCGGACAAGGCCGAACTGCACCGGCCTATACTGCTGAGTCGGTAAAATAGGGATTTTGCAGTATTCAGCTCCTGCAAGTCATCTTCATGCGAAGGAAAGAGGATCTCATGGGAATTCTGCGTCCGGTTGTCACCGCGCTTCTCGTCGTATCGTTGGTTTCCTTAACCACGGCGCAGCAAACCACGTCCGCGGGGCCGAAGCATGAGCCGGCGCTGGATATAACGTCGATGGATCGGAGTGTGGACCCTTGCGTGGACTTCTTCCAGTATTCCTGTGGGGGGTGGATCAAGCGCAATCCCATTCCTCCGGATCAGTCGTCGTGGAGCACCTACTCGAAGATGCAGGATGAGAATCGTGGAAGATTACGTGGGATTCTGGAGACGGCTGCGGCGCCCGACGGCACACGCAACGCGGCGTCGCAGAAAATTGGCGACTATTATTCTTCCTGTATGGACGAGAAAGCGATTGAGACGAAGGGGACGGAGCCGCTCAAGCCGGAGCTGGAGAGAATTGCGAAGCTTGGTTCCAAGGCAGACCTCGCGGATGTTGCCGCGGTGATGATCGATGACAATGTTTTTTTCCGTTTCGATTCGATCCAGGATTTCAGGGACGCTACGCAGGTAATCGGGGAAGCGGACCAGGGAGGGTTGGGTTTGCCGGACCGCGATTACTATCTGAAAGAGGATGCCAAGTCGGTCGAGCTGCGCAAGGCCTACGTGGTGCACGTGCAGAAAATGTTTGAATTGCTGGGGGATTCTTCGAAGACGGCGGAGCAGGAGGCGCAGACCGTGATGCGCATTGAAACTGCTCTGGCCAAGGGATCGATGACGCGGGTGGAGAGGCGCGAGCCTAAGAATCTGGATCACAAGATGACGAGCGTCGAGTTGGAGAAGATCACCCCAGATTTTCAGTGGCAGGGCTATTTCGCAAAAGTTGGGCTACCTTCCTTGGCGTCGCTGAATGTGGCGTCCCCCGGGTTCTTCAAGGTTTTGAATGAGGAACTGACTAAAGAAAATTTGGCGGACTGGCAAACTTATTTGCGTTGGCACCTGGTGCATGCCGATGCTCCGTTTCTTTCGTCGGCATTCCTGAATGAGAATTTTGCTTTCTATGGAAAGACTTTGCGCGGCCAGCAGGAGCTGCAGCCACGATGGAAGCGCTGTACGGAAGAGGTAGATGGCAACCTGGGCGAGGCGCTGGGACAGGTATACGTTGAGAAGTATTTCAGCCCCGAGGCAAAACAGGAGGCGCTGAAGATGGTGAAAGAAATCGAGACGGAGATGGAACGGGATATCGACTCGTTGCCGTGGATGTCGGCGACCACCAAGCAGCAAGCGCTGGTGAAGTTGCATGGAATGGCGAACAAGATTGGCTATCCCGACAAGTGGCGCGACTATAGCAAGCTCGATATTGAACGCGGGGATGAACTGGGTAATGTAGAGCGGTCACGAAAATTTGAATTCAACCGGCAACTGGCCAAGATTGGCAAGCCGGTGGATCGCGGGGAGTGGGACATGACTCCGCCGACGGTAAACGCTTATTACAATCCGCAAATGAACGATATAAATTTTCCGGCAGGTGTTTTGCAGCCGCCGGCGTTCGATCCGGAATCGGATGCGGCTCCGAATTACGGCGACACCGGAGGGACCATTGGGCACGAACTCACGCACGGCTTCGACGATGAAGGGCGGCAGTTCGACGCGCAGGGAAACCTGCGCGACTGGTGGACCGAGGAGGATGGAAAAGAGTTTGTGAAGCGCGCGAGCTGCATTTCGGATCAGTACTCGACGTATACGGTTATCGATGACATCAAGATCAACGGGAAGCTGACGCTGGGCGAGGATGTTGCGGATCTGGGTGGATTAATTCTGGCTTACATGGCGTGGAAGGACGACACTAAGGGAGAAAATCTGCAGGCGATGGATGATCTTACTCCGGAGCAGAGATTTTTTGTGGGGTACGGGCAAAGCTGGTGCGGCGAAATTCGCGACGAAACGAAGCGGCTGCGGGCCACGGTTGATCCGCATTCGCCAGAGAAGTATCGGACGAATGGAGTGGTCTCAAACATGCCGGAATTTCAGGAGGCATTTCATTGCAAGGCGGGGTCGCCGATGGTGAATCAGAATCGCTGCAGGGTGTGGTAGGAACAACCAGAAGCCATCTCATAAATACTCCAGGGCAGCAGGTCGAGGTCATCAGGGGCTAAAGCCCTCGTCTTTATCGGGTCTGGGCGGTACGACTGAACGTCGTGCCCTTCCCGAACCCATTTATCAGACGGCTTCTACTCCAGTTCTTCTTTGGTGGGGTTGTAGAAGAAGCGGAAACGGAGCGCGAGATAGGGTCCGGTGAAATCGGTGGGTAAGGGAGGGAACGGATTGGAGGAGACGATGCCACCCCAAGCGGCGCGATCGAGCGGGATGTCGCCCGAGGAAGCGGCGAGATGCATGTCCGCGATCTTTCCGTCTTTTGTGATGGCGAACTCGATGGCGAGATTGCCATGCTTCATCTGGGCAGATTCTGGAATTAGGGCGTACCAATTTATCTTTACATCGTGCAGAACGCGCTGCAGGTACGGACCGAAATCCACGCCCTGAGTGTCACTGAGAACCTCGAGGTTGCCCAGCTGGCGGCCATGCGCTCCAGTACCTAACCCAAAATCTCCGTTGTCGCCGGCGCCGCCGGAACCGCCGCGCCTGGCGGCTGCGGCGCGGGCGGCTTCTTCAATTGCGTTACCCGCAGACATAGCACCACCGTACTTATTGAACTCAGTCGCGATATTCGGCTTGGCTGGAGATTGCAACGGAGCGATCTGCGGATTGGGCGGTTGCGCTTGTTGCTGCGGCTGATTCTGGGCGACCTGCGGAGGAGTGGGAGCCGGGGCTTGCTGAGGCACCGGCGGCGCGCTCAGGCCGGGCCTTCCGGGAGGCGGTGTGGCGAGAGCTTTGCGCAACTCTTTCGGGTCAAGTTCGGGATGGCGCGTGGTAGCAACGCGGTCTTTGTCGGAAAGTATGTTGCTGCTCGATTTATGTGGGACCTTCTGCAGATCGGGTGGGAGCTCGAGGAAGGTGACGTCTTTGTCGTTGGATGCCATCTTCACGGCGACCACCGAGTGCCAGGGCAGAAATTTTTCGAACCACTCAATTTTCCAAAGAAAAATAATGAGGATCAGGTGGACGATGATGGAAATCCACGCAGCTTCACGGCGGCGGGAGCGGGCCAGATCGTCCTGCAACTGGATGAGCAGATGCGGAACGCGAGCATCGTCATTCAGATCGCGATAGGCGGTTTCCCATCCCTCAGTATCGTAGAGGCCGAGTTGCTCAGGCTGAGGTTTCTCGGCAGGAGCCACGGGATCCTGGAATGGAATTTGCGTGATGGGCATGAACTCAGCTTGTCGATCAGGCTTGTCCGTTAGACACGGATCCCCCTCGCCACGTTGCATCCGACCTTGCTATAGATGACGCAGCGAACGAGTTCGGCCAAGTTATCTTTATTCTCGCATCTTTCGGCGGATTCTGCTTACTGACAAATGGCGTTGGACTTAGGTGTGTAAACATTTGTAAAAAAAGCAGGGTCAGGGTTTAAGGGTCAGGGTTTAGTTAAGAAATAACAAAGCTGGGACCGATCAGTTATGGTTTTTGGCGATGCCGGCGAGGCCAACTTTTTTCCCATGGTCGCGAATTGCGACTACGATATCGAGGGCCAGGGCGAGGGCGCGGCGGCCTTCTTCGAGCGGCACCATGGGAGTGGAGCGCTGCTTCACGGCTTGGAGAAAGGATTTCAATTCCGCGTGCAACGGCTCTTCGGAAGTAACTGGCGGCCTGGCTACCTTAATCTGCGGATTGACGGTAGGAGTGCCTGACGCCGCTGCATCTTTTCCATCGGCGCCCACGGTGAAGACGAGAACCTCCTGGCGTCCATAGTCGACGGAGACATACTGGTTGGGCTGGAAGAAGCGCAACTTGCGCACGCGCTCGGTGGAGACGCGGCTGGCGGTGAAGTTGGCGACGCATCCAGATTCGAATTCCAGACGCACGTTAGCGATGTCGGTTTTGCCGGAAAGAATTGGGAGTCCGACGGCGCGAACTTCTTTTACCGGAGAGTTCACGAACGAGAGCACGATGTCGAGATCGTGGATCATCAGGTCGAGGACGACATCGACGTCAAGCGAACGTGGCGTGAATACGCTGAGGCGGTGCACTTCGAAGAACATCGGACGTGTGAGCAGCGGAATCGTGGCGCGGACTGCGGGGTTGAAGCGCTCGAGGTGTCCGACCTGGGCGATGCGCTTGTAAGTGGAGGCGAGTTGCACTAACTCATCGGCCTCGGCGAGAGATGCGGCCAGCGGTTTCTCGACCAAGACGTCTATGCCGGCCTCCATGAGCGCACGCGACACCTGAAGATGATGGACAGTCGGCGCCGCCACGGATGCGGCACGAATTTCGCTGTGGGTGGTGAGCATCTGCTCGACCGAGCCGAAAGCGCGGCATGCGAACTCGCGGGCGACTGCATCGGCACGCTCAAGATCTGGGATCGACGACGCCCACGAGGCGGACGGGTTCGCCCTGCTGTTCGAGTTCCCGGTAGATTCGGGCGTGATTGCGTCCGAAGACGCCCACACCCACCACTGCGACGGAGATCGGATTGTCAGCTTGCAGGAAGAAGCTCTCGGCCGGCCGGTTGCCAACAGGACTCAGGAATTGTAAACGTTAAACTTCGAAAGAGCATGGTCTGACTTGAGTAATTTTGTGATTGGGTAATTGCGCAATTTCCCAATCAGAGACCCTGCGCCTTTTTCAAGATGGCGATCTGTCCGGCGTGGTAAAGCTCGTGCTGGGCGACACCGTGGAGCAAATGGTAGAAATCGTATTTCTTGCCGGGGACGCGATCGCGCAGACGGGACTCGGGCAAGGACGCAACCGTCTTCACCAACGTATCGTGCGTCCGCTTGGCCTGAGCAAAGGCCTTGCGCCAGGCGGCTTCGGTGGGTTTGGGAACAACTGGGAAATTCGCCTCGCCGGTGAGCTGGACTTTCTCACCTGCGATCCGGCGGAGGGCTGCACCATCCCACGCAGCAATGTGAAGCACGAGCTCCCAGATGCTGTGAGCATTGGACACAGGCCGGGCTGCGGCCGTGCCGGCGTTTACGTCTTGCAACAGCTCGATCAGAGCGGGCCCGTGCCAGGCGTCGCCTTCGAAGGCACGGCGGAGTTGGTCGGCGATGAGGGCGGATTCGGGGCTTGGAGAGATCACGTGTTCAGCGTCTCCTAGACTTACCCTTACGGTGAATCGATTCATGCATACACGGTAATCGTGTATACTAGCACAGAATGATTGTCTCCTTTGGAGACAAAACGACAGAGGACATCTTCCACGGGCATGACACGAAGGCCGCCCGCCGTGTCGCGACTATGCTATGGACACGAATACAGGCAAAGCTCGATCTTCTAAACGCCAGCACTACGCTGGAAGATTTGCGCGTTCTGCCTTCGAGCCGGCTGGAAAAGTTGCGAGGCAATTGGGCAGGATTCTATAGCGTCCGCGTAAATGATCAATATCGCGTGGTGTTCCGTTTCGTCGACGGCACGGCATCGGACGTGCGATGTACAGATTATCACTGAGGAGAATTATCATGTTGCCGAGTCATCGTATCGCGACTCATCCCGGCCAAATCCTGTTGCAAGAATTTCTTGAGCCGCTCGGTCAGAGCCAAGCTGAGCTGGCGAGGGCACTTGCGATTCCATTAAACCGAGTGAATGAACTTGTGCGCGGGAAGCGAGGCATTACGCCGGAGACGGCTTTACTGCTGGCTGGATATTTCAGGAACTCAGCCGAATTCTGGATGAACTTGCAGACTGCGTATGACCTCACAAGAGCCCGCCATCAGATGAGCAAACGTCCGGTCGCAACTCCGCGGGGAGCCGCTCGCGCTGCGCGAGCCAGGTAGCCTAATCTTCCATTAGTCCCAATGCTCACTCGGACGATGACGTCGCGTCCGCAACCATCGCGATTCCTGCGGCATTCGCTGCGTCGATAATTTTCTCTCCATCGAGCAGCAGGCACTTTCCGGCATCGAGCGCGAGGCAGGTTGCGCCTGCCGCTTGCATGACTTCGATGGTCTTGACTCCGATTACGGGGACGTCGAAGCGCATATCCTGATTGGGTTTGGCGATCTTGACTACAGTGAGGGCACGGCTGAGCGTGGAAGAATCTCCGTGCAGCGAGCGCATGATTTGTCCGGCGCGCTCGATGGCTGCGTCGGTACCCTCCATGGCTTCGACTGCCACGCAGGCGGACTCGGCGATCACCACAGTCTGGCCGATATCATATTGAGCGAGGTGGCGAACCACGGTGCGGCCGTAGTCGATGTTTTTGCGCTCCGGCGCGGTGGGAGCGCGGCGAGTAAGGACGCCGGATTTCACCAGGAGGGGTTCGAGCAGGGAGGTGGAATTTTCCAGTGTGATACCTTCTTCTGCCAAAACCTTCGCGACTGCACCCAGTAAACTATCGGTGTTGCGGGTGGTGAGCGAGAGGAGAAGCTTGGCCAAACGCCAGTCCGGGCGGATGGTGGAAAAAATCTGCTTGTGTCTTACCTGCCCAGCCATAATGGCGCGCTGCACGCCTTCCTGCTGAAAAGTTTTGATCAGTTTCGAGAGCTCGCCCAGCGACAGCCAGTGAACGGCAGCTGAGCCTCGGGACTCGATCTCAGAAGACGCTTCTTCTTTAATCGCGACAACGACCACTTCGTGGCCCGCCGCGCGCGCCGCGTCGAGCACCAGGAATGGAAACTTGCCATTGCCGGCGATGAGGCCGAGTTTTTGTTTATCTCGGGAGGGCATGCTGTGAGACCCTAACGGAAAGACGCGGAATCAGTCTAGCACTCAGCCTTCGTTGAGTACCCCGCCCTTCGTTAGTCAATAAGCGCCAGGGGCTGATTGTGTCAATTAAGCTGCATAGCCTGGTTGCTTATAAGGCGGACAGCGAGCTTGTTGGCGCTATAGCAACCGATGTTTGTTCAGCAGGGTTCGGAGCTGCAGGGGCTGTAATCTTAAGAATCGTTCCCGACTGGTCGGATTGGATTTCCAGTACCCCGTTTAGCTCGCGCAAACGTTCTCGCATCCCGGCTATACCCACTCCAGAGTCAGCGGTGCCGTCGCGAAGTCGCTTTAACAGCGCAGGCGGTATTCCCTTTCCATTGTCTCGGATGCTCAATTGCGCCGTTGAGATATCTCTTTTCAGGCTTATGCTTGCGAAGGTCGCTTCTGCATACCTGTGAATATTCGTAAGTCCTTCCTGAACAGCGCGAAACAGTGCGATTTCGAGATTCATCGGCAGCCGCGTGCCAGACTCAGACGGCAAGTCAAGCGTAACGGTTAAACCGCTGCGGCGAGAGAACCCTTCCACAAATAAACGCGTGGCCGAGCCAAAGCCGAGTTCCTCCAGCAGCGGCGGGTGCAACAAATGCGATATGGTGCGTGTCTCGGTGAGACAGTGTTCCACAAGCTCCGCGCATTCCGAGAAAAGAACGGTTTCGGTCTCAACTTGGGCTGCAAGAATGCTGAGATTCATCTTCAGCGCTGCCAAATATTGACTCAAACTGTCATGAAGTGCTCTGCCAATGCGGCGGCGCTCTTCGTCCTCCACCACCATGATTCTGGCACTCAACCGTCTGGCAGATTCGTTTGACCGTTCCAGTTCAGCCGTTCGCTCGCTTACCCGCTCTTCGAGTTCCTCGTTGGCTTGGTGCAATGCCATTTCGGCTTTTTCGCGCTTAAGAAACAGGCGTCTGTTTGATTCCCCTAAGGCAATAATGATGGCGGAGAACGTTAAAAACCCGAACATACCGAAGTATTCGATATGGTTTTTCCCAGAAATGGAACGATAAGGCGGCAAGAACCAGTACCAGATTCCGAGTGCCTCAATTCCAACAGCCAAGATCGACGGACCCAGTCCGCAGTACCACGCAACGAAAATGATCGCCAACCATACAGTGTGATATGGGTAGTGCGATCCAAACTCCGGGCTCAAAACTGCTCTGGATAGCAGAGCCGCACTGGCCGCTAATACTGCCAGTCCATAGTAGATTGTCGCTTGGTAGTCTTTCCGAGAGCGGAAAGTCAACGACCAGAAATAGGACGTGACCTGCATTGCTGTGGCGCTGAACTGGTTATATATCGCGAGACGATACTTTGTTAATTAAAACACTAGCGGTACGGAGTTGCAAGAGATAATTTGGGCCTTTGCCCACAAATGATCGTCCTGAGCGGGGCTCAGTTGACAACACACAGCGATTACACTCATTAACCGGATCCATGCGTTCTGACGGAACAGTCGGCTACTCGCCGCTACTTAATTACTCCTCGCTCCGCCCCTTCGATGAAGCGAATCAGCATGTCCACATCTTCGCCGCGATCGGGCTCGGACTTCAACTTTTCCAAGGCTTGCGAGGTGTTGAGCTTTGACGCCAGCAGGGTTTTGTAGGCATGATGAATCTTGCGGATGCGCTCGGGCGAAAAGCCGCGGCGCTCGAGGCCGACCTTGTTCATGCCGTAGGAGTGGGTGTTGCGCGCGGCGGAGGTCATCGAGAACGGCAGCACATCCTGCGTGATGGTGGTGCCGCCGCCCACGTAGGCGTGAGCGCCGATGCGCACGAACTGATGCACCGGGCACAGTGCGCCGACGACGGCCCATTCCTCGACGATGACATGGCCGGCGAGGGTGGCTCCGTTTACCAGCATGCAATGGTCCCCGATCACGGTGTCGTGTCCAATGTGTGCGTAGGCCATGATCAGCGTGTGACTGCCTACTTTTGTGACGCCGCCGCCCTTTGCCGTGCCGCGGCTGATGGTGACGCACTCGCGGATTTCGTTATGGTCGCCGATCTCCAGCCGCGTGGGCTCGCCATTGTAAGTAACATCCTGCGGGTCCATGCCGATGGCGCAAAAAGGGAAGAAGGCATTATCGGCGCCGATCTTTGTTGGACCTTCGATGGCGACGTGCGAAATCAAGCGACAGTCATCACCCATTTCGATATCAGGGCCGATCACGCAGTAGGGGCCGACCTTGCACGATGACGGCACCTTGGCTCGCGGATCGATGATCGCCGTGGGATGAACATTGGTTGATGGAGTCATTGCGTCATCAGAAGATGGACTGGTTGCGGCAGGCGGCCGAACTCTTACTGTGGTGGAAGCTGTAGTGCGAGTTGTGATGCGAGTCATTCCCCAGCTGTGCCATTGTCGGTGCCATCAGAGCCGTCGCCGCGGCCGCGCGAGCTGTCGATGAGCTGGCACGATACGGTTGCTTCCGCCACGCGCTTGCCCGAAACATAAGCGACGCCGTGCATTTTCGCCGCGGTCATACGTGGAATGACACGCCAGGCTTTGACTTCCACCTCGATGCGAAGCTGGTCGCCGGGGCTTACCGGACGGCGGAATTTGGCGCGATCGATGCCGGTGAAAACCATTACTTTGTTATTGCGGTCTTCCACTTCGGTGAGCAGCAGAGCGCCACCGGCCTGCGCAATGGCTTCCACGATGAGCACACCGGGCATGATGGGCAATCCGGGAAAGTGGCCGTTGAAAAAAGGCTCGTTGATGGTGACATTCTTGATGGCCACGATGCGCTCTTTGCGCTGCAGCTCGAGCACGCGGTCGATCAGCAGAAAGGGATAGCGATGCGGCAGAATTTTAAGGATGTCGTGAATGTCGAGGGCCATCTTGAACGCGGCCGCCTCGGTCACAGTAGAAATGCTCTCAGTCATGGTTCGCCCCAGGCAGCCTGAAGATTATACTGTACCGCGCCGCATTCGCAGCGGTTCGCGCTGCCAGCTGGTCAATTTTAGGGACCGATCATCGCGCGGGAATGTTTCGGCCTGCATATGAGGAAATTTGTGAGTAAGAAGACTGAGAAAATGGGACTTTGGCGGCAGCCCGGGGCGCCGGATCGTTTGCGTTTTTTCGAGCAGCGCCTGGACCGGATGGTAGAAACAGTTGGCGAGTTGGTCGAAATGGAATCTCCGAGCGACAACAAGCCGGCGGTCGATCGCATCGCAGGGTTTCTGGCGCAGAAGTTTGAAGCGCTGGGGGGACGGACGCGATTCCATCGCAGCGCCGATTTCGGCGACAGTTTGCAGATCGATTTTGAGTCTCGGCCCGGATCGCCTAATCGCAAGGCGCCTCTACTACTCGGACACTACGACACGGTTTATCCGGTCGGGACACTGTCTACGATGCCGTGCAAAGTTGATGACGGACGACTGTGCGGGCCGGGCGTTCTCGACATGAAGTCGGGGATCGCGCTGATACTGCATTCGATTGAAGCGCTGCAGGAGTGGCATGGAGGACTACCGCGGCCAGTGACGGTTTTTCTGGTTTCCGACGAAGAGGTGGGCAGCCGTTCTTCGCGCGCAATTACGGAAGCTTTGGCGAAAAAATCAGCGGGAGTGCTGGTGCTGGAGCCCGCGGCCGGACTGCGGGGCGCGGTTAAGACTGCACGCAAGGGAGTGGGAGAATACACGTTGCGCGTGAAAGGCATAGCGGCGCACGCGGGACTTGATCCCGGAAAAGGACACAGCGCGATACTTGAACTGGCGCGCCAGATTGCAGTAATCGCGAAGCTGAATAATCTGCGCGAGGGTCTGTCGGTAAATCCGGGCGTGATCGAAGGTGGAACGCGCACCAATGTGATTGCGGCTGAGGCGTCCGTCGAGATTGATGTGCGAATTAAGAAGGCGAAACAGGCATCGGGTCTCAACCGCAAGCTGCGCTCGCTCAGACTGTTCGACAAGCACTGCAAACTGGAGATGACAGGTGGCGTCAATCGTCTGCCGATGGAGCGCACGGCAGGAGTGGTGGCGCTATACAAGAAGGCACAGCGCATTGCGGGCGAACTAGGATGGAAGCTCGAGGAGGCTGCGGTTGGCGGCGGGTCGGACGGAAATTTCACCGCCGGGATGGGGATACCCACTCTTGATGGCATGGGCGGAGTGGGCGAGGGCGCGCACGCGGTTCACGAATACATCGTGATCTCTGAATTGCCACGGCGGGCGCTGCTGCTGGCGGGAATGATCGAGAGCGTTTGAGTTTGGAGCGGGATCGATGCTCAAGTTTATGGTTGTGGTTTGCAAGCGTCCGGACATGAGCGGCGAAGAATTCCGGCGATATTTGCGAGACGTCCATGGGCCGCTTGCAAAAAAGCTTCCGGGCTTGAAGAGATATGTGCAGAACTTTGTGGCGCCCGACGCGAAACGAAAGCCGCCGGCATGGGACGCAGTGATCGAACTCTATTTTGAGGATCGGGTATCGATGGAGGCGGCATGGGCGAGTCCGGAAGGCGCGCGGCCTCCGACGCTGATTTACCTGCGTTCGCTGACCTCAGTCGTACGTCCTGGTCTGTGGTTGAAGAAGTTGTCACGGTGATACGGTAAATACCAGGAAGTAATCCATTTTGTCGCCTTTCACGAAATCGTACTGCTTGAGCAAATGGTAGCCCGCCTGAGTTGCTTCTCGCAGAACGACGTCGCGGCCTACGCCGTGGTCCTCGCCGTTTCCGTTGCGATCGATGATTCCGACTTTTGCGCCAGGACGAAGTGACGCTCGCAGATTCTGCAAGAGAGCAACCGGTTCGGCGACTTCGTGGTAAGTCTTGAGCAATAAGACGGAATCGATGGAGGCTACTGGAAGCAGCGGATTGTCGGCTTTGCCGAGGATTGTTTTCACGTTGCGCAGTTGTTCTTTCTGCGCCCGGTCCGCGATATAGCGGATCGACTCCGGATTGATGTCCACGGCATATACGATGCCGCCTTCGCCGACGCGGCGCGCGGCTCGCACGGTGAACCAGCCTGAACCCGCTCCGATATCGGCTACTGTTTTTCCGGAGGTAATGCCGAGGATGTCCATGACGCGATTGATTTGCAGGCGCTGGTCGCGACCGGGGGAATCGAAAACCGAAAGGTCTCCGGTGTAGGGTTCGCTGGTCTTGCGATGTTCGACCGGTGGTGCGGGAGATGGAGTAGAAGTTTGTCCGCCGGCGAACAACAATGTTTGGCACGCGATAACTGCGGCAAATATGAGAGCGCAACGCTGCGACATTACTTGGAACCCTCCAGACTTTCTTAATCCAGACTGTCTTAATCCAGACACTGTTTAATAAGGATAGACCTCAATAAGGATAGACTTGCGAAATATCGGCTGGGTGAGCAGCGAAGTTTTGACTCCGCAGTTAGCATAGCCTAGACTTTCGTAGGAGCTTGGCGGGCTGCTCTACCTTGCGTACCGGTCGACGGAGGCGTTATGGGTGAGGGTCTTTTTCAACCCTTGCATTTGTTGCTGATCATAGGGATCATCCTTTTACTCTTCGGCACGAGTAAGTTTTCCGCGTTGGGTAAGGGTATGGGAGAAGGCATTCGTAACTTCAAAGCGGCGATGAAACAACCCGAAGAAGAAAAGAAAGTAACCAAAGAAGAAGAGAAGAAGGTGTAGTTTGATCGGACACTAATTGGCGGCGCTTTAGATTAGAACGTATTAGGCTGAATGGTTGTCGATCAACAGCAGGGGCTGAACCCGATTGGGTGGGATTTTGCGGCACGGCTAGAAGCCGTGCCCTTTCAAAACCTATGAAGCACGCTCTGCTATCGCTGCTCCGTCCTCGCGACGCGCAAATGAAAGACTGCCCGCTTCACACTACTTGTTGTTCGCGCAATAAGGTGTAAACCAACGATACCGGAAGACCCACAACATTGCTGTAGTCGCCTTCGATGCGCGGTATCCAACGCGAGGCGATGCCTTGGATCGCATAGGCTCCGGCTTTGTCCATAGGCTCGCGAGTTGCGACGTAGGCGCGGATCTCATCGTCAGAAATCTGGCTCATGGTCACGCGCGTGGTCTCGGAAGCAGTCCTCTCAAAGACAGTTCTCAGTTCCCCGTTTTCAGCTCTCAGTTCCTGGCCGCCGGTAATTGGACCTACCAGGCACACGCCCGTGATCACTGCGTGAGTGCGCCCGCACAATAGTCGCAGCATGCGGGCTGCATCGTTTGCGTCGGTGGGTTTGCCGAGAATCATCTCATCGACCACAACAATCGTATCTGCGCCGAGAACATAATTCTGAGGCTGATTTTGGAAAACGGCGCACGCTTTTTCCCGCGCCAGCCGTTCGGCGCAATCTCGCGGAGATTCGCCAGCCAGCGGAGTTTCGTCGAGGTCGGCGGGCTGCACCGTGAATTGAATTCCGGCGTGGCGCAATAGTTCCTGGCGGCGTGGCGAGGCCGAGGCGAGGATGAGCATCGATCTGATTCTAACGAAAGACGAATCTTGTTCGAGTGGAAGATAGAATTTGTGCTGTGCGCAGGGAGACTAGGAGCCATCTCATAAATAGTCCGGGGCAGCAGGTCGAGGTCCCTCAGGGGCTAAAGCCCTCGTCTTTATTCGCTCTGGACGGCACGACTGAACGTCGTGCCCTTCCCAAACGCATTTATGATGGCTTGTAATATCTAACGGCTTCCAGCTATGCCGCGCACGGATTCAATCAGCTTGGCTGAATCGTAACCGATGCCATCTTTGAAGACGGTTTCCACATTCTCGATGTCTTCGATCTTTTTCGAGGGATCGCCTTTGATCACGACAAGATCTGCCTGCTTGCCAGCGGCGATGGTGCCGATGCGATCCAGTTCGCCCAGAAACTGCGCGCCGTTTGCAGTCGCGATGTGGATCGCTTCGACTGGAGTGAATCCTGCTTCTACGAGCAATTCGACTTCGCGCTGGTCGCCGAAGCCGGCGATGACTCCTCCCATGCCTGTAGGATCGAGACCTGCCAGCAGCAAGCCTCCTGCCTGCGCGAAAGCGCGCTCGAATTCCATTTCTTTCCTGAACGCGGCTGGCCAGGGGGAAGCGTCGCTGTGGTAGCGCTGACGGATCGAACTCTCATCGCCGGCGCGTACTTTGTTGTTGAGCACGGCGCTGCGAGCGTCAGGCGCCAGGGCGTCCAGGACACGCTGCTGGATCGTGGGGCGGCCGGGGACGAACATTTCAAACACCGGCAATGTGGATGTGACCGCGACATGGCGCTGAACCAGATCAAGGATCGTGTCGTGAAGCGGGCCGGTTGGAACGTCCAGCTTCGAGATGAATTCGTAGTCGAGTTTATCGGGACACTGGCCGGGCTTTTTCCAGGGAAAAAATTCCGTGTCCACGAGTAACCCGTGTTCAAGATCATCGATGCCAATGGAGGCAGCTTCGCGGAAGCCGATGGAACAAAGATGTCCGGTAACTTTCGCACCGCGCTTGTGGGCCGCGGTTACGGCGGCGGAAAGCTCTGCCGGAGTAATGAACATGTAAGCCTTGAAGTTGTCAACGCCTTGATCGAGCCAGAAATTCACGGTCTTGGTTGCGTCGTCCGGACCGGTGAGCTGGTGCATCTGCAATGCAAAAGTTCCAGCGCCTTCCAGATAGGGTCCGGTAACATGAATCTTCGGACCGGGGGTTTCGCCTTTGTCAATCTGCTTCTTGAGTTCGAGATCGCTGTAGGGCTCGAGCGAGCCGGTGGTACGAATTGTGGTCACGCCTCCGGCGAGATACAGGCGCGGAAAGCTAAACGCCATCTCGCCAAACATGCCGTTGCCCATGGGATAAAACATGTGATCGTGCATGCCGACGAGACCTGGGATGACGGTATAGCCGTGGAGATCGAGAACTTGAGCATCTTTCGGGATCGACGCCGATGCGGCGTCGGAAACGGACTGGATCTTTCCCTGGCTGAGGATGATGGTTTGATCTTCGCGCGCCGGTGCGCCGGTGCCGTCGATTACGAGGACGTGGGTGAGGGCTACGGTGGGTGCTTCAACCTTCACAAAGTTCCGCACTCCGGGCGACAGAGTTTGAGCGGACGAGAGGCCCGCCATCGCCAGACAACAAACGAATAAAAAATGCTTCTGCATGTGTGCCCCGATCGACGGAAAGAAATTTCGACTTGGAATTGTAACGGATCGAAAGGACTACGGCGATGAGCCAGCCTGTTAAAATCGAGAGATTGGCCTTCACCTTTAGCTTCTAACGTATGGATGCCGCTTTCCTCCGCAACTTCGCGATCATCGCGCATATTGATCACGGTAAATCCACGCTAGCGGATCGCCTGCTGGAGCTGACGGGATCGCTGACTGCGCGTGAGATGCAAGCGCAGGTGCTCGACTCGATGGACCTGGAACGCGAGCGCGGTATCACCATCAAGGCCCACGCGGTGCGCATGATGTATACGGCGCATGACGGCCAGACTTACCAGCTTAACCTGATCGATACTCCCGGCCACGTTGACTTTTCCTACGAGGTTTCGCGTGCGCTGGCTTCGTGCGAAGGCGCGCTGCTGGTGGTTGACGCTTCGCAGGGAGTGGAGGCGCAAACGCTTGCCAACTCTTATCTCGCCATTAATCACGGCCTCGAAATAATTCCTGTCATCAACAAGATCGATTTGCAAAGTGCCGACATTCCGCGGACGAAAGAAATGATTGAAAGCGCGGTCGGGCTGGATGCGTCCGACGCGGTGCTGATAAGCGCGAAGACCGGACAGGGCGTGGCCGACGTGCTGGAGGCGATTGTGAAGCGCGTGCCGCCGCCGAAGGGCAATCCGGACAACCGGCTGCAGGCGCTGATTTTCGATTCGTGGTTCGATGCCTACCGCGGCGTGGTGGTGCTGACCCGAGTCTTCCAAGGAACGCTGCGTAAGGGACAAAGAATTCGCTTATGGTCGAATGGGACGACGTTCGATGCGGAGACTTTGGGAGTGCTCACGCCCAAACCGGTAGAGATTGACGAACTGAAAGCTGGAGAAGTGGGGTTTCTGATTGCAAATATTAAAAATGTTGCCGATACGAAAATCGGCGACACCATTACCGACGATGCCAATCCGGCATTCGATGCGCTACCGGGATTTGAAGAGATCAAGCCCATGGTATTCGCCGGACTTTATACCGTGGATGCGCATGAGCACACTCGTTTGCGGGAGGCGCTCGAAAAATTGCGGCTGAATGATTCGTCGTTTTTCTTCGAACCGGAAAGTTCGGTGGCGCTCGGTTTCGGCTTTCGCTGCGGATTTCTCGGGCTGTTGCACATGGAAATTATCCAGGAGCGGCTGGAGCGCGAGTTTGCGCTTGAACTGATTACCACCGCGCCCGGCGTGCGTTACAAGATCACGAAGAGCGACGGTGAGCTGATTGAAGTGGACAATCCCTCGCGCTGGCCTGATCCGAGCGAGATCGCCAAAGTGGAGGAGCCGGTTATTCTGGCGACCATTCTTACCAACGAAGAATATGTCGGCGGAATCTTGAAACTGGTGGAGGACAAGCGCGGCAAGCAGAAGACCTTCGAGTACGTCAGCTCGTCGCGCGTAATGCTGCATTATGAGCTGCCACTGAATGAAATCGTGCTCGATTTTTATGACCGGCTGAAATCGGTGTCGCGCGGTTACGCGTCGCTCGACTATCACCTGGCGGATTATTGGGAGTCGCCGATGGTGAAGCTCGACATTTTGGTAGCGGGCGAGCCGGTGGATGCGCTGTCGATTATTGTGCACCGGGATTTTGCATACGAGCGGGGGAAGTTGCTGGTTTCGAAAATGAGGCAACTGATTCCCCGGCAAATGTTCGAGGTGGCGATCCAGGCATCGATTGGAGCGAAGATTATCGCCCGCGAAACTGTATCGGCGATTCGGAAAAATGTTATTGCCAAGTGCTACGGCGGCGATATTTCGCGCAAACGCAAGCTGCTGGAGAAACAAAAAGAGGGCAAAAAACGCATGAAGCGGATCGGTCGCGTTGACATCCCGCAGGAGGCCTTTTTGGCGGTTCTAAAGGTGGGGGAGGACAGCAATTAAATGCCAGCATCGCGAAATTTGATCAATGGTGTTAGCGATTGAATCACTCGGGTTGCGACGCGCGAAGGTAGTTTCATTCTTACTTTTCCTCAGGCTTCCACAAGGAACTATCTTCGTCCACAGTTTCTGCACAAGGTTGAAATGTTTTTTCGTTGCGGTTCGCAACATTCTGCCCCACAGTGAGTCAGCGAATACGTGAGAACTCTCAAACTTGTTGCACGATGATGCGGTGACGCCGGTGGCAAACTGGCAATTCTCGAGGGTGAATTGCCAAGGGACATCCGGAAACACCTGAAAGGGTGTCGGTTGCCCGGGCATTGCGGCCTCCTCCCCCGCTCCTTGAACGGGTTGGGCCGGAAGCCATCGCACTGGCTGCAAAGCATGATTCTCGGAACATGATTCCCGGAACCAAGCTCTTGCAGTCGATACTGGTAAATGTGGCACTCCTGGTGAGCGCTGTCGGACCAGTAACATCGTCTCGCCGTTCCTAGCGGTGAGAAAGCAAGAGCAGAGATCCACGAAACGATGCGGCGCAGGGTGGCTGGCCTTGCGCCGCATTTGTTTTGTTTAGCCGTTTCCCGTTCCCAGATTCTCGCTTCACAAGAATAAGGACTCGTTTTCTTAGACTTTCCACAACATATCGCCGGGCTTCACAGCTTCTTCACAAATTGATTTGCGGCTTCGCTTTATATTCGCTTATCCTAGACGGGAGATTAGGCCAGAGTATTTTGCGAACCCATGGCGACCACGGATTACAGTATCAGCACTCTTCCCGCGAATATAGAAGCCGAGCGCTCGATTCTGGGCGCGATCCTGCTCGACAACTTTGCCTATAACCAGGCCGCAGAACATCTTAAGATCGAGGATTTTTCACTCGACTCGCATCGCCGCATTTACAGCCGCATGGTCGATCTGGCGGAATCTTCGCGCCCCATCGACATGATCACGCTGATCGAGGAGCTTGATCGCCACAAGGACCTGCAGCCGATCGGCGACGTGGGCTACGTGTCAAGCTTGCTCGACGGCGTTCCCGATCGTCCCAGCATCGAGCACTATGTAAAGATCGTTCGCGACAAGGCGCTGCTGCGCGGCCTGATTCACGCGGCGAATACGGCGATTGCGCGAGCGGCCGATCAATCCGATGCCGCCGAAGAGGTGCTCAACGATGCCGAAGCCGCGATCTTTCAGCTCTCGGAAAAGCGCATTGGGCGCGGCTTCATGGGAGTGCAGGAGATCGTTCGTGAATCCTTCGGCTCGGTCGATGCCCTGCTGCAGCGCGGCCAGCGCATTACCGGCTTAGCTACGCACTACACCGACCTCGATGAGATGACGAGCGGCCTGCAGCGGTCCGATCTCGTGATCATCGCGGCGCGGCCTTCCATGGGCAAGACAGCTTTTGCCATGAATATCGCCGAGAACGCGGCAGTTGAAGACCAGCAGGTGGTTGGGGTATTTTCGCTCGAAATGTCGCGCGAAGCGTTGCTGATGCGCCTGCTCTGCTCCCAAGCGAGAGTCGACGCGCACAAGATGCGCACCGGTTCGCTGTGGCAGGACGACACTCGCAGAGTGGTTCGCGCCATGGAGCAGTTGGCCCACGCCCCAATTTTCATCGATGACACGCCTGGCATTGCACTGAGCGAGATGCGTGCCAAAGCCCGGCGGCTAAAACAATCGCAGGGCAAACTTGACCTGCTGATCGTGGACTACCTGCAACTCATGTCGGGCGGAAGCAAGCGCTACGAAAATCGCACGCAGGAAGTCTCGGCGATTTCACGCGGGCTGAAAGCTCTGGCGAAGGAACTCAGCGTCCCAGTGATTGCGCTGTCGCAGTTAAGCCGCGCTCCAGAGAGTCGGGGCGGCGACCACCGTCCGCAACTCGCCGACCTTCGAGAGTCCGGTTCGATCGAGCAGGATGCGGATTTGGTGATGTTCATTTTCCGCGAGGAAGTGTACAAGCAGGACGATCCGGACCTGCAGGGTAAAGCGGAGATTATCATTGGCAAGCAGCGCAACGGTCCGATCGGCAGAATCAATCTTGCCTTCCTGAAAAGTTGCACCAGATTTGAGACCATGGTCGAGGGCGGATTAGCCGCGGAGGAGTGATTTTCGGGCTACAGGAATTACTGTAGTTATAGCTGGTAAATACTTTAGCCGTAGCGACTTGCAGCACGAAACTCTTCTGTGGAAAAGCTTGTGGAATTGCTGGCCGCAGCATGAATACCTTTGAGGAAAGAGAACTCCTTCAAATAAATTTACACTTCCTGCCACCATCTAAGGCCCTGAATAGTAACCAGTTATGCAATTCACGCAGCATTAACAGCGAGAAAGACTGATAGGCTGCGCTCAATTCCCGATTTAGAGATTTGCACATTTTGCGCTTCTCGAGTCTCCGTTTTGTGCGGAGCCTGCAATGTTCTTCCGCTAGTGTTCGATAACAGAATTACCCCGATCAAACGCTGGTTCTGGCTGGCTTAATGGTTGGGCCACTCCGGCGGGCGGAGTCCTTCAGTTACTTCTTCTTCGGCACCGCTGCGGCGCGGGCGGCGCGTTCCTGCAGCGCCAATGTCACCACCTGCAGCATGTCGTCCTGGGGAGCGGGCTTGCCGGTCCAGATCTCGAACTGGCGGGCGGCCTGGTGGACGAACATCTCGATGCCAGGAATAATTTGCGCGCCGCGCTGCTTCGCCAGTTGCAGCAGGCGGGTTTCGGGAGGGTCGTAGATCATGTCGAATACGTAGCGCGCGTTGATCTCTTTTTCCTGCAGCGGGGTGTCGCGCGTATTCCCCATACCGACGGGCGTGGCATTGACAATCACATCAAAAGAGTACTTCTTGAGATCGGCGCGTTTCAGGGTGCGGGCATGAGCGCGCCGGGCAAGTTTTTGCGCGGCCGCGGTGCTCCGGTTCAGAATGTAAACCTCCGCTCCGCGCTCCTTCAGGCCGAAAACCGCGGCACGCGCCGCGCCCCCGGCTCCGAGCACCAGGATCTTGGCATCCTGCAGCGTGCTCAGGCGGCGCTCCAGAGGACGCACCACACCAGAAGTATCGGTGTTGAAGCCGTAGAGTTTTCCATCCTGTGCGCGAACTACGGTGTTGCACGCGCCGATCTTGTCGGTATGAGAGTCGGTATTGTCGAGGTAAGGAAGAATCGCCTCCTTGTACGGCATGGTGATGCTGAGTCCGTAAATAGGAATCTCGCGCACGCAGTTCAACAAGTCTTTGAGAGCTTTGGCATGCAGGGCAAGATAGACGGCGTTGACATTCTCACGGCGGAAGGCGGCGTTCATGATGGCGGGCGAGAGCGAGTGCGCTACGGGGTCTCCGGCAACGCCGTAGACGCGGGTGGCGACGTCGATCTGTTCAATGCGGTAGACGCTGCGCAACTCTTGTGCGGTGACCTGGCCGGGAGCAGTTTCTTCTCCGGGACTGACGGAAGCGAAGGTGAAAACACTGCCGGCGCGGACTCCCAGCACGCGGCTGATGATGCCTTGCTCGCCCATGCAGAGGCCGATCAGAGAGTGGTTGTCGCTCTCGCGGGCGAGAAACTGAATCATTGCGATGTTGTCAGCGAGTGTCGTCGCGGTGCTGACCACTTTGTAGAAGTCAGCGGGGAAGGTGCGCATTTTCTCCAGAGTTTCGTCGAGCTTCTTCGTCCCACGGAAGTCGTGAAAGGAAAGGATCAGAGCTGAGCGGCTGCGCAGTTTTTGCAATTGCGCGGGCTTGCACTTCAGAGCGGTCTGCAGTTCGACATCGACCAGTTGACAGCCTGCAGCCGACGCTTTGGACAAGATCTCGAGTTGGGAGGCAACGGACCCGCGAAACTTACCGCCGCTGGCGGCTCGGCGGCAAGTGGCGATGACAGTGGTGCCGGCGTGGGTTTCGAGGAAATGTTTGATCCTGGGAAGCGCCGTCGCGGGCTTTGAAATGTAATCTAACCGCAACTCGAGGAATGGGTTATCGCGAACCAGGGTCTCGGCTTTCTCTATCAGTTCTGAGGGGTCCGCGGCCGTGACCGCGACACAGACACGCGGCAAGCGCAACGGCAGCAGGCGGGGCAGATAACTGTTGGCAGCAGAAATCATCTTGAATCAACGGTTTGAATCGGTTTTAATCATTAGGTTCGGCGCGAATCTTACAGGGGCTGCATTCCAGATGCAACAGGGATTCGAAAAAATGCGCGAAAAACCTATTTCCTACGCCGCGTAACACCCTCGTAACCTTGACCCTGCCTTACCCGGTTGTTACTTTCCTGATGAAGCCTTGCTCAGGGCCGGTCCCTGCAACAGCGAAGGCTGGGTGTCTCGTTCTCGGAGGTAACATGAAGAAAACAGGACTATTATTGTTGTTGGCAGCATCGGCGATGTGGGCGCAATCAGACGCGGCACCGGCGACTCCAACGACGCCGCCGGGGACGGTTTTTTCCACGGCTACGTTCCCGATTCAGCGAGTGCAGATGCCTACTTACGCCGATGTGTACTGCGCAGGGTTCATCAACAAACAAACCCTGCCCGACGCCAACTACGTCGAGGGCGGATTGCAGACTCCCGGAACCACCAAGTTCGTCCGAGGCGACGTCGTTTATTTAAGAGGTTCAGGCTACACTCTCGGGGCGCAATATGAAATTATTCGCGCTTTGCGGGATATTAACGAATATGAAATGTTTCCGGGGCAACGCAAGCTGCTCAAGGCCACCGGCCAGCCGTATGAAGAAATTGGACGGGTGCGAGTGGTCGACAATCGCAGCAAGGCGGCAATCGCCCTGATTGAATATTCCTGCGATCCGATCAATCCGGGAGACACGGCGATTCCGTTTGCCGAGAAACCCATGGTGACATTTCATCCGCCGCTTCGCTTTGACCGCTTCATGCCCTCGAGCAGCAAGGTTTCCGGCCGTGTTGTGATGGGCAAGGACTTTGACTCAGAGGTTGGAACCGGCCAGAAAATTTACATGAACGTGGGATCAAACCAAGGAGTGAAAGTCGGCGACTATTTCCGTGCGGTGAGGAATTACGATGAGGACCTGCACGACCCGGTTGATTCGCTTTCCTTCAAGGCCGCGATCAGTGAGGACACACAGAAGAAGCAGCCGTCTTTCGATCCAGGACTGTGGGAGAAGTCGAATGGTCCCGTGATTCACGTAAGGGATCTGCCACGGAGGGCGGTTGGCGAGATCGTGGTAATCGGGACGACACCCACGACAGCCACCGGAATGATCGTGTTCGCCATGGAAGATGTGCACGCCGGCGACGGCGTGGAATTGGATGACCAGCAAGCGCAGTAACCTCTCGTGAGTAGTGCAGGGCCGGGGACGGGTAACCGTTCCCGGTTTTGTTTTGGAAGGCACTGATCAGGGGTCAGGGATCAGGGGTCGGGGGTTAGGGATCAGTGATTAGTGGCCAGTGATCAGTGGCAGTTGGTAGCGACCGGTTGCCCTTTAGCCGTGTTTTTACTCCCTTAATTCATTAGAAAGAAATGCGGCCGACCGAAAGCTTATTTGGTATCTAGATTGTGATCCTAACCCCTAACCCCTAACCCCTAATCCCTGCCCCCTAACCCCTGACTGCCGCTCTTCTCCCCGAATACTTCGGCGGTAAAGGATTCGATGGTTGCGCCTTGCTTCCATGCGTCGAGAGGCAATCCGGCTTTGCGGCAGGTTTGTTCCAGAAAAGTAATGCGATCCCATTCGCGCTCAAGGGGAACCTGAGGCAGCAAAAGTCCGCGACGGCCGTGAGCGGTGATAAGAAGACCGTGGCGGCCGACTTCGATTTCCTCGGGCCGAATCGATTGCGGCGGCGAAAGAATGCTCAGCTCGATCTTGAGATTCGGCCCCTCTTCTATTGTGAGCGGCGGAAAACGGTTGTCATCGAAGGCGGCGGCGCGAGCGGTTTCCGCAACAGCGCGGAAGACCGTACAAGTAGGGAGCACGTAGCCGACGCATCCCCGCAATTCGCTGTGCAAGTAGAGCGAAGTAAAAGCGCCACGCGGCTCCGCAAAATGAGGAGTTGGCGGATCCAGACAAATCTCTCGATGCTGCAAGACCGAAAGAATGGAATCGTGGGCCAGACGAAGTAACTGCGCGCGCTCTTCGCGAGAGAATTCCTGGCCGAAGAATTTCTGTTCGGGCGCTGCACCGGCTGAGCCGCTCTGGAGCGCACGTGGCGATGAAGATTCCGAAGCCAAATTCGATTTAGGTTGTAGGAGCGACATCGGCATCTGCCGGGCGCGCGCCGGCTTGCGGCTTTCGGCGACGGCTGAGAATAAAAGCGCGACGTCGGCGCTTGGAGACGCGCCGATCAATTTTCGACCAGAACGCGGCGAAGTAATCCACCGCGGAAACTAATGAAACACAGACTACAAACCAGATGGCTACATAAGCGATCCAGTGCACGGGGAAAATAAAGTTCCCGTAAACCGGCCACTCCTTCCAGCGATGATCGAGAATCACGGCAACCACAGAGACAATTTGAACCACCATCTTGAATTTGCCCAACTCACTGGCCTCGATGGTGAAGCCGCCGGACGCAGCGATGGAGCGCAGCCCACTCACGAGGAACTCGCGGCCAATGATGATTACTGCAATCCAGGCCGGAACCAGGCTGGGATTGAATTGCACCAACGTCACAAAGGCAGCCGCGATCAAAAGCTTGTCGGCCATGGGATCAAGCAGAATGCCCATGGTTGTGATCTGGCCGCGCTTGCGCGCCAGGTATCCATCAATGCCGTCGGTCATCGAGGCGGCGATGAATACCGCCGAGGCAAGCAGCTCTTTGGCGCCGTGTGCGCTGCTGAAATGATTGGAGGACAAGATCCAGATCAGCAGAGGAATACTGCAAATGCGAATCAGCGTGATGGAATTAGGCAGGTTCACCGCAAACCGTTTACCGCAAGTTCGGGGATGTCTCCGGGGCGCGCCGGTAGACAATTTGATTATGCTCCCACGATGAGAGGGAAGGCAATGGAAGCAATGTTTTCTTTAGAACGACGAGGGACACGAAAGTTCACGAAGGAAAATCTTAACTTCGTGAGTCTTCACGGTCATCGTTATTGTTTTTGATATTCGCTACTTTGGTGCGGCTGGAGTTGCATTCGGCTTGGGCTGCTTGGCGATGATCTGGTCTTTGATCTTGTCGTAGGTGGCCTGCGGAATAATCTTTTTGTGAACCAAATCGAGCTTCGTCCGATACGGACGCCCTGCGATGATTTTCTGGGAGTAGGCATCCCCGATGCCAGGTAGCGCCTTCAGTTGGTCGGCGGTAGCGGTGTTGATATCCAGTTTGTCGGCGGCGGCTTGCGGGACTGCCGCTGCCAGAGATTGGATGGGGATGGCTGTGTGCAATAAGAAGAACGCTAGGAGAAGGGGCAGGATGCGGATGAGCGGCTTCCGGAATCTGGAATTCATAAATTCTCCTTCAAGGATTACCCTCAGGGGCTAAAGCCCTCGGAAGCGGGCCTCTTAACGCGGCGCTGAAGCGCCGCTCTACACAAACCTTAACGCCGTGCTGAAGCGCCGCCGTTCACACAAACCTTGCTTTACCCAAACCTGGTTTCAGCACAAACCTTGCTCTACCTGAACCTTGTTTCACGCAGACCTTGCTCTACTTAAACCTTGTTTCACGTAAACTTCATTCAAAATTCCTTACGCATAGATGCCGCGCTGGCGAATGGTGTAGGCCACGCGGTCAATCGCCAGCATGTAAGCCGCGATCCGATTGTTGACCTTGTGGGTCTCGGCGTAGCGAACTACATCGCCGAAGGAGGAGATCATTATTTCCTCGAGTTGCTCGTTGACTACAGACTCTTTCCAGAAGTAGCCCTGGCGGTCCTGCACCCACTCGAAATACGACGTGGTGACTCCGCCGGCGTTGGCCAGAATGTCGGGAATCACGAAAACTCCCTTATCAGTTAGCACGTCATCGGCGGCGGAGGTGGTGGGACCGTTGGCGCCTTCTGCCAGAATGCGGCATTTTACGCGATCCACATTCCGCGAGGTGATCACATTTTCGGTGGCGGCGGGAATCAGAATTTCGCAATCCGTGGTAAGCAGCTCGGCGGCATCGTAGGCTTCAGCGCCGGGGAATCCGAGAACGGTTCCGTTTTTCTGGCGGAATTCGACCAGAGCGTTCAGGTCCATTCCGTTCTTGTTGTAGAGACCGCCGCCTACTTCAGCGATGCCAACGACTTTGTATCCGGCCTGAAACATGAGGTGGGCGGCGTTCGAGCCCACATTGCCGAAACCCTGCACGACCACGCGACTGGTGTCGCGGGCGAGGCCAAGCTTTTTAATGGCCTCGTCGCACACGACCATCACGCCGCGGCCGGTGGCTTCGCGGCGTCCGCGGGAGCCGCCAATGTTGATGGGCTTTCCTGTAACGACCGCCGTCACCGTCTGCCGCATGTGCATGGAGTAGGTGTCCATCATCCAGGCCATGATTTGTTCGTTGGTGTTAACGTCGGGGGCGGGGACATCTTTTTCCGGACCGATGAACTCGATCAGCTCTGAAGTGTAGCGTCGAGTCATGCGCTCGATTTCGCCCATCGACATTTTGTGCGGATCGCAGATCACTCCACCTTTGGCGCCGCCGAAGGGAATATTCACTACGGCGCACTTCCAGGTCATCCAACTGGCCAGGGCGCGCACTTCATCGAGCGTAACGTCTGGAGCAAAGCGGATACCACCTTTTGCGGGTCCGCGGGCAATGGAGTGCTGCACTCGAAATCCGGTGAAGACCTCAAGGTGTCCGTCATCCATTTGAACGGGAATGTAAACCGTGAGTTCGCGGTTAGGGTAGCGCAGAACCCGCCACAGGCCGTCATCGAGATTGAGCTTCTGGGCGGCCAGGTCAAAACGAGCCCGCTGCGACTCCCACGGATTACTCTCTTTGTCGACCTGCGGGGCGGTGATCATGGTGGTCATAATAGGTCTCCGAAATGATTGCGATTCTAAGTGTTGGCCGGCGCCGGGAAGAGTTCCCGGGAAGACTAGGCAAACGCTCCGAGTATATGAGTGGGGAAGGTAGCGAAGCAAGGTCATAGCGGGAACGACGTTGTCGCAAAAGTACTTATCTACAGACTTGGGCAGGACTGGCGCAGCTCAGCACAGGCCGACGGCAGGAAAAAGTTCATGCCGGTGTAGCGATATTCCCAAGTTCGACGGGAAGGGACGCGGAGTCTAGCGCATTAGTTGAATCCCGGGATGCGCCCGCGATATTCCACAGGTGGACGGCGGCATAGGCGCGCCACGGTCGCCAGGCTTCGGCGCGGCGATCAAGTTCGCGAGCGCTTTTCAAATCCAGCGCTCGCTGAAGTCCAAGATCATTTGATGGAAATGCATCGGGTTCTCCCAGCGCTCGCATGGCGACATATTGTGCAGTCCACTGCCCGATGCCAGGGATTTCGCAAAGCCGCAGCAGGAATTCGGTGGAATCTACGACTGCCTCAAAGCTGATTCTGCCATCGCAGATTGCTCGGGCAAGCGCTTTTATCGTTTCAGATCGCGATCGAGGCAGGCCGATGGCGGCGAAGTTCGCGTCGGCAAGAACTTCCGGCGAAGGGAAAATGTGGGTGATACCGCCCGCGGCAGCAAATGGCTCGCCGAAAGATTTCGCCAGACGCCCCGCCAGAGTTGAGGCTCCTTTGACCGTCACTTGTTGGCCCAGTATGGCTCGAACTGCGAGTTCGAAGCCGTTCCAGCAGCCCGGCACCCGCAGCCCGGGGTGAGCCTCGACTCGTGCGGCGAGTACTGGGTCAGTTTTCAAATTTCGCACGATGCTCGCCCAATCGGCATTCAGATCGAACATGGCGCGAATGCGTTCGGTAATAAAAAACAGCGAACGAGGATCGCCAAACTCCACTCGCGCAGCGAGTGCATTGTTCACATCATCCAGCGAAATCTCAAAGTAGCCATGATTTCCGTTCAAAGAGATGGAGCGGCGATAACGTCCGTCCTCCACAGCTTCGACTCCGGGAATGGCGCGGGGAGCGAGAAACGCTAACATGCCCTGCCAATCGTACGGTGGCCGAAAACGAAGACGGAAGAGATATTGATTCTCCGGATTGACTTGCCTCTGCCGCGCGATGCGCCTGATTTGCGTCGGAGTTCGGTGATACACCTTGCGAATACCGGCGTTGAATCTCCGCACACTGCCGAAGCCGGAGGCCAATGCGATTTGAGTCATCGGCAAGCTGGTCTCATCGATCAATTTCTTGGCAAAGTGCATTCGTCGCGTGTAAGCCACTGCAGTAGGCGTGGCACCCAGGTGCTTGAGAAACAACCGGCGGAGGTGACGCGAGCCCACTCCCAGCCGCGCCGCGAGAACTTCGACTCCGCCATCTTCCAGGCCGCTCTCGCCAATCAGCCGCAACGCCCGCGAAACCGTATTTGAGGTTCCCATCCATGCCGGAGTGCCGGGCGAGCATTCCGGACGGCAGCGCAGGCAGGGGCGAAAACCGGCCTCGGCCGCGGCCGCCGCAGTGGCAAAGTAACGCACATTTTTTTCCTTCGCCGTGGGCGCGGGACAAATCGATCGGCAGTAGACACGGCTGCCCACCACGCCAATGAAGAACTTGCCGTCAAAGCGCGGATCGCGAGACAGGCGAGCGCGCGAACAGATTTGCCAATCGAGAGTCATCATGTGGCGACTCGATCTTTTTGAGCCGGTCTTCTTTAGTCGATCTTCTGCGTCGATCTTCGTAGTCGATCTGGAACCCGATCCGAATCGATGATAGACCACCGGCCGGGGACCATGGCGGCAACTCGGTAGCGAGGTCCGAGAACGTCCAGCGAATGGACAGCGAGGTCCAGAAACGTCCAACTCTCAACAAAGAGTCAATCTATGTTGGGGTCGCGGTCGGGAAACAAGACCCCAAGAGGAGACAGTTATGAAATGTAGAGTGCTGACATACATCACGGCGATGGTTTTATTCACGGCGGTACTCGCTTCGCTTCAGCTCACCGCGCAAAGTCAATCGCAGAGCGAGCCGCCGCGGAGCTATTACGTTTTCAATCTTGGTACCGCGCCATTTGGCGGAATTCCGGAACCGGTAGGCATCAACGACCTGGGGTGGATCTCAGGCGGGGTGAATTCGGCGACCAATACCACTGTCCACGCTGTGCTGTGGGTCGGAGTGCCGATGGATCTAGGCACATTGGGAGGCCCGAACAGCAACGTCTCCTGGCCAAACCACAGCACCCGAGGAGAGATTGTGGGTATCGCCGAAACTGCGGAAAAGAACCCGTTGGGTGAAGCCTGGAGCTGCTCGGCTTTTTTCTTTGGGCCTGACGGCTACGTTTGCAACGGCTTTGCCTGGCAGGACGGCGTGATGAGCGCTCTTCCGCCTTTTCCCGGAGGGATTGACAGCTATGCCGCAGGCGTCAACAACAAAGGCCAGGTGGTGGGATGGGCGGAAAACGGGGTTCACGATCCGACTTGTAATCACGCTCCTCCAGTGAGTCAATTCCTACAGTTTGAGGCCGCAATCTGGGGACCGGGCCTGAACGAGATGACGCAGCTTCCGCCTTTCCCTGGAGATCCTGATTCGGCTGCGACTGCCATTAACGACAAAGGTCAAGTGGTGGGGATCTCTGGCCTCTGCTCGAATGCGGTGGGAGGAGCGAGCGCGGTGCACGCGTTGCTTTGGGAAAATGGCAAACCCATCGATCTGGGAAATCTTGGAGCCGAAGCCTGGAATACTCCTGTCGCGATCAACAATCATGGCGTGGTCGTCGGCTTTGCATTCACCACCGCTGGCGTTGCGGCCGCTTTCGTTTGGACGAAAGAGAAGGGAAAAATGGAGGAGGTTTATCCGTTTGGCACAGACAATACTGACGTGCTCTACGATATCAACGAGAAAAACCAGGCAGTAGGTGTATCAGCTAACTCGAGTGCAGGGACTTCCCGAGCAATCCTCTGGCAAAACAATACGGTGCACGACCTGAATTCCCTTGTCATTCAACCGACTTCTCTTTATTTGACACTGGCCCAGGGTATCAACGACGCGGGCGAGGTCACGGGAACCGCAACCGACACCACCACGGGTGAAACTGTAGGTTTCCTGGCGGTTCCGGTCTTCGATGGCAGCGGCAATCCCGACATCGCGGTCAAGGTAAACGCCACCCCGCACGAGGTCATTCCGAGCGACCATTTGCGAAAGCAGCTTCCATTCTTCACTCGTACGGTACTCGGCTTCGGGACAAAGTGATCAACGCGGGAGTTGGAGACATTCAGTCGGAGCACGCCGTCTGACGCAGCAGGCTGGGAGCGAAACGAGGCGGAAAAATTCCGCCCTCGTTTTAAATTAAGCGATCGGCACAGGTCAATAAATTGACTCCGGGAGAATTGTATGACCTGGCGACTTCGCCACTGCGTAGAATGTCCAGAATGCAGTACGCGATATCTCATCGGCTTTAGTCCGTACTGCAACGGATCATCGCTGGTCACGCTGGTATGCGATTCTACGGAGAAATATAAATTGACCTGTTCGTGCTGCCGGCCGCCGGTTTGCAGCCGGTGGGAGTGGAGTGAAGTGAAGCGCTATGAGGTTTCGAATCGGGCGTATGCGCGGGGATACGGCTCGCCAGCAGAAGTATCGCTATTACAGGAATCGCACGATCAAGATCGAGTCTTTGGCGGCCAGAATTAGCCTGATGAACCAGCGACGGATTTCGATGAAAATAAATCTGAAGTCAAAACTCGGCTTGCTTTGCGTTTTTTCATTTCTCCTTTGGAAACCGGGTCTGTTATCTGCTTCACCTTCTGCGAATCAGCAGCCTTCCTGTAGCACGCCCGAATACAAACAGTTCGATTTCTGGGTTGGCGATTGGGATGCGTTTGAGGCGGGCAGCACAGCTCCATCGGCGCGGGTGCAAGTGGATCGTTTACTTGATGGCTGCGTCCTGCGGGAGCAGTACGCCGGAGCCGATGGCCACCAAGGCCAGAGCTTGAGCATCTACGATGGTTCCAGAAAAGTGTGGCATCAGAGTTGGTTTACGAATCGTGGGGAGTTGCTGGTAATCGAAGGAACATTTCAATCGGGAGAGATAATTCTGAGCGGTGCCGATCGCACCGCGGACGGAAAAGAGCGGCGGGTTCGAGGAATCTGGAAGCCGGAAGGCGATGGGCTTCGCGAGACCGCTGTTACCTCGACCGATGGCGGCAGGACGTGGAAGCCGTGGTTCGATCTCGTGTTCCGCCCGCACCGCTGAAGAGTACGAGTTGAACCAGACCTCCTCGGAACCAAAGCTTGTCCGAACCAAAGCTCGTCAGAACCAAAGCTTGTCCGGTTACAACTTAATTTCCATCCCTTCGGAAGCGGCCCGCACCTTGGGATAGTAGTTGCGGGCCTCGTGCACTACCTTGTCGATGATGACGTCAGTGTGCTCTGGATCATGGTGAAAGAGTACGAGTTCTTTTGCGCCGCTCTCCATGACGACATTTACCGCCTCGCGCCAGTGGCTGTGTCCCCAACCGCGGCGGCGGGCTTCGTATTCTTCGGGCAAGTACTGCGCATCGTAGATGAGCACGTCGGCGCCTTCGGCCAGCTTGCGCACGGCCTTATCGAAAACCGCGTCGCCCGGCTCGTTGTCGGTGGCGTAAACGAGGATTCCATCTTTGGTTTCGAGGCGGAAGCCCATGCATCCCTGCGGATGGTTGAGCCATGTAGTCTGCAGTTGCACACCGTCGTCGAGCGCGATGCGTCCGCTATCGATGTCGTGGAAGTCGCGGCGCGCCTTCATTTCGTCGATTCTCACCGGGAAATAAGGAGCGGCCATCTGGTCGGCCAGAACTTGTTTGAGGCTGCGGGTGCGGCTGGAACACTGAAAGAGAAACCGGTTCTCGGCATTCGCGTATAAAGGGCGAAAAAACGGCATGCCCTGAATATGGTCCCAGTGAAAGTGGGAAACGAAGACGTGGGCGGAAAACGGCCGCTCGCCGAATTCACTCTGCAGCTGCTGGCCAAGCACGCGGAATCCGGTGCCGCAATCGAAGATGTAGATGCGGTCGCCCAGGCGCACTTCCACGCAGGAGGTATTACCTCCATAGCGCATATTCTCGGCTTGAGGGGTCGGCGTAGAACCGCGCACGCCCCAGAACTTAATCCGCATAGGCTCGTGACCGCACGAGGGCCCAGTTGCTTGGTATTCCTTGGTATCTTCCGACGACGTTTCGCGCCCGTCAATTGCTGGGTTGGTTCAGGGGCAGATTTAAGGAGCGGCGGGCCGACTTAGGGCCGCTCAGGCAATATGGACCTGGACCGTAAGTGCTATAGAGATTTTTCGACAGCTATCCAAGCTATCCACCCTAGTGCCGATGGCTCGGCTGCAATTGACCGCATGGGACACCGTGACCTAACATCCGCGGCACGACCAAAGGTGCGTAAGGTGAGGATGTTTTGTTTTGCCTAAGGGAACCATCGGAAGAGGATGTTCGGAGATTTATTTCTCAACAGCAGCATTCAGTTTTTTCATACTCTGAGGTTGGTGCTTCAGGGACTAACGTGCCGAGTCGTTACAACGTAGACCACAATCGTGTTTTCCTCGGTAGGGGCGAGGACACTTGGCGTCGAGCCATAGAGGCGATCCGTGAATGGCAAATGTTCAATATGCCGTGGGTGCGTCTTTACTCGCCGACTACCCCGATCGAGGTCGGCGCAACGGTTGCGGTTTTGGTGCATCACTTCGGGTTCTATTCGTTGAATGCTGCTCGTATCGTATATGTGGTCGATGAGGACGGCCCTATTTGTCGCTATGGCTTTGCCTACGGCACGTTAACGGAACATGCGGAGAGCGGCGAAGAACGATTCACAGTCGAGTGGGATCGGTCCGGGGATAACGTATGGTACATCATCCTCGCATTTTCGCAGCCGCAGAAGACACTGGCTAGGCTAGGATACCCCCTGTCCCGGATGCTTCAGAGAAGATTCGGTGACGCATCAAAAGCGGCGATGGTTGCCGCGACGAGCAGGAAGTGAAAGGGCTTTTAGGTGCTACTAGTTGCCTAGACGTGCGAGACGATGAGCAGTCCCCCTGCAATTGTGATCGCGTCTTCTGCAATCGCCACAACGAGGTCCGGCAGGTGTGCCCTGAACACTACCGCACGACGGATGTGATATCCCGCAAACGCCCCAGCGATTGCACCTAATGAGGCGATCACCCCCGCCAAAGACACTGATATTCCCGCCCCGGTAGCAAGGGCCAGACCACTTGCCCCTCCGAGGACAATCCGCGCGATCAGGCCCACAGGTGCTGTGCGCGGCGGGGTGTTCGGGAGCTTGTCTACGACCAGCTCGATAATGGCTAGCAGCGTGAACACCACTAGCGTAGACCGATGATCAATGAAGGCAAACTTCGTTCCGGCGAAATGCAACCAGCCGAGATGTGCCGCCCAACACACGACTGCAGGAGCTGTCAGGGAGCGTAACCCATCTACAAAACCAAGTAGAAAAGATAGCAGGAATGCCATTATCGCCTGTCCTCTCAGTATCTGACGTTGGATCGCTCAGTGTTGCCGGATGGGACCATCGCTAATCATAACTGACGCTATCAGGCGATTACACTTAGGGCGGGCCTGAATGATCGAGAACGTGACCGATCGCAGGCTACACGCAAAGTATCCTTCATCGGTTTCCGTAGGAAGGAACGGTCCTGTAACGCGTCCCCTATAATGATCTGCAAGCCTTGCTAACGTCTGAGTTTAAGCTTTCACATGCCATATCCCGAGTTCAAGGAATTCTCGCGCCTGGCCCGCTCTGCGACGCTGGTGCCGGTGGTGAAGTCGGTGAGCGCCGATCTGCTCACGCCGGTCTCGGCCTTCCTGGCCATCGCGGCGGAAGAGCCGCATGCGTTTTTGCTGGAATCCAACGAGCGCGGTGAGCAGATTGGGCGCTATACGTTTCTCGGCGCGCGGCCTTACATGCGGCTTCGGGCACGGGGCGGCGCGATCGAGATCGAACGCGGACGACGCCGCGAGCACTATGAAGGCAGCGTCTTTCACTTTGTGAAACAGCTGCTGGGCGAGCACCGTCCGGCGGCGATGCCGGGGCTGCCGCCGTTCACCGCCGGGGCCGTGGGATATTTTTCTTACGACGCGGTACGGCAACTGGAAAAGATTGGCGAGCACGCAAAAGATGACTTGTCTATTCCGGATTGCGAGTTGATGTTCTTCGACCGGTTGCTGGCTTTCGATCACCTCCGCCATCAGATTCACATTGTGGCGGCAGCCGATGTTTCGCGGGAGAGTCCGCGATCCGCTTATGAGCGGGCAGTGCGCGATATTGCCGCGCTCGAAAGAAAGTTGTCGGCGGGATTGCGTCCGGAGGCGTCGCGCAAAATGTGGCGCAAATCTGCGAAGACGCAAGGAAAACTCAAGATTCACGCCGGGACCACGCGTGCGAAATTCCTGAGCAGCGTGGAGCGCTGCAAGGAATACATTGCGGCAGGCGATATTTTTCAGGTGGTGCTTTCGCAGCGGCTCGACTTCGTCCCCGGAGTTGAGCCGTTCGATCTGTACCGTGCCCTGCGGCAGGTGAATCCGTCGCCATATCTTTATTTCCTGCGGCTGGGCGAGACGCAGATTCTCGGGTCGTCTCCTGAAATGTTGGTGCGCGTGACCGGACGAAAGCTGGAGTATCGGCCGATCGCGGGCACGCATCCCCGGGGACGGGACGAGGCCGAAGACCTGCGCCTCGAAGAGCAGATGCGCACCGATGAAAAAGAACGCGCCGAGCATGTGATGCTGGTCGACCTGGGCCGCAACGATCTTGGCCGCGTTAGCGAATACGGCTCGGTCAAGGTGAAAGACTTGATGTACGTCGAGCGCTACTCCCACGTGATGCACCTGGTTTCGGCGCTGGAAGGCACACTGCGCAAGGATCTCAACGCCCTCGACGCGTTCGCCGCATGTTTTCCTGCGGGCACGCTCAGCGGGGCACCGAAAGTTCGCGCCATGCAGATCATCGAAGAACTGGAACCGGTTCGCCGGGGAATCTACGGCGGCTCAGTTCTCTACGCTGATTTTGCCGGCAATCTCGATTCCTGCATCGGCATTCGAACCATGCTCATGCAAGGCAAGCATGCGTACTTGCAGGCGGGAGCGGGCATCGTGGCGGATTCCGATCCGGCGAGGGAGTTTCAGGAATCGATGAATAAAGCGCAGGCGCTGTTGCGGGCGGTGGAGAGGGCTAGAGGCTAGGGGCTAGGGCTCGGGTTCAGACGTCAGGGTCTGTTTTTCCCATTTCTGGGATATTCACAGGGGAGATGTAACACTTCTCACATCCATGAGGTTTGCAGAGCGGCAAGATATCCGGTATGAAATGTTTAGCGATACCCCGAGTGCGATCCTATCGCGACTTGATAGTTGGCAAAAATCGATTGAACCGGTGCTTGAGATTTATCGGGCAACACAGGATTTTCCCAAGGCCGAGACCTACGGATTGGTTTCTCAGTTGAGACGGGCGGCGGTTTCTGCTCCCAGCAATGTCGCAGAAGGCCACGCGAGATTGTCGACTGGCGAATTTAAGCAATTTCTAGGGCACGCGCGAGGTTCGCTAGTGGAGATAGAAACGCAGGTTCTGATTTCACAAAGACTCGGCTACATCAACTCTGGCCAATCAAGCGACTTGCTCAACCGCGCGACTGAGATAGGCAAAGTCTTGAACGGTCTGCTTAGCTCCCTTGATCGAAACTAGCGCCTTATTTTCTGATCCCTAGCCCCTAACCCCTGCTCCCGCTAAGAAGTTGCCTACCAGCTTCTTGCCTGCGTCTGTCAGCACGCTCTCGGGATGGAACTGCACGCCTTCGACGGCAAACTTTTTGTGGCGCAGGCCCATGATGGTGCGGGTTCCGTCTTTTTCGGTTGTCCAGGCACTTACTTCGAGTTCTGCCGGCAAGTCTTTCTCTTCCACGATGAGAGAGTGGTAGCGAGTGGCTGTCATGGGCGTAGGCAGGCCGTTGAAGATGGTTTTGTTATCGTGCGTCACCGCGCTGGTCTTGCCGTGCATCAGATTCGGGGCGCGAACCACACTTCCGCCAAAAGCTGCGCCGATGGCCTGATGTCCCAGGCAGACGCCGAGAATCGGAACTTTGCCGGCGAAGTGTTGGATCAACCCAATGCTGATGCCCGCATCTTGCGGCGTGCAGGGGCCGGGCGAAATCACGATGCGCTCCGGGCGCAGGCGCTCGATTTCATCCACAGTGATCTGGTCGTTGCGGCGAACCTCCACCTTTGCCCCGAGTTCTCCAAAATACTGGACCAGGTTGTAAGTGAAAGAGTCGTAGTTGTCGAGTATAAAAACCAATGATGCGCCTCTTGTCTTTATGTTCTTACTTAGCTTACACCCGCAACCGAGTGTCTCGTGAGCCAGCAATCATCGCTGTTTCCCGCCAGAATGGGCCACATCACTCCCCAAGGGTGGTATTGACGGAAGATGCCCTTCCACCGCATCCTCTAGCGTAGTTAATTGCGACGCCACTTCAATAGCTTGGGGTAACTTATGTCAGAAGCCCAGCAGGAGAAAAGGGCTGCACGACGCTTCGCGCTCCGGATCCCGGTTTCCGTTGCCCGAAGTGAAAATTTAAACGAAAGCGAATCGGCTCAAATCCGCGATGTCAGCGCCCGCGGGGTTTCGCTATATCTGGATTCCCCCATCGAGCAGGGCTCGCCAATCAGCTTCACCCTCACGCTTCCGCCCGAAATCACACTTACCGAGAGCATTCGGGTGCAATGCAAGGGCCGGGTGGTGCGAATCGAGAATGGGGCCGCTGAGGGAAAAATGGCAGTCGCGGCTGTGATTGAAGAGTACGAATTCCTTCCCGAGAGCGGAAACTGACCCGAAAATCTGGGCAGTACCACGATCCAACACTTTTTTGCCTTCCTGACAAGTGATAAGGTTTCTTTCATAGGCTCGTGAAAGCTCAGCCGGTTCGTCCTTTAGGGGATTTCCTTGCCACGATTGGGCGTTCAATTTGTCAGGCTCGTGCTGTTGCTGTCGTGTGTGGTCACGTACGCTCTCTCGCAGAATAGCGGCAACGACAGAACCGCTTCCGCCAAGCCGGAGGCTGCGGTGGTTACCGGCGTCCGCGTGGTGCACGAGCGGGGCGTTCCGGCAATCGAAGTGGTTTGTTCTCGCGCAGTCGTTCCGACTATTCAGTCGCTGGATTCGCCTCCCCGGCTGGTGATTGACCTGGCGAATGCACGTGTGGGGCAGCAGCGTAAGCGCATATCGGTGGCGCAGGAAAATATTCTCACCATTCGGACTGAGCAATACCAGGCACGGCCTCCCATTACAAGAATAGTTCTCGATCTTCTGATTCCTTACGGCTACACGTGGGAGGCGACGGGCAATCGTCTGCTGGTACGGTTGAAGCACCCTGACAACTCGACTGCCGATAACCCGCCCTCACAAGCGCCGAAGGTGGTGTCGCTGGCAGCCACGGATACGCCGACTATCGTGCCAGTTACTCGCGGCGTCGGCGAGGTGGTGTTAGCCGGCGGGCGGTTTGCGGTGGGAACGTCACTGACCGCCGAAAGCGAAACTGCCGTATTGCAGTTGTCGCGAGGAGGCGAGGTTCGGGTTTGCCCACGAACCACGCTGCTGGTGACGCCTTCGAAGACCGCGAAAGACTTAATGTTCGGAATGAGCACCGGCGCGCTGGAGACTCACTACACACTCAACAATGCAGCAGACACCATTCTGACGCCAGATTTTCGGATACTCTTCGCAGGGCCGGGAGAATTTCATTACGCCGTCAGTACCGACACTCATGGCAATACGTGCGTGCGCGGGCTCCGGGGCAACACTTCTTCAGCCATCATTTCGGAGTTAATCGGCGACCGCATTTATCAGGTGAAACCTGCCGAGCAGGCTGTATTTCATTCCGGGCGAATCGATAAGGTCGACACCGACGTGCCACTGGAATGCGGCTGTCCTCCGCCAGTTCCTGTCATGCGAACTGATACGCTGCCGCCACGAGTAATTCCGGACTCTACGATGCCGGTGGATATAAGTTCCGGCCGGGCGAGTACCTCGTCCAAGGGGCCGCTCACCGAGGCGGCTGAAATCCAGCAATTGCCGCCAAGGCTGCCGAATGAGGTTCACATCCAGGTCGATGCGCCACTGGTTTTCCGCTGGAACAGAGCTACCTCGGCACCGCCTGCACCCACGGAAGAGGCAGCGGCACTGCCTCTGCTAGAAGCCTCGGCAAGATACGTCCGGCTGGATTCACAAGTGCAACCACCGAAGGAAAGCGAGCAAGCTAATACCGAGCACCATCGGATATTGCGACGTATAAGAGGGTTATTCGCCGCAGTTTTTCGCTAGTCTCCGGACGCCAGAATCCGGGAAGCCTAGCCTGAGATGCGGGTTAACTCTTTCACCCGCGATTGATGACCTTTCGCAGCGGTTCCACTTTCTCCCGGAGATCATCGGCCAGATCGGCGCCGCGCTCGGCTGCGTCGCGGACCCGTTCCTTCACGTCGCGGATTCGGTCTTTCGCTTCTTCGGACCAGTCCTCGATCGTTTCCCTGGCGTCGTCGTAGCCGCGTTTCAGATCGCGGCGGAATTGTTTGCCCGTTTTTGGGGCCAGCGCGAGGGCTGTCAACGCTCCTGCTCCTAGCCCAATCAGAAAGAAAGTTATAGCCGTGCCCAAGTTAATTCCTTCGGAAGATTCATAACTTCCAGAGCGCATGATCTGACCTCTTTTCTATGCAATGACTTCTATGTAATGCAAAACTCCGTGTAATGCAAAGCCCATCGCACCGGAGCTTCCTGGCATCTGCAATTCTAATCCTCAATCGGGTAGGGCGGCGAATCCTACCGGAAGCCATGAACCAGATCCATTGAACCGGGTCCATTTTCGATGAGTGCAGCTTCAGGAAGGTTTCCAATCCTCCCAAGCTGAGTGTAAAATGACTTTTCGGCCCTTGTGCGGCGGAAAATGTGGCCTGCCCGCCTTCCGCCGGTTTAGCAAACCGCTCTTATTCGTAAGGAGATTGTTTTAAGCGATGTCGATCCCTGCCACCCAACTGCGTCCCGGCATGATCATCAAGCACAATAATGATCTGCACTCTGTGTTCAGCGTGGAACACCGCACGCCCGGCAACCTGCGGGCTTTCATCCAGGCCAAACTGCGCAACCTCCGCACTGGAGCGATGTTCGAACACCGCTTCCGCTCGCCCGACCCGATCGAGAAAGTAAACGTGGACGAAGTCGACATGCAATTCCTCTATGCCGACGGAGACAACTACTATTTCATGGACACTTCCAACTACGAGCAGACCCACCTGACGAAAGACACTCTGGGCGATGCGGTGGATTACCTCATTGCCAATCTCGAGATCAAAGTGGAGTTCTTCGACGGCAAAGCGGTTGGCATTGAGCTGCCCCAAACCGTGGAGCTTACCGTAGTAGAGACAGAGCCTGGGTTGAAAAGCGCGACTGCCTCAAGCGTAACCAAGGCGGCGAAAACCGAAACCGGGCTCGTGGTGCAGGTGCCGCCCTTCATTAATGAAGGTGAGAAGATCAAGGTGGATACTGCTGAAGGCGTGTATCTGTCGAGGGCGTAGATTTTCGCTTTCATTTCTGAGCGCAGCGGGAGCTTCGGGAGCGAGTTTCTCGGTAGTCGAAGGATCCCTACCTATGTGACTTTGGCGATAAATGCTCAGGCGAGGTTTTGGACTATAGGGATCCTTCGACTACGAATCAGCTTCGCATTCGCGAAGCCGATTTTCCGCTCAGGATGACATTTTTCGAAGCATGACTTCCACTGAAAAAGCACTCGAAGCCCGCCGCTTTGTGGTTCGCGGACGCGTGCAGGGAGTGGGGTTCCGCTGGTTCGTCGAGCGCGAGGCGCATATTCTCGGCATCGTCGGTTGGGTTCGCAACAATGCCGACGGCAGCGTCGAGGTGTTGGCCCAGGGAAGCCGCGATCAGCTCTCCGGTCTGCGAGCCCGACTGCGCGAAGGACCGCGCGCCGCACGCGTGGATGCCGTAGAAGAATCCGAGGTCCGGCTCGCCCCCGGGATCAGTTCGTTTCGCATCGAAGGAGCGTGGTAGATTGTCCTCGAACTCAGGTCTGAATGACGACCAACTCAAGAAGCTGATCCGCGAAGTGCCCGACTTCCCGAAGAAGGGAATTCTCTTCTACGACATCACGACGCTGTTAAAAGACAGGGTCGGCTTTGCGACTCTCGTCGACCGGCTTTCCGAGCACTATCTCGATGAGCAGATCGATCTCGTTCTGGGCATGGAGGCCCGCGGCTTCATCTTCGCGCCGGCGCTTGCCTACCGCTTGAATGCCGGATTTGTTCCCGTGCGTAAAGTTGGAAAGCTTCCCGCCGAGACTGTGAAGTTCGATTATGCCCTGGAATACGGAACTAACAGCCTGGAGATGCATAAGGACGCAATTCAGAAAGGCCAGCGCGTGCTGATTGTGGATGATCTGCTGGCTACGGGAGGCACGGCCGAGGCCACCGCCAATCTGGCGTCTTTACTCGGAGCGGAGATTGCCGGACTGGGTTTTGTCGTGGAATTGGATTTTCTGCACGGGCGAGAAAAGCTCAAATCCTACGATGTGATGTCACTGCTTCACTACGATAAATAGTCAGTGATAAATAATCGGTTATAAATAATCGGTAGCGATGGGTCCGCGACGACCAGGCACCCTACTTCCAGTAGCGCGCGATCATCACTCCCGCCACAATCCAAAAGCCTCCGCTCACAACAGCCGCCACGACCAATCCCAATACCATGCTCCAGTTCACATGGCCCGGAGGACAGTCGACATCAAGATCGGAATCGTAGACCAGCCAGGAGCGTACGAATTTTGCGTCGTCCAGGTTTGCGGGTGGAGTCTCGGGCGGTTGGCTTCCATAAACATCCGTCGACGGACGGATGCCAGATATTGGGGAGAGCTGCATTCGATAATTCATTCAAACCTCACAAGCAACTTTGCAAATCGCTTGCCACTTCCGGGCATCCTCCAACCCTCTGAAAATAGGATGCTTTTACGAATCAAACGGTTTCTGGATCTTTTCCGGGTTAGAAGACACTAAAAAAGCCCAACCCGATTGAACAGCATTAACTTCTTTTCAATCCCAGCCCAAGCCAGACCAAGTTAAGCGAAATCAAGGTCAAATGAAACCAGGTTAAGCCAGACCAGGTTAAGCCAGACCAGGCTAACGCAGCCACGAGCGTCCCGCGTCATTGTCTAGTCAGAAGATTGTAAAATCCCTGTCGATCTTAACTCCCTGGCCCCGAATACGGCGATTACGTGGGTTAGTCTGTGCCTGCTTTTAAATCTCTTCCAGTGACAACCTGGAGTCATTGGGCAGATAGCTCTTGCGCCGGAACCAGTCCTCCATCGCTTCGCGGAGTTGATCTAGTGGAACCTTTGTGCCGATCTCAAGACGACCGTCGGATATGGGAACGGTATCGTCAAACACACTGGCATTTGTAAAGTTGCGCATCGAGAAGCTGTCGAGCCATTTCAGGGGACAAGGAAGATTTTGCCCTCGTTCTTCGTACATAACGCGAATCTTCCGCGCAAACACCAATCGATTAAAACATGGATGTCAATACCCCTTGACTGCCTATCGGAGCAAGAAGCTTCATCCTGGTGCACGTTGGCCGCTTTACGCCTTTCTTGAGCAGGCGTCGGGCAACCTTGACGCGCCCGGATGAGGCTGTTAGATTTCGGTGTCATCCGTGAGTATCGTTATACGTGAGTATGCGGGGGCATCGCTCTGAGCGGGAAAGCGCGTCAGCCGGTCGATCTTCATCTTTATCTTTATCTTCATCTTTATCTTTTACGCTCTTAGACCCGAGTCGCCGCAGCTTTCTCGTGCGTTGCCTTCAGGGAGCCTCGGCGGCATTGGTTCCAGCGAGTCTCCGGGGTTTGGCCTTCGGGGCCGAATACGCTTCCAATTCTTCCACCGAGTTCTCATCCGAAGGCGAATTTCGATTACATCCTTCCTATCGGGCGCAGACGCCGCTCGATGCCACGCTGCTCAAGACGCAACCTGGGTTGGATGACTTCGTTATCGAAAAATACCATGCCCAGATCGCATCCATTCTTGCGGGATGGTCCGCCAGCATGCTTCGCTCTCCGCAGGAAGTGCAAGCGGTGGAAAAGGTTCTTGCCCCGGGTTTCTCAGGGTCATCTTTGCGGCCGGTTGACTCGCGGCTGGCACGCTCCGGGTTGGTGGAAGTTCAGCAGAACAAGTTCGCCTCTCAAGTAGTGCTGGGGCGGGATGCTTTTCTTCAGGAATTGCGCTCCGCATTGGGTATTTTTTCAAGAATCCATACCGCTGAATTCCAGGTGACGGGCATCGACGCCAGCTCAATGTCTCCGGACCAAGCTCCGGCGTGGCTGCGGACCCGAGTGCGTTACGAAGTGGTTGGCAGCGGCACGAGCTTCCACCGGCAGCAGCACGTCGGATACCTGGATCTTGAGTGGATATCCGCGACACATTCTGAGGCTGATGCGCATTCTCCTGAACATTCTTATGAACATTCTTATGCGCATTCTCCTGAACAACAGGAATTTAGACTTCGAAGTTGGCGGACACTCGAGGAAACTCGAAGCCGCTCAGCATCTCCCGTCTTCGCGGATATCACTGCGTTGGCCCTCGGCCAGAATCCTTCCTATGCCGCCCAGTTGAGTCACGGAGTGGATTACTGGCGAACCGTTCTCGACGGTGCCTCCGGGATCGACATCTATGGGCACAACGGAGTCTCAGTCGCCGACATCGACAATGATGGCTTCGACGATCTCTATATTTGCCAACCCGCGGGTATCCCCAACCGGCTTTATCGAAACCGGGGAGACGGAACGTTTGACGACATCACGGAAACGTCCGGCTTGGGCATTCTGGAAAATACGGCATGCGCTCTTTTTGCCGACTTCGATAACGCCGGGCGGCAGGATGTGGTGATCGTGCGGGCGAACGGCCCTGTTCTGTTCCTGAATGAGGGTGGCGGTAAATTTCGCCGGAAGCCGGAGGCGTTTCAGTTCGCTAGCCCCCCGCAAGGTACCTTCACCGGCGCGGCCGTTGCCGACTACGACCGTGATGGCTGGCTGGATATTTATTTTTGCCTTTATCTCTACTATCAGGGGACGGAGCAGTATCAGTATCCCGTTCCCTACCACGATGCGGAGAACGGTCCGCCCAACTTTATGATGCGGAATAACCGCGACGCAACCTTCCGCGACGTAACTGCTGCATCGGGGCTCAACCGGAACAACACGCGCTACAGCTTTTGCTGCGGGTGGGGCGATTACAACCGCGATGGCTGGCCCGATCTTTACGTGGTGAATGATTTCGGCCGGAAGAATCTATATCGCAACAACGGCGACGGAACCTTTACCGACGTTGCTCCGAGGCCGGGGTCGAAGACGTGGGTGCGGGCATGAGTGTCTCCTGGCTCGATTATGACAACGACGGCGCCGAGGATATTTATGTTGGCGATATGTGGACCGCTGCCGGCGAGCGAATTTCCACGCAAGACATCTTCAAGAAAAACTCACCCGAAGAAGTTCGCGCTCTCTATCGCAAGCACGCCATGGGTAATTCGCTATTTCGCAATAGAGGGTTGGACAACGGCGGCAATGGCAATCGCGCCTTTGAGGAGAAAACCAAGTCCGCTGCGGTTGGGATGGGCCGCTGGTCGTGGTCGAGCGACGCATTCGATTTCGACCACGATGGTTTTCCCGATCTTTATATCGCGAACGGCATGATCTCGGGCACGTCCCGCGAGGATCTGAACAGTTTCTTTTGGCGGCAAGTGGTTGCGAATTCGCCGGACCAAGCGAAGCCTTCGCACGATTACGAGCAGGGATGGAGCGCTATCAACGAACTCATCCGGGCTGACTGGACCTGGAGCGGCTTCGAGCGGAATGTATTCTACGCGAACAATCAGGATGGGACTTTTTCCGACGTTTCCGGAGCGGTGGGACTGGATTTTCCTGAGGACAGCAGAGCGTTTGCTCTCGCCGATTTTGATCACGACGGAAGGCAGGAGCTGTTCCTGAAAAATCGCAATGCTCCACAGTTGCGAATATTGAAGAATGTCACGGCGGACCTGCCAGCGTCGATTGCTTTCCATCTGCGCGGCACCAAAAGTAATCGCGACGCGATCGGCGCCGTGATTACGCTGGAAACTGAGTGCGGCCGCCAGACTCGCATGCTCCAAGCCGGGTCTGGATTTCTATCCCAGCACAGCAAGGAAATCTTCTTCGGCCTCGGGGAATGCAAAGGTTCTGTGCAGGCATCCATCCGCTGGCCGAGCGGACTGATGCAAGATCTGCATCATCTTCCATCCAATCACAAGATCTGGGTCGAAGAAGGTTCGGAAACCGTTCGGACCGAAGCCTTCCAAACGGTGACCCCGCCCCGTCCGTCTGCCAAGGATGCGACGAAAAATATCCCGCCGCAAACCACCGAAGTAATTCCTGATACGGTCGAAACCTGGCTGCTCACACCGGTAAGAGCGCCTGATTTTTCACTTCCTGACTTGGCCGGAAAACCGCGAACGCTGGCGGCATTGCGCGGAAAACCTGTGCTGCTTAATTTCTGGGTAACATCCGCACCGCGTTGCCGAGGAGACCTGAGCCTTTTGAACTCTGCTTACGCCCAATGGGCGGCGCTGGGACTTCAACTGGCCGCAGTGAATGTCGACGATGCAGCCGATGCCGAAAAAGTGATGGGATTCGTGCGCGAGCTGCACCTTTCATTTCCCATCCTTCGGGGATCGCAAGATGTTGCCGCGATTTATAACATTGTTTACCGTTATCTGTTCGACCGGCACCGCGATCTTGGCCTGCCAACGTCCTTTCTCATCGACGGCCAGGGACAGATTGTGAAGATCTATCAGGGATCGTTGGCCCGCAATCATATCGAAGAAGATTTCCGACACATTCCGCAAACTGATTCTGAAAGATTGACGCGGGCGCTGCCTTTTCCCGGGGTGAGCGAAACGTTCGAATTTGGCCGCAACTATCTTTCTTACGGCTCAGTGTTTTTTCAGCGCGGCTATTTTGATCAAGCGGCATCGGCATTCCAGCGGGCGTTCCGTGACGATCCCACGAGTGCGGAAGCGCTCTACGGACTGGGGAGCGCATACCTGAGCCTGCAGAAAACAGCGGAGGCACGGGAAAGCTTCGAAGGCGCGACGAAACTGCATGCAGCTTATCCCGATACGCTAGGGAATGCCTGGAATAATCTCGGGATTCTCGCGACTCAGGACGACCGCATCGACGAAGCGATCCGTTGTTTTCAGCAGGCTCTTCAGTTAAATCCCAACCATCTGGTGGCACTCAATAATTTGGGCAATGCGTATCGCCAGCAAAAAAACTGGGACGCGGCGCGCAAGACTTTTGAGCGCTCTCTTGAAGTGAGTCCGACAGACTCTGAGGCGAACTACGGTTTGGGCATGGTGTACGCGCAGGCCGACGACAGAACACGCGCCTACCAATATCTGCAGCAAGCTTTGCGGTCGCGTCCCGATTACCCAGAGGCGTTGAATAACCTTGGGATCCTTTACCTCCGCACTCAGAGGCGAGATAACGCAGTCGCCAATTTCGAAGAATGTATTCGCGTGGCACCCGGCTTCGATCAGGCGTATCTGAATCTGGCGAGAGTTTATTCCATAGAAGGCGCGACCGAGAAAGCTCGCGCCGTCCTGGTCCAACTCCTTAAGCAGCATCCAGACCACGCGCAGGCGCAAAAAATGCTGGCGCAGCTTCCTCAATAGGATCGCGGGGCTACTTTCTGCCTGGCGTGGGCGCGCTCAACAAATCCACAAACATCTTGTAAAACCTATCAAGGTCAAGATCTTCCTGTACCTCAACCGGCTGACCGACGAGTTTGGGTTTATTCTGTTCTGTCCAACTCAGGGTATTGCCATAGCCGGCACCGCGATCCAGGTCGACATCCATAAAGAGCGTTTCTTTCTTCGAAATAATGCCGGGATCGAGCCACGCCAGCGACGCCAGTTCGTCCCACAGGTAGTTGTATTTGCCGCGCAGCCGTGCGTATTTGCCGATGTATTGCGCCGCCGCCGAGTCGCTGGCCTTGATGCGATTGATCAGGTCGGAGGTGAGCCGGGTCTTCACCGAAATATCCACCGTCGTGCAAACAATTTTCTTCCACGGTGCTGTAAGCACGGCGTGAGCCGCCTCGGGATCGAACCAGAGATTAAACTCGTGCGCCGGAGTGTTGGTAAACTCCGGATCGTCGGTTCGCGGATTCAAGCTGCCTCCCATGAACACCAGCTCTTTGGCCAGTCGCGCGAATTCGGGATCGATTGAAATAGCAAGCGCGAGATTGGTCATGGGACCGCCTTCGTAGATGGTGACCTGGTTGGGAAACTTGTGCACCATGCGCAGCAAGAAGTGCGCGGCGTCTTCTTCGGCTGGCTTGGTTACAGGCTTGCCTTCCGGCATATTGCCCAACTCGTCTGGCGGATGATAGTACTTCGGCGTCCATGCGCCTAACCATGGCACCGAACCAAACTGTTGTTCCCATTGCTCGGTATCCGGTTGGCGGCGGACCAGCGGATACTCGGCTCCGGGCACAACTGGAATGTCAGTACGCCCGATAAGTTCGAGCATGCGCAAACTGTGTGCCACTTCCTCGTGCAGCCACTGATCGCCCGTCACCACGGTGATGCCCAGCACGTCCGTCTGCGGCGATTGAATCAGAAGGAGCATTGACTGCTGGTCCGTTCCCGCGGGGCCAGCTGCATCTTGATCGATGATGATCTTTCGTTTTTCCTGAGCCCAGCCCGTGAGGGATAACAATAGCAGTGCCAATCCCATGAAGTGTTCAGCACGGCGCAATTTCATTGGTAGCCTTTGAGGTTTCAAGTGTTACAAATCGATTTGACTCTCGACTGCGTCATGACCTTAACGTAGAAGTCGGAATGCTTTCAAGTTTATCGGACATTTATCGAACTAGTGACAGTGGAGACGTGTATACACTTATGCTGCCGGTGCAGGCGTGCTAGATGAAGGCGTTGAACATGGAGAGCAAGGTTATAGGGAGGAGAGGCGTCGCAACCATCATGATGGCTGGGGCGATGCTATGCGGTGCCCTTAGAGTTCAGGGACAGTCGATTCAGGGACAGGCTGCCGACTCGCAATTCGAGCCAATGGCGTCGGCCACATTGCGGGGCGTCGTGCGCGATTCTGAGAAACGGCCGATCGCGGGCGCGTTGGTTTCTCTACAAGCAAAGGAACAGACTCTTACCGCGCGCACTGACGGCGCAGGATTTTATCGCTTCTTGGCGGTTCGTCCCGGCGTTTATACCGTGCACGCGAAGGCCGATAGATATCGTGACGCAACCGTAAGCGACTTTACCTTGGGGCGGACTGAGTCGAGAACGATCGATCTCATTCTCGATGCTGTGAAACTGTCCGAGGCGCCGAGCTCTTCGCCATCACTGCCGGAATTTTTCGACGAACCACGTTTCACCGTGGCGGGGGTTACTGACACCACAAGTCTGGGCGGTCATGGCTCCTCCGACACGATCATGCGTAATCGAGACGCGCTCGCGAAGGATACCGCTGCTCTGCGCAAAGCTCCGAGTGATAAGCAACCTGACTCGGCAGCCGAAGAGCAACACCAGCGCGCCGAAGCTGACGAAAAATCGGGTAAGCCGCTGGAAGCGGTTCGAGAGTACCAGCGTGCCGCGGAATTAAACCCGAGCGAAGCGAATATTTTTGATTGGGGAACGGAACTCCTGCTGCACCGGGCGGCTGAGCCTGCCGTCGAAGTCTTCACCCAAGGGAGTCGTTTGTTTCCGCATTCTGTGAGGATGCTCACCGGACTTGGCGCGGCCTGGTACGCTCAGGGATCCTACGATCAGGCGGCACAGCGGCTCTGCGAGGCGTCAGACCTGAATCCCAGCGATCCCGAGCCCTATCTTTTTATGGGAAAAATGGAGGCGGTTGAGAATGCGCAATCGGAAGCGGTAGCGGAGCGGCTCGGACGCTTTGTTAAACTTCAACCCGAGAACGCGTTGGCTAATTATTATTACGCGGTGGTTCTCTGGAAGCAGTGGCGTTCGACGGAGAACGTTGTACAGTTGTCGCGCATCAAGTCCTTGCTGGAGAAAACGATTCAGCTCGATCCGCAGCTCGGTCCGGCTTACCTGCAACTTGGCATTCTCTACTCGGAGCAGAAAGATCTGCCAAAGGCGCTTTCCGCCTATCAACGGGCAATCGGCGCCACTCCACAGCTGGAACAGGCGCATTATCGTTTGGCACAAGCCTACCGGCAGGCAGGAGAAGCATCGAAAGCACATGCCGAGATGCAGTTCTACGAGGAGATCACAAAAGAGAAGGCAGAGGAAACTGCGCGCCAGCGGCGTGAACTGCAGCAATTTGTTTATGAGTTGCGGGAACGAACGCCAGTCTCACAGCAGCGATAAGACGTTTCCCGCTTCAATTTTTTCCCGCTTAGATCATTGAGCTACTGGCGTGCGCGCCGTCATCAGGCTGATGAACATCCGGTAGAATTTGTCTAAATCCAGGTCAACCTGAATCTCGACTGGCTGCGCACCGAGGGGCGGCTTGTCCTTTTCGGTCCAGGTAAGTGTATTGCCGTATCCCGCTCCGCGGTCAAGGTCGATCCCCAGGTAGCGCGTTTCGCTTTTTGTGATCAGGGTGGGATCGATCCACGAGGCTGCGGCAAGCTCGTCCCACATGATATCGGCGCCCGGGGAGTACATGGCAAACCGTGAGACGTAGCGGGCCAGTGGCGAACCGCCGGCCTCGATTTGCTTCATCATGGCTGGCGTGACATGGGTCTTGATTGAAATATCTGTGGGCGTGCAGACGATTTTCTTCCAGGGCGCACGCAACACGACCTGCGCCGCCTCGGGGTCGAACCAGAAATTGAATTCGTGCCGGGGATTGCTAGCGAACTCGGGATTATCTGTCTGCGGATTCAGGCTTCCTCCCATGAAAACCAATTCCTGCGCGAACTCAGGAAACTGGGGATCGATTGCGATGGCAAGCGCCAGATTGGTCATGGGTCCGCCTTCGTAGATCGTTACCTGGTGGGGATACTTGCGCACCATCCGGATCAGGAAATGAGCGGCGTCTTCGTCGCTGGGCTTGGTGGTGGGCGCGCCTTCCGGTAGCGGTGGGATGACGAAGGGTTCGTGCCACCAGCGGTCGTCCCACGCGCCGCCATACGCCACTTTCCCGTAGCGCTCCTGCCACAATTGAGCTTCGTCGCGGCGGCGTACTAGAGGGAAAACGGCTCCCGGCACTACGGGAATGTCGGTGCGCCCGATAATCTCAAGCAGGCGGAGCGTATGCGCCACTTCTTCGTCGCGCCATTGATCTCCACTTACCACGGTGATGCCCAGGACTTCCACTTGCGGAGATTGAATCATCACCAGGAGCGTTTGCATGTTGCTGCCGCCAGGGCCGGAGCAATCTTCATTGATGATTACTTTACGGCGCTCCGAAGTAGATGCGAAGGAGCGTCCGGCAAGAGCGATCAGAAGAAGTATCAGAGCGAGCCGTGGCTTATTTCGTCGCATCTTTCCACTATGGATTTCGGCTTGCAAAATTAGAGGCAGACTGAGTCGATCTCAGTCTGCCCAGATTGAGGCAAATAGCGCCAGCGCCCCTAGAAATTAAGCCTGAGGGCAAATTGGATCAGCCGCGGATTATTGACGGTGTTATTGACCACACCGAAGCTGGAGGGAGTATTTATGTCCTGCTCTCCAGTGTCGGCGAAACCGTTGAGGTAGAACTGGGCGTGATTGAGGAGATTAAAGAACTCTGCCCGGAATTGCAGATTGATCGCCTCTCGCAATGGGAAGTTCTTGAGCACCGAGAAATCCGTATTGACAAAACGCGGACCATACACTGGCGCACGGGGTGCGGTTCCGAGTTCGCCAGCCGGCGCCTTCGCAAAAGCGCAGGGATTAAACCAACTTTGCAGAGTGTGTACGGCTGATGGCGCAGCGCAACCAGGATTGCCCGCGACCGGTCCTGCCCTATTCGGGTCGCCCACTAAGTTCGGGCGCTCAAAGGTGTTGCCGTTATAGGAGAAGTCCACACCCGCCTCGTTAGCGCTATCGACCACAAACAGGGGGAAACCGGAGGTGGCCCTTTCAATCAGATTTACTTGCCAATGTCCCAACACGGCGTCGGTGGCTCCGCTCCAGCTGCTTCCGTAACGCTTGCCCTTTCCAAATGGCAAGTCATAGAGGATGCTAGCGGTAAAGCTGTTGTTCAGGTTCAATTGGGACAAACCCCAGTCCAATCTCGCAGTGCCGGGCAACGGATAATAGAGCGCGCCGGGATTGGTACCCAAGCCATCAGTCAGGCCGGTGTCGAAATTGCGAGAATAGGTGTAGCCGATGAGAGCATAGAGGCCATGCCGCGCGCTCTTGGTTTCGGCTTTAACCTGCAGAGAATCGTAACGCGCGGCGCCGATGCTGTTGTTGATGTCGACGCTCTGAAAGAATCCCGCATAAGGGAAGATTCCGAAGCCGCAACCCAAGGTGTAGCCGGGGACGGGGTGGGCGCCATCCGGGCAGGCGTTGGGATCATTGAGGTTTTCGTTGAACTGACTGACCAGAACGTGCGCGGTGCGGGAGCCCCCGTATCCGATCGTGAGCACCACATTTCCCGGCAGCTGGCGCTCCACATTCAGGTTGAATTGTTGAATGATCCCCTGCTTGAAATTGCGGTTTTCAGACTGAATGGTTCCGGTGTAGAGCTGCGGGCTTACCGGCGAACTGAGAACCGCGCCCCCCGCGACTGGCGTACTCGAAGGGGTGCCAACCGGTACAAGAAAGCCATTGGAGAGCCCGCATCCGGTGGCGCCAAAAGTGGCGCATAGCCCCCCAGTATCGACCTCCGCGTAGTAGGGCGGGTTTTGCCACAATCCTTGACCTCCCTGATTCCACGCTGAATCGTGCACGATGCCGTAGCCGCCGCGAAGCACGGTTTTCTCGTTTCCCAATGGTTTCCACGCGAATCCGATTCGGGGTTCCAGGGCCTTTTTGTCAAATTGAATGCCTACCCGTCCGTCAGTAGTGACGCAAGTTGTGCAGCCACCGATGCCCGGGCTGCCAGAGGGCACGAACCACTTGAGGCTGGCAACGTCGAAGTTGGACTGCCGATTGGCCTCCTCGGTTTCCGGCGTGGCCAACGCCCAGGCGAATCCCAGGTTCAACGTCAAATTGTTGGTGACCCGCCAATTGTCCTGGACGAAAGGTCGAAACAGTTTCCATCGGCGGCCGGTAGTCGCGCCGAGAAATGTTTGGTCGTGGGCGGCAAAAACACCCATGCTGCCGAGGAGTAAATCGGCGATGTTGTCACCCGTCGCGGAACCGACATTTACGATGAATCCGTCCTGGAACGCATTGTTCCTGACATTCATCTCCTCAGCGCGAAACGTCAGTCCGGCTCGGATTTCGTGCTTGCCGCGAATCACGTCGAGCGTATCGGAAGCGGAGTAAACGTTGGTTCCCCCCTGGTAGGGCGCATATCCTCGATCGCCTATTGAGAAGTAGGCAGACATGTCAAACGAGGTCAGACCACAGCTTTCGCACTCCTGTGGGGCCTGATTCAGACTTGCCGGATACCCGGTTATGCCGTCGCAGGAACTGGCCAAATCCGTTCCCGGAATTCCGAGGCGCGCAGCTTCGCAGGTCCCCGTACCAAAAGAAAGAATGTGGTTGAAAATCCGGTTGTAGCCGATGGTGGCCTGATTGATCATGTTCGGAGAAAACACATGGGTCTCAGTGACGACGGCATTGCGGCCATGGTTTTCAATGTGTTGATTGCTGCCAAAGGCGTTAGCTTCTGACCAGGTGGGCGAGCCGCCGGGAACGAAGTTCGTCGCCTGGTCATAGCTGAAGCGCGCGAAGGCAGAATCCTTGCTGGAGAAATTATGATCCAGACGAATGTCGAAGGTGCCTTCGTTAAGCTTCCGCGTTGGCTGGTTTTCGTAGTTGAAACCACCAGCAGGATTCGCATTGGGTGCGGGATAAAGCGCTGCCACTCTTGCGCCGGAGGGATTGACGAGACTGCCTGGGATGATGTTGCAGGGCGCGAAGGCCGGTCCCGGGGCTTGACCTCCAGTTACGGTCGGGGTTTCGGGAAGACCGGTCGCGGTGTTGCATTCGAACGGCCCGGTAATCGGGGCACTGGCCGGAGCAGGAGTAAAAGCGTACGGGTAAGGGTTGTTAAGCTGGAACTTGCCGAGGGGATCGTCGGTAAAGTTGTAATTGCCATTGGCGTCAGCGGTTGTCATCGCCGCCGTTGGAACGAAGCCGGTGAAGGGAACGCCCTCGCGTTGCCTCTTGGCCTGATAATCGATGAAGAAAAACGTCTTGTCCTTCTGAATGGGCCCGCCCACCGAACCGCCAAACTGGTTCAAATTGAATTTCTGCTTAGTCGTGAAAAAGTAGCGAGTGGCGTCCAGATCCGTATTGCGGAAGAACTCGAATAACGACCCGTGCCATTGGTTAGACCCTGATTTTGTCGTAACCAGAACTGTGGGACCGGCGCGTTCTCCATATTCGGCGGAGTAGTTGTAGGTCAGTACCTTGAACTCCTGGATGTCGTCGATTTCGGAAAAGATGGCGATTCCGCCCTCATCCAGCTGGTTGTTGTCATTGCCGTCGAGCAACCAATCGGTTTCCTGCTCGCGTGAGCCACCGGACGAAAGCGAAAACGATCCGCGCGTGGCGGCCTCGCTGCTGGCAGCGCTGGTGAAGAAGCTGACCGGGCTGGTGGAGGATGTGGTGCCCGGCGTTAGCGTAGCCAATTGCACAAAATTGCGGCCGTTCAACGGGAGGTCGGCGACCTGCTCGGAGGTGATGACTTGTCCCAGAGATGGGTTCGCAGTCTCCACGGCTACTTCGGTGGCATTCACTTCCACGGTGGAAGAAACTGAGGCCGGGGCCAGGGAGAAATCGATTTCACGATGCTCGTCGATCTGCAGCCGAACATTCTGCTGTTCCGTCGGCTGGAAGCCGGCAGACTCCACGCGAATCGTATAAAAGGCAACCGGCAGCAGGGGAATCAAATAATGTCCCGAATCGTCGGTGGTTGCCACGCGAGAAATGCCTGTACCTTCCGAGGTAACCTTCACCGTTGCGGCTGAAACCACTGCGCCTGCTTTGTCGGAAACCGTGCCAGAAAAACTGCCACTCGCCTGCCCGTATAGCTGCACCGGGCAAATCGAACCGATCAAGCAAGAAAAAAATGCGGCAAGCAGCACCCTGTTAGTCAGCATAAAACGCCCCTTTTTTCGGCGGCCTACACCGAATGACGAAATGACTTTCCGTTACGAGTTGAATTGGGAGGTCTGGGACCGTAGAACGGCCTTATAAATGGCCGCTACTCGCTAAGTCAAGACTTTTCGGTCCTAGAAGAATATTAGCGCCGGGTCGTTATCTCTTTTTCGGAACCTTTTCCGATGTCTGTTTGCAGAGTGAGTATAGGTTTCGTCGAGAAAAATCACACCCGAACCAGCGCTACCGGTCAGCCGCCGTCCATTCTGCATCAAACCGAGCGCGGTTGTAGAAGGACTTCTGCGTTCCGACGCCGGTCGTCGAGAGCCCGGCATAGAGGTTAGCGCGGCGCACCGCTTCCAGTTCGGCTACTCCCTCCGCGAGGAAGACGGCGAAACTCCCAATGAAGGCGTCTCCCGCGCCGGAGCTGTCGATACTATTCACGGAAAAAGGTGGCACGTGCTCCGCGACGCCGCGGCCCGCGAGAAATGAACCGTTCGCTCCGAGCGTAATAATGACGCGGCGAATGCCTCCGGTAACCAAAGCCTCCGCGCATTTCTTCGCGAGTTCGACATTTTGTACCGAAACTCCGGTAATGATTTCGGCTTCGCTTTCGTTGGGGACGAAGTAATCAAGATCGGCCAGCGCGCCCATCTCAACGGTCTGTGCGGGGGCCGGGTTCAGGATGCAACGAATCCCATGCTTGCGGGCGAAGGCGATGGTGTAATACACCGTTTCCAGCGGAATCTCGAACTGCAAAACAATACAATCGCTTGCCTTCAACATCTCGGCTGCGGCGTCCACGTCCGCGGGCTTCAAGGCATCGTTCGCGCCCTTCACCACCAAAATGCGGTTTTGGCCGTTGGGCTCGACAAAGATGGGCGCTACGCCGCTGGATAATCCTTCAACCTGCTTCACGTGTGTGGTATCGATCCCAAGTTTCCTGAAGTTCTCAATAGTAGCCGGCCCGAACAAGTCGCTGCCGACTCGCGCCACCATGAACACATCCGCGCCGCAGAGACGAGCCGCGACCGCCTGATTGGCGCCTTTACCTCCGAATCCGAGATCAAATTTCTGACCGAAGATTGTTTCCCCTGGTTTCGGGAATCGATCGGTGAAGGTGGTGAGATCGACGTTGGCGCTTCCGACTACGGCTATGCGAGGACGCCTGGCCATAATTTTCGTGGCACGTTGGAACGCCGAGTCTATTTCGCACCTTCCGATTGTGTCAACGGAGATGGAGGAAATTTGCACGCGATCCGCAGCTTCGTACGGCTTCAGCTTCATACGACTTCTTGTTCTCAGTGGTATATAAAGTTAGGCGGCTATCTGAAGTAGCGTTCCCGCCGTTCCGGGATTGATCTTCTGCTATAGTTGCCTTCCTCGGGAGGTTGCATTCCATGCCTCGAAGTGTGCGCTGTGCCTTGATTCAAGCCAGCAATGCGATCAGCACTGAGCGTCCCCTGGCTCAGATCAGAAAAGCGATGATCGACAAGCACCTGAAGTTGATCGAACAGGCGGCGAAGAAAAAAACTCAAATTCTATGCCTGCAGGAACTTTTCTACGGCCCTTATTTTTGCGCTGAGCAAAACGCTCGCTGGTATGAGCTAACCGAGCGTGTGCCAGACGGCCCGACGGTGCGCATGATGCAAAAAGTGGCGGCCAAGCATCGCATGGTGATCGTGGTCCCGGTGTACGAAGAGCAGATGCCCGGGGTTTACTTCAACACCGCCGCGGTGATCGATGCCGACGGCCGCTATTTGGGCAAGTATCGCAAGCATCACATCCCGCACTGCCATCCCGGATTCTGGGAAAAGTTTTACTTCACGCCCGGCGACCTGGGCTATCCCGTATTCGAGACCAGATACGCCAAGGTTGGAGTCTATATCTGCTACGACCGCCATTTTCCCGAAGGCGCACGCATCCTGGGATTGAATGGGGCCGAGATAGTTTTCAATCCCTCGGCGACCGTGGCCGGACTCTCCGAATATTTGTGGGAACTCGAGCAACCCGCCCACGCCGTGGCGAATGGATACTTCGTCGGCGCCATCAATCGCGTCGGTACCGAGAAGCCATGGAGCATCGGCGAATTTTACGGCAAGAGTTATTTCTGCAATCCACGCGGCAAGATCATCGCCCAGGCCAGCCGCGACAAAGACGAAGTCGTTGTCGCCGATCTGGACCTCGACATGATCGCGGAAGTCCGCAAAGTTTGGCAGTTCTTCCGCGACCGGCGCCCCGACAGCTACGGGCCGATTACAACGCAAAGCACGTCGTACCCGGCGAAATCCGCCGCAGCAGATTGAACGAGTCAGGGATCTCTGATTGAGTCCCTCGGGCAGCTGCCACCGGAGGCGGACAATTCGGGGATTCCCTAGAGCCGCTTGCGGAGAAACTCGAACAGCATATAGCCGATGAGTGCGGCGGCGATGGCAATTTCAAAATTGGCCTCGGTAAACACATCACGAAGCGCCCACACGAAGCCTCGATTGCGCGCCATGGCAGAATGCGTGTAGTCGCCCATCAGCAGGTTGGCATAGAACAGGAAGACGATGAAGACAACTTCTACCACCGCTCTCCATGCGCTCTTTTTCATGACACCACATCTTAATCAAACTTTATGACTGAGCGCGTCCTGGAAGTTGCAGCCGACTAAGACGAGGGAAACGGCAAGGCTTTTGTCTATACAATTGCGCATCTCCGGACACAAGTAGAAGTTGCACTCTGATACGACACATGCCGACCACTCCAGAACACATCCGCTCCCGCATCGAATCCAGTCCTCTCTACAATCCTGACCTCGCGCCGGCCGATGCTTCCCGCCGGCATTGGGGAACGTACAACTTCGCCGCGCTATGGGTTTCGATGTCGGTCAACATCCTGACCTACATGCTCGCCGCCAGCCTGATTCAAGGCGGAATGGACTGGAAGCAAGCGGTGATGACAATTTTTCTCGGCAACGTGATCGTGCTGGTTCCAATGCTCTTGAATTCTCATCCCGGAGCCAAGTATGGAGTTCCCTTCCCGGTTCTGGCCCGCGCATCCTTCGGAGTGCTCGGCGCAAATGTCGCCGCGGTGTTGCGGGCGCTGGTAGCGTGCGGATGGTTCGGGATTCAAACCTGGATTGGCGGCGAAGCGATCAGCACTCTGATCGCCACGCTCGCGCCGTCCTGGAAGAACTTCCCGTACGCCACGGCCATTTGCTTTCTTCTTTTCTGGCTGATCAATCTTGCGGTCATTCTTATGGGGATCGAGTACATCCGCATTCTGCAAGGCATCAGCGCACCGGTGTTGCTGGGAGTTGGGCTTCTGCTGTTGGCATGGGCCTACCGCAGCGCAGGCGGCTTTGGACCGATGCTGGCCGCGCCGTCGCACTTCACGAGCTTCGCAGACTTCCTGAAGTTTCTGATCCCGGCTTTGAATGGCACCGTGGGCTTCTGGGCGACCGTCTCGCTCAATATTCCTGATTTCACGCGCTTCGCCCGCAACCAGCGTGAGCAAATTGTGGGGCAAGCTTTGGCCTTGCCAACCACGATGACCCTGTATGCGTTTATCGGTATCGCCGTGACCTCGGCCACAGTTGTGATTTATGGGACGGCGATATCCGATCCCGTGCAACTGCTCAGCCGCTTCCATTCGCCAGTGGCGGTGGTGATCTCGCTGGCCGCCATTCTTCTCGCGACGCTTAATGTCAACATCGGCGCGAATGTGGTTTCGCCAGCAAACGATTTTTCTAACCTCTGGCCCCGGCGAATCAGCTTCCGCACCGGCGGCATAATCACTTGCTTCATGGGCATCGCACTGATGCCGTGGAAGCTTCTGGCCGACTACAAAACCTTCATCCTGGGCTGGCTGGGTGGTTACGCTGCTTTTCTCGGACCGGTGGCCGGCATTATGATTTGCGACTATTTTGTGGTACGAAGGTGTTTCCTGAAAGTAGACGATCTCTATCTTCGCGGAGGGATCTACGAATACTCCCGTGGATTCAACTGGCGGGCAGTGATCGCGCTCGCCTTGGGAGCCGGGACGGGGCTCATTGGGCTGGCAGTTCCGTCTGTGCGTTTTCTTTATGATTATTCGTGGTTTGTAGGTTTCGCTGTTTCGTTTGCTGTCTACTATGCGGCGATGAAATTCCAGCGCCCGCCCGTTTTTTCACCGGCTGCAGCCTCGTAGCTTCAGCTTTTTGTCTTCGCAGTGTTCTGAAACGCCGGCAGGATTTCGCGCTGATAAACATCGAGCGATTGTTCTTCGTCTCCACACATCAGGTACAAATTGAATTGCGTGACTCCTACGCTGGCTAGCTTTCGCAACTTGTCATGATGAGCTTTCACCGGTCCGACGATGCAAAAACGATCGACCACTTCATCCGAAACAAAATTTGCGTTGTCGCTTTCGACTACGCAGTGATGCTTATAGTCGTACCCGCCGCGATCTTGTACGTAGGAGGTGAGCGCCGGGGGTAAGTCCTGGGGCTTGTACTGGCGGATCAGATCCATCACATGATTGGAAACCAGAGCGGGAAACCAACGCACGCGTTCGCGCGCGGCTTCCAGATCGTCTGAAACCCAAACCGGAGCTGCCGACATGACCTCAATTTTGTTCTCGTCCCGGCCGGCGGCACGAGCGCCATCTTTCACGAATCCCAAACACCAGGAAATCAAATCAGGATCGGCAAACTGAAGAATGATCCCATCGGCAACCCGCCCTGCCATGTGCAAGACCTTTGGCCCGTAGCCTGCGATCCAAACTCGCGGAGAAATTCTGGCCCACGTCAGGCGGGTGGACTGGCCGTCATATTCAATTTCGCGGCTGGAGGTAAGATCGCGGAAAATCTGCACCGCGGTTTCGAGCTGTGACCAGCTGACGGGCTTTTTCCCGAGGACGCGCCTGGAGCTGTCTCCACGTCCTATGCCCAGTTCCATCCTTCCGCCAGAAATCAGATTGAGCGTGGCGAACAAGCTCGATGTCACCGTAAGGTCGCGCACTGCAGGATTGGTAACCAGCGTTCCCAGCCGCATGGCGCGCGTATTCGCAGCCATAAGGGTGAGCAATGGGTAAGGATCCATCCACAAAACGTGAGAGTCGAAAAGCCATCCGTACTGGATTCCCGCAGTCTCGGCCTGCCGCGTCAAACCTACGATTCGCTCCACGGAAATATCCGGCTTCATCGTGATGCCAAACTGCATAGCGGTTCTCCCATACGCGAGAATATACGAGGATTACGAAGTGGACTGGAAGCTAGAAACCAGAAACTAAAAACTAAAGTCCGGCAGTGTAGCATAGAATTCCTTCTTCATCTTAAGCGAGGAGCGGCAGCGATGGGGTTCGACACAATTCTAGCCAACGGATCGGTAGTAACCGCAACCGACACTTACGGGGCAGACGTTGCAATTGCGGACGGTAAGATCACCGCCATCGGCAAAGACCTTCCTCGAGAGAATGCTACGAAGGTGCTGGAGGCGTCCGGAAAATATGTTTTACCCGGCGGCATCGACGTGCACACGCATCTCGACATGCCATTTGGCGGCACCACCAGCGCTGACGATTTCGAGACCGGAACACGGGCTGCGGCCTTCGGTGGAACCACTACGCTCATCGATTTCGCCATCCAATACAAAGGCCAGCCGCTGCGTAAAGCGTTCGACACCTGGATGGACAAAGCCTCGAAGAAAGCGGTTTGCGATTACGCTTTTCACTGCATCGTTACTGACATCAGCGACGGACAGTTGCAGCAGATGAATGCCTTGGTGGAGGAGGGCGTCACCAGCTTCAAACTTTTTATGGCTTATCCGGGCGTGTTCATGCTCGACGATGCCAGCATCTTCCGGGCGCTACAAACCACCTCGAAAAACGGTGGGCTGATTTGCATGCACGCCGAAAATGGCAGCGCGATCGATGTGATCGTGCAGCAGGCTCTCGCCGAAGGAAAGAAGGCTCCGAAGTATCACGCCCTTACGCGCCCTACCACGGCCGAAGCGGAGGCTGTCTCGCGGGCGATTGCTTTGGCCGAAATGGCCGGGGCTCCCATCTACATTGTGCATTTGAGCTGCAGCGAGGCACTCGAAAAAGTGCGCGAGGCGCGCGACCGCGGGCTCCCGGTTTACGCCGAAACCTGCCCGCAGTATTTGTATCTCTCGATTGAAAACTTTAATGTCCCTGATTTTGAAGGCGCAAAATTTGTCTTTACTCCGCCTCTCCGCGAAAAGTGGCACCAGGAAAAGCTCTGGAGCGGTCTGGAGCGCGATCATCTGCAAGTGGTTTCCACCGACCACTGTCCTTTCTGTTTCAAGGAGCAGAAGGAACTTGGCCGCGACGACTTCACGAAAATACCGAACGGTGGCCCCGGCATCGAGCATCGCATGAGCCTGATTTATTCTGGCGGCGTTGCCCAGGGCCGTTTCAGCGTGAACCGTTTCGTTGAGCTGGTTGCTACCACCCCGGCGAAGCTTTTTGGCCTGTACCCACGCAAGGGAACCATTGCAGTCGGCAGCGACGCCGATCTCGTTATCTTTGACCCCAAACGCAAACACACGATCAGCGCCGCCACTCATCACATGCGTGTGGACTACTCGATGTTCGAAGGCATTCAGGTGATGGGTATGCCCGATGTTGTACTTTCACGCGGCCGAGTCGTAGTGGAGGGTGAGAAATTTCTGGGCCGCGCCGGACAAGGGGAGTTTCTGCGGAGATCGACGTATTCGCAACTCAACGGCTAATCTTGGTTTGTGATAAACTGCTTAGAATCATCGTTTTGCAATGTGTCCTGTACGGCCGTGGCGGCGTAGCTCAGGTGGTTAGAGCGACGGTCTCATAATCCGTAGGTCAGTGGTTCGAGTCCACTCGCCGCCACCAAATCTTCCAAAAACCAAAACACATCAGCGAGATCGCCTGCCCTCACATTTCATTGTGGGTTCGCAGGCTGGATCGCCGGGTTACTCGGCGGCGCTCCGGGAGTAATCGACGTCCCGATCACATCGCCCGATACGATCATCTCGACGCGACGGTTCAACTTGCGTCCCGCGGCCGTGCTGTTGTCGGCAACGGGATCGGCCTTACCCATTCCGGCGGCTGCCACATTGTTCATGGAGACTCCCGAACTCACGAGATAATCGCGCACGGATTCGGCGCGCTTTTCCGAAAGCGCCTGGTTGTATTCATCGCTGCCGATGGAATCGGTGTAGCCCTCAATTTGCAGTTTCAAGTCAGGATATGCGAGCACAATTCCGGAGATTCTCGCCAGGCGCTCGCGGGCTTCGGGCTTCAGGGTGTACTTGTTGAAATCGAAGAGCACGTCGGGCATGCTGACGATCAATCCGCGAACGGTATCGCGGGTTTGCAGCACCTGATTCAGTTGCGCCAGCAGACGGGCACGCATCTCCTCTTTCTGGCGAATCGCATCCTGCCGTTGGCGGTCGGCGTCGGCTGCGGCCTGCTGTGCGGCGGCTGCGTCAGCCTGAGCCTGTTGCTGGGCGGCAAGAGCGGCGGCCTGTTGTTGCTGCGCCGCAGCCTGCGCCTGTTCGGCCGCGGCGCGGCGGCGTGCATCTTCTTCAGCCTGAGCCTGCGACTGCGCGGCTTGGTCCTGCGCGGCTCTGGCTTCGGCTTCGGCTTTGGCTTGCGCTTCTTCGTGGGCGCGGCGTTCCGCGTCAAGTTTTGCCTGCTCGATGCGACGCAGGGTCAACACGCGAGCGTCTTCCGCCATCTGAGTCGCACCGCGCGCGGCTGTCCCGATCGGAGTGCGTCCCTGCTTACGCTGGTAATAATCTTCGGCGCGCTGCAGCATGTCTTCGGCTTTGGCCAGACTGTCGGCCGCATATTGCTTGGCCCCGGCGGCCTTGGCAATTGCCACGGCGTTGCGGGCCTCGAGCAGATCCAACGGAACCTTCGGATCCGCTTGGCTGGAGGGGAGCTGGTCAGCGGGAACATCGATCGTATACTGTGCGCCTTCGAGTACGTCGAACTTGGCGTCAATCGGCTCTTCGAAGCCTTTGGTTTCCTGGCGAATAATGTTTTCCGCAACTACTTTGTTGCTCGGGTGCGTGACGGAATAATAAGGCTCGGCCGTCACAATCAAGCCAAACGCCTGCAGATCGGTGGTGACGTCAATTTTGTCTTTTCCGTTATCTCCGGGCAGAACTTCTCCCAGGTTAACGGCTCGCCCTTCAGGAGTGATGGCCCACAGAACGTAAGTGAGAAACTGTCCGCCCAACGAGCTCGCGGGCGGCATATGGGTAAGTTCCACACTGATCGCCAGCCGTCCGCCCTTACCCTCAACCTTGGCATGTCCGCCGACTTGCGGCATGAGTTCTGTGCCCCGCAGGTCGACGGTGGTAGAACCTCCACGATGGCGGTAATTCACCGCCTTGGTAGTGCGGGCGTAGACGTTGACGCGAAAGATAGGCATCTGATCGTTTTGCCCGGTATTCTGATTCATCTGCTGCGGGGCGGCGTCCTGGCCGGTGACAGGAGCCTGGCTAGGATGCGGCGTGTCGGGATACATCGCAGGTGCGGAATTATCCTGTGCCCACATTGCACCCGCCAGCATCAGTGGCAGCAAGGGGAGGTAAGCAGAAATCCTTTTCATGACAACACCTCTAGTCGAGAATCATCTATTCGACAATCATCTAGTCGAGAATCATGCGACAGCGTTGGCATCAACTTGCGCGGGGTAAAGGTTTGTCGCTCTTCTGCCAGTCGGCCGCAGCCTCGCCTGCGGAGGCGACATCCTGCGCACCCGTGCGTTCTAAAATCTGCTTCGCTTTAGTAATCCAATTGCTATTGTCACAGTGCACGGAAAGCAAAATCCCACCGTCTTTAACCCTACCCTCGTACCGCTTGGCCTCATATTCCGGAATTCCCATCCCAATCAGGGCTCCGGCGATTCCGCCCACCGCGCCGCCGACACCAACGCCAGCCAAAGCAGCCACGATGGGACCGGCTGCGATGAATGGACCGACGCCCGGAATCGCCAGGGCTCCGATTCCAGCCAGCCATCCCAGAACTCCGCCGATCACCACGCCTGTTGTCGCTCCGGCTGCCGTGCCTTCAGGAGCTTTTGTATTTTTCTCGACGGCAAAATCCTTCGTGCCCTTATTTTCGGGGAACAGCACAGAAATATCCGTGTTGCGAAAGCCTTCCGCGCGTAGAGCGTCGACTGCGTATTCCACATCCCCCTGAGTCTGATAAATGCCGAAAACCGCTGTATTCTTGCCAGCCATTGGAGAACTCCTTATTTAAGTGTGTGTTGGATGAGTCTTGTTGGTGGTGGGTTGCCGCGTGGTTCGGTTGACTGACAGACTGGTTAACGGCGAGGTTTAACTGGTTTGATCCGATCATTCGGATTGCATCTTCGATTCGCCTTCGCTTTTTCTCGAATGTTTCTGGTCGAGAATCAACATGCGACGGCGACACAGTACTTACGAAACAATTGTAAAGATTCTGATCTCAAATATATGTGGAGTAATTTCTGTTGAGTTCAGCCAGGAAACATTACATCCATTTTACGGAAGTGCAAATACTGTTTCTTGGATCAAATTCTGTGTATAGCGCCTAGCTGGGCTTCAATCGCAGCCGGAGAGATTGAAGTAACCATTTACCAGTCATTAACATACGGGTGTCTATCCATTAACCTTTGCACTGGTTAAAGGATTGCTCTCTGTAACCTGAATCCAGTCCCAAGTTGTTTGAGTTCACTCTGAACATTTGTTATGGAACGATGTTGAGCGCGGAGGTTAGGATTTCAATCTCCAATCTCCCCGAGCGGCAATCATCAATTTGCGATTGCAAATCCTGAAGAAAAATCTCCGTACAAGAAACAGGCAAACTCCTGACGAAGATAGTTTCCACAATGATTCCCAGCGATTCCGTAAAGTTTCCGAAAGGAAGGTGGATGATGTCGAATCCCAACTCTCCCCGTTATTTTAGCGTGCGATTCAGCGCGCTCCTGGCTCTAGTGTTTCTGCTGATCTCAACGTTCGCGCTGGCCCAGTCCACAGTAGGAACTGGAAGTGTTCAGGGCACGGTGACCGATCAATCCGGCGCGGTAGTCCCCAACGCAAGGGTGACAATTACCAACAAAGCGACAGCGGGCGCCATCCACCTCACAGCTTCCTCGGCTGGCACTTACTCCTCAGGGCCGATTCAGCCTGGTGATTATGTAGTGCGCGCTGAGGCAAAAGGCTTCAAGACGGTAGAGGAACCCGTTAGCGTGCAAGTTGGCAATACGACGACTGTCAGCCCAAGACTGGCAGTCGGGCTGGAAAGCCAGGTGATTGAGGTTCAAGGAGCGGTGGTCGGCGTCAATACCGAGCAGGCTACGGTGCAAGGCACCATCGGTCTCGAGCAGATCGAGAATTTGCCCGTCAACGGACGCAATTTCCTTGATCTCGCCCAACTCGAGCCTGGCGTTCAGATTCAGGAAGGCAGCACCTTCGATCCTACCAAGAACGGTTTCTCTTCTATCTCGTTCCAAGGCCGATTTGGTCGCACGGCGAGAATTGAAGTCGACGGCGTTGACGTGAGTGATGAGACGGTGGGTACGACCACTCAGAACATTCCTGCCAGCGCGATCCAGGAATTCCAGCTTTCTCAGTCTTCGCTCGATCTCTCGACCGAATTGACCTCATCCGGCGCGGTGAACGTCACCACTCGCTCTGGCAGCAACGCGATTCATGGCGAGGCATTTGGATTGTTTCGTGGCAACCAGATAGCGGCGGCCCTCCCCGGTCCCACGGCGCCACCGTTTCAGCGCGAGCAATACGGCGGGAATCTGGGAGGAGCCTTCATCAAGGATAAGCTCTTCTGGTTCGTGGACGGCGAACACACGAAACAAAATCTAACCGCGGCCGAGCCCTTTGGTGGTCCTTTTGCCGTATTGAACACCAGTCTGGTGGATCCTTACCGCGAATTGCTAACGGATGAACGCGTCGACTGGAACGTCAAGGGCAATACACGAGCGTTCTACCGCTTTAACTTCTTCCAGAACCATGGGGTTCGCCCGTACGGTTCGGCCAGCTCCACGCAGGGATTTGAGAATGAAGACCACACTGCGACCCATGTAGCCGGTATCGATTTCAACACCGGCTCGTTCTCACACAGCATCCGCTTCGAATATCTCAAATTTCGCAACGGAATTGGAGACGGCACCGGAAGCATACCCGCTGGCCCGGATAATCCTTTCCCCGGATTGGGTATTAACCTTGGTGCTCCTGTTGGCGGCGATTGCGTGTTCAGCGGCGGCGGCGCCTATTGCGGCGGGCCCAACTTTCTAGCGCCTCAGCAGACCATTCAGAGCGACCACCAGGCTAAGTACGACGGCAGCAAGGTTTGGGGTAAGCACGTATTTCGCTACGGGGGCGCGTTTAATCATATTCAGGGCGGCGGCCTAGCAGCCTTCGTTACTTTCCCGCAGGTGGGCACGACCAACCTGCCAACCACTTCCAATCCAGCGGATCCAACTACCTACCCGGCGAGCTACGTGGAGCTGGGTAACGGTATTGGTTTCTCGACCGCCAAGTCGTCCTTCAACTTCCCTGGCGGTGGCTTAGGGCCGGACAACCGCCTCGAGCTTTATGGTGGGGATGGGTGGAAGATCGCGCCGAGGTTTACACTCTCACTCGGCTTGCATTATGTACACGACACTGGACGCGTCGACAGCGACCTGGGTGCGTTGCCTGTTCTCAATTCATGGGCTCCCGGGTTGGGCAACCAGGTACGTACCCCGGCCGACGACTTGGGACCACAGGTTGGTTTCGCCTGGGATGTATCCGGCACCGGAAAAACTGTCATCCGTGGCGGCGGCGGCTTATTCTTTGAGAATTCCATCTGGAATAACGTGTTATTCGACAGCCCGGGTCGGATTCCCAAAGGCATCTTCTCCGACACGCCGTTCGTGTGCACCAACGGCGTAGCTCAGTCGTTCGCCTGGCCCACCAATATTCCCGCAGGTCCCGTGGCGGGAGGAGCTGGTATATCAAACGGAAGCGGAAGTGTGACTCCGACGTTTTGCGGTGGCACGATCTCTGCCGTAGGCCAGCAAATCCTGAATTTGGGCAGCGCCTTCAGAGCGGCCGCTGCTTCAAATGTGGGGCTGCAACCGAACCCCAATTTTATTGGCACAACCATGAACGCCTCAAATGCTAACGGATTTGATATCTTTGCGCCGAACTATCGCACTCCACGTTCGTGGCAGATGAATCTCGGCATCCAGCACGAGTTTCGCCCAGGAACAGTGCTGACGGTCGACTACATCCGCAACATCGGAGAGCATTATCTGATCGTCACCGATCAGAACCACAGCGGCTCGGCGCGCTCTTTCAACCTTGCTAACGCGCTCGCGGCTCGCAACGCGGCTCAGGTCGCCAATGGCTGCCTCGGTGCCGGGTCACAGGTCGCATGTATGATTGCGACGCTAGGGCAGGCCGGAGCTCAGTCTGCGTACTCCGCAGCCGGGCTTGATTCCAACAATACGGTTACGGGTGGCGGCCCTTGCCCCACATGTGCGTTTCCGGGCATCACTCCGAACGGTTCAAACCTGGTCAATACCGCGATTGGGCCTGCCGGCAACGGCACGCTCGGAACCCTGGACACGCTTGAGCCGATCGGCCGTTCCGTTTACAGCGGACTGCAAATCAGCTTGAAGCAACAAGTGCAGCACCCTATTCCTGGGGTGAAGTCTTCCAATTTCCAATTCTCTTACTCGCTCTCGAAGTTCACCAGCCAGGTGCAGGATCAGGACTTCGTCAACCTTCCTTTGGATAACGACGAACCGCTCCGGTTTACTGGACCGAACGCTCTCGATCGAACCCATCAATTTTCATTCGGCGGGACCTTCGACCTACCCCTTTTCACGCGGCTGAGCCTGATCGGGCACTTCTACAGTCCGCTGCCCGACAACATTTCTCTGCCTGAGTTGACCAGTGGCGGAGAGATCTACGCCACCGATTGGTTGGGGTCGGGCTTTGGTTCGAACCAGCCCGGCGGCATGCCTGTACCGGGCACGAATCTCGGAGATTTCCAGCGCAATGTTAACGTCCACAATCTCCAGAACCTGATCAACCACTACAACAGCACCTTTGCCGGTAGCCTAACGCCCGCTGGCACACAACTGGTGAGCAACGGCGTTATGAGCAATGCTGACATGACGGCCATGGGCTGGGTGATGCCTTCGCTCGCCAACGTGGCTCCGGGTGCGGTTGGCTTCCCGTGGCTGAAGTCGTTTGACTTGAAGGCGGCGTGGCCAATTAAGGTCAAGGAGCGATTGACCGTTGAGCCGAGTGCCAGCATCTTCAACATCTTCAACTTTGCCAATGCATTCCTTCCGGGCAATCTGCCGGGAGGAACCTCGGGAACGTTGAGCCCGGGCGGCTCTGTGCCTGGAACGCTCTCTGCGAGTTCCATTGGCGGCGTAACACCTGGAGCAAATCTGGTGCCATTCCGGGCCAGCTTCCAGTCGGGAACCTACGCTCTGGGCGCTCCTCGGCAGTTCGAATTCGGACTGCGCGTCTCCTTCTAGACGAATCCGAAATACATTCACACCGTGGCGCTTAACGCGCCACGGTTTTTTTGTGGAGAAGAGGCTTACAAGCTGGCCTAATTTACTGGGAAATCTGCGAGCGCAGTTGCTTTGCCAGTTTTTCGATTCGCTTCAGCTTTTCGCTCAGATCTTTCTGCAAAATGCCTTTCGTCGTTTGATCAATCGCCGGCGGTACGGATTGCGCGAGGCTGGCTAGCTCGTCCGCATCGTGTCTTAGTTTCGCCGGATCTACCGTGGCGGCTCGTTGATTGGTCGGGGGCGGAACATTTTTTTCGCCTTGTATTACAGCCTGGTTTCCTTGAACGACTCCGGGAGGAATGGGGCGACCCTGCGCCGACGCCACTGAGGACAACAACGAGATTATCGCAAAGAGTAAAGCTGAGGCTTTCATGGCGGGCCTCCTAAACGGAATTCTGGTTCCGACATTCTACGCCTGGCGTCCAGCAACTCTCCGGATTCCCTTCATTACCAAACGGCGGAAGGGGATTCCCGAAGTGTTTCGCCGGCGTTACCGAAGTTTGGGCGACAATCCATAAATCATTGTTACTAAACCTGTTAGCCCATTATCCTTACTACTGGCATTCTTGCGCCCGCCCCAGAAGAGCGCTCCAAATCCTGAACGATGACCACTCAAGAACAGTCGTGGAAAGGCTTGCCCATCGGCGCCAAGGTTTTTATCGGCCTGGTGATCGCTACGGGCTCGGCTTCCCTGCTTCAGGCAGCGGTTCATCAGAGCAGCAGGAACATTGCGCAATTTATCTGTTACCTGGGGGTCGCAGTTCTTGCCTCGCGTCTGCGCGTCACTCTTCCGGGCATTACAGGGACGCTCTCGGTCAACTTTCTGTTTATTCTGGTGGGCGTCGCGGAACTCAGTTATGCCGAGGCGATGACTCTGGGTGCGGTCTCCATGCTGGCCCAGACTTTCTACCCCAACCGCCCCAGCGCAATCCAGTTGACGTTTAATGTGTGCGCGGGCGCGCTTTCTACCGCCCTGGCCTATGTTGTTTATCACAACTCCCTGGTCAACGGACTCATCGCCAGTCGGCCTCTGATCTTATGTTTCGCGGCGTCGATCTACTTCATCGCGAACGCAGGATGCATCGGCGCGGTGATTTCCTTTAGCGAAGGCAGAGCTCTTCGGCGGATCCTGGTGGATTGTTATTTGTGGTCTTTCCCCTACTATCTGGTGGGCGCGGGAATCGCAGGAGCGATTGGCTGGTTCAACCAGGAGTTCAACTGGGAATCGTCTCTGCTGTTCGTCCCCGCGATGTATATCATTTATCGGTCCTATCGCTTGTATCTGGGAAAGTTGGAGGATCAGAAGCGGCATGTCGAGGAGATTGCTAATTTGCATCTCCGGACCATTGAAGCGCTCGCCCTAGCCATCGAGGCGAAGGATCAAACTACTCATGCCCACTTGCAGCGCGTCCGCGTTTACGCCATTGAAGTAGGCAAAGAATTAGGCCTAAAGGGCACCGAATTGGAAGCTCTCCACGCCGCCGCGTTACTGCACGATATCGGCAAACTCGCCGTCCCTGAACACATCATCGCGAAGCCCGGCCGGCTAACACCTGAAGAGTTCGAGAAGATGAAGATTCACACGGTGGTGGGGGCAGAGATTCTCGAACGAGTGCGCTTCCCCTATCCGGTAGTGCCGATAGTGCGGGCTCATCATGAAAAGTGGGATGGCTCCGGATATCCTTTTGGGCTGAAGGGCGAGGAGATTCCCATCGGCGCCCGGGTTCTTTCCGCAGTCGACTTTCTGGATGCACTGGCTTCCGATCGTCAATACCGGCGCGCGATGCCGCTCGATGAAGTGATGAAGCGGCTGACTGAAGAGTCGGGCAAGTCGTTTGATCCGAAAGTCGTGAGTGTTCTCCAGCGACGTTATCGGACGCTGGAAAATCTGGCGTTGGCGCAATCGCAGCAAGGTGGAGACACAGCATTGCCGGCCGAACTCAAGGTCACGCGTGGACCAGCGCCCTCCGCGGGATACGAAAACGCCGCTGTCTCAGATGCGCCCGGCCGGGAAGCGACGTTTCTCTCCTCGATCGCGGCGGCGCGCCAGGAGGCGCAGTCACTCTTTGAGTTAAGCCAGAATCTGGGTGCGTCGCTTAGTCTGGGCGAAACGCTCTCTGTTTTTTCGGTGAAGCTCAAGCCCATGGTTCCCTATGATGCCATCGCCATCTACATTCTGCGCGAAGACGTGTTGATGCCAGAGTATGTAAGCGGCGATAACTACCGCTTGTTTTCCTCCTTGCGAATTCCGCTTGGGGATGGTCTTTCCGGGTGGGTGGCACAGAATAAGAAACCCATCATCAATGGAAATCCCTCGGTTGAGCCCGGCTATCTAAACGATCCTGATAAGTTCAGCACATTGCGCTCCTCTCTCGCCGTTCCTTTGGAGGGGGTCTCGGGCGTGATCGGGGTACTCGCCCTCTACCGCTCGGAGCGCGATGCCTTCACTTCCGATCATCTTCGACTGCTTCTGGCGGTGAGCGGGAAGATGGCTCTTGCCATCGAGAATGCCCTGAAGTATCAGCAAGCCGAAAGCTCGGCCACCACGGATTACCTTACGGGTCTGCCCAATGCCCGGTCGCTGTTCCTGCAACTCGACCGCGAGTTAGCCCGCTGCAAGCGCGACAAAATTTCCCTCGCCTTGATGGTCTGCGACATGAACGGCTTCAAGAAAATCAACGATCGCTTTGGCCACCTCGAGGGCAACCGGGTTCTGCGTTTGTTCTCTCAGGCCTTGAAAGAAACATGCCGCGAATATGATTACGTAGCTCGCATGGGCGGAGACGAATTTGTAGTGATCGCTCCGGGCTTGCAGGCTGGGGCAGCGGCTAAAAAGGTAGAGCAGATTCGCCCGCTCGCCATGCAGGCCGGTTTTGAAGTTTGCGGAGAACAGATCCTGTCGCTTAGCGTGGGCGTGGCCGTATCTCCAGACGACGGCAACGATGCCGAGCAGTTGCTTACTGAAGCCGACCGCCGTATGTACATCGAGAAGCAGAAGCAACCGGTACAGAAAGATCAGCGGCTGCACACCCGGATGAAATGCCGTCTCACGGTGGAGTTGAATTCTGAGGCCGGCGGCGGGCCGATCTTTGCAAACCTCATCGATATCAGTCTGGGTGGCTGCTACGTCGAAACCAGCGCGATTCTACCTCCTGGCTCGAATGTGAAAGTGATCTTTTCGATGGACGACGGCGCTTTGACCGCGGAAGGCACTGTCGCCAGACTTCATCCCGGCTCAGGAGTGGCGGTGCAATTCAAGGAGATGAGCCGCGAGTCGCGGGATGTCATGTACCGCGTTCTGGAGTTCGTGCAGAGCTCAACCTCGCTCTATAACGACCGCTACTTGCAGAGCCTCTTCAAGCGCTAAGGGCTGCGAGAACTAATGCGGGGACAGCCGCCCCCCGGCTTTCTATCGAGCAAAATTCCACGTTTCATCGGTTCGATCACCAGGCTTGGATCACAAACTGATTCCGGCCGCTTGAAGGCCGTCTCCCCTCGCCCGTACACTTAGAGAATGCACGTTCATGTTCACGGTGCAGGTGGTCCCAAGCGAGTCCTCAAGATCTCGCTGGGTGTGACCATGGCCTATATCGTGCTGCTGGTGGTTGCGGGAATCCGCGCCCACTCGCTGGCTCTGCTCTCTGAGGCCGGACACAATCTCTCCGATTTCTTAGCGCTCTTGTTATCGCTGGTGGCGGTCTATTTGCAATCCCGTCCCGCCAGTTCGACGAAGACCTATGGCTACCATCGGGCCGGAGTGCTGGCCGCGCTGGTGAATGCAGTATCGTTGGTCGCGGTCTCCTTCTTTATCTTCTACGAAGCGTTCCATCGGCTGCAGCATCCCCAGCATGTGCAGGCTTCGGTGATGATGTGGGTCGCGGCCGCCGGCGTAGTCATGAACGGCGTGATCGCTCTGCTTCTGTATCGTTCTGGCCGGGGTTCTGGAAACGACGTGAACATCCGCAGCGCGTTGCTGCATGAAGTGGGGGACACACTTTCCACCGCTGCCGTGATCGCCGGAGGCTGGGCCATTCTGATCACGGGCGATACCTGGATCGACTCCGCGCTCTCGTTTGGAATCGGCGCGCTGATCCTCTGGTCAGGCTTTGGCATCGTGCGCGAGACGCTGAACATCCTGCTCGAAGGCACGCCGCGCGGGGTGAAGTTAGAACTGGTCGCGAGCGCGATCAGGTCAATTGAAGGCGTCAACGATGTGCACGATCTTCACTGCTGGAGCATCGGCTCGGAAACCCGCGCGCTTTCCTGCCACATCTCCATCGCCGATATTCCGCCTTCGGTCAGCGAGCGAATCCTGCGCGACGTAAAAGAGTGTTTGCATCACGAATTTCGCATCGACCACACGACCATCCAGTTTGAGCACGCGGAGTGCGAAGTGGCGCACGGATGCGTGATTCCTGTGGGGGAGGGTGAAGAGCATCACCACCACAGCCACTGAGGGCCGCCGGAATTATTAGTTCTGCCGTTCGAAAATCTCCCGCACCCGTTCAATCGTATCCGCCTCTTCAGCCGTCTTATCCGGTCGGAGCCGGACGATCCTTGGAAAGCGCAGCGCATATCCGCTCTCGTGCCTCTCCGACTTCATCATGTTATTGAACGCCACTTCCAGGACGATCTTCGGCTCAACGGTGCGGCGAAACCCCTGATCTTCAATCGTGTGCTCCAGAAACCATTTCGTCATTTCCGCAATCTCAACATCAGTCAGTCCTGAATATGCCTTGCCGATATTCACCAGCCGGTCTTTATCCTTATCCCACACCGCAAAGGTATAGTCGCTGAGCACGCCCACGCGCTTGCCGTGGCCATACTCGACAGCGGTTACGACCACGTCAAGCGTGGCCAGTTCGCGCTTCATCTTCAGCCACGACTTCCCGCGCTTCCCTGGCATGTATGCCGAATCGAGGTCCTTAATCATCAATCCTTCATTGCCCCGAGCCTGCGCAGCGGTGAAGAATTCTTCCAACTCCTCAACGGCAGCCGCGCGAAACACCGGCGCACGAATGACACTGGCCATGAGTTCCGCGTCTTCCTCAAAAATCAACCGACCCTGAGATTCCTTAGAACTGCCCTGTGATCCTTTATCTCCCCTGTGGTTAGGCTTTCTCCGACCAGCCAGCAGCTCATCCAAAATCCGAGCTCTCTCACACAACGGACGATCAATCAGCAACTCCCCAGCGGCATATAAAACATCGAACACAAGGTAGGCGACAGGCACCTCCCGCAACATGCGCTCGCTGATTTTCTTGCGCCCCAGCCGCTGTTGCAGCATGCTGAACGGCCGTGCCCGCCCAAGATTCATCGCCTTGGCTTCTCCCGCATCCGTGACCGGCTCATCAACCACTTCCAGCGCTTTATCGAAGTTCGCGGGATATTCCCAGGCGACAATCTCGCCATCGAGAATCGCATCCTCTGGCAGTTCGGCCAGCGCATCGGGCAGCTCTGGGAACGACTCCGTGATCTCATCGCGCGTGCGCGAAAAAAGCTTCACCACGCCATCTGATACATGCGCCTGGGCTCGGATGCCGTCGTACTTGTCCTCTACTGCGGCCTCCGCGAAATAACCCAGTCCCTCTTCCGCCGACTCAATTGGACTCGCCAGCATGAATCCCAGGGGATGGAACATGCGCATCTTCGTTGTTGCTTCGCCTAGCTTGCCTTCGACCGCCAGCCGCAGCGTCTCGCCGATATCCCCGAGCAACATGTTGGCTCGCTGCACTTTCTCCAACGCCCCGGCAAGCGTACCGTTGTATGCCCGGGCGATCGCTTCTTCGACCAAACTCTCTTTCAGCCCAATCCGCAGATCGCCAGTCATGATCTTCACGATGTACTTGGCTTCGAGCGGCGTCGCCCGGCCCAGCAAATCGCGAACCAGCTCCGCCTTCGCGACAGGCCCGCGTGCCGCTGCGATCTCACGAAAAACCCTGCTCACCTCTAGCACTCCCAACCCTTGCCCGGGCCGTTCCTGCAGAACCTCTCCGGCCACCGCGCCCAAGTCTCCGTGCTTTCGATAAGCAGCCGTAAGTTCCGCTTCGCTCTTTGCGGCAAGCTCCGCCACCACACGCCAAAGCAGGGCGCCGCCTACCTGCAAAGTTGTCTCTTCCCATGCCGGAAACGCCCTGCCTGAAAGAAACACCGCCGAGACCGCCGCCTCATCCGGCGTGCGCGACTTCAAATAGTCCGCTACGATCCCGGTTTTCAGCAGTTTCTTAGTCGTGGCGGCGATCGCCTCGGCGGTCTCGGCAAGCTTACGCATTTGGTTTAGGATGCTTTTGAGAATAGCCGAATGCGTCTGCGATTGCTGGGTTTGAGCCTCGGACCTTGGGACCTCGGACCTTTTATGCTGGGCGGAAGTCCAAGGTGCGGGGTCTCAAAACCGGCTACCTTCCCTATGCCGAACCCGCATAAAAGATGGTATTCCTGTGGTATTCTGGTGTTTGGTGCGTCCCCCGCATCCGGAGCATCTAACCACCGTGTATTCCTTCCGAAATTTCGTGCGTTTTCTTGTGGCCGTGCAGCTTTTGCCGGCGCTAGAAAGCGGGGAAGAAACTCTGGTCGGCGGCCAAGCCGTCCTCGAGGGCGTAATGATGCGCTCTCCCCACGCCTGGGCAATCGCCTGCCGGAAGCCATCCGGCGAAGTGGTTACCATGAGCGAACCGCTGGAGCGTCCTTCAGAAAAACATAAGTGGATGGGTTGGCCGATCCTTCGCGGAGTTATGACGCTCGGTTACGCCATGAGCCTCGGCTACCGCGCCCTGCGTTTCTCGGCGAACGTCGCCATCGAAGATGTAATGCATCAAGACGCAACGAAGTCAGCGGCCTCTGGCACGAACCATGTGGAACCCCCCGCCAAGCCTGCTCTGAGCCTGCCGAACGGGCGAAGCGAGGTCGAACCTATCCCGGCAGTCTCAGCCAAATCTCAATCCCGCGAAAAAGCCGCCACCATCAGCGGATGGCTCGCCGCCGTCAACGTCATCATCTCGCTGGCTTTCTTCATCTTCATGTACAAATACCTGCCGCTGCTAGCGGCCACGGAACTCAAGAAGGCGAATCCCGCGCTGGGCGGCCAGATCGTGTTCAACCTGGTTGACGGCGCAGTGCGGCTGATCCTGTTCCTGCTGTTCATCTGGGGGGTCTCGCTTTTCCCGGACATTCGGCGTGTCTACCAGTACCATGGCGCCGAGCACAAAACGGTATTCGCCTTCGAAGATGGCAAGCCGCTCGAGACCACCGCGGTGCAGAAGTATTCCACGTATCACCCCCGCTGCGGCACCAGCTTCCTGATGACCGTGATGCTGATCTCGATCGGCTTCTACATGCTGGTTCCCTTCACCACGTTCTGGGCGCGCTTTGCCTCGCGCATCGCGCTGTTGCCCGTGATCGCCGGCGTCTCCTACGAGATCATCCGCTTCGCCGCCAAACATCGCGGGTCACTCTTCGCCCTGATGACCGCCCCCGGCCTGTGGCTGCAGCGCATTACCACTCAGCCGCCGTCGGATGAAATGGCACAATGCGCGATCACCGCCCTCGACCAAGCCATGGCTTTGGAAAAAGACCGCGGCGGCGAATTAGTAATTGCCTAGCGGCCCCGCCGCGAATAATATCCTCCTTCCACGCGACCCCATAAATCTAATAATGCCGTAGAGACGTAACTCGTTACGTCTCACTCGCGGCGCGTACGCCGCCGGCACAGACAGTGACTTAGCAAGCACGTCACGACGAAACGATTCCCATGTTTGAACGCTTAGATCAAATCGAAGCCCGCTACGAAGAGCTAACCAGCGCTCTGGCGTCGCCGGATATCGTTGACGATTCGGCGAAATACCAGAAGACGGCGAAGGCCCACAGCGAAATTGCGCCCATCGTCGAAAAATATCGCGAATATAAAGATCTCACGCGCGGCATTGCCGAGAGTAAAGCTATGATTGCCGACGAGAAAGATCCCGAGATGCGCGCCTACGCGCAGGAAGAACTCAACAAACTCGAGCCTCGAGTGGCTGCCATCGAAGAAGAGTTGAAAGTCCTGCTGCTGCCCAAAGATCCAAACGACGAGAAAAATATCATTCTCGAAATCCGCGCCGGAACTGGAGGAGACGAAGCCACACTCTTCGCTGCCGAGATTTTTCGCATGTACACGCGCTATGCGGAAACGCAGCGCTGGAAGGTGGAAGTGCTTTCTTCGTCGGAATCGTCGGCTGGCGGCCTCAAAGAAGTCATCGCCATCATCGAAGGCAAGCGCGTTTACTCCCAGCTCAAGTACGAAAGCGGCGTCCACCGCGTGCAGCGCGTTCCCGCCACTGAGCAGCAGGGACGGGTTCACACTTCGGCAGTCACCGTAGCCGTCCTGCCCGAAGCGGAAGATGTGGACATCAAGATCGAAGCGAAAGATCTCCGCATCGACACTTTTTGTTCCAGCGGCCCAGGCGGCCAGTCGGTGAATACGACCTACTCCGCGGTGCGCATCACGCACATTCCGACCAACACGGTGGTCAGTTGCCAGGACGAAAAATCGCAGATCAAGAATCGCGAGAAAGGCATGCGCGTGTTGCGCTCCCGCCTCTACGAGATAGAAATGGAAAAGCAGCAGCAGGCTTTGGCTAAAGAGCGCAAAGCAATGGTGGGTTCGGGCGACCGCAGTGAAAAAATCCGGACTTACAATTTCCCGCAAAACCGCGTCACCGACCATCGCATCGGCTTCACTCTCCACCAGCTAGAACAAGTGATGGACGGCAAACTTCAGCCTCTGATCGAGGCGCTAACGACGTATTATCAAGCCGAAAAACTGAAGCAGGAAGCTGGCAGCGCGGTATGATGTGATCTCGGGTTCATCGGCGCTGTGGCGGCCGATGCAGTCATCGTGTTTCAGCCCGATTTGTTCTGAAGAGAGAACTACCGTGTCTGACTTGCACTCAACGGTTTCCACCGCGCTTGCCGACTGCTACCTCAAAAACGCAGACCGCGTGAACGAACTTGCCGGGTCACTTACCAACGACCAGTTCTGGCTCAAACCCTTTGGCTACGGCAATAGCTTCGGGCATTTAGTCCTGCATCTCACTGGCAACCTGAATTATTACATCGGCGCACAGATCGCGAAGACTGGTTATGTCCGCGATCGCCCGCGCGAATTCAACGATCCGAATCCGCCTTCGAAAGAGGAGGCTCTGAAACGTTTCGACGACGCTGTCAGCATGGTTGTACAAACCATCCGCGCGCAATCGACTGAAGACTGGCCGGCAGTTTATTCCGGCGTTGGCGCCGACGCCACGGATCGCCTCAGCATGGTGATTCAGTGCGCCGCGCACATGCAGCACCACATCGGCCAGATGATCTATCTTCGTTACGAACTCGGTTACGAACTGAAGCGGTAAGGTGGGAAACAACCCCGCCTATGATTCCAGCACCGAAACGTCGTTATGGGAAAATCAACGATGTCGATTAAACGGCCTCGATCCCGCTCTCTACTTGCCCTTGCCGGCTTTGGCCTCGCCACTGCTGGTGCGGCGTGGTACGGCTCCCACTTCAGCCGAGGAAGCCGTGACCCATGGTATCGCGAGCTCGATAAGCCGGACTTCACGCCATCCGATGAAGTCTTTCCCATCGTATGGACTTCGCTTTACGCTCTCATCGCCTGGTCGGGGTGGCGCGTGTGGTGCGCCGCTCCCTCCCACTATCGCACCACAGCGTTACGTCTTTGGATTTCACAACTAGCCGCCAACGCAAAATGGTCGAAGCTTTTCTTTGGCCAGCATCGTCCGATTGCCGCTCTCGTCGATGCAGTCGCCCTGGAGGGAACAATTTTTTCTTATATGAATGCAGCCCGCCGAGTGGATCGCGCCGCCGCGAGCGCCTTTGTTCCCTACGCCGCATGGATCGCATTTGCCACCGTGCTGAATGCGGAAATAGCCCGCCGCAACTTTCTGCGAGCCTGACGCGCCGCGCCTGGCGCCGCTTTACCCTCTGCCCCACAGCTTCTGAGCGAGGCCAAAGGGTGTCCTCTGTGGTGAAATGATTATGTGCAACTAAGAGAAGCCCTGCGTTCCGCGATCGCCCGCCTCACTACCGAACAAGTCCCCTCCCCGCGCATGAACGCTGAACTGCTCCTCATGTTCACACTGAGCGCCGACCGCGCATATTTTTTTGCGCATCCCGAGCGGGCACTTACTGAGGACGAAGTTGCTCGCTATGAAGCTGCTCTTACCGAGCGCGCTCGCGGAGTTCCGGCACAATACATTACTGGCCATCAGGAATTCTGGGGCATGGATCTCATTGTCACCCCTGCAGTACTAATTCCGCGCCCCGAAACCGAGCACGTCATCGAATCCGTTCTGGAAATTCAGACTTCGGACGTCGGACCTCAGACCTCAGCCAAAAGCAGCATTGCAGGTCCGAAGCCCGCAGGCCGAAGTCTGAGAGTTCTCGACGTCGGCACCGGCTCTGGTTGCATTGCTCTCGCGCTGGCGAAAGAACTTCCGCAGGCCGAAATCTACGCGACTGATATTTCTCCCGCAGCATTGGAAGTTGCCCGCGCCAATGCCGCTCGCCATCAACTCGAATCCCGCATTCATTTCCGCGAAGCCGACCTGCTCGCAATTTCTGAACCAGGATTCGAAAACAACTCCTTCGACTTTATCGTTTCGAATCCGCCCTACGTTGGCGAATCGGAAAAAGATACAGTGCAACTCGAAGTTCGTAAATTCGAGCCGCGCATCGCGGTTTTCGCTGGTCACACCGGAACAGAAATAATCGCCCGTCTGATTCCCCAAGCCCGCACGATTCTCAAGCCCGGGGGCTGGCTGGTTATGGAAATCAGCGGAACGATCGCAGAAGAAGTAAAGCGTTTGCTGCGGGATTGGAACGACGTTCAGATCACGGCGGATTTGCAGTCGATTCCGCGAGTCATACGGGCGCGGAAACCAATGGATACGAGAGCATAGCCTTTGACGCTTTCGTTCTGGTTGACCTCCGACTATCTGTGAGAATCCGTGGCAAACGGCCTATGTTGGCACAGAGGCTGGCTGTATCTCTTCCACATCCACGATATTGGTGGGATATTTTCCTGTATAGCAGGCCGTGCAATACGAGGTTTTCTCGCCTTCACCGCAGGCTTTTTTGAGTCCTTCGAGAGAAAGATATGCCAGCGAGTCAACGCGAATGTACTTGCGAATCTCGTCGATTGATTTATTAGCGGCAATCAACTGACTCTTCGAAGGCGTGTCCACCCCGTAATAACACGGCGAAATCGTGGGAGGGCACGAAATCCGCATGTGCACTTCCTTCGCTCCAGCGCTGCGAATCATGCGCACAATCTTGCGGCTGGTGGTCCCGCGCACGATCGAATCGTCGATCAGAACCACGCGCTTTCCTTCGAGCAGGGAGCGCACCGGATTCAATTTCAGCTTTACTCCAAAATCTCGCACACTCTGGCTGGGCTCAATAAACGTCCGCCCGACGTAATGATTGCGGATGAGGCCGAAGCGAAATGGAATGCCGCTCTCCGCCGCGTATCCGACGGCGGCAGTTACGCCCGAATCCGGCACCGGAACCACCAGATCGGCCTCGACCGGCGCTTCGCGCGCCAACTGGCGCCCCAACTCCTCACGGCTGGTCTGCACGGCGCGACCAAACACCACACTATCCGGACGCGAAAAATAAACGTGCTCAAAAATGCAGCTCGACTGCGGCGCGGGGGGAGAGTAAAAAAACGAACTGACACCTTCCGGCCCAACCACAACCAGCTCACCCGGCTTCACATCGCGCTCGTAGGTCGCTCCAATGAGATCGAAGGCGCAGGTTTCCGATGCGAAAACAATCGTGTCTCGCTTCTGACCATCCAGCGCCTGAATGCGGCCCATAGCCAGCGGCCGAAAGCCGCGCGGATCGCGGGCCGCGATGATCCGGTCGGGAGTCATCAGCACCAGCGAGAAGGCGCCTTCAACGCGCCGCAGCGCGTCGGCTATCGCGTCGGGGAGCGTCTGCTCGCGCGACAATGCGATGAGATGCACAATCACTTCCGTGTCGCTGTTCGTCTGAAAAATCGACCCCTGCCGTTCCAGACGGCTCCGCACATCCACGGCGTTGACCAGATTGCCGTTATGCGCCACAGCGATCGATCCCTTATTCGACTGCACCAGGATGGGCTGCGCATTCAGCAGCGCCGAATCTCCCGCGGTCGAGTAACGGGTGTGCCCAATCGCCAGAGTGCCGCGAATCTTCGAGAGCATTTCTTCCGTAAAGATGTCGGCGACCGATCCCATTGCCTTGTGCACGCGCGAGGTCAGACCATCGGAGGTAACAATCCCGGCTGATTCCTGCCCGCGATGCTGCAAAGCATGCAGTCCGAGATACGCAAGCTTCTCCGCCTCAGGATGCGCGAAGATGGCTACTACCCCGCACTCGTCGCGAAATTTGTCGGAAGCCACCATTCAGCAATTAGCCTTTACTCTGCTGATCCTTTGCTCGCTTTGTGTTTATGATTTTCACTCCGCCGCCACCAACTCCGGATCACTCCGCAGAGCCGATTCGAGCGCCCATTCGTAAGTCTGCTCCAACTCCGAAACCGTTGCGGACACAATCAGGTGCCCATCCAGCAAGACTTCCAGCCGCTCCGGAGTCGTTTCACCCAACACCTCGGCAGTGATTCCGTATTTCCTGGCTACGTCCTGGATTCGCGCCAACTGGCCAGGGTCGCAACTGAGAACGATGCGACTCGCATCCTCGCCAAAAAGCACAAACTCGCCGGGAAGTCCGTCTGACGCCAGATTCACCCGAGCGCCCACGCCCTTCGCAAACGTCTTCTCCGCCAACGCGACCGCCAACCCGCCATCCGAGCAGTCATGCACGGACTCCAACAGGCGCTGCTGCACTAATTCAATTACCATCTTCTGCAGCGCAGCTTCTTTCTCTAAATCGAGTTCGGGAGGATACCCCCACAACTCGCCCAGAATTTCCTTCGCATATTCCGAAGAGCCGAATTCATTCTCTACATCGGTAATATCGGCCCTCTCACCCGCGCGCAATAGCACAATCGTGTGTCCCGCCGAGGCGAAATTCATCTTCGCACTCCGGCGCACATCGTCCAGAATTCCAACTACGCCCATCACCGGGGTTGGATAAATTCCTTCGCCAACAGTCTCGTTATAGAAGCTCACATTGCCGCCGGTTATCGGAATCTCTAACTCCTCACAGGCTTTCGTAATGCCGTCAATGGTCTGCGAAAACTGCCACATGATGTGCGGCTTTTCCGGATTGCCGAAGTTAAGGCAATTGGTTGCACCAACCGGCGTCGCCCCCGAACACGCCACTTTGCGCGCAGCCTCGGCGACGGCATGCATCGCACCCAGCCGCGGATCGAGAAAACACCAGCGCCCGTTGCCGTCGAGCGCCATCGCCAGTCCGCGTTCGGAAGCCGCGGGGTCAGAATTCTTGATGCGAATCACTCCCGCATCAGCCGCGCCTGGGGCATGAACCGTATTGGTCTGCACCATGTGATCGTATTGCTGCCAGACCCAGCGCTTCCCGCAGATATTGGGGCTAGCAAGGAGAAGCTTGAGAGTTTGCGTCAGGTCAATACTTGCGCCCAGCTTGATCTGACCCGGCATTTCCCTCGCCACCAGAGGCTCCCACCGCGCCATCGGACGTTTATACACCGGCGCATCATCGGTCAGCGCCTGATTCGGAATCTCTGCCACCACCTCGCTGTGGTGCAAAACGCGCAACTGATTGTCGGTGGTGACCCTGCCGACTTCGATGGCATCGAGACCCCACTTTTCAAAAACGCGAAAAACCTCCTGTTCGCGGCCCTTCTGCGCCACCAGCAACATGCGCTCCTGCGACTCGCTCAGCATAATTTCGTAAGGACTCATGCCCGTCTCGCGCTGCGGCACGCGATCCAGTTCGATCTCGATGCCGACACCACCGCGCCCGCCCATCTCGCAAGTGGAACACGTCAGTCCTGCCGCACCCATATCCTGAATCCCAATGATCGCGCCCGTCTGCATGGCTTCAATACAGGCTTCGAGCAACAATTTTTCGAGAAATGGATCGCCCACCTGCACATTCGGACGCTTGGCTTCCGAAGCCTCGCTGAATTCCTCGCTGGCCATGGTGGCGCCATGGATGCCGTCGCGTCCCGTCTTAGCGCCGACGTATATCACTGGATTACCTTCGCCGGCGGCGCGCGCGTAGAAAATTTCATCTTTGCGCACCAGTCCAATTGCGAACGCATTCACCAGCGGATTGCCGGAGTAACACGGCTCGAACCTGGTTTCACCGCCGAGGTTCGGCACGCCGAAACAATTGCCGTAGGAAGCTACGCCACTGACCACGCCTTCGAGAATGGAATGATTCTTGTGCAGTTCGTTCTGGGAAATCTTCTTTGATGCGGTGATCGGCCCAAACCGTAACGAGTCCATCACTGCTACGGGCCTCGCCCCCATGGTGAAAATGTCCCGCAGAATTCCGCCGACGCCGGTCGTCGCGCCTTGAAACGGTTCGATGAACGAGGGATGATTGTGCGACTCAATCTTGAACGCGCACGCCCATCCATCCCCGATATCGATAATCCCAGCATTCTCTCCCGGCCCCTGGAGCACGCGCTTGCTGCGCGTCGGCAGCCGCTTCAGATGGACGCGCGATGATTTGTAGGAACAGTGCTCACTCCACATCACGCTGAAGATCCCAAGCTCAGTGAGCGTGGGTTCGCGTCCTCCGAGAAGGTTCTTGATCTTGTCGTACTCGTCGGACGTCAGGCCGTGCTGGCGGAGGGCCTCCGGGGAAAAAGCAGAAGTCAGGGAAGCAGTCATGGGGAACTTCTATTGTCGCATCCGGAGCGGCGTCTGGGTAGGCCATAATCGAGATTCGATGCAAGAAAAGAATGGCTACCACTCGCGGACTCTCGCAAGCCACAAACCCCCTCACTTAGAAATTTTCAGTTTACTCGTAGCGCAAGGCCTGTACGGGATCGAGGCGAGCCGCGCGCCCTGCTGGGTAAAGGCCCGCGGCGAGGCTCACGATAAAGGCAAACACAATCGCCGCGCCGACAAGCCACCATGGCACCGCCCAAAAATGTTCAGGCGGCAAAGACTGACGCTTGAGATAGATGTTGGTGCCCAAGTTGATTACCTGGCCAATCGCCCAGCCTAGAGCGACACCAACCAACCCGCCCAGAATGCCCATTGCGCCTGCTTCAGCAAAGAACAGCTTCCTCACATCGCCGTCGCTTGCGCCGATGGCCTTCATGATGCCGATTTCGCGGCGGCGCTCTAGAATCGCCATCACCAGCGTATTCACGATTCCAATGGAGGCGACAGCAAGGGCGAGACTGCCGAAGATTCCAAGAAATAAATCCAGCACGGCGAAAAATTGCTGCAGGCTGCGAGTAGCGTCGAGGATGGAAAAAGTATTGAAGCCCATCTTCTTGATGCCATCCTCGACTGTACGGATTTGGCCCGGAGTCTTTACGCGGACGCTGATGGAGGAATATACCGGCTGGTCGCTCGCGGCGCGAGAAATTTCCCGGAGGTCCGTGGGCTGCATCACGTGCAGACTCTCGGCGAGCTTGAGTGGAATGAAAACGCGAGCCCGGGTTGGTCCCCGCATGCTCTCAGGGTCGAGATCGGCGACGCCGACAATCTTCAACTTCTGCTCCCGTGAAATGACGGAATAGGCAGCGCCGGCGAGATCACTGTCACTGAGAGAAGATGAATCAGCGGGGCGAAGCGGCGAGGGTGCATTCTGTGCACCTTCGCGCTGTGCATAGCGCATGGTCAATTCGTTGCCGAGTAGTGGAGAAGCCAGCTCAGCGACACTGGTTTCGTCGAGGCCGGGCCTCGGAGTTTTTCCAAGAAGCTCCTCAGCGAATGCCTTCTGAAGAATCGCCTCGGGGGCAGTGTCGGAGGAAAAGAAATGTCCTTGCACGCCCTCAAACGCATCGTTCGATTTCGCGGAGGCGGGCAGCGCCGCAACCGCAGTCATGTGGGGCTTATCCTGGTAACGCAACTCGGTAACAAAGCGAATATCAGGATTGGCTTCGACCACATTGGGCAGATGCTCGATCTCAATTCGCGTCGCTTCATCAAGAATGCGGCTCTCGCCTGGGGCCGGGCCGTTTCTTTCCTCGTCGCGACCGAAGTTGCGCAGGTCGCGGCGGGAGCTGACTACGACGGTGTCGAACAACCCGGACTTCATCAACCGTCGCGATGCGAGCTGCTGCAATCCGATGCCCAGAGAAAGCATTGCCACCAGCGAAGCCACGCCCACCGAGATGCCAATGGTGGTCAGCGAATTTCGCAGAAGAGATTCGCGCAGGTTGCGCAGCGCAAGTTCGGTCAGGTCGGGAAGCTTCATGGCCGGACCCCATCCCGGGTTGCATGACCTGTCCCAGTCCCAGCCTCGGCGGCGATAGAATTTGATTCCTCACCCACCAGCTTGCCGTCAGCCAGAAAGATTAGCCGCTCGGCGTAGCGCTCAGCCAGAGCGCGTTCATGTGTGACCATAACGACCGTCATTCCCAATTGCTGGTTAAAGTCGCGCACCATGTTCATGATTTCGGTTCCGGTCCGGCTATCAAGATTGCCGGTAGGCTCGTCGGCGAGCAGCAACTGAGGACGGTTGATCAACGCGCGGGCCAGAGCTGCCCGCTGCTGTTCCCCGCCCGAGAGTTCGCTCGGCCGATGATTCATGCGTCCCAGCAGTCCAACCCGCTCCAGCGCCTGGCGCGCCAGGCTATCACGCTTCCCGCGTTCGATTTCGGCAAAACGCATGGGTAATTCCACATTTTCGGCAAGCGTCATGCTCGCGATCAGATTGAAAGACTGGAAGACCATCCCCACGGTATGCAGGCGATACGCGGCAAGCTCCTCGCGGGAAAGCCGCGCGAGATCGCGCTCCTGCACAACCACGTTGCCGGAGGTTGGACGGTCGAGGCCGGCTATCAGATTTAATACCGAAGATTTTCCCGAGCCAGAACTACCGAGAAGAGCAACGAATTCGCCGGCCCGCACCCTGAGGGTTACGCCATCGACGGCGCGAATGAGCGTGGCGCCCATGCGGTAGTGGCGGCAAAGCTGTTCGGCATGAATTGCAGGCGAGCCATTCTGTGGGGATTTATCCGCGCCACTCATGGCTAGCGAACCTCGCCTTTCAGCACGCGCAGCGCATCGGTGGCATTTACGTCGCCGGTGCGCGCCGGACCAGAAGCGCCGTTTCCATCTGCCTCTGCCTTGTCTCCTTCGCCGGGCGCGAGAAATAGATTTTCCTCAACTCCGTGCTGCCGGGTGTAAAGATCGTAGTAGCGGCCGCGCGCGGCATAAAGTTGTTCGTGAGTGCCGCGCTCCACGATTTGTCCCTGCTCCATCACAAGAATCTGGTCGGCACGGCGGATAGTCGAGAGCCGGTGCGCGATTACAAACGTGGTCCGGCCCTGCATGAGATAAGAAAGACCGTGCTGGATCATCTGCTCCGATTCGGAGTCGAGACTGGAGGTTGCCTCGTCGAGAATTAGAATGCGTGGCTCGGCCAGGATGGCGCGAGCGATCGAAATCCGCTGCCGCTGGCCGCCGGAAAGCTTCACGCCGCGTTCTCCGACCACGGTGTCGTATTTGTCGGCGAAGGATTCGGCGAACTCATCCACGCGCGCGATGCGGCAGGCACGCAGGATTTCTTCTTCACTCGCGCTTGGACGGGAAAATGCAACGTTCTCGCGAATGGTTCCGTCGAACAGAAACGACTCCTGCAGCACGACCCCGAGGCGCGTGCGATAAGAATCGAGACGAACCGTGCTCAAGTCTGTTCCATCCACCAGGATTTTGCCCTTGGTCGGCACATAGAAAGCAGAGATCAAGCCAATGGTGGTGGACTTCCCCGAGCCGGATGATCCGACTAATGCCGTTACTGTTCCGGGCTCCGCGCGAAAGGAAATGTCGCGAAGCACTTCGTGAACTCCGTCATAGCTAAAGCTGACATCATCGAACTCAATCCGGCCCACGATGTCGCGCAGCGTCACGCGGCGATTTGGGTCTCGATCCTCGGGCCGCTCCCGCATGATTTCCTGGGTTCGCTCGAGACCAGCGAGCGCTTCGGTGAGCTGGGTTCCGATCGCAACAATCTGCATGATGGGTGCAACCAGAAAGCCCAGCAACAAAGTATAGGAGAAAAAACCTCCCACGGTCAGCGTGCCGGCGGCAATCTGATGCGTGCCCACATACATGGTGACCGCACCTACAACTCCGAGCAGCACGCTTGCGGAAAGGCTCATGACGGATGTTGCCGTGAGGGTACGCATTACGTTATCCAGCAGACGACGCACGCCCTTGGAGAAGATCGCTTCCTCGCGCTCTTCGGCGTGATATCCCTTAATCACGCGCACTCCGCCGAGCGATTCGGTAAGGCGTCCGGTGACCTCGGCATTAATCTTGCTGCGCTCGCGAAAGATCGGACGGATGGTGGTGAAGGCCTTGTTGAGCGCGATGGCGAAGCACACCAGCGAGCCCACCGCAATAAGAGTCATCTGCGGGCTGGTGCGGAACAACAAGACCAGGGCAATGCTCGACGTGACCAATCCTCCGGCGAAATCAACGAGGCCGGTACCAAGCAGGTTGCGCACGCCCTCCACGTCGCTCATGATGCGCGACACGAGATTTCCAGTTTTGTTGCCGTCGTAAAACGCCACCGGCAGCCGCGAGATGTGAACCTGCACCTGTTCGCGCAACTCCGCGATCAAACGCTGCGCGGCTTTCGAGAGCAATTGGGTCAGCGAAAAGGAAGTGATGCCCTGCACCAAAGTTGCGGCCAGGACAAGCAAAACCAGTGGCCGAAGTTGGTCCATGTGATGCTTGTTGATGACGGTATCGATCAGAAACTTGGTGGAATATGGCAGCACCAGAGCGGCAACCCGATTGATCACCATCAACACAAAGCCGAGCGTGAGCAGCCAGCGCCGGGGACGCATCAGCGTCCAGACTTCCGGCAGAACGGAACGGAGTCTCTGGACTTTTGGAGTTTTCTGGATTGCCTTGGAATCGGTACTCAACGCCTAATTTGACTCCGCCGGAGCTTGATTCGCTTCATTATTACTGCATTGTGACATGGTTGGGCCAGCCGTTGTATGCTCGGGGTCGTGTCACGTCCGCCTTCGCCGGAGCGCTCTCCAACCCTGGGCCTGTTGCTCGGCCTGATCGTCACACTGGGGGCGGTGGTTTTGTATTCCGCTTACATTACGTGGCAAGTAGCGGGATTGCGCAAGCTTCAGTCGCAACTGATTGATCGTAATCGCAAGGATTCCCTGCAGCTACTGCGTATCCAAAACGATCTGAACCTGCTTGCCGTAGCCATGCGGGACATGATCGGCAACGATGAACCTTATCCCCTCACCGCCTGGTCAGCGCAGTTTCAGCGCATCCATACCGATCTCGACGATGCGATGCGTCTGGAAAGCGGGTTTGCGCCGACCAGCCGCACAAGTGAGCAGAGCGCTTCGCTGGGCAGTTCGCTCTCGCAATTCTGGGATGCAGTGGATCGTGTGTTCGCGCTCGCGGCGGAGGGCAGAGAAAAAGATGCGCGAGAGCAAATCCAGATTTCGCTTCAGGAGCGGCAAGCGACTTTAAGCACAGCCGTAGCTCGACTGCTGGTGCAGAACAGCGAGAATGAAGAGCAGGCGGCGCAGCGTGTCGTTCATATCTATGACAAAGTGCAGCGCGAAGTTTACGTTTTCCTGGGCGCGACCCTGGCCGCGATTCTGCTGACGGGATTCTCCATGATCCGGTGGAACCGGCGACTGTTTGCGCGCATGGCCGTGCTTTCTAAGCGGCGCAGTGAACTGGCGCAGAAGCTGATTGCGACGCAGGAATCAACGCTGCGCTACATTTCCCGCGAACTGCACGACGAATTTGGCCAGATTCTTACGGCGATGGGATCGATGCTGGGGCGGTCTGGAACACAGTTGCCGGAGAATTCGCCCGTGCGCGAGGACTTGCAGGAGGTTCGCCAGATTGCGCAGGATACGCTCGACCGCGTGCGAAGCTTGTCGCAGGCTCTGCATCCGGTTATGTTGGATGAGGCCGGACTGGAAGCCACGGTCGACTGGTATATTCCGACCGTGGAAAGGCAAACCGGGATTGCCATATCCTATGAGAAGCAAGGCGTCCCGTTCGAAGTGGCTGGAAGTGCGGCGGTGCAAGTTTACCGCGTGCTGCAGGAAGCGTTGAATAATGTGGCGCGGCATTCCGGCGCGAAGCGGGCCTGGGTGCGACTGCGCTTTCTGCCGGCAACGCTCGAATTGGAGGTGGAAGATCATGGATCAGGTTTTGGCTTGCGTCGCGCGCGGCAGGGAATCGGATTAGTGGCGATGCGCGAGCGCTCGGAGTTGATGGGCGGGCGAATTGTTTTCTCGATCCCGGCCGCGGGCGGAACGTTGTTACAGCTTGTCGTGCCCCGGGATAAAATTGAGTCCACTACAAAGATCGAAGACGAAAACAGAGAGAGATGACAAAGAAGATCACAGTCCTGCTGGTGGATGACCACAGCCTGGTCCGGCGGGGGTTTCGGCGCATGCTGGAGGATGAGCCGGATATGGTTGTTGTAGGCGAAGCCGGTGATGGCGAAGAGGCCGTCAAGCTGGCTTATGAGTTGGCGCCGCAAGTGGTGGTGATGGATTGCGCTTTGCCCGGGATGAATGGCCTCGACGCGACGCGGCAGATTCTCGAGGATCACCCCGAGACCGCGGTTCTCATGCTCAGCATGCATTCTGAAAACACCTGGGTGCGGCAGGCGATTGATGCTGGCGCAAAGGGATACATTTTGAAGAACGCGATTAATCTGGAACTCGGTCCCGCCGTACGCCGCATAGCCGGGGGAGAAACAATTTTCGATCCCCAGGTGGAACAGCCCTCGGCTCTCAAAGGAGAGCGCAGCAGCGGACTTACTCCACGCGAGCTCGAGGTTTTGCGGATGATTGTGGATGGCAAGTCGAACAAAGAAATTGCGGCGTCGCTCGACCTCAGCGCCAATACGGTCGCGGTTCATCGTGCCAACATTATGAATGCGCTTGGCATTCATAAGACTGCCGAACTGGTGGTCTATGCCATCCGTGCCGGGCTGGTTAACGTTCCGTGAATCGCAGATCTTTTCTCGGCGGCATGGCGGGGCTGTTATCCTCGTCGCAATTGCCGTTGTTGCAAGCTTTCGGGGCAAGCCCAGGAACGACAATCTCGCCGGGCTTCCGATTGGTTGACGTGACTTCCTCCGCCGGGATCCAATTTCAGCACAATAGCGGCGCCTTTGGCGGCAAGTTCCTGCCGGAGACGTTGGGTTCCGGTTGCGCTTTTCTCGACTACGATGGCGATGGCTGGCAAGACATTCTTCTCATCAATGGAATGGATTGGCCCGGCCATAAAAAGCGCCGCTCGACCCCCCGCCTCTATCACAACAACCGGAACGGAACTTTTTCCGACGTAACTTCGTCCGCCGGATTAGAGGTCGAACTCTACGGAATGGGCGTGGCGGTTGGAGACTATGACAACGATGGTTTTCCCGACATACTGATCACATGCGTAGGACAGAACCGCCTGTTCCACAATACGGGCAAAGGAAGTTTTATCGACGTAACCAACGCCAGTGGACTGGGAAAGCGCCTTGGGTTCAGCACGTCTGCGCTGTGGTTCGATTACGACCGCGATGGTCTGCTCGATCTTTTTGTCTGCAACTACGTGAAGTGGTCGCCCGAGCGCGATGTGTTCTGCAGTCTGGATGGCAAGCACAAGTCCTACTGCACGCCAGAGGCATATCGCGGCGAGACTTGCTGGCTGTTTCACAATCGCGGCAACGGCACTTTCGAAGATGTCACGGCCTCCAGCGGCATCTTCGACAGTAGCTCAAAATCCCTTGGCGTCGCGATGCTGGACGACGATCAGGACGGATGGCCGGATCTGCTGGTTGCGAACGACACTCAGCCGAACAAGCTGTATCGAAACCAGCGCAACGGAACGTTCAAGGACTCGGCGGTTGAGGCTGGATTGGCGTTTAGCAGCGAAGGCAAGGCGCGAGCCGGCATGGGCGTGGACGTGGGAGATTTCATGAACTCCGGCCGCTTCGGTGTGGCCATCACAAATTTCGACAACGAGATGACAGGTCTCTATGAATTTGCAGGCAAGACTTACGAAGACATGGCGGCGCAGGCGGGAGTTGGCCTGGCTTCGAGGAATAGCCTGGGGTTTGGATGTGTTTTTCTTGACGCGAATCTTGACGGCTGGCTCGATCTTGCGGTAGCCAATGGCCATATCGACGAGACGGTGCGCAACATTCGCGGCAACGTGGGTTATGCGCAGCCTCCGCAGCTGTTTCTCAACAATACCAGGGGAAGTTTTCGTGACGTTGCCGCCGAAATTGCTGGGGGATTCGACCAGCCAAAGGTCGGGCGTGGATTGGCGTTTGCTGACTTCGATCGAGACGGCGACCTCGATCTTTTGCTGACCACCAACAACGGTCCCGCTTTTCTCTACCGGAACGACGAACTTTCCGGAAATCACAGCATTCGTTTTCGATTGGTGGGCACGAAATCAAATCGTGATGGAATCGGAGCAACCGTACGCGTTGTCTCGAGCGGCTTGAACCAGTCTCGCATGGTGAAGAGTGGTTCCAGCTATCTCTCGCAATCTGAATTTCCGGTTACATTTGGATTGGAGAAACGCGATCGCGTGGAGCGCGCAGTTGTTACCTGGCCCAGCGGCAGAACTGAGGAGTTTACGAACCTGGCTGCGGGACGATGCTACAAGTGCATTGAAGGGAAGGGAATCTCGCCACTGGACGGTTTTTGATTCGCGGCCAGAAGTTTCCTTACGGCTTACCAGTAGTTCCAACTGCGGTTATGTCGATGTCGGCCGATTCGCTGACTCGCAAGAAAAGCGTGCTTGGATTCTTCATCCCCCATTTTGTATAGGGCACTGCGAAGTGAAGGGTTGCAGTCCAGTGGTCGGCGGAGGGTTCGATCTCAACCGGGATAGTTAATTCGCGATCTGATCCGTGAATGGCGAAAATTCCGTGCACACGGATCGCGGACTTTCCTTGCAGCGACACAACTCCCTCAAAGCGATCGGGACGGAACGCAATCTCCTTGAAGCGATCGCTCTCGAGAACTTCGCGATGCATTTTGCGATCGCGCATTCCGTTTCCACTTTCGCCGCTGGTTGCGTCCACCACAATTTCGCCCGTGATCTTACCCAAAGGCGGATCCAGAAGTACCGACCCTCTTTTCAAGTGAAACGTTCCGCGAACTGTATGAAGCACGTCGCCAAGTGTAAAACTGATGGTGGTGCGCTGCGGATCGAGCTGAATTGCCACGCCCTGCGCAGTGGCTGTGACGCAGACGCCGACGAAAAATACAGCCGCGGCCACGAGAGGGCGCCACGCTCGACTCCAGTAATGGCCGCGCGCGCCTCGCTTGATCGGGTTACGCAGTCAGTAGCTCCCATCCCAGGGTGAGGCCATCGAGAGCGAGATGAAGGGGCGAAAGAGTTCCAACGTGAAGCGCCAGCAATCGCCGAAAAATCGCGGGCCGCTTGCGAAAGACTTGCAGAGTACGCCGCTGGAATCGAGGACGGCCGTCGAGAGTGAGCATCAATCGCGCCATCAGCAGAGGACGCTGTGCCAGACGCGCGTGCGCTACCCGATAGTGCGCCAGATTGCCAGACTTTAGACACTCCGAGAGCACGACAGCCTGATTGAAGGAAAGGCCGAGACCCTCGCCTGCGATCGCATCAACCGTGCCAGAAGCGTCGCCGATCAATGCCACGTTTCCGCGCGCAACGCACTTCAGTTTCCTGTTGGCACAGAGTGCGCCCCGTTCCGCAGAGGACGACTCAGCTCCGCGCAGCCGTTTATCGAGTTGCGGAAACCCAGGTAACGACTCTTCAAGACGAAGCCTGGGATGCCGCGAGGCCACCGCTATGCAGACCTGCTCGTTGTTAACCGCAATTGCATAAGCCTGACTGTCCTTTCCCCAGTAAATTTCCATGCGGTCAGTCCAAGGGGACACGCGATAGTGCCGGCGAAAGGAATATCGAAAGGCTGTTCGCGTGTGAGTATCAAGGTTTGCCCAGCGGCGTACCCGGGAGGTCGCGCCGTCGGCCCCTATGATCCATTGGGCGCGGATCGCGCGTTCCCCAAGATGAACCGATCCGCCGGAGATTCCCGTGACGACGCTCTGCCAAAGCAATTCGACCCCCAGCGCGGCCGCCCGCTCACTCATAATCTGGTGCAAGACGGTGCGGCGGACCGAGAGGCCAAGACAGCCGGAGGGAAAAAGTGTTTCCGCAGATAAGTCGGAACTGAGAAAGCGCACACCGCAAATTGGAAAGGCTTCAGCGGCGGGCACGCAAACGCCCAGCTGCTGCAGCGCCGAAATCGCATCTGGCATCAGCGCTTCACCGCAAGCCTTATCGATCGGTGGCTTGGCGCCGTCCGCCACGATCACGCTCAACCCTTGTTGGCGAGCGGCAATCGCCGCTGCCAGTCCCGCCGGTCCCCCACCAATTACAAAGACGTCCGTCGAATTCAAACCACGCGACCTCACCATTCCAGAAGTATGAGCTCGGAACAAAAGCCGGGCCCCATCGCCGCCAGCAAACCAAGTGTGCCAGCTTCAGGTCGCCGGTTCTTCAATACATCTTCGAGCACCACCAGTACCGAGGCCGAAGAAAGATTCCCCACCTTGCGCAGGCAATCCCACGACGCGTCGAGTTCTCCATTACGCAGTCCGAGTGCCGCAGCCGTGGCATCGAGCACCTTTGGACCACCGGTGTGCATGACAAAACTCTTGAGGTCGCTTCGCTTGTATCCCAGATCCGCCAGAAAAGCATCCACGTCTCGTCCCAGATTTTCACGAATCAGAGCGGGAACTTCAGTTGACAACAGGATGCGGAAGCCCTTCTCGGAAATATTCCAACCCATCATTTCTTCGGTGCTGGGATAAAAGACCGAGCGGGTCGCGAGAATTTTGGGTCCGGCACAGCCGTTTCTAGAATTCTTAGGCCCCGGAGTTTCAGACTCCGGAGTTTCAGCATGCGAGGCTTCGAATTCTGCGCCGGTTACAATCACAGCGGCGGCGCCGTCGGCGAAAAGACCGGAGGAGATCAGATTTGCGACCGAGAGATCCTCCCGCTGCAGAGTAAGTGAACAGAGCTCGACCGATACCAAGGCGGCGGCTTGAGTAGGATATGCTCGAACGTAATCCGCGGCGCGAGCGATACCGGCGGCGCCGGCCACGCATCCCAAGCCAAAAATCGGAGTGCGGCGAATATTGGTTGGAAGCCCCATGCGATTGATGAGTAAAGCATCGATTGAGGGGCTCGCCACGCCAGTAACCGTGGTGAACAGCAAAGCTCCCACATCCTCCGTGGTCATGCCGGCATTATGCAAGGCCAAGCAAAGGGCGCGCTCGCCCAGCTCTTGCGCGACCCTGATCCATATATCATTGGCCTCGCCCCAGGTCTTGAGATCGACGTACTGCTCGGCGGGAATCGCCAGGTAGCGGCCATCGACAGTCACATTGCGGTGCAACCGCGCCAGCAACAGGGGATTTTTCAATTCATCTCCCCAATAGTCCTGCAGGCGTTCGAGAAGAAACTTTTGCGTGTAATAATGCTTCGGGAAGGCGCTTGCCGCGCTGGCGATCCTCATGGATTCTGTGTCCTGCAGTCAGTCTCGGCACGGAATCCATCCCATCCAACCGAACCCGAAAAGTCTTCTACTGATTCGATGTTTGGGGCGCCCGTGAGGGTTGCACGCGGGGGGACCAGCGCCGGCCTTGTTATTGTCGCAGAGATTGTAATTTTTGTTTGTCTTTCACTCCTAAAAAGAAATCTCCTTGTAGTAAATCGCTTTCGATACAACTGCGTTTATTGCAGCACCGCAATCGAGCTGGGCGTGTTTCCGACCTTATAGGTAAAAATAGGGTTCAAATTTCCGCTGCTAACCTGGAATGACTGAATCCCAGCCGACGAACCTTGATTTCCTACAAATAGATGACCGCCGTTTGGATCCAGAGCAAGAACAGTGGGACTGGGCTCGGTTACGAACGAGAAGGTGCTCGTCGAGCTGGTAAGGCCTACAGGGAGACCGGTGCCGGAGGTGATGGAATAAACGGCAACGTTGTTGGCACCCTGATCCGCAACGTACAGAAACTGTCCCTTGGGATCCAAAAGCAGCGCGACTGGGTCGTTGTAACTGTTAAGCGGAGAGCCGGCCACTTCAGTCAAGCTGCCTGACGACGAAATTTTGAAGATGGAGATGCCGTTAGATGAGGTGTTAGCTGCGTAAAGAAAAGTGCCGGTAGGATCGATGGCAAGGCCGATGGGATTAGTTCCGTCGCTATTGGTGAGGCTGGCCAATGTGAGTGCTCCGGAATTCACGCTGAAGCCCACGATCAATCCGTTTTGTTGGCCCGCAGCGGTGACGAAGAGAAACTTTCCATCGGGCGAAAGCCGCATATTCAGTAACGGCAGTTGGACCGTAAACGGAGAGTTGGCAACCGGCGTGAGTGCTCCAGTGCTGGTGTTGATCGAGAAAACCGAGATGTTGTTCGATGCGGCATTCATCACGTATAAGAAGGCGCCGGCGGGATCCATCAGCAGAAGTATAGGCTGCGAGCCATCTGGTGCGACCGATGTTCGAGGAAAGATTTCAGATAGTACTCCATTGCTGGCGATGCTGAATAGTGAAATGTCGTTTTCATTCTGGCCGGGATTTGCAACGTACAGATATTTACCCGAAGGAGCGAGGACAACGGATTGCGCTCCGTCGCCGACGGCGAAGGGACTACCGGCGATTTGCGTGAGCACGCCGGCGGTGGGATCTTCTCGATAAACGGCAATCTGGTTCGTCGCCGGAAGCGTGGCAAACAGGAAGTGGCTCGTACTACTGCATCCAATGCACGCAGCAAAGCTTGCCAGAGCAAACACCAGACCAAACGCCTTCTGAAGCATTCCTAACTCCTGAGAGAATTGGAAGCGAAGAACAATAATACTGGCTGCCGGGTTAAATCGGCACCAGAACGTTCTTTATCATACGGTCGCGGCCCAGGAAAAAGGGGCCGCATATCCTGAACTACGTTTCTATGCGGAGGGACTTTGGCAATCTGCCAAAGCTTGCGAGCTCTAACTTCCGCTCCTCCTGCGATGCGATGTATATGAAAGCAGGTTGCACGCTGCTTGTCCAGCGAAGCTCGTCCAGCGAACCTTATCCAGCGAACTTGGGAAGTCTCACGCTTAACGTGGTTCAGCCAGCGTCCGCGCTCAGTGGGCTGGGCTTGGCGTGGGCGTTCCAGGAGAACCTTCTGCCAGCGACCTCTCCTCGCCGCCGCGCAAGGCCATCCGGAGGCGGTCGAGATACACATAAACTACAGGCGTGGTGAATAGCGTGAGCGCCTGGCTGACGATCAGTCCACCCACGATCGTGATCCCCAACGGACGATGCAATTCAGAGCCCGTGCCCGTACCAAGCGCCAGCGGTAATCCTCCCAACAGAGCCGCCATGGTGGTCATCATGATGGGACGGAAGCGCAACAGGCAGGCCTCGTAGATAGCGTCCACGGGCTTTTTGCCTTGCGTCCGTTCCACTTCGAGTGCGACGTCGATCATCATGATTGCGTTTTTCTTCACAAGTCCGATGAGCAGAATGATGCCGATTGTACCAATCACGTTGAGTTCGTTATGAGTGATCAGCAGCGCGAGGAGCGCGCCTACGCCTGCCGAAGGCAGCGTCGAAAGAATCGTGATCGGATGAATGTAGCTTTCGTACAACATCCCCAGCACAATGTAGACGGTGATCAGAGCAGTGAGGATGAGAACTGGTTCGCTGGAGAGCGAATCCTTGAACGCCGCCGCTGTGCCCTGGAAGCTTGCCTGGATGGTGGCAGGGAAACCAATCGAACGCTGGACTGTCTCGATGGCTTGCGTCGCCTGGCCCAGCGAGACTCCGGGAGCAAGATTAAATGAAATTGTGACCGACGGAAACTGGCTCTGATGATTTACCGCCAGAGGTATGTTGGACGGAGTGAAGTGAGTGAACGCCGCCAGTGGAATCGGCGCACCGCTCGACGAGCGTAGGTAAATATTCTGCAAGGCCTCAGTAGTCTGCTGGTACTGCGGCGCTACCTCCATCACTACGTGGTATTGGTTGAGTGGCCGGTACATGGTTGAGACCTGCCGTTGTCCGAATGCGTCGTAGAGCGCGTTATCGATGTCCTGCGCGGCTACGCCCAGCCGGCTAGCGGTATCGCGGTCGATCACAAGTTGTGCTTGTAATCCTTTATCCTGCTGGTCGGTATTTACGTCGCGCAGTTCGGGCAGGCCGCGCATTTTCTGCAACAACAACGGGCCCCAGTTGTTAAGTTCATTCAAATCCTCGCCCTGTATCGTGTACTGATACTGAGCCGCCCCGAAGCGCCCGCCGATAGTCAGGTCCTGCTGCGTTTGCAAAAACAGCGTGGCTCCCGGAACTACCGCAAGTTTACCCCGCAATCGGTTGATCACATCGTCGGCGCTAAAGTAGCAAGGGTTCCAGAAGTGGGGGTTCTTGCATTGGCCGCGCTGCTCGAGCGGCTTCAGCATGACGAAGAACCGGCCCTGGTTTGTGGCCGAGCCTCCGCCTGCGAAACCGACCGCCGTGTCGACCGCCGGGTCCTGCAATACGATTTTCACGAACTGTTCCATCTTGCCGCTCATGGCATGGAATGAGATGTCTTGTGCCGCCTGAACCGAGCCATTAAGCCGTCCCGTATCCTGTTGCGGGAAAAATCCTTTAGGCACCTTGATGTAGAGGTATACGCTCAGGCAGGCCACCAGGATGGTTACTCCCAGCGTGACGGGTTGATGCGCCAACACCCATTTGAGCGCGTGCCGGTATGTCGCGAGCAGGTTGTCGAAGCACCATTCACTGGCACGATAGAAAACGTTATGCCGCTCATTTGGCTGAGGTCGCCTCAGGAATTTTGCGCACATCGTCGGCGTTGTGGTCAGCGAAACTATCAGCGAAACTCCGATTGCAATGCTCAGCGTGACCGCGAACTCCCGAAACAGCCTTCCGACAATCCCGCCCATGAGCAGCAAGGGGATGAATACAGCTACCAGCGAGGTGCTCATGGAAATTACGGTAAATCCGATTTCGGACGCCCCTTTGAACGCTGCTTGCACCGCGTCCATCCCGTGTTCGACGTACCGCATGATGTTTTCCAGCACCACGATGGCGTCATCCACCACGAAGCCGGTGGAAATCGCGAGTGCCATGAGCGACAGGTTATCCAGGCTATAACCCAGCAGATACATGCCGCCAAACGTGCCCACCAGCGAAAGTGGCACAGCGATGCTGGGAATCACGGTCGCTCTCACCGTGCGCAGGAACACGAACACCACCAGAATCACCAGCACGATCGAAATCAGTAGTGTGGTTTCAATATCTTTAACCGACGCGCGGACTGTAATCGTGCGGTCCGAGACTACCGCTAGTTTGATAGCCGGAGAAATCGAGGACTGGAGATAAGGCATCAGCGCGCGCACGCGGTCCACCGTCTCGATGACGTTAGCGCCTGGCTGACGGAAAATGACCACCAGCACACCGGGTTTGCCATTGGCCAGGCCGAGGTTGTGCACGTCCGCCACTGAGTCTTGCACATCCGCCACGTCCGCGAGCCGCACTGGCCCACCGTTGCGGTAGGCGACAATCAGCGGCCGGTACTGATCCGCCACGAAGAGTTGATCGGTATCGTCGAAGGACGCTGAGGTCGTTTGGCTCGAGACTTGCCCTTTAGCTTGATTCGCATTGGCAAGATTAAGAGCATTGCGCACCGTGTCGAGTCCCACTCCGAGCTTGTTGAGCAGCATCGGATTCACTTCGGCCCTCACGGCCGGCGGCGCCGAACCGTACGTGAACACCTGACCCACACCATTCACCTGCGAAAGCTTCTGCGCCAGAATTGAGTCGGAGGTATCGTACAAACGCGCCACCGGAACTGTATCTGAGGTGAGCGCCAGAATCAGGATGGGGGCGTCCGCGGGATTGATTTTGCGATAGGTCGGATTGCTGGGCAGGTTGGCAGGGAGTTGGCTGCGCGCGGCGTTGATGGCCGCCTGCACGTCGCGAGCTGCGGCATCGATGTTCCGGTTCAAATCAAATTGCAACGCGATGCCGGTTGAGCCCAGTTGGCTCGACGAAGTCATCTGGTTCACACCGGAGATGCGTCCGAACTGCCGCTCCAGTGGTGTAGCCACGGCCGAAGCCATTGTCTGGGGGTCGGCCCCCGGCAACTGCGCGCCCACGCTGATCACAGGAAAATCCACCCGCGGCAGAGAGGCCACTGGCAATAAGTTAAACGCGAGAATCCCCGAGAGCAGCAGCGCCGCAGCCAGCAGCGACGTGCCAATGGGACGGCGAATAAATGGAGCCGAGATACTCATATTTGAAACGTCAGCTCAATCCGCCGAAGCATCGCCTGGGGCAGCTTCGTGCGGGATGGGGTTTCCAATCTTGTACTTTTCAAATCTATGCGCCAGCCGGTCGAACCACAGATAAACGACCGGCGTGGTGTAGAGCGTAAGCAACTGGCTGAGAATTAAACCACCCACAATCGTGATGCCGAGGGGGCGGCGCAACTCCGCGCCCGTGCCGGAGCCAAGCGCAAGCGGCAGACCTCCAAGCAGAGCGGCCATCGTCGTCATCATGATCGGGCGGAAGCGCAGCAGGCAGGCCTGAAAAATGGCTTCCTCGGGCGGCTTATGTTCTTCGCGCTCAGCCTCGAGCGCGAAGTCGATCATCATAATGGCGTTCTTTTTGACGATGCCGATCAGCAGAATGATGCCGATGAGAGCAACCACCGTAAGATCGTTCCCCGTAATCATGAGAGCTAAAATCGCGCCCACGCCCGCGGAGGGCAGCGTGGAGAGAATCGTAATGGGATGGATGTAGCTCTCATACAAAACCCCCAGCACGATGTAAACCGTGATGATGGCTGCGAGAATCAGGAAAGGCTCACTCGAGAGCGAATTTTGAAATGCGGCAGCCGTACCCTGAAATGCGGCATGAATGCTCGCCGGCAATTGGATTTCTTTTTCCGCCTGCTGAATCGCTGTCGTCGCCTCGCCCAACGACGCTCCCGGAGCCAGGTTGAACGAGAGGGTTACGACGGGAAACTGTCCCTGGTGGTTGACTGCGAGAGTTGTGCTAGTGGATTGCATCCGCGTGAATGCTGTAATCGGAACCGGGTTGCCGCTAGTAGCGGCAGAAGCAGCGTTAGCCGTGGGAGCCCCGGAGTTAGGAGTTGTAGTTCCCGGGCGAACGTAGATGCCGTTCATCGCATCAGGCGTCTGCGCAAAACTGGGCAATACTTCCAGAACCACGTGATACTGATTCAACTGTGTGAAGATGGTCGATACCAGCCGCTGCCCGAAGGCGTCGTAAAGCGTATTGTCGATTGCCGACGGAAGGATCCCCATGCGGGATGCGGTATCACGGTCGATGGTGATGTTAGTCTTCAGTCCCCCGTTTAGCTGATCTGTGGCGACATCGCGCAAGACGGGCGAGGCGCGGAGTTTCTCTACCAACTTCGGAGTCCACTGCGCCAGTTCCTGTGCATCCGCGTCTTCAATGGAATATTGAAACTGGGTGCGGCTCACGCGATCTTCCACGGTCAAATCCTGCACCGGCTGCATATAAAGCGTAATGCCATCGACGCTTGCGAGCTCGGGCTGCAGCCGGCGAATGATCGCAGAAGCATCATCGCTCCGCTCATCCCGCGGTTTCAGATTGATTTGAATGCGGCCGCTGTTGGGCGTCGTGTTGGTGCCGTCGACACCGATGAATGAGGAAAGGCTCTCCACATCCTTATCCTTGAGAATCACCTTGGCTAGTTCTTGCTGACGCTTTGACATCGCATCAAACGAAATGTTGTCCGGAGCCTCCGATATTCCGAGAATGACTCCGGTATCCTGCACCGGAAAAAATCCCTTGGGCACAACCACATAAAGAACAAGCGTGAGAACCAACGTTCCAAAGGTAACCAAGAGGGTCGCGGTCTGGTGCTTCAGTACCCATTTCACGGTGCGTCCGTAGAATGCAATGACCCGGTTGTAATAATCTTCGGTGACCTCATAAAAGCGCCCCTTCTCCCCTTCCCTGCGATGCTTGAGCAGCTTGGCGCACATCATTGGCGTCAGGCTCAGGGAGACTCCTGCCGACACCAGAATTGTCACAGCTAACGTGACCGCGAATTCGCGGAAGAGCCGTCCCACGATATCGCCCATGAACAACAACGGAATCAGTACAGCAATCAGGGACACGGTCAGTGAGACGATGGTAAAACCGATCTGTCCCGACCCGTTAAGAGCCGCATCCAGCGGCGAATCGCCGGCCTCCAGATAACGGTCGATGTTTTCAATCATTACGATGGCATCATCGACCACGAAACCGGTGGAAATGGTCAACGCCATCAGCGTGAGGTTGTTGAGGCTGTATCCGAGCAGATACATCACGCCAAACGTACCCACGATGGAGAGTGGAACCGCAACGCTGGGAATAAACGTGGCTCGCAGATTTCTGAGGAAGAAAAAGATAACGATGACCACCAGCACGATGGTCAGCGCCAGCTCGAATTCGACGTCTTTTACGGATGCGCGGATGGTGGTCGTGCGGTCGGTAAGAATCTGCACCTTCACCGCCGACGGCAGAGACGCCTGCAGTTGCGGCAGCAACTTCTTAATCCGGTCGACCACGCTGATGATATTGGCGCCAGGCTGGCGCTGGATGTTCACGATCACGGCCGGGGTGGAGTTCATCCAGGCGGCAAGCAGCGAGTTTTCCGTGCCATCGATCACGTTCGCCACGTCGCTCAACCGCACTGGAGCACCGTTGCGATAGGCGACCACAATCGGCTTGTATTGCGCGCTGGAAAATAGTTGGTCGTTGGCGCCGATGGTATACGATTGGCGCACGCCATCGATGACGCCTTTCGCCTGATCCACGTTAGCCGCGGCGAGTGCGGTGCGCACGTCTTCAAGGCTCAACCCATACGAAGCAAGCGCAGTCGGGTTCACCTGAACCCGTACGGCGGGCTTCTGCCCACCGCTGATCGACACCAATCCCACGCCCGGCAGTTGCGAGATTTTCTGTGCCAGGGCTGTGTCGGCGAGATCTTCCACCTTCGACAACGGCAGAGAGTCCGAACTCATGGCGAGTGTGAGAATCGGGGCGTCCGCCGGATTGACCTTGTTGTAAATCGGAGGGTTGGGCAAGTCCGCGGGCAGGTAGGTAGATGCCGCGTTCACCGCGGCCTGCACCTGTTGTTCTTCGACGTCGATGTTCTGGTCAAGCCCGAACTGCAGTGTGATTACCGAACTCCCAAATGAGCTCGTGGAAGTCATTTGGCTCAGTCCCGGCACTTGTCCGAACTGCCGCTCCAGCGGCGACGTTACGGACGATGCCATCACCTCGGGATCAGCTCCGGGATAAAAAGTTACAACCTGAATGGTGGGATAATCGACTTCGGGCAGGGCCGAGACGGGCAGTTGCATGAAGGCGACCCATCCCACCAGCAGTACGCCTACCATCAACAGCGTGGTCGCTACCGGCCGAAGAATGAATAGCCGTGAAGGACTCAGGCTCATGGAGCAGAACTTCCTGACGCCGAACTTCCTGAAGGCGAAGAGCCCGCGGTCGCGTTGCCGGCGCCGCCGTTGCGCGGTTCAATCTTGTTTCCGGTTTGTAATTTATCTTGCCCATCGGTCACTACCGTGTCACCCGGAGCAAGCCCGCCGGTGACGACCGTGGTGTTCCCTTGCGTTACCGATATCGCCACGGGGCGCGCCTCAACCGTCTTGTCCGGCTTGACCGCATAAACAAACGCGCCCTGGGGACCACGCAATATCGCTGCGGTGGGCACCACGGTGCTGTTCTTGCGCGTTTCAAGAAGCAAATTCGCATTCACGAACTGATTGGGCCAAAGCTGATTGTCTTTGTTGTCGAAAACGGCCTTCAGCTTTGCGGTTCCGGTTGTCGGATCAATCTGGTTATCGATCGTCTGCAGCTTGCCGGTTGCCAGCTTGGTTTGATTGTCTCGGCTGTATGCCTCCACCAGCAGCGTCGAGTTCTTCATGTGCGCGGCCACGGTCTGCAACTGATCCTCGGGTAAAGTAAAGATCACGGCAATGGGCTGCAGTTGCGTGAGGATCAGCATTGGATTGGTATCGGCGGCGTGCACAATGTTCCCCGGGTCCACCTGCCGCAATCCGACGCGGCCAGTGAAGGGCGCCGTAATGTTGCAATAGACAATTTGCAGTTTAGCGTTGTCGATCTGCGCCTGATCCGTCCGTACCTGACCATCCAGTTGATCGACCGTGGATTTCTGCGTGTCTACCTGCTGCTGGGAAATGCTCCCGGAAGGAATCAATGTGGTATAGCGGTCCAAGTTGAGTCTCGCGTCACGCAATGTCGCTTGATCCTTGAACAACTGGGCCTGCATTTGTTCCAGCTGCACTTGATAAGGGCGCGGGTCGATCAGGATAAGCAAGTCGCCTTCTTTGACGATTTGCCCTTCCTGGAAATTGACGCGCATGATCTGGCCGTCGACGCGGCTCTTTATGTTCGCGGTATAGAAGGCGGTTACCGAACCCAGGCCAACAAGATAAACCGGCACATCCTGCTTTTGCACCTGGGCAATCGAAACCGAAACGGCGTGCGGGCCTGCGGCTTGCGCTCTTTGTTTAGCATCGCCGCTGGTGCAGCCGACAAGAGAAAGGCATACGAAAGCCAGTCCGACGGCCAAGAGGCGCTGGAGGGCAAGACGAACGGCGAATCGCTTTTCTACGAGAGGAAGATTCCGATCGATTATCATCACAGTTTTGATTGGGCCGCAATATTCACAAGATCGGCGATGGACAGCCATTTATTAGACGTGTTTATCTCGACTCTGTTGCGGCGCCTCTACCCGAAAAAGGCCAGCAAAGCGTCTTGCGACCAGATATTCCCGTTGGGGAGGATCGGTTGGGACCGGAACACAGATTTATATAGTAGAACCGTACAGCTTAAGCATCAACTGCGGCCTTCCGCAGGTCAAGGGTAAGGCGAAAGTTTTACAAATCTTTACTCCGTTTGACTGTGGGTTTACCCTTTTTCTGATTGCAGCGCTATCGGCACGGGGTGCTGCGCTTCATACGAGGCGATCTGGTTTTCGTGCTGCAGGGTTAGCCCTATGTCGTCCAAACCATTCAGGAGACAGTGGCGCACGAATTCATCGATGGGAAACCTGGCGCTCAAGCCGTGATCGTCGCGGACCTGGCATTGTTCCAGGTCAATCGTGACTTCATAATCCTCGAACTCTCGGGCGCGCCGCATCAATTCAGCGGTCTCAGCCTCGCTCAACTGGACGGTGAGGAATCCGTTCTTTGTGCTGTTGTTGGCAAAGATATCGGCGAACGAAGAGGAAATCACAGCGCGGAATCCGAAATCCGCGAGTGCCCACACCGCATGCTCACGGGATGAACCACAGCCAAAATTCCTTCCCGCCACCAGAACGCTCGCGCCCTGATACCGTGGCTCGTCCAAAACAAATCCGGCGTTCCTTTTTCCTTCGGCCGAGAAGCGCCAGTCGTAGAACAAAAATTGCCCAAAGCCGGAGCGCTCGATCCGCTTCAGAAACTGCTTGGGGATGATCTGATCGGTGTCGACGTTCACGCGGTCCAGGGGGGCGACGCGCCCGCGATGGTCACGAAACGGTTTCATCGCTTGTACCCTACGATCATCGTCATTGGAATTTCCAATTGCGAATATCGGTGAAGTGCCCGGCGATTGCCGCCGCCGCTGCCATCATCGGACTCACCAGATGCGTGCGCCCGCCACGTCCCTGCCGGCCTTCAAAATTGCGGTTACTAGTCGAGGCGCAACGCTCGCCGGGCTGCAAAATATCGGGATTCATTCCCAGACACATAGAGCATCCCGATTCGCGCCACTCGAATCCCGCGTCCAAAAAAATCCGATCCAGCCCTTCCTGCTCGGCGGCCCGCTTTACCGCCTGCGATCCGGGCACTACCATGGCGCGCACTTTTCCGCTCACGCGATGTCCCCGCGCTACGCGGGCTGCCGCCCGTAGATCCTCAATCCGCGAATTCGTGCATGACCCGATAAAGACTCGATCGATCCCGATATCTTCGATGCGCTTTCCCGCTTCGAGCCCCATATATTGCAAAGCGAGTTCAGTGGCGCGCCGCTCGGATTCCTTCAGGCCCCGAGGCTCGGGCACGTGACCGGTCACCGGGGCCACCATCCCCGGATTGGTGCCCCAGGTCACAAACGGAGAAAGCTGGGTCGCGTCCATCTCGATCACTTTGTCGAAAGTCGCGCCGTGATCGGTTGGCAAACTGCTCCAGCGTTCGACTGCAAGGTTCCATTCATCGTCTGGCGGAGCGAATCGCTTTCCCTTCACATAAGCGAAGGTGATTTCATCGGGCGCCACCATGCCGGCCCGCGCGCCGGCCTCGATGCTCATATTGCACAGCGTCATGCGGCCTTCCATCGAGAGCGCGCGCACCGCCTCGCCGGCATACTCGATGACATGCCCAGTGGCACCATCAGTGCCCATCTTCGCGATAATCCCGAGCGCCAGATCTTTGGCGGTCACGCCCTCCGGCAACCCTCCATGCACGTCGATCTTCATCGTCTTCGGCTTTTGCTGGGCCAGGCATTGGGTGGCCAGAACGTGCTCCACCTCTGACGTTCCAATTCCAAAAGCCAGCGCGCCGAAAGCTCCGTGGGTGCTGGTATGGCTGTCGCCGCAGACGATCGTCATGCCCGGCTGCGTCAGTCCCAATTCCGGGCCGATCACGTGGACGATTCCCTGGTCCGGCGAATCCATGTCAAACAGCCGCACTCCAAACTCGTTGCAGTTGGCCTGCAAGGCGGCAATTTGCTTCGCCGCAATCAGATCGGTGATCACAGTTCCGCGCGGCTCGGTGGGAATATTGTGGTCGACGGTGGCCACGGTACGAGCGGGCTGCCGGACTCTTCTTCCCGCCGCTCGCAATCCGTCAAAGGCCTGCGGTGAAGTTACTTCATGAACGAGATGCAAGTCGATGTAAAGGATGGGAGACCGGCCGCTCGGTTGCGCGACCAGATGCGCATCCCAAATCTTCTCGAAAAGTGTCCGTTTTGCAGGCATCGCTTTGATCGACTCGACAACGTCACACGCAACAATTGCGAGGGGCACGCATGAGTCTCTAGTTTTTCACACCATGCCCAGCGGAGCAACTCGACAGAGGCAGGCCGGCTGGCTGGTTTGCAATGGCCTTCGGTTGCGATGGGCTTCCTTTTTGATGGGTCTGGGACTGAAGCGATGGCAAACTTCGCATCGTGCCGCGACGCCCTTCTCAGGTATCATAAAATCTTCAATTACATGATTAATGGTAAGCGTATCGCGGTCGTAATGCCCGCCTACAATGCGGAGAAAACCCTCGAGCTCACGGTCGCGGAACTCCCGCAACTGGTCGACCTGCGCATTCTCGTCGACGACAGCAGCTCCGACAATACGGTGGAGTTGGCGCGGCGCCTGGGTCTGCACGTCTTTCTTCACGATAAAAACTACGGCTACGGGCGCAACCAGCAGACCTGCTATCGCGAAGCCCTCGCGGGCGGCGCGGATGTGGTAATCATGCTTCACCCCGATTACCAATACACTCCACTTCTCGTGACCGCCATGGCCAGTATGGTGGCTTATGGGGTTTACGACGTTATTCTCGGCTCGCGCATTATCGGTGGGACGGCGCTGATGGGCGGCATGCCGGTTTACAAATACGTCGCGAACCGGGCGCTCACGGCGTTCGAAAATCTCTTTCTGCGCGTGAAGCTCTCCGAGTACCACACTGGATATCGAGCCTTCAGCCGTAAGGTCCTTACGGAATTACCATTGCGTGAGAATTCTGATGATTTCGTCTTCGATAATCAGGTGCTGGCCCAGTGTGTGCACTTTGGCTTTCGCATTGGAGAAGTGTCATGCCCCACAAAGTATTTTGAAGAAGCGTCATCGATTAACTTCCGACGCAGTGTGAAATATGGATTGGGAGTGCTGGCCACAACTTTGCAATTCGCGTTGCAGAGGGCCGGGCTGCTTCATCTGCCGCGATTTAGCACGAAAGGCCGCAAACTGGAGCCCGGCGTTCCTACGTACTATGAGAGCCGAACCGTGGCTGGATAGGCGGCAGGATCCTTGCGTAACGCCTACTTTTTCCTGGACAAGAATCCCAGAACTTTGCTGGCGAACTCATCGGAGAATCCGAACCGCGCCTTGGCTCGCGAATAGAGGTCGACGGCTTTCTTATCCAGCCAGATCATCGCCGATTTCCGCCAGCCATCCTGCGGCCGCGCAAAGTAATCGGTGGAATGGACGGCGACCTTCTTATCCTTCTCGATGGTGTAGTAGTAGAGGGCCAGACTCTTGCGAGACACTTGCCCTGGGCAGGTAAGGGGATCAGGAAACCCGTGCAGCGAGCGCTCATCGGTGGTGAAAACGAGTGCGTGATTCAGCAGGGGCGCATACCTGGCTGCGCAACGCGCCATCTTTTTCCCGGGCGATCGTTCCCACAATTCAATGGCCCCGCCCCACTCCTCCTGCCATCCCGGATTCAAATATAAAATCAAATTCACCCGCCGGTGCCAGTTGGTGTGGAAGTGGTGCATGGAGAAATCAGTGTGTACGTTCAAATAGCCGCCGCGTCCAGACTGGTGCAGCCCACCACCTTCTAACATCGGATCCGCCATCAGATTCGGGATGCCAGTTAATTGTGAAATCCAGGCCACGAACTCCGGCGAGTTCAGTTCATCGGTAACCATCCCTAATGCCGGCGGAAACAGTTGCCGCTTTGCCATGCCCAGTTTGTTTTCGTTGGCGTGCTTGTATTGCGTCCACTCAACCGTACTGGCATTGGGAAACTGCATCGCCATCTCGCGCGCAACTTCATCGTCAACAAAATCCTTCAGCAAAATATGAGGACAAGGTTTGTTCTCGCGGTATTGTTTAGCAAGACCGGGGAGCATCGATTCCCACTTCTCGTAGGGGAACAGCCGAACGGGGGACTGGACGGCGCGCGCAGTTGACATTAAGCAGGAATCTCCTATCACTCGATTGTAATCTGGAACAGCGCCAGTCCGCACGCTGGTTGCAACGGGATTGACCGCTTGGTTGCCCTGGACATTTTAGAAGCCCGATGCCAGACGCCGGAAGCCGGAAGCCGCTTTCAAGGAATCCGGCAAACTTTCACGACGTCGTTTTGGTAGAGGCAGTCCAGTCCCGCAATCCCCGGTTGGCGCACGACCACCCAGCTCACGCCATATTTATTTTTCAATCCAGAGAGGTCTTGCCCCCACGGGGTTTGAGCCTTCACCTGCGTCCACCACTCCTCGGCCAAAGGCGGAAACATGCTTACAACGCCGTTGTCTTTGCCATCATCAGCGAGGCGACTTCGTTCTGCCAGGGATCGAAATCCTATTTGATCCTCTCCGGGAATCCGCATGTAATCGGGATCAAGCGCGAACAGGGCGTCGGCAGGAGTGTTTTGCCGAGCCCACACGAAAGCTTGCTCCCAAGGATTTTTTAGCGCAGCGCCCGGCCATTCCACATGCGCGGTCGCGGGAAATAGCGCCCGCTGTGCCAGGAACATTCCCGCACTCAAGGGAACAAAAAGCAACAACCATCGCCAAATGTGATTGCGTAGCACGTATTCAGCAACGAAGCCGCCCATCATGACAAACAACACGATGTACAACAGATGCAGGCTGCGCAGCGGCTGCAGACGAGCCAGGGCTTCAAATCGCGCAGGAAGGTCGACGACTACTGCTGCGATCAGATAGATAACGCCGTAAATGATGAAAGCACGGCATACTCGTGCGACCATTGACCATTGACGATTTCGGGCTAGCCGTCCGAACCACCAGAATAAGACCAGCGGCGCAACGATGCCCAGTAACTCATACCATTGCCAGTTTTGAATGTAGTGAAAGCCGTGACGTTTCGCGGCTTCGTGGTAGGCCGCGGAGGTCGCGGGAGCCAGAGGCATCCCCAGCCACAGGAAATTCGCTGACACAGCGCTCTTCCGGCGATTGGCAAGTCTATCCATCACCAGAAACAACGCGCAAAACGAAAACGGAAATACCCACATCAAGGGATGCATGCAGACAGCAAACATCAGCCACAAAAACGCCCCCAGGTATTTTTTCTCCAAAGTGCGAGTCACCATGAAGATTCCGGCGAACGCCGCGAGATTCCGCGGGTTCAAATATTGATCCATGATGTAGAGTGCGGTTCCGGCGACCGGAATCGTTAAAAGCGCGGCAACCAGGCAGACTGCGCCCCACCGTGCTTTCCGGGCATCTGGAAAGAGCGCTCCACTCAACTCCCAACAGGCAAGCAACAGCAGAAAAATAGACGCCACGTGCCAGATAAATAGTCCAGCCTCCATCGGCAAATGAGTCACGCGCAGAGAGAACGCAACCAGGTTCGGGAAGAGTGTCAAGCTGGCATGAGACAAGAAAAATTCGCGCCCGACGGGGAAGAGGTTCGGGTGCAGACGCGCTTCGACTGCCGGCAGATAAATTTCCGAATCTTCGGCGAACGGATGGTACCCGTGAATCAGCAGCGCTCCTGCCGTCAGCAGCAGAAGAGCGCCCGTCGTTTTGTATTTATCGCTTCTCGTTTCCTTCACGATTTACTTTGCCACAACGATAACTGCTGAATCCTCTGTCTTGCACCTTTCATCTTCTCTACGTAGCATCTAATCACAAATGGCAGCCGCCCTTGTTCCCGAACGACTCCGGCCCAACATGGCCTTCGGGGAGATTCTCAGCTTTGCTTACGACACTTTTTGCAGCAACAAAGTGCGCTTCATTTTGACGGCGCTGGGCATGGTGATCGGCACGGCGTCGCTCATCCTTGTAGTCACCATCGGAATGACCGGCAAGCAATACGTTCTCAATCAAATTCAGGCCATTGGCACCAACGAAATCTGGGCAGAGTATCTCGGCGGCGCGCCCCACATCAGCAACTCCAATCCCGATCCGCTTACCATTGAAGATCTCAACGCGGTTCGGCAGGACGTGGCGGGTATCGTCGCTTCATCGCCGGTCACGCAACTCTCCGATCGCGTGCCTGTGGGCAATGGCAAGGAAAAAGACGTCACCATTCTTGGCGTCAGTCCCGAATACGTACAGGTGCGCAACCTGGTCATTCCTTCAGGAAGATTTTTCGACCAGGAGGATTCGCAAGCCCACAACAAGGTGGGGGTGATCACCGAGAAAATGGCGCTGGAGGTTTACGGTTCAACCCAGGGAGCCGTGGGTAAAGTCATCAAACTCACCGGCCTGCCCTTCACCATCATCGGGACGTTCAAGGAGCGCGTCGAAACCTTCGGCCAATCCGAGATCGTCGATAACACACTGCTCATACCGTACTCGGTGAGCCGCTACTTCATGGAGGTTCCCAATATCAAGCTGTTGTATTTTTCGATGGAAGATCCTTCGATGGTTATTCCGGCGACAGCGCAGATTAAGCGAGTGCTGCAGTCGCGGCACCGCTCGGAGTCCGTTTACGACGTAGCCAACCTCACCGCACTGCTCTCAATGGCAGACCGAATTGCCACCGGCCTGACGTGGGTTCTTCTGCTGATCTCCATGGTCACACTGGTGGTGAGCGGTATCGGCATCATGAATATCATGCTGGCGACGGTGACGTCGCGCATCCGCGAGATCGGCATCCGCAAGGCCGTCGGCGCCACCAATCGCGAAATTCGCTTTCAGTTTCTGGCCGAGGCCATTCTCATTTCACTCATCGGAGGCTTCGCCGGCATCGTCATCGGCTATGCCATCCCTTATTCGGTTCGCTTCCTTACCGAATACCGCGTTCCGATTACCGGGCTGTCGGGAATCATCGCCATCATCGTCTCTTCCGTCGTCGGAGTAATTTTCGGCACCGTGCCAGCGGCGCGGGCGGCGCAGCTTGATCCCGTGGAAAGCCTGCGCTACGAGTAGGGACAGACTCTTCATCAGCGTCGACTTAATGCGGTTTGGTCCTGAAAGTACGCGCTCCCTGACTTATACCTTGCGCTGTAAGTCAACTAGTTCCTCGCTGTCCGTGTCTCCGCTCTTGAAGTGAAATCGCAGGGCAACGTGATTTGGCGCTATGAACCGTATTTCCAAACCCTCTACGTGTCCGCTGCTTGGAGAACGCAAGTTGGTGATGTCCACAAACGAAAACGTGATCTCTCCCTTGTCAGGATCAACGGCCGTCGCTTTTAGCCTCGGCTGGTTTTGGGCAGCGCAAAAATGGGTCAGTCGCAGATCGGCGCCGTCGAGATGATAGACACTGGTCATGGACGGGACGCCATCTTGCGTGAGGTTCTCCACTACCGCAGACCCGTTTCCGGTCGTGTAGTATTGCGCTCCCATCCTTCCCGTTGCGTTCCGGCCACCGCTCCAGGTGAAAGTTCCTTCCCAGTTGCCTGCCAGACCGCGGAGCTTATCGAGTGCGGCACTCTCCTTGGTTTCCGCGAATAGTTGTCCATTGGGCACAGTCGATACCGCGAGGCATAACAGAAATTCCAGCAGCCTTCGTTTCATCGGATTTCTCCCTCGGTTGTGTGATGAGTCGGCCTTCTGCTGCATTCAGGTTCATCGACCTTAGACTGAAGTGACCAGTGTTGGATAGCCCTTCATTTGTATGGACGGGACGAGCGGTGGCTAAGCAGGTGTAAGTACATCGGAAGACAGTTTGTGTGCGACAGCGCCTGCAGAGTCTCTAAATCAGTCCCGCGAAGTCAGCTTTTGAGGAAGTCGAAAATTCCAGCCGAACGTACTGATCTCACGGGATAACCGGGCGACGGCTTGAGGATGTGGCAAAATTGGTTCGCATTTTGGATCGAACAGTAGGAGAGGTCCCATGCGATCCTCGACGATCATTCTAGTTATTCTCATTCTGGGAGCTTGCACCCTGGCACAACGAATGTCCTCACATACACCCTCACCGAGCAAACGCATCGTGATTGGCGCGAGCACGATACTCGATGGCAAAGGCCGCGTACTGCACGACACTCGCATCGCGGTCGAGGGCTCGAAGGTCGTGGCCTTTCAGCCAAGCTACGACCTCAAGACCGGCCCGGTGGACTACGATCTGCGCGGCCTGACGGTGTTGCCGGGCTGGATTGATGCCCACGTACACATCACCTGGAGCTTCGGCCCGGACGGCAAAAATGCGGGCCAGGGAGGGACATCGCCTGAGGCAGCGTATGCCGCAGCCTCGAATGCCTGGCGGACATTGATGGCGGGATTTACCACCGTCCAAAGCGTAGGCTCACCCGCCGACGTCCCCCTGGGTGACGCCATCGCGAAAGGCATGCTTCCGGGCCCGCGGATTCTGACAGCCATCGAGCCGCTCATGGGTCGTGGCGAGCAGACCGGGACGGCGGATGAAATCCGTGCCTTCGTGCGGAAACAGAAGCAAGCAGGCGCCGACCTGGTAAAAATCTACGCTTCGGGGGGCATGACCCGGGGCGCGATGACGATGTCCCAGGAGCAACTTAACGCTGCCTGCGACGAAGCCAGGAAACAGGGTCTACGTTCGCTCGTTCATGCTTACAGAGATGCCGTCCGCGCAGCCGCCATGGCTGGGTGCACGGAAGTTGAGCACGGGCTGGGGGCCTCGGACGACGATCTGAAATTCATGGCCGAGCGCGGAACCTACCTCGATCCGCAGGCCGGGTTGCTTCTCGATACCTACCTCCAGTTCAAGGACAGGTATCTGGCGCCTCCCTACTACACGGAGGAGGGCTTCGCGGCCATGAGGGGACTGATCTCGACGCACCAGGAATTCCTGAAACGGGCGCTGCGAATCCCTGGGCTGAAGATTGTCTATGGGACGGACGCGGTGGCGGGCGCCCATGGCCGCAACGCCGAGGACTTTATCAACCGGGTCCGCGAGGGCGGAATGGACCCGATGGCGGCGATGATCTCCGCCAACTCACTCGGAGCAGAGGCTCTTGGCCTGGCCGATGAAATCGGCTCGATTGCCCCCGGCCTTGAGGCCGATATAATCGCGCTCGATGGGGACCCGCTGAAGGATATTACGGCTGTCCGACGGGTTGTTTTTGTGATGAAAGGCGGCATGGTTTACAAGAACGCCGCTCGGGGAGTGACTCCAGCCGACGCCGACACCAAATTCGGCCAATAAAATCCTTGCCTCTTGAGGGCTTCGGTTCAAATAGGTTCAAATAAAGCGTGCCGCGGTTTTGCAGACTGGTTCCTCAATCCACAGGAAATCCGCAAAGATGCCTCTTGCAGCAAAAAAGTTGCATTTTCTCGTCACTCCGAAGTAATATGCAATACGGAGCTTGCTAGTAGGCTTTCCCAGGCTTCTAGACCCTGTACCGCTCGTTCCTAACTTCCAAACTTGCAGTTCAGCTTGTGCAAAAACATAACGAGGCCGCCCGTTAGCCTCCGTCCCGGTTCGGAGAGTTCAATATGGCGTGGTACGCGTACTGTCTTACCGAGCATCAGACCCTTCCCAACGGCACCCGTTCCCGACGTCCTTTCGTAATTGAGAATGTTCAAGGCGTGAACGGAGCCCCTGTCCTCAGCTATCCCAGCGGCGAGTTTGCTGTGATAGTGAGCGAATACGATCAAAACGCTGGAGAACTCGGACCAGAAAGCCGCAATCGAGCACGCCCGCGTCGTAAGCGGCTGCTTCCGCAATTCCACCGTACTTCCGTTCCGTTTCGGAACCATCTTCGAGAGCGACGATGCGCTCCGCCAAGCCGTCCGGGTCAACCGGCGCGCGTTCGGCCTCAGCGTGGCTAAGCTCCGCGGCAAGTCCGAGATGCACATCAAGCTGACCGTCACCGACGGCTCACTCCGCGAGGCTATGATCGACGTTGTTCTTCCCGACACCGTCGGCGGCGACTACCTCTCGAAGCTGCGTGTCAAGGCCTCCCGCGAACGCGAACGCCAGACCAAGGCCCGCGCCCTCTCGGTGCAGGTTCACAAGCTGTTTAACCCGCTGGAAGAAGAGGTGAGCTGTAAGAAGGTCGCCCCGCAGGGCATGCTTATCGACATCGCCCACCTCATCGACTCCAAGTCGGTCGAGAAGTACCAGAACCGCTACAGCACCGCTGCCAAGCAGTTGAAGAACTGTGAAGTGGCGATCAGCGGTCCCTGGCCTCCATACCACTTCCTTCCCGGGAAGCTGCGGACCGTGGCCGGAAACAGCTAAACGGATCCTGGATCCTTTCTTTAGGCCGCCGATTCTCATCGAATCGGCGGCTCGATTTGCCTAGCGGAAGCATGCCCGTGCAGTCAATGTGCAGTCTTGTGCACTTCCGAGTGGTGGCTGCGGTGCCCGATAGTCGCTTGAATCGCTTAAAGCTTACCCTAAATCCAACCAGGTTAAGCGTTTACACATTTGCTGAAGCTCGGCCCGAGCCCCGGGCGCTTTGGTTCAGCAAGTGCTTTCTTTTAATGTACTAAAGAGGCCGCAACCCAAAGCTATGACCTTCACTCTATTCTCTCGTCACCATTTCCCGAAGTGCCGTTCCGGCTGGCGGAACGGATACTTCCATCGCCTTTCCTGACACGCCTACCAAATTTGACCTCTTGGAAATGTGGCCCCAGAAATGGGGCCGCTTTTTTGGCGGCTGTTTTAGTGGAAGAGCGGCGCTTTAGCGCCGCGTATGCCGAATCCCGGCCTGGGCTTCAGCCCTTGTTGGTCGCGGGCTGCATTGCGAGCGAACTTTCAGATCTTCGAAATGGATTTTGATGCGATCTTAGAAGACTCTCCACACAAAGTGCGCCAGAAACGCAAAAAGCAGCAGCATGAACACACCGCCGACCCAGATCAAAAAATTCAAAGTCATCTTCGGGGAGTTGATCTCTTTCTTGTCCATGCCCTCACGCTACCACGCTCATTCGTGAGAAACATCGGGTCGGTGCGGTAGATCCTCCCTTTCCTGAGCGGCTGCGCTCAGATACACTGGCGTGCATCTATGGATCTTAGCCTCCGCTGCCCCACCGGGTTCGCAGCAGTTCTCTTCATTTCAATTTCAATCTCAACCCTCTTCACCGCTTCCCAAACTCCGGCGCAAAGTCCTCCGCCGTCCCCTGCCTCTCGGATGTTGGCGGCGCCGCAGACCACTGCGGCCGACCAGCAAAACTTCCCTGCGCTCCTGCTGCAGCAGCTTTCCGCCATCAAAGCCGCCGCACTCAATGACGATTACTCCTACCGCCAGCTCGAGCACCTAACAGAGAACATCGGACCGCGCCCGACCGGCTCTCCGCAGGCCCGCGCCGCCGCTGAATACGTCGCCGAAGAAATGCGCAAACTCGGCCTGGAAGTTCGCCTGCAGCCAGTGACCGTTCCGCACTGGGTTCGGGGAGCCGAAACTGCAGCCCTGGTCGAATATGCCGGAATGGTCCCGGGCACCACGCAGAAGATCGTCCTCACCGCCCTCGGCGGAAGCTCCTCCACACCCACCGATGGCCTTACCGCCGAGGTAGTCACAGTGAGCACCTTCGAGGAACTGACGGCCCTCGGTCATGACAAAGTCGCCGGCAAAATCGTCCTCTTCAACGAACTTTTCGACAAGCAGAAAGCCGCCGCCGGATTGGCCTTCGCCGCTTACGGCGAAGCTGTCCGGTATCGCGGCGCCGGGCCGAAAGCTGCGGCCGACCTCGGCGCAGTCGCCGCCCTCGTGCGCTCCGTCGGCAACGCCGACTATCGCCTGCCGCACACCGGATTCGCCTCTCCTGCCGGTATTCCGGCGGCAGCTGTTACCGCCGAAGATGCCGACCTCATCGTCCACCTCGGTGCCCAGGGCAAGGTCCGCATGCATCTCACACTGACTCCGCAGAAGCTTCCCGACGAAACCGGCTATAACGTGATCGCCGATCTCAAGGGCTCCGAACATCCGGAACAAATCGTCGTGGTCTCCGGACATCTCGATTCCTGGGATCTCGGCACCGGTGCAATCGATGATGGAGCCGGCGTCGTGATGGCGATGGAAACCGCCGAACTTCTCCAGCGCCTTCACCTGCGCCCCGCCCGCACCCTGCGCGTCATTGCCTGGATGGATGAAGAAACCGGAGGATCCGGCAGCAAAGCTTACACTGCCGAATATTCAGCCGATTTCTTTCACCATGTCGCCGCCATCGAGAGCGACGCCGGCGCCGCCCATCCCCTAGGCTTCGACATCAAGGCTCCGCAGGAGGCCATCGACCTCTTGCACCCGGTACAATCGGTTCTTCAGAGCGTCGGCGCGACGGTCCTACAGCCTTCAACCTACCCGCCCGGGGCGGACATCTCCGCGATGTCCGATGCCGGCGTGCCTGCCTTCGGCGTGATGCAAGATGGCCGCACGTATTTCAACTACCACCACACCGCCGCCGATACTCTCGATAAAGTCGCTCCCGCCGAGCTCCGCGAAAACGCCGCCGCCATGGCCGTAATGGCTTATGCGTTAACTAATATGAAGCAGGCTCTGCCGCGATAATCAGCTACGAAATGGTGTAACTCGGCCGCGGATACTTGTGACACGAACGAAACCAGAGTAGAGTTACACACTTTCCATTACACAACAGCCAGGAGAATCGATGTTCACGCCATCCAGTTTGAGCGTTGCGCTGCTGATGATGATCACGAGCGCTGTCTGCTGGGGTTCGTGGGCAAATACTTACAAAGGCGTCAAAGGCTACCGCTTCGAGCTTTTCTACTGGGATTATGCCGTTGGCATTTTTCTGATCTCTCTTGTCCTTGCGCTCACCATGGGAAGTTCGGGGAACGATTCCTCCAGTTTTCTGAATAACGTTCACGCTGCGGACACTTCCAATATCGTGAATGCGCTTATCGGAGGCGCGCTGTTCAACCTGGCAAATCTCCTGCTCGTGGCGGCGATTGACATGGCGGGACTGGCGGTCGCGTTTCCCATTTCGATTGGAATTGCATTGGTGGTCGGCACTGTACTGAGCTATGTTCTGCAGCCCAAAGGCAATGCGATTTACCTTGCCCTTGGAGTCGCGTGCGCGTTTGCCGCAGTAGTTCTGGATGGAAAGGCCTACGGAAGTCTTGCGGCCGCAGGACGCACGGTTTCAAGGAAGAGCGTGATCACTTGCGTGGTTTCAGGAATTCTGATGGGCCTTTGGGCTCCATTCATGACCCATGCGATGACGCGCGGCAATGCGTTAGGACCCTACAGCGCTGCCGTCTTCCTGACCTCGGGCGCGTTGCTCTCCTGTTTCATCTGGAATATTTACTTCATGAAGCATCCGCTGGTAGGCGAGCCGGTAAGCTTCGGCGGATTTTTCAGCGGGCCTGCTTCGGGACATCTCCTGGGACTTTTCGGTGGATGCATCTGGGGCATCGGAACGGTGTTCAATCTGGTCGCCGCCAGTTTCACGGGGGTTGCGATCTCCTATGCGATCGGGCAATCTGCTCCCATGGTTGCGGCGCTCTGGGGAATTTTAGCGTGGAAAGAATTCGCAAATTCGGGACCGCGCGCGAAAACCTATCTTGCCCTGATGTTCGTCTTCTATGGTCTGGCGATTTTTCTGGTAGCGCGCGCGAATGGCTAGAAGCGGTTGTTACTTTCCTCTGATTCGACTAATAAACAGCTGCAGGAAGCGGTCTGCATCGGAAGCCACACAGACTTTCGCATTGGGCTTAAGCTCGACGACACCCTCGATCTCGTAGTGATCTCCGTGCAGAACATTCTTCTCGTTCGACCCCATGCGGTTTGCCACAGTTTCTCCGCGAGTAAACTCACCCTTGGTTTCGACGTCAACGTGCATCTCTTTCAGCGTGCCTAATGTGGGATCAAGAGCAATTCCTACAGCCAGCGGATCATACATTGCGGCGCCGCTATATCCGCTCTTTTCGCTGCGGGTCAAATAAAAATCGGCAATCTTCGCGATAAAATCGCTCTGTGGTCCGTGCAAGGACTGAAGTTCGGTCAGATATTTTCGCGTAATCAGCGTGCGCTCGCCAACGTCAGAGCCAACCATCGTCACCATCCACCCGGCGTTAAATACAATCTGCGCCGCCTCCGGGTCGTTGTAGATATTTGCTTCTGCCGCCCCGTCCACATTGCCGCCGGTAATCGATCCGCCCATGATGACGATGTCTTTGACCAAGCCTGCAATCGAGGGATCTTTGGAAACCGCCAACGCAATATTGGTCAAAGGCCCGACCGGAATCAGAGTAATCTCATGCGGATATTTGTGGATCATTTCAATGATGAGGTCTGGACCAAACCTGGGATCGGCCTTGCACTTCGAAGGCGGCAATTCGACATTAGCCAATCCATTCTTGCCGTGCCAGAACTGCGCGGTGATCAGTTTCTGATTCAGCGGATGCTGCGCCCCTCCAGCGACCGCGACGTCGCAGCGGCCGGCGAGCGAAACGATCTTCAGCGCATTTTCCAATCCCTGCCACGCCTCGACATTACCGGGCACTACCGTGAGCGCTTCCACTTTGAACTCCGGAGAATTCAACGCCAGAATGATGGCCATGGCATCATCGGTGCCAGGATCGGTGTCGATAATCACTCGCCTCGGCGAACTTTGAGCGGACGCGTTCGTCAAGCATGTGAAAATGAAAAGCAACAGTATCGTCAAGACAAACCTCGCACTTTTCATAAATACCCTTTTTGTGCCGCAGCAGTGTCTATCGGCATTTGGTTTCTCAATCTTTATCTGATTCGGGGCAACATTTGATTGGGGGCAGCAGCGCGAAAACGCCATTGCTTATAGCAGCATGCCCGCGATTGAAGCCGACATTAAGTTCGCCATGGTTCCCGCCAGCATCGCGCGTATCCCAAGCTGCGCCAGTTCGCCTTTCTTGTTCGGAGCGAGCGCGCCGATGCCGCCAATCTGGATTCCGATTGAGCTGAGATTTGCGAAACCACACAACGCAAAAGTGGCAATCGTGAATGAGCGTGGGTCGAGCGCAGCCTTCATCGGTCCAAGAATAGAAAATGCCACCAGTTCGTTCAGCACCATTCGGGTCCCAAGCAATGTTCCAATCAGGCCGCAATCGCGCCACGGAACGCCGATCACCCATGCAACCGGCGCGAAGAGCACACCGAATATCTTTTCCAGACTTTCTGGAAACCAGGCCAGCCAGTGGTGAATACCGCCCAGAATGCCATCCGCCAGCGCAATCAGCGCCAGGAACGCAATCAGCATGGCGGCGATATTCAAAGCCATGTGCAGACCATCAGTCGTTCCCCGAGCGATGGCGCCCAGAAGATTTTCTTTCTTCCCAGCTTCCACTTCCGCCTCGCTCATGATGACGCGCCCCGCCGTCTTCGGCTCCTCCGTCTCCGGTACAAGCATTTTCGCCATTAACAAAGTGCCCGGCGCAGTCATGATTACCGCACTCAGCAGGTGCTTGGGTTCTATGCCGAATGCGATGTATGCCGCCATGATTCCACCAGAGACGTGGGCCATGCCGCTCGTCATCACCGTCATCAGTTCTGAGTGCGTCAGCTCCGGAAGAAAAGGCCGGATGGTCACCGGCGCTTCCGTTTGGCCCATGAAAATGCTGGCAGCGATGTTCAGCGATTCGGCACCGCTGGCGCCCATCACGCGTGTCATCACCCAGGCGAAGACGCGGATAATGACCTGCATAACTCCCAAGTAGTAGAGGACCGCGAAAAACGCGCAGATGAAAATGATGGCTGGCAGTACCTGAAAGGCGAAATAGAAACCGAAATGAGAATTTTGTTTCCCCAGGTCGCCGAAAACAAACTGCGAACCCACATAAGAGTAGCTCAGCAAACGACTGACTACGTCGCCAGCCTTTTGGAAAACCCGTCGCCCGGCGTCGATCCTCAACACACACACGGCAAACGCAAACTGCAAACCCAGTCCCCACGCGACAGTCTTTAAGCGAATCGCGCGGCGATTGATGGAGAATGCATAAGCCAACGCCAGCATGGTGAACAGACCGAGAATGCCAGTGAAGCGTGCCATTCAGTTTTTTTCTCCGGAGGTTCCGATCACTTGATGAATCAACCGCCTCTTCTCATGCGAAGGCGAATCCGCGATCTGAAAGCTTTGTTCAAGCAATTGACGCGCACGCGTCACTCGCGTTTCGGAATTGTAGTAAATCGTCGCGAGCAGCTCGCCGGCCGAAACACCATCCCCGACCTTTTTGTGAAGCACGATTCCCACCGTGGGGTCGACCGAATCTTCTTTGCGTTCGCGGCCGCCACCGAGAATCACGCACGCGGTGCCAACCTGCTCGCATTGTAAAGACGCGAGATATCCAGTCCTCGAGCTAGACAAGGTCATCGCATGCTCGGCTTGAGGCAGTTTCTTCGGGTCGTCGATTGTTCGCGGATCTCCCCCTTGCAGTTCCACCATCTGGCGGAATTTGTCGAGCGCTTTTCCGGAAGTGATCAGCTTCTCACTTTGCTTTTTTCCTTCGGCGACGGTGACTGCAACTCCACCCAGGTGCAACATCCAACCCCCAAGCTCGACACAGAGCAGCCGTAAGTCCTCCGGGCCCTTGCCACGTAAAATCTCCACCACCTCAACAACCTCAAGCGCATTGCCGATCATATTTCCCAGCGGCTGATCCATATCCGTGATGAGCGCCACCATTTTCTTGCCCATGCGTTCACCGGTTTCAACCATCAACTCCGCGAGCGATACCGCGTCCTTTTCATTTTTCATGAACGCGCCAGAGCCGGTTTTTACATCGAGAACAAGCGCGTCGATGCCTTCCGCGAGTTTCTTGCTCATGATCGAGGCGCAAATCAGGTAAGGGCTCTCCACGGTTCCGGTAACATCGCGCAGCGCGTAGAGTTTGCGATCCGCCGGAGCAATCTCCGCAGTCTGTCCGATCATGGCGCAACCGCAAGTTTCAAGAACGCGGCGAAATTCTGCGACGGAAAGATTTACATTGAAACCCGGGATCGCCTCGAGTTTGTCCAGCGTTCCCCCCGTGTGTCCCAGGCCGCGCCCGCTGATCATAGGAACGGCCACGCCCGCAGCAGCCGCAAGCGGCGCCAGCACAAGCGAAGTCTTATCGCCCACGCCGCCAGTCGAATGTTTGTCCACTTTCTTTGCCGGAAGCGAAGAAAGATCGAGGACCTCGCCTGAGCGCAACATTGCATCCGTCAGGGCAGCGGTCTCGGCTTGGGTCATGCCACGCAAAACAACGGCCATCAGCCAAGCCGCGACCTGGTAGTCAGGAATCTGGTCGCGGGTGTATGCGTTCACCAGAGATTCAATTTCGTTTCGAGATAACTCCCGACCGTCGCGTTTTTTGCGAATCACGTCAATAGCGCGGAAACTCTGCGTAGAGGCCGGAGTGGAATTCACTGGAGACGAAATCCTTCCGGAAGCAGTTCGGTAATGTGAGCCTGTTTTGCGCCCTGCGCTCCCTGGAAGAAAATGATCGCGTCGGGGCCGAACTCGTAGATCACTTGCCGGCAGGCGCCGCAGGGCGAACAGGGCATTCCATGGTCATTGACCACCGAAACCGCGCGGATCTCGATCTTCGGCCCCAGTTCCGCGACCGCTGAAAAAATTGCGGTGCGTTCGGCGCAGTTGGTCATTCCGTAGGAGGCGTTCTCCACATTGCAACCCGAGAAGATTTTCCCGTTAGCTAAAAGGACGGCCGCGCCGACCCGAAAGTTCGAGTAAGGCGCATGCGCGTTCTTCATGACCTTCATCGCGGACCGCAGCATTTTTTTCTGTACGTCAGCGGGCAGGGCATTCTTGGGCATGCGAAAGAATCTCTTTTTGATTCGATGAAATCGACGGCAATTGTAAACCCTGGCTCAACGATCTACAGCTTTTTATTGGGAGCACGCCGCGAACTCGCGCTGCAGGATTTCCTGCCGTACAATTACGATGCGAGGCAGGATCCGGTGCCAGTCGACAAAAATCCCGGAATATCTCACGAAGAAACCAGCGAGACGATCAATCGCGCTGAACACCCGGGCGCTGAACACCCGCGCGCTGAACACCCGCCGCGGGATGAAACTTTGCTGGCGACACTTGGCAATCGACCGCTTCTGCCCAATACTGGAATTCCCCTCGACCTCAACTGGGTGCAAGAGGTGCGAGTGAATACGAGCGCTGCCGAACGCCGTGCCCAGACGCAGGTTGCACGCAGAACCGTAAAGAAGGAATGGCAAGCGGCGTGGCTTCTGCGGGCGATTACCTGCATGGATTTGACCACGCTTTCCGGTGACGATACGGATGAGCGCGTTCGTCGCTTGTGTGCAAAGGCACGGCATCCGCTGCAGCACGAACTGGCACACCAGTTGGGTATCGAAGAACTCGAAATAAAAGTTGCGGCTGTGTGCGTCTACCACGTATTTGTTGAAACCGCGCTGCACGCTTTAGAAAGAAGCGGCGTGCGCGTCGCCGCAGTTTCCACCGGCTTCCCCGCTGGGCTCTCACCCCTGACGGAGCGAGTTGCAGAGATTCGCCGTTCGGTAGAAACAGGCGCGCACGAGATCGACGTTGTCATAACTCGAGCCCACGTGTTCAGTGGACGCTGGCAGGCGCTGTTCGACGAAGTTGCCGCTTTCAAGCAGGCCTGCGGTGCGGCCCACATGAAAGTGATTCTTGCCACTGGCGATCTACTGACGTTGCGCAATGTTGCCCGCGCCAGCATTGTTGCCATGATGGCTGGAGCCGACTTCATCAAAACTTCCACGGGCAAAGAAACGGTCAATGCCACGCTGCCCGTTGGCTTAGTGATGACTCGCATGATTCGCGAATACGCCGGGCAAACGGGGATGGCCGTAGGCTTCAAAGCTGCCGGCGGAATTCGCACCGCAAAGCAATCGCTCGATTGGCTGGCGATGATGAAGGAAGAGCTAGGCCAGTCCTGGTTGCGCGGCGAGCTTTTTCGATTTGGCGCAAGTGGACTGTTGGGCGATATCGAGCGGCAACTCGAGCATCATGCGACGGGGCGCTATTCTGCGGAATACCGTCATCCCATCGCATAGTTGCAGAAACCAAAAGCACACAGCGAAAGAACCGAGCCGAACTACATGAGCATTGCCGAAAAGTTTGTGTCGATGGAGTACGGTCCCGCGCCGGAAGATCCGAAGGAAGCACAAGCCTGGCTGGAGCGGCACCGCCATCGCTTCGGACATTTCCTCAATGGCGCCTGGCAAGCTCCCCTCGGGGGCGAATACTTCGATACGCTTGATCCCTCCAACGGAGAAAAACTGGCTGCTATAGCAATGGGTTCCTCCGCCGATATCGACGCTGCTGTGAGTGCGGCTCGCTCTGCATTTCCCAAGTGGCGTGGGCTGAACCCGCACGTCCGGGCGCGCTATCTGTATGCGCTGGCCCGGCTGGTGCAAAAACATTCCCGTCTTCTCGCGGTTCTGGAAACCATGGACAACGGCAAGCCGATCCGCGAGAGCCGCGATATCGACATTCCTTTAGTTGCGCGGCACTTTTATTACCACGCGGGCTGGGCCCAACTTCTCGGGGAGGAGTTCGCTGAGTACGAGCCCTGCGGTGTGGTTGGCCAGATCATTCCGTGGAATTTCCCGCTGCTTATGGCGGCCTGGAAGATCGCGCCGGCCCTCGCGACGGGAAACACAGTAGTGCTGAAGCCCGCTGAATTTACTCCCCTGACCGCGCTCGCGTTCGCGGAACTTTGTGAGGAAGCTGGATTGCCGGCTGGCGTCGTCAACATTGTTACGGGCGACGGCTCGACCGGTGAGGCCCTGGTGAAACATCCTGATGTGGACAAAATCGCCTTCACAGGTTCCACCGAAGTTGGACGCGCCATCCGCGCCGCCACGGCGACAACTCACAAACGCCTGTCGCTTGAGTTAGGCGGCAAATCCCCTTTCATCATCTTCGACGACGCTGACCTGGATAGCGCCGTCGAGGGATTGGTAGATGGAATCTGGTTCAATCAGGGTCAAGTATGTTGCGCGGGTTCGCGTCTGCTGATGCAGGAAAGCATTGCCGAAACCTTGGTTGGAAAAATCAGGGAGCGCATGAGCACTCTGCGCGTCGGCCTTCCTCTGGATAAGGCAATCGATATTGGGGCAATCGTGGCGCGGGTGCAGCTGGAGCGCATCCAGCGAATGGTGGATCAAGGAATCGCCGAAGGCGCAACCTGTTGGCAACCGCAAGTCGCGCTTCCTGCGCGCGGCTTTTACTATCCACCTACGCTGCTGAGCAACGTGCATCCCACATCTCTTGTCGCGCAACAGGAAATTTTCGGACCCGTTCTAGCTGCGATGACATTTCGCACTCCGAGAGAAGCCATCGAACTGGCTAACAATACGGTCTACGGCCTGGCGGCATGCGTCTGGAGCGAGAATATCAATGTTGCCTTGCATGTCGCGGCGCAACTCAAAGCCGGCGTCGTCTGGGTTAACTGCACCAATCTATTCGACGCTGCCTGTGGCTTTGGCGGCTATCGCGAAAGCGGATACGGACGGGAGGGCGGCAAGGAAGGCTTGCTCGAATATTTGCAACCGGCGTGGTTTAGGAACCTACCTAAGCTTTCTCAGCCAAACACTGCTGCAAAAGCAGCAGCCGAGGGGGAGAATCAGAAAAAAGAAGACCAGGAAACTGCCACGCCGGCCATCGATCGCACCGTGAAGCTCTACATCGGGGGCAAGCAAACGCGGCCAGATTCTGGATACAGCATGGAAGTGCGGTCTGGCGATGGACAGCTGTTGGGCGAAGCTTCGCTCGGCAACCGAAAAGATATTCGCAATGCCGTCGAGGCTGCCCGCAAGGCGGAGTCGTGGGCGAAAGCGACGGCACACAATCGCGCGCAGGTACTCTACTACTGTGCCGAAAACCTTTCCCAACGGCGCGAAGAAATTATCCGTGGGCTTACCGCGGCTGTAGGAGCGAAACAAGCGGCCGCGGAACTCGACCTCGGGATCGAGCGCATTTTTTCCTACGCGGCATGGGCAGACAAATTTGACGGAGCTGTGCACAGTCCTCCTTTTCGCAACATCGCGATCGCGATGAACGAACTGCTCGGCACCATAGGAATAATCTGTCCCGCGGAAGCGCCGCTGCTCGGTTTTCTCTCCCTAGTCATGCCCGCTCTCGCCGTGGGCAACACAGTGATCGCGGTTCCTTCAGAGTCTTACCCGCTCATCGCCGCCGATCTTTATCAGCTCTTTGACACCAGCGACGTCCCCGGCGGCGCAGTCAACATTGTGACGGGGTACGCATCGCAGCTGCTGAAAACTATCGCCGAGCACGACGATGTGGATGCGGTCTGGTCATTTACGGACGAAGCCAGCGCCGCTGCCGCGAAAGCGATGTCGGTTGGAAATCTAAAGCAAGTCTGGACAAACGAAGGACGCGCAATCGACTGGTTCAATCCTAAGCTTGCCGAAGGTCGCTGGTTTTTGGAGCATGCTACTCAGGTGAAAAATATCTGGGTTCCTTACGGCGAGTAGCCGGTGTCAGGCCATGAAGCGAGGAATTGATTTTGTTCCGGCTCGGGACTAGCATACTTCCGTTATCTTTCTCCGCTAGCATTTTAAGTTTCGCATCCTGCAAGTTCTTATTTGATCTTCGTTCGATCCAAAGGAGGACCTATGGGCATCGCAGTATCACCGCAAATCCATCCGCAAGTCGCAGAATTCATCGACAAGCCGCGCAAAATGTTGATCGACGGCAAATGGGTAAACTCTATTTCGGGCAAGACGTTTCCTACCTATAACCCTGCTACGGGTGAAATTCTCGCACAGGTTGCCGAAGGCGACCGAGACGATATCGAACAAGCTGTGAAGGCTGCACGACGGGCCTTTGACCTAGGCCCGTGGCGCCGCTTGACCGCATCCGAACGCGGCCGGCTCATCTGGAAGCTGGCTGATTTGCTCGAAGCGCACACTGAGGAATTCGCGTATCTCGAAAGCCTCGACAACGGCAAGGCTCTTACCGTCGCAAGGGCCGCCGATGTCCCGTTGGCCGTCGATTTATTCCGTTACATGGCGGGATGGGCGACAAAGATCGAAGGCAATACGATTCCACTGTCGGTACCCTACACGCCCGGGGCAAAATATTTTGCCTACACATTGCGAGAACCGGTCGGAGTTGCAGGACAGATCATTCCCTGGAATTTTCCGCTACTGATGGCGGCCTGGAAACTGGGTCCTGCGCTAGCGACCGGGTGCACGGTTGTGTTGAAACCGGCGGAGCAAACTCCGCTTTCCGCGCTGCGTCTCGGCGAACTCATCATGGAAGCCGGCTTTCCCGAAGGTGTGGTGAACATCGTGCCGGGATACGGCGAAACCGCGGGCGCCGCTCTGGCCGCCCATCCTAAGGTGGATAAAATTGCTTTCACCGGTTCCACCGAAGTTGGCAAGCTGATCGTCCACGCTGCCGCAGGAAACCTGAAGAAAGTATCGCTGGAACTTGGCGGAAAATCTCCGAACGTGGTGTACAAGGACGCCGATCTTGATTCAGCGATCCCCGGTGCCGCGAGCGCGATTTTCTTCAATCACGGACAATGTTGCTGCGCCGGCTCGCGGCTCTACGTCGAAAAATCGGTTTTCGATCGAGTCGTTGAAGGTGTTGTGGAACAAGCCAAGAAGATCAAAGTAGGGTCCGGACTCGACCCGCAAACGCAGATGGGACCGCTTGTCTCGGAAGAACAGTTAAACCGCGTCTGCGGTTACTTGGAGGCGGGTCTCTCGGAAGGCGCCAAGGCGGTTGTCGGCGGCCAGAAAAAAGGAGACAAAGGTTACTTTGTCGAGCCCACTGTTCTTGTGAACACCCGGGAAGACATGAAAGTGGTGAAGGAAGAAATTTTCGGGCCGGTTGTAACGGCGATGCCGTTCGACGATCCGGAGGAAATCCTGCCCCGTGCCAACGACAGCGAATACGGCCTGGCCGCTGCGGTTTGGACCCGCGACATCAGCAAGGCTCACCGCACGGCCGAGCATCTGCGCGCCGGCACGGTGTGGATAAACTGCTACAACATTTTCGATGCGGCGTTGCCTTTTGGGGGGTACAAGCAATCCGGCTGGGGCCGGGAGATGGGCCACGATGCGCTTCATCTATACACCCAGACCAAGGCGATCTGCACAAGATTGTCGTAGCCGAATCAACCTAACAAAAAGGACGGCGGTTTCTCCGCCGTCCTTTTCATTTAACATCTAAATTATCGCCGCTTCCTACCTCTCCATCAACAGCACCTTCTCGGCATTGTCAATCTCAGTCAACTTAACTTCGATCACTTCATTCATGGTGGTCTGTACGTTGCGTCCTACGAAACTGGCTTCCACGGGTAATTCGCGATGGCCGCGGTCGATCAGCACGCATAGCTGCACCCTCCGGGGCCTTCCATGCGAAAACAGAGCGTCCAGCGCGGCTCGCGTTGTGCGTCCGGTAAAAAGGACGTCATCGACCAAAACGATGTTTTTGTCTTCAATCGAAAATCCAATCTCTTTATCTTGCACGACTGGCTTGGGCCCGAGTGTCGAAAGATCGTCGCGATAAAAAGTGATGTCCAATGTCCCAACGGGAACCTGGGCATTCTCGATGCGGGTGATGATCTTGCCCAGGCGCTCGGCGATGGGTACACCCCGCCGCCGAATTCCAACTAATCCCAGGCTCTCAACACCGCCATTCTTCTCGACAATTTCGTAAGCCAGGCGCACCAGGGTGCGTTCAATTTCCGAAGCTGACATCAGTTGCGCCTTGTGGCGCAGACCGGTTTTCGGGGAAGGTTTTCTAGCATGCATCATCGACTATGCCTCGTAGAATTCTATTCGGACCTGAGTGATTGTATCGCGATAGCCCTCTAGTACAGCGGCTTCTCAATGTATTCAGCCGAGGGTTGAAAGGTCAAGCGGCTAGAGCTTCTATTGTTCGGCAGAAAACGTTTTGGCGGAAAACGTTTTGCCGGAAGACGTCTTGTCGGGCGAAGTTTCTTCCGCAGCTTCGGGGTTGGGTACCTGCACTTTTACGATGCGCGTCAGCACGCCGTTATCATTCCGGAGCGCCTCTAATCGGATCGTATGGGGAGTGGCGGCAGCTCCGTCGCCCGGCACAATTCCGATGCCCTGATTTCGGCCACCTGCCTTTGCCCGGTAAAGCGCGTTGTCTGCGAGTTCGATGGCCTCCTCCGCGCAAATGGCTTCATAAGCACTGCGGCTCCATGGAAAAGGGGCCCATCCTACGGAGCATGTTTTGCGCACTCGGATGCCGTGTCCCAGATCAAAGGCTTCCGACGCTATGATGTCCAGAACGCGTTCGCAGAATGCAGGAGTACCAGAGGGATCTGCGGAGCGCGACATGATCAGGAATTCTTCGCCTCCCCACCGCACCAGCACATCCGATTTGCGCACTACGCTGGTCAAACGCTCCGCTACCCTTTGCAGCAGTCGATCGCCCGCGGGATGCCCATGAACATCGTTCACTTCTTTGAAGAAATCCATATCCACCATGATAAAAATCAGATCGCGATGATCCAGCTTGTGAATGGCGCCACCCCGAGCCCGTTCATAATTTCGCAGCACCTGTCCGGATTCGGCGGCCAGAATTTCCTCCAGATAACGGCGATTCCATACGCCAGTTAAAGCGTCGGTGAAGGAAATTTCCTGAAGTTCAAGATTTTTACGCTGCAGCTCAAGGCTGTGCCACCGCAAAGACTGCTCTTTACTCTCCAACTCGTCTTTCAGCTGACGCATCTCATCGAGATTCTGGCGCGACAGTCGCAAGAGGTGAAGCAGTTCCCGGTCCATCCAATGCTGCTTCAGAAGTACCAGCGTGCCCATTAAAAGCATCGCCGCCACAGTCAACACCAGCCTGTAAGCGCGCACTCGTAGTGGGGCTTGCCCATACACTGCCCACGCCACCATGAGTGGCGTAGAAAAAACTGCCATCATGGCCAAGCGGGCTCTCCACATATTATGGTTATCGCCCGATTGTGAGTTAGCGGGGGGATCCGGCGAAGTTCCACGCGCCAGGAAACCTACCCCGGCGAACCAGGCCATTGCGGCCACCAGTGGAACATCGTAAAAACTGCCTGTGTAGTACTGATGAAAATCGATGGCGACACCAGCCAGCGTCGACCCCACGCTGTAAATAACCGCTGCTTTAAAAAATCGTCCGTAAATTATGTGCCAGTAGCCTTGACTGCGCTTCCAAACCAACCCTGCCCACAAGACAAGAACGATCTGTTCCGATGCGTAAAGTAAGTCGAAGCTGTGGCCGTACACGATTTCATTGGCAGAAACGTATTGCCATGGAATGACGATAAACATGTAAAGGTAAAGCCACCACGTAAGCAGGAGAAAGAAATCGAGAGACACGAGCGGCAAAGAGTGGTCATTCCGTTGAACGTGAGGCTGTATCGCCAGGGCTGCCATCATGGGAACAATGTGGAGAAACAGAACGACATCTCCGACAAATGGGTTCGGTACCTCCTGGCGCAAGTAGACTTCAAAGTAAGTCCACAAAACCTGGGGGCACAGCCACATTGCGCTCCCGACTGCCATGAGAGCCCAAAACAGTTGAGATTTTTTGTCGCGGGTTCTGACGTTCGAGAAAATAAACAGGGTTGCGCAAGAAAGCAGGACGCACTGCGTGAGGTCGCCGAAGGCGGTAAGTCCTGTGCTGCGTGGAACTAGCAGCGACACGAGAATGTGCCCACCTACTATTGCACACACTACGGCCGTCCATCTCCCGGGTTGTCGCAGAGACATTAATCCCACCGTAAAAGTGTATGTTCACGTTGAGGCACACCGCGCATTACCGAAGTAATCGCGCAAGAATCTTCCCCGGAAGTCTTTTTGAATGGTTAAGCGATCGCAGCGGCGAATCGGCGAACGAATTGAAAGACATCATGATAGGAGTTGTAGAGGGGTGCGGGTCCAACCCGCAACGTGTCAGTCTCCCGCCAATCACAGATAGTGCCTTTACAAATCAATCGTTCGCATAACATGCGCCCTTGCTCAGGAATTCGAATCGAAAGCTGCGCACCACGCCGCTCTGGCTCACAGGGCGTGATAATGGAGAAACGACGTGGCACCATGCGGTTTAACAGAAAGTCCAGATAACCAGTCAGCGACACGCTCTTGGCTCGCAAACGCTCCATCCCAGCTTCGTGGAAGATTTCCATCGATGCCCGCAGCACGGCCAAACTGAGAATCGATGGGTTGCTTAGTTGCCAGCCCTCCGCGCCGGCCATTGGTTCAAAATCCGGCCCCATTTCGAATCGTACTCGTTCCTCGTGCCCCCACCAGCCAGTAAAGCGAGGCAGATCCCACGCGCGCGCATGCCGTTCATGAATGAAACAACCGGCAATACATCCGGGACCACCATTTAAATATTTGTAGCTGCACCATATCGCAAAGTCCGGTCCCCACTCATGAAGTTTCAACTGCAAATTTCCGGCCGCGTGCGCCAGATCGAAACCTACTATGCAGCCTCGCCTGTGCCCCGCGCTGGTGATGCCCGCCATATCAAAGGCTTGTCCAGTCGAATAATTCACTCCACCCAGCAAAATCAATGCGATCTCATCGCCCTCGCCCTCAATCGTTGACTCAACATCCTCGTCCCGCAGGCAAGACTCACCTTTGCGAGGTGTCAGCTCAATGAGCGAAGACGCAGGGTCAAAGCCATGGAAAATAATCTGCGATTTCACAGCATACTGGTCGGAAGGAAAAGCTCCGCGCTCGACAACGATCTTGTGCCTGCGCGGCGTCGGGCGGTAGAACGAAACCATCATCAGGTGAAGGTTGACGGTGAGCGAATTCATCACTACCACTTCGAGGGGTAGCGCTCCGACCAGTTCTGCCGTCCATTCCGTAAGCAGCCTGTGGTAAGGCATCCATGGATTCTTCGCTCGAAAGTGGCCCTCCACGCCAAGCTGAGCCCAATCCTGCAGTTCCTGCTCAAGGTATGCTGCCGCAGTTCGGGACTGCAACCCGAGCGAATGCCCGCACAGATAAATGCAATCATCGCCTTCCTCATTCTTTGGGAACAGAAATCGTTTGCGAAATTCTTTCAGCGGATCGCGCTCATCCAATGAGACGGCAAACTCCTCGTCCGTCTGAAACCCTGGTTGCAAGTTCGGGCCGGTCAACTCCTCAACTCCAGGGGCGTAAGATCGCGGCGAATCAACTGGTCAGCCTTGCTCCAATCGAGATCTTCGACGCGATTGATCGATTCGCAAAGTTCTGCCAGGATTTTTTCCTGCACAGTTCCGCGAGCGAGAGCTACCGAGTATGGAATCCGATGAAAAGTTACCATGGCATATTTCGGCACAAATTGTTGCGGATACCTGGCTTCAAGAGCGAGCTCTATCTTTTTTTGAAGCAGAAAACGCGATTCTGCGACCCGATCTCGCATCTCCGTGAAATTCTCGATCGCCATCTCAGCAATTGCATCGGTATTGACTTTGCGCTCACTCTCGAACTCAGCGAAAACCCGGGCCCAATCCTGACCGTGCCGGTCGAGCAACTCCATGAGAGAAGTACAATCTTCGAATCCGCAATTCAATCCTTGCCCGAAGAATGGGACAATGGCATGGGCTGCATCCCCGAGAACCAGGGCTCTTCCGTCCACGTGCCAGGGCGAGCACTTGATCGTGACCATCGCGCCGGTCGGATTTGCGAAGTAATTCTCAGCCAGTTGAGGCATCAGCGAGAGTGCATCTGGAAAGCGCGAACTGAAAAAGTCTCGCACCAGTGATGGAGTGGTTAAACTAGCGAAGCTGTCGCCCCCCTCAAACGGCAGAAACAGAATGCAGGCAAATGTGCCATCGATGTTGGGCAATGCAATCAGCATGTATTTGCCACGCGGCCAAATGTGCAGCGCGTGGGTCTCGAGAAGATGCTCTCCATCAGAACCGGCGGGGATCGTCAATTCCTTGTATCCGTAATCGAGATACTTCTGCGAAAAGTTGAAACGGTTCAGCTTGAGCATTTCATTCCGAATCGACGATGCCGATCCATCGCAGCCGATCACTATCCCAACTTGTCGGGTGGTTTCCTCCTCCGTCTCTTCGTTACGCACTCGGATTACTCCCGTTTTCAAATCGTACCCGGTGCAGCGCTGATTGAAATGAATGGTCGCACCCTGCTGCTCCGCTGCATTCATCAATGCGATGTTCAGGTCGGCACGGGAAATCGAATTGATAACCTCGGCTTCATTCTTCCCATAGGGTTGGAAGGTGAGCTCTCCGGCAATCGAATGCATCATCCGTCCTTTCATCGGAAGGATGATGTTTCGCATCCGCTCCCACAGCCCGGCTTGCTGTAAGGCGTAAATGCCGCGAGTGGAAACAGCGAGATTGATGGAGCGGCCCGCACTCATCGGCACTCGACGCATATCCGGACGGCGCTCGTAGAGTTCGACCGCATATCCCCTCTGTATCAACAGAATCGCGAGAAGGGGGCCGTTTAGTCCCGCGCCAATCAGGGTTACTTCTTCGGGAGTGTGGTTCATCAATTAAAGTTCGATCAGCAGGAACATCACGATCGCGAAAATCAATTTCATTCGGTCAGCAGCGTTCTTGCCTCCCACAACTCGGGAAAGAATTTTTTGTCGAGTGTGAGTTTCAAATAGGATGCTCCAGTGCTTCCGCCTGTCCCCATGCGGACTCCGATGATCCGCTCGACGAGTTGTATATGGCGCAATCGCCAGCTCACCACCAATTCGTCGAATTCTGTCAACCGCTCGCAGACATCAATCCAGTCGCGATGATGATGTTCGTCTTTGTAGAGCGTGTGAACCGCACGAGCGCGAGCCTCGAATCTCTCCCCCTCGGTAGCGGCTTCAGTGTCTGCCGGCAACTTGCCCATTGATTGCAAAGCTCCGAAGAATGCGTCGCGAAGCGAAGGCTCTTCCAAACGGCGCTTCAGGCTGGCATACGCCTCCGGTGTCGGCCGGTGATAGCGAAGCATCTTTTCATCCTTCAGTCCGCATAGGAATTCAATCTCGCGAAATTGCTCTGACTGAAATCCGCTTGCAGGCTCCAGCAGTCCGCGAAACGCCAGAAAATGCGTGGGCAGCATGGTTTCCAGAATAGTGAACTGTTCCACTAACACCCGCGTGATTTCGGTACAGCGGCGCAACAACCGCGCTGCCTCATAAACTTCGTCGTGCCAATGCGGAGCGGCGGCCGCCTGTTGCAAATTCGCGACCACGGCATCGAGGTCGTGCAGCAGTTCCTTGAACCACAATTCATAAGTCTGATGGACAATGATAAAAAGCAACTCATCATGGTGCTGCGGAGAAGATTGCGGATGCTGCAACGCCAGCAGCTCGGGCACCTTCAAATACGAGCTGTAGGTAAGCCGCCCCGACTCGGGCTCAGCCGGTGAGGAAACAACGGCCGCGCAGGTTATTTTATCCTCAGCGGCATTCGACTCAGCTGCGAATGCGAGGAACCGCACGGCATTGCCGCTCAGGAGCTTGCTCTTCGCATCCGGCGGCAAGTTGCTTTGGCGAATGAGAGAACCTACGCGTTCTTCCCCCAAAGGAAATGGATAGTCGGAGCCGAGCATCACTCGATCTGTGCCCATGGCTTTTACCAGGAATTGCAGCGTGTGAGGCTCGAACACCGCAGAGTCCACAAAGAAGCGCTTGAGATATTGGCTGGGAGGATGCTCGCATTCCCCGCGTGCGACCGGATGGTGATGCCATGCATTTTCCAGCCGTCCGAGCAAAAACGCGAAGCTCCCCCCACCGTGCGCGAAACAAATTCGGAGTTTACTCGGCAACCTGTCAAAGGCGCCGCTCAAAATCAATGCCACTAAGGCGAGTTGTGTCTCCGCCGGCATCCCGACAGTCCACGGCATCATGTATTTCGGCATTCGCTCTCGCCCAAACATTTCCCAGGGATGGACGAGCACGGCGGCCCCTTCATCCGCGCAGTGATGCAGAAAGGTGACGATTCCGGAATCATCGAGATTCTTGGTTCCAACGTGGTTGCCAATTTCCACGCCCAGATGCCCAGCCTGCATACACCGACTGAGTTCTTTGCAGGCCGCATCGATATCCTGCAGCGGCACCTGGCAAAGGGATTTCAGCCTTCCCCGTCCGCGAGCGCAAAGCGCAAGCGCAGCGTCGTTAAACAATCGCGCGCAATCAAGCGCATGCTCCACAGGCCGCTCGTACGCGAACAGCACCGGCGTAGCAGAGATTACTTGCTGATCGATCCCATCACGATCCATTTCTCGCAATCGAATCTCCGGATCCCAGCACGCCGAATAAATATGACGGAAGAATCGATCTCCCACCATAATGTCTGCCTTCCCCGGCTCAGTATGTTTGATCCACGGCCAGTCCGGCGTGCCGTAGCGCGCCGCCAAGTCGGGCCATGAATAGGGGAAAAAGTGGGTGTGAACGTCGATGACTGGCATTCTCTATTTACCCGGATGAATCGTCCCGCAATACTGACACTTGCGTCGGCTCTCGTTGCTGTAGAACTGTTCGAACAGAGGCGGCAGATCTTTCACAATGCTCTTCAGCTTTACCTCTGCCCGATAGATCAATTGGTGGCAGTTCGGGCAGTACCATTCGAAGGCGTCCAAAGAGCCCTCCGGGCGCGGCACTTCGACGACCACTCCAATTGTGTCGGCCGGCCGTTGCGGGGAGTGGCGCAGGTGTTTGGGCAAAAGAAATATTTCGCCTTCCTTGATTGGGATTTCGAGCGGCGGCTTACCGGGTGTCTCCATGATGCGCACAGCAAATGTTGCCCTTCAACTGATAGAAAAATTCTTCGGTCGGGTCGTCATGATAGTCGCGCCGCTGGTTCGGTCCGCCCACCACAGTCACCATCATCTCGCCGTCTTCCCAAACCTGCGCATTGCCTACGGGAGGCTTGAGCTTCTCTTTGTTTTCCTCGATCCACGACTGGAAGTTGAAAGCCTTCAGATTCTTGATGGATGCCATCGCACCTCCTATTTCAGCGGTTTGTAAGCGATCGCCTTGATCTCAATCAGCAGATGCGGATGCGGTAACTGATGCACAGCCACGGTGGTTCGCGCCGGGCCGTCGTATCCGAAAAATTCGCCATAGACTTCGTTGTAGACGGCGAAATCGTTCATGTTGACAAGATAGGTCGAGATTTCAACCACATCCTGCAACTGCGCTTCCGCGCTCCGCAGAATATCGCGGATATTCTCGATCACAGCGCGTGTTTGCGCGCGAATATCGAGCCGTGTTGTGCCCAACGGGTCAGCTTCAGCACCGGCGATCGTGTTGTCGGCGCGGCGCGCGCTGGTTCCGGAGACAAACAAAAAATCACCAGCCCGCTTCACATGCGGATACTTGCCTCGCGGCGCCGCTTTGCCCTCGACGACCTTGCTTTCCGTCGCGCTCATCTTCTTTGTCCGTCCCAGCTTTACCCGTCCCAGTTTTGTCCACTCCCAACGGGCTTACAGTCGAATGCAAATATTGTTCAATTCAGAATAGAAATTCAAGGAATGCATGCCGCCTTCGCGGCCGATGCCGGAAAGTCCCGCGCCACCGAATGGCGTTCGCAGGTCCCGCAAGAACCAGCAATTCACCCACGTGATCCCGACATTCATTTGCTGCGCGACGCGATGACCGCGTTTCAGGTTGCTCGTCCAGATCGAGGCCGCGAGTCCATACTGTGTGTCATTGGCCATGGCGACAGCTTCCTCTTCTGAATCGAAGGGCGCAATGTGGCACACCGGCCCAAAGATTTCTTCCTTTACGCACCGCGCCGATTCCGAAAGCCCAGTATAGATGGTGGGTTGCACGTAAAAGCCATGGTCGCGATCATCCCCAAACTCCGGAATACCTCCGCCGGTTACAACGGTCGCTCCCTCGTCGCACGCCAGTTGGAAGTAAGAAAGAACTTTTTCCCGGTGTTGCGCAGAAATTAACGGTCCGAAATCGGTCTTCTGATCCCGAGGCCAGCCAGGATTCCGGCTCTCCGCTTTGCGCTTCAGCCCATCCACAAATGCAGCGAAGATATTTCTTTCCACGTACACGCGCTCCGCGCACAGGCACACCTGCCCGGTGTTAAGAAAAACCGCGTCGGATAATCCGTTCACCGCCTCGTCAAAATTGCAATCCGCGAAAACGATGGCTGCGTTCTTTCCGCCCAACTCAAACGAAACCGGCTTTACCGTGGGCGCCACCGCCTGCATGATCGCAGCTCCGGTTTTTGATTCGCCGGTGAATGTCACCGCGTCAACACTCGAATGGGAAGTTAAGAATTCTCCGGCAGACCCCGGACCGAAGCCATGCACAACGTTGTAGACTCCGTGGGGGATTCCGGCATCTTGCATCGCTTCCGCAAGCAGCGTCGCCGTGGCAGGAGTTTCTTCTGAAGGCTTGACGACCACAGTGTTGCCGCAAGCCAGCGCCGGCGCAACCTTCCATGTGAGCAAGAGAAGCGGAAGGTTCCACGGCGTGATCACGCCGATAACACCCAAAGGCTTGCGCACCGCGTAGTTGAGAGCACCTGCGCCATCGGGTGTTTCCGTCTGGAAAGATTCCAGTCCAGACATTTTCATTAGATCGGCAAACACCCGGAAGTTAGCCGCTGCACGAGGTACATCGAGCTTTGACGCAAGCGATATCGGCTTGCCCGTGTCCGCGACCTCGGCCTGAACGAAGCAGTCGAACCTCTTTTCAATCGCGTCCGCGATGCGATGCAGGCGCATAGCACGTTCCTGGACTCCGAACAGACCCCATTCTCCCCGCAACGCAAAACGAGCCGCATGTACCGCTTCGTCAACCTGAGCCTTAGTAGCCTCCGTGACCTGCGCAATCTCGGTTCCATCCGCTGGATTCAAATCCGCGAACTTGTCCTTTCCGGACACGAAATGGCCATCGATGTAGTTCTGGATTAGTTTCACGAAATCCCTGGCAGGTACGGGCAATCGTAGCAGGGCGGCGGGAAGGGAGGCAATCGGGTTAGCTGGTCGCGGAACGTTCGTTCAGGTAGCGCCGCAGCGCATCGCGCCAGGTAGGAGTTTCAATTTCGAGCGCCCGCAAGCTGGCTGCTGACAAAACGGAATACGCGGGTCGAGGGGCAGGCCGTGCCATCTGTTGACTACTGACCGGCCGCACCTCTGTAGAAAGTCCCGCCTTTCGGACAATCTCTTGCGCGAACTCAAACCAGGTGCAATCTCCCGCATTGGTGACGTGAATAATTCCACTTGCATTTTTGCGGCATAACTGAACGATGGCTCGTGCAAGATCTGTCGTGAACGTGGGGCAACCGCGCTGATCGTCAACAACATCAAGCGCCGGCCGAGTGGCTGCCAGTTTCAAGATCGTGTCCGGAAAACATTTCCCGCCGGTACCGAACAGCCAGGAGGTTCTGGCAATGCAGCAATCCGGTATCAAGTCGAGTAGCTTGATCTCGGCCTCGGCTTTCGTGCGTCCATAAACGCTTTGCGGATTTCGATCATCGTCGATCGCATAAGGAGTCGTCTTCCTTCCGTCGAAGACATAATCGGAACTCAGGAACAAAAGTTGTGCGCCGAATGTCTTTGCGGCAGCTGCGACATGCGCCGCTCCGTCACGGTTGACGGCAAAAGCGAGTTCCGGTTTGTGTTCGCAACCATCGACATCAGTGAAGGCCGCGGATAGCACAATCCAATCCGGACGCGCGTCCTGCACTACCTGCTGCACACGCTTGGCATCGCGGATGTCTGCGTCGCGTGAGGTCAGTGCGGTGACCACATCTCCGCTCCACTCGCGCATGAGCGCCTTGCCGAGCAGGCCGGAGGCGCCAAAAACAGTGACTCGCATGGGAATTTAATCGTAACTCTCGGCATCCCGGAATGCCACGCCGCGCTGGTCTTTGGCCGATACAATCGGATCGCCGTCCAAGTCCCACGCGATCTTGAGGTAAGGATCGTTCCAGGCGAGTGTCCGTTCGTGTTCCGGTGCGTAGTAGTCGGTGGCCTTATAAAGCACATGAGCCATTTCCGAGACCACGCGAAATCCGTGCGCCAGACCGGATGGTATCCACAACATGCGCTTGTTCTCGCCTGACAACCGAACTGCTTCCCACTGGCCGTAGGTTGGGGAATTACGCCGCAAATCGACCGCGACGTCGATGATCTCGCCCGTGGCGACGCGCACAAGTTTCCCCTGGGGATGCTTTACCTGATAATGCAAACCCCGAAGAACATTGCGAGAAGAACAAGAATGATTATCCTGCACAAATGTCTCAGTAATCCCGGCCTCGGCCATGGTCTGCTGGTTGTAGCTCTCGAGGAAAAACCCCCGCTCATCTCCGAATACCTTTGGTTCAAGGACGAACACCCCGGGCAACGAAGTCGGAATTTTCTTCAGTGTACTCATCGCAGAGAGAGTCGCCGAAACTGCATTCATCAGAATACCTTCTCTCGCAGGAGCTGCAACAAGTAAGCGCCGTAACTATTATTTTTCATGGAATTCCCAACCTTCTCAATTTGTTCCGCAGGAATGTAGCCGGAGCGAAACGCGATTTCTTCAGGGCAAGCCACCATCAGGCCTTGCCTTTTCTCAATGGCTTGAATATAGAGCGAGGCCTCCATCAAAGACTCATGCGTGCCTGTGTCCAGCCATGCCATCCCTCGTCCCATCACCACAACTTCGAGTTGGCCGCGTTCCAGATAAGCCTTGTTGACGTCCGTAATTTCCAGTTCGCCGCGCGCACTGGGCTTTAGCGATTTCGCGATCTGCACCACCCGGTCGTCGTAGAAATAAAGGCCGGTCACCGCGTAGCGCGATTTTGGTTGCTTGGGCTTCTCCTCAATACTGAGTGCCCGCCCGGTGGCGTCGAATTCTACAACCCCATAACGCTCCGGATCGTGAACTGGATAAGCGAACACGCGGGCGCCCCGATTCTTGATCGACGCTTCTCGCAAGTCTTTCGCCAGATCGTGTCCGTAAAAAATATTGTCACCCAGCACCAGGGCGCAAGGGTTGGTACCCAGAAACCTCTCACCCACGAGGAATGCCTGGGCGATTCCCTCCGGTTTGGGCTGAACCTTATATTGCAGTTGGATACCAAACTGGCTTCCGTCCCCCAGCAGCGCTTGAAACTTGAGCACATCCTCAGGAGTGGTGATCAGAAGGATGTCGCGAATTCCCGCCAGCATCAGCGTGCACAGCGGGTAATAGATCATGGGCTTGTTGTAGACCGGAAGCAGGCTTTTTCCGATGGCGTGGGTTACGGGATAGAGGCGGGTTCCTGACCCACCTGCCAGAATAATTCCCTTATAGGCCGTGCTCTTCGAGGTTTCCATCATCGAAACATTTTTCGCCGGGATGCGACTGCAATTTGAGATTTAAGGATTTAAGAAGTGTAATGCGTTTCAATCCATTGGCGGTAGCTGCCGCTGGTAACATCTCGAACCCACTCTTCGTGGTCCATATACCACTGCACCGTCTTCTGGATTCCAGTCTCAAATGTTTCCACCGGACGCCAGCCGAGCTCCCGCTCGATCTTGCTTGCGTCCATGGCATAGCGCCGATCATGTCCGGGACGGTCTTTCACAAAAGTAATCAGGCTCCTGCGCGGAGATCCCTTGCGTCCCGCGATCTCGTCGACCATGTCGCAGATCATCTCCACGATTTCGAGGTTGCGCTTCTCATTCCATCCACCGATGTTATAGGTCTGGCCGACTTTTCCTTTCGCGAGCACGGTCGCAATCGCGGTGCAGTGATCCTCAACATAGAGCCAGTCGCGAACGTTCTGTCCGTCTCCGTAAACTGGAAGCGGCTTGCCATCGCGTGCATTCAGGATCATCAGAGGTATCAGTTTTTCAGGAAACTGGAATCGCCCATAGTTGTTCGAGCAATTCGTGGTCAGAGTGGGCAGCCCGTAAGTGTGATGGTAGGCGCGCACAAGGTGGTCCGAGGCTGCCTTCGAGGCCGCGTACGGACTGTTGGGTGCATAAGCCGTGGTTTCGGAAAATGCCGGTTCGTCGGGGCTCAGTGAGCCATACACCTCATCCGTAGACACGTGCAGAAAACGGAAGCCGGCTTTTTCTTGCTCGGAGAGATCTGTCCAGTATGCGCGAACCTCTTCCAGCAACGCGAAGGTCCCATCGACATTCGTGCGGATGAAATCCTCCGGTCCACGAATGGATCGATCCACATGGCTCTCCGCTGCGAAATGCACGATCGCCTCCGGCCTGCAGCGTTGCAGCAGATTTTGTACGAGACCGCGGTCTGCAATATCTCCATGGACGAACTCATAACGCTGCTCTCCGGCAATCGCTTCCAGATTGTGAAGGTTTCCTGCGTAAGTGAGTTTGTCCAGATTCACCAGCGCGGCCCGATTGCGCGCAATCTGCTGCAGGATGAAGTTTGATCCGATAAAGCCAGCTCCGCCGGTGACGAGAATCGTGTTTTCCATGAATGGGATTTGCGCTGAATTGTACGGCACGATCGAAGCGCACCGCGTAGCCGTATGGAAACGAACCTCAATTGTAAACAAAAAGGACGGAAGTCACTCCGTCCTCTGGGGGAATCGCTTTAGTTTAGGGCCGTGAAGGGTAGTTAGAAGTACATTCCTGGCTTCGTTACCCTGCCCGTCGCTGCATTGAGGACATCGGCTCTGCGACTTTTCCAACTGGCTTTCTAGGCAGCATGGTCGCCAACTCCCAGCCCATCATTTCGAAATACACGCGCTCAATCTCCGCTGCGATCTTGGGCCACTGATAATATTGCTGAACTCGGCCTTTTGCGGCCTGCCCCGCGGCTTCGCGTACCGCCGGGTTTGCAATCAAAAACCGCAGGCGATCCGCCAAGTCCGCAACATCGCCGCGCCGGAAAGTGAATCCCGCATCGTCGATCGCCTCCCGATTTTCCGCAACATCACTTCCCACGACGCAAAGTCCAGCTCCCATCGCGTCCAGTAGCGCCAGGGATAAGCCCTCCAAGTCGGACGGCAACACGAAAATCATCGCATTGGTTAACAACTCATCAAGAACGTCTCCCGTGACCCAATCCAGTATCTTGATACGCTCACCTGCGTGCGCCAACAGGCCCCGCGAATAATCATCACAATAACTCGCGGCTCCAGCCATCACTAGCTTCACGTCTGTATCCAACTTCTCATAGGCCTCAACCAACAGATGGCAGCCTTTTTCTGGAGAGAATCTTCCCAGAAACAGAATGTACCTCCCCGGTTCAAGATCCCAGTCCAAAATCTTGTGAGGCTCACTCCACTCGCGCAGCACTCCGCCGTTTGGTATGTAGGTGGTTTTCGCTGCGTAGCCCGCTGTATAGTGCTTCTGCAACTGCCGGGAAACCACCATTGTGTGGCTTGGGAGGCTAACTGCGGCACGCTCTCCAAGACGCAAAACAACCGAGGCTACGCGGCCCCATTTTTTTCGCTGCCAGTCCAGTCCTTGTACGGTGACCACGGTTTTCTTTCCCACGAGTCGCGGAATGAATGAAAACAGCGCCGGCCCAAGCGCATGATAGTGAACGATATCGCAGGGCGTCCCGAGAACATGAAGTGTGCTTAAGAACGTGTGCAGCAAGGTTTCGATATGTTTCGAGCGGATTGTCGGCAGCCGCACCGTCTGCATGCCGTTATGTTGTTCCCCCGGCGGAGTAAAGTAACTCCGGCAGTACGCGGTGACGCGATGTCCCATATCCGCCAGCCGCTCCCCAACCTCTTCGTAATAGGTCTCAATCCCGCTGTACTTCGACACTACCCCCCGGCCCCCGATAAAAGCCACCCGCAACGCCGGTTTGCGAAATATCACCTCGGGAAGGTTGACCGGATCGCGAGATACCGGAGCAATTGCGAGACGGCGCAAGGGAATGAAGTTACCTCGATCGGCTGGCGAAATTCGAGTGAGTGCTGGGTTGGATGTGAAACGAGATCTTTGAATCTCTCCACGAATCGGCGCGACTGGCCGGAGCTTTTTTTCGCCGGCCAGCCGCTTGTACAGAGCTATTAGTACCTCGTAGTGCGCCTCCGTGGTGTATCCCAACCGAAGCTGCTCTTGCCCAGCCCTCCCCATTTTGTCAGCCAGTTCCGGTTGTGAACTAAGCAACTGGATAGCTGCAACCAACTCATCCACATTTCCCGTCTTGTACAAAAGTCCTGTTTTGCCAGCTTGCACCAGTTCCCGCCGCGACCCCAAGTCAGTCGCAAGCACCGCGCGTCCTCTGGCGTAGGATTCGAGAATCGTTTTGCCCAAGGTTTCATAGGCGTGCGACGGCAGCACCGTGAAACACGAGTTGACGATTGCGCGGTCGAGATCTGCTCCCGCTAAGTGTCCCGCGAACTCAACATTGGCCAAGGCCAGATCTGAGGCGAGTTGCTGCAACCTGCCCCGCTCCGGCCCGTTTCCCGCAACTATCAGACGAAGATTTGGCAGTCGCTGCATGGCATGCAGTAAATCGGTGACGCCTTTCTCCGGCGACAAACGTCCGAAATAAAGTAAAGGAGCCTTCTGTGTAGTCCGTTCGGCAACAGCCGCTACCGGTTGGAAGTGAGGCAGCACCTCGAACTTTGAAGGATCCCAACCATGTTCGACAAACTTGTCCCGGACAAATTGGCTGGGCGCAAGAAAACAATCCACACATTTGCGGTACGTGCCCAGCCACTTATGGATGTACGCCTCCGCCACTAGCGTCATCCGCGCTCCCCAACCTGGATAGCATTTTTCTTTCAATGCATGCCAGAATTCTCCGCCCTTGCAGGCTTCGCAGGCTTCCCCGCGCGAAACGAAGTTGTAGCTGGGACACAGGACCTTGAAGTCATTCAAATGGTAGACAACCGGAACCTTCATCGCCTTCAACTCCCATAAGATTGACGGCGACAGGTGGTGATAGATATTGCGGACGTGGGCCACGTCCGGCTTGAATTCCTCGATCATTGCCCGCATCCGCCGGCGCGCTTCGCTGGAATAAATCGCGTGTGCTGCTAGCCGCGATTTGTAGAGCCACCCACGCTGTTTTTTGAAGTCGACGCTCGGCACGAAATTGTGGTCGTAAGCAGTGGACCGGCCGTGCGGGTCGGCCATGGAAAACAGCGCTACATCGTGCCCCCTGGAACGCAGAAGTTCCATGGCTTCAAACAGGTAGACTTCGGTTCCACTAAAGGGATAGTTATATTTGTTGCAATACAAAATCCTCATGGGAGTGACGCTCCAGTTCTCGGTTGGTGGGTTGGTGGAAGAGTGGATTACAAGTGGTTGGGATTTGCCGTCAGTTGCAGAAATTGGTCGCCAAATCGAGCCAGATTCTTCTTGCGATTAAAATTGTGAAGCACTTGCACCCGCGCTGCATGTCGTATCCAATCCAAAGGACTCACGGCAGAATCCTCGCTGCTGATCAGGTTCCGAAGAAAGAGAATCTTCTCGACAAAATCCCTAAGCACCCCGGGCAAATAGAGGAAACCTGTCTTTCCGGGAATTACGATCTCCGGAATTCCAGTGATTGCGGGTGCGAGCACGATTCTGCTTCGCGCCATCGCTTCCATAAGCACCAACGGAATTCCTTCGCTGCGGCTGGTGATCACGACTACGTCCGCCGGGCGGTAGAGCGAATCCATCAGTGGCGCTGTGATATGGCCGAGCAACCTCACCCGGTCCTGCAGCCGCTGTTCCCTGATCAGTAGTTCCAGACGTTGCCGCTCCGGCCCTTCCCCTGCGATTACACAGTCGAAGTTGAGACCACGATCGCGAAGCTCAGCACAGGCGCGAACCAGAAATGCATGATCCTTCACAGCATGCAGACGCCCGACTGCCAAAAGTGTGAGAGTGCAGCCCGCACCACGCGACAACCTCGGAAGCGATTCTGAGCTATCCATTGCGTCGACTCCCAGTCGCGAGAGGCAGACCTTCCCCCGCTCAACCGCCGGAAAGTGCGTGAAAATATAGCACCGGTTGTATTCAGAAATGGTGGCGCAAAATCGGCAACGCGTTAGCTTTGTGTCCAGATAGGCGCCGTCGAGCAACAGGTCGGACCCGTGTAGGGTCAGGCTGTAACTTATATCCAGCAGCGCGGCCGCGACCATCGCGATCCAGGAGCCGAAGTAGCCGTGATGCGCATGGATGTGATCGACTCCTCGTTTTTGGAGTTGCGCGGCATAGTACACCCCTAGAGCGGTGTGCAAGAGCGCTTTCAGCCGCCTTCTGGGAGATTCTGCACCCTCAAGCAGAACCCGTCGCACCAGATGGGCAATCCGTCCCCAGTGCCGTACTGTTAATGCAAACGTTCGTACAAGTGTCCGAATTCGAATCTTCTGCAGGCACAAGGTGTCATTCTCACCGTCCGCACTGTTCGATCCATTATTCGCATGGGGCCGTCGAACAGTACCCGGAATCACTCGAACTCCCCGGCGGCGAAGCTCCTGGATCTCCTCGCCGACATAGGGCTCCACGAGTGCCGGGAATCGATTGGCGAGGTAGGCTACGGTGAACATAAAAATGGAAAATGTGCAGGATTTGACGCGATTACGATGCCGAAGCAAGAACTGGTATCGGAGAATTTCTCGTCTGGCGTGGCGATTCCTTCGCCGCTCGGTGCTTCTGCGCCGCCAGCATTCCTGCCATTGTGAACAGAAGTCCATTCACGAACTGATAATTCATCACGACTAGAGCAGCATTCAGCAAATAAACCCCGAGCAATATCGGCCACAAGGCGTGGAATTGCTGGTTAAGCAGGCCGTTGCGTTCGGCGCAGGGAACCCGCCCCTGGCCCAGCCGCAAAAGCTCCCACATCAGCCACACATAAAGCGCAAGGCCGAAGACGCCGTGCTCCACGAGCAATTCCAGGTATGTATTGTGCGGATAGAGTTCTTTCTCTTTGTAACCACTGACGTGCCGGGCCAACTCCTCCGGCATTTGATTGACGCCCCACCCGGTAAGTGGTTTTTCCACGAACATCTGCCAACAGCCCGCGTATACAGCTTGGCGAAAACCGACTGGGCCAGATTCCTGTAGCCGGTCCGTGAGCGCACGACGCTGGTGGTCAGCACTGAGGGCGACTAGTAGGCCCAGTGATCCTATAACAGTTACGGCGATACATAATTTCCGGAGCTTGCGGTTTTGCGACCGAAGAAGCAGAAGGCCAACACTGGCTACAAACGAGAGCCAGACGGCGCGGGTCATCGTTGCCAGGATTGCGACCGGTAAGGAAGCCAGCAAAATGGAAGCTGGTAATCCGCGTATCCTTCGTCGCAGAGTGGCGTGCAGCGCCAGAATACCCAGCAGGTTCAAAGATACTCCGTTCGCCACCGCCTGCAGCAACGGCCCTCGGGCACGGTCGGCGTGATAGCCCAGGCTTGGGTCAAGAATAAAGGGTGGAAAGATCAGAAGGTTTGCACCCACCAAAAACGCGATCGAGGTGAAACAAAGGTAGCCAAGCACGAGCAAAGTAAAGAGCTCGAATTGCCGCAGCTGCCTTTCTTCGCGAAACACCAGCACAGCCAAGTGAAACAGGGTGAAAGGAACAATAAATTTCGCCGCCAGCAGACACCAGCTCTGGTTGTCGAAAGGCTGCCCGAGTACGCTCGCAACCGCCAGCAGCGAAAGCCCGATCATTGGCCATGTCGCCCCCTCCACTATTACCAGCCGCTGTCGCGTGAGGAGGGCTCGTCCTGCGACTCCGAGAACCAACAAGATGAATGCAACCCGATCGATCTCGTAGAAAGAGACGTCGGGATGTCGAAGAAGCATAGCTGTTAACGCCGCGAAAAACAGGGACGTCGTCGCTATCATCGTCACCTGCAGGGGTCGCAGCCCAGCCTGAAGTGCCCGTCCCATTACTTCCTGCGCCCATGGTGACGCAGCTCTGGCCGCAATCGACGGCATTACTGTCCACTCCCGCGGAGCACAGCTCCAGCCGTCCTCAGCAGAATTCTCAGATCCATCGCCAGGTTCCAGCGCTGAATGTATTCAAGATCGAGGCTAAGCCCGGCTTGAAAGGAAGGGTCTTCCCGCGCAGACACTTGCCAGAGCCCGGTCATTCCCGGTGTCACGTCCAGCCGTGGCAGGTGCTCAATCGCGTAGTTGGAAAAATCATCCAAAGGGTGCGGCCGCGGCCCCACCAGGCTCATGTCGCCCTTCAGCACATTCCATAGCTGGGGAAGTTCGTCCAGACTGTAACGGCGTAAGAATCGTCCCATCCGCGTGATGCGCGGATCATCTTTGATTTTAAACATGGGCCCCCGCCTCTCATTCCGCTCTCGCAGGGAGTTCTTCAAAGCTTCAGCATCCCTTACCATAGTGCGAAATTTGTAGCAGAGAAACGGCTTCCCTTTGCGTCCTGCCCGCGGCGCTGCGTAGAGCGCCGGCCCCGGCGAATCGAGTTTGACGAGGAGCGCGAGCAAGGCCAATGTTGGGCCCAACATTAACAACGCCGCTGCCGCCCCTGCCAAGTCGAGCCCCCGCTTCAACAACAACCCCGCGACCGGCAGACGCTCTTCGTGCAAAGAGATCAGGGGAATTCCCCCGATTCGTTCCGCTTCTCGCGTGGGCTTACAACCAAAAAGGTCGGGTGCCAGTTTCACATCCAGGCGCAATTGCTGCGCAGTATGCAGGACGCGCAACGTTAGTTCGCGAGCGTGCGGCGGGGCCAGAATTATTTCGTCCACAAATCCGGAGCGCGCCAGCTCTGCCAAGTCGCTGGGACGCCCAATGACGCCCTTTCCTAATGGCTTACGATCGTCCACGAAGCCGCAAAACCTGCGCTCCGTCTCCGGATGAGTTTCCAAGTATTTCGCTATTTGCTGCCCAAGTCCTCCAGCCCCCACAACGAGGACATTTCGCACACCGCGAGAGGAGTACCTACCTTGCCTGCAACCTGTTGTCTTGACGGTTCCGCGAGACCAGAGTCTTTCAAAGAACGGCGCGGCTTCAATCCAAGTTCTCGCTGAACGTAACCACTTCTTGCATGCTCCATTCTTCTTAAAACCTCGCCATAAACCGCGCCATGCCCGGCTAAGAAAAGTCCCGCTCTTTGGTACAAATTGCTTGGACCTGGTCGACCGCGGAAAACCAGACTCTACGATCGCACTCAATTTTCGCTTTCTTCCGTTCCAACTCGAAGCCGTCCCTGGAATTAACCGGGCGGCCCACTCGGTTCCCGTGGGTTTCTGTCTAGGATGTAACGAGGGAGAAAACATTTCAGACCAACTCCAACTCGTACCCTCGGATCTCAATGGCCAGCGTTCGCTGGAGAGAGTCAATCGATACCAGCAGCTTTCCTTTTTCATGTTGCAACAGCACTCCTTCCAATCCATGCAAGCAACCGTTCCGAATCCGCACCCGTTGTCCGGTGCGCACGAACGGGTGGAGAGAAAACACTCCCCTTTGCTGGAGCAGCAGCCGGAGATCTTCTATTTGCTTCGATGGTACCGGTATTACGATCCCACGAAAGCTGACGAAACCGATCAGCCCCACGGTTTGTAAGACAGTTTGCCGAGACTCGCGGGATTGATCGATGTGCACAAACGCATATCCCGGAAACAGAGGAACAGTGACTACTTTCTGCCGATCGCTCCAGGTGTGGTGTTGGGTCTGCAATGGCAGGTAAACTTCGCAGCCTTTATGGCTAAGCTGTGCGGCGACTGTCTTTTCGAACCGGGGTCGTGTCTGCACCGCAAACCACCGCGGCAAGCCGGTTTCGGCTTCGGATTGCGACTGGAGTGCCGGTGTCCAACCAGCGATGTCCGTCGGCGCGGGCCCATAGCTACCGCTCATCGGGCCCCATTGCCATTCTGGTTTTCTTTTGCACAGCGTTTGAGTTCTCAGCGCAACATCTGCCCAGCACACTACAGCCGGCGATAAATCCACTCAGGGATCGGAAAGGCTCTTTCGGTCAGCACGGTCCCCAGGATTCGCGACCGCATGGTCTCCAACGTATGCTTGATCTGACGAGCAGTCGCTTTCCGCGTACGATTAGCCCCGAGCACCAGCACAATTCCGTCCGCCAACTCTCCCAGCAAAGCCACCTCGCTCCAGAGCCCTGCCGCCGGCCCTTGAATTACCGCATACTCGAACTCGTTTCGCAGTTGTGTGAGAGATGAGATCCAGCCGCTTCCGGTGCGAGGTCTCTCGCCGCATTCGGACACCTCGAACTCAGAAACATGCCACAGGTTGGCCGCTATCTGCGTAGACCTGGATTTGATCGAAGAGCTTACTGTGCGGGGCTTTATGATTCTTTCTTCTACTTTTGGGCCTAGAATGGCGACATCAGCAGTTGTCTCCAGGGCCAAAGCTTGTCCCACGCGATTGCAGATATCCGTTATGTCTTGATTGGTTCCGGCTGCGCTGAAAACAACTTGCCTTACGGCTCGGGCACCGTTCGCAAAGAAGATCCGCCGCACCAAACTCCTGATTTGCTCACGCGCGAAGTTTTCTGGATTCCAATCTCTTGCTTCAGCAAGGATCGGGACCTGCGGCGGTGCTTTATCTTGCGCCAGTGCACCAATTAACTCCGACCCTGCAAGCGTTTCGGCATTTGCACTCATTTTTGCTCCTTTACGCGGATCGTCGCCTGACGTCAGGTTCTGGCAGCGAAGCCAGCACCGGGATTTCCAAACACGCGAAAACCTCTTCTGGCGTGCGGAGTGCGGGGTCAAGATAATCAGCGGCGAACGCCGCTCCGGTTCCTGAAGTCAAGGCGCCAACAAACCCCACCAGCACCACCACTCCGGCTGGCCACACCGGCAGTGCCGGAACGACGGGTTGCTCAGCGACAGCAACGTTGACGATGCCGTCCTCGTCCAGGGCGTCCCCCATTCGCGCTTCCTCGCGTTTTTTTACGTAAAGAAGATAGTTCTCCTGCGCCGCCTTTTCGCTGCTGGTTAGATCATCCTGCACAACCGCCTCGTCACCAAGTTGATGAGCGAGGACGCGATACCTTACCAACTGTGCGGCAATCGTGGCCTCTCGCGCTTCCAAACCCTTTTTCGCAACCTGAGCTTTCTGCAGTTCAGCCTTGGCCCACTCATAGTTCGGATCTTTGTCCGTGGTCTCGTCGCGAACGGGGTTCGACTTCTCGGTCGCAATTGCTGTCTTGGACTGAAGGATTTGCTCCTCCACTTCCTGCACCAGGCGATGATTCGGCTCAAATTTGGTTAGAAGCTGGGTTCTCTTTAACTCCAGTTCCAGTAGCCCGGCCTTCAATGCACGCAACAGCTCAGGATTGTCTGCTGTGCGAACCTGGGTTGTGGTCCGCTCGGGCAACCTTGCCAGTTGAGCGTCAAGTTCAGAAACTCGGTGCTCCGTCTCCGACATTTCCACCTGAGCCTGCCGATAACTTGCCTCCACTTCATTCAGTCGCTGCAAGACCAGATCACGTTGCTGTCCCGCCATCACCACGCCATGGCTGTTTGTGAAGTTCAGCAGAGTTCCTTTTGCCTCCTCCAGTTGCCGCCGCGACTCTCCGGTCTGCTGATCGAAGAAATGCAGTTGTCCTCTCGGCCGATGGACTTCCATATGCTTTTCGAGGTACTCGGCGGCCAGCGATTTCAGCACATGGGCAGCCAATTCCGGATCGGAAGCGTCATAATTTACTTCGATGAGATCGGTTTTCTTGATCGCTTCCACGTCCAGCCGATTACCCAGTTTCTTTGCCGCTCTCTCTTCACGGGCTGGCTGATCTTCGCCAGGTCTGAGCCATCGCAACCAGTCGTGCGCAGCCAAATCGTTGGCCCGCACCACGCGACGCAGAACGTCGTTATCCTTGAGCAGCTCCACTTCTGAGTTAAGGTCCTCCTCTGCCACTTCTACCCGGGAAAAATCCGGGGGAGCGTTCGGCTGGGCTGTGACCGGGGGATCCGCCCGTCCTCGACGAACCAACAGACGCAAGTGGGCGCGATAAGTGGCGCCCGCAAAGGCATAGGTTACGGCCAGGAGGAAAACCACGATCGAGACCACGGCAAAAACCTTGCTCTGGCGGAACAGAACCATCGCCAGTTCCCGAATCGTAGGTGACACCGATTCTTCTGAATTGCGCACTGGGACTTCGTATGGCATGCGGATTGGCGCTGCTTTGCCAGCTAAAACTGGGTGGAGCTCATGTACATCCCAAACGAAGGTTTGGAGAGAAACGGCTCGATCTTCGAAATAGCATTCTGCGGAACAAACACCAGATCGCCCGGGCGCAACTCTGCGACCTCGCCCAGATTTTTCTCCTTCAACATCTTTTTCAGATTGAAAACGTGCGCCTCGACCAGATTGTCGTTCACCCGCCGAAATAGAAGCACCTGCGAATGTTTGGCTACGTGTGTAAAGCCGCCTGCGATTTCTATAGCCTCTATGATGTTCGTGTCCGCCCGCAGTTCGTACTTGCCCGGCCTTCCCACTTCCCCTCCGGCCATAAAATAAGGACGCTCAAAGTCGTTCAGCGCAACCGCCACCTGCGGATCGTGCAGATATCCGGTGTATGCGCGCCGTACTGCTTCTCGGAACTCCTCAAGAGTGAGCCCCTGCGCGAACACCGGCTGCGCGTCCTTCAACGCAACGTATCCATCTGGTTGTATGGTAAGGATCTGGTTGAACTCGGGAGCGAGCGTGAAAGTTAATGCCACTACGTCACTGGGATTGAGCCGGTAAAGCGGACGGCGATTTCCTCCGAGCTGAAGGTTTCCCATGCCGTCCGCGTTCCCGGTTTTTGCAGCCGCCGTTCCTGCCTCCTCCGCCCCAATTCCGGTTTGGCCCGTGTGAGAAGGCTGGGTCGCTGCTCCCAGATCCTGCTTCTTATTTTCTTCCTGGGCGAATGCGGCCACGCAAAGCTGAATTATCAGAAAGCTCATCACTGCGATGCTTGTCCAGCCAACAAGATGCTTTATGAAATGCCTCATGGTTGTGATGGCTCTGTCTTCCGGATTGCAAGAGCTAACTTCAGCGGCTCTCTTCGTGCAAACTATGCCGATCAAGATTTCGCAGCAAGACATGGGAAGTACTGTCTACTAACGTAGTCATGGCGGATTTTGCTTGAAAGACAGAAGAATCCCGGCCTGCGCTGGTCTTCGCCTCCGCTGGTGCTCGATTGGGGTCGCAAGTTTGTCCCTCGCGGAGCCCCTACGAAAGTAGACTTGCATGTTTGCTCGATCACACCGGCGCAGGGCGGGGAAACGCCCAACGCCCAAGCACGCCAAGCTATTGCGACATTTTTATAAGGGGGTTCTGAGTACTGCCCGATCTTCCTCGGGGACGCCATGCCTTTTCCACAGCGCCGTAACTGACTTTCCCGATTCGAGAACTCCATTTGATTTATGCGACTCATTTCCTTGAGTACTGCCGGGCCTACCCGTAAGATCGCTTTTACCTATTGCGCTTCGCTTGGGGTGTTGTTCATGGGTTCGTCTCTGGCCGCCGTTTCATCGGTGATCGGTGTGCTTATTGCGGACTCCAACCGCATGCAAGCTCAACTGCTCACCAGCGCTTTGCGCCGCCGTTCCGAGTTCAGCATTTCCAACTGCTCGATCGACATTGCATCGATTCTTCGTGCGGTTTCGAGCACTCCTGCGAAAGTTGTGCTGCTTTCACTGAATCATTCAATCGACATTGCGGCGCAGATGGCGGCGTTGCGGCGGGTTCATCTCTCCTACCCCGCCATCGCCAAAATTCTTCTGGTGGAATCCTACGACCGCGACCTGGTGGTAAGCGCTTTCCGCTCGGGAGCGCGTGGCATTTTCTGTATTTCTGATACTCATTTCCGGCTGCTATGCAGGTGCATCCAGCGGATCGCCGACGGTCAGATCTGGGCCAACACCGAGCAACTGAATTTCCTGCTCGCCCTGGTTTCGCAGGTACCTTCGCTGCGGGTGCTCAACTCACGGGGACGCCAAATTCTGACTCCGCGCGAAGAGCAGGTGGTTGCGCTGGTAGCGGAAGGCATGAGCAATCGCGACATTGCCGGCGAACTCCAACTCAGCGAGCACACCGTCAAGAAGTATCTGTTCCGCATTTTCGACAAGCTGGGCGTCTCGTCCCGAGTAGAGCTTGTGCTGTATGCAGTCAAGAACGGCGATCCACTGCCGGCGGAATGGCTTGCGGGGGAGGGACGCACGGCCTCGATCTAAATTCCGTTTCAAGAAATTTGGAAAAAGTTCCGGTGGCCTGTATAAATCTGGTAAGGATCTTGTGCCAGAAGACTCCTCGAATCCCAAGCCCGATCCCAAACCTCGCAGCGCGACCATCGTCGCGGCCGGCCTGTTGCTGGCTGCCCTTGGGCTGGTGGTTCTATACACAAGCCGCCGAGCGTTCTTGAGCCCGTTGGCGTTGGTGGTGGTGGCGGCTATTGGCATAGCGGCGTTGCTGCTGCAAGTTCGTTTGCGCCCGGATATTCCTGCCTCGTCCACTCGATCTTCATCAGCTCGCGGCTCACTTTTGACCAACCTCCTGGGAGTCGTTTTCGCTGTCGCGGCGGTCTTCGCCGACGTCCTTCACCTGGACCCAAACCTCATGTTGATCGCCGCGCTGGCCGCCGTCGTATTGTTTGCCGTCAGCGGTATTATCGTTTTCAGCGCCTTGCGCAAAAGCCGACGCGTTTGAGCACGTGGCCTGCGGACATTCGCGAGGCATTCCAATATAAATAATCCTTTTTTCTTGGAATCTGGAACTCGAAAATTAGAATCCCGAGCCGCAAACCGGAACCAGCTTATGGCTTGAACTCCACCGCAACGGTCGTCTCTACGACCACCGGCCGGCCATCAACCCGATAGGGTTCAAAGCGCCACCAGCGCAACGCGGAGATTGCCGCCTCTGCCAAAATGTCGGGACCATTCAGAGGGCGCACATCCACCACGGAACCGTCGCGTCCCACCACTATGTCCAGCACGATCACTCCCCGAAGCCTCTCCGGACGCGCCGCCGCCGGATAATCCGGATCCACCCGGTGAATCACCAGCTTCTCCATCACATCGGCTGGAACGTGCACCTGCGGATCCCTGGCGTCCACGGCCTTTTCGTTGGTTTCGAGATCGGACTCCAACTCCTCCCATCCGTGATTCCAGCGCCAGAAGAAAACTGCCAGTAGAATTGCCACTACTACGAGCGCGATCGTCAATATTCCGCGCCGGCCTCGAAGAGGAGGCCCGACTCCCCCTCCATCCCAACCACCACCCTTCCCGCCTTTGGCAGTTTGGGTCGCATTCTTGGGCGCGAAGCCCATTTCAGCTTCCGGTCTGGCTTCCGCGGCCCAATCGCGAATCGCAGCCATTTGCTTTGCCGTAAGGCCGACAAACTCCATTCCGGAACGGAGCTTGTCGTGGTGTTTCACCGTAGCACGCGCGCGTAACGGCTCGACCGCCGTCGGCAGGAGTATTTCAACTGCGACCGCCTCACCCGGCTTCAACTCCCCCGCTATCACCGCGGCCACGCCGCCCTCGCCCAGGTTCACGGAACGGCCCGGCAGAGTGTCCGGAATCCCCGAACGCAGGACGGTCACATCGAGCGGCGTCTGCACACGGTAGCGCAACCGCCGTCGCCGTGGCGGTTGTCCCTGGCCCTGCCCTTGTGCCTGTGCCGCCATCTCTAAAGTTGAAATCCTACGACCTAAGACCTGACACCCAAGATCGACTTGTTGCTACCGCGTAGCTCGATAATCCGATTTCCGTCAGACACTAGCACTACACTTGCCATGCCAACAAAAAGCCCGTGCTCCACCACTCCAGGCATATCGCTAAGCTGCCGCGCAACCTTTTCTACATCCGCAATTTGGCCGAAGCTGCAATCGAGGATGTGATTATTCTCGTCGGTCAGAAATGGTTTTCCGTCCGCTTGCCGCCGCAGCGATACTTTTGCGCCCAACGCTTCAATTTTTCTTAGCACCACAGCCTGCGCGAACTTGATTACTTCTACCGGCAAAGGAAACTTTCCCAGCACCGGAACCCTTTTCGTGGCATCCGCAATAATCACAAGCTGCTTGCTTGCTGAAGCCACAATCTTTTCCCGCAGCAAGGCGCCGCCGCCACCCTTAATCAAACGCAGTTCGGGGTCGACTTCGTCCGCGCCGTCCACGGTCACATCGATCGCCGGACATTCATCCAGAGTAGTCACGGGAATCCCTAGCCCCGCCGCCTGCTGCCGCGAACGTTCTGAGGTCGCAATGCCCCGGACTCGCAGCCCATTCTTCACCCGCTCACCCAAAAGTCGAATAAAATAGGCTGCGGTCGATCCCGTACCAATGCCAACAACCTGACCATCTTTAACAAATTGCAAGCTGGCTCGCGCCGCGGCTTCTTTTTCCTGGTCATTTGCCATGTGTTTTTCCCGCATTGTGCTGCGTACTAACCAAAACTCTTCTCCACATAAACCAAATACCCCGCCAGCGCCAGCCCAAATAACACCGTCAGGATCGTTACCATATCCACGATAAAGCCTGCCGGCTCAAATTTTCCTTCATCGAGAAGCGCCCGCGTCTTTCGATAGCGTGCCAATCCCGCGACGACCATCATCACGCCGGCAAGAATCGAGATCATGCCCATCCAAACCGAAAGCCCCGTTGTCTTCGAGGGATGACCTTGAAATGCCGTCAACTGTCGCATGGCGATGGCGAACCGTCCAATCGCAAATCCGAACACCACAATCGCAATACTGGTTCGCACCCACGCCAGAAACGTTCGTTCGTTGGCTAAATGGTCGCGGGCTCGATTGGAATCTTCGGCCATAGGCTTTTTTTGTATATCGGCAGCATTATTCCACAGCGGGGCTGGTTTCGAACTCATTCTCCAAAGGCTCGCTCGCGCACGATCATCTTGCCTAAAATCTCCTTCAAAACCTTCGCTGCCACGATAGCCGTCATTCCCGAAATGTCCTGCGCCGGGTTGTACTCCACGACATCTGCGCCCACAATCGTTCCCTCAATCGCGTGCAGGTGGGCTATCGCTTCCCGCACCGTCATCCCTCCTGGTTCGCGATGGGAGATGCCGGGCGCATGCGCCGGGTCCAGCACATCCAGGTCGAACGAGATATAAACCGGCCTGTGAATCTTAAGCCGATCGTAAGCCGGAAGGGCTCGCATCTGCACGATTTCAACTCCGAATTTTTCGGCCTGCTCACGCTGGTGCCGGTTCAGCGTACGGATTCCGATCTGAACCAGCCGCTGAGCCAATCGCTCCTCCATGATGCGCGCGAACGGGCACGCGTGCGATACCCGGCTGCCCTCGAATTCATCATACAAATCTGAATGCGCGTCGAAATGAACAATCGTCAGCTCGGGATGATTCGGCGCAGAAAAGTGGCGCGCAAAAGCCTTGAGGATCGGGTACGTAACTGAGTGGTCACCGCCCAGTGACACCGGGCGCTCGCCTTTCTCCAGCAAGTCTCCTACCGCGCGCTCAATTTTCTGAAAATCATCGGCATTCTTTTCCCGCGAGTTGCTCAAGGGCAAATCGCCGACGTCCGAAAACGCACCCGCCGCACCCACATCCACTCCCAATTCCGACCATTTATTCGACGCATCGTTGCGCCACTCCTCGCGAATCTTCGCCGGCGCCGCCGCCGGCCCACGCAAGTAAGATGAGTTCACATCCAGCGGTATTCCAAGAAGAGTTGGCATAAGCTCGCTATTTTTGTGCACGAAACACAATGCGAATGGGTAGTCTCATCGCCCTTGGCTTTGCAGGTTCCTACAGAAACTGCAGTAGGTAGTTTGGCAAACTGTGCATATTCCGTTTCCCTATGCCCCCCGAATCAAACGAGCGCCCTGCCTGGAAGGACACGATCAAGGCTTATTCCGGCTATATCACTCGCGTCATCGCCAAGTTCGATCTTCCTGCAACGATCGTGGCCAAGCCCGGAGATGAATTCCGCTATGCCTGGCATCGCCAGGTTCTGGAACACGAAGATAACGAAATGATGCGCCCCTACAAGATCGTCGCGTGAGAATTAGTCGCTCCGTCTGTCATCCTGAGCGGAGTGAGTGTTTCGCAAAAGCGAAGCACTCACGTAGTCGAAAGCCTGCCCTGAGCGAAGCCGAAGGGGACCCGTACACGCCAACATTTCCCCAACCGCGTCGCGGCGTTCTCACCTAAGTTCGGTTTTGCGGGCTCGAATCTCTCGCATCCCGCCACGCATCCGTTATTCTAGTAATCAAACTAGTATGCCTACTTCGAAACCAAAGTCTACTAACGGCGGCCCAAAGACCAGCGTGATTGAAGCTTCAGCCAACGGCGTCAACTCCGAGCGCGAACACGTCTTCAATTCCTTTCGCAATTGGGGATACCTTGACGGCGACCTCGATCCCCTCGGCTTCCTCCGTCCGCGAGCCACCCCTGAATTGCAGATCGACAACGAGTACGCGCGCGAAGCCCGCACCATCTACTCCTCCACTATCGGCATTGAAATTAACCACCTCTACCGCCCGGAGCGCCGCCGCTGGATCTACGAGCGCATGGAATCGGGTGCTTACGAGGTTACAGAAGAAGCCCAGAACCGCATACTCGATCTGCTCATTCGCGCCGACATTTTCGAGCAAGTCATGCAGCAACGCTATCTTGGCAGCAAGCGCTTTTCGCTCGAAGGCGTCACCGCACTCATCCCGTTGGTCGATGAAATCCTCGACGCCGGCTCCCGCCTCGGCGCCATCGAACTTGTCATGGGGATGAGCCATCGTGGCCGCCTCAACGTGATCGCCCACGTCGCCAAGCGGCCGTCAGAAGAAATTTTTGCCGGATTCGAAGACGTCAACCCGCGCAGCGTTCTCGGCTCCGGCGACGTGAAATATCACATGGGCGCGACCGGCGAATACATCACGCGCAGCGGCAACAAGGTCCACATCCATCTCGTATCGAATCCAAGTCACCTCGAGGCGGTCGATCCTGTCACCGTCGGCCGCACGCGCGCCAAACAAGACCGCACCGGCGAAGGCGGACGCGAAAAGTATCTTCCTCTGCTAGTCCATGGTGATGCCGCATTCGCAGGACAGGGCATTCTCGCCGAAACCATGAATTACGCCGACCTTCCCAGCTACACGGTAGGTGGCACCATTCACGTCATCGTGAACAACTTGCTCGGATTCACCACCAGCTACTTCGAAGAACACTCGACGCGCTTCGCCGCTTGCATCGCGCGCCGGCAGTCGATTCCGATTTTTCACGTGAATGGAGAAGATGTCGACGCGGTCGTCCGCGTCGCGCGCCTCGCTACCGAGTACCGCTACCAGTTCGGCACCGACGTCGTCATCGACCTCATTGGCTATCGCCGCCACGGTCACAGCGAAGTTGACGACCCCACGGTGACGCAGCCGTTGCTCTACAAGAAGATTAAAGAACATCCGCCGCTCTGGGAAATCTACGCCGACGATATCGGCGCAAGCGATGCTCCGGCTCGCGCCGCGGCAATCAAGGCCGAGTTCGACGCCGCACAAAAAGAAGCCGGAAAGATCAGCAAGAAGCCGCTGATGCGCGACCTCCCCAAATATTGGGATCAATACTACGGCGGCCTTCACAAGCCGGAATTCGAAGTCGAAACCGGACTCTCGGAAGAAGAGTTAGCCGAGCTTACGAATCGTCTTACGATTTATCCCGAGGGCTTCCACATTCACCCGAAGGTTAAAAAGTTGTTGGAGCAGCGCGCGGAGATGGGCACAGGCAAGCGCCCGGTCGATTACGGCATGGCCGAAGCCATGGCCTTCGCCAGCCTGGTAAAGGCCGGCATTCCAGTTCGCCTGTCCGGCCAGGACTCACGCCGCGGCACGTTCAACCAGCGCCACTCCGTTCTCATCGATATCGAAAACGAGAACGAATACGTCCCGCTCGAAAACATCGCCCCTGGCCAGGCCCGCTGCGGAATCCACAACTCAACTCTTTCCGAACCCGGCGTGCTCGGTTACGAATACGGCTACAGTCGCGATTATCCCGAAGCCCTCGTCCTCTGGGAGGCGCAGTTCGGCGACTTCGTAAATGTCGCGCAAGCCATCATCGATCAGTTCATCTCCGCCGGCGAAGCCAAGTGGAATCTGCTCTCTGGCCTCGTCCTGTTACTGCCCCACGGCTACGAAGGCCAGGGACCGGAGCACTCCAGCGCCCGCATCGAGCGCTTTCTGCAACTCGCAGCGAAGCACAATATCCAGATAACACAGCCCTCAAACGCGGCGCAGTATTTCCATCTGCTGCGCCGCCAGGCTCTGCGCCACTGGCGCAAGCCATTAATCGTATTCACTCCGAAGAGCATGCTGCGAGCCGCTGAGGCCTCATCGCCCATCGCCGACTTCACTCAAAGGAATTTTCAGAACGTAATACCCGACAGTGAAATCGGAGAAGCCGACCGCATCCTGGTGTGCACCGGCAAGATCGGCCACGAGCTCCGCGCCGAACGCAAGAAGAGAAAAGACAGTTCCACTGCTATTGTCTTCCTCGAACAACTCTATCCTTTTCCGGAAAACGAACTCACGGCCGAATTCGCCCGTCACGGCAACTCGGGAGACATTGTGTGGGTACAGGAAGAGCCCGCCAACATGGGCGCGCTCTTCAACATGCTTCCGCGTCTTCAACGCATCGCCGGCGAGCGCCACGTGATGTCAGTAAAACGCAGCTCCAGCGCCAGCCCCGCCACCGGCAGCGCCAAAGCGCACGAGGTTGAGCAGAAAACGCTGCTGACGTTGGCCTTTACGACTAAGGGATAGCAGCTGTGTCTTGATTGCGTTCAACCCATCCAGATGACTATAATGACCATCAAGACTATCTCGTATTAAGGGCATTTCCCATGAATTCACAAACGCACTGGACCGTAGCCCAAGCCAAAGCAAAATTCAGCGAACTGCTCGACCGTGCAACGTCCCAAGGCCCACAGACCATCACCCGGCGCGGACGTACCGCCGCAGTGGTCGTGGATGTGGACGAGTGGAATCGCAAAACCAAGCGGGTCGGGACCCTGGCTGATTTTTTCGCCTCCTCGCCGCTGCGGGAAGGAGGATTGAAGCTTCCTCGGCGCACTCGTCCCCGCAAGGTTGATTTGTGAGTTTCCTTCTTGATACCAATGCAATTTCAGAATGGCAAAAGCCCCGGCCCAATCCAGGTGTCACCGTCTGGATGGACAGCGCTGATGAGGAACAATTGTTTTTGAGCGTTGTCACGCTGGCAGAGTTGCGCTACGGAGTCGAGCGCATGGCAACCGGGGGTCGGCGTCGGCGGTACGAGCAATGGCTGGAACACGAATTACCCCTGCGCTTTGAAGATAGGGTTCTTTCTGTCACTCAGGGGATTGCTGATTCCTGGGGACGAATCGTTGCCCACTGTGCATCAACTGGAACCCCGATCAGCGCGACCGATGGGTTTTTGGCGGCTACTGCGCAAGTTCATGGTTTGACTCTCGTCACGCGAAACGTTAGGCACTTCACGGTTCTCAAGACCGTCTTAAACCCCTGGACATAGCGGATATTATTCCGGTCTCTCCGTAGCCGTCTTGTCGCGTAGCCGCAAATGTTACCCTAACATGCTGCTGAAGGAATCCTGATTTTGGGTGGCGGAGCGCTTCAAGCGCTGCGATAGGAGTTTCCCAATGAATGAGGGCTTTAGCCCCCGAGGTACATAAACGAAATTTTCGGTAGCCCGCAAACCTCAAGATCTCACTCCATGCCCCGTCCCCAACCTCTCCGCGTAGCCATCGACACCGGCGGCACCTTCACCGATTGTGTCTGGATCGACCGCACCGGTCGCACCCGCATGTTGAAAATTTTTTCCACTCCCGCCGATCCCTCCCAAGCCATCGTCGAAGCTCTCGGCAAAATCAATCACGATGGCGAGTTAGTAATTCTCCACGGCACTACTGTCGGCACCAACACGCTGCTCGAACGCAAAGGCGCGCGCACCGCACTGATCACCACCGCCGGATTCGAGGATGCCATCGAGATCGGCCGCCAGGCCCGCCCCAAACTCTACGACTTCTTCTTCGACCGGATCGAACCACTCATCCCCTCCGATCTGCGCTTCGGCATCGAAGAACGCACCGCGAGCGACGGCGAAATCCTGAACTCGCCGACTCCTGCGAGTTTAAAATTGCTCGCCGACCGAGTAGCGGCGAAGCAGCCGGAATCCATCGCGATTTCCCTACTCTTTTCATTCGCAAATCCAGTAAATGAGCTGGCGCTCGCCGAAGCCCTCGAGCCGCTTGGCATCCCACTCTCGATTTCTCATCAGATACTTCCCGAATTCCGTGAATACGAACGCACCTCGACTGTAGTGATCAATGCCTACCTGCAGCCAATAATGCAGCGCTATTTGAAAAACCTGGAGACGCGCGCACGAGAACTTGCGAGCCACAAAAGCGAATTGAACACAGGCCTGGCAAGTACCGTGGAAGAGCGGCGCTTCAGCGCCGCGAAACTTGTCCCCAAAAACATTCGGGCTTTAGCTTCTACGGCCCGCATCTTCGTGATGCAATCCAGCGGCGGAATCACCGCGCTCCGCAATGCCGCCCGCGAGCCGGTCCGCACCGTTCTCTCCGGACCCGCCGGGGGCGTAGTGGGGGCTGCCTCCAGCGCCCGCCGCAGCGGCTTCTCACGCATCATCACCTTCGACATGGGAGGCACTTCCACCGACGTCTCCCTGGTCGAAGAGGTTATGAAGACCGCCAACGATGCTCAAATAGCCGGTCTTCCGATCAGCGTCCCCATGCTCGATATCCACACCGTTGGCGCCGGTGGAGGCTCGCTCGCCCGCTTTGACGCCGGTGGATCTCTCCGCGTCGGCCCCGAATCCGCAGGTGCCGATCCCGGCCCCATCTGTTACGGCCGCGGCACCCAGCCCACCGTCACCGACGCCAACCTCTTATTAGGCCGCCTGCAGCCGACTCGCTTCCTCGGCGGCGACTTCACCCTCGATCTCGACCGTACCCGAAGCATGACTCGCGAGTGGCTGAAGCGGCAGGGAAGTCCGCTCGCTCTCGAAAAGTTTGCCGCAGGCGTCATCCGCGTCGTCAATGCCACCATGGAGAAAGCCATTCGCGTCATTTCCATTGAGCGCGGCCGCGATCCCCGTGACTTCGCCCTGGTCTCCTTTGGCGGCGCCGGTGGCCTCCACGCCTGCTCCCTGGCTGGGGCTCTCAGCATCCCGCAAGTTATTATCCCTGCACTCCCCGGTGCGCTTTCTGCTGTGGGCATTCTCGTCAGCGACGTCGTCAAGGATTATTCCCGGACGGTGCTGTTAAGTGTGGCAGGAAAGATTCCGCAAGCGCGTCTGCTAGGGGAATTCGCGGCCTTAGAAAAGCGAGCCGCTGCAGATTTTCATCAAGAAGCCTGGCAGGGGAGAGTTCGCTATGAGCGGAGCGTCGACCTGCGCTACCGCGGCCAGGGATACGAACTCAATCTTCCGTTCACCAAGAGTCTGCTCGGCCATTTTGGAAAAGAACACCACCGCCGCTACGGATATTCCCACACCGGGCGGGCAATAGAGCTTGTAACCATCCGCCTCCGCGCCCTTGTGAAATCGGCTGAAACTCGTCTAAAGAAGATGAGCCATGTTTCGGAGTCGAGAAGCCCAGGCCAAGCAAAGGCCAGCTCGAGTCTCACGCCCAAAGCTCCAGTCCTATTCGAAAGAAAAAAACTCGCCACGAAAATTTACTCTCGCGACGAACTCCAACCTGGCAAGGCCTACTCCGGCCCAGCCATCATCACGGAATACAGCGCTACTACTGTCATTCCTCCGAACAAACATTTTTGCCTCGACACCAATTTCAATCTCATTGTTACAATCCGATGAAAATCAAGCTTGCTTCCGTTCGGCGCAACAGGCAACTAACTACGGGTAACTGTTTTCCAGCTACAATGTAGCCGTGAAACCTAGCATCTTCGTCGTCGAAGACGATCCCGATATTTCCCGCCTCGTTCGCCACCACCTGGAGAACGACGGCTTCTCGATTCGCGTCTATCCCAACGGTTCTAACGTCATCGCCGACGCTGAACGGCAGCGTCCGGCGCTCTTTGTGCTCGACATCATGGTTCCCGGCAAAGATGGACTCGAGCTTTGCCGCACCATCCGCCAAACTCCCGGCCTCGCTTCCGTGCCGGTGATTTTTCTGACCGCTAAGAGTAGTGAGGCGGATCGCGTACTCGGTCTCGAACTTGGAGCCGATGACTACATCGCCAAGCCTTTCAGCCCGCGCGAGCTCGTAGCCCGGGTCAAGGCCGTGCTCCGCCGCTTCGAGCGTCCGCTTCCGCCCAGTCCATTCACGGTTGGCGACATCGCAATCGATCCCTCTGCGATGATCCTTACGGTTCGCGGGCAAACCGTTCCCACCACAGCCACCGAATTTCGCCTGCTTGACTATTTCGCCCGCCACCTTGGCCGCGTCTTTTCCCGCGATCATCTCCTCGACTCGGTTTGGCGTGACACGTCTTACGTGACCCCGCGGTCGGTCGACGTCTATGTTCGCCGCATTCGGGAAAAAATCGAACCGGACCCGGAAAATCCGCGCTACCTCAAGACCGTTCGCGGCGCCGGCTACCGCTTCGAGGCCCCAAAGTGACAGCAGAAGTGAGGCGGCAGAAGTGAGAAGCGGGATTTTTCTCAAGCTCATGGCCAGTTTTTTGGTAGTTATCGTGGCCGCCGCGGTCCTGTTCGATCTCACCCTTGGCAGCGCGTGGGAGTCTTCGCTGCGCAGCGAAATCGAGCGCAATCTCATTCAGAAGACTCAGCTCGTGGCGCATCGCGTCGAAATCGACCGCAGCGGCCACTCCCTCGCCGACATCGCCGCGCAGGAAGCTCAGGCTGCCGGCGCTCGCGTCACCATTGTCGATTCCGCCGGTAAGGTTCTGGCTGATTCCGAATTCAATCCTGACACGCTTGCAGATGTGATCGAGCGCAGGGAATTTGTCGCTGCACTCGCCGGTAAAGTTGGCGTGGAGCAGCGCCGCAGCGCCACCATTGGCACTCCGTTTCTTTACGTGGCGATTCCGATTTCCGGCGGAGCTGTCCGCCTCGCCTATCCGCTCTCCGACGTGGAGGCGGTTTCGGCCCAGGTTCGCCACCGGTTAGAGTTGGCGACTGCGATGGTATTTGTGTTCGCCCTTGGGGTAGCAGGTGTGGCTGCCGTCTGGAGCGCTCGCCGCCTGGAACACATCGTCGATGTCGCCGCCCGCATCGCCGACGGCGATTTGAAGGCCCGCGTCCTCGAGAATTCGCCGGATGAAATCGGCCGCGTCGCTGGTGCCATCGATAGAACTGCCCGCCGCGTTGAACAGAGTTTTGCGGCCGTCCAGTCCAGCCAGAGGCAGCTTGAAACCCTGCTGAACAGCATGCAGGACGCCGTCATCGCCGTCAGTGCCGACGGCCTCGTGCAATGGGCCAATCGACCGATGAATCGCCTTGTGCCGCAAGGCACTCGCCTGCAACAACCCGTCGTCGAAACCATCCGTGATCCGGACTTTCTGGGCAGCGTTAAGGAAGCAATCGCCACTCACGAAGTCAAAACCGCCCGCGCCACTTCTATCATTCCGGGCCGCGCCTTCGACGTAACCGCCGCGCCCTTGCCGGATGGAGGCGCCGTGGCGGTGCTCCGCGACCTCACCGAAACCGAGCGTGTGGAGAAGACCCGCCGCGATTTTATCGCCAACGTTTCCCATGAGCTGCGCACGCCTCTAACCTCCATTCAAGGTTATGCGGAAACATTGCTCGACAGCACGTCCGACAACGGAGCACCCACTCGCGAGTTTCTGGAAATTATCCGCAAGAATTCTTCCCGGATGTCGCGCCTCACCGAAGATCTGCTCACCCTCGCGCGCGTCGAATCCGGCGAAACCCGTTTTGATGCCGAGACCGTTCCTCCCGCCGAACTTCTCCACGACGCCGAAGAGAGCTTCCGCGAAATCGCCCGCACTCACGGCATCGAATTGCAGATGCAGGATTCTCCGGCTCACCATTTGCAAAGCAGGAACTTCCGCAGTCCCAACCCAATCCCCGAAAATCTCCCGCCCGTCCTCGCCGACCGCGAAGCCATTCACCAGGTCTTTTCCAACCTGATCGACAATGCCTTGAAGTACGGAGCTGCCGGTGGACGAATCGTCCTTGGCGCGCGCGCGGTTCCTCACGCTGTCGAATTCTTCGTTCAGGATTTCGGTGCCGGCATCGCTTCCGAGCATCTCCCTCGGCTCTTCGAGCGCTTCTACCGGGTCGATAAAGCCCGCTCCCGCGAGTCCGGAGGCACCGGCCTCGGCCTCGCCATCGCCAAGCACATCATGCTCGCCCACGGCGGCTCCATCCGCGCCGAAAGCGAACTCGCCCACGGCTCCACTTTTTTGTTTACCCTGCCCACTGCGTAACAGCAACAGCCGTGGAACAGTGGCGCTCAACGCCGTGTAAGAATCGGAGAGCCTGTCGGGCTTCAGACCCCGTGGTTGTAGTGTTCGACTGGAGAGAATTCATTACTATGGTGCGTTCGTTCGCAGCACCTTCGGGTGTAATATCACTACACCGCTTCCCGTCGGAGACGCTAATGAAACGAATCGCAGCTTTGCTGCTGCTGCTCGCCCTGTCCATTGCATCGTCAACGCCGGCGTTCGCTGAGCGCGAGAACCGGAGTATCGGGGAAAACAGCCAGGAGGCTCGGAAAGCGGCCAAGCAGCAACAAAAGTACGCCAAGAAGCAAGCCAAGAAACAGCGGAAGGCGTGGAAGAAATACCAGAAAGCGCAACACAAAGGGTCCAAGCAGCGACATCGCTGACGGACGTACTCAGATTCACTCGGTCCACAAATTATTCCAGCCCAGCTTGTCCCGCCCACTTACGAAAAATCACCAAAAATTTACACCTTCTTAACCCACAGTTGAACAATTGACTCTATCCTTAGCCGTTGACTATTTAGTTATGGGTACGGCAAAATCAGAACTAATAGTCCCGCGCCGTTTCAGCTTGCGCCAGAGAGACACTCTCATGGGTACTGCTCGCGCCGAAAGCCTCTCGCCCGAACCCGCTCATCGACGGATCGTCCGTCGCACTGTCGAAGCCTGTCTTTTGGCCAGGGAAGCCGCAAGCGCCGCTGCTGAGGGCATCGCCACTGGCTCCAGCGCTTTGCTGAATTCCCTGCGCGTCCGCGAACGCGAGCTCGATACGTTCGATATGGAAATCGACAGCGCGGTTACTACAGCCATCACCGAAGTAGAGCCCGCCGAGGCCCGCGAACTCCTGGCTTGCATGAAGTTCATGATCGGCCTGGAACGCATCGGCGATCTTCTCCTCAGTTTTGCGAACAGCGCGCAAGCCGCCGCTGGCCGCATCGATTCCGAAGACACTCGCGACCTCACTCACATGGCCACCATCCTCGAAAAAATGCTCACCGACGTCGGAGATGGTTTTTCGAATCGCGATGTCAGCAAGGCCATCGACGTTCTCCGCGCCGACTCCGAGATGGACCGCCTCCGCAATCTCATCTTCCTCCGCCACATCGAGAATCCCGAAAACATCGCCCGGCAAGCCAGCCTGCAGATCATTTTCATGACTCAATCCCTCGAGCGCGCCGGCGATCACGCCAAGAATCTAGCCGAAGAAGTGTGCCACTTTGTCAGCGGCCACACCGTCCGCCACGTCCTCAAGACTTACGACAAACCAGTCGAGCAAATGTTCATCGACTACCTCCGCCGCCGCGACCACCACTAATTGGCGCCCCTCGCATTGCCAACCAACCGGGGTCAAATTCTCGTCTCGGAGCTGTCGCCGTCCGTTCCTCGGTGGGAGTTCCACACGATGCCGGCAAACTCAGTTTTTTTCGGTCCCGTCAATTCCTGCAACACCAACAATATCGCGGTTCTGAAGATTCGGTAGCTGGCCTTTGATGATTGACGGCGCGACCAATCCCCGCCTAAGATTGCTTGTCCACGATCCGTTGGAGCATGATTCGCTAGACCATGATCCCCTAGACCATGATCGGCCAGACCATTTCCCACTACAAGATCATAGGTAAACTTGGTGGCGGCGGCATGGGCGTTGTGTATAAGGCCGAGGACACCCGGCTCCATCGCACCGTCGCGTTGAAATTCCTGGCGGAAGACTCCGCCAAAGATCCTGCCGCTCTCGAGCGCTTCCGCCGCGAGGCGCAGGCTGCATCCGGCCTGAACCATCCCAACATATGCACGATTTATGACATCGGCGAAGAAGCCGACTCTGCCTACATCGTCATGGAGTTTATTGATGGGCAGACGTTGAAACACCGCATCGAGGGCAAACCGATGCGGCTCACCGAAGTGCTGGAGATCGCAATCCAGGTCGCCGAGGCTCTTGACGCGGCGCACGCCCAAGGCATCGTCCATCGAGACATCAAGCCGGCGAACATCTTTATTACTCGCAGCGGACAGGCGAAAGTTCTGGATTTTGGTTTGGCAAAGTATACGGCGGAAGCCCAATCAGCCCGGTCTGGCGTCACCAGCTCGATGCCAACCGCCATCCACGCCGATGCTCTTACCAGCCCTGGCATGGCGGTCGGAACCATCGCCTATATGTCACCCGAGCAGTCCATGGGTGAAGATCTGGATCGACGCACGGACCTCTTTTCGCTCGGCATCGTTCTCTACGAAATGGCCACCGGCCGGCCGCCGTTTTCTGGCCTTACAAGCGCTGCGGTGTTCGATGCCATCCTCAATCGCGCCCCATTGCCGCCATCGCAGCTCAATGCTCAACTGCCGCCAAAGATGGAAGAGATTCTGGACAAGGCGCTGGAAAAAGATCTCAAGCTGCGTTATCAGACCGCCTCCGACTTCCGCGTTGACCTCCAGCGCCTCCGACGGCAGGCCGATTCGCACACTAGCAGCAAGGTCGCCGCCCACGCCGATTCCGGTAAACCGGAAGCTTTTGCCACGCCTGCGAAACCCGGTCTGTGGCCAGTCATCGCCATGGTTTCGTCGCTGGTTGTGATTGCGTTGATCGCAGCAGCGTATCTTCTGGGAAAGCGCGAAGGATTGGCTGCCAGCATTTCGCCACCGACCTATCACCAATTGACCTTCCGCGGCGGCACCATCCGCATGGCCCGTTTTGCCCCTGATGGAAAGAACATCGTTTACAGCGCCGCCTGGGAAGGAAACCCCATCGAGTTGTTGGTAACTCGTCCTGATAGTCCTGAATCACGGCCGTTTGGGCTTTCGAAGGCCGAAGTGTTGTCCATCTCGTCGGAAGGCGAAATGGCAGTTTTGCTGAATAGCCACAACGTGGATCCTTACATTAACGTAGGCACCTTAGCCCGAGTCCCCTTAGGCGGCGGCGCGCCGCGTGAAGTTTTGGAAAACGTACAGTGGGCAGACTGGTCACCGGATGGGACAAACTTTGCCGTGGTGCGCGAGTTCGGCGGATTGAGCCGTCTGGAATTTCCGATCGGAAAGGTTTTGTATCAGACTGGCGGTTGGCTTAGTCATCCCCGCATCAGCCCAAAAGGAGATGTGGTGGCTTTCATTGAGCACCCGGTTCGGCGGGACGACGCGGGATCAATCGCAGTCGTCGATCTCTCGGGAACAAAGAAAATTCTATCCACTGGCTGGGAGACGGCATGGGGCTTGGGGTGGTCTCCGAAAGGAAGTGAAGTCTGGTTTTCCAGCACACGCCTTGGTTACGGCCGTTATCTTTCCGCAGTCACCTTGTCGGGAAAAGAGCGGCTCCTGGCCCGTGAACCAGGCACTCTAACGCTACAGGATGTGGCCAAAGATGGGCGCGTGCTGATTACAAGGGACGTCCCCCGCGTCGGAATGGTCGGTTTGACTGCTGGCAACAGTAAGGAGCGCGATCTTTCCTGGCTGGACTGGTCGGCACCGAAAGATTTATCACCGGATGGGAAAAAGCTCTTGTTTACCGAATCCGGCGAAGCTGGCGGGGAAAACTATTCCACATATCTGCGCGGTACTGATGGTTCTCCCGCCATCCGTCTGGGTGATGGGCTAAGTTTCGCTCTGTCTCCCGATGAGAGGTGGGTATTGTCCGGTCTGCCCAAGCCGCCCGTGCAATTTAACCTGCTCCCTACCGGCGCTGGAGAATCGAGAGAACTCACGCACGATCAAATCAATCGTCTCTGGGCGCGCTGGTTTCCCGATGGCAAACGATTATTATTCTCCGGGGATGAGCCCGGAAAGGGTGTCCGACTCTATATTCAAGACCTCAGCGGTGCACCGCCGAAGGCCATCACCTCAGAGGGCGTGAACGGGAGCCTGCTCGCCATCTCTCCTGATGGCAAGCAGGTGGCTATGGTTGGCATCGATGGGAAACCTTTGCTGCTGAATGTGGATACCAGCGACACTCGGCCTATCCCGGGTCTCGATGCTGGTGAAGCTCCAATTGCATGGACCGGCGACGGTCGCTCTCTCTTTGTCTATCGGCTGGGCGAAGTTCCCGCTACCGTCAACCGCCTGGACTTGGCCAGCGGCCATAAACAGCTTTGGAGGCAACTCGTTCCTCCCGATGTCTCCGGTGTCACCGACATCAGTTCTGTCCTCATCACTCCCGACGGAAATAACTACGTCTACGAATACGGCCGCACCCTTTCCGATTTGTATTTGGTAAACGACCTTAAATAATTTCCGGGTCGTCACAATCACGATGATTCACAGTGTAGAAGCGCCCGGAGTGAGCCAGGTCTCCATTCTTTTGCGAGACCCTTCGGCAGAGTCTCGACAGGCTCTCTCGAACTAGCACCGGCAATTTCTCAGACCGGTCGATGAGTATTAAAGGCGATTTTTGCAACAGCTCTCCGAGACCGGACAGCCGTGGAGTATCACACCTGCAGTCCGTCCCATGACCAGTGTGGGATGCTAAGGCCGTTAGGCACATCATCGGCGGATTGGTGGTAGTGGGACATCGTTGTCGTCGTCGCCCAAGCGAAGTAGTCGTGCAGCACCTGTCGCAGCGCTTCGTCGCCTAATCCGACATCTCTAAGAGCCTGGTCGAAACACGCAATCGCACGGCGATCCATTTCGTCGTGCTCCCCGTTGCCGCTGTGAATCTTGACGACGCTGGTTTCGTCACCATAGGAGTCGGAATACATGCTGGGGCCGCCAAGTGCCTCAGCCCAGTAAGCGGCGAGTCGCTCGACATGCTGGGGGTGAAAGCCGTGGCTGAACGCATGGCCGACCACGTCGTCAGCCATCACCCGACGATGCCAGGCGCCGGCAAGAAGGCGCAGGCCGTCTATTCCACCCGCCGACTCGAAGACAGTTTGCATGCCTCCATCATGATAACGGGTGACTCGGCTGGAGGAAACTCAAGATCGCGCGAATTACAGCTTCGTCGCCGGTGTCAGTATTAACCATGGCGTGATAAAGCGAACGGTTGGGCCACTCAGCGTGGAAGTAATTTTTGATGAAGGCCCTACGCTCGCGGTCCACGGTATCCACCAGCAACCGGGCATCGGCATAACTCTGTCCTTCGGAAATCAGGCGCCGTAATTTTTTTGGCTGGGAACCGTAGAGAAAGAATCGCAGAGTATCGCCACGATCTCGCAGAAAATGTTGAGATCCTCGCCCAACTATGACGCACTCTCCCGCGGCCGCGGCTCCGGCTACAACGCGCTCGGATATTTCGACAATACTATCGGCATCCAGGGTCTCGACCGGACCCACAGTCGCACTCCCCTCATAACTTCCACGAGTGAAGGACTTGAGCAGCCGATAGTAGAGCGGAGCGTTCGCTCTTCCCGTTGTTGAACCTCGCCCTGCTTGCAGTGTGCGAGGCAGGCGATCTCTTCGCTCAGCAATTGGTCCCAAAGCTTCCAGCCCAGGCGGCCAGCCAGCTTCTGCGCAATTGCTCCCGCCCCGCAGCCGTACTCTCGCTCGATCGTAATAATCCGAAACATGGCATCCTGATAGTTGGTGCTTTCCGCCACAAAGGCGGAAGAATGCGACCACGGATCGATTTAGCAGAGGACCAGGACCACGTCTATTGATGGGCCTTGGCTGGAGATGGTTGGCGAGATGCGTGAATACCTACACCAATGTTCGCACTCTCGTAACCTTCTGCACCGTAGCAGATAGCCCGCTCGAAGAATTGGTCGAGCGTGCGTAACAGTTCCATTGCTCCGTAAATCTCGAGCGGCCCCCCGAGAAATCCCTGCCTCTGGACAAAATCCCAGATGTGTTCTTTCATCAGAACCATGGCCCAGCAAAAATCGGCGAAGGAAACGTTCTGGAGGGAGCGGGTGCGACCCATTTCTCTGTAGCGGCCCTCGACCTCCTTATCGGATTTGCAGATCAGCCACTCGCTCAAATGCCGCATAACCTCGAGACTCCGCTCCCGCAGCTCTTGCGCAGGAACGTTTCGCAGATCTCCCGTGCGAGATGAGGTCTGAAACTTATTCATCAGCTCATCTGCCAGCTCATCACTATGTCTTTCGATAAGACGAACTAATTTAACCGCAATCATGAAGCCCTCCGGAAGGTGCTGGAGGCCACGCTGAGGAACGGCGTGACAAGCAACCTACACGATCATTATATCGTATTACGATATAATAATAAAAAGAGCGAGCCCCCGAGAGGCTCGCCCAACTTTTTTCCCTTAAGTACCGTCAGTCGGCGGGAACCAGCTTCTCTTCCTTGCTTCCGGCTTTCCCGAAAAGCGCGCCACGTCGACCTCCGGCAAGGTCGTAGCGGTCAAGGTTCATCACCTTGTTCCACGCGGCCACGAAGTCCTTCACAAACACCGCCTTCGAGTCGTCACAGGCATAGACTTCGGCGATGGCTCGAAGCTGGGAGTTTGAACCGAATACAAGATCGACACGTGTGGCAGTCCACTTGATTTCACCCGTCGCGCGATCACGCCCCTCAAACACGCCTGGCGAAGTAGGTGAGGCCTTCCACTCGTTATTCATGCTGAGCAGGTTGACAAAGAAATCATTGGTCAAGGTCTCCGGCCGTTTGGTGAGGACCCCGTGCTTGGACTGCCCGAAGTTGGCATTCAGGACACGCATGCCGCCGAGCAGAACCGTCATCTCGGGAGCAGTGAGTTTCAGCAACTGCGCCTTATCCACCAGCAGTTCTTCGGCCGACTTCTGGTGTCCGATCCGGAAGTAGTTGCGGAACCCGTCTGCCGTCGGCTCTAGTACGGCGAATGCGTGCGCATCGGTCTGCTCCTGCGAAGCATCCGTCCGACCCGGCGAAAAGGGAACCTTCACGTCGTGTCCAGCCCTTTTCGCAGCTTCCTTGACGGCCGCGCAGCCGGCCAGAACGATCAGGTCAGCCAGGGAGATCTTCTTCGCCCGGTTGCCGTTGGACTGCTTGCCGTTGAACTCCTTTTGGATTGCCTCCAGTTTCGCGAGGACTTTCGCTAGTTCCGCTGGTTGATTCACTTCCCAATCCTTTTGCGGCGCGAGGCGAATGCGTGCCCCATTGGCGCCACCGCGCTTGTCGGACCCGCGGAACGACGCTGCCGATGCCCATGCAGTGGTGATCAATTGGGAAATCGACAGACCGGATGCGAGGACCTTGGCCGCCAGAGCAGCCATGTCCTTCTCCCCGATCAATTCGTGGTCCACCGCAGGAACCGGGTCTTGCCAGATCTGGGGTTCCGCTGGAACAAGCGGGCCCAGATAGCGGGAGATAGGCCCCATGTCGCGGTGCGTCAGCTTGAACCACGCCTTGGCGAACGCGTCTGCAAACTGATCCGGATTCTCGTAAAACCGCCGCGAGATCTTTTCGTAAGCAGGGTCCAACCGTAGGGCGAGGTCCGTGGTCAGCATGGATGGAGCGTGACGCTTGGAGGGATCGTGCGCATCGGGCACGGTACCGGCGCCTGCACCGTTTTTCGGTGTCCACTGATGCGCGCCGGCCGGGCTCTTGGTCAGTTCCCATTCGTAGCTGAATAGGTTGGTGAAGAAGTTATTGCTCCACTTCGTCGGCGTCGTGGTCCAAATAACCTCCAGACCGCTGCTGATCGTCTGGCCGCCGTTGCCGTTGCCGAAGCTGTTCTTCCAGCCGAGACCTTGCTCCTCGATTGGGGAACCCTCGGGCTCAGGGGCGACATACTTCTTAGGGTCGGCTGCGCCGTGAGTTTTGCCGAAGGTATGACCGCCGGCAATCAAAGCAACCGTCTCCTCGTCATTCATCGCCATGCGTGCGAATGTTTCGCGGATATCTCGTGCCGCGGCGACCGGATCGGGCTTGCCATTGGGCCCTTCCGGATTTACGTAAATCAGTCCCATCTGCACGGCACCGAGAGGATTGTCGAGCTGACGATCGCCTTTATAGCGCTTGTCGCCCAGCCACTCGTCCTCAGGCCCCCAGTTGATGTACTCTTCGGGCTCCCAGACATCCTCGCGCCCGCCGGCGAAACCGAACGTCTTGAAGCCCATCGACTCGAGAGCGACGTTGCCGGTGAGAATCATAAGGTCGGCCCAGGAAATCTTCCGGCCATATTTCTGTTTTATGGGCCAGAGCAACCGGCGCGCCTTGTCGAGGTTCACGTTGTCCGGCCAGCTGTTGAGAGGAGCAAAACGTTGTTGGCCAGAGCCTGCCCCGCCGCGACCGTCGGCGATGCGGTACGTGCCTGCGCTGTGCCACGCCATACGAATAAAAAGCCCGCCATAGTGGCCGAAGTCCGCCGGCCACCACTGCTGCGAGTCCGTCATCAAAGCACGCAGATCCTTGATCACGGCATTCAGGTCCAGACTCTTGAATTCTTCCGCGTAGTTAAACTCCTTGTCCATGGGATCGGACAGAGGGGAGTGCTGGTGAAGCATCTTCAGGTTCAGCTGATTCGGCCACCAGTCCGCATTCGTCGGAGCCCACTCTATTGGGCGTCTCTGACCGCCACCGGCCACCGGGCACTTGGATTCGGGTGCTACCTCCGGCTCCGTGTTACCGGGGCCAGGCACGCCTGCCAGTACTTGCTTTTCTTCAGACATAATTTCTTTTCTCCTCAATAAAAGTATGATCGCCGTTGGTTGTTCTTTGCGAACCCCGCGGCAAAAAAGGTTTACCCTCTAAACTTTGTGTCCTCGGTGGTAAAGGTTTTAGGTTTTGGCGCGACAGCGTCGGCAAAGCCCATAAACATCCACCAGCGGCGCTGTCAGATCGAAGCCCCGCGCCTGCCGCGACAGCTTCTTAAGGTTAATGAAACCACCTTCAACATCCTGCACCGCTTTGCAACGCGTGCAGACGAGGTGATGATGGGGTTCAAGATTTCCTTCCACCAAGAGCGTGGAGGCGTGGGGACTCACTTCCCGCAGCAGTCCGTGCTCTACGAACAGCCGTAGATTGTTGTAAACCGTAGCCAAAGAGATGGATGGTGTCCTGCGGCGAACTTCTCCATAAACTGCTTCCGCCGAGTGATGTCCCGGCGTAGCCACAACGGCCTCGTAAATCACCTGGCGCTGATGTGTCGCTGCCAATCCGCACTTCCAAGCCAGTTCCCGAAATTGTTCATGCGCCGTGGGCATCGGAAGATTTTTTATTAGATGAGAATCATTATAGTCCAAGAATCATTTATAGACAATAATTGTCACTGGGCTGGCTGACACCAGGAATATTCGATCTCCACACGGCGCGAAGAGCGCAGAACTTCCCCTACTGGCACACCGCTTCGATTTCCTTGTAAGGCTTCTCGGCGTGCTCCGGATACTTAATCTGCTTCACCTGCATCCACTGATCGAGCAGTGTACCCGCGTCATGCAGCCCCACATCAGGATCGCCCTCATACGCCGCATCGCTCTCTGCCTCTTCCAGCGTCACCAGCTTGAATCCCTTTTTCTTCAACAAATCCAATGCATCTGGCAAAATCGTGCTGCTGAAGGCTCCCAGGTGCATCAGCAAAACATAATTGATCTCATGCCCGTATATCAGCTTCGCCTGCTCCCGCCCCAGATCAAGAAATTCCGACGCCGTATTCAGATAACTTGATCGCAGCCATGCAATCGAGGTCGCGTCATTCTTCGCCGCGCACCGCGCATACGCCGAGTTCCACAGGTAGTCCTCCCAATCCAGCGTAACCTGCGCGATGCGATACCCGCGCGCCTTGAGGTATGCGCGCACCGCCCGCCTCTTCTCCGTTGTATCCCCCTCGTGTAGATAGGGATAACGCAGCCAATGCCAGTTATCGGTCGCGTTTTTACTTAGCAACTCGAGCACCGGTTCATTCTCCTCAATCTCCCGCTCGAAAGCTTCCGCGGAATTCTGCTCCAGATCCATGTGTGCGTAAGTATGATTTCCTACTGGTTCCTGCGCGGCCCATAATTTCAAAGCCTCAGCTCCATCCGTGTTACCTTCCAGTTTCTTGGCGTTGGGAAACCCGTACACTGGCGGCACGTGCCGCTTCTTAAGAATCGCAAGCACATCTTTTGTGGTCTGCGCGCGTGTCACTCCGGCCGGTAATGATCCGTTCAGTGGCAGATCATCCATCGTGATGGCCAGCTTCTGCGCCGCGCACACTCCCGCCATCGCCAGGCAGACCACAAACAGAAACACACCTCTCCCTCCACGCGGTTTCAGATTTTTCATGGAAAAGAGTTTACTTCACCGCAGGCTCAATAGAAGGACAGGCCTGATAAGAATTCTTGGTGCCATCGAAGGGACTCGAACCCCCACACCGTTGCCGGTACATGGACCTGAACCATGCGCGTCTGCCAATTCCGCCACGATGGCCAATCTTGAATCACAATACAGCGGCGGCCCGCAGGGCCGCCGAGTCGGGAAGACCAATTTCATTTTACAGTCCTGTCACAGCCTGTCAAACCACGATGCATCTGAACGAAAAGCTGAAGCCGATTGCTGCGGCCCGAAGCCAGTGGCCAAAGGTCCAAGCCGCGCTATGCCAGCTTCGCGGTCATTGAAATCTTGGCGTTCAGCACCTTCGATACCGGACAGCCTTTCTCGGCGGCTTCGGCGTATTTCTGAAATGCGGCCGCGTCTGCTCCCGGAACTTTTCCTACTACATCGATGTGGCTCGATGTAATCGTCCAACCCGAATCCTGCTTCTCCATCGTTAGCGTCACGTTGGTGTTGATGCTCTCCGGAGTCAGGTTTGCCCCACCCAGTTGCGCCGACAGAGCCATTGAAAAGCATGCCGCGTGCGCCGCCGCTATCAGCTCCTCCGGATTCGTTCCTGGCCCGTTTTCAAAGCGCGAGGTAAAAGAATACTGGGTGTCTTTCAGCACTCCGCCGGGCGCCGAAATCGATCCTTTTCCGTCCTTGAGTCCGCCCTTCCAAACTGCGCTTGCCTTGCGTTCCATCGCTTTCTCCTCGTCATGATTAAGAAAATGAAATCCTTAGCCATTGTAGACGGTGACCTTACAGGCTGTCAGCGCCGGGTTTTTATCTCCCAACCCGCAAAGCACCCGATCACTTTTTTGTCTCCCTATTCATAAATCTTTCTGCATCCACAGAGGGTTTTGCGCTAGAATGCTGTTGCATTGAGCGGACTCGACCTGGCTCGCAGACGCCGCGGATGCCGCTCTGGCCTTCCCCCAGGAGGTAGTAGATGTATCGGCCATATTCTAGTTCCCTGGCTGAACCGCGACCGTTTCTTGATGTCCAATCCCTTTTGCGGAATAGTGCGCAAGACTTCGTCACGGCCTTCAACACCGGCAACTACGATCAAGCTGCCGCTTTTTTCACTCCCGATGGCGCATTCATGGCGCCGCATCACGAGCCTGCCTATGGCCCCAAGGCCATAGAGCGCCAGCTCCGCGAGTTCGGCGATGCCGGATATGAAGACCTTCGCCTGGAAACCGTCCGCGTCGAAGCCTCCGGCGACATGGCCATGGAGATCGGCCGCTACAGCGTTTCCATCCGGCGCTCGAATGGCACGGTCGCTGCCGACCGCGGAAAGTACGTGAGAGTCTGGCGTCGTCTGGGCGCATGGCTCATGGCCGCCGATTGCTGGAGCTCGAACCTGCCGGCCTCCGGCCAAGCTCAGTCCACAGCAGACGCTGCCTAGAGGGTTGGTCGTGGCGAAATTGGTGTCCCGTTCTTCTTCGACGGACGGGGTTTCGCCTTTTTCGTTTGACAACAACTATGGTTGCGTACCGGCTCCCATGATCTCTTTGCTTTCCACCTGGGCAACCGCGGGATAAGCAGTTCCTCTTTTTCTGCGAAGGTCGATCGGCAATTGTGACTTCAGCAGCCATAATCCGACTGCCGTGGCCGCGGCCCAGGTTACGGAGATTAGGGCGAGCTGCATCAGATCGGCAATTCGGCTGCCGTGGCGGGAGAGGAACGGCGTGATACTGTTCGCGACTTCCAGGCTGATGCCGCCAGCGACGATCGCAGTTAAGCCGGACTTCCACAACTCATCCCATCGCAGCATTTTCAGCGAAACCATTTTCCGGTAATGCAGCAGTAAGGCGAGAGCCAGCAGATTCACCCCGATCCCGATATCGGAAGCCCAGGCCAAACCGATCACGCCGTATCTGTGGAAGAGCAGCGAATACACCGGCAACGACGCGGCGGTGATTATGGTAACCGCAGCCATGGGAGTCAGCGTATCGCCGGCGGCGTAGAAGGCGCGGGCATAGAGTCCCTGGGCCGACCACAACGCGAGCGAAAGCGAGAACCAGAAGAAATAAATCGCTGTGGTCTGTGTGTCGGAGACCAGGAATCGTCCTCGGCGGTAGACCAGATCGATCAGGGGAAAGGCCGCAGCCATCATCCATCCGGTGGCGAGAAGCGATGCGGCGGAGACGCGATAGACGGAATCGTTCACCGTAGCGGCGAATTCCTGCAAGCGCTTTTCGTTGAACAGGCGCGCGAAAAATGGCAGAGAGGCTTGTCCCGTGGCTTGGCCGAGGACGGCGATGGGCACCGCGAGTAGCCGCTTGGCGTAGTTGAGGCGGGCGATATCGCCGATGCCGCTGGAGGCGTAGTGCCGCAGGATCCAGTCGTCGGCGGTAACCAGCGAGACCCCGAGCATCAATGGAATCGAAAGCCGCACCCACTCGCGGAACGCGGGATTGAAGATGTCGAATGAGGGACGATAGCCGGTGCCAATGCGCGCTGCACCAATTACGCTCGCAAGGAATGGTCCAGCAATACTTCCGACCAGTGCGCCATATGCCAGGGAAGCAATTCCGAAGTGGCGTCCAGCAAACACGCCGCCCAAAATGATGAAGACGTTGTAAAGCAGCGGCCCGAAAGCCGGGAAAAGAAACAGACGGTGGGAGAGCAAAACGGCGGAGACAACTCCTCCAACGTAAAAGAAGATCTGCGCCGGGAGGAGAATGCGAGTTAAGTGGATAGTCAGATCCACCTGTGCCGGCGAAAAGCCGTGGAACATCCAGCGCACGAACTGCGGCGTAAAGATCTCTGCTAAAACGGTTCCCAGAATCATCACGGAACTCATGACGGTGATGACCACGGAAAATGTGTGCTGGGCGTCGGCGTCACGCTTCTCGGCGAGAAACCGCGTATAGATCGAGATAAATGTAATCGAAGCCGCGCCGCCCGCGACAATGTAGTTAAGCCAGTCCGGCAAAGTGAAGGCGGCGACGTAGGCATCGGTCTGCGTGCCGGCGCCGAAGGCATAAGCGATGTAGGCCTCGCGGATATAGCCGATTACGCGGGAGAGCATCACCGCGCTCATCAGCAGTAGCGTGGCTGAGAACGCAGTATGCTGATGCGAGGGGCGAAAGAACCGCAGAATTCTCGTCATGGCCGCAGATTACGTTAAGAACGCTGAGCCGTTATTGCGATGCGATCGATGTGAATTTCCTCGTAAGCCTATCAGAGGCGTGGTTCCACGGTTGATGTTATCGCCGCAATCGATTGCAGGTTGTTCCTCAAATGACACTGGCGAGACCGCGTCCGGTTATTGCGCCGATCTCTCTCGTGGCCCGATCTTCACCTTGTGCCGATCTTTAGCTTGTGCCGATCTTTGCTAATGGCTGATCTAATGTCGCAGCGAAGTACGCAAGAGATAGTATTCATTGATAGGCCGGTCATCGCTCAGTGCGGGCGTGTTGGGTGATAGCGCAATGAACTGATCGATGGACATTTCAAACAGAAGGACTCCAAACTGATCTACTGCGGTCGTTTCCGGCCCCCATTCCACCAAGTCGGCAGCCGCTGCAGCTGGCAGCCGCTTGGCCAACTCCTCTGCCGAGCGTTTGGAGATGGGCTGGTCGCTGGCGAGAAAATGAAATCCCGGATTTAGCGACGCATTTCCCGCGTAGGTAAATACGCGGACATAGGGAAACGATCGGCGCAATGCCAGTGCCACGGCCGCCAAATCCTCGCGGTCGCCAGACGGCAGCCATTGTTGCAGAATGCCTCCCGGTCGCAGACGCTGCCGAACTACGGAATAGAAATCCTCGGAATAGAGCAGGCTGGAGCCGGCAGCTTGCACTGGCGGTGGAGGATCGATCGTGATCACGTCGTATTGCCGCACAGTTCGTTCCAGGTAGCGGCGACCATCATCCACCACGACGTGAGCCAAAGGAGAACTCAGCACCTCAGGGGCATCGCTATGGAAAAAGCTGAACAAACGCGGCACGCTAGGGACTAGATCCACAACCGTGACCGGAATTCCCCAGGAGCGCAGCGACCGAAATGTGGTCCCCATCCCAAAGCAAATGACGAGGGCATCTTGCGGAGGATGGTCCAGGAAAGCCAAGGGAAGATGCGCCATCATTTTTGTGACCGGCGTCAGCGAGGTCATGGTGTAGCCATTAACCAGTAAGAACTTGTGCATGCCCTTTCCGGTTGCGATCACCGTGGCGGTCGAATCACGCAGCACGCGGCTGCCCTCCCCGTATTCGCGTTCGTAGCCTTCGCTCGTCAGGAACATCCCGGCCACGAGTGGCAGCAGCAAATAAGACGCGACCCGCGGCGCAAAACCAAACGCTGGGTCAGACACAACCATTGGCCTGAGCCCAAGAATAAGCCATGGCAGCGCCAGCAACACCAACGCCCAGCGTTCGCTGATCCAGGGCAGAAGCAGGAAGCCGGCCACCAGCGGACCAAGAATGCAACCCAGGACATTTACGGCATACGCCTTTCCTGCACTGGCGGGATTACCTCGCGCCCAACGATCAACCAGCATAGGCGTTAGAAAACCGAGCAGGCCGGCAAAGGGAGCGATGCCCAACAGCAACCGCAGCACCGGATGGAGAGCGATTTTTGGGTTGGCCGCTAGCAGAGGTAGTACAGCAAAAAGCGCCAGCAGCGTCCAAAGCAAGTCGCTCTCCTTCTTATGCTGTAAGCTCCATCGGCGGTAGACGCTCGATCCAAAGCAAGTAGCGAGCAGGTAGACAGCCAGAATTAATGCGAAGGCGTATACCACCGTCCCAACGTAGGGTGTGAACTGACGTACCCAGACCACTTCCATCCCCATACTGGTCAGACCGCTGGCGAATAACAGTGCTAAGAGATATCCTCCGCCTGCTGCAGTTGGTACGGGTTCGACCGCGTTCGGCGCCACCTCCCGAACTCGACTGGGACGCGCATTGCTCGAAACCAACAACGCGAGGAGTGCGATCAGAGCATTGCAGGCAGCACCAACCTTCAGCGTTCCATGAAAACCCAGAAGCTCAATCAGGAATAACGGAACAAAGGTTCCTAAGACCGCGCCCGCTACATTCGCCATGTAAAGGTAACTGAAAGAACGGTAAGATTCCGGCGGAAATGCGCGCTGGATCGCCAGCATCGCGACGGGAATCGTCGCCCCCATCAGTGCGCACCAGGGAAGCAAGGAGAGTGCAACCCAGATGCCGGATACGACATAGTATTCGGTTGAAGAGGCTGATCCGAGACGCTCCAGGATGCTGCGGCCCAAACCCAACTCATAGGAAACAAGGATTCCAGACACACCGATCAGGAGTTCGATTCCTGCATAAAGCCGGAGAGCCGGAAAGCCGATGTTGTCCCCATGCCGGCGAATCCATTTTCCGCTAACCCACGAGCCCAAGCCCAAGCCACCCATGAAGACTGACAGCACAATGGAGACCATGGCGGTGGTAACTCCGAACTGCGCCATAGACAGGCGGAGCCAGACAAGCTCGTACAGAACGCTACAGAATCCAGAGATAAAGAAAAATGTAAAGTACCAGAGCACGACGCCCTCTTTCGTTCGCTAAGCTCGAAACGGCCGCGCTAAAAACGCTTAGGAGCTTAGGTATAAGTCTGCGACGCAAGCTTTCAAGTCCAGATCACGCCGCTGCATGGCGAACAGACCACTTCACCTTCCGCGCACGAGGCGCAATGCATTCTCCCACGACGGTACTCTCCCTCAAAGTAACTTTAGTGCGGAAGGGTTTTCTGCTATTGAATTGAAGTGCCGAGGTCGCCGCGGAAAGCCAGCAATAGTTTTTTACTACTGCGAGACAAGAAATATCGCAACCATCTTGCCGCGACGATCGACTGACTTCATACTCCAATGATGGGAAAGCGTAGCGCAACGGTGAAGTGGATTCTACTGTTTGCGCTGGCATCCCTGGCTCGTTTGCCGTCTCTGTCACAACTTTCATCTGCACAGCCTGAGTCCAAGTACAACGACCGAAAGCTTACCGTTATCGTCACCGATGAAAACGGAATAGCCGTCAGCGCTGCTCGCGTGCAACTACAGCCATCGCCGCCGGCCATTGCCTTACACTGCGAAACCGATTTCGACGGTCACTGTGAATTCCCGGCATTACCGCCAGGAAGCTATGAACTGCGGGTGGAGAAGATCACCTATTATGCGATCTCCCAATCCAATGTGCGACCCGAAGTTACCCCCAACGTGGATGTAACACTCTCTCACCAGCAAGAGGCCAGGGAAGTCGTGAACGTAACGGAATCCGCGCCAGCCATCGATCCCGCCCAAATCTCCAGCAAGGAGGAACTCACCGGCAACGAGATTCTCGACATACCCTATCCCGGATCACACGACTACCGCAACGCTCTCAACTTTATCCCAGGAGTTACACCCGACGCATTCGGTCAGTTGCATTTCGCCGGCGCCGAAACCTGGCAAACGCTTGTGCTTCTGGATGGCTTCAATGTGACCCAGCCGACGAATGGTCAGCTGCTAGTGCGAACCAGCGTCGAGTCATTCCGCTCGGCCGAAGTCACTCCAGGCCGGGAGCCGGCAGAATTTGGCAAAGGCTCCGGCGGCGTTCTCGCCCTGAACACTCGGATGGGTAACGACCACTTTCGATTTACCTCCACTGACTTTATTCCTGGGCTGCAGGACATTAAGGGAATTTCGCTCAGTCAATGGACGCCGATCTACACCATCTCCGGACCGATTCGCAAAGGAAAGATATGGTTCATCGACGCGCTCAACGGCGAGTACGACAACGACATCATTAAGCAATTGCCATCCGGAAGCGATACCAATCGCATATGGCGCATCGACAATCTGGCCAAGCTGCAATCCAATCTCACCACTCGCAACATCGTTACCCTCAGTTTCCTGTCGAATTCCTATCACGATCCATACGATGGGTTGTCGCTTCTGCTGCCTCAACAGAGCACCGCGGCGGATGTCGAAACCGCGTACATGGGCTCGTTCAAAGACCAATATTATTTCCGCGGCGGCGCACTCCTCGAAACCGGGTTCGGCGTCGACCAGTACACCGTGGACCAAACTCCTCATGGAGACAATCCTTACATTGTGTTGCCGCCTGGCCCTGCCGGAACCGAAGGAGCTACAGGCAATTACTACAGGCAGGAAAACACTTTAGCCCGCAGAGTGCAGGCGCTATCGAACCTGTACCTTCCTCCACGTGAGTGGCATGGGCGCCACGATATTAAATTGGGCACGGACCTCGACCGTCTTAACTACGACGCGCAGTTCCTGCGGCATCCGATTTCATTTCTGCAGCCGGGTCAACCGCCGCAGGGCCAACCTGCGCAGCCTTGTGCAACGAATGGGGATGGCGTTCCGATAGTTCCAGCGACGACTTGCGCGCGCTACTCAATCTTTTCCCCGGGCAACTATTCCACACTCTATAACGCTGAGGCCAGCGCCTATGTCGAGGATCGCTGGCTCATAACGAATCGTCTGCTCGTCGAGCCTGGCTTGCGCCTCGACTGGGATGAGATCGTGCGGTCTTCGCTCTTGTCCCCGCGCTTGGCGGGCACTTACATTCTTGACGATGAAAGCAATACCAAACTGTCGGCGGGAATTGGGATAGTCTACGATAACACCACGTTGGGTTTGATTCATCAGCCCTTCGAAGGCCAGAGGATCGATTACTTTTTCGATTCGAACGGCTGTCCGCAGGACGAGAATGGCAACAGTGTAAGTTGCAAACCGGCGGCAGGGCCGGAGCCCGCCCCGATACCCATACCAACCACGTTTACAGTGAACCGGAGCGCCTTGGCCGCAGCGCGGTACTTGAACTGGAGTCTGGGCATGGAAAAAAAACTGCCCGACGCCATCTTTCTAAAGCTCGAATTCCTCGAGAAACGTGGCGTTCACGGCTTTGCCTACAACATGCTGAATAGCCAGGTTGACGGCAACTTCTTACTCGAGAATCATCGCGATGATCGCTACTATGCTTTTCAGGTCAGTATGCGCCATCGCTTTCATGACCGTTACCAGATATTCGGCGCCTACACGCGGTCGCGCGCTACCACCAATCAGGTCTTCGATTTCAGTTTAGACATTCCCTTGCTGAGCCCGCAGCTACCTGGTCCTTATCCGTGGGACACGCCCAACCGCTTCGTCGGATGGGGCATTTTGCCATTTTTTAAGGTCCCGATCCTTCACAGAGTGGACTTGGTCTACTCCGCCGAGGCTCGTACAGGACTACCTTTCCTGGCGACCACCGATCAGGGAGAAATTTTCCCCGGCGCTCCTCCGGGAACATTTCGCCTTCCAACTTATTACACCGTCAATCTACAGTTTGAAAAGCGCTTTCATCTCTTCCGACGCTATTGGGCGCTTCGCGGCGGCTTCGACAACGTCACTAACCACGCCAATCCCTATCTCGCCAATGGTGCCCTCGACAAAACTCATCCCACGCCCACCTTCATCGATGCCAATGGACGAGCTTTTACTGGCATCATTCGGTACCTGGGAAAAGATTGACTTCTAGATAGTGATTTTCAAATCTTCAGCACGACCTTCCCGTAATTTTTGCCTTCCTGCAAAAGCCTGTATCCCTCTATCGCCTTGTCAAGCGGAAAGATTTTGCCGACTACCGGGGTTAACTTGCGCTGGCCGATCCAGACGGAAAGTTGCTTCCATGCGGGCTCCATGATCTCGGGTTTCTGCGAGAGGTAGGTCAGCCACAAGCCCTGGATGCTCGCCGATTTCGCATACATCGCCCGCAGATCGAGTTGCGGCTGCTTGCCGGTGGCGGTACCGTATTGGATGACGCGTCCGAAGTCGCGCAGGCAGCGCAGACTTTTCGCGGTATGCTCGCCGCCCAGCATTTCGAAGACAGCATCCACACCTTCGCCGCGCGTCAGATTTTTCATGACCTCTTCGTAGTCTTGCTGCTTGTAGTTGATTCCATGTTGCAGCCCGAGTTCCCGCACTTTTGCAAGCTTTTCGTCGGAAGACGAAGTCCCGTACATTTCCACTCCGAGAATCCGCCCAATCTGCACCGCCGCTGTCCCTACTCCTCCGGCGACGGCATGAATCAGCACGCGATGAGTACGCCCCGCTGTCGGCGGCTGAGTCATGCCCGCCTGCCAGTAGCCAAGATATGCCGTGAAATAATTGACCGGGAACGCGGCGGCTTGCTCATCATTCCAATGATCGGGAACGGGCCAGAGCATGTGCTGATACGCAGCGACTTTTTCGGCGAAAGCGCCCCACTGCATGTAACCCATCACTCGGCGTCCGCTAGTTTCTTCTATGCCGGCGAACTCGCGTCCAGCAACCAACGGCGGATCAGGCGTTCCGGGATAGCCACCCTTGGTGGTCATGAAGTCGGCAAAATTCAGCCCTCCCGCGGCCACGCGGACCAGGGTCTGACCTTGCTTCAGATTTGGTTTGGCTGTGTCCTGGACGGCGAGCGAATCGGGTCCATTCAGACTGGTGATTACTAAGGCTCTCATGCGCGCAAGTTTAGCAGGGCCAGCGTCTTACTTTCGCAATTTCCGGAGAAAAGCCTTCGGACAATCCATGCTCGCAGTCCGCCCTGTTTTCGGCTACAATATTCCCAGCATCCATGAAGATGCTTAACAGGCTCTATCCGGCCGGGCCGGAGGGGCACTGGAGGACATCATGAGCATCACCCCGAATGGCGGGCGTCTTCACGACGAGCGTTCTGAAAAGGCCTTTCCCGTCAAACCCAGCCAGAAGGTTACTACTGCTTCCCTGCGGGAACTCAAACTCCGTCACGAATCTATCACCTGCCTCACCGCCTACGATTACGCTACCGCGCGTCTCATTGACGAGGCTGGCATCGAAATGATTTTGGTGGGCGATTCGCTGGCGCAAACCATTCTCGGCTATGAGAATACGCTCTCCATCACCATGGAGGAGATGCTGCACCACGTGAAGGCGGTGCGCCGCGGCGTGAAGCGGGCGCTGCTGCTGGCTGACATGCCTTATGGTTCATATCACGTCGACCTCCAGAGCGCACTGAGCAATGCCACCCGCTTCGTGAAAGAAGGCGGCGCCGAGGTGGTAAAGATCGAGGGTGGGGAAAAGCGCGCTGACCTCATTCGCCGCGTCATCGATGCCGAGATTCCCGTGGCCGGGCACATCGGGTTGACACCGCAATCAGTCAACGTCATGGGCGGTTATAAGGTGCAGGGGAAAAATCTTGGCGAAATCGAGCAGCTCATGCGCGACGCCGTTGCCCTTGATCGGGCAGGCGTAACTTGCATCGTGCTGGAAGGAATTCCGCGTGAAGTGGCAGCGATGATCACGGCGGAAGTAGGTACGCCGACGATTGGGATCGGAGCTGGCCCGGAGTGCGATGGCCAGGTGCTGGTGTTTCACGATCTCTTCAGTCTGACCTTTGCTCCTCCGGCGAAGTTTGTGCGCCGCTATGGCGATGCAGCCGCGCTGATCAGCCAGGGCGTGCAGGCATTCCGCGCCGATGTGAGGTCGCTGCAATATCCGTCGGACGAGGAGTCGTATCATTTGCCAAAGGAAACCAGGGCGGGGTTGGACACCGTGCTGGCACGGAAGCGCGCGATGCAGCGGTAAGTGCAATCGCTGCTGGTTAGCGCCAGGCGTACCGTTTATTAGATCTCAGAATTTATTGGCTCACAGTCATCGTCAATGGTTCGGCCGCTAACCTTTGAGCACTGATAGTGCTAGGCTATTCGTGAGGAGGCAGCTATGACGTACCTCTTGCCTGCGTTTTTCCTGCATTTCTTCGGCTTTGGTTTCGTGATGTATTTTCTGCCGTCGATCATTGCTTTTGCCCGCAGTAAACGGGACCTAACGGGAATTATTCTTCTGAACTTCTTCCTGGGATGGACCGTGATTGGGTGGGTGGTTGCACTGGTATGGGCAGTGAAAACGGACGTTCCTGTGGTGGTGCGGTGATTGGTTTGGTACCGCGGAGCCGTCCGCACCCGATCGTTTTTCCGGCTCTGGCAATTATTTTTGCGGCCAGCTTTGCCGCCTGCTCGCGACAGAGCGCACCACCATCGCCGGACCCGGCGACGCTACTGCAGTCGATCGCCCCCGCCGATACTTCGAAATACCCTCCGCTGCAAGAAGCTAAGCACTGGAGCAATCCCTATCTAGTGGTACGAACAGATCGTGTGGGATTGCTTAGCGGTGTCGCGGCTTATGAAGAGCAGATTCTGAAACCAGAAGAAGTCTTAAATGCCTTGGCACAGTTGCCCGCTTCGGCGTGGCCTTATGGTCGTGCGGTCGCCATTCTTGTGGATCAAAAACCGGCTACGGCTGAGCCGGATAAGATTGCACTGCGGCGCAATCGCGGAATCGTCGAAGGAGAGCTTGAAAGCGCACAAGTGGCCATCCGCTGGATCCCCTCCAGCTGAGAGTGAGAGCCCACGGGTGATCCGGCCGCAATGAAAATCTGCAAAACTATCGAAGAAATGCGAGCCGCATGTCGCGCCGCGCGAGGCGGCGCCAGGCGGCTGGGATTTGTTCCGACTATGGGAGCGCTGCATGAAGGGCACTTGTCGCTGGTGCGGGCGGCGAAGAATTCGTGCGAAATAGTCGCAGGATCCATTTTTGTGAACCCCAAGCAGTTTGGTCCCACAGAAGACCTGGCGAAGTACCCGCGGAATTTCGAGCGCGACCGGGCGTTAATGGAGAAAGAAGGGGTAGAACTGCTTTTCGCTCCCTCGGCAGAAGAAATGTACTCCGCAGCCGATATTACCTGGGTTACGGTGGAGGGACTGAGTGACAAACTGGACGGGCGTTCGCGGCCGGGCCATTTTCGCGGGGTCACCACCGTAGTAGCTAAATTGTTCCACATCGTCGAACCCGATGCGGCATTCTTCGGGCAGAAGGACGCCGCACAGCTTGCGATCATCCGCCGCATGGTGCGGGATATGAACTTCCCTGTGCAAGTCATCGCCTGCCCGATTGTGCGCGAAGCGGACGGGCTAGCCATGAGTTCGCGCAACGTGTATCTCGATCCGCAGCAAAGAAAACAGGCGCTGGCATTGCATCGTTCGCTAATGCGAGTGAAGAAATCCTGGGAAGCCGGTGAAAGGGAAGCCAGTGCGCTGATCGCCACAGGTAGCGAGGAAGTTGCGCGGGAAGGCTCCGTCCGCCTTGATTATTTTGAAATCGTGGATCCTGATAATTTGGATCCTGTCGGCCACGCAGCCAGCGGAGCGCTTGTCGCGGTTGCTGCTTTCGTTGGATCGACTCGGTTGATCGATAATGTTGTGCTCGGCTGATCGCCTGTTAATTCCGTCGCCTAAACACGCTTCTGCAATGCCCTCACACGAACCTCATCCGCTAAGGCTGCGAACCAAACGACGTCGTCGGACCGGTGGAACTCTTGGCCGAGGTGTCATGAACTGACAGTCTTTGCCGCACCAGAGTTTCGACTTGCGACCAAAGGTGGGGGTCGCACTCGCTCTGCATGTGGTCGGGAGTGAAAACACGGTCGAACCACGAGGCCTGGGGGCACTGGACGGGCTCTTTGCGGTAATCGATGCGATAATTCCCCAGGATGTCAGTTCTGGCTGGGTCAGCGGCCATAATCTGAGCCCGGCCGTGCACAAAGCCGTGAGGCTGATAGAAATTTACAGCCTCAGACACATTGTCGGGAATCACCGAATCGTTCTGCCAAAGTTTGGCTACGCTATCCACTTGCACGGTGAGCAAAACAGGAACGCCAGCCCGCCGCAAATCGCGCGCCAGCATGACTGCTGCGGACGCCCCCCAACTCTGCCCGAAAAGGACAATGCGGGCCCGCGCCTTTTCCTCCGCGGATAGAACCCCATCGCGATTGCTGTCGAGCAGGCGAACAATCGCCCCGTAGGCTTGTTTTCGGCGCCGGTTCTCAAAAACCTGAATATAGGTTCCGGGGGGAACCGATTGCCGAATCCGCCGCGCAAGCTGAACCGGCCCGTGGTGCGCATTCTCATGACCGACGAAGCCACCGACAAAGCCGATCACAATGTTCGCAGGATCGCCGGTGCTTTCCGAGTGGAGCGCTCCGCCCTCAAGAGCCCACATCGATGTGCAGAACGGAGCACCGAGAATAATCAGCGAGACGACCAGGGCTCGAAATGCAGCGAATCCGCGCATGCAATTCCTAAATACCTCAGATGATTCGTTGCTGAGGGAGGATGCTGCAAAAATTTGCGATCCGTTTGCGTCGCTCTTTCGGAACGACCGGACGGGGTCAAAATCCTCTATCCGTGCGGGTTCGAGCTCATTTGACCCGGGGGACAGTTTACACCTGTTTGTCAAATTCTGGCCGCTGGTCTAACCCCAGAAGATCTAACCCAAGAAGATCTAACAAAGAATAGGTTTGGCTTTGCGGCCGGAAACGAAAGCGTTTCCTGCCAGTATGTAGCGCAGAGGCTGGTCGGCGGCTTTGCTGATTCCAATGCGCGGAGTGATTTGGATGTCGCGCGCGCGAAAGCCGTCTTCCCCGATCCACAAGCCGGAAGCAGAAGTAGGAGAGGTGAGGTCGCAACCATTGTCGCGGACACGCGTGATGCCAAAGGCTTCGGCCAGGCGGCCGGGGCCGCTGGTCAGTCTAGGGAGGTCGCGAGGACTGCTCACCACAAGTCCGCGCGCTCGCGCCATTTCCTGAATACCCGAGAGCGGTTCGAGAGCTCGAAAAAGGACCGATCCAGCTTTGCCCTCACGCTCGCAGGAGACGTTAAGGCAATAGTGATTCCCGTAGATGAAGTAAACGTAAGCGAAGCCAGCAGGACCGAACAGGATGGATGTGCGGGCGGTGTTGCCGGCAGCCGCGTGAGCCGCGGGATCGCTCTCACCGAGATAAGCTTCGACCTCGACGATGCGGGCCGACAGATGCAGTTTCCCGTGGTCCCGCATCAACACTTTGCCGAGAAGTTCGCGTGCCACGCGCCGGGGATTACGGGCAAAGAAAGCGCGTTCGAGCGGTTGCGCGGTTTGAATGAGAGCCAGCGGGGGCACAGAGAAGAATGTATAAGGCAGAGTACAAAAGTCAAAATGTGTCAGCGGATAAAGAAAAGGGGGTGCGACGCTTTGTCTTCCGAAGAGTGAAGCGGCGCTGTGATTCGGCGGCCAATAAAATCCCCGCCCAAGCGAACCTCGGACGGGGGCTCTCCATATCAATGACGACTTGTCCCGGCCATCAGGTCTTGGGCCTAGCCGGCCTTTCTCTCGTGTTCGCGTGCTGGCATCGAGTCGCCGACCACGATGTGGGCGGCGGCAGTGACGTTGATTCCGGTCACGGCGTAGGTGAAGTAAGATCCCGGTGGACTTATCTCCACTGCCTCTACCGTGACACTTGTCGAACCGGCGGGTATAGTGGCGGGGTCTGGGCTGAACCATGCAGAGTTACCGCCCTGTGCGTTCCTTCCATAGATCTTGACGTCGTCCGCGACAGCGGACGAGATTGTAAAAGTGAAATTCTGATCCTCGGTGAAAGTTCCTGAGGCAGTTCCCGCGGTCAAGTTGACTGAACCCATACAGACCTCCTTAAGGTCGCGTTGACTTTTGAAATTCTTACTTCTCCTGCATCAAAGCCTGGTAACGGGGGTTGTCGTGCAGATTATCGAAGTCCGGCGTTCCGCTGACCACTGACTTTGAGTACCCCGCAGCCAGAGCTTTGCTTAACCACTCCAAAGCAGGCCCGGTTTCGCGCAACTGGTTGTACACCAGGGCCGCGCCAAAAAGCAACTCTTTGTCGTTCTTGCCGACTAGGGAACGATCCAGGTAATCGAGAGCTTTGCCACGGTCACCCAACATGGCCCAATACCTGGCCAGGTCGCTTAGAACGTCCGTGTCGCGAGGGTTGACTTTCAGCCGCTGCTCGGCCATGGAAACTGCCTTCTTGTAGGAATCCATTCCCGATGACTTATTGCCGCCGTAGTAGTAGGCGTCGGCGAGGTTTCCCCATGTCTGGTAATCGCTGTCATCAAGCTTGAGCGCCTCCTGCGTATTCCGAGCGGCCTGATCGAATTTCCGCAGCCGGAGGTACGCGGCACCGAGGTTTTCATACGCATAGTACGAGGGTCGGATTGCGATCGATCTTTCGAGGTCGCGCGTCGCCTCCTCGTCCTTCCCTTCGTAGAGCAGAACCGCCCCGAGGTTGCTATAGTCACGGTAATTGTTGGGCTTAAGCGAAAGTGCTTTCTGGAACATCTCCTGGGCCTTGTCGTATTCGGACTGCCTCACATAAAAAACTCCCAGCGAACTGTAACCTCGCCAGTACTCCGGGCGAAGACTGATTCTTCGTTTGTAGGTTTCCTCGGCTTTTTCCAACTGGTTGAGGTTCTGGTAAGCCTTGGCGAGCTTGACATATGCATCGTCGTTGACTGGATCGAGCTGCACAGCCTGCTGGAACTGCTCGGCAGCCTTTTCGAATTGTCCGGTGCCGTTTTCGATGGTTCCAAGACACACGTGGCCCATCGCGCCGGCATTCCCTAATTCAATGGCTTTGGCGCAGGTCTGTTGGGCCGACTCGATCCAGCGCTTCTGCTTGGTCATGTCGTAGAGATACCAGTAGGTTTCGCCCAGGCCGGCTTCCGCCGGACCGTAATTAGGATCGAGCTTGAGCGCTTGTTTGAAAACGATCTCCGCGCTGGTCAGCGATTCCCGCTCGGCACTGTGCCCCAGGTAGCCGACCCCTTCCACGTAGTATTGATATGCTTCCGGCAGCGTGGTGGCGTGGGCGCCAAGGGCTTGGCGCTCCTCGGTGCGCAGGTTGATATGCAGGGCATCGGCGACGCCGCTGGTGAGTTTGTCTTCGATGGTGAACAGGTCTGAAACCGGCGCCGTGATTGAATCCCCGGCGATGTTCTTGTCGGTGCCGGTGTCAATCAGATTGTAGGCGGCGCGCACCAGGTCGCCGTCTTGCTTCAGAGAAACTGCCAGCCCCACGTTGGCGCCGAACTCTTTTCTTGCGTCCGCAAGCGTGGCGACTTTCTTATCCTCCACGGCGCGCGGAGAGACAATTTCGATATCATGATTTGCGCCCAACTGCGAGAGCTTGGCCGCAACATCCTCGAGCAATCCTTTGCCAAACGCGGTCAGCTTAGGATCGTCAGCAATGGCCGCTAAGGGCATGATCGCAATACTCTTTTTTTCAGGCAACAAAAAGCCCGGCTGTAACGCCGAGCTTCTGGCTGCAGCCGCGAAGCGGCGGAGCAGCCGCGGTCCCGTCACAACAGCGGCAACGATCACAATCACGAGTGCAGCCACGGCCGCTATCCGCAACTTTCTCTTCGGGGACCACAGCGCGGCCGCGCCCGCCGACTTGAATTTCTTTCCGGCGTCGAGATCGCGTTTCAACTGCAGCAGGTCGGCGTGAATCTCGGCTGCGCTCTGGTAGCGCAAATCTCGATTCTTGATCAGCGCCTTGTCGATAATCTCCTGCAAGCGGTGCGGCAGCCCGGGCAGGGACTCATTCAGAGATAGCGGCGCCTGGCCGAGAATCGCATGCACAGTCACCGCCCACGTGGGGCCGGCAAAGGCCTGTTTGCCGGTGGCCATTTCGTAGAGCAACACGCCGAACGAGAAAATATCGGTGCGCACATCCAGCGGCTCACCGCGGGCCTGCTCCGGCGACATGTAAGCCACTGTCCCGATGGCTGCGCCGGTGTGCGTGAGTTGCACGCTCATCGACATAGTGGGGCTGCTGCTCGAACTGGCTAAGTCCGGCAGCGTGAGTTTGGCCAGACCGAAGTCGAGAATCTTGACCTGCTCCCGGGTGGTGATAAAAATGTTTGCCGGCTTGATGTCGCGGTGCATGATGCCTTTGGCATGCGCGGCTTGCAAAGCGTCTGCAATCTGCAATCCCCAGTCGAGTAAGGTGGGCAGCGGAACGGGTTGATCCCCGATGCGCTCCCCCAAGGTTTGCCCTTCGAGCAGTTGCATGGCGATGAAGGGGCGACCCTTATCTTCATCGATCTCGTAGATGGTGCAGATGTTGGGATGATCGAGCGCTGACGCGGTGCGGGCTTCACGCTTGAAGCGCTCCAGCGCATGCGCATCAACCACGGAGTTTTCCGGCAGAAATTTTAGAGCGACCATGCGGCCCAGACGAGTGTCCTCGGCTTTATATACGACTCCCATGCCACCCGCGCCCAATTTTTCACGGACGCGATAATGCGAGACACTAAGGTCGTTCATGGCGCACAGCACTCCGAGCTAATGCTGATAGCAGGAATGGTACTCAGAATATAAAGGAGGTTGCAATACCACAGGTGAGCTATTTCGCAGGTACGCGCAAAAGCGTAGCCCTATTTTTTCTGCGCCATTTTACGGGAGATCTCTTCCATGAGCTTGGGCCGAAGGTCGGCGAGGACGCTGTCTACGATGCTGGCGACTTCGGAAGAATTGTGGCTTGTATCCGGGGCGGCTATTAAAACATGTTCCGCGCCCGCTGCCGCTGCTGCCGCCACGGCCTCTTGCGGAGTTGACTCGGACGCTGCAAATTCTGTGGACTGAGATTCCGTGGGATCGGCCTGCGCCGCGTCTGGACCTTTACTTGTGTCGCGAGTACTGGTGTCGCGAATTTGACGCCAACTCGCCCAGGCCGCAGCAGTGGTCTTCACCGTCTCGGTGTCCAGCTTCGGTTCCTGAGTTTGTTCTGCCTCCTGGACTAAAACCCGCGCTAAGGGCGCGTAGGCGCTCGAAGCCTTTACTTCTACACTTTCAGTTGCGGGCGCAGACTGCGATTCCGCATAAGCATCAAAAGTTTGTGCTTGGGTTGACGCGTTTGTCGATGGAGAGTCAGTACACGAGGGCTCGGGTGAGATTGATCCGGTAGCTATTGCGCTGGCAAACGCCGGGCTTTCGAATGCGTCGACTGGCGCCTGAGTCGCGTCTGTGAAGTCAGCCGCCTTCTCCGCAGTAGCTTCTGCGGCGGCCGGCCCCGATGTGATGACTGCGGTCTCAGTCTGCTGTCTCGGCGTGACCGAAGGCTCTTCAATACTTGCTGTTTCTGTGGGGAAAGAGGAAGTGGAGGCGGTCGCCTCCGCCTGAACAACCGGCAATGATTCAGCTTCCGCCGGCGCGGCAGTCACGACCGGCTCAGGTGCGGTAGAGGCTTCGGGTGCGGGTGCAGGCTCAGGTATGGGATTCGAAATTTCCGCAACTTGGGCTTGCACTGCGGATTCAGCAGAAGCAGATGACTGCGCGACAGGTGACAATTCCTCTGCTGCCGTAGTCGCGGCCACTGCCAAATAGGGTACGGCCGCTGCGTACGCCTTCTGCATTTCCTGCTCTAGCGATAATCCTCGCTCTTCCGTATCCAGCGCAACTGCGACCGCCGTCCAACGGGACGCTCCCTCGCTCGCGGCCGTTACGGATTCAGCCGTGGCCGCCATGGTCACCGGAAGATCGCGCGCTTCATCTCTCTCCGATTTCTCCTGCCCCGATCCTTCTTGGTCTATTCTCTCGTGGCCATTTTGCGAAAGCCCGAGTCCAGGCACTCCCGGCTCACAGATCGCCGTTTCCGCTGGCGCATGAAGCGAAGCAACGTCGCCGCTCTCCGCCTTCGGCGGGTTGGCTTCAACTCTATCCGAAACAGGATTGACTTCCGCCGGACGCTCTGCTTCAGCAACCTGATCATGCTCGAGCGCCGCCGCCGCAGCCATCTGCATCTTCGCAACCGCTGCTGCAATCGCCGCAACCTCTTCAGGAGTTACATCATTTGGCAAGCTGGAAGGCACCAGAGCTGCGACATCTACGCCCGGTTCCTCGTCGTCTCCAGAGAGTTGATGCTTCATCTCCGCCGTCTTCTCCGCGGCGGTTTCCACTACGGTTCGAAGATCCCGATTCAGTGCGTTATAAATAAGAGAATCATCCGCAACTTTGGCCGCGACTTTCTCTTCCGCTTCCGTTTTCTTTTGAGGAAAACCGATCCTGCTCTTCCAGCCATTTTCCTTAGTCGCGGCATCCCCCCGACTACTTTCTTCGACCGCCGCAATCGCCCGCGCAAATCGTCCGGGCTTGGATGGCTCCGCCCGCGGTACAACCTTATCTTCCAGTTTTGAGAGCGCGCTCAACAACTCGCTGGCTTCGAAGGGTTTGACGATGTAACCTTCCGCCCGCACCCGCTGCGCTTCTTCCGGCTTGAAAGGTTCCAGCTTGCCGACTGTCAGCAACACCGGAATGTGATTCGAGTCCTGCGACTCTTTGAGGCGCTGGCACACCTCCAGGCCGCTGTAACCGGGCATGTAAACATCCAGGATGGCAAGATCGGGTTTCAGTTCGGCGATCTTCTTTAGCGCGGCAGAGCCGTTGTTGACGGCTATCACCTCGTAGCCCGCGTCCGCGAGGATCTTACGCCCCATATTTTGGGCGGTCACACTATCGTCGGCAAGCAGTATTTTCCGGGCCAAAAAATTCCTCTGATCAGGGGAGATATCGCGAAGGTAACCTGCCCGTAGGAGTAAGTCAACGATCCAAGGTCAGGTAACACGTTACCAGCGGTCTACACCTACCGGGGAAGGCTGAAACCCGGATCGCAGATGGGAAGTCAGAATCGGTTGGGGTGATTTGATTGCGGCCCTATTGCCACACTAGAACGAGATGATTTTCTTTAAGCCTTTCTTTTTCTTTTTCTTGCTGGTAGAAACATCCTGATCGCTGGCCAGGTTGGAGGCGGAAGTCGAACTCGCCGCAGAGTCGTTGGCGTTCGCCGCCTGGCCTGAAGACGCCGGGCTCTGCTGAATCTCATTAACCTGCACCGGCGGGGGCACGGGAGCCTCTCCCGCCTGCGCGCTTTGCGCGACCGCATTCGGCTTCAACTCGTTCGGATCCGGAGGCGCCGTCGCATTCGGAGCGGGCGTGGCATTGGGCTTTAGCTCGTTTGGATCGGCTGTCGTGGTAGCAGGTCGGGCAAAAGGATCGGCATTGGCTGTTGCGGGCGCGGGTGCATCCGATCTCGGCGCAGGATCGCTGGGGCCGAGGGTGCCACTTTTTATCGTTTCCACGCTCAAACCATGTTCCCCGGCAGGAAGTCCTGACATCTTCCGCATACTCTCTGCCGCCAGTTGATTGGCTGCAACCGGAGTCGGATCCACCAGCGTCGGCTCACCCACTTTCGCCGCTTCCGATACGTCGGGTCCCTTCTTGACCACGCTCATCAGCCGGTCCATCGTCCCGGCTTCCCGACGGCTATCTTCTTCCGCACGGTTCTGCGCCACCGCGGCCTTCGTCGGTCGAGGCACGGGCTGATGCAGCACGGCCAGCCGCTTCTTTGCGTCTGCCTCGCGGTCCATCAGCGGATAGCGAGTGATGATTTGCGAATATGCCGACGCTGCATCTCTAGTCAGCACCGTGATCATACTCGCCTTCGCAGTTTCGCCTGCGCAGCCCGGCGGAAGAGCCATGCCCTGCGGAGTCACGCTCGTGCAATTGGGTCTTGACCGAACCTGCGCAATCTGGCCTTCGTAATCCTGCCCCAGATAAAACAACGCTTCATCAACCCGGCTGTAGAGAGGATACTTTTCCACCAGGGATCGCAACCGCGCAATCGAGGCGGGATAGGAGCCTCGCAAATAATAGAACTTTCCAATTTCAAACTCGCGGTCGGCCAAAACTTCCTGCACTTCAAGTAGCCGGAGCTTTCCCTCCTTCACCAACTTGGGATTGTCGGGATACTGCATGATCAAATTTCGGTACTCATCCTCTGCCCGCTTGGCATGGGTGTAGTCGCGGTCCGCTTTCTCCATCTGCTGGTACTGGATGTTGGCGATCTTCAACTGCGCCTCGGCCGCCTCTGGCATGTTGGGAAAGAATGTCTCGAAGTCGCGGTATTCCTGCTCGGCCTGCGCCAGGGACGCGGTTCCGCCTTCGGCGTACCAGGAGTCGCCCACTGCCAGCTTGGCGCGCGCGATGTATTCCGAATCCGGATAGGTATTGATCAAGGTCTGCAGTGTCATGCGCGCCACGTCAAAGCGATTGTGCTTCATCGCTTCCATGGCCTTGTCGAACAACACCTTATCGGGCTGCTTCGAGCCCACGTTGGCCAATGGGTTTACCGACTTCTTATTCGTGCATGCGGCTGTGATCATCAGCAGCACGCCCAGCGTCGCGATGAATGAACTTCGACGGAACATAAGACCTCGAATCAGGATTTGGCTTGGCGTCATCCTGAGCGTAGCCGTTTTTCAGGCGTAGCGAAGGATCTCCCGCTTAACCGGCTTAGAAAGTTACCCAAAACTGCATAGTACGCTCAACTTTAGACCTTCGATAGCGCCGCTTCGGTTGCCGCCTTCAGCAGCGCCTCAGCATTCTTCGTTGGATCGCCATTGCCGAACACGGCGTTGCCCGCGACTAAAATTTCGGCTCCTGCACGCACCACATCGGCCACCGTATCGTGCGCCACGCCGCCATCCACTTCGATGCGATAGGTGAGCCGTCGCTGGCTGCGAATCTCCGCTAAGTGCCGTATTTTGTGAAGCGAACCCGGAATAAACTTCTGTCCGCCGAAACCTGGATTCACTGACATCACCAGAACATAGTCGACGATGTCGAGCACTTCCTCTAGCGCTCCTACCGGCGTAGCCGGATTAATCACTACACCCGCCAAACAATCATGGCTCTTGATCAGATGCAGTGTTCGGTTCAAGTGCCGGACAGCTTCCTGGTGCACCGAAATCCAATCCGCTCCCGCCTCCGCAAACACCGGAATGAATTCGTCCGGATTCTCAATCATCAGGTGGCAATCAAGCGCCAAATCCGTTACTCGCCGCAGCGACGTCACCACGGGAGGACCAATCGTCAGGTTGGGAACGAAATGTCCATCCATAATATCGACATGGATGACGCTCGCTCCCCCTTTGGACGCCGCGCGCACCTGTTCACCCAGACGGGCAAAGTCAGCGGAAAGAATCGAAGGTGCCAGTTCAATCAACGTGGTCTCTTAGAACCTGGGCTGTCGTGGTGGAAACCTCCTAGGAGTTTACCATCCAAAATGGCAAGACAGATATTGATTGTGAGCCGCCCTGGGAGGCTAGCAATCCTCGATCCAGAGACCTCACTGCACCTTCTCGAACTCAGCCCTGGCATCCTTCAGCACGGGGACGTCCGGATCGGCATCCTTCCACAGTGTCAGGAAGTCCTGATACGCCGCCTTGGCTTTGGCTTTGTCCCCCGCAAGCGCGTAAGCGCGGCCCAATTCCAGATGCGCCAGCGCGCCGGTGGCGCAATTCCAGACGATGCCGGGATGGTCGATAATTTTCAGGAATTCGGCAGCCGCACCCTCCTGCCCTGCGGCCAGGAAAGCTTCGCCCCGGAGATAGGTCGGGTAGAGGCACGAGTTATTGGAGTTGCCCACGGTCAAGCCGTATTCCAGATTCGCAGTGTTTCTTAACTGTGCGATCGCCGTCGTGGGATCTTTCGCGCTTAGTGCCAACTGCGCCTCAATCGTGGGCAGCCAATACGACTGAACCACAGTGTGCAGCGGGTACTTCTTGGCCAGTTCCTGGGCCAGCGCTCTCGTCTTTGTGGTGTCCCCGATTCGCGCCAGAACCAGCGCCGTCAATTGCTGGACATCCCGGCTTTCGGGAGCCAATGCCAAGGCGGCGGACTGCGCCCGCTTCGCTTCCTCAAGATTACCGAACATGGCCTCGCGCCACGAGCTATAGAGCTGCCAAAGTGCCGCCGATTCCTTGTTATCCGACCGCAGGGCCGCCTCTACTGCATGGCGTGTCAACTCACGGGATTTCGCGACATGTCCCGCGTAGGCCTCCGTATCGGCCTCCAGCGCCAGAATCTCATGCTGAAATTCCGGCCTTCCTTCAAACCAGGCCACCTGTGCGGCCATTCCCCTCGGATTCTTTTCGACGAACTCTGCGCCGTAGACGACGACGTGCAACGTATCGTCGTCCAGATTGCGTGCCAAGGTTTGCTGATAGAACTGCCGGGCCTCATCGAAGCGGCCAAGTCCGACCAGGAACCCGAGCATATCCTCGGCCCCAATCACATTGTCCGGATTTAGTCGCAGCGCGATACGCGTTTGTTCCGCCCCCTGTTCCAGCTTGCCTTCGAAAGCTTCCAGCGCACTGAGGTTAATGTAGGCTGTGTCATCTCTCGGATAGTTTTCCTCCCACTCCCGGAAAGTCTCGATGGCCTTGTCCAGTTCTCCCGTGCCCACCATGTAATACATCGAAGTGATGTGCAGCTTTTCCCGCTCACTGGCACGGTCGCGTAGCGTGTACGCCTTACTCAAGTACTCCGTACCGCGCGTGGGCTCACCCATATTGCCGTACATGATGCCCACACCCTCGATCGCGCTCGCGAAGTTGGGATCCAGATCAATGGCATGCTGATAAGAAGGAAGAGCGGCAGCCGAACCCTTCTCGTGCTCGATCTTCCGGCCTATGCTCACCGCCTTGAGCGCTTCCAGTGAGGGTGTAGTCTCCTGCGCCAGGGGCGCGTCAAACTTCTGCACCGAAGCCAGCGATTCACCCAATTGCCCGCGCAGCTTTCCGGCAGCCTCGCCCAACGCATCGAGCACTTTCTCTTTGCCGGCGGCGGTGGCCTGCTCCTGCGCGAGTACGTCTCCATTCAGGCAATTCACCGCCTTCAGTCCGACGACAAATTGGCTGCCTAGGCTGGCGATGGAGCCGGCAATATAGGCCTTGCTGTCGGCACGCTGGCACAACTCGCGAGCTACGTCCGGGGTGAGCGGAGTATTGATGGGGCGAGTCATGAGCCTCAGCGTGGCTCCCACTTTTTCATCCGAGAGTACATTCAGGAACGGCGATTGCCGTAGCGAAACGCTCAGTGCCTGCTTGAGGGCATCGTCAAATACGGGATCGCCGGTCGAGTTGGCAAAGTCTCCCACCACAATCGTGTCTTTCTCGGTGAGTTTGGGTGCGGGACGATGGGTGTAGAAGTAGCCGGCAATTCCCACCGCGACCACCAGCGCGAATGCCAGAATCCAGCCCAGTTTCGATCGTCCCAGTCTTGATCGTCCCAGTCTCGATCGCCCAGTGCTGTTCGCGGCCGCGCTCGCTCCTGAACCCGCGGCCGCCAGCCCTCGTCCGCTTGACTCCCGCTTCACCGCCGGCGCCGCTGTGCCGCTTCCTGCTGCTTCATTCTCAGCGGCCATCGCCGAAGTACCGCTGGACTCCACTTCCCGCTTTAGACGCTTCAAATCGGCGCGCATGTCTGAAGCATGCTGGTAGCGCAGATCGCGGTCTTTCTCCAAAGCTTTGTTGATGATGCGTTCCAACTCGCCCGGCAAATCGGGATTCAGCCGCACCGGAGCTACCGGAACCTTATGCAGGATCGACTCGAACAGCAGCGCTGTGGTGTCTCCACGAAACGGCAGCGTGCCAGTCGCCATTTCATACAAGACGGCTCCAAACGAGAACAGATCGGTGCGCGAATCGAGCGGCTTGCCGCGCGCCTGCTCCGGTGACATATAAGCCACCGTTCCCACCGTCGATCCCGCGTCCGTCAGTTGATCCGCGCCCGTGCTGGTTTGGGTCAAATCTCCCGGCACGGCAGTCACTTTGGCCAGCCCGAAGTCGAGAATCTTGCCGTGCTCCCGGCTGGTCACAAAAATGTTGGCGGGCTTGATGTCCCGGTGCACGATACCCCTGGTGTGCGCAGCATCGAGCGCATCCGTGACGTCCAGCGCAACCCGCAGCAGCGCCTCCAGGTCCATGGGTAGGTTGTTGATGGTGTGCTTCAGCGTCAAGCCATCCAGAAACTCCATGACAATGTAGGCGCGCCCATCGGCCTCGCCGATGTCGTAAATCGTGCAGATGTTGGGATGGTTCAGCGCCGACGCCGCCTGCGCTTCACGTTGAAACCGGCTCAGTGCCTGCGGATCGCGGGCCACGCTTTCGGGAAGGAACTTGAGCGCTACGAAGCGGTGCAGCCGCGTGTCCTCGGCTTTATACACCACACCCATGCCCCCGCCGCCCAGCTTCTCCAGAATGCGATAGTGAGAGATGGTTTCGCCGATCATGAGTGGCCGGGCATTTGCAGCGCTCGCGAAGTGGCACCATGGTAGAGTGCCAACGCGCGAGAGTCAATTTCCTCTTTGACCTCGCCAGATACGACGGTCCCACGGCTCAAGTCATAGCCCAGCCCATGTTACCCTCTTCGAACAATGTCAGCCACGCCTCCGTTCACGACCGCCGCCTATGGACTGGCTGCCATGGCAACTTGGGGTACCAGCGACTTTCTTGGTGGATATTTCACCCGTCGCGTTAATGCCTTTGTCTTTACGGCCGTCGTAAATTTCGGCGGACTGCTTCTCGTAAGCGGATTGGCCTTGGCCGGCCACGCAACTTTTCCTTCGGAACAGAGCGCAGTGTGGGCTCTTGCCGCTGGTGTATCCGGAGGCGCGTCTCTCGCCATCTTCTATCGCGCTCTTTCTTCAGGGAGAATGGGTTTGACTGCGCCTGTAGCCGCAGTGTTGAGCGCCGCGATCCCGACCATTTTCGCGATGTTCACCGAGGGCCTGCCCGGCAAGCTTCCTATCCTCGGGTTCGTCTTCGCCGTCGTCGGACTCTGGCTGATCACGCGCGCGGAAGATGGCAGCACTCCCGAAGGAATTGGGCAAGCCGTGCTGGCGGGCATTGGCTTTGCCGGTTTCTATCTCTGCATCCGGCAGGCGGGAAGCGGTTCACCCCTGTGGCTCGCGTTCTTTGCACGAACCGGAGGATTGATCGTTACCGCCTTGATCGTGCTAATCCAGGGAAACTTTCGCGACATGAAGGCACCGGGCCTAGGTTGGGCCGTGCTGACCGGCGGCATCGATTCTCTGGGGACTATTTTTTTTGTTCTCTCCAGTCGAACTGGAAGGCTCGACGAGGCTGTCGTGATTTCGTCACTTTATCCCGCGGTTACGGTCCTGCTCGCGCGCATTGTCCTGAAAGAACACTTCACGCGCTGGCGATTCGTGGGATTGCTGGCCGCGCTAGCCGCTGTCCCCATGATTGCTACCGGATAGTTTTTAGTCTCCGGTTTCTAGTTTGTGAGGTCGGGATAAGTAGCAGTAATAGCAAACTAGAAACGGTAGACGCTTCATATTCTGGAATTTGGAACCGAAACGATGGCCCTTATCGAAATCCGGAACCTCACCAAGATTTATTCGCATGCCGAATCCGCCTTGGGCAGAAAGTCCGGAGCAAAAAATGAAGTTCGCGCGGTCGATGATGTCTCACTTGAGATTCATCCCGGCGAAACCCTCGGACTGGTCGGGGAATCGGGTTCGGGCAAAAGCACGCTGGGACGATTGATCCTGCGCCTTATCGAGCCTACCTCCGGCACCATAAAATTTGAAGGACGCGACCTTCTTGCCGCCAGCCCCGGCGAAATGCGTCGCCTCCGCCGCGATATGCAGATCATCTTTCAAGATCCCTTTGCCTCGCTAGACCCGCGCTACCGCGTCGAGGACATCATCGCCGAACCACTGATCATTCATAGTGCGGGTGCTTCGAGCGGTGGGACTACCCAGGCCGAGGGTGCCCCGCCTTTCGCTGGTTTTGCGAAAGGTGGGAATATGCGAAGCTTGCGCCGTGCCCGCGTCGTCGAACTTCTTCGCGCTGTTGGCCTCGACGAATCCATCCTGCCGCGCTTCCCCCACGAATTCAGCGGAGGACAGCGCCAGCGCATCGGCATCGCACGCGCTCTCGCTCTGCGTCCCAAATTCATTGTGGCCGACGAACCAGTCTCAGCCCTCGACGTCAGTGTGGGCGCGCAAATCATCAACCTGCTGGCGCAACTGCAGCGCGACTTCGGCTTGACCTATCTTTTCATCTCGCATTCGATGCCGGTCGTGCGCTATCTCTCCACCCGCATCGCCGTAATGTATCGCGGAAAAATTGTGGAAGTGGGATCGAGTGAGCAGATCACTGCACGCCCGCAGCATCCCTATACACGCAGTTTGCTCGAAGCCACGCCAGAGGTCGCAGTCTAAGTCAATGTGGAGCTGTGAAAGTTCAATGTGGGGACAGCCGCCCCCGGCTGTCCGCCGAGCGCAGCGCGGCCGCTCTCCATTCAGCCTCCACAACTCGCTGTGCCATACTTTTTCATATGTCCCGCGTTGAACCCAGCCGCGCCCGCGATCTAATCGAACTGATCCTCGGCTACGGAACGATAGTCGTCATCATCTGGACTCCCGAGCACCTCCAACGGATTCTGTCTCCCTTCGTGCTCGTGTTGACCCTGGTGGTAGTGCTTGCGCGCCGCCAAAGCAGGAATGAACTTGGCCTTGGCTGGCACGGCCTGCTCCGGTCATTGTGGATCTTGCCCGCAGCAATCGCACTCACCCTCGCAAGCATCTTCGTCGCCGCGAAAAGCGGCACACTGCATCCACTATACAAAGGAGACTTCGCGCATATCTCCGGGTACGTTCTCTGGACGATCTATCAGCAATTTCTTCTGCAGGACTATTTCGTGGACCGGCTGCTGCGCCTGCTTTCAAATGAAACGGCCGCTGTGGTGGTGGCCGGCACGCTCTTCGCCGCAGCGCATCTGCCCAACCTCGTGCTCACAGCAGCCACCCTGGTGTGGGGCATAGTTTCATGTACGCTATTCCGCCGTTATCGTAATCTTTGGGCAATCGGCTTGGCGCAGGGATTGCTCGGCCTCTGCTTCGCCATCTGCATCCCCGATGCGCTTCATCATCACCTGCGCGTTGGACTCGGATATTTGCGTTATCACGGGACGCAGTCGGGTCCGTGAGAGGGCTGCCGAGGGAGGCGGAATTGCTGGCTACGGGTTGGTGATGTTATCGACTGGTTTCGCCAATCGAGGAGCCATTTATGCCAGCGCCGCGCCTATAATGTTCGAGTCGGAACGCCTAACACTGTATGCGGCGTTGGGAGCAAATATGTGGATTGAATTACGAACTCGCGCCACTATCTTGATACTTGGGGCCGTGTGGCTTGGTTCGTTGCCAGCATCTGCGCAGGACTTGCAGGGTCGCTTTTATGCGGAGAAGGACGGCTACATAGTCGGTGAGCCTGTACTGTTTAATGTGGAGATGAACAACTCGGGGAAGGAAGTCGTCTACGTTAACGCGAAAACTTCGGGCAAATGTCTAGACAGTTACGAATTCGTAGTCAGCGGAGCCGGTGCGGCTTGCGGCGCTCGATGGGATCCTGGGTGCCAAGATGAGGAGTCGGTACTCGAACCGGGCGAGTCTTTCAGAGGCCAATGGCCCCTCGATTCCTGGTATCAGTTCGAACGGGAGGGGAAATACCAGGTGACCGCGACACGGCATATACCTGTGCGTTCAGATGGCGGGGAGGTCCACGATTTCACCTTTGTCTCAAAATTCGAAGTCAATCTGGAACCAGCGGACTCGACACGTGTGCAAAGAACCCTCCAGGAGTTCGAGCGTAACTTGCATAGTAGCGATCCTGATGTCCGGCATGCGGCCCTGGACGTGCTTGCTACAACATCCCCCAATTACTTCGAGGCGACTGCGTTGAGGCTCTCACGAGATGAAGACCCATTTGTTGTCATGCATGCAGCTGAGGCGCTCGGACGGCTAGATACGCCTCAGGCCAGGGCGGCACTGGCCGACGTAATCGCTCCCGGCAAATCGACCAAGGAATCCGCTCCTGACAAGGCCGTCACGTATTACGGACTTGCTCGTATCCGTGCCATAGAGGCATTAGGACAGAGCGGGGACGTAAGCTATCTGGGCCTGATCGAGCGTTATGTGGATGATCCCAACGAGTATGTCCAGCTTGCTGCCATGGTCGGCATTGCGCAGCTTGGCAAGTCGGAAGCGGTTCCTCAGCTACAGCGCTTTTTTTTCAGCACTGATCCCGTAACCCGCAAAAACGCTGCTTACGCTCTGCGGTACTCCACGGTGCCTAATGCTGTCGGGATTCTCATCAATGCCATCACGGACAAAGATTCGAATGTGCGAGAACAAGCGATTACGAGTTTAAAAGAGCTCACGGGGCAGTCGTTCGAAGGCGGTGCGGCAGCCGGGGGATCCCCTGAAAACATACAAAACGAGTGGCGCAGTTGGTGGCGAGCTCACAAAGACAAGTTTACAGTTCCCGAACTCCAATTCCTCTGCCACATGAAGTAGCCTCGGGCCTCCGAAATAGAAAATCCGCGGCAGCGCTCAGTAGTACGTTTGATGAGAGATGACCGCTTCGTCGCCATCCGATTCGACGGTGGTGTTTCATTGGCGTAATATCGCCATTTCACCAGCAGCCGCTTCGCTAGCGTCCGTTTGGCCATTTGAGACGTGACGCTGGCCCCTGCTGCTAAAACCACAGCCCCCAGATCCAATCCACACTCGCGTGCGTGATGGTCGAGGCGGGGACGCGGCGATGCTCGCGCCACGCGCGTCCGTAAAAAATCCCCGCGATCGTCGCTAGCAGCACGTACGGCCAGTTGAAGTGTGCCGACCGCTTGTTAAAGTGCGAGAGTCCGAATAAGACAGATGCAATAATTAGAGCCGCGCGGCGTCCCATGCGGCGCTCCAACAAGTTTTGCACCCAGGCGCGAAAAAAAAGTTCTTCCGGAACGGCAGTAAAGAAAAATATTCCCACCCAGCGCAAAAGTGCGCTACCGATTCCCGGCAGGTTGCGATGCGGATGAATGAAGCCCAGCGCCAGCCCCAGCACAATAACGATAGGCGCAAAGAAAACTAGTTCACGCAGGCCAGTTCTCCAGTCGCTCCACCGTAGATGGAAATCGTAACCTGTACCGCTCAACTGCCGGATCGCGAGAAATCCGTACAAACCCGCATCCACCAGAAACAGTTCATTTAAAGCCCGCAGCCCGCTGGGCCATGCGCTGTCGAACCAGCGCAAGTCGACAGCCAGCCCCAGCAGCGACAGAATGAACCAATCGCGCCAATCTCCTCGCTGCTCGGGATCGGCTGCGGCCGCGCGCATCAGCAGGCACGCAATCGCCACCGGCAATGCCGCATAGAGTGCGAACCACGCCCAGCGAAATACGTGCTGCGAAATCGCAGTCAACAAATACGGTGCGACGAGCAAGGCAGGGACACACACGCGGATCGCCGCAGGCCAACGTCCCACAGCGCTCGCAACCCGCTCTGCCGCACAGCCAAACAGCACCGCCGGAGCCAGTTCCAACCCAAGCGCGGCAATCGCGAGAGGCGTCACGTTCTGCATAGCTCGATCTTAACGTGCAGGCGATTGTCTCGCCGTTGCCTTCCGGCTAGAATTCTTTCGCATCTTGTTCCTCGTTCCTCGCCGTTCCGCCCTTCTTGCAGCATGGGTCAAATAGTTACGTTTGCGCTCCGCGAACGTCCTAGTATGAGTCACCCTGGTATGAGTAAACTTGGTATGAGTAAAGAGGGAATCACTTCATTATCCGGAAATCAGCAGTTAAAGCTCGGCAGCTTAGGAGGGTTACTCGTGAAATACACTCTTGCTCTTGTTGTTTCGTTTGCTTGCGCGGCTTTTTGCCCGGCACAAGCGCAAACGGCAGGCTCATCGCCAGCCACCCACGCGGGCCCAACCAAAGATCCGGTCGCCACCTCCCTGCGCACATTGCTGCAGCGTTCTAGAAACAATACTTTGGGCGCCCTCAACGCCATGCCCGCCGATAAATTCGACTACAAGCCCACCTCCGACCAGATGACCTTCGCGCATCTGGCGGTCCATATCATCGGCTTCAATAACTCCTTTTGCGCCAAGGCGGCTGATGTGCCCGAGGCTAAAGTCGAGGAGGCTAAGGAAGCCGATGGCAAGGATAAGCTGGTAGCCGAAGCTACGGCTTCCTATGATTTTTGCGCGGAAGCTCTGGGCAAAATGGACGACTCCAAGCTGGGAGACAATATCGAGCTTTTCGGCGGGCGGCAAGCGCCACGCGCCATGGCCGCTCTGATCTTGGCGAGTGGCTGGGCCGACCACTACGCAGCTGCCGCCCAGTACTTGAGATCGAATGGAATTTTGCCGCCCTCGGCGCAACCGAAAAAATAGCGATGGAATGCATCCAGTGGGACAAGAGCTGAACCGCGAGGATTTCCTCGCCAGTCTGGCGTTTCGCTACTTGATTTGAATCAGTTCGCTTCGCACCAGTTCGCGCGCCGTTACCAGAGGTGAAGCCGGCGGTGCGGGATGCTGGGGCGCGCGCCAGCTGTCGAAAATTGAAACCTGGTGCACGCAGGAAACTGTGCAATTCGGCGCACAGCCTTTTTCGGTGAGATATTCGCGGCGCATATCATCACGCGTGTAGGTCGCGAGCGGTACACCGGGATAGCCGCGCTGCTGCGAACAGTAATGCACCAAACCGTCTTCGCAAATATAGAGATAGCGCGCGCCGGCGCGGCAGCGCCAATCGTTCGGCAGACCCTGCGCAATGTTGTCCTGAAAGGCGTTGATGCGCGTGAAACTTCGCTTCTCCATTGACTTCATCTCTTGGTAGATGCGCCGCTCTTCGCCGCCCAGCGGCTGTAACTGTCCGCTGCCATCGTGAATAATTCCCACGGTAGAACTGAATCCGAGTTCGATGGCGCGCTTGCCAATGATCAACGCATCCTGCGGACTTGAAATACCGCCGCCCACCACGGAATTAATATTTACGTGAAACTCGGCGTATTCGGCGAGGAATTGCAGCTTTTTGTCGAGAACCTTGAGACTTTTTTTCGATACCTCGTCGGGATTCACATTGTCAATCGAGATTTGCAGCCACTCCAGTCCAGCACGGTTAAGGCGCTGAATCCGGTCGGGCATCAGGAAATATCCGTTCGTGATCAATCCCGCGATCATGCCGTTCGAACGAATGCGCCGGATCACATCATCCAGCTCAGGATGCAGCAGCGGCTCCCCGCCGGAAATCGTGACCACTGCCGTCCCTAGCGCTCCGAGTTTGTCGATGCGGCGAAACATTTCTTCCGTCGGCACGGGCTTCGAGAAGTCGTCGAATTCATTGCAATACGTGCAACTCAGATTGCAGCGACGCACCGGAATGATGTGCGCCAGCAGGGGATGATCCGTTGAAGCAAGGGCGCGCGCTGCCATGGCGGCACCGCGAAAGTTGCGGTGCAAGGCTTTGGTGCGCCGGCGCAAGGTTGTAAGGGCTGAAGGCATGAGATTAGCTGACTACCATTACAGCATGGATGCCATATAAGTGCAGCCATGCGACAGCGTTTGGCGAATTTTGCGGGGTGAACTGCATTTAATCCTCTGGGATAAACGACTGTTCCGGCTCTTGCTGCTGCTAATCCTCTAAGGCCTTGCACACCGCCGCTCTCGCCAGCAGCCGGGTGGAATCCAGCGTAGGAAGCGGCGAAGATTCGGGAGTCACCAGCAATGGGATTTCAGTGCAACCCAGCACGACCGCGTCGCAGCCTTCATCTTTCATTGACCGGATTACCTCCACGTAATACGCGAGCGAACGCGGCAGGAACTGAGCATTCACCAGTTCATCCATGATGATCTGGTCAAGGCGTTCGCGCTGCTCGGCGCTGGGAACGCGATGCTCTATGCCAGCCGCTTTCAGCACTTCTCGATAGACCGGACCCTCCATCAGGTAGCGCGTGCCGAGCACTGCAAGACGCTTGAATTGCCGGCGCTGTGCCTCTTTTGCAACTTCCTTTGCGATGTGCAGCCAGGGACGCGGTGACCGGTGTTCGACCAGCTCAAACGCCTGGTGAATTGTGTTATCGGGACAAATCAGAAAGTCGGCCCCGGCACGCGCCAGCTTTTCCGCCGAAGAGAGCATGAGCTCAGCCACACTCGCCCAATCCCCTGCGTAAACGCACTGCATATATTTCGCCAGCGAGTGCGAGTGCAACGCCACTTCAGGATGATCGTGCCGGCCGAGCATCGCCGCGCCTTCGAGCGAGATGCTGCGATAACAGAGCGCGGCTCCCTCAGTGCTGCAGGCGACGATGCCAATATTTAACACAGTGATTGTGTGCAGTGGCTAGTTGCTAAGGATCTCAGACAGAAACTACGCTGAGTTTTGATTTCATCTCAAGAACGTTGCAGTTTCAAATCGACAATCGCAATCGGGCAATGAAAAGTCATCGTGCCGCCGCGGCGTCGAACAGATTCAAAAACTCCAGCTTCTTTTCCGCAGGCAGGAACGACGCTTCGAACGAGTTGCGGGCGAGCTCGCGCAGGTGCTCATCAGTGAATCCGAAGGTCTGCTGTGCAAGCTGGTATTCGCGCGCGAGCGTGGTGCCGAACATGGCGGGGTCATCGCTGTTCAGCGTGATCATCACGCCATGATCGAAATAACTTTTCGCAGGATGCTCGTTCAGGTTCGGACACAGGCCGGTTCGCAAGTTGCTGGTGAGACAGATCTCCACCGGGACTTGCCGCTGTGCGAGTTCCTCGACCAGATCAGGATCGTGAAACGCGGTCAGCGCGTGGCCCACTCGCTCCACGTGCAGGTTGAGCGCGCCCCACACTGATTCCGGCGGTCCGGCCTCGCCCGCATGTGCTGTGAGCCGCATACCATGATCCGCCGCCCACGCGTAGCAATCGCGAAAAAGCTCAGGCGGAGCTTTCTGCTCGTCGCCACCGATTCCGACACCGACGACAGCGCGCTCGTGGTAACGGACGGCAAGCTCAAAAACTTGCTGCGCGGCCGCAGGTCCGAACTGCCGGACCGCGTCGAAAATCCATAGCAGCGAGATACCAAAGTCGCGCTCTCCGCGCGCGCGGCCGCGATCCAGTCCTTCAAAGATCGCGGCAAAATCCTGCTTTCGCCATAGGCAAACACCCGCAGAGATATAAACCTCCGCGTGCAGAACGTTTTCTTCTCTTAAATGCTGCATCAATCGATAGGTAATGGTCTCGTAATCCTCAGGCGTCCGGAGATGCTCCGTGATGTTCTTGAACGCGAGCAGAAAGCCTGGAAAATCGGCATACCGGTAAAGTTGGTCGACTTCGGTCAACGAAACGCGTTCGCCACGGCGCGCGCGAAGCTCGAGCAGCGTTGCCGGATCGATCGCACCCTCGAGATGGAGATGGAGTTCAGCCTTGGGCAAAAGTCGAAGAAAACTACTCGGCGGCCGATTTAATACGGAGGACACGACTTCCCGATTGTAGATTCTTCCAGACTTTTTTGCATAGACAGCACCAGCCAAAGTAGCAAGCTGGGACTTTGAATGCGTGATTACTTTAGTTGCAACTGGTCTGCCAAATATTTTTACTCCCCCTATTGCTAATACCGGGACGTTCTCCTAGCATTCAGAGTGAAAGCCGGCCTGCCAGGTTGGTGATGGCGGTCACCGATTTTTGAACCAATGCTGAATGAACGGGGGCTCGACTCGAACTAGGATCCGGTGTGCGACGCTCCGCCATGCGGAGATGCCTAAAGGGTCTCGGCGGGTTCCCAACGTCTACCTGACGGTTCATTCTCGGCCCGTCACACGGCACAGTGGGTCGGCTTGATTTTTATGTGGCGCGGACGCCCTCGCCCGCAAAAGCCTGCGGTGGCATCTGCAACCGTCAATACTTCTGAATTCCCTGCTAAACTGGTCCCGTAGCAAATCCCAGTTTCCTGCATCTAACCAAACTGTGTATCCGCAATTAGTGCATTTCGGGAAATTCTTTTTGCCGACTTATGGCTTCCTGGTTTCCATGGGAGTTCTGCTCGGCCTATGGATCAGTGTGCGCAACTCTGAGCGCCTCGGGATCGACGGCGATAAGGCGTGGAACTTCGGAATTCTGGTCGTGCTCTCCGGAATTATCGGCGCCAAGGTGCTCTACATTATTAATGAGTGGGGCTACTACTCGGCGCATCCTTCAGAAATTTTCACGGTAACGACGCTGCAAGCGGGAGGAGTTTTTTCCGGCGGCCTGCTTGCAGCTTTTCTGGCGGCCTGGTGGTATGTGCGCAAGTATCATATGCCTGCGCTCGGAACCTGCGATGCTTTCGCGCCCGGGCTTGCGATCGGTCACGCGATCGGACGGTTGGGCTGCTTTGCCGCGGGATGCTGCTACGGCAAAGAGACGCATCATTTCTGGGGAGTGACGTTTACCAATCCGCTGGCGAATCAGATTACCGGCACGCCGCTGAACGTGCCGCTGGAGCCGACGCAACTGTTCGAGGCAGCGGTGGAGTTCGCGAACTTCGTCTTTCTGATGTGGCTGTTAAAGCACAGAAAATTCGATGGTCAGGTATTTGGGGCATTCCTGTTCATTTACGGCGTAGCGCGTTTCTTCCTGGAATTCCTGCGCGACGATCCGGGCCGAGGATCGGTCTTCGGCGGAGCAATGTCAGGCACACAACTTATCGCAATTGGCCTGGTGATCGGTGGCGGAGTGATCTGGTGGCTGAGGCCGGGTGCAAAGAACATGCCTGCTCAGCCGGTTGGGGCAACGCGATAATCTTCTCGAGCCGCTCGTGAACTGCAGTATCCCCAATTTTTGTGAGCTCGGCTGCTCTCCTCGTCGGGTGTTGCCTGGTGATACTCTTATTGCCTCATGAAAACATTCACTCGCCGTCGATTCGGCAAAACCCTGGCGGGCACCGCCGCAGCGGCCTTTGCCGGCGCTTCCTTTCCCAAGATGGCGTTGGCCCAATTACCAGCCCCGGCGGTCTTGCGATTTCCATCCGATTTTATGTGGGGTTGCGCCACCGCTTCCTATCAGATTGAAGGCGCTGTCGCCGAAGATGGAAGGAAACCCTCAGTCTGGGACACTTTCTCGCACACGCCGGGCAAAACTTTTCAGGGAGAAACCGGCGATGTCGCCGACGATTCCTATCATCGTTACAAAGAAGACGTGAAGCTGGTCAAGAATCTGGGTGCGAAGTGTTACCGCTTTTCCATTTCGTGGTCGCGCATCTTTCCTGATGGCACTGGCCAGCCGAATCCGAAAGGCCTCGATTATTACCAGCGCGTAGTGGACGAATTGCTCAAGAACAATATCGCTCCATACATCACGCTCTTCCACTGGGACCTGCCGCAGGCTTTGCCTGGCGGTTGGCAATCACGCGACACGTCGAAAGCGTTTGGCGATTATGCAGCGTATATTTCGCGGCAACTTTCCGATCGGGTACAGCATTTCTTCACCACCAATGAATTTCTGTGCTTCACCGACCTCGGTTACAAAACCGGAAAGTTCGCCCCCGGGATGATGTTGCCGGATGCGCAAGTGAATCAAATCCGACATCATGCCGTGCTGGCGCACGGCATGGCGGTGCAAGCCATTCGGGCAAATTCCAAACCCGGCACGCAAATTGGTCTTGCGGAAAATGCCACAGTCTACGTACCAGTCATCGAGGATGCCGAGCAGATCGAGGCAGCGCACAAAGCTACTCGCGAGGAAAACGCCCAGTTCTTGACCGCTGTGCTGGAAGGCAAGTACACCGACGGTTATCTGCAGCGCGAAGGCGCGAATGCTCCGAAGGTCGAAGCCGGGGACATGAAAATCATCGGCAGCCCACTCGATTTTGTCGGCCTCAATGTATATACGCCCGAGTATGTGCGCGCCGACTCCTCACCGGCCGGCTATAAAGTAGAGAAGCGCCAGACCTCCTATCCACGTATGGCTTCGGATTGGCTCTACATCGGCCCCGAGGTGATTTACTGGGCGGTGCGCAATGTGGGCGATATCTGGAAACCTCGCGCGATATACATCACGGAGAATGGCTGTTCCGCCGATGATGTGCTAACTGCCGATGGCCGGATTGAGGACACCGACCGCGTGATGTACCTGCGCAATCACCTGACACACCTCCATCGCGCAGCTTCCGAGGGCTATCCCATCAAGGGCTACTTCCTCTGGAGCCTGCTCGACAACTACGAATGGGCCGACGGTTACAGCAAGCGCTTCGGTTTACACTATGTTGATTTCAAGACTCAGACACGCACGCCGAAGCTGAGTGCGGAGTGGTATCGGGAAGTGATTGCGCGGAATGCGGTCGAGTAAGTCTTATTCGCTAAAACTCACTTCGTCCCGTGCCCGGCCTGCGTCTTAGTTCTGTAACGGCAACAGGTAAGTGGGATTGTTGCCAATCGCTCCGCCAAAAGCTTGGCGGTCCGCTTCCCGCATATCCCAGGAGATGATCGATGCGGGCGTGATCTGGATTGTTACATCATCCCATGCCGCAAACACCGGTCCAACTTTCGGGTCCGCCAATGCAGCTTCGCTGAGATATTTGCGGTGAATCTTAAGGTTCTTTTTTCGCGATAATTCGCCTGTCAGAATCTGCGCCGACCCCGCCAGATTGACTCCGCACGATGCCGTCACGTCGCGGGAATCGATCATCAGCGAAGCTCTAGGGTTGGCTTGCAGGTTTCGCGCTTTCCGGCTGCGCGAGGACGTGGCGACGAACACTTGCTCCCCATCGAACCAGTACCACACCGCAACCATGTGGATGGAACCGTCCGGGCTCTCAGTAGCCAGGGAAGCGATATGCCGCCCCTTCAACAATTGCGTCACCAAAGCATCGGAAATCGAAGCCATCGGATTTGCCTCGGAGGAACCGCTGTGTCGTGGTTTTGATTACACGAATAGCATAGGATACGCATTAGGCTGCACTTGGCAAGCGCTAAATTCCTGCGTTCTCTTTCCGCAGCTTTTCCAGATGCTCTGCTATCCTCCACCGGTGACCGAAGGTTTTCCGATGGTTATTTCCGTCGCACCGGAACACGCCGGCAAGCGCCTCGATCAATTCCTCGCGCTGCAACTGGACCACGTCAGCCGCGCGCGGGTGCAGCAGCTTATTTCCGAACGCAAAATCCTGGTGAACGGCACGGCGGCCAAGGCTTCCGTGAAGCTGCGCGGCGGCGAGATCGTTAAAGTTTTAGGGAATGCACAAAGGCCGCCGCTCAAGGCCGTCGCCGAAGATATTCCCCTCGACATCGTCTACGAAGACGATGATCTCGCCGTTATCAACAAGCCCGCAGGAATGATGGTGCACGCGGGCGCGGGCGCGACCGAGGATGCGCGCAATCGCGGCACACTGGTGAATGCGCTCTTGCATCACCTGGAAAGTTTATCGGGTGCCGGCGGCGAATTGCGGCCAGGAATTGTGCATCGCCTGGATAAAGAAACCAGCGGATTAATTGTGGTCGCAAAAAACGACGAGGCGCATCGCAAGCTGAGCGCGCAGTTTGCCGCGCGGGAAGTAAAGAAGAAATATGTTGCGCTGGTGCATGGCTGGGTGAAAAAAGATTCTGGAACGATCGCGCAAAGCATCAGCCGCGACCGCATCCACCGTACCCGCATGACCACCCGCATCGAGGGCGGGCGTGCTGCTGTGACGCACTATCGCGTCGTCCGGCGTCTCGATACCAAGTTTGGAAAGTTTACGCTGCTCGACCTGAAAATCGACACGGGGCGCACCCACCAAATCCGAGTGCACGTGGCGGCGATGGGTCACCCAGTGGTCGGCGATACGGTGTATGGCGCCCCGAGGCAGGCGCGCGGCAAATCGGCGGCGGTCAGTTTGGCGAGAAATTTTCTGCATTCCGCGGAACTGGAATTCCGTCATCCGCGAACCGGCGAAACGATAGCCCTGAAGAGCGACTTGACGGAGGAGTTGAGGGAATTTCTTAGGAAGGCCGAGGAGAAGTAGCCCAATCGAATCCCCGCGGCTCGGACACGCCGTTGCGGATATAATAAACACCAAATGAGGGGCTTGTGCAGTAGAACACTCTTCCCGAGAATTTCGCCGCTCGGCTGTGCCGTGATTGTGTTTCTGGTCGCGGGAGTGCGCGGAACCAGCATGGCACAGACAGAGGCCGCCGCTCCGGCTCAGTCCACAGCTCAATCTTCAGCGCAACCTCCGGCATCCCCAGCTTCCCAATCCGTCGAAACTACCCCCGCCCAGCCGCAACCAGCTGCGCCGCAAGATCCTGCGGCTAAAGCTTCCGACGACCCCGCACGTACCGATGTACCGCGAATCAGAGTTGGAATCAATGAAGTGAATGTGGTCTTCACGGTGACCGATAAGCATGGAAAGCGCGTCACTGATTTAAAGCAGAACGATTTCCACATCGTTGATGACCGCAAGCCGGCAGTTGAGATTCGGAGCTTTCGAGCCGAGGCGAATTTGCCGCTGCAGGTGGGCTTGCTGATCGATGCCAGCAATTCGGTACGCGACCGCTTCAAGTTCGAGCAGGAATCCGCGATTGAATTCCTCAACCAGACGGTTCGGCGAAATTACGATCAGGCGATGGTCATTGGTTTCGATGCTACGCCGGAAGTTACCCAGGATTTCACCGACGACACTCAAAAGCTGGGGCATGGCGTGCGCGAGTTGCGGCCGGGGGGTGGCACGGCACTGTATGATGCGCTTTACTACGCGTGCCGCGATAAGCTGCTCAAGAAGGCGCAGTCCGGGCCAACGCGGCGCGCCATTATCCTGCTGAGCGATGGCGAAGATAATTTAAGTCACGTCACTCGCGAGGAAGCGATTGAGATGGCGCAGCGGGCCGACGTCATCGTTTACACGATCAGTACTAATGTCACGGGCAGCCACGGTGCCGGCGATAAGGTGCTCGAAAGGATCGCGGACGCGACCGGCGGGCGGGCGTTTTTTCCCTTTCAGATTCGCGATGTAGCCAACGCGTTTGCGGAAATTCAAGACGAGCTGCGAAGCCAGTACGCCGTTTCCTACAAGCCTGCGGACTTCAAGGCGGACGGGCACTTTCGCACCATTGAAATCGTCGCCAACGACCGGAAGACCTTCCGCGTAAGAGCCCGGCGCGGATATTTCGCACCGGCGTCTCAGTAGGAGTTGGCTTCCGGCTTTTGACTTCCGGCACTTAGCTCCCAGCTTTCTTTTAGCAAGTTTACTTTTCTGCACGAACAACCTCATGCCAGGATATTCGGGAACGCCGCTTCCGAAGAAATTGGGGATCAAGACGGGCTTTCGCGTTCAGTTGGCGAATGCTCCGGCGGAAGTGCGAACTGAACTGCGAGAGGCATTGGCCGGATGCGAATTTGTGAAGCAGGAACAGCCAAAACAGGAGCGGCGAAAACCGGAACCGCGAAACGCCCTTGATTTTGCAATGATCTTCACCAAGTCTCGCGCGGAACTCTGCAGGGAGTTTTCCCGGATCTCCCAGCACCTTGCGCCGGCAGGCATGCTCTGGGTCAGTTGGCCAAAGAAGAGTTCAGGAGTGGCAACGGATTTAGATGAAAACCTGGTGCGCGGAATCGGGCTCGATGCGGGACTGGTGGACGTCAAAGTATGCGCTGTGACGGAAATTTGGTCAGGGCTGAAATTCGTGCGTCGGGTGAAAGACCGAAAAGCGATTCAGGCTTAACGCAGAAAACCCCCGGCAACAGCCCAATGGAGCTGCCCCGAGGGTTCTGGTCCCGCAACTTCTGGAACCGCGAACAACTCGAGCTTACGCTGTCGGGACGGAGCTGGTTAGCTCCGCCCGGCAAGCTTCGCTCGAAACTTTATGCCGTTCTGGCGCCCATCAACAGGTGCGCTACAAAAGAAATGACGGCGAACAGTAGCAACAGATGGATCAATCCGCTAGCCACGTGAAACATCAAAAAACCGCCAGCCCATAGAATCAGCAACAGGAAAGCAATCACGAGGAAGGGTCCGAATCTCATTACGGCCTCCTAAGAATCAAGATTCAAATCTCAAACTTCCGCCAAATTACTCATCGTTTATAAGGCGGGAGGCGAAAAGGCAATATCGGCAGAAAACTGTAAATCCCTATAACGTTAATAGTAGAAAAACACTAAGGAGCCAGCATGGTGCGAGTGGGATTGATTGGATTTGGGTTGGCGGGGCAGGCGTTTCACGCCCCGGTGATCCGCGGCGTTCCGGGGATGGAATTGGCTTGCATCGTGGAGCGCAGGGGAACAATGGCGCGAGAGAAATATCCTGACGTGCGGGTCGCGCGCACGCTTGAAGAGTTGCTGGCGGATAAAACGATACAACTCTGCGTGATCGCGACCCCCAACGATTCGCACTTTGAACTGGCCCAGGCTTGCCTGTTGGCGGACCGCGACGTGGTGGTGGACAAGCCGTTTGCGCCGACACAGGAGGAATCCGAGAAGTTAGTTCAGCTTGCATCCGAACGCGGCAGATTGATCACTGTTTACCAGGACCGTCGCTGGGACGGCGATTTTCAGACGGTGAAGAAGATTATCGAGTCAGGCCAACTTGGGACAGTTGTGGAGTATGAATGCCGATTTGATCGCTTTCGTCTGGAGCCCAAAGCAAATGCGTGGCGCGAGCGTGCCGACCAGCCAGCGGCCGGCGTTCTGTTTGACCTGGGTCCGCATGTGCTGGATCAGGCTTTAGTTTTGTTTGGCGAGCCGCGGGCGGTTACCGCCTCCGCGTTCTGCGAGCGGGAAACTTCACAGGTGGATGATTCGTTCGATGTTTGTCTGGAGTATCCCAGGTTGCGGGCCATGGGCCGGGCTCGAATCATCGCTTTCGCGCCCGGACCACACTTTCTGATTCACGGGACCAGGGGATCTTTTGTGAAGTATGGAATGGATCCGCAAGAGGCGCGATTGCGTGGAGAAAATTCTCCGCACGGTACCGACTGGGGCGCGGATTGGGGAGTAGAAGCGAAAGCGCTGTGGGGAACATTGAGCCTGGTGGGCGAGCCCAGCGTGAGAGTAAAAACGGAACGCGGCGACTATCGCGGCTTCTATTCTAACGTGCGGGATGCAATTGAAAAGAAAGCGGAGTTAGAGGTGACGCCCGAACAGGCGCTGCGCACGATGCGGGCGGTGATGCTCGCCCACAAGAGTAGCCGTGAGCGGCGGACCGTGGCGTGGGAAGAAGCGGTGGATTAACTGTCGGCCGGGAATCCGCAGCGCCTACACGAAATCGCGCCGAAGGGGATAGTCGACGATGATGGCCCGGCCGTCCGTGAGGGCCTTGATGGAATGGCGAGCGTTCGCTGGCACGATCGCGACAATACCCGATCGCGCAATCTGCGCCACGCCGTCGATGGTCACCTCGAGTTCGCCATCGATCACTTCGTACACTTCTTCCTCAGGATGGAAGTGCTCGTGGATCGACGCTCCGCGACTGAAGTCGTAATGCGCGAATGTCATGTTCGCCGAGTGGAAGTAGCGTCCATGCCAGCCGGGCAGCCGCTCAGTCACGTTAAGGTTCCGAGTATCCACAAAAGGCATACGGCCTCTCCGGAGCATCGTAGCACGCTGCTCCGCATGGCCGGGAAATAGTCTGCGTCTCCGTGCCCCTTAAGGAACGCTTCATCTGAGAATGATATTCATTGGTTGGCGAGACGCGAAATCGAATTCGCGAAAACCGTCGCATCTCATCCAAGGCCTCAGAGTGAAATATCCCCTCTTATGGAAATCGTTGCCTCGCCTCGTCACTGCCACGATGGTTTTTTCGTCTTTGACATTCCATGCCCAAACTCTGGGTGCTCAAAGTGTCGACCGCTCCGCCAAGGGCCCGTCCACCAGTCTTACGGAAGATCAAGATTCCGTCCTGTCTTCTCGGGCCATATCTGGAACGGTGTTTGATCCCTCGGGGGCTGCAATCGCCAATGCACAACTGTCGCTGCTAGACTCCGACCACAAAATGGTAGCTCAAACTACAACGGATAACGCCGGCTCTTTTCGCCTCGACCGCATCCCACCAGGTACCTACATCCTGAACTTTCAGGCAGAGGGTTTTCGCGAGACCCGCGTGAGCGTGAACCTAGGCGCAAAACGTCAATCTCCCGTTCGCGTAGTCATGCAGATCGCGGTTCTCAGCCAAACTGTTACCGTTGCCACCGGAGACTCCGTACCGCTGGTCAGCACCGAAAATGCTGCCAATCAAAATGCCAATACCATCGACCGTAACGCGCTCGACCGCGTCCCGGTCTTCGACCAGGATTACATCACCACGATGTCGCGCTTCCTCGACGACAACGCCACCGGAACAAACGGCGTCACACTCGTCGTTAATGGCATCGAGGCTAATGGACCAGGGGTCACGCCCTCCGCCGTGCAGGAAGTAAAAATAAATAACAATCCTTACTCCGCGCGCTTCTCGCGTCCCGGCCGCGCCCGGCTGGAGATCGTTACCAAAAGCGGCACGCACGGTTTACCATGGATCATTAAACTTCCTGTTCCGCGATTCGGTCTTCGATGCAACGAATGCATTCGCTCTGGTTAAACCTCCGGAGCGCCGCCAATATTACGAAGGCTCCGTGACCGGACCGATTGGTCACAGCAAGCACACCAGCTTTCTGCTGGCGCTCGATGAGGACTTGCTGGACCAGCAAGCAGTCATCGATCCCACTGCTCTGGCTTCCGCGGAAGGGCTCGGCTTGGGTGCGATCCCTCAGACGATTGCCAATCCTACACACCATTTCTTTGGTTCTGGACGCATCTTTCATGATTTTTCCAACGGCGACCAGTTCTGGATCGGCTACTCCTACGAACATCGCTCGGTGGAAAATCAAAACGTCGGCGGGACAACACTTCCGAGCGCCGGAATTGACACGCATTTTCTTGAACACGAAATCAACATCAGCGATCTTCACCAGTTCTCACCACATTGGCTCAACCAGATACGGTTTCTCGTCGGCCACTTCGACAATTCGGTTGCGAGTATTGATGGCGCACCTCAACTCGCGGTATCTGGACTCTTTACTGCCGGTGGAGCCCAAGCCGACTCGCGCCGCACGGAATATCACTTCGACGGCACCGACTTCTTCACCTACGCCGACGGCAAGCATCAGCTTAGCTTCGGTGTCGATATACCGGACATCAGCCGCCGTGGCCTTGACGATTTCACCAATCGTGCTGGCACGTATACATTCGCCAGCAGCGGCGCCTTCGCCGCGGCCATTCCAACTACCTATCTCCTGCAAACCGGGCAGGGCCACGTGGTGTTTTTGGAAAAAGTGATTTCGGGGTTTTTCGAAGACAACATTCGCGTGAAGCCGAATTTTTCTCTTTATGTCGGGGTTCGCTATTATTGGCAGAATTATTTTCACGACGAGCCCCATAACTTCGCTCCTCGCCTCAGCTTTGCTTATGCCCCCAGTGCCGACAGCAAGACCGTCATTCGTGGAGGCGCGGGCGTCTTCTACGATCGCACCGGCCCCAGCCCCATCGGCGATCTGCTTCACTTCAACGGTGTGAACCTGTTGCGCTTCATCGTCGATCAACCTTTGGCGTCCTATCCCATTAAACCGGCGGCGCTGGCGCAAGTGCCTACCAGCGTGGTCACGCTCGATTCACACGCCCGCATCCCTTACGCCCTTCAATTCAGCATCGGAGTTGAGCGCCAGGTGACCCCGAAAAGCACGTTCAGCGCCGTCTACATCGGTAATCGCGGCATCAATGTTTTCCGCTCGATTGACGCAAACGCCCCGGTCCTTACAGGTGGTGATTACATCGCGCCCGATCCCAACCTCGGCCAGGACCGCCAGATTCAGTCAGAGGGATATCTGAAAGGCAACGCCCTCGAACTCACGTTCCGCGGCAAGCCTACCAAATATTTCGCCGGACAAATTCAATACACGCTTAGCCGCACCTACAACAACACCAGCGGCATCACTTTCTTTCCCGCTAACAGCTACAATCCCGGCGCCGATTGGGGACGCTCCGACAACGACCGCCTGCATAAATTCGATTTGCTCGCCTCCAGCCAGCCTACTCGTTTCTTCATCGTCGGTGCCGCCCTCTCGCTCTATTCCGGCAAGCCGGTCGACATCACCACGGGGGCCGATAACAACCATGATGGCATCATCAACGATCGTCCCTCCGGCGTTGGCCGCAATACCATGCCGGGTCCCGGCACCATTAGTCTCGATCTGAATCTTTCTCATGACTTCCCATTATCGAAGCGTAAGAAAGAAAACAAAGTGTTGTCCGTGGCGCTGAATTCTTTCAACGTCCTCAACCACCCCAACTACCTCACCTACATCGGAACCATCTCATCTCCGCTGTTCGGACAGCCGGTCGCTGCCCAACCACCACGCCGTATGCAATTGGATGTGCAGTTCAAGTTTTGAGTAATTGCCTCGCCATCCGGGTAAAGCTCTCTACCTGTCCGAGATAGGGAACCAATGGTATTGACAGTGCATTTCCATCGGTGGAACACTGCAAATGCCGTCTGTTAAAAATTGGTTCTGGCCCGCTGCGCCATCCAACCCATTCCGGCATCGAAAGAGCAGTATGAGCAATCATCCCAGCCCCGGTCGTGAAGCTCTTCAGCAGCTTTTGGCGGATGCGTTTGCCGTCCAGGAGAGTCAGATCGATAGGCAATGGCTCTCCGCCTTTGTTGAAATCCAGCTCCTGATCAGGAGAGGCGACCTGGACGCGAACGCGGCCTTGAATCGAGTCGCCGCGTCTACTCGCGGTGTGGCCAACGCCGACGGAGTCGCAATAGGGACTCTGGAGAAAGGCCGCCTTACTTACCGTGCGGGGAGCGGAACTGCCGCCGCCGATGTACAGCGCCAGCTAACTGCCTCATTGACCGCCCCAGCCGATTTTGTCGGGTATCGGGAGATTCTACGTGTCGAAGATGCCGGGCAGGACACTCGCATTGAGGCGGCAATTTGCCGGCAACTCGGAGCCAAGGCCCTCCTGACCTTGCCTCTCTATCGAGAGCACGTCCTGGCTGGAGTGCTTGAGGTCCGGTTTAGCGAGCCGCATATCTTTGACGAGCGTGAGCTACGAACCTACCGATTGATGACTGCACTCGTGGAGCAGGCTCTGTTTCCGGTTCCCCGGCTGGCGAAAGAAAATCTCGCGATTCAGCCGGATATCGCCCACCAAAAGCAAATCGAACCGCGAACGGAATCATTGTTCCGCTATGGGATTGCACCTTCCCCGACCCTGGCTGATGTGCTCCTTCATCGTAGCGAAGCCGCTCTCAAAAGCTTCAGGGAATCGTCAGCAGTCCGGTGGACGGCGATGTTGCCGACCACGCTAGCGCAGCGTGCGAAGAATGTCGACTGGTTCAAGGGGCATCGCAAACAGGCCCATCACAAACAGGGATATGAATCTGCGTCCGCCCTAACGGAAGCGATCCAGCGGCGTTGCCAAGTCACTCTAACTACGTTAAGGGAATCGTCAATATTCCGGCAGTCAGCAGCCCTGGCAACGCAGGCGAAGAACGTCACCTGGCTCACGGGTCATCGCAAACTGGCTATAGCTGGAGTGGTTCCTTTGCTGGGTCTAATTTTCTGGATCGCTCTCAGAGGTCGTGGCCCTGCTTCGCCCGTTGCCCCTGGGGGTCCCGCGGAAGCTGCCATCGAGAAGCAAGTCCCTGTGCAGGACTCCAAGCCTGCGGCGGCAGAAGACACCTCGACGGGTTCATCCACGCTGGTTTCAGCACGACAGGTAAGCCACCACGCAAAAACGCCCGCTCGACGCGTGCGGGTGAGGCAGAACGAAGTCGATTACATCCGGGGGGATGTGACGGTGCGCTATTTCACAGTCAAGCCGCCGGCTCCGGCCCGGGCTGTGCGCAAGAGCCGCGTAGAACACATCGGACAAGATGTCACAGTGCGTTATTTCACTCCGGAACCAGGACTAGCGCCTGCCAGCCAGTAACTCATGAGAGCAAATACCCTGAGTTCCGGCGCACCTTCCGAACTGGGGGTTGCCTTGAGAATGCGGTCGCTCCGCGCATCACTTTCTGGAGCGCGGCTTGAAACTGCTCCATTTCTTCATGCGTACCGACGGTGATTCGGGTGCAGGTGGGCATGCTGGGCCAGATGCGTCCGATGAAAACGTTTTGCTGGGCCATGGCGTCGATCACTTGCTTTGCGGGGCGTTTGGTGTCGAGCAGGAAGCAGTTGGACTCGGAGGCGATGTAGGAATAGCCATTGCGGTCGAGCCACTGAAATGTTTCCTGGCGCACACTCGCGTTGATGCGCTTGCGTTCGGGGACGAGGCCCGGGTCTTTCAGGCTGGCCGAGGCTGCGACCAGAGCGGTGATGGGCATGAAATTCCAGCCGGCGCGGTCCATGATCTTTTCGAGCAGGTCGGGACGGGCGACGGCGAATCCGCATCGCAGGCCGGCCATGCCGTAGGCTTTCGAGAAAGTGCGGAGCACGACCACATCCTTGCCCGCCTTAACGAAGTCGAGCGTAGAGGTAGCATCGCAAAGGTGAATGTACGCCTCGTCAACCATCACCACGGAACCCTTAGGTTTGTTTTCGACAAGGTATTCAAGGTCGGTGTGGGGCGTGAGCGTGCCGGTGGGATTGTTCGGATTGCAAATGTAGAAAAGTCCCGCGTCGGGAGCGGCAGCGATCATGGCCTTAACGTCGTGCGCGTAAGTCTTGGTAAGAGGAACTTTGACGGCTCGGGCACCGGTGGCCGCGGCAGCCATCGGGCCAGCTTCATAACTGGGATCGGCGCCGACGTAGCTTCTTTGCGGCGACGTGAAAGCGACGATCGTGAAGCGAAGCGGGGGAGTGGAACCGGGGAAGGCATGGATGTAATCGGGGTTCAGTCCTTCCTGCTGGGCGAAGGTGTGGATGAGTTCGTCGGTGAGGTTGTCGAGATAGCGTCCACCGAGGGGGAGGATGGCGGACATGGCGTCGCGCGCAGATTGGCTGGGTCCGAGCGGATTCTCGTTAGAGTCGATCATCACCGCGTCTTTGGAGAAAGGGTGGTGACGAGCCGCGGCGGCCAGTATGGGTTCGGTGACGACTTGGAAGGCGGCGGCTGCGGCTGAGAGTTGCAGGAATGTGCGGCGGGAAGGCGAGATATCTCTGAGCATGGGGAACCTCCGGTTCAACGTCACATCAGACTACAAGGTGCATCACTCTGTCAGGTTATAAATCAGCCCATATGGATCTCTCACGTAAACTCTAGGAACCTTCGGTTCGTCCTTAATTATTTTGCAGCCCCTCTTCGTAAGATTTGCTCTTGCGTCCTTAACGCTCTTGACCGTAACTTCCAGAACCGGTCCAAGAGCTGGGCCAGGCTCAATAAATAAATTGATGTTTTCTCCGTGAAGGCCGATCATCTTGGGATTCTTGTCCGTAATCGTAAAGCCGAGTTCCTTGACATAGAAGTCGGCAGCCTTCATTGGGTCTTCGGCCTGGATCAGAATGTCTGTGCCAAATGTATTTGCCATAGCCTCTCCTATATGCTGTGATCCTCTAGTTATTGCGGCAGCGGTTCGCGGGGGGTGGCATAGTACCCCGCGCGAGCCTGGATCTTATAGCTCTGTTTGGATTTAATTTCCAGCTTGCGATAGCTGCCGTCGAGCACTGCGTTGCTGGGAGTGTAGCCGAGGTTGTATTGGCTGCGGAGTTCGGCTGCAATCTGGTCGAAGGCCTCGCGCAGCTTGTCGAACTTGTTGCCCACGTTGATCACGCGACCTCCGGTCGCCTCGGTCAGCTTGTGCATTTCGCCTTCGCCCGAGTAACCCACCTGAAACGATCCGTAAAAGCCCCGATCGGCGCACAGTAATACATAGACGATGGAGTCGGCTTTCTGTGCCGCTTCGATGGCGTCTTTAATTTTCAGCCGGCTGCCTTCGTCCTCGCCGTCGGTCAGAAGGATCATCGCCTTGCGGCCGACCTCCTTGGACAGCATGTCATGCGCGGACAGATAAACGGCATCGTAAAGCACCGTCCCGGCCTGATTGCCCGTGGGGACTGGATTTCCCGCGCCAGGCACTGGGTTCACGTAACCCGTATTAATCTTTACCTTGTTGAGCGCCGCCTGCAGGCGATGGATATCGCGAGTGTAGTCCTGCACCAGCTCGGCATCCACGTTGAAGTCGATCACGTACGCTTCGTCCTTGTCGGTAAGAATCTGTCGCAGAAACGCTCCGCCCACTTGCTTTTCCATGTCGAGGACGTTGCGCTGGCTGCCGGATGAGTCAATGAGGATGCCAAGGGTGAGCGGCAGATTCGTTTCCGCAGCGAAGTATTTTATCGTCTGCGCTTTGCCGTCTTCCAAAACCTGAAAATCGTCCTTGGTCAGATTCGGGATGAGGGCGCCGTGCTTGTCTTTGACGTTGAAAAAAAGACCCACGACGTTGACGTTCACTTTCAGAGTTTCTGCCGGCTGCTGGTCTTCGGGCTTCTGGGCGTCAGAAGGCTGCTGGCCTCCGGGCGTTTGCGCATCAGACTTGGAACCCGGGGGGATCGAAGAACCGGGATCTTGACCCCAGGCCGTAACGCCGACGGAAACCGTCGCGCACAAAAGCAGGAAAGATAAAATTGGCACACCCAGAACCGGTATAAATCTTTGGTGAGCTGACAAGTTTGTCATGCGATGATTCCCTCTGAGGGTTTTTGTTAGTCTAATCCTTGGAGTTAGATGCACCAAATGGTGAGGTTCGGGCATCCCAAGCGGAAGCAAGTCGAGTTTTTTCTTGCAGGGGTGCAGGCCATAACCGGCGAAAGCCCTTAAAATCGTTCGAGTAAGATGGGGCGGGAATGGACGGTGTTTGTGACCAGTGAAAAGGCGTCCGGCAAAACGAAACAGCGGCGGGCTTTGAACCGGCTCGCGCTGGCACACGTTTTCGTAGCGGCATTGCTTGGCGGTTGTCTTGGGCTTGGCCTTTTGGAAGCCGTTGCTCAGACCTCTGGCAACCAAGCTCAATCGAGCCCGACCCAGTCATCCCAATCTCAATCGCCCATCTCAATCCGCCCAGTCTCAATCCGCCGCCGCACAGACAACCCAGGACGTCCCGGATGCGCCCTCGACAGTGCAGCCACCTTCCGAAAATCCGGAGCCAGCGCCTCCGGCAAGGCCGCCCGAGGAAAAAAAGCCTGCCCCGGTCGAAAGAAATCCTTGGACCAACCAGCCGGTAAACAACCAGCCGGCTAATACCGGCACCGCACCCGCCACTCAGCCTGCGGAAAGCACATCCACTCAACCTCCGATGCCGCCCGTGAGAACGGTGCCTCCCGGCACCGCCTCCAAGCCCGGCTCCAATCCGCAGGATCAGCTTTACACGTTAGTAGTCCACACTAACTTTGTGCAGGTTCCAGTTACGGTGAAATACAAAAAAGATGGCCGCCCGGTAGACGGACTGCTCTCCACGGACTTCGCCGTATACGAGAACGGAGTCAAACAAAAACTCACCTTCTTCAGCGCGGACCCCTTCGCGCTGTCGGTTGCCATCGTTCTCGATCTCGGCATGCCCGATGCGGCCGTGCAGGAAGTGAACCAGACGTTTTCGGCGCTGGTGGGCGCTTTTGCCCCTTACGATGACGTCGCGCTTTACACCTACAGCAGCACCGTGAGCCAGGTCAGCGATTTCACCGGAGCCACGCAAAAACTCGTAGCTCTTCTGAACCAGATGAAAACCGAACGCGGGCGCAACAACGGTGTCCCGGTGACCAGCGGTCCGATGCAATCGGGCCCCATTATTAATGGTATTCCGGTGGGTCAGCCGACGCAGCCGGTGAATACACCGCCGAAGGAAGCACACGTGCTGAACGATGCCATTCTGCAGGCCGCGCTCGACCTGCGCAAACGCGACCGGACCCGGCGAAAGATCATCTTCGTAATCAGCGATGGCCGCGAATACGGCAGCAAAGCCAGCTATAGCGATGTACTTCGGGTACTACTGTCGAATGAAATTCAGGTAAGGGCGGTCGCAGTCTCAAGCGCGGCCCTGCCAGTCTACGATAGGTTGGAGCGGCTGCGCCTGCCAAAACAGGGATACGACAACATCCTGCCAAAATATACCTACGCTACCGGCGCAGGCCATCCCTACGCCAAACTTACGCGCAACACGATCGAAAACGCGTACGCCGAAGCCATGAGTGAGGCGCGCAACCAGTACACCCTGGGTTACACTCCAGCGCCGCCCAAGACACCAACCAGATCAGCCAAACGCGAGATCGAAGTGCGGGTGGATCATCCTGGACTGGTTATTGAAGCGAAGGATGCATACTATCCCGCGCCTGCGGCACGCTGAGACGTCCTAAAGTTCTTCCCCCCAGGCATCAGGAATGATCACGCCTGATCGCAATCACGCAGAATCAAGGCGCGAGCGGTATGATTTTGGCTTTGGTTGCAAACAGACGATAGTCAGAGTACGAATGCCGGCGCTGGAAGAGGATGCCTTTAAATTCCCATTCGATGTCCACCTGACGAGGCAGCCAAAGAGACGAGGCGGCTTTCGAAATGTTCACTTCGCCAAATTGAATCTTAGTGGTGAATCGGTTGAGGTAAACATCTGGCCGGGGAGTGAGGATATCTTCCCGCATGCGAACGATTCGAAAATTTGACGAATCGATCCACGCCACTCCCTGCAAAAGAATCGAGATCAAAGTTTCCCCCAAGCGAAATTGTGTGGGGAATTTCATCGCTTCCGGCATTTCAGCGAACGCGATGACAAAGGTGTGGTGCTTATCAATGTCCTGCTCTCCGAGGTAGCGAAATTGGGACTCGCCCAGGTTACCAGGATAAAAATGCAGCCAGTCGTTTACGAAGCCCTGAGTAAGCTGAGCCTGCGCATCGCCGGAGCCGGTCAGCGGCCGTCCATGTTTATCGGTCCGGTATTCATCAAGGACGCCGCCTTCCGCGGTTCGATGCGAGAGCAGCAGGTACTCGAATTGTTGCCTTTGCGGTTTGAGTTCGATTCGTTTCCCTGCCACGCCTCCGTGGGAAATGAGGCTCACTGTTCGCTCCCGCGTGATTACTTCCTCGTGGGCGATTACGTTTGGCATGTGCCGCAATAACTCGACGCAGGTTTCACTCGTGCGATGCACCAGCATGTTCAAATCGTTCTGGCTGGTCGCAGGCTGGAAACCTTGCAACTCCGGCACCGCGGCCTCGAGATCCGGCAGGGAGTAGGCGAGGTAGGGTTTGGCGTTTGCCCAAAAACTTTTTTCAAAATCGCGCGGATTCAGCGAAAGATCATTATCTGGCCGCGGCAAGTTGGGAGGAGCAGATTGAGATTGGGCAAACGTAAACGCCCCCAGATCGAGTATCGCTGACAAAAAAAGCAAACGCCGCCTACTCAGGACGGCAATGGTCCAGAGATGCCCATGGTGATCTCGTCTAAAAGTGAGAATACGGGACAAAGTACGCCTTCAGCTCTCTTAAATCATAGCCCGTTCTCCCATTATTCACCCATCCGGGCGGCGACCGTCGACAGGGGGTCACCTGAGTAACCTGTCTCGATTGGCGGTGTGTGATATAAAAGCCCGAAGCCCCCATAGGGATATTTTTGCGCTGGAGAACGCCCGTGAGGGTGCGCAGCCCGCGCCTTTTTGAGGAAAGCCTTGAGTTTCATCAACTTCGCAGCCCGCGAAATTAATTGCAAGATCGTGTACTACGGCGCCGGGCTGGGCGGCAAAACCACGAACCTGCAGGTGATTTACCAGAAGACTGCGGAACAGCAGAAAGGCAAGATGATCTCGCTTGCCACCGAAACAGAACGCACGCTTTTTTTCGATTTTCTTCCGCTCGATCTGGGCTCGGTCCGTGGCTTCAAAACTCGTATCCACCTTTATACCGTGCCCGGCCAGGTGTTCTATGATGCCAGCCGCAAACTGATTCTGCGCGGCGTCGATGGCATCGTCTTCGTCGCCGATTCCCAGGAACAGCGCATGGACGCCAATGTCGAAGCGCTCGACAACCTCATGTCGAACCTGAAAGAACACGGCTACGACTTCAACAAGATTCCTTACGTGCTGCAGCTCAACAAGCGTGATCTGCCCAACATTTTGTCAGCCGAAGCACTCAGTAAAGAGCTGCGCAAGAAGAATGAAGCCGTGGTCGAAGCCGTCGCCTTCCAGGGCACGGGTGTCTTTGAGACATTGAAAGAAATTGCGAAGCAGGTCCTCACCGAGCTAAAAGCCGGCGGTTAGTCGCCCTACGTGCCGCGGGCGCCCCGCCCGCGAAATTTAACGGGATCACATAGCCTGCCTTCAGAAGAAGAAAATAATATCCGCCGCCGTAAAGTAGGTTTTTTGATCCGGCGTTGGCAGGCAGGCGCTGACGTCCAGTTAGAGTTCGTCTAAAATGGCAGCCGGACCAAGGTTGCAGCTTATCCAAATTCTTCGTTTGAAAAAGGCCATCATGCACAGACTGTGGTCGTTATTGGTGTTGTTGTCTTTTTTGCCCTTGTCAATGCAGCCCTCGTTTGCTCAGGATCCTTCATTGCATGGGATCGATGTGACTGATCTCGATCGCAAGGCTGACCCCTGCAACGATTTTTTCGAATTCTCCAACGGCACCTGGCGGGCCAACAATCCAATTCCTCCATCGATGACGCACTGGAGCAAGCGCTGGGCCGCGGGTGAGGCGTCCAAAGAACAACTTAAGGATATTCTCGAAGCAGCAGCGGGCGACCGGAACGCGTCCAAGGGCAGCAACGAGCAGATCATCGGCGACTATTACGCCGCGTGCATGGATGAGTCCCGCGCCAACGCGCGTGGCATGGAGCCCCTGAAGCCGTGGTTTGCCCGAATCGATGCCGCCAAGAACGTGGAAGAACTGCAGCACATCATGGCCGATATGCACGACTTTATGGTGAACGATCCGTTTGTCTTCGGCAGCCAGCAGGATCCGCACAAACCCTCCTGGGTGCTGGCGGATATTGGCGCTAGCGGGCTTGGTTTGCCGGATCGCGATTACTATTTGAAATCGGAGACGCGCTTCAAGGAGGCGCGGGAGAAATACGCAGTCCACATCGCAGCGATGTTCAAGCTTGCCGGGGCGGACGACAAAACCGCCAGTGCCGCGGCCCAGACCATCGTGGCCATGGAAACCAAGCTCGCCGAGGCTTGGCTTGAGAAGGCGGCCCTGCGCGATCCCGCGTCCACCGACCATAACACCACATTCGTCCAGTTGCAGGCGATGGCCCCGCACATCGACTGGGTGGAATATTTCAAGCACAAACGGATTCCCCAGGATGTCGACATGAACGTCGAGCAGCCCAAGTTCATGCAGGAGCTCGATCGGCAGATGAATGAGGAATCGCTCGCCAACTGGAAGGTGTATTTGAAGTGGCGTTTGCTGGACGACACCGCGCAATATCTATCCGCTGCTTTCGTGGACGAGAACTTTGCCTTCAATGGAAAGTATCTGAGCGGCGCCACCGAGAATAAGCCGCGCTGGAAGCGCTGCGCCGAATCCACCGACGAATTTCTGGGCGACGCGCTGGGGCAAAAGTATGTGGAGAAATATTTTCCCCCGGAATCGAAAGAGCGCGTACAGGAAATGGTGCGCAACCTGCTGTTGGCGATGCGCGATGACATCCTCAGCCGGCCATGGATGAGTGACGACACCAAAGAAAAAGCCATGGCCAAAATCGCAACCTTCAATCCCAAGATTGGCTATCCCGATAAGTGGAAGGATTACAGCCACCTCGAGATTCGACGCGATGCGTTCTTCGAAGACGTGCTGGCCGGTCGTCACTTTGTCGAAGAGGATGATCGCCAGTTGATCGGAAAGCCCGTGGATCGCGATCGCTGGGGTATGACGCCGCCGACCTCAAATGCCTATTACAACCCGCTGATGAATGAAATCGTTTTCCCCGCAGGAATTCTGCAGCCTCCCGCCTTCGATTCGAAGGCCGCCGACGCCGTAAATTATGGCGCGATCGGCGTAGTCATCGGCCATGAAATTTCTCACGGCTTTGACGATGAGGGCGCACAGTTCGATTATCTTGGCCGCCTGCGCAACTGGTGGACCGAGTCGGACCTGAAACAATTCCAGGCTCGCGCAGCCTGCGTGGCCAATCAATTCGATAATTACTTTATCGAACCGGGCGTGCATCACAACGGCAAACTGGTGCTTGGCGAAAGCATTGGTGATCTCGGCGGCGCCAAAGTGGCGTTTCTCGCCTATGAGAAATCTCTCCGAGGCAAACCGCGTCCCCCGGATATCGACGGCTTCACTCCAGAACAACAGTTTTTCATTGCCTGGGGACAGTTCCGCGGCGATGCCATCCGCCCCGAGTCGCAGCGCTTGATGATGCAGACTGATCCCCATCCCGTGGCCAAGTATCGCGTGATCGGTCCGCTTTCGAATCTCCCGGAATTTCAAAAGGCATGGAGCTGCAAAGCTGACGCCGCGATGGTCCGGCCGGAGGGAAAGCGCTGCGAGGTATGGTAAGGTTTGGAACACCCTCCCGTTCTTGCAGTTAGCATTGTTTTCTTTTGCGGAAGCCTCTCCCGTCAGGACGGTAAAATTTTCACAGAAAATTCATATCCCCATAACAAAGCGGAACACGCTCCGGTATACAGTCCCTCCCACGCCACGAAGTCAAAACTCGAAGGAGGTCTGCCGTGAGCTTTGTTGTGCTAAAGTCCACTCGTTTGTATCCCAGGCCGATGTTTCTGACACTTTTTCTTGCAGCAGTCGTTTCCGCTGCGATGCCTCTCCAGGCACAGACGTGTTCCTTGAATTCCATAGGGAACAAAATTCAGCACATCATCTATATTCAGTTCGACAACGTCCACTTCACCCGTGACAACCCAAATGTCCCCTCCGATCTCGAGCAGATGCCCAACCTGCTGAACTTTCTCACGGAGAACGGAACCCTTCTCACCAACGAACACACACCTCTCATCTCACACACCGCGGATGACATCCTGACATCGCTTACCGGTGTATACCCCAGTAACCACGGACAGGCTGTGGCCAATAGCTTCGCCTTCTTCCCGCTACCAGGGACTAGCTCGTTTTTTGACGGGTTTGCCAGCTCGTTTGCCTATTGGACTGACCTTGTGAATCCAACAGAGGATCCCTCCTTTAATATGGTCACGGCCAGTGGGAAGAATGCTCCCGCGCCGTGGGTTCCCTACACGCGCGCTGGTTGTGACGTGGGCGCGGTCTCTACCGCCAATATCGAACTCGAAAACGTGAGTTCCGACCTCGTCAACGTCTTCGGGCCGAACTCTCCCGAAGTCAAGGAGGCAAAGACGAATTTTGCGAAGGCCGAAGCAGATTTTGAAGGGATCGCGGTCCACTGCGCTGCGAGCGATCCAGTTTGCTCCACCGCCAACGGCGGAGAGCCGGACGCGCTGCCGCAAGAGCCGAAGGGATATACGGGCTTCAACGCCCTTTATGGTCACAAATTCGTCGCTCCGGTGATCAATCCCGGCGGGCCGCTGCTCGACCTCGATGGCAACGTAATCACCGACGCCAACAATCCTCCCAACATCGGCTTTCCTGGCTTTGGCGGAATCGACGCCGCGCAGGCACTTTCCTATACGGCAGCCATGCAAGAGCACAACATTCCAATTACGTTTACCTACATCGCCGACGTGCACGACAATCCGACTGGAGAAAACGCGCATCCGCCCAGCGCATGCGTCACCGATCCCGAAACCGGAGGACTCGGGCCCGGCGATGTTTGTCACGACGCGCTGGCGTCCTCTTACGACGAAGCGTTCGGCAAATTCTTCGTTCGGCTTCGGGCAGCTGGCATCACCAAGAGCAACACTTTGTTTGTCATCACCGCAGATGAAGGAGACCACTTCGCGGGCGGCCAGCCAGTTCCCGAAAACTGCGACGGCGTCAACGTTCCTTGTACCTATCCGCCCGGAGATCTTGGCGAAATCGATACCAACCTTACCGCTGTGCTCGACTCGCAAAATGCCGGGCTTACCTCCACGGCATTCGATCTTCATTTCGACATGGCTCCCACTTTCTACATTGATCCCACTGGTCCCGCCACCGCCCGTGAATTCGAACGCGCAGCCGCAAACATAACCGCCCTCGATCCGTTCACTGGACAAACCGTTCACCTCGCGCGATATCTCGCCGATCCTGTCGAGATGAAGCTGCTTCACATGGTCACCGGTGATCCGCAGCGGACTCCGAATTTCGTAATGTTCGGCAATCCCGACTATTTCTTCCTCACCTCTGGCTCGCCCACTTTCGTCGTCGATCCCGGCTTCGCCTGGAACCATGGCGGTGTCGATCCGAAGATCAATCGCACGTTCCTCGGACTGGTCGGCCCGGGAGTAAACAAACAGGGTGTGCAAAACGTCGTTTGGTCTGACCATACCGATATTCGTCCGACCATGCTCCTGCTCGCTGGATTGACTGACGATTATGCACACGATGGCCGAGCCCTGGTGGAGGCGCTGCAGAACAGCGTGCTTCCGACGGCGCTGCTCGACAGCAAGTCTAACTTCCTCCTTCTGGCAGAAGCCTACAAACAAATCACGGCTCCGGTTGGAATTCTCGGCCTCACCAGTCTGCAGATTTCCACCCGAGCGCTGGGTGGCAACGACGAAACCTATGCCAATCTTGAGGGACAGTTGAGTGCAATCACCGCACAGCGCGATGCACTTGCGGCTCAAATCATTCAACTCCTCGAAGGCGCGGAGTTCAGTGGAACACCCATTAACTTTAAGACGGCTTCCACTCTGGCAGCCAAGGCCAACGAGTTGCTCGAAAAAGTGCAACTCCTGAACGCCGGACTATAGAACCAACTTTGTAAACTGCATGCGGTGACGGCAGGATGTACCGGGAAATCACCCGATATTCCTGCCGTCATTTTTTGCAAAGAACACGAAGTCACACGAAGGCCCAGAGCCATAAGCTTTTCTTCGTACACGTTCGCGTCCTCAGGGGTGAATTTATCGTTTATCCCAAAACGCGAGAGTGGTGGCAATTAAGAATCGAAACAATTATCCTGAAGTTTCTTTTGGCGGCGAGGCCAGACCCAGAAGTCAGATCATGCTAGATTCTCATTCCACGGCACCTCATTCCATGGCACTTCAAGGAGACGAAAAGCCCGACTGGAAGAACCACGGGCTTCGCATCATTCGCAGCGGCGAACTCGATAGCAACACGCCGCAAACACCCGGTATGACCCGCGCCGAAGCCATCTCGCATGCCCGAGTCGGCGCCCAAAAGCTCTGGGCGGGAACCGTGATCGTTCACCCCAACGCTAAGACCGGCCCCCATCATCACGGCGAACTGGAGACGGTGATTTATGTGGTTCGGGGCCGCGCCCGTTTTCGCTGGGGAGATCATCTGGAGTTCGTCGATGAAGCAGGTCCGGGAGATTTCGTTTACGTCCCTCCCTACGTGCCTCATCAGGAACTGAATGCCCGCAGGGACCAGCCCGTGGAGGCAGTGATCGTGCGCAGTGGACAGGATCCCATCGTCGTCAATCTGGACATTCCTAGTCCCGAGGACGCTTCCGACGCACCCGAAGCCGACCCCTTTCATTCCGCGCCCAAAAAGCCGTGAAGTTTTGGGCAACCGGTCGCACTGACGCAAAATTACCTGTCGCTTGCGAACACGCTTCTCTTCCGCCAGCCCGCATCCGCTTTGAGCATAGCGTGATTATCCCCCTTCGATTTTTGCGCCAGAATGATAATGTGCCCTGGCCGAACTGCGTCAACCTCCAGGATTGCCAAACCCACATGATCTATCAGTGCCAGCGCTGATTCGGTGATGAAGACGTGCTGATGCATGGCGCGATAGGAATTGTTCGCGAAGCATCTCTCGCGAAATGTTTCGGCCGTATATTGAGGAGTTTTTGACATATCGTGTAGCTTGAGAATTTCATCGAAGTGCGTGCTATCGTCTTCGGCCGTGCCCATCTCGAAATCTCCGATCATGTGCTGCAACGGCGTTACCGGTCGCCTCCAGTCGAAGGTGGCTTCCTTATGGGGCAAGAGCATGAGCAGGAAACCGTCATCTACCAGGGTGCGTTTCCATTCAAGTAACGCGCGAATCGGATTGGCGATATGCTCCAGGCAATGAGAGGAGAGCAGGCACTCATACTGATTCGGAATATTGAGTGCTGTTCCGTCGCAAATGAACTGATTTCCCGGTGGCCGCCGTGGATGATATCGAAAGGTTTTGGCCACTTCCCCAGTCCATATGGTTTGCGTGGAAAATTGACAGTTGTCGATGTCCCCTAACAAGCCGTAAACAGGAAGAACTCCATGAGTGTCAAAACATAGCGTTGGCCCGCCTATCTCCAGCGCTTTCTTGCCTCGCAACCGATCCGCATAGGCGGAGAAATCGGAGACCGAGCGGCCCAGCGGACGACGTACGGCATTGAGTACGACACGCGGGATTCTGGAACGCAAGTTCGCAATCATCGAACGCTTGATCGACTGAACCAGTGCCATTGAGGATGACCCACGTTGCCGATTTTCAGATATCACTGTCCGGTTTCTTTTCTCATAGTCTTGGACAATCCGTCAGTGACGAATGGCCGCGCGGCCTGTGGAAATCGACTCATGCTTCATCCGCCAGGCGATAAGCCGAAAGCGAGGCCCCTGCCCTCATTTCTGCTCTACGTTTTGACGTGAAATTACATCATTCAGGGGTGATTTCGGACTCACCTGGCGCATCCAAGTTTGGAGAGCGGAATAAGCCAAACCAGGACTATTCCGAAAGCGACGTGGCGGGACGCCAAAACTCCATTTTCCGAATTGGGGACGCAGAAGTCGATCATCTTTGGTGCTTTGGATGGGGCTATAGAGAAAGGATAAAGTTATCTAATAATTTATGTGCCTCCGATTCAGATTTGAATTCATAGTGCTAGCGTGTCTTGTTTTAAATTTGACGTCGTTATCCTCAGGACAGGGTCCTGGGTACATTCCAGTCAGTGGTCGGGAACTTCCCGCGATGGCAGCTCCGGAGGACCCCTCGGCCTCGTTGTACGGAACGATTATCGGAACGGTCGTCGACCAGAGTGGCGCCATCATTCCCGGAGCCCGCGTGACCCTGACTCGCGAAGACAACTCGAACACTGATCGTGCAAGAGAAGATCGTCCAAAAGAAGATAGTTCCGAAAAAGATGACGCAAAAAAAGAAGACCGTACGAAAGAAGATCAGGCTCAGAAGCGGGAAGTGCTCTCGCGCCCGGATGGCCAGTTTTCTTTCACGAATGTCGCTCCCGGACCTTTCCATCTGACTATTAAGTCGGCCGGCCTCCAGACGCAAACCTATTCTGGAACCCTGCATCCAGGAGAAACCGAAACCATTCCGCAGCTCGCACTACCGGTTGCCGAAAATTTCACTGAGGTCCAGGTGGGACTGACGCGCAGCGAGGTTGCCGAAGTGGCGGAGGAGCAGCTTAAGGTCGAGGAGAAGCAACGCGTCCTTGGCGTGGTTCCAAATTTCTATGTGACCTACGTTCCGAACGCGGCACCCCTTACCTCGAAACAAAAGTTTAAACTGGCGGCGAGGACCGTGATCGATCCCTTTACATTTGTGGTAGTGGCAGGCTCCGCGGGAGTCGAGCAGTGGCAAAATCACTTCATCGGATATGGACAGGGCATGCAAGGCTATGCAAAGCGCTTTGGCGCCAACTATGCTGACGCGGTTTCAGGCACCTTCATCGGAGGAGCCATTCTGCCATCGATTCTGAAGCAAGACCCCCGATATTTTTACAAAGGAACCGGCAGCGTGGAGTCGCGATTTTCGTATGCGATAGCCGCTTCCGTGATCTGCAAGGGCGACAACGGACGCTGGCAGCCGAACTACTCGAATATCCTTGGAAGCCTCGCCGCCGGCGGCATTTCGAACCTCTACTATCCCTCGCAGGATCGCAATGGCGCCGACTTAACCTTCGAGAACGCGGCAATCGGCATCGCGTCCAACGCCGTCACGAATCTGCTTCAAGAGTTTGTCATCAGAAAGCTGACCCCGAAGCTACCCAGCCGCGATGTTTCCAAACCGCAGAATACCGGGAGCAACCCGCTCTAAAGAAAACTCGCTGCCCAGGCAAGTGCGTGAAATCACTCAACGAGTCCCGTTCGTAGAGTCGAGGCCCAACCCAAGCTTTGCTTCCTCTACGGTCTGTCCGCGAAAGTGGCGCTCGTAATCGAGAAACCAAATGAGAACAGCAAACAGAAGCATCGGGAGAATCAGCCAAACCTTGATTGAGGCAAAGTCCGCCAAAATCGTTGCGGCGCCAACCACTGCCAGCACGTTGCGCAGCGAATCGAGCGCGGCCTCGCGATGCAGGTTCGTTCCCCAATCTACAAAGGCTTTCCAAACACCGAACATTTTCCTCATGTTACCCCTCAGATTTGCAGATCACTATTTTTGCAGATCACTATTAGTGAAAGTAGCTAGACGGCTTGGGGTAAGCCGCATAGGGGCTCAAGTCAGACGATGTCGCCTCCCAATCCCTGAGTCATCCCCTCGGTCAAATAAAAACCCGGCGCACGGAGATTAGTTGTGAGCGCCATTACCGGTTCTGGATGCTGACAAATGTTTACAACCGCCAGCTCTGCCGGGATGGGGAAGCAATCCTGATGCGGCGTACCCCTGCCACCGGGCGGGCGGTCCGGAGGATATGTGTGCTCGCTTCGCAAGGCGCGGGCGATCGCGCCCTAGCTACGATGCTTGGACCTTTTCCGGAGGATGATTTCAGGAAGTCGCGTGAGAGCCGTGGGCCATCCGTGGGGCGGTCGGATTCGCCAGCAGATTTTCAGTACGTTTCATCATTTTCCAGTCATACTCGTAAGCTGCTCCGCATTCCGCGCAGACCTGATAATGACGGCCATTGTCATCGACGCGCGGCCAGGAGAATCGATGGGAGCAACCAACCAGTACCTTCCAGAAATTCATTGTCTAACCCCTTAGTCGCACGATTGTGCAGGTTGAGGATTGTTGTTCTCCCAGTTGACCTATCGGCGCGCTGTATATCTTGCCGGCGCTGATTGCTGTCCGCGAAGCCCGTCTCCCGCGTAAGGATGCTCCAAACTTCGCTGAACTGCCAAGTGGCGGCAGATTCATTCTGAAAGCAGTGCCATTTGCTTTCAACTTACGAATGTGCACTCACGCACCAGTTACCCGGCCAATTTCAGAAAAACCAGTTACGAACCCCGACCCAATCGCGCATGAGTGAGACTTGTCTGAGTTGGGGCTTCTAATACCCGGTTTACCCCGACAATCACATTGCTTTAATCTGGCCGTTCATGTTTCGACGCTCCTCTATTCTCGTACTGCTTCTCTGCGCGGTCACTGCATCGACAGTTGCGAAATCGCCGCCCGGCCACGCCGACACCTATCAGGTCGTTCATATCTATCCCCACGATTCCAGGGCGTTCACTCAGGGATTAATTTACGTTGACGGCCACCTCTATGAAAGCACCGGCCTCAACGGCAGGTCATCGCTGCGTATGGTGGATTTATTTAGCGGAAAGGTGCTGCAGAATTACGACCTGCCTGCGGAATATTTTGGCGAAGGTCTCACGGATTGGGGCAGCACTTTGATTCAGCTGACGTGGAAGGCTCACAAAGGCTTCGTATACGACCGCTTCAGCTTCACCTTGCAGCGAACTTTTCCTTACGCAGGCGAAGGCTGGGGACTGACTCACGACAAGACGCAACTGATCATGAGCGATGGCACATCATACCTGCGCTTCTTCGACCCCAAGTCATTCAAAGAAACCACTCGTATTCGCGTCACGGACGAGGGCAATCATCCGGTTGAGAACCTCAACGAACTCGAATACGTCCACGGGGAAATCTACGCCAACGTTTGGCAGACCGATAAAATTGCGCGGATCGCGCCGCGCACTGGCAAGGTTCTGGGATGGATCGATTTAAGTGGAATCATCGATAAGCGCGAACTGGCAGGCTCCAGCGCTGTTCTGAATGGCATTGCTTATGACTCAGCCGCAGATCGGCTATTTGTCACCGGAAAGCTGTGGCCAGAATTGTTTGAAATCAAGCTCACGCCGTCCCGCTAGGTTAACGTGAGAGCTCTCGGCAACGGCGAAGATCCACTCACCTAAGCGTGCTGCCTCCCACGCGACCCAAGACCAGGATATCGGCCCGTCTTTCGACGCTTTTATTCCCTTCTATTACCCATAATGGTAGTTGACACCAAAAACGAACTGACATAGGATCGCGCGCAAGTTTTCGCTTGGGGTCTCTGTAAGCTGTCACATCTGTCCCGACCCAGTTAAAAAATCGCTCGAGAAAATCACGGTGCGCAGGCCCGCGCTGCGCGCAGAATGGATATCTTATGGTTCGCGATCGCCGCACCCTGTTGCTACCTGCACGGTTGCTCGCTGCCAGGTCTACCTGGTTCACTCTGATGTCATTTGCTGTTATTGCTCTGGCTCCCGCCTTGGGCCAGGAGGCCGCAAAACAGGCCGAATACCAAGGGGGCCGCGGCTCCAAGGTGCGCCCCGCAGCGGTCGTTCCTTTTACGCCTGGCCCGTTTGGCGCCGATGGCAAAGTTCACCCGGTGGTGCCCTCGGCTCAAGCACGACGCTTCCCGAACGAAGTTGAAACTCCCCAGGAACGTGAAGCCGCTAGTCGTGCAGCCCTGGGCCTCTCGGTTCCCACGAGCAAAACGCCAGTGAACATTCTCCAACCTCAGGATCTCTCGCTTTTGAACTGGGCTCCCAACCTGCTCGATCCAGCTCGCAACTCGTTTCTCAGCAGCGAATTGTTCAAATCGGCAGAAGAGAAAAGCGCGTTTCCGCTGCCCAAGGAGGGCAAGCCATCCTCACAGCCTACCAATGGCAAAGACTTCGCCGGCTTTGGCGATACCGGCTACTTTCCTCCCGATGGTGGCGTGGCCGCCGGCCCTATCCAGGTCGTCGAAGTCGTAAATTCCAGCATTAACGTCTATGACAAGAATGGCAACTTGCTCAGTTCGCAGACCTTGAACAACTTCTTCAGCGGACTCGGTACGCCCGGCTCCGACTTCCTCTACGATCCCTCCATCTATTATGACCAACTCACCGGGCGCTTTTGGGTGCTGGCAACATCACAAAATACCTCACCCAACCGATCGAATCATCTAGTCGGGGTGTCCTTCTCCAACGATGTTACGCAGGGTTGGTACATCTACTATATGGACGCCACTTATGACGGCAGCAGTTCCACCAACAATTGGTGCGATTACCCGCACATGGGCATGGATGCGGACGCTATCTATATCAGCTGCAATCAGTTTAGTTTCGGCAGCGGCTCCAGCTTTCAGTATGCCAAAGTGCGCATCGTTACCAAGGACGAGTTCATCAATGACGCGTGTTGCAGTTGGTGGGATTTCTACAATTTGAAAGAGGGTTTTCTTAACCTCTACACGTCGTTCACCGTTCGCCCCGCGCTGGAACGCTGGGTCGGCTACGGCTTCGGAGATTTTTGGGTTGATGCAGAAGGCTCAGGAGGTTCGGGCAGCACTCTAAAAGTGTGGCAGTTGACCAATCCCACCGCCTGTTGCGACGGCAGCAGCGGACCGACGCTGAACGGGAACGAACAAAGTGTAGGCAGCTATGACAGCGCGCCCGCAGCCCAGCAGCCCAACGGAGTTCAGGGACTCGACACTGGGGGAACCCGCGTCCTGTATGCCACTTACCAGTTCGGGCACTTGTCCATCGGACAGACTATCTCCGACGGAGGGCGAGCCGCTGCGGCGTTTACGGAAATGGATGTCAGCAGCTATCCGACGATGACGAACATCAACGACTGGGTCTTCGGCCAATCCGGCGAGGATATTTATTACCCGTTCGTCGACCAGAACGTCAACAGCGACAAGACCATGGTCTACACTCGTTCCGACGGCTCTAGCAGTTACCCAGGGGCCTACTATCGCGGGATACCTAATTATTCAACTTGCACGAGTTGCCTTGACGGCGAAGTCACTATGGCAACCGGACAAGCCAACTACGCCGTAATTGATAGTTCGGGACGAAACCGCTGGGGAGACTACCAGGGCGCCAGCAACGATACCGATTTTCTTGGTATTTGGGTTGAAGGGGAGTACGTGGCGTCCAATAACTCATGGGCCAAGGAGATCAACTCGTCGTACAACTCCTATGCCCCGATCAGCTCTCCCTCTCCGACTTCGCTGCCCTTCGGCAACCAAGCCGTATTCTCGACCTCAGGCACGCAGTACGTGTCGTTCTCTAACACCGGCAACGCCACACTTTATACCTACTCGACCGAAATTACTGGTGATTCCGACTTCCACATTACGTCCGATGGATGCAGCTTCCGGACCCTGCAGCCGGGAGCCGCCTGTTCGGAAGGCATGTCGTTCTCTCCCAATTCGCTGGGGGCGGGAACAGGCTACATCATCGTCTATGACAACACTTCGTCCACCTATCATTACAGTACTCTGACCGGAACCGGAGTTAAGGCGGGAACCACCACCTCCCTGGGTTCCAGTCTGAACCCTTCGAACTTCGGTCAAACGGTGAAATTCACGGCGCACGTATTCTCGACGACCTCGGGTACGCCCGGTGGCACGGTCACCTTCTACAACGGCGCTACCGCGATCGGTACAGCAACCCTTAGCGCAGGCGCCGCAGCAGTTAGCACGTCGGCTCTTGGCGGGGGTGCGCACACCATCAAAGCCACGTACAACGGAGGCAGCCTGTACTTGACGTCCTCCGCCGCTATTACTCAGACTGTCCATCCGGCTTCCAGCTCGACGAAGGTAGTTTCCTCGAAGAACCCGTCAACCTACGGGCAAGCCATCACCTTCACGGCCACGGTTACCTCTGGCGAAGGTACGCCAGGCGGTACGGTGACGTTCAAGGCGGGAACAACCTCGATCGGTACGGGGACATTGTCGAGCGGAAAAGCATCTCTCACGATTTCGTCGCTGGGCGGTGGAACGCATTCGATCACCGCCGTCTACGACGGCACCTCCAACTTCGCTGGCAGTACCTCGCCGGCGATTACGCAAACCGTGAACAAGGCCGCGACCACGTCTACAGTCACGTCCTCGATCCACCCTTCGTCCTATCACCAGTCGGTAACCTTCACTGCCAAGGTGACTTCGACCGGCGGCACTCCGGCAGGGACGGTCACTTTCAAGAACAGTGGAGTCGCACTCGGAACGGTGACTCTCAACGCCAGTGGCGTGGCGACGCTCTCCACCAACGCTCTGACGGTCGGTTCTCACTTGATCACCGTGGTCTATGCCGGAAACGTGAACTTTATAACCAGCACGTCATCCGCATTCACTCAAGTGGTCAACAAAGCCTCGACGACAACGGCGGTCGTGTCCTCGAAGAACCCCTCAACACACGGAACTTCGGTGACCTTCACCGCAACCATAACGCCCGCTTTTGGGGGAGCTGCTACCGGCACGGTAATTTTCAAAAACGGAACCGCGACAATGGGCACGGGAACCGTCAACGCAAGCAACAAAGCCAGCTTCACCACTTCCGCGCTGGCAGTAGGGACGCATTCCATTACCGCTGTTTACCCGGGCGACACTCACTTCACCACCAGCACGTCACCAATATTGAAACAGGTGGTGCAATAAACCTAGGCGCGGAGGGGATTTCGTATACTCCTCCGCGCTCTTCCAAAACCAAGCAAGCAAGTCTGGCTGGCGTCGAGACTTGGATTACGATCGTGGCTCCGAGGGACCTGGTCTAGGATCCCTGCCCTACCGCTGTCCCCGAAAGGCTAACCCTGCATATCCCAACATGACCCCAGCTGAGCCGAAAACTGCCGCATTCATGGGGGCCAGCAGAAACAGGATCGTTACGGGCGGGGGATCGATCGTCATCTTTAGAAAATACATCGGACACAGCGCAAGCATGAGTTGAGGATCGAGATTCCAGCTGCGTGGAGCGAAAAAAGCACTCACCGCCAGGAGATAGGAAATCGCCGCGAAGACGCCAAGCAGTCTGAGGGGCACCGAGAACAAGCGTTCGTCATCCCGATCTCTCCTGCACAGGGTCGCAATCCACGAACGAGGCAGCAGCGCAACCGCCAAGCTGAAAAGACCCACGAGTGCCAGCGCAACCACAAAGACCACCCATTCGCTCTGAACCGGCAGCTCGGCGCCCCGCAGCATTGCATAAGGAACGCCATTCAAGAGCGCCACCAGTCCGCAGACCAAGAAAAGAATCCGGGATGTGATCCTGAGCGCCCGTCCGGCCATGGGGCGCATTCTAACAGCGGCGCGCATTCGATAGACCGATTGGTCTGAAATAAGACTTTCGCTTGGTGACTGGTTCTGGGTGTGATCGCCTTATTACGACAACTGATCGCGAAACTGCTCACTTCTCGTAGAATGATCGCTGTCGAAATAAATGCCGCAAACGCGCAGTCATCATCCGAATGGGCATACGCATCTGAGGTGGTCCTTGCTTCGAGCCATGGTTGTGTTCGTACTGACTTTTATCAGTGGCGTCAGGCTCATGGCCCAGACGGCTCCTCCTGAGCGCAAGGTGGCGGGCAACGTGGTCACTTCGGAGCGCGATCCGGCGGTACGAATTGAATTGCCGAAGGCGGCTCAGTATGTCGGAGCGGATCGTTGGGTGCTCTACGGCATCGCGGATTGTGAACTCCACGCTTTCGTCGAAGCAGATGCGCAAAAGAACGTTCAGCGGCTGTACTGGGTGCAATTTGAGGGTTATTTGCCGAGTCGCCCCAATCTGCATCATACCTACGATTCTCCGAAGCATGCAACCGTCGGGGGCATGGACTTTTACGTGGACACCTGGGTTCGAACGAAAGACACGACCACAGAATCAGGTTCTGACCGCGAGCACATCGAGGTGCTTGTGCGTGCCAAGGGTTATCGAATACCGGAGGCAATGATGTATGTGCGCCTCGTTCATCTTCTGGACAAAGAAAAGCGCAAGGAACTGATGATTATCTACGGCGACGATCTCGCGCCCACCGGGTTCAGCGCGGCCGAACTGAACGAGGGCGGCACACACCACGACCGGTGGCCGGGTATGGCCGATGCGATGCTCGAACGTGCGCAGAGACGCATCACGATTGAGCCAGCAGGACCATGAACTGAACCGCACTCCAAGTAACGGCGCGACAGTCATAACTCTCGCCACAGCGTTTCGAGTGTAAACGCCTAAAGTGAGCTTACCAATCCTCCACAGTCCTGACCCTAAAGTGGTGATTGATGCGACGTTGCTTCGCGAGGCCTTCCAACCCAGACGGCTCCGAAGGCGGGGGCCAAGGGCGCGGCCTCTCAACGGACCAGTCATCGTGCAGGATCTAACCCCATCCAAAAAAGATCCTCATAGCCGTGATAGGCTACACCCCAGTTTCCGGATCTTCAGGGAAAGTGCCTTCCAACTGACGAGAGCGGACGAAGCTATACAGCACACCAATCCGAGAATCTGGCGCCCACTTCGGCATAAAAACAATTATGGGGCGAAGAAGGGCCGAGAATCCGGGCGCATTTCAGTCATAGTTGACGTAACATTCCCATTGCGCTCATTCACCATTCGCCGGAAAGCCCCAGCCCATCCTCGGCCGCAAGAAAAAAGGCGCCGGAGTTTTTCCGGCGCCGATGAGAGAAACAATGTAGCTCGCGAGATGCGGTCTAGCGAGTTGGTTCCCTACGCAGAACTTATTTGCTCTCCGCGATGGGGCTCGCCCCAAAGTCGCGGCGATTATTGACAGCGGTGCGAGCCGCGCGGGCGGCGGGCATATTCGCGGCCGCGGCACCGTAGCGCTCCAGCAACACCGGCGCCATGGTGTTTTCGGCTTCCTTGACAAAGATCATCTGATTCTCGGACGCCATATCCACGCGAACAAAATCTCCCAGCTTGACCTGCGCCGTTGCTACCAGATTCGCCAGCGGAAACACCAGATGCCGCTCGATCGCGCGCTTCAGGTGGCGAGCGCCGTAACGCACGTCAGTACCCTCCTTCAGCAGAAACTCTTTCACTCCGCTGGAGCAATTGAAGACAAATTGATTGGCCCCGGCGGCGGTCAGCACACGCTGCTGCACCATCCCGAGTTCGATCTCGAGGATCTGCGCCAGATGCTCATCGCGCAGGGTCTTGAATACCACAGTCTTATCGATGCGGTTCATGAACTCCGGCGTAAATTTGCGTCGCGCAGCCTCGACCGCAGTGCGCTGAATCTTGTCGTCAAAATTGCTGTCGACTTCCACCGCTTTCGGCGCGAAACCGAAGCCGCCATCGACCAGGTTCGTCATCTCGCTGGCGCCCAGGTTCGAGGTCAGGATGATGATGCATTGCGAAAGATCGACCCGCCGGTTGTCACCCAGCGTCAACGTAGCCTTGTCCAGAATTCCAAGCAGCAATTGCCAGAGAGAGTCGCTGGCCTTCTCAATTTCGTCAAAGAGCAGGATCGACAGTTTCAGCTTTTCGGTGAACCACTGATTCAGTGCTTCCTGGGTAAGCAGAGGATGCGTTTCGCGATGCCCCAGATATCCCGGAGGTGAGCCGATCAGCTTGGCAATCTCGTGCGAGTGCTGGAACTCAGCGCAATCGATTTTGATGCAGGCATGCGCGTCGCCGAACAGCGCTTCCGCCATGGCTTCCACCACCCGCGTCTTGCCCGATCCGGTCGGCCCCAGAAAAAGCAGGTTGCCCACCGGACGCCCCGGAGCATTCAGCCCCGCCAGAAACATCTGGTAAATCTCGGCAACCTTCTCGATGGCCTGGTCCTGACCCACGATACGGCGGCGCAGCGCGGCTTCAAACTCTCCAGCATCGTTGCTGCGGCGGTTCGGATCGAGCACGGTTGCGAGATTCGTTCTCATAGAGTATTTTTTCTTCCCCGTCCAGGCCGTATCGGCCTACCCTGCATCTTTCTCCGGCTTTGAGGCTCTCCAAGTTCCAGAAGTGACAAAATCTGTCAACCCGCAACCAAGTGCAGCGCTATCCATCGGCTCGCACGCTCTGTTGGAATAAGCAAGCATCTGGCCACCGGGCGACCCCCTCTTGCGGAGGAAGAACCCCTGTATATCGCTGCATTTAGCAAACTAGGGAACATATCAAAACCAGTTCCAGTGGAAATTTAAGACTGACGAAGAGAAATACTTTGCGCACGATGGAAACCAAACTCCTGAGTTATCGCGCAGTTGCCCGGTTTTCACAGAGGCTGCCCCTCTACTCCAGAGCCTGCCCGGTACTCCTGAGCCTGCCTGAGCGAATTCGAAGGGGTGTCCTTTGTCGTTAAGAACCTGACATCCGTGCCAAGTAAACTCCCGACCAACTCCAGCTATGACCGGGCGTAACTAGCCCCTCCCATGCCTGCAGGCTAGCATCGCGGCAAGTCGTTTTCGGAGGATTTCTTGCGCCGCTTGTCAGTTCTAACCATAGCCGCAGTGTCGTCTCTTCTATGTGCCGCAGCTGCGATTCGCATCATCCCGCAGCTTTCTTCAGCTGAGGCCGCGCAGCCACAGAATACTCAACCGGAATTAAAACCCGCCAGCGTGACAGTGCCCGCTTCACTTAAGCCGGCCGATCTCCCCTCGCCGTCGCTGTTGCAGCCGTTTCCGGGCGCGGCCACTGAAATCTACACTGCACAGCGCGGGGAAAGCATTCCGGCCGTCGCCCGCCAATATCTGCATCGCACCGCTTATCTCACTTCGTCGGAGCTATCTGAAGCCATTCGCGCGGCGAACGGAAAATCCAATACCAACATCCTAAAAGGTGGCGAGCAAATCACCATCCCTGGAATCCTTCCGGCGCCGATCGTGGAACACACCATCCCCGTAGCCAGGGATTTTGAAGTTCGCGCTATCTACCTTACCGGCATCATGGCCGCCAGCGATCACGGACTCCGCATCATCCGCCACTGGCGCGAAGTCGGCGGCAATGCCGTGGTCTTCGATATCAAGGACTCCGACGGCAGCGTCACTATTCCCTTCGAGCACCCGTTACTCGGCAAGCATCAGGTTTATATCCACGACCTGCCAAAGTTCGTCCATTTTGTGCACCAGCAAAACATGCACGCCATCGCCCGTATCGCCATCTTCCGCGACGAGCGCATGGTGGTCGAGCATCCTGAACTCGCCATCCAGTCCAGGAAAAATCATCAGCCCTGGCGCGAGAACGGCAAGCTGGTCTGGACCGATCCCTCTAACTCCAAAGTTCAGGATTATGACATCGCTCTCGCCAAATTCGTGGCCCAATCCGGAGCCGACGAAATTCAATTCGATTACGTTCGCTTCCCCGCCGAAGGCGATCAAAAAGATGCCAGCTTCGTTTACCAGACCGAACATCCGGACGGAAATCAAGCTGCAGATGCCAGTTTGCCGTCAGTGGCCGTTGAAAATAATACCGCGGACTGCACAGCTCCAGCCGCGAAGCGGCGAAAGAATGCAGCCCAACTCGCAAGCCATGAGACAGCCGAAGGAAAGGAACAAGCTCCGGAGGGGCGAAAAACCGGTTGCAGCGCGGCTTCCAAGTCCATCGCAGCGCCGCGCGGCATGCAGCGTTCCGACGTAATTACCGCATTTCTGAAGAAGGCCTACGCCGAGCTTCACCCCACCGGGGTCCTGCTCTCACTCGATGTCTTCGGCGTGATGGCCTGGCAGCGCTCCGTCGACCTTTCACACACCGGGCAAGATATCGTCGGAATGGCAAAATATTGCGACGTACTCTCGCCCATGATTTATCCCTCGCACTTCTTCGGCATGGATAACATCGCCCACCCCGGCGATGCTCCCGAGCACTTCATCGGCGAATCCATGCAGCGCTTCGAGCTGATCACAAAAGGCAGCGGCGTCGTCATTCGCCCCTGGCTGCAAGCCTTCCGCTGGCGCACCAAAACCTATTCACCCGAATACATCAAAGTGCAAGTCGCCACTGCCAAAGAAAAGGGCGGCATCGGATTCTTGTTCTGGAACGCCGCCAACGATTACAGCAAGCCCTATGAAGCTATGCCGGAGATGAAAGCCGCCGACTTGAAGGGATCGAAAGAAAATCCCAAATACTTTCGGGGCGATGAGTTGCCCGGCACAACCGTCCGCGCAGCGCTGACCCCGTAAACTAAGCTTGCCATCCTGAGCGACGGTACTGCTTCGCGAATGCGAAGCAGTGTAACCCCCTGAGATTGCGGCGTTGGCTGCCAGCTTTCCCCGGGACTTTCCCCGGCAGATCGCTTGATCGCAGCAACGGCAATGGCGGAGGGCTGTCGTCTGGTCACAGCCGATAAGCGAATTCAGCGGTCGAAGGTGGTGGAGACCGTGTGGTGAGGTTTGGGGGCGACGTACAAGGACGATGTGCAAGATTGTGTCACTCGCCGCAAAAGTGCGTCGGCTATAATGGTTTGTAACGCTGAGCTGGATTTTCGCGTCTTAATAATCGGCGATTTACCTAACGATCAGCTTCGCGTAGGTCGGACACGGACGGGCTGAAGGAGTAAGCATGGCAATCGAGAAGTCGGAAAATATCTGGCACAACGGCAAGCTCATTCCCTGGGATGAGGCCACCATTCACGTGATGTCTCACGTGGTCCACTACGGCTCCTCGGTCTTTGAGGGTATCCGTTGCTACGCGCCGCCCTCCGGACCTGCGATCTTCCGCGCCAATGAGCACATTCAGCGCCTGCTTGATTCTGCCAAGGTCTACCGCATCGACGTCGACTACACTCGCGACGAATTGGTGAAGGCCATGTGTGAAACCGTTGGCAGCAACGGCGTCTGGCCCTGCTACGTTCGACCGATCATTCTGCGCGGCTATGGCGAGGCGGGAGTAAATCCGTTCAACTCGCCCACCGAGGTTTACATCATCAATTATCCGTGGGGAAAATATCTGGGCGGCGAGAGCGAAGGTTGCGATGTGTGCGTCTCATCCTGGACGCGCATCGCGCCCAACACGCTGCCCGCCATGGCCAAGTCCGGCGCGAATTACATGAATTCACAGCTCATCAAGATGGAAGCCATCGTCAACGGATTCTCCGAAGGCATCGCACTCGACATCAACGGATTCGTCAGCGAAGGCTCCGGCGAAAATGTTTTCATCGTGCATCGCGATAAGCTGATCACGGCGCCGCTGGGAAACTCTGTCCTGCCCGGAATTACCCGGGATTCGGTTGTGCAGATCGCTCACGATCTGGGTATTCCTCTGATCGAGCAGATGATTCCGCGCGAAATGCTCTACATCTGCGACGAGGCCTTCTTCACCGGCACTGCCGCGGAAGTCACTCCGATACGCTCCGTGGACAAAATTAAAGTCGGCAAGGGCACAATGGGTCCTATTACCAAGGCAATCCAAAAAGAGTTCTACGCCATCGTGCGGGGCGAGAAGAGCGACCGCCACGGCTGGCTCACGCCAGTCCCGGTACAGAGCAAGCAGCCCGTAGGCGTATAGTCCGGTTCGCAATGACGCAGTCCGAGGGGCGCAAACCGCGCCCCTTTTTGTTCCCTGTGTCCCTGAATACGTAACATCAACACCTCCAAAGTGTGCGCTCCGAGAGTGCGCGCGTAAATTCGCTGCTCGATCAGACGCCCTTTATCCTGAACAGAATTCAGTGTGTAGTTTGCGATGTCTGGGCAAGGAAATCTGTCTGGCATTGTTTGGCGGCGGAGAGTAGCTGAGTGAACTCGGGCGTGCCGCGCAACGGTGCCCACAGGGAGTCATTTCGCAATCCATCATAGGGACAATAATGACCTTGAGCGACGGCGCTTTTCAGCAAGTTTAACGCAAGCTCCCGCTGACCGCAGAAAAGAATGTCATTCGAGCGCCAGTACCGGACTTCGGGGTCTGGAACGGCGGATATCCAGGCCGCATATTCTCGAGCGAGCGCGGCAGTATTGGGAGATGAGGGCGCATCGATGCACGCAATCATGGTACGGGCAGTTTGGTCATCGCCTCGTTTGCGAGTTGCATCCCGGGCTTCGGCTAATTTTCGTTCCCGAAGGTAGTGCCGCACCAGGTTGGCCGACGCCCATACCGATCCAGCATCGAGTTGCAAAAAATCCATGGCCCGCGAGTAGTTTCCCAGTTGTTCAAAAGTAAAAGTACAGGAGCGGAATCCCGCGTTGCCCGGATCGAGCGCCAGGGCGGTGTCACACTCATGCGCAGATTCCTCGGTTGCTCCGCCATAACGCGAAACATAAGCGAGAGTGAAGTGAGCTCCGGCGTTCTCTGGATGCCCTGCTACCAGGGCCTTCGCGTCAGTATATGCCTTCGCCAGTTCTCCTCTTTCGACTCGGTTTGTAATTAGCTGGCCGGCCGCAACTGTTAAGTTCGGGTCGAGAGCAACGGCTCGTTCAAGGGCGGCATTGGAGCGCTGATACATGGCTTCGCCGCCGTTCGAATACGCCGAATCGTAATAGTAGCGAACCCCCAGCCCTGTCCAGGCCGGAGCGTAGCTGGGGTCCAAGCCTACAGCGCGCTCTAACATGGCAATGGCGTCCTTGTTAGGCAGAGGATCACGCGGCACCGAGATACTCCGCAGATAGAGATCGTAGGCCTCTTCGTTCTTGGGATGAGTGGCAGCCTCGCTCGAATCCGCACCGGCGCCTAGAGCCGGGACAAGACCTTGGCGGACCTGTGCCGCGATCTGGCTGCGCATGGCGATCATGTCGGGAGCGGCAACCGTCATGGTGTCGCGCCACAGCGTACGGTTTTCGCCGATGTCGATGGCTTCCAGCGTAATTTGCAGCTGGTCGCCTTGCTTCATGTAGTGTCCGGTGACCACATCAGTCACGTGCATGGCTTTACCCGCCTCCTGCAGGTCCTGTGTGGGCGAATCATATTTACTGGTAGTGGCAAACGGACGAATTGTCAGGGATCGAACATAACTAAGCGCGGTCGCAATTTCGTCGGCAAGTGCGAGGCGCAGGAAATCTACATCCTTGTCGGAGCCAAGATTCTGCAGAGGAAGAACGGCAACAGTTCTCTGGCTGGCTGTAACCACCGATGGGGCGGAGCGCTGCTTTATGAACCAATAAACCACAGCCAGCACAACCACCATGGCGGTAAACGCTGCGACGATCTTTCCGAAAGAGTATCTCTGCATCGACCCCGCAGAAACCCTGTCTCCAGAAACAGCGCCCGATGACCCTGAAGATGACCCTGACAACGAACCCGACGATGCCCCTGACGAGGCAATCGCAGGAGAAGAACCGGACGGCGGTTGTGCTCCAAGCGGTGTTCCGCTTTCATGCGCGGCCCCGACGTGCCCTGAACTCGCGGACAACCCCGGCCGCGATTCTGTTTCCCGCTTCACCCGCTTCAAGTCGGCTCGCATGTCCGCTGCATGCTGGTAGCGCAATTCGAGATCTTTCTCCAAAGCTTTGTTCAGGATGTCTTCCAGCTTGGGCGGAAGGTCAGGGTTCAGGCGTATTGCCGGTACCGGAGTACTCGCCAGAATCTCGTGAGAGATCACGCCCGAGCTTTCGCCGCGAAAGGGCAACGTGCCCGTAGCCATCTCGTAGAGCATGGCCCCGAAGGAAAATAGATCACTGCGCGGATCAAGTTCTTTCGCGCGCACTTGTTCCGGCGACATATAAGCGACGGTGCCCACGGTAGAACCCGGACTGGTCAGATGGGCATCTTCAGAGAAAGTTTGGGTGTTGGCGGAGGCGATCCGGCTGGTAGAACCGGCAGCAGCGACCTTTGCCAATCCGAAGTCCAGAATTTTGGCGTGTCCCCGCTTGGTGACGAAGATGTTGGCCGGCTTGATGTCGCGGTGAACAATGCCCTCGGCGTGAGCCGCATCCAGCGCATCGGCAATCTCGATGGCGAGAGCAAGCAGCATATCAGTCTCTAACGGCGCCCCGGCGATGCGATGTTTCAGGGTCAAGCCGTCGAGAAACTCCATGGCGATGAATGCCTTGCCGTCCTGCTCGCCGATGTCATAAAGGGTGCAGATGTTGGGATGATTCAGCGCGGAGGCGGCTTGGGCCTCGCGCTGAAACCGGGCGAGAGCTTGCGGGATCGCGCGCAAGGTCTTCGGGAAGGAACTTGAGCGCGACGAAACGGTGCAGCCGCGTGTCCTCTGCCTTATAGACCACGCCCATGCCACCACCACCGAGTTTTTCGACAATACGGTAGTGCGAAATGGTCTGGCCGATCATTGTCAGCACCTGGCTTTGGGTCGCCTTATCTTACGAACGTGGAGGTGACCCGTCAACGATTGGGCCTGAAAGGTAGTGCCTAATCCGACTGTCTTTGTCCGCTTTGCGGCATTGCTTCGCGACCTTTGCGGCCAAATATTTTAGTTAATTTCGGCAAAGTCAACCAAAGTTGACCTGAAGGACTGCTGCAACAAACCGACGGATTCCTGAGAGAGGGAGCGCCGGAACCTAGACGGTGCCTCCTCGCAGATGTGGCGTCAGTGCGCGAGACCCCGGTTTAGCATCAGTTACGAACGTAAAGTAAGATTCAGCATCCAGCGGTGTCTAATGGAGTGCAGGCAAAAGGAAAACACTTTGAGTACAGTCTGGAGTACTTTGGTCTCGCATAGGGCCAAGCGCATGTACCTCTGGTGCTTCGCCATCGTTTTCACCAGCGCGATCGCGTTGCGCCTTGAGGCTGCAATCTTCGCGAGCCGAATTGTTTCCGTTGTGACCGCGCTCTCCGCCTTGCGGATCAGCGAAACCTCTAAGGCCGAGACATTGCGACGAATACCGACGTTACAACCCTCCAATACAGGGCCTTACGGCGCGCCTCTCTGCAACGCCGACGAGTGTTTCGCCGTTTTCGTAGGAAACGGGCTGCCAGGCCGAGTGTTGTGGAGAACAGGAAACGCCGTCCTCTCCGACGTCTTGCGTTGGTGGGGTTTTCGTGCCGAAACCCTCGATGTCTACGTCAACTTCACATCTGGAAAAGTTTCGTATTACGGCTATCACTTGATGGTGTCGGCACCGGGTGTGCCTGCGTCAATGCCCCCTCCGCCGCCGGATGGGAAACTTGGTGTCGTGGTGATTGGACTGGGCTCGCAAGGGATGATCAGTGTTCGTCATCCGAGCTCGACAGCCGAAACACATCCACCGTGCCGGATCTCTCCGTCCTCGTCACAGAGCATCGGAATCGCTCTGACTGCCTCTGCCCCTGAAGAGATCGTGCGCGCTGGCTTCGATTTGCGGCTCCACTGCGTTTGGAGTTTCGGAGGCTGTCGTCGGTGGAACCAGCTCTTGCCATCCGTTCAACCACTAGCAGCGAAGTGATTTGCGAAGATCGCGATTACCTCATTAGTGCCTCTGTCTCAGTCCAGTAAGCACGGGCAATATTCAAGTTTGAGTTTCTCGCGCGAGGGACAGCCCACTCTTCCATCTCCATTCGGGATGCTCCCCGCCTCTCCGACGCTAAAGTGCTGTCCTGCTTTCAGCAGGCAGCCGTTACCTAGGTCATCTTGGTCAACGTTACGATTCGGTTCATGATACGGAGAGCTTGGAGGAAAAACTCCTCCCAGGAAACTTCTGCGATGAATATTGATGATCTGCTGCGCATTGCGACGGAACGGCGCGCTTCTGATTTGCATTTGAAGGTAGGAAACTATCCTCACCTGCGCATTGACGGCGAACTGGTGCCGTTGACCGAACAACCTCGCGTAACAGCGGAAGATATGCTGACCATGGCGTTCAGCATGATGTCAGCACGGCAGAAGCAAAAATTCAAAGAGACCACGGAAATCGATATGGCCTACGGCGTGGCCGGGCTGGGCCGCTTCCGTGTGAATATTTTTCAGCAGCGCGGGAACGTCGGCTTGGTTCTGCGCGTGATTCCCACCAAGATTCGCGCGCTCGATGAGTTGTTCCTGCCCAAGGTTGTGGAGCAGATTTGCGAAATGCCGCGTGGACTGGTACTGGTGACGGGTGTGACCGGCTCCGGTAAATCGACCACGCTGGCCGCAATGGTCGATCGAGTGAACTCGAGCCGCGCCGAGCACATTATTACCATTGAGGACCCCATCGAATTTCTGCACCGCGATAAAAAAGGCTATGTCAACCAGCGCGAAATTCAGGTGGATACGCCTTCGTTCAGCGCCGCGTTGCGCGCCTCCCTTCGTCAGGACCCTGACGTAATCCTGGTCGGTGAAATGCGGGATCTGGAAACGATCTCGACCGCCCTGCACGCCGCCGAAACAGGTCACATGGTTTTCTCCACGTTGCACACATTGGATGCAGTGGAAACGGTCAACCGTATTATTTCTATTTTCCCACCGCCGGAGCAAAAACAGATTCGCTTGCAATTGGCCGCGGTGCTGCGCGCCATCGTGAGCCAGCGCCTGGTACGGCGCTGCGACTCCGAAGGCCGCGTACCCGCAGTCGAGGTGATGATCAACACCGCGTTCATCCGGGAGTGCATTCTCGTTCCGGAAAAAACGCGCTCCATTCGGGACGCCATTGCGGCCGGCACCTCGCAATACGGCATGCAGACCTTCGATCAATCCCTGTGGGATCTCTTCCAGGCCGGATTGGTCAACTACGAGACCGCGCTGGAGAACGCCTCCAACGCCGACGACTTCAAACTGCGAATGCAGGGCATCGCGTCGACCGCCGATATCTCGCGACAATCGATGCAGTCGGCGGGCTTCGGCCGGTAAAAGAAGTGGTTTCGGCTTTCGGCATCTAGCCTTAGGTTTCAGGTCTTGGGTGTTAGGCAAAATCCAGAACCTGAAGACCTATAGGCCGCCCAAAGAACGACCATCGAAGACCTGACGCCTAATACCCTCACCCCACGTTCCCTGCGCAACAAATTAGGTATATCGTTAGCAGGTGCCATTCCCACGTCCCAGGAAGAAGTTCTACACCGAAGATGAGTTGTATGAATATGCTGTGGGAGCGCTGGCCCGCCGCATGCGCACGGTTGCGGAATTGAAGCGGCTGTTGCGCGCGCGCGTCGAGACCGACACGGAATATGGACAGACGCTGGTCGAGCTCATCGTTCGGCGATTGAAGGACCGTGCCTACTTGAACGATTCGCAATATGCCGCCTATTTCTCTTCGCTGCGCAGGGACAATCAGAAGTTCGGCCGGCGGCGCGTGATTACCGATCTTAAGGTCAAAGGCATCCACAATGAAGTAATCGATAAAGCCGTCGACGCGGCCTTCGAAGGTGTAAGCGAAGAAAAACAGGCCCGCGACTACCTGCGGAAAAAGCGCCTGGCGAAGCCCCGGGATCAGAAGGAAACCGCACGCGTCTTCCGCCAACTGGCACGCGGCGGCTTCGGCACAAAGACCATCTTTACCGTCCTGAAAAAATGGGATGTCGATGACGAAATCCTAAACGAGTTGGAAAGCGAGATCGCGTGAGCAGTTCGTTTGGGAAGATGCTGAGATTCTCAGGTCGCAGCGTTCGGGCTTGAAACAAATTGGATTTGGCAAGAGCGTCGGCGATAGTGCATACTCCATTATCCGTTTCCCACAACGTTTTTGAAGGAGATGTTATGAATTTCCGTTTGAAGACGATCCTAGCGGCAGTGTTGTTAAGTGCAGTTCCAGTCGTTCTGGCCCAAGATGCAGCCACGGATGTGAAAAAGGGCGCCGACGATACTGGCAAAGGGACTAAGAAAGTCGCTACCAAGACCGCGCATGGTACCGAGAAAGTAGCCGACACAACCGGTCACGATACCAAAGTAGCGGCCAAAGACACCGCAAAAGGCACCGAGAAAGTTGCCAAGAAGACCGGCAGCGGCATCAAGAAGGGCACCGAAGCCACCGGCCATGGGATAAAGAAAGCCGGCGAGAAGACCGAAGACGCCGTAAAGTAATCCGCGGTGAAATAGTCTGCGGTGAATCAACAAAGACCCCGGATTCTAAACTTAAGATTCGAAAGAGCTGCCAAAGCAGCCTGCCGTGAACGGCGGGTTGGACGGGAGCCGGGAAGGAACTGCGTTTTGCTATCCCGCTTTGCGGCCCTCGCATAACACTTTGTCAAGGGCATCGGCCAGCAGGTGTGCACGCTTCTGATAATCGGTACCCCCGCTCTCCTGCTTGTGCTTTAAAAGATGATACTCATCGGCAATGTTCAATGCCGCCAGAACAGCCAGCCGGACAGTATCAATCGTATTCGTGGCCTCGGCTACCGCGCGCATCTTGGCGTCCACGTACTCGGCCAGCTTCAGAATGTATTCCGGATCAGAACCCCGCAGGTTATACGCCTGATCGAAGATCTCGACGCGCACGCTGCTGTTCTGTGCATCCTTCAATGTTGAATCCTTCGTAGCAGTGGCCATCCCTGTCCCGCTCCTGAAAGTTTTCGCGCCGCGAGCGATCTAACTTGCGCGCTCTTCGGCGATCGAATCGATCTGTTCGAGCATCTTCTCTACGCGGCCCCGAATCTCCTCCCGCTCTTTTCGCAGTTGCACGCTCTCTCGCCGCAACACCACCAACTGCTCCTCGCGCTCCTCCAGTTGTTGCCGTATCCGCTGCGCATCCCGCTCGGCTGTCTCCTGCGCCTTTCGTGCCGCTTTATACATTTCGATAGTGCGATAGACTTTCTCTTCCAGCACTTGAAAATCGTCTACTGGAACCTGGTCCGTCAACTGTTCCGCCATGTTCAATGCCATGATTGCACTCGTCCCCGGGAAGATTTTGGAACTTTCCCGCAGTATACTCTACAAGCTTGCGAATGCAGCATGGCCCGTTGGTTGCATACTCTGATTGTCATCCCGAACCAGCCCTTCTTGACCATAAGCGATCCGTGCAAAGGGTCTCCTTCTGTGCGACAAATTAAATCGCGCGTCTGGATCGCCTCCTTATCAACCCGGAGCACTACCGTTGGTTGCATTAGTTAGCCTTTATGTTTGCGACTTGGCTATAATTCCCGCATGAAAATGATGACCCTTTCCTCGCTGGCCACTTTTGTAGCGCTAATTCTCTTCTCTCTTCCGAGCGCAGCCAAAACCAAGGTCGAGGTGAAAGATATGCAGGGCAAGGCGGTTGGCACGATCACCCTGTCACAACAGGGATCGGGGGTCGCCCTCCAGATTCACCTTCACGATCTGCCGCCGGGCGAGCACGCCATACACTTTCACCAGAACCCGAAATGCGACCCTCCGGACTTCAAATCGGCGGGCCCGCATTTCAATCCCGGAAACAAAAAACACGGCTTCGACAATCCTGAAGGCCACCATGCCGGGGACATGCAGAACTTTGTTGTCGGCGCGAAAGGCAAAGCCGATGCGAGGCTGGAGGATCAAGACGTGACTCTCGCCGACGGGCCCAACTCGCTCTTCAGCAATGGAGGCACCGCGATCGTCATTCACGCCAAAGCCGACGACATGAAGACTGACCCTTCGGGGAACTCCGGCGATCGCATTGCCTGCGGCGTCGTTACCAAGTAGCTCTGGGATAAGTAGATCTCGGATAAATCGTCTTGAGAAGGGTACGACCTCAGCCGACGGATGCGGCTAATGGCTTCAGCCCCTGAAGGTCATTTCCGCGCTGGCAACTTCCTCAACCGCTCCGCCGCCGCATCCAGCGTTTCCAACTTCTTGCAGAACGCGAATCGCACCTGCCGCGCCCCATCCCGCGGATTGCGATAAAAACTCGATCCCGGCACCGCTGCCACACCAATATCTTTCACCAGATAGCGGACGAATTCCACATCGTCATCAAATCCAAACCCAGAAATATCCGTCATTACGTAATACGCTCCTCGCGGAGGAAAGCAACGAAAGCCGGCCGCCTCGAGCCCTGGAATCAAATGATCGCGACGCACACGGTATCCTTCTGCCAGTTTCGCAGTAATATTCTGCCGGCAAACTCAAAGCCGCGGCCCCCGCTTCCTGCAGCGGTGCCGGAGCGCCAACCGTCAGAAAGTCGTGCACCTTCCGGATCGCATTCGTGATCTTCTCCGGCCCAACGGCCCAGCCCACGCGCCATCCGGTCACGCTGTAGGTCTTCGACATGCCGTTGATCGTCACCGTCCGCTCGCGCATTCCCTCGAGCGAAGCCATCGAAATGTGTTCGGCGCCGTCATACAGAATATGTTCGTAAATCTCATCCGTGATGGCCAGCACATCGAACTCAATGCAGAGATCGCGAATCAGCTCCAGTTCGGCGCGCGTGAACACTTTGCCCGTGGGATTATTGGGTGTATTAAGAATGATGGCCTTGGTGTGCCGATCGAACGCCGCGCGCAATTCTTTCTCATCGAAAATCCACTCGCCGCCGTCGCGCGGCGGCGGACGCAGCTTCACAAATCGCGGCCCCGCCCCGCTCAGTACCGAATCCGGGCCGTAATTTTCATAAAACGGTTCGAAGATCACCACCTCATCGCCAGCGTTGCATACCGCCAGCAGGGTCGAGATCATCGCCTCCGTCGATCCGCAGCACACCGTAATTTCTTTTTCCGGATCAACCGCAATTCCTTGCCAGACGCCCATCTGCCGCGCAATCGCATTCCGCAGATTTTTCGCGCCCCAGGTGATCGCGTATTGATTCACATCGGCTTCAATCGCTGCCTGCGCTGCCTGCTTGATCTCCGCCGGAGTCGCAAAATCCGGAAACCCTTGCGCCAGATTCACCGCGCCATACAACATCGCCTGCCGCGTCATCTCCCGAATCACCGACTCGGTAAAGCGCTCGACCTTGTCGCTGAGAAATTGTTTCTGCTGCGCCAGATGAGTATTTTGCTGAGAAGTAATTGCGTCCGCCATAGCGGCAGGTTAGCACAGCGCTGAAACGTGGGCGAATCTGGCTGAATGCTAAAATCGATGTTTAATCCCCATGCCAACTGGCTCTGAAATTCGCCGCAAGTTTCTCGACTTTTTTGTGCACAAGGGACACAAGGAGGTCCATTCCTCGTCGCTGGTTCCGGCGAATGACCCCACGCTGTTGTTCACCAATGCGGGCATGAACCAGTTCAAAGACGTTTTTCTGGGACTCGAGAAGCGCGACTACAACCGGGCTACGACTGCGCAAAAAGTCGTGCGGGCCGGCGGCAAGCACAACGATCTGGAGAATGTGGGCTTTACCAATCGACACCATACTTTTTTTGAGATGCTGGGGAATTTTTCGTTCGGCGACTACTTCAAGAAAGACGCCATTGCCTACGCGTGGGAGCTGGTCACTTCAAAGGAGTGGTTCGGGATCGACCAAAGCAAGCTGTACGTGACCGTCTTCAACGGCGAAGGCGGCGTCCCGCGCGACATCGAAGCCTATGACTTATGGGCCGTGCAAGGCGTGCCCAAAGATCGCATCTTCGAAATGGGTCTGAAAGATAATTTCTGGCAGATGGGCGACACCGGCCCTTGCGGCCCATGCAGCGAGATTTTTTACGACATGGGCCCAGCGGCGTCCGATCATGGACATGCCGATTGCGCGTTCCCTTGCGATTGCGGACGCTATGTCGAGATTTGGAATCTGGTGTTCATGCAGTTCGACCGCGACGTGAGCGGGAAGCTGAATCCGCTACCCAAGCCGTCGATTGACACAGGGATGGGGTTGGAGCGGGTTACAGCGGTTCTGCAAGGCGTGATTTCGAATTACGAAACGGATTTGTTTACGCCGCTGATCGAGAGAGCCAGCCAACTCACCGAAAAGATATATTTCCAAAGAACAGACGCGCCCAGCGCAGCTTTAACAGTCCAGCAGATGATGCAGCAGAACGCATCCCTGCGAATCATCGCCGACCACTCACGCGCAGCGACCTTCCTCATCTCTGACGGCGTGCTCCCTTCCAATGAAGGCCGCGGCTACGTTTTACGCAAAATTATCCGTCGGGCAATAACACACGGGCGGCTTCTTGGACAAAGCGAACAGTTCCTCTACCAGATGGTCTTCACTGTAAGAAATCTTATGGAGGACGCTTATCCGGAACTACGGGAGACGGCGGACCACGTCTCGAGGGTAGTGGGCGCCGAGGAGAGCCGATTTGAACACACCGTGGCCCTTGGATTGAAAGAGCTTGAGAGGATCGTGAAGGAGCCAGCTACGCGCGCTAAGGCGATTTTGGTTGAGGAGCTAATCGCGGATAGACCGGAACACAAGATGGAATTAGAACATGCTTTCAGCTCGGCCAGGCGGGAAGTCAACGACCAGATCTTCCTACAAGCCGCTGCGGTGTTCGCCCCCGGCGAGCGATATCAGAAGCTGTTGCAGCGGTGGGCCAACGCGGATCACATGCGCGTGCCAGTGCTACTGGGAACGGACGCCTTTAAGCTGTACGACACTTACGGCCTGCCGCTAGATTTCATGCAGGACGCCTTACGAGACCAGGGCGTCCACTTTGATCAGGAGGGGTTCGAGGGATCGCTGCAGATTCAACGTTCTCTTGCGCGTGCCTCCTGGAAGGGCGCCGCCAAGCAAACAGCCAACCCCGCCTACCAGCAGCTTCCGAAATCAATCTTCGAAGGCTATCATCAGACTCGTTCCGACGGCTGCGAGGTTTTAGCCATCATTCATAACGGTCAAGGTGCGCGCGAACTCAAAGCCGGAGAATCCGGCGAGGTGATCCTCGACCACACTCCGTTCTACGCTGACTCTGGCGGCCAACTTGGCGATAAGGGATGGTTCTACTCGGACGACCACAATACCGTCGTCGCAGAAGTAACTGGATGCTATTCGCCGATTCAGGGCGTGCGGGCGCATCAAGTCATCGCGAAACAGCCGATCCGCGTCGGCGACAAAGTCGATGCGGTGGTGAATGCCGAAATCCGGGAAGCCACCATGCGCAACCACACTGCTACGCATCTGCTTCATGCCGGGTTGCGCGAGGTGCTCGGCAAGCATGTGAAACAGGCGGGATCGCTGGTGGCTCCGAACCATCTGCGCTTTGATTTCTCGCACTTCACCGCGGTCGAAGACGAAGAATTGCAGGACGTGGAAGACATCATCAATAAAGAAGTGCTGCGCAATCAGATCGTCGAGACCATTACGGATGTACCAATCGAAGAGGCCATTAACCAGTACCACGCCATGGCGCTGTTCGGAGAAAAATATGGCGACAAAGTGCGCGTGGTGCGGATTGGCGATTTTTCGACTGAGCTTTGCGGCGGCACGCACACCGGCGCTACTGGTGAGATTGGCCTGATCAAGATTCTGAAAGAAGGCAGCGTGTCATCCGGCGTGCGAAGGGTGGAAGCCGTTACCGGCGAAGGATCATTGGCACACTTCCGTAAAGATCATGAACTGGAAAAGGTAGTGTCGGCCTTCTCGATTCCCACCCCTTCGCAAAAAACGCGCAAAGATGGGGCACCCTCTTCGGAAGAGATTTCGGCTTCGCCTGCGGAAGCACTCAAACTCGAAATGGAAAAGAAAGATGCCGAGATCAAACGGCTGACCCGGGAACTGGATCAGGCGCGGATGAAGTCGGCGTCGGCTTCGATCGGCACGGCGAATATCGGCGACAAAGTTAAGGACGTAAAAGGTGTAAAAGTCCTGGCCCACCGCGTGGACAATCTGGAGCGCGCACAACTGCGCACGCTCGTGGATCAACTGCGAGATAAAATTGGCTCTGGCGTCGTCGTCCTCGGCTCCGCCTCGAATGGTAACGTGTCTCTGATCGTGGGCGTCACCAAAGATCTCACCAGCCGCGTTCAGGCAGGCAAGGTGATTGGCTCGGTGGCACAGAAAGTTGGCGGCAAGGGCGGAGGACGCCCTGACCTGGCCGAAGCCGGCGGAAAAGACGCTGCCGCGCTAGACTCCGCCCTCGACGGCGCCTACGCCGTGGTGGAGTCTCTGTTGACATGAGTGAATGACATGAGAGTCTGACATGAGCGAAAACGCTAATCCTCTTGACGATCGCCTGCGATTTATCAAGCACAAAGGCCACGCCATTTTCTTGGTGGATCTCAGGTATTGCACGCCGAAGGAGTTGCTGGTCCTGCTCGAAATGGTGCGCGCCGATGTCGCACGGCATGCGCCAGGATCATTGCTGACGCTGGCCGACTTTACCGGAGCGCAAATCGACAAGACGGTGGCCACGCGAATGAAAGAAGTGCTCGCTCTCGATCGGCCATTCGTGAAGCGCTCGGCCTGGGTGGGCGCGGAAAGCCTGCCGCACGTCTTCCAGGAGCACTTCAAGAATTTTTCTCAGCGTGACATCCCAGCCTTCGAGACACGGGAAGAGGCGATGGACTGGCTGGTAAGCGAATAGCTGACTGCCATGCTTTAGTAGGCGCTCTCGTTGACATAGCTATCTCAAATAGCTATTATCGGAACATGCAAGTCAGTGTAGCCGACGCCAAGAACAAACTGCCGGAACTAATTAAGGCGGTGGAGCAGGGCGAACCGGTCACCATCTGCCGCCGGGGGGTGCCGGTCGTCGACCTCGTGCGCACGAAGAAGCCTACGCGAAAAACGCCGAAGTTCGGAACACTCAGGGGAAGGATCAAGATCAACGATCCCGACTGGTGGAAGCCGATGACGGACAAGGAAATCGACGGTCTCTTCGGCACGGAACTTTAAATGCGCGTACTGCTCGATGCAGCGGTTTTCATTTTCGCTGTCGAAGCACCCCATAGGTTAAGCAAGCGGGCCTACTCTATTTTGAAAGACCCGGATAACGTTCGGGAACTGAGTTCGGTCTCGCTCACGGAGATCGCTGTCGAGGGATGCCTCGGCAAACTCCACATATCAGCGTCCGATGCGCGGCAAGCCCTCGACGACATGGATATTCGCATCCTGCCGTTTATCGCCGATCACGCTTTTCGCGTATTCGACCTGCCGATGCACCACCGCGATCCCTTTGACCGGCAGATCATCGCTCAGGCACTGGTTGAGAAAATCCCTATCGTGACGCCAGACCGGGAATTCGTACGCTACGAGGGGCTGAGAGTTATCTGGTAACGGACTGATGCAAGGCACAGAGACGCCCCGCCAGGTTTCGCAGGTGTCCAGTTACAAGGTCGCTCAATCACGCATTCGCGTCCCTTTAACTTCTCCACTTCAAAGTCACCGGTCCGGGCAGCGGATGCTTCATCGCCTCACTTGTCCGCTTTGCATCCAGATGCGCCGCCTTCAACTGGAAATACCATTTCGCCGGCCGGTCGGCGTCGTCGATCAGCATCAGATGTGGATTGTATTTCAAACCTTCGGCTTGCAGCTCCATGGTGCGCCGATCCTGTTCCACAAACTTGGCGAAGACGAATTTCAGCAATTCGGGGCCAAAGGGCACCCAGCGGAAGATGTTCCAGGCCGCGACAACGTCAATGCGGCATTGATTGCGCGTAATCGGAGTCACGGTGGTGAGCGACGAAAACCAGTACTTCCCGGCGCGGATAACTTCCCGGCGCAAGTTCGGTAAGACAAAATCAATGGTGGTGGTGATGGAATCGGCGTCGGAATACAGGCGCAACAGCCGGTAGGGGGCCGAGTTCGAGCTGGGTGTGTGCGCGCTCATGCGAAAACCGTTTGGAATGGGTTCGAAATTCTTGTGTTTCTCGTGGATGCTGTGGCGGCTGCGCCACCACCACGCTTGATGCACGAATGGTCCGTGCGCTGGATCCATCAGGCCAATGATGCCGTGATCGATGCTCACTGGCATGTCGGCGGTGAGGTATGCGAGCTTGTATTTGTCGGAAAACTTTTCAATCTGCGGAGCGTCCTCCGGCGCCTCGGCCGGCTTGGTGAATCCCGCCCCGGCCGCAGGAGGGTCGGGCACATACACCCACACGAAACCATCCTGCTCTTCGCACGGATAACTGCCGGCGTAGATACGGTCGACCTTCAAATTCTGATCGGCGGTGAGCGAGGGGATCAGTTCGCACTGACCGTTATGCACGTCGAACTGCCAGCCATGATAGGAGCACTCCAGATTTTCTCCGTCAAATTTGCCGCAATGCAGCGGCATGCCGCGGTGCGGGCACGCGTCTCGCAGGGCGAACGGATGCCCCACACGGTCGCGCCCGATAACCAGTGGAATTTCGAGCAACATAGCTTTGTGCAGTCGGTTGCGATGCACGCGGTCGGCGGGCAACGCACGATACCAGAAGCCGGTAAGCATCACCGCATCGGGGGCCTGGCGTTGAGGAGGATCGAGTTCGAGCATGGAATAAGGAGATCGCCCGCGGCAGATTTTTTGCTTGCCGGTTGAACTCCATATGCTAGCATTCGCTGGTTTTCCAGCTGTACCGAATCGCCGAGGAAATCTCCATGGAGTTTATTGGTCACTTTCGCAGGCTCACCCCGGTGCAGCGCAATACCTTCGTCGCCTGCTTTCTGGGCTGGTCGCTCGACGCCTTTGATTTTTTTATTCTGACCTTCTGCGTCAGCGCGATCGCCACTCAATTTGAGGCCAAGGTTTCCGCCGTGGCCGAGGCAATTTTCCTGACCCTCGCCATGCGTCCGGTGGGCGCGTTTCTATTCGGGGTAATGGCCGATCGCTACGGCCGGCGTCTCACGCTGATGGTCGACATCATCGCGTACTCGGTGTTTGAGCTGGCCTCGGCCTTCGCCCCCTCGCTGAAGGTGCTGCTCATCATGCGCGCCTTGTTTGGAATTGCGATGGGTGGAGAGTGGGGCGTCGGCGCGGCGCTGGCTTTTGAAACGTTGCCGGCGGAGGGCCGCGGATTTTTCTCAGGACTCCTGCAGGAAGGTTACGCTGTAGGTTATCTGGTGGCAGCAGTGGTTTACCGGACCTTGTTCCCATTCGTCGGCTGGCGTGGGATGTTTATCGTCGGCGCGCTCCCGGCATTTCTCGTGATTTACATTCGCACCAAAGTGGATGAATCCCCAGCCTGGCTGCAAGGCAACGTAGCGCGGGAGAAGAAAAGCCGCTTCGGCAGTGATAGCCTCACTAAAGATAGCCTCACTTATGCCGGAACTTTTCTTTTCCTGGTTGTGCTGATGTTCGCTTTCAACTCCTTCAGCCACGGAACGCAGGATCTCTATCCTACATTCCTGCAGAAAGACCATCACTTTACGCCGCAGACGGTAGGCCTGATCGCTATCATCGCGAACCTCGGCGCGCTGCTGGGCGGAATTTTTTTCGGGGCGTGGTCGGAGAAAATCGGCCGCCGGCGAGCCATCGTGATCGCCGCGCTGCTGGCGATTCCCATGACGCGGCTATGGGCTTACTCTCACAGCGTACCTATGCTGGCCCTCGGTGGCTTTGCCATGCAATTCATGGTGCAAGGAGCATGGGGCGTCATCCCCGCACACTTAAACGAACTTTCACCGCCCGCCGTGCGAGGAACTTTTCCCGGTTTCGCCTATCAGCTGGGAAACCTGCTTTCTTCGCGCAATGTGGTCGTCCAAGCCAGGCTCGCCGAGCGGAGGTACGGCGGCCTGTTTGCACCGGTCCTGGCTTGGACAGTCCTAATCACCGCGACTTTAGTGGCGCTCGTCACCTGGCTCGGGAGCGAACGCCGCGGCGCCGACATGTCGAACACGAGTTAGTAGATCCTCACGTATGCAACTTTTGGCGCATGCCATAGCACGAAGGCGGCATTGTCAGGCGCAGATTCCTGTGGTACGTTAGGGGAAATTTCACGCCTTCGTAAATACTTTCAGGGCCTTCTAATTCAATTTAGGGAACGCGTGTGTAGGGGTAAGCGCCACTATGAAAGAAGCAATCAATTCAACCGCAGCACAAATCTCTGGGGACGACGAGAATTTCTCCAATCGAAAGCTGATTCGTCCTGCGCTGCCGCGCCCGGATCATAACCACGGCAACCATAACGCGAATCACTTGCAAGTGGCCGACCGCCGCGACCGGCATGACCGTCCGGAGCGGGCATTTGATCGCCCCGAGCGTGGATTTGATCGCGGCGACCGCTCTCCCGGCGGCGGAGGTGGAGGACGAAAACCAGCACCCCCGGAGCAGACCAACGCGGAGAACTTCTACTATCAGAAACAGATGCAGTCGCGAACCCCGATGGTGATCGTGCTCCGCGACGGCGAAGAAGTGCACGGCGTTATCGAATGGTACGACAAAACCTGCATCAAGGTAATCCGCGACGACGGCCAGCCGAACCTGATGATTTACAAGCCAGCCATCAAATACATGTTCAAGGAAGAAGAGGGCGAGCGGTAAGAACGCAATGCGAGAATTGCTCCCTACCCGGGCCCCGACTTTGTTCAGCCAATCGCTGCTTACTCTACTCCTTTCGGCCTAGTCCGTTTACGGTGCAGATGCTCCCGTTGACAATATCCCTTATCTCCCATAGCATCAATCACTTGAGGTATCGTCCTGAGACCGCATCGGGGAGCTCTTCGTGATTAAGCTCGACATCATCAACGAAGTAGTAGCAAGAACCGGCATCACCAAAACCAAAGCCGAGTTGGCGGTGGAAACTGTCTTCGAAAGCATGAAGAAGGCGCTCGCTCATGGTCAGCGCATTGAATTGCGGGGATTTGGAGTATTCAATGTGCGCCCGCGCAAAACTGGCATTGGACGCAATCCCCGTACCGGCGCCGAGGTTTCCATTCCTCCAGGCAAAGCCGTGCGTTTCAAGCCTGGAAAAGAATTGCAATCGATTGATTGAGAAAAACCGTCGGGCCTCGCGCGTCCGGCTTCCGCAGATTTGATCGCCTTTAATTTGTAATTGTTGTTGGAAATCTTGCTCGTGAACCTCTGCCTCTTCGTTCCCCCCAGTCGTAGTAGCATCTAAAAATAGGTTAGTAACTGAGAGTGCCAGGAATCGCATGTCGGAACCCACTCCTCCCTTAGCTTCTCCAACCATCGAATATTTCCGGCCGGTGCCGGAGTGGACACCACATCCGTCAAAGCCGCGATACTGGCTGCATGCGCTTCTGCTGCTGGCAACCTGCTTCACCACGCTGGTGATGGGCGCGCGTATGCAATTCAACTTTGATCATAACCGCCCGGCTCTGTCGTTCAGCGACGATCCAATCGCAGGGGAATCGGTTTCATTCTTCCCCGCCGAGTGGATGCGGAGTCATCCCGCGCGACTGCTAGGCGGATTGCCCTTCATGGGCACGCTGATGCTTTTTTTTCTGGCGCATGAAATGGGCCACTACTTGTATTGCCGCCGCTACGGCGTTTATGCGACCCTGCCTTTTTTTATACCTGCGCCGACTTTCATCGGAACAATGGGCGCAGTCATTCTCATCCGATCGCGGATTCGCTCCCGTACTGCCTTATTCGATATCGGAATTGCCGGGCCCATCGCGGGGTTTGTTGTTGCCCTGTTTGCGTTGTTGGTTTCACTGGCGTGGTCAAAACCAATGCATCCCGGCCTTGGTCAGGCGGAATACGAACTCCACTATCCGCTGATTTTCCAGCTCGCGCATCACTTGCTCAAATCGGCGGATCTGCTGCGTGGGCCCACCGGAATGCCATTGGATCGTTTGCTGCTCCATCCAACCGCGATTGCAGCCTGGGTGGGAATGTTGGCCACATCGCTCAACCTGCTGCCGGGCGGGCAGCTCGATGGCGGGCACATTATTTTTTCCATCGCACCGCAGGCCCATAAGCTAGTGTCGCGGCTGACGATTCTGTGCCTGTTGCCGATGGCGTATTACCTTTGGATGGGATGGCTCCTGTGGGCGATCCTACTGTGGTTGAGCAGCTTCCGGCATCCGCAGGTGGCGGAATGGCCGCGGGTTTCTGGCGCGCGAATGTGGCTGGCTGTCTTCGGATTGATAATGCTGATACTCACGCTAACCCCGGCCCCCACTCTTCACGCTTCGCTGCCGGAAGTCATACGCGGCTTCCGCAGCCAGTAAAGCAGCCCAGGCCTGATTCTTCGTTGATCGGTCAGTGTGTAACTGTTTCTTCCGATCACTCGAAACTCTGCGACAATCACGACCGTTGCTTTCTGCATTTCCTGTGCACCCTCTGTGGACAATCCGCCTCCCTCCCTTCGATATTTTTCTCCTCGGGTCTTTCCCGGATGTCGAACCCGTGCCTCCATGGGGCTTAGCGGCGCATCTCGACTACCTTCTTGAGCGATGTTCATGCGTCACACCCCGCGGCCGCCATTTTCCTCAATTGCACCAAAAATACTGAATTGACCTCGCGCCATTTCGCTCGTACATTCTGTCTCGCACTCAACAAAAATTTACATCGAACTCAGCCGATGACAATGACCCGAAATGGCTGCGTCGCAAACCTTCGACTGACCACTCAAAACTTGAAACTCCAAACATTGGGATAGCCCTTATGAAAGCCGCAAATCGATGGATCACTTATCGCACTCGCTTTCTGGTCAAAGCCAAGCAACTCAACAACAGCCTCAACTTCACCGACGTTCTCGGCCGTCAGCACTCCGGATCGAAGGGTGATTACCTCGTTGAATCCTCAGAAGGCGTTCTCAGCATTGCCCCTCGGCAGATCTTCGAGGATATCTATGTTCCACTGTTAACGGACCATGGCGCAATCGAAGAAATTGCCCCAAGCCCCAATTACCTGCCAACTCCAGTTCAGCAACAACCAGTGCATCCGCGCGGGACATCGCAGTCCGCAGCATCTTTGCAGCACTGCGGGACGCTTACAACCTTCCCGCTTTCGCCAACTTTCGTCCGCAAAACTGTGCAGGCATATCACGACCGCCCAGCGTCTATTCCCAGCCTGCGCTCGGTCTGACTAAGCTCTGTCTAAGTAACGGGAGGCAGCAAACTTTCAAGTCTTGGCCAAGCAACCGGCAGCACGATGGAGCGGCGATTCGGTGCGGTGTAACCCTCGGCAGGAATGATGGGTCTTTAGCCCCTGAATTGCCAGAAATCCTAAGAGAAGAGAGTGCCTTTTCTGACCCTTTCTTCCTTTATGAACAGACGATGAACTTCACTTGTGGAAAACGAATCCGTCAACCCCGAATCAAGCCCGTCATTGTTGAGGATACAACCTATGGTGTTTCCCTCTTGACAGGCACAATAAGCGGGAGTAACTTTGCAATCCCATAGCCCTTTGTCACCTGTCCCGCGGGAACGGGCCGGGTCTCAGGGAAGAGAGAAGTTAGGAAAAACCGGCGGGAGTGGCGTCAGGCCGAGGTGACCCGGCGCCACTCCTGTAAATGAAATGAAAATGAAACAGAAGTGCGGTGATCGTCCGCCCCAACCTCCCCGGGATGGACGATAAGACGGCTAATCAGAATAAAGAAAAGAAGAGGACCCTGCAAATACGAAACTGACCACTGATTACAAACCCACTAATCACTGAATATGGGAGCCCCGAGATGGAAGCTTTAACCCGCTTAGTCGCCGATTCGCTGGCCCGGCACGGCTTGGATCGACCAGTTGACCCCCGCCGCCTTCAATGGTCGCGTTGGTTTCATTGCGATTCCCCGCACAGCTTGCTCGTCATCCCCAGCCAACCCGGCATCTTCGCCCTGGCCGAAGAAGTCGCCGGAGATGTGGCGCGGGCGCCCTCGCCCGCGATTTCGGCCCCGCGTGCGACTTTTGGTGGCGCAGCGCTTCAGCGCTGCGATTCGATGCCACATTTGGGTACGGCCTCAGCCGCTGAGGTAGCCCCCAAGCGCATGCTAGCCGTCCTTCAGTTCTCCGAAGATGACGACATGGCCTACGTCCTAGATCGCATGTTCACACGCATCAATCCCATGCGATCCCGGCTAGCTTCTGGACGCTGCTTCGTCCGCTTCGTAGTCATCGCAGATCAGGACCAGCGCCGCAGCATCTGCGCCGCCCTCAATCAATGGCTCCTGAGCTCCGCCGAAAAAGCGACCGGCCTCCCAGCCGACTTTTCATCATCGCTGGAACTGACCACGGACCACGCCGGGCGGGCACTGTTCTCCGCCAAAGCCGATACGCCCAACCCGACGGCGCTAGTCATTCCGCTCGTACCGAAAACGTTCGCAAACGCCGGTCCGCAAGGGACGTTGCCGCAGGACTCTGGAGCCGTGAGGAATCTTCACTGTCCTCAGCCACTCCCTTCTGGCTTCTGAATCGGAGGGTATTTGGCGAAGCTTTTTCTGACCCAAGCAGCAGCGCGTTCTGAACCAGGCAACACCGTGGAAGAGCGGCGCTTCAGCGCCGCGTTAGACGTAACCGCTTTAGGAGAAACAATGATCCGGGGCTTTAGCCCCAGGCAGGGCGGATCGGGGTCTGTCGGACGAAGAGACTGACTGGAGTAACGACAAGCCAGCCGCCAAAAGCGGCGGCATTCATTAGCCCCGGACGTAAGTCCGGGGTAGGTATACGTAAATGGGAGCGAGTCCCGGAAGGGACGGCACTTCTCCGTGAGATCAACTGGGATCGACAGTTCAATGAGTCTGGCCCTTGCAGAGAACCTGCTTGCCTTGGCAGAAGAGGCGAACAAGTACCCGGGCACGCTCAATCGGGAGGCACAGGGAGAGACCGCGAACTGAGTTGAAAGATCTGGAGAAGCACGAGCCCCGAAGGGGCGAAAAAAGCGCTCTTTAAAAGACAGGCTGCAACCCGAATAATTCCCGTTCGGGAACAACCCAATCCCCCTCCGTCGGCCCTGGAGAGGCGGAATCGGATCTTGTTGATTAGAATCTAATTAATGGAGAGATTAATGCCGGAACTGAAAGCTACTCCCGAAACGAAATCCCCCGCGAACGCTCCTGCAAAGAAGACCGGCCTTTCTTTCCGCCGCTTCTTCACCAAGCCCGGCGTCTCTCCCTACGACGAACTCGAATGGGACCTCCGCGTCGCCCAGATCACGGATGCCAGGGGCAACGTGATCTTCGAGCAGAAAGACGTCGAAGTCCCCAAAGACTGGTCCATGACCGCCACCAACATCGTGGCCAGCAAGTATCTTCACGGAAAAATCGGCACTCCTGATCGGGAGACCGGAGTCCGCCAGCTGGTAACCCGCGTCGCCGAAACCATCCGCAATTGGGGACTTGCACAGGGCTACTTCAAAACACCCGAAGACGGCGCAACCTTCCACGACGAACTGGTTCACATCCTCGTCCGCCAATATGCCGCCTTCAACTCGCCGGTGTGGTTCAACGTCGGCTGTGACCGCATCGAACCCAACTCCGACGCTCGCAACTGGCACTGGAATCCGCAAACGCAACAAGTCGAATTCGGCGTCACTGGATACAAAACCCCGCAGTGCTCCGCTTGCTTCATCAACTCGGTAAAGGATTCGCTCGACTCCATCCTCACTCTGGCGAAGACGGAAGGCATGCTCTTCAAGTGGGGCAGCGGTACCGGCACCAATCTCTCCCCGCTGCGCTCCTCCACCGAAAGCCTCAGCGGCGGTGGCACCGCCAGCGGTCCGCTTAGTTTCATGAAAGGCTTCGACGCCTTCGCCGGCGTTATCAAGTCGGGAGGCAAAACCCGCCGTGCCGCCAAGATGGTCATCCTCAATGTTGATCACCCCGACATCATGGAGTTCATCGAGTGCAAGCAGAAAGAAGAGGCCAAAGCGCATGCGCTGGTTTCGGTGGGATACGACGGCTCGCACCCCGATTCCGACGCCTACTCCTCTATCTTCTTCCAGAACGCCAACAATAGCGTCCGCGTTACCGACGACTTCATGTACGCCGTAATTCGCGACACCGACTTCTCCACCAAGTCGATCAGCGAGGGCACGGTCATGAAGACCTACAAAGCCAAAGAGCTGATGCGGAAAATTTCCGAAGCCACCTGGCACTGCGGCGATCCCGGCATGCAGTACGACACTACAGTCAACCGCTGGCACACGTCGAAGAACACAGCCAGGATCAACGCCAGCAACCCCTGCAGCGAGTACATGTTCCTCGACGATTCCGCCTGCAATCTGGCCAGCTTGAATCTTCTGAAGTTCGCGCCCAATGGCACTTTCGATGTCGAGGCCTATCGTCACGCCGTCGACATCCTTATCACCGCGCAGGAGATTCTCGTCGACAACGCCGGATACCCCACAGAAATGATCATGCGCAACAGCCATGACTACCGCCCTCTAGGCTTGGGCTACGCAAATCTAGGCGCGTTGCTGATGGCCGCGGGCCTGCCCTACGACTCCGACGGCGGCCGTGACTACGCCGCCTGCGTCACCGCCATCATGTGCGGCGAATCCTATTTACAGTCCAGCCGCATTGCCGAACAATGCGCCCCGCTCACGCCTGCCACCGATATCGTCGCAACTCGCCTCGGCGTCACCGAAGCTGCCAACATGCCCGGCGGAGCCTGCCCCGGCTGGTACATCAACCGCGAACCCTTTCTCGATGTGATCCGCATGCACCGCGCGAGCGTCAACAACATTAATAAGAATAACGTTCCCCCCGCACTGTATGAATCCTCGAAAGCGAGCTGGGACGAAGCCCTCGCCCACGGCGAAAAACACGGCTACCGCAACAGCCAGGTGACGGTCCTTGCCCCCACCGGCACAATAGGCTTCATGATGGACTGCGATACAACCGGGGTCGAGCCGGATCTTGCGCTCGTTAAATATAAAAAGCTGGTCGGCGGAGGCATGATCAAGATCGTTAATCAAACCGTGCCGACGGCGCTGTTTAAGCTGGGATACGATCACGATCAGGCGAATGCCATCGTCAGCTACATCGACGCTACGGGCACCATCGAAGGCGCTCCGCATATCAAAGACGAGCATCTCGCTGTCTTCGATTGCTCGTTCAAGCCCGCCAAAGGCACACGCTCGATCGCCTACATGGGCCATCTGCGAATGATGGCGGCGGCGCAGCCATTCATTTCCGGAGCAATATCGAAGACGGTCAATCTTCCCGAGAACGCATCGGTCGAAGACATCATGGAAGCTTACCTGCAAGCCTGGAAGCTTGGCCTGAAAGCGGTCGCCGTTTATCGCGATGGCTGCAAAAAGTCTCAACCACTTTCCGCCGCGGGCACGAAGACTGCGAACTCTTCGAAGGAAGATTCGCGGACAGGAGTGTCCGCGCCACACGAGGAAGACAATCTCAACGCGCCTCCGCGAGCGGTGCGTCACAAGCTGCAGGAAGAGCGCGCCTCGATCACGCACAAGTTCAACATCGGAGGCCACGAGGGCTACATCACGGTCGGCCTCTATCCCAACGGCGATCCCGGCGAATTGTTCATCACCATGGCCAAAGAAGGATCGACGGTCAGCGGCCTGATGGATAGCTTCGCCCTCGCCACCTCGATCGCACTGCAGCACGGCGTGCCGCTGAAGCTGCTCTGTGAAAAATTCGCCCACACCCGCTTCGAGCCCAGCGGCTGGACCAGCAATCCTGACATCGGCTTCGCCAAGTCGATCATGGACTACATCTTCCGCTGGCTCCAGTTGCGTTTCCTCACCGGCCAGCAGGGGATGCTGTTTGAAAATCTGAGACTGAAACAAGGGGGCAGTGGTCAGGGGCAAGGGATGAGCGACGTAAATGAATCATCGACCGGATCACTGACCACTAATCCCCGATCCCTGAACCCTGGTTCGGTGCACGCCGCCGACGCCCTGGCCGGCATCATCGACTTGGGCGACGCTCCCACCTGCAGCTTCTGCGGCAGCATCATGACGCGCAACGGTTCGTGCTATCGCTGCGGGAGTTGTGGGAGTACCAGCGGCTGTTCGTAGAGTGATCGCGAGAGCTGCAATTTGTCATCTGTTCGCATTTGGAGGTTAGTTGTGCGTATTGCAGTTGTGCAACTGAGCGACATCCACTTTCAGGTTAGCTCGAATGTCCTAATTTCTCGGTTAGACAAAATCGTCGCCGCGATCCAGCCCACGCTTCAACAGGTCCACGGCCTCGCCTTCGCGGTTACGGGGGATGTGGCCTACTCCGGAAGCCCTCAAGAGTATGAGGTTGCGCTGGATTTCTTCATCAAGCTCAGGGAGTCGGTACGCAAGACATATCCCGACATTCAAGTCGTGTTTGTGTTTATTCCCGGCAACCACGATTGCAATTTTGGCCCCGACGGAGAGGTGAGGTCCGCTTTGCTTGACGGGCTTGCGGAGAAGATCGCGACCTTGGATCCTGCCGGTGGGATCGTTCGTAAGATCGCCGAGGTGCAGGATAATTTTTTCTCGTTCGAGGCCAGATTCAGTGGGAACAGCGAGATTCCTCCGGCTGACCGCCTCAGATACCAAATAAGGTTGAAACTGGGACCTGTTGCGATCACGTTTGATTGCTACAACACTGCTTGGATGTCGCGCAAGGTAGAGCGCGAGGGAACTCTGCTTTTCCCTCCGCGTTTGCTAGGTGCCGAGGTCGGCGGCGAAGAAGACGGCGTGGGTCTCAAAATCTCGCTTCTGCATCATCGCGATAACTGGCTGGAAGCAAGTAACGCACGGCTCTTGCGCGATTACGTCGACGTCTCATCAGACATAGTTCTCACCGGCCACGAACACGTCAGCGATATGTACAAGAAGACCAAACCGGATGGGGCAGGCGCGCAATACGTCGAGGGTGCAGTTCTGCAGGACTCCAAGAGTCCCGGTAAGAGCGGCTTTAACGTTCTGGAATTGGATCTTGAGCAGGGCCTCAGGATTTTGCCGTTCCGGTGGAGCGCCCAAAGGTACTCATGCGAGCACGACAGCGGGTGGTCCGAATTTCAGCATAACCGCGCGCGCGGAGCCTTCCAAATATCGGCACCTTTCCTGAAGTTTCTTAATGATCCCGGCACCGGCTTCGTTCACCCCAGTAAGCCAGATCTCGCCCTTGACGATTTGTTCGTTTATCCGGACCTCATTAGAAGGTCGCTGAAGAAGATCGTCAGGTCAGGGGCCAGCATCAAGGTCGTGCATGGGAGAGACGTTGCAGAATTTGTCACAGACTCCAAACACGTTATCGTCAGCGGTCCGGACGACTCAGGAAGGTCCTCGCTCGCACATACACTTTACCTCGATCTTCGGCGACACGGCAGGCTTGTTCCAGTTCTGCTTAACGGCGAGGACATCCATGGAAGGAGCGCGGAGGCAGCCCTAAGGCGAGAGGTAGAGCGGGCCTTGAGCGCTCAATACTCAGGCGATGTGGCCGAGCGTTATGCCCAGCTAGATCCCATCCGTAAGATTTTAATCGTCGACGACTGGCACAAGCTGAAATATGGCGAGCGGGGCCAGCGCCTCCTACTGGAGCAAGCCGAAAGGTGCTTCGGAAATGTATTGTGCTTCTCCGACGAGGTCTTTGCGCTCGACCAGCTCGCCGGCGGCGGCGAAAAGCCTTTTCGCGAATACGAGATCTGTGAAATCCGGGAGCTTGGGCACTTGCGCCGGAATGAACTTATCCGAAAATGGTTTTTGCTGGGGTCGGATTACAGCGAGACAAACGCAGATCTGGCGCACTTGATATCGGCGGTTGAAACGACCGTCAACACCCTCCTCGGCAAAAACCTCCTACCCTCCTACCCCGTCATTATTCTCGCGATCCTGCAGTCATACTCTGCAGGCCGCGGATCAGGCACTTCCGCCGGCTCGTACGGCCAAATGTATGAGGCCCTAATAACGGCGGCCTTGGCCTCCGTTAGCAAGAGGGCTGTCGAGCTGGGCACGAAATACACTTACATCTCCCGGATCGCGTACTACTCGTTTAATTCGAAAAAGAAGGAGCTGGATGTCGCTGATCTGGAAACAATTCACGCGGAGTACTATGAGCAGTACAAGATCAACCTTGGCCTAAACGATCTAATCGATCAGCTGGTAAAAGCCCAGATTTTGAATCGAACAAACGGGTCCGTACGGTTCAAGTACAAATATATCTACTGCTACTTCGTAGCGAAATACTTCCAAGACAATATTGCCAACCTAACTGGCGAGGGTGACCTTAGGGCGCAGCTTGAAGACATAGCCGACAAGGTCTATTTCGAGGACTATGCCAACATCATCATTTTCTATGTCTACCTGACCAAGGACCGTGCTCTTATTGAGCACCTGCTCGCTAATGCCAATCGAATTTACCGCGAACATCAGCCCTGCGATCTGAGCTCGCACGTGGATTTTGTGAACCGACTTGGTGCTGACGGACGGAGCTTAGTCCTGCCCGGAACAAATGTGGAGGAGAACCGCGAGGAGGCTCTCCGTCGGAGGGACGAGGCCGAGGAAGAGATTCAGACCGTTGAGGAGAAGCACGCGGAGGCTATTAAGTACGAAGACGGGCTCGATGAAGTCATCAAGATCCATATAGCGCTCAAGAATTTGCGAATTCTTGGGCAGATTCTGCGCAATTTCCCCGGAGCGTTGAGGGCTGATTTGAAAGTCGATCTAGCCTTGGCAAGCTATCAGCTCGGCCTGCGGGCGCTCCGGGCGATTCTTCTTTCCGCCGAGCATAACATCGACGAACTCCGAACCTTCATCGCCAGGGTTATCCAAGAAAAGCGAGTGCTGGAAGACCCAGAAGACCTTGCTCACGAAACTGACAAGGTCCTGCTTTCGCTGACGCGAGATGTGGCCTTCGGAATCGTTAAACGCATTTCGCAGGCTGTTGGCCTCGAGGAACTCGAGGAAACATACCGGGAAACCCTCGACCGGGCGGGCGCGCCCCTCCCGGTTAAGATCATCGACTACGCAATCAAGCTCGACCACTTCGCCCGGTTCCCCAGAGCTGAACTCGAACGCATAACGGGGGATTTGCGGAAGAATCCGTTTACCCTGCGTCTTGTTCGCGATCTTACGGCGGACTATATGTACCTCTTCCCCGTCGATTTCCGGGAGCGGCAATACATCGGCGACACTCTCAAAATACAGGTGAATATTCCGAACGTGCTCGGCTCGGCTTCAAAGAGATTAAAGGAGCTCCCTGCCAAATTGCGGTAATTTTGACCGGGTGCCCCATCTTTCGCGCTCTTTGAGAAAGGTGGGATTCTACTGGCGCGCGTTGCCTAGTCGCTGGCGATTGCGAACTGCGTTGCGGGACTTAATGCGGCGATGGCGGTTTTGATTTCTTCGTCGACCTCTGACTCCTCGACTCTGCTTTCCAAAATTATCGGAGCGTCGGCAGGCAGAAGGTGGCCAACTTTCTGGAAAGCGAGAATCGATTCCCTGCTGATAGGGTCGTGCTTGCTTTGGGTGTTTACTTCGCTTACGTGGAGCTGCCTGATCTTGTCGTGAAAGCGCCGCAGAATTGCCCAGGCCTCGCTCATTGTTGGATCGACCTGGCGAGCGTGGCCGATGTCGAAGCACAGGGAAGCCTTCGGCAGTATCTCGAAGAAGTTAGCGAGATGGGCTGCCGTTTGTCCGATGGGCTTGCGCTTGTCCATGTTTTCGATACACAAGCAATCTCCGAGGCAGGCCCAATCGGCGGGCGTGTGCATGGCATCGGGATGCACGATGATTGGCCAATTGCGGGTGGCGATTTGCTTTAGCAGTTCCAGGGCGGTCGGCTCGTACGATAGTTCGACAGCGCTTGGAGCATGAAATGAGATGTACTGGAACTGGCTCAAGTCCAGTTGGTCGATCTGCTGGACAAGTGGGGCCAGTTCATCTTGCCGCAGAGCGGAAAGCTCGACAGCGTTAACATTCTTGTGGGCTAACATTTCGAGCGCACGCCGGAAATCGCCTCTGGCCAACGCCCCGGTTGAGAATCCAACGTATCTCATTCAGAAAACCCCATACTCTCGTGTGAGTCGCGCAATCTGTCGATTATCGAAAAAAATGTGGTCGAGAGCGCCCTTAAATACCTCGCTGATTTCCCTTATCTGCTTGAAAACGGGGTTCGTTCTCGAATCTGCCGACCTAACTGCCTTGAGCGCCTCGCGGGAGTCCTTCTTATCGAGGATTTCCAAAAAGTCACCGTAGGCGCCAAACAAGTCCCTTGCGACATCGTCAGAGACACCGTACCTAACAGTCGACTTCGCAAGAATCTCGAGAGGAGTCAGCCTTACGTAATTCATGATGTGATCCCGGAGATGGAACCTTACATCATTTGTTGCGGTGGAAATCTTGCTTTGCAGTTCTTCATCCAGATTTACGCTGAAGCACACAAGCAGGCCTGAGGCAAAAATCAGTTTTCGCGACATTCGGAGCTTTGCGTTGCGCAGACCCCATTCCTCTCCTCCGCGATTGCGTTGTTTGCTGGCGAAATCTACCGCCATCGTTCTCCAGAAGCGGGCGATGTCATTCAAAAGGAATCGAGGTACTCGGTACCTCAGCTGATCGTGGCTAACGGGATTTGTGTCTTCTTCAAGATAGCGATCCACGACTGCGCGAATGACGCGGTCATAGGCTTCGGCCTTCTTGCCGATCGGTCGCGACTCTAGCAAAAGCAGGATTCTTTGGGTTGTGTTCTTATTCGTGTCATTTTGTCCGCCGATCCGATGAACGATGTCATGGCTGAATGCCATATTTCCGAAGGTGCCTGTAATGCCGGGCGCCGGAAACTTCTCCTTATTTTCAGTGATAACCTTTTGCGTTTCTTGAGCGATATCGAAGTGTTCGGGTTTCGCTGCGCCATCGATAAGGAATGTCCAGTCAAGGTCGCTGCCGGAAGTCCACTCGTCTCTGGCGAGCGAGCCGAAGACGACAAGGCTACTGTCGTCGGATGCATATTTCCCGACTCCGGACGAGAGCAGTTCGTCTAACTCCGCTCGCTTTCTTTGGGAGGCCTCGCGGGCCGTCCTCAGCGCTTCCAATTCAAGAAGCTGCGCCGATGTCGCCGTGTTGGGGTTGCCGTCGCGCATCGAGCATATTCTAGCAATGTTTGTTCCCTCCTCGACCGATTCGCATCTGCTCCGACACTCCGTATTTCGGTCGCAGCGTGAGCCATGGGATTGGTTCCGATTGCGGATTTCCACAGCGCAAAGTGCGGTTGATGTGACAGGTTGCCTTGCAGGGGCGATTACGATTGGAGTAGTCGGAAAGAGGAATCGGGGCGTATGTGGCGAAAGGCGAATCGGATGGCGGGTGGGAAATTGAAGGGGTGCAAGGAGCGCGGGGAGTGGGCGGAGCTTTATTTCATGATGCAGGCGGCGGGGTTGGGGATGAAGGTGTCGCGTCCGTTTGGGTCGGCGGGGAGATATGACGTGGGAGTGGAGAATCCGCGGGAGGGGCACCAGGCGCGAGTATTGCGAGTGCAAGTGAAGTCTACGATCTACAAGCGGCGTAACGGGGAGTACAGCCTGAATGTAATGGGGCCGCAGCGGCAGAAGTATGATCCGGGGACGGTGGATTATTTTGCGATCCTGCTGATTCCGGTTGACGACTGGTACATCATTCCGTTTGAGGTGATGGGGACGACGAATTCCAGTCTGCACTTTACTCCGGCGGCAAAGCGCCAGAAGTATGGCAACTATCGCGAGGCGTGGCATTTGCTGAGAGATACGGGGTTGACGATTCAGGCTTGTGTCGATCCGGAGTGGGAGGAAACAGGGACAGAAGAAGCAGATTCCCTTCGGCTTCGCTCAGGGCAGGCTCTGGACCTCGCAGGGCTGGACTTCGCAGGGCTGAACTTCGCAGGGAATGACGCTCTCGCTGGAATCGGTCGTGGAATCCCACGTCTCGCAAAAGACGCGAGACATGGGGCACCCTCGGTTCGTGGTAGCGCCGACAAACAGCAGGTTCCCTTCGACTTCGCTCAGGGCAGGCTCACATCGGGCTTTCAGCCCGATTCGGAATGACAAAGGTTTTGTGGGGGCTGGCGCCGGGAATGGAGTCCGGCTGCAGAAGATTGATCGGCTGCTCCTAGATCGAGGCTGACGGTGCTTCCTGAGCATGCCACAAAAACAAAGCGGCGGACATTCGCAATCGGTGCGAACTTCCGCCGCTAATCTTCAGACGAAACCCCTACGGCCGACGAGACCGCTCTGGCAAATTATGCGCGCGCGCCGACTGCCGCAGTTTCCGGAACGGGAGCGCTCTCATCCTTGCCATTGGCTTTCTGCTGAGTTGGCTGGCCGCCCTTGCGAATGTCGATGCCGCCTTTGAAGTAAGCGCCGTCTTCAATCGAGATGCGGGCCGCGACTACGTCGCCGGTGAGCGAGCCGTCGCTGCGGATATCCACGCGGTCGCTGGCGGTCAGATTGCCGCGCACTTTGCCGAGCACCACAATCTCACGAGCATTAATGTTGGCGGCGACCACACCGTTACGTCCAATGGTAACGCGGTTGCCTGCAAGGCTGATCGAGCCCTCGACCCGGCCATCAATATAAAGCGACTCCGATCCAGTCACTTCGCCCTTGATCACCAGTGATTTGCCGATGGTGGCCTGATCGGCGGTGGTGGTGGTACCGCCCACCGGACGCGGGGCAACGGCAGGCTCACTGGCCATGGTTACGGGCGCGCTCGGGGTAGACATGGTTGGACGCTCCGGCTCGGCTGGCCGGCCAGGGGTCGTAGGCTGATTCGTCGGCTTCCACATGGATAAAAAGTTCCTTTCCTTGTTGGGATTGGGATCACGTGCCGCACTTGCGTGACCAATTGGAATTGTACTCCGCGGTCTCAAACTGAGCACTGTGGAAATCCCTTTATTTTCAATCGAGTTTCCTAGTCAGGTACGCACTTTCGTAATCTTGTGGTGTGTGCTCCCCGCCCCGCCAAACAGGCCATTTTGCCTCTCTCACCGTGTAAGGATTCCCAAAACGAGTTTCAAACGTCTTACAGTTTCAGAGCCTGAGGGAGTATGCTCTTGGCTCGAAGATTTCGAAGCGGATTTGTCGAGCAGATTTGTCACTCAGATTTGTCAATCAGGTTTGTCGATAGAAGACCAGCCCGCCGGAGGAAAACATGTCAGAATCAGCCGTGATCACGCCCACGACTTCAACCTTCATCATTGCCCGGCCCCAGCCCGGCGAGTATGCGCCTTATTACAACCGCTATATTTCCCTGATTGAGGGCGAGGAAATTCTGAGCACGCTTGATCACCAACGCAAAGAGATGATGCTACTGCTCTGCAGCCGCGACGAAGAAGAGGGCAACTTCCGTTACGCGCCGGGCAAATGGAGCGCCAAGGAGGTTCTGGGCCACGTCTGCGACACCGAGCGCATCTTCGCCTACCGCGCCCTGCGCATTGCGCGGGCCGACGCCACGCCTCTCGAAGGCTTTGAGCAGGACGATTACGTGCGCAATGGTGCATTTGCGAATCTATCGCTCGCGGATCTGATCGAGGAGTTCATCGCAGTCCGCCGCGCCACGCTTTCGCTGTTGCGTAATCTTGACGAAGCGGCATGGCTGCGTCGAGGGATCGCCAACAAGAGTGAGGTGAGCGTCCGCGCTCTCGCTTACATCATCGCGGGGCACGAGGCGCATCATCGCAGGATTCTGGAGGAAAAATATCTCGCGGCAGGTCGCTGATCCTCACACCTGATGTCATCACGCGCACTCAGTGAATTGCTCCGCGGCAAAGGCGCTCACGCCGATCCCGTAGCGTGCGTCGAGGATCTCTCTGCCGAACTCGCGGCACGCCACGTCGCAGGGTTTCCTCACTCTATTGGACAACTCGTCTTCCACATGAACTACTGGATGGATTACGAACTGCAACGCATTCGCGGCAACAGGCCGTTGTTTCCAGAACACAATTCACAAAGCTTCTCGCCATCGCCTACGCCCGCCGATGCCCAGGAATGGGATCGTCTAAGGAAACTCTTTGCTGACTTGCTGATGAGCTTTAATGAGCTGGCGAACTGTTCTCCGCAGGAGATGCAGCGGCAGCTGGTAAGCGTGCATAAAGGAGATACGAAGGTCGCGGGAACGCTCGAGGCAGTGCTCTGGCAGATGGTCACGCACAACAGTTATCACACTGGACAGATCGCGATGATCCGGCGCATGCTCAACGTTTGGCCGCCACGCGGAGGCGGAGATAGTTGGTAGAGGTCGAGAAAGGCGGTCGCTCGTCGTTAGTCGTTGGTCGTTAGTCGTTGGTCATTGGTCTTAGTCAGTGGTCGTCAGCAAGCGATTCGCCGCTCCCATTTACGTTAGGATTGAACGTGAACTGGCTTGAAGATTCGGCCAGCGACGAACGACGTTCATGCTCTCCGACTCCGCCATCCTGAAACACATTGCCCGCCAGCCCAAGCGCGCTGCGGGATTCAAGCAACTCGTGCGCGAACTTGGCTTGCACGGAGAGGCGCGCGAAGATCTCGAGACCCATCTTCAGAAGCTGGTCGCCGCCGGGGAACTGGTTCAGCTCAATTCCGATCGCTACGCTTTGCCCCAGGCCGCACCGAACAGGCATGACAAGAATTTAGTGGCGGGGCGCCTGACCATGCATCGCGATGGCTTCGGCTTTGTCATCCCCGATGCCAGCACGCTTAGCCCACAGATGAAGGCGCGCCTGGCCGGCGATATCTTCATTCGACCAAACGCCATCGGCAATGCGATGCATGGCGACCGCGTGCTGGTCGACGTCACTGCGGTTCGTCCCGATGGCCGCGCCGAGGGACGCATTGTGCGGCCGGTGATGCGCGCGCATCCGACTGTGGTTGGAATTTTTCACTACGGCAGCCGCTTCAATTCAGTGAAGCCGATCGACAGCAAGATCACGATGGATGTTGTGATTCCAGCGGGCGCCGAATATCCCGAAACCTCGAAGCCCTCTGTTCCCTCTATGGTTAAAGCTCCTGAAAAGGCTAAACCAGAAAGGACGCAGGGGAAACACAGGAAGGCAACTTCCGTTGACCGCGTGCTCGGAGACGAAGCCGCACGCCGCGTAGAGTGGGATAACCTTGAAGGCGTCGTGGTCGACGTCGAAATCACCGACTGGCCTACGCCTACGACGAATCCACGCGGCCGGGTCATGGAAATTGTCGGGCGCCCTGACGATTTCGGAGTCGATGTAGAAATTACGATCCGCAAGTTTCACTTGCCACACCACTTTCCCGCGGCAACGCTGGAAGAGGCGCAGAATATTTCCGCCATTATTCCTGCGCGGGAACTTCACCAGCGGCGCGACTTCCGCGCCCAGCCCATCGTAACTATTGACGGCGAAACTGCACGCGACTTCGACGACGCGGTCACAGTTCACAAGCTGGACAATGGGAATTTCGAACTGCAGGTGCACATCGCCGATGTAGCCCAGTACGTTATACCTGACTCCGCGCTCGACCAGGAGGCGAGGCTGCGCGGCACGAGCGTTTATTTCCCCGACCGCGCCGTCCCCATGCTACCGCTTGAACTCTCAACTGATATTTGCAGCCTGCGCCCGCAAGTCGAACGGCTGGTATTGTCATGCGTGATGCAAATCGATTCTCATGGTGAGATTGTCGGCTACGAACTTTCTGAGGGCGTAATCCGTTCTGCTGAGCGCATGACCTACACCGCCGTCAACGCGGTGCTGGAAGGCGATGCCGCAGCGCGCGAACGCTACGCGAGTCTGGTTCCCACGTTCGAAATGATGCGCGACCTGGCCATGATTCTCAACCGCAAACGCCAGCGCCGCGGCTCAATTGATTTCGATCTTCCCGAGCCGGTCATCGAGTTCGATGAATCCGGATTGATGAAAAGCATCACACGCTCCGAGCGCAACATCGCGCATCGTTTGATTGAGGAATTCATGCTCTCGGCTAATGAGTGCGTTGCGCAGTATCTGGAATCGAAACATGTCGCCTCTTTATACCGGGTTCATGAAAAGCCGGACGCCAAGCGCGTTTACGACTTCGAAGTGATTGCCGCGACCTTCGGCTATTCGCTGGGCGTCGGCGCTCTTCCCATTCAGCGCGTGCAGTTCAAAAGCGACCGCCGTGCCGCGCGCGGCACTGGGAAGCAAGCGCGCACAATCGAAGTTCCCAAGGATGTTCACATCACGCCGCGCATGTATCAGAAGCTTGCGGCCAAAATTGCCGGGAAGCCGGAAGAGCGCATTCTGAGCTACCTGATGCTGCGCTCGCTGAAGCAGGCGCGTTATTCGGAAGAGAACCTTGGCCACTTCGCGCTGGCCGCCACCAGTTACACGCACTTCACATCGCCGATCCGCCGGTATCCTGATTTGATTGTGCACAGAATCTTGAAAGACGTGCTGCGGGATTCTGCGGAGCGCCACGACGGTGTAATCGCAATCGGAGTTTCTCCAGCCACTATGGCGAAGCATCCGTCCGGGCACCATGATGATGAAGCTGCGCCTTCGCCCTGGTCGAAGCGGCGCGATCACGCCGGTCACCACGAAACCCGGGCGGCTCTTGGCGGCCCCATCTCGCTCGAGGAACTGCACGAAATCGCCGACGAATCAAGCCAATCCGAACGCCGCGCCGATGATGCCGAGCGCGAGCTGATGGAGTGGAAAAAAGTTAAATTCATGCAGGATCGCGTGGGCGAGGATTTCGACGGACTGATCACCAGCGTCACGAAGTTCGGCTTTTTTGTCGAACTCACCGATCTGTTCGTCGAGGGCCTGGTTCCCCTGAACACGCTTACCGACGATTTCTACACCTACCACGAGAACACGCGCCAGATCATCGGCCAGCGCTCGCGCAAAACCTACAGCCTGGGACAGAGGATTCGCGTCCTGGTCGACCGCATCGATCCGGTGGAGAAGAAAATCCAGTTTGCTATTTTGGAAGATCAGCCAGTTCCCAAGCGCAAGAGGAAGAAGGGCTGAGGCTTATGTTCTTCATGGGTGCAGGTCGAATGTTGCGAGCCGCTTCGTTGCCGCTGTGCCTGCTGGCCGCAGTAGGAGTTCGGGCGCAATCATCCTCTGCGTGCCAATCCGTCTTCTTCAAAGTAGCGCTCAATGCGCATGACGACTACGAGCGCGAGCTGGGCGGAGGCTTGTTGTTTCGAGTGAAAAGCCAAAAGGATCCGGGCTGGTTCATCGACGTAGTTCCGGCGGAAGAGAACAAGAAAGATTACGTTTACCCCGTAAATCTGCCCTTGCGGCAGAATCCCAATCAAACCCTGGGACCGGGATATGGCGAGACTATCGATTCTTCTTTAGGTCATCCGCATGTGATGAATTTCTTGCTGAACCGGTCCGACTACGATCACGTTTCCGCCCTGATCGGCAACGTTCTATGGTCTTATCAGACAACTGACCCAGACAAGGCATTGTCCGACTACACCAATGCAGTCGACGACGCGAAAAAGGGCCAGCTCAAGGTTATCGTTTCTTCCCATAAAACTGATCGCAAGGCCGGCACGCTGTCTCGCATAAAGCTGCGCGTTCAGATTACAACTCCGGTGGACTTTCAATTTGCTCCGAGATTCTACCCGCTTCCTTCTTCCTGTAAGGACTAGGAAGAATCGGGTTGTGATGTCATGCTGAACTATGACTGCCAAAATCTCATTGGGCCAGAGCCAAAACAATCCGGCGGGTGGTAAAATTCTTGAGTTGAACCCCATCCGCGGCGAATGCATTGCTGCGGGTTCCTTCCTCGTCGGGACGTGGCTCAGCCTGGTAGAGCACTCGCTTGGGGTGCGAGGGGTCGGCAGTTCAAATCTGCCCGTCCCGACCATTATTTTCATATCCTCTCTCATGAACTTGCCGGCGTGCCCATCATTCACTATTGAACTGCGCTCACGGTCAACGAGTGTAAACGCCTGTTCTCGACAGTTATCTTCCGCAAGTGGCTGCTCTGCTGATAAATTGGGGCTGCAATGGACTCTCCTAAGCACGGTGGAATCAGCATTCCGGGCTGGATTGGCGTCGCATGTATTGCCTTCTATTGGCTGATAATGCTTGTTCCCCGGAGAGTGGTCAATTGGGGTCCCGTTTTGGATGTAATAGGTCCTTTCGGTTGGCTCATATTGCTGGGAATGATCGTGCTCCCCATCATCGCCGCCAGACGACGATCCAGATGGTGGTTTGCTGCAGCCGCTGCGGGTGCGATTACCCTCGTTGATGGCTTCCGCCACACACACTGACGACGACGTTCCTCAAATGGTGAAACATCGCGGTTACACTCAAAACCCTCAATGGGCGCTAACGCCTGTTCTCGACAGTTAGGCTGCCAAGTGTCATCATGCTGGCGAGGCCGTGGTATCAACCCAGACCATTTCGCGCGTTGCAGCTGGCACGCTGTTTACCGTTGGCGGCACTTGTTTGACGTTGGCGTCGCTCTTGGGTGCTCCTAGCTTCTGGTATATCCCTTGCGTTTGCGCACTGATTCCGCTGGGTTTTGTGTGGTGGTTTTGTCGACCGTCTCTTGCCGCCGCACTCAGTGTCGGGCCTCTCGTTGCCGCAGCGTGTTTGATTCGATACCTGTCAGACATGTGGTTTGCAATCTCTCTTGCCTGCCTGATTGGCGCCCGATGGTCGCAAGCCAGTAACTTCTGTTCTTGCGGCCGTTCTCGCCGCTGACAAATAGTATCCGATGGCCGGGAGTGATAGCCTAGACGCAATCTATTTCGTGCGCCGCTTACCTTCAAGGAGGGATTCCGTGCGATTGACAGTCTTCTGCCTTTTGGCGTCGGCACTATTGCCGTCATTAGCCCAAGCACAAGGTCCGGTTTTCACCATCACCCCTGAAGAAAGCGACGTTAAGTTCTTCGTGAAGGCTTCCGTGGCGATCGACGGTAAGTTTAACAAATGGGACGCCACGCTGACCTTTCCGTCCACGGACGTCACTTCAGCTGTACTCGACATCAAAATTTCTGCTGACTCCGTGAATACCGGAAGCGGCATGAAAGACAACAAATTAAAGAGCAAAGACTTCTTCAACGCCAGCCAAGATCCATACATCACGTTTCACTCTACCCAGGTTGTGCAGACCAGTCCCAACACCTTTGATGTGCAGGGGACCTTTACCATTCGAGGTGTCTCCAAGCCCGAAACGCTGAACCTCACGCTTACCGGCAAGGGCACGGGCGAGGGCCGCATTCAAGGGACAATGGCCTTCGACCGTAAGGACTACGGGATGAACAAAGGCATCCCATTCGTCAAGGTCGGCGACCGCGTCGAGGTATCGGTCGCCCTTAAGGCCCATAAGGTCAGCGGGCCCCCACTTGTCTACAAGGAATAGGAATGTCAAGCGATAGGATGCGTTTGCCCAGGCCTTACTCCGCTCGTTGACGTTGTATCCCCATAGCATTTCTTCTTATGCCCTCCTTTCATGAATTTGTGGGCATGCCTCTCCTTCACTATTGAACCGCGCTCAACGGTCGACGAGTGTAAACGCCTGGGAGGTCAGTTTGAGAAGCTACAGTTCCAAAGTTTTCGTGTTAATCTCTCACGCATGCGGCGTTGCGTGATTTTCGCTTTCCTGCTTGGTGCTTGGCTCGCGCTCTGCTCTGCAGCCGTATCATCACAACAACCCGAGACCGGGGCATCGATGATTCTTCCGTCCCAAGAGCTTCCCAAAGCCTGTTCGCGAGAGGATGTCGCGAAGTACGGACCACCAGTACTGTTTACTCGCCGTGCCGGTCTAGCCTACGGGGTTTCGGCTCCGCGCGACCGCTTCAAAACGAATGAAGAGGCTCGCGTCTACATTTGGCTGTCAAACGAGTCCACTGCCGCGACCGGCCTAATGTATACGTGTTGTGAAAAGACGTTTCTCGACGGAATCGAAGTAATTGATGCGCACGGACGCCGCCTTGAAAGTGGCCCGGAGATTTTCGAACGTGTAACACGCCAACAAGGACGCGAGCCAGTCACGGTATGCACTTGTTCTGGCCCGCTCAAGGAGTACCAACCCGGCTTTTGCGGAATAATCGACAGCGGAGTTCTCAACCGGCCCGATACCGCATACCGCCTGCCACCAGGTGCGTACATGGTTGGGGAAAAGACGCCGAAATCGAGTGCAAATCCCCCCAGCTCTGTTCTCCGCTCCGACAGCGCAAAAAAGGTCGCGGGACTCAGCATCTCAATTGAAAAGCCTTAGGAACGATTTTCCTTCGCGACGCTCGCGCTCGCTGGCCAGGCCGCACGCTTTCAGAGTCTGCAACTATTTTGGCTTTTCGGATGGCGCGATCTGTACCTGAACCGCCTGACTCTTCGTGGTCTGCGCAGTATCCACGGAGACGATGCCGAGACTGTCGTTTGCATCCCGCGCTTCGACGCTTCGCGTGGCGCGCGATCCGGAAGAACCGGGGCTTACCGTGTCGATGGTGATTGCGGTCACTCGTAAACCCGCGGCCGGATCGCCGGGATTGGGTCTTTCCACTTCCTGATCGGTGGTTTGCTGGCCCGATGAATTAGTTTTTCGGATTGTGGTTGTAAGTTCGACCGGGTGCAGACTGCCATCCCGAGTCACTCCCGGAACATCGAGAGAATCAGTTTCAACAGATTTCACCGTTTGTCCGGGAGCGCTCTCCGATTCCTTGCTTACCGTTCGCGATACCTCGTCCAGATGGCCATCGAGGTCGGGGCGCGAGACGGTCTGCTCGCTGCTGCGATTCTTGCCATCCTGATGGATCGTAGTTTGCTTGGTTTCCCCGACTTGCCAGTTTCCGTTGCCATCGGGAAGCAGCGTGGTTTTTCGAGAGTCAATCGTGCCATCAGTTCCCTGTTGACGGCGTTCCTGCGTCTTCATCGCTGGAGCCAGCTCTCCATTGCCGCCCGGGAGCATTACTGTGCTTTTGGTTTCTTCTACATTCTTGCTGATCTTTTTCGTCTCTTCGATTTCACGCTGCACCAACTGGAGATTGCCGTTGGCGTCGGGATTCGACGTGGAGCGCACCACGCTGGAATCGCCTCCGGGGAGTGAGCGTTTTTCTTCCTCCGTTACCTGCACCAGGGTTTTCGCGCCATCGGAATCCCGGGCGAAGGTGCGGGTAGTCGTTCGAACCGTGGTTGCATTGACTTGTACAGTTGTGGTTTCGATGTCCTGGTATGGTTGGAAATTTCCGTCGGCTCCGAGGGCCTGGAGCGATCGGTTGTCCTGCGTGCGATTGCCCGTGTGGGTATGGCTTTCGGTGGTGCGGGTGGGATTTACGTTACTGTATTGCGGCTCGATTGTATCGGTGCTGGAAGTGTTGACATCTTCGCTTGGCGCACCGGGGCTTGGCGCACCGGGGCTCGGCGAACCGGGTGCTTGCGCCCAAAGCAGAGTGGAACAAAACAGAATGGAACAAAAAACGAGACTGGAACCAATGTAAGTCGCGATCGCGAGCAATAGAAAACTTTTAGAACGCCTGCCGCGTGACCTGGTAGGGCAGCGATCACTGCATTGCTGTCCCATCTTCCCAGATCGGCTATCTTCATCCTGGTGCCAACTGTTTGCGGTCCCCATGTCTTTAATTGTCCCTCTGCCGCGTGTCCGTGTCCAGGATCAACCAAACCAATAGTGTCTCAAGCTCGGTTCTCTGTTCATTGCATTCTTGGCGGCCTTACTTTGCGAGGATCAAATCCTTTCGAGTAGGCTTACCCCAACCCTGAACCAAGAAAAGCACTTTGAGCGGAAGTGTCCTTCCTCCACAATCACAGGAAGCTCGACCTGAATCACGCTCGTCGACGCGCCATCGTCAAAGTTCTTTCCAGGCGGCAGTTTGCACGTAGTTCAAACTCGAGGGAATTTCTATGTCCGGGCAAGTCATTTTATATTTCGAGGATCAGGCCGACGCGCTGCGCTTTGCTTTGGCCGCAGGGTCGGTAATGGCGGGCGATGGAGCTCGCGTTACCGACGATTTGATTCAGGAAACAGCACGCGTGAGCCGCATCCGCATCGACGCCGCCAATGCGGGTAAGGTGAAGAAGCCGGAGAGCGTGTCGTGAGAATAGTCTCCGGTGTTAGGACTTAGGCTCTCAATATCTGCAGATGAATTCAGCGCACGTCAACCTTAGGCCGCTGCGCCCAAGAGCCGACAACTAAAAAACCAAGACCTGCCTCATCCCGTTCGCCGTGTGGAAAGTAAATTCAGAATCTCCCGCAGACCCTGGCGGATGCGCTGCATTTCTGCCGGCGATTGCACGGGGAACGGAATTGCCGCCTGACCTTTATCCGTCTTCCCCTCGGAACGCAACTGCTGGCGCGCGCCGACAATCGTGAATCCCTGATCATAGAGCAGTTGCTTGATGCGCAGGACGCTTTCCACGTCGCGTCTGCGATACATGCGCTGTCCGGTGCTGCTTTTCACCGGCTTCAGTTGCGGGAACTCGCTCTCCCAGAAACGCAGCACGTAGGCAGGGAGCCGGCACAGGGTAGCCACTTCGCCAATGCGGAAGTAGAGTTTGTCGGGGATGAAAACTTCATCCGTCTTATTCTTGTCGCCGCCCTTCTTCCTGGGGCTCATATTGTGGGGCTCATATTCTAGGCCTCATATTTTGGAGCTCATACTTGTGCTTGCCCGCCTTGTGCATTACCCGCGCTGTCTGGGTTCGAGGTCAATATTGTGACACACCCCGCGATTCCTGATGGAAAATTTTGAGGCGGCGAGGGTCGGATCTAAACCGGCGGGGAAGGCATTGTCCGCAAAAAGGAAACGCCTCTCAAGAAACATTCTCCTGAGAGGCTGGTTGAAATTCTCGGCCCACCGCGAAGTATCGTTTCGCTGACGGTTAGTGTTTCTTCTTTTTGGCTTTCTTCTTCGTTGCCATGAAGGTTCCTCCGTGAACGATTTTCCCTTGCAAAGGTTCTGTACTTGGGCCCGAATGCGTTATGCCGCCCAACTTGTGGTACAGGCAGCATCCTTAGCACAAGATATTGAGCCAGTGTAAACAAAGTGTCAACACAATTTTACAATCGGATCAAGAATTCTTACTCTTCCGGTACACTCCCCTCATGCGGCGCGATCCCGTCGAGCTGGAAATCTTCAAGAATGTTTTCCACTCCATTGCCGAGGAAATGGGCGCAGCGCTGCGGGGCACGGCCTTTTCCCCCAATATTAAAGAGCGCCGCGATTACTCCTGCGCTGTGTTCGACGCCGGTGAAGTCATCGCCATGGGTGATCACATGCCGGTGCATCTGGGGTCGATGCCAATGTCGGTGAGAGCGGCAATTGCATCGTGCCAATTGGGTCCCGGAGACGTCGCGATGTTGAATGATCCCTTCCGTGGCGGAACTCATCTTCCCGATATCACCCTGGTAGCGCCCGTGTACGCGACTCGCGGCTCCTCCGGCCAACTCAGCGCGAGATTGCGGCGTCGAGGAACCGAGATTCGTCCCGACTTCTACGTTGCCTCCCGAGCCCACCATGCGGACGTAGGTGGCGCCTATGCCGGTTCGATGGGCCTCTGCCGCGAGATCTACCAGGAGGGATTTCGCATTCCTCCGGTGCGGCTCATGCGCGCGGGCGTGATGGATCGCGACGTGCTCGCGCTCCTGCTCAACAATGTGCGCACACCCGAGGAACGGGAAGGAGACCTGGGAGCACAACTCGCAGCTTGCCATACCGGGCAGGAGCGACTTCGCGAGGTGTGCGCGCGATACGGAGCCGGCCGCGTCAAAACCGCGGCACGAGAGCTGTTGAAGTATTCCGAAGAACTGATGTGCGTCTTTTTGCAGAAGCTACCGGCGGGCACGTATGGCGCCGAGGATTTTCTGGACGGCGACGGCATCAACGAAAAGCCGGTGAAGATCGCTGTAACAGTGAAAGTTGCGAGTCATAGAGTTGCGCATCGTAGAGTTGCGAGTCGTGGATCGGTATCTTCGCCGCCGATGGTCACAATCGATTTCACTGGCAGCGATCCGCAAGTGGAAGGCAGCGTGAACGCGGTCGAGGCGATTACCTACTCCGCATGCTTTTACGTTTTCCGATGTCTGGTGGCGGATGATGTTCCTGCGACCGCCGGGCTGATGCGGCCTATCCAGGTGATCGCTCCGGAAGGGACAGTTGTGAATGCGAGGCCTCCAGCGGCCGTCGCTGGCGGTAACGTCGAAACTTCTCAGCGCATCGTCGATGTGCTGCTGCGTGCCCTTGCTCAGGCTATTCCAGACCGCATCCCTGCGGCTGCTTCGGGAACAATGAACAATCTTACGATCGGTGGATTCGATCCTCGCACCGGCAAGCCTTTCGCTTATTACGAGACCATCGCAGGTGGCATGGGCGCGCGGCCCACCAAGCCCGGGGTGTCGGGTGTTCATACGCATATGACAAATTCGCTGAACACGCCCGCGGAGGCGTTAGAGTTCGCCTATCCTCTGCGGGTTCGACGCTATTCTCTTCGTCCAGAAAGCGGCGGAACGGGAGAGCACGGAGGTGGTGATGGAATTATCCGTGAGATTGAAGTGCTCACCGATTGTGAGGTTACGCTTCTAGCAGAGCGCCGCCCGCATAGGCCCTGGGGATTGGCTGGCGGCAATCCGGGTGCGCCGGGGCGGGCCAGTGTGATTCGCAACAGCGGCGCGATCGAAGAGATGCCCGGAAAGTTCAGCACGCGACTGCAAGCTGGCGAGCGAATCAGGATCGAATCGCCCGGGGGCGGAGGCTGGGGTCGAATTAGCGAGACGGAACTTTTGTGAGGAATTGCAACCGGGTGCCACATCGAGTTTTTAAAGGGATCAGAGTTTTATGACCGACTTAGCTGCTCACTATCTTGAAGAAGCGCGGCGGCAGTTCCGCGGCCACAAGCGGATGGCCGAAGGCGCGATGACGCAACTCCGCGACGAAGACTTTTTTGTGACCATCGATCCCGAGGCGAACTCGGTTGCAATTCTGGTGAAGCATCTTGCCGGCAACATGCGCTCCCGCTTCACTGATTTCCTTGCCAGCGACGGGGAAAAGCCCGACCGTTTCCGCGATCGCGAATTTGAACTTAATCCGGCAACCACGCGCGCGGAGGTGATGAAGTGGTGGGAAGATGGGTGGGGCTGTGTTTTTGCAGCTATCGAAGCGCTGCGGCCTGAAGACGTGATGCGCACCGTCACCGTGCGCGGCGAGCCGCACACCGTAATGCAGGCAGTCAACCGGCAGATCGCGCACTACGCGCAGCACACCGGGCAGATTGTATTTTTGTCCAAACATCTGCGCTCCGCCGAGTGGAAGACGTTGAGCATCCCCCGCGGCAAGTCGGAGGAGTACAAAAGCGTCGCGCCTCACAAGTCGACGAGTTGAGCACACGCGGCTTGTAACATGCGGAAGCTGGGCCCGCTACCCTGCCGCAATTGGATTGATAATGGGGCTTGTCTTTATCTTGAGAGCGCTGAGAGAGGTGGAAGAAGTTGGTTAAAAAGGTGATCGAACCAATCCTTGTTGCTCCAAGCTCGCTAATTGCTATAGGACCATTCCGGTATCTGTGGAACAATCCCCCGAACTTCGTTGGAAAAAGGGTTTGGTTGGCTTTGTTGACGGCATTCACAGTTTATTTCGTTGTCGCTCTCGGCTTGTCCTACTTAATGACCCTTTGTTGGAGACTCTGGAAATCAGAATGAGCCACGACCAACTAAGTGGCTGCGAACCCGGCAGTTCCGCCACGGTGCTAGAATCATACGTTTGCGTCTGAGCCTCAATTCGAACAGGTAGCCTTCATGCCCCCCACAATGCTCGCCGTAGTTAAGCCAGAACCTGCGCCGGGCGCGGAAATCCGGGAAGTCAAGGTTCCCGCCTATGGTCCTTCCGATGTGCTGGTTAAAGTGAAGGTCGCATCCATCTGCGGAACCGACCTGCATATCTACAACTGGGACCGCTGGGCGCAGAACCGAATCCATCCTCCGCTGATTCCGGGACACGAATTCTGCGGCGAAGTCGCTGCCTTCGGCAATGAGGTCACCAGCGTGAAGGAAGGCGACTTCGTTTCCGCCGAAATGCATGTGGCTTGCGGCAAGTGCCTGCAATGCCGCACCGGGGAAGCTCACATCTGCCAGAACGTAAAGATCATCGGCGTCGATGCCGATGGCGCTTTCGCCGAGTATGTAGTCATACCGGAATCGAACATCTGGAAACTGGATCCCGCGATTCCGCAGGAGTACGCATCGATTCTCGATCCGTTAGGGAACGCGGTTCATACCGTGCTCGCCGGGGAGATCGCCGCGAAAACCGTCGCCATCACGGGATGCGGGCCTATTGGACTGTTCGCAATCGCCGTTGCACGCGCCGTGGGAGCCACCAGTGTGTTCGCGATCGAAGTGAACGATCACCGCCGCAAGATCGCGCGCGAAATGAAGGCCGATTATGTGATCGATCCGTCGAAAGAAAAAGCTAGCGCCATCGTGATGGAGAAGACCGGGGGGCTAGGTGTGGACGTGGTGCTCGAGATGGCCGGCCATCCCGATTCAATTCGAACGGCGTTCGATATCGTGCGGCGCGGTGGAAGAATTTCCCTCCTCGGCCTGACCTCCAGGCCTATCTCGCTGAACTTCTCCGAAGACATTATTTTCAAAGGCATCACGGTGCAAGGCATCAACGGACGCCGCATGTACCAGACCTGGTACCAGATGACCGCATTGCTCAAAGCCGGAAAACTCGACCTGCATCCGGTGATCACCGACCGTATCTCGATGAAGGATTTTTCGAAGGCCATGGAGCGGCTGAAGACGGGCGAAGCCAGTAAAATATTGGTATACCCGAACGGCGTAAAGTAACGGACCGTGTGGCGCGGGCGCCTCGCCCGCGAGGTTTTTGACCACGTACCAGCGGGAACATAGACGGGAGGAAGCCCATGGCCCTTGATGCATTCGTACGCTGCACCTGCATTCGCGACGGCAAGGCCAAACCTCATCCTCTTCCCGACCGGCTCACCTTCGACGAGGCGGGTGACCCAACGCTCAGCGGCGATCCTTCCGATGAGGAGTGGGATGCCCACGACCACTGGCTTACCGATTCATGCGAGCACGAGGGATATATTCTCTCGATGTTTCTGGGCAACATTACGCGCGTTAAGAATCTGCGAGGCTTTCTGCGCGGGTTGCAGGGCAGTCCGGGACCGCGATTCCCCATTCTGCTCGAAAAAGTTCTCTACGACGGCACCCACACTGGCGATTGGATACCGGTGAAAGAATCACCAAAGCTGCTGAAAGAAGTTGAAACCGTTCTCCACTCCAGCGATATTCTGGCGGATTCGGAGAAAGAATTTTTTAACAACATGAAACAATTGTGCGAGGCCAGCATCGCAACTGGCAACCCGATTATGTTTTGAGGGAGCTTTTCTTTTTGATGAACCGTTTCATGGACCGTTTTCTGTCCGAGTGCACCGTGCTCAGCTCATGTTCAGTGTTGATCCGTGTTTAATCCGTGGCGAGGTTTTCCCATGACCACTGCAACCCGCACCAACCCGCTCTCTTATCTCACCGATCAGCTCAACGAACTTAAGGCCAAGGGCACGCACTTCAAGCTACGTGTGCTTGAGGACGAACAGGCTCCCGTCTGCATCTTCGACGGCAAGAAGGTGATCAACCTGGCGTCGAATAATTATCTGGGGCTGACTACGCATCCCAAGCTGCGCGAGGCTGCGCTCGAGGCCACACGAAAATACGGCGTGGGATCAGGCGCGGTGCGTACCATTGCCGGCACGATGAAGATTCAGATGGAGCTGGAAGAAAAGATTGCGCGCTTCAAGAACGTGGAAGCTTGCGTGGTCTTCCAGTCAGGCTTTGCGGCGAATGCAGGCACGGTTTCGGCAGTGCTCGGCAAAGAGGATTTCATCATTTCCGATGCCTTGAACCACGCCTCGATCATCGACGGAGCGCGGCTATCGAAGGCGAAGATTCTTGTCTTCCGCCACAAAGATGTCGCCCACGCAGAAGAGCAACTGGCCAGCGTGAAAGACGAGCCCGGCAAAAAGCTGCTGATTTCCGACGGCGTCTTCTCCATGGATGGCGACATCGGGCCGCTGCCCGGACTGTGCGATATTGCCGAAAAACACGGCGCCATCATGATGGTCGATGATGCGCACGCCTCGGGCGTTTTAGGACGCAACGGCCGCGGCACGATTGATCATTTCAAGGTGCATGGCCGCGTGGATATTCAGGTCGGAACTTTATCGAAGGCGATCGGGGCGCTGGGCGGATACGTCTGCGGCACGCGCGATCTGATCGATTTTCTCTATCATCGCGCGCGGCCATTTTTGTTTTCGACTTCCCATCCGCCGTCCGTTGCTGCGACCTGCATTGCTGCTTTCGAGGTTCTGGAAAACGAACCGGAGCGCATAGAGAAGCTCTGGGAGAACACGCGCTTCTGGAAAAAGGAACTCGCCCTGCTCGGCTTCGACATCGGCGGCCGCGCCACTCCCGCCAGCGAAACACCGATCACTCCGATCATCATCGGCGACGGCAAGCTCACCATGGACTTCTCCCGCGAGCTGTTCAAAGAAGGCGTGCTCGGCACCGGCATCGCCTTTCCCACCGTGCCCGAAGGCAAAGCCCGCATCCGCACCATCATGACCGCAACGCACACGAAAGAAGAGTTGGAGCAGGCGCTAGAGGTGCTGGGGAGAGTGGGGAAGAGGATGGGGATTGTAATGTAGCCTAGCGAAATCACCCCTTTTCGCGACTCTTCGCAGCTTCGTTCACCTTCCCCTCCTCGACCCTTCCCGTTTTCGGAATTCCGATACACATTTGAGATGTCCAGCGCAGTGGTTCGTTCCTGGTAGCTTTAATATTGAGGAGGAGTCGGGGCTCGTGGCGATGGTGAGGCAGTTCCCGAAGGGGACGGAATTCATCAGCCCCGCACGTAAGTGCGGGGACGGTGGTCGCTCAGGAATCGAGTCCCTTCAGGGACGGTGCCTCGCATGTCGCACACGCATGCCGCCAATTTCGTACATTGCGTCTTTAGCACTAAGGGGCGGCGGGACCTGATTTCTGCTGAACTGCAAGAGGAGCTTTACGCTTACTTGACCGGAATAGCCGACAACCTTGGTTTCAAGATCCTGGCCGCTGGCGGCACTTCCAACCACGTTCATCTGCTCATTGGGTTGCCGCCGGCGTTGACTCTTGCTGAGGTTGTACAGAAGTTGAAAGCCAACTCCTCGCGCTGGCTTGGGGAAAACGGAATGCCGTTTGAGTGGCAGAAAGGGTACGGCGCTTTCAGCGTAAGTCCGTCGCTGTTGCCCACAGTCCTGGCTTACGTTCGTAATCAAGTGGAACATCACAAGAAGAGGAGTTTTGAAGAAGAGTTCTTACTGCTTCTAAAGAAGTCTGGGGTAGTCTTGCACGCTTCCCCGCACTTACGTGCGGGGCTAATGAATGCCGCCGCTTCGCGGCTCTAGCTCACTCCGCCCGGTACACCATCTTCCCGCCCACAATCGTCGCCACAACTTTCCCTATGAACTGCCATCCGTCAAACGGAGTATTACGCGACAGCGATCGCGATTTAGCCGCGTCGAACGTCCAGCGCTTCTTGGGATCGAAGATGGTTACGTCGGCGACGTTGCCGCGCTGCAGCGATCCACGGCCGCGGAGGTCGAAGACGCGCGCAGGGCCGGCGGTGACAAGTTCGACGATACGTGTTAGCGGAATCTTGTGGTCGCGGTGAAGCTTGGTGATGGCCAGCGCCAACGCTGTTTCGAGTCCAGTGATACCGAAAGCGGCGCGCTCGAATTCCACCTGCTTTTCGTGCGTGGCGTGAGGCGCGTGGTCGGTGGCGATGGCATCCACGGTGCCGTCGGCGAGCGCGACCAGAATGGCCTCTCGGTCCGAGGCCGAGCGCAGCGGCGGGTTCATTTTGAAATTGGTGTTGTACTCGCCCACGTTTTCGTCGAGCAGGGTGAAGTGGTGCGGCGTCACTTCGCAAGTCACGCGAGCCTTCGCGCGCTTGCCGCGCCGGACCGCTTTGAGCGCCTCAGACGTGGAAAGATGCGCCACGTGCAGGCGCGACTCGCGAATCTGCTGGGCGAAGCTCACATCCCGCTCCACGATGTTCGCTTCCGCGACAGCGGGCATGCCGCGCAACCCGAGACGAAAGCTGGTAGGACCTTCGTGCATGGAGCAGGTCTCGGTCAGGCGCGTATCTTCGGCGTGTTGAACCACCGGCAGGTTGAGTTCGGCGCCGAGCCGCAGGGCCGCGCGCATGACCTCGTCGTCGAGTATCGGTTTGCCGTCGTCGGTAACGGCCACTGCTCCCGCCCGCTGCAGCGCGGCAAAATCGGTGAGCGCCGCGCCCCGCGAGCTGCGCGTTGCAGCAGCGATGGGGAACACATTCACCATAGCGCCACGCTCCGGACTTCGCAGCCATTCAACCCATTCTTCGGTGTCTACCACCGGCAAGGTATTGGGCATGGTGCAGACCGAGGTGAACCCGCCGCCGGCGGCGGCGGCGGTGCCGGTGGCAATCGTCTCTTTGTATCTCTGCCCTGGCTCGCGCAAGTGAACGTGAAGATCGATGAATCCCGGAGCAACGATTAATCCGCGCGCATCGAATCTCTCGTCTGCGCTGGCGCGAACTTTGTTGGGCGGCGCAATCTCCGCCACACGTCCGTCACGCAGAAGAATGTCCATCAGCGCATTGATCTTGGCTGCAGGATCGATCAGCTGTCCGCCTTTGATCAGCAGACTGGAGCTCTCACGTTTTTGGTTTTTCGCATTCACAATTCAGCGTTCGGCAATGTTACCCGCAGATCAGCAGGAACAGCGGGTCCCGCACCCCGGTCGGGATGACAAATTGTCTTGGTATACGGCATCCTACATTTCCTCTAAGCAAGGATTCGTCTTGATCAGTACAAGTCCGGGCCTCATTTCGCCTTTCCCAAAGCCCTCGCCAAAATCGCCATGCGCGTGGGAACGCCGTTGTGCACCTCATCCACGATGACGGACTGCGGGCCGTCAACCACCTCCGAGGTCAACTCCAGCCCACGAATGATCGGTCCGGGATGCATGACGATGGCATCGCGCTTGGCCAGCTTCTGGCGCGCAGGGGTCATCTGGTAGCGGGCCATATAGTCCTGTAAATTGATCTTCATTCCGGCGAGGCGCTCCTGTTGTACTCGCAAGAGCATGATCACGTCCGTGCCGCGCAGCGCCTCTTCGATTTGGCGGGTAATGTGCAGCCCCGGAGCCAGGCTGGTGGCGTATTCCGGCACCAGTTCGGGCGGTCCGCAGAGCGTTACCTTCACGCCAAACCTGCTCAGCAGATGACATGCGGATCGAGCCACGCGGCTGTGGTAGATGTCGCCGATAATCGCAACCCGCAAGCCCTTGAACGATTTTTTGTGTTTCAAAATGGTGAACGCGTCCAGCAGGGCCTGGGATGGATGAGCATGCATGCCATCTCCGGCGTTGATCACGGGAATGTCGAGATGGCACGCCATCAGGTGAGGCGCTCCGGCGGCGGGATGGCGAATGACGATGGCGTCGGCTCCTACCGCGCGCAGCGTGTAGGCAGTGTCCAGCAGAGATTCGCCCTTTTCGATGCTCGACCCCGATGATTCGACAAGCGTGGTAATCGCGCCCATTGACTTGGCGGCAATTTCGAAAGATGAGCGCGTGCGGGTGGAAGCTTCGTAAAACAACAGCATGATCCGCTTGTTGCGCAGGAGGGGACGAGCCTTGAGCGGATTCATGCGGCGCGCCAGATTCAGCAGCCCGAGGATTTCCTTATCCTCCAGGTGCTCGATGCTGAGTAGTGATCCGCGTGCCGGCTTGTTCATTGCGTAAGAATGCAAACGGTGCATCATACGCGGCAAATGTTTTCCGGGCAAGACCGGTGCTGAATAATAAAGCGGCACCGACCATCCTCCGTTTCGACTCGCTGACTCCCAGCTATGCTCGGTCCCGCCGTCCCGTAAAGCGGGCACCCAGCGCTCCCCCGAGACTGCCGAGCGCGATGAATGCCAACAAACCGAAAATTACGGAGGCCACCAGAAGGAACGCGAATCCTTCGGGCGATTTTGCAAAGTCCAGAAAGGGCTGGACCTCAGGGCCGGGATAACGCGCAGCAGCCTGCTGAATCTTGTCCATCATTTCGCTTCGCAATTCTCCGCCCTTGTGTAGGACGGCGACGGCCAGCGTCTCGAAAACCGTCGACATGCCGAAAAGCAGCAGGCCGCCGATGGCGCCGAGCCTGGCGCCGGCAGCAGACCGGATCACGATCCCTGGGCTGCGGCGCCGGGAAAACACGACTGCCAACAATCCTGTGCCGAGCGCAGCCACAAACGGATTGAGACCTAAAAATGTGAGGACGAGAGCAATTGCAGCCGCAAGGGCGCACGGCTTCATGTCGCGAGACCAGCTTTCGGGCAGGGAGTTGGCGGTAACGACGGGAAGAACCGCTGTCACTCCACTGTCTCCTGCCGCGATGGCTCCGTCGCGTTCGAGAACCAGTGATGGGGGAGGCTCAGGAAGCATCACACGAATCTGCGGCGCTCCGCACTGTGAGCAGAATGGCTTGCCGTCCTCGATGCTATGCCCGCAGGTGCGGCAGGAGTGATCCATTCAGAGATTCAAGCAGGACTATGTTGAAGGTAGCGCACGATGCGCTGCAGACGCAAGAAAGCCGCAGCGCTGATCTGGAATCGAGAGCCCTACCACTCCCGGCCCAGGCCGGTGTATCATCCTTCCGCTATGCTAGGTAATCGAAGCAACGAACAGTGGGTCTCGCAATACGCGACCAGCCATCAGCATCCCGTAAACCGCGCCTGCCACACACTGGGGATTCCGACTATTTTGATATCGCTCCTGCTATTCCTTGCCAGCATCTTCTTCCACCGGCTCTGGCCGTACGCGCTTGGACTATTTGTCCTGGGATGGATTTTTCAATTCATCGGGCATGCTTTCGAAGGCAAGCCACCGGAATTCTTGCAGGACTGGCGCTTTCTGTTCGTCGGAGTTCGTTGGTGGTGGGCTAAGATTCACGGCAAGGCATAAATCGCGCGAGCATCCTTGCCTGTTCCTTAGAGTGCCCTCGTGAGCTTCGTGGTTGAAAATTTTACAAATACCGTTGGTTGCCCTCGTCGCGTTTCTGTTCTATGCTGTGAGCACCTTGGGGTTCCCGTTTCACAGGAAGCATGCAACGTCTCACTGCCAGATTGCTGTTGCTCTTCGCTCTCGCGGGAAGTCTTGTTCCGCCGGCGCTGGCGGTAACGGCTGCCCCGCCACACGCATGCTGCGTCCGCAAAGCGGCGCATCAGCATCACTGCCACGAAGCAGTAGCAACCGATTCCTCCCAGCTTAGTATTCGCGATACTGGTTGCTGTAACCAAGAGTGCTGCCGCGCCGTCATCACCGCCCAATGGGCCCACCCGCAGCCCAAATTGACAGCGTTTTTCTTGCACCCTGTCGATGTTCACCTCGCCGTGTCCCGATCGGAGTCACCGGCTGCCCCTTCTGCGGAGTTTCAATCCTCACGCGCCCCGCCAATTTACTGAAGTTTCTCCAGGCTTGACTGCGCTTCATTTGCTGAGCGCATAGCTGCGCGTTCCGCCGGAACGCGCCAGTTCCATCCAAGCTCGAATCGGCGCGGCTCTGCTACGCCTAACCCGATTCACATGGAGGAGAAAATGAATTACAAGAGGATACTCGTCGCTCCGGTCCTGCTTCTGACAAGCATTGCCGCCTTCGCCACAATTTTCGGTTCGGTTCGCGGCGTCATTCATGATCCGCAGCACCGTCCGATTCAAGGCGCACGGGTGACACTTAAGGCTCAAAATTCCGACTGGAAGCAATCGCAAGAATCGAACAACAACGGAGAATTCGAATTCAGTTCTGTACCCATCGGGGATTACACAGTCACAGTCTCGTTGAAAGACTTCCAGCAAACGCAACAGGAGGTTATTGTCGGCTCCGATACCAGTCCGGTGCTGCATTTCAAGTTGGCCCTCGCAGGCGTGAAGCAGACTGTTGCCGTTTCGGAGACTCCAGTGGAAGCGACGACCGAGAGCGTCACGCCGACCACCACGCTGAACCGTATCGATATTCAGCAAACTCCTGGCGCAGACCGCACCAACGGCATGGAAATGATCACTGACTACGTACCCGCGGCATATGTAACGCACGACATGCTTCATATGCGAGGCGGACATCAGGTCGAGTGGCTAATTGACGGCGTTCCAATCCCCAATACTAATATCGCTAACAATCTTGGCCCGCAGATCGATCCCAAGGACATTGATTATCTGGAAGTGCAGCGTGGCAGTTACGATGCCGACTACGGCGACCGCACTTATGGAATCTTCAACGTCGTCCCGCGCACCGGCTTTGAGCGCGATCGGGAGTGCGACTTGGTCATCGCGGTGGGAAATTTCTATCAAACCGACAATCAGATCAGTTGTGGAGGACACACGGCCCGCTCCGCTTACTACGTCAGCCTCAACGGCAACCGCAGCAATTACGGCCTTCAGCCCCCGATCGCTCAGGTCTTCCATGACGCCGCGAATGGATACGGAGGATTCGCTTCCTTCATCTTCAACTCCGATCCGAAAAATCAGTTTCGTGTGGTCGGTTCCCTGCGGCAGGATTATTTCCAGATCCCATACGACCCCAATCCGAACTCAATCGGAAATCAGCAGTTGGCGCAGGGGGGGAATACTCCCAGCTATGGCTTGCGTGATGGCGAGCGTGAGCCAGATGGTTATGCGACGTTCTCGTGGGTTCACACGTTCGATTCAAACACGCTGCTCACCGTTTCACCCTTCTATCATTACAACGGTGCCGACTACCGAGGAGGCCCCAACGACTTTCCGGTTATCTCAACCGTTACTCAGACTGCCCAGTACGGCGGAGTGCAAGCCGCCTTCAATGCCAACGTCTGGCGGAACGATCTTCAGACCGGCGTCTACGGATTTGGCCAGCACCAATACAACTACTTTTCCAACGATTACACAGCCCCGAATTCGCCTACGAGCATCCCTCCGTCGTCCACAGCCGTCAACGGTGGCGTGGCCGCTTTTTTCATCAACGACAAATTCAAAGTCACGCCCTGGCTGACCTTGATCGCGGGTCTGCGCGAGACGGCATTCAGCGCGACCATCTCCGAGCATGCAACGGATCCGCGCCTCGGCGCTGCGATAAGAATTCCTCGGCTGAATTGGGTCTTCCGTGGTTTCTACGGCTACTACTACCAGGCTCCGCCTGTTTCGACGGCCACCAGCCAGCTGCAAAATCTGGCCACAGGCCAGGGTTTCGCCTTCGCTCCTTTGCACGGTGAGCGTGATATCGAGTGGCAGTTCGGTGTCACCGTTCCGTTGAAGGGCTGGATCCTTGACGCCGACAACTTCGAAACCCGGGCCAAAAACTGGCTCGATCACAACAACATCGGCGAATCGAATATCTTCTGGCCCATTACATGGTCCTACGCCCAGATTCAGGGCTGGGAACTAACGCTGCGCTCTCCGAATCTCTGGCATCGCGGCCAGCTTCATCTTGCCTACGCGAATCAATTTGCCCAGGCAACATCGCCGATTACGGGAGGCTTGATTTGTCCTGCCACGATGCCGGTATGCCCAGGATATCCGCCTCCGGGATTAGGGCCGGTTGACCACGATCAGAGAAACACCTTGAACGTGGGGTTCAACGCAACGCTTCCTTTTCACGCCTATGCCGCGACAAATGTTTATTACGGCTCGGGGTTTCACAATGCCTTCCCCGGAGAACCTTATCCCGGCGATTATCTGCCTGGACACACCACGTTTGACATCTCAGCCGGGAAAAGCTTCCTGGAGAAGTATTCGGTTTCCGTAACGGCGGTCAATGTGGCGAACCGCCGCACGGAGTTGGATAACAGTCTGACCTTTGGCGGTTTTCACTGGAACGACCCCCGTCAAATTTACGCGGAGTTTCGCTATCGCTTCCACTACTAGAGCGGGATGCCTAGGTCGGGGACGTAGACTTCCCATGACATTTCCCATGACGTTTTTCATGACTATGTTCGGATTAAAGATGTTCGGAGATAATAAGAAGATTACATATGTTCAATCATCGCAATTCGTTGTCGCGGTCGTTGTCGTTCTCCCTTGCGCTTCTTGGCACATGCCTTGTGCTCGCATTTTCCATAGCCTGCAATCGTGGACCATCCCAATCGGCCGCGAACGGCGCCAAACATTATGCCCTGAAGGGAAAAATTATTTCGATCGATAAACAGGCTGGCACTGCCAACATCAACAACGATCCTATCGCCGGCTTTATGGACGCGATGGTGATGCCTTACACCATAAAACCCGCTGATGTGCTCAATCAGTTGCAGCCGGGAGACTCCATCACAGCCGATGTCGTAGTCGAGCCGGATAAATACTGGCTGGAGAACGTAAAGGTAACCGCACATTCGCCGGCTACTGACGCCAAGCCCGCGGCAAACCTGCACACTCCGGCTCCCGGCGACGAAGTGCCGGACTTCAGGCTGATTAACCAAAACGGCAAGCCCATCTCGCTCCATCAATATCGCGGACAAACCGTCCTGCTCACGCTGATCTACACCCGCTGCCCGTTTCCCGATTTCTGTCCACGCGTCAGCCACGAATTTGCCGCAATCGATAGCAAGATTCGAGCGGACCCGGCTCTCTACGGCAAGACTCACCTGCTCAGCATCAGCTTTGATCCGGCGCACGATACGCCCAAGGTTTTGCGCACTTATGGCTTTTCCTGCGCCGGAAGCAAAGATCGCACACTGTTCAGCCACTGGGAGTTTGCGGCGATTCCGCAAACTGAGTTAGCTGAATTTGCCAATTATTTCGCTCTGACCTACAACGAAGAAGGCGGCACTGATTACCCATTCGCTCAGCACGGCGGTCATTGCTCCGGATGGAAAAATTTCCAAGTGGTACCACGGCGCCGACTGGCAAGCGTCCGACCTGCTGCAGGATATCGCAGCAGTGCATGCTGCCACTTAGGTTACAGAACGAGTTAGGAAATAGGAGCACGCATGAAGTACGCTTTGGTTTTGCTGGCGACTCTTGGGATGGTAGTCTCCGCTCTCGCCCTGCGCGAGCACTACCGCACCGAGGGCGATTCGCCGTGCAGCATCAACGAGCGCTGGGACTGCGGCATCGTCAATCACAGCCCCTACGCGATGCTGGCAGGCATTCCAGTCGCTGCTCTCGGCATCGCCGGATACATTCTCATGGCAGCGCTGGCATGGCGACGCTCCTATCGTCTGGTGTTAGCGATAGCATTGGTTGGACTGGCTTTCTCTCTGTACCTCGCCCACATCGAAAAAGATATTCTCGGAGTGTGGTGCATCTACTGCGTTATTTCTCTCGGGGATATTTTGCTGATTACTCTGCTGACGCTGGGAGCTACAGCGATCTCCTCGCGATCGCCGCAAATAAAAAAGGCGGCCTGAAGAGCCGCCTGAGGTTTCCATCCCTGTGCATCCGCGTAAAGCCGTGGCGGATTCTTAAATGTCCAGATTCTTCACGTCGAGCGCGTTCTCTTCGATAAACTTGCGCCGTGCTTCCACGTCCTCGCCCATCAGCGTGGTGAAGATGGTTTCGCACTCGGCGATGTCTTCTAGCTTCACTGAGAGCAAAGTCCGGCGCTCTGGGTCCATCGTCGTCTCCCAAAGCTGTGGAGCGGTCATTTCACCCAGGCCTTTGTAGCGCTGCACGTCGTAGCCGCGGCTGCCTTCCTTCTTCACGTACTCGAACAGCTCGCGCGCCGTGGCCTTTTCCACCGGCTCGGCCGCGGCTCGACCCTTTGTTGCAGGCGCAGCCTTGGCCCCTTTTTTGTCGGACTTCTCATTGGTATCCACGCCGGTGTCAACGCCCTCGTCGTCTCCGGCTTCGTCGCCGTTGGTGCTCACCGCGCCCGACTTGGTTAGAGCTTCCACGACGAAGGGCGGCTCCAGATAAGGTTCGATCTGCTTGAACTTCGAAATCAACTGCCGGCACTCCGCGCTGGAGGCCAGCTCCCAGTTGATCACATGCTCCGACCCCTGCGAGTTCACGATCCGCACTTCCCACAGGTTGTGCTCCTCGTCGAAGACTGACTCCACGCTTTTGAATTTTCGGTCCTTCTGCAACCGTTTCAGTTCTTTTTCCAGCTTCTCGATTTTCTTCGAGGGAGTCTTCTTATCGCCTTCGAAATCCGAGTGCTTTGAAAAATCGAGTTTCGGCAGCAGTTCAGTAACGCTCTCGTCGCGCAGACGCTTATTGACCTTGTCGAAGAAGTTGAGATACTCCTTCAGCACACTCATGAAGCGGGTCAGGTTCGCACCCTCCAGCTTGGCCGCGCCCTCCCCGTAGCGGACGATCAAGCCATCGGCGGCGCGTTTCAGCATGACTTTGTCAAAGGCATCGTCGTCTTTGATGTACTGCATCGACTTGCCCTTCTTGATCGAATACAGAGGCGGCTGCGCGATAAAAACGTTGCCGCGCTTAATCAGCTCCTGCATGTGCCGGAAGAAGAACGTCAGCAGCAGCGTGCGGATGTGCGACCCGTCGACGTCGGCATCGGTCATGAGAATGATCTTGCCGTAGCGAACTTTTGTCGGATCGAAATCATCCTTGGCGATGCCCGTGCCCAGTGCCGTGATCATGGCGCGAATTTCTTCGTGCGCCAGCATCTTGTCGTAGCGTGCTTTTTCTACGTTCAGGATTTTGCCCTTCAACGGGAGAATCGCCTGAAAGCGACGGTCGCGTCCCTGCTTCGCCGTTCCACCTGCCGACTCACCCTCAACCAAAAACAATTCACAGCGATTTGGATCACGCTCCGAGCAATCCGCCAGCTTTCCTGGCAGGCCTCCCGAATCCAAAGCTCCTTTGCGCCGCGTCAAGTCGCGCGCTTTTCGAGCAGCCTCGCGCGCCCGCGCCGCGTCCACAGCCTTGTTGATAATTTTTTTCGCGACGGTTGCGTTCTGTTCGAAGAATGCACCCAACCGTTCGTTGATGAAGGCCTGCACGATTCCGGCAATATCGGAATTCAACTTCCCCTTGGTCTGCCCTTCAAACTGCGGCTGGGGCAGCTTCACGCTGATTACCGCGACCAAGCCTTCGCGCACATCGTCGCCGGTCAGATTTTCTTTTACATCCTTGAAAAGGCCCATCTGCTGTCCGGCATAATTAATGGTGCGCGTCAGCGCCATGCGGAAGCCGGAGAGATGCGTTCCGCCATCGACCGTGTTGATGTTGTTGGCAAAGCTGAACACCGACTCCGAATATCCGTCGTTATATTGCAGCCCAATTTCCATGGCGACGCCGCTGCGTTCCGCTTCCATGTAGATCGGTTTGTCGTGCAGCACCTGCTTGCCGCGGTTCAGGTGCTTGATAAACTCCGCGATGCCGCCGTTGTATTTGAACTCGGAATGCTTGGCTCCGCCGGTCTTCGCATCGGTTGAGCGCTCATCGGTGAGGGTGATCGACAAGCCTTTGTTCAGAAACGCCAGTTCCCGTAGCCGCTGCGCCAAGGTGTCGAAGTTGTATTCCGAAGACGAAGTAAAGATGGTGCGGTCGGGCAGGAAATGCACTTTCGTCCCGGTATGTTTGCTGGCGCCGGTCTTTTTCAACTTGCTCGTGGGCTCGCCCTTGGAGTAGGTCTGCTCCCAGGTAAAACCATCACGCCAGATTTCCAGATCAAGTTCTTCGCTGAGCGCATTGACCACGGACACTCCCACACCGTGCAATCCGCCGGAAACCTTGTAACTCGACGAGTCAAATTTTCCGCCTGCATTCAGCGTGGTCATCACGACCTCAGCGGCGGGGACTTTCTCGCCTTCAATTTCCATGTCATCTACAGGAATGCCGCGCCCGTCATCGACCACAGTGATCGAATTATCGATATGGATCGTGACCTTAATCTCTTTGGCAAATCCGGCAAGTGCTTCGTCAACCGAGTTGTCCACCACCTCATAGACCAGATGATGCAAGCCAACTTCGCCGGTCGACCCAATGTACATGGCCGGACGCTTGCGCACGTGCTCCATGCCGCTGAGCACTTTGATCGAGTCGGCAGTGTAATCGCTCTTGCTTCCGGCATCATTACTGCTGAACGGAGCAACAATTGCGTTCTTTGTTTTAGTCTCGGTGATGGGAGTTTGAATCTCTTTGGTGGCCATTCCGCTCCGCGGGAGAATGCTCCGACTTTCTCGCAAAACTGGGTGCGCGAAGGTCATTTACAATGATCTTCTTAGCTTCCGCCCCAATTCAGGTTTACTGCCGCTCGAACCGACCTCAAGTTATTGAAATGTCTTGTACTTAGGTTCGTTTAGCGAGTATCAAAATTATACCACGAACCCTTCGTTTATGGGGCGCGCGCGAAGCCAGAACCGTTGCGGTAAACCACCCATCCTAAAGGACTTCCAAAGCCAACAGATACTCTTGACTGGACAGTTTCGCAGAGACTGAAAACCTCCCTCGTAGTTTCGTTTTCCGGCACCCCTGTGGCTTCGTCGCCATCTAACAATCTGTCCCTGCTAAAATAAACGGACACAGGAGTTACCATCCAGAATGGCTGTTCCAGTATCCCAGATGTGGACTGTGACGAGCTATGTGCTTCGGCAGAAGCTCGCCGGCCGCAAGCAGTATCCTCTCGTGCTGATGCTCGAGCCTTTGTTCCGCTGCAACCTGGCTTGCGCGGGATGCGGAAAAATTCAATATCCCGCCCACATTCTGAAAAAAGATCTCACACCCGAAGAATGTTTCCGCGCAGTTGATGAATGCGGAGCCCCCATGGTTTCAATCCCCGGCGGCGAGCCGCTCATGCATCCCCAGATTGCCGAAATCGTGGACGGCCTAGTTGCGCGCAAGAAATATATTTACCTGTGTACGAATGCCCTGCTTTTGAAAGAGAAGATTCACCTTTTCAAGCCGAGCAAGTATCTGACCTTCAGCGTGCATCTCGACGGCCAGCGCGATGAGCACGATCTCGCCGTCTGCCGCGAGGGTGGCTACGATATCGCCGTCGATGCCATCAAAGAAGCCCTCAGCCGCGGCTTCCGCGTGACCACCAACACCACGCTATTCGACGGCGCCGACCCGAAATCCGTTCGCGCCTTCTTCGACGACATGATGGAGCTCGGCCTCGAAGGCATGATGCTCTCACCCGGCTACTCTTATGACAAGGCGCCCGACCAAAAACATTTCCTGGGCCGCGCCCGCACCCGCCGCATGTTTCGCGCGATTCTGTCGAATCGCAAGAAGGACTGGCGCTTCAATCTCTCGCCGCTCTTCCTGGAATTTCTCATGGGCAAGCGCACCTATCCCTGCACGCCCTGGGGCATGCCTACCTACAATATCTTCGGATGGCAGAAGCCCTGCTATCTGCTGCAGGATGGCTACGCCGAAACCTTCGCCGAGTTGCTCGAAACAACAGCCTGGCAGAATTACGGAACCGAGTCTGGCAATCCAGCATGCGCGAATTGCATGGTTCACAGCGGATATGAGGCATCGGCGGTGAATGCGACATTCAGTTCGCTTGGAGGATTTCTCGCCACGGTGAAGGCAACGCTATTCACTCGCTATCGCGATCCGGAAGCGTTGCGCATGCTGGAGGAGCCGCAAGCTCCAGTGCACCCACTGGTTCAGATCGCTCCGACGGCGGAACGGCTGCACGAGACCAGGGCATAACTAGTGAACCCTTGTCCCCTCTGGGTTTAAGATTTTGATTTGATCGAATCCATGACAGGCAAAGAATCCGGCCACATCGATCACGAAGCCGCGCAGGCGGTGCCCCACATAAATCCTGACGCCCTGGAGGTCGCCCCCGGCACCGCCCACGAACAACTTGAAGGCTGGATTCCACAACTTGCCACCGACGAAGAAATCCGCGTCGCGCTAGAAAAAGCTTTCGACTATCGCGGAGACGTAACCATCACTCGCAAAGATGGGGGCAAAATCGAAGGCTACCTCTTCGACCGGCGCACCGCTGCGACGCTCAAGGATTCAATCGTTCGCCTCTATCCCAAGAACTCGAACGAAAAAATCTCCGTCTCATACGCCGACATCGCCGCCCTCGCCTTCACCGGCCGCGACACCGCCGCGGGAAAAAGCTGGGAAGCCTGGATGAAAAAATACGCCGCCAAAAAAGCCGCCGGCGAAACTAACATCGCCCTCCAGCCCGAACCACTCGACTGAGTTCTACCCATACCGGAAAAAACAGGTTCCCCGACTTGCCGTCGCTTTCGCTCCCGACCGGGCTCGGAATGACAGAGGGAGTAAATTGCAAACCCCCACTCCTCCAATGTAGGAGGAAGTCCTAGGGTCCCAGTTCAACCAGCTATTTCTTCAAAGCCCGCGCAGCAATATCCCTCCGATATTGCGCGCTATCGAAATGAATTTTCTCGCAGGCCTGATAAGCTCGCTCCACGGCGGTCTTCAACTCCGGCGCTCGCGCCGACACTCCAAGCACGCGCCCGCCAGCAGTGTAGAAAGCCCCGGCGCGCCGGGTCGTTCCCGCATGAAAAACTTTCACCCCATCGATTGCCGCGGCCTGATCGAGACCACTAATCTCTTTTCCTGTCGCAAACGTCCCCGGATACCCGCCAGAGGCCATTACGACGCACACTGACGCATCGCTCGACCATTTGAAATCCCCTTCACTGACCCGGCCAGCAATCGACGCCTCCAGCGCGTCTACCAAGTCGCTCTCCAGCCGCATCAGAATCGGCTGCGTCTCCGGATCGCCAAACCGGCAATTGAATTCCAGCACCATCGGACCGCGCGCGGTCATCATCAGTCCGCAGTAAAGCACGCCCTTGTACTTCGCGCCCTCGGCCTTCATGCCCGCGACCACGGGACGCGCAATGTGATTCACCAGCCAATCGCGCATCTTGTCGTCGACAATCTCGCCGGTCGAATATGCGCCCATGCCGCCGGTATTCGGGCCTGTATCTCCATCACCTACTCTCTTGTGATCCTGCGCCGCCACGAGCGGCGCAATTCGCTCCCCGTCACTCAACACCAGAAAGGAAAGTTCATCGCCCTTCAAACATTCTTCCAGCACCACGCGCGCGCCGGCCGTTCCCACCATTTTTCCGCTGAACATTTCGGTGGCCACGTTTGCGGCCTCTTCCTTGCTCGCAGCGATTACCACTCCCTTACCCGCCGCCAACCCATCAGCTTTCACCACCACGGGCAGGTGAAAGTGCGTAAGGGCCGCACGTACCTCCTCCAATGAATCGCAAATCGCATAAGGAGCGGTTGGAATGTGGTGCCGCTGCAGAAATTCCTTCGCAAAACTCTTGCTCGATTCCAGTTGTGCCGCCGCTTTTGTCGGTCCGAACGCAGGCAGGCCGCGACGCGCCAGTTCGTCCACCACGCCCAACGTAAGCGGCAACTCCGGACCTACAACCGTAAGGTCCGGCCGCAAATGCTCTGCCAGTGCCACCATCGATTCCAGGCTGCTCAAGTCAACCGGCAGGCACTCGGCTTCCTCCGCGATGCCACCATTGCCGGGAGCGCAGTACAACTTCGAAACTCGCGCCGACTGCCGCAGCTTCCAAACCAGCGCGTGCTCGCGCCCACCGTTGCCGAGAACCAGAATTTTCATAGCTAAGGAAAGTCAAGGTTAGGGCAGGGAAAACAAGGCTGTCAACGTACGCAGCCACGAATCCTCTGTGCCCTCTTTGTTTGAGCCTGCCATCTTTGCATAGCCTTAACTACAATTAATCCTACCCCGTATAATCTTCTCAGATGATTACCGTTTCGAAAGAGGACTATCTCAAGGCGATCCTCGAGGCTGAGAGCGAAGGCGAATCGGTTATCTCCGCGCGCCTCGCAGACTGGCTGAAGGTATCGCCGCCCGCCGTGACCATGGCAGTTCGCCGTCTCAAGAAAGACGGACTGGTTCGCGTTCCGGCCGATGGACACGTGCGTCTTACCGCTGCCGGCAGGAAGATTGCCCGCAAACTTACCCTTCGCCATCACCTCATCGAACGCATGCTCTCTGAGCTATTCGGCATGGAGTGGTGGAAGGTTCATGACGAAGCGGAACGCCTGGAGCACGCCGTATCGCCGGACTTCGAAGCCAAGCTGCTTGCGAAACTCGGCAGAGGCGGCATCTGCCCACACGGTAATTTGAGTGAGATGGAGAGTCCCGCCAGTCGCCGTCACCGCGGCCTGCTGCTCCTCGCAGACGCTGCGCCGGGCGCGACCTACTCGGTCAGCGGAATCTACGAAAGGGACCGCCGGCTCCTCGAATTCCTCGAACTCCGCGGAATTCGGCCGGGCGCAAAGTTGCGGCTGCTCGAACGCAACTACGACCAGACTCTCACCCTGTCGACCGCCGTGGGCAACGTATCCCTCGGCCGCGCCGCCACGGAGCGGGTTTGGGTCTCTGCCCTTTAAGCGCGCCTCCAGGCCGACTATCTTTTAATCCTCATCACTGAGCGAGGATTTTGCTTTGCGAATGCGAAGCACAAGCGCAATCGATCTCAGCCCTATACTACGCAGCCCAGCCCGCCGCGTAGCATGTCAATCGGCTTAGTTAACCATGGTTTATCCCATAGTGTATACTTAGGCTAATCTCTGCTCGGAAAATGCAGGCCTGATCCGCCAGCGGAGATCCCTCACTAATCGATGAAGCCCGTCGCCACCCAAGCCGAAGAAGTCGTCGTTATCACTCACGAGGACGTCGACCGTGCCCACGATCGCGTCCGCGTATCCGACGCCCGAGCCCGGCGCGGAGTTTCCTCCAAAGCCCGTCTTCTCTGGTTGCTCGTCGGCCCCGGTGTCCTCGTGATGCTGGGAGAAAACGACGGCCCCAGCATGCTCTCCTATGCAGCAACCGGCTCCAAGTTCGGCATCGGATTCTTCCTTCCCTTCGTCGCCCTCACGTTTTGCATGGCGATCGTGGTCCAGGAAATGACCGTCCGCCTCGGCGCCGCCACGCATCGCGGTCACGCGGAGTTGATCTTCGAGCGGTTCGGCCCTTTCTGGGGTTGGTTTTCCATGATCGACCTGGGCATCGGAAACTTCCTGACCCTCATCACCGAGTTCGTCGCCATACGCGCCGGTCTCGGATTTTTCGGCGTACCGCCCTGGCTAGCCGTTCTCATCGCTCTCGTCGTTCTCTACGCGGCGCTCATGAGTCACCGTTACTGGACTTGGGAGCGAATCACTCTGGCGGCCGCCGCATTCAATTTAATTTTCGTCCCAGTCGCGCTGATGACTCACCCCAGTTGGCATGCGGTTGGCCACGCGTTGATCAGCTGGCAACCTGTCCCCGGCTTCAATAAGGACACGCTGCTCATCGTGCTCGCCGACATCGGCGCAACCGTTACACCGTGGATGCTTTTCTTTCAGCAAAGCGCAACCGTCGACAAAGGCATGACCACAAAAGATATTCGCTTTGGCCGTATCGACACCGTGATGGGCGCGGTACTGGCGGCAGCCGCCGCCATCGCTACAATCCTGTGCACGGCGCCACTCTTCGCCCACCAGATGACGGCGGACAATTTTCAGGCGGCTGAGTTTGCCCAGGCACTTCAGCCCATTATCGGCCGCCTTGGTGCATCCCTCTTCGCCATCGGAATGGTGGAGGCCGGCATTGTTGCCGCCATCACCATTTCAACTTCTTCCGCGTACGCCTTCGGCGAGGTCACTCATAGGCCGCACAGCTTGAATCTTCCCATGGGCGAAGGCAAGGCTTTTTACGGCGTGCTAACGCTGTGCGCCATGGCGGCCGCAGCCATCGTCCTTATTCCAGGATTGCCCCTTGTGTATGTGGTCCTCGTAGTAAATGTAGTTGCGGTTCTAGCCATGCCTCCGGCGTTGCTGTTCCTCTACATGCTGGTGAACGACAAAGAGATCATGGGCGACCTGGTCAGTCCGTGGTGGGCAAACATTTTTTCAGGAGGAGTGGTTCTCCTGCTCACCGCCGCCGGCATTCTGTTCGGCATCAGCGTCATCGCGCCCAACCTATTCGCCGCTCTGGGAGGAAGGTAGATATGTGGTCTTTCGCGGATAGCTACTTAAAACATAACTATTTGTCATTCCGAGGGCCTTCTTTCTGGCCCGAGGAATCTGCTGTTTCGCCCTGAACCTCACCGGCGCACCCGAAACTGGAGAACTAACCCAATGATGAAAAAAGATGAATTCCAAATCAGTCCCTCCGACCGGACCTGGGTTCTATCCTCGCTCGAACACGATCAACTGGTAAAAGCCAAGAAGCACATCATCCCGCGCCGCCACTTCAAGGGTTCGGAACTCGCTGTCATCTGGGCCCTCCGTGTCTACGTGCTGTTCATGATGAGCGTCGTCGCCTATCAAGTCTGGCTCGCCGCACGCTGAATTTGGATGCCGAGTCCAAGGGACCTGCTGTCTCCATCACTACGCCCTTCGTTGACTTGCCTTTTCCCGCAACCTAAGATGTCCCTTCAGTTCGCCGCGCATTCTCAAACAATCTGATGACCGACTCCCCGCTTATCGGCCAAACCATCTCGCACTATCGCATTGTCGAAAAGCTCGGTGGTGGAGGGATGGGCATTGTCTACAAAGCGCAAGATACTCGCCTCGATCGCTTCGTCGCTCTCAAGTTTCTTCCCGAACAAGTCGCCCGTGATCCCCAGGCGCTGGAACGTTTTCGCCGCGAAGCCAAAGCCGCCTCAGCGCTGAATCATCCGAACATTTGCACCATCCACGACATTGGCGAGGAGAACAACCGCGCCTTTATGGTAATGGAATGCCTCGACGGTCTTACGCTGAAGCACCGTATTGCCGGTCGCCCCCTCGATCTGGATCAACTTCTGCCGCTAGCCATCGAGATCGCGGACGCTTTGGATGCGGCGCACGCGAAAGGCATTGTTCATCGCGACATCAAGCCGGCCAACATCTTTGTTACCGAGCGCGGACACGCCAAGATTCTCGATTTCGGGTTGGCGAAGGTCATCAACCAGGGCGCTGCCAGCAGTGATGATGTTGAAACCATCGCGGCCTCCGATGCTCAACACCTCACCAGTCCCGGAGCCATGCTCGGCACCGTCGCATATATGTCGCCCGAGCAAGTCAGGGCTCAGGAACTGGATGCGCGCAGCGATGTGTTCTCCTTCGGCGCCGTACTCTACGAGATGGCGACCGGTAAGCTACCCTTTCAAGGAACGACTTCAGGCGAGATTTGCGGGGCCATCCTGCACCAGGAGCCCGTTTATTCCTCCCAGGGGATCTCTCATGTTCCCCCCGGATTGGACCCGGTGATTCACAAAGCCTTGGAGAAGGATCGCAACCTGCGTTACCAGAACGCAGCCGACTTGCGCACCGACTTGCAACGCCTGAAGCGGGATACCGAGACCGGTCGACATATCGCCACTTCGGATCATGTGGCGACCGGCGGTTTCTTCGGCAAGTTCAAGCCAGGCTCCTGCGAGTCCAGGCCGAGTTCAGTTCGGCAGAAAGCTCCTTCTTATTCCGCTGCTTGCCGGCTTGGTTGCCGGAGGGCTTTACTATCGTTCGCACCAAGCCAAGCCGCTCACCGACAAAGACACTATCGTCCTCGCCGAATTCGCGAATACCACCGGCGATCCCGTCTTCAACGGTACCCTGCGGCAAGGACTTTCCGCACAACTCCAGCAGTCCCCGTTCTTGAGCCTGATTTCCGACGAGCGCATCGCACAAACGCTCACTCTGATGGCCAGGCCAAAAGACGCGCGCCTTACCCCAGACCTGGCGCGCGACGTTTGCCAGCGCACTGCCAGCACCGCCACCATTGAAGGCTCCATCTCCAGTTTGGGCAGCCAGTATGTTTTGGATGTGAAGGGGGTTAATTGCCGCACAGGCGACCTGCTCGGCGAGGAGCAGGTTCCGGCAAACGGAAAGGAGCAAGTTCTCAAAGCTCTTGGTGATGCGGCGACCAGGCTGCGTGCCAAGCTGGGAGAATCCTTGGCGTCCCTACAGAAATATGATGCGCCGCAAGCCAGCGTCACCACTTCATCGCTCGAGGCGCTCCAGGCCTATACTCTCGGCAATCGAACTGCTGACGTGGCCAACGACTACGCCGCCGCTATCCCTCTTTTCCAAAGCGCTATTTCACTGGATCCGAATTTCGCCATGGCTTACTTGCGATTGTCCCAGGCTTATCAACCCCTGAGCCAGATCACTCGTTGCGCCGAAAATGCTCGCAAGGCGTACGAATTGCGGGATCGCACCAGCACCAGCGAAAAGCTCGCTGTTTCCTCGTTCTACGAGTTTGTGGTCACGGGAAACCTGGAGGCGGCCCGCACTTCGTATCAGGCATGGGCGCAAACTTATCCGCGTGACGACGAGCCGCCGACCAATTTGTGGACCATTTACACGTTGATGGGAGATTACGAGAAGGCTCGTGCCGCGGCGCTGCAAGCCTGGACGATCGACCCGGTCAGCGGCAACAACTACGTAAATCTCGCCTACAGCTATCAATGGGTCGGCCAACTCCAGAAAGCGAAGGCCACGGCACAAGACTCGCGGGCTCACAATATCGACTCGCCCTGGCTTCCTCTGCTGCTTTACAACGTCGATTTTCTTCAACACGACGCTGCCGGGATGAATCAGCAGGTCGTCGACGCTACGGGAAAACCAGGAGTCGATGATCAGATCCTCTTCTTGCAATCCGAAACCGCTGCCTATAACGGCGAGTTCGCCAAAAGCCGCGACCTCACGCGACGCGCCGCCGATTCTGCCCTGCGAACCGATGAAAAAGAGACGGCGGCGGAATATCAGGCGCACGCCTCGGTCCGCGATGCATTAGTCGGCAACATCGATGTCGCGAAGCAAGAGGCGCAAGCCGCGCTCGCGCTGTCAAATAGCTGGGAGGCCGAATCTCTCTCCGCGATCGCATTCGGCCTGGCAGGCGATTCCGCTCAGTCGGAACGCCTGGCTGCCGATCTAAGCAAGCGCTTCCCCGAAAATACCACCGTACAATTTCTTTACTTGCCCATGGCTCGTGCTGCCGTCGCGCTTCACTCCGGCGACGCCACGCGATCCATCGATGCCCTCGCCGCCTCTGCTCCCTACGAATTGGGCGAGACCAATTATTCTTTCACCTTTGCCCTCTACCCGGTTTACTTGCGCGGCCAGGCGGACCTCGCTGCCAAGCAGGGAGCCGCCGCCCTCGCCGAGTTCCAGAAAATTGTCGACCACTCCAGCGTAGTCGGGAACGAGCCGATTGGCGCGCTCGCCCATCTCGGCCTGGCTCGCGCCTACGCCCTTCTCGGCGATAGCACAAAAGCCAAACCCGCCTATCAGGATTTCTTCGCCCTCTGGAAAAACGCCGACCCCGACGTCCCCATCCTCAAACAAGCCAAAGCAGAGTTCGCGAAGCTTCAGTAGCCTTCTCATGAATGCATGGGGAGGGTATGTGCACTGAAAAGATAACCACTTGTCATTGCGAAAGCCTTCTTTCTGGCCCGAGGAGTCCGCTGTTTCGCACGATTCATAAACGGACCGGGAAGAGCACGACTTCAGTTCTTAGCCTGCCCTGAGCAAGCGAAGCGCGCCGAAGCGTGCCGTGGGCGCCACCAACGATATGGGCTTATGCCCCTGAGGTAACAGCTTCTTGATGTAAGATCTCCTGCTTCCTGCTTTCTCTCACACTTTTCGTTCCATTCTCCTCTACGCATTCCCCGCCAGAAACGACTAAACTTATAGTTTGGAGTATTTGTTTTCATCAGGAAGGCCTTCATGTCCCTAAATAGTTTCAACTCCCGCTCCCTTCTCAAAGTCGGGAAAAAAGAGTACGAAATTTATCGTCTCGACGCCCTCGACAAGCAGGGCATCTCCACCAAACACCTCCCGTTCTCCCTGCGCATCCTGCTCGAGAATCTCCTGCGTACGGAAGACGGCCGAAACGTAAAGAAGGAAGACATCCGATCGATGGCCGCCTGGAATAAAAATTCCAGGCCCGACAAAGAAATCGCCTTCACTCCCAGCCGCGTCCTGCTGCAGGATTTTACCGGCGTCCCCTGTGTCGTCGACCTCGCCGCGATGCGGGACGCCATGCAGCAACTCGGCGGCGACCCCGCCCTCATCAACCCTCTGCAACCGGTCGAACTCGTCATCGACCACTCTGTCCAGGTAGACGAATTCGGGACGAGCGGCGCCTTCGACATGAACGCCCTGCTCGAATTCCAGCGCAACAAAGAGCGTTACTCTTTCTTGCGTTGGGGGCAAACCGGATTCCGCAACCTCGCCATCGTCCCTCCCGACACCGGCATCGTCCATCAAGTCAATCTCGAATACCTGGCCCGCGTAGTTTTCGTAAAGGACGAAGACGGCAAATCCGTCGCCAGCCCCGATACCCTAGTCGGAACAGACAGTCATTCGACGATGGTGAATGGGTTGGGGGTTTTGGGGTGGGGAGTGGGAGGGATTGAGGCGGAGGCTGCGATGCTCGGGCAGCCTGTTTCCATGTTGATTCCGCTGGTTGTGGGAGTGAAGCTTACGGGGCGGTTGCGCGAGGGGGCGACCGCTACCGATCTTGTTCTAACGATTACTGAAATGTTGCGCAAGCATGGGGTAGTAGGAAAGTTTGTCGAATATTTCGGTCCCGGTTTGCGCGATCTGCCGCTTGCCGATCGTGCGACGATCGCCAATATGTCGCCGGAGTATGGCGCTACGTGCGGCATTTTTCCGGTTGATAAAGAAAGCTTGAAGTATTTGAAACTCAGCGGGCGCAGCGCGGAGCAGATTGCGCTGGTCGAATCTTACTGCCGCGAGCAGGGACTGTTCCACGACGACAAGACTCCGGAAGCTGAGTATTCGGAGTTGCTCGCTCTCGATCTCGGAACGGTTGAGCCGAGCCTTGCTGGACCGAAGCGTCCGCAGGATCGTGTAGTTCTCTCGCAAGCCGCCGATTCCTTTCAGAAAGCTCTGCCCTCGCTGGTCAAGCCCAAGGCCGCCGCGAAGACTACCCCTGTTGCTTCGGCTTCGGCCTCGGCTGTTGCAAACTCTGCGCGGTGGGAGCAGGAGGGTGGGAGTCCGGCGGCAATTGGAGTCGAAGATCCCAACGTACACGAGCATGTTCCGGCCAGCGTAAAGAATTCTCTCAAACACGGGAGCGTTGTGATTGCCGCTATCACATCGTGCACCAACACTTCGAATCCTTCGGTGATGATTGGCGCTGGACTGCTCGCCAAAAAGGCGGTCGAGAAGGGTTTGTCCGTCCCGCCCTGGGTGAAGACTTCGCTCGCGCCGGGGTCGAAAGTGGTGCGCGATTATCTGGAGGATGCCGGACTCACTCCTTACCTCGAGAAATTGAAATTTCACATTGTCGGCTACGGATGCACTACCTGCATCGGCAACTCCGGGCCGCTGCCTGCTGAAGTCTCCCAAGCCATCGACGAAAAAGATCTCGTCGTTGCTTCGGTGCTTTCGGGCAATCGCAACTTCGAGGGGCGTATTAACTCCGAGGTTCGCGCGAACTACCTCATGTCGCCACCGCTCGTGGTCGCCTTCGCGCTTGCCGGACGCATCGACACCGATCTGCGCAAAGACGCCCTCGGCAAAGGCAAGGACGGCAAACCTGTTTACCTGGCAGATATCTGGCCCACGCAGCGTGAAGTCGAAGAGGCCGTCGATCACTCCGTGACCGCAGAGATGTTTTCCAAGAGCTACGCTGAAGTTTTCGCCGGCGACGAGCGCTGGCGCAGTCTCTCCGTTCCCAAGGGCCAGACTTATGTGTGGGAAAAAGATTCTACCTACATCCGCCGCGCTCCTTACTTCGACGCGATGAAGGTCCAGCCATCGCCCGTTGAAGACATTCACTCTGCCCGCGTGCTGGCGGTATTGGGAGACAGCGTGACGACCGACCACATCTCTCCTGCCGGCTCGATCAAAAAAGACGGACCCGCCGGAAAATATTTGCAGGAGCACGGCGTCAAGCCTGCGGATTTCAATTCCTACGGCTCACGACGGGGGAATCACGAAGTCATGGTGCGCGGAACATTTGCCAATGTTCGGCTTCGTAACAAACTGGTCAATGTTGAGGGCGGATTTACTCGCCACCTACCCAGCAATCAAGAGATGTCGATCTTCGACGCTTCGAAGAAGTATCAGGCGGAAGGCACGCCGCTCATCATTCTTGCGGGAAAAGAATATGGCTCAGGATCTTCGCGCGACTGGGCCGCGAAAGGGCCGCGCCTGCTTGGAGTTCAGGCGGTCATCGGTGAGAGCTACGAGCGCATTCATCGATCGAATCTGGTCGGCATGGGAATTCTGCCGCTGCAATTCGAGTCAGGACAAACCGCCGAATCGCTCAAGCTGACGGGCGAAGAAGTCTTCGAGGTCACCGGCATCCGCGACGTAGTCGAACGCTTCGCCGCCGGACGCAAAATAAAAGTCCGCGCGACAGCCAACGATAAGACGACTGAGTTCAGTGCGCTAGTGCGCATCGATACTCCGCAGGAAGCGCTCTACTACGCCAACGGAGGGATTCTGCAGTATGTGTTGCGGCAGTTGCTCGCGGGGAAGCCGAGCGCGCAGACTGTGAGTGTCTAGGTATAGTCGTATCAGATATCCTGTTGGCAATGGGCGATGTATGTGTGACTACCCGCGCTGGATTTATATCCGCGGTCGGAAAGACCGCCCGCTTGGGTGCGTGGAGTTGTTGCCGTTTTCGAACGCCAACGCATGAATTGCTGGCTAGTCGGGGCTGAAGCCCTTTTCCTCTTTCCACGGCTTACGCGGCGCTGAAGCGCCGCTCTTCCACGGTCGCTTTCGTGCGTTCATCGATTTCCTTGGGCGCAAGAACGAAAATGCAACATCAAGGTCGAAGGCAGCGGACAGGAGTGTCCGCTCTACACGGTCCTTCGTGCGAGGACAGCAGGTTCCTCCGCTGCGGCCGGAATGACCTGTTGTGGAGGTAGGCGCTTTAATCGCAGCGCTGAAGCGCTGCGCCACCCAAAAATTCCTCACGGCGCAAAGAACGCTCGTTCGGAATGACAATCGAAGTACACCACTACCCGTCCCCATTGCGATTGCTATGGCGTGGACACGCATCGCATACTTAGGGCAATGCAAACAGAAAAGCTGGAACTGCGCGGCAGGCACATCCGCCTTGAACCGCTTGGTCCTAGCCACATCGATGGTCTGGTACGCGCGGCGGAAGGAGATCCGTTGCTTTATCAGTGGAGTCCCGTCCCACAAAGTAAGTCCCAAGCTACCATCTACGTCGATACCGCCCTGGCGTGGCGCGATGCCGGCACCGCGGTTCCTTTCGCTGTCGTCAACTTAACCGACGGAGTGGTTATCGGCTCGACGCGGTTCTTTAATATGGAGCGGTGGGCGTGGCCGGAGGGACATCCACGGCATGGGCTCCAGGTCCTCGATGTTTGCGAGATTGGTTACACCTGGTTCGCGCGCTCCGCCATCCGCACTGCAGCCAACACGGAGGCGAAGCTGCTCATGCTGACGCACGCCTTTGAGAGCTGGCAAGCGCTGCGCGTGTGCTTACACACGGACGCGCGCAATGAACGGTCGCGCGCGGCGATTGAACGCATTGGGGGAAAGTTCGAAGGAATCCTTCGAGCGCATCGCATGGCCGCGGATTTTATTCCTCGCGACTCGGTGCGGTATTCGATTATCGCGGCGGAGTGGCCAGAAGTTAAGGTACGGCTGAACCGATTGATGGACCGCAGGGGCTAAAGCCAGCTTTCTTCTGGTTGCTTGCGCGGCCCATTCGACTTCGGTCAGGGCAAGCTGCCGAAGTGCCGCCCTTCCACGGTTGTACGTGCAGCATCAAAGTTTGAAGGTTCGGGGTTTAGAAAAGGAATCTCGGCCAGCCGGAACATCAGCGTCAAAAGCAGCGGACAGGAGTTCCGCTCTACACAGACTTCAGCTGGAGGTTAGGGTTCGGTATTCTTTTTTTGGTCGGCTAGCGCCTTGATGTCCTGCGTTATCTCTTCGTGTCGCTGGAGGCGCAAGCGATGCTCCTCCGGGTCGTATTGATTGGGGTTGGCTTCGAACTTTCGATTGAGTTCTTTTAGAGCGGCGAGCTCGCTCAGGAGCGCCATCATCTGTTCGGATGTTTCGCTAGCCATTCATCTTCCTCCGGCGAATATACGTGGCTTTAGATGGAACTGGGCGGCGTAAGGTTGGCGAAAGTGCCTCCTTTCTCCTCTCCGCGGAAGCTTCGTTACATCCTGTTAATATTTTTGGATGAAGCCACGGTGACGCCGGGGGCATCTCAAGAAAGAAAAGTCCGCAGTATCGCTACACGGCCGATTTCTTCCCAGGAGCTTTTCTATGACATCCACCGCGAGTACTGTAGCCGCCGAGCGGCAATCTGCATCGTCATCCTCCGAGCAGACCCTGACCCAGGACGAACTGGGCAAGATTGATGCGTACTGGCGCGCCTGCAATTACCTTTGCGCGGGGATGATCTACCTTCGCGACAATCCTCTGCTTCGGAAGCCGCTGCGACCGGAGCACTTCAAGAATCGGCTGCTGGGGCACTGGGGCTCCGATCCTGGGCAGACATTTACATGGGTTCATTTGAACCGGGTGATTCGAAAGTACGATCTGAACATGTTTTATATCTCCGGTCCGGGGCATGGAGCGCCGGCGGTGCTTTCGAACTGTTATCTGGAAGGGACTTATTCGGAGATTTATCCCGAGAAAAGTATGGATGAAGCGGGGATGCTCAAGCTGTTCCGCGCTTTTTCTTTTCCAGGCCAGCTTGGAAGCCACTGCACGCCGGAGGTTCCGGGATCGATCCATGAGGGCGGCGAGCTGGGGTACAGCATTTCGCATGGGTTTGGGGCGGCGTTCGACAATCCAGACCTGATCGTAAGCGTGATGGTTGGAGATGGCGAGGCCGAGACCGGGCCGCTTGCGACCTCGTGGCACTCGAACAAATTTCTGAACCCGGTCCGCGATGGAGCGGTGTTGCCAATCCTTCATTTGAACGGATATAAGATCGCGAATCCGACGGTGCTGGCGCGCATCACTCGCGAAGAGCTCAGCGATCTTTTCAAGGGGTACGGCTGGATGGCACATGTGGTCGAGGGCGACGAGCCTGCGGTAATGCACCAGCGAATGGCGGCCACAGTGGAGAATTGCGTGTTAGAGATTCGTGCGATCCAAGAGAAAGCACGCAGGACCGGCAAACCGGACCGGCCACGCTGGCCGATGATTATTCTTCGATCGCCAAAGGGATGGACCGGTCCGAAAGAAGTGGACGGGCACAGAGTAGAAGGGTTCTGGCGAGCCCATCAAGTTCCGGTGCTCGACGTGCAATCGAATCCAGGACACTTGCGGATCGTCGAAGAATGGATGCGCAGTTACCGGCCGGAGGAGCTGTTCGATGAGAACGGCACGCTGATGCCGGAACTGCGTGAGCTGCCGCCGACGGGAGAAAGGCGGATGAGCGCGAATCCTCACGCCAACGGAGGAAAGTTGCGCAAGCCTCTGAACCTGCCGGATTTCCGCGACTATGCGGTTTTGATTGACGGGCCGGGAGCAAAGAGGATCTCGCCGACGGAGACTCTGGGAAAATTTCTGCGCGATGTGATGGCGCGTAACATGAGCAGCTTTCGAGTGTTCAGCCCGGATGAGAATGCGTCTAACCGGCTGCAGGATATTTATGCGGCAAGCCTGAAGACGTGGCTCGCCGAAATTAAACCGGAGGACGCGGACGGCACCGACATCGCTCCTGATGGCCGAGTGATGGAGATGCTGAGCGAACACACGCTTGAGGGGTGGTTTGAGGGCTACCTGCTGACCGGACGGCATGGGCTGTTGAATACTTACGAGGCGTTCGCGCACATCATCGATTCCATGTACAACCAGTATGCGAAATGGCTGGAGAAATCCAAGCTTGAACTCGACTGGCGGGTGCCGATCTCATCGCTCAATCTGTTGATCTCATCGCTGGTCTGGCGGCAAGATCACAACGGCTTTACCCATGAAGATCCCGGCTTTCTGGATGTGGTGAGTAACAAGAGTGCGGGAATCACGCGCATCTACCTTCCCCCCGATGCGAATTGTTTGCTGAGCGTGGCTGACCACTGCCTGCGCAGCCAGGATTATGTGAATGTAATCGTTGCCGACAAGCAGCCCCATCTGGTCTATCTGGATATGGAGGCTGCGATCCTCCACTGCACCAAGGGAATCGGGATCTGGGACTGGGCCAGCAATGACGATGGAGAGGAGCCGGATGCGGTTGTGGCAAGTGCCGGCGATGTCATGACGCAAGAGGCGCTGGCCGCGGTTGCTATTCTTCGGGAGGGCCTTCCCGATCTTAAGATTCGATTTGTCAATGTTGTGGACTTGTATCGCCTACAGCCGGATTCGGAGCATCCGCATGGGCTCTCCGATCGCGATTTCGATTCGCTTTTTACCAAGGACAAGCCTGTCATTTTTAATTTCCACGGGTATCCCTGGCTGATCCACAAGTTCAGCTATCGCAGGACGAATCACGACAACATTCATGTGCGCGGTTACAAGGAGAAAGGCAACATCAATACGCCGCTTGAACTCGCAATTCGCAATCAAGTGGATCGCTTCGATCTGGCGATCGACGTCATTGACCGCGTGCCTCGGCTGCAGGGACGCGGCGCCCATCTTAAGGAGTGGCTCAAGGATCAAATCATCGAGAGCACTAATTATGCTTACGCCGAGGGTATCGACAAGCCGGAGATCCGAGAATGGAAGTGGCCGGAGGCGAAGCAGGCGAGTCATTAGGTTCTACGTCACGAGGGCGGCCGGAGAAGAAGAGCCTACGGGAAGAGGCGGCTGTGGCCGCAGACGACGACCACAGCGGCTAAAGCCCAACCATTTTGCAATCGCTTACGCGGCGCTGAAGCGCCGCTCTTCCACAGCCGCTCTTCCACGGTTATGGCCGAGTTTTTCTTCGCTCACGACCCGGGAATGGTAGCGACCGGGAATCTCCTGAGTTATAACAATCTGGATGGCTCTGTTCGATCCACTGTTCGGCTCGGCGGCATTATGCGGGGCCTTCTCCGATGCCGCGCGTCTGCAAGGCATGCTGGACTTCGAGGCCGCGCTGGCGCGAGCCGAAGCCGGCTGCGGCGTAATCCCGGCGGCTGCGGCCCGGGCGATTGCGTCGAAGTGCAAGGCGGAACTGATCGACGTTGATGCCCTCGCGAGGGCAACGAGTGATTCCGCCAATCCTGCCATTCCTCTCGTCAAACAGCTCACGGATCTCGTTGCGAGGGACAATCCGGAGGCAGCCGGCTTCGTTCACTGGGGCGCGACTAGCCAGGACGCCAACGATACGGGACTGGTTCTGCAGCTACGCCAAGCTTTCGGTGTTATGGAACAGGATCTCGGTGCGCTTTGCGGAAGCCTGGCCGAACTTGCGCTAAAGCATCGCGCCACATTAATGGCCGGCCGCACGCTCATGCAGCATGCGCTGCCGACAACTTTCGGTGTCAAGGTTGCGGGGTGGCTGGACGCGATGGATCGACACCGCGAACGCTTCAAGGAAACGGCGAGCCGTGCGCTGGCGTTGCAATTTGGAGGCGCAGTTGGAACGCTGGCAGCGCTGCGGGACAAGGGCTTGCACGTCGCGGAGGCATTGGCTGCAGAACTGCGCCTGGAGCTTCCGACCATGCCGTGGCATACTCAGCGCGACCGCATGGCTGAGGTAGCGGCCGTACTTGGTCTTTGCGCGGGCAGCCTGGGCAAAATGGCGCGGGATATTTCTTTGCATATGCAAACCGAGATTGGGGAAGTTTTCGAGCCCGCGGGCGAGGGCCGCGGCGGATCTTCGACGATGCCGCATAAGCGCAATCCGGTGGGTTGCGCAGTCGTATTGGCGGCCGTGACGCGAGTGCCCGGTCTCGTCGGCACGATGTTGAGCGCAATGGTACAGGAAGATGAGCGCGGTCTGGGCAATTGGCAGGCAGAATGGGAGACGCTGCCGGAGATCTTCCGGCTCACCGGTGGAGCGTTGCATCAGATGGCGAAGATTGTGCCTCACCTCGAAGTTGATGCGGCGCGGATGAAGCGCAATCTCGAGGCTACTCACGGTTTGATTTTTGCCGAAGCTGTCACCATGGCGCTGGCAAATCACATGGAGAAATCGAAAGCGCGGAAGTTGCTGGATGCGGCGAGCCGAAAAGCGCGAGATTCAGGGAAGCATCTGCGCGAGGTGCTGGCGCAGGAACGCGCAGTAACCGAGGTGTTATCTCCAGCGGATCTGGATCGCTTGTTCGCTCCGGAAAATTATTTGGGCGTCGCCGAACAGTGGGTGGACCGCGTCGTTAATTCGAGTCGTAACCACTAGGGACTTTATCTTTTTTCTGGCAGAAGGGTTGAGCCATGCCGTTTGCCGAAGTCGAAGAATTGAAGACGCATTACGTGCTCACGGGCGACAAAGGTCCGGTACTCGCCTTCTCGAATTCTCTGGGCACCGACTTTTCCATGTGGGATGCGCAGATGCCGGAGTTGCAACGGCGCTTTCGCATCCTGCGCTACGACACTCGCGGTCATGGAAAGTCTTCGGTGACTCCTGGCGACTACACCATGGAACAGTTGGGGCTCGATGTCCTCGGCCTGCTGGATCGGCTTCGCCTCGACCGCGTGCATTTCTGCGGACTGTCGATGGGCGGCAGCATCGGCATCTGGCTGGGCGTTCATGCGCCTCACCGGCTGCAACGTTTGATCCTCTGCAATACTGCGGCCCGCATTGGCACACCAGAGGGGTGGAATGGGCGCATCGCCACGGTGCGGAAAGAGGGAATGAAATCCGTAGCTGCGGCCGTCGTTGAGCGCTGGTTCACGCCGGAATTTCGCGCGGCTTTTCCGGAAGAGGTGGCGCGGACACGGAAGATGCTCGAGAACTCGCCGCCCGAGGGTTATGCGGCGTGCTGTGCGGCTGTGCGCGATATGGATGAACGGGAAGCCGTGGCACGGATCAAGATTCCGGCGCTGGTGATTTACGGTGGGCGCGACCCGGTCATCCCGATACCGGATGCGAATTTTCTTGCCGACCGTATCCCGGGAGCAGAAAGGGTCGAACTCAATGCTGCGCACCTCTCGAATGTCGAGCAGGCGGGCGCGTTCACGGAGGCGGTGAGTAACTTCCTTTCCCGTTGAGGCCACACACAATTTATGACGCCAACCGATGATAGCCAGCGCTACGAACAAGGTATGAAAATCCGGCGTGCTGTTCTCGGCGACGAGCACGTAGATCGGGCCGTCGCGGCAACCACAGACTTCAATCGGGATTTCCAGGACTACATTACTCGTAACGCTTGGGGCGAGATATGGGCGCGTCCCGGGCTTTCCCGCGATACTCGCAGCCTGTTGACGCTTGCGATGATGATTGCTTTGAACCGTGGCGAGGAACTTCGAATGCACTTGAAGGCTGCTTTTAACAATGGAGTTACCCGCGAGCAGATCAAGGAGGTGCTGCTGCACTCGGCCATCTATTGTGGGGTGCCGGCAGCGAACTCGGCTTTCAAGACAGCCGCTGAAGTTTTCGAAGAGATGGACGGAAAATCCAAGAAAAGGAAATAGCCGCGGTAAGAGTCACTGGATAATTACCAGGAAAATCAACTTAGCACGCAGCGTTCAACTCAGTGCCGACTGCATTGCGAACTCAAATCGGAATTGTTGGTGCGGGACCTGCTGGTCTCGTGCTGTCTCACCTTTTATATCTGCAGGGAATCGACTCTGTCGTCATCGAGAATCGCAGCCGTCAGTATTCAGAGCAGCGAGTGCGGGCGGGCGTGTTGGAGCAAGGAACCGTGGACCTGCTTACGGAAATGGGCGTAGGCGAAAGGCTGAAAGCCGAAGGCTTGGTTCACTACGGGATCGAGCTGCGCTTCGGAGGGCGCGGTCATCATATCGATTTTCAGGACCTGACTGATGGAAAGGGAATAACGATCTATGCGCAGCACGAGGTTCTGAAAGATCTCAACAATGCCCGCATCGCAACCGGGGGCCAGGTTTTATTTGAAGTTGAAGATGTCAGTGTGCATGACTTCGATGGTTCCAAGCCCAAGATTCGATACAGAAAGGAGGGCACGGACTTCGAGCTGAGCTGTGACTTCATTGCCGGGTGCGACGGGTTTCATGGCATTTGCCGGCCCAGCGCTCCGACGGAAGCATTTACGCACTATGAGCGCGAATATCCTTTCGGATGGCTGGGCATATTGGCGGAGGCGCCTCCGTCGTCGAAAGAGCTGATCTATACCTACCACGAACGCGGGTTTGCCCTGCTCAGTATGCGGACGCCGCAGATCAGCCGGCTGTATCTGCAATGCAAGCCGGATGAAGACATTCATCTTTGGAGTGATGAAGATATCTGGAAGGAACTCCAGATTCGGCTGGCTTCGGACGGATGGAAGCTTACCGAAGGCCCGGTGGTTCAGAAAGGCGTCACCGGCATGCGCAGTTTTGTGGTGGAGCCTATGCAATACGGCAGGCTCTTTCTGGCAGGAGACTCGGCGCACATTGTTCCGCCGACGGGAGCTAAAGGGTTGAACCTGGCGATCGCCGATGTGCGGGTGCTGGCGCGCGCTCTCAAGCATTTTTATGACACGGGAAGCCGCGACTTGCTCGATAGGTATTCCGAGGTCTGCTTGCGGCGAGTATGGAAAGTGCAACGCTTCTCGTGGTGGATGACTTCGATGCTCCATCGCTTTCCGGATGAGAATCCATTCGACCAGCGCCGGCAACTTGCCGAACTGGACTATGTGACCAGCTCTCGAGCGGCGGCGAAGGCGCTCGCGGAAAATTATGTTGGGCTTCCGATGGAGTGACGGCGGGGCGGCCGCTGTTTCAGTTCTTCCCTCTGGGGACCTTCTTCGGGGCGGAAAGTGCATGGATTACATCCTTGGGCAAAGGCACGCTCTTTAATCGGTGAGCGTCGGTGGGGTGGATGCCTGTCCAGACGCGCGTCTCCGAACCCTCCATGGCCAACTCTTCATGGCGGAGAAATTTGTGGCTGATCACGAAACTGCTTTTCCGCCACTCGGTCACGGAGGATTCCGCTACCAGTTCATCGCCGTACGCTGAGGGGATGACAAACCGCGCGTGCGCTTCCACAACCGGAATACCGATCACGCCATGGGATAAGAAAAGTTCCTTCAGGGGAAGCCCCGCCGCGCGGAACAGGGCGGAGGTGCAGTTATCGAACCAGCGAAAATAGTTTGCGTAGAAAACGATCTGGGCCGGATCACAGTCTCCGAACTCGACCCGGATTCGAACCCGATTCATGAACATGGGTGAGTGTTTACTATAGCTGGGCGCAGACCGATTTGCTTTCGGTATACAGATCCAGTGCCGCGTGACCCATTTCACGTCCCCATCCAGACTGTTTGTAGCCACCGAAAGGTAGCGCGGGATCAAAGACGTTGTAGCAGTTGATCCACACAGTGCCGGCGCGAAGCTTGGCCGCCATGCGGTGCGCTTTGCTGATATCGCGAGTCCAGACTGCGGCCGCCAATCCGTAGACGGTGTCGTTGGCGAAGCTAATGACCTCTTCCGGCTCATTGAATGGGATTGCGGTGACAACGGGACCGAAAATTTCCTCGCGAACTACTTTCATCGCGGGCTTCACGTCTACAAGCACGGTGGGCTCGACGAAATATCCCGTGTCGCCAATCCGTTTGCCGCCAACTACGGTTTTGGCGCCTTCTTTCGCGCCGACTTCGAGGTAGCCGCAAACTCGGCTAAGCTGCTCCTCTGAAACCAGAGGTCCCATGTTGTTTGCAGGATTGATCCCAGGCCCGACTTTCAATTTTCTGGTTTCCCCGGCGAGTCCCTCGACGACTCTATCGAAAATACTTTGGTGTACGAAGAGGCGGGAGCCGGCTGTACATACCTGGCCCTGATTAAAGAAGATGGCGTTCGCGCTTCCAGGAATGGCAACTTTCAAATCAGCATCGGACAAAATCACGTTGGGAGATTTTCCTCCCAGTTCGAGGGAGACTTTCTTGAGATTTCCGGTGGCCGCAGTGGCGATGAGCTTGCCCACGGAAGTTGAGCCGGTGAATGCAATCTTGTCGACATCGGGATGGGCTGCCAGCGCGGCACCAGCCGTTTCGCCGAAACCCGGCACAATGTTGACCACACCATCCGGAAAGCCCGCTTGCTGAATTAACTCGCCCAGGCGCAAAGCCGTGAGCGGTGTTTGCTCGGCCGGCTTCAGTACGCACGTGCACCCGACGGCGAGTGCGGGAGCGAGCTTCCACGCGGCCATGACCAGCGGATAATTCCAAGGAATGATCTGGCCGACGACTCCGATCGGCTCGCGAACCGTATATGCAAGATACTTGCCCCGCGCAGAAATTGGAATCGTGGTGCCCTCAACTTTTGTGGCCCAGCCAGCCATGTAGCGGAAAAATCCAACGGCACTTGGGACGTCGACGATGCGGGAGAAGAGCAGCGGCTTGCCGTTGTCGAGGGTCTCAAGCTCGGCGAGTTCTTCGAGATTCTGCTCGATGAGATCGGAGAGCTTCCACAGAATCCGTCCGCGCTCGGCGGGAGAAATGTCGGGCCAGGGTCCGGTTTCGAAAGCTTTTCGTGCCGCTGCCACGGCTTGGTCAATCTCGGCCGTACCGCCTTCGGCTACGTGTGCCAGGACTTCTCCTGTGGCGGGATTCCGGGTTTCGAAAGTCTTGCCTGACTGCGCGCCGACCCATTGGCCGCCAATCAGCAGTTTTTTCGGACGGCTAAGGAATTCCTGCACAGAATGGTGAAGCTGGATGGGTTCGGTCGTAGTGGCCATGTGCCTCCTCGTAGGTAATTGCCATTGTACTGTGGTTGAGGCCCCGAAAAAGCGCAAGCTCGTCTGTTTAGCGAGACAATGCAGGGAGAAAGCAGCACTAATGTTCCACTATTACCAACGTGGTTCGCGCGGTGTCAAACTACTAGTGGATTTTCTGCATACCACTTTCGCCCTTGGTATCAAACACAACGCTTGCTGGCGAACGGTGGGCGGATCGATTATCCCACTTGTTATCTGACCTGATTCGTAACTCGCCGGATTCCGCCGGTGCGATTGATCGGGCGTTTGAGTCGCTAGAGATTGACCTACAGGCAGAGGTGATAAAGGAAAAGGCGGCTCTCTACGCCGCCTCTCCAAACCTTGAAATTGACATCGTCGAGTCTAAGCTATCTTCCACCCGCGGTTGCCTTCGCCGCCGAGGACACGATGCCCGCGATCTGCATGCCTTCAATCAGCGACAGAACATTTCCCGCGTTAGCGCCTGTGTCGGTACAGGCATCCACATACGGATGCCGGCTTCCGTCGGCGTGCATCACCAGCACCCGCGCTTCCGCCTGCGCTTTTTTCGCCATGTATGGCAGATGATGCCGGTCATTCCGGCTCAATGTCGGGCCCAGTATGATCAGTTCGAACGCGCTGTTCTTCAGCGCCGCTTCCACCGCTTTTCGGCCAATGGCCTTTTCGACAGTGTGACCGGCCTGTTCAAAGGTCTTCGCTGTGGCCTCCTGCGCTTCGGCATCGCCTTCGCAATAAAGAATCCTCAGCCTGCTTGCTTTCCCCATGAGTCTTGGTCCTCGCCGAGTGCCGGGATTGTTTACCCGGAACCCGACACTCACGGTAGCAACCGACCCAGCGTCTGAGTACATCACCGAAGACCAGCGACGAACGGACCCAATCGACCCGAGATGCCCGCCGAATCTTAGTGAGCAAAAGATTGCACTTCAAAACTTCTTCCCCTGCGCCCATTTCAGAGCTACACTCTTGGCCCAGAGGGGCCTCACATGGTACGCGCTTGCTTCTTCGTCAACTTTTTCCTTCTCTTTCTTTTTACCGTCGCTTTTGTTGTCAAATGCCCGGCACAGGAATCCGACCAGTCTACGGCTAGCTGCAATCTGGACGACGGCCGACAGGTTTACATCCGCTACAACCCGGTTACTACCAAGGCCGAAAAGGCGCCAAACGGCAAGCCTTGGACTCCTGGGGGCGCTCCCATGACTCTGTTCACCGAAGTTCAACTAAACTTCGCTGGCTCATCCATTCCCGCCGGGGCGTACACGGTTTATCCGATCCCCGGCAAAGATAAATGGACTCTGGCCATCAATAAAAACGTTGCGGCCCATTCTGCGTATGACGAGAAACAGGACATCGCGCGCGCGCCGATTGAGACCGATCAGGTGAGTCAGCCTTCGGATGCGCTTGAGGTTGCTTTCGCGCACGTTGGTGAGAAGTGTACCCTCCGAATTTATTTCGGCAAGGCGGCTTGTTTCGCTCCGTTCACGGCGAAATAATAAAACGGCTCGAAAGAGTTAGCGGCTAGAAGCCAGGGCCTGACTTCTGTTCGCGCGTGCCCAAACCAATTATCATCGCCATGTCTTTCGGATAGACAACGTCGCGTCCTCGCGCCAAGAAGTGGTAATAGACAGACATTGCGGCGCCATAGGATCCGAATCCCGCGGATACCACGCGGGACTGAGCTGCCAAGCCGACGATCATTCCAACGAACCGGAATCCTGAAGCCCCACTGGCTGCACCGCTGCCGGCTTCTCCCACGCTCGGCCCCCCTTGCCCGGCATCGCGATCCGGACTTATCTGCGAAGCTGCCAGCATCACGGCAATCCCGGTAGTCAGATACCGCGTTTTTGGAGTGGTCACCTGAGCCCCACCTTCTTCGTCAAGCTTTAGGTGTTGGTTCTTGTCCACGGCAACACCTTCGAGGTTGGTCTCCACTTTTTGTTCCAACCCATGTGGCGGCGCCACCTGACGAAAAATAATGCGCAACTGGCCATTGCGCCCCAAGCGCCGCGCCCGCTGGGCCTGCATCACCGATCCTCTGATGGTGCTGCCCTCCGGCAATAACAAATGATCCGATACCACCAGCGGTTCTGTGATCAATGCCTCGACCGCGTCGCCCTTCTTTGCGGTGGCTGAACTCAGAGGCGTCATCAGGCGCGCGTGCACCGCGCTGCCCGTCGGAGGCGGCCCGCCGATGGTGGTGAGCGCTTCCGGCTTCACGGCTTCGGTTCCAAAATCTAATGGCTGCTGAAGACTTGCGTTAAAGCTTGTTCCTGCGTCGATGTACTGGGGATGCACCGGAAGTTGCGCGAGGGCAATGCGCTTGAGTTTATGCATCTTGCCAGGTTCGTGAATTTGCTTTTGCAATTCGCTCCACTGCCGCCGAATCTCCTGCCGGGTGGCGCTTACTTTACCCGATGCCGCAGCCTCAACTTTATTCTTTTTCTCTTTCTCATTCTCATTGGCCGAGACGAAACGCAAAACCCCGTCAGGAGCGGGAGAGGCAACCGTCTGCAGCTTGAGCTGCCGACCATCTGCCATCACGAGTTCATCAAATTGCACATGCACATTGCGCGCCGGAGAGAAATTGCCGTTCGTTGCCTGCAGGGTTCGCGCCATTTTGGGCACCGCGTCGATTGCGGTTACTTTTCCGTTAACCGCCGTCCCCACCGGGATCAGCAGTTTGTCGAAGGCATATACAGGTTCCGTGGTTTTGCCGTGGATAAGCTGTCCTACTTTTCGAACCCGCACCTCGGAATCGAGGGCTACCTTGATCGGAGTTCCGGCCGGCACATCCATCGGCACCATTACCGGCGCAGCCGCTGCATTCCCCACAGCGGACGTCTCGGTGCTAGGCGAGTCACTGTTGATTTCCGTCGTCGTGGTTTTATTCCCGGCTGGTGGGCGCGGCATCAGGGCTTGCCCCATGCTGAAAGGTGTACACAAGCCCGCGGCGAGCACTGCCGCAGCCTGACTCAAGATTATTCGTCGCATTCGAAACTCCGTTTTTTCTTTGGTTTGAAAAAGCGCACAGGCCCCATAGGCTTGTGAAATGGTGGAAGCTGTGGTTACTGTGAAGTCCACCCAGGAATAATGGTTGCACCGCCGGGCAATGATCCAAGGCCGTATGTTGGATTTATTCTAATTCGGTACCGCACGCGCGACAATCAAGGTGAATCGCAAGAAAAGGCAGCCGGGCATTTGCAGCAAAGCGTCAAAAACATAAAACGACGCTAACGCAAATTGCGGAGAGTGGATAGAATCCTGACGTGAGAATGAGAAACACTTCGAATACGCGATTGCCAATACTGTTTACAACGTTGAGTTTTCTTTCATTCGTTGTCGCCGCTAGTATCGCCCCAGCTCAGCCTGCTCCACGGACGCGGTTCTCGCGCACCACAGAAAACCTGCGCGGCGTGAGCACCGTATCGGAGAAAATCGCGTGGGCGTCAGGAACGCACGGCACCTACCTTCGCACGACGGATGGACGCATCTGGATTCCCGAGCAGGTTCCCGGCGCCGAAGCGCTCGACTTTCGAGCGGTGGTGGCCTTCTCGGCGGATGAGGCTTTTCTAATGTCGGCAGGACCAGGCGACCAATCCCGCATCTACCACACAGCGGACGCTGGCCGGCACTGGACGCTGCAATACACGAACACAAATCCCAAAGGCTTTTTCGACTCGATGGTCTTCTGGGATCGAACGCACGGGATAATTCTCGGCGATCCCGTTCCAGATGAGGCCGGCAATCCGAAATTTGAGCTGCTAGTCACCGAGAACGGCGAAGGCTGGACTCCGATCGCGCCAGCTCAGCTTCCGCCCGCACTGGAAGGCGAAGGCGCATTCGCGGCGAGCAATTCCTGCCTCGCGATCCTCGCGGCGGAGGACTCGAACGTCTGGTTCGCGACCGGAGGCAAGGCCGCTCGCGTTTTCCGCTCGCCCGACCGCGGTCGAACCTGGCAGGTCTTCGATACTCCCATCGTCCGTGGCACCGACTCGGAGGGCATTTTCTCGATTGCTTTTCGCGACGCGAATCACGGGGTAATTGCGGGGGGTGACTACAAGCATCCCGGCAAAGACGGTCCCAATCTGGCCTTTACCAATGACGGTGGCCGAACCTGGACGCTCTCGCAAATCTTTCCGCAGTACTATTACTCTGCCGTCGCTTACGATCGGAGAGCGGGGAATCCGAACTCCGGAAATTTAAACGACGATCAGGCCAAAGTGCGTCTGTTCATCGTTGGACCAAAATCTATCTATGATTTCCGCCCGCCACAGAACCCGATTCGCATCAGCCCACGCAAAGCGTCAGGGGCTCAATTCAACGCCGTCAGTCCTTACCCTGGCGGCGGAGCGCTTGTGGTGGGCCCCAAAGGGTCGATGGCGGTTATTCCCTAAGGCTCTGAAGACGAACATCTTAAGCCTGCACTTGGGTGTTGCCCCAAGGGCGATCCACCTTACGTTCCAACCAAAGTCCAAACAACCCTTGCTCGCGCGCCCGAAACCCATTACCCTAATGCGAGCCGACTCATGTTTGCCCCGCACCCCAATTTAGCCGACGACGTTAACGAAGCGATCATTCAATCTGAAATTGAGGGTGGAGTCTTTCTGCATGATCTTCCACCGTCGACGGTTCTCCACATTCAAACGCTTCACCATTGCTATACGGCCGTTTTGCTTGGAGGCAGCGACGCTCTTCTCTCCGGCCATCCTGAGTTCTGTCCAGCTCCGGTTCAAGTTGCCATTGCCGGATCTACCTGGGGTGGATCGATGCTGAAGCTGCAATATGTGGGACGCGGCATGCACCTGGAATTTCATCATCCCGAATACACAACACCAATCGTCACGTCACCCATCCAGGAAATCCGCGATCACCTGCCCACCGCAGCGGCTCCTCGATCCATCGAAGCTATTAGTTAGGTTCGCGCTGCGATTTAGTGGGACGATGTTCCGGACGTCCTCGTCCGCCCCTGTAACCTCGCGGATCCTCCCGATCACGAGCCCTACCACTACGGCACGGAACTGTACGAACAGATAACCTATTCGGAAGGTGCTTTCATTTTGCAAAACCCCAGCACTCCGACCGATTGGAACGCAGCGTTTCTTGCCGGCATGAATGGAGCGCTGCGAGCCTACGAGTCGATTCTGAAGCAAAAACCCTGGGAGACATCTGCATTTCTCGACGGTCTCCGCCAACAGCAGGACAATGGCCAACTGCCCTCCACAGTAGCCCTCCTCGTCCAACAACGCTGTAAATAGGTTCATCAGCACCTGGGCATTCTTGCGGGGCTCGAGAAATGTTTGTGACTGGCAATTTGCAGTGAACCCGTGCGCCCATTGACTTACCACCCCACGCACTCTAACATTCCCGCCTGGACTGAAAAAGCAAAAGACCAAACACTTCAGACCACGACTTGGATCCAAATGACCATCACCACGCGCGAAGTCAGCCACGTTACCATCGTCGACGTCAACGGACGCATCACTCTGGGCGAGGAAACCGGGCTGCTCCGCGACATAATCCGCAACCTTATCGCGGAGGGCAAGAAAAAAATTGTCCTTAATCTTGCCCACGTCGATTACATCGATTCCTCGGGCGTTGGAGAACTCGTCAGCAGCTACACCGCCGTGCGCAACGCCGGCGGCGACCTGAAACTCCTCAGCCTCACGAAGAAGGTGCAGGACGTTCTGAACGTAACCAAGCTGTACACGGTCTTTGACATCAAGGAAGACGAATTCAACGCCGTGAAATCGTTCGACTATTTCTTCGCCAAGTGAGATTTGATGCTGCGAGATCAGGCAGGGTACACGGTGCTGCTAACTATTTGCCATACTCCCGCACCGATCCGTCGACTGCCACCGCGATGTATTTATGCGCTTCCACGTCACGAAACTGCACTACCTGATGTTTCTCGCGGGCCAGCTTTCCCCACTGACTCGGCTTCTCGGGATTTTGTTCAATCGCCTCGAATGCACGACCGTTTAGATTGAACTGCACCATTCGGAGCCGTCCGCTGCCTACGCGCTTGACGCGCAGCCTCTGATCGTCGAGGACGACTTCCTCGCCATTCATCAGTTGGGATGCCACAGATCCCAGAGCCTTTTCGAGCTCACTCAAGCAAACCTTCCACTTCGCCTAGAAATTTACCCCATTTTACTCATAGAGGCGGATGAGTCAGACAGTGAACTCCACCAATTACTATCTCGATCCTTTACTACTTCGATTCCAGTTCGGAACGCAATCGAGAGGCTTGCTAGCGTCGACGGATTCAAGGGCTTGCGCAATCTCGAACGGATGCGGCATATGTGTTGTACCGGGCCATGTGACGATTCGAGATAAGCAGAAAGTGAAGAAGGTCACAGGCGAATGCTATGACCTGATGCAAAACCAGATCAAGCTCTGGCGAGCTAATGGAAAGTGAGATCGATGGGCAGCAAGTTAGTTAACATCTAGTTACGGTCCCACTTAAGGCTTGGAACCTTCCGCTAGCACGGACGAAATCCTTGCCGTCGATCGCTGGAGAAGAGCCGCGGTTCCACTGTTACTATCTTGATTCCTTCATCAAACGGAGTAAGCTGTGCGGCGGACTGTCCTGCGAACTGGAAATGAGCTGGGACGAACCCGCAATTCGCTACTTCTTTCCGTTGAGCATCTCCACGACCCGCTCATAGTCGTCGACGCTGGCATACTCGATCACGATCCTTCCCTTTCCGTTGCGGTCTTTAATCCTCACTCGCATTCCGAGCGTTCGTTCCATCTCCATCTGCGCTGCGCGGACATTCGGGTCGGTCCAGCGTGCGCCTCGATTTTTGTTCTCGGCCGGGACCGGCGGGGTGGGCAGAGGCGGCAAGGAGCCATTCAGACGGAGCACGCGGTCTTGAATCTCGTCCCACTTCAGGCGCTTCGTCACCACTTCCTTCGCTACCAGCAAAATGTGCTCCTCGTTTTCCAGCCTGAGAATCTCGCGGGCGTCACTGAAGCTCAGCCGATCTTCCAACATATAGCCCATAACTTCCTTAGGAAGCCGCAATAGCCGCATATAATTCGACACGGTCTCGCGCGAAACGCCGATGCGCTCGGCAATCTGCGCCTGCGTAAGATGAAATTCCTTGCTCAGGACCCGAAAGGCTTCCGCCTGCTCGAGAGGATTCAAGTCTTCGCGCACCACGTTCTCGAGCACCGTCATCTCCGCTGCCTGCTGCGGTGAAAGCCGGCGCACCAGCGCGGGAATCGTGGCTTTCCCGGCCATCTTCGACGCCCGCAAGCGACGCTCGCCCAGCACCAGGGTGTAATGACCTTCTTCTTCTGCAGGACGCACGACCACGGGCTGGACTACGCCGTGTTCTTGAATCGAATCTCGTAACTCAATCAACTGCTCCTGATCGAACACATATCGCGTCTGGTAGGGATTTTTGTCGATGGAGTCGATTGCGAGATTCACTACGGTGTGGCCGGATATCGACTGCGCCTTGGTAGAAACCGCGCCATGGGATTGCTGCTCTGAGGCAGGGACAGACTGCCCCGGATTTGCGGCCACGAGTCCGACCTCGGAGCGGTCTCGAGGATCTGCATTTCTGTCATCCCGAACGGAGTGAGGGATCGTGGTGGCGCTGGTATCGTTGACAGTTTGAACAGAAGGCAGCACGATCCTCGGCCCTGGCAACAGCGACTCGAGGCCCCGTCCCAAAGCCCTGCGCTTCTCTACTTTTTCTTCTTTCTTGTCTTCCTTTTTTTCTTCTTTCTTTTCTTCTTTCTTGTCTTCTTTCTTGTCAACCGCGCGCCCCGCCAAGGTTTCCGCTGCCGCCGTCGTCATCTATTTCCCCCTGTGACACTCACTATCCCTGTGGTTGGAAAGTTCTCTCGTGCGTCATCTATCGATTGTCGTATATCGATCATGGTCAATCTATATCCGGATCTCATATATCGATGATGATCAATATTGGTTTAAGCGCTGATCGCGGAAGGCACAGCACCAGCTGCGGCCATGTGTTTGCCAATGATCTCCTTGGCCAGACGAATGTAACTCTCCGCTCCCTTTGACCGCGGATCGTAGACCAGCGCCGCTTTGCCATGGCTGGGCGCTTCGGCCAGCCGTATATTCCGCGGGATGCTTGTCGAGCAGACCTTTTCGCCAAAAAAGTTCCTCAGCTCAGCCATAACCTGCTGCGCCAGATTGGTGCGCTCGTCCAGCATGGTCAGTACGACGCCCTCAATCTCAAGCCCAGGATTTAATGCTGCGCGGATTCGCTCAACGGTGTCGAGCAGCTCGCTGATACCCTCGAGGGCAAAGTATTCCGCCTGCATCGGAATCAACACTGAATCGGCAGCCACCAAGGCGTTCAGAGTCAGCAAATCAAGAGCCGGTGGGCAATCCAAGACGATGTACTGGAAACGGTCGCGGAGGGGTGCGATGGCATCGCGCAGCCGATATTCGCGGCGGTCTGCTTCGACCAGTTCGATATTTGCGCCGATCAGGTTCTTGTGTGACGGAATCAGCCACAGCTGTTCGAGTTCCGTCGTGGCGAGTCCCTCCTCACCGCCAGCGGCCCCCAGCAGGAGATGGTAGGTGGAAATGCGTTCCGGATTCTTAACGAGACCCAGACCACTCGAGGCATTCGACTGGGGATCGCAATCGATGAGCAGCGTGTTTACTTCCGCCGCGGCGAAGGATGCCGCGAGGTTGATGGCGGTCGTAGTCTTCCCCACGCCGCCCTTCTGATTGGCAACAGCGATGACGCGTCCCATGAGTTGTCGAGGAGCCAGAGCATCTGCAGCATAAGGGGAATCGCTTTCGGAATGCAATCGCGAACTGCTGTGCAGAAGCGGAATTTGTGTGCAAAACTGATCCTGTGTTCCGGTTGGAACATTTTCGGGCAGATGCCAGAATCCACACTGGAGAGAATCAAGTTAATGTTCCAGTCGGAACATCGCGTATGCTTTTTACACTTATGCTCTTGCGGATGCAGGACCCTTTCGCAAAAGCAACTGGAGAAAAAGTTCGGAACTCGTTGTAAATCTGCCAAAGTACAGCAACAATTTGAAAGTTAATTCCACTTTCTTTCAATTGCACGGTGATTCCAAGCCCGGCGGAACGATAGACGACAAACTTATCCCACGTGTTTACTCTCGTGGTCCTCCGAAGAATCCCTAAGGTGGTGGCCGATGCAGAGCATACGGGATTCAGATCGGGGAATTGGCAGAGGAGAATCCCACGAAATATGGGAGAGCGCGGACTCAGCAGCGGCTAGTTGAGAAGTGCCTATAAGAAGGGCGAGGCGTCCGGCGGGTGCGACACGAGCGGCTGCTACTGGAAGCGCTTGGGCAAAGCGCTCGACAGCGCGCAGGGTTACCAGGTCGAAGGTGGAGGTGAGGATCTCCGCACGAGCGTTTTGTACGTTGACGCCAGTCAGATTGAGCGCGCGGACCACTTCGCGCAGGAAGGTTGCTTTCTTATGGTTCGATTCGATTAGTGTGAGGTCGATGTCGGGGGCGTAGAGTTTGATGGGCAGGCCGGGGAAGCCGGCACCGGACCCGACGTCTGCAACGCGGTGGTTGGTCCGTCGCTCATGAGTGGCGACTTCAACATTCTTCAATACAGGGGGTGCAGAGGAATCATTGGGCAACAGACATTGTGCTGCGAAAAGGGATTCGCCGACGTGGCGGGTGACGATTTGCTCGGGATCGCGAATAGCGGTGAGGTTGATGCGGGCGTTCCAATGGAGAAGTACATCGATGTACGTCGATATATTTGAGAGCAGTAGTCGAGTCTTCGGCGCTTGATCGAGGGGTGAGAGGAGATAAGGCTCTAACAGTTCGGCGATGCGCGCGGGATGCATACAAGTTTCCGATTGTAGAGGGATGGGCCGGCAAAAAGAAGCGACTGTGGGGCTGCGGCAAACTGGGAAGTGACAATAGGGATCTTGCGATTGTGTCGATTGAACGGTACGAGGACGGTCCAGTATTGCAATGCGTGCTACTGTCACATCCCTTGCGAGGAGGATATGCTGAATTGAACGAAATGGGAGTTATTTTTCTGTATTTTCAGTATATACTGACATAACCGATATGGCCGAATTAAGCGGAGTACAAAAAGCGTACATCCTGCATTGGGGCGAGATGGGTACGCGCTGGGGGATAAACCGGACGGTGGCGCAGATCCATGCGCTGCTATATTTGTCGCCTCGGGCGCTCCCGGCGGAAGAAATTGCGGAGACGCTGAGCGTTGCGCGATCCAATGTGAGCACGTCGATCCGGGAACTGGAAACCTGGGGGATTGTGCGGGCGGTGCATGTCCTCGGCGACCGCCGGGAACATTATGAGTCGATGAAAGACGTGTGGGAGATGTTTCGGCTGGTGATTGAGCAGAGGAAGCGGCGGGAGATCGATCCGACGCGCGAGATGCTGCGAAGAAGTTTGGAGGAGATCGATCCTAAGGAGGCGGGGGCCGAGTTTACCCGGGAGCGGCTGGCGGCGATGGCCGGATTCTTCGAGGCGGTCACGGAGTTGCACGATCAGATGAAGCAACTGCCCACGGGGACGGTTCGGAAAATATTGCGCATGGGGACGAAATTGAGTGGAAAGAGGAAGTGAGTTGCTTGCTAAGCTCAGCATGACAGTCCCTGATAATTTTTGAAGCTGAATGCGAAATGACGGACAACGCTAGCAAGAAAAAGATTTGGGTGACGTTGAGCGGGCTGCCGCTCACGATCGCGCTGGAGTGGCCATTTCATCGATCGACTTCGGGGGCGGATTTTTGGGTGTTGCATGGAGATATCTGGCTGGAAAATTCGGAGGGGTTGCATGCGCCGGTGGCGGTCAATTTGTCGGCAACAGTGCGCGAGGTATTGCCATCCCTGGAGCCCGGGGACGCGGAGGCTCCGGTGATCAATGCGTTACGCAAGGAAGTGGACCGCAGGCAGATTGAATTTGTGAAGTCAGGGAAGCTGCTGCCGGTGGCGTTTTCGAGCCGGCATTATGACTTCAAGCGCCAGAAGTGGGTTTTTGGAAAAGCGGCCGACGATGTGATTGCGACATTTGCGGAGCGGAAAGTTTATTGGCAAACGAAGGTGGGGGCAGAGAAGCGGGCTTGGATTGGAGATCCGACCGAGGCGCAGTATCTGGAGACTACGCCGGGACATTTACTCGAAGTGGCTGGGCGGTTGGTGGCCGGTGATGGTTTGGTCCGGATGGACGGCGAGTGGGCGGAGGCGACTCCTGGCTTGATGGCGCAGGCGGAAAGATTTGAATCTACCATGCGAACCGCGCTGGAGGAGTTGGAGAAAAAGCACGCGTTCGAAAGAGGTTAGTCACTACGAGTTGTGCATAGAGGAGCCCCCGAGTGGCGGGAACATCATCGCCACAAACCATAGCGTCTTTTTCCGCGGAGTCAATCTGCAGCAAGGCAAGCTCAATTGCTAAAAGGCGAATCATCTTTCTGCTTCGGATGGCACTGCTGAACGTCTTTTACGCGATCTCTCTACAACGCAGTTAAAGAGTGAATGCATCGAAAAAGATTTACTATTCGTGCGCGCGGGAAATTCTAATACCCTAGGCAATAGAAAGAGCGCCAGATGAGAGAGCGCGGTAAGCGGACTCGACGCGAGAATTCACAACCCACGGTGCGCGGGCTCGTTTTAGTGTGCGCTCTGGCGATGGCCTGGATTACTGGGACGGCCCAGGAGCAATCGCAGCCGAGCAATCCGCCACCTTCGACAGGACAGTCGCAAGGAAAAGACTTGCCCAACGCGCCGAGTGACACCAAGAAGGATGAGAGCGGCAATCCGGTGCAGCAAATGCAGGACAAGACCAAGCAGGCGGCCGAGATGACAAAGGATGTCGCGACGGAAGGCCTGATACGGGCACGGGACTGGGAGTCAACCTGGATTTCTGGCGTGTATGTCGGTAAGAATCAACCGCTGATCACGCCGAACAGGAAGCAGCGGGAAGAGTATTACTTGCGACAGACCCTGACGACGCCAGGAGCTTACATGAAGCGCATGTTCGCTGCGGGAATCGACCAAGCGAGTGGGAATCCACGGCAGTGGGATGATGGGTGGGGCGGATACGCGGAGCGATTTGCCTCTCGCGAGGGACAATTTATTACAGCGAATACGCTGGCGGCACTGGGAAATGCGAAGTTGGGATACGAAATCCGCTATGACAAGTGCAAGTGCAGCGGGGTGTGGCCACGGTCGCGGCATGCGATTCTGAGGAATTTTCTGACCTACGATCGAACCGAGGAGAATTTGCGTCCACAGTGGGCGCTGTATGGAGGCGCGTTTGGCGGTGGAGTGGTGGCGACGACCTGGAAGCCGGGTTCGCAGAGTTATTGGAAGAACGGGGTGTGGGGAGTGCTGGGGCAGGCGGGGTATGGAGCGCTACTGAATTTTTTTACCGAGTTTTCGACCGAGATCAATCGGAAGCAAGGAGTGAAGTAGGGCCTCTTAATTGATCATACCCACGCAGCATCGCTGCATCGACCTCAGCGGCTAAAAGCCGCATCCGGCTCCGCCCACAGTCGGCAGGACTGAAGTCGAGCCCTTCCCGGTTTTCTTATTGCAGCAAACCTCCATTGGTGGGTGGTTCTTCTTCTGGGGCCAACACTACCGCGGCGGCTACCTTGTCGCCGGGCTCCATGTGCAGGAGGCGGACGCCCTGGGCGTTGCGGCCGGATTCGCGAATGGTCTTTGAATCCATGCGAATGATCTTGCCGTAGTGGCTGATGAGCATGACCTGGGACGATTCGTCGACCAGCGCAATGGCGACGACTTTGCCGACACGCTCGGTGGTTTTGATATTGATGACGCCTTTGCCGGCGCGATTGGTGAGACGGTATTCGTCGGCGGGGGTGCGCTTGCCGTATCCGTTTTCGGTTACGGAAAGAATCAGTGTGCCTTTTTGCGTCAGGTCGACGGTCTCCGTGGGCGCGACTTCGGCATCGACTGCAGATGTCCCCTCTGCCGCGGCGAGTCCACCGACCGGAGCTGCGCCCGGTTTCGGCGTGACCGTCATGCCTACTACGTAGTCTCCATCTTCCAGGTTGATGCCATTGACGCCGTAGGCGGCCCGGCCCATGGGGCGGACGTGATCTTCATCGAAGCGGATGGCCATGCCTTCGTGAGTGGCGATGAAAACGATCTGGTTGCCGTTGGTGATGCGGGCGGCCACGAGTTCGTCTCCCTCTTCGATGTTGATGGCGTTGATGCCGTTAGAGCGGACGTGCATGAACTCGCGCAGCTCGGATTTTTTGACCAGACCGTTACGCGTGGCGAAGAATATGTATTTATTTTCTTCTTCGAGATTGCGCACGGCGAGCATGGTGCGTACGGTTTCGCCGGGCTGCAGTCCGATGAGGTTGCCGATGTGCTTGCCGCGACCGGCGGCGCTGACGTCAGGAATTTCGTAGACTTTGAGCCAGTAGACCCGGCCTTTGTTGGTGAAAATTAAAATGTAGGCGTGAGTGGAAGCGATGAAGAGATGCTCGACGAAATCCTCGTCGCGAGTCTTCATACCGGTGCGGCCGCTCCCACCGCGGCGCTGCATGCGGTAAGTGGAGATCGGCGTGCGCTTCATGTAGCCGGAGTGACTGAAGGTAACGGCGACTTGCTCGTCGGCAATCAGATCTTCGAGGACGATTTCCGCGGCTTCGTCTTCGATGCGAGTGCGGCGCTCGTCTCCGTAGAGTTCTTTGACTTCTTCGAGTTCTTTGATGATTACGCCGCGAAGCTTTTTCTCGGAAGCGAGGATCGATTCGTAGTCTTCGATCTTCTCGCGAACTTCTTTTAACTCGTTGGAAATTTCATCGATGGAAAGCTTGGTGAGCCGGTGCAGTTGCAGTTCGAGAATCGCTTCGGCCTGGCGCGTGGTGAAAGGCTTTTCAGGATCGAGCCGGGGAGCGCGGCCGGTGGTGTTGATATCAATTTTCTTGCCGCCGAAGTAGGCGACCAAGTTTTCGCGGGCGTCGGCGCGGTTGACGCTGGCGCGGATGATTGCGATGACGTTGTCGAGGTGATCAAGCGCGTTGAGGTAGCCTTCGAGAATGTGCTCGCGGTCTTTGGCTTTCTGCAGCAGGAAGGCAGTGCGGCGGCGAACCACTTCGACGCGGTGATTGATGAAGTGTTTGATCGCCTGGATCAGCCCCATTTCGCGCGGCTGTCCATTGACCACCGCGAGCAGGATCATGGAAAAACCTTCCTGCATCGAGGTGTGCTTGAAGAGTTGATTGAGGATGATCTGAGGTTCGGCGCCGCGTTTTAGTTCGATCACAATGCGCATGCCGTCGCGGTCGCTTTCATCGCGAACGTCGGAAATATCCTCGATGTCTTTATCATTGACCAGTTGCGCGATGCGCTCGACAAGCCGAGCCTTGTTTACCTGGTAAGGAATTTCAGTGACGATGATCGCCTGGCGATCTTTGGTGATGCTTTCGATGGCGGCTTTGGCGCGCATCGTGAAGCGGCCGCGGCCGGTGCGATAGGCCTCGAAGACTCCCGCGCGTCCGTGGATGATTCCGGCGGTGGGGAAATCAGGGCCTTGAACGAACTTTAGAATTTCGGCGAGCTGAGCGTTGGGATCGTTGATTAGCGTGATGGTGGCGTTGACGATCTCGGTTAAGTTGTGCGGCGGAATTTTTGTGGCCATGCCGACGGCGATTCCGTCGGAGCCGTTGATAAGCAGGTTCGGAATTCGAGTGGGAAGAACGTCAGGCTCGACTTCGCTGCCATCGTAGTTGGGGCGGAAGTCAACGGTTTCTTTGTCCAGATCTTCCAGCAGCGCGGTTGCGACTTGCGCTAGCTTGGCCTCAGTATAGCGATCGGCGGCGGGAGGGTCGCCATCGACGGAGCCGAAATTTCCCTGACCGAAAATCAGCGGATAACGCATGCTCCAGGTTTGCGCGAGGCGCACGAGGGCGTCATAGACGGCGAGGTTTCCGTGGGGATGGTACTTGCCCATAACGTCGCCGACGATGCGGGCGCACTTGCGGGTGGCGCGATTGGGCTGGAGGCCCATTTGCTGCATGGTGTAGAGAATGCGGCGATGCACGGGCTTGAGGCCGTCACGGACATCGGGCAGGGCGCGGCCGATGATGACCGACATGGAGTAGTCGAGATACGACTTGCGCATCTCGTCTTCAATGTTGACGGGCTGAATGTGCAAGGCGCCGGGGCTACCGTCGCCCGGTGGCGTCGGAGGAGTCAAGGGAAGTTCGGGATTTTGATCGTCTGGCATGGTTTTTAAGCTCACAGCTGTCAGCTATCAGTTATCAGCCCCAAAACTAAGAATCTTAATTAGGGCGAAACTGACGTAACTGACTGTATTTGCAGGATGTTACGTAGTTCGGGAGCAGCTTCTATTTTAGCACGAAAGGTTGACTTTAGAGGAGTCTGGGTCAGCATCAAGAATGACCGGTTTGATGCCGGGTGCCGAGTTGGGACGACCGCGAAAAATAGCTTGAGCCGGGGCCAGCCGTCACAAAGGGTTCGCGGTCTCGCGCTTTATGCTGCGCCGAATGAAGCGGATTCCGTCGCTGGACGGCCTAAGAGCAATTTCGATTTCGATGGTGGTGGCAGGGCATTGGGTGGAACTGCGTTATCACTCGGATATAGCGGGGACGTTTGCGAACCTGGGAGTCAGAATCTTTTTCATCATTTCCGGATATCTGATTACGACGCTGTTGCTCAACGAATATCGGAAGACTTCGACCATCCACCTGCGCGAGTTTTACGTTCGCCGAGCGTACCGGATTCTTCCTGCGGCTATGGTGTTCATGTTACCAGTGTTTGTAATTTTCCGGCATGAGTTGCGGTGGTATCAGGCGGCAGTAGCGATCTTGTATCTGACGAATTTTGACTTTTCGCACCCCTGGTTTCTGGGGCATTTATGGTCGCTCAGCGTGGAGGAGCAGTTTTATTTCCTGTGGCCGGGCGTTCTGAAGAGATGGCACCGGCATCGCGTGGCGATTCTGGTGGGGGTCGTCGCGTTTGCACCGCTCTATAGAATCGCCTGTCATTTAATGCAGTTGCACGGGCGGGCGGACGAAACTTTTCCCGCAGTGGCTGACATTCTTGCAGTGGGCTGCCTGGCTGCGATTCTTGCTCCGCGGATGCCAAAGATCAGGGTGGGGTGGGCGTTGGCGATGATCCTGCCTGTAGCGCTGGTCCCGATCTACGCTGGCGCATTGCGCTTCCACATTACCGCCCTGCTCCTCTTTGTGCTGTGGCCGGCAATGCATCTTTCGATTGCAGGGTTGTTGTTGCACATGGTGGAGACTCCATATTGGATTCTGAACGTGCGGCCGGTCGCCTGGTTGGGGAAGATCAGCTATAGCCTTTATTTGTGGCAACAGTTGTTTGCGTATAGCAGAGTACACAGGCCTTGGTACTTTGTGCTGTTTGCGGTGGGACTCGCAACTGCGTCTTACTATCTGGTGGAACAGCCGATGCTGCGATTGCGGGAACGGCGGGCGCGCGAGCGGAGAGCGGAAGTTGGGTGCATTGTTCGCGCGGCATAGTGGTTGCGATGGCTGTGCATATTAATTCTCGTGGTGGCAGAGTCATTCAATTTCGTCGCCGAACTTATCGTCGCCGAACTCATCGAAGATGCGTTGGCTGAAAAGATCGCTACGGGCGGGTGATGACTTCGTTGGGGGACGAGGGCAGAAGGAACTTCACATTTCGGTTGGCATTGGCCTGCTGGGTCTGACTTAGGTCAAGAGAAGAGAGTTCGATCTTTTTGTTCCAATATCCGTCGGTGTAGTAGTCGCCTCGGACGTATAGTTTGCCGTCGGCGATGGTATAGTCGCGCACCTCTTCGCTGTGGCCATCGCGGAAAACAAGGACTGCGGGAACCAGTTCATTCGCCGGAGACGCTGTAATAGCCGGGGAGCGGGTCGACTGAGTGCTCATCGGAGCATCCTTCGAGCCGAAGTTCAGCGGCGCGGCTTCGTCATTGGTTGCGGTCCGAGCGACGCGGACATAGCGATCGCCTTGCCGCTCGAGTACCAATGGCTGGGGCACCAATGGCTGAGAGGATTGGGAGTCGCGCGAATTGCGAGAAAGGCTATCGGCTCCCATCGGCCCGGAAGCGATCATGTCGCGCGCGGCCTGCAACACATACGGGGGCGGCTCAGAGGCGACCGGATATCCAGTGGAGTAGACATCACTCGGATCGAAGGCATCTCCGAAGAAAGGGAATGGTAGCGATGCGTACCCTGGGTAGGCATAGGGATACTGAGAAGAGCGGCGGAATCCGGAATGGGAGTAAGCTCCACGCCTAACACTAAAACCATTGACGTGCGATCCTGCGGGCCTGCCTACAGTAGCGGCGGCATGCGCGGATGAGACCGATGCGGCTCTCTGCGCTTCTGCGAATGGTACAAGCGCCAAGGATAGCAGCAGGAGAGCAAGGGAGTGTCCGCGCCACACAAAATTGTCGATGAGAGCGCGAGAGAGCATGGCTAATTTTCCTGAGTGGAAGGTGGCAACTGGAAGCTGACGCCGCGATCGTCGTTCTGCTTCTCGGTGGCTGGGAGATCGAGGTCCGCCAGAGCAATCTTGCGGGGATGACCAGGACTTAAATCGTAAAGCGTTTGAGCGACGATGGCATAGTTCTCGACTTCGACCTGGTGACCGTCCTTGAAGACAAGGGTGGTCGGGGATTGAGGCGATTCTGCAGCTCCATCGGCACTCGGTTGAGCCACGGATGCGTTTTCTGACGTCGGGCCGTGGGCATGGGCCGGGCCTTCGTACGACGGCGGTATGTAGGAAGCAGCGCCCGCTCCCCGGCGATCGAAAACAGTAGGACCTCCCTGATATTCGGGATCGTCGTCATCGTCGTTGTTGCTGTCGCCATCGGTTGCGTCGGCGTATGGAACCGGCACCGCGTACGCGTATGGGTAAGCATACGGGTAGTAAGAATCGCCGTTAGCGGTGCGGTGCGGGCGATGGTGTTCGCTGCTGTTGGTTGACCAGCCTGAGGAATGCGAGAAGTTGCCGGAATGGGTCATGCCTGACGCGGATAATCCAAAGCCGTTGTGAGCGGATGCGGCTCCTGTCGGCGGAGCGATAGAACCGGTTGGCGGAGCGACACTGCCGGTGGGCGGCGCAGTGCTGAAAGAATGACCACCGGAAGAAGATGCGCCGGTGAATTGGGCGGAACTGCTGTTGACGAGGATGACCGGAAGCAGCAGCGTCCCAAAAAGCGCCAGCAGAACTGGAATCGAGCGCTGTGCCGAACGGATCACACTACTATCATACTCCAGACTATGGTACTCCAGCGGGAACGACATGGCGCACCTCCGCAGAAGACTTCCCTAACGCTGTTAGATCGGAGCCGAACGGGAGGAGATGCGCGAGGAATTGTAGAGAATTGTCACTCGGATTCGTAATTTGGAGCGCGAGCGCCGCAATCATCCCTGAGGAACCTGCCATAAGGCCAATAAGCTCCAGAGAACATAAGCGCCGAGCAATCCCCCGACACAAGCTTTGACGAACAGACGGAATCGAGTTTCCATCAAGTCCGCTATTACGCCAGAAACGAAGATCAGGAGGAATGGGATCGAAGCGACCAGAAATCCCGCACCGGCGAGGTGAGGATGGGCCATTGCAAGGACAATGAAGAGCACGGCGACCAAGGCCGGAGCAGTATTGCCGAAATAACGCGTGCGCGGCCACAGAAAATAGGTTGCAATCGCCACCGGCAGCAGCAGGGCAAGAGCGGGACAAGCTCGCAGAATTTGTAATGCGACTGCGCGGTAGACTCCGAGGACGGTGAAGCCGCGCCAGGTCGCTCCCCAGAAAGAGGCGTGCTGCATCCCTTGGAAAAAAGCATGGGAATGGAAAAAATATGTTGCGACCAGGATTGCCACAGCCACAAAACACGCGGCGGCCCAGATAATGAGCGCCGCTCCCCGACGAATGGGTGCGAGATAAAGCAGAAAGCCGAGCGCCAAGGGCACCAGAACGATCATAGAGAACTCGGATCCCACAGCGATAGCCAGGGAGACGCCAAGCAAAACGATGCGGCGCCAGTTCCACAAAATGACTTCGCGCGGAGCGTAGAGAGTGTGAGCGACGGCGATGGCAGTGAAGATGGCTCCGAAGGCTCCCCATGCAGCGAGGATTTCGGGCTCGGTATGCCAGACGGCACTGGTCTGGATCATGGAAGGAGAAAAACAATAGAGGACGAGGGCAAGAAATCCTCCGGTATTTCCGCAGAGGCGGCGAGCAACATACCATAAAGAAGCGCCGAGAAAGACACCACAGGCGAGGAATGGAATACGCGGAAGCCAGCGCCCGGATGGCGAGGATTCGAGATCAGGGAGGGCTTGCGGCCAGAAGAGCAGGGGCGCAGCCGTCACAAGGGCGATGAGCGGAGAGTGTTCTGTGTCAAAGCCGTTCGCATCCCGATCGACGTCCGTGGCAAGCGCCCCTTCGGAATCGGGGTACGGCGTTCCGGCGATGCCTCCAGCATGCAGTTGTCGCCATCCGGCGGCAATGCGGGCTTGCTCGGAGGCATCGGAGCCGCCGTTCTCATGAAGGCCGGAGGACGGTGACCGAGGCAGGCGCAGTTCGGAACGGACGAGCCAGAGGGCCTGCGCCAGAAACGCCACGAGTAACGCTCCGGCTAAAAACTGCGGACGGCCGAAGCGGTCGCGGTCAAAAAATCGCGTCATAAGGGTGAGCCGAGTGTTTTACCATGACGCAGGCAGTTTGGGAAGCGAGAGACATGCGATGGTGCGTCGGGTTTCAAACTGCACAATCGACTTTGATGCGCGATGCAGGAAGGAATAAACATTTCGAGTCAGGACAAGGAACCGGAAGCTAGCGCTGCCGGCGTCCCGACTCCGGCGCCGGAATTTTCGGTGCAGCCTTCTTATGTACGCACCGTGTTCTTTGGACCAGACGGACTGAGAGCGGGGTGGGGACTCGCGTTTTATCTGGCGGTGTTTTATCCACTGCAGTTTGTCGCCAGCCGCTGGGCGGCATCTCTGGAATTGGACCCGAGCGGATTGTGGCCGATGATGCTGGAGGAGTTTGCCGTGCTGCTGGCGGCAGTGCTTCCAGCGCTGGTGCTCAGCACGGTTGAGAAGCGGCAGTGGGGAGTATATGGTCTGCCGCGGCGGCAAGCGTTCGGGAAATTGTTCTGGGTAGGCGTAGCGTGGGGGTTTGCGGCCATCACTGTGCTGCTCGCCACGATGTATGGCTTGCGTCTGTTTGACGTAGGGCATCTGGCAATTCATGGCTCGCGAATTTGGAAATTTGCGTTATTTTGGGCGGTTTTTTTTCTGCTGGTGGGCTTCTTTGAAGAATTCCTGTTGCGCGGCTACACGCAGTTCACCCTCACGCGGGCGATTGGTTTCTGGCCGTCTGCAATTTTGCTCTCCTGCACGTTCGGTCTGATCCACTTGCAGAATGCCGGAGAGCAGTGGCCGGGTTTGCTGGCAGCAGCGGTAATTGGTTTTTTCTTTTGTTTGACGTTGCGGCGCACGGGAACGTTGTGGTTTGCGGTGGGCTTTCACGCCGCCTGGGATTGGGGAGAGACTTTTGTTTATTCGGTGCCGGATAGCGGCACGGTTTTCCCCGGGCACTTGCTGAAGTCGTCGTTTCACGGACCGCAATGGATTACGGGAGGGATGGTTGGTCCTGAAGGCAGCGTGCTGTGCTTTGTGGTGATTGCGGCGACGTGGGTGGGATTTTCGAAGCGGTATCCGAAAGTCGCATACCCCCCGAGGTGCTCGAACGAATGACACGCTTGAACGAATAAGAAGAGTGGTTTATTTTCTGTGGCAAGATCTGCGACTCTCAGACTTGTGAGGACTACCACATGGAGACGACTCCAAACCTTCCCTCGGGTGAATCATCCAACAATTTGCGGCGGAGCGTTGTGGATGCGATCCGATTCTGGGAGCCGCGCCGCGTTGCTTATAATGCCGCACTCGTCATTGTTACCCTGTTTTGGGTAGTCATTTCCTGGCCTCATTTTCGCCTGGCCCTGAAGCTGTCTTCGCTCCTCCTGCTTGCCGTCCTTGCTGTCCTGGCCAATCTCTGTTATTGCGCCGCTTATTTCGTGGACGTTCCCATCCAGCGCTCAGCTCTCGGCACAGTGTGGCGCAACCTCCGCTGGATACTGTGGTTACTTGGGACACTTTTCGCAATGCTCTTGGCGAGCTATTGGATCAACGATGAGATCTATCCCTTCGTTCAGTAACTGATACTGTGGAAAGCGGAGCTCTTAAGTTCCGGTTCTGCTGACGCGATTCAAACTTTACAAGTCCCCACGCTAGCGGCTTGCAGCCAGAGATCGAAAGCCTTCAGCGCCAAGTCACACTGCAAACGATGCCGTTCTTTGCGATCGCGGATTTTGTTTTCCAGCGGGGGCAAGAGATCAAAGGTGATATTTGCGGGCTGAAAATGTTTCGGATCGGCATGAGTTACGTAATGAACCAGCGATCCAAAGGCGGAGGCCCGCGGCGGCGCGGTGAATGGTTCTTCGCGCGCGAGCGAGGCGGCGTGCATCCCGGCCATGAGACCGGTCGCAATCGACTCTACGTAGCCTTCGACGCCGCAAATCTGCCCTGCGAACAAGACTCGCGGATGCTCCTTCATCTGCAGGGTTTCGCGCAATAGCGTCGGCGAGTTGATATAAGTGTTGCGATGAATCTGGCCGTAGCGGAGGAAGCGGGCGCTCTCGAGGCCAGGAATCATGCGCAAGATTCGCGCTTGCTCGCAAAACTTCAAATGATTCTGGAATCCAACGAGGTTGTAGGAATCGGCCCGCAGATTTTCCTGCCGTAACTGCACCACGGCGTAGGGCATGCGGCCAGTGCGAGGGTCTTTCAATCCGACCGGCTTCATGGGGCCAAAGCGCAGCGTATCGCGCCCGCGGCGGGCGATCTCTTCAATCGGCAGGCAACTCTCGAAATAATTCAACCTCTCCCAATCACGCTCCTCGACCGGCTGTGCTGAAAGAAGCGCATCGTAGAAACGACCGTACTCGTCTGGCGACATGGGACAGTTAATGTAGTCGGCCGATCCTTTGTCATATCGCGCAGCCATATAGACGCGCGACATGTCGATCGAATCGGCCTCAACGATGGGGCTGATGGAATCGTAAAAGTAAAGATGGGGACTGGGAAGAACAGCATTGTGCGGCTTGCCGCTCGGGTCAGTTATCGCTTGTTCCGAAGCGGCGCTCAAGCGCGCAATCTCCTTGGCAAGAGCTTCGGAGGTTAGAGGGCCGGTGGCGATGATTGTGACAACTTCCCCCGCCTCGCCTTCCGCTTCGACGATCGACGTCACTTCTTCCCGCCGAACAGTGATTCCGGGCTCGCTGGCGATTGTTTCCGTAACCCTGGCCGCGAAGGTTACACGATCTACGGCTAGCGCGTGTCCGGCGGGAACTGCGCACTCGCGTGCAATGTGCAGGAGCAGCGATCCGGCCCGCCGCATTTCTTCCTTCAACAACCAGGGCGCGGTGTTCTCGGTATCCGACTTCAGCGAATTCGAGCACACCAGTTCCGCGAAATCAGCGGTCTGATGCGCCGGCGTCAGGCGCAGCGGGCGCATTTCAAACAATTCCACATCGATGCCGCGGCGGGCGCATTGCCACGCGGCCTCTGATCCGGCCAGCCCGGCTCCGATGATTCGAACTCGCGGAGTCATCGAACTTTCTCTTTCTCTGCCAGCATCCGCAGCGGTTCTTTTGGTAATAGGACGGACTTCCAGCCGTCTTGAAACTCGCCTCCTAAAGATTTGTAGAGCGCGATCGCATTTTCATTCCAATCGAGAACCTCCCAGCGCATCCCAGAACAGTTTTCTTGTACAGCGATCTGCGCCACGGCCCGGAGCATTGCGATTCCAATTCCGTTGCCACGAAACGGCCCGCGGACAAACAAGTCTTCGAGGTAGAGGCCGGGTCCAAGCCAGGTCGAATAATAACCGAAGAAAAGAGCGTATCCAGCAGGCTGGCCATTCCAGTCGGCAATCAGGGCACGGAATTTGGGATCCGGACCGAAGCCATCACGCGCCAAGTCCGACTCTTCGATTACACACAGATCCAGCTCGCGTTCAAATTCCGCGAGTTCGCGAATCAAAATCCGCAATAAACCCGCATCACCGATCGTGGCAGGGCGAATGGAAAGCATCGTAGGTTGGGAGAGCGACTGCCTAATAGTGTATCGCGCGATGGACACTTTCTTGGGGGATAGTTTTCAGCGGTCAATCGTTAAAGCATGATCGTTAGAGGTTGATTGTTAGGGGTTGATCCTTGTCGCTTGATTGTTAGTAATCGACCGTCAGCGTTCGGTCGTTAGTGTGTGATCAACGTTGAATGGCTGGCCACGCACACCCAGGTGTCGCTGCGATGAACCCAAACGTCAGTGAAGCGTTCGTGCAGCGAATAAGGCTTCCCATCTCTGACGCCGTTCTCCCGGTACACACCGTTGACCAGCGCAGTTGCGCCATAGAAATGGACACTCATGAATTCGCTTACGATGTGAGCAGGATGTAGCGAGGGTCCCTCGACGCTGGCGAGGTACTGCGCTTTGTCCATCAGACGGCCATCGTAATCGATGTACGCCAACTCGGTCCCGAGCAACATTTGAAGACCGGGCAAGTCTTTGAGCTGCACCGCCTGGTTCCAGGCATTTTCCAGATTTACGATCGTTGCCTGATCGGCTTCGCCTCGGGTCGCAACCTGGGCAAAGGGTTGAGGCGTAGGCAAAAAAAGAAAAATCGAAAACAGTTTCCACATAGACTGAAATCTTCCCTGCACTCGCTTCTAGCGAAGAATCGGTGTCGCCTGACTGGCTACGCACACCCAATTCCCATTCTTTGAGACCCAGGTATCTACGAAGCGCCCGCGTCGCGTATAGGGCTTCCCATTTTCAACCCCGGTTGCGATGTAGATGCCGGTGACAATCACCGAATTTACAAATGGGTAGGCTGTCATTGACTCGGTAACTTCCTGCTGCGGATGCGTATTCCCAGCCTTGACTCGCGCCAAGAACTCGGCCTTGGTCTTGAAAGTACCGTCGTAGTCAACGTAGACCAGAGCATTATCGAAGAGCGCATCCATTGCCTTTGTATCCTTGCGTTCCTCCGCCTGATTCCAGGCGTGCTCCAAGGCAAGAACCATCGTTACCGCGGCTGCGTCGGCAGCATTCTGCGCTGAAGCCAGCGAGAGTGCCAAGCAAAAGAGGATTACTGCAATTCCGGCTTTTTTCATAAATGCGCTTTCTAGATTGATATCGGCAGAGGGAGCGCTTTTCTGCAGTAATCGGGCTAGGCCTGTGTCTCGACTCCGGCGATTAACGATTCGACTATCATGAGTGATATCTAATCACCACGTGGAGGATTGATGGCACGTATCGGTTTAATCGCCCTGGAGTCCGCGTCCCCTGAAGTGCGCGAGATTTACGAGACCTCGCTTCGAGGCAAGCCCGGCAACATACAGAAAGCGCTCGCACATCGTCCCGAGATGCTAAAAAGTTTCTTACCCTTTTACGCCAGCGTGGGACGCTCTCTCGACCGCAAGCTTTATGAATTGATCTATCTTCGCGTTTCTATGATCAATGGATGCCGCTACTGCACGCAGCACCACGTGGCGTCATCGAAGCGCGCCGGACTCACTCCTGAAGACTGGGCGGCACTCAGGGCGGGAAATTATTCCCGGTACAACGAGAAGGAGCGAGCGGCGCTGAATTACATCGAGAAGTTAACGCGCGCTCCGCACGACATCGCGGAGAGGGATTTCGACGAGCTGAAGAAACACTTCTCGGAGCCTGAGATCGTAGACATCCACATGCTCGCGGGTCTTGCTAACCTCACCAACCGCGTAACAGACCCGTTGGGGTTGGAATTGGAATTTCCGGAGGAAAAAATCTGAGGCTGGACAGTTATAAAATCTCGCGTACGTCTCCAACTCGGCGCGTTACGCGCTCGCGATCCAGATATTCCAGCAAAGGAATCGCATACTTTCGGGTAACCCCGGCCAGCTCCTTGAAGCTTGCCACATCAATCTTTGGCGATTTCAACTTGCGGGCAGCCATCTGCCGGCGCAAGCTGTCAAGCGCGCTGCGATGGAAGAGCAGGTCATCGGAAATCTTGATCAATACTTTGTCGCGCAGGAGGAGGGTGACGATTTTTTGTGCGCGCACGCGATCGATCTTGAGGCCGGCAATCACTTCGGAGAGCGCCGGGACTTGCAATCCTGCCAAAGCAAATGCGTCTTCGATTTTCTTTTTTGATTCGGCCTCGTCGTCTTTCATCACGACGCCACGGCCCGGCAAGCGAACGAGGTCTCCGGCCGATTCGAGCTTCTTATCCCGGACTAACATCCGTGCAACCGCTTCGAAGATTTCCGGGGTCGCCTCCAACTGCGCGCGCAGTTCTTCCTTACTGATTCCGCTGACCAGGGGATTTTTCTTGTGAAACTCTTCTGTTACGTTTACAGCTTTCGCTTTCAACGCTTCGATCGCAGGCGAATGCAGGAACAGTTCGCCGGCTCGCACCACTCTGCCGTTCTCCACTGCCGGGCCTAGTCTGGCTTCGATGGCGCTTCTCGTCCATCCGGTTTCGGCGGCCAGTTTGGATATTGAAATTCCATGGTGGCGGCGCCTGGCGATTCGTGCTTCGAGGATCGCTTCCGCATTGCCGTCTGCAAGAATGTTCAGGAACTCGTTTTGTGCCGGCATGCGCGGGATTGGCATCGCATCCAATACAACTCCGCCTCCGATCGTGACTACGGGCGAAAACTGCCGGATGATGAATCGATCTCCGGGCAACAGCAGCAAAGCCTGCGGGAGCTTGAGCCTTGCGAAGGCCTCATCGCCCGAAGCGATCGGCTTCGACCGGTCGAGACCAATTTCGGCTACTGTTTCCATGGTGTAGGAATGAAAATGAACCCGCGCCCGGTTCTTGAGTGCATGCGGCGCTGAAGCCAGCAGCCGCAGATGCACGTCCGCTCGGCGGGTCATTTCGAATGTCAAGGGTGGGGCCAGCGTCATTCCCCGAGACAAATCTTCCGTGTTCACTCCGGCCAGGTTCAGGGCTACGCGTTGGCCTGCAACCGCGAGATCGGCGGAGTGCCCGTGCACTTGCGCTCCGCGTACCCGGACGCGCCTCCCGGTGGGAAAAACCTCTAATTCGTCTTCTCGACGGATCGTTCCAGCTATCAACGTTCCGGTCACAACGGTACCGAAACCTTTCATGGTGAAGACGCGGTCGATTGGCAGTCGGGCGATGGCCGAGGAATCCCGAGGCTGCGCCGCGCTGCCCACAGCAACCATCGCCTGCTTCAGGTGGTCGAGCCCAGCGCCGGTGAGGGAACTGACCGCGATAATCGATTTCGGCCTCTCTCTCGATGAACTGTGCGTTTTCGTCTGATCCAGACTTGTCTGGCCTAGGCTTGTTTGACCCAGACTAGTCTGATCCAGACTTGTCTGATCCAAGAATGTGCCGCGAAGAAAATCTTCTACCTCGAGGCGGACAACATCGAGCGTCTCAGCATCGACGGCATCAGATTTGGTGAGCACTACGATGCCACGCTGGACACCGAGCAGTTGCAGGATGTCGAAGTGCTCCCGCGTCTGCGGCTTGATCGCTTCATCCGCGGCAATCACCAGCAGCACCAAATCAATGCCGCCAACGCCTGCGAGCATGTTGCGAACGAAGCGCTCGTGGCCGGGGACGTCGACAAAGCCCAGACGCAGAGTCTCGCCGTTTGGCGCGGGTAAATCCATGTTTGCAAAACCGAGGTCGATGGTGATGCCGCGCCGTTTCTCCTCCTCCAGGCGGTCGGCATCGATTCCGGTTAGAGCTTTCACCAATGCCGTCTTGCCGTGATCGATGTGGCCCGCGGTTCCTACGATGATGGATTTCATCTGGGTGAAATCTTACCGGAAATATTTCGCGGCTGGAGATGGGCCATTCCGAGCCCTGATAATCTGGGTGTTGCATGATCGCTACGCGGAGGACATGTTGTTTTTAGAGAGTGCCAGCTTGGGATTGCCTAGACTGCGAAATGGCGGTCACGCCTGTACTATGACTCGCTGCCACCAAGGCTTGGGTTGGAACGAGGCGATGGATCGTTTTTCGCGAATGCAATATTTTCGAATCATTCTTTTACTTGCGGCATTGATGACTGCGCTGCCCGCTCACGCCCAGAGCCGCATCGACTGCAACGCACTGAACAGCAAAATCCTTAGATCTCCCGTGCACTACTGCGTTTACCTTCCAGCAAGCTATGACGCGGGACAGAGCTCCAACTCCGCAACACACTATCCAGTGCTTTACTTTTTACACGGCCTCGGTGACAACGAGCGGACGCTCTTCAACAGTGGCGGATGGCCTCTGCTCGATGACCTTCGCCGGCAACATAAAATTGGAGAATTCCTGATTGTGGCTCCCGAAGGCGGCCGAACCTTTTACATTAATTCTTCCGACAGTTCGGTGCGCTACAGTGATTTTTTTCTCGAGGAATTTATCCCCCTCATCGAAAGCAAATATCGCATCGCCAAGGGAAGAAATAATCGCGCGATCAGCGGGATCTCGATGGGAGGATACGGTGCCCTCCGTTTCGCTTTCTCTCATCCGGAAATGTTTTCGGCGGTTAGTGCGCAAAGCGCTGCGTTGATCACTGAAACTCCGCAGGAACTCGACACCGCAGCCCGTTCGGGCTCTCCGCTGGGAAAGTTACTGGCGACGGTCTTCGGAAGCCCGATCAATGCGCAACATTGGGAAGAAAATAATCCGTTTGTTCTCGCGAGGAAGAACCGCGCGGCCTTGCGGCGGTTGGCGATTTATTTCAACTGCGGCGAGGAAGACAACTACGGCTTTGAAAAAGGGGCAGCCGCGCTGCATGAGCAACTAGAGAAAGAAGGTGTGCAGCATACCTATCATCTCTACGCTGGCGACCACAGCTTGGCCTATTTCCTGGCTCACTTCACCGAGGTTATGGAATTTCATTCCCGGGCATTCGGGCTTAAGTAAACGCCGCGAATGGTATCTGTGTCCCTATATTGTTGCGCTAGCTTTAGGCCTATTTAACTAACCCGACGAAGCCTCCGTGATGGTGTGCATATGTGCGAGAGAAAAATGCAAGAGAACTTCCCAGAGTACTCTTCTATCCGCGCTTATAAACCGCTCGGCGAAGGCCCGGCTTACCCCGGCACTCGGGTCAATGCGTGTAATCGCGATGTTGCACTAGTTGGCCGGAAACGGAAATCACGACCGGCTCTCGTTCCACACGTACAAGAAGTTTTCGTCGCTGGCCGTAGCAACATTGCGGCCGGTTTTATGAACGGCACGATTTAGCGCTGATCGCACATTTTCCTTGCTTTCCTCTAATTCCGCCAGCGGCACTTTGAGCGCAACTCCGGTAGGCAGTTGATCGAGATCGGAGAGAATCGCGGTGATTACCTGCTTGTGCTTTCCGTTGCGACCTTGCGGAACATCAACCTGCGACATTGTCTTGAAGGTCATTGGAGTTTTTTGAGTGTAGCCCATGGTGATCCCCCTGTCCCAGAACGCAGCGTTAACCTAACGTGACGTAATCGTAATACAACGACACGACATCGTGCAAGTATAAATTCACACCGTTAAGTACGGGTCTACTGACGTGGTCGCACCGTCAAAATGACCGTCCACTAGCCCGGTAATGAGGTTATTGAATACGTTAAAGCGAGAGCAAAGATTGCCCAAAAGATATAACCCGTACTGCTTCTGGACTGCTACGGTTGGGGAGTGGAAGGGGACAAATTCAATGCGGACGTCCAAAACATATTTCGAGCAGATTCCGGTGGAGACGGTTAAGAAGATTGCTAAAGAACTCCTTGAGACCAGCGTAGTCGATGCGGTAGACGAGATTGCGCCTCCTCAAGAACATTGGCGGGAATTGGCTAAGCAGGTCCAAGAGGAACAGGATCCAAAGAGAATGAGCGAGCTGGTCACTCGACTCCTTATGGCGTTCGATGAGAGAAACCTCCGCAGGGGTTCTGGCTCAGTCTGAAGGAATTGTCGCGTCTCACCCGGTGGTCAGTCAGTCTTTCCTCGGTCTGTAATCGGGGTGGCTGGCAAGACCTATCTGCCACGTGCGCTGGATGTGTTCGTGCAGGGCCGACCGCAACTCCTCCATAGTCCTGTGAAGTTCCTCTTCGTCGGTAATTGCAATCGCCGCTTTAACTAGATCCCTGATCCGGTCAACGCCCGACACTTCACCACGCTTGCTGGAAATCACATTTCAGCTTCGCACTGGTTGATGTTCACGCGCTATAGGGTCCAACCCTGTAGCCTTCCTAAAATCGAAAATCGGTCGAGAGACCTCACCGGTATTCGGCTGGGCCCAACTTCTGAACTGTTGTAATCAGTTACGCTGATTGAGAATCAGCCCGACGGCGTCGGGTTTCACACACCAGTCCAACTCTAGTAATGGCCCTTTTGTACCGCTTACCCCTGCCCCTTAGGGTCTTTCAATCTCCTTGGCGCCGCGCCACAATCAACCTCGCACAGGAAACGGCCCCGACCACATGGAAAAAGCCTTCGGTACTGCCCTGGAACCCGCTCGTCCCACGAAAAAGACGGCAGCTCGCGCTGCCCTGGTTGATCTCAAAGAATCTTCGAGACTTCTGCTTACGGAATGCTTTCGGCAGTTCGGCATTGAAAGCGTGGTTACTTCCGCGGCCTCGGCGGAGCGCCTGCGACAGGAAAAATTCGAGGCCTGCGTGCTCAATCTGGTGCCAGGCGCCGAGAAAGTGATGGAGGCAGCTCGCAGCTCTCCTTCGAACAGCCGTCTCGTGCTGTATGGCCTCGGGGGAACCGCGCAGGATGCCATGCGCTTTTCCAAATACGGCATCAATGCCATGTTCCACGAGCCTCTCGAGCGCCCAGCGGCGCTGAAACTGGTACGCGCCACCCACATGCTGGTGCTGCATGAATTTCGCCGCTACACACGTATCCCGATCATGACTGAGGTTACAGTGGTCAGCAATGACGGCCAACGCATTACTGCCTCCAGTATCGAGCTGAGTTCGGGCGGCATGTCATTGAAAAGTTCCGAGGACGTGTCGACGGCAACGAATATCGAGATTTCATTTTCTCTGCTGACCTTGCCGCGCGTATGCGTGCGCGGGGTTGTAACCTGGCGCAAGCCGAAATCCTTCGGAGTTCGCTTCGATCCCGCCGACGAACGCCGGCTGAAGGTGAAAGAGTGGATCGACGGCTACCTGGAGAACTAGCGGTGCGTTTTCCTATGAGCGTCCGCATTGGCTCTGAGTTAAGCGCGAGGGTTTGAAGCTTATAAAGTCTTGCCCTGCGCGGGCTCACATCCGGGTGCTTCCCGTTACAATAACCTCGTGAACCGAGCCAGCACACACGAGGTGCCTGCCATAACAGAGAGCGTGTCCGGTCCACGGCGCTTCACTCTCCGGCAAAGAATCGTTCTACGCATCATCATCGCTGCAGGATATTGGTTTATCCGACTGATCGGCCCCACATTGCGGGTCTGCGTCTCCCGCGAAGAAGGCGCGCAGCAAAGCATTGACGAGCGGCCGTTGATTGTTTCCTTCTGGCACGCCTGCATGATTCCCGCGACCTATATTTGCCGCAATATTGGTGTGCGCGTGATGAGCAGCTACAGCTATGACGGCGAATATATGGGACGCATCATCCGGAGATTTGGCTTCGTCGCCGTCAAAGGATCCAGCAGCCGCAATGCGGTTCGGGCCTTGCTCGGACTACGCCGCGCACTCGAGGAGGGCTGGACGGTGGCTTTCACGCTCGATGGGCCTCGAGGTCCGCGTTACAAAGTGAAGCCCGGACCGGTCTCTCTGGCCCGGTCTTCCGGAGTTCCCTTGAGTATGTTTCACATAGCCGTCGATCGCGCGTGGGTGCTCAACACGTGGGACCGGCTTATGATCCCCAAGCCTTTTTCACGCGTCCTGATGCGCTTCGGCAAACTCATCCCAGTTCCTTCGGACGCTACTGACGAAGAGGTGGAACGCTATCAGCAGGAGCTACAGGTTTCGCTCGACCGCGTGCGAGAATTCGCCGAACAAAATGTCAGCAGAGTCGGCGAAAAGGAGTTCGCTTATTTCAAGCCTTCCACGAGGTAGAGGTCGGACAAAATACGGTGATAGCCATACAAGCACGATTTGCCGTCCGGAGTGATAAGGATGGGACCAATACGGCTCACGCCTGCTGAATCGGAAGGCATGAGCGCCTTCCACAGAGTCTTGCGGCCCGTCGACAGCTCTAGCCGATAGACGTTGGCTGGCAGGTCCCCCGGCTTGTAGAAGTAGATTGCCTTTGCATCATCACTCCATTGAATCGGTTGCTCTCCCACTTCAATGCCGGGAACGGCTTTGGGTTCGCCGCCTGCAACCGGGTAAAAATATGCTTTCTCATCCGGCCCCACGCCCACCACCTGCTGACCATCCGGAGAAAGGACCAGAACAAGAGGATCGATTCCTTCGGGCGAGATAGGAACCGGCTTAGCCTCCGAGGAGTCCTGCAAGTAAATGCGGGCAGCGTGACCGGGTTCCTTGCCGGAGAAAAGGAAGCGCCGGCCGTCTGGAAGCCACCTTGCCCGGCTGTGATTGATGGAATCGTGGGTGAGAGGTTTGGCTTCGCCAGGCCCGGTTGGAAGAAGAACAAGTTGGGCGGGAGTTGACGGTGGGCTGGCAATCACCCATCTACCATCCGGTGAAACGCTGATGGCAAGGCCATCCCCCAGGCGGACGGCCGAAATCTCGCCGATCTTTCGCTGATACACAGAGTAGTTCGGGCCTCCTCCTTCACCGGCCTCTGTAAAGAGCAGCACCTTGCCATCCGGCGATATGTCCGATGGATAGGAGTAGTCGAACCAGGATAGATCCCGTTCCTTGCTTTCACCAGCGGCGAGGCCAATGAGTTCGCGCCGCCAAGTGTCACGGGAAAGAAGGACGCGCCCATCCTGCCAGATATCCTGTAGCGATAGAGTGTCAGGAACTCGGGCAATGAGTCGATCTTTTCCACCCAGGGTGGCGCCGTAAACGGCGCGTTTAAGGCCCAGCCGGTCAGCGGTGAACCATACTTCCTGGCCGTCAGCCGACCAAGCCAGTCCCTGTATGGTTTGGAGTCCCGTAGCCAAAGTCTTAACATTTCCGCTCAGGTCTACGACACGAAGAGAACCACCGTCATCGCCGGGCAGGGGATGATCCAGGAACGCCACCAGGTCGCCTTTTCTTGAAACCCTTGGATGGCTGATCCAGCCCGAAGTTTCGTACAGCACCTTTCCGATAGGGAATTCGAGCCGGTTTCGACCGCTAACATCCCGAACGATCGCCAAGTTGTTGCCATCCGGCGACCAATCCGCCCACTGTACATTTTCCAGCACAGGGCGTGGAGATCCACCGTTGAGTGGCACTCTGGCCAGCGTCCCCACTTGGGCATACACTCCGGACGGGCGACTGTCCATCGATACCGCAATTTCTCCGGAAGAGGAGATAGCCAAAAGAGCAGCTCCACCGAGATTGAGGGACCGCGATTGCGGACTTTCGGGGCTGGTGATGAACAGATCGGTAGGAGACCCCTCCCAGGAAGCCCCATAGACGACCGACTGCCCGTTCGGAGTAAAATGCGCGGACCGAATGGTACCTCGACGAAAGGTGAGCTGATGGTAGAGGGGCTGGGACACTGGCGTCCAACCGGCGCGGAGAAACCAGCCTGCAGCTGCGCCCAGAACGAGGACGGCGCAAGCGACTAATCCCGATCGTATGGAATATGATCGGATGGAATATCCCTTCCTGGCTTCGGGTACCGGCGGTAAAGCTCCGGTGGCCCGCATCGCTGATTCGGAACCCGGCGCCACCGTAATCCGGCTTGAGTCCAGGTCGCGTTTCAAGCGCCTTAATTCTGCGCGAATTTCAGAAGCCGTCTGATAGCGCAGCTCGCGGTCCTTCTCGAGTGCTCGAGCAATGATCCGGCTGAGATCGGGCGGCAGGCTGGCATTGAGCTGGGGCGGTGGTGTTGGGACGCGGTTGAGGATGGCTTCAAAGATGATCGCCGAAGTGCTGCCGCCAAACGCCGCCTTGCCAGTGCACATCTCGTACATTACAGCGCCGAAGGAAAATAGATCCGTGCGGGTATCGAGTTCTTCTCCACGGGCCTGTTCGGGAGACATATAGGCAACGGTACCCACGGTGCTGCCAGGACTTGTGAGTTGGTCTTCCCTAAAGTCCGCGATCGTGGAACCGTTCATCGAAGTGTCAAGATTGCGGCTCGCGTTAAGTTTGGCAAGTCCGAAGTCGAGAATCTTTGCCTGTCCACGGCCGGCGATGAAGATATTCGCCGGCTTGATGTCACGATGCACAATGCCGCGGCTATGAGCCGCATCGAGCGCATCGGCAATCTGAATGCTCAGCTCCAACAACTCGTCAATTTTGAGCGGCCGATTCTCAACCTTGTGCTTGAGCGTCTGGCCGTCCAGAAATTCCATCGCAATAAATGCTTGCCCATCCTGCTCACCGATGTCATAGATGGTGCAGATGTGGGGGTGATTCAGCGCCGAGGCGGCCTGCGCCTCGCGACGGAAGCGGCTTAGCGATTGGGGATCGCGTGCGACTTCGTCCGGGAGAAACTTCAAGGCGACGAAACGGTGCAGGCGCGTGTCCTCGGCTTTGTAAACCACGCCCATGCCGCCGCCGCCCAACTTTTCGAGGATGCGATAGTGCGAGATGGTTTGGCCGATCATTCGTGAGATGCCTGACCTTTGGGTCGATTCATCTTACGGACAGGGTTTCCGCGAGTCAACGAATGCGGACAAGTCGAGCGCCGAGACGACTCGCTGTTCGGAATCGGAAAGTGAGTTTACGCCTTTTACCGTACTTAAGAGACGATCAAACCAACCACGCCGTTGACTTCCACCGCTCCTGCCCGGTAAATTCCTCACACCAGCATTTTCAGTTCTTTGAGATGTCCTTCGGTTTGCGCGTCCTCGCCGCTATGGCGAGGACAGGGAAGCGGGTGCAATTCCCGCGCTGCCGCGCAACTGTAAGCGAGAAAATCGCGGGCGGTCACTGGGAGTAATCCCGGGAAGGCCGTCTGCCAGAATTTTGGACTTTCCAATTCTTTATCGAGTTGAACGTCCTCACTCGCAAAGCCAGGAGACCGGCGTAAACCGTCCACCTTAACCCCTTTCGCGTGAAAAGGAGGATTGGTTATGCGCGCTCTCTGCGCTTCTTTCTGGCTCTTAATTATCGTCGCGGCAGCATCCGCTGCCGAACTCAAGATTAAAGTTATCGACCCTCAATCTGCTGCGGTTGCGGGCGCGCAGGTTTCGTTGCTGCCGCCGAGTGGCACGGATATTTTGGGAACCCAAACCACATCGTCCGAGGGCCTCGCCGTTTTCCGTAGTTCCGGCCCGGGACCCTACCGAGTCCGAGTTCTGGCTCCAGGCTTTGCCGAGGAACTCTCTGACGCTCTGCCCCAAGCGGATGCCGTCACTGTGCGTCTGCATTTGGCAGTAACGTCGGAAACCGTAGTGGTAAGCGCGACCCGGAGTCCGGTTCCCGGCGAGGATTCGGGCGCCGAAGTAGAAACCCTGAACGGTGAGCAGTTACAAGTCATGAATCCGGTTGCAGCGGACGATGCTCTTCGCTTTCTCCCCGGAGCCGTGGTCAACACGGCCGGACAGCGAGGCGGGCTTTCTTCACTTTTTGTACGCGGCGGTGAATCCAACTACAACAAAGTAATCGTTGACGGTGTGAGCGTAACCGAACCTGGAGGAACGATTGACTTCGGCACGCTCTCCCTCGCCGGGGCTGACCGATTGGAATTCTTGCGTGGCACGCAGAGCACTCTCTACGGCTCCGACGCGATGACGAGCGTGGTACAGGTGTGGACGCGCACCGGGAGTAGCCCAATCCCCGAACTTCGCTTCGGCGCGGATGCGGGCAATTATGGCACGGAGAATGGCTACGCGTCCCTGGCTGGTTCGCGCGACCGCTTCGACTACAACGTCTTCGGCAATCAGTTCAATACCAGCGGGGAAAGCCCCAACGACGATTACTCCAATTCGTTGGAAGGCGCGAACATTGGTTTCTCTGTTAACGACCAGATTTCCCTCCGGCTGCGGGCCCGCCACGACAACAGTGTGACGGGAACTCCAGGCGCGTGGAATTTCAACGGAAGCGATGTGTTCGATATCGGTGGCGTGACCTATGTGCTCTCGCCGGATCTCGGCGGACGTGCCCGGCAGAACAATATGCTGGCGAGCCTCGATCTCGCAGTCAAGACCGGATCGAAATGGACGCACCACTTCACCGGTTTCGAATACAACCTGAAAACCGTGAACCTGGATAGCGGCATCTCTCCGGAAAATACGCCTTTTGGCACGATCAACACGCCTTTTGAAGCCCTCGTGAACATTAACCGCGCGGGCTTCGATTACCAAGGAGATTACCTCGAGCGCACCTGGGCTGAAACCACTGTCGGCTATCAATTCGAAGACGAGAACGGCTCGGTGAACGATCCGATTCCGGCCGACTTCGCAAGCGGAGGTCACGGCTTGCGTCTCAACGAAGCCGCCTACGCACAGCAGGCGCTAAGCCTGGGACGTCTGAATATAGTGGCCGGCGGGCGGTTCGTTCACAACACGACCTTCGGCAACACAGGTGTTCCTCGCGTGGCGCTGGGGTTTCAGGCCCTCCGCGGAGGGCGCATCTTTTCCGGCACACGTTTGAATTTTTCCTACGCCACCGGAATCAAGGAACCACGCTTTGAGCAGACTTTTGTCAGCAGCCAGTTTCAGCTTCCGAATCTCAACCTTAAGGCCGAGCGCAATCGCGCCTTCGAAGCCGGTTTTCAGCAGAAATTTTTGACCCGCTTCGTGTTCGCAGCGAACTATTACGACAACCTGTTTCATGATCAAATCGAATTCGTGACGGTGAATCCCACGACGTTCGTAGGGCAGTACATCAATCTACAGAAGTCACTTGCGCATGGGGCGGAAGTCGAACTGCAAAGCCGGCTAACCCAGCGGCTTTCGTGGAACACCTCGTACACTTATACTTCCACGCAAATTCTGCTGGCACCGGCCGGAACGGCTCCGCCGTTTGCTCAGGGCGATCCGCTTCTCCGTCGTCCCAGGCACTCCGCCACGACGTTGCTCACTTACCTGGGTGGGCGATGGGCTGCAAATCTCGGTGGCAGTTTTGTTGGTCCACGTCCGGATTCGGACTTTGACGGCTTCAACATTAATCACACGCCGGGATATTTTGTTTTGGACCTTGGCGGTTGGTACAAAATCAACTCCCGGGTAACGGCCTACGCCAATGTGGAGAATGCTCTCGATCACTTCTATGAAGAAGTAACCGGATACCCGTCTTTGCGGGCCAATTTCCGCGCCGGGCTTCGCTTTCGGATAGGAGGCGAATAAACCGAGCATTGCGACGGAGCACAAAGGGCGCGAGTTGAACTCACGCCCTTATCTCTTAATGCCCGTATCTCTAAAGCAAAAGTAAAATCTCAGCTTACCTTCTCGGGAGGCCTTGCCATCGCCAGCGGCATGGACGCCGCCATCTTTCCGGAGAAGTATTTGGTTCGCGCCAAGAGGAGTTTCTCGACATCCACTCCGCTGAGGGGTTGCTGGCGGCCTAACAGGTGGGTGACCAAAGCAATCTGTGCAAAGTGCTCGACGGTTTCCATTTTCATGTAGGCGTGCTCAATGGTATCTCCGTAAGTAACCACGCCGTGATTGGACATCAAGATAGCGTCGTAGTGCGGCACATAAGGCTCGAGAGTCTTCGCCAGTTCCGAGGTTCCGGGCGTGCCATAGCGCGCCAGCGGAATGCATCCCAATCCCACCACTACTTCACAAACCAGTGGCTCCGTCAGGGCCATTCCGGCGGCGGCAAATCCCGTCGCTGTCGGAGGATGGGCATGCACAATCGCTTGAATGTCAGGACGCATGCGGTAAATCAGAAGATGCATCCCAAGCTCACTGGTCACATTCCGCCGACCAGCGACCCGCGTGCCTTCGCGATCTACGATGACCATGTCGCCTGCGCGCATGGCGCCCTTGCTGACGCAAGTTGGCGTCACCAAAATACGCTGGGCATCCAGCCGCACTGAAAGATTCCCGTCCATCGCCGCCACAAAGCCACGCTCATGCAACATACGCCCGTAGCGAACAATTTCTTCCCTGTGTTTGCGTTCAGCGGACATGGGTACTCTCTCGGGGGAGTGACGACAAAGCGGCTGCGACGCGACTTCTCCCGCATAGTACCGCACTCGGCGCGAACAGACAAATAAATTTACCGAAACCTACCAATAAATTACGCGAATCCACGGGTCGCGATCGGCATCTGCTCGGTCCTTCCTCCTATAATCTGACAGCGTGCTGGTCTCCGACTTCCACTTTCATCTCCCCGCCGAACTGATAGCCCAGCAACCGCTTCCCGCTCGCGATGGCTCCCGCCTGCTTCACCTGCAACGTGGTTGCGGCCGATACGCGGATCGTCAGTTCCGCGACTTTCCGGAGCTATTGCGGCCCGGCGATCTCGTCGTGTTCAACAACACTCGAGTGTTTCCCGCGCGGCTCTACGGGCGCCGGGCAGGCGTCCGTGCGCAAACTGTTGGCGCACGCAACCCGGCGGCTCGCGATTTTCTCCGTGGCCGAATCGAGGTTTTACTGACGCGCCACCTTTCCAACCAGCCCAATGACTGGGAGTGCCTGGTTCGGCCGGGGCGCAAAATCGGCGTTGGAGAACGGTTATTTTTCGGTGAATCGGACGAACTGGAAGCCCATGTCCTCGCCCGCGGGGAGTTCGGGGAACGTCGCATTCGTTTTCAGCCGTTGCGTGGTAAGGAAGATTTCTTCACCATCCTGGATCGCGTCGGCCACGTCCCATTGCCTCCCTATATCGAACGCGCCGATTCTTTTTTCGATCGGGAGCGCTACCAAACCGTATACGCCGAGCAACGGGGCTCAGTGGCCGCGCCTACAGCCGGTCTTCACTTCACGCCTGAAATCCTCGACCGCATTCGCCGAGACGGGGTCGAAACCGTCGAGATCACTCTGCAGGTCGGCCTCGGGACCTTCCAGCCAGTGCGCGTCATGCGCGTCGAGGATCACAAAATCCATTCCGAATCCTATTCGATCTCGAGTGAAGCCGCGTCGGCGATCAACCAGGCTGTTCTCAATTCTCGCCGCGTCATCGCGGTGGGCACTACTACGGTGCGGACTCTTGAACATGCGGCTGGCCTCGGTGCGGGATCGATCATTCCTGGCGTAGCTGCAGCAGACCTCTTCATTTATCCGGGATTCGAGTTCAAGGTGGTTTCCGCGATGCTCACCAATTTCCACTTGCCGCAATCTACGCTGCTGATGCTGGTCAGCGCATTCGCCGGAAGGGAAAATGTTTTGCGGGCCTACGAACACGCGGTGGCGGAGCGCTATCGCTTTTATTCCTACGGAGACTGCATGTTTATAGAGTGATGCTCCATCAAATGATGCCGACCGAATAATCTTTGGTCGATTCCTCATTGACCAATGTTGGGTCAGCGGGCTGGCTAGCCGGGCCGACCGTCGCGCTCTCATCCATGGGTTGCGGTATACGGGCTGCGGTATACTTTTCGGGGAGCATCCCATGGCTACTGCGGTAAAGCAGATTTCCGTTGAGCATTTCATCGGAGAACTTCGCAAGTTTCCCGAAGCCGCATTCGATCAGACGGAGCAAGTTCGCCGATTCATGCAAGATTCGCCGCTGAATCCGGAGTCGCTGACGCCATACCTCACCTGGGATCGGCAACACTACACTCGCAACCTAATCGACAAAACGCCGCTCTACGAACTGATCGCAATTTGCTGGGAGATCGGACAGGCGAGTTCGGTTCACAACCACCGCGACCAGAATTGCTGGATGGCCGTCCCCGTCGGCCGTTTGCTGGTCGAAAACTATCACGTGATCCACCAGGACATTGCCGGCGGCAAGTGTACGATCAAGCCCACTGAAACGGTAGAGATGAATATGTCGCATCCGTGCGCGGTCGACCCGCTTGAGCCCGTTCACCGGGTTCTTAATCCACGCGAATTCAACCAGCGCGCCATTAGCCTGCACGTCTACTCCCGGCCTTTCGACACCTGCGTGGTCTACTCCGCCGAGCAAGGCACTTGTGGCGAGATTCAACTGCATTACACCACCGAGTACGGAAAACCGGCTCACTCATGAGTCGACAAACACCGATCAGCCTTGTTATGTCCTTGCTGATCACAGCGCTGATTCTTACGGCGAATGCGTGCCAGAAGCAAAAGGTACCTGTGGAAGAAATGCCAGCCTCGGATCGAGTAAATCCATCGCCAGTGGGCACAAGTCAAACCGTTCTGGAAAAGACCTTCACTCTAAAGAACTCTGCAACGTTTCCCTTTGAGATTCCGGCGCACGCTACCAGGCCACACCTGCACGGGCTTTTTGAATCGTTTGTTCGCGACCTGCACGGCACGTCGGATGACATGGCAAACGTGAATTTCCTAATCCTGAACACTGATGAATACGCCGACCTGGTAGGAAACCGTCCGAGCGAAGCGCTCTTGTCGGTCGAAGGCTCGCACAATCAGGCGGTAAACCTCGACCTGCCTGCTTCGATGGACAACCCCGTGAAGTATTATCTAATCTTCCGCAACATCGCCGGAACCAGCCCTTCGAAGGTAGTGCGAGCCGATTTCCACGTAGATTTCTAGGGGTCCGCACAACAGAAGAAAGACTGACATCACAGCATCATGGCGGGAGCGGAGGGCTCGCGTCGGCTGCTAAACTATTTTCTTGCCTCCACGAAAACAAAGTTCGAAACCTGTCTCCGCTACGGCTCCTGTACCAGCTAGTCCGCCGGTGTCCATCCGCAAGGAGAGCACTTCTGGCCACGAACGTATCTTCCTGATTGATGCTATGTCATTTATCTTCCGCGCCTATCACGCGATGGCGCGACAGCGCTCGGGCATGTCTACCAAGGCCGGAGTTCCCACCGCCGCTGTCTTAGTTTTCGTTAATATGCTGCGCAAACTGCGCGATGATTTTTCCCCGGCGTATCTCGCGGCCGTTTTCGATGTTGCGGCCAAAACTTTTCGCGATACCCAAGCGGAGTCGATCACGACTGTTCGCAAGTTCGACATCAAAACGCAAACCTTCACTGAAATCGAATACAAAGGCTACAAGGCCAATCGCTCTGCCATGCCCGAGGACCTGGCGCAGCAGATTCCTTACATCCGCCGCGCGCTTGAGGCGTATCGCATTCCAATTCTCGAACTCGCCGGCTTCGAGGCCGATGACGTCATCGGCACTCTCGCCCGGAAAGCGGCAGCTGCGTCTCATCCGGTCTACGTTGTCTCCAGCGATAAGGACATGATGCAGCTGGTGAACGACAATGTTCACATCCTGAATCCTCCGAAAGACAATTTGATTTGCGACGCCGCCAAGGTGGAAGAAATTCTCGGCGTCCCTCCCGAGCGCGTGGTTGATGTGATGGCCTTGCGCGGCGACAGCATCGACAATATTCCTGGCGCCCCTGGCATTGGCGACAAAGGGTCAGTCGAAATCATCAAGCGCTTCGGCAGCGTCGAGGAGGCGCTTGATCGCGCCGCGGAGGTCGAAAAGAAAACCTATCGCGAATCGCTTCTGCACAATCGCGACATCATCCTTTTCAGCAAGAGCATGGCTACCATCGATGCCAACGTTCCTGTCGAACTCAATCTCGAAGCCATGCGCGCCGGAGATCCCGATCTCAATCTTCTGCGCCAACTTTTTACGGAATTGGAATTTACCTCTCTGCTAAGAGAATTGCCATCGATTGTTCAGGTCACCGAAACGAATTACAGCGAAGCGCAGTCGGAGGAGGATGTAGAGCGGATTATCAATTCTCTGGGCGGGGAAGAGGAAGGCGCGCTTGCCATCGCGGTGGAATTGGATCGAACTGAAACGCCTGCAGCGAGCGACGAAGAAGTGACGGAAGAAGAGACGCAGGAAGCAATGCTTCCTCTAACCGGAGGCTCGTCTGCGCCTTCTGAGGCGCGCGAGCCGGCTGCACAGCGGGCGGCGATCTCCGGCGCTGCAGGATCGGCGACCGTGGTTAAAATGGATTCCAGCAAGGCCGCCGCGAAACTGCGCCAAATCCTGGCTGACTCCGGCACGCCGAAATCGGTTCACGACTACAAAGCAGCGATTCATGCGCTCGATTCTCTGGGCATCAACCTCCAGGGCGTGAATCACGACCCGATGCTTTATTCCTACCTGCTCGATCCCACTTACTCCTCGCATCGTCTGGCTGATGTCGCTCTGCGCCGCTTCAATCTCAAGCTCAGCGGCGATGTTGCCGAAGCGGCGGACATTACCGGCCGGTTGACGATGGCTCTGCGCGACGAAGTGAAGCGAGCGGCACTGAACAAACTCTACGACGAGATAGATCTTCCGCTTGTGCCGGTTCTGGCGCGCATGGAGCAGGCGGGAGTAAAAATTGACACAGCTGCGCTCGCGCAAATGTCGGCGGAACTCGAACGCGAGATCGGCGTTAAAGCAAAAGAGATTTACGAGGTTGCAGGGACTGAGTTCAATGTCGGCTCTCCGCGGCAGCTCGGCGATGTTCTTTTTAATCGGATGAGCCTGCCCAAGCCGGTGAAGTACGGGAAAGGCCGCACTATATCGACAGCGGTCGATGTTCTCGAAACTCTTGCCGAGGATTTTCCCATTGCGCGCATGGTTCTCGATTACCGCCAGCTCACCAAGCTGAAGTCGACTTATGTCGATACTCTGCCTGCGCTCATCAGTCGCACATCCGGGCGCCTGCACACTACCTTCGCCCAGACGGGAACGGCTACGGGACGGCTTTCTTCCGCGAATCCTAACCTGCAAAATATTCCGATCCGCACGGAATTGGGGCGCGGAATTCGCGCCGCCTTTATCGCCGAGCCCGGCCACGTTCTCTTGACCGCCGATTATTCGCAGATCGAACTTCGCTTGCTCGCCCACTTTTCGCGCGATCCGTTGCTCGTGGAAGCCTACCGGCGAGGCGATGACATCCACACTCTTACGGCGTCGCAAGTTTTCGGCGTGCCTCCGCTCATGGTCACCGCAGACCATCGTCGCCAGGCCAAAGTGGTTAATTTCGGGATCGTCTACGGCCTCTCGCCTTTCGGACTCTCGCAAAATCTCGGAATCGAGCCCGGCGAAGCGAAACTATTCATCGCAAACTATTTTGAGACTTACAGCGGCGTGCGCGCCTTTATCGATAAGACGCTGGGGGAAGCTCGCCGCGATTTGAAGGTGCGGACTCTATTCGGCCGTGTCCGGCCCATTCCCGACATTAACAGCAAGAATGCCAACCAGCGCGGATTCGCCGAGAGAACCGCCGTGAACACTCCGCTGCAAGGAACAGCCGCCGACCTGATCAAGATCGCGATGATCCGGATCGATGCTGCACTGCGAGAGCGCGGTCTGAAATCGAGGATGACGCTGCAAGTGCACGACGAACTGGTCTTCGAAGTCCCCGAAGCAGAAGTCGAAATTATGCAATCGCTGGTCCGCGAGCAGATGGAAAAAGTTCATGCTCTGGCGGTGCCACTACTGATAGAAATTGGCATCGGCCCAAATTGGAGAGACCTGGATTAGATCGCGTGGAGCGGGCGCGAATGTCCGTCAACCGTCGCCACTACTGATGGCGGTGAATGCCCCAGAAGGAATCTCAATCCAATGCAAATCTTTCAGCTCTAATCCCTATTGTTCTGCGGGTCACAAGCGGCAACGCTTTCGCGCGCACGGCAGGTTTTGCCGTTTCCTGACGGGAGCTGCGACCCCAACCTCAAAGACTGTCCGGTGCGACCAGCCCCGCGCTCTCGATCTCGTCGCGCGTCGCGGAAAGAAGCAGGAACAAATTTCAGATGAGATCATGAGTGAGGTGCTGGCCCGGATGGTGCCGATCTTTGAATGAGAACGACGACTGATAAGAACGAGTGAGTGAAGAACAACGGCGCCTTCCCTGGCCGTGCAATGCTCCGGTTCTGTCCGGCGTACAATATTTTCGTGGCTCGCACTCGACGCCAGGACGATCCTTCGCGCAAGCATCAGCGGCACGCGATTTACGCCGAGGAAACGTGCGGTCTGCTGTTGATCGCTTTCGTGTTGCTGATTCTCACTCTCATTCGCTACTGGCATTCCATCCACTGGAGCTTGCGCTGACGGTGGCTTCGGCGCAGTCTGAACCGCTGCTGGTTGCGGTGCTTGGTCCTACAGCCAGCGGCAAAACGGCACTATCGTTGGCCCTCGCAGAGCGATTCGAGGGCGAGATCGTCAACTGCGATTCCGTCGCCATGTACCGTGAGTTTGAGATCGGAACGGCCAAGCCTACAGCCACGGAACGGGCTCGAGTTCCACATCACCTGCTCGATTGCGTTGATGCCGCCGGCCATATCACTGCCGGGGAATATGCTCGACAGGCGCGGCAGGCGCTCGATGAAATCAAGGCGCGCGGCCATCTTCCAATTATTGTTGGAGGGACCGGCCTCTATTTGCGCGCACTTCTCGAAGGACTTTTTCCCGGCCCGCAGCGTTCGGAAGAACTACGCGAGCGATTGCGCGAACGGGCCGCGAGCCGCGGCTGCGGTTACGTTCATCGCATTCTGCGCCATTTGGATAGAGCCGCCGCGGAAAAGATTCACGCCAACGACACACCAAAATTAATTCGTGCAATCGAGGTTTGCCTGCTCTCGCGCGTTAAGATGACCAAACTCTGGCAGCAACAGGGGCGCGAACCCTTGCGCGGCTTCCGCATTCTGCGACTCGGCCTGGATCCAGATCGCAAGGCGCTGTATGAGCGAATCAACCGTCGCGCGCAACAGATGTTTGAAACCGGGCTGGTGGAAGAGACCCAGCGTCTCTTTGAAAAATATAGCGAGGACGCCGGCACGCTCTCTTCCCTGGGATATAAGCAAGCGCTGGAACTCCTGCGCGAAGAAGTTACCCGCGAACAGGCGATCCAAGCTGCACAGCAATCCCACCGCAACTACGCCAAGCGTCAGATGACCTGGTTTCGTCGTGAGCCAGAGGTTCAATGGTTGCGCGGCTTCGGTGATGATGCGCAGATTCAGCGCAGGGCGATAGAGGCGGTCCTTGGCATCCTAAGACCCAAGACCTGAGAGCGGGCCTTCTGCTATCGTTTCCGAATGCATCGTATCGCAGCCCTCCTGCTGATGGCCCTCGTGCTTACTTCGATTGCTTCCGCTAAAGAAAAATACCAGCACCCCGGTCCGATTCACGAGACGCGTGACGGCGATAAATGGGCGGAGAAGACTCTGCACAAACTCTCTCTCGAAGAGAAAATTGGCCAGGTATTCATGATCTGGTGCCGCGCGAGCTTCTTGAACGTGGCAAATCCGGAATATCTGCAATGGCGCGAGGCGATGCAGAACTATCATGTCGGCTCGTTCGCGATGACCGTGCACGTAGATGGTCCATATCTGCTGCGCAGTGAGCCCTACGAAGCCGCCGAGCTGCTCAACCGCCTGCAACAAGACTCAAGACTTCCACTGCTATTCGCAGCGGATTTTGAACGCGGGGTCTCGATGCGCCTGATGGGAACCACAGTCTTTCCGCACGCCATGGCCTTCGGTGGGGATGGCAAATTGGAAGATGCCGAGAACTTTGGCCGCATCACTGCCGAAGAGGCGCGGGCCATCGGCATTCATTGGAACTTCTTTCCCGATGCTGACGTGAATTCCAATCCTGCGAATCCCATCATCAATACGCGTTCGTTTGGCGAGGATCCGACTCAGGTCGGGGATCTGGTCGCGGCCTATATTAAGGGCGCACATACGGGAGGGATGCTGACCACAGTCAAGCATTTTCCCGGTCATGGCGATACCGCAACCGATTCGCATATTGGGGTCGCCAGCGTGAACGTCGACCGCGCGCACCTTGACTCGATCGAACTGCCACCTTTTCGCCAGGCCATCGCGGCGGGCGTGGATTCGGTCATGGTGGCGCATGTGACCGTGCCTGTGCTCGATTCTGATCCCAACCACGTAGCCACGATTTCGCCGGCCATCGTTTCGGACCTGCTCGAAAAACAGCTCGGCTTCAAGGGGATCATCATCACCGACGCGCTTGACATGGCCGGACTTACGCACCTCTTCGCAGACAACATTGGCCGCGCCGCAGTCGAGGCTTTCAAGGCAGGCAATGACCTCTTGCTGATTCCTGCTGACTTTCCCGCCTCATACAATGCCATGCTTCAGGCTGTGCAATCGGGCGAGATTTCTCGGGAGCGCCTCGATCGCTCCGTGCTTAAAATCCTGAAGACAAAGGGGTCGCTCGGTCTGCAGAAGGCGCGCTTGGTGGATGTCAGCGTCATCGCATCGGAAGTGGGAAAGCCCGAAAACCTGGCTTTCGGCCAGCAGGTCGCAGACAGCGCGGTCACGCTGGTACGCGACAACGGCAAGGTTTTGCCACTGAAGTCGAAGGGAACCGCAAAGGCCGGGCTTCCGTATACAACACAAGAGGAGACACACAATCAGGTTGTTGTGGTGCTCTTCTCCGACGATGTGCGAACGGAGTCAGGACGCGCCTTCGCCCGGGAATTTCGCGCGCGCATTCCGGACGCCCGCGTAATGTACGTGGATCCGCGTATTGCCGCTGGGATGAGCGATGAAGTGTTGAAGGCGGTGGACGAGGCCAAAACGGTGGTGACCGCCGTGTACGTTATCCCGACGGCCGGGAAAATGGCGAACACTGTGGCGATGTCGGATGCGACCGGTGTTCTGCTGCAAGAGTTGCTTGATCACGCGGCGCAAAAGACGGCGGTGGTCGCAATGGGAAATCCGTATCTTGCGGCGGACTTTCCGAAGATCGAGAATTATATGTGTACGTATTCCAATGCGTCGGTGTCGGAGATTAGCGCGGTCAAAGCGCTGTTTGGAGAAATTATGATTCGCGGCCGTCTTCCCGTGAGTATTCCCAACGTCGCGCAGCGTGGCGCCGGCATCGAGCGTCCGGTCCGGGTAGCGAGTGGAGGAGATGAACATGCGCGAAAATAAATTGCATGCATTTGTAATCGCCGCAGCCATGGCCAGTTTCACTGCGTTTCTATTGCTCTCCGGTTGCAGCGTAAACGTAAAGAAAGAGGCCAATGGGCAGGACAAACAGGTGGATATCAATACTCTGGTCGGCGGCATCCACGTCAGCAAACAGGCGGACGTCTCTGACGTGGGCCTGACTGTTTATCCCGGCGCCCGCTTGAAACAAAAAGATTCCGACGGAAGCGATAAGAGTGCCAACGTGAATATTTCGGGCTTCGGCTTTGGCATTAAAGTGATAGCGCTTCAATACGAATCCGACGATGCGCCGGCCAAGGTCCTATCTTTCTACAAAGACCAGTTAAGAAAGTATGGCGATGTTCTCGAGTGCCACACGGCGGGGCATTTCAATATGGATATGAACATGGGATCGCACGGTTCAAAGGACAGTTCGAACGAGTTGACCTGTGCGGGAACTCACGGCGATAACATTGAGCTTAAGGTCGGCAAGAAGGATGACCAGCATATTGTGGCGGTAGAACCGGAAGGTAAAGGATCGAGCTTTTCCCTGGTCTACGTGCGGACCCACGGTAAAGACGCTGACATTTAGAGGATGACCGCAAGGGCTGCGTGCCGTGAGAAAGATGTTTTCCGTTCTAATCTCCGCGGACGGCGGGGTAGCAACTCAGCCTGCCAAGGTTGAGCAGCGAAATTCCGCTGTGGTAGCATCCTAAGGTTTTGGCAAGGATGTCGGGCTGGCCTATCTACTGCGGTGAACTCTTCAGGGCCTTCTCCCTTTCTACGCCTGCGAAGGAGCCTACTCGTGAAAGTTTATACCGGAGAAAATATTCGTAATGTAGCGATCGTGGGGCACGGTCATTCGGGCAAGACGTCCCTGTTATCGGCAATGCTTTATACGGCGGGGGCAACGCCGCGGCTGGGGCGCGTGGACGACGGGACGGCGACTACCGATTACGACGATGAAGAAATTGCGCGCAAGATGTCGATTGCCGGCTCTGTGGCTTACGTGGAGTGGGGCAAGACGAAAATCAATGTGATTGATACGCCGGGTTTCAATATGTTCGTCCACGAAGCGAGGATGGTGCTGCCCGTGGTCGATGCGGCGATCGTGGTGGTCGACGGTGTGGCCGGGGTTGAGGTGGTGACGCAACGCGTATGGAACGATTGCGAAGAGTACAAGACGCCGCGGCTGATCGTGGTCAACCGCATGGACCGCGACCGCGCCAATGCGGAGCGCGTGCTGGAGTCGCTGATCAACGCATTTGGCCGGAATGTGATTCCGATTGAGTTGCCCATCGGCAGCGAAAAGAATTTGACCGGCGTTGTCGACCTCGTTCGGATGAAGGCGTACACATATGAGCTAGGTGGAAACGGCAAAGGGAAAGAAACGGAGATTCCGGCGAACATGCGGGCGCAAGTCCAGGAATCTCACGAGCAGCTGGTTGAGTTGGTGGCCGAAGGCGACGACAAGTTGATGGAGAAGTTTTTCGAAGCGGGAACGCTCGCGGAAGAAGACCTGATTCCGGCGCTCCACAACGCAATCCGCGAGGACAAGCTCTTTCCGGTCGTCTTCTCCTCCGGTCTCGGGAACATCGGTGCGGACCGGGTAATGGATTTCATCGTGGACTATACTCCGGCCCCCTCTGAGCACGAGTGGGTGCAAGGCGAGCCGGGTGCATCGGGCAATGGGGATGCGCCCAAGCGGCATGAAACGGATGCGGAGCCGGTTTCATTGTATGTGTTCAAAACCGTGTCAGACGCGTTTGCGGGAAGAATTTCGTATTTCAAAGTATTCTCCGGCGTCCTGAAGAATGAGGCGGCGGTGCAGAATTTCTCGCGAGGTTCGGCGGAGAAGCTCTCGCACATTTCAATCATGCAGGGCAAAACGGCGGTGCCGGTAACGGAGCTGCACGCCGGCGATATTGGTGCGGTTGCAAAATTGAAAGACGCGTTCACCGGCGACACGCTAGGGGATAAAGCTGCACCCATTCAGTATCCGCGAGTAAAGCTGCCGGAGCCGGCGATCACCTTCGCCATCGAACCGAAGAGCCGCGCCGATGAAGACAAGCTGGGGCCGGGGATCCATAAACTGATGGAAGAAGATGCCATGCTGCGCTTCTTCCGCGATCCGCAGACGAAAGAGTTTCTTATTGCAGGGACCGGGCAGCAGCATATTGAAGTCATAGTTTCGAAGCTGAAGAAGCGCTATCACACGGAAGTGGTTCTGAAAGCACCCAAGGTGCCTTATCGCGAAACCATTCGTGCCAAAGCCGATGTACAGGGACGCCATAAGAAGCAAACCGGCGGCCACGGGCAGTATGGCGATTGCAAAATCAAAATGGAACCCATGCCGCGCGGCGGCCAGTTTGAATTCGTGAACGATATTTTCGGCGGCGCAATTCCCAAGAACTACATCCCCGCCATCGAAAAGGGAATCAAAGACGCGGCGGGACGCGGCTATCTTGCGGGATTTCCGGTGGTAGATTTCCGCGTGATTCTCTACGACGGTTCCTATCACGACGTGGACTCGAATGACTTGTCGTTCCAGATGGCCGGCCGCATCGCCTTCAAGAAGGCAATGGAAGTGGCCAAGCCTACGCTGCTCGAACCCATTATGGTGGCGGAGATCACAGTTCCGGACGAATTTGCCGGTTCGATCATGGGCGACTTAAACGGCCGCCGCGGACGCATCCAGGGCATGGACAACAAGGGCGGCAATACTGTGGTAAGAGCCGAGGTGCCCATGGCCGAGATGCTGACCTACGGTGTGGATCTCACTTCGATGACGCAGGGCCGCGGCAGCTTCAATATGGAAATGCACCACTACGACACCGTGCCGGCGGCTTTGCAGGAAAAGATTGTTGAAAAGGCGAAGGCGGAGCGGGGTGAGGTGAAGGAAGAGGAAGAGTAGCGGTATTTTGCTGCGGCCGGTACGAGATTAGGAAAATGAAATCAATTGCGATTTTTGTCTGCGCGTTTTTGGCTCTGGCTCTGATTGGGAATGCCCAAACGCAAGTATTTCCTACATCTGCCGGTCCGGTCAGGATCACGCCGCTGTATCACGCCAGCACGTTGATCGAGGCAGGAGGAAAAACAATCTACCTGGATCCCGCCAAACCTGCGAAACTATCGGGTCTTCCAAAAGCCGACCTTATTCTGATCACCGATATTCATGGCGACCACATGGACCCCGATTCGATTAAGGAGATCAGCAAGGCGGAGACGGAAATTCTGGCAGCCCCGGCGGTAGTCGCAACGGTCACAACCGCCAAACCCATCGCGAATGGAGAAACGAAGACCTGGCAGGGATGGACGATTGAGGCGATCCCTGCCTACAACCTGAAGCGCGGCCCCGCGCCAGGAAAGTTTTATCACGACAAGGGACGCGGTAACGGCTATGTCCTCACCTACGGTGGAAAGCGCTTCTACTTTTCAGGCGACACCGAAGGCGTGCCCGAGATGCGCGCGCTTAAGAATATTGATGTGGCGTTCGTGTGCATGAATCTTCCCTACACGATGCCGCCGGAGGAAGCCGCGGATGCGGTAAGAGCCTTCCATCCAAAGATCGTAATTCCCTACCACTATCACGGCTCGGATCTCGCCGTGTTTCAAAAAGGATTGGAAGGGACTGGGATCGAAGTGAGATTGCTCGACTGGTATCCGAAGTAAAACGATGAAAGTGAAACGGCGAAGATGCGAACAGGTGCCGGCGCTGGTTGTCGCATTCAGCTCACTGCTTTTCGCTCGAACTGTCGCATTCCAATGAAGAGCAAGAGAATGTCAAAGAAAAGTAGAGCAGCTACTACGGCAACGGTGGAGAGGTGCGGGAATTTCGGCACCAGCGTGGCGCGCAGGCCCTCGCTGGCATAGACCAGAGGGTTGATGAGCACAATCTTCTGCAGCACAGGAAAGCTGTTCAGCGCACTCCACGGATAATACGTGCAGCCGAAAAAGATCATCGGCGTCAGCACCATGCTGAACATCAGTCCTATGTGTTGCTGGTTCACGCTGCAGCCCAGGGCAAGGCCTCCACTGGCTGAAAATAATGCGACCAAAATCGTGACCGCAGCGAAGCCGAGGGGGTTAACGCTGATCTCCACCGGCCGCAGCAGCAGCCATGCCAGTGGAATTACTACCAGTCCGGCGACTAATGCCTGCACCATTCCGGCGAAGACCTTCTCGACGGCCAGCCAGTGATTCTCAATCGGTGCGAGCAGGCGATCTTCGATTTCCCGGGTGAACTGAAACTCGGAAATCACCGGCATGGCCACCGCCCAAACTCCCGTGAAAACCATGCTGATCGCCATGATTCCCGGCAGGAGCAGACTCTTATACTGGGGCGGCATGTAGCCGCTCTGTACCATGACCCGCCCAAAAATAAACACGAACATAAGCGGCTGCAGGAATGTCTGCAACACCAACTGAATCGCGTTTCGCCGGGCCACATGAGCGTCTCGCGCGAGCAGGGCACCAAAAGTCTTCCAGTTCAATCGCGCAAGCTCCTTCCGGTATGGTGTAGGAACAGATTTTCGAGGCTGGGCTCGGAGATGTGGACGTCGCAAAGTTCAGCGCCCGAAGAGGCCGCCAGGGTGGCGATCTCCGGCACCAGCGAACCGCCGCGGTCGGCATAGATGTCAGCGGCCGTATTCTCCACGGGACGCACTTCCCGCACGCCGGCGAGCGACTGCAGGCGTTGCAGCAGGTCGGAGGTTCGTTGTCCAAAGCGAAGCCTTAGCAGGAAGCCGCCAGGAATTGATGCCTTCAACTCTTGCGGTGTACCGATTGCAATCACGCGGCCGTGATCGATGATGGCCAGCCGCTGGCAAAGCGCATCGGCCTCCTCCATATTGTGCGTGGTCAACAGAACCGTTTTTCCTGACTGGTTGTACGCCTGGACAATTTCCCACAGAAGAATTCTCGTCTGCGGATCAAGCCCGGCGCTGGGCTCATCGAGGAAGAGCACCTGCGGATCGTGCATCATGGCGCGGGCAATCGAAAGCCGTTGCATCATTCCGCCGGAGAATCCTCGCACCATTTGATCGGCGCGATCGGTAAGTTTGAATTTTTCCAGCAGCGCACCAGCGCGTTCATTTCGTTCTTTTGATCCCAGACCGAAGTATGCGCCGTGAAACGCCAGTATCTCGTGTGCGGTCAAAGAGAAGTCCAGATTTGGGCGCTGTGGCACTACGCCAATCAGGCGCTTGACCAACACTTGCTGCTTCCAGACGTCATGATCGCCGATCCACGTTTGTCCACTCGTCGGCCGTACACGAGTGGTGAGAACGCCGACGGTCGTCGACTTCCCCGCGCCGTTGGGTCCGAGAAGTCCGAAAATTTCTCCCGGAGCAACTTCGAGAAACAGTCCGTCAAGGGCGGCGATCTGGCTCTTGGCCTTCTTGGCCCCTTTGGCGTCAGCGCGGGGAATAAATCCTCCCCCAGCGGCCGCCGGAGGGGGAGAATGATAAACCTTGCGGAGCTCCACGGTACGAATGCCTACGCCCATGAAAGTGTCACGCCAACGAACGGATTTTAAAGCTTGCAGTCAGGGAAGTATAAACTACGAACTCGTGATCCGCCGGTGCAACCATGAACACTCATTTTCTTTGCAAGGTCTCTTCATTCCGAGGGACCGTATTTTGCAGAACATTGCGCGACTTCACATTTCGTTCTACCATCCGAAGCAGTGGCTACGCTGCGAAACAATCCCAACCTGAATGACAATCCCGAGCGTCTAGTTTCGGCGGCGGCGGTGGAAGATGATTCGTCGTTTGAACTGAAGCTTCGGCCGCAGCGGCTGGGCGAGTTCATCGGTCAGGCGAAAGTCAAAGAAAATCTGGCGGTAGCAATCGAGGCGGCACGGTCGCGCGGCGAGGCCATGGACCACGTGCTGCTCTATGGGCCGCCTGGCTTAGGCAAGACGACGCTGGCCAATATTATCGCCAATGAACTGGGAGTTCGCTTCCAGCCGACGGCAGCGCCGCTGCTGCAGATCAAAGGCGACCTGACCGCGATTATTACCAACATGCAGGACAAGCAAGTCCTGTTCATCGATGAGATTCACCGCTTGCAGCCGGTTCTCGAAGAGTTGTTGTATTCGGCGCTGGAAGATTACAAGCTCGACATTATTATCGGCCAGGGGCCTTCGGCGCGCACGCACACGCTGGAAGTGAAGCCGTTTACTTTTGTGGGCGCGACTACGCGGGCGGGATTAATTTCGGCGCCGCTGCGGGCGCGCTTTGGGATCGTGCTACGGCTGGAGTTTTATACTCCGGAGGACTTGCGGGTGATCGTGGAACGGTCGGCAGAGATTCTGGGAGTTGCAATCGACGATGCGGGCGCGATTGAGATTGCAAGCCGGTCGCGCGGGACGCCGCGTATCGCGAATCGACTGCTCCGGCGAGTGCGAGACTACGCCCAGGTACGCGGAGCGGGAAAAATCGATTTGCTCACCGCCCAGGCCGCGCTGCAGATGCTGGAGGTGGATCGGTATGGCTTCGATGAAGTCGATCGCCGCTTGCTGTTAACGATTATCGAGAAATACGAGGGAGGGCCGGTGGGCTTGAACACGCTCGCGGCGGTGCTTGCCGAAGAACCGGATGCCATCGAAGAGATTTACGAGCCGTTCCTGATGCAGATCGGGTTTCTGAACCGCACTCCACGCGGGCGCGTGGCCACGCCACTCGCATATGAATATTTTGGGATCACTCCAAGCCGCCGACAGAGCTCTTTGTTCTAGGATCTAGCTTTTCCGACTTTGACGTCTCGTACGCCGCTTGCCGCCAGGCTCCTCCTCTGTTTCGAAATTTCGTACAAACATTCTTTTTTTGTTTTGTGAAGCTGCGAATAGTGTATCTTGCTGACTTCCTCGATTGGGGGCCGGGGAGGGCGAGGGAGTCCCGCGTTTGGCTCTGCAGAAGAGTCGTATTCTTACGCAGTTCGTGGCTTTGGCGAGCCTTGCGGTTCTCGCTCTTTCCGGGCCAGACCGAGCCCTGGCTTCGTCTCAGTCAGGCGCCGGGGCAACTCAGAACGTCAGCCTTCCACCGCAGTCAGCGGGCTCAAGACAACAAACCTCCACCCTGCAAAATCCGCAAACGACTCCACAGAATCCACCGCCGCCGACCGATACAAATCAGCCACCGCCGGGGCAAAAACCTGCGCCAACGCAGGAGATTCCCGCTCCGTCGGCTCAGTTGCCGGAGCCAGCAATAAAAAATCCGGAGACGAAACCCGCCGCGAAGCCTGCAATTGCGCCTCCAACGTTAATGATTCCTCGCCTCGCCCACGCTCCCTCGCTGGAAGACTTTCTAACCATGAAGCCGGCAGGCGCTACTGCTCTGCAGATGGCGAAGGTCACCGGCTTCGTCCAACGCAATCCGCATGATGGCGAGGAGGTATCTGAAGAGACCGCCGCCTATCTAGGCTATGACCAAAAGAATCTCTACGTCGTCTTCGTGTGTTTTGACGACCCCAAGAAAGTACGGGCACGAATGTCGCGGCGCGAAGACATTTATGACGATGACGAGGTCGAGGTCATGCTCGATACGTTCCATGACCGCCGGCGTGCCTATGCCTTCCAGACCACTCCGCTCGGAGTACAGTGGGACGCGATCTGGACCGAAGCCACGCGGCAAGAGGTGAATGGAAACTTCGATATCTCGTTCGATACCGTCTGGGATTCGAAAGGCAAAGTAACCAGCCAGGGCTTCGTGGCCTGGATGGCGATTCCATTCAAAAGCCTGCGCTTTCCGCCAACGAAACAGCAGGAGTGGGGGATCATTCTGTACCGCGGAATCGTTCGCAAGAACGAGGATGCTTTTTGGCCACAGATTTCCTTAAAGGTGCAGGGCCGGCTCGGCCAGGCGGCTACGTTGGAGGGACTAGAAGGAATTTCCCCAGGGCGAGACATCGAATTGATTCCGTACGGAATTATGCGCGGCTTTCGCGGGTTGGACCAGCGCGACCCTTACAATCCGTATTTCCAAAATGCAGTTGCGCAGGGGCAGGCGGGGCTGGATGCGAAGTTCGTGATCCACGACCACTTCGTGTTGGATATGACGGCGAATCCAGATTTCAGCCAGGTCGAGTCGGAGGATCCGCAGATAACGGTAAATCAGCGCTTCGAAGTTTATTTTCCTGAGAAGCGTCCGTTCTTTCTTGAGAATGAAGACTATTTCCGCACGCCTATCGATTTGTTTTTCACTCGCAACATTCAGGATCCGTCCGCGGGAATCCGTTTGACGGGCAAGGAAGGACCGTACTCGGTTGGTTTGATCGCCAGCGACGACCGCGCGCCGGGCGTGGCGGTTCCGCAGTTCTGCCCGCCGAGTTCGCCGATTTGCTCAAGCAGCCTCGCCGGCGATCGATCCTACTTCACGATTGCGCGCGTGAGCCGCGACATTTTCAAGCAGGCGAGTGTCGGCGCAATCTTCAGCGATTGGGAGTGCCCCGCGACCGGGGAATACAATCGTGTTGGCGGAATCGATACGCGGCTGAAGTTTAACGCCAACTGGGTATTGGATGCTCAGGCAGTTACCAGTTCGAGTTACTTGCTGGGATTGAATACCGGCAATCTCGAGACCACCTGCGAATACAATCTCTTCCCGTTCAGCTCAGGCAATTTTGGAAACGGTAATCACTACGCGGGCCCTGGCGACAAACTCGAAGTCCGCCGCAATGGGCTGCACTTTAATTACATTGGCAGCTACCAGGACGTCAGCCCCGGCTTCGTCACCGTGCCAGGATTTGTGAACCGTGTCGATATTCGCGGACTCTACAATACGATCTATTATCGCTTCCGCCCGAAGAGAGGGTGGGTTGTGAATTGGGGACCATCGATGATCCAGCGCTACGTCTTCGATCACGAAGGCAATCGACTGGATACTTATTACGACCCTTACCTGAAAATTGAGGGGCGCGGACAGACGCTAATCTACCTCTCCCCTTACGATGAGTTGCGTGAGCGCCTTCGGCCGCAGGACTTTTCCTTCCTGGGTTTATCGGTTAATAAGAACTTCGATTACCATGAACATCAAAGCAACGCATCTTTCGAAACAGGCTACTTTCAGAAGGTCAAGGTAGGAGCAAGCTACTCTTGGGGCGACGGAGTGAACTTCGTGCCCGCGACGCACTCTCTGCCACAATCTCTTTTGTCACGCCTGGATACGGCCAGTGGCACTCTGGCGTTTCGTCCCCTCAAACCCTTGAAAATTGAAAATACATATCTGTTCGAGCGCCTTCGGGCTACCAATAGCGAATATCTTCTGGCCCTCACTCAGAATCCTGGGGTTCCTCTAGGCAAAGGCATTTTCAACAACCACATTGTGCGCAGCAAGTGGAATTGGCAATTTACGCCACAACTCTCTTTGCGCATGATTTTGCAATACAACTCCATCCTGGCGAACACGCCGGGCAATACGGTCTATCCCTACACTTACCTTCCAACGCAAAAGCAGTTTAATGCCGATTTTCTGATCACCTACCTGGTGCATCCGGGCACGGCGATCTATGTTGGCTACAACAGTGACCTGCAAAACCTGGACCGCCAGCTGACGCCCGGCCCGGAGGGACCGGCGGGGCTGTATACAGCGAAGGGATATATCAACGACAGCCGGCAGTTTTTCGTGAAAGTTTCGTACTTGTTTAGGTTCTAAGGAACTGTCAGCTCTCAGCGTTCGGCCATTTCTGAGAGCCATCCTGTTGGGAGTGGTGCGGTTTTATTTGGCAGGCCGGAAGGTTGGCCCTGTAATCGGTACCGGCTCCTTCCAGCCTGCCATTAGGATCAATCAGCAACTTGCAACATCATGCTACGGGTTAGTAGGCGTTTGCGGCACGCCCGCTACCGGCAAGCTGGCACCGCGCACAAAGTGATTCGCGATCACAGTGCCATTGCCCAACACTAAGTTATAGCCCGGGGCAGTTTTGTAGACGCCATTATTTCCGGGAATGTTCTGCCGGAATACGGTATTCGCCGAGCCACTCGCCTGCGCTGCCGCAAGCGAATAGATGTCGTAGTTTTCGTTGCCCAGCCGTCCGCCTTCGGACTGAATCTTAAGCGCCAAAAGGCCGACGAAATCGGGCGAGGACAAGCTGGTACCGACAAAGCCGTAGAAGCTCCCGTTGATCGGCGTCCAGTCGAAACTGCGACCCGGCGGGCACACGCCATACAGTTCGTAGTACAGGTCGCCGCCCGGGCAGCCACCCATCTCCAGCGAGACATCCGGGATCGTGCGCCAGTTCTTGGCCTTCGCCGGCAGGTACTGCTGGGAGACCAAATTCTGATAGGACGGCTTCGCGAAGTAGCTGCTGATGCCGCCGCCCGAACCCCAAATCGCGCCCGTCGCCGAGGTACCGTAGAAGATGTCCCCAACCAGGGCGTCTGAATCTGCGTTCTCGTGGACATATGCGGAATTGAGACTCGGGGGGTTGTATGTGGTGATCAAGTTCGTGCCACCAACAGCGGTCACATGCGGGCTCGCCGCCGGTATGCCAACGCCGACCTGCATCGCGCCACAAGGCGTCGGCGCCGAAGGAGTGAAGCACACTGCCGGAGGAATGTCCTTACCGCCCCAGTCGGCCGAGGCCGCAACGAAGGTGATGCCTTGCGTATCGCCCTGGGCGAAGATGTCATCGTAAATGCCGATGAAGCCCTCCTGGTTAACCCCACCGTTATAGGCGGGAGAGTAGCCCGCTTCGGGCCCGCCGAACGACATATTGACGACATCGACGAGGTTGTTCTCATCGATTTCGGTGAGGCCGGCGATGATTGAATCGTCATTGAGATCGGGAATGTTGTAGAGATAAACGTCAGCAAGCGGCGCCATGCCGGCCGAATGGGTAATATCGATATGCGTCTCGGCTGACCCAAATCCAGCGAATGGCGCGCCGCCTTCGACGTTGATGGTGGAAATGGAAGGTGTCGCCAGCCCCTCGTGGGAGAAGTACAAGGTCATATCCGGGGGGTTGAAGTCCGTCACCATCAGAATACCGATGTTGACGCCTTTACCCGTCAGCACCTTGTAGCTCGGGTAGGAATAGGCCTGCTTCAGATCATCGAACCAGTACCCGCCAGTGGCTGATTCGCGGTTATCAGGATTGCCGGCAATGCTCCGCGTGGCGTAGGAGTGCATGTGTGTTGTGCCGGAGAACGCCGCAACCATTGCGCCGGCCGCCGCAAGAGCCGGCGTGAGCTTCAGAGGTGTCGCGGCCGCCATGCCCTGCTTGCCGGACAAAAAGCGCGCCGCCACCAACGTCGTGCCGAAGGCGGCATTGATGGAACCGACTCTGCCCGATACGGCCAAGCTGTGCGTGTGGACCTGATTGACCTGCAGGCCGTATGCCGCAAGTTCATGCGTAATGGCATTGATCAAGCTTTGCGAGGGACCGAACTGCTCTCTGAACTGAGCCGGCGTCAGCCACTTATGGTAGGCAGGGGAGCCGGGCGTTTGAAGCTCGGCGATGAGCGCATCGACCGCGGCCCGATCGCGCACTGGTAGATATATGTTGAATTGGATGACCTGCTCTGTCGCAACCGGCGAGCCGAGTGCCGCTTTTTCAAAAGCGGTAGACGTGCCAGCCAGCGCGAGCCAGGAACATGCGCCGAGGAGCGCGAGTGCACCTGCCTTGCAATGCCTGGTCAGACTCTTAAATGAACTTATTGACACGAGTGTTTTCTCCCTTCGATCGACTTGGCTTTATTCGTAATGTCTTTGGTTCAAAAACGGCCCCGATCATACATCCATCGCGCTTTCCGCCGATAGTGTGAAAGAATTTTCATACGGACGACTCCCTTTGGCTAATTCGTTTGTAGTAATGAGGACTGCCGCTCCGCACACACGAATGACATTGAAGAACAGCAAAACTCCTCGGACAAACTTGGACAAGGAGTCAACCATACTTCGAGTTCCAGCATCGTTCTGCGTTTTAGCTTGTGCGATTTATTTGGAAGCCTAAGGGCATTACTGCCCAACCTGTTTGCTGAATCCCGCGCTATTCCAGTAGAATCTAATGTTCGTATCGAGATAGGAAACTATATGAAAGCAGCCATTCATCCCGCTTATAACGAAGTTCGCGTGCACTGTGCGTGCGGCAATGCGTTTGTAACCCGCTCCACCCACAAGGGCGACATCAGCGTTGAAATCTGCTCGAACTGCCATCCTTACTTCACCGGCAAGCAGAAACTGATGGATACGGCCGGACGCGTCGAGCGCTTCCGCCGCAAGTACGCCAAGAATGCGCCGGCTCCTGCAAAACCGGAGCTGGCGAAGAAATAAGCCACGCATTTGCGCGGACCGCGACAGATAGGCCTAAAAATCAGCCCTCGCCAAACGGCGGGGGCTTCGTTTTGCTGGGCCAAGTAGAATAGAACGGTGAAGAAGTTCTGGGACAATTCGTGTGAGATCAATTCGGGTGGGGCGGACACTCCCTTCGGCAACCTCAGGGCAGGCTTTGTTCGCCAAGGAGCGCCATTGCACCGTGTTCCCCAAAGCCTACGCATCGGCGCGGTCACGATCTCCCCGGCGACGGTGCTTGCTCCCATGGCCGGCGTCACCGACACCGTCTTCCGCCGCTTCATTCGGAACCTCGGCGGTTGCGGCCTCATCATGACGGAGTTCACGTCGGCCGACGGCGTGCTTCGTAAGAAAGATCAAAAAGCCAAGCGCTATCTGCATTTCTACGAAGACGAGCATCCCATTTCGGCGCAGCTTTTCGGCAGTGATCCGCGAGTGATGGCCGAGGCGGCTGGCATGGTCGAAGGCCTCGGCTTTGACATCGTGGATCTCAACCTGGGCTGTCCGGCAAAGAAAGTTGTGAAGTGCAATGGAGGCTCGGGCCTGCTGCGCGATCTGCCGGCTATCAGTCGCATCTTCGAAGCGGTGCGGGCGGCGGTGACGATTCCATTCACCGTGAAATTCCGCGCGGGATGGAATGACGATGAAATCGTCTGCGTGGAACTGGCGCGGATGGCGGAATCCTGCGGCCTGGCAGCCGTCGCATTGCACGCGCGCACTCGGGAACAAGGATACAGCGGCCAGGCTCGTTGGGAGTGGATCGCGGCGATCAAAGACGCGGTCAAGATTCCGGTGATCGGTAACGGTGACATCCGCACGCCTGAGGACGCTTGTACCATGGTCACGCAGACCGGCTGCGATGCCGTGATGATCGGACGCACGGCACCGTCGAATCCGTGGATCTTCCGGCAGATCCAGCAGTATTGCGCGGGAATGGAAAATTCGCACCCGGGGATAGATCGAGAAGGGCACGACTTCAGTCGTGCCAATAATGCTGCGATTTATGGCGAGGCTTTAGCCGCTGAGGTGGGTTCCAGCTTAGGTGCGGGCATTCCCCCAGGGGCTGAAGCCCCGGTTTCTCTGGTTTCCAACGGCACTACTGAAGTCGTGCCCTTCCCGTTCGCGTCTTCGGGCTACGTTTCTCGACCGATCAAGCTCTACGACGAGCCTAGCGAAGCTGACCGTTACGAGATGATACGTACCTACTTCCGGATGCTGATTGAAGAAGAATTGCCGGACGCGGTCGGCAAGATGAAGCAGTTCGCTTCCTGGTTCACGCACGGCGTGCCAGGAGGAGCGGGGCTGCGCAAGGCGATCTACGAATCGAAGAGCGCGGTGGAGATTCTTGGACGGGTGGAAGAGTTTTTCGAAGCAAGATTTTGTGGCGCCGGCGTCCCTTCGACAAGCTCAGGGCAGGTTCTCGCCCGCGAAGGGACAGCGGAGGCCGCGCCACGGCCTATGAACACTGAATTCCTCAGGGCACCACGGCGACAGCGACCCGCACTCCTGGGTACCGCGGATTAAACAGGAAATAACCGCCGCCAACGAAATCGATATAGCAGTGGTCGGTGTAGGCCCATCGAGCAGGCCAGGGCTGCCCGATTTCGAATCGGTACCCACCGTACCCGAAGCGCGGATGACCTGCCACCATAGTTACGTGGCCGACAGCAAAGTAGTGCTCGCGTCCAAAGTGGGCGCGAAAATGATCATCAGAAATTCGCCGTAACTCGGCGTGTCTCTCTTCATGAGCGACATGCTCTTCATGGGCCACGTGCCGCTCTTCGGCGCGCCGCTCCTCGTGAACTTCGTGCTTCTGGTCCTGGTGTGCTTCGTGCCGTTCTTCCTTCACCTCTCTTCGATCAGTTTCGCGGTGCTCGTCTTGAGCAGCAGCGGAAATAGCACCTGCCAGCAAAAATGAGGCGGAAATTGCGACGATAGTTGCGAATCGCTTCATGATCCCTCGCGAAGAAATCGATCTCGACACCGCACGCGACCAAAGACGCACGGCCCAGTTCAAGGTAACAGGATGAGTTGCAAAAGAAAGTTACCGAAGAACAAGGGATCGCTATACCTTTCGCGCTACCATCTTCCCCGTCTCGTCCTTCTCCACATAAGCCCAAGGCACGTTCGGATCGTGGGTAAAAACCGTGAGCCACTTTTCCGGGATCGACTTCGCGTAGTACTGCTTCTTGCTCTCGATGGTTTGCAGCGGGTAGAGGTCGAAGGACATGCCCCAGGTTAGGTCGATGTGGGCGGTGGTGGGGATAAGGTCGGAGATGTAGCAGGCGATTGCCAGCTCTGGGGCTGAAGCCCCATCTTCTTTTTTGTGGGCTGACGGCGCGGCTGGAAGCCGCGCCCTTTCAAAACCAGGACGGCCATTCACGATCACACCCTGCATATGCGCGGTGTGGCCGGGGAAAGTTTTCACCGTGATGCCGGGGACGATTTCCTCACCACCTTTGAGTAGCGTCATCTGACCGCTTTGCACGAGCGGGTCGTAGTTCTCGGAAATGTAGCTGATCGCGTCCCGCTCACTGGGACGCCGCGCGTATTGCCACTCGCCCTCCGGGGCATAATATTTCGCCCGGGGAAAAGTTGGAACGATCTTGCCGTCTTTGCCGCGCATCGTGTTCCAGCCGCAGTGGTCAAAATGAAGATGGGTATTGATGACGACGTCAATATCTTCGGGAGAGATTCCGCCGGCGCCGAGATTCGCAAGCAATTGCGCGGGCTGGCCATAGAACCTGACCATGCGCTCCGACAATTTGTTGCCCATGCCCGTTTCCACGAGCATGGTTTTTTTTCCGGTGCGAATCAGCAGTGAGTTGAGTCCGGACTGCACGTAGTTTCGTTCGTCGGAATCTACTTTGCGCGACCACATGACCTTGGGAATGACGCCAAAAAACGCTCCGCCGTCGAGCGGATAAGTGCCGTCAGAAAAAACAGTGAGTTCGAAGTCGCCTAGCGTCAGGCTGGCCATGCTGCTAGTGTGCCACAGGCACAGACCTCATGGTCCTGAGGATGATGTCGCCTCCCCAGGAAGTGCAGAATGCGCCGCCCTAGGGGCAGAGCGCCACAGAGAATATTTTGCACGCACGATTCGAAGAGATCCGCGCCATTCGCCCAGACATCCTCCCGAGGCCTCGGCATCTCATGCAGTTAGCCCGGACGGGCTGGTTGGTCGAAATGGCATGCAAGTTGCACTTTAACCACGCTGCGAAGCCGCCACTCTCGAAAAGGCTTTGCAACCTCCCAGTCGAAAGCGGGTACCAACTTTATGGTGAAAACGAGAATCCGCCTCTGGGTTGGAACGATTGCGTTGATTGGCGCCATCGCCTATTCCTTAACGCTTTTCATCGGAACCCCGCGAGCTGCTGCCGGAGCCGGACCTCAATCAAACTCCGCAGCCCAATCCTCGCCGGTGGCGGAGTTGGCGAAGGCGCCAACTTATGAGGGCGTGATCACCGACACGCATTGCGGGGCAAAGCATTCTGCTCCTCTCGCCGAGACGGCCGCCGAATGCACGCGAGTGTGTGTCCACTCTGGTGAGCGATTCGCTCTTGTCGATGGCGACAAAATGTATGTTCTCGAGGGCGAGCCGGCAGCGCTGAAGCGGGCGGCGGGAGAACGGGTCACGGTCGCCGGCACCCTGAATGGCAATACGATCTCGGTAATATCGGTTCGCTCTCCCAAATCCTCAGCTGATCTTCCCTAAGCCGGCGAAACCCGGAGCGCCTAGGGTTGAGTGGGCTTAACTTCCGCCAAAGCGGAGACCACCGTGGCGGGCGCTGTGGTACTCGTGACCACCGGCGGCACGGCCGGTACCGGGATAGCCGTTCGGGTGAAAGCACGTTCATCCCACTTGCCGAAAATCATCTTTCCGGCGGTCGTTTGCAGAACGGAAGTGACCGAGACGTCGATCGTCTTGCCAATCATCTTCCGCGCGTTGTCGACCACTACCATGGTGCCGTCGTCCAAATACGCCACGCCCTGGTTGTATTCCTTGCCTTCTTTGAGGATGAACACCTTCATGATCTCGCCCGGCAGGACGATGGGTTTGAGGGAGTTCGCCAGTTCGTTGATATTCAGCACTTCGACGCCCTGCAATTGCGCTACCTTGTTCAGATTAAAGTCGTTGGTGATGATCTTGCCTTCATAGACTTTAGCCAGTTCGATCAGCTTCAGGTCGACTTCGCGGACGGCGGGGAAATCGTCTTCCACGATCTGGATTTGCAGCGTGGCCATTTTCTGCAGGCGCTGAAGAACGTCCAGACCGCGGCGGCCGCGGTTCCGTTTCAGGGAGTCGGCCGAATCAGCCACAAGTTGCAATTCGCGCAACACAAACTGCGGTGTGACTATGACACCGTCGAGAAATCCGGTTTCGGCGATGTCGGCGATGCGGCCATCGATGATTACACTGGTGTCCAGAATTTTGTAGCTTTTGCGGCCTTGCTTCTCGCCGCCAAAGATTCCGCCGAGAGCCGCCAGATTCAGCAGGTCGCCCTTGCTCGCGCCTACGATCAGCCCAACGTAGGCCATGAGCAGCATCACCAGAATCTGCAGGAAGCTCTGGGTGTTGCCGGAGGGCACACTACTGCGAATGACCAGGGCGAACAGGTAGGCTCCGCAGATGCCGAGGATGCTTCCGATGGCGGCGCCGATCAGCCGCTTCAGGCTTACCGTACGCAGCTTCCATTCAAACAGGACGATCCCGGCACCGACCAGAGCGCCGATCCCGGCGTCCACGTTTGGGGATCGCCCAAAGGGAGCGATTACATAGCAAGTAACTGAAACTACGATGACAAAAAGAAGACGAACAAGAATCAAATCCACAGTATGACCCTCCCCCGAATGCAGCTTCGCTAAACTGCCGCGCAACGCACCGGTGCCAACTTCCTCGCCGCCCCGGGGCGGGAATCGGCAAATCATCATGCGGGGCGCGCAAGAATTAGGGGGATGAATGTACGCCCCGTCCCGGCCCGTGGAGGCGGCCGGAAGGATCTCAGTAATCCAACGCCAAAAGTATATACCCGAAGATAAATATCCCGAAAAAACTAAAGTGGCAGGTTTGGCGGTTTCGCAAGATCAGCGGTTTCGCGAGATCAGAGGAATTTCCTACAGTTTTGTCCCCGGTCGGGCTACAGATTCAACCCGTGTACTGATTGGCGAAGGTGAGCATCTCAAACCAGCGATCCGGGATCTGCTGAAGGAACATGCAGATCGCACAGGCATTGAGCCTCAGGATCGCCTTGGAGGATGTCCATGCGAAGTTTCAGGTTCTTGCACTTAGCGATTCTCACAGTGCTGGTCGGAAGTGCGGCATTGATGTATGCCCAAGACGAAAAACCACAGGAAGACAAAGCCGCGCGGCAGGAGGATGCGAAGCCGCAGCCTAAACAGGACGAGGCGAAACCTACCCATCCTGAAGATGCCAGGCCTTCAGACGCCAAGCCGTCAAAGCAGGAGGAGCCAAAACAAGACAATAAGCGCGCTCAAGAGCAGGCTACGCCGGAGCGGCAAGACCATCCGGAAATGAGAAACGATCATGAGCAGCAGGGACAAGAGCATGCCGCGCAGCACGCTGAGGGTGGGCGGCCGGCGGGCAAAGGCGGTCATATTCCCGATGACAAGTTCCACGCCAGTTTTGGCCGCAGCCACACTTTCAGGGCGCAAACGGTAATCGTTTCGGGGCAGCCGCAGTTTCAATATGGCGGCTACAGCTTCCAGCTGGTTGATGCCTGGCCGGTTGGCTGGGCCTACACCGACGAGTGCTACATCGACTACATCGATGGCGAGTATTTCCTTTTCGATTTGCTCCACCCCGGCGTTCGCGTCGCCGTCTTCGTTGTCATGTAACGTAACGGGGAAGCCGATTTATCGAAGAAGTTTACTGAATTGAAACCGGTGAGGGGGTCGCGGAAATTTGAAAAAGTTCTAGGCCCCCACAGCCTCCTGCCCACCCAACGGCAGAAAATACTGCGTTCCTTTAATTGGCTCAGTTACCTTGCGCAGCAGTTCCTGCAAGTCCTCGTTGCGGTCGACGAAATCAATATCTGAGGTATTGACGATCAGCAGATCCGAAGATGTGTAATGAAAAAAGAAGTGTTCATAGGCCTTCACGACTTCTTCCAGATACTCGTCGCTCACGGCGCGCTCGCCGGGAGCGTTCTTTTTTTTCAGACGCTTCTTCAAAACTTCGGGAGTGGCTTGCAGATAGATGACCAGGTCGGGCGTGGGCAATTGCGCGCGAAAGTGGTTGTAGTAGCGATTGTAGGTATCGAGCTCCTGGTCCGTGAGGTTAAGGCAAGCGAAGAGTTTATCTTTTTCGATAATGTAATCTGCAACGACGGTCTTCTGCGAACGCGGTCCCAGATCAAGCGCGTGTAGCTGCTCGAAGCGTCGCACAAGAAATGTAAATTGCGCCTGAAAGGCCGCGCCGCGCTCACCTTCGTAGAATGCTCCCAGAAAAGGATTGGATTCAGGCTCCATCACCCGCTGCGCATTCAGGCGCTCCGCGAGGATGCCAGCCAACGTGCTCTTGCCGACTCGTACCGGACCTTCCACAGCGATGTAGCGGGGGAGTTCAAAGAGATTAGCCATGTGGTCGAAATATTTCGGAATTGGCAGGATAGCTCGGATAAGGCTGAGTGGCAATTGAGCGAAGAGTTAACAGCAGATTGCCGATTGACGGCTTCCGTTGACAGGTTGGAATTGAGGATTGCGCTGAGCAGTCATGAGTCATCAGTCTTCAGTCATCATTTGAAAATTCAAAATCGGCAATGCAGTTACAATCCATCCATGCTTGGCCTTGCCATAGCAGCAGCCTCAGGTGCTGCCGCGATTGCCGCCGGATATCAGTCGATGGCGCCAGCGGGGCAATGGTACGGGAAGACATTCACGGGCCTAGCCCCCGGCAGTCGGCAGATCGCTGTTACTTACGATGATGGTCCCAACGATCCGCACACCTTGCGACTTTTGGAGGTTCTTGCGAAACACAACGTTAATGCAACTTTCTTCCTTATTGGGCGTTACGTGCGACAGCGTCCAGAAATCGTCCGCGAAATAATTCGAGCCGGCCACATCGTCGGCAACCATACGTTCAGTCATCCTCTGCTGACTCTTAAAAGCGAAACTGAAATCCGTCATCAACTCTCCGAGTGTCATGCCGCGTTGGAGGATGCGATCGGCACACATTCCAATCTCTTCCGTCCTCCCTTTGGCGGGCGCCGTCCAGCTGTTCTGCGCCTGGCCCGCGAACTAGGATTGGAACCAGTCATGTGGAGCGCCACCGGCTACGACTGGAATGCTCCCTCCGCTGCAACGATTGAGGGAAAGGTTACGCAGCAGATCCGCGGCGGAGACGTGATCCTGTTGCACGATGGCGGACACCAGCAAATCGGAGCCGATCGCTCCCAGACGGTGATGGCCACGGATCGACTGCTCACTCGGTATCAGTCCGAAGGATACGAATTCTTAACGATTCCGCAGATGATGGAAAACCAATGTCGTAATTGACTCTGATGGCGCAAGGCTTAAGCGCTGCTATAACCGGCCTCTTTCATCGCTGCCTTCAGACGCTGCGGTCGTAGGCGGCGCCTTCTACTTTCCCACTGCCCCAAACGCCAACTTTGCCGCTGCAATTGTCTGCTTTATATCTTCAGACGTATGGGTGGTTCCCAGGAATGCAGCCTCGTACTGCGAAGGCGGCAAATAGACTCCTCTGTCGAGCATCGCCCGGAAAAACTTCGCAAAGGCTTCGCTGTCCGACTTCGACGCCGAATCCCAATCGGTCACCGGCCCCGGCGTGAAGAACCAGGTGAACATCGAGCCCACGCGGTTGTAGCACAGGGGCACACCGGCATCTTTCGCTGCTGCCGCAACACCTTCAACCAGCTCTCCACTCATCTTGTCGAGCCGGGGATAAATCTCATCTTTGTGGTCGAGCAGATGCTTCAACATCGCGCATCCCGCCGCCATGGCCAGCGGATTGCCCGAGAGCGTCCCCGCCTGATACATCGGACCGAGAGGCGCCACCAAATTCATAATCTCGTTGGAGCCGCCATATGCACCCACCGGCAGTCCTCCGCCGATGATCTTTCCCATGGTAGTCAGGTCAGGACGAATGTTGTAAAGTTGCTGCGCCCCTCCAAAAGCCACGCGAAATCCGGTCATAACCTCGTCGAAAATCAGGACAGATTTTTCACGTTCCGTAGCCAGCCGCAAGCCCACCAGATAGTCGTCCGCTGCTGGAACGCAACCCATGTTGCCCACGATCGGCTCTACAATTACGCACGCAATCTGGTGTTTGAATTTCTGGAAAGCGTACTCCACGGCTTTGATGTCGTTGAACGGCAGCGCTAGCGTGAATTGAATGAACTCTTCCGGAACACCCGCCGATCCTGGTATGCCGAGCGTCGCCACTCCCGAACCTGCTTTCACCAGCAGAGAGTCGGAGTGCCCGTGATAACACCCTTCGAATTTCACAATATATTTGCGCTTGGTATAAGCCCGAGCCAGCCGGATCGCCGACATCGTAGCCTCGGTTCCGGAATTTACGAAGCGGACCTTCTGCATCGTTGGAAATGCGGCCAGTATCAGCTCCGCCAAATCCGCCTCGGAGGGCGTGGACGCACCAAAACTCGTACCATTGACGGCAGCACTCAAGATGGCATCAAGCACTTCGGGCGCGGCATGGCCGAGAATCAGTGGTCCCCAGGAACCAACATAGTCGATGTACTCATTCTCATCGGCATCCCAGATGTGCGAACCTTTTCCGCGCAGGATAAACGGAGGATCGCCACCAACGGAACCAAAAGCGCGCACCGGCGAGTTCACCCCGCCGGGAATCATGCTCTCAGCCCGTTGCTGCAAACGCCGCGACTGCTCGATTTTTCGCGACAGTGTGGACGGCAATCCCTGCGGCCTCCAACGAGGATGTCAATACATCACTTACCCAGCAACCGATTACTATAGCAGCGCCGCGACGCACAAATTAACCAGATATTCATTGTCCTGCCATATTTGCGCAACATCGTGCGCTTAACTTGAAGCCATCAAGTTGCCCTTCTAACCGGGAGGGTTTTAAGGACGGCTTCGGGGGCTCCGGGCTGTCCTTTTTGATTTGTCAGCTTCCCCCTGTCATCATTTCAAATACGCTCGAACCAGACCGATCAAATCTTCGCCCAACTCCTCGGGCGAATCCATTTCGTGATCCGGATTCATCATGTGCAGGCGGATGTGATCTTCCAGAATCTCCGCCATTAATCCGTTAACGCCGCCTCGGATCGCCGCGAGCAGCATCAGAATGTCTGCACATTCATCACCCGCGGTAAGCGCACGCTCGACGGCTGCGAACTGGCCGCGTATGCGCTTGATGCGAAACAGAAGCTTCTGTTTCTCTTTTGAAATGATCGGTATCTTATCTTGCATTTTTTGCTTTCCTAAAAAGTTATTCTTCGTTATACCATAGGGGGGTATACTACAAGAGTTGGGAGCCGAAAATCCAAATTTAATGCTGTCAACGAAAAAGAACATAGGCACACACGAGGCGGCTGAATTTTCGGCTCGACGGACAACTTATATCTTAAATCTTTATCAACTCTTTATCGCTTTCGTTCGAAGCGTGACATCGAACCGAGAGGCGAAAACTCAAAAGAAAGGAGGGCATGGCAATGGCTTGCATCACTTTACTCGCACAACCAATGGCGATGGCGACGACACAGCTCACGCGCGCAACGCGTTACGAAGTTTCCGCTCCGTGGCACTTAGTACAAGATGCGCAACGGAACTCTCTGCGCATGAACTGGGTCGTGGTCACCGGCAAAGATGGCAACCGCGGGCTCCGCATGCAGTGGTCGGCGGATGATGACAGGTAGAGCGCGCGGCGTTGGCCTGTAATATTCCTGTAACCAATCGTGAGTAGGCTCGGTGGATTGGTGACGATCCATACCGGAAAGCCACGGACGGCCAGGGCCCTCGTGCCGTAGTTAACTATGGTTAACTATCCATGATATGTTGCCATTAAATATCTGGAGTCAGGCACCGGGCCAACCGGCCGGTGATGAGCGTCACATCTAGGGGGAAAGCAGGCACGGCGCCGTTTTCTCTAGCGCGTAATTTTGAAATTGCAATTCATTTTCAATATCTCGGGTCACGCTCATCCTCCCGGAACCCCCGGCTTAAGCTCTAGCTCCGCCTTGTTTGCGATTCTGGCTGCTACGCGCCTGGGCTGCGCCTTGTCTTTCATAATCTTGGCCTGCTGTCTCCCCGCGCGCGCTCAGCAACCAGACACACCCACTTCGGTGGAGTCGGAGCCTGTACCTCAGACAGCCGCAGCGTCCGATTTGCCCGATCCAGCGCCGGCCGAAGACGTCGAAACAATGTTTCCCCATTTCAAGGACACGCGCTTCTGGCTGTCAGGCCAGGCAAATTTCATCTTCCAGACTCATCCGCCGTTCCATGCCGCCTACAGTGGCCCGAACAGTCTGAGTCCCAACTATGAGAAAGCTACTTCCCGCGTCGTAACGTTTTACACCGGGGTGCGCCTGAATAATTCCACCGAGATTCTGGTCGACATTGAAGAGGCTGGCGGAACCGCACTAAGCCTGGGCCTCGGCCTCGCGGGCAATACTGACCTCGATATTGTGCGCAACCCTCTACTGAGCAAAGCGCCGTATCTTGGGCGCGCCATGATTCACAAAGTCTTTGCCCTGAGCAAGGATAAGATCGAAAACCAGCGGAGCTATCTCTCCCTGTTCGAAGAGCTGCCGCAGCGGCGCCTTGAACTCCGCTTCGGCAAGTTCACCCTGCCCGATTTCTTCGACATAAACTCCGTCGGCTCTGACACTCACTTACAATTCATTAACTGGACCACCGACAACAACGGCGCCTGGGATTACGCGGCCGACACCCGCGGTTACACTGTGGGCATTACAGCTGACTACGAGGATCGCAACTGGGGATTCCGCTTTGCCGAGGCCCTAATGCCGAAGGTCGCAAATGGAATCGATCTGGTTTGGCGGCCCTGGCAGGTGCACGCGGAAAACTGGGAATACGAGTTACGCCGCGGAGTAATTCCGAAAAAAGGTGGGGTAATCCGCCTTCTGGCCTATACCAATTACGCGAACATGGGTATCTATCGCGACGCGATTGCTAACTTCGAGTCGGGCCTAACACCCATTCCCGAAATCACAGACCATCCCTGGCACATCACCCGCAAGTACGGGTTCGGAATTAATCTTGAGCAGAACCTCACGCGCTACCTGACCGCCTTCGGTCGCTTCGGTTGGAATAATGGCAAGACGGAATCCTTCGCCTATACCGAGGTGGAGCAAACTTTCGCGGAAGGACTTGGGGCAAGCGGCGCATGGTGGCACCGCAAACAGGATCGCGCAGGTATCGCGTTCATTTCCAACGCGATCTGCAAAGACCATCAGACCTACCTTGCCGATGGGGGCCTCGGCTTTCTACTGGGCGACGGCAAACTCAACTACGGACGCGAGAATATCATCGAGTCCTATTACACCGTCCACGTTTGGCGCGGCATTTATGTGGCGCCGGGCTTGCAATATATTAATGACCCCGGTTACAACCGCGACCGCGGCCCCGTGCTCGTACCGTCATTCCGAGCGCACATCGAGTTCTGACGCTCCACCATTGCCTGCACGAACTGAATCAGGGGATCGGAATGGTGCAACAGGCCTTCCAGTTCTGCATCACTCCAGCACCGAGAATTGCTTGGCTTTAGGCCGGGAGGTCCGGCGATCTACTCCTCCACTTTCACGCCTTTCCAAAATGCCACGTATCCCTTAATCTGCTTGGCCGCCGGTTTTGGCTCGGGATAAAACCATGCCGCACCTGGATTATGTTTTCCATTGACATCAAGATCGTAATAACTCGCCGTACCCTTCCATGGACACACCGACTGCGCGTCGCTCGGTTTGAAATATTCCTTGCGAATCGACTCCGGCGGGAAATATTGATTGCTTTCCACTTCTACCGTCCTATCGCTTTCGGCCAGCACTGCGCCTTCCCACGTTGCTTTTGCCATAATGCCCATATAGATTCCCCGAAGGCGTTACAGTTTCAAAACCTGCAGTTTCAAAACCTGGGAAGGACAACATGGGAGATGGGATAACACAGGCGGGTTTCAACGGACACTCGATGGTGGGTGCTCTGGAGCGAGTGCTGGTGTGCTCCCCCCGTACAGCGGGATGGCATCGGAGCGAGCACATCGCACGCTGGGACGAACTGGGTTTCCAACACGCCCCCAATTTCGAGGATGCTCAGGCACAACACGATGCCTTCTGCCATCAACTTGCGGCGGCCGGCGCCGAAGTCATGGAACTTGCCCCGTCCGATGAGTTCTCGCTCGACGCCGTCTACGCTCACGACGCGTCACTACCCACGGACTTTGGCGTCATCGTGATGCGTCCCGGGAAGCCGAATCGCGTTTTCGAAGGCGTTCTGCATGCCACGTTCTGTGAAACGCGCAATGTTCCGGTGCTGGGCACCATCGCTGCGCCCGGCACTACTGAAGCGGGAGACATGGTCTGGCTTGATCCACAAACCTTGCTCATCGGGCACGGATATCGCACCAACCGAGCAGGTATCCAGCAAATGAGCAATTTGCTGGCAACCCAAGGCGTGGAAGTTATTTCGGCTCCGTTGCCTTACGGCCCCGGCCCATCTGCGTGCCTGCACCTGATGTCTCTGATTAGCTTGCTCAACGAAAACAGCGCACTCGTCGATCTTCCCTGGCTCGCGGTCGAGACTGTCGAACTTCTCCAGTCTCGTGGATTCAACTTCGTTGAAATTGATCCCTCGGAACGGGACACGTTGGCCTGCAACGTCCTCGCACTTGGCAACAATCGTCTGCTCGCGCTCGAAGAAAATCGCAATACGAACGCCCGGCTTCGTCAAGCGGGATTCGACGTTCGCACCTTCGCCGGTACCGAAATCTGCATCAATGGCAGCGGAGGCCCTACGTGCCTGACTCGGCCAGTGCTACGACACGACTCCGAATAGCGGATTGAGGAATTAGCGAAAGTCGAGGCGGTCACCGACAACTGGGCGGATACGCGAAGAAAGCAGCCCGGAAACGAGAACAGCGACTCCTGATAAAATGAATCTGCATGCTTCTTCCCTTCGTCCGCGAGCTCTTCGTGGACGTAGAAAAGCTTCCCGCCTTCACGCGTGTTGCCTCCCACCTCAAGGAGGGCACGGGGCGCATTCGTGTTTCCGGTCTTATACCTGCGGCAAAGGCTTTGCTGCTTGTGCTGTTTCAACGTGCTGCCAGTCGACCGCTGATCTTCGTTGTAAATGATAATCGCGCCGTCGAAGAGTTTATCCCAGTCCTCCGCGCTTTCTGTGAACTCACGGCGGCCTGCGATCCTGAGCGCGTGATTGCACTTCCCGCACGCGATGTTCTTCCATTCCAGAATCTCTCGCCGCACACTGAACTCCAGGAAGAACGTGCCGCAGCCCTCTGGAAGATTGCTACCGGCGCCGCGTCCATCGTGGTCTCTCCGGTTGCGGGCACAGCCATCCGCCTCCGCTCCGCTGAATACTACGTCGATCTGGCCCGCACCATACGCCGCGGCGAATCATTCGACCTCGAAAGAATGCTCGCGCACCTCAACACCGTTGGCTATACCCCCACCGATGTCGTCGAGATGCCCGGCCAGTATGCTGTGCGCGGTGGCATCCTGGATGTCTATTCTCCCGAGGCCGACCGCCCGCTCCGTATCGAGTTTTTTGGCGATGAGGCGGACTCCATACGCAAGTTCGATCCTGCCTCGCAACGTTCTTCCACTCCCGTAGACGAGGCTTTGCTCCTTCCGCTTACCGAAACTCCGGTGAGTGAACATCTGCTCGGCGCAATTCATGCCCGCCTTAGCGGCAAGCGCATTGTCGGCAATGAAGAAATCGTGGAGGCCGCGGTTCGTTCGGGTGGACTTAACATTTTTCCCGGCTGGGAGTTTTACTCGCCGGTGGCCGGAGCGGACAGCACCATCTTCGATTTCATCCCGGGTGCGGCCGTTCTCCTCGACGAACCCGATCAGCTTACCCAGGAATTCGATCGCTTCTGGACGCGCGTTCAGGAATCCCACGAGCGCAGCGGTATCGGGAACCTGGTACGCCCAGAAGATCTCTACGTGCCGCCGGATGCTTGGTGGCCGAAAACCGCATCGCTCCCTGGCGCGGACATCGAGCACCTCGGCATCACCCGTAGCTTGAGCCAAGGCGAAGGCCCCGCAATCAGCTTTCTTACCCAGCCTTCGCCTCGTTTCCATGGCGCAGTTACGGCAATGCTCGAGGAAGTGCAGAGGCTTAACCGCGATGGAAAGCGCGTCCTCTTCGCCGTCCCCAACATCGGCGAGGTCGAGCGTCTGGCCGACGTTTTCACCGAATACAACGTCTCCTTCCGTCTTGGCAGCCGCACTCGCGGGGGGGAAAGCTATGCCGACGAGACTAGCTATTTCGCCGGCGAGGTTCTTACCACTACGCTGGCAACGGCCTACATCCCGGAAGGTGTATTGCTGCCCGAAGCGAATGTTGCCATCTTCGGATCCCGTGATCTTTTCGACGAATCCGAATCCGTCGCGTCGCTTCCCCAGCGATCGAAATCCAAAGTTTCCGCGTTTCTCTCCGACTTCCGCGATCTCCAAGTGGGAGATTACGTGGTTCATGTCGAGCATGGCATCGGCCAGTATCACGGACTGAAAGAAATTAACCATGGCGAGGGCCCGGCTGAGTTCATGCTGCTTGAATTTGCCGAAGCCGCCCGGCTTTATGTTCCCCTGACGCGCCTCGATCTCGTCCAGAAATATCGCTCGTCTGAAGGCGCCAAGCCACCGCTCAGCCATCTTGGCACGCAAGCCTGGTCGAAGACAAAATCTCGCGTGAAGAAGGCCATGCAAGATATGGCCGACGAGCTTCTCAAGCTCTACGCCGAGCGGAAAACGGCTGTGGGGCATGCTTTTCCGCCGGGCAACGAATGGTTTCGCGAGTTTGAGGATACCTTCGAATTCAACGAAACCGAAGATCAGGGGCAGGCGATCAAGGATGTGATGCGCGATATGGAATCCTCACAGCCCATGGACCGGCTGCTTTGCGGGGACGTGGGGTATGGCAAGACCGAAGTCGCCATGCGCGCCGCGTTCAAAGCCGTCAGCGATAATAAGCAAGTCGCTGTGCTCGCGCCCACCACCGTGCTGGCCTTCCAGCACTTCGAAACTTTCAAGCAACGCTTCGCACCATTTCCCGTCAGCATCGAAATGATCAGTCGCTTCCGCAACCAGAAGCAGCAGAAAGAAATCCTGCAGAAAACCGAGGCCGGCAAAATCGATGTGCTGATCGGCACGCATCGCATTCTTTCCAAAGACATCAAATTCTCCGATCTCGGCCTGTTGATTGTCGACGAAGAGCAACGTTTCGGCGTCCGCCACAAAGAACGCATCAAGCAAATGCGCAAGCAAGTGGACGTGCTCACCATGTCGGCTACACCGATTCCGCGCACGCTGCACATGTCGCTGGTGGGTCTTCGTGATATGAGCGTCATTGAAACTCCTCCCAAAGATCGCATGGCGATCCAAACCGTAGTCGCCAGTTGGGACGAAAAATTAATCCAGTCTGCGATTGAACAAGAATTGGAACGCGGCGGCCAGGTCTATTTTGTACACAATCGCGTCGACACCATCTGGGAGATTGCTGCCAAGATTCAGGCGCTCGTGCCGCCGGCGCGAATTATCGTCGGCCACGGACAAATGTCGGAAGGCGAACTCGAAAAGGTGATGCTGAAGTTCATGCATCACGAAGCCGACATTTTAGTCTCCACCACGATCATCGAGAATGGCTTGGACATTCCTCTTTGCAACACGATCCTGATCAATCGCGCCGACCGCCTTGGCCTCTCCGAGCTTTATCAGTTGCGCGGACGCGTCGGGAGATCCAACCGCCGTGCTTATGCTTATCTCATGCTGCCGCCGGAGGTCGAGCTCACACCCATTGCGCGCCGCCGCCTCGCGGCTCTGAAAGAATTTTCCGACCTCGGCGCGGGATTCAAAATCGCGGCCCTCGATCTCGAGCTTCGCGGCGCAGGCAACATGCTTGGTGGTGAGCAAAGCGGACACATCGAAGCCATCGGCTTCGAGCTTTACACGCAAATGCTGGAGCGCGCCGTTCGTGAGATGAAAGGCGAAGCTGCCCCCGACGAAGCCGAGACCCAACTCAACCTGGGCCTCAACATTCGCATTCCCGGAGACTACGTTCCGGAAGAAAATCAGCGCCTGCAGATGTACAAACGGGTCGCCCGGGTCGAGACGGAATCGCAACTAACCGACGTAGCGGCCGAAATGCAAGACCGTTATGGGCCGCCGCCGCCTGCCGTGCGAAATCTGCTGGACTACGCTTCTCTGAAACTCTTGTGCATGAAAGTCGGGAGTAAATGCCATCGAGCGCAAACGCGATTTCGTCACCCTGAAATTTCAACAAAACGCTGCCGTCAACCCCGAGCAGTTGGCCCGCTTCGTCTCGACCCAGCGCGGCGCGCAGTTTACTCCGGATGGCATGTTGAAGTTTGTCTTAAAACCGACCTCGGCAGACGAAGTCCTCCGCGCGCTACGCACGGTATTAGAGCAACTGGCAACCGCAGAAATCGCATCAGAAGTACGATCGGACTAGCATTACGAGGCCCTACCCTGTGTTCCTCTGTGCTGGGAGCCTACTCTAAGCGAAGTTGAAGGATGTCAAAGACTTTGAAATCGGTGCAGCCCGACTCCCAATACCATCATGAGGTAAAATCAGCAGTTCGTTACTCGAGCGAACCGACCTCCCTCATGACTATGAAAGTCCGCAAAGCCGTATTCCCCGCCGCTGGCCTAGGTACGCGTTTCCTCCCGGCCACCAAAGCGCAGCCCAAAGAGATGCTCCCATTAGTGGATAAGCCGATCATCCAATACGGCGTCGAAGAGGCCATGGCCTCGGGATGCGACCAGATCCTCATCATCACGGGCCGCGGCAAGCAGTCCATCGAAGACCATTTCGACGTCAGCTACGAACTGGAGACGATGCTTGAGCAGCGCAACAAAACCGATCTGCTTAAGATTGTCCGCTCTATTTCCGACATGATTCACGTCGCCTACGTTCGTCAGAAAGAAGCCCTCGGCCTGGGCCACGCCGTGCTGATGGCTCGCGAACTCGTCGGCAATGAGCCCTTCGCCGTCCTCCTCGCCGATGATGTGATCGATGCTGAGGTCCCCTGCCTCAAACAAATGGTGGAAGTCTTTGATCAGACACAATGCTCGGTGCTGGCCACTCAGATCATCGAAGGAAAAATGATTTCTTCCTACGGTGTCCTCGATGTGAAACCCGTGGACAACAGCCGTTTCGGCTCACGTCTGTACGAAATCAAGAATATGGTGGAGAAACCCAAGTCCGAAGACGCGCCCTCAAACCTTGCCATCATCGGCCGCTACATTCTCACTCCGGCAATCTTCGAGTGCCTCGCCAACACGCCCTCTGGTTCCGGTGGAGAGCTGCAACTCACCGACGGCATGCGCATGCTGCTGCAGAAAGAAAAAATGTACGCCTACGTCTACGAAGGCCGACGCCACGATACCGGCGACAAATTAGGGTTCCTCAAAGCCACGGTCGAATTCGCCCTCAAGCGCGAAGATTTAGGCGATCCTTTTCGCGAATATCTAAGGGGATTGAAACTGTAAGACTTGGTGGCAATCCAGCGCAATTGAACCTGACTTCGACCACACTCCAATATGATTGATTTCTGATGCGCCGTTTCGAGGCGACATTGAATCTAAACAATTAAGCAATGGTAGCGCCCTGCGGTCAGGAGGAGTCTATGAATATGCGCTGTTTTCCGGCTGCGCTGGTGTTTGGGTTTGCTGTTTCGACATACGGAACAACGAGCGTTTCTGCGCAAGCAGCGGGGTCAAACGGAATCCCGGTGCATACTGTGGTGACCGCCGAATCTCATCATGGTTCGAACCCGCCAGTTATTAACCGCGAAGACGTGATGGTTTTCGAGGGGCGTGATCGCGACGCCGTCACCGATTGGGTTCCGGCACAAGGCGACCACGCAGCCCTCGATCTCTTTGTAATGCTCGATGACGGATCAAATGTCACGCTGGGCAATCAATTGGAGGACATTCGGCAGTTCATCCTTGGACAGCCCGCCTCGACCAGGATCGGAATTGCGTATATGCAGAACGGCATCGCACGTATCGTACAGAATCTCACCCCCGATCATGCCCAGGCGGCAAAGGCTTTGCGTCTTCCGGAGGGAATACCCGGCGCCAATGGCAGCCCGTATTTTTCCCTTAGCGATTTGGTCAAGAAATGGCCTGAGAGCACCGCCCGCCGTGAAGTAATCATGGCCTCGGATGGAATCGATCGCTATTACGGCAGCAACGATTTGCTCGACCCTTATTTGGACGCAGCCATCGATGACGCTCTGAAGGGTGGCATCATAGTTTCGGCAATCTACACTCCCGGAGTTGGCCACTTTGGCCACAGTTACTGGCAGACGTATTGGGGTCAGCTCTATCTCTCAAAGCTTTCGGAGAAAACCGGAGGCGAAGCATATTACGTCGGTTTTACTGGAGCCCCTGTGTCCTTTTCTCCGTTTCTTGAGGATGCGACCCGTAGGCTGAACAATCAGTATTTGCTGACATTCCTAGCCAAACCACCGAAGAAAGCCGGACTCCAGCGGATAAAAATCAGGACTGAAGTGTCGGGCGTAGACCTGGTACCGCCGGAAGAGGTCTACGTGCCAGGCGCGCCGTAAACAACTCTAAGATCGAGCGTACCCACCCTCGCGCGCACTTTGCGAGAGTGGGGATTTTGACTTCAGAATTATTGCAAGGATTTGGCGCATCACGATGATAGGGGGCGCCCCTAAGCGCCAACTTAGGCTGAATTCCTTCTCAACTGCCGAATCCACGTAGCAGCTTGCCATCCTGCTTGCCGACCATACGGCCAGAAATTTTTTTCGTTGGCATGAGGGAATGCGAATCGATTTGTCGCTTTAGTAAGCAGGAGGCGCGGCAATGTCGTTCAAGGCTGCTAGGGGATCCAGTTCCGCAGAAGGGGGTGGGGGGCAAAGTCGCGGCCATTTTCTGACGATCGGCCAGCTTATTTCACATTATCGGATCATCGAGAAGGTGGGCAGCGGCGGTATGGGGGTCGTGTATAAGGCTGAGGATTTGAACCTCGGTCGCGTTGTCGCGCTCAAATTTCTGCCGGAGGATATTCCACACAATGCTCAAGTTTTGAGCCGCTTCCGCCAGGAAGCAAGAGCTGCGTCTTCTTTGAACCATCCCAACATCTGCACGATCCACGAGATTGACGGAGCCGACGGGCGAACCTTCATTGCAATGGAACTTCTGGAGGGGCAAACTCTCCGGTATAGGATCGCCGACGGCCCACTGGAGATCGACACGGTAATCAATCTCGGCATCCAGATGGCAGACGCGCTAGACAGTGCGCATACAAACGGCATCATCCATCGCGATATAAAGCCAGCGAACATCTTTGTCACCAATCGAGGACAGGCAAAGATTCTCGATTTCGGGCTTGCAAAGGCGCCGTCCCAGCCGAAGAGGGTATCGGCGAGTTCTACGACCATAGAGTTGGAGGAACATCTCACCAGCCATGACCGCATCCTGGGCACCGCTGCATACATGTCGCCCGAGCAGGTGAGGGCCAGAGAACTGGACGCCCGTACTGACCTGTTTTCGTTCGGGTCAGTGCTCTACGAGATGAGTACCGGAACGCGAGCATTCCGCGGTGACACCGCCGCGTTGGTCTTCAATGCAATTCTGGAAAGTGTTCCAGTATCTCCTGTGCGGTTAAATCCCGACGTGCCCGCCGAGCTCGAACGGATCATTCACAAGTCCCTCGAGAAAGACAGAAGCCTGCGGTATCAGGCCGCCTCAGAAATGCGCTCCGACCTGGGAAGGCTCAAGCGGGACACGGAGCGCGGCCAGATGCAGGCCGTGGCCGTCACCCCGCGGAGCGTGGCGGCCTGGGCCGTGAGCATCCTCGTGGCGCTGGCATGCGCCGCCATCGTGATCGGCACCTATTTTTATCGTCATCGCGCGCCTAAGCTTACAGAAAAAGACACTCTCGTTCTCGCCGACTTTGCCAACACCACTGGCGATCCGGTGTTCGACGACGCGCTCAAGACGGCGCTCAGTGTGGCTCTGAACCAGTCACCGTTTCTGAATGTGGTTTCAGACTACAAAGTGGCGGCAACCTTGAAGTTGATGACGCGCCCGCCCGACACTAGGCTCACGCCCGACGTTGCGCGGGAGCTTTGCCAGCGGGCGGGCAACAAAGCTTACCTCGCGGGATCAATTGCCACCCTGGGCAGTCAATACGTGCTGGGGTTGAAAGCGGTGAATTGCGAGAGCGGAGACGTGCTTGCGGAGGAGCAAATCACGGCAGCGGCCAAGGAGAAAGTGCTTGACGCTCTTGGTGCAGCAACCTCCAGGCTGAGGGGTGAACTCGGCGAGTCGCTGGCGACAGTGCAGAAGCTCGATGTGCCGCTTTACGAGGCGACTACATCTTCGCTCGAAGCTTTAAAAGCGTACAGCCTTGGCGTCAAGGAAGACCGCCAGAAAGGCCCATCCGCTGCTCTGCCTTATTTTCAACGCGCCATCGAACTCGACCCGAATTTCGCCGACGGATATAAGGCAGTCGGCATCGACTACCAGGCCATGGCTGAGCTAGGGCGCGCCAGAGACTATTACGTCAAGGCGTTTCAATTGCGGGAACATACCAGTGAGCGAGAAAAGTTGGATATCACGGCCTTCTACTACGAAAACGTCACCGGGGAACTGCAGAAGGCGGCGCAAACCTACCAGGAGGCGATTGAGAGCTACCCGCGACGTCCCCAGTGGCATGGTAATTTGGCCAACGTGTACGCCGAACAGGGACTTTTTGAAAAGGCAGCGGAAGAAGATCGTGAGATTCTGCCCCTCGCCCCAGATGATGTCGCGCTGTATGGTAACTTCGCAAACAGCCTCCTTGCCTTGCAGAGGTTAGATGAGGCGCGGGAAATCGCCCAGCGGGCGGAAGCGCGGAAGCTGGACAATGCAACGCTCCGTGATGCGCTATATGCTCTCGCTTTCCTTAAGGCGGATTCCCCAGCTATGGCGGAAGAACAACACTGGTTCGAGGGAAAGCCAGAAGAGAACCTTGGGCTTTCGCTGGCATCGGACACCGAGGCATACGCTGGTCATCTCGGCAAAGCGCGGGAACTGACTAAGCGATCCATAGGTTCGGCGATTCACGCGGACAGCAAAGAAACCGCAGCAATATGGGAGGAGATCTCCGCTCAACGGGAAGCCGCTTTCGGCAACCTCTCCGAGGCCAACAATGCGGCGAACGAAGGCCTAAAGCTTGCTCCTACCAGCCCCGGCACCGCTGCCGAAGCCGCGCTTGCGTTTGCCATGGCGGAGGATGCGGCGCGAGCCGAATCACTCGGACAAGACCTAAACGCGCATTTTCCACTGGATACGCAGATACAGTCTCTGTGGCTGCCTTCGATTCGGGCGCAACTCGCACTCAATCGCAAGAATCCCGCTCTTGCGCTTAATGCCTTGCAGTCCGTTTCGGCTGGGGAATTTGGCCAAATTTATTTTGTCACCAATCTCTCGTGCCTCTATCCCACCTACATTCGCGGCGAGGCGTACCTCACGGCTGGGCGGGGCACAGAAGCCGCCGTCGAGTTCCAGAAGATTCTTGACCATAGCGGCATCGTCTGGAATTGCTGGACGGGCGCATTGGCGCGTCTGGGAGTGGCTCGGGCCAACGCTCTGCAGTCTAGAATCTCGCGGGACGGGGAGGCTGATGCAGCCCGTGTCCGAGCCCTCGCCGCCTATAAAGATTTTCTCGCGCTTTGGAAGGACGCGGATCCCGACATCCCGATCCTGAATCGTGCCAAAAATGAGTACGCGAAGCTGCGACAGAGGTAATAGCTCCCAGAACGACAATTCGCGCCGCATTCTTGTCGGTTGACGGGGAACCCGGAAGCAATTCTTAAGTTGGCGCTTGTGGGGCTTTCCGCCCTAAAGGGGTCTGCCTCAACCCAACGAACTCTGCAACTTCTTCGATTTTTCATCCACGCCGCGCGCCAACTTCTCTTTGTGCGCTACGAGCTTCTCCGCGATCGACGGATCCGCCAATCCAATCATCTGCGCTGCAAGAATGCCTGCATTGGTAGCACCGGGTTTGCCGATAGCCACCGTTGCCACGGGAATCCCCGCAGGCATCTGCACGGTCGCCAGCAAAGAATCCATCCCTTGCAGCGATGTCGAAGGAATCGGCACTCCAATTACCGGAAGAGTACTATGCGCAGCGATCACGCCTGCAAGGTGCGCCGCCCCGCCGGCTCCGGCGATGATAACTTGGATCCCGCGCCCCGCAGCCTTGCGCGCGAAGTCAGCTGTACGGTCAGGAGAACGGTGGGCTGAAGTAACATCCATCTCGTAAGCGATCCCGAATACCTCCAGCGCCTTCGCGGCCTCGCGCATAATCTCAAGGTCGGAATCACTACCCATGACAATCGAAACCAGTGTCTTGCTCATCAGTCCTCTCACTCGCGGCTTTTACTTTGCAATTCTGCTATGTAATCCGACCTGTCCATCGCGAACTTTCACAGCAGCGACGCAGGAGCTTTCAGGGGCTCCACTACGCGTTCGCTATCGCCCGGTCTTCGCGGACATCCCAAAACTCAACGCCTGTACCAGTTCCTCGGTTTCATCCTCAGTGCCGCCAATAAACGTGAATGACACAGCATACCCGCTTGCCAGGACCACCAGCGTCGACTGACGCATCACCCGCGATCCCACATTTTTTTGAAAATCTCCACGCACCACCGTCTTTGTGCCGATCGCAAACTCATAGGGTTGCTCGACGACCTCAAATCCTCGCGCCTGCGCGATCTCTCCTACCGGCCCGAAATACTGCGCCGCGTCTTTCAACCCCGGATACGCTGCCGCACTCTCCGCCGCAATCAGAATGGAGGCATTCACGTCTTCTGCCCGAGCCTCCGGTGGCCGCGAAAACGCTGCCAGCAGCACACGAGCGCCGCTTGCATTCTTTTCGGCCTCCACTTTGGGCTGATCGGTATCGCTGGCATTATCAGGAGTATTCATCTCCTCGGTCCGCAACACCCATCCCGCAGGAATCTTGTAGGTGAACCTAAGCGCAGCGTTACGGTATACGCCGTTGCTGATCACCCCGGAATCCAGCGGAGAACGTGCCGCCGACGCGGGCTTTCTGACCTGATTCGATGAGGATGATGGCGAAGAAGACTGCGCCAGCACCTGCGCCCGCAGCAGAGGCCCCGACGGCACGACCGTAAGACAACCACAAAGGCAACTGCAGAAAACCCGGCGGACGTTCATACCGCCATATTACCCGACTTAATTTTCTGAGAGGCTGAAATTCACCTGAATCTGGGTATCAACCTCGACCGGTTTTCCATGGAACAGATATGGCTTGAACTTCCATTGCTTCACCGCTTCGATGGCAGCGGGCGCAAGGAGCGGATGCCCGCATACGAGATCAACCGCGGAGATATCGCCGGCCCTGCCAACAATGGCATGCAGCACAACGTTGCCTTCAATTCGTCCTCGGCGCGCCGCTTGGGGATATGCGGGATTAACCCTCTTTACCACCAGTCCTCGACTAACGGCCGGAGAAACTCGGATTCGTTCTGGAGCGGCGATCACGGGCGCAGCCAATGGCGCGGAACTGACGATGCCGGTGACAGCACGACCCAGACCATCGGCAATACAGCCAGGGGCGTCACCCACGATGCCTGTCGGCGCTGACCTGGCCTCTTGCGCAACTAGGGCTCCGCTCACGCAAAACAGGAAACAGGTCAGAAGTTGGCTTGCGCGCTTCACAACCACCTTGTCCAATTCTATGCCGCCCGTCCCATCACCGGCTGGGTGCAGTGTGAACACCGCCGCGCCTCTATCGGGATCTCGCTCAGGCACTCCGGACACTTCTTGGTCGTCGGATCCGGCGGCTTCTCGCCACGGTGCATTCGAGCCACTAATGCGTTGACCGGCAGCACCACAAAAAAGTAAACCGCTGCTGCGACCAGCACGAAGGAGATGGCCGCGTTAACGAAGTCTCCCACATTGAATTCGGCCTTACGAATGTGGAAAGTAACGGTAGCGAATTGCTGCGTTCCGCCGGTTATAGCAGTGATCAAGGGCGTCAGCAGGTCCTTGGTGAACGCCCCAACGACAGACGCGAAGGCTGCGCCAATAACGACGCCCACCGCCATATCCACAACGTTGCCGCGCAGGATGAATTTCTTAAATCCGTCCAGCATTCAGACCTCCAGAGGATCGCCGCAAATGTATGACAGGAAGGCGGGAAGGTCAAGCGTACTGCTTAATGCCTGCTTGTCGAAGAAACTTCACGTTCAGGGAGAACAACACAATAGAACAGCCTGATTTCCTCAGATTCGCATCGGCATCACAATATACCGGTACTTGTAATCGTCGCCTTCGGCTGGCCGCAACTGCCCGGCGGATTGCGAATCCTTCAACTCCAACCGGACTTCGTCAGTACCGGCAGCTTTGAGGAAGTCCACCAGGTACACGGCGTTAAAGCCGATGGTCAGCACCTCGCCGTCGTAGGGCGCTTCAATCGAATCTTCGGACTCGCCCGCTTCGGTGGATGAAGCCGATATCTTCACTTCGCCCTTTTCCAGCTTCAGGCGCACCGCCCGCGAACGTTCATCGGCGAACTGCGCGACTCGCAAGATTGCTGAATTCAAATCGGAGTTGTTGAGCGTGATGCTCTTGTTGTTGTCCTTGGGCAGAACCGCTTCGAAGTTGGGGAATTGTCCGGTAAGTTGGCGCGAGGTCAGCAGCCGCGATCCGATGCGAAAGAATAGCGTGGATTCATCCTTCGCGAATTCCACTGTTTCCGCATCAGTCGAATCCAACAGGGACTTCAGTTCGTCCATGCACTTTTTCGGGACCAGCGTCTTCATTTCGCCGGAGACGCCTTCAAACTTCTCTCCGGCGCGCTCACAATGCGCCAAGCGATGACCATCGGTGGCCACCATGGTGATCGACTCCGGCTTCAGCAGCATCAGCGCACCGTTCAGCGTGTAGCGCGATTCTTCACTTGAGATCGCGAATCCCGTCCGCGCAATCAGGCCGCGCAAAACCTGCCCTGGAATTTTCACCACGCCTGCTGTCGGAAACACGGGCAAGCTGGGGAAATTCGACTTCGCCATCCCCACCATCTTTGTATTGGAACGCCCGCAGCGGATGCTCACCCAATGATTTTCAAGCAGCTTGATGGTGATATCGGCGTCGGGCAGAAGTTTCACGTAGTCGTGCAGTTTGCGGGCGGGAATCGTGCACGATCCCTCTTTTTTCACTTTGGCATTGCATGAGGTACGCAAGCTTAAATCCAAATCGGTCGCCGTCAGCGACAACTTGCCCTCAGCCGCTTCGAATAAATAATTGGAAAGTATGGGAATGGTGGTCTTGCGCTCGACCACACCCTGCGTGGCAGTCAACTCCCGCAGCAATTCGACCTTGCTGACTATAATCTCCATAGTTCCCACCGCCGCCCCCGCTGCAACTACCGCTTCCACCGGCATACACTTTTGCTCCCAGCTGCTCTCTACTTTTGTTACTTCCTTATATCAAATACAAAACCTATAAAACCAGCAGTAACAGTAGGTACGGCGCAGAAGTGGAAAACTTTATCAACCCGCCTATTCTCACCGCCTTAACCCCGATCTCTTCGTGTGAGAAATCGGTGTCGAACCCGGAGGAGCCGCATGAAGAAGATTTCCGCTTCTGCCAATTCCCGCCTTACTTGCACACCTTCCACATCTCATTCACAGCCTGGGCAAAGGAAGACTGGCCCATACAGTGTAAAACGTCAAAACAGTTGCTGTTTAACCGCCCAATTGCTCCGTCAGTTTATTCAGCAGCCTGTTCAAATCCTTATCATTCTTGCGAACCTCTTCAATTTTTTCTACCGAGTGCAGTACGGTCGTGTGATGCTTTCCTCCAAACTGCCGTCCAATCTCAGGCAGGGAAGCTTCCGTCATTTGCTTGGCGAGGTACATTGCAATCTGCCGGGGATACACGATGGCCCGCGAATTATCCTTGGCTTTGATCTCCACCAACCGCAGACCAAACTGCTCCGCGACCATCTTCTGAATCGATTCGATGGTGACTTTCCTCGCCTGGGAATCGATAAAATTCTTCAGCACCTGCTGCGCGTAAGGCAATGTAATTTCCGCGCCAATCAATGACGAATGGGCCACCAGCCGAATGAGGGCGCCTTCCAACTCGCGTACGTTCGACCGGATGTTCTGTGCCACGTACAGCGCCACATCGGTGGGAAGCGTTACTTTTTCCTGCTCCGCCTTCTTCTGCAAGATAGCCACTTTCGTTTCCAGATCCGGCGGCTGAATATCTGCAATCAATCCCCACTCGAACCGGCTCCGCAACCGATCTTCGATTTCTGCCAACTCCTTCGGTGAGCGGTCGCTCGCGATGACGATCTGCTTCATGGTGTCGTGCAGCGCGTTGAAAGTATGGAAAAACTCCTCCTGCGTCCGCTCCTTGCCGGCGAGAAACTGAATATCGTCAATCAGCAGAACGTCTACGCCGCGGAACTTGTCGCGGAAGCTGGTCATCTTGTCGTAACGCAGCGAGTTGATCATGTCGTTGGTAAACTTCTCGCTGGATACGTAGCAGATGGCCGCCTGCGGTTGGCGGCGCTTCACCTCGTGCCCAATGGCCTGCATGAGATGTGTCTTGCCCATTCCGACGCCGCCATACAGGAAGAGCGGGTTGTAGGCCTTGGAAGGACGCTCCGCCACGGCTTGGCATGCCGCGTGGGCAAACTGGTTCCCCGAGCCAATCACAAAGGCATCGAAGGTATAACGCGGATTCAGTTGCGCCGCGCCATCCCAATCAAAGCGCGCCTGCGCCGGCCCGGTTGAAACTGGAGGAGCAGTCAGCCCTCCGTTGTGGCGCACCGCGGTCGCCGCCGGATCATCGTCCGGAGTCACGAACTTTACGTCATTGAATTCCAGACCCAGGTTATCGATTGCCTCCTGGATGAGATCCGCATACTTGTCGCCGGCATGCCGGAACTCCGCCGTCGGTACCCGAACAAACAAAATTCCGCCACTCGCGTGACTATAGCGCGTCGGTTTTAACCAGGTATCGTAGGAGTGCCGATTGATCTTTTTTTCCAGCGCATCCAGAATGCGCATCCACGGATTGGGGGAAAGGGTGGTGCCTTGAGCTGACATAATTATGAAATACCCCGGCGCGGCGTCCCGGCGGCTGGCTGAGGGGGCCCGTGCAAAAAGTGCTGTCTACCTCTCGTTGATGGAACTCTAAGTGTACTGCGGAAAGCGCCTTTTGTATCGCGCGCGGTTGCTAATTGTGAATGAGAATTTCAAAGCCGACCGTGCGGCATAGTAGCACAAAATTTTTTCTCCGTGCGGAAATCTTCGCGTGAATTTTTCCAGCAAACGTTATTCGCAACCCGCTGCGCCGCGCTTGTCAAGTACCGGGAATCTAACTGCTACGCAAATGATGCAAGTAAGTTGTCGGCTCCAGCTCCCACTTTTCAGTTCAGTGTCCAGCTCGCCGTCGTTCTCCGATTGAAGGGGCGACTTCACAATAGATGCCCTGCTGAAGGAAAATCAGGGAACTGAGGACCGGGAACTGAGAACTAGCTTCCCCTCCCTTTGCCCTGCCGCCTCCCCGTCATTTATACTCATCGTTTGCCCTAATACTGTTGACGGAATCAGGAGCATCTATCTTTCATGCCCAAGCGTACATTCCAACCTAACCGGCGCAAGCGAAGTAAGAAGCATGGATTTCGCGTGCGCATGAAGACCCAAGGCGGCAAGAAGGTGATTTCCCGCCGCCGCGCCAAAGGGCGGAAGCGGGTCTCCGTGAAGCCCGGCTTCCGCGAGTAGCGTTTCTGGTGCCGCTCACTTCCACAATCGATACACTCAGCCGTTCAATTGAACAGGCAGGCATAATGGCTGACGCGATGCCTGCAATTGGTCCGGATTTTGCCATGCCGCCACTAAGAGCACGATTCCCGCGCACGATACGCCTGTTGCGTCACGGGGATTTCGAGCGTGTCTACAAGCAAGGGCGCCGGCATTTTTCGGCGTCTATGACGGTGTTTTACATGGCGCGTCCGGAAGCAAATACGGAGACGCGGTCGGCAACCGTTACGTCACACGGGTTTCGCATCGGATTCACTGTGGGCCGCGCTCTGGGCGGTGCGGTGGAGCGCAACCGGATGAAGCGCCGCTTGCGCGAGGCGGTTCGGATCTCACTTCCCGCAGCTGAAGTGGCTGCGGATGTTGTCATCAATCCGAAGAAGTCATTGCTGACCGCTGATTTTGCAGACATATTGAATGAAGTAAGCCGCGCTTTTGTGGTGATTGATCAAAGGCTGGCGCAGAAGCAGCCAGAGAAGTTGGTGCCCGATTCTGCAAGCAATATCAAGGCCGGAAGCCGAAAGCCCGAACCCGGAGGCCGACGTTGAAGCAGTGCGCCAAATTCGTCCTGCTGCAAATGCTCCGAGTTTATAAGTGGGCAATCTCGCCGATATTGCCGCCGGCCTGCCGCTACCTGCCGACCTGCTCCGAATATGCCACGGAGGCGGTCGAGCGCTACGGCGCAGTGCGCGGCGGATGGATGGCATTGTCGCGTATTCTTCGTTGTCATCCTTTTGCTGGTAGCGGCTACGATCCAGTAGTTAAGCAGGCGAGCGGCTACGGGAAACTGTGATTCGAGTTGATCGATCCAGGGACGTTGGATCGGGGTTCGTATTCGCATTTTCGTGGGTGGAGCAGTACTTCTAGCGCTGCGTAAAATCTCCGGGCGGACGAAAGGGCTTCAGCCCTCGAGGTATTAAGTAAGACATTGCCGGACTATCAAAATCCTCAACAGGAACCAGGTGCAGAGCGACGGCTACTGCTCGTTTTTCTTCTGACCTTCGTCGTCCTGATTGTCTTCCAGACTTTCTTCAGGAAGCCGCAGGCGCCGGAGGCTCAGCCGCAAAAGCCGGCCATGCAAGCGCAGCACGAGTCCGTCTCATCCACCCCAGCGAGCGCACCTGTGGTCCCGGCCGCTCCGTTAAGCACGATCACGAAGCAGGCCTCCGCCGAGACTGAAACCGTCATCGAGAATGATCTCTACCGCATCACTTTCACCAACCGCGGCGCCCAGGTCAAATCCTGGATCCTCAAAAAATTCGACAACGACGCTCAGAACGGACGGCTCGATCTCGTCAATCAATTCGCCGCCCCGAAGTTTGGTTACCCTCTGTCTTTGTGGACGTACGACGAGACTCTGCGCAATCGCTTAAACTCCGTTCTCTATGTGGCTTCGCACCAGGGTGAGCTCTCGGCCCCGGCTGAGATCAAGTTCGAGTATGCCGATCAGGATCTTGTGGTTCGGAAGACTTTTCGCTTCGATCACACGTACGTGTTGAGTGTCGAAACCTCCGTCGTATACAAGGGCGCAGAAATTTTTGCGCCGCCGGCGTGGCCTTCTGGATTTGGCGATCAGCTCACTCCCCCTGCCTACGCCTCCGCCCGCATCGATTACCACAATGATGCTTCCACGGAACGCACTGCAGTTGTTTTTCCCAGCTTCGTCTCGCGGCTCGCCATAAAAAACATCAGCGGCGGTAACACTCTGAAAGGTCCGTTCGAATGGGCTGGGACCGGAGATCAATACTTCACCGCCATTTTTATTCCCGATGATCCGACCGCTGCAACGATGGTCACGCTGCGCGACTCAACGCAGATTCCGCAGAAGCCGGGCTCCTCCGAAACTGCAAAAGCCGATGTTATCGGCGCCGCCGTGGGCAATCTTCACGGCCCAACCACTGAGCGGATGTTCGTAGGTCCGAAGGAACTTGCTGTCCTCGACGCTATTTCCGTGCCCACCATTCATAACGACAATCCCGATCTGCGTGGCGTGGTTGACTTCGGATGGTGGGGCATCCTCGCTCGTCCGCTCTTCCTCTGGCTCAAGTGGACCTACAAACACGTTGTTCCCAACTGGGGATGGGCCATCGTAATACAAACCCTCATCATCACCATCGCTCTGCTGCCGTTGCGAATCACGCAGATGAAGTCGATGCTCAAGATGCAGCGCATCGCGCCGCAGATAAAATCGATCCAGGAGAAGTACAAGAAGTACACGCTCCGCGATCCGCGCAAAGCCGCCATGAATGAGGAGATCAGCGCGCTTTATAAGAAAGAAGGCGTCAATCCCGCCGGCGGCTGCCTGCCCCTCCTCATCCAGTTTCCATTCCTGATCGCTTATTATCGAATGCTCGGCGTCGCGCTTGATTTGCGCCACGCCCATTGGCTCTGGATCGCCGATCTTTCCGCACGCGATCCTTATTTCATCCTGCCGATTTTAATGGTTATCAGCATGTTCGCCATGCAGCGCATGACGCCGCAAGCCGGTATGGATCCGGCGCAGCAGAAAATGATGACTGTGATGATGCCGCTGATGATGGGATTCATCTTCTTCAATCTGCAGGCCGGATTGAATCTGTACTACGCGGAGACCAATTTGATTTCAATTGCGCAGCAGGCCATCATGAACCGCACCGCGCTAGGCCGCGAGATGCGAGAGATGATGGAAAAACGCGCCCGGAAGAAAGAGAAGTGAGACAGCTCTTGGCTCTTTAGCCATTAGCTTTTAGCTTAAAGCGCGCCAGAGCCGCTCCTGTTGCGATGGGATTTGGTTTCTAAGTGGAAGGGTTACCCGATGAATCCCCGTGGTAAAGGTTTTGATTTTCAAGCTAAAGGCTAATAGCTAAGAGCTGCCCTATGGACAAACTCGCCGCCGCCAACAAGATCAACGAATTCCTGCAGGCCGTCGTTACTGACGGTGGACTTCATCTTAAGTATCGCATCGTCGTGGATCCCCCTCCGCAGAGCGAATGGGAAAAGCCGGAAGTCTTCGTGGATTTCTCCGGTCCCGATTCCACGCTGCTTCTCGACCGTGGAGGCGAGCTTCTCCGAGCTTTAGAACTGCTGGCTCTTGAAATTTTGCACCTGCCTTCCGGGGAGCACGATAGGATTTCGTTCGACTGCAAGAACCAGCGCTCGATCCGCTTTCAGGAACTTCGCATGGCGGCCAGCGTCGCCGCCGAAAAAGTTCGCCAGACCGGAACTCCCTTCCACTTCGCTCCCATGTCCTCGCGCGAGCGCCGCATCGTTCATCTCGCGCTGCGCGATCAATCCGACTTGCGCACCGAAAGCGACGGCGAAGGGTTCAACCGCTGCGTAGTCCTCTACCCCGCAGATTACAAACCTGTAGCGGGAAGGTCTGCTCGTCGCACTCTGCCGTAGCCGGATCAAACCCTGTCACGCTGACGCGGGTCGAGCATCTCTTAGATCGCGCTAGGCTTTCGGCACTGGTCCTTCCGGCGGTAGCAGCATGCCCTTTTCAAGGTGCCGGGTGACGTGCGCATATGAAGCCGCATGCGGATCGTGCGTTACCATCACAATCGTCTTGTGGAAGTCTTCGTTCAGCCGCTTCAGGATTTCCAGCACCTCCGTAGCCGAGTGACTGTCCAGGTCTCCGGTCGGTTCATCCGCCAACAACAATGTGGGATCGCTCACAATGGCCCGGGCAATTGCGACGCGCTGCTCCTGCCCGCCGGAAAGCTGCTTAGGAAGATGATTGACGCGCTCCTCGAGGCCGACGAGCTTCAAGGCGGTCAGGACGTGATCGCGCCGCTGCTGGTGGTTCAACTTGGTGAGAAGAAGCGGCAACTCCACGTTCTCAAACGCAGTCAGTACCGGGATCAGATTAAATGTCTGGAAGACATACCCGATGTGCTCATTGCGCCAGTGCGCTGCTTGCGAATCGCTGAAGCGAAAGATGTTCTGGTTCTGTACCAGCAACTCGCCGGAAGTCGGCCGGTCAATCGCCGCAATCATATTCAGCAGCGTGGTTTTGCCGGACCCTGAAGGTCCCATCAACGCCATAAATTCGCCGGCTGCAATGTCGATGGAAACATCGTCCAGCGCCTTTACCTCAAAGGCCTCGCGCTTGAAAATCTTGCTGACGTTGCGCACCTGCACAACTTTGGTGCCGGTAGCAATTTTGTTTTCGACAACTGTGCTCATCATGAGTGCCCCTTAATTTTGATTGTCTCGCCGTCTTTCAGATCCTGTGGCCCTGCGCTGATCACGCTTTCTCCGCCCACCAGACCGTCAACCAGAAATCCATCGGTGCGCTGGCTCAGGATATGCACCTCGCGCATCCGTGTTTTTCCGTCGAACGCCAGAAAAACCACTTTCTTGCCGTCATGGTCCCGGAGCGCGGTGGCTGGCACGAACGCTCCGGCGGGTTGCGTGCTCGAAGATTTTTTCTCGTCCGCCAGAAATTTCACAGTGGCATTCATCTCCGGCCGGAGGTATTCATCCGGATTGAGTACCTGAACTTTCACCTGCACCGTTGCTTTCTGGCGATTCGCTTCCGGCGAGATCTGCGCGATTTCTCCGTCGTACTTGCGATCAGGATAAGCATCGACGGTAACAATGCCCTTCTGCTTCGGGCCCAGGCGCGCAAAGTCGGACTGCGCGATATCGAGTTCCACTTGAATGTCGTTCAAGTCAGCCAGCGAAACCACTGACCCCTGCGGGCCGCCGGCTGCCGCGCTGGCAAACTGTGCCGTAATTAACTCGCCTTTTTCGGCGGTACGATCAAGAATCGTACCCGTGACGGGCGCGCGAATCACAGTTGCGTCCAGCTGCGACTTTGCATAATCGAGTTGGCCTTGGGCTTGCGCCAGCGCTCCCCGCGCGCGCGCGATCTCTTCCTGCCGCGGGCCGATCTTCATCAGTTGAAAAGACTTTTCCAACGAGTTAACCCGCTGCTGATCGGAATCAAATCTCGCGGTGGCGTCGTCCAGCGCCTGCCGTGCCACTACCCCGGCAGAGGAAAGTTCCCTGGTGCGATCCAGAGTGAGTTTGTCGTTGACCAGCGTAGCCCGCGCTTCATCGAGGTTGTGCTCAGCTTGTTGAATTTCTTCGGGCCGTGATCCGTGCTCGAGCTCATCGAGATAAGCGCGAGCATTGTCCAACGCGCCTTTGGCTTGTTCGTAGGCAGCGCGGAATTCCTCATCCTCCAACCGTACCAGAACTTGTCCCTCTTTGACCTTGTCGCCTTTTTCCACGCCGATCCAGGCGAGGCGTCCAGTCACCTTGGAGTTCACATTGATGGTGTGATGCGCAACGATGTAGCCCGTCGCCGAGAGCACCGTGCCACCCACGTCGCTGCTCTCTGCCAAGGCGCGGACTGTCTCCACTTCAGGCGCGTCGCGAGCAAGCAGGCGATACGCAAGCGCAGATAAACTCAAAAAGACTACAACCGCGATTCCGATCACAATGTAGCGGCGCGCCCATGCCGGCGGTTCACCGTTACTGGCGCCGCGAGCCGAGCGATCGATGCGCAAGCTCTGCAGGTCTTCGTGTTTTGCGTCAATCGGCATAATAACGATATGGCTTACGGCTTCCGAGAATCAAACCCCGAGGTTCTGGAAGCCGGCTTTTCTATCCTCAATCAGCCTCGTAAGGCAGCGAGAATATTCTGTCGCGCCGCGTGCCAAGCGGGAAAAAGGCCACCGAAAAAACCCATCAAAAGCGCAAAAATAATCGCATACGCTGCCACTTGTGCCGTTATCCGCAGGCTGAACACTACTTCGCTAAAGGTTACTGCGTTCGAGGTTCCGGTTTGCATTCCATTAAATGGCAGCATCAGCAGAATGCCGACCAGCGCTCCCAGCAGTGCCAACATCAGCGATTCCAAAACAAAAGATGTCAGAATCGCGGGACGAGAAAACCCCAGCACTCTCAAAGTTGCAATCTCACGCCCACGGTACGCCACCGCGGCATACATTGTGTTCATGGCGGCAAAACTCGATCCAATGGCCATAATAATCGCGACCACAATGCCGATATATTTGATCGGCGCGCCCGAGCTGGTTTGCTTCGAGTAATAATCCGTCTCCAAAAGTCCTTCGAGCTTAAGACGTTGATCGTCGCTAACCCGGTTCTTGAGCGCATCGGCGGCAATGGCATCGGTTGCCCGCAAGTACGCCGAAGAATAACCGCCCTGCCGATCGAAATCCGCGGCCATCTGATTTACGTCTCCCCAAACTTCCGATTCGTAAGCCGAGCCTCCGGCGTCGAAGACTCCAACGACCTTCCATGACCCTTTGCCGAACTCCATGCTGTCACCAATGTTGGCATGGGCGAAGCGGTCGCGTATGGATTTGCTCACCACTACTTCGCGCTGTCCGGTCTGGAACCAGCGTCCATCAATCAACTTCGCGCTCGGCCGAAGCTCGAGACCATCGGGCATCATGCCGCGTACCGTGACGTTCACCTCGCCCGTACCGTCCTTGCGCGGGAGCACGATCACCACTACCCACTCACCTGAAACCATAGGATCGCCGTGACTATCCTTCGCAATGCCCGGCAGGACCTTCAAAGTCGGAAACAAGGCCGCGTCAAAGCCGCCCGATAACTCTGCTTCCGATCCCTTGCGCAGTACCAGCACATTGTTCGGATTTCCGCTGGAAACGAAAGCGCGTTGCAGCCCCGCCAGCAGCGCCATCAGGAAGATCGCAGTCGTGACCGTCAACGCGATGCCCAGCGCCGTCATGATGGTGAGCCCTTTGCGAAGTTTCAAATTGCGGATGTTGTAGCTGATCGGTATCGCCATAGATGAACTCGCTAATTCAAACCAGGCTGGTTAGCCAATGTGGCGCAGTCCCTCCACAATATTTGTGCGCGATGCGCCGTAAGCGGGAACATATCCGCTCAAAAATCCCACCGCCGCCGCGATCAGCAGCGAGAAAACCATCGAAGGCCAAGTCACTCTCATATCCGTAGGAATTCCCAGTGCGATCGAGGAGTGCGTCAACCACTGGATCAATAACACCGCACTCAAAATTCCCAATAAACCGCCGGCCACTGCGAGAGCCACCGCCTCGAATACGAAGATCGACAGCACACGCTGGCGGGTGAATCCCAAAGTTTTCAGGACGGCTACTTCGCGCGTACGGCTGCGTACCGACATGGCCATGGTGTTGGCGGAAACCAGCAGGATGGCAAACACCACCGCGCCGCAGATCCCGAGAATAAAGGCTTTCACGTTGCCCAGCGTCGCTATGAACGAAAGTTGAAAGGCTTTCTCGCTCTCGGTTTTCGTCCGCTGCGGAGCGTTGTGAAACATATTGTCGATTTCGCCGGCCACTCGCGCCACATCGCGCTGGCGAGGCTACCTGAGTGGCGTACCAGCCCGCCCGCCCTTTAAACCAATCAAGGGACTCTTCCAGATACTTGGCATTGAAATACAGTGAGTTCTGCGGCGGATCGCGATGGTAGATGCCGCGAATCGTGAGCTCCGGGTTGACCGGAAAAATTGTTCCCAACAGCGTAATCTTATCGCCGATTTTCCACCCGTACTTGTTCGCTAGCGTGACGTCCACCAGTGCGCCCGCACGATCGTGCTGCCAGGCCGCTGCCTGATCCGATGAAACAATCTTGTCGGAAGCAACTTTCAAATATTCATCAGGATCGGTTGCCACCTGGGCAAAAAAATTCTCCGGACGATCATTCTTATAACGCCCTCCAAACCACGTCATAGGCGCTACGGCTACCACGCCCGGAATGCTGCGAATCTTGTCCCGGTAATATCCTGGCAGCAAGAATGCCAACGATACCCGGTCGCGCGTAATCAATCGCTGGGCGGAAAGCGGTGCACCCACGTCAATGTAAAACGTGCGCCAGATCGAGATCATCAGCGTCAGCAACAGCAGCGAGAAGCTGATGCTCAGCATGGTCAGCAGGCTGCGCCGCTTGTTGCGAAAAGTATTACGCACGATAAAACTGCCGAGTGTCATATTTTCGGCCGACTCTCAACCAATGTGGCGCAGCCCATCCACAATATTGACCTGCGAAGCGTGATAAGAGGGAAGGAGGGAGCTGGCAAGTCCCACCAAACCGGAAACAAATAGAGACAGCGCCCACATTTCGGGCGTCACCTTCAAATTGTAAAAACTCATATACGGCGATTTAGATACACCGTAGATCAGGAAATAGGCCAATCCGACACCGATCAACCCGCCTGCCAGCGCCAGCGCCACCGCTTCACTTACGAAGAGACCGAGAACGCTCTGCCGGGTGAAGCCCAGAGTTTTCAGCACCGCGACTTCGCGCGTTCGCTCGCGAATCGACATCGCCATCGTATTCGCGGAAACCAGCAGCGTCGCAAACACCACCGCCGAGCAAATCATCAGAATGAAAGCCTTCACGTTGCCGAGCATGGCAACAAACTCCAGGCCGAACGCCTTCTCACTCTCAGCTTTTGTCGGCTGGGGGGAATTGTGGAACATCTCGTCGATCGCACTTGCCACCCGGCTCACATCCTGCGGCGAAGCCACGAGGATGCTGAAAGTGCCCGCCTGTCCCTTGAAAAACGAAACCGCCTCTTCCACGTACTTGGTGTTGAAATAAACGGCCTTGTCGTCTGGATAAGAAGTAAAAATTCCCCGAACATACAACTCAAGATCAACCGGATAGATTGTTCCCTTCAAAACAATCCGGTCACCCAGCTTCCACCCGTATTTGTTTGCCAGCGTGTCATCGACGATCACTCCTTGTCGATCCCGCTGCCACGCCGTCAACTGCTCGGCCGGCATCTTTATATCCCGGAATACTTTGAAAAACTCCTCGGGATCGGTTCCGAACTGCGCAAAAAAGTTTTCCGGTTTCTGGTCTTTGTAAATTCCGCCGAACCATGAAACCGGCACCACTGCCACGACTCCTGGCACGGCGCGAATCTTTTCTCGATAGAAGCCGGGCAGACTGAAGGTCAAAGACACGCGGTGCCGCACCACCAGCCTTTCGGCGGATTCTGCGCTGCCCTCGTCCAGATAAAAAGCCCGCCAAATGGTCATCATCAGGGTGAGCAAAAGCAAAGAGAAAGCGATACTCAAAACCGTGAGGATACTGCGGCGCTTGTTCCGGAAGGCGTTCTTGGTGACAAACCGGCTCAAAGTCATGTTTACCTCAGGAAACGCGGAACGCGGACGAAATCACCAGAATTAGGTCTCAAGGATAACTGAACGACTTCATTCCCGCCAAGGCGATCTGAGTTCTAAAATGTCCTTGCGCCGCCCGCCCGAAACAGCCAGAATCCATATTCGGCTGTGCAAGACGCGACGACTAGTGGGAGTCGTCATCCGGCCCGCATGACAATTGTCACACTCGCTCTGCGGATGTAACTTCTTGTATGGGCGAAAGGTTACGCCAGTCGGCCAAAATGCTAGGAAGGATTTTCGCTTACGTACTTGACGGTCGCTAACACGGCTTGTTGAATGTTGAGTTTCGGCCTCCAGCCCAAGGCACGGATGCGCGAGCAATCCAGCAAAATAAACGGGCTATCCCCAACCCAGCCGCGCTCCCCTCCCGAGTAGGTGAGCTTGGGATGAAGACCGAGATATCCACAAATCCAACCGATGGAATCGTTGACCTCACAATATTCATCCGTGCCGAGATTAAAAATGTTTACTTTGCCATCAGCGCGGTCAAGGGCTAGGAAAATGGCGTCGATGCAATCCTGCACGTACAAGTAAGATTTCCGCTGATGGCCGTCGCCCAAAACGTGGAGATGCTCCGGGTGTTCGGAAAGCTGACGCCAAAAATCGAATACGTGACCGTGCGAGTAGCGCTCGCCAAGTATCGATACGAAGCGAAAAATGTAGCCCTGCATTCCGAAGCCTTCGCAGTAGGCCTGAATCAGGCCTTCCGCCGCGAGTTTGGACGCGCCATATAACGATGTCTGGATGGGAAAGGGGCAAGTTTCGGGTGTGGGGAAAATCTCCGGCTCTCCGTAAACCGATCCCGTCGAAGAAAAGACAATCCGCCTGCAGTTTTGCTGGCGCATCGCCTCCAACACATTCCAGGTTGCGATCGTATTCTGATCCAGATCTTTGCGTGGATGTTCCGTGCCGAAACGCACGTCGGCGTTCGCTGCGAAATGAACCACCAGTTCGGCGCCATGCATTGCTTGCGCCAGGCTGTTTCGATCAAGTAAGTCGGCTTGATGAAATGTAAAATGGGGATTGGGAAATGCAGATTCGAGGAAGCGCCGCTGCCCAGTCGACAGGTTATCGAATCCCACTACTCTGTGGCCTGCGGATAGCAGGCGGTCGACCATCTGACTGCCGATAAAACCCGCTGCGCCGGTGACCAGAACACGCAACACGAACCTCCGGGTATTGCAAAGCTAATTTCGTGGCCTGAGAAGAATTAAAACGATACGCAGCGCATTTCTTCACGGCCTTCGCCAGTTTTTCGCGAACTGTGTGGTCAAAGGCCTTCGTATCCGCTACCGGCTGTTCGAGGAAGTTTGCCGCAGCGCGATTCGTGTCCCCTTCAGTTCAAAGCGGCTATCGCGCCAGACATAACGCAGATTTAGATAGCTGGCGAACCACACCGCAAAGCCGAGCAGGTCACGCAGCGGATAGAGCCACGGCGCGCGCCGAATTTGCGGATCCCGAACTACCATCCAGCCCACCAGCCATGCTTCGAGTAACCGGTTCAGCACAGCCACTCCCAACAGCAGCGTCCCAAATCCCCACTGCCCCAGCGCTGCGGCGGCGGCGAATCCGAATAAACCGTAGGGAATCGCGAAGATCAAACCGCTTCCGAAATGTCCCTTAGGCCGCGAGTAGCGAGTGGTTTGCGCCCACCGCAATTGGTTTTGCCACATGCGGCGAAACGATTTCTGGTTCACCACGTGGTCGATCACGTGCCCTGAGAGCACCACGCGGTAACCCGCCTTAGCGATCAAGTTACCGATGGCAAAATCGTAAGCGATGTAATCCTTCAGCGCGGCGTAGCCGCCAATATTCGCGAGCGAATCTTTGCGAACAACGGTGGTCGGGCCCAATCCAAATTTCATTCCTTCGAGCAGGTTCGCCACCAGCACTCCGGCTGTCATCTCCACCGACATCCCAATGGCGGTGAGTCCGGAAAAGAATCCGGCCGCATTCTTACCGCGATAAACGCAGGTCACCATGCCAACTTTTGGGTCGAGTAACGGAGGAATAATTTCTCGCAGATACTGGGGACCAACTTCCACATCGCTATCCGTGGTAACCAGAATGTCATGCGCCGCAGCCTCTGCCATGCAATGGAACGCGTAGACTACAGGGTTGGGCCACGGAGTACCGGTTACCAGCACCCGGCTTCGGATGTTCGGATAACGGGCGCACACTTCCCGCACTACGTTGAGAGCCGGATCGTCCGCCTCATCGGCGGCAAATAGAATTTCATAGTCGGGATAGTCCTGTTGGAAGAAGCTTTCAATATTTTCCTTAAGCCTTGCCTCCAGGCCGTGTACCGGCTTGAGTATGGAGACTGAAGGCAGATGCGCGCTGTCAGGAACAGAACTGAATTGCCTTCGAGCTTCCGAACGAAACCGGATTACACCCACGGTCGTCAGGCCAAGGAATACGGCGGAAGATAAAGTGCCAATCAGCGCCAGGCCTAAAACGAAATATAAAATCAGCTCGATCAATCAGTACGCCCGCAGGACTTCGAGAATTCAGGACTATGCCGCCCGGCCTTAACCACCAGCAGCAATTCACAATATACATTTCTACGGGGTTGGGAGGTTAGCAGGATGCCGGAGTCACTTCGAGGCCTTGTACGCACCGTTACCTGGCAGGTTCGCGACTTTTGTGATTTTGTAGTCTTTGTACTCAATGGAAAGAATGGCCCGGCCTCCCAGGCGTATCGCGCTTTCTGTATGATTCTCTGCCGGAAGCCAGAAGTCATTCACCTTGGCATATTTGTGGTCGACCTCCGTGCTCTTGATCCACATCGAGGGATTTCTGGCCGGCTCCCCTTCGATTCGCACGACGGCGAAGTCTTTCGCATCAACCCAGATCTTTCCCCGGTAGAGAAACTTGTTCTTGCTCTTGGGCAAAAGGTTCAGTACATATTGCGCGTCGTTTGCAGTGGTTTCGTAGGCAGCGAAGGTGAAATCGTAGTTGGCGGTGGTTAATTCGCTTTGGTGAAAGTTCTCTTCATTCAGAAATTCTTGCTCGCTCTCCAGCAGCCTTTTAAAGATGTGGTCAACGAGAAATTTGGAACCGCTCTGCGACACGACGCGAAATTCTTTTGCATTGGGCGCGTGGTAGGTCACATCCACTACCATTTCGGCATAACGGTCGCTTGGAAAACCGCGATACTGCATACGGTAGACGCGTCTGCCGGTGAATTCAACCAGCGCCGCAGCCCGTTGCGCATTTCTTTCCTCAAGCCTGCGGGTCACTTCGGCGACGGTAAGTGGCGCATTCTGCGGCGAATACGATGGACTGCCAGGACCTGGCTCGTGGTACAGGTTCTGGCCAGTAGCTGCCAAGCTGCAACTTAGCAACAATAATCCGACAACCCCGCCAATTTCCCTGTAACACATCATAGCCTCGGGACGGCCAAGTTAGATGCCGAACTCTTCTTTTCAGTCTACGCGAAATAGTCGACCGCCGAACTAATATGTGCTCTGCCAAAAATCGATTTTCCCGCTCTGAAATTGGATGCAACTGCTTTGAGCGTGTACCGTTCACGATTCTCGAAAGCTGGCTTGGTTACCTTTGTGCCTCACTCATCGGAGCTATTCCGATTTGTTCGAGCTTAACGCACAATTATCTCCAGGATCACACACAAGCCATGATTGCCAAGGCAAACCGGCGTCAGCAGAATCGCATGCAGGCCGTACTACCTGTGCGAGTTCGGGGAACAGATGCGGCCGGTGTTTCCTTTGAAGGACTGGCGCATACTCTCGACCTCACGCCCTTTGGAGCACGGTTGGGAGCGATTCGAAACGAACTGAGGGCACTCGATACGCTGATTATCTTTTACCGCCAGCGCCGGATGGAATTCTCAGTCGTCTGGACAAGGCTGCTGGATGGGACGGGCGAGTACCAGGTTGGACTCCAGGCCTTGTCGCATGCAAAAGAAGCCTGGCTGGCCGGTCTATTCGTTACCAACGGAGAGACAGCCAAAAGAGCTTCTGCGACCTCTGGAGCAATCTGAATCGTGGAGCATTCTAAACACGGAGAAATTATGAACTATTTTCTAAATACGCTCTGGTCAAATCAAGAAGGACAAGACATCGCTGAGTATTCCGTGATGCTGGCGGTCATTCTTGTGATTGTCGTAGGCACAGTGCGGCTGATCGGTTCCAACGCGGGTAATGTCTTCTCGCAAGTCGGCAGCTCGATTCAATAGCGGCTCAATTCCCACCGCAAGCGTGTCACCGTAGATTGCACTCAGAATAATTAAAGCAAATTGTGGGAATGAAGCGGATAGTCAACGCCAGTCCGCGACCGTCTCAGGGACGCAATGCGTTTCCCATCATCAGAGCAAACAGCAGAGGAAGATAGATAACGGTGGCTTGCAAGACGTGGCGAGCAAACATTTTTGATCTTGGACTGTTCAGCGGCATTTTCAGAAATGCCAGCCGTGCGCCAAAGTAAAGAAGTGCAACGCCTAAAAGGAAAGATCCCACTAAATAGACTCTTCCCGCCATGCCGAAAAAACTCGGCAGCATGCTAAGGGGGATCAAAATCAGCGAGTAGCCGACGATGCGCCGTGCCGTCGAACGTCCATCCTCTTCCACCACCGGCAACATCCGAATTCCACCGCTCGCATAATCCTCACGATAGAGCCATGCGATCGAGAAAAAATGCGGGAATTGCCAGACAAACAGGATGGCAAACAAAATCAAAGTTCCCCACTCGAGACGCCCGCGCGCCGCGGTCCAACCAAGAACTCCCGGCATCGCTCCAGGAAAAGCACCCACGAAAGTGCAGATCGGGGAAACCTTCTTGAGTGGCGTGTAAGCGGCAAGATACACAACAGAAGTGAGGAAAGTCAGTAAGCCGGTCAAGGGATTTGTCGACACCGCCAGATAAATTGATCCCCCAACCGTGGCCAGCAAACCTGCTGTCATCGCGTGACCCATGCTCATGCGGCCCGCCGGCAGCGGACGTTGCGCGGTCCTGCGCATGCGGCCATCCACATCATGCTCCATCACTTCATTCAGTGCGGCGGTTCCACTAGAGACCAACCCGATACCCAGCAAGGCGTGTAAGAGTCCCCAGGACAGCGAAGACACGCCCGCTTTCTGCGCCCCGAAGTAGTAGCCGCACCACGCTGTCATAACGATGAGAGTGGTCACACGCAGCTTCATCAACTCGGCGTAGTCGCGCACAAGAACAGTCGCTTGCCGGCGTAGAAAAAGAGGGGTTGGGTCATCGTGCTCATCGGAAAGTTAGTGGTGTGGTTGTCGTACCGCTTTCTTTACGGTCTGACGCGTTTCTCAGTCAATAAAGAGGCAGTTCCCACAAAGCTGCCAAAAAATCTCCAAGGATTGCATAGGTACTCTCATGGCATTCTAAAGTCAAGTCTAAACTCGGAACGGACTACAAACGAGCTGGAGTGAAACACTCGTGAAGTCCTCTACTGGCCCCCCGAAGAAGCGCCCGCGGTAAAGCTCTCCGGCGGATCAAAAAAACATTGATGCCACAGAGCAGCATCCGACAAAGCGCCCGCCTTCCATTGCTGCAGAGTCGGGAGTGTAGCGGCAATCATCCCTCCGTCTGCCGAATCGAAGACAAGCACAATTCCCGCCAACTCCTGCGGTTTTTGCGCGAGTTCCGAATAGTCCTTATCCAGAACTGACTTGGCGAACTCCAATCTTAATAACGGTCCAACATCTTTCTCCGATTCATTCGTCTTTTCCACCGAGACTATTTTTACGGTTTTACCGCGAAGAGGGCCCCAGTCCCCGGGGAATTGCGCTTTTTCTTCACGAGTTACATGGAATAAGTCTCCCGCCGAGGGCAACGGACTGGGAGGTAAATCACTGTCTGGAACGCTGGCAGGCATCTCCAAATTGTTACGCCAGATCCATCCTCGAGACAGACCTGAAATGCGGACGTGGACCCAATCGCGGTTAAAATCCAGCATCTCGAATTCATCGTGCGCGCTGGCCAGGAACAATGTCTTGGCTGTCAAACTCGCAGAGGCCACCACGGGAGTTCCAGATTTTTTTACCGCGACAAGGTTCGCAGGATGCGCCTGGCTTTTCAGTATCTCCTCCAAGCTATCGGCTTCGGCCTGCAGGCCTCGTGCACCCTGGTCGTCAAGTTTGTTCTTCCCGCCTTCGGCGCCGTTCTTTTCTTTTTCTTGTTCCGTAAGACTTTGGGCCAGGGACGATGAAAACCCGCCGCTGTTCTCAGGAATTCTAGGTGCCGGCGCTGAAATCGTGGCTTCAGACTGAGTAGGTTGGGCCGGAGTAGGTTCGGCGAGAGTGGGTTCAGCCTGAACCGGAGGCTTCTCCGTTCGCGCTGGCACCGCCGAAGGGAAGCTCTTAATGCTAGCTTGGGCTCCTCGGCTGGCGAGTTGATCCGCTAACTGGTCGAGCAGATCCCCCTCCAGACGGCCATTCGACATCAGCAACTGATATCCAGAATGAGCTGCAAGCGGATCGGCGTACCAAGCCGTCACCTGCACGCTGATCCGAACCAAACTCCCTCCCGACGCAGTTGAGCTGACTTGAAATTTCGACTGATAGTAACCGTGCTGGAAGCGCTCCAAAGGGCGATCAGGTGAAGTGGCAAAACCATCGAGAACCGGTAAACGCCCGGCCGTAGCATTCTGCATTCCTCTGAGCACTTGTTCCACAGTTGCCTTCGACTGGGGAAAGGTACGCTCCAGTCCGGTCCCTTGCGCATAGCCGGTTTCCACAAGACCAAGGCAAAGAACCATTACAAACGGCAGGAGTGAACATGCGCGCAACCCGCCCGAACCCGCGACAACACACTTCATCGCTGCTCCAGTTGGTCACGCATAATCCATCCGTGCTGCCCGTCGTGCGTCTCCACGCCATACCAGTAAGGCGTTGAAATCAAAATCAGGACTTCTGTCCCGGCAGTCAGAGATTGCAGCGTGCTCGCAGTGTGAAACGGAGCGGACTTTAAGGGCGCTCCCGGTGCCTTCACCATCCGCGCGACCTCTCGGCGAAGATTCTTGACCTTTTCCTCCAGCGTTTGCGCGGGTACGGATTGAATTTGCGCCGCGTCGACTGGAGGCTGCGGCGTGCTCGGAGGAGGGGTCGTGCTCGCAAGCGGGGGCGTGTTCGCGGCTTCCGCATCCTCGATTCGCGTGGCGGGCGCTGCACGATTCTCCGTCTCCTGAGGCAAGTCCTGGGGTGCGTATGAAGGCGTTGCCGCAACGCGATCGGCAGACGGTACGGCGAAAGTCCGCCTCTTTGCCAGTTGCTCTTGCCGCTCTTTTTCAGCTTCGATGTTCTGCCGTTTCATCACCTCGATGGCTTCAAGATGTTCTTGAATGTCCTTGTATTCAGCGCTTTCAACCGAGCCGTTCGATTGATGAACCGTGTGCCGAAAGGTTTCCTGAAAGAGTGCGTCGATGCGCAAAACCGTGTTTTTCTCCCCTTGCGCCGCCACCACGTATCGCACCGCCAGCGTACCCACGTCGCTGCTATCCTTGAAATTGCGCGGGTCGATTGCTCCCTCTCGGATCTTATAGAGGACCTTTCCCTCCTGGTCCCACGCTGGAAATACTGGCGAGGAAGTGGCCGCTTTCGCGCCGGCGACAAACTCGTCTTTGTTGTACTCCTTGGTCCCCCGGATCGTCCCATTCTGAGCGACGTCCTGGACTACTTGCTCGACTTCGCTTTCCGGCAAAGGAATGTTTACGATTAACCCTTCGCCGTAGGGCAACTTATTTTTGTCGCGGGCTTGAAGCGGGAGTGCGCCCGCCAGAACCACCACCAGCACAAGCAACATTCTTCCAACCGACCCGACCGAAGCAGCGTCAGGCGTGCTTTTTCGATCGAATAGGATCTTGATTGCCCGGCGAGAAAAACTGATGGTCCACTTTCCCGCGCGATGGTTTGGCCTCCGGTGCACGTTTGATCTCCGTCCCCTCAAAGTCTTATCCTCCCGGAGTGAGCCTGTCAACTTCGAGGAATTCATGATTCACAGGAGAGCCAAAGAAACTGTTGCCAAGTTTGACTTTGTAAAAAAATTGTCAAAAGTACTTGAACTTCCCCTTTCCAGCGTAGTAGGATTTCGCGCGGTACGGTGGTAGAACCTTTGCCGCTCGCTAATGTCTGCAAGGAGCAAATGTGGAGAGTTCGCATTTGCGGGTCTTTACGGAATTCTGTGAGAATTCATTTTTCAATAACGTTCTTGATTTAATCTTGCCGAGGAGCCGGCCATGCACGTTTTGAGTCGTTCCAATCTTCGCAAGGTAGTTCACTCTGCGATTTCCCTGTTTTCCCTGGCTGTGGTTCTTGCACCGGTAGTCCTCACGTTCAGCCAACCGGCGCAGGCCTTGCCTGCCTTCGCTAGGAAATATGGACTGCGCTGCTCAGCGTGCCACGAGTCGTGGCCGATGCTGAACTACTTCGGCCAAAAATTTAAGGATAACGGCTACCAGCTGATGAACGATCGCGATGCCCCGATCTGGCAGAACCCCGGCTACTGGCCGGTCACCTTCCGCATCACGCCGATCTGGCATCGGGTGAGCACCGGCAAAGTTGACGTCGACGTATACGGCGGAGGCAGCCCCACGCCCATCGGATCGGCGCAGCAGCGCGTCGAACAATCCGGCTTTGACCTTAGCGGTCTCGACTTCCACACCGGCGGCACGCTGGAAAAAAATATCTCTTTCTACGTGCTACCGTCTTCTGATAATACGGCTTCTTTCCACTTTGAAACTGTCATGGCCCGGCTCGATAACCTGTTTGGCAGCTCTTGGCTCAACGTCAAATTGGGTAAGTTCGAGTTGGACAATCTGCTCTCCGAAAAGCGCATTCTGACCCTCACCGGGAACGGCGGTATCTACCAGCTGTACCACTTTATCCCGCAGGGCGACGGCAACATCTTCGGTCAGATAGGAGACAACCAGCTCGGCGTCGAAGTGATGGGACACTCGTGGAATGACCGCACTCGGTATTCCGCAGCTTTATTAAGCTCGGTCGATGGTCAAGTCGGTTTGCCCTACGGTTCCAACGCCTATTCTGGATTCTTTACCGCCAGCCAAGCCTTCGATGCCGGCAAGCTGGGCGTGCAGCGCATCGGTGGCTACGCGATGGTCGGGGAAGCTCCTACCAGTTGGCGTACTCAAACCGGACCGAGCGGCGCGACAATCCTTCCGGGCTCCGGGATCGGGAATAAGGGTTTTAGCCGCGAAGGCTTCGTGGGGCTGTTTTACTTCGGACAGCATGCCGACGTCACGGTTGTAACGCAGCATGGTTCTGACAACGCCTGGTTCGGGCAAGGATACGGCGACTTCATCGACGGCGTCGCACCGAATAACAACACTACCGGCACGATTCTGCCGGCGGGCGCGCGATCTCCGGTATGGAATGGCGTCCTCGTCGAGCCGCACTTCGTCTACAGCCCACAACTGATCTTCATCGGTCGCTATGAGACGATCCGTATGTCACAACAGTCGACCCCGGGCGTTCCTCAGAACTTCGGCAACATTTCGACCTATACCATCGGCTACCGCTACAACCCGTTCATGACCAGCCGCGCCGGGTTTGCCTGGCATAACGAATACAACTGGTTGCACCAGGATGGGACCGCACCCGACGGGACGAACCTCAATACAAGCGAACTCTTGATTGGCTTTGACTTTGATTTTTAGGTGTTTTGATTTTGTAAGAGAGGGAAAGACATGCGGACAAGATTGCAGAAGTGGACGCTTTCGCTGGGCGTAGCTGCATTTTCGGCGCTGCCGTTGGCCTCCTGGGCGCAGCTCACGATGTTCGACATAGAGAAGCGCGACGGCACGGAAAGCCACATCGGAAATATTACGGGCCATGCCAAGGATGCCAAGCCCGACTACCGCCGGTATTGCGTCGGTTGCCATGGAGAGCTGGGGGACGGAAATGGTGAAGTCGCGCAGTGGCTTGATCCACCGATGTACCCAAAACCGCGCGATTTCCAGCTGGGCGTATTCAAATGCCGCTCCACTCCTACCGGGACTTTGCCTACCGACGACGATCTGTTCGACACTATCGCTCGAGGCCTCGACCGCTCGAGTATGCCGCAATGGAGCACCTTTACCAAACAAGAGCGGGCGGACCTCGTAGCTTGGGTCAAACACTTCTCACCGCGCTGGACGAATGAAAAGCCGGGCGCTCCAATCACGATTCCTCCCGAACCGGAAGTTACCCCAGAGCGTATCAAGGCGGGCCGCGACGTCTTCGCGCGAGTGCAGTGCTGGAAGTGCCACGGCGTGCAGGGAATGGCCAACGGGCCGTCGGCCTCTACGCTCACCGACGACCTCGGTCGTCCGATCGCACCCTTCAATTTTACCGACGGAACGCGTCCAAAGTGCGGCGATACCGATCGTGACATCTATCGCATATTCATGACCGGCTTGGACGGCACTCCCATGCCGTCATTTGCCGACAACATCAAGCCCGATGAGGCTTGGGATTTGGTTTTCTACCTGCGAACCTTTATGCGGCAGCGCAGCAAGGAGAAAGAAATGGCGAAGCAACTTGGCCTGAAGCCGGTTGATCCAAACGCGCCTGCGGGACAACAATAGAGTATGCAACTGCCATCGCAGTAGAGCTTCTGCTTCGCAGTGCCTAAGGAGAAACTTTTATGAAAAATCGATTCAATCTTGCGGCTGTACTATCGGCAGTAGTTCTTGTAGCATGTGGAGCGCTGATGCTGGGCCAGAAAGTGAGCGCAGCTGGCGAAGGTAAAATCACAGGGACAGTTAAACTTGAGGGCACGGCTCCGCACATGCGGGGCATCGACATGTCGAAGGATCCATATTGCGTAAAAGCTAACGCCGCTTCGCCGGCTCATATGGAAACTGTCGTGGTAGGTTCGGGCGGCGGCTTGGAAAATGTGGTTCTCTACCTTTCCGAAGGTTACAGCGGCCCTGCGGAGGCGACCACTACCGAGCCTGTCTTCGATCAGAAAAACTGCCAGTATAAGCCGCACGTCTTGGCAATGGACGTGAATCAAAAATTCAAGGTTACGACCAGCGATCAGACCACTCACAACATTCATCCGCTTCCCAATCCGATGACCGGAAATATCCCCTGGAATCAGTCGCAGCCCCCAGGAGCCGCGCCGGTTGAAAAGAGTTGGAAGGCCGAGGAAGTTATCCCGGTGCAGTGCAACATTCATCCTTGGATGCACGGCTGGTTCGTCGTCGTGAAGGGACCTTACGCGGTCACAGATGACAGCGGCAACTTCACCATCAACAACGTGCCACCTGGAAGCTACACCGTAACGGCTTGGCAGGAAGACCTCGGCAAGCAGACGCAGAAAGTGACCGTTGCTGCGGGCGGGGCCGGATCTGCAAATTTCAGTTTTAAGGCGAAGTAACGTAGCTTTGGCGCAGCTACAGCGCTGTGAAATTACGAATCGCCGCAGTCGACGCTGCGGCGATTCAACAACTTAGGCCAGTTTTTCCACGGCCAAAGGCGGCACGATATGGCGAAACTGCTTGCGGTAACGATCATCCTCATTGCAATTGCCTCGGCTGTTCCCATCGTGATGCACATGTGGCCGATGTCGCAAGATATCTCCACTCATGGCTCGCTGATCGATGAGCAATACGCTGACACGATGCTGGAAGCCGGCATTTCATTCCTCGCCTCGCAGTTCCTTCTGGCCTTCTTTATCTGGAGATTCTCCACCCCAAAGCCTGGTGACAAGGTTAAAAACTTCCCTGGAGGCGCCACAGGTTTGGTGGTCGCTGCCTTCTTACTGGTCGGCACTGAGGTCCTGGCTCTCGGGGTGTTCGGCGCCAAAGCTTGGGCCAATGTGTATCTCACCCCTCCGGCAGCCGATGCTATGCCAGTTCAGGTACAAGCGGGTCAGTTCGCCTTTTATTTCCGCTACCCTGGTCCTGATGGAACGTTCGGCCCGATTCACGCCGATCAAATCAGCGAAGCCAATGCGAACTTTTTCGGTTTGGACACCACGCACGACCCGGATTCCAAGGACGACATCGTGACCGCCGAACTTGCGATTCCTGTGAACCGCCAGATTCACCTCCTGATGCATTCCAAGGATGTAGGACATTCCTTCTTCGTTCCAGAATTGCGGATTCACCAGGATTTCGTCCCCGGATTGGACGTTACGGTTCACTTCACCGCCACCAAAATTGGGAAGTATGAAATCGTCTGCACCCAGCTCTGCGGCCTCGGCCACTACAACATGAAGGCTTACCTCGAGGTGAAGTCTCAGGAAGATTACGACACCTGGATTAAGCAGCAGGCAGCTCTGCAGTAGGAAGTTTTTCAGAAGTTATTTTGGAAAGACTAGCTGGACGCGGGTAAAGGGTTTAGCCCGAAGAAACTGGACAAACATCTCTGTTGAGGTGAGGTGACCACAATGCACGATATGTCAGCGCATGCCGCACAACATGGAGCTCCCACCAGCTTCATTCGAAAGCATGTTTTCAGTACTGACCATAAGGTCATCGGGAAGCAGTACTACGCGCTCGCGCTCGCGGCCGCCTTGATCGGCATGGTGCTCTCCTGGATCATGCGCATCCATCTGGGCTGGACCAGTTTCGCGATTCCCGGGCTGCATCTGCTTTCGAATACCGGCGCTCCTGGCAACGTCCTGACGCCCGAGTACTATCTGCAGTTGATGACCATGCACGGCACCATCATGGTCTTCTTTGTACTCACTACGGCGCCGTTTGCCGCATTCGGCAATTTCTTTCTGCCCATCCAGACGGGCGCCGAAGACATGCCCTTCCCCCACTTCAACATGATGTCGTTCTGGGTTACCTTCACCGGCTTTCTGGTCCTGATGGCATCCTTCTTTTTCGGGGATGGACCAACCCTCGGAGGTTGGACGCAATATGCTCCCTTAAGCGCGATCGGATCAGTTGGCGGGCCCGGCGAGGGTTTGGGAGCGGTTCTTTGGGCTTCGTCCATCGGCCTTTTCTGCGTGGGGCAATTGTTCGGTTCCTTGAACTTCATCACCACCACTCTGGACATGCGTTGTAAGGGCATGTCGCTGATGCGCCTTCCTCTCACCGCCTGGGCCTGGTTCATTACGTCAGTGATGGGCTTGACGGCCTTTGCCGTGCTTATGCCCGCGTGCATTTTGCTAATTTTGGACCACGTTGCCGGGACCAGCTTCTTCGTCGCTTCGAATCTGGTGATTAATGATCAGGTGTTACCGCACTCCGGCGGATCGACTCTGCTCTGGCAGCACTTGTTCTGGTTCTTCGGTCATCCTGAGGTTTATATCGCTATCGTGCCCGGACTGGGCATTGTTTCGCATGTACTCATCACCAACATGCGCCGACCCATGCTGAGCCACCGCGTATTGATCTACTCGATGGCGGCGCTGGCCGTCCTTAGCTACATGGTTTACGGCCATCACATGTTCGTCAGTGGGATGAATCCGGTGTCTTCACTGGCGTTTTCCTTCCCCACGCTGGTTATCACGATTCCTTCCACCATCGTGGTCCTGATCTGGCTGGGCAGCCTGTATGGCTCGAAGCTGCGGATTAATTCCGCGTCGCTGTTCGCGCTGGGTTTCATTTCAATGTTTATCAGCGGCGGCGTCAGCGGCTTTTTCCTGGCGCAGCCTTCGATCGACATCATGCTTCACGCCACCTATTTTGTGGTCGGCCACTTCCATCTGGTGATGGGCGTCGCAGCCATGTTCGGCATCTTTGCGGGAACCTACTTCTGGTTCCCCAAGATGACCGGGCGCATGATGAACGAGACTTTGGGTAAGGTGCATTTCTGGATGAGCTTCGTAGGCGCCTATTGCATCTTCATGCCGTTCCACTACCTCGGAATCGCCGGCAATGTGCGCCGCTACCAGGCTTTCACGGACGACTATTTAATCCCGCTGATCCCCGTGCACAAGTTCATCACCATCGCGGCGCTGTTCACCGGTTTCGCGCAACTGATTTTCCTTTACAACCTGATCTACAGCCGTTTCAAGGGGCCCCACGCTCCTAACGACAATCCGTGGGAAGGCACTTCGCTCGAGTGGAGCACGGCCACGCCCCCGCCCCACAATAACTTTGGGGATAAGATGCCGGTGGTTTATCACGATCCGTACCAGTACAGCGTCGAAGGCGCGAGCGCTGACTACATTATGCAAACCTCGCCGGAGAAAGTTCACAGCCCGAACGAAGAGAAATAAAATCGGACCGCGCAGCACGGGAATTGGAGAATTTGCAGTATGGCGACCACAGTTCACGAACCGCCAAAGATTGATCTTGAACGTTTACCGAGTCAGGGCTCCGGAAACGGCGGCTGGCGCAATCTGGTTCCCGCCGACGGCGACTTACGCCGGGTAAAGGGCTCTTCCCCACCTCCTGCGAGTACCGGAATATGGGTAGCTCTGGCCGGCATTACCATGACCTTTGCCGCCTTCACCAGTGCCCTGATCGTTCGCCAGGGAGGGGCCTCGGACTGGCGGCATATCTCCTTGCCCCCGGTGCTCTATCTCAACACGCTGGTGATCATTGCCAGCAGCGTAACGTTAGAAATATCGCGCCGGCGCGTTGCAAATTTTATGGGCGGCCTGCGCGATCACGATAAACTCCAGACAGAGAACCCGGCTCGCTGGCTGTATATCACGCTTTTCCTGGGACTGCTTTTCGTTGCCGGACAGACTTTCGCCTGGATGCAACTTCGAGCGCAGGGACTCAAACTGGCCACTAACATCAGTTACTCGTTTTTCTATGTGTTGACCGTCGCCCACGCGCTGCATCTGGTCGGCGGCCTCGGCGGTCTAACGCGTGTCATCGGTAAGTTGAACCATTCTGCACTGAGGCGAAGTACTCTGGACGCCACCTCGCGCTACTGGCATTTCATGGGCGTCCTGTGGCTGTACCTGCTTTTTCTGCTTTGGATGAAGCTCTAACCCAGTTAAAGGTAGGAGGCAAAGTGAGCCAAGCCGATCTTTCAATTCACGGTCAGGTGTCGCGATCGACCGCGACGGAGGTGATGACCGCGCCCACATTTTCGGTTCCCGCCAAAAGAATGGCGATGTGGCTGTTCATCATTGCAGACTCTGCAACCTTCGCCGGTTGCCTGGTCGCCTATGGATTTACACGCAGCGCCACTCCGAATTGGCCGAGGCCTTTTCACAGCATCACCAACGTTGCGATTATGACCTTCATTCTCCTTTCCAGCAGCCTGACGATGATGATCGCAGTCCGCGCGGCTGAGATCGGCGACAAGGCCAAAGCCTTCCTGTGGATGATGATCACGGCCGTTGGCGGAATTCTGTTCGCCATCCTCCACCTTCGCGAATGGATGGGAATGATTGGGGAGGGTGCGACCTTGTTTCACAATCCCTGGGGCACCCCCGCATTCAGTTCGTTATTTTTCAGCATCACCGGTTTGCACCTGCTGCACGTGAGCGGTGGCATCGTCGCCCTGATCGCCGTAGGAATTCGCTACAAGGGCGGCCGTTACCAGGCTGACGACCTCGAAGTCACCGGACTCTACTGGCATTTTGTTGATCTGGTTTGGATGTTCGTTGTGCCGCTGGTCTATCTCCTGAATCTGTCTCGCTAAGACTGGAAAGAGGAACTATGGCTACCGCAGATACACAAAAGAATGGTGGGATGACAAGAGATCTGATCGTCTACGTTTTCCTGTTGGCTCTGGCGGGCGTCCAGTTTGTGATTGCGTATCAGGACATCAGCACGGAACAGATGTTTACGCGCATGATGATCGTGGCCTGCATCGAGGCTGGGGTCGCGCTTTTATTTTTCATGCACCTATCGGAGAATCGTGGGCTCCGCTGGTTCGTCCTGGTCTTCACCGTGGCTGTAATCATGGGCCTGCAATACGGATGGACAGATGCTTTCCGACTATCAAATGGCGTACCATGGGCTAGATAGCTGGGTTGGGCTGCGTCTTCGAATAAGGTATCGATGAAGTTTTCTAGACCAATCTGGATTGTTGGCGCCATGTTAGCGGGCTTGATCATCGTGCTCGCTCCGGTTCCGGCCTTTGCTCAAAGTTGCGCACTTTGTTATACCCAGGCGGCCTCCTCGGGCGCTCGTATGATTCAGGCTTTGAAGAGCGGCATCCTGATCCTCATCGCCCCACCCACGCTCATGAGCGTCGGATTACTCTTCGTCTGCTATCGCCGCCGAAATCAGACACGCAACGATGCCGCTCCATCACAGACCGATTGGAATGAAGAGAAATCCCGCAACGATTGGTAGAGCTCCCACCTAAAACCTGTCATGCTGAGCGAAGAAGGATCGTCTGAAGGCGGTCCGGCGCAGTCGAAGCATTTCCTGGCCGTACTGATCAACCGCATGCGGAGGGACTTCGAATTAGTTCGATTGCGGGTCGTGAGACACGCTTACTTTTTGTAAACCACCCCGCCCTTCATCACAAACGACACATGTTCCAGCACGCTGATGTCCTGCAACGGATCGCCCGGAACCGCGACGATATCCGCCAGGTATCCCGGTTCCAGCACGCCGATCTGTCCGTCCCATCCGAGCAACTTCGCTCCATTCAGCAAATCAGCCTGCAGTACCGCCAGCGGTGCCATACCAAACTTCACCATCAGCACAAATTCGCGTGCCTGCGTCCCATGCGGAAATGGACCTACGTCAGAGCCAACGGCCATCGGAACTGCCGCTGCCACCTGTTTGCGAAAGTCCTGCACCTTCAAATCCAGCATCGCGTGCTCGCGCGCGGCCTGTGCCGGCGTGGCTGCGTGATCGGCAAAATAATCGAAGATGGTAAAAGTCGGCACCGCGAAAATCTGCTTTTCGCGCATCAGCCGCATGGTTTCTTCGCTGAGCTGATTCGCATGGTCAATCGAGACGACACCCGCCTGGGCCGCAAACAGTGTGCCTGGTTCGCCAGTGGCATGAACCGCCACGCGTTTGCCGGATCGCGCCGCCTCCTCGACCGCAGCCTTCAATTCGGCTTCGGTATATTGATAGATCGTAGAAAATTGCCCATCCCGCACCTTGTCCGGCCCCGTTTCATAAATCTTGATGAAGTCGGCGCCCTCTTTGAACTCCTGGCGTATCGCGGCTACCAGTTCATCCTTATTGTTGGCGTAGGTTGCATTAGAGAGCACATGCTGCGCCGGATTGTAGTGGATGGCATCTTCGTGTCCGCCCAAGATGTCGATCGCGTTTCCGCTGATGCGCATTCGCGGTCCCGGAAGCAAACCCTCATCAATTGCGTTGCGCACCGCAGTGTCGGCCGATCCTGCCCCTTCGGTTCCCATATCGCGTTCCGCAGTAAAGCCCGCCATCAAGTCATCTCGCGCGGCAAGCAGCGCGATGATGGTGCGTTGCGGTACGGACTCTTCCACCGTCTGCAAGTCCTCGGCGCCGGGATGCAGAAACAGGTGTACATGCGCGTCAATCAGGCCGGGCAACAAAGTTCGATCGCCCAGATCGATCACCTCAGCATCCGCCGGGTGCTTCACCGAAGATCCCGCTTCCAAGATTCGTTCCCCCTGTACCAGCACTTCGCCGGGTTTCACCCAACGTCCGCTCTTTATATCCAGTAAACGAGCCGCGTGGAGCACGATCGCATGTGGTGCGGCCGTCTGAGATTGCATTTGTGGCGCGGAAAACCCCAGCAGCGAAAGCAGCAATAGGCAAAACGGTGAGAGAAACCAGCGGGATTTGGTCATGTCAGTAGAGGATGGTACCACTTTGAATTTAACGACGTCACATGGCCTATTCGCTGGCCGATGCGAGTCTCTTTAAATCTTCCAGCAACGCTTTCTCCAACTTCTTCTGCAATTCCGCCGGCAGTTTCTTTCCCCGCGAGGTTAAATAAAAGGCATCGATCGCCATCTGCCCCTCGGTGTCAATCAAAGCGATTTCGATGTTGCAGTCCATACGCGACAGGCATGAGCTGATGCGATGCAACAAGCGTGGCCGATCCTGCGCAATCACCTGCAATAAGGTACTTGTAGACGAGCACAGATCGTCGAAATCAATTCGAGTCTCCACCATCACTTTGACTTTGGCGTGCTTCTCGCCGCGCTGACGGTCCCGCAGCATCCGTTCGAGATCTGCTTCCCCAGCCAAGACTGCTGCAATGCTTTCCTTAAATCGCTGCCACTCGGATAAGTTCAACTCCAATGTTCGAAAGCGGTCCGTGAAATAAATCGTGTCCACAACGGTTCCCGCCTGGTTTGAAAAAGCATTGGCTTTCGCAATATTCATACCCCAAGCCGCCAGCACTCCGGTCAAGGTCGCGAACAACGACGGCCGATCCTTGGTGACCAGCGTCAGCTCATACCAATGCCGACCTCGCTTCAAGTCCACTTGCACGCGGTCCTGGCGAAACTTCTCCGCCATGGCCATGTGCGCCAACACTTCTTCGGCGGAGTGCACCAACAGATATCTCTGCGGAAACCCCTCCACAAAGTCTTTGAACTTCGCGCCCGTAACCGGAGCGAGGCTGCGCAGCCGCGCCAGCTTTTCGTCGCCGGCATCGCCGTGTACGCGCTGGTCCGCACTTCGATTCAGATAATTAGCGGCAGAAATATAAAGCTGCCACACGTTTTCCGCCTTCCACGGCGTCAGCGCCTCCGGATTCACCGCTTTGATGTCCGCATAAGTCAACAGGCACAGCATCTTGAGCCGCTCCGGCGTGCCCACCTTCTTAGCGAAAGACGCAACCGTTTCCACATTGAAAATGTCTCGGCGCAATTGCGCCGACATTTCCAGGTGGTTCGCGATCAAGAACAACACCATCGCACGTTCTCCCGGCTCGACATCCAACCGATCCAGGCAGCGGCCGGCGATCTCCACGCTCGCCTCGACGTGATTGTTGCCCGGCACTCCTTTCCCCGTGTCGTGCAGTAAGAGCGCGAGGTACAACAATTCTGGATCTTCCAACTCCGCCAGCAACTCTGCATAGCGCTTGTCCCACTCCGATTGCGATTGGTTCAACCGGTGCAGACTCTCAATGGCCAGAATGGAGTGCTCATCCACCGTGAAGCGATGATAGTAATCCCGCACTACCAGCGAATCGATGGGCTTCAGTTCCGGAAGCAGCAAAGTAAGCAGGCGCAGCGAATGCATGGCACGCAAAGCCTCCGCGGCATGGGGCTGTAGCAGCGTTTCCTGCAGATAGAGCCAAAGTTCCGCCCCGCGCGGCGGAGTTACCGCCAGCGCCGGAAGCGCCTGTTCGATTCTGTGTTCGGTGTTTGCGCTCAGCCTGAGCCCGTGGTGTGCCATGAAATGAAACAGCCGCAACAGCATCTCAGGATCAGTCAGCGAAGATGACTGCTGCAGAAAAATCAGACCATCTACTACTGAAAAATCGGGACTCGATGGGCGCGACCGCCAGTCCTGAATCTGCCGTCGCAGAGAAGACCAGGCCTCCGGAATCTCCTCGAGTAGCTGCATTACCGTGCGCTGCACGGCGCGGGCATGCCCAAAATGAATTCGCATCCAATCGGCAGCGGTCAGCTCTGCCGAGTCCCCCGCCCCAATTCTTCTTATGGCGGCCTCGTCTTGCGCTTCCCAGCTCAGCGCGTTGTCGTCCCGGCCGTGGCGAAAGTGCAGAAAGCATCGCGCTGCCATCAGGAACTCCAGAGCTGCGTCCAACTGCTTGCGGACCGGTGCGCGTAACAGGCTGGCCTCGGGCCAGTCACCAAGCTGGCCCATGGAAGAAATCAGCGCCAGCCAGCAAGCCACGTTGTAATCGCGCAGGCCGCCCGGACCTTCTTTGAGATTTGGCTCAAGATGGAAGACTGTCTGACCAAACTTTCCATGCCGTTCCCGCGTGACCTCCGCCAACCCACGCAGCAGAGGGTTTGACTCGCGCATCACCAGCTTGGGAATCGATTTGTCATGAAGCCGCGCGAACAGCTCGCGGTCTCCCGCCAGGTAGCGGCAATCGAGAAGAGAGATTGTGAACTCCGTGTTGTTGGGATCGAAGCGATCGCACTCTGCGAGAGTGCGCGATGCCGGACTTAATTTCAGCTTTAGATCCCACAACTCCTGGCAGAATCGCCGAATGGCCTCTTTGTGAGCTTCTTCGCCGCCGCGATCGGCATACAGAAAGAGCAGATCGATGTCGGAATAAGGAAACAGCCAGCCGCGTCCAAACCCTCCCGTTGCGACGAGCGCGAAGTTCGGCGGCCCTTCTTCATCGGCCGAAACCATGTCTCGCCACAGGCGCCTCAGGATTTCTTCGATGAGCCGCGTACGTTGCGCGACTGCCCGTCGCCCATTCCCTGTCGCTGCAAAATCAAGACCAATTTTCGGCGATTCTTCGGCGAGAAAGCCTCGCAGTTCACTAATCAGTGAAGACTCTGCCGTCATGACGATGGATGACCGGTGCTCTCATGTCTGTTGCAGAAAAGTGCTGCTCGCTCGTTATGATGCCTGGAGGGTATGAATCTGGTGGTGCAAGAATAAAATGGTGCAAGAATAAAATTATGCAAGAATAAAATTATGTTTGCTCGCTGCGGTCGCGATCCTTTCCCTAGTCTTGCGCTTACAATGCCCCCTCGCCCCGTTCCTCATTGCGAATGCGAATCGCTTCATCCACCCGCGTCAAAAAAATCTTCCCGTCGCCGATTTTTCCTGTGCGCGCGGCTTCGAGTATGGCCTGAACCGCCTTTTCCACCATCCCATCCGCCAGCACCAACTCCAGCTTGGTCTTGGGAATGAGATCTACGCTATATTCGCGGCCGCGGTAGACCTCAGTGTGACCCTTCTGCCGCCCGTGTCCCCGAACCTCGATCACCGTCATGCCCTCGACGCCGATCTCGTGCAGCGCGCTCTTTACCGCCTCCAGCTTGGAGTTCTGTATGACAGCTTCAACTTTGGTCATGATCTTGTTGTTCTCATGTTCGTGTTCCCGCAAACGAGATCCATGTGAACACAGTCCGGCACGCGCTCACTCTATCGTTTGTCGCCGTTTCGCGGAAATCGAAACTATTTATCGTTCCCATCAGGATTTGTTATGCAAAGTGACCTTAATGAATAGAAATCAACTCGATGAAAAGGTTTACTGGCGCCACTCCCTTTTGCGTTTCCGCAGGCTTGGCGAACTTTGCGTCGTCAACCGGAACGTTTTGCTTAACATCGGTCAATTGAATCATGAAGCGTCCGCCCGGCCGGGCCAGTGTCCAGCGATATGGAGTCTTCACCTGACCCACCTCACGGTAGTCCGCATAATCGATCTGCGTGGGCATTAGCCCAAACGGCGTCTCTCCATAACGAACCAGCCGTAACAATAACCCCGATTGAGCGTCAAAATAAAGTCGCAGCGGCGTTTTTTCGCCGCGCCTGCCGACTATGAAGTAAGCTTCGTGACCGCCCATCCTTTCTGTGCCTCGTACCTGTACCTCGCTGAACATCGCTTTGAAGTGCGCTGCCAAGTGAAGGTCCGCGTCCATAGCCGCACCGTCGATGTCCGGACCGTGCATCTCGCGCACCGGCCGCCCGGGAGCACTCAACCAGCCCTCGTGGCCGTCGAATGCCGTAACGCTGTCTCCCTCGGGAGTATGGGTGAACGATACTCGCTTGTCAGGATCCTTCGAAAAAATATCGATGGGAACATTCCGGTCTCCAAACGTGATCGAACCCTTCATCACCCGGCTTGTGATTTTATCGATCGCGGCGCCTCCCCCGACGGCGTTCAGATACTTCTCCAATAACTGATCACCCGTCGGGCCAGTCGCGTTATTCGTTCCTCCACCTTCAATCCTTTGTTCTTCACTCTTGTTCGTCTCGTCGAGACCAGGTTTCAGATCCTCCGCCATTACCGGCGGTGTTCCCACCGGAGCACTACTGCCGCGATGGCAGGAATAGCAGGTTACCTCGCGATGTCCATCGAAGTTCTCTTGATTGATGGTGAACATCATTTCGATCATTTTCCGCGCGGTCTGCTTTGGCCTCTTGTCATCTTTTTCGAACGCCCCCTGCACATGACAAAACTCGCACTCGACGCCCAGGGAGGCGCTGATGAACTGCATCCCCGGGATTACTTGATCGGCGGGAATGCCCTTCAACACCTGAATATTCTTGAATTGTTCCTCCGCTTTCTTCGGTCCAATATCAGGAGCAGGAGGCTGTGCTGGCGTTTGTGCGAACCCAATGAGTACTCTGCAAATTGTCAGGAAGCTAAAAGTTCCAATTACTAATAGGGTTTTGCCCTTCATCGTTAAAAAGCCTCGTAAGACATTCTTCTTAAGCGCTCTCCGCAGACATTCCCCGCGGCCTCCGCGATTCAAGCTGGTTCAAGGCTGGTTACTGTAAACGTACTTCCCGGAAAGCTGAGCGATCAGGAACTTATCCGGCAAAAGCCCATCCACCCGCGCCTTTTGATGCGGAGGCACGAACAAGAATACGCGCCCATTGCCTTTCCAATCCCGCTGCAAATCCGCATCGCTCAAGTAAATCTTTGGCGCATCTGCGAATGTCGAACCAAACCACATCGAAGTCGTACGGCCTTGCACCAGATCAACAGGCCGCCGCAGATAAAACAATAACGACGACCCGAAAGCCTGGTCACCATAAATCATCACGGTATCTTCAGACTTCGCGCGGGCTGCAATTTCATGCGCCAATTGCTTCGAAGAAAGGTACGGGCCAAATCGTCCCAGAGCAATATGCGCGGCCACCAGAAACACCGCCATTCCGATCGCCAGCGTCCAGGTCGCGGAATAATGTCGACGAAATAGACGCAGGATTAGCGAGACCAATGGAGCCAGCAGCAACACCGTTGCGGCGAGCGTGGCCGGCAGCCGCAGTGCCGCGAACGAAGCGTAGCTCAAGTCCAGCAGATGCGACATCGAAAGTGTGTAGGCGTCGATGTCCTGGGTGCTCAGGACATTTCCAATGTCCGCTTCGAACGGTAAGTTCCGTGACTGCCACAGTCCGATCGAGAGCATGATGCTGGCCGCGATACCAACTACCAGCCAGAACACCTGCGGAAGGCACTAACCAGCCGGCCCGCTTTCTGCCTTGACACTCTACTCGTTCGCCCTGCGCAATCCCGTCCGCCAGCAAAAGCAAGAGGGGCAGATAAGCGGGGAACGTATAGTACTCCTGATTGGTCGAGATGGCGAAAAAAATCAGTACCACTCCCGCGAAGATCCAGCACAGCAATCGAGTCCGCTCCGCAAAATCCCCCCTCCGCGACGTTACACCCGGGTCTGAAATGCCGTGACTTCGGCCTCGCCAGGCTTGCATCGCGGTTCTCAGCGCAGCGGGAAGATACAGACTCCACGGAAATAGCCACACGAGATGGAGCGACCAATAGAGCGTCGCCGGAAGCTTGCTGTAATCCCGCGGATATCGCTTGCCAAGAAATCGCAGAAAATGCTCGTTGACGAAATAAAACCAGAAGAAACCGTGGTGTTGCGCAGTACCGGGATTCCTTAGCCCTGCCACAATGTGCCATGGTGCGGCTATCGCAAAAAATAACACCAACCCCGAGAGCAGCCGGAACTCCCGCCAACGCCGCCATTCGCCGGTAACCAGTAGAAAGAAAAATGCCGCGCCACCCGGAAACACGAGCGCGATCAATCCTTTCGTCAACACCCCTAATGCCATCAGTGAGTATCCCGCATACCATCGCCAAGGTGAGGCACCTGGCTCTAATGCGGTCAGAAACAAATAAAGCGCCGCTGCAATCAACAGGCTCAGCAACACATCTGGGATCAAGACACGGGTAAAAAGATAAATACCTGCGCAAGTGTAGACGAACAATGCAGCATAGATTCCCGTTCGATCCCCGAACGCACGGCGGCCCCAGCAAAACGCCAGCACCCCGAGCAGCATTACTGAGAGCACCATTGGCAGGCGCGTGCTGAACTCGTTCACGCCAAAAACTTTGTAACTGAATGCCACCAGCCAGTAGGGTAGCGGCGGCTTTTCCAGATACCGCACGCCGTTGATGTGCAGGGTGACGTAATCTCCGGTCGCTACCATCTCGCGCGCGGCCTCGGCGTGGGTGCTGTCAGCATCATCCAGCAGCCCGGGAGTGAACATGGACCCGACGTAGACGGCGAGAAACACCGCGGCTAGCGCGCAGTAAGCAATGGCTCGCCCACGCCTACGCCGCGCGTCATCTGCATGTGTTGTAAAAGACGCCGGATTCGCTATCAAAAGGATGAGCCCAATCGAGTGTTACAAAAACCATCACAGTCAGCAAATCGAAGCTTCATTGCTTGTTTCCAACGCCGCTGGGCCTGACAAAATATTGCCACTTGTCCATCCCCGCTGGAATCGCCACGTCGAAGAACCCAACCATCATCTCTTCCGACGTCTGGTCGCCCCATGTCACCATTTTCTCCGGATCGGGATTATGCGGATTATTTCGCGAATTGTCATACCACGCCACTGCCCGCAACTTCGTTCCCGCTTTCAACTCGCGGGGCTGCGCTAGTTTATAACTCAGCTGCCAGTGAAAGTGATAATTCACGAGCAACAAAGGTTCCACACTGCCGTCGTCATGAACAATATCGTATTCAAACCGTTTTCCGCGCAGATGCATATGCGGGAAAAAACTTAGCAGCGTAGCATCGTTGGGCAGCGTTCCCTGCACCTCCACGCGAAAATCCTCGGCTCCCGGCGGAATCATCAGCGCGTGATTATTTAATTGCAATGTGACAACTCGCTGCTTTGGTGGGCTCTTCGCAAACACCAGTCCGGCGCTTGTCTGATCGCTGGCTGCATCGCCGTTGGTCGTGTAGTGCATCTGAAAAACCAGATCTGATCCTGCCGGCACAAATTTCGCCATCCCATCGACCCACCGGTCCGGCGCACTGCCTGGGGCGTATACCAACAACAAATCGCTGGTGGTTTCATGCGCCTGGCGCCGCTCCTCCGGATCACTCAACATCGATGCCGTAAACGGCTCGCCCACCGGACCGTGCCGAAGCCACGGCGAATCCGGCGGCCGGATATAAACGACCGCATGGTGCACATGTGCCGGGCTCGAAGGGCGTACCTCCACCATCTGCACCCACTTGTCCTCGGTGAAATGCGTGGGCACAATTTCGTACGTATATTCGACTTCGCCTTGCGCTGGAATCTGTACTGGTTTTGACATCTTTACCACTGCATCCGGCTGCGGAATGTTCCAGCCTTCGCTCCACTCCGGCGGGGTAGGCGCATCCATCGAATTTCCCGGAGGCGCTCCGGCCTTAGACCACGCTCTGATCGTCGCGATCTGTTCGGCACTCAACGAGGGATCGTTGGCAAAATGTCCGTAGCGTGGGTCGGCAAACCACGGCGGCATCATCTTCATTTCAACTGCATCTGCTATTCTCTTCGCCCAGGGCCGGGTCTGGTCGTAGGTCATCAGCGGCATCGGCGCAGATTCGCCGCTACGGTGGCAACTCTGGCATTTATGTTGCAGTATCGGAACCACGTCTTTATAGAAGGTGGGAGCAAAAATTCCCTTGACGTCTGCCTTTGCGGTGCCTGGCTTCTGCCACGCTGTGCCGATGATCAGCAGAGAAATCGCCGAACAAAAAAGCAGCCCGAGATTCTTCACGAGCGCAGGAACTCCAGGGTCAATGCCCATGCCTGCCGCGCGGAATGCGGCTCATACGCCGCGCGCTCGTCGCAGAAGAACCCATGATCGGCGCGGGAGAACTCTGCGTTCACATAGATTTTCTGCTCCGCGTTCAACGCCTCGGTCACGGCTTTTCGGTGCTCTGGCGTGATGTGCTTATCCCGTCCACCCCAGATAAGCAATGACGGAGCCTGCAGCTTGGCTGCTCGATCGAGCAAACCTGGGGCGATTCCCCCACCGTAAAAAGAAACTGCAGCACGTAGCGGAACAGTGCTGTTTGCAATAAATGAAACGCGGCCGCCCATGCAGAATCCGACACTCGAAATTTCACTCGCCTTCGCTTGCGGATTCGAACGCAGCCAGTCATAGGCCGAACGAGTGTCTGCCTCGGCAGTTTCCGCCGTCACAGCCTGGAGGTGCGGCATCACCGAAGGAAAATCCGCATAGCTGATCTCAAAACCTGCAGGCGCCGTACGATGAAATAGCTCCGGCGCAATAACAACATATCCTTCAGAGGCAAACCGCTCGCTCACATTGCGAATGTGGTGATTAACCCCAAAGGCCTCCTGAAACAACAGCAGCCCTGGATACGGGCCGCCGTGCTCTGGACGCGCCACATAGGCACCCATGCGCGTGCCATCTGCGACGTCAAGTTCCTTATTTTCTTTTACGATTTCTAATATCGCCATATTTTTGTTTGGGTTCCATCGTCATTGCAATGCAGTCTCGAAATCCGAGACGGGTTCCAGCTAGAAATAACGAGAATTCCGAACTCCATAGTCTCGCACACGGCGCTCCAGGGAGCACACAATCCGAGGAAAATGCTACAGTAATCCGTTCATGTCTGCGTCCAATTCTCTCTTTGTTCGTGCCTGCAAGTCGCAACCCACTGAACGCACTCCGGTGTGGTTCATGCGCCAGGCTGGGCGTTACATGCCTGAATACCGCGCCATTCGTAAACAACATTCTCTGCTTGAAATCTGCAAGAAGCCGCACCTGGCTGCCGAAGTAACGATCACCGCCGCCGAATTTCTGGGAGTCGACGCCGCTATAATTTTTGCCGACCTTTTGCTTCCGCTTGCGGTGATGGGCCTACCTTTTCATTTCTCTGTGGGAGAAGGCCCCGTCATCGAAAAGCCGGTTCGCACCGCGGAAGATGTGGCTCAACTGCGGACAGACCGTGCGGACGAGCTGGGCTATGTCTCCGAAGCTGTGGAATTAGTTGCGAAACATTTTACCGGTAAGCTGCCAGTGATCGGCTTCTGCGGAGCGCCCTTCACACTCGCTAGCTACATGATCGAGGGCGGCGGCTCTCGCCATTACTTGCATACAAAGAAAATGATGTACAACTCGCCGACCAACTGGGATCAGTTGATGCGCAAGCTGGTTGACGTCACGGCCGAGTATTCCGCAGCTCAAGTTCGCGCCGGCGCCGACGTCATTCAGATTTTCGACAGTTGGGTCGGCTGTTTGAGCGTGCAGGATTATCGCGCGTACGTGTTGCCGCATGTCGTGACGATGGTCAAGCGGATTCAAAAGTCCGGTGCGCCCATTATTTATTTTGGCACGGACAGCGCCACGCTGCTGCCTGCAATGAACGAGACCGGAGCCGAAGTGATCGGCCTCGATTGGCGCATCTCGCTCGACCAAGGTTGGCGTGACCTCGAATATCGCTGCGGCGTTCAGGGCAATCTCGATCCAGTTCTGCTTTTCGCAGATTGGAAAGAATTAAAGACTCGCGCAGAGTCTATTCTCCGCCTTGCCGCCGGACGTCCCGGCCACATCTTTAATCTTGGCCACGGCATCTTGCCCGAAACGCCGGTAGAAAATGTAAAGAACCTCGCGCGCTATGTTCAGGAATATCATCAATGAATGGGCTTTCCGAAAGCCGGAAGCCCGCCAGCGTGGCGCGGACATTCCTGTCCGTCAAACACGACAGCAGAACGAAACCGGCGCGAGGGAGAGATCTAGGCAGGAACATCGGCCTTTACCTTCATTTCCCGCCTCATCTTCCCCACAACTAGCCTGATCTCATCATAAGTAATTTCCGGCGGCAGAATATCTTTTGCCGGCTTGAGCCGCTCAAACCCCACCTTCGCGCACGCAGCCGCAATTACTGATTGCTTCTCCGCACTCACCCAGCATGGTTGAAACTCTACCTGCCCGGTCTCCAGTAGATTTGCCACCGTATTCATAACCGTAGATAGTTGACGTCCACGAATCTGCGCAATCTCTTCGAGGTTCTTGCCTTCGCCCAACAGGCGCAGAGTCTCCTCCGCGGGCTTGGTTCGCTGTTGGGTGCCACCCGAACGCTCGCCCTGGCGAAATCGCTCCAGCGCGGCCAGAATCTCCCGCCCGTAGGTCGCTGCCTTCCGTTCGCCGATCCCTGAAATCTGCAGTAGTTCCGCGACTGACCTGGGTTGACGCCGGCAAATCTCGTCCAGCGAAGAATCGTGCAGTACAACGAACGACGCCACGTTCATCTCCTTGGCGATGCTTCGCCGCCACTCCCGCAGATACTCTTTCAGATCCTCGTTGACGGCGGCCGCAGGCTGTGCCAAAACTGTCTTCGGCCCCAGGCGTATTCTTGCCCCGGACGCTGGTTTGCCGACCGGCGCAGTTTTCACCATCCACTCCGCCACGCTCCCGCATACATCGCAGGCAGCGCAAGTCTCCCATTTCGGAGTCTCTCCAAAGTGCGCGCAAATCTGCCGGTGACGGCAGCGTCTCGACTCCACAAACTCCCGGATAATCCGGTACCGTTCCCAGGCGCGCTCGCGCTCTGCTGCATCCGTAATCTGATTCGCAAAGAATCCCAGCAGACCGGCATCTTTCTTCTGCCAGAGCAAAACACAATCCGCACTCTCGCCATCTCGCCCAGCACGGCCAGCCTCCTGGTAGTACTGCTCGATTGACTTCGGAAGGGACAAGTGAATCACCGCCCGCACCGCCGCTTTATTGATGCCCAAACCAAACGCGATCGTCCCCACCAGCACGCGCACCTCATCGGACATCCACCGTTCCTGGTTGCGCCGCCGCTCCTCGGCCCCCATCTTCCCGTGATATCCAACGGCGGCGATGTCACGGTCTCCCAAGAAATCTACGGTCTCCTCAACGCGATTGATGGTCGGCGAATAAACGATCACGTTGCTCTGCGAGTAGTTGTGCAAAGCCTCGACCAGCAGTTCCATTTGCTCGTGCCCTTCGCACTCCCGCACCAGGTAACGCAGGTTCGACCGGTAAAAGCTGGCAATATATTTGTCGGGATTGCGCAACTGCAGTTGCGCCAGAATGTCGTGCCGGACATGCCGCGTGGCGCTCGCCGTAAAAGCAGCGATGGGACGATCGGGAAATTTCGTGCGCAGACGCTTTAACTGGCGGTATTCTGGACGAAATTCGTGACCCCACTCAGAAATGCAATGCGCCTCATCGATGGCGAAAAATGCAATGGGCACACGCTGCAACCAATCCATCGTGTCGCCGCGCGCTACGCGTTCCGGCGAAACATAAAGGAGCCGGTAACCTCCTTCGCGCGAGCGGCTCATCACTTTTGTTTGCTCCGCATCGCTCAAAGTACTGTTCAGCACGGCCGCCGGAATTCCCATCTGGGCGAGTTGTGCGGCCTGATCCTGCATCAACGCAATTAGCGGAGAAATCACGACGGCTGTTCCTTCCAAGACGACCGCCGGCAACTGATAGCATAGCGATTTTCCTCCGCCCGTCGGCATCACCACGCAGGTGTCGTGTCCGGCCAGCAGGCTCCGAACGACTCGCTCTTGCAGCGGGCGAAAGGCGCTGTAGCCCCAGTAGTGCTTCAGCGGTTTGAGCAAATCGGTTTCCATGGCGATATCCCTGAGTATACGGGGGCGAAGCTTAGGAGAAAGCAGATTCTCACTTTCGGAACCGGATAGTTTTCAAAAAGAGGAATTCCTTCTCAGAGCGAAATCGGTCCTGACGCTTCCCTGGAGCCTTCGAGGCGAGCCGTACTTCGGTTCGCAGATTCAGTTTCAGGAAGTGACAGCTTTATAATGGCCGTGCCGGTTAGCCGATGCCAGAAACGACCCTCGTCGACATCCGCCGCGCCACGACCGAAGATGCGCCAGTAATCGCCCAAGTGCTCCGTGATTCTTTCGTAGAATTCCAGCCTCTTTATACGCCAGAAGGTTTTTCTGCCACTACTCCCGCGCCGGAGCAAATTCTTACCCGCATGCGCGAAGGGCCCGTATGGGTAGCGTCGAATAAGAATAGAGTGCAGGGTACGGTCGCAGCGGTGGTAAAGGGCAAGACTGCGTACATCCGGGGAATGGCAGTGTTGCCTTCGGCGCGCGGAGGCGGCACCGGAACTGTGCTTTTGCAGCACGTAGAAGATTGGGCCGGCGCCCAGGGATGCGTGCGTCTCTTTCTCAGCACGACCCCATTCCTGAGTTCCGCGATTCGATTGTATGAACGGTCGGGCTTCACTCGAACCGACAAAGGACCTCACGACTTGTTTGGAACGCCGCTTTTCGTGATGGAAAAGAACATCCAGGCGCGGCCCTCCAAGTAAAAAAACCGGCGTCCCCTACTGAACTTAACACCGCTTTCCTGCGTATCAGTAAACAGAACGGGCTTGCCGCGGCGATCACTTTCTCGTCCCGGTTGCGTCCAACGAATGAGTTCAAACAACCTGCGATCCAGATCGGTCGCCGTGGCCTATGACGTTCAAAGACCTTTTCCAGGATGTGCTGCGGACTCTATGGGCGCACAAAATGCGGGCATTTCTTACCATGTTTGGCATTGCCTGGGGAATTGTTTCTATCGTGCTGATGGTGGCGGCAGGGGAAGGTTTGCGCAAGGGCCAGGAAGAGCAGGCGAAAAATTTGGGCAAGGACGTGATGATCGTTTTTCACGGCCGCACCAGTCTGCAGGCCGGAGGAACCCATGCCGGCCGCCTGGTGCACTGGGAAGATGACGACCTGCCGGTCCTGCATACGGAGACGCCTGATTGCCAGTATGCCATTCCAGAACTCGAGCAGGATACGGTCCGCGCTCACAGCAACTTCAACAATGCCGCGCTCACAGTAACCGGCTCGCATCCGCAGTTCGCCTACATCCGCACCCTCGACGTAGGCCTAGGACGCTTCTACGACTGGGACGACATGCGCGAGGCCAGGCGCGTTGCGTTCCTTGGATCGGACGCCGCCAAGCAATTGTTTCCCGGCCGCAATCCCGTGGGCGACAACATTTACTTGAATGACTTTCCTTACGTTGTAATTGGGGTGATGGCCAAGAAAAAGCAGGACTCCAGCTACGACGGTTGGGACGTGAACAAGATTTTCGTTCCCTTCTCCGCCATGCGGCGCGATTTCCCCGACAAACCGCCCGGAACGCCCACCACCTTTGATCAACTGCTCGTGACGCCGAAATCGGTGGAGCAGCACGAAGCCTGCAAACATGAGGTCCGCGTGGCATTAGCGCGCATGCATCGTTACGATCCAAATGACAAGGAAGCCTGCCCTATCTGGGATACCGTGCAGGAAGCGCAAGCCTTTAAGGCAATGACTGACGGAATGAAATATTTCCTCGGGGCTGTCGGCATCGTGACGCTGTTCCTGGGCGGTCTCGGCGTGATGAATGTGATGCTGGTGGCCGTACGCGAGCGTACTCGCGAGATTGGCGTGCGCAAAGCGATTGGAGCTCCAGCTGGGACAATCCTGCGGCAGTTTTTTGTCGAAGCTCTGATCATCGCCCTGCTCAGCGGCGCGATTGGCTTGGGTGTGGCCTTCGGCTTTTGCGCTGTGGTGAACTTACTCCCCATGCCAGATTTTTTCGCGGGCTTGATTCCCGATTGGACCGCGGGCCTGGTCGCGACCGGATTGTTAGGCACAATCGCAGTCTTAGCTGCGCTGTATCCCGCACGAAGAGCCGCATCCATCGACCCCATTGAGGCTCTTCGCTACGAAGCCGGAGGATAGGACTTAGTAGACCTACTTCGTGGTTGACCGATTTCGCTAATGCTTCTAGAGATCATGATCGAAGCCTGGATCGCCTTGCGGCGGAACGTTACCCGCAGCCTGCTTACCATGCTCGGGGTGGTCTGGGGAATCGCCACCGTCACTCTTCTGATTGCCTATGGCAACAGCTTTCGCAGCGTTCTGGTACACGGCTTCGACGCCTTTGGCAAGAGTGTAGTGATTTGTTGGCCGCAACAAACCAGTGAGCAGCCGGGCGGCCAGCGCGCGGGAAAGAAAGTTCTTATCGAACAAGCCGACGTCGATTTGGTGAAAGCGACGTCACCGCTGGTGAAACACATCTGCCGCGAAACCGTGAAGCGGCCGGGAATCGCCTACGGGGACCGCATCGCCGGAACCGAGCCCGTGCGCGGCGTCTGCCCTGAATACGGAGAGATGCGCAACGAGGTACCCTCGGAAGGCCGCTGGCTCGATACCAATGACGAACTCGAACGGCGGCGTGTGATCTTCCTCGGCGGACGCCTCAAAGAAAAACTGTTCAGTGGGCGCCCAGCGGTCGGTGAGACCGTCACGGTCGGCGGGGTGCGCTTTACCGTAATCGGTGTAATGGCCCGCAAGATTCAGCTCAGCAACTATTTCAGCAGCGACGACGAATCCTCGTGGATCCCCTATTCAACCGCGGGTGATCTGTGGAACACGCGGTACGCCGACGTCATGCTGTTTCAGCCGATCGCCCCGCAGTTCGAGAAAAAGGCGATGGCGCAAGTGCTTGCCGCCGTAGCCAACCGCCAAGGTTTTTCTCCGACCGATCCCAAAGCCTTCCAGATGTTTGGTCGTGATGAATTCCGCCCCGTAATCGACGCTCTGACGATTGGTCTTCAAGTATTGCTCGCATTTATTGGAACCCTGACCTTGGGAATCGGCGGCGTCGGCGTCATGAACATCATGCTGGTTACGGTGGATGAGCGCATTCGCGAGATCGGCTTGCGCCGCGCCTTGGGCGCAAGAAAACGCCACATCAAATTGCAGTTCCTGGCGGAGACTCTGTTGATCATGCTGCTGGGCGGCGCAATCGGCGTTGCGCTCTCCTATCTGATCGCCTGGGCCGTGGGAACTCTGCCCATGATGGGTCCTCTGTTTGAAGACGATTCCGGCCAGGGCGATATCCATCTCCGCATCTCGATGATGACAGTCATGCTTTCGACCGCGGTGTTGTTAGTGGTGGGCGTGATCAGCGGACTGGTTCCCGCGATGCGTGCGTCCAAGCTGGATCCCGTAGAGGCACTGAGGTATGAATGAAGAAAGCTGGTGTCGTGTCCCGCAAGTTTGTTGCATTTGTTTTGAAAGGGTGCAGCTTTAGCTGCGCCGAAAGATGTCATAGATTCAGCGGCTTTAGCCGCTGAGGCTGATACGGAGTTGTAGCACGAATTTACGGGACACCACACTAGAAGCCATCTCATAACGGGGAAGGGCACGACGTTCAGTCGTGCCGTCCAGAGCCAATAAAGACGAGAGCTTTAGCTCCCTGAGGGATCTCGACATTCTGCTGCGGACTATTTATGAGACTCTTCCTTCCACCGAATTAATTTGATCCTGGCTGCAATTCTTAGTACCTTGCTGCTGAGCGATAACCACAGAGGGGAACTTCGTCTAGCCCAGTTGCGTATTACGGTCTGATGGTCGGGCGGGTTGCGGACCAGCCCCCTCAAGCCTCGAGGTGTGCTTTGCCGATCTCTGCCGTCGACGCGATCAATCTTGCCGTGGAACACACAAAACGGCAACTGCTCCAGCCCTTCCGCATTGGTCAATGGACCAGGCTTGCGGTGGTCGGACTACTCGCCGGCGAGCTCGGCTCCAGCGGCGGCTGTAACCGATCCAACTTCATGCCGCGCCACCCCGGCGCCTCGCCACATTTCCCGGGACTGGGGGGAATTGACTTTGCGCTTCTGGCCGGACTCATATCCGCCATCGTTGTTGCCGCGATCCTGTTGGGAATAATCTTCATGTATATAAGCAGCGTGATGCGCTTCATTCTTTTCGATAGCATCGTCGCAAAGGAATGCCACATTCGCCTGGGCTGGATGCGCAGGCAGGGCCCAGGATGGCAATACTTCTTATGGAAGCTCGTTTACTTATTATTTACCATTGCCCTCTTCGTTATATTGGTCGGAATTCCTGCAGCTTTTGCTTTCTCCGCTGGGTGGCTCAGGGCGCCAAAGGAGCATATCCTCCCGTTAGCTTTAGGTGGGCTCGTCCTTTTCTTCGTGCTAGTGACTGCTGTTGTAGTCCTGGCAGTAGTCTTTGTATTGACGAAAGATTTTGTCGTACCCCAAATGGCTCTGGAAGGCGTCAGCGCCTTCGAAGGATGGCGGCGACTCTGGCCGATGATGAAGGCCGAAAAGGGCGGATACGCCGGCTACATCGGGATGAAGATCGTGCTAGCCATCGCCGCAGCAATTTTGGTGGGGATCGCCACGTTCATCGTCGGTTTGATCATTGCAATACCAACGGTCGGATTAGGTATTATCGCCGTGCTGACGGGCAAGTCGGCCGGCCTGACCTGGGATGCTTATACGATTACGCTGGCGGTAGTAGTAGGCAGCATTCTGCTCATGGGTTTTCTATATCTCGTCTCGCTAATATCCGTGCCAGTCATCGTCTTCTTCCCGGCATATTCGATTTACTTTTTTTCCGCGCGTTATCGTCCGCTGAGCGCGGCGCTCTATCCACCACCTCCGCCGGCTTCGATAACTGCGCCGCCAATGATCCCGTCCGTTCCGTGAGGACACGCCGTAGGTTTTTAGCGACTGATGAACCCCTTCAGCTCGTGAAGACTGCGGCCACAATTTTACGTTGCGTCAAGTCACCCAGCCACAGCCTCAATTGTCCGCACAGCCTCCGCTGAAAGCTCAATCTCAGTACTGGCCAAATCCTGCCTCATATGCTCCGGGTTGGAAGTTCCGGTCAGCGGCAGTATCCCAACACCGCGTGCGAAGCGGAATACAATCTGCGCCGGAGTGACGTTCACCCGCGCCGCTAGGTTACCAACCATAGAATGATGCAGTACTTCGATATTCGCGGTGAGCAAAGAAAATCCTTGGTACCTGATCTTGCGCTGCTCGCAAAATAATCGCACCTCGCGATCCCAGCCCCGCCGCGCGTAGCAACGGTTTTGTACAAAAGCAGGAACTTCAGAGTGAACCGCCGCCATCTGCTCCAGATGCTGGAGCGAAACATTGCTTACTCCCAGCAGTCCGGGTGCGCCCCGCGTCGCGCTCCTTCATCATCGCCTGCCAAACCTCGGCGTCCGCATCGCTCCAACCGTAGTTCGAAGAGGGACCGTGTAACACATAGCTGTCAACGTAATCCGTCCCAAGATGTTCGAGAGAACTCGCCATCGACTGCGTCACCTGAATTGCGAGCTTCGCCGTGGGATCGTACGGCAGCCGATGGTCCTGCCCGGGCTGGTACGTAAATTTTGTCTGCAGAAAAAGATCGGAGCGGGTCACTACTCCGGCGCGATAAGCCGCCGCGAGGCCCTGCCCCACGCCGGCTTCGAAGTAATGCCGCCGCTGGTTTGCTGTGTCGATTCCCCGAAACCCCGTGCGCAGCGCCAGTTCCACGAGCGCAGGCGTCCGCTCCTCCTTCCACGCGGTGCCGTAAATAAAGTCAGGTATCGATGCGGCTTGCGAGCTCGGCATGGCTTCAGAAGATTGTCGCAGAAACAACGACTGCAGAAACAACGATTGTAGAAACAAGTGAACGATTGTCGCGTTAAGCATGCGAGGCGGCCGAAGTCATCGGCCAGATGTTGCACGGCATGCAGCCGCCTCAGAGATGGAGCAGAAGGAACAACAATGTTATTCGGGCGGATCGGATACTTGCACCATGAGTTTGCCAGTGTGCGAACCATCAAACAATCTGTTGATGGCCACTGGCGCACTCTCGAGACCCTGGACGATATCCACTCGATACTTGAGCTTCCCCGACTTGTACCATTCTGTGAAGCTAGCCACCATGTCCTTCACCTTCGAATAATAATCAAGCGCGAGGAAACCCTGAACCTTCAGCCGCTTGCTGATCACCAGCGCCAAGTTGGACGGACCCCGGGCGGGCGTCGTGGCGTTATAGATTGAGATCATGCCGCAAACCGCGATGCGTCCGAAGTCATTCATCAGGGAAAGAGCAGTCTCCAGAATCTCTCCCCCAACGTTTTCGAAATAAATATCCACTCCATTCGGACACGCATCTTTTATCTTTTTCTTGTAGTCGGCCTCTTTGTAATTCACAGCTGCGTCGAAGCCGAGCTGCTTCACCAGCCAATTGCACTTCTCGTCAGTTCCAGCAATGCCGACTACGCGAAGTCCCTTGATCTTGCCAATCTGGCCGACGAGCGAGCCGACCGATCCCGCAGCGCCCGAGATAAGTAGGGTTTCGCCGCTTTTGGGCTGTCCCACTTCCAGAAGTCCAGCGTACGCGGTTAACCCTGCCAATCCAAACAGCCCAAGGTAGGCTGAAAACGGAATTCCGCTCTCCGGTAGTTTCGTCACCCCGTCGCCGCTCGAGAGCCGATACTCCTGCCATCCGAACATCCCCTGCACTCTATCGCCCGCGGCAAAGTTTGGATGATTTGATTCCTCGACGATTCCCACCGCCAATCCGCGCATGACTTCGCCAATTTTCACGCAAGGAACGTAGGACGGACGATCCACCATCCATCCACGCATTGCTGGATCCAGCGAGAGATACACGTTGCGAATCAGAAACTGGCCATCATTCGGCTGTGGGACAGATTCGGATGTGAACTCGAAGTTGTCGGGTTTGACCAGGCCGAAAGGCCGCGATTTAAGCCGCCATTGGCGGTTCACACGATTAGCGTCAGTCATTCGATCTCGGTTCTACGGTTGCCTTTCGGTGGTAATTCACCGCTAACGCTGGGACACCGACCCAACTGTCAAATCGTGTAACTCCCTGCGCCTAAAAGGCGGCCGGCAATGTTCCGCCGAAGTGTGATCGCATCGATTGGATCGTAGTTGGCAAAGCCCCGGAGCGCAGCCATATTCTCCCGCAAGCTATTGCCGTTAGAACAGGCGCCGATCACATTTCGAGAAGAGAGTTCGATTTGATCCATGGCTTCGCGCAGAAACACGGCGCACATCTCGGCGGCATTCGTTCCTTTACCCGAAGTTGCGAGCTTGCGACTTCGAAGCAGACTCGACTCCATGGCGAACACTTCCATGGTGATGTCGGAGATGTTCATCAGAATTTCCTGTTGTTTCTCCAACTCAGTTCCATATTTCTGATAAGCAATCCCGATCGTGAACAGCGCAATATTTTTCGCATTGTGCACAAGCCGGCTTTCTTCATTCATGCTCTCGCCGGGTACTACTTTGCCAATCCCTTTGACTACGCCCTCAACCGCCGGGATTAGCGCCAATTGTCCACGGGCGGCACGTTTTAACAGCATTCCTGTTATGAGGAGGCGATTGATCTCGTTGGTACCTTCAAAGATGCGATTGATGCGTGAATCTCTGTAGGCCCTCTCGACCGCGTAATCCTGATGGTAGCCATAGCCGCCGTGAATCTGCACTCCTTCATCGACCACGTAGTCCAGCATCTCTGAGGCATACACCTTGATCATCGAGCATTCTGCAGCGTACTCCTCGACTGCTTTGAGTTCGCTCTGCGAATCAGCATGCTGCTCATGATTGGACTGCGCCAGCTGGCTCTCAATCAGTCCCACCACGCGCCACACCATCGACTCCACCGCGTAGGTGCGAATCGCCATCTCGGCCAGCTTGTGCCGGATGGCGCCGAACTCCGCGATGGGCGAACCAAACGCTTTGCGCTCTTTGGCATATTTCAAGCAGATAGCAAGCACATTCTTTGCTCCGCCCACGGCTCCAGGTCCGAGTTTCAGCCGACCGATATTCAGAATGTTGAACGCAATGATGTGCCCGCGCCCAATTTCGCCGAGGACATTTTCGACTGGTACCTTGACGTTGTCGAAGAATACAGCCGTGGTCGAGCTGCCCTTGATTCCCATCTTGTGTTCTTCAGCCCCGCTGGTCACGCCGGGAAAGCTCCGCTCCACCAGGAACGCCGTGAACTTCTCGCCTCCTACTTTTGCGAACACGGTAAACAGGTCGGCCGCACCGCCGTTGGTGATCCACATCTTCTGTCCGTTCAGCACGTAGAATTTGCCGTCTGGAGTCAGGTCCGCACGCGTCCGCACCGCCAGAGCATCTGAGCCTGCCAGCGGTTCGGTCAGTGCGTAGGCCGCCAGCAGCTCAACCTTCGCAAGCCTGGGGAGATATTTTCGCTTTTGTTCTTCGTTGCCAAAGAAGAGAACGGGCAGCGTCCCGATCCCGGTATGGCCCGAGTGCCATGATGCGTAAGAGGTGTCCTTAGCGAGATGCTCCCCCGCGATCATTACCGAGGGCAGGTCCATTTCCATTCCACCGAATCTTTCGGGAATGGGGATCGCAGCCAGCCCCAGTTCGGCGGATTTGCGCAGCACCCCCAGAGCAACTCCCGGCTTCTGCTGACGGATCGCTTCAAGATGAGGTTCCACATCATTCGCCCAGAAGTCATCGACCGTCCGGCCAATCGCCAGATGCTCTTCAGTCAGATCTTCAGCTGTAAAGATTTCGTGAGGGGAGCGATCTTCGATCAGGAATGCCCCACCTTTTATTTGTAGAGGAGTTGCTGTTGCAGTTGTCATCGTCTACTCCAGGCTTCGACATCGCTATGTGGCACGAGCAAATCTGCGAACGTGATTCCAGTGTGCAAAAGTTCTGCAATCGGAGCTTACATAGCCGGCTCAGTTTTCTTCCGTTTCGAAACAATCGCGACGCAAATTGTGTTAGTCTATATCAGATATTAGTAGCTAACGTCAATACGAAGCATTTGAATTTTGCTTCGCGAGTGTCCATCGAAGACCTAGTTGCTACAATCGATCACGGCGCCGCAAGCGCCTGACCAACAGCACGTCCAACAAGCCGATTCAGGAGAAACATAGGACTATGGCTCGTGTCGAGGCCTCCGTGCCGCAAAGGGGCCGGAAGCGCAAGAAATTAGCGAAGCGAAATGCGCCGGTGCTGATTCACGAGATCCCGGGCCTGCGCGAACGCAAGAAGGCGCGGTTGCGTCAGCAAATCATCGACACTGCCATCCGGCTGTTCCGCAAGCAGGGCTACGAGAGAACCCGGGTCGACGACATCGTCAAAATTCTCGAAATCAGCCAGCCGACCTTCTTCCGCTATTTCCCCAGCAAGGATGCGGTTCTGCGGGACGTGGGCAGGCGCGGATTCGAATGCATAGCCGAGCACTTAAAATCTGAACTCTCAACCCAGGCTGACACTGGGGACCGCTTGCGCCACCTCTATCGTGCGCTGGCCACCATAACAGAATCCGACCGGCAGCTGTGGAAAGCGGTCATGCTCTCCGGCGCCATGGATCCGGTGCGTTCTCCCGAGGTGCGCGGCGTCGTTGGGGTTGCGGTGAATCTGCTAAGGGAGATTCTGGCGCAGGGGCAGAAACGCGGCGAAATTACCAGCGCGTTCCCGGTCGTGCATCTTGCCGAATTCATGGACGGCCTGTACTTCACCGTAGTCCGGCAGTGGACCGTCGACCTCACAGGGCCTCACAAACTGACCGAGCGGGTGGATAGCGCTGTGGAGTTGTTTTTGCGCGGCGTGAAACCCTGATTGGCGCTAATCCCCATCCCTGATCTTTCGAGACCAATCGAATGAAAGCCGCCATCCTGCACGATTTCAAAAAGCAACTTTCAATGGAAGAGGTCGACCGCCCTCTTCCCGAAGCGCACGAGGTGCTAATCCAGGTCGAAGCCTGTGGCGCGTGCCACTCTGACGTGCACGTGGCTGATGGAGATTGGAAGCAGCTGGCGGGGATCGTGAAGCGTCCCCTCATCCTCGGCCACGAGATTGCCGGTCGGGTTGTCGAAAAAGGCGCGGCGGTGAACGATTTACAAATCGGCGACCGAGTAGGCGTGCCTTGGATTCACTGGAGCTGCGGGGAATGCGAATTTTGCCGGGAGGGAAACGAAAACCTGTGCAGCCGGCAGAAAATCACCGGTGTAACCGTAGACGGCGGCTACGCGGAGTTTGTGAAGGCTCCGGCAACTCATGCGCTGAAAATTCCCGATGGACTTTCTGCAATCGAAGCCGCCCCGCTCTTCTGCGCCGGGCTAACGGTGTATCGCGCTCTGAAAAGTGCCGGAATAGTAGCCGGCCAGCGGCTTGCGGTCTTCGGTATCGGCGGCCTGGGACACCTTGCCGTGCAGCTAGGGCGGGCCCTAGGCGCCGAAGTGACCGCCATTGACGTCTCGGACGAGAAACTTGAACTTGCCAGGTCTTTTGGCGCCGCCGAGGCGCTCAATGCCGCCACCACCGACGTAGTGAAGCAATTGCGCCGCGCCGGTCGGGTGCATGTGGCGCTCGTTACCTCTGCTGCAAAGGCCGCTTACGATACTGCTTTTTCTTGCCTGCGGCCAACCGGCACTCTTCTCGTCGTGGGCTTGCCCGCCGAGAATATCTGCTTCCCACCGATTCTGATGGCTGCCGGAGAAATCCGTATCCACGCATCTACCGTCGGTACCCGGCAAGACTTGCGGGAGGTGCTGGTCATGGCTGCCGCCGGCAAGGTTCGCTGCCGGGTGATTGCGCGCCCGCTCAACCAAGCCAACGAGGCGCTGGACCAATTGCGAAACGGGCAAGTCGCCGGACGCATCGTCCTGACTCCTTGAGCCGGGCTGGAAGTTATCTCGTCTGCGCACAATAAGACCCGGTGCACGTCATCGGCGTTTCTTTCTTGACGTTAGTGACTATTATGTGATACTCACTCTCACAATCTGTGCTTTTGTTCGCCGTTATTTGAATTCCTGATCGGTAGAGAAACTCGAATCACGATCGCTGCTGATGTCTTTAAGGGATTTTTAGAGGGGTTCGGAACTGACTCGCATCGGAATACTTTTGGCGATGTCCTTAGACATCCGTAAGGAGAATCCTATGAGGTCACTGGCGAGTGTTTTTGTGTGCTTACTGTTTGCAACCAGTCTGGCCCTCGCGCAGGGCGTCGGCTCGTCGGGAGATATTACCGGCTCGGTGACTGATGCCTCGGGAGCGTTTTTGCCCAAGGTTAATATCAGTGTCGTTGACACGCAGACTGGACTGAAGCGCACCGCCATTACCGATGGCGCTGGTCAGTATCGCGTCGCGGGATTATCCCCATCCGTTTATGAAGTAAGTGCCGGACTGGCAGGCTTTGCGACCGAGCTTCGCAAGGGAGTACCGGTCGCCATCGGGCAGACCGTGGTTTCGGATTTCCGCATGAAACCGTCGCAGGTGGCCACCGTAATCGAGGTCACGAGCGAGCCGCCCGTCGTGGAAACCGAAAGAGGAAGCCAGGCTGACAGAATAAGCCAGCAATACATCGCCGACCTTCCCATCGACCGTCGCGACTACCTCACATTCACTTTGCTCGCGCCCGGTGTTTCCGATTCCACAAGGCTGGCGGGTGACCAGGATTTTCGCGTGAAACAAACACCGCAAAGCGGCCTCTCTTTCTACGGAAGCAATGGCAGAGGGAACGATATTACCGTGGACGGCGGTGAGACCAGCGATGATGCCGGCGGCGTGCGCCCGACCGTCAGCCAGGATGCCGTGCAGGAATTTCAGATTAACCGCAGCAATTATTCCGCCGACCTGGGAGCAGCCACGGGCGCTTCGATCAACATTGTGACCAAGTCGGGTACTAACAATATGCACGGCAGCATCTATGGTTTTTTCCGGAATGATGCCATGGATGCCCAGAATCCGTTTTCGTTTAGCCAGGCGTTGGCTGCGGGCCAGACGTTCAACCCCGCCAGCCCCGATTCTGTGGGCTCGCCGATCAAAGACACTCTGAGCCGCCAGCAATTCGGCGGCGCATTAGGTTTTCCCATTAAGAAAGACAAGACTTTTCTCTTTGTTGCTTTCGAGGGCTTGCACCAGAATGCGCAAAACGCTGTTCCTCTGTTGACGAATACGGATGTTTTTCGTCCGACGGCTGCGCAGAATCAGGTTATTGGGGGGCTGCCAGCGGGCGGGATTGTGCCTTGCCTCAGCGGCCCCGTAGGTGCCGCTGTTGCCGCGCAACTAGGCTTGCCCGCACCCAATCCAACCACGAACCTGCCGGGAGCGGTATGCGGCGCTATCCTCGGTGGGGCCTTGACGGTGAATCCAGCCATCAGCCCGGTGGATGCTTTTCTCGTGAATCAGTTCGAAACCAACGGAGGAGTGTTTCCCTACGACTCGCACGAATATCTGGCGAATGGCCGCCTGGATCACCGGTTCAACACCACGAACCAGCTTTCCGTTACCTACCGGTATGGGCATGATCTGGAGGAATCACCCGACGTTCAATCTCTGACCGGCTTTTCAGCGGGCAGTTCGACGCACACCTATGACAACAATTTGCAGGCCTCCTGGTATCACCAATTTACCCCGGCGACGGAGAATGAAGCTCGCGTGCAATGGGATTACAACAGCTTTCGAGTGATTCCAAATGTGCCGGCAGAGGTGGGACTTCAAATCCCCGGTTTTATCAACAATCTCGGAACCAACATTTTCCTTCCCAACCTTACAATCCTTCGCCGGTACGAGTTCGCAGACAATCTCACCATCATCCGCGGCCATCACACGTTCAGGTTCGGCGGTTCAGAAATTCTCCGCGGGAATCACACGGAATCGCACACGTTTTTCCCCGGCCGCTTCGTCTTCGGATCGCTCCCTGGCGACCTGCTGACCCCGTTGCTTCCTAGTTTGACTTCTTTGCAATCGGCATCTTTCGGACTTCCGGAGGTTTTCCAGCAGGGCTATGGCAATCCGACCTACCCCTACTACACCCGCCCTCTGACGTCGGTGTACGGACAAGACTCATGGGCGATCACACCAAGCTTCACGGTTAACTACGGCCTCCGCTACGAACTGGACACGCAATTCTTGCCATTGACCACATACAAGAAGGATTTTGCTCCCCGGGTATCGTTCGCATGGGACCCTGCAAAAGACCACAAGACAGTCATCCGCGGCGGGTACGGAATCTTTTTCGGTCCGGTGGATGCACAGATCCCCGACGTTGACTTGAGCCTCGGAGTTGTGAACAAGAATAAGTCCGCGGTCGAGAACAACTCAGCAGCCAATCAGGTGGCGAACCTGACCGCGACCTGCGGGTTCTCGCAGTTTGGTCATCCGATTATCCCCGGTACTGGCGCCAGCCCTTGCAATCGAGAAATTTCTATTTATGTAGATCCAATCGGTGGCGTTCCAGCCTTAGGGCTGGCAGGAGCGCCTACTGTTTTCGCTGGGCTCTTTGCTAAAGGATTGATTCAGTGCACTACGCCCACTCCTGGTAGCGCTGCGTGCATCACTCCTGCCGCTGTCGCCCCGTTTGGTATCGATGTTACGAATACTGGTCCGGTCGGTCCACTGCAGGTGGTTTTCGTGAATCAGCCGGGCTATCGCCCTCCGATCGCGCAACAGGCTTCGTTTGGAATTGAGCGTGAGATCGCACCCGGAATGTCATTTTCTCTCAGCGGTATCTACTCGCATACACAAAGAATACCGGTTGCCATCGATACCAATCTGCTGCCGGCGCCATTCACAACGTTAACGCTCGCGAACGGCCAGACAGTTTCCTACCGTAACTGGAACACGACGGCGGCGGGGGCCGACCCGCTCGGAGGCACCGAGCCCGGCGGTTTGCCTTGTGACAAACCTACTGCTCAATGCTTTGTGAATCCTCTGGTCGTGCAGAACAACGCCTACAGCTCCGAGGCATACGCTCTTTACGAGGGCCTCATTGTGGAAGTCAAGAAAAACTTCAGCGATCACTTTACGTTGTTTGGAAACTACACCTTCAGCAAAGCCTTCGACACATCGACGGATTTCAACAGTGACTATGGGCCGCAGGATCCCACGAATATCAACATTGATCGTAGCCTTTCCGAGTTTGATGAGCGGCACAAAGTGGTGATCGCTGGCGTAATTGACAGCCCTTGGAGACGAAATATCCTGTCAGGCTTCCAACTGGCTCCGATTTTTAGCTACCACAGCGGACATCCTTTTAATTTACTCGCCGGAGGAGAGGTCAACGGCGACAATCACACTACCAATGAACGTCCCATTGGCGCGCCTCGCGACACTGGTCTTGGTCCGAATTATGTCGACTTTGACGCACGCTTGAGTTGGCAACACAAACTGGGCGAGAGGGCTAACCTTCAATTCACAGCCGAGGGATTTAATATCGCAAACCGCACGAACTTCGCCAGCGTGAATAACGAGGTGAGCCCACTTTTTGGTCTTACGCCGGGATTTACGACTTTTGACGTGCATGGGATTCGCCCTGGCGCAGCCCTCGCGGGCGGGGGAACGGATACTCCCAGCACGCCGCTATCTTTTACATCGGCTCTGCCCAAACGACAGATCCAGCTCGGCTTTCGCCTCAGCTTTTAGCGGCCGGGAAGGCTGGTTTGGTTCTAACGTTGGTGTGATACTACGCGTCGTCAGCTGCGATCACCTTGCCTCACTCTACGGAGCGCTCAATGGCGTTCGTTGAAAATCACGGAGCCCGTATCTACTGGGACGAACAAGGCCAAGGCGCTCCTGTCGTGCTGATCATGGGACTCGGTTACACGTCTCACATGTGGCATCGCACAAGACCAGTCCTCAGCGCACACTACAAGACCATTGCGCTAGATAACCGTGGAGTCGGAAGAAGTGATGTACCGCCGGGTCCGTATTCGATCGCGCTGATGGCCTCCGATGCCGCTGCAGTTCTAGATGCGGCTGGAGCCGAAAGCGCGCACATCTTCGGCGTCTCGATGGGTGGCATGATCGCGCAGGAGTTTGCGCTGCAATATCCGAAGCGAGTCCGGTCGCTGGTTCTGGGATGTACCGCCGCGGGCGGCCCGACCGCAGTGCGCGCCGACGCGGAAGCAACTCAGATGCTGATGACGCGCAACAAAATGACCCCTGAGCAAGCGCTGGTGGCGCCCGTACCTTTTATTTACGATTCGACAACTCCACGAGAACGAATTGATGAAGACCTTGCGATCCGCAAGCCGTGGCTGCCCCGCCCCGAAGCCTATACAGCCCAGTTGCAAGGAATTATTGCCTGGGAAACATACAGCCGGCTTTCTGGAATCACCGCGCCCACGTTGGTGATGCATGGCGAGCACGACCGCCTCGTGCCGCCGGGAAATGGCAAATTAATCGCCGAGCGAATTCCGGGCGCCAAGCTGGTCATGGTTCCGCATGCCAGCCATCTCTTCACCACCGACCAACCAGAAACCGCACACCGCGCTATTTTGGAATTCCTGAAGGAGCAGGGGAAGCGCGAGAAGCGACGATACGTTGAAGAAGGAGAAGGCTTCATGTTGAACGCGGCAGCCGGCACTGCCCAGAATTCAACCATGAATGTGAAGCAGCTTTTCGATCTTACAGGGCGTGTGGCGATCATCACCGGAGGCTCGATCGGGCTGGGCCGCCAAATGGCGGAAGGGCTCGCGGAAATGGGCGCGAACCTGGTGCTTTGCGCCCGCAAGCAAGAACGCTGCCAGCAGGCCGCCGAGGAATTGGAGCAACTCGGTGTCAAAGCTATTGCCCTGGCGTGCGATGTTAAGAGTCCCACCAGCGTTCAGGAAGTTGTCGACGCGACTCTCTCGCAGTTCGGAAAGATTGATGTCCTGATCAATAACGCGGGAATCTCCTGGGGCGCTCCCGTCGAGGAGATGCGGCTGGAAGATTGGAACAAAGTCATCGAAACAAATTTAACCGGCACTTTTCTATGCGCCCAGGCGGCGGGAAAAGTCATGATTCGGCAAGGCCGCGGTAAAATCATCAATATTGCTTCGGTGGCTGGACTGGGCGGCGCTCCACCGGAACTATCAGCCATCGGCTACCACGCTAGCAAGGGCGGAGTCATCGCCTTCACCAAAGATCTCGCATGTAAGTGGGCGGCTCACAACATCCAGGTGAATGCCATCGCTCCGGGCTGGTTTCCCACGCACATGTCGAGCCGCGTCCTGGAGCATCATCGGGATCTTTTTCTCTCTCACATTCCATTGCGGCGTCTTGGCAACGAACATGATTTGAAAGGAGCGGCTGTCTTTCTCGCTTCCGACGCCTCTAACTACGTAACCGGTCACGTGCTGGTCGTGGATGGAGGTCAGTCGGCATGGTAATGGCGAGATTTCTAGGACGCGTTGAGTCATGAACATTCCGCTTACCCCCGTACGGTTCCTGCGCTATGCCGAACAGCAGTTTCCCGCCAAGACCGCTGTCGTCTGCGGCAACCTGCGCTTCACCTACGCGCAATTCGCCGAACGCGCAAGCCGCCTCGCCGGAGCTCTCCGCCAGGTAGGCGTGAAGCCGGGCGACCGCGTCGCCTTTCTAAGCCTGAATTGTCACCGGCTTCTCGAAGCCTATTACGGCGTTCTGGAAGCTGGCGCAGTCCTGCTTCCATTGAACATCCGCCTTGCGCCTCGTGAACTGGGATACATCCTGAACGATGCCGGGGCGAAGGTACTCTTTTTGGAAAAAGAGTTCGAAGGAGTGGTAGATTCTTTCCGCCAGAGCGTTCCAACCTTGCAGACTTTCTTCCTGCTTGACTCCGGACCGCAGGCTTCGTGGCTTTCAGCGCAGAATTATGAAGAGATTTTGGCCGCCGCGACACCATATCGCGCCGACATTATGGACTTCGACGAAAACTCCCTCGCTGAGCTGTTTTATACCAGCGGCACCAGCGCCGATCCCAAGGGGGTGATGCTGACTCACAGAAATATCTATCTGCATGCGCTTTCGGTTTGTCTGACATTCCTTACGAAAGCTGAGACCGTAGACCTGCATACTATTCCGTTGTTCCACGCCAACGGCTGGGGTACAGCGCACTCGGTCACGTTCGTCGGGGGCACGCACATCATGCTGCAGCGCTTTACCTGCGAGGAAGTTTTCCGCATGGTCGAGCGCGAGCGTGTCAACTCACTCAGCCTTGTACCAATTATGGCCACGGCGTTGGTGAATTCACCCGAGAGATCAAAATATGACTTGAGCAGTCTGGAGTGGATTTCAATTGGGGGAGCAGCGTCGTCTCCCACCTTGGTGCGCGAGGCCGAGGAAAAACTAGGCTGTATCTGTTTTGCCGGATACGGTCTGACGGAGACCTCTCCAGTCCTTTCCACTGCCAAACCGAAGCCCGGAGCCGAATTCGAGGGCGAGCAGCGTGCTGTGGCTCATGCGAAGACGGGGTACGCCATTCCAGGCGTGGAGCTTCGCGTAGTCGACCGTGAGGACAATGATGTTCCCCGCGACGGCGAAACCATGGGAGAGATCGTCACGCGTTCCGATGGTGTGATGCAGGGATATTGGCAACAACCCGCAGCCACAGCCGAGGCGATGCGCGGCGGCTGGTTCCACACCGGAGACATGGCCACAATCGACGCGGACGGATACATCCTCATCGTCGACCGCAGGAAAGATATTATCATCAGCGGCGGGGAGAACATTTCATCGCTCGAAGTTGAGAAGGCGCTCGTCGCGCATCCGAACGTTTACGAAGCCGCCGTCATTCCAGTCCCAGATGAAAAATGGGGAGAAGTGCCCAAAGGCCTTGTAGTACCCAAACCAGGATCAAACCTGAGTGAAGCGGAGCTTCTCGAATTTTGCCGATCTCGCATCTCGCACTACAAGTGTCCGCGGTCGATTGAGTTTCTGGAGAGCTTGCCTAAAACCGCGACCGGAAAAGTTCTGAAAAAAGGTCTGCGGCAAAAATATTGGAACGAAAGAAAGCCTAACGAGCCCGAAGTTACGACGCACAAATAGATCGCTCGAACTAGGTGTGCCAGCTTAAGAGCGGAGAACAACGAGCGAGAAACAAGGCCACGGTTTCACTGGTCAACCGAGCAGGAGAGCGAGTTTTATGGACGATCTAGTTCAACTCACGCAGGATAAAGATGTCGCAATCATCACCATCAACAATCCGCCCGTGAACGCTTTGAGCCCCGCCGTCGCACAGGGAATTGGCCAAGCCATTGAAACTGCGGACAAGGATGGTCGCATAAAGTCCGTAGTGCTGATTGGTGGCGGCCGTACCTTCATCGCCGGTGCCGACATAAAAGAATTCGGCAAGATCACCTCTGGCAAGAAGAAACGAGGGGCAGGCCTGCTTCCGCTTTTGCTGCAGATAGAAAATGTAGTCAAGCCCATTGTGGTGGCCATTCATGGCGGCGCTTTCGGCGGCGGCCTGGAGCTTGCTATGGCCTGCCACTATCGGGTGGCTGCTTCGAATTCGCAACTGGGTCAGCCCGAAGTGAAGCTTGGGATTATTCCAGGCGCGGGCGGTACGCAGCGTTTACCTCGGCTCGTGGGCGTTGGCAAAGCCGTCGAGATGTGCGCGGAGGGTAACTCAATCACAGCTCAGGAAGCCCTGCGACTGGGGCTTGTGGATCGTCTCATCGAGGGCGATCTACTGACTGGCGCCGTTGCTTTCTTGCGCGGAATCGGAGGAAGCCCGCTCCTCAAGACTCGTGAGCGCAACGTTAAACTGGGCACTCTCGAGCAGAATGCGCCCGTCTTCGCTGCCGCACGCGAGAAGGCTCGAACCAAACAACGCGGCATGATGGCGCCGCTCGCGGCCATCGACGCGGTCGAAGCCGCCACCAAGCTCCCTTTTGAAGAAGGATGCCAAGTTGAGCAAGAACTGTTCAACGATTGCCTCTTCTCGGATCAATCGAAAGCCCTCATCCATGTTTTCTTCGGTGAACGCGAGGTCGCTAAGATTCCTGACATACCAAAAGAAACTCGAGTTTTACCTGTAAACTCCGTCGCGGTAGTCGGTGCCGGAACCATGGGCGGCGGAATCGCCATGGTATTCGCCAACGCCGGAATTCCTGTCTTGCTCAAAGATGCCGACCAGCCGGCCCTGGATCGCGGCCTTGCCACCATCCAGAAGAATTACGTCAGTTCGGTGAAGCGCGGGCGCTTTACCCAACAATTCGTGGACGAACGCCTGGAGCTGATGCGTCCTACCCTCAGCTACGACGATTTCGGCGAAGTGGATATGGTCGTCGAGGCCGTATTCGAGGGCATGGTGCTCAAGAAAGAAGTCTTCGGCCAGTTGGATCGAGTGTGCAAGAAAGGCGCGATCCTGGCCAGCAACACATCAACCCTCAACATCGACGAGATAGCTTCAGCCACTTCGCGGCCTGCAGCGGTGATCGGCACACATTTTTTTAGTCCCGCGAATATCATGCGCCTGCTCGAAATCGTACGTGGCAAGGCAAGCAGCAGAGAAGTGATCGCGACCTGCATGCAACTCTCGAAAAAACTCGGCAAGGTCGGCGTGCTCGTTGGCAACTGCCGCGGTTTTGTAGGAAATCGCATGTTCGGTCCCTACCGCCGCGAAGCGCAGTTTCTGGTGGAGGAAGGTGCAAGCATCGAAGCGGTCGACAAAGCACTGTACGACTTCGGCATGGCGATGGGACCGATGTCTACAGGCGATCTGGCAGGACTTGACGTCGGATGGCGTATCCGTAAAGAGTACCGGCACCTCGAAAAACCCGGCGTGCGCCAGCCATTCGCCGAAGACCGCCTCTGCGAACTTGGCCGCTACGGCCAGAAAACCGGAGCGGGCTGGTACAAATACGACGAAAACCGACGCGCAATTCCCGATCCAGAAGTCGATGACCTGGTGCGCAAGTGGGCCAGCGAAGCCGCTATCCCACAACGCACAATCTCGTCTGAAGAAATCGTCGACCGCTGCATCTATGCCCTGGTGAATGAGGGTGCGCGCATTCTTGACGAAGGCATCGCGCTGCGCGCCGTCGACATCGACATCATCTATCTGAACGGTTACGGCTTTCCAGCCTATCGCGGCGGTCCCATGTGGTATGCCGACACCGTCGGACTGGATAAGGTCTACGGGCGCGTTTCAGAATTTCATCAAAGGCACGGCGAACTCTGGGAGCCTGCTCCCTTGCTGAAGCGTCTGGCCCAAGAAGGCAAGAGCTTTGCCGAGTTCAATAAGGAACAAACCGTGATGGCGTAAGAGGGTTTTTAGAACGCAACAACAACATTGAGCAACTGTGTGGAGGAATCAGTGATGAAAAACCCAGGGAATGCAAACAAGCGTCTCGATCACTTTGGCTTTACCTATAGACTTTTGCTTGGTGTGGCGATCTGCGTGATCGCGCTGGGCTCGGCGCCAGCTGCATCTGCCGACGACTCATTTTTTCCTCCGATTGCTCTTACGGAAAGCGGAGTCGTGATTGGCTCAACGACAGGTGGCGTAAACCAATTTCTCGGCATCCCATACGCATCTCCGCCCGTAGGATCTCTGCGCTGGAGACCCCCAAAGCGTTACGGCTTCTTCCCGGGATTTTTCCTCCAGGCGACCCAATTCGGCAGTGCGTGCACCCAACCTGGAGGAATTGGCGGGGAGAATTGCCTTTTCCTGAATGTCTTCACCCCACAGGCGAAATCGGATGATGGATGGCGTGATCGCGATCGGCGCGGCCTGCCTGTGATGTTTTGGATTCATGGCGGAGGACTCATTAATGGCAGCAGCACCGCTTACAATCCCGAGCTACTGGTGAAGAAAGGGGTCATTGTCGTCACTATTAATTACCGCCTGGGTTTCCTGGGATTCCTTGCCCAGTCTGCGATAGATGCAGAAGGCCATCTCAATGGCAACTATGGTTTGCTGGATCAGCAGTTCGCGCTGAAGTGGGTTCGCAGGAACATTGCGAACTTTGGCGGCGATCCTGACCGGGTGACGATATTCGGTGAGTCCGCGGGCGGACAAAGCGTCTATGCCCACCTCGCATCTCCTCTTGCGTCAGGCCTGTTCCGCGGAGCGATTGCGGAAAGCGGATCGTATGCAGAATTCCAGGATTATTTTTTCAATGTCGTGACCCTGGCGCAAGCCGAAACGACGGGCACCAAAAGCGTACCGTCGGGCGCCGCGATTGCCGACAGTGTCGGATGCACCAGCCAGACAGCCGCGTGTCTGCGTGCCGTTCCCGCTGCGACGATGGTCGCGCAAGAGCCCTTCCCCCTGTATCCGTTCGTCGATGGAACGCTTCTTACACAGACAATCGGCGCGGCATTTGCCAGCGGCGAATTCAATCACGTGCCGGTAATCGCGGGCACCAATCACGATGAATATCGATTGTTTGTCGCGCTTGACTTCGACCTCGTCGGGAATCCGATACTGACTTCGGGAGAGTACGAGGCCGATTCCAATGCTCTGTGGGGTCCCATCGGTCCACTTGTCCTCCCCTTTTACCCTTTCGCCGCATACCCCAACGGTGGCGAGGCACTGGGAGCATCGGGTACCGACGGAGTTTTCAGCTGTCCCGCGCGTAACGTAGATCAAGCATTGTCGAGACTCGTGCCGACCTATGCCTATGAGTTCAACGATGAGAACGCCCCGCCTGCGCAATCTGCGTTTGGCGGATTGTTGACCTTTCCGCTGGGTGCCTATCACAGCTCTGAGCTTCAATACCTATTCCCGGGCATCGATGTTTTCGGACTTCCGACAACACTTTCAAGCCAACAAATGGAACTCTCTGATGCGATGGTCACCTACTGGACGCAGTTCGCGAAGAAGGGAGACCCGAATTCCTCCGGTGAACCGCTCTGGTCTCGCTACAGTGCGTCAACCGACGAGTTCCAATCGCTGATACCACCGGCGCCAATGGTCGAGTCCAACTTTGACAGTAGTCACCAGTGCTCAACGTTTTGGAACACTTTTTAACAGAGAGCAAAAGGCGGGCGCGCGGGGCTAAGCGAGGTTTCGCGCGTCCGTCTGCCGGATAGTTGCTCTAACCGCGCGGACAGCCGGAACTGCTGGTTCCGCCAATCATCGGAAGCAAACGAAATTACAAAAAGATGTTCGCCAACGCGTCAACTGAAGCCACAACCAACGCTGCTCAGACCACCGCCGACTCTACCGCGCATTCATTGCGGTACGCGTGGTACGTCGTCGGCGTCTTAACGCTTCTGTACGCATTCTCGTTCATCGACCGCCAGATCTTCAGTCTGCTGGTCGGCCCGCTTCGGCGCGACTTACACATCGGCGACGCCAAAATGAGTTTGCTGATCGGATTCAGCTTCGCGCTGTTTTATACATTCTTCGGAATCCCTCTCGGCAGGCTGGCCGACATTTACAGCCGCAGGCTGATTATCGTGGCCGGCCTGGTGTTGTGGAGCGGGTTCACAGCCAGTTGCGGACTGGCGCAGTCGTTCGAAACAATGCTTCTGCTGCGCATGGGCGTCGGCGTGGGAGAAGCTGCGCTTTCCCCTGCTGCGTATTCGCTCATCACCGATTATTTTCCTCGCGAGCGGCTGGCTACTGCCCTGAGCGTCTACTCGATGGGCATCTACGTTGGCTCTGGCATGGCTTACTTGCTGGGCGGGCTGGTCGTTGCGTATGCATCGACTCAGGCCATGTGGACGATTCCCCTGCTCGGAGCCGTGCATCCCTGGCAGATCATCTTTCTCCTGGTTGGTCTTCCCGGCATTGCGGTAGCACCGCTACTCTTCACAGTGAACGAACCTGCCATACACCGCGGTGCGATCCGGCGGTCGACTGTTCCGATGAGGAAGGTATTCTCATACATCTCCGAAAACCGGCGGACATTCTTGCTCCACAACATCGGTTTCGGCCTCCTCGCACTCTCTTCGTACGCCAGCGCCGCCTGGGTTCCGGAATTCTATCGCCGACACTTTCACTGGAGCATTGGAACCACGGGCGTAATTTACGGTTCCTGCGTCGCGGTCTTCGGCTGCACTGGAATCATCAGCGCGGGCCGGATCGCTGACTATTTGCGCAAGCGCGGCCGGGACAACGCGACTCTGTTTGTGGGTGCACTGATCGGACTGGTCGGTATACCTGTTAACTGCCTTTTGTATTTGGCGCCGTCGGCGACTTGGGCAACCTTTTGGTTGGTTGCCGGATGCGCGCTTGCGGCAGCTCCCTTCGGTATCGCTCCCGCCGCGATTCAGCAAATGATGCCCCCAACCATGCGGGGGCAGGCCTCCGCTGTCTATTTGTTTTCCATCAACCTCATCGGACTGGGGATCGGACCGACTGCCGTGGGAGCATTGACACAGTACGCGTTTGGACGGGATGATGCCGTCCGCTACTCGCTGGTCATCGTGACATCGGTGGCATGCGGACTCGCTGCGGTGTTTCTCTATGCAGCCTTAAAGCCGTTCCTCGCCAGTCTCGAAAAGGTGCGCGTTTGGAACGCTGCCCACTCCGCTTGAGCTGATCGGCGGAAGTTTCTTGGAAGAAAGGTTCTCGAGTGCACTGCGACGCCATACCAGTTCGTCCTGGCGAAGAACTGAATCTAGCTTCCCTCGCCGATTGGCTGCTTGGAAAAATCGAAGGTGCGGAACGAGGCGTCACAGTCGAACAATTTCCGGGCGGACACTCGAACCTGACGTATCTGTTGCGGATGCATGGAGATGGCCGCGAGTACGTGCTCAGACGCGCTCCTCTGGGTCCCGTCGCGCCCAAAGCCCACGACATGGCGCGCGAATTTCGGGTGCTCCAGGCGGTGCATCCGCATTTTCGCGAAGCTCCAGCCGTTTTTCATTTGTGCGAGGATCCAACAGTGCTGGGCGCGGTTTTTTTCCTGATGGAACGCAGGCGTGGGTTGATACTGCGCGATGATGTTCCACCACAGCTCGCTGAAGGTGCCGAATTACGAACAGCGTATGAGTGAGGCCTTTATCGATTGCCTGATCCGGCTGCATGCCATCGATGTTTCGAAGACGGGATTAATTGCCCTCGGCAAGCCCGAGGGATTTCTTGAGCGCCAGGTGCAGGGTTGGGCAGATCGTTGGAACCGGGCTAAAACTGATGACATGCCTAAGATGGATAGTGTAATTCGATGGCTCAACGATCACCGGCCGGTTTCTCCCGCGCCGACCCTCGTGCATAACGATTACAAGCTGGATAACATTATGCTAGCGGTTGGTTCTGCGGGTCGCTCATCGACGCTGTGAACAAAATCGAAGCCGTGCTTGATTGGGAGATGGCAACGGTCGGCGATCCGCTAGCCGATGTTGGTTTGACCCTGTGTTACTGGAGTTGGGCGGAAGCGCCGCAACTGCGCGTCCGCGGAGTGCCCGCTCTCACATCGCAACCCGGATGGTACACACGAGATCAATTCGTACAACGCTATGCGGAACGCACCGGTCGCGACCTTTCGCACATCGCTTACTATGAAGTGCTCGGCGTCTTCAAGCTGGCCGTAATTCTGCAACAGATCTACTACCGCTTCCGGCGTGGCCAGACGCAAGACGCGCGCTTCCAGAATTTCGGCGAACGTGTCCGAGGATTAGTCGAGCTCGCGGACTCGCTCACGGGAAAACTCAGTTGAGCACCCTGTATCTTGTGCGCCATGGCCAGGCGGGAACGCGCGACGCTTACGATTCTCTGTCTGAGTTGGGAAAGCGGCAGGCGCGGCTGCTGGGTGAGCATTTCGTCTCCCAGGGAATCAAATTTGCCTCGGCCTATGTGGGAGCGCTGTCCCGCCAGCAGCAAACCGCCGCCGAGATCAGTACTGCTTATGCCGCTGCCGGTGTTTTATTCCCCACAGTGAGCGTCGATCCTGCCTGGGATGAGTTTGATCTCAGCCGCGTGTATCGCGAGATTGCTCCGCGTTTCTGTGCTGAGGACTCTGAATTCCGCCGCGAATACGAAGAGATGCGGGAGCAGGTGCGAATCAGCCAGGGAGCGCACGCGGCAAGAATTCATCGCAAATGGCTACCTTGCGATACGAAACTGGTTGAGGCGTGGGTTTCCGGTCGTTTTCCTTTCACCGGCGAAACGTGGCAGCAATTCCGCGATCGCGTTGCGGCCTGCCAGTCGAAAATCTCGGACGCACGCGAGAATGTTGTCATCGTCACGTCGGCCACGCCGGTTGCGATTTGCACTGGCCTGTCCCTGGAGATTTCCGACGCGCGCGTAATGCGCCTCGCTGGCGCAGTGTACAACGCATCTTACACAATCCTGCGTTTGAGAAAAGAGCAGCTGCGATTGTTTACCTTCAATGCCGTGGCGCACCTCGCCGTCGACGGATTGCGCACGCACCGTTAGAAAACGAATTGCGAAAAAACTCACCAATCTAGCCACGACCGTGGAAGAGCGGCGCTTCAGCGCCGCGTGAGCCGCCAAATTCCTCGGGGCTTCAGCTCCGTGGTCGCCTTACGTGTAATAGCGAACCACCCACTCAGCCACGCAGCACGGCTTGTCGTTTTCCTGCGCTTCCACCGTCGCGTCAAAGATTGCTTCAATCGCGTCAGGCAACTCTTTCAGCGATCGAAGAGTAAAATGCGCTCGAATCTTCGAGCCGGCGCGGACCGGCGAAGGAAAGCGAACCCGATTCAAGCCGTAGTTGATGCTCATGCGGACCCCGCCTCGGATCTCGATTGCCTCTCCCATAAAGCGGCTCAACAGCGATAGGGTCAGGAACCCGTGGGCAATTGTGCTTCCATAAGACGACTCACGCCGCGCACGGTCCGGGTCCACATGGATCCACTGGCGATCCTCGATTACCTCAGCAAACCGCTGGATGCGATCCTGGGTAACGGCGAACCAGTCCGTTGTGATTTCGCGGCCCACCAAATCTTTCAGGGACTGTGCTGTTTCGACTACGAGTGGCACGGATGTTTCCTCCATGTTGCCGAACGCAATTACCTCATAGTAACCAATCAAGAAAGACTAACGCTGACTCCGACTGGCCTTCTCCTGAAATGCGCTAAACGCATCATTGATGCCAGTGAGTGAAGGTGATTTTCCCGCATCTCCTAAAAGGCATGGCAATCTTGAAGACCGGATGTTAATATCCGAGATCTTCCACTCTGAAGGAAATGGTAGTGCTATGACACCGGATGGGTCGTTTCACGGTGAAGTTGAGAAGTCGACCGGTAAAGATGAACAAGGGAATCTCGTAACAACGGTGAAGTGTCATGGCAGGCTGGTTAGCGACACATCGCCGAAGATCAAAGAAATTGTGCAGCCCTTGATCCCCCTCGGGGGCCGCATCGTGATCGACTTGGGCGACATAAGTTATCTGGATAGCTCCGGGCTCGGAGCGCTGGTAGGCCTCAAAGCGTCGGCTATCAGACAGGGTCTATGCATCCTGGAATTCGCCAACATGACACCTCGCGTCCTGGAACTGCTGCGCATTACGAACCTGATGCAGATCTTCTCCTCAAAGAGCTGAGTTGTGCCGGCCCTTAAGGATGAATGCGCCTAGCGCTCACTATTTACGTCAGCGGGAGGGATGTAATCAAGTCGTTGTCTTTATTGATCCCACTGTCGGAGGCCCTCATCCGGGGCACGATCACGACGCGTCCGGCGACGTCTGCAGCGGGGGGGCGAATGTCTCACGAGGACATCAGAAGCTACTTTCCGAAATTTCGAGGCGTTAAGGCTGCAAAGGGAGATCACCTCGCCGAAGCTGTCTTCCACCAGCTTATGGAGCGTGTAACTGGTGAATATTAAGCGATATGGAAAATATAACAATCCAGGCCTGACAAGCCCCTACGGCTGGCCCAGCTGTGGCGACGCCGTCACAATTAGGGTGCCTGAAAACCAAACAACAGTTTCTGGAGTGGCGTGACGACGCCTTGACGCCCTGTCGTGGGAAAATGGCGAAGGATACCGGATATGCCTGTGGTGCGCATCAATAACTACGCGGACGCTTACAGGCTGAGGGCGCAGGCGGAAGATATCCACGAACTGGCGGCGCGGCCTAACCGGAAGTCGCTGACGGAATTTGTGAACCGGGAAATCTTGTCCGCGATCCAGCTCACGCCTGACGATGTCCTCGTGGACATCGGCTGCGGCGATGCCACTCTGCTGCGAATGGCGATGGGCGGCGCCGCGAAATGTATTGGAGTCTCGGTCAGCGTCGAGGAGCAAAAGAGGTTGGAGTCCGCATTTCCCGGTTTGTCTTTCATAGCCAGTCATGCTCAGTCGCTTCCTCTGGACTCAAGGGGCGCCACCAAGATTGTGTGTAACGCCACGCTCCTTTACCTCCCATCGGAGGACGATATTCTGGCCGCGCTGCGCGAGATGGCGAGAATCGCGCGCCCGGGTGCGACAATCTGGATTGGCGATATGCCTGAAATTGACGAGTACGCGCATTACGGGATGTATCGCGGAACATCCATGATCGCTCTTTTGCGTCATCTCATGAAACACAATGGGCTTCGTGCCGTCGCTGGCATGCTTCGTCGCTGGTTGAAGGCCACAGTGGGTTCCGAGCAAATCGTCTTGAATTCTTGCGGAATCCTCTACGCTGGGCCCGAGAAGATGATGCAACTGGCGGAAAGTTGTGGCTTGAAATTAAAGACGCATTTCCTGCACAGGGAGCTGGACGAGAGCGGCGAGGTCGTGGATTCGAAATTCAGATACGATTATATTTTTACAGTGTGAACAGTCGGCCTGTCTCTAACTGTTCTCGTACAACAACACGCCCTCGGTCTTTTCCGCATCCACCGGACGGTAGAACAGCTTGTTATCCTCGAGGAAGACCTCAATAAATGCCGGACGCGTCGTGATCGTGCCCTGGATCAGGGCCTCCGACAGCGGGTCCTCAATATATTTCTGCAGAGCCCTACGCAACGGACGCGCTCCATAGGTGCGATCGGTGAGCGTCTGGTTGAGAATCCACTTCTTGGCCTCATCCGCCACAGAGACGGTAATCGATTTCTGGGCAAGATTCGCATTGAGCTGGGTAACCATGAGTTCCAGAATCTGGATCAGGTCGGCCTCGCTCAGCGCCAGGAACAGGATGATCTCGTCCAGCCGGTTCAGGAATTCCGGATTGAAGGTACGCCTTACCTCGCCCTTCACCAACTCTTCGACCTTGCTGGAAACCATTTCATCCTTGGTGGACTGGAAGCCAAAACCCTCGCGCTTCTGCAGGTGCCGCGCACCGATGTTCGACGTCATGATCAGGATTGTGTTCTTGAAGTCGACCGTGTTGCCGAGTCCATCGGTCAGTTGGCCGTCTTCAAAAACCTGCAGCAGGATGTTAAACACATCCGGGTGCGCCTTCTCGATTTCGTCAAGCAGCACCACGGAATACGGCGCCCGCTTCACGCGTTCGGTAAGCTGGCCACCTTCTTCATAGCCGACGTATCCCGGAGGCGAACCGATCAGCTTCGAAACGGAATGCTTCTCCATGAACTCCGACATATCGAAGCGTACTAACGCTTTCTCCGTACCGAACATGAACTGTGCCAGGGTTCGTGCAACTTCTGTCTTACCCACGCCGGTCGGTCCCAGAAACAGGAACGAACCAATCGGACGGTTCGGACTCTTCAATCCCGCTCGCGAACGCCGGATCGCCCGGGCCAGCGCGCTGATCGACTTATCCTGCGAAATAATCCGCTTGTGCAGCTCCTCCTCGATGCGCAGCAATTTCTGCGTCTCTTCTTCTTTAATCGAAGTAATGGGAACGCCGGTCCAGCGCGAAACTACGTCCTCAATATCCTCGCGGCCCACGACGCCAGTGGAAGATTCGTCGAGGTGATATTTTTCGCGAAGAGCGCGCAGGTTCTCGCGCTCTTTGCGTTCTTCGTCCGAATAGAAACGCGCCTTCTCGAACTCATGGTTCGCAATCGCGTTCTCCATCCGGTGAACGATGAACTTGATCCGCTTCTGTACTTCGCTGATCTCTTCCGGCTGCGAAGTCTGCCGCAGTTTTACGCGGGCTCCAGCTTCGTCGACCAGATCGATCGCCTTATCGGGCAGGAATCGGTCCGGAATATAGCGATTCGAGTGCGATACCGCAAAGTTAATCGCATCGTCCGTATAAGTGACGGCGTGGAATTTTTCGTAGCGATCCTTAATACCGAAGAGAACTTTGATCGCGTCCGCTTCATTCGGCGGCGGAACTTTAACCGCCTGGAAGCGCCTTTCCAGCGACCGGTCTTTCTCAATCGATTTACGGTATTCGCCCGGAGTAGTCGCGCCGATGCACTGAATCTCACCGCGCGACAGAGCAGGCTTCAGAATGTTCGCCGCGTCCAGCGATCCCTCCGCTGATCCCGCGCCCACCAGCGTGTGCAGTTCGTCAATAAAGATGATGGAATTCTGCGACTCCATCAACTCTTTCATAATAGTTTTGAGCCGTTCTTCAAACTGGCCACGATACTTAGTTCCGGCAACAATTAGGGAAAGGTCGAGCGCCAGAATTCTCTTATCCGCAAGGAATGATGGAACCTCCCCATCCGCAATGCGCTGCGCCAAACCCTCAACAATGGCAGTCTTGCCCACTCCTGGTTCACCGATCAGCACGGGATTATTCTTGGTGCGGCGGCATAAAATCTGGACTACGCGCTCGAGTTCTCCATCGCGGCCGACCAGCGGATCCAGCTGGCTGTCCATTGCCGCCTGGGTGAGATCGCGGGAAAACTCGCTCAGCAGTGACGATTCGCGCTGCCGTTGCGGCTGTGCTTTCTCCTGGGTGGTGCGGGCCAATTCTTCACGGATGGTCGAAAGCCTTAAGCCACGCTCGTGCAGAATCTCCGCGGCAAAGCATTTCTCTTCGCGCAGCAAACCCAAGAGAAGATGTTCCGTCCCGATGTGCCGGTGCGAAAGGCGCTCCGCCTCTTCAGCGGCGTAGGCCAGCACACGTTTGCACTCGTTGCTAAGCGGCAGGTCTACCGAGGTCGAAACCTTTTCCCTGATTGTGGTGTGTCCTTCAATCTGCTTGCGGATGGACTCAACCGAGGCGTGCGAGCGCAGGAATCGATTGGTCAGGGCTTTGTCTTCGCGCAGGAGCCCCAGCAGCAGGTGTTCGGTCTCGATATAAGGGGACCCGAACTGGCTTGCTTCGTAGCGCGCAAAGAAGATTACGCGCCTGGCTTTCTCCGTGTAACGTTCAAACATAATGCCCTTCCCCCTGGTGTTCCGGTCGAGAGGGCGCTAGGCGCGCTCTGACCTACGAAAAACCTAGCTTGTTGATGTCCACTTGCATCCGGCTCCCCGCAATACCCTATTATGCAATCAAACGGCCACCGAACCCAAGTACTCAATCGTTTTTACAATGTTACTGAAGGAACCTGTTTAAAGCCTTGCTACCCGCCGATATTCCAATTTCTTGCACTTTGTCTGACTAATCTTGTCACTCATCCATCTTTCCTTCTAAACCAACTCGCTCTATGCCGGCAACGAATCCGGAGTGATTTCTTCCACGCGCCCGTGCTCCAATCGCAGCACCCGATCACAGCGCCGTGCGAATGATAAATTGTGCGTTGCAATAAGAGAAGTAAGTTGGTGTTCGCGATGCAATCGCGCAATCAAAGAGAAGACTGCTTCCGCAGTCTGCTGGTCGAGGTCTCCTGTGGGCTCGTCCGCCAGCAACAACTGCGGACCCGTAATCAGGGCTCGGGCTAAAGCCACGCGCTGCTGCTCCCCGCCCGAAAGCTCTCCCGAGCGATGGTGCGAACGTTGCTCCAATCCGACCTCTCGCAGCCAGCGCGAAGCTTCCGGAGCTACCTGCGCCCAACTTCGGCCTCGTTGCAGCAGTGGCATCGCTACATTTTCCGCTGCCGTGAATTCGGGCAGCAGATAGTGAAACTGCCAGACGAAGCCCGCGTCGCGATTGCGAAAGCTCGCCGCATCGTCCGCTGATAAGGCATTCAGCTTCAATTGGGCGCAGTATACGTCACCCGCAGAAGCGTGATCAAGAGCGCTCAGGATGTGCAATAAGGTACTCTTTCCCGCCCCTGACTCGCCCACAACGGCCAGCATCTCTCCTCGCCTCACCTCAAATGATAGATTCTCAAAGAGCACCAGGTCCGATTCACCGGACCGAAAAACCTTTTTCAACCCTTCAACCCGAAGCGCCACCCCGCCATCCTTTAGATGCATGCGGCCTCCGCCAAGGTCCATCCTGCCCCGCCCCTAGGCGGCGCGAGCCGAAACAGTAGAGGCGCCATCTTCTCACACGTAGGATGGGGCTCCATATAGCACAATCGAACCATATTGGCCCAGTTTTCCTTCCCGGTTCTGAAAATAGCCGACACTCAAAATTTACCTTTGGCTACTGTTTGCCAACGGTGATCTCCGTCACAGTTTGATGCAGAATTTCACTTGGGAAGATTTCTTAAGCGAGCCCTCGCCACAAAAATTACAATTGCTAGACCTCGACCTTGGATTCCAGCCCCGCCAAACTGCGCAGGGACTCCTCGTAGGGTGCACGCGCTACACCGCGCTCCGTGATGATTGCGGTCACGTACTTCGCAGGGGTTACGTCAAAGGCAGGATTTTCAATCGACACGCCATCGGGAGTCATCTGTTTTCCTGCGATATGGCTGACTTCCCTGGGATTTCTCTGTTCGATGGGAATTTTGCCGCCGTCAGAGCATTCCAGGTCGACGGTCGAAATCGGCGCGGCCACATAGAATGCGACGCCATTCTCCTTAGCCAGTACGGCGACGGTGTAGGTTCCGATTTTGTTCGCGACGTCGCCGTTCGCAGCGACTCGGTCCGCGCCAACCACGATCGCTCCAATCTTCCCCTGCTTCATCATCGCTCCCGCCATGTTGTCGGAAATCACAGTGGTGGGAATGCCGTCTTTCATCAGCTCCCACGCGGTAAGCCGCGAGCCCTGCAGAAACGGCCTGGTCTCATCGGCATAGACATGAATTTTCTTGCCTTGCTCGACTGCCGCGCGAATCACGCCCAGCGCGGTCCCGTATCCGGCAGTTGCCAGCGCGCCCGCGTTGCAGTGTGTCAGCACTCCACCCGTGCTCGGCATCAGCGCTGCGCCATGACGTCCCATCGCTTGGTTCGCGGCGATATCCTCGGCGTGCATGCGCTGGGATTCTTCAATGAGTGCCTGCTTGATGTGTTCGATCGGACGAATACGCATCCGCTCGAACTTCTCCTGCATGCGACCGATCGCCCAGAATAGATTTACTGCCGTAGGCCGAGTCTTGCCGATAACATCGCAAATGTGGTCGAGATCCCGCTTAAGCTCGGCGACGGTCTCGGCTTTGGAGTTGTTCACGCCAAGGGCAATTCCCATGGCAGAGGCCACACCAATGGCAGGCGCTCCTCGCACCACCATCGTGCGGATAGCGTCCGCAACCTGCTCATACGTCTCGCAGGTTACATAGGTCTCTTCGGTGGGCAGCTTCGTCTGGTCGATGAAGCGCACACCCTGGTCAGTCCATTCAAGAGTTTGAATCATTTGTTTCAGTCGTTGATCATCGGTCGCAGGACCATCATCGAGCCGCGTATCGCAGCGCTGAGGAGCTGCTTGCTCTAAATCAGCGCCAAGACGCAAGGCTAAGAAATCAACGCCTAGTCCGGGACTATTTGATGCTAACCCATCACCGTGGTGTGCTCGGGTCGCACTTTATAAATCACGCGCACTTCACCGGGTTGGCCGTAAGGATATTTGTCGACGCCGAGGTATTTCTTGGCCAGCTTGTCGATATGGGCAGCGGCCCCGTCTTCGGTGATCTCGACGACGCGCCCGCGAATTTCAAGATAACGGTAGGGATTTTCGGGGTCGACAACGGACATCGAGACGCGGGGATCGCGGCGCACATTCTTGTCCTTCTGCCGTCCCTTGGCGGAATTGAAGATCACGTGCTCGCCGTCGAAGTCGCACCAAACCGGGGTGACTTGTGGACGGCCGTCGGGCATGAGCGTCGCCAGGTTGGCGAAGGCGCGCTTCTGAAACAGATCGCGGTACTTTTCAGGGACGGCTTGGGACACAGCTTGGGACATAAGGACCTCCTTGCGGTCGTACAGTATGAACAGCACATTATAGATCGGTGGCGTCGCGGGGTGTTGGATTTGCCGCTTCGCCGCTAATCCGGGTATTCTTGCAGGCCATGATGAGCCCACAAATTTCAGTCCTAAGTGACGCCATGCGTCAGCGGCTAAATCCGCCTTCAACGTTGGGGCGGTTGCGGCGCGACCGGAAGCCGCACCCCTTCAAAACACGTGAGCAACCGTGTCCCTACAGGATTCTTCTGAGGCATGGATTTGCGATTATTTTGCTTGGTCTTTTCTTGGTTCCGGCATTGGCGGGTGCGGAGAGTGGAAAATATCCGCAGACGATTGTCTTTATGACTGACTTCGGGGTGGTGGACGATTCGGTGGCGATCTGTCGCGGCGTGATGTACTCCATCATGCCAGAGGTGCGCATCGTCGACCTCACGCATCAGGTAACCCCGTTTTCCATTCCTGACAGCGCGCGTTTTCTTTATGGGGCAACGCCATACTATCCGGCAGGAACGGTTTTTGTGGTGGTGGTTGACCCGACCGTTGGCAGCACGCGCAAAGCTATCGTCGCGAAATCGAAACGGGGACAATATTTTGTGCTGCCGGATAACGGCGTGATCACGCTGGTGGAGCAGCGCGACGGTATCGAGGGAGTGCATGAGATCACCAATCCGGATTGGATGATTGGCACCAAGATGTCATCAACGTTTCACGGGCGGGACATTTTTTCCCCGGTGGGAGCCCACGTGGCGCGCGGCGAGGATTGGACGAAGGTAGGGCCAGAGATGCCGGTCGCGTCGCTGGTACGGCTCGAGTTGAAGGCTGCACGTATCGATGATCGCGGGGTTATGGCGGAGGTGATTGCGACGGATGGTCCGTTTGGCAATCTGGTAACTAATTTGAACGCGGAAGACTTTTTGAAACTTGGCTACCAGCACGGGCAGGAAGTTCCGGTGAAGATCGGCGATAAGGAGATGAGGATTAAGTTCGTGCGGACGTTTAGCGATGTGCGGCTGAAGGAGCCGCTCTTGTATATCGACTCGCGCGGACATTTTGCAATCGCGGTCAATCAGGGGAGTTTTGCCGAGACGTTTGGTGTGAAACCGCCGGTGGCGTTGTTTATTCCCCGGAAATAGCTTCGGAGAAGAGCAGATTCCTCGCGCCGGAAAAAAGGCGCTCACATTGGTAAGTGCACTCCAAACGGTCCATCACTGCGGTAAATCGTGTGCCATGCGCGTCAGGATGGCGCGCAGCAGGGCCTCGAAGCTGGTCTTAACGCGCTCGCCGGTTTCCATAACTTCCTGGTGGGAGAGTGGTTGGTCGAGAATTCCGGCGGCCATGTTGGTAACGCACGAGATCGCCAGAACTTTGATTCGCATGTGGCACGCGGCGATCACTTCGGCTACGGTCGACATTCCGACCAGGTCCGCGCCGATGGTGCGAAGATAATTGATCTCGGCAGGGGTTTCGTAGCTGGGACCGAGCAGGGCGGCGTAAATGCCTTCATGCAGCGTCATCCCCAGATTGGCGGCTTCGTCTCGTGCCATGGCCCGATAGTCTTTCGGGTAGGCTTGTGTCATATCAGGAAAGCGGAGGCCGAAGCGGTCGTCATTGGGACCGGTTAGCGGATTTACGCCCTGCAAATTGATGTGGTCGCGGATGAGCACGAGTGCTCCTTGCTGATAGTTGAGATTAATTCCGCCGGCCGCGTTCGTGAGGATGATGGTGCGAATTCCCATGCGTCCGAATACTCGCATGGGAAAGGCGACTTGCTGGACTGAGTATCCTTCATAGAGGTGCACGCGGCCTTGCATTACGGCAACGGGGATGGCGCCGGCGTTCCCGATCACGAGTTGCCCGGCGTGGCCGATCGCAGTGGAAAGGGGAAATGATGGAATTTCGGTGAAGGGGATTCGGGTAGCGTCGGCGAGGGAATCGGCGAAGCCGCCGAGGCCTGAGCCGAGGACGAGGCCAACGCACGGGCGCAGTGGGGTCCGTTGCAGTAAGGACTGAGCGGCGGTTTCAGCGAGCTTGAATTGATCGGTCATCTCGGTCATCGGAGTGTGGGTTTCAATGTACGTCAGGGCTGAAGCCCTGGTTGGCGCGGAACCTAATGGAAACGCTGAAGGCACTGCGCCACCCAAATCCAGAGATACGCCAGTTCCAAAATATGAGGCTTCAGCAGGTCTAATATTTTTTCTCAAACTTCGTGAATTCACTTTCCAGTTGCCACTGCATGCGGGCACGTTCATTGGCGGTGAGGAATCCTTCGCATGCAGCGGAAGGTTTGGCTGAACCAGTTGCGTCTCCCGCGCATGCGGGCTTCATGCGAAATACCACTTTCGTTTCTGTCCACAGGCTCAGGCCAGGCAGGAAGCTGTGCTCCAGACTTTGACGCGCCATGCGCTTCAAATCCACGTAGGAAAGGTGATAGCTCTCGACTGCGCGCAGGTATTCTTGAGTCATGTCGGAACGCGATACACCTTCGTCGTCAGACGCGAGCGCCACCGGAACGCCATATTTCATATAAATCGGAAGCGGATGGTCGTCCCCGCTCACGCCTAAGATCAGGTCATTTGAGGTCAACGCGATTTCGACGAGCACGTTGCGCTCGGCCATTTCGTGCAGCAGGCTGAGCGGATCTTTTTCGTTCATTACAGAAACGCCGTGGCCGATGCGCTCTGCGTGTCCCCGCTCGACCGAGGCGCGAATGTGAAACGTTAAATCTTCTGGTGGCACCAAACCCATCGCGAGTTCCCCCGCATGCAGCGCGATATGCACGTTGGGGTAGACGCTGTGCAGATAATCGAGCATCGCCATGTGCTCATTGAAATCGTGAATGGGCACGTACCAGTCTTCGGGCATAACCAGATTGAGTCCGACGAATCGCGGATCGGAGGACGCGAGTTCGAAACCCAGTAAGATTTGTGCGAAGACTACCTCGGGAGGCAGGCCGCGCAGCACCTGATATAGGTAGCGTAGAGTTACATCGCATCCTGGGCCGGCGTCCGGGGTGCCGCACTTGAGAATTTGTTTCGCGCGGGCGTCATCGGCGTCCAGTTTTTGGGCGGTCTCGGAAGCCACATCTTTCATTCCTGCGCCGAGTAAGGCATCGCGCATCTTGGCAAAATCAGGATTCCATTCTACTTTTGCCGACAGTGTCGCCGCTGCGCCGCCATCCGCGGTATGCATGAACTCAACATACTGCAGATGATCCATGCCGGCGCGATTCGTGGCCGCGGCGATCGCTTCTGCGACATGTGTGTGCGAGGCCAGCCCGAATTTGTCAAAGGTGGCGAAGAAATGATCGTGACCCGATTCGTCGCCCGGTCTCCAATTGCGCATCGACCAGGCATCGACCATCTGGCCATAGAGAACGTGGTCGCCATAAGCGCAGCGCGCCGCGGGCTTGGCGGTATAGCTGTCGCAAGGATCGCATGGCGGGGCCAGCAGACGCGACGACGTTCGGTCCACACACAGGCCGCCGTCGGCCGCGAAATCAACGAGATCCTCCGCATAGATTGCGCCATCAAGATGATTGTGCAGATCGCCACCTTTCGGCACCTCATGCAAGAAGGCCAGCAATAATTGTGGCTGCTTTCGCACCGTGTCGAGGTAGCGGGCGGTGCGCTGTTCGGAACTCTGAGCAGAAGCAAGGGCGGCCAGCAGCAGAATCAGCAAACAATGGCGCGGGACCGCGCGCATGACTTGTGGCACGAGCACTCCTTAACGATGATCCTAAAGAGTCAGGAAAGGAATTGTAATCCGCCGCGGGCGCGCAAGAGAATCGAAAAGAGGAAAAAGGGCGGAAGTCCTAAATTCATGAACCACGGACACGAAATTACATTGAGTTTTCAGACTCGCACGGTATGCGAGTGGTTCAGGATGACAATAAATCGCAAACCGTCAACGCAGCCAGGCGACTATTCCGACAATGACAGCCACGGCCAGCAATGCTCCGAGGATATACTTGTTAGCCGCGAACCAGGATTTGGACTCGAGTGTCGAGGTCAGAAATGGAGTTTCGCGGTCGGGCGAAGATGCATCATCAGAGATGTTTTGGATGACGGCCTGGGAGGGATCCGGTCCGATATCCGAAGAAGAAGCGACGGCAGCTGGTTTTGAAATCGCGCTCCGGTTGACTGCGGCAGGGACGGAATTTTGTATTCCACTGACGCCAGCCGCGGCAGCGAGAGCTACGAGTCTCCCATCTGGCGACGGCTGGGCTGGAGATGAGGCTGGCTGTTCGGCGAAGGGTGGCCGGGGATGGGCCTGGCCGCGCCACTGTTTCTCCTCACACTCCACACAGAAGGTGCGGCCCGAAGATACGGGAAAGCCACAAGCCTGGCACTTCTGCAGCCTTCTTAAGATCGGCGGCACTGCGATCGATTCAGCGACCAGCTCGGCAGGTTCGGAGCTGGTTTGCTTTTGCATAACGGTCGACCAGAAGAGTGGTTTCGGCGGGGCTTCTTTCTCTTCTTTTTGAGGTGTAAGCGTTTGCGGTGCAAGATGGTTCGCTGTGAGCGCCGATGGTGAAAGCGGAGCTGCAGCATTCGCGACCGGCGCAACCCCGTTGGCTTGGGGCGAGGCAGGAGTGACAAAGATGTTTTGCGCTGCGGCAGCATGTTTGACAGCGGTCTCGGTCATTTCGCTCAAGCGCTGCAAGGCTGAGAGATCACGCTCATCGAAGGCTTGTGGTTTGCCAGAAAAAAGCTCGAAGACGCCCAACGCTTGTTCGTCACTTAGAATCGGCATGACAACGACCGAAGAGATGCCCAAGCGCCGGCAGCCCTCGCGGTTCACGCGCGGATCACTTTCCACATCATCGCAACGCATGGCCTGGCGCTTGCGGACGCTTTCCCCGGAAAGTCCATATTCCATGGAAAGCAGCGCGCCGAGTTCGGGAGCGTTCGAGCCGACGCTGGCGCGGCAAAGCATGTCGTTATGTTCTCCGCGGCGCAGGGCAATGGCGGCACCGGTAGCCCCGGTAATGTACTGGGCCCGCTCGGCCAAGAGTTGCAAAGCGGCGTCAAGATCGTTGCAGGCCATCTCGGCCAGCGAGTGCCCACCGTTTTCTGCGGGCAGGGCCGGATGCGTCGCCGAGGGCAATGCAAAAAATCTGGGAGGATGCGCGGTGACCGCGGCGATTCCCGCAGAGACGCTCAGGGTCGCAGGAAGCGTTTTGCCAGTTCCCGGTTCGGCTACGGCCACTGCAGAATTATGGTCGACGATTGATTGGTGTTCCATCGATTCAACGCTCGATCTTCGATCAATGATCTTCGATCAATGATCAATGATTGATGAGGCACGGACGCGCGCCAAGTATCATCTTGCATTCGTCACCGCGCATTCAGGGGCAATCCACGGTCCAGCGCTATTCGGAGCGACAGGCTGCCTCGTTTCAATTTTCAGAGTGCAATAGTTGGAGTTTTACCCGGCGGCGGCATGGTGTCAACGAACTTTGGTACTCGAAAGTTGTAGCCCGGTGGTGCAGTGCGAGGATCGATTTGGGAGCTGCTCTCTAACGATCCGAACGAGCGGATCTCTTCATCTGACCGCATCGATCACCAGGCTAAGATCACCGGGCTAAGATCACCGGGCAATCACCGGGCTAAGAGCCAAGCGCGGGTTTGACCTCCACGGGAGGGCGTCTAGATGGGTCGCTGGCGAACTGCTGTATTGGCCAGTTGGTTGGCCTCAGCATTGTCTTCTCGGGGAACATGAGAGATAGAAAAGCTGAGGGTACGAGCTAATTTCCGGCAGGTCCAGTGGAGGGAGTAGAGGCGCGAACTGCGGCAGGCGTACTCGCCGCGCATCTGGCGGACGACGACTTGAGAGTCCGAATACACGTGCAGGGCTTTCGCATTCAATGAGAGCGCGCACTGCAAGGCTTCGAGCAGTGCCATGTACTCGGCGACGTTGTTATCCTGGTGGCCAATCCATTTGGCGATGCGGATGGGGCCGCTTTCGCAGCCGTCGATGATCACTCCAATACCCGATGGCCCTGGATTGCCCAGAGAACCACCGTCCACATAGGCCACGAGTTCTGACATCACTGCTTCTTTTGTGCTAGTAGCAAGATGCGCCGAGATTTTTTCGGCGTCAAGACGATTTTTTGGTTCGGCGGTTAATTTTGTTGCACAAGAAGGGCTGTGCAACTTTCTGTGAAAATCACGTCTCAATCGAAAATCGAAAATCGTAAACGCAAGAGAAAGAACGCTTTGCATTTGCCGATATTCACAGGATGTCGCTCCATCAGTGCACCAATAGTTTGCGTTGACATTTATGAACGCTCTGTTAAGGTGGGTTCCGTCGACGGTTGAAAGGGACAGCGAAATAAACCTTGCTGACCCGAAGTAGACTGAGTGATCAGCCAAGCGGGGCAACCTGCGGGGCAGCCAGACCCGAAAAAACCGACTGGTTCTGCGAGGAGCAGTTGGGGTTTGGGACTGTGAAAACAGTGATCGCATCAAGGGGCTGTGACGGTACATGCGTCCACGCAGTTGACTCCCTCGCAGGAGTTGGCGGCTAGAGCATAACCAATGTCACGGCCCTTTCAATTTTTTCCCGTGGTTTTTCCCGTCCGTTCGAACCTCCGCTTAAACCTGCTTTGTGAAAGCTCCAGCTTACATTCGACCCAGAATGAGCCTAACACCGATGGCCGCGATGCCGAGCTTGACCAGCCATCCCAGAGCATGCGACGCCGCGATGGCGGGAACTATTTTCAACCACAGTGCATTTACGATCGTCAGCGGTAACGGTCCGATAAGCCAGATCGCCATCGCCAACTTTAATGTTGCGCGGTATGAGTAAAGATGCAAGCCGCCGCAGAGGAAAACAAAAACTCCGCACGTAGCGAACGGCAGAACGCTGGACCAAAGGATAGCTTTATTTTCTCCCTGGCCGACCGCGTACCTCCAGATCTCCGGGTGCCGGTCGTAGCGCTTGTAAAGCCAGTCGCCCATGAATAGCCAGTCGGTCATCGACGACACAAAACCGCTGGCCAATACGGCTAACGCGATGCGGCCCCATGCCATATTATTTCTCGGGCTGTGCGAGTGCAGTCGTGGGAATCGGCAACGTTGCAGTACACCGCTCTCAGGCCGCTACCTCGCCGGCAATCATTTCATCTACGTAGCACCAGATCCAGTCTTCCCCGGGCTCGATGGAGCGCATCACGGGATGCTTAACTTCATGGAAATGTTTGGTGGCGTGCTTGTTCTTCGATGAATCGCAGCAGCCCACCTTCCCGCAGGACATGCACAGACGCAGGTGAACCCAGCTGTCGCCGATTTTCACGCATTCTTCACAGACATGCTTATCGGTGCTGGTGATCTTGATCTGATCCAGATGCTTGCATTTCTTAGGCATTTTCAACTCCTTGAAGTCTGTTGGTTAGTTTCAGACGCGTTCCAGTTCCTTGCGATCCCATTGCGCAAGATTTGCTCCCGCTTCGTAGGTGCTTTGGAGAAAGCTGAGTAGCGCTTGGTGTGGGGAAGCGGCGCGGCGAACGTCGTCATACATCAGCAAGAACTCTTTTAGCTGCGGATGATAGAAAGCTTCGGCGGGTTTCACTTTTTGCCCGCTAAAGCCAGCAGGCTCGGGGGCTGCATAGACGTAGAAGGCCGGGCCTTTTATGTCGCCGCCTCCCGGCCAGAATCCGGCACTGATTACTTCGTGGGAATACGCTTCGCGCGTGACTGGATCGGCGCCCGGTCGTTCTGGAGCGCGCCGCCCAGAGAAACGCGTCACCGCCAGATCGAAGCTTCCCCAGAAAAAATGGACTGGACTATCTTTGCCGATGAAACCTGCGCGAAACTCCTGGAAAGTATTGTTGCATAGGATCAGGACTTGCCAGAAGCGGTGGGCATATTCAGGATCGTAGGATGCGTGTTGCGTGTCATTTTCGAAGCGGATGGGGTTCAAAACCTCGCAGGGCATGGTCCATATTTTCACTTCGACGCCCAGCGACTGTAAGGCACGCATGAATGCGGTATAGAAGCTGGCGACCGATTCCGGCTTGAGCGGAAGAGACTTGGACGGTCCCCAGCTGGTCTGAAGCTTCAGCGTATGCTCGATGAAATCGAATTGGATTTCAAAGATCCCGTTCCTATAAGGAATTGCAGAAGTGGTTAGCCCACGAGCATCGACGTAGAGAGGAACCTCCCACCAGTGATTAATAAGCGGGCTTAGCGCGAGCCGCACCTTGCCAACGATCTGCGTCCACATGTGCAGAGTGGCGCAGGTGTCCTGCCATGCATCGAGGGGCAATTCAGGCCAGGAGTTCTGACTCAAGTTGAAGGTGCGCGCAGCCATAGCGTAGCCTCCACTACGGACTTAATCTTCTACGGACCGAATCTGCGAGAACGGGACTGGCAGACCAGCGATCGAGAAAATAGTAACACCTTGCCGGTGAGCCGCGCAGTCCCCAGCCGTCGCGTTGATTTATAGATGACACCATACCCCGTATAGTATACTGAGAAGAGTACCTCCGACCATGAGCCACACCGTCAAAGACAAACAAAAGCTGATTCTAAGAGCCAAACGGATTCAAGGGCAGGTCGAAGCCCTGGTGCGAGTCCTTACCGAAGAGCGTGAGTGTTCCGAGGTTCTCCAGGTCATGAGCGCGGCCAGAGGAGCTATGAACAGTCTGATGGCCGAGCTTCTGGAGGGTCACATACGCAGCCATGTGCTCAACGGGAAGCACAAGCCGAGCTCACAACAACTCCAGGCCGCCGACGAAGTCATCGACATGGTCAAGTCTTATTTGAAATGAGCGGCCCGGCTCAACCTGAAAAAAGGACGATTCACATGAGCGCTTCTCCCTTAAGGGAAAAAGACCTGGCGACGCCTTCCCAGATGCATGACCATACTAATTCTCCTCACATGATGAAGCCGGCTCAGGGCACTGAGCACGGTGAACACGAGCACAGGTTTGAATGGGTTGAACTCCTTCGCATTGCTTTCGTGACGTTGGCCGCGGCAGCAGTTTGGTTCCGGCTATGGGAGCCATTTCCGCGCATAAGTGTAATCGGCATCGTGGGTGCGCTGATCGGCGGGTATCCCATTTTCAAGGAGGCCTTCGAGAACATCGTCGAACGGAAGATGACGATGGAATTGTCGATGACCATTGCCCTTCTTTCGGCGTTGGCGATTGGCGAATTTTTCACCGCTCTGGTGATTACCGCTTTCGTTCTGGCCGCCGAAGTCCTGGAAGGACTCACGGTAGGACGAGGGCGGCGCGCTATCCAGGATCTGGTTGACTTCCTGCCGCGAACGGTGTCAGTCCGACGCAATAACGAAGTGGTGGATATACCCGCGAACGATCTCGGGGTGGGAGACACCGTAATCGTGAAACCCGGCGGACGTATTCCGGTGGATGGTTTGGTGCTGGGCGGGCGGTCGTTTGTGGAGCAGGCAGCGATCACAGGCGAACCGATGCCCGTCGAGAAACTCCCGGGAGACGCGGTTTACGCAGGGACCATCAATCAATCGGGAGCATTGGAAATCAGCGCAGACAGGTTGGGGCGAGACACCACTTTCGGAAGGATTGTCGAAGCCGTCGAACATGCCGAGAAATCACGGGCCCCGATTCAAAAGACAGCCGATCGCCTGGCTGGCTATCTAGTGTACTTTGCGCTGGGCGCCGCAATTCTCACCTTCATCCTCACCCACAACATCAGGTCGACAATTTCGGTTGTGATCGTTGCGGGGGCGTGCGGCATTGCGGCAGGAACTCCTCTTGCCATCCTGGGAGCAATCGGCCGCGCGGCACATCAGGGCGTCATCATTAAGGGTGGACTCTATCTCGAAGCTCTGGCAGAAGTGGACACGGTGTTGTTAGACAAGACCGGCACCCTGACCTTCGGCACACCTCAGATTCGGGAGGTGATCTCAGACGACGGTTTTACGGAGTCACAGATTCTAACGGCCGCCGGCATCGCGGAACGCAAATCTGAACATCCTTTGGCCAAGGCGATTATCGCGCGGGCGGTCGAACTTGGGGTGCCGGTGGCTGAACCGGATGAATTCTCGTACACCCCTGGAAGAGGCGTCCGCGTGGTCTATCGCGGCGAAGAGATTCTTGTCGGCAGCCGGGCCCTCATTGTGGAACACGCGGTTAAGGGGATTCTCCCAGGCAACGGCCACGGGATGGGCGGGGCTTCGGAAGTGTACGTGGCCCGAAGGGGGCGGATGCTCGGTGTCCTCCGCGTCGCAGATGTCCTGCGTCCGGAAGCGAAAGCTGCGGTTGCCGCGATGCGCGAGATGGGCCTGAAGACGATTCTGCTCAGCGGAGACTCACAAGAAGTAACCGCATCGGTGGGCCGCGATCTCGGCGTGAACGAAGCGGTAGGAGAGTTGTTGCCTGATCAAAAAGCGAAATGGGTGCGCGAGCTGCGCGGGAAGAAACGGAAAGTTGCCATGGTCGGCGACGGCATCAACGATGCTCCGGCGCTGGTCGAGGCCAACGTCGGAATTGCAATGGGCTCAGGAACTGACGTGGCTCGAGAGAGCGCCGACGTGATTCTGATCGGAAGCGACCTCTCCAAGTTTGTGGAAACCTTGCGGGTGGCGCGACGCTGTAGCGGCATCATCATGCAAAATTTCACGGGGACGCTGGTAGTGGACAGCATCGGAGTCGGGATGGCCGCCTTTGGCTTTCTGAATCCGCTGTTGGCAGCTTTTATCCATGTCACTTCGGAGCTGGCCTTCATTCTTAATTCCACCAGGCTGCTGCCCCGGAGCGGCGAAGTCAGGCAATGAATTCGGGATGTTCGGGGAGGGGTGTGCGGCGGTGAACTCGGAAAGTTGTCCAATCCAGACGAAGCGACTTGTGGTCGGGCAGATTACGATCTGCCGCGGCTGCTGTTGCGGCAATACAGAGCGTGGGCTGCCCGAGGTTCCGGTGGAGTGGCTCAAGAAGGAATGGAGGAAGCGCGGACTGTTAAAGCGATTCCAGTTAACGATCAGCGGCTGCGTGGGGCCTTGCGACGTGCCGAATGTGGTTGTTATCACAAGTTCATGCGGCACGGAGTGGCTGGGAAATATTGACCGGTTCGAGCAATATCGCAGCCTGCTGGAATGGGCCGCACGGTGCAGGGATGCAGGCAAAATGCTCGCTCTACCCTCGGAGTTTCGGGAATGCAAACTTAGTCCCTTTCGCCCGCATGATGTTCCGCTCTAACTTTTTAGTTTTTCTTCGGCGGCAAATACTTTTTCTCGATCGACGCAACGATCACATAGTTGGGGTCGACCATTTCGTTGAGGTGAATCTTTCCCACCTGGGAGAGCAGTTCGTACGCGTCGAGTTCGGACAGGCCGTAGTCTTTGTGTATCCAATGCACAAGTTCGGTGAAGGCGATGCGCAGCGCGTCGTCGAGGGGACGGTAAGCGCCTACGGTCATGATGGCGGTGTCATTTTCAAATTGAGGCCATGCGATGGTGCGGCCTTTGATCACGCTCAACTGCACGCGCGCTTTCAAGGGCACTTCGATGGCGGTGCCGGCGATCTCTCCATCGCCCATGGCGGCGTGGCCGTCGCCGATGTAGAAGAGGCCTCCCTTCACGTTGACTGGAAAATAAACCGTGTTGCCGACGCTGGCCTCGGGAGAATCCATGTTGCCGCCGAATTCGGCAGGGACCACCGAGCTGCGCGCTTCGCCCTCCGCTGGAGCGACTCCGATGCAACCGAAGAAAGGATGCAGGGGAATTTTCACGGAGAAATCGGAGTCGAGGGCCTTGAACCTGCCGGTGTTGGAGGCGTGATCGATCTGATAGAACCAGATTTTTTCGGGCAGCGGCGAATGCAGCATCGGAGTGTAGTTGGTCTCATTGAGGGCACCAAATCCAGGAGCGAACGCGCCCACGCCCGTATCGCCATCGACTTCGAGATCAAGAATCTTGACCGCAAGGGTATCCCCAGGCTCCGCGCCTTCGACGAAAAACGGTCCGGTCAGCGGGTTGTCGCCCTTCACCATGCTGAGTGTGTCTCCGGGTTTTCTGATCGCATTGCCGAAGCAGTCGAGGGTGTTGGTGTCGAGAATGTCGCCGGATTTTAAATGCGCGACCGGTTCGGCCGTGGCGAATAAGTACTTTACGTTGGCGTTGGTGGCGGTGTAGTGGATGACGTTTTGAGCAGGCGCTGAACTCATCAACAGCGAAATTAAAACGATGCGCGGGATCACGAGGAGCCTCCACGAATTGTCAATTGTATCGAAGTCGAAAAAGGAGTGGCTCAACGAGGATGAACCTGGCTCTGGGCTTCCTTCAGAGTCTGCTGCAGAAATGGGCTGCGTTTCGTAAAAGAAGATCCTGACAGCCTGCGGATGGCGCAGGCGCACCTCAAGCGGTTTGTTTTTTCTTTGCGTAAAACCTGCGCACCTTCGCGCGATTGCCGCAGAGTTTCATGTCGCACCAGCGGCGGCGATGATTCTTGCTGGTGTCGAGGAAGAACCACTGGCAGGTTGCTGATGAGCAGGTGCGCACCAGAGCCACATCCCTTGAAGCGAGCAGGTGGGCTGCTGTGCGGGCCAGGGGCCACAGGATTGCGACGAAAGAGGAAGCCAGGTCATCGAAGCGCCATTCGCAACCTTCCTCGCCTTGGTCCGTTTCTCGTTGAATCAGCCTCGAATGTAGCGCTGCGTCGTGGAGGCTCGCATTGAGCGTATCCATCGCCTCGGGCGGCGCAGCCTCCTTTTTCATTAGCGCCCAAAGGATGTCATGCAGTGCTTCGCGCAGGTTGCGCGCACGGTGCAGCGCGTCTTCGGCCTCGAGGGGCGTGAAACGAGCTTTCTGGGCCAGAGAATCGAATTGCGCCGACGTGACGATGCCGGTTTGTTTACCGAAGGCGGCGAGATCGCAATAGTTCTTGAGTAGATCCTTCGGTTCGTCGGTGGGCCGATCGTCGAGCGTATTTATGAAATCGAGGGCCAGGTTTCCTGCAATCAGTTCGAAGCGCCGGGGCTGCTGCCTTTCGATTGTGGTTTCCGCCATAGTCAATCCATCAATCACCTGAATCATATAACCATTAAATATGTCTTGACAAGTTAGCAACAATTTCTCTACGATGTTGTAACCTGTAACGATAATTATACAGGTTAGAATAAATTGGGAGGGAGGTTAGAATCAATGCTTCGCCATGAATCCCCACAGCGTGTGACCCTCCTTCGCAGCGGCAAGCTGACTAATATCGGAGGTAGACCTGTGACCGTTCCTGAGGCACGCAGACCGACCAACACGCGCGACCGGGGCCTCGCCATCAAGTTGGGGCTGGCCTTCCTGGCGATTTATGTCATATGGGGATCGACGTATTTGGCGATCCGATGCGCGGTTGAGACTATCCCGCCTCTGGTGACGGCGGGCATCCGGCATTCGATTGCCGGTGCGATCATGCTGGCCTGGGCGTGGTTGCGCGGGTTTCGGCCGACCAAACAACAGTGGCTTGCGGGGGCCGTCCTGGGCTTCTTCTTCTTTTTGGTTGGACATGGCTCTTTGCACTGGGCGGAGCAGTATGTGGGGTCGGGACTGGCGGCCTTACTGATTGCGACCGAGCCGATGTTTATTCTAGTGCTTGCCTGGATGATGGGGCAGCAGAAGATTAGCGCGCTTAGCGCGCTGGGCTTGGGGCTCGGGGTGGCTGGAGTGGCGATGCTTACCGGCATCGAACTCACGATGAAAGGTTTGAGCCTGTGGGGATTGCTCGCGGTCTTGCTCGGTTCGTTGGCCTGGTCCTTTGGAGTTGTAATTTCGCCGCGGCTCAAGTTGCCTTCGGACGCTCTGGGACGGACGGCGCTACCTACGATCTGCGGGGCGGCGATGCTGCTGATTGCGGCAGGAATTACAGGAGAGTTCCACAAGGCACACTGGGCGAACATTTCGTTAAGGTCGGTCTTTGGATTGGGCTATCTGATTACGTTTGGATCGGTGGTGGCGTTCACGGCTTACATTTGGCTATTGCAGCGCGTCCCGCCGGCAGTGGTGGCGACGCATACCTACGTCAACCCGGTTGTCGCGGTGCTGCTGGGGTGGTGGCTGGCACATGAACCGTTGAGCTTGCGAGTAATGCTGGCCTCGGTGGCGATTCTGGGAGCGATTGTGCTGATCCGAAGGGGTGAAGCCACTGCACAGGTGAAACCTTCTATAGATGTTCCGAGGGCGGATGCGATAGAGGCGTCGGAGGAGTGCGCTTAGTGCGTGAGCAAGCTCGGTCCCGAATCTTTGTTCCCGGAGTTAGTATCGGCGCAGTTTAATCATGTATCTGATGCTCTGTCGCCAGACCACCGTCAATGTACGAAAAGTAGGGGTTTGGACTGGGAAGTTGCTTCACATCCGCGAAGCAGAACCCTTCTTAGGATGAGAGTTTTAGTTGGACGCCCGCCATTGTGAATTTACTCCTTCCCGTATAATTCAGGCACTAAGATGCCTGTCTCTCTTGCTCAGATTGTCAGCGCTACTCGTGGGAAAGTTGCGGCTGCGAAGCTCTCGGCCGATGTGCGCGAATTGGAGCGGCGGGCAGAGCGGCACGTCCCGCGGGGATTTCGGCGGGCGTTAGAGGAAAAAACAGGCGTGGCGGTGATCGCGGAGTTGAAGAAGGCGTCTCCGTCGAAGGGATTGATCCGGGGGGACTTTCGCGTGGAAGGGTTGGCGCGAGAACTTGAAGCGGCAGGAGCGGCGGCGCTTTCGGTGCTGACGGATCAGGAATTTTTCCAGGGATCGCTGGAAAATCTACGGCTGGCTTCGGCAGCTGTGACGATTCCGTGTCTGCGCAAGGATTTTATTCTGGACGAATTTCAGTTGCTGGAAGCGCGGGCGAACTCAGCGGACGCCGTGTTGCTGATTGTGGCCGCGTTGACCCAGGAGGAGCTGATCGCCCTGGCACGCGGCGCTCGCGCCCGCGGCTTGGACGTTTTGTGCGAAGTGCACGACGAAGAGGAATTGCAGCGGGCTTTGGATGCCGGGTGCGATTTGATCGGAGTAAACACCCGCGATTTGCGGACGTTCCAGGTGGATGCGGAGACGGCGTTCCGGCTGGCGGATCGGCTTCCTCAGAATGTGGTGCGAGTGGCGGAGAGCGGGATTCGAACGGGAGAAGATATTGCGCGATTGCGGGCTGCGGGGTATCGGGCGTTCTTGATTGGCGAGTCACTGATGCGGGCGGAGCGGCCGGGTGATGCGCTGCGGGAGTTAGTTGCGAGTTGCGAGGTGCGAGTACCGAGTGGATCTTAGCGCACCTTGTGGTATTTGGCGAAAACTCCCATCGGAGCCGCAAGCAATGCAACGATGCAAGAGGTCCTTCGACTGCGGTTTTGCTTCGCTTTCGCGAAGCAAAATCCTCGCTCAGGATGACAATCAAATGACTAACCGCTGACAATAGCTTTTATGACTTGGGTGAAGATTTGCGGGATGACGAATTTGGAGGATGCGTTGACTGCGGTTGAGGCAGGGGCGGATGCGGTGGGGTTTGTGTTTTATGAAAAGAGTCCGCGGAATATTAGTGTGGAGGCGGCGCGGGAGATTGCGGAGAAGCTGCCGGAGAGTGTGGAGAAGGTGGGAGTGTTTGTGGATCTTGAATCGGAGCGGATCCGTGAGATTGTACTGGCAGTGGGGTTGAGCGCGGCTCAGTTGCATGGTCGCGAGTCGATGGACATGTGGCAAGATCTGCGACCCTTAAGAGAATGCATGGGTGCTCCGAAACTCATTCCGATGGTGCATGGGGATGCTTTGAAGGACGGCGGCTTCCTGATTAGTGAGCATTTTCGCGACCAGATTTACGCAATATTACTGGATTCGCGGTCTGAGGGAACTACAGGCGGTACTGGTACGACATTTGATTGGGGGGGAGTACGCGATATCGTGCAGGCGATGAGCTTGGTAGTGCCTGTCATCGTGGCCGGAGGCTTGACTCCCACAAATGTGACTGAAGCAATGCGACTGTTCCAACCGTTTGGATTGGATGTGGCTTCGGGAGTGGAGACGAGGCCGGGGAAGAAAGACCCGGAGAAGGTGCGGGCGTTTGTGAGAGCGGTACGGGACGCGGATCGGAAGGCGAGTTAGGGATGGCTACGGTTCCGAGAACAGTGAGAAGTCAAAGTCCCCACTTCTCTCGCAAAGAGCGCGAGAAGGACGGGGCACCCGCACTCGAATGCGGCAACGAAAATCGCGAATGAGCCAGGGCGGTTTGGGGTTTACGGCGGGCGGTATGTGCCGGAGACTTTGATGGCGGCGCTCGAGGAACTGGAGCGGGAGTATGAAAGGGCGAAGCGCGATAAGAAGTTTCAGCAGAGGTTGGACGACTTGTTAAGGACTTATGCGGGGCGTCCTACGGCGCTGACGTTCGCGCGGCGGCTTACGCAGAAGCTGGGCGGAGCGAAGATTTACTTGAAGCGGGAAGATTTGCTGCATACCGGGGCGCACAAGATCAACAACTGTTTGGGACAGGGGCTGCTAGTGGAGCGCATGGGCAAGCGTCGGGTGATCGCAGAGACTGGGGCCGGGCAGCATGGAGTGGCGACGGCGACGGTCTGCGCCCTGCTAGGGTTCGAGTGCGTTGTATACATGGGAACGGAGGACATGCGGCGGCAGGAGTTGAATGTGTTCCGCATGCGGTTGCTGGGAGCGGAGGTGCGGGGGGTTGAGTCAGGGTCGCGGACGCTGAAAGATGCGATCAACGAGGCGATGCGCGATTGGGTGACGAATGTGCGGACTACACACTATTTGCTGGGAAGCGTGCTGGGTGCGCATCCGTATCCGACGATGGTGAGGGATTTTCATCGCGTGATTGGGCGAGAAGCGCGAGCGCAGATTTTGAAGGCTGAGGGAAAGTTGCCGGAGGCGGTGATTGCGTGCGTGGGTGGAGGATCGAATGCAATCGGAATTTTTTATGAGTTTATAAGTGATAAGAGAGTTCGATTGATTGGTGTAGAGGCTGGCGGACGAGGCGAGGCGTTAGGGGAACATGCGGCGCGCTTTCGAGGAGGGTCGCCGGGAGTTTTGCAGGGAACGTATTCTTACGTGCTGCAGGATTCGGCGGGACAGATTGCGAATACGCATTCGGTTTCGGCGGGGCTGGATTATCCATCGATTGGGCCGGAGCATGCGGCCTTGAAGGATACGGGACGAGCTGAGTATGTTCCGGCATCGGATGCAGAAGCGTCGAAGGCTACGACTTTACTGGCGCGGACGGAAGGAATTATTCCTGCGCTGGAGTCGGCGCATGCCGTGGCAGAAGTGGTGAAGCGCGCGGGCTCGATGAAGAAGTCCGATATCGTTGTCGTGAACATTTCTGGGCGGGGGGATAAAGATATTGGGATTATGCGGGAATCGCTTTCGCTGGGATGAGAAGTCAAAATCTTTGGCGCAGAGGCCGCCGAGAAAAGGTTTAAGCACTGAGGTCACTAAGGAAATCTTGTCCGCTTGATCGGCGGTGCGGTTGCGAAAGGGATTCTTCGACTGCAGTTATGCTTCGCTGTCGCGAAGCGTAACTTCGCTCAGAATGACAAAATGCCTCTATCTTTTTATAAGAAGCCAGCGCTGGTGGTCTATGTGACTTGCGGCGATCCTGACCTCGCCACTACACAGGAGATCGTTGTGGCTGCGATTGAGGCCGGCGCCGATGTGATTGAGCTGGGCGTGCCGTTCAGCGATCCGGTGGCGGATGGTCCGGTTATCCAGAGGGCAAGTGAACGGGCGCTGAAGCGTGGGACTTCGCTGGCGCAAGTGTTGACTTTGGCCGCGGCGGTACGGCAGCAGGCGCAGTCCACGGGGCTGATTATATTTTCATATTTAAATCCGATCTTGCGAATGGGGATGGAGAAGTTTTGCATGGTGGCGAGGCATGCGGGAGTGGATGGAGTTCTGCTCACGGATCTGCCTGTAGAAGAGGCGAGTGAATATTTGCGGGCGATGCGGGCACATGATCTGGCTCCGGTTTTTCTGGCGGCGCCCACCAGTCCAGATGAGCGGCTGAAGCGGATTGTGGAAGCGTCGCGAGGATTTGTGTACGCCGTGTCGCGCACAGGAGTGACGGGGGCCCGGCGGAAGTTAGAGAGTGATGCAGAGAAATTGGTACGGCGATTACGGCGCGTTACAAAGTTGCCGATTGCAGTTGGATTTGGAATTTCCAAGCCGGAGCAGTTTGAGGAGGTAGGCAAGTTTGCCGACGCCGTCGTGGTGGGAAGCGCCATTGTAGAGACAATCGAACGAAATCGGGGACGAGAGGCGGCAGCAGTTGGGGAGTTTGTGAGAGATCTGACCGCAATCAGCCGACAGCTCCCAGCGTAACGGCAGCCGCTCCATGTCTCGCAAAAGAGGCGAGATTGGGCGCCCAGAACGGTAGTGTCACACTTCATGGACATCGCTGATTGGCGAAAGAAAATTGATGAGTTGGACCGGCGGCTGGTGGACTTGCTGAGCGAGCGGGCACGTGCGGCGGTGGAGATTGGGCGGTTGAAGCGGGATACCAATTTGCCAATTTACGAACCCGATCGGGAGCGGATCGTATTCGAGAATGTGCAGGAGATGAATCGGGGTCCCTTGCCCGGGCGAGATGTGGTGCGGATTTTTGAACGAATCATGGACGTGATGCGAAATATTCAGAAGGAAGGAATCGGAGTGAAGACGGATACGGAGAAGGTTGCGGAGACGGAGTTGGATTCGGAAGTGAATGACTGAAGCCCAGATTGCTCGTGGAGAGAGAATCAGGTTCCACTCGGAATGACAGAACTTTTTTAGAGGTGAAAGCTAAGAACGGATTCTTATGATTGTGGCGATGCAGGAAATTGCGGATGAGAAGCAGATACAGCAGGTGATTGAAAGCCTGGTGAAGATGGGGTTTGAAGTTCACCGCTCGACTGGTGCGCGGCAAACCGTGCTGGGCGCGGTGGGAGCGGGTATCGATTTCGACATCCGCAATCTGGAGTTGCTTCCGGGCGTCCAGGAGGTTCATCGCATCAGTTCGCCGTACAAGCTGGCGGGGAAAAGTTTTCGTCCGGAGGGCACGATCGTCAAGCTGGCCAACGGAATCGCGATTGGGGGGAATGAGGTGGTGGTGATGGCAGGTCCGTGCTCAGTGGAATCGCGCGAGCAGCTCTTTACGACTGCGGAAGCCGTGGCCAAGGCGGGCGCGAAAGGCTTGCGGGGCGGGGCATTCAAGCCGCGGAGTTCTCCGTATTCGTTTCAGGGGCACGGAGAAGATGCGCTGAAACTGCTACGCGAGGCGGGAGAGAAGTTCAAGCTACTGGTGATCAGCGAGGTGATGGAGATCTCGCAGATTCCGATGATGCTGCCTTATGTGGATATTCTGCAGCTGGGGGCGCGCAATATGCAGAACTTCAATCTGCTCCGCGAGTTGGGGAAAGTGCGCAAGCCGGTGCTGGTGAAGCGCGGGATCGCGGCGACTTTCGAAGAGCTGCTTTTATCGGCGGAATACATTATGGCAGGCGGGAATTACGATGTGATTTTGTGCGAGCGGGGCATTCGCACGTTTGAGACTTACACGCGGAACACGATGGATATTTCGGCGATTCCGATTATTCACAAGCTGTCACACTTGCCGATGACAGCTGATCCGTCGCATGGAACGGGGAGGCGCGACAAGGTCGCTCCGATGGCGAGAGCTTCGGTGGCAGCGGGCGCGGATGCATTGCTGATTGAAGTGCATTGCGATCCGAACCAGGCCTGGTCGGATGGGGCGCAGTCGCTGTTTCCGGAGCAGTTCGTGAAGCTGATGGATGAGTTGCGAATGATTGCCCCGGCGGTAGGAAGGACGATTGGGTAATTTTGTAATTTGGTAATTCAGAAACTTGAAGTATTGGCTTTTCAAATTACCTCCATTTACAAATCACTCGATTACCCAATTCGTTTCTTATGTCGATCCGGCAAATCACGATCATTGGAACAGGGTTGATCGGCGGATCGTTTGCATTGGCCCTGCGGAAGAAGCGATTTGCCGGGGTGATCGTGGGGTGCGACCGCGAGTCAGCGCTGAAGCGGGCGAAGATGCGCGGGGTGATCGAAAAAGGATTTGCTGAACCTGCTGACGCCGTGCGCGGCAGCCAACTGGTGGTGCTGGCAACACCGGTGCTGGCGATTGTGGACTTGATCGAGCGACTGGGGCCGGCGCTGCCGGCGAGCACGTTGATGACGGATGTCGGAAGCACGAAGGCGGCAGTGGCCGAGCAGGCGCTTCGGGTATTTGGCAAGAGTGCGGGCAAAAGGTTTCTGCCCGGGCATCCGATGGCGGGGAAAGAAAACAGCGGCGTGGATTATGCGGATGCGGATTTGTTCCGGAATGCGGTCTGGTTTTTGACGCCGCTGCCGGGTCAAAGCTTGCAGGAGGGATTACTCGCGGAATTTGCCGGATGGATCGATCAGATTGGGGCGCACATTGCGATGCTGCCACCGGAGGATCACGACCGGCTCTGTGCCTGGATCAGCCACCTGCCACAGATGATTTCAACGGCGCTGGCCGCGGAGTTGGTGGAAGAATTTGGCGAAGATGCACCACTGCTTCCTGCCGGCGGAAGAGCGCTGCGGGAAATGACGCGAATTTCGGCAAGTCCATATTCGATGTGGCGGGATATTGCGATCAGCAACAAGAAAAATCTTGAAGATGCGTTGTTTAAGTTGGAGCAGCGGCTGGCGCATATCCGGGAGAATCTGACAACGCGGGCGCTTGCCCAGGAATTTGAACAGGCGCACGGGTTGAAAAAGATTTCTGCGAAGAAATAGAAACCCACCAAGGTTTTAGTTATTTTCAGATAGAATTCCAGCGCTATGAATAAAGTTGTTGCCAATGCGAACGAGGCAATTCGTGATGTTGGGGACGGCTCCATCATCATGCTGGGCGGATTTGGGTTGTGCGGAATCCCTGAGAATCTGATTCGCGCGCTGGTGCGGAAGGGATCGAAGAATCTGACCACCATCAGTAATAACGCCGGAGTGGACGGTCTCGGTGCTGGGCTGTTGCTGGCGGCGGGGCAGATCCGGCGGCACATAGGAACTTATGTGGGAGAAAACAAGCTGCTGGAATCGATGGTGTTGGCGGGAAAAGTGGAGCTTGATTTAGTGCCTCAAGGAACCTTCGCCGAACGGATTCGCGCAGCAGGCGCCGGGATCCCGGCATTTTTCACGCCAACTGGAGTCGGTACGATTGTCGCGGAGGGCAAAGAGACACGCGAATTTGATGGGCGGACCTACGTGATGGAGCGAGCGCTGAAGGCGGATTTTGCGTTCGTGAAAGCGTGGAAGGGCGACCGGATGGGAAATCTAATTTACCGGAAGACGGCGCGGAATTTTAATCCCGTCATGGCGGCGGCAGCAAAGGTAACGATCGCGGAAGTTGAGCATTTGGTGGAAGCAGGAGAGCTGGATGGCGATGCGATTCATACGCCTTCGATTTACGTGAAGAGAATTTTTCAGGGGGAGTTGTATGAGCGGAGGATCGAGAGGCGGACTGTGAGGAAAGTGGTTAATGGTTAGCGTGGCGGCGAAGCTTATTTCGCAAGACCTTGGAAGAAACTCCGTGATTGGCCGTTGGCGATGCGGCGTTACAAGGGATCTGCGACTGCGGTTGTGCTTCGCTGATTGCGAAGCACAATCTTCGCTCAGGATGACGTGACTTTATAAAAATTCTTACAAGAGATCAAAGGATGAATAAACCCGGGAAAGACACTGAGAAGCGGGAGCGCATTGTGGGCCGGATTGCGCGGGAGTTACGCGATGGGTTTTATGTGAATCTTGGCATAGGGATGCCTACGCTGGTTGCGAATTGTGTTCCGCCGGGGATCGAAGTTGTTCTTCAGTCGGAGAATGGGATGTTGGGGATTGGGCCTTTTCCTGTCGAGGGGCAGGAAGATGCCGATCTGATTAATGCGGGCAAAGAGACGGTGAGCGAGATGGCGGGGACGTCTTATTTTTCAAGCGCCGATTCGTTTGCCATGATTCGCGGCGCGCACGTTGATTTGAGTGTGCTGGGCGCAATGGAAGTGGATGAGGCAGGAAACCTGGCGAACTGGATGATCCCTGGGAAAATGGTAAAGGGGATGGGTGGGGCGATGGATCTGGTCGCCGGGGCAAGGCGCGTGGTGGTGGCAATGGAGCATACGACGCGGGAAGGCGCGCCGAAAATCTTGAAGAAGTGCACGCTGCCGCTGACTGGCGTTGCAGTGGTGGATACGATTGTGACGGAGATGGCGTACATTCGTGTGACTGAGAAGGGGTTGGTGTTGGAGGAAGTGGCTCCGGGACTGACGGCGGAGGATGTGCAGCGGGCGACCGAGGCAAGGCTGGTGGTGAGTGAGGGGTTGAAGGTGATGGGGAGTTAGCAACACGGGACATGTCATTCGCGCTGACTACGTTGTATCGTCCCGTCGGTCGAAAGGAACTGGACTTGATTCGGGCGAGCGGATTTCGGCGTTTCCCACCTCGGCTACCTGGGCAGCCATTTTTTTATCCGGTACTCAACCAAGAATATGCGGTTCAGATCGCCCGCGACTGGAATACCAAAGATGAGGCATCGGGATACGAAGGGTACGTGCTCAAGTTCCATGTCCGCACAGACTTCTTGAATCGATACCAGACCCACGTAGTCGGAGATTCAACCCATCGTGAATACTGGATAGCCGCTGAAGATCTGGAACAATTCAACCGGAACATCGAGGGAAGTGTAGACGTCGTGTGTTCCTTTCGGCGCGAACCGCATCGCGAATAAGTCTCTGTCAGATTCTGAACGGTGCAGCTAGCAGCCTGAACGGGAGTGTGATGGCGAGGTAAACAACCTCGAGAACCCCGTGGACCGCGACGCCAACGATGCGGAATGGAAGCAGAAATAGCCAAACGAATGGGTACGCTATGAGAGCCAGCAGGGCCAGTGGCCAGCAGAATACCAAGAGTATGCACCACAGTAGGAATGTGAACATGGTGACCTCCTTTTTCCTTTCAATACATTGTACGGCCACGAGTGCGGGAAAGTTCCGCGTGAGAATGCCCGGCGAGGGTGGCCGCAGCGAAGGGACATATGGATTCTTCGACTTGTGCTCGCTATTGTTCGCCGTTCGCTCAGAATGACAGTGATTTGAGGAAACGCTTATTCGTAGCGAAGGGCTTCTGCGGGGAGGGTTCTGCCGGCCGACCACGATGGATACAGAGTGGCCACGAAAGATACTCCAATCGCCACGAGCGCTACCAGGAGACCATCCATCGGACGCGGGGCGAAGGGGACGTAGTCGATTGAATAGACTTCGGGGCTCAGAGAAATCATGTGGTAGTGGCCGCCGGCGTAGGAGATGGCATAGCCGAGCAACAGGCCGATAGCGGTGCCGATGACGCCGATGAGAACTCCCTGTGCGATGAAGATATTTCGCACTTGCGATCTTCGCGTGCCCATCGACATGAGCACGGCGATGTCTTTGGTTTTTTCCATGACCATCATGATCAGGGAAATCAGAATGTTGAGAGCGGCTACGAAGACGATGAGGCCGATGGTGATGAAGGTGACGAGGCGCTCCAGCCGCAGGGCGTGAAAGAGAGCTTTATTTTGCTCCATCCAGTTGGTAGCCATGAAGCCTTTGCCGGCGGCGTCTTCGAGTTCGTGCGAAACCTGGTCTGCTCGGTAGATATCATCGACTTTGAACTCGATGACCGAAATCAGATCGCCTAGACCGAAAAGGCGCTGCGCATCTGACAGGCGCGTGAAGGCCCACGAAGAGTCGTAATCGTAGAAGCCGGAGTTGAAAATTCCAACGACACGGAAGCGGCTGTATTTCGGGACCATGCCGAAGGGAGTGAGTTCGCCCTGCGGACTGGTTACGAGCACCACGGAGCCCACAGTTGCGCCGAGATTGTCGGCCATGTCTTTGCCAAGAATGATAGGAGGCATAGCGGCGACGCGAGCGTGAACGCCGCCGAGGGAATCGGGAGAATCCGATGAGGTGTCCTCCGCCCTCGTATTTGTTTCTGCGTTTTCTTTGGAAGCTGTCGCAGCCGAAGGCGGAGTTTCTTCCAAGGCTGCAGCCGAACCTTCTTTTATCGTGCTAAGCAGGTCGCCGATTTTTCTTTCGTCGGCGGGAATCATGCCTTTCAAGACGGCGCCGCGAGCGCGGGGCCCGCGGGAGATCAAGACCTGCTCAAAAATTGCGGGAGCGGCGGCGACCACATGCGGCTGTTTTGCAAGGCGGTCGAGCAGCGGGGGCCAATCCTTGATTCCGTCGTCGGCGACGCGTAACAGGCTTATGTGTGAAGTGGAGCCGATCAGGCGCTCCTGCAAGTCCTGACGGAAGCCGTTGTTGATGGCGAGGGCGACGATAAGTGAAGCGACGCCGGCGGCGACTCCAACAATAGAAATGCCGGTGATGATGCCGATGAATGCTTGCCGGCGTTTTGCTCGGAGATAGCGGGTCGCGATAAAGAGTTCGAAGCGCATGGGTTAAGCTATCGGCTTCCAGGTTTCCAAGTCGGATTATAACTATCCCTTCTTTTGCTTGCGGTAATTACCGGGAATAAGAGCGTTTCATGCGGAGTGCAATGAACGGCCGCCGAGGGATACCGAGTTACGACCTCGGTCTTGGGATGACGGCGGGTACATTGGATCGATAGCGGCCGTACTCTTCCCCGAACCTCGTTTCCAGTTCTTTATCTTCGAGTCTGATCATGACTGTGCCGGTGGCGATTGCCGCTGCTGTGAGAGCCCAGCACACTGCGAGACCTGTCCCAGTGCTCCAGGCAAGCATCTCGCAGAGGTGACCGAGATAGACGGGATGGCGGATGTGGGACCGAATGCCTGTAGTTATCAGGCGCTGATAGCTCTGGGCGCGCCGGACTTCGGGCAATCCTCCGAGTTGTGCCAGGGTGAAGTTGGTGTGAGACAGTTTGTAGAGAATCATTCCCGCACAGAATAAAGCTGCGGCGGGAAACCACATCCACCTGTTCGTGTATAGTGTGACGCCACGCCACGGAGCCGTGATCGCGGCAACGACAGTCCACATACCGATCCAGATCGGCAGGAGTATTTTGTACGGAGAGGTCGAGCGGGAGCGCCAATATTCTGCGCGGGGATGAATAAGGAGCCAGAATTCCGGGATGGTCGAGTAGATGACACAAGCAAGCCAGGCGAAAATTCGGAGCAGAGGGACCATGATTGAAGTTTACTGCTAGGTGCGGGAGAGGAGTTATCCCAGTGAACTGCGACTGCAGGCGCTAGAGCGCCGCAAATTTTCGACGGCTTATGCGTGCTGAAGCGCCACTCTTCCACGGTAGTCTTTAAGCGTTCCGGTCTTTACTTTCCGGTCGTTTCTCTGCGGTCTTTCGGGGCGCTCATGCAACTCCAGTCATTCTGTGGCACATTAGAAGGTCCATGCCATCTTCCTCGGACACTAATGCGGGCCGCATCGCGTTTACCCATCCGGACTTCGTGCTCTTTGAGATTGCCCGCTTTCTCATTGTCGCTGCGGTCGAAATGCAGGCAGTCGCGGTAGGGTGGCAAGTATATGACATCACGAAGCGCGCGCTCGATCTCGGGCTGGTGGGGCTGGCGCAGTTTCTCCCGGGCATTTTGCTATTTTTAGTCTCCGGACACGCGTCGGACCACTTCGAGCGGCGCAAAGTTTTGAGCGCGTGCTATGTGGGATATGCTCTCTGCTCCAGTCTTTTGCTATTTATTGCGCTACGTGCTCCCTTACATGGCGTGCATTCGGTGCGGCTCATCTATGTTGTACTGATTTTGCTGGGAGTGGTTCGTTCATTTAACGGGACGGCGAGCCGGTCGATTCTGCCACAACTGGTTCCGGAAGAACACTTCGCCAACGCGGTGGCATGGAACGCGACTACGTTCCAGGCGGCCACGATTCTGGGACCGTCGCTGGGGGGGATTCTGTATGCGGCGTTTCGTGGACCATCGGCGGTGTATGGGGCTGCGATGCTGACCGCGATGGGGGCGCTGCTCTCCATGTTTCGCATCAAGACGCGGCCCCAGGCGCGCCGACGTGAACCCATGACTGCGAAGACTATCCTGGCGGGATTGCATTTTATCTGGCGCGAGAAGCTGATTCTGGGAGCGATCTCGCTGGATCTGTTCGCGGTGCTGTTGGGCGGAGCGGTGGCGCTGCTGCCGGTGTATGCGCGCGAGATTCTTCATACCGGGCCGTGGGGCTTGGGACTGTTGCGGACTGCTCCGGGCGTGGGTGCGGCTGTGATGGCGGTGGCGGTGGCGCATCGTCCGCTGCGCGGAAGAGCCGGACCGACGTTGCTGTGGTCGGTTGCGGGCTTTGGAATCTGCACTATTATTTTTGGCGTCTCCAGAAGCCTGGTACTTTCCCTACTCTCACTCATCTTTCTTGGTGCGGCCGACATGGTCAGCGTGATTATTCGTGCGACGCTGGTTCAGCTGCGCACGCCTGACGAGATGCGCGGGCGGGTGATGGCTGTGGATATGGTTTTTATCGGCACATCGAATGAACTCGGTCAGTTTGAATCGGGACTGACGGCGCAATGGTTCGGTACAGTCCCGGCAGTATTGTTGGGTGGAGTCGGGACGCTTGCCGTGATAGCGCTTTGGGCCTGGAGATTTCCGGAATTGCGGCGCGCGGGGGAATTGCACCTGATGAAGAGCGTGGCGGAGGAGGTAGCTGAGGTGAGTGAGGAAGCACGCTGAGGTTTGAGAAGTTCTACCAGCGGCAAACGGGCTAGAGGGGCGCATCCGTGGTTGAGATGTCGGTGTGCTGGCGGTGGTTCAGTTGAGGAAAAATCCTTGAACCGCGCTTGTGCTTCGCGTTCGCCAAGTACAACTGCAGCTCAGGATGACAGATTCGGGAATTATTTTTGACGAATCAGGATCTTGGCGGCCCCCATGTTGTCGTAGCGATCATAAACGCGCACTACTACGACGTGTTCCGACGTTAAGGAACCATCTTTCTCTGCGTCGGGCGTAATTTTAAAGTCGTAGCTTTCGGTCTTGGCGTCGGAGAGTTGGCCGACCGGCTCAACGTATTTCCAGTCACCCGCGTCCACCGAAAATTCGGCGCGCTTGATGGGAGAGAAACCATCGGCGGCGCGGAAGGTGATGTGAATCTGACCGGCGTCAACGGACGCGGCCAAATTCTCTACACGAGGCGGAGTCGTATCCACTTCGAAGCGGCGGCTCTGCCGTGATGCAGTCAGCGCTTCTCCGGGTGAGTGCGAGGGCGCATCGGACGCAACTACTTTTACAGTGTAGCCTCCATCGGGTAGCAGGCTCGCGTCGAACGAATAAGCCTTGTCGGTCAGATCGTCTTTGAGAAGCAGCCATCGACTCTCGTTGTCGCCGCGATAGTAGAGAGAGTAGATAAGTTGGTCGTCGTTCTCATCGTGGGCGCTCCACTTTACGCCGATGGAATCGCGGTCGTGAGAACTGGGCGGAGTCATCTCAAAGTGGCCGCCTGGGTTAGCGCTCAAATCTGATCCCAGACTGCCGCCGGGTGCTTTCGGCAGTGCCTGGTATTTGACACCGACCTGCACGGTGACGTCATCGATTTCTGGAGCAGTGTTTTTGGGCAGGTAGTCGAGTGCCACGCTATCCACGCGGGGCGCCGAGGAAGCATTGTGCAGGACCGCTTTCCACTGGGCATAGCGTGCCGCCGGGATCCCGGTTTCCGCATTGTTTGTGGGATCGGAAGATTTCAATTCAATCTTGTTCCACGCGCTCCAGTTGCGATCTGGATTGTCCACGTTGCCGCTGCGCCCGTAGAGATCCACATTGCCTGCGCCGCGAAACTCCGCCCGTCCCCAACGCGAGAAAAACTTGGCATCAAACACGTCGCTTTCGTAGGTGCCCTCAGTCTCAGGGCCTGGCCCGAGGACAAACACTTTTCCGAGATTGCTGGTTCCGGCATAGAGTCCGCCTCCAGGAGCTTTGGCAAAAGCGGTCACCTGCGACGCTGGCGCTTTGAGCAGGTCAGAGAAATCATCCAGACCGTTGATGGCAAAGATGTGGCCGCGATTGCCGGTGCCCACGAGCACGCGTCCCTGCGAATCGAAAGCCAGTGCATAGACGATGTCCTCCCGTGAAGACCACATTCTTGCGGGGGAACCGTCCGGCGCAATGCGATACACATCGGAGCCGCCGCCCGACTCTCCACCCGAAAATGGAAACGGGCCGGCCGGGGACGACGTACTGGGCGCCGGAGTGATGGTCATGCCGGGGACTTGCGACGTAGGGTTGGTCGAGGGTGGGCAGGGCATCGATATCATCGCGGATGGGTTGCTGGAGGACGATCCTGAGCCGCCTGAAGCTCGTTTCTCCCCTACGGCTGCGGCGTAAATGTTGCCGCCACGATCGAGAGCCAGGGCAGTGATCTCTTTTTTGGGCGCGCTGTACAGCACGAATCCTTCGCCGGCGGGGGAGATGCGATAGATCAGGCCGCTGCCGTCGGAACCGGCAATCAAATTATCCTGTGGATCAAAGGCCAGGACGCGAATGTGAGTTTCATCGCTCTTGAAGAAGATCGAGTGCTCGCCTTTGGGAGTGACGCGATAAATTTCCCCGTGGTCCCCGGTCGCTACATAGAGATTGTGGGCTTTGTCGAGCGCGAGGTCCCAGATATATTTCGTGCCGGGTTCAAAATACACGGAAGAAGTCCAGGAGGGGTCTGCGGTGGGTTGGGCGGCCTCTTTCTCTTTATCTTTATCCGAAGCGGATGCACGGGTTGAGTCAGATTTTGCCGGCTTCTCTTTGCCGCCGCTATGTTCGAGCTTGTAGACCTTACCGTCAGGGGCGGTTGCAGCATAGATTACGCCTCCGGGTGCAGTCTGCAGCGCCTGTACCTGAAGTTCTTTGGGCTGGAAGATAATCGTTGCTTTGCCATCGGGAGTAACACGGTAGACGCGGGCCGGCGCTCCCGCTGCAACGTAGACGTTGCCCGAATCGTCGGCTGCAATTGCCCAGATGTAGGTGGAAGGCGTGGCGTAAAGACTCTTGAAAGTGGGGGCGAGTTCAAGGCTGCCGGTGCTGCGAATCGCTACTCCGGTGGCCGTTCCCTTGGTGAGGTCGTCAAATTTCGACTGTTCCCAGGAGCGCGTTCCCTCCGCAAAGGCCGCAGGTGTCGGACCGGAACCGCCGATGTTTGTGAGAATAAAAAGGAAGGTTGCAAAAAAGAAAAGCTTTCGCGCACTTTGCAATTTCAGACCTCGAAGCATCATTGTGGGGGATAGGTTCAGGGTATCACGCCAACCGGCGGCTTTCGATGAGCATCAGGAGGGATGAACGTATGTCTCGAGTTTGAGATGTGAGTTCGAAGGCAGGTGCTTCTTCCCGTGGTATCGTAGGATTCCATGCATTCTCCGCGTCAGGATCTACTTCGCCTGCTCGCTCATAAATCCTTCCGGCTGGGTGAGTTCAAGCTCTCCTCGGGCGGTACGAGCGACTACTATATCGATTGCCGGACGACGACTCTCGATGCCAAGGGCGCGCGCCTGACGGGGGAAGTGTTTGTTGACGAGATTCGTAACCGGGGATGGAAACCTCAAGCTATCGGCGGCCTTACGATGGGGGCTGATCCTATCGTAGCAGCGGTTGCGGTGGTGAGCGGGGAATTGAGCGGGTTTCTGGTGCGCAAGGCGGAAAAACAGCACGGGACAGGACAGCGCATCGAGGGCTTTCGGGAAAAGGGCGCGCGCGTAGTGATTGTGGATGACGTTTGCACGACAGGCGCTTCGACCGTGCAGGCGATTGAGGCGGCGCGCGAATTTGAGTTCCAGGTGATTGGGGCCATATGTCTGGTGGAGCGCGAAGAAGCGAAAGGGCGTCCCAGCGTGGAGAAGGCAGCCGCGCCGGCGCCGTTCGTGTCGATTTTTACTGCGAGCGACGTCCGGACCGAACATAATTTGCAAACGGACGATACAGAGCCGGTGATTTTCGCGGTTGCGGCACAGTGTGAGATTTGCGGCGCCCCGGCTGTGACGAACGCTCCGAGGAATCGATGCGCCGTTCATCGGAATTGATGGGCTTTCCCGGCCCTGGGAGGCAAGCAACCGCGATGGAAGAGCTGCGACCTCGTGGGTTTTCAGCCACCTAGGAGGATTCGTATTCATACGTACAACCTCTGCTTCCTCGGCTTCGGCAATGTCAACAGAACGCTCGTTCAACTCCTCCGCCACCGCGCGCACGAGCTCCGCTCCGTTTACGGAATTTCCTTCCGCATCACCGGAATCGCATCTCGTCGCCTTGGCTGGGTCGCCGACCCAGAGGGTCTGGACCCAGAAGCATGTGCACTCCGGTCCGATAAAAGCCGGGAGCCTGAGCACATGTCAAGCAACGTCCACGCCTGGCTGGAAGCAGCCCGCGCCGACATCCTCTTCGAAGCCACCTCCCTCAACGTCGAAACCGGCAAGCCCGCCATCGACCACATCCGCGCCGCCCTCAATCACGGAGCCCACGCCATCACCGCCAACAAAGGACCAATCGTCCACGCCTACCGCGAACTCCGCGATCTGGCCGCGGCGCAGGACAAGCGCTTCCTCTTCGAATCCACCGTGATGGATGGCGTCCCCATCTTCTCGTTATTCGATCAACTCCCCGCGATCCATCTGCAAGGATTTCACGGCATCCTGAATTCCACCACGAATGTGATCCTCAGTGAAATGGAAAACGGCCTCAGCTTCGACGAATCGTTGAAGAAAGCGCAGGCCCTCGGCATCGCCGAAACCGACGCCACCCACGACATCGACGGCTGGGACGCCGTCGTAAAAACCGCTGCGCTGATCACAGTGCTGATGGATGTTCCGATCAAGTTAGAAGAAATCAGCCGCGAAGGAATCCGGGGCCTGAGCGCAGAAGCCGTCCGCACCGCCAGGCAAGAAGGCCGCCCGTATAAACTCGTTTGCCGTGCAAATAAACGTGGAAATAAAAAAGAGAAGGGAATTACCGCCAGCGTCCATCCCGAGCAAATCCCGCTCACCAATCCCATGGCGCATATTAATGGCACGTCGTCCTACATTTACTTCGAAACTGACGTCTTTCCCGGCCTCGCCATCACCGAAGAAAACCCCGGCCTGTATGCGACCGCGTATGGGATGCTGGCGGATTTTGTGCGGGCGGTGCGGCGATAGACATGCTTTCCCGAATGCGATAAAAAGGTGGCGCAGGCCTCTCGTCATGCCGCTGATGAAGCACTCTCGAATCCTGTTTCTGCTCTCCGCCGCCTTCGCTTGCGTAGCGCTTAACTTTTGGTTAATCACAACTCGGCACTATCGTCTACCTTTGTTCATTTGCGTAGCGACGATCATTCTGGTCGCGGTCATCCTTCCGAAGCTGCCTGCTCCGACCAAGGACCCCAGGGAAATCAACAATAACCTTCTCCGGGCATCGAAGTCCGCGCGCCGGCTGGGATTCATCTACATTTTCGGCCTCGCCATGGCGGTTCTCGGCTTGTTGTCGGGAGAGTACAAGGAATTTCCGACCTGGGGCCTCGTCTTCATGTTTGCGTGGAGTGGATTCTTGATCTGGATCTCCTTCCGAGGCGCCAAATGGTACAAGGACAAAGCTACCGGCGCGAGCCCGAACCCCAGCGAAGAAATTAAGTAGTTCCCAAACCCCTCAGCCCTATGCCCTCGCTCGGGCCTTCCGTTTCACAAAAGCACGCAATTCCGCGTCGTGATAAAAATGAGTAATCACCATGCTAACCACTCAAGCGGCTGCTTCCACCGCCCTCGACCTCGCTTCCATCCGTGCCCAATTCCCCTCACTCGCCCAAACCGTCAACGGACATCCTGCCGTCTTCCTTGACGGCCCCGGCGGAACGCAAGTTCCGCAGCGCGTGATCGATGCCATCTCCGACTATCTGCGCCGCAACAATGCCAACACCGGCGGAGCTTACGCGACCAGCCGCAACACCGATGCCATGATCGCCGAAGCCCGCGTCGCCATGGCCGACTTCCTCCACTGCGCCGCCGACGAAATCGTCTTCGGTCCCAACATGACCACGCTCACCTACGCCATCTCGCGTGCCATCGGCCGCGACCTCAAACCCGGCGACGAAATCCTCGTCACCCGCCTCGATCACGACGCGAACGTTTCCCCCTGGCTCGCGCTCGAAGAAAAGGGAGTAACCATCCGGTGGGCCGAGATTCATGAAGAAAATTGCACCCTCGATCTCGCCGACCTCGCCGGCAAAATCAATGAGCGCACCAAGCTGGTCGCCGTCGGCTACGCGTCGAATGCCGTCGGCACAATCAATCCTGTGAAGGCCATCATTCACCTTGCTCACGCCGCCGGAGCGCTCGCCTACATTGACGCTGTCCATTACGCCCCGCACGGCCTGATAGACGTTGCCGCCCTCGACTGCGATTTTCTCGTCTGCTCTACCTACAAATTTTTCGGCCCGCACATGGGCGTGTTTTTTGGCAAACGCGAGCACCTCACGCGACTGCGCCCCTACAAAGTTCGCCCGCTCACCGACGCCATTCCCTTTCGCTGGGAGTGGGGCACACTCAATCACGAATGCATCGCTGGAATCACCGCCTGCGTCGACTATCTCGCCAATCTCGGTCGCCACGCACACCCCGAGGCCGCTACTCGGCGCGGTGCGATCGTGGCCGCCTTCGAGGCAATTCACCACTACGAGCACGGACTAATGCAGCGCCTCATCACCGGGCTCACGCAGATTCCCAAAGTTAAGCTCTACGGCATTACCGATCCCGCGCGCTTTGCCGAGCGGTGTCCCACGCTCGCAATCAGAGTCGTTGGACATACTCCGCTGCAACTCGCCACAAAATTAGGCGAGCGCGGCTTCTTCGCCTGGGACGGAAACTACTACGCGTTGAACCTCACCGAGCGCCTTGATGTTGAAAACACGGGCGGCTTCCTCCGCATCGGCCTCGTCCACTACAACACGGTCGAAGAAGTGGATCGCCTGCTCGCAACTCTGCGAGAGATCCTCTAGCTGAAAATGTAGCCGGAGCTGTAAAAGGGAAAAGCAGGCGTTTCACTCGTGCCATATCGGCCGGGAGGAGACAATTGGGCTTCAGCACCTGAGGCGATTCTTGGGCCGCAGGGTCTGCGACGGAAAAATGAAAAAGCTAAAAGCCGCGAAGGCTCGCACGCCGACTCAACTTTTTGGGCTTTATGGCCAGCGCTTGGCGCTATCGTCCCAACCGGCTGCGCGCACCGGTTGTGCCGACGCAACGGCGGGGGGTGCCGGAATGCGGATCGGCTGCTGCGGTCCGTTTACCGCAGTTGGCAACACTGATTTAGCCATATCGGAGTTCATTTCTTTTTCTTCAGACAGCAGCGGAGCCACCAGCCGCAGCGCTTCCACTTCTTTCTCCAGCCGGGTAAGCTCCATCTCTTTCTGCCGCAGGACTTCGTAAACATTCTTCATAAACTAGGCACCTACAAGTCGGATAATAAGGTTAGCAGCTTCACCGCACTTTAGCAGAGTTGGCTGTGTTGTCAAGAAATTAAGCCGTGGCGACTTATATTCAGACCATTTGCGGAAGACACAATGGATTTCACACCTGCACGCGCGCGCCCGTCCATTAACGGCATTTCGATTTCTCCTGATTCGATGCGGTCCTAAACCAGATATTCACAGTACCTCCTGCTGTCGCGTTATTCCCATTGCCTTGAAGCGCACGCTGCCGAATTGCGAGATCTAAGTTCCATCCGCTCCCTTTGGATAATTGCATTTCGAACTGCACCAAATCCTGGCACAAGCCTGTGGACGCCTTGCACTCGATTGAAAATACGCATCTTGCATTCGCAGGTTTTTCATTGACGAAAATTATAGAAAGCGTAAAACAGAATCGTTCTTTGACAGTTTCTTAAGTTTTTCCGGTTGGTGCAGCGTCCGGGGCTCAAGCCTAGTCACTCTCACATTGCAAAATGATGAGGGAAGGCTGGCAAGGGTCTATAGCAAAGCGCTGGTCGAGACGAACGAGAAGCCCAGTCGAAGGCAGGATAGAGTTCCGAGGCGTTGGGTAGGTTTATCCGGTTGGCGGTAAGCCCGGAGCCCAAGTGAAGATCGCGCGCGGCACCCCGCAAGGGAAGCTCCGTAGCAGGTCAAGCAAGGGTCTAACGCGAGCTACTGGCCGAGACGAATGGACCCAACACCACCTCGGAACTCTTATTTTTCAGCACTCTTCAGTTAACTGCTAATCTTCTTCCGCTAATCTCTCTTCCGCGACACCACAACCCATACCGTCCCCCGGCCCTCGCAGAAGCGGCAACTGTCCTGACCCAAAGATTTCCCCGTTCCGTGGCATTCCAGGCAATTGGCCACAATGTTCAAGTCTTGCAAGGAATTCTCCGGCAGCCGGGCCGGATCCTTGAACGTTTCGGCGTGATGGTGGTCGCGCAGCCAGAAGACCAGCCTTCCCTCGAGGTCCACAAGCTCTTTGCTGCTGCATTGCATGCAGCGATGCGGCCACCATTCCCGAACGCAGCCGTAGCAAATCAGCTCACCGGCGTCAAAAAGCGAGCCTGGATCGGACCGCCGAAAATATTTCTTGCACCACGCACACGGATTGACGCCCAGCAGGCTCAAAGCATCCTTCATCCTGTCTAGATCGAGCTGCTGCCGGGTCTGAGTTTCTTCTGCGCGAGCATCCCAATTTTCAGGCATAAATTGTCTCACCGCAGGAAAGCGGTAGGGTCTCAGGATACACAAACCGTGCCCGAGGCGCGATTAATCCTCGTGCTCTCCTTCGTCAAACTCTCCCGGTTCAGCAATCGGCAGCACATCCCGCTCGCCCGCGATCCACACATACAGCGTCGGCAGCAAGAAAATGCTCATCACCAAATCCGCAATCAATCCACCTACAATGACGATCGCGAAGGGACGCTGAGAGTCGGACCCGATCGCGTGGGAGAGGGCGGCCGGCAACAATCCTAAAGTCGCCACCAGCATGGTCATCATGATGGGCCGCAGTCTCAAAACGGCCCCCTCCACTGCGGCATCTTCAATACTAAAGCGCCGAGCGCGCAGCTGATTGATGTACTCGAGCATGATCACTCCGGTTTGCACGGATACGCCGAACAAAGCCAGAAAACCAACGCCGGAGGAAACGCTGAAATTTGTGCCGGTGATCAGAAGCGCCAATAGGCCTCCGAAGCGGGCCATAGCCACGTTGGCCAGGATCAGCAACGCCCATTTGAAAGACTTGAACATCGTGTAAAGGATCACGAAAATGACGAGGATGGTAATTGGTAGCACAATGAGCAGCCGCTCGTCCGCCCTTTTCTGGCTCTCATATTCCCCTGCCCAATCGATGTGATAGCCGGCAGGCAGTTTCACCTGTTCGTTGACTTTCTTCATCGCTTCTTCTACCGCTCCCCCGAGGTCACGACCGCGGACGCTGTACTTGATGGCAACATACCGCTGATTGCCTTCGCGATAGATTTCGGAGCCGCCCTCCGCCTCACTAATCCTGCAGAGCTGCGCCAGTGATACGCGCTCTCCAGAGGGTGCTAGGAGACGAATGTTCTCGATCGCTTCCCGGGTGCTCCGGTATTGCGGTAAATAGCGCAGCGTAAGGTCGTACCGAGCCTCGTCCTTCAAGACCTGCGTAAGCGCGTTCCCTCCCACCGCGGTCTGAACCGCATCCTGTACATCTGCAACGTTGATCTGGTAACGCGCGGCTGCAGCCCGGTCCACTGTCACGTTCAGATTGGGCTGGCCTAGCACATGAAAGACTCCCAGGTCTTCGACTCCCTTTACCGTTCCCATAATGCTGGCGATTTGGGCGCTCTTTTCTTCCAGTGTCTTCAAGGTATCGCCGTAGACCTTGATCGCCAACTCGCCCTTTACCCCACTCACCGCCTCTTCCATGTTGTCTTCGATGGGCTGGGAAAATCCCCAGACTACGCCGGGAATCTTATCTAGCTCGCGCTGCATAGCCGCAATCAACTCATCTTTATTTTCGTGAAATACAGATCGCCATTCTTCTTTCGGCTTAAGATCGACGAAGTACTCAGTATTGAAAAAACTTGTTGTATCTGTACCGTCATCCGGCCGTCCCGTTTGACTGGTGCATTGTGGGACCTCGGGGAAAGAGCAAAGAATGATCCGCGCCTGATTTGATACCCGGATACCTTCGTCCGGCCCGGCACTTGGCGCCAGCGTACCCCGCACCCAGAGCGCGCCTTCATCCAGGTGAGGCAGGAATTCCGAACCAATGACGCCGCCGAACGCAAGGTAAAGCGTAAAGAAAAACCCAACCACCCCCACACACAAGACGGCCACGCGCCGGCGAATAGCCCAGCGAATCGCGCTGCGGTAATGCTTGACCAAAAACTCCATAATCGGGTTGTGCCATTCCTTAGCTCCCTTCGCGAAGGCAAAACTGGCCAGCACCGGCGCAATCACAATCGAGAACAGCAACGCCCCCAGCAGCGCAAATGCCACCGTCCATGCCATCGGATGAAAAAGCCGCCCTTCCACGCGCTGCAGTGTAAAGATCGGCAGGTAAGCCGTAATGATGATGGCGATGGCATAGAACACCGGCCGCTGCACCTCGTGCGAGGCTTCGCTGATTTTTTCGTTGGGTGTCTTGACCCCATTCTTGGTGCCTAAATGGCGCACGATATTTTCGATCATCACCACCGCGCCATCCACCACCATGCCAAAATCCAGCGCACCCAGAGACAACAGATTGGCCGGAATGTGCCTCAAGTCCAGGCAAATCGACGCGAACAGCAGCGAAAACGGAATAGTCGCCGCAACGATGAGCGCGCCGCGTACGTTGCCGAGGAATAAGAACAGAATGATCGATACCAGAATCATTCCTTCTGTCAGATTGTGCAGCACCGTATGGCTGGTGAAGTGAACCAGATCGCTGCGATCAATGAATGGAACAACCTTCACGCCTGGAGGAAGTATGTGATCGTTCAGCTCCTCCACTTTCTGGTGGATGCCCTGCAGAGCGGTGTCAGCCGCTGCTCCTTTCCGCAATAGCACGATGCCCGAGACCACGTCGTCGTTATCGACGATCTTTCCGTTTTCGCGATGAATGGCTTTTGCAAATTGCCCCAGCCGGATCTTCGGCCCTTGCGAAACGACAGCGATATCCCTGACGTGCAGTGGTGTGCCATTTTTCGTCAGGACCACCGTTTCGGCGATGTCCTGAGACCGATCCACCAATCCCACCGAGCGCACGTTGATCTGCTGCAGCCCTTCCTGGATGAAGCTGCCACCTGCATTCGCGTTATTGTTGGTCAGCTGTTGCTCGACCTGCGCCAGGCTCAGCCCGTAGGCGATCAGTTTGTTAGGATCCACGCGAACCTGGTATTCGCGAGTCGGCCCGCCGAAGCTGGAAACGTCGACGATATCCGGAACAGCTTTGAAACTCTTTTCGATCACCCAATCTTCAATCGACTTCAGTTCCATCGCGTCGTACGCCGGATTGGTGCTGCGCAACGTAAAGAAATAAATCTGGCCGACCGGGCTCCAGTCTGTGCCCATCTGAGGCACCACGTTCGGCGGCAGCGTGACCTGGCTCAGCCGCTCCAGAACCCGCTCCCGGTTCCAGTCGTTATCCGATTCATCGTCAAAGATCAGTTTCAGATCTGAGAGTCCGAACAGCGAGAACGAGCGCAAATGCACTACGTGCGGAATACCGTTCATTACGATTTCGAGTGGAATCGTAACTTGCTGTTCGACTTGTTCCGCGGAAATCCCTGGCCATTGCGTGATGACCTCGACATAGTTATCCGCGACGTCGGGATAAGCCTCAATCGGCAACCGCTTGAACGAAACGATTCCTCCGGCGAAAAGAATCAGCGCCAGCGCCAGCACGAGCAGACGATTGTTGAGCGCGAAATCGACGATGCGGCGAATCACTTCATTGCTCCACAGTGTTCTGCAATGGCAACGCGTTCGATACCACTTGATCTCCCGGCTTCAGGCCTGAAACCACTTCCTGCATGTTGTTGGGAAGCATTTTCCCCGTCACCACTTCCAGCCGTTTGAAATGTCCCTCACCCAGCGGCGCATAAACCCACTCGCGGTCGTGCAAGTGCAGAATCGCGGTTGTCGGAATCGCCGCCCGCGTTGCCGCCCGCTTACCGTAGAACGTCGCCGTAACAAACATGCCAATGCGCATGAATCCTGGATTCGCGACTTCCAGGCGAACTTTCGCGGTACGAAGGTTCGGGTCGAGCACCGGCAGGATGTTATCGATCCGCCCCTTAAGAGTTTGGTTGGGATAAGCGTTCAGCCGGATATCTGCGAATTCTCCAACCTTCACCGCGTCGAGATCGTTTTCATAAACGTCGCAAATGATCCATACAAAAGAAAGATCGGAGATAGTAAAAGGATTCGGCGAGCCCAATCCCTGCACGCCCGCGGCGTTGGTAATTTGTTGATCGGAAATTACCCCCGAGATTGGTGCAACCACATCGACCACTCCCGATGGATGGTCTTTGTCCACTCCCAGCAAATGTAACTGCTCGGTCGCAGCCTCCAGATCTGCCTGAGTATCCTTTTCGACGTCCTCTGCCTGTTCCACAGCGCTCCTTGCAACCGCGCCTTTGTCGTAAAGGATTGTTTGCCGTTGAAGCTGCAATCGGGCCAGAAGTTCGTCGTTCACAGCTTTGCGATAGGCCTGATATGCCCCCGAAACGTCGTTGCTCTGAACCCTCATCAGCAACTGGCCTTTCTTAACCGCGTCACCCAGCCGCGCTTTTATTTCCAGGACTCGTCCTGAAGCCACCGAAATCACCGGTACGGCGCGCGCGATATCCGGCTGCACTACACCTGTAACATTCAGAGCCGGCGGCGCCTTATACTCCACTGCCGACGCCAAAGGAAATTGCTCCGGGTGATCGACTTTGAAATTGTTGGCGTCGAGATCGGCCTCGACCTTTGCCGCCGGCGGCGCCTCGGCCTTGGGGTCTGCCTTGCCTTGATTGCAAGCGGCCAGGCAAAAAATCAGCGCCGCACAGAGTGCACAATAAAGTAACCTGGCAAAAGATTCGAAGTTTCGGTTTCTCATTGGATAACCTCTTTGCCCACCGCCTGGTTCAGCTGCGCCGCCGATGTTAAGAATGAACCGATCAGGTTGGTGTAACTTAGCTCCACACTTCGGTAGTCGCTCTGCGCGCTCAGAAAATCCAGTAGCGATGCTCCGCCGTGCTGATAAGAAAATAAAATCGTGTCCCGCACCCGCACGGCCTGTGCCAGGTACTTCTGCTTATACGGCCTCAGCAAAATAAGATTGCTGTTCAGCGTGGCATACGCTGAATCCACGTCATTGAACACCTGTGCCTGTGACGCGTCCTGCAGCCTTTCGCTGCGCGTGATGTCAATCTTCGTGTGCAGCTTGTTTCCTTGATTACGATCAAAAATGCGCAAGGGGATGCTCACGTCAAAGCCAAAATAAAGATCAATGGGAGGATTGCGTCCTACGTCGAAGCTAATTGTCGGATCCGTCGATCCATTCGCCACCGCCAGCTTGTAGTTGATCTTTGCCTGCTCGACAGTTTGCATCGCCGCCTTCAAGTCCGGACGATTGTCCAGCGCGATCTGCCGGTACGCATCCAAGGCCTCAATCTGATCGTTAAAGTCGAAAACGCCCACCACATCGAACTGCTCGATCGGCGTGCGATCGTTCAACAGCATCAGCATCTGGATCTTCTGCGTCCGCAGATTCACTTCTGCCGTTTGCAGATCGGACTCGTATTGCACCCGCTGCAGTTCCAGCCGGTCCAGATCGACTTGCGCTATGTCGCCAGCCTCAAAGCGATCCCTGCTGATTTTCAGCACGTGGTCGTAGTAATCCAGATTTTCTTTTGAAATCCTCAACACCGCCTTGGCCTGCAGGACTTGCACAAACGCATTGCGCAAATTAAACAGCAGGCCCCGTTCCAGATCATCCTGCTGCGAAACCGCAATCGCGGTCCCTTTCTTCGCACTTTCCGTTCGCAAGTCCCGCTTGTGCGCCCGCTCGTACAAGTAGCTGATCGTGGCCGAAGGCAGCAAGTACGCGAACGCTCCATGCGACGGGCCGCCCTGAAACGGATCAATCTGATCCGAGAGCAGCGTAAGATTCGGATTTGGACGCAAGTGCGCCGTGATCTCGTCGGCTCGAAATTCCTCGATATTCAACTTCCCTGCCAGCAGTGTCGGATTGTTCAACTCCAGCCGATCTTTCACCTGCTCCCACGTCCAGGCCCGCGGCGGAGACGCCGTTGGTGTCTGCGTTCCCTGCGGGGCCGCTTGCGCCCCGGCCAACCCAGCCCCGCATAACAGGGCAAGAACGCCGCAACACCGGGGAAATATTCTTCGCATCAGTAATTCCATAACTCGGTGACGCCCTCCGGATTCTCCAGAGTCAGCCTTTCACTCCTCGAATGTCCTAAGAATCCATCATGCCTGATTCATCGTGTTTTGATCTGAGGCTCAAAGTGCTCCGCCGTGTGGCAAATGTTTACAGTGGCACTCCCGCGCCCCTTTCAGGAGTATCCGGTTTCCGTCGTAAAGATTTCCTAAACATGAGGCAATGCCGCTGGGGATTCGTGACGAGATCTCATCAGCGATTTTGCTTGGCGAGGATTCGGCGATTTATCCGAGGAGGGAAAACGGTGGTGCCCGTCCCGCGCTGAGAGCGCAAGGTATGGCGGGAGGCGACAAAGTGATAATCGAAACTTCAAGCAGCCCAACTTCCTTAAGCACGAGCCGCGTCCCGCTTGCCGCCAGTGCGGGCGGGCTCTGCATGCGATTGGTCCAGGCCGAAGCTCGATCGCTCCCTGCCTGGCGCACCGTGCGCTTGCTGGTAGCCGACTCTTCCATCTCGGCCCGCATGGCATGCAGATCGTCGGATGCAGAGATCACCGGAAACAACAGAACCAGGGCACATCCCAAAGTCAGCAAACACTGCAGCGATGTAACGCAACGGCCCTGTCCCGCCAGCACTCCACGCCGCCACAGCCAGTAAGCCGGCACCGCGAGTAGAACCCACAAGAGATTGAGCAGCAGCTCCATTTTTCGCAATTAATAGTTAACAATCAAGACAGGGCGGGACGATTAGCCCCGTTCGACACATGCTCCAAACCAGTTTTTCAGAAAACTCAAACCCAAGTCAATGTGACTCAAGTTAGGGTGCCCAACTTCTCGCTTCCTTTGCCTAAAAGCTAGAGTCTTCACCGAAAGACAAATCCGCGTCGCCAGTTGCACGATACAAGGAATTCAGAGCGCTGGTATCTGGCCACTGATTACTGATCCCTGACCACTCACCACTGCCTTAGGGCCCTACCAGCACCCGCAGCCGTCTCGGCGTTTGTAACTCCTGTTTATAAATTGCGTTTCGACTGGCTATCTCGCCATTCACGTCGACGTACACCATGTAACTCCCGTACGGCAACGTTTCCCCAAACGGCAGCGCCATTCCAACCGTCCCCCTTGTCAACAAAAAGTGCTGATACCCGATCTCCGTGGCCCGCCCGTCTTCCGCCACTGCCTTCACGTCGAAGGTCAGATCCATGTCTTCCACTGTCGTGTTCGATACTTCCACGCTGCCCTCGATTCGGTTCGCATTCACATGCGCCGGAACCTTCCACACCACCGTGATCGCCTCCACCACCTTGATCGTAAATGCTTTTTGCCGCGTCTGCTGCGGTTGTCCGCCGTCCTTCACCGAGATCACAAACTGAAATTCTCCCGCCCGCTGCGCTTCTCCGTGTAGCAGTCCGTCCTCCTCCAGCTGGATTCCCGGTGGCAAAGCTCCACTTTCCAACTTCCAGCGCAGCACCGGCACATATTTGCCGCGGGCATGAAACTTTACCTGATAAGGCGCCCGCGGATAAGTCGCGGACAAATCGCCAGGTTCGATCACAAAACTATTCGCGGCACCGCCATCTGGCGTCACATTGTTCTGCATGGCCGTTGCGTGAATGGCAGACGGATTGGTTCCAGCCGGGGCCTGTCCCGGGGAGGCGGTGCTCAGCGCCGTCACGATAAGGGGCAGCATTGCCAGCCATAACGCCGAGGTCAGAAATTCCGCACGCCGCACTTTCCTTCGCCCATCCATCTGCATCCAACCTACCACTTACTTGAATACAGAATGTAAAGATATGTATAACTCGCAGGAATTGAGGATGCCGATTCCAAATTTTGGTAACGGTGCCTGGCGGTTGTCATTCCGAACTTGGGCGAGAAATTTTTCCTGCACCAGCGCTACTTATTCTCTTGGTTCGGGTTCAGAGCAAATGAATTCCTATGCTAACCTCGACGTTAACACTGTCGGATTTCAGAAGTGATTCACCCCAGGGGGAAGTTATGTCTGTACGCCACGGATTCGCGCTACTCGTCGCGCTCTCTGCGCTCACATTTCTGGTTGCCTGCGGCGGCAGTTCACCCAAAGTCACGCCTCCTCCCAGCGGCGGCTTTAGTGACAGCAACTTGAGTGGTACATATGTCTTTTCGTCAAGCGGAGTAGACAGTTCTGGAGCTTTCTTAACAATGGTGGGTACGCTCGCGGCCAACGGAAGCGGCACCATCACCGGAGGCACCGTCGATATCACCGGTTTAGAAATTTCCGCTGCCCAACAGGGAATCACCGGCTCCTACAAGATCACTGCCGACGGCCGCGGGCAGCTCCGGTTTGGTGTCACCGTCACCGTCCCCACGTCAATCGGCACGGGGACGACTACCAAGAGCGATAGCTTTGTGATGGATTTTGTAATGACTTCGAATTCACACGGGTTGATCACCGAATTCGATGGCCAGGGCACAGGCAGCGGGACCATTGATCTGCAGAGTACGGTCTCGCAGGCTCAGCTTGCAGGCTCCTACGCCTTCGGCGTCTCCGGAGTTGGCAACAACTCCACCGCTGCGCCAATCGCCGCGGCAGGCGCTTTCACTTTGGACTCATCGGGAGCTGTCACCACCGGACAGGAAGATATTAACAACGCTGGCGCGTACTCGGGAGCGCCAAGTTCAATCGCAACAACTTCTACCTTGACCCTTAGCGGGACCACACCTGGGGCATCGTTCGTGGTTGCCGGGGTCGATACCTTCACGTTTGATGTCTTCCCTATCGACAATACGCACCTGAAGCTGATCGAAACCGATGGGATCCTCCTCACTTCCGGCGATGTGTACACTCAGGGGACTTCGATACCGACCGGGCAACTTGTCTTCACCATGGCGGGAGAGAATATTTCGGCCCAGACCCCGCTTGATTCCGGGGGCTGGCTGACTAACAACAGCGGCACTATCTCCGCCGGGCTCGAGGACTTTAACGACGGCGGCACTCCGAACACCACCAACTCCGTCGGCGGCAGCATCGCCCCTGTTACTGCCGGACGTTCCGTGTTCAGCCTGACGGGCTTCGTGAACGGCGCCGCCAATGATGTTCCCGGTACCTACAGCTTTGCCGCCTACCCCTTTACCGCCGGCGGAGTGAATGGCGTGCAGTTGCTGGAAATTGATAATGGCGGCATCACCAGCGGAACGGCCTATGCACAAACCGCCACCGCTTTGGCTGCGTCGCAAGGCTTCGGATTAAATCTTGGTGGCATCAACCTCTCTTTGGGCGTCGAAGAGGACGACATCGCTGAGTTCACCACAACCTCCACTGGGTTCAGCGGCATCGTAGATCTCAATGATGATGGCGTATCAACAACGTTCGACAAAGCTATAAGCACAAGCAGCTTCACTGCTCCAGACGGCAACGGCAGGGGACAAGCCATCACCAACTTCTTCAGCTTCAACTTCTACACAGTGAACAGCAGTACCTATCTCCTTTTGGAGCTTGATAACACTCAGGTGGGAACGTTCGAACAGCAGAGTGCGTCTGGGACAACTGGCGCAGCCCAACCGGCAGCCTCTCTGATGCGTCCGGTGCTACACGCTCACGCTAACCGATCAAAGCAGAAGTGATCTAATTCTTACGAACAGTCTAGTTTTTACGAACGATCAAGGGCGGCGCGGCTTACAAGCTGCGCCGCTTTTTCTTGCGCCGCCGCTTCCCACAGTCCCCACCGACGCGTGACCTTAGTTACCTTTAATTAATGACTACCCTTCCCGCACAATGTCTCTCAAAGACTTTCGTACCGTGCGGGGACCAAGCGTGCTCTATCGACGGATTCTGCGTGTGTTGCTATTGGTAATGATGAGCGCCTCGCTGGCGTCGGCGCGGGACCTCGCCCTGGTTTCCAACAAATCCAATGCTCTCGGCGCAATTACCCTCCCCGAACTTATCAAGGTCTGCAAAGCTGAAAACAATCACTGGCCCGACGGCAAGGCCATCACCTTCGTCATGCGCTCGCCTTCTGTCCCCGAAATGAAGATTGTCCTTGAAAAGATTTATGGAATGTCCGAGAACGAGGTCAACGGCCTCATCGTCACCTCTAATCACGGACACCCGAACCATCCCGCAATCCTGGTCGCCACCTCCGACGAAGACCTCGTCAACAAAGTGGCATCTCTGCCAGGAGCAGTCGGCGTGGTGGATGTCTATTCCATCAACAGCAGCGTCGCAGTCGTCAAGATCGCCGGCAAACTCCCCCTCGAACCCGGCTACCTCTTGCACGGAAACTGAATGAAGCAATGGTCAGTGGCCAGTGATCGGGGTTCAAGAAAGCCGGCCTTTCGCTAACTTCCGATTCTTTTGCTTTTATTGACCACCAACCACTGACCACCGTTCTTATGGCAGCACCCGGCAAAAAACTCGCGCCCAGTCACTCGCCAAAGGCAACCGGTGCCTACGCCCGCCGCTTTCCGCGCTTTGCTCTCGACGCCCGCTTGCATGTCCGCATGTTCCAGGACGGAGAATTTCACAACTGTTGGGGACACTCCACCGAAATCGGCCAGGACGGCATCGGGGCTACGCTTACTGGTAAGCTCCAAACCGGAGAAATCGTCTCTCTCGAAATTCCACTTCCGCTCAGTCCATATCCGCTGAAAGTGCGTGCCATCGTGCGCTACTGCGACGGGCTCCGCTACGGCTTCGAATTCCTTACCCTGACCCCCAGCCAGCGCGACATGATCAGCCGCGTCTGCGAAATGCTCGCTGGTAAAGTCTGAACGATGATGAGGTCAACATTGCGGGATTGACTCAATGAGTCATTGAGCGCAATCACTCAATTCACAATTACCTCAGTAACTTTCGACTCAATCCCGCCCGTTCTACCATGCCACTGGCTGAGCTTTCAGAGGGGGAAGCTTTCACATGGGTGATCGTGTCACCCGCACGCCAGAGTCCCGGGAGATCGTGCGCGCGAAGAGGTTGCGTAAAGCGCTGGAGCGCCGCGTCGCGCCCGCCTTCATTCCGCCGGACGTCGACAATTCAGTCGCGCAAGCCTCCAATCTTTCGTGGAGTCTCTCCGACGGCGCTATCGGAGCTGACAGATAAACGATCTGTCGAAATCCGCGTCCAATATCTCGAGCAAATTCTTCAGAGTTCGCCCGACCCGGTAATCGTCGTCGACCCTTCGTTCCGCACCCAGTGCGTTAACCCCGAGTTTCAGCGCATGTTCGGTTACTCCGCTGCCGAAACGCTGGGCCGGCCCATCGATGACCTCATTTTCCCCGCCGATCGCGCCGCCGAGGCAAAGTGGATCGCCCAATGCCTGCAGCGCGGCGACCGTCTTACTCTGGAAACTCAACGCCGCTGCAAAGACGGGACCTTGCTCAATGTTTCAGTATCCTCCGCGCCTCTCATCGTCGACGGTCGTCCCGTCGCTTTTTATGCACACTATCGCGATATCTCGGAGCGCAAGCGCGCCGAAGCTCTCAGCTCCGCACTTTATCGCATCGCAGAAAAAGCCAGTGCCGCGCAGGATCTCCAGCAGTTTTACGCCGCGATTCACGGCATCGTCGACGAACTCATGTGCGCCCGTAATTTTTCCATCGCAATTTACGAACCCGAATCAGATGTGCTCAGCTTTCCTTACTTTGTCGACGAGCAGGAGCCGACTCCAGCTTCAAGGAAACTCGGATCAGGACTCGTCGAATATGTGATGCGCACCGGCGACCCGCTGCTGTGCACTCCTGAATTCGCGCAGCAATTGCAGCAGCGCGGCGAAATTGAATTCACCAGCCCGCCGCCACCGCAGTGGCTCGGCGTTCCGCTCAAGGTAAACCAACGCATCCTTGGCGCTCTGATATTGAAAAGTTATTCGAAAAACGCCCGCTTCGGCGAACGTGACAAGGACGTTCTCACCCTGGTCGCCCAGCAACTCGCCGCCGCCATCGATCGCAAACGCAACGAGCAGGCCCTGCGCCGTTCCGAACTCTGTTATCGCTCCCTGGTGCAAACCGCGGTCTACGGAATTTATCGTTCCAGCCTCGAAGGTCGTTTTCTTGACGTCAACCCCGCTCTTATCGGCATGCTTGGTTACAACTCGGCTCTTGAAGTTCTCACACTCGATCCGAAAAGAGATATCTTCGCCGATCCCGGAGAATACACTCGCCTGATCGACGAATTCCGCCGCACCGGACGTATGGATGGGGTGGAGGTCCGCTGGAAGCGCAAAGACGGCGTCTCCATCACGGTCCGCATCAGTGGCCGCGCCGTTGCTGGAGGCGACGAGCCCGCCGACGTTCTTGAAGCCATCGCCGAAGACATCACTGAGCGCCGCGTCCTCGAAGACCAATTCCGCCAGGCCCAGAAAATGGAAGCGGTTGGCCGCCTCGCAGGCGGCATCGCTCATGACTTCAACAATTTGCTCATGGTTATCGGAGGTTACACCGAGGTCGTGCTCAGCCAGCTCACCGTCGGCCACCCTCTTTATTCCAAGGCCGAAGCCATTCAACAAGCCTCCGATCGCGCCACCACGCTCACCCGTCAACTTCTCGCCTTCAGCCGCAAGCAGCTCCTCGAGTTGAAGATCGTCGATGTCAACGCCATCGTCTCCGACATGGAACGCCTTCTCCGTCCGTTGATCGGCGAAGATATCGAACTCACCACTCAGCTCGAACCCTCCGTCGGCTGCACTCGCGCCGATGCCGGCCAGCTCGAGCAGGTGATCATGAATCTCGTGGTCAATGCCAAAGACGCACTGCCCACCGGCGGCAAAGTCTGCATTCGCACCGCCAGCGTCGCGCTCGATGCCTCCTACCGCCCGGAGAATACGTTCATCAAGCCCGGACCCTATGTGATGATCTCGGTCAGCGATAACGGCCAGGGCATGGACGGCGAAACTCAAGCCCGAATCTTCGAGCCTTTCTTCACCACCAAAGAAAAAGGCAAAGGCACCGGGCTCGGCCTCTCCACCGTTTACGGGATCATTAAACAAAGCGGCGGATACGTTTTCGTGCAAAGCGAACAAGGCCGGGGCACCGTCTTCACTATTTATTTTCCTCGGGTTGACGAACCCTGTGACGCTGTCGGCACAACACCCGTTTCCGTAGCCACCGCGGGTGGAACCGAAACCGTCTTACTCGTCGAGGACGAAGAGTCCGTCCGCCAACTCGTTCGCGAGACCCTCGAATCCCGCGGCTACCGCGTTCTCGAAGCCGGCAACGGTGCTGCCGCGCTCGCCCTCGCCGCCAGCCATTCGGACACGATCCACCTTGTTATAACCGACGTCGTCATGCCCGGCCTCAGCGGCCACGAACTCGCCCAGCAGTTACTTTCTGCGCGCCCCGGCATAAAAGTTATCTATCTCTCCGGCTACGCTCAGGACGCCTTCCCCACGCCATCCGCCGAAGCCCAAAAAGCTTTCCTGCAAAAACCCTTCACCCTACAAAGCCTCTCCCGCAAAGTCCGCGAAATTCTCGGACCCTCTGCCTTGTCATCCTGAAGGAGCGCGTTCTTTGCGCGATCACCAATAAGTCCCTGAAAAATCTTGCACAAAAAGGCCCACCCCTCAAACAAAGCGCCCTGAATCCGCATCCTAGCTCCCATCATCAGTACAATAAGAACTCTGGAGGAAAAATCATGGCCTTTGAACTACCGTCCCTACCTTACGACTACGCGGCGCTCGAACCCGTCATCGACAAGCAAACCATGACCCTGCACCACGACATGCACCATGGTACCTATGTCAAAAATCTCAACGCAGCCATCGAAAAACATCCTGAACTGGCGAAGAAATCCGCCGAAGACCTCATCCGCGACTACAATGCTATTCCCGAAGACATTCGTGCCGCAGTCCGAAATAATGGCGGCGGTCACGTCAATCATTCCATGTTCTGGAAGATCATGAAGCCCAAAGGCGGAGGCGATCCCACCGGTCCCGTCGCCCAAGTCATCACCAAAACCTTCGGCAACTTCAAAGATTTCCAAACCAAGTTCAACGACGCGGGTGCCAAGCAATTCGGCTCCGGATGGGTTTGGCTCGCCGGCAAGCCCGGCGGCGAAGTTCATATCATGACCACGCCCAACCAGGACAACCCGATTTCGCAGGGCCACTTCCCCATTTTCGGTAACGATGTCTGGGAGCACGCCTACTACCTCAAATACAACAACCGACGTCCGGAGTATCTCGCTGCTTGGTGGAACGTAATCAACTGGGACGAAGTCAACCAGCGTTACGAAGCCTTCAAGTCAGGCAAAGCAGTACAAGAGCCAGCGATGGCACGTTAGTGCGTCTGCAGGACGCCTAACTCGCCTGACTTTGATTTTTTGGGAAGTACTCTTCTGAACCTGAAAGCACAAAGGCCCCGTGTAGCGGGGCCTTTTCTCTCCGAAACAACTCCAAGCCAACTCTATGCCGCCGCGGTCTTTACAAACTCATCCGGATCAGCCTCGAACTCATTCTTGCAATTCTCCGAACAGAAAAAGTATTTTTTCCCCGCAAACTGCGTATTGTATTCGGATCTCTTCTCGTCGACTTTCATTCCACAAACCGGGTCAGTCGTCATGATTCCTCCTGAGAAATTTATAGCGTCGGCATTTCGCCGGCTGTGCCTTACCGTATCTGACTGCAATGACCTTACCGTTCAGTACCATCTCCAAATGACTGACCCGAATCGCCTTCGTATTCCGTCCATTTTTCGTTGAAAAAGCCCTAGGAAAATTCTTCCACCGCCGTGCACGTAATACCTACCGCGACGCTGGTCCGCGCGGGACCTAACACTGCCGTGGATGAGATGTCTGCCGTGTACAAGCACGTGCAACCTCTGCCCCCTCGCGGCGTGTCAATTACCTGAAAATCGATTACTTCATATTGCGCAACCGGCTATGGCTTCGGCCGTAGCCAAAATAAATTGCCAGGCCCAATATTAACCACACAATCAATCGTAGCCATGTGCTCCACGGCAAGCTGATCATCAGTCCCAGCGAAATCCCGATGCCCAGAATCGGCACCAGGGGCACCAGCGGAGTCTTGAACGGACGCGACAGCTCGGGACGCTTAATTCGCAGGACCCACACTCCCGCACACACGATCACGAAGGCCAGCAAAGTGCCGATGGAAGTCAACTGGCTAAGCACGCCGATGGGAAGCACTCCCGCAATGGTTGCCACAAAGAAGCCCACCACGATCGAAGAAATCCACGGAGTACGAAAGCGAGGATGAACCCGCCCCGCCCACTCGGGCAGCAATCCGTCGCGTGACATCGAAAAGAAAACTCGTGATTGCCCCATGAGCATCACCAACATCGTTGTGGTAAGTCCGGCAAAGGTTCCGAGCATCACGACGACGCTACCCCAGCGTACGCCGGTCGCTTGAATTCCCATGGCTACCGGAGCGGAGGTATTGAGCAAGGAGTAGTGGACCACACCGGTTAATGTCCAACCCAGCGCGACATACAGGACGGTGCAAATGGCTAGCGAACCGAGAATTCCAATCGGCATATCCCGCTGCGGATTTCGCGCTTCCTGCGCGGCCGTCGAGACCGCATCGAAACCGATATACGCGAAAAAAATTACTCCGGCGCCGCGCGCTACGCCTGACCACCCGAATGCGCCAAAGGATCCCTGATTCGGTGGAATAAAGGGATGCCAGTTCGAGGCTGCGATTTGCGGATGACGCAAGAGATAAGCGCTCGCGATGGCTACAAATGTCAAAACGGTTGCCACCTTGATGAAGACAATCAGGGAGTTGAAGTTAGCCGATTCGCGTACACCGATTACCAAAATCACCGTGATGAGAGCGATTACCAGATAGGCGGGAAGGTCCAGAATGGCATGAGTGGAAGGCAACTTCGAAGGATCAACTCGCGCACTCGCGAGCAGCGGTCCAATCGTCGCAAGCCGCTCCCACTGCGCGTTGTAGAGGACTAGCAGAGTCCCGGGAGGGGCAGTAAGCCGCGGCGGTAATTGAATCCCGAAGCTCTGGAAAAGAGAGACGAGGTTTCCGCTCCATCCCACAGCCACAGAGGCCGATCCGAATGCATATTCGATGATTAGGTCCCAACCAATAATCCAGGCGAAGATCTCACCGAGAGTGGCGTAGCCGTAGGTGTAGGCCGAACCCGCAATTGGAATCAGCGACGCAAACTCGGCATAGCAAAGCCCGGCAAAGAGGCAACCGGCGGCTGCCAGAAGGAAAGACAACACAATCGAAGGACCAGTAAAAGTCGCCGCGACCGTCCCGGATACCACAAAAATTCCCGCGCCGATGATTGCGCCGATGCCAAGAGCAATCAGGTTGACCGGTCCCAGGGCGCGTCGCAGGCTGCCCCGGCTTTCATCGTGCGCTGTAGCAAGTAAGAGGTCGAGTGGCTTGGTCGCAAAGAAATCGGACAGGTTGTTCCCCGTGGTCGGTGGCTAACGATTTGGAATCGTGGCAGCTGCATCGCATTGTATCTGAGATACGCGCGCATCGCTGTTGACAAGATCGCGTCCCGAAATTAATCTCCGATTCCTTCCCCGTTGACACCTCTCGTATACTCCTTTATTAAATCGTTTCAGTTCGATGCGGAGGGCTACACCTTGAAAAGCTGGATCGCGGTTCTAGCCTGTGCAACTTTGAGTTTTGCCTGCTCGACTCTTGTAGAAAGTCAGACCATCGAGGTTGACCTCTCGCATCCCACCAACCATTTTGTGCCTAAAGAAACGCTGGGAGCAGGGGTGGACCGTATCGCGGTGGAAGCAATCGACAAAGATCTGCAACAGCCCACGCTCGGTCAAACCCTCGACTCCGGATGGCAGCCGGTTACATATCGCCAGAACACGGAACTCGCGGTCGAAGCCTGGCACTGGAATCCGCAAGGAACATGGAGCGATCATAGCGATGGCAGTGGCGCCAGCGGCAAAGGATATTTCACCGGATCGGCGACACCCACGGAAATGATTCGCTATTCGTATGGGTATAGCCTGCCGCGCCGCGGATTCACTCGCAACGACGGCACCGATAATGTTGGCTTCTCCCGCCTCACCGATGGCGACCTGAATACGTTCTGGAAGAGCAATCCCTATCTCACACAGCGCTTCACCGGCGAGAGCGATACCCTGCATCCGCAGTGGGTGGTGATGGATCTCGCGCAAGTACAGCAGGTCGACAGCATTCGCATTTCGTGGGCCGAACCGTATGCCCGGCGCTACCTGGTGCAGTACTGGACGGGTGATGATCCCATCAAAGCGGCAACGCGCGGAGCCTGGCAAACATTTCCGCGCGGGGCGGTTATGAATGGAAAAGGCCAGACTGAAACGATTCGCTTGAGCGGCAATCCCATGTCCGTGCGGTTCCTGCGGATCTGGATGACAGAGTCTTCGAACACCTGCCCTGCAAGCGCTGCCGATTCTCGAGAAGCTTCTGATTCTAAAAAAAACGACCCTCGGGATTGCGTTGGTTATGCCATTCGCGAACTCTTCCTCGGCACAGGCACGGATGACGGGGAGTTCCATGACATTCTCCGCCACACCCCCGACCAGGAGCAGACCACAACATATTGTTCCTCGGTCGATCCATGGCATCAAGCATCCGATCTGGGATCGACCAAGCAGGCGCAGATGGGATTCGATCTATTCTTCACCAGCGGCGTCACCCGCGGGCTTCCGGCTATGGTGCCAGTGGCGATGTTGTATGACACTCCCGACAATGCTGCCGCGGAGATCGCGTATTTAAAGCAGCGTAACTACCCGATCTCCTACGTCGAAATGGGCGAGGAGGCTGACGGGCAATACATGTTGCCGGAAGATTACGCCGCACTGTATCTGCAATGGGCCAAGGCGATTCATCGCGTCGACCCGGCGCTGAAACTCGGCGGCCCCTCGTTTCAAGGCGTGAACAAAGACATCGAAGTCTGGCCGGACGCCAACGGCAAGGTCTCGTGGACCGCGCGATTTGTCGATTATCTGAAGCAGCACGACCGGATGAACGATCTGGCCTTCTTTTCCTTCGAACATTATCCCTATGATCCGTGCAGAACGCCCTGGGGGATGCTCTATGATGAGCCCGAATTAGTAAGCCACATCATGCAGGTTTGGCATGAAGACGGCATTCCGGGGGATATGCCGATGTTTATTACCGAGGGAAATCTTTCGTCGGGTGCGAGCGAAACCTATCAGGACATTTTTGCGGGAGTCTGGCTGGCAGACTACATTGGATCGTTCCTGAATGCAGGAGGGAATGGCGTTTACTTTTTTCACTACCTGCCGTTGCAGATGGAGCCAGGCTGCAACAGCTCGCCGGGCACATTTGGTATGTTCACGGTCGACGCAAATTATCAGATTCAGCAACCGCTGGCGCAGTTTTTCGTCGCGCAGTTGATCAATCTGGAATGGGTGCAGCCCGGCGGTAGCGAGCATCAGGTGTTTGGCTCGAAAAGCGACGTGCAAGATGGTGCTGGGCACGATCTGGTGACTGCTTATGCTGTGAAGCGGCCGGACGGTAAATTCGCGTTGCTGGCGGTGAATCGAGATCAGCAGAATGCCCACCGCGTTCGGATTGCGTTCGCGGCGCAGGCGTCCAAGAGCACAAGCTTTGCCGGCCCGGTAGAACTCTCTACCTTCGGCAGCGCGCAATATCAATGGCATCCTGCGCAGACGCGCTTCATGGCTCATGCGGAAAACAGTGGGGGACGCACGATCGTGGCGTCCACCAAAGGCTGGGCCGATCCCGATGGCCCAATCGCCCACACCCAGCTGGACGCAACGAAAGACACAGTCTATGATCTGCCGGCCGCGTCCGTGGTAGTGATCCGAGGAAATCTCGCGGCTGCGAAAAACTAAGCAGGGTCGCGCTGGGGTCTTTGGTCCCCTTCAGGGCGACGTAAATCAGTGGCCAGCGATTAGTTGGGTTTTTGATCATTGATCACTGATCACTGATCACAAGCCACAGACCACAGCAGCAATCCCCCCCCGAATTTCACACACTGTTAACATCCCAGATCACTTTCAGTGCGTCAAACGGTACGCCCATAGTGCGTTCCCGGGGCATCCCTCCAAGGAGACCACAAATGAACACACGCCGTACTGCCCAGATAATCTTCTTCTGCACAATGCTGTTGCTGGCATTGTCTGCCGCTGGCCAGGTTACAGCCTTGACCCCGTACAGCGTTTCCGTATTCGCTACCAGCGTGCCAGGGGTTTATTTTCAGCCTGATTCAATTGCCGTGCTCAACGGACACATCTTCGTTGGCTACGGAAATAATGTCTCGACCACCGGCTCCGATGGAAAGAGCAGCACCATCGTTGAATATGATCGCAATGGCAATATCCTGAAAATTTACAGCGTGATGGGCCACAACGACGGTTTGAAGGTGGATCCTCGAACCAACAAGCTTTGGGCGCTGCAGAATGAGGACGCCAATCCGAATCTGGTGATTATCGATCCCGTCAGCGGCACTCAAACGGCGCCCTATACCTTCGGCCCCACTCCGCACGGTGGTGGATACGACGACATGGCGTTCTCAGGCAACGATGTATTTATCAGCGCCTCGAATCCCGCCCACAATCCCAATGACCACCCGGCAATCGTTCGCGCAGAAATCAGCGGAAACATGGTCAACGTAACCCCGGTGCTGAGTGGCACGGCGACTGTGACCGATATTCTAACCGACACGCCGATCGCCTTGAACCTGCAGGATCCGGATTCGATGAAGTTTGATCCTTTCGGCGACCTGGTGTTGGATAGCCAGGCTGATGGCGAGCTCATCATCGTGCATCATCCAGGCGGATTCGATCAGACTGCGTATCACCTGGCTCTCACTCTGGATGGTGCCTCCGTGCAAATTGATGACACTATCTACGCGACATCCACGCACGGTGCTATTCTGGTCTCAGACCGTGACGGCGAAACCGTCTATACGATCTCCAAGGACATCTTTTCTCCGTCAGCAGCTTACTCCGCCGCGCTCACATCGGTGGGGAAGTTAGACCTCGACACTGGCGTGATTACCAACGTAGTCACAGGCATGGTTAGTCCGCATGGCATGGCTTTCATTCCCGAGAACGAGTAATGAATAGTTGGGGCGGGCCATTCCCGCCCCTTTTTGTTCTACATCAGCCACAGGGCATCCACATCCACAATCACTTGCGTGCGCGGAATTTTGTGCTCTGCTGCATAGGCCAGCATCGCCCGCAGCGTCGCATTCAGTTTTTGCCGGCTCGCGGATTTCAGCACGAAGTGATAGCGATAATCGCGCTTCAGACGAATAATGGGCGCGGAGGCGGGGCCCAAAACGCGAACTCCTTCATGACGGTTTTGTTCAAACCACTTTCCCAGAATGCCTGACCACTGCAGAGCCTCATCAAGTTTGTCGCTGCGGATAAGAACATTCGCCAGCGCGGAATACGGCGGATAGTGCATCCAGCTGCGAAATCGCAATTCTTTTTCGTAGAATCCGGTGAAGTCGTGGCGAGCCGCGTATTGCACGGCGTAATGATCCTGAAAATAAGTTTGCAGAATCACTTTGCCGGGAGATTTTCCGCGTCCCGCGCGTCCCGAAACTTGGGTGAGCAACTGGAAGGTGCGCTCGGCGGCGCGAAAGTCGGGTAGTCCTAGCGCGCTGTCGGCGCCGACTACGCCGACCAAAGTGACGCCGTGAATGTCATGGCCCTTGGCGATCATCTGCGTCCCCACGAGCAGATCAAGTTCACCTTCGCTAAGCGCGTTCAGCGTGCGTTCGAAATCTTCATGTCCGCGCACCGTGTCGCGATCAAGGCGCGCGATGCGCGCCTGCGGAAACATCCCATGCAGCAATTCTTCCAGCTTCTCTGAACCCGTCCCCAGAAAATAAACATATTCACTGCCGCAATGCACGCAGGCTTTGGGCACTGCCGCGGTGTAGCCGCAGTAGTGGCAAATCATTTTGTGCTCGCGCTTGTGATGCGTGAGAGCGATAGCGCAGTTCTGGCATTCGAGAGTTTTTCCGCAAGTTCGGCACAACACCACGGGAGAGTATCCGCGGCGATTCAGCAGCACCATGACCTGCTCCTTGCGTTCGAAGCGCTCCCTGATCTCCGCTGCCAATTTGCGGGAGATGACCTGCTCTTGACCGGTTTCCTGGAATTCCTGCCGCATGTCGATAATCTCAACCTCCGGTAAAGGCCGCTGCTCCACACGATCGGGCAACTCAACCAGCGCATATTTATTTCTCTTTGCGTTGAAGTACGATTCGAGCGATGGCGTGGCTGAACCTAGAACCACCGTGGCATCAGCCATCTTGGCGCGCATCACAGCGACATCACGGGCATGGTAGCGCGGCGTCTCTTCCTGCTTGTAAGAGGAATCGTGTTCCTCGTCGACGATAATCAGCGCAAGGTCGGCGACCGGCGCGAAGACAGCCGAGCGTGTTCCTACGACCATGCGAGCTTCGCCGCTCTTAATGCGATGCCACTGCTGCGCGCGCTCTTTGTCCGAAAGCGCCGAATGCAAAATCGCAACTTCTTCACCGAAGATTTGGTGCAGGTCGGCGGCGACGGCCGGCGTGAGGCCGATTTCAGGTACCAATAGAATTGCCGACCGGCCCGTTTCAAGCACCGCGCGCATGCCGGCGAGATAAACTGCCGTCTTGCCGGAGCCCGTTACACCGTGCAGAAGCATGCCGGAAAACATTTTCGTGCTGACGGCATCCCGTAATCGATCGAGCGCTGCTTGCTGCGCTGAGTTGAAAGTGAATGCGAACGGCGAGGTCCGCGGTTTGCTGCGCGACACGGCAAAGTTCGCCGGCTCCTCCATGATTTCGACGAGTCCACGCTTCACCAGCGTGGCGAGAGTGGTTCGTGGGACATCCAGCTCTTGCAACGCCCCCACGGGAACCTGGCCTCCCGATCCGGCCAGCGCGTCGACGAGAGCGCGCTGATTGTCGTTCAGCTTTGCGTCGGCGGATTTGAGTAGAGCGACCTTGATGGTGCGCGTGGCGTCTCGAACCGCGGAAACATCCTCGCGAGCGATCCACTTCTTTCGTACCATTCCGCTCAGGATTATTCTCGAGACGCCGGTGGCGGACCGCAAAGGTTCCTCGCGCACCTGCACAGCCTCACCAGGCGCAGACTCTTGCTCCGCCAGGTAATCAAGTGCTCGGAACTCGGCATCTTGCTCTTCCGGTGTTCGCCGCGAGCGCCTGGAAGATCCCGACGTCCCCGCGAGATGTAGCGCCGTCCGGCCATCTGGCGTAATGCGATAAGCCACCGCGCGTTTGAACTCCGCATTCAGCGGCAGCATGGTGCGGAAGACTTCGCCGAGTGGTGCGAGATAGTAGTCTGCGATCCAGCGGCCCAGGCGCATCAGTTGTTCATTGAGCACCGGAGCCGCGTCGAGCACGCCGAAAACAGTTTTTGTTTTGACCGAAGGCTTGCGGTCATGCAACCTAACGACGATTCCTGTCATCCGCTGTTGACGAAACGGCACCAGCACACGGCCACCGACCATTGGAGACAGATCGGCGGGAACATGGTAGGTGAATTCCATGTCGAGCGGCACGGGTAACGCAACGTCGCAGAATTCATGCATTGTGCTCATGGAGCAAAGCGTCAGAAAATCGCAATTTCAGAGAATAGCAGTGACTGCGGAAGAACTTGGACTTGAGATCTACTCAACAGCTTTCTTAGGAGGTTCAATCCCCAGATACTTCATCACCATCTGCAGATCCCTCCAAGCCTCGCCCTTCTGGCGCGGATCGCGCAACAGAAATGCGGGGTGGTAAGTAACTGCGAGACGTGCTCCAGGCCACGAAGGATCGCTGCCAGCGGGTTTGAAGTCGTACCAGCGCCCGCGCAATTCCGACATAGGTGCGTTGATCGCCAGCAGATTTTTTGCTGCTACCGCCCCGAGGGCGACAATCGCCTTCGGTTTAACGACCGCGATCTGGCGCATCAGAAACGGCGAGCAGGTTTCACACTCATCACGCTCCGGAGTGCGATTTCCTGGCGGACGGCATTTGACGATGTTAGCGATGTATACATCTTCGCGCCGCAGGCCCATGGCTTTTATCATGTTGTTGAGCAGTTGCCCGGCGCGGCCGACGAAAGGCTCACCCTGCGCGTCTTCGTCCGCGCCGGGACCCTCGCCCACGAACATCAGCTCCGCACGCGGGTTGCCCACTCCAAATACGATCTGCTTACGGCCCTGTTGATGAAGTTTGCAGCGCGTACAATCGCCGAGATCTTCGCGAATCAACTTCAGCGCGGCGAAGCGGTCGTTTACGCCGTGCTCCGGCTTGCGAGAAATGACCTCTAAAAGCTTTTCTTCGGGGACAACCGGCACGGTGGATTTTCTTGCGGTCATTTCCTCTCGCACTTCTGATGGGGATGCTAAGAATGGCGGCGAAGGGCCCGCCGCAGTGACAGCTCCGCCTGCAGTTAACTCGATTTCCGGGGATTCCGAAAGCCGTGGTGCACGCTGATAAAAATCGTAGATGCCCAACTCGTGGTAATAGCGGACGCGTTCGGCAAGAGAGCGCCGCAGTTCAGGGTCAAGTGTGATGGGCATTCGCTTCTCGATTGTAATTGAAGAAGCAAAAATCCTTTCAGGCTTTCACCGCCGATTTGCGCTGCTGCCTTAGGCGCACCACCTGGTCAAGGACGCGCTGAGCCACTTCCCACTTCGTGGTTTCGGGAACCTCGATCACTTCATCGTGCGTGATGATGGTCACTTCGTTGCGGTCGGAGTCGAATCCGATCCCTTGGCGAGAGACGTCGTTTACCACAATGGCATCGAGTTGTTTGGCTACAAGCTTCTGGCGGGCGTTTTCGAGGGGATTCTCGGTCTCGGCAGCGAAGCCGACCATAATCTGCGATTGTTTGCGAAGAGAAATTTCCTTGAGAATATCAGCGGTCGGTTCCAATTCGAGCGTCAGGGGTCCTTTGCGTTTTATTTTTTGCGGAAAAATCGACCTGGCACGGTAATCTGACACCGCAGCCGCTTTGATTACGATCGTGGATTCAGGCAAAAGAGTGAGCACGGCCTCTCGCATTTGCTCGGACGATTCCACCCGAGTAACATCGGCCGCCCCCGGTGGCGTCAGGGCCGTAGGCCCACTCACCAGCAGCACTCGAGCACCTCTGCGTAGCGCAGCCTCCGCGACGGCGTAGCCCATGCGTCCGCTGGAGCGGTTGGTAAGGTAGCGTGCCGGATCAATTTTTTCTCGCGTGGGCCCTGCAGTGATCAATACTGTTTCCCCGGCAAGATCCTGTGATGCGCCGAGCGCCTGGAGAACGGCCGCGACAATAACCTCATTCTCGGCAAGCCGGCCGCTGCCAGTCATGCCGCAGGCCAGATATCCCGAGTCCGGTTCAACGATCGTCACCCTGCGCCGCCGAAGAATTTCCAGATTCGCCTGCGTCGCAGCGTGATTCCACATATTTACATTCATCGCCGGAGCAACCACCACCGGAGCAGTGGTGGCGAGATAAAGTGTGGTGAGAAAGTCGCTGGCAATCCCCTGGGCGAAGTGTGCCAGAACATCGGCAGTGGCGGGAGCAACCAACAGCGCGTCGATAGACTGCGCCACCGCAATGTGCTCGATGGCGGAATCGATGTTAGGAGAATTGCTGTTGGCAGCATGCTCATCGCCGGGCGAGAACATTCCGGTGATTACTTTTTCGCCGGAGAGCGCGGCGAAGGTGAGAGGCCGGACGAACTCCTGAGCGGCGCGGGTCATGATGACTTGCACCCCAATGCCGCGGTCCTGCAGGAGGCGGACAATCTCCGCCGCCTTGTACGCCGCGATGCCGCCGCTCACTCCAAGAGCAACTTTCATGGACGTCCAGACCTGGCTATTCTCGGCAACGCCCTACGCATCGTGTCCGAAAGCTTGATCCAAGGCTTCGGCGGCCTGCTCAGCGGCGCTGCGAGTTTCTGGAATTTCCCATTTCACCTTGCCGGCGCGAATTTCGTCCTGCGCAATGCGGCAAGGTTTGCGTGAATTGGTTTGCACCACTGGCGGGGCTCCCGATTGCAATTGGCGGGCGCGCCGCGCGGCGACCAGAATATAGCGATAGTTGCTGTCGAAGCCTTCGATCAACTTCATGGATACTCTCCCCCTTGCGATCAGGACGCAAAAGATTTTGATTGCCGAAATTGAGTTCGCTTCGTTCTTCGCCAGGGAAGCCAAGAACTGCTCCCCTATTTTCCCACGAAACTCAAAGTTACGGGGACCGTCGCCGTCAAATAGGGTTACGTAAGACTAGGCCCGCCGGAATCCCCGTGCTGCCGAAACGAGTCCAGAATCGGCCGCAAGCGTTCCCGCACATTGGCCAGGCGGCAGCGCTCTGCGAGGGAAACATTTTTCACTTCCTCCTCCGATAGCGGCTGCCCGGCGCGCAGCAACCGTTCGCCTCGGACGATCGCGCGCAACAACTTAATGGAATCCTCCAGTTGATCGTTGATCAGAATGTAGTTGTACCGCTCATAATTCTCGATCTCGCGGGTCGCCGCTTCCAGTCGGCGCTGGATCACCTTTTCGCAATCTTCGCTGCGCTTGCGCAGACGTTCCTCGAGAATCTTACGATCAGGAGGCAAAATGAAGATGCTGGTGGCGTCCGGAAGTTTGCGCTGGATCTGTTCCGCGCCCTGCACGTCGATGTCGAGCAGTAGATCGCGACCCTTCTGCTCGGCTTCCCGCAGAAAGCGGCGCGCCGTTCCGTAATAGTTGCCGAACACTTCGGCGTATTCGAGGAAGTCGCCGTCGCGAATCATCTTCTCGAATTCCGGACGCGAAATAAAATAATACTGCCTGCCGTTGATCTCGCTACCACGCGGAGCCCGGGTGGTATAGGAAATCGAAAATTCCAGATTGCTCACCTTCTTCAACAGCTCATTGACGAGGGTCGATTTGCCCGATCCAGAGGGTGCCGAGATAATGTAGACGACTGGCTTGTGAGCCGGAGAATTCATTCCAGGTTTTGCACCTGTTCGCGCGATTTTTCGATCTCCGCCTTCATCACGAGTCCAGCTTCGGTAATCTTTAGCGCTTCGCCGGCCAGCCCGGAGGTCTTTGAGAGCAGAGTGTTGGCCTCGCGATTCATCTCCTGCAGCAGGAAATCAAGTTTCTTGCCGACTTCTCCATCTTCGTCGAGTAATTTCAGAAAATGTTGAACGTGGTTTTCCAGGCGTACGATTTCTTCCTGAATGTCACTGCGGTCGACCAGCAGCGCGGCTTCCTGCATGACTCGCTCCCCATCAGCGTTGGAGCCGAGCAATTCCTGCAGGCGCGTCTGCAGTTTTTCCACATAGCTCTGTAATACGGTGCGGCGGTGAAGCTGCACGGTCTTAACCGCTTCGCCCAGGTGGGCCATGCGCTGGCGCAGTTCGCGCTCGATGCTGCGCCCTTCCTGCTCGCGCATCTTATTCAGGCGATCGAGCGCCTCGCCCGCGGTTGCCATTACCGCCGACCCCATGGCTCCATCTTCAGGATTGCTGGGAGCGTCGACCGCGCCGGGTATTCGTAAAATGGTGTTCAGATCGGGCTCGGCCGGGACGGAAAACTCACTCGCCGCCGCGCGAAAAGCCGCGATATAAGCGCTAATCAGAGGACGATTCAATGCAAATGTTTCGCTGTTCCCGCGCTCCAAGTTAAGCGTGACCTCAATGTGGCCCCGTGCAATTTTTTCTTTGAGCAGGCGGCGGAGTTGCATTTCGAGAGAGTCGGCGCCCGAAGGAAGTCGAAAATGCAAATCTAGAAAGCGGTGATTCACTGATTTCAAAGAGAGCGAGAAAGCGGCATGCCCGTTGTTCTGCGCGGTTGCTAGAGCGCTTCGCGCAGGACTCGCAGGTCCGCCGCCGGGGCTTATGATTTCGCCTTTGACCTGCGCAAAACCCGTCATCGATCGAATAGGCATTAGTGATTTCTCAAGCTTCCGATTTGCGAAGTCAGCTAGGCCGCGCCGGCTCCATTTTCTGCTCGAAGTCAGCGAACTGCAACTCGTACAAACGCCGGTATGTGCCTAACTTGGTCATCAGGTCCTCGTGAGTTCCAACGTCTGCGATAGAACCATTTTCGATTACGACAATACGATCGGCGCGACGTACGGTAGAGAGCCTGTGCGCGATCACGAACACCGTTCGCCCGCTCATCAGATTGTGCAGCGCAGATTGCACCAAAGCTTCTGATTCGCTGTCCAACGCTGATGTGGCTTCATCCAGAATCAGGATGGGCGCATTCTTCAGAATGGCGCGGGCAATGGCGATGCGCTGGCGTTCTCCACCGGAAAGGCGAACTCCTCGCTCCCCAATCACCTCATCGTAGCTCCTGGGCAAAGCTTGGATGAAGTCGTGTGCCAGGGCGGCACGGGCCGCGGCCTCGACATCTTTCAGCCCGACGTGCGGTTGACCGTAGGCAATGTTGTTGCGAACGGTATCGTTGAACAGAATGGTTTCCTGCGTCACAATTCCCACTTGTTCACGCAGCGAAGCCAGCGTCACATCGCGCACGTCGCGGCCGTCGATCAGCAAGCGACCCTCAGCGGTATCGAAGAACCGTGGTATCAGGTGAACCAATGTACTCTTGCCTGAGCCGCTCGATCCTACAATTGCAATTACTTCTCCGCGGCGGACTTCGAGGTTAATGTCATACAACACGCGGCCATCATCACCTTCATCGCCATAGGTAAAGCTGACGTGGTCGAATTGAACAGTTTTTGAAAACGGCAGCAAGCGTTTGGCATGAGGCTTTTCCTGGACATCATCGTCTACATCCATGAACTTAAAGATTTCACTGGAAGCGCCCAGGGCCTGCTGAAAATTATTGTTGAAGAGGGCAAACTTACGCACGGGATTATAAAGACTGAAAACCGCCGTGATGAATGCCACGAAGACTCCGGGAGTCATCTGGTTGTGAGCGATGCGAGCGCGTCCCAGCAAGAGCAACAAAGCGATTCCGATGACGCCGACGATATCCATCAGCGGCGAACTGATAGCGGTTGCCGCGACAGAGCGCAAGTTCGCGCGGAACAAACGCCGCGCCGCGCCGCGAAAGCGCGAGATCTCCCAATTCTCACTGTTGAAGGCCTTTACGATCCGGTTGCCGGTAATCGTTTCATGAAGAATGTTCTGAATCTCGGCAAGTTTGTCCTGACCTTGCCGCGTCGTACTGCGCACGCGAAAGCCGATCTTGCGCGAAGAGTAGATGATTACGGGAACGAACAGCAGCAGCACCCAGGCAAGCTTGCCGCCCAGGATCACTACCACCGCTGCTACTGACAGAAAAGTAAAAAACTGCTGCAGAAATTCTGCCAGCACGGTCGACATGGCATATTGCACGCGCTCGATGTCGTTAATGATGGCAGAGAGCAAAGTCCCTGTGGTGTGTTTGGAAAAAAATGCCGCGGAGCGCCGCATGATGGCGTTGTAAAGATCATCACGCAGGTCAGTAATCATGCCGAAGCCCGCATGATTTACAAGATACGTGCCAGTGTAATCGCAGATTCCTTTCAAAATCGTAGACGCCACCAGAGCAAACGCCACAATCGTCCAGGCATTGGTAAAGCGTGAGGGAACGAACTGCTGTAAAAAAACAGCATGGTGCGTACCAGGAATAATAAAAAGCTGAATATCTTTTGATCCGGTTGCGGGATTCAGCACACGGTCGAACACAGGCCGGACCAGCAAATATTTGAATGCGTCAAGCGCTCCCACCAATGCCATGAGCACGACCGAAGCCAGAATCTGCCACCAATAGGGGAGCGCATAGCGCACCAGTCGCGTCAGTTGGCGCATACCGCTCCGTGCGAGCCACAATGGCTTACCGACGCTGGCATAGGCGTGAGATGCAAGTGCCTCATTTTACCGCGAAATGCGGTGTCCCGGAGGTATGCCATGGAGAAGAGCTTCTTCTCTGCGACTACTGAACAGTCAAACTCAGCGACATTGATTGATTGACCGAGCCTGATGTGGCCGTTACTTTCAGGATGTAGGTACCCGCTGGCGTCCCACTCGATGATGGTGATGGCGGGGGCGATGTTGACGAACTGACGCCTCCACCGCATGAGCCCAGAAACAAAATGAGTAACAGCAGCAGTGGAAGGTGTCGAACCAATTGTGGTCTCCGAGAGCTCCCCATTTTTCGGTTCGGCCGCACTGCCCAACCCATGAGCAAAGTCGCCCATACCCAAGGTGAGGGTGTGAAACTTGGCGCGCGTATCCCGGTCGTCGTCCCCGAGCTTGTACTTACACTCACTTTGAAGCCGGTCACAGCGATCGCACTGATGTTCTCGTTGCTGGGTACCATGCAAACTGCATCGGCCGGAGCCCCCGAACAGGTTAGGGTTGTCATTCCACTTATCCCGCCTCCGCCAATGGAGAGGGCGTAGCTCGCGGTCTGTCCGGCTGTGACGGTTGCCGAACTGGAGCCTCCCGAAGACACTCCCAACCCAATGGTCGGCGGGGCGGCCCCGATGCCGCTCAGATTAATAATCTGTGGTGAGTTGCTGGCGCTGTCTGTGATTTGAAGCACCGCCGTGCGCGTTCCTGTTCCTTGCGGAGAAAACGTGACGGTAATCGCGCAATCCGCTCCCGCCGCCAAGGTCGTGCCGCAGGTGTTGGTCTGCTGGAAGTCGCCGCTTTGCGGTCCGGAGAGGGTTATGCTCGCGATTTTCCGGATGCCGGAAGTTGTATTCTTTAGAATAATAGCCTTGGGCGAACCGGACTGGTTGCGCGACCCTTTGAAGACAAAATTATTCTGGGCCGATAAGGAAGGGGCGGCTAGTAACAACAGCATGCCAAGGCGCAGCCGCGGAAAAACCCATGACTTACCATGCTCGGCATGAGTTCCCATAATTCACCCTGTTCTCTAGGGGGAGGTAACCGGCAGGCTTTTCCGGGGGAACGAATCACACCGCCCATCACGAATCTGACCTAATCAAAACGAATCACCAACGAGCGCCCATTGCGGCTTTTGGCCGCAAGAGTGCCCGTAACTATACTAAACTTCTGGCAAATCTTCAAAGCAAAATCTGATCTCTGGCTAGAACTATTTCGGCATATCCCGATGCGCAACCTTCACGCGGTATCCGGCCTCGTGCAAACGCTTGCCCACTTCCTCGGCGATCATTACCGAGCGGTGCTGGCCGCCCGTACAGCCAAAAGCAATGGTGAGGTAGCTCTTGCCTTCGTGAATATAGTGCGGCAACAAATAAATCAGTAGATCGGAAATCCGAAGGACGAACTCCTGGGTCTGCGGAAATGACCGAATGTATTTAGCTACGCGGCGATCGCGTCCGGTAAGGGGCCGGAATTCGGGAACGAAGTGCGGATTCGGCAGGAAACGAACGTCAAAGACCAGGTCGGCTTCTTCCGGGACGCCGTGGCGGAACCCGAAGCTAACGCTCGAAACCAAAATGCTTTTTTCCGCAGCCTGCTCGCGAAAGCGCTCCGTGATGTGTGCGCGCAGTTCGTGCACGTTGAACTTGGAGGTGTCGATGACAATATCGGCCAGCGAGCGAATTCCCGCCAGGTGGCGGCGTTCCGCCTTAATTGAAGCATTCACCGGCGCGTTCGTACCCAAGGGATGCGGCCGTCGCGTTTCGCTGAAGCGGCGCAGCAGCACGCCGTCGGAGGCCTCCAGGAAAGCAACCTTGGTTGGAATCAAGCGCCGCACAGCCTTCAGAAGGCCGGGAAGTTGCTCAAGCTTGGAGCCCTCGCGCACATCCACCACCAGCGCCGTGCGACGGATTTCAGCCGATTGCAACGCCATCTCTGCAAAGCGCGGTATCAATTCGACGGGAAGGTTATCGACGCAGTAGTAACCCAAATCCTCGAAAGCTTTCAGCACCGAAGCCTTGCCGGAGCCGCTCATTCCAGTGATGATCACAAGCTCCGGCGCATGCGCAACCGCGCGTTCTGTCTTCCTTTTTCTGTTACGCGGACCGTGTGGTTTGCGGGACGCAGCCGACTTCCGAGGCGTCATGAACTGGATAGTAGCACCGCATGCCCGCGTGTGGGAGAGCATCTGCCGACACCCTTTTCGATGTTTAAGCGCCGATTTGTCTAACCGGCGCTCTGACAGGTAAGCTATTTCGCCATGAAGAAGTTTCAAGATCTCACCGAACGCGAAGTGCTCGCACTGGCGATTTCTCTGGAAGAAGAAGACGAGCGGGTGTACGCCGATTTTGCGGAGGGACTACGGCAGGACTATCCGGCTTCTGCGTCGATGTTTGAGGCCATGCGCGAGGAAGAATCCGCGCACCGCAGAAAGTTGATCGAACTCTTCCGGCAGAAGTTTGGCGAGCACATTCCCTTGATCCGCCGCCAGGACGTTCGCGGATTTGTAGAGCGTCCGGCACTCTGGCTGATTCGTCCGCTGCGTATTGAAGCGGTCCGCAAAGAAGCCAGCACCATGGAAGTGGAGACGCGGCGTTTTTATGAAAAGGCGGCGGCCCGCACCCAGGACGCCGGCATACGCCAATTGCTCGACGATCTGATCAATGAAGAGCGCGAGCACGAAGAGCGCGCTCAGGAACTGGACAGAGAAAAGCTTCCTGCCAGTGTGAAGGCCGATGAAGAGCAGGCGCAGCGCCGCCTTTTTGTCCTGCAGATCGTACAGCCCGGCCTCGCGGGACTAATGGACGGTTCGGTTTCCACGCTGGCGCCCGTTTTCGCGGCGGCTTTTGCGACCAAGAATAGTCACGAAGCATTCCTGGTGGGACTCGCAGCCTCGGCCGGGGCGGGCATCAGTATGGGATTCGCCGAAGCGCTTTCCGACGATGGCAGTTTGACAGGACGCGGACATCCCTGGGTTCGTGGCGTGATCTGTGGCGCGATGACCGCCCTGGGCGGAATCGGCCACACGCTGCCGTTTCTGTTGAAGGATTTCCGCGCAGCGCTCTGGGCCGCCGGTGTCGTGGTTCTTCTGGAACTGGGAACGATTACCTGGATTCGCCATCGCTACATGGATAGTCCATGGGTTTCTGCGGCGCTGCAAGTTGGCTTGGGCGGAGTGCTGGTTTTTATTACCGGCGTGCTGATCGGAAACTCGTAAGCTTTGACCGCGAGCTTCAAGTCTTTAGCTCTGAGATCTCCGCTCGGAACTCGTAGCTCGTTACTGGCGCGTATCCAGCGGGTGTTTGCTCTTCTCGTAAAATTCGTTTTGCAGCTTTAGGCTGACATCGTCGGCTTTTACGGCGCGAATCGTCTTAACCACAGCGTCAATCCACCAATCCATCTGAAACTTGCCTAACTCCTCCGTCGCGGCGGAGCCATCCCCAGAATAGTGGTTGGGAAAGCGCGCGTACCACCAGATCCCCGTGTAAACATCTTCAGGAAGACTCTGCCGATGCTGGTCGGCGCCGGATTCACTGTTCGCGCGATCGATGTGCACCGTATCGGGACGGGCGATCATCATCTTTGAGGTTTCGCTTTCACCGGCGTGCATGTCGATTGAGGTTTTCTTTGGCGGGCCTCCCGATTCCGGACTTCGTTTGTCGAAAACGTAGACCACATAGTCATGAGGTTTATCTAATTGCGTTTGAGCGAAGTACGGGAGCAGGCTTTCGTTGCCGCCGTGGCCGTTTACGATAACAATTTTCTTGCAGCCGTTACGCGCCATCTCATCGGTAGTTTCCTGCAGCAGCGCGAGCTGAATCTCACGGCTGTAAGCCACCGTGCCCGGCTCGTGACGTGCCTCGGCGATTTGTCCAAAATAATACTCCGGGAAGACGATGGCATATTCTTTCTCGGCGGCATGCAGCGCTGCATAACGAACATCCAGGAGATCGGTTCCCAGAGGCAAATGCGGACCATGTTTTTCCAGGATGCCGAAGGGCAACAGGCATGCACCCTGGGCGCGCTGGATTCCCTTCCGAAAGTCAGCCGCCGTGAGTTCTTCCCAGCGTGCCGATAGCTTCGATTGCGGTGTAACCGACTGGGCTAACGCCGGACGCGGTGCATCTGGAAACGTGAAAAGCACAGCGAAGGACAAAACGGAAAAGATCGAAAAGGGCCGGCCAGTCATCATGATTCGAATCAGATCCCAAGGCGGCGAATTCTAGCATAAGGACTGCCGCATAGAAACCACATAGAAACATCATTGTTCCAAGAAGCCGGTCATCCGAGCGAAGCCGCAGGGTCTGCTTCGTGCCTGCACAAAAATCTACGGCGTGGGATAGAACCAACGTCCGTCGCTTCGGCCGGGATGACAAACTCATAACAAACACTCACCATCCAGCTTGTTACCCGCTACTTCAGATAGATTTCCTGCAGCAGCTCCGAACTGATGATCTCGCGAATTTCAGCGCGCTTTTCGCCAAGTTCCTGCGCCGGAGCCTTGCCGCCCAGGATCTTGTCGCGGGCCATCTCTGTCTTCGCGGCTAGACCGTCCATGGCAGCGTGGTTCTTGTATTGAATTGCTACGCAAATGTCCCAATCTTCCGGATTATTCTTGGTCTCTTTCAGGAACACCTTGTAGTCCACGATCAGTCCTTGTTTCTTTTCTTCCTCGATGAGGGGCTTGGTGGACTTACGCAGGCTCGTAAGATAGGCATCCATCTGAGTTGGTTTCACGCGAATCAACGATACGCGCCACACGGGGCCTTCGGTGTAATGCTCCTGAGCGAAGAGGGCAGGCGCGAGCAGCAACACGAATACGGCCAGCCCACAGAGCGTCTTCATAGCGATCTCCTAAATTTTGAAGTGACTGAAACGGCGGAAGGATCATACGCTCCGTTAACGCAAAGTGGAAGGAGGCTTCGGCTACCGGCTATTCGCCGTACTTGTCGCTGAGATATTTGCCGATTTCAGATTCGAGCTGGCCATAGTCGGAGTGTATAGTCGCGCGCAATGCGGCTTCGGTGGAATTGCCCTCGCTCAGGCGTTGCAGAATTCGCTGGATGTCTCCCATCCCGTACGTGTCGTTGATGTAGGAAACCGCAGCCAGTGACTCCGCGTATGCCACGTAGGCTTCAGCTCCCGAGAAGCGCATGAAACTGCCTTCCAGCACGTTCAGAGGGAGATTGCGTTGCGACTTGAACAGTTGCCCCAACTGGCGTCCGTCGCTGCCCAGGGATTTCGGCTCCTCAAGCTGCGCGATTCCTTCGTGCAGCCAGGGCGGACAGCGGCCGGCGGAAAGCTGATTGATGAACGAGTGCGCCAGTTCATGCTTCAGAACTCGCGCCAACTCCGAGGTCATCGAACTCAGGCCGTTGACCGGAATTCTTAGTTTGCCGTCATTCAAAGCTCCCGTCCACGAGGGTGCGCGAGTCACGTCAAAGAAAGCTTGCTCGGTATAGAGAGTTACGAGAATGTTGTCGCGGGGTGGCGTGCCCAGATCCCGAACTAAATCGTCATAGTCCGATTCCAGCGTGGCCAGGATTTGCCCGCGAAATACTTCCGATGTCTGCTTGCCCTCATAGTGCAAGACGAAATGGCTGCTTTCACGCTGGGCGAAATCAGTCTCGACGTTTTGTTCGCGCTGCGCTTTGGCCAAATACTGCTGAACCGTCGCATCGGGACGCAGCTCAAGGGAATGCTTCCATGAGGCGACTGCATCCTTGGTTCGGTCGCAAGCCTGCTGCGCATAACCCAGGACCGTATAGGCGTCCGCCGATTCCGGCGCCGCGCGCACTGCCCGCTGGGCGTATGTTAATGCCTGCGTCGCATTTCCCGTCCGCACCAGCAGCGCGGCGTAATAAATAAGGACAGTTGAGTTCTCCGGTTGAAATCGCAGAGCGCTCTCGAAGTAACGCCGGGATTGCTCAACGTTACCGTGCTCGAATTCAAATTTACCGGCAATAAAGTAAGCGGTCGCGCTCAGTTCAGCATTTCCCTTACTTTCAAGTTTCGCGATGGCGTCGAGATCGACTTTACCGTCTCTAACAATCGTCCTGGGAAGGTCGCCTTCATTCACCAGACTCTCGGCTGGAACGAAGACCGGAAGATCACCACTCTTACCCCCACCGGACGCCGCAACGGCAGGCATCCCACCGGCCTCAATCCGGTCGACAGAGCTTTTGGGGATGGCATAACTATCGTCGCCAACATCATATTCGTAGCGATTGCCATTCTCTCGCACGTGGTCGGCGAGAATGGTACGGCCATTCTTCAAATGGATCGTGTCCGCCCACGCCGCCGAGGAGAGCATCATCCCCATCATCGCTAAACTAGTGACACGAAGGCGCATTGAAGCGCATTCTAGCAATTGTGAGGCGGCTCACCACGTGACCAAAGTACCGCACAGAATGCGCATCCTGATGGCATTATGCCTCGCGATTTTGCCACTGACGTCATCGTCGTATGGGCAGGCAACACCTGCGCAAAAGCGCGAACCTGGACCCGCAGAGTCCCTTTATCTTCAACTGGCCAGCGTCGGACTGGATCCCAGTCGAGTCTTCAAAGTACGGGGAGCTTCCCTCGATCGCTCCTCCATTCACATCACACTCGACGATGGCACCATCGCCTTCACCAAAGACGTGATGGGACGAGTTACCGGAGCTTTTTTTGACGGGGACGGCGAATTGCTGCTCACCCCGCCGACCGATGTTGAACGAAGATCGATGAGCCTGTTCACCGGCATGGCAATCCTGGAAGAGCGATTCTCGACAGCCTATTTTCGCTTTAACGATGACACCGCCTCCGAGTTGCAGCCCGGTTTAAGGGCTCCTGAACAGGCCGAGGAATTTGCCACCCGATGGGATACCACAGCCCGAAATCTGGCACATGACGACGCCATGAGGTTGCTGGAAACATTCAGCGAGATGCTACCGATCACAGGAGAGAACTCTAAAGAGTCGTCGGCCGGGAAATTCTCAGACCCCGACGATCACCTGATGCATGTTCGCCTGCAGGGAACGAAACTCGGCATTTTCGATGTTTTTTACGACTCGACGGCGGAGGAACAAATTGAGGCCGGCCAAACCAGGACCTCAGAAAACGGGAATGTTTATTATGACGTTTGGACTTCATTCTCAATCAACGAGGCTGCTCCCATGCAACCCGTCCAGCAAGAGCTGCCCCAGAAGCTGCCGAAAGAAACGGAGCCTCGCGGAGATCGGCTTCTGGTACGCAATTATGTTATTGATGCGCAGGTGAAACCGCCCAAAGAGCTGGATGCACAAGTCAACCTGCAACTCGATGCAGTACGTGGCGGACCACGCTTTCTAATATTCGAATTATCTCGTTATCTGCACGTTCAAACCGTCGAATTCGATGGTAAGCCGGTCGAATTCATCCAAAACCCTGCCGTGGAGGGTTCTCGGTTGGCACGCAGCGGCAACGATCTGGTAGCAGTGATTCTGCCGGAACCGGCTCGCAAGGGACAAAAGTTCGGCCTGCGCTTTGTCTATGGCGGCGAGGTGCTTGCCGAGGCGGGCAAAGGCTTGCTTTACGTGGGTGCTCGCGGCGAGTGGTATCCCAATCGGGGATTAGGCATGGCCGATTACGATCTTACGTTTCACTATCCGGTCGGTTGGACACTTCTGGCGACAGGGAAGCCAGCGTCGGTTTCCTCCACCACAGCCAGCCGACAACCAACCCAGCCGCAGAATACCAGCGACGAACAGGTGGGTCGTTGGGTTTCCGAGCGGCCCATCCCCGTCGCCGGCTTCAACATGGGCAAGTACGTTCGAGCCGAGACGAAAGCTGGAAATGTTTCTGTGGAGACCTACGCCACTGCTGGTGTGGAGCGAGACTTTCCCACGCCACAGCCGCAACCGATCCAACCCGAAACGTCAACTCGGCATCCCCAGGCCATTCCCGAGGCACCGCTCACTCCCACGCCCTCGCCCGCACACAACGCCATGGCCGTGGCGGAGGCTGCCGCGCAGGCGATTCGCTATTATGCCGATCGATTTGGTCCGTACCCTTACAGCCAACTTGACCTCACGCAATTGCCTGGGCGTGAGAGCCAGGGCTGGCCCGGCCTGATCTTTCTTTCCTCCTACGCATTTCTGACTCGGGAGGAGCGTCAAGACCTTCACCTTAACACTGCGGGGATGTTGATCCAGCAACAGGTGCCAATGCATGAAACCGCCCATCAATGGTGGGGAGATCTTGTCACTTGGCGAACCTACCACGACCAGTGGTTTTCCGAAGGATTGGCGAATTATTGTTCCATGATGATGCTGCAGGAAAAAGATCCCGCCAGCTTCCGGCTGGTGATGGAAAAATACCGGCAGGATTTGGCCGACAAGAATCAGGAGGCGGGCCCCGTAACGCTGGGAGGGCGACTGCTTTCCTCGCGTTTTCCGCAAGCCTACGAGGCCGTCAGTTACGGACGCGCGACCTGGCTGTTTCATATGCTGCGATCCATGTTGCAAGACGCGGAGGATGGCGGAAAAAACCAAACCAGCGGCCGCAATATAGACGAGCCCTTCGTGCGCTCCTTGCGCAAAATCCGGGAACGCTACGAAGGAAAATCCATCACCACTCGTGAATTGCTCGACGTTTTTGCCGAGGACCTACCCTCATCCTTGCGATATGAGGGCAGGTCCTCGCTCGACTGGTTCCTGAGCGGCTGGATCAACGGAACTTCCCTGCCCAGGATCGAGCTGCAGAGCGTTAAATTCGTAACCAAGGCGAACGCAACAGTCGTGACCGGAGTGATACGCCAAAAAGACGCGCCGGAAGATCTGGTCACCTCGGTTCCCATCTATGCGGTAGTTTCTGGCAAACCCCCTGTTCTATTGCGACGAGTGTTTGCCGACGGAGTCGAGACATCGTTTCACTTAGCTGCCCCCGCGGGAACACATAAGCTCCTGTTGGATCCAAACGGCACTGTTCTCACGGCTCCAAAATAAAGTCTCCGTTGGCGCGCACAATCCCTTTCCCAACTAAGAACCGTCCGCGCAACAATGATACCGAAATGGGCCGTCTCCTGTTAATAACCTCAGTACACCATTGGGCGCGCGAGCTATCCAAATGATTCTCTCTCGGTCGTGAAGAACAGCACGATGGCACCTGAGTTGCTCGATCGCTTCTCTGATCGAAGCGTTTTCAGACTTTAGTTCCTGCACTCGTCCGAACATGGCAAGCGGAGAGAGCGTAATGCACACTGACTCAGATGTTGCGTCGGTAATCTCGGCGCCAGAAATCATCGGCGGCGAGTTCAGCGAAACCAGCAGGCCGGGCAAAACGATTTTGCTGGTCGAAGCCGAAGCATTTGTACGGAAGGCCACAGCCGAAGTTCTTCAATCAGCAGGTTATAACGTGGTCGTTGCGAGAGGTGCAGTCGAGGCATTAGATGCCTGCGGAAGAGGTTCGCAGATCGTCGATTTAATTCTGTCCGACTTCGTCATGCCCGGAATGAGCAGCTGCGAACTGGTAGCGGAATTCAATATTCGATATCCGCATGCCCAGATCCTGATAATCAGTAATTCGGAAGCCGAGGTCTCCTCCCGTCACTCATCAGCGTACTGCAAGACTCACCTGGCCAAGCCGTTCTCTGTGCTTGGTCTTCTAAAGAAGGTAGGTGAAGCTTTGGGCGACATCGCGCTTGAATCGGCTATCCCGGTGTAACTCAGGATGGTGACAAGCACAAGGATGGCCTGTTCCTAAGAAATCTCTGATTAATCAGCTGCCCCTGCCTTCATGCCCTCACGCGCCGACAAGATCACAATATCAACTCTACGGTTCTGAGCCCGTCCCTGCGCCGTAAGATTGCTGGCAATCGGATGGTATTCCGCGTACCCTGCAGCCGAAAGCCTCCCTGGAGCAAAACGATGATCGACGATCAGCAGCCGAACCAGTTCAGTCGCTCGTCCAGTTGAGAGCTCCCAGTTGGAAGCAATCCTGGCAGTGTGAATCGGAACATTATCAGTGTGTCCTTCAATGCGCAGCTTATAGGTGCGGACCGCCAGAATTGATGCGATGCGCTCGATAGCCGACAAGGACTCCGGCTTAACGGTTGCCGATCCGCTATCGAAGAAACCAAATTCCTGCAGGCTTACCACCAACCCGTCAGTTTCGCGGTGCAACGCCACCTCATGTAGCGCGATTTCGTGACGCAGAGCTTCCCGCAACTCGCTTTGTAACGTCGAAATGTCCGTATCTTCGGAGGCAGTTGCCAGAGAACCGTCAGGAGCCGAGGCGATGCGCCCGAGTTGGGCGTTGCGTTTCACGTTCTGAATGGACTGCACCGTGCTGAAAGGCATTGGGTCATCGAGATCGAGTGGAATCTGCGTGGTGGAGGCCGGAAAGACTCCCATCTCCTGAAAGGCAATCTGAATCGCCATGGCGACTTTGCCGACTTTCCTTTGATCGACCTGCGAGGAGGCATAGTTGATGTAAACATCCACCACGTTCGTAGTTGTATCAAAGGTAAGGTTCCAGACATGTTCGATGATCATGGCGCGGGAGACTTGGCGTCCGGCGTTGCGCATGAGGTATTCCAGGAGAGAAAACTCTTTGGAGGTCAGCTCGATGCGGCGTCCGGCGCGCTCGGCGCGATGCTCGACGCGATCGAGTTTGAGATCTTCCACCACCAGCACGGACTCTGACGGTAGATGGCTTCGGCGCAGCAGGGCTCGAATGCGCGCTGACAGTTCCGTGAAGGAGAATGGCTTCGGAAGATAATCGTCCGCCCCGGTGTCGAGACACTGCACCCGGTCCTCGACCTTGCTTCTCTGCGTCAGCACCAGCACCGGCAAGCTTGGCCGCTTCAGCCGCAGATGCCGCAATACGCTTACGCCATCCAGTTTCGGCAAATTCAGATCCAGGATTACCAGGTCATAATCGAACTCGCTGCCCATGACTCGCGCCTGCTCCCCATCCTCCACCAAATCCACGGCGTAATGCTCCCCTTGCAATCCCTGACGCACAAAGTTGGCCAACGCAGCATCATCTTCCGCGATCAGAATTCTCATAAGTGGGCCTTAATCACGGTTCGATTCTAGTTAGAAAATGCTCAAGCGCAGCCGAAACTCGTGAGCACGAAAGTGTGGGTTTGCAGAAATGGAGCGCGAGTTCAAAACAGGATTTGCAAGCATCGGGTTCATCCGCTCTTCGGTCCGCTTCGCAATAGATTCCATGCTTCCCGGTAGCCCTCGTACTTATAACAATCCCTTCGCATTGGCTGCACCGGACAGAGCATCAAGTCTGAGCTCTTAGTTTTGAGAACAATGAACGCTGGGATTACATACCACACATCTTCCGGGACGATGAGCGCGGCGAAGAAGTCGACTTTCCGCGTAGTGTACCGGCTCTTGTTCGTCTGGTTGGGTTTGAATCCGCAGAGGTAGCCGTTCGCGAGTCGGTAGCTCGTCGATTTCACTTGCACCCTAAGAAACTGTTCTCTGTGTTCCACACCCACGTCGTAAGGCGACGAATCTCCCCAGGGCTTCGATACCCTGAATCCCTTGCGGAGGGCGCGCGCCATAAACTGCAACTCCACCCACTCGCCCCGCTCCTTGAAGGTTCTGAAACCCTTGCACTTCGCCATATGCTGTGCCCTCATTTCGCCAAAAGAAAAGGCGCGGCCCAATGGGCCACGCCTTAGTTTGCTTAAAGTTTTAGCTTATATTTATATTATATCACAGTGGGAGGGGTGAATGGGACATTTTTCCAACTATATTTTCCGAATGCTGTCAGCGACTTAAGCTCGATCGTGTAGTCTTTGCCTATTGACAAGTTTTCGAGGAGCGAGGGTTCCCGGCCCTTTGCCTGAAGACACTAAGGGCGGGCCACAGGCCATGATTTCTCCTCGTTAGCGCCAGGATTTTTTTGCTACTGGCGCATCTCAGCGGCCACGTCGTCGCCGAACTTCTTTTGGATCTCCTTTTGGGTCTCGGGATCGAAGTCGGTCATGTCAAACATCCGGCGAACTTCGACCATTTCGTTATCCTTTCCGGGGATGCGCGAGGCCCATTCGAGCGCCTCTTCGCGCGACTTCACCTGGATGATCCAATAGCCGCCGACCACTTCCTTGGCTTCGGTAAACGGACCGTCGGTCACTTTCGATTTTCCGCTTTTGAAGGTGACGCGCGCGCTCATCGTCGCGGGCGGGGTCAGCCCGTCGAGCGCGAGCAGCACGCCGGCTTTCTGTAGTTGCTCGTTGTACTTGCCCATTGCCTCCATGTCTTTGAAGTCGGGCACCCAGCCGGGTTTTGCGGTTTCGTAGTCTTTCGGAAACATGATCATCATGAAGCGCATGGTGTTCTCCTTGGGTAGTGAGCAATGTGTAATGAGTATTGAGTGTTGTGCGGACACCGTATCCAGCCCGCTTCTTTTATATAAGACCTTGCACCGCGCTGGGCCTGAAAGTTGCCAGGCACCGGGTGCGCGGTACGGCCCCACTTACTCGTCGAACGGAGTAGCGGGAAATCGACACGCGATTTGCAAAGTTTTTCGTGGAGCACCCGGAGAGAGCGCGGCAGTGGTACGGGTTCTACGTCGCCGGATATGTGGTTATGCCGGAGCACGTTCATCTGCTGATCACCGAACCGGAGCGGGCGAAGCTCTCGCTCGCGCTGCAAATGCTGAAGCAGAATCTTGCCCGCCAGCTGCGGGAGCCGGAGGGTGGGTCGTTCTGGCAGGCTCGATATTACGATTTCAATGTCTGGGTCGAGGCCAAGCGGATCGAGAAGCTGCGCTACATTCATCGTAATCCCGTTGTCCGCGGACTAGTTGCCAGCCCCGAGCTGTGGGCGTGGAGCAGCTTCCGTCACTGCGCTTCGGGCTTCGACGGAGTGGTTGAGATTGAGTCGCAGTGGACCGCGCGGAAGAGGGAACCGCTCGGACGGACGCCGCAGCTGAGGGCTCAAAGTCAAAATCCCCTCCCCTTCGGCTCCGCTCAGGGCAGGCTCTGTCCCTGCAAAAGAGGCAGGGACAAGGACGGGGCAGCTGCTCTAGTCTCCACCTTCGCGGTCATCTGTCGCTCACGAGCATCGGGCCACCCGCCTTCAGCTTTACGGGTATGTAGTCATGCCGGAGCATGTGGATGGCAATTGGCCCACTTCCGCTGAACCCGAGCTGTCAATTACTCTCAGCCCGCACTCACAGATAATCTAAAAGGAGATAACGGGAAGACGATAATCTGCAGACGACTCTGCGAGCCTGAGGACGTTTCCCATTAATTCCGAGGCCAAACTCCGATGAAGCCCCTGCTTATGCCGGGGATCGCTCTGGTACTGCTGGCGGTGCTTCTGCATACCGGCCTGCTCGCGCCCAGTCCGGCGCTCGTTACCTATTCCTTTTTCGGTGCCTGGATCGCTGGCCTTCTACTGTCCTCACGATTTCACTCAAGCCGAATCTTCTCCGCTTTGGTGGTCCTGGTCCTCGCTCGGCAAGCCGTCTCGTATTTTTCTTCGGGACATCTCTCTGTCAGCGGGCCCGGAGCGACCGCTGTGACGGCGGTGGGGGTGCTTTTACCGCTCAACTTTGTTCTGCTCTCGCTTCGGCAGGAAAAGGGGTTCGCCTTCTCCAGTCTTGCGCCAGCGGGAGTTGTTTTATTCGTTCAGTCGGTAATTGTGGCGGTGCTCGGCCGGCCTGAGTCCTCACCCGCGCAGCACGCGGTGCATCACTCTCTCGTTCCAGCGTCTTTGCCATTTGCCGTGCAACTCTGTTTTGCCGCGGCGGGAGTTGTCTTGCTCATCCGGTATTTGCTGTTCCGCAAGCCCACCGAGAGCGGCCTGTTATGGGCGTTGACGGCATCATTTCTCGCGCTTCATTTCGGAGGCGTGGGACGAATCGCTACCGCATACTTCGCGGCGGCGGGGTTCATTCTGGCTACAGCGGTGGTCGAAACTTCCTATCTGCTCGCCTATCACGATGAATTGACCGCTCTGCGTTCCCGGCGAGCTTTCAACGAGGCGCTGCTTCTCCTCGTGCCGCCGTACTCCATAGCCATGGTCGACATCGATCACTTCAAACGTTGCAACGACACCTATGGCCATGACACCGGAGATCAGGTGTTGCGCATGGTCGCCTCAAGGCTGGCGCGCGTTGGGGGCGGAGGACAAGCCTATCGTTGCGGGGGAGAAGAATTTGCTATCGTCTTTCCGGGCAAGACTACGTTCGAGGTTCTGGATTATCTTGAAGAACTGCGAGCTACGATTGCTTCGAGTGTGCTCCGGTTACGCGGACCGGAGCGGCGTCAGGAGGTGCGCGGGCCCGATCGCCGCAACCCGCACTCCCGTACTCAGACCGGCCGCGGCCAAAAGGGGCGAGCGATCCGAAGGCTTTCGCAGGCGGCGGCGCCGACTGAACTCTCAGTCACTGCCAGCATCGGAATAGCAACTTCAAAGGGAGAAACAACGTCGGCGGAAGTCGTCAAGGCAGCCGATCAGGCGCTCTACCGCGCAAAAGCCGCAGGACGCAATCGGATCGAAACTGCATTCTCTGGGGGACGCCGAGGCCGAACCAAAGCCGCCACCAGCGCCTAAAAGAACGTCAGGCCCGGATCGTCACACTGGTTGACGTCCGGGCCCATACGTTTTTCGCAAGCACCACAGGCCGTGCGGTCAGCCCGCGGTATTAGGGGGAATCGAATTGTTCCGACCGCTGCCTGCACAGGCCGGGCACTTCACGCGGATAAATGCGATGCCCTCGGACTTGCCGCTGACGTCCACGGACTGTGCAATGTATCCGGTTCCGCCGCAGCGCGGGCAGCCGTTCGGATCCACTCCTCCCCCTCAGTTGCCAACGAGTGTTTCACCAATTCGGGTTGGCCACGCCGGAAAGTTAATCTTGTTACGAAAACCGAACAAACCTCAAAGGGCTGCGAAGACAGATGGTTGCGGGTGCCGGCCTTTGTGTGCTGTTTACTTTGCAAGTTCGCCGATAAATATTCCGTAGGGCTCAAGCGAAATGTCGCCCCCTTTAACGCCGGAAGCGGCAGTTGCCACAAGGCGCTTCGCCGAAGCAAAGCCGTTGCCTTTCAAATCGAGTGCTACTTTCTGCGGCGACTTCGACATGTTCAACGCTACCACCACAACCTCATCTTTATATATCCGCAAGTAGGAGAGCACGTTCGCATCATTTCCGTTAATCGCCCTGTAATCTCCGTCCAGCAGCGCGCGGTTCGTGTGCCGCAGCTTAAGCACGCTCTTGTAGAGCTCCAGCACCGAATTCGGATCTTTTGACTCATCCGCCACATTGTGGGTTTTATAAGTCGGAGGAACCGGAAGCCAGGGATTCCCCTTGGTGAAGCCTGCATTTTCGCTGCTGTCCCATTGCATCGGAGTGCGTTCCCCGTCGCGGCCTTTCTCTTCTGGCCACCCGGTCCGCCCAATCGGATCTTTCACATCTTCTTTGCGGGTTGGGGGTGTAGTCTTCATTCCGATTTCTTCGCCGTAATACATAATCGGCGTACCGCGCAGGGTCAAATACAAAGCTGCCATGATCTTCGCAATTTGGTCGTTGTGTTGGCCGTCGCCATAGCGATCAGAGGATCGCACGATGTCGTGATTACTGATGACGTAGACAGGCCATCCCCCCGCACCGTCCACGGCGGCAATATGCTCGCGAAAAACCGGGGCCGAGAACTTCAGCTTGGTAAACATCAGATCCATCGGCATCTGCAATTCATCGCTGTGATCGCCGTAGTATTGCCGAAGTTCCGAGACATCCTTGGTCCAGGTTTCACCGATCAGAACTGCGTCGCTTTTGTTGGCTACCTGCCGCAGGCCGCGCAGGACGTCGTGGACCTCGGGGAGCTTGGTGTTATATATCCGGTTTTGAATTGGGTCGCCATAGGCATTCTTGCCGGGCTGGAGGGGATTGTCTCGCAGGTCGGGGTCCTCAAAGAGTGTGTCAACCGCGTCGAGCCGGAAGCCAGAAACCCCACGGTCGTACCACCAGCGGGTGACATCAAACATGGCATTTTTGACGGCAGGATTATGCCAGTTTAAGTCGGGCTGCTCGGCGTAGAAGTAGTGATAGTAATATTGGCCGGTGGAGGGATCGAACTTCCAGGCCGATCCGCCGAATTCTGAGGTCCAGTTGTTGGGCGGCTGGCCGGGACCTTTTCCATCGCGCCAAATATACCAGTCGCGATGCGCCGAAGTGCGTGAAGACTTCGAGTCCAGAAACCACGGGTGCTGGTCGGAAGTGTGGTTGACGACGAAATCGAGAATAATGTGGATGTTTCGCTTCTTGGCTTCGCGGGCCAGCTCATCGAAATCGGCCAGCGTCCCATACATGGGGTCGATATTCTCGTAGTCGGAGACGTCGTAACCGAAATCGACCTGCGGTGAAGGAAAGCACGGCGTAATCCAGATCGCATCCACGCCCAGATCTTTCAAATAATCCAGCTTCGACGTGATCCCCTTCAGATCGCCGACGCCGTCATTATTGCTGTCCGCAAAGCTGCGGGGATAAATCTCGTAGAAGACCGCGTGCTGCCACCATTGATGACCCTCCGCATCCACGGCGTGGGTGCCGGTTTGACCGGAAGCGCTAAGGCCGGAAATACATGCCCAAATCATAAGCGTGGCCACGCATAAAATGGTCCTCTTCACTTTCATTTTCGCAACCTCCGTCGAAATTAGGCAAAGTCATCGCAACATTTGCTCAAGACTTGTTGAAGTGGATCACGATCGTGCGATGCGAGTAATCCCGGCTGTTCTCCGGCGGAATTTCAATATGAATCTTTCCTTCCCTCGTCATAGCTGCGTTCTCAACCGAGCTGATCTGAGCCGGATTCCAAACCCCGAGTTCGTAGTTCATCCCTGGCACGCCTGAGACTTCGACAGTTAGCTGGCTGCGGTCGGAATTCCAGGAATTCGAGATCACCCGCAAGCCTCGACTTGTGCTGCCCAGCGGCGGAAGTTCGTTCGCCAGAGTCAACCCAAAATCATTCCTCACCCGGATGACCACGAGGTTTGCGCCGCGATCCAGGGGAAAGCGCACCAAGACGTGCTGGTCTTCGGGGTTGGCTTGAATTTTAAACGCGAGTGGCTTTCCATTCATCTCGACGGAAACCACTTGAGTCCGCAAACTGAGCGCTGGCGAGAACTCAACCCAGCAATCGCCGCTGCCGCTGCGTGTCGCCTCGATAGTAAGGCTTTCCAACGTCTTGCGATATTGGAAATCGACCCGAACCTTATCCAGATGCACGTTTCGAATGGCAAAAGACGTCCACTCCGCAGGTACATGCGGAGCCAACGTGATTTGCCGATCCTGTGCGTCGGATTGCAATCCAAACATTCCCCGCAGCATTGGGCTCACCACCATCGCCGCGGACCAGATCTGATGAGGAGAACTGGTTGAGAATCCCTGATAGTAATCGCCGGAAAGCACTTCCGTGAAGTGACCGAGGGATCCATCAAACCCCAGGAGCGCGTTTGCACGCAGGTTCGAATATGCCGGCAGCTCACGATGATAACGATATTCACCCACCGATGCCCATCCCGTAAATAAAGGCCAGACCGCTCCGAAGTGATAACCGGAACCGTCGTAGCGCGTGGAGCGCGAAGAGATAATTCGCATCCCCCAATCGGTTTCGTGATCCGCATCCGCCAGTTGCGCGATCGTCTCTTCCGCGTGATCCGCATTCGTAAGCCCGAACCACATGGGCACGGTCGATAAGACGGTCGGCTCATTGACGCGCTGATTGTTTTGGTTCAGTGCGTAGGCATACGACTTAATTTCGGGCGACCAAAACGCCCGGTCCAAGGCCGGCTTCTGACGATCGAACTCCGCCGCCAATTGTTTTTTCAGATCCTCTTTGCCGACAAATCCTGCCAGCCTCGAGAGCGACTGCAGCGCCGCCACACCCAGCGCGCTCTGGTAAAACTCATTCTTTACAGGAAGCAGCGGCCCGCCCTCCACCCATCCATGTCCAACCCCCGCGTTCTGCGCGAAGCCCTGCGCATCATAGGTCGATCGCAGAAACTGGTACGCTCTCCAGACGCTATCCCATTGCGCTCGTACGAAATCAATGTCGCCGCTCTGTGTCGCATAATCATCCATTGCAATGATGAAAAGCGGAGTCGCGTCGGCGGAGGCGTATGGGTACGGATAATCCGTAAACCACGGCACGAAATTAGCGCCCTGCGCAATTTCGTGCGGAACCTTCCCATCTTTACGCTGGTACTTGCTGATGAACTCGAGTGCAGTGCGGGTCGTCGAATAATCACCCGCCGCATTGAGCGCGAAAGACGTCCAGAGCGAATCGCGGCCGAAGAACCACGCGAACCCGGGCCGCTGCCCAAATCCCGAAGTGCGATATCCCGCCACCAACCCAGTGCCCAGATACGGATTTGCAACCACTCCCTGGATCATGCTGATGCGCGCCCAATCATAAGCTTGCTGTAAAACATTGTCCGGAAGCTCAAGGCGCACGGTTTGCGCCAGATAGCTGCGGTAATACTCGGCGGAATCACGCTCCAGTTGCTCATAAGATGTGGCCAGATGCTCGTAAGTTTTCTGCGCGGCTTCGAGACCGTCCACGGAAGCGGCCATCAGAAGTATTTTTGTGTCGCGTCCCTTCTGCATCGCCCCCATCCAAAACGAAGTCTCCTCCGACGACGAATAATTGGTTTCATAGGCTAAGTGCACGTCCTGCGCCGTTGGAGAGCCCACCAGCGCCGCGAACTTTCTCGATTCCTCACCGAAGATCACGGCGTGGCGCGTAGCGTCCCACTCCTGATGCGTACCGCCGATCGCGGCCGGCCACTCGAGCGCAAAATCGCCTACGAAGCCCGCCTCCACTTCCATCGGCTGCACGCTTTCGATCTCCAATCGAATCACCGCGCCTGCCTCATGCACCGGCGCGAATAATGTTTCCTTCACACGAAACGAATCTCCCGCATAGAGCAATGTGGCCGACTCGGGACGCACGGTGAGCATTCGCGCGAGACTCTCCGCCGGCAGAGCCCTGCCGCCAATGTGAAAGGTTAAGTGAAATCCACGAAAGATTTTCAGCGGATAAACCCACGCTTCGAACCGCCCGCTCTCATCGCCAAACAGGCCAGCCCGGGCTCCCACGACGGGCAGAAATTCCCACGCGCGCACCGTACGTGACAACTCCAGGCTCGGTGCCACCTGCTGTGCCTGTGCTGCAGGAATCAGAACCGCAATAAAAAAAACGAAGAGAAAAATCGCAACTGGTCTATCGATGTGCCTGCCGCCGGAGCTTGTAAAGTGAAGGGTCACTGAATATAAGAGTAGGGGCGAATCTTAGCACGAAAGCCAAAACATTTGGCCGGCGGCGCGAGGGCTTCGCATCGCGCTTGATGCTTGCGTGTTGTGCATCGCCCCGCCGCCGTTACTGCGAAATAAATGACTGACGGAAGACGAACGATCGTAGGCTTGGGCGAGTTGCTTTGGGATCTGCTTCCGTCAGGAAAGCAGCTCGGTGGTGCGCCCGCCAACTTCGCTTACATCACGAATCTGCTCGGCGATATCGGAATCCCAGCCAGCCGCATTGGAAATGACGCTCTGGGAGAGCAAGCCCTGGAGTGCTTAAGCCGTCTCGGCCTTAGCGCAACCTCAGTTCAGAGCGATCCAATCCATCCGACCGGGACGGTTAAAGTTGAAATCGACAAAGACGGCCAGCCGCGCTTTGACATCCTGCAGGCAGTCGCCTGGGACTTTCTGGAGTGGACCCCGATCTGGCAAGAGCTCGCGCATGAAGTGGATGCAGTCTGCTTCGGATCGCTGGCGCAGCGCTCTTCGCAAAGCCGGGAAACTATTCGCAGCTTTCTCGACGCCACGCGCCCTGAGACGGTCCGCGTTTTCGACGTCAACCTGAGGCAGAATTTCTATTCGCGCGAAGTTCTTGCGGAATCGATGAAGTTGGCAGACATCGTCAAACTGAACCACGAAGAACTGCCCAGAGTAGTGCGGATGCTCCAATTGGAGGATTGCGGCGAGCCAGATCCCTCCCGTTGCCTGCTGACCGCGCACGATCTGGATTTGGTTTGCGTCACTCGCGGCACCGAGGGTAGCGTTTTGATTTCCCGCGATGATCGCAATGAACACCCCGGTTTTAGGGTGAAGGTTGCCGATACGGTCGGCGCCGGGGATGCGTTCACCGCAGCCCTGGTGCACGAATATGTTCGCGGCACACCCCTAGCGCAAATCAATGAAACCGCCAATCGCGTCGGCGCCTGGGTCGCAAGCCAGTCTGGCGCAACGCCGGCGTTAAAAGCGGGCGGCATTGTGCGCGCCTTAGCGGAGATTGCCTAGTCCGTGATGCGGAAGATCGCAGCGGATAGCGGGCGTTGAACAGCACCAGCGCTGTGTCCCACGCTCACTGCACTTTTAGGTTATTCTCTTTAGTTTGGTTTTTAGCGTCAGGGGGCCCATGTCGACCATATCCCAGGCAGTTGTTCGTCTGTGTGTCTGTATTTCGTTTTTTCTCTGGATTCCATCGAGCATTGCTCAACAAATTCCTGAAAATACCTACCAGGACCTTCATTGGCGCATGATCGGCCCGTTTCGTGGAGGCCGCACTCGCGCCGCAACTGGCGTGCCGAGTCAGCCGAATGTTTTCTACATGGGCCAGGTCAATGGCGGAGTGTGGAAGTCAGATGACTACGGCCGCACCTGGAATCCGATTTTCGATCACGAGTCCACGCAGTCGATCGGAGCCATCGCAGTGGCTCCTTCGAATCCTGACATTATTTATGTCGGCAGCGGTGAAGGTCTGCATCGCCCTGACCTTTCTGTTGGCAACGGAATCTACAAATCTATCGACGCGGGAAAAACCTGGACTCACCTCGGACTCCGCGATGGCTTTCAAATTCCCGCGCTGGCAGTAGATCCACGCGATCCCAACCGAGTGTTCGCGGCAGTCCTCGGGCATCCCTACGGACCGAACGAAGAGCGCGGTTTGTTTCGTTCGACCGACGGCGGCCAGACCTGGCAAAAGGCGATCTACAAAGATGAAAACACCGGAGCCTCCGACGTAGAAATCGATCCCAGCAATCCCGATGTAATCTACGCGTCGATGTGGGAGGCGCGCGAGGGCCCTTGGGAGGATAGCAACATTGTTAACGGAACCAGCGGTGGATTGTTCAAATCAACGGACGGCGGAAGCACGTGGCATCCTCTTACCAATGGCCTGCCGAAAGATCTCTCGCAGATCAACCTCGCCATTGCTCCTTCGAATCCCCGGCGGCTCTACGCCACACTTGCCGTTTCTTCGGGCCCGCTCGCCGTCTACCGTTCCGATGATGCCGGAGAAAGTTGGATCAAAGCCACCGATGATCCGCGGCCCTCAGGCCGCATCGGCGGCGGGGATCTTGCGGTTCCCCGCGTGGATTCGAAGAATGCAGACATTGTTTATTGCGCCAGCACGGTGACGATGCGATCGACCGACGGCGGTAAAACCTGGTCGGGATTTCGCGGCGCTCCGGGAGGCGACGACTACCAGAACCTCTGGATCAATCCCAACGACCCCAACATTATTCTTCTCGTCAGCGACCAGGGCGCGCTCGTAACGGTAAACGGCGGAGCCACATGGAGCTCCTGGTACAACCAGCCTACGGCGCAGATTTATCACGTTGCCGTGACTCCCACTTTTCCCTATCGCGTGTGCGGAGGCCAACAGGAGAGCGGTTCCGTCTGTATCGCCAGCCGAGGCAACGACGGCGAAATCACCTTCCGTGACTGGCATCCGGTCGGCGTGATCGAGTATGGCTACGTCGCGCCCGATCCACTCGATCCCGATGTTATCTATGGCGGCGGTAGAAGCGAAGTTTCAAAGTTTCATTGGTCCACCGGCGAAGTGCAAAACATCACGCCCATTCCGCTTCGTACTACAAAGTATCGCACCGATCGCACTGAGCCGTTGATGTTCTCGCCTATCGACCCGCACACCCTTTATTTCGCCAGCAATGTGCTCTTTAAAACCACTGACGGCGGAAACTCCTGGCAGACGATCAGCTCCGACCTCACGCGCGAGAATCCCGGAATTCCCGCAAGCGTCGGCAATCTCATTCCGAAAGGGGCCGACAAGCAGCGTGGCGTTATCTACTCTCTCGCGCCGTCATTCAAAAACATCAACACTCTTTGGGCCGGAACTGACGACGGCTTGATGTGGAGCACTCGCGATGGCGGCAAGAACTGGAGCAACATCACTCCAAAAGAACTGACGCCGTGGAGCAAGGTGACCCAGATCAGCGCCTCGCATTTCGATGATGAGTCGGTTTACGCCTCGGTGAGCCGCTTCCGCATTAATGACGAGCATCCTTATATCTACCGCACTCACGATGGCGGCAAAACCTGGAAGCTGATCACAACCGGTCTTCCCGATCTCGGCCCGGTGGATACTGTGCGCGAAGACTCAGAGCGTAAAGGCTTACTGTTTGCCGGCACCGAAAATTCTGTCTGGGTGTCATTCGACGACGGCGATCACTGGCAATCGTTGCAACTGAATCTGCCGCACACGTCCATGCGCGATCTGTGGATTCATGATAACGACCTCATCGTCGCCACTCACGGACGGTCGTTCTGGATTCTGGATGACATTACTCCGCTGCGGGAGCTCGCGGATTCTATGGCCGCCGGCGATCACCTCTTCACTCCAGCGCCCGTCTATCGAGTTCAGCGCGATACCAACACCGACACTCCAATTCCTCCCGATGAGCCAACGGCTGTCAACCCTCCCGATGGCGCAGTCATCGATTACTATCTGGCGCAGGCCGCTTCTTCTCCCATAACCCTCGAAATCCTTGACGCTCACGGCCAACTCGTTCGCAAGTTTTCCAGCGATGACAAGCCTCCGGTTACGGAAGCTGATCTGAAGAAACAACTCATTCCTCTTTACTGGCTGCGGCCGTTTCGTTCGCTGCCCTCCGATGCCGGCATGCACCGCTGGGTTTGGGATCTGCAGTATCCTGCGCCTGATTCCGTTCGCCACACCTATCCCATTGCTGCCATTCCTGGAGATACGCCTCGATATCCCCTCGGCCCCAATGCGCTGCCCGGTACCTATACGGCGCGGCTCACGGTAAACGGAAAGAGTTATACAGCGACATTCACCGTTAAGATGGACCCTCGCATTCGAATCGCGACCGCAGCCCTCGAGAAAAAGTTCAAGGCCGAAACGCATCTGGCATTGCTCTTAAGCCAGACTTCCAACGCTGTATTGCAAGCCGCATCGATCCGCGAGCCGTTGCAGAAACTGGCGGAACAGGCAAGCGGCAAAACGCTCGATTCCGTTACTGCCTTCCAAAAGAAACTTGCCGAAGTCGCTGGACCGCAGACTGCATCGGTAGCCTCCGCTTCCGGTGCAATCACGCTCGCGGGAACGAATAGCCAGATTGCCACCTTATACGGCCAGGTTTGGCAGGCCGACGCGGAGCCGACCGCCTCGCAGGTCGAGGCTATTGCAGCGATCGATCGCGACGTCTCGGATGGTATGAAACGATGGAACGAATTTAAGACTGCAGAACTCCCCACGCTCAATCGCGAACTCCGCGAGGCAAATTTGCCGGACGTGCAAATCGAGTCGGATCCCCATAGAGAAGAGAATATGACGGATGAAGAATAACGTGATGGCACTTGCCTTCTAATATTTGGTAGTTTTATCTGTGGACGAAAGTTAGTATTTTGTCTCTCCAGCCGCGAAGATGTGCAAGATCTTGCCATATTCTGGTCGCCACTGAAATTAATTTTCAAATTTGCGCAACGGATGAATTGAAATTACGAGAAAGCGCGGTATAATCCTGCGGTCGTCAGATTCCGACAGGGTTCGATGGCAAAGTTCTCCCCACCTTTTACCTGTAAAACCCCGCAATCGCAAAAATAAAATTCGTTAAATTGAAAAAAACTAAAAGAGAGAAGGAGCAAGATGAAGAACTTGTTCGCCGGAAAGTGTCTGATCGCAGCCATCCTCGTGATGCTAATGACGCCAGCGCTGGCAACCGCGCAGGACGCCGCAAACTCGCCTTACCTGGCCACCGGTGAAACCGGAACCGTTCACATCCATCCCACGCCCGAGCTGAGCCGCCATATCCAGGCGGAGCGGGGCACGATTAATACTCTCGGGGTCTTGAGCTACAACGGCGGACCGATCATGACTGGTGAGAACTTCTACGCGATTTTCTGGGTACCTTCGAAGCTGCAGAATGGTTTGCCTACCAGCCTGACTGCCAAGTATGAAAGCGTGGCCAGGCAGTTCCTCAATGACTATCCGTATCATGGCATCGCGAACAACAGCACACAGTATTACTCCACGACTTCCGGAACGAAGTATTTTGTGGCGAAGGGCGGACTGATCGCCGCTTACATCGATACCAACCCGTATCCGGCCAGCGCTTGCACGGACACCGTGACCCCAGGCAACTGCATTTCCGATGCCCAGTTGCAGGCGGAGATTTCGAGGGTGATGGCGCTGGAAGGATGGACCCCTGGCTTAAACAAGATGTTCATCGTATTTACGTCCTCGGGCGAGGGTTCGTGTATGGCCAGCAACAGCTGTGCTTACACCCAATATTGCGCATACCACGGCTACTTCGGCAGCACGACGACGCCGACGATCTACGCCAATATGCCTTATGCCAACCCCACCTATTGTTATGACGCGGCGACCGGACAGAAAGCTCCGAGCGGCGACATCGCGTCGGACGCGAACGTCAACGTCACCAGTCACGAGATCACTGAAGCCAATACGGATCCTGAACTTGATGCTTGGTGGGACACAGGAAACGGTGAAGAAATCGGGGATCTGTGCGCTTGGAACTTCGGCACCGCCGGTTGGGATGGTGGTCTCGCCAATCAGATGTGGAATGGCCATTACTACGACCTGCAGTTGGAGTACGACAATCATACTTCTGCCTGCGTTACCCTCGGGCCGTAGGGATGAACGCTTAACGATGAACGTTTAACAAGGATCCGGCTCCACACAAATGGACCCCAGCTATCGCAGTTCGCGGTGCTGGGGTTCCTTTTGGAGTGCTGTTTCGCGGCTGCAACAGGTTAGGCACCTGGCCTGAGCAGAGCCCGCCACTTGCAGCTACAAACCTTCTACCGCGTTCTGCAACTCTCGAGCGATCTGCGCAGCGTCGCCGCCGGCGGCAAACTTAATCGGCTTGCCAATACGCACACCAATCTTCCCTGGCAGCGCAAACTTTCTGCCCGCCTGCTTCACTTCAAATAATCCCACAATTCGCATCGGCAGCACTGGAATGCCGAGATTATTGGCCAGCAATCCAACTCCCGCGCGAAACGGGTTCATCTTCCCGTCAACAGTGTGATGCCCTTCCGGAAACACCAGCACGCTGTATCCGCGGTCGACCGCCTGGCCCGCGTACCTGAAACTCTGCCGGAATCCCGCCTCGCGCGGCAGAGGAAACAAATTCAGCAGAGAAACCCCCAGAACCCATCGGGTACGGTCATAAATTCTGCCGAAAAAGCCTCTGCTCGCAGCGGGGGTGCGTAGCGCCTCCAGGGCCTCCCCGCCCGTCGCGGTTGCGATTCGATTGCGGAACCTCGCCGGCAACGCGGTCTGCACGAACCCCACATCCACGTCCCCAATATGATTGCAGACCACCAACAGCGGTCCGCTGCATCCCCGTAAATTCTCCTTCCCTTCAATCCGCGGCCAGCCCAGCAGAAACATTGCCGGCCGCATCAACAAATAATGCGCGAGCCATCGAACCCACGTCACAGGCCATCGCAGTGTCCACGTCGGATAATGATATTCGGCCCGCTGACTTGACTCGCCCCTTAACATCTTTTCGATGTCAGCCACCGAACGCGCCGCACTGAAACGCGTATCGCCAAGATCGACCTGATAGCGATCTTCCAGCGCCCCAATCAACTCCACTCGATCAAGCGAGCTAAGGCCGAGGTCAGAGTCGAGTGAGGCTTCTGCATTCAGCCCTGTCACATTCCTCCCCGTGATGCGTCCAATCAACTCCATCACCGGACTGGCAATCGCAACATCCTTCGTTCCGTCCTTCAGAATTTCTCGCTTCGCGAATTCAGCAATTAAGTTCCGCTTGGGTTTCTGCGTATTCGTGCGTGGAAAATCTTCTTCGGGCCACTTGACCGACATCCGCATGCGCTGAAATTCCGCCAGGGATTGATTTGCGCGTTCCACTACAGAATCCACTTTGCCATTTCCCCGCAAAATTACTACTGCGCACGGCTCTGCGTTTCCTTCACGATCAATCCCCACAACTACACAATCTTTAATCTCCGGCTGTCGACGCAACGCAGCTTCCAGGTCCTCTGGATAAATGTTCAGTCCAGCCGGGGTCACGATCACTTCTTTCTTGCGTCCTTTGAAATAAAGATTCCCGGCTTCATCCAGCGCGCCCACGTCTCCGGTGCGATACCAACCTTCGTTGCCAGCAACTCTATCAACCACCTGCTGCCGCTCATCCCAATATCCCGCAGCCACTCCGCCTCCACGAATCAGGATCTCGCCATCTTCGGCAATCTTCATCTCTCGGCCCGGCAACACTTTGCCGATCGATCCTTTCCCGAGCTTAAACGGATGATTCACGCTGATCAGCGACGTCGTTTCCGTCAGCCCATATCCCTGAATCGCGGCGTAGCCGAGGCGTCCCCAGAATTCTTCGGTCTCTGCATCCAACGCCGCGCCTCCGCAGATAAATGCCCAGAACTTCCAGCCGAATTGCCGATGGATCGCGCGAAAAATCCACCACCGACGAAGAAAGTGTTTTTTCTCCGACGTACGGAATCGTCTCCTGAAATCCTCCAGCTTTCCGCCGGCTTCGAGATCGCGCTCAATCTTCTGCTTCAGCGACTGCAAAACTCTAGGCACACTCACCAGCACCGAAACTCGCTCTCGCCGAATCGTGCTCATAATTTCCGATGGCTTCAGTTCCTCCTGAAAAATCACGGTCCCCCCGAGCAACGGAGGTAAGAACATCCCGAGAAATTGCCCGAAGACATGGCTGAGCGGCAGCAAATTCAAAAACCGCACCGGATGCACCCAGCGTTCGTACTTCAAATAGGCCTGCATCTCCTGCTCCAGCGGATTCATGTTGGCCAAGACGTTTCCATGCGTGATGACCACACCCTTGGGTTCGGCCGTAGTCCCGGAAGTAAAAACAATCTGCAGGATGTCATCACGCCCAACCGCGGCGCCAGCGCGGGACAGGAGCACCGGCGTCCCGCCGTCTTTTTGCGACAAGTCTTCCAGCACTAAGCAAGGAGCCCCGCTCCCATCGCTCTCGTGTTTCCGGAACAAACCCAAAGCTTCGCCTCAACCTGCTGCGCAACTCGTGCAGCAAAATCCACCGAGGCGCTATCATCCATCGGAACGACAACTACGCCGCACATCGCGCATCCAAAGAACGCCGCAACCCACTCGGCGGAGTTCTCACCCCACAGCATTACCCGGTCACCATTGCCGATTCCCCGCGTCTCCAGCTCCCGGCAGAATCGGGACGCCATCTCGAGAACCTGGCCGTAGGTGAACCATTCCATGCGATACCCGCGCCGCTGCCCGTAGGCGCGCTCGGCGCTGTGCGCCTGAAAGTTCGTAAGAAAAAACTGTGTTAGCGAATCGGACATAGACCGATGAGGAACAGCGGTAAAGAAATAACACTGAAGCCTCGCCTCTCACGCAAGTTTAGTAGCTGAAGGGAGCGAGCGCACATTCGCGACGCGGATTCTGGGGAACAAACCGCATACATGTTCAGCAAGTGCGGCCCGGATCGGCGTGGGTGACATGAGGCCGGTTCGAAGAGTCCGGCGGCCATGACGTGCGTGGTAAGCTATCGGCTGCTTCAATGATCTCGAAACAATGATTTTGAAACAATGATTTTGAAACAATATTACCTGGGCTGCCTGGCCCATGCCTCCTATCTGCTCGGTGACGAGGCCAGTTGCACCGCCATCATCGTCGACCCGCAGCGCGACATCCAGCAATACGTGGTCGACGCCGAGAAATTCGGGCTGCAAATCCGCCACGTCTTTCTCAGCCACTTCCACGCCGATTTCGTTGCCGGTCACCTGGAGTTGCGCGATCGCTGCGGCGCGACCATCCATCTCGGCGCCCGCGCTCAAGCGGAATACGCTTTCGCCGCGATGAAGGACGGCGATACCCTCGACTTCCCGGGACTACGGTTGCAGGTCCTGGAGACTCCGGGACACACCATCGAGTCGATCTCGATCCTGATGTTCGATCTCGGAAAGAACCCCACACAACCTTACGCTGTTCTCACGGGCGACACGCTGTTTATCGGCGACGTAGGCCGCCCAGACCTGCGTGCGTCGCTGGGGTGGAGCTGCCAACGATCTCGGCTCTCACCTTTACGACTCGCTCCACAACAAACTTCTGAGGCTTCCCGACGAAACTCTTGTCTACCCGGCACACGGATCCGGCTCGCTGTGCGGGAAGAATCTTTCGTCCGACACGGTTTCTCCCCTGAGGGTTCAGCGGCTGATGAATTACGCGCTGCAGCCGATGACGAAGGAGGAATTCGTTCGGCTCGTCACAGCAGACCAGCCCGACGCGCCTCCGTACTTCACTTACGATGCCGTTCTGAACACCCGCGAGCACACTTCGCTCGACAGGAACCTCGAACTGGTTCTCCATCCCATTGAACTCGATGAAGTCCTTAGAATGGGAGATGCGGGTGCTCAAATCCTCGATGTTCGCGACGCCGCGGAATACGCGAAAGGCCATATAGCGGGCAGCATCAACATCGGACTCGGCGGCCAATACGCAACGTGGGCGGGGACCGTACTTGACCGTGCCAAACCAATCGTGATCATCGCCGAGCCCGGACGCGAGAAGGAAGCAGCTTTGCGCCTGGGCCGCATCGGTTTCGATCACGTCAGCGGCTACCTGCAGGGAGGCATGGAAGCGCTTGCCGGCCGGCCCGACCTGGTGTGGCCAACAGAACGAATCAGCGCCCTGGCGGTTGCTGAGGAACTGGCGAACGGTAATCCACCGCTGCTATTGGATATCAGAAACCCGCGCGAGTGGGCGACCACACACGTTGAGGGCAGCGTGAACCTTCCCCTCAACCATCTGCAAGAGCGCATCGCCGAAATACCACGCGACCGCCGTATTGCGCTCCACTGCGCGGGCGGCTACCGCTCGTCGATCGCCGCGAGCATCCTGCAACAGCACGGGATCACGAATCTTGCTGAGATGGCCGGGGGGCTTGCAGCCTGGGAAGCCGCTAAACTGCCGGTAGTTTCGTAAGCTAAGGAGGTCACCTTCCTGAGCACGTTGCAGCGATAATCGAGAAGAGGCAATGAACACGTGGAAGAGGATAGCGTTCGTGAATGGTGGGGGTCTTGCGGGCATCGGTCTTTCTCTTTTTGTTGTTCCGCCTAATACCCCTTTGTGGCTTTGGGGGACAGTGTCCGTGGTTGCTCTCGCGGTGTTCAACTACTTACTGGCGCGCCGTCTACGAAGAGGTACTGGTGACAGCACATTTGTGCGCACGAGTGGGAGCGTGGCGTGGCTTGGTGTCGTTTTCTTTTTGCTAGAACTCGTCTTCCGTTTCTGGCACCGTTGAGAGAAGCATGCTCGCCACGGAGCGCGATCAAGCACACAACCCAGCGATAACAGGCCACCCGACAGCTGCGGGGCTCGACATTTATGAAGTCGCTAAATCCTCCGAGGTCTTACTGTCGCCCCACGCCCAACGCATCCGCCACTCGATTAATATAGTTAAACCACGACGCGATCAGTGCGATCTGCAATATCCCGCGATCGTCAAATCCCGCGGCCCGCAGTCCTTCGATGTCCTCCTTCCAAACCTTGGTCGCGTCTTTGGTCAACTTCACCACGTAGTCCAGCATCACGCGCTCCTGCGGCGTGATGGGCGCGGTCGTGTAATCCTTTTCCAGCGCCTCGACCAATTCCCGGTCCAGCGTCACCCTACGCAGAAACTCTGCGTGCGACTCGATTCAATACACACACCGGTTGGTCACCGAGACCATGGTGGTGATCATTTCATGCTGTCGCCGGCTCAACGGCAACTCCGGCGACATCAAAGCCCCAAACGTTGCGAACGAATGATAGAGTGCCTCGGGAATCAACGTGTGCGACCCCACAATCGACGACCCTCCCGACTCGTCGGGATGCACAGGATCGGCATACTCCTTGGGATACAGCGAGCGTTGCCCCTCGATCGCCTGGCGCAGTTTCTCGTCGGCCTCTGACATCGGGATGGTTCGAATCCAGGTCATAAGGTGATTCCCCTTCGTCTGGCATAAAGCGGGGCCGGAAGATTACATTCTGCCACCACCGTCGCCACATAGCGCTTTTTTACTAGAGAGGCTGTAAACCCGCCGCGTCCACCGCTATTCCCTTGGTAACCCGTTCGTACACTCCCTTTTGGTAACCCTTGGTAACCATGCGATTCTGCCTATCCAGCCGTACAATTGCCCTTGTCCGACCGGCCATCTCGAAAGTGGAGTTTGGCCATGTGACGGCTTCCCACAGAGACAGCGTCAGCAGCTGTCATCGGGTTTTGTAAGACCAGGGTCTGGAGTTCGTACTCATATGGCGTTCGGTTTCGGGTTCAACAAACAGAAGACTCTCAGCGCTGCGGAGAAGTATATCCAGCAGGGCAAGACGCAGAATGCCATCGCTGAGTACGAAAAGATCCTTAAAGCCGACCCCAAGGATCTCACCGTCACCAATACCGTGGGCGACCTCTATTCCCGCCTCGGCGAGGTCGATAAAGCTACCGAATGCTTCAAGGCGGTGGGCGATGCTTATGCCAATCAGGGTTTCACGGTCAAAGCCATCGCCATGTATAAAAAAATCAGCAAGCTCAAGCCCTCGCTCGAGAGCGTGCTGAAACTGGCCGAACTCTACACCCAGCAGGGACTTTTCAATGACGCCCGCGCCCAGTATCTGCAGGTCGCGGAAGAATTTCTGAAATCCGGCGAGCTGGATAATGCCGTCCGTATCTTCCAGAAGATTCTGGAAATGGACCCGGAAAACACCGGCATGCGCCTCCGCTTGGCGGAGGTCTACATTCGCCTCAACAAGAAAAATGACGCTTGGCAGATTTTCTCCGCTGCCGCCGAAACCTTACGCGCCAAGGGCTCATTGAGCGCTGCCGAAGAAGTTCTGCAGCGCATGCTCACGCTCGACCCGGGAAACGGCTATGCGTTGCTCATGCAGGGACGCAATTTGCTCGAAGCCGGCGACGCCGACGCTGCCATCGAATCGCTGCAGAAAGTTCCCGATCTCGATTCCAATCCCGATGGCCTTCGTGATCTGCTCAAAGCGTATCTAAAAACCGGCCGGCTCTCAGATGCCGGTACGCTTGCCACAAAACTTCACACCGTTCATAACGATCTCACCGCCATCTCTACTCTTGCGGACGCTCTGATGCAGGCCGGGCAGTATGAAAATGCACTTCAGGTTTACGATCAACACGCCGACCGTCTACTTTCCGAAGACTCCGAGAAGGTCCTGAAGAATCTGCACTCCATCATCGGATATGTGCGCGATAACCCGGCCTCGCTCGAGAAGCTTCTCGATCTTTTTCAAAAAGCCGGCGAGAACACTCACGTCACCGAGGTTCTCGAGTTGCTGGCTCATGCTTCGGTTCAGTCCGGCGACTTGCCGCGGGCTCGCGATCTCTATCAAAAGCTCGCCACCATGGAGCCCGGCAATCCGCTGCACATGAACAATTACCAGCAGGTGGTCGGCCAGCTCGGCGGGCCCTCCGCTACCAAGCCGATTAGTGCCGAAGAAGCGGCGGTGATCGTCGATGAGCTGGAAGCCACTTGTCCTGCGATACACCAACACTATTCCGATGCGGTCGCGCTGGCGGTTCGCTCCGCGCTTACCGACGCCGAACTTTTTATCTCCTACAACATGCCCGCCAAGGCTCTGGGACCGCTGATGGCGGCTCTGCCTCAGGCGCCCGGCGACCTGCGCCTGAATCAGCGTCTGGCTGCATTGCATACGCGCGCGGCACGCTTCGCCGAAGCTGGCGTCTGCTGCCGCACTTTGCAGAGCATCTACTCTGAAGCGGGATATCCCGAAGAAGCTACGCGTTACGGCGAACTCGCCGATCGCTACCAGGAGCGCTCGTCCGCCCGTGTTGCAATCTCTTCTGTCGAGCATCCGGCTCATTCACTGGACGAAGCTCCGGGAGAGATTTCAATTCCAGCCAAGGCGCCCGCCGGCTGGCCATCCGCAGCGTCTGAGCCTGCGGAAGAATTCCATTTTGCGAAAGAAGTCGACTCCCCGGAAGAAACGGAATTTGCTATAGTCGCCGATACTGGCGAGAACGAATCACACGCTGCGCCGCTCGCGGAATCAGCTTCTGCGCCCGCGGAGATCGATCTCTCCTCGGAGTGGGATGATTCCATCACCATTGAAGCCGAGACTCCATCCGCCGAAGCCGCAGGAATCGAGATCACCGACGCCGTTGGAGATCACGATGTTCCCGCTGCGATCAGCCAAGGTAAAGGCGGTGAAGCGTCCGATCGGGAAAAAACCAACGAGACCATAGAAGAGATTCGATTCTATCTCGAGCACGGCATGCCCGAGCAGGCTTCGGCAGCCTTCGAGAGGCTGCAGAGTCTTACCGGCGACGAAGCCATCTTGGCCGCAATCGAAACTGAAATCCAGACTGCTTCGCACCACACGCCCGCGGCCGAAGAAGTATCAACAGTCGAATCCATCTCCGAATTCGCCATTGACGAGCCTGCGGCTGAATTTGCTGTCGACGAAATTTCCGTATCCGCTCCGGAAGCTCCGGCACTCGTCGAACATGCTGCCCTCGAGGCGAAGACTCCGGTGATGGAGACGCACGCTCCGATCGAACTGCACGAGGAAGCAGCTGTTATCGAACCTGTTGTGAGCGAGGCCGCGCTTAGCGAATCGCCTGTGAACGCCTCACCCATCGAAGCCCCAGTTAAACCAACTGGGGGCGCTCTGCAAGAATTCGTTTCCGACCTCGAATCTTCTCTCGGCGCCGAGTTTCTTCCAGGAACCGTCTCGCGTGAAGCCGAGCCCGCAGTGGAGCATGCGTCGTCGGAGACTCCGCGGCCCGAGCACCGCGAGCCTGAGCTCGAGCCTGTCGGCAATGCCACAGCCACTACCTTCGGTGTCTCTGAAGCTGAGCCCATGGGCGAATTTGTCGCTGATCTCGAAGCGTCTCTCGGGGATGACTTCCTCAAGGGTGCGCCAGTTCCCGACGCCGAGCCCGTAGCCGAAACTCATGCGGTTGCCGAGGCAAAGATTCCAGCCACTTCAGCTCCCGTGCAGCAGTCGCCTGTTCCTGCATTCACGCCGCAAGTTAGCGCTCATGCCGCCAGCGCCGCGGCAGCGGCAGCATCCTCTGGTAATTCTGCAGTAGCCGCGCAGTCGAACAAGCCACAGATTCCAGCAGTCATTCCCGCCATGGCATCCGCGGCTAAGTCTTCTCCATTTGGCGAGGACGCCGGCGTGGATCTCGCCGAAATGTTTGGCGAGCTTAAGCACGATCTCGAAGTGGGAGCCTCCACCACCGAGGAAGATCCTGAAACTCATTACAATCTCGGCATCGCCTTTCGCGAGATGGGCTTGCTCGATGAAGCCATCGGCGAGTTGCAAAAGACCTGCCAAGCGGTCGATCGCGGACATTCGTTCCCCCAAGTCATGCAAACCTACACCTGGCTGGCGCAGTGCTTCCTGGACAAAGGCGTGCCCCAGGCCGCGATTCGGTGGTATGACAAGGCGCTGACCGCCCCGGGCGTCGACGAAGATACGCGCACTGCTCTTCACTACGAACTCGCTGCCGCCTACGAAACCTCCGGCGACAGACCTGCCGCCCTCAAGCACTTCATGGAAGTTTACGGGCGCAACATCGATTATCGCGACGTGGCCGAGCGCATAAAGCCTCTGAAGTCGTAAAATAGCCGGATGGGTTTTATCCCTAACTTTTTCATCCAAAAATACGCGCGTGACGCAGAGGGATACCCTTGTCGTCTTGATCGAGTCCGTTGTCATCCCTCGCGAAGCGAGGGATCTTGGTTCTTGCTCGCGCCGCCGGTGCCGCTGCCGTGTTCAGCCACTCGCGCCGAGCCAGGGAGCGCCGAGTGACCACCGAGTCAAACCTACCAGTCGAGAGCGGGGCAGACACGCCTGTTCACCCCTCGCCTGCGGAGGCAAATACGCGTACCGCGCTCCTCGATTCTCCTCCCGCGAGCCCGCCCCCCCCGCGACCCGGCGGCGTGCAACTCTGGATGCACCGCACGTCGGTATTTCTCTTCGTGCTGGTCAGCGCCATCGCCGGTGTTTTACTCGTGATTCTGCCCTGGACACCCGAGTGGACCGACAACTATCTTCTGCTCTCGTTCCCTTGGCTTCGAACTTTTATCTCTACCGGTTTTTTTCGCGGACTGTGTAGCGGTTTGGGATTACTCGACATCTGGATCGGCTTCTGGGAGGCCCTGCACTACCACGAACATCAATAGGTCCAGGCACCCCATGCCGGAACGCGAGATTTCATATCGGGGTGAAACTGGTTTCGTATCAGGGTACGGCTTGCGCCATGCCGTCGGGGCCGCGATCGATTTGGGTTTTTGGTTCCTGAGGTTCTGGTTTCCGCTCCGCAGCACCACTTATAAGAACAGTTCCAACGCGTAACTTTCCAAACCCGAGTCGACAAAATGACCGACAAGCTCAAACCCGCTCCCCTGGCGTACGAGAACCCGCCCTTCATCAACAGTCCCGACGGACGCATCCTTCGCATTCTGGCTGAGTATCAGGAACCGCTGGCGAGATTTCGCCGTGAACAGATTCAGGACACGGTCGTTTTCTTCGGCTCGGCCCGCTTCCATGGAAGCGCTGTGGCCAAAGAGTCTCTCGCGACAATAGAACGAAACGCCGCGAAGATCCCGACGGTTGAATTGGAAAAAGATCGAAGGCGCGCCCTGGCTGCCGTTGAGATGGCTCGATACTACGAAGACGCTCGCCGCCTGGCTTTTCTTCTCACCGAATGGTCGATTCAGATTCCCGCGCGCCGGCGCCGCTTTGTGGTTACCACCGGCGGAGGGCCCGGCATTATGGAGGCCGCCAACCTGGGCGCTCACGAAGCCGGAGGCAAAAGCATTGGCCTCAATATCAATCTGCCGTTTGAACAGAATCCCAACTCCTACATCACGCCTGCGCTCAACTTCGAATTCCATTACTTCTTCATGCGTAAGTTCTGGTTTGCTTATCTGGCCAAAGCACTTGTGATTTTCCCCGGAGGCTTCGGCACCATCGACGAGCTTTTCGAAATCCTTACCCTCGCTCAAACCGATAAACTCGCCAAAAAAATTCTCGTCGTCATTTATGGGAGCGAATACTGGCACCGCATCATGAACTTTCAGGCCTTCGTCGATGCCGGTACGGTCGCTCCCGAAGATCTGAATCTCTTTAAATTCGTCGACTCGCCCGAAGACGCCTTCACGTTTCTCCGCGACGGTCTCACGGAATATCATCTGGGAGGCGCCCAACCGAAAAAAGAGAAGGAGCAGGAAGTTCTCCCGGAGATCGCGAAGACCAGGCCGTAGCCACGCGTGCTTTTGGGTGGCGCAGCGCTTCAGCGCTGCGATAGATGCATATCAGGTCTGCGGGCCTTGGCCCCCGAGGTACATGAAGCCTCTCTCTCCCATCTGCTCGAGCTTCTACGACCTGCGGAGCCCGCTTGTCCTAAACTGAGAACCGATGGCTGAAAGTCCGCTCCTCTACTACATCACTGACCGCGCCGCCTTCCCCGGCGACGAGCGCACGCGGCGCCTCCATCTGCTCGACAAAATCGCCGAAGCCGCGAGCCACGGCGTTGACTACATCCAACTTCGCGAAAAAGACCTGACCGCCCGCAACCTCGAATCGCTGGCCCGCGAAGCGATGAGCATGATCCGCAAACTGAAAACCGGAAACCGGCAACTGAGGACTGCTCTCCTGATCAACTCCCGTACCGACGTTGCCATGGCCATCGCGGCGAACGGAGTTCACCTCCCATCCGATGATGTCTCGCCCGACGATGTTCGAGCCATATGGAAATGTGGCGCGGACACTCCCTTCGACATGCTCAGGGCAGGCTCTGCCCGCGAACTCTCACCACAGAATCCTCTGATCGCCGTTTCCTGTCACTCCCCGCAAGAAGTATTCCAAGCCGCAGCCAACCGCGCCACCTTCGCCGTCTTCGCCCCCGTCTTCGAAAAAAAATACTCCCCTGCAACGATCCCCGCCGGCTTGCAAGGTCTTCGTGAAGCCTGCCGCGCAGCAATTCCGGTCCTCGCGCTGGGAGGAGTTACTCTGCAAAATGCCCCATCCTGTCTGAGCGCCGGCGCAGCCGGTATCGCTGCCATCCGGTTGTTTCAGGAAAATGACATCGGCCAAATCGTGCGCCAATTGCGCGGCTAGGGCTTTCCCAACGGATGTGCTGGTGCGTGAGGTGGGCGCAAGTTGCCCCGACAACAGGGATAAATCGCGAAGCACAAGTTTGTCTCGACAGAGGAGATAAATCGGGAAGGGCACGACTTCAGTCGTGCCGTCAAATGTCGCCAAGACAGCGGCTTCAGCCGGTGAGTTCCGTGTATTTTAAACTCGCAATCGCAAGGAAACCGCGCCGCTAAAGCGGCGCGGCTCGTTTAGAGCAACTACTGCGCGGGAGCTACCGAAGTATTTGTCGAAGCCGGAGCCGCCGGCAAGCTGGCGGTCTCATCCGCATTCTTCAGCGGGCGAATCTTCACCGTGGCCAGAATCTTCTCCAGCCGCTTGAATACTTCCTCGCGATTCACGGCCTTGCCGCCTTCATCGGTCTCAGCGCCTGTAGTTGCGACCTTGAGTGCGAACTCGTAGCAGCTTCCATTCTCAAAGACATGAAAGTACTTTGCCGCTTCTTTGCGCGTTCCGTCGGTAGCAAGGGTTTCCGTCGAGTGCAGTTCCAAGTCGCCGACCATGAGCTTCGACGATGGCTTTTCACTGTGGTCCGTGGTTTCAACCGGCGTTGCAGGGTTGGTCTTCTCTTCAGACGGCTTCCCCTCAGAGGTGTTCGATTCCGAGAACTCTGCGCACTGCTCCGCCGAGAGAGATTTGTTGACGCTGACGTCGAAGAATGCTGACGCCAGATCGCTCTTGGGATACACACCCTCCGGAATGGCCACGGCGACCACCGCGCCTCCGCCGGGCTGCACAAAGTCCATCGGCACCGGATCGGACGAAATCAGTTCGTCGGCGGCATCGCCGGTTTTAAGCACATACTTTCGCGGATATTGGAACGAGACGCCTGTAGTCTTGTCCGCATACGTTACGGTCGTAGGTCTGCGTACAACTTTCTTATGCACTGGTTTGGCGGCCGGCGGCATTGCGGGGGTGGCCGGCGCGCTGGTTGTACTGATTGCAGTCGGCGGCGTCGACTGGAGAATTGGCGACTGGTTGCTCGCGCTCTCAGTTTTCGGTTTTTCGCTGGAGCATCCCACTGCGAACGAACAGACGATCAAGATCGCGGCGAATACCAGCGGGCTGGCCGTTGTTCCGAGATTGATCTTTCCCCATGCAATGGAATTCAAGATTGCCGGGGTCCGGCGATTTGGCGTGTTGAACACTGATGTGTTGCGAACTGGTGTGGCACGAAACAGGTTGATACGGTTCATGGTTGGTCACCTCCTGCTGCTGAGCAGCGCAGAGATGAGTGCACTGAGGAGACCAATGCGGGAGACGTTGATTTCCAGTGGGTTAGCGTAATACCGGACGCCCGTCGTCGTGGTTAGGCAGACACTGTGTGGCGCCCAGGACACGCCGCAACGGTGATATGGACGAAAGAGAAATTGAGGCGCGCCGGCGAAGGCTGCACCGGTTTCGGATTTACACGGCACTAACGCGCCGAATCAGATCTTCCTGCTCAGCCCTACTCTCGGCCCCGATGGTGAAGGCATCGAGCACTCCCAGCGACAGCGCGTAGCGCAGAGCCTCAGACTGGCGATTACGCAAATCGCCCTGCCCGAGAATCTTCATCCCGATCACCGCTTTGCCCGCGGCTTTCATCTCCCGCAAAACGCTGACCACGGTGTCGGGATCGGCATCCATATGGGAGCCGATGGGATTAATGCGGGCAAGATCAACTTCCACCCACGGCGACTTCGCCGCGGCCCGCAGCGCCTCGATGCTGTGGCAAGAACAACCGTGCGCGCGAATGACTCCCTTTTGCTTGGCTTCGGAAAGTACATCCATGACGCCTTTAAAACGCTCGGTCCAATCACTTTCGGTAAGGCAGTGCATGAGGCAGATATCGATGTGATCAACTCCCAACTCGCGCCGAAAACGATCGAGGTCGGCGCGCGCAGTCGCGGGATCGCGCGCCCATGTCTTTGTGAGCACTGTGACTTTATCGCGCGGCACGTGCTTCAATGCCTCCGCAACATGAGGATGGCTTCCGTAACTATCGGCAGCGTCGAAGAAGCGCAGCCCGTGATCGTAGCCGTTGAGCAGCAGCTCCGACAATCCCTTTCACGCCAAGCGCCGTCTGATTCGAATGATGGCCCGAGCCAACCGTGCCCGTTCCCATGGCAAGACGGCTGGTTTTGATGCCCGTGTTGCCGAGCGTGACGATGTCGGAAGCGGAAAACTTGCCCAGTGCAGGCTGGCTGGTTAAGGCGACTAGCAAGTGTTTCGAGTTGAGCCATGCGGCTCCCAGACCTGCAGCAGAACGAGTGAGGAATTCGCGGCGATGCATATAAACTCCTGCGAGGGCGGGCTTTCGGTAATGATAACTCTTTGCAGAAGTTTTTGTGTTTTGTCTTCCCTTGTCTCTGTGCCTCTGTGGTGAAAAGTCCTTATAGGTCCTCGCAATTATTCAAACTGCTTGCGAAAGCCCGCCAACTCCTGCCGCATCTCTGCAACTTCTCTTCTCAGCTCCGCCACTTCGCCTTCAAGGCGAGTTACGCGGTCGTCGCCGGACGAAGGGCTTGCTGCCACTTGCGGCTGCGCAATTTCCGCAGGTGGCGCGTCCCCCGAAAGCAAGTGCATGTAGCGCGACTCTTTAGTTCCCGGCTGCCGCGGGAGCACCGCCACCAGCGGAGGCTCGCGCTGGCTCAGTCGGTCAAGCGTTCCCAGGACATCATCGAGCGCTTCAAATCGATACATCCGCTCCGCCCGCCCACGAAGCTCGCCAGGTGTCTGCGCCCCGCGCAGTAAGAGCACACACAGAATCGCAATCTCCCGCCGGTCGAAATTGAACACTTCCTGCAAACGGTGCTCATACTTCGTCACGCGACTGTCAGCACCGCTGGCCGGTCCCGCGAGCCGCTGCGCTTGCAGCGAGTCGACTGCTGCGCGCACCGCCTCTTCGTCGAGCGCCATTACTGGATCGCGATTATTCTTCTGATTACACGCGTTCACCAGAGCGTTGAGCGACAGCGGATAATAGTCCGGAGTAGTGATGTCTTTCTCGATCAGCGCGCCCAGCACCCGAACCTCAATGTCGCTCAGAAACTCCACGCATCACCTTTGAAGCAATTGATCGGACAGCTAAAACAACGCCGTTGGACGCCGCTTCCACGGCTTCCCTTTTTCCTGGGAGGTTTTCTCTATCTCGTTCACGTAGGCGCCCGTCTGTGTCAGCACATGGTGCAGATCGTTGCCCAGGCTGAAAAACGTAAATCCTTTTTCCAGAAACTCGCCAACCCTTGCCGGACCGAACAAAAATATTCCTAGAATCACTCCATTCTTTCCCGCCTGCTCAATCAGTTTCTTCGTCGCCGCATCGAGTTCCGGGGAAGTGTACATATGCGGGAACTCATACTTGTTGTACAGGCCCATGGACATGCAAAGATCATTCTGCCCGAGGAAAAGAATGTCGATCCCGGGAACGGCCGCAATCTCAGCCATATTCTCGATACATGAGGCCGTTTCCACCTGCAGCGCAACGATGCCATTGTTGTTGAAATTGCCTGCATATCCCAGCAGCCCGGCTTTATTCATTGACCGCTGCGGAAAATAAACGGAGCGCGTACCGACGGTGGGATACTTGGTGCAACTGATCGCCTGCCGGGCTTCTTCCGCAGTATTGATGTAGGGAATGAGAACTCCATCGGCTCCCAGATCGAGCGCCTGCTGAATGCCAGGGCGGTCGTTGTACGCTCCCACGCGTACCAGGGATTTCGCTCCCCCATTGGCGATCCCGCTCAACATCGCCGAGAGTTTTTCATTGTGCATGGGCCCGTGCTGCGTATCGACCAGCAGCCAGTCATAACCGCTGTGCGCCAGTTGCTCCACAACCGTAGGACTGTGCGAGTTAATAAACAAACCCATCTTCGGAATTCCCTGATGAAGTTGCTTCTTGAATTCAGCGCCGCTCAGAGCGGGTTCGGACATGTGATTTCCTCCTGGAGTACAAGCAGAATTGTGTAGTCTATCGCAGGAGCCCCCAGCGAACGGCGAACCGGACATGAATATTTGCGAAATCTGACCGGGGGACACGCCGTGATTTCCTTGATATAGTTCCCGAGGAAGATGGAGCGGCGTCGCTTCACCGGCGAAAGGAGCAAGAATGCGGCTGCTATTGAGCTGGGTTCTGAGTGCGTTGGCCGTATGGATCGTGTCCCGGGTGGTGCCGGGAATCTATGTCAGCGGCCCCGTAGCGGCTCTCATTGCCGCGCTGGTCATCGGCTTTATCAATGCGACAGTCGGGCTGCTGCTGAAGATTCTCACGTTCCCTCTCACCCTGGTGACTCTGGGATTGTTCTGGTTCGTAATCAACGCACTAATGCTTGAACTGGCTTCGGCGCTGCTATCGCCTGGTTTTCAAGTACGCGGATTTTTCGCGGCATTTATCGGCGCGATTTTTCTCAGCCTCGTCAACATGCTGCTGAAATGGCTCGTCCATCCGTCGCCGGATCGCGGCTAACGATCCTGTTCTAGACTGTAATTCGGAAAAACAGTGTGATTCGGAACAATTAAGGAAAGCCGACGCCAACCTATGGCAACCGCCCACTCGCACTTCGAACAATCCGGCGCGGCGACAATCGAACCGCTGCTCGTGTCGATTCCCGGCGGTTGGTTTCTCATGGGCTCCGACTCCGGTCAGGATTGCGAACGTCCCGTCCACCGCGTCTGGATCGATCCGTTTCATCTTACCGCCACTCAAGTCACGAATGCCGAATACCAGCGCTTCGTGAACTCGACCGCCCATGAAAATCCGCCGTTCTGGAATGATCAAAATTTCAATCATCCCCAGCAGCCTGTCACCGGCGTCTCCTGGTTTGACGCGGAGCATTACTGCCAATGGCTGGCAGCGCAAACCGGCCGCGCCTACCGGCTTCCCACCGAGGCCGCGTGGGAGCGCGCCGCCCGTGGCAATCTTGAGCAAAACGATTTTCCCTGGGGCAACGACCCACCCCAATCTATTGCCGACTATGCGACCCGTTGGCAGACCGGGCCCGACGCCGTCGCCCGCTACGCCCCGAACGCCTTCGGCCTTTATGACATTTGCGATAATGTACACGAGTGGTGCAGCGACTGGTACGATCCCAACTACTACGCCACTTCGCCCGAGCGCAATCCGCTCGGACCGGAACCAAAGTTCGGCAGCGGGCAACGAAAAGCATCGCGCGGCGGGTCGTGGCGCCATCACGTGAAAGTAGCGCGCTGCTCCGCCCGTTCCAGCATCCCTCCCGATTTCCACTACGCCGACTACGGTTTCCGTGTGGCCTGCGACCGTTGACCGCACGTTCTGTTAAAGTTTGTCATTCCGAGCCGCGCAATCCCCGGTGAGGAACATGCTGTTGCCTCGATCTCCCTGGAATTCGGAGCATTGATGTTCAGCCCAGATCTCCTGCAAAACAAGCGCGTCCTCATCACCGGCGGTGGCACCGGCCTGGGCAAAGCTATGGCTCACCGCTTTCTCGAGCTCGGCGCTACGGTCTACATCTGCGGACGCCGCGAAGAAGTTCTCGAAAAAACTGCCGCAGAGCTCTCCGACGCAACGAACGGATCTATCCATGCCCTCCCCTGCGATGTCCGCAATCTCGAGGCCGTCGAAGCCATGATTGATGAAATCTGGCAAACCGCTCCCCTCGACATTCTCGTCAATAACGCCGCCGGAAACTTCATCGCACGCACTGAGGAGCTCTCTCACCGCGCTTTCGAATCCGTGATCGGCATAGTGCTTCTTGGGACGCTTCATGCCACTCTTGCTTGCGGTCGCCGCTGGCTCCGTGCCGCGCGCCCCGGCACCGTTCTCAATATTTCCGCCACCTATGCGCCGGTGGGCTCAGCCTATGTCGTTCCCTCGGCCGTGTCGAAAGCCGGAGTCGAAGCGCTCACCCGCAGCCTCGCGGTTGAGTGGGGAAATCGTGGCATTCGCATGAACGCCATCGCGCCCGGCCCGATTCCAACACAAGGCGCATTCTCGCGCCTTCTCCCGCGTCCCGAACTCGAGGCGCTGGCCCTCGATCGCAATCCGATGCATCGCTTCGGCACAAAAGAGGAATTGGCAGATCTTGCAGCGTTTCTCATAAGCGACGGCTCGGCCTACATCAACGGCGAAGTCATTCGCATGGACGGCGGTGAATTCCTGCAAGGCGCCGGCGAGTTCAGCAGCCTGGGTCGCGCCCTTACCAGCGCTGATTGGGAATCTCTGAAGCCTCGCAAGAAGTAAAGTGAATGTGCGGCAACCTCGCTCTTTGGAAGGGCGCGACTTCAGTCGTGCCGTCTGCTCAATCGAAACCTGCCCCTCCGTGTTGAAGCTTTGCTCCCTGCTGCAGCATCGAAGGTAAAAGTGGAGGTTCCCCTATGTACGTCATCCTTGGAGCAAGCGGAAACACCGGCCATGTGGTAGCCAAGAATCTTCTCACCAGCGGCCAACAAGTCCGTGTGGTTGGCAGGAATGCAACTCATCTGCAGTTTCTCGCAGCCGAAGGTGCAGAGGTTTTCACCGCCGATCTCACCGACGTAGCAGCCGTCACCAAAGCATTCCATCAAGCGAGCTCAGCCTACGTCATGATTCCCCCCAACCACACCAGCAACGACGTTCGAGCTTTTCAGGATCGCGTCAGTGATGCCATCGCGAAAGCAGCTCAAGACGCCGGGGTGAAAAATGTCGTCTCACTTAGCAGTTTCGGAGCCGGCAAAGCGAGTGGGACCGGTCCCGTAGTCGGCCTTCACGATCTGGAACAAAAGCTTAACCGCATTGACGGGGCGAACGTTCTTCACCTTCGTGCGGGCTACTTTATGGAAAACATCCTGCCGCAAGCCGCCGCCATCAGCAAGATGGGCTTTGCGGTTGGACCTGTGCGCCCCGATCTGAAGCTTCCGATGATTGCTACCGCTGATATCGGAAAAGCCGCAGCCGCCGCTCTGTTGCGCCTCGATTTCCGTGGCAAGCAAACCCACGAACTCCAGGGACAACGCGACCTTAATTACACCGAAGCCGCCACAATTATCGGCAAAGCAATCGGCAAACCTGATCTCAAGTACGTTCAAGCGCCCGATGATCAACTTCGAGGCGCGATGGTTCAAATGGGGATGTCCGACAATTTTGCGGGACTGATTCTCGAGATGGCTTCCGCTCTCAACTCCGGAGTGATGCGAATGGCCGAACCTCGCACCGCAAGAAACACCACCTCAACGAAATTTGAAGACTTCGTTGCCGACAGTTTCGTTCCAGCCTATCAACAACAAACAGCGGCGTAGCTTGAGTCGGGTAGCTCGTGTTCGCCGGATACTCCCTTGGGCAAAGCCCAGGGCAGACCGATCGCCGCTCTTACTTTGCTTTTTTCGAAAACCAAGGCCGCGCTCCCGAGCGCGGCCCCGTCCTAATTCGAGAAAATAAAAACCTAACCCTGCCGTACCGCCTCCTGCCGCATCGTCCGAACCACGGTATGAGCCATGCTTTCCGCCACAGCCACATCGCCTTCATCAAAATTAAAAGGCTCTGGCGCGAATACCATCAGCAAGCCCACCGTATCCCGCTCATAGCGAATCGGAGCCGCTAGAATGGAGCGCACGCCCAAACGGCGGCAGCTTTCCAAATCCACTCGCGGATCGTTTTCCGCGTCATCACAGCGCAAAGCTTTTCCCTCGCGAAAGCATTCACCCGAGAGTCCTGAATTCACGTCCAGCCGGGTGCCCAACGCAGGCGCACTCGCTCCTACACTGGCCCGGCACAGCACTTCATTTTTATGCACCAGCGCGATCGCCGCGCTCGTGCCACGAGTAAGGGCGCGTGCACGCTCTCCAATCATGCGCAACGCCGCAGTCAGATCGGTGCCCAGCGAGCTGAATTCGTATTGCACCGTCGCCGATGCAGCCCGTCCGTTGCCGTTTCCACCCACTGCCGTTTCCGCTTCCAGGCTAATAGACATGGCGCCGCGATGCGCGCCCGAAGCGGGATTTTCTTCTGTGCCCCACGCCCAGGCCCGTCCCAAGGTGAGCTTCGGCGCCGTCCGGCTGGGAGCTGCGGCGTTGATTGTCAGCCATTCGTTCAAGCGCTGCCGCGCTTCCTGCGGTAACTCCGAGAAGCGCACGCCGGCGCGCCCGAGCGCATCCGCCCAGGCGATGTACCCCGTGGTTTCCATGTGCACGGCGGGTTCAAAAAGATCCATCTCGACCCGGACGCGCCGGTCCTTCTTGTTCCAGTCTTTTTCTATCGCAGCGTTCTTTCCGTCGCTATTCTGGCCGCCCATGCCGTTCCCGGTCTGCATCGATAATCCTTCCTCGCTCAAATCCAGGATCATGCCGCCGGTTACGCCGTCGAAGCTGGCAAATGCGGGAGCATGCACCATCTGTCGCAAACATCGCCGTCGTTCCGGAGCGAATTCTCGATTTCCTTCCATGCCTCTGACCAGTTCGATAGAGACCTGATACCGAAATATCCCAAACAGAAATGATGAGATCGTCGACGATTGCAGAGAAGTGTTAGCGCAGGTTCCCCCTTCGCCCTGCGAGCTTTCTAAGCTGCGGCTAGGTAAACGTAACGAAGAATAAATAGGATAGTGAGGATCCAGACCAGGGTGTTTACTTCGCGAAGCTTCCCGGCCGCTATTTTCACCACTGTGTAGGAAATCAAACCAAGACTGAGGCCCGTGGCAATACTGAAGGTAAGAGGCGTCGCCAGCATGGTAATGAACGCTGGAACAGCTTCACTGAAGTCCTGCCATGCGATTTGCGCAATTGATTGCGTCATCAGAACACCGACTAAGATCAGCGCCGGCGCCGTCGCAAAAGCAGGAATCGCGGTAGCCAGCGGCGAGCAGAAAGTAGCCAGCAGAAAGAGCGCGGCAACGGCAACGTTGCTCAATCCCGTGCGAGCACCCGCAGCAACTCCGGCGGCGCTTTCAATGTAGCTGGTCACGGTCGAAGTTCCCGTCAAGGATCCGAAAATGGTTCCCACGGCATCGGCCACCAGCACGCGGCCCACACGCGGAATCTTGCCATCCTTGACGAAGCCGCCCTGCTCGCACACTCCCACCAGAGTGCCGACGTTGTCGAAGAGATCTACGAACAAAAATGCAAACAGAATTTCGAGCAATCCCAGGTGGCTGGCGCCACGAAAATCAAGCTGCAGCAAAGTCGAGGAGGGATGCGGCATCGAGAAAATTGCTGCCGGCCAGTTCGTGATCCCGCGACCAATTCCCAGCAAGGCGGTTCCAAAAATGCCGACGAGGATCGCTCCATGCAGTTTGCGCGACATCAGGATCAGCGTCAGGATCAGGCCGAAGCAAGCAGTCTGCACTTCCTTGTCCGCGAAGCTGCCCAGGCCTACAAACGTAGCCGAATTGGCTACCACAAGTTTTGCGTTGCGCAATCCCACAAACGCAATGAACATCCCGATCCCCGCGGCCGTCGAGTGCTTCAGACAATCGGGCATCCCGTTAACAATTTGTTCGCGAACCCGCGTCACGGTGAGCACCAGGAAAAGAACGCCAGAACAAAACACCACCGCGAGCGCGGTGCGCCAGGGAACATGCATCGCAATGCAAACGGAATAGGTGAAGTAGGCGTTCAGCGACATTCCCGGCGCCAGCGCGATTGGATAGTTGGCATAAATTCCCATCACCAGCGTTGCCACTGCGGCTGAGACGCAAGTCGCAAAGACTACGCCTTCCGCTGGCATTCCCGCCTGCGCAAGAATCTGCGGGTTCACCACGATGATGTACGCCATGGTCACAAAAGTGGTGAGGCCGCCAAGCATCTCCTGCTTTACAGAAGTGTTGTTAGCGGCGAGTTTGAAGTAGCGATCGATCAAATCATTCTCCCGAGTCTGATGTGGCCTGGAGACCGAACCGGCTCAGTATTCGATTTTGTTGGGTTTGTTTTCCCACGCGCGAAACGCCGCCAACGCCTGTTCGCGCATCACCTGAATCATGGGAATCTTGCGCTGGGAATGCGGCTGTGCGAGTTCCCGGTAGATCAAAGAGTCGTCAAATCCAATCTTGGAGGCATCAGCATCGGCGTTGCCAAAATACACGCGGGAGAGGCGAGCCCAGTAGATTGCTCCCAGACACATCGGGCACGGTTCACACGAGCTATAAATTTCGCAACCTGCGAGATCGAAGACTCCAAGCTTCTGGCAAGCCCCGCGGATGGCAACTATTTCGGCGTGCGCAGTAGGATCGTTTGTCGACGTAACCTGGTTTGCTCCTTCGGCGATAATGGAGCCGCCTCTTACCACAACCGCGCCGAAGGGCCCGCCGCGCCCGGAATCAACGTTCTCTATCGAGAGTTGAATGGCGCGGGCCATGAAAGGATTGTCCATGTATTCGTTTCCCCGATGTCACAGATTGCTGCGCGATCAACTGCAACTCCGCAGACCAGTCAACATGGACTCTGGCGCAGCGCCGAGTAGCGAGTATAAGCCCGCACTCGGAAGCCCGTAAAATGTTGTTTTCAGTTTTGGGGACGCACATTGTAAAAGCACGGTGGCGCAGATACGCTCCTTCTCTGAGGTCACTGATCTGGTATGGAGTTCATATTTTGATGTTGCAGATTTTCCGCTCCCAGCGAGTCGTTACTCCCGACGGGATACGCCCGGCCGCAATTCTTGTGGACGGTGAACGGATCAAAGCTGTCGTCTCAATTGATGAAGCGCCAGCCGATGGCTGCATAGTTCACGACTTCGGCCACGCGGCGATTCTTCCCGGACTCGTCGATTCTCACGTACACATCGACGATCCCGGCCGCGCAGACTGGGAAGGATTCGAAACCGCAACGCGAGCTGCTGCGGCAGGAGGCTACACGTTTCTTGTCGATATGCCTCTGAATTGCATTCCCGCGACTACGACTGTGGGGGCACTGAATGCCAAGCGTTTGGCTGCGCAGGGCAAATGCCGCGTTGATTGGGCAGCATGGGGCGGAATTGTTCACGATAACCAGGGCGATATCGAAGAGCTGGCGGCTGCGGGTGTCGCGGGCTTCAAATGCTTTCTGATCCATCCTGGAATTGATGAGTTCACGATGGTGACCGAATCCCAGTTGCGATCCGCCCTCCCGCACGTCGCACGGACCGGCTTGCCGCTGCTGGTGCACGCGGAACTTCCAGGGCCAATCGATCGCGCAACTACAGCTCTGGCCGGTGCCGATTGGCGCTCTTACTCGACCTATCTTCAGTCACGGCCAGACGAGGCCGAACTGGCAGCGATCCGGCTGATGCTGTCGTTGTGTCGCGAATACCGTTTTCGTTTGCACATCGTTCATCTCTCAACTAGCACGGCTGCTTCCAGAACTTCGATCCGCCCGATCCGAGGGATTGCCGGTGAGCGTGGAAACCTGTCCCCACTATCTGCACCTGTCCGCGGAAACGATCTCCAATGGCGCGACGCTGAACAAATGCGCACCACCGATCCGCGGCCGTGAAAATCGCGAGCAGTTGTGGCAAGCCCTCAGAGACGGAATCATCGATCAGGTAGTAACGGACCACTCGCCCTGTCCTCCGGCGATGAAGCGGCTCGCCGAAGGCGATTTTCGTGCCGCTTGGGGTGGTATCGCCAGTCTCTCCATCGCGCTGCCGCTAATGTGGACGGAAGCTAGCGCAAGAGGATTCACTTTGCTCGATCTGGCCCGCTGGATGGCCGCTGAACCCGCTCGACTCACCGGTTGCGGCAAGCACAAAGGCCAAATCGCCGCGGGATACGATGCGGATTTCGTCATATTCGATCCCGACCAGGAATTCATCGTGACCGAAAACAAATTGTATTACCGGCATCCGGTCTCTCCCTATTTGCGGGAAACCCTGCGCGGCGTGGTGAAAGCCACCTATCTGCGCGGAAATACTGTTTTTGCGGAAGGTGAGTTTCCTGGCGAGCCTCGCGGGCGAGAATTCCTGGCGAATAAAACTTCTCAAAGCCTATAAGCTTTTCAGTCCGGCCCCACAACACTTCCGCTCCATTTGTGAACCACTCTGTCATACACTATCCCATCGACTATTGAAGATCGACTCGAACAATGAACATCGCATCATGAACCCAGAGTCCATTGTCGGCCAGTCAGTCCCGCGCAAAGAGGGACGCGATAAAGTAACCGGAAGATCGCAGTACGTCGATGACATGGTTCTGCCGGACATGCTCTTCGGAGCGACGGTTCGCAGTCAGATTCCACGCGGCCGCATCAGGAAAATCACATTTCCCCCCGAAATTCCCTGGGATCAATTCGTGATCGTATCGGCAAAAGATATTCCCGGCAAGAATTGCATCGCGCTGATCGGGGAAGATCAACCTTGCCTGGCGGCTGAGTTCATCAGCCATCCCGAAGAGCCGATTCTACTTTTGGCCCATCCTGACCGCCATCTTCTTCCAAAGGCAGTTGCGTCGGTCAACATCGAATACGATCGTCTGCCTGCTGTCTTCACTATTGAAGAAAGCGAATGCCGCTCCGAGATCATCTGGGGCGAAGACAATACCTTCAAGACCTATGTAATTGAAAAAGGCGCCGTCGATGGAATTTGGGCGAAAGCTGATTACATCGTGGAGGGCGAGTACACAACCGGCGCACAGGAACAGCTTTACATCGAGAATAACGGGATGATCGCGTGCTTCGACGATGTGCGCGGAATCACCGTATGGGGCTCTTTGCAGTGCCCCTACTACATTCACAAAGCGCTCATGGCCCTTTGCAACCTGCCAGCAGAAAAAGTGCGCGTCGTGCAGATGGAAACTGGAGGCGCTTTCGGCGGCAAGGAAGAATATCCCTCGATGATCGCAGCGCATGCTGCGCTGCTTGCGATCAAGTCCAGGAAACCCGTGAAGATTATTTATGACCGCATGGAAGATATGGCAGCGACCACCAAGCGGCATCCCTCGCGAACCCGCCATCGCACAGCCGTGAGCAAGGATGGCAAAATTCTCGGCGGAGAAATCGAGTTCACCATCGACGGAGGCGCATATCTCACCCTGTCACCCGTCGTGCTTTCCCGCGGTGCAATTCACGCGGGCGGACCCTACTACTGGCCAAACATTCGCATTCGCGCCAAAGCCGTTGCCACAAACGCGCCGCCCCATGGGGCCTTTCGCGGCTTTGGCGCACCCCAAAGCCTGTTTGCCATGGAGCGGCACATGGATCGTATCGCTCAGATGGTGGGTCTTTCCCCAGTGGAGATCCGCCGCAGGAATTTTCTGCAGCCCGGGCAAACTACCAGCACGGGACAGGTGATTCGCGAACCGATCGATCTCGGGAAGTTGCTGGACCGCGCCCTGGAGCTTTCTGATTACCACTCGAAAAAACAACGCTTCGCAAATGAAGATCGTCGCGGCAACATCCGGAAGGGCATGGGCATTGCCGCGTTTCTGCACGGCGCAGGATTCACCGGTTCCGGCGAGCGTTACCTCAGCTCTGTTGTTGGCGTTGAGGGTTGCGCCGATGGCAGTGTGCGCGTGCTGGTATCGAGCACCGAATTTGGTCAAGGCACAAAAACTGTTCTCAGCCAGATTGCGGCCGAAGCTCTCGCTTTGCCTTACGAATACGTGGGTATGGCCCAGCCGGATACGTCGGCAGTTCCGAACAGCGGCCCAACCGTGGCTTCGCGCACGGTCATGGTGGTTGGAAAATTGGTGCAGTCGGCCGCACTGGGAATTCGGCAAACTTTGATTTCGTCGAACCTGCTCCCCGAGACTTACACTGCCGAAGAGTTTCGAGCAGCCTGCCGGAGCTATGTCGCCGAGCACGGCAAATTTCGTTCATGGGCGCGTTACGAAGCACCTCCCGGCATTTTTTGGGACGATGAGAAGTATCGAGGCGAAGCCTACGCGGCATTTGCCTGGGCGGTTTACATCGCGGAAGTCAGCGTCGATCTGACAACCTATTCCGTATCGGTCGACGACTTCGTTGCACTCCAGGAAGTTGGCAAAGTTCTGCACCCACTTCTGGCCAAGGGGCAAATCATCGGTGGCATCGCGCAAGCAATCGGATTCAGTCTTTACGAGAAGGTGGTTTGGCAAAATGGACGCATGCAGAACAGCCAGATGACCAATTACATTATGCCCACCTCGAGCGATCTGCCCTCCATTCGCGTCTTTTTCGAAGAGTTGGGTAACGTGCATGGAGCTTACGGTGCCAAAGGCATTGGCGAGTTGCCAATGGACGGTCCCGCGCCAGCGATCGTCAATGCGATCGAAGATGCTCTCGGAATTCCTTTCGATTTCATTCCCCTGCTTCCCGAAGACATTATGGAAGGGATCGCTGCATCGTCGGAAAGAGACGATCTTGTTTCTGCAGGCGGAGTTCGATGACCGACTCTCGCGACGGCCCTGGTAAGTGCGAAATCTCATTTTCGGTTAACGGTGAGCCGCGGACGGTGCGCGCTTATCCGATGGAGCGCCTGCTCGATGTGCTGCGGCATCAGCTTGAATTGACCGGAGCGAAGGAAGGCTGCGGCGAAGGCGAGTGCGGCTCCTGCGCGGTGCTCGTGGATGGCTCACTTGTGAACAGCTGCCTGGTCCCAGTTCTGCAGGCTGCGGGTTCCAGCGTGCTTACCATCGAAGGACTTGCCGGGGGAGAAACTCTACATATCTTGCAAAATGCTTTTCTCGACTTCGGTGGCGCCCAGTGCGGCATCTGCACGCCCGGAATGATCCTCGCAGCGTTTTATCTACTGAATAGCAAATCTGATGTCACGACAGAAGAAATTCAGGAAGGCCTCGCCGGCAATCTCTGCCGTTGTACCGGCTACAGCCAGATCATCGAAGCGGTTGCACAAGCAGCGCGCCGCAGGACGACTGCATGAGATCCGATCCCTCCGATTACGAAATGCTCGCGCCGGGCAGTTTGCAGGCAATCGTCTCATTGCTGGCCACTGAGCCCGGCGCTTGGCTTCCGATTGCCGGCGGGACCGACGTGATGGTGCAATACGCTGCGGGAAAGCTTGCGGCAAGGAAGCTGGTCAGCATCTGGAATCTTCCCGAACTGCGGCGCATTGAGATCACGGATGATGAAATTCGAATCGGCGCGGGCTGCACTTACACTGATCTGCGCCGGCATGAAATTGTGGAACGCGACTTTCCATTGCTCGCCAAGGCCGCCCGCTTGACTGGAGGAATCGCGAATCAGAATCGGGGAACGCTGGGCGGAAACATCGTGAACGCATCTCCCGCTGCCGATTCGTTGCCCGCATTGCTGGTTTACGATGCAGAATTAATTTTGGTTTCAGCTCGAGGTCAGCGCCGGCTTCCATATGCAACCTTCCACAGCGGCTACAAGAAAACCTTGCTTGCCCCTGACGAACTGATTCAGACCGTCTGCCTGCCGCGCCGATTCTCAGAATATTTCAGCTACGCCCGCAAGGTGGGAGCTCGCAATGCACAGGCAATCTCGAAGGTGTGTATCGCCGCTCTGGGCCGCACCGCCGCAGGTGTGGTGGAAGATGTTTGCATTGCGATTGGAAGCGTTGCGCCGGTTCCACTGCGTTTGACAAAAACTGAAACAACTATCAGAGGAAAAAGAATCGATCCCGAACTCTTGTCTCAAGCGAGAAAGTCTGCGGCCGCTGAGATCCAGCCAATTGACGATATTCGGTCGAACGCCCGATACCGGGCAACCGTTACGGGCAATCTTGTGGTTGAATTTCTGAACCAGTTGAATGATAAGAACAATGATAAGAACAAAGAGCGAACAGCCGACGCACGCACATCACCACACTCTGCCCTGGCGCGCTGGAATCAACTTCCTGTTGAGGAAGCAATAAACGCAATCCTGCCTTGCTGCGGATGCAAAGCGTGGGCGCGGGGCATGGCGGCCAGAAGGCCGCTTATCGATGAGGCTGCTTTGCTTGCTGCATCGGACAAAGTGTGTGACACTCTCTCGCAATCCGACTGGATGGAAGTGTTTGACAGTCACCCGCGAATCGGCGAGTCGCGGCCATCGCACCCTCCGCAAGTCCATTCTTCGCAAGCCCAATCTGTAGAATGGTCGGCGCAGGAGCAAGGCAGAGTGTCGGACGCGGACGCAGAGGCGAAAACTGCGCTCGCCGATGCAAATCAAGAATATGAGCGCCGCTTCCATCGAACATTTATTGTGTGCGCCACGAACAAATCTGCGCCGGAGATCCTCGCAATTCTTCGGCGACGCCTTAACAATGATTTAGAGACTGAATTTAAAGAAGCGGCGGAGCAGCAGCGGCAGATCACGCGGATCCGTCTAAAAAAATGGCTGCAAGGATGAAGCGCATTTCAACCCACATTCTGGACTTGGTCGCCGGCAAACCCGCCAGCGACGTCCCAGTGCGTTTGGAAAAGCAGATCACTTCCAGCGATTGGAGATTAGTGACCTCCGCCCGCACCGATCGCGACGGCCGGTGCCCGCAACTGCTGCCCGAAGGCGAGGATTTCTCCGCCGGAGTTTATCGTTTACGCTTTGATACCGGGAGTTACTATGCGGTGCGGCAAATCACCACGCTGTATCCGGCAATAGAAGTTATCTTCGAGGCAAGAGACGGCGATTTGCATTTTCACATTCCGTTGCTCATGAGCCCGAACGGCTATACCACTTACCGCGGAAGCTGAAGCCGTAGCTTCTCCGTTGGAGTTTACAAATTGACCTCGTCAATTCGCGAATGGCTGAACCTCCTCGTGCGCTGGTTTCACGTTTTTGCGGCGATCATGTGGGTCGGCCAAACCTACTACTTTACTTGGCTCGACGGTCAATTTGGCAGGTTGACGAAGACTGCTGCTCCCGCTCCCGCAAGCCCCTCAGTGTGGATGGTTCACAGCGGCGGCTTCTACACCGTCCACAAAGAACAATCTCTGAAAGTTGGGCCGGAACAAGTTCGATGGTTCCGCTGGGAAGCGTTAATGACCTGGCTCAGTGGTATGGCGCTGCTCTTCCTGGTTTATTACTCGAGCTCCGGACTCATCGACGTGGACGTCGCGAACATTTCGCAAGCGGCTGGCATCGCCATCGGGCTGGCTGCTCTGGCGGTGGGATGGATCGTCTATGACCTCGCGCTAAGATCACCGCTGGGTAAGTCAGAAACCACATTTGCCGCCTTCTCTGTGCTCATGATCGCTATTCTCGCCTGGGGGTTGATGCACATTTTCAGCGCGCGCGCGGCCTACATCCACCTTGGAGCCGTCTTCGGAACGATCATGACCGCCAATGTTTGGTTTCGAATTCTTCCCGCACAGCGCAAAATGATTGCCGCCGCGGCAGCTGGAGAAAAGTTTGACACCTCTCTCAGCGCTCAAGCCAAACTGCGCTCCAAACACAACACTTTCATGGCGGTTCCAGTTGTCTTTATTATGATCAGCAATCACTTTCCTGTCGCGACCTACGGGAACACTTATGCGTTGCAGATTCTCATCGCCCTCGTTGTGCTCGGCTGGGCCGCGGCGAAGGTGATACGAGAAGCGTAAATCCTCGAGACCTGTTCGCCGCGAAGCGAGCGTAGCCAAAAACTGTGAACACAAATCGAGCCAACAAAGTCATCGCCCGGTGTTTAAAGCTAGCTTCTTTTTCCGAAGACACACGCGGCACTCGCCGAACGTTTTTATCTAAGCCCATGCATGATTGCCACCAGGAAATTTCCGGATGGATGGAACCGCTGGGAGTTTCGCGCGAAAATTGATGCCGCCGGAAATCTTCGCGGAATCTATCCCGCTGCCCAGCTGAATGCTCCACGCCTGCTCATCGGTTCGCATATCGATACAGTGCCCAACGCCGGTGCTTACGACGGCATCCTCGGAGTTGTTCTTGCCCTCGCCTTGCTCGAAGAATTGAAAGGAAAGAAGCTGCCTTTCGGCATCGAGGTGATTGCCTTTTCCGAGGAGGAAGGAGTACGCTTCGGCACTCCGTTCATCGGTAGCCGCGCTCTGGTAGGCAGGCTTGACCAGAAATTATTGGAAACGCAGGATGCGCAAGGCGTGTCGGTGAGAACCGCAATCAAGAATTTTGGACTGAATCCGGAGGAGATTCCTGAAGCTGAACTGGACAAGAATGTCCTCGGTTATCTCGAGTTCCATATCGAGCAAGGGCCGGTTCTGGAGAAACTGGATCTGCCCCTGGCGGTGGTGGAAACTATTGCTGGTCAGAGCCGCTTGGAGTTTATATTTCGAGGCCGCTCCAACCATGCAGGTACAACTCCCATGGAACTTCGTTGCGATGCGCTTGCGGGTGCTGCGGAGTGGATCAGCAGCGTCGAACGCGTCGCGCAAGGAGTCCCAGGTCTAGTCGCGACAGTTGGAAAAATCGATGCCAAGCCGGGAGCAGCGAATGTGGTCGCATCGGAAACTCGGCTGACACTCGACGTTCGCCACAGTTCCGACGATATTAGAAATCGTGCTGTCGAAGATCTGATTGGCCATGCTCAACGAATTGCGGCGCGTCGCGGACTATCTGTGCGGGAAAACAGCCTCTTGAGCCAGCCAGCAGTGGCCATGGATCCTTTTCTCACCCAAGAAATCGAAAGCGCCATTGTTAAGACGGGGTGCATCGCCCATCGCATGGTGAGCGGCGCGGGTCACGACGCGATGATCATGGCTGAAAAAATTCCCGCTGCGATGATTTTTGTGCGGACTCCGGGAGGGATCAGTCATGATCCGTCGGAATCTGTCGCAGTTGAAGATGTCGAAACAGCAATCGCATGCGGATTGCATCTTCTCGATCAACTTGCTGGATTCGCTGAATTTCACAAAAGGATAAATCGTGCATAATCTCGGCCGCACACGAGGCTCCCAACAACCGAATCATTTGCTGTTGACGCCCGACACGTTTGTGCGCACTACTCTGCCCGGAATGAGAGCTTGCTCCGCAACCGTTCACGTTAGTCCCGCGTTGGGCGCCCGGTTCACGGAATACACCGCTGAATTCGAAGCGGGCGGAGAACTGGGCGCTACCCTTTGGCAAAGATTCATTTATGTGCTTGAAGGAGCCGTGGAGTTGAAGCTTGACGGTAAAGTGAGCGAACTGAATGCCCGCGGCTACGCTTATCTGCCCGAAGCACTGCCGCATCGTGTGACATCTGCCGGCCTGAGCCGCGTTGCAGTTATCGAAAAACCGTATCAGGCGCTCGATTCTGTCGAGCGTGCCGCGTTGATTGTTTCGAGTGAAGATGCAATAGGTTCGCATCCTCTCACCGATGATCCGGGCTTGCAGGTTAAATGTTTGCTGCCGGATGAGATGGGCTTTGACTTCGCTGTGAACTCAATGGTCTACCAGCCCGGAGCCGCGCTCAGCATGGTCGAGATGCACGTTATGGAACATGGACTCATCATGCTCGAAGGTGGCGGAATTTACCGGCTCGGCGATTCGTGGTATCCGGTGACCGCGGGAGATTTTATCTGGATGGGCCCGTGGTGCCCGCAGTGGTTCGGCGCCATCGGCAAGGTGCCGGCAAAATATCTCATCTACAAGGATTGGAATCGCCATCCGTTCGCGGGTCTCGTGCGATGAACCTCGCAATCGACCGGGAGCGAATGCTGCGCGAGATCGAGACGCTGGCTTCTATTTCCGATGCTGAAGCTCCCGCGGTAACGCGAATCGTTTTCACGCCCACCGATCTCAAAGCGCGCGCATGGACGAAAGATCGTTGCGAGGAGGCCGGCCTCACAGTGCGCCATGATGCCATCGGAAATACCTTTGCGCGTTGGAACGGCACTGAACTTAACGCGCCGGTGGTCGGAACAGGTTCACACATCGACGCGATTCCCAATGCCGGGAAATACGATGGCGTGGTCGGAGTGCTCGGAGGCCTGGAAGCGATACGCGCCTTGCAAGCCAGCGGCTTTCGTCCCCGGCATTCGATCGAGTTACTGATTTTCACTTCGGAAGAGCCGACGCGTTTTGGAATCGGCTGCCTCGGGAGCCGGATGCTTTCGGGCACGCTTGCCCCGGACGCGGCCAGAAAACTGAAAGACAAAGACAACGACAACGATGGCGTCGCTCTCGACGAAGTCCGCCGTGCGGCTGGCTTCGGCGGCGAGCTCGAACAGGTAAAGTTACCTGAAAGCTACTACAAGGCTTTCATCGAATTGCATATCGAGCAGGGACCGCTTTTGGAGCGCCAGCGGATTCCTCTCGGCATCGTCACGAAAATCGCGGCGCCCGCAAGTCTGCGCATGTCGATCGAGGGCTCAGGTGGACACGCCGGCGCAGTCTTGATGCCCGACCGTCACGACGCTCTCTGCGCTGCATCCGAGTTGATTCTCGCGATCGAGAGCGCCGCGCGCAACAGCGGAGGGATTGACACCGTTGGCACAGTCGGTATTTGCGATGTGTTCCCCGGTGCGGTGAATAGTATTCCCTGCCGCGTGCGCTTGAGCGTGGACGTTCGCGACACCGACCTTGCGCGCCGCGATGCAACGATACACACCATCGAAGCGGCGTCCCATTCAATTTCAGCCAGGCGGCAAGTGTCGGTCAATACAGAATTGTTGAATGCAGACGCACCCGCAGACTGCTCTCCCGCCATCGTCGAAGCGCTTTCTCAATCGTGCCGCAAGCATGATCTGAATTTTCTTCCCATGGTGAGCCGTGCCTATCATGACTCCCTGTTTATTGCTCGCATCACGAAGGTCGGGATGTTGTTCATTCCCTGCCGCAATGGTTATAGCCACCGTCCGGATGAGTACGCGGACCCGGACGATATCGCTCGTGGCACGCTGGTCCTAGCCGAAACTCTGGCTTCCTTGTCCGAATAATGTTTCAATGAAACTGAAATCGGTAAAATTATTTAGCGCCGATCGATTCCCGAATCCTCGCGTACCCGGGCTTGATCGCCGTATAGATGAACTGGCAGCGTTCTTTGTAGGGCAAAAAAGCGCTCTTCATCGCATTGATGGTGATCTTCTCGAAATCTTCCATCGTTAGCCCAAATGCTTCGGCAGCCGCTTCAAATTCCTGAGTCATCGAGGTGTGGCTCATCAACCGATTATCCGTGTTCAGCGTAACCCGAAACTTTTCCTGATAAAGAACCTTGAAAGGATGCTCGGCCAGACTAGGCGTTGCGCCGGTGTGAACATTGCTCAGCAGGCAAATTTCCAGCGGAATCCGTTTGTCCAGGACGTATTGCGCAAGATCTCCCAGCTTTACTGCCCGGCCATCCGCCACTGCAATATCTTCGATCAGCCGCGTTCCATGCCCGATGCGATGTGCGCCGCAATATTGAATCGCCTGCCAGATCGACTCTTTGCCGTAACCTTCGCCGGCATGAATCGTAATGTTAAAATTTTCGCGCTGAATGTAGTGGAACGCGTCAACATGCTTCTTCGGCGGATAACCTCCTTCTTCGCCCGCCAGATCGAAGCCGACCACGCCGCGCGCGCGAAAATCGACGGCGAGTTCCGCCATTTCGAGAGACACGTTCATGTTGCGCATTGCGCAAATGATCAACCCGGAAGAAATTCCGAAATCTTTCCGTCCTCGTTCCAGTCCCTTCAGGACCGCAGACACAATCTGCTGATGCGTCAATCCTTTTTGCGTATGAAAGACGGGTGCGAAGCGAGTTTCAAAATAAACAATTCCATCCCGGCTCAAATCTTCGGCCTGTTCGTAAGCCACTCGCTGCAGCGCCTCTTCCGTCTGCATCACCGCAATGGTATGGGCAAAGCCTTCCAGATATTTTGCCAGACTTCCCTGATTGGCTCCGCGGAAAAACCATTGCGATAGAGCTTCCGGATCGTCGGTTGGCAGGCCCGTGTATTTGGAATCCTTTGCCAGTTCAATAATCGTCTGCGGACGCAACACCCCATCCAAATGCTCATGCAAAAGAACCTTGGGAAGTCGCTGCAGCAATGGTTTATCAAGTTTCATGGAGTGCGGTGCTCATCCAGGAAGTTTCAACGAAGCAGTCTGAAGCTTTGCCAAATAATACACCAGCTCTATTTCAATCAGGCCGGCGCGCCAATATCAGCAAGATTCGTGTTGTACAATCCAACCCCACTCTGGTTTGCTGGGGATCAACACCGCATGCAGCACGCGACGCAAGAGCACTCTCCGAGCGCGGACTACGGTCTGCGTCACGAGATTCTTTCGCCGATGGAAACGCTGGCTCAGTCCGTTTCCACCATGGCTCCCACCACCACGCCCGCGGCTACCATCCCTCTGGTGTGCGCCCTTGCCGGCAACGGCACGTGGCTCGCCTACGTGCTGGCGACGGTTGCGGTGTTGCTTGTCGCGTTATGCATTGGCCGCTACGCGCGGCTTTCGGCTTCGCCCGGTTCACTCTATACCTATGCATCGATGACGCTACCGCCGTGGCTCGGCGCGACCGTCGCGTGGAGTCTTTTGCTCGCCTACGTAGCCACGGGATCAAGCGTGATCGGCGGCTTCTATCACTACGCGAACTTGCTGCTCCGCGACGCCACCGGCCATCTGTACTCTGCCGTGTTGCTGGCCGCACTGGTCACCGGCGTTTCGATATGGATCGCTTACCGCGACGTAAAAATCTCCGCCCGCCTCATGCTCTGGATTGAGGCCGCCTCTGTCACCGTGATCGTGATCTTGGTTACTCTGTTGCTGGTTCATCATGGTTGGCATCTGGATCCGGACCAGCTGCATCTTCGCGGCATGACGGGCAGCGGACTCCGGCTCGGCCTGGTGCTCGCTCTGTTCAGCTTTGTCGGCTTCGAGAGCGCAACCACGCTTGGCTCCGAGGCACGTAATCCGCTGAAGACGATTCCACGTGCAGTCATTCAGAGCGCGATCCTCGCCGGAGCTTTCTTCACCATTTGCGCCTATGCGGAGGTCTTGGGGTTTCATTCTGTCGGCCAGGATTTGGGCGCCAGCCAGGCGCCTATGTATTTGCTGGCGCGCGTTGGCGGCGTCCCCGTGCTGGGACTTCTGATCGACATCGGCGCACTGGTCAGCCTGTTCGCAGGAACTCTGGCCTGCATCACGGCTGCCGCGCGTGTGCTGTTGCTGATGGCTCATAACGGCCTCGCGCACGGTTCTCTGCGTAATACGCACGCTCGGAATCAAACCCCAGGCAGGGCCGTGGTAGTTACCGGCATCGCCGCGCTGCTCCCCGTGGCAGTGCTTGCGGCTCGCGGAGCCAGTGGTTTGGATGTCTACGGCTGGCTGGGTTCGTTGGCGACCTACGGTTTTATCGTGGCCTACGCTTTAGTCTGCATCGCCCTGCCTCGCTACCTGCGTGACCGCGGGGTTTTCCGCGCCGGAGCGCAGATCGTTCCTTGGCTCGCTGGTATCGCCATGCTGCTCGCGCTGGTCGGAAACTTTTATCCTGTGCCCGAGGGACCTTATGGCAAGCTTCCCTACATCTATCTCGCCTATCTAACCGCGGGCCTGCTGTGGTTCCTGATCTTCGGTCGCAACAAACCCGCCGCGCCACTGGAAAACTAACCGTGCCTCCAAAAATCAGCTTCGTCGCGATAAAAATATCTAATCTGCGCCAAAGAAAGTTTGACTAACGGAATGCTTTCCTTCCCCGGCAAACTCATGTAAATTCGGTCAGTCAATTTACTTGCGGGCGGCAAAGCAATCTAACTCTGCTGCGAAAATCGTTCGAACAATACAGGTGCGGTTCAACCGCCGGCAGAGGGTTCAGCGGGAGTGTGCCTACTGATTTGTACGAGGTGAACCATGCTAAGAACTCGACTTGTCGTTTTCCTGCTTGCGTCATCGCTTTGGATCCTTACACCGCGCATTCAAGCTCAACAGACTTTGGGCGGCATCACCGGCACAGTCACCGATAAGTCCGGCGGCGTTCTACCCGAGACGACGGTGACCATCATCGGTGACCAGACCAGCCTCACCCGCACTCAGAAGACTAATTCCAATGGCGCCTACGACTTCGTCAACCTTCCCATTGGCACGTACACGCTGACCTTCACTCACGAAGGCTTTGAAAGCGAGAAGGTTCCCTCCATCACCGTTCAGGCCGACCGCACGGCCACGGTCAACGCCACGCTGCCCGTCGGCAAAGTGGGCACGGTGGTCGAAGTGCAAGCCACGCCGTTGATCAATGCAGTGGATACCACGAATGGTTACATTCTGGAAAAAGACCAGATCGATGACATACCTCTACCCACGGGTAGCTTCACGGGGTTGGCCATTCTTTCTCCCGGCGTCAGCGCCGAACTGGCGGGCGGTACCGGCGTCAACAGCGGACTCGGCAATCAACCGATCTGGGCCAATGGCCAACGCGACACCAGCAACAGCTTCCTGCTCAACGGAGTCGATGCCAGCAACCTGTTCAATGGCAAGAGCACCAGCCAGGTGGCATCGGCTCGTATCGTGAACAATACCGGAGTGGCCAATGCGGCCAGCACCAGCGCCGCTCCTATTCAGAGCACGGCGTCGGTCTATCTCGCCATCGGCCAGGCGCTTCCCACTCCGGCCCCGGAAACAGTTACCGAACTTCGCGTGAATACCTCGATGTATGATGCGCAGCAAGGGTCTACGAGCGGCGCTCACATCGATATGAGCACTGCCTCGGGCACCAACACGCTGCACGGCAGCGCCTACGTCCATCGCGGCACCGACTGGCTGAACGCCGCGCCGTTCTTCGACAAGCAGGACCCCAACATTCCTGCCAACGACAAGGTTCCTCAATTGCATCGCTATACAGCGGGTGGAACGCTGGGCGGTGCGCTCATCAAGGACAAACTCTTCGGCTTCGTCAGCTATCAGCACCTGCACGACTCCGATCAGGAGATCGGCCTCTCACGAATGCTGGTGCCGCACGGGCTCACCAATAACCGCTCGCCAGCGGCCCTGGCCGCGATTTCCGACGCATATTGGGGTACAAACCTCGTCAACAATCTCAGCTTACTGAACCCCACAGCGGTTGCGCTCTTCCAATACAAACTGCCCAACGGCCAATACCTGATACCTTCGGATGATGGCCAGACTGCGACCCCAATTTTTCCAGAGAACGCCATTAGTCCGGGCACCGCTTACTTCACCTCCGATCAGGCCGTCGCCGATCTCGACTGGAACAAGAGCGCCAACGATATGGTGTCAGCCAAGTACTACTACCAGCACGATCCGAGCCTCGCACCCTATGCCTACTCGAACGTGGCAGGATTCGCCCAACATCTTGACGCCGGCAGCCAGGTTGCATCGATCACCAACACGCAGATTCTGCGGCCTAACCTGAGTATTTCGGAGGTTCTAGGCATTCTTCGGGAAAAGGTCTACAGCACAATCGCGCAGCCTTTTTCGCCACAGTCATTCGCCGCTCAAACCGGAACGCCGCCGATCAATACATTCGGCTCATCCTATTTTCCCGGCATCACCATCGTCGATCCTTTGGGATTGTCCAGTTCCGCTAATGCTGGCGGTGTCACCAACCTGCAATTTCTCACCATCGGTCAGGGCTCGGCTTCGCAAGGCGCATTCACCGGAGTATTTCAAAACCGCATCATGCCGTCGGCCAATGCAATCTGGAATCGCGGCAAGCACAGCTTCACCTTCGGCGGCAGTTACTCCTATACCCAACTCAACACCCGCGACGAAAGGACGAACCAGGGAATTATTTCGACCGCCGATTTCTCACAATTCCTCCAGGGTTTCGTAAACACAAACGACGATTTCACCACCACCAAGTTTCTTCAAGGAAACGCGAATCGCTATTACCGAGCTGGCCAATCCGGAGCGTACATACAAGACAAATTTCAAATGCGCTCCAATCTCAGTCTGACGGCCGGGCTGCGCTTCGACTGGGATGGCGGTCTCACCGAAAAATACGGCCGCATCTTCAATTTCGATCCATCGCGCTACTCCTACGACGGCACCACCGACACCATTGTCTCGAACGGCTTCATCATCGCCGGCAACAATCCATTATTTCCAACCAAGGGCGTCAGCAACACAACCCTCACGGGACGGCAGTGGGGACTTGCCCCGCGCGTTGGTGTGGCCTGGAGTCCGCGGAGATTTAACGACAAAGTTGTGGTCCGCGCCGGATCGGGACTGTATTACGATCGCGGCGAACTTTATTCGTATCTCTCACCCGGATTCGCAGAAGGAGTAATCAACGGCGGACCCTTCGGCGTGAATCAGACTCCGCCCTACGTGAATGCTCAGTCTTGCAGCCCGGCTTCGGAGAGCCTCTACGAGGGTTTCATTCCCACCTGCCCCGCTCCCGCCTACTCTCTTAACAATCCGTGGGGTCCGACTCTGGGTCCCGCACCGAGTGGCAATCCCGCGAACATTACCCAATACCTGCCGAATGAAGCTGCGATTGCCAGCGGAGCGCAGCTCTTTTCCTTTGCGACTTACAACCGCGCCAACAAACTTCCATATACGATCAATGACACCCTGGATGTGCAATGGCAACCGCGCAATGATCTGGCGATCGAGATTGGTTATGTCGGCAATTTAGGCCGTCATGAAGTAATCCCAATTCCCTTCAACCAGCCCGGAATTGCCTCGCCGAGTAACATCATCCATCCCGGTTCTCCCTTCGCGCAGGAATACACGTACGGCTATACGGTCGAGGGACCGGCGAACTGCACTCCGAACGTGAACTGCTCCGCGATCAACTTGCCCAACGGTCAGGGGGCCATGCTCGCGACGTACGAAGGCGGCAACGTTGATCTGAGAGTTCCCTACATTGGCTATTCGGCAGAGTCGGAAACCTACAAAGCCGCCGGTGTTTCTGCCTACAATGCCCTGCAAACGCACATTGAAAAGCGCATGAGCCACGGCTTGCAGTTTGGTTTCTCCTACACGTATTCCCACGCTTTGGATGAACAAAGCGGCATGGGATTGTTTTTCAATGGCAACAATCCCTTGGATCTGCGCTCAGCTTACGGATCATCAGACTTCGATCGTACTCATGTCTTCAACTTCAGTTATGTGTACGAACTCCCCAAGTTTTATTCCGCGACTACGCTGAAGGGAAAGTTGGCAGATGGGTGGTCAATTCAAGGAATCACCGTGTTGCAGAGCGGCCAACCTTACAGCATCATCGATTACACGGGTGCCGTCGGCAGCATCTATTACAGCGTCTACGATGGCATCACCAACCCGATCGTTCCTCTGGCCCCGGGCTGTACGCCAAAAAATGCGCTCACTGGTGCTTCAGGCGCGTATGCCAACTCCGATCCCAACAACCTCAATCTCTACGCGCTCAAACAATCCTGCTTCACTTTGCCATTGCTGAGTCCTGGTGATCTGGGCGGCGCAATCCCGCCCGGCGATACTTTCGAAACCAATTTCACGACCGGCCAGCGCAACATTTTTCGCCAAGCCTGGCAGAAGCGCGCTGACATTTCTTTTGTGAAGCTCACGCAGCTTACGGAGCGGGTGGCCCTGAAATACAGCCTGGACATTTTCAATCTGACCAACACCACCAGCTTTGATATACCGATCGACGACGTTTCGCAGAACCAGTTCTACAATCAATTCCCCGTTCTCGGTACGCCGCCGTTGCCTGCGAATTGCAACAATGTCTCGTTCTGCAGCTTCTACAACCCTCCATCCGGCCTGGGCGCCGTGAATAAGACCATCGGTAGCCCGCGCCAGATCCAGATGACGCTGCGACTGGATTTCTGAAAGCTTGGCTACTCTGGTTTAGGTGTGCCGCACTAATCCAAGCAAGTTCAGTTCCGTTCGAGACGTAATTGCTTCCGCAATCGTTAAATAGAAATTATTCCTTGCCGATGTCCTCGTTCCAAATCTCAGGATTCGCTCGAATGTAGTCGCGTAGCAAAGAAGCGCACTCTTCTGAATCGAGATCGATCACGTTCACCCCCGATGAACGCAGCCAGTCGACGCCGCCTTTGAAATTTCGGCTCTCCCCGACGATCACAGTTCCAAAGCCAAACTGCCTCACTAACCCGCTGCAATACCAACAAGGCGCGAGCGTAGTGACCATGATCAAGTCGCGATAGCTCCGCTGACGCCCCGCTCTGCGGAAGGCATCGGTCTCGCCATGCAGCGAAGGATCGCCATTCTGTACCCGGCGGTTGTGGCCAGCACTGACAACTTTGCCGTTCTGGTCAAAAATCGCGGCGCCGATGGGGATGCCGCCCTCCGCCAGTCCTGTGCGCGCTTCGGCCAACGCTACCGCCAGCATCGCAGAATAATCCGGACTCGACACAGGCACGAACCATCCTCTTTTTCATTATCAACTGAAAATGTTGTTGCTCGAGAGCGGTAGATCGCGAACCCGTTTTCCCGTAGCGGCGAAAATCGCATTGCAAAACGCAGCTACAAACGGCGGAACGCCCGGCTCACCCACGCCGGCCGGCGGCGCCGCACTCTCCGTGATGTAGACATTTGTTTGAGCCGGAACCTCGTTGATCCGGGCCACTGGATAATCATAAAAATTATGCTGCTGGATCACTCCATTCTTGGCCGTAATTTCTCCGCTGCGCACAATGCTCGTTCCGAAAACTGCCGCGCCCTCGAATTGCGCCCGCGTCGCCTCCGGATTCACAACGAGCCCAGCATCCAGCGCCATATCCACGCGGGGAATGTGAATCGTATTGTCCTTTATTTCCACTTCAACCACCGTGGCAACATACGTCAAGAAGCTGCGATGAGCCGCGATTCCAAACCCATGCCCGTTCCCGCTTTTCTTTTTGGCCCAACCGGATTTGTCTGCCACCATTTCAATCACTTGCCGCAGCCTTCCTGTCTCCCACGGATATTTCTTGTAATCCGCACCGTAGTTCGGATATTGCACGTTGGTGAAATCCAAAGTGCGAGGCGGCCCGATCAGATCTAACAGGTATTCCACCGGATCGCGTTGCGCGCGATGCGCAAGTTCATCGGTGAAGCATTGAATCGCGAAAGCGTGATAAATGTTCGCGACCGATCGCAGCCACCCGATCCTCACATGCGCCTGCGCAGGCCCATTCTCGATGCGAAGGTTCGGCACATCGTAGGGGAGATCCGTCCAGCCCTGCGCCAGATGCGCCGGATCGCCATACACCGCACTCACATCGAAGGTCGATGTGATCGGCGGAAAGACCGATCTCTGCAGCCACGCCGTCGGCTTTCCCTTTTCGCCGATCGCCGCCTTGATATACATCGAAGCCACGGCGTTGTAATAGTCGAACTTCACATCGTCTTCCCGAGTCCACACAACTTTTACGGGACGCCCCAACTTCTTCGATAACACCGCAGCTTCGGCAACATAATCCGGTTTCGATTTCCTTCCAAATCCGCCGCCCAGCAGCGTCACGTTGCAAATCACATCTTCCACTGGAATGCCGACTTCCGAGGATACGATCGCCTGCACCGCCTGCGGATTCTGCGTCGGCGCCCACGCCGTAACCTTTCCATCTTTGAATTCCGCCAGCGCGACCATGGGTTCCATTGGTGCATGCGCCAGCAACGGAACATAGTAGTCGGCGTCAAACACAGTACCGCCTGCGGCGAACGCTTCTTCAGAATTCCCTGCCTCGCGGATTACCTTCCCCGGCTTGTGCGCCGTTTCCCTAAGTTCTTTCTTGTATTCCACCGAGTCGTAGGACTCGTTCGCGCCCATTGTCCCAATCGATCTTCAGCTTCTTGCGTCCCTGGAACGCAGCCCACGTGTTGTCCGCGATTACAGCTACTCCACCCAAAGGCTGGAATGCAGCCGGAGGTTTAAAAGGATCGATGCTAACCGTCTGACGCACTCCCGCAACCTTCAGCGTCTCCTGATCGTCAAGCGTCTTGACCTTGCCGCCGATCACTGGAGGATGTTCGATCGACGCATATACCATGCCCTCCAGCTGGGCATCCATTCCATAAATCGCTTTCCCGGTGCACAGATGTTCCATGTCGTAGCTGATCTCACCCTTTCCGATGTAACGCCATTCGGAGGGTTTCTTTAGTTGAAGGTCTTCCTTCTTCGGCACAGGAAGCGCCGCCGCGGCCGACGCCAGTTCCCCGTAACCTAAGCGCCGGCCCGTTGCTTTGTGAACCACTGTGTGAAGGTCAGTGGAACATTCCGATGACGGTACATTCCACTTCACAGCTGCCGCCTGAATCAACATCAAGCGCGCCGTCCCGCCGCACTCCCGCATCGTGTCGAAATAAGTTCTTATCGACCGCGAACCATCCGTATTCTGATCTCCTAATCGCTTGTCGCCGATCGCCTGGTCGATCTTCACCCGCTTCCAATCTGCGTCAAGTTCGTCCGCAAGCACCCGCGGCAGTGAGGTTCGGATGACCGTTCCCATCTCCGACCGGTCCACCACGATGTATACGGTTCCATCCGGCTGAATCCCTACAAACAGATTGGGATGAAAGATCGCCCGATTCGCATCGTTAAGTTCATCCGCCACCTGACCGAATACCGGCGGGATGTACCGCACTGCGAGTACCAAAGCTCCCGCCCCGAACGCTCCTCTTAAAAACCTTCGCCGGCTAACATTCTCGAGGTGTCTCATGCGACCTTCCCCGCCGCCAGCTTGATCGCCTGGCGAATCCGTTGATAGGTTCCACAGCGGCAGATGTTGCCCGCCATGGCTTCATCAATATCCTCGTCCGAAGGATGCGGATTGCCCTTTAGGAGAACCGCCGCCTGCATAATCTGTCCCGATTGACAATATCCGCACTGCGGAACATTCAGCTCCATCCAGGCACGCTGAACCGGATGCAGGCCGTTCGCCCCCAGATCCTCGATGGTACGGATCTCGCTGCCCGCCGCCGAGCTCATTGGAGTCACGCACGACCGGATTGCCTGGCCATTCTTATGCACCGTGCAAGCCCCGCACAGGGCTACACCGCAACCGAACTTCGTGCCAGTTAGCCTCAAGACATCCCGCAAATACCACAGCAGGGGCATATTGGGATCGCCATCAAAAGTGCGATCCTTCCCATTCACTTTGAGCTTCGCCATACAACTGTCCCCTTTCCTCCGTTCTTGAAAAGCATTCTACTTCGAGGATGCGCCACTACGGGCAGATGCCAACTATACTTTGGATTGATAATTTCCGGATGGATCCCATCAAGCCATGAAATGAAGCGATGAAAGAGCGAAACATTTGTATACCAATATATCGATAACATCGATCACAGATTCTTATTGTCCCCGCACCTTGAACTCGGGGCACGGTTTCTGTTAGAACGGTGGCTGTGCATCCCTGACATCGTTTCGTTTGGTCGCGATAAAAAATAATCGCAACTGATGTCAGAGTGCGGGCATCTAGACAACATCATTCGCAAATCCGGCGCCTACGGAACTTTCTTGGATGATTGTTCCGCCGGTGTAAGACTTCGAACCTCCTAGCCACGTATTTGGAGTTCGGATGCTAATCAGTAGCCGATCTGAAATGCCAGTGAGGGATTTTCGTCCCCGCGCTTCTCACCTTTTGTCTGTCTGTAGCCTGCCTTCCGTAAAGCTCGCTTGCTCCCGATCGATACGTCGTAGAAACACCATTCCGCTCAGCATCAAAATTCAACCCACAGCCGGAGGAAGAACTTATGGCGACCAATCTCGTCCAGATTGATAGTGACTCGGACATCAAAAAGCGCCTCGAAGCCGAGCGCGCCCGCCTGCGAAAAATCGCCGGACTTGATCAGCCCACGCATTTTCACCGTCCCGTCGAGCGGGCTTTCAAAGCCGAAGAGCGCAACCGGGTCACGATTCTGTTCGGCGGGTTTACGTGGAAACACGAAGACCTCATCCGCGCCGTCTTCCAGGGCTGTGGCTATCGCTGCGAGAAATTGCCGGTGCCCAACGTCGCCGGCTTCCAGACCGGTAAAGAATTCGGCAATAACGGCCAGTGCAATCCGACCTATTTCACGGTCGGCAACCTCGTCCAGTATTTGCAGTTCCTGGAGAAAGAAGGCTTACCGCGCCAGCAGATTTTGGATAACTATGTCTTCTTCACCGCGGGATCTTGCGGCCCCTGCCGCTTTGGAATGTACGAAGCCGAATACCGCTTTGCCTTGAAGAACGCGGGCTTCGACGGCTTCCGGGTTCTGCTCTTTAAGGACAGCGATGGCATCAAAGCCGCCTCGGGTGAACCCGGCCTGAAATTCACCATCGACTTCGGTTTCGGGATGCTGAACGCCATGCATCTCGGCGATGTCATCAATGACCTCATTTATCAGATTCGTCCTTATGAAACCAACCGTGGCGAGACCGATCGCGTTTTCCGCGAAGCGGTGGACGGACTCTGTGAGGATCTGAAGAACCGCACATCGTTCGAGATCGAAGAACGCGCTCCGAATTGGGCCAAGCCGAAATTCAAGAACAACAAAGTGCTGCGCAACACTTTCAATGTCTTCGGCAAATGGCATGAGCACATGTGGGGCAAGGACTACCTGAATGCCCTCCATACCGCGCGCGAGAAAATGAACTCCATCGAAGTGGATCGCCTGCGTGTAAAGCCGCTGGTAAAAATCACCGGAGAATTCTGGGCGCAGCTCACCGAAGGCGACGGCAACTTCCACATGTTCGATTTCCTCGAGCGTGAGGGCGCCCAAGTGCTGGTCGAGCCCATTGCGACCTGGGTCGCGTACCTCATGTATCAGGCAAAAGCGCACGCGACGGCGAAGTGGCCAGTGAATCGGCCTCACCGCAATCCGGAGTGGTACGAAGCGAAAAAGCAATTCGCGAACTACATCGGCCTCCGCAAAAAGCTCTGGGGGCTCGGCGCTGGCGAGCGCATGTGGAACTTCTTCTATCACCGCACCATCAAGAATCTGGGCGGGATCACGCACCAGTTGGTGCCGCAAACCGAACTCGCTGAGTTAGCGCATCCCTTCTATAACCAGTTCGCGCGCGGTGGCGAAGGGCACCTCGAAGTCGGCAAGAATGTCTACTACACCGTGCATAAACTTTGCCACATGGTGCTCGCGCTGAAGCCTTTCGGCTGCATGCCCTCTTCGCAGTCCGACGGAGTGCAATCCGCCGTCGTGAACAAATTCAAGGACATGATTTTCCTCCCCATCGAAACCTCGGGCGAAGGCGAAGTCAACGCCCACAGCCGCGTTCAGATGGCCCTAGGAGAAGCCAAGGTGAAAGCCAAGACGGAATTTGAGCAATGCCTCAAGTCCACGGGCAAGAGCCTCCAGGAAATCCGCGAGTACATCGACGAACATCCCGAACTGAAACGCCCCTTCTATCACGTGCCGCATCGCGAAGGAATCGCAGGCACCGCAGCGCAGTTCCTTCTGCACGTGAACGATCGGATCGATAAAGACACTCGCTTCTGGAAGAAAGCGCGAGTGCCTGGTGCCGCGATCCCCGCCACATCAGGCGACTGAAAGCATTTCGTTGAGCGACACTCGCAACGAAATATATTAGCCAGTGGTCAGTGCTGGGAAACTGACCACTAATCAACTAGCCGCTGATTTCAGAAAGGGAGTAATGCACGACCATAAATCGCCGCAGCTGATTCAAATCGCGGGAGTCGAACTGAAAACTCCGCCCGTCCAGCAACTGCCGCAAGTGCAGAAGCCGCACGATCACAACACGCAGTTTATGGTAGGACTCGATGTCGGTTCGACTACGGTCAAAGCCGTCGTTGTTGAAGCCGCGAGCGACAAGGTTCTCTGGCAAGACTATCAGCGCCACGAAACCAAGCAGCCCGAGAAAACTCTCGAGTTCCTGAAGCGCATGGAGACCGAGGTTGGCCTCAACCGCCACAACACTCGCATGTTTATGACCGGCTCTGGAGGCGGCGCTATCGCCGATCAGATCGGCGCGAAATTTGTTCAGGAAGTGACGGCGGTTTCGCTAGCCGTGGAAAAGCTGCACCCTGAAGTTTATTCGGTCATAGAGTTGGGTGGGCAAGACGCAAAAATAATCGTTTTCAAAGACGACGAAGAAACCGGGCGCAAGAAAAAAATTCCGTCGATGAACGATAAGTGCGCCGGCGGCACTGGCGCGGTCATCGATAAGATCAACGCAAAATTAAAAATTCCAACTGACCTCCTGGCCGAGCAGAAATATCGCGGCGTCAAGCTCCACAAAGTAGCGGGCAAATGCGGCGTCTTCGCTGAGACCGATATCAACGGCCTGCAAAAAGTAGGAACGCCTCCCGATGAACTGATGGCATCCTTGTTCGAAGCCATTGTGCTGCAAAATTTAAGCGTCCTCACCCGAGGCCATACCTTGCGGCCGCACGTACTCTTGCTCGGTGGACCGAATAGCTTTATTCGTGGCATGCGCGAAGCCTGGCAGGCAAATATTCCGCGGATGTGGCAGGAGCGCAAGGTTGCAGTTCCGGAAGGTGCCAAGCCGGAAGAACTTATTAAAGTTCCCCAGAACGCACAATATTTCGCCGCCCTCGGCGCCATTGAGTTCGGTCGGAGCGAAGATGATTGCATCGGCTGCTATCGCGGCTACGACCAACTGGTTCACTATATCGAATTCGGCCGTCAGGAAGAGAAGGCCAAGTCCGGAGGCAAAGGACTCGTTGAGAACCCATCCGAGTTTGATCAATTCAAAGAAGCCTATCGCCGCAAGAAGTTCACGCCCGCGGTGTTTCAGAAGAACAGCACTGTCGGCGGATTCATCGGCATTGACGGCGGCTCGACTTCAACCAAAGCCGTACTGCTGAGTGAAAGCGGCGACATTCTCTGCAAGGCCTATCAGCTCTCGAACGGCAATCCGATTCAGGACACAATTGAGATGTTCGAGAATCTGCGTGCCCAGGTCGAGGCGCAGAACGCAAAGATGGAAGTGTTAGGCGTCGCTACCACCGGCTATGCGAAGGACATTCTAAAAGACGTTCTGAATGCCGATGTAGCATTGGTCGAAACTGTCGCCCACACCGAATCCGCGCTGAAGTTCTACGAAGATCCGCACGTGATCGTCGATGTCGGCGGCCAGGACATTAAGATCATCATTCTGCACAACGGCCGGGTCAAGGATTTCAAACTCAACACGCAATGCTCTGCCGGCAACGGATATTTTCTGCAGTCGACGGTAGAAGGCTTCGGCCTGGATGTGACGCAATACGCGGATCTCGCTTTTTCTGCAAAAGCCATGCCAGTGTTCGGATATGGCTGCGCTGTATTTATGCAGTCCGATATTGTGAATTTCCAGCGCCAGGGTTGGCGTGCGGAAGAAATTCTCGCCGGCCTCGCAGCCGTGCTGCCCAAAAATGTTTTCCTCTACGTCGCCAGCATTCCCAATCTCGCGGCTTTGGGCACGCGCTTTGTGCTGCAGGGAGGCACGCAAAATAATCTTGCAGTGGTGAAGGCTGAAGTGGATTTCATCCGCAACAGCTTCCGCGCCGCTGGCAGGCAGCCCGAGATCATCGTTCACGAACACTGCGGAGAATCCGGCGCAATCGGCGCAGCGCAGGAGTCATTAAGGCTATGGCGAAACGGCAAGCAGTCGACCTTCGTCGGCCTCGATGCAGTTCGCAAAATCGAATACCGGACCACGCGCAATGAAGACACGCGCTGCCATTTCTGTAAGAACGATTGTCTGCGCACCTTCATCGACATCCGAACCCAACCCAAAACCGACCTTAGCTTCGTGCCCGTTCAAAAAGTCACGAAGGTCCCACTCATGCACGGCGAGCAGCGGTTGATCATCGCCACCTGCGAGAAGGGCACGGTCGAAGATGTCAATGACATGAAGGACATTAAGGCCGGCCTCGACACCATCCGCGCCGCCCATCCTAACTTTGTCGATATGGCGTCGAAAGAAGTGTTCCGTCCCGTCAATGCGAAGAGCGTCGCCGACCAGTTGCCGGTACGCGGATGGGCAGGCTGGAGCAAAGGCGCAAAAGAACGCCGCGATCTGATGGAGAGCCGCAAGAAACTTCGCGTCGGTATTCCGCGCGTCCTCAACATCTATACCTACGCACCGCTATTTAACGGCTATCTCGAGAGCTTGGGCGTGCAGCCGGAGAATATTATTTATTCCGACTACACTAGTTCCGAACTTTATCGCGCCGGAGCGAGCCGGGGCGCCATCGATCCCTGCTTCCCGGCGAAGATCGGCATTTCCCACGTCTACAATCTGATTCAGGAGAAGCACCGCAAGAAGCCGCTGAACGTTATTTTCTTCCCCATGTACGACGTTCTGCATTCACCGCTGGTGAACATTGTCGGCGCGAATGCGTGCCCCACGGTTACCGCGACTCCGGAGACCGTGAAAGCCGCGTTCACCAAGGAGAACGACGTCTTCGCAGAGCACAATGTGCAATATCTCGCGCCAGTGCTCAACTTCGCAGACCGGAAGCTCTTCGCCCATCAGATGCTGCAGGCATGGCAGTCCATCCTCGGCCTGTCACAAGAAGAAAACGATCGCGCTGTTGAATCAGGCTTTGCCGCGCTGCAGGAATACGAAAACGGTATTCGCCGCCGTGCGCGCCAGGTGCTCGATCAGCTTGAGCGCGAGGACCGCATCGGCATCGTCATGCTCGGCCGGCCCTATCATCACGATCCCGGTTTGAATCACGAGATCATGGAGGAGTTCCAGAAGCTTGGCTACCCGATCTTCTCGCAGAATACCCTTCCCATCGATGATGACATCCTGGAAAGACTGTTCGGCGAAGAGGTAAGAGCCGGCGTTATCAGCAGTCCGCTTGATATTACCGATGCCTGGAAGAACTCTTATTCATGCAGTACCAACCACAAAGTGTGGGCGGCAAAGTTTACGGCGCGGCATCCCAACCTTGTTGCGCTTGAAATTTCGAGCTTTAAGTGTGGCCACGATGCGCCTATCTACGGGGTGATTGAAGGCATCATCGAACAATCCGGCACGCCGTACTTCTGCTTCAAGGATCTCGACGAGAACAAGCCCTCGGGCTCCATTCGCATCAGGGTCGAGACAATCGATTACTTCCTGCGGCGCTACCGTGAGGAAGTAATCCGCAAGCGCAAAGCCGGGCAGGACATCGAAGCGCAACTTGCGGCACTTGAAGCTCAACTACGAGGAGAAACAGGCGACGATCAAATGCCGCAGGCTGAGCGCGAGCCGCAGGAGATGGCAGCGGACTAGACCCGACTAGAAGCCATTTCATCAATGGGTTTCTGGGAAGGGCACGACGTGCCCTTTGCAGAGCCAATAAAGACGAGCGCCTCTGAGGGACCTCGGCGTTCTGCTCGGCACTACTATATGAGAGATGGCGGCTCGCCTCAGACTCGCCTTCAGTCCGCCTTATGCCAGCTCGCATCACGGTCGTATCGCGTTAACTTCTTCGCCATCTCGGGCGTGCGTGGTCCGAGATCTTTTTCGTAGACAACTCCATCCTCATCTACGATGAACGTCATTACTCCCGACGACCGGTACTCGGCTGGATATGCAAGAAACGCGAATCCACGCGTCATCTTCCCGTCTACGATGTAGCTGCTGGCACCTTTGGTCGCTTTCTTCGCAGTGAGAATTCGGAAATAATAACCTTGGAAAGGTTGCGGTTGCAGATCTGCCGGATAACCCTCCGCTGCGGCCGACGCCATGAGCGGACCAATGGGACTCTCGCCGTCACCGGCGCTGGCCTCCCAGTAGAGTCCATTGTGTTTGCCGGGATCGCTGGAGAACTTCTGAGCGTATTGGCTACCCGAGTCTCCGTCGTGGGGTTTGCCGTAATATTCCTTTTGCGCGTCTACCAACTCGTGGCACACCTGGATCACAGCCAACTCGTTTCTGCCAATCCTTCGGTAAAGAATCTGCTGCTTGCCTGCGGCGGTGTCGAAATACCACAAGCCGCCCTTGTGCGCCAGCGGAATCGGCGTCGGCCAGTTTTCCGCGCCGATGTAGAGCGTTGTCTTTCCATCGGGCTCCATCACCAGGCGGTGCATCTGATGATATTTTTGAACGAACTCATCGCGGTGATTTTTGTCTTCCACCGCATCGCCGGAAGAAACAATATCTTTCCCACCGGGCCCAAGAATGCTTAACAAAGCAGACTGGTCTTCCGCCTTGAGCGCCGCCACCAGGGCATGAGTCGCCTCGGCGCAGGATGAAAAAGTCTTCTGGCCAGGTTCCTGCGCCGCTGCGGAAAATTGAAGAAATGCAATTGCAGTTGCAAGCATCGCAACGTTTCTAACCCTGCCGACGACACGCGAATAGGTCTCCTCGAAACTGTGCCGTTCGAAATTGTGTCGATCGTAGAACATGATCCTCTCCTTGCAATTTCTATTATTGGTTGAAATCGAACCCAATCATCCAGCGATCAACGTCTTAGCGGCGCCCGCCACCGCCGCCATGTCCACCACCGCCACCATGAAAGCCACCGCCGCCACCGCCGAAGCTGGACCGGCCGCGGGATTCAAACCCCCGCGCATCCCCGCCGCGCGCAACTCCACCAAACGCGCCTGGATGACCGCCTCCACCGCCGTGAAACGCCTCACCGCCTCGCGCTCCGCCGCCGTGAAACGCCTCACCCCCTCGTGCTCCGCCGCCATAACCCCGCAAGCCGCGGTCGCCGCGCGCAAAACCCCCGTCGCCGCGATAATTTCCGTGAAAGTAGGCGTTGCGATCATAGAAAGCGTGACTATGGAAAGCGTACGGATGGCCGCCCCAAATCAGTCCGCGGTGGTACCAATCAAAGCCCCACCCGCCCCAGCCCCAGCCAAATCCAAAGAAAGGACCGATACCGAATCCCACGCCGAAAGAAATAAATGGCCCTCCTACTCCCCACCAGGGATAGAATCCTGGCCACAAAGCCACGGGATAGCCGTAAATTAATTCGGGGTCATACTCAGGTACGTAAACCACCTGGGGATTCGCTGGTTGAATCACGATATTGCTTCCTTCGTCGGTCACCGTTTGTTGCGGCGTACTCTGAAGATGTCCCGCATCTTTTGCCTTCGCGCGCATGTACTGAATCGCGTCCATCACCTCTTTCTGCTGGTTGTAGTTGGCGTCCCCCAGTTCCGACGTCCACGAGAGATCTTTATCCATGTTCGCCAGCACGGAAGGGAATTGGGTCAAGGCCTTCACGCTCGGATCCCAATCCTGCTGATCGACCGCATCTCCCAATTCTTTGCCCTTAAGTTCTGGATGTTGCTGCAGAAAGCGCTCCGCTTCCACAATCTGCGTGGGATACGCAGAGGCCGCCAGAATCTGTGCGACCAGCGCATCCGGATACAGTGCGATCGGCGCGACCAGCTCTTGCAACTGCTCAGGCGTGAGCTGTGAGGGTTGCGGCCGGTCCGGCGCTGGGGGCTGGTTTTGCGGAGGAGGCGCTTCCTGGGCGGGCGGCGCATCCTGCAGAGGATACGAACTCGCGCTCAATGGAACCTGACTCATCGCGACCCCGACCACGCACGTAAAAATGCCCATCAGTAACTTGTTGTTAGAAATATTGAATTTCATTCGTCCTCCTGCCGTCTTCTAACCCAGGAAAACCCTGTTGCTCAATCCGCGAGCCTGGCTCTAACTCCTGTTCTTTTTCTCCTCGTTTAGATGCTTTTCGCGGATAAGAAGTGCACAAAGTCCCGGCGCCCTCCGCAGTACCTGGGTTGCCTTAATCGAAGTCACGCGACCCTCATCTCGCTTCGGGAAGAGCAGTTACACGTAACAGCATGCCGCTGCCACCTCGTATATTCAGCTTCCCCGTGTCCGACCGTAATTTGATCTCTCCGACTGGCTCGGTGCGGCCCGCGTGAATGAGGCTCAGATTACTGAAGCCGTAAACCCCGCAAGCATCGGAGGAGAACACCCACAATGCCTGGAGCCGGTCGTCGGCCCCCACATCGCCGCGGCACATCCCGCGTTGGTTGGAGGAGACGCGGACCAGAACACCCTGAGGCACCGAACGGCCCACAACCGAGAGACCGTGGGCGACCGTGCCTCCACCATAGTTGACCTCCCCTCCAATCAGGTTGGTGGTCCAGCTGTATTCAGAGGTACCGCGGTCCGGACCAGTTGTCGGGACCTGCGCTTCCGATACCTCCATCATCGAGGCCAGAGCTCTGAGACTTGTCGTCACAGCGATGCGCCGGCCTCCAACTTCCAGGGTTTCAAAGCGCAACGCGATTTCTGTTCCAGTTCCGTTATTGTCCGGCCGCACCGCGACCACATGTCCCAGAATCTTGGCGCCGGAATGAATCTTCGAGCCGGCAGGCAGAGGTACGTCCTGCATCACCCGGGCACTGACTACTTTCCCCGGCTTGGCCTTGTCCGATCGAATTGCAGAATTCAATTGAACAGGCAGAATCGTTCCTCCAGGGATCGCATCCTGGGCCAACAGTGTCGAAGAAGATGAAAGTGTCGAAGAAAGTGTTGAACAAAGCCCCGGGCAAAATACCAACAAGCTGGCCAACACAATCTCTTTCATTTAATACCTCCTCCGCAAGTCCATCCTGCGCAGAGAATATTTATCCCGCGCGCCTCCAGGTCGCGATTGTCACGGGAGCTCGGGCCGAAACACTCGCCCCAACCTCCTGTTCGATCGCCTCCTGGCACGGGAGGCAGAATTGTGTCCACGGCACAGCCAGCAACCGTCGAGCCGGAATATCGTCGCCGCAGGTGACGCACGTTCCAAACGATCCCTCGGCTGTCCGCTTGAGCGCTGCCTCAATCAGACGCAAGAGGGTTCTTTGCTGGCTTCTTCGCTCGAACAAAGACTCTTTTGACATATCGATGACGCAGCGGTCTGCGATGTCTTGCGTGGAATCAACATCTAACGATCTTGTCTCATCTTCTAGTTGTCTAAGAAAGTGTAAGATTTCCTGACGTTGAAATTTAAGCTTCTGTTCAAGTTGCTTAATATCGATCTGATCCATTTTCGTTTTCCTCACGTTTGTGCCTCCACACAGCAGCACAAATTGAATTCCTTTCCTCGACGATTCGAATTCGGTATCCGTCATGCACTTACCTCGCCATCCAGTTCGCGCCGTTATCGCTAGCGGGTCTTGGCTGCGTTTGCCATTCTGGTCGATTGGCTGTCGAATTAATGACGCCAGCGCGTCCTGAATTCGACGCAAGCGCGGTCGGATCGTAGTCTGGTTGGATTAGGAAACCGGAGGCGGTCGGTTGTAGTGGGGACCTTTGGCTTCTAGTGTGGACGACAGTTGAGAGACGTGGGACAAATGTGCGGAGACGGCAACCGGCGGGAAGGGCAAGAAACTGCTGACCGGCGTGACCCACTCGGATCCATTGGAATCAAAATGTGGCCTGTGATCGTGACTTGAAAAAGCATTGATTGCGGCGTGATGAGAAGGCGAGATAGTGAAATCCGGCGGGCTGTTGCGCGCAGCCAGCAGAGCGAAAGAGGCGGCGAACACCACAACCACGTGAATCCAGACCGATACGCGGTCGCCTGTTCGAGGATGCCAGTCACGCCACATTCACGCGAACCTCATAAATCGCCGCTCATAACTCGCCACTCATAACTCGCCACTCATAATTATGGATGACTGCAAAGCGAATTTGGTTACCAAAGACGGAATTTTGTGACTGTGATTTTGAACCCGCGGGCAACACTTGTCTTCCTGATATTCTTACAGTTGAAGTTTGGATCTGTCGTCTTGACCTTTCGATGGCAGCGTCTCGGGGCCTGGGCGACAAACGCGTTGATGACATATCGCGAGAATCACAAACCTTCTTCCTCTAGGTCGTTCAAAGCCGGGAAAAACCGTGCAAACCTGTCTGGTCCTCAATATGAAGTTGCATATCCCGCTCCACTGAAAGGAGCATGGTGAGCATTCTGGAATTCAGCCTGCTGGTGTGCGCTAGTTCATTGCTTGCGGGGCTCGTCGGTTCGCTCACCGGCCTGGGTGGGGGAGTTGTACTGGTACCTTTGCTCACCCTGCTGTTCAAAGTGGACATCCGCTATGCAATTGGTGCCTCTCTGGTCTCGGTGATCGCAACTTCCTCCGGCGCAGCAGCAGCGTATGTGAAAGAGGGTTTCTCCAATATCCGAATCGGAATGTTTCTCGAAATTGCAACCACCCTGGGAGCGCTTGCCGGCGCGCACCTGGCAACACGAGTGTCAACCCATGCGATTGCAATTGTGTTTGGCGTGGTCCTTTTGTTTTCTGCGTTTTTTTCCCGAAAACCCCGATCGCAGACGGAACGTAACCTCCAACCCGATTCCATTGCCACGCGCTTGCGCTTGAACGGCAGTTTCCCCGAAGACGGCAACGCCAGAAGCTATAACGTGCAGCGCGTGCCCAGGGGATGGTTCCTCATGTTTGTTGCCGGAATTCTTTCAGGATTACTCGGCATCGGCTCCGGTGCAATGAAGGTTCTGGCAATGGATCAGGCAATGAAAATTCCCTTCAAGGTCTCCACTACCACCAGCAATTTCATGATCGGCGTAACCGCAGCAGCCAGTGCCGGCATCTACCTGAACCGCGGCTACATCGATCCCGGACTGGCTATGCCTGTCATGTTGGGGGTTCTCGCCGGGTCCTTGTGGGGGACGAAAATTCTGGTCAGAGCGAAGACCAAATGGCTGCGTCTTGGCTTCAGTCTGGTAATTGTGCTTCTAGCCATCGAAATGCTTTATAACGGCATCGCGGGGAAAATTTAGATGGTTGCACGTCAAGACCGCTCCGACAAAAACCACTTCGACAAAAGCTCGCCCGGCCAAAACTGGACTGACCAAAAGGTTGAAAACATTATTGGCAGTCTCCTGCGCGCCGGCGTACTTCTCTCCGCCCTGGTCGTCTTGATTGGCGGCATCATTTATCTCGCGCGGCATGGTCACTCGCCCGTTGACTTTCTGGTTTTCCATGGCGAACCTGCGGACCTTCGAAGCCTCCGCGGAATTTTCCACGAAGCATTGGCCTTGCGCAGCCGGGGAATCATCCAGTTAGGACTCTTGCTGCTGATCGCAACTCCCCTAGCCCGTGTGGCTTTTTCGATCTGGGCATTTGCCGAAGAGCGAGACCGCATGTACGTAGTATTTACCTTGGTCGTGTTCGCGATCCTGCTTTACAGCCTCTTCGGATCTGCCTAGCCCTGCGGTGGTGCCTGATTTCGTCGGATGCATTCCTCTGCATCTAAATTACAAACCGTAAAAAGGTCGCGAAGCAGGCGGCGTAACACGCAACGAAACTCAGAGAAGGCGCTCAGCTGAAGAAAGCATCCCTGTCGGCGGTACTTGCGTCCTTGTACCGAATTTTATATGGTAGAAACTGGTAAGCCTTGCAATCCCGAAATGCCGCGGCAAACTAATCTCGAAGATAGGCCGTTCCAGCTCGGACGAGCGCTGTTGATTCTCATCGCTGTCTGTACGCTCACGATCAGCGTAGCTACGCGGTATAGCTCTGCCGTAAGTACTTCTGCAAATACTACGAATACTTTTCACAAGCATTCATCGCCAGAGACCAACCGCCAGCGTCTCACCAAGGACGCTGCTACCTGGGTTCCGACCCTGGTCGGCTTCATTATGCTGCAGCCGCCTACTTTTTACCCCCGGATTGCTCCTGCGGGCCGTCCAATACCCAGCGTTCTTCTCGAAAGAAGTCTCTATACCCGGCCTCCTCCGCGCATAGAATCTCTCATATAAGCGCATTCGCAGGGATGCTGTATCCGTTTATTTTTTTATTCATTTGGCGTGGTCTTTCCGTTGGTTAGTTGAGCCGGGAAGAAAATGTACAACTCGCCTCGGATGCTAAGTCATCCAAAAACTGCTACCCGTGCTTACAATCTGCTCCTTTTACGCCTCTGTGGGGCAGTAATGTAAAGAGCACTTTGACGCCGTCTTCTCCGAACACAGTGGGGAGGAAACTACATGGCCATCGCGCCGCCGTTGACCGATAAAGAGTTGAATGCCCTTCGGCAGATCGATACCTGCATGGTCGCGAATGCAGTGGAAACGTTCAACCTCAGGCTACGCAACACTGGTTTCACGAACGGCAGCATTCACTGCATGTTTCCCGACGCGCCTACGACAGTCGGTTATGCCGCCACTGCCCGTCTTCGCAGCGGTGAGCCGCCAATCAAAGGGGGCACATTCCGCGACCGCACCGATTTGTGGAACAGTCTTCTCGAAATCCCGGCGCCGCGGATTCTGGTGCTCGAAGACCTGGATACGCCGCCCGGTCGCGGTGCCTTTATTGGCGGCGTGCATGCCGCCATCTTGAAGGCTCTGGGATGCGTCGCATATTTGACTAATGGGGCAGTGCGCGAACTACCGTCGGTGCGTGCAGAGGGAATTCAGCTGTTTGCCGGAAATGTTGCCGTCTCGCACGCTTACGCACATATTTTCGATATCGGCGCATCCGTCGCTGTCGGGGGCATGGAAATCAATCCCGGAGAATTGCTGCACGGAGACGTCCATGGGGTTCTGACCATTCCAGCCAAAATCGCCATTCAGATTCCGGATGTCGCAGACGAATTGAAGCGTCGCGAGCGACAAATCGTCGAATTGTGCCGCTCCAGTTCTTTCTCCGTGCCCAAGCTGAGCGAGGTCATGAAGACACTGAGTTAGCCAGAAGAGCTGGCCAGAAGGAAAGCAACAATGCAAGTTACAACTAAGTCCAAATCCGAACCAGACAGCTTCCACCCGAGTGTGACTGCCCGTGCCGCTCTTGCCTCATTGGTAGCCACTGTAGTTTTCAATCTGTCTTCTTGTTCGGGAAGCGGGCAAAAGCAGGTCCAGGCCAGCGAGCCCGCCAACACTGTCGGTGTAACCAAAGTGGTGAAGAAGTCACTGGGACGGCAACTCACGCTCTCTTCCGAGTTAGTGCCGTTTCAAGAGATCGATGTATACGCGAAGGAATCCGGCTATGTAAAAAAATTGAACGTCGATTACGGAGCCCACGTCAAGGCCGGCGAGGTCATGGCAGTGCTCGAGATTCCGGAGCTGCAAGCCCAACTTCAGGAAGATGAAGCCGAAATCAAAAATGCAAACAATCAGGTCACGAGGGCACAGCACGAACTGGGGCGCTATCAGGCACAGTACAACGCACTTCACCTGCAATACACGCGCTTGAATGGAGTGTTCGAAAGTCAACCGGGAATTGTGGCGCAACAGGAAGTCGACGACGCGCACGGTAAGGATCTCGCCGCTGCGTCCCAAGTCGACGCCGGCCAGGCAGCTCTGGAAGCTGCGCAAAGCCAGATGGCTGCGGCCAAGGCAAAGCTGGTTCACGATCAGAGCTTGTTCGATTATTCGAGGATTACTGCTCCGTTTCCCGGTGTCGTTACCGAACGATACGCGAACCTGGGCACTCTCATGCAGGCTGGCACCGGTTCCAGCACCCAGGCGATGCCGCTGGTGAGGCTCTCACAGGATGACTTGTTTCGTCTCGTGATTCCAGTTCCGGAAGCTTACGTTGCCTCCATCAAAATTGGAGAACCGGTGGACGTTCGCGTTCCCGCGCTCGGCCGTTCGTTTCCCGGCAAGATAGCCCGCTACTCTGTGGAGGTTCGCTCCGACACACGGACGATGCATACCGAAGTTGATGTTCCCAACCCGAAGAGAATTTTGGTTCCGGGGCTGTACGCCGAGGCTGATCTTCCGGTCGAGAAAAGCAACGACACGCCCTCAGTTCCCGTACAGGCATTGAGTCACGAAGGCAATAAGACAACTGCGCTGGTGGTGAAGCCCGATGGAACGATAGAGCAGCGCACCGTTCAACTTGGGATTCAGACTAGCACTTACGCCGAAGTGCTTTCCGGTCTCAGCGCAGGTGAGGATGTTGTCGTGAGCGATCGAGCCGGGGTTAGGCCCGGGGAAAAAGTTCGTCCCCAACAGATTCAGGTGCTGGAATATGAACCGCCCGCGCAATAGATCGGCGGCCCGGAAAGGTGTAGTGGTGCAGCTTTGCTCGACATTGCGAACCAGCGTTCTTTGCGCGGGGAGGAATATGGGCGAGCCGCGCGTTGCGGCGCGTTCTTTGCGGCGCAATAATCGCCCGGCTGGCTCGCTTCCCCATCAGACTGCACGGCCACCAAAAACAGAAATCAGCACTATCGAAATCAGAAAGACCGAATAGGAATTATGCCTGGATTTTCAATTCGCAATCCGTACTTCATTATCGTGATTTGTCTCGCCCTGCTGGTCATTGGCGTGACCAGCATGTCCCGGATGCCAGTCGATTTGTTCCCGCCGATTAATCTGCCCGAGGCGGTAGTGGCCACGTTTTACTCGGGGATGCCGCCGGAAGATATCGAGTTCGACATCACCGATCCCCTGGAGCGCTTTTTTACTCTTGGCTCCGGCATCGATCACATGGAATCTCGATCAATGCTGGGAGTTAGCATTATTAAGGTGTACTTCCAGCCCGGAACCAATCCTGACACGGACGCGAGCGAACTCGCCAATTTGGCCCTGGCTGACCTGAAGCGCCTGCCTCCCGGCACTCTGCCTCCGGTCGTACTCAAGTTCGACGCATCCAGCCTGCCCGTGGCCCTGGTCACGGTCAAAGGCGAGGGACTCAACGAAACTCAGCTTCACGATTACGCCCAGTTCGCAGTTCGTAACCAGATCGCGGTTGTGCCCGGCGCCGAGATCCCCATCCCGTTTGGTGGAAAGTATCGCCAGATCATGGTCTACGTGGATCCCTACAAGCTGTCATCCCGGCAACTCAGCTTGATGGATGTCGTCCATGCCGTCAACGGAGCAAACCTGATTCTTCCCGCCGGCGATGTGAAGATGGGACCGTACGACTATTTCGTGTATTCCAACAGTCTGGTCGACAACATGGACCAGCTTGGCCGGTTACCGCTGAAAGTCGACGGCCACTCCTGGGTGACCGTGAATGATGTGGGAAAAGCCGAAGATGCCAACCAGATTCAATACAACGAGGTGCGCATCGACGGCCAGAAATCGGCTTACATCCCCATCATGAAGCAGGGTGGCGACACCAACACCATAGCCGTGGTCGATGGCGTTCGTAAACTCATTCAGCATCTTTATGACATCCCCCCGCAATTGAAGACGAGCCTGGTATTCGACCAGTCCGTTTACGTGAAGGAGGCAATTCATACCGTCTTGCACGAAGGTGCTCTGGGCCTGATTCTGACCAGCTTGATGATCCTGATTTTCCTGGGCAGCTTTCGCGCTACTTCCGCTGTACTGCTTTCCATTCCCTTATCGGCATTGGCGGCGTTCGTGGCCTTGGCCTTACTGGGCAGCACCATCAATACCATGATTCTCGCAGGAATGGCTCTCGCCTTTTCCCGCGTAATCGACAACTCCGTAATTTCTTTGGAAAATATCTACCGCCATCTCGAGATGGGAGCCGCTCCCATGATCGCCGCCGAGGTTGGAGGCTCGGAAGTTAATCTCGCGGTCCTGGCGGCAACGCTGGTCGACGTGGTTGACTTTTTTCCAGTCGTGTTCCTCTACGGCGTCGCCAAGTTTCTCTTTACAGCTTTGGCGCTGGCGTTTTGCCTGTCGTTGCTGGCTTCGTTCGTCGTTGCCATGACGGTGATTCCCCTGTTCTGCTCACGTTTTCTGAAGGCGGTTCCACACGCAGAACCCGAGCACAAAGATTACGACGTTGTGCCCACTGCAGCTGCCAACCGCTCCTGGATGGATAGGTTCAACGCTCGCTTCAACCGGATGTTCAACAAGCTCCTCGATTACTACGAGTACTGGGTCCGGCGGGCCCTGCAGCGTCCGGGATTTACCGTGCTGGTGTTGAGTGGCGTATTCCTCGTCAGCTTGGCGATTTATCCGCTACTCGGGTTGGCGTTTTTCCCCAAGACGGATGCCGGGCAGTTCACCATTAATCTCAAAGTGCCAACCGGAACCCGCATCGAGGTCACCGACGATTACGTCGCGAAAGTGGAAGACCTTATCCGGCATACAGTCGCGCCCGGGGATTTAAAAAGAATTGTTTCGAATATCGGTGTGGTTCCCGATTTCTCGGCCTTGTACACAACCAATGCCGGTCCCTATACCGCGACGGTTCAGGTTGCGCTGAATGAACCGCACAGCTTCAGCAGCTTTACCTATATGGATCGGGTTCAGGCTGCGATTGCAAAACAGTTCCCCGACATTCGAACGTTCTTCTCCAGCGGCTCGATGGTCGATGCCATTTTGAATACCGGCATGCCGGCGCCCATCGACGTTCAGGTGAGCAGTCCCGACCTGCACCAGATTTACGGAATCGCTCAGACCCTGGCTTCGGACTTTCGACAGGTACACGGCATTGGTCAGATTTACATTCCCCAGGACATGAACTATCCGGCTTTGCGGCTGGATGTGGATCGCGTTCATGCCGGAGAGCTCGGGTTGACGCAAAAAGATGTTGTCGACAACGTGATCACGGCGCTCAATTCCAACTACATGATCGCTCCGAATTATTGGGTTGATCGAAAAACCGGCAACGACTATTACCTGACGGTGCAGTTTTTCGAGCACGGCCCGGGCTCGATTCACAATATGGCCGACATGGGGCAAATCCCCCTGCGCGATCCGGGGGCCAGCTCAGACGGCATGGCTGGCGGTTTGCACTGCGGCCTCGCTGGTAGCTCGCGCCCTGGCAGCACGCAGCCCTCCTGGGCCTGCTCGGAGCAAGGCAGGCCGACAACCGTTCTCAATAATGTAGTCGATGTAAAGCCGATTCAGACTTCTACCGAAGTCGACCATTACCAGATTCAGCGCGTCATTGACATCTACGTAACTCCCGCTGGCGAGGACCTGCAACGGGTAACCTCGGCGATTCGTAAGATTATTGCCAAGGACAAAAAAGACATGTCTTCCAACGTGCGCGTAAATCTCCGCGGCATGGTGGTAGGCATGGATGAATCCTTCAAGAGCTTCGGTTTCGGATTTATCATTTCCTTTATTCTGCTGTTTTTGATTTTGACGGCTCAGTTCAAATCCTTTATTGACCCCTTCCTGATCATGCTTGCGATTCCGATGGGATTCGTCGGCGTATTGATCATTCTTCCCCTTACCGGCGCCACGCTAAATGTAATGTCGCTGATGGGAGTGCTGATGCTGGTCGGCATCGCGGATTCAAACAGTATTTTGATTGTTGATTTTGCTCACAATCTGGAGCGCGAAGGAATGGCGCCGGCAGATGCAGTTATTACCGCATGCCGGGTTCGGCTGCGCCCCATCCTGATGACGTCACTGGCCACGATCATTGGAATGATACCGATGGCGCTGAAGTTAGGGACCGGCGCAGAACAGTATGCCCCAATGGCTAAGGCCATCATCGGAGGCCTGACCTCGTCCGTTCTCTTAACCATCTTCATCGTGCCCGCGGCCTACTTGCTCGTGTACGGAAAAAAGAAAGCGCCTGCGGCGCCCGCTCCATCGACGGAGACAGCCAGATGAAAGAGAAGTATCCGTCCTGCACCTGGAAGGGGTACGAGTTTCACTCGTGCCCTAAAGTTCACAAAACAAGGAGGGCTTTAGGCCCTGAGGGGCGCTGGTTGCGGCCTGGAGCGAATCTTTTCACACTCGCCACAGTGTCATTACTGTTATGTACCATCTCACCCCAACGCGTCTCAGCGCAGACTTCTGATAAATCCGCCGAGAGCCTGCCATCCGCACCTCAACCCCAGCCGCTCCAGCAACAGATCGTTGTCCCCTCCGAAGGTCGCGTAGCGCTCAGCGCAAGTTTTCCTCCGCAAACGGCCGAACCGCAAACGCCGCAAGCCCTCCCAGCAAACGGCGTGATCCGCTTAACCCGCACGCAAGCAGAACAATTAGCCATCAAAAACAATCCTCAAATCAGCGTCGGACGCCTGCTTGCCTTGGCGCAACACCAGATCTACCGCGAGGCTCGCGCCGCAGAGCTTCCGAATTTCAACGGCGCTATTACAGCAGTTGACGCCAACGAAGGCAGCCGCATTGGCGCGGGTGCGCTCACCGCGTCTCGCCTGCTGGAACATGCAGGTGCTGGCGTCACTCTCAGTCAGCTCATCACCGATTTCGGACGCACTATGAACCTGACCTCGTCTGCCAAGCTGCAGGAGAAGGCCCAGAACGCCAACGCCCTGGCGACTACCGAAGATATCGTTCTCGCGACGGATCAGGCCTTTTACAACGCCCTGGAGGCCGTGGCTCTGCTGAAGGTCGCGCAGCAAACGGTGACCACTCGACAATCCGTGGAACATCAAATCAGCGAACTGGCGAAAAACAAACTGAAATCGGATCTGGACTTATCCTTCGCGGACGTGAATCTATCGCAAGCCAAACTCCTGCAACTCAACGCGCAGAACAACGTCGATTCAACCATCGCCGCACTCAGTGCCGTGCTCGGCTTCGATAAAGAGGTTCGCTACGACTTGGCTGAAGACGAGACCCAGGCTCCTCCCCCGCCGCCTCCGGATGTGGACGTCCTCATCAGCTCCGCTTTGCAGCAGCGTCCCGATCTGCAGGCCCTTACCTACAATCAACAGGCCGCCGAAAAATTTCGTCGCGCCCAGCGCGATCAGCTCTTGCCCACCATCAGCGCTCTCGGCATTGTCGGAGTCTCTCCCGTGCGGCCGGACTGCGTCAACGGCTGTTTCCCGAACTATTTCATTTCCAGTTGGTATGGCGCCATCGGCGTCAATATGAACGTTCCCATCTTCAATGGATTTCTCTTTTCCGCCGAGGCTTCGGAAGCCAATTTCCGGGCCAAAGCCGCTGGCGAAAACACTCGGGATCTGCGCGACCGCGTGGTTCGTGATGTCCGCACTGCCTGGCTCGCCGCGAACACCGCATTTCAACGAGTCAGTGTCGCGGCCGAACTCGCCAAGGAAGCTAACCTCGCCTTGAATCTTGCCCAGGGGCGTTATCAGCTTGGCCTCAGCTCGATTGTCGAACTCAGCCAGGCGCAATTGCAGCAAACCGATGCCGCCATCGGCTACGTGAATGCCGAGTACCAGTATCGCTTGTCTCTCTCAACCTTGAACTTTGAGATCGGAGCGCAGCCCTGACCATGTTGCCCTTTCTTGTTTATTTCGCAACCGGGGTCGTCACCGGATACCACATTTACACGCTTCTTGCGCTCGTCGTGTATGGGGTCCCCATCAATCCGTTGGCGGTGATCGGATTATTTGGATCGCTAGGTCTGCTGATTGCGGCCTATATTAGTCTTTTCCGGCCGCAAGCCGCGGCAAAAGTTGCGCTGATCGCCGCGCTGGCAATCTGGTCGTTCTATGGTCCGGCAATCGCAAATGTGGTCCGAACCAGGCTTGAAAGCGAGGGATATCATCCCAGATATCATTCCAGGTCATGCTTTCATCCCCACGTGGCTTAGGCGTTTTACACTGGAGCAGTCTGGAGGCGCTTGATTGCCATCTGACTACCTCTTCTGATCTCGCATGATATTGCCATATCTCGCGATCGCCTCCCTGATTCTGGTCACGATCTATTCCGCCACCGTGAGCTTTCGACAAACGCCGGAAGCCCCAAACTCCAGTTGGATTTTTCCTGACGGTGTCAACCGCTCGGCTCGGGTAGCCACACGCTTTTTCACTTTCGCATCAGCGATTAGCTTGCTGGGAGCCATAAGCGTTGTGGCGTGGTTTTCCTTCGGCGCCCGAAACTCAACTCCGCGGTCCCTCCGGTTCCTCATCCCCGAGGGCTATACAGGATGGATCCGAATTGACTTTGAACTCCAAGACGAACGGCCGTTAGTGCGGCAGGGTGGCCAGACCGTGGCCATGGTCCCGCCTTCTGGAACGTTGAAAACATCTTCCGCGGAGCCCTACGGCTGGGCCAGAGACTCCTACTTTTTCTACTCGCCCACTGGAAACCTGCGCCAGCTGCCGAATTCCGGGCAGGGAAACCTGATTTGGGGTAAGATCAATGGCGCGAAACAGGGTTCATCCGGTGAGCGCAAGTACGAGGAGTTTTTCGTAGGAACCGAGCAGCAGTACAAAGACCAGCTAAAAGGAGACGATAAACGAAGCGGTCCCTAGCAAGTCCCCGCTAAAACCGAAATCACCGGGTTAACATTCAATGTCCAGGCGTAAGGCGTCTAACTCAAACTGTTTAACGCCAAATGACAGAAAACGCGTCGCTTACAGCAGTTTTTAACGGACGTTAATTACCCGCCGATAATCCCTCCCCAACCAGACGGGACACTCCCCCTTGGGTCTTTGCCCATGTCCTTCTGGAACTTTACGAAGTCTCGCGCAGAGGGCAAACTTGGATTTTCCAAATTGGGAAGCTAGCACCCCGCTGTTTGTTAGACCTTTTTATGAGCCTCGTCCCCAAAGGCTGGAAGACGCTTACCGTGTTTCTCGCCATGACTTTTATGGTGGGCTGCCAGGGCTTCAGCACGGCGAAATCGGCGTCCCAAGGCACCACTGATACCCCCGTTTCGGGCGATCTCACAGCCGCGCCCGCCAGCATTACCTTCGGCAACGTGCAGGTAGGGACCAGCCAAACTCAATCCGCTACGGTCACCAACACCGGAGCAAGCAATATCAATATCACACAGACGGCTGTTACCGGGGACGCCTTTACCACCACCGGGTTGACTGCCCCTTTGACCCTCACCCCAGGGCAAACCGTCACCTTTAGTGTTGTTTTTAATCCCCAGGCCGTCGGGAGTGCCACCGGAACTCTCGCCCTCACCAACGACGGCACGGTCAGTCCGCTGAACCTCGCTCTTTCCGGCACCGCAGTGGCCGCCGGCAGCCTGGTAACCACTCCGACCAGCTTTACCTGGACCGATGTCCAGGTCGGCGCCAGTCAATCCCAGACCGAAACCATAAAGAATTCCGGCGGCGAGAATCTTACAATCACGCAGGCCACCACCAGCGCTGCGGCCTTCACCTATACCGGACTCAGCCTTCCCCTCACCTTGGCGCCAAATCAGAGCACAACCTTTGGCGTCGTCTTCTCCCCGGCAAACGCAACTCCGACGAATGGCATCCTGTCGCTCACCCTCAGCGGATCAACGACTACGGTGGATATTGCGCTCTCCGGAACCGGAGTCGTTCCAGTTCAACCCGCCGCCCTTGCCGCGACCCCTGGCACCGTAAACTTCACCGGCGCCCAGGTAGGTAAAGCGACCACCCAAACGGCGACGCTCAAGAATAACGGCGGAGTAAGTGCGACCATCTCGCAGGCTTCGGTTTCTGGTCCGCCCTTCGCCATCTCCGGACTAAACACTCCGCTCACGCTGACGCCCGGACAGACCACTTCTTTCACTGTAACCTTCACCCCGCAGTCTTCCGGCAACTTCGGCGGCAGTGTAGCGATCTCGTCGAATGCCTCCAACTCGAACCTCTCGATTTCGCTGGTCGGGTCGACTGCAGGAGCGGCTCAGGGCCAACTAACCGTCAGCCCAACCACAATCAATGTCGGCAATGTGACCGTTGGAACCAGTGGAACTCAGACGGGGACACTGAGCGCTGCCGGTGCCACGGTCGTGGTTTCTTCCGACAATGTGGGCAGTTCGGAGTTTTCAATTACCGGTCTCACCTTCCCTGTCATCATTCCCGCCGGCCAGACCGTGAGTTTCACCGTCACCTTCACGCCCCAGGCAAGCGGCGTCGCCTCGGTCGGAGTTTCATTTGCCAGCGACGCTTCCAACACCGCGACCGGAACCGTTCAGGGAACTGGAGTCGCAGCCCCCGCCTACACCGTCAGCCTTTCGTGGAATGCGAGCACGTCGCCCAACGTGACTGGATATAACATTTACCGCCGCACCGGGACCTCAGGCGGCTTTACGAAAATCAACTCAGCTCTCAACGCCACCACCAGTTATGTGGACACTGCAGTGACCGACGGCAAGACCTACTACTACGAGACCACCGCGGTCAACTCGAGTGACGAAGAGAGCGCTCCCACATCGCCCGTCGCCGCCGCGATTCCTGCGCCATAACTCAGACTTTGGCAAACCTCGCTAGCTTTGACGTTCCGACCCGACCGAAGCGAATAACGAGCGGAGCGGGGAGCCTGCCCCTGAGCGAAGCCGAAGAGAACTTGCTTTGTGCCAACAGCGTCCCTGCTTTTTGGGTGGCTCAGCAAGATCGTCGCGCTGTCAACAGGTAGGAATTACACGAAGTCGTCTAACAGGAGCAAATAAAGCCCTAAATTCAAAGAGAATATGTCCCAGCCGCCTATATCAATCTGATATACTACAACTGCAATAGAAATCCAAAAAGGCGCAGCCTATGGCTGCGCCTTTCGTGTTCTAGGAGATCGTATGGCACGTCGGGGCAAGAAACTCTTCGCTAGTCACAAACGGCGCGGCGAGTGGGTAGAACTCTTATTCATGACCGTAGCTTCAGGGATGGGCTTCAACGTGGCCAAGCCTTGGGGAGAGACGCCACGCTACGATGTCGTCGTCGAACACAATGGCCATTTCCTGCGCGTGCAGGTCAAGTCCACCGAGATGTGGTTGGGAACCTGTTATCTCTGCCAACTCTATGCCTTCGGCCACAAGGCATACACTCCCGCAGAGATCGACTACTTCGCCATCTACGTCTTTCCCGAAGACATCTGGTATATCTTCCCCACTAAAACCCTAGCCCGGCAGCGAACCATCGCCCTTACACCGCACCTAAAGGGACACAAATACGAGCCCTATATGGAAAACTGGCCGCTCCTCAGTCACCCCGGCGGTCCTCGCCCAGAAAACAGACTGGAAAACAACATGGAAAAGAAAATCGTACCCGGAGAAAAAAACCGCCTCAACTCCTTCAGCGCCTTGACCCGCCGAATCATAAAAAGGCTAGAGGGATTGGATCGTTAGACCGAGATTTAGCATTGACGTAGGTTCGAGGGGTCGTTACAGAATTCGCTCCAGGTCGAAGCCCCTCAAACGCTCCAAGGTTAAAGTTGGGAAGAAGAAGTCGGAGAAGCTGTTCTCGCCTAGAAGAAGTCTGAGCATCAGGGTGCGCCTCTCGCGCTTGGGGCCTGTTCTTCTATCCAGCGCGGCGCAAAGCCGCGACACGAGGATGCTAAGTGTTGCTGAGTCCGTCTCGGTACTGGCTTGTTGCGATGGAATACCATTCTTGATCTTCGGGGTTTGTGGCCATTGGTGGCCTCGTTTCCTAATAACCCACTCTGCCGTGAACACCGTAGCCGAGTCTGAGCACAAACACTCATTTCCGGTACGGTAGCGTACATCTGGGAAACGTTGAAAAGTTGAAAATCCGCCAACGATCTGCCAGGGGATTTTAGGCGAGCAGAAAAGGGCAGAGGGCGAAGGCGGATTTCCGGTTTTCCTTTCCGACTGAGAAATAACTAGCGCTCCTCACACTTGGTCTTCAGGGCGGCCAATGCAAGGCAAAAAAATAAATCCCTGCCGAAGTCTTAGGACTATCAGCCGAAAGGCTCTTGTCATCCTCCCTATATAGTAGCTAGGCTTCCCTGAAAGAGAACACAAACATCCGCTTATCCGCCCTGACTTCACTCCCCACGGGGGTGGGGAACCCAAGGGAGTCAGGGCGCTGCTTGCGTGTACGCTAGCGGACTGCCTCGGCAATACATTTGGCGATAGCATTCCGCATGCTGCGGAAAACCAACTCTAAGCCAGACTCAGAAGGTACACGCGTCACCGACTACCCCGAGAACATGTCGATGTACGAGAGGGAGAGCCTCGCTGCGGAGGCCACACTTCGGGCTGAGAAGAAAGCTAAAACTCAGCAGAAGGCTACGCGGCGATCCAAGCCGAAGAAGTTAATCCCGCCGCAAAAATGAGCGTGTTAAGAGGTGACGACGACTGAAAATTTTAGCGACTTGGAGAGCGGTCAGTGCAAGCCGGGAAGCTAATCCCGCCTCAGACCATCAATGCGCCGGCGGCACGTACTCCTTCGGCACCGCCGACCCTTCTCCGAAGAAATATTGCTCCAACTGCTTCACGATCACTTCCTGATCTTCGCGGCGGGCGGGGTTCAGCCGATATTCGTTGAGCAGCATCTTGCAGTGCTCGGTCCACATGCGCCAGGCTTCCTGTGACACATTCTCGTAAACTTTCCGGCCGAGCTCGTTGTCAAAGGGAGGCTCGTCCAGCCCGGGCATCTGTCTCTTCAATTTCACGCAAAAAACGGTATGCTCCATACCCTTCCTTCATCGCAAATTATTAAGAATGCAAATTAATTATACGGGATGTAGGGCGGGCCGTAAGGCCTCAGGCTTCGGCAAAATGAGTTCAGCCGAAAGCCCGAGCATTTACGGTTTCGTCGTGGCCTGAGGCTCGGCGAGAATTTTCGCCAACTGCTCAGGGCTCACCGGAGCGTACGGTTGCAGTTCGTTCGCCGACGCGGTCATCTTGTTCTTGATACCAATGTAAACCCCGTTGTAAGGTTCATCGCCCAGGTTCTCTACTTTATGCTTGAACGGCGGAAACCACCGCGCTTCGCCCGCCTTGGCATAAACTTCCGTGACCTTGCCGTTCTGGTCGGTAAACCGCAGATGCCCGCCCGTCACGCTCACCGACACGCCGCCGGGATGGTCATGCATCTCCGACCTCTCGTGCGGGCCGTAGTGCACGTTCACAACCTGCACCCGGTCGTTTTCAAACTGCAGCTTGTAGTGTTTCGGCTCGACTTTAGTGGGGTCTTGTGCCGTAGAGACACTCGCAGCCAGACACAAAATTACCGCTGCGCACAAAAATCTGCACAACATGGCCGCGCTCCTGAACCGAGGATTAAATCCTGTTGCAGACTGAACGAAACGCTACTCTCGCCGCACGCAGGCTGTCAACGATTTCGAAGCCAGCTTGCCCCAAAATAGTCAATCGAACACAATCCCGCGTCGTCACGCTCTTAGAAACCGAGCCGAAAAGCCGCTTATTGTTTCCCCGGATTCTCCGGCGCCTTTTCCTTGCTCTTGTCTTGAATTGACAGCAGCTCGACTTCAAAAATAAGAGTCGCATCGGGACCAATATCGTTGCCCGCGCCCCGATCGCCGTAAGCCAGGTCGGGAGGGACGAAGAGTTGCCACTTCGATCCTACCGGCATAAGCTGAAGCGCCTCGGTCCATCCTTTAATGACTCCGTTCACGGGAAATGTTGCCGGCCCACCATGCTTGGCGGAGGCGTCGAACTCCTTGCCGTCGATCAGCGTGCCACGATAGTTGCAGACCACCGAGTCGCTGGCGGTAGGCTTCGGTCCAGTGCCTGCTTTCATGATCTTGTATTGCAGACCGCTGGGCAGGGTAACGACTCCTTCTTTTCCTTTGTTGCTGGCAAGGAAGGTGTCGCCTTCTTTCTTGTTGGCTGCGCCGGCTTCTTGCATCTTCTCTTGCTGCTTCTTACGCATGTCGTTTTGCATCTCGGTGAGCGTGGCCTGGGCTTCCTCGTCGGTCATCAGGGTCTTGCCGCCGGCCAGCGCATCTTTCACCCCGCGCGCCAGAATCGCAGGATCAACCGGAACATCTTGCTTCTTAAGATTTCCGCCCATCTTCATTCCAAGCGCGTAGCTGAATTTGTCTTTTTGCGTTTTCAGCGCCAGTGGCGCCGCGCTCTTGGCCGAGGTTGCGGACCGCTTAGCCGCGGGCGTCTGAGCTTTCCCCGGCGTTGCCGTGGATGGCGAAGTCGTTTGCGTTGTGCCTGCTGGAGCATCCTGCGCCAGGACATTCCCCGGCACCAGCATTCCAGCCGCAAATATAGTTACCGCTGCAATAAAAGTTTTCTGCATATAGGTATTGTCACATCGCCCGCAGATCTCCGCAAATTTCCGCTCGCGCAAATACGGAAGTCTTCAGCTGGAACCGCTGTCGGGTCCGACTTAGAATGGTGGGCCCGCAAGGATTTGAACCTTGGACCAATGGATTATGAGTCCACTGCTCTAACCGCTGAGCTACGGGCCCGGTTTGGGCGCGGCAGGAATATTCTACAGTACTTGATCAGCGTGAGAAGAGTGGAGGTACTTGATCAGCGGGAAAAGAGCGGGAGTACTTGATCAGTGCAGGAAGGGCGGGAGTATTTGGATCAGCGAAGAAGGGACGGGGACATCGAGTTCGGCGCTTTAGGGTTTTGAGATTACGGCTACTAGTGGGGATTCGTGCATGCTTAGGATATGCCAGCGATTTTCTGTCTTGCGGCAGATTATCATTCCGCGGCCGGAGGTCTCTTTGGAACTGGTTTGGATCGTATAGTCGTAGAGTGCCCAGACCAACTCGCCGACGGCGCGCTGATCACTCATGGTGATCGAGAGACGTGCGTGCGGACTGGCGCCAAAATACTGCTGAAAGTAGTTTATGGCCTGGTCGACGCCGTGAAGCTCTCCGCGCGGCGAACTCAGCGCGAACTCCGGATCAAAACAGGAAGTCAGAGTTTCTGTGTCTGCGTTGTTAAAGGCGGCGGAGCATCCGTCGATTGCCTTCTGCATTTCGACGATACGTGACAGCTCAGAGGAAGTTCGCGGCGCTACACCAAGGCGAGCCACGCCGCGTTCCAGATCGATGGTCACTTCCAAACGCTCGAGGAGATCGACGCCCAGGATCCCATCGAGGCGCCCACCGCATGCCTTCGAGATGGCGCTCAAGTCGATTGCGGGTAACTCGACGTTCCGAATGACACGACTGCCCAAGGCGAGTTCCTCGATAGAAATATTGCTGGCGTTGAGCGCTGTGGTTTGATTCCAGGAGTGGATCTGCACTTCCTTGGCGTGGCCACCGATGAAGGACTTCGCGTTCAGGAAGGAGGTTGCGGCGGTGTCCACGAGGAAGCGTTTATCTTCCTTGTCCACTTGCAAGATCAGGACGGGCAGCCGATCGCAACGCTGGATGGGAATTTCGGGCGGAGACGCCGAGATCTTTGCCGCACTGATCTGCGAGGCACTGATCTGCGTGGCACCGGTCTGCGCGGCACCGGTCTGCGCAGCGAGCACAAAAATCGCTCTCGCGAAGATGAGTCCCGCGGAGGCGAAAGCCAGGAGGCTCCGGCGAATGCGCATCACTACCTCGACGGTGTGGTTTCAGCAACTTCTTCAATGCGCCGCAAAATTGCGGTGCGGACTGAGTCGTACACGCCCGAGTCGCGGAACAAGCGCGAACTCCAATTCGCTCCCATGGCGAGGGCCTGAATTTCGAAGGCAAGCTGGCGAAGGTCGGCATGCTTTGCGATTTCACCGGCGGATTGCGCGTCCCGCGCGGCCTGCTCGAGATTTTCCAGCCACCTTTTCATCAGCCCTACGATCTGATCGCGCACCCGGCCGGGCCGGTCATCGAATTCAAGGGATGCTGCGGAAAAAAAACAGCCGCCGGGGAACACTCTCTGCTGACCGTAAGCCAGCCAGTTTTCACACAGAGCGCGCAGGCGCTTTAATCCCTGAAATTGATAGGCGGGACGCACAACCACGTCGACGAAAATTTCACGCGCGGCGTCAACCACCGCGCATTGCAAGTCTTCCTTAGAACCGAAGTGCGCGAAGAGCCCACTCTTGCTGATGCGCAGCTCGGAGGCGAGTCTTCCAATGGTCAACCCTTCGAGGCCTTCGACGGAGGCGATGTTGACCGCTTTTCGCAGGATGGCACGGCGGGTCCGGAGTCCCCGAGGCCGCCGCGCGCGGCCGTTGGCTGGAGCAGGATTCTCGGCGTGGCTCGCTCGTCCCGGAAGATTCTTGCTGACTTGAACATGTGCTTTCATACGGCGCGAAAATAATAGCACGATCGTTCGATCTTATACAAGGTCATTTTTAAGCCCATTTCATGACCCATGGTTCGATCAACTGCGAGGTCATGGGGCTGCAGGTGGATCCAATGTTCCGGCATCTGCTTCGGCGCCCACGGCTGGTCTCTCGCGGTGGCCAACTTCCCGATACCAATCCCGCCGACTTCCTGCAAGCCTGTCTCTGGTTGGGTTTCCGGCTGGCCGACGATGCTTCCATAACTCTGGCCAAGCCCGCTCGGGTCGTCCTGGCTTGCCAGTTCGTACAGCTGCGGCTACGCGAGCACCAGCTCACTTCTGGGCCAATAGCAAGAGTGCGTCTTGAATTTCGGGCCGGTCTCCATCGGCATGTTGGCAGATGGCCAGGAGCTTGGCATAGTATGTTTTCGCCTTCTCTTGATCGCCCGAAAGCCTGGCCGCACGCGCGGCGCCGGCCAGGGAGTTGAAGCGATTTGGCGCCGTGCGCAGCGTGGCTTCGAACTCAATCATCGCTTGCGCAGGCTGCTTCAGTTCCAGCAACATCTCCCCAAGCAGTTCGCGAGCTGGCAGGATGACTCCTGGGGTGACGTTGTTCTTGTCGGTCCGGTCCTCATGCTCAGCGGCAAGACGCATCTCGGTGAGAGCGTTCTGGGGATTGCCCTTGGCCAGCGTGATCCATGCGGCGGCGGTCTGGCGTTGGATATCCACTTGGTCAGCCCAATAGCTGTCGTTGGCTTGCGTAAGTGTGTCACGCAGGGATGCGAGCTGGTCTACCTCTTTTTCAGCGACATCGATTTGCCGCGTATGTGAGGCGCCGAGGGCTCGCGCGAAATGGAGGTTCGCTTCCGTCCATGCTGCCCTTCCGCCGGGAAAAGTATTCGGCGGTATAAGAAGCGCGGCGGCTTCTGCCCAGCGATGCCGCTCGACAGCGTAGCGCGCAGGCGAAGCGCCCATAGCGTACAGCCAGTTCATATATTGCGGATCGTCAGGACGGCCCGGTGGTGGCGCATCCAGTGCTCGTTTCGCCTCGCGATCCTGGCCGCCTTGCAGGTACGCGTAGATCAGGTAATCCTTCGCGTGCAGCTCGTTGCCGGGCGCATTGTTTTTCTGGGCCGAGGCCGCCGAAACGAGGTTGGAGTCAATGGACTCCTGCCATAAGCCAAGCCGGGTGAAGATGTGGGACGGCATGTGGAGCGCATGCGGCGAGTCTGGCGCAATCTGGGCGTAACGTCGCGCGGCGTCCAAAGCCCTGTCAGCCAGCGGTGGGTAATCATAGGCGTGAATGATGTAGTGAGCGATGCCGGGGTGTTCTGGTTGTTCTGCAAATAGCGGCTCAAGAATCGCGCCAGCCTTTTTCTGATTCACATACGTTTTGTCGGTTGGCGGCGCGGTGGCGAGCAGTGCCAGCGCATAGAAAATCGCGGCCTCATGGTCGTCAGGGTAGCGCACTTGCAGTTGATCCATGGCCTTTTCGTAAGCCAAGGAGCGAGTGCGGTAGTCGAGTTGACCGGCGTCCTTGTAGAACGTCTCGATGGCCGCAATATAGTCGCGTTCGCGCTGTGTGTTGGCACCAGCTAACTTTGCTTTTTCTACCGCGGCAATTCCTGCTTCCAGATCAGCCGGGCCGGGCGCTTGCCAGACCTGATGGTAGTGGGTCATGGCGATTCCCCAGTAGGCCGCGCCGCATTTGGGGTCCTTCTGTGCAATAGCAGCGAAAGTGTCGCTAGCCTTCTCGTACCAAAAAGAATGGAGCATCGCCACCGCCATGCTGAATTGCGGCTGAAGCGATGGTTCGCAGGAAACGGGGAAACTCACCTTGCCGAGTTTGCTGGGGTCGCCTGCGGGATGCTCGTGTTGGGCAACCGCTGTTGGCACGAATGCGGCGCACACGCCCACAAACAGCAGTGTGCAAATGAATGTGACTCGCTTCATGCTGGTCTCCTTAGTTGTTAAACGGACCCTCTGGAATGAATACGCCGAATGGTTAGAAATTCGTGCGACCTATTTTGGGTCGCGCCTCCAATGAAGTCAAGAAAGTATCAAAACGGTTGCGCACCTGGCGTTCACAGCGTGCATCGGGTCATTCGCCTATCCGCAGAGGTGACCTTGTTCGCTCGGATCATAGCGTGTTCTCAGGATTCCGCCCGAGTCACGGGCAAACCGGAAGTTATGCCCGGGACAGACTCTCGACGAGGCTGGCCAGAAGCCGGGTGGGCCGACTTCCCACAAGAGAGGGCACGTAGGCAACAACCCCATCCAGAAGGGACGGCGGCGTGGTCTTAGAAGTCTAATTCGGCAATCAGCTTGAAGAGTCGAAGAAGTGTTGTGCGTTCTTCCGGAGTCAGTTCTTTTCGGAGTTTATCGTCAGCGGCCATCCTTGCATTGATCAGATATTTCCTGTATTTGTGACCCTTTGGCGTCAAGGTAATGTGAATTGCTCTGCCCGATTTTGCTTTTCTCTCCGACACAAGCCCGTCCTGAACCATTGTCTTGATGGCTCGGTGTACGACAGTTCGGTCGAAACCGAGAAGTGTGGCGATTTGATTCTGATTGAGCGCGGCTCCGCCCCGGAGTGTGGATAGGATGAAGCCACGAGTCGCAGAGCACCGAGTTTTTCGTTCAAGTTGCTTCGCGACGGAAAAATAGGCTGCAGCAACATGGGCCAGTACTGAGTCCTGTAGGATGTCTTGAGGAATATCCTGCTTTGGAACATCCTTGTTTGAAACATCCTTTGGACCAAGGATCATAGGACGGTTACCGTGGCATCGAGAGGTCGCCGCCACTGAGGCGGTTCCGCATAAGCAGGCGATTTCTTCCCGATCGCAATCACCAGCACAATTTCATGATACCGGGTTGAAAGTCCGAGAAATCTGGAGAGTCTGCGGCCATCGAATCCTTCCATGGGGCACGTGTTGAGCCCGAGTGCTTCGGCGGCAATCATCAGATTCTCACAAGCCAATGAGGTACTCTTTGTCGCCCACTTTAACAAGTCCTGTCGAAACACTGGTGGCATACCCATCGTCTTACACAAATTCAGCAGTCGAAAAATCGCCCACTTGACCGCGCCAAAAATACCGAACGGTCCCGGCATGAACAGGATGCGGCCGATCTTTGCCGTTCGCTCGTAATCCCGGACTTTGGCGGGGCTGAAGCCGCTCCTGCGCATCCACTCCAACTGGGCTTGCGAGGTCGCTGCCAGCGACGCGATATCGGCGACCGCAACTACCAGCGCCGACGCCGTTGCCGCAGGCATCTGGCCCATGCAGAGTTTCGCCGCGATTGCCCTTCTTGCCGACGATTCCACCCAAAAGAACCGGTACGGTTGCGAATTGAAACTGGAGGGGGCATGGCGGGCTGCCTCGAGGATTTGTTCGCGCAGTACAGGTGGGATTTCGACCGGCTCGAAGGCCTTCACTGCCCGCCTATGGAAGAGCGCTTCCAAGATTTCGTTCATAGGGTACCTCAATGTTGCTATTACAACATAGGAGTGTTGCAAACGCAACATACGAAAAAACGCAAATGCCAGCGCTCGATTGAGCCTATCCTGCGGTACTCAGAAAGCGAATTTGAGGCCAGAAGTCGGCATTTGGGAAGTTGCCACTTGCACGTAACAACGCCGACCGACGGTCACTCGACCCTAAGGCTCAGGCGTTTCGATGGCGACGATACTGCCGCAAGAAATCCCTTCTAATTTAAGGGGAACCTGGAATTGGTTTCGATACTCAAATAAAACATTCAAGCGGAGGTTTGCCATGAGGGATCCTGTTTACCGGCCTCACTGGATGATCGTTCTAGCGAGTGTAGTCGTTGCAGGAATGTCTGTTGCCAACGGCGAGAGCTTCCCTGCGGTCTTCGGGGAGCCGCTTCCTGCTCTCGCCGGCCAGACGTTGTCTGCCTCCGGTAGTCCCGCGCTCCACGGTATTGTGGATTCAGGTCGTAATGCCGATCTCCGCTGGCCCGATTTTACTGCCTACAAAACAGAGGTCGCCAAACTGTACGAGTCGAACGGTTATTCTTTGCTCTGGGTTCAGAACGGCCGGGTCCGTCCCCAGGGGCTGGCCGTGATCGCGCTCTTACAAAATGCGGACGCTAAAGGACTCGACCCCGAAGACTACGACGGCTCGCGATGGCAGGGGCGCCTCCTCAAGTTGGGGCAAACGAAGCTCGATCAAAAGCCGTCCGAAGAAGACTTGGCTTCGTTCGATACCGCGCTTACGGTTTCCGCGATGCGCTACATCCGTGCTATCCATTGTGGCCGGGTAAACCCCAAGGAATTCAATTTTCAGCTCGATATGGGATGGGTACAACTCTCATTGGCCGAATTCATTCAGGTTCAGGTGCTGAATGAGGGTGATCCCGCTGCCAAAATCCAGATGCTGGAACCTCCCTTTTTGGGCTACCGGAAGCTGCTCGCGCTCTTGCCGGTTTATGAAGGATACGCAAAGCAGGATGACGGACAGAAGCTGCCAACGATCACGAAGACCGTGCGGCCCGGGCAACCCTACGCTGGAGTGGTCCGCTTGGGGTGGTTTCTTAAAACCATCGGCGACATTCCTGCAGGCGCACAACTGAATCCGAATGCAACCGTCTATGACGGTGCGCTCGTCGAGGGCGTGAAGCATTACCAGGACAGACATGGGGAATCTCCCACCGGCAACCTTGACCCGCGCACGATCAATGAACTCAATACGCCCCCGTGGGTCCGGATTCGCCAGATCAAATTGACGCTCGAACGTTGGCGCTGGCTTCCACATTCCTTCTCGCAGCCGCCCGTGGTTGTGAATCTTCCCGAGTATCGTGTACGCGCGATGAACCCGGATGGGACCGTTGCATTCTACAAGAACGTCATCATTGGAAAGGCCTACGGCCACAAGTCTCCGATCTTTGAGAAGGAGATCCAATATGTGGTCTTCCGGCCCTACTGGGAGGTGACTCCCAGCATCCAGCGGAGCGAAATCGTGCCACACATCGAGAAGGATCCGAACTACATCGCCAAGCATAATTTTGAAGTGGTTACGCCCAAGGGCGACGTCGTAACCGACAATCAAGTGAGCCCGGAGGTTTTAGAAGGCATAAGATCGCTTCACCTGATGGTGCGGCAAAAGCCCGGGGAAACGAATTCACTGGGATTGGTGAAGATCATCTTCCCCAATCCGGATAACGTCTACCTGCATGGCACAGATGCTCCCGGACTGTTCTCGCAGGACATCCGCGACTTCAGCCACGGATGCATTCGTGTAGAGAACCCTGCGGACCTTGTTGCCTGGGTATTGCGAAACAATCCTGGCTGGGATTTGGAGCGGGTGAAGGCCACGATGAACGGCGAGAAAAACAATCTTCAGGTGAACCTCGTGACGCGAATTCCGGTTCTGATTGTCTACGGCACGGCTACGGTGAACGAGGAAAATCAGATTCGGTTTTTCGACGACATCTATGGCTATGACGCAGAACTCGATAAAGCGTTGGCCGCGGGTTATCCCTAGGCCTGGCAGCGCCTTAATTCCTATTTCCTTAATTCAACGGCCATTTAGCGGCGGCGGTAGATTGCGGTGGTTTGCGTGCGTGCGTCGCCTGCTCGAAGCCGTAGGCGATCTGCAACAACTGCGGCTCGGTGAACGGCGGACCGAGGAATTCGATCCCGACCGGCACTCCGATCGGCGCGCTCTCCGTCGGCGTGGAAAACCCTGCCGGAACCGTAATGGCCGGAAATCCCGCGAGTGTGGCCAGGATGCCGTTGCGCTCCGCCTGGTTCATCTCGCCGATCATCACTGGCAGGCGCTTCTGGTGTGGATAGAGCAGCGCGACCACGTTGTTTTTCGCCATCAAGTTCGCCAACTGAACCCTCAGGTCATCGATCTTGACGCGCCGGTCCTTGTAGTCCGGCTCGTTCAGGCCATTCTCGTAGCTTTCCGCCGAAGCGAGGAACTTCTCCAGCGAAGCCTTGTGGTATTTGCCCGACGCGATAAGCTCGGCAAGCGAGTGCACGGGAGGGTTAGGCTGGGCTTTCAGGTAGTTGTTGAGCTGGAACTTGTATTCATACTTTTGCACATCGAGGTCCAAGTTCAGCTTGCCGGTATCCAATGCCGCGTCGTCGATGTCTACCAGAATTGCGCCCTGCTGCTTCAGCACTTCGAGGGCATTGGCCATTACGCGGTTGACCTCCTGGTGCTCGGGGCCGCTTCCGAACAAGGTACGTAGCACCCCAATGCGCGTACCCTTCAGGCCATTGCGGTCGAGCGAGGCGGAATAGGTCGCGGGAATCCTGCCGATGCCCAGCGCGGTTACGGGATCGTCGGGATCGTAGCCCGCCATTACATCGAGCGTGACTGCGGCGTCGGCTACGGTTCGCGCCAGAGGCCCGGCAGCGTCCTGCGTAAACGAGACGGGGATCACACCGGCGCGGCTGATCAGCCCCCGCGAGGGACGAATGCCGACCAAGCTATTGGCGGAGGCCGGTGAGCGAATCGAGTTCACCGTGTCTGATCCGGTGCCCACGGTCGCGAAGTTGGCTGCCAAGGCAGCCCCAGTGCCGCCGGAAGAACCGCCCGGGGTCCGCGACAGATCATAGGGATTCTTGGTCTGGCCTCCCAGCGAACTCAACGTTAGCCCGGCCAGCGCTAGCTCATGCATGTTCGTTTTTCCGAGAATCAGCGCTCCGTTTTGACGCAGCCGCGCCACCGTGAACGCATCCTTCGTCGGCTGCATGCCCTTGAGCGCGAGCGATGCGCCAGTAGTCGGCATGTCGGCGGTGTCGAAGTTGTCCTTCAGCACCACCGGAATGCACTGTAGCGGCTTGAGCTGGGTGGAGTTGTGCCGAGTTTGGTGCCGAGCTTGAGCTGCTTGTCCATGGCATCGGCCTGCTCCAGCACATTGGGGTTTACGTACAGCATGGCATTGAGACTGGGCCCCTGCTGGTCGTAAGCCTTGATGCGGTCCAGGTACTGCTGCACCAGGCTGTGGCAAGTAAGCTTGCCGCTTTCGAAGCCGCGATGAATTTCGCTGATAGAAGCTTCCATGAGCTGAAACTGCTGTCCGGCGGCGCTAGCGGTCGTAAGCATCAGCCCAAGCATCACCCCGACTGCCGGAACGAAACACTTTGCTTCATGACGCACGCCTCCCTCCTATGAGTTCAGTGAATATTGAACACTTAAGCTTAACAAGGCACCAGCAAACCGCATTTAACATAAAATGGGTTAATGCAGCCATGCGTTTCGAATGGGAGTGAAGCAACATCGGTATTGTCGCCGAGAAAAAAGAGCAAATCCGGCCTCCGGCATTTCTCTCTGATTCTCTTGTTTTTGATGGTGCCGCTGCTCGGGTACGGCGGCAGCGAATCTGCGTCCCCGGCCACGCACGAATACCGGCTCCGCTTCTTTCACACTCACACGAGCGAGCGGCTCGATGTCGTCTATCGTCGCGGTGATCAATACATCCCGGAAGCGCTAGACGAACTCGACCATTATCTGCGCGACCACCGCACCGGAGATGTGCGTCATTTCGATCCTCGACTCTTCGACCTTCTCTACGACTTGACGGCGTCGCTCGGCGATTCCGGTGGTGAAATCGATGTGATTTGCGGCTACCGAACGCCCTGGAGCAACGAATTCCTGCGCACGCGCAACCCCCGCACCGGCGTGGCACAGCACAGCCTGCATATGCAGGCCGAAGCAATCGACATTCGCATACCTGGAATTCCGACGTCGGAGTTGCGCGACGCGGCCCTGCGCTTGCATCGCGGAGGAGTGGGGTACTATCGCAGCTCGGACTTCGTGCATGTCGACGTCGGACGTGTGCGCCACTGGTAGTTGCTGCTTAAAGCTTCAATAAACGAGATCAGTGAATGCAGTGTGCTACTCTAGTTTTGTCAAACTCTAGATGTGGACTGAGCGGGCAGCCAACTCCGTTAGCGGGTTAGGGCACAAGTGGCGGTGGTCCGAATCGACAATCGGGTCAGGCGTCAGAAGGTCAACATGGCTACAGCAGCCAAACTCCACATTGTCCATCGGAACCCGGTCCATCGGAACCCGGAATCGCGGCACCTCGACCTGATCGAGTCCGTTGTTCAGGGTGGACGTCCGGCGTCCGACCTCGAAATAGTGTCCGCGTCCTGGCGAAGATGCACATCTGAACTTCTTGTCAACCCTGCCAGCCCGGCGGCTCCCCATATCATCACCGAAAGCGAACTCCGAGGTTTTCGCGAACCCGTGAGCAAGGCAGTCCTCTATGCCCAGGAAGAAGTCGACCGTCTTTACGCCATCGTTCGCGAAGCGGGGTATGTCGTTTTGTTGTGCAATACCGATGGAGTAGCAATTCATCACCGCGGAGATGAAACCAAGGCGGACCAGTTCAAGCATTGGGGTATCTGGGTCGGGGGTGTCTGGTCGGAACAGATAGAAGGCACAAACGGAATCGGAACATGCATTGCTGAACAACGGCCGGTTCTCGTCCATCGCGACCAACATTTTCGGACACGCCACACCGGGCTCAGTTGTGCTGGTGCACCAATCTTTGACCCCAGCGGACGGCTGGCTCTGGTGCTCGATACTTCGTCGATGACATCGGATCAATCTCATTCATTGGCTTTGGCGGCAACAACGGTTGCGGCGCGTGGAGTGGAAGAACGACTATTTCGCGACTCGTTTCGCAATGTGTGGACACTCGCGGCCGCGCCCTCCGACGACAGTAGTCCGGCTTTGCTGTTGGCGGTCGACACTGACTTGCGAATTGCCGGTGCCGACCGAGTCGCGCGTAACGCCTTCGCCCTGGATGACAATAGTCTGAGTGGCGGCATACTGCTATCGTCGATCTTCGACTATAACCGGTCGGTTTTTCGTTGCAACCAGGAACAGGATGTCGCAGCGCGCTTCACGCGCATCGGTACTGATGACTGGTGGCGCGTGTTGATTACCCCTCCTCTTTGTGGATCGAGGGGTTGGCGTGCTCCGGCAGACGTTGCGATTCACTCGCGGCCGAGGATCAGTTTGCTGCATAACATTCCTATCGAGGAGCCTGCTCCTCCCAATCGAGGCGGCCTCTCGCCGGCCCGCGCGCACCGCATTTGCGAATACATTGACTCTAACCTTGACCAGAACATAAGGCTCGAAGTGCTAGCCGAATTAGCCGGGTTGTCGATACACCACTTCGCGCGGGCGTTCAAGCAAACTGTTGGTATGCCACCGCATTGCTATGTGCTGCAGCGCCGCATTGAACATGCCCAGCACATGCTTCGCAATACAGAGCTTCCACTCTCGGAGATCGCATTATCAACAGGATTCTCTGACCAGAGTCACCTTGCCCGGCACTTCCGTCGCATGACCGGTGCCTCCCCCAGTCTGGTACGTTGGGAACAACGATAAGTCTTTTCCTTCGAATCAATTGTGAGTTCCCCCGCCAGAGTGAGTCACGGAGCCGCAACGCTCTATCCGGCGACTGCACCCCCCACAATTGAGCAAGAACGTCCCGACCGCAGCGAAATCGTCCAAGACCCGGTGTAGCGTTCCTGCCATCATCCTCCCATGCTCACGAGCACAAAGCTTGAACGCGGTCGTTTAGTGATGTCAGTTGAGTCATGCTGCGCTGGGTGGCGTGCTGCTGAGAGCAACAAAACAGGAACAAAGCTTCCCTTGCGAAAGGAGGGTCTGTCATGTGGCTCGATGGATTGTCTCTTGCTTATCGAAATCCGTTTGTCTTTCGCTTGCCGTCGATGATTGAGGAGGCGCGCGCCGGCTTCAACGAACGACATGCAGAGCGTATGCGAATTGCCCAAGATCTGCACGATACGGTGTTGCAAGTTGTTCTCAGTGCGTCGATGCAGCTGCATGTCGCAGCGGATCAGCTGCCCACGAATTCTCCGGTGAAACTCAGACTAAGCCGTGTTCTTGAATTGATGGGCCGCGCCATCGACGAGGCCCGCCACGCAGTTCAAGGACTCCGTTCGCCCACTACGGAATTCCACGACCTGGCAGAGGCATTTGCCCGAATCCCGCGAGAGGTTGGAACAGAAGAGCGGACAAATTTTCGCGTCCTCGTGCTGGGTTCGGCCCAGCAGTTGCATCCGGTCATCCACGACGAGATCTATCGTATCGGCCGCGAAGCAGTGGTGAATGCATTCCGCCACTCCCGAGCCAGTCGCATCGAAGTGGAGCTGGAATATGGCGCAAGCCGTTTTAGGTTAATCGTCCGGGACAACGGCCGTGGGATCGATCCTCATGTGCTGCGTGCGGGACGCGATGGGCACTGGGGACTTCCCGGCATGCGCGAACGAGCAGAAAAATTGGGCGCAAGACTCAGAGTTTCGAGCCGCAGGGGTGTCGGAACGGAGATCGAATTGTCCGTCTCCAACCGCATAGCGATCATTAAGCCCGTCATCGGACAAGTGAAACTTAGCTAACTCCCCGGTAGCCGGCATCGAGGAAGTTTCACCAGACGGTACGGGGAACGCGCTTGTGAGTTGGCACTGTGTAAATCCTGAGGCTCGAGTACGAATGGCTGGGACTTGAGTCAAATTCGCAAGATCATTACTTCCGTAGCCTTTATGAGGGCTGCGGCAGTTTGTCCCCGCTTCAGCTGCATTTCTCTAGCAGAACGGGCGGTGATAATCGACGTGATTTGCTGTCCACCGATTGAAACCCTGACCTCAGCCATCAAACCGCTAATCTGCACGGACTCAATTCGTCCCACCAGTTGATTACGACCACTCACGCGCCGGACTTCTTCTTTGCGTTGCTGCTCGGTCTTGCCACGGGTTCTGAAAAGCAATCTGTCCACTTCGCTCTGCGGGATACGATGATGTCCTCCCGCCGTCTGATTGCTGCGAATCTTCTTCTTGTAAATCCACTGCTTAATGGTTGGAAAGCTGATCCCCAGTTGCAAAGCTGCATCTCGAAGCTTCAGCGGTCCCTCGATATTCCGTTCGGATTTGCGGTCCTTCTGCATCGGGACGCAATCGTAGCGACAACGAAGTTCTCGGTCAACTCAGTCGCATCCGGTCGAGTATAGCCTACGACCGTCATCGCAAAACGGACTAAATAGTACGGTTCTGGACAACCAAATCGTATGTAATGTACACTTCTGCGTTCTGTCCCAACCGATCGATTTTTCGAGGTCGAAATGCGCAAGGCCTACCTGTTTCTCGCAGCGATTAGTTTTTTGCTTTCGTCATCCTTGACCTTTGCTCAGAGCACCCCCGACCCCTGCACGAGCGGCCACGAGTTCGCCACCACCGATTGCACGCTGACCTGGCACGGCATCACGGTGTACGGTGCGTATGATATCGGCGTCGGGTGGGTCAGCCACGGCTTACCGGAAAACGGTTACAACTACGAAGGCGCATCTCTGGTGAACCGAAACGGCTTTCAACATCGGTTCCTCGTCGCACCGAACAACCTGCAGCAGACGGGCGTGGGCATCAGGGGCAAGGAAGAGTTTCGGCCTGACTGGTCCGTTGTGTTCAATGCTTCAACCGGAATCAATCCGCAGTCCGGCCTGCTCGCCAACGCGTCAGCCACCGACACCATTAACAACGGCCTTCCCAGGGGCAGCTATTCGTACGCCATCGACGGCGCGCGCGCCGGCCAACCCTTCAATGACGAAGTCTATGGCGGCGTATCATCGGCACATTTCGGCACGCTGACCTTCGGTCGTCAGCGTTCTCTCGGTACTGATGCGATGCTGCTTTACGATCCGGCCGGCGGGGCCTATGCCTTTTCCTACATCGGGTATAACGGGACGATGGCCGGCGGCGGTGACACCGAGAACAGCCGTTGGGACGATGCCGTGAAGTATCGCCTCGTCTATGGCCCGGTCCATTTCGGCGCGATGTATAAATTTGCCGACGGTTCTGCCGGCTGCTACTCGGCCTCCGCAACCTGGACTGCCGCGAACTGTACGCCGGAACATGCGCATAACAACGCCTATGGATTCGACCTCGGCGGAAACATCGGCCGAGATCGGGGCAAGTTCTCCGCGGACGTCGTCTTTCAACAATACAACCAGGCGATCAGCGTATTGAACCCCTTGCTGGGGCCTCAGAGTCCGACCGCGTCATATCAGTCGAGCACCGACAGCATCAATACAAACCCCGTCACCGGGGTCAATCTGATCGACACGCACAACACCGTTTACGGCATCGTGACCGACAACCGCGCCGTTATGGTCGCTGCCAAATATACGTGGGAGCCGGTCAAGTTTTTTGCCGGCTACGAATACATCTGGCAGAATAACCCGTCGAACCCGTTGGGCGTTGGCGCTTCGGACCAGGGCGGTTATTTCATGAGCGGGGTCGAAGACAACAATCTTGATTCTGAGAAGTTGGTGAACATCTGGTGGACGGGCGCGAAGTACACCTACCGCAGCAAAACCGACTTCACTTTCGCCTGGTATCAACAGCGGCAGAACGACTTCCGTCTTCCGCCGGCCTGCTCGCCCTCCGCCGGTTTCCGCAGTTCCTGCGCGGGTACCCTCAATGAGGGGTCGCTTTATGTGGATTATCACTTCACCAAGCGTTTCGACGGTTTTGCCGGAATCGCATATTCCTGGGTGAGCGGCGGTCTGGCCATTGCCATTCCTCATGGTCCCGGCGTCCCATATAACTACAACAACAATTGTGCTCCCACAATCGGCGGTCGTTTCATCTTCTGATCGCTTCAGCGGTGGGATCAGTCGAGGGCCCAACATGGGTTGTGGTTCATCAAAACCTCGCAGCGAGTTCGAGTGTGGCCGTCGAAGGTTTGATCCTCGCCTGTCCCTTCGGGGTGACATAATCGTTTCCGCAGCGACATAATCTTCTTCAGCGATCTAGCGGTAGGCATCGCTTGATCCCGCCCACATCTCGATAGTCTCTCTAACATGATAGTGACTAACGCAAATTATTTTTATATAATCGCGCGTCATGCAAAACCAAGAAATCCTCTATAGCGTAGCGAACCGAGTGGCCACGATTACTCTGAACCGGCCGGAGAAACTGAACGCATGGACTGCGGTGATGGAGACGGAAGTGCGTTCGGCGATGGAGAACGCGGAGGGCGACGACGAGGTCCGGGTAATCGTTTTGACGGGCGCTGGACGGGGCTTTTGTGCGGGAGCCGACATGTCGCTGCTGAGTGCAGTGGCGGCGCACGGCTTCGTTGATCAGACCCGCGAGGATCAGAAAAGCGAGGATCGGGGCCGCGAGTCAGGATTTCGCGACGGCGGGCGCGAGAAAGTGCGGCCTGATTTTCAAAAGAGATACTCTTATTTCCCGGCGATCGGGAAGCCGGTGATTGCGGCTGTCAATGGTCCTGTGGTCGGCCTGGGCCTGGTGATCACTCTCTATTGCGATTTGCGGCTGGCATCGGACGCAGCCCGCTTCAGCACCACGTTCGCGCGGCGAGGGCTGGTTGCCGAGTATGGCATGGCCTGGATGTTGCCGCGCATTGTCGGTATAGCAAACGCTCTCGATCTGCTGTTTTCCGCGCGGACGATCGATGCCGCAGAGGCATTGCGCATCGGTTTAGTGAACCGAATCCTTCCGCAGGAAGGTTTTCTCGACAAGGTGCATGAATATGCCGGGGAACTGGCTTCGACGGTAAGCCCGCGCTCGTTGCGCATCATCAAACGCCAAGTGTACGAAGCTACGTTCCAGCCACTCTCGGAAGCTTTTGATATTTCAGTGAATGAGATGATGGCGAGTTTCAAGACTGAGGATTTTAAAGAGGGTGTCGCGCATTTTGTGGAGAAGCGTCCCCCGGCTTTTAGTGGAAGATAGTGGGCGAGCTGCGGGCAAAGTCGAAGTGCCTCAGCGGCTAAAGCCCCATTTTTGATTGGCCTTGGGCGGCACGACTGACGTCGCGCCGTTCCCGAACCTAGTTATTACACGACTGAGGTCGTGTGCTTCCCGAGCCCAAGAAGACAGGCGGCGGAAATGGATCTCGCATTCAGCGACAAAGTGAAGGAACTGCAACGGCGGCTGGGGGCCTTCATGGATGAGTACATCTATCCGAATGAGAAGCGCTATTACGACGAGATTGAACGCAAGCGTTGGTCGCCCCCCGCTGTCATTGAAGAACTCAAGCCAAAAGCCCGCGCCGCAGGGCTGTGGAATCTGTTTCTGCCGGATGAAGTGCACGGCGCGGGGCTCACGAATTTCGAGTACGCGCCGCTGGCGGAAATTATGGGGCGCAGCTTTATCGCTCCTGAGGTATTCAATTGCTCGGCGCCGGACACGGGCAACATGGAAGTGCTGGCGCGTTACGGGACGGCAGAGCAAAGAGAGCGATGGTTGAAACCGCTGCTTGCGGGCGAGATCCGGTCTTGCTTCGCGATGACGGAGCCGGCAGTGGCGTCATCGGATGCGACGAACATTGAGGCGAGCATTGTTCGGCAGGGCGATGAGTATGTGATCAACGGGCGCAAGTGGTGGTCATCGGGAGCGGGCGATCCGCGATGCAAGGTGGCGATCTTTATGGGCCGAATTCAGAAAGACCGGACGGACACTGAAAAGACGGATCGCACGGCCGCGCGACATCAACAGCAGTCGATGATTTTGGTGCCACTGGATACGGCAGGGGTGAAAGTTGAACGCATGCTGACGGTGTTTGGATATGACCATGCGCCGCATGGGCACGGCGAAATCACTTTCGAAAATGTGCGCGTGCCGGTCTCGAACATGTTGCTTGGCGAAGGACGAGGCTTTGAGATTGCGCAAGGAAGGCTGGGGCCGGGGCGCATCCACCACTGCATGCGGTGCATTGGCGTGGCGGAACGGGCGCTCGAAACCATGTGCAAGCGAGTGCAGGCACGAGTGGCCTTTGGCAAGCCGCTGGCAGAACAGGGAACGATCCGCGCTGACATTGCGCACTCGCGCATGGAGATTGAGCAGGCGCGCCTTTTGACTCTGAATGCGGCCTACATGATGGACGCCGCTGGAAACAAGGAAGCACGGGCGGCGATTGCGATGATTAAAGTGGTGGCACCGAATATGACGCTGAGGGTGCTGGACCGTGCGATTCAGGCGCATGGAGGCGCAGGGGTTTCGCAGGACACGTTTCTGGCCGGCGCCTGGGCGAATGTGCGCACGCTGCGTTTGGCCGATGGTCCGGACGAGGTGCATATCGAATCGATTGCGAAAATAGAGCTACGGAAGTGGGGCGGGCAGGGGGCGCAACCGGCGGCAAGCTAGGTCTTATTATATTCGCGATCCAGCAACCCGGCGGAAGTGCAACGGCGAAGCTAAGAGCGCGGCGTTTTTTGGTCGGAAAATTGCGTTGGCGTGACAATTCCGCCCCTCTTCTTCCTCTCTCCGGCGAAAAGAGAATTTTTGTCTTCTGGGATTGACCCCCAAAAAATAATTGTGAGTAGATGCGCAACACTGCGCGGGTTCCGGGGTTGGAACCCGTCAACACGGGGTGTGCGAAACCGAGGAGGATGTATGAAGTGCAGGCTTGTCTACGCTACTCTTGCCGCAACCGTATTCGCTCTGACTGCTGGGGCCAGCGCACGGGAAGTTATCCTGCCCGCCGGTACTCTTTTGCAATGCACGATGAATGAGCCCAACTTCTCCTCGGCAACGGCGGAGGTGGGGGATCCGGTACTTTGCCATTTGCGTAGCGTCACCGAGTTCGGCCAGCAGGCGTTTCCGCGAGGGAGCTATCTGGTGGGGCACCTCGAAGCCGCGAAAGATCCGGGACATTTTGTGGGAAAGGGGTTCCTGAAGATTCAGTTTGATCGCATCGGCTTACCCAGCGGCGATCTGCCTTTGGAAGCCAAAGTGATCGCGACGCGTGGCTATAAAGTGGATAAAGGCGGCAAGATCGACGGCAAAGGGCATGCCAAGCGCGACGTCGTCGAATGGATGCTGCCACCGCTGTGGCCATGGAAGGTAATCATGCTGCCGGCGAGGGGTCCACGGCCTACGTTGAAAGGCGAGACCGTGCTCAGCCTGCGGTTGATGGACGACATTCAGGTGCCGCAGCTGGCTAAGAGTCTCGGCCCCGGCTGGCATTACTTCAGCCAGCATGAAGCGTATCCCGAAACCGGCAGTCTCGGCTCGGGAAATAGCGTTGCCCGGCCGACTCTCGCAATCCGTGGCAGTGTGCAAAACGCCAGCACACAACTTTCAGGACAAGCTGGGATTCCACAAGCCTCCTATGCCAGCTATGTTTCGAGGGATGTGAGTTCGACAGTGCCGGCAACGGGGACGCCGGGACCGGTATTCATCCTGAACACGGGCACGCTGCTGGCGGTGGGCAAATATCAGTACCAGGACGGCCGCATCACCTACACTCTGGCGAGTGGCGGGGGTGGAGTGCTGAACGCGGACGATGTCGATTGGACCGCCACAACTCGCGTGAATAGCCAGCGCGGAGTGCACATGACGTTGCACGGCGGACATGTGAATACTGAGACAGCCGGTTTCTGAGCCTGTTTCTAGCCCGAGTTGGTGATACAAAGCTGCCGGCGAAAGCCGGCGGCTTTTCTTTTGCGACCAATGTGCGTTCCTACGAATCTGGACACGCAACTCACTTATTTGAGGTCCAACATGGATAAGGTCAACGTCGCCGACAAGTTCGCCAAGATTTCTGAGTACTGGAAGCCCTACATCGCCGCCGAATTGAATGGCCAGCATGTGAAGCTCGACAAACTGAAAGGCGAGTTTGTGTTCCATCATCACGAGAACGAGGACGAAATGTTTCTGGTGGTGAAGGGCCGCTTCCGCATGGAATTTCGCGACCGGCATGAATGGATCGAAGAGGGAGAATTCATCGTAGTTCCGCGCGGGGTGGAACACAAGCCGGTCGCGCCGGAAGAGTGCTGGATTCTGTTATTTGAACCGGCGTCGACACTCAATACCGGCAATGTGATCAACGAGCGGACGCTGCCGGAACTGGAACGGGTCTGACAAAAGGTTTTATCGGCCCGCAGTCACAGTGGCGCAGCAGTTCCGGAAACTTCTGTGTATGATCTCGGAAGCTTCGACGGTGAAGTCACGTCGTCCTCAGATCATGAAAATCGTTCATTTGGCACTCCTGCTCGCTGCGGCGATCTCTGCTGTTTCTATCTCGGCCGTATCGCAATCAAAACCTACCTACGAGATTCATGCGATCCGCTATGCCACCATCCCTGACTTTCCCGTCTCGGAGTTGGTAGCTGGCGCCGAGCCGGGCCGCAAGCTCGATATTGCCATGATGATCTGGTTGGTTCGGGGGAATGGGCACAATATCCTGGTCGACTCCGGGTTTTATCACGAGCGCTTTTTCAAAGACTGGAATGTGAAAGACTTCACCAAGCCCTCCGATACCCTGAGCCGACTTGGCATGAAGCCCGAGGACATCACCGACGTCATCATTACGCACATGCACTGGGATCATGCCGACGGGATGGACTTGTTCCCCAATGCCCGAATCTGGATCCAGAGAGAAGAGCTTGAATATTATGCTGGAGAAGGCTGGCAGTCGAAGGATACTCACGGAGGGATTGATGCGGACGATGTTCTCACTCTGGTGAAACTGAACACACAAGGCCGAGTGGGGCTGGTAGACGGCGATGCGCAGCAGATCATTCCGGGAGTGATTTGTTACACCGGGGGCAAGCATACGTATCAATCTCAATACGTTGGAGTGCAGACGGCAAAGGGAACCGTCGTGCTGGCGAGCGACAATATGTATCTATATGAGAACCTGGAACGGCACGCGCCGATTGCGGCGACGCTTGATGCTACATCGAATCTTCGAGCCCAGGATCGTATGAAGCAAATTGCGGCGAGCCCTGATCTGATCGTTCCTGGACACGATCCCGCAGTCTTCACGAAGTTCCCGAACCCCGTAGCGGGAGTAGCCAAAATCCAGTGAGGGTGCAGTTTGGCGTGCGTGGCAGGCCGGTTGAGCGTGAGATCCCCTCGACTTCATCTCAGGGCAGACTCTTCGCTCCGCCTGAAAAACGGCTACGCTCAGGGTGACCCTTTGGTGGAAAGGATGCGACCAACCGTTTCCGGTTCGCATCTACATAAAACCGTGGAAGTGACCGTTTATTCTGCAGCCTGGTGCCCTGATTGCCGTGTGGCCAAGCGTTTTCTGGCCGAGCACAATATCCCTTATAAAGATGTTGATGTGCAGACGACTCCCGGCGCGGTCGAAGAAATTATCAAGCGGACGGGCAAGCGTGCCATCCCGCAATTTGTGATCGATGGAGAATGGGTGCAGCCGTACGTGCCCGGAAAAGGCTTTCTCTACGAAGAGATGGCCAAGCGGCTGGGAATCGCGAAGCTATAGCGGGGCTGAAAAACTCAATTTGCTTGGTCAGAAGTACAATCGGCGGCTAAAGCCGCGCTGAAAACATGCCGCTTATCGCAGCGCTGAAGCGCTGCGCCACCCAAAATCAAGGTTGCGGGCGAGTTTTTCAGCAGCCTGCTAGTCTCCCAAAGACCCCAGTTTCTGTCTTTAGAAGCGCGAAAGTGCCATTACTCCGAGCCTCTCGCTATCCCCCGTACATCGTCTTCCGTACCGTAGAAAAGCCTTGCTGAACAAGGGAATATGACGGTTCCTCAGCTTTCAGCGCCAGCTTTACCATCCCCCGCAAAAGGCGCTGGAAAGAACGGGCGGTATTTATATTCATGTCCGAACCGGATCTTCCGCGGGAATCGAACGAGGTTTGCGATAGTTGGCAGCAGATGGTGCAGGCTGTGCTGGGGGTGGCGGTGCTCATCGGCACTGTGGCCATAGTTCACTACTACACTCCGGTCACGCCGCAAGCTCCGCAGGCGGACGAACTGCACAAACAGGTGCAGCAGCTTACCCAGGAAGTGGCGCAACTGGAGCAGCAGCAGGCGATGCCCGCACTGGTACTGAACCGCTACCGAAATTCTATTGGCTACATTTACGGCATATACGACGTGGGCTTTGCCAACCAGCCGACCGCGATTCGCGCGCGCGTTTCAGGCACGGGATTTCTTGTGGGCGACGGGCTATTGGCAACTAATCGGCACGTGGCTGAGCCTTGGTACGGAGATGCGGAGGCCGAAGCGTTGATACAACGCGGCGCCGTTACTACGCTCGAGAGTTTAGTAATCTTCTTTCCCGGTTCTCCGTTACCGGTGAGCTTGACGCCGGATGCGGTGTCCTCCACTGCTGATCTTGCGGTGCTCAGGATCGAAGACAAGAGTGCAGTGAAGGGACTTACTGTGTTACCGCTGGCAAAGGGAGTCGCATTGCCGGGAGAGTTGGTGACGGTGATCGGATATCCCATGGGAATTGCCGGGATGGTGGCCAAGTCGCCTAGTGGGATTTACCAGCGGCTGGCTTACCGGCACAATGACATCACAGCCGCCAGCGAACTGGCGGCGTTATCGCTGATTCGTCCTTCGACCACTTGCGGGCATTTGGGAGATGTGGTGGGCGACAAGCTTATCTACGATGCGCCTACGGCGCACGGAGGCAGCGGTGGTCCGGTGTTCAACTCGAAGGCGGAAGTGATCGGAGTGAACTCCGCCTACATCGACGGATTTTCCGGCGGCACGCTGGGGGTTTCGGTGGATGCCTTGCGTCCGCTGCTCACAGCGGCGGGAAAGAAGCCGTAGGGCCCCCTCCCAGCCTTTGTCTTTTATCTTTCTTCTTTCCTTCTTTCCTTCTTCCTTCTTTCTTCTTTGTTTTGTCTTCGGCGGCTGCTTTTTATTGACCTTCCTTAAAACGACCAACGTAGGGAGAACTGAATCAGCCGCGGAGTGCCGGTCGTGTTCACGATCTTCCCGAAGGGATCAGGACTGGTTTGGGAGCCGCCTGCCCAAGCCAAATACTGCTCGTAGTCGGTTACCAGGGGAGTGCCGAAATTCGGGTGATTCCACAAGTTGAAAAAGTCGGCCGCAAAGCGCAGGTCCTGCCGTTCGCCAAGCTTGATGTGCTTGATCAGCGAGAAATCCCAGTTCTGCTGAAATGGACCGCGATAGATGTTGCGGCCGAGATTGCCGAATCCGGTGGTACAGAAGTCTGCATTCGTCGGACACATGGTTGGGTAAAGCTGAGGCGCGGTGGTGAATGCCGCGGGATTCAGCCATCCGTTCAAGCGGTCGGTGACGCTGCCATGGCTCATGCCGCTTCCAATCGTCTCGCCAGAAGCCAGGTCTGCGCTCACCGGCGACGTGCCGGCTCCCAGGAAAGCGTTGCCACCATTGGAATCCAACACCGAAAACGGTAGTGACGATTGAAAACTCGTGACGCCGCTGACCGACCATCCCCCGAGCGCGGCGTGACTGAATCCTGTGCCATGGTCGAAGAATGGCAACTCGTAGACATAGCTGATTTTCAACACTTGCGGCCGATTGAAATCGGAGATTCCTCGAGAAGCGTTGATCGTGCTTTCGTCGTTGAAGGCAGTGTTGTTGGCTGTGTTTCCCGTGGAGGTGGCATCGATGTTCTTGGAGAAAGTGTACGCAGCCTGAATGTAACCTCGCTCCCAGCGCCGCGAGACTGTAGCCTGAAGCGAGTGGTAAATGGAATAAGCGTCGTTGGCGAAGATCTGATAGCCGGAATATCCGTTGAGGCCGGGCGTGGGTGTGCGCGCGATGGCATTGGAAAAAGTGTTGTTAGTAATGGTGAAGCTTTGGCCGCTGGTGGTTGTGACCACGAACGGATTAGCCGGAGTTGCATTCACCGATTGGATGGCATCGCGGGTTTCGCGCAAGTGCGTGCCCTTGGTGCCAACATAGCCAACTTCCAGCACCCACTTACGGCCGAGATCACGCTGCACGGTGAGATTCCATTGTTGCGTGTTGGGTACGACGAAGTGCCGCGGCACCTCGAGCACAAACAAGTTTTGCGTTGAATTCACGCCGGGGCCGCCGGTGCAGGCATAGTTCCCATCCCCCACCGAAGGATTGTTGCTAGGCGCGAAGCTGATGAGATGCGCCAAGCACGGCAGCCATGCCCCCGACAATTGTCCGGCGGCCGGCACTCCGTTGGCGTTCGTGGGCGGAGGTCCGGTGGGTGCGCCGGTGAAGAAATCGGACATGGTAAACCCAGGCGTCTGTCCGAAGAAAACAATCGGAATGAATGGCGACTGGAAGCTAAGCTGATCGACTGCTCCAACATCTTCGCGGACGTAGAAGATACCGTATCCGCCGCGAACAGTCGTGTTGTGATGACCAAACAAGTCGTAGGCGAAGCCGACGCGCGGACCGATGCCAGTAGAGACGCTGTTGTTGAAAGTCGATCCGGCAGCGGTCCCGGTCAATCCAGGAACGCCAAGCTTATCGACACACTTCGGATAGATAAAGGGATACTGTCCCGACTTAGTCAGGTCCGATTCCATATTGCCGATGTGGCAGGCATTGTCAGTCCAGGCGCCAAAGAATTCGGTGCGCAGGCCCAAGTTCAGGGTTAGGTCAGGAGTGACTTTCCAATCGTCCTGAGCAAAGACGGCGGAATTTTTCTGGCGATAGTTGTGGTTATAAACGCCGCCCCCGCCGAAACTGAACTCCGGCGTTCCTTGCAGAAAATTTCCAAAATCAGTCACCGGGGAAGTGGTGGAGTTCCCGAAGTAGAGTTGACCGTTGAAGACCTGGGGAAACTTTTTGTTCAGGCTGACCGGCGTGAATTCGCCCCCGAAGCGCCAGTTGTGTTTGCCCCTAATCCAGCCCAAGGTCTCGTTAAAACTAAAGTTGTTCTGGGCCTGATACTGGTTGGCCTGCGGCGTGGGTCCGAACTGAAAACCGGAGCTGACGAAGGTAAATTTATAAATGTTGTCCGTCAGGTTGTTGGTAGGACGATCGATACCGGCCTGGCTTGCGGTGACCGGGGGAACGTTAATGTCGCTATTGTTGATGCGAACAAAGCCGAGCCGGAACTCGTTGACCACGTTGGGCGTGAAGACGTGAGTTTCCGTCAGGGAAAAGACGCGATCGCGGACAGGAAGCTGGTAAGGGAAGTTCAGGTCTCCGCTGCTGATACTGCCGCCGAGAGAGGCTTGCAGGCCGCCTGCACCAAATGGGACATCCGACTCGAAGTTTTGAAAAAAGAATCGTCCGGATAATTTATCGCGCGAGTCGCGAAACTCGCGGTCCCAGGCTGCGGTGAATTGGTTGTCGGTATAGGAGCCCGGGCTGCTAACGGTAAATGGGACAACGCTGCCCGGCGCTGTACCGGCGGCGACGTTGGGTAGCGGATACAGATAACCATTCGCAGCCGCGCCAAACTGGTTGCTCTTAAATGCGATCAGATTTTCGGCGACCGGATCGATGCTCGGAACGCCAAAGGCAGCAGCCAGCGCAGCCTGGCCGCCCGGGCCACGATCCGCCGCAGGAATGTAAGGGATGAGGGTACTGATAATCGTTCCCGGAGAATCTCCGCTGCGCTGGCGGGTTCCGGAGTAGTTCACAAAGAAGAAGCCAAGCTTGCCTCCGGTTCCAATCGGGCCGCCGAGATCTCCGCCGAAGATGTTCTGCTGAATTACCGGCCTCGACTCGCCCGCCTGGTTAACGAAGTAATCGTTCGCGTCGAGTACCGTGTTGCGGAAGAATTCGTAAGCTTCGCCATGAAATGCGTTGGTGCCGGTTTTGAGGATGGCATTGATGTCGCCGCCTCCATTTCTTCCCTGGCTGGCGTCGTAGAGCGAGGTTTGGACTTTGAACTCCGCAATTACCGCGGGATTCGGCAACGGGGTTGTCGTGAGTTCGGCGACATTGTAATCGGTCGCACTGATGCCTTCGATCTGATAATTATTGTTGTCTTCGCGCTGGCCGTTGACTTCAATGCGCACATTGCCACGGCCAAGCTGCGAGGCCGCATTCAATTCTCCCTGCGCGCCGCTCGAAAGGGTTAGTAACTGCTGAAAATTTTGCGTGGCCAGCGGCAGGTTCTTGATGGTTTGCGATTCAATTGCCTGTCCTGTGGTCGCATCCGTGGTGTCAACCTGCTGCACTTCGGCTTCAACTTCCACACGTTGCTGAACCGCCTGGGCCTTCAGTTTTGCAATGAGGCGAGTGGTTTCAGTCACCCGCACCACGGTGTCGCGAAATGTGGATTCGGCAAAGCCTGGGGCATGGACGTTCACGGTATACGCACCCGCGGGTAGAAGTGCCGCTGTGAACGAGCCATCCGCGCCCGAGGTGAGGCTGCGCTCAAGCATGCCAGTCTGCTGATTGGTGATGCGAATCTCGGCATTGGCCACAACCGCGCCGCTGGGATCTTGAATGGTACCGGTGATGGCGCCGGTCGCGCCGCCCTGAGCGAATGCTTGGGCAAGGAATGCAATCCCTAGAAAACTAATCCAGATCAACCTGATTTGCAGCTTCGACATTTGTGCCCCCTGAGTTCGGAAATTTCCCGGTTATTGCTGTATTGAATGTTTGACGGGCAACACGTACAAAGGCCACAAAAGCAACGGCGCAGTGCTGCGCCGGGCGCCCGGAAAAAGGCTGCCATCACAGAAAGATGATCGATTGAGTTCTGTCATTTGGATACACGATCGCGACAGATTTCTTCTTGGTTTAAGGATGGCGCAAGAATACTGAAATAAGACGGCGGTTGGCAATACACAGGCGGGTAGCGGAAAAGTTACGCCTGACTCGCACGGCTCCGATTTGCGTGTAACTCTCCGAAACGGGTGGCGGAATGACGGCTTTTCTCAGGAGCCAGCGCCGGTGGCTCTGGGGAACCATCCGGGTTCGCGGACGTGTTCGTCGCGGAAGCGGCGTAGGCGGGCGGCCATAACCCCGCTGCGCCCGAGATATCCGATGGCGGTGCGCGGGTCGGCGCGGTCGACGACGGGCAAACGTCCGATATTGTGGCGGAGCATTTTGGCGGTGGCTTCGGAGATGAGTTCGTCGGGATAGGTAACCACTAGATTCGTGCTGCCCGCTTGCTCGACTGTGATTGTTTCCGAAGAATTTTTCTCAAGAGCGCGGAGCAGGTCCCCTCGGGTAATGATGCCGGAAAGCTTTCCCGCGTCATCCAGAATTAAAAGAGCTTCATGGCGCGCAACGGCGGGATCATGTTGCGCAATGCGCTCGGCGAGCGCGACAACGCTTGTGCCGGCGGCAACGGCGGGCAAATCTTTTTCCATGGTTTCAGCGACGTAAGCTTGCGAGAGGACATCGGTTTCATAGTCCTGATGGACGCGCAGGCCGCGGCGCGCCAGTTTTTCGGTCATGATCGAACTATTGGGCATAAAGAGCATGGCGATGCCGTCGGCGATAACGCTGACCAGCATGAGCGGCAGAACCGAGTTGTAGTCGCGCGTGATTTCGAAGGCGAAGATAATGAAGGTAAAGGTGGCGCGGGAAGCTGACGCAAACACCGCGCCCATGGCAACCAGCGCGAAGGCACCGGCAGAAAGATGTGCGCTGGCGAAGAGGTGATTCGAGAGCATGGCGAAAAGGCCGCCCATCGCGGCGCTCCACATGAAGCAGGGGGCGAGCAGGCCGCCTGAGGTGCCGGAACCGAGTGAGACGGCCAGCGCCGCAGCTTTGGCGAGCATCACCACCAGCAAGAGTTTCCAGGCGAGCTGGCCGTTGAGTATGTCTCCGATGGTGTCATAGCCGACTCCAAGCACGCGCGGAACGAAGAAGCCGATGATGCCGAGCCCAAGGGCTCCGATGGCGGGCCACCATAGGTCGCTGATCGGAAGTTTGTCGAATTGGTCTTCCACCCAGTAGAGAAGTTTGCTGAAGCCGACCGCGGCTAGGCCGCAGATGAGTCCTAATAAAAGATAGAAAGGCAGGCCGCGGGGGATGGCGAAATCCATGGTGGCGACCTGAAACATCGGTCCAATGCCCAAAAGCTGCATGTGAACCGCGGTGGCCAGGGTGCTGGCGATTACGAGTGGGATGAACGACCGCGACTTGAATTCGAAGAGCAGCAGCTCGATGGCGAGGATAACGCCGGCGATGGGAGTATTGAACGTAGCCGACATGCCAGCAGCGGCCCCGCAGGCGAGCAGCACTTTGCGTTCGACCGCGGTGGTGTGGAAGGCCTGGCCGACGAGCGATCCGATGGCTCCGCCGGTTTGAATGATGGGGCCTTCGGCGCCGAACGGGCCACCGGTGCCGATGGCGATGGCGGCGGAGATGGGCTTCAGGATGGCCACTCGCGGGGCGATGCGGCTGCGGTTGAACAGCACGGCTTCCATGGCTTCCGGAATGCCGTGGCCTTTGATTTTCGGCGTGCCGTATTTTGCCATGACGCCTACGATGAGGCCGCCGATCACTGGGACTACGATTACCAGCGGGCCAAGATGGTTATGCTGGGCGCTGGAGAAATCGGCAGACCAGCGATGGAAGAAGAAAAGATTCGTGAAGAGGCCGATGAGTTTGTAGAGCGCGAAGGCCACGATTCCCGCGACCAGGCCGATGCCGGCTGAGAGAAAGGAAACCAGTAGCATCCGGAATGGCGCCGGCGGCACTTCGGCGGAGAAGGCAGCATCGGTGGATACTGCGGGGACGGCGTCGGCGGAAGAAAATCGTTGGGCTGAAGCCTCGGTGTTGGTCATCAGTATTAGTATTTCGTTATTTTTAACTTGTCGCCGGGAGCGGCGGAATTCGACTCGTTGTCGTCGTTGGCGAGCATCAAGCGGCGCAGCGCCGTTACCAGCTCGGGGCCGGAAGAGCGCAACTCGTTGTGATGATGGAGCGCCAGTTCGCCGAGTACCTTCTCTCCCCTGGGAGTGAGAGCAAGGAGGACCTGGCGGCGATCGTCTTGGGCACGAGTGCGACGAACAAATCCTCGGGCTTCGAGGCGGTTCACCAGCTCCACGGTGCTGTGGTGGCGGATTTGCATGCGGTTGGCCAGTTCGCGAATCAGCGGCCGAACTCCGGATGGCATGCCCTTGATTGCTAACAGAAGTTGATACTGTCCCCGCTCCAGCCCCGCCTGCTTTGTAACTTGGTCGCTGAAGTGAAGGAACCGGCGGATTCGGTAGCGGAACTCCGCCAGCGCCTGGTAATCCGACAAGGAGAGCTTCTTCATGCAGCCGATTGTATCGTGGTGCGATCCACTTAAATGTTATATCGTATCACGATATAATGTGGGAAGAGGTAATTTTCCTGTAGCCGACCCAAGAGGCGCTTACGGGGACTACACAGCGCTGAAACACTGCTCTTCCCAGGGCGCGGAATTGCCTGAAAAGCACAATTCGCCACATCCCGCGATGCAGCTGTTGCTCTTTTATTTGCTGGTTGGGGTTACGTACTGGGCTTCGCCGTTGCCGAAGGACCAGTTTTCCTTCGCCACTTCCACCAGGTTGATGAAGACATCTTCACGGCGCAGCTTCAAACTTTCATGCAGGCCATCGGCTACGGCTTTGTAGAACCGCTGTTTCATCTCCACCGTGCGCCCAGTGCTCATCGTAATCTGTACGAAGATGCATTCGTCGGTTCGATGAACGCCGAGATAATCCCGGTCAAACTGCAGTTCAACCTTGAGGATGCTCTGTGATGATTTGAAAGCGATCGTTCTTTGGGACGCTGAAGCACTCCAGCATCGCCTGATAAATGATCTGACCAACCTGTGCGCGATAGTCCGGCGTCCTGCCTTCAACCAGATCGATTCGAACGAGAGGCATGCCTTCTCCTTATTGTGATCTCGTGGTCTGCGTTTTATATCGATGCGAACAGAGGCTTTTGGGGTGCGTTCGTGCTCGCATCCGCTGTGTTACACTCTAAAATTCACAAACAAGAGCCCGCAGATACAGGGACAATTTATCCGCACATGCTTCTTTCCAAGGAATATGTGGGCTACCTGGCCCGCGAAGTCACCAAGAAATTGATTGCCGCGAAGGCCATCGAGACTTCGGTTGTGCCCAAGGTTACGGAGCGCGTCCATGCCGCTCTACTCGAAGAGTTGACCCTCGAAGACCGGATCAACGATGAAGTGCGGGTCATTCTCGAAGCCTATTCCGAGGAGATGAACAAAACCGGCGCCAACTATCAGGAGATGTTCCGCAAGGTGAAGAGCGAACTGGTGCGCAAATACAAGGCGGTGCTGTGAGGCTGAGCCGCGACAAAGTGAACGTGCTGGCCCGGGCGGTCACCGACGCTCTCAAACAGATGGAGGAAGTCGAATTCATCGAAGATCCCAACACCATCCGCCAAGAAACCCGCAAGATCCTCGAAGAGCTTCTCAATCATGAGGAACGAATCGACATTGCCGCACGCCAGAAAATTGAGAGCCAGAAGCGCACCATTCTGGAAGGCTCGCAGGAGTGGGACATTCTCTACCGCAAGTATTACAACGAGGAAGTGAAGAAACTCGGCGTCTAGCGCCGCCATCTGCCATAATCTGCTGGACCTAACGTTCTGCCGATCGGAATACCTCGTGCAAGGCCTGCGATTTTTCACCGAAGACGAAGTGCGGGGGTGCTTGCCCCTCGGTGACCTGATTAATGCAATGGAGCGGGCGCTGTTCGCATTCACCGCCGGACAGGTACAGCAACCCGTGCGTACTGTCCTCGAGTTCGGCGAGCGGCGTTTTTTCGGTCTAATGCCGTCGTATGTGCCCGCTCTTCCGGCGCTCGGCGTAAAGCTGGTCACCGTCTGCGCAGGCAATACTCAGCTCGGCCTTGAAACGCACCAGGCAATCATCGTGATGTTGAATCCTGAAACCGGCGTAACCGAAGCGATTCTCGATGGTCGCTACATCACTGAAGTACGAACCGCGGCGGTATCGGCGGTTTCGGCGCGGTACCTGGCACGCAGGGACGCACGCGTATTAGGAATTCTGGGCTCAGGAGTGCAGGCTCGCAGCCATTTTCACGCGCTCGGCCTGGTACGAGAGTTTCGGGAAGTGCGGGCGTGGAGCCCGAACCCGGAACGCCTTCGCAAATTTGCCGACGAGATTGGAGCGGTCGCGATGCAGAGCGCGGAAGCGGTGGTGCGTGGAGCTGATGTCGTCGTAGCTGTAACTGCTTCACCGACGCCAGTAATTCAGAACGAATGGGTTGGTGACGGCACACACATCATTGCAGTGGGGGCGTGCGTGCCATGGCAACGAGAACTCGATCCGCTGTTGATGGCGCGCGCACGGCTGGTAGTTGACTCGCGGGCAGCGGCGCTGAAGGAAGCCGGCGACGTGGTGATGGGAATCAACGAAGGCCGGTGGACCGCGGAGCATATTGTGGCGGAACTCGGTGAGCTTCCAGCCCGGCAGAATGATCACGAGATCACGGTTTTCAAATCGCTAGGGCTGGCGGTTGAGGATATCTTCGCCGCGCATATGGTGATGACCCATAAAGCTGGGCGATGATGATTCGCCGTTTATTCGCTATAATCTTTCGCGGTAAGTCCCATGAGCTTTGCTTCCAGCCTTCGTCAGGAACTTGCCCAGCGCGCCTTAGAGTTCGCCCAGTCGAAGAATCTGCGTCATGCCTTGAGCTACGGCGCCATGCCTGTGACTTGCTTCGCCCCTGATGAGGACCAATTCTGCCATGGAAACTTTACCCGGGCGAGCTACAAGGCGATTATGTCGAATCCCATTTGGCGGTCGCGCCTGGGAAAAGTCCACTCCCAGGGCAAGCGCTCCTTGCCCGCCTCTGACCACGGACAGTGGAGAGAACTTGATTCGTGCATGAGTTCGGATGCGCTGCTGATGAACATTTTTTGCTATCCCAGAGTCTGGCGTGATAAGCGAGCTTTGGAAGCGCTTGGTGCGGAAGCGATCGAACCGCCACGCTTTGGTTACAAGGCGCGAGTTCCACTGATCAACGGCCGATTTGATAGAACCGAGATCGATATGCGAGTTGGAAATCTGCTGGTGGAAGCGAAACTTACAGAAAGTGACTTTCAGCGGGCGGACAAGGCGGTGTTCATCGCGTATCGTGATTTTCTGGATGTCTTCGACCACGAGCAACTCCCTCAGACCGGGAGCGACTATCTCTGCTATCAACTCCTGCGCAATGTGCTAGCGGCGCATGCTCTGCGTTGTTCGTTCTGTGTATTACTGGACGCTCGCAGGCCGGACCTTATCGATGCGTGGTATGCAGTGATGAAGTGCGTGAAACTCGTGGAACTGCGAACGGCATTGCGAGTTTTGACCTGGCAGGAGCTGGCACGAGTGCTGCCCCTGAAGCTCGGGGCATTTCTGGACTCGAAGTATGGGATTGGTACGAGCCACGTCAGCGGCTGAAGCCGAGTCAGTTATTGGATCTTGGCGGCACGCTGAAAGCCGCGCTCTTCCCGAAACTATTTCGGCGAGTTCCGCAACCATGAGTTTTCGCAACCATGAGTTCCGCAAACAAGGATGGGCCCTAGCGAAATTGCTTATCTCTATGTTGCTTTCTTCATAAGGGCTGCGAAGGTAACATAAGGCGATGCCGATCTCGGTTTCTCAAGCTGTTTCTCAAGCTGAAGAAGCGCGGCGCAACATCGCGGCGGTTGCTTTTCGAACGCCGCTGGTTCGCTGCAACACGGATGATCCCGCCAATTTGTATTTGAAGCTCGAGAACCTGCAGCCGATTGGCTCGTTCAAGATCCGGGGCGCGGCGAACGTGATGGCGCTTTCTCCGCGCGAGCAACTCGATCTTGGCGTCTTAACGGCTTCGGCGGGCAATATGGCGCAAGGGGTTGCGTTCTGTGCGCGACGTCTGGGCATTCCCGCCACCATCGTTGCCCCCGAGACAGCTCCGGCGACAAAGATCCTTGCGGTCGAACGCCTGGGCGGGCGGGTAATCAAGGTCCCTTTCGCCGAATGGTGGCAAACTTTCGAGAAGCGATCCTACCCTGGGGTCGATGCCACTTTTATTCACGCCTTCGACGATCCTCGCGTGATGGCGGGCAATGGCACGATCGCGCTGGAACTTCTGGAAGACTTGCCCGACGTGGAGGCGGTGGTGATCCCATGGGGCGGGGGAGGCTTGTCGTGCGGCATCGCGGCCGTGTTGCGAGCACTCGCTCCCTCGGTAAGGATCTACACCGCTGAGATCGAGACTGCAGCTCCGCTCGCCTCGTCCCTGGCAGCGGGTGAGCCGCGCACGGTGGAATATACGCCCTCTTTCGTCGATGGCATCGGCAGCAAAATGGTTTTCCCAAACATGTTTGCGCAGGCTCGCGAGCTTCTGGACGGTTCTTTGGTTGTGACTCTGAATGAAGCGGCACAGGCAATGAAGCTAGTGGCTGAGCGGAATCGCATCATCATTGAGGGTGCTGCCGCGTGTGCCGTGGCTGCGGCGCGATCGGGCCGGGCGGGCTCCGGAAAGATAGTTGCGATCGTCTCGGGCGGGAACATCGATCTGGACAAATTTGGCCAGCTCGTTGCTTAGTTCTTGCGTGCTTAGCTGACGTTCTAAGTCGGTTAAGCGGGAGATCCCTCGTCCCGGTGGTGAAAACGTGGGACATCGGGATGACGCCGCCGGGGCGCAATCTTCGAGGACTTTCAAATTGCACCACTATTCGGTAGCGTCTTAAGTCTTAAGACACTGCTTACTACTCGCATTCGTTGACTCGCGGACGCTGCCTCCGTAAGATGAAGCGACTTAGGGTCAGGCGTTTCTCAAAGATCGGGCAATTATGACCGGCGAAATAATGATCGGCCAAACCATCTCGCACTATCGCATCGTCGAAAAGCTCGGCGGCGGCGGGATGGGCGTCGTTTATAAAGCCGAGGACACACGGCTGCACCGCTTCGTCGCCCTCAAGTTCCTGCCCGAGGAAGTCGCCCGTGATCCTCAAGCGCTGGCTCGTTTTCAACGCGAGGCGCAGGCCGCTTCGGCACTGAATCACCCCAACATCTGCACGATTCACGATATAGGCGACGAAGATGGCAAGGCATTTATCGCCATGGAGTTTCTGGGCGGCGTGACCCTTAAGCATCGCATCGAAGGGCGCGCGCTGGAGAACGAGACGCTCATATCGTTAGCCATCGAGATTGCGGACGCGCTCGACGCGGCACACAGCAAAGGAATCGTCCATCGCGACATCAAGCCGGCGAATCTCTTCGTGACCGAGCGCGGCCACGCCAAGGTTTTGGATTTCGGCCTCGCCAAACTCACACCTGCCACCAGTTCTTCCAGCCTGCTCGCGGGCGCCGCAACCCAGGCGGCCAGCATCGACGAGCAACACCTCACCAGCCCCGGTGCGGCTTTGGGCACGGTTGCCTACATGTCACCGGAACAGGCGATGGGAAAAGAACTGGACGCACGCACCGATCTTTTTTCCTTCGGCGCCGTGCTCTACGAGATGGCCACGGGCACCATGCCGTTTCGTGGCGAAACTTCTGCGGCCGTCTTCAATGCCATTTTGGAGCGCGCTCCGACCTCTCCGATTCGTCTGAACCCGGATGTTCCGGCGAAGCTGGAAGACATCATCAACAAGGCGTTGGAGAAGGATCGCAACCTTCGTTACCAGCATGCCGCCGATTTGCGCGCCGACCTGCAGAGGTTGAAGCGGGATACGGAATCGGGACGAAGCGCCGCCGTCGCGGCTTCGCCGCCTCCGGTTCCACCAGTTTCGTATTCAGCGCCAGTCGCGTCCGCATCTGCGCCGCCGGCGAACGTGAGCGGTTCGTCGTCCGGTGTTCCTGTGGTTCCTGCGCTGAGTTCTTCTGCGTCTACGATCCAGGTTGCCGGGAGAGGAGCGAGAGGTTTGCGCTTCGCCGGTTTACTGATCGCAATCGCCGGACTGGCAATCGTGCTCGCTGCGGTGGCAGGCTTCTGGTTCCTGCGTGGCCGAAGCTCACACTCTGCTGGCGGTCTGCAGCACAAGGCCGTGGCAGTGCTTTATTTCAATAATCTTTCGCAGGACCAGTCGCTCAACTGGCTCGACAATGGGCTCACCGACATGCTCACCACCAATCTGGCCCAGGTGAAAGGCCTGAATGTGCTCTCCACTGAGCGCGTGCTGAGCGCGGTGCAGCGCGCAACCAAAGACGGAAAGTCGCTCGATCCGGCCCAGGCACAACAGGTCGCGCGCGATGCCGGCGCTGATGCCTACATTACCGGTGCTTTGTTGAAGATTGGTCCCACGCAACTGCGGCTGGACGTGCGCGCGCAAGACACCGGCACTGGGCAGATCCTTTTCTCGGAAAAGCTGGAAGGACAGGATGTGCAGAGCATCTTCGGGATGGTGGACCGGCTCACGGCAAGCATCGCCGGCAGCTTTCTTCCCGCCTCAGACCTGCCGCAAAAGGCTCCGGAAATTGAGCAGGCTTCCACGTCCAACGTGGAGGCATACCGCCATTACCAGTTGGGCATCGATTACGGCCGCCGCTTTCTTACTACCGACGCAGTCCGCGAATTGGAAGAGGCGGTTCGCCTGGACCCGCAGTTTGCTCTGGCCTACCTGCGCCTGGCCGACGAGTACGCGCATGAAGGCGATCTGCGGCGCAGTAGCGAACTCGCGGTCAAGGTCGATCAATTGCAATCGCGCCTTCCTCGTTACGACCAATTATCTTTGCAGGCGCTCAAAGCCAACCGTGCCCGCGATATTGAGGCCGCGATTGCCATCCGGCAGCAGTTGGTATCGGAGTTTCCGCGCTCGACTATGGATCGAGGTGTTTTGGGTGTCATCCTGGCGTTGACAGGCAAGCGACAACAAGCCCTGGAGCTGTTGCAGCAAGGACTGGCGCTCGATCCGAAGAATGAAGATCTGCTCAATTTTCAATCGTACCAACTCGCACTGTCTGGCGATATCAATGGCGGTCTGGCCGCCAATGACGCTTACATGGCAGTTCGGCCTGGCGATCCCAATCCGTTCGACACCCGCGGCGACATACTTTTCATGGCAAGCCGCGATGATGAAGCGGTTGCCGCCTACCGCAAAGTGCTCGAACTGAAACCGGACTTCAGCAATTATGGAGAGTACCTGAAGCTGGCCATCGTCTACACCGATCAGAAGAAACCCGACATGGCCAACGCCGCTTTCCAGCAACTTGCTCAACACGAGTCATCTTTTTCACATCCCTGGCTTCCCGGTTACGAGGCGCAGCTCAAGCAGAGCCGAGGCGACCTCGAAGGCGCGCTCGCCAGCTACCGCGAAGCTGTCGTGCAACTTGGGCGCGCAAAACAGAGCGAGGCTGCCGGGGAATTCCTGCTACCATTCGCCGCCATGTCCGTCATCCTGGGGGAGGGTCCGTCTGCGCTCTCGTTTGTGCAACAACAGAAGCTCGATGACGAGCAGCTGCGAACCCTGGCATTTCTCCAAACCCTGGCGGGAAACACATCCGCCGCACAGCAAAGTCTGCAGCGTTACGCCACCAGCCATCCCTGGATTGCGCCGCGGGCCATTGAAATTAATCAGGCCTACGCCGATGTGAGCGCCGCAGTGCAGCGTGGCGATGGGCAAGCGGCCTTGGATCGTGCCGCCACCATTCCCGACTTCCAGGAGCCTTACCTGCTTTTCCTCAAAGCCCGCAGCCATCTCCTGATCAATGATTACTCCCCGGCCGAGCAAGAATTTCGCTCCATATTGCGAGTCGAGCGCAGCGTGGCAAACTCGAGAGCCTTAGTCGAGCGATTTCCCTTGCCTGGAGTCCTATCTCACTATTATTTAGGACAACTCTACGAACGTACGGGCAAGCGCGACAAGGCGATCGACGAGTTTCAGGAATTTCTCTCTCACTTTTCAAATTCGCAAACTCGTTTGACCCAGGTCGGCGATGCTCGGACCGCGCTTAAGCAGCTGATGCAATAGTCGAATCGCCTTCCGCGTTCCGTAAAGCGGAAAAATAGCCCCGCGCAATTTCACGCGGGGCATGCGAGAGGACCCAGGGGGAAACTTTTCAGGCTGCTTTGCGCCGTTGTTGGATGGTTTCCAATTGCTGGCGGTACTTCTGCGCATTGCTTGCGATCTTGCGTTGCGGCAGGCTGTTAATCCAAAGTTCGTGAGGGATGCTGCGGCGTTCGCGGCGAGTACCAATTCCGCCGCGATGCTGCAGGCTGGCCGGATGCTTTTCCGCAGTCTGCTGTTGCCAGCCACTGCCCGCAGTCACGTTGAAGACTCCGATGTAGCCATTCACCAGAAGCTGAAAGGGAGTCTGCATCTTTTTCATGCGATCGAATTGCGTGGATCCCTCGGTGCGGAAGCTTTCAAACCAGGCGGGGTAAACGAAATCGGAGAGCAGCACATTGTCGATCTGATGGCCGGTGCTGTCATCCTCGCAAGCGTCGCAGACTTCGTAGGCATAGAGAATTCCGGCAGTGATGCTGTTCTGCACGAACACGGCGAGATTGATGTTAGGGTCGCCGAGCATTTCGAGAAGTTCATGACTGGCGGTGACGGTCCACGATGTGCCGGCCTTCAAATCGCTGGCTACGAAAGCCTTGCCGATAGGAAGGCCCTCGGTGGTGAGGTCGTGATAACCCAGAGCGTTGGCCTGGTCAGAGTCGTCGAGCAATACCAGCCACCAGCTCCCACTGGGCGGTTGCGTGCCCTTGGGGACGATGGTAAGTTCGGCGTCCGCTCCCCAAACCGGACGGAAGTCGTTGGTCACCTGTTTCTGGAGCGCCACTACGACCGGCCCGACATCGGTATCGGCCAACAGAGTGCTCTCGTTGATTATGGAGATTTTGATATTGGGAGTTTGTGTGGGAGTAATTTGCGGCATATTTCTTTTCTCCTGGCGCAAAAATTCGGAGAACGCGCAGCGTGAGTTGCGTGACTCTGTGAAAAAAAGCTTATACGCTGACCACGCTCGGGAGACGGCTTTTGCAATTTAAATGTGTAGTCTGATTTCCATTTTGGAACCGCTGCGGTCGCAAGGTGGGCCGCGTAAAATTGATTCAGGTTTGGCTTCACCATGTTTCGATCCAGATTACGATCTTCTGAAATTTCGGCTGCGATAACGAAGGCCGCCACGGACGCCGGTTTCGATCTGGTTGGAATCGCTCCGGTGCAGGATGCGCCGGAATTGGAATATTTTCCGCGCTGGATTGCCGAGGGGCGCGCGGGCGAAATGAAATATCTGGAGGCACGCGACGAGAAGCATCGGCTGAAGCGCGCGTCTCTGGCGAATGCCGTGCCGTGGGCGCGAAGTGTTGTGGTGTGCGCGATCAATTACAACACGGCACAACCGTATTCCACGCACGTGCCGGATGGGAGTGAGGACGCGCGAGGGCGGGGATGGATCTCGCGCTATGCCTGGGGCCGGCAGGACTATCACCAATCGGTGATGCCGCGGATGCGGCAAGTTGAAGCGGCGCTGAGAAGCGCCGCTGCAACTGATGACCTTACGACTCGTTGTTATGTTGACACCGGGCCGATCGTCGAGCGCGTCGTGGCGAAATATGCCGGCATCGGCTGGATCGGGAAGAATACGTGCATCATCAATCAAAAGCTGGGGTCGTGGCTTTTTCTGGGCGTGATCCTTAGCTCGCTCGATCTTGAAGCTGCGGAAGCAAGCCTGCCCGCGCCCGATCGCTGCGGTAGTTGTACGCGCTGCATTGACGCCTGCCCCACCGACGCGCTGACGGCGCCTTACCAACTCGATTCCAACAAATGCATCGCGTATCTCACGATCGAAAAGCGGGGTGCGCTTCCTGACGATAACGACCTTCGCTCCGGGATGGGGCGGCACATTTTTGGTTGCGACATTTGCCAGGATGTCTGTCCGTGGAACCGGAAAGCTCCGGCAACGAATGCCGCTGAATTTCAGCCGCGGGCGGAGTTGGTGAATCCGGCACTCGATTGGATTGCGGAGATGAGTGAGGAAGAGTTCCGCAGCACCTTTCGCGGATCGCCGGTGAGGCGCGCGAAGCGCTCCGGCCTGCGCCGGAATGCAGTGATCGCAATGGGCAACAGCGGAGAGAGGAAGTTTCTGCCCCTGCTTAACAGCTTGACTTCAGATGGCGATGAGGTTGTGCGGGGGAGTGCCACGTGGGCGATTCGGAAGCTGACTGCGACCAGGGTTAAATAGGAATTCAGAATTCCCCACCTTTGCCGCAAAGAACGCAGCAAAGAGGGGGCACCCGCAGAACGAAAAATCTCCCACTGGCCCTATCTACGAGAGATCCCTCACGCGGCTGAAGTACGCCGCGTCTCGGGATGACAGCCTCGTAGGAAAATAAATCCAAGCTGACCCACTGCCTTCGCTTCCTACTTCTTGACGTTTTCCTTTTCCGCCGCGTTTACTACGCTGCCTTCTTTTTCCGGACCGTTACGGTCAATCAACCTGGCAAAATCCTCGCTCTTGATGGGATACTGCACAGCCGATTCTTGCCCGGCGGGAGTCACGTCGGCATCGACACGGCGGTTATAGGCCAGGACGATCGTCGTGAATTTCGCCATTAACTTTTGCCGATCCTCTGGGCTCAAATCCGTATTTTGTCCAAGCAGTTCTTTGACCTGGTCGGCGGTCAGGTTCTTCTCTTTCCCGTAGGCCTGAGTTTCAATATTCGCTTCCGGAACACCCTGCTCGATCAGGAACCTCTTGGCCAGTTCGGCACGCCGCTCCGAAAGAGGTTTGTTGTAGGCTTCGGGCCCGCGCTTATCGGCGTGGCCAGCGAGGATCAGATGAGCATCGGGCTGCACCGCGAGATATTGCTTGAAAGCGTCGGCTATGGACGTGAGCGTTTCGCGTTCGCTCGGCAGCAAGGCAGCTTCCGACTTGCGGCTTCGCGGCCGATCCGTGGGAAAGAAAACGCTGCGCATTGCGAGTTTGAATTCCGGTCGCTCAATCGTGCCGACAATGTGCAGCGTAGCGGTTCGCGTTTCGGAGCCGCCACAATCGTTCTTAGCGTTGAGCGTATACAGTGACGGTCTCATCAACGGCCCCGGGGTCCGTCTTATGGGGCGCCACCTGAATATTCTGGGTGCCGGTAGGACTGACCGTGCCCAATGGATCAATGGAAACCGTGGATGCGTTCCCGGCTGTCCAGTTTAACGCCGTGCTGCCTTCTTCAACGACTTTGTCCCCCACACGTTTGTAGTGGACTTCAGGGGATGAAAGCGCGAGATTCGCCTGGATGGCAGTGTTTATATTAACTGTGGCATTCGAAGTTACTGTGCCTCCGGGCCCGACAGCGGTGAGTTGATACGTGGTGGTTTGTTTGGGCTGGATCGCCTGTTCTCCGGTGGTCGCAACCGCGCCGATCGGAGTGATCTCAACGCGGGGAGCGTCCGAGGAAGTCCACTTGAGTTGCGAGGAATCCCCGCAGTTGACTTGTGCCGCGGTGGCCGTCAACTCCGCGGTAGGTTTGGCTACAGCGACAGTGTCGCTGGCCATGCCCGCGGTGAAGCGTGGGATGGAACTGAGTTTTTCTCCCCGCGGCCAGGCAACCGTCTTGCGCACGCCTTTGGGGATATCCACGACCACCCGCTGGTTGGGCGGAACATTGACCGAGCCCGACCAAGCCTCTTTGTCTTCGTGCATAACGGTGACCTGATAGGTGCCGGGCGGAACAACCAGCTCCTGCTTCCACCACCAGTCGTGGTCGAACTCGTCGACGTGACCGACGAAGAAATCCGGCGTCTTGCCATTCAGCAGAACTGCGTCACGGGGAGGGCCTTCGATGGTCATGGCGCCGAACGGTCCGGAGACTGTGCTGGAAACGGCGGTCAAAGTGACGTCGAGGTCGGTGTTTTTTCCCGCTGTGATGGTGACGGTGCGGCTTGCCGGGGCGTAGCCGTAGTTGGCCAGCTCGATCTTATGGTCTCCCGCGCTCAGGCGGAGGGAGTGGTGCTTGCTGGCTTCGCTAATCGCGCGTCCATCTACGAAAACATAAGCCTGTTTGGGAGTGACATGCAGGATGAGTTTGCCGTCCTGGGCAAGGCTTGAAATTCCACCGGCGAACATGAGAAGAACAGCGGGTGCAATCAGATACAATACACGGCGTTCAGATCTCATCTCTATCCTCCTTAACTCTCCTTTGAAAAACGCAACGATTGTACACCTCCTGCCGGGGACGGCTCACGTTTGAGCGGCCACGAAGTCGGCTGTTATCCATCGCGATCTTGGGCGAATTGTCTGATTGGAGCGCTGCCTGAGGGATCGGCGGAGCCTTGCCCACCTTTCAAAAACCGCGAAAGGTGGGGCAGCTCGCACGCGAGCGCAGCGCGTCAAAATCTGCGGGCGGTCGTGAACACCTTTCTCTGCTACCATACGTGGACCGTGAAACGCTGGAGTCTGATTCTTCTCCTACTGGTGCTGGCCGCCGGGCTGGCGATTGGCGCCGGCGTTTCGATGCTGCACAACGGCTTGAGCGCACATGCCACACCGACCGCGATGGAAGCGATACTGGCGCGAAACGCCCGCCACCTGGCAATTCCGGCGAATGCCCGCAACGAACACAACCCCCTCATGCCGTCCGATCAGACTCTTCAAGAAGCGATGGCGCACTTCGCGGATCACTGCGAACCGTGTCACGGGAACGACGGCAGCGGCGATACCCTGTACGGCAAAGGCTTATACCCGAAGCCGCCGGACTTGCGCTTGGCGGAAACGCAAAAGCTTTCCGACGGAGAACTATTCTGGATCATCGAAAACGGAATCCGCTTCACTGGCATGCCGGCCTTTGCCCCTCCCCATGGATCGCAGGACGACTGGAAACTGGTGCTCTTCATTCGGCATTTGCCGCAACTGACGATGGAAGAACGCGTGGAGATGGAGCGCGACAACCCGAAAGGGCATCATTAGTAGGGCGGGGCGCCCACTGTGCTGTTGATTCCGGCGAGATCAAGGGCCGAACCGCCCGCCCCTCTACGCGGATTTGGCGATATCCGTGTCATCGTTGTCCCTCCGCCCGAACGTAGGCAGGTACCTGCCGAAGTTCAATTCGAAGTCGCTCGGAACGCCGTAACCGACATTGCGGATCTTGGCACGGCGCGCCTGTGTACCGGGCAAGGCCAGCATTGGGAAGATCATGTCGTTGCTCGACTGGAGCTCGGCAGCTGTCGGCGTCCCGAACCGATTGATCTGGGCCTTCGCCGCGCCTAGCGCTTCACGGTCGAACGAGGCCAGACGCCGCACGAGCGCATCGACAAACGAGTCGAGGTCGTCATCGTCCAGCGTGCGGTTCACCCAGCCATAGCGCTCGGCGATATCAGCATCGAAATCGTCGCCGCTAAGCACGATCTCAAGTGCGCGCGAGCGGCCGACCAAACGCGGGAGCCATTCCAGCGCTCCGCCGCCCGGGACCAGTCCGACGCCGACCTCGGGGTTGCCGAATAGGGCGCTTTGCCGGCTGGCGAAGCGCATGTCGCAGGCCAGCACGAACTCGTTACCGATGCCGCGCGTGCGGCCGCGAATCTTGGCGATGCTCACGACTGGCGTGGACGAGAGGCGCAGCACAAAGTCACGCCAAAGGCCCAGCACCTCTGGCCGTTCAGCCGCCTTGGCGACGTCGAGATGGGCGATGAAAAAATCAGGATTCGCCGACTGAAACACTATGACCTTCACGGACTGGTTCGCCTCGAGTTCGGTCATTAGCGCTCCCAATTCGACGATCGTTGTGGGAACAAACATGTTGATTGGCGGGTTGTTGAAGGTAATTCGCCACAGGCTTGCATCCTCGCGCGCAATCGATAGTTGATGCGGTGTCATCTTGAGAGCCTCCGTGGTTGGATTTGGCGGGTGTCGCACCGTTAACGATCTTTGGATGCCCCCACTGTATTGGCAATAGCCGCAAGATCAAAAGCCCGGGCCACCCGCCATTAGTGGCTCGTGCATTCCTTGTCGATGGTTTTGATCGAGGTAACGGTTAACGTGACGGGAGCTGCGGAGCCTGTCTTGGTGAGCGCGTCGGAGCTTGAGCTCAACGTCGGTCCCTCAGTTCCGGTTACTTCAACGCGTTGTCCCAGGTAGTGGCGAAGCTTTGTCTTGCCGGTCGCCTGAAGCTCGTAAGTCACTCCAGGATCCTGCTTGGTTAGTATGTAATCGCCGCTGAATCGGCCTACGCAGCCTTGTACGGTTATTTGGTCCTTAGGTTTTTTGGAGTCGTGCTGGCTGGACTTATTCGAAGCGGCGTCTTGTGCCAGGAAAAAGCTGCCCGAAAGCAATAGAACATACAGGAATGTTTTCATTTTGAAAACCGACCGGGCCCATTCTACTCCTCAGTTGCTTGGAGAATGTCAAGGACAAAAATCCTTAAAAGCTTTGCTGTTTTGAACCAAGACTCGAAGTAACGAAAATCGCCAGAAAGGGCGAGAAGAAGACGTAATTTGACACGGTGTAACCCGTTGCGGTTCAGGTGGTTAAAGGTTGTTCAACTTCCGTAACTCGCCTTACCGATTGGTGACAACTAAAGTATCGATTAGGGGTTCTTACTTACGACCCTATAGTGGGGATAGCTATGTCTGGTGTGGGAAAAATCCGGCGCGCGGCGGGCACGTTGTGCGTGCTCATGTTGGCGTGCGCAGGGTTGGCGAGGGCATCGGCAACTTTGCTGCTGGAAGAGCCCTACGGCAAGCTGGGATTCTTCACGGCTACGGGACATGCTGCGGTTTATTTGTCGGGAGTTTGCGCCGAGACGGCGGTGGCGCTGCGGCGGTGCGCTCCGGGAGAGCTGGGCGCGGTCATCAGCCGGTATAACGGAGTTGGCGACTACGACTGGGTGGCGATCCCGCTGATTCCTTATCTGTATGCGGTTGAACAGTCGGAGAGCGTTCCACTGTATGCCGATCCAAAGATGGTGAATTTTCTGCGTGATCAATACCGCCGCAAGTATCTGGAAGGCGTGGCCCCGGATGCGGCGAATGGGGGAACTCCGGGCGGGAACTGGTATGAGCTGGTGGGCACGGCTTATGACCGCACGGTCTACGGGTTTGAGATTGAAACTTCAGCGGCGCAGGACCAGGCTTTTATCGAGAAATACAACTCGCTGCCGAATCACTCTCACTTCCGCACAGTCTCGAGCAATTGCGCGGACTTCGCCAAGGAAGTGATCAACTTTTATTATCCCAAGGCGCTGCATCGCAGCGTGGTGGCGGACATTGGCATCGCCACGCCGAAGCAGATGGCGAAGACGCTGATCAAGTTCAGCTCTCGGCATCCGCAGCTCGAATTTTCGCGGTTTGTGATTCCGCAGGTTCCGGGCGTTGAGGCCCGCAGTACGCCGGTGCATGGAGTAGTGGAATCGTTCCTGAAATCGAAGAAATATATGGTTCCCAGTGCGGTGGTGAGTCCGATCTTTGCCGGCTGTGTGGTGGCGGTTTACGTGGGCACTGGCGCCGGACGTTTTGATCCGGCTCGGCAGGCGGAGGTGTTCAACGCCGAGCGCGAGCTTGAGCCGCCGCTCGGGCAAGAAGATCGGCGATCGTACCAGCTGGAACTGAATCATCTGGTGGCGGCAGCTTCCGCGGAGAATAATGTCATCCGGACGGAAAAATTAGGGCGGCTGTTGCGCAATGCCGCTCCAGATTTGGATGCGGACGGACGTCCGGTTTTGAAAATCACCAAGGGTGATGAAGTGGTGAGTGTGGGCATGGCGGGGAGCAACATCTTCGCCAACGCGGAACTCTCAAATCGTTCCACCGAACAGGTCGCGGAACAATTTACTCAGCAGCTTCTGGAAGCCCGCCTGCGCGCGGAACTACGGCGCGGATCGCCCAGGGCTTCAGAAAGCGATGTCACCCGCGATTGGAACCTGCTGCAGCAGGCTATGAGAAGTTCTGACAACGAGCTTGCGTCCCAGAGTCATAAGCCGATGCCTGCCTCGCAGTTGCGCACCGAGCGCGACTCTGGCAACCGACCGTAACTTATCTGCCTAACCTATCGATCTAACCCATCGATCCTGACCCGGGGGCCGGACGAATCCACTTAAACGGTACGAGGAAACCTTCGCGACGGGCTGGGTCCTATACTCGCGGATTCGCTTACTGGTCCTGCTGTTGAGGCGACCGCGGCGGTACACCGCCAGGCGGAGGATAAACCGGCGCCGGCGTCTGACCATTTTGCTGCTGTAATTGCTGTTGCTGTTGTAGCTGCTGCTGCATCTGGAGCTGACGCTGCTGCATCTCCTGCAGCATTTGCTGAGGAGTCTTAACGCCGGGCTGGTCGCCCGCGCCTGGCGTGGATTGATCTGCCTCCGCCGCGGGTTGTTCGGCCGGCGTTTCCTCTGCCGCTTCATCGGCTGCATCGGTATCGGTAGTATCGCCTGCTGCTACGGGAGGCGTCGGAGCTCCATTGTTCGCGACCTGAGCACCGGCGGCGGTGGAATCTGGGGTGTCGGGTCCCGTCTTAGCGACGAGTACGACGCGCACCAATGTGTTGGAGTTATCGGGGGAACCCAGCAAAATGTAATTGAAGTGCGACCCATTCAGCAGCTCAGCCATTACCTCTCGCGCGGGCGCTGGACCGAGGCGCGTCACGACGCGCTCATTCGCCGTGGCTGGAACGTCGATTTCGGCCGCCGTATGCTTACGCACTCCACGAAGAATGTCTCCCAGTGTAGAGTTCGGCGCGACAATGGTAAGCATCCCATCGGCGTAGCTGACTTGCGGCGCTACGGCAGGCATGGCATCCAGGGGAACCTGGGGTACAGGACCCTGTGGACCGGAGGGCAATGGAGGGGGCAGTGGCTGCTTTTTAGCTTTATGGGCGTGATGCGTTGTCTGTGTGTCAGTTTCCGCTAAGGCAACTGGCAGACACAAGGCACCCGCTACCAGCAATCCCGTAAGCTTTAATGCCGCGCTCATGGCAACCACCCTGACCTTATTCTGTGTGAGCTTGCTTTTCGCCGACCTTGCTTTACCGACAACAGCAATTCTAGCACCGCTCCCAAGTTTCCAGCCGATTCCTGAACCGGCTAAGAGTGCCGTACCCGATAGAACGTATTGACTTTATTTTCTTGCAGAGAGAACGTTATCTGGGCCTTGATTCCGGTGTGCAACCGGTTGCGTCTGGTGGTACAAGTGGTGCGTACAATCTGCAGGGGGGACGAAAGACGTGCTCGCTAAAGATTGCTTGAATCAGGATTGTTTAAATCAGTGCGTCGTGAGTACAAAAGCCTGGGTAGGCTGGCGGAGCGGAATGTTGTTGCGCGCTTTCGCAGTGGCGGCTCTTCTTCTAATTCCCGCGTCGATCATGCTGGCGGAGAGTTGCCTGACTTCCACCGACATGGATGCGGCCACGCGCACGGCGCTCACCAATAGCGCTCTTCACTTTTTCGATTTGATCGGAAGGGGTGACACGGCCTCGCTCCGGCAAAACTCCATTGCAAGCCTGGCCAGCGATTTCTCCGGCATCGAGGGCACGATTAAAGAAAATCAACCAGCTCTCGCAGGCGCCAAGGCAACTGCGCGTCCGCCGTTCTTGCTGGCGGCTGATGGGAATGCGACGATTGCCCACGCGGAATTTTTCTGCGGCGTTTTCGGCAAGAATGGGCAGACCGCCGACAGCGCGGCATTCTCGCTGAACGGCATTGAGCCAGGGAAGTATGGCGTTGTCATCCTGGATGCTTCCACGTCCAAGGGGACGTACACGGTTTCGCTGATCCTGCAACAGCAAGGCTCGGACTGGAAGCTCGGTGGCCTATACATTAAATCCGGACAACTCAATGGCCACGGCAGTGATTGGTTTATTTCGCGGGCTCACGATTTCCAGAGCAAGGGCCAGGCGCATAATGCGTGGCTCTATTACGTGGTGGCGCGATCACTGGTTTCGCCCCTGCCGTTCATGAGCACGGCGGCGACTGACAAGCTCTATGACGATTCGCAGAAACTGCAGCCTGCCGACTTTCCGGGCGATGGCAAGACGGCGGATCTTTCTACTGGAACCGCCGCTACTGGAAGCGTCTCTACTGGAACCGCCACCGGAGGCGCCACCTACAAGCTCACGGCACTTTTTCCGGAGTTTGTGGGCAATGATTTGGATTTGATTGTCAGATATCAGGTGGCAGATGTTTCCAATACCAATCAGACGTATCAGAGCAATGTTGCCGTGATCAGAGCGCTGCTAACAAAATATCCGGAGCTGCGTGACGCATTTGCCGGAGTGGTAGCGCGCGCGGTCGATCCGAACGGGCACGACTATGGAACCATGCTGGCGATGAAGGATGTCAAGTAGTGGTCAGTGGTCAGCGGCAGCACGGATCTGGACTCGCACGCCTTCAATCCGTGCGCTAAGAGGCGACGAAGGTGAAGCTTTAACCTCTGAGAAAATACAATGCGCCATGGTTTAAATAGGTAGTTGTTCTTCGAGCACGCAGTCTTTTGGATTCTTGTCGTCGCGCAAACCGAGGAATACGGGTGCTCGCAGTTTGGGACCGCTGCCGCCGGTGGTGCCCTCGGTCCATTCGGCGTATTCGATTTCGGCTACGAGTTCAGGCTTTATCCAATAGACTTTCCGCAGGGCTTCCACTTCGCCATAGAACGGATTTTGTTTCGTCTCGCGTTTCTTAAGCAGCTTCCAGATTTCTCCGAGTGATTTCTGCGTGAATCCACTGCCCGCTTGTCCTACGTGAATAAGCCGGCCCTGCTTGTCATAGAGGCCAAGGACGATCGATCCGAAATACGCGCGGCTGCCTTCCGGCTCGGTGTATCCGCCGATTACGCATTCCATGCGGTGACGGATCTTGATCTTGAGCCACTCGCTGCTACGATGCTCCTGATAGGCGCTGTCGCGCTTTTTGGCGAGAATGCCTTCCAGACCTTTTTCTCGCGCGATCTCGAACAGTGCTTTGCCTTGCTGCTCGTAGTGGTCGGAGTAGCGGAGTGCATCCCCGGCAACGATCAGCGAGAACAAGCTTTTTTTTCGCTCCTCGAGCGGAAGCTTGCGCAGGTCGTAGCCGTCGAGATAGAGCAGATCGAAGGCATAGTACAAAACCGGCACGTCGGCATTCGTGGCGCCGCGGCGGCCGCCGGGACGAAATCCGGTACGTTGCTGCATCAGGCTGAATGATGCGCGGCCCTTTTCGTCGAGGGCAACCACTTCTCCGTCGAGAATGGCAGTTTTTGCTTTGACAAATTTTGGCAGGCCTTTCAATTCGGGATAGCGCGGGGTGAGGTCGTTCTGATTGCGCGACACCAGCCGAACTTTTCCATCTTGGATGAAGGCGATCGCTCGGTAGCCGTCCCACTTGATTTCGAAGAGCCAGTCCGGGCCGTCAAAGGGCTCGTCGACGGAGGTTGCCAGCATGGGATGAATCGCCGTCGGCATCGTGCGCTTTATCGCGGACGTGGAACTTGCCGGGAGAGGAACACCTTTTAACAGCGAGGGCGCAGAGGGCAAAGGGGACTTGTTGACCGGGGCTATCGGGTCGAGAGTTTTCTTGGTTTCAGCCCGATTTAGTTTTTGAGTCTCCCGGTGTTCCTCCGTGGCCTCTGTGTTTACTTCTTTTGTTTTTTTTTAGCCGTCTTCCTGTCAGGATTTTTTTCTTCCAACTTCTTTCTGTCCAGCTTGGCAACAGCATCTGCAAGCCAGGCAGCTTTCAGTTTGCCGCGACTGGCGGAAGGGCGGCTTGTCCACTCTCTTGATCGGGAGTCTCCCGCGATCTCGGCCAGGCTACGCTTGCTCAGGACCGATTCGTCGTATGCGTCGATGTCATAGCCCTCAACTGCGTAGTCGTCGTGCTTTTTAATCAGCAGCCATTCGTTGCCCTTGCTTCCCGGCCGGCGGCCTTTCATCTTTACCAGTGCGAAATCTCCATTTAGCTTTTTCCCTTTGAGGCGAAATTTCAGATCGCCTTTGGCCAGCATCGCGGCGGCTTCGGCTTCCGTTCCCGGAACATACTTTCCTTCCACCGGAACTGGAGACAGCGGCTGCCACGTGCCTACATCCCACACCATCACGGTGCCTGCGCCATAATTGTTTTCGGGAATGATGCCCTCGAAATCGAAATATGAAACCGGATGATCTTCCACCTGCATGGCAAGGCGTTTGTCGGCGGGATCGAGGGACGGCCCCTTGGGCACCGCCCAAGACTTCAGCACGCCTTCCATTTCGAGGCGGAAGTCATAGTGCAGGCGCGTGGCATCATGCTTTTGGACGACGAAACGGTGTCCGGCCTTGCTGGCGACCTTCGGGGGAGGCTCGGGCGTTTCTTCAAAACGCCGCTTACGTTTGTATTCTTCCAGTGCCATCGAAACATTATTTAACCACAGGACGCCAATCAACGGGCTGAAGCCCAATTGATTGTCGATACTTTACGCGGCGCTGAAGCGCCGCTCTTCCACGATTTTGGAGGACCCGCCGTTCGCGGTTGAACATGCTGTAGAATTCTTGCCGCATCGACTGAAAAAACATGCAACGCGAATTTCCTGAAGTTCCGCTGGTTGGCGTCGGCGCTATCATCATTGAAAACGGTCGCGTGGTTCTCGTAAAGCGTGCGCATCCGCCGTTGCAGGCGGAATGGTCGATCCCGGGAGGGGTGCTCGAGGTCGGCGAGCTGGTGCGCGAAGCCGCCATCCGCGAAGCTCGGGAAGAAACCGGACTCATCGTTGAAACCAGAGAGCTTCTCGGCGTCTACGAACGCATCCTGCGCAATCCGGAGGAGCGCGTGCAATACCATTACGTTTTGATTGATTTTCTATGCCACTGGGTTGCGGGAGATCTCGCCGCGGCAAGCGACGCGGCAGAGGTGAGATGGTTTACGCGAGACGAGTTGTCGGGCCTGAAACTGGCGGAAGATACGCTGGACGTGGTTCGAAAGGGTTTCGCGAAACTCGGCCTGGGTTCGTAATATGCCCACCACGCGAAGAATTGTGTGGCATCATTTCCAGGTCGGGCCGGGAGCGTCTATGGTTTTCAGGGGGATTCGAATCTTCGTCCGGGCGATGTGCATCATTCTTATCTTCTGCACTATCCTCTGCAACCTCGCCCGCGCAGAATGCTCGGTCGATACTGTCATCGTGAAGGGCCGAGTGGAGCATGCACCACCTAAATCCAAAGTTCGTGCAGAACTCGTTTATGCGAAGGAACAGGTAGGAGATTCCGGCGAGGCCACGCTGGAAAGCGAAATTTTTCGCATTTCGATTGAATTTCTGACGCAGAGTCGCAGGCCAGTCCTAATGGGGAGTCTTCGGGAAAAGTGCGACCGCAAGCCGAAGACGGTGGTGATTACGCTGGTGGAAGGAGATCAGAAACTCGACAGCGTTTCTTTGGATTTCGCCAAGGACTTCCGGATGGCGGATCCAACGGCGTACGCGCTGCGATCTGAAGTCGTGCTAAACGGCTCGCGGTAACTCGTCCTGCATCCTCCTCCCACATCGCAAGAGCGAAGCTGCTCTCGACATACGGATACCGTTGCTTACACTTCAAGCCCGATCGAACGCATCAGCTCCAGGCCATTGCTCTTCGTGACCACGCCATCCCGCAGCTTGTAATCGAATGTCATTTTTCCGTTTTCGAGTTCATCCTGGAAATGGACATTGCGCAGATGGCCCTCCAGAGAGCCGCCGATGCTGGTCAGTGCGAGGTCATGCGTGCTCACGAGGCCGATAGCGCCGCGATTCAGGAGTGCGCGCACGATGCCTTCGGCGCCAACGCGGCGGTCGTTCGAGTTGGTGCCTTGCAGGAGCTCATCGAGCAGAAACATCAGTGCCGGGTCGTCTTTTGCTCGATCGCCACTTCTTAGATCGCCGTTTGCCGAATCGCCGCCCGCGAGATCGAATATCTTCCGCAAGCGTGTGATTTCCGCATAAAAACGCGAGCTGCCTTCGCGCAACGAATCGTTGATGCGAATGCTGGCTCCGATTTGCAGCGGAGTCAGCCGCAGGCGGCGAGCCCGGACGGGTGCGCCGGCCATTGCCAGCACAACATTCATCCCGACGGCGCGCAACTGGGTGCTTTTGCCTGACATATTTGAGCCGCTTACCAGCAGGACACGGGTCTCCCCACAGATGATTACGTTGTTGCGAACGCAGGTTGCCGCCGGGATCAGGGGATGGCCGAGCGCTTGGCCATCAAAACACGCCGCGCCTTCCGCGAATTCAGGGAAGGGATCGGAGGGATGCTCATAGCTGTAGGCCGATAAACAAAGGAGCGCTTCCATCTCCGCGACTGCAGTCAGCCATGAGCGCACTGCGAAGCCGTGAAGACGGCGCCAGCGCTCTGCCGCGAATGCTACCTGTACGGAATACATCAGCGGGGCGTCGATGATTCGCACAAAGATGTTGTGGCGGGAGTTGATCAGGTCAACTAAAGTTCTGAGCCGCGAGATGGCTTGCGAACTCGTGACGTCGCTCGACGAAAGGTCCCGCCGCAGCGCATGCAGTCGCGGCGCTCGAAACGTATGCGCCTCCAGCCGTGCTAGCACCCCCGAGAGGAGATCCAAGTCACGAAACGCATGCTCCGTTCCGTGCAGCGACTCCTCCAGTGGCTTCCGCAATCTATAGGTTAGGACCGCTTCGATCACCACCACCAGCACCAGCGGCGTCGGTGTTTCCCAGTAACCCCACGCCACAGCGCCCAAAACCGCCAGCAGAGCGAATACGGGCGCCAGCCATTTAATCCATAACGGCTCCATCTGGTTCGGTGCTTCCGCCCACTTCACAAGCGCGTCGGGATGCACGCCTACGGCAGCGTCTTCACCCAACACCGCCAAGTCCTCGCGCAGGTCGAGTTGATCGCGGAGCTCGATCACTGCCGCATGCCGCTCGCGGATCTGGTCAACCGGCGAGGGCGAGAGAAGCCATTTTGCGAGTGTGTCTTCTCCCATGCGCGTGCGCGCGGTCGAGAGAAGTTGGAACAGGCTGCGCTTGCCGAACAAATCGAGGTCGGCGGCATACACGTGATGAGGGTCATCGAAGCGTTCGCCAGTTTCTCCGAGGGCTTCCCAGCGATCTTCGATGCGGGCGAGTCCGTTCTTGTAAAAAGCGACCGCACGCTGCGCCAGGTCGCGAGCCCGAAGAATTCGGGAATGATACGCGGCGATCGCGATGAATATTGCTGCGGGGATTGCGAGCCAATAAGGCGAGAGGTCGTGACGCTTGAACGCAGCCCACGCCATGATCGCACCAAGCATGGCGACAACAAGCCGGGCATTACCCAGGCGAATATGAATTTTCTCGAAGTGGGCAACACGCGACTCGCGGGCCTTTAGACGCTCGACGTATTCTTCGGAGGGTGACACAGGGTTACAGGGTAGCAGGTACCGGTGGAACCAATGGCGCCCAGGACGGCGTTCAAAGTCACTCCATAAGTTCCGGCTCGCTCACTTCGATGGTTGACCCTATCAGGCGATTTCATTCACTACCTTAGCGACACGCTGGCGCGTTCCGAGTAGCAGCTTCACGAAGGTGATTCATTCCTGCCTCCATCCACCCCATCGTCTTCCCATTCCGCATCGCAAGATTGGCAGTGCCACGCGGGACGTTGGACAGGCAGCGGCACACGCAGGAATGCGCTCATATAGGCGATGGGTCGGTCGAGCTCCTGAAAGTTCACATCGAGCGAATGGCAGTTGGGACAGCGCGGCTGCTCATAGAGGCCGACACCCTGCACGTAAAGGCCTTCGAGAATCGGCTCGTCGAGAAGCCTGCGCGCGTTGGCTTCGTCCGCGGGGCGCACGTTTAGTTTGATGCCGCCGATGAAATTCGAAATGAACCAGTCGAGCCGAACGAGGTTTTCGTCAGCGAGAAAGCATTCGATGCCTGCAGACTCCAGACTGCCCTTGGCCAGCAGCGCCTCGGGAAGATCCCGGAATTGCCGGATGGTCACGAGTTCCTGCACTTCGAGCCGCTGATGTTGCGGCGCACCGTCATCACCAAGTTCAAGATGCCTGCGGTCGAGTTCATCCTCGAGCGCGTCCCAGGCCAACTCGGTGAGTGAATCGGCATTGCGGGCCAGGCGCTGCAACTCGCCATCGGTCATGCCGGCGTAGTTGGCCGCCAGCCGCCGTCTCTCACGCTCGTCGGTGAAGGGTTCGTCTGAATACGACACTCGCCAAGGATACTGCGAGCAAGCACAATCGGCCAACCGCGTTCAGGCCGAAACACTCGAAACTAGAAACCATCAAGCCATCTCATGAAAGCAGACCGAGATCCCTCAGGGTTAAAGCCCCCGTCTTTATTCACTCTGGGCGGGCACCGAGTGAGCGTCGTACCCTTCCCGAACCTATTTTATCGTCAGTGCCCTTCCCGAATCCGTTTGTGAGGTAGCGTGAGTAAGCTCGCGTCTCGCGCGCACGCGGCCTCTCGCGGTGCATACCCTGTACAATGCGGTCTGATTGGAAAGACAAAAGAGAAGCGCGCCGAAAAATGCCGATTCGAGAGATACCCGAGATTATCGATGGGCGAGGAAGGGCGCCACGACGCGGCCGGCTTTTCCTGGCTCTTGTTCTGCTTGCCATCCTTATCTTCAGCAGCCGGACGACGATATCGTATTACGTCGAAGCTCTGTGGTTCGGATCACTGGGATACGGAGACGTCTTCCGGCGGTCTCTGAGCCTGCAGTGGGGGGTCTTCTGGGCATTTTTCGCCGGCACATTTCTTATCCTGTACGGATGGTTTCTGGCACTGAAGCGGGCCTACCAGCCTGATCTGCTGAACGGCGGCATTATTTTCATCGGCAGGCAGCCGGTGAAATTGCCGGTGGAGCGCATGTTGCGGCTTATCGTGCTCATCGTCTCCCTTGTTATTGGCGCTATCACCGGCGCGAGCATGATGGCGGAGTGGCCGACGCTTGCCCTCTATTGGTATGCGCCGCGCGCGGGCGGCGCGATAGCGGATCCGATCTTTGGCCAGCCTTTGCACTTTTATCTATTCAGCCTTCCGGCGTGGCAGCTCCTCACCGGGTGGCTGCTGACGCTGGCGGTGATCGCGTGTGTCATTGCACTTTTCTTTGTTCTCATCACCGGCAGCATGCGGGTCTTTGCCGGCCGTCGAGGCAGCTCAATCCCATTGCCGTGGCGCGGCTTCTCCATTGCTTTTGCATTCTTCCTGCTGATCCTCGCGATGCGCGTTTACCTCAGCCGCTTCACGACGTTGTTCGACGAGCACACGATCTTTAGCGGAGTCACTTACACCGATGCGCATGTGACGCTGACTGGCCTGCTCGTGGTTTGTGCTGCTCTCGTTGTCGGCGCTGCCATGGTGGCCATCAACGTCGTGAGCGAACCCCGTGTGCGTTGGCTGGCAGCGGCAGTGCTTCCCGCCGTGGTGTGTTATCTCGGACTTCAGATCATCGGCTGGTACGTCGGAAACTTTATCGTGAAGCCTAACGAGTTGGTGCGCGAGCGCCCTTATATCGCCCACAACATCGAGATGACGCGGCAGGCCTATGGATTGAACAAGGTCACGCGACGCGAATTTCCCGCTGAGACCACTGTCGATGCGACCGACCCAGCGAACAATCAGGCGACTCTGCAGAACATCCGCCTCTGGGACTGGCGCGCACTCCAGGATACATTGCGTCAGATTCAGGAAATCAGAACTTACTACGATTTTCCCGACGTCGATATTGATCGCTACGAAATTGACGGCACGATGCGCGAGGTGATGCTGGCCACGCGCGAGCTGAGCGTCGACAAGCTGCCGGAGAGCAGCCGCAACTGGATCAACGAGAAGCTCATCTACACCCACGGCTACGGCATAACGATGAACCCTGTGAATGGATTTACCTCGGAGGGGCTGCCGACACTGATTCTGAGCAACATGCCAATCCAGAGCACGGTGAAGAGTATTCAAGTGACACGGCCGGAAATTTATTTCGGCGAGATGACCAACACCGATGTCTACGTGAAGACCCGGCAACAGGAGTTCAATTATCCGCAAGGCCAGACGAATAATCTGACGTCCTACGAGGGAAACGGTGGCATTCTGTTGGGCGGGTTTCTGCGCCGCCTTCTTATCGCATTCGACCAGGACGATCTGACGAAGCTGCCGTTCAGCGACGATATCAACTCGCAGAGCCGGCTGCTGATGCGACGCAACGTGCGCGACCGCGTGGCGGCGCTGGCGCCGTTTCTCACTTTCGAAGCGGATCCTTACATCGTGGTCGGTGACGATGGGCGGCTGTCGTGGATGATGGATGCATTTACCACTTCGGACAACTATCCCTATTCAAGCCATTATCCTCTGGGAGGTAATCCGATTAACTACATGCGGAACAGCGTTAAGGTGGTCATCGACGCTTACGACGGCACCACAACGTTCTACGTTTTTGATGCGCAAGACCCGATCATCGCGGCGTATCGAGAAATGTTTCCTTCCTTATTCAAGGATGCCTCTGCCATGCCGCCGGCGTTGCGCAAACACGTGCGCTACCCGGAGTTGCTGCTCAAGCTGCAGGCGGCCGTGTACGGCCTGTATCACATGACGGAGCCAGAAGTTTTCTACAACCGTGAGGATTTGTGGACCGTGGCCTCGGAAGTCGGCATGAGCCCGTCTGGCGAGCAGAAGACGCAGTCGATGGAGCCGAACTTCGTGCTTATGAAGCTGCCAGGGGAAAGCACGGTTGAGTTCGTGGAGATTCTCCCGTTTACACCCGCGAACCGAAACAACTTGATTGGCTGGATCGCGGGCCGCAGTGATGGCGCACAGTATGGTACGTCGATAGTGTATGACTTCCCTAAAACCAAGCTAGTCGATGGCCCGCTGCAGATCGAAGCGCGCATCGACCAAAACGCGCAGCTCTCGGGACAATTGACGCTGTGGAATCAGCAGGGATCCCACGTTCGGCGGGGAACGCTGTTGGTGATTCCATGCGGGCGCGCTTTGTTGTATGCGGAGCCGATCTATTTGCAGGCGGAAAGAAGTCCCATGCCGGAGTTGCGGCTGGTGGTGCTCGCGCTGCAAGACCGCCTCGCTTACGGGCCGACCTTCGAGGCGGCGATGAAGGCTTTGTTTGGTGGGGAGGCTTCGTCATTGAGCGCGGCGGCTGCGCCAACTCCGGTAGAGACTGAGCGAAGCGCACAAGCTATCACTGGTGCAACCAAGAGTGGAGAGGATCTGAACGCGCTCATTAATGAAGCTGCGAAAGATTTGGCCGATTATCAACGGTTGACGGCCGAAGGAAAGCTCGGCGAGGCAGGGCAGAAATTGGAACAGCTCAAGCAAAAGCTCGACCAGATGAGTGCGCGCCAGAAATGATTGCGGTCGGTGCACTGCCGGGGCACGCTAATCCGCAATGGCGGACATATAATTAAGCAAGCTATGAAAAAACGCAAACTTGGAAAAAGCAATCTGGAAGTATCGGAGATCGGGCTGGGCTGCATGGGACTGAGCTTTGGCCTCGGTCCAGCGGTAGACAAGCAGGAGGGGATATCGCTGATTCGCGCCGCTGTCGAACGCGGGGTTACGTTCTTCGATACGGCCGAAGTTTATGGACCGTTCACCAACGAAGAACTCGTAGGGGAAGCACTCGGTCCATTCCGCGGGAAGGTGGCAATCGCCACCAAATTTGGGTTCAAACTTGATCCGAATACCGGCAAACAGGCCGGGCTGGACAGCCGGCCAGAGCACATCAAGGAAGTTGCCGAGGCTTCTCTCAAGCGACTTAAGACCGACGTAATTGATCTGCTCTATCAGCACCGGGTTGATCCGAACGTGCCGATCGAAGACGTGGCGGGCGCCGTGAAGGAACTGATCCATCAAGGCAAGGTGAAGCATTTTGGTCTTTCTGAAGCAGGAGCAAAGACGATTCGTCGTGCGCACGCTGTGCAACAGGTTACTGCACTGCAGAGCGAATATTCGCTTTGGTGGAGAGAGCCTGAAGCAGAGGTGATGCCGACGCTCGAGGAACTTGGGATCGGATTTGTTCCATTTAGTCCGCTGGGAAAAGGCTTTCTCACCGGCAAGATCAGCGAAGATACAAAGTTTGATAAGAACGATTTCCGCAATATCGTGCCGCGCTTCTCGCCGGAGAACCGAAAGGTGAATCAGGCTGTGGTCGATCTGCTCGGTACCATCGCCAAACAGAAGAAGACGACTCCTGCACAGATCGCGCTGGCGTGGCTGCTGGCGCAGAAGCCTTGGATCGTTCCAATCCCCGGTACAACGAAACTGCATCGCCTGGAAGAAAATCTTGGAGCCGCGGCCGTCGAACTTACGCCCGAAGATCTCCGTCAAATCGATAATGCCGCTTCGAAGATCACGGTGCAGGGTGCCCGGTATCCTGAAGAATTTCAGAAACTGGTGAATCGCTGAGCGGTAAAGGGCGGTCAGCTAGAGTCACTAGTTTCGGCGGACTGTGATCTATGCCGTCGGTCTATGCCGTCAAGACTTGATCGAGCAGTTGTCCGACCGCTCGTTGGGCTTCGAGAATCGAATAGCGATGGTCCATGGCGCCGGCCAGATCGGTGTTGGCAAACGCAATCCGGCCGAAGGGCGCTCTTCTTAGGGTTTCTCGCGGCGGCGGGCTGACTGTTTTGACCGAAGAAGAAGCCCGGTTGCGGGCTTAGATACGCATGGCCCCAGCGGTTCAGGATGATTCCCGCGATGTCGCGTTGCGCGTTGAAGCCAGCCTTTCCAAACATTTCGGTGAACTGTTCCCGAATTTGCCTTTCATAGTCCCTGAAGGAAGTTCCGATCATTTCGCTGCGACCCTGATTTCCCTGCGCTTCGGTAGAAAGTCCAGGAGACGAGTACAAAACTTTCAGGCTGAGAACGATGGGAGAGTCGGGACTAATCGCCACATCGTTGACGCCGGTGAAGGCCAGTTTGCGAACTTCCATGTAATTACCAATGCCCTCAAACCAGCGGCAGCCGCTCATTCCCATCTTGTACAAAAATCGCCAATTCCTCACGGCGACGTTCGCCATCATGCAGGGAGAGCGGTAGAACTCGGCATACGCGTTGCGATGAGTTTCAGGAAGATCTTTGACGATGTGCTTCGTGGTCCAGCATCCCCCGGCCATTACGACCGAGCGCGTCCTGATTCGATAGAGCTGGCCAGCCTTTAAGTATACGATGGTAACGGAATTGGCTTTTCTCGGCTCGCCATCGTGCTGGACGTGAATGGCAGTCGAGGAAAGCCGAATTCTGGTCGCACTTCCGGGAACGTCGAGGGCAGAAAAATTCGCCTTGTTGCCGCTAACGCCTTGCACACTGGCGGGACCGTCGATTGCGGTGGGAATTAGACTTTTCAACATCAGTCTCGCAATCGTTGTGTTGCCACCGGGAAACATCTGATCGGAGCCGCCCTCTTCTCCGGGCAGGGGATGCAGCATTTCAAACGCATAGTCTGAATAGGCCGACAAGGCATCGGGGCCTAAGCCCGAGCCTCCGCCTTCTACCGGAGACAGGAAAGTCCGAATGGTTTCGCGACTGAGGCCGAAGCGCTCCATGTAATGTTGTTCGAGCGTGATCGAATCGAGATAACGGGAAATTGCATCCCCCTCTACGCGGGGAGGATCGAATTTCTTTTTCTGCGCTGATTCCCCCTTGAGCCAGCGCAGCCATTCGAGTCGAGTTTCCGTTGAAACGGGAGCATCTTCCAGATTCTTGCCGAGAGGGTCAGTCAACCAAATTCCCGGTTTCTGGCCAAACTTCGCGCCGAACCAGAAGCCGTATTGTCCGTGCTGTAGACCCACGGCTTCATAAGGAGTTTTGGAAAGCGGAAGCTCTGGTTCGAGACCGGCCCATGGCTGATAAGTGAGCTTGGGTGTTTTCAGTCCGATGGAATCGTAGAAGCCGGCGAGAAAGCTGTGCGGATACTGAATCTGATAGATGGCGGAGCCCTGGTGTGCGATCAGGCGTTGTCCATCCACCAGAAATTCATTTTGCTTGGCTTCGCCGCCGAAAATCGGATGGTTCTCAAGTATCAGGCACTTCATGACCGGGCCGGCTTGCCGCTGGAAGAATAGCGCGGCCGCCAGGCCGCTCATTCCACCGCCGATAATCACACAATCGTAGTTTTCCCCAGTGTCCACAATGTTCTTGGGAAGCGGCTCGTAAAGGCCGTCGCGGATGGTATGACCTGCCTCGAGAACCTCCAGAGTGTTGCCATTCGAGGTGCTGTATTCGCCGACGCCTCCGAAGCCGGTTAACTCGTCGCGACTTGCAAGGAGTTCCGCGGGAGTCATTCCGTCCAGCAACGCGGCTCCAGAGGCCAAGAGCGTGGAACCGAGGAAGTCCCGCCGCGTGATGCCTGCTTTCATACCCAACGCTGCGTCGTCGGAGGCACAGGATTTGCGATTAGGCATTGGCAACTGTTATTGGAAGTCGTTGCGATTGCAAAGACTTAAGATTTCGTTGATCTGGTTCCAGCCCGCCAAGCATCATCTCACGCTCGATTGAAGCAACGCAAAAAAGAAGCTGCGAACCAAGCCGGCGATTATCCGGAAATCATTCGATGATTCTTAAACGGACATTTCTAAGAGGGTCGTTTCTCAGACGATCGTTTCTCAGAAGATCGCTGACCGCTGGGATCGATCCCAATGTCAGCTATTTTGGTAAGCTATTGGTAAGCTATCGGGTGTGCCTGTATCAGCGCGGAGGGATGTGTGAGTGGTTGAAACAGGCGGTCTTGAAAAAGGCCGCCTTTTCTTTCGGCTGTGCGGAATCAACAGGTTACAGCGGAGATAAGCGGAGTAAAACGGGGTTAGAGGAGTCAATCGGCGGTTATTGTGCAGCGAATGTACAGCACTGTATACAGCAAAAGTTAGCGAAGCGAAGGCAAAAAAGAGTTCCGCTGTGAACTCGGGATTTGACCTATATTTTCGCCGACTCCTGAAATCAGCGAGAGCACGGGTAGACTTTTCTCCCGATTCTTTTATTGGGGTCTGGATTCCAAATGCTTGGACTGGCGGGGATTTCCGCCATGGCGATTCCCCGTTGTCCTCCATCCGCCATAAGCCCAACGGTGCTTTGATCTAGGGTTTTGAAGCTAATTTTTGGCACCTTGAAATGCAGCCATCCCTCCATTGGAATTCCCCTCCTCACATCCATTGATAACGGTTGCATGGGATAGGTCTTTGGAGTAGTGGGACTCCAGATTGTTAACTCCCACTCATTTACATCGCGCTCCATCCCATATAATCGTTCGGTGCCGTGCAACAATAACCGGAGCGCGTAAGGGCCTAAGGCAACAAAGGAAGGCTCCTTCAATTCAATGCGTGCCAGTAAGAATATGTCATAGGTCATCTCTCCATCGACATTCCGATCACGCCCGGAAAATGCGGGGATTCGATATATTTCTGTTGGTCTTATGTCGAGTTTTATTGGGGTTGCTTCAGCATCTGAGAGTTCTTGCTCTAGTCGATCTTTCGCCTGGGTAGCAGACCTAATTGTATCTAGGTGGTCGTTGCTAATCAGCCACGGAGTTCTTGCGAGATGGAAGACCAGAAACGCGACTAGTATTAGCGCATAGGGCCATGCGATTGAAAGAATTCGACCGTGCAGATCACTGCGTATTACGCCGAAGTGATACTGTGCGGCTAGTATGAGTAGCGCAAGAAGGAAGCCTAACATTTGCGCCGCCAATCTAGCCTTAACTTCCGTCCATAACGTTGGGAAGAATCGTCCGGACATAAATCGCGTCCACGATTCGGCTCGAAGCTTCTTAACCACTCTTTTAATTCCCGACGAACTGGATATTGGATTCGGCCACATTTATCTCTTCCGCCGTCTTTGACCGAATCTCCCATAGAACTCGGCCAGAACGGGGTAACGTCGCCACTTCTATGAAGGGAGTGACACCATCATAAAATCCGTATTCGATATTGCTTGCCCCGGGAGGGGTGGCCTCTATTCCCTCGCACGCCTGGTCGCATCGTGCTGCGACTCTTGCATTGGTCGAACCACGATCAAACCAAAACGTAACAAGCACTCCAGGATTCTTGCGGAGCGTGGTGTCCGTTGAGAGTTGCCCAATAGCCCAGTGTTGATCAAAGGCACTTTCGTTCGGCTTCAACTTCCTGCATGTCACATAAAGAGTAGGAGGGGGCGGGGCGCAATTTACTGTCTGTTGGATGCCGATGCCGCCGACCGCAGAATTACTGCACGGAGCCACATTGAGATCGCCGCCGACCGCGCCACTCCCAGCCCCATGTTGCTCAATATTGACATGCGGCGGTCGTGATTTTGGTTTGCCTTTAGGAGCACTTGCTGCTGGAAGATTTTGTGGTGCCTGGTTCACAGCGATCTGTACTTGCGCCTGTGAGGTCGGCACGGTATTGACGGAGCGCTTCGGCTCTTTGGTCAGCCGATAGGTTCCGACCACGATCAGCGGGATGCTGGCCAAAATAGCAGCCGTGGACAAGCGCGGCCAGCGTGCCCTCAAATAGTGTCGGGCATAGTTCCTGACTGCAAACCACAGGAATAACGACCCCGCCCATGCAAGCCAGACATACGAATCTTTCACGGCATAATACTCCGCAAGCAGGCCGACAAAAGTACAGAAGTGCTCCGAGGCTTTTTGCTTGTGCTGCTGCCTTTCCTCGACACTCTCAGCGTCCATTCAAAACAAACCTCCGCGTCCTCAACCTAATTTCCCGAATATCGAAGCTATTCGGAGGTCGATACAGAGGCATTATACAGCTTTCATTGTGGTTTCTTAGACTTACGTCGTATCGCCACGGTTTTCGAGAGCGAATATACAGCGAATCTGATACCATGCCTCGGCGTGCCCCGAAAGCAGAAAATTGATCGCGACCGAGTAAACGGTTCTCTCGATACGCCGTGCCCGAAGTGCGGATATTCCATCCCGCCCTCTCAGGTCGTCCGCGTTGATTTTGAACGTATGGAGTGTCCGAAGTGCGGGGAACGGTTTATTCCTGGCGCGGGCAAGTCGCGCTGAATTGTCTTGCACTTCCCTTACTACATTTCTACCGCGTGCGTTACACGTTGCGTGTTACCCCAGCGATGGACGCTGGCAGTTTGCGATCACGTTTGGAGCATTGCCGAACTGCTGGGCGCAGCGTAATATTACTGCGCCTTCAATGCGCTTCCCCCGCAGAAGGAGTAGCGTCATGAGGCAATATTGTGCCTTTGCTGTTCTCTTTGTTTGTTCTGCAGTTTACTGTCAAAGCATCCATCCACTTACCCAAGTCGAAGCTTGCAGGAATTTCAAACGCTCGATTGTCGGAGTCAGCACCGACACTATGCGCGGTACTGGATTTATAGTTGGCTCTGACGGCTGGATCATAACCGCATTCCACGTAGTCGCTGATCGAGAAACCTTGATCAGGTACGGAAATATTAAAGTCAGCATTCTCGGACGTTCTCAATCGGTTGACGCTGACATAGTCTCTCCCATTGATAAACTCGCAAGCAGCCGAGATTTCGCGATTCTCAAAGTCGCCAAATCTGATTTGCCTGTTCTGGAGTTGGGTAGCGAGAGCACTGCTGAAGATGGCTCTCCAGTCGCCATTATTGGATTCCCCCTGAGTGCTGCGGGTGTTACTGCTTCCGTCCCACGTTTTTGTCTGTCTGGTACAGTAGCGGCGCAAACTTCGCTCCCACTCGGGAATCTGGAGTTCCTCCACACCATTTATTTCCAAGGCGTATCGATAAAGGGCATATCCGGCGCACCAATCATATCTCTCATCAACGGCAAAGTAATCGGAGTGGTCGTTGCGAGTCTCAGTGGCATCGAGAAATCGTTGGAAGATGTCGCCACCCACATTAACGGCGGCAACGCTGGCGACATTATCATGGGTCCCGGTCCCGACATGGGCGTCGTGGGGAACCTGGCGAAGGTAATTACCGTCTTGGATACACAGTTGGCCAACGGATTGGGGTCCGGCACCGGAGCAAGTGATGCCGTCACCGCTCTGGCCAAGGCCAAAATGACATACCATAAAGAGCATGCACATCAAAAATGAGGGCAGCATTTTAGCAGGCTGTGGAAGTTGTGCCGTCTCCCGGTGTAAAATTGGATTCGGCAGTGCTGAATTGATTAGAGCAGGATTGGATAGAGCGGCAAATCTGCCATACGGCCCGAGGCTCCTGATGACTAGCAACCATGTAGCCAGAGTGCAAGAACAAACAGACCAAGGATGAAAAGGATGACACGGGAAACCATTATCCGTTCCGCGTAGTTTTCCACTTGTACCCCCATCCAGCATCGAGGGGAATTGTAACACTCAATTTCTGCCATTTTACCGTGCCACGTCATTTAAGACACTGCCCGCATTCCCGGTAGGTTGATTCGCTTAACGCTCCTGCAATAGACTTTTTCGATGTGTGGCCGGTACCGACTCTCGCGACGTAAGCAGCTCGTCGAGGAATACTTCGACAGCGGAGGGGGCGAAGACTGGACGCCGCGCTACAACGTTGCCCCGACTCAGCTTGTTCCGATCATCCGCCAGAACCCGAAGGAACCCCGGCGCGAATTGTCGCTAGTCCGTTGGGGGCTGATTCCTTGGTGGGCTAAAGATTCGTCTGGCTCTGCCATGATGATTAACGCAAGATCAGAGACAGCGGCTACGAAACCCGCGTTCCGCGATGCGCTGAAACTTCGCCGATGTTTGATTCCCGCAGATGGGTTTTACGAGTGGCAAAGAGCGGGCAAGGCCAAGCAGCCGTACTGCTTTGAAGTGAACGAGGGCCAATTGTTCGCGTTCGCGGGAATATGGGAAACCTGGAAAGATCCAAGTCGAAATGTGGTGGAGACGTGCTCGATTCTGACCACAACTCCGAACTCGGTGACCTCGGTCGTCCACGACCGAATGCCAGTCATTCTTGACCCGGACAATTACGACGTATGGCTTGATCCCGGAATGACAAATGCGGTTGCGGCGTCCGATATGTTGAGACCCTTCGACGCTGGGCTGATGCGGTCCTATCCCGTAGGCGCTCGCGTCAATCACGTAGCCAACGACGACGAAGGGTGCTCAATACCAATCAAGCTCATTCAGAGTCAGAGTCTTTTATTCTCATAGCCAATGAAGAAACGTTCCAAGGTCGGCGAAAAACCGAAATTCCAAGAGACACTGAAGGGCTGGCAGCAAATCGCCGCTTTCTTGGGTGAGCCTGTCTCAGTGGTTCAAAGATGGGCATCGGAAGGGATGCCGGTCCAGCGTGAGGGCCGATACGTGGCTACTACGCCCGACGAACTCAACGCTTGGCTAGGAAAGGAGTCTGGCAAACCTGTGCATGTCGCCACGGAAGGAACGGACCTCTCCGCAGAGTTGAAACGCGGTCTCACTTTCATCAGACAGGAAAAGCGGCAGCAGGAGGAAAAATCGAAACAGGCTCAGACTAAAAAGAGGGGGAAGTAAAAAAGCGCTGCCTAATTCTTAACTGTCATGGCTTCGGAGTCTACCGCCTTCTTGCCCGTTATGCCTTCGAGAGCAGCGAGGATTCCGCGATAGTCGTTCTTATCGCACTGCATCGCCAAGCCGCCCTTTTTATCACCATCTGCCCAAACTAGACCGACAAAGTGTTTTTTTGACTTGCTCAGAGCCACCAGTGCCCCAACGCCCAACGTGAAAACTCCAACCGCCACGGCGGTTCCTACCCTTCGGTGAACGTCCTGACCATAACTAACCTCTGTGACGGCGGAGGCCGGAATCGTCACCAAGTCTGTCTTGTCTTTGGCAAACCGGATTTGGTTCCCTTCGATGTACAGCTTTACGCCGGTTCCTGACTTGGTGTCAGAGAGCGAACCACCGTCGTAAGTTACCTTGTAGCCGTTGTCTCTCGCGAAGAGTGCGAGCGGAAATGCAACGCAAAGCAGAAGCGCAAATATACGTCTCATAGAGTGAATCCTCCTAACGTTAGTAGAGGCCCCTAATGCGAACCTATAGGCCCCTCAGTCACTGAACAAGGTCACTCAAGTAATGTCGGCCCGACAGGACTACAATGTCTGTGCTTACCTAGCGACAGCTCTTGCCTCTCTTACCGCTCGGGTTGCATACTTAGGTTCTCGAATCGGAGTTGTCGAATGTCGGAACTGGATGATCTCAGGCGCATACAGGAGCTTGAGAACGAGAATCGCCGTCTCAAATCAGCACTTTCAGATCTGGAGAGGTCGTACGACATAACGCTCCAATCGTTAGGTGATGCTCTCGATCTCAAGGAGTCTTCGACCCAGGGCCATTCCAAACGCGTCACTGCGTTTGCCATCGCCATCTCTCGCGCAATGGGTTTGCAACGAGAACAGATCATGGTCATCGCACGGGGAGCGTTTTTGCATGACATCGGCAAAATCGCCATTCCCGGCTCCATTCTCCTCAAGCCGGGTGCCTTAGCACCTGACGAGGCTGCTATCATGCAGCAGCACTGTTGGCACGGCTACGCAATGCTTCACAAAATCCCCTTCCTCGCGGAACCCTCTGAGATTGTTTACTCCCATCACGAACGTTTCGATGGAACAGGATACCCGCGTGGACTGAAAGGCGAACAGATACAACTGGGGGCAAGGATTGTGGCGGTAGCCAATACCCTGGATTCGATCACGTCTGATCTGCCTTATCGCCCGGCCAGAACGATCTTTGAAGCCCGCAAAGAAATCCAGGCGTGGTCCGGTCGGCAGTTCGACCCGGAAGTCGTTGAGGTCTTTCAAAAGATGCCCGACGACGTGTTTGAAGACCTGCGCCAGCAGACAAGGCCGAAAGGTCCGACAGTGATGTAGACCGCTGACGAAATCACGTTGGCACTCAAAACCCCGGTCGCAGGGGTAAATGAGTGTAAATGATTCCATACAATTTCGGCTCCAAGGCTTGAGTGGACTTTGAGGTGCAAACCAACCAAAGGAACCCCGGAGGAAAGGACTCGATCCGAGACCCGTCAGGCAGCTTTCTTTCCGCGAATCTTTGCCCACCTCGCCCGCTGAAACGCTGCAATCTTCCTACGGGCTGCCGCAGACATTGTGCGCTTGATAGGAGCAGAAGGTGCGGATTTCGCTAATGCCATGGGCTGCGAAGGCTCTTTGCGAGCTTTCGCCCATCGTGCTTTCTGAGCAATGCTCATCCGCTTTCGAGCGGAGGCTGACAAGATACGTCCAGCGCTATGACTATTGGCTCTCTCCTGCGGCGATTCAGAACCGCGCAGCGCATCAGCCACGCGCCGCAACTTTGCAATTTCCTTCTCAACTTCCTCCAGCATTCTCTTTGTGTCCAATTGATTCCCCTTGGGTTCGGTGTGGTGCTTTCGCATTCTACAGGTATCCTCTGATATTTGACAGATAGTGGACCGGCCTCAAACGCCACAGGAAAGACAGGACTCTGACGCTTGGGCAAAGACGGCGAGAACATTACACTTGATCGCTTAAGGATTTCGCATATTATGTTGGGCTAGCGGGGATGCCGTGAAAGCTATTATCCGTTCTATCGTGACGCTCTTGTGCCTTCTTCAGGCAGTGTCGTCTCCGAGCCAGACGGCTAATCACTCTGCACAAGAACCCCTCCGGATAGATGCCATGACGGGCTTCATCCATCTGTTGAGTAAGCCCGAGCTTGCCTACCCAAAGGAGGCATTACAACAGCACATTGAGGGCAAGGTCGAACTTGAACTCACGGTCTCCCCTCAAGGCGATGTTGTCTCTGAGCGAGTGATTTCCGGGCCGTCAGCACTTCAGCAAGACACGATGGATGCCTTCAAGAAAGTAAAGTACATTCCTTTTCGCCGCGATGGAGAACCGTCGGTCGCTCTTGTACGAGTGATTGTCGCCTACGAAAAGGACCAAGCAACTATAAGTACTGAAAGTGAACACCCGACCACGCTGTTCCAACCGCCGGCGAATGAGTTCAGTAAGTACGGTGGTTCCATGTCGGCAAGTGACGCCATTGAAAAGGCGGCTCGTGCAACGGCAGCAAAGCGCGGCGGTGGATCAGGCACTGATGGCGATTTTGGTGTGGGTGCCGGAACCCGCCAAATGGGCAACATTACGATTCTCAGCGATACTCAGGGCGTAGATTTCGGTCCGTACCTGCAGCGCGTTCTGCACGACGTAAAGATAAATTGGTACGCCTTGATTCCAGAAAATGCCAAGATGAAGCACGGCAATCTGGTCATCGAATTTGCCATTACTAAAGATGGCAAGGTCGCGGGCATGAAGCTGGTGGCCTCCTCGGGAGACGTTCCGCTTGATCGGGCCGCTTGGGGCGGCATCATCACCTCGAATCCGTTTCCTCCATTGCCGACCGCCTTCACCGGACAGTATCTCGCGCTCCGCTTCCGCTTCTTCTATAACCCCATGAAAGAAGAACTGGCACCGACCAAATCGACAGCGCCCATTCCTTCAGCTAAATGAGCAAGGAGTGGATTTTCTTCTCAAGCGGCATGTGTGCTCCTTCTCGGGGCTTTGTAAGGACGGCCCGTTTAGCTTTTCCATTTTTCTAGAGAGAAGGGTATTCGCGCAATGGCACTACTGGTTTGTCAATTGACAACAAACATTGAGTCAGCGGAAACGATGCAGAGAACAACTAAGCCTAGGCTTTCTTTTTGCCTTCGCGGACTTCGGTTTTCTTGTGTTCCAGGTACATATCAATCGCCCGTCGGATGGACTCCGAGGTTTTTGCGCCCGTCGCTCGATAGAGCGCTTGTAGGTCTATGAATTGTTCGTCGGTCAAGAATATGGCAGTGCGTCTCATGGTCCTACCATCCCACAAAAACATCTGAATATCAATAGAGTCGTTTGGTAACCACTCCAATATTACTAATGTGCAATTGTATGAGTATATGCGAGCGTATATGATAGAAGCGTAATTCCCCCAAAATTCAGTTGAAAAGGGAGCAAAAATGTTAAGAGCAGACACACCGAACGAACCCGTAGTTTCTGCCAACGAGTGCAGCGCGGCTTTGACGCTCATGTCTCACATGGCCCAAAACATCGTCGAGCGCGGCGACGTGTCCGAAGAGTTAGTTAAACTGCTTGACGGTTTTTACGAGCGTGTGCGGGAGTTATCTGGACCGGCGATAGGCAAAGAGAGGGATGTTGTGTTCGCTGCGATGTGGTTTCTACCAACTTTCCCGCGTGACGGCGCTACACGGGGAATCGTGGGCGACTCTCTTTTGCGTCTTGTAGAAGGAACATATTCGTTTCTGGAAGACAAAGAAAAAGTGGGCCAATGAAATAGGGCGTAGAAAATCCTCCCCCACCTTTCTCCTGCGTAATGGCACTTCTGTGGTTGTTCTGGCGGGCGTACCTAGGTCACTTGGACAACAATGGGTGGGACGTTGGAATAGAGGTAGTACAGGAGGGGAGTTTATGCGGACGTTGTCAATGCTAGCGGTCGTTGCGGCTTTGATGTTCTGCGCGGGTTGCGGACAAAGTGAGGCAGTGAAGCAATGTCGCGCCGATTTGCAGACGTTTGCGGAAGAATCAAGCTCTTACGAGGCGGAGTATTCTACGGTATATGGCCCGACCGCGCTCTCACAGCGTCCGATTGTTGATATCTGGGATCGTGAACTAAGGCTTGGGACTTGTATGACGACAGACACGGGGAAGCGCGAAGAATATAAAGCGGAAGTGTATCATCTCGGTTTTATCGAAAGCACGCGATATGATAAGTTCGTTCGGGAAACGGAGCAGATTTCCGACTTCGTGGAGTGGGAGAAAGGCCAGCAAGAAACGACGCTAGCAAATTATAAAAAGGGCGACAGCCAGCAATAACGGGTCACCCAAGTATGAAGTTTGCCTGGGGGGAATTGTTATGCGAATACTGTTAGTGGACGATCAAGAAGCCCTGCGCTCGTTGTTTGTAGCGGTCCTTAGCAAAGATGGACACTTCGTTGATTCGGTCGCGGGAGGGGACGAGGCGACGCGCCTTTATTCTTCGCAAGGCCCGTACGACGTGGTTTTGACTGACATAGATCACCCAGGATTGAACGGTCGCGACTTGGCCCGCCAAATTCGAGCCGGAAATCCCGACCAGCAAATAGGTTTCCTTACGGCGTATTCCCTTCCGCCCGAACTGCCCTCTCTCAAGAAACCCTTCTCTGGAGAGGAACTGTTGTCATTCGTAAAAACCCTCACCACTTCGCCCACTGCAACCAAATATTGAGTCCGTTTACGCTACGGCTCCATTGCTCTTGGAGCGGGGCCGGAACTTCTATTCCCATACTGTTCAGGTCCATCACTCCTCGAATGACCTGAAGGTCGTTAGACACAAACTGCGCTTGATATCCCGGAACCATTCTTTGCGCGTTTTGGACGGCGTTAAATAAAGCCTCGCCTTGTAGATATTGCCCTTGAACTCCCAACGTCTCGGCAACGCTATGTGTACCGAGCCTGTTAAACGCGGCGTCAGCCATCGGGGATTCGAGTCTCGTTCCATTTTCCCAGTTGTATTCTTCGAGAGGTTCTATTCCGCCCGTAAATCCAGTGATTACGCTATTCGGTCTGACGCCAAACGGGACAGCCATTGCATAGCACGTCCCGCTATCGCACCCATGCACAAAGTTGTTCCACATTATTCCTGGAGTGCCCGAAAGCATGTCTGGGGAAATTGGGTCCATTGGACTAGGCCCCATTCCCCAAGAGGAACTAGCCCCGCCGCCGATCTCTATCGCCCCAAAACTATCACTACCATCGTTTATATCGTAGGTCGCAACCATGCCTATCGTGTCAAAGTTGCCCTCCCAACCATACAAACCCGTATCGCTTCCCGACCAAGACAGATTTGCTGACCAACCCGCGCCGCAGCTGCCGTTGTAATCGCAATCGTCTTGGTCGCCCAAACCGCTCGGATCATTTTCACCCAATGGGTTAGTTGAATATGCGTATAGGTTCCAGCCAGAATGAGCTGGGTCGGGTGATAACCATCGACCTTGAGTAGAGGCGTATTCTCGGTTAGGGGTATCGAATAAACCTTGCACCAGATCCTGGGTGCTGCCAGTGAATTCCTGTTGAGGCAAAGAATCCATTCCAACGCCCGCCATCTCTCCGTAAGGCGAGACGGTAAGGTCGGAAGTCATTGTGTGGCCGCCAAGAGTAGAGACTAATCGGGAGTTTCCCAACCAATCTTTGTGAATCAGGTAGTTCGCAACTCCGGGAGCATATTCGTACGTTCCGCCACCAGGCATCGGGACACGCGCAAAGTTCAAAGTACTGCCGTTCATGTATGCGGCGGCTTTTCCTTCTGGGGCGTACACGATTTCTGTGTTGACCTTGGTGGAACTGTTGTCGATTTCAACGGGCCGCCCGAAAGCATCGTAGATAACCGTAACCTGCCCGAGAGCAGCGGACGAGGCAAGACACACAACTCCAATCAAAAGCAGTTTGCAAATACGATTCATTTGTGAAGATCCTTTTCAGAGAAGTAAGAACAGGGGTGGTTTTCTAGCGGTATTTCGAGAAGGGATTTTCTTTCAGGCGGACAAGCTCTTTCTAGGTGGGAAGGTTATTTATGGTCAGCGAAGCTTGGGCAACAACACCCTGAGTCGCTCCATTTTGCCCGCTGTTAAACAAAGCATAGACGGGCACAGTCACGCTTGACGCGGAGTAGTCAAGGCTCACTGCCGTAATTGCGGTCGCGGAATTGCCCGTAGTGCTCGAATTTCCTGTAGAAATTTGGGCAAAGTTGGGAGCACTAAACCACTGGACACCGCTTCCGCCTCCTTCCCACGTAAAAACTTGCGTATTCGGATAACTGACCGTCGCGCTAGCGGGAGAAATTAGGGCTACTCCGAAACTTGCAGAGCCGATATAGGGAACTGTATCAACCGTAGCGGTCGCTGTGATTTCACAGATGCCTGCCGAAACACCTGTCGCAATCCCCGTGCCGGAATTAATCGTTGCAATTCCAGTGTTGCTAGAAGTCCAGACGAAAGTTGGTTGAGGTTCTAACGGAAGGCCGTAAGGCATCCCTTCTCCATAGTTCGGAATCGTTGTGTCCCAAGCAAAGGCGTAAAACTGCAAAGTGTCGCCCGTGGCGGCAACGCTGTTGATTAAAGAGTTTTGCGGAGCGTTTGGCGCTGCCTCAGAATTGGCATACGGGTTGGGCGCGACGCCGATTAAGCCGATTTTTGTAGCCATGTTTTTCCTTGTTGTACCGATCTGTACAAACTTACTTCCTCTTTCTTTTGTCTTTCGACCTTGGAATTACCCGACTGTTTGAATAGGAAGAAACTAGCTTATCCATGGTTGCCCGCGTCTCTGGCGGTAGCTGCCTTGCGATTCCTCGATATTTGATTATTGCTTGGTAGATCGCGTCTTCGTTTGGCTCTCCGCCGTCGAGCATCGTTGCGAGACGACCCGCGATTGCTTGCGGGCTGTTTTCGCCTAGAACGTCCGAGGCGTTCTGCCCACCCAAGGGGTTTCTGGGTGTGGGCAAAGGTTTATGGCTCTCCGCTACAACAGGCTGTCCGGGTGGATTGAAATCAAAGTCGTCAAAGTTGGTGGACGCCCACTTCGCGGGAAACTTGTCGTTGGATTTCTTCGTCTTGACCATTTTTACTTTTCTCTTCCTAGGATGCCTCGCAGAATGTTAACCGGATCGTCGGTCGGTAGTTGAAAACCACCAACCCCCTCTCCGCTTTCTGTTTTGTACGGCGCGTCCTCTTCTGCCAACCTATCCGCTATCGCTTCATGGGTTCCGCCATCAAGGTAGTGATCCACGGCCCATGGGCTGACGTATTGCCCGTAATGGTTGTCCACGATCTGATTAGCAGCATGTGTGTATTGCTTCATAGTCTTGGGGGTGATTTCGTCTCGAAGCTGGTTCAGAACATCTGCCCGAGTGCTTTTGATTTCCTCGGGGCTGAGTCCCATTTTCGTTCTCATGAAAGTCTGGGCTTTAAGATCATCGTTGCCCGCAATGACGGGGATTCTTTCTTTGGGCGTGCCCTGCAACTCCTCTACAACGGTCGGCGCGTAGAGAACCTTCAAGTATTTTGTTGCTGCGGCTGAACGTGCTTCTGGAGTTTTTGCAGCGTTCATAAAATTCTTCCAGAACGCGTTTGACGTTCCGGTTTGACCTGTAGAAAAGGCATTCTCGGGCATACTTCGGTCGTAGCTGTGGCCGATCCGCATGAACATATCTTCCGTCGGGTGACCCGCTTGAGCCGCATAGTCATAATGGGCAAGTTCGTGACGAGCAATGTCTACTTTGGCGTCGGGGTGAATGTTTTCATCCAGCCATTGCAGGCGATTTGTCCTGGTTATGCCCTTTGGCATCGGCTTTAGATAATTGCCGTTTTCGCCCCGCTCTTTTTGTCTGTAGCTTACGTCCGGTTGGTCATCCGCCGTTTCTTGAACTGGAGATTTGTTTTCTCCGAGAACGCCCGCCGCTTTGCCTAGGCTTGTGGCAGCCTTGCCAGTGACGACGGCTCCGCTTGCTCCGCCTAATGCTTCAGGGGCGACGGATAAAACATCGTCCCAGGAAACGCGGCCATTCTTGTAATCATCAATCGCATTGACTAAGGGCTGGACGGTTGTTCGGTCGATCAATCTTCCAGTCGGGCCGATCTTGGATTCAAACCCCTTGCCATAGCGGGCGGACTCCTCGGGAGTTTCAGGAGCACTCGCAGCTTGGTACAGAGCCTTTGGAAGACTCGCTATCGTTTGTCCCGCCGCTCCGACTTCGCGACCGAGAACGGGCAAGGCTTGGCTTACCTGGTCCTTCGCGTAGTTGTGGACATGAGACATAACCGCGTGGATCGCGCTCGGGTGTGCGTCTGCGGGCACTTCCACGGGAACGTGTACCGTCATCGTGTCTGGTTGATTGTCATTTGCCATATCGTTTGGTTACTTCGGGATTACGAACGAGCCATTTCAGAGCTTTGTACAGATCGGTACAATTGAAGAACCAAGAAAGGGGAAACAGGATGCTAGGTTTGGCGCTTTTGGCTCTTATCGGAGTCCCCGTCTTGTTCGCACTTATCTGGATCGCTTTTTGCTACGCTCTGGCGGCTTTCTTTGTAGTAGCTACGGCTCTGAAAACCGTATCCGAGGGGCTGTCGTCGTTGCTGCGGCGTCTTGATGATTGTTCCGCTTTTTTCTGCTACTGAAGAACGTACATCGGGGAATTATCTCTAGACAGTTTTCGGTTGTGAACCGCTTGAGCATAGGTATCCGCATGTTCGGGCGAATCGAATATCCCTAGATGTTCTCCCGTCTGTTCGTAATGCTGCTGTGCTCGTTTGAACATAGTTTTCTCGGCTGCGCTGCCTTCTGGCGGCTTCTTTCCGTCAGGCGTCAGAAACTTTCCGTTTACCACAGTCGGAACAAGAACCTCTCTGCCTTTGTCATCCCCGAAGGACATGGAATATTCGCTGCTTACGGTGCCGTCCGAGTTCTTGATTATGGGACGACCGTTCAGGTTTATATTGCCGCGTTCAACCATTCCCGCTGGTTCAAAGTTCCTCCTTCGCGGCAGGTTCTCCGCCAAGCGTTGAAGTGGTAATGCCTGTAAGGTTTCCCTTGTCGTCGCGGATTTCCTGATAACCCTTGTTGCCGGAGGATGGGTTCAAAATATCCTGAAACTGTTCTTCCCCCTTGGTCGGATCGTACACAAACGTTTTGCCCGTGTTCGCCCCGACTGCGGCAGGAACAACGCCCGCCGTTGGATTGATACCCTTGAGATAAGACACCGCAGAATTAAGCGCTGCGGGGTGCGTCATCATGTAGGCAAGTGCTTGAGGGGCGCCCGAGGCTGTTTTCACCGCCCCGCCAATTTTTCCGAACCATCCAGCGGGTTTGAAATTCGGTTGTACTTTTGAGCGCTCAAGAAGGTCACCCAATCTCTGCAATTGGAGAACTTGAGAATCCGGCACTCCTGCTTTAGCGAACGTTCCGTCCGCCTTGAGTTCTCGAACGGCAGTTCGTAAAGCCGCGCCGTCGATAATTCCTCGGTCGAATTGTCCCGGTTCCAAAGTGTTTAAGAATTGGCTTGGTGTGTTCTTAATGACAGAACGAGTAGTGAACTTGTTATTGATCGCGTCCACTGCGTCCAGTTTCGAGTACAGTTGTTTGACCACATCGAAAGTACCTGCGCCATTCGCTTTATCAAACAAGGCTTTTTGTTTCTGGATAGCAGCGTCTTCGGCATCTACGTTGCCGCTTCTAAACGCGGCTTGTTGGTCTCGTTGCGCCTTGGAAAAAGCGTTCTCACCCTGTCCGTCGCTCATTCCTTGCTGATCGGCTTTCTGATAGTAGCGTTGTAGTTCGGATTTAACATCTCTGTACGCTTGCCCGAAATCTCCCTTTGCGGACGCCACTTTTTTGTCCCACAGACCATCAATGGACGTTTTGTTTCTTGCTGCCTGTGCCAAATCTTGAGGGAACAAGGACTGTTGAGCAGAGACGGTTTTCCCTGCGGCGTTTAGATCAGCTTGCCGCAAGGCTTCGTAGCTTGGTTGAGTTACGCCCTCGGTTGCGACTTTTGCAATTGCGGCTCGGGCAGCGGGTTGGGTTTGTGTAACATCGAACTTTTGGAGCGGAGCCTTAGACGCTGAACCTTCCAACGATTTATTGATAAGACCTGGGTCGGCTACAGCCGCTCGAACTGGAACAGGTTGTCCCGCGATATCTAAACTCTGCGGGGAGAGTTGTCCCTTGAGAGAATCCGCAGCGTATCCCGTCCCTTTGATCAACGCGGGGACAAAAGCAGGAATCGCAGACGATACAACGTGTGCCAGATTTTCGCGGGATGGATCTTTCTGGTAATTACTCATTGCCGCATCAACTTGTGAAGCTACGGGCAAGACTCCAGCGGCGTGCTGCATAACTCCCAGAGTGTCGCCCTGTTTCGCGGCGTCAAGCATTGCGTTCTTCGCTTGGGCGCTCGAATCCCACTGCGACACCATTGCTTGCGCTACGGGGTCGTTCGGGTCGTCATAATGCGGGTCGAATAGATTAACAAGACCTGAGAACGCTTTTCCATAATTTCCCGCGTGGAAATCGTTCCTGAATTGCTGATAGACCGCCGTTTTGTGGGCTTCCTGGGCGTCCGCAAGTTGCTGGTCTACGTTATCGCGGGGTTGTCCCGCAGCGGCGTAAGCAACAGCTTTGCCGGGAAGCTGTACGACTCCTTTTCCGAAATTGTACAGATCGGAACCAACCGTAGACGCGAATCCAGAGGGTTGCTGCTCCTGAGCCTGTGTAGTCGTAGTCGCACTCGTTGGCGGAGCCTGTACGCGTTGCCCACCGATAGACGAAAAGTCTAGCGGCTTGGGCGTCGTCGTTCTAGCGGGAGCTGCCGCCGTAGCTTGCGTCGCGCCTGTTTGATTCGGAACAGGAACGCCGCCAACAGATGAAAAATCTAAAGGCTGTTGCTGCGTCGTCTGATCTGCCATATTTTTACTGTCCTACGACTTTCAAGTTCGGATCAATTTGTTTCGCTCCCGCCAAATTCCCGGACGGAATGTCGTGCATACTCCCGTCAGACGCTTGGATTCGTGTGAATCCCTGCTTTACCGGAGGCGGAGCCGACCCGCCGCGAGTGCTCGGAGCGGGGATTTGACGACCTAGAAGATTTTGCGGGATGGTGTGCTTCTGGTTGTCGAGGTTGTCTTGGAACCCGTCTAACCGATTGTGAACATCGTTGATGTTGTAGTAGGGCGGGAGAAGGTTTTGCAGTTCGATATCCAACTGTTCCTTAGAGCCGCGACCTGAGTTAGTCAGCGCCTTTACCCAAGCCGGAATTGCTGCCCGTGCTCGGACGTAGTTGTCTGCTAACGCCTTGCCTTGCGGAGAAAGGCTGTTGTAGGCGTTGGTTACTTTCTTTGCCAAGCCCGCTTGCAGATCGGCGGACAATGTTGGGACGCTGATTCCGACCGCGCCTACTCCAGCGTGAGCCTGGGCAGCGTCCGTAACAGCGGGGGCTGAAAAGATGGTAGTCAACGCGTCTTTATCGCTGCTCCGCTGTGCCGGCGAAATATTTGCGGAAGAATAAGCGTTCGCCGCATCCCGATAGTGATTGATATTCATCTGTACGTCACCAAGCGGACGGACCAACGCCCGATCCTTGGCTACTTCGCTCGGCTTCATTTCGCTGAATGTTTGCGCTGAATATCCTTTCGAGGGGTCGCTTGCGTCGGCCTTGGAAACATAATTCAGGTTCCCGTTTTGGTCCTCTGCGTATCCCATCGTATTTTGGTCTTTGATTCTTTCCTTAGCGTCTGCAAGTTTGGTTTCGTAGTCTACTTTGCGGGCATCGGTTCGGGCTTGCGCGTCTGCTTGGTCGTTTAGGGTTTGCTTTTTCCACGCGGTCGCTCGCGCTCGCAATGCGGAATTAGAATCAGGGTTGGTCAGAATGTCGTTAGCTTCCGCCAAGGACTGAATTTTCGTCGGCTTATCCCCTTCCATCGCTTGCTTTTGTTCTGCCTGTCCAGCCAACCATTTTTCCGCCAGCGGGCCTTTGATTGCCGCTCGACGTTTCAAATCATCGGGTGCGTTCGGATCACCATTGATTTGCTCCGCCTCTGCTTTCAACGCTAGAGCTTCCTGTTCGTTCTGTGGCGCTCGATACAATTCGTTCCTGGCGTCGTTTACGTCTTTGGTGTTTCTCAAACCCAAGGCGAACAAAGAACCGTACGTCGCTTGCATCGTATCGGTTGGTTTTGAGCCTTTTCCACCCTTGGCAATCGGATATCCGGCAATCGTGTTGACCTGTTCCCGCGTCAAGGTCACTTGCTTGTTCCACAGAGCGTTTGGGATGTCGATAAGCGTTACCGTGCCGTGGTTCTTGTTCCAATCTGGCGAGCCTTCTCCGTCGGACCAATTCTGTCCGTCGTGCTGGAGACCATCGGTTCCCGTGTAAGAAAAGAGTGGGATTCTATGGAACCCCTCTGGCCCTTGCATGAGCGCAGGGTTTTGGTTGTAGGCGGCCATAATCGCTGGACCGTTGCCTGCCTTACCGTTCTCGATTCCGGGAAGGTTGACCAACTGCCCGCCCGACTTCAACGCTTGCTGTTTCAGAGCGTCCGAGGCTGCGGAGATTCTTTCAACATCCTCGGGCGTGTGAAGCTCTAGATTGTGACCAAAGTTAAGGCTGTTCATCGTGTTGTGCGCGATGGTCGCTTGCGCGAGATTGTCCGCATTGGTCTGCTTAATCTCGTTGCCTTTGTCTTGGGCTTGTTTCTGGCGAGCGTCCTGTTGCTGCTGAATATTTTTCAGGCCTGCTTGTGCTCCGAGCGCTAGACCCGCAGCACCGCTCGGGTGTCCTTGGTTCTGACTAGCCGCCGCCTCCCCGCTTATCGCGCCGAGTAAAATATCTCGGAAAAATCCTCCCGGTTTGCGAGGAACAACTTCCGATGTGACATTTCCCGTCGCTTGGTCGGTGTTGTACACCGTTTGCTTGCCCTCAAGAGCATTCGCAAAATGTTTTACAGCATGGCCGATTGCCGCAAGATGACCTGTAACGGGGTCGTTTTGAGCGGGCTGCGGCTGTTGGGGTGCGGCTGTTGGGGCAGTGCTCTGCGGTTGAGGCGGAACACCCATTACGGCTTGCGCGGGATTAATTGGCAGCGGAACGGGCGCACCTGGAGATTGTTGAGACGCCGCCTGTTGTGAAAGATCGTCAGCCATCGTTGTATTTCCTTTGCTTAAAGTACGGATCGGTACAAAATCTGCGGGCAGTGTTGCGCTGCCGTACATTAAAAACTTTTTTGAAGAAAGTTCATGGGAGGGAGTTGAACTTCTCTGTTGAGAAGTACAAACCCCTCAACCTAGCGCCCCTCCCTTTCGGAAATCTGAGGCGATATAATCAATGGGCCGTGGCGCAAGATTATTACGTAGTCGATTGCAAAACCTGCGAGGAACCGCTTGCCCTAGAGAAGTGCTCAGACATTGATGGAATCTATATTCCACCCCTCTACCCTATCGGCTGTCCGAAGTGCGGAGGGAGTTTTGTGTATGTTTCCGACGACGTTCGAGTTCTTCGTTTTGATACCGAATCACCCGTCCTTGGCCTTTTTTGAGAACCAGAGTACATCGCCAAATGAAGTTTCCTTGCGCGTCTCGGTCCTCAACCAAATATTCACTCGTCGGATGCCTATCTCCTATCGCCACGTATTCTCCAAGGTTGCTCCAAACCGTTCTTCTAGCTGTTCCCGAGTGGCGGGAACATCTTTACGCTTTCTTTATAAAAATGTGGATGACCTCGGCAAACGCCAAACATTGTTCGGCATCTCGTTAACGTGTCCCATCGACGCCTCGAAGACAAAATTAGGTACCTGTGTGGCCTCGCAGCCGTGGCAAACGACGACGATGCGTGGCTGATTTTGTCTGAACTTAGAATCTTGCTTCATCAACACAGCGAACATCTAAGAATGGTCGCCGCCGGCAAGCTGTCGGGTGCGAGAGAGTTTGCCGAAAGGCGACACGACCGGGTGTTCTAACCTAAGCCGCCGATTTCTTTCGCTTCTTAGGCTTCGGTTTCGCAACGCGGATTTCGTTTCTGCAGCCAATACATAATTATTTTTGGTATCCCCGACGCGGATAACGAGAGAGCCGCCGACGAAAGTAAAGCAACTACCCGATTGGGTTTTCAGGGATACCATGGTGCAAACCCGCTCACCTTTCTCTTGCGAGAAAACTTTTAGCGCCGAACAGTGAAACGATTATTAATGTCGGTTAGAGTCGAGTCTTCATAGGCTTGTTCTTCATCGACCATCTGTTGTTCAGGGGCGATGAGACCGCGACCGCCCGTTTCCTGTTTTGCTTTTTCCCAACCCGCGTTTAGCAACGGCACCGTCGGGAATCTGCCTGCCAAGTATCGACGGAGGTATTGTTCCGCGCCTTCGCTCGGCGTGTAATCGGCCCGCGTTTGGCTCCAGATAAAAAACACGGCGTCAAAAAGAACATCGTAATAGTTTTGATTTCCTATTACGTCGCTCCAGTGACGAGGGGCGGAATCCCCCAAAGCGAATTGAAGGTAGCCATCAAGTACGCGGTCAAAATCCCCGAGCTGGTTGGCTGTACCCCAACGGATCGAAGCTGCCGCCAGAGATAGCGATTGCTTTTCGTTCTTCGACAGCGGCCTTGCCGTGCCTTCCTTAGCCAAGAGAAGCCCTTCGTTGCGGAGTATGTGAAACGCTTCAGTCAAATTCTGAACCGTCCAGTGTCCGCGAACCAAAAGATCCTCAATTGCGTCCTCGATGTCTTCGTATTCGTCGATATCTACGTGCAAATACTTGAAGCCCAAATAACCGACAAGCCGCGCAGAATTCGCGTCGTTCACTTCATAGTCGGGGTTGTTTTTAACAAATTGAACGGCAATTGTTTCTCTTTCGGCTGCGTTAAATTCGGAAACCAAACCGATTGCGGCCTCTCCGCCCAAGCGATTCGCTAAGTCGTTCAACTCGAAACGAGATGTTGAGGAATCTTCGACCAAGTTCGAGGCGTATTGGAGAAATTTCGGTCCGAGCGCTGTCAGCTTGCGCTTGGTCGTTGGATCAAGGCCCATCTTCTCAATCGCGGCGTGGAATGTTTTTTCGTCCATCGTCCCACGAACGCCGAGTCCGAGTTCTTCAAGAGCTTGCGCAGCGAACTTGGAACCCTGTTCGGCAAAGCGGTTAAGTTTTTCGAGAGCGTTCTTGCTTTGGCTCTGGCTAACCTCGGGACTAGCGGCTGCGTCTCTTAGTTCGTTGACGAATTTGCGGGAGATTTCTTCCATTGTGCCGCTGCCGAATACAGGTCCATAAATTTCTGTTTCGCGGGCATCCTCTGAAATCCTAAGTTGATACGGCTTTTGGCCGTTTACGTCCATCGGCATATTTGTTTCCTCATTTCCTTTTTGCGAAGTGGTATTAGTCTCGGTCTAGAAAGCTGTCGGGTTCGTTCTCAAGAGCATTGACAAAAGCCTCGGTTGCCTGAACGGGGCGGGGATGATTTTGCGTCTGAAACTTGCCCGAGCGAATTTCTTCGATAGAGCGGCGAATCAGTTTATTACCAGCGGGCGTTGCCCACATTGCTCGAACCCCACCCATCAGAGTTCTGATTTCTTCGTCTGACAAACGGTCTAGGTCTATTTCGGGAGCCATTTTGTTTTTATCCTTTGTGTTTTTGGTTTGGAGGCTAGCGCTTTTCAGCAACGTAACCCCTGAAGTCGATTTCGAGTTCAATGCCTTTGTTTCTTTCGCGGACTGCCTGTCGTCCCCATTCACTAGCAAGCCCGTCGCTTCTTTCTACGTGCCTGCCGTCTGTCCACAGGTCCAAAGTCGAGTCGCCTGATTTGGGAGCGGTCGGAGCGAACATTTCTTCGTCAATGTCTTTCAGGACGGATTCCATGTACTTAACGGCAATTCCACGGGCACGCATCACGGCTTCGTCTACTGCCGTATCCATGCGGGAGCCGTTGTCTACTTCCGTCAGAAACTCAACTACCCGTCGATTGTCTTGGTGCGTTCGATACAGGGCGAGGAACGCTGCCGTTTGTTTTTCCATCCAAGGCTTTTCTTCGAACGGTTGCATGAAAGCGGGCATCGGGGTTGCCAGCACAGACAACAATCGGAGGGCTTCCCTTGTCCTCGGGTTTGAGATTGTGAACGCCATTATGTGGCCTCGGGGAAATTCAGACGGGCGAATGTTTTGAAATATTTCTGAGCGGCGGCGTCGTACGCCTTTGCTGCCAGAATCTCGTCAGCGAATCTCCCTAAGTGAATCCGCTTCCCGTTGATCTTGATGGCAGCTATCCATTTGTGATTTTCCTTGTCCCAAGAAACGCCTTTGTACTTTGAAGAATGCCCCGCTGTTTTTCGGGAGTTCATTCGATTCTGTGATTGAGTGCAGCGCCTAAGATTTTCTCGTTGGTTGTTCAGGCCATCAGTGTCCTTGTGGTCAACCTTTCGCTTACGACTTCGGAGAATCAACCGATGCAAGAGTTGGCTTGTTTTGCGACCGTCTGGTTTCCGAATAGTACGGATGGCATAGAACGTAGTTCCGAACTCAGTCTTAAACGCCCGCCACTTCGGACCCTTTGCAATTCGGTCATAGTCGCGGTCATCGACGATTGTGGACAGTCCTTGGGTGAGTTCTATTGTTCGAGACATGCGGCCTCGGGGTGACTGACTCGGACTGTGATTTGGCTTGCGTACTCGGTCGCCTGTCGGCGGATCGCGGGATATTGGGAAATGTGGAACTTACTCAGACCCGAAACGTTGCGGGCTTGAAAGTGGGTGTCAATTTCCTTCTGTTGGTCTGTCTCTGAAAGCCGTTGTACGGACCATCTCTTTAGATATCGGTTGATGATCTTTACAGCTTTGAGGCGTTGCGAATCCAACTGAATGGATTCAAGGATGTCTTCTAGCTCATTCAAAACCATTGTCTGTTCTCGGGGCCTTTAGGCGGTCGGTGCTGGTTCGGGGCGGCGAAGTTCGGCAACAATGGCAATTCTTTCTAGGTCGGCATCGCTGCGTTTGCCTGGGTTGTTGTGCATCAAACCGTAGGTCTCAAGCTCGACTAACTTTCGAGAACCTGTTTCCGTCTTCCAAAAGGCGGGCAACCATCGATCAAAGAACAAACTCTTGACGGCGGGATTTTTCCATTCCTTTTCCGTACAGAACGAGTGAACATCGCCGTAGTCACAATCCGCGATTGAGGAGTGGTGGAATTCTTCAAGCAACTCGTGTTCGAGCGCTCTAACTTGGGATGGAATGTCTTCAACGGTCTTTAACTTGACCCAAGCGGCTTCTCGTTGTTCGGGGGTCGAAGCGGGATCGTTGATGATTGCTTTCGCCTTTGCGACGGCATAGGCAGAAGGTTCGGCCTGACTTTGTACGGAATCTGTACAAGAGATTGACGAGCTATCGAGTCCGAGTTCCCGTAGAACCAACAGGGCGTCGGCTGCCCGCGAGTCTTTCGGGTCGGCGGCGAACGCCCGAAGCTGACTAACTGCGGATTGCGTCCGCTCGGGGTCCGTGGACGGGTTATTGATAGCGGACTTCAGTTTGGCTACAGCGATATTCATAGGTGTCCTGGTTAGTCCAGACTTGAGGGCACCCGTTCAGGGGCGGGCGTCGGGGCTATAAGTCGCCTTTCAAACGCCTGTTGGTGGATTTGAGCCAGACGTTCGTTGGCATGGAAAACCAGTCGGAAGTTCTTCGCCCGCTCCGCTGCCCGAATAAGTTTGCAGAGGAACGGAGCCGTGGCCTGTTGCATGTTGGCCAGAGCCGAGAGCCGCAGCTTCATGGACAATTTCGGGTTCAGGGCGAGAGACCGACGGCGCTTCTCAACGGCTGAAATGTAAGTGCTCATACTGTCGGAAAAACCCCTTTCAAGGACATTTTGAGAGAGCGTGTACCAAGTAGGGACTTCGCTAGGTGTTCGCTAGGGGCTGGCTAGGACTAAACGCGCACCAAGCTAGGACTGAAGGAATGAGTGTTTCTGCATGGCGGTGCCCCCGGCGCGGGAAGGTCGAGGGGGTTTCCACCCCCACCCCTGTCCCGAAAAGCGTAAAGTAATACCCCCGACACTCCCAGCGTAAATATCTGGCACTCAATGAGATACAGCCGCGCTCTGTCGGCTCTCCCGGATTAGTTCGCCCCCTGTTCGCCTCGGGGAGAATCGAGGATTCGCTTTCATTACGGGAGGGTTACCCTCCTTTTCGAGCCGCAGTCATGCCCCGGCGCGGCGATTGGCTGGCAACTGAGATTTGCGGGCGTGCTATATAACCACCCGCCTGTTGCAACTCCTTGATTACACGCGTCTAAAATCGACCGCTGTATACGGTGCTGTATAACAAGCGGATCGGACAAGGCTCGAACTGCGGTCCAAATCCAACCCGGTACTTGCCGCGTAACGCGCTGAAACAGAACGATTTACTAAATATCTAGCTTGGAAATGACGAAAGTAACCATAAAATAACGGTTTGACGGTTAATTAAGTGATCGGGTGCGCGGTAGATATTCGCTTTTCGTTCGGTCGATAGCAGACGAGGAATGGGCTGTTCTTTGTGTGTTTGTACGGTCGGCTGGAGGTGCCTTCGCTATACGGTCGCATGACTCGTATCTGCTCTCTAGGTTCTTGTGTACTAGACCAAGATTGTTTACGGGCAACCCGTCAGTCTGTCATCTGTACTTACGGGCGTTCGGGTTGTCCGCTTTCGGTTACTTCCGTTATGTACTGTTGAGTTCTTTCCTAGCATTCACAGCCCCGCAAGGCTCAAAGTCCGTCTCAGCAGCAACGGGCCATCTGTACCGAAATGAGATGGACTATGACTCCCCTTTACTACTTTGCCGCATGGACCGATTCAGGCTGTCTTTGTGGATGCTCCCACGAGCACACAACCGTAATCTCCGCTGTCGCTTGCATTTCTTGTGCTGGCGGGTACGTCATTGCTGTCGAAAACGGAGAATATAGGGAATTGAACGAGAAGGAAGAACAAATCTTTCAACTCGCCATGTACAGCGAAGGCCAGATCGTATCGGAAAGAGGAGTTCAATTATGGCTGAAACCTTTTCTTCCCGATTCGAACTAATTAGACGTGAACTATTCAAATATGACTGAAGAATTTGAGATCGTGGAGCGTGGATTCTACATTCCGGGCGTTCCCGACAATCCAACGGTTCTATTCAAGAACGAGCAGCCATCGGAATACGGACAGCGGTTGCTCGATACGAACCGTTTACTGCAAGCCGTTATGCACGTCGAAGTAACGCGAGAATGTCGTGACGATCTTCTCCGCTTGACCCTTGAAGGCCCCACCTTCGTTGATTGCTTACTAAAAGACTGGGTTGAGTCGCTCGGCTGGTCCTGCTTGACTTTTCTTGGGTTTATCCAATCCAGTCGTCCGACGAGCGAAGGCAAGATTCGGTTGTACGTCGCTGGGAGAATATTCAATCCCGCCGCTTACGCTGCCCACGGATTATAGTCGTGCATTACTACATCTTAGGCACGGATCACACCTTGCAGGAGCCGGATCGAAGAACACCCGCTGCCAAGGCGTTGGCGTATCGGGAAATGCTGAGGACCGTAATCCGCGAACATTCGCCAGTCCTGATAGCTGAGGAAATAAACGCCAACCGACCGGATGAAAAGCAAAACCCAATAGGTCGCCAACTAGCCGCGTCAATCCCTTGGATTTCCGTTGACATGACCTTCCCAGAGCAAAGAGAAGCGCACATCTTTGAAGACCTTGACGAAGACTCTAGGCTCCGGGACGAAGAAGATAGAAACACTTATCACGTATGCGCGAACACAGTTCGGGAAAAACATTGGCTAACCAAGATCCAGCAAGAAATCGATAGATTAAAACTGCTGAATGGTACTGTTCTCATCACTTGTGGCCGAAATCATCTAGAATTCCTGGCAGACAAAGCCATCAGTTCGGGTGCCGCTGATTATGTATATCTGGCGGAACATCCTCGGGACATCAAGCAAACTTGGCCCCCGCTAGAATTGTTCCCTTAATCCGCTGAATCTCTACGGCGCTCTGTTGCGCTTGTGCCGACGCGCTATCTGAAATCTCCCTGCAAATCTGTGTGCCGCCGTCCCAAGCGTATAACGCTACATGATGTGAGTCCCTCCCACACTGCGGGCACTGTCTGTCTAGTTCGGCCAAGGCGTGATATGGATGGCAGACCTCGCTCTGACAACGGTCGGGTTCTGGTCCGCAAGTTTCGCGTCTCTGTTCGTAGTACAGGCACCCGCAAGCGTACTGTCGGAATAGCAGATGAGTCGTCATAATTGTGTTGTTTGAGAACCAGTTTGTACAGATCCGTACAAGTCGGGCGTCTGTACAAGAGAAGTTAACTACAGTCGTTCCTCGAACTCTTCGACTACGGGCAACCGTTGGATGAGGATCGCGGCCCTTGCTTCTGATTCCTCACGGGCGATTCGGCCTTGATGGGGTTCGTGTTCCCTCAAGATTCTAGAAATGAGTGCGCTTGCTTGTCGTAAGTCGTGTAATTGGCCCTCGGTTAACATGCGGGTTTCCTTGGGGAGAGTTTGGAGCAAGCGGGCAACCGAAATGGCCGACCAAAGCTAAAACGGTTGCCGTCGCCCTTCGACAACGTTCCGACGAACGCGCCAAACTTTCTACGGTTGCTTCGGGTGTGTCTCTAAACCGGAGGTTTTCTTCGCATGGTTGAGTGCGTCCGATTCGTCACATGCCTGACGGTACTCGCTAGGGTTCAATCCATGACAAGCCGGGACCGACATTTTAGCGGCATCAGCGGGCGACATCACAACAAAATCCGCAGCGTCCGCTCGGCCTGGATGCGCTTGTTGATCGGACAATTCGATTAACTCGCCTTTCTGTTGACTCATTCTCTTTGACATTTTGTTTCACTCTTCTCGGGCCTTCGCCCGCATCTTTAATTTTGTACAGATCCGTACAACTTCAGTTTTCGATAGGCACATACAAGAAACCGACCGTAATCGCCCCGCTCGTCGCCGCAAGCTGAGTAATCGTTGTGTATCCTGCCGGCGAACTTGGCTCGTCGCCATTCTGCCCCATCACCATCGGCGAAAGTAGCCAGTTAAACGGGGGAGTATTGAGCGTCACATCCGCAATCAACCCCTGAGTCGTTCCGAACGCGGGCGCTTGAGAACTTAGTCGAGAGAAATCGGTTGTCTGCGCTGTGGTTGTCGCGTACACCCGAATTCGAGCTGGACCGCTCGTTGTCAGACGGAGCAGACAATATACGCGGGCGAGGATAACCGCCCCTGTGAAACTCTGGTTCTGATTCAAGACGGGGGTTGTAATTGAGGCGTTCTTCGTGGTCAACCCAACGACTGTGGTGTTCGTTGTGGTGCTATTGGTCGAGTTAGATTCGCTGATTAGAGCGTTTATGGTCTCTTCCGACACTCCGGTATTATTGTTGCCCGATAAAGGCGAAGGACTGAACGCTCGAAATTGCGGAACCGTATTGCCACGATAGAACTGACGCGAGGAATCAGGAGTGAATGGAGACGGGGGTACGGGGCAACGCATGTTAAGCGGTGCTCCCGGTTGCAGTGGAGCATCTATCGGCGGCGTTGGCCGTTGCGGAGCTTGAATCGGTGGTTCGTCGGGCGGTTTCAGGGGCATAGAATCTCCGAGGTTTGCTTCACATTAGTGAATGCGTTCGCTTTACTTCTTCTAGAAGCTCGCTTTTCGAGGGATGGGGCGTTTTACGGGCGTTTCGCGTTCCTAGAGCACCACGGGGCTTTTTTCTGTGGGTTTTGAGCAAAATTTCGCATAGTCGCAAGACGGGCAACCAATACGGCTTTGCTGTCAGGAGCCAGAATACGCTTTTGACGTAATCGGGCAATCTGGAGAGCTAACTTGGCTTGGATCTTGTTCCCAGGATCGAAGCGCAAAGAACCATCCGAATCGCCATTCTGGACGACGGACATTCCCGCTTCGACCGCCTTACGGCGGAAGTTGCCCCAAGTTTTCGGACACCACTTACCTTGACCGCGCCGGTCCTTGTCTAGACCGGGTGTGAAACTCACGGCTAGTTCAGCGTCGGAATACACATAAACCTGCCCCGACTTTCCGCTGATTGTTGGCTGCCCATCATCCTCGGGGCTTGCCTTCAGTTTCAGGCGATATTTCGTTGCGAAGGCTTCAATCATTGCGCGTATCCCGACGGTGTAAGTCTATCGTGTCTCAAAACTCGCGAACGGCGGCGAGCTTCGTTCAGTCGCATTCCTTCGCCCTTGTCCAAATCGGACGGCAGGTTTGCTAAAGGGGCGACGAATTCTTTGCCCGCCCACTCGGACGGAGGGATTGACCGCCCTGATCCTTCGTGATCCAACCCCATCCAATCATCTTGCTAAAGGTCGTTTGTCCGCTGATTCTTAGCTTGCGGATTTCGTCCGTCGTCATCGTCGAGTCCTCTGAAATAGATTTTTGTACGTTTGGGCGCAAGTCCAATCGGAGCGGATTGGAAAAAATAGTCAAGTACGTTTCATTCACGAGCATCTGACGAACCTCTCCATAGAAATCAACCCAAATTATTCGAATGTCTTCTCCGTGTCCCCAGCAAGAATTTGCCGGCGAGTCGGTTCGGATCGTTTTGTTGATCGTCACATTTCCGACGCCATGTTCTCGATGCAAAACCGAGCAACCTTCGGGCAAGTCTTCGGTTATGACTCCGCCCTGCTCGGGCTGAAAGTTAGACATCAAAATTAATCCCGCGCCCTCTTGCCATAGTCCTGGGTGGTCGTAGAGTTTGCTGAGTTCGATGCAATCGCAGCCATATGCTTCTAAACCCGACCGCATAGTTGCGTATCGCTCGGCAATCTCTTGCTCTGGCAGAGTTGCGTCGGCTCCACGAAGAATCGCGTTCGCCAAGGTACAAATGTTTTGTCGTTCTTGAATGGTCATGGAGTTAGTCCAAAGTTTCGGCGGGTTCACCCGTGACGGTGTAGTTCCAAATCGAAATATCTTGGATTGCCCGCGTCGGATCGGCTTTAAGAATGCCGTAATTACAGTACGTCCAAATACATTTGCCGAGCAGTTCAGGCTTCTGCGGGGTAAGAACAATAGGGGCGGAATGCAAGGGACAGTAATCGGCGTCAGAGCAGATAACAGACATTGGAAGTCCTCGGGTTCATGCTTTAACAGGCTCAGGCTTAGGCTCAAAAAGTATTTGGGCGACGGCTGGAAATTTCTTGCCTGGGCGCGGTGGGTGAACGGTGAAGGTTATAAGACGATTGTCCTCAAGCCCGCGAGGAAATAGTCGCTCTCCAGCGAAGAACCGTTTCTTCCCGTCGCTCAGAATGTAGAATTTCCGTTCGGGATCGTGGCGGATCTTTCGGCCTGTGTAAGTTTGAAGAATCGGAGGAAGGTCGGTCATCGAAAAATAAACCCCTAAATGCAAAAATGCCCGCCAACGTTCTGCGGTTTGCAGAAAGCGTCAACGGGCATCTGTCCTTTGAGTTGCACGCGTGCGCTGTTGTCAGTAGCGCTGGAAAAATAAAATTGGTGTTGCGGCGTGAAAAACTCAAAGGGGCGGAAGCTCGGTTGACGCCGAGAACTCGCGGCACGAATAATTCGTGTGGAAGGTATACGGACGTTTGTACAGATCGGTACAAAGGATAGGACGGCGGGCCTAATCGCCGCCCCATGCAGATATTCGGGAAATTCGTGTTTTCTATTCCCTACGGTGGTTTGTGGGTAGTCGGATTACCTAGGCAACTTATTGAAAATACGGATAGCCGCTTCCCAGTGGTTAGTTAACATACGCTTCTCCTGACTCAAGTTCTGTCACCCATGTTTCGAATATCTCAGGCATGATCTCGTCACTGGAGTCTTCGAGAACGATCATAGGCGGTTCAGAACACCCTAACTTGTCAAAAAACTTGTTCGCTCTGGCGGTTACTCGCTTAATGACGCCCTCAACGGTTTCTTGAGTGGTGCCGATACAGCCCGCAATTTCTCTAGCACTCAAGCGACAGCGATAGTAGAGGTATGCCACATAGATTGCCCGCTCCACCGTAAACCCTTTATGGATGCCTCGTTTGTCTGACCTGAGACGGCGCACAAGCATTCGCAGTTTTTCCGTATCGAACACCCATGCGGGAGCCTCTCGTTCAGGCCGACGAAGTTTCTTAATTTGGAACCCGCCTTCCACGAACAAATCCGGGTCCATAATCTGCGCAAGTTCGTCAAAGGGGGTTCGCGGGTTTCGCTTGATATGACAAACTTCTTGGCCGTCTTCCCGAGGCAAGAAATCGTAGTGCAAGGACTTACGGGGTTTGTAGTTGACTGACCCGAGCCACAGGAACAAAGAGTCCAGACGGCGGGCGTTTCCTAGTTCTTGCCAAACAGCTTGATTGTCGGGCAGTGGGAGGGGTTCCGCGTTAGGCATGTGAACATTTGGGGTCGGGGCAGCATCTTTACCTGAGAAGTGTTTCGCTTCACTGCTGTTTAACGGCCCTTGGTAACGCCCGTCAAAACCTATGTATCTGTCGCGGTTGAGGCGGACGTAATCTGCGTTGAACTTCGTAAAATCGCGCTTACGCGCAGCTTGAGAATACTTTGGGGGAACACCTTTTGTGGACATTATCTGCATTACTTTCTTTAACGGGCTTAGGCAACCCGCCAACTCTTTAACCAGCGTCGGGACTGGAAATGTTTGTTCTATTCTTCCGCTGACACTCCGACTTCGTAGTCGTTCGGCAAGAATGGATCTTCTTTGTCTGCGACCAACAGCGCGTCAGGAATTACCTCGGGCGTTGGTTTCGGGGTTCTCTTTCTCTTGATAGTTTCTTTGGCGGCTGACGGCATTCGTTTTTTGGACTCGGTCAGGAATGCGACTAAGATGGTCCGCTCGTTCGTCGGGTCCAAATCGAAAACGACGTTCGCGACGGGCAAGCCGGATTCGCTTTTCCTTTCTGCGACTACAACCCCATCTTTCCAGCGTGGATGAAAAACTCGTAGCATTCTCTGCTCGGTCATGCGGGCATCTCCTTTTCAATCTTGGCGTCTGCGATGTGCTCTCCCCAAACAGCTTTCTGTTCCAGTCGTTGATCTGCTGTTTTCAAGAAATCCCGGACAGCGAATTTCTTACGGGCTTCGTCCTTGGAGTCCCATACCTGTTGCCACAACTCCCTAATGTCGTCAGCAGGATATTTGTCAAGGAGATCCGCTACTGCAAACTGTTGCTTAAGGTCAAATAGAGCTACGAAATTGTCGGCATACCGGAAGAGGTCGCAGACAAAAGCTGTTACCTCTTGCGATATTTCCTTGCCCGAAGGTGTTGATTTTGGTTTAGAAAAAAAGCGCGAGAGGGGTTGGTTTTCTACGGAATTCTGAGGGTTCTCGTTTTCTAGATTCTCAGGATTCAAAGGATTCAAAGGATTAGAGAGCGATTTTCGCGGGGTCGTGTCGCCTAAGTTATTGTTGGGCAGCTTGTTACTCGTGTCGGAAATGCACTCAAGTTCGGAATTAAATGCACTCTGAAATGCACTCTCAGATGCACTCACCGATGCACTCGGACTTTGGTCAAATGCACTCTGAAATGCACTCACTTCTTCAGAGCTTCCGGATTCTTCCTGGATTGATCCGGGATTAGGAAATGCACTCTGCTGTAGAGGCTCAACAAGATTCTGCCAACGATGCTCGCCCTTTTTGCGGAGCGGAGCGTTCATTCTTAGCTCTATATTCAGGTTGCACTGTCCGTCTTTTACCTCGCGGATAAGGTCGTGGTCGGCAACGATCCAACCCTTTCGCGGCTTCTCAAAGCCGTTCTTGTTGGGACGGCTTCTAATGGTGGGTGTGAGTAATTTCGCAGATTCCGCGATGCAAAGGGATTGTTCGATTGACCTCTTACTACGTTTGATTTTCTTCGACCAATCGTTGATGTAAATGAACCGCTCGGAGTCGTTCTTAGCAAGCAACTCTGCCAGGGAAATAACCTCGCGGAGCGTTGATCCCATTTCAAAATGACGACGCAAGTTGCACGGCTCGTCGCGAAAGAATGCTAATCGGGATGGATGAAAACTCTTACCGCCGCGCTTGGACTCTACTTCTCGGTAGCTCTTGGCAGCCATTATTGACCGCCTTTTCTTGCGGCGGCCAACCTTATTTCGATTTGTCTCCGCATGGCTCGGAGTTGGATGTTGTACTGAGAGGCAGGAACCAAAAGCTGTCCGCTCAGGAAATCCAGCTCTAAAGTAGTTCCAAGATTAGACGGGTCATCAAAGACCATCGTTGCCTGTGTTGAGGTTGCTTCTATGTGGAGGAGTTTTAGCTTGCTGCCTGCGACAACAGCGGCACCAAAAGGAAGGTTGGTCGTGCGGAATTCCATTGTTATCCTTGTTAAACTGTTTTCACTTTTTACGGGAGTGAGAACCCCGTTAGTTCTAAAGAAGAGGAAAGCCGATGTTGGCCCCCTGTTCCTGAATTCGTGGTAGACGAGTAATCAACGCGATGGGTATTTCGACATACCGCCCGTCCAGCCTGACTTGATTGCTTCGCATCCCTTCACGCATAATGCGCCACTCGTAATAGTTCCTATGGCTGCGGGCAGCGAGGGTTTTTCCCGACATGGCTCCGAGTTTGTCTAGAACCGTGTGACAGCGGGCGATTGCCTCCGCAGAGAACGCATTCGGGTCTCCCTGGCGGGCATCGTTTTCTAAAAGTTCAATGAAGCACGGCCCAAGAGGAAGCGCGGCGCAGAAACCCGCAAAATCAGGTTGTCCCGTCTGTACAATGCTGAACCTGTACCACGCATAGGCGAGCTTGTGTCTAGCAACCTTGCCGGGACGAGCGGGCAACAGGCTACAAACGAGGGTGTCGGCATCGAAGATAGTCGGCATAGAAAGTCCTCCGCACGGGCAGTCGAGCGCCCACGTAAAACTTTTTCACTAGATTGTCGGTTGATTTGCCTAGGATCGGTGCTAGACACGGCGCGGACTCCCGAGGCGGGTAGGTTCCCTAACAAGCCGCATTATCCGCGCAAACGCGGCCTGTCACTCGAAGAAGCCTAGTGTACTACAACGTTACCCCTCTTGTCAAATTGACAAACATATGGGCGACTGTACAGTTCTGTACAAACCATCCTATGCGACCACAATACGGTCGTAATGGCTCCGCTCTAGCCTAGCTAGGCGTTTGCCAAGCAAATGCTTACCGCTCGCTATTCCGAAACTAATCCGGGACAGGTCCGGGATGTGTCCTCCGCCAACTATTGTTCTCTTAGCGCATAGCGAAGTTTGTTCCGCGTCCAGCCGAGTAATCGAGCGGCTTGTGTCTTGTTGCCTCCCGCTGCCTTCAACGCCTCTCCCGCTCGGGTGGGCTGCTCGCCTGACAGTCGGACTTTCTCAATCAGCGTTTGCGCCTGTACCTCAAGCGCCGCAAAGAATTCCGTGTGGTGCTTTGTATGCTTAGTTCGCATCAAGCCTCGGGGATTGGAAAGATGTGGCAAAGTTGTGGGCCAGCTTCGTTAGGTACTCTCTCGCCCACGGATCGCTAATCAGGGAGCGAACTGTTACCGAGGACTTTTTCCCGTCTTGGCGGACAATATCGAGGAAGCCGACGGGAGTACCCCCGAGACGAATCGCTTTCTCTAAGTTGGAGAGCGGATCGGAGTCCGAGGCAAAAACAAAAGTTGTCGAATCCTCAAATCCTACAGCCAGAGCACGGGTGAAGAACGGCTCGGACTTGTCTTGTAGTTGCTGAATGAGTTCGGCGAGTGTCGGCATTAGCGTGCTCCCTGGAAGTCTTCGTCGTAAAGTTTCTGCGCGAGGCCGTGTCTTTGAATGAATTTTGTGCAGCGGTCCAGCGCGTGCGTAGAGTAGGCGTATCGTATCGAGTCAGCAAGCATACGATTGTCTTCGTCGCCAGCGGCGGAAAGCACGTCTGTACACTCGCCAAGTTCGTTGCTCCGCAACAGCAGTAGCTTTATTGGTAGAGCAATTACGTCTTGTTTAGACGCGGTTTTCCAAATGGCGATATCGGCCTTGCATTGCTCGGCGGTTGTTGCGTGCGTTATTCCCTGTCCGAACAGATGGCCGCTAACAGCTACGAACAGAACTGTAATAGATAGCGCTTTTCTCATAACTCTCCCTTTCCCGAATACGGTTTTTTCTGCTATTGTTCGACGGACCCTTTACGACGGCGAGAAATCCATGCTTCAAGCGACGGACTTCGAAATTCATAGCGGCAATGTTTGCCGAATTTTACATGTGGAATTTTGTCCTGTGTTCGGCTACGAGACTGTTCTCTTATCCAAGTTTCAGGCAGATTAAGACGCTCCGCTAACTGCGCGGCGTCCAGGAGTTCGAAATGCGTTGGCGTGCTTTGCTGTGGAAGCAAAGTCGGTAACGATGGGGTTGGTTCTGCGTTTTTGGGTTGAACGGATCGCGGGCGCACGGGTAACTCTCCTGTTTGGGTTTTGCTTTTCAGGAGAGCCGCGTCTTACAGGCGACCCTTTCTTATGCCACTTCCCGAACTCTGGCGAGTCGGGCGCTGTTAAGTAGGTAACTTTTTCGAGCGGGAGCGCATCCTTTGAATCGCCCTTTACCGTGGGCTGCCTTCCGCTAAGGTCTCTTGCTTCGGAACCAACCTATCTCCGCCCGCCGACGCCCCTACTGTTGACCAACAGCAAGCACTTGCGCGGGAGAGTCCGATTTACAACAGTGAATAATACCCAATATTTGCCAAATTGTCAAACCGCAAACCCGCGTCCAGCGCCATGTTCAGGCTACTTTGTACCGATCTGTACAACTGAGATAGAAGACCCGAAGTTACTTAGGTAACTACTCCCAAGGCAGCGACAATCGACCGCTCACCTATTTGACTTACTATCCCAACAATGAGACACTGTGTCTTGTTAGAGAACAGATGAAATGAAAACACTTTCAACGAAAGAAGCGGCGAAGGAAGTAGGAATCGGGCGGGCAACGATTATGCGTTGGCTGTCAGAGGGCCGCGTGAGTGCTTCGCAAAACATACCAATCGGAGGCGGGCTGTTCTTGCATCGCTGGACAAGAGCGGACATTGCCCGGTTGGAGGAATTCAAAAAGAAAAACTACAGAAAGAAGGGGGCGACGAAATGACAAGGCGGCGAAAGCAAACGGACAGCGGTTCCGTTTCCAAATCTAATGGGGCTTGGTTCGTGAGGTTCTATACGGGCGAGATCGAGCGCAAAGAGAACGGAGCGACTAAGTACAAAACGAAGTCAATCCGCCTCGGGGCAACAAACGATCCTGGCCTACAGACCAAGGACGCCCGCAATACAGCGGCTCAAGCGGCGATTGCGGACTATCGCAAAAGCAACGGAATGGTTTCTTTTGTCTCTGATACAGCAATGTCGAGTTCGACGACAGTCGGTCGCTACTTTCAGGAGGTTGTTGTTCCTTGGTGGAACCGCAAGCTGGAGAACGGAGCATTAAAACCAAGCACAATATATGGCTACCAAAAAATCTGGAGACTTTATCTCCAACCAAAACTGGACTCGGTGTTGATCGGTCAGTTTACGATGGGGAACGCAGGCCGCTTACTTGACGGTTTCGCCAAGGACGGTCTCAACACAAACTGCATTTCGCATATCCGCAATGTTGCAAGCGAAATTTTTGCTCATGCGGCGACGAGTGAAGTCATTCCCGCCAACCCGTTCGCGGGAGCGAAAATGTTAGAGGCGGCAAAGCCCCCGAAGCCAACCCACAAATACACCTTGTCAGAGATTCGCTCAATTTTGCTTGCATTGAGGGGCAATACACAATCTCAAGTCGCAGTCGGTTTGACATTCTTTGCGGGCCTCCGTCCCGGCGAAGCGCGGGCGGTACGTTGGGAGAGCTACGACGGGAGGAAATTGAAAATCGAGCACTCGGTTTGGAGAAAGCACGAAACGGCTCCCAAGACTCGGGAAAGTGTTCAGTCTCTTCCCGTGGCAGGGCCGTTGCGCCTGTTGCTTTCGGAATTGCATCGGGAGGCGGGAAGCCCGACCGAGGGGTATATTCTTCGAGGCTCCAACGGTGGCGCTCTGAACCTAGACCATCTTGCCCGCGTTACAATAAAACCGCTGCTCAAACTGGCGGGGCTAGAGTGGCACGGGTATTACGCGGGGCGTCGGGGATTGGCTACCGTGGCGACCAATGCGGTCAAAGATCCGACAGGTGCGGCGGGGATGCTTCGCCACAAGACGATTGATACGACAGCAGAATTCTATATCGGCCTGACGCAAGAGGCGACCAGCCGAACGCTAGAAGCGGTTGAGGTTCTGTACGAGCAAACGCGCAAGCAGCTTACTTCGGGCGCAGAGGTGTAAAACGTAAGGACGGAGAGGTGGCCGAGTGGTTTAAGGCACCGGTCTTGAAAACCGGCGAACCGAAAGGTTCCGTGAGTTCGAATCTCACCCTCTCCGCCAACGCGATTCGCTAAAGCCAGGAGCCGTTGCGAACCTTATTGCGCAGCAATGTACAGCAATCGTCGCGGTCGTCGTTGCAAGCGCCTGATAACAAAAGCCTACTATTTGAAGGTGGGTGGTCTTGAAAACCGCTGTACCTGAAAGGGTACCGGGGGTTCGAATCCCTCTCCCTCCGCCACGCAGTCTGTACTGCAGAGAATTCCTGCCTCTTTTTCCCCACAAAATGCGGCGAAACATGCCCGTTTTTCGCGATAATTCCTCAGCAAACCGGACTGCAGAGAACGGACTACCGCGGCGGTGGCTCGCGCGAATACCATCTTTTTCTCCGCAGCGGCGATGAGCAGTCCGGTTTCAATAGCTGGCTATAGCGAACGTCAGGCGATCACAAATCGATTACCTAGCGAAGATGGACTTGACTTTATCTTCCTTAAGCTTGCCCAAGGCCACGTTCACCGCGATGCGCACCAGCCAACTGTAGAAGCGCGACTTTCCCTGAAACTCCGCTATCGCGCGATAGGCCTTAAGCGACGCTTCTGGAGGACGTCCTCGGCATCCTGGCGGTTGCCGGTAATGCCAAGACCAACGCGATAAATGTGCCGCTGTACTGATTCAACAAGGTAACGAAAGCGTCCGAATCGCCCGCCTGGGCCGCGGCCACCAGCGATTGCTCGTCGTCTAAATGGGTCGGCATTCTCGGAGAATACAGCGCTCTCAGAGGTGGATGCTCTCGAACAGCGTTCCACCATATTACACAGATGGACCAATTCGACAAAAGTCATACGGCAGCGACGAATTCTTGCGCTCTTGGCACTACCAACAAGAGGACCTTCCAAAGGCACAATTTCGAGGAAGGATCCTGTAACTTTCCATGGTGCTTCACATCCCATGTATGCGCCCAGGTTCCTCGGCGTCAATTCGAACGCGAATAGGAGAAAAGTTCATGAACAAGATGATTAGCAGGTTGATGGCAATGTGTCTTCTAGCAGTGTCGCTTTCGGCTTTTGCACAGTCTGGCGATGCCATGAAGCAGGACAGCATGAAACAGGACGACAGCATGAAACAAGGCGACAGCATGAAGAAAGACGACATGAAGAAGGACAAGAAGTCCAAGAAAAAGGCGAAGAAGGACGACAGCATGAAGAAAGACGACATGAAGAAGGACGACAACATGAAGCACGACGATAGCATGAAGCAGAACTAGCATCGTCTGCGTTCTTCAAGTTCGAGTTCAGGGTAGCGGTGCAGCCAATCCAGAATCGTTGGATCGGCTGGAACGCGCTGCGGAGGCTATAATCCACTTGCGCAGCGATAGTTGGCGAGGAAGAATCGCTTTAGACGGGCGGAGGGAAAGCCATGAGCGGTGTGGTCTACGTTTCCAAATCACGGATTGAACGCAAGAAGGGCCCCCTGCGCGTAGCCTATGTTGCGGGCGAACCGCAGCCGGTGATTTTCAGCGTGCACGGTGCTATCGCGGAGCACTACAAAGTGGATCCCGCGACGCTGACCGAATCTCACGCATCGACGATTGATTATGTCATCGCGTCCACTGCGGGTTGAATGCTTGGTACGTTTGGAGGTGCGCTGGAAGCGCGCCACATCGATGCCAGCAACGGGCGACTGACAGGAGAGATTACTGGTGAGGTTGAGACTGAGGACGGTGTGCTGGTAATCCGGCGCGTCCATGTCGAGATGCGCCTGGTCGCGCCAGAAGAAGCAAGACCCGTCGTAGAGCGCGTCCACGAGATCTACGCGATGCATTGTCCACTGTATCGAACCTTCCACAGAACCCTGCACCTTACGTCTTCGTGTACGCTGGTCCAACCAACGTCTTGACAGCGAACTATAGGTCACGTTGACGGGCGATAGCACTACGACGCCTGGTCCATCAAAGTGTACGCAATGGTCCTCCGCTCAGAAAATTCGCAAACTCTGTAACCTTTTCTCCTGCGAATCGCTCTCATTCACACGCACCACTTGAACCATTAGGCACAGGACTGCGAGTGTTGGACGACGGCATGAAGCAAGACGACGGCATGAAGCAGAACTAGTGTAGTGATCGCGTGATGAATCAAACCTGGAGGGCAGGGCGCTTGGCTGTTCACTAGTTTCGGTCGGTGGCAGAAACATCACTCGGTCGTCGGACTAGCCTATACTGCGTTCCCCGGGTTCGACTTCAATTCGCGCAAGAATGGCGGTCCCCAAACTCGGGACCGCTGACCACGAATTACATATGTTCTCTCGGCACCATCGCTGAATTGAGACAGTTTTGGAGGGTTATGGGACGATTACTGGTGGGGCTCGTCTTGCTAGCCACGGCCTTAAGTCTTGCAGCCCAGAACCTGCCCGGAGTTCCCGCGGGCAAGCCTGCGCCCCCATTCCGGGCGCGAGATCAGTTCGCCAAAGAGCAAACACTCTCCTCTCTGATGGGTCCCAACGGTCTGGTGCTCCTGTTTTTCCGCTCGGCCGATTGGTGACCCTTCTGCAAACAGCAACTGGTTCAGTTGCAGAGTGCACGTGAAAAGTTCCGCCAGCAGGGGGTCGAACTGGCGGCCATCAGCTACGACTCGGAGGCAATCCTGGGAGATTTTACTCAACGACACAGGATTGAGTATCCACTGATCGCGGATCCCAAGTCCGAAATCATTCGGAGTTACGGAGTGTTAAACACAGAAGCAACCGGGTTCACCAAAGGCATGGCACGTCCGGGATATTTTTACGTGACGCCCGATGGCACAGTGAAGGAGAAGTTTTTTGAGACGGCGTACACCGATCGCGACACCGCCGGCAGTCTGATCCTAAAGTTGTTCCCGGAATTGGTGGAAGCCGGCGGCCGTGAAGTCGCGGCGCCATATATCAAACTGACTCTGGATCAGTCCGACGGGACAGTAATTCCGGGGAGCCGTTTCACCGTGGCGACTGAAGTCACACTGCCGCCGGACACGCATGTTTATGCGCCTGAAGTTAAAGGGTACAAACCAATCCAATTGATAATGGATGTATCGCCAGGGTTGAAGTTGCTCCCGGTTCGGTACCCTAAAGCAAAGGTGCTCTTTCTCCCGGTGATCAATGAGTCAGTACCAGTCTATGAAGGCAACTTCCGTCTGCTGCAGGACGTAGTAGTGTCGGCCGACCGGACGTTCATCGGTTCAGTCACCGAGGCCAAAACAATTACCCTGAAAGGAACACTCTTCTACCAGGCCTGCGACACCATGAAATGCTACCTGCCCCAGAAATCCGCTGTTTCTTGGGATGTGCGCGTAAGCCCACTGGATGAAGAAAGATCTCCCGACGCGATTCGGCATAAATAAATTTGACCGCGTTGGGGAAGGTGTTCGTGGTTAGGCCCAAGGAGCAGGGAGTTTGAAAGCGCCAAGAGGGCATCTGGTCATGTGAGGACGCTCGGTCCTTTCTGAGCCGTCTTGCCTCCAGCCAGACACAGGGAGTATCCATGCAAAATATTTTGCAGGCTGACGGCCAGTTTCCCGGCAATCGCCGACTGAAACTGGAGCGACTTGGTCATCCGGGAATAGACCGTCGAATACAAGCGGTTGTTGAACACCTGCACGCTAATTTGTGCATGCGCATATCGATCGCTGACTTAGCACGCTCTGTGAATATGTCTCGTTGGCACTTCTGTCATCTTTTCAAGGCCGAAATGTCCCAATCGCCATCACACTATATGAGGACCTTGAAAATGCGAGAGGCACAAAGGATGTTGTTGGAAACGTTCCTAAGCGTGAAAGAGATTAGAGCGATGCTGGGGAATATCGACCGCAGCCACTTTACCCGGGAATTTAGAAATTATTGTGGTCTGACGCCAACTGAATTCAGAAGACGTCCAAACATGTCACAACCGCACGATTCAACACACTACGCCTCCAAGTAGCAAATTCCGCCACAACTAATCTTGTAGCTTTCTCACTTCTCTCGTATCCCATGTATACGTGCTGCTCGTGACACCGCACGATTCATGCAAAACAGGAGATAGGAAATGCAAGAAGTAGTCTGCACCTCGTTTCGAATGTTTGGAAGGAAGAGTAGCCAACTCGCGTCGCCGTATACCTCCGCGAGCAGGCTGTCCATCGCTGCTCTCGTCATTCTCGGTGTCGGTGGTTTGCTCTCTAACTCTGCTGCTGCGCAAGACTCAACTCAAACGCTGAAAAGGCCGATTTTTGTTAAGCAACCGCTCTCGCCAGAAATTCTAGCCTTGCACGCTCGCGTCAAGCGCCCTGTAGCTAAGGTGCCGGCGAACCTGGAGGTTGCGGCTACTACTCTCGCAGCAGGAACAACGAATGTTAATACCGAGCAGGGACCTGGCGGCGGCGCCATCGGGCCGGGGCCCGGTTGCAATTTGTTTCCGGCACCCGCTTCCATAGGAACTTCAGTTCCTCTTTCGTACTTTGGACCGCCGCCCTCTGACACGAATCGCAGCTTGGTCGGGCCGGTTCAATTGCTGGATTCCGGCCAGGTGGACGCAGCACATGGAACCATAACCATTCCTCTTTACTTGGGCCATCTGAAAGGAAGCGGGAAGAATGTGTGGTATATCCTGACCGACGTTGATGACTCCAATGTCGCAGCCGAATTAGGTCTGAATTTCTCCACCAAGCTCACTTTCGCGTCGCACTCGGCTCGTACCGGCAATCTCGATGCCAACGGCAACATCGTGTTTGACGCGGGCACAGTGAACTTCAAGCCGGAACGCAAAATTATTCCTGGCCCTGCGGGTCACGAATTTCCTCCAACCTTTGCGACCCCGGGATCCGTTGGGGATGCAAATTATGGACCGCTGGTCCGAATCGTCAACGCCGCAAATGTGATTTACAACGCTCCCATGGTGGCGTTCGACGTGGACGCGAACGAGATCAGTTTCCCCAACGGTAACGTGGACTATACCAAGGTGCACGACCAGGTCGTAGCTATCGATCCGGTCAACATGACGGTAACCATTAATCTGATCAACGGCTTCAGTTTCGGGCGTCCGGTCTGGTATCTCTCCATGGACACCAGCATTCCACTGGGAGCAGCCATCGAGCACAACACGTTTGCTCCACTGATGCAGAAACTCCTGTTGGGCCACGATGACAGCTTCGCTAGCCCTGTCGAGCGTATCTTCATCGCCACCAACGGACCCGAGTCGGGATCTTGCAACAATCCTCTGCGCCAAGGGCTTTCGGCCGATTTGGCTGACGGCTTCAGACCGAACAACGTCCTGGGCGGAATCCCGACGCTCGCGCTCGATTACAGCCCGTATTGGGATGCACAGTTGTTCGAATGGACCCAGGATGCGATCGACCAAGGGTTCCGGGGACAGGTACGTGAAGAGTTCCAGATTCTCACCTTCGTGCAAGACGGCCTGATCACTGGGCCAGATGGTGGAAAATTTCAGAGTGCTGGCTTCGCCATCAACTGCCCGATCGTTCAGCGCCTCGACTGAGAGTCGCCTGGCTAACAATAGAGTGGCCCGCCATCCCACATTTCGAGATGGCGAGTTTTTCATACCGTTGTCCCTCGTCAAAACCTCGTGCACCCGCAGAATGAATAACTTCGAGACAGCTTGATACGGTGTGTTTGGATAAGATGCTGGCCATGATCTTTGCCATGGAAATCACCGTCTCGCGATGGCTCCGGTGAATCTCCGGATCCCGTACCGACGCTCACATTTGGTCCGCCATGCCGTTCTGCCTCGGACAGGAGCGGCTTGGGGTGCTGCTACATTTAGGACGATCACGTGGTCGAGTAAGTCTCGTCGGCAACTTCCGACCCAGCGCTGCTGGCCGACCGGTTGGCGTATTCTTCGTCAGTCCGAGGGCACAATCCACTCCTTCCCTCGACTCGGCGGACTGCACCATCGTTACGCCGTTGCAGCCTAGCCTGCAGAACTCTGTCCATTGGAGTCAACTCTTAATTGTCTCATCCGGACCGCGCGAGCGAGCTTCGTCGAAGGCCGAGCTTGTTGATTGGAGTACCATCGGGCCAGAGCAACGAATTACGAATCAATCGCCTGACACACCGCGCGGACGAAGGATCTTACTAGTTTCGTAACGTTTTGACGAACCACACGACGCGAAAATGTATGGCGTTGACATCAGCTTGATATTCCCGTAGTACCGCAGCAAAAGGAGTTTCTCGCTCCATCTCTCGCTCATAGATCGACGAGCGAATACAGAAATAAACTGTATTTTGCTCATGCTCCGGCTCTTCGATCTAGCTCGTCCTGCGGGACCGGGATGTAGTTGCAAGAGGGCTCTTCCGTTAGTGGATCCCCGGTAAACGCAAAAGCACGAGCCCGCGAACCCCCACACAGGTCGTGGAACTCACAGCGTCCACATTTGCCTTTTAGTTGCGACGTGTCGCGAAGGGACAAGAGCAAGGGGCAGTTGCGATAGATGTCAGCCAACGACTCCCGGCGGACGTTTCCGGCTGAAAAGGGCAAGAAGCCGCTGGGATACACTTCACCCGTGTGGCTAATAAAAATGAAGCCCTTTCCATCATTAACTCCTGAGGGAGCATGGGCGATCAAATCCCGCAATCGTTGAACTGGATTCGAAGCTTTGGCGCGTTGCTGGAGCACATAACGCCGATAGTGTTGTCCTTCGGTGGTCTTGATGTGGAAACGAACGTGCCTCGAAGCCGAAGGCTACAGTTTGGCGAAGACAGCCTCGTGCTCCTCGGGTGAAAGCAGGTCGGAAATCTGTCCTCGCCCAGTGGGAACCAGAAGAAAAAACACGCTCCAGAGGACCACGTTGACTGAAGTCAACGATTCGACCAGGTTGTCGAGATCGTGAAGGTTGTGGCGCGTCACCGTGGTGTTCGCCTGCACGGG
>CAWIZP010000010.1:0-262884 GCA_963840575.1 uncultured Acidobacteriota bacterium
AGACGATTTCAACGGGGTCGTCATTATTCTCAACCATCTGTAAGGACGGAAAACGCTTCGCGATTTCCGCAAAGACGTCTCTTGCGATGGCCTCCGTATCGCGATTGTCGATGTTCGAACCACTTTACTACGAGAATACGCCCGAGCGATCCTTCGCAAAGTGCGCTCAGGATTTCGGACGCGGACTCCCGCTTAGCTGACGCCCGCGTAGCGCCTCAAGCTTCGGCGGCAATATGTTCCCAGACTTCTTCCAGATCCGTAAACGCTTTTGGGTGGAGAACAAATCCGCTCATGGACGAGCGCGACGCGCGTCACCCTTGCTCTTGCGCCGGAAGTTGGCGAAGGCTTCTTCCCCGTCGAGAGGCTTCACGCGACCGCTCTTGATATCATCGTAGCGGCCATCCAACATTTCGCGAACTTGGCCAAGTTCTTGGAGATACCCGGTCATCGCGTGCTCGATCAGGTCGTTGGGAGCGCGGCCCGTCTTGGCTGCGAGCTCCTCGATGCGCGATTCGGTTTCAGGGCGAAGGCGTACTTCCATAGCTGCTGGTCTAGAGATGGCGCGTGGCGGTGTCAAAAAGTGTGAACACGGAAGTTAGGCCCCACTGGGCCGATGGTACTGCACGCGCCAAGTGTGTGGGAGTCCTTCGGCTTCCGCGCCACACGCCGTTTTTCCATTACTTGAATGCCTAGAATGTGAATCCAAACCGCTTCGCTGGCGGATTCTGAATCGGACTCACCACAGCGATCTCGCCACTCTTAAGAAAAATCGCGCTCAGGTATTCTCCGGCGGTCGATCGCACAGGCGCATAGTTCGGCGGGTCAGGCACATGCCAGGCTTCGATTTCAAGTTCTTGAGATTCACTGACGCGCAAGTGATCTCGCTCAACCCGTATTCTGCATGCTCTCCAGCGCAATGATTCACTGGCCCGGAAAACCAAGTTGCTGCGAGCTCTCCCGATCCTCGCGCGGCCAGATATGGGTAATACGCGAGGTGTTCTATGTCGGCGACTCTGTACTGCTGCCAAGTAATCCCGCGGTCGCCCGACCGTGCGAGCCATATCCCTTTGATATCTGTCCACAGCGAATAAAGTGTACCTTCGGAGTCCCATGCCAGCGGCTCGACCCAGCGCGGAACTGCACCGGGCATATCCATCGGCACCCAATCGCGCTTGCCGGGCGCAGCACGTTTCTGCCACGTCTTTCCACCGTCAGTGCTGATCCCTATTAGATCTGCACCCTCGGTATATTTGTTGCCGGACGCCGAAGGCGGCACGATGCGCACCGCCAGCTTCCCGTTCGGGCCCACTGCAAGAAAACTGGATCCTCCACCCGAATTGATTACCTGCGGGTCACTCCACGTGGCCCCCTGATCGCGGCTATTTACGTAGTGCACTCCGGCGCCATCATTCCAGATTACATGCGCCGTTCCATCAGGCGCGACCGCGACCCATGGACGGTCATCAAATCGATTTTTCGACACCATCGTCCAGCGCCACGTGCCGCCAAGATCCTTGCTCACGCCGACGACAATGTGCATTCCCTCTCCAGCCTTGATATCGAACTCCATTGACGCATAATAGAGTGTGCCGTCGGGGGACATCGCCAGACTCACATCAGAGTTCGCAAGGGCCCCAGCTGACTCCCCTCCAACATTCACCGGCTTCCATGTCGTTCCCTTATCCGTGCTCTTCCAGAGTCGCGGCACTTTTTGCGTGTCACCCTCGCGTCCAGCTCCGTATCCCGCCACGAATAGTGTGCCGTTGGGATGTTGCACGATGCTCGGCTCACGCGCAGTGTCGTCAAGATAATTGACCTGCCTCAACTGCACCAGCGCGGCCTGAGTTGCTTGGCTTCGGCCAACCACAGTCAGCAAGGAAAGAAGAAGGACGACTAAACAGAGTCGGGCAGGTTTCATTACTGTGAAGCCGCGGCGGACTGAGATCGCAGAAATCATTGCGCCAACTCCCAATTTTGGGAAGTCGATACTCATCAAACAGCAAACTGCCGGGTTCATTCTGCAACGTACTTTGGCCCCGTACAATACTCATTCCGCTGTATCCACCCCCGGCCGTCGCGCAGGGGGAACGGTTAGGGTGTCGTCGCCGATTGGCACGTCGAGGACTCTCTCATCTGCCGCCGCTAAAAAACTCATGCCAAGCCTCCAAATCCCTGCCCTCTGGTCGAGCACCATCAATCGTATCTCGCGCAGTTCGTGGGCGCGAAATGCAAAGTTGGCAGCCATCTGCGCCAGATCAATGTTCGCCAAGATCTTATGATTGCCAAGATCTGTTTGGTACTTGGGGCCTTGCGGGCGCGACTGGAAGTCGCGCCCTTTCAAAACGCAGTCGGCTCGCCCGGGTCCGTCGGCGACGATGACGCTGTCGCTTCAGGATGACGAGCCTCAAAACTAGAGGGATCCTTCAGCTACGACGCCCCTGTCGCTTCAGGATCACAATGCAGTGGGGGATCTAATAAGGATAGCCAACCCGGGTCGCGAGTAGGCCGGGAAATAGACGGGACTGTCTCTGGTCACCCGCGCCGCTGATCCGCCGCTGGCGAACAGCCGATTCCTCCTGTCTCGCTGCGCTCGCGCGTCGGAATGACAAGGGTGCGTGGCGGCGGTAGCTACTTTCGAGGGGGCTACTTTCGTGGTATGGGCGCAGTGTTTGCGTATGCAATTCTCTTGACTGGGGCCGAGACCGAGACCGATGTAATCATTTAGCTATAGCCGATGTGGCTGATTATGCCCCTTCCGACCGGTGGTCGGAGGGGGCTTTTGCGTTGTGGGCTCTCACCGGCTGAGAGTGCAGTAGAGGTAGAGATCCTTCAGCGACGATAAGGCTGTCGCTTCAGGATGACAACCTAAATGAGGTTCATCGAAATGGATGCGATCACGATTTGGGCGGAGGCGGAATCAGAATCAAATTCAAGGTCAAGAGCAAAGTCCAAGGCAACGGACAAGAGTGTCCGTTCCACACCAGCACTTACTCCGAAACAGTTGGGGGAGATTGCGGAGGCGGAGTTTATTGCGAAGGCGGTGGGGTTGGGGTTTGTGGTGGCTCGGCCCTGGGGGGACAGCGAGCCTTATGACTTTATTGTGAATCCGAAGAAGAGTTTTATTTTTTGGCGGGTGCAGGTAAAGTCGGCGCATGTGGTGGGAGCCGATGGTGGGTGCAGCTTTCGGGCGCACGATCATAATCAGAAGTCGTATACGGCGGAGGATATTGATGCGCTGGTGGCGTATGCGCGTCCGATGAATGCGTGGTATGTGATGCCGGTGCGGGTGGTGGAGGAGTTGAAGTCGTTGATGCTGTATCCGGAGAGCCGGAAGTTGCGGTCGCGGTTTGAGAGGTGGAGAGAGGCTTGGGAAGTTTTTCGGAAGGCGGTGCGGAGAGGGCGGCGGTAGGCGAGATCTTTGTTCTAGATCGTTGTTCTTCGGTCGCGGGGGAGAGTGCAGTGAAGGGAGGGATCCTTCAGCGACGATAACCCCGTCGCTTCAGGATGACAATGCTTTTTGGGGCGCCTGGCCCGTCCTTCGCTTCAGATCGACGTTCCAATTTTTGCTTCACAGAGGAAGAAAAGCCTCGACCGCGACGCCAGAGGTATTTTTCGGCGAGCGAACTTTCAAGATTTCAGTCGGACGTTCACGCAGTTACTCTAAGGAATGGGAGGTCCGGCCTTTTCTTTTCCCGAGCAAAGGCCGGACACCTTCTACGCGGCTGCTTGTTTGCTTTGCTGAAGAAATGCAAGTAGATCGGCATTGATCTGATCGGCATTCGTTGCCGGCATTCCATGCGGGAAACCCGGATATACCTTCAACTTCGCGCCTTTTACGATCTTGGCTGACATGCGACCCGCAGCATCGATGGGAACGATTTGATCGTCGTCACCATGCATGATAAGCGTCGGAACATCGAACTTCTTGAGATCCTCCGTGAAGTCCGTCTCCGAAAAAGCCTTGATGCAGTCGTAATGGGCTTTCATTCCACCCAACATTCCTTGCAACCACCAGTGTTCGCGGATGCCCTCTGAAATCTTGGCGCCCGGACGGTTGTAGCCGTAGAACGGGAGCGTGATGTCCTGGTAAAACTGCGCCCGATTGGCCGCGAGCTGGCGACGGAGGTCATCGAAGACCGAGATGGGCAGGCCGGCGGGATTCTTTTCCGTCTTCACCATAAGTGGTGGGACGGAACTGATAAGCACAGCCATCGCCACGCGTTTCGAGCCATGCCGCCCGATGTAACGGGCAACCTCTCCACCGCCGGTCGAGTGACCCACGTGTATCGCGTTTTTCAAATTCAGTTTTTCGGTAAGGGCCGCCAGGTCATCGGCGTAAGTATCCATTTCGTTACCGTCCCAGGTCTGCGTGGAACGACCGTGACCTCGCCGGTCGTGAGCGATAACTCGATAGCCGCGCTGGCCAAAGAACAGCATTTGTCCATCCCAGTCGTCTGCGCTGAGCGGCCAACCGTGGCTGAACACTATGGGCTGGCCTGTTCCCCAATCCTTGTAATAAATCTGCACGCCATCTTTCGTGGTGATGGTTGGCATATATTCTCCTTAAGTTTTAATTGTTGTTGCTTTGAAATTTACGTTACTCGTGTATCTAGTGCCTTGTTGCCCGAATTCTGAAACTGCATTCAGGAAATTCACGCCGTTGCTTGAAAGCAGCCTGGAATCATTTTTTCAACTCTGGGCACAAGCGCACTCGGTCCTGGCAATTCGCGTAATGACTCCGCACGAACCTGGAGCACTTTCTTAGCTGCGCAGCCGAGCAACGCGGAGCACTCCCAGATCGAATAGCCTTCCAGTACAGACATGACGAAAACGAAACGTTCCAAAGGAGGGAGTTTCGTAATGGAATCAATCTCATGGTTGCAGCCCTGAACGGATTGCCGAACACCCCACGAATCCCGCCTGTTCGAGACTACGCCCCCAGCGGGAGAAACTACCTGGATCGCGATCTTGATCAGCGCTCGTTTTAGCCATGACCGAGCACGCTCCTTGAAGACGAAGTGTTCGGGAAAGGCCTCGTCAGTCGTCGCTATAAAACATCCTTCTGCGTCCTTGTGATTTGCTGTCAGCAGGAAAGCGAGCAGATAGAAACAGGCCATATCGTTTTCAAGCGTCTCGCAGAAATCCGTGCGGGTCGCGTATTCAGCTCGGAAGTTGCCAATTTCGCTCTTTGTTGTCCGAAACATAAACTCCTTCCTCGAACTGCTGATTGTTGGATAATTCTTTCGGAGAATTTCTTCTACGTAGTCCCCACAGTGCGCCATCGCTCTCAGGTGTACATCACTAAATGCAGTATTTTTTCCCTACCTCAGAAGTCTTGTAGACGACTACCACCTTCGGGTTAGCTCTGACTAGAGTTGCCCGTCCAAAAGACGCGGTTTTAACTTCATGCTGCAAAGCAACGGTGCCCAGAAGAATCAAGATCTTGCTGAAGTTGCAGGGATAACAATCTCACGCCGCCCAAAGAGGCGGGCATCCAGTGAATACGCCCCTGGGCCGAGACCCATCAGGGCAAGCGCGATTACCGCCGCAAACGCGGGAGTTAGGCGGCCTTCGAACAATGCCAGACCCGGGGACCACGGTAGCCACGACAACGCGCTGCCCACGCAAAACAAGACGCCGGGGACGCAGACAAAAGGAGTGAGATATCCAATTAACAGCAAACCACCAGTCGCCAGCAGAGCAAGTCCGATAGCGAGACTCAGAAATAACAAGCCATGCCAGTGCAGGAGGTAAGCGGTGGCCTGGACTAAAAAAAACCCTCCAACCGCAGCTCGGAGGAGGAGAAGCCCGGCGCCGGGAAAGCCATCCGGAAACGTGGAAAACGCCCTTTGCAACCACAGCCTCCTCGATGGACACATGGAACGCTACTGGTTTCGCACGAGGAACGAATCCCTAATGCCTGTAATTTTCTGTTACCACTTTCGAGTTATCGCGGAATTCGCTGAAAAGCCGCCTAAAGCTGGATGATTCCTCGCCGAACGCCAATTGCGACCGCCTGGGTGCGATCACTAGCTCCTAGCTTTTCCATAATGTGTTTGATGTGTACTTTCACGGTTTCTTCTGTGATGAAAAGTTTATCGGCGATATCCCGGTTACGATTGCCGCCGGCGATTTGACTTAGGACTTCTACCTCGCGACCGGTCAAAGCTTCGTCGCTGTAGTGCTCCGCCAGACTGGCGGCGATGTCGGCTGGGATGCGCTTCTTACCGGCATGAACCTGGCGTATAACCTCAACCAACTCCTTGGGAGGCGTACTTTTTAAAACGTAAGCACGAGCTCCGGCTTGCAGAGCATGTTGAACTTCAACATCGCCGGCAAATGTCGTAAGGATAAGAATGCGCGCTTCGGGAAACTCCGCCCGAATGGCCATCATTGCGTCAACCCCGCTCATATCGGGAAGCCGAAGATCCATCAGGGTTACATCTGGATTGTGCTCCCGAAAACGCTGAATTGCTTCCTTGCCGTTGGAAGCCTCCGAGACCAGCTGCATATCCGGTTGATTTCTGATAACGGTGGCGATCCCTTCATGCATGAGGGGATGATCATCGACGCTGAAGACGCGGATCTTAGTAATGTCGCTCATTTCAAATCACCTCAACCCACTTGCTTTTCATGCTTTTGTTTGGGCGCGTCTCTATATAGCGTAGAGACCTTCGCCAGCCACTTAGACGCACCACTGGAACCATGGGATTCGAAGGCGAGACGGCCGGGGACGCGCAATTCCACTTCAGTTCCACCTGCGGGGCTGCTCCGCAGTCTGAGTCTCGCGCCAATTCGCTCTGCGCGCTCACGCATCCCTGAGAGACCCCAGTGTCCATCGCGTCCCGAATGCAGCACTTCGGGAGCAATTCCGCAACCGTTGTCGCGGACGAGAATGCGCAACTGGGTGGCTGCATATTCGAGCTCAAGCTCGATATTGCTTGCCAGCGAGTGGCGGAAAGCGTTGACCAGGGCTTCGCGGCCGATGCTATAAACGTCGTTGCGGACGGCGGCTTGCAACGGTACTGCCGGACCCTCTACGATGACGCGAAAACTGACTTCCCGCTGCGCGCTGAGCTCTTGTGGCACTTTCGTAAATAACGCTTCAAGGTCATGAGCGCTACCCACAGACGAGCGCAAACCTCGAACTGTATTTCGTCCTTCTTCCACGACCTGTCCCATCAACTCAAGAACGCGATTCAGCGCGGGATACGCCGGTGAGTCAGCTGGCAATTGGTCCACCGCAACATGAAGTTGCATGGACATGCTGAGCACGCCCTGTAACAACGTATCGTGCAATTCCTGCGCGACGCGCATACGCTCCGCCAGCCGTTCCTCAAAACGGAGGTTGAGCTTCGTGGTGGCGTGGTGCATCCGCAGACGATGCAACCCCAATATCATAGCCGCGCCCGCGATTACACACGCGAAGGGAAACCACCACCTTTGCCAGAACGCCGGCTCGCCGCGCGTAACCGCGAAGGTGACGACGCCTGCGGTTGGCAGCACGTTGGCTGTGAGCGGAGGTTGAAAGTCAGAACTGACAAGCAGCGCCGCATACTCGGTTCCGGGATGGGTGGAACTGCTCCAGCTTAAGTCCGGCTGAATCTTGGTGAAGGGTTGGTTTGCGAATGGCTGTACCCACCACGCCGTCTCGCCTCTAGCGTATAGAACAATCTGTTGCCCCGGCCGGGCTCTTTTAACCCGCCCTTCAATCGTACTCAACTTCTCCGGGTTGTCCGCCCCCGAGGTAGGAACGTGAGTAAATTCGACGGTTGGAGCGGCTGGGCTATTGTCTGTGGGGCGCGCATTACATCCTGTCAACGAAACGCAGAGGATCCAAATCAGAACTCCGGCTACAGCCCATGCCGAAACATCAGAGGAGAAAACCCTCAACTGCCGAGATCGCGGCGTGGGCAAGACCGCTGGCGATCGAACAACGGAACCGAAGGTGGGGATCCTATTCTTCATCAGAAACTGAACCTTGCGCCCAACTGGCCGACTCGAGGTCCCGGGAGCCCATTGAGATCTTGAGGCAGCACTTTGGCGAAGTCCGCAGTTCCAATCTGGGTATTCGGACCAGCGAAGCCATGGCGATTGAATATATTGAACGCCTGAAAGTACAAGTTCAGACGGTAACGCTCCCCGCCGAACAGCAATGACTTGCTTACGCCTAAGTCCTCGGAAGCGAACCCGGGATTCCGAAGGGCTGCCAGATATCCAGGGGCGTTGCCGAATTCTCCGTTCGGCGGATTAGTAAAGCAGGTTGGGTTGAAGTAGGTTCCATTGACTTGTCCGTTGTAATGCTTGCCGATATCGCATCCCGGAAAAATATCGGAATACACGTTATTAATTCCCGGATAAAAGACGTTGGCCGGGATCCGCATTGGCGTGCCCGTGCTGTAGTGGAAGCCCTCGCTCAGCGTCCACCCTCCGACCAAGGCATTCAGAGTTGGACTTGCGCTGGATAGCAACACTTTCCCCCGCCCAAACGGCAGTTGGTATAAAACATATCCCTTAACTACTTGCCTCTGGTCAAAATCGGAAATGGTATGGCGCTCGTGCTGCAAGTTGTAGACGTCCTGCAATGGCCCTGTGTAATACAGGTCTTCAAAACTGTTATCCACATCGCCGTGAGAGGAAGATAGATTGTAGCTGGCCAACATCGAAAGTCCGTATCGCGAGCGTTTCTTCACGCTCAACTGCAAGGACTGATAATCGGTGTTTCCCAGCGGCGAACCAACGTAGTACAGCGGGCCGAACGTCATGGCTACGTTCGGGAACGGCGCCACCGAGGCCCATCCCAACCCAGTAAAACCGGGCTCCGTAACCACACTGTATTGTAGACCTGCCTCAACTAGAGCCGTGTAGGCGGCAAGTGAAGGTTGATTCGCAGCCACGTATCCACTCTCTAAGTGATATCCGTGGTTTTGAATAAAAGTTACGTCGGCAATCAAATCCCGGCTGATCTCATGCTGTACTCCCGCTGTCCACTCTTGAACATTGCCCAGTTCCAGCATGCGAGGATCGATCGAGACCATGCCGTATTCCGTAAAGTTGGGATTCTTGCCCACGTTAACCGCACGGCCGGGATAACCGCTGTCCCAGTAAAAAGGCGAGAGCACCTGGTTATTGAGCACAAAACCTGGGTCGAACCCGTAAGGAATTCCGCTGAAGGTATTCAGATTTAGCGGAACGTAGAATATGCCGAACGATGCGCGGGCAACCGTCCTCAAGGTGATTTGATACACCCCGCCAATGTGACCGGAAAAGTTGTGGTAATTCTGTCTTCTCTCAAACGAGTCGCCGCCACTTGTGGCGAAGGCCAATGCACCGGGCTGGCCAGTCACAACATTGATCTCCGTCGTATCAAAGCTCGACCAGTGGCCATATTTTTCGTGATAGCGCCCGTTGAAGTCCCAGCGCAAATCCAGATTAAGAGTAAATCTTCGCGCAACTTTAATGTCGTCTTGCGCAAACAGCGCCACCGACTTCCGGCGGCCGTAGGTATTGTCCGGTTCGCTCACGGACGATTGATTGACATCGCCTAACAAGAAACTGGCGAATCCGAATCCCGCGTTTGTGCCGAATCCGCCCGCCGTTTGTGCAGGGTCGAATACGAACGTAGGAACTCCATTGTCGCCGTGAGAGTTAAATTGTTGCACTCGAAAATCGGTCCCAAACTTGTAGGTGTGCCGGCCTTTCACCCAAACCAAAGTGTCATCGTAAATGAATGTGTTCGCAGCGTAGAAATCGTTGAACTGGCTCCCCAAACGAGTCTCGTCGATGGGTTGACCATCGACATAACGGTGCTGGTCGCTGTTCACTCCCTGAAATTCAATGACCGGAAAATTACCTGCGCCGAACTGCCCCAAGCCCAAAGCGGACGGCCAATCACCCGTACGCGATCGCGCTTCGCTCGGATTGCGGAAGCGATTGAAGGTCACAGCAAATACATTCAAGAGCCTGTTCGAGATTGTCCAGGAGTCCCTAAATCGTGCCGATGGTGCGGTCGTATTATGGTCGTATGCGTTTGCCATAGGTCCGCCGTCGTGCGAACCGGCAGACCAGATTCCACCCTGGTCCGATAACAAGCGCGGTATGTAGGCGTAGATAATCGATCCGTCCAAAAAATGCGTCTGGGAAAGTTTGTAATCCAGTTTCGCACTGATTTGATTGCTGTGGTACCAAGTTGCCGGAGTGGCGAGCGGCAACGCATTGTTGTTGGTGAGGTCCGTCGACAGAGGCTGATAGTTTTTCTTATATAGATCCACGATTTTCTGCGACACCGCGCTGATGCGCGCCGCAGGAATCACGTTTCCTGGGAACACATTTCCGGTCTGGGGATCGAGAATGGCACCTTGATAGACAGTCTCGCCTGAACTATCGGTTCCCAAGACAACTGTTTTATTCAGAAGCGCACTGAAGTCGCCGTTCAGGAATGCTGTTGTCGGAACCGTCGACGCCAAACCCCCAATACCATAATTGGAAAATGTATAACGCTCCGCGGCTGCGTAGAAAAACAGTCTATCCCTCTTTATCGGGCCGCCGAAACTGGCGCCATAGGTAAACAAGGAGTCAGCTGGCTTGCCAAACGCACGCAGACAGCTCGCGGCCTGTGAAGGGTTGCCACCGTCCTCACTCAGACATAGAGCTTCGTTGTACTTATTTCCCCAGGACTGCGCATCGAAATCTTCGTTGTGCATATAATAGAAACCGCTGCCATGCCAGGCGTTGGTGCCGGATTTCATTTCGTAGCGAAAAACCCCGCCTCCCGTTCGGCCTTCATCCGCACGAATGCTTGCGCTGGATACCTGAAATTCTTCGACTGCCTCCATGGGAGGGCTTGATTCGCTAAGATAGCCGCCGATCTGCGACACCGCCGACGTACCGTCGATCAATACCTCTTTGTTCTGGCTCAGGCTGCCATTGATGTGCGAAGCGTAATCCTTGCTTTGCGGATCGCTGCCGACTCCTTCCACTCCCGGCACATAGGCGAACATAAACGCTGACAGATTTCGTCCACCTTGCACATTCAACGGCAGTTCGGTGATCGCAGCATTGTCCAGGCTAGTCGAGATGGAGGAGCTTTGCGTTTGCAGCAGCGATGCTTCCTTATTGACGGTAATAGTCGCGCTCTGTGGTCCGACCGCCAGCACCGGATCAATCTCTGCGACTTGGCTGATAGTGAGTTGGATATTGGGACGCTCGTATTTTTTAAAACCATCTTTCCAACACGACATCTGGTATTGTCCAATCGGCAAATTCAAAATAATAAAGAAGCCCCTTGCATTCGTAACCGATGTCGCCTGAATACCATCAGCCACGTTCGTCACCGTAATTTGCACTCCCTGGACAACCGCGCCGCTCGAATCCTTGATCGTCCCAATGATCGAGGCATGGTCCGATTGCGCAAGCATCCCCACTGTGCTGAAAAACAACACTGAGAAAAGTGCCAATCCCACTTTCATGCGAACCTCAAGTCGCCCCAAGACAAAAGGCGGGTCAACCTGGCTAAGGACAGCCAAGGCCCTTTCGAACCGTGACCAGAGAGTACGCTAGCGAGCGCCGATTTGCACTTTCGTCGAGATCATGTGTGCGAGTTCATTCATTTTTTGGAATCGCTCAGCACGATATTACTTGCGCGAATAGACGCGAACATAATCCACCAGCATCTGCTGCGGGAAGACGGTGGAGTTATTCGGGTTACCCGGGTATTTGCCTCCCACAGCCAGATTCAAAACGATGAAAAATGGATGATCAAATACCCAGGGTTTGCCAGGAGGAAGGTCGGCGGGAACTTTCGTAGCGTAGAGCTTTCCATCTACAAAAAAGCGTACGCTCCGGGCTTCCCACTCGACGGCGAAAACATGGAAGTCGTCGGCAAAGTGCGCGTCCGGAGGCGTATAGATACCGGTCAGCGCATTTCCCGCCGAATATCCGGGCCCATGCATGCTGCCGCTGATCGTCGACGGTTCAGATCCGCCTTTCTCCATGATGTCGATTTCCCCGCAAGCTGGCCAGTCTGCGCTCGAAAAATTATCGCCGAGCATCCAAAAAGCTGGCCAAAGTCCCTTTCCGTTCGGAACTTTAATTCGTGCTTCAAAGCGTCCATATTGCTGCGCAAACCGACCCTCGGTCTTGAGGCGCGCCGAGGTGTAATCGCGGTGGACACCATTGGGGCCGACGAATTTCTCTTTTAGGGCCTCGATGACCAGGTTGCCATCTTGCTGGCGAATATTTTGGCGCCGGTCTGTGTAGTATTCCAATTCGTTATTGCCCCAACCACCTCCGCCGCTTTCGACAACCCATCTGGCAGGGTCCGGTTTAGATCCAGATGAACCCTCGAACTCGTCGCTCCAAGTCAGAACCCAGTTGGGCTTTTCGCCGGAAAACCTCAACTGAGATTGCGCCTCGGAACTCACCTGCATAAACCCGAGGGCCAAAATGAACGCTAATCGAGAGCCGAGCCGACTCGTGGTTTTTCGTGCCGAACGGTCAGATTCTACAATGATCTCGCCAGACATCAATCTAGTCTCGAGTCGACCCTCCCGCCCGCAGCCACAAAAATACAGTCGGCAAACTGGCACATGAATCCCACCCCCTCGGAATCTTTTCCTACCACTTTCGAGGTATGAGGAGATCGCTGGACTCTTGTTTGCGATCACAACTCACCAATCGACGAACTGGCGGAGCTCAATGCGTTATGATGTCTATCCAAACTAGGGAAGCGAAGCGACAGTTTGTCGCCGCGAGCCTGTTATGACAGAGTGGAAACCCTCATCAGCTAAATTCTCGACGCCCATTCGACGCTACGGTTTTGCAGTTTTAACTGCAGCTATTGCGCTGGGGTTAGCTCTTTTTCTGACTCACTTCAAATTTAGTGGAGTCGCAATTCCTCTGTTTTTGCTTGCCATCGCGGTTGTCGTCTGGTTTGCCGGAACGGGACCAGGAATTCTGGCAGTCGTTCTCTTAGGTTTGGCCGAAAATTATTTCTTCATCGAGCCCCTTTACAGTTTTTACATCACGCCCTCCGAACTGCCGCACTACATTGTCTTCATTTTATTCGCTTCACTCCTAACCTGGTTCAGCTGGGTCCGCCGCCGGATCGAGTTAGATCTTCTGCGATCCCGCGATGAACTTCAGAAGGAAGTGACCATACGGACCCAGCAGGCCAGTCTTCTGGAGCTCACCCACGACACTATTTTTGTGCGCGATATGAATGATGTCATCACCTACTGGAATCGCGGCGCCAGCGAACTGTACGGCTGGACGGACAACGAAGCGGTGGGAAAAAACGCTCACCAACTCTTGCGCACGGTCTTTCCTGAGCCCATTCAAGAGATTCAGGCAAAGTTGCTGAACACCGGCAGATGGGAGGGTGAAGTCGAGAAAACAAAATCGGATAATACTCGCGTAGTAGTGGCGAGCCGGTGGTCATTGCAGCGGGACGAACAGAAGAACCCAGTTGCCATCTTGGAAACTAACAACGACATCACGCAGCGCAGGCACGGTGAAGAGGAAGTACGCAAACTTAACCGGGAACTCGGCAAACGAAGCACTGAACTGGAAGCGAGCAATAAGGAATTGGAAGCCTTCGCTTATTCCATCTCCCACGATCTCCGTGCCCCGCTGCGGCATATGGCAGGCTTCGCTGAACTGCTTCAAAAGAACGCTTCTTCGATACTGGATGAAAAGGGCCGCCGATACATGACCATGATTCTGGAATCGTCGAAACGGATGGGAGCCTTGATCGATGATCTTTTAGCCTTTTCGCGGATAGGCCGGACAGAGACCCGCGTCACCCTGGTGAATTTAGGAGAGTTGGTGAAAGAAGTCCAGAGTGAGGCTGTTGACGATACAGAGGGACGGAATGTCACTTGGAGGGTGGGCCCGCTGCCCGATCTACGTGGAGATCGTTCGATGCTAAAGGTCGCCTTCATGAATCTGATTTCGAATGCAGTGAAGTTCACCCGAAAGCGTGCCCAGCCTGAAATTGAGATAGGATGCGCCGATAAGGAAAAAGCCGGAGTGGTGGTTTTCATCAGAGACAATGGCGTCGGTTTTGATATGAAATATGTTCACAAACTGTTTGGTGTTTTCCAGCGACTCCATCGCGCCGATGAGTTTGAAGGGACCGGCATCGGCCTGGCCACGGTTCAGCGAATCGTTCGCCGCCATGGTGGCGAAGTTTGGGCCGAAGGTGTCGTGGATAAGGGATGTACTTTTTATCTTTCACTACCAAAGGCATAGGAGAGGCACATTATGGCGACACTAGGACGTATTCTGCTGGTTGAGGACGACCCGAAAGATACCGAACTCACGATGACGGCCCTAGCCGAATACAACCTGACCAACGAGGTTGTAGCGACCATGGATGGCGAGGAGGCGCTGGATTATCTTTACCAACGGGGTAAGTTCGAATCTCGTATTAACGGTAATCCTGCTGTTATGCTGCTCGACTTGAAACTGCCGAAGATAGATGGACTGGAAGTGCTCCAGCAGATCAAGTCCGACGACAATCTAAAAATGATTCCAGTCGTCGTGCTCACGTCCTCGCGTGAGGAGCGGGATATGGTGGCGAGTTACAAACTTGGAGTGAACGCTTACGTAGTCAAGCCGGTGGATTTTCACGAGTTCGTAAACGCCATCAAGGAGCTAGGGGTTTTCTGGGCAATTATCAACGAGGCGCCGCCGGGAAGCATAAAGAAGAGGTAACTAAGTTACCGATCAAGAGTTTCTCGAGGTCCGGTATGGGCCGAGTCGAAACGCAGGAAACACCGCGAGGCCACAGCTCATTGAAGCGCAGAGAATCTAATCATCCGTGAGTACCCCATTGAAAATTCTGTATCTGGAAGACGACCCAAAAGACGGGGAGCTTATTCAGGCGACACTGGATGCTGGAGGGGTCGAGTGTTCTGTTACTCGCGTTGAAAGCGAGGGCGAGTTTTTGGATTCCCTCAAGGCGGGGATCTTTGAACTCATTCTGGCCGACTATACCCTGCCCTCTTTCGACGGAATTTCTGCGTTGAAAATCGCTAAAGAGGTCCGTCCCGAGGTGCCCTTCATTTTTGTCTCTGGCACGCTCGACGAAGAAGTGGCGATTGAAGCCCTCAAGATGGGCGCAACCGATTATGTGTTTAAAACCCGGCTTTCGCGGGCGGTGCCTTCGGTGCAGCGGGCGCTGCGGGAAGCGAAAGAAAAAAAAGTTCGCAGAAACGCGGAAGAAGCGTTGCAACGCAGTGAACAGCGTTTGCGTGACGTGATTGAGACTATTCCGACGATGGCGTGGACCGCATCGCCCGATGGCTCGAATGATTTCGTCAATCAGCGGTGGCAGGAATATACCGGAATCTCTTTACAGGACACAGCCGGCGAGGGTTGGAAGGCGGCCATCCATCCATCGGATCTTTCCGTTCACCTGGAAAAGTGGCGCGCGTCCCTGGCCAGTGGTGAGCCCTTTGAGAATGAGGTCCGATTGTGCGGAGCGAGCGATGGAAAATATCGCTGGTTTCTGCTTCGAGCGGTGCCCCTGCGCGGTCCGCACGGACAGATTATTAAATGGTATGGGACCGGGACTGACATGGAAGATCGGAAGTGCGCCGAGTCGATGCTCAAAGAGAGCGAGCGGCGATTTCGAGCGATTTTCGATGAAGCGGGTACCGGAATTGCCCTCGCCGACCTCTCTTCGGGCGTCATCGAAAGCAATCGGTCGCTACAAACAATGCTTTCCTGTTCTTCGGAGGAACTCAGCTGCATTGAGACTTACGACGCGCTAACGTCCTCAGAACGTCGGGAAGCAGATGCCAGCTTGTACAGCGAACTTTGCACAGGGACCCGTGACAACCTTCGGCAGCTAAAACATCACATCCTTAAAGATGGCAGATCAGTCTGGGCAAACGTAATATTCACGCTGTTGCGAGACTCCGAAGGCCGTCCCAAACATGTGCTCGCCACACATGAAGACATCACTGATCGCAAAAGAGCCGAAGATGAACTTCAGAAGGCTCTCGAGGAAATCAAGGTTCTCCGGGACCAGCTTTACAAGGAGAACATTGCGCTCCGCGACGAAGTCGATAAAGCCTCTATGTTCGAGGAGATCATCGGCGACTCGCCAGCACTGCGGTCTGTTCTCACGCGAGTGAGCAGAGTCGGGCCCACCGACGCGACTGTTCTGATCACGGGAGAGACCGGGACCGGCAAGGAACTTATCGCTCGTGCCATCCACAAACGATCACCACGTTCGTCCCGAGCCTTCGTCACCCTAAATTGTGCCGCGATTCCCACTTCGTTGATCGCTTCGGAATTGTTTGGCCACGAAAAGGGAGCGTTCACCGGCGCCCTGCAGCGGCGTTTGGGGCGATTTGAACTGGCGGACGGCGGCACGCTTTTCTTGGATGAAGTGGGCGAGCTCCCTCTGGAAACTCAAACAGCCCTGCTGCGCGTTTTGCAGGAGCGAGAGTTCGAAAGAGTAGGAGGAAACGACAGCATCCACGCAAATGTACGATTGATTGCTGCGACCAATCGCGATTTGGATGATGCCATTGTTTCGGGCAGTTTCAGACGCGACCTTTTTTATCGTTTGAACGTTGTGCCGGTGGAGATTCCGCCGCTTCGCGAACGGAAAGAAGACATCCTCATGTTGACCGAATATTTCATCGACCGCTATGGGAGAAAAGCCGGCAAGAAAATACGAGGAGTCGAAAAGGAGACACTCGAACTGCTGCAATCCTATCCCTGGCCAGGAAATATTCGCGAGCTGCAAAATGTTATTGAACGTTCGGTGGTCATCGGTGATACGGAGATCTTGTCGGTGGACCCGTCTTGGTTGTCACCATCATCCACTTTCTTTCAGCGAGAGGTTTCAAGCCCGGTTTCCGCCAAACGATCTGCCGATGAAGAACGAAAAATAATAGAGGCGGCTCTTGCGCAAGCTCGCGGCCGAGTATCGGGAGCATCAGGTGCCGCAGCACAACTCGGTATGCCGGCATCTACCCTGGAGTCGAAAATTCGAACTCTCAACATAGACAAGTATCGCTTCAAGAGGGCCTAAATCCCCGCTTCCGAATTCGCGAACTCCGCGAATTTCTCGCGAATTCGTGAATTCGCGATTTCTCACTGTGAATAAAGTTAGAAGTTTCAATAGTTTACAGATGGCATTGCCATTGCATGCTGAGAAGCGCGGAACAAGACAACTGACAATTTGAAGTGAGCGACTTGCTCTAAGCCAGAACCTTCTTAACTGCCACACTCTTAGGAGAGTAAATATGGGGTTCACCGGCCTGAAGCGACTTAAGACCCTGACGATTCTTCCTTTTCCGAAGTCTTCTGCAAAACCGCATGCTGCCATCGAGGACGGATCTGGCCCCGAGGATCTGGCGCTGGCTTTCTCGCGCGTCAGGGAAGAAGCGGTTGGCGCTGTTCCGATGATTTTCCGTGTCGTGCTCGAAGGCCGCCCGCGAGTTCTGGATGCGACGATCCGCGATCAGGTCTTTCAAATTGGGCGTGCGGCGCTACTCAACGCTTTTCTCCACTCGGATGCGACAGAAGTCGAGCTGAACCTTGAATACGCGCACAACCTGCGCCTGGCGGTTCGAGACAACGGGAAAGGAATAGATCCTGACCGCTTCCCCAAAGGCGGCAGTGACAATGGGGGCCTCTTCTGGATGCGACTCGTAGCGGAACGCATGGGCGCAAAGTTCAAGTTGTTGAGCAGGATTGAGGCTGGCACGGAAGTGGAACTCTCGATCCCCGCTGACATCGCCTTTACATCGCAGTCCGGAGTTCCTCAGTCGGGATGGGCCTCAGTGTTGGAACTGAGTGCATGAAGATATCCAGACGAACGAAATGAAGGAGATCGAAATGACGACATCAGGTCGAATTCGCATTCTGACAGTAGATCATCATCCTTTGCTTTTGGAGGGACTGGCCGTCATCATCCAGAATCAGCCTGAGATGTCATTGGTGGCCCAAGCCTTGAATGGTCGCGAAGCGATGGAGCAATACCGAAGGCTTCAACCGGATGTCACGTTGATGGATTTTAGATTGCCCGACATTACCGGAGTCGATGCCATGATGGCGATTCGTGCCCAATTCCGGGGAGCCCGGATCATCATGATGACAACATTCAGAGACGAGGCCCAGGTTCGCGTTGCTCTTCGATCTGGAGCTAATTCCTGCATTCACAAAAACATGTCGCCCCGCGAAATTGTGCATACGATTCGCCAGGTTTATTCGCGCAATGAATGCTTTTCCGCCGTCACTCTGCATGCTTCGGCATCTTGCTTTGACCATGTCCAAGATGAGCATTCTGAGAGTCAGGCCGGCGCCTTTCCTACTTGTTAAGCGAAGCAAACTGCGCTGCGCGCTGGGTTTGACCCCCCCTAACCTTATCTCCTTCATTAAAAGCCGGTACAACAAGCGAACAAACCTGTTGCGATAACTCAAAGGTGGTACGTGCATGCGGGACTCCTGTGGTAGCGAAAAAACACTGCATCTCGTGATGTGCTCCTGGCGTGATCGTGCGATAGTGCAGTGCATGCAGGTCCGAGAAATGGAAACCTACAGCAGACACAATCCTCTGCTTCTATCTTTTTCTACTTCACAGGAGAGCCAATCCGCGGGCCGACAAAACTTTTTGCGAGGGGCGCCGCTTGTGGGGAAACTACTGGCCATATTGGACTTCGTATTCGGTTGCCATCACCCCAATTTGAGCCGGGTTTTCACCCTCGGTGGGCGAACTTATCGAGTATGTTGTGGCTGCGGTGCGAAGTTCGAATATTCGCTCAGGGGCATGTGCATCGAGCGCCGCATGAGTGTACTCGATGCGCAATTTCTGTCGCTGTGAAAAGCGTCATTTTCGACTTTGCATTTTGCGACAAGCACATAAGCCCTCACTCAATTTTCCAGAACAAGAGTTCAAGAGAACGAATGGCGAACTGCCAATGCGCACAAAGTGAGGATGGAGTGTCTCCGAACTACCGAAAACCGCCGAACTGCCCTGATCGGCGATTGCAAAGTCCAGCTCAGGAGAGAAGAATGGTTTGGATAAAACCAAGTCCCTCGATGATTTTCATAGTTGGGAACTAACAGCTGGAAAAGGCGTGGATGTTGTCTTTTACACGGTGCCTCTGTGTCTTTCCTGGCGAAACGGTTCTTAGTCCCTCACTCCATCCATAAACGCCCGCAACTTTCGTGAGCGGGAGGGATGACGCAGCTTCCGCAGCGCCTTGGCTTCGATCTGGCGGATACGTTCGCGGGTTACCGCGAACGACTGCCCGACTTCTTCCAAAGTGTGCTCGCTGCCGTCTTCGAGGCCGAAGCGCATCTTGATCACTTTTTCTTCGCGCGGGGTCAGCGTGCGCAGGACCTGTCCGGTCTGGTCTTTGAGGTTTACGTTGATCACGGCTTCGGCGGGCGAGACGACGGCGCGGTCTTCGATGAAGTCTCCTAGATGTGAATCTTCTTCTTCGCCGATCGGAGTTTCGAGCGAGATCGGCTCCTGCGCGATCTTCAGTACCTTGCGCACCTTTGCGACGGGGATGTCCATTCTCTTAGCGATCTCTTCTGACGTAGGCTCACGTCCCAGCTCCTGCACCAGCTGCCGCGAGGTGCGGATCAGCTTGTTGATGGTTTCGATCATGTGGACCGGGATGCGAATCGTACGCGCCTGATCAGCAATTGCGCGGGTGATCGCCTGCCGAATCCACCACGTGGCATAGGTTGAGAACTTATAGCCGCGGCGGTATTCAAATTTGTCGACGGCCTTCATCAGGCCGATGTTACCCTCTTGAATCAAATCCAGGAACTGCAAGCCGCGGTTGGTGTATTTCTTCGCGATCGAAACCACCAGACGCAGGTTGGCTTCGATGAGCTCACGCTTGGCCTGCTCGGCATCCATGTCGCCCTGGATGATCTCGCGCTGCGTGCGCTTGATCTCCTGAAACAACAGTCCGGCTTCGGCTTCGAGTTTTTCAATCTCGCTTCTTACGGCGCGCGCCTGGCGTCGATATTCTTTTTTTTGATCTTCGCTACGCGTGGCGTCGGCCTTGCGCTCCAGATTTCCAGCCTGACGATCGAGCGAACGCATGCTGTCGACAGTTTTGTTGACGCGGTCGATGAGGCGCTTGCGTTCGGCATTGGTAAAGCCGAGCTTGCGCACGGCGAGTGAAACACGCACGATACCGCGAGCCAGGTTGCGGCGCGCGCGGCGATGATCCTTGGGACGCTTCTTTTGCGAGACGGTTGCGTATTTTTCCTGCAGAACGCCAACCTTTTTATACAGCTTCGCCATGTCGTCGATTTTGCCAGTGAATTCGTTCAGGCGGTTCTGCAGAATCTCGTCGGTGATCTCTTCTTCGTCGAAGGTAACAACTTCCTTGATGGAGCGGACCCCTTTCTTGAGGTCTTCGCCCATGGCAAGCAAGTCGTGAATCACAATGGGAGAGCGCGAAAGTGCCTTGAGCACACGCAACTGGCCGCGCTCGATGCGCTTGGCGATTTCTACTTCGCCTTCGCGGGTAAGTAGGGGCACGGTTCCCATCTCACGGAGATACATGCGGACGGGATCGTTCGTTTTTTCGAGCGCGCCGGGAGTTAGGTCGAGTTCGACATCTTCCCCCTCTTCGATGTCTTCGAATTTCTTGTCGAGCGCGGCAGAAGGCAGTTTAGGGCCTTCGAGCACGTCGATGCCCTGCGTGCCGATGGTTGTGAGCAGGTCGTCCAGGTCTTCGGGACTGTGCACGTCGTGCGGGATCAAGTCATTTACCTGATCGTACGTGACGTAACCCTTCTCTTTGCCGGCGTCGACCAGCTTTTTGATGTCGTCGTACTTGTCTTCAAGAGCCAAGAGGCGTGTCCTCAAATTCGTCAATTCGCTCGCGCGGAGCGTTGTGGTACTTTAAAAGGTGGGAATGTGGGGTAGTGCGGAGTTGTGCACCTTGCACAAACTTATAGAGTTTAGCACATAAGTGCTGCACCGTCTATCACTTCCCGCGAAAAGCCCGCCGTCCGCCGCTATCCGTAACTCTGCTAAATACTTAGATGGCTTTAAGGGCTGTTTTGTTTCACGTGTTCGTGCCCCTTTTATGGGCCCAAGAGCGAAGTTTCAGCCGTCTGTGCCTATTATCTGTCTAGGCTTTAGCCCGTTTCTCTTAATCCAACGTCGGCCAAACTTGGATTCCGCAACGCGCGGCTGAGGCGCTCGACCTCCAGCAGCAAATCCTTCATGCGTACTCTATCGTCGCTCACGCCGGGCTTCTTCAATTCGCGCTGGACTTGCTCAAGGTGGCGTCGCAAATGAATGCGGCGCAATGCGCGCACCGCGCCCTCGAGTCGTTCGGCGGTGAGTTCTTCATCCTCCTTTAACAGGATGGAAGCGAGCAGGCGCCGCTCGCTATCGGAGCAAGGTACTTCCATTACATCGGCAATTTCAGTACCGGCGTTGAGTAACGCCTCGATTAGCGATTCCGTGGCTAAGGCGCGATGCAGGCCTTCCTTTTCGAGTGCGTAGCGAGCTTGGCGGGCGGGATCGAACTCTTCTTCTTTCGTGAAGACCGCTCCATGGCGAGTGGAAAATTGCTCGGCTCCGGGCTGCATCTGGCGAGCTGAAGCTAACGCCCGAATCAGAATGCGCTCGGCGTCAGTAGCCTGCCCCTCTGCGGCAGCTTTCACGGTTGCCGCGGAGCGCTGCGCCGCCACATGCCGCAGTTCTTGCCGGAGCACAGCGGAATCAATCCCAAGCTTCTGCGCGATCTCCTGTGCCAGTTCGTCGCGAACGATTCGGCTGGGCACGCGTTGAATATGGGGCAGGAGGTAGTTGACGGCATTTTTTTTTCCTTCGGCGCTGCGAACTGGAAAATGACTTCGCGCCCGGTCGATCAGATAATCGAAGTATTTCTGCGATGCGCGCAGAGCTTCGCCGTAGGCATCCTTGCCCTTGCGGCGAATATAAAGATCCGGATCGAAGCCCTGCTCCAGGGTCAGCACGCGGACGTTGAATTCTTCCTCCACCAGCAAACCCAGCGTGCGCTCGGTGGCTTTCGCGCCAGCGGTATCGGGATCGAAGTTAACGATAATGTTCTTGCTGAAGCGGCTGAGCAGCTTGGCTTGCATCTCGGTAAACGCCGTGCCTGAGCTGGCCATGACGTTGTGAAATCCGGCGCTGTAGACGGAGATGCAATCCATTTGGCCTTCGACCAGGATCGCGTAGTCAAGCTTGCGGATCGCTTCTTTGGCATGGTCGAGATTGAACAGAACACGGCCTTTGGAGTAGATACTGGTCTCGGGCGAATTCAAATATTTCGGACCAGCTTTCTCGTCGGTGGCGAGAGTTCGTCCGGTGAAGGCGATGATCTTTCCCGCGTCGTTGGAGATGGGAAACATGACACGATTGCGGAATTTGGAGTAAATGCTTCGGACATCGGACCTCGGACTTTGGACGTCGCCCGGAGCTTGCTGAGGTCCGGGGTCTGAGGTCCGACGGCTGTCTTCCTGTTTCCACGAGAAAAGACCGCTCTCCCGCAAGACTTCCTCGCTGAATTCGCCCGCCAGGCGATCGCGCAGCAGAAAACCAGAATCTGGCGCATAGCCTATCCGAAAACGGGCGATTGTTTCATCGATGAGGCCGCGGCCAGCAAGATACTCTCGGGCTCGCGCACCCTCGGAACGCTTCAGGCAGTCCTGAAAAAATGCGGTGGCGCGCTCCTGGATGTCGAACAACTGCGCGCGCAGCCTGGCTTCTCTCGCCTCGCCGGGACTTGAGTACGTAGCCTTGGGCAACGGGATGCCCAGCTTCTGCGCCACCAGTCGCACACTTTCTGGAAAGGAAATGTTCTCGATTTTCTGCACGAAGCTGAACACGTCGCCGGACACGCCGCAGCCGAAGCAATGATAAAACTGCCGCGTGGCGTGGACCGAAAACGACGGTGTCTTCTCCCCATGAAACGGACAAAGTCCCGAGTAATTCTGCGCGCCTGCCTTCTTCAGCTTGATGTAGTCGCCGATGATGCGGACGATATCCGCCTGCTGCTTGACCGTTTCTTTGAAATCTTCGGTGGACATAAGTGGATTGGCGGGCTCGGTGGCCGACACTACTCCCTTTGGAATTGTGAGCGAGAAAGCTGTTGATGAGAATATACCGGAGCCGGATTGCTGTGGAGAAGCTGTGAATACCGCGACTAACCCGTGGAATGCAGAGGAAAACAGTTCACGTTGAAAAAAATCTGAGGCTTAATCTCAGCCCTTATCTTTAGCGCTATCTATAGTGCCACTACCTTGAGCGAGAATAATCCGATAAACATCGCCCGGATTCTCTACCGCGTAGAGGCCAAACTCGCCCTTCCTGAGTTCGGGATTGAACATACTGTTTAGTTGCTGCCTGAGGTTGTTCATATTGAACCTGCCCTGAGCCTGAAATATGACGTCTCCGGCCGCGCCGTCGGTGGTTGCTCGAACTTCGATCGGAGAGTCAGAGTGTGGCCGACTCACTTCAACAACTCGCCAAACGCCCCGACGGATGACTGTCCTCCGATTGGTAACCGCGTACTCGACGTTCTCCCACTCCACCCAGTTTCGTAGATAGTGACCAGCTAAGAGGTAAAGCGCTTGAAGGACAAAAATCATCCCGAATGCGGGAAACAGCCACGCCATTACGGCTTCTGGACCGCCCTTCTTCGGGATCTTCAGCGCCATCGACATCCAGAAGGTAATGAAGACCGCGACCGGTATGCCGGTAAGTGTCAGCTTCATGTCTTTCATCATGTACTTTGACCGAACTGGTTTGCCCCTCCAAACCACATTTTCGCTGGCAGACAACGCAGGCCAATTCATCTGTGCTTGTCGAGAATAGCTGTCGTTTATATGCATTGAATTCACACTCTCAACTCCACTACAGTCGCCCCGCCCCCGCCCTCATTCTGCGTTGGTTCGGCTACTGACTCTACATGGGGATGTTGTTGCAAGGCTTGCCGCAAGGCTTTACGCAGAATGCCCATGCCGCTGCCGTGAACTACGCGGACGCGCGGCAATCCCGCCAAGAATGCACGGTCGACGAACTTCTGAACTTCGCGTGTGGCGTCGTCGACGTTGTAGCCGATTACGTTGATCTCGGATGGCGCGTTTTGACTCTCATTTTCTAGCGATACAGAAATCCCTCGGGCTCGCGCTGCCTTCACGGGAGAATCGGCAGGACCGGGGATGGCGTCGTTGCTCAAAACTTCCGCGATATCGTCACGCGCGATCTTCATCTTCATCACGCCCATTTGCACTTCGAAATGGTCGTCGTCCAGCTTGCGCGAAACCCGCGCCGTACGCCCCGTTGATTTGAGTTTGACGCTGTCGCCTTCGTGGACCTGTTTTACCACCTGGGGCTGCGCGTGGGGATCGTTGCGGTCGGCTCCACTGGCATGCGCGACCACGGTGGAGTCGAACTGCTCGCGAAACTCACGTCGCGTCTTGGCGATGCGCCGCTCGGCGTCTTTGGAAAGCTTTTGCGCGGCCGCTTTGTCCTGAATAGCATTGACCGTTTCGCGGGCGTGGTATTCGAAATCACGCAGGACGCTTTCCAGCTTTTTCTCCATTTCGCGGACTTTGGCTTGCTGATCTTTCTTGCCCTCGACGGCGAGGCGCGCGGTTTCACGTTCGAGTTCACGCTCACGGGATTGCAGGCGCAGGCGTTCGGCTTCGACGGCGCGCAGGTCGGCGTGAAGCTTGTCGAGAAATTCGCCAACGTCACGGGCTTGGGTGCCCAGGCGCGCTCTAGCTGCCTCGATGATGGCCGCGTTTAATCCCAGGCGCTGCGCGATGTTTATGCCCGCGGAAGCTCCGGGCACTCCCATTTTCAACTCGTAAGTGGGTTGCAATGTGATCTCGTTGAAGCCGACTGACGCATTGATCACACCTGGGGTATTCGCGCCATAAATTTTCAGCGAGGTGTGATGGGTGGAAATGACCGTCATGCAGCCGATGTGGGCGAAGTGTCCAGCAATAGCGACGGCGAGCGCGGCGCCTTCCTCCGGGTCGGTCGCCGAACCCAGTTCATCCAGTAGCACGAGTGAACGCGGCGTCGCGGTACGCGAGATGAAATCGATGTTTGTGACGTGCGCGGAGAAGGTTGAGAGATTTTGCTCGATCGACTGATAGTCGCCGATATCGGCGAGCACCGCGTCAAACACGGGCATTTCCGCGCGGTCCGCGGGAACGGGAATTCCCGATTGTGCCATCAACGCAAGCAGGCCCATTGTTTTGAGCGTAATGGTCTTGCCACCAGTGTTGGGCCCGGTGATTACCAGCTGGCGGCGGTCAGCTTCGAGTTCGATGGTGACAGGAACTACAGCAGCACCTTTTAGTTTGAGATTGTGCTCCAGCAGCGGATGGCGCGCGTTGTGCAGAAGCAGGGGAGCTTTGCTAGCGGACCCTTCAGCTTCGCTCAGGACAAGCTCAGGAGGGCGTCCGTCGCTCGGCGGCTCGTCCCGCTCCCCTGTATCGCCGCTCAATTGCACCGAGACGCAGTTGTAGTCTTCGGCGAAGCGGGCTTTGGCAAACTGCAGCTCGAGCTCGCCGAGTATCTCGGCTGCGGCCATGATTGCGGCTGCTTGCCCGCCGATGCGCCGCGTCATTTCGAGCAGGATGCGATGGATCTCAGCGAGTTCTTCATCAAGCAATCGAACGAGTTCGTTATTCTGCTCGATGGTCTCGAGGGGCTCGACAAAGACGGTCTGTCCGCTGGAACTTGCGCCGTGCACGACGCCTTGCACGCGGCGCTTTTGCTCGATCTTTACGGGAATGACAAAGCGCTCGCCGCGGATCGTCACCAGTTCCTCCTGCACGGTACCGTCTTCGGCCAGTCGACGCAGGTATCCACGGAGGGATTCCTGAATTCCGCGCCGCTGCTTTTCGATTTCGCGACGAATGCGCGCTAATTCCGGAGAGGCGCGATCCTCCAGCGCTCCATCGGGCTGAATTTTGTTCTGGAAAAAATGCAGAAATTCTGTGAAGTCGGAAATACCCGAGGAGAGCGCCTGGATACGCCGCCATTCCGATCTCATGTTTGCCGGAGGATGAAGGGCGATTTGGCGCCACTCCGCAGCGCGATCTACTACCAGCAGGACATCGCGGATCTCAGTAGTTTCCAGGACGGAGCCAGCGATTCGGGCGCGCTGAATCGACTTCGAAATATCGAGCAGGCCGGAAAACTCGAAGCGGCCTCCGACACGACGGAAGGCGCGGACCTCCTGGGTTAATTCCTGTTGCTCGATGATCCAGAGAGTATCGGTCGAAGACGCGAGGGCTGCTATTTTCCCCTGACCCAGAGGCGAAGAGGCGTATCCGTGTAGTAGTTCGCGGAGAGCGTCGAACTCCAGCACGTGCGCGGAGTTGTGGATCAGCGGGTGCGGCATTGGAATTTATGTTACAGGAAGGACGGCGTCGGTGAAGAAAAAGAGGTCTTGCGAAGTGCAAGAAAAAGTCGTTAGCACCGGGGACACAACGGAACACGGGATACTTTCTTGTTGCCTGGCTATGAATGAGCTGCTGCAAGTGCCTGGTGGTCGGCCTGGTTAGCTAGAGGCAGACGCAGAACGAATACCGCTCCACCTTCAGGTTTGTTGTGGCAGGTAATCTGCCCCTGGTGATCCTGGACAACGCCATAGACGGCACTCAGCCCCAAACCGGTGCCTTTGCCGATTGGCTTGGTGGTGTAGAAGGGATCAAAGACCCGGTGCGGCTCTTTGATTCCCGGGCCGCTATCAGAAAACTGTACAAGGACTTCGTCGTTTTTTTTCTGAGCGCTAACTTGGAGCAATCCACCGCCGGACTCTTCCAGCGCATCAATGGCGTTCTCGACGATCTGGACGAAGGCTTGAAACAACCGGTGGCCATCGCCCCATACCTTAGGTAGCTTAGGCTCAATCTCAATTTCGATGCGAATTCTATGATCGTGCTGCTGCAAATCGCGCATTTGCACGCTGCGCTGCAGAAGCATACAGAGATCCACCATTGCCTTCTCTCCGGAACTTTGCTGCGCGAAGCTGAGAAGGCTCGAGATCAGATCGCGGGTTCGCTGGGAGTGGCTCACAATCTTGCGCACCAACGTATCTTGCTCGCTGGTTAGCCGCTGATTTGACCACAAGTTTTCTGAACATTCCATGATCGCGGTGAGCGGATGATCGATCTCATGCGCTGCTCCGGCGACCAGTTCTCCCAAAGAAGCCAGTTTTTCTCTTTGCACCAGATGACTCTGCAAGCGTTGCTCGTTCTCGAAGCTGCGCCGTGAATTGTCCAAGAGATGGATGAGCGCCTGATCCTGAAGATATTGACGGACGAAGACGAATAGTCCCAGGACAAGCATTGCAGCCAAGACAGCAACCAGACGAAATGTGCGAGCCGCTGCGGGCGAGGTGTCCCACAAAAAGGTCCACAGACCCAGGCCCGGCAAGGAAAGAATGGCCAGCGTCGCCAGCCTCCATACCATCGCGCGCCACTTGTCGTCTCCCCGAGGGGTAACAGCTTCCGGTTGCCAGTGGTGCGCGGTGAGAGCAGTTGCCGCCATCCAGCTTACTGCACCAATCAGGGGAACGTCGTACAGACACCCGGTGTAGTATCCCCCAGTAGTAAGCGCCAGGTTTTCTTCCGCCGAGATCACCGCGTACAACAAACTCGCGCCCAGCAAGTTCAGGTACACGATTCTCCATGGTGAAAGTGCCCCGCGAGTGGCAATTGCCAGCACTAACACCAGCACACCGCTCTCGGCGAGATAGAGTGAGCAGTAATTCCTGTCGTAAGCGGCAAAATTAACTGAGACGTATTGCGAAGGGAAGACAATGAACGCGTAAAGGAAGACCCACCAAACCAGCAGCAAGAGAAAGTCCAGCGTGCCGGCGCGGAATTTTGGTTCACTTTCGGTCCGGTGCGGACGCAGCCCAACTGCTGCAATCATCGGAATCAAGTGAAGGAATAGAAAAACATCCATGAACCATGGGTCTGGCACGTCCGCCTGGCGCAGCACTTCGTAATAGACCCATCCGGCTTGATGCGATGCCCACAGAATGCACCCCGACCCCATCAGCGCCCAGAAGCTGCGATTGGCGCCCTGTTCCGACCATGCGTTCGCCAGCATCGTCACGCCGACCGTCAGGATGAGCAGAAGATATCCCACATCAAAAATCGCAGTGAGCGTCGGACCACGCGGCAATACGAGGGAGGTCGCGCCGAACGCCAGCGTAACGGCACCGGCGAGCGCAAACCAGCGATATCGTTGCAGCAGACTCATCCACTTCCATTTTATGGAGAAGGCTAAGGATTCCCAGATTGCTTCGGGGTACGGCAGGTTACTTTCGTCACCCGGTCCTCGCGGTTCAGAGCCGAGGTCAGGGAGCGATGGAAGCTTTTGTGCAAAGCAAGTCCTGTTAGAATCAACGGTTAAGAGGGCTCAATTTCCCCGGGGTGGTTTCTATGGCCTTTCCAGTAACCCGTCTTCGCCGTCTCCGCCGCACTGATCAGCTTCGCAATATGGTGAGGGAAACCCGTCTTACGCCTGACGCTTTTGTTTACCCGATGTTTGTTTGCCCGGGGGAAGGAAAACGCAAGGAAGTGCGTTCTATGCCGGGAGTCTTCAATCTGTCGGTGGATGAGGCGGTGAAAGAGGCGCGGGAAGTGCATTCCCTGGGCATCTCCTCGGTGATTCTGTTCGGGCTTTCCGACAAAAAAGATGATGTGGCCACGGGTGCATGGGCCGAAAATGGCATCGTGCAGCAGGCCGCGCGGGCGATGAAGGGCGAAGTGCCCGATCTGGTTCTGATGGGTGATGTCTGCCTTTGCGAATACATGTCTCACGGACATTGTGGGGTTGTGCGAAAGGCGCCGCCGCCGCAGTCTCTGGGCGCTGCGGCGATGGGCGTGATGACGGTGGCGTCGCCCGAGGAGAAAAAGAAGGCAATCGACACTGCGGCCGCAATTCTTATAGCTCGAGCCGGGCAAACACAATTTGAAATTGACAACGATTCCAGCCTGGATCTTCTGGCACGGACTGCGGTTTCGCTGACGCGCGCCGGGATTGATATCATCGCGCCCTCCGACATGATGGATGGCCGCGTTGCTGCGATCCGCCGCGCTCTGGATGAGGCCAGTTTCGTTAATACGCCAATTCTTTCCTACGCCGCGAAATTTGCCTCCGGATTTTATGGACCCTTCCGTGAAGCTGCTGACTCCGCGCCGCTATTTGGAGACCGCAGGTCTTACCAAATGGATGGAGCCAATCTGCGCGAGGCCATGCACGAAATCGAACTCGACATTGAAGAAGGCGCTGACATGATCATGGTAAAACCCGCCATGCCGTATCTCGATGTGATCGCCGCAGCGCGCCACCGTTTCGACGTTCCGCTTGCGGCTTATCAGGTTTCCGGCGAATACGCCATGATCGAGGCTGCTGCCCGCAACGGGTGGATCGAGCGCGATCGGGTCATCATGGAATCACTTCTTAGTATTCGTCGCGCAGGCGCCAGCATCATCCTCACTTATCACGCGAAGGACGCCGCCAGGCTATTGGGATGAGAGCCGACACGGACTCACTGCCTGATTGATGTCTGCAGCTGCTTTGCTCACTCCTACAGTCAACACCTGAAGAACTTCAACTCTATCTCTCACTCTTCACCCCAGCTTTCTATACAGCCAGCAGTTCTGAGCTCCAGAAAACTCCTAAACCGGCAACTATTCGTGCCTTCTGTGCCATCTATATTGCGCGCCGAGTTCGGTCTGAATTGGCGTCAACGCCATGGATAGGTTGGTTTTGGTGATGTTGTATGAATGCCACTTCGTCTAACGCAGTGTTGAAAAAACTTTTTCTTGGATGTTTAGTTTTTGCCGTCGCCCTTACGGGGAACGGGTGCGGGGGCACGGGCAATACTTCAGGGAGTTCGGGTCTCTCGGCTCCGGTCAGCGTGTCGCTCAACCAATCTGCTGTAAATCTTACCGCTGGAGCCACCACACAATTTACGGCTACGGTTGCGGGCAGCTCTAATACCGCAGTGACGTGGTCGGTGGATGGCGTAACAGGCGGAAACTCTACCGCTGGCACAATCAGTGCCGCGGGGCTATACACTGCGCCATCCAACACGGGAAGTCACACCGTTATAGCGACCAGCGTCGCCGATTCATCTGCAACCGCCAAAGCTGCAGTTGTCGTCGGACTGGTCTCGATAACTCCCGCGTCGACTGCCGTCGCGCCGGGAGGGACGCAACAATTCAGCGCGACGATTCAAGGGTTTTCCACCTCAGCGGTGACTTGGTCGGTGGACCAAGTCAATGGCGGAAACTCCACCGTGGGCACAATCAGTGCATCGGGCACGTATGCAGCACCATTGCAGCCGGGGAGCCATACGGTTACTGCAACCAGCGTTGCCGATACCTCGGCGAAGGCGAGCGCAACGCTTACAGTGGAAACCATCTCCATTTCACCGGGAACGGCGGTTTTGGCTCCGGCATCTTCTGAACAATTCACGGCAACGATCCCAGGCGTTTCCAATGGTAGCGTTAACTGGTCGGTGGACCAGGTTAGTGGTGGAAATTCTGCTGTGGGCACGATCACTGCCGGGGGACTATACACTGCACCCTCGCAGCCGGGCAGTTACACCATCACCGCCACAAGCGCTGCCAACAGCCTGTGGACGGCCAACGTCACCGTTGCGGTTGATACCATCTCGCTTGCAGCGGCATCGGGGCCGCTGGCTGAGTCGTCCACGGAGCAGTTCACGGCAACAATCGGAGGGCCTGCCAACCCCATTACCTGGTCAGTGGATCAGATTGCCGGAGGAAACTCCACGGTCGGCACTATCTCTGCCACCGGCCTTTACACAGCTCCATCCTCGGCGACAAACCATACCATTACAGCGGCCGTTGCTACTAATCCAGCCATCAGCGCAAGCACAGCCGTCAGTGTCTATGCTTTTACCGTTTCGCCGGGAGCCGCAACAGTTCCTCCCTCGGGCAGTGAGCAGTTCAGCGCGAGCATTCAAAACTTAGCGGCGAACACGGTCACCTGGTCCGTCAATGGTGTTGCTGGCGGCAATCCTACAACCGGCACAATCAGCGCAAGCGGCCTTTATAGCGCTCCTGGCACGATCGGAGCTTATACCGTAACGGCGACCAGTACGGCTGATACATCCGCGAGCGCCTCGGCTACGTTGACCGTGATCAACGCAGCCCAGGCCGCGGTTCTTACTTATCACAATGACGATGCCCGCGATGGGGCGTACCTGAACGAACTGAGCTTGACTCCTTCTAACGTTAATATGGCCAGCTTCGGCAAGCTGTTTTCTTATCCGGTGGATGGTCAGATCTATGCACAACCGTTATACCTCTCGCATGTGAACATTGCGGGGGGCACGCACGATGTGGTGTTTGTAGAAACACAGAGCAACAGCGTGTATGCCTTCGACGCGGATGCCACTACCACTGCCACGACATTCTGGCACCTCACGCCCAGCACGCTCGGGCCGTCGGTTTACAAGGGCGATCTGTATGGTCCCTACCCCAACCTGGGCATTTTATCTACTCCGGTAATCGATGCCACAACCAACATCATTTACTTTGTGGTGGAGACCTCGAACACCGGGCCCAATAGCACTCCATTTTTCTTATATGCAGTCGATGCCCTCACGGGCACAGTGATCAACCACGTTCCGATCAATGCCACCGATCCTAACTCCAGCGCGACTCTGGAAACGTCATGCTATCAACGCATGGGTTTGGCGCTAGATCCAGTAACGAACTGGATCTATATACCCTTCGGGAGTTGCGACAACGGCTGGGTATTAGCCTATAACAAATCGACCCTGGCCCAGGAGGCAGTGTTCAATGACACGTCGAACGCACAAGGAGGCGGGTTGTGGGCGTCAGGCGGCGCCCCCGCGATCGACGATTCGAACGGAAATGTCTATCTGATGAGTGGCACCGACTATGATGACAATTGGATAAACAAGCCACCGACCTACTCGCAGACCGGGTATAACGATTCTTTCCTGAACTTGAATCCGACCACGCTGGCAGTTCAGAGTTCTTTTACTCCGGATGACAATTGGGACTTATCCGCTAATGATGCTGATTTGGGCAGTGGAGCGGCTATTTTAGTCCAAGGCAATTCGACCTATCCCAAGGTATTAATTGGAGGGGGAAAAGACGGAAACGTCTATATAGTCAATCCTCTGAACATGGGCGGTTTCCAGGTCACAAACGATGTTCTTCAAAACGTGCAAATCTGTAACGATGGGTACGACAACATCTTCTCTACTCCGGTGTACTGGAATGGTTTTATCTACTATCACTGTAACAACAACGTCTTGACAGCCTACAGCTGGAGCGCCGGCACTGTACAGCTATCAGCCTCGCCAACCAGCTCCGCTACCACGGCAAACTTCCAATCCCACGGTGCAACGGCCTCGCTCTCTGCCAACGGCGCAACCAATGGCATAATTTGGGACATCGATAACACGGCCTACGTCAACACCGGAAACGGAACCGCGCCGTGTGTGCTGCACGCCTACGACGCCACCAACGTCGCTAACGAGCTTTACAACAGCTCGCAGGCTGGGAGCCGAGATACGGCTGGGTACGCGCTGAAGTTTACGGTACCGACTATTGTGAACGGACGAGTGTTTGTTCCGACTGCTAATGAGTTGGATATTTACGGGTTGTTGACACCGTAGTGGAAGAGCGTGATTATCGGCGAGCAGTAGCGGTTAGTCTTTGACGCCGCCAAGAAAACCGGGGAATCTTCAGACCTCGGTCTGAAGATTCCCCGGGATTATCTGCGCCGAAGAGTTGTGCGATCAGCTGGCTCTTTGCATTGGCTTGTCGGTCTTCGAAAAGTCCGCGCTGGCTTCACCGGTGGAAGAGATGTCCTGGGCGCCGGTTTGCTCCAGAAGTTCTTTCGCACGTTTCGTCCACTCTGAATTATCCGAGTGAACCGAAAGAAGGATGCCCCCGCTCTTAACGCGTCCTTCGTAGCGCTTGGCCTCGTACTCTGGAATGCCCATGCCCACGAGCGCTCCGGTGAGACCGCCGACTGCGCCGCCCACCCCGACTCCGGCCAAAGCCGCCATGATCGGGCCAGCGGCGATGAACGGTCCCAGTCCGGGGATTGCGAGCGCACCAATTCCCGCCAGCCATCCCAGTCCACCGCCGATTACCGCTCCCGCACCTGCGCCGGTTGCCGCCCCCTCTGGCGCCTTGGTTTCTTTTTTGTGAGCGAAATCCTTGGTACCAACGTTTTCAGGAAATAGCACAGAGATATCGGTGTTCCGATAGCCCGCTGCCTTCAAGGCGTCCACGCCATTTTCCACGCTTGCGTAATCCGGATAAATTCCAAATACAGCCGTATTTTTTCCTGCCATAGTTAAACTCTCCTTTGAGCTAGTTGCTCTGTTTGTAATTTGGTTTTGGCCGTCCTATTGTTTCGGCTTAACGTCCAATTCGTTCGTAACCTTATCCGGACCAGCTATCTCGGCGGCTTTTGCCTCGATGGCTTTCTTCTCTTCCTCCGAACGTACCGGGCCTTTCAGCGTGACCATTCCGTTTTGGGTGACGACCTTGATGTTGTGGCCATAAGTGGAAATACTTTTATCTTTTTCAATGGCCTGACGAATTTGTTTGGTAGTCTCCCGGTCCGAAGGATTCATCTTCTGCTGGTCGGCCGTGGCTTCGTTGGAATTCCGGTCGCGCCGGTTGATCTTGGTATCGTCCGGTTGAGGAGCGTTCGACTGTGAGTCCTGTGCGACGGCCGCTGCGCAGCCGGTTAGCAGGCCCGCAAACAGTGCGGCACGGTAAAGATTCTTAAAAACAAGTTTCATGCCATCCTCCTTGAACAATTTGTGGTTTCGTGAATTTGCAGTTAGCGGATACGCGGCATTGGGCGGAACTCAACCTTCGGCGGCAGGAGCTACGTACCATTCGCCGAATGCGGTCGTTCGTAGGACAAAGGCAAATCGATGAACTACATGCCTTCGGTCCCAGTTGAGGCTCTCCGCGTTTCGGGGGAAAAACGGTCGCGAACGCGGCCACCAATGTCCTGAACCTTTTCGCCGATCTGACTGCGGATTTCTTCACCACTGGCAGGGGCGAAGAGAATCGCAGCACCGAGGCCTACGCCTACGCCGGCGGCAAAAGTGAGAACGTTGCGGAGAGTATGGTCTTCGCCGGGGTATAGATCATGGGCGCGGTCGCGAAGATCCGACACCCTGTCGCTGGCGCGGTCCACGCCCTCGGCAACGCGGTCCCGCATGTCTTCGGCGACGTTCTCGGTCTGTTCCAGCAAATAGACGACGGTCTTAAGAACTGATTTCAGCAATTTATTCATTTTCCTCGCCTCTCTATTCATTCGTGAATCAAGTGTATCGTTAGTTGCAGAAAGTGTTACCGCTGTGCGCAATCGATGAAAATTTTTTTGGCTTGAATGGATCAGGGATTCCCAGTAGTGATTCAGGATTCTTTCGGGGGTCTTACTCGATTGTGGGGCGAGCCGACCGCATCCGGCTGGACGGGAAACGAGAACCCTTCACCCTGCACTGGGTCGCGCTAGCCGCGTGACACAAATCCCTCATAAATGCAATTCGAAAGACAGATGAGCTCCGCGGACCAGTGCATCTCCGACGCCTACGCGCCGGCTGCGCTTTGATTTTGAAACTTTACTTCGACGAGTTTCCGGTCGTCGTCGGAGACTTTGAACATGGAACGAGGTTTGAGGCTCATGAAGCTGGCGACAAATACTTCGGGAATCTGGCCGATGCGGGTATTGTAAGTGTTGACGTCGTCGTTGAAGAATTCCCGGCGGTCGGCGATGTGGTCTTCCAGTTGGCTGATGCGGTTTTGCAGTTTGAGGAAATTTTCGTTGGCCTTGAGCTGGGGATAATTTTCCGCGATGGCAAAAAGGCCGCGCAGCGCGCTGGTGATCATTAAGTCAGCCTGCGCTTTTTGGCCGATGCTGGCGGCATTCATCGAAGCGGCCCGCGCCTGTGTTACCGCGAGCAGCGTCTGTTGCTCGTGCTGCATGTAGCCCTTGACGGTCTCCACCAGGTTAGGAATTTCGTCGTGCCGCTGTTTTAGGAGCACGTCAATATTGGCCCAGGCGCGGTCGTTATCGTTGCGCAGGCGTACCAGTTCATTGTAGAGAATGATGACGTATGTGAGCACTCCTACCGCGAACAGTAGGAACGCCGCCCCTTCGATCACGCTGCTGTCCATTGCTCCCTCGTCTGATCCTCGCCTTAGATTGATTAAGTGAAACAGGGATGGGGGTTGGGGTGCAAGTAGCTGACGGGACAGCGACCGAGGTCACGCCACGAAAGGCAAGCCGCCGTTGCAGGCTGCGGGGTGAATATTTTTGGAACCGCAGCCTGAGCTCGGCGGCTATAGTAGACGGTAGGAAAGAGGTAATTGTCGCAGCACTAAGCCGGTGCCACTCAATGCAAGGAATGCAAAAAGCAACTCAAATGCAGCCCAACATAGAGTTTTCCGCGCGGCGCTTTCAGGGCTCTACGGTTTATGCGGAGTCAGATCGCAGGCGTGTTTGAATTCGTCCAGGTCTAACCCTCCCGGGGAGAACTCAGCAATGGCGTAGCCGGTTCTGGTTCTGACTTCCACATTGAAAACTTGGGCTCCGATTGCGCCGCGAACCGTGCCCTTGTCCATGGCGAGGAAGCGATCGCGCACCCAGTTCCAGCCTTTGTGGTCGTGGCTGCCATCGATGCGGACCATGACCTCCATTTTTGGCTGGCCCCAGAAACCGGGATAGTCGGGATGTCCGAGGCGGGCGCCGGGATTAAAGTCGGCGTATTGATATTTGCCGTTAGTGCACACGATCTCAATACGAGGCTTATAGTCTGGATCTTCGCGCAGGTAGTTATTCGAGAGCAGCTCGAAGCGAACCTTTTTCGCAGCGGTCATCTTGTCTTCGGAGCGAAACACCATCCATTTGCCGCCGGCGCTGACGCCATCTTGCTCGTCCTGGTAAGGACTCATGGCGCCCTGCTGAGCTACGGCCGCCGCCGCTGCAAAAATTATCACGAAAGTCGCGAACATAACTCCCGAAGCCAGAGCCCACTTATTTCTATTCTGAAGCAAGCGCAATTGTTTCAAGGTTTCCTCCGCACAAAGAACATCTGAGCTATTGAACCCAGCTAACCACAAAAAGTTGTACGGCAACACACATCTTTACGTTTACGCATCTTTACGCAAGCTGTTGTACCACCTTCGTTTTTTCAGCATCATTGCGCGTTAATTTTCAGATCATTGATCTTCAGATCGATGTAGACCTCAGGCCGATCATCGAACTGGCTCACGGACTTGCTTTCGCTCTTGTGGTTTTTAAATTGGGCGTAGACTTCATAGTCTACGTTGGAGAGGCCGGGGAAACGGTAGGTTCCGTCCTGGCCGATGATATAAGTCTTTACGGCGTGGGTACGCGTGTCGGTGAGATAGACGATCGCGTTGGGTACGGGATTATCTTGTTGATCCAACACTTTGCCGTAAAGCAACCGTCCCTGCTGCTTGTCTTTCTTGTCTGGAGCCGCATAGGCCGTCACCGATATTACGAGGGCCAACGCGCCCACGACGAAGGAGGCTTGGTTGAGGGCACGCATGGGAGTCATTCGAATCTTAATTGCCATTTAATTCTCTCGGCCGAGAATTCTGTGCTTCGAGTCTGATCTCAGCGGTTAAAGTCGAACATGATAAGAAATTGGTTATTGCAGCGCGGAAGCGTTGCGCCGCCCAAAACCACTGCCATCCCAAAATCGATAACATCATGGAGCCATTTGACAAGGCGCTTGCTTGCTTCGGTTCCCATTCTCTAATGCGTCAGGTGCAGGCTCATATCCACGCGTTCGTCATACTCTACGTGGACCGTGACCTCTTGCGCCAGATGCAATGTATGTCCGTCCGAAGTTTTCAGGTTCTTGAGATCGGGTACGATCTGATAGTCGGCTTCGCCGGCGGGCACCCGCTGAGCGAACTCGCCAGCATGGTCGGAGTAGACCTCCCACTTCGGCTTTTTGTCCGGCATGCGGCGGATGCTGACTTTTACGCCATAGACAGGACGATTATCAGGTCCCCAGACAGTGCCGAAGATCAGAGCATACGAATCCGTCGGTTTCAACTTTTTGGTTACGGGCGTAGCGGGACCCGCTGACAACACCGGTAAACAGAGAGAAGAGACGCCAAGGACAAGCAGCAGATAAAAGGCGGAGCGACTTGCGGACGATCCGTTCCGGTGGACGTTATGCGTCGTCACCGTCTTCGCTCTCCACTTCTTCTTCCTCTTCGACGTAACCGGCCTCGACCGCCTTCAACTCCAGCGGACTGGTGGTTACCACCTCGAAGTCCGTGCCACACTCGGGACAAGAGACGATTTCGCCTTCATCGACCTCTTCTTCCTCAACATCGAGATCAGTTTCGCATTCGGGACAAAGTACCATGATTCCTCCGCTTCCTTAGATACACTTGTTAATATTTAGATTCTCCCCCACCGAAGTCAAGGGGCGAATTCTGCAAGGGGCGGTTTTGGAGGGCTGGATCCGCTTACCTCCGTTCCCGGAGAAAACTAAAGATTCCGACAGGCACGGAAACAGGGATGAGTCATAGGATGGAAACTTTGTTTCGGCGAAGGCGTCCACAGGGGAGGTGGGGCTCCAGATTTGCATCGTGGCTCTGCGTTCTGCTGTCACTCTTCGCAGCGAGCGCAGTCACTGGCTATGGTGCAGCCGCGGGGCAGCTTTCCAAAGTTAAGAAATTGTATGTTGGTTCGCTCGGTTCGGACCGAGGTGCGGCCGAGATGCGAGAGCAGATAGTCCGCCGGTTGAGGAAAAGCCAGGAGGTTCAGGTTGTTTCAGATGCAAAGAACGCCGACGCGATAATCCAGGGGACAGGCCGGCGTTGGGTGACAGGACACGTTTCTCTCAATCCCCGTTCGCATAGCTCGAGCCAGACAACTTTCGGAGGGTTTCTCTCCGTAGAGGTAGTCGGAAAGAATGGCGACACGCTGTGGTCATATCTAGTGAGCCCGAGCAGTTTTGCCTGGAATGGGATTGCAGATGACCTTGCCCGCCAGGTTGTGAGCAAAATGCTGGCAGCTCTCAAAGGCGAAAATCAGCCGAGAACCGCTGTTACAGACCCCCCGCTGGAAATCCACGAGGCATTAAAAGGAACTCTGAAAGGTGCAGGTGCTACGTTTCCTGCGCCCCTTTATCAGCGCTGGTTCGAATTGTTTCAAGAACATTATCCGGATGTGCGCATCAGCTACGACGCTGTCGGATCAGCCGAGGGAATCCAGCGGTTGGAGCAGGGCAAGGTGGACTTTGGCGCTTCGGAGATGCCGCTGTCAGATGAAGCTATGGCCGCAGCCGGTCAACGCTTCATTCATCTGCCAGCGGTCCTGGGCGCGGTTGTAGTCATCTACAACATCAAGGGTCTTCGCCGTACGCTTAATTTTACGCCGGAAACGCTGTCCGGGATTTACCTGGGAAATATCAAGAAGTGGAATGATCCTCAGCTTAAGAAGTCCAACCCGGGCGCTGCGCTGCCGGCCGCCGATATTGCGGTGGTTCATCGTTCCGACGGCAGTGGTACGACATATGTGTGGACCGATTATTTGTCAAGAATCAATCCGCAGTGGAAGGCTAGGATCGGCGCTGACACGACGGTGCGATGGCCTGTGGGAGTGGGAGCGGAAGGGAACGAGGGGGTTGCCGCCTCTGTACAGAACACGCCGAACTCTATGGGCTACGTTGAATTCATTTACGCGATTCAACATGAACTCAGCTTTGGGGCGGTCAGAAACGCGGAAGGGGAGTTTGTGAAAGCGAGTATTTCCAGCGTGACCGCCGCGTCAGCAGCGACCGCCGGCACGCTGGGCGCGGATTTTCGCGTCTCGATCACCAACCCTCCAGGCAAGGACTCTTATCCGATTGCGACTTACACGTGGCTGTTACTTCCGGAGTCGATCGAGGATCAGAACAAGAAAGATCTCCGCATGGAGCTTCTTCGTTGGGTGCTTACCTCGGGCCAGAAAAAGTGTTCTGCCTTGGGCTATGCGCCGTTGCCGGCAGACGTGGCGAAGCGGGCGTTGGATGCTTTCGGGCCATGACTGGAAACTGAACGGATCATCGGTCAGGGAGACCATTTTGAGCAAAGAACTCGCAAGAATGGGCATCGGTGGGATGGCATAGTCATCCCGCTTAATTTCGGATTCAGGAAAGTTGCATGATCTCATCTCGTAGAAAAAGACTGCGGCCTGTTGTTGTCATTTTGGTGCTCGCCGCCTGCGTTGGAGCGGTAGCGCAGAATCAGCCGAAATCCAGTGCTGCGGAACCCATGGCGCTGGATGGCCACATCTCGGCTGCGCTGGAGCAGGTTTCAGCGGAGCGGATCCAGGCGAATGTTGAGAAGTTGGTGAGCTTTGGAACGCGGTCGACGGTCTCGGCACAAGATGCGGCCGCAATCGAGTCTGGACGCGGCATAGGCGCCGCACGAGAGTGGATCAAATCGGAGTTCGAGCGCTATTCCAGGGATTGCGGCGGCTGCCTCGAGGTGAAAGTTGACAGCTTTACCGAACCTGCTGCGGACCGGATTCCCCAGCCAACCGTTATCACCAATGTTTATGCGGTGCTGAAAGGCACCGATGCGGAGAACGCGAAGCGGATTGTGCTGGTGACCGGGCACTACGATTCGCGCAACAGCGACATTCTCGATGTGAAGAACGACGCGCCGGGGGCGAACGACGATGCCAGTGGAGCGGCCGTCAGCCTGGAGTGTGCGCGGGTTTTGAGCAAGATGAAGTTTCCTGCGACGATTATTTTTTTGACGGTCGCCGGGGAGGAGCAAGGCCTTAACGGCAGCCAGCACTTTGCAAAAATGGCCAAGGAGCAAGGCTGGAACCTCGAGGCTGTGTTGAACAACGACATCGTGGGCGGCGACAGGAGCGCAGAGCAGGATCATACCGTGGTGCGAGTGTTTTCCGAGGGCTTGCCGGCTGCTGCCACTGAGCAGGAGATTCGCAGGATTCGCGGCTTGGGCGGGGAGAACGATTCCGCATCGCGGCAACTGGCACGCTATATCGACGATGTGGGTGGTGCATACGACCTCGGGGTGAAGCCCATGCTGGTCTTCCGGTTGGATCGCTATTTGCGGGGTGGAGATCATTATTCGTTCAACCAGCAGGGATTTGCCGCGGTTCGCTTTACCGAGTTCCGCGAGGATTTTCATCACCAGCATCAGAACGTCCGCACGGAGAACGGCATCGAATATGGCGACCTCACTAAGTTTGTGGATTTCGATTACGTAGCACGCGTGGCGAGGCTGAATGCGGCGACGCTGGCGACGCTGGCTTCGGCGCCTGCGCCTCCGGCCAATGTGCATCTATTAACGAAGGATCTGGAGAATGATTCGACGCTGACATGGGAGAGTTCTCCCGGATTAGCGACGAGATACGAAATTCTCTGGCGCGGGACGACCAGTCCTAAATGGGAGTACGTCAAAAAGGTTGGGGCTGTCAATCGTGCGACTGTGAAACTTTCGAAGGATAATGTGATCTTTGCCGTAAGGGCCATGGATGCCCAGGGACATGGAAGCTTACCGGTGGTGCCTACTCCAGAGCGCTGAGGTTGGCATCCGGCAACCTGTTACCATTGTTCCTTAAGCTTCGCCCATTTCTGTTGCGTAAGTTGAGGCCCACAGCGTGGCGATAAACCGCGGACGTACGATCTCGTTGAGCCTGCCGCCGTTTACACGGTGGGTGAAGCGGCTGATCCTCACCTATGCCGGAATCTACCTGCTGATGGCGTTGTCCGACGTCGCATTCCCTTCCTTTCACGACTGGGTGCGCGTGTACCTGGCGCTGATCCCGACGCTTGTGATGCACGGGATGATCTGGCAATTGATTACGTATTCCTTTCTGCACTTCCAGTTGCTGCACTTTCTTTTCAATGCTTTGGCACTGTGGATGTTTGGCTCGCAACTGGAGAGCGACTGGGGGTCGAAGCGCTTTATTGAATATTATTTTTTCTGCACGGTTGCGGCGGCGCTCACCACTGTGGCGGTCAGCTATATGCATATTCCGGGGCTCTCGCCGGGGACGACCACAATTGGCGCTTCGGGCGGGATTTACGGCTTATTGGTCGCATTTGGCGTTTTGTACGGCGAGAGCGAGATCATGATGTTCCCGCTGCCGTTTCTGATCAAGGCTAAGTATTTCGTGTGGGGGATTGTTTTCTTGACCCTGGTGGGAGCCATTCAGGAAACCGGTGGTGTGGCGAACTTCGCGCACCTGGGTGGGCTTTTGTTTGGCTATCTGTATCTAAAGTTTTTGCCCCGGAAAGGTCTGGCTTTCTCGGCGTCTGAACGATACTTCAGTATGCGCAATGAATATTACCGCTGGCGACGGCGGCGCGCGGCGAGGAAGTTTGAAGTCTACATGCGCAAGCATGACCGCGACGTTCATTTCGATGAGCACGGCAACTACATTCCTCCGAATGATGATTCGCGCAAGGGGGATGGGGGGTCGAAGTCAGGCTGGGTGAATTAGCGCCGTGGCGATGTCGAGTGCCGCATCTCTTGTCTGCGCTATGATCTCCACCCTTTTCTGCCTTCCGATGTTTCTCTATGGCGGCTGGATGCTCTCACTCTGGATAATGATTCAGGTTCGCCGCTGCGTGTACTTGGAGTATCCGTATCTACCAATCGGTGTCGCGTCTGTGGTGCTTTGTAGCGTTGCCTTGCTCTGTGTCCTGCAGGGAGCAAAAAGGCGAGGTTACTGGAGATTGTTGTTTATGGTCCCCGTGGTAATGGGTCTTTGGGCGATGATCGTCATTCCAAACATCGCCCCATTCGACGCGAAAAGCGCAACTCACGTCTTCGAGGTGGCGAATCAACTTGATTCATTCGGCAAAGCGCGCGGGCGCTTTCCGCAGGATGAAAACGAACTGGAACGCTGGGTGCCAGCCGCAGCTGCGAGTAGCCCGTATGGAAAGGACGGGCGAGAATTATCTTTTCGCGTCGTTCTCATCGCCAACGCTAGCGGCCCGCAGATGGGCGGCTTCGGAAACGATCCGGGTGTGACCCTTTACGGTCTGAGTTCGGATCGTAGGGACGTGTGGCTAAGCCAGACCGAGTTGGAGCCACAGCATCCTGTGGGGAATCACGTTCGGTTGGTCGAATTTCTCTCTCTCGATGGCTTCCACAAAGCGATTCATCTGCGTGTGGGCCAGGTGCCATCCGAGGAATAGATTCGCCCAGTCTAAAATTCAGTCCCCGCGGCTATGAGAAACCTTACCCGAAAAACGCCTGGAACTCCGCCAACACGCTTGCCGATAACTCTTCGTGCTTTGCCTTGCCCTTGAATCCCAGATCATGACCAGCCCCCTCGACGGTCAGAAGCTTTGTCTTTCCAGGGATCAGCTTCATAGCCTGCTCGATTTCTGCGATCGATCCGAAAGGATCACGCGTGCCTTCGACAAATAGCGTGGGCGTGCGCAGGGTAAAAAAATGCTGAGTGCGGAGCTGGTCGGGTTTGCGGGGAGGGTGCAGGGGATACGAAAGCAAGAGCAGGCCGGCGGCGAGTTCCGGAGCGCTCGGCGGTTGCTCGGCGCAGAGCATGCTGGATTGGCGCCCTCCGTAGGAGTGACCGCCGAGAAAGATGCGGCCGGCGCCCAAATTATTGAGGGCCGCAACCGCATGCTTCAATCCGGCGCGATCGCGCTTGGCATCGCCGGGGCCGGGGGGGCCGTAAGGACGATCCTGGCGGTATGGCAGATCAACGCGCAGAACCAGGTACCCGGCTTCGGCAAATGTTTCGGCTAGAGCGACAAGCACTGGCGACTGGCAATTCGATCCAGCGCCGTGACTCAGAACGAAGCCCATGCCATTGGGATTGGCGGGGCGATGCAGAAGGCCGCGCACGAACGGGTCTGAGGACACATCGGTGAAGACCTGCGGAATGGATTGAGTTGGCACGTGCGACGGTGGTTGTTCTTTTTTTGACTTATGTTTGAAAAACGATGGCGACTTCATACGCCAACCTCTTCCAGCTTCTCGTACACTTTCAGGATCTGAATTTCATTTCCCAAACGAGCCCAGCATCGAAGCAATTCGGGATCCTCATGAGCCGTGAGGCGCGCCTGATCGGAGTTCCAGTAGCGGAGCAACACATAGTTATTGCCACTGTGGTAAAGAAGATCACGGCCATATCCGTTCTTCGCGATGATCCCATTGAGTTCGCGCATGGTCGCGAGCGATGCTGCCTCCATTCCGGGTAGAGGTTCCCAGATCGCGATGGAGAGGCATCCCTGAGACATATTCTGCGATTATAGCTTGCGCGCGGCGGTGCGCTTGCGTGTGGCGGGAAGAACGGCGCTGGCTTCTTCTGTGGTGACGGTGTGTAGACGCATGAAGTTTGTGGAACCGGAAGCTTGGCGCGTGCCTGCGACGACTCCTAACACGTCTCCAGATTTGAGTAATCCGCGACTCAGCAATTCAAGTTCAGCGACATCCACCATGCTGTCAGTGGAAAGTCCCTGGGCGCATTTCATGGGATGCGCACCCCAGTAAAGATTGGTGCGCTGGGCCACCGTCGAACTCGGAGTGAAGGCGTAGATGGCGGCTTGCGGGCGATATTTGGAGATCATGCGGGCAGTGTTGCCGGTTTCGGTGAAAACGGCGATCGCTCCCATGGGGAGATCTTCGGCGGCGTGGGCGATTGATTCGCAGATCGTCTCAGCGACGGAGAGGCCTTCATGGTTGCGGCGGCGACGCGGCGAAGTTAGTTCCCCCATGTTGCTTTCGGCTTCGATTACAATGCGCGACATCATCGCGACCGCTTCGCGAGGATAACGGCCGCTGGCGGTTTCGCCCGAAAGCATAACCGCATCGGTGCCATCGAAAATGGCATTGGCCACGTCGCTGGCTTCGGCGCGCGTGGGGCGAGGGTTTTCAATCATCGACTCCAGCATTTGCGTGGCAGTGATTACGGGCTTGCGCCAGACGGATGCGCGGCGGATAACGTGTTTTTGAATCACCGGCACTTTTTCTGGCGCCATTTCTACGCCGAGATCGCCACGCGCCACCATGACTCCGTCGACTGCTTCGAGAATTTCTTCGAGATGATCGATGGCCTGCGGCTTTTCGAGTTTTGCAATCAGGGGCGTGTTAATGCCTTTGGCGAGGACGATTTGCCGGACCATGTTCACGTCGGCAGCGGAGCGCACAAAAGAAAGAGCAATCGCGTCTACGCCATGCTTGAGGCCGAACTCAAGATCCTTACGGTCTTTTTCGGTCAGGGCTGGAATCGACAAAGCAGTGCCGGGAAGATTGATGCCCTGATGCTCTCCGAGAGTTCCGCCGTTCAAGACGTCGCAGACTACATCTTTACCGCGTACCGTGCGCACGCGCAACTCGATCAGGCCATCGCGCAGAAGAATGCGCGCCCCAGTGGTCACTTCACTGGCGAGATCGGGAAACGTGGTGGAGATACGGGTCGGTGTGCCGGTGATGTCGCGCGGAGTGATAATTACGGTCGAACCGCTCTTGAGTTCGATGGGTTCGTGGCGCTCCAGGCGTCCAGTGCGGATCTTGGGACCTTGCAAATCCTGCAAGACACAGACCGTGCGGTTTTCCTTTTCGGCGGCGTGTCGCAGGCGTTCGATATTGCGGGCGTGATCTTCGTGCGAGCCGTGGGAAAAATTCAAGCGGGCAACGTCCATGCCCAGTCGCAACAAGTCGCGCATGGCGGCTTCGGAGTGGCAGGCCGGGCCGATGGTGCATATGATCTTGGCACGGCGGCCGGGCGAAATCACATTCGTCGCCACGGACGAAGGATGGTCGAGAGCCGGGAAATCGTTAGTTGAGAGGTTAGACTTGCGTTGCTTCATCGGCTCCTGTGCGATAAATCCTGGGAGAGACTATTGTAAAGGTTTAACGTTTCTAATTCGGGCGATAGCCAGCAAACTTTGCAATGGCTTGCATCTTGAATTTACGTTCAAGGATAGAGTCGGCGGATTCTGCATTTATCAGCAGACACCTGTTGGGTTGATCAATTCACAATCTGCTGTGATTGACGGCGATCAATTCTTTTCCCAGCATCGCGCGCGGAGCCAGCATGGCGTTGAATTCCGCTCCGACCAGGATTACGAGGGATACCATGTACATCCATACCAGCAGGGCGATGGCAGCGCCGAGCGAACCGTAAATAATGCTGTAGTCGGCGTAATGTCGGAGGTAAAAGCCGAAGAGCAGAGTAGAAGAAAACCACATGCCGGTGGCGAGGGTTGCGCCAGGAAGTACGCTGTGCCAGGGTTGAGTGCGCGGCACGGCGTTGTGATAGATGAGCGAGATGACGGCAATGCTGGTGAGCGTAGCGATGATCCAGCGGATGACCGTCCACATGAGCAGGATATACGGGCTAAATTCGCGCGCCGTGTAATAGAGGATGTCGGTTTCGATTTTGCTGCCGAAGGCCACCAGCAGAGTGGCGAAGGTCATGGGAAGAAGCGCAAAGATGACGAGCAGGAATGAGATTAAGCGCTCTTTTACAAGTCCCCAAATTTTGGGCAATTCGTAGCAACGGCGGAAGCCTTCCATCCAGGAAATCATCACGCCGGAGGCAGTCCAAAGCGTTATCAAGGAGACTGTGATCAGCAAGCCTACCGGGCGTTGCGCGGCGCCGCGCAGAAAATTCATCGCTGTTGTGCTTCCGGCGGGCAGAATGCGGGATAGGGCATAAGTGATCTCTCGCATGTAGGGAGCGCCCTTGCGCCAGGTCGCCAGGACGGAACCCACAATCAAAAGCGCCGGGAAAAAAGAGAGAATCGAAGAATACGCGGAAGCCTTGGCGATGGAAAAGGCGTCGTGCTGGAAGGCACGCCAAAATGCCAGCCGCAGAAGGCGCAGAAAGCGGAGCATCGCTGGCCCTAGCTTAGGGGCCGGAGGCGCGAGTTGCAACGATGGAACCGGGCGGGGTTCCTCAATCGGCAATCGTTGGGCGTTGGCGTGCATTGATTGGTTAGTAAGTTGTATTTGGCAAAAGGATGCGGCCAAACATGCGATTCTCTGCCTTCTTTACACTTTGTGACATAACCTTGCGGACTTTTCGGGTACAGGGGCAAGTAAAATGCGCTGTTAACACCTACCCCACGCAGAATGCCAAACGCAAATCGGGGACGAATTGCTTCGCCCCCGATCGTACGCCTATTTGATTTACTCCGCTGCCAGTTCCTCTGTCTCGCCCTCGTGGCGCATCATTTCGAGAGCGCGCTCGGCTTCCTCGTAGGCTGCCGAGACTTCCGCTTGCACCTTGGCCGCGGCTTCTTCCATCTCTGGCGAGAGACGGACGTTGCGGTAGTACTCCATGCCGGTTCCGGCAGGGATGAGGCGGCCGACGATGACGTTCTCCTTGAGTCCGCGCAGATGATCGACCGCGCCTTGGATCGAGGCTTCGGTGAGCACACGCGTGGTCTCCTGGAACGACGCCGCCGAGATGAACGAGTCGGTCGAGAGCGAAGCCTTCGTGATGCCGAGGAGCAGCGGGCGTCCGGTAGCCGGCTTGCCGCCTTCCTTGATCACGCGCTCGTTCTCTTCGCGGAAGCGGAACTTATCCAGTTGCTGCTCCAGCAGGAAGGTGGTATCGCCCACATCCTCGACCTTCACCCAGCGCATCATCTGGCGGACAATCACTTCAATGTGCTTGTCCGAGATGTTGACGCCCTGCAGGCGGTAGACTTCCTGAATTTCATTCACCAGGTAAGCCTGCAGCTCTTTCTCGCCGAGCACGGCCAGGATGTCGTGCGGGTTGAGCGGGCCGTCCATCAAGGGTTCGCCCGCTTTTACGCGCTCGCCTTCCTGCACGTTGATGTGAACGCCGCGCGGCACTGAGTATTCTTTTTCGGTGCCGTTGTCGGCCTGCACATACAGTTTGCGCTGACCCTTCGAGACTTCGCCGAACTTCACCGTGCCATCGATTTCGCTGATGACCGCGGTTTCATGCGGTTTGCGTGCTTCGAAGAGTTCGACCACACGCGGCAGGCCACCGGTGATGTCTTTCGTCTTGGTGGTTTCGCGCGGGATCTTGGCCAGCACGTCGCCCGGGAAAACGGTGTCCCCGTCCTGCACCATGAGGTGAGCGCGGGAAGGCATGAGGTATCGCTTGCTCGTTTTACCCTTGATCACGACCGCAGGCTGTCGCTTCTCGTCGGGCGAATCGCCGACTACGTGCCGCGACAAGCCGGTGACCTCGTCCACTTCTTCGTGAAGAGTCACTCCTTCCTGCAAGTCTTTGAATTGCGCGGTGCCGCCGATTTCGGTCAGAATGGCGAACGTGTAAGGATCCCACTCGACCATTACTTTCCCTTGTTGCACCGCATCGCCGTCGTTGACTTTGAGCTTGGCGCCGTAAATTACGGAATAGCGCTCGCGCTCGCGGTTCTTTTCGTCGACGACAGCGATGGATCCCTGGCGATTCATAACGACTAAATCGCCGGACTTCGATTTCACGGTTTGCAATCCGATGAAGCGCACGACACCATTGTTCTTGGCATCGAGGCGGGATTGCTCGGAGACCCGCGATGCAGTACCACCGATGTGGAAGGTACGCATGGTGAGCTGCGTTCCCGGCTCGCCTATGGATTGCGCGGCGATGACCCCGGTAGCTTCGCCGAGCTCGACCAGGCGTCCCGAGGCCAGGTTGCGGCCGTAGCACATGACGCAGACACCGCGCTTCGACTCGCAAGTGAGCACAGAACGAATCTTCACCCGCTCGATTCCAGCAGCTTGAATCGATCCGGCGAGCTCTTCCGTGATCTCCTGGTTGATGTCGACGATTACGTTGCCGTCATAGTCTTTGATCTTCTCGAGCGATACGCGGCCCACAATGCGGTCGCGCAATGGCTCGATAATTTCGCCAGCTTCGACGATACCCTGGACGTAAATGCCATCCACAGTGCCGCAATCGTATTCGCTAATGATGACGTCTTGCGCCACATCGACGAGGCGGCGAGTGAGGTAGCCGGAATCCGCAGTCTTGAGAGCGGTGTCGGCCAGGCCTTTGCGGGCGCCGTGCGTCGAGACGAAGTATTCGAGCACCGTAAGACCTTCACGGAAGTTTGCCGTGATCGGTGACTCGATAATTTCGCCGGAAGGCTTGGCCATCAATCCGCGCATTCCGGAGAGCTGGCGAATCTGCTGTTTCGACCCGCGAGCACCGGAATCAGCCATGACGTAGATTGGATTGATTGCGCCTTCTTTATCGCGCTTCTGCATTTCGCCGAACATCTCGTCGGCAACTTTTTCCGTGATCGCCGACCAGATTTCGATGACTTTGTTGTAGCGCTCGCCGTTGGTGATGGCGCCGTCTAGATACTGCTGTTGCACGGCGACTACCTGTTTTTCGGCGTCCTTAACCAGCGTCTTCTTGCTGTCAGGAATGACCATGTCATCGATGCCGATGGAAAGGCCGGCCCGGGTTGCGTACTTGAAGCCGAACTCCTTCACTTCGTCGAGCATCTTGACGGTGGTCTCGAGCCCGAAGCGGAGGTAGCCATAGTTGACCAGCGCGCCGATGCCTTTCTTCTTCAGCAAGCCGTTGATGTAAGGCATGCCTTCGGGAAGGTGATCGTTCAGAATGGCGCGGCCCACCGTGGTGTTGACGAAGGTGCGATCCACCTGAACTGGCTCGGTGTGAATGATGTCCTGATCGTCGTAGGCGGTGGTCAGATCAATCAGTTCGCCGGTATAGCGCAGACGAATGGGGGTGAGCGTTTCGACTTCGCCCATTTCAAGAGCCAGCAAAACCTCTTCGATGTTCGCGAATGTGCGGCCTTCGCCTTTGGCGCCGGGCTTGGCTTTGGTCAGGTAGTACAGACCCAGCACCATGTCCTGAGTGGGGACGGTGATCGGCTGGTCCGGATGCGGGCGAGAGAATGTTGTGCGAGGCCAGCATTAACACGCTGGCTTCGACCTGCGCTTCCGGAGACAGTGGAATGTGCACTGCCATCTGGTCGCCGTCGAAGTCCGCGTTAAACGCCGTGCAGACGAGCGGGTGGATCTTAATTGCTTTGCCTTCCACCAGCACCGGCTCAAACGCCTGAATGCCCAGGCGATGCAGCGTGGGAGCGCGGTTCAGCAGCACAGGGTGATCTTTGATGACCTCTTCGAGAATGTCCCAAACAATGGGCTCCTGTTGCTCCACCATTTCTTTGGCTTGCTTGATGGTGGTGACGTTGCCGGTTTGCTCGAGCCGGTGATAGATGAAGGGCTTGAACAATTCGAGCGCCATCTTCTTGGGCAGTCCGCACTGGTGAAGCTTGAGTTCGGGACCGACGACGATGACGGAACGTCCGGAGTAATCGACGCGCTTGCCGAGCAGGTTCTGGCGGAAGCGTCCCTGCTTGCCCTTTAGCGTATCGGACAAAGATTTCAGCGGACGGTTGTTGGCGCCGCGCAGTACGCGTCCACGGCGGCCGTTGTCGAACAATGCGTCGACGGCTTCCTGCAGCATGCGCTTTTCGTTCCTAACGATGACCTCGGGCGCGTGCAGATCCATCAACTTCTTCAACCGGTTGTTGCGGTTGATGACGCGACGGTAAAGATCGTTCAAATCGGAAGTGGCAAAGCGGCCACCATCGAGTGGAACCAACGGACGAAGCTCCGGCGGAATCACCGGGATGACATCGAGGATCATCCAGCTGGGTTTGTTGCCGCTGCGGCGGAAAGCTTCGACAACTTTCAAGCGCTTTGTATATTTGAGGCGCTTCTGCAGCGAACTCTCGTTCTTCATTTTTTCGCGCAGTTCGATCGCCAGGCCATCGGTGTCGATGCGCTTGAGAAGCTCCTTGATAGCCTCGGCGCCCATCATGGCCTTGAAGCCAGCGGGACGGTATTGCTGGTCGAGTTCGCGGAACTTCGTCTCGTCTTTGATTACTTCGCGCTCTTTTACCGGAGCGTCGCCAGGCTCAACTACGACATAGGCCTCGAAGTAGAGCACGGACTCGAGGTCGCGCAGAGAAATGTCGAGCAGGTGGCCGATACGGCTAGGCAGGCCTTTGAAGAACCACACGTGCGAGCAGGGCGAAGCCAGCTCGATGTGCCCCAGGCGTTCGCGGCGGACCTTCGAGAGCGTGACTTCCACGCCACACTTGTCGCAGATTACGCCGCGATGCTTCATGCGCTTGTATTTGCCGCAGAGGCACTCCCAATCAGTTACCGGGCCAAAGATGCGGGCGCAGAACAGTCCGTCCCGCTCCGGCTTGAAGGTGCGATAGTTAATGGTCTCAGGCTTGGTGACTTCGCCGTGAGACCAGCTCCGGATTTTTTCCGGAGACGCCAGGCTAATGCGGATGGCATCGAAATCCGCAATCGTATTTTGCATTTCGAACGGGCTCGAACGAAACAAGGTGTTCCTCCGCTTTCCTCGGCAATGTCGTCGCCGCTTACGGCACCCGGGAGAGAAGTGGCCAGGGGTCAGTGACCAGTGGCCAGTATTCCTGATGGGCCAAACTGCGCGGATGCTTCGCAGCCGGCCATTGTCAAAATTGCAAATTCCAAAGTCAGCCAGCGTCAGCGCCTTACTGGCCACTGATCACTGGCCCCTGACCACTAGCTTTAATCTGCTGCCGCGCTGGCCGTGGGTTTCTTCTCCCCGGTTTTAATCAGCTCCACGTCGAGGCAGAGCGATTGCAATTCGCGGATCAGTACGTTAAACGATTCCGGCACGCCTGGCTCCATGGCGGCTTCGCCTTTGACGATGGCCTCGTAAATCTTGGTGCGGCCATAAACGTCGTCGGACTTCGCCGTCAGCAGCTCCTGCAGAATGAATGCCGCGCCGTAAGCCTCGAGCGCCCAGACTTCCATTTCTCCGAAGCGCTGCCCGCCGAACTGCGCTTTGCCACCCAAAGGTTGTTGGGTGATCAACGAGTACGGTCCGATAGAGCGGGCGTGAATCTTGTCGTCCACCAGGTGCGACAGCTTCAGCATGTAGATATATCCGACGGTGACTGGCTGTTCGAACTGATCGCCGGTCATTCCGTCATGCAGAGTTGTCTTGCCGGAAGTGGGCAGGCCAGCATGCTCAAGCAGCGCCTTGATCTCGCCTTCCTTCGCACCGTCGAACACCGGCGAGCCCATGTACACTCCTCGGGCCAGCGTCGGAGCCAAAGCTTCCAGTTCTTCATCGCTGGTTTCAGAGATGATGTCAGCGAGTTTCGAGTCCTTAAACAACGCCTTCAACTCACGGCGGACTGATTCCGTGCGCGAATTCTCTTTGAGCAGGTTGCTGATCTTTTCGCCCAAGGTGAACCCCGCCCATCCGAGATGGGTTTCCAGAATCTGGCCCACATTCATACGGCTGGGTACGCCGAGGGGATTAAGAACGATCTCGACGGGCGTTCCGTCTTCGAGGTACGGCATATCCTCTTCCGGCAGAATGCGCGCGATGACGCCCTTGTTGCCGTGACGGCCGGCCATCTTATCGCCCACACTCAGCTTTCGCTTCATGGCGATGTAGACTTTGACCAGCTTGATTACGCCAGGCGGCAGCTCGTCGCCCTTGGTTAGTTTTTCTTTCTTCTCGTTGACAATTTTCTTAAGCACATCGATCTGACGCGAGGTCATTTCCTCGATCTCGTCGATCTGCTCGTTCACACGCGGATCCTTATCGGCATACTTAATGCGCTTGAGGTTTCTAGTGGAAATTCGCTCGATCGCATCGCGGTCAAGGACGTTGCCCTTGGTTAGCAGACGCTTGTTGGTGCGCTCGTCGTGCAGGTCGGCCTGGACTTCTTTGCCGCCAAGAATGTTCTCCAGGCGCTTGAGACGCTCGTCGGTAAGAATCCGGATCTCGTCAGAGAGGTTCTTTTCCAGCTTGCCGATCTGTGTCGCTTCGATGGACTTTGCACGCTCGTCCTTTTCCTGGCCTTTGCGAGAGAAAATCTTCACGTCGACGATGACGCCCTCGATGCCCGGCGGGCAATAGAGGGAAGCGTCGCGCACATCACCGGCTTTTTCACCGAAGATGGCGCGCAGTAGTTTTTCTTCCGGAGTGAGCTGGGTCTCGCCCTTCGGCGTAACTTTACCGACAAGGATGTCCCCTTGCTTGATGCTGGCGCCGATGCGGATCACGCCCGCCTCGTCCAGATTGCGCAGCATCGATTCGCTAACGTTGGGGATATCGCGCGTAACTTCTTCCGGACCGAGCTTGGTATCGCGCGCCTCGATCTCATACTCCTCGATATGGAGCGAGGTGTAGTAATCCTCCTTCACCATCTTCTCGGAGACGAGAATCGCATCTTCGAAATTGTAGCCGCGCCACGGCATGAAGGCGACCAAGACGTTTCGTCCAAGCGCCAGCTCGCCGTGGTCGGTGCATGGGCCGTCGGCAATCACTTCGCCTTTCAGCACGCGCTGTCCCTTTTTCACCACCGGCTTCTGGTTGATACAGGTGTTCTGGTTGGAGCGCTTGAACTTGGTGAGCTGGTAAATGTCGCTGCCCACCTCACGCGAAAGCTGTGTGGGATGGTGTTCGCCTTCGACACGCACGATGATGCGGTCGGAGTCCACCGAGTCGATGATGCCGTTCCGGCGAGCGAGAACCACTGCACCAGAATCGCGAGCGGTCACGCCTTCCATTCCGGTGCCGACGATTGGCGCTTGCGCGCGAAGCAGAGGCACAGACTGGCGTTGCATGTTCGCGCCCATCAATGCGCGGTTCGCGTCGTCGTGCTCGAGGAAGGGCACGAGCGATGCGGCGACCGAAACCAGTTGCTTGGGACTGACGTCGACGTAGTCGACTTCATCGCGGCTCACCAGAACGAAGTTACCGGCTTTGCGGGCGTTGACGAGGTCGGCGACGATGCGGCCTTTGTCATCAAGCTCCACGTTAGCTTGTGCTATGGTGTGCCGGTCCTCTTCCCACGCGGAAAGATAAAAAGAGAAGGGATCGACCTGCACCGGCTTCTTGCGCTTCTCTTTTAATTCTGCGTTTACTTTCTCGATCTCATGTTTCTCCATGTGATCGCCGACTTTGTAATCGCCGTCGCCCGTATTGACCACAGTGACGTAATCGATCACGCGCCCGCCCTTGATCTTGCGATACGGCGATTCGATGAAGCCGTAATCGTTGATGCGAGCGTAGCAACTCAACGACGAGATCAGTCCGATGTTCGGACCTTCCGGCGTTTCAATCGGGCAAATGCGGCCATAGTGCGTGGGATGAACGTCGCGCACTTCGAAACCGGCACGTTCGCGGGAAAGGCCGCCCGGCCCAAGCGCCGAGAGACGCCGTTTGTGGGTGATCTCGGAGAGCGGGTTGGTCTGATCCATGAACTGCGAGAGCTGCGACGATCCGAAGAATTCGCGGATCGCAGCCATCACCGGCTTTGCGTTCACCAGATCGTGCGGCATGGCGGTGGACATTTCCTGGTAGACGGACATTTTTTCTTTGATTGCCCGTTCCATGCGGACGAGGCCGATGCGGAACTGGTTCTCCATGAGTTCGCCGACCGCGCGCACGCGGCGGTTACCGAGGTGATCGATGTCGTCGACCGACCCGATATTCTTGCGCAACTTCAACAAATAGCCGATAGTCGCGTAAAAGTCGTCGGGATCGAGGGTCCGCTTGTCGAGACTGGTGGCGTCCTGGTTCTCGAACAGCTTGATGTTGAATTTCAGACGGCCGACTTTGGAGAAGTCGTACTTGCGCGGATCGAAGAACATGCCATGGAACAATGCCGTGGCGGTGTCGAGGGTCGGCGGATCGCCGGGGCGCAGCTTGCGATAAATTTCAATCAGCGCTTCCTGCGGCGTATGCACGGAATCGCGCTTCAGGGTCTGGCTGATGACTGTGCCCACGTCGTCGCGCTCGGGAAAGAACAGGCTCATCTCGACTACGCCAGAGTCGAGAATCTTCGAAACCTTGTCGGCGGTGATTTCGGTATTGGCTTCGAGGAGGACCTCGCCCGTGGTGGTGTCGACAACATCGGCGGCAGCCCATGCCCCTTCGAGATCGGTGACATCGACTTCGATCTCGGAGATTTTTGCTTTTTGAATTTCTTTAAGCGTGGCCGCGTTCAGCTTGCGGCCGGAGTGCGCGATCTCATCCCCGGACTTATTCTTGATACTGTGGGCGAGCTTCATGCCGAGCAGGTTTGTGGCTTTCTCGCTGGTAGGGTCGAGCGTCCAGTAGAGCTTCTTATCTTTGATCGCGATACGATCCACGGTGTAGAAGGCGCGCAAAATGTCTTCGCCCGAACGGAGGCCAAGAGCGCGAAGGAAAATGGTTCCCAGGAACTTGCGTTTGCGGTCGATGCGAACGTAGAGAACGTTCTTCTGGTCGTACTCGAACTCCACCCAAGAACCGCGATAGGGAATGATCTTGCCCAGGAAGTAGGTGCGATTGTTGGCAGTTTCGAAGAAGACGCCCGGTGAACGGTGGAGCTGGCTGACGATTACGCGCTCGGTACCATTAATAATGAAGGTGCCGTTCTGCGTCATGAGCGGCACGTCGCCGAAAAACACTTCCTGCTCTTTGATGTCGCGGATAGAGCGGTTCCCGGTCTCAGCGTCCTTGTCGAAAATGGTGAGGCGCATCGTGACTTTGAGTGGTGCGGAGTAGGTCATGCCGCGCTCCTCGCACTCGGCCACGTCGTACTTCAGTTGCAAGCCGACCGGGTCGCCGCACTTGTTGCAGAAATCGGGCGTATTTGCATTGTAGGTTCCGCACTTTTGGCAGAGAACATCGCCGGGATGAAAGGGATCGGTGATAACAGTATTGCCGCAGTTCTTGCAAGTGGTGCGCAGGTGATGCAGTCCCTTGAGGTGACCACACTTGCACTCCCAGTTACCAATGGCGTAATCCACAAACTCAAGTTGTGATACGTTGCGGAAGTCGGTGATCGGGAAGACGGACTGGAAGACCGCCTGCAATCCCCCGTCTTCGCGCTCGCTGGGTAGCTTGTCCATCTGCAGAAAGCGGTCGTAAGAGCGCTTCTGAACCTCAATCAGGTTCGGGATCTGGATGGTTGCTGGAATCTTTGAAAAATCAAAACGCTTACGGAAGGCATTATTCTTCATCGTCAAGAACTCCCAATGTCAGGCGCAGCCGTGCGCTGCGAAAAACCCGCGGAATGTAGGACGCTGATCGCGCTGCTTAGCTGCTATTGCGAACCTGTTTCAATGCAGTGGTTAAACCGGAAAACACGACGGGGCGCCCGCAGGGACAAACATTCCCGCAGACGCCATGCAAGGCGTTTCGCCAATGTGAATTTGTAAAGTTTCGCGCCAGTTCTCTTCGGCCGTTTCCGTTCCGCCTGCCCACGGAACAGTGCCCAAGCTTCCCTGCGGGTCTCGCCCGCGATTGAGTGAGGCCAGGGGAAGCGGTGTTAGGTTAGATGCTAACACCTCTCCCAAAGCTTCACAACTAAGAACGTTAATATTTTCCTGAGGTTGCACCGGATCGGGAGCACGGCTTGCCTGGACAGTCTAGGCACGGACTGATCAGACATGGGTGAATCCAGATCCTTCGCCAAAGGCGCTCAAGATGACCGAAGCTGAGCTCCCACTTCGCTCGTTATAGCCTTCCCTGAGAAACTGAGCAAAGCGAAGTGCCGAACGGGCTCAGCTAAACGCGGTCACTTTACCTCGACGACTGCGCCAGCCTCAGTAAACTTCTTTTTGATGGTCTCGGCTTCTTCCTTGGAAACGCCCTCTTTAATGTTCTTCGGCGCTCCATCCACCAGTTCCTTGGCTTCCTTCAAGCCCAGGCTGGTGACTTCGCGGACAGCCTTGATGACATTAATCTTGTTAGCGCCGACTTCTTTGAGGAGGACGGTGAATTCCGTCTTTTCCTCTGCCGGAGCCGCACCCGCAGCTGCTGCACCACCGCCGGCAACCATAACCGGGGCTGCCGCCGCGGCCGAGACGCCGAGCCGCGCTTCAAGTTTTTTTACCAGCTCTGCCGCATCCAGCAGCGACAAAGCTACGATTGACTCTTCCAACTGTTGCAGGTCTGCCATGTTAAGTTCTCCACTCTTCAAGTTATGAATTTATTGATTATCCTGGGTCGGGTTTCCAGTGCGGCAGGCTCTTTTTCAGCGCCAGACAACGCCGAAATCTGAACCGCGCAACCCCTGACTTCCGATAACCAAATCTTTTCGGACGGCTGAAGCCGCCCAGAACCATGTGGGGCGGGTACTCCTGCCCGCCAACCCGGCTACGTCTTCACAAACGTTTTGTCCTCAAGCGCCTTGCGGATGTACCGCATTAGAGTGATGGCTTTGTGTTCCGCAAGCAGCGTGGCCGTTCCCAGATCCTCCAGGCTCACAGGGAATTTGTACTTCGTCCCGTCAACCTCGACCTCGTAGAACGCGTGACCCGCCCGATAGAAGGAAAATCGCGCCACATTGTTCTTCACGATGTCCTTAATCTTCAACATGGCGAAACGAGACCAGCCTGCACTCCTCACGCCTCTTTAAACTTCTTCCCCTGCACGCCCTGATCGACTACCACGGCGAGATTGCGTCCCACTGCGTTCATCACGGTAACCAGGCGCTGCGCCGGGGCGTTGATCAGGAATAGCAGTTTGGACATCAACTCTTCCTTCGACGGCATGCTGGCCAGGGCTTCGATCTCCTTGATCGAAATTACCCGGCCTTCTACCACGCCTACTTTAAAGGTAAACTCAGGCGTATCTTTGGCGTACTTTGTCAGCGCCTTAGCCATGGCGACGGGGTCGCCGGTGGTGTATGCGATCGAAGTGACACCAGAGAGATTCTTCAGCCCCTCTTCGACTTTTGTGCCTTTCGCAGCGCGCTCAGCCAAAGTGTTCTTCACGACCTGGTATTTCGCGCCGGCACCCCGAAGAGCTTTGCGCAGTTCGTAGTCCTGAGCAACGGTCAGCCTGCTGTAGGTGGCAACGACCGCGTTCGATACGTTTTTAAGGTCAACGCTCAGCTTCTCGACCTGTTGCTGTTTTTTTGCTTTGGTCACTGCCATAATTCAATTCCTCTTTGTGATGTTGCGCTGGCCCTTCAGGGCAACCTCGGCGGCTACTGGGCCGGCCAAAGGCCGGCGTTGCTAAGCTTTCGCTGCGGTTTCAATTGGAGCTGTATCCAGTAAAATCCCGGGGCCCATGGTCGAGCTTAGTGTGCAGCCCTTGATGTACTTGCCTTTTGCAACCGATGGCTTTGCCTTGATTACGCTGGTGATCAGAACCGTGGCGTTCTCGACCAGCTTATCGGGTGAAAACGAAATTTTTCCGACCGGCACGTGCACCAGCGCGGTTTTGTCAGTGCGGAATTCGACTTTACCCGCCTTGACTTCCTGTACTGCTTTGCCAACGTCCATGGTGACAGTTCCGGTCTTCGGATTCGGCATCAGTCCCTTGGGGCCAAGTATTTTCCCCAAACGTCCGACAGACTTCATCACGTCAGGCGTGGCGATCAGGGCATCGAAGTCGGTCCAGTTTTCCTTGGTGATTTTCTCGACCATTTCTTCGCCGCCCGCGAAGTCGGCTCCCGCGGCTTCGGCTTCCCGAATCTTGTCGCCCGAAGCGATCACCAGAACTTTTTTCGACTTGCCTAATCCATGCGGCAGAACAACCGTGCCGCGCACCATCTGATCGGCGTGTTTGGGATCGACACCCAGTCGCAGTGTGATCTCGACGGTCTCGTCAAACTTGGCGAATTTAACTTTCTGCAGGAGCGGAACCGCATCCTGCAGAGTGTAGGGGCGCTTCTCGACTGCCGCGTGCGCCTTAGCGATATTCTTTCCTTCTTTTTTCATTTTGCTTTCCTTGTCTTCCACCGCCCGCCATCGTTCCGGCGAGCCGTGGTGGTTTCGACCGAACTTGTAGTGCCAGCCTATGGCCGGCAAAGCGCCGCCGAGACGGCGCCCCTAACCAACTACTTCAATACCCATCGAACGCGCCGTCCCGCGAACGCTCTTGATCGCGGTTTCAACCGAGGCAGCGTTTAGATCGGGCATCTTCTGTTTAGCGATGTCTTCCACTTGCTTCAAAGTTACTTTGCCCACCTTGTCCTTGTTAGGCGTGCCCGATCCCTTAGCGATACCAGCCGCGCGCTTAAGCAGAATCGAGGCCGGCGGCGTCTTGGTGATGAAGGTGAAAGAACGATCGTTATAAACGGAGACTACGACTGGGATGATCAGTCCCTCCATCTCTTTCTGGTTGGTGCGAGCGTTGAACTGCTTGCAAAACTCCATGATGTTGATCTGCGCCTGGCCGAGTGCTGGACCGACCGGGGGTGCCGGCGTGGCCTTGCCCGCCGCGATCTGCAACTTTACGAAACCTGTAACTTTCTTTGCCATGATTCCCTTGACCCTCTAAGCGCAAATTCTGTATGACTTGCTCAATCCTTTTCGGACGATCATCTCGAAGCAAGCGCTAGCATTACGGTCGGAACGAGCTTCCTCTGAACCGGGTCTGCCGCCATGCCGAAAGCTTCGATCGTGTGCGCACCCATCACTTCCACTTCACCGTCGCCCATGTCTCGCATTACCTGCCTATGCCACTTTCTCCACCTGGTTAAATTCCAACTCCACCGGCGTCGAGCGGCCAAAAATCGTCACCATCACTTTCAACGTCTCGCGATCTTCATTCACTTCATCCACGATTCCCTGGAACGTCGCGAAGGGGCCTTCGGAGATGCGAACCGTCTCGTTCTTCTCGAACTTGACCTTCAGCTTGGGCTTCTCGCGGCTGTCGGCGACTTTGTAGACGATGTGCTGAACTTCTTCATCGGAAAGCGGCGTAGGCTGCTGCCCGGTGCCCACGAATCCGGTGACGCGCGGCGTGGACTTCACTACGTGCCAGACGTGATCGTCCATATCCATCTCGACCAGCACGTAGCCGGGATAAAACATGCGCTCGGAAGTGTACTTCTTGCCGCCGCGAACCTCGGTGACCGACTCAGTCGGAATAAGCACTTTGCCGATCTTTTCCTGCAGCCCGAAAGCGGCGACGCGCGACTCCAGTGACTCCTTCACCTTGCGCTCGAAACCGGAATAGGAGTGGATGATGTACCACTTCATGTTCGGATTGCGGGGCGGCTCGCTGGTAGCGGTAATGCCATCCGCGGCAGGTGCTTGCTCCGCGGCTGCGGCGGCTTCGTTTTTTTCTTCGTCCTGCATGATCAAGTTAGACTCCGGTCCCGCTTGCTGCTTTAGTGCCCGAAATAGCTATACAAGAAGGTGACGCCCTTCTGGATAATGTTATCGATGATGAAGAAGTAAACGCCAAAAATGAACACCGTGATCACCACGACCGCGGTAGTGGCCTGCACTTCTTTCCACGACGGAGCTGTGACTTTGCGCATCTCGGTGCGCACGTCGTTGTAAAACGACTTAGCGCGCTCCGGCCAAGCCTTGAGCCGGTCTCCGAAATCTCCGGGGGCTGCGATTGAGTTTGCCATCTTCTTCGTCTCCACTCCCATACTGCTTTGACCCTTTCCGTCGTCCTTCCAAAATCTGGCAGGGGCGGAGGGATTCGAACCCCCAAGTCCGGTTTTGGAGACCGGCAGTTTAACCGTTGAGCTTACGCCCCTAAAATCAGTGGTCGGTGGCCGTGATCAGTGGTCAGAAATCAAAACCGCCTTCTGGCCACTGGTCACTGACCAGTGGACACTGCTATTTCACTTCTTTATGCGGCGTATGCTTGCGGCAACGGCGGCAGAATTTCTTGAACTCGAGCCGCTCCGTCGTCGTTTTTCGGTTCTTGGTCGTCGAATAATTCCGCTCTTTGCAATCACCGCACTGTAACGTAACAATCTCTCGGGGCATGAAGACAGCTCCTAGCTCTTGGCTTCTAGCTTTGCTCGTGTAGCGCGGACGCCCTCGTCCGCGAGCCCTTATCAATGCCACATGTAAAGCGGGCGAGGGCGCCCGCAGCCCACAATTTACTGCACAATCTCTGCAATCGTTCCGGCGCCTACCGTGTGTCCGCCTTCGCGAATAGCGAAGCGCAAGCCCTTCTCCATCGCCACCGGAGTGATCAGTTCGATCACCAGGCTGACGTTGTCACCCGGCATCACCATCTCCGTGCCCGCCGGCAACTCCGCCACCCCCGTCACGTCCGTCGTTCGCAGATAAAATTGCGGACGGTATCCTTTGAAGAACGGCGTATGCCGTCCACCTTCTTCTTTGGTCAGAATGTAGACTTCCGCCTTAAACTTGGTGTGCGGTGTAATAGACCCACCTTTCGCCAGCACCATGCCGCGCTCGACATCTTCTTTCGCAATGCCGCGCAGAAGCAGGCCCGCGTTGTCACCCGCCATGCCTTCGTCGAGCTGCTTCTTGAACATTTCCACGCCGGTCACGACCGTCTTGCGCGTGTCGCGGAAGCCAACGATTTCCACTTCCTCGCCCACCTTCACCTTGCCACGCTCGATACGCCCGGTGACCACCGTGCCGCGACCCTGAATCGAAAAAATATCTTCAATCGGCATCAGGAACGGCTTATCCAACTCGCGCGCCGGCTGCGGCACACTCTTGTCGACTGCGTCCATCAGCGCGTCAATCTGCTTCTCCCACTTTTCTTCCCCGTTCAAAGCCCCTAACGCAGAGAGACGGATCACCGGCACATCGTCGCCAGGAAACTTGTAGCTCTTCAGCAACTCGCGCACTTCGAGTTCCACCAGGTCGAGCAGCTCCGGATCATCCACTGCATCGCACTTGTTCAGCGCGACCACGATGTAAGGCACGCCTACCTGCCGCGCCAACAGCACGTGCTCACGCGTCTGCGGCATCGGACCATCGGTCGCAGCGACTACCAGAATCGCCCCATCCATCTGCGCCGCGCCCGTGATCATGTTCTTGATGTAATCGGCGTGGCCCGGGCAATCCACGTGCGCGTAGTGCCGGTTCGCCGTCTCATACTCGACATGCGCCGTCGCGATGGTGATGCCTCGCGCCTTTTCTTCCGGAGCGTTATCAATCGAGTCAAACGACCGGAAGACAATCTTCGGATTGTGCTTCTGCAACACCTTGGTGATGGCCGCTGTCAACGTGGTCTTGCCATGGTCAATGTGACCAATCGTCCCTACATTGCAGTGCGGCTTGTTACGATCAAATTTCTCTTTCGCCATTTCGCTTTCCTCAGGGGCTAAAGCCCCAGATTTAGTTTCGTCCATCGGCGCGGCTTAAAGCCGCGCCCTTTCAAAACCTTCGCCAGCAAAGCGCGATCAGTAATACTGGTAAAGCTTCTTAAACTTATGGCGCAGCGACTGATCAACTGTCTCCAGCTTCGACAAGTAAAACTCTCGCATCTGCGCCTGATCTGATAATGGCAGTGCCTGATATAACTGCCACGCACTTAAATCAGTTCGCGATGCAGCGCTTACGGCATTTTCCAACGCTCTCGCCGAAAGCACGGAATCAAATTCCCGAACGCGAATCCCTTTGCGATCCAACTGTTTCAGGAAGCGCTCTACTACTTCTGGCAAAAAGGCCTGTTCTACAGCAGCTTGCAGCTTCGCAAATTCTTGCGGCTTCTCGACTTTGATTGCAGCCTGCTCGAAACTCATCGCACCGGAACCAAATCTTTGGAGCGGGAGACGGGAATCGAACCCGCGACCAACAGCTTGGAAGGCTGTGACTCTACCACTGAGTTACTCCCGCCCTGCCAACCACAAATCGCCAGAGGTCCCTCGCAAACTGCGCTCGGGATCTCCGCTGCGGTCGCTTCGCTCACGCCCGCAAACCGCCTCGACTTGGAAGGCTGTGACTCTACCACTGAGTTACTCCCGCGAAACTCAGCTGTCAGCTTTCAGCCAAACCTCAGCGGCTAAAGCCGCCGTATGCTTCCGACCTGACGGCACCGCTCAAGCCGTGCCCTACCCAAACTTCACGCCCCAAACCTGTGTCACTCTCAAACATTGCTTTCGAATTCTGGAGCCGATGACCAGGATTGAACTGGTGACCTCTCCCTTACCAAGGGAGTGCTCTACCAACTGAGCTACATCGGCCTGAAACCAGCTATCAGCTTTCAGCCCAAACCGCTCACTCCGATTCGCCATCGCCATCCGGATGCAGCACATCCTTGCGGCGCACCCAACTCTTGATTGCGAACATGGCCAGAATCAGCAGCGTCAGCAACCGGATCCGCGAATCACTCAGCGTGGTAAATGCCAGCGCACCTAAAGCCAGGTACGCGATCAACGCTATTGCCAAGCGACTCATATTTCCTGGTCACTCAAGTCAAGCCACTCGAATCTCATGCAACAAATTCTGGTGCACAGGGAAGGATTCGAACCTTCGTACCTCGCTAGGAGGGACAGATTTACAGTCTGTTGGCTTTAACCACTCACCCACCTGTGCAACTCTGCCGGGTGATGCAGCCGTTGCGCTTCATCCAGCAGGCAATGTCATCCGCGCACGCGAAGCGCCCGGGAAACCCGCAGACCGCGCGGCAGCACACTTCCACTCTTTGTTCCTTTTGCCTGCGCGAGCAAAGCTTCTATAAAACTGAGCTTTTGCAAATCAGGGAAAACCAACTTACGGATTGCCGCGAAGATCACTACACGCCGGAATAGTTCCGAATGGAGTGCGTTGGAAAAACCTGTTGCGCCGCCAAGTACAGAGTCCGGCTGCCTGCCGGAAATTTCGGTCCTAAATTTCGTTTTCTGGAGCTGGCGAAGGGATTTGAACCCCTGACCCTCTGATTACAAATCAGATGCTCTACCGACTGAGCTACGCCAGCATTCAGGGACAAGTACCCTCAGGCACAAGTATACCCCTGATCCCTTCCAGATGTCCGGGACAATTAGTAAATTTATCACAATTGGAAGTTGTGGTGCAACCGCAGGCTGCCTGCCTCAGGTGGTCGTGCAGTTTGGCTGAGACTCGAGGCCGGCTAAGGGGAGATTCTTCGCTACGCATGAAGGGCTGCTACGCTCAGAATGACGCGGGGCACAGGCAACTGGGCAACTTCTGCACAGTGAGTCCTGTAAGGTCGGCTTCAATTTTTCGGAAAGTTAGGGTCGGACTTGATCTCGCGAATCTGCTGAATATGGCGCTCCGCATGGGTGGAGATTTCGAGCATCCATTGCCAACAATCGATGGGTTGAGTTTTTCCGAAGCTATGGGCCCGCAAGTCGTCGTTGGTGGTCTTAATGTATTCGATCATGGTCGCACGCAGTGCCTGGAACTTTGCCAGGGCTACTCCGACGTCTTTATAGGTGTCGACCTTCTCATGCCCGCCACCGGTTTTCGTATGCACCACGCGATCGATTCCGTACCACATGATGTCGGCGTCGGTATTCGAGGATTTCTTGCCCTTCATGTCCGGTGGCGCTTTGACAGAGTCCGTCAGCTCACGCCAGTAGTCGGGCTCAGCAACTGCCAAATGTGAAACGCATTCTCGAATGGACCAGCGATCGGGGGAGGCCTTGTATTCCAGTTGAGCGGGCGAGAGCCCGCGCACCTGCTCGGCCAGCATTTGTCCCGTCATTTCAAAATGTACGAGTAAATGCTCGCGATCCTCGCCGGTCATGCCGGCAGCTTTGGCGACTGCGGGGAGGTAAAAGGCAATGACAAATAGGGTCACCAATCGAAGGGTTCTCATGGCGCGCGATGGTAGCAAATCCTATCCAGTGAGTCGCTAAGAGTGAGATGGGTACTGAGAGAATAGGGACGGACGACCCTATCTCAGGGACAAATCCCAGGGACGGAGGCGACCTTGCCGCTGATTTTCTGGAGAATGAGACGATTCATGCAACCGCGGGCAAGTGTTGCAATCAGGCGATTGCATTGATGAAAGTCCGCTTTCGCCTCGCACCTTCTGCCTTACTTCCCCACAGTGTTATGATTTCAGGCCTGACCGCATTCCATGCGAATTAGGCGCACCCTCCCCACCGCCATGGCAGTTGTAGTGGTTGCCGCGGCGGTAACCCTCGCGGTCCAATTGCGAAAGCTTGCGCCGCCCGAGCCTGCCCGTTTGCTGCCTGGTGCGGATGCATTCTTCTATCTAGACCTCGGCAAGACCCGGAAGGCGAACTCGGGCAAAGAGCTTCCTCCGGTAAGCCACGATCCGGAATACGAGCGCTTTATTCACGAAACCGGATTTCAGTTCGAACGTGACCTCGACGAAGCCGCATTTGCCGTCCACTACCCTGCGAACTGGCCCGGCGGCGGAAGCGGTGGTTCGGCGCGCGAGGTGCGGTTCTCCGAAGTGCTGGTTGGGAAGTTTCACGCCGAACAAGTTACCGCCTATCTGCGAAAGATCGCACGATCGGTCGAGAACTATCATTCGGTCGAGATCTTCACAATTCCGTTGGAAGGCAGGTTGTTGCGAATTGCTGTGCTGAGTGCCGATTCAGTAGCCGCCTCGAATCATGATGATCCGGCAGTGATTCAGGGAATGATTGACCGCTCGAGGAAACTGGCTTCACCCTTTGGAGGTCCGGCGCTGTTGCGGCAATATTTCAGGCATGTTCAGTTGGCAAGTTTGGTGTGGACGATCGCGCGCGTTGATCCCTCGGCACCCGACGCCGCTGCATGGAACGGCCTCTTCACGACGCCCGCCACCATGGTGGTCTCGGGAAGCGTTCTGAGCCCGCTTCACCTGCGGGGAGACGCGGTTCATCTTCGCGCCGAGGCCTTTACGCAAAGTCCGGACGACGCGCGGGCCGTTGCCGACAAGGTGAGCGTATTCGTCGCGCTGACTCATACGGCCGAGACGTCTGTGGGAACCCACGGCACCGACCCTGATGTGAAGGCCTTCTTCGACAGCCTCAAGGTGAAGCAGGAAGGCGATCGCGCCGTGATGACCGCCGCGATGCCTCTGGGATTTTTGCAAAAGATGCTATCGGGATCTGCGGCCGAGTTGAACGAGCCTGCCGCAGCGCCAGAGCAAACTCCTGCTAAATCACCGTAGATATTAAGCCATGTCCGACCTATTCAGTCTGACAGGATGGGCGAATTTCGCCATTCATGCGCTATTCTCTTTAAAACGTGGGCAGATCAATCACATTGTGGAGGATCCTCCTCGTGTTCGCATGGACCTTCTGTGTGCGGCCGAACGGTCTCACCGAGCAATCGTCCAAGCCTCTTTGGACGTTAGACCTGCACGCGAGTGGTTATTCTTCCGACCCGTACAAAGTCCACTCTGCTCCTACGGCAATGCGCCAAATCGCATTCGGCAGCCAAGGAGAACTAGTGGTGATTAACGATGGCGGTGTCTGCGGAAAATCAAATCCCGTGACGGCGTTTGTCATCGATACGAGCTCCGGCAAGCTCTTGAAGAAGGCTAACTGGGTTTCCAACTGCGCGCCATTTATCTTCGCCACGGCGCAAGGGCATTATGCTGTTGTGACAGACACAGGTATGGCGGTTTATTCGCAAGGATTGGCTGATGTGATCACGAGTCGAGCCGACGCCGCAGCCGAACGTGGTTCATCAGATGAACTTGTTCTAGGTGCATGGAAACAACTGCCCGGTCAGGCTGTGAATTACCTCATCGACGCAGACACACTGCGTTCGACTGGGATACAGGTAGCTAATCGAAACGTCGACGCTATTTCAGCGAATAGCATCGGTTATCTCGTCAGCCGAACGGGGTCGCCGAACCAGGTGCTGATCCTGACCAATGGCAAGTCGATCCAATTGGAATATGAAACCAAATGCGGTCTCGTTCAGACACAGTTCGTGTCCTCGGACCTTCTGGCAATATTCGGGTGTAATCGCGTCACCGTGATAAATGGAGCCGGGGTCGAGCTGTTCTCGGAGCAGAATGTCGGCTACCCGGGTAGCAGTCGAATTGCAGCAGCTTCCCGGAACGGAAAACGATTCGCGTTCCGACAGTCCCTTGAAGTCGGCGGGGGATGGCCCTGACAAAATTGTGGCTGAGCGAATCACGGTCTTTGACATTGAAGCCCGCAAGGCTGTTCTTAGGACTAATATTGGGCGGCTCCGTGGACTGGCTTCTCCGGGCCATGCTTCTGGCATCGCGCTATCCCCTGACGGTACGTTGTTGGCTGTTGATTCAGAGGGCGTTACAGAAGTTTTTCGAGTGCCGTGAGCGAACGACCGACCATAACTGTCGCTAAATCGCGTCCGGGAATTGCTGTGCGAGGCGCTTTGGAGCAGCATTGCGCCAGGCTGCAGAAATTGCTTTCTGCAAAGTTTCCTTTCTCACCATCTTTAGATGAACACTGGTGGCTCCGCGGCGCCCCCAGGCTCCCTTCACTGGGACGAATGTGTCGGGATAATCCTTCGAGACATAGTGCTGCTGCTCCGGCGTGAGCTTGACCATGCCCCAGCCTTTCGAGGGATGGCCTAAAGTGGCGAACACCTTTCCGCGCACGCGAAAATCCGGATGGTCCATGTGCGCACTTTCGGTTGTTTCCGGAAGGGCAAGGGCGAGGCGGCGAAAATCCTTAGCGGTCAAGGTGTCAGTTCTCCATTCTCCGAAGACGTGAGCCACTAGCATAGCGGCTAGGGCGTGGTTCTGGTTACGGTGCGCCGGGGTGATAGACTTCGCGCATGCGAGACTTGGGTCGCGATCCCGATAACGCTGCTGCGGCCTCGGAACGTCCCGCTCATGCCGCGCATATCGCGGGGCCGGCGCTTTATCTCGTCGCTACTCCCATCGGCAATCTGGAAGACATCACGCTGCGCGCCGTGCGCGTGCTGAAGGAAGTCGACGTGATCGCCTGCGAGGACACGCGGCAGACACAGAAGCTGCTCAACCACTACGGCATCACGACTCGCACCATCAGCTACCACGAGCACAATGAGATGACGCGCGCGGCGGAACTGGTGAAAGAAATGCAAGAGGGGGCGAGTGTTGCGCTGGTGACGGATGCGGGCATGCCGGGAATTTCCGATCCCGGCTTCCGGCTAATTTCGCTGGCCATTCGACATCATCTGCCGGTGGTGCCGATTCCGGGGGCCTCGGCTTTTTTGGCGGCGCTGGTGGCAAGCGGTCTGCCGACGGATTCGTTTCGCTTCAGCGGGTTTCTTCCAGCGAAGCGCGGGGAGCGGCGGGCAGCGTTGGAAGCTATCAAGACTTCGCCGCGGACGCAGGTTTTTTATGAGGCTCCGCACCGGATTGTGGAAACACTTGCCGACGTGGTCGAGGCCCTGGGGAACGACCGGGCTGTGGTGCTCGCACGAGAGGTGACCAAAATGCATGAAGAGTTTTTGCGCGGGCGCGCGGGCGATGTTCTGGAAACCTTGAAATCGCGCGACGGAGTAAAGGGCGAGATCACGCTCCTGATCGGGAAGGCCGAACAGGACGATGCTCGTGCGGGAATGGCGGCTCTCGCCCGCCCTTCAACACGTCAGAGAGTGGAGCAGATCATGGCGGAAGAGAAGGTCGACGAGAAAGCGGCGCTCAAGAAGGTTGCGAAAGAGAGAGGAATTTCGAAGAGCGAGGTATATCGGGAGCTGCAGCGGAGCAAATAAGTGTGCGCGGCTATTTTGTTCCTAGATGACCCTTTTTACTTCCCCGCCAACTCCCGCTTCACCGCTTCGCTGACCATCTTCCCGTCAACTCTCATACCTGCGCCCGAGAACCGAGCCATGGCATTCTTCATCACCGTTCCCATGTCTTTCATCGTGGGCGAGCCCATCTCGGCGATCACGGCTTTTACTCCGGCAACTATTTCGGATTCGGCGGCGGCTTTGGGCAGGTAGCTTTCGATGAGCACGATCTCGGCGGCTTCTTTGTCGGCCATCTCCTGGCGTCCGCCTTTGGTGAATTGCTCGACCGACTCTTTGCGCTGCTTGATCAGTGTGGCGAGGACAGCCTGAGATTCTTTGTCATCGAGCGGCGCCATTTTCTCGATCTCACGATTCTTCAGTGCGGTCTTGACCATGCGCAGGGTCGAGAGGCGTTGTTCCTCGCGCGCCTTCATGGCGGCGGTGATGTCGTTCTGAATCTGTTCGATGAGGCTCATCATGGGATTATATATAGAAGGCCCAGCCGCTGAATTTTCAGCAAATTTTCGATCCGGAGCGACTATCACGAATCTCGCGCATCTGATTCCGAGGAGGTTTCAATATGAGCAAACTTGCGATCTGGGCCCAACTGGAAGCGAAGCCCGGCAAAGAAAAAGAGTTGGAAGAGTTCCTGAAATCCGCGCTGCCTCTGGCCGAGCGTGAGCCGGGGACGGTTACGTGGTATGCGATCAAGATGGGGCCAGGAAAATATGGGATCTTCGATACGTTTGCCGACGAGAATGGCCGTAATGCCCACTTGAATGGCGAGATCGCTAAGGCGCTCTTTGCGAAGGCGGGCGAGTTGTTGGCAAAGTCTCCGGAGATTGCCAAACCTGAAGTTTTAGCGGCGAAAGGCGCATCCCGTTAATCCAAAGCTCGAAAACATTCTTTCGAAGATGCAACCCGCTCATTGGGACGGGAGTCACGGCACAACCCGTGCGGTTCCAGTAAACTTATAAACTTATCCCGCTTTCCAGGGTGCTTAAACCTATGCTGCGCAAGAATCGTCTGTTTACTCCCGGCCCCACGCCGCTGCTGCCGGCGGCGCAAACTGCAATGGCGTCGTTTACTGCGCACCATCGCACTTCTGACTTTAGGGCGCTTTTCCAGCGAGTGCTCACCGACATGAAGGATTTCATTGGCACGCAGAATGACGTGCTGGTGCTCGCTTGTTCGGGTACAGGTGTGATGGAAGCGTCGGTAACAAACCTGACCTCACCGGGAGACAAGGTTTTAGTGCTCACCGCGGGAAAGTTTGGTGAGCGCTGGACGGGACTGACGAAGGCATTCGGCTGCGCTGTAGAAGTGTTGAGCGCGCCTTATGGCGAGACTTTTAGTCTGGATGACATTCGGGCGAAGCTTACTCCCGACATGTGCGCGGTCTTCGTTCAGGCTACCGAGAGTTCGACCGGCGCGCGGCATGATGTACAAGGCATTGCAAAAATGGTGCGTGCCAACGGCGAAGACACTTTGCTCGTGGTGGATGCGATTACCGGCCTGGGCACGACCCATCTCGACGTGGATGGCTGGGGTGTGGATGTGATTATCGGCGGATCGCAGAAGGCGCTGATGATCCCGCCGGGTCTGGCATATTGCGGGGTCAGTGACCGGGCATGGCGGCGGATGGAGACGACGACTTCGCCGCGCTACTACTTCGATTTGCGCAAAGAGCGCAAGGCGGCCGCGAAAGGCGAATCGGCCTACACCCCAGCAACGTCGCTGTTCGCGGCGCTGGGAGCGGCGTTGGAGTTTATCCGAGAAATGGGAAATGGCGATCTGGCGAAAGGGCGCGAAGCACTCGTCGACAATGCAGAACTCTGCGCCGAGATGACGCGGGCTGGCGTGCAGGCGCTTGGATTGAAGCTATTCGCCGCTTCGCCCGCTGCCGCACTCACAGCGGTCTGCCCGCCGCAAGGAATTGATTCTGGAAAGATCGTCAAGGAATTCCGCGAGTCCTTCGATGCAGTGGTGGCGAACGGGCAAGGGGAGATGAAGGGCGAGATATTTCGCATTGCCCATATCGGCTATTACGACTATCTGGACACGATTGGAATCCTGGGAGCGCTCGAGCACGTTCTCACCCGGGTTACGGGAACGGCCGTTGAGTATGGCTCGGCGGTACGCGCGGCGCAGGAGGTGTACGCGCGCGGACTGGCTGGCAAGCGTCAACTTGTGGGGGCGTGAGGACGGCAAGGCGCGGCCCTCGGTCTAGTTTTGATCGCAACCTATTTGATGGTGAAGTTCATCGGAGCGGAAGTCTCGGCGAGTGTGCCACCGCTACCGTACATACCCGTTCCGGTGGTGCCAGGGTTCGTTACGGTAACCGCGACTGTCCCGGCGGCCGCGACGGCCGAGGCCGGGATGTGCGTCATCATCTGGTTTCCACTTACAAATGTGGTGGTTTGAGCTGTACCGTCCCAATTGATGCTCGCATTGCTGTTAAAGTTAGTGCCGTTTACCGTAAGCACAAAGGCTGGACTTCCCGCATTGATGCTACCGGGAGCGAGTTCGGCAATTGCTGGCATCGTTCCGGCGACTGCAGGAGTGGCTTTCGAACTGTAGCTGCATGCCATGCCAACCGCGAGAAGGGCCGCTAGAATTACTATTTTTGTAATCTTCATATTTTTTTCTCCTAACGAGCCGAGAGGGTGCTCCTTGAGATAAGTCTAAGAAAACGGCCGGGCGGGAGTGTCAGAGGGGCGTCATTTTCATGTCAAAGTTTTGTCAGGGCAAATAGATCGGTTCAAAAGGATTAAATCTCTCTTGAAAATCGTGATTGCGGAAAAAATATCGGCCGCGGCTGTCGAGGAATTGAAAGAGCCGGGTTGGAGCGTCCTCACCGCGGACAAGTTGGATGGCAAGGTCTCAGATCACCTTGAGTCTGCTGACGCTTTGATTGTGCGCTCGGCCGTGCAGGCGGATGCGGAACTGCTTTCGCACGCCAAGAAGCTGCGCGTGATCGGCCGCGCCGGCGTGGGCGTGGACAATATCGACCTGGAGGCGGCGACGCGGCAGGGCATCGCGGTGATGAACACGCCGGGGGCGAATGCCGTGGCTGTGGCGGAACAGACGATGGGTATGATGCTGGCTATGGCTCGGCATCTTTGCCGCGCGGATGCGCTGATGCATGCCGGCCGTTGGGAAAAGAAGTCACTGCAAGGTACAGAGTTGCGTGGCAAGACTTTGGGCATCGCCGGGCTGGGCCGTATTGGTATGGAAGTGGCACGGCGGGCGCGGGCTTTTGGGATGGAGATTGTGGGCCACGATCCCTTTGTTTCTGTCAGCGTAGCGAAAGATCAGGGAATCCGGCTTACGAGCCTGGATGAGCTTTATGGAGTCGCGGACTACATCACGCTGCATGTGGGACTCACTCCGCAGACTACGGGCATGATTAATCAGGCATCGCTCAAGAAGATGAAGAAGGGCGTGCGCCTGGTGAATTGCGCTCGCGGGGAATTGGTGAACGAGGCCGATCTGGCGGAGGCGCTTAAGCAAGGGCACGTCGCCGCCGCGGCGCTCGACGTTTTCGCGGATGAGCCTTTGAAGAATTCGCCGCTGCTGGCGATGGAGAACGTAATTCTCACGCCGCACACTGGCGGATCGACCTTCGAGGCGCAGGAAGCCGTGGGTGTGCAGATCGCGCAGCAGGTGCGGGAATACCTGAAGCACGGCGTGATACAGAATGCGGTGAACGTGCCTTCGGTTTCGGCCGAAGAGTACGCCGAGATGCATCCCTACATTGTTCTGGCGGAACGTATGGGAGCGTTTCTGGCGCAGATTTCAGAGGGTTCGATTGAAGAAATCTCGCTTCGCTACAGCGGTCATATCGCGGAGTGGAAGACGGAGCTCATTCGCAACGCAGCGATCAAGGGAATTCTCAACCAGACTCTGGATGAGAAAGCCAATCTGGTGAATGCCGCGTCTCTGGCGGAAACTCGCGGACTTCGCGTACACGAAATTCACAAGGTGAAGGCATCCACGGGCGGTGCGGGTAGCGTGCTGTCGATCTTGCTTAAGAGTTCGAAGGAAGAACACATGGTCAAGGGCGCAGTTCTGCGCGGGACGGCGCCGCGGTTGCTGCACATCGACGATATTGACGTGGAGGCTCCGCTGGAGCGTGATCTTATTTACCTGCGGAATCGCGACGTTCCTGGCGTGATCGGGAAGGTCGGCACGATTCTTGGTGAAGGCGAAATTAACATCGCCGACTTCTCACTGGGACGGCGCGGCACAGAAGCATCCTCGGAGCGCGAGGCTATCGCCGTGGTTCACGTCGATGGACCTGTGCCGGACGACGTGCTGAGGAAGTTGGAGGAGATTCCGGCGGTGCGTCAGGCGAAGGCGGTGCGGCTGTTTTGAAAGCCCGGGCACTTTAGCCTGGCAGGCGAGGGCGCCTTGACATGGTTATTGCTGGAAACTTGGACTTACGAGTTCCGTTCATCCCGCCGCAGCTTGCGGCTCTCCGCCAGCAAAGCCATCGAGTGCATTAAATTCTGCAGCGTGACAATTCCCACCAGCCACTGATCTTCCATCACCGGAATGATGCTGAGGTTGCGTGAGGTAAGCTTGCGGAAGGCAGAGGCTAAGGACTCCTGCCGCACGGAAATCTCAAAGGTCTTGTTCATTACAGCCTGGACATAGCCGTTGCCTTCCGCGCGCAGTGCCTCGAGAATGCGCTGCCGTGAAATTACTCCCACCATATCGCTGCCTCGCACCACCGGAAAATCGTCCTGCAGCGAGTGCACTGCTTTATTCAGGGCATCCTCGAGCGTGTCTGCTGGTGAAAGAGTTGCGAAGTCGGTAAGCATCACTTCTTCAAGGCGAACATTGTCCAAGACCGACTGGAAGATGACGGCGCGTTCCTCAAGTTGCGCGGCCGAAAAGATGATCACGCCCACCATAGTGAGCCAGGTATTGCTGAACAGGCCGCCAACCATCAGAACCATCGCAATGGCGTGGCTGATGGAAACGGCTCGGCGGGTGGCCGCTGCGGGATCGATGGTACGGGCAAAGTATGCCCGCAAAACCCGGCCGCCATCGAGCGGATACGCCGGAAGAAGATTCAGGCCCGCAAGATAAAGATTGGCCCAGACCAGGCTGCGCGGCAGGTTGCTCGATTGCAAGAAAGGCCACTGGAAAAGATTCGCTCCCGGAAGCGCGACGAAGATCACCGCTGCCGAAATCATCGCGAATGCAAGATTCACCAGAGGACCGGCGAGAGCGATGGAAACATCGCGCTTCCAGATGGCTGCGGCACTTGGCGGAGTTTCCGAACGCGTTTCATCGAAAATGGTTACACCGCTGAGCGGCAGAAGAATGACGGCTTTGGCAATCAATCCGGCGCGGCGGGCCACGAGCATGTGGCCGATTTCGTGGGCAGCAACGCAGGCCAGCACAATCCCAACCAGCGCCAGGTCGCGCGGTCCGTTGGCGGTGGGGTGCACGGTGTATTCCGTCCAGAAAACGAATAGAGGGAGGATGAGGAACGTCAGGTGAAGGCGAACCTCGACCCCGAACAGCCGACCGACGTGAATGGACCAGCTTCTCATTCGTTTCGTCTACACCCGTCGGTAGCGGCGCCCAAGGAAGCGATCCAAAGGCGCGATTATTGAGCGCTACGCTCGGGCGGATCGCCTGATTCCTCGCACCGCAAAGAACGGGCTCGGAATGACAATTACACCACTACCAAGAGGTCTCGCTTCCTACAATTTTCGCCTGCTACAGTTATTCTACATGCTCGGATATCTTGACTCGGTGCTCAAAGGTACAGACCCATGCGCGTGATCTCGGGCAAATACCGGGGCCGTCCGCTGCGTGCGTTGCGCGGCACCGAGATCCGTCCGACATCGGATCGTTTGCGTGAAACCCTGTTCAACGTGTTGACGGCGGGCAATCCGGAGGCCCTCCAGAGCACGGTGTGGCTGGATTTATTTGCGGGCACGGGAGCGGTGGGCATCGAAGCGCTGAGCCGCGGAGCCAAACAAGCTCTTTTTGTTGAAACGTCAGCCGCGGCGGCAAAGCTGATTGAGCAAAACCTGCAGAGTCTGGGAATCGCAGAGGGATACAAGATCCTGCGAGATGACCTGGCGGGAATAGTCTGGCGATTGCAGCGGGAACACTTCGTCGCCGACGTTGTGTTTCTGGATCCACCTTACCGGATGCGGCACTCCTATGAAGAAACTCTTACGGTGCTCGCCGGTTCGTCACTGGTGTGGGCGATGTCACTGGTGATTGCAGAACACGAAAAGACGTTCGATCTGGGAGATGAATTTGGGTCGTTGCGGAGAATTCGCAAGTTGACGCAGGGAAGTACGGCACTGAGCTTTTATCGGATCGGAGGGCTGCGCGACTTGAACAAGTGAGGATCGGACAGTTAGTCGCCAGACAAACCGTGGAAACTGTTAGGAGAACGATCCGACGCCATGGAGCTCCATCTATCGACGCCACATTGAAAAAACCCGATCCGCCGGTGCAGTGGAAAATATTTCCGCTGTTGTCAAAGCGAGTGATAAAACCCGGTTTCTCACTTCTTATGTGATTTAGTTGACCGGTCTGTGCTTGCGTCGTTCCGTGGCAAAGTCGCCAAAACTGATCACGCTCCCGGAATTCCTGTTTCCCAGTCGCCAGGCGTATTCATGCATGGCCAATTGCAAATCGAATAGGACCGAAGCGAGTTCGGTATCGGAAGCGAACGCAACACGGGTGCAGAGTTCTCGGATTCGATCCTCGAGGCGACGTGCTGCCACGGCTTAATGCCCATGACGAAGGCGCGTCAAATGAGGATGCCGAAACCGGGGGGAGTCTTCGATACCGTTCATGCTGTATATTCTCGGTCGATTTTCGCTCCGCTCTGCGCGCTGCGGTATCAGAGCGTCGCGGTAGCGTCTTCGCCCCATTTGTGGGGGGATGGATTCCCCGTTTCCTCTTACAGGTATTCAGTCGGTAATCCGGAAGACGGCACGGAAGTTCCATATTGGATGGGACTTAGCCTTTACGAGGAGATAAGTGTATTGTGCAAAGCCACGCACTGTGGCTTTTTTACCACACCGAAATTTTCCTCGGGGGTTGTAATCTCTTTATTAAGCGATACATACATAGACACCCCTTTTGACCCAGGAGCAGACAGTCCGCTCAGCCGTGGAATGCACTGGAGTTGGACTCCACAGCGGTGCACCAGTCTCCATGCGCATTCTTCCCGCCCCTCCGGGTACCGGCATAGTTTTCCAACGCGTCGACCTCGACGGTTTTGAAATCGAGGCCGTCAGCCGCAATGTGGCGCGCGTCAGTTACGCGACCAGCCTCATGAAAAAAGGCGTGCTGATCTCTACCACTGAGCACCTGCTCTCATCGTTTGTTGGATTGGGCATCGACAATGCCATCGTTGAGCTCGACAACCTTGAACTCCCGATTCTGGATGGCAGCGCGCTTCCGTTCGTGCAGATGATTCAGAGGGCCGGAATCCGCAAGCAACGGCGACCGCGCAAATATTTGAAAATTCTTCGCGAAGTCGAAATGCGCGAGGGCAACAAATTTATCTCGGTCTACCCCGCCAATAATTATTGCGTCTCCTATTCCATTAATTTTCCTCACCCGCTCATCGGCAAGGAGACGTTTCAGGTTGAACTCTCGAACGGCAGTTATCTGCGAAATATCGCCGGGGCGCGCACGTTTGGCTCGCGTGAAGATGAGAAAGCCATGCGCAACATGGGATTGATCCGCGGTGCGTCCCGTGACAACTGCATTGTGCTCACGCGCGACGGGATTGAAAACGGTCCACTTCGTTTTCCCGACGAGTTCGTCCGGCATAAGGTTTTGGACCTGGTGGGCGATCTGGCGCTGCTGGGAAAGCCGATCCTGGGAAAAATCGTCGCCGACCGGGCGGGTCACGCCATGCATACCGCGCTGGTATCGCGCATCCTGCGCGACAAGACACTTTGGGAAGAAGTAACGTTGCCGGAAGAAGCGATCGAGGCGCGCACCCCATATACTGCTCAGGCGACGGCCGGATCCTCGTTCTGATTCTCTTCTGGCTGATTCTCTTCTTGCTTATCTCTTCTTGCGTAAATATCGATGAAGTGATCCGTTGAGCTTCAGTCGGCCGGTTCGCAGGGAATCTCGCCAGCCTCGGGGCAAAGCGATTGCTCCGCATCCATGAGCCGGTGAAGTTCGGCGCGAGTCTGGCTGATGAGGGCTGAGGCGAACTTTCGGGCAGAATTCTGGCGTTCCGCGGAAAGATCTTTCACCCGCAGGTTCAGAAGCGGGATGTCTTCTTCAAACCGGCGCAAAGTTTTCTGAATCCGGTAAATGCGATAGGAAGTAGGAAGCATGGCGATGGCTCTCCAATGATCCCACTAGATTGCCACGTGCAGGACGAGTGGCAAGTTACAAGTTGAATACCCGGAAAGGAATAGAAGAAGCCTACAGGCTCGCCTTCGAACCTGGGCCTTCCAGTCTCTCGTTGGACGAAGCGCCTTCTTGCATTTGGTCGCCGAGCCACTGTTCGAGTTGCTGCTGCGATTTCTCAGGTACGTTGTGAAAACGTAAGCCGACGTGCCCTTTGACGTCAGCCCACGCCACTTCCGAATCCACTTCGAAGACCATTCCGGTCTGTGGCAGCGTGAACTGCAAACGAGGCCTTGCATGCTTTGGGATCGCCTGGTGCGGGATGAGGGCGATTCCACCCTCACTAATGTTCGTGCTGGTCGCTAATAACTCTTTTTCATCCAGCACCAACCGCACAGGCATTTTTACTGGCTGACGGTAATAGCGACGCCGTTCCCGCTCCATGAAGTTCAGCGCTGCCTGAAAACATCGCGCAGCATTCAGATTGTTGATGGGCTTTTGCAAAACAAAATTTACGCCCATGCCAAAAGCTTCCTGTGTCGTTGTTTTCTTACCGTTCAACACTGCAAAGGCGACAGAACTCTTATTGCTGGGGGTCGCTCGCAATCCCTGCAATACTTCTTTTGCGCCGGGCAGGTCGTCGCAGTCGACGATGACAGCATCGAACTTTTCCGCGATGAGGATCTCGCTGGCTTTTTTTGCTTCCTGATAGATTTCCACCTGAATCGAGAGTTTTTCCAGTGTTGGGCGAACGACCCGAAACACTTCGGCATCCCGGCTCAGTAGGAGGGATTCCAATGTCATGGTCAAATTCTATGTTTGCTCCGGACCTGTCGAAAGTAACCAAGGTATCGGGGCTGCGCGAGGAATGAGACTAGGGTAATGTTCCAGTGGAAACCAGTGCAATAAAGCTTGAGACTACGGCGGGATAATCAATAGCACGGCCATGTCAAACCTCGTCTACCTTTCTCTCGGATCAAATGTTGGCGGTCGCGAGGGGCAACTGCGGGATGCGCAAGCGCGGCTGAGTGCGGTCGGTCGGGTGGTCGGCGTGTCTTCCGTCTACGAAACCGAGCCGGTGGAGTTTAGCGAGCAGCCATGGTTCCTGAATTGTGCGCTGGTGCTGGAAACGCGCTTGACTCCCCAGCAGCTCATGAATGCGATTTTGCGTATCGAACAAGAGATGGGAAGACGACGCGTGCAGAAGAAGGGCCCGCGCTCCATTGACATCGACATCCTTCTGTTCGGAAACGAAATCATAGAATCGAAAGAACTGACTGTCCCGCATCCCGCGATGCGCGCGCGGCGCTTCGTGCTGGAGCCGCTGGCCGAAATCGCACCGGACGTCGTACATCCAATCCTCAAGAAAACAATTCGCGAACTTCTCGCCGCGCTGCCGCCAGGCCAGGCGGTACAGCGACGCGGTGGTTGAATTGCCGATTTTGATTGCTGATTGTAAAGCTGCGGCACCCAGCACCATGTTGATGAGGGTGGGAAATTAGTTACCAATAAGCAATCAGAAATCGACAACGTTCAGGGTACGATGATGCGGCTGGGTGCATCTTGGGGCGTGACCAAGGCCGACTGCTTCTCGGGAAATTGCGCGAAGAGAAAATCAATGAAGGCGCGAGACTTGGGCCGACCCGAGGTACGTCCGTATCCCAGCCGAACCAGGAATACCAGCGCTTTGAGCACATCGGAATCGCGCAGAGTGGAATATCCGCGTTCCTTCTGTTCTATCTCGCGAAACTTTTTCAGCATCGATTCCACTTGCTCGGCAACAGCATGTAGGGCAGGACCGGCGAGTGGCTGCTCGTAGTGCAATCCCGAGTTCAGCAGCCGCTCGTAACTCGTGCACATCGCAGAAAGCGCGGCAATTAAATCGCGATCATTCAGACTGCGGTCGGTGTGGGCGGCTTCGGCTAACGCATAGGTCAGGCCCATCAGCAGATGCTCGCGCTCGTATGTAAATTGTTCTGAAATCTCAACCTGCAGGAACAACGTGTCGGCTTCGAACTGCTCCGCCGGGCGCGGCTTCTCGTGCTCTCTGGCCTGCTGGAGATAAGGACAATCGCTCGGACAATCGAGCGTTACCTCGCGCTGCTCTCCACAGCACTGCGGACAGATGCGCCCGTGCAGGGCAGGGCAGAAGCGTTTTTCCTTTCGAATCTCGCAGATCGCGCAGCTCAAATCGAAATTCCTTTCTGGATCATTATGGCATTAAGGTTGAGAAGGCGAGGGCGTGGGCGGAGAAGATCGCGGGAGTAAAGTGGACTCTGAGCTTTGGTGCGGCTACAAGTTAACTCTTCTGATACGCATATTTGGGCCATTTCGGGACTGTCCAGCGCGAAAGAGCGTGTAAAAATGGACCTTTCAGCGCGATGTATATGCGGAACCCGCGTAAATAATGGTGTTTTCCACAGGGCCGCTGATATAAGATCAAGCGCACTGAATTAAATCCAATCTTTTCCGGAGGAAACATGGCATCAGGTTTGACAAAGACTCAACTCGTCCGTCATCTGGCGGAGAAAGTTGAAATTCCCAACAAGACTGCAGCGGCATTCCTTGAGCAATTGGCCGACGTGGCAGTGAAAGAAACCAAGAAGAATGGCGTGTTCGTGGTACCCGGCCTCGGCCGGTTGGTGAAGGCGCACCGCAAGGCCCGCGTGGGCCGCAATCCGCAGACCGGCGAGCCCATCCAGATCAAGGCCAAGACCGTGGTGAAGTTCCGCGTCGCCAAGGCCGCCAAGGACGCGATTGCTCCCAAGAAGTAGTGTTTCAGTGAGATCGATTCCGAAGGCCGGCTCAGGCCGGCCTTTTACTTTCTGGAAGCCGTAGATTCACTTCCCGTGGATTCGACCGAATATGCTGAACTGGATCGTAATTGGAATCGGCGATATCACCACGCGGCGCGTCATTCCCGCGATTCAGGCCGACCCCAGCAGTCGGTTGTACGGCTTGGTTACCCGCGATCCCGCGAAAGCTGCGTCTTATCACTCGCAGGTCTGGAACACCCTCGACGAAGCTCTTACGGATCCGGAAGTTGAGGCGGTTTACGTTGCGACTCCTGTCTTTCTTCACGCCAGACAAACCATTCAATCTCTTCGCGCGGGTAAGCATGTGCTCTGCGAAAAGCCGATGGCGATGAACGAGGCCGAGGCAAGCTTGATGGTGCAAACAGCGGAGGAAAATCGCCGCATATTCGGCGTGGCCTACTATCGGCGAGCGTATCCCAAAGTGCAGCGCGCAAAACAATTGCTCGATGCCGGCGCCATCGGCAAGCCGGTGCTGGCTGAACTCAACTGCCGCGAATGGCGGGATGAGAAGGGAAGTCATCGCAGTTGGCTGATCGATCGCGCGAAGGCTGGAGGAGGGCCACTCTACGACATTGCCTCGCATCGCATCGACGTGGCTAACTTTTTCTTTGGCCAGCCCAACCGCGCTACGGGCTATCTTTCGAATGTTGTTCATCACTATGCCGTGGAGGATAACGCCACGCTGATGATCGACTACGGAGGCGGTGCACGCGCCATAGTAGATGTTCGCTGGCATTGTAGGGTGAAGCGCGACGAATGCCGCATCACCGGTACCGAAGGTGAAATGGAACTAAGCCCACTGAATGGTCCGGAGTTAATTTACCCAGGCGGCAAAGAAAGCATTCCGGTGCATGCGAATGTACACTCTCCCATGATCGAAAACTTTGTTGACGCCGTCCTCGGCGAGGCTCCCCTGCTCGCGAGCGGAGCCTCCTCTTTCTGGACGGACTGGATCACCGAGAGAGCGCAGCGCAAGTACGAGGTGTATTAAGCGCAACTCTTTTATTTCCCGTATTCGTTCTTCACCACCTCGCCGCCCTTCATCACAAACTTAACCCGCTCAAGCGTGGTCACATCTCGAAGCGGATCGCCATCAACTGCCGCGATATCGGCCCATGCGCCGGGATCAAGGCTTCCAACTCTTCCCGACCAGCCCAGTAAATCCGCCGCATTTACCGTGGCCGCTTGAATCGCCTGCAACGGCGAGAGTCCTAACTTCACCATTACGGCAAATTCGTGGGCGTTCAGGCCATGGGGGTAGACCGCGGCATCGGTGCCAAAAGCCACTTTCACGCCGCTGGCAAATGCGTGTGCGATATTCTGGCGCGCCGCCGGCATCACGGTTTTGGCCTTCATGAGTAGAAAATCGGGAACGTGGTTTTTTTCGGCATTTTCCAGAAACCAATCCCCCAGATAGAGGGTGGGCACAAGATAGGTGCCATTCTTCTTCATCTCGGCAATTCCGGCGTCGTCAATGTAAGAGCCATGTTCGATCGAATCCACTCCCGCTTGCGACGCCCACAGAATGGCCTGCGCTCCATGAGCATGAGCAGCAACTTTACGACCTAAGCGGTGGGCCTCGGCCACAATGGTCTTCATTTCTTCCAGCGTGTACTGCGACGCTTCCGGATTGTCTCCCTTCGAGAGCACCCCGCCCGAGGCCATGAACTTGATCAAGTCCGCGCCATACTTGATGTTTTGCCGAACCATGTGACGGACGCCATCCACGCCATCGGCTACCCCGTCAGAGGTCGCGTGATATTCGAACGGCAGCAGGTTATTGTCCGCATGTCCGCCAGTGATGCTCAGTCCCGGCCCGCTCACCAGCATTCTCGGCCCGGGAACATCGCCGGCGTTGATTGCGTCGCGCAAGGCCACATCGGTGTATCCAGACGCACCCACGTTGCGCACCGTCGTGAATCCCGCCTGCAAGGTGACGCGCGCATTCTTTGCGCCAATCAATGTTTCGCGCGCCTCGGAGATCCCCAGGCGCTCATAGCCGAACTTGGGATCCATGGTCAGGTGCGTGTGGGCATCAATTAATCCGGGTAGGACGGTTGCGTTCGAAAGATCGATGAGGGCCGCGCCCGCGGGAGCCTTAGTTTGTGCGGATGCTCCGACGCTCACAATTTTCCCGTCTTCAACGACAATGGTTTGATCAGAGAGGAGCTTGCCCGACTTCACGTCGAGTATGTGCCCGGCGTGGATGGCGAGCGAGCGCGAATTTTGCTGCGCGAAACTAGACGCAACAGAAACAAGCATCGAGATCACAAAGACGGCGGAAAGCCGAAATCCCTTCATCTCTTCTCCCTTGAGTTGTGCAATGGAAACGTACGGAAGGATAACAAATTCCCGGACGTTATCCGCGTTTCCACCCTGATTCGGCTTGCTATACACTCATCCACGTAAAGCTGTCTTTAATTACGACAATGGCTTTGGGTGCGCTCTGGGTTACCGGATTGCAGGCTGTATGGCCTCAGGTGACAGTCGGGTTCGACGAACCGCACAATCCATTAATAATGAGTGTGCCTGACGAGCCTGCCGCGCTGCAGGTAGACCTTCTCCACCTAAAGCTTGAGCAAAACCAGTTGGACAAAAGCGTCAGTCGCAGAAAAGTGCAAGCGTCAAACGCACGTGGTGGGAGTTCTCAGCCTTCATCTATCCCGTCGACAAAAATCAGACCGCGGCAGAATTGAGCGAAGAGGCGTTTCTGGGCTTTCGTAAAGGAGCAACAGACCACGGATTAAAAGTCGAAGGGATGAAAACCTTCGACCGTGGGGACTTTTCGATGCGCGAATACTCGATTCCAGACTTTCAAGGAAAACCTATCCACCAGAGAAGCGTGTTCGGCTACGCCGTCAGCGGCGATATGGGACTTGATTTTCACATTTCAAAGGGGTCCTATTCTGCCGCTGACGACAAGTTTTTCGATTCGCTGATCAGTGGCGTGCGCCTCATTCCCGATTACAAACCCGACAGTACAACCGAATTCGGGTATGGAAGCATTTTCTATCTACGACAGGATTGGACCAGAGCGTCCGCGCACTATGAAAAATCACTGCAACTCGAAAGGCAAAACCGCGCCCTGAGTCCAACACAATGGAACGTCCTGGTGGACAATCTGGGAATGGCGTATGGCATGTCGAGTGAGATATCTAAGGCAAAGGCGATCTTTGAATATGGGATTAAGGAAAATCCTAGCTATCCTATGTTCCGTTACAATCTGGCGTGCGCGGATTCAGAATTGGGGGATCTTGACGGTGCCCTCGACCAGCTAAGATTGGCATTCCAATACAAATCCCATTCGAATCCTGGCGAAGGTATCCCCGACCCAGCCAAAGATGACTCGTTCAAGCGGTACTTGGACGATCCAAGATTCGTCAAGCTCACAAAGGAAATGTGTCCGAGAAGTGCTCAAACAAAGGCCGGCTGGATCTGCCAGTAGGAATCACTGCCGCGATTTCCTGGGCCGGCCCGCCGACCGAAACAGATGGCTCGTAACTCAGGCTCGAAGCTCGAAGAGCTCTAACTCTAACCACCCTCTAACCCCCGGGCCCATCGTTCGAGACATAAGCCTCGAGCGACTCCAACTCACGGCTCAGATCATCGACGCGCCACTCCAAGAGATTGCGGATGGAGAGAATGCCAAGCAATTTTCCGTTATCGTCCGCCACCGGCAGATGACGAAAGTGGCGCTCCAGCATCGTGGTGAGCGCTTCACCGGCTCCGGTGCGTCGAGTTGCCATCTCAACTGGCGTGGTCATCAACTCGCGAACCGAGGTCTTCTGCGGGTCGGTGCGGCTCAGCGCCATCTTGCGGAGAACATCGCGCTCGGTAAAAATTCCGGCCACACGAAATTCGGAGTCGACCACGGCAACTGCGCCAACATGATGGTCGAGCATTTTATTGATCGCGTCGGCTACAGTGGCATCGAGCGGAACGGCTGCGATTTCCCGGTCACAAAGTTCCAGCACGCTCATAAAACCTCCTTCGGCTCTCGAGAACGCCTGAGCCGATCTTTGTCCGAATCGAAAACGGGGTCCGAGTCGAAAACGGGATTGATGCATTATGCCCACGGTGAAGATGATGTCAAGTGAATTGAAGCGATTTTACAAATCTTTATTTTGATTCGGGTGCTGCCGAATTTAGTCGCATTAAAATCTTTGTTCTACGGCGCCGCCGTAACTCCCTGTCCGCCCTCCCTCCTGAAGACCTTCCCGTCTTTCATCACGAATTGCACATTCTCCAGTGCTTTGATGTCGTGCAGTGGATCGCCGCTCACCGCAATCACGTCTGCCAATGCCCCGGGCGCAACAACTCCGATCTTTCCATCCATCTCGAGCAAAGCAGCCGCCCGCGAGGTTGCACTCTGGATTGCCACCATGGTTGGCATGCCGAGGTCCGTCATCCGCGGAAACTCCTGCGCGATGGGCTCAGACCACGGAATGCCGCCCATGTCGGTTCCAAAAGCAATCTTTACGCCAGCCTTCATCGCCTTCTTGAAAGACGGCTCGTGTAATGAAACCCGCAGGCGATCGCGCTGACCGGCCGGAGTGTCCGCTGGAGCCCAGTCGTGGTAATAGGCGCTGATCGTGGGCACGTACCAGGTTCCCTGCTTCAGCATCTGCGCGATCGCCGCATCGTCGAGATCGAGGCCATGCTCAATCGAATCGCATCCACCATCGAGGGCTCGACGCAGGCCGATGCCACCATAGGCGTGGCATGCGACCCGCTTGCCCCAGCCGTGGGTCTCGTCGACGATCGCCCGCAACTCCTCGACAGTGAGCGTAGGCTGCGAGACCAGTTCGCCATTCTTTCCAACCCACGAACGATGCGTCATGTACACCTTGATCCAGTCTGCTCCGTGGTCGAGTTGTTCCCGCGCGGCTTTGCGCGCTTCCACCGGACCGTCGATAATCTGCGCGCCCTTCGGCATATCGAGTTCGGGAGCGTAACCTTCGAGCTGATAGCCTCCCGTGGAGGAAATGGCGCGGGTCGATACAAACAGCCGCGGTCCCGGAATGTAACCTTGGTCAATGGCTTGCTTGATACCGATATCGCCATAGCCGGCACCTTCGGTTTCTACATCGCGCAGGGTTGTAAAGCCCTGCTCGAGCGCACGCCTCGCCGCAACGGTAGCCCGAGCCGCACGCAGGGCGAGAGGTGCGTTCAAGATATTGGCGTCATATCCGCCTTGTGCCGGATCTTCTCCTTGCAGGAATATGTGTGTGTGGCAATCGATAAGACCAGGCAGGACGGTGGCCTTCGTTAAGTCGATGACAGCGGCGCCAGCCGGAATCCTGGCAGTCGCGGCATCGCTGACACTCTCGATGCGATTGCCGCGCACGATGATCACCTGATCCTGCCGCGGCTTGTCGGACTTGCCGTCGATGAGCAAGCCGGCGCGAATGACCGTCCAAGCGTCAGATTCGCGATTGCCGCTTTGCTGGGCGACCGCAGAAACTACGATTGCAAGAATAAGTACCCACCCATAGTTTTTCACTTGAGATCCCCCGATGTCTAAGTTTTTTGGGAACGGTCGAATTTTACTCTTACTTCAGAAAGATGGTTGCAACGCGATACTTGAATTCGAATCCAACCTCGGTTGCGCGGAAGTAACTACCTTCGGTTCCCAAAGGGGTACACCTGGAGAAGCTTCATTCCACGCGCTGTTTCATCGTCACCCTCTGAAGTGCCGCAAGTCCTTTGGATCGCTGGCCCGTGCAGGCGGTTTAGCAGCCGAAGCTCGCCTCTGCCAACAAAAAGTTGACTGCAACCTCGCCAGTGCTTGCGCACTTCTAATCATCGGTGAAAATGATGGGACGCATAAACAAAAGTCACTTGCTTTTGGGTTGGAACTGAGGTAACTACTTAGCAACGACGATTGAAAGCCTGCATGCAGCAAGGCTTTCAGGAGCCCAAGAAACATGATTCCCGAGTCTCACCCGCTGCGGCAGCTGTTTGAGGAACTGGTTGGCCGCCATTATGCCGAGGAGATTGGCATCCGCGATCCGCAAGTCGTTAGTTACGTTTCGCATCTCCTGGCGGAGTTCTGCGAAAGCGATCAATTATTCAAGATTCACGACGCCGCGAACCGCCCGCTCGATGACCTGGGCGAGATGTTACTGGAGTCAGACCCAGTCTATGGTCCCGCTCCTTCCTTCGATCGCGAACGCCAGGTGCGCAAGCACATCGGCGATTACGCTTTGTTCTTTGCCGGAATGTTTCCTGAGAGCATTAACCATTTCCGGCTGCGCCACCATCGCCTGGAGAATTTTGTGGAGTGGATGAAGGCGGGCAAGGAAAGCTACTACATCGTTTCAAAATTTGAGCACTTCGAATATGCCAAAGTCGCTCCGCTCTTCGCTCAGCTTTCGCGCGAGTTCGAGGGCTGCGTGTATGGCCTCAACATGGTGAAGAACGATCTGCAGGAGATGCAACACCCCATTGTTCGCCGCGACACCGAACTTCTCATGTAGCTGAAAATATTTCTGATCGATTCGCGACTTCGCGCGCGCACCACACCTTCCGCTCCTCTCCTGCCAATTCAATACCCTACCGGCTAGATTGCCGGACTCCTCAGTTCCTGGCTCAGTGTTTGCCGGCAGGCTTATTGGGGTTGTAGCCGGAGTTGGGGTCGAACATTGCCTGGTTGAGCCCTTGGTTGTAATGAACGGCGTTGACGAAACGCTGTGTTTGCATGTCCCCGTTGAAATAGCGCGTGAATCCGTAGGGAGTCATTATGCCCTGAACCGCGCGGTAATTATCATAGATCTCTTCTTCGATGTTGCGCTCTTTGTCGACTGGGTCGCGCCAACTGTAGCTCTTCTTGAGAGGCAGGTGCGTGTCGAGGTCGAAGAAGAGCTTTATCGCCTCATCTTTCGCATTGATCAACGTGATCTGCTCGGCTGGAACGTTGCCCGCCAGAGCAGTGCCGTCGTAGAAGAATGCCACCTTAGGGTCGTTGATCCAGGTGCGCAACACCGTTTCCAAGGACAATCTGCGGCGCCGAAGATAGTCCTCCAGATCTTTCTTTTCTACCGGCCGTGGCCCTTTGTAGGTTAGTTCGTAACCCTTTTCGCCGACGTAAAGGTAAGCCACGTCGCGCTCTTTCGTGACCTCGATCCGCTCCTTGTCGGGATACTCGGTGAAGCGCCAGAACAGCACTCCGTTGCTTGTGGGGCGGCCGTGATAGAAGCTGTAGGTGCGTCCCTCCTCCTCCATATCGTGGATATTGAGGTATGCCTGGCCGCCGAGCGCCTGCAGCGCCTGATCGACGAGGGCACGGGCCTTGCGGGCGTTTTCCAGATCTGCGGAAGGAATTGATGGACCTTGAGCCGACAAAGTTGCGGAAGTTTGCGGAGTTGCCTGGGCTGATGCGGGCTTGGAGAAGACGAGAATCGTCAGCAGAATCGCCGGAGTAACGATGAGATTCGAAAATTTCATTCAGCCGGTCTTCATTCAGCCGATCTTCTTTAGCCGATCTGTGAGATGCCTATGGAGGAATTGTAGCTGCTTGCGGAGTTGCAGCACACGTCGGCTATCCCACCAGGACGGCTCCGCCATTCACGTTGAAGACCTCGCCGGTGATAAAGCCGGCGTATTCGGTGCACAAGAAGAGGACGGGAGCTGCAATTTCCTCGGGGGTGCCCACGCGACCTAAAGGAATCGTGCGCCGAATCTCTTCTCCACTCTTCGGGTCATCCAAAGCGGGCTTGGACATGTCAGTGTCCACCCAACCGGGGGCGACGGAGTTCACGTAGATTCCTGCCGAAGCTAGCTCGGTGGAAAGGCTTTTCGTCATGCTGATCAGAGCGCCCTTGCTGGCCGAATAATCGCAATGGAAGGCTTCGCCGCGCTGGCCGCTGGTGGAACTGAGGAGCACGATATGGCCGGTGGCAGAACCGGTCCGCGGTTGCGTCTTCATTTGTGCCACCGTGTGCTTGACGAGGCCAAAGACTGCGTCGAGGTTGATGGAGAGCGTGGAGCGCCATTGCTCATCCGTCATCTTCTCGATAGGGACATCCTGCGCGGGCCAGACGCCGTGATTGGCAACGAGAATGTCGATCCTGCCGAAATGCTTGACCGCCTCGGCAACCAGAGCGCGAGCAGAATCCGCACTGTTGAGGTTGCTGCCGACCGCACGACAGTTGGTATCACCGCATTCCTTCGTCAAAGCTTCAGCCTGTGATTTCGCTTTTTGATAGCTGAATACGACTTTCGCACCCGCCGCGGTGAATAGGCGAACCGTGGCAGCGCCGATGCCGCGTGAACCGCCGGTGATCAGAGCAACTTTGTTGGACAGAGAAAGAGGGACGGACATGGTCAATAGTTTCCGGTTTCTGGTTGAGAGTTGCAAGTCGGGGGGATCGGGAAGAAAGCCGAGACTAGAACTCATCACATATGCGGGGCGCTCCGCGCGTCACTCGTGTAGCCGCCATTTATCAACAACCGCGAATCGTAAGAAAGATTTACGATGGTTAACCGAGCCTCAGAGTATGACTGAAAGGCAACAGGCAAGGCGGATAGGAATTCAAGAGCCAAATAGCTTCGACTTGTATGGTGGGCTCTCAGGATTAACGTTGGAACCAGATCGCTTTGACCTAGGTCACGGCGTCGTTATATCGGTGACCTATACTCACCTCATGTCGCATTTTGTAATGGCGTTCGCGCCGGCGCCGCTCGGAAAGCATCATCCGGGACCGTGGAAACCCGCCAAGTCGAGAAGTGCTGTCGAAATTGATGTAACAGCCGAGTTGTTCGTTCCAAGAGCGTGCAACTGTAAATTCATCGATAACCTGAATTTGATTTGGTGGATCGTGGCGCTATTGCGCCTAAGAGCCACGACATCTATTTACGTTCCAATAATATCCTCTCACTCGTTCCGCGCGATTCCTTCGATGGAAAAGCAGCCCCTCCTCTCAACGATCGAAGTTCGCGGCTTGCTGCTCAGGGCGGAAGAGCAGGTTAACCCACGAGTGGGAGTCCCGGAGCTTGAATGGGTCAAGTCACATTGGGAACCAGCTAGCGCGCTCTTATCTGACGATGATTTCCAAACGGCCTTTGATGCCATTGATTTTAGCAAGTGGCACCGGAGTCCCCAACTGGGCTTGCTAGCTCTTTGGGGAGCACTGGAGCGCCTATTTTCTCCGTCCACACAGGAGCTGAGATTTAGGGTTTCGGCCAACATCGCGTCATACTTGGAGAATCGGGGCGAGGCGCGACACACGCTTTTCAAGCGCATCATAAAGCTTTATGATCTGCGCTCGGCGGCGGCACATGGATCCGGAAAGTACGACATCGCTCCATACCAAGAGACTTACGCGATTGCACGAAGGGTCATCCTACGAATGATCGAGGCTAGGCACGTTCCGAGCAAGGCCGAGCAAGAGGCAACTTTGTTCGGTTGAGGTTACCACCCCTCCCCGCTATCCTTTACCAGCCTGTTCTCCACAAACTAGATGCGAGGCGAAATGAATGACAAAGTCACTGCTGTTTGTTCTGTTGTTCTCTTGCAGCGCAGCTGCGCAAATCGGTGTTGTGATCGATTTTCACATCAAGATTGACGTCGTCGAGACCAGAAGGTGTACCGATGATGCTCAAGTCGTGCGAGAGTGCGTCATCATGTACGGTCACTTTCGAATGAAAGACGCGAACACGCCAATGCACACGGTGCGGACCCTGCTGCTATGTGAATCTCCTGATCAGAATGGATCTAAGCGCATGGGGAGAAAGGACTGCATGGGACTGAAAGAGGGCGATACGTACGCGTGGAGCTTCGCCTCAATTGACGAGAATTACCCGTACACTTTGTACGGCGATCTCGACGTGCCAACTTACATCACAACGGAGAGGGGACATGCTCTGTACGCAAGCAAGGATCTCGACCCGTACCGATATGTGTCGATATGGCATTGAAATAATTTTATGAATGAGAGGGGTCAGTTTTCGAGAACAGGCGAGTAACAACCAGCCACTCTGAACGGCCATCTCCGAGGCCTTAGAAACTATCTTTTGCCGACGAGGCTCGTTCCGATTTCAACTCGCGCAGCAGCAGGCGCACCAGCATTCCGTCGAAGCCAGTGCCGCTCATCTTGGACAGCTCATCGAGAGCCTGCTCCGGCGTGCGGGCGGCGGCGATGGATTGTTCGGTGAGCATATTCGCGTAGGCGTCCGCCAGGGCGATAATGCGCGACCACAGAGGGATCTCTTCGCCCTTTGCGCCATCTGGGTACCCTGACCCGTCGAAACGCTGGTGATGATGCTCGATGGCCTGGCGCATCAGGGTGCTGTGGGGTAGCACGCCAGCGATTTCGGCACCTACGCGCGCATGCATCCTTACGAGAAAGAACTCGTCGTCGGTTAACGGCCCGGGCTTATTCAGAATGCGCTCGGGCACAAAAATCTTGCCGACGTCGTGAATGCGCGCCGCATAGACGAGATCGGCGGTGTCCTCCGGGGGAAGGTGAAGTGCCCGCGCCAGAATTTCCGCGTAGCGCGCCACCAAATCGCCATGGCCCGAGGTGTGCAATTCGCGGGATTCGGCGGCCCGGCTGAGAATCTCGATGGATTCTTTCAGCAGTGGAACGTTGCAATCGTCGGGACCGCCGCAAAGTTTCATCAACATCGAAGTCAGTTCTTCGAGATGCTCTGGTCCGTTGTGCTCGCGCTGCAGGAAGCCTTCGATGTAGACGGAGATCTGTTGCCGCTGGGCGGCAAACTCCTCGCCCGCGGCAAATTCCTGAGCCGCCGACACCCGGTTGCCGCCGGAACGTTTTGAAACGTACATACCTGCGTCCGCGACGCGGATAATGTCTTCAATCGAGAACCCATGCATGGGAAAGCTTGCCACGCCAAAACTTCCCGTGATGTGGTGCTCGCTCAGCAAGGGGTCGGTGGTAATCCACTGGCGCAGGCGCTCGGCCAGTACCTCGGCCTGCTCGGGGCTGGTTTCAGGCATCAGGATGATGAACTCGTCGCCGCCGTATCGCGCTACTACGTTCGACTGCCGGGATTTTTGCTCCAGCAGTCGTCCCACCCGAGCCAACACCAGATCGCCTTCAAAGTGACCCATGGTGTCGTTCACTTCTTTGAATTTGTCCAAGTCAATGAGTACGACTGAAAATGGCCGCCCCGAGCGCGAGGCGCGCTTCCACTCCGCCGACAAAGCCTCCCAGAAGAAGCGCCGAGTCTTGATGCCGGTGAGGCCATCGGTGATCGATTGTTGCTGCAGCTTCTGGAAAACGAAAGCGTTGTGCAGAGCGGTTGCAAGCAAGTCAGCAAGCGTGTTCAGGATGAGCACATCCTGTGGTGAAAAGGCGCTGTCGTTGCGGCTTTCGATGTTCAGCGCTCCCAGCAGCGTCTCACCATAAGTGATGGGAATGCAAAGCACGGATCGGGACTCCGGCAAGATGGCGCCCATCTGGCCTTCCGCGCCGTTGTGTACCAAAGCGCGTTCCCCGGTGCGGGCCACCCGGCCTAAAATTCCGAATCCCAACGGAATCCGTTTGCCCATGGCATGCGCCGTGGCGCCAGCTTCCGCTTTAATCTCGATCTCCTTGGTTCCGTAATCCAGCAAGCCGATACCGATATGATCGAAGCTAAAATTCTTTTGAATTTCTCCAACAATCTGACCCAGCATGTGAACCGGATCGTCGCTCGAAATTGCGGTGCGCGAAATGTTGTTCAGGAATGCCAGCTGCCTGGAGCGCCGTTGCTCCTCCGCGAAGAGGCGCGCATTCTCCACCGCGACGGATACTTGCCCGGCCGCAGTCACCAGCACGTCGAGGTCGCGCTGTTCGAAAACAAATTCGTGTGCTGGGCTCATGGCAACCATGACGCCAGCCGGTTTGCTGCCGAGCAGAATGGGGGCCGCACATAGGCACTTAGCTGGGCGCTCGGGACGATAGGTGATGCCCAAACGCGCACGAGCCTTCTCCAAATCGGAGCGTATCAGGAGCGGCTGCCCGGTCCGGATCACGTATTCGGTAAAGGCATTTTCAAGTTTCCGCGAACGTTTTGGAAGAGTGCGGCCGTCCTCCACTTCAAACTCGAAGCGGATTTCGTCTCCTTCCTGAAATGCGATGTAGAAGGTACTGGTGTTGAAAATCTGCCCCAGCTCAGTATGGATGGTGCGCAGCACTTCATCCTGATCGAGGCGCGAACTGATCGCCTTTCCGATCTCGGTGAGCAATTCGTATTCCTGCGTGCGGCGATGCGCGTCGTGGGCCATCAGATAGTTATCGAGCGTAAGCCCCAGTTGCAGCGCGAGTCCGACCATAAGGCGTGGGCCAGAGGTGCCGAATGCCTTACGCTCGGCATGAGGAAACAAGATGACGCCGAAGGCATGTTCACGGGTCTGGAGGCTTACGGCGGTTAGATTGCGGATCTCGGCCTCGGTGAAAACCTTCTTGAATTCAGTGAGTGTACCGATGGATGCGATGGGTAACTGCTCCCTCATTTGAGCGAGGTCGTGCACGGTAAACAGCCCGCCCTGGCGATATGCCAGTTCGCAGATGTATTCCCCTGTCCCGGTTGTGGTCAAAGCTTCGAGAAACTGCGGTGAGAACCCTCGCTCAACCGAGGGCAGCAGACTGCGCCAGCGTTCGGAAATATAGATGATCGCGCGACGCGCCGATAAAGCGCCTGCCAGCCGGTCGAGGGCCGACTGCATACTTGGAAGCAAATCGTCAGCCGAGAGCAAGCGGCGCGGATCCACTCCCAGGGTCGAGAGGGCGAGAGTATTCTCCTGCACGGCATTCCGCTCGTTCTCAAAAAGCACCATCACCATCGCGATGCCCAGCAGCATCTGCGGCACAGGACCGAGATAGTTGGCCGCGCTGCCGAAGCGGGCGCCCCACGGATTGCGGAATTGGCCCGCTCCCATCAACACCCCCCACAATGCCAGTGAGAAGGCGAGAACTTTGAACGCCAACGACCCTCTGCGATAGCCGTTTATGTAAAAGATGGCGGAACAGTACAACAGCATTGCAGCGATTCCCCAGTCGAGAACGATTGTGGGTTGCGGCGTCGTCTGGAAGTTTGCGCCCACCATGTGCCCTTGAACGTTAATCCACACCAGTGCAAGTGCCGCCGCGGCCAAGACTGCGTCATACCAGACAAATCGCCAAGGTCCACGCATCAGCCGGGTGGATAGAAAGATGCACAAGGCCATGGCCACAAGAAATAAAGAGCTGGCGAAAAACGCCACCGGGGATGGCGCCCGGTAGAAGGAGAAGGCATCGAGGACATAGTGCAGCGAATACGCAGCCCAGGCAAACTGCCAGGCACGGAAATACGGCTGTCTGCTTTGTTCGTAGAGGTAGGTGAACACCAGGAACAGCAACAGCGAAACCACTCCTGGAATGACCACCATGCTGATGACGACACTGTTCATGAGACCAGAGAACCTTAGCGAGAATAGATTCAGAAACCCGGGGAGAAGACTATTGACCTGTGTAATGTTTTCACAGCCGAAGGTGGGAACACAACAGGATTTAAGTACACTGTCCCCGATCGCAGGACACACAGAATCAATTACTTGCAGCACCCGGCTTTTATATGCCTCGCTTGACGATACTTTTCTTGTCCCCATACCATCGAAGGTCCACCACTTATGCTTGAGCCAGGTCAATCGGTTTCACGTCCGCGCGTGCGCTTCGCGCCCTCGCCTACGGGATTTCTGCACGTAGGTAGCGCTCGCACCTTCATCTTCAACTGGCTCTATGCGCGCCATAACAATGGAACGATGATTCTTCGGCTCGACGATACCGATGTCGAACGCAATACTCAGTCCTCGGTGGATTCGATTTTTGATGGATTGAAGTGGCTGAATTTAAGCTGGGACGAAGAATACAAGCAATCGGAGCGCATCGAGTTACACCGCAAGACGGCGTGGGCAATTTTCGAGAAAGGCCTTGCGTATCGCGACTTCGCGCCGGCGCACAGCGGGGAGGCTGAAAAGTCCGGAGTACAGGGAACGTGGCTTTTTAATCCCGCCGCTCGCGAGCTGTCACGCACGGAAAGTGATCGCCGCGCTGCTGCCGGAGAACCCTTCGCGTTGCGTTTTCGAGTGCCGCGTGAAGGCGGACAGAACGTGCGATTCAGCGATGCGGTCTACGGCGAGCAGCTGAAAGCTGCTGCTGACATCGAAGACTTCGCTTTGCTGCGATCGGATGGCATGCCGACTTACCATCTGGCATCGTGTGCCGACGACGCCGACCTGCTCATCTCTCACATCATTCGCGGCCAGGATCATCTTACGAATACTTTCAAGCATGTGCTTATCTTCGAGGCTGCCGGCTGCATGCCGCCGCAGTTCGCGCATCTGCCGCTGCTGGTCGCGCCTGATGGCACCAAGCTTTCCAAACGCAGGCACGGTCCGGTGGTCAGCGTTACTACTTACCGCGACGCAGGATTTCTCGCCGAAGCGTTCATCAATTTTCTCTGCCTTCTCGGCTGGTCGCCTAAAGACAATCGCGAGAATATGTCGCTGCGGGAAATTACTGACATCTTTTCGCTTGAGGGGATCAACCGGTCGAATGCGGTGGTGAACTTCAAGGAACCGGCGGCAACTCCGGAGGAAACATTCGATCCGAAAGCAGTGTGGTTGAATGCCGAGCACATTCGGGGCTTGCCGGTGGAGGAGTTGAGCGCCCGCCTGCTGCCAATTGTGCTCGCCGCGGGATTCAAGGTCTCGGCGGAGAAGATGCTGCGGATTACGCCGTTGATTCGCGAGCGTATCAAGCTGCTGCGTGACGTTTTAACCGCTGCCGACTTCTTCTTCGTCGATCAACTGCCGCCTTACGACCCGGCTGAGCTCATTCCACAAAAGGGAGACGCGGTCATAGCGCTGAGGGTTCTCATTCGAGCGCGCGAGGTGCTGGCGAATGTCGAATTTAAACACGATCCGCTGGACCAGGCCCTGCGTGCCGCTGCACAAGACTTAGGAGTGAAGGCGGGTCAGATGTTCCAGCCGATTCGCGTCGCCGTCTGCGGCCGCAAGAATGCCCCGCCGTTGTTTGAGACGTTGGAAGTGCTGGGGAAGGAGACGGTGCTGGCGCGCGTTGATCAGGCGCTCCAAGGGATGCGATAGGAGTCCCTCCAGTCGAACGAAATCTGGCGTCGTTGCGCGTCCGAGTTGGGCATCCTGCGATAAGATCAAGAGTAATGAATCCGTCTCACCCACCTAGCGAAGCTGGAGAGAAAGCTGTGGCTGCCACGCCGTCGGCTGCTCCGTCGAATTTTATCCGCGACATCATTGTGGAAGATCTCAAGACCAATAAGCACAATGGGCGGGTGCAGACGCGATTTCCTCCCGAGCCTAACGGGTATCTGCACATCGGCCATGCTAAGGCGATCTGCCTCGACTTCGGGTTGGCTGACGAGTTCGGCGGACATACCAATCTTCGTTTCGACGATACCAATCCCGAGAAGGAAGAGACGGAATACGTCGAGTCGATCAAGGCGGACGTCAACTGGCTAGGCTTTCAGTGGGACGGGCTTTACTACGCTTCTGATTATTTCGATCAACTCTATGATTGGGCGATTAAGCTCATCAAGGATGGAAAAGCTTACATCGACGATCTGTCGGCGGAAGACATTCGCAAACATCGCGGCACGCTGACCGAGCCCGGCACGGACAGCCCTTATCGCAATCGGCCGGTGAAAGAGAATTTGGATTTATTTGAGCGCATGCGGGCCGGCGAGTTTCCTGATGGTTCGCGCACGTTGCGGGCAAAGATTGACATGGCTTCACCGAATCTCAACTTTCGCGATCCCGTGATGTACCGCATTCTGCATGCCGAACATCACCGCACCGGGAATAAATGGTGCATTTATCCGATGTACGACTATGCGCACGGGCAATCGGATTCGATCGAGCGCGTCACGCATTCGCTGTGTACGCTCGAGTTCGAAGATCATCGGCCGCTCTACAACTGGTTCATAGAGCAATTGGGAATTTTTCCGTCACGGCAGATCGAGTTTGATCGCTTAAATCTTACCTACACGCTGTTGAGCAAGCGCAAGCTCTTGCAGTTGGTGCAGGAAGGGCGGGTAAGCGGCTGGGACGATCCGCGCATGCCGACGCTTGGGGGCATTCGCCGCCGCGGATACACGCCTGAGGCGATCCGAAATTTTGTCGCCTCCATCGGCGTGTCCAAGACGACAGGATCGATCGAGTTAGCGATGCTCGAACACTTCGTCCGCGAAGATCTGAACAAGCGAGCGCCGCGGGTGATGGCGGTGCTGCGCCCGCTGAAAGTTGTGATCGACAATTATCCGGAGAATCTTGTCGAAGAGATGGAAGCGGTGAACAATCCCGAGGACGCCAGCGCGGGCACGCGGAAGGTGCCGTTTTCGCGCGTGCTCTATATCGAGCAGGATGACTTTCGGGAGGTTCCGCCGAAAGGGTATTTTCGGCTTTCGCCGGGCCGCGAAGTGCGCCTTCGGTATGGCTACCTCGTCACCTGCACCAGTTTAGTGAAGAACGACAACGGAGAAGTGATTGAGGTGCATTGCACCTATGATCCTGCGACGCGCGGCGGAAACACTCCCGATGGCCGCAAGGTGAAAGGGACGATTCATTGGGTGTCAGCTTCGCATGCGGTTGATGCCGAGGTGCGGATTTACGAGAACTTGTTCAGCAAAGAGAATCCGAACGAGGTCGAAGAGGGGCAGGACTTCACTGCGAATCTGAATCCGAATTCGCTTGAGGCGATCACAAACGCGAAGCTCGAACCATCTTTAGCCAATGCCGCTGCCGGCGGCCGATACCAGTTTGAACGGTTGGGATATTTTTGCGTTGATCCGGATTCGAAACCTGGCAAACGGGTGTTTAATCGTACGGTGGCGTTGAAGGATACTTGGGCGAAGTTTGAGAAGAAGCAAGGCGGCCGCAGCTGACCAATGAGTCACTTCCCTTTGATCTTGCGCAAAAATTCCTGGCGAAGATTCCACGTATAGTCAGGGTGGTCATCGCCCATTCGATCGCGTTTTTCCATGACTCGCGAGTCGGCTATCTTTGGACCAATGTTCAAAATAAGGCCTAAGGCCGTCCGTCTCAAGCGCATGCTCCAAAAAGCCTTGTTCAATGGCGATGCGAACTCCTCCATCGCTAGTTAAGAACAGGTTTGTTACTGCCCGCGCCACCCCGTCTATCTCCTGAGATGCTTCTCCTGTTTCGAGGAGACGCCGGAGCCAAATGTGAAGAACGTCGGCAGCCTCCCACCGACCATAAACTTCATCGTCGTGACCGATGTCCTGTCGGATGCATTCAAGAAGGTAGCGTTCGATCAATGAGCATGTTGCAGTCTTCCCGAGCCCCGGTTCAATTCTGGAATAGCCTTCCCCGGTGAGCTTGTATAGCTTGGCGAGCTCCGCAAGACTGTTCGTCGATTGGATCCAACTGAGCACCTTTTCTCGGGGGATTGTGTCGTGGCTCGAGAACGCCGCATCGATCTGAGACTTGACATCCACCATGATTGGAATCCAAGAGGCACCAGAAAAAGCAAACCCCGAGTGTGAATTCAACTCGGGGCGTCAGCCCGTCAAGCTACGAACACAGTATCAGTAGCTCAGGACTTTAAGTCAAGATTACTTTTGAGGAGTTCGCCCGTCCCGAACTCCTCGTCAGATTCCCTACCATAGACAGGGAATGCTGTGGACCGACGGGATTCGAACCCGCACCTTCTAGCATGACGGGCTGACGTGCTACCAATTACACCACGGGCCCAGAGGTCAGGTTGGGCGAGCATACGGTTGGCAACAAGGTTGCACGTAGGCTAATTCTTGGTAATGTTCCGTTTCGCGACCACTAGTTATGCACGTGTGGGCTCTGCGCCGGATTGGCTCTGCGCTCGGCGGGTTCCTTCACGACCTTCACTTCAAAACTTACGGGCAGGGTTTTCGGGGGATAACAGGCGGCATTATCGCAGGCCTGGTAGCGCAGTACGCCGTGCATCACATACTTACCGGGGACGACGGACTTGAGCGGGTGCACCCCGAGGCCAATCGTGAAGTCTCCACTATAGACACTCAGTTTTTCGTCGGGAGAGAAGGGGAAACTCGCATCCTCGCCTGCCGGATATTCGATTTTTCCAAGAATAATGTCCGTTGGCAAGTCCATCTTCAGAGCGGTTGGAATTAGAAACTCTGATTTGGGTGTGTTCGAGTTGATGTGATAGCCGGAAGGGATGCGAAAATTAAGGTTCACCATGGTCTGCTGCGCACGTTGGGCTGTAACCAGTGGCACCGGGGCGATGGTTAGAGTGGGAGCTTTGCCGAGGGTTTGCGCGTGAGACACGCTTGCCAGCAGAAAGTTCGTCAGCACGACAGCAACTGCGACTAAGCCGCACAGTCGCGGGCCGGGGGTTTTAATGGTTCGCGTTTTCATTCGCTGATGCCTGGCTCGACGGGGGCTGCGTGTTGAGCGCTTTCTTGATGGAGTCCTCGATCTCGGCTTTGCCCCTGAGTCCGATGATTTTGTCCATAATTTTGCCGTCGCGCGAAATTACGAAACTTTCCGGCAAAGCGGGGACGCCACCATACTGGTCACCCACCGACTCCTTTCCAATTAAGATTGGATAATTCACTCCCATATCCTTGGCAAACTTGGCGATATCTGCCTTGCTGGCATCATCCATAGCCACGCCGACGATTTGTAATCCTTGCGAGCCATAATGCTTTTGAAAATCAACGAACCAGGGCATTTCGATCTTGCAAGGACCACACCAGGTCGCCCAGAAGTTGAGCAGGACGGCTTTGCCGCGAAGGTCAGAAAGTCGCAAGCTTCTGCCATCGAGCGACTCGAGAGTGAAATCGGGCGCGACGCTCGATTGTGTAAGGTGCGACGTAAGGCCAGCGCCGCGAGCCTTGTGATATCCGAGATACAACATCAGAGTGACCACGAATGCTACAACTACCAGAACCAAAGGACTACGTTTCGCAGAATTTTCCATAACCAATCCTTGCGCTTCCAAGCTCGCGGCATCAGACTGCAGCGGCTAAGCCAGCGACCCGACACCCAAAATCGAATGCCGCCACAAAATCAAACGCCCGCTCGCTCGCCTAACTCATAAAGCGAAGCGATTCAAAAACGAAAGCCAATTCGAGATCATGGTAAAGCGGCCCAGAACTAGCAATACTCCGAGGCAGATAAGCAACGCTCCGGAAGCTACTTCCAGCGCATGCATGTGCGAACGGAAGCGGCTGTAGAATTTCAGGAAGCGCTCCACCCCGAGCGCCGTCAACAAGAACGGTACTGCAAGCCCCAATGAGTAGATCGCGAGCAGAGTCATACCCTTCGAAAGCGTATCCTGCGCCGCCGCGAGCGTGAGGATGCCGGCGAGAATCGGCCCAATGCAGGGAGTCCAGCCGAAGGCGAAGGCAAAACCAATCACAAACGCACCAACCAGCGTGCTGCCACCCTTCAGTTCGTGCATACGGGTATCGGCGTAGAGAGCTTTGATTTTGAGAATACCGGTCAGGTGCAGCCCAAACAAAATAATGACCACGCCGGCCACGACCGCGAGAGTGTGTTTGTACTGCGCGGCGATCTGGCCGATCTCGGTAGAGATTGCGCCGAGGGTGATAAATACAACGCTGAAGCCGAGTATGAATCCCACCGAATTTGTCATAACGCGCCGCATCAGGCGACCCTGCGACGACTTCAGCTCATCCGCTCCCGCGCCCGAGATCAGAGAAACATAGCCCGGCACCAGCGGCAGCACGCAGGGCGAAAGAAACGAGATAAGGCCCGCGAAGAATGCAGCGATCGGGAGTGGAAGGCTCGACATGCGTCTCAATTGTACTGCCAGAATTCTTCTCCGTCAGCCATTAGACGGTTAGGAGAGGTATAAGTTACGCGTCGCCGCGGTAATTGACGGGATTGGCGTGCGCCCCTAGAATCGAAAATGAGAAGAAAGTTTCATCGCGAACATCTCAAAACACCCATGCCTCTTTACGAATATCAGTGCGAAAAATGTGGTCACCGCTTCGAAAAAATCCAGAAGTTTTCCGACAAAATGGTGAAGAAATGCCCGGAATGCGGCGGACGGGTAGAACAGATGATTTCCGCTCCCGCTGTGCAGTTCAAGGGATCCGGGTGGTACGTCACCGATTACGCGAAGAAGTCCGAAGCGCCGGCATCTTCTGATGGCGGCGGGAAAAACTCTAAGCGAGAGGACAAGTTGAAGGCGGAGAGTTCGTCCAAGGACGGTTCTTCGAAAGACGGGTATTCGAAAGAAGCTTCAGCGAAAGAAGGCTCGTCGAAGGAAAGTTCGTCGAAGGAAAGTTCGTCCAAGGAAAACACTGGCGGTGAAAGGTCTTCTCGGGAGTACTCGTCCCGTAAATCTGGCAAGAGCAAATAGCTGCAACATCCCGAAGTGCCGGCAAGAGGACCTGCGCTGCAAGGCCTTTTGCCGAAGGTTGATGTTGACCTACTTCAGCTCCCGCTGAAAGTGATCGTCGATCATGTGAAACAATTGATCGCGGGCATCGCTTCCGGAGATGCTATGAGTTTTATTGGGATAGATCATCAGCCGAAATTGTTTGCCCGCTGTAATCAGCGCATTAATCATTTGAATGCTGTTTTGGAAGTGCACATTGTCGTCCCCGGTGCCGTGGGCTAAAAGTAATTCTCCATGCAGATTTGCGGCGAAAGCCGTAACGTCGGACTCGGCGTAGCCCTTCGGATCGTCTCTTAGCTGTCCCATGTAACGTTCGGTGTAAATGCTGTCGTAGTTGACCAGGTTGGTTACGGGGGCAACGGCGACCCCAGCGCGAAAGCGTTCCGAGTGTGTCATTGCATAAAGGGTCATCGAGCCGCCGTTCGACCATCCCCAGATTGCCATGCGGTCCCGGTCGAGTTGCGGATAGTGGGCAAGAAGCTGATCGAGTGCGGTTAGTTGATCTTTCAATTCGATTGCCCCGAACTCATGACGAATTGCAGTTTGGAATTTGCGATCACGGCCCGGTGTTCCGCGATTGTCGACGGCGAAGATCGCGAAGCTTTGGCGGGCGAGGACCTCATCGAATGGTTCAGGCAGTTCCTTCAATACCTTCTGCGCCGCCGGCCCGCCGTAAATATTGACGATCAACGGAATCTTGCCCGTAGGGGGCGGGTCGGGAGGAAGCAACAAACGCCCGTAAAGCGTGGTTCCGTCCTCAGCTTTGAAATCGAGGAACCTCGGCGCCCTTAAACCATACTGTGCCGCTTCATCGCGCGCCTGCCAAACTGGGGCGCAAGCACCGCCTACGGTGCACAGCGACATGCGCGGGCTGATCGTTGGAGCCGTGAACGTTTGTTCGTAATGCTTGCCATTGTCGGGAAACTCGGCGGAGTAAATTCCTTCCTCCGGCGTAAGCCGCTGCAGGCCGGTGCCATCGAGTTTGATCGAATAAATCTGGCGTTGGCGAGGGTCGTCTTTGTCGCATGAGAAAAAAACGGTGCCCGCGCTCCCATCGCTCGGTTTTTCGTCAACCCCAGCCACACCCAGCATTTCGAAGTCGCCTTGCGTGAGTTGGCGCTCCAGCTTCGCTTCCGTCGCGAGCGGATTTTGCTTATCGAAGCTGTAAAGATATAAGTGCGTATGGCCGTCGCGCCAGCTTGACCACAGAAAACGGTCGCCCGACTTCAAGACGCGGAAATCGTCATTCACATTAATCCAGGCCTCAGGGCTGGTCTCAGTGAAGACCTTCTTAGATTTCCCCGACTTTGCATCGACGAAATACAAATCCATTTTGTCCTGATTGCGATTGAGAACCTCGGCCCACACCACTCCCTCACGGACCCAACCAAAACGAGGGATGTATGCTTCGGCATCACCGGTGAAAGAAATCCAGCGTACCTTGTCCCTGCCTTTGTCGACATCGGTCACGCCGATCTTAACCTCAGGATTTGGGTCGCCAACTTTCGGATATTTTTCGTTGTCCACGGTGGGGTGTGTCGGGATCAGGTTGGCGATGGGATAAGTGGGCACTTTGGTTTCATCCATGTGCAGAAAAACAATCTGCTTGCTGTCGGGCGACCAGAAATAATTGCTGCGCACTTCCAGTTCTTCGGCGTAGACCCAATCGATGTCGCCGTTGAAGAGGTTGTCTCCGGTGTCGTTGGTGAGTTGTTTTTCGTCTTTGCCGCTGATCGGTCGAACGTAGAGGTTGTGTTTGCGAACGTAGGAAACGTAGCTGCCATCGGGGGAAAACTTGGGATCACCGCTGGGATCAGACGCAGAGGTGAACTGTACCGCGGTCCCGGTCGCCAAATCGAAAAGCCATAGCTGTCCTTGAGAGTCGAAAATCAGGTGCTTCGAATCCGGTGCCCACAAGTAAGCTGCCACGTGATAGCGGGTCAGGCGCTCTCGTTCCCGCTCATCTTTCACTCTGTTGTAATCGGGAGCGAGGGAGGCCAGCTTGGCGGCGCTCAGCAACAGTTGTTTCTCGCCCGTGGCCGCATCCACAGACCACAGTTCTCCATGTTCACCTTCGTCGTCGCGCTGCACAAACGAGAGCTTGGTGCCGTCGGGGCTCCACTTGACGTCCTCCGGACCCCGCCCTCCCAGACCACCGGGGGCGGAGATCGCTTCAATGGTTAGCGGTTTCACCTGGGAGGACGATTGCCCCCAGAGCGGCATAACCGCAGCGGGAATGAGAACGCTCGCAAAAGCCAACAACAACTTCCGTTTCTTCAAGGGAAACCTCAGCGAAAAAGACTGATACAGAAATCGCACAGCAAATGAAAAAGTTTAACATCGGCGAGGCAGCAGCATTGATCGTTGGTAACTGTGGGTAGTGCGAGTCGTTACAAATCTAAACCACGAAGGTCACGAAATCTCCCCAAGGAAACCTTTGCGGCTAAATGCTTCGCGTGCTTGATGGTTCAAGCTTGTTCTCGTCCGTCCATGATGCCAATGTGGCACTCAGTCAAGGAAAATGGTGGCTTTCCGCGTGATAGAATCAAGCCTGAGTTCTCTCGGGATGCTTCCAGAAATAGAAAACCTATTGCGCCTGCAGGAAGCGGATAAGGAAATCCGCCGCTTGCAGGATGAGATTGCGGAACTTCCCAAGCGCGTCGCCGCTATCGAACACAAACTGGCCGATACCAAGGCGCAACTCGAAAGAGCGCAGGCCGCTGTCAAAGTTGACGAAGCCACGCGCCGTAAGCACGAAACTACAATTACCGATCTTCGGGGCAAAATTTCCAAGTACCGGGACCAATCTCTTGACGTAAAAACCAATGAGCAATACAAGGCATTGCTGCACGAGATTCAGTTTGCTGAAAAAGACATTGCGGCCACCGAGGATAAAATCCTTGAATTGATGCTTAACGCGGACGCACGCGATAAGGAAGTGAAAGCTGCGCAGGCTGAACTGAAGGCAGAAGCTGCTGAGATTGAAAAAGAGAAAGCCGAAGCCCGCGAACGTACCGCAGTGGATGAGAAACAGCTGGCCGAGTGGCGCGGCAAACGTAGTCAAATGCGGGCAGGCGTGAGCGAAGACTTGCTGCGGCATTATGAGCGCGTCTCGAAGTTTCGAGGCAGCGGCATCTCGGAGGTGCGCGACCACAAATGCATGGCTTGCCAGGTTATGCTGCGGCCGCAGACCTATAACGATGTGCGTACCGGACAGCAGACCGTTGTGTGCGATTCCTGCCAGCGGATTCTTTACTACAATCCCGCGAATGAAATGCAGGCGCTCGAGCCGGAACATAAGAGAGCCCGCCGGCACCATCCAAAAATTGATGCGCCACAGGCCTGGTATTACCGTCAGGAATTTGGGGATGCGGGCGAGGTTTTCCTGTGTTTGACGAACGCGTCGGGACAGGCTACCCGCCGCGTCTTCGACATGCATACCGGCCGGCTGATCGGCGATATTCTGATTCGTGAAGGCGATTACCGCCACGCGTTTCCGGAAGACATCACTGGCGCGGTTCGGCTGAACGGCAGCTGGTCGGAAAACGAAATGGAAACCTGGGGTACCGAAATGCCCATGACCGCCCTCGATTCCCTCCACGTTGATCTCGAGGCTGCCCGCTATGAAATGAGTTCGCACGCTGCGGCGAAGTCGAAAACGGCTGCGGCGGTTCCTACCGAACAAGCCGCCAGCTAGCAAGGCAATGCGGGACGCTATCGACTCCTATCAAGTTACCGCCAAGTATTACAACGGGGCCTACGCCGCCAAGCAAGACCTCGTAGATTTGCCTTTCTATCTTGAGCTCGCAGAGCGGTCGCAGGCACCGATCCTCGAGATAGCCTGTGGCACGGGACGCGTTCTGCTTCCGATTGCACGCAGGGGAATCGAGATTCACGGCGTGGACAATTCTTTACCCATGCTTGAGATTTTGAAAACTACACTGGCAGCCGAACCGGCGGGAGTTCGGCAAAGAATAACTCTTCATGCGGGCGACATGCGCAACTTTCGCTTAGGCGCGAGCTTTCCTCTCGTGATTATGCCCTTCCGTCCCATGCAGCACATGCATACGGTTCCAGACCAGGTCAGCGCTCTCACTTCCGCCGCGGCGCACTTAAGCGATACCGGAATTTTCGCATTCGACGTTTTCTATCCGAAGTTCGAAATGATCCACGATAGACTGGGCGAGGAAGTGCAAGAGATGGAGTGGAGTTCGACCTCCGATCCAGCGACAATCGTGCGCCGCTACTTCAGAAAAGATTCGATCGACAAGATCAATCAGATTTTTAGTTTCACTTTCATCTACCGCACTTTTCAAGCAGAGAAGCTGATCCTGGAGGAGATGGAAGATTTTAAGCTGTCCTATTTTACCTACCAGCATTTGCGAGCCTTGTTTCTATTGGCTGGCTTGGAACCTGTGGCCGAATACGGCTCTTTCGCCAAAGATCCGCTCGATAACAGGTCGGAGCAGATGATTTTCCTGCTTCGAAAGGCTGGAGGCGCCCGGACTTAGGCGGTCGTGGGCAAACGCAGAGCCTAACGCGAACGTTGTCAGATAACATCGAAGGATGGCTCGCAAAGCAACAGCTTCCGATCCTGGCTTCAGCGTCACCGTCTCTCCACGCGGCGCATCGCGGTTGAAAGATGGTCATGTATGGGTTTACCGCTCCGACATTGTGTCGGCTGATGGGATTCCGCCTGGATCGATAGTCGCGGTCACGGATCATCGCGGACACATTCTTGGGAGTGCGCTTTATTCCAGCTCCTCCCAGATCGCCATCCGGCTCATCTCGCATGAAAGTGGCGCTCAGTTCCCGGCCCTGCTGCGGCAGCGAATTGTCGAAGCCATTGCTTATCGCGAACCTATCGTCGCCGACACCAATGCTTACCGTGTGATCTTCAGCGAAGCCGATTTTCTGCCCGGCCTGATTGTCGATCGCTACAATGACATTCTTTCGGTTCAGAGTCTCACCCAGGCCATGGACACCGGGATGGTGCGAGAGGTGTTGATTTCCGAGTTAAGCGAGCGGCTGCACCCGGCCTCGATTGTGGAGCGGGTAGACGCAAGGGTCCGCCAACTCGAGGATCTGCAGCCACGGCCCTCTGGGCTATTGCTGGGGGAAAAGAATTCGACAGTTTTTACTATGAATGGAATCCAGTTCAAGTTCGACGCGCTCGAAGGCCAGAAGACGGGAGCTTTTCTCGACCAGCGCGAAAACTACGCGGCTGCGGCCCAATACGCTCACGGTGACGCGCTCGACGTATTTTGCTATCAGGGAGGCTTCGCCCTTCATCTTGCCCCGCGCTGTTCGCACGTCACTGGCGTCGACAGTTCGCGCCCGGCGCTCGAAGTCGCCGATCAGAACGCCGCTCTCAACCAGTCTTATTTCCAGGGAAAAGAAATCGAGTGGATCGAGGCCAACGCCTTTGACCTTCTCAAAGACTATGCTGGCTCCGGCCAGCGCTACGACATGGTGGTTCTCGACCCCCCGGCCTTTGCCAAGAGCAAGCGAGATCTGGATGCCGCCATGCGCGGCTATAAAGAGCTAAATCTGCGAGCACTGAAGATGCTTCGACCCCGTGGAACGCTGGTGAGCTGCTCCTGCTCGTATCATGTTAACCAGAGGGATTTCATAGAGATGGTGGGCCTGGCGGCCCGTGATGCGCATCGTCAGCTGAGGATATCGGAGGTCCGAGGCCAGTCCAAAGATCATCCAATCCTGCCGAATGTGCCGGAAACATCCTATCTGAAGTGCATTACTTCAATTGTAAACTAATGATAACAAGGTATTAAATTTGTATTGACAATAACACGCTCATATTTTATGATTCTTTCAATTCAACTACAGCATCGAATGGAGTGACCGAAGCTCAGCAATGTGAGTAGATGGGCTTCTCACCAAATTCCAAACCCAAAGACTTTTGAAGGAGGATTTAGCCATGACCGTTCTTACCCGTTGGGAACCATTCCGTGAGTTTTCCACCCTGCAGGACCGCATGAACCGTTTGTTCCGTGAGACCTACAACGAAGGTGGACGGGATGAATCCCTCACCGCATCCAGCTTTGCGCCTGCCGTCGACGTCTACGAAGATGAGCACAACGTGACTTTGAAGATCGAAGTGCCCGGAATCGACGAGAAAGACATCGACATTCGCCTGGAAAACAACACTCTCACCGTACACGGCGAGCGAAAGATTGAGAAGGAAGAGAAGGAAGAGAATTATCGCCGTGTGGAGCGCCAGTACGGCAGCTTCACCCGAACTTTCACTTTGCCCACTACCGTGGATGCCGAGAAGGTTTCGGCTAACTACGATAAGGGCGTATTGAAGGTCACGCTGCCCAAGAAGGCTGAAGCGAAACCCAAGCAAATCAAGGTCAACGTCAGTAGCGAGAAGACTTTGGAAGCCAAGGGTCCCAGCAAAGCCGCGTAATCTGGCGGAGAGGATGTGCGGACAGTCCTCGGCTGTCCAGTCCGGTTTACAATTTGTGGGAGGCGGCACACCGCCTCCCTTTCTTTTCTTCTTAGCTACTGGTCGCGACTTTATGACCCTTACGGCATTCCTCGAAGCAGAAGGCTATCGGCGAATTCCACTTCAGCGTAATGGAGCGGGGCACTTTGAGGCTGCGGGGAGCCTTGCCAGTCGCTCCATACGCGTGCTGGTTGATACGGGAGCTGCGAGCACGGTTGTAAGTCTGTCGCTTGCCCGCGAGTTGGGCTTGAACGTCGCCTCGCTGGGCCGAATGGGAGGCGGCGCCGGCGGCGTTCAGCTGGAAATATTTAAGCTCCACGATACTGCGCTGGAGTTGGACGGATTGAAGCCACGACCTGTTGCGCTCTATGCCATGGACCTGAGCCACGTAAATGCCGCGCTGGTGCTGAAAGGGGCCGCGCCAGTCGAGGCTATTTTGGGTGTTGACGTTTTTGAGCGGCAAAAAGCTGTAATCGACTACGACAGTAGTTCGCTGTTCTTGAAAGATATTTAGCCGCGATGACGCGGTCTATCCGGAGTTGAACCTATGCCTATCCGTTGGGATAAATTCACCGTAAAAGCGCAGGAAGCCGTGCAGCGCGCAAACGAACTTGCTTCAGAACATGGCAATCCGGAGTTGCTGCCGCTGCACGTGCTCGCTGCCCTGCTTGAGGATAAAGAAGGCATCGTTTCGCCGGTGCTCGAGAAAATCGGTATCGGTCCGCAATCTGTTCTTAGCGATATCTATCGCGACATTGAGAAACTGCCAAAGGTTTCTGGAGAAGCCGCGCAGGCCGCGCTCTCCAACGCCGCCAACAAACTGCTCGAGCAAGCTTTCAAAGAAGCCTCGCACTTCAAGGACGAATACGTTTCCACGGAACATCTATTGCTCGCCGTTACGCACCTCAAACAGGATGCGGCGGCGCAGATCCTTGCCCGCCACGGCGCGACTTACGATGCGATTCTGAAGGCGTTGACCGCAATTCGGGGCTCGCAAAAAGTGACCGACCAGAATCCTGAAGCCAAGTATCAAGCTCTCGAACGCTACGCCCGCGACCTAACCGAGCAAGCCCGCCGCGGCAAACTTGACCCGGTCATCGGGCGGGACGAAGAAATTCGCCGCGTGGTTCAGGTCCTCTCGCGCCGCACTAAAAACAATCCTGTGCTTATCGGCGAGCCCGGCGTGGGCAAAACTGCCATCGTCGAAGGCCTGGCCCAGCGCATCATCTCGGGCGATGTGCCCGAAGCATTAAAGAACAAACGCGTTGTCGCGCTCGACCTTGGCGCGATGCTGGCGGGAGCAAAATATCGCGGCGAATTCGAGGATCGGCTGAAAGCTGTCTTGAAGGAAATCGAGGATTCTCAGGGGCAGATTATTCTTTTCATCGACGAACTGCACACTCTGGTCGGAGCCGGTGCGAGCGAAGGCGCGATTGACGCATCCAATATGCTTAAGCCTGCCCTCGCGCGCGGGGAACTGCGAGCCATCGGCGCCACCACGCTCAACGAATATCGCAAATACATCGAGAAAGATGCCGCCCTCGAACGCCGCTTTCAGATTGTTTTCGTAGGCGAGCCGAACGTCGAGGACACCATCGCGATCTTGCGCGGATTGAAGGAGAAGTACGAGGTTCACCACGGGGTACGAATCAAAGACTCGGCCATCGTCGCTGCCGCGACCCTCTCGCACCGCTACATCTCCGACCGCTTTCTGCCCGACAAAGCCATCGATCTTGTCGACGAAGCGGCTGCGTCGATTCGCATTCAGATCGATTCTCTTCCCACCGACATCGATCAGCTAGAACGCCGGGCTATGCAGCTGGAAATTGAAAAACAGGCCCTAAAGAAGGAGGATGACCCGAACTCCAGGGAGCGCCTCGCCGTCATCGACCGCGAACTCGCCGAGATACGTGAGCGATCCAACACGCTCAAGGCGAACTGGAAGAAAGAAAAAGAGTTGATCGCACGGATTCGCGAGCTGAAGGAGAGAATTGAAAAGTTGAAGATCGAAGAGCAGGCGGAAGAGCGCAAAGGCAATCTGCAGCGCGTCGCCGAGATTCGCTACAGCCTCATTCGTCAGGCGGAGGCCGATCTGGCCAAGCTGAGCGCTCAAATGGAAGGTCAGGGCAGAACGCGCATGCTTAAAGAAGAAGTGGACGAAGAAGATATCGCCCGCATCGTCTCTAAGTGGACTGGCATTCCGGTATCGAAGATGCTCGAAGGCGAAGTCAAGAAGCTGGTCACGATGGAAGATCGCTTGCGGCTGCGGGTCGTGGGCCAGGATGAAGCATTGGAGCGCGTGGCGAACGCGATTCGCCGTTCCCGTGCGGGACTCAGCGATCCTAAGCGCCCCATCGGATCATTTATTTTCCTCGGCCCGACCGGCGTCGGCAAAACCGAATTGGCTCGGGCCCTCGCCGAATTTCTCTTCGACGACGAGCGAGCTTTGCTGCGCATTGATATGTCTGAATATATGGAGAAGCACGCGGTCTCCCGCTTAATCGGAGCGCCGCCGGGATATGTCGGCTACGAGGAAGGAGGCCAGCTGACTGAACAGGTCCGTCGCCGGCCATACGCTGTCGTCCTTTTCGACGAAATTGAGAAAGCTCATCCTGATGTGTTCAACGTCCTGTTGCAGATTATGGACGACGGACGCCTCACCGATGGCAAGGGCCGCGTGGTCGACTTCAAGAACACGATCATCATCATGACGTCGAACCTCGGTTCCAGTTATTTGCAAGCCGAAAATCTCCGCACGCCGGCCGATTTTGAGAAAGCGACCGAGCAGGTGACGAGCGCCTTGCACGGGCACTTCCGGCCGGAGTTCCTGAATCGAGTCGACGACATCATTGTGTTCCGTCCCCTCGGTAAGGAACAGTTGGTGAAGATCATCGAACTGCGCCTGGAAGACGTACGCCGGCTGCTGGCGGATCGCAAGATTTCGATTGAGCTGACCGATGCCGCGAAGGAGCTTTTGTTCGCGCAAGGGTACGATCCCAACTTCGGCGCGCGCCCGCTGAAGCGAGCCATCCAAAAACTGATCCAGGATCCGCTGGCTTTGAAGATTCTGGATGGAGAGATTCTTCACGGCGACCACGTGATCGTCGACGCCGATAAAAAAGCTGGCAAGATGAAATTTGAGGTCAGTAAGCGCGTAGGAGAAAAAGAACCGGTGAAAGCGAAACGGTAAGAAGTTACTTACGCTTCGCAGGCGGTTCTGATCTATTATCGTTGAAGGCTTCGATCACGTCAGCGGATTGAGTCAGAAACCATACTGCGACGATCTTCGCCATCATCTGTCCGCCATACCAGGCGAGACGCCAATTCAGATCGGTCGCGGCTGCTGAAACAGCCGGTATGCCTGCCGCGACTCCAAGCACCATTAGCGCCACGGCAGACCAGCGAGCCCAGTTGCGAACTTGAAAGAGCCCCCAGCCGACCAGGCCCCATCCCGCCCCCACGAGAAAGGCGCTTTGCGGTCCGGCAAGTTCGCGCCCGTACATAAACGGCGCCCTCATATTCGGGGAGATCGTGCCGGGCACCACGAACTCGATAGCCCCAACCGTGAAGAGATATCCCGCGACCAGGAAGAATGCCACGGCAACTACGGTTATCCCTGCGGGCCGCTCCATATCGTCTGAGACTAACAAAGAAGCTTGGGTCGTTTCTCATTTGAACCTCTTTCCGATTTGAACCCGTATTTGAACTCTTCTACCGTCCGCTCGTATACTGACAGCCCGCTATGAAGGTGGTTGTGATTATTCCGGCTGCAGGGCTTGGCACCAGAATGGCTCCGATACCGGCCGGCCCCGCGAGCAAACAGAAAAAGACGCTACGGTCAAAACAATTCACGGAGCTGGGCGGCACTCCGATTCTCGTCCGTACGCTGCGCAAATTTGCCGCGGTCGAGGCGGTGAGCGAGATCTGGATCGCCTTGCGCGAAAACGAGATTTCCGGGTTTCGAGCCCGTCTTGAAAACGAAGCCAAGGACATTCTGAGCAAGAAAGTGGAATTCGTTGTCGGCGGCGAACACCGTCAGCAGTCAGTCGAGAATGCACTGAAGGTGATTGCGGCGGCGGCCAATGATATTGTTCTCGTGCATGATGCGGTGCGGCCGTTCGTTACCAGTGAAATTATCCAGGAAGTGATCGATGCGGCGGCGAAATACGGCGCGGCGATCGCCGGCATGCCCGCCGTCGACACCGTGAAGCAGGTCGAGCGAACCGCCGAAGGTGCACTGGTTAAAGCTACGATTCCGCGCGCTGGCATCGTGATGGCGCAAACGCCGCAGGGCTTTCGCTACGGCGTGATCAAGAGGGCATTTGATGAGGCGGCGGCGGACGGCTTCCTTGGCACCGACGAAGCTTCGCTGGTGGAAAGATCCGGACACAACGTGGCCGTAGTGATGGGTTCACCTCGAAATATCAAGATTACTGCGCCGGCAGACATGGAACTCGCGGAGTTCTACTTGAAAGTCGGATAGATTTGACGATCAGCGCCGATGCCAACGACTAACGACCATCGACCAACGACGCGCATCGGCTACGGCTTCGATTCCCACGAATTTCGGCCCGGAATTGCGTTGAAGATTGGCGGGATCACACTGGCGCACGATAAGGGACTGGGCGGACACTCCGATGGCGACGTGCTATTGCACGCCATTACCGATGCACTTCTAGGAGCTGTGGCTGCGCCCGATATTGGAGCGCTGTTTCCGCCATCGGATCCAAAGTGGAAAGGTACAGACTCGGTCGTCTTCCTGCGCGAGGCGCTGAAACGCGTGCACGATGCGAGATATGCCGTGGCCAATATGGACGCTAGCCTGATTCTGGCCGCGCCGAAGATTGGACCGCACGCCATGGCGATTCGCGAGCACGTGGCACAGCTCTTGGGAGTGCCCGCGGATTGCGTTGGCCTGAAGGCGAAGACTCCGGAAGGGATGAATCTGGAGAATGCCGCGATCGCGCATGTTGTCGTGTTGTTGAAGAGGAGAAGTAATCCGAAAAAGACACGGAGAAAAACCAAGAAAAGAAAGCGGCGTTAAGCTACTTACGCGCTGTTTCCGCCGCGCGCACCAGTGCCTGGAAGATAGCCCGCGAGGCTGCGTCTTCGTCGACGGAGCGCTCGGGATGCCACTGCACAGCCAGCACAAAATGAACTGGGGCAGTTCCTTCGAGCGCCTCGATGATGCCATCGTCAGGGCATCGGGCAACGATTCTGAGGCCGTCGCCGATTAAGTCGGCCGACTGATGATGGGAAGAGTTGACCGGAAGCATGAGTTGGGCGCCGCCGGACTGCCGGGGGCGGCTCTCTCCGCATAGCGGGTTGTTCCCGCGTAAAATTCCCGCAAGCGTGGAATTGTTTTCAATCTCGACGGTGTGCGCGACCGCGACCTTCTTTCCGGCTTCGTGATTCACCCGCGTGCGCAGCTCCTCCGGCAGAAAATCCGGGATGTGTTGGATCAATGATCCTGAGCGGTAGACGTTGAGGCTCTGCAAGCCATAGCAGATTCCGAGGATCGGCTTACGCAGGTTGTAGGCGTCCTGCAGCAGAAGGTCGTCGACGGTGTCCCGGCGCGGGTCGGCAGTTGCGGTGTGCGGAGATCGGATTGCATTAAACCGCGAGGGATCAACATCGGCTTTGCTGCCGGGCAGAAGCACTCCATCACAGAGCTCGATAATCTTGGTGATTTCGCTTGGCGGCTGATCGAGCGGGATACGCAGCGGCTCGCCTCCAGTTTGCTCCACCGCTCGCTCGTATTGCCCAATCGAGCGCTCGGCATATTCGAGGTCGATCGAATGCGGCATTGGGATGGCTATGCGGGGAGGCATGTCAGCTGATTAGTCTTGTTCGAGCATTCTCAATTCACCACTCTCAACTTACCCTCGCGATAGCCGCCAGGGTCTTCGACTGGCGATAGTGACGGATTTCCATGATCAACGCCAGCACCAAGATGATGCTTCCCGCAACAATGGCGGCGGGCAGAGCGATATAAAGATATGCGACCGTCATGTTGGGATTTACGTGGCGCCATGCTGACACGACCACGATGCCGATAATGCCCAGCAGCAGGCTGACCGCAAACGAGATGAGTGTGCCAACGAAGGTCACGAGCAGGACGCGAACGGGTATCGTATACCAACGCGGCGAGCGTGGCTTTGGCGGCATGCTTCTAGGCTACCATTTTGCGCATTGGCCCAAGGGCCGGCCGTACCGCTCGGGTAGTGTATAAATAATTAAGTATGTCACAGGCAGCGCCAGCAATAACACGGAGCCCCGCAGACGTGGTGCGCATGACGCCGGTTTCACAGGCGGCAAATGGGGTGTGCTATGCCTCGGCGGGCGAGAGTTCAATAAGTTCGTTTGACCTGGAGCGCATGATTGCAGCGGTTCCTGCCAAAGCGGCGGCGGCGCTAAAGCGCAAGGCGTATTATTTTGTGCCGCTAACCGTGAGCCAGGGCGAAGAGATTTTGATCGCGGACCGCTACGATGTGGCGCTCAGTGACAACGCCGTCTGCCATCGCAACCTGAATCTCGGCGATTCGCAATGCGTGTTCATCTCCACGCGGCTAGCCGACGATAAGTTTTCGGTCGCCTTCGAGTTCTATATCAATGTGGGGCACGCGCTCGTGGAGATCGCGGGATTATCGCACGAGTTCAGCGAACTCACCTGGAAGCAAGTAGAGGCCGGGGTGCGCGGCGAGACGTCGCTCGATGCCTGGGAGGCGCGGAAGTTGGCTCTCGCCGGTGGGCCAGAGGCGGAACGCTACAAGAACGAATACTTCGAAGCAACGTTCTCAGACACTATCTCGATTTATCTGCTCTCGCTTTTTCTGGATATAGATTATTACGATCTGCGAGAGCGGGATTATCCGCTGCTCGCTCCTTCGGCGCTTGCCGAGCGATTGCGAAAAGTCGCGGAGTTGTTTCCAGCAAATCCGGGATTTGAGTTTGCAGTGCTGTATAAACGGCGCGGGTAAGAAAACCCGGCTTAGGTTTTCTTGTTTCTGACCAGCCGACAAATCGCGGTACGACTCCATCCTGCCCGGCAGTTGGCGGATGGAGCCTGACCTGATATTTCCAAAGGAAAATTCCGCCCCGCACTTACCCTACTTATTTCCAATTACAAAATTGACGGAGCTGGGCCGATTGGCGTTTACTGTCACCGATTTCTCCCACATTTTTGGTTCCGTAAAGATGGGGCGCAGTACGCTGCGTTCGGTCAGAACGTCATAGGCTTGTTCTTTGCCGGCAAGCCCCCAACCTTCATGCCACGCGACGATCTGATAAGTGCCGGGAGGAACGTTGGTGAATTCGAAGCGCCCGCTCTCGTCCGTGACGGCGTAATACGGATGAGGGACAACCATCATTTCGGCGTTCATCCAGACATGGCCGCCGTTGCAGCGCAGATTGACCAGGCCGGGCGTCGACATGGTGCGCGAGCTGATCTGATTGGTGAAGGGAAATGGCAGGTTATAGGTGGCGGCGCCGTCCATGTGGATCGTGTGCAGGGTGGCGTCGGAGCTTTGCATCTGCAGCGGGCCATTTTCAGGGACCAGGAGAATGTGCGGAACGTAGCGGCAGTGGTGCTGGTCAAGATGACGGCGCTGCTCGGGCAAGTCCATTTCTTTTCCGGCAGAAATGTTTTTGAGGTAGACGATGGTGTTGGCTACTCCGCCTTCAGCGCCGATCAGCAAGCGTTCCAGGCTGACGGTTTTTTTGCCATCAGGGTCGCAGATTTGCGGATCTTTGGTGACAGCGAAGTCCAGTTCATGCGGCACCGGCCCGGACCATTTGACAACGCCGGAGATGGATCCGCCGTCAGTGACGGAGATAACTTTGTAGTCGTTCTGAGCGGCGACGAAGGTCGCGGCCGCTAGAAGCAGAGACAGCAAAAAACACCGAGTAACGGCACTCCGCATATACAAAAACCCCTGATAGCCCAGCGCCCGTTCACGGGCTGTACCACCAAAGGCCGTGGAACGCGGGCTGAAATTTTGGTCGACTTCCTTTTCCGCAGGCAACGCTTGCACCCAATTACGGATCAGTGCTGACAGGGTCCCCGTTGCGAAGCGGGGCAGCACTCGTTGCTTGCGGTCGTTCTTGGTTCCAACAGGGAGGACCGTCACCGGTTCGTGATTGGAATCACAATTAGGATGCTCTTATACGACGCCGGGGTCGAGATTACCAAGGTGGTGTATCGTCAGCTCCGCGTTTGCCGATAGAACCCGAGTTAGGAATCGAGAAGATGTTCACGATGCGATAGGCAGCTGCAAAAAGGGACGCCCGCCACGGTGCGCCCCATGCCGACTCGATTTGCCGAAATCGCCGCTGGCTACGCCACGCCTCGCGCCTTTGCCGGAGCGTTGATGTTGACCGGTTGCACCGTTCGGTTTGAATCTCTGACGGAGCGTGCCGCAAGAGGTTTCAGCCACAGCAGTGCCATGAATGCAGCAATCAGATCGCAGACGATCATCGCCCAGAAAACCTTATTCCAAGATCCAGTCTTGGCATATAACCACGCAGCGCCGGGTCCGGCAAATGCTGCCGCCGCTCCCTTCGCGGTGTAGACAATTCCGTAGTTGGTTGTCGCCCACTTGTTGCCGTAAAGATCTCCCGTTATCGAGGGAAACAACGAGAAAATGTTCCCCCAGGCAAAGAAGCACAGGCCGGAGAGTGCCACGAACCAGACGGGATGACTAATCAGCTGGAGCAGAGCAAACACGGCGATCGCCTCCAGGATGAAGGAGATGAAGATTGCATTCTCCCGGCCGATGTGGTCAGAAACCCATCCCCAAAAGGGACGCGTCAAACCGTTAAGAAGCCGGTCGACTGTAATGGCCAGTACCAGTGCAGTCATCCCCCAGAGCACCACCACTTTATCCACGTGGTAGGACGAGGCCATCGGATTGAGCTGCGCGGTAACCACCAAACCGCCGAAAGCTAACATCACCATCATCACGTAGATGATGTAGAAAGACGGCTGCCGCAGCATCTGCAACGGCGTCATGTCGACGGACGAGGTGTTAATTTTGGCTTTGATCTTCGCTTCTTTCTCTTTCCAGTTGGGCGGCGTCCATCCCACCGGCGGCTTTGCCAAAAAGAGGGAACAAGCCAGCACCACAATACCCTGAACAAATCCCCAGAAGATAAACGTGTGCTGATAACCCGAAACTTTCAGCATGTCGGCGATGGGAGCAATGGTAGTCGCGGTGCCGATACCGAAAGCTCCGGCTGTCAACCCAACACAGAGTCCGCGATGATCCGGAAACCACTTCAAGGCGTTTCCAATCGCTCCGCCGTAGACGACGCCGGCGCCGATGCCACCCACGCCATACCAGAAGTAGAGCGAGTTTATCGTCTCGGCGCGGCCCGATCCAATCCATCCCAGCCCAACCATGATCGAGCCTAGCCCGAGCATGAGGCGGGGACCGATCAGATCCACCAAATACCCCTCGAAAGGTACAAGCCAGGTTTCCAGGAGCACGAACAGAGTAAAGGTCCATTGCACCGCAACCAGCGATGCGTGCAGATGGGCCTGGATCGGTTTCGTGAAAAGTGTCCAGGCATACTGCAGATTCGCAATCGCCATCATGGCGATAATGCCGGCAACAAGTTGGATCCAACGGTTGGGAATGCGGGAGGTATGGATCAGACCGCTTGGGGTTAGCGCACTCTCGGAGTTACTCACAGGTTTCACCTCATCACGGAGCGTAAAACTCTAACGCGAATTACGGGAAACGCCAAGCCAGTTCGCCGCCAATGTGTTGTACACTGGTACGGTTATCGAACCAGTTGCGGGAGGGACTTTATCACTCTGCCCGGCAGCTGTCAAGAGTTAAGGTTTTGTTAAATTTGGGACTCTACTTCGAACCTTGAGGCGTCTCCTTTCGGCGACGGCGAAAGGATGACGCTGCCCAACTTATGGACGAAAGTCTCCAAACCCAAATTGAGACGTATTTGGCCCGCCTCGACGCTTTGATTCGCCGCGGCCACCAGCTTCGAGATACCTTGGCGGCCGATCCCTCCGATGCCTCGGCGATGGCAGCCACGCGCCGCTGGCAAGAGGACTGCGGCGTCACCATCAATCAGCTGTCGGGAGGCAGCAAGGCCCATTGGTTGGCGCGGTCCTTCAGTGAGGCGTTCCTAATGCGGGCGCCGGATGGTCAAGCCGCTCAGGGGGCTGCTCCCGCGGAGATCGTTCACCAACTGCTCGGCGTGCTGGCACAAGCCGTGTCTTCGCTCTCCCGAAGCGATGACGGAGCAATTGTTTCAGCCTCGACGAAGGCGCCGGCTCCTCGCCGCTTTGAATTCGTGCACAATCCCGAGATCCGTCCGGTGCTAGAGCAAGCCTACGCCGATGGTCGAAGTGCTCTCGACCAAGGAGATTATGACCTTGCGCTGGTGACTTCGTGCGGAATTCTGGAGGCAATTGTGACCGACGCGCTGGAACGTAAAGGACTAAGCGCGCTCATACAGACGGGCGCCCCCGCGGAGAAAATTTCCGAATGGTCGTTCGAAACGCGCCTCGCAGTGGCAGAAAAAGCAGGACTGATCCGCAGCGGCTGCGCACGCTTGCCTGCGGCAGCGCGGACCTATCGCGATCGAATGAATGCTGAAGGCGATGCCGTGCCGCAGGGAACAATTTCCGAGAGTGATGCGAAGAGAACGGGGCAAGTGCTGCACGTCATTATGAAAGATTTGGATCCGGGACGGTGAGAGCACTGCATGAGGGATGTGGGGCCCCATCTCGCACCATCGCTCGGAGAGCAAAACAATTACGTTCCTTGCGACATCCCAAAATGGCCGCGGCTGACGCTCTAACTATTCTTCTTGATGACGAACTAAAACCTGTCATCCCCGGTCAATCTTCCAAGTTTTGCCGAAACACCGGCTGCGAGGGATCGACGGTGCCGTCAATGACTTCGACCAGCAGATTTCTGTAGGCGTCCGTAGCCTCGCCAAGAGACGGATACCCGCGCTCCCGCTGCAGCGCTCCGCCGTCGGCGTAGACAAGGGTGAAATAGCGGCCGGAGGAATATTGGATTTCGAGTAGCTTGTCGGGCATGTCGGGGTCACCCTGCTGGCCGAGCACGTCCATCAGCGCCACGGTCCACTTCCTGCCCTTGGGGTCGGTAACGACTTCACGCTCGACGAATTGCCAGTCGTCCATGCTCCAGAGCGGCATAATTATTCCAACAACTGCGCCAGCGCTCTCCCTACTTGCCCGCCAGTAAAGGGTTTTGGGATCAGCAAGACTCCCTGCGCCTTCCGCGAACCAAGGCTGGCGTCGGCTTCCTCGGGCGTGTCGCTGATGATCACGACTGGAAGCTCCGCGTGATTCGGATACTGTCGTATCGCGTCGAACAGCGCCTCACTCATTTCGTAACTGGAACAATCGAGCACTACCGCATCAGTGTGATGCTCGATAACCAACTCGTTGACGGCGGAAGTATATCCCGACGCGAAGACCACATACCCAAGGTCGCGCAGCGAGAATGTCAGCAGTTCGGCAATCTCCGGCGTGTCGTCGATCAGCAGGATGCGGCGCAATTCTTTTGTCATCCTGAACAAGCGTTCTTCGCACAGCGAAAAGCCCGTCCCGAGCTTGCCGAGGGAATCTGCGCGAGCTGCCCGCCCGCGCCGCATTTTGGACGGCAAATTAACGAGAGTTTGGCTCGCATCCCTACTTCTTCGCCGCTGGGCCGGTGCCCGGGAGCCGCGGCTTCTTGCCCTGCGCAGGCTCAAGATCCATCATCCAGATTCTCCCGCCGGCGGTGTAGTAAGCCCGGTGATCGTTTTCGATCATTGCGCCCCACGCCTCCAGCGTACGCATGGCGAAGGTGACGCCCTCAAAGTTGTTGCGGGCGTGACTCAGCACCTCGTTGGTATGCCAGTTGTCGGTGAGAATGGCATCGCCGGGATGCACGCGCAACACAGTGTAGAAACGGTCATAAGCCGCCGCCTCACGCACGTCGCGCGTGGCCCCGCGCTTCTTGCCTTCGGTGACGATGTAACTTTCCTGTCCTTCAGGTTCGACTTCGGGTTCGGACTCGACAGGATGAAAGGGAGCACTCGTCTTCGTGTTCATACAGTCTCCGCCACTGCCGCGGCTTCCGTCGCAGCTGCCATGTTGGTAAGGTTTTTCGCATCTGCTGCATGAATCAGAGCTTCCGGTAGTTGGACGCCCATCATCTTCCATTGCTGGTTGGCAAATTTCTGCAGGTTCGCAATGTGCTCGGCGTGAAGATGGCCGAAGCGTCCCTGCAATTTCAAGTATTCGGAAACCGGCCGCATGCTTGCCGGGCGGAAGCTGTAATCGAACTCACGCTTCTCCGGATTCCACTCCCACATGGGATAGAGACCGCATTCGACCACCAGGCGGCCCAGATCGATCGAGCGTGGTGTCTCGTATACAAAACCCTTTTGGCAGGGAGTGTAGACCATCAAATACGCAGCGCCTTTGTGATTCAGCCCCTTGCGGACCTTATTCATCAAGTCGATGGGATAACCCACGCTCGCAGTCGCCACGTAGCAATGCGGATGACCAGCGGCCATCATGCGTGCAAGATCTTTGGGATAGAGTTTCTTCCCTTCTGGAACTTCCGGCCCAGGAGGCGAGAAGGTAGTCATGCCCCCGTAGGGAGTGCGAGAAGACGCCTGAATGCCGGTGTTAGCATACTGCTCATTGTCGTAACAGATAATAAGGCAGTCGTGATTGCGATAGAGAGCTCCGGAAATCGAAGCGAGACCGATATCGGAGGCGCTGCCGTCACCCGCTTCGCAGATAATGTTTGGGAATTGCCCCTTCCACTTGCCTTTGCGGATCATCGCTTCATAAGCGGCCGCGACGCCGGCAGTGAAGCTGCCCGCGCTGCCGATCTGCGTATGCGCCCACGGCACGTTGTACGGCGTGCAGAGGTAAGAGCTATTGGCGACATACATGCAGCCAGTTGGGCCGACCAATATCGTATTGTCGCCCGCAGCCTTGCTCGTCATTCGATATTGAATCGAAGGTCCGCAGCCGGCGCAGGTGCGGTGACCGGGCACGAAGGGTTCAGACGACGGGAGCTCGGGGTTGTAAAAACGCGCACCCTGATTCGGGCTGTTTAGAATCGGCAGCATCTGCCGTTGAACTTCGATGGTTGCCATATCAATTCCTCCAAGTATCAGAGCTGTTGTTCGAAGCGATTGTTCGAAGCTATTGTTCAGATCGGGATCTGAAAATCCGATCAAAACTCCGCTTCGCAAAAGCTACTCTTCGAATCCGACCCAGTGGGTCCGTTTTTCGATCTTGCCGCGACGCTGGGCATCCAGCATTTTTTCCGTCATCCAATAAAATTCCTTGAGCACGATGGCCTCACCACCCATTCCGGCCATGAACGAGATTACGAGCGGGCGTTTCGGACTTTCGTACAGAGCGGCCGCGGCTTCGGCGTAGAGAGCGCCCCCGCTGCTTACGCCCCCGAGACCCATGTTGGTCTCAATTATGCCAACCACTTTAAATCTGCTGAGCGATTCCTGGACGCGATCGGTGGGATAAGGGCGGATAGTTCGCAGGCGAACCATACCAACTTTCAACCCTCGTTCGCGCATATGCTGGATAGCGAAGCGCGCCGTCACCGCATGAGCACCTTGCAGGAAGAAGACAACTTCGGCGTCGTCGGTCATGAACTCTTCCAGCCACGGATCGTATTTGCGCCCGAAGATCTTTGCGAACTCTTCGTGCACTTCTTCGATGACGGCCATCGATCCTTCCATGGCGCGCGCCCGCTCAAGCTGTAGGGGAGGGCCTTGCTCGGGCATAATCTGCGGACCGTGCGATACCGGATGCCGCGGATCGAGCGGATACGGGTGCTTGTAGGGCGGCAGGAATTCCTTCACCTGGCCGGTGTCAGGCAGTTCGACGTCGCCCGTGATATGCGAGACGAAAAAACCGTCCTGGCAAACCATCTGCGGCAGAAGAACGCGGGGATCTTCGCCGATGCGATAGGCAATCAGGTGATTATCGAAGGCCTCCTGTGCGTCGCAGGACCAGCCCATAATCCATCCCATATCGCGAGTGGAGAGCGCGTCGGTGTGCTCCGAGCCGAAATCGCCGGGAGGATCGAGGGTACGGTCCGCGATCATCATTTGAACCGGCATGCGGCTGCCGGAGATCGGCGAATAAAGTTCGTATGCGAACTGGACGCCGACGCCGGAACTGCCGGTGAAAACGCGTGCGCCGCTGGAAGATGCTCCGTGAGCGATGCTTAACTGCGAGTGCTCGCTATCTGCCACAATGTACTCGGCATCGAGTTCACCGTTGGCTACCATCTGCGCCAGCGCCATCATGGTCGCTGTATACGGACGAATTGGATACGCCGCAATCACGTCGACATCCGCGTACTTGGCGGCCTGTGCCGATGCGACGCAGCCATTGATTCGGACCATTCTCTTTTTTGCTTCGGTAACCGTTGGCATGATGATCTGCTCCGATCTTAAATGTTCTTTGGCGCCCGTTCGCCAAGGTTTCTGAGTTGCTCGGCTTGCCGTCCATGCAGGCCCGGAGAGATGGCGAAGGCCGTATCCATGCGAACCACGCCAGTGTCGAAATCAAGTTCGGGCACGCCTTCGAGGCATCCCGTCGGACATTCTTCAATGCACACGCGGCATCCTTTACAGTAGTCGACCAGAATCTTATAGAGTCCGTTCGATCGCTCAGGACGCGCAATGCAAGGCTCCGGGCAAACCAGATAACAGTTGTCGCAAGCATTGCAAGTGCCGCAACTGAAACAGCGGTTGGCCTCTTCGACCGCCTGCTCTTCGGTAAACGGTTGAATCACTTCCTGCTGCGTCTTTTTCCGGCTCATCGGTTGCAGCATGTCCTGCTGAACGCGCGGGAAGTGCGGGAAGTACGTCATGTTCATGCGATTCAAGTCGAAAATGACGTCGACTGGAATCGTGCGCGGCTGCAAGGCTTCACCGCGCATTACTTTGTCGAGATTGAAGGCGACCCGCTTGCCGTCGCCGACGGCATTGACGACCATCAGGGGTTGACCGGAACCGACCTGGGCGATATCGCCAGCGGCGAAGAAGTTGGTGCTTCCGAGGCGGCCGAATTTGTCCATCTTGATGGTGCCGCGCTCGTTCTTGAAGTCGGCGGGCAGCCAGTCGAGCGATGCGCGCTGTCCAATGGCGATGATGACGTTATCGACCGCGAAGCGCTCCGACGGTGATTCGCGATCGACAATGATTGGCGAAGCGTTGATCGCCCCCTGAAAGCGCGCCTTGTGTAGCTGCAAACCTTCGCATTTACCGTTTCCGAGAACTGCGGTTACGGAGCGACCATGCAACAACTCGACGCCTTCTTCGAGCATATCGTGCAGATCTTCCGGCGAAGCCGGCATTTCTTTGGTGTTGCCTTCGACCGTAATCATGGTCACCTCGGCAGCGCCTTGCCGCAGAGCTTCGCGAGCGCAGTCGATGGCGGTGTTGCCACCACCGATAACGGCCACACGGGCGCCCAGTTTCACCTTTGAGCTGCCCATGCCGATGTCGCGAAGGAAGGGAAGACCGTAGAGCACTCCGGCTTTGTCTTCGCCTTCGGCGCGAACGCTGTTGGGTTCTGTGAGGCCGACCGCCAGTACGCAAGCGTCGTAATCTTTTTTCAGGTCATCCCAGGAAATGTCTTTGCCGACTTCAACGCCGGTCTTGATTGTGACGCCGAGCTGTTCAAGGCGCTCGATTTCGCGATCAAGAATGTTTTGGGGAAGAACCCAGTCGGGAATTCCACCGCGATTTAGTCCACCAGCTTTCGGCGACTTCTCGAGTATCGTTACCTTATAGCCCATGCGCGCCAGTTGATAAGCGGCGCTGTGGCCTGCTGGGCCCGATCCTACGACAGCTACTTTTTTCCCATTGGGCTTCCCTGCTTTGACCACATCGTTGGTCAATGCCTGCCCGAGATCGCCGAGAAAGCGCTCGACCGCGCGAATCGAGATAGCCTCATCGTATTTGCCGCGATTGCAAGCCTGTTCGCATGGGTGGTAGCAGACGCGTCCGGTCACTGATGGAAACGGCATATCTTCCTTGATGAGCGCGTAGGCGTCCAGATATTTGCCGCGCTTAACGAGGTCGAGGTAACCCTGAATTTTTTCATTGGTGCCGCAGGCGTTGTTGCAGGGTGGCAACTTGTCGCGATACACCGGACGAATCGAGCGCCAGTTGCCGGTTGGGAATAAATCCTGACCCTTTTCTTGCGTGGGGGCGGGGGTGATACCGGCGAAAGGAACGGTAAGCCACTCGGGAATATGCGTGTTCTTGGTCGACATTTAAAAGTCCTCTCCTACACCGCAACTGGATTCAGTTGCATGATATGTAACTCATCGAGTGCGACTTGGAATGCATGTTTGTTGGCGATCATGGGTTCGATCGTCTTCATTTTGACGATGCCCGTGGTCTTGACTACCGCCGCAATCAGTGGAGCGGCGATATCTGGTGCGATCGATTTATTTCTCTCCGCGGCGCCTTCGGTCGAAAGACGATCGAGGCCGAGTTCGCCGAGCCGATAGTAGAGCCATTTGTGATCGGCAATTTTGGCGGCATCGACGCAGACGAGTTGCGCAAGGCGTTCAGGGCCGGGAACGAAGCGAATCATGTAATCCGGCGTGTAGTGAGTATTAATGACCAGCGTTCCGCCGGGAGGCATGCCGCGCATATAGTCCCAACCCTTCACCATCGTCCCTTCGACCAGTACGACAATGTTGGGATGTTCGTTTTCGTAGGTCAGTTCGTTTTCCAGCACTCCATCGCTCACCCGGCAGTATTTGCGCGTAGGGCAGTTAGTGCGATCGGGATTGTCGACGTAGTTCTCCATCGCCTGGGCATACTTGCCCTCCTGTCGGGCCGACGCCGAGATGGAGTTCACGATATCGCGGCCTTCTTTGTCCATAATGATGCCGCGGGTCCAAACGGTGAGTTCCGTATAACTCATAGTTAATCCTCGTTAGTTAATTCGGTCCTTGCTGTTGCTAACTGTTATTCGCCGCCCCGTCGGAATCGTCTCCCACGCGGTTGCTGAGCATATTTACTCGTTTCAAGGGCTTTGGACTCCCTCGATCAGAATCTAAGACTCCTAGAAAATCCTTTCGCAAGACTGCCAAGGGTGCACCTCGAGTGCCGTCCTGAAATTCCGCGATCGCTGTCAACGTGGCCTTCTTGCACAGGCTCTCGATATCGGCGCCGGTGAAACCTTCAGTGCGGGCTGCGAAATCTTCGAAATCAATGTCGCCCGCTAGAGGCACACGGCGGCAACACAAGCGCATAATCTCCGCGCGATCGGGAGCACTGGGCTTGGCGAAGGGGAGCAGATAGTCGAAGCGCCCGCTCCGCAACAGCGCTGGCTCAATTCTCTCGGGACGATTCGTAGCGGCCAGCAGAATCACGCCTTTGACATCGCGCAGGTTGTCGATCTCACGTAGAAGCTGGCTGAGTATGCGCTGGTAGATATCAGTGCCGAAATGATCGGCGCCGAATTGTGGGGCAATGGCATCAATCGTGTCAAAGAACAGGATACACGGCGCGGCTCGTCTCGCCTTCTTGAAAATTTCACGCAGGGCGCGCTCGGATTCTCCCAGCCACTTCGAATAAAGTTGCGGTCCATCGATCGCGATGAGTGGAATTTGTTTTTCGCCCGCGAGCGCCCGTGCCATGGCGGTCTTGCCGGTGCCCGAGGGGCCGGCCAGCAGAATGCCGCGTGGAGGCGTTAATCCGACCTGCTCGTAAATTTCGTCGTGTACATGAGAATGCTCGACGACAGTATCGAGTATTTTCTTAACCTCGCCCAGACCGGCGAGCGACGCAAAGTTCGAACCGCTCTTCTCTATAAAGAATTCACGGGTTGCGCTGGGTTCCACTTCTTTCAGCCCGGCAAGAAAGTCTTCGCGGGTAACCTGCAGCGTCTCAAGTTGAGCGGATGGGGCGCCGTCGGTTTCAAGCGGGAAGGCTGACAAAAAGCCGCGCAAAGCGTTCATGCCAACTTCCTGGCACAGCGCTTCGAGATCGGCTCCGACGAAGCCATGAGAATGCTCGGCAATCTCGCGCAAATCAACATCGGGCGCTAGCGGCATGGCGCGCGTGTGGATTCTGAGGATTTGCAACCGTGCCTGATTATTGGGAACACCGATTTCGATTTCGCGATCGAAGCGGCCGGGGCGCCGCAGCGCGGGGTCGAGAACCTCTGGAATATTCGTCGCGCCAATCACGATGACCTGGCCTCGCGCCACAAATCCATCCATCAGGCTGAGAAGTTGCGCCACTACGCGCTTTTCCACCTCGCCGGTCACTTCGGCACGCTTGGGCGCGACCGCGTCAATCTCATCGATGAAAAGGATTGCAGGAGCGTGGCGTGCCGCTTCTTCGAAGACCTCGCGCAGCTTGGCCTCGCTCTCCCCGTAGAACTTCCGCATGATCTCGGGGCCGTTGAGGTGAATGAAATGCACGCGACTCTCGGCCGCCACGGCGCGTGCTAACAACGTCTTGCCAGTCCCCGGAGGGCCGTACAACAACACCCCCTTAGGGGCGAGAATTCCCAGCCGCTCGAAGACGCGCGAATATTTCAGCGGTAACTCTACAATTTCGCGAACTCGCGCCACTTCCCGTTCGAGCCCGCCAATATCTTCGTATGAAACTGAAGGAGCACGCGCCGCGGTCTGATCGCCTTCTACTACGCGGATGTCGGTACGCTTACCGATTACGACTGCTCCGGAAGGAATCGTGCGCACCACCTGGAAGTTCACGGCCTTCGCGAACGTGGGCACACGTACGACCGAGCCCGCGATAACCGGGACGCCCACTAAATCTTCGAGCATGCGATCGGGCGCGATGGTGGCGGGGGCAGCGCCCACCCATAACGGCGACAAACGCACGGCGACTGCGTCTTGGCGTTCGATGACCGAGACGGTCACCTGCTCCTGTAAACCCGCGCCACAGTTGCTCCGGCATGTACCATCGATTTGAACCATGGCTTCGTGTCCGTCGTCGGAGACTTCAGCGCGTCCGACGGCCGTTGTGGCGCCTGTAATCTTCACAACATCACCCGGTCGAGCGCCGATGCGGCGCAGGTCGGCCTGTGCCAGGCGCGCGATGGCGTGGCCCACATCTTCAACGCGTGCTTCCGCCACTCGTAGAGTTAGCGTTCCGGTTGATGATGTAGGAATCTCGGTCATAGTGCGCCTTACAATCTGATCCCGGCGGGGGAATTTGCCGGAAACCCCCTCAGAGGGACCTCCATTCTCGAAATCAGCGTCGCAAGAAGCGATGCCCGCATGAAGGTCGCTCACTCGGTTAGTCAATGCGATAAACCTTGGGTCAACCTGTTGGCACGAATCAACCCAGCCCTCGAAATGCTCAAACGCTATCCGATCGGATTCGCGCCATAACTTCCCCCTGATCGCGAACAGCCGAGCCTTAGATCGTTAGAGCTTGTTCAGCACAATTTCTTCGACATCTTCCAAATGCCGACGCATGGCATCCTTAGCGGCTTCGCCATCGTGGCGCTTGATGGCAGCCAGGATCCGGCGGTGGCCGGAGAGCGACTTTTGCGGACGTCCCTGCACCTGCAAAGAGCGAGCACGCGTATCGCGCAACAGATCCATAAGGATATCGATCACCTTCAGCACCACACTGTTGTCAGAAGCCAACGCCACGCTATAGTGAAATTCCGCGTCTTCCCCGACGGCGGCGTCTCCCTGGCGCTGCTTTTCCTCCTGCCGCCGCAGAATCTCTTCCATCTCTGTGATTTCCTCAGCAGAAGCGTGAGTAGCGGCGCGTGCCGCGAGCGGCGGCTCGAGCATCTTGCGAAAATCGAGCAACTCGCTCACCAGTTCCTTCCGCCGCTTCAGAGCGTTCGCAAAAGGATTGACGACGGAATCAGCCGAGATCTCGCGAACAATTGTGCCTGCCCCCTGGCGGGGTTCAACCAAACCAAGTAGCTCAAGGCCACGAATCGCGTCGCGGATGGAACCTCGGCTTACGCGAAGCATATCCGCCAACTCGCGCTCCGATGGGAGTTTGTCGCCAGGTTGCAGTTTCTTCAGGATCAGCCGTTCGATCTGTTTGGCGACCTCTTCGTAAACGCGGTTCCGACGCACAATTTCGAAATCGGGTTTGAGAGCAGCGGGCATTCTGCAGTGGTCCGATAAGTGGACCAGCCGACCAAAAAGAGTATACTCCGCCTGTCAAGCCATCAACAAATCTTCCAGCCGCTCCGGCAGCACTCGGACCTTGCTTTTCTAGGATGAACCGCGGCAGACGATTTGCGCCCCTGCAAACGTCAATTTTGGATCGGAGGAAGCACATCGTAGAGCGGCTGCGCCGGCGTCACCGGCGGATTTTCATTGGCCACAGAGACGGCAAGGATGTGAACTTTGTCATTCTTCGGGAATTTCAACACCCGCGCTTCCCCAGGCAAATCGATCGGATACGCGAATAAATAGGAGTAGCGGTAAGGCACATTCTCGCCTGCGGAGTTGTGATGGTGTGAGCAATACCAAGCCAGGTCAGCCCGCTTGATGTAGCCGGGCTTTATTCCGGTCATCTGGCCATAGTCGTCGTGGGAGGTATCCTTCGAACTCCACTGCCGGTCATCCCATTGGCCGATGAAACCACCCCAGTCCTGGATATTTAATCCGAATTTCTGAGACCCGATTTCAAAAGTCGCCTTCTGGTCTCCGTCGGAAGAAGCCGCTATTACGTAGACCCGATTGTATTGGCCGGCGGGCAGATTGATCGTCTGGCCCTTCGCCACAACCGCATTCGCCGACCCAGTCTTCGCTGGAGCGAGTTGAAATTTCACATTGTTGAAAGTGATCTCGGTCGGAAGCATCTCCGCCGGCAGAGCATCGCCGTTAGCATCAAATCCGGGCTGTGACTTCGTGCCGTCATTGCTGGCGCTCGCGACATCGTAGGAAAGAAACACAGGCACCGAGGTTACTGGCGAAACCTTGATGGAAGCCGCACCTAACTTAACCGCGAACGTCCGCGGCTGGTAGGCAGAGAATGAAGTTAATAAGGCGCCGCCTTCTAGCGTGGCAGTTCCGACCGGCTGTTCCTGCCCGTTCACTTCTCTCGCAGCGGTGATTGGGGCGGGGAATTGCACACGTACGTCCGGGTGCGGCTTGCCATCGAGCTCCACCAGCCGGACGATAGTCTCATCTCCCTGTTCAGCTTTCTTCAGCGCCAGGACTCGAATCCGAGGATTACTAACCCGCAGCAAAGAAAATTCGCGACCCAGATTGCCGGTATGACTGGTGGTTTCAAAGGCGATCAGCGGATCGTTCAAACGCAGCGCCTGCCAGTCTGTTTGACTTTCACGCCAATCGCCGATGTGACCGACAATTCCGTAAACGAATTCATGGTGTCCTATGTCCTGCGTGCCCTGGTCGGGATAACCTCCGCGCGTGCCCGGTGTGCGGATTAGCGTAAGGCGAATCGTATGATCGTTCGGCTTGTCCGACCCATTCTTGCAATCGGTCAAAATTGTTGTACCGAACTCACCGGTCGCATCCGTCAGGTCGATCCACCGGTGCGATGGCACTTCAAATTTCTTAGGCTCGGCAGTAGGCCGCTCAATCGTGCCGATATCCCAGTTATAGGTGGCCATTTCATTCGAAGCGGTCAGGGGAAAAGTCGCCTTCAAATTTGATTCTCTGGTGTTCCAGTCGATCGCGTTCGCGATCTCGACGCGCTTGCCCGCATCCCCCGCGGAGAGCCTGATGGTCTGCACGAACCGCGAACCGGCAGCTTCGCGCGAAACCTCGACGGCCACGCGCACTGGTCCATTTTCCACCACTCGAACCTTTGCCGGACCGGCGACATAAGTTTTCGGAGCAGCCTGCTCCTGGTCCCAGTCCATATTCCACGCAGGCCATTGCTCAGGGTTGTCGTAGGAGATTGCCAAACGCGCCGGCGCAGCTAGCAATTCCTTGCTCTGGGATTTATCGAAGATGCTGGCAATGTCGCCGTCCGCATTCAGCTTCACGCGGTAGTATCGGTTCTCAAGCGAGTTTTCTGAAACCTGAAGCTCAGATATTTGGTCGAGAGCGCCCGTGCCTGGCGAGAGATCGTAAACTGCATATCCGACTGACGGCACTTTCGCAACAAAGACTACTTTTCCATGCGACGCTTGCGCTGGAACATCCTTCCCGTCCGGAGCGGTTACGCTTACCGTCGTCGGTATTCCGCCGAGCAATTTCAGGTCAGCTTCGACCACATCTTCCCGCGTAGTGTTCAGCGCATTGAAAACCACGATCGGGATGCCCTTGCTTTTTGTGTTCAACGCGGCAGAAATCGCCTCCGTAGCATTCGTGAGCACCCCCGCGAATTGATTCATCGCGATCACATCGTCGTTCCAGGCAAACTCGTAGGCTTTGGGCGTGGCCGTTCCGGCAGCGATGTCATGAAACTGCCCGCCCATCACGAGCGTCCAGGCATCATTCAGTCGCTGCAGCGGATACGGACGCGCGCCCAGCCACTCGGCAGCAATCGAACTCTTTTCCGCCGCATCCGCCAGCAGCTCTTCTTTTCGCAGCCAGCGCTTTTGATACGCCTGCGAGGTCAGTGACCCGGCTGAATGATTCGTCAGCTCCATCTCGCCCGTGTAGCGGGGCAGACGCGCGGCCTCGGCCGAAGTGATATCCAAAAACATTTGTTCGGCGTTCGCCGAAATGACATGCACCGGCCCGCCGCCGACCTGCACTGGAGCTCCCTGCTGGTGAGAAAAACGGGAAAAAAGAGAATCCACATCAAGCGGCAAGCTGGCTTTCCCGCCCGAGAGAATGGCCTCCAGACGCTTCACCGAATCTTCATTCGGAGCTCCTCCAATATCTCCCGTTCCATAATAGTGATAATCAGTAAAGACGCCACTTACCTGGCCATTGAGTTCCACTCGCGCGGCCCAATCGCTTTGATGCCGATTTAGCTCCTGATCCTGCCGCATGGCATTCTCAATCTTCTGCTGATTGCGGACAGCCAGATATTCTTCAATCTGTTTAGCTTCCATCGTCGAGTTTGTCTGATCCGCGTGTACCAACTCCTGCCGCAGCGGCTGAAATCTCTTATTCAAATTTTCGAGAACCTCGTCCGGAGACAATGAAGGAAGCGGCTTAGACAAATCGCTGTTGATTCCTCCAGCGTAATCGCCCGGATTCAATCCCGCGAGTACGCTCCCTCCATCCGGCCCAACCCATACGCCCACGTTGAATGGTGTGCCTCCCGGCGTTTTCTCCAGCGATTCAGACCCGCCGCCCGGAGCCGACGATCCCCACACCAGCTTCTGCGTGGAAAATCCTTTCACGCCGGAGTGCGCCAGAATAGTCGGCAGCGACGATGGAAATCCAAAGCAATCGGGCAACATGTATTCCGCGCTGGCCCTGCCGAGTTCTTTGCGAAACCAATTATTTCCGTAAAGCACCTGCCGGATAATCGTCTCCGCACTGGGAGTGTTCACATCGCCTTCCTCCATGGAAGAGCCTGCAGGGAACCATCTTCCCTGAGCCACGTAACTTTTGAGTTTTGCGAAATCGGAGGGGTAATACTCCTTCATCAATCGATAACGGTTAGCCCCGCTGAAGTTGAAAATGTAATGCGGATATTTGTCGATGAGCCTGAAATTGTCGTGCATCGTGTTGCGAAGGTACTCGCTGATGACCTGCGGATACTCCCATCGCCACTCCGTGTCAAGGTGAGCGTACCCGACGACGTAAAGAGTTGGCTGCCGTGTCAAATCGGGCTTGTCAACACTTTGCGCGCTGGCCGCTACCGGCAATGTCAGGCAGCACAGAAGCGTTGCCGCTAAACTCGGAAACAATTTTCCCATCCTACCCTCCGAAATCGTCCGCCGAAGGAAAACCGATTGTCGCGGTATCCCGTATTGTTACATGAGGCCGCACACCGGTCTGCTGCAAGCTGAGCGTTAATCGAGGATATTGTTAACGAAGATAAGCTAGAAACCGCGATTAGACGAAAGATGCCTAAGGCTGCTCCCAACTCGTGGTCCTCCCACCCCCAAGAAGGCGCTGGTCCGGGAATTCTTATTCGGTTTTTGATAATAATCCTTCTGCTCTCGTTTCCGGCGGTTGGCCAGCAGGTCCTCGTAAAGGGCCGCGTCATCGACCCTGAAGGCAATGTTGTGCCCAACGGATCCATTCAACTCGTCCGACACGATCAAATTCTGGTACAAACAACGTCCGGATCGGATGGCCAGTTTCTAATGAAAGTAGATACGCCTGGCGAATTCGTTCTTAAAGTCGAGGCGAACGGATTCCGGCCGGTTAGCCGTTCGATCAATCTACCGCGAACGAACGATTCCGCGATCGAGATTAAATTGATCCAACTCTCATCCCGCATCGAGAACATCACGGTTACGGCTGACGTGAATCAGTTGGACGTTCTTTCCCCCGACCCTGCCGAGAAGGTTTTTGTGCGGCAGGATCTGCTTGACGCAAATCCTGGCCGTCCCGGAGCACCAGTGTCGATCCCAGGCTATCCGATAGAAACCGCGTCGAGCGGCATTAAAGCGCCGCAGTACTTTGCCCCCGGCGTGGCTGGAGACCACGGTGAACCCATTGCACAATACATCGCCGTCGGCAGCTATCTCGTGCCTAATAATTTGTCGGCCAACGCGCACGGTAACGGCTATTCCGACCCGAACATATTTATTCCCGAGGTGCTGGAGAGTGTTCAGGTCGATGGCGGAGCTTTTAACGTTCGGGAAGGGAACCATTCGGTAAACCTGGCGGCAACGTATGGACTGCGCTCACGTCTCGATCCATTCATCACATTCACCGGCGACTATCGTGACATTGACTTGGTCGCCGCCGTAAGCCCCACTCCCGAATCGTGGATGGCGTTCGAAGCATCCTACGGCAACGGATTTCTCGGGCGCCTGGAACATCGGCAACAATACAAATTGAATGCCCGGCGGGAATTCCACATCGGCCGGCACCGACTTACTCTGTTTGGGATCGGCTATTATGGTTTTTCTTATGTGCCGGGGCTAGTCCCGATCTTCTCCTCACATTCCAACGAAGCCAATTTTCCGAATTACGGAGATACGATCGATCCGCGGCAAAAAGATCAGACTCATACCGCGCTTGTGGCATTGAACGATATCTGGCAACTCAGCGGAAGCCAACAGCTTCAGCTTTCTGGTTTTTTTCGCACATACAATCTTTCGTTGTTTTCAGATTTTGGCCAGGGTCTTATCCGGCAGAGCGAATTCCGTACCGTCGCGGGCGGCAACGCGAATTATCTGAACAAGATTGCTGAATACTTTTCGCTGCTGGCGGGCTTCGAGTACGATCGCGATGCCCCGCGTCGCGATGATCTCGACCATTATGGATTTTTTAACCCCGCTGAACCGAGCTACTACGGCCCTTTGACCCCGGTGGACGGAAATGATGTCACGATCGGATCGCTCACGCCTTACATCGCCGCCGAAGGTGCACTGGCCCAACACTTCCGCTACTACCTCGGCTGGCGCCGCGACCAAATTGACTTTGATAACGACGATCTGTTGCACCCGCAAAACTCCTTCCAAAAATGGGTGGGGGTCGATTCCCCCAAAGCGACGGTTTCTTTTCTGCCTAGAGAATCGTGGTATCTACCGCTCATCTCTCTGAGCTTTGGCCAGGCTTTCTTTACAGAAGACCCCCGCATTGGCACTGGAAACGCCGCCGGCACTCCAGTGGCTACCTCACACTCGTATCAAATGGTCGCGAGTAAAACTGTCCGCAAAACTGATCTGCGACTCACGCTTGGCCACGTCACCAGTAGCGCGGAGCTGGCGAAGATCGACCCTGACACTGGACTGCAATTCAATGAAGGGCCCAGCCGCCTTCGATTTCTGACGTTCGCGGTGCGTCAGAGCTTTCGCTACTGGTCACTCCTGGCAACGTTCTCCAAAGCCGACGCGCGCGATCTCGACACTGGAGACCCAACGCCGGAAGCGCCGCGAACTATCTTCGATTTGCTGGGCACAATTCAGAAACTTCCCTTTCGTCTGCAGGCGCGCGGCGAATTTGAGTATGTGGGAACAAAGCCCTTGGGCACAGGCTGTCTCCCGATCCTGACGAACGAATGCACCGGCACGCCTGTAAAGGAGTTTCGCGGCGCAATGGTTCGCCCGTTCTCGAACGGCCGCATGAATGTTGGAGTGAATTTTCTGATTGCGAGCGGTTACACCGGCCAGACCACGGAAAACTTTTATCCTTCCTCCATCCAGGAGGTTGTTGGAGTACGCATCCCCTCCTATGCCAGCGTGACGTTCACCTACAGATTTGGGGGCTCGGTTGCGCCTTGACCTGTACGGCAAAAAGCTTTCTCTTCATGAACTGAAGGGATATGATTTTGTACCACGGAGCAGCGGATGGCGTTCTCAGCCGATAAAGACGCGGTTACCGAGCTTGATGTCTTGTGGATCACAGCAGGCCTCGGCTGCGACGGCGACACGATTGCGATGACTGCGGCTACCCAGCCAAGCATCGAAGATGTGATTTTGGGGCAAATTCCCTGGATTCCAAAAATTAAATTGCACAATCCATTCCTTGCCCCAGCAAATGGCGACGATTTCCTTAGACCCTTTCACGATGCCGCCGAAGGAAAAATCGAAAACTTCATTCTCGTGATCGAGGGATCTATCCCGAACGAACGCAACAAGGAGGAAGGCTATTGGGCATCGCTCGGCACCGATTCGAAGACTGGCCAGCCCATTACGACGTGTGAATGGATCGATCGCCTCGCTCCTCATGCATGGGCCATCATCGCAGCAGGAACGTGCGCCACGTATGGTGGTATCCACGCCATGGAAGGAAATCCCACCGGATGTATGGGACTTCCCGATTATCTCGGCTGGGAGTGGAAGTCGAAAGCTGAAATTCCCCTCGTATGCGTGCCCGGTTGTCCGGTGCAGCCGGATAATTTCATGGAGACGCTTCTGTATTTGCTCTACATGGCATCGGGCCGGGCACCCATGATCCCGCTCGATGAGGTGTTGCGTCCGACATGGCTTTTCGGAAGCACGGTGCATGAAGGTTGCGATCGCGGCGGTTACTACGAGCAGGCGCAATTTGCCGAGGAGTATGGATCTCCGTTTTGCATTGTGAAGTTGGGATGCTGGGGGCCGGTGGTTCAGTGCAACGTCGGAAAGCGCGGCTGGATGGGCGGCATTGGCGGGTGCCCCAATGTTGGCGGGATTTGCATTGGATGCACCATGCCCGGCTTTCCCGACAAGTTCATGCCGTTTATGAATCAGCCTCCGGGTTCTCTTTTGTCCTCGGCAGCCGTTCAAACCTACGGCCGCGCCATTCATGCCTTGCGGCGCTTTACGCAGGCTTCGCTGAATAAAGAACCGAGCTGGCGCAAACCGACGCGCACTAAGGTGCAACCAAGCATCAAGGCGTAAGGCTCGGGGCGCAAGTATTGTGTCCATGGGTAAGGATTAAGGATGGTTTCATTTTCCTGGCCAGATAGTTCGAAGGTTAGCGCCAAAGACCATTCTTCCACGATGGAAGATTCTGACCTCGATCCTTCGCAGGCAGAGGAGATACTTCAAGGTCTGGCCGGCGTTTTCAGTCAGTACAATTCCACAACCGCGAGACGGATCGTTTATCCGGCGGACCGCCCCGAACCGCAGTGGTCCGACGATGCCCAATTTCCCAATCTTGAGGCTCGATATCGTGCCCTGGTCGAGCAGATTCCCGCGGTAGTTTTCATGGCGTATCTCGATCGCGGTATTGGCGAGGCCTACGTCAGCCCGCAGATCGAAGCCTCGCTCGGATTTTCCCAGGAAGAATGGCTGGAAGATCCGGTGCGCTGGTACAGCCATATCCATCCGGAAGACAAGCAACGCTGGAGCACGGAAGCTGCCGAGATGTTCCTCACCGGCAACCCTCTACGCTCGGCCTATCGCGTGCTCTCGCGCGACGGCCGTGTTATCTGGTTTCACTGCGAGGCCAAGATGATCCGCAAGCAGAATGGCGAGCCGTGGTTCATTCATGGCGTCGGTTTCGACATCACGGATCTGAAGCAGACCGAAGAAGCTTTACAGAAGGAGCGCAACGTTGTCTCCGCCATACTCGAAACCGTGGGCGCATTAGTGTTGGTACTTGATCCCGAGGGCCGCATCATTCGTTTCAACCGCGCCTGTGAACAGATGACGGGATACGTCTTCGCGGAGGTTCATGGAAAATTCATCTGGGACTTGTTCCTGCTCCCTCAGGAAGTGGAGCGCTTCCGAGCTTCATTTCAAAAGGCCCTCGCCGATCAGTCTTCCCAGGAACACGAGAGCAGTTGGGTCGCGCGGGATGGAAGGCAACGAATTATTGCCTGGTCCACTACGGTTCTGCCTGGCGCGAGCGAAGCGGCCTCGTACATCATCGCATCGGGCGTTGATATTACAGAGCGAAAACATCTGGAGAAAACGATTCTGGAAATCAGCGCCCGCGAACAACGCCGCATCGGCCAGGATCTGCACGATGGCCTGGGCCAGCATCTGACGGGCATCGCTTTTATGAGCAAGGTGCAGGAACACAGGCTCATGGAAAAGGGTTTGCCTGAGGCCGGGGACGCGGCCAAGATCGTAAACCTGGTAAATGAAGCGATCCACAAGACACGGGAATTGGCGCGCGGGCTGTTGCCGGTAGTTTCTGACGCCCACGGGTTGATGTCGGCATTGCAACAATGGGCGAGCGAAGTGGAAGATTTATTTGCCGTGAGTTGCCGGTTTGAATGTTTCGCCCCGGTGCTGATTCACGACGATACCGTTGCCACCCATCTTTATTACATTACCCGCGAGGCCGCGAACAATGCCATCAAGCACGGTCATGCCCGCAAGATTTTCATTCGCCTTGCTGCCGATGGACAACAAGGAATGCTCAGCATCACAGACGATGGCTGTGGAATTGGTAAAATTGCTTCCGGAAATAAGGGGATGGGAATGCACCTCATGAACTACCGCGCGCGGATGGTCGGAGGTTCGCTTGAAGTACAACGCGCTGACGGCGCCGGGACGGTCGTTACATGTATGTTCCCGGTTATGCCCGAAGGCGAATGACAATTAACAGTGACTGAGTGAAATGGCTGTGACTTTCAAACCACAAGCGCAAGCCGCGAAGAAAAGAATTCTTGTAGTCGATGACCATCCTATCGTACGCCAGGGCCTGGCGCTGATGGTGAACCGTGAGGCGGATTTAGTGGTTTGCGGCGAGGCCGACGATGCCACGAGCGCCATGCTCGTTCTGGCCTCCGCCAAGCCCGACGTTCTCATCGTGGATATTTCACTGAATGGCCCTGATGGCCTCGATCTGCTGAAGAACATTCGTACGACACACCCGACTCTGCCAGTGCTGATCCTCTCGATGCATGACGAATCCATCTACGCGGAACGCGCTCTGCGCGCTGGTGCCAACGGTTACATCATGAAGCAGGAAGCTACGGAAAGAGTTCTCGTCGCTGTGCGCCGCATTCTGGGCGGCGAAATTTATATTAGCGATCGCATCGCCAACAAAATGCTTAAGCACTATATTACCGGTTCCGGTACCTTGAAGAACTCCTCCATCGCCGATCTTAGCGACCGTGAACTTGAAGTCTTTCGCTTAATTGGAGAAGGCCACGGAACTCGCCAGATTGCCGAAGAGCTGCACATCAGCATAAAGACCGTCGAGTCCTATCAAGCCCACATCAAGGAAAAATTATCGTTGCGTAGCGCGCGTGAACTTATGCAGCATGCGATTCAGTGGAATATGAACGAAAAAACCGCATAGCCGGCCTCTTTTCCCTTATTTTCCCTTTAACTCTCTTGGTTATTGTGCCTGTATTAGGGGAATTGGCATAGGGGAATCCCGGCGACGATTCTTAGTGTTTCCACCACAGGGAAAAAGTGGCGCTCCCGCTTGTGAGGCTCCCCGCCATCGTTGATCCTACTTCGCGTACACCTCAGGTTCCGGATCAGGAACGGAGAGAAATTCCTCCCTGGTGTTGGTTTCTGTGCGATTCCTCGCTTCTTCGGCGCAGGCAATCGTCGGACTCCGCCTTTAATACTTGTAATAGGAAGGGAGAACCAGATGGCAGCCGAAGCGGTTCCTTACGGTCGGATCACACAAAAACCATCGCCTGTCGCCGAAGTACACATTCTCTGGATCACTGCCGGCCTGGGCTGTGATGGAGATTCAGTTTCGGTTACTGCGGCCACCCAGCCCAGTATCGAAGACGTTTTGCTGGGGGCCATCCCCGGCCTGCCGAAGGTGCACCTGCACAATCCAGTGCTTGCCTATGAAGTCGGGGACGACTTTATGAAGTACTGGTACCTCGCCGAAGAAGGAAAGCTGGAACCGTTTGTTCTCGTTGTCGAAGGCTCTATTCCCAACGAACGTATAAAAAAAGAGGGTTATTGGGCAGGGCTGGGCACTGATCCCGAGACAAAACAGCCCATCACCACCAACGAATGGATCGATCGTTTGGCTCCCAAAGCATTGGCGGTCGTGGCTTGCGGAACTTGCGCTACCTATGGCGGAATTCATGCGATGGAAGGCAATCCCACCGGTTGCATGGGCCTCGCGGATTATCTCGGCTGGGATTGGAAATCGAAAGCCGGCTTGCCTATCGTGAATGTCCCAGGATGTCCGGTGCAGCCCGACAACTTCATGGAAACCGTTCTCTACCTGCTTTACCAGGTCGCCGGACTTGCACCGATGATTCCGCTTGACGATCAGTTGCGTCCTACCTGGCTGTTTGGCAAGACGGTCCACGAAGGCTGCGATCGGGCTGGTTATTACGAACAAGGCGACTTCGCCGAAGTATATGGCTCACCTAAATGCATTGTGAAGCTAGGATGCTGGGGGCCAGTGGTGAACTGCAATGTTCCGAAACGTGGCTGGATGGCCGGAATTGGCGGCTGCCCCAACGTTGGCGGCATCTGCATCGGCTGCACCATGCCTGGCTTCCCTGACAAATTCATGCCTTTCATGGATGAACCACCCGGCGGTCATGTCTCAAGCAGCGCAATCGGCATCTACGGAAAAGCTATCCGGGCGCTGCGCTCCATTACCCAAAATACGGTGAACAAAGAACCCAAGTGGCGTCACCCCGGCACTGAGCTGACCACCGGATACCGTCCACGAGCCTTTTAAAAATCTAAAGGAGCGATCCAATGAGCACTGTTACTGCGCCGACCCAGGATGTTTCCAGCAAGAAGAGGAATCTGGTGGAAATGAATTGGGACCCGATCACGCGGATCGTGGGCAGCCTGGGCATCTTCACCAAGATCGATTTCGAAAACCGGCATGTGGTCGAGTGCCACAGCACTTCGTCCATCTTTCGCGGGTACAGCATTTTCATGAAGGGCAAAGACCCGCGCGACGCTCACTTCATCACCAGCCGCATCTGCGGAATCTGTGGCGACAATCACGCCACCTGCGCGACCTATGCGCAGAACATGGCCTTCGGAGTTCGTCCCCCGGACATCGCAGAGTGGATCGTCAATCTTGGCGAAGCCGCTGAGTACATGTTCGATCACAATATCTTCCAGGACAATCTGGTAGGGGTCGATTTCTGCGAGCAGATGGTCAAGGAGACCAATCCCAAGGTCTGGACGAAGGCTCAATCAACCCAAGCTCCGCACTCCAATCTCCACGGGTACCGAACTATCGCAGACATCATGACTGCGCTCAATCCGTTTACCGGAGCTTTTTATCTCGAAGCTCTGCAGATGAGCCGCATGACGCGCGAGATGTTTTGCCTCATGGAAGGTCGCCACGTTCATCCCTCGACGCTGTATCCCGGTGGAGTAGGAACCGTGCCTACGATTCAGCTCTTCACCGACTACATCGTTCGACTCATGAAATACGTGGAGTTCATGAAGAAAGTGCTCCCGCTGCACGATGACCTGTTCGATTTCTTCTACGACGCGCTGCCGGGATACGAAGAGGTTGGTCGCCGCCGCATTTTATTGGGATGCTGGGGATCGTTCCAAAATCCCAAAGTTTGCGACTACAAGTACGAAACCATGACGGAATGGGGCCGGGCCATGTATGTTACTCCGGGCGTCGTGGTCGATGGCAAGCTCGTCACCACGGATCTCGTCGACATCAATCTCAACATGCGGATTTTGCTCGGTAGTTCCTACTACGATGACTGGAAGAACTCCGAGACCTTTGTGAAGACGGATCCGCTGGGAAATCCAGTCGACAAGAATCACCCATGGAATCAGACCACGATACCTCGTCCGCAAAAGCGCGATTTCGGCGGCAAGTACACTTGGGTCATGTCGCCGCGTTGGCTGGACAAACGGACGGGCGATCATCTCGCCCTCGACACCGGCGGGGGCCCGATTGCCCGGCTCTGGGCAACAGCTCTCGCGGGCATCGTTGACATCGGCTACATCAAGGCCACGGGCCACAGCGTGAAGATGTACCTGCCGAAGACGGCATCCAAGCCCGAGGTTGAATTCGAATGGAAGATTCCGAAGTGGAGCAACGCCATCGAGCGCGACCGGGCGCGAACCTATTTCCAAGCCTACGCCGCTTCTGCCGCCCTCTACTTCGCCGAGAAAGCACTGGCGGAATTGCACGCCGGGCGGACCAGAACCTGGACGGACTTCAAGGTTCCCGAAGAGGCCATCGGTTGCGGGTTCCACGAAGCAGTTCGGGGTGTGCTCTCCCACCACGTGGTGATTCGCAAGGGCAAAATCGCAAACTACCATCCTTATCCTCCAACGCCTTGGAATGCCAATCCACGGGATATTTATGGCACTCCGGGACCGTACGAAGACGCAGTGCAGAATACGCCGATCTTTGAAGAGAACGGTCCGGAGAAATTCAAGGGCATCGACATCATGCGAGCCGTGCGCAGCTTCGATCCTTGTTTACCGTGCGGCGTCCACATGTATCTGGGTAACGGCAAGGTGCTGGAGACGCGTCATTCTCCGATGTTTGGCCTTCAGCCCTGAATGCATATTGTGTTCACTTAGGAGTGAGGGCGGTGGCTTGCGGCGACTCTCACTCCTACTTTTTCGCTGATTTTTTTCATAGCCAAACAAGGTAATCAGCAAGAATCAATCTGGCGAAGGAGACTTGTGGCCGACGGCAAAGATCTTCGAGAAGACATGCAGCGGATCGGAGGATTGGTTCAGGAGATCGAATCCATCGGCGATCCCGCGGTGCGAGCTGCCGCGAAGAATCTGATGCAATTGCTCATGGATTTGCACGGAGCTGCTCTGGAGAAAACCCTCGACATTGTGGCCGACGCCGGAGAGCCGGGCATGACCATCATCGACCGACTCGGCCGCGATTCGCTGGTGAGCAGCGTCCTGATTTTGTATGGGCTTCATCCTGAGGATCTCGAAACCAGAGTCGTAAAGGCGGTAGATCGCGTGAGGCCGCAACTGCGCAAACAAGGTTGTGAACTGGAGTTGCTCGCCGTGACTGATGGAGCCATTCGACTGCGGGTTGAAACTGGTTTTCATACCTGCGGTTCAACCGCCAAAACTGTCCAGGCTACGCTGGAAGGCGCGATGTACGACGCGGCGCCCGATCTGACTTCCCTGACGATCGAAGGTTTTGAAGATAAGCCTTCATCCGGATTTGTGGCTTTAGACAAATTAATGGGAAACGCCGGACAATTCATCTCCTCGCCAGTTGCGTTAGAGCCGCAAGGCGGCGACTAGGAACGATCGAACACTTTGGGATTCTGAATTATGAGTGCCGGGCAATTTACGGGATCTACCGATGGATTCGGAGCGCTTCGCCAGTTCGCACGGCGCGAGCGGCAGCTCGAACGTTGCGAGTTGTGCAGTCTGGGTCTGCGGTCTGATCACCCGCATTTGCTCGAATTGGCGCAGCGCAAGCTCATATGCACCTGTGAACCTTGTGCGATTCTATTCAGCGGCCAGGGCGTGAAGTTCAAGCGAGTGCCTCGGCGAGTTTTATCTCTTCCCCGCTTCAACCTCAGCGATGCAGAGTGGAACGGTCTGATGGTCCCAATCAACATGGCTTTCTTTTTCAGGAACAGCCTCGAGGAACGTACGGTTGCGATGTATCCCAGCCCCGCTGGCGCGACCGAATCCCTGTTGGATATGGAGTCCTGGAATGATATCGCCCAGCGCAACTTGGTGCTAAGCACAATGGAATCGGATGTAGAAGCGTTGTTGGTCAACCGTCTCGGATACTCCCGCGGATATTCCGCGCCGGAGTACTATCTGCTGCCGATCGATGAATGTTACAAACTCGTCGGGCTGATTCGGATGCATTGGAAAGGCCTCTCCGGAGGAACGGAAGTGTGGCGGGAATTGGGCGAGTTCTTTACCGGCTTGAAAGCGAAATCAGTGGAGATCAAAGAGGAAGCCAGCGCTCGAGAGAAATCTGATGCCTGATTTGAGCTTCCAGGTCGAGGCAGTCGAGGTAGTGGCCAATGCAGCCTCTCCGCTGCTGGCCTTCAAACTGCGCCTGACTGACGCCAACACTCAGCAGATCATTCATACTGTGGCACTCCGCTGCCAGCTCCAGTTGGAAGTAACGCGCCGTAAATACACACTCCAAGACCAGGAACGGTTGCTCGATCTGTTTGGCGAGCCCAGCCGCTGGGGCCAAACTTTGCGCAGTCTTTTGTGGGCCCATGCCAATCTCGTAGTTCCTTCATTCACCGGGACGACTGTAGTCGATCTTCCCGTTCCCTGCACCTTCGACTTCAACGTGGCTGCTACGAAATACTTCGATGGTCTGACTGATGGTGATGTCCCCATCTGCCTGCAATTCAGCGGAACAGTTTTCTACGCGAACCCGGACACGCACCTGCAGGTTGCTCCGATTTCCTGGGACAAGGAAGCGCGCTTCAAACTTCCGGTAAAAGTTTGGCGCGACATGATGGAGTCGTACTATCCCAACAGCGCATGGCTCTGCCTGCACAAGGACACTTTTAACCGCTTATATCAGTACAAACTTCGGCACGGCATTCCCACGTGGGAAGAAGTGATCGAGCGCGTCGTGCCGGTGCAAGTTGATCCAGTCGAGGAGACGGTGACGCAATGAATCTTGCGACCGTGGAGAAGATCGCGAAAGCCGTGTTGTACGAGGGATATATGCTTTATCCCTACCGACCTTCGTCGGTGAAGAATCAGCAGCGCTGGAATTTCGGCGTACTCTGCCCGCGATCCTACAGCGAGATGCAAAACGGTAGCGAAGCTTGGACGATGCAGACCGAGTGTCTGCTTGAGGCCAACTCGCTGACCGGGATTGAAGTCCGGGTCCGATTTCTGCAACTGGTGGCGCGAACTATCGGCGAATTAAAGACGCCAGTAGCCGAACTGTTACAGGGTGAAACACCAGACTTTCAACGAGTAGAGAAGCTCTCGGTGAATGGTCGCGCCTACGAGCCGTGGCAGGAAGCAGTCGAGCGGGAAGTCGTGCTGCCAGTTTTGAATATTGAAGCGCTGCGCCATACCGGGTTAAAGCGACCCTTTATTTTTCTTGAGGGAAAAGAGTTTGAGCCCCTGCGCGAGTCCGGCGGAGGGATTGTGGGCGTTCTTGTTCGGGAACGAAACAACCTCCAGGGTGAAGTGGAGCTTACCGCGACCCGGCTCGACGATGGCATCTTCAAAATAGGCGTGCACATTCGGAACACAACTCCTTTTGAAGTCTCGGATAATACCGGTCGCGAAAGTGCGTTGTTGAACGCCCTCGTATCGACCCATACTATCCTCGGCGTTCAGGATGGCCGCTTCGTTTCTTCACTGGCTCCCGCTGATGAAATGAAAGAATTTGTTGGAAGCTGCAAGAATGTTGGAACGTGGCCGGTTCTCGTTGGCGAAGAAGGCGATCGCGATACGTTGCTCTCTTCGCCGATCATCCTCTACGACTATCCGCAAATCGCTCCCGAGAGCGCTGGTGACCTCTTCGACGGCACCGAAATTGACGAGATTCTCTCCTTGCGAATCATGACGCTCACGGATGAAGAAAAACGCGAGATGAGCCAGTCGGACGAGCGCGCCCGTCAGATGTTGGAGCGCACTGAGGCTATGCCGGTCGAACATCTCATGAAGTTGCACGGAGTCTTGCGAGGGCTGCGTCCCCTGAGGGAGGAGATCCGATGAACGAATGGGAATGGCAACTGGTCGAAGAAAAAACTCCCGTCGATCATCTGGAAATCTGTGGAGTCGAAGTGAGAACCGGAAGCCGGGTGCGCCTGCGCCCCCGTCCGGGAGGCGATGTGATGGACATCGCGCTGGCGGGACAGACCGCAACTATCGAATGCATTGAACAGGACTATGAAGGCAAGCAGCACGTTTGCGTGGTCCTGGATAACGATCCCGGAAAAGATCTTGGTCTTCTGCGCCAGCCAGGCCACCGCTTCTTCTTCGACGCCGAGGAAGTCGAGCCGCTATCTGGCGCCGAGATTGCAGAAATCTCAGCCCTGCCAAAGAAGACCATCCTCGTAGCTGGCATCGGCAACATTTTTCTCGGCGATGATGCGTTTGGTGTGGAAGTGGTGCGCCGTTTAGCCGAACGAAAATTGCCGGATGCCGTGCGTGTGGCCGATTTTGGCATCCGCGGCTTCGATCTAGCTTATGCCCTGCAGGATGGCTACGAAACTACAATCCTGGTGGATGCATGTCCGCATGGCGAAGCACCGGGAACTCTTTATGTGATCGAACCCGATTTGAAATCATTGGATAGTCCGGAAGCTCCGCCTGCCGTCATAGAAGCTCATGCGATGAATCCCGAAAGCGTGCTGCGCATGGCGCACGCGATGAATATTGAAGTTAAGAATGTACTGCTCGTCGGTTGCGAACCGGAAACGCTTGGCGGTGAAGAGGGTCGGATGGGACTTAGCTCGCCGGTTCAGACGGCGGTGGCAGAAGCTGTGAAGCTGGTAGAGTCATTGATCCAAAAAGTGATGGGCAAGAGCGCGCCCGATTCAACTCCACATTCAACCCAGTGAATATCTTGCGTTAGTTGCGTTAATAAGGAGACTGCCGTGGCAATCGAAAAGAATGGTAACGGACTTAGTGATAGGGACACGCTATTCATGTTGAGCGGCGTGGCGCTAATAGTGTTCGGGGCGGGATTAATTCTTTCCAATCCAATCGCGAAACGATATCTCAGCCAGATCGGGATCGGCGATTTGGCTCAGGCTGCATTGCCGGACTTAGATCGCTATTTGAAACTGCGGGCGATGTAACGATGAGCCCGCCCGTGCACATGGCAGAGAGTCAGGGGGATGGCTTGTCCACAGTAGGAATGCCGCACACGACAGTTCGCTACATAATCGATGGCAAGAACAGCAGGTTCACAGTGCAGGCATTCGCTACGGGGCTGCTTTCGACATTCGCTCATAACCCGACCATTGCGATTCGTGATTTCGAAGGCGAGATCTGTTTCAGTCCCGAGGCTGTGGAGCACAGTTGGTTGCACTTGATGATCCATTCGGCTTCGCTTACCGTCACCGACGACGTTCGCGAGAAGGATCGGGCCGAGATCAATCGCGCGATGCAAGAACAAGTTCTGGAATCAGATTCGTTCCCCGAGATTCTTTACGAATCCTCCGGCCTGTCTGCGAATAAGATCGGAGAAGGACAATACTGGGGAACGATGAACGGCGAACTCGCGCTGCACGGAGTTACACGGAGTCAGCCAGTCTCCGTGCGCATCGCAGCCAACGAAGACGTACTCCGCGCAACGGGTGATTTTTCGGTGCGCCAGAGCGACTATGAAATTCGTCCGGTCACCGCGGTTGGCGGAACGATCAAGCTTAAGGATGAACTCAAGTTTTCGTTCGATATCTCCGCCCGCAGGCAGACGTGAACCGGCCGTACAGTTTTTTGAAGATGGATGACAGAGCAAATCATGACGTTGCCGAGGGATGCCACATGTGTCTAGCCATACCAGGGAAGATTGTTGAGATTTCCCATGAGAATAGGGATTCCGCGCTTGTCGAAGTAATCGGCGTGCGCCGCCGAATTGACCTCGGCCTGCTACACGACGATAAGCCAGTGGAAGGTGATTGGGTGCTGGTTCACGTCGGTTTCGCCATGAGTAAGATCAGCGAACAGGATGCCAATGACCAGATGAACACTCTCAGAATGCTGGGAGAGATTGACGGAGCAATGCAGGAAGTCAAAGGATACGGATTGGAAGATGATGTCGAAATTGCTGGTTCCGATTCTAAGTACAAGGAACCGATCCAATGAGATTTGTCGATGAGTTCCGGCAACCCGAGCTGATTTCGAAAACCGCGGAGGAAATTCGTCGCCTGGCTCGCACTGGACGGCATTACCGCATGATGGAAGTCTGCGGTGGACATACTCACGCTATCTATCGTTTCGGACTGAAAGATATCCTTCCCGAAAATATCGAATTGATTCACGGACCCGGTTGCCCTGTATGCGTGCTTCCGATGGGAAGAATCGACGACGGCCTCGCCATCGCCCACGAGCCGGATGTTATCTTCGCCGCCTTTGGCGATATGATGCGTGTTCCGGGTACTCAAGGCAGTCCGCTCGAGCACAAGGCGCGAGGCATGGACGTTCGCATCGTATATTCACCCTCCGATGCGTTAAAGTTGGCCCGGCTTAATCCCGAGAAGCACGTGTTGTTTTTCGCCATCGGATTCGAAACCACCGCGCCCTCCACGGCGCTCACGATGATGCGCGCCAAGGCCGAACACATCCGCAACTTCTCGGTCTTCTGCAACCACGTCACAATCATTCCCGCGATCCGCGCGATTCTGGATTCTCCCGACATGCGACTGGACGCCTTTATCGGCCCCGGCCACGTTTCCACCGTCATCGGTTGCCGGCCTTATGAATGGATCGCGCAAAACGAACGCAAACCGATCGTCGTTTCCGGTTTCGAGCCCCTGGATATGCTGCAATCCATTGTTATGTTGTTGCGCCAGTTGAAAGCCGGTGAGGCCAAGGTTGAAAATCAATACAAGCGCGTTGTTCCCTGGGAGGGCAACCGGGCTGCGCTTCGCGCCATGGCTGAGGTTTTTGAGTTGCGCCCGTACTTCGAGTGGCGCGGTCTGGGCTTCATCTCCCAATCGGCACTTCGCATCAACAACCAGTATGCCGAGTTCGATGCCGAACAGCGCTTCCAAGTGCCTGGCATTCGAGTGACCGATCCTAAAGCCGCGCAATGCGGAGAGGTGTTGAAGGGCGTGCTGAAACCGCATCAATGTAAACTTTTTGGACGCGAGTGCACGCCCGAGCATCCTATTGGCGCACTCATGGTATCGACGGAAGGATCATGCGCCGCGTATCACAGCTACGAGCACCGCAAGGCAGCAATGGTAAGTCTGAGCTCGATCGCCTGAGCGCTCCGGCTGCCACGCTTGCCGCTTCGGCACCCGTCCGCTTCCGCGATCTGCAAATCGAGATGGCTCACGGAGCCGGAGGCAAAGCCAGCCGCAAGTTAGTCGAAGGCCTCTTTGCTCCTCTTCTTTTTGGTGCCGCACCCGGCCCACTGAGCGACGCCGCGCACGTCGATATCAACGGAACCATCGTGGCAATCACTACTGATAGTTTTGTAGTTAAGCCTTTGAGTTTTCCGGGCGGGTCAATCGGCGAGCTTGCGGTGAACGGGACCGTGAATGACCTGGCGGTCTCGGGAGCAAAAGCGGAAGCTCTGGTAGTCACCTTTGTGCTGGAGGCCGGCTTACCCACTACAACCCTCGAAGCCGAAGTTCGCGCCATGGCGAAGGCGGCGCGGGACGCGGATGTCCGCATCGCCGCTGGCGATACCAAAGTGGTCGAACACGGCAAAGCGGATCAGATGTATGTGACCACCACCGGCATCGGCCGTTTGATTCCTGGCGTGACTATCGATCCGCGCTCGGTGCGTGTTGGCGATAAGATTCTGCTCTCGGGTCCCATCGGTGATCATGGCGTCACCATCTTGCTGGCGCGCGGTGAACTCGATCTCGAGGCCGACCTCCGTTCCGATACGCGATCCGTTTTTCCCTTGGTCGAAGCTCTCGTGAAGGCGGCCGGTCCTGGTATTCGTTGGATGCGCGATCCAACTCGAGGCGGCGCGGCTACGTCTCTCAACGAATTGGCACGCGACTGCGGGCTCGGAATGGTTCTTTTCGAGGATCAGATTCCGGTGCGAGATACGGTGCGCGGCGCCTGCGAGTTGCTCGGGCTCGATCCACTGCACATTGCCAATGAGGGACAGTTCCTCGCCATTGTTTCCCCCGAGTACGCCGATGCGGCGATCAATGCATTAAGTTTGGCGCCGGGCGGAAGCGAAGCGCAGGTGATCGGCGAGGTGCGCGAACAACCGGTCGGCACAGTACTCGTGACAACCCTGTACGGGGGCAGCCGAATCGTAGATATGCTCGTCGGCGACCCCTTGCCGCGAATTTGTTAGATCGCGATCTGACGAATGAAGATGAAGATTAACGCCTCATATCCAAGCAGGACCTCCTCAGATCCGACCTCGGCGACTTGCAATCTCGCAAGCCGTATCGAAGAGCGGCTGCTCGAGCGGAACCAATTATTCGAGCGCTTTTTCTCTCGCGAGGCGCCGCGACTGGCCGAGGCCTGCCGTGAGATGTCTGAGCGTTTCCTGCGCGGCGGCCGCCTGCTCGCCTTCGGTCGCGGTCCTTATGCCACCGATGCGCAACACGTTTCCGTGGAGTTTGTGCATCCGGTAATCGTGGGCAAACGCGCTCTGCCGGCCCTCGATCTTTCCGTTCTCTTTCGACCGTGGCTCGAAGCGATCCTTCATCCCGAAGACATCGTGGTGGGATTCAGCCCGCCAGAAGGCGATCCTGAAGTCTGGGCGACTCTCCAGGAAGCGCACCTGAAAGACGCGATGACGTTCGCTTTGCCGGGTCTCGAAGGTTCTTACGCGGTTGGGGCAGCCACGCAAGATCCGTTCATGCATCAGGAAATGATCGAGATCCTGTATCACACTCTATGGGAAACAGTGCACGTGTTCTTCGAGCACCGCGAATTAGGCCATAATGTCGGCGCCTCTGGCTTTCTCTATCCATTTCTGGGAACGGAAAAACAGGGTACTGAGGACATTGCAGCCGAGGTTGCCGCTTCCATCTTAATGAAGGCGCAAGATGATGCCAGGCTGCGCGCGCAAGTCGCGGGGGAAAAGGCGGAGCAAATCGCTAATAGTGCTCTTGCGATTCATGAACGCCTGCGCCGCGGCGGCAAACTCATAATCTTCGGCAATGGAGGCTCCGGTACCGATGCGAACGACTTTGCTATTGACTGCGTGCTTCCGCCGCCCGGGTATGAATCCGTTCCGGCCGTATCGCTATCGCTCGAACCCGCGAACATTACAGCCGTCGCCAACGATATTGGTACCGACGCCATTTTCCTTCGTCAGTTGATCGCGCAAGCTCGTCCTGAAGATGTTGCCATTGGCATCTCTACCAGCGGAGGGTCGCGCAACATCATTGCGGCGCTCGAGGAAGCTAGCAAGCGCAGTCTGCTCACTGTCGCGCTGCTGGGCTATGATGGTGGCGAGATCAAGCGCAAGCAACTCGCGGATTTTCCCATCGTTGTGAACTGCGACTATATCCCCCGTATTCAGGAGGTCCAGGCCTCCATCTACCACGTCATGCGCGAAGCGCTGGAGGTGCTGGCGCGTGGGCAAGCTTGAACTCTTTGGCACCGCCAGGTGTCCCCACACGGGCGAAATGCGCGACTGGCTGGAGTGGAAGCGTAGCGAGTTTGTCGAATATGACGTAGAAGCCGATCCCACGGCCCGCAGGCGCATGCGCGAAATCTCTGGCGGCCAGCGCACCGTGCCCATCCTGGTCGAGGACGGCAAGGTGATCCAAGTCGGTTGGCAGGGTCACGGTTGCCTGGTGGACGAGTAAGCCACGTGGGCACTGCCGTGATCGGCTTTGCCGGTACCCCGATAATCATGGCCAGTGCCTGCTCCATTCGCGTTCGCGGCGTAGTACAAGGAGTGGGATTCCGTCCTTTCGTCTATCGCCTCGCCGCTGCACACAATCTGTCTGGATGGGTACTGAACGGCGAACAGGGAGTCGATATCCATCTCGAAGGCGCAAAGAGCGGGCTCGAAGCTTTTGTGCGTGATCTAAAAACGCAGCCTCCGCCTGCGGCTAAGATTGCGGAAATCGAGGTTTACACGGTCGAGCCGATCGGACTAACCGAATTCACAATTCGCAAAAGCAAGCATGGGAAACACCCCACGGTTCGCATCTCACCCGATTTGCCGGTATGCGATGATTGCCTGAAAGAACTCTTCGATCCAGCCGATGCACGCTATCAGTATCCCTACATCAACTGCACAAACTGCGGGCCGCGTTACAGCGTGATGCTGGACCTTCCTTACGACAGGCCGAACACCACCATGAAGCGGTGGCCGCTCGATGCCTTTTGCGAAAATGAATACGGCGACCCCGCCAACCGTCGCTTTCACGCGCAGCCGGTGGCGTGTCCGGTTTGCGGGCCAAATTATTATCTTCATCCGAAGAATGAAACTTCAGTCGGAACCGACGACAGTATCCGCCGTGCGGCTGAAATTCTTCAATTCGGCGGAATTCTCGCGGTGAAGGGACTCGGTGGCTATCATTTGGCTTGCGATGCGCGAAATCCCTTGTCGGTTGCGACTTTGCGAGATCGCAAATACCGCAAAGAAAAACCTTTCGCCTTGATGGCAAAAGACATCAGTGTTGCACGAACCCTGGTGGATTTGTCATTGGACGCTGAGGCCCTTTTCACTTCTGTCGCTCGGCCCATAGTGCTGGCTCCGGCGAAAGTAGAACTTCCGGAGGTCTCCCCGGATAACGGCGAACTCGGTGTGATGTTGCCTTACACGCCGTTGCAGCATCTGCTATTTGCAGCTGGAGCGCCCGATGTTCTCGTCATGACCAGCGCGAATCGTTCGAGTGAGCCGATCGCCTACGAAGACGACGATGCGTTACGGCGTCTCGCCGGAGTAGCGGACTCATTTCTGATCGGTCAGCGTTCGATCGCCCGGCGAGTGGACGACTCTGTAGTCCGCGCTGGAAGCTTCGGTCCGGTAATCCTTCGCCGTGCGCGCGGCTACGCGCCGGCAGCGGTTACGTCACTTCCGGTCAAGCATCCCATTCTCGCGCTGGGCGCGGATTTGAAAAATACGATTACGCTGGTAGTCGACGGCCAGGCCTTTGTCAGCCAGCACATCGGCGACCTGGATCACTACGAATCTCTGCGCGCCTTTCATGAGACCATTGACGATTTGGTTTCAATGTATGAAGTGAATTGGGATGATTTGCTTTTGGTGCATGATCTTCATCCGGAGTATCGCTCAACTGCCCACTCGGCGACGCGCCGCGCTGCGCAAACCGAAGCGGTGCAGCATCACCGCGCGCACGTGGCATCTGTGCTCGCTGAGCGCAGAGAGTGGACAAAGAAAGTTATCGGCGTAAGCTTCGACGGCACCGGATATGGAGACGACCGCTCGATCTGGGGCGGCGAAATCTTTGTTGGCAATCTTGAGGACGGTTTCGCACGCGCCGCACACCTGCGTCCCGCGGCGCTCGCGGGAGGCGACGCAGCGGCGCGCTATCCGGTGCAGGCAGCCGCTGGCTTTCTCATTCAAGTGGATGGCTTACCAGACGTGCTTGAGGCTCCCTTCAGTTTTCCAGAGCGGTACCGAAACGCGACGGAGCTGGTTCGGAAAGAGGTGCGCACGTTTGCCACGACCTCGATGGGGCGTCTCTTCGACGCTGCTGCCGCTTTGCTCGGATTCACGCGCGAGGCCACATTTGAGGGGCAGGCGGCCATGTGGTTGGAGCAACTCGCCCGCTGCGAGCCCGATGCCAAGGCATATTCCTTCCCCTTCATCGACAACCAGCTCGACTTTCGTCCGCTGCTGCAATCGGTTGTTCTTGAGCGCGCACGTGGACGGAAAATCAGCGCAATAGCGCGCTCCTTTCAACGGGGGATCGCTGAGGGGTTGCGCGATGCTTTAACCGTTATCTGTAGCAGCCAACAATTGGATACGATAGTTCTCTCTGGAGGAGTTTTTCAGAATGAATTACTCCTCGAAGATCTGCAATCTCTGCTGGCTGCGGAATCCCTGCAGGTCTGGACGAATCATGAAGTTCCCCCGAACGATGGAGGGATCAGCCTGGGACAGGCAGCCCTCGCGGCGTTCGGGCGCTTCGATCGGGATCTTGAAAATGGGCAGCACTCCCTCGAACCTGCGAGCGAGGTAACTCATGCATGAACTTTCGATTGCAATGAGCATCGTGGAACTGGCAGAGGAAGAGGCCGCGCGCCGCGGCGTTCAAGTTGAAGCTGTGCACCTTAGACTCGGAGCCTTATCCGGCGTCGTGAAAGATGCATTGCTTTCCTGTTATGAAATGGTCTGTGAGGGCACGCCATTGGAGGGTTCGCGGCTGATTGTCGAAGATGTCGCCGTCGTAATTTTTTGCGTGACCTGTAAAGCACAGCGCCGGCTCAACTCATTGCAGTTATTTTGCTGCCCGGAGTGTGGAACCCCTTCGGCCGAAGTGGTGCAAGGCAAGGAACTCGAAGTGGTTGCATTGGAGATAAAGGAATGCGCACCGAACCCCGTTTGATTGAAGTTCGAAAAAACGTTCTGAAGCAGAATGACGCTATCGCCCGCGCACTGCGCGAGCGTTTCCACGCCGCTGGAGTTTTTGTGGTGAGTCTCGTCTCCAGCCCGGGCTCGGGGAAAACCGCATTTCTTGAGAAGACTCTCACTCTTCTTCGTCCAAACTATCGGGTAGCTGCGCTCGTGGGTGATCTTGCTACCGAGAATGATGCGCAGCGTTTAGCGCGCAGCCAGGCTCCGGTCAGGCAAATCACCACCGGCACTCTCTGCCACCTCGAGGCTGCCATGGTCCAAACTGCGCTCGAAGGCTGGGACTTAAGTCAGTTGGATTTTCTCTTCGTCGAAAATGTGGGGAATCTGGTTTGTCCTTCGTCATATGACTTGGGCGAGGATCTTCGTCTCGTACTTATTTCGGTTACCGAGGGTGAGGACAAGCCGCTCAAGTATCCAACTATTTTCAATAGCGCCGACGTGGCAATCGTCAGCAAGATGGACTTGGCCGCCGCAGTTGAATTCAATTGGGAAACCGCATACAACAATATCCAGGCTGTGCGCCCGGGGATGAAGGTCTTTCAGCTTTCAGCAAAGACCGGAGAGGGAATGCAAACGTATTTGGGGTTTCTTGCAGCGCGACTAGCGGAGTTGCGCCAACCTGTCACCATTTAGCTAGTTAATATCGCGCGCCTGGTAAATGATCAGTTTTGTCTCCATCCTCGCGGTCGGATTTTTCCTTGGGATGCGCCACGCCACCGATCCCGATCATGTCATCGCGGTCACAACTATCGTCAGCAATCAGCGGAGCACTGTGGGGTCGGCTCTGATCGGCGCTTTCTGGGGATTGGGCCACACGGTCACTATTCTGGTCGTAGGCGCCGGAATTATTCTCTTCAATCTCGTGATCCCGGTGAAGCTCGGTTTGAGCATGGAATTGTCCGTCGCCGGGATGCTGATCATCCTCGGGCTCATGAACATTGCCGGATTTCTGCATACCATGGCTGAATCAATGCCGACCGAATCACTGGCGAGCGGCGGAGAAAAGTTCATCCACGCCCATCCTCATAGTCACGGCGACTACACGCATAATCATTCGCACGTTCATCGGCATGAGGGTCACTCTCACTCAATCGATTCCCCGTCGTTGGGATGGATGGATCGCGCATTTGGTAGAACCGGGATGTATCAATACTTTCGGCCCCTGGTGGTGGGGATTGTTCATGGCCTCGCCGGCTCGGCGGCTGTGGCTTTGCTGGTCTTGAGCACAATCCGAAACGTTCACTGGGCGGTTGCGTATTTGCTGGTATTCGGCGTGGGCACGATAGCGGGGATGATGCTAATCACCATGAGCATCGCTTCCGCATTCACAATGGTAGGCAAAGGTCGGAAGAAATTTTCCCGCCGGCTGGCATTAGCTTCGGGATTGCTTAGTCTTGGTTTCGGTATTTTCGTCGCTTACCAGATCTGCTTCGTGAACGGACTCTTCACTACGCATGCGCAATGGATTCCGCATTAGACGGCGATAGGAAGCCGCCGCTTCGTTGTGTTCCGTGCTCGAAGCTTCCCTTGAGGTCGAGCACCCCCGAGTATCAATTCGCACAGATGGTCGACAAAGTCCGCTGTCAGATTGTCATGCCGAATTAGAAACCGCATGTAAATCGGCCCGTACAATGAATCGAGAATCAAATCCATGTCCACGTCTTCGGGCAGTTCGCCTCGCCGAATCCCACGTTGAAGCGTGGCGTAAGCCTCTCTGCGTCTTGGCCAAAGGAAACGCTCGCGGAAAGCTGCGATCAGATTTCTATCGCTCTGCCCGCCACCCAGCAGCGCAGAAACGATGCGCCCACGGCTGCTCCGAAACACTTTAACGAGTTGACGCATCTGTTGGCTCATGTCCGTGGAGACCGAACCCGTGTCGGGGAAGTGCAATTTCCGCGTGGTGCTGCTAGCGAAAGCATCCGCGATGAGGGCGGCCTTGTCGGGCCACCAGCGGTAAACCGTCGCCTTGCCCACATTGGCCTGGGCTGCGACCTCCTGAATGGTCAGATGGGCAAAACCATTCTTGCCCAGAAGCTTCAATGCGCTGCGCAAGATTGCCTGGCGAGACTCTTCACTGCGCGGCCGCCCCGGAGAGCGTGCTCTGGTGACCCCGCCGTGACTACCATTGCCATTGGGCAGGTGGCGCATAGCGTTACCTTACCATATAATCGAAGCACAGATTTAGAATCCGATACGGATAGTATCGAATCTAGTTTGTCTTCAGCCAGCCTTGTACCATCTATACACGTTCTTGTCGCTTGCAGGAGTAGCGCCTAACAAATGTGGATTGTTGCATTAGCGCTAAGACGGCCCTACACATTCGTGGTGATGGCGCTCGTCATCATTATTCTGACCCCGATTACCATACTGCGAACTGCCACGGACATCTTCCCGAGTATCGACATTCCGGTAGTTTCGGTGGTTTGGTTTTATACGGGTATGTCGCCTCTGGATATGGCCGACCGCATCGTCGCCAACTCCGAGCGTGGCATTACTACGACGGTCAATGATATCGAGCACATGGAGTCGCAGTCGGTGTATGGCCTGGGCGTCATCAAAATTTTTTTTCGCCCAGGTACGAATGTTCAGGGAGCCATCGCGCAGATTACGGCGATCGCACAGACCACGGTACGTGGTTTGCCCCCTGGCACCACGCCGCCATTGATTATTTCTTACAGCGCTTCTACCACGCCTATTGTTCAGCTTGGCTTGAGCAGCAAAACATTGCCGGAACAGCAACTCTTCGATCTGGGCCAGAACTTTCTCCGAAACTTCCTGGCTACAGTACCGGGCGCAGCTACTCCATATCCTTACGGGGGAAAGATTCGCCAGATTCAAGTCGATCTCGACTTGCCGAAACTGCAGGCTTATGGGCTGCAGCCGAACGACATCGTCAATGCTGTTAACGCGCAGAACATTATTCTCCCAAGCGGCACCATCAAGATGGGCTCGCTCGAATACAACGTGGAGATGAACGGAACGCCGGCGACTATTCCGGAATTGAACGACCTCCCGGTTAAGACGAGCAACGGCTCTACTCTGTACATGCGCGATGTCGCCCACATCCGCGACGGCTTCGCGCCGCAGACCAACATCGTGCGCCAAGACGGGAATCGTGGCGCGCTGATGTCAATTTACAAGAACGGAAATGCGTCGACGTTGCAGATTGTCGCCGGAGTCAAGAACATTGTTCAGCAAGCCGCCCAAGCGCTGCCGCCGGAATTAAAAGTCACTGCGCTGTTTGACCAGTCGCTGTTCGTGCGGGCTTCGATCTATGGCGTGTTGCGCGAAGGTTTGATCGCGGCGGCTCTAACTGCCGTCATGATCTTAATCTTTCTCGGCGATTGGCGTCCCACGATCGTTATTTCGATTTCCATCCCGCTTTCCATTTTTGTTTCGATCATTCTGCTGGGCACCATAGGCCAAACCATCAACATCATGACGCTCGGAGGGTTGGCGCTCGCCGTTGGCATCCTGGTCGACGACGCCACCGTCGAAATTGAAAACATCGAGCGGAACCTTGCCATGGGCAAGGAGATGAAGCAGGCCATTCTCGACGGTGCGCAACAGATCGCTGTTCCTGCCTTCGTCTCCACACTCAGCATCTGCATCGTTTTTGTACCCATGTTCTTCCTGACCGGCGTCGCGAAATTCCTGTTCGTGCCGCTGGCTGAGGCGGTTAGCTTTGCCATGCTGGCAAGCTATTTGCTCTCGCGAACTCTAATCCCGACGCTTGTGATGTACATCATGCGCGGACACGAGCATCGCTCGGAAACTGGCAAGACATTCCTGGGCCGTTTTCAGCGCGGCTTCGAGCGCAAATTTGAAGAGTTCCGCCGCGGTTACGAGGGCCTGCTCGAAACCACTCTCGAGCATCGCGGCATCTTCATGGTTTGCTTTCTGGCCTTTTGCATCCTTTCGCTCGGCCTGTTTTCATTCCTGGGACAAGATTTCTTCCCGCAAGTCGACGCGGGTCTGCTGCGGCTGCACGTGCGTGCGCGCCCCGGTTTGCGCGTCGAAGAGACAGCGCGGCTCTGCGATGAAGTTGAAGCTTCTCTTCGCCAGGAAGTCCCAAGTGGCCAGCTGCAGACCATTCTCGACAACATCGGCCTGCCCAACTCAGGGATCAATCAATCCTACAGCTCGAACGGAACTATTGGCAGTAGCGACGCCGAGATTCTGATCGCTCTCGACCCGGAGCATCATCCTCCTACCGCCGGACTCATGCGGCATCTGCGCGAAGTATTGCCGCAACGATTTCCGGGCGTGGAGTTTTTCTTCCAGCCGGCCGATATCGTTACGCAAATTTTGAACTTCGGCTTGCCCGCGCCCATCGATGTTCAGGTAGTGGGCACCGACATGAACAGCAGCTACCAGATCGCGCAGCAAATCGCGAACAAGATGCGGCACATTCCCGGCACCGCCGATGTGCATGTGCAGCAGTTGCTTTCCTTGCCTACCCTCCACATGGATATCGAACGCACGCGGGTCACTCAAGTTGGGCTCACAGCGCGGGATGTGGCACAGAGCGCATTGGTTTCGCTGAGCGGAAGCTTTCAGACATCGCCAAATTTCTGGCTGAATCCGAAGAATGAAGTGACCTACCAGGTGGCGGTGCAGTCGCCGCAATATCGCCTGACCAATCTGCAAGACCTGTTGAATATTCCGGTGATTTCGCAGCAAGGCCCGCAGTTGATGAGCAATCTGGTGCAGATGTCACCTGTCACGCGGCCCGCTACCGTGAATCACTACAATGTGCAGCCGGTCATCGATGTGTATGCCAGCACCCAGGATCGCGACCTGGGCGCAGTGGCTGCCGATACCGATAAAGTGATTAAGAGCTTCAATGGCCACTTGCCTCGCGGCACCCACATTGTAGTGCGAGGTCAGGTCGCTACCATGCGCTCGTCGTTCATTGGTTTAGGTGCAGGGCTGGCGGGCGCGATTCTGCTGGTTTACTTGCTGATCGTCATCAACTTTCAGTCGTGGCTCGATCCTTTTATTATTATCGCTGCGTTGCCCGGCGCTTTGGCGGGAATCTGCTGGTTCCTGCTGCTCACTCATACCACGTTAAGTGTTCCATCTCTCACCGGCGCGGTCATGTGCATGGGGGTTGCGACCGCCAATTCCATTTTGATGGTGAGTTTTGCGCGCGAACAAATGGATGAAGGAATTCCGGCAGCAAAAGCCGCAGTCGCGGCTGGCTACACGCGCGTGCGTCCCGTGCTAATGACGGCTTTAGCCATGATCATCGGCATGGTCCCGATGGCATTGGGATTTGGCGAAGGCGGCGAACAGAATGCGCCCCTCGGGCGCGCAGTGATCGGCGGCTTGCTGTTTGCCACCGTGGCCACTTTGTTTTTCGTTCCGAGTGTATTTGCCATCTTTCATAGCCGGCGCGAAGCCAGGCTGGCGCGCGAACAACAAACGTAAAGATTTTGTGATCATCGTTTTTGTGATAATCGAGGCAGGTTTTAGTGGAGTGGAGCATGGCCGAGGAAAACAATTTTAGACAACCGGAGGGTGCGCAGAGTGCCTCGCACGGTTCTGGTGCTCGTTCGTCGCTGGAGCCGAACGAAGAGCACCATGGCGTGAGCGTTCAAGCCCAGCGAGACGAGGAGATCGAAGAGATTCAGAAGCGTTCGAAGCATCAGCCGCCATCGATTCAAAAGCCACCTGAGCTTCCTCCGGCGCCCGGCCGCAAAGCCCTCATCATTGTGGCGGTCCTTTTGCTGGTGTTGTTGTTGGCGGGCGGATTCACCATGCTGAGCCGCGTGACCCACGAGCGTGCTCTGGCCAAGGAAACGGAACGCGAGACAATTCCCACCGTCGCCGTTGTCTACCCGCAATCCGAAAAGCCTGACGAAGACTTGGTTTTGCCCGGTTCGCTGCTCGCTTTTGAAGAGTCTCCCATTTACGCGCGCACCAGTGGTTATCTGGTGCGCTGGTACAAAGACATCGGTAGCCGCGTAACCCAGGGCGAGTTGCTGGCGAAGATCGACACTCCCGAGGTTGATCAGGAGCTCAATCAGAGCCGCGCCGCGCGGCAGCAGACCCTGGCGCAATTAGAGTTGGCGAAAATAAGCGCCGACCGCTGGGAAAATCTGCGCAAAACCGATTCCGTCTCTGCTCAGGAAGCCGACCAGCAGACGAGCGGATACAAGCAGGCACAGGCAAACCTGGCTGCGGCCGACGCCAATGTCCGCCGGCTCGAACAACTGGAAGGGTTCAAGGAAGTTTACGCGCCATTCAGTGGAGTGCTGACCCGCCGCAACGTCGATCCCGGAGCCCTTATCAATGCCGGGGCCGGCGCAGCCGGACGCGAGCTCTTTGACATCGCGCGCGTCGATCCTCTCCGGGTTTACACTAGCGTGCCGCAGGCTTACGCGCCATTCATAAAGGTCGGCGCCAAGACTTTCGTTACTCTGCAAGAGTTCCCCGGCGAAAAATTCGTCGCTAGTATTGCACGCACCGCGGAGTCCATCGATCCTGGGACGCGCACTTTATTGACTGAGGTTGATGTTCCCAATAAGGATGGCCGTTTGCTACCCGGGTCGTTCGGCGAGGTGCACTTCGCTGTCGGTAATAATGTGAATAAGGTCACAGTGCCGGTAAACGCGATGCTGTTCCGGTCGCAAGGCGCGCAGGTTGCCGTGATCGGCCCCGATAACAAGATACAGTTACGGAGCATCAACATCGGACGCGACTACGGCACCACGCTGGAAATTCTAGGCGGCGTCGCTCCCACCGATCACGTTGTGATCAATCCCGCCGATTCGCTCGAGGATGGGCAACAAGTGAATGTAGCTCAAGGCCCGCCCAACCAGCAGCAAGGCCAGCCTTCGCAGGATCAGAAGCCACAGAGCCAGAACAACGATCACAATAATAACGACCAGCAGAATAACAATCAGCAAAAAGGCAGAGCGCAGTGAAGCGGGCCGCACTTTCATCGTTGGTCGCGCTGCTCGCTTTCGCAGCTGGATGCACCGTCTGTCCGCGCTACAGCCGTCCCGAGCCCTCGGCGCCCGCGCCCGACGCCTGGAAGACGCAGCCACCCTGGCAACAAGCCGCGCCCAAAGACTCAATTCCAAAGGGGGCCTGGTGGCAGGTCTATAACGACGCCACCCTCAACGCCTACGAACAACAATTGCTGCAAGCGAACCAGTCTCTAATGGCTGCGCGCGATCGACTAAACCAGGCTCGCTCGCTGGCGCGCGTCGCCACGGCCGACTTCTTTCCCCAGCTTTCAGCCGATCCCAGCGCGGTGCGCGAACGCGGCTCCGGCAACCGGCCACTGAACGGCGCCGTGCCCACCAATTCCAATGGCGCAGCTCAGGCGGTTCCGCCGTATACCCAAAGCGTCTACGCAATTCCTTTCAACATCAATTACGAGGCAGACCTTTTCGGGCGCGTGCGACGCAACGTGGAGGCGGCCAATGCCTCACTTCAATCTACCGCTGCCGATCTGCAGAACGTACAGTTGGTACTGACCGCAGAACTCGCAGCGGATTATTTTTCTCTGCGTGAACTGGATGCCGAATTTCAGGTAGTGCAGGAATCGGTGGGATACCAGCGTAAAGGCCTGGACCTGGTAAACGATCGCCACAAGGGCGGCATTGCCAACGGACTCGAAGTCGCGCAACAAGCCACGGTCCTCGACTCCACCATCTCGCAGCTCGCCTTGGTGCAGCAGTCCCGCGACCAATTTGAGCATGCGATCGCCGTGCTGGTGGGCCAGGCTGCCGCCAACTTCAACGTGCCGGTTATTCCGCTTAACGCCACGCCGCCCCCTGTTCCTCTCGGAGTGCCATCCGACGTATTGGAACGCCGGCCTGACATTTCGACCGCCGAGCGCCAGATGGCATTCCAGAACGCGCAGGTCGGGATCGCGCGTACAGCTTTCTATCCGCACATCACATTAAGCGGGTCCGGAGGCTGGCAGAGCACAGATATCACGCAACTGCTGAATGCTCCTAGCCTCTTCTGGTCACTCGGGGCCGATGCTTTGGAACCCATCCTTCAGGGCGGCCGCAACCGCGCCAATCTTGCCGCTGCGCGTGCGGCATACGATCAAGCCGTCGCCAACTATCGCCAGTCTGTGTTGACCGCCTTTCAGGAGGTTGAAGACGGCATCAGCAACCTGAGCACGCTGTCGCAAGCTCTTTCCACGCAGGGAGCGGCGGTCGAAGATGCCCGCCGCGCGCTCGAGATTGCTAACAATCGTTACGTCGGGGGAGTCACTGCTTACCTCGATGTAATCACGGCGCAGACTACGCTGTTAGCCAGCCAGCGGTTGGAGACGCAGTTGCTCGGTCAGCAGATGGTCAGCTCCGTCTATCTGGTGAAGGCTCTGGGCGGAGGCTGGGACGCCAGCGAGATCGAGAAGCAGCAGGTTCATCCGCAACCGGGCCAGATCCTGCAACCTTAGCTTTTGTTTAGAATTTCTTGACATCCGTCTCGAACGGGCCTACTATTATAGCTGGCGGAAATATTCCATCTTCCTCTTACAATTTTTCGCAATTGAGCGGCCTGCTCTGTATTTCGTCACTTAGCCGTCTGTCTTTACCGTTCTAAGGGAGAAACATGACAAACACCAAGTTCCTCGTGAAAGTGAACCGCACTGGCACGCGTGCTGCAGAGTACGTGCAGCGCATCGATCGCACCCCGATCCAAACAACTACCAATCGCAAGCTGGCCCTCGCTATGGGAAGATTCACTGCCGAGGATGCCGTCAAATCCATCCAGAACTCCCGCTGCAACCCCGAATTGGTTTCCGTCCAAGTCGGTGCGTAGCTGTGATTGCGGCCACGGCGTCGCTTACTACCACTTTTCGTTGACCATCCGCAGCCTCCCGGCGCGGATCGGTCGGCGATAGTTTTCTGTCGCTTCCACCATGCGGTTCCTCGTACACATCTCCAGTCTGCTGACTGATTTGGCACGCTAAACACCTTGCAGCTCCAATGCCGTAGTATCCTCACGAAGACGAATTCTTAAATCTCTCCATCCTTAAAGGATCCACAAACGTGGCCCACGACCAAAAGGCCGGTTACAACCAATTTCTGCTGCTGGTCGCAGGATTAGGTGGCTTGCTCTACGGCGTCGATGTCGGAATCATCGCTGGCGCCTTACCCTACCTCGAAGCCACTTCGGGACTAAATGCCGGGCAGTTATCGATTGTGGTCGCTGCTGTTCTTCTCGGCAGCGTAATCTCAACATTGTTTGCAGGCACCCTGGCGGATTGGATGGGGCGCAAGGTCCTAATGGCGCTCAGCGGCATCCTGTTTGTAATGAGCATTCCGGTGATTGCGCTTTCGCATGGCTACGAACCGTTGGTCTTTGGGCGATTGCTGCAAGGCATCAGCGCCGGTTTGATCGGTGTAGTGGTCCCGCTTTATCTGGCGGAGTGTCTCTCGGCATCAAGTCGCGGCAAAGGTACCGGCATCTTCCAGTGGCTGCTCACTCTCGGAATTGTGGCTGCCGCCGTGGTTGGCATGTTCTTTAGCATTCGCGTCGAGGAAGTAGCAAGACTCGGCGATCCGGCGAAGCTCTTCGCCTTTAAAGATACGGCTTGGCGCAGCATCTTCTGGGTCTCCTTGCCGCCGGGGATTTTGTTTGTCATTGGCAGCCTGATCGTGGCCGAGTCTCCACGCTGGCTGTTCCGTCACGGAAGGGGCGCTGCTGCTCTTGCCGCGCTCTTGCGTTCGCGGACCAGCGAACAGGCCAATCTCGAACTTGCGGAAATGGAACAAGCTGCCGCAGCTGAGAAAGCGCAAACCTCTACCGGAGCGAAGGTTAAGGAATCACTCCTGCGCCGAAAATACGTAATCCCGTTTGTGCTGGCCTGCGTGATTCTGGCGTGCAACCAGGCCACTGGCGTGAACTCCATCATCGGCTACAACGCTAACATTCTTCTGCAGAGCGGTCTCTCTGACGTGCAGGCGCACTGGGGTTACGTGCTCTTCACCATTGTCAACTTTCTGACCACTATCGGGGGCGTTCTGCTGGTGGACCGCAAGGGGCGCAAATTTCTGCTGTCGGTGGGTAGCGCCGGCATTATTGTCTCGCTTCTTTGTACGGGAAGTCTTTTCCGCAGCACTGAAAGGCTCCGCGTGGATTCCCGACCCGCCGTTCAATCCATGGTGAGTGTAGATCAGACGCTCTCGTTGCGTTATGACAACAAGATGGCCGATGTGCTGCTCGGGGGCGGTACGCTCGGCAACCGCCCCACATCGCTGGTGATCATTTATTCCTGTGGAGATTTTCGCGCTGCGACGAAAGCTGCCCGCTCCGACGATACTGCAGCCGCGCCCATTGAGATTTCGCGCGATGGCTGCCTGCCTGCCAATAAAGTCGTGGCTTTTTTCTCCAATCCATTTAGCGATCTCGAGGCCTCGCGCCGGGCGCCGCTAAGAATTGACAATGCGCTGGTGAGCCCAGTTCCCGACTCGCATCATGGCTGGTTGGTAGCGATCACCCTCTTCGTATTCATGGCATTTTTTGCGATCGGCCCCGGTGTATGTGTCTGGCTGGCGCTCTCAGAGCTGATGCCAACCCGCATTCGCTCCAACGGCATGAGCATTGCTTTGCTCATCAACCAGGCAGTTTCCACCGGCATCGCCGCCACATTCCTGCCTACGGTCGGCAAATATGGTTACTCCACATTGTTCTTTGGTTTCGCAGCGTGCACCGTTATTTACTTCATCACCGCCGCTTTTTTCCTGCCTGAAACAAAAGGGAAGACGCTCGAAGAGATCGAAGCGCATTTCGAGGGCACAATAAAAAAGCCGGACTTGGCGACTGCTTAACCTTGCCGAACTGGAGCGCTCCATAGCCTGCCCTGAGCTGGTCGAAGGGTCTCGCCGCTTTGGCGACACAATCTACAACGCTACGCCCGCTGCCGGAGACTATTCGGCTTCGAGCCGCTCAACGCGAAGAACAAAATATAGAGGTAACAGATTACGGGAAGAAAGAATGCGTGGTGAATCCCAATTCTGTCAGCAATTGCGCCCTGCGCGAGCGGAATTAGTGCTCCCCCGACAATTGCCATAATCATGATTCCGGAGCCGTCCCCGGTTAGCGGCCCAAGCTCGGCTACGCCGAGGGTGAAAATACTCGGGAACATGATGGAATTAAAAAACCCAACCAGAATGATGCTCCACATGGCGAAGTGACCCGTGCTCAGCATGGAAGTTGCAACCAGGGCTGCAGCACAAACGGCGCAAATGCCAAGCAACGGCCCCGTCTTCATCTTCTGCAGCAGTCCCGATCCGATGAAGCGCCCGACCATTGCTCCGCCCCAATAGAACGCGACGAAACTGGTAGCAACCTTCTGAGTCAGGCCGCCGATCTCCGGCTGGCTAAGATAGTTCACCATGAAACTACCGATGGAAACCTCGGCGCCAACGTAAACGAAAATTCCAATCGCCCCAAAAACCAGATTGGGATGCTTCCAGATCGAGTCGTTTACCTTTTCACCAACCTTATGTTGCGCGTGCGGAATTTTCGGCAACTTGAAACTTCCAATAGCAATCGCCAGCAGCACCAGCGCAATCCCCAGACCGATGTAAGGCAGTTTTACCGTCGACGCTTCGTGCAGGCGGTAGGCCTGCAGGGCAGCCGGCGCCATCGCCCGGATTTCGGGCATACTCTTCGGCTCCGCACTTAGAATCAGCAGCCCGCCGAAGAAAGGAGCTAGAAAAGTACCAAGCGAATTGAACGCCTGCGTCAGATTCAATCGGCTCGAGGCCGTCTCGGGTTTACCTAACACGGTTACGTAGGGATTGGCCGCCACCTGCAAACAGGTAATCCCTGTGGCGAGTACGATGAGTGCGATCAGGAACAACGGGTACGACGGAACCATGGCCGCCGGCACAAAAAGAAAGGCGCCCAGACCCATGGTCAGCAAACCTGCCACCATCGATCGCTGGTAACCGATCCAGTCAATCACCTTTGCCGATGGTATGGAGAACAGAAAATACGCTCCAAAAAAGGCAAACTGGATGAGCATGACCCCGGCGTAGTTCAGATCGAAAATCGGCTTCAAGTGTGGGACAAGAATGTCGTTGAGACAAGTCAGAAAGCCCCACATGAAAAATAGTGTGGTCACAACTGCCAATGGAACGGTGTAGTTCGTTGATGTTTGTGGAGCCGAAGTAGAGGGGGTGAGGGAACTGTTAGGAGTAACGATTGCCATAGGCGTGGATGCCACCCTCGAACGGGATTCTAGCCTTGTTCGCAAACCGATCATAGCATCGGCGGCGGCACCTCCGGTATCCAGCTATTGAATGAAAGGAGTCGTCTCCCGCCGGAAATTTCCCGCGGGGCGAGACTAATTCGTCTTTTTTGTGCCGTGTGCGGCTATTGCTGGCTTTGGATTCTAACCAGCCAGTTCGCGGGTTCTGGAAGAATTGCAAATGTTGGCAGCTTGCCGCGCACCATCGCCACTTCATCGCACTGGTGAAATCTAGGGCAGACGTGGCAATCCTTATAAATCTTATCAGGGAGATCCTCGCGCCTCGCCATCTCGAATCCCTGTCGCGCAAAAAACTCCGGAGCACGAGTAAACAGGCAGATGCAATCCACCCTGTGCCGTTTTGCCTCGGCCATCAAAGCCTTCATTAGCCGGCTTCCGCCGCCATGTCCCTGCGCCCGCGGACCTACCGTGATCGAACGAATTTCAGCCAGGTGCGTGCCGTAAAGATGCAGCGCCCCGCACCCAATGATGCGGCCTTCCTCCTCCAGAACCACAAAGTCCCTCACGTTCTCGCAAATCTCCGCCAGCGTCCGCGGCAACAGAGTGCCGTCCGCGGAATAGGCTGAGATTAGTTCATGGATGTGCTTGGCGTCCGGCAAAATGGCTTTACGAGTGCGCATGAACCTCCTCGTCGGGCGATTTGATCTGGGTTGATGTAGCGCGAAGCGATTCGATTTTCTTCCGCGCCGCAGCAATCCCATCCCGCACTCTCGCCGGCGCAGTGCCGCCAACTACATCGTGGATCGCCAACACCGAAACCGGTTTCAAACACTCGTAAAGATTTTCATCGAATAACGGATTCAGAACACTCAATTCCTCCAGCGTCAGATCCTGAAGCTCGCAATTCTTTTCCACGCACAACTTAACAGCCTTGCCGATCTGCTCGTGCGCCAGTCGCGACGGAACGCCGCGTTTCACAAGGTAAGTCGTCGCCGCCCACGCATTCATGAATCCGGATCGCGCTGCCTCGTTCATGCGTTCATGATCGAACTCGACTGCCTTCATCCATCCCGCAACCAGCGGCAACATCCCGAGAACTGCGTCTGTAGCATCGAAAAGTGGCTCTTGCGTTTCCTGCAAATCTTTGTTGTAGGCCAAAGGCAAGCCCTTCATCGCAATCATTAGCACGGTTGCATTTCCAATGACGCGCCCGCTCTTGCCCCGCACCAACTCCAGCAGATCTGGATTTTTCTTCTGCGGCATTGCGCTGCTGCCCGTCGAATACGCCTCAGGCAGGTGCACAAAGCCAAATCCCGGCGTGGAAAAAATAATCATCTCCTCCGCCCACCGGCTCAGATGCAGCCCCAGAAGCGAAAGCGCATTGACGAACTCTAGAACGAAATCGCGGTCACTGGTTGCGTCGATGCTGTTTTCCGTTGGACCATCAAAGTCGAGCTCCTCCGCCATGAAAACCCGGTCCAGCGGCAGAGTCGCCCCCGCGACAGCGCCTGATCCCAACGGACACACATTCAGCCGCTGGCGGCAATCGGTGAGCCGATCAGCATCCCGCAAGAACATCTCGACATACGTCAGCAGCCAATGCGCAACCAGCACCGGCTCGGCACGCTGCAAGTGTGTATAAGCGGGCATCGCGGCTCCGCCGGCTTGTTCTGCCCGCTCAGCGAACGCCGAACACACCTCGGCTAGATGACTTCTCAACTGATCGATCGCCGCTCTTACATACAAACGCAAATCTGTCGCGATCTGCTCGTTGCGGCTGCGCCCGCTGTGCAGCTTGTACCCTACATCGCCGATCCTTGCTACCAGCTGCTTTTCGACGAAATGATGTACGTCCTCAGCTTCATCGTCTTCGATAAGGCCCTTTGAGGTTGCGGCCAAGTCGCCAATTTGCTGAAGTCCCTCAAGAATGCGGATAAGCTCGTCCGCCGATAAAACTCCAGCATTCTTCAAAGCTCGAGCGTGAACCGCGCTCGCCGCCAATTCATACTTCAGCAGCCGCTGGTCGAAATCAAACGAGCGCTGCCAGCGGCCGAATTGCGGATCGAGCGGTTGCCGGAATCTCCCCGACCACATCTTCATCGCGCAACCTCCACGCGAGCTCGCGCGCGTGTACGAGAGGGAAGTCCCAGAATTCGGATGAATCCCGCCGCATCTTTCTGATCGTAGCTTTCGCCCATTGTGAAAGACGAAAGATCGGTGCGATAAAGCGAGTGCTCAGACTGCCGGCTCACCACCGAAACGTTTCCCTTATACAAAGACAGCGTTACACTGCCCGTCATTTCTTCTTGCGTGGTCGCGACAAAGGCGTCCAGGGCCTCGCGCAACGGCGTGAACCATAATCCGAAGTAAACTAGCTCCGCATACTTCAACCCTATGTGCTGTTTGAAGTGCGCAACCTCGCGCTCCAGGCAGAGCGACTCTAGCTCGCGATGAGCCGCGATCAGCAACGTTCCGCCAGGCGTTTCATAACAGCCGCGCGATTTAATCCCGACAAAACGGTTCTCCACGAGATCCACGCGCCCAATCGCGTTGCGCGCCCCAATCTCATTCAGCAGTTCGACCAGCGATACTGGATCGAGCTTCATCCCACCAACCGCTACCGGAATTCCTTTCTCGAAACCAATGGTGACCTCTTCTTCCTTGTCCGGCGCCTCTTGCGGCGAGCGAGTCATCTGCCATGTAGTCGCCAGCGGAGCATTCCCTGCATCCTCCAACTCTCCGCCTTCATGACTCAGGTGCCACAGATTGCGATCACGGCTGTGAATTTTCTCGCGGCTCGCTGCCACGGCGATCCCATGTTGCTCGGCATAGTCCAGACAATCTTCTCGCGATTTCAACGACCATTCCCGCCACGGCGCAATCACCTTCAACTCCGGCGCCAGCGCTTGATAGGTCAATTCAAAGCGAACCTGGTCGTTTCCTTTTCCCGTGCAGCCATGCGCTACGGCAGTTGCTCCCTCGCGCAGAGCAACCTCCACCTGATGCTTTGCGATCACCGGACGCGCCAGCGATGTTCCCAGCAAATATTTATGCTCGTATACGGCGCCGGCTTGCAGCGCGGGAAAAACGTATCCCGTCAAAAACTCCTCGCGGAGATCCTCCACGACTACTTTGCTTGCGCCCGTGGCATAAGCCTTTTCGACTACGGCTTCGACGTCGTCGCCCTGGCCTACGTCGCCGACCATCGCGATGACGCTGTAATCATAATTTTCCTTGAGCCACGGAATAATGATGGAGGTATCAAGTCCTCCCGAATATGCAAGTACGACTTTTTCAGGCATGAACACTCCTTGCGGGCAGAGGATTGCCGCCGCCCAGCAGCAAATAAAGAATCGCTTTTTGTACGTGCAGGCGATTTTCCGCCTGCTCGAAAATCAAAGACCGTTCCGAGTCCATCACCGCATCCGTCACTTCCTGTCCGCGATGCGCAGGCAGGCAGTGCATGAACACCGCGTGCGGAGCGGCTTCCGCCATCAGTTCCGAATTCACTTGATACGGAGGAAAAATTCGCGCCCGCTCACTCTCTTGTTTTTCCTGCCCCATGCTGGTCCAGGCGTCGGTGTAAATCGCGTGAGCTCCAGCCACGGCCTCGTGTGGATCGGACAACAGGCAAATCTCGGCTCCAGTGTTTTCAGCGATCTCGCGCGCATCGGCAACGATCCGTGGATCAGGCCCATATCCCGCCGGAGTCGCCACCCGAATCGACGAGCCCAGGCACGCGCACGTTAGCAACAATGAATGCGCCACATTGTTTCCGTCACCGACGTAGGCCAGGCAGCGGTTCTTCAAATCTCCAAAACGCTCCCGCAGCGTCATGTAGTCAGCTAGCGCCTGGCACGGATGCTCCAAATCGCTGAGCGCGTTAATTACCGGAACCGAGGCGTAGCGTGCCATCTTGTGGATGGTTTCCTGCGAGTATGTACGTAGAACGATAAGATCCACCCAACGCTCCAGGTTGTGCGCCACATCGCTCAGCTTTTCGCGCGCATCGATTCGTTCGTGAGTCTGGTCTACAAACATCGCAGTGCCACCGAGGCTCACCATCCCGGCCTCGAACGTCAGGCGAGTCCGCAGCGAAGGCTTTTCGAAGAACATCACAATTTGTCGGCCTGCGAGGGCTCGACGAAAATCAGCAGGACGCGACTTCATGATCGTCGCGAGATCCAAAACAGCGCGAACCCCCGCGGATCCTAGGTCGCGAGTTGAGACCAGGTCGGGACACCAGAACCCTTGCGGGGTTCGGTCCGGAGCAGTCGCCATCCGGCCCCGTATACGACTATTCAATTTCGATTCCTTGCTGGTAACAGCCGGCGAACTCATGAACAGGTAACCTCCGTTCCACACGACAACTTGGTGAGATAAAACTGCGGCAACATTTCTACTTCGGTTGCGGGCAGAATCCTCACTCGTCCTACGCCTTGCTTCAGCGCCAGCCCGCAGGCCTGTAACTTCGGCAGCATGCCGCCGCTGATGATCGATCCGGCCGCGAGTTCAGCTGCCTGCTCCGTGCTCAGCCGCGGCATCACGCAGCCCGACGCATCTTTCACTCCGGGCACGTCAGTAAGAAAAATCAAAGTGTTGGCATGGCAAGCCGCAGCGCACGATGCCGCCATTTCATCGGCGTTGACGTTGTAGTATTCACCATCAGCGCCCAGCGCGAGTGACGCCAGCACCGGTATTCCTCCCTGTTGCCACAGGGCTTCGATCCAGCATGGTTCTGCGAAACAGATCTCGCCCACAAATCCCAAATCACGGCTCTGAACAAATTTCTTTCGTGCACGGAACGTCATCCCGTCCCCGCCGCAGAAACCAATCGCCGGCATCCCCGCGGCCTGAATCGCCGCCACCAGTTTCTTGTTAATAACCCCAGCCAACACCATCAGCGCCGCGTCTCGAGTTTCCGCGTCGGTCACGCGTAACCCGTCCACAAATTCGCTTTTCTTCCCCAACCTATCGAGCATGCGAGTCAACGCACTGCCTCCGCCATGAACCACCGCTACACGATGCCCATCCTGCGCCAGCTCCGCGACGGACTTCGCACACTTGCGCAGCGTTACCGCATCTTCAATCGCCGCGCCGCCAATCTTCACCACAATCGTCACTGCAAACCCTCCTGCTCCTCCCACCCATACATCAGGTTCATGTTCTGCACGGCCTGTCCTGCCGCGCCTTTCAGCAAATTGTCCACGCAAGAAATGAGCACCAGCCGCCGACCATCCTCCGCCAGGCAAAATCCGAGGTCGCAATAGTTTGTGTGCAGCGAAAACTGTAACTGTGGCAAATTTGGAGTCGCAAACACTCGCACCCAATGCTTACCGGAATAAAAATCGCGCAGACAGGATTCAACTTCCGCAGCCTTCATCGCTCGATTCAAACGCAAGTAGATAGTCGAGAGAATCCCGCGCGGAATCGGCAGCAGATGCGGCGTGAAAATCAGTTCCGTGTCGCCCAACCGCAGCTGCTCGACCATCTCTCCCAGATGCCGGTGTTCGAACACCGAGTAAGCGGAGAGATTGTCCGCCACAGAAACGAAATGGGTTCGTGGCGTGGGCTCCTTACCCGCTCCCGACACTCCCGACTTCGAATCCGAAATAATTCCGTGCTCTCGATCGACCAGGCCGGCCTTTAGCAGCGGCGCCAACGCCAGGATCACCGAAGTGGCATAGCAACCGGGATTCGCCACCAACTGAGCCTTCGCGATGGAATCGCTGTTCAACTCGGGCAGTCCATACACGGCTTTTGCCGTTAATTCCGCGGCAGTGGCGGCATCCGGATCTTGAAACGAATAGATCGCGCGATGCTGCGCTTGCTTGAGCCTCCACGCGCCACTCAAATCAATTACTCGGAAACTCTGAGCTATCGCCTCAGGTACAACTGACCGCGACGCTTCATGCGGAGTAGCCAGAAAAAGTAGCTGCACGCCTTGCCGTTTCAGTTCCGGCCACGATAGCGTCCGCAACGGATACCCGCCATTGCCCGACAACCCCGGAAATACTTCGGCCAAGTCTTTCGCTCCGTTGCTTCCGTCCTCGCGCCGCAACAAAACAGGCTTCTCCAGTCGCGGATGCCGTTCCAGAATGCGCGTCAGCTCCAGCCCGGAATAGCCGCTTGCCCCCAGCACTGCGGTCTTTAACTTTAGCTTCACACCCATCAGCCGAGCATCTCCTCGATCCGCGCCGCGACCTTCTTGGCGGCATCCCTATCGGGACACACAATCAAAATCGCGTCGTCACCAGCAATCGTCCCCACCACTTCCTCCCATTCCTGCTCGTCCAGCGCCGCTGCTACCGGCTGCGCGCTGCCAATAATGGTTTTCACTACCAGCAGGTTCTGCGCCGGGCGCACATCCAGCACAAACTCGCGAACCAACCGCTGCACCGGGGGCAAAGCTAAACCCGCTGCGCCTTCCCCTTGCGGCAGCGTGTAGCCAGCCGCCGTCTTGCTCAAATTCAGATCGCGTATATCCCGCGACAGCGTCGCCTGCCCCACCCTGAATCCCCGCTTGCGCAAAGCTCGCTGCAAGTCTTCCTGATTGCCGATGGGCCCATGCCGCAACGTATCCAAAACGGCTCTTTGCCGCAGCGCTTTATTCATCGTGCATATTTATTCACAATGTTGAATAAATATTCTTCATCTTACAGGCCACGCGTCCGCTGTCAAGAAAAATCTCCCGGAATACCATTACCGTGCTTGGGCATCTTCAAATCGAGGCCCACGGCCAATCCTTGCTAGACTACTTGCGGTTCGAAGCCGCCGCGCCTCAGCCCAGGAGCACGCCGCCTCATGAACAAGAAGCCCACATTGGCCGCCGAGTTGATTGCCGAATTTCTCGGAACCTTCGTCTTAATCCTCTTCGGTACAGGCGTGGTTGCCATGGTGGTGTTGTTCCCGGCAGCAACGCCGGCCGCCACCGTTCACGGCGGCTACACCAATATCACTTTGGGTTGGGGACTCGCGGTAACCATGGGCATCTACGTCGCGGGCAAAGTTTCCGGCGGCCATCTCAACCCGGCGGTCACGCTTACCTTGGCAGTGTTCCGCGGTTTTCCCTGGCGCAAAGTGTTACCGTATTCAATCGCGCAGACGGCCGGTGCATTCTTTGCTGCTGCTCTGGTGTATCGGAACTATCTGCCGGCCTTTCGCCAGGTCGACCCTCAACTGGAACGAACCGCAGGCGTATTCACAACTTTCCCGGCCTTTCCTGCATGGCCGCAAGCCGGGTTTCTCGATCAAGTCATCGGTACCGCTCTGCTGCTGCTGCTGATCTTGGCCATCACCGACGAGTTTAACGTCCCGCCCGGAGCCAACCTCGCGCCTCTAATGATTGGATTAGTCGTCGTCGCGATCGGCATGAGCTTCGGAGGCATGCACGGATATCCCATCAACCCCGCACGCGATTTTGGCCCGCGCCTTTTCACTGCCATAGCTGGATTCAAAAACAATGGCCTCACCGACGATGCCAGGGTGTGGTGGATTCCGGTTGTCGCACCGCTCATCGGAGGACTCGTCGGCGCCGCAGTCTACGATTTCGGAATTCGAAGATTTCTCCGCGCTCAATTCTTGTCGTCGCAATCCTCGTTGTCGCAATCATCGTCCGGCCAATCGTCGTCCAGCAAAGCATCTTAGAGCCATTGCATCAAAAAATCGGAGGCCACGTTGCCCTACATTCTCTCTCTCGACCAAGGCACCACAAGCTCCAGAGCTCTACTGTTCGACGAACGGAGCTCCGTCCGCGGCCTGGCCCAGCGCGAGTTCACGCAGATTTTTCCCCAGCCGGGATGGGTCGAACACGATCCAGACGAAATCGCGGCGTCGCAGTTCGCCGTCGCTCTCGAAGCTCTAACCCAAGCCCACCTCCAGCCCAGCGACGTTTCTGCGATCGGCATCACCAACCAGCGCGAAACCGCCATCGTCTGGGACCGCGCCGCCGGTAAGCCAATCTACAACGCCATCGTCTGGCAGGATCGCCGCACCGCCGAATTCTGCCAGCATCTCAAAAACCAAGGCCACGAAGCTTTCATTCAGCAGCGCACCGGCCTATTAATCGACGCCTACTTCTCCGCCAGCAAAATTTGCTGGATCTTGGATCATGTCCCGCAAGCCCGCCAGCTTGCCCAGGCCGGACGTCTCGCCTTCGGCACCGTCGACACCTGGCTCCTCTGGAAGTTAACCGCCGGCCGCCTCCACGTCACCGATGGCAGCAATGCCTCCCGCACTATGCTCTTCAATATTCACACCGGCCGCTGGGACAACGATCTTCTCGCACTCTTTAATATTCCCGCCTCAATGCTGCCCGACGTCCATGCCTCCAGCGAAGTCTATGGAGAAGTCAGCTCTGTCCCCGGCCTCAACGGAATTCCGATCGCGGGCATCGCCGGAGATCAGCAGGCCGCGCTCTTCGGCCAACGATGTACCACTCCCGGCCTCACGAAAAATACTTACGGCACCGGTTGTTTCATGCTGCAGAGCACCGGCGATCGCGCCGTCGCTTCTACTCATCGCCTCATTACCACCGTGGCTTGGAAGATCGCCAACACAACCGACTATGCTCTCGAAGGCAGCGTCTTTATCGGTGGAGCTGTGGTTCAATGGCTGCGCGATGCCCTGGGTATCATTCGAACCTCGACCGATGTCGAAGCCCTCGCCAGCTCCGTCCCGGACAACGGCGGAGTTTACTTTGTCCCCGCCTTCGTGGGACTCGGCGCGCCGCATTGGGATTCCTACGCCCGTGGGGCAATCTTCGGTCTCACCCGCGGCAGCACCGCGGCGCATGTCGCCCGCGCGGCGCTAGAAAGTATCGCTTACCAGGTCGCCGATCTCATGGACGCTGTTGAAACCGACGTCGGCACACCGCTTCAGGATCTGCGTGTCGATGGCGGCGCATCCGCGAACAACGCTCTCATGCAATTTCAGGCGGACGTTCTCGGCGTTCCCGTCGTCCGTCCTGCAATGACGGAGACCACCGCCCTCGGTGCCGCGTTTCTCGCTGGCCTCGCCACCGGCGTCTGGAAGGAAGTGCAGTCACTCTCAGACCTGTCCCACGACCAACGCCGCTTCGATCCCCGCATGCCCCGCTCTCAAGCCGAAGCTATGCGCCAGCGCTGGCGTGAAGCGGTATCCCGTTCCCGAGGCTGGGAACCTGTCCCTCATGAAAATTCCGCAGGCGCGAAATAGCCATCAGACAAATCGAAGGCTTCCTTTTGCATGGCCGCGACATCATAAATCCGACGATCTCCGAAGGAGTCCTCAATGAAAGCATTGTCTGTGGTTACGAAAGTGGCGGGCGTGGCAGCCTTGGCATTCGCCGGCTTCGTTATTCTCGCTGCGCTGCCCGATCTGCGCCGTTACATCAGAATCAGTACTATGTAAGAGCGCAAGCGGACACACGGAAATGTGCTCCGTCGTGTCTGGCAAGCAAGAAGGCCCGACCATGGCTGCATGACGGCCTTCTCTAAGCGGCCGCGAGCTGGCGCCGTGTCCTCTAACTTCCCCGGCCAAATCCTCGAGGGTGCAGCCTTCCTTTGCCGTCGGACGATCGCCTTATCCGTTGCTAACGGCAATGCCAAGGTAGTTGCTCACCACGGTCTGCGACAGGCTCAGGGCGGTCGCGATCTGAGAGACCTGCTGACCCCTATTATAGAGTTGATAAACCTGCTGGGCCTCGGTCAATTCCACCGTATACGCAGATTTGTTCGTGGTTGGCTGTGGAGTTCGAGCGGCTCCCGAAATCGAAGAAGAGTTCGCGGCGGCAACTGATGCGGTCGATAGCGAACTGGAGACGGAAATACTCATAAGACCCCTTTTCCTCTGACCTAAGGAAGGATCGACGGATCACAGGAACCCTTTAGGGAATTGGCGCCAATCATTGGACAAACGTAATGAAACACTCCGCAATCGGAACACTCTCCTAAAAGGGAAGAGTCCGTTAGGAAACCGAAGCGCCTAGAGGAACGAAAAGGAACATGCCGATAGCACCCCTAAACGTGTCAGCATGCGACCGCTCCCATTTTCGAAACGGAGACTCGAAAAGGTCGCCACCCTATGCTGAACGCCATCAGCCAGACGTGAGCCGATTTATATCCGTCGTTGCATCGTTTGTAAGTGAATCGCCGGAGCTCTGCCGGACCACGGCCCGCTGGACCCGGCCCAGGAGTTTGCTCTACATTGATCTGAGTCACAGACTAAAGATGCCTTCGCTCCAAATAGAATGCAGCGACCCATAACCAACCACTGACCACTTGCCAGTGCATGCGCGGCCTAGCCAACAAGCGAGTCCTTATCACCGGAGGTGCCAGCGGCATCGGCGCAGCCACCGCCGCGCGCTTTCTTGAAGAAGGCTCGCGCGTCTGCATCCTCGACCGCGACGCCAAAGCGTGCGAAGCCATTCGTCAGCAAACGCCGGGAATTTTCGAGGCCATCATCGCCGACGTCACCGACCTGATGCAGGTGGAAGCCGCCCTTGCCGACGCCGTCCGTGTAATGGACGGACTCGATGTGCTCATCAACAACGCCGGCATCAGCATGCGCCACAAGTTTTTCGACATCACTCCCGAAGAATGGGACAAAGTGATCGCCATAAATCTCACCGGGGTTTTCTACGTGGCGCAGACCGCCGCGCGTTATATGTGGGATCGTTACAAGTCACAATCCGGCAGCGGAGTGATTCTGCAAACCGCCTCCACCAACGGCGTTGTCGGACAACCGTTCTACGCCGACTACAATGCGACCAAAGCGGGGGTAATCGAATTAACCAAAACCATGGCGCTCGAACTTGCGCCCAGAATTCGCGTATGTGCTGTTGCTCCGGGCTATGTGCTCACGCCCATGCAGCGCGCCGAGTACACGGATTCGATGCTTGAGGAGGTCAACGCGAAGATTCCACTTCGCCGTCACGCGAAGCCAGAAGAGATAGCGGCTCTCTTCGCGTTTCTCGCCTCCGACGACGCAGCTTACGCTACTGGCCAAGTCTTTACCTTGGACGGCGGCGAAACCGCTGGAGGTTTGGCTAGCCGGTGAGCGCCATCGTCTTCATAGGCGGAGGACGCATCACCAGCGCCCTGGTCGCGGGACTGCATCGCGCGGAATATCGGGAGGCGATCGTGGTTCACGATCGTAACCTCAAGAAGCTACGGGCGCTCGAGCGAGATTTCGGAGTTGCGGTCGAGCCTGACCTGCAAGCTGCAGTCGCAACCGCGGACATGTTGATCATCGCTGTGCGGCCGGTCGCGGTTGCGGAAGTGCTCGACGCCGTCGCGCGCTGCGCTGGCAACTCTAACCTGCTGGCCATCAGCGTGGCCGCGGGAATTCCGCTGAAGAAATTGCGCCCGCACCTTCACCCGCGCGTCGGCTGGGCACGCGCGGCACCGAGTCCGATCTGCCGCGTCGGACGCGGTCTGACGGCGGTGACGTTTGCACGCAACCTCCCCAATCCCGCCCGTAACCGAGTGCGCGAATTGTTTGGGCGAGTTGGCCTCGTTCTGGAGATCCCGGAGAGTCGCTTCGACGCCTTCAACGCGGCTTACTCCCCGGGCCACGGCTATCACGCGCTGGCAACTCTGGCCAAAGTGGCGCAGGCGAGCGGTCTTGATCGCCAGACGTCTCTCACTGCCGCGGCGCATGCGTTAGCAGACGCGATCCTCTACTGGAGGGAGAGCGGACAGAAGCTCTCCAACCTTCTGCAGGAATCGGCGACCCCAGGTGGCACGACCGCCGCTACGCTGGCAGCCATGGATGCGGCCGGCTACAAAATAGCGATTGAGCGCGGTCTTAAGGCTGGCATCTGGCAAGCGCGGACGAATGCTCGCCGCTGATCATCTAAGCTAATCTACCCACCTGACCTTCGAAGCTAATCCTGCGCCCACCTCGTTGCCAACCTCGCCATTCGCACAACTCGATATAAAGGAAAGAGAGGTTTGGGAAGGTGTATCGTTTCCCACTCCCCGGGCCCCGGCGTAAAAGTCAGTCTGGTTAGAAAACGCAATCGATCGCTCCTGCGCTCACGCAGCCGCATCATCAGCCGAAAGTAAGATATCTGCTGTTCCGCATAGGAAACTCCATCCGCAATAGCCGCGGAGATCTCGTCGGCGAAGACCAGCGCGGCGCGGTCCTCGTGCATGGCACGTTCGATAGCCGGAGGTGACCCGGCTCCTAACAGGCGGTTTGCGAGCAGCAGTGTAACGTGGAGAATCCGTTCAATGCCAAACTCTCGCGCCCGCGCTCGCACAAAATCCCAATTCAAGTTTCCGCGCTGCAGAATCTGTGCGATGTCGCATAGCCAGATCAACCGTCCCCACACATGTTTTGCAGCATGAACGGCTAACACCAGCAACAGATCTTCGGAAGAAAGAGCTTTTACGCGCCGCCCCGCAACGGTCGCATTGCCCGCCCGCTCGAATAACCCATCCATGTCGAAGTCCACAGCATAGAAGCGCGGCTGCAGCGCCCATTGCAGCTCCAATAGATTTTTCCCTGCATCGCTGTCGAACGTCCACTCGTATCCCGAGGCGATGTAATCTTCTTCGGCCTCTTCAGAAATGGGCAGGCGCGGCCTATATCCGAGCTCGCAAATGGCCCTCTTGATTTGCACGATGTCCCGCTTGCGGACGAACAAATCAATGTCACACGATTGCCTTAGCGCGATGTTTCCGTAGTAGGCCTCCGAAAGCGCAACGCCTTTGTAGGGAATAACTTCGACGCCGAGATCATCGGTGCGGTCGAGGATGCGCATCAATTCGCGCGCGAGAAAAAGTGAGGCGCGCACATTCGTCTCGTAACGCTGCCGAAGCGAAGCCAGAACAGATTGAGGAACCAGCTGGTCTGAAGATGCAAGATTTTGATATAGCAGCGAAGTCGTGCCATGGTGATCCGCAAGGCCAAGCAACACCTTCCAATCGATTTGTCCAGTTTCTTGTCGCTCGAGCAAATGCGCGCCGATAAGATCGCTTTTTCCAGGCCCCGCAGCGCTACTTGCCAGCAAGAATTTCCATTCAGCCGAATTCGTTAGTCCTCGATGGTTCAGACGCGAGGGAATTTCTCGATTCACGGTTTATTTCTCGCCAATGTCGAGCCATCTTAGCAGGGCTCGGCGCACTCCCTCGACTGGGAAACGTTGGTATTTCCCGCGCCCGCGTGACTCAAAGTTACTTCCGTCATCCTGTTTTGTTCGTTCTAATAGGCGTAAGCGGCGCTGTTTCTGTCAAACTGGTGTAGTGCAGCAAATCTCCACACTGCACAACCGGCATGGAAGTACTTACATCAAAGTCGACGCGGCGCAGCACGCGGTTGCGTGTCGAGATTCCAGTCACCGTGACTAGTATGGATCGTCGACATCCGTTTTCGGAACGGTGCGTTGCAGTGGTGGTGGGCCCCCAAGGCGGTGGCTTCCAGGCGTCGCAGGCGTTACCGCTTGAAACTCCAGTGCTGTTGAGCGATTTGCCTGGAGGACCCGGCGTCTCTGGGCGAGTTGCGAGCTGCCTGGCCCTCGGCAACGGCGGGAAATGCTTTCTTATCGGAGTCTCGCTCTACAATCCTGGGAATGTCTGGGGAATCGCCGATCCGCCGGAGGATTGGGATTGTGCCTCCTCTTCAGTCACGACCTCAGGGGGTGCCGAGGCCAGGACGCCAGCGAAGAGCAAAGATGCCTGGCCTTACAACTTATTCTCCGGCCGCGGCGAAGCCCATCCCGGCCGGAAATGATTGTTTGCGAGCGAAAACTACCAAATATTTCTCACGTGGTTTGCACATCACGCAGACTTTGCTGCTTTCGTAACCTCCTACATGATTTGACGAAGTGTCATAATCCAGCCACGATGTCGCAGACTTCAACAGCAACCGGAGCGGCTCCGTCTTCCGACAAGTCACACAATCTGCAAGACCGCCCGTTTCGCGTTAAGCTGCGCGGATCGGTTTTAATCCTTATTCGCCTTCCCAATCAGCGCCAGGTACGAGGTAAACTGCATCAGCTTTCCGCTACTGGCGGTCTGATGAACGTGGAGAAGCCTCTCGACGAAAAGCTGAAAGTGGAGTTGATCTTCCATCTCGGCGAGACCACAATTCGTGAACAGGCCGAGATCATGTTTCCCATGTGGGCAACTCAGGGCTGGCTTCAACCCTTTCGCTTCATTGACGTTCCGGATGACAGAAAGAATATCCTGGAAACAAGCTTGCTCTCGTTTGTGCAGCCACTCAATAATCCCACCGCGTGAGACACCGCGTGTCGTCGTCCAAAACCATTGGCCGCGCCGCCTCCTTATGCCTTGTTGCAACACGAAGGCCGCCCTTGCGGGCGGCCCGTGGCCAAAGATCTTGCGCATCCGAAATCAATTAGTCTGGCACAATCACCCCGAATGTCCCAGCCAGATTGTTGGAAGGACCGGCGGTGAAGAACATTTCGTTCGTGCCACCGTTCTTGGTCCCCTTCAAGCCATCTCCGAAGTCAATTCCCCAAAGCTGGTCGATCACAATCGCCTTGCCGTTCTTGTCTTTCATGATTCCAACAAACTGACCAGTTGCGGCATCAAAGGCATTGATAGTTCCGCTGTTTGTGTTGTTCGAGATCAGCAGCGTATTGCTGAACTGCCCGAAGTTCCTCGATGCGGAAGCGATTCCCCAAGGCTGGTTCAGCGGCCCTCCCGAGAGCAAGGGATGTCCCGGAGTTACAGGCGTGCCGTCCTCTTTGAATTTTTCAACAAAACCGCCGCTCCCACCCGTGCTGCTGGCAAAGGTTACATACACTTCTCCGTTGATATCGCGGATGCCAAACGGAGTAAAGCCTGCAGGGATTGCAGAGCCGATCTCCGCCGCGAAGTTCGCGGTAGCCGTAGTCACCAGGTTGAAGTTTCCGTCATAAACATCTACTGCGCCGTTAGCCGTGTCAGCAGCATACAGAAAGTTTCCCGATGCTTTATTGGTGATCGCCAGGCCTGTAAACACCGCGCCCTTGGGTGCAGGATTTAACGGTGCCACGATCGCGTCGTTGAAGCTGGCTGTTGGCGCCCATCCGCTGATGGTTCCATCCAGTGCGGCAAACAGAAACACTGATGGCCATGGTCCACCCCCAACCTCAAACTCGTTCGAAGTCGATGCGCTCCAGACGGTGCCCGTCGGCGAACCCGGCCCGTTTTCTCCTCCCGTCGGAATCAACACCTTCAGTGCCGAAACGATAGTTCCATTGCCTTGGTAAAGGGTCGCCCATCCGGAGTTGTTGTCACTCACCCACCAAGGTGAGCCCGGAGCGTGTACCAATCCCCACGCATTTACCAACAGCGGATCCGTGTGTATGGCAGCTCCAACCTGGTTAGAATCTAGATTTGAAAGTCGATACTGCGCCCAAGCCGCGCTGGAAAGAAACATCAACGCAAAGCCGAGGCAAACGGTGCAAGCAATCCGGCAACGCTGCATAGAAGATCCTCCTGAGAGTGCGAGTCAAAGCGGGGGCACGGCACGTCGATGGCCGAATATCGATGCTGGCGTGACCGTTGTGGCTCTAACCGCTGATGAGGAATGCTAGGTTCGACCGTGCGTTGAATTGTCAACGATATGTCATCAGTTTGTTAATTGTTGTCTGTGAGTCTGATAGGAGGCCTGTTACAGCGGAGTTTTGGGGATTTGTTAGCGACTTTGTAAACTTAGTCTTATAGGTAGACTAGACTAGATTGGACTTAATCCTTGATGCTATCTCGCGATTTCATTTTCTGGGAGGTCGACACTCAGGTCGACTTCATGCTTCCTGGGGGCAACCTCTACGCGCTGGCCGCCGAACACTTGCTCCCCAACATTCGCAGGCTAACCGACGCCGCTCGCCAGGGCCGCGTTTTCCTGGTGTCGCATGGTTGCTACCACACCAAGGACGATCCCGAGTTCAAGATTTTTCCGCCGCACTGCATCAAAGGCACTCCAGGAGCAGCACCCGTTCCTGAGGCGCTGGCTGAAAAAGTTGTCACCATCCCCAACGAGCCCACCGCTGCATTACCCAAAGACCTTTCGCAATACCAGCAGATCCATCTCGAAAAGCAAACCCTCGATATCTTTCAAGGCCTGCACGCCGAGGAGCTGGTTAAACGATTAGGGACGGACGCCGAGTTCGTGGTCTTCGGCGTAATGACGGAATACTGCGTTCGTTACGCCGCGAAAGGGTTACTCGAGCGTGGCCGACGTGTTTCCGTCGTTCAGGATGCGATCGAAACTCTAAAGGCTGAAGATGGAGAGCGCGCTATGGCGGAATTGCGCGCGCTCGGAGCAAAATTTATTACCACAGACCAGGCGCTGGCTCGGCTCGACGGTTCTAGATAGTGTGATAAAGACTGGCGCAATCTTTCCTCTACTACGGAAAACTAACATCCAAGCTATAAATCTCCTGCGTACTTCTATCCCGCATCAGAAGCGGCGAGTCGTCGGGAGTGAGGCCAACCCAGAATTCCCATGGATCGAAGCCCCGTGAGATTTGCTTAAGACTGAGCAAGCGCTCTATTTTTCCGGCAGGCACACTAATGCGCACCAGGTCGTCGGTTTTATCGGAATAATCTTCCGCGTACAGATACTTGCCATCGTGTGACCAGTTTTCGAAACCGAAGCGTGACCTCGCGAGTTGCGACCAACTTTTCTTTTCGGCGTCGTAGAGCATCAACTTCGTTGAGTCTGCCGAGAGCCCCGCCACGTAACGCCCATCCGGCGAACAGCGCGGACTGAAAAGGTTTTCTGAGCCGGGTATATCGGAAACCTGCGAATTCTGCAGGTCCGCCATGTGAATGTTGGGGCCGGAGGCGGACCCGTACTCCAGCCATGGCATTCCTGCGAACACAATGGAATCTCCCTTCGGCGTCCAGGTCGGATCGCCCTGGTTGTGTTCTCCTGAAGTCAGTTCGCGCGGCGTGCCCCCCTCGGCAGGTATCACGAAGATCTTCCACGGTTTTCCCGAGGTTGATGCCATGAATGCGATCTGGCTTCCATCGGGCGACCAGTGCGGCATGTGTACCTGCATCGGTGCATACGTGAGCTGAGTCCTCGAACTTCCATCCGTTTTGCTGCGCCACATTGTAAGTTCGGGATGCGCGACGTAGGTGATCCATTCGCCATTGCGCTGGATATCGGCCTCGCCGGCGGATACACCAGGAAAATAGATGGAAAATTCTTGCGACTTGCCGCGCAATCGGATCAGATCGAAGCGCCGTTGCTGGCCGATTACGAATAGTTTTTTTCCATCCGGGCTGGGCGTCGGATTGCTGAACATCAACGGTCCAATGGTTAATTGCGTCGGCTCAGGAGCGGATTTGCGAAACCACCCTCTGGGAAAGTTCGAAGAGCCCTCGCGAAGAGCCCAGATATTTTGACTATGGTCGCGGGTTGACTCAAACAGGAAATACTTTCCTGTTGACGTCCAGGCTCCGCCGAACTCCTGGGCGGGTTTGTGCCAGCCCGGTAAGACGGGATGCAAATCCTTCCCGTCGGCCGATACCTCCCACAAGGAAGATGTGCCCAGTTTCGTGTTGCGGATGGTGAAGCGCAGGCGGCTGCCATCGGGAGAAAATCGAGGAGCAAACGGAACTCCGGCAACGGTTATCAATTCTCGCGAATCGCTTCCGTCGGCGTCGCACTCGTACAAACTCGACTGCCGCGCGTACACGATGTGCTGCCCATCGGGAGCCCATGCGGCTGAGTGCGCCAGTATATTTCCCACCTGCCTGAGCGACCCCGCGGGCAACGGCAACACCCAGAGCGGTCCCTCAGTTTCCGTGCTCTCGGCCTCGCCTTTCACCAGCAATTCCGAACTGCCGGGATAAAAATCATAGATGTCGGCACTCGCCATCGGTGTTGGTACGGCCCCAGTTTCCCCACCCGATGTTGAGACCTGCCGCAGCTCCGAATGGCCGCCCACAAATTCAGAAAAGTAAACTCGCGTGCCATCGGTAACGAGAGAGCGCTTCGATGCGCCATCGTTGGTAATCTGCAGCGATGAAAGCACTGCCGGGGCGGGCTCCGGCGATCTCAAAAACAAGATCGCGGCAATGAAAGCTGCAACCGCAACCGTGCCACCCACGAACCACGGCCATAGCCTCGCCTTGCGCTGGGACTGAACCGCGTGAGCTGCGGTAAACAAAGCCCGGATTCTCTCCTTTGAATCCGGAACCGTCCTGGCAGCCGACGCCCCGCCCGCAGATTGACCCGACTCGATTTCCCGGCGAAGACGCTGCAGATCGACCCGCATCTCAGCCGCACTCTGGTAGCGCTGTCCCGGATCTTTTTCCAGTGCCTTCTGGATGATGCGTTCCAGTTCTGCCGGCGGCGCAGGATTGAACTGCAGAGGCCAATCCGGCACACTGTGAATCAACGAGTCAAAAAATGCCGCGGTTGTCTGTCCCTTGAAGGGGAGGGTCCCGGTCGTCATTTCGTACAGCACCACGCCGAAGGAAAATAAATCCGTGCGCGAATCCAAAGGCCGGCCCAACGCCTGCTCCGGCGACATGTAGGGCATGGTTCCCAGAGCTGATCCTGGACGAGTCAACTCCTCCGGCGAATGCGTTACACCCCCGAATGTGTCGCCGCTGACCTCCGCTTCGCCGGTAGAGACCTTCGCCAGACCAAAGTCGAGAATCTTAGCGATCCCGCGCTTGGTCACAAAAATATTAGTAGGGTTAATGTCGCGGTGAATAATGCCGTGCGTATGGGCTGCGTCGAGAGCGTCGGCAATCTCAATTCCGAGCGATAGTAGCGTCGCCATTTCTAGCGGACGCCCGGCAATGCGGTGCTTCAGGGGCATCCCTTCGAGGTACTCCATTGCGATGAAGGTCTCGCCGCCCTGGCCGCCGATGTCGTAAATGGTGCAGATGTTGGGATGGTTCAGGGCGGATGCAGCCTGGGCTTCCACCTGAAAACGGGCAAGAGCTTGAGCGTCTCGGGCAACCTCGCGGGGAAGGAACTTGAGGGCGACAAAACGGTGCAGCCGCGTGTCTTCGGCCTTGTAGACAACGCCCATCCCGCCCCCGCCAAGTTTCTCCACAATGCGATAGTGCGAGATGGTGCGCCCGATCACTGTGCAAATCCTACGTTGGCGAAACAGGCAAGTCAACGAAAGCCAACTGAGACCCACGTCTCGCAAAAGCGGCGAGATTCGGGGCTAACATGGGAAGGGGACACTACGGGATGTTTATTTCTTCAAAACCCGCCGTAAAGTTCGTCACCACCGTATGTGAGCAAGACATCAGTCGTGGCGCTCTGACCGTTCGCTTCAGTTATAATCCAGCCCACCCATGAACCTCGCCTCCGGTACCAAACTCGGACCTTACGAAATCGTGAACCTGCTAGGCGCGGGCGGCATGGGAGAGGTCTATCGCGCGCGCGATTCCCGCCTTAAGCGCGATGTGGCGGTCAAGGTGTTACCTAAGGCGCTTTCTCTCGACGCAGATCGCCTGCGGCGTTTTGAGCAGGAAGCCCTTGCAACCGCAGCCCTGAACCATCCCAACATTCTCGCGGTCTTCGATATCGGAACCAACGAAGGTTCCCCTTACGTTGTCTCCGAACTGCTCGAAGGCGAAACCATGCGCGAGCGTCTGCGCAGCGGCGCGATTACGCTGCGGAAAACGTTGGATTATGCGCTGCAGATCGCCCATGGCCTGGCTGCCGCTCACGAAAAAGGAATCATCCATCGCGATCTGAAGCCAGAGAATCTTTTCCTCACCAAAGATGGCCGGGTAAAAATTCTAGATTTCGGTCTCGCAAAGCTCACGCAGGCCGATCCCAGCTCCCATACTTCGCTGCCCACCATGACACACGCTACGGAGGCCGGCGTGGTGATGGGAACCGCGGGCTACATGTCGCCCGAGCAGGTGCGTGGAGTTGCCGTAGATGCGCGCTCCGACATTTTCAGTTTTGGCGCGATTCTCTACGAGATGATTTCCGGCAAGCGCGCCTTTCACGGAGAGACTGCCGCTGATACGATGAGCGCCATCCTCAAGGAAGAGCCGGCCGACCTCGCCGAAACTAATCGCAATGTCTCTCCCGCGCTGGAGCGCATCGTCCAGCACTGCCTGGAAAAAAATCCCGAGCAGCGTTTTCATTCTGCCAGCGATATCGCATTCGATCTCGAACATCTTTCCGGAGCGTCCAGTGCAAGCGCCAGAGTAACAGCCGTCGCGGCGGCGCGGCCGAAAGGTAAATTGTTGGCTGGCAGGGCGGCCGCTCTAGGGCTGGCGTTGATCGCGCTCGGCCTGGGCTGGTGGCTGGGGCAAAGCGGCACTACCGCTCCTCTGGCCGAATACAAGCAAATCACCTTTCGCACCGGCTCCATCGGAAACGCCCGCTTCACGCCGGACGGCAGCGTCGTCTACAGTGCGTCCTGGGACGGCGGCGACAACCAACTTTACATGGCGCGAACCGACGATCCCGGCGCCCGGGAACTGAATTTGAAGGACGCAGAACTGCTTTCCATCTCCAAAAACGGCGAACTTGCCATTCGTCTCAAGACGGCCGTTCTCGGTGGATACGCGCGCACAGGCACGCTGGCTCGGGTTCCCCTCAGTGGCGGAACGCCAAGAGAAGTTCTCGAGAATGTGCAGGACGCTGACTGGGCTGCCGACGGCTTGTCCATGGCTGTTGTCCGGTATCTTCCGGAGAATAGCCATTGGCGTTTGGAATATCCCATTGGCAAGGTGCTGTTCGACAGCATCAATTGGATCAGCCATCCCAAGATTTCGCCCGATGGCAAGTTGGTGGCATTCGCCGACCATGAGAATCCGGGCGGCGATGATGAAGGCTCGGTCGCGGTGATTGCTTCCGATGGTAAGGACAACAATCAAGATAAGAAACTTGCTTCCGGTTGGGAATCTGTGGAGGGAATTTTCTGGTCCCCAACCGGCGACGAGATTTGGTTTACCTCCAGCAGCAATACCAGTGCGCTGAATCCGCGCGCGGTCAGTCTCTCCGGCAAGGTGCGCACCATCACCAATGTTCCGGGAGGAATGTGGCTCGAGGATTTGCGCAATGGAACGGCGCTGATGATCACGCATCGTGAGCGTATTGGAATCCGTGGCCTGGCTCCTGGAGGCAAAGAGGAGCGTGAATTGGGATGGTTTGGCTGGTCGATCGTGCGCGACATCAGTCGCGACGGTCACAAGATTGTCTTCGAAGAAGAGGGCAATGGCGGCGGACCGAACTACACGGTTTTTCTGCGCGACACGGACGGCTCGCCCCCAACCCGTATCGGCGAGGGACTTGGTGAGGCCATTTCCCCAGACAACAAATGGGTAATCACAAAACCGGCCAAGGGCGGTCCGCTTAGCCTTGTACCCACAGGCGCGGGCGAGGCGAGACAACTCACGCACGACTCCGTAAGTTACGGCTCGGCTCGCTGGCTGCCGGATGGCAAGCATCTATTGGCTGGAGGCATCGAAGCCGGACACGGCGCCCGCGACTACCTCATCGATGCGAGCACCGGCGATTCGAAGCCCCTGACTCCCGAGGGCATCTCCGGTGTGCGTCTCTCGCCTGATGGCAAGAGCACGGCAGTCCGAACCCCCGATGGAAATTGGGGAATCTGGCCACTCGATGGCAACGCAGTTCGTCCTGTCCCCGGTCTTGACTCCACGTATTACGTGGCCGGTTGGTCTCCGGATGGTTCATCTCTGTATGTTGCGTCCACCCGCGCGCTGCAGAAGACCGCAAAAGTCTACAGGGTGGATCCGGTAACTGGAAAAATGGACTTATGGAAAACCTTTGGCACCGATTCCGCGGGAATTGATGGGACCGGTGCGCCTCTTTTTTCCGCCGACGGCACCGCCTACGCGTATGTCTATGTGCAAATCCTCTCGGAAGCCTACGTAGCAAGCGGGTTGAAGTAAGGGCACTCCTGAACGTCGTGCCTTCCCATTCCGCTCCTCTCTACGAGTTCCTCGCCCTGTTCTTAATCCAAATCGGTGTTCCCAAAAACCCGAAAGCCTGCCGAATTTGATTCTCCAGAAATCGCTGATAGGAAAAATGCAGCTTCACGGCGCGGTTGGTGAAGAGCACAAACGTGGGCGGAGCAACCGAAGCCTGCGTCATATAAAGAATCTTCACTCGCGACCGCATGGGAACTGAGGCTCGTTCGAAATCCACGCGCTCGACGAAGCGATTCATCGCTGACGTAGAAATGCGCTTGCGCCGCTCGGTGGCAACTTGCTCTAGCAGCGGAAAGATTTTCTCCGTCCCTTTGCCGGAGCGGGCCGAAATGAAAACGATGGGGGCGTAGTTAAGGAATTTGAGATCATAGCGCAGACGTTCCTCGAAAGCTTCGCGGTCGCCGGGACGTTTGCTCTCGCGGATCCGCATAGCCTTCGACGGCCTGCCGGGCTTCTGCGCGCCGTCCGCAACTAGGTCCCACTTGTTGACCACGAGAATCATCGAGCGACCGCTTTCGTGAGCATAGCCCGCAATCGCCGCATCAAGTTGGCTCACGCCTTCAGTCGCGTCGATCACAAGCAACGCAATGTCGGCGCCCTCAAGATGCTTGCGCGCCATCACGACCGAAAGCTTTTCTGCCATCAGATGCGTCTTGCCTTTGCGGCGAATGCCGGCGGTATCGATAAAGCGGAATCGGCGTCCGTCCCGTTCGACAATCTCATCGACGGCATCGCGCGTAGTACCGGGAATAGGCGAGACAATGGCGCGGTCGGACGCCGTCAGGCAATTCAGCAGCGTTGACTTGCCGACGTTGGGATGGCCGATGATCGCGACTTTGGTTTCGTAACCCTTGTCGGCCAAGTCATTGGAAGACTCCGATGGCTGAGACTCGCTTTCCTTTGTGTCCGCTGTGTCCTCTGTACCCTTTGCGGTTAGCTCTTCTGCTGGCGGCAAAATTTTCAAAACCGCATCCAGCAGATCATCGATTCCGCGCCCGTGCTCGGCGGAGATCGGAAACATCTCTTTGATTCCAAGCCGATGAAATTCATTGACGATCGAGGCCTGCTTTTCACTATCAGCCTTATTAACCGCGAGGAAAAGCGGTCGACCAGTCTTGCGCAGCAGTCGAACCAATTCGAGATCTGACCCGGCAATCTCGGCGCGGCCGTCAACTACCATAACAATTGCCGCTGCTTCGTCGAAAGCAACTCGCGCCTGGCGGAAAATTTCCGACGGAATGAAATCCTTTTCTTCCGGGAGAATGCCGCCGGTGTCGATCACGCGAATCCGTCGTCCGCGCCACTCCGCATCGCCGTACAGCCGGTCACGCGTGATGCCAGGCTCATCGCCGACAATGGCGCGCCGCGAGCCGACCATGCGGTTGAACAATGTGGACTTTCCTACATTCGGCCGCCCCACGATGGCAATCGTCGGGATGCCTGCGACGGTGGTGGCGAGCGTGTTCGTCGAGTTGTAAGTGGGTTGCGTCAAGCCTTAGTGAGCACAACTGCTGATAGCCGGGAATGTTTATTATAGAGACTCTCGTGTCTTTAGGTTCCCAGCCCGTATCTCCACCAACACCCAGCAAGCCCGCGTCGGGGAGCAAAGACACATCCCTCAATCAATTTTTCGCGCCGGGAGGAGTCTTGGCGCGCACGCATCCGGCATACGAATTTCGGCGCGGGCAGTTGCAGATGGCGCAGGCCGTCGAGCAGGCACTCGAAGAGAAGCGGCACCTGATCGTCGAGGCCGGCACGGGGACCGGCAAGACGCTGGCATATCTACTGCCGGTGATCCGTTCAGGAAAGCGCGTGATCATCTCGACCGGCACAAAAAATCTGCAGGAACAACTTTTCTATAAAGACATCCCATTTCTTGAGCAGGCCCTGTTTGGGGGGGCGGGTTCGAGTTCCCGGCTTTCGGTTTGTTACATGAAAGGCCGTAACAACTATCTCTGCCGCAAGAAACTCTACGATCTCACCGATCAGCCGGTGCTGAGCGGCTTGCAAGAGATAGATCACTATCGCGCGATCGCCGCTTGGGAAAAGACAACCGCCACTGGCGACCGCGCGGAGCTTGCTGAACTGCCAGAGACCAGCGCTCTCTGGCACAAACTTGATGCGCGCGCCGACGCATGCCTCGGACAGAAGTGCAGCGAGTGGGAGCGCTGCTTCGTCACAGAGATGCGCCGGCGAGGGATGGAGAGCGACATCATCATTGTGAATCATCACCTTTTTTTTGCCGACCTCGCCATTAAATTGCAGGCGGAGGGCGCGCCCGATGCAGGAATTCTGCCCGACGCTGCTGCAGTGATTTTCGACGAGGCGCACGAATTGGAAGACGTCGCGGGCAACTATTTTGGCATTTCTGTGAGCAACTTGCGAGTCGAGGATCTGGCCCGGGACGTTGAAACGTCACTGCAGCACAATCACATGATGTCGGCTGCGCTCTCGGGAGCGGTGGGAAGCCTGCGAGAAAAATCGCAATTTTTCTTCTCGTTGTTGCCGCCGGGAGAAGGCCGCTTCGCCTTCGACGGCCGCCGCGAATTTCTTGAAGAAAACGGAGACGAGTTTCTCGCCTTCAATCACGCCTTGACGCGACTGGCGGGAGAACTTGAAGCCCTGCCTCAAAAACCGGAAGAAATTTTCAACTTCGTGCGACGCGCGCAGGAGCTTCAGGTACAACTCGGCTTCGCCATGGAGTCGGACGACCGCAATACGGTCTTTTGGATCGAGCGCCGCGGCGGGCGATTTTCACCACGCAGACACCTTTCGATTTCGCTCAGGGCAGACTCGGACACAGAAAAACCTCAGAGCGGAAGACAGAATGTTTTTTTACAGGCGACTCCAATCGACGTCGGCCCAATTCTTCGTGAATGCCTGTGGTCGAAGCTCGAATGCGCAGTTCTAACTTCTGCAACTCTCGCAGTCGGTGGAGGATTCGAATACATCCGGCAGCGCCTGGGGATTGAGCATGCGCGTGAGTCTGTGCTGCCTTCGCACTTCGATTATGAAAGCCAGGCTCTGTTTTATGTGCCGCCTGACCTTCCCGATGCCCGCGCTCCGCAATTTACCGCGATGGCTGCGGAGCGCATCCGCAAGCTTCTGGAAATCACGCGCGGACGCGCGTTCGTGCTTTTCACCAGCTATGCACAGATGAACGATGTCTACCAGCGACTGCTTGGGGAATTGGAATTTCCCCTGCTTCGCCAGGGGGATGCGCCAAAGAGCGCGCTGCTCGAGGAATTCCGGCTGACGCCCAATGCTGTTCTGTTTGCGACTTCGTCGTTCTGGCAGGGCGTGGATGTGCAGGGCGAGCAATTGAGCTGCGTAATCATCGATCGCCTGCCGTTTGCCGTGCCGAGCGACCCGGTCGTAGCTGCCCGGGTAAAGGCCATCGATGCCGACGGCGGCAATGCATTCTTTCAGTATCAGGTCCCGGCGGCGGTGATTACGTTGAAACAAGGCTTTGGACGCCTCATCCGCTCGCTGCACGACCGCGGCTTGCTGGTGCTGCTCGATAACCGCATTCTGAAGAAGCAGTACGGCCGCGTGTTTATCGAGAGCCTACCGAATTACAGGAGGACTACGGAGATGCGGGTGGTGGAGGAGTTCTTTCGAGGGATGTCGTAAAAACGGTTTTCAATGCAGGAGTCGCATTCCCGCCACCGCTGCCGCTTTGTGATCGAATGTGACCGTGAATCGGCATTCGGCGGCACGAGCGCAGCGTTCGATCAAGTAATCGGCGAAGTCGGCGCGCCCGGCCCTGAACGCCCGAGACGCCTGCGAGACGATGTCTGAACGTTCGATAACCAGTTCCTTGCTCCGCAACAAATTCTCCAGGACCTGCTCGATTTCCGTTTTCCGATAATGGTAGGAGATGGCCAATACCCAAACTAACTCTGCGACGACGATTATGGAAAGAAATCCGGGTGAATCGAGGGATAAGGAGTTCATCACCCTCACCGCCGCAGCGGTTTGGCTAGGTTCGTCGTGAGTAAGGTAACGGATCAGAACGTTGGTGTCGAGGCCGATCATTATCTCCGCCCGCTATCGCGATCGGGCCGCGCCTTTCGCGATGGCGGCATTCATCTCTTCAATCGATACCGGCTTCTTTCCCTTGCGATATAACATTCCGTTCAGTTCTCGCACAGAGCGGCTGGCGGCAACGATGTTGAATTCCCCTTTTTCCACTTCCACGAATTCAATGCGGTCGCCAGCGTCAAGCCCAAGAGCGGCACGGACCTTCACCGGAATTGTGACCTGCCCCTTTGAAGTCAAAGTCGCGGCAGCCATCCGTTCCTTTCCATAATCCTTGTTCCTTACATTATAGTAAGGAATTCAATGAATTGTCAACATCGCCCCGGCGGCCTTTACACGTACTCCCGTTCCGCCCTTCGAATCGCCCGATATCGCTCAAACACTTTTTTCTCGCTCTCCAGTCCTAGCGCTGAGCGGATCGAACTTCCCCGGAACGTATGCATAAACATTTTCCAGCCTCGCAATAAGACGAACGCCGGATCATGACGCAGCGCCGCCGGTATGTGCTGAACTTTCATCCAGCGCTCGGCTTTCCAGCGCATGAACTCCACTTCTTCTGCCGGCAAGTGCTCAGTGCGCACCACTGCTGTGGTCCCATCGTATTCCTCAAGCCGCTCATTCATGATCAGCCCCTGATCGCGAAAGTCTTTCGTCATGGGCGTGCGTGGATACGGCGTTGGGTGCTGAATGTAGGGCCAATCCACGTAGCGGCGCGCGAATTCAAGGTTCGCTTCAATTGACTCCCGCGTATCACCCGGGCTGCCCACAATCAATCCTCCCACCACATACATCTGGTTGCGATGAAGATAATCGATGGCTCTGAGCGTGGCATTTCCAACCTCGTGACCATTGTTACGCTCTGTATTTTTAGCGGAGGCATTTAAGAACTCGAGGTCATTTTCCAGAATGTTTTCAATCCCCAGAAACACGTAGCGGAAGCCCGCCCGCCGCATCAGCGGAGCGAGGGTTTCGCCGTGGTTCGCAATCGCCGAAGTCATGGCCTGCACGAAGTAGTCGATCGTGTTCAATCCCGCAGCAATGATGGCCTCGCAGAGCGCCTCGAAACGCCGAACATTCAGGGTAATGTTGTCATCGACTAGAAAAATAGTTCGCGCGCCATGTTCGCGGGAATCGCGAATGTCGGCCAAGACGCGATCGAACGAATAGGTATGAAAATTGCGGCCGCGCATCTCAATGATCGAACAAAAGCTGCAATCAAAAGTGCAGCCGCGAGAGGTCTCGATTACATCCACTTGCCGGCCCAGCAAGGTATATCCCTTGAGCACGCGCGCATTGCGATTGGGCAGGCGGATCTCGCTGTCCTCGAGTCGATGCGGTGCTCGCGCCGGGTTGTGCACCCAGCCGTCCCCGTTCTTATACGAGAGCCCCCCGATCTGTTCGAAGCCAGAACCCTGCTCAAGCGCTCGCAGCAATTCGCGGAATGTGACTTCGCCCTCGCTGCGCACCAGATAATCCACACCCATATCTTCGTAAGCTTCAGGGGCTAGACTGGGATCATATCCGCCCACAACAATCTTCGCGCCCGGTCGAAGCTTGCGCACCAGATCGATAATTCGTCCGGCAGTGCGCCGCTGAAATGTCATGATGGAGAGCCCGACGACTTCTGGATCCAGTTCGCAAACCAGATTGATAACAGTTTTGCGAACCTTACGGTGAACCAGAATCAAATCGGCCACCGCGACGCGATGGTGCGGATCGACGTTTCCGGCGAGCGAGGTGAGCGCCCCATTCGGCATGCGAATCGCCACCGGCGGCATGTGTTCGAATGAGTCCGGCATCGAAAGCAAAAGGACGTTCATGAACCAATCCTTACTGCCTCGCTGTGATCCCCAAGGCGTACTTCGCACACAGCAGGCGATGAATATGTCCGCCATTGTACAGTAGCCTGGGTAGAATGGCGCTCGGTCAATAGCGCGCCACGTCGGCAAATCTCAATCGCCCAATTAGAGGGACTTAAACGGGCCATTCGTGTGAGCGCTGCGCGTTACAATAGGTGTTTCGCGAGAAATTTTGCGATCATGCGGTCGGGCTAGTATTCAGCGGGGCGCCGAGGGATGAATGTTCGAAGTGACGGTTGACGACAGCTTTGCCGCAGGCCACTACCTGCGCAACTATAAGGGCAAGTGCGAAAATCCGCACGGCCATAACTACAAGATTCGGGTGACCTTGGCTGGCACCGAACTCGACAAGGCCGGTCTTCTGCTCGATTTCAAGGATCTGCGCGAGGTGATGCGGCATGTCATTGACCGCCTCGATCACCAGATGATCAATGATATTGAGCCCTTTACCGTGATCAATCCGTCGGCGGAGAACCTGGCTAAGTATTTTTACGATGAATCGAACAGCCGGCTAAAGAGCGTCACCAACGGGCGTGTGCGAGTTAAAGATGTGACGGTATTTGAAACTGACACCACCACGGCGAAATATAGCGAATAAACAGTTACTGGCCGCCGGTTGCTAGAGCCTGCGATTGCTGCTCATGCAAATAACGGAGATTTATAAGTCGTTACAGGGCGAATCGACCTACGCGGGTCTGGCCTGCATATTTGTGCGCCTGACTGGATGTAACCTTCGCTGCTCGTGGTGCGACAGTGAGTATACGTTCCAAGGGGGTCGAAAAATGACTCAGGAAGAGGTCTGGGTTGAGATAAAACAACTCAGCCCTAAGGGCGGGTTGGTCGAGATCACTGGCGGCGAGCCGATGCTGCAGGAGCGCGAGGTGGTGCCCCTGATGCAGCGATTACTGGAATCCGGTTATCGAGTCCTCCTCGAGACCAGCGGAGAGCGCCCACTGGAGCGGGTTCCATTGGGGGTCATCAAGATTGTGGACGTCAAGTGTCCAGAGTCCGGTGAAGGAGGCACGTTTCACACCGAAAATCTGAAGTCTCTGACACCGGAGGATGAGGTCAAGTTCGTGCTCAGCAGCCTCACCGATTACGAATTCGCGCGGGACTTTATCCGGCGACACAATCTCGCCGAGCGCGTGAACGCGGTGCTATTCTCCCCCGCTTTTCGCAAGGATGCAACCGGAGCACGCGACAGTTCGCACTGTCTGCTCGATCCACAGGATCTTGCAAAATGGATGCTTGCCGATGAAGTTCCCGCGCGGTTGGGATTGCAATTGCATAAGTTCATCTGGGACCCGGCTGTAAAGGGCGTTTAGGAGGATTGCGGATTGTTGATTTATTGATTGTCGATTGTTGAGTGAAGACACTGTATCTGCGGGTTTTTCAATTATCAGCAATCAGAAATCAACAGCCAGCAATTCCGAGGCGAGGAATGGTTCATTCGGCGAAACCCCGCGCAATTGTTCTGCTCAGCGGTGGAATGGATTCCTGCGTCTGCGCCGCTCTTGCGGTCGGCGATTATTCTGCCGCGGCCCTGCATATTAGTTATGGACAGCGCACCGAACTACGCGAGCGGCAATCTTTCGTGGCAATTTGCGATCGCCTGAATCTCAACGACAAACTCATCGTACGCAATGAGGCTCTGCGAGTCGTCGGCGGTTCGGCGCTCACCGATGAGAACATCGCCGTACCCACGGGTAATCCCGGCAGCCATGCGGCTGGCGACGGAATTCCAGTAACCTACGTTCCCTTTCGCAACGCTCATTTCTTATCTGTCGCGGTAAGCTGGGCGGAGGTGCTGGGTGCCACGAAAATCTACATCGGGGCCGTGGAGCAAGACAGCTCTGGCTATCCCGATTGCCGGCCGGCTTACTATCAGGCGTTCAACCGCGTTATTCGAGAGGGTACGAAAGAAGGCGCCATAGAAATCGTCACGCCTCTCATCGGTCTGCGCAAATCGGAAATTGTGCGCCTTGGCCTTGAACTCAACGCTCCATTCGATTTAACTTGGTCATGCTACAGTCGCCAGGATCAAGCCTGTGGCGTTTGCGATAGCTGCGTGTTACGCTTGCGGGCATTTGCGGCGGCGGGAGCCACAGATCCGATTCCTTATGCAACAGCGATTGCCGATCGATTTTAAATTCTTACGTTTGATAGTCGTCAAATGAGGCTCCGCCATACGCAGTGCGCATTTCGTCAACCGTGAGGACTCAGCCTTAATTCAGTTTTACGCCGGGAGGCCACGATGAAGAAGCATTTTGCTGTGTTCATTCTTATTGCCTTAATGCTGGGACTCTCTGCCCCTGCGCTATTCTCGCAGGCCTCCGGAACGGTCAAGGGCGTCTGCAAAGATGCCAACGGCAACCCCGTCGCCGATGGTGTAGTGGTGTGGGCGAACCAGGACAATGGCCAGAAATATACCCTTAAGACCAACAAGAAGGGCGAATATTTTTCGCTCGGTCTCGCCCCGGGCAACTACACAGTCACGCTGTACAAGAATGCCGACGACGCTAAAGCCAATAAGGAACTGTTTCACTTCAACAAATTTCAGGTCGCGCTGGAAGAGAATACGCTCGACTTCGACCTTAAGAAGCAAGCCGAAGAGACAGCAAAGGGACAAGGGCTGACTCCGGAGCAGATTAAGCAGATGCAGGAGGCGCAGGCAAAGCAGGAGAAAGAAAAGTCCACCGTCAAAACCTTAAACGAGAAAATTGTGGCCGCAAATACCGCGTCGAAAGCAGGAGACTTCGACACTGCGATTAACACCTTAACCGAAGCCACAACCATCGATGCCAATCGCGATGTACTGTGGGCGCAGCTTGCCGACGCATACCGAAATTCGGCGACAAAGCAGACGGATCCGGCCGAGAAGACGAAGCGGCTGCAGGAAGCGGGGACCGACTATCAGAAGGCCATCGACCTGAAGCAGAAGGCTATGGACGCTGCTACCAAAAAAGATCCCGAAGACAGCAAGCGGCTGGCGGCGTACTACAACAATCTTGGAGAAGCCTCCGCAAAATCAGGCAAGATCGATGATGCCGTAAAAGCCTACACGCAAGCGGCGCAAATCAATCCGGAGGGCGCTGCCGGTTACTACTACAATATCGGCGCGGTATTAACCAATGCCGGCAAAGTCGATGATGCCATCGCCGCTTTCGACAAATGCATCGCCGCCGACCCCAATAAAGCAGATGCCTATTACCAGAAGGGTGTGAACATGATCGGCAAGGCCACGCTGCAGGGCGACAAAATGGTTGCGCCTCCGGGCACGGCGGAAGCGTTTCAGAAGTATCTGGAACTGCAGCCGAACGGCCCCTATGCAGACGTCGCTAAACAGATGCTCACCAGTATTGGCGCCGCGGTCGAAACAGGGTACGGCAAAAAGAAGGCGCCACCGAAGAAGTCCAACTGATCGAGCGTCACTTCTCAGTTCCACTTGACTCAGCGATTAAAAAAATGCGGCTTCCGACTCTCGGCTTCCGAAACCCGGTAGCCGGAACCCGCTCTTTGCTTCGCGCGCGCAGACGAGTCCTTCAGGTCGCACTCGTAACTTAAAGACCTCTCGAACATTACTAAGGGCTATGTCCTAACTCGTCCTTACATTTCGACTACCAGCGAGATACAGTAGTTCATCCAGTTCGCCGGCATCAATTTGCCGACCTTTCTTCTGTGGTGCGTTCAATTCCCTAGCGGTGTCGCCGGCAGCCTGCCCTTAGCGAAGTCGAGGGGCTGCCCCGGGTGTCCCGCAAGAATTCTTACGAGGATCGAATGGCAGCACCTGGCACCGCACCAATTTTAGTTTCCCCGGAAGGCTATTCCGGCAGCGGTAAAGTGGCCACGCCCGCATTGCTGAGCGCGATGCTGCGCGCGACCGAAAAAATCAGCGACCTGATCTTTTCTCCCGGCAGGCCTCCTCAGGTACAAGTCTACGGCCAGCTTATTCCGGTTCAAGTGCCCGGCATGGAGGCGCTCAACCCTGATGACACGCGCCATCTTTCCGCCGACCTGATCGGCGACAACAAGCAGGCCGTCACAACCCTGCGCGAACACGGATCCTGCGACCTCTCTTACAGCCTGGCCGGCGTGGCCCGCTTTCGGGTCAATATTTTTATCCAGCGCGGCAGTTGTGCCGTTGTGATGCGAGTCATTCCGACCGCTATTCCGGATTTCGCTTCTCTCCGTTTGCCAGCGAGTCTTGCCGACGTCGCTAAGCTGAGGGATGGAATAGTGCTCGTAACCGGGCCCGCGGGATCGGGCAAGTCCTCGACTTTGGCCGTACTGCTCGACTGTATTAATCGCGAGAAAAATTATCACATCATCACGATCGAAGATCCCATCGAATTCCTACACAACCACAAATGCTCCACGGTTCATCAGCGCGAACTGCACAGCGACACTCCCAGCTTTGCACACGCCCTGCGCTCCGCCTTGCGCCAGGCGCCAAAAGTCATTCTGGTCGGCGAGATGCGCGACCGCGAAACCATAGAGATTGTTCTCGAAGCCGCCGAAACCGGCCACCTTGTGCTCTCCAGCTTGAATACTATGGATGCGTCCAAGACTGTGGACCGGATCGTCTGTTCCTTTTCTCCGGATGAACAGCCAAATGCGCGGGAGCGCTTCGCCAAATCGTTTCGTTATATCGTGTGCCAGCGGCTTCTGCCCAAGACTGATCGCACCGGACGCGTTCCCGTCGCCGAAATTCTGAAAGCCAATGCGCGCACGCGCGAGTGTATCGAGAAAGGTGGCCGCGAGAGTAAACCATTGCTCGACGCGATTAAGGCTGGCGCTACAGAAGGGATGCAACACTTCGACGGCGAAATCGCCCAGTTAGTGCGCGACCGAGTGGTCGATCTTGAGACTGGCATTTCTTTCGCCAGCAACCCCACCGTCCTGGGTCAGGAACTGGCTAGATAGGAATTCTTCAAGGTGCGCGTCAGACACGCTTACAAGTTTTGCCTGTAGTCAAAACCAATCCGGAAAAATTAGTTCCGCCAGCCCAGGAACCCAGTAGGAATAAAATCTTTCATCGCAGATCTTGTATTTTCCATATTTCTTCCTTGCATATCTCCCCCAATCCGGGCGAGTGCCATCGAGGTCGGTAAATCCGTATTCGCGTGCCAGACCCCAGGTACTGAAAACGCGTCCGCTTTTCTGTTTCACCTTGGGATCGGTCGCCAGTGCTACAATCGCACGCCCGATATACCGCGGCGATTCCGAGACCATAAAGTCGCTCGGCGCATCGTTTTGGTTTGGACTATTTTGATTTTTCTTCTTTTTCTTTCCCACGTCCTTCCAGTTCGCCTCTGCAACCCGAAAATGATCAAGCACTCTTTCCGACCGCAAGAAACCAGGAGTCAGGGCCACCGAGACTATGTCCTGTTTGCGCAACTCGCGCGACATGGCGAAGGCTAACCGTATTATGGAAATCTTCACCAGGTCATAAAATAAGTTCCCACGATAGTAGAATGCGTCTCCGTCGGTAATTTCAAAAATAATTGCCCCCCTTCGGCCCAACATCAGTGGAACGGCATAGTGGGACGTAATAATGTGCGAGTGAATTGCTTGCTTCAGCATCTTCAGGCCGTTCTCAAGGTTGACAGTCCAGAATGTCCTGCCCCATTCCGTGAGCGGATCCCCGCCCCACACGTCGTTGACGAGAATGTCTAATGCCTTGTGCCGCCGCTTGATTTTCGCGACCAGCATTCTTACTTCGGCGGGCTCGGTGTGATCCACTCTTACGGCAATTCCCAGCCCGCCAGCTGCCGTCACCAGTTCTGCGGTCTCTTCAATCGTTTCAGGTTGGGGACTGGCTTCTGAACGTGCTCGCGGATGTTTCCTCGAACTGCGTCCTGTGCAGTAAACCGTCGCGCCCGCCTCCCCCAGTGCGACGGCAATCCCGCGCCCGGCCCCACGCGTCGCACCCGCAACCAGCGCGATCTTGCCCTTCAGGAATTTAGTCGAAGCCGCCATGAATTATTCTTCTGCCACAGATTATGGCGATGCCCCGTTCTTTCAGGAGCGAGTTAGTAACTCCTCAACCAGAGCAGCCCACTCGGCCTCGAATGCCGGCCGGTAGAAACTGCGTCCCGCCCGCTGGTACCAGTAATCGGCGTTCGAAGTCGCGCCCTCCTTGCGATGGAGGTAGGCATGAACCGCCATACTGTCCGCGGTTTCCAATTCGTCCACCAGGGAGTGGGCGCGAGTCCAATCGCCCTTTGCGTCCCACCACAACGCCGCCACCGGGGCAGATAGGCCGGCTGGTAGCGGGTCCTGCGCCAGCGATCGACGGAATTCATCAAGGTTCATCCGTCTACTCTTCAGAAGACGATGCCTACAGATGCGACAGGCGATTCAATAATAAACACTCATTCAGTAATGTCAAGTAGAAACTAAACGGCTGTTCAGTTATTCTTATTCTGCCTGAGAACGTACCCTAAAGCATGACGGCTCGCCCCCGCGAAACCTCCAACGCAGAAATCCTCGCCGCTGCCGCTCGCGTCATGCGGCGGATCAGTCCGGTTGACCTCACCCTCGCCGACGTTGCCCAAGAGGCTGGAATCGTTCCTGCAACCATCATCCAGCGTTTCGGTACGAAACGCGAATTGCTTCTCGCTAACTGCAAAGCGTGGACCGCCGGCGTGGCCGGACAATTCGCCGCCGCTCGCGCGAAGTACGGCTCGCCGCTGAAAACGCTGATTGAGATGTTTGCCGAGAGCAGTAGCTTCGCCGCAACTCCCGAGTCCATGGCGAACTTTCTCGCGTATCTTCAGATCGACCTCACCGATCGGGAGTTTCACGCCGTGCTATTGACGCAACACACCACTACCCGCAACGAAACCCGAAAGCTTCTGGATGATGCCATCGCCGCGCGCGAACTGAAGCCCTGCGATACCGCTGAACTCGCCCGCCTCGTCCAGCAAGTCAATGGAGGCGCCATGCTCGATTGGGCGATCTATCGGAAAGGCACGCTTCCTTCGTGGATTCGCAGCAGCGTGGAAGCACTCATTCTTCCTTATCGCCGCTCGGCTAGTTAATCGAAAAGTACAAGCTTTCAGTTGGTAAAGGAATATAGAGAGACGTATTCATGTATACGCACCGATCTCAGACTTGAAGGCCCCCAGGAGCCCACGCCCCATCCCCAATAGCTTTGCGAGCTTGACCTATACGCACGGGCGCTTTGATCTATGATTTCCCCATGCCCGTCACGCCAACGCCATCCCCATCCCTGGTGCTGACCTTTGAGGATGCGCGTCGTGTAGTCGAAGACCATGCCTCTCATGTGTCCCCGATGGGCACGGAAACAGTGGGCCTGCTGCGCGCTGCGAGCCGCGTGCTGGCCGAGTCGGTAACTGCCGATCGTGATATCCCGCCATTTGCGCGATCCACGCGCGATGGCTACGCGATTCGAGCGGCCGATGTCGCACATCTTCCCGCTAGACTGAAAGTGATCGGAGAGATCAAAGCGGGTCTGGGTCGAATTCCCTGTCCACTAAATCCGGGCGAAGCGTTTTCCATCATGACCGGCGCCCCGGTTCCTCCCGGTGCAGATGCCGTGCTGATGGTCGAATATACATCGCAGCACGGCGACTCCGTCGAGGTCATGAAAGGCGTCTCTGCTCAAGAAAACATTGTCCTTCAAGGTGCAGAAGGAAAAAGCGGCAGCCTCCTGCTGGGCCCTGGCACGCGCATGAACGAAGTGGCCATCGCCCTTGCAGCCTCGGTCGGGAAATCTTGCTTGCAGGTCTTCGTTCGCCCGCGCGTTGCGATTCTCACCACCGGCGATGAGATCGTCGAAATCGATGCCGATCCCGACCAGGATCTTGGTCCCACAAAGATTCGCAACTCCAATCTTTATTCGCTGGCGGTGCAAGTTGAGCAGGCGGGAGGCGAACCCGCTCTTCTTCCTATCGCTCGCGACGAACTGGGGCCCCTTCGCCGGCTGATCGAAGAGGGGGTGCAATGCGATCTGTTGATCATGACTGGTGGCGTTTCGATGGGCCGCTATGATCTGGTCGAACAAGTCCTCGCCGATTTGCGAGCCGAATTTTTCTTCACCGGAGCGAACATCCAGCCGGGACGGCCAGTAGTTTTCGGCCGTGTGCAGTATGCCGCGGGTGCCCTTGCCCGCGAAGGCGCTTCAGCGCATTCCGCGCACAAATATTTCTTCGGCCTTCCCGGCAATCCAGTCTCCACCATGGTTACCTTCGAACTTTTTGCCCGCCCCATGCTCGAAGCGCTAACGGGAGCAGCCCCGCGCCAGCTTACCTTCGTGCACGCACGACTAAAATCCGACATCCGCATCAAGCCCGGACTCAGGCGCTTCCTCCCAGCGTTCCTGTCCGGCGAATACGAAAAATCTCAAGCCGAACTCGTTCCCTGGCAAGGTTCAGGAGATATCGCCGCCCGCGCCCGCGCAAATTGCTACATCGTCATCCCCCCCGATCGAGAGCACATCCCAGCAGGCGAATGGGTCGCCATAATGTTGCGATAAATGATCTGCAGATAAATGACCTGCAGATAAATGACCTGCAGATAAAATGATCCGCAATGACGATGGGCTGGCGATGCGATGTAGGAACGTTCTGGGGCTTGCCCGTGGTCACCACTGACGTGAGCGCATCCATGTAAGATAGAGCTTCCTCATGGCAAAGCTCTCTCATTACGACGCCGATGGTCGCGCGCGCATGGTCGACGTCTCCGGCAAAGGCGCAACTCGCCGCGAAGCTGAGGCCAGTGCGTTCGTCAGTATGCAGCCCGCAGTCCTGAAGGCCTTGCCAAGAAATCCCAAAGGCGACCCGCTGGAAGTCGCGCGCATCGCTGGAATCATGGCCGCCAAGCGCACATCTGACCTGATTCCCATGTGCCACACGCTGCCGCTGTCGCACGTTGATGTCGAAATGCGCGTGTGCGAGAATGGCGTCGCAATCACAACTAGAGTTGCGACCACAGCCCAAACCGGAGTCGAGATGGAGGCTTTGGTAGCCGCCACCATCTCGGCCCTCACAATCTATGACATGGTGAAGGCGCTCGATAAGGGAATTGAGATTCGCGAGATTGTGCTGCAGCGGAAGACCGGTGGCAAGAGCGGCGACTTTCGCCGCGCCAAGAGTGACGGCAAAAGTTAAGCATAAAATGATCCATGGCGAATGACGTCAAACTCCTCTTAGTCGACGACAATCCGATGGTGTTGAACATGCTGGAGCATGCGCTCACTCCGTTCGCGCGCGTCGTCTCTGCCGGCGATGCCGCCGATGCGCTGCTGAAAGCGGTCGACGATCCTCCAGAGTTGGTGGTTTGCGACTACCGCATGCCCGGCATGGACGGCCGCCAGCTCGTCGAGCGCCTGAAGAGCCGTCCGGCAACGGCAAATTTCTCCGCCATTTTGATGGCGAGCCGGGCAGACATTGATGAACGCCTTTCCCCGCAGGATGCCGCCGACGACTATCTCGCCAAGCCTTTCTTCCTGAAAGAAGCCACCCGCCGGATCAAGCGCACGGTTGATCGCATCGCGCTCGAGAAGATGGCCAAGACCGCGCCCTCGGATGGCGTGGTCCGGGGCAATCTGGCGCAGATGAATGTCATCGACCTGATGCAGTCCCTCGAAATGGGACGCAAGAGCTGCCAGCTCAAACTCAACAACGCGGGCGATAAGTGTGAAGTCTTTTTCGTTGAGGGCCAGGTCAAGCACGCGACTTACGGAGCATTGACCGGCGATGAGGCCGTCTTTAAAGTTTTGCGCTGGACCGGCGGCAACTTCGAACTCAATTTCGAGGGCAAGACCGATCAAGAAACCACCAAGCTCAACACTCAAGGTCTGCTGATGGAGGGACTGCGTCTGCTCGACGAATCCCAACGTGAAGGCGGCGCGGAAGGCGCAGAAGATAACATTGAGGGCGCGAGCGCTCCAGCTTCGAGCACTGCTATGGCGAGTTCTTCCGCTTCAAGCGGCGCCGGTCACGGGGAAGAGGAAGAGGATGTCCTCCTCGATAGTTGAGGGAATGAGCGAAGCCGCTGCAACGTTTACCGCTGCCGTGGTCACGGTGAGCGATTCCTGCGCCCGCGGCGAACGCGTGGATCTTTCCGGGCCTGCCGTTTCCGCAACTCTGGCAAAATTTGGCTTTCGCGTGGTTGCTACGAAAATTGTGCAGGATGATTCTATGCAGATTCAGAATGCCCTCGTCCACCTTGCCCTCGAAGCTCGCTTGATTGCGACCACGGGTGGAACCGGAATCGCGCCGCGTGACGTTACACCGGAGGCGACCGAAGCAATCTGCGACCGGCTGATCGACGGCGTGGGTGAGCGCATGCGCCTCGAAGGCGCGAAGAAAACTCCGTTTGCCGCTCTAAGCCGCGGGGTCTGCGGAGTCCGCGAAAAAACACTAATTCTGAATCTGCCCGGGAGTCCCGACGGCGCAGTGGAATCCTTGGAAGCGGTTGCGGATCTGATTCCGCACGCGCTGAATCTCTTAGATGGTAAAACGGAGCATTTCTAGCGGGCGGCTTTCCTCAATATTAGCGGATAGACCCTCCATGTGGTTGATGGGAAGACTTTGTGCATTAAATTGCAATCGCCTGCAACCTGGTTGCAGAAATTATCAGTCTTGACACTTCTGAACTTCGAGCTAGAGTGTCAATAGCAGTTCCTTCCCCATGACACCGGATCGCGAGGAGCAGTAATGAAATCAATCGTCAAATTATCAACGGTCGCTTTCGCAGCCGTTTTGTGTTTCGCGTCTTGCGCTCTTGCTCAAGACAAGGTGAACTCCAAGACGAGCGCCGGGGCACCTGCAGTATTCACCCTTACGCTGGGTTTTGATGGAAAGGGCGGAGATAAGGGATGCGGCAACCAGGGTGGTGGAGGTGGTGGATGGTGGGAAGATTGGGGAGGTTGGGGTGGCAGCAATAACGGCGGATGTAAGAGCGTTCCGGAAGGCGGGACCACGCTGACTTATTTGTCGCTGGCCGGCCTTTGTTGCTTGGGAGCGGTGGTTTTCCGCTCGCGCCGGGCAGCTTATCTTCCCGAGACAAACAGTTAATCACTCAAAGTGGGCTAGTATGTGAGAGCCTAGAACGAATCGTTTCCCGATGGCGCGCCTGTCGCAGACGCGCCATTTTCGTTGGTATCTCTTCGACATCGCTCCCAGCTCCGCATTCACCCTTTCGAGCGGTACTTCGCTAGGAAACCTTTAGCCTGTTCCATCTGCTGACCTGACCTGTAAGTTCCCGTAACGGATAGTTTCAATGCGATGATGCAATGGATTGCAATCATCAGCGGTTTTCTCCAGTTGCAATATGACAACTTCTAGATATAAAGTGAAAATCTTTGCACAACGGGACGCTCCAGACTGGAAAAAGTGCCCTTTCTGTCAACCCCGAGACAGAGCAGCTTCTCGAGCCGCCGATTGTCCGCTTAAAGCCATCCCAACAATAGCTTAGCTCGCATACGGCCGGCAGAATTTGCATACAGCTTATGGCTGTTCGAGCTCACAAACTTTTTTCTCATCGAATGGCACAAAGGTACCATGGCAATGGTGACTAAGTGGCCTTGCAACGATCTGCAATCGCATGTAAGGTGACTGTCATCCGGGCAAGCTAAAAGTCAAGGTCATCAATGGATTCTCCCGCCGCCAGGATGGTTCGAGGAGAGCTGTGTAGGGACGGCGAAAGCCGGAAAGTTGAAGTGGAAGGTTCAGCCTTGTAAGGCGCTGCGGAAATGCTATAATCAAGATAGACATTGTAGTGATAAGTGTTTTTGGCACTACGATTGCACGTTTGAAGGCAGCACTGGCCCACTTCGATTGACTACTGAATGATCTGGCTAGCAGGAATCACCCCCCGATTCCGCTTAAAGAGATCAACCGAAGTCGCAGACGTCTTTCCTCGGTGGGTTTCCCCCTAGATCTCACGGTTGAGATCACGACGACAACCGTATTGTGAATTCATTTGGGGTCATCCTGAGAAGGTGACTTAGAGGGCGAAGCTATGGCCGTCAGCAGCTTGTCACTAGCGGTTCCGCAGCCTGGTTTACTGGTAGGAGCGGGAACGAAAGAAATCGAGGTTGAAAATTGGTACGGTCTTCAGACTCGTCCCCGCCACGAAAAAATCGTAGCCCACAGGCTGGAAGAACGGGGAGTGACAACTTTCCTTCCTCTGGTCACTGAGGTGCACCGCTGGAGCGATCGCAAAAAATCGGTTGAGGTGCCACTCTTTGGTTGTTATGTCTTTGCGAAGTTTGTGCCAAACCGGTCCGAGCGCCTACGAGTTCTGCGCGTAGACGGAGTATCCGGGTTGGTAGGCGCCAGAGGCGAAGGAACCGCCATTCCCGATGAGCAGATCGATGCGGTTCGCACTCTAATGGAACAACGCCTGCCCTGGTCTTCTTATCCATTCCTGAAGATTGGTCAGAGAGTAAGACTGCGAAGCGGTGCGCTCGACGGCCTGGAGGGCATACTCGTTTCGAGAAATGGCGATCGCACGCTGGTCATTTCCGTGGACGCGATCCAGCGATCCCTGGCGGTCCGTGTGCAAGGATACGAAGTCGAAGCCGTTTGAAAATAGTTGAACCCACTTTGAAACCCCTCCTTCGGGAAGGATCTACTCACCCTTGATAGAAAACCAAAACGAAACCATTCGCTTGCTGGTCGTGAGCAAAGAACAGACTGTGCTTCGTCTGCTTTGGTCCATTGAAGAGTCCAACCGCTGGCACGTGGAGACCGCGCCCAGCGGCTGGGATGCCATGGAGCGCGTGCAATCCGGCACCGTTCCCCACCTGCTGCTGCTCGATATTCCTCGCGGCGACGCCAACAGTCTTCACTTCCTGCGCTGGCTGCGCCGGCTGAAACAAGATCTGCCAGTGGTGCTGCTCTGCTATCCGGACGATGCCGCCCAAGGAAAAGAGGCGGTCCGTCTCGGAGCCGGAGAGATTTTGGCCAGGCCGTTTGACGCCAAACAATTGGAATTTGTGATCCGTCGTCATCTCGCCCCGACAGGAAACGGCGAAACCGAATTTGTCAGCAAGAATATCGAGCCTCTCGGCCAGGACGTATTCTTCCTCAGTGCCAGCCTGATCATGCAGAAATTGCGGGCGCAGGCGGCATTGATGGCAAAAACCGATGTGCCCGTACTCATTCTGGGAGAGCGAGGAGCGGGGAAATACACAGTCGCGAGTTTGATTCATAAACTGTCCGTTCGCTCCGGTTTCAAGCTCCTCCGGGTTAATTGTGCGGAGATGCCGGAGTCCGTACTCGAGGCGGAGCTTTTTGGAAATGACGGATCGGTCGGGAGCCGGCGGAGTCCGGGAAAATTCGCAGGAGCCGAAAAAGGCACGATCTTTTTGGATGAAATCGCCGCGATGTCTCCCGCCCTGCAGTCCAGACTGCTGCAAGTCTTGCAAAATGACGAATTCCGCAGCCCCGGAGGATCCGATGCGATGTCTTCCGATGCGCGGATCCTGGCTGCAAGCAGCACGAACCTCGAGCGCGCACTGGCCGAGAAACGCCTGCGCGAAGATTTATATTACCGGCTCAGTGCTTTCACGGTGCATGTGCCTCCGCTGCGCCAGCGTAAGGACGAGATCGGGATCCTCTTGCGCTACTTCATGCATAAGCTGGCGAAGTACTACAACCTGCCGCCTCGCGGATTCTCTTCTGCCGTGCTCGACTCCTGCCAAGAATATGCTTGGCCAGGAAACCTGAAAGAACTGGAAGCATTCGTAAAGCGCTACCTGGTTGCGGGCGAAGAGGAGTTAAACTTCGAAGAGTTGGGGCTGGCCTCGGCAGACCGCAACGGCAATATAGTTCAGCCTGTGGTGCCGTGGGCAGAGGTTTCGGAGGAAGAGAGAATATTGCCCCCGCAAGGATCCAAGCCTGAATCTCTGAAATCGCTGATTCAGGGCATCAAGTCGGAAGCCGAGCAAAATGCCATCGGCGCTGCCTTGAAACGGACTGGCTGGAATCGGAAGGCGGCGGCACGATTGCTTAGGGTTAGCTACCGCACTTTGTTGTATAAGATCGAACAATACAACATGCGCGCTCCCGAGCCCTTCCTTTCTCCGCTGCCGGCTGGAGAGTTCTCGGTATACGAAGAGGTCAAAAACAACGGGAAGGCAAGTTGAGCCGCATCAGCCACCAAGATATGCCTGGAGGCAATCGGGCATTCGTTGTGGAGGATTCGCTATGACCTTAAACGTTCGCACCTTTTGGACTGAGAGAAAAGCCGCGATCCTGATGTGCGCAATCTTTATTCGTGCGATCTTGGTTTGTACCCTTGTAACCGTCTCGGGTTGGGCCCAGGATGCCTCCGGACGCGATTCAAGCAACGCCAAAACTGCTTCTGCGGTGCCTGCGGCCAACGTTCCTGCGGCAAAGCCGCACGATAATACTTTTGTGATCGGCAACGACGATGTGCTGGCCATCAACGTGTGGAAGGAACCCGACATTTCCCGCTCGATTCCGGTTCGATCCGATGGAAAAATATCGCTGCCGTTGGTCGGGGAGGTCCAGGCCGCCGGCCTGACTCCTTTGAAGCTCGAAAACGATATCGCGGTCCGGCTGAAGAATTACATTGCCGAGCCGGAAGTCACGGTGATGGTGCAGCAGGTAAACAGCCAGAAATTCAATATTTTAGGGCAAGTGGCGCGCCCTGGGTCGTACGTCATCGCCAACTCTCCGACTGTGCTTGACGCCATCGCATTGGCGGGTGGCTTCCGGGATTTCGCCAAACAGAAATCGATCTATGTTCTGCGGCCGGGAGCCGCTGGCGAATCCCGCATCAAGTTCAACTACAAGGAAGTCAGTCAAGGCAAGAATATGGAACAGAACATTAAGCTGCAGCCCGGCGACACGATCATCGTTCCGTAGTCATGTTTCGTAATATTTGAGAGTCGTGGTCAAGCAAATCGTCGCCATGAGTGTCGGGCAATGAGTATCGGGGCAATGCGAATCTCAGATTCATTTTGGCTAGGAGTAATCGTGCTTTCCAGCATTCACCTGTGGTCGCAACAGGACAAGCAGCAGCGTGGCGGCGCCGGCGGCGAGCGCTCCGGTCCTTTCCGCACCCCTGAATAGCGACGACTCCGGCCAGATGCTGGTACCGCCCCCGGTCAGTGGACAAACCTATCCGCTGTCCTTTACCTCGGCGGAGCGTTCCAACTACCTTCGCGGCGGACTAACGTTTAATACGGCTTACTCCGATAACGTATTGGCAGGGACCAGCCCAACTCCGGTAAGCGATGTAAGTTATTCGGTGTGGCCCACAGTGGCGCTCGATGAAACCACATCGCGGCTGCACACAGTTCTAACCTACGCACCCGGATTCACTTTTTATCAGCGCACCAGCGCCTATAACGAGGCCGACCAGAATCTCGCACTCGACGTGCGATACCGCTTGAGCCCTCATGTGACGGTTAGCGTGCGGGATTCTTTCCAGAAATCTTCCGACGTCTTCAATCAGCCCAACCAGGGAATTGACTTGGCAGTGTCCGGTTCCGCGCAGGGTGGCAATGAAACCGTAATTGCGCCGTTGGCGGACCGCCTTACCAACATGGGCAATACCGCAATTACTTATCAGTTCAGCGCGAACGGCATGATTGGAGCAAGCGGGACGTTTACGAATCTGCACTACCCGAATCCGACGGAAGTGCCAGGACTCTACGACGCGGCTTCGCGGGGCGGGTCGGCATTCTACAGCTATCGCATCTCGCGGCAACACTACATCGGCGTCACCTATCAATACCAGGAACTGCTCTCTTATCCAACCACCGTCACGAATCAGACACAAACGCACGCTGCGCTGGGTTTCTACACGTTCTACCCCGCGCGGACGTTCTCCTTTTCGTTTTTCGGTGGTCCGCAGTACTACAGCACAGCTCCTGAATTCCTGAGCGCGGGCCAGCCGCTAACCCCCGCTTCTCAAGCCTGGACGCCTGCGGCGGGCGCCAGTCTGAACTGGCAGGCACGACACACTGCGGTCACGGTCAGTTATCTGCACACGGTCAGCAGCAGTGGTGGACTGATCAGCGCGGTGCAACTTGATAGCGCCACTGCCTCAGTGCGCCGGCAGATCACGCGCAACCTCAGTGCCTCATTGGCTGGGTCCTATGCCAACAACGCCGTACTTTCCGCTGGTTCCTTGGGCGGGCATTCCACTTCCGCGAGCGCCGCGCTGCAGCGGCAGGTCGGTGAGCATGTGAGCCTGCAGGCAGGATACACGCACTTGCATCAGAGCTACGGCGCTATCTTTCCCAATCCCGACACAAATCGGGAGTGGGTCTCCATCTCTTATCAATTTTCGCGACCGCTGGGACGATAGTTAATTATGGCTGAAGAGTTAGAAGACGAGAGTTCGAAAGGCTTTGATCTCTCCTACTATTTGGGGATCGTTCGCCGACGCCACATGCAGTTCCTGATACCCCTGCTGCTCGGTTGGCTTGTGGTGTGGGGACTGAGTTGGGTTTTGCCCGCTCGCTATCGCTCCGGCACCTTGATTCTGGTGGAGCAGCCCACCATGCCGAAAGATTATGTTACGCCCAACGTGAACGACGATTTGCAGGACCGGCTGCGCAGCATTACACAGCAAATTCTTAGCCGCACCCGCTTGTTGCATATCATCGACCAACTGCACTTGTATGCGGACTCGCGCGGCCGTCTGACGGCCGACGATAAGGTAGATCGCATGCGCAGGGATATCGACATCGAGTTGGTGCGCGACGGCCAGGACCGGGTCAGCGCTTTCAATGTTCTCTACACGTCGCGCGATCCGTACATCGCACAGCAGGTAACCAGCGAGCTGACCAACCTGTTCATCAGCGAGAATCTGGAAGTCCGCCAACAGCAATCGGAAGACACCACGAATTTTCTCGAGACGCAACTCGAGGCTGCCCGCAAAACCCTCTCTGCCCAGGAGGGAAAAATTCGGGAATTCAAAGGCGAGCACGTAGGCCAGCTCCCGGCGCAGGTGGGCAGCAACCTGCAGATTCTGGCGGGACTGCAATCGCAGCTGCAGGCGGAACAGGACGCATTGAACACCGCGAAGCAGCAACGCGTGTATCTTGAAACCCTCGCGAATCAGTACCGCTCGCTGCAGCCCCCGGCCAAGACCGAGGGTGGAGCACCCGGCGGTCTGCCTGCTATCGATGAGGAATTGAGCAAGCTGCGAGCGCAGTTGGCCGATCTGAGCGCCCATTACACAGACCGTCACCCTGACGTTCGCAAGGTGAAAGAGCAAATCGCCAAGACAGAAAAGATGAGGGCGCAGATCTCCGCCGAGCTGAAGGCGAAGGCCGCCGCCCAAACTGATATCACTTCAACTGCCAACGACGCTGACCTGAGAGATCCCAACTCCCCGATGATGCAATTGCAAGGCCAGCTTCAGGCCAATCGCGTGGAGATTGGCAATCGCGAGCAGGGAATCAAGGAGCTTTCGGCGAAGGTGACGGATTACCAAGCACGGCTGAATCAGGAGCCGGTGCGCGAGCAGCAGCTCTCCGATCTCACTCGTGGCTATGATCAATCCAAAGCCAACTATGACGAGCTTCTGAAGAAGAAGAACGAATCTGCAATGGCTACCAGCATGGAATTGCTGCAGCAGGGCGAGCGCTTTCGCATCATTGATCCTCCCAGCCTGCCCGTGAGGCCTGACTTTCCGAATCGTCTGAAGTTCTGTTTGATCGGGCTGGGTTTCGGGTTGGCGCTGGGCACGGTCGTCGCCGGCTCTTTCGAGATGATGGACGACAGAATTTACGACGAGAACCAATTTGAGAAGCTGCTGCCGGTGGGGGTGATCGCGGAGATCCCCGCCATCCCCTCCGCCGCCGATCGGCAGGGGGAACGCCGCCGGTTGTGGCTTGGGTGGGCGGCTGCGGCGGTGGTTTCAGTTACAATCCTGTTGGGATCTGCACTAAGTTATTTGCGCGGCTAGCGATCAAACCATGTACAAAGCTTTTTACAGCCTGAAGCGGAATCCCTTCGAAATCACTCCCGATCCTTCGTTTCTGTTTCCCACGAGGAGACACAACGAGGCTTTGGCCGCGCTTTATTATGGCGTCCGGCGGCACAAAGGTTTCGTCGTTCTTACCGGGGAGGTGGGAACGGGCAAAACTCTGCTGCTTCGCTGCCTTCTGCAACTATTGAGAGACAGCAATGACATTAAGTATGCGTATGTATTCAATGGGCGGCTGTCCCCGCTGGAGTTCCTGCAATACATTGCGGGCGATCTCGGGTTGCCGATTGCGGGAAAGAACAAAAGTGAACTCCTGTTGCAGCTGGCGGGCTATGTCGTCGCGCGCGGTGAAAAAAAGCTGACCACCGTGCTCGTGGTCGACGAAGCGCATCATTTGTCGGCTGACATTCTGGAAGAAATCCGGCTCCTGACCAATCTGGAGACCGCCCGTGAGAAATTACTGCAGATCCTCCTAGTCGGGCAGCCCGAATTGGACCTGATACTGGACTCCGTGGATTTGCGGCAGCTCAAACAGAGAATCGCATTGCGTTCGCACTTGTCGGCGTTAGATCTCAGCGAAACCAAGGGCTACATCGAACGCAGGCTGCAACTGGCGGGAAGTCCCACGCCTTCGCTTCTATTTCCGCAAGAGACAGTTGCGGCCATTCATCAATATTCGCGCGGAATTCCGCGGCTGATTAATACCCTCTGCGAGAACGCGTTGATCGCGGCTTATGCAAGGCAGGCCTCCGCAGTGACTTGCGAGATGATCGAAGCCATTGCGAAAGATTTCCGTCTCGGGGTTCAGACCCGCAAGCCGGAAAAGAATCCCGCTCCGGACGTCGATCTGCAAGACTTCGCCAGGAAATTGCTTTCACTGTGCGCCCTCGCGGCGAGCGAACCTGCCCGTGAAGACGAGTTGACCACCCGTATGCCCGTTCGAGTGATTAAACAATGAGCCATATATTTGACGCGCTACAAAGATCGGAAGCCGAACAGTCTGGAACCGAATCGCCATTGGCGGAATCTACGTTCCCGGTGGCGACCGATCTTCTCGAACTCGCGGAGCGCAAGCGCCGGACCAAGGGCGGATCGGTCACTGATCGCCAAATGGCGCGCCAGGAGCTTGATCGCCGGGACATCGATGGTCAGGAGAGCTATCGTCAGGAGCCGCCGACTGTTATCGATCAGTTTCCTTCTTTGCCAGTTTCCATCCCGCCCGATAGCCGGCTGGTGTCCGTGGGCGAAGAAGAAAGCCTGGGGGCCGAAAAGTTCCGTTTCCTAGCAGTTCGCTTGCGACATCTGCGGCAAAGCCGGCCGCTGAAAAAAGTTTTGATTACCAGCACCATTCCCCAGGAAGGGAAGAGTACCGTTGCCGCCAATCTGGCTTGCACTCTCGCCAAAAGGAAACAGCATAAAACGCTGCTGCTGGAAGGGGATCTGCGGCGTCCCGCGGTGGCGGCAAAATTTGGGTTACCCACCGTGCCCGGGTTATGCGAATGGCTTCGTGGCGAGACCGAAAGCAAAAACATTTACCGGCTGGATCCGCTGAGCCTTTGGATCCTGCCAGCAGGCAGTGCACCGGAAAATCCGCTCGAGTTAATGCAATCGGGGAAACTTCCGGCACTGATGGAGGAGCTGACTGCGTGGTTTGATTGGATCGTCATTGATTCCCCGCCGGTTCTGCCGCTCGCAGATACTAGTCTCTGGGTGCGCCAGACGGATGGAATTTTATTGGTAACGAGAAAAGGCATCACCGAAAAACAGCAATTGCAGCGAGGGCTTGAAGCGCTTGAGCGTTCAAAGCTATTAGGGGCCTTGGTCAACGGCTCTACCGACACAGTACACAGCGATTACTATCTACGATACGGTCCAGCCACTTCGTCCCCTGGCAGCCCGGGTCGAACAGGTAAGCGATCGTAAACAAGACGTCTCCCACGTCTGGTTCTGCATATCCCCCACACGACAATTCCTCAACCTGAGAGTTCACTCGTACCCCGCTTCCGTAGCGGGGCGGCCGGAGGGAATCATGAACACGCGTCGCTCCACCCACCAATTGAAGGCAATAAGCAACCGAACCGCGTCCGTTGCAGATCGCACGGCGCTGCGGGAAGAAGACTTCCTGCGCGTGATCTGGCATGAGCGCAAGCGTGCGGAGCGTTGCCAAAAGCCTTGTCTCCTGATGCTGGTCGAGATGGAGTCCGAGTTTCCGCTGGAGCATAACGGCCCGGCTCTGGCCACAATTTTGTCCGCACTATCGGCGGCCACGCGCGAAACCGACGTGACAGGCTGGTACAAGAACGATTGTGTGGTAGGTGTCCTGTTCACCGAGATTACCTTCGAAGATGGCGCGTCGATTGTGACCACGGTGATGACCCGGGTGAGCGAGAGTCTTCGCCTTGGTCTAAGTTCACGGCAATTCAATCAAGCGAGTGTTTCGTTTCATCTTTTTCCAGAAGAACACAACGAACAAATTCCAGCGGTTGCGAACAATCCAACTTTATATCCGAACGTGACGTTTGCAGGGCGCGATGAGACAAGGAGGCTGGTCCAGCGGTGAAACCATCCGTTCTCCTCGCCACTACTTCTCGCTGGTTCCCGACGGCCCGTCTGGGCGCCGCTCTAGCCTCGGCCGGCTGTACGGTGGATGCTGTCTGTCCATCCGGACACTTATTGACCAGCCTGCGCGGAGTGCGCAAGACCTATACCTTCCGGGGGTTGATGGCGTTGACCTCGTTTTCCGAGGCCATTGCTGCGGCGCACCCCGATTTGATCGTTCCCGGAGACGATTTGGCGACCCGTCACCTGCATCGTCTGCACGAGCGGGAGCTTGGACGCGGCCAGGCGGGACATTCGACTTGCGAACTCATTGAGCGCTCACTGGGTTCGTCTGAAAGTTTCCCGATCGTCTACGCGAGAACGGCTTTCGCAGATCTAGCTCGGGCGGCGGGCGTTCGGGCTCCGAAGACAAAAGTGATCGCGAATGCAACCGAGCTCAAGAGATGGCTCACCGTCGTCGGCTTTCCTACAGTTCTGAAAGCGGATGGCACTTCCGGCGGGGACGGCGTCCGCGTAGTTCATAACTTCGAAGAAGCGGAACATGCCTTTCGGACGCTGCAGGCGCCTCCACTGCTTCTGCGCGCGGTGAAGCGCGCGGTCGCCGATCGGGACAAGACGCTGCTTTGGCCTTCCCTGCTTCGCCAGCGGTCGGTCGTGAACGCGCAGGAATTTGTGCCGGGGCGGGACGCGACCAGTACGGTTGCGTGCTGGAATGGGAGTGTGCTGGCCAGCCTTCACTTTGAAGTCATCCACAAACGCGATGCCGCAGGACCCTCGAGCGTGGTGCGGCTGATTGAGCATGCCGAAATGTCCGCCGCCGTCGAAATTATGGTACGCCGGCTGAATCTTTCCGGACTGCATGGCTTTGATTTCATGCTGGAAGCGCAGACCAGAGAGGCGTACCTGATCGAAATCAATCCTCGTGCGACCCAGGTCGGGCATCTGCCCTTGGGGCCGGGGCGCGATCTTCCTGCCGCTGTCTACGCAGCCTTGTCCGGAACAGAGTTGAAGGCGGCTCCGAAGATCACGGAAAACGACACCATCGCCCTGTTTCCGCAAGAATGGACGAGAGATCCCGCGAGTCCATTCCTGCAGTCGGCTTACCACGATGTTCCCTGGGAAGAACCTGCACTGCTTCGGGCCTTTGCCGGCAAACACAAGCAACAAGCTGCATTAGCCTTTCAAACGAAGCCGGTACAAAAGCTCGCTCCGGTACGTCTGCCACGCCTATGACCATTCCACCTAAAGATCGCTCCGCAAGCGCCGGATTCCCTCACCCGACCGCTGAGCCTTTTTCCGAACGCTTTCTGCAGCATCGCCACACTTCCGCTCGGGCTCGTGCGATTGGAAAGAAGCCTTTGCGGGTGCTGAAATTTGGCGGGACTTCGGTGGGCGATGTCTCTTGCATTGAACGAGTCACCGACATCATTCAGGACGCTTCGCGGGAGAGTGACCTTGTGGTCGTCGTCTCCGCGATGAGCGGAGTGACCAACAAACTGGTCGCAGCCGCCAGCTACGCGCAGGTTGCGGATGAGAAAGCTGTATCCGGGATTTTCACTGACTTGCGCCGCCAGCACAACGCCACTGCCAGTGAATTAATCCGTTCGGGGACCGAGCGCAACCGCATCCAAGGCCAAATGGAGGCGCTGTTTCAGACCGGCGACCGCCTGTGCCGGGGAACCATGCTGCTCGGTGAATTGACCGCGCGCACGCGGGATGCAATCTCAAGCCTCGGAGAACGGCTTTCGGTTCTTCTCGTGGCCGCTGCGCTCAACCAGCTCGAAGTGCCAAGCGAAGCGATTGAGGCCACGGAACTTATCGTCACGGACGCATGCCACGGTGCCGCCGATCCCTGCATGGAGGCGACACGGCAACGTTGCGAGACGCGTCTCAGGCCCGTCCTGCAGCGGGGTGTGATCCCGGTGGTGACTGGATTTATCGGAGCCACGGCCGATGGTGTGCTAACCACACTCGGCCGCGGCGGTTCGGACTACTCCGCGACCATTGTGGGCGCGGCCCTCGAATCCGACGAAGTGATTATCTGGACGGATGTGGACGGCTTACAGACTGCGGACCCTCGACTGGTGCCGGAAGCGTGCACCATCCCGGAGGTTTCCTATCGGGAAGCCGCGGAGCTGGCCCACTTCGGCGCCAAAGTGTTGCATCCCAAAACCCTGCGCGCGCTCATGCAGTGCGGAATTCCGCTTTGGATCCGCAACACCTTCGCTCCGGAACGGTTGGGAACAAGGATTACGCCGCCGGGTCCAGAAACTTCCTCGAGCGCAGTCACAGCGCTTAGCGCGATGACTGACATCGCATTGATCACCATCGGCGGACCTGACTTTTCGGGTGTGCCTGACGTGCTGGGCCGCACCTTTCGGGCAACCGCTTCAGTTCGTGCCGAGGTGCTGCTGATCTCGCAGGCATCTTCGCAGAACGAAGTGTGCCTGGTCATTTCCTCCGCCATGGCGCAGCCCACGATCGAGGCCCTGCGCTTTGAATTTGCCGATGACTTGGCTCATAACCCAACACACCACATCAGCCTCGACTCGACAGTGGCTATCGTTACCTTAGTCGGCCAAAGCATCAAGTCGACCCCCGGAATCGTAAGCTGCGCCTTTGGAGCCCTGGCCCGCGAAAATGTAAACATCGTTGCCATCGCGCAGGGTGCATCGGAATGCACGATCTCGTTCGTGGTGGCAAAGAAGGATGTCAGCTCGGCAATCTCGAGCATCCACCGCGAAATCGGCCTGGGGGAGGGTGGAACAAACTTGTTCGGACCATTTTTCGGCCCCCTCGTCACTTCTGTCGAGCGCAGTTCTGCCCAGCGTTACTCCATCCCATCGAACCCTATACCAACGAGCGAAATTCCAGCCCAGAAATAAGCACCGTACGAAAGCCATGGCCGCTCGAGTGCATAAGGCTCTGTGATGATGCAGCCATGTTTAGTTTTTGAATTTGGACTGTTCCGCCGAATTACGTTTCACCAACCACGTTTTACCGAAACATGTTTCACCGAAACATTCCCTCGAACAACTTTCCACCCAACCGTGTTTCACCAAATCAAAGACTCCCCCGCTTCTGCTGTAGGCGCAATCGAAGGGCGATAGGGAGATAATTTGTGAAAGTAAGTCGAACGAATAAGTCCGTGATTCCGCAAAGCAGTTTTCCATTGCCCGGGCAAACGTATAGCGTCCTTGGGGAAGAGCCTTTTCATCGCATGATTGCGCTCGAAAGAAAACGCACGGAGCGTTCAGGACAACCATTTGTGCTCATGCTGCTCGACGGTGGAAAATGCCTGCCTTCCGATCGCAACGGGAAAGTGCTCAGCGAGATTCTGTCTGCGCTGTCGTTGTCCACACGGGACACAGATGTAACCGGCTGGTACAAGAATCGCTCGATTGTGGGCGTCTTGTTTACCGATATCGGCGCCGATGAGCGCGAGTCGATTCTAGGCACCATGATGGGACGGGTAAGCGAAACCCTCCGAAACAACTTGAACGATCAGAAATTCCAGCAAATCAGTATTTCGATGCACGTTTTCCCCGAGGAATGGGATCACGAATTCACACACGGCAACCCCGCCCTGTATCCCGATTTTGTGAATCGCCATGAAGGCCAAAAGATCGCCCGCATCACCAAGCGATTGATGGATATTGTCGGCAGCGCGGTTGCTCTAACCCTGTTGTTTCCGATTTTCCTTATCGTCGCACTGCTGGTGAAACTTAGTTCGAAGGGCCCGGTTCTTTTCAAGCAGGAGCGTTTGGGCCAATTCGGGAAGACTTTCACCTTCCTTAAGTTTCGCTCCATGTACGCTAACAGTGACCGCAAGATCCATCAGGAGTTTATGAGGCGGGTCATCAAGGGGGATCACGACGGCGAGGTAAAGGACGGAACCAAGAAAGTTTATAAGATGACGAACGATCCGCGGATCACAAAGATTGGGTCGATTTTGCGGCGGACCAGCCTCGACGAGTTACCCCAGTTCATCAACGTTCTCAAAGGCGAGATGTCACTGGTCGGTCCCCGCCCGCCGATCGCCTACGAATGCAAGGAGTATGACATCTGGCACCGGCGCCGCGTACTCGAGATTAAGCCTGGCATTACCGGGCTATGGCAAATCAAAGGACGCAGCCGGGTGCGCTTCGACGATATGGTCCGCCTGGATTTGCAGTATGTGCGGAACTGGTCGCTATGGCTGGATCTTCAAATCCTGGCACAAACTCCAGGGGCTCTGTTCAGCGACGACGCTTTTTAACTTTGACCGCCAAAAACTGGCTAACCAAGACAATCTGAACTAGGACGATCTTTACCCGTGAAATAGGAGTGTTATGACAGAAGCAACGCAGGAACTCGAACCAGAGACGGCTGCACCCGAAGCGGCGTGGACGGGAAATTCACGGCTCCGATTTGGGAAAAAGAAAAAGGTTTGGATTGATATTGACAATTCCCCGCATGTCCCATTCTTTGTCCCCATCGTCGAAGAACTGCAGCGCCGAGATGTAGAACTGGTCTTGACCGCAAGAAATATTTATCAGGTACGCGAACTCCTGGACTTTTTTCATTTGCCCTGCACCGTGATCGGCAGCCATTATGGCAAGAATAAGTTTCTCAAAGTGCTCGGTACGTTCGTGAGAACGTTCCAGTTAGCTCCTACCGCAGCGTGGACGCGTCCCGATCTCGCGGTTTCGCATGGTTCCCGGGCTCAGTTGCTCATCTGTAAGGTCCTGGGCATTCCCACGGTCATGTTGCACGACTATGAACACTCCACGAAAACCGGATTTCTCGAGCCTGATTGGCTTCTGATGCCGGATGTAATTCCGGATGGAGTGATGACCAGGAATACTGACACCGTGTTGAGATATCCCGGACTTAAGGAGGACGTGTATATACCACGCTTTCGCCCCGATCCTTCAATCCTGCCGGGGTTAGGAATCTCCCGCGATCATCTGGTGGTGACGATCCGGCCGCCGGCGACCGAGGCGCACTATCACAATCCCGAGAGCGAGATATTATTTGCAGAAACGCTTCGACTGCTTTCGTCGAAGCCGCATGTCCGGGCGGTGGTTTTGCCGCGAAACGCGAGACAGGGCGAGCAGCTGCGAGCCGCGTGGAGCGATCTGATCTCTTCCGGCGCGATGCTGGTGCCCAGCGCTCCGGTGAACGGTTTGAATCTGATCTGGTTTTCCGATCTGGTGATCAGCGGTGGGGGCACAATGAATCGCGAAGCGGCCGCGCTCGGCGTGCCGGTGTATAGCATTTTTCGTGGAAAGCTTGGAGCAGTGGACCGCTATTTGGCCGGGAGCGGCCGCCTCACAATGATTGAAAATACCAGTGAGATCAGCAGCAAGATCAAACTGGTCCGATGGCAGCGGCCAGCCAAACCGGAAGATCGCAATTGCCCAGTGCTCGAGTGTATCGTCGGCAACATCCTCTCAGTTCTGGAAGACACAAATAAGAATCGTGAGGGCACTCGCGTAGAAATACAAAACTCGAAGCCCGATTCAAGCGTCCGCGAGGCATAGTCTTTTGCGCCGCTCTCATAAACGTTTCAAATTTGGAAACTAAGTCGGTTGCCCCCCAGGAGAATTAACTAAATGGCTTCCTGCACCGCATGCCTCGATCCGCGAGAACTGATTCCGGCGCACAGCGGGCCCAAGCTCGCTTATTCGATCAAACCACTGAAGGATCCCCGATGGGGCGAGTTTCTGCAGCGCCATCCCCGGGCTTCGGTCTTTCATTCTTCCCCGTGGCTGCAGGCATTGTCCCGCACCTATGGATACGAGCCCATTGTTTTCACAACGACGCCCGCCGGAGAGCCCCTGAAAAACGGCATCGTATTGTGCCGCGTTGCAAGCTGGCTGACGGGCCGGCGCCTGGTTTCACTGCCCTTCTCCGACCACTGTGAGCCGCTAGTCGACACGCAAGAGGATCTCTCGGTTCTTTCTGCTGCATTAAATCGGGAGTTCGAGCGCGAGCGCTGTGACTATCTTGAACTTCGCCCGCTGAAACCATTCGCTCTGTCGCCTGCGCTCGATCGCATTTTAGTATCGTATGCCTTTCATCAATTGAATCTCGAGTCGGACCTCGACGCAATTTTCCGTAATTTCCATAAGAGTTCAACCCAGAGAAAAATCCGGCGTGCGCAACGCGAAGGGCTCACATTTCTTGAAGGGTCTACGGAGGAGCTGCTGAATGATTTTTTCCGGCTTTTTACTTTAAGCCGTAAGCGGCAGGGATTAGCGCCCCAGCCCAAGCAGTGGTTCCGGAATTTGATGGAATGCTTCGGAGAGACCCTAAGGATCCGAGTAGCGCTCAAAGGACAGCAGCGGATCGCCGCCATGATTACGCTTTGTTACAAGGACACTCTTACGTACAAGTACGGCTGCTCTGACGTTCGTTTCAACAATCTCGGCAGCATGCATTTGCTTTTCTGGAGCGCCATCCAGAGCGCCAAGGCTTCCGGTCTTCGGCTTCTGGATTTCGGACGGACCGACGCCGATCAACAGAGTCTGATCGTGTTTAAGAATCGATGGGGCGCAACCCAGTCCGTCCTGCGCTATTCGCGATACGGCCTCTCGGAAAACTCGGCGCACTGCTTTGATATCTATGCGTCAAAGTGGAAGTCGAGGGCGACAAAATGCGTACTCAGGCATGTCTCACCGGAGATTCTGCCGGCCATCGGCCGGTTCCTGTACCGGCATATCGGGTAAGGGATCTTATTATCGAGTCCGCTTTATTTAGAACCGTGGATTACACATTTAGGAGCTTCGGGAAAATGACAGACGTCAGGAACGGATCGCTGCAGCAATCAGGAGAGATGGATCAAACTGCGCAGCGCTTCCTTGCGCTCGCGGTTCGCGGTTTGGGACGGATGTTAGATGAGCCGCGAGGTTTGTTTTGCTACAGCTTAAAGAGAAGTGGGAGCGGGCTGGTTCGGGAGGGAATTTCGCAGCGCTATACCATGATGACCTTGATGGGACTTCACCGTTGGGAACAGGCCGGAGGTGAGTCCTGCTTCGATTCTAGGTCTATTCTGGACACTTTGCTGGCGGACCTCACTTGGGTGGACAATCTGGGGGACCTTGGCGTGCTTCTCTGGCTGTGTGGTGTTGTCTGCCCGGAGCGGTTTTCGGAGGTCGAACCCCGTATCGATCTCCAGACAGCTCTGACCCGCTTCCGAGGTGCGAGGCAGGGAGTCACCATGGAACTGGCGTGGTTTCTTACCGGGCTCTCCTATTGGGGATTGAACTTTCCGGGAAAGTTACCGCAACTGGAGCCCCTCGCCTTTGCGACGTACGGTCGTCTTGCCGCGAATCGCGGTGAACACAGTGTTTACGGACATCAGAAGCGCTGGGGAAGCATTGCAGGCATGGCTCGCGGCCAAATCGGAAGCTTTGCAGATCAAGTCTATCCGATCTACGCTTTGAATCAGTTCGCGAGAGCTTATCAACACCAGGAAGCGGCAGAGCAGGCATTGAGTTGCGCGCTCGCTATCTGTCAAGCCCAGGGACCTGTCGGACAATGGTGGTGGCATTACGATTCCATCAGCGGGCAGGTCGCGGATGGTTATCCAGTCTTTTCCGTTCACCAGCACGCTATGGCGCCGATGACGTTATTCGCCTTGGGCGAAACCATTCACTATGACTTTAAGCCCTGGATCAATCGAGGCCTGCAGTGGATCAACTCGCGGAATGAACTTGGTTTCGACATGGAGGATGCTTCCGAGGGCGTTATTTGGCGCTGTATCTTTCGATCCTCGCGCTCTCTGAGCCGGTACGTAAAGACCGGGTTCGGTCGCCCTTCAAAGGCAATCCAAGAGGAAAATGCGGAACACCTGAAGGTGTTGTCTGAATGCCGCCCGTACGAGTTGGGATGGCTCTTATACGCCTTCGCTGGCCGCTGCGGTAGAGACGTTTTGAACCATTCACATGTATCCATGGATGAATCTGTGTTGGTGGCGGCGTCCTCTCAGAAGCATCGCTAATCCGTTTAACGTCGATTCAGGAGTATGTAAGGTGACTTTCCCCATGCAACAACTAGATTCCCAGCCCTTCAATTCCCAGACGTTGCCTCCTCGGCCACCGGCCAAGCAGTCGACAGTCTCCGTCGTGGTCGTGGTGTGGAACGCCAAAAAGTACGTATTGCAGTGTCTCGAATCGCTGAGGGAATATTGCGGGAATGTTTGCGACGAAGTGATCATTGTGGACAATGCCTCCACAGATGGTTCTCCGGAGCTGGTTGCGGAACGCTTCCCCGAGTTCAAGTTGATTCGTAATGCAGAAAATCTCGGTTTCGCGACGGCGAACAATATTGGGATTGCACACAGTTCAGGATCCTACGTTTGCCTGGTCAACTCGGACGTCAAGTTTGTCGAAGACTGCATTTCTCCGCTGGTGGAATACCTTTCCGCCAATCCCGGAGTCGGCATGGTTGGCCCGAAGATGTTTGCCGCTACCGGTGAGGTTGCGCGCTCCACCATGCGCTTTCCCACCATCTGGAACCATTTCAGCCGCGCCCTGGGACTCGACATCGCCTTCAAGGGATCCCGTTGGTTCGGCGGCCTGTTGATGTCCGACTTCGATCATCGCGCCACCACGCCAGTGGAAGTCCTGAACGGCTGGTTTGTCCTCCTACGTCGCGGCGCCATGGACCGGGTAGGCCTTCTGGATCCTCAGTTTTTCATGTACGGCGAAGATGTGGATTGGTGCTATCGCTTCCATCAGGCCGGCGAAGGAGTGGTTTTCTTCGCAGATGCGGGGGCAATTCACTACGGCGGAGGAAGTTCGTCTCAGGCCCCGCTGCGCTTCTATCTGGAGCTGTATCACGCTACCTGGCAATATTGGCGCAAGCATCACGGGGCGCTGTCGCAGCTGGGCTTTTTGCTCGCCTTTGCGATCCATCATTTAATCCGATTGCTGGGCTCGGGCTTCACCTATTTGTGCCTGCCGTCGCAGAGGACAAGCACGGTTGCCAAGTTCAAGCGAAGCCTGGCGTGCCTGCAATGGGTGGGGGCAGCCAAGTTCAAACAGTTGGAGACCAGTCACAAAGCTGCTTGAGCAGGCAGGCACGCCCGAGAACACTTCCAGATTCTTTATACGATGTACGAGACCGAAACAAATTCCGCAGTTGAAAGCGCGGCGCAACTTCCGGAAGAGGTGATCCGTTCGTTCGCGCATCTCCGAGGACGGATACAGTCTCGAAGCGTTTTACCCTGGAGCGAGCACTGCACGGAATGTGTCTGGCCCACCTGTTATTCGACTTGTGATCTCTACAGTGCACGTCCTGATGGCGGTTGCCGCCGGTTTTCCGACGGAATGGTGAGAATCGAGCTCCCCGCCGCGGTTAACTCTTATGTTCTGAAAATCCGTTTCAAGCGCTGGGGAAAACTGTGGACGCCCGGCAATGTCCGCTTGCATTCCGAAGAAAAGGCGGAAAAGATCGAGAGCAGAGATTACCGGATTGGTAGAACGCTGCAGAGCATTCCTTTGCCTGCTTTGGTGAAGATCACTGCCGCGACGAAGCGATATAGCTTCAAGAAGAGAATCGCAGCTTTGCCACACCACTTCGAAGAGATGCCCTCTTGTTTCCTGCTGGAGTGCTACAACCCGGAAGCACACAACGTTCAGCTTTCATTGACCATGCGTGCGACCGGCGAACTTGCCCGGATTCCCTACCAAAAGCTGATTCATCTGAGTCCGGGCTTTCACCGGATCAGGATTCCAATCGAGGAAATCACCGAACTCATCGATGTGAAGCGACCCTTTGGAATCGACCTTACTCCCAACGATGAGATCCGTGAGACCACCCTCTATTTCGGCTTGATGGAGTTTGCGAAAGAAGTGGGAGAAAAGGAAGATTCAGAACAGCCCGAGAATCAAAGCGAGAAGAAGATCAAATGCGTGGTTTGGGATCTGGACAACACTTTGTGGGACGGGGTTCTGGTCGAAGATGGTGCGGAACGGTTAAAGATCAAGCGTGATATCGTCGCCACCATCCAGGAACTGGATCGGCGCGGCATTCTGCACTCCATCGCCAGCAAGAACAATCCGGAGGATGCGCTTCCGGTACTCGCGAAGTTTGGATTGAGTGAGTACTTCCTCTGCCCACAGATCTCGTGGCAGCCGAAAAGCCAGGGAATCAAAGCCATCTCCCAACAGCTCAACATTGGCTTGGATAGCCTTTTGTTCATCGACGACTCTAATTTTGAACTGCAGGAAGTCGGAAATGAATGTCCTGAGGTCCGGCTTTCAAGAGCTGAGGAATATCCCACTCTGCCGAGGCGAAGCGACTGCGCGATGCCCGTCACAGCCGAGAGTCGCGATCGGCGTAAGCTTTACCGGGTACAGGAAGCTCGCCACGCAGTAGCGCAAAAATTCAGTCATGACTACATGGCATTCCTGCGCTATTGCGAGATACGCCTGACGGTTCGTCCTATGACCGAAGAGAATCTGGATCGCGTTCACGAGCTGACGCAACGCACCAACCAGATGAACTTTTCCGGCAACCGTTATGACCGGAATGTGCTGCGCGAGCTTTTGTCCAGACCCTATCTGGACACATTCGTGCTGAGTTGCGAAGACCGTTTCGGCACCTATGGAGTCATTGGTTTTTCCATCGTGGACCGGCGTGAACCACGCATGACGGATCTGATGTTCAGCTGCCGCGTTCAGTCGAAGCGGGTGGAGCATGCGTTTCTGGCCTGCACGATTCATAAGTACATTGAGGAAACTGGCAAGGATTTCTACGCCGATTACCGAAAAACTCCGCGCAATGCACCCTCGGGAAAGGTGTTTGCTGACCTTGGCATGGAAGAGGTGGAGAAGCGGAACGGAGTCCTGTCCCTCAGGTTCAGCAAGGATTGGGAGATTCCGGAAGATGGCGTCATCCAAGTCAACCTGCAAACCTGGGTTCAAGGGACGCTCGCGTGAGTCTCCGATCTGAGCTGAGCGCGGTGCGCCGTCGAATGCTTTATTCGCTCGGCCGTCGCACGGTGAACTTGGGGAATCCTGGCCCTATCGTCACATTCACATTTGATGATTTCCCCCGGACAGCTTATTCCGTTGGCGGTTCTATCCTCGAGCGATTTGAAGCGCGGGGAACCTTCTACGCGGCATACGGGCTGATGAACACTTCCAACGAACTTGGGGAACAGTTTCGGGCCGACGATCTGCACGCTTTGGTCGAAAAAGGACATGAGCTGGCGAATCATACCTATAGCCATATTTCCTGCCGCACCGTGAGCTGCGGAACGTTTCGCAACGATGTGGAGAAAGGCGGGAACGCGATTGAGGAAGTGACGGGGGTTACCGCAGGGAATTTTGCCTATCCCTTTGGACATGTCACGCTTCGCGCCAAGCGAGCCCTGGAAACAACCGTAGCCAGCGCCCGCAGCATCTTTCCCGGCTTCAACGGCCCTGAGATCGACCTCAACTTGTTGCGGGCAAATGCCTTGTACGGCGATCTCAACGAATCCAACGAGGTTTCTATTAAAGATCTGATCCTCCGGAATGTAAAAGAAAGAACTTGGCTCATCTTTTACACCCACGATGTACGCAACCGCCCTTCTGCGTATGGCTGCACGCCTGCCCTTTTCGAGTTTGCGGTATCGGCTGCAGCCCAAAGTGGAAGTCGGATTTTGACGGTTCAACAAGTGCTGGCCGAGACCGATTCAGGAATATTAGTCTCCAAGGCGGAAGAAGCTAAGGCTGCCCTTCTTGTGAACGCGGGCTAGTTCTTATAGCGTAATACTTGTCGTGATGCTTAAGAAAACCCTTGGAAGCCGCATTTTCAGCTTCCCGACAGGAGCCCTCAAGAGTGCAGTCGAACGGGTGCCTAAGGGTTCATGCCCTTCTGAGACTTTCGCGCCCCGGAATCGCGCGCATACCATGTCAATTGAAGGCAGGTTAACAGCCGAACGTCTGAACTTTCTGACATGGGAGTCCAATGACCCGCACATTCCCCCAAATCCTGTTTGCATTTCTTTTCGGAATCTTTGTCATCGCAACCCCATCCCACTCCAGCGCCGCAACCGCCGGCGGAGGCGCATGCCCGACCGGAGCAAATTACTTGGATCTGAATAGCCCACAAAACGGCGGCGGACAAGGCTCGGTTACGCTCGCCAGTCTGGGCATCACCAGCTGCTACTACATTGCCGCCAATGGCAGTGACAGCAATGCCGGAACCAGCGAGACGTCGCCCTGGTTGCACGCTCCAGGAATGCCCGCCTGCTCGGGGACCTGCGCCTCGGTTAATCCGGGCGCAGGAAATGGGTTCATCTTTCGAGGCGGCGATACTTGGCACGTAAGCTCTGGGAGTCCTTCTACGGGCGGAAGCTGGTCATGGAACCAAAGCGGGACAAACGGGGCACCAGTCTATCTCGGGGTCGATCTCAGTTGGTCCTCCGGACCATCGTTCGCGCGTCCTATCATCAACGAGGATAACCCTATTACGACGAGTGAGCCCTCCGGTTGCCCTCATCCCGATGACGGAACCAATCGGATTGATCTCTCCGGCGCGTCTTGGGTCATTCTTGATGCATTTGAAGAGCAAGGCGATTGCACATCGGGCGGGAGCAGCGGCAATATCGTCAACCTCGGCGCTGGCACTCACAATATTGCTGAGCGTCTTTATATTCACGGCTGGTCCGTGGCTTCTTCTGCTAACGATGACAATCACGTCGCTTTGGGTAACGGGAACGGCAACCCGGCTGACAACACGAATCGCCTTCTCTTCAACGTAATCGACGGTTCGGACTCCACCTGGGGGACGGTCTGCAACAGCGGTTCCTGTGTCGCATCTAACCCATCGAATGCCGCGACGATGTGGGGCGTGGGAACCTGTTGGGATGTCGAATACAACGTTGTCCGCCACACCTCCCAGGGAATGCAATGCGGGGACGCTTCGATCATCCACGACAATCTTTTCGAATTCCAATTCAACCCCTCTTTCGGCGGCCGTCACGGCAACGTGTTCGAAATCTCGCCAGACGGGCTTGGGAATCTTTGCAACAATTTCATTGCATACAACAACATCACCCGAAACACGAACGAAGGGGTGAACTGGTGGATTCAATGCCCCAATTACTACATCTTCAATAACGTTTGGGAGAACTCGGGCCACTATGCGCCCGATCCTAACGGCCTGATGTTGAGCCCGCCGGGAGGCGGCGGATCAAGCAACGTAACTGCATACATCTTCAATAACACCTTCCAGGCCAATAAGGCGCAGGCGGGTCCGGGCAATTCTTCTACCCCGTCCTGGTCATCCGGAAGTACGGTTACTTTCGAAAATAACGATATTATGGATTTCACCTCGGTCGGAGGATTCTTCTCCTGCGGTTCTGGCAATAGTTGTAAGCTGTCAGATGGCGGCGGGCAGGTCTTCCAGACTACAGCCGCAGCAAATAGTCAGGGATATGCCCTGGCCAATAACTACGCCCCTACATCTTCGTCGGGGGCCACCGTAGGCGCGGGAACCAACGCTTCGTCCCTCTGCAGCAGCGTGCCAGATGCGGCAGCTTCGGCGGTCTGCGCATGGGGCAGTGGCGGTGGTGTGCTGGAACAGAGTGGGTGGGGTGGAAAGGTTGCCTCCTACCCCGCGATACAACCCGTCCAGAGAACAGGCGCTTGGGATGCGGGTGCCTATCAGTTCGGTACCGCTTCGGCACCGCCGAATCCCCCGACAGGACTGTCGGCAGCGGTTCAGTAGAAGAATGGCTTTCTCCTCTCGGGGTTAGGTTTTAACATCGTCAGCCAGTGGGCGAAACCACTGGCTGATCGATTATCTCCAACAACACGACCGAGAGTTTCCCCCTGCCCGTCCCTTTATGAGCACTACATCGCAACCGTACTTAAATCTGTCCGATCGCTTCGCTGCTTCGCCGGCTTTAGAGGTCAAGATTGCCCGATCCTTGGCCGAGGTTGAAGAAATCCGGGAAAGCTGGATTGCGGCGAAAGGACATCGCGATGGCAACATCGATTTCTGCCTTAATTTTGTTTGGTCTGGAGAAGAATTCGTCCGTCCGCACGTCGTCGTGATTTACCGGCAGGGCCGCGCCGACGCGATTCTAGTTGGCCGGATCGAAGACGTTCGAATACGGCCTAAAATCGGCTATTTCCAACTGCCTGCAGCACGTACGCGCCTATTGAACTTCGCCAACGGCGGATTGTTGGGAAACAGCTCGGAGGAAAACAGCGAGGAGTTCGTTAAGAGAGCAATCGCAGCGCTGCAAGTGGGTGAAGCGGACGCGGTACTCTTCGATCGAATTCCCGTTGCCTCTCCCATCTACCAAAAGGCGTCTACCATGCCTGGATTCCTGATGCGGGATCGTGTCATTCGATCAGAGCCCCACTCCTCCATGACGTTGCCCAATACGCTGGAGCAGGTCTTTGCCGCGTTTTCCTCCGGTTTGAGGGCCGAGGTAAGGAGAAAGAAAAGAAAGATCATCGCCGACTTTGGCGATCGCGTGAAAATTACCCGCTACATCGACGAGTCCGGCTTGGAGGGGGTGCTCGGTCAGGTAGAGGAGATCGCAAAGAAAACCTATCAACGGGCTTTAGGTGTCGGCTTTGAAAATTCGGATCGAATGCGTCAGCGTCTGCGGCTGTGTGCTCGCGAAGGATGGCTGCGGATGTATCTCCTCACTGTCGACAACCAGCCGTGCGCATTTTGGATTGGGACTGTATACGACGGAGTTTTCTACAGCGATTACAACGGCTACGACCCAGGCTACCGTGACTATTCCCTCGGCACATTTTTGCTGATCTCGATGGTCGAGGATTTCTGCAAAGAGAATGTCCGGGCGGTTGATTTTGGGTTCGGTCAGGCCGAATACAAAGACCGCTTCTCAAACGAACGTGCCATGGAGGCCTCAGTTTACATTTTTTCACAGGGTACAAAAGGTCTCTTCCTAAACGGCTCGTTAACAATTGCAAGCTCAATCGACGGAGCATTAAGAGCGATGCTCGACCGGGTTGATTTACTCCCTAGAATTAAGAGGATCTGGAGGGCCCGGTCGGCGAAGACGAAATCGTCTTAGTAGTGCCCGGTTCCAATCAAAATTTATGCCATTCGTGTTCTGCAATGCCGATCTGAGGAGCCAATCATTGCGCCGCGCCCTGAACTCTGGCGAGCCGACCCTCGGATCTTCGTGCGTTAATCCGCTGCACACACCACTGTTCCTAGATAAGAAACGCAATCGTCTTGAGCCTGAAGAATTTTGATGTCATTGATCGCCACAATTTCGCAGAGGGTGAAAACGAAGCTGCCCGCGGGATTGACCCGCGACAGTCTAAAGGCCCGTGTGTTTCGTGGGGGAGTATGGCTGGGAGCCGGAAGCCTCACGGAGCAGGTATTCCGCTTTACGCGCAACATGATCCTCACCCGATTGCTGGCCCCAGAAGCGTTCGGGATCATGGCGATTATTCAGTCGACTACTTCCATCGTTCAGTGCCTGACCGAAGTCGGCGTCAGGGAAGGTCTGATCAGGAATCCGAACGGAGACAAAGAAGAATACGTCGCTGCGGCCTGGTGGCTGGCCTTTGGGAGATCCATATCTCTGTATGTAATTTTGTTTGCGGCTGCTCCCTTCGCCGCCCGCTTCTACCATAACGCGGAACTCAGCTCACTTTTGCGAGTGGCGACCTTAGCGTTAATTTTTGAAGGCGCGATCAGCACCAAGGCGTACGTCGCGCTGAAGCAGATGAAGTTCTCGCGTTGGGCGATTGTGAACCATGGTGGCGCTATTTGTGGCGTCCTGACGGCTTTGGGCCTGAGCTTTTTCATCCGCGACGTATGGGCCCTCGTACTTGGTCTGTGCGTGGAGAGTATCGGCCGGTGCGTTTTGTCGTACATCGTATGTCCCTACCTGCCTCCCTTGAAATGGCATAGGCAGGCTACCCAGGATTTGTTGCATTTTTCGAGGGGCGTGTTCGGAATGCCATTTCTGAATCTCATCTTTATGCGGGCCGATGTTTTTGTGTTGGGCAAGCTATACTCCTCAACCGACCTCGGCCTGTACGCGATGGCGATTTATTTGGTGCAGACGCCGACTGTTTTCATCGTAAACGTACTTGGGCAGACGCTGATGCCGACGTTCTCGCATATCCAGCAGGATCGCGAACGAGTGAACCGGATTCTGCTACAGGTAACTTCCGCTATTTTTGTGCTGGGTATGCCGGCGCTGGTCTTTCTGGTCTTCAGCGGCCATTCGTTGCTGACGCTGGTCTATGGACAGCGATACGGGGCAGCTTCGGTCGCGATGGTTCTGGCCGCAGGAGTTGCTCTATTGAACACAGCAAATAACCAGATCACGACGGTTTTCTACTCCACGGGACTGCCTCAATTGCATCGTCGCTGCGTGGCGGCAATGGCCATTCTCATGGTTCTTCTGATTTATCCGTTCGCCCGGTATTTTGGTATGGTCGGGGGGCAATTGTCAGCTTTGGCATGCATGATTGTTGGCTACCTTTTCCAGATTGAGCGCATTCGCCGCGTGACCGGGCTGAAACTGTCGGACTATCGGAACAGTGTAGCTCTAGGGGGCGCAATCTCGCTGAGTGGCGTCCTCGTCTATTTAATTTCCCGGTGGGCTGGCAGCTCTACCCGGCCCGTCCCCAATGTGTTGCTGGGACTCTTAGGGTGCCTTCTTACATACGGCCTAGCCTATTCGATCATCGCCCGCGGCCGGGGGCGAGGCACAAGCTCGGTCTTCAATTGGTGATTTGCAACTTTCCTTCGTCGCGTTTGGTGAGCAAGGGTTAATAGAGTGGAACCAAAGAATCTAAGATTTGGTGGCGGCGTCGCCGAGACAGTGCTCAATCCGGCGGTCCTGCTTTTTGTTGTTGTCGCCGGCGTATTGATGTGTGTCTTGCCGCGCCGGAACGCGATTGTGCCTTTTCTGGTGGCGTCGATTCTTATTCCCATGGACCAGGTGCTTCTGATTGGTCCAATGCATTTCCAGATGCTACGGCTCCTGGTTCTGTTTGGAGCCGTGCGAATCTTCAAGGACATTAATAAATCGCAGGACAGGATCTTCAGTGGCGGGCTGAACAAGATCGATCTGTCAGTGATTCTTTTGACCGTTTTCACAGCCCTCAATGGGATATTGCTCTTCAAGGAATCCGGAGCCGTGATTTTTCAGCTGGGGAATCTCTATACCGTCTTTGGCATTTACTTCCTGCTTCGTTTTCTGATCCGTGACGATGATGATATCGTCTGCATGATTCGGACCCTGGCCTGCATCGCCGCGTTTGTTGCCGTGATCATGGCCTGGGAAATAAAGACAGGGCACAGCCCATACGCCATGCTTGGAGGCGCACACTCATCGTCTTACGCCGACCTAATGCAACGGGACGACCGCTTTCGTGCTACGGGATGCTTCGGACATCCCATCCTGGCAGGAACATTTGGAGCGATCCTGGTTCCCCTGTTTGTCCTTCTGTGGAGGAGAGGCAAGAAGGATCGGGTGGTTGCTGCTGTGGGCATTGTTTCTTCTACCATCATTGTTCTCACATCGAACTCGAGTACGCCGGTTCTCGCCTATGCGGGAGGAGTGTTCGCCATTTTCCTCTGGCCGATACGCCGTTGGATGCGGGTTGTAAGGTGGAGCATTGTTTTCCTCGTAGTATCGCTTCATATGGTGATGAAGGCGCCAGTGTGGCACTTGATCTCCAGGATCGATATCTCGGGCGGCTCGTCCGGCTATCACCGCTACATGCTTATCGATCAATGTATCCGCCATTTCTCGGATTGGTGGCTCATCGGAGTAAAGTCCACCTACGATTGGGGATGGGATATGTGGGACACAGCCAACCAATATGTCAGTACTTGTGACGCCTCGGGGCTGTTACCGTTTTTGTTATTTCTGGCGACCATCGTCTACGGCTTCAAGTACCTGGGGAAAGCCAGAAAAGTCGTTAGAGACAAGAAAAAACAACTCTTCCTATGGGCGATGGGAGCCTGCCTCTTCGCTAATGTGGTTTCGTTCGTCGGCATTTCCTATTGGGATCAAACCGAGGTGGTTTGGTACGGCCTGCTGGCTGCTATCTCGGCGGCCGCCTTAGTTCGCCGGCAGCAAGAATCTCACGACGTGGCCATCGTGGATTCCCCGAAGGTTGTAGAGTGGGGCGCACAATTCATAGAGCAACCGGCTGCGACCGAGAACGACGACATCGAAACCGAGTGGCAGCATCAGCGTTTTTTCCGCGCTTGAGTATGTCCAAACCGCTACATCATACCCGTGGAGACAAGCCGTCCGGGAGCTACGTCCTGATGACTGCTGCGCACAACGAGGACGCCTTCGTTCGAGAAACCATCCGTAGTGTGCTCTCGCAGACACTGCTGCCGAAACGATGGGTGATTGTCAGCGACAATTCCACAGACCGAACCAACGAAATCGTCGAAGCCTATGCGAGACAGCATGACTTTATCCGCTTCCTGCCCATAAGCCGACCTCCCGGCCGCAACTTCGGGGCGAAGGTGATGGCGCTGCACAAAGGCAGAAAGCTGTTGCAGGATGTCGAATTCGATTTTATCGGCAACCTCGATGCCGACATTACTCTGGAGCCTTCGTACTTCGAACAACTGCTCCACCATTTTCACCGGAATCCACAATTGGGATTGGCGGGCGGATTCGTTTATGAAGACTCTGGCGCCGGATATCGCAGCCGCAGAGTTAACGACGTCCGCAACGTTGCGCACGCGGCTCAGTTGGTACGAGCCGAATGTTACGAAACGATAGGCGGTTACGCGGTTTTGAAATACGGCGGCGAAGACTGGTACGCCCAGACCAGGGCCAGGATGGAAGGATGGCAAGTCGAAGCCCTGCCACAACTGAAGATCTTTCACCATCGCCACACAGGTACAAGCAGCAGCCCAATCAAGAATGCCTTCCGCCTGGGGAGACTCGATTATTCCTTTGGCAGCGATCCGATGTTTGAAGTAATGAAATGCCTTCGCCGGGTGCGCGACTGGCCCTTCTTTCTCATCACTCTTGGGAGGCTGGCGGGATTTACCTGGCCTTATCTCAGCGGAGAGCAGCGAGAAGTTGAAGATGATTTTATGGCCTTTCTGCGACAGGAACAGCGGCAACGACTGACATCTGTGTTCATGCGGCCCCCGCCGGTTCGCTCCATACCGCTGTCCGGTCGCACCAGCGCGGACGGCAGCACGCAGAGTTAACCGTCTCGCGTTGCGCGACGCGAGAAGCGGAGCTAATTCCGATCTTGTGGCTCTGAGCTGTTCGCGCAGGATACGAGATTTCAACAATTCAGGTGACCAATTGAATCACATTCTTCATGTTGTTGGCGCGCGTCCGAACTTCGTCAAAGCGGCTCCGGTCCTGCGTGCCATTCGGAAGCGTGGCTTTCGGCAGACGCTGGTGCATACCGGACAACACTATGACCGAAATATGTCAGATGTTTTCTTTACCCAGCTCGAGATTCCCGAACCGGATGTAAACCTGGGTGTGGGGTCTGGTACTCACGCTTCGCAGACCGCTGAAATTATGCGCCGCTTCGAAACAGTAGTCCTGGAAAGTAAACCGGACATGGTTTTGGTTTATGGTGACGTGAATTCCACGGTTGCCGCCGCCCTGGTTTGTTCCAAGCTGCTTATTCCCGTAGGACATGTAGAGGCCGGTCTTCGTTCCTTTGATCGGACCATGCCGGAGGAGATCAACCGGATCGTGACCGATCGCCTGGCCGACGTTCTGTTTACCCCCTCGGAAGATGGAGATTCCAATCTGTTGCACGAAGGCGTCCCGAAAGACCGCATTCACCTAGTAGGCAACGTGATGATCGATTCACTGATCCAGCTTCTGCCGGCTGCGAGGAGTCTCCCGAAAAATGGTTTTCCCGATCGCTTCGCTCTCGTTACTCTGCACCGGCCTTCGAACGTCGATGATTCCGATTCGCTGCGGTCTATATTGAAGTCCCTCATGAACTTGCGCGAAGAGCTGAGCGTCATTTTTCCGGTGCATCCGCGAACGCGTCAACGCATCTCCGAGTTTGGGATCGACACGCAGAATCTCAATCTCCTCGATCCCATCCCCTACATCGAGTTCCTATCCCTGCAAAGCCGGGCCACCGTCGTGATCACCGACTCCGGTGGAATCCAGGAAGAAACCACCTATTTAGGTGTACCGTGTCTGACCCTGCGGGCTAATACCGAGCGTCCGATTACGGTCACCGTTGGGACCAATATTCTTGTGGGCGATGATCGCGAGAGCCTGGCGGCTGAAATGGAAAAGATTATGGATGGTAAACAAAAGAAAGGCACTAAGCCGCCGTTGTGGGATGGTTACGCTGGTGACCGCATCGCCGAAATCTTGCACAGAATGTGATGCCGGAGATGGTAGGATTGCGTAATTCCCTCGTGTGAGTTTTGAACTGTTTTCGCTTCGGTTTTAACGAATCCCCAGAAAGGTTTTTAGCTATGACAGATATTGCCATTGTCGGTACAGGTCCATATGGATTGTCCGTAGCCGCCCATCTCCGGAAACGAGGCTTGTCGTTTCGCATTTTTGGCCGCCCCATGGACAGTTGGGTGGCGCACATGCCAAAGGGCATGCTGCTGAAGTCGGACGGCTTTGCCAGCAACATCTCTGATCCCGATGGCCAGCTGACGCTCGAGAAGTTTTGCGCTGAGCGGCGGATTCCGTATGCCCACACTGGGATTCCAGTTCGTCTCGATACATTTACGGCATACGGCCTTGCTTTCCACGAGCGAATGGTGCCCGAGCTTGAGGAAAAGATGGTCGTCCGTATCGACCGCTCGTCACAGGGATACCTGCTTCGTCTCGACGACGGCGAGCAGTTTGAAGTTCGCAAAGTAGTGCTCGCGGTCGGTATCACGCACTTTGAGTATGTACCAGAAAATTTGGGCCATCTTCCTGGGGATTTCTTCTCCCACAGCGCGCGTCATCATGAAGTGGAACAGTTCCGAAGCCGCGATGTTGTTGTCATCGGCGGGGGTGCTTCGGCTCTGGACTGGGCCGCACTCTTGCATGAGGCGGGAGCCAACGTGCAACTGGTTGCGCGGCAAACAGCTTTGAAATTCCATGGCAAGCCTAGCGATAAAAAACGCTCGTGGTTGGATCGGATGCAACGTCCTCAAACCGGGCTCGGGCCGGGCTGGCGGTCAAGCTTCTATGCCGACACACCGGGGGCCTTTCATTACCTGCCTGAGAATCTCCGGCTGAAAATTGTTCGACGAGCGTTGGGGCCGTCCGGCGGATGGTTCATCCGCGATACGGTGATGAACCATATTCCGCAGTTGCTGGGGCAGACGCCGCAGCGGGCGGAAGTCCGGAATAACCGGGTGCATCTGCATCTTCGCGGGCAAGACGGCGCCGAACGCGAGGTCGTAGCCGACCATATCATCGCTGCTACTGGCTACAAAGTGGATCTCGAGCGATTAACGTTCTTGGGTTCAGAAATTCGATCCAAGTTGAAGTCCGTGGTGGGTGCTCCCGTGCTTTCCTCGACTTGCGAATCCTCCGTGCCTGGCCTCTATTTCGTCGGTATTGCCGCAGCCAACAGCTTCGGGCCTGTCATGCGCTTTGCTTTCGGCGCCGACTTTGCCGCCCGCACGGTGGCGAAAGCCGTACCAAAAACGCTCTCCCGAAAATTAGTGCAGATCCCCGCTCCAGACGTTATGAGTACGGCAAAATAAAAGAGCTGCAAGTTCTAAACAACCTTGCCGGGGACTACAGCTCTTTTTCCGGTCGACTAATCCATGAAGCGAGAGACTCTTGCCATTCACGCGGGCTATGACGGCGACCCAACAACAAAAGCCGTTGCTGTGCCCATTTATCAGACCGTGGCCTTCGAGTTCGATAGCGCGGAACATGGAGCTGCGCTCTTCAATCTGGAAGTCCAGGGAAACATCTACACTCGAATCGGCAATCCCACAAATACTGTACTGGAAAAGCGCGTGGCCGCACTCGAGGGCGGAGTCGAAGGACTTAGCGTCAGTTCTGGTATGGCGGCGATCGAGTACTCGCTCATCAACATCGCGGAAGCGGGCAACAACATCGTTTCCACGCCACAACTGTACGGTGCAACCTACACTCTGCTGGCGCACATATTTCCCAAGCGTGGGATCTGTTCGCGCTTCGCGGCAAGTGATCGTCCGGAAGATGTCGAGAAGCTGATCGACAACAACACCAGGGCCGTCTACTGCGAGAGCGTCGGCAATCCAGCAGGAAACGTCGCGGACATCGAAGGCTTGGCGCGAGTGGCACACAAGCACGGTGTTCCGCTGGTAGTCGATAACACCGTAGCTACTCCGATTTTGTTACGACCGATTGAGTACGGCGCTGATGTTGTGGTTCATTCCATGACCAAGTTCATCGGCGGCGGCGGCACAAGCATCGGCGGAATGATTGTGGATGGCGGCAAATTTCCCTGGCGGCAGTATCCGGAAAAGTTCTACATGTTCAATCAGCCGGAGATTGCGTACCACGGCGTGGTGTATGTCGACCACTATGGGGATGCGGCTTTTGTGGCACGCTGCCGGACCGTCTGCCAGCGAAATACCGGAGCAACTTTGTCGCCCTTTAACGGTTTCTTGTTTTTGCAGGGAATTCAAACCTTGGCCCTACGCGTGGAACGCCACGTGGAGAATACTCGCAAGGTTGCCGAATTTCTGCGAGCGCATCCCATGGTCGACTGGGTGAATTATGTCGGCTTTCCGGACAATCCGCTCTATCCCATGGCTCACAGGTATCTGGGTTCGAACTTCTGTTCTCTGCTGACGTTTGGAGTAAAAGGCGGCTACGAGGGCGGGAGAAAGTGTTTCAATGCCTTCAAGTTATTCAAGCGCATGGTGAACATGGGTGATGCCAAATCGCTGTCGTGCCATCCGGCGTCGACCACACACCGGCAGCTAACGCCGGAAGAACAGGCGAAAGTTGGCGTCACTCCGGAGATGATTCGCCTCAGCGTGGGAATCGAACACATCGATGACATTCTTGAGGATCTGGGTCAGGCTCTAGAAAAGGCGAAGTGAAGTTTCGCGAAACCAAAGCTCGCATTGGCATGGGAGGTTTGATATGCCACTAATCATCGAAGGTGGTCGAGTTCCGAGTCGTTGGCTGAAGCAGCGAGGTTCGGAGCAGCCAGATTCGCGTCCGACGATTTCGACAGACGACGCCGCGGGCGACGAGTGCATCAGGCTCGCACTCATCAACAACATGCCGGACCCCGCTCTGGAAGACACCGAATTGCAGTTCTTTGATCTCTTGGATATCGCCTCGGGCGACGTTCGGGTGATGCTCAAGCTATACTCGCTCGCCGGGATTCCCCGAACAGATCGTGGACAGCAGCACCTGAACAGCTTCTACTTCGGACTGGATGATCTCTGGAACAGCAGGGTGGACGGCGTCATCGTCACCGGCACGGAGCCGAAGCAGCCCAGCCTGAAGGACGAACCCTACTGGGCTTCTCTTACCAATCTGTTTGATTGGGCTGAAGAGAATACAGTTTCCACCGTGCTGTCATGTTTGGCGGCGCACGCAAGCGTTCTCCACCGGGATGGCGTCAACCGTCACCGCTTACCCGATAAGCAATTCGGCGTCTTTAACTCCTGCAAGATCGATTACCATTCTCTTACCAGCCGCATTGCGGATCAGATCCGTTTCCCGCATTCCCGCTGGAACGAAGTGCGCGCAGATGAGCTGACCTCCTGCGGTTATTCGGTTCTCACGCAATCGGCAGAGGCCGGAGTCGACCTGTTCGTGAAAAAGAAAAAGAAAAGTTTGTTTGTGTATTTCCAGGGACATCCCGAATACGGGGCCCATACTCTGCTGAAGGAATATCGAAGAGATATAAAAAGATTTCTCGGAGGTGAAAGAGAAACTTACCCCACAATGCCTATCGGATACTTCGACTCCGAGGGGACTCGGCTCCTGAGGGATTTTCAATGCACTGCTTTGGCGAATCGCCGACAGGAAACGGTCGAGTTGTTTCCGGAAGCGGCCGTTGCGAATAGACTGCAGAACACTTGGCACTCCCCGGCAACCGGCGTGTATCGCAATTGGCTGAAATACGTGGAGTTGAGGAAAAGCTCCACTTTCCCGATTACTCTGTCGCGAGTCGAACGGGAGCGGCCTGTCGCAAACGGCGAAATGGTATAAACGCCGGAAATCCTTTTTCGATTTTCAGTTGGCAGAGCGGGCAGATACTCGCTCTTCAATCAAATGAGCTCCCTTCAACAAAATATCGCCACGGCGATTCTCGCCAGAATCCGGGAACATCAGGGCCCGCTTACGGTTTCGGAAGAAGATCGAGAGCGTTGCCCCACCGCGGTTGCACCCGCAAAGCTCAGGGAGGCGACATTCGCTGATTTCGACAAGGTGGCGAGGCTTAAAGAGCGCTCGGACATCGTCGCTGATTCAATCGAAAATTGGAACCGCTTGTGGCGACGTAATCCGGCGCTGGCACAGAGTACAGTCAACCGTCCGATTGGCTGGGTGCTGGAAGCGGACGGACAGGTGGTCGGCTATCTTGGGAATATCTCGCTGCTGTGTCACTATGGCGACCGAACGCTAACCGCCGTGGCCACACACGGTTTTGCAGTCGATCCCCCGTACCGGGCAGTCGCATTTACCTTGGCTGCGGCATTTTATCGCCAGAAATCTGTTGACCTCTACCTTTCTACCTCCGCGATTGAAGCTACCGGGAAAATTGCACTCGCATTCAAGTGTGCTGCTTTGCCTCAGCCGGATTATGACCCAGTCCTCTTCTGGGTTTTGCGTCCTTATGCGTTTGCCCAGGCATTGATGAAGAAACTTTGCGTTAAACCACTGCTCTCGCCGATTGGCAGCGTTTTCACCGCGCTGGCAGTCGGAAGCGACAAGATTTTCCGGAGGCGTTGGCCACGGCGGTCTGCAGCGCGACTTTCAGTGAGCGAAATCAGCCCCGACGATATTGGAAATGATTTCCAAACTCTCTGGCTAGAGAAACTAAACGAGAGGCGCCGTCTCTACACCGATCGTCGTCCGGTTGCTCTGCGGTGGCATTTTGAGATACCCGGCGATAGAGGTTCGGCGCGCGTGCTCTGCTGCCGCAAAGAGGGAAAACTCTGCGGCTACGCCGTAGTCCGCAGTGATACAGATCCGAAGAACGGTCTGCGAAAATCAATCATCGCGGACATGATAGCCACGCAGGATAACCCCGACGTTATAAAAACTCTCTGGGCGGCGGCCTATGATCAATCCAGAAAGGCCGGAAGCCACATTCTCGAACTGCAGGGGTTTCCGTCCGATATTCGGGCGCTATCTTCTGATTGGCGCCCCTACCAGAGGGAATATCCGGCGTGTCCCTACTATTACAAAGCCGCAGACCTAGAGCTACACAAAACGCTAGGCGATGAGGCCGCTTGGTACGCGTGCCCCTTCGACGGAGATGCAACCCTCATACGACCCTCTTATTCGGCGGCTACCCCGAATTTCACTTTGGGAGAGCCCGTGGAAGCGGCTCACAACGACGTAGCTATTGATTTTCCCGAGAGTGAACAAGCCGAAGTGGTTTGAGGTCGAGACTGCTGTTCCGGAGACTTCTCGCAAATATTCACAAAATCGACAGCGGAGGCTATTTGATCAATGCAGACAACAACTGATATCGAGCGGGACGTCCGCAGCTTTGTCATACAACAGTTCCTCTCTGGCAACGCGAGCAGGCTGCGCGCCGACGGCTCGCTGCTGGGCGATGTAATCGATTCTATGGGCGTAATCACTCTTGTCGCCTATCTTCAAGAGCATTTCGGAATCACTGTAGAGGACGACGAAGTGCTTCCGAGCAACTTCGATACCATCAACAACCTGGTGGCATACCTCTCGAGTAAGCTTGGCGCCTAGAATGTTCGAGGTCATTCTAATTGGCCTGGAGACTGCCCGTTGCCGGTTAAGCCGGCAAAGTGCTCATGACCGAAGTTAAGACACCGAAGGCCCCGATCTCTGCGGCCACCCGTATCAGTGACGTTGTGCAACTGTGGGCTGAGCGCTTACCTGACCATCCGGCCCTCGTAGAGAACACGGGGTGCTGGACGTATCGGCAATTTGCTTCGGCAATCTCCGATACTCAGTCCTGGCTTCGCAAGCTGAATGTGCGTCCCGGCGATCGGGTCATGATCGTGGGCGAGAATTGCCGGGCCTTCGTGACCATTCTTCTGGCTGCGGCCGGTCTCGACGCGTGGCCCGTGCTGGTGAACGCCCGTCTCTCGCCTCGTGAGATTGAACAAATTCGAGATCACTGCGGCGCTCGACGTGTCTTTTTCACGACAAGCGTGTCGCAACATGCGGCCGACCATGCCACTCGCGTCGGCGCGGTGATCGAACAGCGAGATGGCTTTGGTTCGGTTGGCATTAGCCCTCTTCGCGAAGATGTTGAGCCTGAGCCACTCGATGCCAGCGTTCCGGACCGTGTCGCGGCTGTGATCTACACATCCGGTACCACGGGAGCTCCGAAGGGAGTCATGCTCTCCCATCGGAACCTGCTGTTTATGGCGGAAGGATCGGCCAAAGTGCGATCGGTTAATCCGAAGGACCGAGTTTACGGCGTGCTTCCGATGTCTCACGCCGTTGGTCTTGCGACAGTTTTGCTGGGTTCACTCACAGCGGGCGCATTCGTCTACTTGGCGCCGCGCTTCGACCCCATGACGGCGCGTGTGACGTTGGAGAAGGAACGAATTACGTTGCTCTATGGGACACCAGCGATTTTTAACCAGTTGCTGCAATACGCCAAACTGAGAAAGATTTCGTCTCTGAAGCTTCCCGAACTTCGCATTATTACTTCGTCCGGTGCTCCGCTCGATCCTGCAACCAAAGCTGGAATCGAAAGTCTTTTCGGCATGGTGCTGCACAACGGCTACGGCGTGACGGAGTGCTCTCCTACGATCGCCATGACCCGCCCGGAATCACCTCGTACCGATACTTCAATTGGCGCTGTGTTTCCCGGAGTCGAGGTAAAGTTTATAGGCAGCGATGGGCAAGCGGTGACTGCCGGTGGTGTCGGTGAACTACGAGTGCGCGGCCCTAACGTGATGAAGGGCTATTACCGGGCGCCGGAAGAAACCGCCGCTGCTATCGATGCCGAGGGATGGTTCAATACTTCGCGATCTCGCCAAGCTGGAGGATGGCAACCTCGTCATCGTCGGACGGACCAAGGATCTGATTGTCCACCAGGGATTCAACGTTTACCCGACCGAAGTTGAGGCAGTGCTGCAGGGTCATTCTTCTGTTGTTCAGTCCGCCGTAGTAGGCCGATGCATCGATGGGGATGAAGAGGTTGTCGCATTCGTTGAACTGCTGCCCGGCTCGTCTTGTACACCAGCGGATCTAGGGGACTACGCTGCTCAGCATCTGGCTCCGTACAAACGTCCATCCCAAATTCTGCTCGTTCCCTCGATGCCAGTGACCCCGACCGGGAAAGTTGTCAAAGGCGAACTTCTTAAACTGGTCGCAGATCGAACATCGTCGAAGTCTCTTCCGCCATACTTGGAAATGACCTCTGTCGCCAAAGACGATTAGATTGTCTTCGCTAGATTGTCTTCGCAGTTCCCGCCGCCGCTGGAGGAGTTCGCGATCTCGCGTAAGTGCAGCTAGCTCGGAGAACTGGGCCCCGCAAGGAAACCGCCGTCGAGCACCAAGGTCTGGCCCGTCATGAAAGATGCGCGGTCCGAGCACATCCATACCACCGCCTCAGCGATTTCCGCCGGTCTTCCAAAACGCCCGATGGGATGGCAACCAAGAACATATTGGTGAACCTTTGGAGCGCCAAAAAGGCGGTCAGACATTGGCGTTTCGATCACCGCGGGACAGACTGCATTGATCCGAATTCTACTTTTGGCGGTTTCGAGCGCGCCGCTCTTAGTCAGACCAATCACTCCATGTTTGCTCGCGCTATAGGCCGCAGCCCCAGCAGAACCGCTCAACCCAGTAACCGACGCCATGTTTACGATGGCTCCGCCAGTGCCCTGCTTGAGCATTTGCCTAATTTCGTACTTCAAGCAGAGCCAGACGCCCTTGAGATTGATGCTGATGGTCCGGTCCCAGTCCTCTTCGGATTGCTTGATGATCGGTACCCAAACTCCCTCGATCCCGGCATTATTGAAGGCGACGTCTAATCGGCCAAATCTTTCCACCACCTTCTGAATGAGCGTCTCGACCTCGGAGGCTTTGGAGACGTCGGCCTTCACAAACTCGCCATCGCTGCCGGCCGCACGGATCAGCTCAACGGTATTCTCACCTTCCTTCTCGCGCCGGCCAGAAACCACTACTTTAGTTCCTGACTTCGCGAAAAGTACGGCCGTATCACGGCCAATCCCGGACGTCCCGCCGGTCACCAGAGCGACTTTGCCTTCCAGCCCAGTTGCCATATTTTCCTTCAAATCAGATCTCTCTAGATAGAACGGCTGACGGTAATCTTGCGTAAAGATTGCGTCACGCGGTACGCTGAATACCTTCAGTGAAAGAACCTGTGGGTGTCAAGAGAGAATCGAAATGAGATCTGGTGTGCCAGGGCATGCAAATGACAAAGTTGTCGGCACATGGAAATTAGTGTCGGCCTCAAGTACAACAAAGACCGGGGAGCGAAGCGAAACTCCCTATGGAATCAATCCCACCGGCTTTCTCAACTATTCTGAGGACGGCAGAGTAACTGTTCTAATCAGCTACGACGGTCGAAAGCCGCTCTCAGTCGCCGCCGGGACGGAAGAGCACGCCGAAGCCTTTAAGACATTTTTGGCTTATGCCGGGCGGTACACGCTCAGCGCCGAGAAGATAACGCATCACATCGAGATCTCGTCGATCCAGAACTATGTAGGTAAGGACTTGGTACGCAGTCTCAGACTCGAAGGCGACCGAATCACCTTGACTACTCCCCCGACGCCGGTGAACGGAAAAACTCAAACGGTTGAACTGATTTGGCAGCGTCTGCCGATCGGTTCCTGATAAACGCCACAGCCAAGATAGTAGAATCATCCAACCAAGCACTCACAGAACTACCGAACCAAAAGCGCTCAGTGCTATCGTAGTCGACTCGAACGGGAGTGGAGGGGCGATAGAAATGGGAAAAATGCCTGAGTTGAGCTTGTTCTTCTTCAGCGCGGACTCCGCTGAACGGAAAGCTGGGCAGTACGACATGCTGTTAGAGTCTGCCAAGTTCGCGGACGAAAACGGGTTCGTGGCGGTGTGGACTCCAGAAAGGCACTTTCAACGCTTTGGAGGGCTGTACGGCAGTCCGTCCGTTACCGGCGCTGCGCTCGCGGTGCTGACAAAGCGCATCTCGATTCGTGCAGGTAGTGTGGTGTTGCCTCTGCAGAATCCACTGCGCGTAGCTGAAGAATGGGCCATGATTGACAACCTATCGAATGGCCGGGTTGCTATCGCAGCCGCTTCCGGGTGGCATGTAAACGATTTCGTCCTGTCGCCCGACACCTACAAAAATCGCAACGATGATATGCACGAGAAGCTCGCCACAATACAAACGCTCTGGAAAGGTGGGTCGGTTTCGCTCCCCAACGGCGCCGGGGTCAACATCGAGGTTCGCGTTCTGCCCGTACCGATCCAGAAAGAGCTTCCCGTCTGGCTGACCGGACAATCCGACGAGACTTTTTTCAACGCCGGCAAACTCGGCTTCAATCTTTTGACCGCGAACTTCATTTTGAAAAACAGTATGAACGAGTTTATTCGGAAGGTTCAAATCTATCGTGACGCGTGCAACACGTATCACGGCCACCGGGGTCACGTTACGTTAATGGCTCATACATACGCCGCGCAAAATGAGGAAGAGATCGAGAAGATCGTTCGGCCCGCTATGGCTGAGTACATTCGAGTCAACATCGGAATGCAGCAGGACCATTCGGCTGGAGCCAAAGATCAAAAAGGTCTCGGCAGTCTCAGCGAACGGGATGCGGAGCTGATGACCACAATGCAGGTGAATCAAAATCTCCAGAGTCCGCTGAGTTTCATTGGAACTCTGGATCGCTGTGCCCAGCAGGCCGAATGCCTGCGCCAAAACGGAGCGGATGAGATCGCATGCCTGATTGACTTTGGAATTGGAACGGATGACGTAATGAGGAGTCTGCGCCGCTTAGCTCGATTAATTTCCAATCAGGCCTCAGGGGCGATGGCGTAACCATCAAGCCCGGGCGACTTGTGGGCCGTACCTCAACCCCCGCGCCGGAATTCGCCTCGTAGCTCGATGTTAAATTCTAGTTCAGTAAGATTGATCGTTTCTGCCTCACTCAGTTCCAATCTCGATCGAGGAGGAAGGGTTGTCCAAGACAGGCGCCACCGGCAAGAAGGTTCTTTTCAGCGACGAGATTCTGCAGGACCCATATCCTACCTACGCGCGCATGCACGAAGAAGGTCCGTTGCATTACGTGGAGGTTGCCGGGAAGTGGGCAGTATGGTCAATTTTCAGCCATGCCGACTGCTCGTCAATCGCGAAAGACCCGAGGCTCTCTGCAAAACGCGCCAAGCAGATGCTATTGCCGCTGCCGCTTAGCCGCCAGTCGGAGTTCAGCGAACTCGCGCGCATGCTGGGCTTGTGGCTGATTTTTATGGACCCCCCGGAGCACACCCGGTTGCGCAAACTTCTTAACAAGGGTTTTTCCCCCGCTGCGGTTGAAGCGTTGCGCCCCCGAGCCGAGGCCATCGTTGATCGAATGCTCGAACCCCTACGGCATGGCTCGGAAGTCGATCTCATGAGCGAGTTCGCGAACCCTATGCCGGTACGCATCATTTTGGAAATGCTCGGAATACCACAGGAACTGCGTGACACATTTGTCAATTGGTCGCGGGCCATCGCAGTGTTTCGAGGCAATCCGAATCGCACGGTCGAGGAGGCAAGCGCGGCGCAAAATGCTCTGCTTGAATTAACGGAATTCTTCCGAAGGACTGTCGCGGAACGGAGACGCAACAAAGGAACCGATCTGATTAGCCTCCTTATCGACATCGAAGAAGAAGGAGAAGTGCTTACCGAAGAAGAGTTGTACGCCCAGTGCATCGCGCTGCTTTTCGCAGGGCATGAGACCACTCGAAATCTGATCGGCAACGGAATGTATACGCTCCTGAAAAACCCACAAGAGACGGCCGAGTTACGAGAGAATCCCGAGATGATCCGCTCGGCGGTAGAGGAGCTCTTGCGTTTTGAGAGCCCCGTGCAATTCACCGCTCGGGTGCTCAAGGAAGACATTGAGGTTTGCGGCCAGCCCATCCCGAAGGGATGGACGATCTTGTGCATGCTCGGTGCGGCGAACCGCGATCCAAAACAGTTTAAGGAGCCGAACCAGTTGGACCTGAACAGGCTGAACAATCAACACCTGGCGTTCAGTGCGGGTTTGCATTTCTGTATTGGAGCCCAACTCGCGCGACTAGAGGGACAGGTTGCGCTCCTTAATCTGGTGCGGCGCTTTCCTGAGATGAAACTCGCTGGCCCGCGACCGGAGTGGGCTTCCACATTTGGCTTCAGGGGCCTGAAAAGCCTTCCTGTGATTATGTGAAGATCTAGCCGTACTCCATTCCCGCGATTTCGATGAAGACTTCGCTCGCCTAAATGGCTTCCGCGAGCATCGCATCTATCTGCCGTTCCGATTCGCCAAAGAAGCACCGGCAAAGGGCCGAACCGCTTACACGATCTAATTCACTCGGACCCCTCACTCTCGAGTCCTTCCCGCAAGGCTTTTCCAAACCTTCCAGCGAAGTAACGCACGGCCCGGGCACGTCGGTGCCCTCGCGAATCCTTCAATTACGATTGGGATCGTTGAGTCCGGGTTCCCGGATCACGGAAACCTCGGCGTCAACAGGAATCCGTGGAGCTCAGGACTGCCGTTTAGTGTTCCCCGCCCCACAATTTGGCCCCAGATGTTGATGCCATTTGCTGTTTCGAGCACCCATCCCGAGTGGGCAGGAATCAAGGCATTCAGATTCTGCATTCCGCCGGCCTCGGACCATATGAATGGACGGCCGATGACTTGAAGGACCTCTCCACCAACCTGATCCTTGTAAACCACGGTATTTCCCGAAGACCCGATAATCACGCCGAAGAAATTCACCTTATTTGCCACACTTGAGGCGTCACCCGGCAGGGCGCCCAAGTCCTGCATGGTTCCGCCCGCGTTCAACAGGAAAGCGTGGACGGGGGACTCGGTATAATCCTCTATGCATGAACTGCTGGCGCTGGCCAAAGAGGACCAACCAACAATCTGATCCTTGTCGTTAATATCGTTAGCGCCACTGCAATAGAAAAAATTACTCGAATCTCCCCCGAGGGTACCGAGGTCGGTCATAACTCCGTTGACCCAGAGCGCGGCGTGTGAGAACTCAGATAAAAACAGGCCTGAGGTCTGGCCGACTACCTCTTGGCCGACGTTGTTGATCCCGTTCGCGGCGGTTTGGAAATCCGTTTCCAAGGTGCTAAAGCCACTTGAGCCTGTCCACTCAAAACCCCATTTGTATGTCTCAATGTCCCGGTTGCCACCAACAACCGTGCCATAAATGTTGATGTCATTAGCATAGGAGTAAATCCTGCATTCCTCGCTTACTAGGCGTTGCAGGGGAGCCGAAACCCCCAAGCCCTGCATGCCAGTGACCGATGTCCATATGAAGGGTTGAGCCAACTCGGCGCAGCTCTCACTTCCGTTTTCCCCTGTGAGAGTCGCGGGCGCGTTCGCATTCCCAACCACAACACCCAAATCATTAATTGCCGTGGCGTTACTGAAGGTTCCACCTTCCAACAGTCCCAAACTCTGTCTGCCGCCAAAACTCGTCCACATGGCAGCCTTGTTGTTGACCTCGCCAACGACTTGTCCCCAGGTGTTAATGGCCCTCGGTACGAAGGGCCCTAGATCCGTGACGGTGTAGACTTGGGCCGCTGTCATTGCCGGCATCAGACAGAAGAGAAATAGGAACGGGGCAAAGGTATTTTTGGTAACCATAGGGTGGTCCTCCTGGGGAGAGAGAAGTTTTGGTCGAGGGTCGCAAGTCTGGCGGGGGAAACGGGAACAGTCTAGCAGATATCCCGACAAGCGCAACTATAATTGCTGGCGACTTTGATTCATTTTGCAGTTCACCGCTATCGAGAGGAACAGATTCTGAAGAAGTGGTTTGCCGGAGTTGAAACAACTTACGAACAAAGCTGCCTATGGCGTATGGCCTCTATCATTCATTTGTTCTCGCCAAATCTTAATTACAATGGCGAACATTATCAATTGGCGTTGAAAGCGCTAGTAAAGAGAATTTAGCTACAGCGGCACTTCGATCAGGTTCGGACCTCCGCTCCCAAATCCTTCTCGCAAGGCTTTCGCAAATCCTTCCAAGGACGTCACGCGCGTAGCGGGCACTCCCATGCCCGTTGCCAGGTGCAACCAGTCGAGATCGGGACGTCCGATCTCGAACATATCCAACGCGCGCCTTCCCGGCTCACCCACTCCCAGATAAGAAAATTCACGCTTCAAGACCGCATAGTCGCGGTTTGCGAAAACTACCGTCGTGATCTTCAGGCCTTCACGGGCCATCGTCCACAATCCCTGAAGTGTGTACATGCCACTCCCGTCGGCGGTCAGGCAGAGCACCCGCCTGTCGGGACAGGCTACCGCGGCACCCACAGCCAGCGGCAGGGCAATCCCGATCGATCCGCCCGTGTTTCCCAGCCAATCGTGAAGCGGCGCTTCCTTTGTAGCCGCCATCATCCCCCGTCCGGAAGTCATCGATTCATCCACCACAATGGCATTCTCCGGGAGAACTGCGCCTACGGCGGCGGCAAGGCCAGACAGTGTGATTTCGCCGGCGGGTAGTTGAGGCCGCCCCACCTTCTCTTTCTCTTTTGCCAACGGTGCTTGAGGTAACGACAACGCCGTCTTTAGAGCCTCGAGCGCGCCAATGTAGTTCTCGCCCGGTGCCGCAAGGGTGTAAATCTTGCATTCCGGCGACGTGAAGGCGCTCTCTTTTCCCGGGGAAGCAAAGTATGCCCTTGGAGCGCTTGCCCCCACCAAAATGAGCTGACGGAACTCCCTCAGTTGCTCGATACCCATTTCGCGGACGTATTGAATTCGCTCCACCGGCACAATGCCCGCGCCACGTTCAAGACGGGTGATTGGGTAGGGCGCGAATATTTTCGCGCCGGTCGCATCAGCAACTCGCCCTGCCGTAGCCAGTCCTTTGCCGTACAGCGCATTTCCGGAGAGCAGAAGGGCAGTGCGCATCCCTGAACGAAGCATGGCGGCCGCGCGTTCGATGGTTGCCGCTGCAGGCATTGTGGGCGAACGTAGATCGGGCAGCGGGACTACCGTCCCGCCTTCGCTCCAAGCGACGTCAGCGGGAACGATCAACGTTGCAATCTGGCCCGGTGCCGTGCGGGCAGCGACAATCGCATCCACGGCGTCGTCGCCAATCCCGGACACTCCCGAGGATGTACGCAGCCACTTGGAAAATGGTCGAGCGATGCCTTCGATATCGGACACGAGCGGAGTGTCATAACCCAAATGCGATGTGGCGTGCTGCCCGATGATGTTGATGATTGGCACTTGTGCCCGGCGGGCATTGTGAAGATTCGCCAGTCCGTTAGCGAGGCCGGGGCCGAGATGAAGCAGGGTGCACGCCGGTTTCTCGCTCATGCGTGCATATCCATCCGCCGCGCCGGTCGCAACTCCTTCGAAAAGGGCAAGCACACAACGCATCTCGGAGATTTTTTCCAGCGCGGCCACGATATGTATTTCCGAGGTGCCAGGATTTGTGAAGCAGGCTTCCACCTCGCCCGCCACCAACGTGCGAATCAGACTCTCTGCTCCATTCATCGGTTTCAGACCGCTACCTTTCACCCCGCACTATAATCGGAAGGCACATTCCATCATAAACTTCGGTCGCTAAAGCTCGAACCACACGAATGATTCCGTCCTGCGCGTGAGTCCAAACGTTTTCTTTTACGATGATAAAAGTGGGTTTTCAGCGGCTTGCGACGGCGATACTCGCAGATGGCTGAGACTGGTGACCTGTGCTGGATCGATTCTTCGCTCCCGCAGCACGATTCGACGCGGTGCCGCTCTCGCTGAGTGCGAGCACAGCATAGGCCGTCGCAGCGTCCCTCATGAAGTGTCCGACGTTCGAAGATGGATTGCGACGCTCAGTCAAGGAGGAGGAAGGCCAGGAACCTTCCTCGCTACTCTGGTTGTGCGCCAGCCACGATAATCCGCGCTTTAAGCTGGGATCTTCTGTCGGCATGCCCGCCTGTTGCAGAGCGTACACAATCAAGCCCGTCGCATAACCGTCGCTTCCTTCGTCCTGTCGAGTCCAGTCAGCTCGCAACCGCATTCGAGCCTGGGAATGCAGGCTCCAACCTTTCGGCCACGATAGTAGCGATAGCCTCCAACCTCCATCGCTCTGCTGCTGATTGACGATCTCGGTGATTACAGACCGGTGTTGCTCGGGATCGAGGAGACCTGGCAATTTCGCCGAAGCCCACAAAAGCACGGCCCGATTTATGGTCGACTGCGTCACAAATTTGCGGTTCAGATAGTTACGCAGCGATGTAATGTTCGGCTGGACCTCGGGCGTCGAAAGGTAGTTTCCCGGTGCAGTACCAACGGCGAGCGCGGCTAGAGCCGCTCCGTAATATTGTGAGTCCTTCGCTTCCCAAGGCTCCATATTGAACTGAAGCCAGGACCACGCCCCTTTTTCATCGCCTTCTGTTGTCTGCAACTCCCACATGTTATTGAACGCTTTTCGCGTGGTATCAGTCAGGGACCCGCTCTCAGCATCATAATTTGCCAGGATAAGCGCGTTAAGAACGGCTTCCGTCCCACGAGATTCGGCGGCCTTGCCGGCGTCATATTCTTTGCCGCTGTAGAAAGGTTCGACCTCATTCCACAGTCTTACGCGCTTTCTGACGTTGTCCAAAAGGCTGCGCTCGCTTGCCGAAGGACCTTGTTCCGCGAGCGCGGCGCGGAGCAAAGGCCTCGATAGGGCATAGGGCATAGCCGTGTGACAAGAAATGCAGAAAGTTCCATGGTCGCGAGCCGCGCCGGGCCATTGCATCCACGTAATTTCTCTTTGATCAAGATATGCGGCGGCGGCCTTCGGGCTCCACTGGTGTGTGACCGTATGTTCCGTACGCGAACATGCAAAAAGCAATCCGACTGAAAAGCCTACCTGTAGGATCGAAGCCAGTCGTTTATTAGTCTTCATGTTCGCTCCTTTTGCAAGTCCGGGGGAGTTCCGAAGGGCAAGTGTAGATGTTTGCCCGAGCAGGGTAGCTTACAACTCACATCTGGATTAGACCAGATACAAAGAATCTCTCATACCCACGGCAACTAAACAACTCGAATTGCCAATCGGTGTTCGCTGGCTTTCGAATAGAACCTAGCTTTCAATTCAATCTCAGCTTCCGCAAGAGTTGTCGAACCACGACCGCTCCCGCGAGGGCAGCACCGAGAGCGGCCCCCAGCGTATTGGTGATGACGTCGGTTGTGCCGGAATTTCGTCGCGGTATGAAGGCTTGTAAGACCTCAATCATGAAACTCAGCGTTGCCGCGATGACAATTGTGTAGGCAATCGACCTGCCTCGTCCACGCGTGGACATCAAGTAGGCGCAAAGAACCACACCAAGAGGTATAAATCCGGCAATGTTGAGAAAAACGTCCTTTACGTATTCCCAATTGGCTTGGAAGTCTTCCACCGGGGAAGACAACCTGGCTTTGTGGGGCACTTCAAAGTATTCTGGTATTTCAAGATCGGGTCCGGACTTTACCGCGTTGTGGATTTCGCGGCCCGCCAGCTCGGTGAAGGAATAGAAAGCAACAGCTCCGCTTAGGTGGGAGTGATCAATGCCGCCGCCGGTCCAGCTTTTGTAATTGTCGAAAACCTGCTCGCGCGTCAGTTCGTTAGAATAAATGGCCAAGCCGCGAAGCTGACCGACCCACGGTTCGTAATTTACTGCCGAATTCCCTACAACAATCTGACCGGACAATGCGCTTTGCGGGATTGCATACTTGGGAAAATGGTGCTCTTCCTGGCCATCCGTATAAACCACTGTGCCATTGGGCCCGGACACAATCGTCACAAGTATAAGCTTGCCCGCCTCGAAAGCATGGTCGATATCGATCTTTCTTCTACTTATCTTGCCGTTGGCTACCACTACATCGCAGGACACGAGCAAGCCGTCGGTCCACTGTCTTACCAGAAACTGCTGTGGATTGTCCGGCGTGTAAAAATTCAAAATGGTGGACAACGATTGAATGGCAGCTGGCCTGAGTAAGAGCTCCACGGCGAAAGACTGCTGCGGATTATGAAGCGCGTCTAAGAACGGTACTCTGCCGATAACGAGACCTGGGATCTTGAAATCAATTCCGTTTTCCTTCGTCAGCCAGCGAACCCGGTTTCGTGGAAACGGATTGAAAGGCCACAAGGTCGCGGCCAGAACCGCTAAAATCGTAACGATGCAGAGGATTCCGAGTCTGTTCCTGTCCTGCGCTGCCTGTGATTTGTCGTACACGATTTCCTTCTATATTCAGCGTCTCGATCCGTTTCTGCCTTTCTGTTGGAGAAGCGTTTCATTTGATTGCGGTTTGATTCTAGAATTTAGATGTGGCAGCTTTTGAGCACGCGTGCCCCGCGTCGGGGGCCGATGTAGATTCAAGTGGCCAAACGAACGTGCGTAAAACTCACGCTGCTCCTCCATTAAGTGAACCGATGCATGGCTCTGTCAGCTTGCGGCCGGGAAGCTGGTTTCTTCCAGTCATTGTTCTTGTTCTTCTTGTAATCGTGAACGCGTCGCAGACCGGATGCAAAACTACCCCGGTTGCCACCAGTACGGCGTTGATCCAAGAGCAGCCGAAAATCCAGGCAAAAGCCCGAACATCGACCAGCAACGCTCTCGTCGCCATTCTGGTCTGCCCGGGCTCACCCACTGTACCATCGGCGCTCCCGTTGAAAGGAGCACATCGAGTGATTCTTTCGTGGAAAGCGAGCGCGCCTGCGGATGCGAAACATGCCGCCGCCGCCGGATATTGCATCTATCGCGGAGTGGACGGCGACGGCCCTCCGGCGGAACTGCTCAACCATTTCCCTTTCTCTGGCAACAAGTGCGCGGATGATTTGGTGGGAAATGGTAAGAAATACGCTTACATGGTGCGAGCGATCAGCGACAGAGGAATCACCAGCATCGCTTCAAAACCGGCTCGTGCCGCAATTCCAAAAGAGCCCCGAAACAATTCAGATCTTTCTACCGATTCGACTCCCGTCTGCCGCGAAGCGGCCGGTGCAAAATAGTTTCTGATTGGATTTATGCCTGGCTTAGTGCTTCTTTCACATAGCCAGAAAGCACGGCGGCTAACTCTTCGAAATGCATACCGACCATTCCCAAATGATCTCCCGGCGCGGTTTCGACTTCAAATTCCGCTGCCAAGTGTTTCCAAACGGCGGTTGGATCATTCGGGAGGTAAGAGTTGGTCTCAGGCCGCACGAACTTTATCTTGCCCGGATAAAAGCTGGGACGATAACGTTTCATAGCTAAGAAATCCGTTTGCTTCACCCGGGCCGTCGTTTCAGCAAAGGATAAGCGAGAGCCTTCTGCCGCGGCACTAGGTGGTTTGCGTGCTTCGCTTGCAGGGAACCGTTGCCGGAAGGCGCGAAGTACATTCGCGAATGCTATACGCAAGGGTTTTCGGCTTAAATCGGAGAGGTGATTCTTGATCTTCTTTGCGCCGAGCGACACACGCTCGCCCAACGGAAAATATCGGGGATCAGGATAAGTATCCACCATCGCCAGGAGCGCGATACGCTTCCCGCTCTGCAACAGCCGCTGCGCCATTTCTAGAGCAATCAGGCCTCCGAATGAATACCCGATCAGGACGTACGGACCTTGCGGTTGGAGTGTGCGCAGTGCATCGAGATAATACTCTGCCATATCCTCAATGCATTCGAACGGCGACTCCAATCCTTCCACGCCTCGGGCCTGAATCCCATAGACAGGATTTTCGGTACGAATATGTTTTGCCAGGCCGCCAAAGCTCGCGCGTCCGCCCACCCCGTGGCCGATGACAATTGGTGGATGCTTGCTGCCTGCCTTCAGTAGAACGAACGGTGAGAACCGTGGAAGAGTGGGCTGCTCCAATAAGGCAGCCAGCGCCGAAATTGTCGGCGCGTAGCAGATTGTTGCGGTCGGCAGTGGCCGGTTAAACACCCGCGCGATCTCGGCAAATGCCTCGTCCGCCTGTTCGTCAGTGCCGCCCAGCGCGTAAAAGTTATCTTCCGGACCGATTGGCGACCTTTGCAAAACGCGCTGCCATATCTGCGTAAGGGCCTCGATCGTCGCAGCACTCGGGTTGTCAGACCGCTCTTTAAGCAAAGCTCCGCCGCTCATGAGTGTGCGAATTCCCAGTAGAGTTCCCGCGCCCTGGTATAAATGGGGCCAAACGGAAGAGAACGCTCGCCGATCTTGGTTACGGGCACGACCTTTGAATAATTTCCAGTCGCGAACATCTCATCTGCCTTTTCGAACTCCTGGTAGGTCAACGTTTTCTCGACCACCGTTGCGCCAACTTTACGCAATAAGCCAATCACTCTCTGGCGCGTGATCCCGGCCAGAAATGTTCCATTTGCAATTGGGGTAAAAACCACCCCATCCTTCGCCATAAAAACGTTGGAGGTGGCCAATTCCGCAACGTTGCCACACATATCGCAGACCAGAGCATTGTCAAAGCCACGTTCGTGCGCTTCAAAGAGCGCTCGCGAATTATTCGGATAAAGACACCCAGCTTTGGCGTCGACGGGCATGGTATCAATAGTTGGCCGCCGATAAGGAGACAAAGTAACGGAGAAGCCTTTCGGCACGCGCATCGGCGCTTCGTAAATCGATAGGCACCATCGGGTCGAATCGGGATCGTGCGCCTGAACCCACGGTCCTTCTTTCTCCGCCCAGTACATCGGGCGAATGTACAGCGCAGCATCCTTATCGAACCGCGCAACTCCCTCCCGGGCGAGCTTCATCCATTCTTCGGTTGAAATCGTCGGCTTCAGGAACAGTTTTTTTGCGGAATCGTTTACCCGAGCGCAATGGAGATCGAGATCGGGGGTGACCCCTTCAAATGCCCGAGCGCCATCAAATACCAGCGAACAAAGCCACGCGGCATGGGTCCGCGGACCCATAATCGGCACGTTGCCTTCGTGCCAACTGCCCTCAAAATAGGTCCAGGTCTTTGACCATCCGCTTCCGAGCGTCATTTACTCCCCCGTGCCGCTGACCGTACGCTATGCTATCGCAAACTAAGCAGCTAGTACACGGACTCCTCCAGGCACCCCTGGCTCCGCAAGGCTGAGCACGTCGGATGCAAAAGTTGCTACTTTAAGAGTCACCAAAGTTTGCGCGGGGCAAAAACACTGGCTGGGGCGAGGATCGTCCAAGATTAAACTTTAGTCTGATTCAGGGATCATTGAGTACTCGATTCTTCGGCTGCCAGTTGCCCAATTCGCATCTGTGAAAAACCGGCGAGTTTTAACTGAAAGGGATATTTTGCCAACCAAGATTGGCCAGGAAGTTCGTCTTAATTCGTGGTCACGTCCGCTATTCGTCGCGCTCGTCACAATTTCTGTCGTGTTTTGCTGGCCTGCTGTAAGGTCTACGTTCGCTCTGGCATTGAGTGAAGAACAATATACCCACATCCTCCTGATTCTGCCCATTAGCGCGACTCTGATTTTTCTTGGTTGGAAATCTAATTGGAATGTCGACCGGGAAGCTGGTGCGCAATCGTCGGAACCAAGAACAAGCGCGAGTTCGGCTTTTGCTTCCGGGCTCTTAGTTGTCGCGATCTTGGCGATTGCAGTTTTCAGAAGCAAGCCGCATCTCTCCTCCGATGTGCAACTAGCCACGACCGTGCTGGCACTTGTGGTGTGGTGGATTGCGGCATTCATTCTTTGCTTCGGCCCACGCGCCTGCCGGCATAATCTCTTTCCACTTTGCTTCTTGCTCTTGATCGTCCCTCTGCCTCAGTTCGTGCTGGACCCAGTCGTCGGATTCCTGCAGCATGGGTCGGCCGCAGCCGCTCATCTGTTTTTTGCCGCGGCCGGCTTTCCGGTGGCACAGCGAGGCACGCTAGTACACATTCCAGGATTGACTCTTGAAGTAGCTCCCGAGTGCAGCAGCATCCGCTCGAGCGCAATGCTGCTGGTCACCACCATGGTTGTCGCGCATCTTCTATTGCGTTCAACCTGGCGAAAAGCTTTGGTCGTGGCCGCCGCGATCCCACTTTCCGTTGCCAAAAATGGATTTCGGATATTTACTCTCGGCGCGCTCTCAACACGTGTGGATCCGAGTTTTCTGAGCGGAAGACTCCACCGCCAGGGCGGAGGTGTTTTCTTCTTTATCGCTCTGGTAGCGATTTTCCTGCTTATTTGGATTCTGCGCCGTGGCGAAGCCGAGCAACCGAAAACCGGTCCTCAAGCTCCCCTTCGAGAAAAGATCTATCGCGCAAACGCTTAACTCTGGTACGGCTTATCGAAAGCCTATCGATGAGCTAAATCAAACGTTACCGCAGCGGCCGAGGAACCGATGTTCAGCATGGAGACCATGCGCTCCATTTTGTGATGACCGGTCCTGTGGAGCACGTAGCTAACCCCCAGCACTCCCGCAGTCTCTCCCGCGAAGTTCACTGCCAGTCCGGGCGTGGTTCCGCTGAACAGACGCGTTACCGGGTTCAGTTCCTGGCCACCCCTGCGCAGATTGTCACGGGTTACCACGAAATCGGCGGCGCCGAAGGCTGCACTCGTCGCAAACAAAATGCTGTTCTCCCGATCCCAAAATCGATGCGGACTCGGGGTTTCTCGCGACGCGACAAGTTGTGTCGGTGTGACGCTGGAAGCGGGTGTAAACCCGGCAGGCTGCATCTCTCCCGGTTGAAGCAGCGCCAACGAGACTTCCTGCGCGCCGGCGAACAAACAGCACCCTGAAATAACCGCCAATAGGAGGATGGTTCCCAGAAATGAGCGAAGTCTTTTATTGATCATGAACTTAAGTGTGGGGCCAGTATCGGCTACCTGTACTAGTACTAACGCATGTGCATGCCCAGGGAGAATGGCTCGTACGTGCCATTAAGTTATTTAGAATGATTACTTTAGATAATTATTCGGTTACTGAGGTTACCTGTGAAGTTGCAGGAAGTTGCACACGGAGCTACTTCTTTCGAACAAGGCAGAGTTGTTACGAAGCGCGAATCGCGCGCAGAATCGCTTTGGGGCGACACAGTGCGCGGCTTGCTTTTTCCTTAAACTCGTAGCGGAGTAAGTCTAACTTCGCGACCAAGGTCCTTCAATTGATGCTACGGAATCGTAGTTTGCACCGGTGTCGAGCGAGCGCTCTCTATTCCTGCTGAATTTACCGACGTGGCGGCGTAATAGTAAGTGTTGCCTGAGGCAACTGTGCTGTCCGTGTAAGCCGTTGTGGTATCTAGGGCAGGATTTATCCTCGTAAAGTTTCCGGTAGCCGCCGTACTTCGATAGACGTTATATCCCGCGACATTTGAACTGGAATTCCACCAGAGATTTACGCTGTAGGCCGTTACCGTGCCGGTGCCGCTGACGGATTCAGACATTTTGCTTGAAGAAGCGTTGCTGACGAACGACAGAGAGCCAGACTGCGCTCCACTGGCGTTCGGCGTGAAAGCAACATTGAACGACGCCGACTGCCCGGCGGGGATCGTGAACGGGAACGTAGCTCCGCTCAAAGCAAACTCAGAGCTGGTGCTTGCCGCGGAAGAGATGGTCACACTTGCGCCGGTCGCGCTTACGGCGATGGATTGGCTCTGGGTTGTGCCCACGGGTACGCTGCCGAAACTCAATGGGTTGGGTGCCACCGATAACTGGCCAACCACAGCTGTTGTTCCCGTGCCCGTCAGGGGTATCGCCATCCAGGGACCCAACAGTGCAAGGCTGCCTCCAGTTTCTCCAGCGGACTGCGGGCTGAAGGTCATTTTCAATGTCACGCTCTGTCCTACGCCCAGGGTCAATGGAAACTGCGCCCCACTCATGGAAAATTCGCTGCCCATTATCTGACTTCGAGTGATCGTTACGTTCCGGGATCGAGAGTTGGTGATTACAACCGGAACGCTGGAACTGCTTCCGACAGCAACCTGGCCAAACGACACAAAAGACGGACTGATAGTCAGAGCCTCGGTCTTCTCTCCTCCGCCGTCAACATTGAGCATCAGGGTCGCGTTCGAATCGACAGTAGTAAGTTTGATTGTCCCCGAAGTCCATCCATTGGCAGTCGGAGTAAAGCTGACAGTCACGTCAAGACTTTGGCCCACCGCCAACGCCATCGGCAGATTCAGCGGGGCCGCTGTGAATGCAGGGTTGCTGCTTGTGATTGCCGCGACGCTTACACTCGTCGTCCCATTATTCGTCACAGTAGCAATTAAAGTTTCGGTCTCACCAATCTCCACACCGCGAAAATGAAGGCCCGAGGGTGCTGCCGAAAATTGTGGGCTGGACGCTGCGGCGATCTCAGGCGCGCCGAGAAGCGAGATCGTCAAGCTGATTGTTAGAAAGTGGAGGGTTCGAGAGAGACGGCAACGGATAATGGACTGGGGGGGGCACATGCATCGATTCTGCGTGCTTTCCGGAAAACGCAGAAGATATCGGCAGTACAGGAACTTGTGGCGATAGGACAATAGTCCCGAATTGGACTTTCGTCAGTCATGGGTGCCTTACCCGTCCGTCATCTCAACTTTCTGGGTGGCTGGCTGCACTCTGAACCGAAACATCTGGCATTGAGGCCGCTATCCGTTCCGGACGAGGCGAGCATCTAAGGGGCGTGACTTGGAGCCTCAAACAAACGTTGAGTCAAGCCTTGAACGACGTGATAGATCACCACACGCTCCAGGTGGCGGCTGCTCTCTCCTATTATTTCTTTTTGGCGTTGTTCCCCGGTCTGATCGTCCTTGCCACCGTGCTAACTTCAATCTCGACCACCGATCTCTTTGGCTGGGTCCTGGTTACAATGGGCCGGTTGCTGCCCCCAGAGACCATGCAAGTAATTTTTTCGGTTCTGGCCGATGTGCTCTCTGCCCACCGGCGCGCTTGGTTTTCCTTCGGAATGCTCGGCATGCTGTGGGTGGCAACAGCCGCATTTGACGCCCTCATCGAAGCATTGAACATCGCCTGCGACGTCAACGACGATCGTCCATTTTGGAAGACGCGACTGCTCGCCCTCGGACTGGCAGGAATTTGCGGAGGTCTTTTCCTTTCAGGACTGGTCATCATCCTCGTCGGACCGCGCTTTGGAGATTGGCTGGCTGCAAGAATAAACATTTCAAGCGCGTTCGCCGTGCTTTGGCCGTTTCTGCATTGGACGATTGCGATCGGCTTCACCGTGCTTGCCGTCGAGTTGCTGTATTTCCTTGCCCCGCGCGTCAAGCCGAGATTCCTGGATACGCTGCCGGGAGCGGTCATAACAGTTGCCGCCTGGCTGGGCCTGTCGTCACTGCTTGGCATCTACTTCCGTCATTTCGCGAACTACAGTAAAACCTACGGCACACTCGGAGGGTTCATTGCTTTCATGATTTGGTTTCAGTGGACTTCTTTTGTGATGCTGCTTGGAGCAGAGATCAACAACGAGCTGGCAAAGGCACGTAAGGCAAAAAGCCGCGAAAGATTCTTGCAGGCGGAGAAGCCTCATGCTCCAGAGATTCCCAACGAAGCGGCTTAGATACGAATTTTCATAATCAAATATTCGCTATCACAAGACTCGTATCAGCATCCAGCTTCACAGCTTGCGGAAAGACTCGGCCTTGCTCTTATTTTTGGGTGGCGCAGCGGTTCACCGCTGCAATAAGTGCTTTGTGGAATGCCATTCAGAATCTTGTATGCAGGCGCCCGTCCACGGATATACCTCCTACTTGATCGCGCGTCGCGCTTACCGACCAGCGCTTGTTGATCTGGTATTCGCCTTGAACCACTTCGCTGCCGGGCTGCGACACATCCGTTGAAAATGTGAAAAGAAAGTTCTTGGTTACCCGCTGCTGCACTGCAATGGTTGCACCGGAATTCTGGTTGTTGCCGCCAACACCAGGATTGATTTGCAGGCTGGAGATTCCCGCGAGCTTCTGCAAGCTGCCTGTGAGCTGGCTCGTGGCCTGCGAAGCAATCATGGAGTCGGTGCTTTGGCTCGAGGCCGCCGACTCCTGCGTTGTCTGCCCCCGAGCAATAAGATTAATGATATCGGCCGTCGAGAGCGGCGGGTCCGAGGTGTAGGACGTCGTCAGCTTATCGAAAGGCCCGCGCAGATTAAGCGTGAGATTGTACTGTTCGACTGTGGTGGTCGCGGAAACATTCAGCACCGGACTGGTTGTGTTCGGATTGTCGAACGTAATAATGCCTCGTTGCAGCTGGTAGCGAACGTTGCGATAAAAAAGCTCACCCGCAGTAAGGTCCGTGCGGCCAGTAATCACAGGATCGGCGGCCGTCCCGCCCACCTGCACGTTCACGCTTCCTTCCAAACTGATTTGCGTGCTGTTGGCGCTGAGGTTCTCCTTGGATTGGACTGCGATCGCGAGTTTGATCGTATCGGCCAAGCCAGGCTGCGCGGGCACGGTCGTGTCGCCACTGAATTGTTCGGCGAAGTTGGAAAGATCGAAATCCGGAGTAAAGGAAAGTGAGTCGATTAATACGCGTCCGCTCAGCGTAGACGCCGTTGTGTTGCCGTTAAGCGTCAGGTTGCTATCGAGCAACGTTCGCAGGCCATCTGGATAGCGCAGTCGCACTGACTTGCTCCGCAGCGCAAGATTGAATTGCAGGCTCGGCCGGTAGACAATCGATCCTCCCACGGACACATCGCCGCCGCCCACTTGCCCGGTGAGCGTTGAGACTTGAATACTCTCCTTGCCGATGTCGAGGCTCCCATTCAGCTTTTCGACGCCGAGAGGCGCTCCGGCATAAAGCATGGCGACATCCTGCAGGCGAATCTGGCCGCTCACCGCGGGATCTTGGGCCGTTCCCGAGGCGTGGATGTCGAACGAAACAGTGCCGGAGCTCTTGGTGTCTGGCGAAAATATTTTTACGATGCGCGCATCGACTGAGCCCTGCGCCGTCAGGCTCGCCGCGCTGTCGCCTGCTAGTGGAATACTCCCTTGCAACTTCAGGGCGGTATCGGTGCCACGAATCTCCGCAGGTTGAATGGTCAGAACAGAACGCGAGTAGTCAGCTTTGACTGGCGCTGCAATACCAATTTGTAGCGATTGGTACGTCGCATTAAGCGTGGGAATTGTGAGATGCGCTTCCACCTGCGTTTTATCTTTTAGAGGACCTTTTAACGTGGCGTGCAATTCCGTTTGCCCTTTGAAACCTTCCGGAACACTCGAAAGGTAAGTGGCCAACAGCACGTCCAGCGGAATCGCAGTCGTCTGAATGGAAGCGTCCGTGTAATAGTCACCCGTTAAACTTACGGTGGCCCGCGCCTGCACCGAAGCCTCAACAACCTTCGAGTTCAGCGCGAGATCGGCCTTCTGATTTGCGACATGAAGCTCAGCCCTGATGTTCGAAATCGACTTGTTCCTCACCGCCAATTGCGGCAACTGCACCACCACGTTTAATTGCGGATCATCAAGCGTTCCCTGTCCCCGGGCCGAGGCTGATAGAGTTCCAGACAATCCCAAATTCTTCTCTTGCACCGCGTGCAGCTTTTGCAGAACCAGAGAAGGTGCATGAAGCCGAACCGTATACGCTTTGGTCTTCGGGGTGTAAGAAATATCGGCATCGGCGCTTCCCGCCGGCATTGCCACATGAAGCGAAGATAATACGGCTCCGCGATCTGTATGAAATTGTGCGGCAAAAGTCTGGACCTGTTCGCTATAGGCACGAGCATTCGAAATCTGGAGCTTGCCGGAACCCTGCGGATCCAACTGAGTTCCACTAAGAGAAATGTCGGCAGTCAAATCTCCGCTGACTGGGTATTGAACCTTGGCCAGGCGCTGCAGTTCGGAGATAGACATCTGCTGCACCGTAAGATTTACCCGGAAGGAATTGCTCGACAGGTAATTCCACTCGCGAAGAGCTACCGTGCCGTTGAAGGAACCGCGCCCACGTTGCGAGCTGACGAGTGCGCTATTTTTCACTTCAATCTGCGAAGGGCTAGCAGCGAGACTTGCCTGCACGCTCCGCCACTCGCTGCCCTGCACGCTAAGATTCTGTGCAGATAATTCTGCAATGATCTGAGGTTTCGCCAGCGACCCGTGCACCGTCGCGCTCAGATTCGCAGACCCAGAAACTGGTGGCAGAGCAGAAGTAGGACTGCGAAACGCCGATGCCAGAGACTCCAACTGATGCAGATCGCTAGCGTTTGCCTGTAAGCGCAGATTCGAGCGACTACTGATTTCACCATCGGCGGTCAGGCTCGCAGATGGAATGTGAAGCGTTGATTGCCGGAGCGCGAAGGAATTGCGCGCTCCGTCATAAGCGACGTGAATTACCCCATCAACCGGAATCTGATTCCTGGAGCTGCTCGCAGTTGAAGGAGATGCGCTTTTCGCTGCGGCCTTAATGACAAGGTCGGAGCCAACATGAATTTTGCTGATGCTCCCTGCCCACGAAGCGTCGGCTGTGCCATTCAGTGTTCCAGAGATCGCGACTTGCTTCACTTCACGGAAAGCCTGCTGCATCTCTCTCAAGGAAAGGCTATGCAGCGACGCTCGCACACGGCCTGATGGCGCAGCGTCCAGATTCTGAACGCTTAGATCGGCGTTAAGGCGTCCACCCAGGAAGTCGAATTCGATACTCCTAGCTTGCAAAGCCCCGTCTGTGAGCTGGTAATCTCCTCGCAGCTTGCCAGCGGACACACGACTGCCCGCAGCCACTGCGGAGAGCGCTCGGCTGGCAATCTCTCCATCGACAACTAAACCGCGCAGCGTGGACTCGTTGGGAATATTCCGGTAGTGAATCTGCCCGGTGAGCGAGAGATCCCCCGCAGGCTTATAGGCTGGCGCCATTGAGGCAAAATCTTTGGTGTCGATCTGGACGTTGTAATCGGCACTAACGACAGGATCGGAATAGTTACTTAGATTTGCCCGAACCGAGGCGACCGAATTCCCAACTTTCAACACTGCTGATTCCACCGAAAACAGCGTAGGCGTGGCGCTGAATTTCGCCTGAAAACTGTGCGGCAACGCGGCGTACTTTCCATACTGCAGATGACCACTGTCATAAGAAATTGATCCGCTGTAACGCTTGGCGACTTGACCAAAATGAATTTCAGCGGCCAGGTTATAAAGATCGGCATCGAGCGGAGTTTCCCGATCGTTATAAGTCACGTTACCTCGTATCAACTGCGCATGCCGCACGGCAAGATCGAATAGACTCGTCTTCGAACTACTTTGACTCGGTGGAGCAGTTGGCAGGTTGCTCTTGCCGGCGCTGTCGACACGCACGTACGCCACAGGGTGCTCGATGACAAGTTCACTCAAATTAACCTTGCGATGCAGCGCCGACCGAATCTTGAGGCCCACAGTCAATTTGTCGATTTGCAAAAGCGGCGCTTCGCCGGCGCTCTCGGTTCCATGCACCGTGATGTTATAGAGATGAGCGGTGAGTGTGGAAAGACTGAAGTCGAAGCCGCGGATCGTGGTGGGAGCGCCGGTGGCTTGCTGCGCTGCCTCTGCAATCTTCCTCCTTGCGAACTGGTTAAATTCGCTGCTTTTTAGGAACAGATATCCGCCAATAGCGCCAGACACGAGCAGCATGGCAAGCACTGCCAACAGCCAGGCAGCCAGCTTCCGCCACTTCACCCCTTCGACCAAGAATGACTTCTCCTAAAAAGCCTGCCCTATCGTGATGAAATACTGCGTGGGGTTGATGCCGGGAACCGGATTGAGGTTGTGCCCAAGGTCGATGCGAACTGGGCCGATCGGCGTAGCGTAGCGAAGTCCGATCCCCACCGTATTCGTGTAGTTGTTGACGAAGTTCGGCAGATTGATTGCGCTGTAAACATTGCCGCCATCATAGAACACGACGCCGCCAAGCGCCTTCATAATCCTCAGCGGGAAGCGTAATTCGGAGTTCAGGATGAAAAGTTCGTTCCCGCCTACCGGCACCGTAACGTTGACGCATCCCGTTTGATTCTGCAGGCCGGCGCAGAAGGGGACAATGCGCTGCGGCCCTGCCTCATCAATCGGAAATCCGCGAAGAGACGTACCTCCGCCGGAAAAATAAAGCTGGCTGGTAGGAACGAAACTTCCGGAAAAAGATTTCGCCAAGCCGAGACGAATACTGTTGGCGAACACTATCGAATGAAACGGTTTATAGGTGGCAAACTGCCCGAAGAGCCGCGCGAAGTTGGCACTGGATCCAAGAGCAGTTGGCGTGATGCCGAGATTAACGGTTGCGAAGATCCCGCGATGCGCGTCCAGAGGTTTGTCGCGCGTGTCGCGAATCACGGCGCTGGAAAAGGTCGAGAGGCGCACATTTCGATCCTGAGACAAAACCAGCTCGGGCACCAGCACTTCCGAAAGAATCGTCTTGTTGAAGTCATACCGCAGTTGTAGCCGCGTATTCTTCTTGCGGCTGAGCACCCGCTCGACCTGGAACGACAAATCGCCGAGGGTGGCGGCAAATAACGGGTTTTCCGTTGTCCGTTCGAGGGAGAAGCTTGTCAACGAACTCCATTGCGAGCCAATAAAATGCGGCTGTGCGTAGTTCGTAATAAAACGTTGATCAAGGCGCGACAGAAGAATCGATGCACTTACAGTTTCACCCAGCCCGCGGATGTTGCGGCGATTGAACTCAATCGATCCCCGCGGGCTGGCATAAGTAGCCTGGCTGGGCGCGATCTTATTATTGCCTAGACCGATTGTTGGCAAACCCGGCACCGCGACTGTTCCTGAAGGAACGTTGCCCCCGCGGTGAGAAACTTCGAAGCCAAATCCGTAAATGATTTCGTTGCGTTTCGACTCGTGTACCTTAACCAGAGCTGTCTCTTCGGTTTGATCGGTTATGGGCCGGCGCGGCCCCACGCTCGACCAATCGAAAATATTTAAGTCATACAGACGGGTCTCCGCTTTAAGCATTTGTACTTTTCGCATCGGGGCCTCAGGAGGCAGCTGCGCCGTTTTTTGGATGAGCGAGAGTCGGGTTCGCTTCTGCCCAAGGTATAGCACTGGACCAACGCGGACGAGCTGATGTTCGTCGATAGCATAGGTAACGTCCACGCGGTGGGCATCGCCCGCCTCGCGGCTGACAGTAGCCTTCACTTCGGCATTCGGATAACCTCGATCCAGGTAGGTGGCTGAAATGCGGTTCCGATCTTCTGCGACCTGCCGTGGAGAAAATGGCGCGCCGGCACGCAGTTCGAAACCCTTCGGAGCCGTAAGTTCGTCGTGTGCAATATGATCGTTCCCAGTGATGTTGATGTTTCCGACCGTGGTCTGAGGTCCCTCCTCGATTTCGAATGAAACGTCAATCTTCGGATCATGCCTGGCCACGCTCGAACTTATTTTGACGTCCTCGTACCCCTTATCTCGATAAATCGCTTCCAGGTTTGAAACGCTTTGCTTCAGGAATTTCTGGCTCAGACTGCCGTGATTCCAAATGTGAGATTTCTTGACTACCACATGCGAAAGCAGATCCGCCTCAGGAATTTCGTGGTTGCCATGAAACGAAATACGGTCGACCTTAAGTTTCTTGCCGCGATCAATTTCGTATAGAACCAAAACCTGATCAGGCTCGCGCTTGAGATTCACTCTTACTGCGACGTCGAAGTATCCCTTTTTCTGAAAGTAATCGACCAGATTCTCCTGCCCTTCTTCCACCAGATCGCTGTCAAGGCTCCGTTCGGAATAAATTGGAATCAACCTTCTCATCGCGCGTCCCGAGAGAAATGGCAGCCACGAAAGCTTCGCGCCGCTGGCACGGACGGTGACAACCGGGCCAAGCTCTACTTTGAACGAAACGTCGACGCGATTGTTTTCCGAGTGATACTGCGGCGGATTTTGCTGCACGCTGCTGGCCAGCCGATGCTGCTGCGAAAGTGCGCGCTTGATCAGCCCTTCGGCGGCTTTCATGCGCTCCGCGGTATAAGGCTTGCCAAGCCTGAGTAGGCCTCCAGTCAGCCGCGCCCGAATTGTGCGTGTGGAATGCAGCAAGCGCGAGGCTTCGGCGCCGTCAGTTCCCTGAATCTCAACCTCTGCGATTCTGGCTCGCTTCCCAAGTCTGACCGCGAAGCTGACGTTTACCAACTGGTGCGCATCGTCAATCTTGATTGCGGATTGGATTTGTGATTGGAAATATCCGTTGCGCTTAAGAAAATCCTGCAATGCTTGTTCACCGACAGCCACGCGGGCCGGATCGTAAGGATCTTCGTCCGGAAGATCGGCAACTTGCAGCAGCCGTGTATAGGAAAAGGCCTGCGCCGCCCCGGGGAAATCGACGATGCCGATGAAATACGCAGGCTCGAGCAAGAAACTTACGCGTATTCCGGAGAGGTCTGGAACGACATTCACCGTGACTTTAGGAAAGTGCCCAGTCCGTTGCAGTGCTTGAATGCTGGACTCAACCTTTGCCTGGGAATACGGCTCACCAGCTTTCTGCAGAGGAACGGAGCGCAACGGTTCCAGATTCCTGTGAGGATTGCCAATCAGGGCGACAGCACTTACGTTCTGACCTTCATAGACAGTCGACGACCCCTGGACCTCCACCTGGCCCCGCGTGAAAGTCGCCAACAACAAAACGAGCAGTGCTGACAAACGCATATTGGGGCGAGAGATTCCGGTCGCGCGAGGATCGACCTCCAAGACTTTCAAAGTACGCCAAATGTTACAGCCTCAAACCCGCAATCGATGTTGAGTTTGGATGCTGGCCACGGCCAAGGTGTTGGTTTACAGACCTCAACCAGAGGCGTACCTGTCTCAGAGCCTCATCCGTTTTCAACCTGCACTCGCCAGAAAAGGCATGTGCAGCCGCAATTGCATGAGTCAATTGCTCCGACCGGTTGTCCGATCACTCCAACTTTTTGGATTGGGCGAGGCAGCATCAATGTAGTGGTGAACCAAGGAAACGGGTTGAAACAGCTATTCCGTTCGAAATCAGTATTCGGCGCATCAAAACTCTTCCGCCTGAAAACATTGAAGGCACCGGGATCGAAGATTCCGCAAAAGCCGGCCTACTCGCGTCACTGATGCCCGGAGCGACCTGTGTCGACGTGGTAAACTGAAACTCCAAACGCCGGAGAGGTGGCAGAGTGGCCGAATGCGGCGGTTTGCTAAACCGTTGTACGGGCTAACACCTGTACCGAGGGTTCGAAT
>CAWIZP010000011.1:0-339462 GCA_963840575.1 uncultured Acidobacteriota bacterium
ATGAATGCGTTAAGGCCCTCACTGAAAAGGATGCAGGCATGGGATACGTCTTCACTGATGGGGACATTTACGGCCTTGACCTTGACCATGTGCGCAACGCAACCACAGGTGTGTTATGCCCTGAAGCAGACGTAATATTAAAACGCTTTGGTTCGTATGCAGAGGTTAGCGTCTCAGGCACCGGCCTGCATATCCTGTTTACTTCCTCGCAGGAGATTACACGCTATAAAAAGCTTGGTGGTGGTCATGTGGAGTTCTGGCACCCGAAGCACAGCCCTCGATTCTTTACGCTCACGGGTGATGCATGTGCCGGGGTATAACACCCTCCGTGATGGAAGAGACGCCTTCCTTTATGTGGGTGGAACCTTAGCGCACGTAAACGCAAGACTGCGCGAGGAGATTGCAACCATTGACCCTGAGCAGGCTGCGAAGCTTCACCCCTTGAAGGAAGTACCGCAAGAGGCTGTACCAGGCGAGAAGCAAAAGACGAAAACCCGCGTGGTTAGGGCCGATTTCAACATCAAGGATTACCTCAACTTCAACAAGCTGAAGATAATGGGTGAGTGTAATAACGAACTTGGACACTGCATCCGGTTGTCATCTTGCCCCATCAAAAATGAGCCTCACGCAGGCCACAACGAAACAACTTGCAACTTCATCTACCCGGCCAAAGATGGTGGGTTAGCCTTCCATTGCTTCAGTACAGGGTGCGAGGATAGCGCTGTTCACGATGTTATCAAGTTGCTTGCAGAGCGCAATGGGGTATACCCGAAGGGCATCTACGAAGAGAAGCCTAAGGGTGAAAGACAGGAACGTGTACGAAAGTACAAGTTGTTAGACTCTGACCCGAACGAAGCAGACACGTGTGTGTGGCTCTGGCCTGGTTACTTGCAGGCCAATCAACTTACGCACCTTGCGGGGCTAAGTGCTGAAGGTAAGAGTCCTGTTACCCGTGACCTAGCGGCGCGTTTATCCTCTGGCCGCGAGTGGCCGGATGGTACGCCTAACACTTTCGAGAAGCGCATGGTGCTAATGCTTGCTTCGGAAGACGATTGGGCCACGGTCATATTACCGCATCTTATGCAGGCCGGTGCAAACTTGGACAACATCAAGCGGTTTGCGATGACCACAGTGGAGGGTGACAGCGTGGCAGAGGCCCTCACAGCCCTTGACCAAGATATTGGACAGCTTGAGGAGTGCCTCAAAGACAACGCAAACAAGGTAGGCATGATTGTTATTGACCCCATTACCAACTATTTAGGCCGGGTCAACATGAATAAAGAAGGCGAAGCACGCGGCCTGCTCATGCCGCTTGCGAACCTCGCGCAGCGTTACACGGTTGCAACCAAAACGGTGGGGCATTTGAACAAAAGCGAGGGGCCGTTGTTACAGCGTGTGATGGGGGCCGCTGCTTTCGTTGGTGTAGCGAGGCAAACTCTTTTCTTCTCAGGAGACCCGGAAGATGAATGCCAGTTTGCACACGTCATGGGCTTTGGTCGTAAGACAACCACTCCGGGGCTGAAGTATAAGACGGTACAAAAGCCCTTTGAGTTTAACGGCAAGACATTTGATGTTGTTGCCGTAGAGTGGGGCGGGAAGTCTGATGTTGACATGGAAGAGCAGATAGGGAATCCCACGAAGCAAGCCGAGAAAAGCGCAAGTAAACAGGTGCAGGTGCTTTTGAAGACACTGTTACGGGACGGGGAGAAGCCTTCGCAGGAAGTGGAACAATCCATCAAGGAGAGCGGCATCAACATAACCGACTGGCAGAAGGCCGCAAAGCGTGTGGCGAAGTCGAAGAAGAAAGGTAAGGGTTGGGTGTGGTACTTGCCTGTGCCGGAACAAGCCGAGTTTGACAGTCTTAAAAATAACAAAGAGGTTACAGCATGAGCGACGAACACAACTATACACCAGGCCGAAGCCTCATCAACGAGATTGCGTTGCTTCACGATCAAATTATGGATTTAGTCGAAGTGCAGCGCGAAACCAACCGCAAACTTGATGCAATGTTAACGGTCATCACCAACAAGGAGTAACCAGCCATGCCGGAAATCTTAACAGTTGCAGAGTTGGCCGCATTCTTAAAAGTGAGCCGAAGCCATGTGTACGTGTTGGTGAAATCGCAGAGCAACCCACTTCCTGCGCTGCGTCTTGGTACGTCTGTGCGGTTTCGCAAGGTTGACGTTGATGCGTGGATGCAGAAGCTTTCCGAGAGCGAGGCCGTGTGAACAACCGGCACACCCCACCCGGTTCAATGGAAGGGCGCGTGGAAATAGTGCCAGATCGCCAACATTACAGGGCTAATTTCATGGAAGGCGAAAGCAGTGAACAGGATGAGAACGACGATGGTGCTCACAATCTCAAAGTATCGCAGCTTGAAGCGTGTGAGGGATTTCTCGAAGAGCGGTTTTGGCAAAGCAATCCTCTATCCTCCCGGCGATAGAAGATTGTTGTCCCTACCACAACATTACATATTTGCCCTGCCGGGGCGGGCTGACCATGAAAAAGAAAACACCAAACCAAAAACGCCAAAAACAAAGCGAAAAAAGCGTTCCGGGCAGCAGCCGTTTTTCACGGCAAAGTCGCCCAAAAGGGTAAGCCCACTGTAGCAAATTCTTGCAGTCGGGTTCAAGTGCCTCGGAAGGTAATCCCAAAAAGTAACGGTACCTCCGTACCATTGTGCTTCCAAACATAAGAACCCATCATCTAACAGTGAGGACGCGATTCAAATTGTACGGTGAATCCCTTAGGGAAATTGGCGTCCTGATGATCGTGTTTGTCCCACTGGACGCGGTTTTCGATGGGTTGCGGCCTTTGAGCACTACCAACATATTGCTTTACGCGGTTGTGGGATTCATGCTAGTTTTGGTTGGTACGGAGATTGAGAGGAACGGCCATGACGCTTCTTGAATGGGGTGTTTTCAGTGCGGTTTGTGGTGCTCTAGTCCTGTTAGGCTTCATCGACAAGAGCCGCGAAGCACGCCGTCACAGCGACGAGGCGGAACAAACGCCACACCGCGCACGTGCTGCCTGGTAAAAAGAATTTTCCAACCCCCATAGCGAACCCCGGCTAATAACCGGGGTTTTTCATTTTTCCCCGCCTGTTATGATCCTTCCGAATCCATTGAACTCTCATTGAACTTTCGCGGCTGTCCATACCGTTTTTTACGCTTTTTGCCTCTTTTACACCCTTCCAAGTCGTTGATAGTACAAGGGTTGCGCGGAACCTTACAATTTGAAGACCGGGACGATCACCGGATCGCATGCGCTTCCTCGAACAAACTTGGTTTCATTTGCCGGTCACAACTACATTTCTCGGTACTGTTCCAGCGTGCAGGGAAGATCGTCGTGCGCCGATTACAAAAATCATTTCCCGGACACAACTGAAAGTATCAGGGCGGACGGATGTTGAGTGTCGTGAAGAATCATGTTCGTAGCCGGAACAAAGTTTCGCGCAAATCGAGCTTCTTCTCCGGTGTTCATGTTGCGATCAAAACGCGGGAAATTGCTACTAGAAATCTCAAGCCGCAGCGAGTGCCCGCGAAGAAAAACGTTGCTCGTAGCCCATAGATCGAGCGTAATCTCATAAATCTGCCCGGGATTCATTAGCTCGGAGTGTTCCTGCGAAGCACGATAGCGCATGCGCAGAATTCCCTCCGTGAGATCCTGTGCGAAACCGTCAGGACCCACGTCGACGAGCTTCCCCGTAAAATCGGTATCGACAGCTGAAGATTTGACGAACAGATCGGCGGTAACAGGGCCTGTAACCTCGAGATCCTGGGCGAGTGGGCCTACCGAATAGACGACAACGTCATCCCGGTTTTCTACGGGCCGCTGATCGCGCGGCCCTGGCTCCATGTGCTCTTCGTCGCAACAAAGCGGTCCGCCGATGGTTGGTACGGGATTGCCTGGATTGTAAACATAGCTATCAGGCGGCTCAGACTTGGGCGCGGAAGTTGAAAGAGAGCCATCGCCGCGCAACGAGTTCGCGTGTCCGTTCGAGTGCAGAAAGTACCTGGTCGCGTGAGCTTGCGGTGGGGGCCAATCGTCTTCCTGACGGTATTCGTTGGCACCCATCGTGAAAAGCTTCACTGGTTTGTCGATGGCAAATTCGTTTTTGATTCCCTTAAACAGAAAATCGTACCAATCGAGGATGACCTCCGTATACCCGTTTTCGAGGGCGTGGAGACCAAAGTCCACGTCGCCGATGCGGCGGCCGAAGCCAGCGTGGCCACCAATCTCGATCAAAAGATGTTGCTGGGTACGGGCTGCTTCATTCGCACCGTATTTTTTGGCACCCACATAGTTGCGCAATGTGCCGGCATTAAAAATGTCGTACCAGCCGCCCACCTGCAGCATAGGGACGGCGATCTTCGAAAAGTTTTCCTCGATCGACCACTGCTTCCAATAATTGTCGTAATTGGGATGCGCCAGCCATTCAAAATAATACGGCGCAATCATCTGTGTGAGCTGTGAGTCGGCCGGTAACTGCCCGAAATTGAAAACCGGATAATTCGTGAGCGGCAGCGTAGGTGCCCCGACGAGCGCATTTGTATTCTGATGAATGAGACGCTCGAGCGTGTTCTGCGCCAGCTGAGAAGTCCAGTTCTGATCGAACCATTGCTCTAATGCCCCTGACTGGTAGGTCCAGCCATCGTGATAATTGCTCGCCGTCATGTTCGGTGCGATCGCCGCCAGATGCGGAGGTTGAGCAATCGCCGCCAGCATTTGTGTCGCGCCTACATAAGAGGCGCCCATCATGCCAACTTTTCCATCGGAATAAGGAAGCGCCGCAGCCCATTCGACCGCATCGAAGCCATCGGCCTGCTCGTGTCGAAACGGATACCATTCGCCTTCCGAACGATAACGGCCGCGAACATCCTGAATGATGACGACATAGCCGCGCGACACAATTGTGGATGTTGGCGCAACTGCCCAATTAACGCTTTTATCGTACGGAGTACGCATGAGAATGACGGGAAACTTTTCGGAAGATTTCGGCCGATAAATATCGGCGTATAGAGTGACGCCATCGCGCGTTTTCATGGGCACATCGTACTGCACGATCATGTCTATGGATATCGAGGCTGCAGTGCCTTGTGCTGCAATATGCTTCTGCAAAACCAGGCAAATCGCAGTCAAAACGAAAATAGACAGCCACATCCTCCCATTCGATCTCATGTTTGTGCCTCCTGCCTAAGCCGAATCAGATTACAGGATTGATGAGGATGAGGATAATGGATTTCTCCCCGATACACGACACTCGATTGCCAAGTGTTTGCTACTCATTGACCTCAAGCGGTCCGTGCTCCAAAAACAGAAAGGCATTCTGAGGGAGAAGAGAAACTAACCGGACTTCCAAATGTGGATTACGAATTCTTCAGTGGCTGCTCTGTCTTCGGACAGCTATTAGCGAAACTTGCTCCAATCCTGGAAAGTGATCTTCTTCGTCCGCCTTACGTTCTGTCGCCGCAATTTGCTGGATTGTGGTTCGCGCCGGCCTGACCAAGCCGAAATATTCGCCGTACACCTCGTTGAAAGCTCCCAGGTCAGATAAATCATCCAGGTAGACATTTGTCGCCACTACCTGGTCGAAATTCATGTCAGCTTCTTCAAGGTTGTCGAGGAGATTGCGCATCGTTTGGCGGAGTTGATGTGGTGTAGTAGTCGCATAAATACCGCCGTGCGGCCCCGGAATAAAGCCGTCTTTCGCGGAGCAATACAAAGTATCTCCTGCAAAAACGCAGGGGCTGGCTGTCGGGCTGGGCGGCATGTTCTTGGGACGCACCGCTTTTCGTTGCTTGAGATCGCGCACAGCAACGCCCGTGTATTCGATGTGAGCCCCGCCTGGCAAGCTTGTCACATCAATCGTGGCGCGTGCCGGCGTATTGCCGAATTCAAAGCGCCTTGCGTAACGCTGATTCATGACGCGCGATGGTATTTCAGAAGTCAAGTAAGGATTGACAAAGACCATATTGCTGAGTTCGAGTCCGGCTGCCTTGACGACCGCCTGCAGGCGGTCGAGCGCAAGATCGACTTGCGCGGCCGGATCGTCCGGAACGTTGCCAGTGGCTGGATCACTACCGCTCATACTGGAGACAAAAAACCGGTCGTGAGTAAGTACGCCGGGCGAAGCCGAATCGCTGTGATTGTAGCTCGGCGGATAGACGCTGCGCCGGTCGGCTAAACTGCGCACTGCCACGGCGCTGATTTCAATCGGCGACTCAGGAACCCGCGCAACACCCAGCACTGCGCGCGCCGGAGGCGACTTCGGGAAGTATTCAGCGAAAGCGGAATTCATTTCGTCGTACTTACCGATGTCCTCCAGATAGACCTGGGTGTAGACCACATGCTCCATCGTTAATCCTGCAGATTCGACGATGGTCTTGATGTTGTCGAGCGCCTGGCGGACCTGCGCAGAAAAAGCTGCCGGCGCAGTGCCATCGGGCCGATGCGACCCGTGCCCGGAAATGTAGACGTAGTCTCCCGCGTCCACAATCGGCGAGCAGGAAGGATTTGCACCAACAGAAGTCGTCCTGGGAGTGACAGCCGGTGCCTGCGCCGCAAGCGACGACGAAAGTAGAAATAAAACGAATAGCAGGCGCGGGTGAACGTTCTGATGTCTTCTTTCCAGTGTCTTTCCTCTTCGGGCGTCTATGCTGCGGATTTTTTCCGTGCAGCGCTTAGAACGGCACGTAATCTTTGCCCGGCGATAATTTCTTCTCCAGGCTTGATGGTCATCGAAACCAATTCGATACGGTCGGGTTCTTTGCGTTCTTTTCGATTCGGATTGCCTTCACGAACCGCAGTGACCAGGCTGGGATTGTCCGCCCCAAGCACTTCGATGACCGGATTGCCGGCGCGCAACTCGTTGACGCAATCGGAAACGCTGAATCCCCAGGCTTGCGTATCCCACGAAACGCGGAGCGTCGGATAGCGGTTTCCGTCGTCAGGGGTATAAATCTCGGTTTTTACGCCGGGCACGATATCCACCAGTTTCCGAATGCGGTCCACGCGGCCATTCCATTCGGCGTAAAGTTTTTTCTCGTCCAGATTCAACCAGGTCTCGAGCGCCGTCAGGCATCCGATGATTTCTTCCTTGCCAACTTTCATCGGGCGGCAGACAGCTCCTTCGCGTGGATTACAATTCATCAGCGCTGACTCGATCAGATCTTTTCGACCCAGAAGTAAGCCGCTGCATTGTGGCCCGGATAATCCCTTGCCTCCGGAGAAACAGTAGAGGTCAATCTTCATCCTTGCGTAGAGCTTGGCGTTGTCGGCAGGTGGGATGCCGGCTGCGTCATCCAACAGCAGAGGAATCTTGCGGTCTTTCGCGATCGCCAACTCTTTCTGCAGTTTGTCGCCTAGATCCGTCGTATAGATCATCGCTGTGTTTTCGTTGATGGCGTTTGCGAGTTCTTCCGGCGAATACACCAAAACCAGCTTGGCCCCCACCAACCGGATGGCGCTATCGAAAGCGCTCCGGCCTCCCACCATAATCACTTCGTGTTTCAGGCCGGTGGTGTCGGGGAGTTGCCATATATATTTATCGTCGCTGCCGGCGATACATGCCGCTGTTGCAGCCGACATCGCGCCCGCCGCGCCGGAAGTCACGATGCCCGACTCGGCACCAGTCAACTCGGACAAGCGCCGGCCCACCGCGCGCTGCAAGTCGAACATGTTCACGAAATGCTGGGCGGCCTCCACCTGTGCTTGACGAACTTCCGGAAATTCAAGGGAACCGCTCAGGTAGGTCCAGGTGCCGCGGCAATTGATAACCGTGTTTACGCCAAGCCGCGTATATATATTCTGCCGAGGATCTTTGCCAACGGCCGTGGCGGCTTGCGCGTACAATTCGCGCGCGGCAATCTGGCTGAGCAGCGGCGCAGCCCCCAATAGCTTGATAAATGATCGCCGGCTGGAATTCTGGATACGCATTGCCACTCCTCCTCAATCGCCATTTGAGCTACTTGCAGACCAGGTGCAATTTGAATGATCTGGGGAAACAGATGCAATCCTAGTCTTCATCCTTCGGAAGCGGAATCTGCGATCGCACTGCCAGAATGTGTGCCTTGGCTCCCGGATTACTCTGGTTGTAGAAGCCGACCGTGCAGTTGGGGCGGAAGTAATATGCGTCTCCTGCTTTCGCCGGATGGCGTCCTGCAATACCGTCCATTCCTCCGCCAGCCACCATCACACCTTCGCCATCGAGGACTAGATAAATTTCCTCAGCGGTCTGGTGATGATGCGGAAAGTTCGTTCCTCCCGGGGCGAAATTCATCCAGAAAAAGCTGGTCACCACATAGGCATCATCAATGGCATCGCGCTTGCCCGTGCGCGGCCCAAGGAGCAATTTGTACAGGACGGATGTAGGATGCCCTTCAACAGTCTCCTCCTTCACATCATCCAGATTGACGATCTTGGGTTTGGGCGATGGCGTTCCGACGGAGATTGACGATGGGATCTTGAACCCCATGACTAAGACACGCAGGTCTCGATCAGTGCTGTTCGCGATCGAGTGCTTCAAGCCCGGGGGCAGATAAGTGAAATCATTCGCACGCATCGCATAGGTTTGGTCACCGTAATGCAGATCGGCTTTGCCTTCCAGAACGAAATAAATCTCTTCTTCACGATCAAAGAGCGTGCTCCGGCAGCTACCGTGGGCGTCGAGCATGACTTCCTCGAAGCGAGCGACACTAATCATGATTCGATTTTCTGTGTCACCCTCGCCGAAGATTGGCTTGTAGCGGCAAGCCATGGCTGAGAGATCGCCGCCCTGACTCAGGTGCGGGACGTCGCGGTGCAGCCATGTGGGATCGACTTTCCACTCCTGAGAGAGCACGTTGCACGAGAGCAGTACTAACAGGAGCAGGAGCCTCAAATTCATTCCCAAAAGTTTGATGTGGTGAACGCCGCGTTGCCCACTTGGTATATCACAGAATGTACTTGACGCAAATCGAAATCTTTCGTTTTATTGGGTTTCATTTCATTTTGCAGTTCGAAAGAGCCGGCGAGCGAACGCGGACACTTTGAAACAGGGGCGCATGTTACCTTCAACTCCGGCGATTTCCAGAAAGGATTTATGAAACTGCATTTTTTCGTCGCGAGTCGGATCGGATACTTCATCGTCGACGTTCTTCTGGTCTTCCCCGGGCTAGCGCTGGCTTCTGCTAACTCTGCTTCCCCAGCGAATCCACCAGCTGCGGCCGAGTGCCGCGTCGAAGCCGTGGATTACAAGGGCTGGCACGCGCAGCAGCTCTCGAACAAATGGGTGCAGTTGATCGTGGTGCCGCAGAATGGCGGCCGGGTAATGCAGGTAACTTTCGCCGGGCATCCATATCTGTTTGTCAATCCCGACCTGGCAGGCAAGTACCTGCCCCCGACCGATGGTCAATGGTTCAACTACGGCGGCGACAAGCTGTGGCCGTTGCCCGAGGGAAACGACGACGAACAACACTGGGTCGGGAACTCTGATTTGCTGGATGATGGCTCGTTTTCCTTTCGAAAGCTTTCGGAAGGAAAACAGTGCGAAATTGAACTGACGGGCCCGGCCGATCCGCAAACAGGGATCCAGTTTCAGCGTACGATTCTGCTGGATGCTGACTCTCCGCGCATCCGCTTTCAGGCCTTCATGAAAAACGTGACCGGGCATACCGTTGAGTGGTCGATGCAGTCGGTCTCACAATACAATACTGCCGATCCATCGTCACCCGGCGGTTTCAACCACAATTTCTGGACGTTCACGCCGGCGAACCCAGCCAGCAGTTATCTTAACCGCTATCACGTCCGCTTCGGTCCGGCGCAGAATTCTTCAGTATCGGTGAGGGACGATGGCTTGTTTACCGTGCACTACGTGCACATGGCTGCCGAGTTGTGGTTGGACTCAACTGATGGCTGGCTGGCCGTAGTCGACGGCAGCAGTAAGTACGCGATGGTGGAGCGCTTCCAATACAACGAAAGCAAACCCTATCCGGGCAAAGCTTCTGTCATTTTTTGGACGAATGGCCCCGAAATGAGGTTGAGCAACGACGGAATAGCATCGCTGAGCGCGGGCGGGGATGCAATCCCTACTTATCTTGAAGCTGAGATCAACAGCCCAATGTGCCGGTTGCGTCCTGGTGAGAGCTGTGAACTCGACACGGAATGGTTTCCTACGCGAGCTGGAAGCGAATTCCACGGTGTAAGAGATGCCGGCATTGTGATACGCCCACTGCAAAGCAGTTTTATGGAGAATGGCAAGATCAGGCTCTCAGGATCGTTTGGGGTGTTTTCTTCCGGCCGTCTGGTTGCGTACTTTTACAATGAACACGGTTCGAGGCTCGGCAGCATGCCATTAGCGAACGTAGATCCAAGCGAGCCGGTAGTGCTGGAAACGGAGGTTGTCCCTCCCGGAAAAACTGCGCGAGTCTCGCTTCATGTTGAAGATGATCATGCCGTCGACTGCGGTTCTCTTCAAGAGGTGCATGTGGCTCCCGGAGACAATCGGTGATATGGGCTCGCCTGGCAAAGCATTCGTCCTGCTCGCAGCGCTTGCCTGGGTTGCCGTGGTACCCATGAAAGCACAGCAGAGCCAAGCTCCCGTTACTGCCGATACCGATGTGAGCGACAAAGACTTGCTCATGCAGCCAACCAGTGCGAACTGGACCTCCTATAACGGCGACTACACTGGCCGCCGCTATAGCAGTCTGCACGATATCAATGTCGCAAATGTCGCGAAACTTCGTGCGGCGTGGGTATTCCATCCCGGCAACTCGAAGAACCTCGAAGCCACGCCTGTCGTCATCAACGGCGTGATGTACGTGACTTCGGCCAACGATGTATTCGCTCTCGACGCGCGAACGGGACGGATCGTATGGCATTACCAACGTCCGATTAGCTCGGGATTGCTCGACGATGCTGCGGCTCACAAGAACCGCGGCGTGGCCGTGTGGCAGCATTTCGTGTACTCAGAAACCGACGATGCCCATTTGCTCTGCCTCGATGCTCGCTCGGGAGGCTTGCGATGGGACGTTGAATACGCCGAGAAGAGCAAGCACTACGGCGCCACGAGCGCTCCACTTGTTGTCAAAGGAACGGTGATCGTGGGTACTTCCGGCGGTGACTCTGGAGTGCGCGGATTCCTTGCCGCCTACGATGCGATGACCGGAAAACTGAGGTGGAAATTCTGGACCATCCCCGGGCCGGGAGAATTCGGATCGTCCAGTTGGCCCGGCGATGCCTACCTACACGGTGGTGGCACGACCTGGATGCCCGGTACGTACGATCCGGAACTTAACACTTTGTATTGGACCACCAGCAACCCTGCACCGGACTTTGTGGGTGACCCGCGCCCGGGGGACGACCTCTATACAGACTGCGTTCTGGCGCTCAACCCCGACACAGGCGAGCTGAAATGGTATTTCCAATTCACGCCCCACGACTTGTACGACTACGATGCCAACGAAACTCCGGTGCTGGTGGATATTGAAGAAAACGGCACGATGCGTCATCTATTGGTGCAAGCTAACCGGAATGGATTTTTTTATGTTCTCAATCGCACCAACGGCAAGTTGCTGCACGCTACTCCTTTTGTAGAAAAGTTGAATTGGGCATGGCGTGGACACATCTGGACGCCCCACAGTCTCGGGTCGAATCCCAACCGCGGAAGGCACAAATATCTGCCCCGGCATCGATGGGGCCACAAATTGGTTTTCGCCCTCTTATGATCCCGATACTCGCCTCTTCTATGTGATGGCCCTGGAGAGCTGTAATCTCTTCTTCGCCAACCCGAAGCGGTTTGCAAAAGGACAGACCTATTACGACACCGGCACCAAGCTTCCGCCCGATGAACACGCGGAGAAGATTCTGCTGTCGCTTTCCCTGGATGGAAAGCAGGTTTGGCGTTATCCGCAAGCGGGACAGGGCGATTCATGGGGTGGAATATTAACAACCGCAGGTGGTGTTTTGTTCTTCGGGGATGATGCTGGATCCTTCGAAGCGGTGGAAGCAGCGACCGGCCGCGCTCTCTGGCACTTCAATACCGGTCAGGTCATGCACGCTTCTCCGATGACCTACGCCATTGATGGCGTCCAGTACGTAGCAATTGCGGCGGGAAGTGACTTGTTATGCTTCGCGCTTCCACATTAAAGTACGTGGTGCGCTTCAGTGTTCGAGATAAGGAACAAAACCTTGTGCCTTCGTTTCGAGGCGATACACCGAAGTAGTTGCCGTGATGTAGAGCGTGCGGTAGTCCTTGTCGCCCCAGGCCAAGTTCGCAGGTTGTTCCGGCGTGACGATTGTGCCGAGGTGGTTTCCCTTCGCATCCCACACCCAGATACCCTTGGGGCCGACCACATACAAGTTTCCCTTTTTGTCGACTTTCATGCCGTCAGGCACGCCATCGTCTTTTCCACCCGGTTCCTCGCCGAAGATTTTGCCGTTGCTGAGCGTGCCGTGTGAATCCAGGTCGTACACGCGAATGTTTCTTAGTTCGCTATCGTCGACATAAAGGCGTCTACCATCCGGCGAGAAAGCAAGACCGTTCGGCTGCGTTAGATCCTTGGTAAGTAACTGTAAGTTGCCTTTGCCGTCGAGCCGGTAGACGCCCTGGAACGGAATTTCTTGCTTCGCTCCAGCTACAAAATCCATGGTGGGATCCGTGAAATATAGCGCTCCATCCGGACCGACAACTACGTCGTTCGGAGTATTGAGTTTCTTGCCCTGGTAATGATCGGCCAGGATTTTGTATTTGCCGTCCGGAGTCACCTCAATAACAGCACGCAGAACACTGGCGCAGTCGATGAGTCGACGCTGCCGGTCGAATGTATTCCCATCGGGATCACCGAGCGCGATTACTTCCTGCTTTTTTCCGTTGGGGTAAAGCCGGTAAATCTTGTTAATGGTTTCATCGCTAACGTAGAGAAATCCAGCTTCGTCCCATACCGGGCCCTCGGTAAATCCAAAACCGGTACCCATCGTGCTGAGCTTTGCGTCGTGATCAATCAGATTCCAGAACTGCGGCGATTCGGCCTGGAGCTGAAACTCTCGCGGCGCTTGCTGCGCCTGAAGATCTGATACCCCAACAGCCAGCAGAATAGAGCTGGCAACGATGAGCGTAGGGGAGATTCTTACTCTGAAGATCATGAAAACGCTTTTCCTTTGAATAAATTGAAACTGCTCTGGTGGTTTTATCGCTGCCGGCAACTACTGTTCCCATTCCTCGACTTTCGTCGGCGTCGGGGATCCGCTGGCACTTGCCACACTCATCAAATAACTAACGACATCGTTCAATTCGCGCGGATCGAGTCTTGCGCCATAATCGGAGGGCATCAATGAGTGCGAATCGGGCTCCATCTTATCGATCTCTGATCTGGAGAGGAAGTGAAAGCTCCCGTCCATCGTTTGCAATTGAACCGAGAAATTATCTTCATCGCGCACTCTGCCCTCAAATTTCTCGCCATCACGAAGCGTGGCGGTTACAAGTCGCACCTGCCGACTACCGCTCGCCGGGTCCACGATCGCACTCCGAACTTGTTCCACCGTATGACTGCGGGCGTAGTCGGAAAGATCCGAAGCGATAAAACCACCCTGGCCCGCAACCATGTGGCACTCCGAGCATGCCGCTTTGCCAAAGAAAATCGATTTCCCCTGCTCCGGATTTCCTGGAAGGGCAGCAGTTTTATTTTTGCCCTGAAGCGTGCGCAGGTAAGCAACGACCGCGCGAATCTGAGCGTCTTCGAGCGAATGAAACGCAGGCATACCACTTCCAGGGACGCCGTTTTCGATCACACGGAATATCTGGGAATCCGAGAGCCGCTGCACGCTCTGTCTCTCCGCGATGTTCGGCCCCCGCTCGCTGCCTTTGCCATCGAGTCCGTGGCATTGGGCACAGGTCGAGGTGAAGGTTCGCTTGCCTTGAATCGTGTCAGGCTTGGAAGACGGCGGCCGCTTCTGGGAGGGATTTTGCGCCGACGCAACGAACACGACGCCGCAGACGAGTAGAAGGCTTGCAGACCGACCCAATGATTTTGTGCTTAAAAGCATCAACAATGTAGCGCAACCCACCCGCTAGAGAAACAAATAGAACCCTCCGACGAGAAATCCTAGAACAACAACTTCAAAGCAAGCTGCATGACGCGTGGATCTCGCGCTGAGGTTACATACCCAAAACCGCCTGTGCCTGAGTTGTCGAAATTTCCCGATGGATTGTTGAACTGGGCGTGATTGAAAATATTGAACGCTTCCGCGCGGAATTGAAGCTGAGTGCTTTCAGTTAGTTGTGTATCTTTCAGCAAAGCCATATCAAAGTTGTTGATCCCCGGACCGATGAAGAACCGCCGCATAACGTTTCCCACCTGCCCAATTGGTTCTGCCACGAAGTAATTGGGGTTGAAATATGGCTGTCCGGCTCGATTGCGCGGATTGCGATTTACATACAGAGGGCTACCATTGTTCGCGTAGTCAGGCTCGTCAATCGTGTCAGCGAATGTTCCACTAAGCGAGTTATCATCCGATTGTTCACTTATCTGGATGGGCTCCCCCTTGGCGAATATTGCGATACCAGATAGCGCCCACCCTGAGGTCAGTCTCTTTGGCGCCCCGCCGGCGAACTTGTTGAAAGGCAACTGAACCGTGTAGCTGACTGTCAGGTCTTGCGGGACATCGAAAACGGACAAGGCGCGGCTTGCCCTGGGGTTAAAAGGATTGGTCGCGTCAAACGAAGTCGAACCGTTGTCTATCGATTTTTCATAGGTGTAGGCAACCAGGAAATTGGCATATTTCTGGGCGTGTTTCACGCTAACCTGCAGAGAGTTGAAACTCGAACTGACTGCCGTGATCATGTACGGGTTGCTACCGAAGTTAATTCCAAACGTAGGACGCGTACCATTGACCGTAGTCCCGTTTGCCAGAGTGTAGACGTTGTCTTCACCAAACGGCCCGCAAGGGCTTTGCCCCGACGCCAGGACCGCGGCCGTCAAGGAAAGACAGAGCGCCGCATTTGCGGGATTGGAATCTTCGAACGTTAAGAGGTGCCGGCCAACGTTTCCCACATAACTCACACTCGCGACCGTAGCCGACCCTAACTGGCGTTGTAGTGACAACTCAAATTGTTGCACCTCCGGGATCTTGTCGTGAGGATAGAGGTAATCAGACCCGGAAATGGGCGTGGCTTGTGCCCAATTGAAGGAGGTGTCCGGATTCTTGGGCGATGCGTTCGCTGGAGGAAAGGTAAAAGGGAACTTCGGTCCCGCACTTACCTCACTAAACCCAGTACCACGATCAATAAATGGAGATGCCAGGAGCGTGGGTTCGGGAGAAGAATAATACAAACCATATGGAGCATCCCCCACTTCAACAAAGCCGGTGGCATCCTCAATGGCGCTGTAGAAGATACCGTAGCCGGCACGAATACTGGTCTTACCCGGACCACCAACAAGTTTCCCGAGCAGGCCTTCTGTCATATCCGGCGCATAAGCGAATCCAATTCTGGGAGCAAAGTTGTGGTACTGAATGGGAGCCAATGTTCGGGGCACACCCGGATCTCCCGGAACCACCAACCCTTGTGGTGCCGTTGGGAAAACTCGAGACTGTTCCCCGGCGATCACGGTTTCCAGTTTATTTTGCGTGTCGTACCATGGCGTCATGATCTCGTAACGAAGGCCATAATTGATGGTCAGCGTTGGCCGTGCACGCCAGCTATCCTGGGCATAAACTCCAAAATACTTGTCACGAGAGTCGAGAAGTTGCTGGCTGGCCTGGGTGAAATTATCTGGAGCGCCAATCAGGAAGTCGGCAAAATCGAGGCCGGTCTCTCCCCCACCAAAGGTGTATGCCCCATTCGCGTCATCGTAGTTTCGTTCGTTAATCTGATCGTAATGAAAATCCCCCCCGACCTGCAGGGTGTGCGTTCCCACAATTTTCGTAAAATTATCGATGATCTGGTAGGTGTTGTTGTATTGCCGCAGAGCGTCCTGAGGAAGTCCAAAGGTATAGTTATTGAAGACAAAGGATGGAACTCCTTCGAGCGCTGGATTGATAGCTCCAATTCCGCCAGTGCTATTCCACGGGGTATTAAAGCCCAACGAGTTCAGTGGAACGCCCGTGCCACCGAGTGGAATTCCTCCGAAGTAACGGTCCCGCAGGTATACCAGCCGAACATCATTAACCGTCGAGTTGTTGATAGTTGTAGTCAGGCCGAGATTTATCATCTCCGCACGTCCCTGAACGCTGCTGTCGAAGCCCGGTAAGCTGATGTTCTGAGCATACGGAGTAGTTACTGAGAATTGATCGAAGAAGTAGTATCCGAATAAAGTACCGTAATGCGTATTGGTATCCAGGCGAATTCCAAATTTGTCGTCTCTTAGGTGCTGGTTAAAAGACGAAGCCTCATAATTGGCGCCTGATGCTAGATTCGCATTGGGCGGCGGAATGTATTTCAGAGTAGCCTTGGCAACCGGAGACCACGCAGACATCGGGATGACAGCGTTTGGAAAAACGCAAGCCGTGTTGCTGGTGCATCCCGGAGTATAGTACGGCTCTCCCGGTGTTACCGTGTACCCCAATTCTTGCGAAAGGATATTCGCCCAACCACCGAAGGGATATCCGGGGGATGGGGGAGCTGAGGTTCCTGCCACGGTACCGGTGAGCGCGCCTGCTTCATCCATCAAATTCCCCGTGCGATCGGCGGCGGTGGGAACCGGAAAGGATTGGGTCTGGCCCAGGATTTGTCTGTTTCCCTGATAGTCACCAAAAAAGAAAACCTTGTCTTTCTTGATTGGCCCGCCAATGGTTCCACCAAACTGATTCTGCTTGAAATCGCCGCGCACTCCTCCGGCGAAGAAATTAGCGGCATCGAAGTCGGTATTGCGGAGGAAATCGAACACGTCTCCGTGAAATCGATTGGTTCCAGATTTGGTGACGACATTAATTTGGCCGCCGCTGAAGTTTCCATATTCGGCGTCGAAATTGTTGGTGATAATGCGAAATTCGGAGATGGAGTCGAGATTGGGAATAATAGCCGCTCCGTTGTGGACACCTTCTTGGGCATCTGCTCCATTCACCATGAAACCGTTCGAACCCATCCGGCCACCATTTACCGACTGAGTTCCGTTCGTTTGATCGCCGGATACCGTCGTTTCATCTGCGCCCACTCCCTGCGTTGTGTCATTGCAATTGCTTGATGTGCATTGGTAGGGCGAAACTCCCGGTTGCAAGGCTAAAAGATCGATAAAGGAGCGGCCGTTCAGTGGCACGGAGGTCATCTTCGAGCCCTCGATCACCTCTCCCATCTGCGTGCTCTGTGTCTCGACGTGAACCACGTCCGAGCTGACTTCGACCTTCTCGTTGATCGTGCCTACCTCCAGACTGGCGTCGGCCCGGAGTGCCGAGTTGGCATCGATCACCAAGCCCGTCGTCCGAAAGGTCTTGAACCCTACCTGGCTAATTTCCAAGACATAGTTGCCGATCGCGAGTGCAGGAAGATTGTAAAAACCCTTTGTGTCGGTTTTGGCTGTCGTCTTGACTCCCGTTTGGGTATCGATGGCGACCACTGATGCACCGGAAATGACGGCCCCCGACTTGTCCGTGACAACTCCGGAAATGCTGCCGGTGATGCTCGCCGAACTGAACGCGGAGGCGAAAATTACGAATGCAAGTATCGCAAACCCGTAACCTCGATGTTCCCGCATAGCTGATCTCCCGACCCCGATGGATTATCCGTTCAAGCGGTTCCACTCTTTACTTTTACTTTCATCTGGTAAAAGTCATTCCTATTTCCGAAAACTAAGTAATTGGAATGAGGGTTTATCGCAATCGAGGCACACGTGTCAACCAGTTTTCGATGGGGATTCATCTAAGTGAACCAAAGTGTGCCTCGAAGGCACGGACATCCACCGCAGTTCACAAAGCACTATTTTCCTTTAACCGCGATAGCCGATATCTCGATTCGAGCATTATTGACCAGTGCCGCAGCTTGCATGGTCGCCCGCGCTGGTTTTGGATCAGGCATAACGCTCTTGTAGATTTTGTTCATCTCCGGAAAATCATGAATGTCGGCGAGGTAGATGGTTACGTTGACAACGTCTTTCAATTCGAACCCCGCGGCTTTCAAAATTTTATGAATGTTATCGAGCGCAGCGCTCGTCTCGGGCCCGATCCCGCCTACGGCCAACTTGCCGGAATCATCAGTACCCTCCTGTCCCGCGACGTAAAGTGTGTCACCCGCGATAATGCCATCGCTGAACGGAAGATCCCTTGAAGCGGACAGATTTACGGCTTTTCGTGTTTGCCCCTCGGCTCGGTACGAACCGAGACTAACGCAAAGTGCCATCACGACGGCAGATAAAACTACGCGTGCGCTCGACCGCATTGCAATTTTCATTTTTGTCTTCCTTAGTTGAGATTTAGCTCTTCCACGCTGTCGAAAACAGTGTTAGAGTCCGCGCACATATATACATCCCGGAGGAGAAATGAACAAGTTTCGCAGCGGTTTGAGATCGCGCATAGCGGCTACATCGCTAGTGTTTACCGCAGCTTTGGGGATTAGTCTGTATGGCGTTAAATTCCTGCCTGCCGTTTGGGCTCAGTCAAGCAATACATCGCAATCCGACAACAATTTGATTTCCGACTTCCGGCGGGTGGAAGTTGCTTCCGTCTCCGACGCGCTTGAGCAGTTGACCGGTAAGCGGATGTACCTGAGTCATCGCATGCATCCCATTTTCACGACAAAATTTGCGGGTTTCGCGCGAACCGTTCTGCTCAAGAAAGACGAAGGCAATAACGATCCAGCTGCTTTGAATGGAATGTTAAAAGCCATCGACGACGGTTCGACAGATTCAGTCTATGTGATGGTGGTCGAAGATGGCGACGATATCGCGGGAATGGGCGGCCTGATGGGCACAGCGATGGCCGCGCGCGGGTATGCCGGGGCGGTGATCGATGGAGGTGTGCGGGACGTTGCCTATTTGCGGAAGATCGGCTTTCCGGTTTACGCAACCGGCATCGTTCCGTCAACCTCGGTGCATCACTACCGGTTCGGAGGCGCCCAGATTGCGGTGACTTGCGATGGGGTAGTGGTCAACGCTGGCGACATAGTTGCGGCAGATAGCGATGGGGTTGTCATTGTCCCTCGGGCGCAGGCGGACAAGGTGCTGGCGCTTGCGCAACAGATGGATTTCAAAGAGCACTCAATGTATGCCGTGATCGAACAAATGAAGTCGATCGTGGAGGCGGTTAAGAAATTCGGCAGGATTTAGATCAAGGCTATTGCGCAAAAGCCATTTTCATCAGATAATTCGCGTTTTCATTTTCTCTTATTGATTTCCGTCTGCACTCATGGCAGATACCTCCAAGCGAATTTACAACATAACGGCACTGCAGCGTGGATTGCGCCTTCTGCAGCTCTTCAGCGAGTCCTCTCAGGGGCTCACGGCAAAGCAGGTTGCCGACCGCTCCCATCTCCCAGTAAGTACGGTTCATCGTTTTCTGACGAACTTGGAAGCTGCTGGCTTTTTGAACTGTACCGGTAGTGTCTACCACCTCGGAATCGCGTGTTTCGCGATCGGACAGGCGGCGCTGGCTCAACTGGATATTCGCCGCGTGAGCCTTCCGTACCTACAGGAATTGAATCGGCAAACGCGCGAGACGGTCCACCTGACCCTACGACACGGCGCTTCCGCCGTTTACGTTGAGAAGCTCGACTCAACCGAACAACTACGCATTTACTCTCGCATCGGAGCTGCCGTCCCGCTTTACTGCACCGCCGTAGGCAAAGTTTTGTTGGCATACATGTCCGGCGAACAGCAACAGCGGTTACTGCCCCAACTCGCGCTGAAACGTTACACGCCCAACACAGTCGGAAACCTGCAGCAGTTGGAGGCCGAACTCCACCGCATCCGGAAGAGCGGTTATGCCTGTGACCTGGAAGAGCACGAACTCCACATCCGATGTGTGGCGGCGCCCATCTGGGACCACACGGGGCTAGTGAACGCGAGTCTGAGTATTACAGCGCCGATCGTTCGGATGGCGATCAGCCGGTTGCGGCAACTCGCCCCTCTGATTCAGGCCGCAGGACTGCAAATCTCACGCGAGTTGGGATATCAGGCAAGCAGCAGCTGTCTGCCAACGCGGAGGAACAACATTGTGGAGGCTGCAGTTGCGAAATCTCTGTAGGAGCGAGAGGGCGGGCATTCCCGCGAGTGCAAACAATCTCGGATCAGACTGGCGAGCTTTCTGCGCCAGAAGCTGGACTCCTGTTGCTGTTATCGCCATCGTCTTTACTGGCTTCGCTGCTGCCTCCTTTGCTGCTTCAGGCGAGGAAGAGCCACCCGTAGCCCTCACCACAAAAATCGACATTCGATCGGAAGATCTTTTGGCTCAGCCTCCAACGGCGAACTGGACTTCATATAACGGCGATTATTCCGGAAGGCGTTACAGCGCACTTTCGGGGATCAATCCCGGCAATATTGCGGGTTTACAGGCGCAGTGGATTTTCCACGCCAGCAATACGAGCCGGCTCGAAGTCACGCCCTTAGTGGTGAATGGAATGATGTTCGTGACCGCGGCAAACGATGCGATTGCACTGGACGCGCGTACTGGACGAGTCGTCTGGCGGCATCCATGGCCTATCTCTGAAGGATTGATCGACGATGCCTCTGGGCACATCAATCGCGGCGTCGCAATCTGGCACGACCGGGTCTACATGGAGACCGACAATGCGCATCTTCTCTGTCTCGATGCCCGCTCAGGCAATCTTATTTGGAACGTAGCCTATGCCGACTGGAACAAAAACTACGGAGCCACCAGCGCTCCTCTTGTAGTGAAAGATAAGGTTCTCGTAGGAACCTCTGGCGGCGACGATGGCGTTCGAGGTTTCGTAGCGGCGTACGATGCACTCTCCGGCAAGCTCGCGTGGCGATTGTGGACGATTCCGGGACCAGGGGAATCCGGTTCAGAGAGCTGGCCCGGCAAACTGTATCTTCATGGCGGTGGAACGACGTGGATGCCCGGAACGTACGATCCTGAACTCGACACAATTTACTGGGGCACGAGCAATCCCGCCCCTGACTTCGAAGGCGGCGTGCGTCCGGGAGATGATCTTTACACAGACTGCGTGTTAGCTCTCGAACCAGGTACCGGAAAGTTGAAATGGTACTTCCAGTTCACGCCGCACGACCTGTTCGACTATGACGCGGTCGAGACTCCGATTCTAATCGATGCGGTCTATCGCGGCGCCGCGCGAAAACTTCTCGTGCAGGCGAACCGGAATGGCTACATCTATGTCCTCGATCGCACCAATGGAAAATTTCTTTCCGCGGCGCCATTTGTAGAAAAACTGAACTGGGCCAAAGGGATTGATGCGCAGGGCAGGCCTTTGCTGACGGGTGTTGAACCGACGGCGGCAGGAACGCGCGTTTGTCCCGGGTACTCCGGAGCGACAAACTGGTTCGCGCCGTCTTACAGCGAATCGACACATTCGGTTTATTTCATGGCACTCGAAGAATGCGAAACGTATTTCTTTAAACCCCAAGGCTTTCGTGAGGGCCAGGGCTATTACTCGACGGGCGTAAAACATATTCCGCGCGAGATTTCACAGAAAGTGCTGGTCGCTTTCAACCTGGACGCGGATTCGATCGCCTGGAAGTATCCGCAGACCGGCACCGGGCGCTCCTCCGGTGGGACATTGGCGACCGCAGGAGACCTGGTCTTTTTCGGCGACGATGCCGATTCGTTTGAAGCCATCGAAGCTACCACCGGCAAGCCACTTTGGCATTTCGACACTGGGCAGGAGATCAGTGCGTCCCCCATGACCTACGCAATCGCGGCAAACAGTATGTGGCAATTGCTGCTGGTAGTGACGTTTTCAACTTTGCATTGCCTTGACTATAGAAATTTCGAAACTGAATTGAAAGGATTGTGTACATGAATTCGATACTGACTCGCAGAACATTCGCGGTACGATTTGCCTCGATATTTTCGGCTCTGGGCATTACGTCAGCCATACTGCCAACCAGCGGAGTCGCGCAGAGCACGGGCGGCGCGCAGAATGCGGGAGCAATTCGCAAACTCAATGAGGAAGGCAAACCGGCCAGCGAGAAAGAAGTGATCACGCCGATAGTCGAACACAACGGTGTGCTCTACATTTCAGGAATCGGAGCTCACGACTCGCGGGACTCGAAAGAATGGACGATTGCATCCCACACCACGATCGTCATGGACAAAATCAAGAAAGCCGTCGAAGCCGGTGGCGGATCGATGGACAGCGTTCTCCAGGCAAACGTCTTCTTAGTTAACATCGAACACTGGGACGGAATGCATAAGGTCTTCGCTACCTATTTTCCTCATGGCGGCCCGGCTCGCACCACGGTTGCAGTGGCCGCGCTGCCAGGAAATTCGTTGGTAGAAATCAACTGCATCGCCGCCGTTAATCGCAAATAGCGGCAAGGAGCAATTCGTATGCGACTCAATTCGAACTGGAACCGGCGCGGCTTTCTCGGCACCATGGGCATGATTGCAGGTGTAGTGCTGGCGCCGGGGAAGCTGTTTTCTTCAAATCGTGCGGCAGTGGGTGCGAGCACTAAGGTGAGCGGCTTCGGAGAAACTGGAAATCCCTACGAAGAGCTCGGCGTTGCAACCGTGATCAACTGCGAAGGCACGATGACTATGCTTGGAGGATCGCTTCCTCACCTGGAGCTCGAGGCGGTGATGACCATGGCTGGGCGCCATTTCGTGAGCATTCCGGAGTTAGAGGTCGCGGCCGGAAATCGCATTGCGCAGATGCTGAAGCTGCCGGAGGGCTACACAGCGCTTGTGACATCGGGCGCCGCCGCTGCCATACAGTCGGGACTGGCGGGCATTCTGACGGGTGGCAACGAGAGCTTGATTCGGCAATTGCCCGATCTGACTGGTATGAAGTCGGAAGTGATCATTCAGAAATCGCATCGCAACCCGTTCGATCACCAGCTACGATCGACCGGCATCAAGCTCATCGAGATCGAAACTGTCGACGAATTCAGAACCGCAGTGAACGAACACACAGCGATGATGCACTTTTCGAACTTCGCCAACGCTGCAGGACGGATCAAGGTCGATGAATGGGTGAAGTTGGCAAAGCAATATAACATTCCTTGCATGAACGACGCTGCCGCCGACACGCCTCCGGTCTCGCATCTCTGGGATTACACCAACATGGGGTATGACCTCGTGACTTTCAGCGGCGGCAAAGCAATTCGTGGACCGCAATGCGCTGGCCTCTTGATCGGGCGCAAAGAGATGGTCGCCAACGCGCTCCTCAATAACAGCCCGCACGAGGATACATTGGGTCGCAGCCAGAAGGTGGGCAAGGAAGAAATCGTGGGCATGGTGAAAGCTCTCGAACTGTTTCTCGCCGAAGACCACGATGCGCTGGCCAGGGAATGGCAGAGTCGATTGGAAATGATCTCCGGCGAAATCACAAAGGTTCCCGCCGTAAGCACATCGTTCTTCGTACCGGACATTGCCAATCATGTGCCGCACATGCGCATCACCTGGGACGAGACTCGTATTTCATTGACCCCCGAGCAAGCGGCAAGGCTGCTGCGCAGTTCGAAGCCTTCGATTGTGATCAGTAGCGGTGAGGGACAACCGGGACTGTCCATGAACTCGTTTATGCTGCAGCCGGGCGAAGACAAGATCGTTGCTGTGCAACTTTCGCAACTGATGCGTCAACACTCGGTGTAGGCGAAGAGGCGCAGCGTCGAACTCTCGGCTAAGGAGAATCTTGGCGATTACCAAACGCAGCATTCACAGAAGCAAATCGAGCCGTTCACTTTTCCGGCATGCGAAGCCTCGATCCTTTTTTCTCGAGCCAGGCATTGAATTGGTCGATCATTTCCGGCGTCCATTTGGCGTCGATTTGCCCGGGCGTGTACTTGCCTTCGCGCAGCATCATGTGGCCCCAGTCATCGATCAGATGGTCCATTTCGGTATCGTCGGCAACTTTCCCCGCCAGTTGCGGAGGCACAAATGTCACGCCCTCGGGATCGCCGATCGCGATGTCGCCCGGCATTACAGTTACATCTCCGATTCGAATGGGAACGTTAACACCTGTCAGCATTACATTCTCGAGCGCCGAGGGATCGACGCCGCGCGTGTACACCTGGAATCCGGGAATCTCCTGAATGCCGGTAACATCCCGAACCGCGCCGTTGACGATCAGGCCATTATGGCTTTTGGCATAAATGGCGGTCGAGAGATTGTCTCCGACGATCGTGCCATAGCGGATCTTTCCAAACAGATCGACCACCAGAACGTCGCCGGGTTTCAAAATATCGATGATCCAGGAGTTCTCGTCTCCAATACGATTTTCTTTCTTGCCATTGGCTCGAATCACCGAATCAACATCGGGACGGTTCGGCATGAAAACCGCAGTGACGACGCGGCCTACCAGCCGGTCGCCGGGATTGATGACTTTCCAGCCGCCTTCGAACTGGTTCTTATATCCGGCATCCTGCAGAACGTCCCAAGCCTCATCGGCGGTGACGTCTTTAAGCCTCGCCAGCACGAAATTCGCAACATTCGGCCGGCCATCGGGGAAGCGATCGCCGTGCCAATCAGGGGTGAATTCGATGCGTTGCTCTTTCGAAAAAAGGTCGAGTTGTGCATTGGCCGGCGCGGTCAGCGACATTGCCAAACAGCCTACCATTGCGGCAAGAAATGTAATTTTGTTCATGAGACTCCAGGAAAACTTTCAGAAGTGACCGTCAGCTTCATCGCGACCGCGAAAATATCATATGGCTCGCGACTCGGCAATCGCTTGTCTGGTATCGGATACGCGACGCCGACAACTTGTTTGTCGAAAAGGCGCTTTTTCAGCAATGTGCCAGGGAGTCAGGGGTGACAAGCAGCAGAACGAGCCATGTACGACAATTTCTGGTGTTCTGGCTGTTCATCCTCAGCGCTGTCTCTTATCTGGATCGCGTAAACATTTCGATTGCGGGAGGCACTCTCGCCGACGCATACCATCTCAGCGATGTACAACTGGGAAAAGTCTTCAGCTCAATGCTGGTTGGTTACGCGATCTTTCAAACCGTCGCGGGAAGGCTTGCGGACCGCTACGGTGCACGTCGTGTGCTCACTGCTGGTGTGATTTGGTGGGGAGTCTTCACCGGCTTAACTGCGCTGGTCCCGGCAAATATTGCGGGAGCACTCTTGATGCTCGTAATCGTTCGCTTTTTATTGGGTGCAGGCGAGGCGGTAATCTATCCCTCCGCAAATCAATTCATTGCGCGTTGGATTCCGATAGCTGAACGTGGCATCGCCAATGGATGGATTTTCGCCGGAGTCGGCGCGGGCGCAGGCCTTACGCCGCCTCTGATCACCTACATCATGATCCATTACGGTTGGCGTTCGTCCTTTCTGGTGTGCTCGATCATCGGCTTCGCCGCAGGTGCAGTCTGGTTTATCGCGGCTCGCGACACACCCGCACAGCACCCGCGCGTCTCTTCTGCAGAATTGGCGGCAATTGAATCCGGACTGACTTTATCAGCGTCTGCCGACGTTACCGGCGAGGACCGAGGCTTCATCTGCGGCAGATGCCCCTCGCACGTTAGTGCCCTGGAAACGTGTCGTGCGCAGCAAGGAAATTTGCGCCGTTACCGTTAGCTACTTCTGCTACGGCTATGTGGCATGGATTTTCTTCAGCTGGTTCTATCGTTACTTAGCGAAAGTGCGGGGACTTGATCTGAAAACCAGCGCCTTTTATTCCATGTTGCCATTTCTGGCCATGTTGGTATCTTGTCTCGTGGGCGGGGTGATCAACGACCGGCTCACGAAATGGAAAGGCCCGCGCCTGGGCCGCTGTCTTCTTGCAGCATTTGCCATTGCACTGGCAGGCGTGTTCATCGCGCTTGGATCTCAGGTTAAGAGTGCAAGGCTCGCCAGCATCGTCCTGGCGGGTGGAGCTGGCGCGTTGTATCTCTCGCAGAGTTCCTTCTGGTCTCTTACCGCCGACGTTGCCGGACCTTCGTCCGGTTCTGTCTCGGGTTTCATGAATACCGGGAATCAGATTGGAGCAGCAATTACTGCGTCTCTCACGCCCTGGATCGCGGCGCGCTACGGCTGGACCGCCTCATTTCTGGTCGCGGCGGTGCTCTGCTTTGTGGGTGCGATATGTTGGCTGGTTGTGAACCCGGCAAAGTCTCTCGTTGCCGCGAATGCATCGGCAACGGGACCCTAGTTCGCTTGGCACTTGGCACCAGGGAGCCGGTCAGCGATGTCAAGAAACTTCGTTCGTGAGTTCTTTCTAGCATTCCAGCGGGAAGAAGTCCATGATCGGGTTCCAAGTTTACCCGTTTGGATTTCCGACAATAATTCTCGGATTCCGGAAATCTTCGAAGTGGCTGATGCCCTACTACATGAAAGTTTTCCAAGAGAAGTCGACGGCTCAGGTCTGTCGTCGTGGGGTCCGTACTTTCGTGGGGAGCCCACGGTATGATGACGTTTGACAAAAACCAGAAGATTTTCTTTCTGGAATTGAGTCTGAGGCCAACCAAGGATAGTCATCATTAATCCGGCCAATGGGGGACGCATTGACTAACTTTAATCGTCGCGAGTTCATCCACGGCGCACTTGCGGGAGCCGCCTTCGCCGCTGTGCCAATCTCAGCTTTCTCTTCAGACGATCCCGGCCTCCAGTCCGTGTTGAGCCAAATACCGAAGATGCATGATGAAAATGTGAAGCGCCTTCAGGACTGGATCGCTTTGCCCTCGATCGCGGCCGAGAACCGCAACTATCCGCAGGGCCCTGAATATATGGCACAACTCGCTCGCGATGCGGGATTCGCGAACGTTGAGATTGTGCCAACGTCGGGCAAGCCAGGGGTCTTCGGCATTCTGGATGCAGGTGCGGCAACCACGGTGGGCATCTATTTTATGTACGACGTGAAACAGTTCGACCCGTCGGAGTGGTCTTCGCCACCGCTCGAAGGCCGGATCGTGGACAAGGAAGGGTTGGGCAGGACCTGCGTCGGTCGCGGCGCGGTGAACCAGAAGGGGCCTGAGACGGCCTTCCTTGGTGCGCTTCACGCCTTCAAGGCATCGGGAACAAAGCTGCCGGTAAATCTCGTGCTGGTCGCTGAAGGGGAAGAAGAAATTGGCTCGACCCACTTTCCAGAGGTTATCCGCCAACCCAGGATCACCGCTGCATTGAAGAAATGCATGGGTGTGTTCATGCCGGAGGCGGGCCAGGACGCCGATGGAGGGATACAGGTATCACTAGGCGCGAAGGGAGTAGTTGAGCTCGAATTGGTTTCCAGTGGAGAGCGATGGGGACGAGGGCCCAAACACGATGTTCACTCCAGCCTTGAGGCACAGGTGGACAGCCCGGCGTGGCACCTGGTGCAAGCGCTCAACACGCTCATCGAGTCCGATGGACACACGCCTGCTGTGGCGGGCTTTTTCGACAAGGCCAAGCCGCTTAGTCCTGCACAAATGAAGATGATTCAGGATGTCGCCGCTCGCCGCAGTGAAGCCACGGCTAAGCAGCAGCTAGGGGTTGAGCATTGGGTGCACGACACAAACTGGCTGGAGTCGCTGGTGCTGCTCGAGTCCAAGCCCACGATCAATATTGAGGGCTTGGTCGGCGGATACACGGGCCCCGGGGGCAAGACCATTCTGCCGCATCGCGCGGTCGCGAAGATCGACATGCGGCTGGTGCCTGATATGACGGCTGCCGGCACACTGGCGCTTCTGAAGGATCATCTTGCCAAACATGGATTCGGCGATATCGAGGTCAATATGAGTGGCGGCTACGATCCGACACAGACCTCGCAGGATTCGAAGCTCATCCAGGCGCAAATTGCGACTTACCGCAAGCTGGGTCTGGATCCCGTGCTGTGGCCTCGATCCGCCGGCTCCTGGCCGGGATACATCTTCACTTCTGAACCTCTCAATCTTCCCGCCGGACATTTTGGAGTGGGGCACGGGACCGGGGCACATGCTCCGAATGAGTACTATCTGATCGATTCCACCAATGCGAAGGTTGCGGGGATTGATGGCGCCGTAGGTTCCTTCGTCGAATATCTCTATGCGTTGGCTTAACGAATAGTGAGCTGCTAATCGTCGATCGTCAGCCAAGCCCAGCCGACTCTAGAAGGGCGAATCAAGGTTGGACGCCTGCGTAAAGAGGAATCGCGCCGCGCGCAGCGTTCTTGTAAACCACGCCGCCCTTCATTACAAACACAACGCGCCGAACGGCGGTGATGTCTTTCAACGGGTCTCCATCGAGCGCAATAATGTCCGCTTGAAAACCGGGGGTGATCGAGCCAATCTGATCGCTCAAGCCTAGCGCTTCAGCGCCCAGGGAGTTGGCAGAGACCATCGCTGCCATCGGGTCCACAGCGCAGTCACGCACGCGATCGATGAACTCCTCGGCGTTGCGACCGTGCGCGCCAGCCACGGCGTCGGTGCCAAAAACGACTTTCAGTCCAAGAGTTTTCGTCGCGTGTTGCACGATCTCGTGGTCCATCGGAAGGATTTTCTCCATCGCAGCAAATCCCTCGGCAGTGTAGCCCTGCGTGCCCAGATACTTTTCCTTGTTCAATAAGTAGTTCTCAATGACCAGCCCGCATTGCGGATCGAAGTAGGTGCCCTTCTCTGCCATCAATTTCAAGTCGTCGTCTGGGGCCAGTGTACCGTGCTCAACCTCGGTGCAGCCCGCGAGAGTCGCGGCCCGGACCGCCTCTTTGTATGCGTGCACGAGCGTGCGCAATCCCTGCTTCTTTGCTTCATCACAAGCCGCGTTCAATTGCTCCCGCGAAAGAGTCATTCCTCCGCCCTGGCGAATGGATTTCGACGCGAAGATTTTGATAAGGTCCGCACCGGCTTGCTTTTGCTTCCTCACATAAGCGCGGATTTCATCGGGCGTGCCGGTCGCCTCGCCTTGCCCTTCGAGCGGCTCATTTGCCGTCAGGATACGCGGGCCGGGAATTATTCCTTTCGCGATGGCATCGCGCAGCGGGATGTCGTTGGGTGCGCCCACACTTTGCACCGTCGTGAAACCTGCCATCAGCGTTACCCACGCATTCGACGCCGCCTGATAAGCAGCTTCTTGGGTTGTCCCTTCCGTACCCGCATTTTTGCCGTCCTTGCCGAAGATCCATGTAATGTGAACGTGCGCGTCTATCCAGCCGGGCAACACCGTCAGGCCGCGCAGGTCATAGTCCACCGGCCCGTCAACCTTAGAACCTATCGCAACAATCTTTGAGCCCTCGATCACGATCCGAATGTCATGAAGTATGTGACCCTTGCCATCGAGCACCACGCTCGCGGCAATTACTGTGGGGTGCGGCGAGGCAAACGTCTGTGCAAGAATTCGAGGCGCCAGGGCGCAGACGCCAACAATGCTGAGGATGCATGAAATGATCTTTGCCGGTCGCATGCCCGTCCTTCCTCGCTTGATCTACAAATTTTAGATGAATTTGAAGCGCTGGGAACGCAGGCGATGGAGTAAGAGTGGATCGCGACAGATGCAAAGCGGTAGATACAAAAAAGCTCACCGGCTGCCGTTCTTGTCGATGAGCCTTTTCTCTTTCGTTCCCTTCCAACTTTCGGGGGAGAACGCAAAAAAGGTTACCAATCTGCGGGGATATCCGTCTGCCCGCTAGCGCACCAACAAAATCGTCGACGAATTACCAACTTTGTAGACGCCCGCCACCGGACATCCCTCCCCAAGTCTTGCCAGCGGCGGGTTCTAAGCAGAGTCGAGCAAAGAATCGTAAAGAGATTGAGTTGCCGCGTCTGTTCGTTACCGCACAATTATTCCAAAATGGCGTTGTCCACGTAAACTGTCCTGCGGACCTGTCGAGGTAGGACGCCGCCTTCGTGATCCGAAATAAGGAGAAACGCTCGGGCTGGCTTCCGCATCTCAGTTTCCGTCGTGATAGCAGGTAATCCAAAAGCGGGACGAATGATAGTAATCCTTGGGGTTGCTTTGATGTTGGTAATGGTTCTCTTTGCGGTTATGGTAATGATGCGAAAGAAAACAGCGCCGCAAAAGGAACCACCGCTTCATCCATCGATGCTCATCGCAACGAAGGACTTGATCAGAAGCCTGAAAGCGCGGAATGCTCGATTCCAACCGGCCTTGCTTGCTACTTCGGCTGCGGCACGATCCTCAGATACGGTTTCGGCGTTTTCCAGCCTCCAGGATATTTCTGTTGCGCTTCCTCGTTCGATACCGAGGGCAGAATAATGACGTCGTCGCCCTTTTTCCAATTCACGGGGGTAGCAACTTTGTGTTTGGCCGTAAGTTGCATCGAATCGACGACGCGAAGTATTTCATCGAAGTTGCGGCCTGTGCTCATCGGGTAACTAAGTTGCAGCTTGATTTTCTTGTCCGGGCCTACTACGAATACGGTACGGACGGTGGCATTGTCCGCTGCCGTGCGTCCCTCGGAAGTGTTGCCGCTCTCGGCTGGAAGCATTCCGTATAGCTTCGCGATCTTGAGTTGCGGGTCGCCGATCATGGGATAATTCACTTTGTGCCCTTGAGTCTCCTCAATGTCGGCAGCCCATTTGCCGTGACTGCTCACCGGATCAACACTCAGGCCGATAATCTTAGTGTTCCGTTTGGCAAATTCGGGCTGCAATCCCGCCATATACCCTAGTTCAGTCGTGCAAACCGGAGTGAAGTCTTTAGGATGGGAGAACAAAACCGCCCATCCGTCGCCGATCCACTCGTGGAAGTCAATGGTTCCCTGCGTGGTTTCGGCAGTAAAATTGGGGGCAGTGTCATTGATCCGCGGGATTCTGTTCGTGGTTTCGTTCGTAGTCTCAGTAGTCATGTTTTTCTCCCTTGCAAATTCTATTTACTCGAAACTCTGGAAGCGCCATTGTTGCTAAATCGCGGGCACGCCGGCTGAAAACGAAAAACCCACCCGATTCGCGGCGGGTGGGTTGAAGAATTCTATTCGAGCTCTTCCCTACCCAGGCCGCGGCCGACACATGCAACAACAACATGTGACGCCGGCATGGAAAGGGCACAACACAACCTTAGAATAAAAGTCCGCTTAGACTCTGTCAACCTCGAGCGAGCCACTGCCTGCGGCGCGATGACCAGCAGTTTTCTGAATCATAAAAAGACATTTTGCATCTCTCTTCTTGCAGTTCCCGCTTGTGCGTTGAACTGCTCGCTATGGGGTGAGAAAGTCTATGAGTCAATCACGTCGTCTGGCAATGACGCAGTGGGATGTTTTTTCTTCGAGGCCGCTGGAGGGAAATTCTCTGGCCGTATTCCAAGACGGCCGGGGGCTCAGTGATCACGAGATGCAAGCCATTGCCAAAGAGATGAACCTTTCGGAAACGACGTTCATCTTGCGTCGCGATAGCGGCACGGAAAAAGAGCGCGGAATCAGGGTACGCATCTTCACAGTGCAGGAGGAGTTGCCGTTTGCCGGTCATCCTACGCTGGGGACGGCGTTTGCATTGAGGGGAGAGAGCGGGGCAAAGCAAGTCGTGCTGGAACTAAATGTCGGCAAAGTGAAAGTGAATTTCGAGGATGCAGCGGGACAGCCGGCTTTCGGGGAGATGACTCAGCTTGATCCTACCTTCGGAATGCAGCATCCGCGAGAGGCGGTTGCTGGAGCGACCGGATTGCGCGAGCAAGATTTCGACGATTCCCTGCCCATCCAGACAGTATCGACGGGAGTTCCATTTACTGTGGCGCCGCTGAAATCGCTGGCTATCATCCAGAATTTGAAAATTAATCTAAATCGCGCTGCCGAATATCTCGCGAAGACCGAAGGTAAGTTTTTTTATTTCGTGACCCGGGAAACGATGGATCGCGAAGCCCGGCTGCATGCACGGATGCTGTTTTACAACGGAGAAGATCCGGCGACGGGCTCGGCCGCAGGTTGTACCGCGGCCTGGATGGTAGCCCATGGCGTGGCCAAGCCGGAGGAACGCGTCCTCATTGAACAGGGGGTGGAGATGAAGCGGCCGAGCAGAATTTTTGTTCGCGCGTCATATTCCGACGACCATTTCAACAACCACGCAGATAGTCGCGGCGATAACCGGGTAGTTAACGTGCGCGTCGGCGGGCACTCGGTTGAAATTATGCGCGGCGAAGTTTTCCTCTGAGTCGAACGTGCGCAGGCACCGAAAAATCGCAGCTTGCGTGCGATTGAAGATTGTCAATGGCCACAAATTGCCATTTGCTCGGACGCTACTTTACAGACTCTCGCCCTACCGATAGCATCCAACTCGCTCATTAATTTTTCGCGACAGAGAAAACTTTCGCTGACTTCCGGTCACTAGGCCGGAGAAGCGGATGCGGACGGTAATGAAACCTAAGCGCACGATCCTTTGTGTTGACGACAACGAACAGTCTCTTTCTTACCGCAAAATTATGCTGGAGACGCGCGGTTACCGCGTGGCCAGCTTCTCCAGAGGGGAAGACGCTCTCGAACGCTTCCGGCAAGGTGGAATCGATCTGGTTGTCACCGACATGGCCATGCCTGGGCTCGATGGTCCGCAGTTGATCGCTGCAATTAAGAATCTATCGCCACACGTCCCCGCCATTCTTATTTCGAGCAGGGCGCGCGTACACGATCACGAGTCGCAGGCCGACGTGTTTCTGGCCCGCGGAATGTACGCTCCCGCGGACTTGCTGGAGCGAATCCGCTTGCTCCTGGTGCGCAAGCGCGGCCCGAAGCGGATGCAAGACCGGCCGGCGCACTTTTCGCAGCGCACCGGGGCGGCCTGACGACCCTCTGAAGTTCCCAAAATTGATTTCCCAAAACTGATTTCACCGCAGACAACGCAAAACACGCCGGCACGATTTTGCAGAAGTTTTTTTTCCTTCTCTCGGCACTTCTTAGCGCACTTCTTAGCGCACCCAGCGCACTCGGCGATTGATCGCACTTTCATCGTGTAAGATCGAAGCTGGCATGGGCGCATTCATCGAGGCCATTGATTTACGCAAGACCTATCGCGTGGGAAAGATTGACGTGCCTGCGCTCCGCGGGATCTCCTTTAACGTAGAAAAAGGAGAATTTGTCACGGTCGTTGGGCCTTCGGGCAGCGGCAAATCTACGCTGTTCTACCTGCTGGGCGGACTTACGCGCGCCGATTCCGGCAAAGTCATTCTGGACGGAGACGATTTCGCTACGCTCTCCGACGCGGAGCGCACACGGATGCGGAAGCACAAAATTGGCTTCGTCTTTCAAAAATTTAATTTGCTGCCTACCCTCGACGCGCGTTCCAACATTGCAATCGCACAAGAGATTTCCGGAAACGGAGACCGCGATCCGGCGTTTTTTCTGCGCATTTGCGACTTGCTCGGACTTACGAAGCGGCTAAACCATCGCCCCTCCGAACTTTCCGGTGGCGAGCAGCAGCGCGTTGCGCTGGCACGCGCTCTGGTGAACAAACCGGCGGTGGTGCTGGCAGACGAACCCACGGGAAATCTTGACACGGAAAATTCCAATATCGTGTTGCACATGTTGCGGCAGTCCAACCAGGAGTTGGGACAGACTGTGCTGATGATCACGCATAATCCCGAGGCCGCGAAGTATGGAGACCGCATCATTCACATGCGCGACGGGCGTATCGTTGCGCCGGAGGAAGATCCGCAGTGGTCGCCGCGTTAGGTATCAAACTCATGTGGCGTTGCTGCGGTGGAACGCGTCATTTATAATCGAATGCGTCGAGCGGGAGTAGCTCAGTGGTAGAGCGCGACCTTGCCAAGGTCGATGTCGCGGGTTCGACCCCCGTCTCCCGCTCCAGTGTTTGTCTTTTCAGAGTAGTGTCTCCCCCCAGCATCGATGGACTTTTTCCGTACGGAACGCTAACGTATTGAGCAGGGGCGCGGTACCCAAGTGGTAAGGGAGAGGTCTGCAAAACCTTTATGCGTCGGTTCGATTCCGACCCGCGCCTCCAACCTTCTTCTGTACTCCCTGCGAGCTTTGCAGTTAACTGCGATTCCTAGGCTTTGCGGCTCGTTCAGCTGGGTTCTTCCGTGTGAGTTAGAACTGGTGTCGTCCCATTCGACAAGCTCAAGGCAGGCTCTCCGGGACTTATTCCTTGTTTTCACCTTACCCAGCGCTGAAGCGCTCGGCCAATTTCGAGCGCCGCGCCGCGGCTGGAATTTGGTAAACCTCCTCCGAGTCAGGCCGGTCTTCCGGGCCCTGCATGCGAAACGGAATACAAACTCGTGTAAGCGTCCCACCTCCCGGTGCACTCAGCAGTTCCACGCTCTGATATTGGCCGTACAACGACTCCAGCCGACCGCGAGTGATTCTTAAACCCAGACCGCCGGATGGGGAACCGACATGTTTCGAAGGCCCCGGTCCGTTATCTCTTACCTCGAGTTGGAGTTCGCCGTCTTGCGCGGTTACCGCAATTTTGATCTCGCCGGCAGCCGGTCGTTTTGAAATTCCGTGTTTGACGGCATTATCCACCAGGGGCTGCAATAGCAGATGAGGCACCAACGCGTCGAGCGTCCCAGGGGCGATCTCCAGACACACGTTTAGTCGATCCGCGAATCTAATCTTCTCAATTTCCAGATAGCAATTTACGAATTCGAGTTCCCGGCTGAGGGTTGTGATCTGGGTCCCGGCGGATTCCAGAGTCATCCTCAGCAGGTCGCCGAGCCGCGTCATCATTCGATCCGCCTGCTGCACATCGGTGAGCATGAGGGAGGAAATGGAGTGCAAGGTATTAAAAAGGAAATGTGGCTGAAGTTGGCTCTTCAGCGTCTGTAGACGGGCTTTTGCGAGTTGTCCCTCCAGTTGAGCGGCGCGAAGCTCCCGCTCGCGAAATCTTCGGTAATACGACATCGCGTGCGCGACCAGCGCAATAGGAGCAAACGTTCCCGTGATATCGTCCACAACCGTGAAGAGGAACTCCCTTCGCAGAGCGGACCATTGGACCTTGAACGCGTGGAGGTGGGAATTCCAGATGGCTGAGCCCCATTGGTGAGACTTCGAATCCCAATAGCCGTAGGGAGTTGCAGCTCGGAGCGCCAGGTGCGCCGCTGAAAAAACAAGTCCGACAGCCAGATATTGCAGGGAGCGGATTATCCAGTTTTCGCGGCGGATGGGGTAGCGAATCGCGAACCAGAAGACAAATGGAGTGAGTGGGGCGTAGCTGAGTAGCTGGCAGAATTCCGAGCCTAGAGTGCTCGTGAATGACATCGGAGTATTGGTCGCCCGGTAAAACTGAAAAATCGTGAACGTCCCGACAAGGGCGACGAAAGACCATACGCCAAAGCTGATCACCCAAATCAGCCAGGGGCGACTGCCTGGGATGTTGGCTTGACGCGCTGTCGTGTCGGTCAATACCAGACGTCGTGGCCGGAGCAGCAACTCCCCGCCGCAATTCGGACAAATGCGTTGCATGCTCGTAGCGCACTCGGGACAGAACGTGCATTCGAACGAGCAGATATAGGCTTCTCCGTCGGCTCGCAAAGCCCTTTCGCACGCTTCACAACAGGATTTCATGATGAACGCCTTGATAATATCTCTTCCGGGAATCCAACCGTAAGAGGCACTACTGTTTCATCAACAGGCAGGCGCTTTCAAAGCGGCCCATCGGAGTTCGAGAGTAGAGACCCAGAGAGATATTGAACCATGCCGTTGCACTTATGGGATAAAAATTACGACCCCGATAGAAGCGTCTTGGTCCCCAAAGAGCGTCTAATCGTCCCAAGGCATGCGACTGGGGGCGAGTTTCGGCCCCGAATGGCAGGCCTTGTTTGCTTTTCGAGACAATCGTTTGCGAAAACCCGTTGAACTAGCGGTAGACAAATGTAAGCCCGGTGCGTCTACCATTTTGTAGGAGAGCAACAGCGACCCGCACTGGACCATGGCTTCGGAACTAGTAGCAGCCAGATTGCATGATCGAGCAGTCGGTTCCATTATCCGCGCCATAATCGCGGATGACGAACCGCTTGCGCGGACGAAGCTGCGGCTCCTGCTGGCATCCGAGGCGGAGATCAGGGTGGTGGCCGAATGCCACGAGGGCAGGCAGACCGTCGACGCGATCCGCACTTGCCGACCGGACTTACTCCTGCTCGATATTCAAATGCCCGACCTGGACGGGTTTCAGGTCTTGAGCGAACTCTCGCCGGACGAGATGCCGGTAGTCATCTTCACTTCCGCCTACGATCAGTACGCGATTCGCGCCTTCGAGGCCCATGCTCTGGATTATCTCTTGAAGCCTTTCGATCAGGGCCGGCTCCACCATGCGATCGAAAGGGCCAGAATTGAATTGCGAAAGTCGAGGGACGGTGAGTTCACCCATCGCATCCTCGATCTTCTTTCCCAGGTACGAGCAGATAAGGACGCTGCTCCGGAGTTCGAGGCGCGACTGGTAATCAAAACCAAGGGCCGAATTGTATTTCTCAACGTTGACGATATCGATTGGGTAGAGGCCGCAGCCAACTATGTTCGTTTGAACGTGGGCAAGGAATCGTATTTATTCCGCGAAACCATTTCCGGAGCTTCAGAGCGGTTGAATCCAAGCCAGTTCATCCGTATACACCGCTCGATGATCGTGAATGTCGGGAAAATCAAGGAATTAATTCCAGTGAACAGCGGAGAGTATGTTGTGGTCCTTAAGAGCGGAAAAGAGTTGTCCTGCAGCCGTGGTTACCGCGCTAATGTACAGTATCTGATCGATAAGAATTCCTGAGACAGTCATCTTGATCCGCGATCGAACATGCAAGGGTTTTTGGGCTGTCCCACTTTGGAATATTCCATCGATAATGACAAATACTGGGTTTCTGGATTGCCCTGCGCCGGTAACCATTAGGGCACTAACCTCGCAGCCCTTTTCTATAGCGCGATATGGCGTCATGGTTTATAGTGCGGGAAACGGTATTTATGCGACGCATATTATCCGCAGGGTTGCGGTCGGGATGGGCTGCAATTTTTTAGTCTTATGGCTGAAGAAAACGGTCTCGCCAAAGAAAAAAAGTCTGAATCGAACGATCCGCCGATGAAAAAGCCATATCAGGAACCCGCATTCCGGTATGAGCGGGTTTTTGAGACGATGGCGCTCATGTGCGGCAAAATCGCGCCGACTACCCCTCATTGCAGGTTTATCGGCCTGAAGAGTTCGTAGATTGCTGCCGTCGATCCCATCCACGCCGGAAATTCGCGAGGACCCCAAGCTTGCTCTTGCAGCCGAGGTGCTGCTTCGCCACGGCTCGATTGCCCTGAAGGCGAGCGGGATGAGCATGCTTCCCGCGCTTTGGCCAGGCGATCTGCTGACCATTCAACGCCCTGTGTATGACGAGATCGCCGCCGGAGACATCGTGCTAGTTCTGCGCGACGATCGCTTCTTTATTCACCGGCTGGTCGGATGGCAGCTAGGCCGGAATGGCCTGTTGTCGGTCACGAGGGGTGACGCGATGCCGCAGGATGATCCGCCCGCGGCCGCATCCGAAGTTCTGGGCCGAGTGACCAGTATTCGCCGGGGCAATCGCACTTCCGTTCCGAGACGTCGGGTCTCGACGCTTCATTCCGCAGTGGCATGGATGCTGTGCCACTGGGGCAGATTCCGCAGCCTAGCGTTGCGTATCCACGGGGCATATGCGCAGGCGGTCAGTCTGATCCCATCGGCTGAAGCCGACCGTGGAAAGAATCCCGTTATCGCAGCGCTGAAGCGTTGCGCCACCCAAGATCAGATACATTCTCGGATTACGAGTTCTCTGCCCGGTACTTCCCATCCATGAGCGCTGCCCTTACTCTGGTCGCAAAGCGTACGGTATCAGTCGAGATCGGAGGAACGACGATTGCGCTGCACACTCTTGATCCCTCTTTTCAGCGCGTGATCGAAAATCGCTATGCCGGTTTTCTCCGAATTTCGGCAGACTCGCAATTCGAGTTCGACATCGACCTGTGCGAGCCCTCGGAATCTGCCCCCGCCGACGATGAACTGCATTTGCAAATGGAAAAAGGCGAATGGTTGCTGCAGCGCGGCAACTTTCGAGCCCGATGGAATACGGAGTCCCGGCGGGGATGGATCCAGCAGACCTACAGTTCCTACGCCGTTGACTGCGTTCTTGCGCATCGTTCACACTCTGTTCCTGGCGAGGCAGGGAGGCTTCCTGGTTCACGCTGCCAGCGCGATTCGGGGAGGGAAAGCGTTTCTTTTTCCCGGGGTTTCAGGCGCGGGCAAGACAACGATTTCTCGTCTGGCGCCACCCGACGCCACGCTGCTCACCGACGAAATCTCGTATGTGCGGCGAGAAGGTGATCGGTATCTGGCCTGTGGAACGCCTTTCGCGGGAGAGTTGGGGCGGGCCGGCGAGAACGTGTCTGCACCACTCTGCGGAGTTTTCTTGCTCGAAAAAGGTTTGCAGAACAGGATCGAATCCGTGGGCGGCACGGAAGCCACCCAGCGACTACTGAGGAACATTTTGTTTTTCGCCGAAGACCCTGAACTGGTGCAACTGGTTTTTCAGTCGGCATGCGAGTTTGTTAGTTTGGTTCCGATCCACCGCTTGGTATTCGTACCCGACGCCACCGTGTGGGAGATAATACGTTAGTCTTGAGAGAATCATGATGCCCGAAAGATACATTGCCCGAAGCACGGCTATCGCGGCGCGGCTGCTGGGCGGCGAAATGATGGTGATGTCGGCAACCGATTCGACTTTTTTCACCCTCAATGAGGTCGCAACCGCAATCTGGCAGGCAGCGGACGGGCGCACGCCACTGTCGGAGATCGTCGCCAATAAAATCTGCCAGGAATTCGATGTCGATCGCGAACGAGCGCAACGCGGCGCCGACCACTTCGTCGACGAACTTTCGGAACACGGCATATTGCTGGTCTCGGATCAGCCACTGCTGAATTCTTCCCCATCCCAGGAAAATCGATGAGCCTCCTAACGGAGATGAATCAAAAAGCGCTGAACCTCGGCCTACCGCTCAGTGTCCACATCGATATCACGTACCGCTGCAATGAACGCTGCGTGCATTGCTACTTGGATCACGACGATCACGGAGAGATGACGACTGCGGAAATCTTCAACGTGCTCGCCCAGCTCGCCGACGCTGGCGTTTTTTTTCTCGTCCTTAGTGGTGGCGAGGTCCTTATGCGTCGCGATTTTTTTGAAATCGTGGAGCGAGCGCGGCTGCTCTTGTTCAACGTCAAAGTGAAGACCAACGGGGTGATGATCCGCGCGAAGGAGGCGGCCAGACTTCGCCAGCTGGGCGTCGAGCAGATACAAATTAGTGTTTACTCGCATCGGCCGGAAATTCATGATGCCATCACAAAACTGCCGGGGTCGCTGAAGCGAACCATTCGGGCGATTCGATTCTTGAAATCTCAGGGACTGAAGGTAACGATTGCGAACGTTCTTATGAACGGAAATTTCTCCGACAGCGCCGGTGTTATGGCGTTGGCGAAGGAATTGGGAACTGCCTACACGCTCGACCCCACGATCACGCCGAAAATGGACGGCGACACGTCAATCCTCGCCTTGCGAATTCCGGGGTCTGAGCTCAAGGAAATATTCCATCATGAGGAACTGGTAGGGAATGTGGAAGAATTTTGTGCTCCTCCGCCACCCGCGGGCGAGGACGTGATGCAAGGCTATCCCTGCAGCGCTGGTCACACTGCCTGTTACATTTCTCCATATGGCGATGTGTTTCCCTGTGTGCAATTTCCTCTGCCCAGCGGCAATGTGCGTCGGCAAAAGTTTTTGGACATCTGGCACCATTCTCCGCAGTTAAATGAAGTGCGATCCATCCGCGCCAAAGATCTTACCGTCTGCTCTTCTTGCGCTCATGTCGGAACCTGCACCCGTTGCCCCGGTTTGGCCTATATGGAGGGCAGCATGAGAGGGCCGTCCACCGCCGACTGCGAAAAATCGTTTCAAAGGACCGGCATTCCCAGTGCGAATATGTTGAGACTGGCGTTAGTCGATCATCGTCCTACCACTCCTCTGATCCAAATCCAACAACTCGCGTAAGTTGTTGTTGTTGCGCGCCCTTTTCCGGGGCGAATCCTCGGGGTCAATCGAGGGGTAATTCCCATGCACGTTACCCACCAGCCCACCACCTAAGGAACGACATTAGGTTACGAAAGTAAGGTTCAGATTCCCCGATATTTGAGCGAACATCATATCGGAACGATGGGGACAAGCTTTAGGAGGAAATAATGCGAGGGTCTGCGTTGCGTTGGTTTTGCCTGTCGACTGGGCTACTCCTGCTGGGAATGTCGCTTTGGGGCCAAGCAGCGAAGGAGAAGACCGCAACGGAGACAACGCAGGCACCGACGCATCTGGGGTATCCATTGGACTGGAGTTCACGGCATCTGTTAATGCCGGGAATGCGCGCCGATGATGTGTTGACGGCGGGAGAACACGACCCCCGGTATGTCTACAACATGGTGATGCGACGAGTGGCCGTGGAGCGCTCGCGTGGTCCGGTGGAACGCTGGCGTGGTCCGGAACCCCGGCGCCGTCCAATCGTTCGGCCCCGGCCCAAGATCGATTGGGCTGTATCCCTCGAAAACGGTTACGTGCCCCAGAACCAATTTCCCTCAAAATATCAGTTTGACGTGACTACAGAGAGCTGCAACTCCGACTACATCCTGTATGGACTGACGGTGACCTCCGGGACGCAGGCTAACCTGGTCGGGATTAATAACATGTATACGGGAGGGACGGCGCCCTGCAACAACGGATCGCCCTGGGTGGCGTTCGCCTACAACACTGTGACCCAAACCGGGGGGCAGATCAAGACGTCGCCGGCGCTCTCGATGGATGGAACGAAAGTGGCCTTCGTAGAAAGCACGGGCGGAGCCTCGTACTTCCACGTGCTGGTGCTGCCGAATCCGATTCCGGTGCCGCCTGCGTCGGCGGGGACGGTCTTAAGTCCGCAGACTCCGGCCTCATGCGCGACACCGACAACAGCGGGCTGCATGACGACGCTTACTATCGAAACCAGCAAGACGAATTCGAACTCTTCACCATGGGTGGATTACGCCACGGATACAGCCTATGTGGGCGCGGACAACGGATTGCTCTATAAGATCACTCCGGTATTTGGTGGTGGCGCCCCGGCGCTGGTCAATGATGCAAGCAACTGGCCAGTTACGGTATCGACCAATAAACGCAATAATGTGTTGACCGGTCCGGTTGTCGATGACGCCGCCGGCAGGATTTTTGTCGGTGACGGCGAGGGATTTCTGTATGCGGTCAGCCTGACCAGCCCTGGCAAACTATACGCTGCGCAGCAGACGGTCGGGTGGGCGTACGACGGAAGCGCCGATGGGAGCGGGAATGCGGGAACGGGCATTGTAGATTCGCCATATGCGCTCAGCGATCCCGCCAATCCTGGGACAGACCAGGTGTTTGCATTTACGGGCTGCAGTAATGTGCAGGGCATCGGCGGTGCGGTTACCCAGCTTTCGGCCACCTTCTCGACCGGTTCACCCTCCACCAGCAACACGGTGGATCTGGGATCAGCGAGCGGGAACGGAGATTGCACTGGAAAAAACGTGCACTCGGGAACGTTTGACAATGCGTTCTGGTTGAACGGAACGACCTCGGGCCACCTGATTGCGTGCGGATTCTTCAAATCCGGAGGCGCACCGGCTGAACCAGTGATGTACATGTTCCCCTTCGCTAGTCACGTGATCACCTCAACTGGCTCATCGACGTTCATTGTAGACACTACCAAAGGCGACGAATGTTCCCCGCTGACCGAGTTTTTTGACGGCACGACCGATCGATTATTTTTCGGCGTGGGCAGCACCGACGGATACGTGAAGAGCTCGACCATTACAAGTTCGCTGACCACACCGACCTGCACCGGTGCACCGACATCCAGTTGTGTCACGGCCCCGAGCGCACTCGGAGGAACCAGCGGGATCGTGATCGACAACGAAGTGTCAAATGGCGGGACAAATATCTACTTCTCGACCCTCGCGGCGGGATCCGTGAACGGGCAGAACTGCAGTGTGTCGGGTGGGGCGGCAAATCCACACTGTGCAGTGAAGTTGTCCCAGGCCCTCCTGCAATAGGCCCATCCTACGGAAGCCGCTGAAAGATAGACCTGTTCATAGCCACGATTGCACCGGTCTGTTCGAGCTTTGCGACATTTTTCTTGTGCTCCGGATCATTGGCCAGCGCTTCCCGGTATTGTTCATAGGCGGCAAGCGTGGCAAAGTCAATCAGTCCAGGCGCCTCGTTAGTCGCTCCCGCGAACTCGGTTGGCAGGAAATATCCAACGATCTTGCCACCATTGCGACGGATTGGCTCCTGTTCAGCCTGCGCGTACGCTTTGAAATCTGCCAGCCGATTCGGATCGATAGTGTATCGAATGCTTACGGTGATCATGCTGCTGCCTCCCGAAAACGATCCTATTCTGCCATCGATGCATAATGTTTCGAGCCGCATCGAAGTATCTTGCGCACCGGTAAGATATATTTGCTCCCATGAACAGAACGGTTGCAGACACTGCCGCTCTCTTGAGCGACCCAGGACGGGCGGCAATTGCCCTGGCCCTTATCGGCGGCGTTGCACTTCCAGCGGGGCAATTAGCGATGATCGCCAATGTGACGCCACAGACAGCCAGCAGTCACTTGGCTAGACTCGTGGGCGGCCGTCTGCTTACGGTTGAACAGCAGGGACGCCATCGATACTATCGAATCGCCAATGCCGACGTGGCACATGCGATCGAAGCGCTTTTGGCGATTACGCCTCCTCCGAAAAATGTCGTAGAGCGCGCTATGCGAGATGAGCAAACGAACGGGCTCGCGTACGCGCGGAGCTGCTACTCCCATTTAGCGGGCCAAATCGCAGTCACGATTGCCCGCAGACTACAGGATCTTCGTGTTCTTGTTGCTCAGGAGTCTCGTTGTTATCGGGTGACGAAAAACGGCCGGGTTTGGTTTGCCCAGCTCGGCATTAACGTGAGCGGAAAACAGGCTCGCGATTCCAGATTTGCCCGGCGTTGCCTCGACTGGACAGAGAGGCGGTATCATCTGGCTGGCCCGCTCGGTTCCGTATTATTCAGCCGGTTTCGCGAGCTGAAGTGGGTTGCTCCACTTCGCCGCGGCCGCGCGGTACGAGTGACCGTCGAAGGGCAGTTCAAATTGCAAAGTCTGTTCGGCCCCGAGGTTGTGGGCAAAACTTAGGGGTGCGGTCAATCGAATTGGCGCAGTTGTCACGCTTATTACCTGCGGACCCGAAGCCGGTGGCGGAAGTCCGAAGTCACTTCTCAGAATGCCCAGCGCAGCAGCGCAGCGCCGACAGTAAGGCCCGCTCCCACCGAAGCCATCAGCACCAGGCTTCCCTTCTTCAGCTTGCCTTCTTCGATAGCGGTGTTCATCGCTAATGGAATGGTGCCCGCGGTAGTATTGCCATAGCGGTCGATATTCACGATCACACTTTCCGGGCGGAGGCCGAGGCGATCGACAGTAGCGTTGATGATGCGAAGATTGGCCTGGTGCGGAATAAACGCGTCGACATCCGAACCTTTGACGCCGTTGCGTTCGAGCAGCTTTAAGCAGGCTTCCGTCTGTTTACGTACGGCGTACTTGAAGACCTGCTGGCCGTCCTGGTGAACATAGTGCATCTTTTTGTCGACGGTTTCCCGAGTTGAGGGATTCAAGCTCCCACCTCCGGGCATGTAAAGGAAGCAGCCGCCGGAGCCATCGATTTCATGGATGAAATCGATCAAGCCCTCGGAATCGTCTTCGGCGGCTTCGAGAATTACGGCGCCGGCGCCGTCACCAAAAAGGACGCAGGTGGCGCGATCGGTATAGTCGATGATCGAGGACATCACGTCAGCGCCGATCACCAGCACTCGCTCATGCGTTCCGGAGGCGATGAATTGCGCTCCCGTCTGTACGGCATAAATGAAAGCAGAGCAGGCGCCGGAAAGATCGAATCCCCAAACGCCCTGAGCGCCCAACTTATGTTGCACAATGCAGGCGGTGGAAGGGAAAAACATGTCGGGGGTCACCGTGCCAACGATGATGGCATCAAGGTCACTGGGGGCAAGTCCGCGCTGGGCGAGAGCTTTTTTCGCAGCTTCGACTGCGAGGTCGCTTGTGGCTACGCCTTTGTCGACGATGTGACGTTCGCGGATGCCGACGCGGCCGAGAATCCAATCATTAGTGGTGTCGACCATCTTTTCCAGGTCGGCGTTCGTCAGAAGACGCGGTGGCACGTAGGTGCCGAGAGCACTGATCTTTACGCGCGCGCGGATCGGTTTGGTCAATGGGGGCCCCGTTGAGTGTGAGACTCAGTATTTTGCAGGATTGGGAGCAGAATGTCTAACGGAGACCGTTGCAGGCATGACACACCAGGGGATTGGGTCTCGAGATTCAGCTAAAGAGCTTCGGCTAAAGAGATTGGTTTCTGTTGATTGTGACCGGCGCGTGCGTTGGTCGGAGACAGCCTGATGATCACGCGGCCTGGCGTTCCTTTTCGTGCTGCATCCGCTCGCGAACGAAATTGGGGCAGGCAACGATGCCGAAGTGTCGTCCCTCGCCGCCGCCGAGATAGGTAACGGCAGCGTGGTCCAGTTCCTCCAGATGCGCCAAGTCAAGCAGCGGCCACAGGGCGCACTCGATCGCGGAGGAGACGAGTTGATCGAGGTATGCGAGATGGCCCTCGGACAATGAGCCGGCGACGCGGATGGTTACACTCGGCGAAACGACATTTGACGGAACATTGCGCATAATTTTTCTCGATCTCATAAGAATTTTGTAAGTCCACTACATGAGATGCCATGACATCGATTTTCTTGCGCAAATAGTTGTAAGGATGTGTAAAAGCTCTTTCGAACTCGGCTTCCCGCATGACGGTTACAAAATGGAGGTGGTAAAAAATCTAATTTACGGAAGGATGAAGGACCGGATTCTCGAAGTGGCTTAACGACTCCCGGTAGAGGGTGGGCGTTAGAACCTGTGGCGGCTGTGAAACCATAAGCCAGGCACCGGGGGCCCACTGCACACGCAAGAGCCCGTTACCGTTGCTTCCTTCCGGACCTGGCGGGGTTGGCGAGAGTACGTCGCGTGAGACCGATGCCTGACTTAAATCATTCTAGCAAACGCGAGCGGAGGTTCCGCGCCGCATGCCCAGCCACTATGGCACGGACGAAAGACGCGTGACTTTCGGTGCAATAAATTGCCGCGAAGGCCTTCCCTTCTCGACGGGGGTTGTCGAACAATACAAAGTAGGCCAGAAAAGTAATCTAGACGTTAGTCTGGCCGGTTCTACCACGCGTTCGTCCACATTATTCGATGCCGCAAGCTGCACAACAACTCGATGTCATTCCCTTGAGTCAGGCAATCGACAAGTACTTTGAGCTGTCGATTTATCTGCTTGTGCTAATGGGCTTCGGGACCCTGGCAAGCACCGGCGGCCTGGATTGGCCGACGATCGGCCTGGTGGGCGCCGCTCTTGCTTTCAGGGGTTACTTGCTGGCGCGAAGGCGCCGAGTTGTGATTTCGGAGCGCTGGACCACTCCCCTCAGTATTGCCTACTTCGTTTTCTACGCCGGTGATTATTTCCTACTCTCGCGCAGCTTTCTGACGGCAACAGTACACCTTGTGCTCTTCGCTGTGGTCGTGCGCATGTTTTCGTTGCGGCGTGATCGCGACTACACGATGCTGGCGATCGTTGCCTTCTTAATGGTGCTGGCCTCGGCTGTCCTTACTGTGGACAGCATTTTTCTCTTGTTCTTTGCCGGCTTCATGCTGGTGGCGGTGGCCACATTCATCTTGATGGAGATGCGGCGTTCAGGGCGGGCTGCTCAATTCCAGGCGCGGCACTCCGGTGACGCGCACGAACACCGCCGCCTGGCCTTCTCGCTGGCACGGGTAACCCCGGGCTTGGCGCTGATGATTTTGATAGGCGCAGCTGCCATGTTTTTCCTGCTGCCCCGCATGTCGACCGGTTATCTCGGCGGTTATTCATTCGGTACAGATTTTTCCACTGGTTTTAGCGATCGCGTAGAACTTGGTGGGATCGGGCAGATTCAACAATCCGATGCGGTAGTGATGCACATCCAGATCGACGGTGATCGGAACGGCCAGTACGCCTTGCACTGGCGCGGCGTATCGCTGGCGAATTTCAACGGCAAAGAATGGTCAAACCCGTTAGAGCCGCTAACTGTGCTCTACCGGCAGGCAGACGGAGCATTCGATGTTCCCTGGTTCAGCCAGGGAGTGGTGGCGGATTCGAAAGTTCCCACTCAATGGTCTTCGGCCCGGATTAACCGCTACATCCACTACCGCGTGCTGATGGAACCGATCGGCACGAACGTATTCTTTCTCGCTCCGTGGGCACGCCGAGTGGGCGGAGCCTATCGCACATTACAAATCGATTCGGGCGGATCCCTCTCCGATCTGGACAATCAGCGCGGCGTCAGCCTCTATGAGGCGGATTCGGATATTTCGACGCCCTCTCCCGAACTCCTTCGCCGGGACCAGGATTCGCTTCCGCCCTTCGCTTATGCCTACCTGCAGCTCCCACCGACGCTTGATCCGCAGATTCCGCACCTGGCGGCGCAGATCTCCGATTCCGCTTCGAACAACTACGATAAGGCGGCTGCGGTCGAGAAATACTTAAAGACCCATTACGGATACACATTGCAACTGCCAAGTTCGCCGGTCGCCGATCCTCTGGCCGACTTTCTATTCGAGCGCAAGCGGGGACATTGCGAATACTTCGCTTCTTCGATGGCCGTGATGCTGCGGACTCTGCGAATTCCAGCACGGGTGGTGAATGGATTTCGCAGCGCGGAGTTCAACGATCTCAGCGGCAACTATGTGATTCGAGCCAAAGACGCGCACTCGTGGGTGGAGGTTTACTTCCCAGGCTACGGATGGATCACCTTTGATCCCACGGCGCCAGGTGGTGCGATCGAATCGCCGCAAGGCTTGGGCCGGGCGATGCTCTACCTCGACGCGGCAGCGTCGTTTTGGCGGGAGTGGGTAATCAGTTATGACGCCTCGCACCAGTACGTTTTGGGCCAGTCGGTTTTAAGCGGAACGCGCAGCACGTGGGAGCGAGCGCGCCTGAAAGCTCGCCTGCGGTATGCGCGAATGCTGAATTGGGCGCGTCGGAGCGAGCGGAACATGAGCCATGCCCCAGCATGGTGGCTTGGTGGTTGCATCGCTGTCGCTTTAATGCTGCTCGCCCTGGGAAATATTCGCCGCATTGCGCGGATGGTCCGGAGGAGTCGCCTGCGGGCGCATCCGGAGCGGTCGCCGGATCAGGCTGCTGCAATGTGGTACGAGCGCATGGCAAAGTTTATGGCACGGCATGGAATCGCCAAATCTTCGACCCAGACGCCGCAGGAATTTGTGCGCGCCATTGAAGATGTGCATTTGCGGCTACAGTTGTCAAAATTCACGGACGCCTACGAATGCGCGCGTTTTGGAAACTCCTCCGACGAAGTGCGGAGATTGCCGGGGTTGCTGGAAGAAGTGGAGTCGGCAACGAAACGGTAGACGAAACATCCCGGACAAAGCGGCCATTCTGAGGGGCGATCGTCAACTAGGCTGCAGAACTAAAAATGCCAGACCACGCCCCCGCCCAGGAAGTAGTTATGCTGCTTGGTCTTGCCGGTGGCGGCCAGGGGCAGATCAGGCGTACCAGACCAGAAGTCACGCACCTGGCCACGAAAGCTTAAGCGTCTGAATCTGTGACCAAACGGACTCAGGTCCAGTCCTAGTCCTCCTTGAATTACACCAGAGGTCGACGAAGTGCCGGGATTGGTGCCACCATAGATGAGCGTCCCATTCTCCCTGAAGCGCCCAAAACCACCGCCGAAGCTCACCCATGGTGAAAAAGAGGTCTCCGGAAACAGGTTAAATCGAACCGATGGAGTAACGAATATCTGTTGGTAATCCTGCGGAACAACGTTAGCGCCGGAGTTTAGGTCTTCATCGAGATTGAAGACCGCCGGCACTTCCGCCGCGATGGAATAGACGAGCGTACCGTAAAGACGTCGCGCGTAGTTAACTTCGAAAGTAAGACCTTTCCCGGAGCGAACGAAGGGATTGGAGTACGTCGCGCCTGCGATGCCCTGGTCGCTGATGAAGGTGCGGCCTAAGATTCCAACTAATTCATTTTTCTCGTCTTGCGCCACCGAGGTCGTCAAAAGGGAAACCATAATCGCCAGTGCCGCCAGCCATTGTTTCCCAGGCATTTCCCCTCCATTCCTCTCGCTTTCCCTCAGCGTAGCATCCGAAAGGGCAATCCTTTCATTTGCCCCTGCTGCCTTTCGTGGTGCCTGCGATCGCATCATGAGCGTTTATGACGACTCGGGTCTTGTCCTAAGGACAAGACCACGACTCGCCGTTGTCGGGGCTTCCGGCGAGAAAATGATAAAATCATGGATTACATGCCTTCGAAGCCTTCAACGATCTCACTCGCAAGCGAAAAAAACGCTGATCCTGCCTCGGAAATCGGCAGTCTCCAGGACCGTCCGCAGAAAGTTGGATTCGTTAGCCTGGGTTGTCCCAAGAATCTGGTCGACAGCGAAGTTATGATGGGCCTGCTTGCGCGGGCTGGCGCCGTCCTCTCACCGAGGGCAGAAGACGCTGACGTCATCGTGGTGAATACCTGTTCGTTTATCGAAAGCGCGCAACAGGAATCGGTAAATACGATCCTCGAAATGGCAGCCCATAAGAAGTCTGGACAGGCAAAAAAGCTGGTGGTTGCCGGCTGCCTGGTCGAGCGCTTCCGCGATGAAATCCGCAAGCGGATACCGGACGTGGATGCCGTAGTCGGCACCGGGGAATTGCAGAACATCATGGCGGCAACTGGTATCGCGCCCGCCCCGGTTATCGCTCACAGCTCCCCGTTCGTAGTATTGAATTCGCGGACCGAAGCCGACGCGCGGGCGGCACAAGGGCGATTCTCGCGTGGGCAATGGGACGGCGCGATTGCCGATCTGCCTAACTATTTGTATGACGACGAGACGCCGCGTATCCTGGCCACTCCAAAGCACACGGCTTACATCAAGATCGCCGAAGGCTGCGATCACCCCTGCACCTTCTGCATCATTCCGCAGTTGCGTGGACAGTTTCGCTCGCGCCGCTTTGAGTCGGTCGTGGCCGAGGCTGAGCGGCTGGCGCAGGCTGGAGTGCGAGAAATCACTCTGATTGGTCAGGATACGACCTGCTACGGAGAAGATTTCGGTTTAAAAGACGGCCTGGCGCTCCTGCTTGAAAAACTCGCTCAGATCGAAGATTTGCGCTGGATTCGTTTCCTCTACGCTTACCCGAACAAGATAACGGGCAAGCTGCTTGAAACGATTGGATCGGACGACAAGATCTGTTCCTACATGGATGTGCCGCTGCAGCACGCGTCGGCCTCCGTGCTCAAGCGCATGAAGCGTGGAGGCGGAGCTGATTTATTCCTGCGCTCTGTGGCCAAAATGCGCCGCGCGATTCCGGACGTTACGTTGCGCACCTCGTTTATCGTCGGCTTTCCCGGAGAGACCGAAAGTGAATTCGAGGAGCTGTGCGACTTCGTGCGCGAGGCTCAGTTCGACTGGATGGGAACCTTTGCGTATTCTGACCAGGAAGGCGCCGACGCGTATGGATTGGATAAGAAACTCTCCGTCCGCGAGATCGAGCGGCGCCGCAAACATCTCATGGGAATTCAGCGGCAAATCAGCAAGCGGAAAAAGAAAGCACTGGTGGGGCAGGAGTTCGACTTGTTGCTTGAGGGAACGTCGGACGAGATCGACCTGCTCATGGAAGGCCGCACCGCAATGCACGCGCCCGAGATTGATGGCAAGGTCTTTATAAACGAATTTCCGGATGAGACGACGCCTGGCCCCGGCGAGTTTTATCGTTGCCAGATCGTAGAAGCGCACGACTACGACCTCGTCGCCAGGATCGTTTAGCGGCGACGCACGTTTCTGAATTCTGTGATTCGAGACTGTGCAAGAATCTGACACGCCCGAAAAACTAGAGCGTTCCAAGACCATGCCCCGCAAGCGCGTCGTTAAACTTCGCTGCCCGATCTGCAAGAAACTCGTAAAGAGCGGCGACGCGGAATTTCCCTTCTGCAGCGACCGGTGCCGCACTGTTGATTTGGGCAAGTGGGCAAGCGGTGCCTATGTAATCCCATCCCAGGTTACAGACGCAGACGAGCAGATCCGAGAGAGCATTCCCGAAGATCTGGACGAAGAATAGTGAAAACTATTGAGAAACCCGATCGTAGCCCGGGTATCCCGCCCGCTATCTTGGGAGCGTCCCCTGTCAGTCCGAGATGGGCGACTCTCGTTGGCACGTTCTTCGGCATCGGACGGATGCGGCCCGGGCCCGGCACTTGGGCATCAGCAACGACCGTTTTGTTGTGGGCCGCGTTCGCTCACAGTCTTGCGCCATCGCTGCGAGCCACCGTTGCTCTGGGTCTGGCTCTGCTCGTCACACTGATCGGCATTCCGGCGGCCACCCAGGTGGCACGCGGTTCGGGAATAAAGGATCCACAATTCGTGGTTATTGATGAGGTTGCGGGACAATTGGTAGCCCTGATTGCCGTTCCGCTAACGTGGAAATGTTTTCTCGCGGGCTTTATACTTTTTCGTGTCTTCGATATCGTAAAGCCTCCGCCGGTGCGACAATTAGAGGCAATCCCGGAAGGCGCTGGAATCGTGCTCGACGATGTGGCCGCTGGTTTCTACGCTCTGGGAGTGATGCATCTGTTTCTGCACTTTGGTCTTCTAAGGTAATGTGTCTTCTAAGTAGGCGAGTATTTTCCTCATGGGATTCTCCGATCGCATTCTTGGTAAAAAAAATGTGAATGGCGGCCCGCACATCGAGTCTGTGGCTCCGGTGCTAGCTCTGGCGGGCGGCGAACTCCGCATTGCGGGTTCGGGATTACGGCCACAGCAGTGGCAGCGTCCGCGCGTGCAGTTTGGGGAAGTCGAAGGCGGCATCGTAATCAGTTCGGATTCATTTTTGGTTACGCGCGTGCCTCACGGAGCGACTTCGGGACCGGTGGTGGTTGCCGCTGATGGCCATCTGAGCAACGCCCACACCGTCAAGATAGCGGTGTCCATCGCTGAAAATCTGCATCCCGTAACCAATCCGGCGCTCGATGCTCAAGGCAACATCTACGCCACATTCTCCGGCTCACGCGGACAAAAAGTTCCGATCGCAATCTTCAAGATTGACACGAACTATACCGTGAAACCGTTCGTCGCAGAGATGATGAACGCAACTGCAATCGCCTTCGATCGTGAAGGACAGATGTATGCTTCCTCGCGTCACGACGGCGCAGTCTATCGCGTGGCCCCGAATGGAACCATGACTACCTACGCCGGGGGCATGGGGATCGCCACCGGGATCGCCTTCGATCGAAACCAGAATCTGTATGTCGGCGACCGCAGCGGCACGATTTTCAAGATTGGCCGCGATCAGCAAGTCTTCGTTTTCGCAACCTTGGAGCCGAGCGTTTCCGCTTACCATCTTGCCTTCGGTCCGGAGGGCGACTTATTTGTGACTGGGCCGACTACGTCGAGCTTTGATTGTGTACACCGAATTGATCCGCAGGGCACGGTAAGCACATTCTTCCGCGGCCTGGGACGCCCACAGGGCCTGGCTTTCGACTCAGAGGGCAACCTCTACGTCGCTGCTTCTCTTTCCGGCAAACGTGGCATCGTGAAAATCACTCCGGAAGGCAAGGCTAGCCTCGAAGTCGCCGGGCACGGATTAGTGGGACTTGCCTTTGCGCCCGCACGCAGCGTGATTCTCGCGACTACGGACGCTGTGCATCATCTCTCCTGGAACATTCAGGGGCTACCTCTGCTACCGGAGTAAGACCGCAACTCTTCTGGACATCTTACGTCTGCCTTCAGCTTCATTTACACTTCTACGCGTGCGCGCCGAGATCATCGCGGTTGGTTCTGAACTACTCACGCCCTTCCGTACAGATACGAATTCCCTTTATCTCACGGAACAGATCAATCAACTGGGGGTTGAGGTAATTTTCAAGGGCGTTGTTGGAGATGATCTGAAGCAACTGGTAGCGGCCGCACAGCACGCGCTGTTCCGCTCTGAGATCGTCATTTTTAGCGGTGGCCTCGGCCCCACGGAAGACGACCTGACTCGCGAGGCCGTCGCGGAAGCGCTGGGCGTCACCTTGCGGCGCGATGAAACTGTTCTGGCCGGCATCGAGCAGCGTTTCGCGAACCGGGGTTGGAGGATGTCTCCCAACAATTCCAAGCAGGCGGACGTGCTCGAAGGCGCGACGGTCCTGCCCAACGCGAATGGGACGGCACCCGGTCAGTGGCTGAGTGGCAAGTTCGATGGGCGCGAACGCATTGTTATATTGTTGCCGGGACCTCCGCACGAGCTTAAGGCTTTATTCGAGGCGGAGTGTCGGGAGCGGCTGCGTGCGAAGCTTCCCGCAGCCTTCATTGCGACTCGCGTACTAAAGGTGGCGATGCTGGGCGAATCTCTCGTTGATACCCGCGTAGCCCCGATTTACAAGCGCTTTAGCGACGTTCAAACCACCATTCTTGCGGGCGCGGGGGAGATTCAACTCCATTTCAGGTCGCGTGCTGAAACCCTGGAGGCAGCGCAAGCGCGGGTAGATGAGGTGGCAGACGCGGTCGAGGAAGAACTGGACAATGCCGTGTATTCGCGGGACGGCGAATCGCTCGAGCAAATCGTCGGCTACTGGCTGCAGATGCGCAATGCCACGCTGGCCGTCGCGGAGTCGTGCACTGGAGGCTTGTTGGGCGAGCGGATCACATCGGTCAGCGGCAGTTCGCGCTATTTTGCCGGAGGCGCCATCGTCTACTCGAACGCAGCGAAGACAGAACTGGCGGGAGTGCCGGCCGACATGATTGAGAGGCATGGAGCCGTGAGCCGCGAAGTGGCAGCGGCATTGGCAGAGGGCATTCGCTATCGATGCGACACGACTCTCGGCATGGGCATTACGGGCGTTGCGGGCCCGAGTGGAGGAACGCCAGGGAAGCCCGTAGGACTGGTATTCCACGCCTTAGCCGGCGCTGGCGGAACAGACGTGATCGAGCGCAATTTCCCGGGCGACCGCAAGCGCATTCGCTGGTTCGCGACGACGCTGGCTCTCGACATGGTACGAAGGAAGTTGATGTGAAAAACGCGGCCGCTTGCTATTGGTTCCTAGCTGGTTCGGGCTGGTAGCTGGTAACCAGGAGCTAGAAGCTGTTCTTATGCGCCTCTTCGTTGCGCTCGACATCGATAGCGGCATCCGCGAACGCATTGCTCGCTTTCTCGATGGCGTCCGTGGGTTCGCACCTGAAGCGCGATGGGTGCGGCCCGAGTCATTGCATGTCACTTTGAAGTTCATCGGAGAGAAAGCAGATGACGACATCGAGAAGGTTAAACGACAGTTGCAAGAGATTACGGCTGATGGCTTCGAGATGAATATTCGCGGTTATGGATTCTTTCCCGGCACGCGGATGCCGCGTGTGTTTTGGATCGGAGTGGAAGCAGACTCGAAACTCACATTCCTGGCGGCAACCGTCGATAAATCTCTGGCAACCATTAACATCCCGAAAGAAGAGCATGCTTTCAACCCTCACCTTACGCTGGCGCGCAGCAAGGGCAGGTCGGGTGCAACCGGCAGGCCCAATAGCAGCAGTCGAGTACGCGGTCTACAGCGCTTACAGGAAAGACTGGTAGCTCTCTCTGCGCCAGAGTTCGGTACGATGACCACTCGTGAGTTTTTTCTATACCAGAGCCAGCCATTGCCCGACGGATCAAGATATACGAAGCTTGCCGGATTTCCTCTGCATTAGCGCGCAGATCGGAATGTCTCGAATACTTCTCATTGCCGCATTGAGCTATCTGCTGGGATCGATCCCCTTTGGATATCTGCTCGTTCGCACCTTCCGGGGAGAAGATATACGTTATAGCGGCAGCGGGAATATTGGAGCAACGAACGTCTCCCGCAAGTCCCCGTTGTTGGGCGTGGTGACGCTGTTGTTCGATGCGTTCAAGGGGTTCGCGGCGGTCGCACTTACATATCGTCTTTCAAACCCAGGACATGGTAAGCCTCTTGAAGCAATGGCAACCGCGGGCTTCTTTGCTGTCATAGGGCACATATTTCCGGTGTGGCTGAGGTTTCGAGGTGGCAAAGGAGTCGCTACTGCGCTGGGCTCATTTTTGGTGATTAGCCCGAACGCTGTGCTGATGTCAGTAGGCATTTTTGTCCTGATGGTAGTTATCTTTCGCTACGTATCGCTGGGGTCGATTGTTGCAGTAGTTTCTTTCCCGCTACTCTTACTCTATAAGATGCCTACACATGACGACACTTGGCCAGCCTGGGTCCTGATATCGGCCACATCCCTGCTGATCATCGCCAAGCACCACGAAAATATTCGCCGCCTTCTTGCGGGCACGGAACGGCGTGTGGGAGCAGCATGAGCAAGATTGCGATCATCGGTGCAGGGGCCTGGGGCACGGCGCTGTCGATAATTCTCGGGCGCCGGCAGACTCACCAGGTGCGGCTCTGGGCGCATGAAAAAGAAGTATGCGAGAGCATCGCACAACGGCGCGTAAACGAAAAGTTTCTTCCCCGCCAGGAGATTCCAATCTCTGTTACGCCATGCAATGACCTCGCCGAAGCGCTCCAGGACGCCGCGATCTTGATCAGTGTGATGCCCTCACAACATTGCCGCCTGCTGTTTGAGCGGATGCGCCCGCACCTCCGAGCCCAAACACTGATCGTTAGTGCAACGAAAGGTTTGGAGGAAGACTCCCTGCTGCGGATGACCGAAGTGATCGCGCAACTAATCAAAGCCAACGTCGATGACAATGACAGTCGACGTCCCCGCATCGGCGCGCTGAGCGGCCCATCATTCGCAGTGGAAGCGGCGCGCGGCGATCCGACGGCCATCACCATCGCCTCGGAGGACGCAGAACTTGCACGCTCCGTGCAGCGTGAGTTTAGCGATGCCACTTTTCGCGTTTACACCAATGACGATCCGATCGGCGCGGAACTGGGCGGAGCGCTGAAAAATACGATCGCAATTGCTGCCGGTGTCAGCGCAGGCCTTGGGCTGGGACACAATTCCACGGCGGCTCTCATCACGCGCGGCTTAGCGGAAATGACCAGGCTAGTCGTGGCGTGTGGCGGCAAGGCGGAAACCATGTCCGGTCTCGCTGGATTGGGCGATCTTGTATTGACTTGCACCGGTGGCCTTTCTCGCAATCGCAGTGTGGGCGTCGAACTTGGCCGCGGACGAAAGTTGCCAGACATTCTCGCGGGAATGCATGGCATGGTCGCAGAGGGTGTTTTCACTACGACGGCAGCGGTGGGGCTGGCGCAGGCCCGGGGTGTCGAGATGCCTATCACCGAGCAGATGCACGCCATCCTGCACCAGGGAAAAGCTCCACGCGATGCGATTATTGAACTGATGACCCGCAGCGGCAAAAGCGAAACGCTCAGGATGTAAGCGTCGCCAGTCTCCGCTTTATGTTTCATTGCCAAACCCGCACCAGACGGTCACTTCGAGTGGTACTTTCGTAACGGCAGCACGAACGGTTTTCGCCTTCCCACGCTCCGTCCACATTAAAATTCTATAGATACCCGTGAAATCCGCCGCCACTTTGAGCGCTCCCGATCTCGGCCCCGGGGGCACCCTCTCCTCGACAGCGCCGCCGCTGCGTATTCCAATTTTGTACGTAATTCTTGGCGTGCTGCTCGTGATCAGCATCGTTCCGATGTATTTTTATTCCGCCCAGGTAGAGGCAATAAACCGCGACCGCCTGAAGACGAATGAGATGCTGCTGCAAAACACCGTGACACGTTCGCTGGCCGATGACCTTTCGCAGCACGAGCGCTCGCTTCGGATGATGCTGGCCAACCTCTCGTCGGCAATTCAGGTAGCCAGCGGGGGCGATATCGGCCGCAAAAACATCGAGGCGCCGGAGTTGCGCGCTCTGCTGGAGAACTTTGTTTCATCTTCGGACGATCTCGCCTATTCCACATTGCTCAACTCGGATGCGAAAGGAATCTCTGCCGGGCGCATCGTCCCGGATGCCTTTTTGCAGCGGGAGTTACAACACGCCTTCGATGCCGCCCGCGATGGCCGTGCTTACAACGGTCAGGCTCTTCAAGTGGAAGATGGCAAGATTCCACGGACGGTTGTGCTGGTGAGCAACCCGGTCAGCTACGGCGGCCGATTTCTGGGCATGGTGGGCGCAGTTGTGGATTTGCAATTCCTGATTCGCCGCCTGCACGAAGTCAGCGGCGGGGGCCTGATTCCTTATGTTGTGGATTCTCAAGGCCGTCTGGTCGCGGCGGGTACTCCACAATATGTGACCGGCCAGGATATGAAGAATCTGGAAATTGTCCGAACTTTTGTAGACGCTGGTAACAAGGCACAATTGGCCGCGACCAAGGAATTCGATGTTCAGGACGGCAAAACCAGCGTTGAGATGCTTGGCACGTACAGTCCAGTCACCGCACTCGATTGGGCGGTGGTGGTGCAAAAGCCGCAGCTCGAGGCCTATCGCGGCGTCTACGAAATGCAGCGCACGGCACGACTACTCGCGGTGCTAGCCACATTGCTGAGCATTGGCGTCAGCATTTTCGCGGCTCGCAGGATTACCAATCCGTTGCAAATCCTCACTCAATCCAGCCGGGCTTTGGCGCGTGGAGACTTTTCGCAGCGCGCACATTTGCGCAGCCGCACCGAAATCGGCGAACTAGCCGAGACTTTTAACACCATGTCGGAAGAGCTGGAACAGTTCGTTGAAGATCTGAAGCGGGCGGCGGAAGAGAACCGCGCGCTATTTCTGGGCTCGATCCAGATGCTGGCGGGCGCGGTGGACGAAAAAGATCCGTACACTCGCGGCCACTCCGACCGCGTCACCCGCTACTCCCTGTTGATCGCAAAAGAACTCAAGCTCGATGCCACCTTCATGGAAACGCTGCAGATTTCCGCGCAGCTTCACGACGTGGGCAAGATCGGGATCGAAGATCGCATTCTGAAGAAACCGGGCGCCCTCACTGCGGAAGAATTCGAGGTTATGAAGACCCATACTACCAAGGGCGCCAATATATTACGTCCGGTAACGCAGCTTGCGGAGATGCTTCCAGGAATCGAACTTCACCACGAAGCTCTCGATGGTCGCGGCTATCCTTACGGACTTAAGGGCGATCAGATTCCGCTGCTGGCGCGGGTCATTGCGGTGGCCGATACTTTCGATGCATTGACTACAAATCGTCCTTACCAGCATGCGCACACTCCGGAAGAAGCCTTGAAGATTATCCAGAATCTTGCCGGCAAGCGACTTGATCCGGAAGCAGTGGCAGCGCTGATGGCCGTCTACGGCCGCGGCGAGATTCGCATCCAACGCATGTCGATCAAGAGGGCCATCGCTGTGGCGGCTGATGCGGGGGCAGATGTTCCTCCCACGGTTCCGGCTCCGCCGATCACCCCCGCAGAAGCGGCCAACCTCGAGAGATCGCGCGTCTAACCATTCTTCTTTCCTCTTCCTTCCGGAGGCGACGGCTACACTCTGCTGACCGTTATAATCATGTCGTTATAATCAAGTCTGGCTTTCTCATGATTCAAACTTTGTTTGGCAGCACCGAAGAAAAGAAAACCGGCCTCTTCGAGCGCATGAAGCAGGCGGTCACGCGCACGCGCGAAAACCTCGCCGAGCGTATTGAAGAAGTCGTAGCCTTGGGCAAGGAAATCGACCGCAGCACGCTTGACGATCTGGAAGCCACACTGATCGGTGCCGACCTGGGTTCGACGACAACTCAGGAAGTTTTGGGCAAGCTTCGCGACAAGGCCGATCGCAAACAGATCAAGGACGTGCAGGAGCTGAAACGTCTTCTAAAAGAAGAGCTTCTCGCAGTTCTGAATGCGGCGAATACCAGACCGGTCCAAAAACTGGACGGAACGCCCGAGGTAATTTTGGTTGTCGGAGTAAATGGTACTGGTAAGACAACGACCATTGGCAAGTTGTCTCAGGTATATCGATCGCAAGGCAAGAGCGTCCTGCTGTGTGCGGCCGATACGTTCCGCGCGGCTGCTATTGATCAACTGGAAATCTGGGGTGGACGCACCGGCACCGAGGTGATCAAAACCAAGCCCGGCGGTGATCCCGCGGCTGTGTTGTTCGACGCTTTACAGGCCGCGACGGCGCGGAAGACGGATTACGTGATTGTCGATACCGCCGGCCGGCTGCACACCAAGACGAGCCTGATGTCCGAATTAGAAAAAATGCGCCGCACGGCTCAGCGCATCATTCCAGGAGCTCCGCACGAAACTCTATTGGTAATGGACGCCACCACCGGCCAAAATGGTTTGCAGCAGGCGCGCATGTTCACGGAGTCTGCCGGCGTTACCGGAATCGTCCTCACCAAGCTCGACGGCACTGCCAAGGGAGGCGTCGTGGTTGCCATTTCGCGCGAGCTGGGGCTGCCAGTGCGGTTTGTCGGGGTCGGAGAAAAAGTAGGGGATCTGCTGCCGTTCGACCCGAAAGAATTCGTGGATTCGCTGTTTGAATGAGGATTGCCTCACGCTGACTCCTGCTAACGAATATTCGCGCGTTTGCTCGCCAGACGAGGATCTCCGTGGTGGATTTTGATTCTCATTTGTCCATTTGATGCCCGACCATGCTGATGACGAGCAGTTTCTGCATCGCGCTCTCGATTTGGCGCGTCAGGGTATCGGATTAGCCTCGCCGAATCCTTATGTTGGTGCGGTCATCGCCAATACAAAGGGCAAGATCGTGGGCACGGGTTTTTATACTTACAGCGGCCTGAAACATGCAGAAGTTACCGCTCTTGAGCACGCCGGAGAGAAAGCTCGCGGCGGAACGCTTTACATCAATCTCGAACCGCACGCTCATCAAGGCCGCACGCCCCCGTGCACCGATGCGTTGATCGCAGCCGGAATTCATCGAGTCGTCGCCTCCATGCCCGATCCCAATCCGCAGGTGAGCGGTCAAGGTTTTGTGAAACTGCGGTCAGCGGGCGTCCACGTCGAGGTCGGGCGCTTGGAGGCGGAAGCTCGTCGGCTGAATGAGGCCTTCGCGCGCTACATACGGCACCGCATTCCCCTCGTCACGGTGAAGTCGGCGATGACGCTTGACGGCAAGATCGCTCCACCGCCGTTAACGGGATTGAACCGGGCCTCAGGAACTCCCGCAGGAGGATGGATAACCGGCGAAACTGCAAGGGCTCACGTCCACCAGCAGCGTCACCAGAGCGATGCGATTCTCGCGGGCGTGGGAACGATCCTGGCGGACGATCCGTTGCTCACCGATCGTAGCGGGAATCCACGGCGTCGCCGCTTGTTGCGGGTGATTCTCGATTCGCGTTTACGACTTCCGTTGCAATCGCGCGTGGTACAGAGCGTCGCGAATGGAGATAAATCCAACGACGATGTGCTGGTTTTCTGTTCAACTGGTGAAAACAATAAGAAAGCTGAGCTCCAGGCGCGTGGCATTCGAGTCGAGGACCTTCCACCTGCAGCTGATGGACGTCCAGATATTCATGCGATTCTGCACCGCCTGGGCGAACTTGAAATCGCGAGTGTGATGATCGAAGGCGGATCGACAGTGAACAGCATAGCGCTGGCTTCCGGCATCGTGGACAAAGTTTTTCTATATTACGCACCCCAAATAATGGCGAGCGCCGGGTCGGTTCCGTTCGCCTCCGGTGCAGAGCTCGGCGGAATGAACGAGATCCGACATGTAAAACATCTTCATCTACATCAATTTGGGGAAGACTTCGCAGTGGAAGGATACCTGCGCGATCCCTACGGAGAATAATTGTTTCTTGCCGGCCATCGTCAACTTAGGCATCCGCTGCAGTGGGAGGAAACCAAATCTTCCGCCCGCACTAAGGGTTTATGATCATGAATTTTATTTATCGGAGGGTTCTTTTATGTTTACGGGGATTGTCGCAGAAGTAGGGCGCGTGACGCGTATCGAACAACGAGGTGAGAATCGCCACATCGCGATCGCTGCTGAGAACGCACCGAAAGAGCTACGACCGGGCGAGAGCATTTCGGTGAGCGGCGTTTGTCTGACTGCGCTCGACATTATGCCAGGATCATTTTCCGCCGATCTTGCACCCGAGACTTGGGCGCGCACTTCGTTCTCTCGCATGCACGAGGGGACACTGGTTAACCTTGAACTACCGATGAAAGCGGATGGCCGCTTCGGTGGACACATTGTGCAAGGCCATGTGGATGGTGTGGGTCGGCTCATCGCGCTGCAGCGCATTGCGGATTCGGACAATTTCTGGCTGCAAGTCCAACTGGCGCCTGAGGTAGAGAAGTACACCGTATACAAGGGCTCAGTCTGTATCGAGGGAATCAGCCTGACGGTTGCAAAGCTTGAAGGGATGATCTGCACCGTTGCCATCATTCCGCACACGGTTGAGATGACGAATCTTAATTCGCTCCAACCCGGCGACCCAATCAACCTCGAAGCCGATCTGATCGCCAAGTATGTTGAGAAGATGACGACCAGGGAATCGCCTGAAAGCGCGCTTACCGTGGAAGAGCTGGTACGGCAAGGGTTTTGACGAGTGCGGAACTGTTATGCCTCACCAGCCCGGAGACAATTACAACACGCTGACTGCGGGACTCTGCGCGGATTGCGCGCACGCCCGACTTATCTCGTCCGACAAAGGCTCGACTTTTCTGCAATGTCAGCTTTCATTCACCGATCCTGGCTTCGCAAAATATCCGCGGCTGCCGGTCCTCACATGTGTCGGTTACTCTCAGAAGTCATCTGGCAAGTGACCTGCCCCCGCTTCTAACACTCAAGCTTCAATTCATCCAACTCGAAGAACTCCTGAACGATGGGCTCGGTGGATTTTTCCATCTCAGCTGAGGTTCCAAAAAAAATCGCCTTGCCTTCGTGAAGGAAGACAAGCCGGTCGGCAAGTTTCTTGGCGAGGCGCATATCGTGCGTAACGACGATGCTGGTTAGATTGAGTTGAATCTTTAGCCGCTTGATGAGATCCCCCAGCAGTTGGGCCATCAGCGGATCCACCATGGTCGTAGGCTCATCGTAGAGAATGCATTCCGGCCGCGCTGAGAGGGCGCGGGCAATGGCCACCGACCGTTTCATTCCAGTGGAAAGATCTGAGGGTAGCAGGTCGCGCATCTCTTGCACGCCCACCATCTTCAGCAAGCCGTCGACTATCTCGTAAATCTGCTCCTCGGACAATCCGCCGCCTTCGCGCAGAGGAAACGCGACGTTCTCACCGACGCTGAGGGAATCGAACAACGCTCCGTTCTGAAACACCATTGTGACTTTCTTACGGATGGCTTCCATCTGCTCTTCGGAAAAGTTAGTGATGTCTTCCCCAGCAACGATCACTCTTCCTGAGTCCGCCTTCAGAAAACCCATCAGCAATTGCAGCGAAACCGATTTTCCCACGCCACTGCGGCCGAGAATACAAACGGTCTCGCCGGGGATCACGTTGAAACTCACACGGTCGAGCACCGCTTTTTCTGCAAAGGATTTGGAAACCTCACGAAATTCGATATAGGGTCGTTGGACATTGCCGGGAGTGATGATGGCGGGCTGACCGTTATCGGATTTAACGCTGTCAGGCATTTGAATTCCAGAAGAGTATTGTAATGGCGATCAGACTCTGCGCCTTTCTGCTTCTAAGTCCGCCGGCGTATTCAGATTCTGGAAAATATTGAGCGAAAATCCCCCAGCTTCCAACTCTTTCTGGTCGATCACTCTGACCCGAACCACATCGAACAAGCGATCGATTCGGTTTCGTCCAGCGCGCAAGGCCTCCTCGGCGAATACTGCAAACTGGCGGCGGTAAATCGCGCACAGTGGCTGCCAGCGTCCGCCCGTCTGCGGGACAACCACGTCGGCGTCGCGCTTATTTCTCGCTTGAGTGAGCAGGTAATCCAAAAAAACGGCTGATACGAACGGCATGTCGACTGCCAAAATCACGTTGAGTTCTGTCTCGGAAGCGAGCAACGCCGCGTGAATTCCGCCCAGAGGTCCACTGTTATTGAATTTATCCTTCACCACTGGAGCGAACTCTGCAAACTTCTCACTACTTCCGACGATCCTCACCTCGGGGGTCACGTTACGGGCAACATTGAGCACCTGCGCGAGCAGCGTGTGCTGCCCATTCCATTTTACGAACGCCTTGTCAGTTCCCATACGGGTGCTCTTGCCGCCAGCGAGAACGAAGGCGGTAACGTCACCAGCATAGGCGCCTCCCATGCCGCGATAATACACTCTGGCCCACAGCAATATGGCACTCCGATTCCTCTTCCGGCCTAAGGGCTGCTTTCGCCTCGTAAGTATTTGCAGCAACTCGCCTTACCCATCGACGCACGTCGTGACAGACACGAAGGTAACCTACCCAACCACGCTGCTTTGCGAGATGATTTGGCTGCTGACCCCCAGGGTCCGGAAGTAACCACCATGCCGCAGAAGATCATGGATGTCCTTATGCTCGGGCGATGCTCCCACGAGTTCTCCTGGCCACGCCGCGGTGCTGACGGAGATTACTACCAAGTCTGCCTGCTGTGCGCGGCCGAATACAAATATGACTGGACCACGATGCGCCGCACCGAGCGCTTGGAGCATGCTAATCCCGAGGCCTTGCCCCGACGCAGCCACGCACGAGAGAAGCGACAGTCCTGGATACCGCGAGCGCGGCGTCTTAAACTGGACACGCAACTTCGTTATCGGGTGAATAACACCAGCACGTGGTTTGAGGGCACCATTGAAAACCTCAGCCAGAGTGGGCTGTTGTTTCATGGACCGCGCCCCTTGCCCGTGAACGCTCTAATCGAGATGGTCTTCGAAATGCCGGAAGAAATTTCTGGCCAGAGGAATCGCAACGTGCTCTGCCAGTGTAGGGTCATCCGCTCCAAAGCTGCTAAAGCGACGCAAAAGCAGGAGAAGGACAAGGATCAGGAAAACGATACCGAAGGCCAAACCTGCCTGTTAGCAGCTTCCATCGTGGATTACAAGTTCGTCCACTAGAAATCTAGCCTGGTGCGCCCGGTTGCTGTGTTGCTTGCGCTGAGGCATCTTCGTGGGCGGAAAAGCGTGCCGAACTACAGAATTCAACGACGCCTCCGTTATGATTAGCATTCGGAGCAGGGGTGTGGCCGGTACCGGCGATTCTCAGTAGTCTGAAATTGCGTAGTCAATTCCGGTTTTCCGAACATTCGATTATTCTTTCCTGTTCGCGAATACTCAAAGGTTCCTGCCGAAAACTATCCGTATCCGCAAGAAAAACCTGACTATCCGGCCCTCCACCTCATGTCTTCTGTTCTGACTCTGTAACAGCCAATAGTTTTTTGTTGGGCCGGAAGGGAAGTGCGTTAGAAGTTCCGGCACCGATTCGGACATCCCAGACCCTGCACCCGTCCGAACCCAAAATTGCACTCTGCGCCACTGCGGTCCCTGGCGGTAAGACAAATCCTTTAGGGAGGAGTCCATGCTCCGCTTAGTGAATTGCGCTCCCCGGCAAGGGCGGCAAGTCCGTATTTCATCCGCTTCTTCCCCGGGATTTTGTTTCCTGGACATGTCAACCGCCGTATCGAACCCAATTTAAATTGGGGCACGTTACAAGGAGAAACCGTGATCAAGACAGCTAGGTTCGCATCAGTATTGACCTTGGCAGTGCTGCTCCTCGCTGGAATGGCACTGGCTCAGACCGACCCCGGAGTTCAGAGTGGTAACCGCGGCACCGGTGCAGCTCTTTCTTCCGTTCTGTCCAACAGCCCTTCGGGGATACTGTCATTTTTCACCGATGGGCAGACTCGGTTCCAGGCCGTGGAGTCCGTTTCCGGCAGCCCCGCCGGCAACAATGGCTTAGGCCCGCGGTTCAACTCGAATAGCTGCAGTTCATGCCACGCGCAACCTGCCGTCGGCGGGACAGGCGCAGCCACCAATCCAGAATTCCAGTTCCCTAGCAACGGGGTAGCGCCTGGCAACACAGTCCCATCTTTCATTACGGCAAATGGGCCAACTCGGGAGGCGCGTTTTCCGTTCTTCTTTAACAACAACGGGTCAGTCAACACCAACGCTCCCAATGGCGGGGTGGAGGACCTTTACACCGTCACCGGCCGCTCCGATGCGGGCACCTGTAACAGTGGCAGCGCACTGCCGCAGCCCAGTTTCGCCACTGCTGTGGCCGAAAACAACATCATCTTTCGCATTCCCACGCCAACCTTCGGCGCAGGGCTGATCGAGAACCTTGACGACTCAACCTTGTTGAATAAGCAATTGGCCAATAACAACAACAATGTGGGCATCTCCGGTGCTTTCAACCGTAGCGGGAACGACGGCACCATCACTCGTTTCGGGTGGAAAGCGCAAAATAAGTCCCTTCACATCTTTTCTGGTGAAGCTTACAACGTGGAGATGGGCATCTCGAACCTATTGTTCACCCAAGACCGGCCGCTGCCTGGGGAGGACCAACTAGGAACGGGGCTTCCGCCGAGCTGCCTGAACCTTAGCGGAAGCGGGTACCCGGAAGACACGAACAATCCGGGTTCAGCTGGAGCGGCGATTCTGGATGACGTCTCGGCGTTTGCCGACTTCATGCGGACCCTGGCCCCTCCGCCGACGGGTCCGGTTGTGCTGAACGGACAACAAGTCTCGGCAAGCGCAATTGCCGCGGGCAGCAGCTTGTTTAGTGCCATCGGCTGCTCTGTTTGCCACAATCCAACGGTTGGCAACACGCAAACGTCTAATATCACCAGTTCGTTGAGCGATGCTCCCGTGAATGCATTTTCAGATATTGAAATTCATCACATGGGAAGCGGCCTGGCGGACAATGTCTCGCAGGGCAACGCGGGCGGTGATCAGTTCCGCACGGCCCCGTTGTGGGGCCTTGGACAGCGTATCTTCCTGCTGCACGATGGCCGCACCACCAACCTGCTCTCAGCCATTGAGGCTCACGGCAGCAATGGTAGCGAAGCAAATCAAGTAGAGAGCAATTTCGATAACCTGTCCCCAACTCAACAGCAGGAAATATTGGATTTCCTGCGCTCGCTTTAGTTGCTTTGAACACTCCGATGGCGAGGCACGAGAGTGTCTCGCCAGCTCTTTTCGATTGGTTAAAGAAAAAGCCGAGCTAGGCATTCGCCGAATCGGTAGGCCGAGATTGTTTCGATCCATTGTTTCGATCCATTGTTTCGATTCAAGGAGGAACATGCACTCCATTTTGTGTTCCCTGCTCGCTTTGACTCTATGCTTCTCTTCATTGGCCTGGTGCCAGACTGCCGAGCCCGAAAGCGCTCCCCGGAATGGCGGCGACTTTTCCGACAATGTGCAGCCCCTGACGAAAGTTCCAACCGGAGTGATTCTGGTGAGGGGTGCCTGGTCGAGCGCGAGTGATTCCGTGACTCCTCTACCGGAAGGCAGCAGCGTGACCAACAACGTCTTCACTAACAAGTATTTTGGACTTACATATCCCTTATCGGCAGACTGGACCCAGAAGTACGAGGGGCCACCTCCCTCGGACAGCGGCCGGTACGTGCTCGCCCAGCTCAGTCCCACCGAAGCATTCAAGGGACCGGATCGAGGAACGATTCTGTTCACCGCGCAGGACATGTTCTTCTCGCGATTCCCTGCGGCCAACGCCCTGGAGCTCGTGAACTTCTCGAAAAATAACTTGCAGGCAGATTACAAGGTGGAAATGCCACCTACCCCGACCAAGATCGCCGACCGATCGTTTACTTTTTTTGCGTACTGGTCCCCGATTGCCCAACTGCACTGGTACGTATTGGCCACCGAGATTCGCTGCCACGCGGTTCAAATAGTGCTGACCAGCCGGGACACGAAATTACTGGAAAACTTGACCCTGGACCTGAACAAGATGAAAATCCCTGCCGAGGCGAGTCCGACTGTGGGCATGGGCGGCGGGGATGTCCCGATTTGCATCAAGGATTATGTCAGGGACGACAACATGATCGCCCGAGTCGACCCCATCTTCACCGAGCACCGCTTCAACCCGGTTCCCGTCCGCATCATTATCGACAAACAGGGAAATGTAAAACACATTCACTTTCTCAGTGCATTTCCCGATCAGGCAAAGGTGATCAGAGATGCCCTGGGCCAATGGAAGTTCAAGCCCTACCGCCGCGATGGGCAAATTGTTGAAGTAGAAACCGGCATCTTGTTTGGAAACGCTCCGGCTCTGCCAAGACATCGCGCAGCCAACGGCGCAACCGAATAACCAGGTAGGCGTCTCCCTAGCCGTTCTGGGCGTCCGCCCTCGCCGTCCACTGTCCCTCCGGACAGTGACTTCAGTACCTTAGTCACGCCTGTCCCTTCGCCTTATAATCCACTCAAGACGCGGTGAAAGCTGCGTTCTCAAGAAGGCGTCCACTGCGATTACGTGGCGCCGAATGCTCAGACACTCAGTGGATCCTATTTACGCATTGGCGATTTTTCTCCTCGGGCTGGCCTTCGGCAGCTTTCTGAACGTGTGTATCTACCGGCTGCCGCTGGATTTATCGGTGGTAACGCCTCGGTCGGCGTGCCCCCACTGCAAGCGGCTGATCGCCTTTTATGACAACTTACCCGTCGTCAGTTGGCTCTTGCTTCGTGGTCGATGCCGATATTGCAAAGCTGGAATCTCTCCTCGCTACCTACTTGTCGAGTTGCTTATCGGCGCTCTATTTCTCGGCTGTTACGCTTACTTCGGCCTAAGCCTGGCAACCTTGAAATACTGCGTATTTGGATTTCTTTTATTTGGTCTGATCTTCACCGACGCCGAGACCAAGTTGCTTCCCGACAAGCTGACGTTGCCCGGCCTTGTCGTTGGTCTGGTTTTTAGTTTGCTGGTTCCGGTACACGATATGGCTTCGCAGTTCTTGCCGGGAATCGTGAATCTGCCATTTAGCGCCGACCTATCCGCACGGATATTTTCCTTGCTCGATGCCCTGCTCGGGGCGGCATTGGGCGCATCGTTCATTTACGGTGCGGGGGCAGTTTATCTGCGTTGGCGCGGAGCCGAAGGCATGGGATTCGGAGATGTGAAGCTAATGGCGCTGGTAGGGGCCTTCCTTGGCATCAAGCTTACGATTTTCACCATCTTCGCTGCGTCGCTCGCAGGGTCCCTCTTTGGCTTGACCACCGTTCTGGTGGTGTGGGTCAAACGCACCCAGCGCTTTGCGCGCCGGCTGGCTAGCTTGCAGGCGGCTCGCCGCCGGGGATGGCAATCCGCGCAAATGGTCTATCGCCATTATCAGATGCCCTTCGGCGTTTTCCTGGGAAGCATGGCTTTGTTCGCCTTGTTCCTGGGAAACCGTTTGCTGAGTTGGTACGGGAGGCTGTGGTGGTAAATCTGATGACAAATCCGCTGGCACTTCGCGCCGCGGTATTGCTGTGCGCGGCGGGCACAGCCTTTATGCTTGCGATCTGGCTGATCCGGGCTCTTCGCAAAAATATTGCCGCCGAGGCCGACTTCGATTCCTCGCCGGCGCCCACGTTGGAAACCTTGCCTCTTCATCTGTACAACACCGTCATTCAGCAACTAAAGCAACAAAAGCATGAACTGCAAGTCCAGACTCTGACCGAACAACGCCGCGCCCGCACCAGCGAAAATTTCAGCCAGGCTGTGCTCTCCAATCTTTCCTCAGGTGTGTTGGTATTCGGGCTCAACGGACTTGTGAAGCAGGCCAATCCGGCAGCTAAACAGATATTAGGCTTCAATTCACCTTCGGGGATGAGCGCGGAAGACATCTTTCGTAGCGCACTGTGTTCGTCCGCATCATCCACCAGTAAGCTTGAACAAACTGGTGGACGGCTGACGGAAGAAGTCGACGCCGTTTTGCGTCATGGTAGCAAGTGCAGGCAAGTTGAAGCGGATTACACCACGCCTGCAGGCAAAACGATACGGCTCGCGGTCACGGTTTCGCCGGTTCCCTCTGTCGATGGCAGCTTGCTCGGAGCTGCGTGCCTGATCAGCGATCGCAGCGAATTTGAAACAATCCGTCATCAGCAGCAGTTGCAGGGAGAAATTTCCGCCGAAATGGCTTTGGAATTGCGCACATCTCTGACCACCATCGCCGGCTACGCGCAGCAGTTGGCTCGGACCCGCGATCTGGAACTCGCTCCACAACTGGCCGCCGACATTGCCAGTGAGGCCGCCCGGCTCGATCATCACATTGGAGGCTTTCTGGCGGCCAAGCGCAGTGCAGCCGGTAAGTAGATGTAAAACAGATATGAGGATGAACCTATGAAACGCATCACATATTTCGCTTTCGTAATCGGGTTGTTCACAGTCATGTTCGGCTCTTTCTCGGCCGCTCAAACTTCGGTGCAAGCGCCAGATCAACCCCTCGGCGACTACGCCCGTAAGGTCCACAAAGATACGGACACCGCTAAAGCAAAGCCAAAGGTTTTCGATAACGACAACCTTCCCAAGGATGACAAGCTCTCCGTCGTTGGACAGCCGGCAGACACTGCCAGCGCTGCTCCTTCCGACAGCAGCGACAAATCTGCTGCCGGCGAGACCAAAGACGCCGCCAAACCAGCGACTGCAACCCCCGCTCCTCCAGCGAACGACGATCAGGCCAAGAAAGAAGCTGCCTGGAAATCATGGCAAGAAAAATTGGGAGGACAGAAGGAACAGATTGACTTAGCCAGCCGCGAACTCGACGTGTTGCAGCGCGAGTACCAACTGCGCGCCGCCGAAATGTACGCCGATGTTGGCAATCGCCTGCGCAACTCGGCTCAATGGGATAAGCAGGAGACAGAATACAAGCAGAAAATCGCCGACAAACAGAAAGCCGTCGAAGACGGCAAGCAAAAGCTCCAAGACATGCAGGAAGAAGCTCGCAAAGCCGGTGTTCCAGCCGCGATGACGGAATAGCTCATGCTTCACGGCACTCGGATGATAAAGTTGTTTTGGATGAGAAGCGTATTCGGTTTGCAATATCTAGAATTCGTGCTCGCTCATGCCCTCGCGTAGTCGCAGAATCTGCTTCCGGTGATGCTGTCCATGCAGCAGATGAAACTTTCTCCACTGAGCCGCGGTCAACGGCCCCAGAATCGGATGGTCGAGTAAGCGTGTGCTGCGTCCGAAACCGGCTTCACATTGCGCGATGATCGCGTCCATCGCAACAATCTTATCTCCGATCTCGTTCCGCACCTTGTCCATAGGCAATCCTTTGGGCTGGGTCGTCTGTGGCGCTTTCCGTCCCGTGGGCAGATAGTTGAACCCGAAAACGACCAACCTGCGAGAGCGTTGCTTCATTGAACCTGACGTGGCCAGCGGTTTGCCGGCCTGCACCACCCTCTCGAATCCCTTGATTGTTCCCGTATAGCTCAGATACAAATGTTCCAGCACTTCCGCGGCACACCACTTGTTTGCGGGATGCCAGCTTAACTGCTTGCTGGACATGCCGTCGATAGCCGATTCCAAATTTCCCTTCAATTTTTGTAAGAGGGAATCCATTGCACCACTCTCGCGTTTGCGCACGCTTCAGGTAAAATGTTGCGCGACATTAAATACCCCAGTTATATCAGGAAGGTCGCTATGAAAATGCGGGGCGTCGTTGCGCCAAAGATCGCTGCGGTTGCTGCATCCAGTTCCAAAACGTGCGCTGGAGAAATCTTAATCCGGCGCGGCGACCCGGCCAAAATGATAATAGCCGCCGCTGTGTTTACCATCATAGGTTTCCTTACCGCGTGCGACTCCAATACCTCCAAGCCGCCGGAAGCCAAGCCGGAAGTGAAAACTCCTGAACTGCTCACCGGACGCGCAGCCTTTCAGAAAGTTTTTATCGCCGCACGTAACTATGCCGCTGACGTCAAGCCCTTCCGCATCGAGTCCACTCCCTCAAGCGATGGCAACGGACATGACGGCAAGTCGGCGATCTGGCGTGCCAGCTTCGCCTCCGCGATGCAACACGGCGTGAAGCCTTTCATCTGGTCCGGCAGCAATGCCCCCGATGCTCCTTCGCGCGGCGTCTCCCCCGGCAACGAAGATGCCTATAATCCGAACAACGCGTCAACCCAGGTTTTCGACGTTGCTTTCCTCAAAGTGGACTCGGATCAGGCCTTTCTCGAAGCCCAGAAACACGGCGGAGACAAAGTTTTCGAAAAAGATCCGGCGACTCCTGTGATTTACGTTTGCGACTGGAACCATAACACCAATGAATTGACCTGGCACGTGATTTACGGCGAATCGCGCGACAACGCCAAACTGACTGTCGCTATTAACGCCTCGACCGGCGCATTCATTCGTGTGGAGAAATAGGGCCTGTCGCTAGTTTGGGGCCGTCTCCTGTTTCAGCCGCTCAATCGCTTTCTGTGCATCCCCAGCCTGCGGACCGTGGGGCAGAATCTTCAGATAGCTCTCATATTCGGCGCGAGCATCGTCCAGAATTCCCAACTTTTCGAGACACACCGCAAGCCGGATGGTCGCAATCGCGTCGTTATCTTTGTAGCGGAGGGCTTCCCGGTAGCGCGCTTCGGCGGCTCGATAATTTTTGCGCCTGAAATAAAAATCGCCCACCTCAACATTTTTTGCGGCCTTGTGGGGGTCCCAGCTGCGCAACTCCGTAACGCCGCCGCTGCTCAACGTGTTCGCCTCAGCGCTACTAACCGCCTCCGAACTTTGTGGGTGTGCCTTCGCATCGTCGTCAGGGGCGCTCAAATCCACTGGCGCATCTTTGCTCGAGCTCTCGCCGACGCTGGGAGGTAAGTCTTGAACCTGCACCCGATCCGAACGCGGCCCGGCTAAGTGCGATGGGTTAGCCGAAGAGGGTGGCGGAGCGGGCTGGGCCGGATCGTCTTCAGGAAATTTCAATTCATCCGGCGTAGCAGCGCGGGGAGCATCGGACGGTGCAGGCTTGGCGCCGGCGTTCTGGGTGGACGAATTGGACTGCGATGCACTCGGCGCAGGCGCCCCCGCAGTGGAACCGGTACTGCTTCCCTGTTGCGCGCCGGCACACGCTACAGCAACCATCACAATAAATGCGAAGATCCTACCCTTCATGTCTTCTTATTTTACTTCCTGCGCAGGGCATAGATCACGCATCTGCCACAAAAAACAGGCCGCTCAAGGGGGAAGTTGAGCGGCCTGGTTGGCGAAGTCCTCCGGAGAGGAAGGGGAGAAAACTACTTCGATTACATGGATGACGGATTGTTCTGTCCGCTCGGCGTCGATGGAGACGTGTCGCCCACGGTGTTGGTCATGAGCCGGACGTCGACGCGCCGATTGTCTGCGCGGCCTTCTCGGGTCTTGTTGCTTTCTACCGGCTTGTCCTTGCCCAACCCGATCACATAAATCTTGTGAGCCGGTACGTTGTATTTGGATGCCAGGTACTGAATTACCGAGTTCGCCCTGCGTTGGCTCAGATCATAATTGTAGTCCGCTGAACCGATCGAATCCGTGCTGCCTTCCAAGGCAATAATGTATCCCTTGGTGCTTGCAATCGATCCCGCCAACTGGTCCAACGCCTCTTTGGCCTTGGGAGTCAAATTGTCCTTGTTAAAACCAAATTTCACCGAAGTCTCGGCCACTGGGCGATAGTTGTCCAGATTTGCAACGGTATTCGTGAGGACACTTACGCGGCTGTTGGCTGCATCCGCCACCTGTTGCGCTGACGCCGCCGACTGACCTGCGGCCTGAGCCTTTTGCTCGACATCGGCAGTCTTTGCATTTACGGCTTGGATTCCGGCTTGCGCGCGAGCGTCGACATCTTTGATGTCTTTGCTGTTTTTCGCCGTAAGATCGTCCAGTTCGTTGGTTTTGTTGATGAGGGGAGTGGTCTGCTGCTTCACGTAGTTCTTGCTGGTGCAGCCGACAGTCGCCGCCATACCGACTGCCAGGAAAATCGCTAACGAAGTGCGGGTCATTGAAAGACTCCTTGATCTCTTGTCTCAGCGCCAGCCGGTGCTCCCGGGGCGCAGTTTTTGGCAACTTACAAACCTGGGAAGTCGCAATACTGACAAATCCCATTCTTACTTTTGCACGGGACGTGCCAGTTTGCAATACAGTCGGCTCCCGAAATAAGTATATACGTTTTCAATCAGTTGCGACCACAAGAACCGGGACCGCAGAAACTTGCGCTAGCGTTACGAACGCAAACCCCACATAATTCATGGAAATTTTATACGGCAAAATTGGCCATTCCAGATTAGACATTTCGTGGGGATAGGCGCCAAACCAGAATTGCATCTCGCCGGTTCTTGGGTCTTTCATCACTTGAAATCTCACATATCGCCCAGTAAAGGTGATCCTGCCTGGCGACAACTGCGCTTTGCGGCAGAATGACACGCCTCCTCATCAAATAGAATAAAAGGGAGTGCGATGGACCTTCTGCAGAAAATTCGCAGCATCCCCACTGAACCCGGCGTGTATCTCTACAAAAACGCCGAGGGGGAAGTCATTTACGTGGGGAAGGCGAAGAACCTTCGCAGCCGCGTGGCCAGCTACTTTCACGAGGGCCGCTGGGAAGATTCGAAGACCGGAACGCTGGTGCGTGAGGCCGTGGATGTTGACTATATCGTGGTTGCAAACAATAAAGAGGCGCTGGCACTCGAGAACAATTTAATCAAGCAACGCAAGCCGCGATTCAATATCCTGCTCCGCGACGATAAGACTTATCCCTATGTGAAGCTCACGCTGACCGAGCGCTGGCCGCGGGTATACGTTACGCGCCGACTGCGCAAAGACGGCAGCGCTTACTATGGTCCGTACTTTCCCGCCAACCTGGCATATCGCATCGTCGATCTGATCCACCGCAATTTTCTGATTCCCTCGTGCAAGGTTGATCTGACGCGTTTTCATCCACGACCCTGCCTTCAGTACTACATCAAGCGTTGCCTGGGCCCGTGCGTGCAGGCTCTAACCACTTCAGAGGCCTATCAAGAAGCGGTGCGCGACGTGAAGCTTTTTTTGGAAGGCCGTCCCACAGATTTGAGCCGTTCGCTGCACAGCCGCATGGAGCAGGCGGCCGCGGCCGAAGAGTATGAGCGCGCAGCGCGCTATCGCGACTTGATTTCCACCGTCGAACAATTACAGGAGCGCCAGCGCATCGCCGCTGCCGAAGGAGATGATGCTGATGTCTTCGGATTTCACTATGAAAATGGCATGCTGGCGGTAAATCTATTTCACATGCGCGGTGGCCGGGTTGTCGATCGCCGGGAATTCTTCTGGGAAGACCTGCCCGAGCTCGCTTCGGAACCAACAGCGATTCCGGACGATGGGCAAAAGCACAATGCGGAGAAGCAGGACAAGGGCAATGTGGAAACAGCCGCTTCTTCGGCAAGCGCAGGGCAGGCTCCCGATTGTTCGGGCGAGCAAAGCTCGCCAGCATATTTGACTGCGAGTGCCACAAACTCCCCGGATAGCTCTGCTTTCGATCCCTGTCAGTTTTTCTCGGCCCTGTTGAAACAGCTCTACATCGGTGTGCCCTACGTTCCCCGAAATCTGTACGTCCCGGTCGATTTTGAAGACCGCGAAACTCTGGAAGACCTGCTCTCCGAGCAGATCACAGACAAGAGTGCGCGTGCACGAGTACATATCCTCGTTCCGCAGCGTGGCGACAAGCGCGCGCTCCTTGACCTTGCCAGCACGAATGCCAAACAATCCTACGATCAGCGCTTCCGGGTGTTAAAACCCAACGCTAGAGCCATCCAGGAAGAATTGCAGGAAGTGCTCGGCCTGCCCGAGCTGCCCAAGCGCATTGAGTGCTTCGACATTTCGCATATTCAAGGCGCGGAGACGGTCGCCTCGATGGTCGTCTGGGAAGACGGCAAGATGAAGAAGTCCGACTACCGCAAGTTCATCATCCGCACCGTCGACGGCGTCGACGATTTCGCCTCCATGCGCGAAGTTGTCACGCGCCGCTACAAGCGTATTCAGCAGGAAGAAAAACCGATGCCCAGTCTCGTGCTGATCGATGGCGGGCTTGGCCAGCTGCACGCCGCAGCCGAGGCTCTGGAATCGCTCGAGATCATTAACCAGCCGCTGGCAGCCATCGCGAAGCGTGAAGAGATTCTCTACGTTTACGGGCAGGAGAAAGACCCGATCGCGCTCGATCATCACTCGCCGGTGTTGCACTTGATTCAGCTGATTCGTGACGAAGCTCATCGCTTCGCCGTGACTTTTCATCGCAAACGCCGCCAGATGCGCGACCGGTCGACCGAACTTCTTGAGATCCCCGGCGTAGGCGAGAGTACAACTCGACGTTTGCTCGAGCATTTCGGTAGCCTGCAGGCGGTAAAGCAAGCGGACCCAGCCGCACTGTCAGCGGTTGTAACCCGGGTTCAGGCGGAAGCGATCAGCAATTATTTTCGGAAATAGAGCTTCTCCGACAATCAGCTAACCGCTGAATCACAGAGCTAGACGCGTGGGAGTTGCGGCAGCACGTCAAAATGCGCGTCACGGGCACAGAGAACGAGCGAATGCTGCAGAACGAGGGCCGCGATCCACATATCGTTGGTCGGGATCGGAGAGCCTTGCTTACGCAGTTGCCGGTAAACGGCGCCGTAATGATGCGTCGTCTGTTCATCGGCGTAAAGCACGCGAACGCCAGACTTCAGCAGAAAGCGGCTAGTACAGCCTCGTTGCGTGGTCCCGGGCTGCCCATAACAAGCCTGCCCACGGCGAATCCGGCACGCAATTCTCCCAGCGCGATGAACGGCAACCAGACCTCATCGGCGAGTTCGACCGTTTCGACTACGAACCGATTGCCCCGGCACAGATCGGTATAGCGGTTCGTGTCGAGCGCAAGCCTCACCGCCACATCTCTTTGTCGATGGCGTCCTGCGCTTCCAGGGCGCTATCAAAAGCCGGATCTTTGCGCCAGGTTCCTGCGATGTCTCCGAGATCGCGTTGCCGGCCGCGCTCCCCGCTAACGCCCGCACCCCGAGCCAGGGCTTCGATCGCTACCTCATTCAGACTTTCGCCGCGCTCATGGGCGGCTCTGCGAAGAGCTTCGTCCACATTGTCCGGTACATTGCGGATGGTGTATTGCATGCATTACTTGTAGGCACTGCAGGCAAGAAATGCAAGCGCTATGTGGGCGACGCTCTGAAGGCTTCGCCATGTTCAGCCCAGATGAAAAGAAGCCGGTATGGGCCTCAAACGGAAACGCAGAGGCGCCTCAACGAGAAAACTTCTTATCGATTGGATTCCCTGGAGAGAAACTCTTGAAATTTGTCTGTCTCTTCGTCGGGCGCTTGTAATGGGCCTGATCCGGTGCGACCGGTTTTTTTGCGCGCAAACCAAATTACAATCGCAACCATTCCACACCACCCGAGCAAGCGGACGACCGCGGCAATCCTCGTGTCGTATTCGAGAACGCCAAGGCTGGTGAAGATTCGGTAGAAATCGTGCTCGGCAAATTCAGGGTCGCCGGTCGTGACCAGAGGCAATACCTGCGCTCGTGCGTCGGCCATGTAGGTTGCCGTGTAGAGCCAATTCTCGAAGAAAAAGAAAAGACAGAAAACGAATCCAGCGGTCTCACGGCGGCTGAAGAAATAGGCCGCCAGAAGAAACGGCACCAGCCACTGCAGCAGCGTGCCTCCCCAAAGGCAAAGAGTGGGGCCGAACCATCCGAAGAGATTGTGGCCGCCTTCGTGGACAACCAAATTGGCAGTGTCGATGAAGAGGAATCCGCCGTGAGCCGAAAATGCATAGGCCAGGAATCCGACATAAAAGACCAGCCACGCCATGAGCGCCGGACGCGAGACCGGCTGCCAGGGCCTATCGAAAACCGGCCTGTCGGAAATCCATCGGAGCGAGTCGATCATATGATGATGCAATTCTAAAGACGCTCAGGCATGCAAGACAGATTACGAAGGACTCCCGTCGTAGTTCACCCGTGAGTTTGCTAAAGTGTTTTCACGATGAAACGTACGCTTGGCCAGAAACTGGGCACGCTCATTGTGACCGGCGCCAGCCGCGGCATCGGCGCAGCCATAGCCACACTCGCGGGTAAGCGGGGATTTTCCGTGGCGGTCAACTATTCTACCGGCGAGGCTGAAGCGCGCTCGATCGCAGAACAAATAGCTTCCGCCGGGGGCCGCGCGTCTGCCATTCATGCCAACGTTGCACGGGAAGAGGATGTGGTCCAACTCTTTGAAGCCGCTGAGCGCGAACTAGGGCCGATCAAGGCTCTGGTCAATAACGCAGCCATCACGGGCGGGTTTTCGCGAGTGGACTCGATCACCGCAAAAACTCTCACTCAGGTTATGTCGGTGAACGTGTCCGGGGCATTTCTATGCGCACGCGAGGCGGTGCGCCGCATGTCAACGTATCATGGCGGATCCGGGGGCGCGATCGTGAACATTTCTTCCCGTGCGGCGAAAACCGGTTCAGCGGGCGAGTGGGTGCACTACGCCGCGTCGAAAGGCGCAATCGACAGCTTTACGATCGGGCTGGCTCGTGAAGTTGCGACCGAAGGTATTCGCGTAAACGCGGTCGCTCCGGGCTTGATCGAAACCGGACTGCATGCCGCAAATGGTGCGCCTGACCGGTTGGATCGGCTCGTCGCAACGATCCCCATGCAAAGGCCCGGTACGCCGCTCGAGGTGGCCGAAGGAGTGCTTTGGCTGCTCTCTCCCGCCGCGTCCTACACAACCGGAGCGATTTTAGAAATTGGCGGCGGGCGTTGATTTTCCGACCGTGATCTCGGACGATCGGCATTGTTGCATCATCTCTTGGCCCCTGCCGCACGCGCCATCCGCAAAGCGCCGGCGACCGGTTCAACCACCCGGGGGTTCAAGTCGAGCGGAAGTCCGAATTTGCGAGCCTCCTTAGAAAAACTTTCGCGCACCTGCGAGGAATGCCGGAACACGCCGCCCACCATCGCCAGCGGGACACCGGGCCGGGTACTAGAATTCTGGGCGAAAAGCCTGCGGACCACGATTCCGGCAAGATTTGCAAGTTCATCACCGGCTAGTGTGAGGACGCGCTTTGACAAGGCATCTCCCGCATCAGCAGCGACTACGACTGGCGGAAACAACGCCGCAAAATCCGGATTCGAGTTTGCGCATTGCACAAACTCGTCGAAGGAATTCAGCTTCCAAGCCGCCTTCAGCTTTCCGAAGAGCGGCATCCCTTTGGCGACTTCCGGAGCTTGCTCTTTGCTGTCAGCGCTATCGTCGATCGCGCGTAACAGGGCACTGACCGCAGTTCGTCCAATCCAGTGAGCCGAACCTTCATCCGAAATCACGAAGCCCCACCCTCCGGCCCGCGCGGTTCTTCCCTGCGCATCGCGGCCATAGGCAATCGAACCAGTCCCGGCGATGACGATTATGCCCGGCTCCGCGCCAAAGGCCGCTGCCAACGCAATTTCCATATCGCCCACAACGTCGATCTCCCCAGGAATTAATTCTGCAACCATCTCGCGAACAACACCGGCAACTTCCTCACGTCCGGCGCCCGCGACCCCAATACAGCTTCGCTGAACTTGCTTCGGATCGATTTTTGCTGTTTCACACACCTGACGGATCGCCTGGTGGAGCGCATCGCGCGCGGAAACTTTTCCGACTCGCGTGACGTTGCTGGGCCCGGCGGTCACGATCTCCAACTGTGATGTTTCATCCCCCACAGCGCACGTCGTCTTGCTGCCGCCCCCGTCAATGCCCAGATAGTAGGCCACGGGTTAGTTCTACCACAGGAAAGGATTGGGTTCGCAGGCGCTAGGTTCCATAGAGACTCACTCGCGCAGGCTGAAGATTGCCGCCATAATTAAAGCAACCAATCATGCATATCGAAATATCGGAACTCCAAAACAATGGGGACAGGCGCGGCTTTAGTTTTTCCCCGCCAAGCGAGGCGCTCGACTTTTTGGGCCGGATTGCCGACATGCACCTGGCCTCAACCGCTCCGGGGGCAATTCGTGGCAACCACTATCACCTTCGCAAGCGTGAGGCCATCATTTTCCTGCCGGGCGCAGCCTGGTCGTTGCACTGGGATGAAGGCGAGGGCACGCTCGTGCAGCACCGCAGCTTCGATGGCGGCGGCGCAGTGCTGGTGCTGGTTTTTCCCGGCAGTTCTCATGCAGTGCGCAATGAAGGAGAAACGCCGCTGTGGCTGGTAGCCTGCTCGTCTGATCCTTACGATCCCGCAACTGTCGTGGGGCGGAAAGTTCTTTAGAGAAAAAGATTCCAGCACACTCCATGGGCCTGGACAAACTCGATCTCGCCATCATCGCGCTCTACCTGGTTGGAATCACGCTGTTCGGGCTGCGCTTCCGCAAACGTCATCGCTCTCTGCGTGACTACTTTCTCGCCGGACGGGATATTCCGTGGTGGGCGATCGCGCTCTCCATCGTCGCCGCCGAAACCAGCACGCTCACCATCATCAGCATCCCTGGACTTGCCTACGACACCAACCTCACCTTCCTGCAAGTGGTCATGGGATACATGGTGGGACGCGTCGTGATCAGTTTCGTGCTGCTGCCGCACTATTTTCGCGGCGATCTTTATACAGCCTACGAATTAATCGAACGACGCTTTGGACGCGGACTGCGGTCGCTAACCGCCGGCCTCTTCCTTCTAACCCGCGCCGCAGCCGAGGGCGTGCGCATCTACGCCGTTTCGATTGTGGTCTCGATCGCGCTCGGGACAGGAGAAGTGGCTTCGATTGCCATCATCACTGCATTGACGCTCATTTATACCTTTGAAGGCGGCTTGGCCGCAGTGATTTGGACCGACGTTGTGCAAACCGTGATCTACGTCGGCGGAACTCTGGTCGGAGTCGCAACAATTCTGCATCTTGTTCCAGGGGGATGGGCTGCCATTCATGCCGCAGCGGCGAACGCTGGCAAGCTGCAAGTGTTCGACTTCAGCGGCAACTTCTGGCTTCCCTATACATTCTGGGCCGGGGTTATCGGCGGCACGGCATTCACCACTGCGAGTCACGGTACGGATCAACTGTTTGTCCAGCGGTTGCTCGCGGCGCGCGGGCAGAAGCAATCCGCCATCGCGCTCGTTTCGAGTGGCGTAGCAATCTTTTTTCAGTTCGCGTTGTTCCTGATGGTGGGCGTTATGCTGTGGGCCTACTATCGCGTTCCCTCTGTGACGTTCGGGAAATCCGATCGGATTTATCCCACGTTTATCGTCAACCGAATGCCGCACGGAATTTCTGGCCTTCTGATTGCCGCTGTTCTGGCTGCCGCCATGTCAAATTTGAGCGCAGCACTGAATTCGCTCTCTTCAAGCTCCATCATGGATTTCTATGTACGATTGCGTCCGCACTCCGATGAGCCAACGAAGATGCGGTTATCGCGCTTGGCGACATTTTGTTGGGCAATCGTGCTTTTTGGGTTGGCAGTTTTGGCATTGCACAAAGTGGGCCGAGTGGTGGAGGTGGGTCTGCAGATTGCGTCCGTGGCTTATGGCGCGCTGTTGGGCGTTTTCCTGTTGGGAGTATTAACCAAGCGAGCCAGCCAGCGAGGTGCGATCTTCGGGATGATGTTCGGTTTTAGCGCGGAATTGTACTTGTGGAGCACGCGTGTCCCGTGGACCTGGTGGGTAATGATCGGAACCGCAGTGACGTTTGCGGTCGGATACGTGGCCAGCCTGGTAATTCTGGAGTAGCCTTCATCTTCGCGACTTTCGCGGATTTTGGCCTCTCGCAAAACACAGGCCGCCTCTCACGTATACTGGCACACTCCAATTATGCCGGAGTTCACCCAGCCTGCGACCCAGCGACCGGAGCTTGTCCGCGATCTCGGCGTAAGCCATGCCTCAGCGGTAGTCGTCGGTACGATCATCGGCAGCGGAATTTTTCTCGTTCCCGCCGAAATGATGCAGGCGGTCGGCTCCGCCAAGCTGGTATATCTGGCGTGGCTGGTAGGCGGGCTGCTGTCTTTCTTTGGCGCGCTCACTTACGCAGAACTCGGCGCGATGAAGCCGCAGGCGGGCGGCGAATATGTTTACGTCCGCGACGCATATGGGCCACTGGCGGGCTTTCTCTACGCCTGGACGTGGTTCGTCATCGCCAAACCCGCGTCTGTAGCCACAATCGCTACCGGACTGGTGCGCATCCTGGGCACGTTCTCGATCTTTTCGTTTTTTCCCACCATCGCAATCTCTATTCCTTTCGCTATCACCTGGGGCCAGATTGTCGCGATCGCGGCGGCGATCTTGATCTCTCTTCTGAATTACGTTGGAGTCAAGAAGGCCGGTGAGTTTCAACTCGTATTCACGGTTTTGAAGGTCGCGATCATTCTCGGCATCGTGGCCATTTGCTTCAGTGGCGCCGGCAGCGCAGGTGGTCGCGGTTGGAGCAACTTTGCCGGGACCTTTACGGGAGCTAAGGGCGGGATCGCCGGATTCATGGCCGCGCTGGTTGCGGCGCTGTGGGCTTATGACGGATGGAATGACCTGAACATGGTCGCCGGCGAGGTTAAACGGCCGGAGCGAAATATCCCGATCGCGCTGATCGCAGGCGTGGCCACAGTCGGCTTGCTGTATGTGCTGATGAATGCCGCTGTGCAATACGTGCTGCCCGCCGATGCCATTGCCATGTCACCGCGGCCTGCGTCTGACGCAGTCGCCCTGGTCATGGGGCGCATGGGCGCAAGCGTCGTCTCTGCGGGCATGGCGATCTCGATGCTGGTCACCTTGAATGGCACGATCATGAGCGGTGCTCGCGTGCCATTTGCCGTCGCCCGCGATGGCTATTTTTTCTCGGCTCTCGCCGAAGTGCATCCACGCTTTCACACGCCGTCGGTAGCGATTCTATTGCAAGCCATGTTGTCGATCATTCTTCTGCTGCTGGGAGGAAATTTCCGCCAGCTTTTTTCCCTGGCCATCTTCGCCGAATGGCTCTTCTATATGATTTCTGGCAGCACAGTCTTCATCTTCCGCTGGCGCGATCCGCAAGCTCCCCGCCCCTATCGGATGTTTGGTTACCCTCTCGTCCCTGCTTTGTTTATTGTCGTGGCCGCCGTTCTTCTCTACTACACGTTTCGCGGAGACTGGCCCAACTCGCTATATGGATTGCTGGTGATTCTGGCCGGGGTACCAGTTTTCTTGTGGTTTCGCAGCCGACGTCGGCCGCTGCAACTGTCATAAACTCGGAAGTACACGTTCTCGCCCGCTTCTAGCCCATTTTGGGCAAAGTTTAGTAACCGATCCTCACTGGTTACCTTAGGTCAAGAGCCGTGGACACATTTACCCGCTATTCTTTCTCTAATAAGGTGAAAACTCCAGCCCAAGTCCGCTCCCTCGGCTTGGATTCCCGTGGAGTTTAGTGCATGGCTATGTCTCAACAGGGTTTTCAGCTCGGAATTCTGCCCGAGCGCAAGATCGACAAGCGCGCAGTCGCTACCGGCTATACCTTCCTCGTGCTGGTAATTCTGCTGCTGATTAACCTGGGGCTTATATTTCCGGACCGGATCCAGTTCAAGCAGTATCACGTTACCGCTTTGATTCCGCTTCCAGCCCTAAAGCCGGAACCCGAGCCTGCGCCGGCTCCCGTTGAAGTGAAACCAATGGTGGCAAAAGTCATTCCGCCAGTGCCGGTCTTCGATCAGCCGAAAATCATCGCGCCGCCGGTCCATCACGAACCCAAACCAGAACCGGTGGAAGCACCTAAAGTCGTGATGAACCAGTTCGCCGCTCCTCAATTGAAGATCGCTGCCAATACGCCGACTCCTAAGCTCTTGCACACCGGAGATTTCGCCGGCAGCTCCGTAGCTCCAACCGTCAACGCGGCCGTGGAAAAGGTGCAGACCGGAGGCTTCGGCGATCCCAACGGATTGAAAGGCACCGGCAAGGAGGCTGCGAAGCTGTGGGCGGCACAGACCGGTTCGTTTGATATGCCGGTAGGGCCGGGTCAGGGCAACGGATCAGGCGGGGCAAAAGGCATTCAGGGTACGGTGGCCAGCGCCGACTTCGGCACCGGCATTGCTACTACGAGGAATGTAAGCACCGGCGAAATCTCGACCGGCGGATTCGGATCCGAGCAAGTAGTCCATACCGGTCCCAGGGTTGCACCAGCAGATTCCGGCCCGGCAACCAACGCGGTCGAAATCACATACAAACCAAAGCCGGTTTATACCGACGAAGCCCGCAGCATGAAGCTGGAAGGCGAAGTTTTACTCGAAGTAATGTTCAACGCCGACGGAACGCTGCACGTGAATCGCGTGGTCCGCGGCCTGGGGCATGGCTTGGACGAGGCCGCAATCACCGCCGCCAACAAGATGCACTTCAAACCGGCCCTTCGCTTGGGTCAGCCTGTGGATTCGACGGCAGTCGTTCACGTTCTGTTTCAGATGGCGTACTAACGGGTGAGTATTAGTTGCCCTTTCACGCGATAATTTGAATTTGTGGTCCGGCGCTTGCTCAAGAATTGAGGAATCCGCAAAGGCCAACGCAATTTGCCGAAAAGACAGTGGCTTAAGTATTGGAGACAAGAGTTATGCGTATCTGGAAATGGACTCTCGCAGCCGCGCTGGTGGTTTCGATAACCGCGGCAGCGCAACAACCGACACAAGCGCAACCCACACCACAGTCCCATACTACAGCTCCAACTTCGAGTTCGCTGTCGACTGGCGATGCAATACCATCTGCGGCAGCGCAAGTTTCTCAGACAGTCCCGGAAAATCCTTCATTACAGCAGGCACCCCAGCAAACAACCCCTGCGCCAGGAGCATCTCTTTTGCCTGCGCCGGTTACGATGGATCAGGTTGTGGATCGTTTCATCGATCGTGAGCACGATCTCATGAAGGCCCTAGCCAGCCGCACACCCGTAGTTGAAACCTATATTCAAAATATGCGGCCCGATGCGCGGCTTGGATCGGTGCCTAGCGAGGATCACTATTTTCTCGGCCGCATGGATATGGGCGAGACCGTGGACCGCCAGGATTATCTCAAGGATGACGGCCATGGTATGGAGTCGCGCCTGATGGGCGGTTTCCAAAAGCTTTTCAAGATGCAATATCAACCCCTGGGCTTTTCCTGGATGGTCTATGCCGACCGCTCCGACTTTGACCGCGCACACTATGAGTTTCATTATGTTCGCCGCGAATTCCTTGGTGACATACGTTGCCTCGTGTTCGACGTCACACCCAAGAAAGATTCAGGCAAAGGCCGCTTTCTGGGGCGCGTCTGGGTGGAAGACCAGGACTACAACATTGTGCGTTTGAACGGGACTTACTCCCCCGCTCCGCGCAATGCTTTCTTCTTTCACATGGATAGCTGGCGCTTGAACTTGATTCCCGGCTACTGGGTTCCGGCCTACATCTACAGCGAAGAGGGCGATTTCAACGCCGGCGCGAAAAACAAGATCGCCTTCAAGGCGCAGACCAGAATCTGGGGCTACGAACTCAAAAAAGAAGCCAAGGACGACGAGCTTACGCAGATACGCGTGGATAGCGTGAAAGATGAAAGCGCAACCGCCCAGGATGCGTCTCCGCTGCAGGCCGAACGTCTATGGCAGCAACAGGCTGAGGACAACGTCGTCGACCGCCTGATCAACGCTGGACTTGTCGCCCCTGCGGGCGACGTAGACCGCATTCTCCAGACCGTCGTCAACAATGTTGCGGTCACCAACAACATCGACTTGCAACGGCCGATACGCGTTCGCGTTCTTCTCACGTCGCCGCTCGAAACCTTTAGTGTGGGAAATACCATCGTGATCAGCCGCGGATTGATTGACGTGCTACCCGATGAGGCCAGTCTGGCGGCCATCCTCTCGCATGAACTCGCGCATATCGTACTTGGACACAATCTTGACGGAAGGTATGCGTTTAACGACCGCATGCTGTTCTCCGATGACTCCACCTACGGCAATCTCGGCTTCAAACACATTCCAGAGGAAGAAGCCGAAGCAGACAAGAAGGCGATCGATTTGCTGAACAACTCGCCCTACGCGCAGAAGCTCGATAACGTAGGTTTATTTCTTAAAGCGCTGCAAAGCCGAGCTCCTCAGCTCAACGCCCTCTTGACCACGCACTTAGGGAACCCGCTGGGACAGAATGGAACCATCACCCGGCTGCAAGGCTTAGCCACGAAGGGCCCGGCACTGGATAACAACAAACTGGACCAGGTTGCCGCTCTCCCGCTCGGAGGACGCGTCAAGGTCAACCCCTGGAACGATAAGGCGGAGATGGTGAAGGCGGCTCCGGTTGCCATCACTTCGGCACGCGACAAGATGCCGTTCGAAGTTACACCCTTCTTTCCTCGACTATCCCGCTTCGGCACTCCAACTACACAAGGGGCCGCGCCCACAACTGCAGCCAATACGAATACGGGCAACTAAAAAGGCATTCACAACAAGTTGCACTAAGACGCAGGCCGGGATCCGGAATCACCTTCCGGGATGCCCGGCCTTCGTTTGCTTCGCATCGTATTGGCGTCATGCCGTTTTCACAATCGCGAACGCCGCGGCTCATGGCTTCCTCAGCTTGAAGCAGTCTAGGCACCTTTATTTTTTCCCGGTAGCCCGGCGGGATTCTCATGCATACGCTCGCGGAAATTCCCACGCATTCCACCCGCGAGTTTCACGCTGGATTCTCCGAACTTGTCGCGCAGCCGGTCGGCCGCCGCCAGTGCGTCTTTCCAGCGCTGCTGCCTGCCAGCTTCGAGCAAATTGATCTGCTCCGGCCTTGCGTCGAAGGAAGACGCCTGCACTCCCAACAATCGCACCTGCATGCCTTGCTTCCAGTTCTTGCGAAACAACATGCGAATCTGCTCGAATATTTCGCCATCAAGTTGCGTAGGCTCGGGCAGGGTGTGAGCGCGCGTGATCGTGGTGAAATCTTTATAGCGCAGCTTGAGCTGGATGGTGCGCGCATGCAGCTTCGCCTCCCGCAAACGCCTTCCCACCATCTCTGAAAGCCGCATCAGGGTGGCTTCTAGCTGGCTGGCGTCGGCTGTGTCTTCGTTATAAGTGTGTTCGTGACTGATGGATTTCGCTTCCGTATCGGCGCCGACTTCGGAATCAAACCACCCGCCTGCATCCTCTCCGCGAGCCTTACCGGCCAATGCCAGTCCCCATTTTCCGAACCGTTCTTCCAGTTCCGATTCTTCGAGCCGCGCCAAATCTCCCACCTTCTTGATCCCCAGCTCATGTAGATGACTCTCCATGACCTTGCCAACGCCGGGAATCTCCCGAACATCGAGCGGCGCGAGGAACTTCGATTCTTCTCCTGGAACAATCCACAGCACGCCATTCGGCTTGGCTTGCCCGGACGAAACCTTGGCAATCAGACGCGAAGATCCAATGCCGATCGAGCAATTCAACCGCGTCTCTTCTTTCATTCGCTGATGCAATTTGTGCGCGGCCTGCAGCGGCGGGCCGTGCAGCCGCGCCGTTCCCGTCATATCGAGATAGGCTTCATCGATCGAAGCCATCTCCACTTGCGGAGAGAATGCCGTCAGCACCTGAAATACTTTCTCTGAACATTCGCGATAACGCTCGGGATGGCCGTCGACAAAAATCGCCTGTGGACAAAGCTTCGCCGCGGTTCGCAGGGGCATGGCTGAATGCACCCCGAACTTACGCGCAGCATACGATGCAGCCGAGACGACGCCACGCTCGTTCCGCTGTCCTCCGACCACAACGGCTTTGCCTTTTAGCGTGGGATCATAGAGTTCTTCAACCGAAACAAAGAATGCATCCATATCTACGTGGAAGATGGTTCGAGCGAAAGCCGAAATGTGCGAAGCCACGGCCATGCTCAACGAATTCTAGCAGCCGAAGGTGCGCGCTCGAAAAATGCAGGCCAGCGCATCATACTTCGAGATTCCGACAATGAGTACGGATGGAATTCCGGTTGATCGTTTTAGAGCCTTGGTCTGGATTCCTGGGTGCAAAACACAGTTGTTCGACGAGATGGTCCTGCCTGTCGACCTGGAACTGCAATTTCAGTGCGATAGACAGAAGACCTTGAAGTTCAACGGACGAGTGAATTCTGGTGGCCCCGGAGTGCTTTCGGTCAACTATATGGGGATCTGGATTTGCCTTTGGATGGAACTTTGGGAAGAAGCTGGCGGGTTCAGTTGCGGTGGACCGCAGATTAAGGACATCGCAACCACCGACGTTGCGGCTGATGGTGCTTTCACGATAGAGTTGCCTGATTTCAGCGCAGAGAACATCGCTTCGCAGGACACATTTGCTGGCTTCGAATTTCGTTTCAATCGCTCCAATCAATTCACGCTTCTTAAGCCAGAGGCGCCACTCTTACAGTCCCCAAATCATCGCCTGCTCAGGATTATGGCTTCGTACCCGGCGGAGGTAAGCTTCCTGCCAGAGTTTCACTGACGTAACATCGCGATTACACTCCATCGGCCGCCTCTTTCGGCCTCACCTCACACACAAAACTTTAAACCAGCACCTTCTCCTGCGCTGGCGCCACTGGCCCGCATCTGCCGCACGCGCTCATAAACCTTCCCGTATTCCCGCGCCGATGCGTTCCACGAAAAGTCCTTGTTCATGCCGTTGCGCATTAAGGCCTGCCAAGAGGTCTGATCGCGGAATGCCTGCAACGCCTGTTTGATCGTCAGCAGCAGAGACTCGCCGTTGTACTCCGTGAACTTGAACCCAGTGCCCTTACCAGAGCGCGCATCCCACGGCTCGATCGTATCGTCGAGGCCCCCAGTCGCCCGCACGATGGGCACTGTTCCATACTTCAAACTATAAATCTGGTTCAGCCCGCAGGGCTCGTACCTCGAAGGCATCAGGAACATGTCAGACCCGGCCTCGATTTTGTGTGCGATAGCATTGTCGTAGGCCACTTTCACTGCAATCTTGTTGGGGAACTGTTTGTTGAGGCGGAGAAACATTTCTTCATACTGCTTATCACCCGCGCCCAGGGCGACGACGATCATCTCTTCACGCGCCAGCCGGTCCATGATCTGTGCAATCAGATCAAAGCCCTTTTGCGCCGCAAAGCGGGAGACGATGCCGATCACCGGCAGCTTCGGATCTGCGCTGTTCACTCCGAAAGCCGCGAGAAGATCCTTCTTGCACAGCGCCTTCCCCGAAAGATCCTGCGGCGAATATTTCGCCGCAATGAATTTGTCGGCCTGCGGGCTCCACTCGTCGTAATCCACACCATTCAGAATTCCGGTGACAGTAGCAGCGCGGTCGCGCAGCACGCCCTCGAGTCCGAAACCATATTCAGCGGTCTGAATTTCCTGGCTGTATTTCTTACTAACCGTGGTGACGAAATCGGAAAAAGTAATTGCGCCCTTGAGAAAATTCACCTGCCCAAAGAACTCCATCTTCGTCATTGTGAACAGGTCCCAGGGCAGCATCAGCAGCGGCAGAACCTCCGGCGGAAATAAACCCTGATAGCCCATGTTATGAATGGTAAATACCGTTCCCACATCGCGGAAGGCCGGATCCTCCCCATACACGGTGCTCAGCAACACCGGCACCAGCGCCGATTGCCAATCGTGACAATGGAAAATCTGCGGTACACCGAGAATCTTCGTCGCTTCCAAGACGGCGCGGGAGAAGAGTGCAAAGCGCTCCGCATTGTCCGGATAATCCCCCGCCGGACTTCCGTAAAGCGCATCGCGATCGAAGTATTCCGGACAATCGATAAAATAAAAGCGAACCCCCGAGACGCTTCCGCCCGTAACCACAGAGGCGAAGCGATATTTGTCGTCAAAGGGAATCGTGATGCTTCGTACCACGGTCGTAGCGTCAGTCAGTTTGGTCTGTCGATAGCGCGGCAGATACACGCTTACCTGGTGTCCAAGGGCGGCGAGAGCGCGCGGCAAGGCGCCCACTACGTCCGCCAGGCCCCCGGTTTTTGAGAACGGGACCCCTTCCGAAGCCACAAAAGCAAGATGCATGAAAAACCCTCCGGGGCAAGAGCCGCTTTTTCGCGGGCGCAAGTTATGATGGAATATAGTTGTGAGAACTGCTCTCCCACGCATGCGCGCGGGCAGAATTACCAGTTTATAGCCCGAGGAAAAGAGGGTCAACGTGCCCAAGGTCGTCTCTGCTCGCCGTCCTCAACATAAGCCCAAACTGGGACAGCACTTCCTCGCCAGCGACAGTTATGCCTTGCAAATTGCTCAAGCCCTCGGCGATATTTCGCACAACACCGTGCTCGAAATCGGTCCCGGACGCGGCGTCCTCACTTCCATTCTCGCCAAACAAGCCCGCCGCTTAATCGCAGTGGAACTCGATCGCGTGCTGGCGGCGCAGCTCCGCCTTCGCTTCGGAATGTTTCCTAACGTCGAGGTCATCGAGGCCGATATCCTCTCCATCGATTTCGATTCTCTCTTTGGCCCAAAGCCCGGCCTGCGGCGGCCCGGAATCGAATTTAAGCCTTCGCCCGCCAAGGTTATCGGTAATCTTCCTTATTACATAACTTCTGACATTCTTTTGCGTCTGTTCGACTATTCCAAGTATTTTGAGACCCTCGTCCTCCTAGTGCAACGCGAGGTGGCCGACCGCATTGCCGCAGAACCTGGAAGCAGCGACTACGGCCTGCTTTCCGCCACCGCCCAGCTCTATGCCAGTGTCGAGAAACTTTTCACGCTACCGCCCGGAGCGTTTGCACCACCCCCTAAGGTGCATTCCACAGCTCTGCGTCTCACCTTGGCGCCGCGACAGCGAGAACTTGGTATCGATGGAGACGGTAGCATGGAAGAGGGTTTCATCAATTTTCTGAAGCTTTCCTTCGGCCAGAAGCGGAAGACCTTGTGGAACAATCTGAAGTCTGCTTATCCGGAGGACGGTTTACGCGCTGCATTGGCCCAGGCGAAAGTAAAACCCGCCGCCCGCGCCGAGACTTTAAGTTTGGAGGAAAGCGCGGCGCTCTTTCTTGCCTTGCGAAACTCCCGCGACGGCTCGTAGCATGGGTACAGGCAACGAATTGTTGAATTGCACTTCTCGCGGAGAAGGTTAGCCGGAGAAGAGTGACCATGACTGCGACACCCGTCCGCCATCCCGCAGTTGCCGGACGATTCTATCCTGGCAATGCCGAGGTGCTGCGCGAGGAAGTACGCACCTACCTCTGCCAGCCCTCAGCCCACAAACCCATTCGTGCTCTGGGTTGCATCGCACCGCACGCCGGATACGTTTATTCCGGCCACGTTGCAGGGGCAGTCTTTGCTGGATTGGATATTCCCAAGCTTTGCATCGTAATATGTCCCAACCACACAGGCATCGGACACACCCTGGCGATTATGAGCGAAGGGGTCTGGCAAACACCACTAGGGGACGTTCCAATCGACAGCCAATTCGCCGCCGTCCTTATGCAGCGCTGCACGCTCCTGCACGAGGACTCCTCGGCACACCTCAACGAGCATGCCGTCGAGGTTGAGTTACCCTTCCTGCAAGTGCGCCAGCCTGACCTCAAGTTTATTCCCATCGCTCTCGGAACCAGCCAACTCGAACTTCTTGAGCAGCTCGGTGACGCAATCGCCGATGTGATTGCCGCGCAAAACGATCCCATACTGATTGTTGCTTCCAGTGACATGAATCATTACGAATCGGACGCGATCACCCGCATCAAAGACCAGAGCGCAATTGAACCAATGCTGAAGCTCGACGCTCGCGCTCTTTATGAAGTAGTCATTCAGCGGAACGTCAGCATGTGCGGGTTCGGGCCAGCCGTAGCCATGCTGACCGCAACAAAAAAACTCGGAGCGACTTCCGCCGAGCTGGTAAAGTACGCAACCTCCGGCGACATCTCAGGTGATCGCAACCTCGTCGTGGGCTACGCCGGTGTTATCGTTCCCGCGCCATAAATCCGGAGTTTAAAATATCTTCGAAAAGAAAGGGGCAGCCCTAAGGCCGCCCCGCTTGCCAGATTCAATCATGAAAACGCCGCTCAGCGGTGCCCGCCGCCACCCGAGGCATGTCCTCCCATCGACCCTCCGCTTGCATGACCGACTGCGCTGGAACCTGCCGTGTTCGCTCCAACGAAGCCATACCCGTGCGCTGAAGAACTTGCAGCGAACACCGGCGCCGGATGCACTTCCGCAAATCCCGTCTTTGCCACCTGTGTGTTCAAGTGGCGCAAGTTTTCATATGAGCCTCGAGGAATGCTCAGGCCCGCCGAGCCACTGCGTATCACAGTTTGCATCGGCGTTCTCTCCATCACGGTTGGTCCGCCTTTGCCCACCACCATAGTGCCGATGCTTCCCGAGGGCGTAACCGGAGGACGAAAACCCGCGATCGCAGGTCCGACATAATGAATGCCGCCCTTCCAATTGCTCCAACCGCCAGGCTGCCATCCCCAGCCATATCCGGGCACGTTCACCCAATTCCCGTAGTAATACGGCATCCATCCCCACGGATACGCCGACGCCCACATGTATCCCATCCCGGGATACCACGACCACGCGCCATCCATAAACGGATCCCACCCCGCGCCAACGAAGTAGGGCTGCCATAGCGTGCCGTAACCGGAAACATTCGAATACGCGCCGTAGTAGCTCAAGTCGCTCGCGCCATAACCGTAGGGAGTGGGATTACTCTTTGCGTGCTGATCGTGATAGTCGATCGCTTGCTCATCCCATTGATCGTAGGGATCCTCAACAATAGTCTTCGCTACAGTGGAACGGTCGTTCTCGCTGGCATCGAATGAAACCATTTTGTTCTTTCCAACTTTGACTGCGCCTGCAGGACCCACGACTTCCAAATCATTTTTGAAACTGGCGACCTCGGTGAGACTCGAAGAAGTCACGGCGCGAAAATGTGCGGGCTGGCTCAGCGAGATTTTTTCCTGCGCGAAGTTCAGCGCAAACTCGTCCCCACTCTTCCCCAGCCAGTTGACGTATACCCTGCCTTCCACCAACTCCACGGTCGAGATGCGCTTGCCCTCGTCGCTCAACCCAAGCCGGTCGAACTCAACCGTTGTATTCGGAATGATCCGCAAGGTGCTGCCGTCTTCAAACTCAACTTCGGCGCGTCCGTTGTCGCGTGTGCGCAATTGCGTCCCCTGAGTAATTGGAAGATTCGCAAAAGCGTTTTCAAATCCCAATCCTGAATTCTTGTCGATCTGTACTGTGCCCTTGACGTCGCTCAAGCGAACAATGCGAACCTGCGATTCAGCCATGGCGGGCAGCGCAGAAAGCACGCCGGCCAAAGCCGTACCAACGATCACGTGAGCAACGATCGCGTAAATTCGTGGCTTGTGCATAAGGACTCCTTGGACTTTCTTGGGCCAATTAGAACACGTCGCGGGGCGCCTAGTTGTCAAAAACTTGTTCCACTCGATCAACGTCCCGGAGCGGCGGCGCTTCCCATCTGTATCAACTCCTGAGCTCGTGCCCGCACCCCATTAATTACCGAGGGATCGTCCATAATCTGCCGCAGAACCGGCGCCACTCCCTGTATCTCGCTGAGTTCGTTGTTCCTGGCCTGCAGCTCCATATGCTTTAGCTCCTCATCCAGCGCCAGCTTTTGATAGTGGTGATAGTAGGATAGCCTGTGCCCATATTCCAAGGTCTCAGCCATACTCTGGAAAAGCGCCGTCAGTTGCTCAACTGGAACCACATTCGAATAGTTATACCGTCCAGTATTTGAACGTTGGCCATCCTGATACGTAAGGATTTTGGTGCCCGTGAACGCCAGCTTGCGATTGCTCGAGTCAAGATTCCCAGCGAAATAATTTGCCTGCTTTGCCCGTTCAAATATTTTTTCGCGACTTCCGACTGAGACTTCGAATTCCGTGCTGTAGCTTTGCTCTTCCGCATCCTCCGCTAATTTTCCAGTGCACTCGTAGTGAGCATGCCCCGTCGCATCGACAGAAATGGAGTAATGCTCAGGATTCGACTGCGGAAAATCCAGTGTAAACGTAACCACGGCGGGCGAGGCCGAACCGCCGCTCACCGTCTGCTGACAGACTGACACCAGTGAAGACACAGCCAGCGTCGAGATTCCTGTCCCAACCACCATCCACCGCGCTATTGTTTGTGTAAGAGAAGTTCTAACGATCGAAGCCCGATTCATCCTCCCACCACAACTCTCTGCCGCGTCAGCCTTTGCCGATCCAGCGTCCCGGCCGTATGCAAATGACAGATCGCAATCGCCAACGCGTCTGAGGCGTCCATCGGCTCTGGAGGCTCAGCCAATCGAAGCAACCGAGTCACCATCTGCTGCACTTGATGCTTCTCCGCTCGCCCATAGCCCACCACTGAAGATTTGATGGTTAATGGAGAATATTCCGCGACTTCGAGTCCAGCCGTAGCCGCGGCCAGCATGGCGACTCCACGTACCTGCCCCAGCTTCAACGCCGACTTCACATTCAGGGCGTAAAAGATTCCCTCAATCGCCACCTCGTCCGGATGGTGCTCTCCGATAAGCACGCCGAGCCTGTCATAGATGCGCGACAGCCGCTGCGCCAGAGGTTCTCGTGGCGAGAGCTTGATCGCACCGCACGTGAGACACACAAGCTGCCCGCCGGAATGCATCTCCACGACGCCGAACCCGGTATATTCCCCGCCGCAGTCGATGCCCAAGACTCGCATGTGAATGCAGTTTATCGTGGAATTGGTTCTGAACATAGAATTGAACTGATGTGATAAACAGGGTTAACGAGGAGGCGTTTCCACCTGTGACGGGAGCCTAGCAACACTTCAGCCGACGCGCTTTAGCCTGTTCGAATTCCCGTCGGAACTCGGCATACGCTGCGCGCGACGGGGCTACTCTAGCGCGTTGTAGGAACCGCGCATAGGCAGTTTCATCAAAAATCTCTTGCAAGATGGCTAGTATGGTCGTCACAAAATTGCGCATCGCCGCTCTTCCGTGTTTCATCCCTGCTCCCGTAACAGCCGCGTCCTCACGAACGGCGACTCCTTCACCCGCGCCTCTCGTACCCCACTGAGAATTGCCCACCACTGTCGACCGGATTCCACCAAAACCAGCGTCACCATCACCACGAGCACTCCCGTGACCGCCGCATCCAACCGATTGTTGAAAATCAGCCGTGACGTCTCGCTCGTCGCGGGATTCGCTGCAAGCGCCTGCGCCTGCGAAAGAAAGCCTACTCGCGGATTCGGATCGAACATCTTGTGCCATGATGCCGTAAACGTGACCGCAACCAGCCAAGCCAGCGGCGCTAGAGTCACCGCGGCATACTTCGATCTGTGCATCTTGATGATGATGGTCGTAGCGACGCACAATGCGACCGTTGCCAGTAGTTGATTAGAAATCCCAAACAGCGGCCACAGCGAATTAATTCCGCCCAAAGGATCTTTCACTCCCTGCCACAGGAAATATCCCCAGGCCCCAACAATCAGCGCGCTTGTTGCCAAAATCGAAGGGTACCAGCTCGTCCTACCGAGCGGCTTATACACGTGCGCGAATGCATCCTGCACCATAAATCGCGCCACGCGCGTGCCTGCGTCGAGGATGGTTAGAATGAACAACGCCTCAAACATGATGGCGAAGTGATACCACAGCGCCATCAACGTATCGCCGCCCAGGCTGTGCGAGAAGATGTGCGCCATCCCTACCGCAAAAGCGGGCGCTCCGCCGGTGCGGTTGTAAAGCGTCTGCTCGCCAACCGCGTGCGCCAGCGCTTGCATATCCGCGGCAGTTACCGGAAAACCCCAACTGGAAATCGTCGCCGCGGCCGCCGGCGCTGGCCCAACAATTCCCGCTGGACTGTTGATCGCGAAATAGATTCCCGGCTGCATCACGCAGGCGGCGATAATCGCCATCACGGCAACAGCTGACTCCGCCATCATCGCGCCGTAACCCACCATGCGCGTCTCGGTCTCGCGAGCAATTAATTTCGGAGTTGTGCCACTCGAAATCAAAGAATGAAATCCACTGATGGCTCCGCAGGCGATGGTAATGAAGGCGAAAGGAAACACTTTGCCCGCGAACACCGGTCCCGTACCGTCCACAAACCGGGTGAGCGCGGGCATGTGCAATGTGGGGTGCAGCACAACGATTCCAACTCCCAGGAGCGCAATCGTCCCCAGTTTCACGAACGTGCTCAAATAATCGCGCGGCGCCAGCAGCAGCCACACCGGCAGCGCCGACGCTGCAAACCCATAAACCATGATCAGAATCGCTAGTGTGGGCGCGCTCAACGTAAAGACTCTTGCCAGCGCTGGATTCTGCGAAACATACTGACCACCCCAGATCGCCGCCAAGACCAAAACGAAACCAAGCGCCGACACCTCTAACACTTTCCCAGGACGAATGCGCCGCAGATAAACACCCATCAACAATGCGACGGGCATGGTCATCGCAATCGTGAACAAACCCCACGGACTCGCCTTCAACGCATTCACCACGATCAACGCGGCCACTCCGAGCAGAATAATCAGTATCGAGATTACGGCCACATACGCGACAAATCCTCCGACCCGTCCGATCTCGTCCTTTGCCATCTCAGTCAGAGATTTTCCATCGCGCCTTACCGAAAACAGCAGAATCACGAAGTCCTGCACGCAGCCTGCAAATACCGCTCCGGCCAGCACCCACATCGTCCCCGGAAGATAACCGAACTGCGCCGCCAGCACCGGCCCCACCAGCGGGCCAGGTCCGGCAATCGCCGCGAAGTGATGACCGAAGACCACCCACTTGTTGGTAACGAGAAAATCGCGGCCATTCTCGAGTCGCTCGGCCGGAGTCGCCCGCAAGCCGTCGAGGGCGAGAATTTTTGTTGCAATAAACTTGCTGTAGAAGCGGTAGCCCAGGGCGTAGCAACACATCGCCGCCAGCACCAGCCACAGAGCATTGATCGGCTCTCCTCGCCGCACTGCGATCGTACCTACCGCGAAAGCGCCGAGAGTCGCAACCGTGCCCCACGCTAGAGTTGCCAGAGTCTTGTTCATCGGTCCATGTTTCATTCGGTCATCCAGTGGAGCATTGTGCCGAATCTAAGCGCCTGGCGCAACGCTGTGGATGTCGCCGCCCCAACCAAGTCGGGTTCGTCTGCTGTTCATGTTCCATAGTGCGCTGGTGGTCCTCTGGATTCTTCTTTTCTGCCAAATAATGACCGATTAAAGATGAATGGCCGCATCGCGATTCAGCAGCAAATGCGACCGGCGACGTATCGGATTAATGATAATCTGTTCGTTCCCGGAGATTTGCGGTTCCCACGTTCCGGCCGGCAGGCACATTCCGCGCCTGGCGTGCATCTCAGGGAATATCATCTGTTTCCAGCATGGGGAGTGAACCATGAAGATAGGTGTGTTGACCGGCGGGGGGGACTGTCCCGGCCTGAACGCGGTGATTCGCGCCGTGGTGCGTAAAGGTATTTTCACCTATTCCGACGAATTCATTGGTTTCTTAGAGGGTTGGCGCGGGGTGATCGACGACACCAGCATGCCTCTCAACCTTGATGTCGTCGGGGGTATTCTGCCTCGCGGCGGTACGATCCTGCGCACCTCACGCACGAACCCCTCAAAGCGTCCCGACGGCATCGACCGGTGCATAGCGACCCTCGAGAAAAATCACATCGAGGCTCTTATCGCAATCGGTGGAGACGACACGCTTTCGGTTGCTCAAAAGCTCCATGAAAGCGGCGTTAACGTCGTTGGCGTCCCCAAAACCATCGACAACGATCTGGGCGGCACCGACTACACCTTTGGCTTTGACACCGCCTGCAACATCGTCTGCGAAGCCCTCGACCGGGTCCACACCACGGCAGAAGCTCACAATCGAGTGATGGTGGTGGAAGTGATGGGCCGCGATGCCGGCTGGATCGCGCTTTACAGCGGCATCGCAGGCGGCGCCGACGTGATTCTCATCCCCGAGCGACCTTTTGATATCGACAAAGTCGCGGATTCTATCCGCCAGCGCCATGAGCGCGGCCGATATTTTTCCATTGTGGTTGTAGCGGAGGGCGCAAAATTCTCCTCTGAGCCGGGTCATGGATCTCCTGTCCTTCAAGACATGGGGAAGGACGAATTTGGCCACGTCAAGCTCGGCGGCATCGCCAACATTCTCGCCCGCGAAATTGAAAAGCGTACGAAATACGAAACCCGCGCCGTGGTCCTTGGACACATCCAGCGCGGCGGTTCACCCAGCGCCTTCGACCGCGTCCTGGCCACGCGCTACGGCCTCGGGGCAATTGACATGGTGCACCGGGGCGAATTCGGTTGCATGGCCGCCCTACGCTCCAACAAGATCGTCTCTGTCCGGCTCGCCGAAGCCATCTCTCGAAACCGTGTAGTGGACGACGAAATGATCCAGATCGTCGACGGGTTATTTCAGAAAACTACTGATCGGGAAACGGTATGAAACAGGGCCGCTGATTGCTCTCTTGCGAACTTGATTGTTACATGAAAGCCCGGCTTCTTGCAGCCTGTCAAACTCAGGTAGAGTAGAGTTCGGCCTTATCACGCAATGCTCATCGTCTACACCCGGCTCGCTCCATGGCTTTTGACGATTCTCGAATTTCTGCTTCTCGCGGCGGCGGGTGTACTGATTCTTGCTTCCTCACGAAATACGTCTGGCACCGGCCAAGCTGGCGCGTTCTCTGCAGTGGAAAGCGTGTTTGCCCGGCTGGCGCGGTGCCGGCGCCTCGCCGTGTTCTTGCCTGGCTTTAGCGTCATCGCCATTCGCGCAGCACTTATACCGATCCTCGGCATCCCGCAACCTTATTCCCACGACGAATTCAGCTACCTGCTTGCGGCCGACACATTCGCACACGGCCGCCTGACTAATCCCACCCATCCCATGTGGGTCCATTTTGAAACCTTTCACGAGATTCAAAAGCCGACGTACATGTCGATGTATCCTCCCGCGCAAGGCCTTATGCTCGCGGCTGGGCAACTCTTAGGTGATGCTTGGATTGGTCAAGTTCTCGCAACCGCGCTCATGTGTTCTGCCCTGTGCTGGATGTTGCAAGGATGGTTTCCTCCTTCGTGGGCATTGTTCGGAGGCATCCTTGCAGTGTTGCGTTTAGCCATATTGAGTTATTGGATGAATGGTTACTGGTGCGCTTCTATCGCCGGTCTTGGCGGGGCGCTCGTGTTGGGGGCGTGGCCCCGTTTGCGGAGGCATCTCAGGATGCCGGACTCTTCACTCATGGGTGTGGGGTTGATAATTCTGGCGAATAGCCGGCCATTTGAAGGCTTGCTGGTCAGCATTCCTGTCGGCGTGGCAATGCTGTTCTGGCTGGCAGAAAGAAAGAAGCCAGGATTTAAAGTTTTGTTTTTGCGCCTTTCTCCTCTGATTCTCGTCCTTGCCTGTGGAGCAGCGGCCACTGGTTACTATTACTACCGGGTCACAGGCAACGCCTTCCAGATGGCCTATCAGCTCAATCGTGCAACGTACGCAACTGCGCCATATTTTCTGTGGCAAAAGCGGCCCGCGTTGCCGACCTATCGTCACGCCGTGATGCTGAACCTGTATGAAGCGGAATTGCAGCAATACGAGCGGAGCTTAACCTTCGGAGGCTTTCTGTCGCGTAGCACAGAGAAAGCCAAGGGCTTGTGGATCCTTTACCTCAGCCCTCTGCTAACGGTGCCCTTATTCGCTCTTCCATGGGTCGTACGGCGGCCCAAAATGCGGTTGCCCCTGATCATCTGTCTCATCATGGTGGTGGGCTTTGCAGTCGAAAGCTGGACCCTGCCGCATTATTTCTCCCCTGCCCTTGGAGCGCTCTACATCCTTCTCGTCGAATGCATGCGGCAGATATGGCACTGCGGCGCTTTGAGACCCCGGCTGGGGCCATCCGTGGTGCGTGCCATTCCTGTGTTAGCTTGCGCAATGATCGCACTCCGCGTTACCGCGATCACGATGCACGTGCCGATTGAAGCCCCCTGGCCTCGCGGTAATTTAGCTCGTGCCGCAGTCGAACGGCAACTATCTCAATTTCCTGGCCAGCAATTGATTCTCGTAGACTACGGGCCGCATCACAACTTCGATATGGAGTGGGTTTGGAACAGAGCTGATATCGACAGTTCGAAGATCGTATGGGCGCGAGACATGGGAGCGGACAACAATCGCGAACTCTTATCTTATTTCAAGAGTCGCGCGGTGTGGCTAGTCGATGCCGACGTATCGCCTGTCCGGCCAAAGCCGTATAAAGCTACGCAATAAAATTCGCTCCCGCTGGTCTGAAAAGGAAAGCGATATTCTCAACGCATACATTGTCTCCAGCGAGATGCGTACCACCAGATAACCGAGGAAGATAAACCAGTGCGAGTGAATGCCAGAGTTTGGTTCATTTTGAGTGTATTAGCTTCTGGGATAACTCTCCTTTATCGGTCACAAATCCTCCTTCCATGGGAGGACTATGTGAACGAGCATTACCTTGAAGTCGCACAGGGCAGGCTGAAAGCTCAGATGGGCGATCTTTATCCCCGTTGGTACGGGACGCGTGAACTGCTCCTTCATCGGCGTAACCCCTACGGACCGGAGGTTAGCCATGAGATTCAAATGGCCTTCTATGGTTATCCGATCGAACAGAAATATGGCGAGCCGGGACTCAATGTCATTGATGAGCAGCGCTTCGTATATCCAGTGTATGTGGTATTTGTACTGGCACCGACCGTCTACGTCGATTTTCCCTCGCTTCAAAACTGGGCTCCCCTGGGTTTAGCCATGCTCACAGCGATGAGCCTGCTCATCTGGCTGGATCTTCTTCGTTGGCGGCCACCTTGGATGATGACCGCGGCCATGCTGTTGCTGGTCCTGAGTAGTCCACAAGTCATGCAAGGACTGAGGCTTCGCCAGCTCGGACTGGCGGTTGCATTCTTGTTCGCCCTCAGCGCATGGTGCACGTGTCGAAATCATCTGGCTCTCGCCGGTGTCCTTCTGGCCCTCTCCACCATTAAGCCACAGATGGCGGTTTTTCCGCTTCTATGGCTTTTCATTTGGGCCTCAAGTGAATGGAAAAACCGATGGTCTTTGCTGGTGGGCTTCGGAATCACTCTTGCGGTGTTGATTGGACTCGGAGAGTTTGTTCTTCCGGGGTGGCCTCATTATTTTTGGGACGGACTCATCGCGTACCGGAAATACTTTCCCACAACTTCGCTGCTTTGCCTCGCTCTGGGCAACGTGGCCGGAGGAGTGGTTTCGACCATCGCGATAGCCAGCATTCTTGCCCTCTCGTGGCGTAATCGGCGTTTCGACGCGGCATCCGTGGAATTCTCGCAGACGCTCGCGGCATCGTTCCTCGGCGCAGCTCTTGTTCTCCCGCTCATTACACCGTATAACCAAGTGCTATTGCTGCTGCCCGTCGCGATCATTCTCCGCGACTGGGCCCTTCTCCCCAAAAGCTTCGGCAGAGTTTTCGCTTTTGCACTTGGTTGGCCCTATGTTTGTTCGTTTGTCATGCTGCTTCATCCCCCGCGCATTGACTCGGCGAAGAGGGCTCCGTTATTGCCTTCAGTATTAGTCCTTCTCGTTCCCTATCTGGTGCTATTGCTCTTCTTAACCAGACGAAACTCCAATGGCGAACGGCACGTCGACGTCGCACAATCCCCTGCCGTTCGTATATGAAGCGGCTATCTTTGTCCATCAGATCGAAGTCCACCTCCTGGCTAACGTGTCGTCGCCTGCGTGCACACGGGCTGATCCTTGCCCTCAGCCTCTGGTCAGTCTACGTCTGGAACATGGCCACGCCCGGCCTACTCGATCGCGCGGGCAACATCAAAGGTACTGACTTTCTGCATTTCTATACTCTAGGGTCTCTTGCGCTTGCTCATCGCGGCGCTGATCTATACAACATGCAAGCCCAATCCGCAGTCGCGAAAAAACTTGTCCCACAGGCCGCCAAGATTGTTTATCTTCCGCTTTATCCGCCGCAGGTTTCGATCCTCTTCGCGCCCTTTGCGGGGCTCTCATATTCCTCGGCGCTGACCTTCTGGCTCAGTCTCAGCTCGCTGATATACGGACTCTGCTGTTATGCAGTGTGGCGATCCTGTCCTGACCTCCGCCACCAAAAACAAACCGTCCTGATTCTTGCCCTCGCTCTGCCGGCATTCTGGCACCTCATTGCATGGGGACAAACATCCGCTTTAGCCCTTGCCAGCTTCACTCTCGCCTTCTTGGCTTTTCGCGCCCAGCGTGAATTCCTCGCCGGTGTCGCGCTAGGATGTCTCATCTTCAAGCCTCAATTAGCTCTGGCTGCGGCGATCGTCTTCCTTTTCACGCTCCACTGGAGGATCATCGCCGGCGTACTTCTGTCGTCCGTCGCTCAGTTGACCGCAGGCTGGCTGTACTACGGTCCCGGCCCACTTCGTGAGTGGATCCACATTCTGCTCGACGTACCAAGGCAACTCCCCTTGCTCGAGCCCCGACTCTACCAAACTCACTCTCTGCGCACTTTCTGGAGCATGCTCATTCCGTGGTCATCAGTTTCTCTTACGCTTTACGTTATCAGTGCCGTGTTAGTCTCCGCCATCGCCGTCGTCTGCTGGCGAAGCCGGCTTGATTTGTCGTTGCGTTTTTCGGCATTGCTGCTGGCGACAGTCCTGCTCGCGCCGCATCTCACGGTTTACGATCTCGTGATTCTCGCCCCCGCATTCCTGTTTCTCTGCGACTGGATCGTCACCCTGCCGAACAACTCGGTCACGCGTCATCTGAAACTGCTGCTCTATCTAGCCTTCGTACTTCCCTTGCTCGGCCCACTTGCGCGCTGGACACACTTCCAGCCTTCCGTACCGGTGATGGCCGCTATCTTGTTTGGCATATGGAAGCTTGGCAGGGAAGAACGCCACGCTACGACCCCGGACCGATGCAGAAACTTCGTTCAACAGGGAGACACGGATTCACGAGAGAACAACCCTAGGACAACCCAATAAAAAAGGTTATCTCCGCATCTCAGCAGCTCCGTGGTGAAGAAACGCTTACGCCACATTAGGCTAACTTCCGAACAGAAATTGCAATGCCTCAGGGAATCGCTCCGCCCAGGCCGCCTCATTATGTCCGGCTCCATCTTTAATTACCAGCCGCAGCCGTTTCTCACTCAGACCCGCTCGTCGCACGATGGATGCCAGTTCTCGCACATCGTCGACCACCGTCCGGCTCCGTTCCGAGGTCGCGGCCTCGGCGGTTCCTACCGCCATAAATATTCGTTCCGGCCAAATCCTAACCAAGCGGCTCTCTTTGATTGCCTGCCGATTCGCAACCCACAGCGAGGGACTCTCGACCAGCAATCGCCCAATCACTCCGGGGCGGACCCTCGCAGTGTACAGGGCAATGAGTGCTCCCAGAGACGATCCTCCCAGCCCAGTGTTCTCCGGCCCTGTCGCCACACGATAATTGCGCTCCACAAAGGGCATTATTTCTTTCATTAGAAAATCCGGGTAATGTCGTCCCCGCACACGCAGCGTCATCGGGCTCATCGATCGGTGCGGCATATATTCACGCAACCGATCTTTACCCGCATTATCGATCCCGACGAAAATCATCGGCGGCACCACGCCTTCCCGGATCATCCGATCCGCCGTTTCGTCGACCTGCCACTCGACTCCGCCGAACGCCGATACGGTTTCAAATAGATTCTGTCCGTCATTCAAATAGAAGACTGGATAGCGCCGTCCTTGACTCTCAGGATCGTCATAGCCTGGTGGAAGCCAGACCCGCAAGAAACGCGTGTTCGCGAAAATGCGGCTTCGGAATTCGTGCAGCCGAAGGTCACCCGTGGCACCACCTGCGCGAATCGGCGGCGCAATTTCATTCTCGGTAATTTGGAGTTTTCCCATTGGAGATTACTCCGCCGAATCGTCTAGGCTCCGCAGATTAGAAGCAGACTGCAGGCTAAGGATGTGATCGGGTCTTCACTACACCGGCAAGCACCGTGATCCCCACGATTATGGTCAGCGAAGTCAAACACAAGATGCACCACGTATTCAGCACGTATCCTTCAACGTAAGTCAGATACAACGCGAATATCAAGCCAGCAATCGCCGCCGCCAGCAATCGCGTTGGCGTCTCCGGCCGTGAACGATAAATTGTCGCAAGAATTAAAAGCAGTCCGTAACCAACGATTCCGATCGCTGCTACTGGAATTCCCATCACGCTCGAGTACTCACTACGGTTCACAATGTCACAATTAAATTTCTCTCCAAAGTCGCAGAATGCGGATGCCGATTTCGCATAGTGCCGCTGCAGCGACACCCCCGACACGATAATTCCGGCCACCGCCAGAGCTGCGATCGTGGCAAACAGGATTCGGTTATTCCTCGCGGGGGTTGCTTTGACCGCAGCCGGTTGATCTTGGATCGCCGTCACGGCAAGCTGCACCCAGTCTTATCGCTGAGCTCTTGCAAGGGGAAAACCCCCTCGACCGGCTTGTTTGCTCCAAACTGCCAGGCTGGAAATAACTTCACCCCCGCTGCCGCGCACGCTGGCGCCAATTCCCGCGAACCCTTGATCGCACATTCTACGTAGGGCACATACCGAAATGCCTTTCCAAACATAGCTTTCTGATCGGCGCAGTGTGGACACCAGTAGAGCCCATACATCTTGGCCTGCTTCGATGCGAGACACTTCGCAAATCCATCGTAGCGATGATTGTTGTAATACCAGAACCCTGCATAAGCCACGATAAGCACGACGGCGATCCCAACCCAGATGAGCCTGTCGCGCGACATCAGATTCGTCGCCGGCTTTCCCTCGCGCTCCAGTTGCCGCTTTCGCCGCTCCTCCGACATGATTCCCTTCTGTGACGATCACTTTTATATCACGGGCTCAAGCCACCACGTTCAACGCGGCAGGCAGCGCATCCAATTCCTCACAATGCAGGGTCAGCACTTCTCCATCCACCATCACATCCACCGGCGCGTCCAAATCAAATTCCACGCGTTGTAACGCTCTTCGCTCAGCCAGCGGATGCTGAACATGCGTCCCGTCATAGAGTGTGGGCAAGTTTCGAATCAGACCCAATCTCCCGATCGCACCCCAGCGAACATATTCGATCCGTCCACTGTTCACCTCGGCCTGGGGCGCGATCATCATTGTGCCTCCGGTAAATTTGCTGTTGTTAAAGGTGAGAAAAAGACAGCGTCGCCGGTCGAATTCTGTTTCGCCGTCGACTCTCACCGGAAACGGCCGTCTCTGGAACCTCGCCAGCTCGAGCAAAATTGAGATGAAGTATCCCAGCTCTCCGTGGCCGCTGAAGCGCCGCGCCCGCAGCGTCGCCACATCCGCGGGAAATCCCACGCTCAAGAGATTGATGTAGTGGATGACTCCACCGCGGTGCCGCAACCGCAGCACATCGCAATCTTTTCTTTTTCCCGCGATCAGCGATTCGATTGCGTGCTGCGCACCGCGGTTGCTGAAATCCCGCAGAAAAGAATTGCCGGTTCCCAGCGGCAAGAATCCTAGGGTTGGACGTTCGCCTGTGCCCGCTTCAGGAAACAGCCCATTCACAATTTCGTACGACGTCCCATCGCCGCCTACCGCAATGAATCGCCGCCGTCCGCTGCCGTAAGCTTCGCGCGCAATTCGCGTCGCGTCGCCAGGGCCCTGCGTCTCTGCCACATCAACTGCGACCCCACCTGCCCGCAGGCGTTCCAGCGCCGGGCCAAGCATCTTGCGCCGCCGCCCGCCACCCGCCGCAGGATTTACAATGGCCAGATACGAAGCCTCACTCACAACCCCACCACCGCTCCCCGGTTCACTGTTTTTCGAAGTGTTTCCGCCAGCGTTTGCCTTTTGATTTTCATTGATGCGGTTCGCGGAAAATCGCTTTCACAGATTAGATAACCGCCTACCCGCTTGAAATCCGGCAATCGCCGGTTGCGCGCAACAATCTCTTCCAGCAACTTGGCGTCGAAGCTCTGGTTCTGCTCCAACCGCAGCGCCATGACGAGCAGCTCGCGCCCCAGTTCCTTTTGCGGCCAAACGTAGTTCGCCGCGAACACACAATACTCCTTCACCGGCAGTCCATTGAAAACCGTCTCAATATCCTCGGGATAAATATTCTTCCCACCTTCGGTCACGATCATGTTTTTCTTCCGGCCGAAAAGCTGCAGATGCCCGCTCTTATCAAAGCGGCCCAAATCGCCCGTCAGCAGCCATCCTTCGACGATCGTTTCCAGCGTGAGCTCCGCATCGTCGAGATAATGCGACATCACCGTTTTGCTGCGCGCCGCAATTTCTCCTATTCCTTCATCATTCGGACTCAGCACCCGCAGTTCTACTCCCAGTAAAGGCTTGCCCACCGTATCCGCACGAAACGGTTTCAGATCATTCAACGTCAGCGCGGTTCCCGCCTCGGTAAGTCCATAACCGTTTACCACCGGAATTCCCAGATCGTAGAAGAACTGCATCGTCGACGGCTCCAGGAAAGCGCCACCCGTAATCAGCGCCAGCAATTCTCCGCCAAACGCGCGATGCACACCCGGCAGCAGCACGCGGCTTAGTTTCACATGCGGTCTCCGTCGAGTTAGGAACTTGTTGACCGCGATCATCTGATTCAGCATCCATCTTTTCCAACCCGGCAGTTCATCGAACTTGGCGCGCAGCCCGCGCTCCAGATTTTTCACGATCATCGGCACCAGAGCCACATAAGTAATCCGGTAGCGCACAAAGGCATCGCGCACAAACTCGGGGCGTAGCGTCCGTAAATGCACCACGCACGCTCCGCACACGAATGGCCCAATGTATCCGACCATGAAATCAATCGCATGATTTGTCGGCAGAATGCTCAGATACCGCACCCCTGGCCAAAATGGATACCAAGCCGTCAAGGCCCGGCACTGCTCCAGATAATTCTCATGCGTCAGCACGCATCCCTTCGGCCGTCCGCCCGTGCCTGACGAATAAACAATGCAGGCCACATCCTCGCGCTGCCGCATCACAAAATCCGGTGCACCTTTGCGCTTGAAGTCCTCCCAGCGAAATCCTCCCGCCAGTTCCGCTCCCGGCGGCGCTTCCGTCACCAGCACCAGCTTCGTCTTGATATTGTGAAACTCCGCCGATTGCGTGATCGCCCGCCAGAGGTAATATTCCACCACCAGCACTTTAGCTTTTGAGTGTTCCAGCAATTGCAATTGCTCGGCTGCCGTCAGTTTGTAATCCAGTGGCACAAGGATTCCGCCAGTGTGGAAAATTGCATACGCCGATATCAGCCACTTTGACTGATTCGTCATGAGGATCGCGGCGCGATCTCCCGCGTCGAACTCCGCGTCCTCCAGCGCGCGCGCCAAAGGCAGACTGATTTCCTTGAAATCGGAGTAGGTAAGCCGGGTTTTCTCCCGGTCGCGGTCCGCTTCAATTAGGCAGGTTTCGCCGGCAAACCGCTCCAGCGCATCGCGCAGGGCGGCTCCGAGACAGCTATATTTTTGGAGATCGAGCATTTCCAGAACTATTTCACCACAGAGTCACAAAGACACGGGGGAAACCGCGTTAATGAACGAGTTACCCGCACAAAGCGATGGAAAGATTAAACAGATGGGTCACAATAGGTTTTGCCGGGCGTTTCTTCCTGCCTTAGTTTCTCCGTTATGAATTTTCCCCAGAACCTAGAGCCTCGCCTGAATTTTCTCCGCCAGCGTGCGGAAGTCGGAGACGCCCTGCAACTCGTAATCTGGTAGCTCGACTCGAAAATGATTCTCCAGCCTGGTCAGCAAATCGAGTGTTTGCAAACTATTAATTCCCAGCGTCTTGAAGAAGTCTTCATCGGGATGTAGCTTTTCTCGCGCCACCTTGAAATGCGACGCTGCAAGGTTCAATATTTCATCCAGAGTTTGATCAGCAGTCGACATGGTTAAGATGATGTCATTAGTCACGTGATGTCAGCCGAGGGCGTCCCCGCCCTTAAAGACCTTTCTAGGTACTAAATACCGGCTACGGCAGATACGGCTGCGCATCTGTACTTTCCACAAACTTCCGCAAACCCGCTTCCACCGCCGGACGCGCGAACAACTCACAGAACATATCGATCTCTCTCCGCAACTCTTCCAGTGGAATGGGCTTTACAAACTTCTTCGCCGCCGCAGCAGTCGCACGATCAAACTTGCTCAGCTGTGCCGCTGTAGCCCGCGCCGCGCGCAACGTCTCGCCCTCATTCACCACCTGGCTCACCAATCCGATCTGCTGCGCTTTGGTTGCGTTGAAGCTGCGTCCGGTGAGCAACAAATCTCTCACCACAGCATTTCCCAAATCCCGCTTCAGACGGGGAATCCCGCCAAACCCTGGAATCAATCCTAATCTCAGCTCCGGAAAGCAAAACCGCGCCATCTTATCCGCAATAATCAAATCACAAGCCAGCGCTAGCTCGAAGCCTCCACCAAACGTCACTCCATGCACGGCAGCAATCGTAGTCAGAGGCGCAGCATCAATCAGATTCAACACGCGGTGAATGCGCTCCAAAAAATCCCGCACACCCTTCACGGCTTCAGTTTTGTGCATCGCCTGCGAGCGCTGGTACAGTTCGCGCAGGTCGGCGCCCGCGCAAAATCCTGCTTTCACCTCGCTATAAATAATGAGCGCGTGCGCGTCTGCCTGCATAAGCTGCAAAGCCGTGGCAAACTTTTCGAGCTCTTCCAGCGACGCTGATCCTAACTCATTGCAAGGCTCGCGATGAAGCGCTAATTCGACAACGCCGGCAGCGAACGTCCAGGACAAAGCCTTTCCGCCGCACCTGTCCGCTGCTTTCGCCTCCGCGTCTCCTCCTTGCACCCGGCGTCTCCTCTGTGTGTAAAGTTTTTCCTAAACCACCTGCTTGACGCCGTACATCTCTTCAATCTGACTCTTCATCCGAGCTGCGATGATGTCCCGCTTGAGTTTTCCATTCACCGTCAACATGCCACTGTCGATCGAGAATGGTTCCTCCCTCACGAAAAACGCCCGTACCTGCTTGTAGTGCGGCAAATCAGGATTTACCACATCCAGTGCAGCCTGCACTTTTTCCGGCGTCACGCTCCCGGTCACGATTGTCGTCAAGTATCCACGCCCGTTGCCTACCACGACAACCTGCTGCGCATCCGGCAATTGCTTCGCAATCGCACTTTCAATCGGCTCAGGAGAAATTTTGTGGCCGGACCCTAAGACGATTAAATTCTTGATCCGCCCCGCAATTCGCCAATTTCCCGCACCATTCACTTCACCCTGATCGCCTGTGTGAAACCATCCTCCGCGCAACGCCTCGGCCGTCTGCTCTGGGCGCTTCCAGTAGCCCGAAAAAACGTTCGGTCCCCGCACTACGATTTCGTCATTTTCTGCCAGCCTCATCTCCATGCCCGAAATCGCCGGCCCAACGCGTCCTACCTCAACGTGATTCGAATCATCGATGGTGCAAATTGCTGTCGTCTCCGTCAGCCCGTAAACTTGCAGAACGCGAATTCCCAACATCATGAAATAGAGCTGCGTTTCCGCACTCAACGGCGCCGAGCCGCAAATCAGAGCCTTCAAATTCTTTCCAATCATTTTCTTCCGGATCGTCGGGAAAATCAGTCTTTGCGCGAGGCCCAGCCACAGTGCGTCACCCGACTTCGGGGTGCCCTCTTGTTTGCGCGCCCATGCCCCTTTCGCTCGCGAATAAATCGCTTGTGCTACTCCGCCCGTCTGCCACAATTGTTCGTTCACCGCTCGCCGCATGCGCTCGAGCAGTTGCGGAACATTCAAAAAATAATCCGGCTCGACCATGCGCATATCACTGGCAATCTTCGCCAGGTCCATGTTGATCGTAACCAGGCTCCTGCGCATCAGGAATGTGAGGAGCGCAATCCAGGATGCCGCAAAGGTGAACGGCAGATAATGAAAAACGCGATCCTGTCTCCCGCTGGCAGGATCCAAATCCGACATGAGCTCGCCCAACCGCTCGGATGTCCGGCCAAGCATGAAGCCGACATTTGCCGCGGTAAGCACGACCCCTTTGGCTTCGCCGGAAGTGCCCGAAGTGTAGATGATCGTTACCGGATCATCTTCGCTCAATTGCGGCGGCTCCAAATCCACTTCAAAAGCACCCGCGAAGATTTCATCAAACAAGAACTGCTGTGGCGCCTCCGCCCAGTTTTCCGCGATCGCATCCCGCAATGCCGGATCTCCACAACATACGGCCGACGGCGTGCAGTCCTTCATCATTGCAATCAATTCCCCTGGTGCCTGCCGCGAATACAGCGGGACGACAATCAGCCCTTCCGCCATGAGCGCCAGATCGATCGCAACCCACCGAATACTATTCGCTGCCAGCAACCCGCAGCGGTCACCCTTGTTCAATCCTCGCGAAGCAATAAAAGTCCTGGCCTTGCGCACGAGTTCCAGTAGCTCATTCCCAGTGACGCCGGTGATTTGACCTTCGCGAATTTCGGCTAGAATGCGCGTATCCCCGGCCTCACGCAGTTGCGAGAAAATCGCCTCGAGGAATGGAATGGCTGTGCTCAAGATGTGATCAGCAAGGTTCCGTGATGAAAGGACACCGAACTCCTCTTCGGCGCCCCTCGACGACCTTCGCGTCCTGCGCGATCAAAAGCTCTTTTAGAACAGCAGAAGCTAGCACTAGCTGTAAGCCGCCAGCAACTCCCGAAGCCCGGCGCCCATTGGTGGCAAGTAATCCTCCCAACTCCACTCTCCCCGCCGCGTCTCAAATTCCGGGTATCTTCTCTGCACTTCTTCCTCGAAATACACGCCCATGCGCGCCATCACCTTCAGATTTCTTACAACCGTCTTCGCGATGCCATCCGCAATCGCTTCAGCCTCACAGCTGAGTTTCTCCAAAGCCGCGAGCAGCTTTCCTTCAAGTTCGGGATCGTCAACTGTCATCAGCAAATCCTGATGGCCCCGCTCCCGCATTAGATTTCGGATGCGCTCATCCATGGTGATTCCCACCGACGGCACAAGACCCGGCATCGATGTCACAATGCCGTGATACCGCGACGACGCCATCATATGGCACGCTCGCAGAACGCTGACCAGTTCATACATGTTGTACTCGTCTGAGGTCAGAACTGGCACCCCGCCTAGTTTCTCAGCGATCCGCTTCGCCGGACGGGCATCCAGCCGCTCCGTCGCCGCCAGAATTACGAACACGTTTCTCTTTTTGCGGAAGGCATCCACACCATTCGCAATGGCTGTCCAATATTTACGATACGCTTCATCTGCCGCCGGCCCCGAATTGTGAAAATAGACCGTGCGGTAGTGGCTGTCTCTGTACGCTCCCGTCAAGCTATGTATTGCATACTTCGCCACTGAAGCCTTCACCGGCCACTCAAACGGATTGATCGGACAGACCACCAAAACCTGCGTGTGCCCGTCCCAGCCCACCTTCCGCAACACGCTTTGTCCATACTGCGCCGGCCGAGGCTCGAAGGTCCACGCCGTATCGGTTCCTAATTCGGTAGGGACACCCAGTTCTCGCAAGACAGCTCGCGATTCCTCGTTACGCGTAATGACGAAAGAATTCCGGCAATACCGGCCGCACATTTTCGCCACCAGAGGATCCATATGTCCCGCTTCGGCTCCGTACCCCACGGACAATTTATTCTGCGCAGCCGCGATTCCTAACGACCCAATCATCATTGTGGTCAAAGCATTGGCGAACTTGCTCTTGAACATTGATCCTTCACACGCCACCACTCCGTCGTGCTGCGGCACCTCGTTCGCCAGGAATGGAGGGAAAATATCCGGCAGATGCACCTGCTTCGTACCTTCGAAATATCCCTGAGAGAAATCGAAATTCTGGCTCATCACGCTGAACTCAACCCGCTCTGCGCCCAGAATGTGCCGGATCTGCCGCAGCATTTCTTCTACGCGGACGTCTGATCCCATATTTCGCGTGCCGTTGTAGCCGGCAAACAATAGCTTCAATTTTTCGCCGGGCTGCCAGCGCTTGCCCGCGCCCAGCATCCATCCCGCCTTGGCCCGCTCGATCGAGGTACTGACCCAGGCTTCTAAAATGATGTCCATCATGCAGCGGTTCCTCCCGCCGCCGCGGGCCAGGGCTGATACCGGTATGCGAATCCGTTCTCGCTGCTGAACTTCAGAAGGGGATAACAATACCCCGAGAAGGGCACGGGCTTTTTCCCCAACTCCCTCGTCACACGCGTGTTGTCGAAGACGGTGTTCCACACCAGGTAAGGCATGAACACCTTCAGCAACGAAGCACTCTTTCCGATCGAGCCCTTACGGTTCGCTAGTAGGTTCACGGATGCTGAAAACGGTCCCTCCGCCACCGGTACAAACACCGGAGAACGCTTATTCTGCGCCGCGGCCAGCGCCCCCGTGATCTCACGAAACGTTTGCGAGCCGATTCCGGAGGAAAGATGGTACGTATCGTATTCCGGCTGATTTTTCTGATGCAGGGTGGCAATCGCATTTGCCACAAAATCCACGTTCACGATGTCAATCTTGTCGGTCGGGCGAAAGGGCAGGGCCGGAAGTCCGGCCAGAAACACAAACGCTTTTACCATATCGAATTGCGTGGTCTCAGCATATCGACTGTCGCCCAAAACAATGCTTGGCCGGAAAATCGTCGTCGGAGTCTCCGGCAGAAGCACGCGCATCATGTGCTCGCAGAATTTTTTCGTCCGCGCATACGGATCGTAATCCGAGCGCTCCCAATCAATCGAACAGTCTTCCGTCACGACCTCGTTCTGCCGCTTCCCCGCAACCGCAACCGTGCTGACCTGGCTAAAGCGTCGCAGTCCGTGATAGTGCTCGGCGTGACGCGCCAGCGTCAGCACCTCGAGCGTACCCCGTAGATTTACGTTCAGGCAGCTCTTCTCCGACTTCCGGTTGAGCGACGCCGCGCAGTGAATCACCGAATCGCTCGTGTGTACGAGCCGGTCATAATCGTCGCGCGTCAGCCCAAATCCCGGCTCCGTCAAGTCCCCGCGGAAGACGCGCATTCGGGTCTGCAGATATTCGTAAAACTTCGGGAACTCAAGATGCAATTGCAGGGCCTGCCACAACCGGTTCTCCGCCTCGCTTACGTCCCGCGCCCGCACCAGCACATTCAGAGCTGCGTCGTGGTCGCGCAGCAGATTGGCTGCCACGTGAGCACCTATGTATCCTGTACACCCGGTTAAAAAGATCGCCATTCACCACTTCTCATTTCTACCTACCCTGCTGCGCAAATCCTTTAGCATCATTTGGAACCTTAGCCGTCCGCACAGCCGTTTCACCAGGCGCCCCCATTCGTGCCCGTTTTCACGGTTACGCCAGTTTGCAAACTGCGAGCCGGACGCGCCTCCAAAGGCCTTCCTTCAATCAACGGGTACGTCCATCGCCGCAGGGCCGGAATATGCACGTTAACCCAGTAATCCCACCAATCGAGCATTCGCGCTTTGTAACCAAACTCCTCGCGCTCCTCTTCCACCAACGCGTGTGAGAGCTTCTCGACATTGTCGGCCGCGAAATCATGCTCATTCAACAGGATGAATGGCTCAAACAATTCAATCAATTTCTCCACGCGCTCCAAATTTCTTTCCGCTTTCACCAACGGCGTTTTCTTCAGCGGCAGGGGCGACATAATCCGCTGAATCGACTTTACAATCGCCTTCTGCGCCGGCGCCGACATGCGCTGGTATCGCGTCTTTGACACCGGAATGGCATCAAATCGCAATCGCAGCCACGATTCCAGCCCCTCCTGCGCCCGGTAATGCTTGCGGTGCGCCAGCGACGTCAACTCGATCGACCGTCCCATATCGCACGGATTGGTCACCGACGTAGCCAACTGGTACAGCGGATCGTGCCGACGCTCGACGATTGCCGCGGCAATCAGCGTCATGCCGGCGCATACCGCATCGACCGGAATAATGTCCAGTCGCTTGCTCTCATTCGAAGGCAACTGTCGAAAGTAAGTTCCTAATAAATAAGACAGCGACGCCGAAGTATTGATCCCTTCATTCCATCCCACGAAGGGCTTCGCCACCGAGGTCTCCACGATCGCCGGACGCACCACGGCAATCGGCAAGCCCGCACCATGTTTCACGATCAGCGATTCCGCAAGGCTTTTGGTCAACGTATAAGTATTCGGCCATCCCAGCTCTTTCGCCCGCCGCGTCCCAGCTTCGGTTAAATACGTCTTCAACCATCGTATGCGGTTCTTGCGGATTTGGTTCTCCAGTGCCGTGCCCTGTAACCCTTTCGCCGCGTGCTCCTTCGCCAGCGATTGCGACCTTAGACCGGCGGTGACTTCGGTGCCTTCGGCCTCCGCCTCGGCCTTCGCGATCAACTCGCGTAGCGATGCCAACTCCTGCTCGGCGTCAAAGCCTGGCACGCGACGCGGTGTGTAGTTCGGAATCAACTTTTCCGTAACTCTGCCATCGCGCTCGCCCGCGACATAACACGTCGACAAATGCAGCAAACCTGCATGATCGGTCACCCGCACAAACTCCAGGATATTCAGCGCCGCAGCCGTATTAGTGATCAGCGCATCCCGTAGATCAGGATTGAAGTCCGTCAATCCAGAACTATTCACGATCAGATCCAGATTTCTGTGCAGCCGGCGCGCCACATCGGCATTTATGCCCAATCCCGGCTGCGCGACGTCCCCCTCCACGACTTCGACCTTCTCCCGCAGATATTCGCCAAGTCCGAGACCATATTTCTCAAACAAGGGATCAAACACCGGTGATTCTTCTACCATCTTTTCGAACCGGCGCTCGGCGGGATTCGATTTTTGTCGGCGAATCAGCAAATAAACTCGCCCAATCGTCGGCAACTCCATCAGCGTATTGGCGAGCCAAACTTTGCCGATAAATCCGGTTACACCAATCAGCATCACGTGCTTGCCTGCTAGAGCGCCACTCACGGAAAATCCTACCGCTTGCCGTCGCCCCTCGAAATGCACGATTGGACGTTCCCCCGCCACCGGCTCGCGTCCAGAATTGATCACGGCTCCGCGTAACTGCTCCAGCGAAATATCCAATTGTCGCGCCAAGGTCTTCGGCGCGCGCCGTCCATCCGGACTCTGCTCCCGAAGCCGCGCCAACGCTCCGCGCGGCCGAATCACGGGCTCCAGGAGCCTTCCGGTCGCCACTCCACCGCGAAAGTCCAGTCGGTTCGCCACCAGCCGCTTTACCCCGAGATGCAGGGCCAGCGGCTTCATGACATGATCCAGCCCTTGGCTGATGAGTACGACATCCGCGCCCGCGCGCACTAACTCCTGCACCCGCTCCACTCCGTGCGCCTTCAGTTGCGGTTTTAATTTGTATTGGAAGTATTCTTCGCCCAGCAGATCCAACCGATCTCGCGTTACGCCCCGCAACGCAGTGTGAACCACGCGAGTGGCGAATTTCCGATTCGTCGAATAAAGAAACGGACGCAGCGCCGCCATTAGAAAGATCAGTCCCCGCCGCCGGATGCGCTCGGTGAATGTCTGCGCATTCCAGGTAAAGAACGCCACCGGCTGCACCACCGTCAGGTCAAGCAGACTTCCCTCAACTCGCCAATAAACCGTGGGAGACGGAACCGCTGACACTCCAGTCGTCACGCTCGGGGACGCGTTGGGTTTGTGGTTTGACTGTTCCAAAGTGTTCTTATGTCCAGACTGCAGGCTTGCCGCTCTCAGGACAGGCGAATCGTCTATTGTAAACAAAGCGGGTCAAGTTTCCGAGTCTTATCCAACAGGCAAAGGCCTGATTTCACAACGAGTCTCAGGAAGGAGCGCCTACGAGTCGGCTCTCGTGTTACTTCGTGCCTTTGGTGTTCAAAAATCGGCACGTTTGCGCCAACATCGGCAGAGCGCACGGAGATTCTATACTCGCAACCCCTTCCGGATTTCGGTCACGATTTCCTCCGGCGTCCCGGCGATATCGAAAGCTACAGCGTTGTCTGGCTCTTCCAAATCGGCAAACTGCCCCGCTAGAATTTTCTCGTCGGCGAAATGCCCATGCCTCGCCTCCAGACGATGTGCGATTATTTCTGCGCTTCCCTTCAAATACACAAATTTCACCGCCGGGCCTATCGTGAGCATCTCTCGATATTCTTCTTTCAGTGCCGAGCAAGCCAACACCAGGTTGCGTCCCTCAGCATTTTGGTTCGCAATCTCTGCCCGCAACCGCTCCAACCATGGCCGACGGTCGTTATCGTTCAAAGGAATTCCAAGCCGCATCTTCTCGACGTTCGACTTAGGATGAAAGTCATCCGCATCCGCAAACCTCCATCGCAACTGCCGCGCCAACAGACTTCCCACGGTCGTCTTCCCCGAGCCCGTCACTCCCATCACGATGATGATCAAGTTGCGCCTTTATTTGTTGGGAATAGGCCGTCTGCTGTAGGAACGTTAAGCACAGCACAATTCGCATCCAGTTTTTTCATCGTCCTCCATTTGCAGAACGCTTTGAATGCCGTCGGGCACTCTACCGCAATTGAACCGGCAAATGGAAATCCTCGTTTTTCACACTCCCGTAACAAACTTACCGTATAGTTGCGACCTTTAGCGTACACAGCCACTTCAACCTACGAAGCGAGGAAAATCATGGCCACCGCATCCCAGACCTTGCTCGATCAAAAACTCTCCCGTTCTCCCGGCAAAATCGGCATGCTGGTTTTCGGCGTGGTGCTGGTCATCGGTGTCGGCTATGCCGGCTCCAGCTTGCTCCATGATCTTTCCTTTGTGCATAACGAGTCCATCCTGCCCTTTGTACTTCTTGGGATCGCGCTCCTAGTGGCCCTGGGCTTCGAATTCGTCAATGGATTCCATGACACGGCCAATGCCGTGGCTACGGTTATTTATACCCACTCGCTCGAGCCCCACGTCGCCGTGGTTTGGTCCGGCTTCTGGAATTTTCTCGGCGTGCTGGCGTCGAGCGGGTTGGTGGCCTTCGCCATCGTCTCGCTGCTGCCGGTAGAATTGATTCTGCAGGTGGGAAGCAAAGCTGGGTTTGCCATGGTCTTCGCCCTACTCGTCGCCGCGATTATCTGGAACCTCGGCACCTGGTGGTTCGGGTTGCCTGCCTCCAGTTCACATACGCTCATCGGCTCCGTCATCGGTGTCGGCATCGCCAACCAGCTCATGAATTCCAGAACGGCGACCAGCGGGGTCGATTGGGGTCAGGCTGCGAACATTGGCAAATCGCTGTTGCTCTCGCCCATCGTCGGATTCGGCGTTGCCGGGCTGTTGCTGCTTCTCGCGAAAGCCCTCATTAAGGATCCTAAACTCTACCAAGCTCCCGAAGGCACCGAACCGCCGCCGTTCTACATCCGATGCCTGCTCATTCTCACCTGCACGGGCGTGAGCTTTTTCCACGGCTCCAACGACGGCCAAAAAGGGATGGGCTTGATCATGCTCATTCTGATCGGCACCGTGCCCACGGCCTACGCCCTTAACCACGCTGTCACCTGGAAGGATTCGCAGGATTTCATCGCCGTCTCTACCCAGGCCGCCGACACGTTGTCCAAGTATGTGAGCCCCAACGCGGCGATCGGGGACGCACATGATGACGTTACCGATTACATCCGCACTAAGGATTTCACGCCCAACACCATGCTCGCGCTGCGAACCATGGTCAACGACATCGGCACCGAAACCTCTCTCTATAAAGAGCTGAAGAATGTCCCGAACAATCGCGTGCGCAACTTCCGTAATGACATGTATCTCATCAGCGAATCGATACGTCTCATGCAGAAAAGCGGCAAGCCGCAGTTTACTGCTGCGGATAATGCCGTCCTGGCGAACTATAAGAAGCACATCGATCACTCCACCCGCTTCATTCCCTTGTGGGTGAAAGTGGCCGTAGCCATGGCACTTGGCCTGGGCACGATGGTCGGCTGGAAGCGCATAGTTATCACTGTGGGAGAGAAGATTGGCAAGAGTCATCTGACCTACGCGCAGGGCGCAGTGGCCGAAATCACTGCGATGGCGACCATCGGCGCGGCCGATGGATTCGGCCTTCCTGTCAGCACTACCCACGTGCTTTCCTCCGGAATCGCCGGAACTATGGCGGCTAACCACTCCGGAATTCAGTGGTCCACGGTTCGCAATCTGGCCTTGGCGTGGGTGCTCACTCTGCCTGTAGCCATGCTGCTTTCGGGCTCGTTGTTCTGGTTGTTCCGAAACACGTTTTAAGTTGCGTTAGCAACTCTGATTCCGCCCGAAAGCGGGCGTTTTGCCAGCCTTTTGTCACCGTGTATTATCTCAAAAGGGAGGAACTTTCCATGAATCCCTTTTGTAAGATCCCCATTGTCCTGTGTTCGCTCGTTCTCCTGATTTCTACACTTTTTCTTCCAGCCCTTCACGCCGAGAACCAAGTGTTGGGAGAAGTTGAACTCGTCGGCGCCTCCAAAGTCGAGAACACTTCTGGCGTTTGGATCGACGGTCAATACGTCGGCTATCTCAGCGAACTCAAAGGATCGAAAAAGCTCCTGCTCCTTCCCGGCGAGCATGAGATTACCGTGCGCCAGGGCGGATATCGCGATTTTGTGCAGAAGGTTACCGTCCGGGCCGGAGAAAAACAGAGTGTGGCAGTGAAGATGGAAAAAGACACTCGAGTTGAGCTGCCAAGGATTACCGCCGAGATCAAGCTGGACGTCAAGCCAAATCGCGCCGCGGTTTTTGTGGATGGTGTTTTCGTCGGCCACGTCGCCGAATTCGAAGGGATGGGCAAGGCTCTGCTCGTGGCCCCCGGAAAGCACGCAATCAAAATGAGCTTGCCCGGTTATCAGAACTTTGAAACCGACATCGACCTGGTAGCAAATCAGAAATCGACGATTAAAACTGAGATGGTAAAAGGCGGTCCGGCGGAGGGAACCTCTTTGCCTCAATGATATGGGAAAAAGCGGAGAGTGAATAAATCAGGCGGAGGCGCTGGCGGCAAGCCCTCGCTGTTTGCGCAACTCTGCCAAAAACGATTCAACCGGAAGAGTAGCTTGACTGCGAAAGAGTCCAAGTAATGCATCTTCTGGTTCTGAAGCCGGCCTGGGAGATTGTGAGTTTAGCCCTGACTCCGTCTCCAAGCCTTCAGGCTCTACCAGCAACTCAGGCAGCACGTTACGATTCTCCGTGAGCAGGCCCAGGAACTTCTCCAGCATGGCGCGATGTTCCACTGTACTCTGCGTGAATTCCACGCCCATTCCTTGATCCGCGTGCATAACCCGAACAACCCCTTCGATTTTCAGATCGACTCCGGCGGCGCTCATCGACAGGGTTACCCGCGTGGAAACCGGAAAGGGCGATGTTAGTTCGAGGTAGCACCCCCCCAGACTCAAATCTGTAAGCTTGCACCGTATCGGCGGGTCGTCTTTTTCAGCATCCGGAGAATTGCGGCTCAACCACTCCCTCAATTGGCGCGCAAATTCTGCAGATTGATTCTGAAACCGCAACCCTACTTGCGTCCCAGCGGCTTCCCAGGCGAACTCCGCATCCACTTCGAGAGAGGTCTGTGAGCCCGGTAAAGTAAACGAGAGCATCCAGCGGCCGTGGGCTTTACTGTGGCGGGCCAAGCCGACGGCGAGTCCGCCCTCTCCCAGATCCGTGGTATTAACCTTGAATTGGACGTGCGTTTCGAGGCTCCGCATCGTAACCGGAATTCGAACCGGCACTCGGGAATTGCGCCGGCGTTCCTTTTTCATCAGAGCTCGAGCCGCTCGAAAACTTGATTTGGCCCGCTCTGCCGACACTGGCTTGTAAAGCACGAAGTGAGCCCCGATCTCGAATGCGGAGCGCAACCCGGTTGAGGCGTCGAGAATGGCTACAGCCACTGCCCTCTTGTTGCACGGGGCGCTTCTCGCGCTGCGCAGCACCGCGGCCGAGCCGGGGCCGGCACAATCCACAATGATTGCCTCAAACCGATCTCGGGTGAGGTGCCGAAGAGCAACCTCGGAATTAGAACAGTGCTCGACCGCAATATCCAGATCGCCGAGAGTCCGGCGCAGTACCCGCACGATTTTGTCGTCCGAACTAAGCAAGAGCGCTTTGAGCTTCATGATGCCGTCTGAGCCCTTCCCGCCGCATCTTCCGCGTCAGTCGCCGCAGGAATGGTTGCTATTGTGGACATGTCCGCGGTTACTGAACACTGCCTTGGTTCAACTCTATGCCCCTCCAAAAGCGGTATCAATGACACCCTTGCGCCGAGGGTTACGGCAGTAATGTCCCGCTAACCCACGGGGATCCGACGTTCTTCAAATGTAGCCAGGATGGGGCTTAAAACCCAATGCCATCTCGGGAATTGCTTTTGGTTTCTAATACAACTGCTTTAGATACAGTTACTTAAGATAATTTAATTGAAGTAATAAAGCCGAATTGTTTTGACTTTCGGCGGATTTTATCCTAACCTGCTGACTCTCAGATTACGTTCGAGGGTTCCGTGGATAACTAGCAGGGTCTAGTTATTGGGCGTTTGCTTATGTTTTCCATGCATCCCCATACTTTGTGGAGAATCAAATAGATAGAGCAATAGTTGAGTTTATTTCCCTCATTTGTAGGAAAGGCACGTTACATGGCCAAGCGTCGCGGAAATCCAAACTGGGGCAAGCCCGAGCCAATCGGACCAATCGTCCCCACCATCACGGAGTTTGAACAAGTCGTGCGCGAATACAAGCTCACCCCGGACCAATATCTGCGCTCCACGCGCCTGCGGGAGTGGGCCCGCCGCAACAAGAATTCGAAATATATCCCGGAACCACTGCTGGAAGCGTGGGGCTTCGAAATCGAATCCACGCTGTAATTTCGGTCGTCCAATTTGGAAAGGGTCGCTGGAAAGCGACCCTTTTGCTTTGATATTCCTGGGAGCCAGCGCTTGTGTGGGCCCGTCTGTCGATTTCGTCTGTGCTCCCCTGCGTCCTATGTCGTTGCTTCGGCGGCTGCGGCTAGTAACTAACTGATAATCACTCTGCTACAATGTGGCAGCAATGAACACGCAATCCTTTGCCGACGTTCCCACTGCGATCGAAGAAATCCGATCCGGCCGCATGATCGTGGTCGTCGACGACGAGGACCGCGAGAACGAAGGCGACCTTACCCTCGCCGCCGAGAAGGTTACTCCCGAGGCCATCAACTTCATGGCCAAGTATGGACGCGGCCTTGTTTGCCTCACCATGACCGAAGAGCGCCTCGATTACCTGCGGCTCGGCCCCATGAGCGCCGAGAACACTTCGCAATATGGCACTGCATTCTGCGAGGCAATCGACGCGCGCGCCGGCGTGACTACCGGCATTTCCGCGTATGATCGCGCACGCACGATTCAGGTGGCGATCGATCCCGCGACGAAAGCATCCGACCTGGCGCGCCCCGGACACGTATTCCCTCTTCGTGCCCGCAAAGGCGGAGTGCTGGTGCGCGCTGGACAGACCGAAGCCTCGGTCGATCTCGCCCGCCTCGCCGGATTGATTCCCGCCGGCATCATCTGCGAAATCATGAAGGATGACGGCACCATGGCACGCGTCCCCGACCTGATCGAGTTCTGCACGCAGCACAACCTCAGGATGCTCACCGTGGCAGAATTAATCCGCTACCGCATGGCGCATGAACGTTACGTCCATCGCGTCGGCGAAGCCCTGGTAGATACGCGTTTCGGCGAATTCCGCCTCATCGCCTACGAGAGTGAAATCGACGGCGGCGAGTCGCACATCGCCCTGACTCGCGGCAATATAGAGCGTAGCGAAACCCCGGTGCTGGTGCGCATGCATGCTCATTGCCTAATGGGTGACGTCTTCGGGGCAACCGGTTGCGAATGCCATGCGACGCTGCAAGGCTCGCTCCGCCGAATCGCTGACGAGGAGTGCGGCGCGCTGATCTACCTGCATCAGACCTCTCAAGGTTTCTCTGTGGATAAAGTAGGCGAGCGCAGCGCGCTTGTCTTCCATCGCGGCCGCAAGTTGCCGTCGTTGCTCGACAACGAAAGGCAGACCCAGCGCGAAATTGGAATCGGCGCCCAGATTCTATCGGACCTGAACCTGAGACGTATTCGTCTTCTCACCAACCGTCCGAAACGCGTGGCAGCTCTGGAAGGTTTCGGAATCGAAATCGTCGATCAGGTACCAGTAGAGTTGACCGAGGCAAGAACGAAGCGATAATGCGAACCTAGTTTCAGCGCGTTCCCTGCCACAGTCCCCAAAGGGAGAGAGCAACCATAGCGATTCCGAGAGCCAGAAAGCATCCGTGCAGAAATCGCTGGTTAGGAAAAGGTACTCCGCCTCTTCCGCTGACAGGTCCGCGGCTCAGTGCGGCCCAGATCGCAGCACCACCCATAAAGATTGCTACGCAATACCTCCAATACCAAGGGAAACGACGATTGAACCAAGGCAGGTCGAGAAAAAACACAATCGCTGGGATTGAACTCATGGACCCGGAACCTTCGGATGATAGGTCGTCCTAGAAAGGTTTGCGCACCACGACTTCAGCGTCGCGAATAAAAAACTGTGCAGAGCATTGTTCCGAGCCACATATTACTGGGATCAAGCCGTTGATCTGCCGTCGCGTAATCAATCCCAGCATGCCACAGGAAGGGCAAGCAAGCACCGCCCAGTAAGGGTCTTCCTTCTCCCCGACTTCGCCGGCGTTTTCTAAAACAAAGACAGTTCCGGGCTGCATCTGTTCGGGAATCCATTCATTCAGAATATCCAGTTCTCCGACCATGCATTCCTCCTGTGGACTAACCCTCGCACCGGCATGTTTTGCCTACGAAACCTTTCTAGCACGGCGTCGCTCCGACAACGCCGTTACGGAAGTACTCGCCTTGCGGGCGGTCACCTCAGCGCGCACCCACCGCACCGCATCACTCAGACAGATGCCCAAAATCGGCTGGCTCGAATTCTTCAAAATGTCCACAATCTGTCGCGCCGAAGTCTCCAGATAAAGATGTGTGCCATCGGTCAGCAGGTGAACTTCAGAGTTCCTTCCGACGATTTCCGCCAGACCTTTGCCGAACTCCCGTTGCAAGAAACGGATGACCTTGCGCACTTTCTGCAGCGGAAAACCTTTGCGGCGCAACTCGCAGATCACCGCCATCTCCAGCACGTTTTGCATCGAATACACCCGATGATGGCCGACGCGCCGGGGCTTTACCACGCCTCTTTCGTCCCACCACTGGAGCTGCCGCGCAGTGATACCGGTTAGAGCCATCACTTCGCGCGATGAGAAGCAATCTGGCATTTTCCCTATTTATGTTCGAAACAGTTCACAAGCGAAATGTTTCAAACATTTTAGACACGAGTTGGTGGGTGTCAACAGGAGATTCGAATGAGGACGTTAACTAAAAGAGTGCGCGAAGGTTACCGGATGCAGCCTCCCCCGACAAAATGAACGATCTCCAGCCGATCACCATCCTTGAGCAGCGTCTTTGCCCAGCGATCGCGGGGAGCAATCTCACGGTTGAGTTCCACTGCGACACGATCTGACTTCATGCCCAGGGCGCCGATCAGTACCATAAGGGTAAGTTCTTGCGGAGGCGCGGAATCAGGGAACGTATGCTCTTCACCGTTGATATGAATTCGCATGCTTGAGCATTCCTTCAGGAAGGACGAAGACAACTCGATCATTCCGCTTTACGCAAAACGAATTTGCGCGTGACCGTCCGGCCTTCGTGGTTGGCTTGCACCATCACAGACGAGTCCGGCAAGGCGGATTCGTCGACCTCGAAGGAGATCAAGGCTCCTCCCGCTGCGTCGGTGGTGGCTTGCGTATAGAACGGCACGGCGTCAGGGCGGGCGAAGCGAAAGGTGAGACGCGCGCTGCCAACGGCGGCTCCAGCCTCGGTTACACGTAATTGCATGGTCAAATTGCGATTGGCGTGAACGGCGCTTGCGTTCTCCCATTGCACGTCCAATTGCTTGATGCCGGCCAATGATTCGCTTTCCGCTTTATCCAGGACGTTCTCTAGCTTCCCTTCCCGAATCGCCTCCAGCACCAGTCGATGCTGGTCGCGAAGTTGCTGCTCTTTTTGCGGATCGCCATAACCGGATTCCTGCGCGGAGCCGTAAGGGATCGCCTTCTTGCCCACGCACTGGCCGCGCACGAAGACTTGTGTCTGAAGCAGTTTTTCACTCTCGCGTGCTTCGCTTTGCACGTGGTAGATAGTGTCGCCGTGCTTCACATCCGTGTTGAAGCCAAAAATCATAAAGAATTGTGTGATCGTTTCATCGGATCACCGGGCCATTGAAAAATCCCAGGTGTACGCGTACATCAGGTTTTTGATTTCAATCATTGTAGGACCGGATTGCCAGATCGCCCGAAATTGTTCCCTTCCCTTGACACTCCCGCGCACCAGCACCTAATCTAGAATGTTTAAGCGACGCATCGCGCGAATTATATATACCCTCTCCCATGCCAGACAATTATTTTGCTCGCTACCTCCCTTTTCTGATCCATACTCTGCTGGCGGGTGCCTTTGCGGTCGCTGTTGTCTCGCTTTCCTGGTTGATTGGGCAGCGTAAGCCGACGCGGGCCAAACTTTCTGCTTATGAATCCGGCATGGCTCCAGTTGGAGATGCGCGCGGCCGCTTCTCCGTACAGTTCTATCTGGTAGCGATGCTGTTCATTCTCTTCGATGTTGAAGCTGTATTTCTGTATCCCTGGGCGGTAATTTTGCGCGATCTCAAACATTTTGGCCTGTGGGAGATGTTTGTTTATATCGGCATTGTGCTCGTTGGGTTTTTTTATGTGTGGAAAAAGGGCGTTCTGGACTGGGGCCCGACCGCGGTGCGCCGAGGAGAACGCTAGTGCCGTTGAGCCCAGCCATCACGGATCTTGAAAAACTGAAAGGTCATCCGGCCGTGGAGCGACTTCTGGCCTGGAATCCATCAGCAGTCACGGAAGTTAAATTCGACCGTGATGAGATGACCATCGGCATCGATCGCTCAAACATTCGCGAGGCAAGCGCGCGTCTACGCGACGATGCGGAGTGTGCCTTTAACTTCCTGTCTGACGTGACCTGCGTCGATTGGTATCCCGCCGAGCCAAGATTTGAAGTCGTCTACCACCTGCTGTCGATTACAAAGAAAGAGCGAGTGCGCTTAAAGGTTCGCTTGGATAGTTCCAGCCTGGCGGTTGAATCGCTGACCTCAGTTTGGCCCGGGGCAAACTACTTTGAACGTGAAGTTTTCGACCTGTTCGGCATTCGCTTTACCGGGCACCCATATTTGCGGCGGCTTTTGATGCCGGAAGATTGGGAAGGCTATCCTCTGCGTAAAGATTATCCAGTGGAGGGCTACCGCTAAGCATGGCGCACCTTTCCCCTACGCCTGTTGTGGAACCCGGGCAGGATCGGACGATGATCCTGAACATGGGTCCGCAGCACCCTTCGACCCATGGCGTGCTTCGTGTGCTGCTCGAGATCGATGGTGAAACGATCGTCCGAATTATGCCCGACATCGGCTTCCTGCACACGGGAATTGAGAAGACGTGCGAGGCCAAGTTTTACCAGCAGGTGGTGCCGCTGACCGACCGCATCGACTATCTTTGCCCCATGACCAACAATCTCTGTTACGCGCTGGCAGTGGAAAAGCTGCTGGGGCTGGAGATTCCCCCGAGGGCGCAGTGGATGCGGGTGCTGATGAACGAGTTGACCCGCATCAACTCTCACCTGGTATGGCTAGGCACTCATGCGCTCGACATTGGGGCAATGTCGGTATTTCTCTATTGCTTCCGCGAGCGCGAAGAAGTGCTGAAGATATTCGAGATGATCAGCGGACAGCGCATGATGACTTCCTACTTTCGCGTGGGAGGGTTGGCGCTGGAACCACCTCTCGGATTCTTCGAGCGCGTTCGGCAATTCGCCGGATATTTTCCGCAGAAAGTGGATGAATACGAAAACCTGCTCACGGGAAATCCGATCTTCATGATGCGCACCAAGGGCGTGGCGCGGCTCGCCGCCGAAGATGCGATTGCCTTGGGCGCGACTGGCCCCACCCTGCGCGGAAGCGGCGTGGACTTCGATTTGCGGCGCGATATGCCTTACTCCGGCTACGAGAATTTCAAGTTTAAGGTGCCAGTGTCGCAAGACGGCGATGTCTTCGCCAGGTACATTTGCCGGGTGCGTGAGTTGCGCGAATCGAACGAGATCGTAAAGCAGGCTCTGGCCGGCATGCCAGAAGGGCCGATCAAAGCCGACGCTCCCGGCATCGTGCTCCCAGATCGGGAAAAGATGAAGACGCAGATGGAAGCTCTCATCTACCACTTCAAGATTATTACCGAGGGTTTTGCGGTGCCCGCGGGGGAAGTTTATCAGGCGGTCGAGTCGCCTCGTGGAGAAATGGGCTACTACATCGTCAGCGACGGAACGGCGAAACCATACCGTGTACATATGCGGGCGGCGTGTTTAGCGAATCTCCAGACTCTGCCGAAGATGTGCGAGGGCGCTTTGATCGCGGATGTAGTTGCGGCAATCGGATCGATCGACATTGTGTTGGGAGAAATCGACCGGTGAAATTCTCCGAAGAGTTCGAAACGCGATTTGTGGAGATGGTGCCCCACTATCCGACGAAGCGGTCGGCGCTCGTCCCTACTCTTCTTTACGCGCAGGACGAAGTTGGATTTCTCAGCGACGAGGTTATCCAGGAGATCGCTAGCCGGCTCGATCTGACTGAGCTCGAAGTGCGCAACGTTATCAGCTACTACTCCATGCTGACGACGAAGCCTCGCGGGAAATTTAATGTGCAGGTTTGCACCAACATCAGTTGTCTGGTGCGTGGCGGCGAAGAAATTCTCCAACATTGCGCGAAGAAATTGGGAGTTGGTAACAAAGGAACGACAGCCGACGGCTTATTTTCCCTGGAAGAGGTCGAGTGCATTGGGGCCTGCAGTTGGGCTCCGGCGGCGCAACTGAACTACGATTTTCACGAGAACCTGACTGTAGAGAAGATCGATAGGCTTCTCGACGAATATAAAAACAAGGCAGTGGAATGAATCGGGTGATTTATCGACCGGCCCATCGGCTGATCGATAAATCCTCAATCTTCCGATAACAAAATCACTCCAGCACCCGATACGATGGCTGACTTGGTTTCTCATCCCGATGAAGTAAAGGTTGTCACCCGGCGCTTTGGCATGGGTGCAACTAACATTGACCGCTATCTTGAATTAGACGGCTACAAGGCCGTGCGGAAGGCGCTGGGGATGGACGTGGACGCCATCGTTAATGAAGTAAAGAATTCCGGACTGCGCGGACGCGGGGGGGCTGGTTTTTCGACTGGAATGAAGTGGTCATTCGTGCCTAAGCAATCGGCCAAGCCGAAATACGTGTTATGCAACGGCGACGAGAGCGAGCCTGGCACCTGCAAAGACCGCCTGATTTTCGAACACGACCCGCACGCGGTCATCGAAGGCGTGATGATTGCCGGTTTCGCTGTGGGAGCAGTCAGCGGATACATCTATATTCGCGGCGAATATCGCTATCTCTCGGTCATCATGCAGAAGGCGATTCGCGATGCCTACGCCAAGGGCTTTTTGGGCAAGAACATTTTCGGCAGCGGGCGCGATTTCGATATTTACTGGCACGGCGGCGCCGGTGCGTATGAAGTTGGAGAAGAATCCGCGCTGATGGAATCCCTTGAGGGCAAGCGCGGCATCCCGCGAATCCGTCCGCCCTTCCCAGCTGTAGTTGGGCTGTGGGGCGGGCCAACAGTGATTAATAACGCGGAAACGCTGGCCAGCGTTCCTCACATCATGCTCGGCGGCGCAGAATGGTATGCCAAGCTTGGTCCGCCCAAAAATGGCGGTACGCGCTTGTTCTGCTTGAGCGGCAACGTGGCGAAACCAGGCGTCTACGAACTGCCGATGGGCTACAACCTCAAGAGAATGATTTTCGAAGTTGGCGGCGGCATTCCGAACGGACGCAAGTTAAAGGCGGTTGTTCCTGGAGGATCTTCGACGCCGTGCCTAACCGCTGACGAGATCGATGTGAACATGGATTTCGATTCCGTAGCTAAAGCAGGATCGATGCTGGGGTCGGGCGGCGTGGTGGTCATCGACGACGCGCAATGCATCGTGAAGTTCGCGCTGCGGACCATGAAGTTTTACAAGCACGAGAGCTGCGGCTGGTGTATTCCCTGCCGCGAAGGCACGGACTGGCTGGAAAAAACCTTGACCCGCTTCCATCGCGGCGGTGGCGTTAGAAAAGACATCGACAATATGCAGTACCTGTCGGAAAACATGTTGGGCCGGACGTTTTGCCCACTCGGCGATGCGGCCGCGATGCCAACGATCGCCTTCGTGAAAAAATTTCGTAAGGAATTTGAGGACCACTTGGAAGGCCGGCCCTGCCCGTTTGAGAAAGAAGGCGCAGTCCAGCAATTGCCGGTGATGGCCCATTGACTATGGGCCGTCGCGAGGCGTACGGGAAGAGTGAACGCTCAGGGTTCGCAAAAAAGATATTTATGGCTGAAGCATCCCAACTCGTAACACTTACAGTGGACGGCAAGAAGGTCACGGCTCCCGCGGGGACGCTCCTGATCGAGGCCTGCAAGACCGTAGGCATCGAAGTGCCCTCGTTTTGCTATTACCCCAATCTCTCGTTGCAGGGCGCATGCCGCATGTGTCTGGTAAAGATTGAGAAGATGCCCAAACTCCAGACTGCATGCACCACCGTGGTCGCCGAAGGGATGATCGTTACTAGCGACAGCGCGGAAATCAAGCAAGCGCGCAAAGGGATGCTGGAGTTACTGTTGGGGAATCATCCGCTCGATTGTCCGGTATGCGATGCCGGCGGCGAGTGCGAACTGCAGGATATGACATTCTCCTACGGCGCCTCCGAATCGAAGTTCATGGAGGCGAAGAACCATAAAGATGAGCAGCAGTGGTCGCCGGTGGTATTTTTCGACCGGCCGCGTTGCATCCTGTGCTACCGCTGCGTGCGCGTCTGCGGCGAAGGCATGGACGTTTGGGCTCTCGGTATCCAGAATCGAGCCGTGAGTTCGGTTATCGCGCCCAATAAGGAAGATCATCTGGAGTGCGAAGAGTGCGGGATGTGCATCGACATTTGCCCTGTGGGTGCGCTTACCTCCGGTGCGTACCGTTACAAGACGCGTCCCTGGGAGATGAAGCATGTGGGCACGATTTGCACGCACTGCGGCGACGGCTGCAAGACAACGCTGGGCGTGCGGCGAGCCGACACCGGTATGGAGATTGTGCGCGGCGACAACCGCGACAAGAGCGGGATGAATGGAGACTTCCTTTGCATCAAGGGACGCTACGCCTTTGATTTCGCGAATCATGAAGAACGTCTTACGCGGCCGCTGATTCGGCAAAATGGCAAGCTCACTTCGGCTACGTGGGAAGAAGCGTTCGGACTGATTGGAAAGACCTTTGCGAACATTCGTGACACCGAAGGAGGTCAGGCGATTGGCGTCATCGGTTCGACTCGTATTACAAACGAAGAAGCCTACGTGCTATCGAAGTTCGCCCGCGTGGTGTTGAAGACGAATAATTTGGATCACCATCGTACGGCGGATTTCCCAGCCTTTGCGGCCGCTCTTCGTGGCAAGCCTGATGCCACCGCCAGTATGGCTGATGTATACACAGCTCCCGCTATTCTGCTGATTGGCAACGATCCCACCGAACAACATCCTCTGCTGGCCTGGCAGATTCGCAACAATGTCCGTCTGCATCGTGCGCGGCTTTATGTGATCAATTCACACGCCATCAAGTTGCGGCGGCAGGCCACAATCTTCACGGAAATTGCGGCTGGTGCAGAGGGAAAGGTTGCATCTTTTCTTGCAGGCAACGATGCTGCCGGTGATGGCCTCATCAGTTCCTCAACCACGAAGGACGGATGGAATACGCTGCGCGATAAGCTGCGTGGCGAAAACAATCTTGTCATCGTCTTCGGATCCGAAATTCGGGGAAACGATCTCGCCAGCTTGGTGAAGTTCGGCGCCGGAATTTCTGGCGCCAAGTTGGTCTGCCTCGCGGATTACGCGAATTCTCGCGGTGCGGCTGACATGGGTTTGTATCCTGATTTGCTTCCCGGATACCATCCCACCGGTGGAAGCAGCGAGTTCCACAAAGAGTGGGGAGAAATACCGCAGGCTCCTGGGCTCGACGTTTCGGCAATGCTTGCTGCCGGAAAAGCGGGAAAGTTGAAGGCTCTGTACGTTGTCGGTTCGAATCCGATCGGCCGATTAAACATCGACCCGTTCGCTTTCTCCAAGAGTTTTGTAGTTGTGCAGGACATGTTCCTGACCGAGACGGCAGTCGTTGCCGATGTGGTGCTGCCGGCCGCGAATGCGTACGAAAAAACCGGAACGTTCACCAATACCTGCGGTGACTTGCAATTAGTAAAAAAGGCTGGCGAAGTCACCGATACCAAGTCCGATTTCGAGATGATTGTACGCATCGCGGATGCCATGGGCTTCGACGTGCGCAAGCTGGTGCCGTTCGGCGGAGGTAGCTATGCCGATATGGGGCAGTCGCGCGGTGCGCAGTCGGGCGAGGCCGACCGCCACGCCGTCTGGCTCGAGGCGCACGGGCTTGAACCCAAACTAAGCCCATTCGATCCGACCGCAATTCTCGATGAAATTCAACGGCTGGTTCCCGGCTACGACGTATCCCGTATGAATCTGTTGGCAGGCAACAGCCAGCGTACGTCGCTCGCCGCAGTTGGGCCTGGGGCCGCGCACGGACCGGATTCGATTGCTCCGGCGAACGACAATCTTTTCACCTCCGGAACCCTGGGGCATTATTCGCGCGCGTTGAAATCGGTGATCGAGAGTCGCGAAGTCAAACCCACTGAGGTTGCAGCAGACTGATCACGGTTTTTAGAAAGGAAGCGGATTTGCCGATTGGCATTTTCATATTCGTGTCAGTGATCAAATCGGTAATCGTTCTTTTCGTGCTGCTCACCGCAGTCGCCTACACAGTTTGGCTCGAACGCAAAGTTGTCGGCCACATCCAGAATCGCTGGGGGCCCACGCGCGTGGGCCCATTTGGATTGCTGCAGCCCGCGGCCGATGGTTTGAAATTTCTGTTCAAGGAAGATCTCACCCCGCCGCACGTTTATAAACCACTGTTCCTGGCGGCGCCGATGATGGCAGTCATCTTCGCCCTGACTTCGATTTCGGTGATCCCGTTCGGCAACTCGATTCAGCTTTTTGGATACAGCATTCCGTTGCAGATTACCGACGTAAACATCGGGCTGCTGTTGATTCTGGGCATCACTTCGATGGGCGTATATGGAGTCGCGCTGGCGGGCTGGTCCTCCAACAACAAATATTCTTTGTTGGGTGGACTGCGCGCCAGCGCACAGATGGTGAGCTACGAAATTGCTCTTGGCCTTTCGCTGGTTGGCGTGCTGATCCAATCCGGCAGTTTCAGCTTGCGCGATATCGTAGAAGCACAGGGTGGTCGATTTTTCGGCGTTATCCCGCGCTGGAATATTTTCCATGGGCAGTTGATTGGATTCTTCATCTATCTCATGGCGGCGTACGCGGAAACAAATCGCATCCCTTTTGACCTGCCGGAAGCAGAAACCGAACTAGTCGCGGGATACCATACCGAATATAGTTCGATGAAGTTTGCCATGTTCTTCATGGCCGAATACGCCAACATGATCACCGTGGCTTGCGTCGCTACGTTGCTGTTTTTCGGGGGATGGAACGGACCGCTGTTTGGCCCTCCACTGATGCGCGCTTTGTTGCCACTGGTGTGGTTCAGCGCCAAAGTTTTCTGTTTTCTCTTTCTTTACATCTGGGTGCGCGGGACGTTGCCGCGCTTCCGCTACGATCAACTGATGTCATTCGGATGGAAGTTTCTGCTACCCCTGGCAATTGCGAATTTGGTGGCAACGGCGATTGCCGTGGGTTGGTAGGGAGAGGCAGTTGACAGCCACCGGTATCCAACTGCCAGTAACAGCTGTGGCGCATCCATCTCGAGTTGGTTCAACCGGAAACAGGTAACTAGAAACCGACAACTGTTCTTATGAGCTTTCACCTCATATTGTTTTTGGTTTTCGGAGCGGTTTGCGTGGGCGGAGCCGTCAATCTGCTGGCGCAACGGCATCCCATCAACAGCGCCCTGTCGCTGATTGCGGTTATGGCCGCGCTGGCCGGCGAGTACCTTTTACTCGGTGCCGAGTTCGTCGCTGCCGTGCAGCTCATCGTTTACGCTGGCGCCATTATGGTGCTGTTCGTCTTCGTGATTATGTTGTTGAATGCCGGCGTCGAAGAAGAAACAAAGGGAAGCCGCGTTGCGATTCTTTTTGGACTACCCGGAATGCTGATCGGCAGCGTGCTGGTGGCGTGGGTCGTCTTGCGGCGATCAGGTACCGAAGCTGTGCCGATCGGTGCGCTGCCCGGACATCCAATCGATATCGCGCAGCTTCTGTTTCACGACTTTCTTCTGCCTTTCGAAGTTACCTCCATTTTGATCCTGATCGCCATCATGGGCGCCGTGGTGCTGGCCAGCAAGCCGCAATCTGCACCGGGGAAGGTGGAGTGATGGTTCCGCTCTCCTATTACTTGCTGCTCAGCGGGTTTTTGTTTGCGTGCGGCGTGGCTGGATTTCTGATCAAACGCAATATCATCACCATCTTCATGTCAATTGAATTGATGTTGAATGGCGTGAATCTGTCCTTCGTCGCGTTCGCTGCGCACTGGCATGCACTGGCGGGCCAGATTTTCGTCTTTTTTGTGATGGTAGTTGCTGCTGCAGAATCTGCCGTCGGCCTCGCGATCATCATCGCAGTCTATCGAACCCGAGAGACCTTGAATGTGGACCAGGTAAACCTGCTCAAACTATGAACCCCATGCTCAATCTCTGGTTGATCCCGGTTCTGCCGCTGGCAGGTGCTGCGATCAATGGCTTTCTAGGGAAGAAGTCCTCGCGGCAGGCCGTGACCAGCGTAGCGCTTTTGTTCAGCGGCGCTGCTTTCGCGATGGCCTTGCTGGTGGCGGCGCGCTTCTCCTCATTGTCGCTTCCCTACCAGGAGCTCTTCGCGCATTGGATTCGGTCGGGCACCTTTACGGTGAATTTCGCCTTCTATCTCGATCAACTCTCGCTCGTAATGCTGCTGGTTGTAACCGGCGTCGGGTTTCTGATCCATATTTATTCGGTCGGCTACATGTGGGACGACCCGAGCTACTACCGCTTCTTCAGCTATCTGAATCTTTTCATGTTTTTCATGCTGACCTTGGTGCTGGCCGGCAACTACCTCGTGATGTTCATTGGCTGGGAGGGAGTTGGCTTGGCGTCATATCTGCTGATCGGATTCTGGTTCACGAAAGACTCGGCTGCATCCGCGGGCAAGAAAGCGTTCATCGTAAACCGCATCGGCGACTTCGGCTTCCTGATCGCATTGTTTCTGCTCATCAAACATTTTGGATCGTTGAATTTCGCAGAAGTATTCGGAGCGGTAATTCCTCTGCCTGTTGAAACCGCCGGCGCAGGGCTGCTTACAGCGATCGGAATCCTGCTCATGGTTGGCGCTTGCGGAAAATCTGCGCAGATCCCGCTGTATGTGTGGCTTCCCGATGCCATGGAAGGTCCCACGCCGGTCTCCGCGCTAATTCACGCGGCCACCATGGTGACCGCGGGTGTGTACATGGTTTCACGTTCGCACGTGATCTTTGAGCGGGCGCCGGTCGCGTTGACAATGGTCGCAATCATCGGAACGCTGACTGCGTTCTTCGCTGCGAGCATCGGCATTGTGCAGACTGACATCAAGAAGGTCCTCGCTTATTCCACGGTTTCGCAGCTTGGCTATATGTTTATGGCCTGCGGCGTTGGAGCGTTTTCCGCGGGCATCTTTCACCTGATAACGCACGCCTTCTTCAAAGGCTTGCTCTTCCTCGCGGCCGGCTCGGTGATTCATGCCGTTGGGGGCGAACAGGACATGCGAAAAATGGGCGGACTGCGCGCCCAGATTCCGTGGACCTTCTGGACGATGACCGCAGGCACTCTGGCCATCGCTGGAATTCCGGGCCTGGCAGGATTCTTCAGCAAAGACGAAATTCTGTGGCGCTCTTATCAGGCCAGCTGGGCTTACTGGCTGGTGGGAGTGATAACAGCGCTTCTCACTTCGTTCTACATGTTTCGCCTCTGGTTTCTAACTTTCTTTGGGGAGTATCGCGGCGAGGCTGAGGCTGGTCACGATCATGGAAACCATTCTGCGCACGGTGCGCACGGCACCCACGGTCACGGCGGGATTCACGAGAGCCCGAAGGTCATGGTTATTCCGCTGGTGATTCTAGCGGTGCTCTCGGTGATTGGCGGATACGTGGGCGTGCCCGGTTCACTCGGTGGCAACAATCGATTCGACAAATTTCTCGGCCCCGTTTTCCACGGCAGCGCTCCCGCCAATGCTCAACAGGCACCGATGGGCGAAAAAGGTGCGCCGGAGCAAGAAGCACTAGGGTCGGAGCCGAAGACCGCCGGTTCGACCGAGATTATGTTCACTGCGATTTCAGTCTTGGCGGCGCTGCTCGGTTTTGCGCTCGCGTGGCTGCTCTATTACCGCAGTCCGCAGTTACCGGACAACATTGCAAGTTCCATGTCGGGCGCATATCAGGTGCTGTTACACAAATATTACGTCGATGAGCTTTATGCGGCGCTGTTCGTCAAGCCGTTGATTGACGGCTCAACTCGAGTTTTGTGGCAGGGAGTGGATCGGAAGATTATCGATGCGGCGGTGAATGATGCGGGCTACGGCGCGCGCCATGTTTCCGACGAAGTTCGGCACATGCAATCCGGCAACATTCGCTCGTACGCGGGATGGATTGCGGCAGGCTCGGCGGTGGTGATCGCCTTTATGGTCTGGATGTGGACGGGACCCCGATGAGCACCGACAATCTCAGTTCCATCATTCTTACGCTCGTAACGTTCGTGCCGCTGGCGGGCGGATTGTTGCTGATCCTGCTGCCGCGTCGCGATCGTGACATCCGCATTTTCGCTCTGGTCATTTCACTGTTGACGTTTGTTCTCTCTTTACATCTTCCCGTCTATTTCCATCGTGGACAAACTGACTTTCAGTATCAGATCGACAAGCCTTGGGTCTCTACGCCGAACATCCATTACCACATGGGAGTTGATGGCATTTCACTGTGGTTGGTCGTGCTTACTACGTTTCTTACGCCCCTGTGCGTGCTGATTTCGTGGACGTCGATTCACGAGCGGGTGAAAGAATTTTTTATTTTGCTGCTGGTTCTGGAAACGGCACTCATCGGCGTATTCACCTCCCTCGACTTGTTCCTCTTCTACTTCTTCTGGGAAGCCACGCTAATCCCCATGGCATTGCTGATTGGCATCTTCGGTCACGAGCGCAAAGTTTATGCCGCCGTGAAGTTCTTCATGTACACCATGATTGGCTCGGTATTCATGCTGGCGGCGATCTTGTGGCTTTACGCTCATACAGGCACTTTCGACTTCGTTGTGATTCGCGATCAAATCGCGAGTGGCGCCGTGCCCCAATTCCCAGCTGCGGCGCAGTGGCTTTTTCTGGGATTCTTTCTAGCGTTTGCGGTGAAGGTTCCTCTGTTCCCGTTTCACACATGGCTGCCCGATGCTCACGTGGAAGCACCCACTGCCGGATCGGTACTGCTGGCCGGCGTTCTCCTCAAGATGGGCACCTATGGATTGCTGCGCTTCAACCTGGGATTGTTCCCTGATCAGTCACGCGCTAATGCTCCGTGGGTGATGACGCTCGCCCTGATCGGCATTATCTATGGCGCGCTCGTGGCTATGGTTCAGCCCAACATGAAGAAGTTGATCGCATATTCATCCGTGAGCCATCTCGGATTCGTGGTGCTCGGCATCTTCAGTTTCACACAGGCTGGTCTGAATGGCGCCATGTTCGTCATGCTGGCGCACGGAATTTCCACCGGCGGGCTCTTCATGTTGGCAGGCATCCTGCATGAACGCCGTCATACCTACGAGATCAGCGAATTTGGCGGACTGGCATCGCCCATGCCGATCTATGCTGCGTCGTATTTGGTAATCGTGCTTGCGTCATTAGGTCTGCCCTTGCTCAATGGTTTCATCGGCGAATTTCTCGTGCTGAGCGGTGCTTTTCAGGATAAGGCTGTCTACGGAATTCTCGGCGCGACCGGCATAATTTGGAGCGCGATTTATCTTCTCTGGATGTATCAGCGCGTCTTCTACGGCAAGATGACGCACTCCGTCAACAATTCTCTTAGCGATCTGTCAGGATTTGAGAAATTGGCGGTCTGGCCCTGTGCCGCGGTCGCGCTCGTAATGGGAGTCGCTCCGATTCTGTGGTTAGGAGCGATCGACCCGGCAGTTCAGGCTGCACTCACTCCCTTTGCGCGATTGGCCAGCCGGGTGGTGGGGCAATGATTTTCGAAACAATGATTTTCGAAGCAATCATCGGGCAACCAGTAATCGCCTGCGCAATGATCGCTAAGGCGGTCGCACCAACGATGATCGCGCATTTCATCCCTGCATATTCGCAAGCGCTGCCACAGTCCGCCGATTACATTCGTATTTTGCCAGAGATCGTTCTCTCCCTCTTCGGGATGATCGTGATGGCGCTTGAGCCTCTCCTCGATGAGGAGAAAAATCCAAGAGTCCTCGGCTCCGTCGCGCTCGTCGGGGCGCTGGCATCGCTATGCGCAACCTGGTTCATGGCTGAGTCTCCGGGCCTGGCTTTCTGGAACATGGTGCAGGTGGATGGTTTCAGCGTCTTCTTCCACGTTCTAGTGATTGCAATCGCGGCCATCGTCATCCTCAGCTCTTACGAATATATGGCGGTGCAGCGGATCCGGGCTGGGGAATACTACGCGCTCATTCTCTTCGGGACTGTCGGTATGGCCCTGATGTCGTCGGCGATCGAACTGGTTCTCATTTTCATCGCGCTCGAGATTTCTTCCATCTCCACTTATGTGCTGGCGGGATTTCGCCGAAAGGCAGCGTCCAGCGCCGAATCATCCTTGAAATACTTCCTGTTGGGTTCATTTGCGACGGCATTTTTTTTGTATGGAGTGGCGTTGATGTTTGGTGCCACCGGCTCAACGAATATTGATCTGATCAGCAGGACGCTGCAGAGGGCACCTATTCCAGCGCTGGCTTTCGTGGCTGTGGCATTGATGTTCGTCGGCTTGGGCTTCAAAGTGGCTGCGGCCCCTTTCCACATTTGGACTCCGGATGTGTACGAGGGAGCGCCTGCCCCGATTGTGGGACTGATGTCCACCGCGCCCAAAGCTGCCGCATTTGCGGTTTTGCTGCGTATCGTATTCGTGATTAATGTACACGCCATATTCTGGGTCATCTGGATCGCGGCCGCGCTCTCTATGACTTTGGGCAACGTGGGTGCATTTGTCCAAGATAATGTTAAGCGCCTTCTGGCCTATTCCTCCATTGCCCACGCGGGATATTTGTTGGTTGCATTCGCGGCTTCTCCCGCCCTGGGAACGTCGGCGGCGATGTTCTATACGGCTGCTTATGCCGCTATGAACCTGGGAGCGTTCGCGGTCGTAAGCCATTTCGCCAACGCGGGCGAGCGCTATGTAACTCTGGAAGATTACGAAGGCCTGGGGCGCAGTTCCCCGCTGTTGGCCGCGACGCTGACCATCTTTTTGCTATCCCTGATTGGCATCCCGATGACCGGCGGCTTTTTCGCTAAGTTCTATGTGTTCAGTGCGGCCGTGAAAGCAAACCTCATCTGGCTCACCATCATCGGCGTCCTCAACAGTGGTGTCGGGGCTTATTACTACCTCCGTATTATCGTTGTGATGTACATGCGCCAAGCGCGAAGGGAAGTTCCCGTAAGTCCGGTTGGATTTGCGCCGCGGCTGGCAATCGCACTGTGTCTTGCGGCAACCATCTATCTCGGAATATTTCCCGGCGGCATATTGCAATATGCGCAAGATTCCGCGCAACAGCTCGTACTTGAAACTCTCCCCGAAAATCCTTCGTCCACCACTGTTTCCATCCCGGCAACTTATTAGGCTGTCAGATACGGCGAGATGCTGAGAACCATCGCCACCGATCGCTCTTTTTCCTCGCAACCTCTTAATATAGAAGGCATCCAAACGGGAGCACCCCATAAAGATAACGGTAGCCAGGAGAATGCCCCGATGAATCAGATCCCGCTAGTTTCCTCGCCCGGAAATCGAGAGGGTGACATGCTCTACCGCACGTTAGGGCGCACTGGCGAAAAAGTTTCTGTGATCGGAATGGGGGGATATCACATTGCCAAACATGGACTCTCGGGCGATGCGAGCATTCGCATGGTGCGGTCTGCCATCGACCGCGGCATCACCTTCATGGACAACAGCTGGGACTACAACGAAGGTCAGAGCGAAATCTTGATGGGCAAGGCTCTGAAAGACGGATACCGCCAAAGAGTATTTCTAATGACAAAAATCGATGGTCGCACGAAAGAAACTGCGGAGCGGCAGATCGAAACCTGCCTAAAACGCCTGCAGACCGATCACATCGATCTGGTGCAGCATCATGAGATTATTCGCTTCGACGATGCTGATCGTATCTTCGCGGAGGCTGGCGCCATGGAAGCGACAGTCGCCGCTCGAAAAGCCGGCAAAATTCGCTACATTGGCTTCACGGGACACAAAGACCCGCACATCCACCTATACATGCTGAAAGTAGCTGAGGAGCACAGCTTTCATTTCGACACGGTGCAAATGCCGCTGAACGTGATGGATGCCCATTTCCGCAGTTTTGGACAAATGGTTTTGCCCGAGTTAGTGAAACATGAGATCGGCGTACTGGGTATGAAGTCCATGGGCGACGGAGTGATCTTGAAAAGCGAGATCGTTACGCCGATCGAATGTCTCCATTACGCTCTGAGCCTGCCCACGTCCGTGGTCATTACCGGAATTGACAAACCGGAAATTCTCCATCAGGCCTTCGAGGCTGTAAAGAGTTTTCAGCCCATGAGTCACGAGCAGATTGCGAACCTTCTGGCAAGAACAAAAGAGGTTGCGATGGCCGGAAAGTATGAATTATTCAAGACCTCATCCCACTTCGATTCAACGGCCAAGAATCCGGACTGGCTGGGGGGAGATTCGCCGGGTGTTCAGGCTCTAGCGCCGGCTGGCGCTTAGGGCGAGCTATTCCGGTTTGTCCGGCTTCTACCATTTCCGTGGTGAAGGGAATCGCCAAACTTCGGGAGGAACCATGCCAGCGGCAAAAGAAAAGCTGAAAAGCCATCTCGCGAAGGATCGTGAGATCAAGATCAGCGTGATCGGCAGAAAGTCCGGACTTCCTATTTCCCGCCCCGTATGGTTTGTGCTGGAGGAAGACAAATTGTATTTGTTGCCGGTGGAGGGTTCGGACACGCAGTGGTACAAAAACCTGCTGCGCAACCGCTCGATCCGAATCTCCACCAGGAGTGCTGAAGGGGAATTTAAAGGAACTCCGATAACGGATCCGAAGTTGGTTTCCTCGGTGGTCGACAAATTTCGCGGGAAGTACGGAGAGCACGACGTCAAGAAATATTACTCGAAGTTTGACGTGGCGGTTACGGTGGATTTGGCTGACGGCGAGAGCCGCGCCGAAACAAAAAGTATTCGAAAGAAGTAGTACGGGCTGATTAATGCGTTTGGTTGTTTGCCTTTTGCGACAAGTCAGGAGACAGGAGTAAGATGGCATTATTATGACCAGCCATAATGATGAATGTCCTTCGATCGCAGAAATCTGTGCCAGCGTAAAGGATCTCGGATACGGTACTAACGATCGCATCCGGCTATATGGGGAGGAATTTGAAGTGATTTCCGATCCTTTTCCGGACGCCGATGGTATTGCTGTGCACGTGAAGACACAAGAAGATACGGTCCGGATCGTGCGTCTTCCCGAAACCGTGCTTCAGAGCGTGAAGGCTAGAACCTTAAAGGCCGCTTAGGGCTTCGTCGGCCTCCAATATCAGTGATGTATTTTGGCCGAGCGCTTTACTCGTAACGCAGCGCTTCAATGGGATCGAGATTGGCAGCGCGGAGGGCGGGCACCATCCCGCTGATGACTCCCACGACTGCAAGAATGCTTGTGGCCACCACAAGGATCATGGGCGAAACAATGAGCCGGATGTCTGCCGCCTCAGCGTGTTGCGCCATGGCGCTGTAAAAGGTGATGCGACCGGCCAAAATCGATACCGCGTAGGAGAGAAAAATTCCAAGCAATCCGCCTATGGCCGTTATGACCATGGCTTCCGCCAGAAATTGAAAAAGAATGTCGTGACGGCGTGCCCCTAAGGCTTTTTCCACTCCAATTTCACGGGTTCGTTGCGTCACCGATACCAACATAATATTCATCAGGCCGACGCCGCCGATCCCCAACGTGACCGTGCCGATAAAAGCAAGCAGGACTTTAAGCGCCATGGTAATGATGGCAAACTGCGAGAGTTGCTTTTGTGCGTCGAATAGATGGATAGCTCGGATGTCTTCAACTTTGAAACTGTGTGCCGCGGCCAGAGTATCGCGAATCGTCCTCTCCATCTTTTCATGATCGAGCCCGGCGGAGTCGAGCCATATGCCATCGAGATAGTGGTTGTCCTTAAGAACATCCATCGAGTTGTAAGGGATGTAGACGAGGCGGTTATTGTTGTCGTCGGCCTCCTGCATGCGGGGTGCCGCGACACCGACCACTTCGAAAGTGACGCCGTCGACGCGAACGGTTTGACCTACTGCGGGCATTCCGGAGAAAAGCTTGTCGCGCGCCTCCGACCCGATGACGGCATAGAGGCCGTGCTGAAGGTTATCGGCATCATCGAGAAAGCGCCCCTGCTCGATGTCGAGATTCCAAATCTCCTGAATCGAGGGGTCAACCCCCATCACGGGAAAGCTGAACGAGCGATTGTCGTTCTGCACGGTGGACTGCTTGTCAGATTCGCGCACTACATGCCGGCTGAGTGGGACGTTGTTGCGCAGTAGTTCTACGTCGTCATTGGTGAAGCGAATTTGGACTCCGGCTTTATTGCCTCCCGCTTGCTGCGACGTGCGCCCAGGAAAAATTCCTACAGCCGTGGCACCGAAACTCTTGAAGATAGCCTCAATAGCCGCTCCGAAACCGTTGCCATAAGAGAGAAGCAATACGACCGTTGCGATGCCCCACGCCATTCCTGCCATCGTCAGCAGTGTGCGGCGCAGGTCGTGGCGCATGGCAGAAACGGCTTGTTGCAGCAGATCGCGGTGCATTTGGGTTCTCTGAGTTTGTGCCTGCGTTTATTCCTTGCGCAGAGCCTCCACCGGTTCGAGGAGGGCTGCACAGCGCGCGGGATAAAGTCCTGCGCCTACGCCCGCGATGGCGAGCGATAGCACGGCCAATGCTGCCGTAGAAGCGACTAGCTTGGGTGGATCGAAACCTTCGCCGAGACTGACATGGGAGAGCACTGCCATAAGTCCGGCCGCGCCCGCAATTCCAATGCCGCCACTGAGCAACGTGAGAAATGCTCCTTCCACGAAAAACTGAAACATGATGCTGGCGTTGGTGGCGCCGACGGCTTTGCGCAGACCAATTTCGCGCGTCCGGTCGGCCACCGCGACCAGCATGATGTTGACGATGCCAATCGCGCCCAGGGCGAGTGTCACCAGTCCGACGCTGCCAAGGAAAACATTCATGGCGTCAAAAATTTTGCCCACCTGGTCAACTGTCCGGACGGTATCCCATTCGTCAAAGGAGTCGCGATTGCTCGGGTCAAAGCCGTGATTGCGGGCGACGACTTGATGCACTTCCTCCCGAGCCGCTTCGTGTAAGGCGCGCGATTTGGGTTGATAATCGATCACCGAAATAACGTCGGGATCTTTGCCGGAATTGGTGGGAGGGAAATATTCGTGCATCACGCTGAAAGGCACGATGCTCTTCAAATTCTGGTTGAGGTCGTCCCCGTGTCCGAGACGCTGAATTGTACCGATTACCGTAAAGCGCATGCCATTGAGAAGAATCGTGCTGCCGACTGCTGGGCGGCCAAGGAAAAGCGTATGGCGGGTTTCGTCGCCGAGGACAATTACGGGACGCTTCTGCTGATCGTCCATCTCATTGATCCAGCGGCCTTCTTGAATCGGCAGATTGCGGATCTTGTTGAACTTGGCCGGAACACCCATGATCTGGCCGCTGGCCTGATAAAAATCGCTGACCGCGCGGATGTCACTCCGCTGGATAACCGGCGCAGCGGCACCGACGCTGTGGCATTCCCGCAGGATGTCCTCGTAATCGCGGTAGGTCAGGTAGTACTGGCGTAGCGCTGTGAAACTGCCCTGCATGACGGGAGCGCGGCTCGACCAGATGAACATCACGTTCTCGCCGAGAGACTCGAATTGCTTGCGGTTTCCGGAGCGGAAACCTTCCCCCAGGCCGACCAGAAGCAGCAGCGAGCCGACTCCCCAGGCAATTCCGAACATAGTCAGGAACGAGCGCAATTTGTGCGCCCAGAGAGCGCGCAAGGTCTGGCCGAAGATGTCGAAAATTAGGCGCACTTGTATAACTGATTCGAGTTCCCGGGTAGAAACTTTATTTTACGCCCAACGTCGCGTCAGTCTTTTCGCAGGCTCGTAATCTGATACTGGCTTGTTCGTCTTCGAATCTTTCGCGGCATTTGTTCGCGAAGTTTGCGCCTTAAGGTTTTTCGCTTCTTACAGGGTCAAAACCCTTTGACGGCGAAGTGCAATTCAGAACTGCTGCGGAAGATGCGACCAGTTACCATCGATTACTTTTAGTCATTCTCCGAGCCGCCGATTTTCGCGCTGTGCTATAATGGTTCTCAACGCTATTGCCACGGTTTGCTCGTGACGCGGTGATCCTGTTGGATCAGATTCATCTCCGCTTTTCCTGCCCGCCGTTTAATTCAGCGTCAATCTAAAAACCCAATAGAGTGGCCTGTGAACACGTGTATCCGTGAGACAGGCCCTCCAAGAAAGTACATCACGAATGAAAAGTTTTACAGAATTACCGCTTTCTTCTGCCCTACAGCAGAGGTTGGCGGCGGCTCAATTTATCATCCCTACGCCGATTCAGGCGCAGGCCATACCTTACGCTCTTCGGGGGCAGGATGTGCTGGCTACGGCGCAGACCGGCACCGGCAAAACTCTGGCGTTCTTGATCCCGGTGATTGAGATGCTGCAGCGTGAACCGTCGCGAAACGCTCGCGTGCTGGTGTTGCTGCCCACGCGTGAGCTGGCGATTCAAGTCAATGAAGAGTACGAAAAACTGCGCGGCAGGGGATTATCCAAAGCAGCGCTGGTAATCGGCGGCGTTTCCGAGAAGACGCAGATTCGGGCGGTCCGCAGCGGTTCGAGCCTGGTGATTGCAACACCGGGGCGCCTGCAGGATTTCATCAGCCGCAAACTGATTGATCTCCGCGAAGTCAAAATTCTTGTACTCGATGAAGCCGACCGCATGCTTGACATGGGATTTCTGCCGGCGATCCAGCGCATTTTGGCAATCCTGCCCCAACCCAGGCAGACGCTATGTTTCTCCGCGACGATGGAACAGTCCGTCGCGGGTCTGGTGAACGATGCCATGCGCGATCCGGTACGCGTCGCAGTCGGCTCAGTGCTTAAACCGGTTGAAAGTGTGCGGCTGCAGGCTTATGAAGTGCGTCCCGCCGAGAAACCCGCGGTGCTCCGGCAGCTGTTATACGCCGAGAAAGGGCAGACGCTGATCTTCGCTCGCACCAAGCGCGGAACCGAACGGCTCGCCAATGAATTGGTGCGGGAGGGCTTTTCCGCGGCAATGATTCACGGCGATCGTTCGCAATCACAACGTAACGGAGCGCTCAGTGGATTTCAAGATGGACGTTTCCAGGTTCTCGTTGCCACCGACGTGGCCGCCCGCGGCCTTCACATCGACGACGTAGCGCACGTCATTAACTACGACCTGCCAAAGATGGCTGAGGATTTTATCCACCGCGTGGGACGAACGGGACGAGCCGGGTCGCAGGGCCTGGCGTCGAGTTTAGTCGCAGGCGCGGAGGTGATTGAGCTCCGGCATATCGAGCGTGCCTTAAAGCTGCGCATCGAACGCAAGCAGGTGGATTGGGCCAATGCCGGGAGGTCCGAGCATGTGATCCAAAATACGCTGGCCAGCCGGACTCTAACGAAGTTGCCGGGAGAAGTATTCGCATAAACGCGAAAAACAACTGAGAATAGAACAGGGCGCGTCTTCGTTCCTAGACGCGCCCCCTTTAGTTTACGATTCAATCGACCGATGAGTCGGTGAGCTTACGATTCCGTATCTCCCCGGCTAGGTTCGCGGGGGATGCTGCTAATATCGCCGTCGTCGGCTCCGATTTGAAACAGTGCGGCTTGTTCGGCAGCGTGCCTTTGCAACTCATCCAGATCTAATTCGCTCGAATCATTCGAAGCGACCAAAGGCTCCTCGGTTTTGCGCTGGCTCCGCCGCTCGGCCTTGTCCCGCTGCTTTTGTTGGCGGGTATGTTCTTTTTGGCGTTTGGTGAAACTTGATCGACCTCGTCCTGGCATAGCAATCTCCCATTATTAATTTACGCAACATCGGCGGGCGCCATGCATCATTAAAAGATTCAGACAGCGTCCTGCCGACTTGTACTGCTTTATGAATCCATTCGCGGCTGTACGCCGCTACCAGCGTGGTTCGCGCGGCTGGCGCGCGTGACCCTGATAGTCGTCGCGACTGCCACCACCGCCAAAGCGCTTTCCGCCCCCGCTCCCACCGCGGGGCGAATCGGTCTTTGGTTTCGCTTCGTTGATTTTCAGCGCTCGGCCGCCAAGTTCGCTTCCATTCAATGCCGCAACTGCTTTGTCGGCTTCGCCGGCGTTAGTCATCTCGACAAAAGCGAAGCCCCTGGCGCGACCGGTTTCGCGGTCGGTAACGATGCTGACTCGCTCCACAGCGCCGTGCGCCTCAAACAATCCGCGAAGTTCTGGCTCGGTGGTGCTGTGTGGTAAGTTGCCTACGTATAGATTCTTCATAAGACTTCTTCTCTTCCTCTGGTTGACCGTCTTTGGTTAAGCGTCTTCGGTTGGCGCTACTCTCGTTAACACTTTTTCTGCCACAACAGTCTCTGCTAGCACATCCGCGAAGCTTGCTGCAGGGAATGCCGTTCTAGCAAACAAAGAAGATTTGGCGGGCGCTGCTTCGGAGGCGGAATACTGTTCAATTGCGTCGACCCACCGCGATGGTCTGGGGGCGTCGCGTACCGCGCGGGCGCGAGCCTCGCTCAGAGAGCGTACGCTTGAAATTCGCTGGCATGCTTCCAGAATTCCCCACCTCGGTTGCAACGAATTGTCCGAAGCATGGGCAAGCAATGCCGCGACCATCTCTTGGTGGAGAGCGTCAGCATCCTTTTCCTGGGGCTGTTGATCAGAATGCGGAACAGCCGCGAGATAGTCGGGACCACCCACAAGGAATGCGATTCTTTGCGGAGGAGTCGCACTCCGAAGGTCGGTACAAAACCTGTCCCGGCTCTCAGTTTCCCCAGCCACATTGATGAGCACCAGATTGTACAAGTCCGCTCGCCACCACGACCGCGCTTCGAGGACATCGGCCGCGCAATCCACTTCGATGCCAAGCTTTCGCATCACCCCGGCGCGCAAATCGCGTTTTGTGTGCGAAGTATCCACCAACAACACGCGCTTCTTCTTCGCTGGATTGCCATCCGTAATTGAAACTTGCAAAGCCACTATAGGCGCGGTCATGCTACCTTCTCTTTGGATTTAGCATGCGTCGGCGGGATCACAAGATTTTTATCAGCCAAGGCTTTTAACATTTTCTCATTGCTTTGGCGGCGACTGATCTTCTGCCTGCGCCGCCGGTTAAATCTAGCTTTGTCACCGTTAATTCCGGACATAATTTTCTCCTGCCTTCGGGCTGATTCCGACACGCCGGGACGCGATGCGACCAATGCCGCGCGCGACATTCCGGGTACTCTCAGAAATTCTGCTACGAGCGAATCGAGCCACCGAGAATTTCGCGGCCTTCCCTGATGATTTGAAGGAATTGACTGTAAGAGATTCTCAGCTTCGACACGTCATTCGCCTTTCAAGGGGATTTCTCAATCGCGAAGGCGCGACGTGCTGTCAGGGTGTCTTCGAGGTCAAGGTCTTTAGTATACGCTGCATTCCTCGATTTTGCCGAGCTGTTTGCGGACGGGCGGATGCTAAGAATGGCTATCAGGTTATAAAGCGAATTTCAAATTACAACCCCTCCAATGGTAGCGGACCGCAGGGCTGCAGTATTACGGATCGGAGGGACTGATAGAGGGCTTGGTCGACGATCTGCATAGGAGCACGCAGAGGATCACAACTCCTGCGGCGCCGCCGCCGATCTCGAGCAATTTCGGATTCAGGGCATGTCCGGCCGCTGGGGGTCGTGGCCCTCCCGCGCAGGCTTCGGACTCTTTGCGCGTTGCCTGCTCACCTTCCTTCACTGTGGCCGATTGAAACGATCCGCCCTGCTTCGAGGCCTTCGTTAGGGTACCGCCTTGTTTAATAGTTACATCGCTTTTGTGCGCGGCAACTAGAACTGCGCCGTTAGTATCTGTTACGTCGTATTGCGTGCGATTTCCGGAGACGGGTTCGACTTGCAGACAGTTCACATGCACTCCCATCGACGTGGATGTTCCCACAGATACGGTTCCGTGAACCAAGGTCACGAAGTTGCCGTGGAACTCCACCACCGACTCGGGCTGTATTAGAACTGAGGATCCTTCACTATCAAGATTCGCAACGAAGCCAGGTTTGGTTTGCAGCAGATCGCCGGGAAAGATGGTGCTGGAGTCTACCACCTCCGAACCATTTACCCACACTCCTCCCGTGCTATGCACCACAGCAGAACCGGTTTCCGCCGCAAGCAATTGCAGCGGGAGAAGTACGATCATTATCCCGACGAAAAAATTGGGCGTACTAGAAACACTCATATTCTGAAAGAAAATTTGCGCATGAATCCAGTAAAGATGGTAGAGGCGAGGAGTCCGATCGTCTATTAGCTTTCTCGATGCTGCTGGCAACGGCGCGCCATGGGCCGCACCGCAGTGCCTGCGACGCTCTGTTGCGAACTCCGGTATGCTGGGCGGACGCGATTTGGTGAAGCTGTTTGGTAGAACCTGTTGGTAAAACCTGACAGAAATAATCGAGATGACATGGATACAACTCTTGCAACTGAGCCGGTGCTCGAATTTCGCAACGTTGCTTACGTGCTGCCGAACCGCCAGCCACTGCTTTCGGGGTTGAACCTGCGGGTACATCGCGGCGAAACTCTCATCTTACTGGGCCGCAGCGGTTCTGGAAAAACCACCACGCTCAAATTAATCAACCGGCTGTTGACCCCGAGCAGCGGTGAAGTGCTGGTCAATGGAGTGGCTACTGCCGATAGCGACGTTATTAAGTTGCGTCGCAGCATTGGGTATGTCATCCAGGAGGTAGGGTTGTTTCCACACTTCACAGTGGAGCGAAACATTGGACTTGTTCCCCGGATCGAGGGTTGGACTGCCGAACGAATTCATTCACGCGTAGGACAGCTGCTGCAGCTGGTAGGGCTCGAAGCGAATTTTGCATCGCGCTATCCTCACCAGCTCTCTGGGGGACAGCGGCAACGAGTGGGCGTGGCTCGGGCGCTGGCTGCAGACCCTGCCATCCTGCTGATGGATGAACCCTTCGGCGCGCTCGACGCCCTCACCCGGGATCAACTGCAGCACGAATTTCTCTCCCTGCAACAGCGGTTGAATAAAACGGTGGTCTTTGTCACTCATGATCTCCGAGAGGCATTGCGCCTGGGCTCGCGAATCGCGCTGATGGATGCCGGCCGCCTGGTCACGGTTCTTCCCCCGGAGCAATTCGTGCGATCCGGTGACTCTCTGGCGGCAGCCTATGTTCAGGCTTTCGTGGGCGGATTGGACTCTGTCTTAAATCGAGGCCTTTCATGAACGTGCTTCATTATTTCCTGCAAAACCGCGAGCAGATTGCGGAACTCACGCTCGAGCATCTCTGGCTGGTAGGAATTTCCACCCTGTTCGCGGTTCTCCTCGGCATACCGTTGGGCATTCTTAGCGCCCATCGGCCAGTGTGGAATAAGCCGGTACTAGGAGCGGCAAACATCATTCAGACGATTCCCAGTCTTGCGCTCTTCGGTTTCTTGCTTCCGGTGCCGTGGCTCGGAGATCGTGCCGATCGACTCGCGATCCTCGCACTAACTCTCTACGCCCTGTTGCCTGTCATTCGAAACACCTATACCGGAATTCGCGGCGTTGATCCCGCAGTGCTCGAGGCCGGTCGCGGCATGGGGCTTACCGGCCGCCAGTTATTGCTTCAAGTTGAATTACCTCTGGCATTAAGCGTGATTCTCTCCGGCATACGAGTCGCGGTTGTGGTCTCCGTGGGATTGGCTACCATTGCGGCGGCGATCGGCGCTGGAGGCTTGGGCGAGTTCATCTTCCGTGGTTTGGCCATGGTAAACAATCAACTTATTCTGGCTGGGGCGATCCCCGCCGCGATTCTGGCGCTATCCGCGGATTTCGGTCTGGGATGGTTGGAAAAGCGTTTGCGGCCACGATGAAGCGAAATTGTCACAGAAGCCTTTGCCTGGTCTTTGAGGTGCGATGCCGCAGCTTCGCCGGTGTAATGCTCTTGGCGATTATTTTGTCTTCCTGCGGGCCATCGCGGTCTAGTCGGATTGTGGTCGGGTCCAAGAACTTTACTGAGTCACTGATGCTGGGCGAAATCCTGGCCCAGCGGATTGAAGCGCGCACGCATTTAAAAGTGGAGCGCCGTTTCTATCTTGCGGGAACTTACATCTGCCAGCAGGCGATACTCTCCGGCCGCATCGACATCTATCCGGAATACACGGGCACCGCATTGACAGCCATTCTTAAGCAGAAAGTTGGGAACGAAAGGAACGAGGTCTACCAGCGAGTAAAGAATGAATACGAGAAGCGACTCAGCCTCACGCTGGGCCCGCCCTTTGGCTTCAATAATACTTTTGCCATGGAGATTCGCGGGGATGATGCGCGCCGCCTGAATCTAAAAACTTTATCGCAGGCCGCCGCGTACACGCCGATGTGGCGCGCTGGTTTTGGCTATGAGTTCATGGAGCGCCCTGATGGCTACGCCGGGTTGGCAGCCGCGTACGGCCTGCACTTCGCCGCTCCACCCCACATCATGGATCTGGGTCTACTCGCCCCGGCCTTGAAAAATCATCAGATTGATATGGCGGCGGGCAATGCCACGGATGGATTGATCCCCGTCTTCGATTTTTTTGTTTTGGAAGATGACCGCCACTATTTTCCTCCCTACGAAGCCGTTGCCGTGGTGCGGCAGCAGACGCTGCGGCAGCATCCGGAAGTAGCCCAGGCGCTCGATGATTTGGGAAACAAAATTACCGACGAGGAAATGCAGAAATTAAATTACGCTCTCGATGGCCAGCGTCGCGATGTGAAAGGTGTCGCCCACGAATTCCTGCGGAGCAAGGGATTGGTCCCCTGACGCTTCCGTCAGATTAACAATTCACCTTGCAACGTGAGAACCGCATTTCCCTTAATAACGACCCGTTCCCCCTTAACCTCGCACCACAATTCGCCCCCGCGCTCGGAGACCTGTCGCGCATACAGTTTCTTTTTTTCCAGCCGCTGCGCCCAATAGGGCGCTAATGAGCAATGCGTCGAACCGGTAACGGGATCTTCTGAAATGCCGTAGCTGGGTGCGAAATAGCGGGAGACAAAATCGGCATCCTCGCCTGGGGCCGTAATCGCTACACCGAAAGGATGAAGTCTTTCGAGCAGTCGAAAGTCTGGCCGGATTCTGTTTATATCGTCTTGCGATGGATATACAGCAAAGAAGTTGTCTTCAATCTGCATAACCAACGCAGGAGGCTTTCCTAAACCCTCAATCAACTCCTGCGGCGGGGTGGTGCAATTCCACGGGGCTAAGGCAGGAAAATCCATCGCCAGCAAATCACTTTCGCGAGAAACCGCAAGCGCCTCGCCGGTGCGCGTTTCAAAGCGCACTGAATTCAGCCCAGGTGAAAGAATTCGCATGATCACCCAGGCAGAGGCCAGGGTCGCGTGCCCGCAGAGCTTCACCTCGCACTGCGGTGTGAACCATCGCAATTCATAATAATCGCCATGCGGCACGAAATATGCCGTCTCAGAAAGATTGTTTTCAGCAGCGACCAAACTTAAATAGCTGTCATCTAACCACTGCGTAAGAGGGCAGACTGCGGCCGGGTTGCCGGCGAAGGCCTTGGCCGTGAACGCGTCCACATGAAACACCGGTAGGGGCATCACCTTATGTTACCGAGGTCCCCCGGAAAATAGAATCTTGGAGGTTCTGATGCCAGCCACTCAGAGCGATGTCGTCCTCCGCCATGATCTCATTGAACAGCTTGCGATCGCGCGCCAGCGTACCGATGAGTTGTTTGCATTGGTCAAACCCGATTCTCTTTATGAGCGGCCTATTGCAGAGCGTCACCGCATTGTTTTTTATATTGGCCATCTCGAGGCGTTCGACTGGAATCTCTTCCATAATCGCGTTTTCGGATTGAAGACCTTCCATCCCGAGTTTGACCGGCTGTTTGCCTTCGGAATCGATCCCGTTGGCGGAGGATTACCTACAGATAAGCCCTCTGATTGGCCGTCCATTGAAGCCGTACTACAGTATGTCGAAAGAATTCGCAACGGTCTGGACGAAAAGCTCGCGGACGCATTAGCTGACTCTTCGCAGGCGCTTACAGATAACTTCCCGCTTAGCACTTTACTCAACGTCGCCATTGAACATCGGCTCATGCATGCCGAAACACTGTCCTACATGCTCCATCAGTTGCCGTTCGACCGAAAAGTCGGACACCGCGAAGTTTCAATCAATAGCACCTCTCCGGTTCACCGAAGCATTGAGATTCCCGCGGGTTCGGTTACGCTAGGACTTTCGCATTCGAGCGGCCATTTCGGATGGGACAACGAGTTCGAGGCCCACCGCGTCGACGTGCCGGCGTTTGCGGTCGACCAGTACAAGGTAACCAACCGTCTGTATCTCGACTTCATCGCCGCTGGCGGCTATGAGGCACGCGAATTCTGGGGTGATAGCGGCTCTAGTGACGACTGGAACTGGAAATCGCAGCAGAACATTTCGCATCCGGTGTTCTGGAGGCGAGAGGGCGGCGATCAGTGGATCTACCGCACAATGTTCGAGGATGTTCCCTTGCCAATGGATTGGCCGGTGTATGTGAGTCAGGCAGAAGCGAAGGCATTTGCCAAATGGTCGGGGAAATCATTGCCCACTGAAGCCGAGTGGCAACGCGCAGCCGATGGAACTCCGGGCGGAGATGAGCAGTCGTACCCATGGGGCGAACACCCCCCGGACGCAACGCTTGGCAATTTCGATTTCGTCAGATGGAGCCCTGTTCCGGTAAATGCATTTCCCGCGGGCCAGAGCGCCTTCGGCGTTCACGGCATGCTTGGCAATGGATGGGAGTGGACCTCAACCGTATTCGCCCCGTTTCCAGGATTTGAGCCGTTTCCCTTCTACCGCGGTTACTCCGCCGATTTTTTTGATGGCAAACATTTCGTCATGAAAGGCGGGTCGGCGCGCACCGCCACCTGCATGATGCGCCGAACTTTCCGCAACTGGTTCCAATCCCATTACCAGTACATTTACACAGGATTTCGCTGCGTGAGCCGCCCCTCGTCTAGAGACTGATCTTCATTGGAGAATCGTAGCTTAGAAGATTGGCTGAGAAGATTGTGATAAGGAGCTATCGACATGCTGGTCCACGCCATTACCGCCAACATTAGCTATGAATTTGCGGATGACGTTCGCACTGGTTTGACCACAGCCGGTCAAAAGGAGCTTCCCTCCAAATACTTGTACGATGACGTCGGTTCGGCGCTGTTCGAGGTGATCTGCCACCTGCCCGAGTACGGGCTGACGCGCGCGGATGAGCGGTTGTTGCAGCGGCACAGTCACGACATTGTAGAGCGGCTCGCGACCCCCATCGCCGTGGCGGAACTCGGTAGCGGCAGCGGGAGAAAAACTCGTCAGCTTCTCGAGGCTCTTTGCCGCCGCCAGCGCACACGTTATTATCCCATTGAGATTTCGCGATCCGCTCTCGTCATGTGCGAGCGTGAGCTCAGCGATATCGATTCCATCAGCATCCTGGGCTTCGAACGCGAATATCTTGACGGATTGCTCGAAGTGGCTGCTCAGCGCCGACCCGGCCAGCATCTTCTTGTTCTGTTTCTGGGCAGCACCATCGGAAACTTCGATCGCGCTGCGGGTGTTCAGTTCCTGGCCAAGGTACGACGTATACTGCAGCCCGGAGATTCGCTGTTGCTCGGGACCGATCTTTTGAAATCGCACGCGCAACTCCTTGCCGCCTACGATGACGAACTGGGAGTGACCGCAGCATTCAACTTGAACCTGCTGGCTCGCATCAACCGCGAACTCGATGCCGATTTCGATCTCGCGCACTTTGAGCATGTCGCAAAGATCAATCACGAAGCTCGTAGTGTTGAAATGCACTTGCGATCCATGTGCCGCCAAAGTGTCAATATTTCCGCCGCCGAGCTTACTGTAGAGTTTGGCGATGGCGAAACGATCTGGACCGAGAGCAGTCACAAATACTCGCCGGAAGAAGTCATCGACATGGCTCACACCACGGGTTTCCGCTGTGAGGCACAATGGATCGATGAGCAGTGGCCCTTCGCTGAAAACCTGCTCATTGCAGAATAAATTAATCCTACAAACGTAGCCGCGCTTACGCGATCACTTCTTGCCTAGCGTCCTTTCGCACTGACGGGATCCCTTCACCTTGAAGTTCCGCTTGAAGTAAAACTTTGTAAATCGGGCGTTTCGAGCGGTGTGACGATGTAAATTAGTAAAGGGATGAACCAGCCGGTAAATCGAAGGACTGCGCGCGCCACAGCGCTTCGCGTCATTATAATTTCCTTGTCTGTTGGGGGCGCAGCTGCCTATTCCGCACTCTCGTCCTTCGCCATGCCGGCGGTTCAACAGACACAGAGCACGGGACCAAACGCCGTTAGCCGCCAAATCGGCGCCATCAAGTCCATCGATGGAACCGTCATCACGTTAACTCCGGATTCCGGCCAAGAGCAGAAAATTGCCGTCCAGCCAGCAACGCGGATCGTTCGCATCGCTCCCGGCGAAAAAGATCTGAAAAACGCCACGCCCATCCAATTGCAGGATCTCCAGGTTGGAGATCGCATCCTGGTCGCGGGAAAGTCCACCGAAGGCAACCTACCACTTTCGGCTTCGACCGTTGTCGTAATGAAGCATTCTGACCTGGAGGCGCGCCACCAGCAGGATCTGCAGGATTGGCAAAAGCGTGGAGTCGACGGCCTCGCTACAGCCGTGGCCGCGACGGCAGGAACTGTGACCATCTCGGCGGGAAACAAGAGTGTGGTCATTCACGTATCCAACTCGACCGTGATTCGCCGCTATGCGCCGGACTCCGTGAAATTTGACGACGCCAAGCCCAGTACGCTCGTGGAAATTCATCCCGGGGATCAAGTGCGTGCGCGCGGTGAGCGTAATCCCGACGGGAGCGAAGTGACGGCCGATGAAATTGTTTCCGGAACCTTTCGCAATATTGCCGGCACGGTTAACTCGGCCGATGCAAGTTCATCGACCCTTAACGTTTACGATCTATTGTCCAGGAAGACGGTGATCGTGAAGATCACTTCGGATTCGCAGCTACATCAACTACCCCCACAAGTGGCACAACGTTTTGCCGCGCGCCTAAGAAGAACGGCTATGACAGGTGGAAACACGACCGGTTCTGCGGCGGGCACTGACTCGGCGACCGAAACCCAAAGTACGCGCCCAGCGGGCACATCCGCCGCATCGGGTCCGGGAGAAGGTGGGGCAGCCAGGCGTCCCGGTGGCGCGCCGGATTTGCAGCAGATTCTGAGTCGGATGCCGGCCGTCTCATTGAATGACCTGCATAAAGGCGATGCGGTGATAATACTTTCGACCGAGGGCACAGCAGGCATGGGGACGGCGATTACGCTTCTAAGCGGAGTAGAGCCAATTCTGCAAGCCGCCCCCAACGCCAGCGGAGCTTCCATACTTACGCCGTGGAGTTTGAGCGCGCCCTCAGGAGATGCTGGAGGCCCGTAGCATTCGGTTCGTAGCGCGACCGCCTATCCCACCGAGCGCGTATCGAGAATACAGTTGCAGAATGGAATATTAAGATGAAAGCCCGGAAGTGTTTGTGTATCTTGCTTAATTTTATTGTTTGTTTGCTGCCATGGTATGCCACCCTTGCGGCATCGCAGGCAACCCCGAGCCAAACGGTTCAGGCGCAGCCTGCTGCGTCCCAGTCCACGTCGGGTTCTCTGCGTGGGCAGGTTATTGATCCATCCGGCGCGGCAATTGCTGGCGCTAACGTAGTGTTGACGCCCGCTGCTGCATCCTCGACTCCCATCAAAGCACAAGCCAACGGGCAGGGTCAGTATGAATTTAATGCCCTCGCTCCGGGCCAGTACACACTCAATGTTGTTGCCCCAGGCTTTTCAGTGTACGAAAATGACAATGTCGTTGTACCTGCAGGCCAGCCGATGCGGCTTAACGTCGCGATGGCGATCGAAGTCGAACAGCAGAAGATACAGGTTTCCGACAACGCACCGACGCTGGATGTGAATCCAGAAAATAATGCAGGAGCAATCACGCTCACGGGCAAGGAACTCGAGGCCCTGCCCGACGATCCTGACGAACTGCTGACTGACTTGCAGGCTCTGGCGGGGCCTTCCGCCGGACCCAACGGCGGGCAACTCTATATCGATGGCTTCACCGCGGGCCAGCTTCCGCCCAAGGAATCCATTCGCGAGATACGCATTAACCAAAATCCTTTTTCGGCCGAGTACGACAAGTTGGGCTACGGACGCATTGAAGTTTTCACCAAGCCTGGCACCGACAAGTTTCACGGGCAGTTTTATGTAATTGGAAACGATGCCGCCTTCAACTCCCCGAATCCATTCGGCGGCGCAAACCAGCCCGGTTACGACACCGTTCAATTCGATGGCAACATCGGCGGCCCCATTAACAAAAAGACTTCATTTTTTCTCGATGCTCAGCGGCGAAATATCAACGATCTCACTGCCGTCAATGCCATCACGCTGGATCCGACGACGCTTATCGAGACGCCCTTCATCGAGGCGGTGCCTTTCCCCCGGCGTCGAACCAACATCACGCCTCGCATCGATTATCAGCTCAGCAAGAACAATACATTGACGGCGCGGTATCAGTTCTATCGCGATATCCAGGACAACGAGGGCATCGGCCAATTCACGCTGCCTTCTCAGGGCTACAATTCAGAGTCGATCGAACACACTCTGCAAATCAGCGACACTCAGGTAATTGGCGCAAAGATTGTGAATGAAACGCGATTCCAGTACTTGCGCGAGCATGATAATCAATTCGCGCTCAGTCCCGCGCCCACGGTCAACGTTCTGGGATCGTTCGACGGCGGAGGCAACAACCAGGGCAATCAGCTTGATCACCAGGACCACTACGAGCTGCAGAATTACACCTCGATTATCCACGGCAATCACACGACAAAGTTTGGAGCGCGGCTGCGGGGCATTCGCGAAGCCAACAGCTCCACCTCCGGCTTTAACGGAGAATTTACCTTCTCGTCGCTGCTCGATACGTCGCAAGAGACTGGGTGTGTGCCCACTCCTGGTTCGAAGCCCTGCCCGATTTCTTACGCCCATGCGATTCAGAACCTCGGCAACATTGCCACGCCCATTGCGACGCAACTTAACTATACCGTTGGCAGCCCGCCGCTAGTGGTCGGCAACTTCGACGCCGGGCTCTACTATCAGGATGATTGGAAGGTGCGACCGAACATTACCTTCAGCTACGGCCTTCGCTTCGAGACGCAGACTGGCATTCAGGATCATGTAGACTTGGCGCCACGGCTAGGTTTAGCGTGGGGAGTGGGAGGCAAGAGCGGGCCACCCAAGTTGATTCTTCGTGCCGGCTTCGGCATTTTCTACGACCGTTTTCAGGAAGCTCAGATTCTCGAAGCGGAGCGCCTGGATGGAATCACGCAAGAACAGTTTGTCATTGATAATCCGAAGTGTCCCAACCTGACAGATATTACTGCCTGCATCGGCGCCGCCATTCCTGCCACGCCTACGATTTATCAGATCAGCCCTCGTTTGCACGCTCCTTACGTCATGCAATCTGCAATCAGCGTTGAGCGGCAACTCACCAAGGCCGCAACGTTGACCGTGAATTACATCAACTCTCGCGGTTTCGATCAGCTGCTTACAGTCAATGCGAATGCGCCATTTCCTGGAACTCCCTGCAGTCCCAATTGCCCGATCCCGAGCGAAAATCTTTATCGTTATGTTTCGGAGGGTGTCTTCCGTCAAAATCAGTTATTTGTCATCAGCAACGTTCGCGCCGGATCGAAAGTGCAGCTTTTTGGTTATTACGTCCTGAATTACGCCAATAGCGATACTTCCGGAGTTTCCAGTTTTCCCTCGAACTCATACAACATCAGCGCCGACTACGGACGTGCATCTTTTGACATTCGCAATCGGTTGTTTCTCGGCGGCTCCATCGCCATGCCCTTCAATTTTCGCCTGAATCCGTTCATAATTCTAAGCTCAGGTTCTCCTTTCAACATCACCACGACCAACGATCTGAATAACGACTCCATCTTCAACGATCGCCCTGGTCTGATCTCGACCGCAACCTGTCCCACAGTTACTACGCCGACTGCGTCTTCCACTATCTATTGCACGCCGCTCGGGAGCTTCAATGCAGCCCCGACGGCCGCCGACAGGATCGTTCCCATCAATTACGGGACTGGTCCCTCGCACGCGACAGTGAATCTGCGCCTCACTAAGACCTTCGGCTTCGGCCCTAAGACCAGTCGCCCCGCAGGGGCGCCCGGACAAGGTGGTGGACCGGGAGGCGGCGGTGGTGGAAGAGGGGGCGGTGGTGGCGGAGGGCCCCGCGGAAATATTTTTGGCGGCGGACCAGGAGGTATGTTTGGTGGCAGCTCTGACCGACGCTACAATCTCACGTTCGGCGTTATCGGGCGCAACATTTTCAACAAGGTGAACCTGGGGAATCCCAGTGGAATTCTGGGATCGCGATTCTTCGATACATCCAACAGTCTGCCTTCAGGGGGACCCTTTCAAAATGGAGCCGCCAACCGCCGCATTGACTTGCAGGTGACCTTCGGCTTTTGATTTCCGCGATGTAGCAGGCAGAAAAGTTCTCCCGATTTAGTCTTTTTCGGATTCGTTCTGAGGGCTCTTATTGTCGCTTCCTCTTCGCGATCCCGCCCCTTCGGTTATTCTGAAATAGAGCATATGGATACAGTCAACGTTTGCGGAATGATCTTCGTTTGCCTTTGATTCCTATCACAAGACGTAGTTTCCTTCGCGGAGCTCTGGCCACGGGTTCGTTCGCAATTGCTGGGGACGCAGTTCTCATCGACCCAAACCAGCCGCGCATCGTCCGCAAGGAATTTCTTCTCTCGCGCTGGCCCGAAGAGATGGACGGCTTCACCATCGCTATACTGAGCGACTTCCACTACGACCCGTATTTCTCCGTGCATCCCCTGCGCGCCGCCATCCCCATGGTCAACAGTCTTCAGCCGGATCTGATTGTGTTAACCGGAGACTTTGTTTCCGTACCTAAAATCGGAAATGAAAAGAAAGGTGCGTCCGAAGCAGAGCCCTGCGCACAGTTGTTACGCCAACTGACCGCGCCTCATGGTCTCTGGGCCGTGCTGGGAAACCACGATTATGAGACCGATCCCGAGCACGTGACGGACGCACTGCAGGCCGAGAATATTCAGGTCCTGGCGAATCAGTCGGAGGCGATTGAGCGCAACGGAGCGCGCATCTGGCTTGCAGGTGTGACAGACGTGCTTAGCTGGACCGCCGATCTCCCGCAAACGATGCGCCATGTACCTTCGAGCGAAGCTGTTGTTCTGCTGGCGCACGAACCGGACTTTGCCGATGAAGCGGCACGGTTTCCGATTGACCTGCAACTCTCCGGGCACTCTCACGGTGGGCAAATCAGAATTCCGCTGTTGCCACCGCTGTACTTGCCGCCCTTGGCCAGGAAATACATTTTGGGGACCTACCATATTGGCAACCTTACCCTCTATACCAATGCGGGTCTGGGAACGGTGATGGTTCCGATGCGCCTCAATTGTCCGCCCGAAATCACGCTGCTGACCCTCCACCACGCAAAGCGGTAGATGAAGGAAGCAGGCGCTGGCTGGCTTTTGACATCAGGCAGCATCAAATATGCAATCGTCTTCACATCTAGACTACTGTCTTCGCTTTCAAACGATTCATAACAAAATTACTTAATCTCAATTCGTTCTGGCCCTGTACATGCCGCAACAGTAAGCCGCGCTGTGCACGACCGCTCCCATGCACAGAGCGCTATCCTATGCTTCGCTTCATCTGGCTCGGCTTGTTGATACTCGCAACATCCGCAAGCAGCATGGCTTCGCTCGAGCTTCCGGCTCTCTCGGCGCGCCGCGCCGTTCCGAGCGATCGCGATAGGTGGCTCAGGAAGAGTCTGAGGCGTGCTGCCGAATATAGCGATTTGCCGCATGTAAGTGCGCGCTCACGCTGTGAGGACACGCGGCCGCCACAGGCTCTGACGACTCCTGATCCTTTGTTGGTTCCATCCGAAGCGGGGATGAGAGTGAAAGTGAGCTTCATTATCGGCGCTGACGGCCGGGTGCATAGTCCCCTGATCCTGCAAAGCGGTGGGTTCGTCGGCGACCGCAACGTCCTGCGGACTGTTCGTAGTTGGAGATATCGTCCAGCAACATGCAACGGAGTGCCCACGGAAGCCGAAGGCAAGATCGAATTTTCCCGCCGTTGATAATCCCTCTTCTTGGGCTAAAATGACCGAGAAGCACTTCGGTCTGAATTGTGGACAGAGATAAGGACAGAGATAAAGATAGGGACAAGAAACTGGCAAAACCTCCCAGTTCCGCAGCGCCGCCGGATCCCGACAACGAGGCGCCGCGCATTGGCCCGCACAATCCGGCTCTGGGCGAGATCTATCAGCGCCTCTATCCGGAGATGCGCCGGCCCAAGCCGAATCAGGAAGCGATCGCCGCCGCTCTGCAAGCCATGCAGCGCCTCACGATGGAGGCGGATTCCGAAGTTGTCGCCGAAGACGCTACGGTCGACAGCGCATCAGGCGCTCAATCCATCTGTGCCGTCTGCGGACATCCTAATCGCGAAGGCAATAGATTCTGCGGCGCCTGCGGGTTGCCCCTGGGAGCCGCGGGAACGGATTCACCGGCTAACGTGGTTTCCAGTGCCGCCTCAACGGTACTCGACGATGAACCCGGAGGCTCACCACCAGAGCAGGGAGCGGCGCAGGAAGTTCATCCCCCGCAGGGCGTCCGCGCGGGGAATCATTATTACCATCATCACTACCATCATCACTATTTCCAGGGTGGACAAGGAAAGGACATCGTTGCGTCTCCGCGTCCGAACGCGCCCGAAAGCGCGCGGGAAGCGGACCGCATGCGAGTCGCCGCTGCCGCTAAGGGTGAACCGATGAGCCGCAGCGAGGCTGCAGTGCGGCGGCTGACGCAGGAATGGATCCTGGCATGCAACACGCGGCAGCTCGATGAGTTGATTGAGCTATACGCCGCCGACGCCCTGGTGCTGCGCTCGAACCTGCCGCCAATTCGCGGCGCGATGGCGGTGCGGGAGTTTTTCTTCGCCTCGCTGGAGGCTGGCCTGGGAGAAGTGGCACTCGATCCCATGCGGGTAGAGGTTTTGGGAGAGTTAGCTCATGAAGTAGGACGCTACAGCGCGCTGGTCCCGGGAACCACGGGAAAACGCCGCGAGGAGCGCGGTAAATATCTTTGGGTCTTCGCCAAGCAGAGCAACGGCGATTGGAAGCTGGTTTCCGAGTGCTGGTCAAGCGATCTGACCCTTTCCGGCGCAGAGTCTGATATTCCCAAGGCTGTGACTCCAAAAGTTACACCGCGGAGAAGTTAGTGGTCAGGAATTAACGGCCATTGGTTAGTGGGCAGTGGTTAGTTTCCACTGCTGGCTATAGGATTTGGGCTTCGATTCTTAAGATCGTATGTCCGCCCGTGCCGCCGAATCGCTAGACTAACCACTAGCCATTAACCACACGCCCAGCACTCACTCCCAACTTCCCCAACTCCGCTTGCAACTGTTCCAGCGTTTGCATCTGGATCGTGTGCATGCCAAGGTTCGCAGCGGATTCCAGATTCAGGGCGCGGTCATCGATGAAGCAGCACTCGTGAGGATCGATCTGCGTGATCTCAATCGCAAGACGATAGATGCCGCTCTCGGGCTTGCGCAATCCAACGAAGCAGGAGCTTACAAACAGGCGGAAAAGCTCGCGCAATCCGAACTTCTTAATGCGGTACACGTTCAACTCGCGGGACTCATTATTGATCGTACCCATTAGGTACTCGCCCGAATTCGCGAGGACCCGAGCGAACGCGAGAACCTCCGGCTTGGGCTGCGACAGCGAGAGCATGTAGTCTCGAAATTCGTCGGGGGTAAAGGGACGGTCTCGGTAAAAGACAGTGCGCTGCAAATATTCTTCGAGCGAGATTTCGCCCCGCTCAAACGACGAGACCACGGTCTCGTGCCGCGAGTGAAACTCTTCTTCGTCGAGAGCAAAATGCTGTAACGTGGACATTCGTTCGGTGCGGTCCCAGGCATTAGTGAGCAGAACTCCTCCCACATCCCAGAAAATGGCGCGAATGTCAGACACGTGTCTGCTCCCTGGCGATTGATGCGACGAGACGTTTTTGATGCCCTGCTCTCCGGCAATGAGTTTAGATCAATCCATTACTGAAGTTGAAGAAGGTATCCCAGAGTCAATTGTGTATTGTCGGTTTCAATCATCAACGCCTGTGTGCTGTCGACAAGATAAAACGCGAAATTGTCAGGCATGGTGTAGGCGGCAGAGTTGAGGCCCGCGAGAGTGCCGGTAAGGATTCCGGTCGAAGAGGTGGTTACGCTGCCGGTGACTGGAACGTCCGGGGCTGCGTTCCCGAAATCGACGAATCCCGTCAGCGTGTCCGTTCCGGTGCCGGCCGTGGCTGTGATTGGGCCAACGGCAGCTTCCGCGCCAAGCGAACCGAGACTGCTCGCGACCTCGGTAATGTTCAAGCCATAGCTCCCACTGAGTGCGAACGGACCGGCTTGCTGCTGGAACGCCCGTCCCGCAATCATCTCAGCGGTACTGCTCGAAAGCAATAACCCCTCGCCGCTTCCCGTCAAGTAAAGCTCGAGTTGGTAGGTGAAGGTACTGCTGCTGTCCGTCAAGTTCGACAAAGTAACGCGGCCGGCCACCGTAGGATCAACGATATAAGAGCCCGTGAAGGGGAGTGGACTTTGCGTGGTCTTTTCACTGAGATCATTCCAGTTGAGCGTCCCAGTCTCACCGCCGCTCGAATTTGGAGTAAATACTCCAGCGACCTGAAGCGCTCCTCCAGCCATCTCCTCCCCGGCGGCGCCGAATACGTAGCTGGTACCTGGAATCAAAGCAGGGCTGGCGGTTTGACTCAAAGCCGTTCCGCCCATTACACCCTGAAATTGATCGCCACCGATTTCGATGAGACGAATATGAGCGGCGTCCACAATATAGCCATCCAGGTTGATCGATTGAAAAGCTGGGGTGGCGCCAGGAGCCAATTGAAATTCGACGCGGCCGAATTGGTCAGGACTCGTGACCACGGTCACTGCCAACGTCTGAGTGGGAGAAAACACGAAGCCATCGTTGATATCCAAAACACTGCTTGCTGGCACGATTTCGCTCTGATTGATGTTGAGTATCCCGCCGATTCCGGCGGGCTGGCCATTTGAATCCACGCCGAAAATCGTGAATGCATATCCGCCTGAAGGTCCCAGTTTCGCGGCCGTACTGGTTTGCAGATCAAGGGTTCCGCTCCCGATGGAACCGTTAAGTTCGGTGAGCAGCACTCGCGTGTTGGTAACCGAGTTGGTAAGGATGACACCATTGATAGTTTCGACGCCGGCAGCGCCGATCCTTCCGTCGTTCGTGTTAAGAGTGATCTGTAGATTGCCGTCGGGAGTGGTCGTGTAACTGCCCCCGGTAATCAGAGCCTGTACAGGTGTATACTGCCCGGCATTTTGGTCCAAGACGTAGCTGACATAGTCCTGCTCGCCACCAACGATTGCGCCATCGTTAGCAACAATGACGCCGGATACAAAATTGGCCGCAGGCCCAACCGGCCCGGACAGCTGAAATACGTAGGTGCCATTTGCGAGTGTCGCAGCCGTCTGGATGATCGTGATGTTGGCGGAAGCCGATTTCGTAGGATCGGATACCGAAGTTGCGGTGACGGTCACGCTGTTGCCCGAAGGAATCGCGGGAGGTGCAGTGTAATCGGTCTGAGCTTCACTGTTCGTGGTGATGGGGTTGAACGTGCCACAGCCCCCGCTGGCACAAGCGACCGTCCACTTTACCTGGGGGTTCGCCGAGACGTCATTGGCAATCTGCGCACTGAGTTCCACCGTCTTATTGATTTGCAGAAAGGCTGGCGGCACTCCGACGAGAGAAACCGTTATCGGCTGCGGAGGCGTGATCTCAATCTTCGCTGAGACGGATTGCGCGGCGCTCCCGACTACCGTCGCCGTAATCGTCACGGTGGCACCGGAAGGTATGGCCGAAGGCGCGGTGTAGTTGGTATTGCCTCCACTTGTTGTTTGACTTAGGCTGAAGGACCCGCAGCTGCCTGCGCTGCCACATTTTGCCGACCATGCGATTAGTGCATTGGAGGAAAAGTTGGTAACGGCGGCGCTGAGCGCGGTGGTGGCGTTGATAGCTAGAGCGGCGGGCGGAGTAATCACAAACAGAACAGACGTTGGTTGCGAGGATATCGGTGGGAGGGTAAAGGTCATAAATTCTCCGGGATTGCCGCATCCCGCCAAACCGGCAATCATGCCAATTCCAATCAGAAAAATCGCCGGGCGACATCTCATTTCGGCCCATCCCCTCCAAGGAATTCAGCCTACCAGATGCTCTGACGAATTCAACCCGAAATCACGTGAAACGTTCTGCGCACTCGACTTCATCGTAAAGTTTTGTGCATGATTCGGCTTCTCGCTGCGAGAAAATCGCAATGTATAATTAGCTTTCTGGAATCGCACAGAAGTTTAATCGAATGTTGGCATCTCTAGTCACGGGCGGGGCGGGCTTCATCGGTTCTCACGTCGCCGAAAACTTGTTGAGAATGGGACACAAGGTCGTCGTTCTCGACGATCTTAGCGGCGGCTTTCGAGAGAATGTCCCATCCGGCGCCGTCTTCGTGCAGGGATCCATTCTCGATTATCAGCTGGTGGAAGATCTCTTCCGCAAGCACTCTTTCGTGTACGTATATCACTTCGCGGCCTATGCCGCCGAAGGGCTAAGCCATTTCATCAAGCGATTCAATTACAACAATAATCTGATCGGTTCGGTGAACTTAATTAATGCCGCAGTCAATTACGGCGTCGAGGCTTTTGTCTTTACGTCGTCGATCGCCGTCTACGGAGCGGGGCAAGTGCCGATGCGAGAAGATACCGTTCCTGTTCCTGAGGATTCCTACGGCATTTCGAAACTCGCGGTCGAGCAGGAGCTCAAGGTGACGCACGAGATGTTTGGACTTAAGTACGTCATCTTCCGGCCACACAACGTATATGGAGAGAGACAGAATATCGGCGATCGCTATCGAAATGTCGTAGGAATTTTCATGAACCAGTTGCTGCAGGGCAAACCGATGACGATCTTCGGCGACGGCACGCAGCAGCGCGCGTTCACTCACATCGATGATGTTGCACCGGTGATCGCAAGTTGCGTGGAGCATAGAGCAGCGATAAATCAGATCTTTAATGTCGGCGCGGACATTCCGCACTCGGTGAACCACCTCGCGACGGTTGTCGCAGCGGCGATGCACAAGCAGCCCAGGATCGAGCATCTTGCTGCACGAAATGAAGTGAAGATCGCTTTTTCCGACCACTCTAAAGCCGAGTCGGTTTTCGGAAAGAGGCATCAGATCTCGCTCGAGGCGGGAGTTCAGAAGATGGCCGACTGGGTGAAGAAAAATGGAGCGCGCGAGAGTTCAACCTTCGAGGCCATCGAAATTGAACGCAACTTGCCCCCGAGTTGGTCGCGTCTGGCGAAGGTCAGCGGGTAGCGCAAACGACAAAAAGCTTGGGGAAGAAGCGGCTAGTACGCGTTCTTGCTGGTGAAGATTCGTACCACGGTCATAGTGATGATCTGCAGATCGAACGTTAGGCTCCAGTTCCGAAGGTAGTAAAGATCGTACTCCACCCGCTTTGCAATCGAAGTGTCCCCACGCCAGCCATTTACCTGGGCCCAACCCGTGATGCCGGCTTTAAACATGTGGCGGGAGTTATAGCGATCGAATTCCTCCAGAAAGCGTTCGACGAAAAACGGACGCTCCGGGCGAGGTCCAACGATGCTCATGTCGCCTTTAATGACGTTGAGAAACTGCGGCAGTTCGTCGAGGTTGGTCTTGCGCAAAAAGGTGCCCACAATGGTCCGTCGTGGATCGTTATCGCAAGTCCAGCGCGTGTCGCCTTCTTCGCGGCTGCCCACCCTCATGGTGCGGAACTTGAGCATGCGGAAGACTCGCCCGTTGAGTCCGACACGATCCTGAGCAAAAAAGATGGGGCCCCGGCTGGTGAGTTTGATCGCTGCAGCTATAAGCAGCGTAATCGGCAACGTCAGCAGCAGCACTAACATCGAAAATGCCATGTCAAAAATGCGCTTCTGAAAAAGATAAGGGCCAGTCTCTGCCAGAGTTGGCCGGAGATCGAGCATGTGAATCCCGCCCAGGTCGATCAAACGGTCGCGCAGCACGACTCCTTCGCCCAGATCGATCACAACGCGGGTGGGGACGCACAGTTTCTCCAGCGCGGGGGCAATCTTCTGAACCTCGCTCAGACGCGCGGCGGGCAATGCAATGATGATGTCGTTGATCGAATTTCCGTTGGTGAAGGCAGGAATCTGATCCAACTCATAGACTGGTCCATCAACCGCAACTTCCTGCTCGGGAAGGCGCACGAAACCGACTACTCTGCAAGGCAGCACTTCGCCATGCAACAGGGAAGTTCCCACCCGGCGCGCGAAGCGATCCGTTCCAACTACAAGAATCTTTACTTCGTTTCTTCCGTTCTCGCGCAAGAATTCAAGAACCACCCGGAATACGATGCGGGCTATGGTTGCGAGAACGAACAGAGCGACCGCGCTTATCCCAATCACCACCCTCGAATAACTGGCTTGCCTATACAAAAAGCCCGCAGCCATCACGACCGCATAGGTAAATGCCAAAGCCTCCAAGAGCCGGCGGCTTTTCCCTCCAGGAGTGTAAAGCTGTTCCACATTCCACAGTCCCGATTCTTCGGCGGCAATTGCCCAGACGATAGTAGTGAGCAGCAGGATGCCCCAATAGGAAGGTAAGCCTGCTTGCGATGCTCCCGTTAGAAAGAAAAATCCGAAACGAACTTTGATGGCAATGAAATAGGCGAAGGCAGGCAACAGCAGAGTCAGAATTCGCAAGTAGAAGCGTACATAGCTAAGGCGACTGCGAATCATACGATAGGGTTACGTCTCCTCGGGAAGAGCAATTATTAATCCTTCTGCATCCCCTTTGTCTAGTTTATTCAAAGGCACCGTACGAACTGAGGTAACGCTTCAAAGCCAATGGCAGAAATCGTTGGTTCAAACCGAGGAGCAGTCCAGCAGACTTCGCGATGCTCTGCCCCATGGCAGCGTGTACTTGCTGGCTTGTTCCGTTCTTATTAGAACGAGCCCTGGCAAACTGCCTGCCTAGCAACTTGCGAAAGTCCCGCAACATCGAAGAACGCGTTCCCGGCTGGCCCCAAATTTGCAATTCCTTTAACGTGTAGCCGATGTCAAAGTAGCGCTTGAAGAGCTGGCCCGAAGTGTAGTGGTGAGAATGAAAGACCGGGGCCTCGGGCTCGTAAACAATCTTCCATCCCGCATCGAGCATGCGCTTGGCGATCGCTAAGTCCTCGAACATCTTCAGGTCTTCGGGATAAGGCGCGGCCTCCCAGACGCTTCGCCGAATCGCACTATTAACGTCTGAGAAGTGATAAAAACGATATCCTAAACCGTTGCGGTGAGCCGGATCCTTTACGATCCTCTTGTCGCCGTAGACGGCATCGAATGTGTCGCAACGCTCCATCGTGGACCCTGGTTTCGGCAGCTGCCGGCCGTACACCGCCCCCACTCCGGGATCGCCAAAATTGGCGAGCATATTTTGCAGCCAGCCATCGGAAGCGGGAATCGCGTCTCCTGAGAGGTTGATCAGAATCGGTCCCTTTCCCAGGCTGGCGGCATAATTCCGCGTCCGGGCATGATGAAACGTCTCTGCCGGAATCTGCTCGATTCGTATGGGGTAACCCCGGGCAATCTCCAAAGTTGCGTCGGTTGAACCAGAATCTACCAGGGTAACCTCGTACGTTCCTACTCCTTTCTGCGAAAAGACGGCATCGAGGCACTGCCCGATATTGCGCGCCTCGTTTTTCGTCAGAATCGAGATGGAACATTCAGTCATTGCGCTTCACCATAATTCGCCACAAATTCCGAGACTGTACCTCCATCCTGCCGAGACCCACCTTTATCATGTTTCTGGGATACCGGCCATTATACGCGATGGCACCTGCGATTGATCAGATTGCGAGTTGGGTAGCGAGATCGATTGGGATGCAGGCCTAGCGCTGAGGGTTGACAGCGATAATCCTGTTGAATCTGCCTGGATTAATATGACGAAGCGAACGGCCGCCGGGATTGCACGAAGGATAGGCGCTGAAAAAAAGCCCCACTCTCGCGAGCGGGGCCCTTGACTTTACTGACTGCTGAAAGCTGATGGCTGACACCTTCTCTTAGTACATGTCACCCATGCCGCCGCCACCATGTCCACCCGGCATCGGAGTTTCCTTTTTTTCCGGAATCTCCGCAACCAGAGCTTCGGTGGTCAGCATCAAGGCTGCGATCGAGCCGGCATTGGTAAGTGCAGTGCGCACTACCTTGGTCGGATCGAGCACGCCCGCCTTGACCAGATCTTCGTACTCACCGGTCAGGGCGTTATAGCCGTAGTTGATGTCCTTCGAGTCGCTGATTTTGCCCAGTACGACGGCACCTTCTTCGCCCGCGTTCTCGGCGATCTGGCGCAGCGGCTCTTGCAGGGCCTTCTTCACGATGTTGACACCAATCTGCTCATCCCCTTCGAGCTTCATCTTGTCTAAAGCAGGGACGCAACGCGCCAGTGCCACTCCGCCGCCGGGGACAATGCCTTCTTCCACGGCTGCGCGAGTTGCGTGCATTGCATCTTCCACGCGGGCTTTCTTTTCCTTCATTTCGGTTTCGGTCGCGGCGCCGACTTTGATTACGGCTACGCCACCGACCAGCTTCGCCAACCGCTCCTGCAACTTCTCGCGGTCGTAGTCGCTGGTGGTCTTATCGATCTGGCTGCGAATTTCCTTTACGCGGCCTTCGATCTCGTTGTGCTTGCCTTTGCCTTCGACGATTGTCGTGTTGTCCTTGTCGATGGTGATCTTCTTGGCCTGGCCGAGATCGCTGACCTGCACGTTCTCGAGCTTGATGCCCAGATCTTCCGTGATGGCCTTGCCACCGGTAAGAGTCGCGATATCCTGCAGCATCGCTTTGCGTCGATCGCCGAACCCAGGAGCCTTAACGGCTGCTACCTGCAGCGTTCCACGCAGTTTGTTCACGACCAGCGTGGCCAGCGCTTCGCCCTCAACGTCTTCTGCAATGATGACCAGCGGCTTGCCGCTCTTGGCAATCTGCTCGAGCAGCGGGAGAAGATCTTTCATAGAGCTGATCTTCTTTTCGTTAATCAGAATGTAAGCGTTCTCGAGCGCAACTTCCATCCGCTCCGGATCGGTAACGAAGTAAGGAGAAAGATAGCCGCGGTCGAACTGCATGCCCTCGACCACTTCGAGCTGTGTCTCCAGCGTCTTTGACTCTTCCACAGTGATGACACCATCCTTACCGACCTTCTTCATAGCCTCAGCGATGATGTGCCCAATAGTGTCGTCGTTATTCGCCGAAATCGTACCGACCTGAGCGATCATTTCACCACTGACGGGCTTGGAGAACTTGTCGAGTTCGCCCTTGGCGCGCTCGCCGGTTTTCTTATCGAACTGGCCACAGACCAGCGCGACGGCTTTCTCGATACCGCGTTTCATTGCCATCGGGTTGGCGCCTGCAGCAACGGTCTTCACGCCTTCGCGATAAATCGCCTGGGCGAGGACGGTTGCGGTGGTGGTGCCATCTCCGGCGACATCGGAGGTTTTGGACGCAACTTCGCGAACCATTTGCGCGCCCATGTTCTCAAGGCCGTCCTTCAGTTCGATTTCTTTGGCAACGGTTACGCCGTCTTTGGTGATGGTCGGCGATCCGAACTTCTTTTCGATAACAACATTGCGGCCCTTGGGGCCGAGTGTGACCTTTACAGCGTCGGCGAGAAGATTGACGCCGCGCAGAATTGCCTGCCGCGACTCTTCTCCGTGTACGATTTGCTTTGCCATTGTTTCTTCTCCTAATGAGTTCTTTTTGCAGGATTGGCCTGCCAATTTTTCCAGAGACTGTCAGCCCTCAGCTGTCAAATCCTGGCTTCTAGCTAGAGCTGAAGCGCGGAGCAATACGGACACCACCTTCTTAGCGGCGCGCTCCGACTGCTTCTTTCTTATTCGAACTGGCTTGATTCGCTGCGCCAGTGAGTGTGCCGAGGACTTCGTCTTCTTTCATGATGATGAAGTCTTCGCCATCAATCTTGATTTCTGTGCCGGAATACTTCCCGAACAGGATGCGGTCGCCTTCTTTGACGGCCAGAGGGAACGTCTTCCCTTCGTCGTTAGTGCGGCCTTTGCCGGTGGAAATGACTTCGCCTTCTTGCGGCTTGTCTTTTGCGCTGTCCGGGATAATGATGCCGCCTCGGGTGGTGGAAGCTTCTTCTACACGACGGACAAGAATGCGGTCATGTAGCGGGCTAAATTTAGCCATGGTATGCAACTCCTTTCAAGTTTTGGTAAAAGGTTATTTCACGTAAACCAATGATTTAACTGGGAATTAGGCTTAACTGTTAGCAGTCTGGCCCACTGAGTGCTAATTATAGGGATGTGAGTGTGGAGTTGTCAAGGGCTCAAAAAGCACAGCTTTTTAGGTGCAGCAGCCGAAGCGTTGATGCACATCAATCAGTAATGCTCCCATGTCACCGACCAGTGTTCATCAGGCCGAGGCGATTCGATTATTAGCTTCCCCTGGCGGCGAAGTGATAAACCCGAGGAAGGTCCTTGCCGACAAGCAAGTCTCGGGTAATCGCCCCCTGCACGGGACAACGCTGCCGTCGCGAAGGCGAACGGAGGTTACTCCCGTGCCACAGTCGGCAATGCCGAGCACAACCCGTTCCGAATCCCGGTTGAGCCGAATCTTTGCGGTGGCACTCCCGGAGTGTTTGTGAATATTAGTGAGACACTCTTGCGCAACGCGGAAAAGAGCAATCTCCAACTCATGGGAAAGGCGGCCGAAGTCCGGGCATCATTGTCGTCGACAGCAAGAATCGTAAAGGACGCGTCTTCAGGATTACTCCAGTTTTGCTTCACATCATCGTATCTACTCTACGGGCAAGACGCAATACGGCGCGTACGCAATGCCAGCTCAGAGTTTGCTGTGGAATTCGACCATCAGTCTTGGATTTCCGACTGAGGAAAGCGGTTCGCCCCGGCGACGCAAGTTCCCTTCTGAGAAGTTGCGGAAAAAATTCTCGCTCCACGACAGCGAAAGCCCGCTGAAGAATTTGTTTTCGAGGGCAGTCGGGGCAACCAGAAGTTTGGGGCCGCGAACAAACTAGCGACTCTCGGCGTGCGTGACCTCTAGATCAATTGCAATAGATCAATTGCAAACCAGCCGTCACGGTTGCTAAAGCCTACGCAGCCTTCCCCTCCCGTTTCACCTTAGCCCACCTTGCGCGCTGTGCGGCAGCCATCTTCCTGCGACTTGCTGCGGAGATCGTGCGCTTCGGTGGCGCTTCTCCGCTGGGTTCCTTCTTTTGCGCCCAACGCGCCTTTTGCGCCACGCTAATCTTACGACGAGCGGCGGCAGACATAGTATGTCCACCGTTTCGGCTAGTGAGGGTTTTCCCGTGCGCCAATTCAGTACCGCGCAAGGCATCTGCTACACGTTGCAACTTTGCAATCTCCGTCTCAACTTCCTCCAACATTCTCTTTGTGTCCAAGCATCCCCCTGGATTCGTTCTAGTGCCCTCGGATTGTACACCGGCTAACTCTCTCAGGCCCAGTCCACCTACATCGTTGTGACTGAAATGACCTTTCCGAGGCGCAAGCCGCGAGGAGAGGTGGTTCTGAAATTGAGACCGGCAGGAACAACCCCTGCCGGTTTTCTATTGAGCAGTCATCTCATGCGCCGGTCAATGAGGATCACTTCACGGGTTCCCAACCCTCTGGCAACATATCGAATGCCAGCGTGTCACGGTAGGCATACTGATTGCCTTCTACTACTGCCACTGGCGTCAACATATGCCAGACGCGATCATCGTCGAAGACATAACACTCACCCGCTTCGTGCATCGTGAAGCGATCAATTTCCTGTTTATCATTGTCGGTGATGATGACTTCGCCACCGTGAGCGCCGCATCGGCCGAGTAGATGCGTGGCGATGTATTTTTCTCCGTCTTTATGTAAGCCCGGTGGGCTCGTGTCACACGGCCGACCCGGCGTAGCCGTGAACCTTATTAGATGGCTGTTGACCAAATACCTCGTACCCACCGCCGAGAGCGGCAGGTGATGAAGGTGGTGAGCAATCATCTTGCGAACACCGATGGAACCGGCGATCGCCGGGGGCAATGGAGCGTACTCTCGCGGCTTGTCGCCTAGTGTTGTATTGTATTTTTTCAGCTGTACATAGGGCGTGCTCTCTTCGGTCAACCAAACCTTTACGCCCCCCTCAACAATTTCAGCCCGGAGACGATTGAGGGAACGATACCGGTCCCCGCCAACATAGTACTTATCCTTTGGAATGGACCACGCCTCATGGGATAACGCATCCAGCGAGCGCGCTATGTCTACATCGACCCTGAGCGGCTCACGGCTAAACCCGCGCTCGACGAGGTCGTTTCGCAACTTGGCGATTGTTACTACCGGAATAAAGCTATCTTGACCCATGACTGCTCCAGACAAGTGCTTCCCCACCCTGCTGCCCCTACGAACACAGCAAACGATGCAGGACCCACACGGTTCGGTAGAAGACTACGTCGCTAAGCATGCGACAAGCATTGCACCTCGGGGTAATTGTTGTAAACAGGTGAAAAGGCGATCCGCGAAACGCGGAACCGGCAATGAAGAAAGTTAGCACCACCACGGCACGGTTCAGAAAGCGCTTCCGCTGCTCGCCGACAAAGCATCAATCATTCTTTCTGGGTCCGCAGCATGGCAGATGGGCGTACCGGGTTACGGCCGTATTCGGCGACGAAGGCAGCTTTGGTTTCTTTCCTCCGGAGTTGGACCGCGGAGTTGGCCAGCCGCGGCATCCGAGCGAATGTGATCAGCCCTGGGTCGGCGGAGACGCCCATGCTCCATGTCGGCTCTAAAGGATCTCCGGAGGGCACAAGCCAATACTTCAGGAAGATGATTCCGATGGGACGACTTGGAACCGCAGATGAGCTTGCATCGGCACCCGTGTTCCTCGCTCCCGACGAGAGCAGGTTCCTCACTGGCATCGACCTGCCAGTGGATGTTGGCACCGTGTCTCGGTAAGCCGAGAAGCGCGCAATCCCGCAACCACGGAGGAAGCTTTAGTGTTGCCACGCTTCAGCTATTGAGGTGAGCTATTGAGAGAGGCCGAAAAGGACCGGACTCACCATGGTTTCAATCCTGGCTGCCATCTCCTCGGCGGGGATTCGGTTGGGGGTCTGAAACCAGCGGCGCGCGGCTCCAAAAACGGCCCAGGCAGCGGTGGTCGCCAGCAGTGTCGCATCGACACCGGGTGCAATTCCATGAAGGGCAAGGCCTTCCTTGAACATGCCTTCGACGACGGGAATGATGGAGCCTTCGAGTGGTATCCGAGCCAGCTGAGTGGGACAGCCTGTGCTCTCAGCAAGGTAGTCGCAGACGCCGAGTGCAATGGCGCGCAGTGCTCCATGACAGTCGGTAAAAGTGATGCTGCGGCGCTCTATCAGGTCGCGGAACCGGAGGTCTGTCATGGCCTGCAGCAGTGCGTTCTTGTCTGGATAGTGAAGGTAAAACGTCGCCCGATTCAGGGTCGCCTCGTCGGCGATTTCTTGGACAGAGATGTCTTCGAACTCCTTATTTTTCAACAACCTTACTAATGCATCCATGAGCATGCGGCGGCTGCGCACAATGCGCGGATCCGTCGTTCCGATCTCGGGCTCGACGAAGCTTGGCCACTGCTACTTAGATGAAAGCATACCTCTTTGCAGACTAAAGCGACACTTGTTTATTTTCTTTGAATCGACATATGTCTATTACTCATCAATTGTCGTGTAGGAGGAATTCTCAATGTCGACGCTGCTCCATATCGATTCCAGCCCACTCTACGGTCGGTCAGTCTCACGTGAGCTGACCGCTGCGTTCGTCACCCAATGGAAGGCTTCGCACCCGGATGGAAGGGTGATAGACCGCGACCTCAACGCAACAGGCATGCCGCCAATCAATGCGGAATGGGTCGGAGCCGCCTATACGCCGGAACAGGCTCGCACTCCGCAGCAGAAGGAATTGCTTTCGCTCTCCGACTCCCTACTCGCGGAATTGGAGCAGGCCGATGAGTACGTCATCGGAACGCCTATGCATAACTTTGGTGTGCCCTCCGTGCTCAAGCTGTGGATCGACCAGATTGCGCGCGTCGGCAGGACCTTTTCCTACGCGGACGGAAAGCCGAAGGGCCTGATTACCGGCAAGAAGGCGACCTTCATCATCGCCACCGGCGGAATCTACGACGCCCAGACGCAGATGGCCTCGTTCAATTTCGTGGAGCCGTATCTGCGGTCCGTATTTGGTTTTCTTGGCGTGACGGATGCGACCTTCCTCACCGCAGGGGGGACCAGCGTACTGAACCAGGGGCATGACCGGAACACGTTTCTTGCACCGCACCTTCAGTCCGTGCAGACGCACGCGCAGACCTTCTAGAGAGGACACTCATGAAAATTACTTCAATTGTTGCTCGCTATCTACTGGGCCTTATGTTTACGGTCTTTGGTCTGAACGGATTTCTCAACTTCATCCACCAGCCGCCGCCGGCGAATCCGCTGGCAATCCAGTTTTTTGTTGCCGTCAGCGCATCGCACTTTGCTGCGTTCTTTTTCGCGCTTCAATTGCTCGGTGGGCTGCTGTTGCTTTCGGGCTACTTCGTGCCGCTTGCGCTGACAGTGTTGGCGGCGGAGCTCTACAATATCCTGGCGTTTCACCTGACGCTGGCGCCGGCGAGTATTCCTCCGGCTCTGGTGGCCTCTGTACTGTGGATACTGGTCTTCCTTCAGTACCGCCAAAGCTTCAACAGCATCTTCAGCGCGAAGCCTGCGACGCAGCCATGAATTGCATCGCGGCAATCGACAAAAACGGGGCACGCGTTTCAGCGACGACGCGGTCTTGAGACTTCGGGTCGCGTACGAGGGCGCAGCCGAACATCGGATGGCCTTTTTCGTCGTAGTAAACGCTGGTCTCGCCCGATTCATTCATGACCACTTTCGTGATCACGGGCGCGGCGAGCTTGGACGTGCCCCGCTACTTAATGTGAGGAGCAAACAGCGAGAGGACGTATTTGCTGAAGAAGCGCAGTGAGACGTTGGCATCGCGCCCGCATTCCCGTGATCTCTTCGATTCTGGCTTGGTCGTCAATAAAATAGCTGCCACAAGGGTCGTCACCGCGGTGTAGGCGAAATCATTGGCGACCGGACAAAGTGGGTGCGGATTCACGACGCAAATTAGCAAGGCTCCATTGTCGGGCACAGGGTGGAATCCGATTGGGGGATTTCGAGCAGAATCGGGATTCTTCGCCTGCAATTGTCCAACTACGGTCCGCAGGCGAGCATCGAAATTTCGAGCCGGGTCAAGGTGCGACGGCGAGTTGATCTGCGGGTACGTTAGCGGGGCGCGGGCGCCCGGCCTTATGGTTGGCAATGGCGCAGACAGTTCGAGCAGCATCGGCGGGTGACGCCTCGAAGGTGGAGTCACCGACGGACCACCTCCATCCGTCAAGCAACACCATGCCAGCGATGTAGGTTGCACCATCGGGTGGCTCGGAGCCGCGGGACAGTGTGAGGCCCCGGCATTCGGGTGCGGTGACGAAGGTCCGGTCGAAGTCCAACTGATCGAATGCGGCACCGATTATGTTGAGTACTACGAGATGCGATCTAGGCGCGAAAACGCTTTTCAGTGTGTCAAGCGCTGGATTCTCGCCGAATACAACACCACCGATCGTGAAACCGAATAGGGCAGCAATTGAAATGGTGAGGCGCGCTACTGCTCTTGAACTCTTCTTAGACATGGACTTTGGTATCGATTCCGTCTTCCTAGAGTCTGGCATTCACCGAACCCCCATTTTTGCAGCTCATAGAGCCAAGCGAACCAACACCGTTCCGGGAATCACCTCATGCTTGCAGGTGCTACTCAGCACAGCGATTCCGATCCATACGACAAAACCAGTCCCCAATCACCGTTGATGCATCAGAGCCGGAACATCCGGCGAAGCTCATAAACCTGTCCACACTCATCGGACGGGATGCGCGCTGCTCTCTCCTCGTATGCGCTGTACGCGAACGCTTCCGTCTGGTCTCCTACCGCTCCTTCGACATTGATTGCTTCATCGGGATTCATGGCATCCTCCTACCCTCTGGACAAAGCAATCCGCACACCAAATCCGGAACGCGCTTCAAATTGTGGCCAGATGACGGGAACTGCCTGAAGCACAGGCAGATAGGTATCTCTTGCAATTTTTTCATTTGTGCTTTTGGGGAAAGCGAAGGATTCCCGGCCTGTATCTGAAGAGTTCGGCGTGTGTCCAATAGGATAGACTATGGCAATTCCTCCCAGATAGCGCCAACAGCCGCGCCGACCTTCACCGGTGTTTTTCCAAACCGGCGCAGGCAATTTGCGGAGGGATGCTAGTGTTGATGAAAACAGGCGTCTCGACAATGTTGGCGTTGTCAACAGTATTTGAAGCGTGCGAATCCCTGCACTCGCAGGAGAGCGCCATTTCGCTCTAGTTGAAACGTGCCTTGTCCAACCAAGGTTCGCTCGCAATCAAAGTTCAGGTCAGGACTCGGTCCGACCCATGCATCTCTTCGGTCCAACGCTCGATCATGATTGCGAACATCGGCAGCCCGAGGATGATTCCCAACCTGTAATCGACGATTCCCCGGATCGCAAAGATCACGGAGGAAAACTCATTATGGGCGTGGCAGGCGCCACATTCGCGATCTATAGCGAAGAATCCGGCGGTTCTCCGCTGTGGATGGAAACCCAGAACATCACCGCTGATGCTGAGGGAAGCTACGCGGTTCAATTGGGAGCCACCAAGCCACAAGGTCTGCCACTGGATTTGTTCAGCTCGGGCGAGCGCGCGGGCTGGGAGCGCGCAGCCGCGCTTGCTGTTGCTCAGCGTGCCCTATGCTCTGAAAGCGGCAGATGCGCAAACTCTGGAGGGCTGCCGGCCTCCGCGTTTCTGCTCGCCGCGCCTGTGAGCGGGAGCTCGGTGGCGAAGGCAAGCACTGCCTCAAGCGTAGCAGCAGGGGTACAACCGGCGCTGGCGGGCAGCGGCACTACGATTACGTTCCCTTGTCGACGCCGAATGGCAGCACCCTGACTTGTTGTTCCCTTTTCTTTGTTCGTACGAAATCGTCACATCCGCCTTTCTGATCAGCGGCTTGACTATCCTGTCGATCTGCGAGAAGCTGTCGCCATTCGGGATGAGGTTACGCAGCAGCCGGCAGCTTGAGAGGCGGACGTGGGATCAGCAATCTCTTCACTAATTGTCGCAGCGGACGGTGGGGACAAACCCGCCGCGGAAGCACTGTTTGCTGCCCTTTATGCCGAGTTGCATCGCCTCGCCAAACGTGAACTCGCACGACGCGGCTTGCAGGCGAGCCTTGGCGCCACAACCCTCTTGCACGAGGCGTACCTGGATATGGCTGGGCGCGACGGCCCGTCGTTTCCCGACCGGGCGCGATTCATGGGGTATGCGGCTCGAGTGATGCGAGGACTGATCATCGACCACGCCCGAGAACGGCACGCGCAGAAGCACGGCGGTCTATTCGAGATTACTTCGCTGGACACCCAAGCGATGGAAAACGCGGTGGATCATCGAGAGCTTGTCCGAATCAGCGAAACCTTAGACGAGCTCGTCAAAGTGGAGCCTGCCCTCGCTGAGATTATCGACTTGAAGTTTTTCTGCGGCTTTTCGTTCACGGAAATCGCTGCCATGCGGGACGTATCAGAACGTACTGTGCAGCGAAACTGGGAGAAGGCACGCATCTATCTCCATCGGAAAATTGGTACAGGTTTGTCGCTCTGAGGCATCGCGATGTCCACACTCAGTCCCGATCAGTGGCAGGTTTTGAGTCCATATCTGGATCAGGTGCTTGCTATGACCGGCGATATGCGTGCCGCGTGGCTGTCATCATTGGGCGAGCAAGATCCCGCACTCGCTCTGCAGTTGCGAGAACTTCTTGACGAGCACCGGGTGCTGGCGCAGAAAGGGTTTCTCGAGAATGCGCGATTCGTGTTGCCGAACTCCACAGGCCTCGCCGGCCAGACAATCGGTCCTTATACTCTAATCTCGCAGATTGGCCAAGGAGGAATGGGAAGCGTCTGGCTCGCCCGTCGCAGTGACGGCAGGTTCGAGCGGCAAGCTGCGGTGAAATTCGTAAGCCTGGCGCTCGCCGGGCTCACCACTGAAGAACGATTCAAACGCGAAGGCAGCATCCTAGGCCGTCTCACTCATCCTCACATCGCCGAACTCCTCGATGCGGGCATTTCCTCCGATGGTCAGCCGTATCTCATCCTGGAATACGTTGACGGCACGACGATCGACCAGTATTGCGACCAGCACAAGCTCGATCTGGAGGCGCGCGTTCGTCTGTTTCTGGATGTGCTGGCCGCAGTGGCGCACGCTCATGCGAATTTGATTGTCCATCGCGACATCAAACCTTCAAACGTGCTGGTCACCACCGGCGGTGAGGTCAAACTGCTCGACTTCGGCATTGCCAAACTCCTGGAAGGCGAAGGCCAGACGGGTGTCGCAACCTTGCTCACGCACGAAGGCGGTTCGGCTCTCACTCCCCAGTACGCTGCGCCAGAGCAACTTACCAACCAGCCAGTCACGACTGCTACCGATGTTTATGCCTTGGGCGTGCTCCTCTACCTACTACTATCTGGCCGGCATCCCGCGGGATCAGGTCTTCGCTCCCCCGCGGAACTGGTAAAGGCTGTGCTCGACGTTGAGCCGCCGCGCGTCTCGGACGCAACTACTGCGGAAAACGACAAGTTCATCCCTGAAAGACGTGGCGCCACGCCAGACAAACTCCGGCGCCAACTTCGGGGAGATCTCGACACGATTGTTGGCAAAGCTTTGAAGAAAAATCCGCAGGAGCGCTACGCCTCAGTCACCGGGTTTGCCGGCGATCTTCAGCGTTACCTGAAGCACGAAGCGATCAGCGCGCGGCCGGATACTTTCGCCTACCGCACGACCAAATTTCTGCGGCGCAACCGCACGGTAGTAGCACTTATCACCATCGCCATCGCGCTGGTAATCGGAAGCCTGTCAGCCGGATTGTTGATTGCGAATCGCGAGCGAAAGGCTGCCGAACGCCGATTTGCCCAGGTGCGCCAATTAGCCAATAAATTCATAGCGCTCGATCAGGACATCAGAGGTTTACCAGGTTCGACCAAAGTCAGAATGCAGATGGTAACTGATTCCCTGCAATACCTCACCTCGCTTGGTAGTGAAGCTCACGCAGATAAAGATCTCGCGCTGGAAATCGCCTACGCCTATGTAAGAGTGGCGCATGCGCAAGGAGATCCGACCTCGCCGAATCTAGGCCAATTTGCGGAGGCCGAAGCAAGCCTGAACAATGCGGCAAGATTCGTCGATCCCGTCCTCTCGAATGACCCAAGGAGTCCGCGGGCTTTGTTCATCGCGACCACAATCGCTCACGATCGCATGATCTTGGATCAGAACCGGGGCGATCAAGCAGAAGAGTTGAAGGATGCCGTCAGCACTGTTTCACTGATCGAGCGGTTCATGAGTACTCGCCCCAGCGAGTTTAGGGATCTCTATAGCATGAGGTACTTCTATTTAAATGTCGCTGGCACTTATATCGACGGCAGGCACTTCGATGACGCAATACGATATTGTCAGCGAGCATTGGACATCCCGGTACCGGGGCCCAGGGCGAACGACTTGCGCGGGCTGGCCCTTACCGTTTTGGGAGCTGCGCGTTGGCAGTCAGGAGATCTGGATGGCGCTCTGAAGACCACTCTTGAGGGGATTGAGCTCGAAAAAGCCGAAGCCGCAGCCGCAGCCGGACACGCGTCGCTTCGAATGAATCTGGCGAACGGGTTCGAACTTGAAGGCATGATCCTGGGAAGGGAGGATGCAGAACCAAGTCTCGGCCGCAGCCGCGAGGCGCTCGCAAATTTTCAAAAAGCGTTGGATATTGCCGAGGATCTCTCCAAGAAGGACTCCCTGGACTACTTGGGCCGCAACGCTGTAGCGGTATTTGGGTTTGAGGTTGGCAATACCCTTCGTCATAATGATCCCCGAAAAGCTTTGTCGGTCTACGACTACGCCCTTTCGCGAATCCGAGAAATCAAAACCAATGCTAATACCCAGCGCAACGAGGCCGAGTTGCTGGCCGCTTCTTCCTACACCGTTCGGTGGCTGGGGGGGGAGGCAGAGGCCAAGCGGCGCATCGCCCACGCTTTCGAATTGCTGAACCAAGCTGGTCGTTACCCAGTAAAGAAAATCGAGCCCATGAACGATGTCTACGACGCCCTTAGAGCCCAGGCCGACGACTACGGCGAAACCTTCCAAACCGCTAAAGGGGTCGAAGCGTACCGGCAACTGTTGGACAAGCTTATGGCGTGGAACCCTGATCCGCAAAATGACCTCCGCGATGCGGTTTGCCTTTCCCGTACCTGGACGGCGCTTGCCGATCTCCTCCGCCGTAGCGGGCGGAAAGACCAGGCCCTGCAGCTCGAAGCACAGCGGGAAAGACTCTGGAACCACTGGCAGGAAAAGCTTCCCAATGCTCGTTTTCTTCTAAGCCAGTCGCTAGGGCAGATCACTCCTCCGCCAGCTTTCGCGCCTCCAAACATTAGACAAACATTCGAGAAGATAGTCCCAAAAACAGTCATTTCAAACTGACCTGCAAGGCTTGCCAGCCATCCGGATGAATTTTTTTTGTACACCTTGTCGTCTTTTGCCCGCCATTTCCGATTTCATGATTAGAGACGAAAAGAACTTCAGAAGACCGACGTTCTTTGCTCCGAACCTAACGTCTGCGCTTCGACGATACCAGCAAAGGGAGACCTTATGTCGCGTACCAACATTCGTTTCGCAAAAACTTCCAAACTTCTGTGCCACTCCTACACCGTCATTCTCGTTCTGGTTCTGATGCTCCCAAAGCCAACCAGAGCACAGACCGACAATACGGCATACGGCACGGGGGCGCTCGCTCGCGACACCAGCGGTGAGTGGAATTCGGCGTTTGGATTTGATGCGCTCTTTGACAACCAAACCGGTATTGGCAACACGGCTGTCGGTTATCTGGCGCTTTATAACAGCACTGGCAATAACAACACGGCTACCGGAGCTAAAGCGCTCTATGGCAATACAGGAAACTGGAATACAGCGAACGGTTACGGAACGCTCTACCTCAACACCACTGGCAGCCAGAACACGGCCGATGGTTACAAGGCGCTTTTGAGTAACACGACGGGCAATCAAAACACGGCCGAAGGTTATGAAGCCCTATATTCCAACACAACCGGCACGGGCAATACCGCAAATGGTTTCAAGGCGCTTTACAGCAGCACCACCGTTAACGCGGCGCAGAACACGGCCATTGGTGCTTTTGCCCTATATTCCAGTCCAAGTGGCTTGGGCAATACGGCCATTGGCTACGACGCGCTTGGCGGCAGCACCACCGAAATTCTGCAGAACACGGCCATTGGTGCTTTTGCCCTTAGAAAGAGCACAAGCGGGTTCGGCAACATAGCCTTAGGCTTCGAAGCCGGTTCCGAACTGACCACCGAAAGTAGCAATATCGATATTGGCAGCTACGGGGCTCCGGGCGACGAGGGCACCATCAGAATTGGAAACGGTCAGAGCGCCGCCTATATCGACGGCATTTATGGAGTAACTGCCGCTGGCGGCATCGAGGTTTACGTGGATTCATCGGGGCAGTTGGGCACGAAGAGTTCCTCGGCACGCTTCAAAGAAGCTATTCAACCGATGGACAAGGCGAGTGAGGCGATTCTGGCCCTTAAGCCCGTGACCTTTCACTACAAGAAGGAGCTTGACCAGCGAGGCATCCCGCAGTTTGGCCTGGTGGCAGAGCAGGTGGAAAAGGTAAATCCCGATCTGGTGACTCGCGACAAGAAGGGACAAGTTTATAGTGTGCGGTATGAGGCGGTGAACGCGATGCTGCTCAACGAGTTTTTGAAGGAGCATCAAAGGGTTCAGGAATTACAAGAGCGACTCGACGCGATGGCAGCACAAATGAAAGAACAGGCCAGTCTCATTGAAGAAGTAAGCGGCCTAGTCAAGACCAACAACTTTCCACGCCAGGTGGCTACCAATACTAAGTAGCCTTTCCGGAATACGATCAAGTAGCCACGCGCCGAAAAAGTGCTAGGCAGCGCAGGACCTGCACTGATCGGAGCGTTAGGAAACGTATAGGCAGCCGGAGCCTTTAACCGGTAGGGGCGCCGGTGACTGACCGGAACTAACAAATACAATGCCGCCCGATATCTGGGCGGCTCCTCTTTTACATCGCGCCGAAGGGGTTGCGAGTAACTTGGGTTAACAGATTTATCGTCAGCTGACCTTCAAGAAATGGTGCAAGTCCTTTCTCTCGTTGACTGACCGCCGGATAAACTAACCCGCCAGCTCTGCGCGCGCTGCTACAGAGAAATTATTTGCCCTCAGATGTCGTCTTTTGCCTGCCATTTCCGATTTTCTCAATAGGGGCGGGAATTCTCCCATTCCGCCATTCGTTCGGGCCTCTCGGAACCGCAGTGCAGCAAAGGAGGATTGTCATGACCACCGCTACTCGCCGTTTATTCTTGCTCTGCCTAGCAGCGTCTCTGTTGGTTTGCCTGGCATTCGCTCAATCACCTATTGCCTCGCAATCGTCTGCCGCCGTCGTCCCGCGATTGGTGAACTTCTCCGGCAAGGCGATTGATGGAGGAAAACTCATCATGGGCGTGGCGGGTGCCACATTCGCGATCTATAGCGAAGAATCTGGCGGTTCTCCGCTGTGGATGGAAACCCAGAACATCAGCGCTGATGCTGAGGGAAATTACTCGGTTCAACTGGGAGCCACCAAGCCTCAAGGTCTTCCGCTCGATCTGTTCAGCTCGGGTGAGGCACGCTGGCTGGGAGTGCGCATAAACAACGGCGAAGAACAGACGCGCTTGCTGCTGCTCAGCGTGCCCTATGCTCTGAAGGCGGCAGATGCGCAAACTCTGGGAGGGCTGCCGGCCTCCGCATTTCTGCTCGCCGCGCCTGCGAGCGCCAGCTCGGTGGCGGAGGTAAGCGCTGCCTCAAGCGTAGCGGCAGGGGTACAACCGGCGCTGGCGGGCAGCGGCACTACCGATTATGTTCCCTTGTGGACACCGAACGGCAGCACCCTGGGCAATTCGGTACTGTTTCAGAGCGGTACCGGGAGCACGGCAAGAATCGGCATCAACACGACGACACCCGTCAGCACACTTGACCTGAACGGCGGCGAAACCGTGAGGGGTAACTTGAGCTTGCCCGCGACCGGAACGGCAACCGCGACAACCGGAACGAATTCCCAGCCAGCCACGTTGACGGCCTCGGCCTACAACGGCAGCACAAAGGCTGCAGTGGCGCAGAACTTCCGGTGGCAAGCTGAGCCGGCAAGCAACAATACCGGCAGCCCGAGCGGATCGCTTAATTTGTTGTTCGCTTCGGGTACGGCGAAGCCCGCCGAGACCGGATTACATATAGCGAGCAACGGGCATATCACGTTTGCGTCCGGTCAGACGTTTCCCATTGCTGTAGGTAGCGTCACTAATACCGACTTGCAAAATTCATCCTTAACCGTCGCGGCAGGCACAGACCTGACGGGGGGCGGGTCGGTTCCGTTGGGAGGCAAAACTACGCTTAACCTCGACACTACCAAGGTTCCACAATTAGCTGCGGCGAATATATTTACGAACCAGAACACCATACAGGTAAACACCAGCGATACCACTTGCAGTGGGCCTGGTAGTTGTAACCCCGGTCTGGCCGTAATAAACGCAGGCAGCGGTAATGGAATCGCGATCACCACGGGGAACCAAAGCATTGGCCTGACAATTAACAGCGGTACCGGGGGCATTTATGCGACTTCCGGGTTCGACGGCGGCCTATTTGAAGGCGATGGCGGCGGTGGTATTTATGGGGACGAGCAAGTCGACGAAGACTTCTTGGCTGGCGTGAACGGATATCAAATCGCTTCGCCGGCCACCCACGCGACTATAGGAGTGTGGGGATCTAGTTCGAGCTCAAACGGATTTGGAGTTTATGGCAACCAGGTCTTACAAAACCAAACCGGATTTCAACGTCCCGCCGGAGTCTGGGGTGATTCGTCGGCCAGTGCGGGCGTGGTGGGAACCTCCGATATTGATGATGGGATAGTCGGGCTCACAGCAGACACCGAAACGGGTCAGAGGGCAGGCTTTTTTGACAATATTTCCTCAAGCGCGGATGAGGTCGTCCTTCTGGCCGAGGATTTCACTCTAGGTCATTTTTGCCAGATCACCACCGGGGGGGACTTAGGCTGCACGGGTACGAAGTCAGCCGTAGTTCCCGTTGAGGGCGGCTCGCGCAAGGTAGCGCTCTATGCAGTCGAGAGCGCTGAAAACTGGTTTGAGGATGCCGGTTCGGGCCAGCTCTCGAAGGGAACGGCGGTGGTAAATCTCGAATCCACCTTTGGTGGGACAGTCAATACAAATTTGGATTACCACGTGTTTCTAACTCCCAACGGCGACTGCAAAGGCCTATATGTTGCCGAGAAATCGCCAACCTCCTTTGTAGTGCGCGAATTGGGCGGCGGGGCCTCCAACATCGCGTTTGACTACCGGATCATGGCAAAGCGCAAGGGTTACGAGAATATTCGCTTGGCAGATAAAACGGCTGTTTTCCATCTGTCAGAAACGCCTTCGGGTGTTAGAAAGGCCGAGGCTCATCCGGTTAAGAGGCCGCCGTCTCCCCGGGAGGTTCGCGAGAGACTGCTAAAGAAGATGGGTGTGCGACCGGTTGCGCAGCTGAGCAGACCAGCGCCACCGGTGACAAAGAAATAATCTGCAGCAAGTCTCAACAGAAACGAACCGCAAGCCAGAACCTGCAACACTGGGGCTGCGAAATCCACTCAAGCCTGCCTTTGGCTTGAGTGGGTGATTGGATGGAAAGGGAGCACGAGTTCCAGCGGCTCAGCGAATATTTGGGTCGGGACCCGTCTGGCGAGCTTTGGCGTGACACCGGATCCCACGAGCCGTTGTTCCAGTTGGAGGCGCGCGAGAATGTCCTTGATGTGCAGGGTTGTGTAGTTGGAGAGATACAAGCTATCGCGCGAGCTATTCGGCGAGTAGACGTGAACGGCCAGGAGTATGTTCGGAGTTGCTTTTCTGACTTGCAGACCGAGACGCTGTACGTCTTCCGGTAACCGTGGCAAAGGCGTCCTCCACGCGGTTCTGGGTCAGCATCTGTGCGACGTTCAAGTCGGTGCGATGCGGAAGGTAACAGTGATGGTGAGCTTACCGTCGCCAGTCGACTGGCTGCCCATGTAGAGCATGTTCTCGACGCCGTTGATTTCCTGTTCAAGCGGCGTCGCCACGGTGCGCGCTACCGTCTCGGCGGAAGCTCCTGGGTACACCGTCGTGATCTGCACTGGAGGCGGCACGATCCCGGGGTACTGTGCCACCGGCAGGATTGCGAGCGCACCGAGCCCGAGGAGCGTCACGAAAGCGCTCAGTACACTCGCGAAACGAGGGCGATCGGAAAAGAAATGTGTCAGACGCATGTTTTTTGCTCGCTTCTAGTCCTGACCGCCGGCAAGATGGATCGTGCCGTCTTGAGTTGCGACTTTGGTTCCCGGCGTCGCGTGCAGGAGCCCCCTATGATCACTCGGTCATTCGGTGCCAGCCCCGATCGGATCACTCTCAAAACCGTCGCGTATATCCCCGACGTCCACTTGTTTTGGCGCTACCTTCCCGTCCGCCGCTACCGTCATAACCATGTGTTGCGATTGGTCAGGCAGCACCGCGGCGTTCCGGCAGGAGCAATGTCGGGAAAGGAGGCGCGACAACCACTCGAACACGAGCGAACTGGCCGGGCGTCAAAACGAGATCGGAATTCGGAACAGTGGCTCTGCCGCGAATCGTGCCGCTTGACCGGTCAAGGACGTTATCCAGGAAATCGAAGACGCCCTTCCGCATGTACAGCTTGTCATCACCAAGCGCCACTTCAACCTTTTGGGCATGCGCTCCCTTGAAGTGTTCGCGGTACCTGGAGTAAGTCAGGAAATCAGACTCGCTCATATCAAAATCGAGGTGAATCGGATCAAGCGACACAAGCGTCGCGAGCAATGTCGTCGGACTGGTCGCGGTGCGACTGCCAGCAATCAGATTGCCCACGGAAACCAGATGCGTGCCCATGCGCCCTGTGAAGGGCGCCGTAATCCGGCAATGGTCGAGGTCGAACTGCGCATCCCGGATCCTGGCCTTCGCGTCTTCGACCGAAGCCTGAGCTGCGCGTCGATCCGACGTGCGCTGGTCTACGTTTTCCACGCTTCCAGCCTTGTTCTGCTCCAGATCCTTGGCACGGTCCAGTTGCCGCTCAGCCAGTTACAGTCGGGCCGATGCAACATCAAGCTGGGCAGTGGCTTCGATCAAGGTGAAAAGGAGACCACCCTTCCGTTAAAAGCCGCCATCACGGCTTCACTTTTCTGGAGATCGGCTGTGGCGTCGGTAGAGGTGAGACTAGGTGCCACAGCGTTGATCCTCACGCCGCGGGAGCCATGCTCAAGCGCCAGGGCGCGCTGGTAACGCGCTCTTTGCCGCATTGTACGAACCGAGCCCCCAATCTCCACCCAGACCGGATGCTGACGAGACGTTGATGATGGTGCCCTTCGTTTTCAGGAGATGAGGCAAGGCTTCCCGGCAAGCAAAAAAGACGCTGTCTTGCCAGCACCGATACCGGAGCCGGCCCCCGTGACGATAACCACTTTATCTTCGAATCGATTCATGACTTTCTCCGATGAATTGTCACGGGCGCTATCGTGAGATAGAGCTTTAGATCTGGGCCGTGCCGCCGTCGACGAAGAGTTCGATGCCGTTGACGAAACTTGAATCGCTTGAGGCTAGAAAGAGCGCGACGGTCGCGATCTCTTCGGGGCGTCCCATTTCGCCGCGAGGGATCTGCGACTTGAAGAACTCCTTGGCGTCTGGCCCGAGCGGGTCGAGGATTGGCGTGTCGATGGTGCCGGGGCTGAGGATGTTGACTCGAATTCTGCGTTCCTTGAGCTCTACCAGCCAAGTACGAGCGAAGGAGCGGACCGCAGCCTTGCTGGCGCTGTAGACGCCGAAGGCCGGGAATCCCTTGATGCTGGCGATGGATCCGTTCAAGAAGATGGAGCCGTTGTCGTTGAACAGTGGCAGCGCCTTCTGCACAGTGAAGAGCGTTCCGCGCACGTTCAGGTCGAAGGTTTTGTCGAAGTGTTCTTCGGTTACTTCTTCGAGCTTGGCCAATTCGCCCTGTCCGGCGCTGGCGAAAAGAATATCGATCTTGCCCTTTTCGCGCTTCACCGTATCGTAGAGGCGGTCGAGGTCGGCTAGGTTACTGGCGTCGCCCTGCACACCGGTGACGTTTTTGCCGATGAGCTTGACGGCCTCATCGAGCTTATCCTTGCGGCGTCCTGTGACGAAGACGTACGCGCCCTCTTTGACGAAGAGGTTGGCGGTGGCGAGCGCCATGCCGGACGTCGCCGCGGTGATGACAGCTACTTTTCCTGCGAGCTTTCCCATGACTGTTCTCCCTTCATGCGTGCGATAGGTTAATGCGAGAGCCCGCTGCCATGTCGTTATCTGCGGCGGACCGTGTGACTCGTGATTAGCGGAGGCCTCCTCCCACGCGAACAAGTTCGCCGGTGATCCACTTGGCGTCGTTGGAGGCAAGGAAGGTAGCGACGGAGGCGATGTCGTCGACCTGGCCGATTCGGCCGAGCGGAGTCTGCGCGACTGTCTCCTTCTGGATGTCGGAACCGATGAAGCCACCGGCGTGTACGCCTTCGGTTTCAACCATGCCGGGGTTGATGGAGTTTACACGGATCTTCCTAGCGCCAAGTTCCTTGGCGAGGACGCCGGAGATAGCATCGACTGCGCCTTTGGTCCCGGTGTAGACCGTGCTGCTTGGCGGAGTCAGGCTGCTGACGACGGAGCCGATATTGATGATGCTGGCACCTTCGCCGAGGTGGGGAACAGCGGCCTGCGTGGTGAGCAGGAGCCCGAGGACGTTAATGTTGAATATCTTGTGGAACTGCTCTTCGGTGACGGACTCAATCGGTGAAAACTCGTAGACGCCGGAATTGTTGACCAGGATGTCGAGGCGGCCGAAGTTCTTGATTGCGGCGTCGATAAGGCCCTGAGCCTCCTTGGCCTGGGATACGTCTCCACGGACGGCGACGGCCTTGCCGCCGACACCAGTGATAGCACTGACGACGGCGTCGGCACCGGCCTTGCTGGAGGAGTAATTGACGATGACGGAGGCGCCCTCGGCGGCTAACGATTTAGCGATGGCGGCCCCGATACCCTTGGACGCGCCGGTGACGATTGCGACTTTGCCTGTGAGCTTGCTCATAATTTTTATCCCTCTTTCTGTACGCTACGGAACTTGGAGAATCTCGGGCCGTCGCATTGGGCCGCCCTCACTCGCTTCTGGTGAATAGATGGAATTGGACCCGAAAAGATTCAATAGTTCGGAATAATAGAACTAATGAACCCTTCTCCTTGCATGACTACTCTTATTAGCATGCGGCCTCTGGTCCACCCATCGATTGAGGACATCACGGTCGAAGGAATTCTGCACGCCTTGTCTGACCCGGTGCGGGTGGCGATTTATGCGGACATCGTGTCGCAGGAGTGCTCTCAGAACTGCTCGACGTTTCTGACAGTCAGAGACAAGAGCATTCCGAAGTCCACACTCTCTCAGCACTTTAGGGAACTGAGAGAGGCGGGGCTGATCCGTGGTGAGCGTCGCGGCGTGGAAGTCCACAACACCTCGCGTTGCACCGAACTCGAGCAACGCTTTCCGGGACTAATTCGGGCAATCGTCAACGCGCATGCCATCCAGTCGAGGGACGAAGCGCAAGGAAAGAAACGTGCTGCAAAGAGAGCGGTCAGACGTACACTGACGAATAAGTAATGAACCGTACTCTTCTCCCTCGATCAATCCAGGTTCCAAGAGCCGGCAACCCGGAAGTTGTACCCGAAATACAGCAAACCAGCCGTAAGGGACTTACGGGAGTGGGGTCAAGGACCGGCTTCGTACGGTCCAGTTGGTTGGGTGGGACGAATTGTCGATATTTAAAACTTGGCTTCGGAGGCGCGCACACTGAATCAAACCAACGACTGATGTACACTTCGGCGTAAGCTTCACCACAGTGATGCCGGGCTCTGACTGCGTTTGCGGTTTCAGAATTTCACCGGTACACGGTAAGCTCGGAATCTCCACATCAAATCGAGCCGGTGCATGGGCGCATACTTGTGAAATGCGATTCGATGCCTCTCTGGCATGGGATAGACGACGCCGATAATATTTCTGCGACCACACGGTCGCTTCAAGACTCTATTGCGGGAGGGAGTTTGGCGTGATGAACGGGGATTGAAAGAGAAGCTTATGACGGTAACGTCGCACAACTTGGCGGTGCAAGTGGCAATTAATTCATGGCGACTCGTTTCGGAAAGAGTTAACAAGACATTTTCAAACCTCCCGGACGACCAAGTGTTGAAAGAAGTAGCGCCAGGACGAAACCGTCTGATCTATCTGTTGGGGCACCTCACCGCCATTCACGATGCCATGTCCCCAATTCTGGGTTTAGGAGAGCGACTGCATCCGGAACTCGATGCGATCTTCGTCTCCAGTCCTGACAAGGCGGGGGTACAGTTGCTCCCTGTGGCAGAGCTTAGGAAATACTGGGACGAAGTGAACGGCAAACTACTCTCTCAGTTTGCCACTCTTTCCGACAACGAATGGTTGCAGCGGCACAATGCAGTGTCCGAGGAAGACTATGCCAAAGATCCGAGCCGAAACCGATTGGCTGTTCTGCTGAGTCGAACCAACCACATGTCCTACCACTTGGGGCAGATAACTCTGGCTCTGAAATAACCGAACCTAGTGCGCCTTGTTCTTATGTGGATCCTTGGCGCCTGGATCTTCGCTGGCGCCCTTTCGCATATGGACAACAACTCCACCTTCCTCAAAGCGAACTTCATCCATTACCGCTTTCATCAAGTAGATGCCACGGCCGTGAACCGACCCAATCCGTTCTGGAGCCGTAGGGTCCGGGACATTATTAATGTCAAATCCTTTTCCTTCATCCTTTACAGCGATTGACACCTCGCCAGGCTCGCACCGGCACGTGATATGGACGTGTTTTCGAGGATCCTCATGATTTCCGTGAATGATGGCATTTGCCAGGGCTTCCCGCAGTGCGACTTCAACGTCACTCACACCTTCTGGAACAATGCCGCACTTGCTGAGCAAGAGCATGAGCCTGTCCACGAAGGGAGAAATCGCAGCCAGTTCGCTTGGCAAAGAGTGCTCCAGAGCGATATGAGGGCCCCGGTGATCATGCACTGCCCTCATTCAGAAAACATCCTGACAACTGAAATAGGCTCGTTGTGACGCAGGCAAGTCGGAGACATCTTATCCCCCACCCATTTTCCGAATTTAGACTGGTGAAGCTGCGATCTCCTCGTTAGATGGCGAGGCTAGTTCGTCGTAGCGCCGTTGAAGCCATACTTTGTTACGCCTAGTAGCGATGCTTCGCACGGATGGCTGTCTGCTCAAAGGGTATGCGAACGACTGGTCTCTTCTAGGGAAGTGGCGCGAGATCTTTTTTATGCGACCGCTCGGTCTCTCACTTCATCTGATAGTCCATAGCAACACGGTAGGCAAAATCGGTTCTTCGGAGAGATTCAATGGATGTATACCGTTCCCGAAACGGTATCGCCTTGATCTGACTACGCTATGTGGATTGTCCGCGTCGCTCTCAACCGGCCCTATACATTCATCGTTTTGGCGCTGCTCATTTGCATCCTTGGGCCGGTGACCATTCTGAACACTCCCACCGACATTTTCCCGAATATCAACATTCCTGTGATCGCGGTGGCGTGGACCTATACGGGACTAAATGCTGAGGACGTCGAGGCGCGGTTGACCACTCCTTACGAAAAGGTGCTCACGACCCTGGTCGACAACATTCAGCACATCGAATCGACGAGCTACAACGGCGAAGCAATTGTGAAAATCTTCCTGCAGCCCGGGGCGAGTCTGGATACCGCTAACGCCCAGGTCGTTGCCTCCGCTGGATTTGTTCAACGTACTTTGCCGCCCGGCATCCAGCCTCCCGAGATCATTAACTTTAGCGCCTCTAGCGTACCGATTCTGCAACTCGGTCTTTCCGGCGAAGGAATGTCAGAGCAACAACTGAACGACCTCGCTCTGAACTTTCTGCGTACGCAACTGATCACGGTTCCTGGCGCGGTTATCCCTCTGCCCTACGGAGGAAAGCAGCGACAAGTTATGGTCAACATAAATCAGAGCTTGATGCAGGCAAAGGGTGTGTCGCCATCGGATGTGCTCAATGCTGTAAACGCCCAGAATCTGATTCTCCCATTGGGCACAGCCAAAGTGGCCGAGAGTGAACTCGACGTGAGGATGAATGTTTATCCCCGTACGGTCGCAGGGTTAGGCAACATCCCTATCAAGCAGGTGGCGAACACGACAATCTATTTGCGCGAGGTCGCAACCGTGAGCGACGGTTTCGCAGTACAGACCAACGTCGTGCGCCAGGATGGAAATCGGGGCGTCCTGATGAGTATCCTCAAGGCGGGGAACGCATCAACATTGGATGTTGTCTCCGGCATTCGCAAGTTGTTGCCTCGTGCCGCGTCCACCTTGCCTCCGCAGTTAAAGATCACGCCCCTTGCCGATCAGTCGGTCTTTGTACGCGGCGCAATCAGCGGAGTGGTTCGTGAAGCGCTGATTGCCGGCTGCCTGACCGCCATGATGATCCTGCTCTTCATCGGCAGCTGGCGCAGCACTCTCATCATTGCCGTCTCCATCCCGCTTTCGATTCTGACCTCGATCATCTTGTTCAGCTTGTTGCACGAAACGATCAACATTATGACGTTGGGTGGCCTGGCGCTTGCTGTTGGCATTCTCGTCGATGATGCCACGGTCGAAATTGAAAATATCAACCGCATCCTTGAAGAAGGACACGAAACCGATATCAAGCAGGCCATTCTTGATGGTGCGCAGCAGATCGCGGTTCCCGCTTTGGTATCGACGCTTTGTATCTGCATCGTGTTCATGCCGCTGTTCCTGCTCGGCGGCGTGGCACGGTATCTGTTCGTTCCGTTGGCCGAAGCCGTCGTTTTTGCCATGCTTGCGTCCTATCTTCTCTCCCGGACGCTGGTGCCGACGATGGTGATGTACATGCTCCGGCTCAACGAAGATCGGGAAGACGCCGGTAACGTATTTTCACGGTTTCAGAAAGCTTTCGAGCGACGCTTTGAGCGCCTGCGCGGCATCTACCGTGATCTCTTGACGCGAAGTGTGCTGCACCGCAGGATCTTTATCCCGATATTTCTCGTCGCTTGCCTGTCCGTGTTGCTTCTTGTTCCCTGGCTGGGTCGGGATTTCTTCCCGCAGTCCGACAGCGGGCAATTCATTCTGCACCTGCGCTCAAAGACCGGAATGCGTATCGAGGAGACTGCCCGGCTCTCGGATCTTGTCGAGGACTTTATTCGCCACGAGATACCGCCAGCGGAGATGGACAACATCCTCGACAACATTGGCCTACCGTATAGCCCATTCAACACGATGCACTCGACCTCGGGCGTTCTCGGCGCCAATGACGTCGATGTTTTGGTATCGCTGCGCGAAAATCACCACCCGACCGCAGATTACGTACGGACTTTGCGGCAACGGCTCCCGGAAGAATTCCCCGGGGTCAGCTTCTATTTCTTACCAGCCGACATGGTGACTCAGATCGTAAACTTTGGTCTTCCTTCCCCGATCGATGTGCAGATCGAAGGTAGCAATGTTCAGGCCAGTCATCGGATCGCCGAGAAACTGATGGCCGAGATGCATGGTGTTCGAGGGCTGACTGACCTGCACATACAACAGCCACTCGATTATCCGACCTTGGAGGTTGAGGTTGACCGGACTAAGGCAGCCCAGGCGGGCTATACCGAACAGCAGGTCGCACAAAGCGCATTGAACACACTCAGCGGAAGCTTTCAGGTTACGCCGATGTTTCTCGTGAACTGGGAAAACGGTGTGAACTACAACTTGGTTGTCCAGACGCCCCAGTACAGGGTTCAGTCTGTCCAAGACCTTCAGAACGTTCCCATTGCCGGAGGCCGTCAGGGGAATCCGGAAATTCTGGCCGACGTCGCTTCTATGAAGAGATCGCACGAAATGGCGATTCTCTCTCACTACAATATCCGCCGTGTCATCGATATTTATGGGTCTGCCCAGGACCGCGACCTGGGCGCCACAAGCCGGGATGTCGAGAGCATTGTCAATCGCTACCGCAAACAGCTCCCAAGAGGGACTTTCATCACGATACGCGGGCAGGTCGAGACCATGCACAGCTCGTACATTGGGCTGCTTGCTGGACTGGTTGCTGCCATCATCCTGGTCTACATGCTAATCGTCGTGAACTTTCAATCGTGGCTCGACCCATTCATCATCATTACGGCGCTGCCCGCGGCGATGGCTGGCATTGTGCTGATGCTGTTCTTCACCCAGACCCGCCTGAGTGTGCCTGCCCTGATGGGAGCGCTCATGTGCGTGGGGGTTGCGACTGCCAACAGCATTCTTGTGGTTTCGTTTGCAAAAGAGAAGCTGGCAGAACACGGCGATGCCGTAAAAGCGGCAATCGAGGCGGGCAATACGCGATTCCGTCCTGTCATCATGACCGCGCTCGCCATGATCATTGGCATGGTCCCGATGGCGCTGGGCCTCGGAGACGGTGGCGAACAGAATGCGCCGCTGGGACGCGCGGTCATCGGCGGACTACTTTGCGCAACGATGGCAACCCTCGTCTTTGTACCGTCAGTCTTCACCCTTTTTCACGGGAAAGCCAAGTCCCCAGACACTCAGAGATCGGCGACTCAAAAATCGGCGGAGGCGTAAAGATGAACACACCTGATCGTTCTTCAGTCAGTCATTCTCCAGTCATAAATCGCGCACCTGGTTCGGACAGCGCAAGTGCTAAAACCCCCGTCACCAGACGACAGCTCTCCATGGTCGCAGCAGTCTTGTTTGTCCTAATGGCATTCGGCGTCGTTCAAGGAATCCATTCAAGGGTGGCAGCTGCGACGAATCTGGATCAAGTCGCCCGAGCATCCGCGGCCCCGGTGGTGGAAGTCGTGCACCCGAAAGCGGGAGTAGATGCACAGGGTCAGGAGATCGCGTTACCCGGAAATGCGCAGGCATTCAATGACACTCCAATCTATGCGCGCACCCGCGGTTACGTGAAGGACTGGAATGTCGATATCGGCGCCCATGTGAAACAGGGGCAGTTGCTGGCGCTGATTGAGACTCCTGAACTCGATCAGCAACTGGAACAGGCCCGAGCGGACCTGAAAACTGCCCAGGCAAATTTTGAGATTGCCCAGATTACTGCCGCGCGTTGGGAGAATCTGGTCAAGACCAATTCAGTTTCCCAGCAGGAAACCGACCAGGCAGTCAGCGATCTCAATGCAAAACAAGCGTCAGTCGCCTCCAATAAGGCAAATGTCGACCGCCTGGAGCAATTGCAGAGGTTTGAACGCATTACAGCTCCGTTCGACGGAGTTATCACCGCGCGCAATACAGATATCGGAGCCCTGATTCAAGCTGATGACAATTCGACGAAAGAGATCTTCCACCTTGCATCCATCCGAACGCTGCGCATCTACATTCCGGTCCCCGAGGTTTACGCCCCCAACGTGAGGAATGGGGAATCTGCAAAGGTGACGCTGGATGCCTTTCCCAATGAGGAGTTCGCCGGGACAGTCGTGCGCAATTCCGATGCGATCGATCTGAATACGCGCACTCTCAACGTTGAGGTCGATGTCGACAATCGCACAGGGCGTTTATTTCCGGGCGCGTATGCCTTTGTTCATCTGAAGGTTCCTGCGAGTGCCGGTGCAGTAACGATTCCATCGAACGCTTTGCTCTTTCGTTCTGAGGGGTTGCGCGCCGGGGTAGTGCGCAACGGCCATGTAGCGCTTACGCCCATTACGATTGGCCAAGACTACGGGAACGCAGTTGAAGTTCTCTCCGGACTGTCAACCGGCGACGAGGTCATCGTGAACCCATCCGATTCCTTGGCGGAAGGCTCGGCTGTGCGTGTGCGCGCGAAGTCCGGGGACACGGTGCGGCGATGATACGGCGCGGACTCTTCTTGGCAAGCACATCGCTCCTGCTTCTGACCACCGGATGCATGGTCGGCCCGAGGTACACAAAACCCGATGTTCCACCCGCCCCTACGTTTAAGGAAAGCTCGGAAAGGCAGGCCGGTGACGGGTGGAAGGTCGCCGAACCGAGCGATACAGCGCTTCGTGGAAAGTGGTGGGAACTCTACGGAGATACGAAGTTGAACGAACTGGAGGAGCAGGTTGATCCCTCCAATCAAACCCTAAAGGAAGCCGAGGCAAATTTTCGTCAGGCTCGCGCTGCGGTCCGATTCAATCACGCCGCCGAAGCGCCCACCATCGCTGTCGCGCCCAGCGCGTCGGCAGTACGCGCTTCAGCAAACGAGCCCTACTTTCCCTCCTCTCAGGTGAACAACGGTACTGGAGATCTCACGCTTCCTGTCGACTTGTCCTACGAGGTGGACCTCTGGGGACGCATTCGCCGGACTGTCAGAGCTGCGAGAGAACGGGCCCAGGCCAGTGCCGCCGACCTGGAGACCGTTCGCTTGAGCCTGCATGCCGAAGTCGCAATCGATTACTTCGAAGTGCGCAGCGACGATGCACAAAAACAGCTCCTCGACGATACGGTGAAGGCGTACGGCGATGCACTGCAGCTGACCAGATATCGCTTCGAGGGAGGAGTATCCCCGAAGGCAGACGTAGCACAAGCTCAGACGCAACTTGAGCAAACGAGAGTGCAAGCCTCGGACATTATGGTGCAGCGGCAGCAATATGAGCACGCGCTGGCCATTCTGCTCGGCAAATCGCCAGCACAGTTTCGTCTTGCTCCCATTCCAGTCAACGTTCAGGCTCCTCGACTGCCGGATATTCCGGTGACTCTGCCGTCGGAGTTGCTCGAACGCCGTCCTGATATTGCTGAAGCAGAGCGGCGTATGGCGGCAGCCAACGAGCAAATCGGTATTGCAGAGAGTGCATACTACCCGACACTCAATCTCGCCGGAGTATTCGGTGTGGAAGGGACCTCAGGGGCGAACTGGCTTGAGTGGCCCAGCCGTTTTTGGGCGATTGGCGCCACTCTCTCCGAGACAATCTTCGATCGAGGCAGGCGCCGAGCAACGACAGAATCCGCTCGTGCCGGCTACGACGGAACCGTCGCCAACTATCGCCAGACGGTGCTGAATGCCTATCAGCAGGTTGAAGACAATCTCGTCGCACTCCACATACTGAATACAGAGTCAACTCAGCAGCATTCGGCTACAGCCTCAGCGGAAGAGTCACTTCAACTTTCCCAAAACCGCTATGCGGGCGGCGTCGATACGTATCTCCAGGTGGTCATCTGGCAAACAGCTGCTCTCACGAACGAGCGAAATGATATCGACATCATTCGGCGGCGGCTTGAGGCAAACGTGCTTCTAATCAAAGCGCTCGGCGGCGGCTGGGATACCAGTCAGTTGCCAAGGGTGTGATCTTGAAAACGCGGCTAATAACGATACCTCAGGCGTTCGCGGTCGTAATCACCCGCGCTCCAGAATGAGAGAAAGCAAGAGCGAAGCCTAGACTTCGCAAGATTTCAATGAGCCATCACCGCGGTTTCGTCTCCGCCGATCAGTTTCATCCCGATCCGTACGCACAATGTCGGACTGCGGAGCGCACCCTAAATGCAGCCATCGTCCACGCTGAGATCGCCCGAGGCTATGAAGAATATCTTGAGATTTTCGACGAGTTTTATGCCGACGACATCGAGGGGAGCAGTGAAACCGTGAAGGAACCCATTCGCGGAAAGGCGGAAATGCAGTCGCTTCTTTCGAACTTTCTCGTTCCGCTCCATGCAATGGCCGAGGTCGGCGGTGTGTCGATATCCATTCGAGAGACGCCAATTCCGAAAGATGCTACCGACGAGACCCACTCTCGGTGGACGCTGGAGTTGGTCGGGGCGACAGGCAAGGTCTGCACTGTGAACTGGCGCACCTTCAGGAAATGGAAGGACTCGCGGGTAGTGCTGGAGCATCATTACGAGCACCAGCAAAGCGGTGAGCCACTGAGCGATGGTGACCTTCAGGTTTCGATCCGCCTGAGCCGGTCATAGGCCGAGGTGACCCTCCGAGTTTTAACCGAAGCCGCTGGAAGCATTGGGAAATTGGTATTCGCTGTCATTGGTGGCACATCAATGCGACCTGGAACCGGTCGGTCTCATCCAACTGCTTGTATGGTGGGGCGAGCGACCGTATGAGATCGCGAAGTTGACATTGTTAGGAGCAGAACATGCGCAAAGGCGAGCAGACTCGGCAAGAGATCATTCGTAAGGCAGCGCCAATCTTCAATCGAAAAGGATACGACGGCGCTGCACTTTCCGATCTCATGCGAGCCACCGGTCTCAAAAAAGGCGGGATTTACAGGCACTTTGAGAGCAAAGAAGAGCTCGCAGGAGAGGCCTTCGACCACGCTTGGAAACTCGCAATGGATACGCGTTTCGAAGGCACAGAGCAGATTCCAAATACAGTTGACCGCCTCAAACAAATTGTGCGGAACTTTCGCGACCGGAGCGCCGGGGTGATTCCAGGAGGCTGCCCGCTGTTGAATACGGCCATCGATTGTGACGACGGAAACCCGAAGCTGCGGGCCAAAGCTCGCCAAGCTCTCAGTTCCTGGCTCGACCGCATGCAATCAATTGCCGGGGAGGGGCAACGACGAGGCGAGATTCGTTCCGATGTCGATTCGGCAAACTTAGCCGCCCTGATTGCCAGCACTCTTGAAGGCAGCGGGATGGTGGGTCGTCTGCAGCGGAGTAAAGAGCCTCTTGATCTCGCCTGCCGGCATCTGGAGGAATACCTCGAAACCGAGGTTCGTGGGCGGAAAGCGAAGGCGGGAGCCAACAAGCCATGAGTACCGAAGAAATTCCCTCGCAAGCGGACTTCAGGGAACGAGCAAGAACGAACGACGTGCCGGTCGCGCGCCTGATTGGATTTGAGGCAAAAAACATAGCTGAAGGACGGGCGACAGTCGTCCTGGCAGCCGGGCCAGAGCATGCCAATCCCATGGGCACGCTGCATGGCGGAATTCTCTGCGATATTGCTGACGCCGCGATGGGCATTGCGTTTGCAACCACTCTTGGCCCGGATGAATCCTTTACCACCGTGGAATTGAAAATCAATTTCTTTCGTCCGGTGTGGCAGGCGCAACTCAAGGCGGAAGGAACGGTCCTGCGGCGGGGCCACACGATCGGCTACGCCGAGTGCACCGTTACCGACGAGCAAAACCGATTGGTTGCGAAAGCAGCTTCCACGTGCATGGTCCTTCGCGACCAGAAGGCCGCAGGACGGTAATCTTGGCAAAAGTTGCGGGGCCGATCAGAACAACGCGACCGAACGGTTTCCTGGGTCATGGAACCTATCTTGAGTCGGTGTTAAATTGAGGATGGAAATCCGTGCGCTCCGGTAAGCAGTTAGTGAGCTGCGTCAATGACCGAATCGGTGAGTGAATGGAGTCGAGTTCTGATAGAAACTCCGGGACCGATTGGAAAAAGACAGCGATGATTTCGCCGCATCTCGATCGCGTTCCTTGTGGACGCGTCAGGTCGCGGCGGTTTCCGGCACCGTGGTCGAACCCAAACCTCTCCCCGCACCCTGGCAGTCTCTGGTTTGTTTGCGAGTCAGTTTTGCTCAGACGCAACATTGATTGAAGCATTGCCGGAAGGTTGGTGTTGGGGCGCATCGATTCCTGGAGGGCTCTATCGGGTGGTGGCCTTCTTGGACCGAGATTCCATTTGGCCGTTGCAGCGAAGCAGATTGGAGGCCCTCTGGCGTTCCACACTCGCGAAAGCCGAACTATTCTCTCGTATTGCAAGTGCGCCGCTAGTGGACACTCTGAGCTCTCATGATGCGACTACATATTTTGCACAAGACCCGATCGGTGAAGACCAGATCCGAGTCGGGGAAGCCTGCTTCTCGTTGGATCCGCTATCTTCGACCGGCGTCGAGAAAGCCATGCATAGCGGCCTCATCGCAGCGACTGCGATCCACACGATTCTCGTGCGGCCAGAGCGCGCTTCGCTATGCGCTAGGTTTTACCGGGCCCGACAATTGGAGGCTGTATCGCACAAACGGCCGAGTCGCTGTGGGCATGGAGATATCTTTCTCCGTACGCTGGTCCAAGCGATTGGGTTTTCGCCTCGCCGCACATGAAAGGCCGACAGCCGTATTGGCCCGGAACGTTGTGGCGATATTACGGCAAGCCGGCTTTGCAGCGTGCCAAGGTGACGAAGCAAGTTTCGTATCACATCTTTCGGCACATCTTTGGGACGCTGCTGAATGCAAACGGGGAGAATTCCAAGGTCGTACAGGAACTGCTTCGCCACGCGAGTCTGAAAGTCACGACCGACGTGTACATGCAGGCAGCGGTCCACAGAAGCGCGAGGCACAGAGCAATTTGGTCAAACTGGTGCGGAAGGCGCGGTTTTGGAGATCAAGCCTGCCTAAGTGGATCAAATTGGATCATGAAGAAAAGCGGTGGTGTTGCGGAAGCCTTTTATTTTATTGGCGTCCCCGACGGGATTTGAACCCGTGTTACCGCCGTGAAAGGGCGATGTCCTAGGCCAGGCTAGACGACGGGGACCGCTGTGAGGTGATTTCTTGGCGACGACATTTGATCGTAACAACCCGCAGCAGCGCTGTCAAAACGCGACAACTCAATTCGACCGGTTCGATCGAAGCTTTTGCATTTCTACTCTTATAAACTTTTTGATTTGCTGTGACGAGCGATCTCAAGACGATTTAGAATTATGGAAGACAAATCATCTTAATTCGCAACCACAAGGAACATTTGCCCGATCCACTCTATCTCAGTCTTTGGTTCTCCGACTTCTCTGCCCCGGAGATGTTGCCGCATACCTTTGGCGTGTTGCAGCAGTTTCCTTTCTCGGCGCAACGCCCGGGGATAACTTATTTCGCCGTGCATCCTGTTTCTTGGAACGAGGCTACGGTGCTCGAGAGGCGATTCCCTTCCGGAATCGATCCCGGTCAGGCCACGCTGATCGCTGCCGAACTCGTCCACGACGACTATGCTTATATCTTCGAAGCTCACTGGGATCTTTGGATTCCCGATCAATCAAAAGCAAACTGGATCCTGGAACCGGGAGTAGTGAAATTCATCGTGCAGGGAGAGGACTTCGACGAAGGAAGCTACCAGCAGACTGGGCACATCCAGGTGGATTTCGGCTTGGATTCGTATTTCTTGCAGCCGGAGACTTCCCTAACTGAACAAACTCGCGCCAAGATTCGCGACAACGTTGCAAAGTTGGTGGAATTCTCGGTGAAGGTGGAGAAGAACAGCGGTGCCAATGCGCGGCTGCTTTGGTCGGAATCGGAAGAAAGCCTGGCGCAAAAACTGATCGCGCGCTTGCAGAAGGTGCAGTAGTCACAATATCTCATCGGGCCTCGACGCAGTCTTTCACATCTTGTCAAAACGTGGAGCACGCGAAGAGGACATACGTCTATCTTCTCAGTGTTCCCCGCGTTGGTTCGATCTATTTCGTTCTTCCGCCCTCCACTTTCAGCTTCTCCTCCGCGGCAGCCTGTGCCCCGGCGAGGCGCGCTGTAAGCACACGGAACGGAGAGCAAGAAACATAGTCCATGCCCACCTGATGACAGAACTTGACCGATTCCGGATCGCCGCCGTGTTCGCCGCAGATTCCCACTTCCAACTTGGGACGCGTCTTGCGCCCCCGTTCGATCCCGATCCTCACCAGCTCGCCGACTCCATCCCGATCGATTGAAGCAAACGGATCCTGCTTTAGAATTCCTTCCGCAAGATAGGTTGGCAGAATTTTGTTGACGTCATCGCGAGAGAAGCCGAACGTGGTCTGAGTGAGATCGTTCGTGCCAAATGAAAAGAACTCCGCTTCTTTCGCGATCTCATCCGCGACCAGGCACGCACGGGGCAACTCGATCATTGTGCCCACGAGGTAGTGGACGTGCCGACCCTTTTCCTTGAATACTTCTTCCGCGACGCGTCGAACAATCGCTCCTTGATTCGCCATCTCTTTCACCGTTGAGATAAGTGGGATCATCACCTCAGCGTGGGTCTTGATGCCCTCCTTCTCCACGGCGACCGCTGCCTCAAAAATGGCCCGCGCCTGCATCTCCGTGATTTCGGGATAGGTAATTCCCAGCCGGCATCCGCGATGCCCGAGCATTGGGTTAAATTCGTGCAACTCTTCCACACGTGCCAGCAGGGCGGGAAGAATCTTCTTCAAGTCACCCGCGCCTTTGGCGCCATACTCCCGATACTCTTCAACCAATCCTTTTTTGTGCTTCGCATCGAGGCTCGGAAGGCTGGCGATGTCGACCATCAATTTCTCGCGCTTGGGCAGAAACTCGTGCAGCGGCGGATCGAGCAAGCGGATCGTCACCGGCAAGCCGTCCATTGCTTTGAGTAATCCGATGAAATCTGCCCGCTGCATGGGTAGCAGTTTCTTCAGCGCGGCGCGCCGGTCCTTCTCGTTGTTCGCAAGAATCATTGCGCGCATGTGTGGGATGCGATCCGGAGCAAAGAACATGTGCTCGGTTCGACACAGGCCGATGCCTTCGGCTCCAAAAGCCTTCGCCTGAATTGCATCGCGCGGAATGTCCGCATTCGCGCGCACGCCAATCGTGCGGAATGGCTCGGCCCAGCCAAGAAGCTTTTTCAGGTCTTCGTCGTCCGCTGATGGTTCCAGCGTCTTGAGCTTACCTTTGATTACCCGACCGCTAGTTCCGTCGAGCGAGATCCAGTCTCCCTCTTTGAATACCTGCCCTTTGACACGCATTGCTCCCGCGCGTTCATCCACTTGGATATCGCCCGCGCCGGCCACGCAGCATTTCCCCATACCGCGCGTGACTACGGCGGCGTGACTGGTCATGCCGCCGCGCGAAGTTAAAATTCCGGCGGCCACTTCCATGCCCTGGATGTCTTCCGGAGTTGTTTCCGCGCGCACTAGAATCACAGGGTTCTTGTGCGCACCGTGCCCCGCCTTCTTCACGGCTTCTTCCGCGGTGAAAACGATCTGCCCAACCGCCGCACCAGGGGACGCAGGCAACCCCGTCGCCAGCACTTCCACCTTCGTACTCTTTTCATCCAGTCCGGGCACCAGAAAATCGTAGAGCTGATTCGGCTCGACGCGAAAAATTGCTTCGTCCTTGGTGATCAGCCCTTCGTCCACCATCTGAATGGCCACGCGCACAGCGGCTCGACCGGTGCGTTTGCCGTTGCGCGTCTGCAGCATGTAGAGCTTGCCATCCTGGATGGTAAACTCGAAATCCTGCATGTCGCGGTAGTGTTTCTCCAGGCGCGTCGTGATTTCGCGGAGCTGGTTGTAAACGTCCGGCATGATCTTCTGCAGTTCGAGAATCGGCACCGGAGTACGGACGCCGGAAACGACGTCCTCGCCCTGCGCGTTCATCAGGAATTCTCCGTAGAACTCTTTTGCTCCGCTCGCGGGATTGCGCGTGAATCCCACGCCCGTGCCGCTGGTGTCACCCAGGTTGCCGTATACCATGGCTTGCACGTTGACTGCAGTGCCAAGCATGTCATCGATATTGTTGATGCGGCGGTAATGCTTGGCGCGATCGTTCTGCCACGAGCGAAACACCGCATCGCGGGCCATCACTAACTGCTCGTGAGGGTCCTGCGGAAAGTCGCGCTTAGCGTGCTTCTTAACGACTTTCTTGTACTCCTCGATGACTTCCTTCAAGGCTTTAGCGTCGAGCTCAGTATCAAGCTTGGCTTTCTTCTGTTTCTTCTTTGCGTCGAACACCTCATCAAACGCGGCCTTCGGAATCTCCAGCACCACGTTGCCAAACATCTGGATCAGGCGGCGATACGAATCGGCCGCGAACCTTGGATTGTTACTGCGTTGAGCCAGCGACTCCACGCTCTTGTCATTCAGTCCGAGGTTGAGGATCGTATCCATCATGCCCGGCATGGAAAACTTCGCACCTGAGCGCACACTTACCAACAGAGGATTCTCTCCCGTCCCCAACTTCTGGCCCTGTAGCGCTTCCAGTTTGGCGAGCGCCTCATCCATCTGCCGGTCGACCTCTTTTGAAGCGGTGCCATGCCGCATGTACTCGCGGCAAGCCTCAGTCTGGATCGTGAACCCCGGCGGCACCGGCAACCCGGCATTGGTCATCTCGGCCAGGCCCGCACCCTTGCCGCCGAGATCATCCTTCATCTTGCCGTTGCCATCGGCTTTGCCGCCGCCGAAAAAGTAAACGTACTTGGTTGTGGTTTTCTTGCTTTCTTGGACGTCAGCTTCGGGGAGAGTCGTTGTCGCCATGAAAATAATTCCTTTGCCCTAAACTTTTCGGTAGTGCAGCGCTTCCAGCGCTGCGTTCAGACTTAATCTTTTGGAGAGGCTTTAGGCCCTGTAATTCACTTTACGCTTTTCCTTCCGTCACAATCTCGGAAAAATCGGCGATGGTCGAGAACTCCTTCAACAAGGTTTGCAGGAGCGCCAGACGGTTCGCCCGCACTTTGTCATCCTCTACCATGACCATCACTTTATCGAAGAACCCGTCGACGGGTTCTTGTGCTGTTGACAACAGCACAAGGGCGTCGCCGTACTTCTGCTTACTTCGATTCTCTTCTATTCTCCCGCCTTCGGTCTCGACAAAGGCAGCCAGGGTTTTTTCTTCCGGCGCCGAATCGGGAAGGTATTCAAATCGCGCACTTGGCGTGATGCCCTTCTCTTCGGCCTGCCGCAGAATGTTGCGGATGCGCTTGCAAGCCGCGCCAATTGCCAGGAACTCCGGCATGTGCAGAACCTCTTTGACCGCCTCGGCGCGCGCCATTGTATCCACCACATCTTCCGCGCCGGCAGCCAGAACGGCTTTCACTACGTCGTAGGTATAGCCGCAAACATCCTTCAAATAAAATTCCATCCGCTCGTGGAAGAATGTGCGAACCGATTCTTCGAACCTCGCATCGTCTACGAACTTTTTCTCGGCTTGCGATTCCCGGTAGCCGGCACGCGCGTCCCGCATGATTTCATTCAGTCGGAGCGGCAATTTCTTTTCGGCAATCACTCTTACAACCGCGTTCGCCTGCCGCCGCAGAGCAAAGGGATCCTTCGATCCACTTGGAACCAGTCCCAAGGCAAACATGCCTGCAATCGTATCGGCCTTGTCCCCGATGGAAAGCATCGCTCCCTCGATCGACCTCGGAACGTTGTCTTCGGTCGACTCAGGTTTGTAGTGATCGTAAATCGCGTCCGCTATGGCTAATCTTGTCGCCTCGGGCAAACTGGAGTCGAGCTCCTGCACGCGCGCGTAGAGGCCGCCGACGATGCCCTGCAGTTCGGTAAATTCTTTCACCAACTCGGTGGTCAAATCAGTTTTCGCCAAGGCCGCCGCCTTATGAACCACGCCCGGCCGGATTGCCATCCCACTTTGCTTGACGATCTCACTTAGCCAACTGCACAAACGCTGCACTCGCCGCGTTTTCTCATAGTAGCTGCCCAGATCTTTCTGGAAGGTCACGTTTCGCAAGAGATCCAGCCGCTCCAACAGCGATTTTTTCTGATCAGTGTGCCAGAAAAATCGCGCGTCGTTGAACCGCGCCCGCAATACACGCTCGTTGCCGTGCCGGATCAACCCCTCCGGATCGCCATCGGTATTCAGCACCGCAAGAAAATTCGGCAGCAGTTTGCCGCCCGGATCTTCCAAAGCAAAATACTTCTGATGGTCGCGCATCACCGTGACCAGCACTTCTTCTGGCAGAGCGAGAAACTGCGGATCGAAGCTCACCCATCACAGCCGATGGAAATTCCGTCAAGTTCACCACCGTGCGGAGCAGTTCCTTATCTTCCCGCCACCGCGCCCCGGGAAGGGGGCGCGTGGCCGCGTCCAACGCCTTGCGAATTTGTTGCTCACGCTCGGCGCGTCCCAAAACTTTCGCCGCGCGCAGGGCATCGACATAAGCGAACCCGGGGCGCGAGATGGTCACTCCGCCATCGGAGAGAATTCTGTGCCCGCGGGAAATATTTCCCGCCAGAATTCCGTCGAACTCCAGCGGAATCGTTTCTGCGTCAAGCATCGCCACCAGCCAGCGCACCGGTCGAACAAAGCGCTCGTTCGGCTTGCGCCAGTACATATTCTTCGGCCAATAGATCGAGGAAATTTCCTTCGGCAGATTCTCCGCGAGAATCTCAGCCGCACTCCGGCCTTTCTTCGTGACTTTCGCAGCCAGGTACTCGCCCTTCGCTGTTGTGATCTTCTGCAATTGCGAGACGTCGACTCCAGCCTTCTTGGCAAACGCATGCGCCGCAGCTGTGGGCTGACCATCCTTGTACGCAACTTGGACGGATGGCCCGTTGATTTGTTCGGTCACATCCGGCTGCGCCGCGAAGATCCCGTTTGCCCAGACAGTTAACCGGCGCGGGGTAGACATAGTCGGTACCTTCGTTGTTGCCGGCAGAAGGCCTTCGTCAAAGAGCAGTTTGGCGACGCGGACGCCGAGGGCAGTCTCGGCATCGGCGATCATCCGCGCCGGAATCTCTTCGCAACCGATCTCTAGCAGGAAGTCTGGCATCTCTTCAAAACCATTAAGTTCTTGAACGCCGTCCCTAACAAATGTCACACAAATCACGTCGCACAACTCACGACCCTACCGGCGACAGCTTCTCTTTCCTCGCCTTCTTCTCGCGAACAGGCCCCTCCTCGTCGTAGTTGTCGCCCATTGCGCAGGATTCGTTCTTCTGCTGATCTACCCAAGCCTTTGCGATGCCCGCCGCCAGCGCCCGCACGCGCGCAATCACGCCTACGCGCTCAGTCACCGAAATTGCGCCGCGGGCATCCAGAATGTTGAACAGATGCGAACACTTCAGACAAAGGTCGTAACCAGCAAGCAACGGAAAGTTTTTCCTAGGCGGAACCCCCTGCTTGCCGTCGAGCGCTATTTCAACTTGCCTGATCTTCTCTGCCTCATTCGGCTTGTACAGCTCCCAGTACGTCTCCAGAAGCCTCTGGCACTCCGCTTCGTACAGATCAAAGTGCTCCCACGCGTTTTCTACGTTGGCATTTCGAAGTTGTAAACCGAGAACTGCAGCTCATCCGCCAGCCGCACATCGCTATAGGTCGTCGCGTACCCGGTCTCCGGATCGCGTGCCCACACAATGTCGTAAATCGAATCCACATCCTGCAGAAACGCAGCGATGCGCTCGAGTCCATACGTCAGCTCAGCCGAAATTGGAAACAAGTCCAAGCCGCCGCACTGCTGGAAATAGGTGAACTGCGTGATCTCCAATCCATCGAGCATCACCTGCCAGCCCACGCCCCAGGCGCTCAGCGTCGGAGCTTCCCAGTTATCTTCCTCAAACTTGATGTCGTGTTGCCGCAGGTTGATCCCAATCGCTTCGAGCGATTGCAAATACAACTCCTGCACATTTTCCGGCGGAGGCTTCAAGATCACTTGCAACTGCATGTGTTTGAACAGCCGGTTGGGATTCTCCCCATAGCGCCCGTCGGCTGGCCGCCGCGAAGGCTGCACATATGCCACCTTATAAGGTCTCGGCCCCAGCACGCGCAGAAATGTCTCCGGCGCCATCGTCCCCGCGCCCACTTCCAAATCATAAGGCTGCTGCAGCACACATCCACGCTCCGCCCAAAACGCCTGCAGCCGCAGGATGAGTTCCTGGAACGTCAGCGAATTTGACTTGGCTGGAGGCACAGGTTGTTCGGTGGTCCGGATTAAGGAGTGATTGTAATGGAAGGGAGCGGTAGTCGTCAGCTACCCGCCTCAGCTGCGCACTCTACGGGTGTTTTCGAAGTCGACACTTAGAAGCTTTCCTTCTCCAGCATCCCCGCAGTCACCAGCTTCTTGTCAATTTGCCGTTGCAAAATCTGAATCAAAAATTTTCGCAGATCCGCCGCCTGTGGCTTAGGGCATGATATTTCTGTAAAACTTTCTACCGGAGCGCGAAACATTTGCGCCGCTAAGGCACGCGATTCGCTCGAAAGCTGTGAAGATGCCAGCCGCTTATCGTCGGCGCACATCAAACCGTCGGCGAGCGCGTGAAAGTAGGCGCGGCTGCCGTTCAGACTTCGACCGCACAGGATGCACTCGCTCAGTTCAGGCAGAAAACCCACCAGCCGCGTAAGCCAGAGCTCGAAGTAGGTCACCGGCATCCAAATGTCGTCGCCAGCTAAAACATGCAGGACGGAAAGCGTCAGCCGAAAAATAGCATCGTTGGTCTCGTGGTCGGGAAGCAATTCATCGAGCAACTCGGCCAAGTGGCTCAGGGCGACGGCGCGCGCGTAACTCACTTCGGTAGTTAGCGGAGACTCCAGCACCTCGCACGCGTCCAATCGGACAAGCTCCTGCCGTTCGCGGACGTCATAAAATGCGCGCACGTAAGTCATCGGCTCCAGGGCGCCGCCAAAACGCCGCTTCGACTTCTTTGCCGAGCGTGCCACGCCGCGCACTTTGCCCTGCGTGCGCGTAAACAGCGTCACCAGCAAATCGGCCTCACGCAACGGATACGTGCGCAGCACGATCGCTTCCGACTCCACTAATGCCATGGGGAGGCCGCAGGTTCAGCGTAATTCCAAATTGTAAATGGATGGACCGGATTGAGAAAGGAACGAGGTCGAGGTCTTTAAGAAAGCAAAGCGTTAAAACACAACGGGCGATCGTGAGGGCCCCGAATGTCGCGACCCCGCGACGCTAGCCCATGATCGCCCAGAATTACTCAAGCTTTCATATACAACGCTAGCTGACCGCACCGGGTTGGACAATACCGCAAATCCCGTAGAACAAGCCGCCGCCCAAATACCAACAACTATCGCCAAATTTTTGTGTTCTTTAGCTACGGAGTTCTTCGACTCAACGTTTTTCAATTCTGTGGAGGCAACGTGCATAAAACAGTCAAAATGATCGCTACGATCGCCCCTCTATTACTCGGACTGGTTGCAGTGGGATGCAGCAGCAGTTCTTCGAATTCAGGCAACATCAACGGAACCTGGAATGCCAGCCTGACGAATACGGACGGGACGCAAGCCTTTGCATTTTCGACGGCGTTCACGCAAAACAGCGACGGAGCGCTGACGGTTACCAATTTCAGCTTTAACTCCGCTGGGTCCTGTTTTGATTCCCAACAAACCACCCAAACCGGCAGCTTCGGTCTCGGTGGCAACTTTAACGGCAACATCACTGGCACATTCGGGATGAAGATTTCCACGGCGACCTCAGGAGCAATGACCCAGAACGTGCTTACCCTTCAGGGTACGGTCAGCGGGAACACTATTTCTGGCACGTGGAATCTTACCGGCGAATCCGGATGCAGCGGAAATGGAATTTTCACAATCAACAAGGCATAAGTTCATTCGGAAGGAAAAAGGGCGCATTCCCGTGGGGACGCGCCCTTCCTTGAACTGGCAGACCGTCGAACTGGCAGACCGTCGGTTGACGATTGAGCTTAGCGGCCGAAATAGGCCGCGTTTTTCGCTGTGAATTCGTTCCACTTCTCCGGTAGATCGTCGAGAGCAAAGATGGCCGAAACCGGGCACACCGGCACGCAGGCGCCGCAATCAATGCACTCGACCGGATCGATATAGAGCAACGGCTCGGTCGCGTATTTGGGATCGTCCTTCTTAGGATGAATGCAATCTACCGGACACGCGTCCACGCACGCGGTGTCTTTGGTGTTGATGCAGGGCTCGGCAATCACGTAGGTCATAAAAGTGTGAGTCTCCTGAGATCTATGCAGTTATTTTACTACTACCGCGGCGTCTCTGCGAACCGCACATTCTAGCAAGAATTGCGCTCTACGGGATAAATTTGTTGGCTTATCGCGATGTCCCTTGCTGCCCCTCACGGCAAGCGCGGCCATCTGCCACAGAAGGCTGAAGAAAACAAAACGGCTGACAGCATCCGCTGTCAGCCGCTTCACTGTCATCACCTCGGGGTCAGCCGCTCTTACCGGTGTCCACCGCCGCCACCGTGTCCACCGCCACCACCGTGGAATCCACCACCTCCACCGTGGAATCCGCCCCCACCACCGTGGAATCCGCCGCCACCGCCATGGAAGCCACCAGCGGAACCGTGCGCAAATCCACGTCCACCGGCGAATCCGCGTCCGCCGGCAAAACCGCGACCACCTGCGAAGCCGCGTCCGCCGAAACCAGCCCGACCGAAGCCACGACCGTAGCCCCAACCACCGCGCCAGCCTCCCCAACCACCGCGCCAGCCATACCACGGACCAGCGCCGATGAAGACTCCGCCGGCAAACCAGTCAGGCCCGTAATAACCGTAGGGCGCGCACGCGTAAGGATAATATCCATAGTAGCCGTAATCGCATACCGGCGGCCCGTCAACATAGCCCGGCCCCCACCCTATGCCGACTCCCACTTGCGCTTGCGAGTAGGCCAGCGGAACCATCAGAACCGTCACTAAAGCCAAATATTTTAAGTAACGCATTTGAACCCCCTTGTCCCAGATCCGCCACTCAACCGCAAACCCATCGGATCCGCAGGCCTTTGGTTTTTTTCTTTCCAAAGTGCCTACTCATTTGAACTCGGGGCCGTGCAAAAAAGTTGCAGGTTATGGAGTGGCTGATTTCAGCCATACTGCTTGGATTCAACCACTTGGAAGGATCGCTCGAAGCAGCGTATCCGAGGGCGCAAAACAAGGCTACCTCTGCGCTAAGTATGCGACATCTTATACTACGCTCCCACCAGATCCTGCTTCTCGCTCGGCGCATACTCCACGATATATCCTGCCACCGCACTCGCCGCGACCGTCAAAGGCGAAGCGAGATACATCTGTCCCGGCCCGCTGCGGCCGGGGAAGTTTCGATTCTGCGCGCTGATCACAACCTGATCGGGACGGGTCGACACTCCCGGCCCGGCGTTGATGCAGGCACCACAGCTCGGTTCGATCACGTGCGCACCGGCCTTCTGAAATACGTCCAGGTAGCCCTCTCGCAGGCAGTATTCGCGCGTCTCCTGCGATCCAAACTGGATGTAGAACTTCACCGAATCGGCGACGCGCTTACCCTGCCTCAGCGCATCGGCCAGCACCGCAGCATACATATCCATATCTTCATTCTTGCCCGCAGTGCAGGTACCGCCGTATGCGATCTCCACCGGCACGGGCGTGTTCAGATCGCGCACATACTTTCCGTTACCGGGATCACCGGGGGTCGCGACCATGGGCGTAATTTCCGCCGCATCCAGCTCAATCACATGCGCATACTGCGCATCTTCGTCGCTGTACAAACCCTCGATCATCGCCTCGGCTTTCTTGCGATCCATCCCTCGCCGCTCGACGAGGAAATCAACGGCTTTCTTATCTGGCGCGACAATGCCGGTGAATCCGCCGATTTCGGCCGCCATGTTGGTCATAGTGGCACGCTCGTCCACGCTGAGCTCTTCGATGGCCTCGCCCGCGTACTCCATCACTTTGGCAAGCGCCTTCCCGCTGCGCACGTAATCGAGGCTGAGAATCTTCAGGATGAAATCTTTCGCGGTGACATTCTCGTGCTTCTTGCCGCGAATCACGATTTTCACCGACTCCGGCACCTTCACCCGCACATCCTTCGTGATCCAACTGTTGAACACGTCGGTCGTTCCGATACCGAAAGCCACGCAGCCAATCGCGCCGACATGCGGCGTGTGCGAGTCCGAGCCAATGTTCAATTGCCCCGGCAATGCATAGCTTTCGAGAACAATCGAGTGGCAGATGCCTTCCGAATCCTTTCCGATCCTTCAATTCTCCATGCAGCTTGATTCCCTGCTTGGCAGCGAACTCCTGCTGCTTCAGTTTGAGTTGCGTCGCCAGATCGAGCAGGCCAAGTTTCTTTTTCTCCTCGGAAATCACTTCGTCGAGAAACGTCAGATGGTCGCGAAAGAAAATAATGCTCGAAGCGTCGTTTACCTCCGCATCCTTACCGACGTAGCGCTCGAAAAAAATAGCCGCCATCGGCGTCACATACTCGTGGCTAAATCGCAGGTCGGCCTGCGCGAATCCGGTGTCCCCGGGCTTTACTGCAGTCACACCGATTTCTCCCCTTTCATTAACCATATGTCGCGCGAATATCTTCTCCGCCAGGGTCATGGGGCGTCCGCCAGTCTTGATCGGCGGCAAGAATACCTTCTTCTGCATCCGCGCCACATTGAATGGAAACAGTCCGCCGTATTCAATCACCTGCCGCGTGATTTCATCTTCACCGGCGGTGAACTCAGAAAGTGCAATTTCCTGCCCGCCGCGAATCCTGTCGATTAGCGAAAAGTCCGTCGAAGTCAACACACCGAGGTTCTGGCAATTCTGCTTGTAGATGCGTTCGATATTTTCGGCGATCACTACTTGAATGCCGGCGCACATTTCGGCGTAAGGCGACTGCTCCCGGCTCGATCCCTTACCGCGACGCTTCCCGCTCACCGCGCAAACGAATCCTCCGCGTTTCACCTCACCACGCCCAATCGGCGTCACGCTGCCGCACTTCAGCCCGAGATAAGGAATCTCGCCCAGAGTTTCGTCAAAGTAAAAGCAATAGTGCGCCGGGGTGATTTCGTCAGTTGAAATATCGTCGCGCAGCTTGGGATTGTTCGCCGGATTCTTCGTATCCCACGGCAAGTCTTCGCCTGCCAATTGCCGCTTAATCAATTCGGGATCTTCGGTGAGGAAGAGAATGCGTCCTTGTAACCGGACGCTGGCAGGCCGCTTTTCGATCTTACGCTCCAGAAGAGAATTGATCACGTTACACCCACGAGAATTAAGATGACGGGAAAGCCATGAGCGGATGTAGCTTCTCCTCAACTATTGTAGCGCGGCACGAAAAGTAGGGTGTGGGGCGGCGTCGCTCGATTGTCTGGTGTCAGTGGTGCGCGTGCGCGGCCTTGTCAAACTTCTCCCCCGCAGCAATCGCCACCTGAAGGCGATTTTCCTTCGGGGCCAGAGGGCATGTGGCATAAGGGGTCACCGCACACGGAGGGTTATAAGCCCGGTTGAAGTCGAGTACCACCGCACCATCGACCACGGGATCGGTCTCGAGAAATCGGCCGCCGGGATAGGTATCGGTTTTGGCAGTCAGATCATTGAAGACAAACGAGAGTCCCTTCGATGGTTCTCCACCTAAAGCGGTCAACCTCTGCTCCTGCCCATCGATCTTGAAAAGCACCGTCCCTGCCACGGGCACCGGGGTTACGTCGCCTAACACATTCGGCACATCGACTGTCTTTTTTCCATCCGACGGGACCCACTTCGCCGTCACACGATAATTCATGTCCAGCGGATAAAACATCAGATCGTGGAAGTTGCGAACTGCGGCGCTGTCGGTATCCTTCAAGCGAATGCCAACGCGCTCACCGCGCACGATCACATGAAACTGCAGAGTGCCCATCTCGACCACGCACGCATGTCCCGAAACATCGGAGTCTAACTTCGCAGAGGTCAGCGGCTTGCCGGCTAGCCTCGCACCTGCCTCCGGAAGCGCTTTGATAGTGACTTCTTTTCCTTCAAGATCGAACTCCCCCGCATGAGACGGACCTTCCGGAAATACGATCGCATTGGCCACGTCGCTGCCAAAACTGTTCTTTCCCGGCTTCAACCAATACAAACCAGCCAGGGGGAGCCAGCTCTTTTTTAAATCCTCAATCAGGTCGGCTTTCCACTTGTCAAACGATTGCACGTAAGCCGGATCGGGAGCAGCCGGTGCCGAACCTGAGGCATGGGCAAAAACAATCGCCGATCCCAGCACCAGGATTGCTGCTGCTACAAGCGTCGTACTTTTCCCAAGTACAGCATTTCCTTGTTTTTCTGCTCTGCGATTCATCGTTTGTACTCCCGCGGATCGGGCAGCGCCTCCAGATCCCGTCCCGCAAAGATTTCGGTAAATTCCTTCAACAGCGCTTGGTGAATCAGGCCATTCGAGGCAAGGGTCTCGCGGCTGTTCAGCTCAAACGGCGAACCATCGAAGCGGGTCACCACGCCGCCAGCCTCCTCCACAATCAGAACTCCAGCCGCTGTGTCCCAGGGATTGAGATTGAATTCCCAGAAGCCGTCGAAACGTCCCGAAGCCACGTTGCACAAATCGAGCGCCGCCGATCCGGCCCGGCGGACTCCGTGCGAGTGCAGCGTGATCTGGTGATAAAAATGAATATTCGGGTTTTTGTGGCGCTTGTGGCTGGGAAAACCTGTGGCCAAAAGACACTCTTTGAGCGCTGTCGTTTTTGAAACATGGATCGTTTCACCGTTGAGGTGCGCGCCGCTTCCCCGCTCAGCAGAAAATAATTCATCGCGCGTGGGATCGTAGATCACTGCAGCGATGGGGTGCGCAACCTCTCCGGGAATGCGGCGTTCCAGCCCCATCGAAACACAGAAGACCGGATATCCGTGGGCGAAATTAGTCGTGCCATCGAGCGGGTCGACATACCATCGATAGTCGCCGCCCTGACGGTCGAGTCCCTGCTCTTCCCCGAGAACATCATGATCCGCCCACCGTTGTGTGATGCGCTCACGAATGAGCTTCTCCGATGCCCGATCCGCAGCTGTCACCAGATCAGCGTCGCCTTTGTATTCGATTTTCAAATGCTGGCTGAAATAGTGCATTAGCAAAGCTCCCGCTTCGCGCGCAATCTCTGACATGGCGGGGAGAAAGCTGTCGTGAGAATTGTTGGGCACTGGTTTCGGTGTTGGGTCTAGCCCCTAGGTCTGAGGCTTATGCGTATGCGCGCCGATCGTTGAAAACTCAGTCGGCGGATATCCATCGATCGTTAACGTTGTTGCTCCGTCCAATACTGAAACCGGCAACTCATACTTACTTTTTCCTACCGCCATCCTCGGCGATATACATGATCTCGTGTTTAAAGATGAACAGGTTCGGAGCGCCTTCGCGCGTCAGTCGCACCATATTCTTGTCGTAATATTCGATCCAGCCACTCACCGTCTGGCCATCCATTAATTTAACGCTAACCGACTTCTGTTTCTCGCCCAGGGCCTTAAGGAAACCCGCTTCTTCGAAGGTCTCTTCAGGTGGCGGAGTACGGCCGCGCTTGGCGGCGTTGGGAGTTCCCGGCGCGCGGAAAGTCATGGCAACATTGTACACGCAGCGGCTCCGCCTTTTCGTCAGCCTTCATCGATCGAGAACCTCGTATCGCAGCCTAGGAGCGTTTGCTACGCATGTGGTAAATCAGGTATACGACGACCGCGATGTTGAGCACGAACACCACCACTTTCGGCCAGCTTGGATGGCGGTGAATCTCGTAAATCTCAATCGGCACCAGGGAACTCGTGATAATTACGGTGAGCCATTCCCCCCATCGTTTGCGCAACCACAGACCCGTTCCCTCGGACAAAAAAAGTGCCGCATAGAAAAAGCTTCCCACGCCAACTTTCTTGATTTGTGCAGGACTTACATCGGAGGCTTTCGCGAGCGCAACGTCAAGAAAATGCTGCCCCGGGTCGAGCCTTAAGGCCATAATCCAATGCTCAAGCACACTGCCCAAATCTTTGTGAAGGAGCCTGAATGCTCCTATGCCAAGCGCGATTAGCGATGCGGCCTTAAAGAATTTAAATACTGCGATCAGCCGAAGCAGCCGGTCATCGGAGAATTTCATCGTGAGTCATTATGCCTGAAGCCGGCAATGTGGGAGTCTGAAGGGGAACGATTTTGATCACGTGAGACGGACACTCCCGTCCATCGACCCTAGCGTCCTCGACTCACCCACGCACAAGCGATGGCAACGAACTGGAGAATGACCTAGCACATCGGGGTCTTGGAAGATTTGACTGGATTTAAATAGGAATAACGAAAAAAGGCCACGACTCTCTCCGTGGCCTTTCTTTTACAGTCCGCGTAAATCTGTGGCAAAGAATTCTTAGTGTCTTCCCCCGCCCGGCCCGCCGCGTCCGCGATCCCGTCCTCCGCCACCACCCGAACGTCCACCGCGCCCGCCGCGCCCACGATCGCGTCCACCTCCACCGGGACGTCCACCTCTTCCACCACGATCTCCGCCATGCGGACGATCACCGTGAGGCCGGTCACCGCTGGCCACATGCGGCGCTCCGTCGCGGTTAAAATTGGGTTCGCCTTCGGCTTCGTCGGGAAAATCTCCGCCACCTTCAATTACCATCGTCCCGGTTAATGCTGGAACCGGCTCGCCCTCTGCCGCTGCGGCTGCCGGTGCACCGACCCCCTCGACGCCGCCGCCCATTTTTGCACGCTGCTCTTTCAGAATCGCTTTGCGCGAAAGCCGGATGCGGTTGCCCTCGACTGCCAGCACTTTCACCAGCACCTGGTCGCCCTCCTTCAACTCGTCGCGGATATCGCCAATGCGATGCTCCGCCACTTCGCTGATGTGCAGCAATCCATCAGTGCCGGGAATGATTTCGACGAACGCGCCGAAGTCCGCCAGCCGCGTTACCTTTCCCAAATACGTCTTCCCTACTTCCGCAGTCGCCGTCAGATCGCCGATGATCTGCAGTGCCTTTGCCGCCGATGCCTGATCGCTCGACGCAACTTTCACCAATCCGGAATCTTCCACGTCGATCTTCACGCCGGTCTGTTCCACAATGCTGCGGATCATCTTTCCGCCCGGCCCGATGAGATCGCGAATCTTATCGACCGGAATCTGAACTGTATAGAAGCGCGGCGCGAAGTCAGAAATCTTTTCCCGCCCAGTAGCGATCACTTCTTCCATCTTGTCGAGAATGTGCAGCCGCCCGCGCTTCGCCTGCGCTAGAGCTTCCCGCATGATCTGCGAAGTGATGCCAGCGACTTTAATATCCATCTGCAGCGCGGTGATGCCATCTTTTGTGCCCGCAACCTTGAAATCCATATCGCCGTAGTGATCTTCTGCGCCGGCAATATCGGTGAGAATGGCGTGCTGCTCGCCTTCCTTGACCAATCCCATCGCAACCCCGGCCACCGGAGCCTTCAACGGAACTCCGGCATCCATCAGCGAAAGCGATGCTCCACAAACCGTCGCCATGGAGGACGATCCATTCGACTCCAGAATGTCCGAGACCACGCGCATTGCATAAGGCCACGACTCCTCCGAAGGCAGTACGCCCGAGAGGGCGCGCTCTGCCAGCGCTCCGTGTCCAATCTCTCTGCGCCCCGCCCCGCGCAAGAACGCTACCTCACCAACCGAAAACGGCGGGAAGTTGTAATGCAGGATGAAGCGTTTCTTGGCTTCGCCTTCGAAGCCTTCGAGGCGCTGCATGTCATCGCTGGTGCCTAGCGTGGTTGTCACTAACGCTTGAGTCTCGCCCCGGGTGAAGATTGCGCTGCCATGGGTGCGGGGCAAGACACCGGCTTCGATCCAGATCTCGCGGACTTCATCAAAGGCGCGGCCATCGGGACGGTGTTTCTTCTCGATGACTTCTTCGCGGAAGATGCGCTCGCGCAGAGTTTCGAAATACTGCTTGAACTTGGCCTGGGCTTCTTCGTCGTCTTCGGGAATTTCTGCCTGCAGCTTTTTCTTAAGCTCTTTGACCAGCATGTAGCTTTCGGCCTTGGGATGCTTCTTGGTATCGAGCCGGTCCGATAGGTCGCCTGCGATTCTGTTTTTGAGCGCATCGTAGTACGCCTGGTCGAATTCGGGCGGCGTGACTTCACGCTTTTTCTTGCCCACTCGGGCGACCAGGTCTTTGATGGCGGCACAAATTTTCTTGATTTCGGTGTGTCCAAATTCAATCGCGTCGACGACAACTTCCTCGCTGACCTCTTTCGCGCCGGACTCGATCATCACGATAAAGTCGGAGGTTCCGACGACCATGATGTTCAGCGAGCTTTCACGCATTTCGTCATAGGTGGGATTGATTATGAACTGGCCGTTGAGTTGGCCGACGCGTACAGCTCCGATCGGTCCGAGAAATGGAATATCCGAAAGAGCGAGAGCACAGGATGCGCCGTTGATGCCGAGCACATCGGGATCGTTGCTGCTGTCGGCGGAAAGCACAAAAGCAATAACTTGGGTCTCGCACTTAAAACCTTCGGCGAACATGGGACGGATGGGCCGATCGATCTGGCGGCTGGTGAGCACTTCGCGCTCGCTCATGCGGCCTTCACGTTTGATGAAGCCGCCGGGAAACCGTCCGCCGGCGTAGGTATATTCGCGGTAGTCAACGGTGAGGGGGAAGAAATCGATTCCCTCGCGGGGATCGGCATTTGCGGTAGCGGTGGCGAGGACGACATTATCGCCCTGGCGGACAACGGCTGCGCCGTGGGCCTGCTTGGCCAATTTTCCGGTTTCAAATGAGAGTTGTTTTCCGCCGGCGAGGTCAACTGTAACGCTGCTAACTTCTGGTTTCATTTTTCATCCTTCTTATAGAGATCAGCTTAGGGCGATCAGGAAAGCGGTCGCGCTTTCCGGTTGCGAATGTGGGATTGCCAATCATTACTTCGTCAGTCATGGAAGGCGCGTTCGGCCACGGGATGAGCGGGTGCCATGAGAGTTGGGTCGTCCCCAAAAAATCCGCACTGTGGAGTTGGCTCAATGCTGTTCCGGCTTCAAGAGGAAGGCGGCGTGCTCAGAGAAATGTTCAGAAAATATCCTGGGTGGGCGGTTCGATCTAACATTCCCATTTCTCGCAAAAAACGCGAGAAATGGGGCACCCAGGTTTGTTTCCCACGCTTATTTGCGGATGCCGAGTTTCCCAATGACAGTTTTGTAGCGCTCGGAATCGTATCTCTTGAGGTAGTCGAGCAAGCGACGCCGCTTGCTGACCAGCATGAGCAGGCCGCGGCGCGAGCCGTGGTCCTTCTGGTGCGTCTTGAAGTGGTCCGTCAATTGGCCAATGCGTTCACTGATGATGGCGATCTGAACCTCGGGACTCCCCGTGTCAGTCGCGTGCGTCTGATACCGGTCAATGACAGATTTCTTTTGCTCTCTGGCTAACACTAACCTGGTGCACTCCTGTTCTCAGTTTCGATTTATCTTGGTGACGGTAATGAGGATATCAGGCGGGGGGTGGGGGTGTAAAGGCGGGGTTGAGCTGACCCGGCGCTCCTACCGCCGGCGCGGGAGGGCCGAACCAAGGCGTATCATGTGCAGATCGCGCACTCAAAAGGAGCCTGGTATGGTCGATGGTTTCTGGATTGTCCAATACGAAGGGATGAAGGGCAACGGCGGCGGTGTAGCCGTGTTCATCAAAGGCAAGGTGTTCGGCGGCGACACTGGTTACACTTATATGGGCTCTTACCGGACCCAGGGCGCCTCAGTGATGGCAAGTGTGAAGGTGTGCAACTTCCTGCCTGACGTGCCAAGCGTTATCGGTGTCGTGGGAGACTTCGAGTTGAACATCAACGGGAAGCTCGAAGGGGATGTCATCAAAGGAACAGGAAGTCTCGCGAACTCGCAAGCAGTCGGTATCGCTCTCAAGCTCACGAGGCGGGCGAACCTGCCCTAGTCGTTCTCTCTCGCTGCATCGTCCGCTGCGTTCTTCTTCGGCTGGTCTATGAGGTCGGGGAACCTCTGCTCGAACATCGCAATCGGGAGCTTCCGTCTTCCGCTGCCGTCTAGCAGTTCGAGCACCTGCTTCCGAAGTGCGTGTTGCTCTTGTTCTACGTTAACGGAAAACTCCGGGTAATATGCGCCCTTCTTCAGATATACCTTGTCGAAGTCGTAGCCAAGACTCCTACCCATCGCTGCAAGCAGCATGGCATTAAGTTCCTCCGCCTTCTCCGGCGCATTCGGGGTGGTCTTGAAGTTCTGAAATAAGTCCAGCAATTCCTTCCACGCCTCCCGCACCGCCTTCTCCTTATCGTTGGCGCCCGTGAACTCGACATCAATCAAGTTCAACGCCTGCACGTAGTTCGGCGAGAGCCGCGTGGCTCGATTTCTCATGAGGGTCTTGAAGACGTAAATTTTTCGCGATCTTGCTTCCCGCTCTTCGTCTAACTTGCGCTGAGTCTTGAGGGCCGCGATCGGCCCGTAATAGATGGCGAAAATAGTGATGGCGCTCAGCAGCAGACCGATGATGCCCAGCGCCGCAGTGGCTTTGTCCATTTGACGAAGATGGTACACCCGAGGGCCTGCGGAGGCATAAAAGGGGAAATCGGGGAGAGCCGGGGGCGCTGCGGCATTACCCTAATCTGACCACGCTCCGTCCATCGCGCTTTTCGGCTTGGGCGCTGCCCCTGCGGCCGGCAATTGAGGTTCATCCGCAGAGAACAGCAGGTTCCTCGCCGGGCTTTCAGCCCGATTCGGAATGACATCCCCTGGCCGAGGGCGGCTTGCCTCAGCGGCTGAAGCCGCGTTGACTTTAAATGCGGCGGTTTACGGCGCGGCTTAAAGCCGCGCCCTTTCAAGACTCTGCTTTGTGGCACCCTTCGGCGTCGCTCAGGGCAGGCTTCTGAAGCCGGGCCCTTCCGAATCCAAATCAGAAGCAAGGTCAAGAGCGACGGACAGGAGTGTCCGTCCCACACGGTTCGGTTGAGAGTCGCTGCTTCGCGGCTGAAGCTCGATGCATTTTATGAAAGCTCTACGCGGCGCTGAAGCGGAGACCAGCACCTTGGCACTCCCACGAACTGAGGCTGCCCCGCGCTTTTGTAAAGTCCCGGGGCTTTATGCAAAGACGCAGGGTGGGCAGCCTCGTTTCGGTTGGGACGACAGTTCGTCTAGGGGGCGATAACGAGTTCAACGCATGGAACTCTCATGCCTCTGGAAGTATCCCAGCTTATGCCTTTGCTCTTCCGGCAACGGGATTTCGCGAGGCAAGATTTCCCGAAGCGCCCAGTCAATGCGGTCGACGGCTTCTGAGATCACATGATTCAGTTGCTGATTCTCAGTGTCATCCATGGATAGCGAGATCGGACTCAGGGCGTTGCGGATGTGATGATTCATTTCCGCAATCACCTGCATCCTCGCCATGGTGAGCCGATGCCGTTCCCGGGTAATCTGCACTAACTTTGCGGTGAGGAGGCTCACGAGCAAGGCGGAAAAGACCTCCGCCAAAAGCCGTTCACGGGATCGTCCAATATCCGGCACCAACAAATAGTGCATCAGTTCTGTAGCCAGAAACGACACGATTCCGACGGCGATTGCGGCCCCGACGACGAAGCGCCGCGACGTCGTCAGAGTCTGTTCGCTCGCGAAACGCAGCTTGGAAGTCGGATGAACAGAATCGTTGTTCGACATCGCACAGATCCTACTTATAACTGGATGATGGTCCCGCAGTTTTGGGTTGCCTTCCGCCAAGTCTCTAGGCGTCATGTGGTGGAACGTCAATAAGGGGATGGCAGTCGAGACAGATCGAGAGGCGCGCTGTCCGACTCTGCCCTTCGAAGAAGAATGTTAAATTCCGGTGTTCTAATTGTGAGCCGCACACCGGGCAAAAATTCATCACGGGTTGGGCTTCTATGGAGTTAAGAAATGTAATGATCGCTTTTGACGGGGACTTCCGGTTGCTCTCGGAATCCAAAGTTTTGGGCGGGGGTAGTCCAGAGTTCCTGTGACTGATCATTTGCACATAGCAATCTTCGTGAACGGGCCTGCCGATCTCATCGGCCTTTGCGTTTTCGAGTTCCACAAACTCGTTGCAGATGCAGCAGGAAAAACATCTGGATCCAGGGGCAAGATTTGAATGCATGGGCATGCCAGTGCCTCGGTTGTAATCTCAGATTGCACAAGAGACCGGCGCCCGCGATGGGTCCTACGGAGGGATGTGTAAAGAGTGTCTAAAGTCTAGCACTGTTCGTCGAAGGTGGCACGGGTCAAGAAGTTTTATCTATGGACTTCTTAGCCGATCACTCCTCCGCCAATAGCCGGATGCACCAGGAACTCAACAAGTGAGTCAGGCTGGAAAACGGCAGGCAGAAAAGAAACGATGAGAAACCATCGAGCACCCCAGAAAGAAAGACGGCAAGGAAGCTGGAAAGTCGGGACCACAGCCTCAGGCGCGCAGAGCGCGACACCAGTTTCATCCGCGCCCGACGCCGACGTACTCAAAACCCATGGCTCGCAGCCGGACTGAGTCGAGCAGATTCTTGGTATCCACGATAACGGGCTTTTTAAGCAGATGCTTGATGCGATCAAAGTCGAGGGCGCGGAATTCCGGCCAGCCTGTGCCTACCACCAGCGCATCCACACCTTCCGCCGCGGCATAAGCTGACTCGCAATAGCGAACCGAACCATTTAGCCGCGTTTTAGCTTCCGAGAGCGCAACGGGGTCGTAGGCACGTACGCGTGCACCCTGCGCCACCAGAGTTTCGGCCAACCGTATCGCGGACGATCCCGCGACCGAATTCGTATTCGGCTTAAAGGCCAGACCGAGGATTCCGACCTCTTTGTTCTCGACTGAATTCAATGCCGATGCAATTTTTTCGACCAGGCGTTCCGCGAGCGAATGGTTGACGTCACGAGCCGCCCCCAGCACCTTGAGCGGAAGACCATTGGCCTTGGCTAACTCCGCCAGCGAATCCATGTCTGACTCGGCAAACACTCCGCCCATGCCCGCTCCTGGCTGCAGACAGCGTGGAGCGATTTTCTTGTCCAGGCCAAGAGCCAGCGCTAAGTTCACCGCGTCCGCGCCTACGCGTTCGCACAAAGCTGCGACTTCGTTGATGAAGGAAATTTTTGTCGCCACGAAGGCGGTCGCGGATTCGCGCACAAGTTCCGCCGTCGCCTGGTTGGTTACTATCACCGGCACACCACGCATGACTAGCGGATGGAAAATCTGCTTGAGAACCTGCACTGCTTCGCTTGAGTTCGACCCTAGAATGAGGCGGTCGGGCCAGTTGAAATCTTCCACGGCGCAACCATCGGTAAAAAACATGGGCTGCGAGACGATCATTGCCTGCAGTCCCGCATCCTTCAAGGATTTTTCAAGCGCGGCGGCGGTGCCTACCGGCACTGGAGTCACGATGATCAGAATCGGAGGCTTGGCCGCCAAGCGGGCAATCCGGAGGGCCACATCGGAGAGATTCTCTGCTCCATCTTCCGCCAGGAAAATGACCTGTGTCTTGCGGGCAAAAGATTCGATGTCGGTGGAATAAGCGAGGCGCCCTGCCCGTACGTTTCTCTTGATGATTTCTTTGAGGTTCTTCTCGAAGAATGGGATGTTGCCCTGGGCCATTTCGACCATGCGGGTTCGGTCGGGATGACAACAAGAAACCGGTGTGCCAAAATCTGCCAGACAAGCTGAAATCACCGTTCCCAAGTACCCCGAACCATAGACCCCAGTCTGCATGCGTTTCCTCCGGCCTGGCTGCACTGATCTCCGAAGCGGCGTCCGGCGCGGATTCAGGCCATTTCCTCTCTTCTGGTTTACAGTGCCACCCGAGGCGCGGCAATGCACGGGAGGGAAATGTACCAGAGGCCATGACCGCATCGCAGGGTAACGTAACCGGCAGGTAATTGTGGCGAAGTTATTGTGCGCGGGACTTTTAGCGTGATACCAGGTTACCGCCGAGCGGCACGGGAGCGAGATCAACCCAGCAACTGGGCGCATCCTCGCGCACAAAGGTAAGGCGGTCGAGCAGGATCCGGCGACTTCCCGAATACTGCCGCCAACGCTCGCGCGCCCTTGCAAGGGCTTGTTCCGCAGCCTGTTCGGTGGCCATCGTACCAACCGTGAGATGCGGCACATAAGGCCACTCTTCGTTGAAGGCCAGCGCCTGCGTATTCAGCTGGCGGTGCAGTTCTTCCAGACGCAAGGCACCATGAGCCACGCGGATGTAAACCGTGAACGTCGTTGGAACAAATGATTCCATTTCGCCCAAGGTAACTTCAAAGGGTTCAACACAGCCGCAAACCCGCCCCAGCACCTGTAACGCCTCGGATTCGGTTCCCTGCAGGGGTCGTGGCGGCAGAAAGGTGAGGTGAGCCGCGAGATGAGGCGAGTTTGGATGCAGCTCCCGCCGGAGGTTTTCAACGAACTCTCCCACTGGAGTTTTGACGTAGGCGACTAAGGCATACCGCAGGCTGGGCATAGCAAGAGAAAAATTATAGCGCGTTCCGTCGTTTATGATCGGCCGAGTCGTTGATTCCGCGGAGTCATCGAGAAACGTGGGCTCGACGCAGCCCGGTAGCGCACCTGCCTTGGGTGCCCAGGGTTGTCAGCGTTGAGACCAACCGACCTCGTCTTGCGCATAGAATGGACGGCCCGTCCGGCACGTTGTTCACTTTTCTCTTCTATTCCGTATTTTCCACAAAGCTTTTGGAACCATTCTCCCTCCTGCTACGAAGACAATATGAAGGTCATTGCATCGACGCGGCTGGAAATGGCGATCCCCAACCAATTCTCGACCCACTCGGATCCCGAACTCTTGCAACTCGCAGCAGCCGGGGGAGAGCAGGCCTTTTTGGTTCTTTACCGACGGCTCAAGGCCGGGGTCTTCCGCTATGCTTTCTATATGACGAACTCCAAGCCGATCGCCGAAGAAGTCACGCAGGAGGTTTTCATCGCTTTGTTGAAAGATGCGCACAAATACCGGCCACACCGCGGCGACGTCGCCGCTTTTGCCTTTGGCATGGCTCGCAACTTTGTCCGACGCATCGAACGCCGCGAACGGCCCTACGAGGCCTTGCCGCAAGACATAGCAGTGGAAAACTTATCTGGCAAGCTCATCTCTGAATCCGACGCGTTGCCCGCGCGAATGATCCGCAGCGAACTTGCCGAGCGTGTGCAAGCGGCGGTGGCTTCGCTCCCGGACCATTATCGTCAGGTCGTCGTGCTGTGCGATCTTTGTGAACTCTCCTACGCCGAAGCCGCTTCCCGCCTGCGTTGTGCGCTAGGGACAATCCGGTCGCGCCTGAATCGCGCGCATGCACTTCTAGCAGAAAAATTGAAGCCGCTCCGCCATCCTCAACCGAATATCGGAGCAGCCGGCCCGGAGGGATGTGTGATATGACCTGCCACGAACTACGCGTCTATTTCGACGACCCCCTGCGCATGGACTCCGAGCATCCCGGCGCGGTTGAGCATCTCGCCCAGTGCGCCGAGTGTGCCCGCTTCGTCGAAGCCCGGTGCGAACTCGGAGCTGGCCTGCGTCTACTTGGCGAATCATCTGCAGAACCTTCTGCGGCGCTCGAGGCGGCTGTTCTGGCGAATTACCGCCGGCAGGTCACTGGCCATCTATCAGTCGCAAGATCGAGGAGAGGCCGATTCACGGCAGTCTGCTGGACTGCGGCGGCAGCCGCAACTCTGGCTCTTGTGGCCGCTCTTCTTTTTCATCCCGCGCGGACAGTGGAGATTTCGCACGTAGAGATGGATTCGCCGCTGCCAGCGTCAGGGGCGCAGCCGGTTACCTCGACGAAGACCACGAACAGGGTTCCCTGGACGAACACTGCTTCCTCGCCGAAATCGGGCCTGCTTTCCGCTAAACGATCGCGCCGAGCCCCTCAACTGGAGACCGCAAAGAATCTAGCCTCGGAAGATTTTCGCAGCCTGATGTACTGTGATCCGCTCAGTTGCGGAGGAGCCATGCAATTAATCCGTGTGCAATTGCCATCTTCGGCGGCTGCATTCGAATCAGTTCCGGCCTCAGCTGACGGCGCGATTTATGCGGACGTACTCGTCGGCTCCGATGGGATCGCTCGCGGGATTCGAGTCGTGCAATGAAAACTTTCTATTTGCAGGAGGAAAAGGAAATCCTATGAAGTCCCTGAAACTTACCGCCCTCGTCTCCATCGCAATCCTCGCGCTCGCCGGAACTATGGTCGCGCAGGGACCGCCGGACCCGGTTCCAATGGTAGCCGGCGCGATGCAACTTCCTGACAAAGGCGCAATGCTGGGCATGCATCTGGAAACCAACATGGATACTGCCCCGGTCAAAGGCGCGCCTTTCTGCGCCACTGTCGCCACCGACCATACGCAATCCTTCGCCGATGGCAATCGTATTCACACCACTGAAAACTCAACTCTGTGTCGCGACAGCGAAGGCCGCATCCGCCGCGACGCCAGCTTGAATCTTCTGGGAGCCAGTCCGCAGGCCTCGGCCACCAAATTGATTACGATTCTCGATCCCGTCGCGGGCGTGCGCTATATGCTCGACAGCGAAAATAAAGTTGCCCATAAGATGACTCTTCCGGCACCCGGCAGCGCTTCTGACCCCGGTCTCCCGCCAAGAGGCGGCCAAACGTTCATTATGCGCAGCGCGGGAGGCGGCGAAGGGCCGGGTTTTTCGACCAACATAAACGTGATGTACAAAAAAGCGGGGCAGGATTCCGACGAACCCACTCCCGCCACCGAAAATCTTGGCGATCAGACGATCAACGGCATCCACGCCACGGGCACGCGCATGACGACGACGATTCCTAGTGGAAAGATGGGCAACGACAAGCCGATCGTCGTCACTTCCGAACGCTGGTACTCCTCGGATCTGAAAGCGACAGTGATGACCAAGCACGACGACCCTTGGGCCGGAGAGTTGAAAACAGAGTTCACCAATGTCAACACCGCCGAGCCGGATCCGTCACTCTTCACGGTTCCCGGCGATTACAAAATCGTCGATGACAAAAACGGGCCAGTCACCATCCGGATGGTCGCTCCTGCTCCGCCCGCGAGATAATTCATGACCAGGGAAAGCTGTTTCCGCAGAAACCCTCGCGATCATTGGGCTCGGGAAACGCTGGCAGCGGGTGCGGACGGGCATGGCAATCGCTGAATGCGGCACCGGACGAGAGTCGTTTGACGGCCGCCGAGGTTGAAAAGGTCAAGATCACCGAGACCATCGAAACCACGGATGACAAACGGTGACGCCCGTTTCACAGTCCTTTTGAGACCCTAGCGGAAGGAAATTATCGTCTCCCGGCAATCCATATTTGCCATCCATAGGTTGCAAGATTCAGAACGCAGACGAGGACGCCCGCAACCGTCAGCACAGTTGCGGAAATGTCGGGATAGACCAGCTTGTCCAGATAGTGGAGCAGAAACCCGCCCTGGTATGGCTCGACTCCGGCTTTGCCTTCGAGCCAGTTCTCAAACAGGGTTAAGGGACACGGCCAAGGGAGCAGCTCGGTAAGGATTCCCCATACCAGAGAAGCGATATGCAGCCACCGAAGGACCGCGCGAGAACGAGTTAGCAGGGCTCCGAAGACCACCCAAAGAATGAACAGCGCATGCAGCACAAGAACGAAAATCGCGAGCGCAGAATAAGGACTCGAAGCTGCCTGCATCCCTAGAATTTACCGCACGGCAGTTCGCAATCGAACCCTATACGACGTCCCGTTCACCGGCTTTAGGGGACCCGGATTACATCTCGGCGGTCCATAGCTGAAGCGCTTATGCTGAGTGCCGGCTCTCCCGTATCGCGAATTCAGATTCCATGCGTGATCAGTTGAAATTGCCCGAATGTTAACGCGAGAACATTAGAAATCGCAGAGAGCAGTTCGCGACCCTCCATAAACCAACCCGGTTGTGAGTTCTTGTCCCATCGGTGGTTCCGTTCGTAGAAGTGGTTTAGAATTAATGCAGCAGTTTATGTCGGGGCGTAGCGCAGCCTGGTAGCGCACCTGCCTTGGGCGCAGGGGGTCCGCGGTTCAAATCCGCGCGCCCCGACCAATCTTATAACCCGTGCGGAGGGCTAAGCTTAGTTCCGTTTTAGTAATCCTTTAGAGAGTCTTGGTTAAGAAATATATTGACCTCTCCCAAGTTTGCGGATAAAGTGTATCGTTCCACGGACGTTCGGAGTTTCTGTCTGCTCTGATCTACCTCGGGCTACAGGCCCAAATCAGGAAAACTGAGCATCTTCGAAGTCCGGTTGCGCATCTATTCTGGGTAGGAATTGCGCTTAGTCCTTTACATTCCTAGTGGAATCAATGGTTTAGGACGACATAGTGGGGTTCTAACCACTTTTCCCCCCGGAGCAAGGCGAAAGCGAACGCCCATACTTATAAGGAAGGAGCAGGACAATATGCGCTCTGATCGTGTGTTTGATGCTTTACAGACATTGCGGAATCGTTATATGCTTTGCCAGCTCGCCTCCAAGGCCACGCGGAAGTTCCACCGGCCCAGCACCAGAATCCAGGAAACGATGAATGGTGTGTTAGACCGGATCGCAGGCGCGGAGCGGCAGGAAATTCTGTCGGAGCCGGAGAATTTTGCCGAGGCACAAAGGCGGGCTGCGTAAAAGCAGCCCTGCCCGCCTGCCTCGTGGTGTTTTGTCTTCCCTGATTACCCTCCTTTGAAAATCTCCCGACAACGCTGAAACGTATACGTCTAAGTGATCGGGTTTAGGTGAATCTGAATCATGACCATTGCTGAATTAAAAGAAAAAAACATTACCGAGCTGACCAAGATCGCAAGGACCTTGGAGCTGCCGGGCGCCAGCGGACTGCGCAAGCAGGATCTCATTTTTAAGATCCTCCAGGCGCAGAGCGAAAAAGAAGGCCACATTTTCGCCGAAGGCGTGCTCGAGATTCTGCCTGACGGCTACGGGTTTTTGCGCTCACCCGATTACAACTACCTGCCGGGGCCGGATGACATTTATGTGTCGCCGTCGCAGATTCGTAAGTTCGATTTGAAGACCGGCGATACGATCAGCGGACAGGTTCGGCCGCCGCATGAGGGCGAGAAGTATTTTGCGCTGGTGAAAATCGAAGCGGTGAACTTCGAATCGCCCGATGAGGCGCGCAATAAAATTCTGTTCGACAATTTGACCCCCCTTTATCCGCAGGAGCGCATCAAGCTGGAAACCACGCGCGAGAATGCCAGCGCGCGCGTGATGGATTTGCTGACTCCGCTGGGCAAGGGGCAACGCGGGCTGATTGTTTCTCCGCCACGCGCAGGCAAGACGATGCTGCTGCAGAATGTGGCGAATTCCATTACGACGAACCATCCCGAAGTGGTTTTGATGGTGCTGCTGATCGATGAGCGGCCGGAAGAAGTTACGGACATGCAGCGGTCCGTGAAGGGCGAAGTGATCTCTTCGACATTCGATGAACCGGCCGCACGGCACGTACAGGTTGCGGAGATGGTAATTGAGAAGGCGAAGCGCTTGGTCGAGCACAAGCGCGATGTGGTGATTCTGCTCGATTCGATTACGCGGCTGGCACGCGCTTATAACACCATCGTTCCGCCTTCGGGCAAGGTACTTTCGGGCGGCGTGGATTCGAATGCTTTGCAGCGGCCGAAGCGCTTCTTCGGGTCGGCGCGCAATATTGAAGAAGGCGGGTCGTTAACAATAATTGCAACTGCCTTGATTGACACCGGATCGCGCATGGACGACGTGATCTTTGAAGAGTTCAAAGGCACGGGCAATTCGGAAATTATTCTCGAACGTAAGCTGGTCGATAAGCGTGTGTTCCCGGCGATTGATATTCAACGCTCGGGCACGCGTAAGGAAGAGTTGCTGATTCCGCGGGAAGATCTTTCGCGGATTTGGGTGCTGCGGAAGGTATTGAACCCCCTGTCCCCAGTCGAGGCGATGGAGTTGCTGATCGACAAACTCAGTAAGACCAAGACAAACGGCGAGTTTTTATCGAATATGAGCGCGCTGTAGGAAACTTCAGCAGCGTAGGCCGCGATGATTTCTTCTGCAAGATTAAGGGCACGAGTGGAAACTCGGCCCTTCCCGGTTCTTTAGACCAACATTTTGATTGCGTCAGGCGAAAGTGTCATACTTTTGGAAACGGCAGGCCGTTTTCGAGGGTACCGTGCGAGCCCAACTTTTCGCTTCGATTCTTTCTCTATTGTTTCTATACGCAGTCTCCGGCGCTCAGGTTCATGGAGGACCGCCGCCAAGAGTCGATGGGACAGTCGCTCCGGGAGCAGACGAGGGGCAGGAGCGCATTGCGCGCGAGATGGCGAAGAAGGCAAACCTGGACAGGCAGGCCGCGCTCAAGAATGACACGGACAAACTTGTGAAGCTGGCCGGCGAACTGAAAGATTACGTCGACAAATCGAATGAGAACGTGCTGTCGCTTGAAGTGCTGAAGAAGGCAGAGGAAATTGAGAAGTTGGCCCGCAACGTGAAAGAAAAGATGAAGGGCCCGAACTAGAGCTAGTCACGATTCCTTCCCGAATCTGCATCACCTTCCCAAATTGTTTTTTTTGTAGTTTGTCGTAAACATTTTCGCGTCATCGTTCGCATTGTGAGTGACATACTCTCGATACGGGCATGGACGTTTGATGCTCGTTACGAGGCAGCTATGCGAAACCGGACAATGACTTCGGCCCTGTCCATCTGGTTGATGGTCGTGGCCGCAGGAACTGCGCAGGCCCAAAATTCGAGGCAGAGTTCGCAGTCGCCGATCGTGAGAACCGATTTCATCCCCGCAAGTAGCCAGCCGAGCGAGATGCAACAGGGCATGGCGAAGAGAGCTAACTTCGAACGGGAACAACAGATGAGAGTCGATACTGAGAGGCTTCTTAAGCTAGCGGAGGAGTTGAAGAAATCCGTAGGCAAGACCGATCAGAATATCCTTTCGATCGACGTGATGAAAAAGGCGAACGAGATCGAAAAGCTGGCTCACAGCGTAAAAGAGAACATGAGGGGGCCGAACTAGAGGGAAGGTGGTCGAGTACTTTTGTAATTAAATTCCAAGGAGCATAGTTCCGCAAAGGACGTAATTTTCGCACAATCTCTGCCGCAACTCTGAACGCACTCCGGTGTTTCCATTCAGTAGAGTCCGCGGGTCGCGGAGGAGGAGACGATTATGAAACGCACGATTACGGGAGTGCTGTTGCTGCTGGGATTGGGCGCAGGAACAATGTTTGCCGATGATGGATGGCGGGACCGGCGTGACATCCGGCGCGACGAGGTCAGGATCGTTCGCGACCGGCACGAACTCAGACGCGATTTATATTGTGGAAACTATGCAGCGGCGCGGCATGAGCGCAGGGAGCTAAGAGGGGAATATCGCGACGTGAATCACGATCGGCGCGATTTCTATTGGGACCGGCGGTAAGTAGCGTTGACCGAAACTCTCTCAGCAGCTATAGCCCATGCGGTTTTGGGTTAACTGATCGCTGAAGGCTGCCCACCCAGAAGCAGCACAACAAGCTCACGACAGTGCAAATCGCACGTCGCGGGGTTCGGCAATTCAAAAGCCATCCGGATAAACGGATGGCTTTTGTTATGAGCGGACTTTTGGTTAAGACAACACTTGGGCTTCACCAGGTCAAATTGCCGGAGAGTATCCTGAGATGAGAATCCTCTTCAGCATCCTCCCCGTCTCTCTAGACTCTATTCCGCGCTGCCGCTCCGAATTCGCATGCCGTAGAAGCTACGGTATACGAAGAAGAACGAGACGAGGAAAAAAACCAGCGCCAGCACATTTGTGATAGTTGTGCCGTGGTCACGGGACAAGGTTACGGCTAGCTCCACTGCCAACAGTCCGAAGAGCGTGGTGAATTTGATCACAGGGTTCAGGGCTACTGACGATGTATCTTTGAAGGGATCGCCGACGGTGTCGCCCACAACAGTGGCATCGTGCAGGGGAGTTCCCTTCTGCTTGAGTTCGACTTCAACAATTTTCTTCGCGTTGTCCCAAGCGGCTCCGGCGTTGGCCATGAAGATTGCCTGGTAGAGGCCGAAGATGGCGATCGAGATGAGATAGCCGACAAAGAAGAATGGTTCCACGAACGCAAAAGCCAGGGTGCCGAAGAAGACTGCAATAAAGATGTTCAGCATTCCTTTCTGCGCATACTTAGTGCAGATCTCGACAACTTTCTTGCTATCGGCGACGGAGGCTTTTACCACGCCTTCGAGCCTAATGTTGGCCTTGATGAATTCGACGGCTCGGTAAGCGCCGGTGGTGACGGCTTGCGTAGATGCGCCAGTGAACCAGTAAATCATCGCGCCGCCTGTGATCAGGCCGAGGAAGAACGGGGCGTGCAGAAGCGAAAGCTTATCGACGTCGGTGGTGAGGCCGCCCGTCAGGGCCATAATGATCGAGAAAATCATCGTGGTCGCGCCGACTACCGCGGTACCGATAAGAACGGGCTTGGCGGTGGCTTTAAATGTGTTGCCTGCACCATCGTTGGCTTCGAGCAAGTGTTTCGCGCGATCGAAGTTTACCGACATTCTGAAATCCCGCTGGATCTCGGCTTCGACGTTGGGAACCTGCTCGATCAGTGAGAGTTCGTACACGGATTGCGCATTGTCGGTGACGGGGCCGTAGGAATCGACGGCAATCGTGACGGGTCCCATGCCCAGGAAACCGAAAGCGACGAGTCCGAAGGCGAAGACTGCGGGAGCCAGCATGGTAGCAGCGGCGGCCAAGCCCATGGTGCTGAAGTAATACGCGATCGACATCAGCAGAACCATGGAAAGGCCGAGGTAGTAGCCGGAAAAATTTCCTGCCACAAAGCCGCTCAGGATGCCAAGCGATGCTCCGCCTTCTTCCGCGGAGGTGACCACCTCTTTTACGTGGCGCGATTCAGTAGAGGTGAATGACTTTACCAGCTCTGGGATAAGAGCGCCGGCGAGAGTTCCGCAGGAGATAATCACGGCCAGCTTCCACCACTGCGTAAGATCTCCGCCGAGTTCGGGGATAATGAAGTAGGAAACCAGGAAGGTCAGGGCGATCGAAACGATCGAGGTCAGCCAGACCAGCGTGGTGAGCGGAGTTTCGAAATTCATTTCGTTAGCGTTTCCAAAGCGGCCTTTGGCGATGGCACTGTTGAGAAAGTAGGAGACCGCGCTGGCTACCAACATCATGACGCGCATAACGAAGATCCAGACCAGCAGCTGTACCTGCACGGTTGGATTCCTGACGCCCAGAAGAATGAATGTAATGAGTGCGACGCCGGTGACGCCGTAAGTTTCGAAGCCGTCGGCGGAGGGCCCGACGGAATCGCCAGCATTATCTCCGGTGCAATCGGCGATGACCCCGGGGTTGCGGGCATCGTCTTCTTTAATCTTGAAGACGATCTTCATCAGGTCGGAGCCGATGTCGGCAATTTTAGTGAAGATTCCGCCAGCGATACGGAGCGCCGCCGCGCCGAGAGACTCGCCGATGGCAAATCCGATGAAGCAGGGGCCGGCATAGTCGCCGGGGATGAAGAGCAGAATGATGAGCATGATGAGCAGTTCGACGCTGATCAGCATCATGCCGATACTCATGCCAGCTTCGAGCGGAATCTGGTAGACCGGGTAGGGCTTGCCCGGCAGCGACGCGAAGGCGGTGCGGGAATTGGCAAAGGTGTTTACGCGAATGCCGAACCAGGCTACGCCATAGCTGCCCGCGATTCCGACAAGACTGAAGGCCAGAATGATGACGACGCGCATAGCCTCCATGTGCTGAAGCATTCCGAAGTAGAGCAAGATGATTACCGCGATGAACGCCCACAACAGCAGGATGAATTTGCCTTGCGTGACAAGATACGTTTTGCAGGTCTCGTAGATTAGTTCCGAGATTTCGCGCATCGAACGATGTACCGGCAGGTTCTTGAGGCGCATGTAAATGACCATGCCGAAGCCCAGTCCGAAGAGGCAGAAAAGGATGCCGATCATCAACAGGCGGTGACCGTCGATGGCACCGGTGAGAAAGCTGACCGAGGAAAGGTCAGGAAGTTTGAGCGAGGCTTCGCCTCCGGCTTCAGGTTGTGCGAAGGCCGTGGAGGCGCAGGCGATGAGCAACGAGGCTGCAGTCAGAATCCGTTTCAGAAAAACATTCAGGAAGCCGGTGATAGTACGGCGTCCTTGGAACGCAGCAGGGGCGAGCCAGGTGCGCATAATGAGTCCTCCAATGAGTCGGTTTTTAGGAATATACAAACGTGTTTAGAGACTGCCTTCCGGCAACATTCCCGTCCGAGCACGCAAGGTAAAACTCACGGGGACATTTGCTGGAATTCCGAACACGCTTCCACTGCAAACCTACAACGGAGTGTTGAAGCTTGGCCGCGTCGGATTTTGCGCCCAGGGGCCGGAGGATGCGTTAAAACCTCGCTCCGAACGTACGAGTGCAAAACGGGCATTTATAACATGTTGGAAGGAAAGGGTCAATCGGCGGAAACGGATGTCCCGTCGATAGATAAAGGGTTTGCTCCAAATTGCGGCGAGGCCGCGATTCTCTGCCCCTTGGTGGCTTCAAGTCCAATATGTGCGATCGAGTGATCGGTATTGGATAGCCTCGGCGATGTGTTTGGGTTCGATGGCGGAGGTTTCTTCGATGTCGGCGATGGTGCGGGCGACTTTCAGAATGCGGTCGTGGGCGCGGGCGCTGAGTCCCTGCTGGGTCATGGCGCGTTCGAGAAGGCGCTCACAGTCGGCAGAGAGTTCGCAGAACAGACGGATGTGGCGGGATGACATCTGGGCATTGCAGTAAATCTTTTCGCGCGAGGAAACGAAGCGATCCAGCTGCTTTTGACGGGTGCGGATGACCCGGCCGCGAATTTTGGCGGAATTCTCGGGCTCGTTGGTCGAGCGCATCTCCTTATAGTTCACGGCGGGGACGTCAATATGAATATCGATGCGATCCATGAGGGGGCCGGAGATTTTCGAAATGTAGCGCTGAATCATTGGGCTGGTGCACTGGCACTCGCGGGTGCGATCGTTGCGGAAGCCGCAGGGGCAGGGATTCATGGCTGCCGCCAACATGAAGCGCGCGGGAAAAGTCAGAGCCATCGCGGCACGAGCGATGGTGACCGAGCCATCTTCTAAAGGCTGGCGCAGAACTTCGAGGACGTTGCGAGGAAACTCCGGCAACTCGTCGAGAAACAGCAGGCCGTTGTGGGAGAGTGAGACTTCGCCGGGACGCGGGATTACGCCTCCGCCGATCAGTCCAGCGTCAGAGATCGTGTGATGCGGAGAGCGATATGGACGCTTGCCAACGAGACCGCTTCCGGCGTCGAGCACTCCGGCAACGCTGTGAATCTTCGTAGTCTCCAGCGCCTCTTCAAATGTGAGGGGCGGCAGAATGGTGGGCATGCGTTTGGCTAGCATGGTTTTGCCGGAACCGGGCGGGCCAATCATCAGGATGTTGTGGCCGCCGGCGCAGGATATTTCAATGGCACGCTTGGCGGTTTGCTGGCCCCGGACATCTTTAAAGTCCACGAAGAACTCTTGCGATTCGCGAAGAAGGGCATCGCCATCGGCTTTCAGCGGAACTATGCCGTTGCCGGAGTTCACGAAGTGGATCACATCAAGAAGCGATTTGACGGGGTAGACATCGACGCCGCCGACCATGGCGGCCTCGCGCGCGTTGGTCTCGGGAACGACCAGACGAGAAATTTTGCGGCTGCGAGCTTCGAGGGCGATAGGGAGGGTGCCGCGAATGCCGCGCACTCCGCCGTCCAGGGACAACTCCCCGACGAAGAGGCAGTCGTCAATTTCTTTTTTGGTGAGACCGCCGTAGGCGCCGACTATGCCCAGGGCCATGGGGAGATCGAATCCCGAGCCTTCCTTCTTGATATCCGCGGGCGCGAGGTTAATGGTGATGTGCGTAGGCGGAATATCGTAGCCGCAATTTTTGAGGGCAGCACGGACACGGTCGCGGCTCTCGCGCACGGCGGCATCAGGCAGGCCGACGGTGTGGAAGTGGTCCTGATCGGTTTTGATGCCGGAACAATCGACTTCCACTTGGATAATGTTGGCGTCGATGCCGTAGACTGCGGCGCTGAGGGTCTTGTAGAGCATGAGTGTTCTGGCGCGAGACTCCTTCGTGCCGCTATCGACACACTAAGACCTATTCCGGAGTGGAATTAGGTTACGCGCGCCCAGAGAGTAACGACGGTGATGGATGTCACCGGGAGGGGCTGTGGATCGTTGACCCAAGCCGTTAAAGCCAGCTTTCAGAGGAGGCAGAGGATCACACGCCGAAGCTGCAGGCCAAGAGTGTTGAAACAGTATTGAAACAAGGACAAGAGTGCAATTTGTTGCACACACCAGACCGGAGTAGAGACGTCCATGAGTACGAAAATCCCTAGAAATATCGCGATGGCTAGACAACTAAAGATGATTCTCGGGATATAATCCTCGGCGCACCGAATGGGTGCAGTTCGTTCGACTGTACAGACGTACCAGCTAGACTGGCGATCCACCCTCCCAGGAGAAGAAAAAATATGAAGACAATTTATGCGTTGCTTGTGTGCCTACTGTTCATCGTGACAGGCGCTCTTGCACAACCGCAGCAAAGCGCTAACTCGTCAGATTCGAAATCCGATGCGGCCAAAGCAGTGAAGAAAGCAAAATCCAAGAAGAAGAACCGGAACGACCAAAAGGAAGTAGCTGGACAGAAGGAGAACGAGACATTACCACCGCTCATTTCCGAACGCCTCAAAACGGTTCAACCCAATGGCGGGCTCGGCGACCCGGGCGGTCTCGCGCACCAGGAATTCATGCATCGCGCTTATCCCGATACGCAGATTCCGATTGAGCGCATTATGGGCGCGCGCTCCGCCCATGCCGCTATTTCATCGCGAGCTCTGTCGAAAAGCACACTCAGCCAGTGGCAATCGTACGGCCCCAGTTTAGCGCTCTATCCCTTCACGCCCCTTCGCAACTACACGAACTACGTTCCCAACGCTTATCCCGCTGCCAGCCGCACCACCTCGCTGGCGCTCTCCACCAATTGCACGCCTGCGAACTGCACCCTGTGGATTGGGCCAGCTGGTGGAGGTGTCTGGCGCACAAACGATCCGTTCGACAATTCTCCGCGATGGAAGTATTTGTCGTCCGTATTCCAAATCAATTCTATTGGTTCGCTCGAACTCGATCCGAATGATCCGAGTGGGCAGACCATTTATGCCGGGACGGGAGAAGCCAATGCTTGCGGCAGCGGTTGCGAAGCCGGTGTTGGCCTCTACAAATCCACCGACGGCGGCGACACCTGGAGCGGGCCGCTAGGGCAATCAGCATTCAACGCGCGCGCCATCGGGTCGATTGCGGTAAAGCCCGGAGATCCGAATACCATTTACGTAGGCACGTCACCCGGTCTTCGCGGCCAGTCATCGGTCTGTTGCAACGGCACTCAGGATTTGATTCCCGGTGCTCCGAAATGGGGACTGTATAAGTCTACGGACGGTGGTCAAACTTGGAGCTTCATCCACAACGGGTCAACCAACGTGTCGGTATGCACGGGGGATTTGAATGAATTTAACGACCTGGATGCGTGCTCACCCTTCGGTGTACGGCGCGTGCTGCTGGATCCGTCGAATCCGAACATCGTGTATGCCGGATCCTATGCTCGCGGGGTCTGGCGTTCCACTGACGCCGGTACAACTTGGGTACAGATTAAGGCGTCGTTGGACTCCACAAACTCGGCGATGCGACCGGAAATAACCGTCACCACACTGACAAATGGCAAGACACGGATGTATGTGGCAGAAGGCGCCACCGGTGCCTCTCCATCCGCCCCCAATGATTTTTCGCAGCTTTTCCGAAGCGACGATACCACCACAGCAACCCCAACCTTCATTGCCCTGACCAGTACAAATCCCGCCGACCCAGGATACGGCTCGTTTGACTACTGTGAAGGCCAGTGCTGGTACGACAATTTCGTCAAGACCCCTCCCGGCCATCCCGACATGGTGTATCTGGGCGGGAGTTACGCATACGGCGAAACCGGGAACATCTCCAACGGTCGCGGAGTGGTCCTTTCCACCGATGCCGGCGTTTCCTTCACGGACATGACGATGGATGCGACTGGCGCCATACACCCGAACGGAACGCACCCGGATCAACACTTCATTGTGATTAACCCGAACAATCCGCTGCAGTACTTTGAGTCGTCTGACGGCGGCATGATGCGCTCCAGCGGTGCAGTAACGGACATTTCCGGAAACTGCGCGCCCCGAGGATTGTCTGGCGCGGTTCTGTCGCGCTGCCAGCAACTGCTGTCGCGCGTACCCACCAAGCTCACCAGCATTAACACGGGCTTGACTACGCTGCAATTCCAATCGCTCTCGGTGAATCCCTTCAACTCCAATGATGTCCAGGGCGGTACGCAGGACAACGGGACTTGGGAGACCACGAAGAACCCGTCGCAGTGGAATCAAACCATCTTCGGCGACGGCGGCCAGAGTGGTTTTGACTTCGCCAATCCTCAGTTCCGCATGCACACCTACGCCGGTCCTGAACCGGATGTGAACTTCTCAGGTGGTCTCACGTCGGATTGGAATTTCATCGGCGACCCTTTCTTCATCTATGGTGAGCCGTCGGAGTTCTATTTCCCAATCATCACGGACCCTGCCGTGCACCAAACGATGTTCGCAGGCATGGCACATGTGTTTCGCACCAAAACTCATGGGGTAGGAAATCGCACCCTGGCAGCCTTCCGAGCCAACTGCAACGAGTTCACCGGTGTCGATCCGGACGGTACCTGCGGGGATTGGATCCCACTCGGTAGTCCGTCCCCCAACGGGGAATTGACCGGGGCAGATTACGGCACCGACCGCGCGGGTATTGATGTGGCCGCGCTGGCTCGAACACCGCATGATACGTCCACGTTGTGGGCTGCCACGGCGGCGGGGCGCGTCTTCATCAGCAAGGATGCGGATGCGAAAGATGAAACCACGGTAATCTTCCTTCGGCTCGATTCGCTGGCAGTCAATAGTCCGGGTCGATTTATCAGCAGCATTGTCGTGGATCCTCACAATAGCAACCGCGCCTGGATATCCTACAGTGGATTCAATGCTTCAACGCCCACCACGCCGGGACACGTATTCGAAGTAACCTACGATCCCAACGCTAACACAGCAACCTGGAAAGACCTGAGCTTCGATCTCGCGGACATTCCAATCACCGGCCTCGCGTACGATGGAATAACCGGCGACTTCTTCGCGTCCAGCGATTTTGGCGTTTACCGCCTGGTCCCGGGGGGAAAGTCCTGGACACTCGCCGCTCCGGGAATGCCGAATATCGAAGTTGCCGGACTGACGCTTGTGGAGGGCGCCCGCAAACTCTACGCAGCGTCTCATGGTCAGGGAGCATGGTTGCTCGTGCTGCCCGGCCAAGTCGATGCCGCTGGCGGCAACAACGGCAATTAACCCTGCGATTCGACATTCACACTTCAACTGGAGCCTCTTCGGAGGCTCCTTTTTTTGTCTCCTAGAGTTGTATGGCGGTTCTTAGTAGCCCACTGCCATCCAGGGCGGATCGGACGTTCAACAAACAGCCGATTTGCCGGGCGCCCCCATGAAAGCGTCACCTTCAGATTGGAATACGTCGGCGAACATGTCGACCCACGATTCGGTGATTCTATCGCAGGAGTCGGCCTTGGCATCTCCACTCGTTTGTGACCAGCAAACGATCTAACTTCATTGTTGATAGGCCGCTCTTCCGTACAGCATTTGCCGTAGAGAAAATTTGCACGCATCCTTCCCAGAAAGACTCATCAGTTCGCCTGAGCGGGCGTGTAGCCAACACAAAACAAGTTGCGAGGTCAATGGCACGATGCGTGCTCTGACACAAGCATTCCGGATGGAGGACGAGATGCTGAAGGTAAATATTGAAAACATTGGCGACATGGCGCTCGTTGAGTGCGAGGGCCGAATTGTCCAGGACGAAGCTGCCTTCAAGTTACGCAACGCTGTCACAGGCGAGGCGGATGCGCGTATCATTGTGATCGATCTTTCGGAAGTATTTGCTATCGCGGGCGGGGGGCTGGGCATGCTTGTGTTTCTGCAGCGATGGGCGCAAGACCATGACATTCGCTTAAAGCTATTCAATCCCCGTCAATCCGTGCGCGACAGGCTGGAACAGGCCAGCTCGATGAGAGACTTCGACATCGCCACGCTGGATGAAATGATGGCTCTACTGGCGATGGCTGACGCTCATCACTACGCAAACGCGGCGTAATCGAAGTCACAATTTCCATTCCTTCTCAGTGAACTCGCTGATATTTCTGCCACGAACTCCGCATCTACATGCGCGGCGGATCCGCACACTCACCCCCAAGGTAGTCGTGTAGCAATTCGACTCGCCCCTTAATACCATTGGCGCATGGTGAGCTCCCAGGCCCAAATTGAACCGGCGAACCAGATTCTCCAACAACGAAGGTTGTTCGTCGCGCTGAGTATAAGTACGATAGTTCGAGTATTGAACCTTCGTAGCTCTACGATCAGGTAGTTTTCTTCATGATGCAGAGTTCCCCTGGCACTCCGCGACTTTCCCGTTCGCCTCAGAATCTGGAGCGCGAAGAGTCTCAGCTTTGGCGATGGATTCTGTTATTCATGGTCCTGTTAGCCGCGGGCTTTGCGGCGCTAGCGTGGGAGCGGCTGGAAACGCTGCCTTATCACCTCGGCCCCATGGCGGTGGGCGTACTGATCCTGTCTATTCTTCTTGCGGTTTATGCCTACGGACGCCGGCGGGAAGTGGGTGAGCTCAAACTGCTGTTGCAGAATTTGCAGGAGCACGTAGGCGCCGCTCCGTCAGAAGAACAACTAGACCAGCTCAACGAGATGATTGCGCGGTCGCAACGTAGTTTTAAGGAGCTCATCGACTCCTTCGAAGACGCAGCGTGCGCAGTATCGCTGGATGGGACATTGCGTACGGTCAACAAGAGCGTCGCTGAACTTGTGGGACTTCCCTATGCGGCCATTGTGGGAAAGAAATTTTTCGAATTCATCGAGGAACCAACCCGCAGCACTTTGGAAGGCGGCCTCGGGCGTTTTCTGGAGAAGCGGCACTGGACGGGCACGGTTCGGTTACGTTTAAAAGACAACACCCGGCCGCTCTATTTCGATTGCGTTCTCAACGCGATTGTGAAGGGCGGCGAAGTGGTTGGCGTCAGCGTGCTGGGACGGGATGTGACGGGGCAGCACGAAAAGGAACTCCGCTTCACGGAATTGTTCGAGACCTTACAAGAGGGGGCCTACTTCAGCACGCCGGACGGCAAGCTGCTCGATGCCAATCCCGCGCTGGTGCGCATTCTGGGTTACGCGACAAAAGAGGAGTTGCTCGCGGTCGATCCGGCTACATTGAACGTCGATCCCGCAGAACCGCCGGTGCTGGGACGAGCGGCGGATGATCGAGGTGGCGTGCGCGCCCGGGAGATTACGCTGCGCAAGAAGGACGGCAGTCCGGCAGCTTTGATGGAATCCTCACGAGCGGTTTGGGATGTTTCGGGAAAGCTGATCCGTTACCAGGGAACTCTGGTCGATATTACAGAGAGGCGCAAGCTCGAGCGGCAACTTGTGCAGCAGGAGGAATTTCGCCGGCGGTTGCTCGAAAGTTTCCCCGATCTCATTCTGGTCGTCGACTTGCAAGAGCGCTATACCTTTGTGAGTTCGCGGGTATATGACTTGCTCGGCTATCGATCGGAAGATCTGTTGGGTAAGCGGATATCCGAATTTGAGGATCACTCGTCGGAACTGGCGGTGCTCTATCGCAATGTGGCAACGGGGACGACAAGTTTCGGATCGGCAGAGTACAGCGCACGCCATCGGGATGGAAGCTGGTGTACTATGCGTGCCTCCGCCAGCCCGTTGTTTGACGCCGACTCCAAACTGGGAGGAGTAATCATCTCGGTACGAGATATCACCACGGAGAGGAAGCTCGAGCAACAAATCGTGCAGAGCGAGCGTCTGGCTGCGATGGGCGCGATGATTGGCGGAGTTGCCCACGAACTCAACAATCCGCTTACCAGCATTCTCGGTGTCAGCGAGCTTCTGCAGGATAGTCAGACCACGGACGCAGCGCACAAGCAGATTGGCATATTACAGCAGCAGGCGCGCCGCGCGGCCGAGATCGTTCATAATCTTACCTACTTTTCTACTCCACCGACGCCGGGGAAAACTCGGGTCAATCTCGGGGAGGTTGTGGAACGGACGCTGAACTTGCACTCCTACTCACTGCGGAAGAACAGCATTACCGTGGATTTTCTCCGCGAACCGGGGATCCCGTACGTAGATGGAGACCCGCACCAGTTGATGCAGGTTTTTCTGAATTTAATTTTGAATGGCGAGCAGGCAATTCGCGAAATCCGCGACCGCGGAACGTTACGCATCCGCCTCACCGATGGTGGGCAGTCGGTTTCAGCCAGTTTTCAGGATGATGGACCGGGGATTCCTGCCGATATTCTGACAAACATTTTCGATCCCTTTTATACAACGAAGCGGCCGGGCCGAGGAACAGGCCTGGGATTGAGCATTTGCAAATCAGTGATGAAGGAACACAACGGAACTATCGAAGCCGCCAATGCGCCAGGGGGAGGAGCGGTGTTTACGGTTACGTTGCGCAAGTCGGCGACGCACGCCAGTGGCTAGTAATCAGTGAGCAATGGTCAGCAAACTTGGAACGGTTCGTTCGCAACTGGTCAGTAGCCACTGATCGCTGGCCACTGATCACTGCCCCTTCACTAATCTCGCTCGACTGCCATTGCTACAGCGTTGCCGCCACCGAGGCAGAGCGCAGCAATTCCACGCATGACGTTACGGCGGGTCATCTCGTAAATCAAAGTCACCAGTACTCGAGCGCCGCTAGCTCCAATGGGATGTCCGATGGCGACTGCTCCTCCGTTCACATTGACCTTATTTGGATCCAGGCCAAGCTCGCGCATCACACCTAAAGCCTGGACCGAAAATGCTTCGTTGAGCTCGTAAAGGTCGACCTCGTCTTTTTTCCAGCCAGTTTTTTCCCAGATCTTTCTCACAGCGTCGACGGGAGCCATCATCACCCACTTCGGCTCGACGCCGCTGGTGGCCTGCGCCACAATTCGAACCATGGGCTTGGCGCCGAGTTCGTTTGCGCGCGTTGCGCTGGTGACGACAACCGCCGCGGCCCCGTCATTCACGCCGGGAGCGTTGCCGGCAGTCACGGTTCCATCTTTTTTGAACGCGGGCTTCAATGAGCGTAGAGTTTCCACACTGGTATCCTCGCGGGGCGATTCGTCTTTCTCAAAGAGCACTGTGGCCGCGCCTTTCTTCTTCGCGGGAAGTTCCACGGGGACGATCTGCGACTTGAATCTGCATTCCTTCATTGCGGCTACGGCTTTGCGATGCGAGTTAACGGCGAACTCGTCTTGCTCTTCGCGAGTGATGCCGTATTTTTCCGCAACGTTCTCGCCCGTGACGCCCATGTGGTAGTCGTTGTAAATGTCCCAAAGACCGTCGTGAACCATGGAATCAATCACCTGCCCGTTGCCCAGGCGATATCCCTTGCGCGCTTGCGGGAGCAAATACGGAGCATTGGTCATCGATTCCATGCCGCCCGCGACTACGATGGAACTGTTTCCGGTCTGCACGGCTTGCGCCGCGAGAGCCACCGCCTTCAATCCGGAGCCGCAAACTTTGTTGATTGTCATGGCACCTGTTGCCGGAGACAATCCCGCGAAGATTGCCGCTTGCCTCGCGGGATTTTGTCCGAGTCCGGCGGGTAGCACGTTGCCCATGATGCACTCGTCGATCTGATCGGAATTCAAACTCGCGCGCTTCACTGCCTCACGCACGACCACTGCGCCGAGTTGCGGAGCGCTCATATCGCTGAGGCTCCCCTGAAATTTTCCCACTGCCGTACGACAACCAGAAATGATGACCACATCATCGAAAGCCGCCATTGATCATGCTCCCGCAAAGATTTCGCAATCACTATTATAGATGCGCGCTGAAGAAAAACGATGAACTTCTGCCGGCGGGTTGCGTAGCTTTGCGATCGCATTATCGTAGAGGTTGAATACATCCTCTCGATCGACGGAAGCTCTCAGTTGCTTGTGATTGATGCCCAAAAGTATTTTGATCGTGCTTGGAATTTAAATTTTCTGGTTAACGATCATCATCGTGTGACTTTGGTACAGCATCGCACGCTACCCTGCGTTCATTTTTTTCTTGACTTCATTTTTCATTAACTCTATACAATCAATTAGTTGCAACAAAACATCCGTTGCAGATTTTTCCATGAACAATGGAAGGGAGAATAGAAACAATGGCAACCAAGAAAAAGGCAAAGAAGAAAAAGAAGCATTAAGAAGTCAGTACAAGCAAAAAAGGGGGACGCCGAAAGCGTCCCCTAAGTTTTTGCGCAGAAGTTTTTTGGCGCTCATTCGCGATTACAATTCAGCGAAGATCAATCGAGCGGCTTCGCACTTCTCGCAAGATCGGCTTTGGCGCCGCCTGAGGTAAGGTTGGGAGCCTGTTTTTCGCGCGCGGGGCATAATCCGCGGAAAGCGCAGAACGTGCAGTGGAAGCCGATCTTAGCCTCAAAGTTTCCCTCGGCGATGTGGCGCGCTACATCACGCACCCGGATCCGCGCCTCTTCCAATTGAAACTCCGTCCGCTTCGAAATGACGGGGACATTCCCTTCGAGGTTGTGGAACGCCAGTTCCCTTACGCGATATCCCCACTTCTCATGCGCGGCCATGGCGTAAATCGAAAGCTGCAGACTTTCGTCGGCGTCTTCCTGCGATCGAGCTTTCCCGGTCTTGTAGTCCACGATGGAAACGCCGCCATCGGTTGAGCGATCAATACGGTCGATGCGCCCTGCAACTTTCGTTCCGGCAATCTGCACCTCGAACCATTCTTCGGTGTGCAAAACCTCGAGCGGGGGAACGGAGCGCGTATGCGCGAAAAAGTCTTTCAACTGCTCGATTCCCTGCTCGAGGTACAGCTCACGCTGATAGTCATCTTGAATTCCGGACGCGGCTAAATCATCCCGGAACAGCTGCAGCAAATCTTCGTCGCCTTTGATCCGGTTGAGGCGCACCGAGTCATAATAGGTTCGCAAGACGCGGTGCATGGCGGCGCCATACTGCATCGCTGCGTGGATACGTCGCGACAATTTCCATTCCCGCTCAAACTTGAACTGTAGCGGACAGGTCTCGTAGGTCTCAACCGCGGTCGCGCTCAGGCGCGCGCCCAGTCCTTCGATTGGAGGCAGCGCGAGCCATGCGGGCAAGCGGGAGCCTTCGGGGTAGGATGAATCGGCAGCCGCGGCAATCTCAATCAATTCCGGCTGCGAAGCGAGCGCCTGCCGTGACCTGAGCCAAGGTTGCAGTGTGCGATTCGTGATGAGTTCGCGCATGAGGCCGGCGGGGGTTTTGTCGCGACCGATTCCCTGCTTTCCATAAATGTGAAGTGAATCCCTGGCTCGTGTCATCGCAACGTAGAAAAGCCGGCGCTCTTCCTGATCGTGGAGGGTTTTGTCGTCGCCCGCAGCTGCGGAATCGGGATCACGCAACTCCCTGGGAAACTCCACCAGACTCTCGCGATAACCCGAGGGAAACGAGGGGCTGGTCGCTCGTAGAATGAAGACATGGGTGAACTCCAGGCCTTTGGCTCCGTGGGCGGTCATCAGTTTAACGGCGTCCTGATTGGCATTGGATGCCATCGGAATCACGCCGCAGGCCTCGCGAAAATATTCCAGGTATTCGATCCATTCGCCAAGTTCTTTGGTTTTGGTAGTTTTCTTTTTTTCCCATTCCTCCGCAAATTTCAACGCCGTTTGCAGTACCGCGGAATTGAGATCGAGCCGGAATTGCTTTCCAATCAGTTCCAGGGCTGCACGTGTTTTCGCATTCTTGCGGAGGACTTCATCTCTCGCCCGTCCCACGCATTCGAGCACAGTGCGGCCGTCTGCAACAGTATCGAGCACCGAAGCCAGCGGAACGACTACTCCCTCTTTTGAATCTTTGGCGATGGCACGTAGCGCGTCACGCAGTTGCTGGGGATCGACATCGAACTGGGGCAAAGCCGCAACTCGAAACAGACTGGCATCAGATCCAATATCAACAACCACCGCGACGCAGGCAAAGAGATCCCGTACTTCGGGGGTATCGCTTACATCCATATTTTCGATCGAAAACGGAATCTCTCGCTCGGCCAGTTCCTGCACAACTTCATCGCGATGAATGTGGGAGCGGTAGAGGACGCCGAAGTCCTTCCATTTGCAGCGCAGAGTCCGCCTGGTATCTTCGATGATGCGGACCACGTCGGGAGCTTCGGCATTCTTGCCGGCGAACGAAATCGCTTCCACAGGGAACGACGGAAGGGTGATTCCCTGCTTGTTTGCATCCTCCTCGCGCGCCGACTGTAGCGGCTCGCGGCGGTAAGCGAGTGGGCCAGGCTGATTCGACCCGAACACCGGAGGATTTTTGTCGACCACGGCGAAGGCACACCGCAGAATGGGAGTGATCGAGCGCCGGTTGTGGCCCAGCGCAACCAACTTCGTCTGCGGGAAATACCGGCGGAAAAGATGAAATGCCGCGCTCGACGCTCCACGAAAACGGTAGATGGCCTGATCCGGATCTCCAACGCCGAATACATTGGCTTCTCCGCCTGCCAGCGCGGCCAGAATTTTGATCTGTGCGAAGTTGGCGTCCTGAAATTCGTCAACCAAAATAAAGCGGGCGCGCGTGCGTTCCGTCGCCAGCAGATCTTCGTCGCTCGTGAGCAACTCGTGCGCCCGCGTGATCATGTGGCTGAAGGTGCCTAACGTTTCTTCCAGCAGCCAGCGCTCGGTGGTGGCGAAGACGCGAGCAATTTCCTGGCAGCGTCCAATTACCTCAGCATCGGACAATTGATCTTTCGATTTGGCAACACGAGGGATGGGCAATTCACCGCGTTCCAGCCGCGCGACATAGTCCGCGTATTTTTCCGGCGTTACCAATTCATCGTGACAGCGGCTAAGAAAACGCAGCAGGTCATCGAGAAACTGCCCCACGTTCGCGGCGCGGATGTAGTGTTCCAGTCGAAGCTCGTGAATTCTTTTGCGCAGGTAAATCCAGAGGTCTTTCTCGTCGAGCACGCCAAAGTCTTTTCGCGAGCGCTTCAGCAGTTCCAGGCAATAATCGTGAAAAGTGGCGGAGTGGATTTTGCTTCCCAGGAGCGCCGCTACGCGATCACGCAACTCTCCGGCCGCGGCTACGGTGTAAGTGAGCGCCAGGACTTCGTCCGGGTTGGCGTGGCCTTCCCGGATTAGGCGCGCGATGCGGTGGATGAGAACTGAGGTTTTGCCGGTACCAGCGCCGGCCACAACCAGCATCGGTCCATGAACATGGTCAATCGCTTCGCGCTGGCGATCGTCGGGAACGAATGTAGAAGGATGAATTTGTGATTTGGAAGGAGCCATTGCGGCTCAGGATATCATCACGGATTGTCAGAGTGTGTGCAGCGCCGAAGCTACGATCGCGGTTGCGGCTATGGCGGCGGTCTCAGCACGAAGAATGGTATTGCCGAGCGAAGCGGGGATCCATGATGCTTCTCGGAAGGATTGAATTTCGTCTTCGGCCCATCCTCCTTCGGGGCCAAGGGCAAGAGCAATCTCATTGTCTTTGTGTTCGAGGCCTGGCGCATCGGGTTTTACGATGTCGCGCAGCAACGTGCGATGTTCCGATTCCGAGAGCACGATCCGCAACGGAGCCGAAACATTCAGCACCTCGGAAAGCTTGATCGGCACGGCGATTTCTGGAGAGCCGGGGCGCCGCGATTGTTCTGCCGCTTGCTGGGCAATTCGCCGCCAACGTTCGACCCTCTTTGTCGATGCCACTGCGAGATGGGAATCCGTTCGCCGCGCAATTAAGGGGACGATCCGCGCCACCCCTAGCTCAGTGCATTTCTCGATCGCCCATTCCATGCGGTCGAATTTGAAAATGGCGAGCAGAAGCGTGATCTGGGGTATTGCTTGATCGCGGAGTTCTTCGCCCAGTTCAAACTCGACGCGGTTGGCGCTCAATGATGAGATTCTCCCGCGACGTGTAGCTTGTCCGGTTACGATATCGAACTCCTGACCGACGCGCGCCCGTAGTACTCGCACTAGATGATCGGCGTGTTCCCCAAGCAATGCGGCATGATCGCCCGAGACTTCGTCGGCCATCCAACGACGGCGTGTCATGAGAGTGGTGAGCCACAGCGCCGGAAGGCGCGAGCGCTGACGCGCTGTTTATGATATGCCCTTCGATAAGCCCAGGGCAGGCTCTGAAGCATATTTTGATACAAACCCGATACGAGGCTTGCTGCGTTTAGCCAAACATATCTTTTACTTTGCCGAGCAGCGATCGCATCATGGGCTGGTTGTCCACTTTCGCCGTCGTCTCCAATTCCTGAAGGAGCTCTTTTTGGCGCTTACTTACCTTGGTGGGAATCTGCACGCGCACTTCCACGTAGAGATCGCCCTTGCCGTGTCCATTGAGCACGGGCACGCCCTTGTTGCGGATACGAAACGTTGTGCCGGGCTGGGTTCCGTCGGGAATCTTGAGAGTGTGCTCACCTTCGAGGGTGGGGACGCGGATTTCTGCGCCCATCGCGGCCTGCGTGACGGAGACCGGAACGACGCAATGCAGATCATTTCCCTCGCGCACAAAAAATGGATGTTCCTTCACGTGCAGCACGAGGTATAAATCGCCCGCGGGACCGCCGTGAGGACCGGCCTCGCCGGCTCCGGTAAAGCGAATGCGCGTGCCGTCTTCCACTCCCGCCGGAATCTTGGCCTCCACTTCGTGCTGCCGCAGAATGCGGCCTTCGCCTTTGCACTTGGGGCAGGGATCAGTAATCACGTTGCCGGATCCCTGGCAGGCGGGACAAGTTCGCGCGATACTGAAAAAACCTTGCTGATAGCGTACCTGCCCGCGGCCGCCGCAGGAGCGGCAAGTGGTGGCGCCCTTGCCGGGCGCGGCGCCCGAGCCGTGGCACTCCTCGCAGGCTTCATGACGGCGCACCATGACACGGGTCTCGGTGCCGAACGCAGCCTCTTCGAACTCAATGGTCAGGTCCTCGCGCAAGTCCGCGCCGCGTTGAACCCGGCTGCGGCGCCGGCCTCCACCCGCAAAGGTATCTCCGAAGCCGAAAAACTCGCCGAAGATGTCGCCCAAATCCTGAAAGGCAGAAGCGTCAAAGCCCGCGCCAGCGCCGGCCCCGCCCACGCCGGCGTGACCGAAACGATCGTAGAGAGAGCGCTTTTCCGAGTCGGCGAGGATTCCATACGCCTCAGTGACTTCTTTAAAGCGCTCCTCCGCGTCAGGGTTATTGGGATTTCGATCGGGATGCCACTGCATGGCAAGCTTGCGATAAGCACTCTTTAGTTCAACTTCGCTTACTGTTCGGCTTACCCCAAGCACTTCGTAATAATCGCGTTTTGCGTTCGTGGCCAGAATCAGGCACCTTTCCTAAAATAAATAACGATGTGATTTACGACTGAGGTTGGAAACTTATCTCCCGGAATTCCTGGCTACCTTCACCATCGCAGGCCGCAACAACCGGTCTTTGAATTTGTAGCCGCGCTGCAGTTCCTCAATCACCTGATGATCGGGAGCGTCGGTAGTTTCGACCATTTCAATGGCCTCATGGAGACGCGGATCGAAAGGTTGACCCTTCGCCACGATGGAGTGCACCGATAGCTTCGCCAGCGCAGCCAGCAGTTGTTTGTGAATGAGTTCGACTCCATTGCGGAATTCTGTTCCGTCCGACTGCGCCTGCAGCGCACGTTCAAGGCTGTCTACTACGGGCAGCAAAGTTTTTATCGCGTCAGAAGCGGCATAATCACGATACTCCTGCTGTTCCTTACTGGCGCGCTGTCGGGCGTTTTGAAACTCCGCCTGCGCGCGCGCCAGGCGCTCGTACAGCGCATCGCGCTCTGCTTTGATCTTTTCCAATTCCGACTCCGGCGCAGACGAGTCCGCGCTCACCGCCGTCTGCGTGGAGTTTTCACCTCCATCTCCCGAGGGAAGTTCGTGCTCCAGATCCAGGCCGGCCTTCTGTGCTTCTGATTTACCGTTCACTTTACTCATACCAACTATGATTACTCCGATTCATTCAGGATTTTGTCAAAGAGGCGTGCAATGTAGGAGACCGCGGTCATCGTGTGCTGATAATCCATGCGGGTGGGACCAATCACTGCCAGCGAACCGACCATGTCGCTGCCGGAGCGGGCCGGAGCGCCAATCAGCACGAAGTTCTGCATCGAGGGCAGCGCGTCATCCAATCCAATTACTACCCGCACGGCTTCCTGTTTCACGTCGAGGTAGGCGCCGAGGAGTTGCGCGATTTTTTCTTTCTCCTCCAGAGTCTTCATCATCTCCTGCAGACGCTTGCGATCTTCTTCGCCGGTCAACAAATTGGCGGCGCCTTCCACGAAAACCACCTGTGCTCCAGGATCAGAGGCCAGCGCGCCTTGTTTGTAGAGCTTCTCGATGGAATTCATCAGACGATCGTATTCGCTACGTTCGTGTTCGATTCGCCGCGCGATTTCGGCGCGCATCGACTCCATGGTCCATCCGCGAAAGTTCTCGTTAATATAGCGAGCCGCGAGATCAAGCTCATCCTGCCCCAGATCGAGCCGCAGCACGCGGTCGCGCACCAGGCCCGAACGCGTTACCAATACGGCCAGCACTTTCTGATCCCCAAGCCGCGAAAAATAGACATGCTCCAGAGCGTTCTTGGTGGCGCCTGCGGCTACGGTCACGCCGACATTCCGCGAAATCAGTGAGAGCACATGCGAGGTGCGCTCCATGAATTCCTGCACGTCGCTGATTCCTGCCAGCGAATCGGAAATCAAGCTCTCTTCCTGCGGCGCCAATCGTGCGTCTCCCGTGATCTGCTCAACGTAGTAACGATAGGCTTCAGGAGTGGGGACGCGTCCCGACGAAGTATGCCGCTGCTCGAGAAAGCCCGCGTCCGAAAGGTCGGCCATCACGTTGCGAATCGTCGCCGGACTTAGGCCTTCGCGATTCGAGCGTGCAAGTGTGCGCGAACCGACGGGCTCTCCCGTGGAAATAAAAGTCTCCACGATTGCTGTCAGAACTTCGCGTTCCCGTTTACCGATATTAGGGTCAGAGGGCATCGATTTGAGCTAAGTATTTTAGATGCAAAAACTTAGCTTAGGATGCAAATGGCGCTCCCTGCTTAAATTCTAGGAACGCGCCATCCTCCTGTCAAGGACCCCACCGTGCCATCCCCGTGGCAAGAGAGTGGCGGGGGAAATGAGGAGAACCAAGACCTTGCCAGTATTATCAGTTTATCGAGCCTGGACGACGCGGGCTACTGCGTTCTTCAATTCGTCTGTTTTGAAACCGAAGGGGCCCGGCTTGCTTTTGTAAGCGACGCGACCGGTAGCATCGATAACATACATTCGATCGGGCCATCCTGTATATGCCTGTTCGGTTGAGTCGCCAAATTCGTCTAATACTGCGGGGATTTCTATCCCCAGCTTCCGCACACAGGTGCCAGCGACAACCGCGCGTTCCTCTTCATTTTTAGGACTGGCAAAGACCACTTGGTCTTTCAGATTGCTCTGCATCTGCCAGACATCGCTTGGATGCGCCTCCGTGATGTAGACCACCAAAAATGAGACCTGGCTTCCATATTGTTCGTAGAGCTTGTTGAGAGCGGGAACCTCCCGCCGGAAGGGGGGTCAAGTGTAACTGCCGAATACCAGAACAACCGGGCGCCGTTGCTCAACAAAGGCGGAAAGCCGTATACGCTCGCTTTTGTCCAACGTGAGGAGTGAGAAGTCGGGTGCCTGATCTCCGGGATGCAGGCTTCCGGCGCGAGCCTGGGTCCACAGCGTTTCGAACGGGAAGAGTAAGAAGGCTACCGGTCCAGGAATTCTGGACATCACTCGTCCGAAGGTTTCGGGGGTCTGGTGCATGGCCCACCACACGTATGCTCCAAAGGAAAAGTAGGCGATCATCAGAAAGACAAAAAGGGTTAAAAGTGGCTTTCGGATGGATGAACCCGACTTTGATAGGAAGCTAGACATCGCTTAGATCTCTCTGCAGTGTAGGTAGGAGTGCGATCGGCGGCATGCTGCAAGAATACGGTTATCAGTTGAGCGATCTAAATTAACGAAGATCTGAATCATCGAATAAATCATCGAACTCAGAAGTCGGGCGATTATCCGGATTTGCGGCTCGAGGATCAATAGTCTGAAACAATTAATGAGTTCTAACGTGCTTTTGCGAACCACTCTTCGAACCATTCAAGAGTGCGAAGGGTGTAGTCACGGGCGTCTGCCGGCTTGATGAACAAGTGCCCCTCGTCCGGATAGACGACTAACCTCGTTGGCACGTGGAGAGTGGTAAGTGCGTGCCACCATTCGACGGACTGCTCCATTGGCACTTCGCCATCACGGTCACCCACCAGAATCAGAGTCGGCGTCTTTACTGCTTTCACGAAGTGCATGGGGTCGCTCTTTGCATAGACCGCGGGATCGTCATATACCGAGGCGCCGAAGAATGGAATCATCCATTCGTCGATATCATTGAGGCCGTAGTAGCTCAACCAGTCGGAAAGGCCGGCGCCCGCGACGGCAGCAGCGAAACGTTGCGTCTGAGTCTCAGCCCACATCGTCATATACCCGCCGTAGCTGTGCCCGCGAATGCCAATGCGATTCGTATCGATGGGATATTCCTTAGAAATGCCATCGACACCGGCCATGATGTCGCGAAAATCCCCGCCGCCGAAGTCCTTCACGTTTCCTTGGGTGAACGCCTCGCCCTGCCCGTAGCTGCCGCGGGGATTTGGGCACAGTGCGAAATAGCCCATCGCCGATTGCGGACCCATAACGCTTTCGTCCCAGTGGGACGTACATGCCCAGGAAGGTCCTCCATGGACGTTCACCACCAGCGGGTATGTCTTGCCTGTGGCAATGTTCGCGGGCAGCATCAACCACCCTTGAACCGGCGTGTCGCCGTTCATCCAGTGAACGTTTCGCATCTCGCCCCAAGGCGCCTTGATCGCCGCGTTCAACTGAGTAAGCTGTTTCCATTTGCCGATGGGACCCGCCCAGACTTCCGGCGGCGCTTTCGCTGATTGACGGGCAATTGCGGTCATTGATCCGTCGCGAGAGAATGAACCACCGGGGACCCAGGCATCACTAGTTACGGCGGTCAATTCTTCCCCAGCCCACAAAGACTGAACCCCGCCTGTGGTGAGGCTAATCGTCGCGAAGCCAGACTTTCCGTTTATATTTTCGGCGAAGGTGATCACGTCGGGAGATGTCCAGGCAAGTGCGGAGGGAGATGTTTTGCTGTTGGGAGTGAGATTCCGTACGCCGCCTCCTGCGGTTGGGACGACTCGGATCTCTCCGCCATTAAGGCCGGCGTCGCTCATCAATCCTTCGATAAACGCCACGTCTTTGCCATCGGGGGAAACGCGCGGATTCGCCGTTTGCAGCTCTGGTTTGTAGATTTCGCGCATCTCGCCGCTTTGCGCATTCACCATGTAAAGACGGGCGACCCACCAATTCGCATCGCCATTACCATGCGCGGCAATTGCCGCCCAGCCTTGGCCATCGGGAGTCCAGTCATACTCGTAGACGTACATATCCGCAGGCGTCACTTGTGTGAGGTGATCTGTGGCGAGGTCGATGGTCGCAATTCGCTCTTCGAAAATTTTCTCGTCGATTACTCCCGCCAGCGGAGTCATGGGTTGCAGCGGACCCGCCGCGCGTGGCATGGCTTCGATAAATAGCATGGCAAGCCTGGAGCCATCAGGAGAAAAGCGCGGGTCCTGAACATAGCCTTTCAGCTCCGCGTGCTTTGCCGGAGAGCTGCCGTCGGCTGCCGCAGTCCAGAGTTGAGCGGCGGGGACATCGCCCGGAAGTTCGGCAATGAAAGCGAGATGTTTACTGTCGCTCGACCAAACTACACCACGGAGTACAAGGTTGCCTTCAACAGCAATAGTCTTGGATGGCCCTCCGCCGGCAGGAATTACAGTAAGTCTTCCCTCGACTATGTAGGCGACTCGACTGCCGTCGGGAGAGACCGCAACTTCATCAATCTTTTTGGCGTTCGGCATGGCGTCAATCACGGTTGCCGCGCGGGACGGCCCAGTGTCTCCCGCTTGCACGAAAATGGAGGCGCAGACGATTAACGATACGACGGCGCACAACCGCAGTGAGTATTCAGAACACAGGTTCGGTCGAGGATTCATGGCCGAAGGAGTATACCTGACCGGAATCCGGAGTTGCATCTTCCGCCGCTTCCTGTCTCCGCGTATTCTCAACTTCGTATTCACGCCGTATTCTCAACATCCAGGCAGCCAAAGCATTGGGAATGAAATCCAAACTTCACGTTGCGGTGGTGGGAGCCGGCGCCTTTGGCGGCTGGACGGCGCTCCATCTTCTTGAGAGCGGTGCTCGCGTTACTTTGCTTGACGCGTGGGGGCCCGGCAACTCGCGCGCATCCTCTGGCGGCGAGACGCGGATTATGCGCGCCACTTACGGCCCCGACCAGCCCTATACGGAGCTTGCTGCGCGATCCTTGAAGCTCTGGGAAAAATATGAACGACGCTGGAAGAAACGGTTCTTGCATCGGAACGGCGTTTTGTGGATGGTCAGTAGCCGAGACGATGCCTACGAGCGTGGGTCGATCGATGTGCTTCGCGAAGCCGGGGTCAAGTTTGAAAAGCTGTCGACGGCGAAGATGAAAGGACGCTGGCCGCAGATCAACTTCGCGGACGTCCAGTGGGGAATCTTTGAACCAGAGTGCGGATATCTTGACGCGCGCGTCAGTTGTCAGGCCGTCGTAGATGCATTCGTCGCTGGTGGCGGCGAATACCGCATAGCCCTAGCGCTAGGCGGAGGCTTAGAATCTTCTATCCCCCACCTGAGGTTGTCCGACGGCTCCAAATTAAGAGCGGACGGCTACGTCTTCGCCTGTGGTCCCTGGCTTGGCAAATTGTTTCGCCAAACCATCGGCGATTTGATTCGTCCCACGAAGCAGGACATCTTTTTCTTCGGCGAGCCTCCTCGCCACACTCCGTACTTCACAGATGCCCACTTGCCCGTGTGGGGTGATCATGGCGAGCGATTTTTCTACGGCATCCCGGGCAGCGACCGCCGAGGGTTCAAGGTCGCCGACGATACGCGTGGCCGCAAATTCGATCCTACCTCCGGCGAGCGAGTTGTCAGCACAGCGACCCTGAAGCGAGTCTGCGAGTATATGACTTTCCGCTTTCCCGCTATGAAAGACGCGCCGCTCATCGAGACGCGCGTCTGCCAATATGAGCAAACGCCCGACAGCCATTTCATCGTGGATAGACATCCCCGGATGAATAATGTTTGGATTCTAGGCGGCGGCTCTGGGCACGGCTTCAAACACGGGCCGGCGCTGGGGGGGATGATGGCGAAGTTGATTTTGAAAGATGAAGAGCCTCGCGCTGTTTGGCGACTGTCGCGGTTCCTCAAAAAGACAAGAGACCAAACCAAATAGGACACAGGGGGCGATCCCTACTGAATCTGAATCACGCTGGCCGACTCGCCCGCCTTGATCTCTGTCACTCGCTCGGCTACCTTCCGCGCAAACGCAAAGATCGACTTGGCATGCGGCGAATTCTCTCCCTCCAGCACAATTGGCTTTCCACCATCACCGGACTTGCGCACTTCGGGATCAAGTTCGATGCTCCCAAGGAACGGAACCCCAAACTGCTGCGCCATATTCTCGGCTCCGCCGCGCGAGAAGATATCGATTTCGTGGTTGCAGTGCGGGCAGGTAAAGAAGCTCATGTTCTCGACCACACCCACAAGATCGACTTTCATCTGCCGAAACATTTCGATTGCTTTGCGCGCATCTTGCAGCGAAACATCCGAGGGCGTTGAAACGACAACCGCGCCAGTCAGAGGCACCGACTGCACGAGCGACAAAGCAATGTCCCCAGTGCCGGGGGGCAGATCGACGACCATGTAATCGAGATGGCCCCACTCCACCATGCCCAGGAATTGCTTCACAATCTGGTGCAGCATGGGGCCGCGCCAGATGATGGGTTTGTCCCCGGGATTGAGAAATCCTACAGAAATTACTTTCAGACCAAAAGCTTCGAGCGGCTCAATGCGGTTTTCACCAGCCATCTTCGGCTGTGCGTTCACTCCCAACATCAGCGGTACGTTCGGTCCGTACACGTCAGCGTCGAGCAGGCCCACCTTGTGTCCCATCTTAGCCAGAGCCACAGCCAGATTCACGGACAACGTGGTTTTTCCCACACCCCCCTTGCCCGAACCGACGGCAATGATGGCATCGACTCCAGGCAACGGCTGCGGCCCCGGCGCGGCTTGTCCGGGATGAGACGGCATATGTGCACTCAAAAGATCACACTCCTACGATAAAGACCGGATGAATCGAACACCTTGATTATACAGAGGTTTAATTACGGAGAGAGCCTGTGGTCGGCAGTATCGGATGCGCTAAAGGGTGCGGCTTAATGCCTCGACTTGCGACGCTGCAGTTCCGCGCGGCGGATCTCGCGACGACGACCGGCATCGTCGTAGCGGCGTTGCTGCTCCTCCGTCTCGGGAATGACGGCTGCCACTTTCATCCGGTTGCCTTTGGCATCGACCGCCACAAACGTCAAGTGTGCTGACGCGACGTGCTGGGCTGTGTCCGCAATATAGTTCTCGACAAACACTTTTACTCCCACTTCCATCGACGTTTGAAAAACGCGGTTTACCGAGGAGCGCAGAATCACGAAATCTCCCACCCGAACCGGCACCAGGAAATCAATATGATCGACCGAAGCCGTCACCGCGTAACTGCGCGAATGGCGATGAGCTGCCATGGCACCGGCGAGATCGATCCAGTGCATCAACCGGCCGCCGAGCAAGGCCCCGAGCGGGTTGGCATCGTTTGGCAGAACAAGCTCCGCCATCTCCGATTGTGAATCCCGCACCGGACGCGGCATCAGCATTTCTTCGCTGCTCATAAGTCCTCTCGGTTCTCGCCTTGAGTCGAACAGTTCTTTCTCACTTTTGTGAACAACTTTGTTGCGTGTCCAGATCAACTCGCGGCAGCCTGAGTAACTTCCTGATTTCTTTTTCCTTCCAGATACGATGCGAGAAAGCATTCCGCCATACGCTGTAGTCGGGCATCGGGATGGGGCTTTGAGCAGCGAGCGTCATCGTCATGTGCATCGAATTGCAAAAATCCGTGTCCGGCTGGGCGATGGTTGCGCTCGCATATGTAACGCAGCTGAATGCGCCTGACGCTCCCGCCCTTCGCGCCATCGACGAGGATTCGCGCGCCAAACCGGATTGAATCCCAGGCTCGCTGTGAGGGTAAGCGCACGCAGCCCTGTGCGTACCCCAAGTTACAGAAGTCCTGCAATTCTTCCGGCGACGGAACCTCACCCTCGTGGCCGGGAGCGGTGCAGTGGCCGCTCCAACCGCATCCCAGCGGCAGGCGCGATGTATGCAGCCATCCGCCGCCCTGCAGCTTCTCTGTCGGCATAAAAAATGGACATGCCACTACCCAATCCTCCACAGAACACAAATGTTTAAGGACTGCCCATTCTACTCACCCCAAGCTCACAAGCCAATCCAAAACTCGCCGCGATAAACCGACCTTTGTAGTAACCTCATCTCAACTGAGAACCGAGAACTGGAAACTGCTTCTATGGACCGCATCACCGCCCTTAACGACATCCTCACGCAGAATCCTAATGACACCTTCGCGCGCTATGGACTGGCCATGGAATACTCGAAGCAGGGCGATCTCGATCGGGCGCTGGCGGAATTCTTCATTTTGCTGAAAACCAGCCCCGACTATACTGCCGGCTATTTCATGGCAGCGCAGGCACTCGCCCGGGCCGATCGGATCGCCGAAGCCAAAACCATGCTCACGGACGGCATTGCCTCTGCGCGGCGCACCGGCAACCTGCATGCGCAGTCGGAGATGGAAGCCATGTTGGTGGAGTTGGGATAGATTTCTACTTCGCCATCCTTGCCATCGCGCGCTCCACCAGCCCCGGAAAGTGCTGATAAATTTTCACCGGCACATACATAGTCCAAGGGACGATGACTTCTCTCTTCTGCTTGCGATATCCCTGCAGCGTGGCGCGAGCCACACGTTCCGCGGTGATGCCGCGCACCGAATCCGGACGCACCTTCTTTTGTTCATTCCCCAGAACTACATTCTTACCGAACTGAGTTCGCACGTAGCCGGGACAGACCGTCAGCACATGAATGCCATCCGTCTTCAGCTCCACACCGGCTGCTTTACCGATCGCGTTCAGCGCAAACTTGGTCGCGCTATAACCTGCATGAAACGGCAGCGGAATGTGTCCCGCCACGCTTGATATATTGATGATGGTCCCGCCGACCTGCTGGCGCATGACGGAAATCACCGCCTGCATCGCAGCAACCGCTCCGAAGAAATTGGTTTCGAACATTTCACGGAGGGCGGCCATATCCATCTGCGCCACGGAATCCAGCAGACCGTGTCCAGCGTTGTTCACCCAAACGTCGATTCTCTGAAAGTGATGCAGCGTCAGGCCGATGGCACGATCGATATCTTCACGATGCCGGACATCGCAAGTCATGGCAAGCGTGAGATCGGTGTGCCCGATACGCCCGCGGGCCGCTTCTACGCGCCCGGCATCGCGCGACAACAACACTACTCTCGCACCGTGATCGGCAAAACTCTTTGCTATCGCCTCTCCGATTCCCATCGAAGCACCGGTGACCACCACAACTTTTCCTGCTGGTTCCATGACCTGCTTTTATTCCGATGAGTCTCTGAAGTCAAACGCGGATTTCGAAAGGCCGTGGGACGAGATAGGTATTCCGTGGCTAAGCCACCTAGCGTTTTTGCCGAAACAGCACACAGTCCGCGTAGAATACAATCAGTGTCGTTCTGGAGATCGCCTTGGACGCCCTGATTCCCCTGTTCCCGCTCGATGTCGTTCTGTTCCCAGGCACGCCCCTGCCGCTGCACATTTTTGAGCCCCGCTATAAAGAAATGATTGGCGAGTGCATCGCCCGACAGCGCCCTTTCGGCGTGGTGCGCGCTGTCGAGGAGGGTTTAGCCGAAGTGGGTTGCACCGCGGAGATTGTTACTGTCGTGAAAGAATATCCAGACGGCCGGCTGGATCTCGTCACCGAGGGCCGCAAGCGTTTCGAACTTTTGCGGGTCAATGAGGAACGCTCGTATCTGCAAGGGGAAATTCTGGTGATCGAGGACGAACCCGGCGCTCCACCGCCGGAAGAGACTTCGCGTGCCATTCAACTGCACTCTGAGCTGCTCGCCATCGCTGGCGCTACGCCAGATCTCTCTGCGGCCGATCCTTCCTCGTTGTCTTTCTACCTGGCGGGCTCTCTCCCTCTTGATCTGGATTTCAAACAAAAACTGCTCGCTCTGCGTTCCGAAGCAGAACGTCTTGCTTTGCTGATTACTTATTTCGAAAGCATCATTCCCAACATCCAGCGCGCCGCCCGCGCCCGCGAAAAAGCCGGGGGCAATGGGCACGTCCACTGAACCACTCGTTCGGCGCTGCTTGTTCGTCGCTGGTTCAACCGCTTTCATGGGATTTTGGCGACGATCAACGACCAGCGATCAACGACTTCTTCCTCCCCGCGTATAATTCAAGAAAGTAGTATTTCTGGGGGTTGTCATGAGTTTCCCGCGCACACTCGGTGAATTGCGCCGCAGTGAATTTTCTGAAGAATATTTGCGCACGCGCCGCGTGAAGGATGAACTTCGGGACAATCTCATCGCCCGCTTGCGTCACCATGACGACGCCAGTATTTTCCCCGGCATCGTCGGGTACGACGACACAGTGGTGCCCCAGATCGTGAACGCGGTTCTGTCGCGGCACAACTTCATTTTGCTCGGGCTGCGCGGGCAGGCCAAAAGCCGCATCCTGCGGGCTCTCACAACGCTGCTTGATCCTCAGATGCCATATCTTACCGGCTGCGAGATCCGCGACAATCCCTACGCGCCCATCTGCCGGCACTGCCGCGAACAAATCGTGCGCCTCGGCGATACCGCTCCGATTTCCTATCTCACGCCCGACGAACGTTACGTGGAAAAACTCGCCACCCCGGATGTCACGATCGCCGATCTCATCGGTGATATAGATCCCATTAAAGCCGCCCGCGGCGGGCACGAACTCTCAAGCGAGTTCACGGTTCATTATGGCCTGTTGCCCCGCGCCAATCGTGGGATCTTCGCCATCAATGAACTTCCCGACTTGGCGGGAAAAATTCAGGTTGGCTTGTTCAACATCATGCAGGAAGGCGACGTGCAGATTAAGGGATATCCGATTCGGCTGCCGCTCGACGTCGCGATCGTATTCAGCGCGAATCCCGAAGACTATACCGCCCGCGGAAAAATTATTACGCCGCTAAAGGACCGCATCGGCTCCGAGATTCGAACGCACTATCCTGCAACCGTGGATGAAGGCATCGCCATCACGGCGCAGGAAGCTTGGACTCGGCGCAACGGACACGCTCTACACCTGCCCACTTACATTCAGCAAGTAATCGAGCGCATCGCTTTCGCCGCACGCGAAGATAAGAAAATCGATAAGCGGTCCGGAGTCAGCCAACGCTTGCCGATCTCCGCAATGGAGAACGTGGTCTCGAATGCGGAGCGCCGCGCGCTTCGCAACGACGAAAAACTCGTCGTGCCGCGCATCAGTGACGTTTATGCAGCATTACCGGCCATCACCGGAAAGCTTGAACTGGAATACGAAGGCGAGATGAAAGGCGCAGATTTCGTGGGCCGCGAATTAATTCGCTCCGCGATCGCCAAGACTTACGACGAATATTTCACCGGCGCGAATGTGCAGCAGATCGTGCAGTGGTTCGACCTGGGCGGCGAAATTCAGTTGTCGGACTCTGTCTCGGCCGTCGAAGCACTCGAAAATCTGAAAGAAATTCAGGGCCTGGTCGAAAAGCTCGGGCCTCTCGGGGTTTCACAGAAAGAAAGCCCCGAGCAACAGGTTTCGGCCGCGGAATTCATTCTCGAAGGACTGCACGCGCACAAACGCATCGGGCGGAACGAAGAGCGCATTTTCAAAGCCGGAGAGAAAAAGCCTGAGCCGCGAGAGCGGGAGAAAGCTTTCGAGAAGGAAGAGCCGCCGTACCGGCAGCGAAGACAGTTCAACTGAGTGGTCAGTGGCCATGACCAGTGGCCCAAAAAACCCTTGGGCACCGGGTTTACTGATCACTGATCACTGGCCACGGACCACTGCTTATGAAACGCATCCGCTACTCCAAATACGTTCCCGATCCTGCGGGTGAAATGAGCATGGAGGATTTGCTCAGCGCGCTCTCCGACTACCTGCTGCAGAGTGGCTTCCAGAGCGACATGTGGTATGAGATGCCTGAGGGCGAGCAGAATCTCGACGACCTGCGCCGCGCCATCGAGCAAGCGCTGATGGAAGGTGATCAGTTCGATGAGGAAATGCGCGAACGCCTGCAGCAGATGGCGATCGATGGGGAACTCGACGAGCTCATCGAAAAGTTGATTGAGCGTATGCAGCAGGAGGATTACATCTCGATCGACCAACCCCCTGGTCCGTCGCGGCCATCGGGTGTGGGAGGCCAAACCGGTGAAAATGCGCCGCAGGCCAAGTTCGAAATTACCGATAAGAGCCTCGACTTCCTCGGCTTTAAATCCCTCCGTAACCTGCTCGGCTCACTCGGCAAATCCAGCTTCGGACGCCACGACACACGCGACCTGGCTACGGGCATTGAGGCCAGCGGCGCTTCCCGCACATACGAATTTGGTGACACGTTAAATCTCGACATTACGGCCACGCTCTCAAGCGCGATCCAGCGCGAAGGTTTGAGCCTGCCGCTTAACATTGAATACGCTGACCTGCAAGTGCACCAGTGCGAGTATCAATCTTCCTGCGCCACGGTGCTCATGCTTGACTGCTCTCACTCGATGATTCTTTACGGCGAAGACCGCTTCACTCCGGCGAAAAAAGTTGCAATGGCGCTCTCGCACCTCATCCGCACGCAGTATCCGGGGGATTCGCTCTCGCTTGTGCTTTTTCACGACTCGGCCGAAGAAGTGCCGCTCTCGCAGCTCGCGCGCGTCAAGGTTGGACCGTATTACACCAACACGCGCGAAGGCTTGCGCATGGCACAAAGAATTCTGCAGCGCCAGCGCAAGGATATGAAACAGATTGTCATGATCACGGACGGCAAACCATCCGCACTAACCCTGGAAGACGGACGGATTTACAAGAACGCCTTCGGCCTTGATCCGCTCGTGGTGAGCCAGACTCTGGAAGAAGTTTCCAAATGCAAGCGTGCGGGCGTCCTGATCAACACTTTCATGCTCGCGTCCGATTATGGATTGGTGCAGTTCGTGCAGAAAGTGACCGAAATGTGCCGTGGCAAAGCCTATTTCACTACTCCATACACGCTGGGGCAATATCTCCTGATGGATTACATGTCGAGAAAGACTAAGACCATTCACTAATACCCTCACCGCCGTTTGTGGTCCCCCAGCCCAGTTGCCTTAACTATTATTAGACGGTAACCCTCCGGTTACTTGCGGTCCCCGACTACACTGTTGTCGGGGAATACCCCACCATAAGGAGATCACTATGACACGGATTTTCGCGGTTGCGTTGTTGGTTATGTCGTTCGCTTCGATAGCCCTGGCTGACGGACCGGACATTCCGCCTGCCGCTTCCACAAAAATAGGCGTCATGCAGTTGGCTGATGGGCCGGATATTCCACCAGTAATGGCCACAAGCCCGTCCGAAACGGCCTAGAGTAAATATCGAGCTTAGGGGAATTGATCTCGAAAACCGGGGGCAGATGAGATAATCTGCTCCCGGCACTATGAGCCTGCTCCTGCGGTACATTCCCTTGGCCCTGCTGGCGCTATTGCTTTGGATATTGTTCAAGAGACGCGCCTACAGGTTGTGCCCATTTTTTCTTGCCTATGTAGTGTTTGGCGTGGTCGCGGGTCTCGCACGGCTCATCGCGCGGCTACCAAGCCTACACAATTTCCAGATTTATTACGCGACTTACTGGATCACCGAAGCCGGCTATGATGTGCTCGGAATCCTGGTAATGTACGAAGTCCTTCGCACTGTTCTTGGTAGCCTGACACGGGTCCGTTGGACTTACCTCACATTTTCACTTGTTTTTATCGCAAGCGTAGGTTTGAGCCTAGCCAATACGCACGCTGTCCCGCCCAAGGTGGGCGGGCTTCTCCTATATATCGTCACCGGCGAAATTGCGGTACGCTTTCTAGAGGTAATTGTTTTTGCTGGATCTGTAACGCTGGTCCCAGTCCTCGGTCTCCGTTGGCGACAGTATCCTTTTGGCGTAGCCACAGGGTTTGGGCTCTACGCGACGGTAATGCTGCTGACCACAACCAAGTTTTCGGATTTTGGAACAAGAGTCAGATTCTTTTGGGGATGGACCTCAGTTGTGGCATACTCTGTTGCCGTGTTGATTTGGATATGGTTTTTCAGTGTGCCACAGAGAGTGGAGACTCCAAGCTCCAAGGTATCGGCCCCTTCCCCCGGTGTTCTAAAGCAATACAAGGATGCGTTGCGGAGGATGCGCTAGGTTTATGGTAGTTATTCTTACCTGGCTGATTGTGGCGTGGGGCGCTCTCGCCTGCATCTACATGCTGCATTGCGCCTGGTCCCGCTTTCCCAAGCGCGACGTCGACGTCGATGATGTCATTCCGTTCTTGTACCCGGTGGATATTTCACTGGCCGAGTCGCTTCTCGACCCTACTGCTGAATTTGAATTTCGCTGGCGATTGAGCCGGTCGCAGTTTCGCGAGGCGCAGCGCAAGCGGATGCGGTTGTACCTTGAGCTGACCCGTCGCATGGCACACAACTCGAAGGTGCTGGTGGAATACGCTGATGCCGAGAAGCATAGTCCGGACCCTCGCCGAGTCAGTCTGGCTTCGGCCCTGCAAGACAAGGCAATTGAGGTCCGCCTGTATGCTCTGCTGACCGGAATCAAGCTTCGGTTTTGGCTGTTCCTGCGCTCCGACATTTTGAAATCCGTCGCTCTGCCACACCTGCGGACGGCGGGTGATATTGACGGCCTCAAAACCTACCACGCTTTAAAAACTGCGGCCACCGCCGCCTTCATGCAGTTGCCACCGGATGAGCTCGATACGCTGACGCGAAACCTCTGAGACGGCAGCGGCCCTCGCTGAAACGCAAGCAGCAATTCAGGATTACATCAGGTCGGCCCAAGTCTTTATTGGCATCCTTTGTGATCAAAGTTGTTAGGCCCTCGCCCCAACTCGCCAAACTGCGATACTCTTTTAGGGACACTCATCTAACAATCATGGCAAATTGCATTCGATGCGGCCGTCAGCTTTCCGGCTTTAACTTCGGCAGGAAGATCTGTCCGTGGTGCGTGCAGCACGAAGCGGCGCAGCGCGGAGAACTAGCTGACGATGCCCCGCAACCGGTCATACGCAGGCCCTGGGTTCAGCGTGGTGAATCGACTATCAGCCTGACTCATATCATCTTTGGCATAAACGCGGCTGTGTTTCTCGGCATGGCACTGTCCGCTTCCAGCATTATGGACTTCCCTCCCGTTGACCTTGTCCGCTGGGGAGGCAACCTGGGTGCGCTTACGATTTCGGGCGAATGGTGGCGGCTCCTGACCAATGTGTTTGTTCATGGCGGGCTCATTCACATTGCCTTCAACATGTGGTGCCTGTGGAATCTAGGCCAGCTTTGTGAATCGCTTTACGGACGCTGGACCTACGCCTGCATCTACCTCATCTGCGGAGTGGGAGCAAGCCTGGCGAGCGCAGGCTGGCATCCGTACGTACCTAGCGTTGGGGCCTCAGGAGCCATCTTCGGCCTCGCGGGCGCGCTGCTGGCAGCTTTCAAGTTAGGAGAGTTCTCGGTACCGCGTACGGCACTTTCAGGAACCCTGCGCAGCCTCGGCGCGTTTGTCGTTTACAACCTCATCTTCGGATTCGCAATCCCTGGAATCGACAATGCCGCGCATATCGGGGGATTGATCACAGGACTAATCGTGGGCGCGCTGATCGCACTTATCGCACCGCAGCAGGAGCAAGCACCGCGACGAGCAGGCATCTTTCTCGTCACGGTTCTTGTACTCGCCGGCGCCGCCATGCAGGTGGCTCATCACTATAACGTTCCGCTGCGCCTGGGGCGCACTCCGTTCGCACGATCCGACAACTAATCTCGCCCTTTTGGCATACACGACTAAATTCTCAACTCGCCCACCGCCCGCCAAGCCTGGTTGATGGCCTCATCCGTATAAGCGGCGGCGCCAGCGTCCGAGTTGGCGATGGCAATTCGTCCGAACGGTTTGCGCGCTATTTCGCACGGAGTTTCGCCTCCCTCGAGTACGAATGAATCGAATAATGAGTTGTATTCGTAGGCATAACCGTGCGGCCAACGGTTCACTGTGATTGCGGCGATGTCGCGCGCGGGATCGAATCCACCAGACCCAAGCATGCGCGCCAACTGCTCGCGGATATTGCGTTCCATGGTTTCGAACGTCGTAGTGAACAACTCGATGCGGCCAATGCGGTGCTGGTCACGCGGGGGAAGGCCTGCCTGGCAGGGAGCCTTGCTCATATGCACGATGACTGGCTCCTCCGGCGTCCGCGGGCAGCGATAGTCACCAATGCTGACCGGCAGGTCGATGTCTACGCTGGTATGATAGCCACCCGGCGCATAAATTGCGTTCGCCCCCAACTTCTGAAAAGCCTTGCCGTTGCGCAACAGCACATTGCTGTAAAGAAGCGGAACTTTTGTCGCGAAGGCAAGTGCCTGCTTCTGAGCTTCCGGCAATTCTTCGCAGAGATACGGGATCATCATGTTCCAGCAGGCCAGAATGCAGTGTTTGGCTCTCACGGTATAGGCCTTGCCTGCGCGGGCGTAGACGACCTCAACATCGGCAGCCCGCGCCGGATCACCTGCGTGTTTTACGCGCACTACCGTGCTGTTCAGTCGAAGACGGACAGGCAATGTTTCTTCATCCAGCTTCGCGTAGTTCGCTCTGGCCGTAACCACATCGATCGCACTGTTGCCCGGCATTGCTGCTGGGATCAGCCTTCGCACCAACAAGCGCGCGACGCTGGCATTGCCGTCCGGAAAGTGAAAAAAGTATTTTCGCTCATTACTTAAGCCCTCTGGGTCGGCAAGCATTCCGCCAAAGCCCGGGTACCCCGCTTCCCATGCGTCTAGCGCCGGAACCGCATCGATTCCCACGCCAAACAGGGGTTGGGAAATGGTCTGGTAGAGGCGAATCACATCGCCGTGCATGCCCGCTAGTTCGGTCAAAAAACGGGCATAACTGATGCGTGCCAGGCGCGCGTTTTTCTGGTCCGGGTTAAGAGTTGGGAGATAGTCTTTCTTTTCCCGGCACAAGCGAGAGATGTCTTTCCGCGCTTGCTCTGCGATCGGCGCCTCAGCCATGAAGTGTGGCAAAGCATCCGGACCTGCGACGGCGAGGTCATAAGTTTCGCCACCCGGAAAAGGCCACGGATCGTCCACTAGTTTGTCAATGCGAAAAGTTTCTTTATCGAAGAAGATCTTGGGAACTCGACCCATGGAGCCATAGAGGCTGCGGTCGAGGTATTTTGGAAAACTGGCGACGTCGATTCCCAATTCCTCGATCACGCTTTTAGCGACGGCGCTGTAGGGTTGCGGGCTCTCGATCGAGTAGGTCCCGCCATAGCCGATAAGGGTTCGATTTCCGATGCGGAATTCATTGCGCTTGGCGTGACCGCCAAAATCGTCGTGGTTGTCGAGGATGAGGATGCGGGCGTTCGCGCCGGCAATTTTGCGATAGAAGTGAGCCGCGGAGAGGCCGCTGATGCCGCCACCCACAACGATGAGGTCGTAACTCTCGCCGGTATCTTGAGGTGTTCCTGCCGCGTCCCAGAAGGTGCCGTCGCGCAAGGAGTGCGCGGCTTCGAACGAACCCGGATGGCTGCCGCGCAGTCCGGTGAGCGCCGGCGGATAGTAATTGGGTGACTTTTCGGGATTACTATCCTTCGTGCCGAACAGATGCCGCGGCATCAGGGCTGCGCCAGCGGTCATGGCCACGCCATTGAGAAAATCGCGGCGCGTGATGCTGCGCTTCATTCCCAGTTCGCGGTCGGTCAGATCGCTCATTGCGGTTATCAGTTTTCGGCCACGGATTTCGGATTTTCAGGGACAAATCTTTAGCGCTCTAATTCTCTTGCTGCATCAGTCTCAATCTGTGGCCGTTCAGTAATCAGCTATCAGCTTTTTTCACTGCCAGCTCGGCTCCCTGGAAACCGATGCGGCTGTGCGTACCGTCGCAAAATGGTTTGTTCACCGACCCACCACAGCGGCAGAGAGAAAAAGCAGGTTTTCCGGTGAGGTCATATGGGGTTCCGTTTGCATCGACAAGTTCAATCGAACCCTCGGGTGCTTCGACGCGGTACGGGCCATTGGGGCGAATCGTAATTTTTACTTGAGCCATTCCTTTGATTCCTCCAACCTTACGGGATTCTAGTAAGGATAAAAGATATCACCAAGCGATGGAGCCTGTCGCGTCGAGATGCTGCTACAGGAAATTGGGGTTTGCGTAAAGAAAGAAGGGACCACGCTTGTGCTTCTGCTAGAAGTGCAAAGACCACGTGAAGAGACTGCGGCCCGATGAACCTGGGCCGCCGGGCGGGCGTGAGCGCCCGTTCCAACATGGACCGTGGCGGTCCGAATGGACTGTGGAGGTGCTCCGGTTCAACTATGCGGCCAGGGATTTGGTCGAGAGCAGGCTGCGGTAAAGTTCGAGATAATCGTCGATCATGCGCTTGGTGGTGAAACGTTCGCGGGCGCGGTTATAGGCACGGTCGGAGTAGGCTTGCCGCAGGGCGCGATCTGAATCCAGTTGACTGAGAGTATCGGCCAGGCTGCGGGCGTCGTTGGTTCGAAAATAAAGCGCCGCATCACCCCAGACTTCGCGGAAGGCGGGGATGTCATTAGCGACAATGGCGCAGCGGGAGAAGGCGGCGTCGAGGGCCGACATGCCTAGAGGTTCGTAACGCGCCGTGGCGGCGTAAACGGCTGCGCGGCTGTAAAGCGCGCGGAGTTGTGCCTCGGTCTGAGCTCCTCGGATCGCTACACAACACTTATCAGTCGAAACTTTCACGTCAGCACGGATAGGAACGCGGGGCAAAGCCACGGTTTGCTCCGCACCTACGATGCACACCGAGAACGGCTGCGAATGCTGGGTGAGCAGGAGGACCTGCTTGCCAGCGTCGATCAGGCGGCCGACGGAAAGCACTGAATCGTCCTTGCTGACATAAGGATTGAAGAAGATGGGATTACGGCCGGGATAGATCACGGCCTCGTGACGGGGACGAGTGTAGTTGACGCGAATGCTGTCGAGCATCCATGCCGACGGTGCAACCAGAGTATCGGCTGCGGCAATGCCGCGTACGATGCTATCGCGATACCACTTGAGCCAGCGGGTAGGCTTCGGCGCGCCACCTTGAACAGCTTGCGTCCAACTGATGACGTCGCCATGAGCCATTATCACGCGAGGAACCTCGACCGGGAGATTACCGTGACAAAACTGATGGAGGTGAAGGATGTCCGGTCGCACCTCACGTACGAAGCTGGCCAGGAACTGTGAAGATTCGGGCAGATCGTCGGGAGCCTCGTCCATCCATTCCAGACGGAAAGCGGTGGGCCGATAGTCAAGGCCGTGCAGCAGGTCCATCCACGCCGTCTGCTCGGGCAGGGGAATTTCGCCAAAGCTGATCAGTGTAACCCGCACGCCGCGCGTAACCAGTCCCGTAACCAGTTCGCGGGTATAGGTCCAGGAACCCGAAATGGTATCGGCGGTGACCAGAACGTGCACAAGAACCTCCCACAGACGTGCCGGAAGCCTCACAGGGCGGAACCCAGCGTGTGGCGCAGGGCTTATTCTAGTGCGAATGACGTGAGACGTCGACGGTTTTCTGCAATGGCGATATTATTTGCCTGAAGTCTCAGCCGGGAACCGTAATCACTGCGTACCCATTTTGACTCGCATCTCGCGGGCAAGATTGTCGATTAGGCGAATCTTTTCTACGGCCGGAACAGGGATGCCGGGCACTGCCATCGCTAGTTCGCAAGAAAGCAGCATCGCGGTGAGCGATTCGAACATTTGACTATGAATTTGCTGCTCGACGGAAAGACGGGCCTGGGCTTCTTCCCTCTGGCGGCGGTGTAGGGCTGAGCGCACCTCACGCAACAACCGCGGCATCCCGCTGACTGCGAAGTTCAGATAGATGGGAAACGCCGTGCCCAGGAGATCGAGCACGTGCTCACTTTCGCCGGGTTCGTTCTCCAAAAGAAATTGATCGAGGACGACCACGGAATAAGACTGTTCGCGCAGCCGGGCAAGAGATTGCTGCAGATTCTCAGCCAAGTGGGTTTCATCGCCGGTTGCTTCGTTAAGAGTGGCAACGCACTCCTGGCCACGGGCTGAAGGGGTTATGAGAAGAATCATGCTCTCTTAAGAGCACGCAATGGACCACAAGGCGCAGCGCTGAATCGACGGGGCTTAGCTCGCATAGCCCTAGGCATTAATTCCATCGCGGAACACAGAAACTTTGGACGATTCCATAATTGAACATAAATTGGAAGTAATGCGTGAGATTACATTCGCGGGCGGGTTGTTTGAAGCCTCACAGCAACAGCGAGCGAAAGCGGGCACCTCAGGGATCAAAGCCCAAAACCGAAGGACTGCCTATGCCGCGGGCCTGTAGGGCTGCTCCACCCTCAAGTTGTTTTCATCCGGGCAAGAAACTCACGAGCTTTGAGATGCGTAATCCTTCAGCTTCCGATACAGCGTTGTCTTGCCGATACCCAGCAGGCGAGCGGCTTGCAGCTTGTCTCCGTTTAGCTCCGCGATAGCGCTGAGAATGGTTTGTCTTTCCAATTCCGCCATAGGAACAATCTTGCGGCCGTGTCCGTTGCCGTTCGTGGCCGCGGCGATGTGCGTGCTGGCAATCGCCGGAGGCAAGTCGGGGACATGAATTAAGGACCCGCTGGTGAAGGCGAAGGTACGCTCCAGACAATTCTCCAGTTCGCGGACATTTCCTGGCCAGTCATAGGCCAACAAGACCTTGATGGCTTCGTCAGTGAGGACTTTTTCGTGGCCCGAGGCCCGCGAGCAGCGCTCCATAAAATGAGCCAGAAGCAACGGGATATCTTCCCGTCGTTCTCGGAGGGGAGGTATCCGCAAGCTGAGAACATTAAGACGAAAATAGAGGTCGCGACGGAAGATCCCTTCGGTTACCGCCTGCTCCAAGAGACGGTTGGTGGCGGCAAGAATGCGAACGTTAATGGAAATGCGACGGGTGCTGCCCACAGGACGAATTTCCTTCTCCTGAATGGCACGCAGAAGCTTGGCCTGGAGATCGACGGGCAGTTCGCCGACCTCATCAAGAAATACGGTGCCACCTTCAGCGATGGCCAACAATCCGTCCTTGGATTGATTCGCTCCGGTGAATGCACCTTTCACGTAGCCGAAGAGCTCGCTTTCGATCAAGGTCGGCACCAGCGAACCGCAGTCGACGGGAATGAACGGCTTGTCACGGAAAGTTCCGGAAAAATGAATGGAGCGTGCGACCATTTCCTTGCCAGTACCGCTCTCCCCAAGAATCAGCACTGGGTGGGAGCTGCTGGCAGCTTTGGAGATTATGCGATAGAGCTTCTCCATCTCGGGGGCGCGGCCGACGATACCGCTGTAGCCCTCTTTGGATTTGAGCTTCTCGCGCAGCAGGCGGTTTTCAGTTTTTAACTTGAGGTGGATGGAGACGCGCTCCAACAAGAGTTTGAGTTCGTCGACACTGAAGGGCTTGGTCATGTATTCGTAAGCGCCGTACTTCATAGCTTGGACAGCGGACTGCACTGTGGCACAGCCGGTTACCACGACGACCAGAGCTTCGGGACGTTGGCTTTTAATGTGTCGGAGAGCTTCCAGGCCGCCGGCGCCGGGAAGCCGGAGGTCGAGCAGAACCACATCGATACTCTGGGATTGGAGAATGCGATAGGCATGCTCTGCGGAATCTGCAACATAAGCCATGAAGCCGAGGGACAAGGCGACCTCGCGGCAAGCATCGCGAATCGAGCGTTCGTCATCGACGATGAGCAGGTTTAGAAAATTAGCGGCCATAATCTGTGGAGCGGCGAGATTCGACGAAAGAGGAGCCACAGCTGCTGCGGTCATAAGATCGATTCCTTCTTGGCTTCTTGAAATGGCGTTCGAGGTGTTTTGCTGGAATCTGGATCGGCCGTGTCCGGAGACTTGGGATCGGCTGATTCGGCGGATCGAGGAAAAAAGATCATCGCGCGCGTGCCACGGCCGGGTTCACTTTCGAAATGGATTATTCCGTGATTCGTGGTCACGATGCCGCGGACCGTCGTCAACCCCAGGCCGCTCGCTTCCGTGCTGGGCTTGGTGGTAAAGAACGGCTCAAAGAGATGCTGCCGGGTGTCGGCATTCATGCCGCGACCGTTGTCTCGCACCTTGAGAAGGACGCAGGGACAGCCGGGAAGCAAGCTTGGTGAAGTCATGCCGGGCACGGGACGGAAGTCGCAATTGCTGGTTTCAATTGTGATCCGTCCGCCACCGGGTAGCGCATCGCGAGCATTGAGCACCAGATTGAGTAAGACTTGTTCAGCTTGTGCACGGACGATCTTGATCGCCCCAAGCTTCGGATCAAGGTCCAGTTCGAGAACAATGCAGTCACCAATCAGGCGGGTAAGCAAATCGCGCATCGAAGTAGCGATTTCGTTAAGGCTCAGCAAGCCCGGCGCCAGGGCTTGCGAACGCGCACACAGGAGTAACTGCTGCACCAGGCCGCTAGCTCCGACGATCGCGGAGCGGATTTCTTCGGCGTACCGGCGCCGTCGGTCGCGTGCGTCGAGACTGGAAAGCAGCAGATCGCAGTAGAGCATGACGCCGGTCAGCAGGTTGTTGAAGTCATGCACAATCCCGCCGGTCAGGCGGCCGATCGCCTCCCAATGCTGAGTTTGAACCGAGACTTCGGCCGGAACCCCGTTTTGTGTCTGCTCAGCGATCTGCTCGGCAATGAGCAAAGCGTGATCCGGGTCGCCGGGACGCGCGCTTTGCCGCCACGCAGTCCATTTCGCGCTCGGCCGTTCGTCGCCTGCGAGTGCAGCTTCGACGGCGAAGGCATTGCGCCTGGCATCGAATATATCCCGGAGAAGTGAATCGGCTTCGCCACGGTCTTGAGGATCAAGCAGGTCGCGGAGTCTTAGCAATCCGTTGCCCACATCACCGGGACCGAGGCTCCGGAGGAAAATGGGATTCATCTGGAGAATCTCTCCTTCGGAGTTACAGCGGGCAACAGCCAAGGGTGCGTATTCGAAAAAGGCGCGGAATGCATCTGCCTCATTTTCTCCTAGGGAGAATCCTGGCCACCGAGACTGAGTCGCGACATTCATACTGCTACTATGGCGCCTGGCGAATCCCGGAAGAAAGCCCGCGATGGGCCGCCTGATACCTCGGTGCTCCCGAAATGGGACCACGCGCTAAGCAGCCTTCCAACTTCACGGTTTCACTATAGGAGGACCAATCTGATACTGCGAAGGGCACACGTCACTTCAAATGAGGAAAATTCTGTGGAAAACTCTGGAACCGAGCTATTTTCTGTTGGTTAGAAGAAAGGGTCACTATTCCGTAGTGGTCGAAGCGGGAATTTCGCGACTAGCGGTAGGGCCAGGATCGTCGAACGCGACCGGCGCCGTCAATCGGAATGTAAGACGACGACCCTTTTGAACCCGGATATTACCTGACATATTGTTTGAACCCGAAGAAACGTTCGAGGGCTGACCGGTGGCACGAGCGTACAGGCTGGAAGTTTGAATCGCGACCGGTTTACCCTCGATCGTTACAGCATTCAGTGTCAATTGGAAATAGCCCATAGCACGGCCTCGCTCGACCTCAGATTGGGCAGACTCAATCCTTCCCGTGACCGCGATTCCACGGTTGACCAACGTGACTCCATCCAGGCTGATGGGCGCAGCAACGATCGCCGAGAAAGCGTCGCCGGCGTGGACTTTGGAGGCAAACAGTGAACCAGACAGTTGAACTGTAACAAGAGTGCCTGCTGGCAGGACGCGCGACCCGACTCCAAACGGGATGCCACTGGCCAATTTCGGATCCGGCGGTATTGCCGGACGCTCACTGTCGCTGGCTGATGAGGTCGGCTGATTTTCTGAATGAAACGGAAGGTTTTGGCCGCTTACGGCTGGGTTTCCGTCTGCACTGTGCAAAGGATCACGGGCAGAGCATCCGAGACTAAACATTACAGCGAGACAAAACGCGACCAAGGCAGAGCGGCGCTGCAAATCCCATCGAAGCTTGGACATCGAGTACATCGTCGCCCGCTTTTCCGCTTCATTGTAAGTGGCAAGTTAAGTACCAGAATCGTGTCAAGCAAATCAGACACTTAGCAAATCGGGCGCAGGATGATCCGTGTAGAAGTTGCTTGGTTTGGAGCAAGTTCGGAATTTTGCGTGCGTGATCCGGAGAGAAATTCGTCGTCCTCACGTCGCTCCGTTCATCAGGCTCGAGAGAGCACAACGGAAAAGTGAGGTAGCGCCTTCTGAGATCCGGGTCTCCTCTTGAAAAAAGAAATCGCGGAGGACGCAAGCGTCCTCCGCGAGAGTTTTTCCACGCCACGTGGGCGCGGCCTATTGCTTATTCGTCTTCTTCTTCGGTGCCGGCCTTGCCGACTTCTTCTTCACCTCGCCTTCCCTGCCGCCGATCAGCGTCAAGGCATCGGTTGAGTTGAAGGGGAACTGGCGAACCGAGCTTTGTCCAGTAGTGCTCAGGGTGACATCCACACGGCGATTGCTTGCCATCCTGATCGTCACTATGTTCTTGAGAGCTCTCTGGCGCTCTTCCGGGCTGAGCTCAGGATTACTCTCAATCTCGCCCTGCACTTGTTCAGTGGTGAGGTTATCTTCCTTGCCAAACGCCTTGGTATCGATGTCCGCCTCAGGAACTCCCTGTTCTACAAGGAAGGCCTTCACGCGGTTGACACGACGTTCAGTGAGCGCCTGGTTGTATTCCACGGTGCCACGATGATCGGCGTGGCCGCCAAGAATCAAGTGCGCCTCCGGCTTCAATTCCAAATAGGCTTTGAAGTCAGCGGCGAGCGCGACCAACGTTTTCTGTTGGCTCGGCAGCAGACCACCTCGGGGATTCGTGGGGTGGGGGGCATTGGTTACAAAGTAAATGCTGTGCAGGTTGAGCCGCGATTCCAGCACCTGGATCTGCGGGTTCGGCGGTGGTGGGCTCTCGATGCTCACCATGGTTGAAGCTTGTGCGGTGAGTCCACGCGAGTCGGTGCAGGTCGCGTTGATTGTAATCGACGAGCCTGGCGAAACGCCCGCGGTGTTCAGGGAGGCCGAAGTCCCGCTCCCGGAGATGCTGCCGCTGCTGGCCGTCCATGTGGCGACAGTAACCGGAACGTTGTCGGGGCTGGTGCAGTTCGCTGATAGACTCACAGTGCCTCCAGCCTGAAGGCTGGTCGGTGTGGCGGATATCGACATGGTCGGCGGATTCTTCGGCGGTAACGGCTTTATGGTGAAGTTCGCCGAGCAACTCGCTTCGTTGTTTCTCTTTTCTCTCGAGTCGGTGACGTGCGCCGTTACGACATAACTCCCGGGTGCCGCGTTCGTCGTATCGATCTGCGCAGCAGTATCTTTGCCTGTTATCTGACCTCCGTTGCCGCTCCAGGCATAGGTGACAGTGTGTTTGGGATTGAAGTTGCTCGCGCTGACAGTCGCAGTGATCGGCTCGCCGACGAACGCTTCGCTCGGTTGAACGGAACAAGCCGCAGCCGGAGATACGGGTGGAGCTCCGCCCCAATTGAATACCAAGCCAGTGCGGGCGCGTACGCCTTCGAAGGAAGCCCGCCGCAGACTTGGAAACTCGGGGGTAGCGAAGTCGGAATAATTGTGACGTCCCCAGACGTTGTCAACTTCGAACAAACGAAACGCCAGCCATTTGCGAATAGGCAAGTCCATTCCGCCGCCGAGAACGGCACCGATTCCATTGCTGCCATTCAATCCGTTGACGTTCAGGCGATTCAAACCCATCATTGCGTGCAAAAAGAAATTCGCATTGTCGGTACGAAACATGAGGCGAGGGCCAACTGAGGCTGTAGTCTCATAATTACTGTCGCCCCAGTTATGGCCAAGGTCGAACTCCAATCCAAGATGGGGATCGAAATTGTAGGTAAAAGCGGCGCCAAATCCTTTGGACATATCTGGCACTTTATCGGCGACCGGGTTGTTTGGATCTCCGAAGGGCGTCGGGGTCCATCCGCCCGGATGTAGCCACTCATATCCCACAAAGATGTCGTACTTGGGATTCGCGTCACTCTGGGCGTATGCGGGACGTGCAATGAGAGATAATGATAAGACTATGAGAAGAGCCGCAATGATACGGACCTTCTCCAAACAGCAGGATTCTGACATTCCTTCCTCCTAAAGTGATTGCGCGCCGGGCGATACGCGGACGCGCCCAAAAAATGCAGGATTAACCACTGAATCTACCCGGGAACGGGCAATTGTAACGCAGAGAAGAGTTGATGCCAAAGAATCATTTCACAAAGTGCTGCGTGAAATAACCACACATGAAAGCTTGTCTCAAAGTGATATCTCAGGCACTATCGTTGCTGGCACACAGTCGGATACGCCGGCTTCTTGATAGCCTTCCGATCTTGCTCCATGGGAAGTTGGCCGAGTATGGTTGTACTTCTTACGTTTGAAACGCGGCGTTTGAGGATCGGAGATTCGAGTAAACCGTTTTAATTTAGGTGGGCAAGAACCAAGGAATGAGTCACGAAAAAGTATTGATTGTCGAGGACGAAGAAAACGAGCGAACGGGCCTGGCGGAATTGGTCTCGTCGTGGGGTTATCGCGCCGAAACCGCGTGTGACGGAGTGGAAGGTCTGGAAAAGGCCGAGCAGTGGACTCCGTCCATAGTGGTTACCGATCTCAAGATGCCCCGGATGGGCGGCATCGATCTGCTGCAGCGACTTGGGGAGCAGTCGCAAGCGATGGCGGTGATTCTGGTCACGGCGCAAGGGACGATCGATAGCGCGGTACAAGCCATGCGCATGGGGGCGTACGATTACCTGACAAAGCCCATCGATACGAACCGGCTACGTACGATGCTGCAAAACGCATCCGCGCTGCTGGGGACGCGCGCCGAACTGGAGAGTGCCCGCCGCAAACTGCGAGATTCGGGCAACCTGGGGTCACTTCGAGGTGGATCCCGCAAGATGCAGGAAATCTTCCGATTGATTGAGTTGGTCGCTCCCAGTACTGCTTCAGTGCTGATTACCGGGGCCAGCGGAACGGGAAAGGAGTTGGTGGCGCGCACGATTCATCAACTGAGCCCTCGCCGCGATCGTCCCTTTGTTGCTATCAACTGCGCAGCCATCCCGGAAACTCTGATCGAAAGCGAAATCTTTGGTCACGAAAAGGGCGCTTTCACCGGCGCGCTGGAACGGCGCACGGGTTGCTTCGAATTGGCTGAAGGCGGCACGATCCTGCTGGACGAAATTGGGGAAATGCCGGTGGCGACGCAGGCGAAGCTTCTGCGCGTCCTAGAGGATCACAAACTGCGCCGCTTGGGCAGCAAGGTCGAGACGGCAGTAGACGTCCGAGTGCTGGCGGCCACCAATAAAGTTCCGGATGAGGCCGTGGCCAGCGGAGAATTGCGCAGCGATCTTTATTACCGGCTCAATGTCTTTAATATTCACATGCTGCCTTTAAGGGAGCACAAAGAAGATATCCCCGATCTGGTGGATCTGCTTTTATCAGAAATGAGTGCGAAGCACGGTCGCAAAGTTGCAGCTATCAGCGAGGCCGTAATGAATTCTTTCAATAGCTATTCGTGGCCAGGAAACGTCCGCGAATTGCGTAACACGATTGAACGCGCTGTAATCGTTTGCGATAGCGGCATGGTCGAGACCAAGCATCTGCCTCCAGGATTCGGCCAAGCGCCGCTGCGCACCGCCACCAACGATCCCGACGCAGTACGTCTGGGCGTAGGGACGACGGTGGGAGAAGCAGAAAAGCTACTCATCCTTAAGACTCTGGAATCCACCAGCAATAACAAAACCCGAGCTGCAGAAATTTTGGGTATCAGCTTGAAAACCTTGCATAATAAGCTCAAGGAGTACGGCAGCAGCTCATCGGATGTGGAGTCCGCTAAGGAGGAACCGGCGCAGTGATCAGTGTTCAGTGGTCAGGGGCCAGTGGAAAACTCTTCACTACTTCGTCGTGTTTTCACCCATGACCGCCTCAACTGGCTACGGGCCAGTGTTTTCCCATGCGACGCAAAACGATTATCGTGCTCACCATCACCTTTATGGTGACAGCGATGGTGACTGCCTTCTCCTATCTCTACATCTCGAGTTTGCTCCGACAGCGCATCACCAACGCCTACGAAAATGCAACCCTGCTGACCAAGCAACTCGCATCCTTCGCGAGTAACGATCTTCCGGATTTCACCAGCACGCGTGTCGATACCAATGATCCCGTGGCCATGCGGCGCGCCATCGCTGAATATTTGCCGATGGATACCAACCTTCTGAACAATCTCGAAACCGACCGGGATTATTGGCCTTACATCTACGACGTTTCGGTGATCGACGCCAAAGGTAGGGCACTTTTGCATACCAATAAGCAATTGGTAGGCAAGCCAGTTGCGGCACGGCCAAATTTTAACGCGGTGAAGACCGCTCGCTTCTGGGAGCAGCTTCGTGTGGTGTATAGCCCGCCGGCCGTCTACGATGTAAGTTGGCCGCTGGAACTGAATGGCACAGCTTTCGGCACGATCCGCATCGGAGTTTCCACGGTCTTTCTGAAAAATGAAATCAATCCGTCGCTTTTGCGCTCGGTCTTTTTCTCAATTGCGTCGATCTTTATTTCCGTATTGCTGGCGGCCGCTATCTCGAATCTTGCCCTCGGACCGCTGAAGAAAATCAGCCGCAACCTCGACAGTGTTACCTCAGGTTCAACTGAGGAATTCTCGGGAGACGAATCGGAACACGATGAGTTCGGACTGGTCACGCTGAAGATCGCCAACCTGGGACGGCAGATGCGGGACAGCAGAGAGATTTTTTCCGCGCTCAAAGATAACGTCGACCAACTGATGTCGACCCTGCAGGACGGCCTGATGCTGTTCACTCGAGACTCGCGCGTGGTGCTGGTGAGCGCGCAGGTCGAGCAATTTCTAGGCCGGCCGCGCAGAGAGTTGCTGGGAAGAACGGCGGCAGAAATTTTTTTGAATGATTCCCATTTGGGAGCACCGGTGCTCGAGGCTTTCGAACGCAAGCGGCCGGTGGCGCAGCGCGAGTTAGTAATGGCGGCCGGCAAGCGGGTTCAGATCTCTCTGGACTTTGTTCATGAAAAAAATACTCAGATCGGCGCGCTCCTGATCATGCGAGACGCCGAATCGGTACGCCGCATCGGAGACGAAATCGAAACCTCCCGACGCCTCTCGGCAAGCGGCCGCGTTACTGGTGGAGTCGCGCACGAAGTGAAGAATCCGATCAATGCCATTGTTCTCCACTTGCAATTGTTGCAGAACAAGCTGTCGCAGTTAGACCCGGATACACGGCGTCACATGGATATTATTGGAAACGAAATTCACCGATTGGACCGAGTAGTGCAAACCCTCGTGGACTTCATGCGAGCTCGCGAGTTGCATATGGTGGAAGTGGATTACCGCCGCCTGCTCGATGAGGTTGCCCAGCTCGCGGCTCCCGACGCCGAACAGCACGGTGTGACTATCGAACGCGCGCGATGGCATGAGCCGCTCATGGTGAAGGTGGATCTCGACTTTATGAAGCAAGCTTTGCTCAACGTTGTGGTCAACGGAATCCAAGCCATGCCTGAGGGCGGCCGTCTAACCATCTTGGCGCAACGTAACGAAGATGTCGTAGTCACTGAGATCCGTGATCAAGGCATTGGCATTCCCCCCGATGTTCAAAACAAGATCTTCGAGCTCTATTTCACGACCAAGAAGGACGGCAACGGCATCGGTCTGGCGCAGACCTATCAAATTTTGGAGTGGCATTACGGATCAGTGGAATTTGAATCAACCGAAGGCAAAGGGACAACGTTTCGCTTTCGTCTTCCTCTGGCCATATCGAGTGCGGATTCGGAGCAGGAGGCTGCGACGCAATGGAACCCGTGACGCCGCCTCTGAAGTCGATTTTGCGGGCAAATTCGTAGTGGAAAGGTTTAAGTTGTCTGCCGCGAAACGAGATCGAATATGAATCTGGCCGCAATCATCGCACTTTATCTTCTGGGTTTAGGATGGTCGCCGCCGCTGGTCCGGAGCTTCGCGAGGCACGCGTCGCAGCAACCGGCCGGCGCAACGGATTCGAACTCGGCCGCGACTCAGGGTAGCTCCTCGCCTTCACAGCCACAAACACCGACAGACTCTACAAAACCTGCCGCGCCAACTTCGGAAAAGAAGCTAAATTCTGCCGGCCAGGCTAAGCCGCCCGCGCAACGTCGCCGATATCATAAGAATACAGTTTATCCCGATTGCACCATCTCTCCCCCGCCCCTCAACCCGCTTGCCGGCAATCCTGCAGGACCGGCGACGAGCACAAGCTCTGTTTCCCCAGGCGCTGCTTCGACTAACGCTGGCGGTTCGACCACAGGCTCAGGGAAGAGCCGGGCCCCTTTGAAACCGTGTCCACCTCCCAAAAAAGTTGTGCGGAACGGAGGATCTAATGAGCCCACGATCCAACTGATGGGTGGCACGCCTGCCGAGCAGGCTTCGCGGCAGCGCTCCACAGACGAACTCAGCGCTGCCACCGAAGAGAACCTGAAAAAGATCGCAGATCGTGAACTCAGCCCAACCCAGCGTGACATGTTGAATCAGATTAAGCAGTTCATGCAGGAATCCAAGACCGCTGTCGCTTCGGGAGACGCCGAGCGCGGCCACGATCTCGCCATGAAGGCACGATTGCTGTCGGATGAATTAGTTAAACCGTGAACGTGCATTTACTTCCCTTTCGCGCGTGCCGCATTCACTTTCGTCAGCAGATCCTGAGACATGGCTTGCACTGGCCCAGGAATCTTCACCGCCTCCGTCAAGACTTCGCGAGCTTCCGTTACCTTGCTGAGTTTGGCGTAAGCAAAACCCAGACGATAGAGCGCGATGGAGTATTGCTGATCGTCCTGCCCCTTCAGCAGAACCGTGGCGGACTTCAATTCAGGAATTGCTGCTGCCGTCTTGTCTTGCTTGATGTAGGCATAACCCAAAATCGAATGCGCCGCTCCGGCCGATAATTTGCGTGACTTGTCGGCATCGGGATTATCTGCCCTGGCAACGACAATCGCTTTCTGGGAGTAGGTGACCGCCTGGCCCAAGCTGCCCGGCTTGGGATCGTCAACGTACGCGCCCGCCAACAGCAGCAAAGCAGGCAGAGAATTAGGATTCGCTACCAGCGTCTTTTCTCCGTATGCAAACAATCTCGCTTGATCGTTCAACTGGCCCGGACCGAGGGTATACATGGCGTAGCTTGAAACCTGGTCCTGAAACTTGGAATCCGGAAACGCGGCCGAGTACGCCTCGATGTCGGCCATGCGCCTCTTCGCATCATTCTCGCTCGCGATCACGTTGAAACCGGACGACTCGAGAAAGTCGCACGAATTTTTCGTCGTGTCCTTTTCTTCGTTCACCTGCCGGGCAAAATCTTCTGCGCTGACGCCCTCCGGCTTAGGCTGCTTAGCGATTGAGGTGCAGACGGCTCCGCCTTTGGCAACGTAGGCGATGAGCCTGGTATTGTCTTTGGCCTGCTGCGCGATGCCGGCCTGCGAGACAAGGATATCCAAATTCCGTGGGGCGCTGGCCAGCGCCTTGTCTCCGTACTCCAGTGCCTTATTCAAATCGCCGGACGCCTGATAGGTTTGCGAAATCTGCCAATCGCCGTAAGCCAACGCGGCTGGGTTGGAAGAATATTTCTGCACGAAGTCCTGATACATGGCGAGTTTTTTCGCGGCGTCCTGCTCGATCGAAATGGATTGCAGATCGTGGTCTTCGGGAGTACCAGCCGGAATCACAATTTTGTCTATTTGTGCGCTGACTCGTCCCGCTGGCAAGAGAGAACAGAAGCAAAGAACGGTCAGCAGCGACCCTTTGTGGCGTTTCATAGGTCACCTCCGCCGGGTGGGCGTGAACCGATATTCTATAGCAGACGAATCCTAGCGCCGAACAGGGCGTCGTGCAAGAAGGAGATCGATGCCCCGCTGCGGAGACCGGGAGGCACAGAGAATTTTCTCTCGTGCTTCGCATCTCCCTGGTGGACTTCGGCTGTTCGTGAACATCGGCTAAAGTAATCAGATGCGCGAGATTCTTGGCCGCCGCCCACTGCGTTTTGTTTTTGCCGCCAACGTGATTTCCATGTTGGGCAGCGGGATGAATTCGGCCGCCGTGGCCTGGTACATCCTTGAAGCCACGCACTCGGAAATGGCGCTCGGCACGTTCGCCGTTCTCCAGACCCTCCCAGCCATGCTCATGCTTCCCTTCACCGGCGTCATTATCGACCGGGAAGATCGCCGGCGCCTTGTGATGTGGCTCGACGCCGTGCGCGCCGTGATTATCTTGACTGTCGCTATTCTTGCTTTTCGCCATCGCGCCCAGGTTTGGCAACTCTACCTGATGAATACGCTCGTGGCGGCCGGCTTCTGGATGTTTTGGCCAACCATCACAGCATTGATACAGGAATTGACACCCGAGGGGCAATTTGTGCAGTCGAATACTTTTCTTTTGGCGGGGGTACAGGGGGGATGGCTTATCGCCGGCTCGCTCGTCGGCTTCATGTACAACCACATCGGCCTCGGAGGCGTGCTGCTGATTGACGTTTCCACATATGTGATTTCTTTCTTGTGTTATTTCGCAGTGCGCAAGGGACGCCACGTCGTCCTGCGCCCTGCGGAGTTGCGTGCCGATATCCTCGCTGCTGAAACTCAGCTTCAACGCTTCTGGCGCGAACTGCGCGAAGGGCTGCATTTTTTGCGCGATCATCATGCAGTGATATTGCTCGGCATCAGTTGGGCGCTGTTTCTTGGCGCGATGGTTACTGGAATAGTCGTCACTCCCTCGTTGAGCGATCGTGTTTTTCATGCTGGTGCGGTCGGCTACGGATGGCTCAACGCCGGATGGGGCACCGGCGCGTTTCTCAGCGCGTTATACGCTCCCGTGGTAATCGCGAGCCTGGGCGGACGCCGTTCGGTTGCGTTCTCCATGGCAGTCATAGCGGCAACCGTGGTTTGCGCGCCCGTCTCGCACTGGCTGGTTGCAGCAATCGTTCTCTACGCACTGATGGGGTCGGCACGCGGCGTTGGTGGAATCGCGATGAATACCAGCCTGATGGAGATGGTCCCACCACACCTGATGGGGAGAGTGCAAAACACTTTTTATTTCTTTGGGACGTTCCTTCAACTGGTGTTGGCGCTCGCGGTCGGCGCGGTCGCGCACAACATCAGCCTGGTAGCCGCGTTCGCCATTCTCGCTTGCGTCTATGGGCTGTCATTTGTGGCCGCCAGTTGGCCTGTAGGGAAGGCCGTTGCCGAGGAAGTAACTGTTGGAGAATAGGAACAATTCACCACACAGAAATGGCAGACGAAGAAAAAATGTCAATTGTCAGTTTCGAAGTGCCAATTGAAAGGTGTTCCAGTGGCGGGCTTCAATTGGCTATTGCCGGTCGGAAATTTGAGCCTTCTCTGCGTCTTGCCTCTGTGGTAAATCTACGCCTTGCGCTGCTATTCTTTGCCATTCCAAGGAGCACTCAATGTTTGCTGACCTGCAAGGTCGTAACGCCGTCGTCTTCGGAGTCGCCAACAAGCGTTCGATCGCATGGTCGATCGCTCAGGGACTTCACGCTGCCGGCATGAAGCTGGCCATCACCTACCAGAACGAGCGCCTGGAGCAGGAAGCAAAAGATCTCATCCTCTCGCTGCCCGGCGCCGAAGCTTACATGTGCGACGTCAGCAACGACGACGAAGTCGACCGACTCTTCGCCACGCTCAAAGAAAGGTACGGCAAGCTGCACACGCTGGTGCACTCGGTAGCCTACGCTCCCGCCGACGAACTCAAAGGAGAATTCCTCAATACCACGCGCGAAGGGTTCCGCGTCGCGATGGATGTTAGCGTGTACTCGCTGGTCGCGGTCGCACGGCGTGCTGCGCCACTGATGGAAGATGGTGGATCGATTATCACCATGACTTACTACGCGTCGGAAAAAGTCGTTCCCCGCTACAACGTGATGGCCGTAGCCAAGGCCGGCCTCGAATGCAGCGTGCGTTATTTGGCCTATGAGTTGGGAAAGAAGAAGATTCGCGTGAACGCCATCTCTGCGGGACCGATCAAAACCCTTGCGGCGCGGGGTATCGCCGGCTTCAGCGACATGCTCAAAGGTCACGAGGAACGCGCTCCGCTGGGGCGCCGGGTAGAAGTAGAAGAAGTCGGATCGGCCGGAGTTTTTCTTGCATCTGACGCCAGCAGCGGCATTACTGGCGAAGTCCTCTACGTGGATTGTGGTTACAACATCATGGGATTCTGATGGAATGTTTTGCCGCCAACTAAACAGTCATGCGGACCGGAGCTACTCACCCTCGATGCAGCTGGGCATGGGATAATTACGAACGTGAAGACCAATCGCTTAGCCCTCGCACTCTTCGCGGCCGCCGTTCTCTTTGCGATGGTGCGGGAATGGAGAGCGCCCGTTGCCTGCGCGCGAGAGATTCTGTTTTCCTCGACAGCGCAAGCCACCGGAGGGGCGATGGCTTTTCAAATTTCGAGTACCACCTTTTCGAGCGGCGAGATGATTCCGAAAAAGTTCACTTGCGACGGGCCTGACGTTTCTCCGCATTTGAGCTGGAAGGATGCGCCCGCGTCGGCCCAGAGCTTTGCCCTTATCATGGACGATCCCGACGCACCCGTGGGGACATGGGTGCACTGGGTGATATACAACCTCCCTGCCAACACAAAAGAACTGCCGGAGGGATTGGGAAAACAAGAACAGCTTGCCAGCGGCGGGCTGCAAGGACGCAACGATTTTCGCAAGATCGGTTACGGGGGACCATGTCCTCCGCCGGGCAAACCACACCGCTATTTTTTCAAGCTCTACGCACTCGACGCCAAACTCAATCCGAGCGCGGGAGCTAACAAAGCCGAACTCGAACGTGCGATGAAAGATCATGTCCTGGGCGAAGCGGAACTCATGGGGCGATACGGGCGCTGAGGTTTGGGGCGATTTCGACCTTCCTAACCAGACAAGATTCATTTTGCAAACAGGCCATCTATGGGTGGATGCCGTATCTTTTTCGGCCGGATCCACAGCGAGCTGCTCGTTACCGGACAATGTACGCAGGGACACACGCTTTTCCGCCGGAGCGCAACGGCATCCGGCCGAATACGCTGCATGGCTCTTTGACATCGTGACCGTCGCTATATTGATTGACTTGGCCTTGCTGACTTAGCTGGCCGATCAACCTTGACATTTTCGTGTCGAAAAAAATCCCAAATGGTGCTGGATTTCGGTGAAAATATAAAAATGAACAGTACAGAATCCCAAAGGGAAGGCCTGCTGTCGATTTCGCCGCGCACGCGCTTCCGGGCCGCAATGATTCTGGCGTTGGCAGCGGATGCGCTTCAAATTTGTGTATTCCCACTATTTGCCGAAGGCGCTGTTTCGCCGGCGGATGACGTGCTTGATATTGGACTAGCAGCTGTGATGGTGCATCTGCTCGGCTGGCACTGGGAATTTATGCCGACGTTTTTCGCCAAACTCCTCCCCGGAGTTGATTTGGTTCCATTCTGGACGCTTGCCGTCGCGAATGTGTATCGGAAATGGAAGCAGATTCCGATCGTCGTGCAAGAAGCCGCCAACGAACGGCCGGCACTCCAAGGGCCACAGAATTCTTAGGCGCCACTTGCAGAGGACCGAAACCATTCGCTCACACTAGCTGCCCTGCTTCGTTCAAACTTTCCCTGGAATAATCCGTTTTGAATCCGGTCTGGACTTCCGAAGCTGACCCTCAGTCGCGATCATTAAAAGTTTTGCATCCTGTGAGGGAATCCAGCTGCCTGCGTCGCTTATACGGGTGAGGGCGGAAAGAGGTCGGGGGATGAGTAGCACTTTCAGCGACCGTGCCGCGCCAAGGGGTTCAGCTGGAGCGCAAATTCCAAGCAACACCCGAATTCTTGATCAAATTCAAAGGAGAATTTCAATGAACTTCCGAAATATCAGCCTCTCTGTTGCCGCCGCCCTGGTAGCCTGCCTGCCCATGGCCGCCCAGACCGAGTACAACTTCACTAGCGTTAACTATCCCGATGACACTTTTACCCAGCTGCTCGCCATCAACAGCGAAAACATCATCGCCGGATACCATGGTGCAGCCACCACCGCTGCCAACCCGAACAAGGGTTTCACTTACAATCCATCGACCAAGGTGTTCACCAATGAGAATTTCCCCGGATCCGCGATGACGCAAGTGACTGGCCTTAACAACAACCCGCCCAAGACGGTAGGCTTCTATGTCGACAGCGCCGGCCGCACCCATGGCTTCCAGTCCAAGGGCGGAGTTTTCATGGCCGTGGATTTCCCTGGCCAGCCTTTCAACCAATTGCTGAGCCAGAGCAACTTCGGCCAGGCCGCCGGATACTACAGCACCAAAGCGGACGGCAGCGGCCCCGACCACGCGTATATTTATGACGAATTCGGCGGTGTCTTCGAAGTTTTGACGATCCCCGGCTCGACCAGTGCACAGGCGACAGGAATCGACGATCTGAGCGAGACCTGCGGATTCTTCATCGATACGAAGAGTGCGACTCACGGCTGGTTGCTCGTTCAGGGCGACTTCACGCAGCTCGATTATCCCGGCTCCAGTTCGACAATGGCTCTGGGCTTGAACGCAACCAACAAGCTCGTCGTGGGCACGTACACCGACGCCGCGGGCACACACGGCTTCACTTACAACCGTACGACCAAAGCTTGGACGCCGATCGATGATCCGAGCGGCGTGGGCACTACCATCGTCAACGGCCTCAACAATGCCGGCTGGCTGGTGGGCTTCTACGGCACCTCGCCCACCAACATCGGTTTTATTGCTGAGCCAAAATAATTACTCAGTGGCTCTTGGAGGACACAACCATGCTTTCCTTTATCGGCAGAACCTGGCCATTGTGGTGGACGATGGCGATTGGGTTGGGACTGCGGTGGCACTATGTGCTGGTAGCCGGTTCTCAACCGGATGAGGTGAACGAGGCAGCGCACGAAACAGAAGAAATGTGGGAGATTCTGCCAGAGCGTTGCACCGGCACCGTCCACTAGGAAAGGGGAGCCTTTCAGTCAACGATCGCGATCGCAAGACGGGGATCCTGCAAACCAGCAGGGTCCTTTTCTTATTGTGGCAACGAGAACCGCGTTTTGAAATCTTCGTAACGTTCCCGCGCTTCGCTCATCAGCACGCCAAACTCGGCCTCTTGGCGAATGTTGTCCAGCAAAGGATCGCGCTGGAAATAGGGATAGGGAAAGAATCCGCCTTCGATGGTTCGGTGCAACATAAGCATGGCTGATGCTTTATCGCCCAGCACTCCGTAAGCTTGGGCAACCTTATACATACTTTCTCCGTCGCTGACGCCGCTCTCTAAAATTCGCTTTTCTGTGGCATGCAGAAGTCCGAGGCCCTTCGCGCGTTCGCCGCGAATCCCGTCACTTAACGCTTTGCCAACACTGACCGGGAGCAACGCCGGATTGAGTTCATAGGCACGATCAAAATCGCGGGCCGCGTCCGGCAAATGTCCTAGATAATATTCCCCAAATCCGCGATAGAAGAGCACGTAAACGGAGTCGGCCGAGGGGAGGCTTTGGAGAAACTTATCGTACTGCCCGAGATACAGATAGGCGTTCATTGCGGCGCTGTTGATTTTGACCGACGGGTTGTTCTGCCGCGCGCGTTCGTTTTCGGTTACTGACTCCTGCAACATGCCCCCGAAGCGATAGGCATACCCCAACTCCCAATGCGCCTCAGCGTATCCGGGGGCTTCGGCCAGAAGATTTCGCATTAAAGGGACCGCTTGTTCAACCCGTCCCGTATCTGTGAGCAAGTTCGCCATATAGACCCGTGCCTCAATCAAATCCGGGTTGATTGCAATCGCCTTCTCGTAGGCGGTTTGTGCTTTGGCGTATTCTTCGCGCCCGCCGAACTGCAGCGTGGCATTGGTCGTGTATGCGCGTCCCAAGTGCGCCCAGGCCGGCGCGTACTCCGGGTCGATCGAAGTCGCTTTCTCAAGCATTCCGACGGCTCCCTGAAAATCATCCAATGCGTAAAGATTGACTCCCCGGAGATAGTACTCGTACGCCTCTGGATTAACCGGGCGCTCGGGCCGCAGCTTTCGTTTTTCAGCCGGCGACAGACTAACTTCCAAGCGCTTAAGAATCTGCTGCGAGACCATGTCCTGTACGGTCAGTAGATGGCCATACTTTACGTCAATCGAATCCTGCCACAAAATTTTATCCAGCTTGACATCGATCAACTGGGTTGTGATTCGCATGTCATCGCCATCTCTCAGAAAGCTTCCGGTCAGCAGCGTGTCGACGTGCAACTCTTCCGCCAACTGTTTCGGATCTACGACCTGATTGCGGTATTTCGCGACGGAAGTGGACGGCCGGACCGTGAGCGCATTCACATATCCAAGCTTGGTAATGATGGCATCGGCCAGCGAGAATCCCAGGAAATCAATTTGAGGATCCGCCCGCAGATTTCTGAATGGCAGAACCGCCAATGTTCGCGGTGCACTCGCAGCCGGATGCCCGCCCCATTGCTTGCGCAGCCGAGGCGATAGGCCCACAGCGGCGATGAAAATGACAAGCAGCAGCGCCAAGGTTCCCCCGAAACGTTTCAACCATCTTTTTGAGGAGCGGGCCGGAAGGGCGTCGGCTGCCAAAGCAGGCATGGATAAAGGGGGGACATCGGACGGGTCAGCGGACGCCGGGGAAGGCGTTCGGTCGCGTTGATTTCGTTCCGTCGTTATTTGTACGAATAGCTTCTGTCGGAACTCACTTTCTTTGCGAAATTCCTGCAGCGCAGCCTGCATCTCGGCCGCGGACTGATATCGCTCCTCCCGGTCCTTCCGCATCGCTCGAACTACGATCGCCGCAAATTGCGGAGGCACCTCCGGCACGACTTGGGATAGCGCTGCTGGCTCTACTTTCAGTATCTCGGCGATGATGTCGCTGGCTGTTTCGCCGGGAAATGCCGGCTGTCCGGTAACCATCTGGTACATCACAGATCCCAGGCTGAATAAATCACTGCGCCCGTCGACGGGACGGCCGCGTGCTTGTTCGGGGGACATGTAGCGAACGGTTCCCACGATCGTTTCCGGATGGCTGGTTGAGAGAACCGTATTGATCACATTGCCAGCCGCCTGGTCGTTCAATTTCGCAATTCCGAAATCGAGTAACTTTACGATGCCGTCATTGCGCAAAACCAGGTTGGCAGGTTTGATATCGCGATGCACGATGCCTCGTGCATGGGCAGCGACCAGCGCGCTGCACACTTGAATGCATATATCCGTGACCTCGGCGGCCGACAACTTCCCCTTGCTGATGCGATCGCGCAGCGTCTCCCCTTCAACATGTTCGGTAGCAATGTAGTGCATTCCATTCACTTGCCCGAACTCGTAAAGCGTGAGGATGTTGGGATGATTTAAAGAGGAGGCTGCATAAGCCTCCTGTTCGAAGCGCCGCAGGGCACGCTCATCCCGCGTGAGGGCGGGAGCCAGGAGCTTCAACGCTACATTTCTGCGCAGTTGCGGATCGCGTGCGAGGTACACTTCACCCATTCCGCCAGCGCCCACGGCAGCTATGACTTCATATCGGCCAAACTGGGCGCCCGGCGCCAGTAGCGATGCCTTGGCTACTACCTGATGCGCGGCGTCCTGGATGGGCTTTTCGAGAAACTCGATCGGTTGGTCTGACGAGGCAAGAAGGGACTCGAGATCGTTTCGCAGGGCGTCATCGCCGGCGCAACCTTCGTCTAGAAAGGCCTCTCGCGCAGCCGGATCCAGATCCAGTGCTTTGTAGAAAAGGCCTTCCAACCTCCGCCAGCGATCGGACGAGGTAGCCATGGTCCTAAGCCATCCTAAGCCGAACCTCTAATTAATTCACGATGTAAGAAGGCTTTTGCAAGCTTGAGTTCGCGGTGCACGGTCGCGGGAGAGATCTTTAAAGCTGCGGCGGTCTCATCATAAGTCAGACCTCCAAAGCACAGCATTTCGACAATTTCGCCTTTCCGCGGATCTTGCTCGGCAAGCCGCCGCAGCGCCAGATCCAATTCGATAATGCCTGCTCCGGTTTGTGGGCCGATCATGACCGCCTCATCGAACTCAACCTTTTCGACGCCGGCCCCGCGTTTTTCGCGATTCACAGACTTGGCGTGGTCGACTAAGATTCGCCGGAGCATTCTGGCCGCGATAGCGAAGAAATGAAGACGGTCCTCCCACTCTACATCGGCACTCACCAGACGCAGATAGGCTTCGTTGACCAGAGCTGTAGCGCGCAGGGTATGGTCTGGGCGCTCGGCGCGCAGGCATTTCGCCGCCAGCCGATGGAGCTGATCGTAAACTACGGGCATCAGCTCATCGAGAGCATCCTTGTTGCCTGCGCTCCACTGACGAAGAAGGCGTGTAACCGCTTCTGGTTCGGCCGACATGGTTTTATAGCTCTCCCTGCCTGCGTCAACCCCGCACCATCCTCCATAGCGACACGAGTCGCAGCCGGCGGCTCAAGAGTACTTCGACACGGCAAGACCAGCTTCCTCCCACGAGGACTAGTTTGACGTCATTAATTCTGGGGGGCGGACCAAACGAACCTTCCGCAATCTTATCAAAGAATGGCGCGAACCGCAGTGCTTCAAAATGCGATATTACGTTTAATTGGTCGGAAGCCCGGATAATGCGGTATTGCCCTCATTGGAGAATCGGGACGGTTGCGGACGGTACCCATTGCGGGTGCGCACCTTATATTTCTTCAATTGATCGCCCACGAGCTTTACCGTGATGGCCCGCCAACCGGCGTTGGGGTTAGGCTTAGGATAGTAGCTCAGCGAGTAAAGATGAGCCAAATCGTCGCGGATGGAAGCAAAAGCTCTTTTTTCATCTTTCCAATCCCTGGCGAAGTATGCTTTTCCGCCCGTGGCCGCAGTCATACGATCGAAAACCGCGGTGGATACTGGTTCCAGCTTGGCTTTCTGCGTACTGATCATATAAATGGAAACTCCGGCGGACTGGGCAAATTCGGCGACATCCTCGGGCGGCACAACGCTGGAGTTGTCGGGGCCGTTGGAGAACACCACTACGACCTTCCTGCCCGTATTTTGGGCCGCATCTTTCAGCGTAAGCAAGAGCGCGTTGTAAAGCGCCGCCTCATCTCCGGCTACAGTCGAACGCACGGCGCGCACGACTTGCGCCCTATCTGCGGTGAGGGCGGCGGCGCGCGAAAGATTCCGGCTATATGAATAGAATGCGATTTTATCGGCGCTTCCGAGGGAGCGCACAAACTCGGTAATCGCATCCTGCGCAAAGACAAAGCCCCGGTACATGTAGTCGCTCGTATCGAATAACACGAACACGTTGGCGCCGCTTATCAAAGACTCGAACGTGGTCGGCGAGCCACCATCGGAAGGGCGCTTCGCCAAGTCACTTGGCGCGCCGGAGGGTGCCGAGTCCGCAAACTCGCTCAAACTGCGAGCCGCTTCATTCCCTTCCGCAAATGTGGCTGTCTTTTCCAAAATCCCATCTTCTACAATGGCGAAGTCCTTGGGGCGAAGGCCAGTAATATAGTTACCACTCTTATCTGTGACCGCCACATTGAGCTGCACCATGTTCACGACAACGTGGAGATCCGGGCTGTCCTGTGCTGCGATGGCAGCATTGTCCCCGCGAAATAATCCCAGAGGAATGAGAATCAGCAGAAATATTTTCCTCACCATAGCTTCCAATGTTCCTACTCTGCGATCCACGTGCAAATGATCGCTATAGTTCCCCTCTATCCCTCGATCGAACCAAGCCTCGATCGAACAAAGTTTCAAGGCCGCGCGGCGCTAATCCTCGCAGGCGAACCCGCTTTGCCCTGGAGAAAATCTTCACCCGTTTCATGCATCGCCCGCAGAAGAGCCGGCCAATCCTCGAAGTCGGTAGCGAAAATCTTCTCCACCATCCGCCGCGTCAACTCTGGAACCAGGTGGTTCAGCATAACGGGCGAATACCCTCTCTCATCGGCCAGCCGGGCCCAGTACAGATTGGGGGAATCCCAGGATTCCGCCAGGAAGCGACTGGGAAATCCAGCGAAGGACGGCATCGGCGCTACATTTAATAGTTCGAGGCCGTAGTTCTGAGCCATGCTGGGATGCGGCGTTCCAAAATCCTGCGACAAGCGCTTCCAATTGACTTGTTCCGGGTGCTGACGGCATAGCAACTGCAATTCTTGGGTCGCGGTCCCCCAGGGCCCGGTTTGATCGGGGTACTTTTGCTGGAACTCCGCCGCTAGATAGAACGTGTCTGCGGGCATCATTTCCGGAAGTATTTTCGATACTCGCGACGTACGCAGAGCGAGTTCTACTTGCTGGGATCGCTGTGGAAGCAATCGGTCCGAGAGAATGTTCATGACCTTGCTTCGCAACGCTTCGTCGTTGGCGGAAGCTGTCAAGAGTTCTTCTCCGGTCCGCTGATAGAGAGCGATGGCATGCAGTTCCGTCGGGCTGACATTCCACCAGCGGGCTAAGATCGAACTCGTCAACAGTTGCGGCGTCATCTCCTTCCAGATAAGCGCCTGAATGTTGTCCGGCGAAATGAAATCTTGCTCGAGCTCAGCCAATGCGTAGGGAAGATCGGCGAGCGAGCCCACGAAGTGCGCGCCGCCACCGGCTGGAGAACCCTGACCCAGGAGTTCCGGTGCCTGCCAGACTGATTTCATCCCAGTGATTGTCTCTCCGGCAAAGTCGTGAGAGCGCACAAATAGCGGATTGTTGTGAAGCGCTTGTGCGCCCGGCGGCTCGTAGTAGGCATAGTTCAAACCGACAAGAGTATCTCTGAGGAACGAAGCGAGTTGCCCGCGGGCCTCGTCAATTTGAGCGCGGGAAGCCGTTGGAGATTTGAGAACTTTTGGCAGCTCAGTTCTCATTTCTTGTTCGGTGTGATGATTGTTGTAGATTCCTGCAGCCCATTCCGATCTCTCTCCGTTGGTGAAGATCGGCCGCGGCATCTCAAATTCTCGCGTCTGGCCGGCTAGCAGAATCATGTACTCTGGCGGTTGTTTGCCTCGCGCTTTTTCATTCAGCGCATCCCCCAGCGTCAGCAGTGTGTCGAGCGAAACTAGTCGCTGGTCGTCTAACACGGAGCGGATTCTGTGCGCAACTTCCCGATGCATCTGCGTTCCTTCGGGAGTCACCTGCTCGGGTCCGGCCAGCAAGTCGATGATTTCGTCCTGAGAACCTCTCGTTTTGCCGGTTGAAAAGCGGAATAGTTCTCCCAGCGAAATTCGTCCCGCGTCATATAACTGTGAAGCTGATCTCACGGCGACAAAAGGCTTAATCACGTGCACCCACGAATCATTCAGCTGCAGAGTTGAAATCTGTCCCTGCCGGGCCAGAATCTGCCAGATTCCCACATCTGCCTGAAACGTTCCCAACGCATTTCCACGCAGTGAAGAGGGAGCACTGTTCAATCCTTGAACTACGTCGAAGAACAGCGCGATGGAATCGTCACTTAACTGCGGAAACTCGGAGAAAATTCGATACTGGTCGCCAAACTCATCGAACCTGCGGGCTAACAGGCGAACCGTCGCCGGCGACAGGCGATGTCCGGGAGATCGCCTGCTATCCAATTCGCTGATTGCCATGTAGGTTTGCAGCGGACCACTATCGGTTGGCGCCCGGGACATGGCGAACATTATCTGGACAAGCTGATCCGCAGCAGTCAGGTTGGCCGCCCACTTTCCGGACCGTCGCACAAGTTTTGAGTTCTGCCCCTGAAACAGAATGTCTTTCCACACGCCGAGATCTCCGGGGATCAAAGGCTCGCCACTATCATCTAACTGAAGTCGAGTAGTGAGCAGCAGCAGCGCAGGTGCCGGCCGGAAAGAACCTCTGGTGGCAGTGACTGAAGAGTCAGCCGAGCGCAATCCTTCGTAAAACAGTCGCAGGCGGGCAGGCTGGGTAAAATATGTTTGCTGTTTTCTGCTGACCCGCGAAAGCACATCAAAATAAGCCGCTAGCCAACCCTTATCTTTGGCGAGTAACTTTTGAACGAACCCCACCGGAGAGGACGGACTCACTCCAACCAAATCCTTCCATGCGGATTCTGCCGCGGTTCCTCCCGGTACAACGACTCGCCCGTCATTGACGCAAAGGCTTCTACCATAAAAATCAAGTACGGCCCCGTAGGGTAGAAGCTTCCCGATGCCTATCGATTGCTGTAAGAATTTCGAAGTTTCGGGGTCAAGTTTAGACAGAGCCCAATACAGGCGCGCCACTGCCGGGTCGTTCAGGATCGTATCAATTAAGTCTTTGCTGCTTTCCTTGTTGTTCGTCTTGCTGGCCCGAGTCCAGTCGCTTTCCGCGAAAAGCACCGGCACCGGAGCCGAGGAGTACTGATACTCAAAGGGCTTACCCCCCTGCAGAGTTTGTTCCAGTTCAGGGATAGGAAAACCAGAATCGATCGCTAAGAAAGCCCTTTCGGGATCCTCCGTCTGCAAGGACGAACCCGGATCCCCGCAATTTGGCCGGATTCGATAACCCAGAATTCGCAGGAGCGGCCTGGCATCATCACAATTGGTAACGCGAATGACCATGCCACTACTGGCGGCCAGATTTGCCAACTCCCTCGCCTGTACCACATAGCGCCTGAGGAGGATGAGGAACTCCGTTGCCCGAGTGGGACCCTCATAGCCTTGTGTAACTACGTTCCGGCTCAGCAACGGCAAGACCTCATACGCCGTAATCTTTTGGCTGATCCCCGCCATACGCAGAAAGGATCGCAGCGGCCCTGGAATCACGAACTGCGATGAAGGAAGTGTTTCCTCCTCGGAATTAGAGTTTGCCAACGCAACGGGGCGACTCGAATCTGTCGAACGAGGTTCTCCGTCGGCATTGGCGAACAAGTCGCAGTTAATCAAAGAAAACGCAACGAGGAGGTACAGGCAAAGACGAGATTTCACGGCTGGTTCCTTCGGAGCCGGCAGACTGTCACTCAACCTGGAATCTATCGCGGGAAGTCAGGGGGGTCTTCCGTTCGCGAAATCGAAATGCCCCAGATCTAGGCTTTATGAAAGCCGAGCCTTGCTCCACCTAATGTCGGCAAAAATACTCCATCTTGCGCGACTAGCCAAGCTGTTTTTTAATTTTCTTTTCGAGGAGGGATTTTCGCGGGGGGAATCGTGTCTGGTTCTCACGGTGAGTCGAAAATCATGCGTTATCGGAACCCCAACAGTGCGAATAGATTGTCAGCAATTTCGGATAAGTCCGAGAGTCCCGGCTCTCCTCCCACGTTCCGGAACGGGCTTCCAAACATCCCACCAACGGCAGGTGGAGTATTATGCGATCGTCGCGTGACATCCGCTACTCTATCCCGCCGGCTTGCTTATATCGATTGGGTGCGCGGCCTGGCCTGCCTCCTTGTGTTTCAGAATCCACAGCTACGACTCCTGGCTGGGTCCAGGCTCACGCCAGAGCAAGTTCTTCATGTACCGCAACTGCGCGGAACCTTCCGAGCGCCGCTGTTTCTATTTCTGGCTGGCATTTCGTTCGCACTGGTAACCGAAAAGCTGTGGAAGAAGAATTTGCCTCCGGTGCAAATGTGCTCGTGCCACCATCCGCCGCGGCACCGAGATCTTCGCGTTCAGCGTGCTATTCCGTCCCCAGGAATACTTCATTGCCTGGGGCTGGGCGCCGTTGAGCGATCTGTTACGCGTGGATCTGCTCAATATAATCGTGGCGCGTCCGGACAAGTGGCACGTATTTTTTACGGCACGACATAGTTAACCGAGGTCCCCCAGTTTGCGAAGCCATCCCTGGTCCCATCGCAGGTCCCGATGGCGAGGGTAAACTCAGACCCCAGGCAATTCGGAAACTGAATGTAGTTTGTAGCAAAGAAGATCTTCCCGCCGGACCAGGGTAGGAAGATCGCATAGCTGTAGTCTCCCCAGCGAGGTCGAGTACCACCTGGCAAGCCGCTATATTCTGTAAAACCGTCTTGAGGCGATGCGCCGGTATCCACGACATTGATTGCAGATCCCGACAAGCCATTCGAAGTGCTGGTCAACCGACCGAAGGCGGTGCTGGGGAAAAAGCCTCCGTTGTGAGCCCCGGTAGGTCCGCCATCGCCTGACAGCGAGAAGGTAATGATGGCCCCGCCGTTTCCGCCGTCTTGACTCGAGTTGCCTTCGGCGGCCATTGCTGGAAATTCGAGATCCTCATGCTTCGGCGAAACATATCCCTGGGAGGAAAGGGTGAAGAACCCGAACTTGTCGAAAGTCTCGGTCCCGACGACCCAGTAAGCCACCCCCTGGTGCACTTCTGGGTTTACTTCCGACGAGTAGGTTTGGTCGACCTCCGTGGAAAGCGAGCCCCAGATCTGGTTCTGCGCCTGCGAGGCTTGCGTAAAATCGTCACCGTTGGTAGCGATTTCTTGCTCGGGACAGCTGGCAGGCGGCGGGGTTCCTACACTGAGGCCGGCGGCTCCGCATTCATCGCCCAACGGTATTGCTCCATTCTTTTGCTCACCCCGGAATCCTTCGCCGTAGTAAAACAACACATCCGAAAATAGCTGGCCGCCGAATTGGATACCAGAGCATTTCGAGCAGTTCGGGCTGTTCAGATTCTGGAGACCGGTCCAGTCGAAGACCGCGATCCGGTTGTCGCCCAAGCCATAAAAGTCGAGCGACTCAAGCATGAACCCGGAACCTCCATGACTGTTGTCAAACTGGCTTGGGTCGGGTGGGTGCGCCGGAATCACGGCAAACCAGCATGTAATGCCAGGCGCATGAAACTCATTATCAGAGAAACACGTCCCGTTGGGTGTCGGCAGCAGCCCCATGTTCTCGATGGCCACGGTGAAGGCTGGGTTTGGCTTTCCTTCGATTCCGGTGACGGGCAGGCCTCGCTCGAACGCGTTCTTGTTGAACGCGAATTCCTGCGCTCCGTTGAAACCGCCGCCGCCCAAGCCGGGTACGACGAGCGGGAACTCGTCGTAAAACAACAGGAAGGCGTCGCGAGTAACTGCGATCTTAGCGAAATCATTGAGCAGGTAGGGGTAGCCCGGCTCAGCTGGATTGTAATCGGCGCTAAGGAAATAGACGCTGTACGGGCCGTAGGGACTTGGTCCGTCAGTCACTGCAATTCCCTCGTAACAGGCATTAGCCACGCCGGCAAAGCACCCCGCAAAAGTGCCCCCACTGGCCTCACTGGTCGAAGAGACGAACTCCGTGAAGAACCAGTGTCCGCCGTTGTCGTAGTCGTAGACGCATGAAGGGTCTCCGCCGCTGCTCCATCCTCTTGCCGTTAGGTTCATAACGGTGTCCAGAGGGATGACCGCCGAGGCCCGGTTCAAAGCCGTATCGAAAACTTGAATCTCCCCGAGATTGTTAGCCTCTACCACAAACCCATTGCCGGCACACAGGCCCTGGTCCGGGGGTTCAATGTCAAACCCCAAGGTGTTGGTGCTTTGCGCGGCGCTGTCGACCGCATTCAAGCCCTTCGCGCCGGTGGCGCCGCCCGAGTTGGAACTGATGAAGTCGCAGCCGGGACCCAACGGCTGGCAACTAACCGTTGGAGGGATAACAGCGGCGGCAGCTTTCGGCTCAACCGGGGGACGAGGGCGTTTCGGCTCCGGCATAGTCCGAGGATTAAGCGGCAGAAGCGCTGATCCATTTAACAGGTTGTTGAGAGCTGGCTCCAAGGCAAGAGGCTCTGTAGACGGCGAGAAAAATGGGCCCGTCAGCAAAGAGCAGCCATTTGCGGTGCAACCGGTAGCGGCTGGACCAACAAAAGTGGGGGAAAACTCCCCTAAAGTTGAGGATGTAACATTGGGAGCGCTAGCCGGATTTGTGGCGGGAGCCGCCGCTGCTCCTTCGGCCACCGAGAAGCCGCTGACGACAATCATCAGCAAAACCACGGTCGAAAACCGGATCGATCTCTGTTTTCCACTCTTGCTGGTAGGCATTGGACCCCTCCTGAGGGAATCTAAAAACTCCGGAAGCTTATGGAACAACGGGACAAAAGCAGGACGAAAACTCCACGAATAATAGGTACTACGGGCTGTAGTATCCGCATTTGCGCACGAACCCTAACACCACACTAATGTCTTGTCAATGAGCGAAAAGTCCCCAGCGCAGCAAGAAATTGGTTAGTAGCTCTGGATCCCTGTGGATTGCGCGGTACACGTTTCGCCAACTCCGTTGGGGCGACGGTTTCTTTCGGGCAAAACTGACCGCGATGGATTGGCGGTAGTAGTAGGCGCGGCAAAAATCGAACCTGCAATCAGGGGATTAGAAATCCCGTGCTCTATCCGATTGAGTTGAGCTTCATGTCCTCCTGCAAAATTTGTCACAAGCTCCAGGGGGAGTATTATGCGGTTTCGCATGGCGCCCGCTCCTGCATCTCGACGGCTGGCTTATATCGACTGGATGCGCGGCCTTGCCTGCGTCCTGATGTTTCAGACCCATTGCTACGACTCATGGCTAAGTCCGGAGGCTCGGCAGGGCAGGTTCTTTATGTATTCGCAACTGGGAGGAACCTTCCCCGCGCCGCTTTTTCTATTTCTGGCCGGCGTTTCCTTCGCCTTGGTTACTGAAAAGCTCTGGCAGAAGAATTTGCCGCCCGCGCAAATTGCTCGCATCACAATCCGCCGCGGCGCGCAGATCTTCGCTTTCGGCCTGCTTTTTCGGCTACAGGAGTACGTCATCGCCTGGGGATGGGCGCCCTTGAGCGACCTTTTGCGGGTAGATGTCCTCAATACGATCGGCCTCTCGATGATGCTGATGGGCGTGCTGTGCTGGTTGGTCCTGACACTGCGACGAGGAGCTGAGGCCAGGACCGCACTGATTCTCACGGCAACGGGAACGGCTCTGCTGATTTCCCTGCTCACTCCACCGCTGTGGACGACCTGGCGTCCGGATTGGCTGCCGTGGCCTCTGGAGTCTTACATCAACGGAGTGCACAATCTGGGCACTCCACAGGCCTGGCTTTTCCCTATTTTTCCCTGGACTGCTTTTGCCTTCGCCGGACTGGCTGCCGGATTTATTTTGCAGAGCAAGTGGGGGCACCGGGCTGAAGGCCTGACTTTTTTTCTTGCAGGTGCGAGTGGCGTGCTGTTAATTGCAGCCGCGCGTTGGTTTAACGCCCAACCGCGTCAGCTTTATGCGGTCTACGATTACTGGCACACTAGCCCAAATTTCTTTTTGATTCGCGTCGGTATGCTCCTGGTCATCCTGGCTGCGAGTTATGCCTGGTGCCGATGGGGCGCCGGACACTGGGGATTCAGTCCGTTGATTCTATTGGGACAGGCTTCCCTACTGGTGTATTGGGTCCATCTGGAGTTCGTGTACGGTCGTGCCTCCATTCTGCCAAAACACAGCGACGGTATCCGCACGGCATCGTTGGGACTGCTGACAATCTTCGTTGCGATGCTGGTGCTTGCCTACTTCCGAACCCGCCTCAAGGGACGCGGGATGGAACTGCTGACCTGGTTTTGGCGTCCGGCCGGCGCCAACTAATCTTTCTGATCATTGTGCTCCCGAGAATCCCGCAAGAAAACCTGCATTACCGAGACCGTTTAGCGAAACCGCTTGGCAAATTCCACGACTTCGCGTTCCGCCCAACGGCCGTCGTAGTCCCCATCGCCGTCGCGCTCGCCTACGAACGCGCAGTGACCACCGTCTTCGACCTCAATGTAGGCAATGTTAGGGTTGGAAATCAGCGCCTGACGGGTTTCCGGCAAAATACGAATGAAGGGATCGTTCATCGCATGAATGACCAGGCTAGGCTTGGTGATGCGGTCAATCACATTGGCTGCTGCGGCTCGCGCGTAATAATCATCGGCGCCGGTGAACCCACAATAATAGGCGGTCACACGGTCGTCGAAGTCGCGCAGAGTTCGAACCCCGCGCAGCCTCAGAGCATCAAAGCTACCAGGAAAAAGCCGCGCTTTGTGACGAAACCGCCGAAACAACTGCAAAAGAAAATAATATTCGTAAATTCGGTTGGCCGGTTCATGGAGGGCATCGGCTCCGGCCGCCAAATTCACTGCCGGACAAACCGCTGCTACCGCGCGAAACTCGGCAGGACCGTCGTTCCCCCACTCTCCCGCGAGCTTCAGGACCAGATTACCGCCCATGGAAAAACCAATGAGTACGAAGCCAGGAACTTTGTCGCGCTCGACAAGGTTGCGTGCCACGGCTGCAACATCCGCCGATCGGCTTGAGTTGTAAAGGGTGGGAGCACAGTGGTCCATACCGCCGCAGTTGCGCTGGTTCATCCGAACCACGTTCATGCCCGCGCTCAAAGCGCTGCGCGCGATTCCGAGCATGTATTGCGATTCACTTGATCCTTCAAGCCCGTGAACTACGATAAGGGTCAGCGCACGGTGATCGTTTTGCCAGTGACAATGGCAAAGCACAGGAACGCCAGATTCCACTTCCACGAGACGACGCTCGGCGTTCGGCAACTTGATTCGGCGTGGAAGAAAAAAGGCCGCGAGAGTTTGCACATGCCCGCCTCCAAGCCAGCGACGCGCCCGGAATGTCTCGCGTCCAGACCACGGCATCTTCGAGGGTGGGATGATCCGAAGATCACCACCGGACAGATCGTCTCTCGACAGATCGTCTCTCGACAGATCAGTCCTCGGCAGATCATTTCTTGGCAGATCACTCGACCCAATTTCCGAATCAGGAGGTCGGGGTTCTGCCGCCCCAGTTTGCGAAGTTCCCACAAATTGATTTTAATAGGTTCATTCCATTTCACGGGAGTCAGTCATGCCGATTTTTGAATACATCTGCCAGGAATGTCAGCACCAGTTTGAAGCCTTGGTCTTCGGCCGCGACAAAGCGAAGTGTCCCAAGTGCGAAAGTAAAAAGCTAAGCCCGCAACTTAGCGTGTTCGCTGTTTCCGCAAAAAGCTCTGGCGGAGTACCTGCATCTGCGGGCGCATGCGGCTCGTGCGGCGACCCTCGCGGCCCTGGGACCTGCTCGCTGGGCGACCTCGATTAGCAACTGGGTTTCGCAAGTTCGCCCGCCAGTAACCAACCTTTCGGCACTATAACGACTGTGACCGTCGTTACCTTTGTTTGTCCGCTCAGCCCTCCTACGATTCGCTGATCCCCCTTTCAAAACCAAGGAGCATCGCATGGATCGCCGCCAACAATCGCGTGTCTTCGTTGATCTTCCGGTACAGATCTGGGGCATGGACGCTCACTTGCGCCCTTTCACTCAACCCGCCAGTTTGCGCTCGATCAGCGGGCGGGGGGCAACTCTCCAATGCGTGGATGCTCAACTGAAGCCGGGAGAAGTGATCGACGTTTTATATCAGGGCACGAAAGGACAATTCCGTATCGTATGGTGCGGTAAACCCGGGACAGAAATGGCCGGGGAGGTCGGGCTCGAGAATATTTCCACCGCTCCCCTTTGGGATGTCGATCCAATGCGCTGTGCGGCATCGGTAGGGCAGGGTTAAGAAAGCCTTATCGGTCGTTCACGGGTCTGGTTCTGAATTGGTAAAAACCGGGGGAGGGCGGGAGAGAGCCGAAACCCGCATTGCGCGGGGTTAGTTGAAGTATGCAGTGACGGGGTGACAAACGCAAGCGGAAAGCAAGACAACAGCTTCTTTTTCCTGAGGTTGCAAAGAATTTCTTAGTTGCAACATTGCATTTGTGAAGAGGGCTGCAAGTTCTGTCATCTTCGATCGGCGGTTAACTCCAAAAATGTCGATTCACGGATAAACTCAGACGAACTATTCCGTCAGAAACGCCAGCCCAAGCCTATTTCAGGCGGAAGTCCAAATTTGAAATACGGGGCCGCGTTTGGTATTACCCTCAAATTTTCCTGCTTCACCCCGGCAAAACTGTGGCAAAATGGCGGCATTGGTCGTCTGGGGGTGTGTATGTCCTACCGGAAAGCCTGCCTGATTCTTCTGGTCGTAATCTCTTCCACAGCTGCACTGACGCAAGTTTCTCATTCCGAACAGGTGCAGATTTCCCCGCCACTTGTTCGCGCAATTGATCCACCAGCGCCGGACGCAAAGTCTGCCGACCTGGAGCGGCAAGCTGATGAACTGCGCTCGGAGAAACTTTATCTGGACGCGCTTGACTACTACAACGCTGCGCTAGGCAAGAAACCGAATGACCCGCGCCTGCTGAACAAGATCGGCATCACGGAACTAATGATGCAGCGCTATAAGGAAGCGCAAAAGGCCTTCCAACGATCCATTAAGTACGATCACGCATTTGCCGATGCCTACAACAATCTGGGCGTAGTTTATTACGAGAGCAAGAAATTCGGTGCGGCCGCGAAGGAGTATGAGAAGGCGATCGCCAAGGACGCCAATTCAGCATCCTTCTTCAGCAATCTAGGTGCCGCGTACTTCTCCAAGCGCGACTTCAACCGTGCAGTTGCGGCTTACCAGCACGCGCTGGAATTAGATCCCGAGGTGTTTGAGCGGAGCTCGCGTTCGGGTGTGCAGGCACAACTGCCGAGTCCCGAGGATCGCGCCCGCTACGACTACACTGTGGCGAGGCTCTATGCCAAGATGGGACTGTCGGATCAATCGCTCGAGTACTTGCGAAAGGCAATGGAAGCCGGCTACAAGGATCTGAAGAACGTGTACAAAGATGTGGAGTTTTCAGAGCTGCGAAAAAATCCACGCTTCACCGAACTCATGGCGTCAAAGACGACAGTAGTCGCCGACTAGTTCAGTGTTATTCTCTCGTCGATCGCATCGGCGACAGGGCGACAGACTGTTGCGCAACTCGTGACAACAATTACAAAGCTTTACAAAATTAGACGGAACTTACTGAACTTCTGGGGTTTAATCAATACAAATACTCCTGAAAACAACAGGGTGAGTAAGGAGAAACGGTAGCCCATCGGATGCTGACCCGAGCACGCCCCAAGCAAGCATCCGATGGGCTTTTTGTTTTGGCCGTTCGCTGCCGACCTCATCATCCTTCCTCGCAGCTACCTTTGGCCAATTGGCATTGATCGCGGCAAAAAGCGAACAATTTACGAAACCCCGGCTTCCGGCTACAATATCCGGATGCCTTACCTTCCTGACACCCTTTCCTGGGCACATCCTCTGGTGGCGGAGTGGTTTGTGCAACGCTTCGATACTCCCACCGAACCGCAGGAACAGGGTTGGCCGCACATTCTTGCGGGGCGGACGACGCTTATCTCAGCGCCCACCGGCTCGGGAAAAACGTTGGCCGCGTTTCTCGCCTGCATCGACCGGCTCGTGCGCAAGGCGCTCGCGGGAGGCCTGGCCGATCGAACCGAAGTTCTCTACGTCTCGCCGTTAAAAGCGCTGGGCAACGATATCCAGAAAAATTTGGAAATTCCGCTGGGCGAAATTCTCGCCATGGCGGGTGAGCGCGGCCTGCTCATGCCGGAAATTCGCACGGCGGTCCGCACCGGCGACACGCTGATGCCCCAGCGCCGCGCCATGTTGAAGCGTCCTCCGCACATCCTGGTGACTACGCCCGAGTCGCTCTACATTCTGCTGACGGCGGAAAAGAGCCGCGCAATTCTGCGCGATGTCGAAACGGTAATCGTCGATGAAATTCACGCCGTCGCTGACGATAAGCGTGGGGCCCATCTGACGCTGTCTCTGGAACGGCTCGAAGCGCTTACGTATAAGCAGCCGGTCCGAATTGGACTTTCTGCGACGCAGAAGCCAATCGAACAGGTCGCCCACTTCCTGACAGGCAGCCGTCCTGATCCGGTAATCGTCAATATCGGACACAAGCGCAAGCTCGATATGGCGGTCGAAGTTCCTGCGATGCCGCTTGGGCCCGTAGCTTCGAATGAAATGTGGGACGAGGTTTACAACCGCCTGGTGACGCTGGTCGAGCAACATCGATCGACGCTGGTATTCGTAAATACCCGACGCATGGCGGAGCGTGTGGCGCATCAACTCGGCGCGCGCATCGGCGAAGACAACGTCGCGGCTCATCACGGTAGTCTCTCGCGTAAGTTGCGCCTGCAGGCTGAGAAAAAACTGAAAGAAGGCCAAGTGCGGGTGCTCGTCGCTACCGCGTCACTCGAACTTGGAATTGATGTTGGCACGGTCGATTTGGTCGTGCAGATCAATTCCCCTCGATCGATTGCGGTAACGCTGCAGCGGGTAGGGCGCTCCGGGCACTGGCGCGGCGCGGTCCCCAAGGGACGCCTTTTTGCTACCACGCGCGACGACTTGCTGGAGTGCGCGGCCTTGGTGCGCGCCATCCGTCAAGGTGATCTCGATCGCCTCATGATTCCGGAATTGCCTCTGGATGTGCTGGCGCAGCAGATTGTCGCAGCGTGCGCCGCCGAAGAGTGGGGCGAAGATGAGATGTTTGCGCTGGTGCGACGCGCGTATCCGTATCGCAATTTAACGCCCGCAACTTTCGATGGGATTCTGGAGATGCTGGCCGAGGGCATCGCCGCGCGACGCGGCCGTTACGGGGCGTATCTGCACCGCGATCGAGTGAATGGCAAACTACGCGCACGACGTGGGGCGAGACTCGCGGCAATTACCAGCGGGGGCGCCATTCCCGACAATTCGCTATACGCAGTCGTCGCGGAGCCCGATGGCCTTGTTGTAGGCACGGTGGATGAAGACTTTGCGGTCGAGAGCAACCGCGGCGACATCATGCTTCTGGGAAATACATCGTGGATGATTCGCCGTGTGGAAACAAACTCAGGCCGCGTGCTGGTGCAGGATGCGCACGGTGCCCCGCCCAGCGTTCCGTTCTGGCGAGGTGAAGCGCCGGCGCGAACCGAGGAATTATCCGAGCACATCGGAATATTGCGGCAGAAAATCAGTGAGATGCTTCCGAAGACTTCTCCTGTAGGCTTTTCGGCGACGCAGCCGGAAGTGTCGCAGACAGTTGCGTGGTTGAAGGAAGAGTGCGGTCTGGATGACTCGGGCGCCGAGCAGACGATCGAATACATCCTGCAAGGCCGCGCAGTTTTGGGCGCCGTGCCCACCCAGACGACGGTAATTGCTGAGCGTTTCTTCGACGAAGGTGGCGGCATGCAACTGGTGATTCATGCGCCCTTTGGCGGACGCATCAACAAAGCTTGGGGCCTCGCGCTGCGCAAGCGCTTCTGCGTCGGATTCAACTTCGAACTGCAGGCCGCAGCCACTGATAATGGTTTGAACATCGCTTTATCAGAGCAACATAGCTTTCCGCTCGGCGATGTTTTCAATTTCCTGCAGGCAGCGACCGTTCAGCCGATTCTCGAACAGGCGGCGCTGGACTCTCCTATTTTTGCCACGCGCTGGCGCTGGGATGCGAACCGGGCCCTCGCGTTGTTGCGTTTTCAGAATGGAAAGAAAGTTCCACCGCAGATTCAGCGCATGCGATCTGAGGATCTGCTGTGCGCGGTCTTTCCCGACGCTGCGGCGTGCTTCGAAAACATTCAAGGTGATCGCAAGATTCCCGACCATCCTCTGGTGAGTGAAGTGATGAAAGATGTGCTCACCGAGGCAATGGACATCGATGGGTTGAAGTCGGTGCTCAGCGGGCTGGCGGACGGACGCATTCGCTGCATCGCAGTCGATACACCGGTTCCATCACAGTTTTCGCATGAGATTCTGAATGCGAATCCTTATGCCTATTTGGATGACGCGCCGCTTGAGGAACGGCGGGCGCGTGCGGTGCAGATGCGACGCATGCTGCCGGAATCGGTGCTCGAGGAAGTCGGGGGTCTCGATCCGGCCGCGATTGCCAAGGTACGCGAAGAAGCCTGGCCTGATGTGCGCGATGCCGATGAATTGCATGATGTGTTGCACACCTTGGTGGCCCTACCGCAAAACAATCTTAATTTCGATACCGGCCGATGGAAATTTCATTTTGAGCGGCTGATTAGCGAGGGTCGCGCCGCATCCACAGTTTCGAGCGGCCGGACTTACTGGGTAGCGGCAGAGCGAGCCAGAACGTTTTCCGTGTTATTTCCTGAGGCTCGATTTGCGCCGGAACTAGCTGCTGTGGAAACACAGGTCCCTAATCGTGATGATGCTTTGTTGACGTTAGTGACGGGATGGATATCGCACCTCGGGCCAACGACTGCGTCAGAGCTCGGAAAGACATTAGGAATTCCAGCATCTGAGATCGAGGGCGCTCTACTTCGCATGGAGGCCAGCGGAACTATTCTGCGAGGAAATTTCAGTGGCGCTGCCTCACCTCAAGAGCCCGAGATCGAATGGTGCGAACGCAGGCTGCTGGCTCGGATTCACCGGCTCACCGTCGCGAGCTTGCGAAAGCAGATCGAGCCCGTCTCCGCGGCACAATTCATGCAATGGCTGCTGCAGTGGCAGCACGTTGCGCCTGGGACGCAGGTGGTGGGCGAGCGGGGCACGCTCGAAGTGCTGCGCCAGTTGCAGGGATTTGAGATTCCGGCAAATGCCTGGGAGCGGCAGGTGCTGGCCCGCCGTGTGATCGATTACGATCCCAAATGGCTCGATCAGCTTTGCCTCACCGGCGCTGTGGGATGGGGCAGGTTGTCGCCCCATCCCGCAACGCTCGACTCTACGCATCCGGGGAGTGTGACGGCTTCAGAGTCTGGTGCGCCGCCGCGACAGCGGCGCGTAATCCCCACCAGCGTTGCTCCCATAACATTCTTCGTTCGAGAAGATGCCGATTGGATGACGCCGCGGCATCCCGGCGCCGAGTTGTCGGAAAATAGCGGCCTGAGCCACGGAGCACAAAAAGTACTCGACTTTCTGCGGCAGCGTGGCGCGTCTTTCTTTGCCGACATCGTACGCGGTACAGGCAAGCTGAAGGCGGAAATCGAGACTGCGCTGTGGGAATTGGTAGCCGCGGGATTGGTGACTGCTGATGGCTTCGATAATCTGCGCTCGCTCATCGATCCCAAGCGGCGGGCGGGCCAGGGCAGCGGGCGCAGCACGCGTCCGCGACATAGCGCGGGACGCTGGGCTTTGCTGCACGCCGAGCAGCTGGTCGAGAGGCCTCGCGCAGTCGAGGCAGCCTGTTGGATGCTGCTTCGGCGCTACGGCATTGTGGTCCGCGATGTGTTGGCGCGCGAAGCAAACCTTCCGCCCTGGCGCGAACTGCTGATGGCCTTTCGCCGGCTGGAAGATCGTGGCGAGATTCGTGGCGGCCGCTTTGTGGATGGATTCCTCGGCGAACAATTTGCCCTGCCGGTTGCGGTGGACTCAGTGCGGGCGATGCGCAAGCTCGATTCGGCGCAAGGGTCGGTAACATTGTCGGCTGCGGATCCTCTGAATTTGGTTGGGATTCTAGTTCCGGGGGAACGCGTTCCAGCGATCTCCGGAAACAGCGTTACTTATCGCGAGGGAGCAGCAGTTCCCATGCCGGTGCTTGCTTCTGCCGCCGAGGTCGTGGCGGGATGAGACTAGCTTAACGACCTTGCCGAATCTCCTAGGTTGTCACACTTCGCTTTTCAAGCCTGCTTCGCATTAGGTTATGATGGCCGGCGATGAGCAGCGGTGAAAGAAAAATATTTCGCTTCGGAGTCTTCGAGGCCGATCCCGACAGCCGGGAGTTGCGCAAAGCGGGTATGCGATTAAAACTGCAGGAGCAGCCTTTTCAGGTCCTGTTGCTCCTGCTTGAACGGCCGGGCGAAGTGGTTACCCGGGAGGAAATTCGGCAGAAGCTTTGGCCCTCTGACACGTTCGTCGATTTCGACCACAGCCTAAATACCATCATTAACAAGATTCGCGAAGCGCTGAATGATGCGGCCGCGAACCCGCGGTTCGTCGAGACTTTGGCCAAACGCGGTTATCGGTTCGTCAGTGCAGTCGATTCGTCGGGGCGTCCGGATGTTAAGACCAATCTCGAGCCGGATCGTCGCCGGAAAGACTTGCCCGAGACTGCATCGCGCCAACGTACGCCCTCGTCTACTTTTCAGCTTACGCAGATGGAAGAGTTGCCGGCGGCTCAGCCGGCGTATGTTCGCGGCCTATTTCTCTTGATTCAGGCGATGTATTTGATTTTTTATATTGTTGCTTTGTGGCGAATGCCGGCAGTACAGGATCTGGTGGAGCGAGTGTCCGACGGACGCGCATGGCCAGCGGTGGTGGTCATTGTATCGGCAAGCGTGGGCATTCCGGTGCGTCTGTATCTGCTCTCTGCCGTTGCCTTTGACATAAGGGATTTCAGCCACAAGTTCCTGACAATCTTTCCGGGCTTGCTGGTGCTCGATGAACTGTGGGCGCTGTCGCCGTTCCTGCTCGCACGCCAGATCGGTGTAGGCCTCGCACTGGGCATCACAGCGGCGTTGGCCTATGTCCCGTTCGCGCAGCGCACCCTTCTGCTTATGCATGAACGCATCGACGAAACTTCGCTCGGCAAGCGATAACCCCCGCCACCCCGCTACTGCTCTCAGCCTATACTCCACGACCAACGAATACCCAGCGGTCACTGGCCAGAAAGTTCGCCACGCAGCATGCCACAATACCTGCCATGTTGGAAGGAAGCAGTGGAATACCGCAGCTTCCCACCAGGACGCGCATGAACAGCAGGTTGCCCGCAAGCGAGATCAATCCGTTACATAGATGAAAACGAAATAGCGGCATAAAAAAGCCGCGTGCTCCCGATCGAGAGCGGTCGGCCCAGGTGAAGCGGCGATGCCACAAAAAGTTGTGGATCACGGCGCACTCGACCGCAAGCGCGGTCGCCGGCAAATAAGTGATTTCCATGGCATGAAGAACCGCCAGCGCGCCAAGTTGAACACCCACGCCGATTGCTCCGACCGCAGAAAATTTAAGCAAACGGAGGCCCGTCGCGCGGCTCATCCGAGCCTCTCCTCGCGATAAAGCTGTCTTGTATGCAGGATTACCGAAGCCAACAGCATCACAAGCATTCCCGCGATGGCGATTATGCCGCCGAAATCGAACAGCAAAACCTGCCGATGAAGAAACTTGATCTTCGAATGATGGAGTAGGGCAATGTTTCCGATTGCGAGCAGAATTCGGATTTCGGTGGGACCGAACTTCCAATAAGACAGCCGAAATTGGTTCAGAGTGTAGGTCGCAAGATAAGCCTCGATGGAAAGCATGAGAAAAGCGATCAGCATGCCGATGCTAATCAGGGGATGAACGTATCCTGAGACGGCCAGGCCCGCCATGAGAATCAAGGCGGAAATGGTGTCGCTCATGTGGTCAACATAGAAACCATAACGCGGGCGCTGCTGGTTGCGAACTCTAGCGAGCGTGCCATCCAGGCTGTCACCCAGCCAATTCAGGGCGAGGCAGAAAACACCGGCGAGGAGAATGTTGGGATTCAAGCGAGAAAACGCATAGCAAATCCCAACCAGACATTGCGAAACGAACCCCAATAGCGTGAGGTGGTCGGAGTTAATACTGGCGGGAGTGCGATTTGCCAGCCAGGTAAGAACTCGCTTTTCCGCCGCCGCTGCCAGACTCTGCTGGATGCGAGCGGCCGGCGTGAAGATGTTTCTGGCATTGCCGCAGGAACCGATAGCGCTGGACATGTTGCCTCCTTAAGAAGGCAAAACTGACCGAAGTCCAGCGAAATTGCCATGCCCTGTGAATCAATTGGTGGTCAAGAAAATATCACCACCTAAGCCATGCGAAATAAAGCCCTAACGAAAAACAGATGGATTGTTGCTTCGCGATTAACGCGCAAAAAATCAGGGGCTCGATGAGGGGGCCCCTCGAGTCCCTGATTGCGCAGGCCCGGCAAGAACAGATCACAAAAGCGCTTCCCCCATCGCTTTTTGCCAAGGCTGACCGCACACTCGCACTTGCAGTTGGAATGCCAGTCGCCTGACTTTTCAACAAATCTAAGCGTCGCGGCAAATGGCTCCAGGCAAAGCCTTTGTCTCCGAATGCGACTTTCCGCCATCCTCTGAATTACCGTCCTGCCGGAGCTGGCACTATCCAATCGGATAGCGGACTATCTGTTCGGATATCGAAACAATCTCGAGCCGGGTGTGGATTTCGGTTCAAACTGTGATATGAAGGGCGCGAGGTAGCCAGCTTGCTTCCCAGACTCCTGGTGCTTTCCGGGCCTTTGAAAGACTCGATCATTCCCTTGTCCGAGGGGGAAATTACGATCGGGCGGGAAGCGTCGAACGGCATCGCAATCGCCGACCCTTCGGTCTCACGAAAACATTGTCTGCTCACCGGGCAAGACGGACGGTTCCGCGTACGCGACCTCGACAGCCGCAATGGCACCCTGGTAAATCGTACTGCAGTGGAAGAGCAGTGGCTGCAACACGGAGATGAAATTGCCGCCGGCGACTCTTCTTTTGTTTTTCTGCTCGAGGAGGACGAAAAGCTTTCCCCGGGTGAAGGCCGGGTGGAATTCGAAGATGCTCAGTGCACCGCCGAAACCACCATCCTCCACCCCAGGGACGTGGTCTATCTGCACCCGGACCGATTGCTGCGAGAGCTTCCAGCGACCTCGCGCGTGGCCCGCAATCTGAATGCGTTGCTCAAAATCAGCCGCATCGTGCACGCGATTCGCGATCTCAACCAGCTGCAGGAGCAGTTGCTGGACCTGATTTTTGAGGTTGCCCCGGCTGGGAGGGGCGCCATTCTGCTGGCGGACAGGGAAGGCCAACAATTCAATTCCATGTTCGCTCGTATGCGCCAGGCTGGGCAAGGCCAGTTGGTCAAAGTAAGCCGCACGGTTGCCCGCCAGGTTCTCGAGCAAGGCGTTGCGATTCTTGGCAGCGATGTGCCCAGTCACGACGAATTGCGCGACGTCGAGAGCCTTGCGGCATCGCAAGTCCGCTCACTCCTGTGCGTACCATTGACCGTGTTTCAGCGCGTGATCGGATGCATTTATCTGGACAGCGAAAGCATCGACAGCCGTCTTAACGAAGAGCATTTGCAACTGGTGACGGCGGTCGCAGGTATCTCGGCCGTGGCCCTGGAGAACGCCCGGCGCCTTCAGTGGCTTGAGGAGGAAAACGAACGCCTTACGGTGGAGATCAGCCAGGAGCGAAGCCTTGTGGGCGAGGGCGTTCGCATGAAAGAGGTTTACCAATTTCTGAAGCGTGTGGCGCCCGCCGAAGCGACCGTGCTGATTGAGGGCGAGAGCGGAACCGGGAAAGAGCTTGCTGCCCGAGCCATTCATCGCAACAGTGCGCGGGCTACCAAGCCTTTTATCGCGATCAATTGTGCCGCGATTCCAGAGACCCTGCTGGAAAGCGATTTGTTTGGGCACGAGCGCGGGGCGTTCACTGGAGCCGTGTCGCAAAAGAAAGGCCGCTTCGAAGTTGCCGACGGAGGCGTAGTATTTCTCGACGAAATCGGAGAAGTCGCTCCCGCACTGCAGGTCAAATTGTTGCGCGTACTACAGGAGCGCGAGTTTGAACGCGTGGGCGGAACGCATCCCATTAAAGTGGATATCCGCCTGATCGCCGCTACCAACTGCAACCTTGAGCAGGCCGTCCGCAACGGAAGATTTCGCCAGGACCTATATTACCGCCTGGCGGTGTTGAAGATTACGATGCCAACGTTGCGCGACCGCCGGGAAGATATTCCGATGCTGGTACGCCATTTCGTCCAGAAGCATGCGAAGCATTGCAAAGTAAAGCCTCGGCCGGTTTCCCGCGAAGCCTTGGCCTGCCTGGTGAACTACGATTGGCCGGGCAATGTGCGAGAGCTCGAAAACGCAATCGAGCATGCGTTGGTGCTCGGTGCCTCCGACATGATTCTGCCTGAGGATCTTCCCGAGTCGCTTCTGGAACGCACTCCGCCGCCAGAAATGATTGAGGCAAAATATCATCAGGCAGTCAAGGAGTTGAAGAAACAGTTGATACTTGACGCTGTTGAGCAAACTCAGGGAAGCTATGCTGACGCGGCGCGCATTCTGGGTGTGCATCCGAATTATCTGCATCGCCTGATCCGAAATCTCGAATTGAAAGAAAGCCTGAAGGGGGCGCTCCGAGACATTCCAGCGCGAGGGTTGAGCGGGCTCTCCGGGGGAAATGCGTAGGAAAACTGCAGCGTCGCACTCAGCCATGAGCAACTAGCATTAGCACTTAGCCACTCCCATCCCGCGCTGGATTGAACGCTCGAGACTCGGGGCTAACGGCCAATTGCCAATTGCTTCTTCTACGGTAACCGCAATCTCATGAGCAGCGCGGGATCCAGATACGTGCCCTGCCATCGCACCGCGACATGCAGATGCGGGCCGGTTGCCCGTCCCGTGCCGCCGCTTAATCCGACTTCCTGGCCGCGCTTTACCTGGTCCCCTTCCTTTACCTTGAATTCGGAAAGATGAAGATAAAGAGTGAGCAATCCTTGGCCGTGATCCAACACAACGAAGTTACCCTCAAAATAAAGCGGTCGTGCCAGCAGCACCGTGCCGTCGTTCATCGCGGCGACCGGCGTGCCGCTTGGCACCCGGAAATCCAAACCCAGGTGCGGGCTCGAGGTCTTGCCATTGAAAACACGCTCGGAGCCGAAGACATCAGAAATCGCACCGTCGGCCGGCGCGGCGAATGGCCCCGACCACTCGCGCTCCGGCGTGACCCGGTTCAGATAGTCCTTCTTGATCTCCTGACCTTCTGCAATTTCCTTCTGCTGCTCGGGGCTAGGCTCGGTGAACTTCGGTTCAACGCTGAGCTTGACTGCGATCTTGGGATACTTGCCGCGAGCGACGGAAAACTTGCGTGAGAAAGGCAGTTTCTTGGCGCCTTCTTTACTCGCAGTTGTTTCTCCGGTTAGCTCCAGCGAATAACGTCCTGGCGCAGTTTCCAGGCTGACGCCTGCCAACGCGTACCAGGTTTTGCTTTTCGCATCGAAGCTGAAAGAGACCTCGTGTCCCAGCCAGTTTCCAGTTAGCGATTGCAGACGGGCGGGAGACCTCACTTGAAACAATACTGGAGCGCCATTGACCAGTTTCGGAGGCTGAGCATCGATACTCCAGTTCGCTGCAGAAGCGGGGATCGCGCCTGGCAAAAATAATAAAAGAAGAACGATGCGGTTGAGGGCAAGGGCGCGTAGCCAACGATTCACCCTATTAGCCTAGCACGCAGAATTTGTTTCGATCGTGCAGCACTAGGTGCGGCTATCCGGACATGCTATCCTCTCGGACGTGCCTGACTCTGCCTCGTCCGGAAATTCGGTACCTCCGCGGCATACCTCCTTTGTCCGCGTGACGCATTGGATTACGTCCATCTGCTTTTTCGCACTACTCGTCAGTGGATGTGAAATCGTGATCTCTCACCCACGATTTTATTGGGGCGAAACCGGACATGATCTGACTCGCCCGCTGTTTAGAATACCGATCCCTGCTTCGAGGAATCTGGTCCCCACTGGTTACGGCTACGTGCTGCCCGACCAGAATGGCTGGAGCCGGTATCTGCACTTTGAAGCCGCATGGGCGGTGGTGCTGACCGGTCTCGCTTACGCCATATGGGGTTTGTGGACTGGCCACTTTCAGAGCAACCTGTTTCCGGCTCCGGGGGATAGGACGTGGCAGGCGTTCGTGGGAGTCCTCGCGAAGCACCTTCGTCTCAGCCGGCCGGGCGAAGCTGAGGCGTTTTCCTACAACGTGGTGCAGCGTGCCGCATACCTTCTCGTGATCTTCGTGTTGTTTCCCCTCGTGATATGGACGGGTCTCGCGATGTCACCCGGGTTCAATTCTGCGTTTCCGGTGGCCGTGAATTCGCTGGGTGGACGGCAGTCTGCGCGCACACTTCATTTCTTCATCTCCGGGTTTCTGCTGCTCTTCCTCATCGTCCACATCGCGATGATTGTTCTCGCCGGATTCGCGAGTCGCACGCGGGCCATGATTACCGGAAGAATGAATGCCGGGAAAATGATTACCGGGGAAAACGATTATCGGAAGAGTGATTAGTGGAAGTACCATTGTGAATACCGTAATCACCGGTGCCACCGCGCCCAGCGAAGTAACAGAAGAGCGCACAACAGAGGAACGCATATGAACAAAATCTCACGCCGCAAGTTCGTTACCGCTGGTCTGGCCGCTACCGCTGGCGTGTCAGGCGTGGCCGTTGCCGCTGGCCTGGCGCGGCGCTATGGACTGGTCCCGCCCGATGGCGGCGGGTTTTACGGTCCGGGTGAGACGCTGACCTACGCCGCACAGCGGCTTCTGACGAGACACTCGCTGGCTCGAGAGTTTCCTCGCAGCATGATCTCGAAGATACCTTTCGCCAACGAAATCGCTCCCTTTAACGATGCCTTCAAACATCAGCAGGCGCATGGGTTTGCAGATTGGCGGCTAGCGGTCGATGGAATGGTCGCCCGGCCGTCATCGTTTTCGCTCGCCGACATCAAGAGTCTTCCCCCGCGTAGTCAGATCACTGAGGTGGTGTGTGAGGAGGGCTGGTCGTATGTCGCCGAATGGATCGGGACGCCTGTGGTTGAGGTGTTGAATGCCGCCGGGATTCTGCCGCAGGCGCGATATATAGTTTACTTCTCGATCGATCCCGACGATTGGTGGGAGAGCATGGACATGGCCGATGCTCTGCATCCCCAGACTCTGCTGACCTATGCGATGAACGACGGAGATCTTCCGGTGGGTTTTGGTGGACCGCTGCGGATGCGTGTCCCTCGCCAACTCGGTTATAAAAGCGTGAAATTCATAACCCGCCTGACAGCTACAGACTCACTCAAAGGCTTCGGCAAGGGACTCGGAGGCGCGAACGCAGACGGCGGCTACGCCTGGTACGCCGGCATTTGAGTTGTAGCCTTGTTACCTAACCCCATCAAACAACGACTGTAGGAATCCGGTATCTTTCAGTAATGTCGTCAAAGAGGAGAGCAGAGTCGTTTGTTTTCACATTTACACGATTCGTCTTCCGATAGAATCAAATCTTCCTATGAAAACATTCGAACAGATTGCAGACTTAGAGAAGCGGTATTTGCTGGGGACTTACAATCGCTATCCCATCGCATTGAGCCGGGGCAAAGGCGTTTTTCTTTACGACATCAAGGACCGGCGTTATCTCGATTTTGTTTCAGGGCTGGGAGTGAATGCGCTGGGGCACGCACATCCACGGATCGTGAAGACGATTCGGGAGCAGGCAGCGAAATTGATTCACGTCTCCAACCTTTACTACCACGAATTTCAAGGGGAACTGGCGGAGAAGCTGTGCACGCTCTTCCTCAATTCTTCGGGCGGCGTGTCCGGAGCAACCCGGGCGTTTTTTTCCAACAGCGGAACGGAGGCGATCGAGGGATCGATCAAGCTGGCGCGGCTGGCGGGACACCGGGCGGGCGGCGAGGCGAAGTCGCGACTAGTGGCGCTGCAAGGGTCGTATCACGGGCGCACGTTTGGAGCGCTCTCGCTGACCGGGCAGGAAAAACATCGCAGGGGATTTGAGCCACTGCTCGAGGAAGTGACTTTCGTGGGGCAAAACGACATCGAAGGTTTGCGCGGGGCCGTGAACGATAACACGTGCGCGATCGTGCTTGAGCCGATTTTTGGGGAAGGTGGAATCTATGAGTGTTCGGTCGAGTTCCTGCAGGAGTGCCGGTCTTTAGCGGATAAACACAAAGTTGCCTTGATCTTCGATGAGATTCAGTGCGGACTCGGCCGCACGGGAACAATTTTTGCGTTTCAGAGCTTCGGCGTGACGCCCGACATGGTTGCGATTGCCAAGCCGATTGCTGCGGGACTTCCCCTCGGAGCATTCATCGCGAAAGAAGAATTCGCCAATGCGATCTCACCGGGACAGCACGGAACAACTTTCGGAGGCGGTCCACTGGCTTGCCGCGTCGCGCTGGAGTTTTTGGCGATCCTAGAAGAAGAAAAGATGCTCGATAACGTGAACAAAGTTGGAGCCTATCTGCAGCAGGAGTTGAAAACAATCGCAGAAAAAAGCGCAGCAGCGAAGGAAGTACGCGGGCGAGGATTTATTCAGGGCATCAATCTGGTGATCCCGGCGCGTCCCATTGTCGACGAGGCGTTAGCCGAGGGCGTCTTCTTCAACAGCACGCAGGATACTGTGGTGCGGTTCTTGCCTCCGTTTTTGCTCGAGGAGAAGCACGTGGACAAGGGAATTCGTGTGCTGAAAAAATTGCTGAGAAAGAAACGGAAGGAAGCGGCTTAACAGTGGCCAGTGGGTCAGTGGTCAGAAAAAAACACAATTAGCACAAACACACTTACGTTTACTGACCATCAGCCACTGACGATTGTTCTAAAAAACGGGGAGCCGGAGCTCCCCAAGTTGAAGTGAACAGAGGCGATGTTCATCTAAATAGAATCTGGCGACGGGAAAAGAGTTGTCCCGCCCCGATTAAGATTACAGGAAAATAAGATACGCTGAAAATATCTGGAGTGAGCGCATTCAAGGTCAAGATTTGTCCGTGACGCAATCCGTCGGGGAACTTTCGCTTGCACCTTTCCCAGGCGCAAGCGCAGACGTGGAAGAATGCTGGATGGATTTCGATGGAGCGCGTCTGCGTTACCTTCGCGCGGGCTCGGGTCCTCCGCTGATTCTGCTGCATGGGCTTCTGGGATATTCGTTTTCCTGGCGATACACCATGCCGGCACTCGCGCCCTACGCGACAATGTATGCGCCAGACATGATGGGTGCGGGTTTCTCCGATCGCCCGAAGGGGATCGATCATTCCATGCCCGGCACAGCGCGACGCCTATTGCGTTTTATCGAGCGTCTCGGAATATCTTCGTTTGATCTGCTTGGGACTTCGCATGGTGGCGCCGTGGCAATGATGGCGGCCGCGGAATGCCTGAACCCTAAGTCCCGCCTGCGGGTACGGCGGCTGATTCTGGTTGCCCCGGTTAACCCGCACTCGTCCCACGGCCAGCGCCTGGCGCCATTCGCAGGCAGTGATCTTGGCTCGGCATGGTTTCGGTTCTTGCTGCCGCAAATGAGTTTTATGTATCCCTATTGGCACGCTCGCATGTATGGCGACCGGCGCAATATTCCGAAGGACGCTCTCGAGGGCTACATGGCTCCGCTGGCGAAGCCCGGCCTGTTTGAACACGCGTTGAGCATCGTTCGCACCTGGACGCAGGATCTGTGTGAACTGCAAAATACGCTGCCGAAGCTAGCAACTATTCCTACGCTGCTGATGTGGGGCAGTAAGGATCCGGCAGTGTATGCTTCGTCGGCGGAGCCACTGGCGAAATATTTTCCGCATTCGCAATTGATCATTTTTCCCGGCATCGGCCACTTGCCTTATGAAGAATGTCCAGAGGAGTTCAACCGCGCTTTGATTGCGTTTCTGACACGGGAGCAGCCTTGATCCGAGCGGGAGCAATTCGCACAAGATTTAGATCAGGAATCATTCCATCGTTAATCATCACATCATCGATCTGGCGCGCGGCGCGCTCGTGCACTACGGGTACTGGGCCGTAGCAGCGGCGTTACTGCTGGAGAATCTTGGCCTGCCTTTTCCGGGGGAGACGGTTCTGTTGCTTGCGAGTTTGCTCGCCTATACCGAGCGCGATCTTCAACTGGGATGGATCATTCTGGTCGGCACGGTGGCCACCGTTGCGGGCAGCAGCCTCGGCTACGTGGTCGGCTTTTACGGCGGACGGCCGCTGCTGGAGCGGTACCGGTATATCTTCCACATTCACGACGGGACTGTGGAGCGAGGTGAGAAGTTGTTTGCCCGCCACGGCGTGCTCACTATCCTGGCGGCGCGATTCGTTTTCGGACTGCGCGTGATTGCCGGACCTTTGGCCGGAGTCTTGCGCATGCCGTGGGAGAGATTCGCCGTTTCCAATTTGTTGGGGGCGGCACTTTGGGTAACGGTAATTTCGTTCGTCGGATACAGCTTCGGGAGCCGATGGCGCGTGCTCATGCATTTCATGAAGCGCTTTGATCTTGTTTTAGCCACGGTATTCGTGTTGATTGTGGCCCTGATGTGGTGGCGAAGCCGTCAGAAGAATTCTGTAATTCGTGCTGACCGAGTATCCTAAGAGTCAACTTCGTACACGCGAGAATTCGTCCCAGCGCGGCTATACTGTGCGGGTGTCGCGGGTACCTTTGCCTGAAGGCGAGGTCCGTGGCCCTAATCTTGCCGGCGTCGTCTGCGCCGGAACTCGGTCGAGGAGAATCGCATGAAGAAAATTGGTTTTTTGACTCTATTGATTACGGCAACTCTTCTAATCACCCTCGCTCTCCCGGTGGCGGCCTCGGGTCCAAAAAGCGCGGCAGTGGTCGCAGCCGTTCCGGCAAGTCCCGCGGTTGCTGCTCCGGCACCAGTACCTCAACCCCCGCATCCCCGCGTTCATGAAGCAATTGAAGCGATGCGTCACGCCAGGGAACACTTGGAGCACGCCGAAGGCGAATTTCACGGCCATCGCGCCAAAGCGATCGAGCATTTGGACCGCGCCATCCACGAAGCCGAGGAGTGCGAGCGGGAACCCTAGAATTTTCGCTACAAAAAAACTAAAGGCAGCGTCGACAAGACGCTGCCTTTTTCTTTAGCATTCCGGCTGGAAATCTATGGAGCCCCAAAGGTATACCCTACCGAGGCTCCGACTCGGAACACGTTGTCAGAATTGAACTGGACATAATTTTGGACGTGGTAGTAGTTAAGCTCCGGACGCACAAAGAATTTGCGCCAGACGCGGTAGCGAACACCGCCTCCCAGATGCTCCATGAAGTGATTGCTGCTGGTGTAGTTAATGCATCCGCTGGCATTGCACGAATTACCGCCGGGCAGGTAAAAGGGGGTGGTCGCAACGCCGACGCCACCCGTAAAATCCAGTCCGAGCTTTTTGCTTAGCTGCGGTTGGAACAGCGCATTAACGTCGGTAAAGATGGGGCGGTAGGTTTCGCCATTGAAGGGATAGGCAGCTTTCCTGTATCGCCAGGATGTTTCAACGTTCAGGCCGAGGCGGCGTTTCCGGAAACCGACGAAGTCAGCGTTGATGCCGACAAATGTGCCGCCCTTCAGGACGGGCTCGTTGAAGGTCGCCAAATCACTGGGACGCGAAGATGCCAGTAAAGTGGAACCACTAAGGGCAATGTCATATTGCTGGGCGGGAGCGAGAATGGCGGAGAGAGTACATATCGATGCAAGCAGCGCGAACTTTCTCAATACAGCCCCCTGCAAAATTGGTTTGGGTTTTGGACACAAGATGTCCGACGATGCATCTGTTAGCCGGCCGTTAACGGCTGCCTAACAGAATACTCCAAGCAGTTGGAGTTGTTTTCCCAGACTGTAAACCTGCAGTCGCTCGCGAACGGCAAACCCTACTCTGGTCCGCCGATTGTGTATCCGATCGAGGCGCCCACGCGGAAGACGTTGTCGCTGCTGAAGCCACCAGGATTCACGGTGTTGGTGTTGCTGTTGCCGTCGATATGGTAGTAGTGAATCTCCGGACGCACGAAAACGTGGTGCCAGAAGTAATAGCGGAGACCCGCGCCCACATCCTGCATGAAACTATGGTTGCTGGTGTAGTTGATGCAGCCGCTGAAGTAGCTGCAAGAAGTAGCGAAGGGATAATAGAAGCGAGTGCTGTCGATGCCGATGCCTCCAAAGAGATCGAAACCAATCTTCTTGCTGATCTGTGGCTGCCAGAGGCCGTTGAAGTCGGTCAGGATCGGGCGATAATTTATTTGTCCCGGAATGTAGGCAGCCTGGCTTGCTCTCCAGGACGTCTCCCACATGAAACCGATCCGTTTCTTGAAGACCACATCAGCGCTGACGTTAAGGTAAGTGCCGCCCCTTTCCGCGATATTGCCGGTGATTTGTTGAGACGTACTTGCCGCCGACGACAAGAGCGTTCCAACACCGAACATAGCGTCTCCCTGCTGGGCAGAGGCAAACTGAGCCAAGAACAAAAACGCCAACACTGGTGCGAAACCCGCTAACTTTCTCACGATATCCTCCTATCAATTCGTGGCAAGCGGTGAGATGCGTTCACGAAACCGGTAAGATGCATTTAAGTCAGTAACAGCTCATCATAATTTCAGCGGGTGTATTGATTCAACTGAATCGTCGTGCATGTAAAGAAATGTCAATAGTAGAAATTATGATGGATCGAAAATTACGATGATTGCGTGCAATTTCAACTTTCGAATTCATACATCACGCAGCGGTCGTAAACCCCAACATTGGCCAAAAGTTGCGATGTCAAGAAGTGTTCTGATGTCTAATCGTCTACTTGGATTTCCCGCCACCGCCGCCGGACGCGCGAATATGGTCGAGTGCGATCGCTCCTCCGCCGAAAAAGATGAGAGCAAAAGCCAGGGTGGCCAGAGCTAGAGGAAATTCATATCCGTGCTCACCCATGAGTCCGTTGTGAAAATGAACCTTGGCAATGGCGACGGACAGATCGATGCAGATGGCAAAAGCAGCCGCACGAGTGAACAGGCCGACAAGAACCATCATGCCACCAAAAAACTCCGCAAAGGCAGAAAGATACGCAGTCCAGCCGGGAAGTCCGAGGCTGGCGACGAACTGAACGTGGTGGTGAAGTCCTCCGAACATCTTGGGATATCCATGGCCGACCATCACGGCGCCAAGAGCCAGGCGCATGACCAAGAGCGCAAGCGGCTGTAGACGATCAAGGTAGCGCAAGTTATCCTCCTGCCAAAAGACAAATAGCTTACAGCAGAGAAACGGCGGAGGGAAGCACTCGTCCCCCAACTCCAGTGATCGCTCTGGTAACTCGACAGATGCAACGATTGCGCGCAGGACAAACTTCTGATAACGTTTTTTCGCCCAAGATATCGCAACCGTTTGGCGTCGAATCGTCACTGGTGCGCATGTCTTGCGGTCTTCCTTCGGGGCTTTTGAAATTAAATATTCAACCACGCGCGTGGAACCGGCGGGCTTCGTGTTATCGCAGATAGGGTCCGGAGCTAGCTCCTCACTTCGTTCAAGAGGCGTTGTTTTCGGGAAGACAAACTGACGACAAAGTTTTCAATGGCCAGGAGGCCGTATGATTCGAATTTCGAATACTGAAAAGACGTTGCGGAAGTTGGGAACGCTTTTGCTGATGATGGCAATTCCTATGACCGTGCTGGCCCAGCATAAGAATGAAGGCAGCAAGCCCAGCGCTCCCAGCAAACCGAGTGCTCCCGCGCACAACGCGCCATCACACGCGTCAACTCCGTCGCATGGAACGCCGTCCCATTCAACGCCATCGCACACCTCGACGGCCGGACATACGGGCACGACGGGACATACAACCACCGGACATACAACGACCGGACATGCAGCTACAACGAACCGGCCGAGTACAGGACACACTACGACCGCGGGGCACACGGCAAACACTGGCCATGCAAATACCGGAGCGCGCCCGAACGCTAGCGTAGGGCGTCCAGGTACGACAGGTCGTCCGGCTGGCACGGCGGGTGGCCGCGGCAACGCGACGGCGGGTCACGGGAACACGGCGAATGCTAGTCGTGGCACCACGCATCAGCCGGCGGGCACCAGGAACGTCAGTCTGAAGGGTGGAGGATCGGCGAGTGTCCGTAAGAACGGATCAGTTCGCTCCATCGATCGGGGCGGCATGCACATTGAGCATGGGGTCCACGGTGGGAGCAGGGTTGTGGGTGAACACAACGGAGCGCGCGTTGTGAACACCGGAAGGCATGGCGGTTACGTGCAGCGCGCCTACGTGACGCGTGGCGGGCACGCCTACTACTCGCGAACCTTCTATGCCGGTGGGCGCTACCACGTTGGGCTCTATCGAGGCTACGGCTGGGGTGGACACACTTATTTTGGCTATTACCCGGGCGTGTGGTACCACCCCGGATTTTATGGTTGGGGCTGGCATCCCTGGGGCGCACCTGTTTACTGGGGCGTCGGAGCTTGGGGCTGGGGTGGCGCGCCGTGGTGGGGTTTCTACGGCGGCTGGTGGAACCCATATCCCGTTTATGCTGCGCCGTACTTCTGGCTGACGGATTACTTGATTTCTGCCAACTTGCAGGCGGCGTACGCAGCGCGGGCGGAAGATAACGCGGATGCTATGGCAGCGGATGCGCAAGCCAGCGCCGGCGACAGCGGTGGAGGCGGAGGTGGAGGTGGAGACGCTGCTCCGGCACCCGCGTCGGGGGGAGTGGCACTCACGCCCGAAGTCAAGCAGGCAATTGCGGAAGAAGTGAAGGCGCAGTTGGCGGCGCAGGAGACCCAGGCGGCGACCCAGGGCGGTGCAGCGGCTGGCGCAGCGCCCGCGCCCACCAACGCGAGCGACCAAACTCCTCCACCCGCATTGGATCCGGCACAGCGCACCTTTGTGGTGGACACTGGTGTAACGGTGGTGGCGAACGGTCAGGAATGTGGCCTCACGTCAGGGGACGTGGTTACGCGCCTGACGGATACTCCGGATCCCACCGACAACACCGTGAATGCCAGCGTCTCCGCGACGAAGAAGGGGGACTGCGCTTCAGGAGCGACCGTGGCCGTCAAAGTGGATGACCTCCAGGAAATGTACAACCACTTCCAGGAGCAGATCACCGACGGCATGGGCGAACTAGCCAAGAAGCAGGGCACGGGCGGTATGCCGAAGGCACCGGACACGGGAACCCAGGCGTCGGCCCTGCCGCCTCCTGCTCCGGATACAACCGCGGCGAAGACTCTGCAGGACCAGCAACAGGCGGCCGACCAGACTGAGGCTCAGGTTAAGCAAGAGGCTGCGGCATCGGGTAGCGGCGGCTCGCAGTAGGGTAAGACGCGTCACTGAGCACACGGAGCGTCGCCTATCGGCGCTCCGTGTTTTTTCCTTTTTTTGTTCTTCATCCGCTTTCACGAAGCCTGCAAAATTGAGCTTTGAAAGCCGCACGGAGGGGTTGATGATGTCGAAGAGAATCCACCTTCTCATTCCAGTTATTGCAGTCGTGACGGTCACAGTATGCGTGTTGCCGCCGGCCAGCGCACAGGCTCCCACACTGCAAGAGCAACTCGCCGCGCAGTACAAGCTCGTAAAGATGGGATCGGATACCAGCGGATACTCTGTCGTGGATAAGGGTACGCTGCTGGCTATTCAAAAAGGTGGAATCCTCGGCGTTCCCTACGGCGATGCCAACGTTCCTGCCACCAAGTACGAAGGCGGCACGGTTAAGGGACCGAGCGGCCTCTCGTTGATGGGGCGAAAATCCATCATGGGAAAATTTGGCAAGGAACAGACAACTCACCTTTTCGGCGTGGGCGACAAAGTGTATCCCATGAAGATTGATGTGAACGTCGCCAAAGATGCCGTAACCCTGAGTGTTGTCGCTTGCGACACCTGCAATAAAACCGATCCTCCGACCTACAACAAGGCGCAAGTTGTCTTCCAGTTTCCCAAGGGCACCTTGGCGACGGCGAGCGCCGGTCAAGTGGAAGATGTAATCGGACAGTTGCTCGCCATCAGCAATGACGACACCCAGCAGGCGGGGGATCAAGGTGCGCAGCAGCAGCAGGGTGGAGATCAGGGAGGCCAGCAGCCGGCTGCGCAGCAACAACCCGCGGCGCAGGAGCAACCCGCCGCTGAGCCCCAAACCATCGAAAAGGGACAGACGCCGGATCAGGTAGAAGCTGCGATGGGCAAGCCCGATAAAATCGTGAACCTTGGGTCGAAGCAGATTTATGTGTACAAGGATCTGAAAGTGACCTTTATTAATGGCAAAGTTTCCGACGTGCAGTAGCCCCCAAGATGGACCGTCATTAACAGTCTTTCCTTAACAGTCTATCCTTGGACTGAACATCACGCTGCAGTTGCCGCGCTTTGCGGCAAGTTAAAATCAGCAACCACAGCAACTTGAGCCAGTGACTTAGTACTTCCGTACCGTCTCTAGTACTTCAGTTACCGCGCTTCGAGCGGCTGAACCGGCGTCAGCCCCACCCCACCGCTAATTGTAGACGAGCCACGGTCGACCACAACATATGGAATAACCTCGCGAGCCGCCTGCGCTCCGATTCCAGCAAACCTGCGTAAAAGCCAATAAAACACGGTAATTCGCTTGGACGAGGGGCTTTCCGGGGCTGATATATGCTCGGAACACCGGATAGACAGGGGGGGCGCGGCTCTTTCGTAAGTAGCCACGAGTTAAAACGTGGAATAGGTTTGGTTGGATTCGCAGGAAAACATGGCCGACTCACGAGAAGTGATGAACATTCGCCAAGCCTCTCAATACCTGGGAGTGAGTCCGGACACGCTCTACAAATACGTCGGAGAACAAGTGATTCCTGCCTTCAAACTGGGCAATCGCTGGCGCTTCAAGAAATCGAAGCTGGACCAGTGGATGGAAGAGAAGTCGAGCCAGATGGAATTGGGGACGAAACGTAAGCCGAAGGCGGCGTCGAAGGCTGCCGGGTCACAGTAGTTTTGAAAAAGCCGGCGGGAAAGCCGGCGCTACCACAGCACGGGAAAAGGCGGGCACACATGTTTGGAATGGGATCGAAGACGATAGTAGGTCTGGATGTGGGCTCTTCCAGCATCAAGGCAGTGGAATTGAAGAAGAAGGGCGCGCAGATCGAAGTGGCGCACCTGGGGCTCGAACCGCTGTCCTCAGACATCGTTGTGGATTCGATGATCGTCGACTCGGGCACAGTATCGAGCGCGATCGCAAAGCTATTCGCCGACTGCCTGATCAAAACCAAGTCAGTGGCAACGGCGGTGAGCGGCCACTCGGTGATCGTGAAGAAAATCTCATTGCCATCCATGAGCGATCAGGAACTCGCCGAGACCATCGAGAAGGAAGCGGCGCAGCATATCCCCTTCGACTTGTCGGATGTGAGTCTCGACTACCAGATTCTGTCGGAAGAAGCGGGTAGTCCGCAGATGGATGTGCTGCTGGTCGCAGTCAAGAAGGACAAGATTTTGAACTACACCAACGTACTCTCGATGGCGGGGCGTACTCCGGCTATCGTGGACATCGATGCCCTGGCGTTGCAGAACTGCTACGAGTACAACTACCAGCCGGCGCCCGGCCAGGTGGTGGCGCTGTTGAACCTGGGCGCCAGCGTAATGAACATCAACATCGTGAAAGGGACGACCCCCCTGTTTCCCCGCGACGTCAGCGTGGGCGGCCACCAGTATACGGACTCCCTGCAGAAGGAGCTCGACCTGAACTTCGAAGACGCAGAGAAGCTGAAACTAGGGGAGAAGGTCGGCACCGTAAGCGAGGACGCGAAAGCTCCCATCCTGCAGCAGGTGACGGAGATCATCGTTCTGGAAATTCAGAAGACGTTCGACTTCTTCCGCGCCAGCGCAGCGGGTGAGCACATTGAAAAGATTTATCTGGCTGGCGGGTCGGCGAAAGTCCCGGGGTTGATGGAAGCCCTGCGGCAGGAATTTTCGATGCCCGTGGAGTTGCTCAATCCATTCCAGCGCGTAGTACCGCCAACGGATGGTCCAGGAGCGGAGTTGGTGGAGCAGAATCCGGGCCAGCTTGCGGTCGCTGTGGGCTTGGCTTTGAGGAGCTTTGAATCGCTATGATCAAAATCAATCTGCTCGAAAACTCCAAGGGGAAAAACAAGCGCGCCGGAGGCGGTTCCGGACCATCATTGCCCACGATGGAAATGGGCGATATGGGTTCGCCCAAGCTGAAGGTCCTGGTGGTGGTGCTGCTGGCTGGTGCCCTGAACTTTGGCTACTGGTACAGGCTGGACCGGCAGGCAAAATCCATCGCAACGCAAATGCAGGCCGCGGAACAGAAGAATCGCGAACTCAGCGACGTCAAGGCACGGTTTCTGGAGCGGCAGACGCAGGCCAACAACTACAAGCGGCGCGTGGACGTGATCGATCAATTGCGAGCCGGCCAGGCTGGGCCGGTCAATCTGCTAGCCATGCTGGGTGAGACCGTGAATGGAACCGAGGCAATCTGGTTGCGCAAAATGGATGCCACGGGCGCCAACGTCAGTCTAGAGGGTACTGCGCTCAGCTCGGATGCGGTAGCCAACCTGATCGCAAATCTGCAGAAAACGGGATTCTTTAAAAACGTCGAGATGAAAGAAACCTTCCAGGACGATCAGATCAAGGACATGCAGGCGTTCCAGTTCACTTTAACCTGCGAGAAGGGGAAGTCGTAGAGGCAGACTATGGCGACGAACTTTAACGAATTGTCGGGGCTGAAACAGTGGGGCGTTGTGCTCGCTGGAGCGGTGTTGGTGACGGTGGCGCTGTACTACACCGTGTTCAAGAGCCAGAGCGATAAGAATGCTGCGGCCCAGCATGCGGTGGACGAAAAAGTTCGCGAGAACAACGAACTCGAGTCCTACCGGCCCAAATTGAAGGACATGGAACGTCAGCTGGCCAACTTGAAACAACAACTGGAAATTGAACGGCGCATCGTGCCGGACGAGAAACAGGTGGACACCTTCATCGAAACCATGAATGGCGAAGCCCAGAAGGCGGGAGTTGAGCTGCGGCGCTATTCTGCCCAGCCGGTAAGCGCCAAGGAATATTACACCGAAGTTCCATTCGACATCGAGCTGGATGGTCCCTACTACTCCATGCTGAATTTCTTTGACCGGGTAGGGAAGTTGGAACGCATCGTGAATGTCAGCGGCTTGATGGTATCGACGACGAAGAATGCCGCCGACGCGAAGGTGAAGCACCAGTATCAGTACGCAGCGAACGAGAGCGTGGCTGCCACCTTTACCGCGACCACTTTCTACAGCCACGACTTGAATCCGGGACCTGCAGTCAAGCCCGCAGGCGCGAAATAGGAATCGCTTATGAAGCTAACCACAGGCGTTTTGGCAGCGGCGATGATGACGGGCGCAGTTTGGGCGCAGAACCCGAACATCATCAGTAATGTGCAGAGCAAGATGACAGCCGTCCAGCAGAAGCAGACTGATGACTCGAACGCTGCTCTCGGGCTATCGGACGCGCCCGCGCAGGCAACCAAGCCAGCTGCGGGTGCTCCTGCGGCGCCAGTGAAGCCAGCGCCCATGCCGAGCGCGAAGCCGGTTGCAGCAATCAAGCCAGCCTCCTCGGCGAGTCTGAAACCCGCCGTTGCTTCCCCAAAAGCTGAAGCTGCAACGGGATCGACTCCCAATAACAAGCTTGAACGAGTGAATGTCATCCGCCACGCGGATGACATTCAGATCGAAATTCACTCACGCGAGACTGTGATCGCACGTGCGAGCAAACTAACTTCGCCGGCGCGTGTGCTTGTCGAACTGCCCGCAACCGTGGTGGCGACCTCGCAGAACAAGATTCCAGTGGATAGCGCCGGGGTCAAGGGCGTGCGCATCGCGATGAACGGCAAGATCCCTCCGACCACGAGCATTGTCGTTGATCTGGAGAAGGCCCTCAGCTACGAATTGACGCCGGGCCCCTCGGACAAATTTATTTTGACCCTGCATACGCAGGCAGTGGCGCAGAACGCTCCGGCTGCGGCCCCCGCGAAACCCTCCGCACCTCAGATTCAGATGAAGACAGCCGCCGCCAAGCCGGCCGTCGTGGCACCCGCGCCGCATGTAGCAAAGGCAGCCACGCCGGTTGTGGTGCCGCCCGCTGCAACTGCAAAGACGGCAAAGACGGCTGTGGCGGTCCCCCTAGCAACTGCGAAGGTCGAAAAACCGGTTACGGCACCGATTGTGGCAACTGCAAAAGCAGTAAAGCCGGCAGCAGCGCCGAAGGTTGCCGCGACACCAGCTGCGCCAAAAGCAAGCGCCGCCAGCGTTGCGGCGAACACGAGCACCGCCAAAGCCAAACATGCTACGGCCACGAAGATTGCAGCCGAAGAAAAATCAACCACAGCTCCCCAGCCTACAGCGGAAGCTGCCAAGCCAGCGCCCAAGCCAGAGGAAAAGAAGTGGGCGATGAGCGGCAAGCGCGATCCCTTCTTCAGTCCGGTTGTGCAACAGGCTTCCGGTTCCGGTTGCTCGACCGGAAAGAAGTGCCTGGAGATTGGCCAGATCAATGTGCGCGGGGTGGTGAAGTCGGACAGCGGCTTCATCGCAGTGGTGACAAACAGCATGAACAAGGCTTATTTTCTCCATGAAAACGACCCAGTATTCAACGGCTACGTGGTGAGAATCACGGGAGACTCCGTCGTGTTCCAGGAGACGGTGCAGGACAAGTTGGGCAAGCCGTTTACCCGCGAAGTGACCAAGCGGATTGTTACCCCGGCGGTATAGCGGTTGGCGATAGCGTACCGAGAAGCCGGAGCGCCAGAAGATCGACTTCAAAGAAGGACCCGTCGGCTAGATCCGCGGGTTGGGGGAAGCGAAATGCGAAAGCAATTGCTCAGAGTATTCCTACTGTTGCCGCTGCTGGGGCTGGTGGCCTCAGCCGAGACGCCGGCGTCGGCGGCGACTGGCCAGCGCAACGAACTGCAGCGAGTGAATGTCGTTCGCGGCAAAGACGAGATCCGCGTCGAGATCAACGCTCATGGCGCAGTCACACCGAAGGTGACTGCGGCCGAGTCACCGTCGCGCGTTATTGTGGACCTGCCGGCAACCGTTATGGCGACCGGGCAGAGCCACATTTCAGTGGGCGACGCTGGCGTAAAGGGCGTGCGCATTGCCATGGACGCTCAACATCCTCCGACCACTCGCGTGGTGGTCGACCTGCAGCGCTCGTGCCGCTATAAGATGAACGCCTCTCCCGACGGGAAGCTGGTTCTGACGTTGTATGTTGGCCAGAGCGCACAGGCTTCGAATGTGAGCGCCACCAAGCCTGCTGCCGCGACGCTACCGTCTCGCGTGACAGCGGGCCAGACGGTAACGACGGCAGGGATGATGCCGCCTATTCCCCTTACATCGGTCGTGCCCGTACAGAAGGCGGATGCAAATCCAGCTTCCTCGAGCGACTTTGTTTTCGTCGAACCTACCTATGCGGCAAAGAAGGCGAATGATGCTGCCGAGCCCGCTGACCGCGCACAGGATGCAGCCGCAAAGTTTTCCGACAAGACTGCCGCGGAACTCCTGCCCGTGAGCATGAACGCGGCGCAGGCGACGCAGAATACCACTTCCAGTACTGGCATCACGCCCGCGGTTAACCTTGCTGCGGAACAGAAAGCACAGGCGGCGCAGCAACCGGCTTCCGTTGGACCCCGGTACACTGGCGAACCGATTTCTGTAAATCTCAAGGATGTGGACCTGAAAGATTTTTTCCGCCTGATCCACGAAATCAGCGGCCTGAACGTGGTGCTCGATCCCAACGTGCACGGGACCCTTACCATCGTTTTGGATGACGTTCCGTGGGATCAGGCTCTGGACATCGTGCTCAAGAACAACGACCTTGCCCGTGAGTTGGAAGGCAATGTTCTGCGCATCGCCACCGTCGACACATTGAAAAAAGAAGCCGATGGTCGGCGCGCGCAGGTGGAAGCGGAAGCGCTGGCCGTAGAGAAGATTTCTATCACGCGTTTCCTGAGCTATGCCCATGCCAAAGATGTGATGCTCACTGTAAAAAAGTTCCTCTCGGTGCGCGGCGATGTAGTTGCAGATGAACGCACCAACGCAATCATCGTCAACGACATTCCGAAAGTGATCCCTGTAATTGATCGCCTCCTGACCCAGCTTGACCGCAAGACGCAGGAGGTGGAAATCGAGGCCCGGGTGGTGGCCGCCACCCGGCAGTTCGCACGCGATATCGGTACGCAGTTTGGCTTCGGATGGGGTGATGGCCACAGCGCAATCGGCGGTGCCTCATCCGTGGGTACCTCACCGACGACCGTTAGTGGTGGAAGCCCTGGCTACATTACGGTCCCGGGTACGGGAAGCACCGGTGGAAACTCAATACCGTTGTTCTCCAACTTAGGCTCCACCGCGCCCACCAGCGGCTTGACCTTCTTGAATGCGAGCAATACGGTGCGCATCGACGCGGTTTTGACGCTGGCCGAATCTCGCGGATTGCTGAAGGTCCTGTCACGTCCGCGCGTGGTCACTCAAAATAACATTCAAGCCCTGGTAAAGCAGGGCGTGCGCGTGCCCATTGTCACTCAGGCGCAATTGGGTGGTCCTCCGACTGTGACCTACGTTGACGCCTTCCTGCGGTTGACGGTGACTCCGCAAATCACTTCGGAAAATACAATCTTCCTGAACGTTGATGTGGAAAATACCACTCCCAACTTCGGTCAGGAAGTGCAGGGCAACCCCGAATTAATCACGCAGCAGGCGACGACGCAGGTGTTAGTAACCGACGGAGGCACAGTCGTAATCGGCGGCGTCATCCAAACCCAGAACTCCATCAACATCGAGCAGGTGCCGGTGCTCGGAAACATTCCGGTCCTGGGCAACCTGTTCAAGCACGTTCAAGTTCAGACTTCCAACCAGGAGCTGATCTTCTTCATCACGCCGCGAATCATTCAGACGTAAACAGCGTCAGATCTAGCAGCGCAGCTGAAGATTTAAAGCCGCCGGCCTGAAGAACCTGTCAGGGCCGGCGGTTTTGTTTTTGGGCGACAGAAAGTACCGCATACCTAATACCCAGTACCGCGTGCGAATGCAGTCCTGGAAATTTTGGAGTTCGCCTTCGCTCGGCCCGGGTAGCTGCTACCCGATACTCCCTTCCTCCCTGTTAAACTCGGCAGGAATGAATTTTCTCGCGCGACAGAACAAACTACAGGAGCAACTCGCCGCTTCCCGGCTGGATGCGCTCCTCATCAGTCATCTTCCCAATATCCGGTACCTTTGCGGCTTTACTGGCAGCGCGGGCTTCTTGCTGGTCGCGGAAAGTGGCAGCATTTTCTTTAGCGATGCTCGCTACACCGGGCAGGCACACGAAGAGGTAAAGGGCGCCAAAATAGTCATCTCGCGCAAGGCAGCGTTGACTGCGGCCGGAGAATGGATTAAAGCCCACCACAAAAAGAAGAGATCCAAGGCATGGACGCTCGGAATCGAACCCGAACACTACACCCTGTCCGAAAAAAAGCGGCTGGCAGATTTTCTGCCTTCCAGCATTCGCCTGCGAAATGCGCCAACCCTGGTTGAGCGTGCCCGCATGGTAAAGGATAACGATGAGCTAGCGCTCATCCGCGCGGCTGTGAAATTGGGTGCGACTTTATTCGATCGCGCACTCAAGGTGTTGCGGGCGGGTGTGAAAGAAACGGAAGTTGCGGCGGAAATGGAATATGCGGCGCGCCAGGCGGGAGCGGAAGCAATGTCGTTTCCTACAATCATTGCCTCGGGCGCAAGGTCGGCGTTGCCCCATGGCAGGGCCGCTTCTCAGTCCATTGTGCCAGGAGGATTCGTCGTCTGCGATTTCGGTGTTATACTCGCTGGTTATTGCTCGGACCAGACCCGCACCGTATGGATGAGCACAGCTTCTGGCGCGAGTGAAAAACAGGCGCGCCGGGCATACGAGCCGGTAAAGGAAGCGCAGGCGGCAGCCATTGCGGCGGTGCGTGCTGGCGTTAGTTCTGCCGAAGTCGATGCTGCCGCACGAAAGGTATTGCGCAGGGCGGGGTTAGGACGATATTTTACACATTCGACCGGGCATGGCGTAGGTCTCGAAATTCACGAACCACCTAGAATCGCAGCCGGACAAAAGGAAACGCTGAAAACCGGCATGGTCATCACCATCGAGCCGGGAATATACTTTCCCGGAAAGTGGGGCGTGAGAATCGAGGACATGGTAGCCGTCAACGAAAGCGGCTGTGAAGTGTTGACGCCCACCCCTAAAGATTTCTTGGCAGTTTAGTCTTCATAATTTGTCGCCTTGGTACGATATCTGACCAGGCGATTCTGCGCGTCGTTCAGCGCGGCTAGCGGCAAGCGGTCCCACCGTACTCGAATGAATCAAAAAGAGCTGAGAGAACTCATTGAGTTCTTAATCGAAAAGGATATCGCCGAGTTTGAGTTGGAGCGCGGCGATGTCAAGGTGAAGATCAAGCGAGGTGGCGAGCACACCGTAGTGCATACGCACGCGGAAACTCCCTACAGGGCCGTACCTGTCCTGCAACCGGGGCAGGTTCCAGCCACGGCTGCCGCCCCCCCGTCGGCTTCGACCGCGCCAGCCGAACCTGCGCCGGAAGAGAATCTCCACATCGTGAAGTCCCCCATCGTAGGAACTTTCTACGAAGCGCCGTCGCCGGGCGCGCCGCCATTCGTGAAGGTCGGGGATGCGGTAGAGGTCGGCCAAGTACTGTGCATCGTCGAAGCCATGAAACTGCTGAACGAGATTGAATCGGACGTGGCCGGTGAGATCGTAAAGAAAATGGGAAGCAACGGCCAGCCGATTGAATATGGGCAGGAGTTGTTCGCCATCCGGGCGAAATGAAGAAGTGGAGCCGGGAGTTTTGGTCCGCCGGGCTTTTTTGCACGGCGATTTTCCTCATCGGAAGCATCCACCCAGCGACGCCAAAAACGTAGGATGAGACGCGGCGATCTAAAGCGAGGAGCTAGAAGCTGCATTTCTGATTCATGTTTAAGAAAATTCTAATCGCCAATCGCGGAGAAATTGCTCTGCGCGTCATTTGCGCGTGCAAGGAGCTTGGCATTCGCACGGTTGCCATCTACAGCGAGGCCGACCGCCACTCTTTGCCCGTACGCTTCGCCGACGAGGCAATCTGCATCGGACCACCACAACTGGCGCTCAGCTATCTCAACATCCCAGCAGTGATCAGCGCGGCCGAAATCGCTAATGTGGATGCGGTGCATCCCGGCTACGGTTTGCTGGCAGAGAATGCGAACTTTGCCGAAGTGTGCGAGATGAGCGGGATTAAGTTTATCGGGCCGCGGCCCGAAGTAACCCGCCTGATGGGAGAAAAAGAAAAAGCCCGTACCGCCATGAAACGAGCCGGTGTGCCGATTCTGCCGGGCTCCGATGGAATCGTCGCGACCGATGGAGAAGCTCTGGAGTGGGCAAGGCAGGTAGGTTTTCCGGTGATCGTGAAGGCATCGGCAGGCGGGGGCGGACGCGGTATGCGTATTGTTCGCAGCGAAGAGGAGCTACCCGGCTTATTCAAGGCGGCGCAATCGGAGGCCGCTGGCGCATTCGGCAACGGTGACCTCTACATGGAAAAATATGTCGAGCACCCGCGCCACATCGAGTTTCAGGTGCTGGCTGACGAACATGGCAATGTGGTGAGCCTGGGAGAACGTGAGTGTTCTATCCAGCGGCGTCATCAGAAGTTGCTGGAGGAGTCTCCTTCCACACAGGTTACGCCTGAGTTGCGCGATCAGATTGGCGCCGTTCTGTGCAAATCGCTGACGGAGATTGGTTACACGAACGCCGGTACGATTGAGTTCCTGATGGACAAGGATCGCCGGCTACACTTCATCGAGATGAATACGCGAATTCAAGTCGAGCATCCGGTAACCGAGATGGTCACAGACGTTGATCTGGTGAAGAGCCAGATCATGATCGCTGCCGGCGCACCCATGCGCGACGTGCTGCAGGGGCCGATTGTGTATCGTGGGCATGCCATCGAGTGCCGCATCAATGCGGAGCATCCTGAAAAGTTCACCCCGTCGGCGGGTAAGATCACAACGTTCAATCCGCCGGGAGGGACAGGCGTCCGCGTGGATACTGCAGCCTACGCGGAGGGCGTGATCCCGCCCTATTATGACTCGCTCATCGCTAAACTGATTGTGCGCGGCAAGGACCGTGGCGAGGCTATCTCGCGCATGAGCCGGGCGCTGGAGATGTTTATTGTCGAAGGAGTGTACACAACAATTCCGCTGCATCGAAGGATTCTGGCGGATCCGGAGTTTCGCGCCGGTAAGTTCGACACTGGATTCATCGAGCGGTTTTTAGCGGCTGGCAAGAAGGATTCCGCAGCGTGATCTCGGTTCCTCGTCTCTACGCCATCGTGGATGCGGCCTCTTTTGCAAGGGCAGAAGGGGCCGTACCTTTCGCCGAGCAGCTCGTCGCCGGCGGCTGTACCCTGCTGCAATATCGGAACAAGAGCGGAAACGCGCGACTGATGCTTGAACATGCGCGGGAACTGAAGCGGCGAGTAGGCACAATCAACCTCATTCTGAACGACCGCGCAGACCTGGCGCTACTCGCGGAGTTTGACGGTGTTCATGTCGGCCAGGATGATCTGTCGCCGGAATCCGTTCGAGGGATCGTTGGAGCCAAGCGCTGGCTGGGTGTTTCCACCCACAATCCCGAACAACTCCAGGAAGCCGATCGTACCTCGGCGGACTACGTGGCCATCGGTCCTGTATTTTCAACCACCAGCAAAGATCGGCCCGATCCCGTTGTGGGACTCGAAAGCGTCCGGCGGGCGCGGCAATTGACCCGCAAGCCTCTCGTTGCCATAGGCGGAATCACGCGTGCCAACGCCGCCGCCGTGATCGAGGCAGGGGCTGATTCCGTGGCCGTGATATCCGATTTGTTACTGGATCCACGCAAATCAGCAGAGGAATTTTTTCGCATCTTGAGGTAAAGTCATCAAGCGAGTTGTTAGTCGCCGGTCTTGGGTCATGCGCCAAGAGATCTGACAATAAGGGCCAGCAACCGACCTAACGACCGAAACCAACGACCGGCGACGCTCCAATCTGGAGGACTCCTGAGTACACCGACCACGCAACCGGCTGCGGCCAGCGACTGGGAAATTCATAGTCATCAAGATCAGGAACTGATCAAAGGCCTCGGCCTGACCAGCGCCACCATGCTGGTCATGGGATCGATGATCGGCTCGGGCATCTTTATTGTCTCGGCGGAGATTGCCCGGGAAGTCAATTCGCCGGCTCTGTTGATCGGCGCGTGGGCCGTGGCTGGATTCATGACCATCGCTGCCGCGCTCAGCTATGGCGAACTGGCGGCGATGATGCCGCGCGCCGGTGGGCAGTACATTTACCTGCGTGAGGCGCTCGGCCCCTTGTGGGGCTTTCTCTACGGCTGGACGTTATTTCTGGTAATTCAGACCGGTACCATTGCCGCTGTAGGCGTGGCGTTCGGCAAATTCCTGGGAGTCTTCTTCCCTGGCATTTCTTCCACGCATTGGCTTCTGCATCTTTGGAGAGTCCCACCGATTCATCTCGGTCCCATGGTTCTTGGGAACATGGATGTGGGTATCAATACGCAGAATCTGGTCGCCATACTTCTTGTCGTTTTCCTCTCCGTCGTAAACATTTTTGGAGTGAAAACCGGAGCCTTGATTCAGAATGTGTTTACCGCAGCGAAGGTTTCGGCGCTGCTCGCGTTGGCTCTATTTGGATTGGCGCTCGGTCGAAATCCGCAGGCTTTGGCGGCGAATTTTGGACAAAATTTCTGGCGGAATGCGCAACTCGGCGCCCAGCATGCGGTGCAAGTGGGCGTGAACGGCCCCGTCGTCCTGGTTGGAACGCTGACCATCCTCGCGGTGGCCCAGGTCGGATCGCTGTTCTCTGCGGACGCGTGGAATAACGTGACATTTACCGCAGGCGAGGTGAAAAATCCCGCCCGCAACCTGCCGCTGTCTCTGGCCCTTGGCACGGGCGTAGTCATCGCCCTCTACATTGCCTGTAACTTGGTTTATCTGAACGTGCTGCCGCTTGACCAGATCATGCACGCCGCCGAAGATCGCGTAGGAACCGCCGTCATGACGCAGATACTCGGTCCGGTTGGAGGATTGCTGATGGCGGCGGCAATTTTGATTTCCAGCTTTGGATGCGCCAACGGGCTGATTCTTTCTGGTGCGCGCGTCTATTACGCTATGGCGAAAGATGGCCTGTTCTTCCGCAATGTTGCAAAGTTACATCCTGGATATAAGACCCCCGCAGTTTCGTTGATGGTTCAGATGGCTTGGACCTGCGTGCTGTGCATCTCGGGAAGCTACGGACAGCTACTCGATTACATAATTTTCGCCGCAGTCTTTTTCTACATGTTGACGATTGCGGGAATATTTGTGCTGCGGCGCACGCGGCCAGATGCGCCGCGACCCTACCGCGCCATTGGCTATCCGGTGGTCCCTGGAATTTATATTGTGATGGCTTTATTTATCGATGTCGTACTATTGCGCTACAAGCCGCAATACACATGGCCGGGGCTGATTGTTGTGCTGCTCGGCATCCCGGTATATTACGCGTGGTCACGAAGCGCAGGTGCGCGCGCATCTGCGTAGCTGCCAAGGAGCAAACAAACGAATGGCGAATCTATTCGCAACCAAGCCGATGAACCTGTTGATGGAGGAGGCCCGTGAAACCGGCGGCCACAGCCTCAAACGCACCCTGGGAGTTTTTCAACTTACGGCTCTGGGAGTGGGGGCGATCATCGGCGCGGGTATCTTTGTGATGGTGGGACTGGGCGCACAATATGCCGGCCCGGGGCTTTCACTGTCGTTCGTTCTTTCTGGTTTAGGTTGTGCATTTGCAGGTCTTTGTTACGCCGAATTCGCAGCCATGATTCCGCTGGCAGGCAGCGCCTACACCTACGCTTATGCGACGCTCGGTGAATTGCTGGCGTGGATCATCGGCTGGGACCTTACTCTCGAATACGCCATGGGCGCCAGCACCGTTTCTTCGGGCTGGTCGAACCACTTTATCGAACTGCTCAATATCTTCCATATCAAGATGCCGTTGTGGCTAGCCTACGATCATTGGACGGCACTGAAGACTGCAGAAAAGGTCGTTGCCCGGCAGATGGCACAGGCTGCGGATCCGACGCTGGGGACAACCACGCAAGCGTTTCTCGATAGAGTGACTGCGATCATGAGCATTCAATCTCCGGAACTGTTGCAGCGGGCGCATGAACTTTTGGGAGCGCCACATCTATTCGGAGCCGAGATCGGTTTCAACCTTCCCGCCTTCCTGATCGCGCTCGTGATCACAACGATTCTCGTCGTCGGCATCAAGGAGAGCGCGCGGTTTAACGCGACGATCGTCGTGATCAAGGTGTCAGTCGTACTCTTCGTGATCGGTCTGGGCGCTCACTACATCAACCGTGCTAACTGGGGGACGGACTGGCATGCCTATGCCCCGCACGGCATGAACGGGATCTGGCAGGGCGCGGCCTACATATTCTTCGCCTACATTGGTTTCGATGCGGTTTCAACGACTGCGCAGGAGGCAAAGAATCCTCAGCGCGACTTGCCCATCGGCATGATCGCATCGCTGGCGATCTGCACGATCTTGTACATCGCCGTAGCGGGCGTCCTGACCGGAATGGTGAACTGGCAACAGATTAATATCGAAGCGCCGGTCGCGGTTGCATTCCTGGACCGGGGCCTGCCCATTGCCGCGAACATCATTACGCTGGGCGCGCTGGCTGGGCTGACGAGCGTTATGCTGGTAATGCTGCTGGGGCAAACGCGTGTGCTTTATTCAATGGCGAATGATGGACTGTTGCCCAAGAGGTTCTTCGCCGACATTCATCCCAGGTTTCGAACGCCTTGGAAGAATACGATTCTGGTGGGCCTGCTGGCCGCGATCGTCGGCAGCGTGACCCCGATTGACGAAATTGGAAAGATGGTAAACATTGGAACGCTGCTGGCCTTTGTGATTGTGTCAATCTCGGTGATGGTATTGCGGTATACGAATCCCAGCCAGCCGCGGCCGTTTCGTACCCCGTGGGTGCCTCTGGTGCCGATCCTGGGAGTGCTCGCGAACGGATACATGATGCTGAACCTCGGGAAGTGGAACTGGATCCGGTTAGGCGGCTGGCTTGCCATCGGACTGGTCGTCTACTTTACTTACAGCGTGAAACATAGCCGGGTGCAAGCCTTAGCATTGGGGGCCGAATCGAAAACCGCGACGCCCGTTGGCGACTAACTGTTTTGCTGATTTCACGGGTCCTCCGTAGGGCGCGGAGGGCTTCTTTTTTGTTTTATAGTCTGAAGAAAGTGGTCATTGGACGGTGGTCAGTGGTCAGTGAAGAGCGTATAAAGCGAGCGTTTTACCGGCCACTGGTCACTGGTCACTGAACACTGCTCATATGAAGATCGTCACGGCAGCAGAGATGCGGGCTATTGACCGCGCCACCAGCGAGCGCTATGGCGTCCCTTCACTCAGTCTCATGGAAAATGCCGGGGCCGCCGTGGCGGACTATGTGCTCTCAAATCACGCCGCTGCGGAACGCATCGTGGTTTTCTGCGGCAAGGGGAACAACGGTGGCGATGGTTTCGTGGCGGCACGAAAGCTTTACGACCAGGGGAGAAAAGTTCGGGTAATCCTACTGGCCGATCCGCTCGAACTGCGGGGAGATGCCGCGGCCATGTTTAGCAAGTTGCCGGAGCCAGCGATCACAGTGCATTCCAGCGAAGATCTCAAGGGCGAACAAGTGGTGTGGGCTGCCCGGGGAGATCTATATCTGGATGCGATTCTTGGCACCGGCTTCAAGCCGCCGGTGAGCAGACTCTACGCGGAGGCGATCGCAATCATGAATGCGAGCCAGGTTCCAGTGGTTGCTGTCGACATTCCTTCCGGCGCTGATGCAGATTCCATGAATGTGCAAACCGGAACGATTGCTCGCGCGGATTCGATCGTGACTTTTACCGCGCCGCGTCCGGCGCAGGTCTTCGGGTCGCTGACGAAGGGACCGACCGCCGTCGCGAATATCGGTTCGCCCGAGGAGGCGATTGTTTCTAATTTGCAACTGAATGTTATTACCGCGCGCGATATTGCTCCGCTGATTGGGCCCCGCCCCGCAGACTCCAACAAAGGCAACTTCGGTCACGTTCTTGTGATCGGCGGATCACTCGGAAAAGCCGGATCGGTTGCGATGGCAGGTATGGCAGCGCTGCGAGCAGGAGCGGGGCTCTCGACGGTGGCGACGCCAAAATCCGTGCTCGCAACCGTGGCGGGGTTTCATCCCGAGTTAATGACTGAGCCTTTGCCTGAGACGGATGCCGGCACAATCTCGACCAGTGCGCTGGATCACATCGAGAAGCTTGCAAAGGGCAAGAGTGTGTTCGCGATTGGACCGGGAATTTCGCGCGATCCTCAAACAACGGAGCTGGTGCGAAACCTGATTGCGAAACGCAACGGTGCAACGGTCCTCGATGCCGACGGCCTGAATGCCTTTGAAGACCGTGGGGATAAATTGGACGGTAAGGCTGGCACGTTGGTGATTACTCCGCATCCCGGAGAAATGGCGCGGCTTGTGGGAAGCACAATCGCCGACGTGCAGAAAGATCGATTGGGAGTGGCGCGCAAATTCGCAAACGAGCATGCATTGATTGTTGTACTGAAAGGACATCGCACGCTGGTTGTAAAGCCCGACGGCGAAGCCTGGGTCAATACCACCGGCAATCCTGGCATGGCTACCGGTGGTACAGGAGACATCCTGACAGGCATGGTCGCAGGCATGGTCGGGCAGCATCCGAAGGACGCTTTCGGGGCTGTGCTTGCAGCCGTTCACTTGCATGGACTTGCCGGCGATGTAATGCGCGAAAGCGTAGGCGAACACTCGCTGGTCGCCACTGATCTACTGCGAGGACTGCCCGAGGCATTCCGCCGAACGCGCGCAGCGGCGCAGGAGAAACTGGTGCGCTGGTGAAAAGTACTCCCCGTAGCTAATACCGGGAAGGTCACTTTTGTAACTGGATATTAGGTACCAACTGCTACGAACTGTCAGGTTACTGTTCTTCAGGACGGTAAACAGGACGGTAAACTCCTTGTCCAGCGCGGGAATTCGGACAGCTGCTTCCGTAATCTATTACCGTCACCGGGACCATGCGATAGTTCGCAAGTTATGACCCACTTCCCCCAACCGCACCCTTCGCGGCGCGCGGCCCGGGTGCAGCTAGGCGCATCTGTCCTGGCTGCGATCCGCTTAGAAGACGGCCGGCGCACAAAAGCCAAACTTCACTCTATTTCGGCAACCGGCGGCCTGTTGCAACTGCCGCGTCCGCTAGGAACCGGCGCCTTCGTCGAACTCGCATTTCAGACGCAGTCCGGGCCGGTGCGCGGGATGGCTGAGATACTCAGTCCGATGCGGAAGACCACGGATGGCGTGCTTCAGCCGTTCCGCTTTGTCGCACTCGACGACGATGATAACCGCCGTCTGCGCACGTCGCTGGACCACGTCGTGGATCGCAGTTGGCTGGGCAAATCGTCAGTCTTGAACGTGCCAAGGACGATCTGACCGTTGGGGGTAAAGCTCTATTCTGCCTTTTTCTTCGGCTGGCGTAGCGCGTCAGCGGTGCGGTCGCCAGCCTCTTTTTCATCTTCATCATTGGCTTTAGCCCCTGCGGGCTGCGGCACTCTCTCGTTATACTGGTCATGTTTTTCCCTACATGCATGCGACCAGTCAAGCAATGACGCGAGAGGTCAGCACACACTCTGCCGAAGAAACGATTGCCTTCGGCCGCACGCTAACCAAATTGCTTGCGCCGCCGAAGCTGGTCCTGCTGCGGGGCGATCTCGGAGCCGGAAAAACCACGCTGGTCAAGGGAATCGCCGCGGGATTCGGAGCAGCCGAGGAAGATGACGTCACCAGCCCTACCTTCACGCTGGTGCACGAGTATCACGGGCCGCGCGCCAGTCTTTATCACATCGATCTTTACCGCGTCGATACTCTTCGCGAACTGCAAACCCTGGGACTGGACGATCTGCGCTCGGAGAATAGCGTTCTACTGATCGAGTGGGGAGAGAAGTTTTCGCGCTTTGTGCGCGAGCGGGACGTTGAGATTTCTCTGGAGCGGGAAAGCGAAGGCGGGCGTCGGATCAGAATTACCGCCTAGCATCTCACCTCTTTCGTTTGCAACATTGTATGGTTGGTGCCAACGCTTGAGAACGACAACGGCAACTGATCCCGGAAACAACTCACTCCTCGTAGAATGATCGCTGTCGAAATGAATGCGGCAAACACGTAGTCATCATCCGAATGGGTAACCACATCTGGGGTGACCCTTGCTTCGAGCCATGGTTGTGTTCGTGTTCACTCTTCTCTGTGGCGTCAGGCTCTTGGCCCAGACTGACCCTCGTGAGCGCAAGGTGGCGGTCAAGGTGGTCACTTCGGAGCAGGATCCGGCAGTACGAATTTAATTGCCAAAGGCCGCTCAATATGTCGGAGCCGACCGGTGACTGCTCTACGGCATCGCGGATGGTGAACTGCTCGCTTCCGTCGAAGCAGATGCACAAGACAACGTTAAGCGACTGTATTGGGTGCGATTCGAAGGTTATTTGCCGAGCCATTCCGTTTTGCATCACAACTTCGATTCTCCGAAGCATGCGATCGAGTCTCTATATCGAGCGGAGAGCGTCGACCGGATCTGCGGATGCGGCACGGGTTGCAGGAAGCACGGATGCGAGAAGCGCCATAACAATCATGATCAGGACACCCATTACGTAGATGAGCGGGTCGGTCGCGCTGACCTCGAAGAGGAAAGAACTCACAAGGCGTGACACGGCTAGCGAACCGAGCACACCGAGGCCGCATCCGAGCAGCGCCAGTCTCGCGCCTGAAATCAACACGAGCCGGGCGATCCCGGTGCGCTTGGCGCCAAGTGCCATGCGGATGGCAATCTCCTGGGTGCGCAGCGAGACCGAGAAGGCAACCACGGCATAGATCCCAGTGATGGCGAGCAATAGTGCGCCCGAGGCAAATGCGGTGATGAGGTCGGTGTTGAAACGGCGCGGCGCTTCCACATTCGAGATCACATCGCCCATGGGCTGCACCTGATCCAGGGCGAGTAGCGGATCGACGTCGGCGATGCTCGCGCGCAGGGTTGGCGTCAATTGTTCAGGAGGAAGGGACGAACGAAGAACGATGTATCCAGCAGCCGGGTTGGTTAGGTTGGATGAGGCATTCGCGCCGAAGAAGGTTGCGGGCTGCTCGGCCGGAATATACCACTGGTCATCGCTGGGCTCATCCCGTGCGCCGCGCTTGGTATCGGCGACGACGCCGACTACGGTGGCCCACGGCAGTCCTTTGTGCGGGTTGCCCACGTGGATATGCTTTCCGATAGCATGCTGATCGGGCCAGCAATGTTTAGCCATGGATTGGTTGACGATCACAACCAGAGGTGAATCGGAGCGGTCGTCTATGGTGAAGTACCGGCCATCAATCAACGGGATATTCATTGCCCGGAAATAGTCGCCGTATGTAATCGTGAACATGGAGAATTTCAGCTTCCAAGTCTCCACCGGCTGGTCCTCGAGGGTGTAGGTAGCTCCCGTAATAGCGCCAGATGCGGGCAGGATATTAGTTATACCGACGGCGGTGATTCCGGGTTTGTTCGAGAGGCGATCGACGACGGAATGGTTGAAGGAGTTGGCAGAAGCATTCGTGGAATATTGCTCGAGCGGCAATTGATAGCCGGCCACAAGAACATGTTCTGGTCGGAAGCCGGGATCGACGGCGCGCATCTTCTGGAAACTGCGCAAGAAGGCTCCTGACACGGTGAGCAGAACGAGAGCGACGGCGACTTCTGCGACCACCAGGATTGAGCGAAGCCAGGCATGACTCGAGCTGCCCGACCCGCTCCGACTACCCTCTTTGAGGCTTTCCGTGAGGTTGGTCTTCAAGGCCGCAAAAGCCGGCGCGAGGCTGCAGAGCGCGCCGCTTGTCAGAGCAAGGAGCAAAGCGAAGGCGGCAACCGCTGCATCCATAGAGATAGAGTCAATGCGTGGCATGGACTCAGGAAGAAGGTACAACGCGGTGCGAATCGCAGTCGTGGCAAACGCGAGTCCTAGCAATCCGCCAGCCAAGCTGAGCAACAAGCCCTCAAAGACAGATTCACGGATGATCACGCTCGAACGTGCGCCCACAGACAGTCGAACGGCATACTCGTGCCGCCGGCGGATGGCCCGGACCAGCAGAAGACCGGCGACATTGACGCAAGCTATCAGCAGGACAACTGACACGGCGACAAACAGGGTGCGCAGCAATGGCCGCACGTCGGCGACCGCGTACTCGCGCAGCAGCTTCACATCGGCGTGAATATGGATCGCCGACATGCCCGCGGGAAAATCGCGCATGACCTGTTTCGTGACCCGGTCCGTATCTTGGGCCGCTTGCGAGAGAGTCACGCCATCCTTGAGGCGAGCGACCATTTGGTATCCCCAAGAGCCGGCGTTCTGGTCCGAAAGCTCATCGGCGGTCAGGCTCATGGGCACCCAAAGCTGTGCCTGAGCGAGACGCCCGTCCACCACGGGAAACTCAAAGCTGCGCGGCATCACGCCTATGATCGTGTACGCCTTGCGATCAAGAACGATCGTGTTTTCGAGGACGTGGGGATCACGGTGGTAGCGGTTCGTCCACAGGGCGTAGCTGATCACGGCGAGCGGCAGATGCGCGTCCTCTTCGTGTTTCGTAAAGACGCGGCCCAGGGTTGGAGCAACGCCCAAGGTTGGGAAGACATCGGCGGTGAACCGGGCGGCGTTGACTTCTTCCGGAGTCGCGCTACCGGAAAGCTCATAGGTCGTGGCGATATAGCCACCAAGAGAAGAAAAGGCGCTTGTTGCGTGCGAGTAGGTGCCGATCTCGCGGGCGGTGACGGGAGTGTTCGGGCCATTTCCGATGTGATCTCCCAACAGAACGAGGCGTTCCGGATCGCTGAATGGGAGCGGACGCAACAGAATGCCTTCGACGAGCGAAAAGATGGCAGTGGTGGCGCCGATGCCAAGGGCCAGGGTAACGACGACCGTCAGGGTAAAGCCTGGTGCCTTTCGCAGTTGGCGAAACGCGAAACGGACATCCTGTGCGAGTGCGTACATTCGTCCTCCCGAATTCTTGGATTGCCGTTGCGACTGCGCAGCTAGCTTCTGGACGGCTAACATTGAAGAAGGTTATGCGTTACTTTTCAACTTGCCAAGATGAAGAGTGTTTCGTGTATAGCCACCGACCGGCGCATCCGTTTGCATATTATTCCTGGGGTGACGAGCAAACCGGAGGCTATCAAAAGCAGGTATGATACGGAATAACGCAGCCCGAGTCTTCTAGACGTGGAATGTTCAATCGGGAACAGTCCTAATTCAGCCCTTCTGACCGGCGGTGAAGGACTCGTTGACTGCCTCACTGTCAATCCAGCATTTGTGCGGCGATGAGAAGACGAACACAATAGAACGTTGGTTAATACATACCTCACGCGGTCCGCATTGTAAGCTGTTTATTGTAAAGGGGGCGCGTAGCTCAATTGGATAGAGCACCGGATTTCTAATCCGGTGGTTGCAGGTTCGATTCCTGCCGCGCCTACCATAGAAACAGCTGCCAGCTTTTAATCGCAAGTGTGCACCGGGCATCGGCACCATCCTCTTGATTTACTGACTTCTGGCCGTGACTACTGCCCATTGCTCGGACCACTTGACTTCTACGCTGCATGCTCGCGGTGGCGGGCCAGTGCTTGTGATCTTCGTTACCAGCGTCAATTCCACATTTTGTGTTCGTCTTGAAAAAGGGGCAGGACGTAAGCCGTGTCAGCGCTTGACGCCTGACGATACTTTGCTTCAATAGCGTCGATCACGGTCTTTGGGCGAAGGGTCTCGATCAGCGTGCGCCCGAAGTCTGCCGGTGTGACAGTACAGTGAAACGGGCCCTTCCGTACCGCCAGCATCGACTCTTCGGATTTCTCCTTCATTAGTGTCCTGAAGTTCTTCTCTAGCGTCCATCCCCTCTGTATGAACTCTCTTTCAACGGCGCTGATGTTTAAGAACGAGACGTAGAACGCGGTTCCGATAAGCAGGTCGATACACATTTGAGCGCGAAACGGAAAAACAGAAAACGGTGCGGAGTTCGGACTATACGCGATCGCGTCGAGGCTGTTCGTGTCTTGAATGAAATCTCCTCGTTTTTCCCATTCTCCTATCGCCGCTCCTCTCACTTTTTCAGTCAGCTCTTTTACCTCATCCTCAGATGTAAACTTTCTCATGTCGAACGCTTCGACATACAGCCAGTCGCTAATCCGCCTGGCTGCCCAACCCTTCTCTCCTGCCGTTCGTAGCAGTTCCTCCACTCTGTTGAGATAGCTTTCTGGCCCGATACGAAGTATCTCGATCGCGACATCTCTGCCCTCGTTCTGCCCGGCCCCGGTGCCGACGAGCGTTACAGCCTCCTTCATCGCTTGTTTCTGTCGAACCGTGCGACTCGACTTCGTCTTGCTGCTTTTTACCTCCACGACCTCGATTGAGCCGTCATGCCGCACCACAGTGACGTCAGCAATAGCGAGGCAATTCGTTAAAGCATTAAGAATCGCAATGCCGGAACCGGTATCGAAGTGATGACTCCATACACGAAGTTCCTGAACAGTTCCCTCGGACGAGACATGTTGTTTCGTTTCACGTTCTCCAAGTAGCCTAATAGCGGCCCGGTTGTAGCCAAAAGCTCGCCACGCGATCCCATCACCTATTCCTCTAATCGCGTTCGCGTAAATCCGGTAAAAGAATATCTCCGCCTTGGCAAAAGCGATTTCCTTCTGGCGTTCATCCGCGTCGCCCGATGCCGTCGGAGCCTCAAGCTCAGCTAGGCGTTCTCGGTAATGCTTAACCACCGACTCTTGAATCAGCAGTTCCTCAAGCATATGAATCTGCAGACGCGCTAATGCGGTGGGGTTCTGCTGGCGCTTGC
>CAWIZP010000012.1:0-695890 GCA_963840575.1 uncultured Acidobacteriota bacterium
TCAGAGGCGCCGCGATCGTGTGGAATTTGTTGGGCCTTTGGTCGAAGTTAAAACAATCAGAAAGGTTGTCGGCTGGCGCGTCGGCATAACCCAAAGATCCCAATGCAAAAGTCTCCTCGATAAATTTCAGGATGCTTCCGAAATCATGCCGCACGTGCGAAATGTAGCCAGCCTTGGCATAGGGAGAGACCACGATCAACGGTACGCGAAACCCATAAACATATCCGCAACCCCACTGTACGCAATCTGCAAGCACCTGCGGGGGAGGAACGTGATCATACAAACCGCCCCAGTCATCCCATGTAATCAATATCGCTGTATTTGCCCAGTAGCGACTGTTTCCGATAGCATTCACGACTTGTGCTACCCACGAAGGGCCGGAACCATCATTAATGCCGGGATGATCGGATGCCAATCCGGTCGGAATTACCCAACTCACGTTGGGAAGTCTGCTGGCGGCGATATCGGTCAGAATCTGAGTCTGCCCAACCACGACGTTGTCCATCCATTCGCTGGAGGTGCACTTCGATTGCCCATTGACGATTTGTGCTTGGCATAGATGGTTGATCGCGTTGGGAGCCGTCCAAATGTTCCCCGGTAGTGGTGTGTAGTAGCGCCAGCTTAATCCCTTTGTATCGATCAAGTCGGTCAAGGTTGCATGCTCAAAACATGGGTACGCTTTTTGGGATTCGAGTCCGGAAGGATCGATGAGTGCGATGGTTTGACCCGCCGGAGCCGTGCAACCCGTGTCCTGAACGTCAAAAGGATTCTCAGCCGCAAAGAGGTTGCTGCCTGCACTCGGGGCAGAGGTGCCCGACAGGATGAACTGGTGCGCCGGAAAGCTTGGTCCCTGGTTCGTTTGAAACATACGATCGGCAAATGTGTATTGCTCCGCCAAGGCAAAATAGGGTTGTACCTCGGAGGGCGGCACATAGGTAAATTGCGGATTCGGGGGTGGGCAATTAACGGCGTGAGGATTGCAAGCGACTAGAACGAAGTCGGCGCCGTCCATTTTGCCTCCGTCGTACATATCGACGAAAGCTTGGTGCCTGTGGCTTAGGTCGTATTGGTTTGCCAGAGACACTGGCGCGAGCGGAAGAGTCTGGCCGCGCGAATTCATCCCGGTGCTGGCGATGTCGGCGCCTCGCGCAATGAGCACCGGATCCTGGAAAAGATTGTCGGGTGTCCGATTCTCTTGAAAAATCACGACTATGTGGGAAACAGGGAAGTAGCCAGTTCTGCCACCGCAGCCGTCAAACACGAGAAGAAAACAGCTCGTAAGGGCTAAGCCGAGCAATACCGACCGGCGACGCAAATGAGGCACCATCCTGGGCAGGCAACAGTCCTTTGGATGCCAAAGTTCGACTAAGGATGTCTCAGAGATTCACGCTCCCCGAAAAGGGCCGACCAGGTAATCTCAGTGAAGCCAAGTGACGCCGTTATAGAGACTTGGGAACCGAAATGCCCGATACGCATAGTCCAAACTCGGTGTAATTTCCATCTGCCATACCACCTGCGAGGGAGGGCCTTGGGTTACCTCCTGTATCACAGAAGCCACGTTAGGGCTGGGCGGGACGATCGGATCATTCAGATCAAATTCGACATTTCCGTTAGAAAACTGGTTGATATTTCCAGCAAAGATGCTAAATAACTGTAACTGATCCACCCACGAAAGATCGGCAACCATCGAGCTTTCGTCCACTTGAAAAATAGTGGCGCGGGAATAGCATGCGGGGCCGCCGAACCCTGCAAATGCGCAGATCTCACCTGTCGCGGGATTTATGACGCGGGCGTCCCCGTTATCCCAAACCCCTAGCGTAGTCTGTGGCCCGCTTTGGTTTAATATGATCGGAAAGTGCTGAAACGAGAACCACTGGCTGGGATCATCGGTTGGGACGCCTTCCACGGTCAATGCGAAGTCTCCCTGATAACCAAGGTGCCAGATGATGTTGCCGGTACCGGCTCCGTTCTCGTAGTTAATCTTTATCACCCATGACTGATGTCGCATCGAGAGCAGCAGGTTCCCATCTTCTGGTGAGTAAACAAGTGCGTTACCATGCGTCCAGTCGGGCAATCCGTTCAAGTGACGGTTGACGTCGAGGTGGTCAAAAGTGTTCCATCCCCAAACCGGATTCCAGTTTTCGTCCAAATCCACCAACGCGTCTCCCTGGACGAGCGTTGTGCCCGGATAGCCCGGTAGGTTTGTAAAATTCTTGAATACATCAACGAGCACAACCAAATGTCCGTTGGGTAATTCTACGAAATCGTGATGGAAACCCCCTGGCTCAAAGTCGAAGCCGCCAGCGGTCGCCATTCTGCTTTGCAGGGTGCTTATATTCAAGGATCGAATCAGGTTCCCCGCCAGATCAACTTCTGTCAAAGTCGAACCCGTGCCGTTAATGAAACCGGTAACATTCAAGAGCATGTGGCCATTCGCCAGCAGTTTAAATGGAAAGGCAAAATTTCCTGCGCCATTGTCGTAATACCAAATGATATTCCCGTCCCGGTCCGTGAAATAGGCCGGCGTGCTCGCGGTCGTAACATCGATGTATTCGATCCCCGGATTCTCACTAGAACTCAGAGAAGGATTCGGGCGGGTCACTGTGAGTGTAGGAAACTGAAGGGAAGGCGGCAAAGGACCTGTCGTGAAGGTCTGGTCACCGCTTGTTGCAGTGTTCCCGGCACACTGAGTCTGCGCGCGCATATGGTAGGTCGTGGAGGCTTTCATTCCCGCCACCTGGATTAGGGTTGGCGAATAGCCTCCTGGCACGGAATACCACGCCGTGTTTCTTCCGTAAGAGGTATTGGGACCAAACTCGACCATGGCTATTCCGGCACACGCCGAGACCACATTGAACTGCGCCACCAAAGGATTTTGGGTGCTAGACACCGATACCGCCGGAGCTGGTGGAACGTCGGATCCCGCTCCGCATCCGGCCATCAAACCGCATGTGATTGACACAACAATCAAAAGAATAGTCTTTGCCGAAAACAATTTTCTCATTGTTCCTCACTGGGGATAGACGTTACGGAACGAACAACACCGCAGCATCACTTCAAATGAATGAGGGCCGGCGTTGAGGCTGTTAGCTTTGCAAGGGTTGGGAGAACCCCCCGAAAGCTGTGTGGCAGTTCATCGCCGACGATCACATTATTTTCTTAAGGCGAAATGATAGCCGAAATGATCCAAAGCACCAAGAAATATTAATTACCAGTGGAAATCCCCTTGCCGAACTTGTTATTGAATCGCGGCCATGCTTCCGGTTTGCTTTACCGTTCTCCCGCAAATTCGATCGAGGAATCATGCACGTTGTCGTGGCCCTATAGGCGCATTCAATTTCCGCCCCAGTCACTCCTTCGACCAAATCTTTAACTTGCTCCTTTCGATCTTTTGAGCAACGATATGAAACTGAAAAGTGTGTTCTGGGCACGGATGATCCCCATGCATTAGTATGCTCTCTTGTAATTCGCCCATCTTTATTCGACACGGGAATATTCGACAAGAGGAATCCTCCATCATGCCGCCAAAAGATGCAGCTCTTGCTGCCAGTCGTCGATCGTTTCTTAAATCCGCGGTCATCGCGGGAAGCGCCGCAGGTCTTATCCCTCTTTATCCTGCGCTCGGCGCAGCGCGGGAAATAAGTTCCGCCGTCCCTTCTGCCGATGTCAAACCTTTCGAGCTCGAGGAAATTACCATCGCCGATTTGCAGGACGGAATGAAATCCGGCAGGTTCACAGCCCGCTCCCTCGTGGAACAATATTCGGCGCGAATCAATGAAATTGACAAGCATGGCCCGTCCATCAATAGCATCATTGAAATGAATCCCGACGCGCTTTCTATCGCTGACTCTCTCGATCAAGAGCGCAAAGCCAAGGGTCCGCGCGCCCCGATGCATGGAATTCCGGTGCTGATCAAGGACAATATCGACACCGCCGACAAAATGATGACCACCGCAGGTTCGCTAGCTCTGATCAACTCCAAACCGGCGCAAGATTCCAAGGTGGCACAAAAATTGCGCAGCGCAGGCGCCGTTATCCTGGGAAAAACCAATCTTAGCGAGTGGGCGAATATACGTTCCAGCCACTCCACCAGTGGATGGAGCGGCCGCGGTGGACTCACAAAAAACCCTTACGTACTCGACCGCAATCCCTGCGGCTCCAGTTCCGGCACGGGCTCAAGCATCTCGGCGAACCTGTGCGCTGTAGGAATCGGCACCGAAACCGATGGCTCCATCGTCTGCCCCTCTTCGTCGAACGGACTCGCCGGCATCAAGCCCACCGTCGGCCTGGTGAGCCGCAGCGGAATCATTCCGATCTCTCATTCTCAGGACGGCGCTGGTCCGATGTGCCGCACGGTGCGAGACGCCGCCACTCTATTAGGCGCCCTAACCGGAATCGACGCGGCTGATTCGGCGACCGCCGCGAGCGCGGGCAGATCTTACACTGACTACACTCAGTTCTGCGACCCGAATGGCCTTAAAGGAGCCCGCATTGGCATAGCACGGAAGTATTTCGGCTTCAACGATGCCGTCGATGCTCTCATGGAGCATTCTCTCGATGCAATGAAAAAACAGGGAGCGACCCTAATTGATCCCGCCGATATTGAAACTTTTGGTAAGTTCGATGAAACCGAGCTATTGGTTCTCCTGTACGAACTTAAGGCGGACCTCAACACCTATCTCGCGCGTCTTGGCCCCAACGCTCCAGTCCGCATGTTGAAAGACATAATTGAATTCAACGAACATAACCGACAGAAAGAAATGCCTTACTTCGGCCAGGACTTATTTCTGAAAGCCGAAGCCAAGGGTCCACTCACCGACAAGGCATACCTAGACGCGCTCGATAAGAATCATCAACTCGCCAGGACCGAAGGCATCGATGCCACCATGGATAAGTATCACCTCGACGCCATTGTCGCCCCAACTGGCGGCCCGGCATGGCTTACCGATCTGATCAACGGCGACCATGTCGGGGGCGGAAGCTCGAATGCCGCAGCCGTTGCTGGCTATCCAAACGTCAATGTGATCGCGGGGTTTATCGCCGGACTGCCGGTTGGAATCTCTTTCTTTGGGCGTGCCTGGAGTGAACCGGTGCTAATCCGCCTGGCCTTCGCCTTCGAGCAAGCTACTAAAGCGCGGCAAGCACCTCGGTTCCTATCTACTATCGGCGCAGGCTAGGAGCTATGTGGAAAGTTTGCGCATTTCCATTTCACATCAAGTCCCGGATTAGTTACACCCATCCAAATTAAAGTCACTTAGAGAAATCTCAATCAAGGTTTTCCGTGTTACTTTACCTGAAAGGGGGTATTACTGATGATGAACAAAGTTGTCGCGTCCCTGCGGAAGGAATACTCCCGTCTTGAACGAGAGATGGGACAAGTAGGGAAAGCGCTTGATGCTCTCGGTCATGCCGGTGGGAGGAAGCTCAAGAGGACAGGTCGAACACTGAGCAAGGATGCCCGCCGACGTATCGCCGAGGCACAGAAACTACGCTGGGCGAGGGTCCGAAAGGCCGCCGCCAAGGTAGTGAAGTCTTAGTCCAGTAGTGCTCGCAAGCACCGCAGCCTGGCCTCGTTCGTAACTTCTTGTAAGACCCGCGAACGAGGCCCAAGCTTCGGAAATCCACCCAACCAGAGACAACCTGATTCCCTCCAAACCGAGACTAAGTCCACCGAAACCACTTTAGTGCCAGCACAAACGAGATACCACCCCACAAAGACATCACTAGTAATCGCGGCCACTGATGCATCAGCGGAGTGCCTTCCAGGATGCTGGCTCTCAGGGCATCATTCAAAGCGGTCAGCGGTAATGCCTTGATGAGTGGCTGGATGACGGCAGGGAAGCGCTCGTACGAAAAGAATACGCCTGAAAAAATCCACATCGGCATCATTACCAAATTCATCAATCCGCTCACACTCTCGATTTTTTGCGCGCGGCTCGCGGTCAGCAGCCCTACTCCTCCAAAACACATCGCACCGATGGCCCCGAGGAGCAGAATGGAGGGTATCGACCCCGAAACTCGCATATGGAAAACGACAACGCCCAGGGTCAGCAACAGTCCGATCTCGATGATCATGAGCACCAGGCGGCTCGATAGAAGCGCCAGCAGAAAATCTCCACGACGCATCGGCGTGCCCACAAAACGCTTGAGTAGCTTGCGTTGCCGCATATCCACTAGCGCAAATCCAATGCCCCACATTCCGGAGTTCATCAGATTCATTCCAAGCAGGCCGGGAATCAGGAAATCGATGTAACGGGAACCCGGCTCGGAAGATGTCACCACGCTGGTCGCAACCACATCTTTGCGTCCGGCTGCGGCTTGCAGAGCGTCGTTTACCTCTGTTCGCGCAAGTACACTCTCCGGCCGCGCCGGATCGTAACGATAAACCAGCCCTCCCGCGTTATCAGCTTCGATCACGAGATCGTATTTTCCCAGCCGGAAACCTTTGCGCGCAGTTTCGCTATCGAGCACATCGATTCTAAATGGTGAATGCTGCCCGAAACGTTGCAGCAATGCCTCAGTTTGTTGGGCTCCGGTGCTCGCCACAATTGCGACCGGGGAAGCCTCGGCCGGCTTGTTGCGGAAGGCGATCCCGAGTCCCGTCGCCAACAGGAGTGGAAATACGAAAACCCAGAAGACAACTTCCGGCTCGCGCTTCAACTCCAGCATGCGCGCCCATAGAAGATGACGGTATCCAGCCCATCGCCCGTTTCGCTTTACAGGATGTTTTTTCGGAACCTTCTCATCCGCAATCGGTAGCGGTTCGGCAACGCTCATACGATAGCCACTCCGTCGTTCATTTCAATCTTCCCGCAGATGCCGCCCCGTCAGGCGCACGAAGACATCTTCAAGACTGGCCTGTCGCGTGGTCAAGTGTTGCAACTGGCTTCCTTGCCTCCCGATCGCATCGAGCAGCGCGGGAATTGTCAGATGCGGTTCCTTTACCGTCAATGCCACCATGCCATCATCCTCGCGCGCAGACTCCACACCGGGCAGCGCGCGCCAGGCATCGAGCGCGGCCCCATCCGAACTGCCGGCGACCGCAAACTCCACCACGTGATGTCCACCCAGCCGCTCAATCAAATCAGGCGGCGAACCTTCTGCAATGATCTGCCCGTGATCCACAATCGCCAGCCGGTCACATAATCGCTCGGCTTCATCCATGTAATGCGTGGTAAGCAAGACGGTGCCGCCGGCGCGCTGAAATTCGCGAACAATCTCCCACAACTGCCGCCGGCTCTGGGGATCGAGCCCTGTGGTCGGTTCGTCCAGAAAAAGGATTTTCGGATTGCATACCAGCGCAGTCGCCACTGCTAGCCGCTGTCTCTGCCCGCCCGAGAGTTTTCCCACCCACGCATCGGCCTTCTCCGTAAGCTGCAACTCCTCGAGCACTTCCGCGAACGAACGCGGTTCGCGATAGAAACTGGCGAACAGTTCGATGGTTTCACGCACGGTGAGCTTTTCGGAGAGCCTTGTTTCCTGCAGCGAAATGCCAAGCCACTCCCGCATCTCGCGCGCATTCTCCCGCCACGAGTTTCCGAGAATCGAAACCTCGCCGGAAGTCGGTTCGAGCAAGCCCTCAAGAATTTCAATGGTGGTTGTCTTGCCTGCTCCATTAGGGCCGAGAAGTCCGAAGCATTCGCCGGTTTGAATCTCGAGATTCAAACCGCGTACGGCTTCGACCTTACCGTCGTAGGTCTTGCGCAGATCGCGACAGTGGACGGCGGTAGTCACGCACGCATTCTAACTTAACGATGTTGGCGGAGCGGCATTGACCCTGTCGTTCACCGACGAAGGGGTGTCACGAAGCGGTGGCGCGAGGGTTCGAGGTCAATCACGGTTATTCGACCGCTACTAGGTTACTCGGCCCACTCGGCGGCTGAGGAATATCCGGTGGCGGCATGGGCGGGGCGGGCGAGGGGCCGCTGGCCGGTCTCGGTACGTCTTCTGAATCTTCACCGGGACGCCGCAGACTTGGTGCATTCGGCGGACGCACTTCCGGCTCTTTCTTCGCCTCCCGATCGGGCTGCGGCAGCATCACTTCCTTTTCGGTGCGCACAATTTTTTCGCCGCCCACCTTCATGGTTTCCACCCGCACCACTTCATCTCCGACGATACGCACGAAATCAACATCCGCGGGAGGCTCACCGTAAATCCACTCTTCGTATTCTGTCTCGCCATCCCGCTCCCGTACTTTCTTTGGGGGTTTGCCCTTGGCGTGGATCACCATCTCCTGATTCATCCCAACCAGCACGTGGTGCGCCTGGATAGCCTCCTTCACTTTCGGGGGCACGGTGTCCAGGTAAGCCTGTTCTTTGTTCCGCGCATTGAAGTCAAGCACGGGATAAAGCAATTCCCGCAACTGGTGCGCCGTCATCTCGGGAACATGCCTGTCGAAGTAGACATCGACGAATGATCCATGAGCGTTGGTTTGGGGATTATCCGGTGGGGCCACCGACTGTCCGTTCGTACCCGCAACTTCAATATGCTGGTACCACTTCTTGCGATGGATTGGACCACCGTTGATCTCGAAATGAATGTGATCACTCTTGATCTGAACAAACGAAATATGCGCGGGATCGCCCGGCTTTATCGACGGTCCCCAAATCGCGAGCAGCTGCCGCATCTGTTCGCCGTCCGGTGTAATGACGCCGTCCTTTAATTGCAGCCCTTTTGTGCCCATAGGGAAGGTTGTCCGCGCATACACCAGTTGGGTTTCAAAGTCGCGGATGATTTCAAAACGAGTTTGCCGGGAGATGGGGGGCGCGTTGGGAGGGATTGGCTCCGCGGGCTTATTCACCGAGGTCACCTGCGAATCCTGCGCTGAGATCGAGGTCGAACTTTTTCTCAGTCCAGAATCGTTGCCCTGACTGTATGCGGGAGTTCGAATGAATAACGGAAGAATGAACGCAGGCACAACTGCAAGGGCTGTACTCCGGATACGCAACATACGACACCCCAGGGCGCGCCTCCATTATATGCGAGGGAAGGGAGTAGTTTGCCGGAGATTTTACAGGGCCAGGGCTAGACGCTCTGTGGGCCGCGCTTCTTGTGTTGCTGGCACTTGGTCATTATCGCGGAACGCAGACGCGTGCGCAGATCTTCGGGCAATTCGTAAAGCTGGGAGTCTCGATAGATCTCGATGGTCTTCTTCGTCGTGTCGCACACTACGTAGCAGTTGTGGCACCAGGATAGATGATTCTCCAACTCAACTTTGGTGGGTTCGTCGAGGACACCGTCCAAATAATTCGTCAGCTCGGTCAAGAAATCAGAGCATTTCACTGGTCGCCATCTCCACTCTCACGTTTCTGGAAGAATCTTCCCAACCGTTCGCGAAGTTGCAAGCGAGCCCGCAATAATCGCGATTTCACCGCGGGTACGCTCAACTCCAGCGCGGCAGCGGTCTCCTCGGTCGATAGTCCTTCCACATCCCTTAATACAAACACCGTCCTGAAGCCCGGGGGAAGGCCTTGGATCGTCTTACTCAAAATCTCCCGCAACTCAGCCTGGCTATATTGCTGTTCCGGATTGGGACTCCAATCGGCGATTTCACGGGGAAGAGAATCGTCCTCCGTTTTAATATCTTCGTCGAGTGAGACCGTTCGCTCCGGCTTCCTGCGGCGCAACTTCATCAACGCTTCGTTGACGGCGATGCGAACCAGCCAGGTGTAAAACTTTGACTGCTCCTGAAACTTTGCCAGGTTTCCGTATGCCTTCAGGAACGCTTCCTGCACCACATCTTCCGCATCCTCGCGGTTTTGCGTAATGTGCTGCGCGATCCGAAAAACATTGCGGTCGTAGCGGCGGACTAACTCTTCGAATGCAGAGTCATCTCCCCGCTTGGCCGCCTGTACCAGGCTCAGCTCATCAGTGACAGGCCCCTCTAGTTTGTTTTGGATGGCTCCCATTCTCTCGGCGATGCAGTATTTTGCTGTTAAAGAAATCGCTTACGAAGCAAACTGTTATTCTACTTGGTAACCAGAGTGTTTGCCCAACCGCTTTCGTCTTTCGACTCCGACAACATTTGCGATAGAGTCAGAAGCAGGGACGGGTACGCGGTCGAACACGTCCCGACGTAATCCAGGGTAATCGCACAAGTGCCGTATAATCAGCATTTAGAGTCTCAGGTTACCATGGGTGGTTACGGAAATACGATTTAAGGGGTACGGTTCTTAGGCATGGCGCAAGAAAACGAGAGGCAGAGCGCGGCGCGGCAGAAAGAGATTCGGCAAATCGTCGAACACGCGGTTGCGCAATCCCTTCAAGCGCAGATGCCACAGCTTCAATCACAGCTTCAATCAGAGATCGTGCAGCAGGTGTTGGAAGCGTTGCCAGCTCAACCCGCCGAGACCGGCGTCCAGGAAGCTCACGCGCACGAAGACTCCAGCGCGATGGCTCAAGCCGTCGCCAGTATCCATGCGGGTTCAACGCAAAAAGAAATTCTTCGCGCGCTGTTGGATGCGGCCGGCCAATATTGCTCGCGCATTGCACTTTTTGTGGTGAAAGCGGGGGCTGCCTCGGGCTGGCAGTCGCGCGGCTTTGGCGAGGACGAGGCGGTTAAAGATTTTTCACTCGACCTCACCGCCGGCCCAGTCGCACATACTTACCAAAATAGAATTGCCACGCCCGGGAATGCCGCCGAAATGGGCAGCCGCTTCGTGGAACAGTTCGGTGCGCCCTCAAACGAACAGGTGTTAGTGTTGCCGCTCGCGCTCAAGGACAAAGTAGCCGCTCTGGTTTACGGGGATGGCGGCGAAACCGGAAACCTGGACTCCTCTGCCCTGGAATTGCTGGTGATGGCAACCAGCGCCTGGCTTGAGGTAACTTCACTGCGGAAGCAGGTAGCGTTGAAGGAAGATGGCGCGGGAGTGAGCCGGATTGAGAGTGCAGCTCCGCCCGTACAAACAATTTCTACTTCTACTTTTTCCGATCCCTTCGCGGCGCACCCTCCTAAGCATGTGCCTGTCAGTATTCCATCCGAGCCCGAACCTGCAATTGAGGTGGTGGAGGTTGCTTCGGCGCACGCCAGCGCAGCAGCGGCTCCTGCCGCAGCCACCGATCCTTTGGCGGGGCTTTCTGCGGAAGATGCCGACGTTCACCGCAAGGCGCAACGCTTCGCGCGCTTGCTGGTGGATGAAATCAAGCTCTACAATCAGGCCAAGGTCGCGGAGGGGCGTCGTAACAAGGATCTGTACGACCGCCTTAAGGAAGATATTGACAAGAGCCGTGGTACCTTCCAGAAGCGTTACGGAAGCACAGCGGCTGCGAGCGGAGATTATTTTCAACACGAATTGCTGCGCAGTCTTGCTGAAGATGACGTTTCCATCATGGGTTCGAATTTTCGCCACTAGTTCGGCGGCAGGTTCCGATAGCAGTGTGTCTTTGCTAAACGTAAAATCAAAAGCAGCGGGATCGGCTTCGCAGCCGTGCTTGTGGGGGCTCGCGGCTGTAGCTCTCTGGTTCTTAGTTGGTGCCCCGCTTCCGGCAGAGTCGAGGGCGCAATCCGCATCAGATTCCCCTCAGAATCCGGCACCAACAGCTCCGCACTCGGCGGCCGCTCAAGGCGCTGCCAGTACCGTAAGCAGTCAGGCGAAAGTCCCAAGCAAGAAACCACCTGTCAAAAAGCCATCGCCGACCTCGGCCAAGCGTCACTATGCAAATGCGCGGAGGCTGCGGACCATCTCTCCACGTGTTCGGCGCATGCGGCAGGCTTTTGTGGCCTCGGCCAGCTTGCGTCCCATGGCGCAACAACTTCTACTGGATCGCTCACTGCCGGCCTACGCTGGCGTTGAAGCGTACGCGCGGGCTCACGCCAAAGAGGACGCGGGTGCGCTGGCCTGGCTTGTTGTGGGCTACGCTCATGTGCTGGACAAGGATTACGCGAAGGCCATTGACCCACTAAACCGGGCCAAGGTGCATGCCGGGGACCTGGGCGACTACGTTTCTTATTATCTTGGTACTTCATACCTGCAGACCGGGCGCACCGCAGAAGCTGTCGCAAACCTGGCAGACTTTGGCAAGGCACATCCGGATTCGCTCTTAACGCGCGATGCCGCGGTCGGCTACGCTGACGCGCTTCTGCTCGAAGGCCAACCGTCTGAAGCGGCCACTCTGTTGGAGCCGATTCGGGCGCCGACCCGCTCGGATGTGGAATTTGCTTTAGGCCGCGCCTATGCGGCATCGGGCCAGAACGCCAAGGCCGCGGACACACTCGCAAATATCTACTACACCATGCCGACGAGTGCCGAAGCTGATGCCGCGTACGCCGAGCTTAAAAAGCTGCCAAATATACCACCCCCAACCGTTGCCCAACGCAAAATGCGCGCTGATGCCTTGATGAGCCGGCATCGTTATCCTGACGCCGCAGAGGAATATCGCAGCCTGGCAACTGAAGCTCTCCCGAGTGACCGTGTCGCATTTCGGCTCGCCTTGGCAGACGCTCTTCATCGTGGTGGTCGAAACCGTGACGCCAAACAAGAGCTTGCGACGCTCGACAACGTAACGGGCGAGGCGAACGCACAGCGCCTGTACCTGGTAGGCCAGGTTGCCTGGGCCGCTAACGACAATGACGCTTTCTATCGCACCGTCGATGAACTGCGCCAGTCAGCCTCTACCAGTCCGTGGCTGGAGCAGGCGCTCATCTCCGCCGCAAACCTGCACTTGGTCCATCACGAATATGACCAGGCGCTCGACGTATTCCGCGAAGCGCAACAGAGATTTCCCAACGGCGCGCGAGCTTCCTACCTGCACTGGAAGGCTGCCTGGCTCACGCTGCGGCAGGGACGCAACGACGATGCCAAGAAAGCATTCGAAGAGCAGATCGCGCTCTATCCCGCAGGAGCGGAAACACCCGCTGCTTTATATTGGCGCGCGCGCCTGGCCGAGGAAGACAGCCAGCCCGTGATGGCTCGAGCGTTCTATCAAAAGCTTTCGGATCGCTATCGCAATTTTTATTACGCCGAATTGGCGCGGGAGAGAATGAAGCAGCTTCCTCCCGCTACGGACGCGACTACCGAATTTCCCTTGCTCGATCGCGTTCCACCCATCGACACTAACGGAAAAGTGACAGAGTCAGAGCCGCCATCCGATGAGTTGCATGTGCAAAAAGCTGAGTTGCTGGGCAATGGCGGCCTGGTCGACTTTGCCGTACGCGAACTGCAAGCAGCCACCGCGGCCGACGGCGGCAGTTGGGGCCCGGCAGAAACTGCGCAATTGTACGTCGAGACCGGTCACTACGACCGCGCCATCGAAGTGATGAAACATTGCGCGCCCAACTATTTCGCTCTCGACATTCCCGATCTGCCACGAAAGTATTGGGAGGCGCTCTTCCCCAAAGCCTACTGGAACGACCTCAAACGCGCCGCTGCGGCGAATGGACTCGATCCCTATCTCGTAGCTTCACTCATCCGGCAGGAATCGGAGTTCAATCCCAATGCCGTTTCCCGCGCCAATGCAGTCGGTCTCATGCAGTTGCTGCCGAAAACCGGCAAGCTCGTAGCCAAGGAAGTGAAGTTGAAACGCTATACCGCCAGCCAACTTTACACGCCGGCGGTGAATCTTCAATTGGGCACGCGCTATTTTCGGGGCATGATCGACAAATTCGGATCGTTCGAATACGCCCTCGCCGCCTACAACGCCGGATCGGACCGCGTCGAAGAATGGCTTGGCCAGGGTAAGTATCGCGATCCCCAGGAGTTCGTGGAATCGATTCCGTTCACCGAAACCCGCGAGTACGTGCAGGCCATCCTGCGCAACGCCAGCTTGTACAAACAACTTTACGGAACGCCGTAGGGTGCAAAGATAACGAAGAAGGATAACGAAGATAAAGACACAACCGTCTTTGTGTTCGCCTCCCGGCCTGGTTTAGGCTGCGATCCTAGAAAAATTTAAATGGCCGGGATAAAAGATGTTTTGTCGATGCGATTTCTTCCTGGGCGGCCGCAGATTGGGCTGCCCGTGCTACGGGTATTGACCGGAGCGACTCTCTTCTTGCGGCACGGTTTGAAAAAGCAACCAGCCCACTGGGCGCAGTTCTTGTCGCATTTTCCCAACCCAATTGGGATTGGCCCTCACGCATCGTTCTTCTTCGCCTTTTTCTCGGATTTCGTATGCGGAATTCTCCTGATCATTGGCCTGGGGACGCGCTGGGCTGCACTCTACTGTTTTGGCAACATCTTCGTGGCATGGCTTTCGTGCACCACTTTGCCTTTGCCGGCAAGGGTGCTGGCAGCGATCATGGAGAGCTAATGGTGCTTTATCTCGGAGCCTTGCTAACACTCTCGATTGCCGGTCCGGGCGCTGCCTCTCTCGACCGCATTCTGACGCGCGATCCCGGAAAATAACTCCTCAACTTGCTAAAACCCATGCTTGACTGCCCCACCCGCGTCCGGAATGTGCATCGTCCAGTCTTGGTTGTTAGCGCAGGAGTTTCGTGGGATCACGCAACAGAGATTGCGCTTCAAGCAAACCTAGCCAGGCGTGAAGGGCAGTTGCAGAATCTTTTGCCATGTGCAAGAAACGCAAACCCATTTCGAAAGAATCGCTCCAAACCACATCCGCCTTTGCTCGAAAAATCTGGGTTTCTACGCTTGGAATGTCGAATTCCACGGCAACGACTCCCTGGAGATGCATTGGATCAGGCAGCCTTATAGCCAGTCCACCCTCACTCACATTCTTCATTTTAGCGATGAAAGATTGTTCAAGATGATTGCGCAGGCGCACGGGCAAATCCACGTTGTATCGGAAATACCGGCGATGTTCACATTCCATCCTGGGGATGGCGGTATCGAGAACGGTCCGCAATCGAGCTTCCTGAATGGGCTTGCATAGTACGAAGTTTGCTCCTCGATCAAGAGCGGTTCCTGCGCTGGTCAAGCCGTTTACAATCGCGATGATCAAAGTATTTTTATTCGAGAGGCTATCCCGCACTTTGGCAAGTGCTTCCGTGCCTCCGGATACGTCATCGCAGTCGATGACAAATCCGTCGAAATGGCGGCGGCTGGCGAGCTCTATGGCACTCGCACAGTCCTGACGGAGATCAAGCGAACCTACCTGCGCACTGAAGGCTGCCTTGACCTGTCCTAACAGAGTAGGATCGCCCGTCACGAGCAAGCACTCTAAGCCCATACCTTATCCTAGTGAATCGCGTTCGCACGCTAAAGTTACAGACGTGCATGGGCCTTGCATACTCTTTGCAGTTCGTTTTCCGGGTGGCTGCGACTTGCTCTTAAATTCGACTTCAGTTCTGCCGAGATTCTTCTGGCTCGCTCGCTTTGTGAAACAAAATCTCCAGTACCAGCAGTCCCGCTCCCACCACGATGGCACTATCCGCCAGATTGAAGACCGGCCACTGGTACCGCCTCACGTAGAAAAGCAGAAAGTCGACTACTCGGCCGTTTGTCGCGCGATCCCAAAGGTTCCCCAACGCCCCTCCCATAATCAGCGAGAGGCCGACGCCTGTGGCGACATGGGCATGATTATTTTTCCAGAGCAAAACAGAAACCACCACCAGCGCGATTGCCGAGAACGCGATCAGTAACGTAGTCTTCCAAGGCGAAACCGAATCGGCGAAAAGACTAAATGCCGCGCCCGTGTTCTCGGTATGGGTGAGCCGAAAGAAACCAGGAATGATTTGAATGTGCGAGTAGAGTGCAATGCGCTGCGCGACAATGTGTTTTGTCCACCGGTCAAGCAACACAACGACGACAGCGATTAACAGATAGATGACGCGCGCTGAGTTTTTGTTCATCCGAAATTGTTCCCGCAATCATCTTAAACTGGCGCGGCAGCAAACCGCTTGTCTGCACGTTTAACGTCTCTGGGAAAACGGCGAACCGCTTGCTGCCAAGTCGGCCACAATCTATTCTCGATAATTTTTCATTTTCAACTATCCCGTAGACAGGCTGGCCATGTATTCTGATGCGGCCTTGAGCCGGATTGCGCATCAGAACCCTTCGCGCGCGCAGCCCTTCTCTGGTGTAATCCTATGTTTGTGAATTGCTCCCATGAAGCTGAAGCGTTGGAAGAGCCGGACACTGCTGTTCCTTGCGGTAGTAGGGCCGGGCATTATCACCGCGAATGTCGACAACGACGCCGGCGGCATATTGACCTATTCTCAGGCTGGGGCACAATACGGTTTTCTCCTGTTATGGACGATGATTCCGGTCACACTTGCGTTGATCGTAGTGCAGGAGATGAGCGCCCGTATGGGTGCGGTAACCGGCAAGGGGCTGAGCGACCTTATCCGCGAAGAGTTCGGGCTTCGCATCACGTTCCTGATGGTGCTAGGAATTCTGATTACCAATTTCGGCAACGTTGTGACCGAGTTCATCGGTATCGCCACCAGCCTGGAATTATTTGGGCTTTCACGTTACGTCACCGTCCCGGTGTGCGCCCTGATCGTATGGCTGATCGTGGTAAAGGGACAGTACAAGAGCGTGGAAAAGGTATTTCTGGCGGCCTCGTTTTTCTATATCACTTACATCTTCGCCGGAGTACTGGCGCATCCCCTGTGGAAAGACGCGACTGTCGCGACTATCAAGCCACCTTTAGCGCATGCGTTTCATGAACAAGCCTATCTCTTCATGGTAATTGGCGTGGTGGGCACCACCATCGCCCCCTGGATGCAATTTTATCTTCAGGCATCGATTGTGGAAAAGGGCGTAACCCGGCGCGGGCTTCAGGCTTCGCGATGGGATGTCATTACCGGTTGCGTCTTTACCGACGTTGTCGCTTGGTTCATTATCGTTGCCTGCGCCGCGACACTTTATGTCCACGGATATCGCGACATCAAATATGCCGCGGACGCTGCCCAGGCGCTGAAACCCCTCGCCGGGCAATACGCTTACATCCTGTTTGCCGTAGGATTATTCAACGCCTCCTTGTTTGCTGCATCGATTCTGCCGCTTTCCACGGCCTACACGGTTTGCGAAGGGATGGGCTTTGAATCCGGGGTAGATAAGAGATTCAGCGAAGCTCCTTTTTTCTACTGGCTCTATACGTTTCTAATCGTCGCCGGTGCCGCAGTACTTTTGATTCCTGGCCTTCCGCTGATTAGGATCGCCGTACTGTCGCAGGTGGTAAACGGAATCGTTCTGCCCTTCGTATTGATTTTTATGCTGTTGCTCATTAATAAGAAAGAATTGATGGGCGAATACGTAAACACCCGATTCTTCAATGCCGTCGCGTGGCTCACAACAGTGGTAATGATTGGACTGACGATAGCGTGGTTTTGGACGCTAAGAGGCGGTGGCTAGATTCCCCTTGTTTTTGCTGCGTGCTCCGCGCGGCTTTGCTTCGCGAACTCAGCGAACAGGCTTGTGCGAGCCGGGGGGGCTTTCGTATCAAATAAGCCGTCCCGCCACCAAGTCCCTGACCAGGGAAGCATCTGCTTCGAGAAAATCATAGGAGGCAAGATCTCCGGGAGCCGACCACTGCAAATCGCGAAAAATGCGATTCTCGATCTCACCTCCGTAAGTGCGGACAACAAAAAAGCGCAGCTCAACCATGGCACCGTTCGGGTAGGTATGTTGCACGCGGGCAATCTCATCGCCGATCTTGGCTTGAATTCCCAATTCTTCTTCCAGCTCCCGGCGCAGAGCATCGCGCGGCTGTTCGCCCTCTTCAATTTTGCCGCCGGGGAATTCCCACTTGAGCGGCATGGTTTGGTGCCGTGTGCGTTGGCAGACCAGAAGCTTGCCCTGCTTTTCGATCACCGCTGCGACGACACGTTTCATATTCAACTTGGCCGGAAGGGTCTCGATCTTTAGGTAGGGCACGGCTTGAGCCGTACCATGCAGGCCGGCAAGAGAAAAGGTGTCCTTCTAATTTCTTATCTGCCTTTCTCCAACTTCCCCCCCACTAATTCAGCGCAATACTGAACCAGTTTCTGATCTTCGACGCCGAATGCCGCCGGAAAATGACTGTCGATATCGAGTTCGCCGGCGACTTCGTTCTTCACAAAAATCGGCACAACAATTTCAGACTTGGTTTCCAAAGAACAAGCGAGGTATCTCGGATCCTTACTGACATCGTCTACCACGATCGTCTTCCCGCTGGAGGCGGCAGCCCCGCAAATTCCCTGATTCAAAGGGATTCGCTTATGCGGTGTCATGGCGCCCATGAAAGCGTCAAGCGCAAGCATGGGCGGATCGGCTCCCGGCTCGAGCATGTAAAACCCAACCCAGTTGTACTTCAGCATGCGGTCATGCAATAGCTTGCACAAGCCTTGCATAAAACCCCTGGCCGTAGACGTAGTCCGAGCCAGCTCCGCAATTTCGATGCGGACCTCTTCGATTCTGGTAGCGACCTGCATAAGCAAATCTTAACTCAGAGTTGAAGATTCGCGGCTGTGGAAGATTGCGCTTTGGTAATCTGGCGGATTCCTTTGGTGCAAGGAAAAAACTCGGGATGAATTGCAAATGCAAGCGCATCAAGCCCGCGAAGAAGCGTAGGGGCTGGCGTGTTAAGGTATTCGTCCCGGATGCAATAAATTCGGGAAGCCAGAGCCGCACGAGTTCGTTGCCAGTTACGCTCTTTAACGATCTTCTCCAGGGGTACTCGGTCGCCCGCCCCGCACCACGCGGCGATGAACGTGTCGGGATTCAACCGCGCTACTTCTTCCGCAGAAATCTGAAGGCCCGGTGTGCCTACGAACTCGCCTCCGGCTGCTTCCACCAGTTCCGCCACCCATGGCTGCGACGCGATCAGTGGCTTGCCCCATTCCTCGCAAAACACCCGTGGACAAGGCAGTCCTCGGGTGCGAGCGCGTAACTCTTCGATATGCCGTTCCATCCCGGCGATCACCTCGCCGCCGCGCCCGCCCGCGCCTACGACTCCGGCGATCATAGCGATGTCGGCATAGATATCAGCAAGGGTCCTTGGGGCGAAACCCAGAAAACGCGCACCCGACTTCAGTATTTCGATAACAGCTCTTTCCTGGTAAGGCACCGAAGCGATGACAAGATCGGGATGCACCGCTATAATTTGCTCGGCGTTGGCCGTCCACGAGTCCGCAAGGATGGTAGGCGATTGGCTTCCGACTTCCGGGACGACATCCGCGCAATACTTCGTGCATGCGACCACCCGATTGAGTTCTCCAACGGCGGCAAGAATAACCGTGGCGCTCGGCTGCAGGCAGGCGATCCGACTTGGCGTGCGGCAGACAGGCATGAATTCAGGTTAAGGATTGATCGACCTCAACCCTGCAAAAAGAGCGTCCAGTGCCAACTGTGCCGCGTGAGATCGAGGCTTGCGGAAGCCCGCCTACGGCGGCGCTCACGTCTTCACGCCGCAGCGTTTGAGCTTCTTGCAGCGTTTTTCCAACGGCCAATTCGGTCAAAGCCGACGCACAGGCAATCGCCGCCACGCATCCTTTGGCCTTGAACTGCACCTGAACAATCTGCTCCGAAATAATTTTGAATGTAAGCCGCAAAACATCGCCGCACGCAGGATTTTCAATTTCCGCCGTGGCATCCGCATCTGCGATGTCTCCTGCATTACGCGGATTCTGAAAATGATCGAGCAACTGGGCAGAATACATTGGCAGTGTAATTGTAAATGCCGCGAGCGTTTGACATCCGCTATCCCGAGCAAGCGTTTTTGCGCAACGAGAGCTCGCCCTAAGCTTGCTGAAGATTGGGTTGCGTGGGAAGCAATAATCGCACGTTCGGCTCGCTCCCTATCAGGATTGAGGTCACTCACGACGCCCAACGCTCTCGGGAAAATACACCCGCCAGCCGCGTTCGCGAGCCACCAACTCCAAATCTGGATTCGGATTCACCGCGAACGGATATTTTGCCATCGCCAGCATTTCCGTATCCCAGCGGGAATTTCCGAATGCGGCGTCGATTTCCTTCTTAACAATTTCGCGCAAAGCCTGCGGCTTGCCCGCGCCAGAGGGTACTCGGATCAGACGATCGGTGATGATTCCGCCATCTATTGATACTTTGGCGGCGAGGACGCGGTTTTCAGGTATTCCGAAATGCTTCATGGCAGCGCGGATCACCCACTCGTTCGAAGATGAAACAGCCCACAATTCGCAGCTATTTTGTTGCAGACGATGAACCAGTTCACGCATCTCCGGGAAGATTTGCTCGACGAAGAACTGATCAAAGAACTGAACCGCGGCTTCCATCATTCTCGATTCTGAAATTCCCCGGTGCATGGTAGCCATTTCGCCGCACATGGTACTCTCTTCGACTTCGCCCCGGCGGTAGGCCGCGTAGCGCTCGCGTAACGGACGGACGAGCGAGTCCGGGACAAGATTGCCTTCTCTCAGCTCCCAATCGAAGAAGCGCTCACCGGCATCGCCCGCCCACAGCGTGCCGTCGCAATCAAAGGCCGCAACCCGCGGATCGAGTCGAAGCACCGAGTCAAGGAATTCGTTGGTGACGGGACGAAATGTCTCTGCTTTTGCAAGATCCATGCATCGACGATAACGTGCCTCGCGGGAAGCGCGCAATGGCGGCGAAGAATTGCTGATTCTCGATTGAACCAGGCTGATTAAGACTAGGAGTGACTGGGCCTTTCATCAACAATCCGAAATCAACCATCAGCAATTGTCAGGTGCCGACAGTGCCTTGTAATCTTCCGGAGTGTTGACATTCAGAGCGACGAGAGGATCATCAACCTCGACATATTGGATGTGCTCCCGGAGTTGGTGCTCAATGTCACGGGCGATCGATGTGGCGGGAACACGCAGAAACGCTTCTATCATTTCGCGCCCCACAAGATAGGGATGTCCGTGCTTGCCCGAAAACTCAGGCACCACCGCCCATATGTTCAGACTGGCGCCCTCGAAAGCATCACGCAGAATCTGGATGGTCGCAGTGCCGACGGGAGGCCGGTCCACCAAAGTGACCATGGCGGCGTCCCGGCCATGATTGAGCACATCCTGCAGACCCACCTGCAGCGAACTGAACTGTCCACGAGTAGGCTCGGGGTTCACGACAAGAGACGCACCGCTGGCGTAAACAATCGGGGCAAGAGCGCCTTCATTTTTTCCAACCACGACCACGACATATTCAGTGACCGGCAAGAGCGAGAGAATTGCTGCAGAGAGGAACGTATCGTTAGAAATCGCTTTCCCGCTTATCGGTGGAGGCCACGGCAGCAGGGCCTTATCCCGACCCATGCGCGAGGATTCTCCGGCGGCCAGGATCACTCCGGCAAAGCTGGCAGCGCGGGTCATGCTGCGAAGATAGCAGGGAACTTCGGGAAATTGTTGATTTTTGATTTGTGAATCGTTTGATTGGTCAATCGAAGCAGCAATGCGGAAAACTCGACGCGCAATCGTGAACCATTAACGATTCACTCGCGTTCTTCAAGCGCCGCGTCCGACTTATCCACGTTGGGCTGCGACTCCCGAGAACGGAACCAGCTCATGTGAGGAAGGCCAGCGTCGGCGTGCCTGCGGATCGCGATCAGCTCCGCGGTGATCGCAACTGCAATTTCCTCAGGTGTAACGGCGCCGATGTCGATTCCAATAGGAGCGTGAACGCGGTCGAACAGATGCGCGGGTACGCCTTCGTTCCGCAGCGTGTTGAAGATTCCAATCACTTTGCGTTTGGAACCGATCATACCAATATAGCGTGCGCGAGATTGCACCGCCCACCGCAAGATGCGCAAGTCGTCTCGATGACCTCGGGTGACGATTACGATGTAGGATGTTTCGTTAGGTTCGAGGCTCCGCGTGGCATCATCGAAGTCGAGAACACGAACCTCGCGCGCTGCTGGAAAACGTTCCTGGGTGGCGTAGGAGCTGCGATCATCCGTGACAATGGGATCGAAACCAGCGTTTGCCGCGACCTTACAAAGATTTACTGCTACATGGCCAGCTCCGAAAATATAAAGGAAAGCTGGAGGTAGAACAGGCTCAACAAAAACTTCTAGCGTGCCGCCGCAGACCAAGCCAGTGTCGTACTTTGGGTCTTGATTAAGATCAAAGGTCAATGTCCGGCACTTCTCGGATTCCATCACCTCACGCGCCGCTTGCCAGACATCTGCCTCGACACACCCGCCGCCAATCGTGCCAACAATGGAGCCATCATCGCGCACCAGCATCTTTGCCGTCCGGAACGAAGGGATCGAGCCGCGCACACTAACAATGGTCGCAACCGCGCCTCTTCGCCCTTCGCGGCGAAGTTGGACAATTTGTTCGTAGATATCCATGTGCCTAAAGCGCTTGCAGACCCGATTATCAGTCGGTTAACAGTGAGGAGTCAAACGCCAATCCTACACGGATAGTGTGCGACGTCGAGCGAATCAGCACAAGAATTTTGCCACGCGATGCGGATTGGGAATTACTAATCCGGGGCGGTATGCTTGTGAGCCGTCAGAAAACAGGAGAGCGCTCATGAAAGCCGTCCGCATTCATCAATTTGGTGGACCTGAAGTCTTGACGTACGAAGATATTCCCGCCCCGCAGCCGCGCAAAGATCAGGTGCTGGTGCGCGTGCGGGCCTGCTCGCTGAATCATCTCGACATATGGGTGCGCAAGGGACTGCCGGGGGTGAAGCTGCCGCACATTCTCGGCAGCGATATCGCCGGCGAGATCGTCGAAGTGGGAGAATACGTTGGCGGATTCAAGGCGGGGCAGCGCGTGCTGCTGGCTCCGATGCACTTTTGTGGATATTGTGAGAAATGCGTTTCCGGCGTACAAAATCAATGCCGGGAATTCACCGTGCTGGGCAACGGTGTTGATGGCGGCAACTGCGAGATGGTTGCAGCGCCCGCCGCAAACGTCATTGCGATTCCAGATTCACTTGATTTCAATCACGCTGCGAGCGTCCCGCTGGTTTTCCTGACTGCGTGGCACATGCTGGTTGGACGAGCTGCTATTCGCCCCGGACAGACGGTGCTGGTGCTGGGGGCAAGTTCCGGCGTCGGCATTGCCGCGATTCAAATTGCCAAACTCTTTCATTGTCGCGTAATCACCACCGCGGGCGACGAAGCGAAGCTGGCCAAGGGGCGCGAACTCGGCGCGGACTTCGGCATCAACCACTATCAGCAGAAGATTTCCGAGGAAGTGCGCAAGATTACGAATAAAGAAGGCGTTGACATCGTGGTCGAGCATGTAGGCGCAGCCACCTGGGACGAGAGTGTGAAAACTCTCAAGAGCGGCGGCACTCTCGTCACCTGCGGTGCGACCACCGGGTCGAGCGTGGGCATCGACCTCCGGCATCTCTTTGCCCGGCAGTTAAGGCTTCTCGGCTCATACATGGGAACCATGGAGGAGCTGCATGAAGTGCTAGGCCATGTCTTTGCCGGACGGCTGAGGCCAGTGCTCGACCGGGTATTTCCGCTCAGCGAAATTCGCTCCGCGCATGAGTATCTCGAAAAAAGCCAGATGTTTGGGAAAATCGTGGTCAATCCGTGAGAGAAGAATGGCGATCTCAAGGCAAGAACGCGCGACGAGCCTGCGGTGAAGCGGACGTACTCTGGCTCTGATTTCAGGTAGCGCTAGCGCTTCTTTCTTAGTGGTTGGGTCGGTCTGGGTGGTTTAGAGAGCTGCGGCTTCGAGGGCTTCGAAGTTTTGCGACTTGGCTTCGGTTTCGATCCCGACTTGCCACCGCTCGAACCCGTTGCCGTGACGACTGTATGCTTGACCAAATCAACTACAAAACTGTCCACAACCTTCGGCGTTACTGCTGTGCCGGTATAAGGTTCGGTGTAAAGCGATGAAAGATAAGTTCCTATAATTTGCGTTTTGCTCACTTCAAGGCGCAGAAACCCAAAGTCGTTCTGATCATACTGCTCCAGGCTGAGACCGCCTCCGATCGGCAACGGCACCGACGGATACGCGCCGTTAATCTGGTGAAGCTGCCCGAGCTTCGTATAGCCCCCGGCTCCGGCGACAATGTAAGGAATCTGGAGCTCGCCCTTCGGCCCCTGGACCACATTTGTAAAGCGCTGATAGTTATGGACGTGTCCAGATAAGATCAGATTCGGATAGCGATTCGCAGCCTTAAAGCCGGCGGATAAAACATTCTCGACCACGGTGCTGCCGGAATGCTCCTGGTCCCCCGAAAATGGGGGATGGTGAACGGCAACGATCAGCGCCAGAGTTGGGTCGGCCGCCTTCAGTTCGCTCTGGAACCAGTCAATCTGATCCTGATGGAATTCCCCCTGGTCTTCGCCAACGTTAGAGAACAACCCAACGATTGTGGCTAACGGAGTAGTAAAGGTCCAGAACACATTCGGTAGATCCATCTGAGTTCGATCCGCGCCAGTCTTGAGTGAGCCGAGCTGCGCCGGATTTTTTGACATAAAATTCTGGACAAAACCATCGAGCGGATACTTATTCGGATCCACTGGCCCATCTTGCGGATCATCGGGCTGGCAGTCGTGGTTGCCCGGAATGGCGACGATGAAAATCGGGTAGTCCTTATAAGTCTCGTAAAAGTTGGCGCCGTATCTGTCGATATCGCCTGCGAAATAAATCACGTCGCCGAGGTGATAGTAAAACGCTGGTTTCTGATCATCCGGCAAATTTTGCGCATCCTCGGTCATCATCTGCGCTACCAGGTCCTGCGGCCCGCTATCTCGGTAATCGCCGGTGTCTCCCACAGTGTGAAAAATCAGTACGCCGTTCTTAATCTTTGCCACGTCATCGGCGGAGAGCAACTGGGACAAATCAAAGCGGTAGGGAGCGAGACCATTCGGAGGAGGAAGAGGCTGAAAGGGGTAGTGCGGAAGTTGGGTGCTGGCGGCCTGAACCGGAAAGTCCGCTCTCCGGGCCTTTTGGGCAGTCGTTTGCGCCGCTACTGGGGTCGCCGCCGAGGCAGCAGTAATCGGGGGCTTGTGGCTCTGTCGTTTCCCAGGGCCTTTGCCTGTTGTAAAAAAGGTCAGGGGACTCATCATCATTTACCTCGTAGATCATAGCTCGGCCCGAAGCTCTTGCCGGAATCGGTGTGGTTCCGATCACCGCGCAGGCAGATGTTAGTTAGATGTAGAACCTGGCTGAAACGCTGTGAGCGGAAGACGCACAAGGGTTATGCCAGAAAAACCCCGGTCCGCAGTGCGGACCGGGGCTGGTTATAACGGTTCCGTTGGTTATTGTGGAGTGAAGCTTTGGTGATAGCTCAGGCTGACCACGTCCTGGAACATAGGAGTTCCGGGAGGCAGGTTGGCGGGATTCAGAAATTGTGTGTCGAAGAAATAGTTTCGTGTTGGTGCTCCATAGACGACGGTGCAGCACTTGAATACGCCAGTGTCATATTGCGAATAGTACATGCTGATGAGCGAACCGGCATAATTCACGATGGCGCCAGCTGCACCCCGGTTCTCGAGGTAACGGAGGAAGTTGTGCATACCACCATCGGTACCAAAGTCCTTTACGGGGATGGCATTGGCCCAACCGGGCAGCGGGAAGGGGATGCTCTTGCCGGCGGCGATCGCCATCCGGTAATAGCTGGTATTGCCTGGACGATTACTAACGTCCCCCGGGAATAAGAAGCTTTCTGCATCCGTCCATCCCACATTCGCCGTCGGCGTGGTCGCTGCTGACGGAGGGTTGGAGAGCAGAGTTACCGAATCCGCGATGATGGCGGCGGCGGAGTGCGGAGTGGTGCCGTTGGCTCCCGCTGGCCAGAGCGGATCGGCGATGCCGCTGTTGTAATCTCCTAGAACGTAAACTGGCTCTTCCGATGCTACCGTGAAGCCGTTGCCTGTGTTGCCGAGAGCGGGGTGCGGCAAGTAGCTGATCGCAGCAGCATTCATGCCGCCATCCACGAGCCGAAGCGCGTGGCGGGGGCCGGTAACCATGTTGTTTTGGGGGTTTCCGACTGGCACTGTCGGGTTTGGGGTTCCGGTACCGCCGGGGTAGGTCTCGACGGTCGATGGCGAGATAAACTTATAAGAGTTACAGCTCACCTGGTTCGCGTTCGATGTGGTGGCATTGGCGGGAACGGGGGAGTACGACTGGGCCATATAGTTGTTCGCCGAGAAGGGCGGTGCGGTCAGACCAAATCCAGCACCCAAATACTTTTGACCGTAGTTGTCGAGGAAGCCATCTCCATTCACGTCCTCCGGCGAGATGCCGTAATAGGTCGCCGGTTCCAACACTTTATCAGGCACGCCGGGCACAGAGGCAGAATTGACAGTATCTTCCAGGTTAGACGCACCGGTGATTCTGTTATAAAGACCTGCGGCGGGCAGATTGGGATCGGGTATCATGCCCCGGCGATCAGAGAAATAGAGGATGTAGCCGTTCTGGTTGGTGCTGTTCACCAACAAGCCGCTGCCGCCGTTGTATGGACCCGTCTTCTGCAACCACAGCCACAGGTTGCCCACATCCAGCTCGACGGCATTCATGACTCCGCTAGCGCCGCAGGGAGTGTAGACCGTCTGATTGTTGACGCCGGTCGTGTTGGTTGTCCGAGCTGCTTGATTATCTCGTGGCTCGCCCTCGCGAGCGTCGTAGAAATTGATGGGGATCCAGTTATTCGCGCTTGCGCCGCCGGCGCCCGTGGTGTTGGTGGAGGCAGGAGTCCCCTCCTGGAGCTGCTGCAGGATAAGGATAGCCGGGCTGATTGGGTTCGAGCATTGACCCGGCGGGAACGCAGGGTAAACGGTGCAAGCCGCAGCGGTGCCCCAAGGAGCGGTCGGGGGCATGTCATAAGTGCGGCCAAATCCGTATCCCAGCCACTGGCGGGTGACGCCAACCCAGTTGTTAGTAACGTTGCTAAGGTACTCGACTCGTAGCCAAACGTAAGGGATGTTCGCTCCAACACCGTTCGGCGCGGCGCCGGCATTGTTGGGTGGGATGCTGGTAATCTGGCCGAGGAGCGGCCATGAAGTCCACGAATAAGAATTGCCTGTGGTGGGGAAAGTGGGCGCGATCCATCCGTTCGTGCCGCCCTGCGCCATGCCAAAATACATGTAATTCGTGCCAACCGCGCCGTTATAGACGAGTTTGGCGGATGCTGTAGGTGTGCCCGCCCCGCCAATGTCGGTCGTGGTGATTCCAAGCTGAACATCATCGGCGTCTAGCGCGACAGCCCCACGGTCCGGGTGCAGATCGGCGAGGGTGTCGGCCAGCAGAACGCGTATCGAAGCCTCGCTATAAAGCCGGGAGCTGCTCAAAAGGGGACTATCGGTCAATTGCGGCCGACGAATGATTTCTATCGCCCCAACCGTACCCGCGTTCACGAACGGAAGCTGCAGCTTGGTCGCGCCCGTCAGTCCATTCTCGATGAAGCTGTTGAAGCCAGGAGGAGCCTGCGTAGGATTGTCATGGGAAATTTGGACCCAGTTACCCACTGCGGCGCCTGTCCCAGCCGGATTGGTGGGCGGGCCGGGCGGGCTGGTGGGGATGCCGCCGGACCAACTGCCGTTGGCAAGCGCAAAGCAATTCGGCGGCACAGGCCCGGAACCTGGAGCGCCCGGGCAGGCACCGGAAGCAGCGGGCACGTAGATGCTTCCGGGGTAGCCGTTGTTGGTCAACCATCCATTCTCGAGGCGGTCCGTGACAATATTGCCCACGGCAGCGATCTTATCGGTAAAAGTTAAGCTCGAGCCCGAAGCTAGATAGAGATTGCCGTTGGTGTGAACCCTGCCACCGAAGTTGAAGTTGGGGCCGGCAAAGTAATCGCAGTCGCCGTCGCAGAACACCCCGAACTCGAAGGCCGGAAGCAGAGCGACTTCCACGGTACGGGTGAGGTTGACAGTTGCACCGGTGGCGGCCAGAACGTTGGTGCCGACTTGACCGGCAGTCGACTGCCGCTGGGCTGCTACCGTGAGGGTGAACGGAATGAGAGACGCCACCATGCCCTGGTCGGAACCGGAACCTACGATGTCCCAGCCGCCACACGGGTTGGTGTTTGGCGCGGTTCCCGGGCAGGGTGTCTTGCCGTCGGGGTAGAAGGCGGGCCAGGTGATGCTGTACTGGGGAAAAGTCATGCCGGTGATCATCGATCCCGTAACGGCGGTGGGCCAATTCGCAGGAGTGGTGAGAGCGTTAATAGCGGCGGCATTCGGCGATTGCGACGTCTGGTAGAGTTGGGAGAGTTGAGACGTCAAATTCTCGATGCCAGCCTCCGCACCGTAGTAAGAGATGTTGCCTTCAAGGTCATTATTGCCCATGCGCTGTTCGTTGCTGACCAGGTAGATCAGCCCAACCGCCATGGCGGACAACAAAAGCGTCAACAAAAGCGCTGCGATGAGCGTGAAGCCACGCGAATCTCCGGTTCTCTTTCCCATGTTTCCCCCTTCAACCTCAAAGAGCGACATATTCAGCCAATCAAATTCCAGCAATCAATGGCAAACAGTAGTGCTAGAGCTCAAGGAATTGCAGAAACTCATGTTCCCCGTGCTGACGGATGTCGTCAGATACATACTCTGAGCGCGGTTGTTTCCGATATTCAAACTTTGTCCCATCACCCACATATTGACCTTCTGAATCAAGGCCAGGTTGTCCCCAGCGGCAATGGGATTGGCTTGATTCGCGTCGATAACCGGGCCATTGATGACGTCGTAGCTGAACTGCAGATTAATGATATTGTCGGCCACGGGGACTGCGGGGAGACCGTTGACCTGGCGCATCAGGCGGGGAGTTTGAACCGTGACTCCCGCACCCGCAGGGGGAACCTCGAGAAAATAAGAGACGGCGTAAAGCCGGCAAACGCTTATCGTGGTGCTGCCGGGAAGGGTGGCAATGTCGGTGTTGGCTGTGGCAATAGCGTTAGCGAGGCTGTTAGCGCCTGTCTGATTGAAGTTGAGCGCATCGGGGCTATTAAAGGTAACGGTCCATGGGCCACCGCTACCGGCTGCCGGAAGGCCAGTGATCTCAGCTACGGCTGAACCGGTGGTTGCGACGCTGGTACCTTGGCCGTTCGCCGAAGTTGTGCCGGCGCCTGCGTTTTGCACCTGGAACAGCAATAGGTCCCCGAGCTGGAGCCCACCAGGGCTGGTGATGTTATTCGGTTGGTTGCCAGCGTTCACCACGGCTACGCTAGCCGTGGTCGAGCTCGGAGTCGGGAAACTAAAGTTAAAATTGCTGAGCGGAAAGTTGTAGTCACAATAAATGGACGTAATGCTGTCGTTAACGGCGGCCGGAGCGCTAGTAATCACTTTGCTGGCCTCTACGCCGGTGCCGAAGCCGGGGATGATGCCACTCATGTAATTGCCGTTGGGGTAAACGGCGCCGGGAACATAGCAAGTGCCGGTCTGGTTGCATGCGATCCTGGTATTTCCGCCAGCGGTCGCCAACTGCAAGCCACCGGTCGGCAATCCCGCGCCGGCCAAGCTGATGTCTTTGGTCATCAACTCAATGGCTGTGCGCATATTCTGCTGGGTCTCGGCGCGCTGGGTAATGGTAAAAGCGGCTGTGTTGGCCTGCCGGAAAACACTGGTCATGGCTACCATCATGCCGATGCCAATGACAGAGGCGATCATCAACTCCAGAAGTGAGAAGCCGTGTTGCGGTTTTGGGATTCGTAGTTTCATTTTTTTCGCCGGGCTCAGTGGTAGCTAGAGATCAGCCCATTCACGACGTAGTTGCGGGCTGGCCAATTGGGTTTGGTATAGGTGACGGTCACGGTGACGGCGATGAGGTTCGAGTTGACGCCTCCGCCCTGGGCGGCGGGGAGATCTACAGGATTGAAGGCGATGGTGCGGGTGAAATTGCTGAGACTCAAGGTTTGGTCGGTTCCGCTGCCAAGAACGCCGTCGGGGCCGGGCAGTACCATGCATTCGACGCCGCCGTTGGGGCAGGCCGCTCCCGACGCGGTCTTACACGCAGTTGTGTCGCCAGAAACTCCAACAATTCCATACGTAGGCCCAGCACAAAGCAGCGGTTGGGGCCCGGATAAAAAGATCCCGCCTGCGCCAACGTTTTGGATGGCTGCGAAGGGAATCTGTTGACTGTTGCGGGCGGTGTAGATGCTCTCCAGAGCGTCGAGCGCCTTCTGGCGGGCGATCAAGTCTTCTTGCGCCGACTCGGTCGCTGTGATTGCCAGGCCAAAACTCGCAAGCACCGCGCACATACCCACCGAGAGAATTACCATGGCGATCATGACTTCAATCAGCGCGAAACCCCGCTGGCTGTGCTGCCTTCCGACTTGTTTGCCTGCTTGCATCATTGCTGCTCCCAAACGGGACCACCAGTTTGTTGGTCGAGAAACCATCCTCGCATTCTGCCCGTCGACCCCATTACAGTGATCGCCTTCGAGGTGTACTGGTTGCCGCTGGGACGAGCGATGTAGACGATTCCGCTGTTAATAAGATTGCCCAGCGCGTCTTGCGCGGATCCGTCCGGCATAAACACGACATAATTCAGAGGGATACCGGCCTGGGATTCAAAGTCGATGGCATTAACCCCGCTATTGAAGCCGGGTGTAACGTCGGGCGGGGCCGCTCCTGTCTGCAGGGAAAAATTGACGTCCGGGGGCAGTGTGTAGTTTTGAACCTGCTGTAGCGGCTGCGCGATTCCTCCAACCACCGGAGGTTGGTATTGGACTTGGATATAGGCTGCAGTGCCCCCAGCAGCAGGGTTGCCAACCGTAGGAAAGAAAGTAACGTAGTACTGATGGCCCTGAGTGATCGCCTGGTTTCGCGTATTGCGCAAGACCATCAATGTCGTTTCGTAAGCCGAATTCACATGGTTCTGCAACACGAGTGGCTGCATGGTCATGAACGTGATCCCACCGAGAATCAGGGAAATGCTGATCGTGATCATCAGTTCCAGCATTGAGAAGCCGCGCTGTTTTGTCGAAGCCATCGTCGAAGTCAATCCTTGTCGAGGGGAGACATCCGGTAAAGCCGCCGTTCAAAAGCGATTGCAACTAAAACCGATGCTGCAAGTGCGGAGCCGCCAGCAGAAGACACCTTCTGTGGTATCGGCAGTTCTCATCGTAGGGAGCAGGCATGACAGCGTCAAAGCACCACGGTGCAACGCGTTAGCATTGGTCTTTTGTAATGGTGCTGGTGACTCAGGTCACTTAGTTGACGACGCTGGAGTTAAGACAGGTTTTGTGGAATCCGAAGCCAAAGGGAGATGACCGCGGTAACTTGTAGGGAGAACTGCGGTGATCCTAGGATGCAGAGAGGTATGAAACTCTCATCGCTCCTCGTTTGCGCGGATGATGCTTCGGTGCAGGTGCTACGCCGCGTTCTGGAAGAACTCAACATTGAAGCGGAGTTGTGTGCGGATCCGGTGCGCGCGGCGGTCAGGCTCGCGCAGGAACGCTTTGACCTGCTCATCCTCGATTGTGAAACGCAGGACTCCGTGATCGCGTTGTTGAACGAGAGCCGATCTTCGCGGGCGAGCGGTTCGACTCTGGCCGTGGTGGTGGTAGCCGGACAGGAAAGTATCCGCGAGATGTTCTCACTCGGGGTGAACTTTGTGCTGTACAAACCGATGTCTTACGAGCGCGCGCTAAGCACTTTGCGCGCCGCACAAAATGTGCTCTTCCGGGATAAGCGTCGCAAGACCCGGGCGCCGGTGCACACGCACGCGACGATCGATTACGCAGGCGTGGAACAGGCCAAAGCGACGCTGGTGGATTTGGCTGAAGATGGTATGGCGGTGAACTTTGGCAAGAGGTTGCCACCGACCAGCAAAGTCTATTTTCAATTTCAACTGCCCGGACAGACGGCGACGGTACGTCTTTCCGGGCAGGTGATGTGGCAGGATTGGAATGGCCGCGCGGGAATTCAGTTCGTGGATGTGCCGCAAGCGTCGCGCCGGATTTTGACCGAATGGTTGCAGCGAAACTTAAGCGACGCAACAACGCGGGAATTGGCCGCGCAGCCCGTCGAAGTGGAGCACTCGATAAACCGGAAAGAGGAAACTGTGGCGAGCCGGCCGCAGGATACGCCTAAGAAATCTGTAGAGAAACAGGAGACGAAGGTTCGCGAGCGGGAAGCCGTGGCTCGATTGCGCGCAGAGCCGAATAATCGCCGCGGGCAAACCCGATATGCCTGCCGCCTGGGAGCCGAGGTTTACCAGCAGGGAAGCTCAGTGCGGAACTATTGCCATCTGAGCGATCTGAGTCCCGGCGGATGCTACTTGGAAATGCCGCTTGCATTCGCGGCGGGGTCGGCGGTCGAGATAATTGTGCGCACGCACGAGATGAAACTGCGCTTGTACGGTCAAGTGAAAGCGTCGCATCCCGGCTACGGGATGGGTATCTCATTCAAGCTGAATACCAAGGACGAGCGCCACGGCGTGCAGCAGCTCATCGACTTCGTGGCGGCCGCGGCGGAGAGCTCTACTTAGCAGAGTTTCAGTCTTAGCTTCCCGTCGTTTCTTAGGGATTACTCGCCGAAACTTTTCTTCAGTTATCTACTCTTGGTCTCGCCAGTCTTTGAGTTATAGCTCTTGAGGATGAAGGCGGCGACGTTATCGTGTATTGCCTTCAGTGAGGCCTCGTGCGCGTAGACCATGTGCCCGGACTCATAAAACTGATATTCGATGTTTTTTTGCAGTTCAGCTGGGATCGGAAGGTGCTGCATTTCATAAACGCCCTCGTAGAACGGCGTTGCCAGATCGAAATAACCGGCGTTCAAAAGGATTTTGAGGGTCGGGTTGTACTTCATCGCTGTGGCGAGATCGAGCATCACATTCGTTGCTCCGGGCCAAGGGAAGGGAACTCCCGGAGCTTTGTGTGCAAAACTCCACCACTTAAATACCTCAATTTCCGGTTTGTATTCGCGATTCTCGCCGAACTTCAACTCCTTCCTTACGTAGTCATTGAAGGCGGAAACATAGGCTGAAGAGATGGCAGCAGACTGCGGATCGTACTCCGCCTCCTTGCTTAGCGGATCGAACGTGGGTCCGGAAAAACGGGTATCGAGCCTGCCGGTGGTCAGGTTGGTCTCGTCTTGCAAATTTTTCTCGAATTCACCCCCGCTGATCCGCAGGTCCGCTTTTTCGATGTAGGTGACTGGTAGACCGGTGTATTGATGAAGCCTCGCGGCTATGGCATGACGCTGGTCCGGCGGCAGCGAAGACCCGGCCTGGAGCGCGAGCGCGTATTCGTTCATGGCAAAGTGCTCGACTTCGGTTAGCAGCGAGGAAAGGTCAGGACGTGGCTCGGGCAACTTGTGGTGGTACCAGGCCGACGCTGCATAAGTAGGAAGATTGAGTTGATACGCCACATCGACACCAGGATTGAATTCAGGAAAATCCGAATCGAGCGAGAAGTTCAGGATTTGAGACAAAAGGATTATGCCGTTGAAGTCAACGTCACGTTCTGTTTCGAGCAAATTGGATAGCACAGCGGATCGCGTGGTTCCGTAACTTTCGCCGAACAAATACTTCGGTGAATTCCAGCGTCCGTACTTGGCGAGGAATTGCACGATGAAATCGGAAAAAGCCCATGCATCTTGATCGACCCCATAAAAAGCTTTTTCTTTATCTTTCCCGCTGAGCCGACTAAAACCGGTTCCGGGCGCATCTACGAAGACCAGATCGCTCACATCCAAAAGGCTGTATTCATTGTTGACGACCGAATAAGGCGCGGCCGCAGTGTGAGAATCATCGGCAGTGACGACGCGCTTCGGTCCAAACGCTCCCATGTGCAGCCATACAGTTGAGGAACCGGGGCCGCCATTGAAGAGAAATGTGACTGGGCGCGGTGTGCCTTTGGCATCAGACTTGAGATAGGCAACGTAAAACATGCTGGCTTCCGCTGCCTTGTTCTTGGGATCGGGATCGGCATTTTGCGGGACGTCGTCCCAATCCTTGGGATGTACGATAAGAGTGCCGGCGAAGGCGTCGTAAGCAATTACATTTCCGCCGATCGTGACCGAGCCCTTGCTCGCTTGCTGTTCGGGTTTGAATTCTTCGGACTTCGGTGTTTCAGTCTTAGAAGCTTCGACCTTGATAGAGGACTTTTCGTCTTTTGCCTGCGCATGAAGCATCGTGAGCGACAGGGTGACAAGCGTCAGTGCGATGAGCCTCAATGTGAGCATTCGCATTCGGTCGTTTCTCCGCCGGTGGAAGTGATTGGAGTTTTCTTTCTTGAGCAAGAGGATTAATTTATCACGAGAGTTAGGTGTGCAGGCTCCATAGGCCAATCCATCGTCCGGGCAGCTTGGAGGAGCCACTATTGGCCGCGCTGCCCGCGGCGATCGTCAGGCCGAGCATAACCACAAGAGCGCACCGGCCTGCGGCAGAAGCGACGATTCGTTTTAGTCTGTGGTCAATCACTCTCGTCAATCGTCAGCCAGGTACAGTGTACGTTCGGCATTGCGGCGGTTAGCGAGTCCAGCAACCGGCGTAAGAGCACCATTGACGCGAGCCTTGTTCCACATGAGGAGAGCATCGGCCGCCTTCTCGTAGTTTCCGGCCAGATGTTCCTTCAAAACGGTGGACTGCCGGAAATTGGCAGTGCCTACATTGAAGGCGAAGGACACCATGGCGGAAAACTGGTTGTCGCTGGTGGCGGCGTTTCTGGTGGCGTCTTCGACAGCGGCCTGAGTACCCGGCAGATCGTCTTGAAGAGTCTGCTCAGCTTCTTCCGGGGTGAGGCGCATCCCCGGCATGACGCCTTTGATGTGACCGTAGCCAATAGTCCATATCCCGGCTATATCCTGGTAGGCATCAAGCTGGCAACCCTCACACTGCTTGATGAGCGCGAGACCAGCGTCGTTTATCTCGCGTGCCATAGTCAGGTCACCTTTCTACCCAAGGCGACTATCCTGACATGGCCGTTGGTGACCGCGAAGAAAAACATATCCCTCCACTCCGCGAGATCTACGCGCTGTGTATGATCTTCCTTTGGCCGGGATGACAGTTTGAAATCATTTTGCTGCGGTTGCCTCTTCAGCGATTGCTTTCTTGAAATAATCCAGTGACAGCAGCAGCCCTTCCTCCAGCTGAATTTTTGGTTCCCAGCCGAGGAGTTGGCGGGCTTTTGTTATGTCGGGGCGGCGCTGTTTGGGATCGTCCTGCGGTATAGGTTCGTAGGCGATTTTACTGGTTGATCCAGTGACTTTGATTACCTGTTTCGCGCATTCGAGAATTGTGAACTCGTTCGGATTGCCGATGTTTACCGGGAGATGTTCCGCGGACTTCGCAAGACGGAGGAAGCCCTCGATTTCATCGCTGACGTAGCAGAAGCTCCGGGTCTGACTGCCATCGCCGTAGACCGTAAGATTTTCGCCGCGCAAAGCCTGTTTCATAAAATTCGAAATCACCCGACCGTCGTTCAATTGCAGACGGGGCCCGTACGTGTTGAAGATACGGACGATTCGCGTGTCCGCTTTGTGATAGCGGTAATAAGCCATAGTGACGGCTTCGGTAAAGCGCTTAGCCTCGTCGTAAACCGAACGCGGGCCGATGGAATTTACGTTGCCCCAGTAAGTTTCCTTCTGCGGATGCTCCAGCGGATCGCCGTAGCACTCGGAGGTGGACGAGACCAGATACCTTGCTCCGTATTTGAGTGCGAGGTCGAGGGCGTGGAACGTTCCGAGCGATCCGACTTTTAGTGTAGGAATGCCGTGGACGGTGTAATCCACCGGGCTGGCCGGGCTGGCAAAGTGGAATACGTAATTTACTTCCCCCACGTCGAAAGGTTCGCAGATGTCTTTATCAATGAATTCAAATCGGGAGTCGTTTGCGAGATGGGCGAGATTGGAGCGGCGGCCGGTGAGCAGGTTATCTACGACAACTACGCTCCATCCTTCGCCTAGCAGTGCATCGCAGAGATGGGATCCGAGAAAGCCGGCGCCACCGGTTACAAGCGCGCGTTGTGGGCTCATGCTTTCTTGTGGCCGTTTTTCATAATCCCGTTTTTCACGACGCCGGCGGGAATGCCGTCGGGATGACAGGCAGCGCGTCCTACGCTGTAATAGGTGAAACCGTGCGCTGCCATGACTTCGGGATCATAAAGGTTGCGGCCGTCGATCACGATGGGATATTTCAGTTCGCTCCCGAGGAGGGTTAGGTCGAGGTTGGCAAACTCTTCCCACTCGGTAAGAATCAGCAAGGCGTCGGCGCCCCGGGCCGCTTCGTACGCGGAGCCGGCATATTTGAGACTGCTGTTCATCGCCTCCTGAGTGCGCTCCATAGCGGCCGGATCGTAGGCTGTGATCTTACAGCCTTCCTGCAAGAGAGACTGCACCAGAAAAAGAGCGGGCGACTCTCGAATGTCATCCGTACCGCCCTTGAAAGCCAGGCCGAGTACGCCTAGATGTTTGCCGCGAAGGGTCCACAGAGCGCTGCGCACCTTGCGCAGGAAACGATCGCGCTGGTCTTCGTTGATGCGCATGACCTCATCGAGCAGCCGGAAATCATATCCAGATTCGCGGGCAACAGAGCGAAACGCCATCACGTCTTTGGGGAAGCAGGAGCCGCCGTAGCCGATTCCGGGATTCAGGAATCTAGGGCCGATGCGAGAGTCTGTGCCGATGCCATGACAAACCTGGTTCACATTGGCGCCGACCGATTCGCAAACCGAAGCGACGGCGTTAATAAAGGAAATCTTCATCGCCAAGAATGCGTTGGAGGCGTGCTTGATCAGTTCCGCGCTTTTGCTGCTGGTGACGATGATAGGAGCGGGAATGGTAGTGCGGTCTGGTTGCGGGATAGCGTCACTGCGTTCATAGTAGCTGCCGCTGGTAAGCGGTTCGTAAACCTCGCGCAGAACGCGGGCCGCCCGCTCTGAGTCGCAGCCGATGACGATGCGGTCGGGAAACAGAAAATCGGTGACCGCCGTGCCTTCGCGCAGAAACTCTGGATTTGAAGCGACGTCGAAACACTCCGGGTCGGCGCCGTTGCGCAGAATAATCTTGCGCACCCACTCGCTGGTATATACGGGCACCGTGCTCTTCTCCACAATAACTTTGTATTCATTGATGGCGCCGGTGATCTCCCGCGCGACGGACTCGACGTAGGAAAGGTCCGCGTCACCGCGATCGGTGGGCGGCGTGCCGACGGCAACGAAGATCGCTGAGCTGGCGCGTACCGCCTCATGCAGGTCGTCGGAAAATTTCAGACGATTGCCACGATGGCGCTCCAGCAATTCCGGCAGGAATTTTTCGTGGATGGGAACCTCCCCGTTTTTCAGGGCGGTCAGTTTGCGATCGTCGTTATCGACGAGAACTACGTCGTGGCCGAGATCGGCAAAGCAGGCGCCAGCTACCAATCCCACGTATCCAGAACCAACCACCGCGATCCGCATGTTTCAAACTCCCATGATCGAATGTCTTGAAGCAGGTTAAATGGGGTGCTCCGCGAAGAGCCAAGACGGGGGTGATCAGAAAAACTGCTCAGGTGACTTTTAAATCTCGTCCCCAATATTGCCAAATTCTAACAGCAAAAGTTGAGGATGGGGAGGAGATAAAAGGCTCGTCACCCTCGTTCTATTGACTTTCTTGAGCCGTTTTGGAACGGCACCGGAGTCAAAAATAGGCACAAACTGACATATTGACAACCTTGGGGTTTAAGGCGAAACTCCGCTACAGATAGTCAGTCAGTTCTGCGCCTTTTTCGTTTATGCATCGGCACGCCAAGTCGGGGCCCGATCCCTCCCAGCCCGTCCTTTCCAACGAGAATGAGATCCACGGGCAAGTCGAAGATGCCAGTTTCGACACGGACTTTGCGAATCTCGCGGCTCGCTTCGGTGCGCAGAGCGGCGGCACGCTGTCTTTGGAGCTTTGTGCGGACTTAGCTTTGGAAATCGTTCTCAACGAAATTGTCGAACGAGCCTGTCAAGACACAGGAGCATCCGGAGCAGCGATCGTGTTGCAACGCGATGGGGAAATGGTCTGCCGCGCCAGCAGTGGAGCTACGGCGCCGGAGCTGGGTGCGCGTCTTGACAGCGCGTCGGGGATCTCTGGAGAATGCTTCAGGACGCGCCAGACTCAGCGCTGCGACGATGTGTTGCTGGATCCGAGGGTCGACCTTCAGGCCTCGGAGCGGCTCGGGGTGCGGTCGGTAATTGTAATGCCTCTTTTCCGCGGGGACGAGATGGTTGGAGTGATTGAATTGTTTTCTTTCGGGCCCAACGCTTTTGAAGAGCGCGATGAACGGACCCTGGAAGCCCTGGCTGAGAGAATCGTTCGCAACCTCGAGCGCGCGACCCAACAGCTCCAGCAACTGGGATTGAAAAGCCAGCAGGGAGAGGACAACCGTTCCGAAACGAAGCATCCCGAAAACAAGCCACCCGAGCCTCCATATGGCCTTTCGCCAGCTGCCAAGATGGTCGGAAGCGTCTCTGTGACCGATCTCGAGAATTCCTCTTGGAGACGACTCGATCCAGTTACCTGGACTTTCGCGACAGCCGTGGTGGCCTGTGCAATATGGCTGGGCGTGCTGTTAGACAGGCCGCTAGCGTTGCAGAGAGTGATCGTGCGCACCTATCCCAAGGCTGTATCGGCTGCTCCGGCGACCCTGTCGGGCAGTACTTTGCCGAATCCAAGTCCGCTTCCGCAAGATCAAGATAAAGATAAAGGCGTCGACTTATCTACGCCACGACCCGATACAAAGCCGGCTGCCGAGTCAGCCGTTCCACCGGGAAGCTTGCAAGTCTTCGAGAATGGCAAAGAAGTGTTTCGCATGCCTCCGGCGCAAGGCCAAGTCTCGCCGAAGAGGGCCGAGCCGTCCTCGGCGAAGCCAGAGAACGCAGCTGAGGTGGCTTCGCTAAAGACCGATGGTATTCTGCTTCATCGCGTCGAGCCGGAATACCCAGAGCTGGCTCGTCAGCAGAAAGTACAAGGGGTGGTCGTGCTTGAAGTGCACGTGAGCGCAGATGGCGCTGTCCAGGAAGTGCAGACATTGAGCGGGCCGCCGCTACTGATTAAGGCTTCCACCGATGCCGTAAAGCAGTGGCGATTTAAGCCTCATATCATCGATGGACGCGCGGTGGAGATGCAGAGCAGAGTTAGCTTGAGCTTCAGATTGCCGAACTAGGGAAGAAGGCTGGTTCGAAGTAGACCTACGATGAACTTACGATTCGCAAAGGCCTAGGTTGCGCTTTTCCGCAACATGACTGGAACCTGCGTTCCTGCCTTTGATAGGCCGGACTTCGATGTGCCAGGCTTCTGCGGAGTGCCCACGGATTGCGATTCCCTCCGCGTGCCTGGCGTAGCCGACTCACCAGGAGCAGTATTACCGAGCGCGTAGAGCACGACTTCGACGCGGCTTGAAACTCCCAGCTTGTCGAAGATGCGAAATAAATAATTTTTGACCGTATGCTCAGTGAGCTTCAGCCGCTGCGCGATTTCGCGGTTGGTGAGACCCTCTGCTACACAACGAACAACATCCATCTCGCGGACTGACAGCAGAGATTTGCCATTGATCTGGAAGTTCGCCAGAGTGGGTTTGGCCAGGGCTTCGAGGATAAAATGCAATTCGCCGCTGCTGGCCCACACCTGTCCCTGGTGGACGCATTGAATGCACTTGCCCAGCAGGCGGAAGGGTTCGGTCCGGCAAAATACGCCTCGCGCGCCAGCACGAAAGGCCTCGATCACCGACGTACGCTCGGAGGCATCGAGAAGCATCACTACCCGAGTGGAGGGCGACTCCGCGCGAATTTCGCGCACCAAATCGTATCCCCCGACGCCGGTTTCGCCGGGTTTCGCGCTTAGCACTGCGATGTGAGGCTTCTCGCGCTTCACCAAAGCCAGAAGAGCCTGCCCATTGGATGGAGACTCGATCATGTGGAATTGAGCCTCTCGCCCCAGCGCTTCCACCAGCAACTGAGTGCTCATGGAGGTGTTGTCCGCGGCTAACACCCGAACGCGGTCTTGATTGGGAAGCGCAGTTATGTGGGCCATAGGATAAATGACGAAACTAGCGGCACCCTACCTTATGGCCAAACCGTTGACACCCGGATATGGCGGCCCGCTTGCGAAACGGCTGTAACGGCGATTGCAACACAACACTTAAATTCATTTCAACCCGACGCTGCCATCCGTTGAAACACGTACGGCAGCCAAGACTTTTAGCCTAGGGGAAATTCGACCCTGAGTAAATAGCACCACCGGGCGGAAACCCTGATCCCACGTAACTACACTTTAGTTTATTCGAGGACCGGCTGAAATTGTTCCGGCAAGGGGGCTGTCATTGAATTTGACATTTACGGTGAGATCAGGAAAGGCCGCCCAAGGCCGATAGGGACTTTATTCTCAGCACTTTTAGCTCTTGCAAACTCTGGCATATATGGCTAAGATCGCTTCAAGATTTACGGGGAACCTTGGGTCCCCGATGGATCAGTCTCCGTAAGGTAGTTCCCCCCCCAACGACGAACGCAAATAACCTACTGGCCCCGTAGCCAGAGGCGGTCCGTGTTTTTTGTTTTGTTTCTCCCGGAGGCACAGAAATGTGACTCAGAGGGCGGAGCTGTAAACGCTGATAATGGTTGAAGGTACTGGCAATTCCGGCCCCCGTACACCGAGCACCCGGACCCTGGGCAACGGAGCGGCCCGCTGGTACGCCATCCGCACCAGGTCTCGGCACGAGAGGACTGCCACCGAGCAGCTGATCAGTCAGGGAATTGAAACCTTCCTGCCCCTTGTCACCCAATTGCATCGCTGGAGCGACCGGACGAAGCAAGTCGAAGTTCCATTGTTTCCCGGATACGCTTTCGTGCATTTCGTTCCTGCATCGAGCGAACGAATCCGCGTCCTCCGATCGCATGGCGTTGTGGGCTTTGTTGGCCACCGTTGGGATGAGACTCCGATCCCGGAAAAACAGATTCAGGACATCAGAATCCTCCTCGGTCAAAACGCCCCCTTTCAAGACCACCCGTTCCTCAAAGTTGGCCAGGTCGTGCGCATCCGGGGTGGATCGTTAGACGGCATTGAGGGAATTTTGTCAGCTAACAATGGGAATCGCAGCCTCGTCATTACGGTGGAACCGATTCAGCGCTCGTTGTCAATTCGGGTTGAGGGATACCAAGTGGAAGTAGTGGCCGAAACGGGAAGTGGCCAAGCCGAAAGCTAAGTCTGAGAAGAACAAAGAAAACCGAAGGAAAATTAAAAATTAAGGTGCAATTATGAACAACCTAAATGCAGGGAACGCTACGGAGACCCCCCAGGAAGCGAATATGGCCCGCGAGCGGTCTAGCCTGGCAGAGGGACTGAATGCGTTCCTTAGTTCCGGCGAAGAGGTTACCTTGAAGGAAGTCAGGACGGAGACTGAGATCTTCGCAATCCTGCATGCCTTGCGGCGGACTCAGTGGAATCGCAAGCAAGCAGCGCGGTTGCTGGAAATCAGCTATCGCGGTCTGCTGTACAAGATTCGCAGGCACAATCTCAAGCCCCAGTAACGCTAAGATATCGCTTTAAGCCGATGGGTTTGTTTAGTAGGATCGAACAACAGTGCGGCCCAGCAGTTGAATTTGCTGCTGGAGGAGGACATTTCGATGATGCAACTGAGATGGATCCGGTGGGTACTGATAATTCTCGCGATAGGGGCGATTACTGCGATCGCTCAGCAGAGCGCACCCGAGAGTTCGGCTTCGTCGGCAAGAGCGGAAGCCACACCGGCAGCAACAGCAGCGCCGGAAGGCACTTCGGCCCCGGAGAAAGCCAGCTCCAGCCGTCCGGTGCTGGGAGAGCGACACCCGCGCTACATCTTGCAGGCAGGAGATTCCTTTGATCTGTCGTTCGATCTCAGCCCGGAATTCAATCAGAGCGTGACAGTTCAGCCCGATGGATACGTGAGCCTCCGCGGAGTAGGCGATGTCCACGTAGCGGGGCAAACTGTGCCACAGCTCACGGAGACTCTGAAGAAGTCTTACGGAAAGATTCTGAATGACCCGATCATTTCAGTGTTTCTCAAGGATTTTGAGAAGCCGTATTTCACCGTGGACGGCCAGGTAACGCGGCCGGGCAAATACGATCTCCGGGGCGATACCACGGTGACGCAGGCTCTTGCCGTTGCCGGCGGCGTCAACTCCAGCGCCAAGCATTCTCAAGTGCTGTTGTTCCGGCGCGTTTCCGATCAGTGGGTCGAAGCCCGCATCGTGAATTACAAGAAGATGATGAAGGATGGCGACCTGAAAGAGGATGTCTATCTCCATCCCGGCGACATGTTGTACGTCCCCAAGAATACGTACTCGAAGATCCAGCAGTTCATGCCGAGTGCGAACCTGGGAACCTACTTTCCCATAACGCGATAAGTCACGAGGTCTGAATTATGCGCCAATCACAAACGACATCGAACGGTACCGGTTCCCTCGGATTCACGCTGCGCGACATCGTGGCCGTCGTTTTCCGGCAAGAACGGATTATTACTCTTTCCTTCGCAGGTATCGCCGCGGGAGTGGTTCTAGCGATGCTCGTACTACCGCCGCAGTACAAGGCGGAGATGAGGTTCCTGGTAAAGCGCGAACGCCAGGATCCCGTGGTGACGCCCGAACAGAGCGCCTCCATCATGTTCCGCGACACGGTCAGCGAAGAGGAAATTAACTCCGAGGTTGAGCTGATCGAGAGCGACGATGTTTTGCGCGACGTGGTCATAGCGACAGGACTCAACAACCGAAAACGGTTCCTCAACTTTCTGCGTCCGCGCCAAACCCCGCAGGAGCGAACGGCTCAGGCCATTGAACGCCTTCAGGGTGAACTGGTTGTCGAACCGGTGAAGAAGACCGACTTGATCGATGTCACCTACAGCTCGAGTGATCCTCAACTGGCCGCCGCAGTCTTGAGGAGCCTGAATAAGTACTATCTGGAAAAACATCTCGCCGTACACCATCCGGCGGGGCAGATGGAATTCTTTGAGAAAGAAACGGAAGAGTACGGGAAGAATCTCGCCGATGCCGAGCAAAAGCTGAAGGATTTTTCGGTGGAGCAAGGCGGGGTCGCGCCGCAAGTACAGCGCGACATGACTTTGCAAAAGTTGAACGAATTCAACGCCAGCTTGCAACAGACGCGGGCGGAGATCGCATCCATAGAAACACGCGTGAAGGATTTGAAACAGCAATCAGCGAACACTCCCGGACGCGTGACCACGCAGACCCGCAAAGCGGATAATCCTGCGGTCCTCGAACAGTTGAAGGGCGCATTGCTTACTCTGGAGTTGAAGCGCACGGAATTGCTGACAAAATATCAGCCTGGCTACCGGCTGGTGGACGAAGTAGAAAAGCAGATTGCCGATACTCGCGCCTCCATCGCGGCGGAAGAAAGTTCGCCGATTCGCGAAGAAACCACCGACCAGAATCCGACCTTCTCCTGGATCACTTCTGAGTTGGCAAAGGCCGAAGCGGACCTGAGCGGTTTGCGGGCTCGCGAAACCGCTACGCAGGCGGTGGTTAACGTGTTCATGGAGAAAGCCAAGCAGCTCGAAGAGAAGGGGATTGTGCAGCAGGATTTGCTGCGGGCGGAGAAGGCTAACGAGGAAAGCTATCTGCTCTACCAGCGCAAGCGCGAGGAAGCCCGGATCGCGGACGCGATGGACCGCAACCGCATCCTGAATGTCGCGGTAGCTCAGGAGCCCAGCGTTCCTGCCCTGCCGTCGAATTCCCGCTTGAAGTTTGCTTTTATTGGGATATTGCTGGCGGGAGTAGTGAGCCTGGGATTGGCATTCTCCGTCGATTACATGGATCAGTCTTTCCGCACTCCGTCGGAAGTGATGGCGGACCTCAATATTCCGGTGCTGGCGGCTGTCCCCATGCAGGAAAGCGGCAACGGGCTCAACGGAAATGGAAGTGGCAGCGGACACTGGAAACAATCCGTGCGCGAGCCAAACTTTCAAACAATTGGCCACGAGGATGGTAACTAAGTGTTTCAAGAATTTTACGGATTGAAAGATCAGCCCTTCGGTGTGACTCCAGACCCCCGCTACCTCTACTTGTGTCCCGGGCACCGGGAGTCATTGGCATCTTTATTTTGCGGGATCGAAGCCAATCGTGGGTTCCTTGCGCTTATTGCCAAGCCAGGGATGGGAAAGACCACGTTGCTGTTTCAGTTGCTGGGAAAGATGCGGACCACAGCCCGCACCGCCTTCCTGTTTCAAACCCAGTGCAGCTCTCGGGAGTTCATGCGATTCCTGATGGCGGAGTTCGGGCAGGACAGCCGGGATCAGGACTTCGTTCACATGCACGAGGAGTTCAATCGCTGTCTCCTGCAGGAAGCCAGAGCCGGGCGACGTTGCGTCGTTGTCATCGACGAAGCGCAGAATCTGGATTCTTCAGTTTTGGAAACGGTTCGCTTGCTCTCCGACTTCGAGACGCCGCAGGCGAAGCTGGTACAGATTATTCTGGCGGGACAACCGGAGTTGGGGGAGAAATTAGCTAGCCCTCAGCTTGTCCAATTGCGGCAACGTATCTCGATCGTCAACACTCTGAACCCGCTTTCGATCGAGGAGACCAGCCAGTTTATCGACCACCGCCTGCGAGTCGCCGGCTGCAAAGGTCAATCGCCTTTTGCCCGCGACGCCAAGGTCTTAATCGCCAGAGTAAGCGAAGGCATACCGCGCAAGATCAACAACTACTGTTTTAATGCGCTGTCGCTGGGTTGTGCCATGCGCCAAAAAGTGATCGATGCCCGCATCGTGCGTGAAGTAGATGAAGATTTGGATATCAAGCGACTGCTGGCAGGGCTCACTCCGGACGAGGTTCCGGAGATGGGCGGAGCGGCTGTACTGTTCGGCGGCACCACAGACAGTAAATCGACTTTGACGCCGGCCACGGCGCAAGATTACATGCGTCAGGTTGCAACCCTGCTGCGCATGCCGATGGCCGGCGGCACGGAATGATCGTTATGACGCGCGCACCAAGGCAACACCGTTTGAGAGCCAAGGGACGGGAGTAAACCGAATGAGCAGAAATTTTGAGCTGCTGCAGAAACTGGGAAAAGAACTCGACATTTTCGAGCCCGAGACCGAGACGGAGATCGCGGCTGCCGTCGAGCCTCAGGAGGTCGAGACGGTTGTGGCCAAACCGCCTCGATTCGACATGGATCCCAGGCAGCGCGATGAAGTAACCAAACTGGTGCAGCGCGTGTTTCTGGGTTCCGAAGCCGGTGCCTCACGAGTTGTGACCTTCTGCGCACTTGAGCCGGGAAGCGATTCGTCCTGGATTTGTTCTCGCGCAGCCGAGATGCTGGCGGCGCAGGTTGCGGGAACGGTTTGCGTAGTGGATGCCAATCTTGTGGAACCGACCTTGCATCTGCAGTTTGGCACAGAGTGCGAGAATGGCCTGAGCGATGCCTTGCAGCACTCCGATCCTATCCAACGCTACGTGCGGCCGGTGGGTGTACGGAACCTTCGCTTTCTAAGCTGCGGCAGCGAGGCACAGGAGTGGACGTCACTGTTGGGATCTGACCGGATGCGAGCCCGTGTGGCGGAGTTGCGTGCGCAATTCGACTATGTGCTGATCGATGCGCCTGCTTTAAACCCGAGTAATGACGTGATGGCTCTGGGCCACGCCTCCGAGGGTGTCGTACTTGTTCTGAAGGCGAATTCCTCGCGGCGCGAGGTCGCGCGTAAAGCGGTAAAAGATTTTGAAAATGCCAGCGTGCGGGTTCTCGGCGCTGTCTTGAGCCATCGAATTTTCCCCATCCCTGAAAGAATTTACAAGAAACTCTAGGCCAACGAAAACGAGCAGGCGAGATCGAGGTGCCGATGGCCTCTCTGCAATGTGTTTTGATTGCCTTTATCCCAACCCCAACTAGCCCCTTCTGTTTCCCCGTCTATTCGCGGCAATGCTGTCTCAAAACAAATAGCTGACCCTGGGAGCTTTTCGCAATGAGCAATGCCCGCAGACAAATTCTCCTCAATATCTTCAAGGTCTTCGACTTAGGGCTGATGACGTGTGCCTTCGTCATGGCCGCCCTGCCTGGTCTTCAGGAAAACCGCAGCGTTTCGTTTGCCGAATTCTTCTCCATGCGAATCAAGATCGCGAATCTGGCGATCTTTGCACTTCTGGTTTTCTCCTGGTATTTCATCTTCAATCTTTTTGGGCTGTACCGATCCCGGCGACTCTCCACCCGGATCCGGGAGCTTGGCGATGTAATTAAAGCGGTTTCGGTAGCCGCACTGGTGATTTTCGCCGGGCATATCGCGTTTCACATCCGCATGGTTACGCCGCTGTTTCTCGCCTCTTTCTGGCTGGCGAGCGCGCTGGCCATGGTCGGCAGCCGCTTACTGTTGCGAGTGGTGCTCGCCTGGGTGCGCCGCCACGGGCGCAATCTCCGCGACGTTTTGATCGTGGGCTCAAACGACAGGGTTTTGGAGTTCTGCCGCGAAATTGAGTCCCGACCTGATCTGGGCTACCGGGTGATCGGTTTTGTGGACGACGAATGGTCGGGAGTGGAAAATCTTCGGAAAGCGGGCCATCCGGTAGTATGCGATTTCAACGGGCTCACGCAGTTTCTGCGCAATAACGTCGTGGACGAGGTCGTGCTCGCGCTCCCGATGCAGTCTCTATACTCCGAGTCTTCGCGAATTGCCACCCTGTGCGAAGAGCAAGGGATCACCGTGCGGTGGCTTTCGAACATTTTCAATTTGCGGCTGGCCAAACCCAAGGCTGAACATTTGGCGGGCGATCCTCTGATTACCCACGCGACTGGTCTTGCCGAGGGCTGGTCGGTTGTGGCCAAGCGGATTCTTGACCTGGCCATTTCCACGGTCGTTCTTATTTTCCTGGCGCCCGTGCTGGCGGTTGCTGCAATCGCCATCAAGCTTACTTCACCCGGCCCCGTCTTTTTTCTTCAGAACCGTGTCGGCCTCAACAAGCGAAGGTTTAAAATTTGTAAATTCCGGACGATGGTGGTTGACGCCGAGCGAGAAATGGCGAAGCTGCAACACTTGAACGAGGTCAGCGGGCCGGTTTTCAAGATCAAGAACGACCCTCGCATTACTCCACTGGGCCGTTTCCTGCGGAAAACTAGTATTGACGAATTGCCGCAGTTGTTCAATGTTCTCAAAGGAGACATGAGCCTGGTAGGTCCACGGCCGCTACCGGTTCGCGACTACGAGGGGTTCAGCAAGGATTGGCAGCGGCGACGGTTTAGCGTTCGTCCTGGAATTACATGTTTGTGGCAGATCAATGGCCGCAGCTCGATTCCGTTCGAAAAGTGGATGGAATTGGATCTGGAATATATTGATGGCTGGTCCCTGTGGCTCGACTTGCAGATCTTAGTGCGCACGATTCCCGCCGTACTTCGCGGATCAGGCGCCGCGTAACCAGAAAATCCTTCGGACCAAAATTCAGCAGAAATAAAATCCTGAGAGCTTAAATCGCAGCCAAGATTTTCACTCCTCCTTATGAATAGTATTTTCCCAATCGATAGTCCCACTTCTGGCCAAACGATTCTATCCCACCCCAACGAGTCCAGTCGTCCCACGAATGGGCGACCACATAACGGGAACCACGTGCCACTTTGCATTCCAGACCTTGTAGCGCAGCAGGCACGCCTCACCCCGGATGGGCTGGCAGTCCAGGCCGGTTCGGAGTCCCTCACTTACCAGAACCTGAACCGGCGCTCCGATCAACTCGCCCAATATTTGCGCGCCCTGGGCGTAGGCGCCGGGACCGTGGTTGGTTTGTGCCTTGAGCGGTCGATTGATTTCATAGTTGCGTCTCTGGCCGTGCTTAAAGCGCGTGGCGTGTATCTCCCGCTCGATTTGAGAGCTCCAAAGGAACGGCTGGTGCTGATGCTCGAGGATGCGAAGGCTCCAGTGCTGATCACACACTCCGGCTTGGCTGAGTCTCTTGCGGGCGCTCGGCGGGTGGTCGCTCTCGACGCTGATGCAGCGGCCATATCGCAAGTTGCTGCGGTTCCGCCGGCGGATGCGGCAACGCTCGACGATGTGGCGTATGTGATTTATACCTCCGGTTCGAGCGGAGCGCCGAAGGGCGTTTTGATTGGTCACGACAACCTTCTCAACCTGGTGAATTGGCACCGCGATGCATTTCAGGTCACGGCGGCCGACCGCACCACCCAGCTCGCGTCGGCTGGCTTCGACGCAGCGGTGTGGGAGATTTGGCCCAGCCTGGTGGCCGGAGCAAGTGTCCACGTTGTCGACGATCAAGTTCGTGCTCAGCCCGATAAGTTGCGGGACTGGCTGGTGCGCGAACGGATTACCATCAGTTTCATTCCCACTCCCCTCGCGGAGCAGATGATCAAGTTGTTCTGGCCTGGGGGAACAGCGTTACGTTTCTTGCTGACTGGCGCGGATACGTTACATCACTATCCTTCGCCAAATCTACCGTTCACCCTGGTAAACAACTACGGACCGACGGAGTGTACCGTGGTGACGACCTCGGTGCCGGTTGCTCCTCGCGAGTCGACCGATGGGTTACCCCCGATCGGCCGGCCAATCGCCAATTGTGAAGTCCACATACTCGACGCAGAGATGAAGCCGGTTGCGCCGGGAAAAGTTGGAGAGCTGTACGTCGGCGGCGCGCTGGTCGGCAGAGGCTACATGAATCTTCCCGAGTTGACGGCGGAACGCTTCGTTGCAAATCCGTGGCTGCCGGGAGCGCGCCTTTACCGTACCGGCGATCTCGGTTGCCGCCAGCCCGACGGCCAAATCGCATTTTATGGACGCATCGATGATCAGGTGAAGATTCGCGGCTACCGCATCGATCCCAGCGAGGTGGTCAGCGTTCTCGACCGTCACGAGGCAGTGCAAGCCAGCGCTGTGGTAGCTCGGCAGGACGGGGCAGGCGAGAAACGCCTCATCGCCTACATTGCACCGGCAGCAGGTGCGACTCTGAAGGGAAGCGTGTTGCGGGAGTTCCTGCGGCAATCTTTGCCGGAATACATGCTGCCCAGTGTTTTCGTTGCCGTGGAGTCGCTTCCCATGTCGGCCAGCGGTAAGGTGGACCGATCCACCCTGCCCGCTCCCGACGATCAGAATATTATTTACGATGAAGTTTTTGTCGCGCCTCGCACGGCAACCGAGCAACAGGTGGCCACGCTTTTAGCGCGGCTTCTGCACGTCGACAAGGTTGGCGCCAATGACAACTTCTTTTTGCTGGGTGGGAATTCGCTCCTGGGCACACAGGTGATTAACCGGGTCAGCGCAACCTTCGGAGTTGATTTGACGTTGCTTGCTTTGTTCGATCATCCTACCGTTGCCGGTATCTCGCAGCAGATCGAAAGACTGCGCGCCACCCGAGTTGCGTGACGCTTAAACCCCGGGCGGATCCTATTTCATGACTGCTGAAAGCACTCTCGTTGCCAGGCCACCGGATCAGAGCTTGAGTCTGTATCAATTGCTCGATCCGGATGTTTTGGCCAATCCGTATCCTCTGTACCATCGGTTGCGCAACGAGGATCCTGTGCACTGGGATCCCTTTCTTCATGCCTGGGTCGTCACGCGGTACGAAGATGTGCTTACCGTGCTCCTCAAGTTTTCGGCGGAGCGCACTCCAACTCCCGAAAAGTTGCAGGAGATGGGACTTGCCGCGATGGGCCCGATCGCGAAAGTGATGGTACAGCAGATGCTGTTCATGGATCCGCCCACTCACACTCGCATCCGCGGGTTGGCTGCCCATGCATTTACGCCGGCGCGGGTCGAGGTCTTGCGGCAGCAAATCCAGCAGATTGTCGACGATTTGATTGATGCCGTCGAGTCAAAGAACGGAATGGACGTGATTGCGGAGCTGGCTGAACCGCTGCCCGCGATTGTGACTGCGGGAATGTTGGGCGTTCCTGCCAGCGATTGGCGTCAACTCAAGACATGGTCGGCCGATTTTGCCGAGATGCTGGGGAACTTTCAGCATAATCCGGAGCGAGTCGACCACATGCTGCGCACGGTTCAGAATCTAATCGACTACTTCCGTGACGCTATCCGGCAGCAGATGGAGCATCCGCGCGAAGGTTTGATTCATTCTTTGTTGACGGCGGAACTGGATGGCGACAGACTTACCCACGAAGAAATTATTGCCAACACCATCGTCACCATGGTCGGCGGCCAAGAGACCACAACGAACCTGATCGGCAGCGGACTGCTGACTCTATTGCGCAATCCGAGTCAACTGGAGCTGCTCCGATCCGACTTCTCGCTGATTCCATCGGCGGTGGAGGAGTTGCTCCGGTACGAGAGCCCGAGCCAACACACCGCCCGCCTGGCGCCCGAAGACACACAGATGGGCGGAAAGAAAATCGCCAAGCGACAAGCTGTGGTGGCAGTGATGGCAGCAGGAAATCGCGATCCCGAACGTTTTCCCGATCCCGACCGGCTGGATATTACACGCAAAGACAACCGGCATTTGGCGTTTGGTTGGGCAGCCCATTTCTGTTTTGGAGCGCCTCTAGCCCGCCTTGAGGGGCAGATCGCTTTTGAGACGATGCTTCGGCGCCTGCCAAATTTATTTTTGGAGCCTAAACCGCTGAAGTGGCGTCATAACCTCGGGCTGCGCGGGTTGGTTTCGCTGCCCATCAGCTTCGTGCCAACTGCCTAGAAAGAAGCAGAGATCTACTTAAGAAGACAGTTGTTTTTCAGCAGCTCATCCCCCAAAATGAGTTACCTGGTGCAATCGCAATCGGAGCAGTCGCAAATAGGGTCAGTGAAGGAAAACCTTACGGGCGTCCTCAAAGACGAGCCGGTTCCGCCACAGTCTCAACCGATCGTTCGGCGTGCCGGTGAAGGTCCATGGCCTTTGTCTTTTGCCCAGGAGAGAATCTGGTTCCTGCATCAGTTTGCGGCCGGAAGCCCGGTTTACAACGTACCGATCGCGGTGCAAATCACAGGCGCCCTCGACGTTGCAGCACTCCAAAAAGCGTTGCAGGCTTTAGTCGCACGCCATGAAGCGTTGCGCACGATTGTCGTCTCGCTCGACGGCGCTCCGGCACAGGCAATCCAGGCGGACAAGTCTGTGGATCTTCCGGTCCTAGATTTGAGTTCGGATTTGAGTGCGGATCTGACTGTGCTCCCGGAAGAAAAGCAACGCCGGCTGGAGCAAGCGATCTCAGATTTTTGCCAACAAACTTTTGATCTGGAGCGCGACCTGCTCCTAAAGCCCTGCCTTATCCGGGGCAACGCGCGGGATCACACACTGGTTCTGAACCTGCATCACATCTGCGCTGACGGCCCTTCGATGGGCATTCTTCACCAAGAGCTGGTTGCCCTTTATCAGAGTTTTGATCGCGGCGACGAACCCGAACTGCCACCACTCCCTATCCAATACGCCGATTTCGCGGCATGGCAGCGCCAGGGCTTTACTCGAGAGGCGCTCGCCAGGCAGTTATCTTATTGGCGAGCCAAGCTGGAGGGAGCGCCACCCTACCTTGAGTTGCCTACCGACTCGCCGCGCCCTGCAGTGCAAACCTACGAGGGCGCTCGGCATTTCTTTCAACTGCCAACTGCTTTAGCGGCCAGACTCCGCGATTTAAGCCGTCGAGAAAATGTTTCGCTTTTTATGACGTTGCTGGCAGGCTTTGAAGTGCTGTTGCAGCGCTACACAGGGCAAGAAGACATCGTGGTGGGCACGCCGGTTGCAAATCGCCCCCGGCCCGAGATAGAAGGGTTGATCGGCTTCTTCCTTAATACTCTTGCGCTCCGCATCGATCTCAGTGGAGACCCGACTTTCCGTGAGTTGTTAGCGCGAGTGCGGCAGACAGCTTTGGACGCGTACGGCAATTATGAATTGCCTTTTGAAATGCTGCTGGAAGAACTGCGGCCGGCCCGCGATCTGAGTCGGAGCCCGGTTTTTCAGGTGATGTTTACCTTGCAGAATGCGCCGACAGCTACGATTCAACTGCGCGATCAGAGGTGGGTCTCGCGCGAGTTGGACACCGGCACTTCCAAGTTCGACCTGTTTATGGTTCTGCAGGAAAAGGGTCAGGAACTTGGCGGCTACGTAGAATACAACACCGGCCTTTTCGAACTGTCGACGATCGAGCGGATGCTTTCGCATTTCGAGCGCCTGCTCGAAGGCGTCTCGTCTGATTCCAATCAGAAGATTTCTCTTTTGCCCCTGCTGGGGCCAGAAGAGCGGCAGCAGATCGTTGTTGGCTTCAACGATACCCGCGCCAGCTATCCATCCGATCAATGCATCCACCAGCTCTTTGAAGCCCAGGTCGAGCGAACTCCCGAAAAAGTTGCGGTTATCTGCGGAAACGATTGTCTGAATTATCGCGAGCTGAACCGCCGCGCAAATCAATTGGCGCGGAAGCTGAAGAGCAGCGGAGTCGGCCGGGAATCTTTCGTGGGAGTTTTCCTCGATCGCTCGATCAATATGGTGGTTGGCCTGCTTGCGATCCTGAAAACGGGAGGCGCGTGGGTGCCGCTCGATCCATCCTATCCCAAAGATTGGCTGGATTTTATTCTTGAAGACTCGCAAGCCACTTTGGTGCTGACTGAGAAAAATCTGCTCGCGAACTTGCCTAAAAAAACTTCAGCGATTTGCCTGGATCGCGACTGGCCACAAATTGCCCGCGAGACGGACGGCAATCCGGAGAATGAGATCACAAGCGATAACCTCGCCTACGTGATCTATACCTCAGGTTCGACGGGCATTCCTAAGGGCGTGCTCGGGCTGCATCGAGCGAGTGTGAATCGCTTTGCTTGGATGTGGAAGCAGTATCCGTTCGCTGCTGGAGAAGTATGTTGCCAGAAGACCTCGCTGAATTTCGTGGATTCGATATGGGAGATTTTTGGCCCTCTGCTGCAGGGCGTTCCCAATGTAATTATTCCGGATGATCTGGTGAAAGATCCGCTGGAGCTGGTACGCATCATGGCGAGCGAGCGAATTTCGCGGATCGTGCTGGTTCCGTCGCTGTTGCGGGTGCTGCTCGATGCTTACTCTGGCCGGGAAAGTAGCCAGAAAAAAGTCCGTCCTCATCCCAAGCTGTGGATCTGCAGCGGCGAGGCGCTGGACCCTGGGCTTTGCCTGCAGTTCAAGAAAGTTTTCCCCGAGAGTATGCTGCTCAATCTCTATGGCTCGTCGGAGGTCGCTGCGGATGTCACTTATTATCCGGTCGACGACATCCCTGAGAACTCGCCGACGTTGCCGATCGGCAAGCCCATCGCAAACACTCAGATTCACTTGCTTGATTCCCACATGCAGATCGTTCCCCTCGGGGTTGTGGGCGAAATCTACGCAGGCGGAGATAACCTGGCGCGAGGCTACCATCGCCGGCCGCAACTGACGACCGAAAGGTTTATCTCAAGTCCGCTGGCGGAATTTCCAGCGATGCTCTATCGGACCGGGGATCGAGGAAGACGGCGCGCGGACGGCGTAATCGAATACCTTGGGCGGGTTGATCACCAAGTGAAGATTCGCGGATTCCGCGTTGAGTTGGGGCAAGTTGAATCCACACTCATGAGGCACAAGGCGGTGGAAGCGGCGGCTGTGATGCTCCAGGAGAGCGAAGCCGACAAATCTCTGGTGGCCTACGTGGTTGCTAAACCGGATAAAAGACTGGTTGAGGCGGAACTGCGCACTTTCGTTAAGCAGAGCTTGCCGGAATATATGGTTCCTCTGCATTTTGTGATGCTCTCGAAATTGCCGCTCATGCCGAATGGCAAAATCAATCGCGGGGCGCTACCGAAGCCAAATGAAGAGGCGAGAAAAACAGACCGCGGCGAACTGCTGTCTCCCGGGAACCCCACGGAAGAAGAGCTGGCCAAGATCGTTCGAGTCTTACTGGGGCGCGGTCCGGTCGCGATCAATGAAAACTTTTTCGACCTGGGTTTCCATTCGCTTCTGGTGAGCCGCTTGCTCCTGCGGGTGAATCGCGCTTTTGAACGAAGGCTTTCGCTGGCGGATATTTTTCGTGCGCCAACCATCGAGCAACTGGCCCGCCTCCTTAACATTCAAGAAGAAGACGGAGCGGCACACTTCAAAGGAGTGGTTCCGATCCGGCAGAGCGAAGGCCGGCCGGCGCTGTTCTGCGTTCGTGGCGGAGCGTCGTTTCGACCGTTGGCGAAACGCCTGCGCCCCGATCAGCCTTTTCTGGGACTTGACCTGCCACAACAAGTGCTCGAGCAGTTGCCCAAACCGTACCGAATCGAGGACCTTGCTGCCGCGTTTATTCAAATCATGCAGGCCGTGCAGCCGCAAGGGCCCTACTGTTTGGCTGGTCTTTGCGTAAACGGCGTGATCGCCTATGAAATGGCGAAACAGTTAGAGGAGCGAGGGGAGAGGGTAGGGATGCTCGCCTTATTCGACTCGCAAAATCCGATCTGCTACTGGGACTACCAGGACTACCGGCTTCGTTATTATTTCGAAAAGACCAAATTTCACGTGGAAAAGTTGACGCGCGTGCGAGTCAATGATGTTCCCATGTATGTAAGCGAAAGGTGGGAAGGAGTGCAACGTCGCGCGAACGCGTTTAAGTGGCGATTCTTCCACGGCTCTCGAAAGCCAGGCAGCCACGGCGTTCCGGAAGATCTGAATCCCGTGGTCCATCCCGCAGCGTGGGAGTACCGGCCCAAACCTTACTCCGGAAAGATCGTGCTCTTCCAATCGACCGACTGGCCCAACGCGCCGTATTGGGACTACGAACAGGGCTGGCGGAACTTTGCGCTGGGAGGTATTCAGACCTACAGAATACCGGGAGCGCACCTGGAGATGTTCACGGAACCGAACTGCAAAGTGGTGGCGGAAAAACTCACGATGCATCTCGATGAAGGCACACAGAATTCTTTATCGAAGCCGACTTCCGACACTGCCGAGGTGGTGGTTCGGTGATCACCGACCGGTCACGACAAGACGCTCACGACAAGATGACCTCCGATACTCGCATGCTCAACAGGCCCACGACGGACGCCGGGAATTCGCAAAGGCAAATGGAGATGGGTGAAGCGGAGCGGAATCAGATTCTGGTGGGATGGAATGACACCAGAGCTGACTTTCCCGAGTTGTGCCTGCACCAGGCATTCGAGGTGCAGAGCGACCGCACTCCGAATTCGGTGGCCGCCGAATACCAGGGTGAGACGCTTAGCTATGCGGAGTTGGACCGCCGTGCAAATCAGCTTGCTCGTTACTTGCGCCAGCTCGGCGCGACGGTTGACAGCAGAGTCGCAGTTTGTCTGAAGCGGTCTTTGCAGTTGCCGGTCGCTTTGCTGGCTGTTCTGAAATCTGGCGCAGCATGCATGCCGCTCGATCCGAATTATCCGGAGGAGCGATTGGAACTGATGCTCCGGGATGCCGCCCCTGCGGTTCTGCTGACTGACGAACCTTCCGGGCCAAAGTTCTCGTCCATAAGGTTTGCAAGTTCCGGTTTGAAAATCCTTGACTTGCGGAAAGAGTGGGCTCGGGTTTCGCGGGAGGAAGGGAAGCGGGTTGACTGTGAAGTTCAGGCCACCGACGCTGCCTATGTGATCTACACCTCGGGTTCCACGGGTACCCCAAAAGGAGTTGTTATCACCCATCGTGGATTGGTGAATCACGGCGCGGCTTCGGTGAGACTCTACGGCCACGTACCCACGGACCGCGTTCTGCAATTCTCATCCATAAGTTTCGATATTGCGATCGAGGAGATTTTTCCGACATGGATGGCTGGCGCCACAGTCGTTTTCAGACCGGAAGATTTCTCCCTGCAAGTAGCCGATTTCCTGCGCTGGGTGCGGCAGCAAAACATTAGCGTGTTGGACTTACCCACCGCATACTGGCACGAAATCGTGCACGAACTCTCCGAGCTGAAAGAGCCCGTTCCCGCGGGATTGCGCCTGGTAATCGTGGGTGGAGAGAAGGCGTCTGCGAAGGCCTTTTCGGCTTGGAGAACAGTGGTTGGCAATCGAGTGCGCTGGATCAATACGTACGGGCCAACCGAGGCGAGCGTGATTGCCACCGCGTATGAGCCCCCGAGTTCGCCGGATTTTCCGGTGCCAACAACTCTGCCCATCGGCCGGCCGATTGCAAATACCAAAGTTTATTTGCTCGATGAAGAGCTCAATCCCGTACCTGTTGGTGTGGCGGGAGAGTTGCACATCGGAGGCACCGGTGTTGCCCGCGGATATTTGAACCGTCCGGAGAGCACGGCGGAAAAATTTATCTCCGATCCATTCAGCGACGATCCCTCGGTACGGCTTTACAAAACCGGGGACATGGCGCAGTTTTTGCCATCCGGCGAAATTGAATTTATCGGGCGTCGCGACTTCCAGGTAAAGATTCGCGGCTTTCGCGTCGAGCCGGGAGAGGTCGAAGCGGTACTTGAGCGGCATCCTGCGATTCGTGACGTGGCCGTCGTGGCCCGAGAGTGGCGAGAGGGCGAGAAGCGGCTAGTAGCTCATTTTGTTCCGCGAGTCGGCGAGGAGCCCAGTGCGAGCGAGCTGCGCTCATTTCTGCAAGGCAAGCTCCCTGCATATATGGTGCCCGCGTGCTTTGTGCGGCTGAACGCTCTGCCGCTTACAGCGAACGGCAAAGTAGACAGAAAAGCATTGCCTGATCCCTCGGCCACGGATAACGAGTTATTCCACAGCGAACCTGTGAACGACGGTGAGCAACCGAAGGATGCCCTCGAGTTGCAACTGACGGGAATCTGGGAGAACGTACTTGGGATTCGGCCCATCGCCACGCAGCAGAATTTTTTTGACCTGGGCGGACATTCGATTCTTGCCGTCCGCTTGATGCATCGGATCGAGCAGGCGTTACAGCGGAAGATTCCCATTACCACGCTGCTGCAAGCGCCGACGATCTCGGGGCTTGCGGAATTGATGCGACGCGAAGGATGGTCGCCATCGTGGTCATCGCTGGTTCCGATTCAGCCTCATGGATCGAGACCACCGTTCTTTTGCGTCCACGGTATTGGCGGCACCGTATTGCGCTTTCGCGATCTGGCGCGCCACTTAGGCGACGATCAGCCCTTTTATGGTTTGCAGGCGAAAGGGTTGGATGGCAAACAACCCTGCGCCTCCTCAGTGGAAGAGATGGCCGCAGACTATATTCGCGACATCCAACAGGTGCAGCTTGGGGGACCATACTTTCTCGGCGGATATTCGTTCGGCGGCATGGTAGCGCTTGAGATGGCGCAGCAACTGCGCGCTCAGGGTGAAGAAGTGGCGCTCGTGGCGCTGCTCGATACTTTCCCCGGCCGTCCGATGTCGTCCGCAGAACTTCTGGCCAAACTTTTTCGGATGCCCCTGAAAGAGAAAATTTCTTATTCCATCGGCAGGGTTCGCCGCTTCGCGACGTATGTGCAACGAAGACTGAGCCGGCAACTTCCCCCGGATTTGCTCAAAGTTCGTCAGGCTTGTTATCTGGCGGAGAGCCGCTACGTGCCGAAGGTTTATACCGGAAAGGTCACAGTGTTTCGGCCTGCTACGAAGTCGCTGCGGAGCGTCGACGATGCCATGGGTGGCTGGAACGAGTGGGCGGCAGGTGGCGTTGAAATCCACGAAATCTCAGGCCGCCACGACAACATGTTCTTTGAGCCCAACGTCGCGATTCTCGCGGAGAAGTTCAGCGATTGTCTCCGCAACGCACCGCTGCCATCTGGCGACCGCATGGCGGAACAAGTTTCCTTACAGGAAAATTAGTCCCGTATCCAAACAGATACATCCGGCAAAAACTGTTTTTCATTGCAACAATGACATCGACCCAAAAACCTGTGCTCCAAAATCAGCGCAACTATCATGGAGCGAGCCGGCTTGGTTCACTGTTAGGGCGGATCTTGCCGTGGGCGGCCAAAGGCGGCTTCGCTTTAACCGATCAGGGGCTGATTTCCGGATCGAATTTCATTATCAGCATTTTGCTGGCGCGCTGGCTGACCGCCGACCAATACGGAGCTTATGCGGTCGCTTTTGGTATCTTCGTCCTGCTCACGGTTCTCTACCAGTCGCTGCTGCTCGAGCCGATGGCGGTTTTCGGAGGTTCGACCTATCGCGAGAATCTGCGGGAGTATTTAAGGATTTTGTTGTGGGCGCATCTTGCCCTAAGCGCCGTCCTTTGCGCTGTGCTCGGCTGCTGGGCGGCAGTGGCACGAGGGCTGGATCCGGCGAGCGCATTGCCGGCAGCGCTTGCCGGAGTAACCATCGCAAGCCCGCTTGTACTCTTGTTCTGGCTGGCGCGACGGACTTTTTATCTGGAGCTGTCGCCTCGCCATGCCGCCATTGGGGCGCTAACATATTGCGCCTTCGCGATTGGAGGAATTTTTCTCGCGAAGCACTGGGGAGTGATCTCGGCTTTCTGGGCGTTTGTTTCTATCGCATTGGCTGCGCTTGCCACCAGTTGCTTATTGCTGCGGCATCTGCTTGCGAACCTGCAACCGAAAACTGTCGATTTGCACCTCGCTGCAGTTTGCCGCAAGCATTGGGCCTACGGCCGGTGGGCCCTGGTTGCCAACGTCGCCTCCTGGGTGCCGGCGTATTTGTTCTACCCATTGCTCAGCGCCTTTGCCGGACTGGCAGCGTCGGGACAATTGAAGGCGCTCATGAATCTGGTCGCGCCCCTGCAGCAGACCCAGGCCGCTTTGGGAATGCTATTTCTGCCTTATGCAGCCCGGTTGCAGGGTGAGCGCGCCGGAAAAAACGCGGCCTCGCTGAATCGCAAGATCACGGTCATTACTCTGGCTGGTGCGCTTTCGTATTGGGCTGTGATTCTCTGGCTGAAGGGCCCGGTTTTTCATTTGCTTTATTCGGGCAGATATCTGGACGTTGCTCACTATCTGCCGTTTGTTGCGCTGGGTTCGATCTTGTGGGCTGCGGCGTTCGGTCCGACTGTAGTTCTGCGAGCCATGGAAGCGCCGCGTCTGGTATTTCTCGCTTACGCAGTGGCCACCGTGCTTTCCCTGGTGGTCGGGATTCCAGCTACGAAAGCGTATGGACTTTGGGGCGCGATTCTTGGAGTTAACCTCTCAGACTTAGCCTCATTAATTCTGATGGTAGTGCTTTTGAAGCGGAGGCTGGGCGAGTCCGTAGTGAACTCTGAAGTTGGCGGCAATGCCGAGGCAGAGCCGGAACTGGTTACGACAGATTAAGTTTCTCGCGCGAGAACTGAAATGCTTCGAAATCAGACTGGGGACGGTTATGGTAGCGAAAATGAGCGCGACGTGGAAGATCGTGGTGTTAAGCGGTAGCTTGCTGTTTCCTGCACTGCACCTGTGCTCGCAGGAGACGCACCCGATTGTAGTACGGGAAGTCCGTCACGACGTGTCTGCGCCGCTGCGAAACATGCAGGACCCGCCTGTTGCGGCGGAATCCGAGACAGATCGGGGCGAACCAGAAAATGAGTCTGAAGTCGTGGACCGTTCGCAAGCTTCTCGCAAGCCATCTTTTGACGCCGCTCTGCAAACCAGCGAGCCGCTGGCTACAACTTTGACTCAGGAAACCAGTTTCAGGGGAATCACTGCCGCCGGCAGGGTCGTCCCCGATAGCAACGGTGCCGCCGGGCCCACACAGTATATGCAGTGGGCGAACGCCCAGGTTGCCGTTTTCGACAAAGCAACCAGCAAGCAAATATTGTCCGGGCAGGGGAATCGGTTTTGGGCGGAGTTCGGAGGGCCGTGCCAGACAACGAACCCGAACGATGGAATCATCCTTTACGACAAAAGAGCCGCGCGCTGGGTTGTGAGCCATTACGCCGGAACCGGCCCGTATGTCCAGTGTGTCGCCATCTCCACGACTACCGACGCCACTGGAGGCTATTACCGGTATGCCTTTACCCTGCCTACGACTTATTTCACAGATTACGGGAAGATCGCGACCTGGTCTGACGCCTACTATGTGTCGATCAACTTGCTGAATCAGAACGACAACTTCGTTCCCGTGGGAGGTCTGGTTTGCGCTCTCGAGCGCTCGAACATGTTGGCGGGGAAATCCGCGACTGCCCAATGTTTTACCACGACCGTTGAGAACATGAGCTTGCTGCCCGCCGATCTGGATGGTACGACTGCACCGCCCACGGGAGCGCCAAATTATCTCCTGGACTTAGGCAAAAACGCGTTGAACCTTTGGAAGTTTCATGTGAACTGGGCGACTCCGTCGCTCTCGACGCTGACCGGACCAACCAAAATTGCGGTATCGGCATTCTCCCAAGCCTGCGGGGGCGGCCAATGCATTCCGCAGCCGCCGCCGGAGACTGGTACCTCTTCGTTGCTGGATTCGCTGGCGGACCGATTGATGCACCGCTTGTCGTATCGTAACTTCGGCACCCATCAGTCTCTGGTCGCGGTCCACTCCGTTGACCCGCCGACAAATTCCTACTCGGCGATTCGCTGGTATGAAATTCGCAATCCCGGCGGCACGCCTACGGTATATCAGCAGGGCACATTTTCTCCGGACCAAAAGTCTCGCTGGATGCCGAGCATTGCCATGGACCAGAACGGCGACATCGCGGTCGGCTACAGCGTATCCAGCAATCTGGTGAACCCGGGCATTCACTATGCGGGAAGGCTGGCCAGCGATACGTTGGGGACTCTGGAAACGGAAGTCACCATTCTCACTGGCAGTGGCGTGCAGACTACGACGTATCGTTGGGGCGACTATTCCGGCATGTCTGTAGACCCCGCCGACGAGTGTACGTTCTGGTACACGAACCAGTACCTGCTTACAACCGGAGACTACAATTGGACTACGAACATTACTTCCTTTAAATTTCCGAGCTGCAATTAACCGTTTTTTCTGGAGAAGTTTGAAGAGTCCCCGCGTTTGCCTTGGCGACAAAAGAATAAGGGAATAAGGAATTCATGGAGGTCAAGCAGAAGTGATAACACCGTGGAAGAAGCTCCGTTACCGTGCTACCCGAACCTGGCTGCGCGATCCGATCGTCTGGATGCGGCACAGAGGATTGGATTCCAGCGACGTTTATCTGGCCGAGTTCCCGCGGTCGGGCAGTACCTGGCTGCGCTTCATATTGGTCGAAATACTTACCGGCGAGTCAGCCGGCTTTCTGAACGTCAACTCCGCTATTCCTGAAATTGGTACACATGGGCGAGCGCGGCCAATCCTTCCCGGTGGCGGAAGGCTCATCAAGACTCATGAGCCCTATCGCCGCAATTACAAGCGGGCGATTTATCTAGTGCGGGATGTGCGCGACGTTTTGTTTTCGGTGGAAGCATGCGACCGCGAGTTTGGCTGGGCGGACTATTTCTCGCAGGGCCGCGACTTTGACGGCTACCTGGAATCGTTTCTCAACGGCGGGACGATGCGCTTCCGTTCCTGGCAGGGGCATGTCCATTCTTTTCTCGACTCGCCCACCGCGGCGTCTGGAAACCTGCTTCTAGTCCGTTACGAGGAAATGCGCCGCAACACGGAGGCGACGTTGTTGCAGATTCTCGAATTCCTCGAAGTGGATGCGGATCATTCCACGGTGCGGAACGCAATCGCCAACAACACTCTGGAAAGGATGCGCGCCAAGGAAGATAGCGTCAAAAAGCCGGATGTAAAACTGACCAAGGGAACTTTGCTGCGCGGCCACAAGAAAGGACGCTTCGTCGGCAAGGGTGCGCTCGGCGGCTGGCGCGAGAAGCTGACTCCGGTACAGCTTCAGTTGATCGATCGCTATGCCGGCGATGCGATGCAGCGGCTTGGATATCCCTTGAGCAGCCAGATAGCGGATGCTGGAGAACAAGAATTGCCGGCGCAACTGCAGGAGCGCTGATTTCGGGCGAATGTACCGCTGGTACCCTGCAATTCCATTTTCGGTCGGGTAAGATTCGTAGATGCGAAAGATCTGGGCCATTACACTCCCCGTCTTGCTGTGCGCCATGTTTATGGCGCAAGAAGCCAAGGACAATGACTCGCTCCGCCACTACGCGGACAAGATGGGTTTCTGGGTCGGGTCCGTCATTCAGGGAAAATACTTCCAGCAGGATCCGCCGTATCGATCGGTGCTTGGCAAGGAATTTAATTTAGGCATCTCGATCGTCCTCATGCGGCAAACCCAGCCGGAACGCGGCCGCTTCAATTATTCCGGCATGGATCGCGACCGGGATTTTGCTAAAGCGCATAACATGAAGTTGTTCGGGCAGGCGCTGGTTTACCGCAACGATAACTCGCCCGACTGGCTGCGATTCCAGTCCGGACAATGCGGAGGCTGGTCGGCGCGGGATCTCGACGGAATTCTCAAGGAGCACATTGAGACTGTCGTGAGCCACGGCGGGGACGCGTTTTATGGCTGGGAAGTCGTCAACGAACCCTTGGACCCCGGCAATAACGGATGCTGGTCGAGAGTGCTGGGCAAAGAGCAAGTAATTGCTAACGCCTTCCGTTACGCGCGCGAAGCCAGTCCGCAGGGTGTGTTATTGCTGAACGAGACTTTCGGGCGAGAGGGAATTGACAGGGGAAAGGTAGACGAGTTCTTTGAACTGGTCACAAGGTTGAAGGGCCAGAGCGTCCCCATCGATGCGGCCGGGATCGAGATGCACCTTGAGGCTCACAAGCTCCATCCCAATTATGTGGACGAATTCAAGTACTTCCTTTCTGCTGCACGCAAGGCCGGTGTGGAAGCCCACGTTACTGAAATGGATGTCTATCAAGGGCCTGCAGGCGCTTTTCCGGATGCGTTCGCCAAGCAAAAAGAGATCTTCTACAACATCGCTAAAAGCTGCGTGCAGGATTCGAATTGCAAGGAGTTCAGCGTCTGGGGAGTGGGCGACCGGAATGCCTGGCACCCGGCGGGCGGCCTTAGCGATACGGCTCCTCTTCTGTTTGACGAAAACTACGGCAAGAAACCGGCTTACTTCGGCGTGTTGCAGGCCCTGAAGGAGGGCCGATAATGAGCTTCTCAAAGTAAGCATTTTACTCAGTACAACACCTAACTTATTGATTTAAAGACTACTAAATTGACTATGACAAAATCCAACGCTCCAACCGACATTATAGCCAAATCTAATCCGACGGTTTCCGACGGGAGTAACCGCTACAAGAAGGCGGGCCAGCGCCGTTCCGAAGGCCCAAAGCGCTCGCTTCTGCGAAAAATTCGCATCAAAATTGGTGGAAAAGTCGCCGATATTTTCACTTGGTAGGCGGCGGTTTTCCTGCTATTCTTACTCCCAGGATAGTGATTTCCAGCGGTTGCTAGGTTGTCTGATAACCACCCCCTTTCTTCAGATTTTCCCCGTCAGACCTAACGAAACGCTTTAGATGACAAGTGCGACCCAAGCAGATGTGCACGTCACCCAGAAACCTTTGGGGAGCGACAGCATTCGCCTTCCCTGGTACAAGAAGGTTATCTACGGGATCATTTTTGCGGCATTCATGGTAATTGTGCTGCTGCTAGGCGGAGAAGTGTTGTTGCGCGTTTTGCCGCTGGGAGCTTATCGAAGCGCTCCATTTCGCCAATATGATCCCCAACTCGGTTTGTCTCTGATACCGAATCAACATACGATCCATCGCCGCGGCTGCTTTCAGGGAGAAGTTGCAACCAACCGCTGGGGCTGGCGCGACAGCGATCGCACTCTCGAGAAGCCGGCCGGCGAGTACCGCATTGCAGTGCTGGGCGATTCTGCGGTGGAAGACGTTCAAGTAAAACCTGAACAGACCTTGAACATCCAGATGGAGCAGCAGCTTCGCCAGAAGGGTTACAAAAATATTGAGGTTCTGGGATTCGGGGTTGAAGGCATTGGCACGACGCAGGAATTGATCATGTACCAGCAGCGGGTGCGACAGTTCCACCCCGACTTGGTGATCGTGATGTTTTCGTGGAACGATGTCATGAATAATTCCTCGACGCTGCAGCCGAAATCCTACGGTATGCACGACTGGTACGCTCCTTATTACGATTTAGATTCGAATGGCGAACTTGTTTTCCGGCCGGTGCAACCGAGAAGGTTCAACGGATTGCGAAGCTTCCTCGAACGTCACTCTGTACTGACCTATTACCTCGAGCGTATGTGGCTGCACGTGGATTTGCCTGCATACAACTACAAATGGGAGGGCCTGCCGATTTACCTGGCCACCTATTCGGACGATCCGCTTGATGCGGAATGGAAGCAGGCCTGGACCATCACTGAGAGAGTGATGAAGCGGATGCAGGATACGGTTAACGCGGACGGAGCGAAGTTCGTCGTGGAAGCTTGGCCAAGCTTCACGGACATTGATCCCGGGTGGCGAGAGCGCATGGCGAAGGAGTTCGGGACGGTCCCTGCCAACTTCAGTCCATCGAAGCCGGAAGAACGCTTGCGCGAAGCGGCTAGCAATGCCGGCGTAAGCCTCGACTTGCTCGCGCCGCAGTTTATAGCCTATCGCGACACACATCACATGCAATGGCCATACTTTTCGTTTACTTGTGATCCCCACAATACGCCGCTGGGAAACGACGTCAGCGCCCAGGCGATTATCGAGAAATTGGAACAGCATCAGCTATTGCCCCCGGCGGGGGCTGTTCATTAGACGGACGTTTTCGAGACGGACGCTTTCGCTGCCGTCGAGATTGATTTGATTGTTTGCTATCTAGCCATTCTGAGGAGGAGAGATGAAGTTTTTGAAGACAGCAACGCGGAACGTCGGCATCGCCGGCGAACTGCTTTCATTTTTTGCGGCTCACAAGCGCTGGTGGCTTTTGCCGATGGTGGTTGTTTTGTTCCTCCTGGGCGCGTTCATTCTGCTGGCCCAGAGTTCGGCAATCGCACCTTTTATTTACACACTTTTCTAGGGAGATTGAAATGAAAACATTGAAACGAGCGTGGGAGGCTTGGAAACGCTTAGGGAAGAAGATCGGGAACTTCCAGGCTCGCATCCTGCTGACTATCTTTTATGTTGTGTTGATGTTTCCATTTGGGATCGCAGCGCGTTTGTTTTCTGATCCCTTGCGCATCAAAAAACGTCCTCAGGAATGGCTCCCCCATGCTGAAGAAACTAACGATATGACCTGGGCCAGGGGGCAATAATCAGTGGATATTTTAGGAATTTCTTGCTACTACCATGATGCGGCGGCGGTTCTGCTCCGTGACGGCCACCTTGTGGCTGCCGCCGAGGAAGAGCGCTTTTCCCGCATCAAACACGACTACGGCTTTCCCAAACAGGCGATCAAGTTTTGCCTGGAGGAAGGCGGCATCACCGGTCCGGATCTGGACTACGTCGTCTTTTTCGAAAAGCCTTTTCGAAAACTCGACCGCATTCTCATGACCACGCTGCAGACCTATCCGAAGTCGTGGAAGGTTTTTCGCGAGTCGATGATTACCTGGATGCTGGACAAGCTGTGGGTTGGCTCCACGCTGCAGGCCGAGTTGAATGTGCCAAAAAGCAAAGTGCTCTTTTCCGAGCACCACCTGTCGCATGCCGCGAGCGCCTTTCTGTGCTCGCCGTTCGAAGAAGCTGCCATTCTTACCGTCGATGGTGTGGGAGAGTGGGTCACGGCGACCTATGGAGTCGGCAAAGGCAATCAGATCAAGCTAAATAAGCAGATCGAATTCCCGCACTCCGTGGGCTTGCTCTACAGCGCATTCACCGCGTTTCTTGGCTTTGAAGTGAACGAAGGCGAATACAAGGTCATGGGTATGGCCCCTTATGGCCAGCCGCGTTACGTGGATAAGGTCTGGAAGCTGATCCAGCAGAACCGCGACGGCTCTTTCGCCCTCGACATGGATTATTTCTGCTTCCACCATTCCACGGATCAGACCTACAGCCGGAAATTCGTCCAGCTGTTCGGCGACCCGCGCGACACTAAGCTCAATTTCTTCACCAAGGGCACGGGCTATCCCAAGTATTTTGGAGACAAGCCCTCGAATTACGAAGAGCTCTGCCGTGTAAACCAGCACTATGCCGACATTGCCGCCAGCATCCAGAAAGTGACGGAAGAGTTGCTGATCGGAATGGCCAAAAATGTGCACCAACAAACCGGTCTGAAGCGGCTTTGCATCGCGGGCGGCGTTGGATTGAATAGTGTGGCCAACTCGCGCATTCTCCGGGAAACGCCCTTCGAAGAGCTTTATATTCAGCCGGCCGCAGGCGACGGCGGAGGCGCCCTTGGAGCGGCGCTCTGGGCCTACAACACTTTGCTCGGCAAGCCGCGAAACTTCTCCATGAATCATGCCTACTGGGGGCGCCAGAATTCCGATAATGAGATCGGAGATTTCCTGCGCTCCAATAATATTCCTCATCACACCATGGGAGGCGACGACCAGCTCTATGACCGGGTAGTGGAACGGCTTACCAGCGGCAAGGTCATCGGATGGTCGCAAGGGCGCTTCGAATGGGGTCCGCGCGCGCTCGGCAGCCGCAGCATCCTGGCTGATCCCCGCAACGAGGAGATGAAGGACATCGTGAACTCGAAGATCAAGTTCCGTGAACCGTATCGCCCGTTTGCTCCATCGGTGCTTGCGGAATGCGCGGAGAAGTATTTCGAACTTCCGAACGCTCCGAAGCACAGTCCAGCGCGCTTCATGCTTTATGTGGTTCCGGTCAAACCGGCAGAGCAGCATACTCTTCCGGCCATCACCCATGTCGACGGCACCGGCCGACTGCAGACGGTGTTCAAGGAACAGAGTCCCCGCTACTATGGCCTGATCGAGCGCTTTGGGCAGGCTACGGGGGTTCCAGTAGTGCTGAACACTTCCTTTAACTTGAAGGGAGAGCCGGTAGTGAATACGCCGGCGAATGCCTTCAACACTTTCTCGAAGAGTGAAATGGATACGCTGGTGCTGGAAAATTTCGTGATCGAGAAGTCGGAACTATGATGGTGTAGCTTAGCGACCAAGAAAACCATGGCGTACTCCAGCAGAACGAGCAGCACCGAGGTTCGGCAGCCGAGGCGAGGGTTCTACTTCTCGCCTGAGACTCGGGGTCCATTTGCAATCGTCGCCGGTGGCCTGCTGCTCGGCGTTCTGATTGCTTATGTGGCGTACTCATCCTCGGGCTTCGGTCCGGTGCTGGTGTTGCTGGCGCTTCCGATCGCCGCCGTGGTCCTTATAATTGCGCTCCCTTACACGAAGGTCAAGCTGGTGGCCTTAGCTCATAAGCTCACCTGGTGGCATCTTCTATGGCTGCTGATTTACGTGAGCGGAATGGTCTTTCGTTTCGCCCGCGACGTGCAAGCCGCCCGCGCCGAAACCATCGACTCGGTCGCGATGCTCCGGGTCGGCCCCGAAGTGATCGTGCTGGCGGTATTGCTGGTGCGCCTGGCTCTTCGCAGGCCGAACTGGCTGGTATCGCTTTTTCGTGGAGTCGTCGGAGCAATGGCGTTTTATGCCCTGGCTTCACTCACCACTGCTCTCTGGTCGGTCTATCCGCCGTGGACGCTTCTCAAGTCTGGCGAATATCTGATTTATGTGATGTTCATGGCGACGGTTCTGGCAACCGTGCAGTCCACTGAGGAATATTCCTCGCTCTTCAATCTCACCTGGACATTTTTGGGCCTCGACCTTCTCTGGACTTGGACGCAGACCTTCATCTTTGCCGAGGCTTGGGATCAATGGGGACGGCTTACCGGGGTTTTCCCGATTGAAGCCGCCAACGTGGTCGGAGAAGTTGGCGCCTTTGTTTCGATTGTCGCTCTCTGCCGGCTCTTGCCGCTTGATCGAGAGCGGCGGCCGGACCGCACATGGTATTTGCTGGTTCTGATTCTAGGCATGAGCGCTCTGCTCGCATCGCAAACCCGCAATGATCTGGCTGCTTTCCTCTTTGGATTCGGTTTGATTATTTTGACTTCCAAGCGTTTGCGGTTGGGCGTGGGCCTGGCTGCGGCCACGATCCCGGTGTTCGCGCTCGCGGGACTCAATTCTAAAATTTACGACTACCTGTTACGCGGACAGAGCGAGAATGAAATCGCGTCGCTGACCGGTCGTATGGGCTGGTGGTCATTTGCCTGGGATCAGTTTCAGAAACATCCCTTCACTGGACTGGGAGCGTATGCTGCGGGACGCTTCGCCATTCTTGGCAAGCTGGGATTGGACATGGGATCCCTTCACAGCGACTACATTGAAACGATGGTAGGTACGGGACTTATGGGATTGCTCCCACTGCTGGCGGCGTTGATTGGTACGTGGTGGTTGCTGGTGCGGTTTGTGCGCGACCGCTCGCTGACCAGCTTCGAGCGGCAGTTGGCTTATGAGTCGATCGGCGTTCTCGGCGTCGTCACCTTGCACTCTTTCTTTAACGTGGAAATTGTCTGGCAGGCGCCGCTCGCATTTCTGGTTGTGCTGGGCTACGCGGAATTCCTGCGGCGCAAACAAAAGGCTGGGTACGCAATCGAGCCGGTGGAGGCTGACTTGAGGGTCCTGGCAACTGAATACCGGTAGTTAACAGCAGCTGAAAAGACGAGACACTTCAACCTCCCCGGTGCGACCACAGCTGAGGCGGAGAAATAGAAAAGAAAATGGCATCGAACGTTTTGGCTCCTTCACAAACCGCGGCGGTTGGCAGTTTTCGAGTGCTGGGAGTTCGCGTCAACGCAGTGCAGATTCCCGAGGTCGTCGCGCTCATGGAGGAGTGGATCTCCCACGGTGACCGCCCCCACTACGTTGCGGTGACAGGCATGCACGGGGTAACCGAATCAAAAGACGACGCGCACTTCAAAGCGATTCTCGAAAAGGCAGACCTGGTGGTGCCCGATGGAATGCCACTGGTCTGGCTCGGCCGCTGGCACGGCTATGGTTTGAAACGCCGCGTGTACGGTCCCGAGCTCATGGAAACATTCTGTGCGAAGACCGGCGCCAAATACCGTCATTTCTTTTACGGGGGAGCTCCAGGCGTAGCAGACGGCTTGGCCCGGACGGAACAGGAACGCCACGGCATTCGGATCGCTGGAACCTATTGCCCTCCATTTCGTGCACTGACCGAAAAAGAGCAAGCCGAAGTGGTGGCAACCATTCAGGCAGCCAAACCGGACGTTTTGTGGGTGGGCTTGAGCACACCGAAGCAAGAACGTTGGATGGATGAATACAAAGACAGACTCGACGTGCCGGTGCTGTTGGGCGTCGGTGCGGCCTTCGATCTCAACACTGGCCGCCTGAAGCAGGCCCCCCGCTGGATGCGGGAGAACGGCTTGGAGTGGCTCTTCCGCCTGCTGGCTGAACCTCGCAGGCTTTGGAAACGATATCTAGTGCAAGGTTCGAAGTTTGCGTGGTGTGTGGGTCTGGAACTGCTTGGGTTGCGCAAGTTTTGCTGACGTTCCAAAGAAAAGTTCGAAAGAGAAGCCCGAAAGAGACGTTCGAAAGAGAAGTTAGAAAACTTCCCCAGATTCTGAAAATGAGTTGCAATTGAATAATTTGCGAGCAAATTTCCAATCACAGACGGAGAGGACACGGGAAAAATGAAAAATACGAAACGGATCCTGGTTACAGGTGCAGGTGGTTTTATCGGTCATCATCTGGTGAAGAGGCTGAAGGCCGACGGCAATTGGGTGCGCGGCGTGGATATCAAGACTCCTGAATACGAGGCGAGTGCCGCGGATGAATTCGAAGTCCTGGATCTCCGCAAGGCCGAGAACTGTCTGCTGGCTACGCGCGGGGGCATCGACCAGGTGTATAACCTCGCCGCTGACATGGGCGGCATCGGCTATATCACCGCCAACCACGCCGACATCAGCCGCAACAATATCCTCATCAACGCACACATGCTCGAAGCCGCACGCCAGAATGGTGTCCAGCGATTCCTGTTCTCCTCTTCCGCCTGTGTCTACAACCAGGCCAAGCAGAAGGATCCCAACGTCACAGCCCTGCGCGAAGAAGATGCTTATCCCGCAGACCCGGAACCGGGCTACGGCTGGGAAAAATTGTTTGCCGAGGAGCTGTGCCGCTACTACTACAAGGATTTTGGTTTCGAAACCCGCATCGTCCGTTTTCACAATGTATATGGCCCGCTCGGAACCTACCAGGGCGGCAAGGAAAAGGCTCCGGCGGCGATTTCGCGCAAGGTGGCCTTGGCGGGCGACCACGCTGAGATTGAAGTCTGGGGAGACGGCGAGCAGACTCGATCATTCATGTTTGTCGACGATTGCGTTGAAGGGCTGACCCGCATCATGGCTTCGGACTATCGCGAGCCATTGAACCTTGGGACCGACGAACTAGTCACCATCAACCAACTGGTGGACATGGTTTCCAAAATCGCCGGCAAGCGAATCTCGAAACGTCACAATCTGAGCGGACCGCAGGGTGTTCGCGGCAGAAACAGCGACAACACGCTGTTGCACCGCGTGCTCGGATGGGAACCTTCCATTCGTTTGGAAAAAGGCCTGCAGCCGACCTACCACTGGATCGCCAGTCAGGTCCAGCCAAAGGAGTCTCAGAGCGTTCTCGTTATGGCGGATTGAAAATTACCGTTTTGGAAGCCGGACTTCGCTCAACGGCGCTTTAATCGGGTGAGTCCGGCCGTCTCCACTAGTCTCGCTTTCGGTCATAGACGCCTAACTACCGCGAAGCGGCATTGGCGGATGCAACTGTGCAAATGAAGCGGATGCAATTGTGCAAATGAAGATGACGGACAAGAAAAGCGATTCACCGACTCAGCCCGTGTTTGTAGTGGGCATTTGGCGCTCCGGTACCTCCTTGCTCTACGCGTTGCTGAATCAGAATCCCAAACTTTCGCTGATGTATGAAAGCGACTTGCTTTTGCTGGGCCCGATGTTCTGGGGTCGACGAAGTAAGGCAGATTGGAAGCAACGTTGGGACTTCTGGAACAGCGGGTTGTCGCGCCATCAACTCGAGGGCGGCTGCATTCCCGATCATCCGGCGAATCTGGCCGCGGCCATTGAAAGTGTGGGACGGAAGTATGCTGGTCCCGCGATTTGGGGCTGCAAATCCCCCAGCTACTATGACCGGCTCGGGCAACTCTCGGGCTTATTTCCCGGCGCTCGTTTCATCGTTATCTGGCGCGACCCCGCCGACACACTCCGCAGCATCGTCCGGGCCAGCCAAGGTTCGTCCTGGTTTGGCAAGACTGGAATGTCGGTGCGAGCCTTGCTTGGGGATCTGGAACTCAAGAAAGGATGCGACCTGCTGGTCTCGCGCGGTTGCCGCGTTCATCAGTTACATTATGAAGAACTGGTTCGCGATCCGGCTTCGGCGATGCGCGATGTCTGCACGTTTCTGAAGATTCCATATGATTCGCGGATGGGGACGCTCGCGGGCGCGGACCGGTCGGCCATCTTTTCCGCGGGGCATCACGCTATGGTGAAGAGTGAGCGGATTGTTTCAGATTCGCCTCGCAATGAAGTGCTCGCACCGTGGTTGAAAAAGAAAATTGATCGCTACGTGGTTTATTGGAAGAAACGCTACGGGGGAAGCTGGCCGGTGTACCCGCTTGAGGCAGAAGGTTCGGCAGAAGCGGCGTTTTTCGAGCGAACTGTCGATTCCCTGAGGTTCGCCATTTTTCGAGTTTGGGATCGCTACGTAGCCCTGATTTACTGTTTCGCGCCGGTTTTTCTGCTGGCAGCCTATCGTCGGCTTAAGAATCGCTGGCAATCGGAACTAAGCGACAGCCCAGAGTTCTCTCCGCTCCGCGAGGGCCGAGGTCGATCCAACTCCCGCGCGCTGGATGATTCCGCAACGGATACTCCATTTTCACAAGTAGTCGAGGTTGGCGAAACCAGACAGGAGTCTCGAACGTGAGCGCTCGTGTAAGCAATATTCTCGGTGTCTCACCCCTGCAATACGACCCGTCGTCGGCGCTGCTGCGTGACGGAGTTGTGGTTGCAGCCATCGAGAATGACAAACTGGCTCGCATGCGGACTCATGGAATGCCCGATGCGGCGATTGCCTACTGTCTGCAAGAAGGTGGCATTCGTGCAGCGGAGCTGGATTGTCTTGCGATTGCGAATCGCTCCGCTATCAGTTGGTTCCGCAGGGCAATTCATCGGGTTGGAATCGCGAACGGGCTGTCCAGCCGCACTGGATTCAACGGCACCAAAGGAAATTCCGTTCACGAACTTTCTCCGGTGCACGGAGGTAAGCCGCGAAGAACGATTAACGTGGACCATCATTTGTGCCATGCGGCGAGCGCGTTTTTTCAATCTCCATTTGAGCGCGCCCTGGTTGTGGTCATGGATGAGGGCGGTGATGGCTGCTCCGGGCTCCTGGCTATTGGCGAGGGCAATCAACTCCGCGTTTTGCAGCCGCTTGCCTATCCTCACTCTCCCGCCTGGATATATTTACAAACGACAGCGCTTTTGGGCTTTGTGCCGCGCCGCGAGGAGCACAAGGCCCAGTGGCTCAGCATGGAAGGCGAGCCTGGCTTTAAAAACGTTTTCCTCGACATGTTGCGCGGCCCCGGCAGTAAGTTGCCGCGCCTCGACTTGAGTTACTTCACTCGGGGTCAACAATATTCCGTCTTCTCCCCTAAGTTCTTTCATCGGATCGGGCTTCAAAATTCGCCGACTGAACTGACAGAAGATGTGCGACGGGCATTAGCAGCTAGCTTGCAAGATGCCTGCGTGGAGGTGGTGGGCGACTTAACGGAATCTTTGTTGAAGCGTGAAGGGCTGAACTCAGTTTGCTTCGCCGGCGGCCTGTTCAACAATACTTTATTGGTCGGCAGCCTGGAGAAAAGATTTAGTTTAGGCCAGGTGTTTGTGCCTCCCGCGCCAGGTAACGCGGGATGCTCCGTGGGCGCTGCCAAATACGTTGTCCATCAGGAAATGAAACAGCCCCGAACTGGAGCTGCAAGCGGGGCTTATTGGGGACCTGCATACACCCGTTCCGCGGTGAAAGATATTCTGGACAATTGCAAAGCCCGATACGCGTTGAAGATCACGGAAGATAAGAAGATTGAGGCTACCGTCGATCTGCTTCTGGCAGGCAAAATTGTGGGTTGGTTCCAGGGGGCCGCAGAGTTTGGTTCCCGCGCTCTGGGCAACCGTAGCATTGTGGCGTCTCCCTGGGCACCTTACGTGATGGAGAATGTTAACGATTACATCAAGCATCGCGAATGGTTTCGCCCCTTTGCACTGGCAGTTCCTGAGGAGGATTGCGCTCGTTATTTCGAGTGTTCTTCACTCTGCGAGACGATGAATTCCGTGGCCTGGGTCCGGGAAAACTCGAATGTCTTGCCCGAGAGATTTATTCTGGCCAACGGCCGGGTACGTTTGCATGTGGTGCGGCGCCAGCAAAACCCACTTTTCTGGCGGCTGCTGAAGCGATTTTCCGAGCACGCGCCCGCGCCTATTCTGATGAATACCTCGTTCAATCTTTTCGGCGAGCCCCTCGTAGTTGCGCCGCGCGATGCAGTTCGCAGCTATTTCTCTTCGGGTCTCGATGCGCTGGTCATCGACAACTTTCTGCTTTCCAAGTCTTCAGCCCTCCACCTCATCGCCGCCAGCTCCGCCTACAGATCGGTGCAACCGGTACAAGAGCTTGCCACAGAAAGAAAAGGCGTGCTGAGTGATTGATTCTGTCGTGCACAGCGGAGCGGCTCTTGGTTGCCGATTTAGATTCGGTCGTTAGAAACCGACGATCCAGATCAGGGCCGTTGGAAGTCGGGTCGGTCTAAATCCGGTCGATCCAAATCCGGTCGATCTAAATCAGGTCGATCTAAGTCCGGGCTGATTGAAGAACAGCTGCTGAAGCCGAATGAGAATTCTTTTCATCCACAATTTCTATCAGCAATTTGGCGGGGAGGACTCGGTTGCCATTGCAGAGCGGCGTCTGCTGGAAGAGCGTGGCGAAGATGTTCTTTTCTGGAGCCGCCACAATGACGAAATCAAGAACTACGGCCCCCTGCAGAAGCTCAATTTCTTTCGGGAAACGATCCACTCTTCTCGCACGGTAACCGACATCGAAAAGGCAGTTAGCGATTTCAAGCCCGATGTCGCTTTCGTCCACAATATCTACCCCCTGATTTCCCCCTCCTTGTATTCCGCATTGCAGAAGATGCGGGTCCCGCTGGTCCAGGTGCTGCATGATTTCCGTCCCTTTTGTTCCAACGGTTGGTTCTACATTGACGGCAAAATATGCGAGCGCTGCAAATTGGGAAATCACCTGCACGGCATTGTGAATCGCTGCTACCGCGATAGCTATGCGTTGAGCACCTTGTACTCCACCGCTTTGGCAGTGAATCGCTGGGCGGGGATGTTGGATAAGGTCGATGCCTACATTTGCCTGACTGGGTTCTTCAAGAAAAAAATCATGGAAGCAGGAATACCGGAGGAAAAGATTTTTATCCGGCCCAATTTCATTGACGCGCCGCCGCTTGATATTTCAACCACTGATATTCGAACCACTGATATTCGAACGACGGACGCTCCAACCAGGGATCTCCAATCGGCGCCCAACGGTGGCGGCTATGGACTGTTTCTCGGCCGTTTGTCCAATGAGAAAGGCTTGTGGACGCTGATCCATGCTTTCGAACAGCTCCCCGAAGTGGAACTTAAAATAGTAGGAACGGGGCCACTTGAGAAGGATCTGCGCAAATATGTCCGCGAGAAGAACCTCCGCAACATTGACCTCGTCGGCTTTAAGAGCGGAGACGAAAAATGGAGGCTTATTCGTGACTGTCAGTTCGCGGTGGTGTCGTCGGAGTGGTACGAGAATTTCCCCATTGTAGTACTGGAGTATTTCGCCGGCGCCAAGCCGGTCATCGCTTCCCGGATCGGTGGACTTCCTTATGTTGTCGAGGAAGGGAAGACCGGTGCGTTGTTCGAGGCCGGGAATGCGGCGGACTTGGCCGACAAGGTCAGGCGTTTGCGTGCCAATCCTGCCGCGGGCCGAGCTATGGGGCGTCAGGGAAGACAACTGGCGGAGACGGAATATGGTCCGCAAAGAAGCTATGATAATCTCATGCAAATCTTCGCACAGGTCTTGTCGGCTCGATGACCTCCTCTCCTCCGCGCATTTTCCTCCAGCATTTAGGCGATGACTACGACACGGTCCTCCGCGAGGGTTTTGAATGGATTGATCTGAAGTCGAAGCTGAAGCCCAATGGAACGGTTTTCATCAAGCCGAATCTCACGTTCCCGGTATTCCGCAAGGGCGTAATGACCAATCCCGCCTGCGTGGAGGCGATCGTCCGAGTCCTGAAGGATTACACCAGCAACATCATCGTCGGCGAAGCTGATTCCGGCGGCTACAATCGTTTCGACATCAACGCTGTCTTGGAGAAGACGGGCATTCGCGCCCTGGAAAAAAAATACGGGATCCGGATTGTCAATCTTAGTCATCTGCCTCGCCGCGATCTCGAGTTTGATTACAAAGGACGCGACTACAAGGTTCCTTTCCCGGTTTTGCTGCTGGACGAAACCGATCTGTTCATGACGGTTCCGGTTCCCAAGATTCACATGAACACCGGGGTCAGTATGTCGATCAAAAACCAATGGGGTTGCATTCCCGAGCCCTCGATTCGATTGAAACTGCATCCCGTACTCGAAAAAGTTTTGTACGAGATTAACAAGCGGCATCACAACACGCTATCGGTGATCGACGGCAAGTACGGCCTGAATCGCAGCGGGCCGATGCAGGGCGACGCTGTGGAACTGAACTGGCTGATGGTGGCGGACGATCTCTATGCTGCGGACTTCGCCTGTTGTCGACTGATGCAGATCAATCCCCGGGACATCTACTATCTGCGTTACATCGAGAAAGAGGAGCCCCGCCGGTGGAGCGGAGATTTTTCTTTCAGCCAGGACTACAAGCAGTTCGTCAAGAACAAGTTTTATCTAAAACGGCTGTGGACGGACTATCCCGGGTTATTCGCTTTTCACTCGTTTTCTCTGGCTTATCTCGCATACTACTCTCCGCTTTCGGATCTCTTGCATAAGCTCCTGTATCTGTTCCGTAAGCCCTTCTACGATTACGAAAGCCCTGAACAAACAGGCAAATAAGTCCGCGTAAATTAAAGAGCGCAAATGTAGTTGTGAGGGCTGGGACACGTCCTTCAGTTACCTTTACCGCACGAAAGTGCTGCCTACACTGAAGTCAGAACCGGACAGAAGAGGTAGTCCGGTCTTGCACAGTGAGGTGGCCAATGCTCCCCCGATGTCCCGAGAAATTTTGCTTCGTCCTTGCATTTATCTTTTTCTCTTTCTCTTCGAGCGCTCTGACTTGGGCGCTGAGCGGCGTCCACACTGCCGATTACACTGAATCCAGCAGCGCTGTCGAGCACGTGACTCCAACCGTCGTTCCCCCGCCACCAGGAGTGAGTGTCTCGGTTTCGCCTGCTTCCTCGGCTATATCGTCCGGAGGGACCGCGCAGTTTTGGGCTACCGTGAGCGGCGCCGACAATAAGACTGTCACATGGAAAGCCGCCCTCGGCACGATCAGCGCGCAAGGTTTCTACGTCGCACCGCAGAGCACAACGCAAGTGGTCGATACCATCACGGTTGCTTCCGTCGCCGATGGCAGCAAGACTGCCACGGCAACCGTAACAGTCTCATCTCAAGGATCGGTGGCGCAGACGATTTCGGCTAGTTTTTTTGGCCTCCACATCAACCAGCTGAATATTCCCTGGCCGACGGTTCCGTTCGCCAGCTACCGCAGCCTGGACAGCGGAGACATTATGTGGGCCGATATTAACCCACGAGAGGGAATGTACGATTGGAAGCACGTAGATCCATGGATCGCGAAAGCTCGCGCAGGCGGACAGGACATTATGTTCACACTGTTCGCCACTCCATCATGGGCTTCCTCCCGCGGAGCGAAGTCGGTGAATCCCAATAGCGAGTGCTCCTTGGCATCGAGGAACGGTCCCGGAGTCTGCGATGCGCCGGATGATCTTAATCCCGACGGAACCGGTACCGACCTGCACTGGAAAGATTACGTTTCCGCCATGATTAATCACGTGGGGCCGGGAACGGTGAAGTATTGGGAGGTTTGGAACGAATGGAATATTGCGAACCAATGGAATGGAACTCCGGCTCAGATGCTGCGCATGGCTCAGGACGCGCACACAATTCTTAAAGCTGCTGACCCCAATGCGTTGATTACCAGTCCGCCAGTGGTCAATACACAATTAGCTGCGAAGAACTGGTTGCTGCCTTATTTTCAGGCTGGAGGTGGAGAATATGCCGACATTATTGCCGTGCATGGCTATGTGTCCAATCCGTATACCGTCTGTCCTGAATCCTGCCCCGCGCCGGAGAACGTAGCAGCCATTCTGGATGGTATCCGGGCCGTCATGGCCGCGACCGGGCAGCAAGACAAACCCTTGTTTGACACGGAAGGAAGTTGGGGCGTTTCTTCCCGGATGACCGATCGGGAACAACAGGCCGAATTCACCGCCCGGTTTTATCTCATTCAGTTGGGGGGGACAACCGCATCGCGGGGTTTTGACAAGTTTTATTGGTTTGGCTGGGACTATAGCAATACCGGCGAGTTCTATAACCCCTACACCCGGCAAATGACGCCGGCCGGAGTTGCCTACCAGCAAATCTATAACTGGTCGAAGGACGCTGTGATGAGCCGGTGCGCTCCGTCGGGAACGCGGTGGTCATGCGGCTTCACTCGTTCCGGAGGGTATGAGGCCGAGGCGATCTGGGATACCTCTCAGAATTGCGTGAAGGCCACCTGTACGGCGCTGAACATGAGCGTCGATCCCAAGTACATACAGTACCGGGATCTGACAGGTCAGGTGACAACAATCATAAACAACACCGTTCCGGTGGGCGGCAGGCCCATTCTCCTCGAGAATCACAGCCTGAATTAAAGACGGCAGCCTAAACTATAAACTGTTTGGGCTGACCGCCTGTCGCTGCCGAGTACATTTCTGATTCCCAGAAACCCGAACAAACTTATAATAAAATCCTCGTACTTAATTGAAACCAAAGATGATCGTGAATCCGTACACGTCCTTAGGTTATCTTTAAGGCCTCTGTGGTGACCCCTAAACTGGCTGCAAGAACCGGACAGAAGAATTCGTCCAGTCTTGAACAGCGAGGGGCCGAAGGTGCCGCGAAGGTCAGGGAAACCGTGGATAGCCAGTGTAGGCACTCTGAGCCTGTTGATCTTCAGCATGGCGTGCAACGTGGGCAATTCCAGTTCGCCAAGTTCCAACACGGGATCGACTGGGGCTCAAGTGGCCGTCTCGGTCACTCCGGGAAGCGTTTCAGTCCCGGCGGGCACGACGGCACAGTTTGTAGCAGCGGTCCGGGGCACTTCCAATACCGCAGTGGCCTGGAAGTTGGCTAGCATGGACGGCGTTGCCGCGGTCGGAACAATCAATGCTTCCGGACTTTACACCGCGCCGCCAGGAGTCAACCAGAACACTCAAGTTGTTGTAACGGCGACCAGCGAAGAGGATCAAACGGCATCCGCGAGCTCTAGCGTAATGGTCACGCCGGTTGGAGACGGCGTAAGCGTTACTGTCTCGCCTTCCTCCACGACCATTTCATCCGGAGCAACGCTGCAATTTTGGGATGCGGTAAACGGCACCAGCAACACAACTGTTACTTGGAGAGCGGCACTCGGTACGATTAGTGCAAATGGATTGTACGTGGCTCCCAATACTACAAAGCAGGTGGTCGATTCGGTAACCGCCACTTCCGCCGCGGATAGTACGAAGAGCGCCCAGGCAACCATCACCGTGTCGGCCCAAGGGTCGGTAAATCCGGGGCTTCCAGCCAGCTTTTTCGGCATGCACATCAACGAGCTGTCCATTCCATGGCCGACTGTTCCATTCGCCAGTTATCGAAGCTTGAACAGCGGGAATATTTTGTGGGCGGACATTAATACAGCCGAAGGAAAATACGACTGGTCGCACTTAGATCCATGGATCGCTAAAGCCCAGGCTGGCGGACAGGACATTTTATACACAATGTTCGGCACGCCCTCGTGGGCTTCCTCTCGAGGCGTGAATTCTTCGAATCCCGATACCGGTTGTTCCTTCGTATCAGTAAATGGTCCTGGAGTATGCGACGCTCCGGATGATCTCAACCCGGATGGAACGGGTACTGACCAGCACTGGAAGGCTTTCGTTACCGCCCTCATCAATCACGTGGGCCCGGGAACGATTAAGTATTGGGAAATCTGGAACGAGTGGAACATTTCGAACGAGTGGAACGGAACCCAGGCCCAGATGCTCCGTTTGGCCCAGGATGCACAGGCTATTCTGAAAGCCGCCGACCCCAACTCACTGATCACCAGCCCCTCTGTAGTCAATGCAGATCTTGCCGCCAAAAACTGGCTCTTGGGCTATTTTCAAGCTGGAGGAGGCCAGTATGCCGACATCATCGCCGTGCATGGCTATGTGTCGAGCCCCACTACGGTTTGTCCCAGTGCCTGTCCCGTACCGGAGAATGTGGCAGCGGTCTTGGATAACACGCGGGCCGTCATGGCCACCGCAGGGCAGGAGGGTAAGCCACTCTTCGACACGGAAGGAAGTTGGGGCGTCACATCTGATATGAGCGATCCGGATCGACAGGTGGAATTCACGGCGAGATTCTATCTCATTCAATTGGCGGGCACGACCGCGTCTCCAGGCTTTGACAAGTTTTATTGGTTCGGCTGGGATTACACCAATACCGGAGGCTTCTTCGACCCCAACTCTGGAAAAATCACTCCACCCGGAGTGGCTTACCAGCAAATTTACAACTGGTCGGTTGGGGCCGTAACGAGCCGGTGCGCTCCATCGGGGACCCAGTGGGCGTGCGGCTTCAGCCGTGCGGGAGGTTACCAAGCGGAAGCGATTTGGGATACCTCTCAAAGTTGCGCGAACGGCAACTGCACCACGAAGAATGTAAGCGTTGATCCGCAGTACGTACAATATCGAGATCTTGCAGGCGCGGTTACGCCGATAGTAAATAACGTAGTGCCCATGGGCAGCAAGCCCATTCTGCTCGAAAACGGGGATCCAAACTAAGCAGACATCGTGTTTCTTACGCTTTCTGCTTCTCCCGCGCTCCTCTAAACGCGCCCAAAAACCTTGTTGCTAACCCGATACGAAAAAGCTTAGTATTACGAAACCCCCTTCCCTAGCTGATTGCCCGACTGCGACTCTTCCCAAGGAACCCTAAATATGCGTCTCTTCAGAGTGCTTTGTTTCGTCTTCGTCTTAAGCCTGCCACTAAGCGCACAATCTGGTGGCTCGCCGTCCGCGACGCTGCCGAGCGGATTTAGCAATATTCAGCACATCGTATTCATCATCAAAGAGAACCGATCCTTCAACAACTACTTCGGGCTCTTTCCAGGGGCTGTTGGAGCGACCTCATGCAAGGTTTCAGACGGCAAGACGATCACTTTGGGACATACGCCGGACCGGGTTCGCGATATGGGTCACAACTGGCCCGATGCCGTCGAGGCAATTGACGGCGGGAAGATGGACAAATTTGATCTGGTAAAACTTGGAAATGTTAACGGCGATTACATGACGTGTTCGCAGCTACAAGAGGCAGACATCCCGAATTATTGGACTTATGCCAAGACCTTCGTCCTAGCGGATCACATGTTCTCGTCGCTGAAAGGCCCAAGCTTTCCCAACCACCTCTTCACCGTCACGGCGGACGACGAGGATGGAGTAATTTCCAACCCTTCCAATAATGAAGAAGAGGCGGGCTCCTGGGGATGCGACGCACCCGCCGGCACCTACGTTCAGGTGATGAACACAGAAGGAGAGATTTCAGACGAACCGCCCTGCTTCTCTTCGACTACGCTGGCTGACTTGTTGGAGTCGGCGGGAGTCAGCTGGGCCTATTATGCTCCGTCGCAGGGACAGTCGGGTTACATATGGTCTACCCTTGATTCCTATTCGCAGATCAGGAACAGCAGCTTGTGGACCGAGCATGTTCTTCCATATAGCCAGTTCGCGACGGATGCAGCCGCGGGAAACCTGCCGGCGGTGAGCTGGGTGGTGCAGCCCGGCGACTTGAGTGAGCATCCTCCCGCCAGCTCCTGCGCAGGAGAAAACTTCACGGTCGGACAATTGAATGCGCTCATGCAGGGGCCCGAATGGAATAGCACTGCGCTTTTTCTTACGTGGGATGACTTTGGCGGCTTCTATGATCCAGTCCCGCCTCCGGATATCGATTTTTACGGCTTCGGTCCGCGAGTCCCTTTATTGATCATCTCACCCTATGCCAAACCGGCTTACATCTCGCATACACAATATGAGCTGTCGTCCGTTTTGAAGACGATCGAAGAACGGTTTAGTCTCCCCTCACTGAATGGCCGGGATGTTATAGCGAACGATACTCTGGATAGTTTCGATTTTTCGCAGAAGCCGTTATCACCTCTCGTGCTTCAGACGAGGACTTGTCCGGCGGGACCGATTGTCAGTGCAACGCCCGACAAGCTCTTCTTCGGCGATCAGGCCCTTAACACCAGCAGCGCTGCGAAGACCTTAACTGTCACGAACACAGGAAATGCAACATTGGATATTACGAGTATTACGACAACCGCCGAATTCTCGCAAACCAATAACTGCGGATCCTCCCTCGCCGCTAGTGCCACCTGTAAGATCCAAGTAACCTTTACACCCACCGTCGCGGGTTCGAAGACCGGATTGATTACTCTTACCGACAACGCCGGCGACAGCCCCGAGACCGTGCAATTATTGGGTACGGGGGTTGCTGCCTTAGTCACATTTTCGCCCAGCAGCCTCAGTTTCGCGAACCAGGCGGTGGCCACAACCAGCGCATCCCAGGCTGTGACCCTCACCAATAATCAGAGCACAGCACTCGACATAAAAAGCATCGTCGCAAGCAGCGGCTTTTCTCAGACCAACAACTGCCCTGCTTCTTTGGCGGGAGCCGGATCGTGCACGGTCAAGGTTTCCTTCGCGCCTACGAAGGTGGGATCGCAGACCGGCACTGTGACAGTTACTGACAATGCTGCGACGAGCCCGCAGGTGATAAACCTCGCGGGTACCGCTTTCGGCACGACGCAGACATCGCTGGCATCATCCCTAAGTCCCTCGGTTCCGGGCCAGGCCGTGACCTTCACTGCTACTGTGACATCGAGCGCCGGCACCCCCTTTGGCAAGGTTACGTTCCACGACGGACCTAATCTGCTTGGGTCGCAGAACCTTAACTCCTCCGGCGTAGCCACATTCGAGACATCAACCTTAACTTCGGGACGACATAACATTACTGCGCGTTTCGAGGGTAATGCGACCTACGCGACCAGTTCTGCAGGAGTCACGCAATATGTCGATGTAACGAGCACTGTTACGATTACGTCGGCAACTCCGAATCCAGCACAGTACGGGCAGTCGATTGCTTTGGTGGCCAATGTGGCCACTTCATCCGGCGATCCCGTGCCCACTGGCACGATGAGTTTCTTGTTTGGAAAAGTGGTCCTCGGTACGGCCAAGCTGAATTCGTCGGGCAATGCGACATTGAGCGTGGGTGCGAAGAAACTTCCCACGGGCTCAGACAGCGTCACAGCATCGTACAGCGGCGACGTCTACTACACAGGCGGAGTCTCGGCCGGGTTTACGATCACGGTTGCGGCCGCTTCTACCTCAACCACGGTTGCCTCGTCGCTGAACCCGTCCTCATACGGTGAGCCGGTAACCTTCACAGCAGCAGTAACCTCCAGCACAGGACTGATTCCGAGTGGTAACGTCCAGTTCAAAGACGGCAAGACGGTATTGGGGGTGGTGGCATTGAATGCGAGCGGAAATGCAACCTACACTACTCAATTGCTGGCGACAGGAAGTCATTCCATCACGGCCGTGTTCGCCGGCAGCTTGAACTTCGTCAACAGCATTTCCCCCGTTCTCACTCAAGTCGTGCAATGAAGAAAAAAATAGGCCGGACTCTTAGTCCGGCCTATTCCGCAACGAGTTTTTAATCTTGCAGCTTTAATTTTCCAGCAGGATCGGCCAAGTCCCAATCGTGACTGAAGCACCGCTCGTTTTCGTAACGGTCCCTGTCAAAGTCTTGTACTGTTTGTATTGGGTGGGGTAGCTAAAACTAGAATTGCCAGCCGTATTCCAAACCACCATGCCCTGGTAGCCCCCGGCGCGTGAGTAGCTGCAAGTCCACACGGTACCTTTGGCCGCGCAAGGCGAGGTGAGCGTGGCACCGGCAATCCAGTCGTAAACTTGTCCGTACGCCGTACCCGGAGTTCGAAGGGTATTCGGCGGCTGCCAGAGAGTGCCGGCGCCGTTTCCGCCGTCCCATTGGAACCAGTAGGCCTTGGCTACTCCGCCTGATGCCTCAAGCAGTATGAAGCGCGCGGTGAACGCAGTCTGCATATTTTCGTTCGTGAAATCGTCGTACGTCGTTTTGCACCATCCGCTCTCTGTAATCCAGAGCGGCTTGCTTTGCTGGCCGTACTCAGTCATGATGGTTTTCATCGATGCGATGAGCGGGGCCACATTCTCGGCGACTGGGTACTGACCCCACACCCGGTGACAGACATAACTATGGAAGCCGATCACATCTGCGTTGGTCCCGCCTCCGGCAGCAAGATAGCCCTTCATCCAGTTGGGCGCGCCATTCGGAGCCCCCACTGGCGGCGGCGTGAGGATCAGCGCTGATGAATTTGCAGCCTTGACGATGGCCCGCAGATCCGATTCCATGCGCATCAGCTGGTTGTAGGGATGATTCGTCGGGTCCGTGGGACTCCACTGAGTCAATTGATTAGGTTCGTTCCACACTTCCCAATACTGGATCTTGTTGCCGACGTGGCTGACCAGTGCGTTTACAAAGCTCTTGAAATGGGCATCGGTTCCGGAGCCGTCTGCATTGAGGTCGTCCGGAGGATCGCAAGCGCCCAAACCAAGATTGCCATACGAGCAGGAGGAATCACCTGGCCTCGAAGAATAAAATTGCGGAACGTCATTGAAGGTATAAATCAGAGTGACATTGTGCGCCTGCGCTTGCGCAACCCATTTATCGAGCCACGTCCAATCGTAGACGCCGGGCTTGGGTTCGAGATTTGCCCATCCCACGTTGCTGGCCAATAGCCTTTGCGTCGCGAAAGGCTGGCTCGGGTAGGGAATGCCATAATTGTTGATGTGCATCCCAAAAAAGTTATCAGGAACAACATAGGTTCCAGCTTGGATTTGTGAATCCGCAGTAGCGATGGATTCGTCTTGAGCTACGGCTTGTTGAAGTGGCACTCCGAAAAGAATAGCCAACGTGAGAATGCAAATAATGGAAATTGCCTTAGGGGAGGGCATGTAGCAAACCTCGGAATTTGTGGTATAGACCCCGCTTTCAAGTCTTAGGGGAGTCTAGTGTGAATACCCGAGACCAGAAAGGTGCCAGTAGTACATTCTGAAGACGTGCAGGAGGACAAGGTCCCGTCGGGAACGGGCGCGCAGCGCGGGTTTTAATTCCCGTGAAGAAGATGGGCCAATCGCAAAAATACACCCATCGGGACTATTTTCAGGTCTGCTCAACTAGGGTGGAAAGTGTAGTCGGGCGGCATTCGTTTCTTGCCCTTTCTTAGCAACCTGGGTATCCCGTTCGGTCATCAATCCCGTGCGCCATCAGTTCTCGGGCCAAATACGGGTTTTTCTGTTGACCTCTCGCCGCGGAATAGAAGAGAATCACGTAGATCAACCCTTTCCCCCGATTGGCTTGGACTAAACACCTCAATTAGCCCTATTTGAATGCGCCCTTTCTGAAAGGGGATATTCGAGATGCAAGCCCGTTTTCTCCCTCACGCTGCCGTTGCGGTGGCTTGCCAGATTTTCCTCGCGCTCGCGGTTACGATTTCCGCGGTCGGCCAGACCGCTAGTCTTTCAACCAATACTTTGAGTTTCGGGAATCAGGCGCTCGGGACAACCAGCGCAGTCCAATCGGTGACTGTGACCAACACTGGTAGCGCCACTCTGACCTTCAACGGCATCGGAGTTTTCGGCGTAGAAGCGGCGGATTGGGCTCCAATCTCGAACAACTGCAGCGCGGGTTTAAAGCCGGGGCTTAGTTGCACTGTTTCCGCCAAATTTACGCCGCAAGCCGCGGGCGCAAGATCAGCCACGATTAAAGTCACTGATAATGCCTCGAACAGTCCCCAGCAAGTGGCATTGACTGGAACCGGAGTGGCGCCGGTGGCGAGCTTCTCGGTACCGGATGTGAGTTTCGGCGTGCAGACGGTAGGATTTTCCACTGCGCCGCAAGCAGTCACCCTTACCAATACCGGCACTGCGACCCTGAAAGTCACCAACATAGCGGCCAACGGCGATTATGCACAGAGCAATAATTGCCCTAGTTCAATCGCTCCAAACGCCAACTGCACCATCAATGTGACCTTCACTCCCGAGGCTGCCTGGGCGAGGATGGGAACAGTGATCGTCACCGGGAATACGATTGCCCCTCCGCTGTTTTTGTCGGGTATGGGTTCGAGCGGAGGGAACGTAAGCTCATCGACACAAAGCTTGACTTTCGCGAGCCAACTCGTAGGTAGCGCCAGCGCGCCACAATCTCTGACCCTGACGAACATCGGGAGCGGCGCGGTTACCATCAGCGGCATTTCGGTCAGTGGAGATTACACCGAGACCAACAATTGCGACGACCTCCTCAATTTGGGAGCGAATTGCCAGATAACCGTCACCTTTACTCCGACATGGAGTGGAAGCAGGCTCGGGAAGGTGGTCGTGACCTATACTGACCCCCCGGAGCTGCAAGTATTCGCACTCTCTGGAACCGGCCAGTCGCCCAACACGACGGTTGCGATCGCCCCGAATCAGTACTCGCTGACGCCGATACAAACAGTGCAGTTTCAGGCGACGATCGGCGGAGTGTCGAGCACGAATGTAACTTGGTCAGTCGACGGAACCACAGGCGGTAAAAGTACGATTGGCACAGTTTCAAGCAGCGGATTGTACACTCCTCCCGCCACGACGGGCCTACACACGATCACAGCAACCAGCATTGCCAAATCGACCGAGAGTGCCTCAGTTCCTGTCTTTGTAACAAACAGTCCCGGCATGCTGACGTACCACAATGATGTTTCGCGGACTGGCCAGAATCAGAGCGAAACGGTTCTGAATACCGCCAATGTAAACTCAAGCCAATTCGGAAAGCTTTTTTCTTATGCCTTGGATGGATATGTCTATGCTCAGCCACTTTATGCTCCAGCCTTAAGCATCCCTGGCCAGGGAACACACAACGTAGTGTTTGTCGCGACCGAACACGACAGTGTCTATGCTCTCGACGCTGACGGTCCTACGGCGACCGTATTGTGGCATAGCAGTTTCATCGATCCGGCTAATTCCATCACGACCGTTCCCGCCTCCGACATAACCGGCGGCGATCTCATTCCAGAAATCGGGATTACCGGAACTCCGGTCATCGATCTCTCCAAAAATGCTCTCTACGTAGTTGCGGCGACGAAAGAATTGGTGTCCGGCACTTATCAGTACTACCAGCGCCTGCACGCTCTCAATATTACAACCGGGGCAGAAATGGCTGGGAGCCCGGTCGTGATCGCAGCATCGGTTCCAGGCAAGGGAAGCGGCCAGTCCGGCGGCAATGTGGCTTTCAATGCGCTGCTGGAGAATCAGCGTCCCGCGCTGCTCCTATCGAATGGGGTGATTTACGTGGCCTGGGGATCGCACAACGATCAGCTGCCTTACCACGGCTGGGTCATCGGCTACGACGAATCAAACCTGCAGATGTTTACCGTTCTTAACGCGACGGCGAACGCAGCTGCGGGCGGAATCTGGCAGGGGGGAGCAGGACCGGCGGCAGACAGTAACGGCAATATCTTCGTCGTTACCAGCAACGGCACCTTCGATGCAAACCTCGGAGGCATTGATTACGGCGATAGTTTCTTGCGACTCAGCACGACCGGTGGGACATTGGCGATCGCTGACTATTTCTCGCCATACGACCAGGGGACTATGAGCACCGAGAATCTGGATCTGGGCTCAGGCGGCGCGCTGTTATTGCCCGACCAGGTTGGTCCGGTTACCCACCTGCTGGTTGGCGGCGGCAAGACATCTACTATTTACCTTGTCGATCGGGACAGTATGGGTGGCTATGGACCGGGCTCGGATAGCATCGTTCAGGAACTCGAGGATGTATTGAATGAGCCGGCTCCGCAAGTTGGTATTCGGGGATTGCCCGCCTTTTGGAATGGTCATGTCTACGTGGCTGGAGTGGCGGATGCGGTGAAGGTTTTCGAGTTGTCCAATAGTCTGCTATCGACATTTCCGTTCTCGAAAAGCCCGACCTACAACTTCTATCCTGGCGCCACTCCCGTGGTCACGTCGAATGGTTCCACTGATGGCCTGCTTTGGGTATTGCAAACCGATGGATTTGCCAAGAGCAGCCCCGCCATACTTCACGTCTACGACGCCAACAACGTGGGTGATGAGCTTTACAACAGCAAGATGAATTCGTCGCGCGATAGTGCGGGCCCAGCCGTAAAGTTCGCCGTTCCAACCGTGGTGAATGGCAAGGCCTACGTCGGGGCGCAATCGCAATTGGACGTTTATGGTCTGTTGCCTTAGCAGTGTACTAATGAGTACTCGGATCGTTTTTTTTAACGAAAGAAGCATTGTTTGCGGGACATAATGGCTTGGGGAGAAACACACTTGTCAACCAACAGTTCGAAAATATTAAAGCTGATGTCGATACTTCCGCAGCGGCCGGGGGAATTCTATGATCGCGTATGCGCGATGCTCGATGTCCATCTCGAGCCTTTCCTGCGAAAGCGGCCCCAGTACAAGACCGTCGAATGGGAAACGGCCGTCGAAGCCCTCGATGAACCGCTAGGCGCATGCCTCGCAGAATATCTTCGCGAGGACAGCCTGCGTGAAATCGAAGACCAGGTCCGCGAGGGCATCGGGGCGATGCCGTCCAATGCTCCATTCGCGTCATTTCACAATGGCGACTTCAGTCTGGGTCGCTTGTGCTACGCATTGGCGCGAATCAAGCGGCCCAATGTGATTATTGAAACCGGGGTCTGTTACGGCGTGACCTCATCTTTTATGCTGAAAGCGCTGCAGGTCAACGGCCACGGCTCCCTTTACAGCATTGACCTGCCTCCATTGGGAGAAAACGCGGATGCCTTCGTCGGGCGATTGATTCCCGCCGATCTTCGCCGCAACTGGAAGTTGAATCGCGGCAGCAGCCGCAAGTTACTGTCTGGAATCCTCCGGAACATTGGTGCAGTCGATATGTTCGTCCACGACAGCCTGCACACTTACCGTAATATGCGTTTCGAATTTGAGTTGGTTGCGCCTCATCTGACCGCCGATGCGATCGTAGTAGCGGACGATATCGAAGGAAACTCTGCCTTCGAGGAATGGTCGCGCAATTCACATCCTGCATACTCCTCCGTTCTGCGCGAACACGCCAAGCGGAAAAGTCTGCTGGGTGTGGCAGTTTGCGGCAAGAGTCATGCCGAGAATCCAGAGGCGGTAGTGCAAGGCGGGTACCCGTCTACCCGAAACCGCGAGACTCGTTAGCCATCGCTCCCCGCCCGTGATTTGTTTTCTGCTTTCCTATAAAATAGGCCTGCCTTTCTGCATTTTGCCCTAGGGTCATAAGACTCTGGCCTCCTGCCTCTACGCAGATTCTTTCATCTTGACTTCGATCTGAGTTCAAAGCAAACTACTCGAAATCACCCGGAGCCATCTCTTAAAACCGGGAAACTCCCCTGCTGTTAGCCCCTGATATTGATGACCGCAAACCTAAGGAAAGCCGGAGTTTGAGACTCGCGTATTCGGGCCTGCCTGTGGCGGAAACACACTTCATGAAATCATGCGGAGGATTCAGCGTGAAAATTTTGAGATCGCGTTTTTCTCGCGGTGCAAGGTTGACTTGTGCACCGTTGCTTACAATGTTGCTCATCAGCGTATCTAGCGCGCAGACGGTTTCCTCGGTAACTTTGAACCCAGCCAGCGTTCCCGCCGTCGTCACGACAACGGGCACTGTAACTCTCGCCGCGGCGGCGCCGACCGGCGGAGTGGTGGTAAAGCTTTCCAGTAACCGGCCTGCTCTGGTGAAAATGCCCGCAACTGTGACCGTGCCCGCAACCGCGCTTAGCGCCAACTTTACGATTAATACATTCCCCAGCGGGAGCCAACAGAGCGTCACGATTACCGGAACGTACAAGACATCGAGCCAAAATGCCACGCTCACCATCCGGGTGCCCACCATGGGGACGGCAGCTGGCGGCTACCTGGGGGACAACAATCTCGCTACGCAGGCTTGCATCGAGTTCCCGCAATTCGGTGGAATCGACGGCCAAGGGAATATCTATGTCGCCGATTCCTACGGTGACAGAATTCGCCGCATCGGCAAGGGAACGGGCAAGATCACCACGGTTGCAGGCGTCGGACAATATGGCTACAACGGGGAGAACATTAAGGCCACGACCACCGCAATGGGTTTTCCCCGAGGCTTAGTGGTGAATACGGCTGGCGAATTCTGGTACAGCGATCCGGGCAATAACCGGGTTCGGATGGTGAACTCCTCCGGGCTTGTCAACACGGTCGCCGGCAACGGCTTTCCTGGGTACTCCGGTGATGGTGGCCCCGCCACTTCCGCGCAAGTGAACCAGCCTAACGGTCTGGCGCTTGACGCCTCCGGCAATTTGTATTTCTCCGATACTGGCAACAACGTCGTCCGTATGGTCGATAGCTCGGGGAATATTCACACGATTGCGGGAAATGGAACTGCGGGATTTTCCGGTGACGGCGGAGCCGCCACGAGCGCGAGTCTCGACTCCCCGCACGGTCTGGCATTTGATACGACTGGAAATTTGTACATTGCCGATGACCTCAACAACCGAGTGCGAATTGTTTCAGGTTTGGGCTCCGGAACGGTGACCATCAATACCTACGCGGGCAACGGCGGTACCGGGGAGAACGGCGACGGCGGTCTCGCATCGAGCGCGGCGGTTGGGTTTCCTCGTGGGGTGATGGTAGCTAACGGAACACTGTATATTGCCACGGCGGGACAAGCCAGGATCCGGCAAGTCAACCTCACATCTCAGATTATCAATACCTACGCCGGTTCTACTGTCGGCTACGACGGAGACGGAAATCCGCCCCTCAGCTCCATGTTCGTGTCGCCCACGGGCATGATGGTGGATTCACTGGGCGATGTTTTGATCGTGGACACTGGCAATGACCGCGTTCGCAAAGTGAATGCTGCCGGAACCACGGTAAGCACCAGCGTCGGCGGCTACGTTGGCGATGGAGGTGTTGCCACTAACGGCTGCTTGAATAGCCCGGAAAATGTAGCTTTTGATTCCGCTGGAAATTTCTATGTGGTGGAAGGTAACGGAAACCGCGTCCGGGAAGTAAGCGGAGGCAACATCTCAACCCTGGCCGGCACAGGAGTGACTGGATACTCCGGTGATGGGGGATTGGCGACGGCTGCGAAGATAAATTCTCCGGCGGGCGTGGCTGCAGATCCCTCCGGGAATATCTACATTGCGGATAACGGAAACAACGTAATTCGTGTGGTCAATAACTCGAGCAAGAACATCTCGACTTTTGCTCAGGATTCAACGTTTAGGAATCTTGCCTCGCTTGCCACCGATTCTGCGGGCAATGTTTATTCGGTGGATAGCGGCGCCTGTGTGGTGCGAGAATACACTCCCGGCGGCTCGGGTAGCATCGTCGCTGGCGTTCTCAACGGTTGTGGGTATAACGCGGATGGAATTTCCGCAACCACAGCGCAATTGAGCCAGCCATACGGAGTCGCGTTGGACTCCGCCGGTAACATTTATATCGGCGACGCGGGCAACAATCGGGTGCGAAAGGTAACCATCAGCACCGGGTTCATTTCGACGATTGCTGGAACTGGAACCTGCGGCTATAGCGGTGATACTGGCTTAGCGACATCGGCGGAACTCTGCAGTCCCTCGGGAGTAGCGGTGGATTCCATTGGCCGGGTCTTTATCGCCGACTATTCCAATTTTCGCGTTCGGATGATCAATACCAACGGTAACATTAGCACCTATGCCGGAACCGGACTTCCCGGCTATAACAACAATGGCCGCCTGGCTACGAAGACCAACCTTGGCGGTCCCATTGGAGTGGCGCTTGGCCCGTCGAATTACTTGTATATTTCTGACGATCAGAGCTACCGCGTTCGCGTAATTCAGTAGATTCGCTGACGTAGCAGGTTAATGGCGGCCGGTGAATTTGCCCCTTAGAGGCTCATCGGGCGACATCACCGGCCTTTTTTTGTTCCACTGGTTTGCTGCTTCGCTGCCGCTCGCGGGTTCCTCGCGCGTGACGATCCAGGCAACATCACTGCGGCTTTCGGCAACTAAAGCGCGAGGGTTGTTGGCGAAGCGCCTGCTCTTTAATTATTTTCTCGTCTTTAATTATTTTCTCGTCTTTAATTATTTTCTCGTCTTTAATTATTTTCTCGGAGCGAGTGGAATTAAAAAATTGTGGGTTAGAGAAAGTGGCATCGCTCCGCCTCCGTCAAAGGTGCACGGATTTTCCTTTTGTAAAATCTCTCTCCGGGAGATCAGCTGCGTGTTCCGATCGAAGATAGTGTTGGTTTGGAGCCTAGTAGTTTGCACCGCGGTGATCTTAGCGGACTTGAACGGGTGCGGGGGGAGTAACCGAAACAGCCCCAGTGTGACCGTCTCAACGGCGACGATTCAGCACGTGGTCGTGATCGTGCAAGAGAATCGCACTCCCGACAACCTCTTTCAGGATCCCGTTTTGATAAAAGCGGGAGCCGACATCGCCCAAAGCGGAAAGAATTCTCCGACCGGTACGACCACGCTAACCCCAACATCCCTGATTACCAACTACGATCTCAGCCACGCCCATGCAGCCTTCACCAAAACGTATGACAACGGGAAAATGGATGGCGCCAATCTCATCACGGTAGAGTGTCCTTCTCCCTGCAGCCCGGCTGTCCCGGCCAACGTCGAATATCAGTATGTGCAGGCTTCGGACGTGCAGCCCTATTACACTCTGGCCGAAACCTATACTTTCGGCGACCGGATGTTTCAAACCAACCAGGGACCGAGTTTTCCCGCTCATCAATTCCTGCTCTCTGGAACATCCATGGCGTCCACACAACTCAATGTGCCGAGCAATCTGTGGGTAGCGGAGAATCCAACCGGCACAGGGAACGATACAGGCTGCACCGCTCCCTCTACGCAAACGGTGAAGGTGATCGACACTACCAACCCCAACCCGTTGACGAATGAAACGCAAAGCGTCTATCCATGCTTCGATCATCCCACACTAACCGATGTGTTCAACCAGAAAGGCATCAGCTGGAAGTATTACACGCCCTCCGCGGGCTCGATTTGGACAGCACCGAACGCCATCAGCCACATGTGCGGCCCTAACGCAACACCGCCCGACGCAACAACCTGTACCGGTTCAGACTGGACAAACAATGTTGTTCTGAATCAAACCCAGATTCTGACGGACATCAGCAATGGCCAGCTACCCGCCGTGAGCTGGGTAATTCCCGACGGCGACGAATCCGACCACGCCTTGGTCAATAAAGGCGAGGGCCCCTCCTGGGTGGCGTCCATCGTGAATTCGATCGGAAACAGTCAGTATTGGCCAAACACTGCCATTATCATCACATGGGACGACTGGGGTGGATGGTACGATCATGTCGCTCCTCCCGTCAGCGCCACCAACTCCTACGAAATCGGATTTCGCGTTCCCCTCATCGTCGTTTCTCCATATGCCAAGGCAGCTTACATTTCCCATGTACAGCATGACTTCGGCAGTATTCTCAAGTTCATCGAAACCGTTTTCAGCCTGCCTACGATCAACCCGAACGATCCCTCCGCCTACGCCGATACGTCGGCCGATGATCTCTCGGATTGTTTCGATTTCAAGCAGGTCCCGCTGACGTTTCAGACAATTGCCGCGCCACTGGACGCAGCCCATTTCCTAAATGACAAGAGACCGCGCACCGATCCCGACGATGACTAGGGGTGGGATTCGGCCCAAGACGTGCCGTCCACCAAGTGTATACAAATAAAAGGTTTAAGTATGGGGGTGCGCTCGTTGCAGAGAGGGCTGCGCCAGCACTTCCAGTTACGAAAGGCCTTGACCTAAAGGTAGAAAGGCGGTACATTTGACTACCTTCTTTCGGGCCATTTTTCCTCTCCCTTACCCGAAGAGCAGCAAAACCACCCCCCTTGAGGAAAATGTTCCGCATGGCGAATCTCGCACCCCGGCTGTTATGCGTTTTTCTTTTGGTCGCAGTTCTCAGCGCGCACGCACAGACCGTAACGACATTCGAGGGCATCGACGCGTCGCAGTTGGCGCATCCCGAGCTCAATGTCGATCCCAACGGCGCCGTCGGAACCAAGCAATACATGGAGTGGACCAACGCCTACTACCAGGCTTTCGACAAGGTGACTTTTGCTCCTGTGTGGTCGACGCCGAAAAATGGGAACACGCCTTTTGTCGCCAATGGAGTTACGCAGTGCGAAAATTTTGGCGCCGGTGACGTCATCATTCTTTTCGACCGGTTGGCTTCCCGATGGGTAATCGGCGCCCACAGTGCAGGCCCCAATTACTACTATTGCGTCGCGATTTCCAATACCGACGACCTGACTTCGAAGACTTTGAAATGGTATACGTATGCGTTTTCGTTGAATGCCATCCTGGGTACGAATTCAAGCGGTGTTACTTATTACCCGGATTGGACTAAGATCGGCACGTGGATCGATGCTTACTACGTGGGTATCGATCTCGAAGATCCGAGCCACACCTTTCAAGAAGTTGGAGTAGTTGCCTGCGCGTTCGACCGCACGAACATGCTTGTCGGAGGCACAGCCAATTCACCGCAATGTTTCGCAAATCCGAGCCCGGTGACGGGGAGCCTGTATCTCGGTCACAGCCTGGAGCCGGCTGATATCGAGGGAACAACTCCACCGCCGGCAGGAACTCCTGAATACTACGTAAGCATTGAAAACCCTGTGAACGACGGTGTGACCACAACCTCCGATAGTTTCAACTTGTGGCAGTTCCATGTTGATTGGACCAATCCCTCGAACTCAACATTTACGCAAAGCACCGTTTCCGTTCCGGCTTATACACCGGCCTGTTACGTAGCTACATCACCGGGCAATACTGTGTGCGTTCCTGAGCCTTCGACAGCAACAACTGGGCAGACTATCGACTCCGTCGGCGACCGTTTCATGTTCCGGTTCGCATATCGGAACTTCACCGAATATCAGTCGTATCTCGTGAGCCATACCGTACAAGTGGGAACCGGCAATTGGAGTCAAACGGGGATACGGTGGTATGAACTTCGCGGCAGCGGCACTCCCGCGATATATCAATCGGGCACGATCAGTCCCGATCAAACGCTCTACCGTTTCATGCCCAGCATTGCGGAAGATCAGGGAGGCAATGCGGCCGTAGGCTATAGCGTATCGAACACTTCGACGCACCCCAGCATCAGCGCTTCGTGGTGGAACTTGAACAGCGCGAGTTCGCCGACCGAGATTTCGCTGTATGGCGGCTCTGCCGATGAAGAAAACAGCTACCACTGGGGCACCTACACCAGCATGACGGTTGATCCCGTGGGCGGTTGTACCTTCTGGTATCTAAACGAATATTACTCGGAGAATCAGACCACGTCGCCGCCCATCTGGCAGACGCGGATTTCCACCTTTAGCGTTCCCAGCTGCGGCATGGCAACGGTATCGCCATCCAGTCTGACGTTTGGTTTGCAATCCGTCGGGACGAACAGTCCCAGTCAAGCTGTGGTTCTGAGCAACAGTCAAGGTGCACCCCTTAACATCAGCAGCATCTCGTTCGGGGGCACCAACCCTCTCAGCTTTAGCCAGACCAACGACTGCGGCTCGAGTCTGGCGGGAGGAGGCACGTGCACAATCAACGTCTCCTTCACGCCGGTGATCTCCGGATCACTCTCCGCAATTTTGAACATCAACGATAATGCCAACAATAGCCCGCAGACGGTATCTCTGAGCGGTGTTGCAACCAGCTCGCCCACGCTCGGCTTTTCGCCAGGGAGTATCAATTTTGGCAATCAGGCCTATGGCACCAGCAGCGCCGCTGTTCCCATCACCGTTACCAACACAAGCGGCTCGACCGTTAGTTCCTTAAACATCGCAGTTTCTGGAACTAACATTTCGTACTTCCCGGAATCGAACAACTGTCCCACCAGTTTGACGGCGGGCAGCAATTGCACCATCTACGTGAGCTTCGCGCCGACGGCGAGTGGCAGTTTCGGCGCGGCGGTGGTTGTCACCAGCAATGCCTCGGGCAGCCCGCAAAGCATCGGCGTCTCTGGGACCGGCATCGCCCCCGTCATCCTCTCTACGTCCAGCATCGCTTTCGGAACGGTTCTGACCGGAGCCAGCAAAACGGCAACGGCCATCAAGTTGACGAACGAAATGTCGGTGGCGTTGACCGGCATCAACATTTCCATCAGCGGGGCCGCGGCTTTTACTCAAACCAACACTTGCGGGACCAGCCTTGCCGCGGGCGCGCAATGCAGCCTTAGTGTCAAATTTGCCCCCACTACGAGCGGCACCCAGACTGGTACCGTTTCAATCACCGACAACGCCGCCAACAGCCCGCAGACCGTCGCTCTGCAGGGCACGGGCGAATATCCTATCAGCTTTACTCCCACAAGCTTGGGTTTTGGAAGCGTAACAGTAGGTAATCACAGCACCAAAACCGTCACCGTGAAAAACAATGAAACGACCTTGGTGAATATCAGCAGCATTGCCCTCACCGGCGCCAAGGCCAAGTACTATTCGCAGACGAATACTTGCGGAAGTAGTCTGGCGGCGGGGAAGACATGCACGATTACAGTGACGTTCGCTCCGACAATTAGCGGGGGGCTTCCGGCTTTCGTGACCCTCACCGACACTGGGACCAACAGTCCGCAGACTCTTAATCTTTACGGCACCGGGAATTGATTGTGCTCAGAGGGCAATTGAACCCCGCGAGGAACGAACACTTTTAACTGTAGCTGTGGTGGTTCGATATCGCGCTTGTAGAGAGATTCAGCTAACGAAGGCCAGTTCCTTGGCACGCTGCGTAGCCTTTACGACTGCTTTAATCAACGTTACGCGCAACCCGCCTTCTTCCAACTCCATCAATCCGTCTACCGTACACCCGGCAGGAGTGGTTACCGCATCCTTGAGCAGCGCGGGGTGGTCACCGGTTTCCAGAACCACTTTGGCTGCTCCCATAGTAGTTTGCGCAGCCAATAATGTCGCGATGTCTCGGGGGAGGCCAACCTTCACGCCGGCTTCGGCCAGCGACTCCAGAATGATGTAGATGTATGCAGGTCCACTGGCGGAAAGACCGGTCACCGCATCCATATGTTTTTCGTCCACAACTACGGTTCTGCCTACAGCATTGAATAGCGCTGCGGCTATCTCCAAGTGTTCCGCTGCCGCGAACTTGCCTTTGCACAAGGCTGTCATGCCAACCCCGAGAGTGCACGGAGTGTTTGGCATAGCGCGTACTACGGGAACACTTTTTGAAATGGTCTTTTCGATCAGCCCTGTTGGTACCGAAGCGGCAACTGAAATCACAAGCTGACCGGGGTTGAGGGCTGGGCCGATCTCGCGGATAACGTCCTCAACCACTTGAGGTTTGACGCAAATCAAAACGATATCGGCATTCTGCGCCGCGGTCACGTTGTTGGTATCTACTGATAAGTTGAGTTTTTTTGCCAGCGCCGCCGCTTTCTCCGGATGCTGCACGGTCGCGCGCGCAGACTTGGGCGCAAACAATCCGCTGCGCAGAAATGCCTCCAGCAGAATTCCTCCCATTTTTCCTGCACCGAGGACCGCGACCCTTTTGTTAGCGAAATCGATTGCCATTAGAACTCCTCCGTCGAGACGAAAGCCCACTCCTATGATTTCTTGGCATGAATATTTGTTTGCGCGCAGATCTAGGAAGCAAAGCCGAGGCCGGGCAAAGTCTTAGAACGTTGCATCCAATTCCAGGCCGTGGAAACAATCTCACGCATGGATCGCGTTGCTTTCCAATTCAGCAGTTTCTGCGCACAGCTGGGATCAGCGACCAAAGCCGGTGGGTCTCCCGGGCGGCGTGGACTCATCTGGCTTCGGAACCGGCTTGCCTATGATCTCCTCAACTGTCTTGATGACTTCCCGCACCGAATGACCCTGCCCGGTCCCTAGGTTTAACGCGAGGGACCCTGTTCCCGCCATTAAGTACTCCAAAGCCTTGACGTGGGCCGATGCCAGATCGTCGACGTGAATATAATCACGCACGCACGTTCCATCGGGAGTGGGGTAATCGTCGCCGAAGATCTGAAGTTGAGCTCCCGTGCCGGCCGCGGCTTGTAGCGCCAACGGAATCAGATGAGTTTCAGGATTGTGATATTCGCCGGTCTCGCCATTTTCGTCGGCACCGGCGGCGTTGAAATATCGCAGACTGGCAAAGCGCAAGCCGTAGGCGCGGCTATACGCTTCCATGGCCTGCTCGAAAAACATTTTCGAGACTCCATAGGGATTGACCGGTTGACGAAGAGTGTTTTCAGGAATTGGTACCGTATTCGGTGTACCGTAGACCGCGCATGTTGAGGAAAATATAAAGTTCTTGACTCCCGCGTCGATGGCGGTGTTCAGCAGCGCGAGACCACCCTCGACGTTGTTTCGGAAGTATTTGCGAGGATTCTCGACCGATTCGCCGACAGAAGCATGCGCCGCAAAATGCATGACCGCCGTGACTCGTTTCATGATGGGTCTCAACTTTTCGACATCGGCGAGGTCCCCTTCGATCAGCTCGAAACCTTCGACCAATGCGGCGTACCCGGTCGAAAGATTGTCGTAAATCAGAGCCTCGAAGTCCCGTTTGCGAAGCGCGCGGGCAGCGTGACTCCCAATGTAACCTGCCCCTCCGACGACGAGCACAGTGGACACTCACATCCCTCCATTGAAAAGTAAGTAAGCCCGCTCAGTGTAACATTCACGTCGAGCCGCACGTGGGCCAGCCTGCGCTCTTGCTCGCCGTCTCGACAATGGTGCGCGCAATAGCAAGCGAAGCGGTCGCCGCCGGGGAAGGTACGTTTAGAATGTGCAGCATCTTTCCCGATGCGACAAAGTAGAAATCATCGACCAGAACGCCATCACGCGTAAGCGCCTGCGCACGCACTCCCGAGATTCCCGGAATCAGGTCGTCTTCACGAATCTCGGGCAACAGACACTGCAGGGCGTGCACGAAAGCCGGCTTGTAAAAAGAGCGGCGAAATTCATCCATACCACTCCGCCAATGCTTCGTTGCCATCCGCCAGAATCCAGGGAATGCAATCGATGAAGCCAGATCGCGCAGGCTGAAATCAGTGCGCTGGTAGCCTTCGCGGCGAAAGGCGAGAACAGCGTTGGGACCGGCATCCACTTTGCCGTTGATCCGGCGCGTGAAATGAACGCCAAGAAATGGAAACTGCGGATCGGGTACGGGATAGATAAGCGCCCGCACCAAAGAAGAACGCTCGGGAGTCAGTTCGTAGTACTCGCCACGAAACGGAACCATCATGACGGCGGGAGTTTCACCCGCCATCCGGCTGATGCGGTCGCTGAACAGTCCGGCACAGTTAATCAGATAGCTCGTCGAAAATGAAGGGCCGCCGGTCTCTACCCTAACTTCACTCGCGAGCTTCCGCACACCAGTTACCTTGGTGGAAGTGAGAATTGTTCCGCCCTGCAAGTCAATCAGTTCAGCATATTTCAAGCAGACGGCCGTGTAATCGGTGATGCCGGTGGAAGGCACAACCAGCGCCCGCAACCCGCTCGCGTGCGGTTCAATATCGCGCAACTCTTCGCGGCCGATGGTTCGCAATCCGGTAAGGCTGTTCGCTTCTCCGCGGCGCCGCAATTCTTCTAAGCGCGGAAACTCCTCCTCGTGGGTGGCCACGATGACCTTTCCGCAGATTTGGTAAGGGATGCCGTGCTCCTGGCAGAATTCGATCATGGCACGCGCGCCCTCGACGCATAGCTTAGCTTTTAGCGAACCCGGTTTATAGTAGATTCCGGAATGAATAACGCCGCTGTTGCGGCCGCTCTGATGCTGAGCAACGCGGTCTTCTTTCTCCAGTAATAACAGCCGACGACGAGGATAGCGTTTCGTGATTTCAAGCGCGACCGCGAGGCCGACAATGCCTCCGCCGATGACGATGACATCGTAGCGCGAGTCGGTCATGACCGATCATCATAGCGTAGCGCCCTCGTGGACGATTCTTTCCCCCCATTTCGGAGGCTGCGTTCTTGTGTCGGTTACGGGTTCACAATCAGCGTCACTGCTGAGCCCGCGGGTTGGCTGATACTGGGCGGCGAACCTGCCACGGTGATCGTATAAGTGATGGGAGTGCCTTGCGGAGTCGTTCCGGGAAGGGTGCTGCCGCCGTTGCTGCCTCCACCGCACGAGAGAGAAAGTAAAAGCGCGAATGCCAGTCCCACAAGCAGCGCTTGATTGCGGCGACGCCCCCCTGCTGTACTCCACAACATGGCTGCTGCCAGTGCGAGCCATGCTGCGTAAGACCATGCTCCTTCGCGCCATGGGCGGCCTCTCCCGCCAGGAGTCCATAGCTGAGACGTTGCACTTGGAGTCGTGACCGTCATGACGATGGCTTCGGGAGTGGAATCGCCCAGCGGACTGGTCGGGTTCGGGGAAAATGTGCATGATCCCGTGAAGAGTGGCGCACTGCAACTCAGAGTGACAGCTTTGCTGTATGCCGCTCCCACAGGCGCAACGCTGAGGTTGTAGGTGATTGACTGACCAGCAGTGATGGTCTGGCTAGCCGCCGAAATATTCGCAATGACATAGTCCTGGGCCACGGTAAATGGCAGCTTCACCGAGTTACTGGGAGCGCTGCTGTTGGCATCCTTCACGGTGATGTCGATGCTGTAAGGTCCCGGCACAGCGGTGTTAGGGATATTGATTAGCGCAGTAATTGTCACAGGAGAGCCTGCGATCGCGATCGGGCCCGCGGGGATAAGCGCGCATTGAGTGCCCGATAGCGCCGAGGTATTGCAACTGGCCGTAATCGTACCGCTATAGTTCGGCGTCACCGATATTTTGGCTGGAACCTGCTGAGACCCGGCATCGATGCTTGCCGAAAAGCCCTGAGTGATTGCCAGGGTCAAGCTGTTCGCGACCGTGAGCGAGGCAGTGGCCGGATGCGAAAGCGAGCCGGAGGATCCGGTCACGACTACGCTGGAGGTGCCCTGCGGAGTTGTAGCTGCGGTGGCGATTGCCATCGTGACTACTGCCGGGCCGTTTCCGGGGGTTACCGAGTTGGGCGTCAGGCTGCAGGTGGAGTTCGCCGGTGTGCCGCTGCACGACAGGTGCACAGCGCTGGAGAACCCAGGTCCCACCGGTGCCACGCTGAATTGGTAGCTGGCAGTCTGGCCCGAGCCAATGCTTTGCGTGGAAGGTGTAACCGAGCTCAGCGTGAAATCCTGCACAGTAAGGACGGCGGTCATCGCGTGGTTTGGTTCGCCACTTGCATCCTGCGTATTGATTTTGACGTTGTAACTACCTACGGTGGCAGTGCCGGGAACCGTGACGGTGGCGCTAACCGGGACAACGGCTCCGGTGCCTACGACAACGGGACTTGAGGGATTGAGCGCGCATTTCGCGCCTGGCAGTGCGCTGGCGTCGCAGGAGAATCCGACCTGGCCGGTGTAAGAGTCTTCCGAAGTGAACGTAAGATTCAACGTCGCTGCGCCGCCGGGGATGGCGGCGAAAGTGGATGGGCCGGCGATTATGTAATCGCCGACGTTAAAGGGAGCTTGTTCAGAGCTTGTGAGCGCGCCCGACGTGCCTTGAACCGAAACCTGGTAGCTGCCTGCGGGGAGGTCAGTTCCGATGGCGGTGACAGCGGCCTGGGAGTAGGGGGGGCTAAGAGGTGTTGGATTAGTACTGCAACTACTCGGACCGGGAGATGTAGTGCAACTCAAGGTGACCGGACCGGCAAACCCGTCCGTGGGAGTGATCGTAACCGGTTCTGTGGTACCCGCGCTGCCTGCCTTTATGTTCGGGAAACTGCCGAGGCTCAGCGTGAAGTTAGGGTTCAGAATAACTTTCAAAGTGAAAGCCGGAGTCAAGGAAACCGCGCCCGCTTGGATCGAAGCTTGCAGTGTGACTGGGTAATTGTTGGGTGGTGCGTTCGCCGGGACCGTGACGGCAACAGTCATGCTCACCGGCGAGCCAGACGTCAGACTCACAGTCGCACCGGGGGTGAAAGAGCACGTCGCACCTGGCACTATCGTAGGAAAGACGCAGCTGAGGGTCACGCTCCCACTGAAAGAACCCTGAGCCGCTATCTGAAAATTCACTGGTGCGGAGGTTGTGCCGCGCGGATCGGTAACAACCGGTAATGGCGAGACGAGAGCGATGTTAATTACATTCAACGTCACCGGGACTGTGTGCGTCGTGTTATTGGGATCGGAGCCTGCGCCTTGCACATTGAAGCTATAGTCGCCGACGGTGCTGGTGCCCGGGGTCATCAAGAAAGAGGAGCCTAGAGAAGTCGGAGTCAGGCTTACAGGGCTAGGAGTGCATGGGCTGGGTAGAACGGTTCCCACGCAGCTCAATTCGACAGAGTTGTCGTAACCGTTTAGCGCAGTTATCGTTCCAGTGAAGGTCGCGCTGCTTTCGGGGAACACCGTCAGCGATGCGGGCGATACCGCAATCTGAAAATCCGGTGGCGCCAGCAGATTGAACTGCCACATACCGCGGCCGTAAGTTGATACCCGTAATAATTTCTGGCCGGCCGAATTGAAGATAGCGAGGGCGGTGACTGCCACGTTGGGCAGAAAGCCAGCTTCGTTCGGACCAGCTATTGCTCCTACCTCCGTCCAGGTCGCGGCCGAAGTAGGGCTGCCGAAGACCCCGACATCCGTACCTACGTAAACGATATGCGCGACGGGATCAACGACCACCGCGTTCACGGGAGAGTCCGGAAGAGCGTTTGCGGCGATGCCTGTGAAATCGATCCAACTGACGCCGGCATTTGTCGTTTGCCAAACATGCCCCGGTCCGCTCGTGAAGCCCATCACGGTGACGTAGGCGGTATTGCCGGATGCGTCAGACGTGTCAATCGCGACGCTGGAGATCGGGAACTGATTGGGATTAATACTGGCCCCAGCCGGTCCGTTTTGAGTGACATTGGTAAAAGTGGAAGCAGTGCCGGAGATCGAAGTTGCATTCGTTGTGACCCAGACGTTTCCGCCAATCGGCGATGTCGAGTTATTCGGCCCTTGACCGTCGGTGGTCGCATAGATTACCTGTGAGCCATTTGCGCTAGTAGAGCCGCCGGCAGCGAGAGAGCGAATCACATTCACCTCGGTGCCGCTGCAGGTTCCGATACCGAGCGTATCGAAATTAAGACTCAACAGTGTAAATGTTCCGCCGGATCGCGGACCGCTCCACACCCTGCAGGTTCCCACAAGCAGTGTTGTCGGCGACTGCGGGTCGAGAATGTAGGGAAAGTAGAATCCTCCGTCGTCGCCCGCCAGGTTGCTGCTGCTGACGACTACATCAAAAAGACTGTTGTCGCAGTTTATTCCGGAAAAGCATTCCTGAACATTCAGGGAACCGGAGCCGGTATCAGGATTCGAAGCAAACCAGTTGCCGGTGTTGGGATCGATCGCATTGTATCCACCATCGCCACTCAAAACGTTGCCCCAGGCCGAACTCGTCCTAGCGGAAGCCGTTGCCGGGGACCCATTATCCTGCGTGCCGCCCAGCAGTGTATTGGGATCGGTACCACTCTCGGAGAAACTAACGAACTGAGTCATCGATCCCAGATTCTGATTGAGGTCGTCGAATTGATTTGCACCGGAACATGAGCCGGCGTTCAGATCGGTGTAACCGTTTAACGCGCGATAAATGCCGCCGTCGTTGGCGAAATACATTAGAGCTGAGCTTGCAATCGGAGTTATGAAGGCGAGGGCGTGCTGATCGGGGTGAACATGCGCGAGCGCGCTGAGCGGATCGCAGCCGTAGACATGCGTCAGATTTAGGAACGGTGTGCTGGAACAACTGGGATTGCCGGAATTGATGGAGCACTTGTAGAGATTAATCGCGCCTGCGTAAAGGTCAGTTGCGGCAGATCCATTGGGAACAGCGAGCAGTTCCAGATTGTAGAATCCCTGTTCCACGCCACAGCCATTGAGATCGCCACAGTTGGCAATGCCGCTGTCGCTGATAGGGGTCCAGGTCGTGCCGCTTGTTGCGCCGGCGTTTGTAGTCAGCCAAATACCTTGATCCACAGGATTGCCGGTTGAATCCGCCGAAACAAACCACACATACATCTCGTTGCGTCCGGGGACGACGGTGATCTCGCCGCGATAGATTGGGCAAGTCGTGAGGTAGTTCTGCGGACATGCCGTTGTGCTCAGCAACCCGGAACCGCCGGGTTGGCTAGTGAGGCGCGTCCAGGTTAAGCCATCAGGCGAAGAATAGAGGCCGTTATAGCGGATCGCGGCGAAGAATAGTCCCGCCGTTGAGTTGTAAACCACTGAGGTTGCGGACGTCGCCTGTGCCGCTCCTCCGGAAGAGAGCGCATCGTAAGTCCACGTCTGTCCGGCATCAGTTGACGTGTAGAGGCCGGGCATCGTGTTGCTGGTCACCGCGCCAGCATCTACGCCTTCGGCCGTCGCCGCCATGGCTGCAACGACCGTACTGTTGCTCGCACTACTAAAAGCCATGCGCGCGGCACCGAGGCCGCTAAACGAGAGAGTGCCAAAGGTGCTGCTCGCAGTCGAGATTAAAGGCTCCCAAGTCGAGCCGCCGTTGGTCGAACGCAGAAAGCCGAGGCCGAAGTAGGAGTCCGCAGAATTGTCAGGTTCGCCGGTGCCCACAAGAATCAGGCTATTTGCGGGAACCGAATTCCCGGGCTGAATCGCAATCGAGCCGATCGAGAGCGTAGCCTGATCGTCGGCGATCGCTGTCCAAGTAACATTATTAGCAGCACTGGTTGCGGCGTTGACTGATTTCCACACTCCGCCCTGCGCTCCGCCGATATAGATCGTATTGCCGCTCGGATCTGCGGGATCAATTGCCACGGCAGTCGCGCGTCCTGAAACTTGATTGTAGTTTTGAAAACCATCGCCGGTAGCATCCGAAGCCAGCGGCACTGGACCTAACGGCACCCATCCCCCAGCAGACGATGGGGTCTGCGCATCAGGTTGCGCGGCCGGGTTGCGAGAAACTCGATCGGCTCGCGCCCGCATTTTTGCTTTGTAGGCTCGGTGGCGTAACTCGGCGGCCGATTTTCCGGGCACGACGCGGCCGCGCATGAACCATTCCGCGTGTTCCTTCTCGTGGTCGGCATCTGCGTCGCGAGTGGGCGTTGCGGGGTTTGTTGTCCGCGCGCCTTGAGCTTGCGCAATCGCGATCAGAGAAAATGGCAACAGGGCGAGCAGGATCGCGCGAAACACACGGCAGAACTCAAAACAGTTCATAGACATCAACAATCAGGAGTATGGGAGTGGCAGGGACTGCGGTCAAAGTAAATAGTGCACAAATGCGCGCTGCAGACCGTTTCGGGAAGTAGGAAGTACTCTGGCGGGCCTCATGCTTGTACAATTTCTGCCGGGGCCGAAGCAGTGCAAATTTCTCCAGCAGTGTCGATTGATTGGCAAGCATTCCGGCTCACGATAGAACTCGCAGTGACTGTCTCTGCCATTCTTTTAGTAATCGGTTTGCCGCTTGCCTACTGGATGGCCTTCTCCCGCTGGCGCTGGAAGTTTCTCGTGGAAGCGACAGTCGCTTTGCCGATTGTGCTGCCGCCCACGGTTCTCGGGTTTTACGTCCTCGTGGCCCTCGGCTCGCAGAGTCCGCTGGGCCGCTGGTGGCTGTCGTTCACGGGGCACACTCTGGCGTTCACGTTCACGGGACTGGTAATCGGTTCGATTCTCTATAGTCTGCCTTTCGCGGTGCAGCCCTTCGCGGCTTCTTTCTCGACGATCGATCGCAAGCTGTTGGCAGCCTCCGCCACGTTGGGAGCTTCTCCGTTGCGAACGTTCTTCCGCGTGGTGCTGCCACTTTCGGTCCCGGGACTCGTAACTGGCGTGGTCCTGGCCTTCGCTCATACCATGGGCGAGTTCGGAGTGGTCCTGATGGTTGGCGGCAACATTCCGGGTGTGACGCGCACAGTCTCAATCAGCATTTACGATCAGGTGCAGGCCTCGAACTACGCCGCAGCGAATACGATGGCATTATGGCTGCTCGTCTTTTGTTTCATCGTGCTGACCGCGGTTTACGGGTTGAACCGGAGCAGTCTGAGTCAGAAGTGGACGATAGGTCCGGTCAAATAGACGAGACTAGATGGCCACGCTCGACGAACAGGAAACACGAAGACCGGCGAATCCAACCCTGACCGCAGCCCTGCGCAAAAGCTTTTCGTCAACCGAGAGCAAGTTCTGTCTCGATGTGGAGTTTAGCGCGGCACCCGGATTCACCCTGTTGTTCGGTCCGTCGGGATCAGGAAAAACCTCGTTGCTCGACTGTGTGGCCGGGCTGACCGTTCCTGACGCTGGACGAATTGCGCTCGATCGCCATCTTTTGTTCGACGCGGACACTCGCGTCAATGTCCCGGTTGCCAGGCGCAAGGTGGGTTACGTGTTGCAGGATCTTGCGCTGTTTCCGCACCTCAACGTCGAGCAGAATATTGCATATGGCCTGGTCCATCTGAGCCGAGCTACGCGGCAACAGAGGGTCTCATCTGTTCTGCAGGAGTTCCGCATCGACCATTTGAGACAGCAGCGTCCAACGAAGATTTCGGGCGGAGAGCGCCAGCGCGTGGCTCTGGCCCGGGCGCTCGTTACCGATCCCAGAGTGCTTTTGCTCGATGAACCTCTGGCTGCGCTGGACGCACCCACCAAGGCGCGAGTCCTCGACGATCTGCGGCGCTGGAATCAGGAGCACCGCATTCCAATTCTCTATGTCACGCACAGCCGCGAAGAAGTGCTTGCGCTGGGCGAACGTGTGCTTGTGATGGAGAAGGGAAACATCGTCGCGCAGGGCACCCCACATGACGTATTGAGCGCGCCTTTTCTGGAAAGCGTGGCCCAGTTGGCGGGTTTTGAAAACATCTTCGATGCCACTGTGGAATCGATACACGAAGATCGCGGCACCATGATCTGCAAGGTATTGGGAATCAAGGCTGGAGTCTTTGTTCTCCTAGAGACGCCGCTCGTTCGCGCTCAGCAAGGTTCACTTCTGCGAGTGGGAGTTCGTGCCGGCGATATTCTTTTGGCGGTCGCTCAACCTGTGGGACTTAGCGCCCGAAACGTGATTCCGGGGCGGCTGGTTTCACTGGAAAGGCGAGACATGGTGATCTCCGCCCGTGTGGATTGCGGCGTTGAAATGGACGTCCACCTGACCCTGGCTGCCTGTGACGCATTAGGGCTCGCACCGGGTCTTAGAGTCTGGCTCGTCATCAAGACTCATTCATGTCATTTAATGCGGAGTTGACATATAATTGTCGCGTCACGTTGCTTGACCGGGCGCAACGCTCGCGTCAGTTGGGGTAACTTGTGCACGCTGCGGCTTCGTTTCGATCATTCCCGCCTGCTCAATGTTTGCTAATTGCACTCGCGGTGTTCTTGGCATTTGAAGGTATCCCTGCAACCGCGCAAATGCCCAACTACAATTCCGGTCCGAATGGCTTTGCACAAATCGACTTCGCGCAAATATACCTTGACCAGATAAACCGTGCCGCGAACAAGAGCGCGCAGCAAATTGCGCAGGATAAAGAACGCATTGATTCCGGCGTGGTCTCAGCGCTCGACCTGGAGGCTCCCAATAATGCTGTCGAGCAATACAACCGTGCCAGTACCCTGCTGAGGGCACAGAACTCCAAAGAAGCCATCAAGTGCCTGCAGAAGGCGATCCACGACTATCCTAAGTTCGTTGCCGCCTACATGGCACTTGGGCGAGCCTACGTCGATCAGGAAGATCCTGGTCGCGCCAAGGACGAGTTCGAGATTGCCGCCAAGTTGGACGCGAAGTTCCCCGGATCGTTTCTGAATCTCGGTCGGTTGGCATTATCGCTGAATGATTTTCCGACTGCGCAATCCGAACTCGAGAAGGCTGCTTCCATCCTCCCGAAGGACCCCAAGATTCTCTCCACGCTGGCGTACGCGCAAAACGGAACCCATCAGTACCGAAGGGTTTTAGAGACCGTCCAGAAAGTACACGCCGTCGATCATAAGGGTATGGCAAACGTACACTACGTGGCCGCCGCCGCCGCCATGGCCATCCAGGATTACGATGCCATGGAGCGCCAACTGAACTTCCTTCTCAGCGAGGATCCCACGAATGCCTTTGCTCCAGTAGCACGCCAGAACCTTGCCGCGCTCACTCATAACAAAGCCGTTCGAGCCGAGCAGGTCAGCAGTTCGCAGCCGGCGCCGACCCTGGTCGCTTCGCAGTCAGTCACCTTCCCCAACAGCGATCGATTGAAGGCGCAGTTGAATGGGTTGGGCAATGAATCCGATGCAGGGCCCTGCGATGCTGAGTGCGTGGCTCTAGCTGAGGCGAACGCCAGCGCTGTCACCGGTAACGGCAGTCCCGCCTCGAATGCAACGCCGGTTCCCGCAAGTCGTCCCAGGGGAGTGTGGACCATACGGACGAGCGTGGATGATGTGGCTGTGTTCTTTTCCGTTAGCAGCCACGGTCATATGATCAACGATCTGGAGCAGTCTGATATCCAGATCCGTGATGACAACAAGGCGCCGAAAAAGATAATGCAGTTCATCCCGCAAGCAAAGCTGCCTCTGCGGTTGGCTCTCCTGGTGGACACGAGCGGTTCCGTGCACGACCGCTTTTCGTTTGAGAAACACGCGGCGGCTAAGTTTGTCGAGAAAATCCTGAATGGCACCTCCGACCTCGGATTCGTGGAAGGTTTTGCTACTGAGCCCACGGTCACTCAGGACTTCAGTGCGCAACCGGCTGAACTGGGAAACGGGATTGAGAAATTGGCAAATGGAGGAGGCACCGCCCTCTTTGATGCGGTAGCATTCGCGTGCGGCAAGCTGGCTGCGTATCCCGAAAACACCCATGTCGCCAGAGTTCTAGTGATACTCAGTGACGGCGAAGATAATTCCAGCCACAGCACCTTGAAACAGAGCATCCAGGCTTCGGAAAGGGCGGGCGTGACCATCTACACCATTAGTACCCGAGAAGACCGTGGTGATAAGACGGACGCCGACCGAATTCTGGAAGCACTGGCGGAGAACAGTGGCGGAGAAGCCATGTTTCCCGGGGATGTGCTTACACTGAATAGCTCTTTCGACAAACTCCACGACTTGATCCGCAGCCGCTACTTCGTTGCCTACAAGCCTGCTGATTTCCAGCCGGACGGCAGCTATCGCGCCATCAGCATCGTCGCCGAAAAAAACGGCAAGCACCTGCAGGTCCGCACTCGCAAGGGCTACCACGCCCGCGTGGAAACGAGACCAACAGACTGAGTGTCAGCGATGTGCTGAACGAGGCTAGGAGAGGGAATAGAAATTCCTACCTCTTCAATCTGCTCCATTTCAATCACGGCAATCCATTGTCCTTGCCGCTGCTCTGAAAATACAATGTGGCCGCCGAGAATCTGCGCTACAGCCGCGGGCGGCAGATCGCGGTGAAATCCGAAAAAGCGACTCTTCAATTCTGTCCGTTTTTCTGTAAGAGGTCGCCAGCGATCCCACAGTGCTGGAGCCGGCTCGTATTTCGTCGAGAAAGTTAAAGCCACGTCATAGTTCGAGCGAAAGTTCGCCGCAGAAAGCATTTCATCCAGCGAGAAATCCTCAATGCGTACCACACGCATCGGCCGGGTAGTGTAACCGAGCCAAGGCCGGCTCACCTCGTCGGAGGCCGGCCACGCAGTCAGCACTCGCGCCATCGGATAGCGAGCTTCCAGAAAGCGCTCGCCATCCTCATGCAGAATAATGTAATCCCGGTAAGCGAGATTGTCCTCCGGAGCGAATCCATACGGAGGATTCCAGAACCATCCGGCAACAAATGCCAGAGCGATACATGCGACCACTGCGTGCCAATAAGCCAGCCTGCGCCAGAGCGTGGAAACCGAAACAATGATAATTAAGGGAACCGCTGGGAGCATGTAGCGCGCCAGAACCGCTCCGCCGATCAACGCCATCGCCACCACGTAAGCGATCACCACGACATAGAAAATCATCTGCGCAGGAATGCTGATTCGAGGTCGTTCGCCGCCGGAATCACTCCGCGGCGGCAGCATCCACATGGCAAATACCGTTGGCAGAGTTAAAAACCATAAGTGAAGATATCCAACGACTTGCCAAAGGCGCAGGGCAAGCGCAAGAAAAAATCGGGCCGGGTTGAGAGTTGCCGCTACGTTGTAGCGGAAAAACTCCGGATTGCCGAAGATGTATCCCGTGTGCAAATAGTGATAGCCATACCATAGCGCCAGTGGGCCGACCGGTATCAGCAGGGACGCAAGGCGCCAGGTGGATTTACCTTTCGATTCCTGGGCGTCGAACATATGGTAGCGATCCCGCCACATCTTGCGCAGCGAACTCTTGACCCCAATTACGCCGGCGATTTCCCATCCCGCCAGCGCCAATGGTGCAAGAATCGCGGTTTCCTTCGCCAGCGCCGCAAGGGCGAACCAGCACGCGGTCATGACTAGTTCTTCTTCGATGTACGAGGAAAGAGCCCAGAAAGTGAACCCCGCCGCGGCCAAGTCAAGTTGGGCGAGAGAACTTTGCGCGAAAACGACAGGATAAAGTAAGGTACACAGTGTCGACGCAATCGCAACCTTAGTGTTGGCAACTCGCTCGGCCAGTCGAAACACCCCGAGAAGCGAAAAGGCGGCCATGACGAGCATCGCCGTTCTGGTCACGAAGGGATCGAAACCAAAGGCTTTCCACCACAGTGCAATCCATGCGAGTACCAGCGGAGGATGCGCGTTTGAAACCGTGGAGTGTGGGATGAGGCTCCCGGTGAGTAAAAGATCACGCGCCGCCGGAACGTAGTAACCAGCCTCGTCCCAGAAGTAGGGCAACTGTAACAGTGGGAGATGCAGCAAGAATGTAATTACGAAAATAACCGCGAACACCAGGGCCGGGTAGCTCCTTGACCATGGAGTCGGTCTCCCGCGGTCAGGCTCGTAGTCGCTCAGAATTTCCTCTTGGCCGATTCAATGGTAGAAATGATTAACGAACTTTCCCGCCCCATTGTCGTGATATCTGAAGTGTCGCCGTGAATTCTGTTCTCTAAATCACCCGCAGCCGCACCACGCTCAAAGCAAACGCGGTCGGGAAACGCACCTAGTGTATGGGACCTGCTGGAGACATGCGGGGGTCGAGCTTGATTTCGCCGAAAGCGCTTTCATAGCCCGCTACATTTTGCTGAAGAAGTCCAAGGAGCGCCTTTGCCTGTTGCGGGCTGATATAAATTCCCTGAAAATTACGAATCTCTACTTGAGTTTCGCTCTGCTGCTGCAGAGTTCCGAAGACCATGAAGAAATCCCAGACATTCACCCGCATCTGCACACTGTTGGCGTAGTCTTCGCGATAGTCGGCACTGTTGGTTAGCTTAACGTTCGGCTGCGGAGGAGTAATCATAGAAAGAAAGTGTAATGATTTTAGGTGCAGGAAGGGAAGTCGAGGAAATCAGGAATCTAAGTACTAGCAAAAGCTGACGCCCCGGTTCTCGACGCACGAAAAATACGACAAAAATTGTCAATTGGTTGACAGGTTTCCGACTTGGCGCCTTCGCGAAGCACGCCGCGAAAGGTCATGGACGTTAGCTACTTTGCTGAAATCAAAGGGCTTGTAGGATGGTATTGCACATCTGGACTGGTGTTCAAAGTGCGAGACTTTAAAGCAGTTGATAAATTGAATTCGAGAGTTACTCTATGACCCAAAAGCCTGAAGACGGAGCTATCGAAGAGATCATTCTTCCCGAAAATCTGCTCCCTCTCGGATCTGTGCTGAGCGAAGGGATCACCCCGCTCGAGGTCAGCATGGTGTTAGCAAAAGTGTTCCGCGTGCAAAATGCGGAAGTCGCTTTGCTTCGGCTGGAGAGCGGTCTGCTGAAGTTCATTTTTCCTGAGCATCTGGTGACTACCGGAGCGATTCCGATTTCCAGCAAGGCCGTCGCCGCCCACACCGCCTTGAGCAAGAAAGCCGAGATCTTTAACAATTTTGCGCGAGTCAAACATGCGAGCATCTTCGAGACCATCAAGCCGATCGGAGTTGAGGCTGATCCTGAGCTGCCCGCGCAGCCCGCTCCGATTCAGAAGCTGATGTCGGTGCCGATTCTTGATCAGCATTCGACCGTGATTGGAGTGATTCAGATCTCACGCAAAGGCTTGGATCCGCGCTTTACCCAGGATTTCAGCCGAGAAGACTTACATGATCTGGAACTTGCAGCCGGGGTTTTGGCCGTTTCGCCTGTCATGCAAGCGAACTGACCAGCTACTTCCTACCGCGGTAAACATCCAGTGAAACACATCGCGGGAATTTGCTGCGAATAAAAAGGAGCCGATTTCAGCATCGGCTCCTTTTACTTAGGTCGTTGGTTTCTTGACGAAGCTTTAGTTCTCACCACCGGTTGCATTGCTGCCCCATAGTGCCTCACTACCCCATAGCGCTTCAGAGCCCCACAGCGCTTCGCTCCCCCACAGTGCTTCAGAGCCCCATAGAGCCTCACTACCCCATAATGCCTCGGAGCCCCACAACGCTTCGTTGGCCGCCACCGGACTGCTTTTCGTTCCAGTAGCGAGGCTCGAGCTTGTCGCTGTGCCGTTCACAAACTGCGAAGATCCCCACACGGCCGCGTTCGACCAAGTGGTTGACGTATTCCAAACCGCTGAGGGATCGTCGGACAGGTACACCTGATTTGTGTTCGAATTAAAAGTGGCGATCGGAGACATCGCCGTTCCTTTTGCCACGGCGGTGCTGGTGAGAGCGGCCTCGACATCCACGTAGCCAGCGCCGATGGTGAAGACGTCGTATTGATCGGTGTAAGTGATCCCGGTCGTTGTATCGGTCGTGCTGCTGGACGCAGGGAAAGTTTTGTATGCCGTCAGCATTAGCCGCGCCTTGACCTGATCGGGAGTCAGGTTCGGACTCTTCTGCAGCACGTCAGCCACGACTCCGCTGACTATGCCAGTGGCCATGCTGGTTCCACTCAGCTGAAAGTAAGTAGGAGAAGGAGCACTGCTTCCACCGTGGATATAGTAGCTATACGGGACTCGATCTCCGGGATTCTGGGCATAAAGGGTTGAGCCCGGGGCCTCAAGCGACACCAACAGATTGCCAGGCGCGACGACGTCGGGCTTGACCACTGCATCCACCACGGTCGGCCCTTTCGAGCTGTAGCTGGCAATCAGGTCGTCGACTCGCGTGGGCGTGCCCATGGGCTTCATGTCGCCCACAGTGATCACATAAGGATCGTTGCCCGGTGAAGTAACCGTGGCGTAGCCATCGGTTGGCAGATAACGGCCGCTATTGCCCGCTGCAACAACCACTACAATTCCATTTTTCCAGGCCTGCTCGACCGCCTGACAAAGAGGATCGAGCTTGTAGGATTCATAAATCGCGCGGCCCAGCGAGAGATTGATCACACGAATGTTGTACTGCGATTTAAGAGAGATCGCTTTGTTGATCGCGGCGATTACCAGGCTGTCGGTGCCGGCGCCATTCTGATCCAGCACTCTGAGGTTAATGATGTGTGCACCGGGGGCAATCCCTTTGAAAGTTTTGCTGTAGGGAAGGCCGGTCGAACTCAGGCCGTCTCCAGCAATGAGCCCTGCGACGTGAGTGCCGTGGCCGAATTGGTCGGCTGCATTCGAAGTTCCCGGCACAAAGGATTGTTGATACACAATCCGCGAAAGAGGAAGAATTCCCGTATACAGATCCGGGTGATTGCTTACGCCGCTGTCGATCAGCGCCACGCCCACCCCGGCTCCGGTATAGTTCGACTGCCACGCGAAAGGAGCATTCACCGCAACCGCCGCATTGCTCAGCGATGGCGTCAACGGCCGGTCCGTGCTGATGTATACGACATTCGACTGGTTCGAGAGGCTCTGGATGCCGTTGCCATCGAGTTGCGCAACCAGGCCATTGATCAGCGGCAACTCGCCCAGAATCTTGCCCCCAAGCTTCAAGACGTCGTTGAGCACGCAATCCAGAAGACCGATCAGTCCGCTGCAATTCAGCTGCGTTCCGGGCGCATATTGCACGATGACTTGTATTTGCTCGGTCGATTGATTGCCGCGCAGCTCAGGCGATAATTTCGAGTCGTCGGCACGCGCGGTTGTAGCCGCCGCTATAACCATGAACAATACAATCAGTAGCTTCTTCATATTCCCCCGTCGAGGCGCTCAAGATCGGCGTCACAGCGACACAACTCGATTCCTGCTCAGTACAGTGCAGATGCAGCACCAAACGCCCGCCGGAGGCATCCTTACGATTCAACACCTTAGGAGATCGGATGCAGCAGTTGATGGGACATTCTGTCCCTAAGCTTGGAAATGGGACAGGTTGTCGCAAGAGTGAACTGCTTCGAAGTTACGTATTTCGGCCCGCGACCCACACTGCGCTCAAGGTTTCCCATGCTGTGTAGAGATCCTAAGTAACAGCTTGAAGAACACGATGGTAACCAGCGGAGCGAGTTTTGCGCGGACATTAACCTTCGCTTCGGCAAGAATCTAAAGAGCTCTCAATGTCATTAGCGCGACAAATTGGTGCACGTGTGTACATCTCTGGGATGGCATTGGCGGCCCTGGGCTGCTTCGCCCCGTCGATGCTTCATTGGCACCTTACCCACCCCGCTAAGTTCCTCTTCTACCTGATTGCGGCGGTGCTGGCCTCGTCGCTGAAAGTAAGCCTGCCCGGCATCGAAGGAACGATGTCGATGAATTTCCTGCTGACCTTGCTCTGCATTCTGGAGCTGGGTTTGCCGGAGACGCTGCTTATCGGCGTCGTGAAGACCTTGGCCCAGTTTTATTGGAAGCCGGCACGGCGGCTGAAACCGGTTCAGCTAGTGTTCAATCTGTCTCAGGTCACACTATGCAGCGCGGCAACGTACTACGCTTACAGACTGTCTTCGGATCACATTTTCCATGGTCCCAGCCCTTTGGCGCTTCTGGTGGCAGCGATTACGCACTTCGCATGCAATACCGTGGCGATGTCGGTCATTATCGGCCTTACAGAAGACAAGCCCATCAAGAATGTTTGGACCGAGATCTACCTGTGGACATTTCCCTACTACATGGTTGGAGCGGCCATCGCCGGCTTCGTCAGTTTCTTCTTGGACACTCAAATCGGATGGCAGGCTTCTCTGCTGGTTCTGCCCCCGATCTACCTTATGTATCGGTCGTACCATCTTTACCTGGGAAAACTGGAAGCGGAAAAACTGCACGCGGAAAAACTTTCCAAGCTTCACCTACGAACCATCGAAGCACTCGCCCTGGCCATCGAGGCCAAGGATCAGACTACCGGAGAGCACCTGCAACGCGTCCGCGTATACGCCATGGAACTGGCACGGGAACTGAAGTTGAGCGAAGACGAGACAGAAGCGCTGCAGGCGGCTTCGGTTCTGCACGACATCGGCAAACTGGCCGTGCCGGAACATATTATTTCGAAGCCGGGAAAGCTCACTCCAGAGGAATTCGAAAAGATGAAGATTCATCCCATTGTGGGGGCGGAGATATTGGAGCAGGTGGACTTTCCGTATCCGGTTGTTCCCATTGTGCGTGCACACCACGAAAAATGGGATGGCAGTGGTTATCCCAATGGTCTGCAAGGCGAAGCAATTCCAATCGGCGCGCGCATTCTGGCGGCCGTCGATTGCCTCGATGCGCTCGCTTCCGACCGCCAATACCGAAGAGCCTTGCCCTTAGACGAAGCGATGGCCAAGGTCGCTTCCGAATCCGGCATCAGCTTTGATCCACGTGTGGTTGAGATTCTCCAGCGGCGCTATGTGGAACTTGAGAAGCTAGCCAACGAGCAGCCTCTCCAGGCTCCTCCGAAATTGTCGACCGACGTCAAGGTAGAGAGGGGATTGGCTCCTGATGCAGGCTTCGCGGAATCCGAACAACCTCCCGCTCGGCAGTCGGCGGCAGACAAGAGCAAGAGCAAAAGCGAGAGCGAAGACAGCTCCGGCATGACAGCAGCAGCCCGGCAGGCAGCCGAGGGGCTCTCCGAGTTCAGCCGGCAGCTCGGCTCTGCACTCAGCATGGAGGACACTCTGGCTTTACTTTCAGTGCGCGTGAAACGCCTCGTGCCTCATGACTCCATGGCGGTATACGTTCTTCGGAATAAGATTCTTACTCCCTCCTTTGTAAGCGGCGATAACTTCCGATTGTTTTCCACGCTGAGGATTCCGATAGGAGAAGGTCTTTCGGGCTGGGTCTTGCAGAACAGCAAGCCGATCGTGAACGGCAATCCTTCGGTCGAACCTGGCTATCTCAACGATCCCAGCAAATACAGCACGCTGCGCTCTGCACTGGCCGTGCCATTGGAGGGAACATCCGGCGTGGTTGCAGTGCTGGCGCTTTACCGTGCCCCTGCGGATGCATTTACGCGGGATGATCTGAGTATCCTGCAGGCTTTAGGCTCTAAGGTAGGGCTGGCTCTCGAAAATGCTTTGAAGGATCCGGGCAAGGATTCAATTTTAAAAGCAGTGGCGTCAGCCGCTCACGCCGGCGCTGACTGACGCCACGCCATCATCCAGTGAGACGCAAAGCCTTCGGACTCATAAAGCAACGTCTAGCGGCCCCGCAGCTTCTTTCCGAGTAGCTCCAACGGTCTCGGACGTTCGTAATTAGAAGGGTGCCAGATCAACGAATTAACATCCAGAAACAGGTTACTCAAGTGCTATCCACACCGCTAAACACTCGCCGTTGGGCACGATACCACGTGGATCTTCCGGTTCGCATCTGCGTCCTTAACGGCCTTTTAACAACCGCCGTCCCTGGCCGGGTCGTGGAAATCAGCAGGAACGGTATGGCCGTTCATTCTGCTCTTGCTCTCAAGCCGGGAGATTTGATGCAGGTTGAATTTCCAATCTCCAAGTCCGCAGGCGTCAGAGGGGTGGTCCGCAATCGTAAGGACGATTGTTTCGGGGTGGAGTTTCTTCCTCAACCGAGCCCGGGTGACCTCTCGCTGAATCCCTCCGCATTACTCCGCACTCCAGCGGCGACCGGCAGACTGAAATTGCAAGCATCAGGGAGTCGTTCCCATACCGCAGAAAGCTTATTGGCAAGCCTGCGTCGAAAACAGCTGGAGATGGAACAAGTGGAGAAGGAGATCGAGGCGCTCAATCTCGCAATTCTCCTCCTCGCTGATGACGAGCCCAAGAACTCCGCAACTTCTCTACCGCGTCGTCCGAATTTGCAGATAAGACCATGGCCGAACGGCGCGCCATCGCGACGCTAGAAACTGATCGAATGGGCTGCACCTGGCTGCGAACAGCACATTCCCTACTCAGATCGTTTCTTCAAGTCTTCTGGAATATTCGGAGGCGGCGGAAAATCCTGCGAGTATCCCTTAAACAGACTCACGGTCACCTCGGCGCGGCGTGCGCCGTCGTGCACAGCGATCTTGTGCGGATTGCCGCTCTCGTAACCTTCCCACAGCGAGACCCCCGCGTAAGCGCCGTCTTTGCGCAGGATGTAATACGTCATGTCGACGAAGCGCAGCTTGTTCATGTCGCCGTTGTAGTTGCGCACGATTCGCTTCAGCGTTTCCATACCAGCTTCCTGTGGCGACATTCCGTGCCGCATATTTTCGACGATCGTATGCGCGCCCGCGACTTTAATGTTTTCTTCTCCACTGCCGGTCGCGCCCGCTGAACCCACATCCTGATCCGTGTAGCAACCGGCGCCGATGATCGGCGAATCGCCAACGCGTCCGGGGAGCTTGAAGTCTAATCCGCTGGTCGTCGTGCAGCCGGAGATTTCTCCCTTCTCGTTCAGCGCAGAGCAGTGAATCGTGCCCGTCTGTGGGAACAGCACCGTGTGGACCGCGTCGCGGCGCAACTCGGGCGCGATGCCCAACTCCGCCGCATGCTCTTCCAGCCGGCGATAGCGTTCCTGCCATAACTCCGATTGCGGCTTGTCACTCCGCTTCGCATCTGGAGCTTGCCAGTGCCGATCGGCCAATCCTGGTCCCCACCAATCTTCATTCGAGTGGAACTCCTTCCACAACAGCCAGACTTTGCGGGAGTGTTCGGTGAGCAAATTCTCCCGTGGAAAGCCCACGGCCACGGCAAACCGCTCCGCGCCTTCCCCGACCAGCATGACGTGGCCCGTGTGCTCCATCACGGCCTTGGAGACGAGCGACACGTTCTTGATGTTGCGCACGCCGCCGACCGAACCCGCGCGCCGCGTCGGTCCGTGCATGCAGCAGGCGTCGAGTTCGACCACGCCCTCTTCGTTGGGGATTCCGCCGAGACCCACGCTGGTGTCGTTGGGATCGTCCTCCGGCCCTTTGACGACGCGCAGCGCCGCGTCGAGCGTGTCGCCGCCACCCTTCAGGAACGCGAATGCTTCGTCGAGATAGTTGAAGCCGTTATGCGCGCAGACGACGATGGGACGCTTTTGTGATCCGGCTTGCGGATCGCCAGCTTCGGCACGCGTTCCCACTCCGACGGCGACCGCTCCAAGGACGGAAGTCTTTACAAAATCACGGCGTGAAAATGGCACGAGTTCCTCCTGCTTGGTAAACGGGGAAGCATATCACGCGAAGGGGGATGGCAGATCGCATCACGCCTGCAGAGAGCTTGGACAGCAGGTTCCTCATCGGGCTGGGCGCCCGGTTCGGAATGACAAAGACTCGAGTAGGGTTACGCGCTAAGAATCATCCGCTGGCTAGACCCCGATAGCGACCTACCAAGCCTTCTCGTCGGCTGACCGAGGGATTGGGTGGGACCTGTGCGATCGATCGCGCGTTACTGTTTTGTTCGGAGCGGAAGCGGAGCAACGCGGCAATGTTGCCGACCTTATCAAATTCGGAATCATCCCTGACGTAAAAAAGTTCGATGTTCCGGCGGATCACCCAGGGCAGGATTGCGTCGGCCACATCCACGACTTGGCGAGTCTCGCGGCCGCAGACTGGACAAAAGCTTACCAGATGGGCGTCGAGGTGGCCGCAGCCGGCGCATTCGACGGCTTGGGAATGGTAGTTTTGCCCGAGCAGCAGAGTCTGCACTTCGCCAGCTTCGAGGGAGTGCAGCACCCGGCGCAATCCCGTAACGCCGCGGCCGTTGCTGCGAGCCTGGCTGATAATCTCCTTAACCAAATCACCGCAGCGCTTCTCCTGGGACTCGGCAAAGATGCGTTCCGCCTGGGCGCGGATTTCTTCTGTGCTCACGTGAGCGACGTCGGCGTTGAAGTGGCCGAGTAATTTCTGGGCCGCGTAGGAGTGCAGCTGCGCCTGGATCTGTGGCCCGTGAATTTCCTGGCAGCCGAGGATCCATCTTTCAAACATGCCTTTGTCGAGGGCGTCTTTAATGAATTCGGCCACAAACTTGAAATGGTGAAGGGCCTCATCTTCGACGCGGCGCTGGGCGTGGCCTCCATCATATCCGGCGAAACCGTCGCCCCGGCCACGTCGAGATAGGGGATGAAAAAACCCTTCGCGTTCGGTTAGCTCGCCAAGGCGCAGATCGAAAAGGCGAGCCCGATGGCGATCAACGAGCACGATACCAAGACCGGGGAACGCTCCCAGAAGTTGCGCGAGAGGCCTCAGTTGAAAGTGCCGATTAATGTGAAGTTGTGTGCCGCTCAGTTGTGCGGGCAGGTCATACTCACGCCAGAATTTCTGTGCCGAGCAGGCGAAGACAGCCTTCGCGTGAGCCCCATTGCCGCGAAACTCTTGCGACAGGCGCACGATGCGGTCCAGGTCGGCTCGGGCCGAATCACATTTTCCCTTACCTTCCAGCCGGCGCAAAGCTTCGCGCGTCAGGTCTTTGGTCAGGATGACTTCTTCCTTGTGAGCTTTGTTGCGAGGTGTGGCGGGTTGAAAGTAGAAACTAAGAGCGCAAGATGCCTCATCTTCAAACTGTGCCAGTTCGGTGATTTGCTCTCGTGTAATCATTCGCGATCCGACTTCCTTTCGTTTGGAATTGGATTAACGCGGACTTATTACGCTGTCCCAGTGTTCGCCAGCCGGCTTTTGAATTGGCGGACGAAGCCGGGCGATTTGCGCAGGTGATCGCGCGCGACAGAAATTGAATCCAAAACACGCTCGGGCGGTGAGCCCGTGATTGCGGAGATTTCATCGACGCCAAAGCCTTCGATTGCGTGCAGGATAAAAGCCTCGCGATGGGCCGGAACGATGTCGCGCAGGGCGGAGGCGATGAGGCGCATCATTTCATCGGAGCCAACAATCTGTTCGGGCGTAGATATACGATCGTCGGCGATGATGGTTTCTTCGGTAATCGATTCGTCGGGCTGATGAAATTGAAGCCCGGCTTCGTCGCTGGCTTTGACGTTTCGCTTGCGCGCGGAGTCTTCGAGGTGCACGGCCCCGCCATTGCTTCCGTCGGGGCTGGAGAGTTGATCGAGCGCCTGCATAGCCAACTTATAAAGCCACGGTTCCAGGGCAAGGCGCTCTGGTTTTTCCTGGCCGTCTCTTCCCGGACCATCGGTCAGCGCAGCGGCGATGGTTTCGTCGATCACTTCTTCCTTACTAATGGAGTCAGGCACCACCAGATCGGAGGCTTCACGGATATAGATTTCGCGTTCCACAAAACGCTCCAGCCGGGAGAGATTCGCATTGACGTAGGACCGCACGTCGTCAGATGAAATGCTTGCCGGAAAAACCGCCGCCAGAGTCTGCTCAAAGGGGACGGAAGTATTGCGGCGCGCCGAGGAATCGTTCTGCCGGCGAGGCCACTTGTGCGTGGAGCGCAGCAACTCTTTATGTTTGTTGACCTGCTGCAGCAGATCGTCGAACGCGTTCTTCACTGCGGCCGTGGCTGTGGCGGCTTTGGCCTGGACCGCCATTTGTCCTGAAGGCAGGCGGAGGTTGAGCGAAACACTGGTACCCTCCCGCGCAGAAATTTCTTCCACCATGCCTTTGAGGTGAACCAGTTCAGGACGGAAAACTTGCAGCCGTTTCCGCAGTTTTTCAATGTGATGTTGAATATCTTTTTCTACGGCGGGAGTTTTATGAAGCCGATAACTGACGTGGACGTTCATGAGCACCTCAAGCTTGCCAACGAAGGGCGCAAACCAGTGCTTTCTAAAGCGATTGTACACCCGGATGTGAAGTGGAAAAGATGGATTTGAAGGAATGACTTCGACACGCTGCGGTTTTGGGAATGGTCAGCGAAATCGGGTGTTAATTAGCGCTTATTTGCAGCATGGATGCTTCGACCGATATATTCGTGCACTATGAAAAAGGCACTCCCGCTAGTCACGTTGCTTATTTCTCTGGTTGTTTCGGGGCACGCTCAGGCGCCAGCAACGCAAAGGTCCTTATCCAAGGAAGTTGATGCGGTATATTCCGAGGCGCACGCCCTGTACATCGATATTCATCAGAACCCCGAACTCTCTTCGCATGAGACTCAGACAGCAGCAAAATTGGCAGGGCGACTGAGAAGACTTGGGTACGAGGTCACCGAACGCATAGGGGGTACCGGCATTGTTGCCGTGATGAAGAACGGAGCAGGAGCGACGGTAATGCTCAGGACGGAGTTGGATGCGCTCCCGGTGGAAGAGAAGACAGGGCTTTCCTATGCCAGCAAAGTTCACGCGAAAGATGATGCCGGACGCGATGTCCCGGTGATGCACGCTTGCGGGCACGATCTGCACATGGCATCTATTTTCGGCACGGCAGAGATTATGGCTCACAGCAAAGATTCGTGGCACGGGACGCTGATGCTGATCGGTCAGCCCGCGGAAGAAACGATCGGTGGCGCAAAGGGAATGCTCGACGATGGTTTATTCACCCGCTTCCCCAAGCCCGATGTAGCCGTCGCCATGCACGTCGGCAACACGCTTCCAGCGGGGCAAATTGGGATTGTTTCGGGTGTCTACAACACGAACGCGGATTCGCTGAAGATCACGATTTATGGTAAAGGCGGGCACGGTTCTGCGCCTCACACGGCCATCGATCCTATTGTGATTGCAGCGCGCACTATTCTGGCGTTGCAGACGATTGCGTCGCGCGAAGTCAAGCCTGGTTCCATGGCGGTGATCACGGTGGGCTACATTCAGGCGGGCACCAAGAACAATATTATTCCGGATCATGCCGAGATGGGGTTGACTGTCCGGACTAACAATACCGAAGTCCGCAAGCAAGTGCTGGCGGCGATTGATCGCATCACGAAGGCGGAGGCCGAAGCGTCAGGAGCGCCGAAGCCACCTTCGATTGATCACTATGAAGGGACGGACTTGGTATACAACGACCCTGCTCTGGCGATGCGGCTCAAAGGAGTGCTGCAAACCGCGCTGGGCAAGGACAGCGTGGTCATGGAAGATCCGATCACCGCCTCGGAGGATTTTTCCTACTTCACAGAGCAGGGAGTTCCGGGCTTTTATTTCAGCCTGGGCGGGGCCGATCCGGAAAAGTTGGCGCAAGCCAAAGCTGCGGGCACGACGCTCCCTTCGAATCATTCACCGCTGTTCGCGCCGGATGTAGATCCGGCGCTGCATACAGGAATTGCGGCCGAAGTTGCGGTGCTGCGAAATCTGCTCAGTGGATCGGCTGAAGAGCTGCGGAAAGGGATTGCTGAGTCGGCGGCGACGACCTCGCGGCGGCTCCACTATTAGCGAATCTGTTCCAGGATTGCCCGTGCTTCCGCTGCCGGATCTTCAGCTTCGGTAATGGGCCTGCCCACCACGATGTGGCTGGCGCCCGCCGCTATCGCCTCGGCCGGGGTCACAACGCGAGCTTGATCTCCGTGGCCGGCGCCGGCTGGCCGGACGCCGGGAGTTACGATGGCGAGGTTGTCTCCCAATTTCAATCGTACGGCAGAAGCCTCGCGAGCCGAAGTTACGATTCCCTGGCATCCATTCGCAAGTGCCAGCTCAGCGAGTGAGAGGACTTCTTCCTGGATTGTTCTTTGAATCCCGATCTCTTCGAGATCGTTTTCCGCGAAGCTGGTGAGCACAGTCACGCCCAACACAAGCAGATGTGGATTGATGCCGCGAGCCGCCTCGGTTGCGGCGCGAAGCATTTTGCCGCTGCCCGCCGCGTGCACGGTTAACATACTGACACCAAGGTCAGCGGCTTCACGAACCGCCGCCGCCACCGTGTTGGGAATGTCATGATATTTGAGATCGAGAAAAACTCTCCGGCCCGAAGTCACCAGATCGCGCACAACTTGCGGGCCGGCGGCGGTATACAGCTGCATGCCGACTTTGTAGGTAAGTACCGAATCGCCGACCGCCGATACGATGCTGTGCGCAGCGCTCGCGGTGGGAACGTCCAAGGCAACAATCAGTTTCTCACGGGGGTGGGCGTTTCGAATGTCAACCTTTTGCGAGTCTGGGGAAGGGATGAGGTGGGGCAGAGTCGCCTGCATCCCTTGCAGTGTAGAACGTTTAATGAAGTTCCGCCAGCGGGTGGTTGGCGGCAATAGTCTGATAAATCGGACGATGTTGGCTGGTTCCGCGCTTTACCACGTCCAGCCGGACTTTTTGAAGGCCATGGTCTTGAAATTGAAGCACCCGAGCAGCACCATAAGAAAGATCAATAATCCTACCTTGGACGATCGGTCCGCGATCGTTTACCTTCACCACAACCGCCCGTCCGTTGCGCAGGTTCGTTACCCGCACGTAGCTTCCTAACGGAAGCGTGGGGTGAGCAGCCGTCATATCGTACATGTCGTAATCTTCGCCGCTGGCCGTCGGTTTGCCGTCGAAGTCTTCCCCGTACCAGGATGCCGTGCCGACCTGATAAGCCTGATTTCTGGTCCGTGGGCGGTTTTTGGGCTTAACCCCTGCCGGGTTAACTGGGGTCGAACTTGCCTCCGAGTTGTTTGGGCCCTGAGCCGCTCCCAGGCCGACGATCAATAAAGCGACCATCAGTCCATGAGCCATACGTCGTCGCATTCAGTTCTCCTCGCATACTCAAAAGTGTTCCCTAAGCGCTAGGCTTTCTCGTTAACGTTCTATGAATCGTAGAGGTCCAAGGGGGGCTTGTCAACCCCGGAAAAGGTGATGCGCTAGTAATTGATATCTTACGTAACTTGTTGTTAATTATGGGTAATCAGCATCATATCGCTCAAAACAATAGACTTCCATGTTTACATAACAGTAAATACTTAGGACAAGGTACCAATGGATAAATTTTCATCTCTATTCGAATCATCAACTTACGGTAAAACCATGCCTAAATCATTAAGCGTTAACAATTTACGGATAGGGTTGCCCGGTATTTCAAATCATCTTCTGAAATTAGTTGCCCATTTATGCACTCTCGATTACCAAGACTCATCCATCGGAAGCGAATTGCACCTATACTTGTTTTCGCAGCTTCAACAAACCTGTGCCCGGTAAACCGCCCGCAATACTGACCATCGCTGGCTTCGATCCCTCTTCTGGGGCGGGCGTGACTGCCGACATCAAAACGATAGCCGCTCACGGCTGCTATGGCGTGGCTTGCATCACAGCCATGACGGTGCAATCCACGTCCGGTGTTCGGCGGATAGAACCGGTCGATCCGGCTCTGATAACGGAGACCTTGGAAGAAGTCACGGCAGACATTCCTGTTGCTGCCGTTCGTATCGGAATGCTGGGCAATGCGAAGATCGTTAAGGCTGTGGCGGATTTTCTAAATCGCCGGTCGGGCAAGACGAAGCTGCCCAATGTGGTTCTGGACCCTATCGTCAAGTCATCCTCCGGCGCGGAACTGCTGGATGCTTCCGGAATCAGGCTGCTCATCGAGAGGTTGATCCCGCTCGCTGACGCGATAACTCCAAATGTGGATGAGGCCGCCGTCCTTACCGGGCTCAAGGTGACAGATCTCGAAGAAATGCGGGCTGCGGCAGCCAAGCTCCATCACATGGGAAGCGTTGCCATGGTGATTACGGGCGGGCACCTGGAGAAGGCCACCGATCTGTTGAGCTTTTCGACGAAGCGAGGGGTCGAGCAGGAGGTGTTCAAGTCTGAGCGACAGCGCTCCAACTCGACCCATGGAACTGGTTGCGCCTTCGCGACGGCGATCGCGTGCCACTTGGCGCTTGATCGCGGACTAGCCGAAGCCACGTTGCTGGCGAAGATCTACGTGATGGCCGCGATTGCTGCGGGCTATCCCTTGGGACGCGGGCTGGCGCCTATCCACCATCTTTACCGCATGAATGAACAACGACGCGCTGCGGCATCGGGAAGCACAGAGTAACGGAGCTTTGGATTTCTACTTCCGGCGGCATGGACTTTCCTATCGCGGAAAGTAAGGGCTAAGCGCTAATCCTGATCGCTGTTCGAAGATTTCTTCAGCAGAATCCCGGCAACGAACGAAGCAGTGGCAGCCAGCAGCCACTCGATCCGCCACATCTGGATCGCTTGAAATTCGGCAAGGTTCGAGGCCCTGTAAAAGAGGCTGACGCCAACGGCGCCGGCGACGCATCCTATACCAATGATGAATGCGATGAGAGGTGCAGTAGACAGACCCACCCAGCGTTGAATCTCGTGGAAGTGCAAATAGCGGAGCCAGCCGGGAAAGGAAATCTCGCGCCAGTAGTCTGCCGCCGAGTTCAGCCAGGGTCGTACCACCTCAATGTTCCGGGCCAAGAGGCCAGCCGCACGACTGACGGAGGTATCAGCCTTAGCCAGCTCGGGGCGTCGTAGACCGCAGGTATGACAAAAGCGGGCGCCAATCATGAACTCGCTGTGGCAACCGGCACAGGCAACCGTTATGCCTTGAGCAGCGGCAACCAATGGAGCGGGACTTCCCGTAACAGTGGGAGACCGCCAAAACTCCTGCTGTGCATCGTGAACTACGTCTGCCATAAAAATGAAGGAGAGAGCTTGTCATCTGCAACGCAAGCCGACAGCCAAACGTTCCGCGAGCTGAGATCTTTTCAATTCATAAGTTTGCAATTTCCTGCATCCCGATTTCCGCTGATGGCAGAGCAATTATTACCAGTTGTGCAGAGTAAAGATGCCCAAGTTACTTCTGGTTTCTAGCCGGAAACTCCGGAGATTGTTGGCTTTGAAGCGAGAATTCATCCCAAATCGTTGAGTACCGCGGGATAACACCTTTGGTTCGTTCCGTGCATCGTAAAATTCCAGTACACTAAAGTTCAAGATATCCACCAGTAGCGATGCGGCCGAGTTTGTTATTTGCGAGGCGAATACTTCGCCGGGGTTGGTTGCTGTCGCTTGTCATGTTTTGTCTGCCGTTTCCCCAGGCGTCCAGCCAAACCCGACTTGCACTAACAGGTGCCTCTTCTCCAGCCTTTATTTCCCCTCCTGACCACGAGTCGGCGGTCCAGGTGGCGTTCGATCATTTCTACAACATGGAGTATGACCGCGCGATCCAGGAGTTTCAAAAGATTGTCGACAAATCTCCAGACGACCCTTCCGCAGTGAATCATTTGCTGTCTACAGTTCTGCTGCGTGAACTCTATCGCATGGGTGCGATGAACTCTGGCGAATATGCCAGCGACAGTTTCATCGGTCAGGCGCACCGGACTGCTGATCCCAAGGTCAAGGAGCAGATCAAGCAACTGGTAGAGCGCGCGCAAAATCTCGAAGAGCAGGAGCTGAAGACGAATCCCAACGACGTTGCCGCGCTCTACGCCCGTGGCGTCACCCGGGCGCAGTTTGCTCTATACACCGCTTTGGTGGAGCGGGCGTGGTTTTCCGCACTGCGCAACGCTGTGGGCGCGCGCCGCGACCACGAACGCGTGCTGGAGCTGAACCCCGACTACGTGGATGCGAAGCTGGTCGTGGGTGCTCACAACTACGTGATGGGAAGCCTCCCTTGGAGCGTGAAAGTGGCGGGGTCGCTGGTTGGGCTGAGCGGCACCAAAGAAAAAGGCTTGGAAGACCTACGCGAAGTGGCTGACAGCCGGGGAGAAAACAGCGTTGACGGCAAAGTGGTGCTGAGCTTGTTCCTGCGCAGAGAGCACCGCTACGACGAGGCACGCTTACTGATGCACGATCTTGCGGCGCGCTATCCGAGGAACTATCTGTTCCCTCTGGAGGAAGCAAATCTGCTGCGCTCCGGCGGCCATGCGCCGGAGGCGGCGATCGCCTATCGCAAAGTGTGGCAGAGCGGGAGGGAGGGGAAATACGACGGTCTACACTATGAGATCGCGGCGTGGGGTTTGGGTGAGTTACTGCGCAGTCAAAAGGATTATTCCGGAGCCGTTACCGCGTATGAGCTGGTGAATGAAGCCCCGAATCCTGATCCGGAGACGCTGCAGAAGGCCAACCTAGCCGCCGGAGAAATGTATGACTTGCTTCAAAAACGGGACTTGGCGATGAAGAAATACGAGACGGTTCTGGCTGAAAACGCCAGCACACCTCCTGCCGAGCGCGCGCGCAAACACATTCGGGAAGCCTACCGCGAGTAAGTCCCGCCAGATTTTGAAGACACCCTGCACGGAACTTTACGAGCTACAATTGCGTATTGTCTTGTAGAGGGTCTTAGAGGGTAGATATATGTACTGCAACTACTGCGGTAAAGTGATTCAAGATGACGCCAATGTTTGTGCTTATTGCGGCACCCGCGTGGGTGCGTCCGTCGCTCGCAAGCGGCTGGTGCGGCCGCGTAAGGGACGCAAGATCGCAGGCGTCTGCCTCGGCTTCGCCGAATACTTTGATATCGACGTGACGGCGGTCCGGCTGGTTTGGCTGATCGCATCTTTCATGACAGGCATCGGCCTGATTTCCTATCCCATAGCCTGGATCGTCATGCCGGAAGAGCCCCTGATGCTGGCTGCACCCGTAGGAGTACATGTGACGAATCCTTGATCTGAGCGCAACGATTCGACTGGATTCCGCTTTGTGATGCCACCTCGACCTCGCGGAAACGCGTGCTACAATTTTCCCGCCATGATCGATACATTCCTGGTCTCCCAGAAAACCGCGGTTAGCGCCAAAGGGGATGGCCCTCATGCGGACGTGAGCCATGCGGCAAGCCGTGTGTTTTTGCTGACCCTCGAAATCACGAAGATCATCGAACAGGAATCCCTGGATGTCAGCATTATGGGTTCAACCGATGGCATAACCTGGAGCGCGAAACCGGTGGCTGCCTTTCCACAGGAATTTTATTGCGGAGAGTATCCGCTTTTGCTGGATCTGACTGCGCATCCGGAGGTGAAGATCGTGCGTGCTCACTGGGAAGTGGCGCGCTGGGGCCGCGGCGTTGAAACCCCAATGTTCGAGTTCAGCTTGAGGCTGAAAGAAGTTCCACCAGAGATTTTGCGAGAACTTCGCGAAACCAAAGTTCCCGCCTAGCAATTTTGGACTGCTGATTTTGACTGCTGAATACCACCCGCTAAAGCACCGGTGTGAAATCTAAAATTTCAATCAAACATCAGAAGGCAGCAATCAACAGTCTCGTCGTCGCAGCACCGGCCCGTCTCATTCCGCTATATTTGATCTCACATGAAAGACCATTCACAGGTCATTGTCCGTCCGGCGCGTAATATTCGCGGAAGCGTGAGTTTTCCCGGGGACAAATCTATCTCGCATCGATATGCCATGCTCGCCTCCCTTGCCGATGGGCCTTCCCGTCTCGAAAACTATTCGACCGGTGCGGACTGCGCTAGCACGCTCGGTTGCCTGCGCTCACTCGGCGTGAGGTGGGAGCAGCGAGAAAGTACTGATAACGTCATCGAAGTGCAGGGAAGCGCGCTGTCGTTGACGGCTCCGGCCGATCCGCTGGATTGTGGAAACTCCGGGTCAACCATTCGCATGTTGAGCGGAATTCTGGCGGGGCAAAGATTCTCCAGCGAAATGGCGGGAGATGAATCGCTCTCGCGACGTCCCATGGAACGCGTAATCACGCCACTCACCATGATGGGCGCTCGAATCACATCCCAAAACGGCCGCCCGCCGCTACGCATTAATGGCGGCGACCTCAAAGCCATCGACTACCAGATGCCGGTAGCCAGCGCGCAGGTGAAGACCAGCCTTCTGTTTGCCGGCCTGCTGGCGCGGGGTGAGTCGCGCATCGAGGAGCCAATGCGGACGCGCGATCACGGAGAAACGGCGCTCCGAGCTTTCGGTGCAAATGTCGAGCGCAAGGGAAATGAGGTGCGAATTCGTGGCGGGCAACGTTTGAAGGGCATCGAAGCCCGAGTGCCCGGAGATCTTTCCAGTGCCGCATTTTTTCTTTGCGCCGCCGCACTTTTTCCCGGGTCGCAGTTGACCATCACGAATTTGCTGATGAATCCCACGCGCGCCCGCCTGCTCGACATCCTGATGCAGATGGGGCTGCACATCTCTGTAACTCAGCTCGAAGAGATTCATGGCGAGCTGGTGGGCACTCTGCAGGTCACGGGCGGACGTCTGAAAGGCGCAACCATTGCCGGCGCCGACACGGCTGCTCTGATCGACGAGATTCCGGTGCTGGCGGCGATCGCTCCCTACACCGAGCAGGGAATTGAAGTACGCGATGCCAAGGAATTGCGCGTGAAAGAATCGGATCGCATTGCTGCCATCGCCACCAATCTTCGCGCGATGGGTGCGGGGGTGGAGGAACGCGAAGATGGCCTGAAAATTCCGGGTGCGCAGACGCTTCGCGGCGCGGAACTTGAATCGTTCGGCGATCATCGTATCGCGATGGCGTTCAGCATCGCTGCCCTGCGGGCGCACGGAGAAACTCTGATTCGAGGCAGTGAGTGCGCGGCGATCTCTTATCCTGCATTCTTCTCAACCCTGGAAGGCCTGGTTGAACGCTGAGTGACGGCTGAATCGGACCCTGTCGTCCCGGCGACGTTTCCAGCTGACAGTAACGTTACTTCCGTTCGATGACCGATGTCATCTAACCAGTGTTTTCAAAGTCGGCGACAATTCGTTACATGCGCTTCAAGTTACTCGTGCTGACATCGATCTTCTTGGCAGGGTTCGCCTACGCTAAAGAGCCCAAGGCCTATCAGTCAGGCAAGTTGGTGCAGATGGATTCGACCCAGTGTTCGGTCAACGACAAAGGTACAAAGGATCCCGGCACCGAAAGCGCGGAATCAAGTCCCGGCAGAATTCAAGATCTCTCATGCGGCGAGTATCTGCTTCAGGCTGACCAAGTGGTCTATCGAATCCGTCCCAAACACGCGAAGCACGCCTCGCTTCTGCCAATCGGGGAATGGGCGCAATTCCGGCTGGAAAAAGACAAGATGCTGCTTCGGGCACCCCACTTCGATAGCAAGGAACGCGAGTACATTGTAGTGTCAGTGACGCCGCGCGGCGAGAGCACTGCCGATTCAAATCCTGTGCGGCTGAACCATCTGCAGTAAAACCTTATCCATTCCACATAGATGGAACGCGGCCATTCGCCAGGAATTCGTCCACCAGCTTCCGGGGAAAGCTGTATTCTTTTGTGATAAAGTAGTCCGACCCGCGAATAGGCGGGACCTCCCGCCCGCCTGCCGGGCTCGCCACAGTCTCAAAGGAGCAGCCATGTCTACCCTCCGCGACCTTGTAAAAGACCGCAAGACCTACTCCATCGACGCTGGAAGCACCGTTCTCGAAGCTGCGCGCTTCATGATGGAACACAACATCGGCGCCCTGCCTGTGCTGCGCAACGGTGAATTGGCGGGCATTTTTTCCGAGCGCGACATCATGAACCGGGTGGTGGCCGCAGGCCGCACGCCGGGGCATACAGCGGTTTCTGAAGTAATGACCGCGAATCCGCGCGCGGTTCACCTGGACGAAAGCATTGAAGAGTGTCTCTTCATTATGCACGAGTTCGGATTCCGGCATCTGCCGATTGTCGAGGGCAAGGAGCTCAAGGGACTAGTATCACTGCGAGATGTCGTCATGCGTCAGGCCGGCGAACTGCAGCGCCGAACTCAGCGTGAAGCTTCATAACAGCGACTTCGGCCATCGGACTTCACCTTGGTCGGTTACCAAAGGCTGCTGGATGAGAATCGTCATCTTGAAAATCAAAAAACACATTCAGCTCCGGTTTGCGGAAGCCAAGCGTGAAGCCCCGCTTTCACGGCCTTTTCTGCAAAAGCAACTCCCCCGGCTCTGGCGGTAGTTTAAACGGGAACTCGAAGACCTTACCCCCAAGCGGCAGTCGAAGCACGAATTCCTCTTGTGGTTTCCATCCCCCGAGCCACTTCGTGTCTGTGTTGAAAAAAACCCAGCCTCCTACTTCCGGAGTCGCTCGATCCAGGTGCATGGCGCGCAAACTCTTTGTGCGGAGAAACTCGATCAACTCGTCCGCTGATTTCTGATATTCCTGCAAGCGCTGCTGCCGAGCTTCTTTCTGGTCTGGATGCTTTGCAGTAGCACGCCTGGTTTCATCGTCAAGCGCATCAGCGTCGGCCTGGATTTTCTGACTGTAATCGTCCGGGTCGAGTACGGTCTGTACCACTTTGAAGTGCTTTAGAAACTGCAGGGTAATTCCATCAGGGTTTTCGTCCAAGCTTCCGGTTCCCCGATAACGAACCGTCAATAGGAGGCCGAAGATGGGTTCTATGCGATGGCGGATAACCTGCATTTCGCGAGCGTCTACGGCCATAACGACGCCCACATCTCCCGACCAAAGACCGTAGCTGTATTTGCCGTCGTCACCGCGGGAAAAAGTGCACCCCGGCTGGTCCTCACTCCAGCGCACTGCAGGTGGTTGAGCGGGGATCTTCGAGCCAAGGACAATAGGTTCTGGAGCTATCACGCAGCAAATCGCGACGCTCCACGACAAGAGCTCGACGAGGCTATAACGCCGCCGCCACATGAATGACGATCCTAGGTCTGCGGAGTTACTTGCAACGTGACGGTTGCCGGAGTCGCGCTGCTGGGTCCGGCGCCATGCTCGTCCGCACCGCTTAAAGTGAAGGTATAAGTGTCTGTCGGCGTGATCTGGTTGATGGCGCTATTCGTGGTGGAAGAACCGCAGGCCGGCATGAGGATTAGTCCGCCGGCAATCGCCAGCAGCATAAACGTTCCCATCAGTTTTCTGCCTGGGTTTCGAGTTGTGCCTAATCCTACAATTAGCGCGGGGAGGGCCAGCCACAAGGCGTAGAGCGGGCGCCGGCCCGAACGGTTTGACGAAGTGGATGTGGGAACTCCTGCCGTTCCGAAGGTGGTGATGGTCATGGTAGTAGTTGGCGGCTCGCCGCCAGCCACATTAACGGACGCGGGATTAAACGAGCATACTGGTGCTCCCGTCACAACTGGAGTCACAGACAAGCAGGAGAGCGTCACCGTTCCGGTGTAGCTGCCAAGCGGTGCCACGGTTACGGTGGTGGTCGCGGTGTTTCCAGCGCTAACCGGGCTGGGAACCGCTGTGGTGGGCAAAGCCGAGATCGTGTAGTCCTCAGTCAGATCGGTCACGTTCAGAAAGAGTGTGGCGGTTACGGGCGCCAGAGAGCCGCTGGTGCCGGTCACCGTGATTTGGTAGGTTCCAGCGGGAGTGGTGTTTGAAGTGGTGATCGTCAACGAAATTTGATCGCCCGTGGCGCCTGGAGTCGCGGAAGCCGGGCTCACCTGGCATTGCGGCGGAGTCGCAGCCTGGTTCGAAGCAACCGCGCAGGTGAGGTCGACGACATTATTGAACGCTGTGCCAGGCGCGGGCATCAGTTCAATGGTTGCGGTTGCGGAACTGCCCGGATCAACCGCCGCCGGGTGGAGTTGCGATGGAGTAAGCGTGAAAGACTGCCCATAAGCGATAGCCGCTGATATCAATAGCAGCGACATTGCGGAAACAATCGATCTCTTAATCTGCCTGGAATTCACCATGAGTGGATAAGAACTCACTACCTTCGATTCCTCCAACGACGCAAACGCTGCCCGAGCCGGCTGGAAAGAGCCGGAAACCGTGCAGCCGCAAGAATAAGTTGATACGACGAAGCCCCGGCAGAATACGCCACACAGAATCTTAGACTACAGTCGCGCATCGTGCCAATTCGCACGAGCGTTCCAGGAAAGAATTCAGGCCGCCTTTGATGAGAGGCGGCCTGGGATTCGAAGTTGCGGCTAGTTGACTGCGAGAGTCAGAGCCGGAGATGTTCCAGTCTGGGTTGCTCCAGTTGCCGTACCTGTGACAGTAATTGTGTACGTCCCGGCAGGCGTGCCCGAGTTCCCAGTACTTTTGCTGCCTCCGCCTCCGCAGGCCGGCAGTAGAGCCAGCGCTGCGACTATCGTTCCCATCATGAGGATCGCGAACAACTTCTTATAGCCGGAGCGGATTGAAAGGAAACTGGCCCCCATCAGCGAAATGCCACCTACCGGCAAGAACATTGCGTAGAGGATGCCGGACCAGCGACGACTCGGAGGCCGCCGTAGAAGTGCTGTTGCGGCGGTCGTGCTGACCGTGAGCGTTGCCGGACTGGCGGGCGTGGCCGATGCCATGCCGCAAGTCGGCCCAAGCGTCACCGCAGGGGAGATAGAACAAGTGAGCGTCACGCTACCTGTAAAGCCATTCGTAGGAGTTACCGTAACGCTTGAGGTGGCAGAGCCCCCGGGACTCACCGTGGAAGGTGAAAGGGCCGTTGCCGTGAGGGAAAAAGTCTGGGGCGCGACCTGAGCGTATTTGACCACGAAGGCATCGGTAGCGCCGCCCCCGTAAGCAGGTTCAAAAAATTTGGCGGTGTCCGGAAAGTCCGTCGCGGTGGTGTTTCCCGTCACGTAGATGTTGGCACCAAGGCTGTCGACGGCAATGCCGCCGGCAGTCGTCGTGTCCTGATCTCCGTTTCCGCCCAAGTAAGTCGAAAAGAGCAGTTGGGAACCCGCCGAATTTACCTCGCTAACGAATGCATCGGACGTCCCTTGAAACGTTGCCTGGGTGGGATTCTTGAGCGGAAAGCCGGAAGACGATAGAGTTCGACCGGTCAAGTAGGCATTGCCGCCACCATCCACCGCAATGCCCAGGCCGTAATCGGCCATAGGGCCGCCGAGATACGAGGAATATGCCAGAGCGGTTCCGGTTGGATTCAATTTGCTGACGAACGCGTCGTAAGGGTCGCCACCGAAAGTTGTTTGGAAGGCACCTGTGGTCGTCGGGAAAGGCTTGGCTGATGTATTTGAAGACGCCGTATGTCCCGTTACGTAAGCGTTGCCTGAAGAGTCCACGGTGATCGCCAAAACCGATTTCAATATCGGAGCCTCCGAGATAGGTGGAATAAATGTAAGCGCTTCCGTCGGTTTTGATAGCCGTCACGAATGCGTCGGAGATGCCACCACCGAACGTGCTCTGGAGTACGCCTGCCGTTGTATGCAGCGTCGAACTCTGAGTTTGACCGGTTACATAGGCATTAGCGGACGAATCCAGGGCAACGGCACTGACAAAATCGCTAAGGCCACCACCAACGAACGTGGAGAATAAAAGGTCGTTTGCGCCGCCGCCCGCAGGTTTTAACTTTGCGAGGAATCCTCCAGCTTGGGTGGTTTGAAGGGCATTCTTGGAGGGAAACAGAGAAGAGGAAGTCTGCCCTGCAGCATAGATGTTTCCTGAGGTGTCGACGGCTACTCCAAACGCTTTGTCATTGACCTCACCGCCGAGATAGGTACTGTACGTGAGGGCATTGCCGGCTGGATTGAGCTCCAGTATGAAAGCATTGCCGGTCGCACCAGACGCTATTGCGGTCTGGTATGCTCCCGTGGTCGTGGGAAAGTTGCTTGATTCTGTACCACCGGCGACGAACGCATCACCCGAGGAGTCCACCGCGATGGCATTGCCGCTGTCGTTGCCTTTGGTGCCGCTGCCGGCGATATACGTAGAGTAAATCAGACTTGAACCGTCCGCGGCGATCTTGGTGACGAATACGTCAAACGTGCCGCCAGCGCTGGTGTTGGGTGGAACGCCACCGGCAGCGGGGAAATTTGCCGACATCGTTTGTCCGGTAACATACGCATTGCCACTGCTGTCAGAGGCGATGCCAAAGCCATCATCTTCCGCCGAACCGCCAAGATATGTCGAATACGCGTAGCTTACCGATGGATCAATCACCAGTTCGCGGCTGTGATCGTACTTCCCTAATTCGATCCCGACCTGGTTGTCGCCGTTGAGGACGAAACCCGCATCTACGGTTTGCCGCCTGCCATTCTGATCCTGATAGGCCACCGGTTTATGCAGCTGCACATCGCCGGCCGTCGACGAGAGGATCAGGTTGCCGGAGTCATCACGCTTTAAGCCTTGTGCCCCCGTGAAATGAAACCCGATGGGTCGAGTATTCGCGCCGGGAGCAACCACAAAATCAAACTCCAATTGTCGCTGCGCACCATGGAAGGCCATGGTCACGCCGGGATAAACGTTCTGGTAGGAAACGCGCGCGTAGCGTGGGACATTTCTCCGCCACTGGCTTGGGTCGTTGCCGATGAAATAGTTCGCCGTTCCGGGCAATTCGTTCGTTGCGTCAACACTGGCATGCGAATTTGCGCCGCTAAGTTGCATGCGCACTACGGCATTGGAGTCATCTTGTGCGCTACTATTCCCAGAAAATGTTTTCGCTTCCGCAGTAGAGACCCTGCCGGCCATGGAACGAACTCGCGATTGTGATCGGGAGTGTAGCGAAAAAACGGCATCGTTCGCCGTGAGAAACAGAGTGTATCCATCCCCTCGCGCGATGTACTTCACCTGGCTATCGGTCTGTCCCTGATTCTGCTCAAAGGCCAGGGGAAGAGCGGCATAGCTGGCCTGAATTCGGCCTCGCGCGGCTGGTGTTACGGTACCCGGCTGGGATGCGCGAGAAGTTGCAGAAAGAGTGCCCGCCGTGCCCCGATGGCTCGCGGGAGCGATAACAAGCACGGCCAGAAAAATGACAGCTGATATCGCAACAATGCAAAAAGTGAAGGCCCATCCTCTTGAGGCATCTGGTTTCGACAAGGCAATCCTCCTAATTGATGACACTTTGAATCGACCGTTCACGAAAAAACACTCGCCACAATTTCATCGAGATCACTGTTCACTGTTTCAGCGAAATCATTGTTCACCGAGTTCAACATAGCAATTTTGCACTTGCCCGATACAGGTTACCAGAGTTTCTTTCGCCTTAAGGGCGCCGAATCGTAGCCCGCTTGCGGCGCAGCCCGCGCCGATAGGCCGGGTTCCGACAACGACCAATCTACAACGATCAATGCGGATCACTTTGTGCCGGATCGGGTTGAGAAAGACCGGGTTGAGAAAGATCGGGCTGCAGAAGTTCTGGCGACGGCACGATCCCGCTCTCCACCTGCTTCTCGCGGTCGGCGCGGCGTTCGTTGTCGATGCGAACCGAGGTTTCAAGTTCTTTCCTGCCTTCATCTTTTCGCCCCATGCGGAGAAGCACCTGTCCTTTCACATAATGAATGTCAGTGCGGTCGGGAATCGAGCTGACCAGCGGAATCAATCGCCTGCAACGCCTGCTGGTACTTACCCTCTCGCTGGTAGACCTTAGCGAGTCCGAGATACGAGTTGACCAGCCGGGGATCGCGCCGCAGCGCCTCGCGGTAACTTTTTTCCGCGCGGTTGTTTTCTTGCATGAGCGAGTAGACATCCCCAAGTTCGTCATAGTTGAATGCCAGATCGGGCTCCACTGCTGCATCTTTGAGAAACTCGTCGCGCGCGTGCTCGTAGTCCTGCTTCTTTAAATAAGCAAGCCCCAGGTTGAAATGAACGAAAGTCAGTTTCGGATTCGCCTCCGCCGCCGCCTGGAAATCAGCCAGGGCCATGTCGTACTGCTCAAGATTCAGATGCGCTTTTCCCATGAAGAGATGGAACTCAGGAGAGCCCTCGCCGATTTTCACCAGTTGCGTCGTGGCTTTCTCATCCAATTCTTTTCTGGCGGCGCGGTGAGCGGCGATTGACAACACATAGAGATAACTCATTTGGGTGGATTCTTGAGGCCAAAGGGGTTCCAGCGTAGTAGCTGCATCAGCCCAGCGTTCGGCAAAAAAATAGCAAAGTCCGAGCAAATGTCTGGGTTGCAGTGCATCCGGTTCGTCGCGCACTACAGATTCGAACTCCGGAATAGCTTTGAGAAACTCGTTCTGACGGAAATAGGCGAGCCCGATGTTCAGCCGGATGCCCGCCACCTGCGGCATGAGATGTTCAGCCCTATGAAGCGATGCGAGAGCCTTGGCCCACTGCTTTCGCCGCATATAAACCACACCCAGATTCGCATAGGCTCCGCCGACTCCTGGATTGATCGCGAGAACTTGTTGGAAGTCGCGCTCGGCTTCGTCCAGACGTCCTTTGTTCAAGGCTTCCTGACCCGCCATGAAAAGTTGCGCCGGATCTGTTGCTGCTCCGGATGACGCCACTGGCGCGTCATTTCGCGGCACCGCGGGTCTTGTGGAGGCGGAATCCTGTGGCGTGTTAGCCGCTGCCATATGAGCCAGCAGGAGCCAACCTGCGAGTTTTAACAGGAATCGTGCCCTTGACACTCGTCTCACTCTCTGCTGTAGTGTCCGCCAACCTCCGCATTGAATTCAAGCGTGCGCGAGAATTGAGGAGTTTCGCAGTGCGGCACTCCAAGGGGAACGCACCAATGGTAACGATTCGGGATGTGGCGAAGGAAAGCGGCTTCTCTTCCACCACCGTCTCGATCGTTCTCAACGATGCGCCACTGGCGCGTTATATCCCGCCGGTCACCAAGAAGCGTATTGAGCGCGCCGCGGAAAAACTCGGCTATCGCCCAAACCAGTTTGCCCGCTCGCTGCGCAGCAAGCGCAGCCACACCGTCGGCGTCATGGTCTTCGACATGACCGATCCTTACTGCACCCTGGTATTGCGCGGCATCGAAAACACGCTGTATCAGGCCTCCTACCTGCCGATTCTCACGGACGTGCACAACGAGCGCAGCCGCTTCGAGCGCTATCTCGAAATGCTGCTCGACCGCCGCGTCGAAGCATTGGTGGTTCTCGCCAACTGGCTTTTTCTCGATATCAACGTGCTCGCTGACCTGGAAAAAAGCAGCATCCCTACCGCTCTCATCGCTTGCGAACTCAAAGGGGACGCCATGAGTTCGGTAATCGTTGACAACGAAGTCGGCGGCTACGCGGCGCTTGAGCACTTGCACTCCCTCGGCCACCGCAAGATCGCTTTCATCCGCGGCCCCAAAACCTTGGCTGACAGTTCTCCGCGTTGGCGCGGAATACGCAACTGCGCCAAAGCTCGCGATATCGAACTCGATTCCAGCCTGATTGTCGATCTGCCGGAGTCGCGCGATCCGCTCTCCAGTTTCGAGGCAGGGAAAAAACTTACTGAGGATCTGCTGCGGGAGAAGCGCCAGTTTACGGCCTTACTCGCGTTCGATGATATGACCGCTTTCGGTGCCATCCGTGCCCTGGCCAGCGCCGGACGCCGCGTTCCAGAACACTGCTCGGTCATCGGATTTGATGACGTGGCGCCCTCGGCGCTTTACACTCCAGCTCTCACTACTATTCGGCAGCCGATGGAAGCCATGGGCGCTGCCGCCGTCGGTATCGTTCTTGAAGGGATCAAATCCGTGCTCGAAAAACGCGAGGTGGCCGCCCAGCATCGCAAGATGGAACCGGAATTGGTGGTGCGGGATTCCACAAGCAGCCCTATGTGAAAGTTGCCGTCTGGGGAGATGACTTTCGCCTCAATAAGGGCTTTCTGCTATGAAACGCACCGTCGCAAGATGTTGCGCCTTCTTTTTTCCTTGACATCAGATATCAAAAAAACGCACTATTCATACGTTTTAATAAGGTCTCTGCGCATTGGTTCCCTGGCTGAATTAGGGATTTCCGGCAGAGGGCTAAGAACACCGTCTGCCAAGTCGTGTCCGCTAAGCTGAGGCGTGCTTGTACCGCTGCGAATGAGGAGAAGATTGATCATGAAATCGAAGCGAAGGCTGTTGACGATCGCGTTAGCTGGCCCTGGCGTTTTGCGCGGCGCTTCACGCTCAGGATACGGCCTCCCTCACCGGCACGGTGACTGATTCCAGCGGAGCGGCGGTCCCCGGCGCTAAAGTCGTGGTTACAGATTCGATACACGGTATTAACCAGACAGCCGAAAGCAACGGCAGCGGCGATTTCCTTTTCGCGGCGCTACCCATCGGTTCGTACGACTTATCAGTTTCTTCAACCGGCTTCAAAAAGTACGAAGCCCGGGGAATCATCCTGCGAGTTGCTGACAAGGCTCGCGTGAACGTGGCGCTGCAAGTCGGGGCGATCAGCACCGAAGTGATTGTGCAAGGTGCGGAAGTAGCGCAAGTCGAAACCCAGTCGTCTGAACTAGCTGGCGAGATCACAGGCAAGGAGATTTCGCAGCTCGAATTGAACGGTCGCGACTTCACACAACTGGTCGCCCTCTCTCCGGGGGTTACCAATCAGTCTGGCGCCGACGAAGGCGAACCCGGTGCTTCGACCGTCGCCTTCAGCGTTAACGGCGGCCGCACGGAATATAACAACTTCGAGGTGGATGGGGGCGATTCTCAAGACAATGGCAGCAACACCACCCTGAATGTCTATCCCAGCATCGACGCCATTGCCGAAGTAAAAGTGCTGACTTCGAATTATGGCGCGCAATATGGCAAGAACGGTTCAGGGACGGTAGAAGTCGAGACCAAGTCCGGTACCAGTTCGTTCCACGGCGACTTGTACGAGTTCATTCGCAATGATGCTTTTAATGCTACCCAGTTTGGCGAAACATCTGTTCCTGCATACAAGAAACACGATTTCGGAGGCACCATCGGTGGGCCTGTTTACATTCCCGGCCATTACAATACCAACAAACAGAAAACATTCTTCTTTTGGTCGGAAGAATGGCGGCGCGAGCTAATCCCGGCCACAAATTTCTTTTCGACAACGCCGGTTCCCACGGTCGCGGATCGCGGTGGCAACTTTAGCGATCAGTGCCCTAACGCTCTGGGTTCATTTGGCGAGTGCCCCATTGTGCCCGGATTTACGAATTCTTCTGGACCAGCTAAGGGATTTACTCCGAACCTTAACCTGGTTCCCGGGTTCGCAGCGAACGGTCCTGTGAATCAAGCCCTCAATGCTTTAATTCCGTTACCGAACCTTTCGTCCGGCAACGTCGGCGCCGCGCTCGATGAGTGGTACAACCCGCCCACGCTGCCTACCCACTGGCGTCAGGAGCTTTTCAAAATCGACCACAACATCAATGATAAGATTCGTGCCAGCTTCCGCTACATCCACGACTCCTGGAACCAGCAGTATCCCGTGCCCTTGTGGACCGACGGCACCAGTTTCCCGACGGTTCAGACAAGTTTCAACAATCCGGGCGTGAGCATGGTCGCTCACCTTACTGCCAACGTTTCTCCCACGCTGCTCAACGAATTCGTCGCCAGTTACACTACTGATCACATCAGCACAAGCCTGACGGGCCCGTGGCAGCGTCCGTCCGGTTTTCCTGCGATCGGCCTTTACAACAATGGCTTCGGGGGTAAGGTGCCAGGCATTTCGGTTGCGGACAGTCTATACAACTTTTCCGAAGATCCCGGCTATGTTCCACAGGGTCCCCTAAATTCCAACCCAACCTTCACCTACCGCGACAATGTCACAAAGGTCGTGGGCAGTCACAACCTTCAGTTTGGCGTTTACGTGGTCAATGCTCACAAGAATGAAATTCCCCAGCCGACGTTTGGCGTAAATGGCCAGTTGTTTTTCGCCAACACAGGGAACACGGTTACGAGTGGCAACGCTTATGCCGATCTGCTTCTAGGCAATATCAGTTCCTACACCCAGGAGCAAAACGCCTTCAAAATGCACGAGGAATACAACATCTACGAAGCGTTTTTCCAGGACGACTGGCATGCTACGCGTCGGCTCACGCTAAACCTTGGTCTGCGGATGAGCTTCTACGGCACGTATCGCGAAAAAAACAATCTGGCATGGAACTTCGATCCGTCGTTTTATGTTCCGGGTGCCAGCAGCGTGAATCCGGTATCAGGGCTGGTAGTTGGAAATCCTCATAACGGATGGGTTGATTGCGGAGTTACGCCCGGCGTTCCTGTAGGATGCTTGAAAAATCACTGGTGGAATCCGGCTCCACGCATTGGTTTTGCCTTTGATCCGAAAGGGGACGGGAAGTGGGCGATTCGCGGTGGATACGGAATCTTCTTCGAGCACACCAACGGCAACGAGGCCAACACCGAATCGTTAGAGCAATACAATATCAACACTCAGACCACCAGTGTGGTAAATGTCTCCGGGTACAACAATCTTAATTCTGGCCTTCTCGGCGGAGGCACGACACCTTTGAGTTTTGTTTCGCTTCCCAGTAAAGCTACTTGGCCATACGTGCAGCAGTGGAACCTCGACGTTCAGCACGATTTGGGAAGGAGCACGGTGGCCACTATTGCGTATGTGGGGAGCGCCGGAGTGCATCTGACGCGTACGTATTCGTACAACCAGATGGTGCCCGTACCGGCTAGTCTGAATCCTTACGCTCCTGGGCAGGTCATCACCCCGAGCGATTGCGGAACGGTTTCAATTGATCCGGTCAGTGCACAGGCGACTGCAACTGTGAACGGTAGAACCACGACGGGGAGCTGGGCGAACAATCTCGCCGTGGCCTGCGGAAACAATGCAAATCCATACTTGCCCTTCGCGGGCATCGGCAGCATTACGCGAAAAGATCAAACTGCATCTTCCAACTACCACGCATTCGAAGCTACGGTCCGCCATCAAATCGGCGGTTTGGAACTGAACGTCGCTTATACGTTCAGCCACTCGATTGACGACTCCTCGGACTACAACGACCTCGGTTTTGTAAACTCCTACAACCTGAACGCATATCGAGCAAGTTCTGATTTTGATCAGCGGCACAATATCACGATCGCCTATGTTTATGACCTTCCCTTTTTCAAGGGGAAAGGCATGGCCCATACTTTTCTGGGCGGGTGGCAATGGTCAGGAATAACGCTGATTCAAAGTGGCTCTCCGTTCAGTGTTTATAACCTTGGAAATGGAACCATCGCTCCGGAGGATAACGCTGGCGTGTCGAATAGCATCGCATCAGCCTTTTCGTACCCAGACTTGGTTGGTAACCCGAAAGCGAATGTTTCCAGTAGCCCGCTCGCAGGATCGCAACCCGGCTTTGGCCCGTTGCTCTATAATCCCGCAGCGTTCGTCGCGCCCACCGGTCTGACCTTCGGCGACGCGGGCAGAAACATTCTGCGAAATCCCTGGCGGGAAAACTTCGACATGGCGCTGATTAAACACTTCGCCGTGACCGAGAGCAAATACTTTGAATTCCGTGCTGAGGCTTTTAATGTCTTCAACCATACGGAATTCTCGTATCTTGGCGGGGATGCGGGTTCCGCCGCCGATAATGCGAATGGCGGGGCAAAGACCAACGCCAACCAAATCACCTGCTACGGAGGCACTGACAATTCGGCGGGTGATCCGAGTTGCGCCGGCCTTCCTATATTTCGGGCGGGATCAGCACATCTCGCGCGCATCCTGCAACTCGCTCTTAAGTTTGTCTTCTAGTAGTGACTAGCCTACCGGCACGCGCTGCGACGCTTCTACCGCTTGCAGCGCCTGCTCTAAGTCCGCAATCAGATCCTCAGCATTCTCAATTCCCACCGAGAGCCGGATCAACTGTTCGGTGACGCCCATCTTCGCGCGCTCTTCGGCGGGCACCATAGCATGCGACGTGAGTACTGGAATCGACACCAGCGACTCTACACTGCCCAGGCTCGGCGCCAGCGTGAACAGCCGCATGGCCTCGCTCACTCGAAGCGCGTCCTCGCCTGTGCCTTCGACCTCAAAGCTCACCATGCCCCCTCCGCCGCTCATCTGCTCTCGGGCCACGGAATATTGCGGATGGCTCTTTAGAAATGGATAATTCACACTGCGCACCTTGGCATGTTCCAACAAATACTCCGCTACCCGTTGCGCATTTTGGTTTTGGCGCGCCACTCGCACGGCCAGCGTCTTCAAGCCGCGAATCAGCATCCAGGACGCGTGCGGGTCCATGCAGTTGCCCAGCGTAGTCCGGGTGCTCCAGATTCTCTCCATCAATTCCTGCCGTCCGGCAACCACCCCACAAATCAGATCGGAATGCCCGGCAAGATATTTCGTTCCGGAATGCATCACTAAATCAATTCCGTAAGCGGCCGGATGCTGATTGACCGGAGTGCCGAACGTAGAATCAATCATGCTGAGCAGATTGTGCTGCTTGGCCAGAACCGCCAGTTTCTTAAAATCGACCACCCGTAACGTAGGATTCGTTGGCGACTCAAGATACAGCAGCTTCGTGTTGGGGCGAATCGCGCGCGCATGTTGCTCGTACTGCGTGGTATCAACGAACGTGGTCTCAATCCCCATCTTCGGCAACCACTGCGATAGAAATTTATTCGCACCGCCATAAATATCGCGCTGCGCCACCACGTGATCTCCGCTCTTAAGCAGCGCCATGATCGTCGTGGTGATTGCGCCCATGCCCGAAGCGAATGTCAGCGCTGCCTCGGTGCCCTCGAGTTCCGCAATTGTCTTTTCGGCGACCGTGTTCGTGGGATTGCCGTAGCGCGTGTAGAAGTGGTCCGTGTCGGTGGCGCGTAACTGCTCGTCATTGTCGGCAACTTCGAATGTGGAAGTCTGATAAATCGGCGTGGCCATCGGGCCGTTTTTCTTCTCCAGATCCGCCGCGCCGCGCACCGCTTTGGTCTCGGAGTGATGGGTTCGTCGTTTCATGAATTCCTCTTTTCGCTGTCCAGCATCCAGATTAATGGCAGATATGGGCGCCCGCAAGCAAAGGATGCGCATCGCACAGTTTATAATTCCGAGTTCATGAATCTCGGCCTTAAAGATCGCGTTGCTCTGGTGGCGGCTTCCAGTCAGGGAATTGGCCGGGCCACGGCAGAGGCTTTTGCTGCTGAAGGTTGCCGCGTGGCAATGTGCGCGCGCAATCAGCAAACATTGCAAGCGGCCGCGCAGAATATCAGACAACAGTACAACGTGGATGTGATGACCGAGGCTTTCGATGTGACTGATGCCGGCGCGGTCAGCCGTTTTGTTGCCGCCGTCGCAAAGAACTTTGGCAGCGTCGATATTTGTGTGACCAATGCCGGCGGTCCGCCCGCCAAGGGATTTCTCGCAGCCAGCCTCGAAGAATGGCAGCGCGCCCTGGAAATGAATTTTCTAAGCACGGTCTACTTCGCCCGAGAGGTCATTCCGCACATGCAGCGAAAACGCTGGGGCCGAATCATCACGCTCACATCAATCACCACCAAACAACCCGTGACTGACCTCGTCCTCTCGAATGCCGTTCGTGCCGCGGTGGTTGGGCTGGTGAAGAGCCTCGCCAACGAGTTCGGCAAAGATGGAATCCTGGTCAACAACGTCGGCCCCGGTTTCACAGCCACCGACCGGCTGAAGGAATTGGCTAAGGCCCGCGCTTCAGCAGGAAAAAGCGAGCAGGAGATTTTCGAAGGCTGGGCAATCGATGCTCCGCTCAAGCGATTAGGAGAGCCTCGCGAGGTTGCCGAGACTATCGTCTGGCTGGCGTCCGAACGCGCCTCTTATATCACAGGCCAGACCGTGCTCGTCGACGGCGGTATATATAAAGGATTGTAGTCGTACGGAGATTGCATGCGATCGATAGCATCCCGAATGTCGGTTATGAGTGGCGAAGGCGCGCTCTCGGTATTCGCTCGCGCCAAGGAATTGGAGAGCCGGGGCCGCTCTATTATTCATCTCGAGTTGGGCGAGCCTGATTTTCATCCCGGCGCGTCAGTGATCGAATCTGCCGCGAAGGCGCTGGCCGATGGTAAGGATCGCTACTGCGCCGTTGCCGGACTTCCCGCGCTGCGGGAGGAGATCGCCGCCTATTTGCTGCGTACTCGGGACATCAGTGTTTCCGCGGCAAACATCGTGGTCGCTCCCGGATGCAAAGCTGCTCTTTTCTTTGCCATGCTGGCGCTGCTCGAATCAGGCGACGAAGTTCTTTATCCCGATCCAGGTTTTCCGGGGTATCCTTCGATCGCGCTCGGGCTCGGTGCCGTGCCTGTGCCTTTTGAGCTCGCGTCTCGCAACCATTTTCAGCCCGACCCCCTGGAAATTGCCTCTAAGATCACGCGGCGAACCCGAATGCTGATTACCAACTCTCCCGGGAATCCTACCGGGACGGTTTACATCGACAGTGTCCAGCGGGCTTTGAGCGAACTCGCGGTGAAACACGACCTGTGGGTGCTTTCCGACGAAATCTACGCCCGCATTATTTACGGAGGCGATTACCTTTCCATGCTGAGCTATCCGGAAATGGCAGAGCGTACTTTGGTCATCGATGGATTCTCGAAGAGCTTCGCCATGACCGGATGGCGACTCGGCTACACGGTTGCTCCGCCAGAGGTAGCAACTGCTCTTGCGATGGTTGCGATTAACAGTTACACCTGCGTCGCCGAATTCACGCAGTACGCAGCGATTGACGCACTGCGTGACCGGGAAAACAACACACCTCGTATGGTCGGGGAGTTCGCCCGACGCCGGGAACAGTTTGTCCATGATCTGAATGAGATTCCCGGATTCCGTTGCGAAGCTCCTGAGGGCGCGTTCTACGCTTGGGTGGACATTCGTGGCACTGGCACGAGCGCGGAAGAGATTTGTCGAATCCTTTTGGAAGAAGTCGGCGTTGCGGCTATTCCTGGGGCTGCGTTTGGCCGCTCGGGCAACGATTTCGTACGTTTCTCATTTGCTTCGTCAGTGGAGAATTTACGGGAAGCCGCTGCCCGCATCATGACAGCTTCCACAACATGGCAGGGAACGCTCGCGGAAAGATAACTCGCGGAAAGATAAAAAGACAAAAGATAAAACGGATATGGTGTGAGAAAGATTCCCATGAAACAGACCCTGATTTTCGTCTGTGCTGCGGTTAGCCTTGGAAGTTTGGCGGCCGCCCAGGCTCGACCGCTGCCTGGCCCCGACGTTCCACAAATCTACCAGCGGCTTTTGCCACAAATTGAAAAGATCCCTGCCTTCGATCACCACGCTCACCCCGGATTCGCTGACGATCCCGACGTTGACGCCATGGCTGCTCCCCCCGACTTCAGCGAAGCTTTGCGCACGCGCGACGACAATCCCGAACTGATCGCAGCTGCCAAGGCGTTATTCGGATATCCATACACCGATCTTTCACCGGAACATTCCAAGTGGCTGGTCGAAAAGAAAGCAGAGCTGAAGAAACAAAATCCCGGAACAGCCTATTTCAATCTGATTCTGGATAAGATCAACAGTGAAAGTTCCGTTGCGAACCGTGCCATGATGCCGGACTATCTCGATCCCAACCGGTTTCCGTGGGTATTTTTTGCCGATTCATTTATGTGGCCCTTCAACAACGAGCGCGAAAGCGCGCGCAATCCCGACGAAGGAGTCTATATCCCGCTGCAGGAAAAAATGCTGCACCGCTGGATGCAGCAGGAAAACGTGAGTAAACTTCCTGCTCAATTCAGTGACTATCTCGATTTCATAATTCGCGTGCTTACCGACAACCAGAAAAAGGGCGGCATTGCTATGAAGTTTGAAGTGGCATATTTCCGTCCGACGACGTTCTCTGATCCGACGCGGGATGAGGCGGAAGCCATTTATCACAGATACGTTTCGGCGGGTATTCCCACCGAAAAGGAGTACCGGATTTTTCAGGATTACCTCTTCCGCTTCCTGGTGGTCCAGGGCGGCAAGCTTAGCCTTCCGGTGCACATTCACACCGCCGTTGGTATCGGGGACTACTTCAATTTGTCGCAAAGCAACATTATGAATTTGGAGAGTGTGTTACGCGATCCGCGTTACCGCAGCACAACTTTTGTCATGATCCATGGTGGTTACCCACTGGAGCGCGAGGCCGTTTGGCTCGCGGCGATGAAAAACGTTTATCTGGATTCTTCTTTCGGCGAACTTGCCCAGTATCCTTCCGCCTTCAAGGACACCCTCAAAATGTGGCTGGAAACTTTTCCCGATAAGATCACCTTCGGGACTGACTGTTTCCCGTACAATCAAGTTCTGGGCGCGGAAGAAAGCTATTGGCTCGGCGCGGAATCATCGCGTATGGCCCTGGCTGCGGCTCTGGCCGAGATGATCTCGGAAAACGAAATCAGCGAGGCGAGGGCCCTGGAGCTCGCCCACGCTTATCTGCATGATAATGCCGTGAAACTGTACCCCGGCAAGGTTCACTGAGCAAAAGCGAACTTATATCCGACACGAGAGACACTGAATGGCCAATAAAGTGAAGACCAAAACGTCTGCAGCTAGAAAAACGGTAGCTAAGAAAAACCGGAATGCAAAATCGCATTCCAGGGCGCAACGTGCTGTCACGAAGCATGCGGCCGTCAAAACACAACTTCAATTCGTACCCTGGCACACCATTCCTCTCGAAGATTTGAACCCGCTGCTGCAGCGGCAGTTCGTGGTGGGCCAGGAAATCATGTTAGCGAGAGTGCTGTTGAAAAAAGGCTGCATTGTTCCCGAGCACAGCCATCATAACGAACAACTCACTTACATTCTCGACGGTGCGCTGAAGTTTTGGATTGACGGCCGTGAAATTGTGGTCCATGCCGGCGAGGTTCTTTGCATTCCCGCGAACATGCCGCACAAGGCCGAGGCGCTTGAGGACACGGTTGATCTCGATGTCTTCAACCCTCCGCGAGCCGATTGGATCAACCGAACCGACCAATACCTGCGCGGCGAGAAATAGTCTCCGACCCATGCGCCCTGCTGCCACGTCTGATCGCGGCTCCGAGAAACCGAAGTCTGAAGCCGACGCACCACGCGCGGGTTTTCATTTCCGCTGCATCGCGTGCAGTTCGGTCACGCATTCGCTCGAACAGGATTTTCGCTGCTCGCAGTGTGGCAACTTGCTGGAGATTACGGATTCATCTTGGAAGTCCTCCTGCTTCTCAAGCGCCGCGCTGAAGTCTGTGTGGCGGGAACGTCGTGGCTCCAATGCACCTCTCGACCTAAGCGGCGTGTGGCGATTTCGTGAACTACTACCGGCGCCGCAGTCCGAACAACAGGTCGTTAGTCTGCGCGAAGGCAACACGCCGCTGTACGAACTGCCGCAATCGTCCCGCATCACAGGCGTTCAGCGGCTTTACGGCAAACACCAGGGACTGAATCCGACAGGGTCGTTTAAGGATACGGGCATGACGGTAGCCGCTACCTTTGCCCGGCAAGCGGGATATCGCTGGGTAGCCTGCGCTTCCACCGGCAATACCTCGGCGTCGATGGCTGCCTACGCGGCGCGCGGTGGAATGCGCAGCCTTGTTCTCGTGCCTGATGGAAAAATCTCATGGAGCAAGCTCTCTCAGGCTCTGGATTACGGTGCTCTCACTTGCCAGCTGCGTACCGACTTCGATGGCTGTCTTCGCTTACTCCAGGAACTGGTGCGCCGCGCCCCAATTTATCAGTTGAATTCGATCAATCCGTTTCGACTCGAAGGGCAGAAGACTCTCGCTCTCGAATTGGTGGAGCAACTGGAGTGGCGGCCGCCCGACCATATCATCGTGCCAGGGGGAAATCTCGGCAACAGTTCAGCCATCGGCAAGGCGCTGCTTGAGATGCTGGAAGTAGGTCTAATCTCGAGCCTGCCGAAATTATCTGTGATTCAGGCGGAAGGGGCCAACGCTCTGGTGCGCACTCTCCGGGAAGCCGGTGGAAAGCACTTGGTCAGCGTGCGGCCGGAAACTCGCGCCACAGCGATCCGCATCGGCAACCCCGCTTCGTGGGAAAAGGCGGTAAAAGTTCTTCAATTGACGGGGGGCGTGTGTGAAGAGGTTAGCGAACTCGAAATCGCCCAGGCCAAAGCAGAAATCGGATCGGAAGGCATCGGCTGCGAACCTGCTTCCGCAGTTACCCTTGCTGGCCTGAAGAAATTATTGCGGCAGGGCTTCGTGAAGCCTGATGAAAGCGTTGTTCTCATCCTTACCGGAAACCTGCTCAAGGATCCCGACTACACCATGGAATTCCATCGCGGCGATCTTTTCAAGGGCACTCCACATGAAAAGGAAAGCACGCGGCTGAATTCTTTTCGCCATCCTCCTGTCGTTCTCGATGCCACTCCAGAGGCAGTGATCCAAACTTTGGAACAAGCAGAGAAATCCAATCCTCACTCGAATGGTTAAAAATAGAAAGAGTTCCAGCCTGGCTTCGATGCATTTGTCTCTGCCGGCTACTTCGGCCAATCTGGGTCCGGCTTTCGATGCGGCGGCTTTGGCGATGAATCTCCACATCACCATTGATGCGCGCAGAGCCAATCGCTTTTCCATTACGGCGAAGGGTCGCGACGCCAACATTTGCCAGGAGATGGAGAATCACCTCATCCTTTCTACGTACCGCGAGATTCTGGAATCGGCGGGCGCGAAGGTGGTTCCGCTTTTTCTTCACATTCAGAACGAGATTCCCATCGGCAAGGGCTGCGGATCTTCGGCCGCAGCCCGTCTAGCGGGCATTGCCCTCGCGAATCACTTCGGCCGCTTGCGGTGGAGTGATACCCAAATCATCGGAGAGGCTTCCCGGCGCGAACATCATCCCGACAACGTCTCTGCCTGCTGGATGGGCGGTCTTACCATTGCGCGCATGTCTGGCGAAACGGAAACCGAAGTGGCTTGCATCCGCCCGAAAGGAAAGTGGCCCCTGTTGCTGGCTATCCCCGGGCAGACTTTGCGCACTGAAGACGCTCGGCGCGTCCTTCCATCGCAATATTCGAGAGCAGACTGTGTGGTGAATATACAGAACTCCATGCTGCTGCTCGCTGCTTTCATGCAAGGCCGGCACGAGTTGCTTTCCTCCGCTCTCGAGGACCGCATTCACCAGCCGTACCGCGCTCCATTGTGCCCCTTGCTTCCGAGTCTGCACAAACTGACAGGTAAGCAGGGGATTCTGGGTGTCGCGCTCAGCGGCGCGGGTCCCTCGGTCATCGTCTTTCTTGATCCTCGCTCAGAGACGAACCGGGTGCGCAAATCCGTCGCGACTCATCTTGCGCGCAGCGGCCTTCGCGCCGAATTACTCCTTACATCTATTACGAGCGGAGCTCGTAGCTGATCCGAAGAAGAATTCCCTTTAGTCCCGCACGACGGAACGTTTCCGAAACTTTTCTCTTTTCAGCGTGTTTATCTCAAGAAACAATGAAGGGGAAATTGCAGCTGCAAATTCAGTCAAAGGTAGAACTCATCTCCGCGGAGCAGATTTGGGCGGAGATCAACAGTTTTCGCCAAGCGGTAGATTCCTATCCCGCCCGCGCTGCTAAGGAACCTGGCCTAAGTTTCCATCAACACCTCGGGAGCTTTTTCGTCACGGACGAGAACAACGACGCTGATCGGTCGCGGAGGCGGTAGGTTCCGGCCGCAACGCTCGTCTACCGGCTGGCCGGCGGGATGATACCATTCATTCGCAGATATACGACCATCTGTCCGTAATGGTCGTAGCCGTGCGAAGCGACGCCCGTTGCAAGCCCGAGACGGCTCACTTTTCCTTCTCCAAATGGACTCCTCACCGTTTCCACCACATTCTTTTCATTAATGGTTTGCACGGCCTTGTGAACGTAGGCAAAAGAGTCTTTGAGATATTTGAGAACGTCGGCTTTGGTGGTGATTAGAGCTGGACCCTCTTCATCGCCAATATCGACCGGAGGCTTCTCTTCCAGAATAGCGGCTCCAAGTTCATAGTTCACCGCTGCCACGTGTTTTATCTGCTGGGCGAAGGTCCGCACTCCTTTGAATTGACCATTAGTAGGCGCGAATGCGAATTTTTCCTCGGGCATGGCTTCTGCGGCGGGAACGAATTCATTCTCCAGGTTGGCCACTGTGTGATCGAGCACCTGCGTTACGGTGCGGCGGTCATCCTTCGGCTTCATTTCTTGAGCTTGAGCTCTGCTCAAAACCAAGAGCGCGGTGCACAAAACAACCGCGCTAAATTTCTTTATCACGATAATGCCTCCCTGTTGCGATAAACAGAATAGCTATGTGCTATATAAAGCGTGAGATTAACCGGCCGAATCCCGCCGGCGAAAAGGCCACTCGGCAGTGCGCCAAGCTCGAATCATATAAATTAAGAGCCCTGCCAGCAAGATTACTAGTGCGTAGCGCATTTCCTTTTGCCAATTTTCACGATTGAACAGAATGTAAAGAAATCCGGCAATCGCCACGAGCGCCGGCAGTGGATACAGCCACATGCGGAAAGGGCGCGGCGCATCGGGCTGAGTCACCCGAAAGATAATTAGCCCGATCGCCTGTACCAGAAATTGCAAGACGATGCGGATCACGACGAGCGCTGCGATCGCATCCTTGAGCCGCAGGAAACAGAATGCCGCTGCCACTAGACCGAGTGCCAATAAGGAAACATGCGGAAAGCGGTATACCGGATGCAGTTTGGCAAATGCCCGGAAATAGTTTCCGTCTAAGGCCGCTGCATAAGGAACTCGCGAATACCCCAGGGTCAGCGAAAAGACTGATGCAAACGCCGTCACCATTACCAGTCCCGTCACCAATCGCGCCGCCCAGGCTCCATAAATCTTCTGCATGAACACTGACACAACATACAGTCCGCTGTTGTTTTTCCCCGCCTGTAACATTTCCCGCCAAGGCACTACCGCGAGAATGCACAAGTTCATCAGTAGATATAGACAGCCCACTACCAGAATAGAAAGCAATAAAGCCCGCGGAATATTCCGGGTCGGGTCCTTTATCTCATCGCCGAGATAACAAACGTTGTAGTAACCCCAGTAATCATATGTAGCCACCAAGAGGGCTCCTCCCAGGCCGGTGAAGAAGCCGCGCGAGAGCGTAAACGCACCGGGAGGAAAATCAAATGCGCGGGCGGCGTTGAAATGTGTGAGCCCTGCGAAGATGATCCATCCAATCGTTGCCATCACGATGAACCACAATCCTTTCGAAAGTCGTCCGATCACCGTGATGCGGCGGTAGAGCAGGAAAACGGTAACCAGGCAAATGACAATCGCGAGTGCAGTTCCAGGAGTCACGATCCAGCTCACTTGAAGTGCTCCCGCCCACGGAACGTGCAAAGCGGCGTTGTGCGCGGCATAAACGGTTTCGAGACTGGGCCAGTAGTAGGCGGCGTAGCCTGCCAGTCCAATACATCCGCTGGCAATCGAAAGCGGAGCGCTGAAGGAAAGCTGCCAGATAAACAGAAATGAGATCAGCCGCCCCCATTTCTTCGGACCGTAAATCTCGCTCAGGTAGCGATACGATCCGCCCGAGCCCGGAAATGCGGATCCTAACTCCGCCGATACCAGACCGTCACAAACCGCTAGCAGCGCGCCCACCACCCATCCCAGCAGAGCCTGAGGTCCGCCCATTGCACTCAAAACTAGCGGCATGGTGATGAAGGGGCCCACGCCGATCATGTCGATCATGTTGAGTGCGGTTGCGCTTCCCAGGCCCATACCGCGGATCAGGCCGGGTGAAGCATCCGGTTTTGCTGGAGAAACCATGCGCGGAGGATCGAAGCTACTTTTCCTGTTTAAGGTTCGAGCTCAACGGCCGGAATGAGGCAGGAATGCCGCCACCGTCAACAGATACGCCCACATGTAGATATTTCTTGGTGTTTTCAAGAAGCTGAACTTCGGCTTGGTATGCCTTGCCTTCGAAATCGACTTCATAGGCTTGTTCTTCACGCAATTCGGCGACAAGCTTCACCAAGGACTTTGCACTCCACCTCTTGACCTCGGCATCCAAGACGGCCGCCATTGCTCGCGACCTTTCATATTCGAGCCCGAAGGGGCTTACTGACCACTGACCCCTAGCCACTGATCACTGTTTTTCATGCCCGGCGCTCAGCAAATTAACATACAATCGCACCGCCCCGGGCACTCCTGCTGGCAACTGACGGAAAAATGCGTATCCCGTGTAGATATATGTTCCCTTGCCGTATTGCGCCTGCAGCAGGCCACCCTTCTGCGACTCCTCACCCGGATCATGGCAGGCCAGCAGTGGCTTGAAATGTTGGTCCCATTTGTCCATGAAATAGAGACCGCGTTCCTGCACCCATCCATCGAAATCACCAGCAGTAATTTGATTCGGATAACGAAACACTCCATCTTCCGGCGCCAGAATCTCTACCGGAGCATCCTCCACCGAAACCCGCGCACGGCTCAGTTCGGCTGGATAAGGAGTGAAGTGACCACCATTAAAATCAGCCACGCCGGTGTTGTATTGGACCACCAGAGTTCCACCGGCGGCAACGAAATCGAGCAGCTTCTTATTATTCGCCGCGACATCTTTTTGGGTATCGTAGGCGCGAATCCCCAGCACGATGGTTGCATACCCGCTGAGTTCCTCGCTCGCTAGCTTCTCCGCAGGAATCAGCGTCACATTCATCCCCACCTGCTGGAGCACGGTAGGAATGTCATCCCCGGCGCCCATGATGTAGCCAATCTTTAAATCGTGCGGCACTCGAACGTCGACAATGCTCACCCGCTGCACCGCCGGTTGGTAATAGTAGAAGCTGCCCAGATCCCCGCGGGCCACCAGCGTGTAACCTTCGCTGAACTTCTCGCTCTCCGCCTCCAATATTGCGCGCACTTTGGCCCGACCTTCCTGCAAACCCGCAGGGAAGACCTTGAACGTGAAATCCTGTTTCTCCCCGCGCCGCGCAAACGCAACCGCAAGCTGTGCCGGTTCCGATCTCCAGCCGGCGGGCAATTCTAAACGTAAAACTCCGTGAGAGGCGCGGCTCACATTGCTGGTAACACCTACAGCCACGGTCGAACTGGAACCGTTGTGCGTCGAGATGACCTGGGTACCGGGTTCTAGCGCAACTGAAAAGGCTGGTACCACGGCCAATGGGCGAGCACGTTCGACACCGGCGTCATCGATAAAAGGGGTGACAACGACCGCTCCAATTACATTCTTCTTTTGATTCTGGGCTGCGTTCTGCTCCCGCTCTCCGGCCACACCGGCGACTGAATATTCCACCCGGGCCCGCATGAGCGGAGGCGGAAACGGCAGGGTCACATATTTTTCGTCGTCGATGTGATTCAGACTCTCGGTCTCCGGATCGTCGCGATGCCAATAGGGTCGTGTGTACGCCGCATTCTTCGGCACCTTCAGACGAAACACCACACGTTCGTTGTCCCCCGGTTTGATCGGCTCGGGTTTGGTCTTATCGGAAATCGTGGCCCATCCATCCGGAACCTCTAATTTCAAGGCATTGATGACCAACCGCTCTTTCGATCCGTTATTGAAGTTCACTGCTACCAGAAACTCCTCCCCCGGAGAAACTATGGTTAACGCCTCCGCCTCTCTCGGAATCACGCCTTTGGGTTCGGCTCGAGGAACAACCGTGGCCGACAGGGTTATATTCAATGCGAGGTTCAGCGCGTTTTCGGCTTGTCTCCGCTTTTCCTGTAATCGCGCAAGCAGATCTGACTTTGCGGCGGCATCTAGCGTGCTTTTGTCGACTACCGCGTGAGTTCGTTCTAAAGCGGCCACAACTTCCATTAGCGGCCCTGCCGCCGCAGATGCGTCGTTCCGTTTTGCGACTTCGGCAGCACGCGAAATCTTATTCGCGATCTCCGTCAATTGTTGCCGTAACTGCGGAACCTTCGTTTCCTCGGCTCCCAGTCGCGCCGCGAGGCCTGGCAGTGTCGTGTCAATTCCCTGGAAGAAATCCTTTTCGTGACCGTCTTTATCCAGCTTCTCGGGCTCGATCGAATCCACCAGCTTGTAGAAGGTAAAGCGGTCTCCGGGATCGACATTCCAATTCGCCGCCCCTTGAGACTGTTGATGGCGCAATCCCTGCATGGCAAATTGGATGTACGACGTGCCCAAGTCCGGGTCGAGGTGTCCGGTGTTCAACTTCACCGTCCAGTTGGCATCCGGGCATGTCATCGCTCCAAATCCGCAGACGTTGCCGATGTAAAGTTTCCTGGCCTGCCATGGCTGAAGGCCTTGGGCAATCTGATCGGGGAACCGCTTAGGATCAGCCGCCGCACGAAATGCCTCTTTGGTCAGGATGCTCGAAGCCTGATGATGTCCGTGCCCGTCGCGCTCAGTTCCGGAGAAGCGAGCCACCAACACATCTGGACGAAATGTTCGAATCACCCGCACCATGTCTCCGAGGGCAACGTCGTGTCCGCCCCACTTTGCAAAAGTCTCGTCTGCGCTTTTCGAAAAACCGAAATCCGCCACGCGGGAAAACCGTTCCTGGACACCGTAGTATTGATCCGCTGCCAGCAATTCCAACGTTCGTAGAACGCCCAGGACATCCGATAAATTGCTGCCCACTTTGTTCTGTCCGCCTTCGCCGCGATTTAACGTCATTAGCAAAACACTTGCTCCGCGTCCTCGCGACTCAAGCGTAAGCATGCCGCCGTCTTCATCATCGGGATGCGCCACCGTCTGCATCAAGCGGGCAGTCGTGCTCAGTCGCCCCATGATCAGTCGAAGGCCGAGCGTACCCTGGTCTTGCGGAAGTTCGGGCGGAGATCCTTGATATGGAAGCTGGGGGAAATTCGTCACGGCGGATTGCTGCCGCGCAGGCTGCGACGCTGAAGGTGCAGAGTTCTCCTTGCCTTGCCGAGGCGCCGCTAGTAGCAGAAGCGGAACCGCTGCCAGGAGAAAAGCGAACGAGGTTCGAAGAAAAATGTCAAAACTATGGAAGAGTCGTCCCGGGCGGTTCACGAAGTTTCTAAGTCGCAGATCGTTCACTCTACAAGGATGGGGCCTAACCCGGCTCAGACGCAAATCCTTTTCTCGCATCGCTGATTTGAGCGCTGATGTTGCAAAATCGCAATTACAACTTTGGGACTTCCCAGGCTCAGCTTCATAACTTCCGGTCAAGGGCCCTTCAACTTCAGTAATTTTGAAGCTGCTTCGAAACGAGTATACTCATCAATCTACGGGGATTAAAATGGGTGTTCAATTCGTCGCGGCGGTCATTCTTGGACTCACTTTAATCCCAATGCGCGTTTTTGATTGTACGTGCGCTGCGCCAACGGCCCAGGTCAAGACTACGTTAGTGACGGTCGCTCCCGGCATCGAGTCGAAATGGTCGACGAGAAAAGCACAGGTAGAAGTCGTGGGGAACATCACTCACCTCTTTTTGGAGCTAATTGCGAATTAACTGCTCGGCGTGAACCTGTCGGGAGACACCATTGGGACTATCAGAGGCTGGTCATGCGAGACCTAAGGGAAGATCGGTAACGGGACAACTGAATCGATGACTGGCACAACTAACAGGTGCCGGACTGCCACCTGTGCCCTTTAACTGACCGCACGGGGCAAGTCCGCCACCAAAGATTTTCAACTGGACTGGCTTGGCGCATACCCAATGACCCACATGACCGTTCAACTCGATTCGTGCGTGAATGCTGGCCGTGATGCTTCTCGCCGCCGATTCTGGTTGGCGATGTCGGGGTTTGCCATGGCGCTCGCGCTGCTGCCGTTTTCCTACAAAGTCGAACGTCACTTGGAGACAGTTGTTCACATCAAGGGCGGAGAATCCGAAAAAGTTGATCTGGAACTGGCGCAGCGTTTCCAATCTCCGTATGCCCACCGCCTGGTTTTGGTGATTACCGGTATTCCCGATCCAGATTCAGCCAAAGGCTCAGATGCGTTGGGGCTCTTAACCAGTTCATTGCGTAGCGTGCCGGGAGTATCGGGCGCCGTCTCGAGTCTGGATTGGCCAGATTCTCTGTTCACTGGAAACAATGGCGGGGCGTTGATCATCGTCGGGTTAGATCCGCACGATGCAAATATCGAGGCCTTGATCCCAAAACTGCGGGCAAGAACAGACTGGCTGGAAGGTCAGCTTAGGTCGCAATACCCCAATGTCAAACTGGAGATTACGGGTGAAACGCCACTGAACTTCGATCTTCGCAAGGTGAGTGCAGATGACGTCACCCATGCTGAGGAACGAGCGATGCCGGTAACTCTCGTGCTGCTGTTGCTCGCATTCGGCAGTCTTGTGGCCGCGCTATTGCCGCTGGGAGTTGGAATACTTTCAATCTCGATGGCGATGGGTGCAGCTGCGCTCCTCGCGCATTATCTGCAGCTGTCGATTCTGGTGCAGAATCTGGCAACGATGCTCGGCCTTGGTTTGGGCATCGACTATGGATTGCTGATGGTGAGTCGGTTTCGCGAAGCATTAGCCGAGGGATATGACCCCGGCCACGCTGCCGATATTGCTGCCAGGCAAGCGGGGCGGACACTGATAATCTCGGCCACGACAGTTGCAATCGGATTTTCAGCGCTGCTGACCGTGCCCATCAGCGAACTGCGCTCCATCGGCGTAGCTGGCTTGCTGGTAACGGTTTTGAGTGTCATGCTGTGTACATGCATTGTGCCTTGGGTCCTTGCTCTGGTGGGGCATCGCATCAATGCCGCCAGAGTCCCTCTTCCAGCCAAACGATTCAAAACGCCGGAGAGCCTATGCGCGGCGAGCGAGCGGTGGGTGCAGTGGGGATGCATCATCACCCGCCGGCCCCGGACAGCTTTGCTGGTCGCAGGGATTCCGCTGCTGATCCTTGCATTCCAGGCGCGGAGAATCTCTCCCGGGGTTCCTGACCATCACTCGCTCCCGGCCGCAGCCGAGTCGGTGCAAGCACTGCACACCCTTCAAAGCATGGGACGGTCGGGTATTGTGCAGTCCCTCCGGGTGATCCTGGAGTTGCCGCCGCAGTCGCCGCCGCTCTCTCAGGCTGGTTGGCTTGCCGTCAGCCGTTTGACGCAGCGCTTCAAGAGCGATCCTAGAGCGGAAGAGGTCTTATCTCTCCCGACCCTCACGGGAATGTCCGACACTGCGGGTGCTGTCAACGACGTGCCAGAGCCAATCCGCAAGAGTTTTCTTCGCAACGATGGCCAGGCTACTTTGATTGAGTTGCTGCCCACCGCCACTCTTTCACCCAACCAACAGATAGGTTGGGTACGAGAGGTGCGCTCCTCCGATGTCGCGGCGATAACTGGTGTGCCCGGCGCTGTGCTGCGCGTCGGCGGCGTTCCAGCGTTCGAAGCAGACTATGACTCGGCAGTAAAAGAGCGGATGCCGAGGGTGGTCCTGGGAGTCATATTGGGAAGCTTGCTGGCGCTCCTGATCGGGTTGCGTTGTCTATTTGCGGCAGTCAAGGCAGTCCTGCTCAATCTGCTCTCGGTTGGTGCTTCATTCGGTGCGTTAGTCGTCGTTTTTCAGGAAGGCCACGGTAGCAAACTCTTTGGGCTCGACGGACCGACCGGCAGCGTATACCCGATCGTGCCGATTCTCGCCTTCGCCATCGTCTTTGGATTGAGCATGGACTATGAAGTTTTCCTGGTCACCCGAGTCCTCGAGGAACGGCGGCGCGGTCTGTCCGAGAGAGCAGCGGTGATCGAGGGTCTGGCGCGGACGGCCGGGCTCATCACGAGCGCCGCGGCAATTATGATCGCCGTCTTCACCGCATTTACCCTGGGAAGCTTTCTGGTCGTCCAAATGCTGGGCTTTACCCTCGCCGTGGCGGTGTTCATTGACGCTACAGTTGTGCGGATGGTGGTCGGGCCGGCACTCTTGCAACTTGCCGGCGATTGGAATTGGTGGCCCTTTGGTCTTTATGGAGCTTCTGCGACCTCTGAAAAAGGGCTCTTACCCTGACGGCAAGCGCGTGGATGGTTCACTGACAGCAAGGCCTTGCAACTGCCTGATTGAGCGATGCGATTTATTTCACTTTCTCTTTTTGAGCGCTGGACTGGCCGATATCAAAGTCCTTGCGTCCAAGATTTGCCTTTCCCGAACCCCCTTCGATTGCCATAATCGAGGAGCCGGACTTGCCCTGCAGCTTTGCCTCCACTTGCGACGCGGACCAATCGCCGCCGACCTGCCGCAGCCCATAGTAGATGAATTCCTTCTGCAGTCCCGTCCTCCGAAGCGTCTTCACCACATGCACAGGGTACAAAATGCTGCGGTCAACCCACGATGTCACCGAACCATAGTAAGTCCGGTCCTGAGGGCCGGACGTGCTTTTAAGGACAAAGCAATCCCGCGCGCCGTATTTCTCCGGTGCTAGGAGTTCCTGATTCTTCCAGAAGAACTGGTTTTCTACCATGTCTTCATAGGAGAAGTCTGTTCCCACCAGTGGGTCGTTCCAACGTTCGAATGGCACCACGTTAGCGGCCTTCTCGCCAGGAGGTATGGCCTCGATGGTCACGTGCCCGCTAGCGTTCATATGCAGAAGAAGGGTCGTCTTCTCCGGGCCAGGCCCCGAGATCTCGCATAGCACGCGCAAACCATCGGGAAACCAGTGAGCCTTGGCGACAAACTTGTAGCTGGTGCGCTTGCCATCGGCCTCCACTCGTGTGAGGTGCCCGGTCGCGCGGTAGTCCAATTTCTCAATACGCTGGCGCGAGCCAGTCAGCACAGTCTCCAGGTCAGGATTCGCCGCTAGCGTCCGCGATGGATGCCCCAGCGACAACAGCACCAGCAAAGCGATGGACACTTGAATCGGCTCAAAGGCCCAAACCGCACATCTGGCTTCTGGGAAGCGAGCAAACTTGCGACGGTGAGAGAGTATGATGACGCTGCGCAGAAAGGTCATAGCTATATATACAGCCAAAGTCGGTACTGCACTGAACTGCGTTTTCGGGTGGCTTCCCCGGCCTTGAGTCGAAGCGCCAGTCAGCCCCCGGAAGCCCCAAGACGAAATTCTAGCGCAGATGGATCCCCGGGAGGGCAAACGTCGGGCATCAAGTAATCTTCAAAACCCCGGAGTTTTGAGGAGGTCTTTCCGTTAGGTAATAGTCAAGACGAGCGCGCCGCTGGTTCCACCGCTGCTACAGCCCAAATCTTCCGAATTCCCGCTGGGAGTGTTGACCGTCACAGTGGCGGTGCCAGGCGCGGAGATCACAGCGGCAGTAATCGTGACCTGCAACTGCGTACTGCTTGTGACCAGAGTATTCAGATCGGTTCCGTTGATGACCACAACCGAAGACGAAACAAATTTGGCGCCATACACATCGAGAACAACGCCCTGCTGCACTTCAGCCAGCGTAATCGTGCTGCTGGAAAGGGATCCAATGATCGGGGTTGGCCGGGCACTTCCGCACAACGGATTGAGAGAGTTGCAGGCCTGGAAGACCAGCGAGGCGAGCAGTAGCACACTGAGAGACTGCAAGAAGGCGCTGGTTCTTTTCATAGCGGATCGTACCACCGGGGTGAATAAATGGGGTGAGTAAATGGGGTGAATAAATAAGGATAGTTAACCAGTTGCACCACTTCGCCGTTCGCTGGACTGCACGCACGAGACGTAGTAAGCAGGTTTTATGCGGTTTTACTATCTCTAAGTGTTGAAATACTGGCGGAGAGGGTGGGATTTGAACCCACGATACCCGTTAAGGTATGTCCGCTTTCGAGGCGGATCGTTTCAACCGCTCACGCACCTCTCCGGAGAAAGCTTTCAGCCGTCAGCCCTCAGCTAGAACCAAGATTCCTCGCTTCGCTCGGAATGACAGCTTTGAATCGTCCTTGCCAACGACGAGTGACCGACGAACAGCAACGGTTCTAACGACGGCTTTTAAAGAACGTTTGCAACAGTTCCGCACAGCGGCCGGCCAAGACTCCTTGGCGAACTTCCACGCGATGGTTGAGTCGCGGATGATTCAGCACCTGCATCACAGAGTGCACCGCGCCTGCCTTCGGATCGTCCGCGCCATAGATCAGACGTTTGATCCGCGCATGTACCAGGGCTGCGGCACACATCGCGCATGGTTCGATTGTAGCAAACAGGTCGCACTCCGCCAGACGATGGTTACCGATGGCAGCGCCCGCCTCGCGGAGCGCTACGATCTCCGCATGAGCCGTGGGATCGGAGTCGCTGATATTGCGATTCCATCCACGGCCAACGATCTGACCGCTGCGCACCACCACGGCTCCGACGGGAACTTCGTTCGCTTCGAGCGCTCGCTGGGCTGCGCGCAGAGCCTCCTCCATCCAGAGTTCGTCGGATCCAGTCGTTAGTCGCTGGTCGTTGGCGGTTGGCAAAGATCGCTCCACGCAGCAGGGTATCACCATGACAAGACAGGAAACGAGAAGATGTGTGGGGCGCGAAAAACGGAAAGCGCTTGACGACCAAACAACCGTCAGATCAGGCTCATCAGATCAAGCTCAACACGGAGCGCACCACATCGGGCACGACGGCTCGAATGAGCGCCGGAATAAGACAGGTCACCAGCGGATACACAATGGCGATGACCGGCAAAGCCAGCAGCATTCGGGTTGTTGGCCTCAAATTGGCGAGATAGGCTCGCATAACATCCTCTGCCCTGTAGTACGAGACCTCCGCCCAAAAAGTTCCCATTGTTTAGCCGCGCGGGGAGAATTCCCCACAACACCACGGCGATTAAGGCGTTATAGGGATCCTTCGACTTCGGAACTGCTTCGCGAAGCGAAGCAGTTCCTTCGCTCAGGATGACAGAATATTTCTGGTTACCGGCGACTGGCAGCCGGCAATTGCCAAGTGGTATGCTAAGCCCATCATGGGGATGCAGAGCCTGCTGCGTAAAGTCTTTTTGATCGACCTGCTTCAGGGGTTAAGGGTCACATTCCGCTATCAGGATCCCAAGGAGATTTATACCGAGCAATATCCCATGGAACGGCCGCAGGTCGCCGAGCGCTACCGAGGTGCGCCGCGGCTCAATGTCAATCCTGATACGGACGAGACCATGTGTATCGCGTGCGATCTGTGTGCTCTGGCCTGCCCGGAAAATCTGATCGTAGTCTCGAGCGCGCGCAACGAGCAGACCCGCCGTAAGGAACTGACCAACTTTACCTATGACTTGAGCCGCTGTATGTTCTGTGGACTTTGCGAGGACGCGTGCCCCGTCGATGCCCTCGAGCTTACGCAGGATTTCGAACTCGCCAGCTACACCCGCCAGGGTTGGATCTGGGATCGCGAGACGCTGGAAAAAGGTCCGCAACCTACGCAGTATAAGAAGTAGGAGTCAGCTCTCGGCTATCAGCCGTCAGCTTCCAAACTCTTTGTCATTCCGAATCGGACAATAGCCCGAATCTTGTCAAGCCCCCGCGGCGGTGATTTTTGGACTATGTTATTGATTCGCTGGGAGAAGTAGTTTGGGCTAACATGTCCCATTTACCCTATGCTATATGATATAATAGTATAGAGTTGAAACAGCGGCGCAGCCCTTTGGGGTGCGCCGTTTGTTTTTGCGGCTGGGGTAGGTGGCCCTTAGCGGCTAAAGCCGGCCTGAAAATGAGCGACTGGATCGCAGCGCTGAAGCGCTGCGCCACCCAAAGTCACAGCACCCAAAACCACAGCACCCAAAATCACAAAAGGAGTGTTCTTCGGGCGCAGCTTACTGGCTGCGCCTTTTCTGTTTATGGAAAAAGAAAATCGCAATTCGGGTGAGAAGCAATACATCGATATGCACAGTCATGGAACCAAGTTCAACCCCAACGTCAAAAGCGTCGGACAGGAGTGTCCGACCCACATGAGCAAGAACAAGGTCAAACGCGTCGGACAAGAGTGTCTGACCCACATGAGCAAGAACAAGGTCAAAGGCGTCGGACAGGAGTGTCCGACCCACATGAGCAAGAACAAAGTCAAAGGCGATGGACAGGAGTGTCCGTCCCATACTGGCCAGTCCTACATGGAAGTAATCGATTTACAGGCGGTCGCGGACGATACCAGCAAGCGGACCGGGGAGGCGGTGGAGGCGGCGTTTCTGCACAAGGTTTGCGGCCTCAGGATTCCGGTATGCAAGCCCTGGGGAGACAGCGAACGCTACGATTTTGTGGTGGATTGGGGCAAAGGATTTTGGCGGGTGCAGGTGAAGGGCGGGTCGTATTATGAGCGGTCGAAATATCAGGTGGGAGCGGGAGGCAAGGGCAAGCCGTTCACGAAGGCGGACATGGACTTCGTTGTCGTCCATATCGTGCCGGAGGATTTGTGGTACGTCGTACCGATTGAGATAGCGGAGGGATTGAGTGCGCTGTGGTTCAATCCGCGATCGACGCGGTCGAGATTTGAAAAATACCGGGAGGCTTGGTGTTTGCTGGATTGTCCGCGGAAGGTGCGGGGTCGGGGAGATATTCCGGTGCGGTGCCGGAGTCAGGAAGTGAAGGTGCGGTGTGCGGTTTGTCCGCTGCGCGGGCCAAGCTCAGCTTCGCCCGTACAAAAACCAACACGTTGAATGTCATCCCGACGAAACGGAGTCGTCCACGAAAAGCGGATGGCTCCCGACGAAGGCACCACTACCCGATCACTCAGCTCAAGATACGGCAATCGCCGGATATTCGCGCTGCGACTCCGCGCTCACACTGAATTCAATGGGTTCCTTACACCTGTTGGGTCTTGATGCGGGAAGGGATCACCAGAGAATTCAAGGCTGGAGGCCTCATTTATGACGGCAAAGAAACTTACGCTATTGTCGGTGATTCTGTTCTGCGCAACCTGGATGGTGGCGCAGGCCGCGCCGGGTGGAGGTGGAGGAGCCGCACCTGGCGGCGGAGCAGCGCCCGGAGGTTCTGCAACTCAGGGTCGGACATCGCCGTCGGCGCCCCCGACGGGAAACACCGGTCAGCCGCCAACCGGCAGCACCGCTCAACCTCCGACGGGAAGCACCGGCACGCCCCCGACCGGAAGCACTCCGGGATCAAATCCAACTAATCCGAACACGCCCGGCGCGACCAACCCGAATACGAATCCCAATACTCCGGGTGCAAGTGAACCAGGGTCGCCCTCGAACCCGAACAACGGAGCGGCCAATCCAGATTCAGCAAATCCTGGCTCAGCAAATCCAGGCTCGACAAACCCAGGCTCGACAAATCCGGGCACGCCAAATCCAGGCTCGAACCCAGGTACATCGAATCCCGGTGGAACCAATCCGCCGCCACAACCTCCACCCACCGGCCCGAGCCGGTCATGAGTTAGAAGGTTAATAACTTGGTCTAGATTCGGGCCCGATTCAAGGGCCCGTTTTTTTGGTTGACGCACGCCGGTTGATCGCTAAGGCATGAGGGATGCTGGTTGCTGTTGCGTCATGCAATGCATGGTGCCAAGGCCCCAGACCAGATCGCCGGAATAAATGGGGACGATCTCCCGAGTGGGGAACAGCCGCGACAGCGTATTGAGGGCGATGCGGTCGTTGGGATCGTTGAACACAGGCACGAGCACGAGTCCGTTGGCAATATAAAAATTGGCATAGCTGGCGGGCAGGCGTCGTTTTTCGAAGATCACGGGAGCGGGCATAGGCATCTCGACGATGTTGAGAGGCTTACCAGCCTGATCGCGCGCCGCGCGCAGGCGTCGAAGATTTTCGCGCAGAGGTTGGTGATTGACATCCTTGCGATTGGCTTCGATCACGGTGACGATGGTATCGGCAGCAACGAAGCGGGCAAGATCATCCACGTGGCCGTGAGTATCGTCACCGGAAACGCCTTTCCCAAGCCAGATCACATGCGGAGCACCCAGATATTCTGCAAAGATCTTTTCATAATCTCCGCGAGACATCCCCGGATTGCGTTGTTGGATTTTGCTGAGCAGGCATTCTTCTGTGGTGAGAAGCGTACCGCGTCCGTTGACATCGATGGAGCCGCCCTCGAGGACTACGCGCACGCCGCGATGGAGAGGGCGAATTTCTTGGGATTCGGCCGCCAGAGACATCAGGTTGCCGATTTTCTCGTCGTGCCGCCAGTTCGAGTATTTCGCCCATGCGTTGAAGCGGAACTTGACGGCTAGCGCGTTGGCCTCCCGGGTTGAAGCCCCGACCGGCTGGGCAAGGGCCGGCTCGCGTCGACTGAGAAAGATGCAGCCGGAATCGCGGACCCAGACGCGGTTTGTGCGCCAGCGGTGGAAGCGAACGTTCTTGACGATCGCGCCGGCTCGGTCCAGCAGCTTGCGAGCGTGCCTCTCTGCGGCGGCATCGTTCACAATCAGCTCAACACGCTCGTGCCGCGCCAGGTTGCGAATGATCTCCGTGTAGACCCATGGGATCGGCTCGAACTTCCCCGGCCAGTCGCCGCGATAGTGCGGCCATGCCAGCCAGGTGGCGGCGTGGGGCTCCCATTCCGCAGGCATCCGAAAACGAAGGGTTGCCGGAGAAACACTTAAAGCGTCACTTGAAGGCTTGGATCGGGGCATGAAGGTAGTTTATTGCACGGGATGATAAATCAGCGCATTTGAGTCTTGCGAAGGCAGATCAAGAGCGATCGAGCACGCGGGTCACGGTTGGCTGTCCACATCGACGACAAAGCTGTAGGTATTCGTGGCTCCGGCTTTTGCATTCCAGCTACCCTCGGCGCCGAATTGGAACACCGTTCCATGGGCAAAACGATAATTGATCTTTGCGCTGGACCCGCTGTGTGTATTCACGGCACTGGCTAGCGACTTCGGGAATCCCTCGGAAGGTAGCGGAAGACCCTCTGGGTACAGATCGAAAGATGCCTCAGATTCCCCTGCACCTACGGTGATCGTGATATGGATTGTGCCTCCATTCACAAACCGGCTTGCATCCAACAGGATGACCCGATAACTATGTTTTCCTCTCCCGGGCGCGACCAGTGTTCCTTGTCCCGTAGAACTCGAACCGGGAATCAGTTGAATTTTTTCTGGTGTTGCTGTTGGGTCGAGGTCATCGCTGGTGACGACCTTCGTAGGAGCTGCGCCTTTCTGCTGGCGATTTGCGCGCGCGGCATCAGCTAACGACTGACCGAAACCCGTGCCGCCAAGCATTAGAACAATGCACAAACCTTTTAGAGCAACTCGCAGCATAAGGCTCTCCAGCGGATGGTTTGGCATGATGATACTTCGGGTTGGCATCCGACCGGTAGTTACGGACGTACAAGCCAATTTCCTAATTCCAATGAACTCCAGAAACAACATTCTCCTCGAGCAGTTGAGACTTGCTTTCTCGTTTAGCCTTCCACGAAAGTAAATCCTCTAGAAATCCACGGGCGCTCTCTTGTCTTCCGAAGTCAAAAAACCTCCTTCCGCCAGCTTCTTCATGTTGCGGAGCATCTTCTCGAAGAGCGCCCGGTAATCTGCAACCTGCTTTTGGCGTGCGGCATCGTTCGGCTGCAGGGAGTCGTCCCACACAAGCGTGTAGTACAGCGTCGTGCTGGTTGGTCCCAGACCACGCGCTTCCAATGTTCCGTGGTACATCGGATATACACCGGTGGTGCGCAGAGGTTGCGTATAGGTGTAGCTATACCGCGTTTGCCCGATGATAATCGAATGGCCGACGCTGCGGACAGCACCCAACTCGCCCTCTTTGCCCGAAAGCAGTTCGCAACTGCGGAAACCCCACTCGCCGATATCGCAATATTTGCCGATACGCGCCCAGACCTTCTCGAGGGGAGCATGAACAACGATAGACATGGGAAGACTGGCGTAGCGGGGACTGGAGTTGAGCAATGGAGTCGCAATGGGTGGTCGAAGCCTTCCGGCGGGCTTCGGTGGAAGCTTGCCACCTTCGGCAAGCACCTTCATGTTCTTGAGCCATTCCAAGCAGCGCGCGCGTCGAGCCTCAATGTCATGTTGGCGCGCAGCGTCGTCTGGAAGAATGGAATCATCCCTGAGCATCGTATAGCTCAGGCGTGTGGTGGAGTGGCTCAGAGCTTCGGCGGCGAGCGTGCCGTGAGGCAGGGCGTATAACGTATCTCTTCGAGGCGGCTGGGCGTAGGTGTAACTGTACTGGGTCTGGCCGACGATCACTTCATCTACGATGGACCGAACGCTTCCTGGGCCACCCTCGCCCTGCAAGTATTTGCAATCCTCCCATTCGGGCGAATTCATCCACTCCGTTATGTCGCAGAACTTCCCTACCCGTGCCCAAACCTTTTCGACGGGAGCGTTGACGATTATTGACTCGGCGATCGTTACATAATGAGGATCGGGTATCTGCAGGGGGGCGAGCGCTTGCGTCTGCGCCGAGCCGCACTGCCCAGCGTACAGCGCACTGAAGAGAACAGCCGCGGCCAAACGGCCATTGCGATGAAATGTCATGATCGACGCCTGAACTATTCTATGGCTCTCGAGTGGTCCTACGCGGTGGAGGGCAGAGGATGATTACATTCATGCACGCGTTCTTACCGCCCATCCAGCAAGCGGTTTGAGATGGGTGCGTAGGCATCAATTCTGCGGTCACGAAGGAAGGGCCAGTTGCGGCGGATGTCCTCGAGAGCCTTCAAATCCACCTCGCCTACCAGAATTTCTTCCCGGTCATGCGAAGCCTCGGCGACGACGCGGCCAAACGGGTCGCAAAAAAACGATCCACCCCAGAATTCCAATCCTTGTCCTGGTGCCGATTTTCCGCGAATGTTCCCCGTCTCGAATCCGACGCGATTTACCACCGCGACATAAACGCCATTGGCGATGGCGTGGGCACGCTGAATTGTCCGCCAGGCGTCATGCTGCGCCACTCCGAACTCGGCCTTCTCCGCCGGATGCCAGCCGATTGCGGTGGGATAAAAAAGAATGCTTGCGCCCTGCAACGCCGTGAGCCGCGCACCCTCGGGAAACCATTGATCCCAGCACACCAGCGTCCCCAACCGGCCGACGCCGGTATCGAGCGCTCGAAATCCGAGATCGCCGGGAGTGAAATAAAATTTTTCGTAATACAGGGGGTCGTCGGGAATGTGCATCTTGCGGTAGAGCCCGGCGAGCGACCCGTTGGAATCAAAAACCGCCGCCGTGTTGTGATAGATTCCAGCCGCGCGCTTCTCAAACAACGAAGCAATCAGCACCACCCCGTGCTGTTTCGCAGCAGCCGCAAGTTTTTCGCTGGCAGGGCCGGGAATGGTTTCAGCCAGGTCGAATAGGGCATGATCTTCGCGCTGGCAGAAATATTGCGTCTGAAAAAGTTCGGGCAGACAGACTACTTGCGCGCCGCGTCCGGCAGCATCGGCCGCGCGCTCCAGCGCTTTCTGTAGATTTTGCTCCGGCTCCGGACCACACGACATCTGCACCAGAGCCACCCGAAATTTATCAGGGGGCACGCAGCATTCCTCCGACGATCAATATAGCATTCGGGAGAAAGCTGTTGACTATCAGCCAAAGCGGCGGCAGTGTGCGCACAGGGAGATCCCTCGTCCCGCTGGTAAGAACGCGGGACTTCGGGATGACACCCAAATCCAGCCACTACCATCAGTACATCCGTTTCCGACCGTCGCGTGGCATCCTTTCACCCTCTTCCTGTAAAGTAATTGATCGGGTAATTTCCGAGTCGAGCTTGGGAGGTTCATCGTGAAAACGGGCAATCATAGCGGGGGGCATTCTGAGCGAAAATCTCATAGCATCGCGGGCCACGCCGGTGAGGGCAAGGACCGTCACCTGCACAATCCCATTCAGGACCGCCTGATTCCGCTGGAGCCACTCGATCTCACCAAGGTGAAATCGATCGACGACCTGGTGCGCGCCATGTCGAAAACGGCTTTCACCGGACGGCAACTGGGCGAGGCCGCCGATGTGCTCGAGGCGATGGCGCGCGACGAAGATTGCTTCGTCGTGATGACGCTCTCGGGTGCGATGACCGTGGCCAAGCAGGGCCTGGTGGTGACGGAGTTGATTGATCGCGGCATCGTGAATGCCGTGGTCTCAACCGGGGCTCTGATGGCTCACGGTTTGGTCGAGGCCACGGGTCGCGCCCACTTCCGTTACAACCCCGAAGTGTCGGACGAAGAACTCTACGAACAAGGCTACAACCGCGTCTACGACACGCTTGAGCCGGAGCAGAACCTCGACGACGTGGAAGAGGTGATGTCGGCCGTGCTGGAGGGCTGGGATCACAACGAAACCATGTGCTCCTACAAGCTGAATCACGCGATCGGAGCGTATCTGGCAGAGCACGCGCGCGATCAGCGGGGAATTCTGAAATCCGCGCATGAGATGGGCGTCCCGGTGTTCGTGCCGGCCTTCAGTGATTCAGAGTTGGGCCTGGATACCGCGCTGAACAATCGCCTGCGGGAATCGACCGGAAGACACAAAATACGCTTCGATCCCTTTGAAGATCTGGAGCACTTTGCGGCGACGCTTTTGCGGCAGAAAAAGCTAGGAATTATCACCATCGGCGGCGGGGTGCCGCGCAACTGGTCGCAGCAGTTCGGTCCGTTTTGCGAATTACGCCACCGGCGCCTGGGAGAGAATGTTCCGCTGAAGCGCTACCATTATGGCCTACGCATTTGTCCTGAGCCGGTTTTCTGGGGAGGTTTGTCGGGCAGCCCTTATAGCGAAGCTATTTCCTGGGGCAAATTCGTGCCACCGGCTGAGGGCGGAAAGTTTGGCGAAGTATTTGTTGACGCCACAGTCGGCTTGCCCTTGATCGTTGCTGCAGTTTTCGAAAGGCTGGATAAAAAAGGAAGCAAGCTAGCGAAGACGAAGACCGCCGCTGCGAAGAGGTAAGTTCGGTCCAGAACGATTGTCTTCATTACCAGCCGGTCCTCTAGGCTCCAGCTTCAGAGGCGGAGGAATCGGTAGAAGGGAACTGCCGCTCCTCAGATTCATCTGACGAACTGCCCTTTTCCCGCGTCCGACGATACAAAGGCCCTAGAATGCTCTTACCCAACACTTCGGACTCCGCCTGCACCCAGTCCTGCAGGGCCAAGCCTTCGGTCTGCCCGCGCTTGTCGTAAAGTTGCTGCGCGTGCAGCCGGATCTTTCTTTCCAGCAATTCGGTCATCAGCGCTCGCTGTTTTTTTCTACGAGTCTCGTTATCCAAAACTACTCCTCTTGCTCAAATAAGCAATTTGTCTTCCAGTTCCTATGATAAGGGAAGGACGTCAAAGAAAGGTTACATCGGGGAGGGCTGGGGGTTACTTAAGTGCAATGATATCACATCCGGCGATCCTTAATTCATTCTGGCCCCTGAAAGTGCGATAAGTCTTGTGTTTTGAACGGAAATCGAGCCTATCAGCTTTTGCCACCCAAACCAGAACTGGAGGCCAGTCAACCGCAGAGTGTATCTCCTGCTTATTTCGATTTCACAAGTAAGGAATCTGCGTTGGAGTAGAGATAGTTGCCGGGAATCCAGAAGCAAGCCAAAATCACGAGCAAAGGGCAAATCACAGTTCCGCGCGAAGTGCGGCAGATTCTCGGAGTTCGGGCTGGAGATAAACTCGTGTTTGAGGATGACGAGGGCGGGTTCGTGTGCGCCCGGTACGCAGCCAAAGTGCGTTTTCGAAGTATCGCGGGATCGGCAATCCCGGCATTGGCTCCGGCAAAAAGGGCATCGCCCGAAGGCTCCGTGAAATGCGCGGGCAGTAGGCGCGTGGCGAATGACCACTGCGATCGATACAAATGTGATCCCCGCCCCTGAGAATTGAAGCTATCGAGCGTTTCACTAATCGAAAATCAACACGGCCGAAGCAATCACTGTCGTCCACAAGCCGCGCTTATCTCCCACAGCAGACTGCGTCACGTTCGCGGTCCGCACGATTTTATTCGACAGCCGGTAAATCTGTTTCTTCTCATCCCAGGAGCGGTCAGGATCGAACTCCACATTCAGCGTGGTAGCGAGCATTTCGGCGGCTAGCTCTTCAGCGTATTCTCCCGCGGCGTCTTCGGTTTCACCAAAAGAGTGATGCTCGCTCAGATACCCGTAAGTATTTTTGTCGGCCGGGATTGCCACACCAATCGAAGAAGCCAGCAGCCGGTGCGCCTCATGCGTGGAGTTTTCGGCCACCACTGCAAAGACAACTTCGCCGGGGCTGAGATACTTCACTCCCTCCTTGCGAGCCAGCATTTTGCAATTGGGAGGAAAGATTGAAGAGACGCGAACCAGGTTCTGGGCCGCGATCCCGGCGTCGCGCAAAGCCAATTCGAACGATGTCAACCGTTCGCGGTGCTTCCCGACTCCCTTGGTGAAGAACATCCGCTTGGGAACCATGTCTTTGCCCAATTCTGTCGCCTCCGGCACGAGAAAAATTCAGGATAGAGATGCACAATTTAACACAATGCTTTGTAAAGGAACTATGAATTTCACGAGCGGAGTAGCGTCCTAATTGCCGAAAGTGGTTCTACCATCGTTCCGCAGGGCTTTCTCGGCGAACTTCGCGATAAAGGTCCTTGACTGGTTGCACAAGAATTAACCGCGGCTGAGCGAAGTGTGCAGGGAGGAACAAAAATGGCGGGCACCCGCTGGCGCGGGACCCGCCACTGTGCCCGGATTCTTCAGGGGGAGGGCCCGGGCAAAACCGAAAGACACTGTACCACAACATCGGTGATCGTCAACCAGAAAGGCAGACGCCTTCCGGTTTTGCGAACAAAAACTTCGGGTCACTTCGCGGCAACGGCACTGACTTGGATGGTGTCGCCGTTCAAAACACCGGTGACCGTAGCGAGTTTGCCGGCCTGTTTGTCGAGCGTGGCCAGCGCCGCCTGGTCGGTCGTCTCCAAAATGTACGTTTTGTCCCCCACTACGAGGGCGAACTTGGAGCCCTTGCCCACGCAAGTGCGAGTACAATCTGCCGGTGTCCCTTCCATGTGCTGTCTGCCGCACATTGCATCACCCACCTCGCCAGTGAATACCTGTTTGTGGACGGCAAGCGCGCCAAGATTAGAACTAAAGTTAAGAAAGACGACCGTTGAAAAAATAATGGTGGCCATCATTTTCGACCACCGCGAGTCTCGATTCATTCGATATTCTCCGTATTACCAGAGTCACTTTAGTGTATTCCCTAAAGCCGACTGCGGAATCTAGATGCGGCCTAAAGTTTCGACTGACGAATCGCGAAGCATAAAGAGATTCGTAGCATCACGCATTTATAAGTGCCAACCTCGTCCTTTCGGGCGCTGGATCGCCGGCAGTATCCGTAGGCTCTACCGCGGAGCTTTAGCCGTACATTGCACGTCGACGTCGACGGTTTTATCGTTGGTGAGCGCAGTAGCGTGAGTGGTAATTTCCCAGTCGAGATTCGCCGGCAACAGCTTCCTGGCCAGCGGCACAAAGTGCTCCAGGTAGCCGGCATCGTAGACATCACCAGTCCGGATTTTCCAGGCAGCCTGCAGCCGTGCAGTCAGATTGTTATCGATGCCGCGAAACTCCAGCTGTCCCATGTGAAACAGCGAACCCTCGTTGACCGAGAGGTGATAAGCGACCGTTCCAGCGGCATCGTCAAATTCAGCATCGACTTTGACTGTCGCCAGGACATAGCCACGCGAACCGTAGAGCTCCTGCACCGCTCGCAGATCGTCCGACAACTGCACGGTATTCGCGATTTGCCCTGCCTTGGCATGAAGCAGTGGCTGCAGATCGTTTGCGGTAATCGCTTTGTTGCCCAACCATTCCCACCCAGTCAGCTTGTATTGCAAACCGGGGGTCACTGAGAAAGTTACGTCTACAAAGGTTGGCGGCTGCTTATCGATTGAATCCGAAGACTCGGGTTTGACCACCCTGGGCTGCGCGGGAGCACACACCGCTTTCAGATATCCGTCCTCGTGAAAGATGGGCAGTAACGTTTTTTCAATGAAAGAACTCATGTATGCCCGAGAATATTCACGGTCAGATAATTTCTCTCCAGCTGCCTGCAACAGGGGCAGCTCGGTCGCACTTGCCCCTGGGAACTCTGCGTGACGAATGCGAATGCTCAGGCCCACAACGTTGTAGTCAATCGACACGAGTCGTTCGTCTTTTCCGGTGCTTCGCAGATATTCAACATGGCCGGGAATGGCATTTTCTACCAGCAGCGCCTGCAGAACGTCCGAGACTTGATCGGGCATACGTCCGCTGGTCGGCAATTCGCCATTAAACAGTGGAATTCGCTCGTGCACTTTGTGCAGCAAATCTTGATCCGTGAACCAGACGAAGTCGGCAAAGCGCGCAGGCACAAATTTATCGGCGTCGGTGACCTGGAATTCGAGTTTGGTGCCGGCCGCTGAGTAGGAGAATGTGTAAGTAATGCTGCTGAACGCTCCCGTCTCCCCCAGTTGCCGGGCGGCCTTTTTGAAATCTTCTTCGTGTGCGACCGTGCCCACCGGCAATCCGCTGGCAGCCGCGACTTCATCGGAACTGAATCGTTTGCTGCCAGTTACCTTGACGGCGATAAGCTTGTAAGCGCTGGCCGGCATGGCGCTGCCGCCTGCGCTGGACGGCGAGGTCTGAGCAAAGGCGGGAAAGCAGAATAAGCCAGGGAGGAGATAAAAGCTCAGAACGAAGCTACGAAATCCTGGGAAACAACGAAATCCGGGAAAACTATGAAATTCTGGGAGGTACGTCTTCATTGCTTCGTTCTGGACACCCTTCCGTTGCTCGATTTGTGATTCTTAGCGATCTCGATGAAGGCGAGTGCGGCTCGGCTCAGCGCCTTATCCTTGCGGAACACGAGAGCCAAATCCCGCCGCAGTAGCGCATCGGCGATCGAAATCGCCACCAGCACGCCAGCCCGAACGTCCTCCTGCACGTTGGATCGAGCGATGAAACCCACCCCTACGCCCGCCGCCACGAAACGCTTTAAAAGCTCGCTGGAATCCAGTTCCATGCTGTAATTCGGTTTCAACCGCCGGTCGCGAAACAACTCCTCCAGCGCGTCCCGCGTATGCCCGGCCTTGGGGAGAACCAGCGGATACTTCGCCAGATCTCCCACCACAGCTGACTTCATTTTGCCCAGCGGGTGCTTCGGCGGAGCAATGATGACCAGTTCATCCTGATGGATGAGGACCACGGTGAGCCGGTTGTCTTTCACGGGAAGCGAAACCACTCCGAAATCGACAGAATTATCGGTCACCGATTCTAGAACCTTGGCATAGTCAGCGCGCTTGATATTGACCGAGACATCCGGATACCGCTTCTTAAAATCGGCAAAGACCTCGGGAAGAATATGCAGGCACGTACCTTCATTCGCTCCCACCGTGATTGCGCCGCGCGGGACATGCTCCATCTCGGCCAGGGAAGTGAGCATGGCCTTGCGGGCGTCAAGCGTCTCCTGGACGTATTTCTGAAAAGCCTTGCCCGCTGCCGTAAGAGAGACCTTGCCCCCGGAGCGATCAAAAAGTTTGGCGCCAACCTCATCCTCTAGCGCGCGGATCTGGGAAGAGATGGCGGGCTGGGTGCGGAAACGCTTCTCCGCTGCCCGTGAAAACGAGGCATGGCGCGCTACTTCGAAAAAGGTTTGCAGTTGATCGAAGTCCATCGAGCAGTTGCCGGTTGCCAGCGGGCCAGTTCGAGCGAATCAGAACGAGAGCAACTCCGCCGAGCCACGCCAAGTATAGGCCAGTGCGGGGAACATGCACACTATCGATTGTCAACCATCATTCTGAAGGAACCGGATTTTGCGAGCAAGGAATTTTGAAGGCAGCCTTTCGTTGCTTGTGGATCGCACTGGTGAATCGCGGTCCCGCCGGTCTAAAATAGAAGAACAATGTCCCGCGCCCTGAATTTCGGCCCCTACGTCGATGTCGAAGACGGAAAGAAAGTAGTCAAGGACTTAACATTCGGCAATCCCACGCCGGAGGGTGTCGTGCTGACCACCCTCGATTCCGCCGTCAATTGGATGCGCAAGGGCTCTATCTGGCCCATGACGTTTGGTCTGGCCTGTTGCGCCATCGAGATGATGTCGATGGGAGCTTCTCGTTTCGATATTGCACGCTTCGGAGCGGAAGTTTTTCGCCCATCCCCACGGCAAAGCGATCTGATGATTATTGCGGGCCGCGTCTCAAATAAGATGGCCCCGGTAATCCGTCTTTTGTGGGAACAGATGCCCGAGCCTAAATGGGTAATCTCCATGGGCGCCTGCGCCACATCCGGTGGAGTGTTTAATAACTACGCACTGGTCCAAAGCGTCAACCAGGTAATTCCCGTTGACGTCTATGTTCCCGGTTGCCCACCCCGGCCGGAACAACTCATCTACAGCATCACTCTGCTTCAGGAAAAGATTCAGAACGAACGTGGAACTATCAGAAAGGCCTTGAATTTGCCCGCACGTTAGGAGTATTAATACGTTGGCTATAGCCGGTCAGTAAATAGCTATGCAGTTTCTTGCATCCTCCCCCCGAAGTATTCTGCTCAGACGCGTCTAAGGAAAGACCCATTTTGGGAGCACACTCAGTTACGCGAAGAACCAGAAACCATTCTTCGCTTGCCTGAATCTAAGGTATTGAGTGTAGCCTGTGGTGGATACAAAAGGGGGGGCCTACTCAGAACAACCCTAGGCCGAAGAACCCAGGGGTGGAAGGTGCTTTATGGTTGCGAAGCTGATCGACTTCGTTTTTGGTTGCAGACACTCCCGCTACAGCTTTCCAGTCACCATTCGGGGGGCAGCGCGCCGCCCTCAGGCAGGTGCCTTGACCGGAACCTATGTAGCTTGCCTCGACTGCGGAAGAGAATTTCCGTATGACTGGCAGGAGATGAGGGTGATCACATCGTCAGCAGAGAGTCGGGAATACGTAGCATCGCTGGCAACGAAACAAGCTGTGTAAGACCGAGTTCGGACAGATCGATTTCCACAGATCGGGTTTTTGACAGTTTGACCTTATAGATCGATGGTGCGGTGCGGTTGTTGCGCTTATAATTCGGCTGCTGCCATCTCAGACTAGCGCGCCGGAACGGTTGCCGCAGTTCTCTTCTCCATAGGCACAAAATCTCGCTCGTCCGGCCCGGTATAGATCTGCCGGGGTCTCGTAATCTTCTGCTCTGGATCGTTCACCAATTCCTGCCACTGGGCCAGCCATCCCGCCGTGCGCGGAATTGCAAACAGTACCGTAAACATTTCTGGTGGAAATCCCATCGCCTGATACATGATGCCAGAATAGAAGTCGACATTCGGGTAGAGTTTGCGCTTTACAAAATAGTCGTCTTCAAGAGCAATGCGCTCCAACTCCAGGGCAATATCCAGCTTCGGGTTGCGTCCCGTGACCTTGAACACCTGCTCCGCCGTCCACTTAATAATCTTCGCCCGAGGATCGTAATTCTTGTACACGCGATGGCCGAATCCCATCAGCTTGCCGTGACCGTCTTTCACTCTCTTGATATAGGCAGGTACGTTGTCCTTGGTCCCGATCTCATCGATCATCTTCAGGACTTCTTCGTTGGCCCCGCCATGCAACGGTCCCGCCAGAGCCGCCGCCGCCGATGCCGTGGCCAGGTAAGGATCGGTCTGGGCGCTGCCCACAGTGCGCATTGCGCTGGTCCCGCAATTCTGCTCGTGATCCGCGTGCAAAATAAATAGGATATCGAGTGCGCGGGCCAGGACCGGATTCGCCACATACTTCGGCTCGACCATCTTCCACAACATATTCATGAAATTCTCGGTATAGCTCAAATCGTTATCCGGATATACGTAGGGAAACCCCACGTTATACCGATATGACATGCCCGCGATCGACGGCACCTTGCCAATCAGGCGCTTGATCTGCAGCATCCGGTTCTCCGGATCGTGAACCTGGCGGGCTTCCGGATACACGCTGGAGAGGGCCGCCACGGTGCTCACAAACATCACCATGGGATGAGAGTCATAGCGGAAACCCTCCATAAACTTCTTCGTCGCTTCGTGCAGCATGGTGTGGTGCGTGATGTCGTGCACCCAACTCTTAAGCTCAGAGGATGTGGGCAATTCTCCAAACAGGAGCAGGTACGCAACTTCCAGAAAAGTGCAGCGCTCGGCCAATACTTCGATGGGATACCCGCGATAACGCAGAATCCCACGGTCTCCATCGATATAGGTGATCGTGCTGCGGCACGATGCCGTGTTCATGAACGCCGGGTCATATGTCATGAGCCCAAAATCTTCCGGATCCGTTTTAATCTGCCGCAGATTCATCGCCCGAATGGTTCCGTTTTCGATGGGAACGGTATAGATCTGTCCGGTACGATTGTCGGTGATGGAGAGTGTATTTTCTGGCATGGAAACCGCTGCTCCTCGCGCCTACACTATAGGACTAGCGTAGCGTACCGTAGCGGGCTCCGGCAACCGACGGGCTGTGACTGTAGTCACACATGTTTTCGCGACCCGGGATGGCCAAGTCGGCCTATCGAGTCGGATGGCACAGCTTGAGTTGGGGTGGCGGAGCGCTTCCAGCGGTGCGAATTGTGGTCGTCCACTTTAGCGGCGGGGATTCGGGCTTTAGACTAGCCGCTTTGCGCTTCACATCTGAATTTCCCGATGCGAATTGCCACAAGTAAAAAACCGGCGGCCGAAGCCACCGGTTCCATGTTTCTTCGTTGTTTCTTTTTTCGTAATCGTGTTCAGTTCGACGACGAATCATCTCGCCGCTTCAAAGTCGGACGGTCATCATCGCTCTTGTCGCCCGAGTTTCCGTCGCCGCTGCTGGTTGAAGCTCGCCGCAAGCTGGGCTTGTTCGCATCCTTCTGGTCGAGCACCTTATGCCGATTTTCGATCGAGGCCAGCCGACTCTTAACCTCGTCGAACTCCGAAGTGGTCACAATGTATTGTTGTTTGGACGGAAGTATTTTGCGGATTTCATCCTGAGTCTTTTCGATACGATCCGGAGTCTGGGGATGCGTGTCGAATGCCTTGGATAAAGTCCCCGGCTTTTTCTTCTCCATCGCCTGAATTTTTTCAAAGAAGGAAACGAATGCCGAAGGATCGTAGCCGGAACGGTACATGTACTCAACCCCGAGATAGTCCGCTTCCGCTTCGAAGCCGCGAGAAAACTTCAAGAAAGTCATCGGGATTGCCAGCCCCGCAGCTTCGTACCCCGCGTAGCCAATCGCGCCGCCCATAAAGATGAAGGGGATCGATGCCATCTGCAACAGATTGGCACGCGTCATCTCCCGCCCGTAGTGGCATGCTGCGACGTGCGCAATCTCGTGCGCCATCACGCCGGCCATTTCTGCTTCTTCATCGGCCGCCAGGATCAATCCAGAGTTTACGTAAAAAAATCCGCCCGGCAGCGCCATCGCATTCACTACGTCCGAGTCAATCACTTTGATCGTGAATGGCACCTGTGCATCGGAGTTGCGCACGATGTTCTGCCCGACACGGTTCACGTACTCGGTGATCACGGGATCGTTGATCAATTTGACCTGCGCTTCAATCTGCTGCGCATAGACTCGACCCCGCGCTACCTGGCCTTCTACCGTGTACCAGTTGCCTACGCCGCGCCCGCACCCAACATTGCGATTCCCCACTGCGTCTATGTCGGCTTTGGTCCCGTCGTGCTTGATCTGGTCGTCATCCTTTGTCGGCAGTGCGGCAGGGGGTTGCGCCGGCGCGTTCTGAATGTCGGCGGCTTTGGGCTGGCCGTTGTCGGGGTCATGAGCGGGCGCTTTGGTTTGACTCGGGGGTTGCCCAGGCTGGGTTTGACTTGGATTGTTTTGTCCAGGATTGCTTTGACCAGGATTATTCGGCCCAGGATTCTGATTCGGATCCTGCGTCTGCGCCAATGTCCAGGGCGCGGCGCTGAACGCCGCTAACGCCACAGCGATTGCCAACCATCGCAATTTCATAAATGCCTCTTTGCGGCCAACATCCGTTGGCAACATTATACGCCCGACCCGGACAGACAAACTCCACAAACTTTTCCTCTAAATTTAGACGCTGTCGATCGGGCCGGGGTTATCTCACTGCTTGAAAGTACCGGCTTTCTTCTCATACAATTCGCGGCCAACCGAAGAATTGGGGGTGCTCTATGACTGTCGTCGATGAAGTTCCCAAACTTGATGAAGCCAAGCTGAACGCGTTTATGGGGAAGGCAGTTGGAGATATTGGCGCCGCGATGCATGCGACGCTTGTCGTGGTCGGGGACAAACTGGGACTGTACAAAGCCATGGCAGGCGCAGGTTGGCTCACGTCGGCCGAACTGGCGGCCAAGACCAAGACCGCCGAGCGCTATGTACGCGAGTGGCTGAATGCCAACGCGGCAAGCGGCTACGTCACGTACGATCCAGCTACGCAGCGCTTCGAGTTACCGCCGGAGCAGGCATTTATGCTTACGGCGCAGGATCTGCCTGGCGCTTTTCACATCATTTCTTCCTGCTTCAAGGATGAACCGAAAATTACCCAGGCATTCCGCACAGGGGAAGGAGTTGGCTGGCACGAACACGATACGAATCTCTTTTTTGGTACCGAACGCTTTTTTCGGCCCAACTATGAGAACCACCTGTTGAGTTCGTGGATTCCAGCGCTCGAAGGTGTGAGCCAAAAGCTCACTGCGGGCGCCATGGTTGGGGATGTCGGCTGCGGCCACGGCGCCTCGACGCTGCTCATGGCCAAAGCCTTTCCGAAGTCGCGCTTTTACGGATTCGATTATCATCCTGGATCGATCGAATATGCGCGCCACCTGGCAGGGCGCGACGGCGTGATGGATTACGTCACTTTCGAGGTGGCCAGCTCCAAGAATTACCCCAGCAATGGAGGATATGATCTGGTTGCGTTTTTCGATTGCCTCCACGACATGGGCGACCCGACCGGCGCCGCGAAGCACGTTCTCTCCACTCTAAAACCCGATGGTACATGGATGATCGTGGAGCCGTTTGCGAATGATCGCGCGGAGGATAATCACAACCCGGTGGGCCGAATTTACTACTCGGCCTCAACCATGATCTGCACCCCCGCATCGTTAGCGCAGGAGGTGGGTGCGGGACTGGGCGCCCAAGCTGGTGAGGATCGGATCCATAACGTGGTGACTGCCGCCGGATTCACTCGATTCCGCCGAGCTGCCCAAACGCCGTTCAATCTTGTTTACGAAGTTCGCCCTTAGAAAAGCCCGTAGAAAGTAAGAGAGCCCGTAGAAAGTAAGAGAGCTGGGTCGTCACAAAAGTGAGCGCGACCTGTGCGACAAACGGTACTCCGTTCAGAGTGGCGCCGGGCATAACCTACTCCAATTAAAACGAGATTTCGCAACGGGTCATAAAAGACGCGACGTTAGCCGGGAGCGGCAGACCTTCGACCAGAACACCTGTTCCAGACGAGGGATATTGGTGGAGGGAGGGGTGCTACGTAACCACAAATCTCGAAAGCTGCTGAAAGTGGAGCGACCGATGAGAACGGAATTGCTGCGCTTGAACGGCGCTGTCGAGCGCGATCCCGCCATCGATGCGTGGTTGAAAGAGCGTACAGGCGAATTGGGGAACATCGCGCGTCAGTGGTTTGAGGTGATGCGAAAATGCGGGGACGAAGTCCGGGAGCTCTTGCATGACGGCTGCCCGGTTGCATGTTTGGGAGATGCCCCCTTCGGCTACGTCAATGTGTTCACTTCGCATGTAAACGTGGGGTTCTTTCAGGGTGCAGCGTTGCCGGATCCGGCACGTTTGTTACAAGGCACTGGCAAGTTCATGCGCCATGTGAAGCTGAGACCGGGAACGGCCACAAACGCCGAAGAACTGAGCAGGCTCATCGATGCGGCGTACGCGGATATAAAAGAACGCGTCGAAAACGGGTAGCTCAAGAAACGCTTTGGATATCTGCAGGATTGTTTCTTAGAACGCCCGACCTTGAACCAGGCGTTCATTGTTTGCTGGAGATTCGCACGCACCACGTGGCTGGCCCGGAAATCAGCCTCGGAAATTCTGTGCGAACCGGAGGGTCGAGGACGGTAATTAAGGATAATCTCTGGAGCTTCGACCCAGTGGGTCGGGGCACCGCCCTGGCGATTGTTCCCCCTGCGGAAAAGGGTGCCTTGCTCGTCCCTACGATTGCGTTGGTTGCGGGGGCCCGATACGTACCGAATTTAGACACTTTGTGGATACCGTTTCGCAACGAATTGATTCACTGTTCCGCGTAGATCGGCTTTTTTACTTCACTCTTGAGCTTTTCCTTCTGGCTCTTTGTAGACAACATGCCCTTGATGCTCGCACCTTTTGTATTCATCTCGGGAGATAGGTGTCGATTTTTCGTTTGGCAGCACCGATTCGCATCGCATGAGATCTTCAAAACCGGGCGCTGAAAATACAGCCACCACGCTGACGGTCTCGGTTCCCTCGTTCTTAACACTTACCCAGGTGTACGCTGGAATGAATACCGTTCCTCCCCCGTGCAGATCGCGCTCCCGGTCACCTACATGAACGTGAACGGTTCCCTTTTCGATATAAAGAATTTCATCCTGCCCGAGGTGCTTGTGCGTTGGAATTTCGTCTCCGGGAGCCATGTCTTCGGTAACTAAGACAAGGTGCTGAGAACCGTTGTTTTTCGGGCTGACCTTCAGAGTAAATTCTCCAGGCGGAAGGTCTCGCCATATCCGCCGCTCACCCTCATTTTTCTCTAGCAGGAGCGGTTTTGGAGCATCTTGGGATGCGGTTGCGGAACTAGAGGAACTGGATTGTGCTGATCGAGTTTGAAGCAGGCAAACCGCAACGAGCATCGCAGCCATTGTTGCAATCGTTGTCCAAACTGAATTTGAGCTCATGCACATCTCCTTTTCGCAGGTGGTGCGACGTGATCGTATCACTCCGATAGCTCACCTTCTCTTGGGGATTCACACCACTGGCGGCTAACTCTGATAAGTCTGCTGCTCGTGGAGGTAACTGCCGCATGGCTGTAGCGAAGCGTCGTGGAATGACGGGCCGAGTGACGGGCTATCCAGAAACTATGCGGTCGATAGCCTCAGAACCCTGAGGAGTGGCTGAAAAGCCGCAAACTGATTGATTCCCAACCCTCAGTTCAAGAATTTATCAATTCGGATGGTTGCGGGGTTCGCGGAACTAATTGAAGGGAAACACTTTTTTGGTTGCGGGGGGTGGATTTGAACCACCGACCTTTGGGTTATGAGCCCAACGAGCTACCAGACTGCTCCACCCCGCACTTCGATCATAATTAATGTGCTTCCCATCGTCAAACTTGGTTCTTTGCGCGGGCCACATTTGTCTTAGTAGGTGATCGACTTAACCGAGCAATCGCTTCAATGAGTCTGTGTTATCGTCGTCGGGTAAACCCAAACCCCCTAACGATTCACCGCATCCAAATATGCCTCAGGGGCATCGAAAAAAGCCTAGGTTTAGTTGAATCAGTGGTCTTCAGAAGTGCGCAGCAAGGAGAAAATCTATTATGGCCAAGAAGGATCTCACCACAAAAGCTCCCGCGAGCGCGCGGCCAGGAGTGAGCGCGCAACCCCGTTTTCATCAGCGGGCGGCTGAAATTCAGGCGTACGGTACCGTCTCCCATCAGTTGCCCCTCGACCTTGAGGAGCCAGTTCGTCTGGAAATGACGGAACAACTCAACCTGATGTTAGCCGACACCATGACGCTGCGCGATCTCTACAAGAAATCGCACTGGCAAGTCGCGGGACCAACTTTTTATCAGCTGCATCTCTTGTTCGATAAGCACCATGAAGAGCAGGCGGAGATTGTGGACACCATCGCCGAGAGAGTTCAACTTCTCGGCGGGATCTCAATTGCGATGGCCGCTGATGTCGCGGAAACCACACGCATCGAGCGTCCGCCCAAGGGCAGGGAAGAAGTGCCGGTACAGCTTTCCCGGTTGCTGGATGCACATCAGATCATCATTGGCCATTGCCGCGAGTTGGCCAAACGCTCTGACCAGCTCGGCGACGATGGCACCAATGATCTAGTCGTGAGCGACGTGCTGCGAACGAACGAATTGCAAGTCTGGTTCCTGAGCCAACACCTGGTGGATGAGCCTCTGGTCAGGGCAGACGATACGCGGTTGCGCGACGCCAGTTAATTCAGCCGCAGATAATTCGAGCAGGCTCTTACCGAAGAAGCCTGCTCGTTGTTGTTTCTGTCGTCTGCTATGCGCGCGTACTCGCCTTCAGATTGTCGTGGCCGTAGTATTCGTACGCCGACATCGGTTTGTCGCCACCTTTCTTCCAGGTACGCGAATCCTCCGGCAACTTTCCCAGCACACGCGCCATCTCCCGGATGTGCGTGGCGACGGTGCCACAGCACGCTCCAATGAAGTTGATACCGATGTCGCGGGCTTGCGCGGCGTACTTGCCCATTTCCTGCCGCGTGAGCTGCAGTGGATCTAAGGCGTAAGGGAACTCAGGCAGGCTTGTGAAATCAGGCCGCTCCATGGGAGTGCGATAGGCGACCGGCTGGCACGCCAGATAGCCCGACACTGCCTCACGCATTTGTTCCATCGGACCCAAAAGATGTTCCGGCGGCCGCAGGCAATTCATACCGACGATATCGGCTCCTGCATCGAACAGCGCTTTAGCGGCTTCGGCAGCGCTCTTGCCTTCGATGGTTTCATCTTTATTTTCGAAGCAAATCGTGACCATCGTGGGCAAGCCGGTTTTCTTCCCCCGCTCCACCGCGATCAACGCCTCTCCGAGAAATGAGAAGGTTTCGCCGATGATGAAATCGACGCCTTCCTCGGTTTGTACAGCGAGCTGCTCGTCGAAAGTCTTTCGCACGCGGTCGGCAGCGGACGCACTACCTGGTTCATACATCCAGGTCAAGCTGAGGTTTCCCGCGACCAGGCAGCGATCGCCGGCAACCTCGCGTGCAATACGGACCGCGGCCCGATTTAAATCCTGCAATCGATCTTCGAGGCCGACGGTGGCCAATTTGTCACGACTCGCATAGAACGTAAGCGCCTGCAACACCTCGGAGCCGGCTTCGCGAAACTCCACGTGCAATTCGCGGAGTGCCTCGGGATGTGTCAACACTACTTCTGGTGTGAACGGACCCGCGCGTACCCATCCGCGCTTTTCCAGTTCGAGCAGATATCCGCCGTCGCCCAGCACTGGGCCGTCTTTCAACCTTTCCAAAATACCTTTCTTTTTCATGCTCTCTCCTGATTTTTGCTCATCTGTTCGCATGCGACGGGAGATCACGCCACCCCTCCTTTGAACCAACCTCTTTTCCAATCGCGCAGCGCCTGGTGTGCTGCATTCCGCCCCGGCGCACCGGTGACGCCGCCGCCGGGATGAGCTCCCGCTCCACACAGATAAAGACCGCGAATTGGAGTACGATACTGCGCCCATCCGGGTACCGGCCGCATGAAGAAGAGCTGCTCCAGCCGCAAGTCGCCATGAAAAATGTTGCCCTCGGTCAATCCATACGTGCGCTCCAGATCAAGCGGCGTAAGCACCTGCCGAGCGAGAATTGCGTCGGGCACATTGGGCGCATACTCGGCAATCTTTTTGACTACACGGTCGCCCAGCACATCTCTCATCTCATCCCAATTGCTTTGGCGCAATTTGTACGGTACGTACTGTACAAAGCAGGTTAGGATGTGCTTGCCGGGCGGCGCAAGAGAACTATCGGCATTCGACGAAACCACACAATCCACCCAAAGCTCTTGCGGAATCTCGCCGAATTTTGCGATGTCATAGCAGTGCTCGGCGAACTCCAGTGATGGAACCAGCGTGTAAAACGTGCGCTCAAGCGCGGTAGCCTGCAACGAGGTTCCGGTGAATCGGGGCTCTTCTGCCAGCACCAAATTCACCTTCGCGCAGGGGCCAGCCATCTTGATGCCGCGCACGGCAAACAGGAAGTCTTCCGGCAATTCGCGCGGCGCAACCATTTTCAAAAACGTCCGTTTAGGATCGGCATTCGAAAAAATCATTCGTCCGCGAACTTCGCTGCCGTCTTCCAACACGACGCTGCACGCGCCTCCGTTGCGCACGTCGATCTGTGCTACCGCGGATGAGGTCCGAATCTCCGCGCCAAGCTTTTTCCCCGCTGCCGCCAACGCCTGCGTGATCGATCCCATACCCCCTATCACGTGACCAGAAAAACCCTGCAGTTGGTCTTCTCCGCCGCTTAACAGATGAAAGAGAAGTCCGATGGCTGTGCCTGGCTGATAGGGGCCACCGTGCTTGCCATACACATTGTTGGCCAGAAACATCGTTTTCATTTTCTCGGATTCATAGTTGTGATCGAGAAACTCTCCGAGGCTTCCGGTGAGAAACGAAACTAATTGCGCAATTTCTGTGCTCGAAATTCCCCAAAACCGTTTGCCAGTGCGAAACAGGTCGCTCCAGCCGGATATGGACGACGTATCGATTTCAGGTGGAGGCTCCATAAAAAACGGCTGCAGGTAGCGGGCTAACTTCTTCAGTAAATCGTCGATCTCAACGAAACGATCAGCATCCTTCACGGATAGTTTTCTAAACTCGGCCTTCGCTCGCTCTCGATCAACCCACCAGGGAATCACTTGTCCATCGGGGAAAGGAACCTGAATTGCCGGATCACAGGGGATCATACGCAAGCCATGGTTTGCCAATTGCAACTCTGCAATTACTTCCGGACGCAGCATGCTCGCGATGTAAGATGTCGTGGAGACGCGGCAGTGCGGAGCTATCTCTTCGGTGACGCAACATCCGCCGATAATTTCGCGACGTTCCAGCACGAGCGTGGAAAGACCCTCACGGGCAAGATACGCTGCCGCTGTCAAGCCGTTGTGGCCGGCGCCAATTATGATTGCGTCGTAAATAAAATTTGAGATCTGCTTCACTTGGATCTGACTCTCGGTCATATCGCGGTAATCCGGACGCTTTACGTTACTGCATGGCATCGTAAAAATGAAGTTGAATATTAGAACGGTCTTCGATATGCTTCCGTGACCTGGAGTCATTCATGAATGGAACTGCCACCAATCTGACGGATCTTGCCCGCTATTCGCGCCAGCACGTACCGCGGCCGCGATCCGCAGCCAAACGCTCGCGCATCATTGACGCTGCCATGCAACATTTTGCCGAAAACGGCTATGAGGCAGCCCGCGTCGGCGATATGGCTGTCGCACTCGGTATCGCGAAAGGTTCGATTTTCCAACACTTCGGAAGCAAGGACGGCTTGTTCCTTGAAGTCTACAAACGCGCTGTGCGCTCGTTCTCGAAATATCTGGACGCGCCCACCGAAGTGCAGGCCGCCGGTTTCTTCGATGTGCTTCATTATTGGCTGAGCCGCACCGAACATATGCTGCACGAGGATTGGATCCCCTACCGCATCGCGCTGCTGGGCAACTATGGCGCTGATCTAGCGCTGAAGCGCGAAATCAATCGCTTTCTTGTTGCAGAAGATCCTTATGGCACAGTCGCTTTCGTGCGCTTCGGTCTGGCCCGGGGCGAATTGCGCCAAGATATGGATATCGAGATGATCGTCTCTATTTTGGACTGGACGATGGAGCGATTTCAGGACGCGTTGCTCACCGCCGAACTTGATCCCGGCCTCTTTCGCCGGCAGGGTGAACTACCGGAAAAGAAGGAAGCGCGGATTTTGCAATTTCTCGCCGTCTTGCGGCGGGCGGTTGGTGTTGCGTGTGAGGCTCCAGTTCGCCCCGGTAAACGCCGGCGGAAGTTTGCAGCGGTTGATCTCATAGTAAAGCCTAAGACGCCGTAGTCGGAGCGTAAAGCGAACACAAAATTAAACTTGAGAAAATCCAGGCCATGCAATTATCAATCGAGCAAATCCTTTCCAGTTATGATGATCGCGCGCCTCTCGCCCAGGCCTCAACCATTCCGGCCGCGTGGTATTTCGATGCCCGCATCGCCGAACTCGAACGTCTGAATGTCTTCAGCAAGAAGTGGCAGCTTGTTGCCCGCACACAGCAGGTAAAAGCGCCGGGACAGTTTGTGGCAACCACAGTCGCAGGCGAGCCGCTTGTGGTCGTGCGCGGTAATGATAATGTTCTGCGCGCTTTCTACAATGTATGCCGTCATCATGCGGCGGCTGTCGTAACTGAACCGTGCGGCCAGGCTTCCATCTTGCATTGCCCGTATCACGGCTGGAACTACGGCCTCGATGGCTCGCTCAAAGGCATGCCGGAGTTCGAAGGGGTGGAGAATTTCGAGCGCTCGCAAAATGGCCTGGTTCCGATTCGAGTCGAAACCTGGGAGTGCTTCGTCTTTATCAACCTTGATCAGCACGCCGCTCCTCTCACTGATTTTCTCGGCGGCCTCGTCCGGCGCATAACACCACTCGGCATCGGCGAGCTGCAATACTTTGACCGACGCTCCTACGACATAAATTGCAACTGGAAGGTCTTCGTCGACAACTTTCTCGACGGCGGCTACCACGTTCCGCATCTGCACAAGGGTCTCAATTCGGTTCTGGACTACAAGCATTACACGATCGAGAACGAAGATCGCTATTGTTTGCAATCGAGCCCGATGGTTGCTTCGAGCGAAGACGCCGCGATTGGGTCGACTCGTAAGGGCGATCGCGCCTGGTATTTCTGGCAGCATCCTAACCTGATGATCAATTGCTACGACGGGTACATGGACACGAATCTCGTAATTCCAGTGGACGTCGATCATTGCAGAGTGATCTTCGACTTTTATTTTCGCGACATCAGCGAGGCGAGTCGCGAATATAACGAGCAGTCGGTGAACGTGAGTAATCGCGTGCAGGAAGAAGATCTTGGTATCTGCGAAGATGTGCAGCGTGGGTTGAAGTCGCGAGCCTATCGTGCGGGACGACTCTCGGTCCGCCGGGAGGCGGGAGAACAGTTATTTCACCGGTTGCTCGCCGCGGATCTCAAACGCACCCTGGAACCCGCAATGGCCGCCGCTGACTGACCCTCGGCTCAACCGGGGTAGGGAGAAACAATGAAGGAGCCTCAACGGGGCGGAAGAAACGCCTGCGTCCTGCGAAACAGTTTTCTGATCCTCGCCGTGTGCGGCACGATTGCTTCTGCGGCCCTCTCACAAGTCGTTGCCATCCATGCCGGCAAGTTGATTGATCCCGACTCGGCCGTTGTTCTCACCAACCAGACCATTCTCATCGACGGCGGCAAAATCGAAGCGGTTGGCAATAACGTTGTCATTCCTTCTAACGCCAAAATCATCGACCTTACCAAGATGACGGTTCTGCCCGGCCTGATCGACTGTCACACCCATCTGGCCGACGGCGCGCACGATTCGGATCCTATCGGAGTGTTCAGAAAAACCGCTGCACAGTTAGCGCTGGAGTCGGTGCCCAATGCCCGTGTCACGCTCGAATCCGGTTTTACCACCGTGCGAGATGTGGGCACGTACCGCGCTCTCGGCGATGTCGCCCTGCGCGATGCCATCAATCGGGGCGACATCATTGGCCCGCGCATGTTCGTGGCGGGCGCTTATGTCACGATCACCGGCGGTGCTGGCGCGGACACCGGACTTGCTCCCGACATCACCTTGCCCTGGGACATGCATTATGGCGAAGCGAACAGCCCCTGGGAAGTACGGCAGGTGATTCGCAAGCTGGCTCACGACGGTGTCGATCACATCAAGATCCTTTCCAGCGGCGCTGTGCTGACGCATGGAAGCAATCCGAAATCGCAGGAATTTACTCTTGAGGAATTGCAGGCCGCCGTCGATGAAGCGACCCACTTCGGCCTGCGCGTGGAATCGCATGCCCATTCCACCATAGGCATCAAAAACGCAATCCGGGCAGGTGTGGTCTCAGTGGAGCACGCTACCATGATTGACGACGAAGGCATCGCCCTCGCCAAACGGCAGGGAACTTATCTCGATATGGACATTTACGACGATGAATGTATTCAGGAAGCCGGGAAAAATGGAAGCATGCCCAAGGATTTTCTCGAGCATGACGCTGAACTCGGGCAACTGCAGCGGGACAATTTCCGCAAAGCCGTGGTCGCCGGAGTGAAAATGTCATTTGGCACAGACGCCGGGGTGTGCGCTTATGGCACCAGTGGGAAGCAGTTCGCCTTTATGGTGAAGTATGGGATGACTCCCATGCAAGCCATTCAGGCCGCGACCAGCAGCGCCGCCGATTTGCTCGGCCATTCGCACGACATTGGTTCGATCAAGCCCGGGAAGTATGCAGACATCATCGGCGTAAGCGGGGACCCGCTCACCGATATTCGCTTGCTGGAAAACGTTCAGTTCGTGATGAAAGATGGCAAAATTTACAAACAATAAAACACCGTGGAACGAAGACTCAGGCTACTTGATAGAGGCATTTGATTGACGCGTTCTCAGCCCGGTCGCGTTTCACTGATGATCCCGAGCAATCGTTTCTTGCCATGTCTTCGACCTGATCATCGTGCCGTCTTTGAGTAATTCGCGAGTGTATTTGTAATAAAAGTTCTTCTGATCAGTAGTGACCAGCAGATGGCCACGCCACTTCAGAGTGCGGCCCTTGAGAGCAAACACCGTCTCCGCTTCGCCCCGCACAGCGCTGGTTTCGGGATGGGCGTCGTTGGCTTCATACGTCAGATTTTCGTAGTCTTCTTCCGTACCCCACGGGTACTGGCTTCCTTCTTTTCCTTTCCAGTGAACCGTAGTCTTGTGTTGAGCCTCGTCCCGCTCAACTGTCCATTCGCCGGGCCAGGGGAATCCTTCGGTCTTGACATCAGTTCTTTCTTCAGAAGGTTCGGGAGGCGAAAACGCAGGCGGGACAGTTCCATGCGCAGGCACCACTGGTAAGACAAGCCGCGACCCACCGTTTCCCCCGAGTTCCAGAGAAGTCGTCATCGAGTAAGGAGTGGGTAGCATCATCGGCCACAACGCATTCGAAATCGCCACGCGAATTCGATGACCTTTAGGAAAAACCCATGACGTTAAATGCATCTCGATATCGAGGGGATACACTTTGCCGGGCTCCAGATCCTGCGGCTCAGTCATCGACTTTCGTTGCGCTCCGTTTATCCCAGCACCGGTGATCTGCGTAACGCTTCCGTCCGGCGCTACATCAGACAGCCGCGCAAACCAATCGGCAAGCGGAGCAGTAGCAGAGGCTCGCAACATTGCATGCGGACGCCCCAGGATGGCCAAATCCTCTGACAGCGGCACCGAGTCGTACACCAGGCTGAAAGCATCGACGGGCCGCACGTCACTCAAAAGTTCGCCCCACCAGAATCCAGCTTCCACGCCAATCGACGGAACATACTTGAGCTGATGCGTATCGGGCTGCGCAACCATCTCGGCCAGTGAATGATTTGGCTGTAGAAAAAAAACTGATGCCCGCGCATCTTTCGGAGGCCACGCATCTTCCTGTCTCCACTCGCCTGGTAACTTTTCCAGATTCGGATCCGGAGGATGCCAGTGCTGCATATAAATGACCAGCCGCGGATCGCGCTCAACGCCGGTATCGCTGCCCTTGAGCCAGTGATCGAACCAGCGAACTGCCTGGTTGCGCCATTCGATCTGCGGACCAGGCACGGCATCATTCGGGAACGTATGGTTCCATGGTCCGACGATCGCCTTCACCGGACCCCTTGCTTGCATCAACATATCGGGCACGTTATCGCGATATCCATCGAGCAGCCCGCCAATCAGAAAACTCGGAATTGTAATCTCCGTCAGCGGACGCACGCGCTCTCGCCAGAACGGCCCGTCGTGCTGATGCTTCAGATAAAGCAGCGACCATGGCGGCGCATTGAAGCGTGGGCCAAGAACTTTTTCGTCAAGCGTGTAGTCCGGTGCACCGGTCCATCCCTCCGCCATATCCATGTTCAATTCGAATTCATCGATGTGCGCGATGCCGTCCACGTAATGCACATCATCGTGAAACAACTCTGCCGTCGCATCTACCGCAAGAATCGCTCTTAACCCCGGCGCATGCCGCATGGCCATTTGCAGAGCTGTGAAACCGCCCCACGAAATGCCAAACATCCCAACGTTTCCGTTCGACCAAGGCTGATGAGCCAGCCACGCGATCACCTGCTCTCCGTCTAATTGCTCTTGTTCGGAATACTCGCGCTCCGGCGGTGCGCCCTCGCTGGCGCCAAATCCTCGAATATCGACACGCACGCTAACGTACCCGCGGCGCGCGAAATAGGCGTGCTTGGGATAGTCGCCCGCCGCCGTACCATCATCTTTACGGTACGGCAGATATTCCAGCAGGGCAGGGAACTTCTCTTCTGGCTTCGCCCCATCAGGCATGTACAGCGTTGCCGCGAGCCGGATTCCATCTTTCATCGGAATCCATGCCTGCTCCATGCGAAGCCCGTATGCGGGAGGAGAAGGCGGGTCGCTGGCACAAACAGACGGTGATATATAAAGAAGAAGAATGACCGAACTGAAGAAAAAAGAGACGACACAACGACGCCCTGCGATCAAACAATCTCCTAAATAGCTATATGGAATACAAATATTTCTACAGGATGCTACTCGTCAGACTCCCGTTCGCGCCGAATCGCACGAAGATCAATGCCTAACTGCTCCGCTTTTTTGTAAAGATGGCTTCGCTCCAACCCCAGCGATTTTGCCGCCACGCTTACGTTCGAATGGCTGCGTTTCAACTCCGCCAGTATGACCTCGCGTTCATAGGCATCTACCCGATCGGCGAGCGATCCTGACGAAGATGCGAAAGGCGAAGCAAGGCTGCCGCTCGCTTTCGGCAACGCCAGTTCCACCGTTGTGAGATCGACTTGACCGTCGGTCGCCAGCAGCATCAGCCTTTCTACCATGTTGCGCAACTCGCGCACATTTCCAGGCCAGGCGTATGCTTGCAGCGCCTTTAATGCCTCCGCGGAAAATGGAAGAGGCTTCCATCCGTTCTGAGCGCTGACTTGCGCGGCAAAATGCTCTACCAGTAATGGAATATCTTCCCGCCGCTCCCGCAACGGCGGTAGTGCCAGCGGGAAAACATAAATCCGGTGAAACAAGTCTTGGCGGAATTTCTCCGCGCGCACTCGAGCTTGCAAATCGCGGTGCGTCGCCACCACTACTCGAACATTGACGGTCACAGGCTTATCGCCGCCGATGCGCTCCACTTCTCCTTCTTCCAGCACACGCAGTAGCTTGGCCTGCATGGCCGTCGGCATGTCACCAATTTCATCAAGAAAAATCGTACCGTGATCCGCCTGCTCGAATTTTCCAACGTGGCGACCAGCCGCGCCTGTGAACGCGCCCTTTTCGTGTCCGAAGAGTTCCGACTCAATCAACTCCGCGGGAATCGCGGCACAATTCAGGGTTACGAATGCTCCAGCGCTACGCGCACTGCGCTCGTGAATCGTCCGTGCCACCAATTCCTTCCCGGTGCCGGTTTCTCCCAGGATGCATACACGTGTCTCGCTGGCTGCGACGCGATCAAGTTGAGCCATCACGCGCTGCATGGCCGCGCCCTGCCACACAATTTCGTGCTTGCCCAACCGCTGCTTGAGCAGGCGATTCTCGCTTTCGAGCCGTTGCAGCTTTAAAGCATTCTCCACCGTCAGCAAAAGTTTTTCGGTGGAAATAGGTTTTTCCAAAAAGTCCAGGGCGCCGAGTCGCGTTGCCCGTACTGCGGTTTCGATGTCTCCCTGCCCGGACATCACCACGACCGGGGTGGTTACCCCGGTCGCTCTCAATTCTGCGAGCAGCGCCAAGCCGTCTTTTCCCGGCATCACGACGTCGGATAGGATTAAGTCAAAATGTTGCGCCTTCGCGATTTCGAGCCCCTTGACCGCGTTGTCGCACACCGTGGCCTCGTGTCCCGCCAGGCGGAAAGCTCGGGACAGTGAAGCCAGAGTGTTGGTTTCATCATCCACAATCAGCAGATGTGCTCTCGTTGGCAACGTACCTCCACTTTCTAATCTGCTCACACGCCCTGCGCTAAGCGGCAGCGATCGGCAACTCGATCACAAATGTTGCTCCCCGTCCCGGTTCACTCTGCACACGAATCCTGCCTCCATGATCGCTCACTACGGACTGAGCGATGGCTAACCCGAGGCCGGAACCATGCGGCTTATTCGTGTAATAAGGAGTAAAGATTTGGTCACACTGCTCCGGAGTCAGTCCTGATCCCGTGTCGGCGACCTCGATGAGCACTTTGGCGCCTTCTTCCCGCGTTCGCACTGTCAGCGTTCCGCCTTGCGGCATCGCGTCCAAAGCGTTCAGCACCAGATTTGAAATGGCGCGATGCAACAACTCCGAATCCACGGCGACCGGCCGCAGGTTTGGATCGAGTTGCAGCTCGCAGGTGATCGTCGCCCCTCCGGGGACCTCCAGTTGCGCCTGAAAGAGCTGCACTACTCCTCGAATCAGATCATTCAGGTGCGTGCGCTCCAAACGCGGCTGCGGCATCCTCGAGAATTCGCTGAACCTTCCAACGATGCCTTTCAGATTCGCGAGTTCCGCCAGCAGGGTTCTCGAACTTTCGCGGAAGACTTCGTCGAACTGCGCCGGAGTTTGCTCGCGGGCCCGCACCAGATTCTCCACCGTAAGCTGTAACGGAAACAATGGATTCTTCAATTCGTGCGCGAGACGCCGCGCCAGTTCGCGCCAAGCGGCCACGCGCTCGGCCTGCATCAGGCGCTCCCGCTGCCTAAGCAGTTCAGTGGTCATGCGGTTGAACGAATCTGCGAGTTGGCCCAACTCGTCGTCACCCGTGACATCGACTCGTACATACCAGTTGCCTTCGGCGACCTCCTGGGCTGCATACGCCAACTGCTCCACCGGACGCGTGACGCGCGCGGCCGCCCATGTACTTAGAAGAATTGCCAGCGCAACTCCTCCGCCGGCAACCATGATTGCGGCCGAGCGAATGCGCCGCATCAACTCTACATACGTCCGCCGGGAATTTCCGATCAGCAGAATCGCCAGCAGAGGGTGCCCTCGAGCATCGTCCGTGCCGAGGAGCGGGATCGCGTGGAATACTTCATCCCCAAGCGAATCTCCAGACCATTGCACCTGTTTCGACATTTCCTGCTTGGACTCTCGAACGGCATCAACCAGAGGCTCGAGCTTTTCCACAGGACGCTTACTCTCATGGGAATCGGTTGCAGGATCAAGCAAGAAGTTCGGCGAGAATCGTTCGCCTCGATTCTGGTACAACAAGACGCGCATCCCCGCAGGCATGTCGAGCCCAGAAAGAAAAGTTTTATCCAGGCGGCGTCCGCCGATCACGTAGACCGGGCGCTCCCCAGCCCGTATCGCATGCACCGCAAATAACCCGAGGGCTGCTCCATCTGGAAGTTCTTCCTGCTTTAGAAAGGCTCCCCGATCGGCAACTGCGGGAAAGCTGCTGACAGCGGAGTCGGCGTATCCAAACTTCGCCGGCCATTGCGCGGAAGAGGCGATGGTGCCATCACTTTCGACAAACTCCAAGAAGTCGAGTTGATTATTTTCGGCGCCGGTTTTCGCCAATTCAAAATATGGACCCGCATCCGGCGATGCGCGGTTCAATGCCAGGGCCATGCGATACACCACTTCTGAAGCGGCGATAGCCTCCACGCGTCGCGCCACCACGTCGCCCTGGCGGTTGAATTCGCGGTGAAATTGCGTGACGAGCGCAGCCGTTCTTTCGTCTTCACTGCGGTCGAAGGCGCGCCGAGTGACCACCGAAACCAGCCACGCCACCGCTACCACGGATAAGAATACCGTCAGCGCAAAAACCATTAATAGTTTGCGGCGAAACATCATGCTTTCTGGACTTCGGGGAATATCGCACAAGCAAGCGCCCACCCGAACCTCGCATCATATCTCACAGGCGCTGCAAGTCGTGCATCCACGATGTCTTGCCCAGATTATCGCGGCGGATCGGCCTGCTCGCTCTGCTGTGCCATGTTCGCACCCCGGAGCACGTCGTTGGCGAAAAAGAATTTGCCATCGGCTGGTACCATCATGATCTGCAATTTATCCGAAAGCCGCTCGGCGATGATCTTATTAATCAGCAAGGGATTTCCCTTCAAGATCGCTGCTTCACTCTGCAACCGGTCGGCATCGGCCGCAGCCGTCACACGGATGCGGTTTGCCTCCGCGTCGGCCAGTAATTTACGCCGTTCCCCTTCAGCCTTACCGTCGATAACCTTGGCCTGAGCGTCACCTTCGGCGTTCTGCAGGGTCGCTTCCTTTCGAGCCTGAGCTTCCAGCCGGCTTTGTTCAATCTGCTTCTGCTTCAGCGGCAATGTGTATTGCATTGCATCTGACTCCGCTTTAGCCTGCAGAACATGAACCCGCGCCGCGCCTTCCGCCTGCTTCACTTGCCGCGCTTTTGCGGCCTCCGCCTCAAGTTCGGCAATCCGAACTTCCTTAGTCTTTAACTCTGTTTCCACGCTCATCTGATCATTCTCCTGTTCTTTCAAGAGCAGCGCCTGAAGACCCTCAGCATATTCCTGTGGCAACTGGATGTCGCGCAGCATCACCTCCTTCACCACAATCGCATCGGCCGCCAGCTTCTGGGTGATGATCGCGGACGCACGCTGGCGCACCTCCTCGCGCTTTGTCGAAAAAACCTCTCGCACCGTATAGCTCGGGGCGATCTCACGCCACACACTCGCAACCGTCGACGGCACGATCTCTTTTTCCACGGGGCGCGGCAGGTTTGCTTCGATGTAATCCAGCCGCTTTGTGTCCAGCCGATATCGAATCGTAATGGACAAGCCCAACGTCAGCCCTTCTTTGGCCTGAACATTAAGAGGCTCCGACTTCGAGGAGGGAGTTTTATCTTTCGGACCTCTTACGGCGTCAGATGCTCCTGTAGTAAAAATCTGATCACGGGTGTCGAACAGCGCCACGTCTTCGACCAAAGGCATGACTATGTGTGCGCCGGCGTAGAGCGTCCCGGGTACTGTGCCACTGATTTGACTGACGCGGACGCCGGCCATTCCGCTGGGAACGACCACGATGCTGAAGGCTACCAATAGAGGTGCCCATGCGAGCATTGCCAGCGCCAGCGATGTTCGCCACCGAAGCGCCGGGGGCGTAGCAACCGCTGCTGCTTCAGGCTTCGCCAGCATGCGCCGGTACAGAATCTCGCGATAAAGATCATAGGCGAGAATAAGAACAGCCGCGACCATCATTCCCAGGCCGACTGCAATCAGCAAGTACTTCAATGCAAGCATCGTCGTTCTCCTTTGCGTTTTAGCGCTTCGTTTGTGTTTTGCTGGTACCGCTTGTCTCAGCCGCGCCTGTCCTAAGAAAGAACAGCCGGATTACTTGTCCGAAAATCAGTTCTTCCGCTAACAAAGCTACGGCTAACGAAAAGACCATCCCTGCCACCACCGCCATTAATGTCATTGCGATTTGCATGATTCCCTCCCGACATTCGCATTACGCAGGACGAAGGCCAAAGTTTGTGCCATTCGATATGGGCTAGTTAGAGGCCAACGCGCCGGAACCAAAGTGGCTTAAAGAGGACACCGTGTCCAAAGCGACACAGGAACGATTGACAGCTCGGGGGCGAGTGACTTGCGAAACTGGATGCGACCGGGTTGGCTTTCCAAGGCATTTCTCTGTGGTCTGTGTTTCTGTGGTGAAAAGCCGCTCGGCTATTTGACTTCCCATTCGTCCCGTCGATATTGTTGCCCGCATGAACATTGTCAAAGCCACTCGCCAGTTCGAAACGTGGCTGGCTCAGCGGACACACATCGATAAGAAGGACCTTCGCCTGAAGCACGAGCGGATGAAAGCGGAGCTGTTTCCTTTTTTTCGTGCCACTTATTACCGGTGGGCACAACTCTGGTCAGAGGTCTGTAACGACCTGGCAAAAGCACCACAAGTCCTCGCCGTAGGCGATCTGCATATAGAAAATTTCGGTACGTGGCGCGATATCGAAGGCCGGCTTATCTGGGGTGTGAACGACTTCGACGAAGCCTGGCCGATGGCTTACACCATCGATCTAGTACGCCTCTGTGTCAGTGCACATCTTGCGATCGATGCCGGTGGTCTTCCAATCAAACGCGAAGACGTCTGTGGAACCGTCCTCGAAGGCTATCGCGAGAGCCTTGAGGGAAAAGGCCTTCCATTTGTGCTCGGTGAGAAACATGTGTGGCTACGCAATATCGCTGAAGGAAAATTGCGCGATCCCGTGCGCTTCTGGCAAAAGATGGATGCGCTTCGAACATTGAAGGCTCCAGCTCCGCTCAGCGCCGTCGATGCCCTCGAACATCTCATGCCTGCACCCGGAATAAAGTATCGGTTGGCTCATCGTGTAGCTGGACTCGGCAGCCTGGGTCACGCCCGTTATGTGGCTCTCGCCGATTGGCATGGTGGCCACATCGCCCGCGAGGCCAAAGCTCTCGTCCCGTCCTCCAACTGCTGGGCTGAAAGCGACGGCGCTAAGAAGGACACTGGCCCCGCCGAAATTCTCTACCAAACCATTATCAATCGAGCAGTCCGCTGTCCAGATCCTTTTGTGCAATTGCGAGGACGCTGGATCGTCCGCCGGCTCGGTCCCTACTGCTCGCGAATTGAACTCGCGTCCTTGGGCGGATCCGACACTGAACTGCGCTTGCTCCATGCAATGGGATGGGAGACCGCTAATATTCATCTCGGCAGCCCCTCCGCGCGCAAATTCGTGCTTCGCCATTTGGACAAACAAAAGCCGAGGTGGCTACATAACGCTGCTGAGGTCATGCTCGAGGCCGTACGCAACGACTGGAGTGTCTGGAAGAAGAAAGGATATCTCTAACTCGCACTTTCAATTCGCACTTTCAATTCGTACTTTGCCGCCCGAGGAACAAAAACAGAATGCTAGCCGCGATCAACAGCAGCATGATGCGATGGTAAAGATCGTTGCTAGCCGTGCGGGGACCGGCGCCAACCGCCAAAGCTGCCATACCGAGCAGCACACCACTCAGGGCAGCGACATTCGTGATCACCGCAACGCGCAGGGCGTTGGAGTTATGAAAAAGCGCTACGGACCCCCACAATAACGAAAGTCCGCAGAGAGTTTCTACAATAGAAGCGGGAGTGATTCGTGGTTCGTGGAACGGACCGATAGCCACGCCGAGGTGTTGAATGGCGCCGAAAAAGAAAAGGACCGCGTTCGCAATCATCAACCATCCAGCCAGCGTTTTCATTGCCCCCACCCGCGCCCATTGTTTCGATATTGATTACTGTATGTAATCATTTATATAACGAATAATTATTAAATGGTATTATTATTCTTGTGAGCCAGATAAAAAAAACGCCGCTCGACCGGCGCCCCACCGGTGCTGCTTTCCTTCTGGCCCAGGTGGGGGCGCTTGGTGCCCGCCGCTTTGCCGAGCGAGTTGCGAAGGTTGGGTTGACCCCTCCCGATGCTGGATTGCTACGAAAGATTGCTTCTGATCCGGGCGTGAGCCAGCGAGCCCTGGCCAATCATTTGGGTGTAATGCCCAGCCGCATGGTCGCCCTGGTGGATGAACTTGAAAAACGAAAAATAGTGGAGCGCCGCCGCAGCACTGAAGATCGCCGCAATTACGCACTTCATCTGACCGAGCGGGGTTATAAAGTTCTTGCTGAACTATCCCAGATCGCTCTCGAGCACGAAGAGAGTCTCTGCGCCGCACTCACTGCAGAAGAGAAGATCCAGTTGCGAGATTTGTGCCGGCGCATCGCTGACGAGCAAGGATTAACTCCCGGGGTGCACCCCGGATATCGCAACTTGGGGAGAAAAGTTAGAGCGTGGCAGGTCAACTCAACTGCGATGCGCCAGTGAGAGCTACAGTTTCCACCGGATTGTTTCCGGAAGCCGTTGTCGGCACACTTCAAATTAGCCAGCATTGATCAATCGATCGATCAATAAAATGGATCATTCTGAATGGACCATCGAAAGCCGCCGAACGGGGATCTGTTCGCCAGCTTATTGGCTTCTCAATCCCGATCGCGTCGGCTGGACGATCGCATTCGACGATTGTGCGCGGAAGCTGTAGAAACCACTGAACCCGACGAGTTGAATTCCATCCTCGAACAGCTAGCCGCTGCGCTTCGTTCTCACACAGAACGCGTGCGAAAACTAGCCGCCGCGCGTTCCACCCCTCCTGAGCGGCGTCGCCTCTAAATCCCTAGCGTTCGGCGTCGAACATACCGCATACAGCGAATCCTGTAATACTTCCGGGTTGCTATGAACAAAGCCGAAAGTGATCGCATTCATGAGCTCTGTTCCCTGATCGCGGTGGAACAGGACCACAAGAAATTCCAGGGTTTGGTCGAAGAACTGAACCGTATCCTCGCTTCCAAGGGCGCACAGTTTGAGGGCACGGAAGGGAAAAGCTCAAAAGGCGGTTGAGTTTTGAGAGAGAAAATGTCGACTCCACGACGAGGCAGCATTGGCAGAAGAAAGCTGGTTTGCTGTCATATCGACATGGAACCCAAAGATAGATGCTTTCTCAGTGCCCTATACCTTCATGTTTAGGTAAATATCCGTAAAAGTCTGGTCAAAAGTGCGAGTTTTCCTGACGGGAAGCGAAGAGCCAGGGGCATCCAAATCGTGATGAGCACTTTTGCGGAGGAAGATCTCATCGTTAAGAAACCTACAAGGCCGAGCAAGATGACGCCTTTGCGCGCTGGCGCACGTTCGAACTGTACGGGTAAGGCTGTGAACAACGTAATTCTCTTATCGTTATCGGATAAAGAGTACAACCTGCTCCGTCCCCATCTCGACTCCGTTGACCTGCCGCAATATGAGATCCTCGAAGAGCCCGGAGAGAGGATCGAGTACACGTATTTTCTGAATGACGGAATGACCTCTCTCGTCGCCCTGAGCCGCGATGGGAGAAGTGTGGAAGTCGGCATCGTAGGGAAGGAAGGAATGGTAGGGATGTCCCTGATCGCCGGACTGCAACAGGGAACTTTTCGCGCCATCATGCAGATGGCGGGCTGCGGAATGCGTGTCCGGGCGGAAGTTTTCCAGGATATCCTGGCGTCCGCCCCCATTCTGCGCACGGAACTCAGCCGCTTCGCGTTAATGCACGGGATGCAGGTTGCCCAGCTCGCCGCTTGCAACCGTCTGCACGAAGTAGAACAACGCCTGGCTCGCTGGTTGCTCATGTGCCAGGACCGCTTCGACCGTCAGTCACTTCCCTTAACTCACGAATTCCTCGCGCAGATGCTCGGCACCGGGCGTCCCAGCGTCAGCCTGGCGGCGGGATCTCTTGAAAGCGCCGGACTAATCGAAAACTTGCGCGGCTCAGTCAAGATTTTGAACCGCAAGAGCCTCGAAGAAGCCGCGTGCGAATGCTACGCAGTGATCCAGCATTTCAACGGCAGCCTTGGCCTCAAGTAACGGTCCAGAGACGCTCCCACTCCTGAGTGCTATCGGCAGCCGCCTTCTCAGCTGTAGTAGTAAAATGTCGCGGTGCTCCCGTGGCGGTCCGTGCCGTTATCGACAGCCGACAACCAACAACCGCCGACTCACGACCAAAAGACCAAGCTACAAACTCCTCCAGGACGAGGCTTCTTCATGGCAGATAGAGCATTGGCAGACATGCAAGCCAGCAGCATCGATTCCATTCTTCAGGAACAGCGCAGCTTCCCGCCACCCGCGGAATTCAGCCAGCACGCTCACATCAAGAGCCTCGCCGAGTACGAGCGCATTTACAAAGAATCGATCGACGATCCCGACAACTTCTGGAGCCGCATTGCCAACGAGCTTCACTGGTTTAAGAAGTGGGACAAGGTTCTCGAGTGGAATTGCCCGTGGGCCAAGTGGTTTGTCGGCGGACAGATTAATCTCTCCTATAACTGCCTCGACCGCCATGTTCAGAGCGCGCGAAAAAATAAAGCCGCCATTATTTGGGAGAGCGAGCCCGGCGAAGTTCGCACTCTCACCTATCAGCAACTGCATCGCGAAGTGCAAAAGTTCGCCAATGTTTTGAAGGGCCTGGGGGTGAAGACGAATGACCGCGTTGCTATTTACATGGGCATGACTCCCGAGCTGCCAATTGCAATGCTGGCCTGCGCCCGCATCGGGGCGCCGCATACTGTGGTCTTCGGCGGATTCTCCTCACACGCTCTGGTCGATCGCATCCACGATTGTCAAGCTTCCGCGGTTATCACGCAGGATGGTTCCTATCGCCGGGGCGCGGAGGTCAAACTTTTTCCCGCCGTCGAAGAAGCACTCAAGTCCTGCCCTACCGTGAAGAACGTTATCGTCTACAAACGCACAGGCACGCAGATCCACATGCAGTCGGGTCGCGACCACTGGTGGCACGAGCTCATGGCCAAGGCATCCGATGTATGTCCTGCCGAGCCGCTTGACGCGGAGCATCCGCTCTACATTCTTTACACTTCCGGCACCACCGGTAAACCAAAGGGTGTGGTGCACACCACCGGAGGATATTCCGTTGGCACCTATCTCACCACTAAGTGGGTTTTCGATCTCAAGGAGGAAGATACCTACTGGTGTACTGCGGATATTGGATGGGTCACAGGCCACAGCTACATCGTCTACGGACCGTTGCAAAACGGCGCCACCAGCCTGATGTATGAAGGGGCGCCCGAATCATCCCGAACCCGATCGTTTCTGGTCGATCATCGAGCGCCATCAGGTCAACGTCTTCTACACTGCGCCCACCGCAATCCGCACTTTTATTAAGTGGGGCGACGAGTGGCCGAAGAAACATAACATGAAGAGCCTGCGTCTGCTCGGCACGGTCGGCGAACCGATCAATCCCGAAGCCTGGATGTGGTATCGCGAAACCATCGGCGGCGACCGCTGTCCCATCGTCGATACCTGGTGGCAGACGGAGACGGGGCACATCATGCTTACGCCGCTTCCAGGCGCGATCGCGACCAAGCCGGGTTCGGCAACGCGGCCCTTCCCCGGCGTGGTGCCAGAGATCGTCACCATGGAGGGACAGCCGGTACCGGACGGCTCGGGAGGATTCCTCGTTCTCCGGCGGCCATGGCCTGGAATGCTGCGCACTGTATACGGCGACCCTGACCGCTATGTGAAGAATTACTGGTCGCAGATTCCCGGCGTCTACTTCACGGGCGACGGCGCGCGCAAAGATAAAGACGGATATTTCTGGATCATGGGCCGGGTGGATGACGTGCTCAACGTCAGCGGCCACCGCCTGAGCACGATGGAGATTGAATCCGCACTGGTGGCGCATGAAGCGGTTGCGGAAGCCGCCGTAGTTGGCCGTCCAGACGACCTCAAAGGCCAAGCAATCTCCGCCTTCGTCACTCTCGAGCAGGGACGCCAGCCGACCAGTGAGTTGAAAGAAGAATTACGCAAGTGGGTCGCGAAAGAAATCGGCGCACTGGCCAAGCCCGACGATATTCGGTTTACTGACACTTTGCCCAAAACCCGCAGCGGCAAAATTATGCGCCGCCTCTTGCGCGAACTCGCCACCCATGGCGACGTAAAGGGCGACACTACCACTCTCGAAGACTTCAGTGTGATCGCGAGATTAAAGGAGCAGGACGAGGTTTAGATTTTCTCTTGCAGTAGTCGTCGCGTTGCACTTTGGCAGTCAATGTTTTGTGCGAGTGAAACATCCTTGTCAGTGATCCTCGGGTGATCCACCTAGTACAAAATTTGAGGAGAAAAAGTTTGTCCGGCCTTGACTGTGTCCGCTAGCGTACTATGATGGAACGTAACGCTCCTCCCTAGGGCAGGGGACAATCCAACCAAAAATCTGTAACCGAATGGAGGAAGTCCCCATGAAATTGAACGATAGCATTTCAACCTACGATGTTGCCGAGGCTTTGCAGGGCGAGACCGGCAAATTTGAAGTAACCAGCCCCAACGGAGAACGCTATTTCGTTACGTGCCAGCCCGGACACTCAATTGTCAGTTTGGAGTGGGCTGGTTCTGAGCCGAACCTGCAACCCTTTCTCGTGCGCAAAGTAGCTCAACCGATCGCGACGGAGGGTCGCTCCAAGAGATCTGCGGCTGCCTAGCAGTTTATGCAGCCCCAAAAGCAAGCCCGGCCCCGATCAGGCCGGGCTTTTATTTTTTCGGGTTGCGGTCTTTGCCATCATCTTCGGCCCCCCTTGGCTTGCTATGCGGATGCCTGGCTCTCTCCTCCGCAAACGCCGCATCATTCTTCAGATGATCAGGAAAATGTTTTTCATAGCTCGCCAGGCTGGGGCAGATGAAGTGGTGCGAACGCGTGAAGCCGAACGACTTCATCTCTTTCATCGCTTCGTCGGCCGTCCAATCTTCCTCGGCCATGCGGTAAGCCGCCACCATCATTCCAGTGCGATCATCCCCCAGGCGGCAATGCACAAAGATTTTCCTGCCTTTGTTCTCGTGCACCACCTGCAGAAACCTGGCAAATACCTCGTCATGCGGCCACGGGCAGTGCCATGGAATCGCGACATATTTCATCCCCAGACTCTTGACTGTTTCTTCTTCCGTCTCATCATTGGCGTGGGTATCGACAACGACATCCATGCCAAGTTTTTTGAGCGCCTTGATCCCTTCAGTTCTGACCAGTCCTCCTCGATAGAGCCCAGGAGTGACCTCACCGAAATTCGGTACGCCTTTCTGGCTCAACTTGCGTCCGATCGCGCGCGTGGCCGGTGACTGGGTTTCCTGCTTGGTTTGCGGAGCTCTCGCGTCCACGCGTGCGCTGAGGGCAAAAAGCAGAATTATGGGGAGGATACCGATGCGGAAAAAACTGCAGGTCATAGGCCCGGTTGTCTTAGGTTGTTGTTGTCGTGGTTTCCATCATAACTGGTTTCCACCCTCACCGCCTTTAATGGGCGTTCGACATCGAACATTCATTACGACGGAAAGCCGCTAGGCTGCATCTGGCGTATCGCAAATGACAGAGAAAGAACCGCGCTGTCCTTATTGCGTTGTGGGAGGTTCGTTCCATCCCATGACTGTGCTGGGCAATGGGCGATTGATCTGCAAGCAATGCGGACACATTGTGTTTCCCAAGGATGAAGCCTTTCGATGTCCTTGCCCGAAGTGCCTGGAAATCAATTTTTCTCCTCGGGTTCGCCGCTTGCGGCCGCGTTAGGCAGCAACAGTCAATCCAGATTCAAGCGAAGGCCTCACGCAGCGCGGGCAACAGGCGCTCCATCAGTTGGTCGGTTTTCGAAATCACGTCGCGGATGCCCGCTGCATGGGCCTCGCGCAAAAGTTGAGGCGAGGCGTGCATCGTGAACATCAACATCGCGGTTTTCGGCGCCACTGCCTTGATTTGCCGCGCGGCTTCAAGTCCATCCATTACCGGCATTTGCAGATCCAGCAGCACAATGTCTGGCTTCAATTCCTTAACTTTCTCTAATGCCTGTTTGCCATTCCCCGCCTCGCCACATACCTCCCACTCCGGATCTAACTGGAGGCAAGTACGCAGCAACTGGCGAAGTAAGGCATTATCGTCGACGATCAGGATTTTGTGCGACACGTAGGCCTGCCTTCTCCCTTGGCAGGCTGCTGGCCGGGCCACGTCGTATCAAGGTCGACGGACGGCGACGAGGAAGGGTGTTGTTACGGTATGCCTTGTTTGGAAGAAGTCCATACAGGGTTTAACGTACGTTATCGCACAATCGTGTGTGCGGTACTAATAGAGATCCCGCCGCCGAAACTCAGTCGATTCCTAACTCCTTTGCCAAGGCTTTCCAGTTGTTATCCACGAGTGCTTTCGTCTTTGCATCCATCACAATTTCATCTGGCCAGGGCCGTGTGAAGCCCTCCGTCGGCCATTTGCGAGTGGCGTCGATGCCCATCTTCGAGCCGTAGTTTGGCAGGCGGCTGGCGTGGTCGAGGGAATCGATCGGGCCCAGCGTGAATTGGATATCGCGCTCGGGATCGATGTGGTTCAGAACTTTCAGGGTTACGTCGGCGAGATCCTGCACGTCCACATCTTCGTCGACCACGATGATGCACTTGGTGAACATGGCCTGGCCGAGCGACCAGATTGCATTCATTACCTTGCGCGCTTGTCCCGGGTAGGACTTGCGAATGGAAACGATCATCAGATTATGAAAAACGCCTTCGATCGGTAGATTGATATCGATCAATTCAGGAATGGCGAGGCGCATCAGCGGCAGAAAAACGCGTTCCACGGCTTTCCCCATATAAGCATCTTCCATCGGCGGCTTGCCGACGATGGTGGTCGCATAGATGGGATCTTTGCGATGGGTGATGCAGGTGACGTGGAAAACGGGATAGAGATCTTCGAGAGAGTAGAAGCCAGTGTGGTCGCCGAAGGGGCCTTCGGTGCGAAGTTCGTCGAGATTGACGTAGCCTTCGAGAACGATTTCGCTGGAGGCTGGAACTTCGAGATCGACGGTTTCACACTTGACGAGTTCGACAGGGGCGGCGCGAAGGAAGCCGGCGACCAGATACTCCTCGACGTCTGGTGGTGCAGGAACGATGGCGGAGAAGGTCACGGCAGGGTCTGTACCGATGGCGACGGCGACTTCGATTTTGCCGGAGGGATTCTTCGCGAGAATTTGGCCGCCCGAAGTACGGGCCATCAGATCCACGGCTGCCGAGTTCCCACTTTTTCCAAAAGAACTTAGCGGGCCTCCCGCTGTTTTTGTGGTCTCTGCATTCTCGGCGTTTCGTAAAGCTTGGCGGTAGTGTTCGGCAGCGACTTTCTGCCGCTGCCAATGGGCCCCAAGGGTGCGGGCGTCGTAGACCTGGAGGCGATACATTCCCAGATTGCGCTTGCCCGACTTGGGGTCGCGCGTGGTTACGCAGGGCAGGGTGATGAACCGTCCGGCGTCCTGAGGCCAGCACTGCAGGATGGGAAAATCGAGCAAAGAAAAATTATCGCGCTTGATTACTTCCTTGCAGGGGCCGGTGGGGACGGTCTTGGGAAAGAACTTTCCGGCTTCGGTGAGGAGCGGAAGCATTTTAAGTTTGTCGAGAAAACCCTGGGGGGATTTGAGATCCATGAAAACGCGGATGCGGTCGGCGAATTCGTCGAAGGAAGTGACGCCGAGTGCAAGCTTCATACGGGCATCGGAGCCGAACTGATTAATGAGAACTTGAGATCCAGGATAGCCTTTGATGTTTTGAAAGAGAAGTGCGGCGCCGCCGGGCTTGCCAGTCTTCGATTTGCTCACGCGATCTGTTATTTCGGTGATTTCCAGGATTGGATCTACTTCAGTTTGGATGCGCTTGAGTTCGCCGACGCGGTCGAGGGCGGAGATCCACTGGCGGAGGTCGTCGAAGGGCAAAATTGTTTCTCCTGAGAACGAATGATTATACCGACTGAGGCACGGGTGAATCTTAAAGTCTTTAAACGCGAAGGGCGGAGAGAGCTGCCATGCAGGGAGTGAAGAAAAGCGGACAACTATCGGGCGTCTACAGTTTCTGGCGCAGCATCGTGATTACGTCGTCAGAGGTGATGACGCCGACGAGCTTGTTATGGGCGTCGATGACTGGAAGGGTGACGAGATTGTATTTGTCAAAAAGCTCGGCCACCTCATTATCGGCGCTTTGCGTGTGCGTGAGGACGAGCGGCTCCTGCACCAGAGAAAGAAGGGGTGTATCGGGCTTGGCGAGGACGAGCTTGACGAGCGGAACTGCGCCGACGAGAGTGCCGTGCGAATCAACGAGGTAGATGGTATTGACCGATTCAATGCCCCCCTCAAATTCACGCATGACGCCGATGGCGTTTTCAACCGAGGCAGTCACCGGAAGAGCAAGGAACTCAGTGGTCATGCGACCGGCGGCGGTCTCTTCGCGGTGTTCGAGGAGTTCGACGACCTCCTGGCTGGCCTCGGGTTCCATCTCAACCAGGATTTGTTCGGTGCGATCCTGCGGGAGGTCGGCGAGAAGGTCAGCGGCGGCATCGGGATCCATTTCCTCAACGATGTCGGCGGCGCGCTCCGAATCCAGAGATTCCACGATCGATTTCTGAACCCTGGGATCAACTTCCTCTAGAGTTTCAGCAGCGACGTCCTCATCGAGGGTGCGGAAAACGGCTTCGCGTTCATCGGGCGCGAGATCTTCGACGATGTCCGCAATATCGGCTGGATGTAGCTTGGCCAGGCCCTCGTGCGAGATCTTGAGTTTAATTTGGCGCGCGGGATCGGTTTCAATCAGATCGACAAAACTCCAGGGAATCGTGCGCGGAGGAATTCTCTGGAGCAAGAGGTCGAGAGCCGCGTGGGGCGCCAGGCCCCGGAGGAGACGGCGAAGTGCACCGCGGGCGCCGATATCGACAGAGTGAACGCGGAGGATGGCGCGAGGTTTCCCCGTTTCCGTCGTGGAATCGATTTGAAGCTCGACGTCGTTGACGCGGACCACTTTACGTCCATGAACGTCGATGACCTGCTGATCGAGCAGATCGCGTTCGAGGAGGAACAACCCTTCCGAACCGTTCGCCGCGGGCCAGTCCGAAAGATTGCCGGAGGCATGAATGTTCGAATCGATGGTGGAGACGGCGGAGAAGGGAAGAACGCGATTTCCGGATTTTGTTTTGACAATGAAAGAGGCAATCCGGTTGCGATCTTCCTGGGGCGCGAGGGTCACTTCGCGCACGCGTCCCGTGGCCGCGCCGGATTGGTCATACACCGTGGCGCCAAGAAGCTCGGAAAGAGGCAGCGTCGTCATCCCGGCTAGAGAATAGCGGAGTTTAGCCGGAGAAGAAATGATTTTGTAGCGGATGAGCGGAAAAATGTTTCGAACGGAAAGCTGTTTTGGCTACGGATTAGCAGAAACTAACGACAAAGCCTGAACCACAGAGGGCGCAGAGGATCACAGGGTTCCGAACCTCAGTGATCGGATTTTGAAATCGTCGAACCGTATAATCGCCTTGGTCGTGAGCGTACTGCCGGAACAAAAAGGTTGCGTCAATGGATGACATTTTGAGCCTGATACCGCCGAGAGGCGGACTCTCGACTGCCCTATGGCAGCGATGAGAATCAGTTTGCCGACTTGCGGTTTCCAAAAGGGAAGGGACCGCATCCGCTTGCGATTAGCCTTCATGGAGGATATTGGAGGGCCAAGTACGATCTGGGATATATGGGGCATCTGTGCGCGGCTCTGGCTGTGAAGGGAATTGCCACTGCAAATCTGGAATATCGGCGGGTGGGAAGCGCAGGAGGGGGATGGCCGGGGACCTTTGCAGATGTGCGGTCTGCCTACCAGTTCTTTCTGCAACATGCCCGGCAACGTGAGTTTGATCCGCACCGCGTGGTTGTTATTGGCCATTCGGCTGGCAGCCAACTCGCACTGTGTTTGGCGGCGCACGAGAAGGGCATCAAGGCTGTGGTGTCCCTGGCCGGGGTCGTGGATTTGCAGCAGGCATACGCTTTGCATTTGAGCAACGATGCTGTGGTGGAGTTTCTGGGCGGGACGCCGGCCGAGGTGGGGGACCACTATCGGGAAGCGGATCCGATGAAGTTGGCGATTGGGGCGCGGCAGTGGCTGGTACACGGCTCTGAGGACGATACAGTTCCGCCAAGATTCAGCCGAGACTATGTTAGCGCGAAGCGAAAATCCAAGGAAGATGCGCAGCTGGTGGAGATTGCGCAAGCTGGGCATTTCGAGGTGGTCGATCCGCGGTCTACGGCCTGGAAGAGGGTAGAGACGACGGTGATGGAAGCGGTGGGATAGGTATGGTACGACGCTCCATCTCGGTCGAGAGAGCGCTCAGAAATCAGCGAGGAAACGCGGTCACTTAATTAGAAGGTCCCAGGGAGCTGGATCGCTTTTGTATCGCTCGCTCTGTCTCCACGGCCTGGCGGCGTATGTGGTCCGGAACATCGGGCAAATCCCGTTCATAGCGTCGGATTGCGGGGAGATCGTCGGGCTGACCGATTAAATAGAGCGCGCGCAACGCTTCCCATATCTGATCGTTGGCTGGATCAACCACCGCTATTTCCGCCCCAGCCACGACATTCGCGCCGGTTCCCATCACCGATCGAATTCGTCCGGGAATTGGAGAGCGGATTTCAGCAGTTTGCTGGTGTGCGTATTCCAGTTTTGCAATCAGTCCTCCCTGATGGATGGCCGTACCTGGACGGTCGGCATCCGCGATCCGGCCGGATTCCGGAGATGTAACTTGTGCCGGCTGTAGCAGAGCCAAAATCTGCGGACGACCCGATGCATCGCCGAAGCGCACGAGTGAAAGCGCAGCGTTCCCGCGAACCATCGGCGACGGATCGGAGAGCATTCTCAGCAGCGTATCGTGAAAGCCGGCACCTGACGTATCTTGCCCCATGACCCAGGCATCGGTATTGCGCACTTCCTCAACCGGGTCGGCAGCCAATGCCTCCAACTGCGGATACCACTGTTTCGCAGTCGCGTCCTGGCGCGAGATTCTCTCGCCCACTTGAACCAGTGCCTGTTGAATATGGCGAGGCTTTTTCGTGTCGTGCAGGTATTGGTTCAATTGCTGGTCAGAAAGTTTGCGGCCAAACCAAGTATTCCACCAGAACAAGAACGGCATCAGACAAATCAACCATGCCGTGAGGAAAAACAAGAGTTTTTGGGTGCGAGACATCCCCGGTTTTTGCGAAACCGTGACTTGGCTGGATTGCATCGAGCTCTGCTGCACAGATAAGATAGAAGCCATTCAATGCTACTCCACGACATCGGCGTCGAGCACGCGGTCCTGCTCGAGATAATGCGAAACCGCGTACTGCGCCAGCAACGGCGTCTGAACCCGGATTTCGGCTCCGATCCATTCGCCCTTCGTGTGAGGAGCGATCGGAGCGTGGTTACAGCGGCCGCCACTGCCGAATTGGGGACCGAAGTCAGCGCTTTGGATCTGATCGAACTGCTTAATCTCTCGCCAGGCTTCGTCGCCTACCGTGCCCGAGACATCAATTTTTAGTCTCACAATTGCCATAACAAGGATCAATTCACCACGGAGATACAGAGTCGCGGAGAAAAATCATCTGTTTCTTGCTCCCTCCATGTCTCCAGGTTTCGGTGGTGAAGCTAGCTGTGCGGAAACCACTGATAAAGCATGAAGTATACGATCACACCCGTGACGCTAACGTACATCCACAGCGGATACGTCCAGCGCGCAATGGCGCGGTGCCGAGCGTATCGGGCGCGCAACCCCCGGCTCAACGTGATGATCACCATGGGGACGATCACAATGGCGAGAATGACATGCGGGATGAGGACGATCAGATAAATGACATGCCAAAAATGATCGCCCAGAAACCGAATGTCGCCGACATGATAGTGAAAATACACATAGCAAACCAGAAACAATGCCGACGAGACTACGGCAGCGATCATGCACGCGCGATGTGCCGCGATTCGATTGCGGGCAATCATGTATCGGCCAGTGCCCAATAATACTGCGCTGGTTCCGTTCAAGCCCGCAATCAAGGCGGGGAAATATGCATATTGTTCAGCGATCACGCGGCAGGCCTCGTGGTGCGGCGGTTTGCCATCAGGAATGCAAGTCCGAACATTACCAGGGAAAATAACAGCAAGGTTGCGATCGCCGATGGTAAAGGAAATGGCGAATCCATTCCGGGATAAAGCAGGACGCGCAGAGCCTCGACCCCATAGGTCAGCGGATTCAGGTACATCAAGATGCGAATCCAACCCGACGCTTTGGCAATGGGGAACAGAGCCCCCGATAAGAGCCAGAGTGGAATGAGAAACAAGTTGATGATGCCATGAAAGGCTTGCGTGGAATCCATCGGCCACGCAATCGCGAAGCCCAGCGCCGTTAGGGCAAATGAAACCAGAAAGACGACTACAGCCACATAGAGAACCTGCACCGGGTCAATATGCACTCCGGCGAAAGGCGCGAAGACCAGGAAGATCATCCCCTGAACTGCGGCCAGCGTTGTTCCGCCGAGAACTTTACCGAGCACAATCGCGGAGCGTGGCACGGGAGCGACCAGCACCGAGAGCAAGAAACCCTCCTTGCGATCTTCAATCACCGACATCATGGTGAAAATTGAGGTGAAGAGAACGATCATGATGAGCGCGCCGGGATAGAAATAGTCCAGGTAGTTCTGCTGTCCCTGGCCGCTCCCGGAGCGGAATGATGTGCCGAACCCTGAACCAATCACCACCCAAAACACGAGCGGCGATGCCAGCACGCCAACGACGCGTGACTTCTGGCGGTAGAAGCGCACGATTTCGCGCCACCAGAGGGTGAATGCGGGAAGCAAGATACCGGCGGAAGAAGTTGCTACCGGCCTTGGGATCGCGGCAGTTTGAGTAGCCATAGAGTCAGCTGGCTTTCCCCGGCGGAGTCTTCGCCGCCGGCGCAGCGGCCTTCTTCTTGCCTATGATTCCGCTGTCGCGCATCTCCCAGTACGCATTCAACATGAACACTCCCGATAGCGTGAGCAGGATCAGGATCATGAACAGCCCATCAACCGTGGTTATCTTTATGTCCACAAAAGTCCATACCACTCCGAGCAAAGGGAGAACGGCAAGCACAAGAGAAAGGGCAAGCATCATAGAAAGCACATTACCTCCGGTGTGGTGCAGTGTAGCAAGGAAGCGAGCCAAACGCGCGATCGTTGGGTCGCAAAAAGCGCAACGCTTCGCGCGGCTCGCCCAGATCCCTCACGGCGCGAAAAACGCTTATTCGGAATGACAATCGAAAGCACATTACCTCCCGTGATCAGTTGAGTCCGACTCCGCCACGTTTTGTTCGCTCCAGAATTTGTGGCCGGTGCGGCGAATGAAGACATCTTCGAGCGCAGGCTTGCTCACCGAAAGCGCTTCAACTTCACCCGGAAAAGCCTCGACAACTTCGGTGACAAAGCGGTGCGCGCCTTCTCGCTCGATGCGGACCTGATTTTCAAGAACTGTCGTTTCCACGTGAAACCGCGCGCGGATGCGTTCCGCAAGCACTCCGGCATCGTGGGCCGCATCGAGCAGAACCACGTCCCCGCCGATTTCGCTCTTCAATTCAGTGGGTGTGCCCAGAGCTACCAAATTTCCTTCATTCATGATCGCCAATCGATCGCAGCGCTCCGCTTCTTCCATGAGATGTGTGGTCACGAGCACGGAGACACGCTCCTCATCGCGCAAGGTCTGCAAGTATTGCCAGAGATCGCGCCGGGCCCCGGGATCGAGGCCGGTCGTCGGTTCGTCGAGTAAGAGCACTCCCGGATGATGTAACAATCCTTTTGCCAGCTCGATTCGCCGTTGCATTCCACCCGAGAAAGTTTCGACGAGTTCTTTGGCTCGATCCGCCAAGCCCACCCGCGACAGGATCTCCTGAATTCGTGTTTTCAGTGGCCGGCCGCGAAGGCCGTAAAGATGTCCCTGATGCCAGAGGTTTTCGTAAGCGGTGAGTTTCAAGTCAACGCTCTGCGCCTGAAAGACTACGCCGATCTGCCGCCGCAGACGCGCGGGATCCTGCGCGGCATCGCACCCCATGATGGTGGCACGTCCGGCCGTCGGAACCATTAGAGTGGAAAGAATCCGGAAAAGCGTGGTCTTGCCGCTTCCGTTCGGGCCCAGCAGGCCGAACAGTTCCGCCGGACGCACGTTGAACGAAACGCCATTGAGCGCCGTGCGGTTCTCATAGCGATGTACCAGATTTTCGACGGAAATCACGGGCTTGGCAGGAGGGAGTGTCAGTCCCGGGTCAGCGACGGCGATTGCGGAGACTTTCGATACCAAAAGGGGTTCCTGAATGAGTCTTTATTAGTTTACGACGATATGAGGCCCCGCATCAGCGAATAAGGAAGCGAGCTAAACACCCGATTATTGCATCGCAAAAACGGTATGCTTCGCGCGGCTCGCCCAGATCCTTTGGTGCGCGACGAACCCGCGCTTGAAGTGACAGGCCGAGAAATGCCGAGGCCGCACTCATGCGGCTGAAACATTCCGCTGCGTCCCAGCAACGCGTTCTTCAAGCGCCACAGGAACGTGCCGCCACACCTGAATCGCCAGGACGACCGTAGTTGCCAGCAGCAAAGCTCCGACGGCGACGTGCGCCACTGTTGCCGCAACCATAGGCAGTTCTGGTTGCGCGGCGTTCCTACCCCACGCGATGCGCGTCAAAAAAGCTGCGACGCCCAGGCAAAGTTGCGTGATGAGAAGAGAAAGCATGATAACCGCGGGTCGCCTCACCGCTTCGATGGTCGAATACCTCAAAAGCGCACGCAGGCCGGTCCATGCCAGGACGAATGACACAATCACCGCATTCGCCACATGCGGCCACCAGCTCATACCGTGATGGCGGAACATTCCGCCGAGGATGAGTTGGACGTACAGGATGAGAATAGACAGCATAGTCAATGTGAAAAGGGTGGGCCGCCGCGAATCGAATTCAACGCGCGGTTGTTCTTCCACCCACTTGCGTCCGGTAAAAAGCGCGATGGCAACGGCAATGCAGAAGAAAGTTTGGGCCACGGTCGCGTGGGCTGTCGAAATCCAGGGCGGCTGAAAGAGCAAAACCGTAAGCCCGCCGAGGGTGGCCTGGGCAATCACTGTGCAGAAGGCAGCGACCGCCAGCCAACGGAGCCAGCGCCGGCGTTCGACGAGCAGCGTCCAGATCGCGATTGCCAGAGTGAGGGTCACCAGCGTTCCGGCCACCATGCGATGGCTCCACTCGTAACGCACGCCGCCAACAAAATGTGGGACCTTCACCAGGTAGCCGAACGACGTCGGCCAGTCAGGCACCGATAGACCCGCATCGTTGCTTGTGACCAGTGCCCCAGCCGTGATCACTACCAGAGTTGCACACGCCGTGAATACGGCGAAGGCATGGTGAGCACCATTGTATTTTGCTGGGACGGTCTTCAGATTGTTACCCCTTAGCCGGCGCAACCAAGCGTCTGTGCTTCGAAGCAGCGGGCCGGGCCAAACTGGCCCAGCCCGGCAGGTCGACTCGTCAATTTTATCAGAGCAGTGGTCGAGTCCCACGGTTGAGCACAGTTAAAAACCGGTGCTCTTCGATGAACTTAACCTACTCGCCCGCAGCCTTGAAACTCTGATCAACGGTCTTTGTCTCTTTCGGACCGACCGTTACCTTCTGATCCTGCTCACCCAGCTTCTCGTGCACGAAGGCGATCGTATAGTCACCGGGTGGCAGACCCTTGATTTCATATTTTCCCGACTTGTCAGTTACTGCGTAGAACGGGTTCTTTACCACGCTGATGTACATCTTCATCCAGGGATGCTGGTTGCACTTGACCGGAAGCATGATTTCTTCGCGGGCAAAATTCTTTTCAATGGCAGGTGAAGAGGGTGGCTGCGATTCATTCCATTCACGGTTGTCTTTCGGCGTGGGATGAATGTTGTGCGTAGTCTGGTCGTCGTTCTTAATCTGCACCGTTTGTCCGGCCATCACGCCCAGCACGTGAGGATGATACTTGCACCCGCTCTGATCGAGAACGACCGGGGTCGCGGGCACATCAAAGGTGCGGCTGCCCAAGCCATCTTTTACGTATACAAACACGTTCGCAAGATCGCCGCCTTCGACCACAACGTTCTCGGCTTCATTGGTGCCTTTGCAGGCGGGATCCTGGCTCATGTCGATCTTCGAAGGCTTGGGTGCAGTGCCGTCGAACTTTACCGTCCCATTTACGGTTGCGACGGTTGCGGGATCAATAGGAGTGGCTGCCGGGGCCGTCGCCGCTGGCTGAGACGCCGTGTTGCTGGATTGCTCGGTGTTCTCTTTCTTATTACAAGCTACAACGAGCAGCAAAACGCATAGCGCCAGCGTGCTCACAGATACCAGTTTCCAACCCGTCTTCTTATTCATGATGTCGTCCTTTCTGGAATCGTTGAAAATTGTCGATCGCTGGATCATCACTCCTGCAGCAGTGTCATCCAACCAAACCCGTCATTCTACCGTGAACCGCCGCTAGCTGCCGGATGCGATTCGCCAGCGGCTTGCTTACGAACGGTTGGAGAATGAACGCTCGCCGCTTTTGCGTGCGGCATTGCCGCTGCTACCTTCCGCTGTTCTTCCGCCGTTAACTGGAAGATGTAATCGGTCAACAACTTTCGATGATCTCCCTCATAGCCTTGGAATGACGGCGGCGTTGGTCCAGCGAATACCCACTGATTATTCTCCTGCTTGAATAGACCTGAGGGCATCGACGTTCCCGGGCTGATAGCTTGCGGATCGGTAATCCACCGCTCCACCCAATCCGGCTTCAAGCGCTCTTTTGCCAGCAAGAAGTTAGGAGCGGTCGCAATTTTGTCGTGCGCGGGATCGCCGGTTGCATGACACTTCAAGCAAGGCGCGGCGGAACTGGAGAACAGGCTGCGGGCCATGTCATCTTCTTTCGCACTCAGCACGGGAACCTGCTCCGGAATGTAAGGCATTGGTTGCTGCGATAAGGCCTGGAAGAAGCGCACCAGCTTGCGCAATTCATTATCAGAGAACGAGAACGTGGGCATGCGAACTTTGAGGTAAGGACGCACGCCATTGCGGTTCGTATCGGTCGTACTCAATGCCGGATTCGACAGGAACTTGCGCAGCCATTCGGGATCGACACGCGCTCCTTCGGTCAGAAGCTTGGGAGGTAGCTGTTCCTGGTTGTCCTGATATTGTTGCAAGCCCATCAAAATCGTCTGCTGCCCGGGGATGAACTGGTGGCAGCCCATGCAGTTGTATTTCTTGATAATCCACCAACCCTCCTGAATATCGTGGCGCGCATCACCCGGCTTATATTGATATGTGCCGGGCAGGGAAGTCTCTTCGCTTCCCATCAGGAAAGTTGTGAGATCGAGCACCTGATCTTTGGTGAGGTGAATGTTGGGCATACGGAGAGCTTCGGTTTCGCCCTTCACCTTGCCTTGGTCGTAAATATTCGGCTCCGCGAGTTTGTGTTCGAAGAAGCCCTTGTGGTCGTACCAGGGCTGAGTTGCGGGACCGTCGGGCAAGCGGGCCAGATCCTCTTTGTCTTTGATTGGCTCGGCATCTTTTCCGCCACGCTGCGCGGTTTCGGTGAACAGGGCGAAGTCCAGACGCTCGATCGGCTTGCTGCCCTCGAAGGTGAGCTCCGTGCCGATGCGCCCCTCGTCTTCGAAGCCGGCAATCTCGTGGCAGCCCGAACAGCCGAAGTGGCGCACCCATTTCTGGCCTTCCGCCTTCAAATTCGGATCGTCCATGTACGAAGCTTGGGGATACGACGACGGTTCCTGCTTTTTCTGCATCATCAGGTAAGTTGCGATGTCTTCCGCATCTTCCGGAGCAAGACGCAGGCTCGGCATCACCGTCATGTTCTGGACCTGCAGCTCATGGCCGTCATTGGGACATTGACTGTGTTCGAGATCAAACTGGTACGGCAACCCTTTTTTGGCGTAGTCCTCGGGACCGATATCTTTTTTCTCGTAGGGGCAATAGGGGCGCGTGCGCTCGCGTGCATTGTGAATCCAGCGCACCAGATAATCGTAGTTGTCTTTTTCGCCGACGCGCGACAGATTCGCGGCGAAGGTGCCGCCCTGCATCTGATTGCCTTCACCGATCGAATGGCAGGCCAGGCATCCCCGGCTCTCAAATAATTCTTTACCGTGCTCGGCGTTGCCAGGCTTGTGCTGAGGAAGCGGATCGGTGAATCCCGACTGCCAGATGTAAGCCGAGATCGCCTGGATCTGATGATCGTTCAGGCGGAAGTTCGGCATCTTGGTGGTGGGACGGAAATCCGTCGGCTTCTTGAGCCACACTGGAATCCAATTCTTGTTCAGCTTCAACCGCACATCTTTCAAATTCGGTCCAACTTTTTTCATGTCCTGCATCAGGCTGTGCGACTGAAAATCGAGTTGTTGCAAACGCCCGTCCAGCTTGCTGTTCGCGACTCTAAGGTCAACCGCCTGGCCATTCAGGCGATTCGCTTCCTCGTTTGATTCGGCCGCGTCGGCCTGCTTCATGAGATATGCGGTCTGCTTGAGATTGTCTTTCTTTTGTGTCTCGATCTGCTTGATCTGCTGGCTGACGGAGTTCAGGTCTTCGGGTTCCTTGTCATAGCCTTCGTAGCGATGGCAGCCGATGCATCCTCGTTGGCGGAAGAGGTCTTTGCCGTTGTTGATGGTGAGCCATTGCACATCGCCACTGACCAGGACCATATCGGCGGCGTGGCAATTCTGACAACCAGCTTGGGAATTCTCCTTCGGAAACAGCGGCCACAGCCAGTGCTCGTAGTTGCCGTGCGCCTTCTCGATGCTCGTAGTGGCGCGGCCATTACCCTGATGGCAGGGCGAGCAGCCGAATTTCTCAGGATCGTGAATCGACAACAGCTCCGGCTGCGGATGGCTGCCGAAGGCCTCGGCATATTCATCGGGCTTCTTCTCGCCTTTCGGAGTCATTGCCGCAGGCGTAATTTTCAGCGGTTCGCGTGCGTCCATGTGGCAGGATTCGCACCGGTCGACAATATTGGCTTCGGCGACATTGATCTGAACAATCGCCGGATCCCATTCGGTAGCCCGTTTTTTCAAACCGTCGATCTGCTGCGGTGTAAGGTCGACCATGTGGTCGGTGATGTATTCATCCATCTTCGTCTTAGCGGCGGTAACGGGCTTCAAAACCTCGCCAAGTTCGAGGCTTAGCTTGGTACGCTCATCGCGGATTTCGTTATAGGTCTCCTCGAGTTGGGGAAAGGTAAGCTTCTTTTTGCTGCCGTCGGGAAATTCGACTGTGGCCTGTTCGTTTTTGTACTTGTCAATTTCTTTCTGTTTGCTGGTTTTTTCCGAAGTGCTCTTGCTGGTTTCCAGTTCGTAAGTGAGAGCATTTACGTAGGCTCGGCGATCCGTGAAGACGCTTTGCACTGCCAGCAGGCGATCGCGGGCATCATCAAGTTTCTTTTGGACTTCGGAGGCCTGCGGCTTGGCATCCTGGTAAGCCTTGTCATAGGCCTGTTTCAGGGCAACATAATTCGGATTCTGTTCGACTTCCTTCTCTGAAGTCGCGGACTTCGATTTTGCCGAGTTCAAAAATGCAGGGTAGCGATCCTTCCAATGCTCCTGAAAAGCTTTCCACGGACGCTGGCCCCAAGCCTCGTCCCACAAGGCCCAGAACAGCGTCGCCATCAGAATCAACGTCGCGATAAGGTAATACGCGGCGTACGATTTGCTCGTGATCGGGTCCTGCTCGGGGTTGGGTTGTTCAGGCACCAGTTCCTCCGGAAAACCGTCGTTCGCCCCTTCGCGCTTCCGCTCCGGGCAAGCTAAAAGCAGTCGTTGGTCGTTCGCGATTCATCGTTAAGTCGAGCGTTCGGGGTTTGGCCAACAGCTGACGACGAACGGCCAACGACGGCCTCTAAATATTGAACCAAGGCGTTATCCACACGTACTTGATGTGCCACAAAAGCCGCAGCCCCATCTTTAAGGGCAGTGCCACCATGGTCAGTAAAAGAAATTGCGTGATCGAAAACTGAAGCAGGCTCATGCGCTTGAAGTCTTTCCCCATGTATCGCCGAAAGAGCGAATACACCAGAAATCCTCCGAGTACGTAGTAGCCGCCAACAACAATCGCACCGAAGATTGCTTTCGCCATGTTCGATGTAATCCCAAAAATATCCGGCAGATCGCGGTTCACCTCGTAGATCAGGCGATTGTGATCCCAGGTTTGCCCCGGCCAGAACCACTGCCAACCAGGGCCCCGAATGAAAGTTCCGATGACGATCATCGCGACCCAGAGAATTACGAACCCGAACAAAAAGGTGGTTATCGAAAACTTGCGTTGCTTCCAGGTGTAGTAGCCGCTGCCTAGTGGGTTAGTGTCGATGTAGGGAATGACCATGAGACCGACGATAATCATCGTGGGCATCACAACGCCGGCAATCCAGGGATCGAAGTAGACGAGCATCTCCTGCAGTCCCAGGAAGTACCAGGGAGCTTTTGCAGGATTCATTGTGAGGTTGGGATTGGCTGGTTCCTCGAGCGGAGCGTTCAGCGTGATCGACCAGACCATCAGAATGATCGTGACGATGATGGCGGCGAGAAATTCGATACGAAGCAAAAATGGCCAGACGTGGACTTCCTTTTGCCAGCCCTGCCTGAAAGGCCAGGCCTTGCGGTGATGGGTTTTCGCGAGGGCTGCGTCACCTTCCAGTTGTGCGATCAATTGATCGTTGGCGTGGGCTTGTTTCCATGCCAGATAAATGTAAAAGGCCAGCAGCGGAATCAAGCCTACGATCGGCACGTTATCTGGAGCCGAACAAATCTCCCAAAGTTGTCGCCAGTCCATAAAAGTTTCTCGGATCAAAAATCTGTCATTCCGACCGGGCGAAAAAACCCGGCGAGGAACCTGCTCTTCGCTTTGCGCCTACTCTCCCGCCGCTTTTGGCCCTCTGCGTGGTTTATCCGCTTCCGCCTCCAGCATTACCGGCGCCGGTCCCGAGATTCCGCCATCTTTCCTCACGCGCCAGAAATGCACGATCATCAGGATCGAGGCCACGATTGGAATGCCGATGCAATGCCAGATGTAGGAGCGCAGCAGCGCATTGGCATCCACGATCGATCCGCCGAGCAGGCCGAAGCGCACATCGTTATAGGGAGTCATTCCCAGCATCGAGCCGAACGGGCCTTCGTGCCCCAGCAGCGGCGTGGCGCGTGCCATGTTTGTGCCGACGGTGACGGCCCAGAATCCCAGTTGGTCATCCGGCAACAGATAACCCGTGAACGAGAGCAATAGAGTGAACACCAGTAGCAGGACGCCGATATTCCAGTTGAATTCGCGAGGCTTTTTATACGAGCCGGTCAGAAACACGCGGAACATGTGCAGTTCCACGGCAATCACCATCAAGTGAGCGGCCCAGCGGTGCATGTTGCGCAGGATTTTTCCGAAGGGGACGTCATGCTCGAGATACAGAACGTCGCGAAATGCCTGTACCTTGCTTGGATGGTAATAGAACATCAGCAGTACGCCGGTATAGGTGAGGATGATGAATAGAAAAAACGTGATACCGCCCATACCCCACGTATAGCTGTAGCGCACCGAATCGCGATTGATCTTGGCGGGATGCAAATGCAGGAAGACGTTTGAAAGCACGCCCAGAGCGCGGTTGCGCGGGGTGTCGTCGTGCTTATGCCGGAAGATCGAGGTGTAGACCTGAGTCTTCGTTGGATCTTTCAGTCCCTCGATCTGCTCCTTCGCCTTGGTAGGAATGTCGACCTTCATCGCCTGAATATCTTCTTTGACGCGATCGACTAATCCCACTTTTCCGTTCTTGCCATTATTCTCGTCAGCCATTATTGCCTCTTGAAATTACTGTTCTTCCGAAAGCGGCGGAGCCTGCTTGAACGAAATCGAAGGAACGCCGGCGGTACTGCTAAGCCGGTAAGAACGCTCCTGGATCGTTGAAATGCGAAGGTTGTCCCTTCGGCCACTGATAGAGCCGCGAGGTGTCGACGATGATCTGACCATCGGGCGCCAGTTCCAGCTTCGCGCGATCCATAGGGCGTGGCGCCGGACCTTCAAAGTTAATCCCCTCGCTGTCATAACCGCTGCCGTGGCAGGGGCACTTAAACTTGTTCTCCGCGGGCTTCCAATCTGGTGTGCATCCGAGATGCGTACAGCGGGCATAGATCACAAACAGGCGGTCGGGCGTGCGATCGACCCAAATCCGGTATTTCTGCTGAAACTTCGTATCGACCCCGAGGCTGAACTCCGAGGGATAACCAATTTTGAAAACTGTGTTGGGTTCGAAAAGAGTGCGCGGAAGAAAGAATCGAAAAAAAGCCAAAAACCATGCAGTGAGAAAAGCGGTTACTCCCACCCAAACCAGGCGGCGCCGTCGGCGATCGACATCCGTATTCGATGGCCCGGGGTTCGAAAGGCCGGCTGCCGCCGCGGCTTTCGAAGTTCCCACCGCTGGCGTGCCTACATATTTCGTTGCATCGGTTTTCGTTGCATCCGCCGCAGTTTTCGGCACCGCCGGCGGCGTTGGTGGCGCCGCACCTGGATCGGTACTCGGTTTGGGTGGATCGCTGCCTGGAACCGTCATGGGTTCCCCCTCCTGCGATGAAGTCGTAACTAATCCGCTGAAGCCGTCATTAATTCCGCTGCTGCCCCTGGTCTGACGTCTGCATGGATCGGCGTTCGCGAATGAACTGCGTCGCCTAACCGTTCCTCTACCAACTGGGCCAGCGCTGAAATAAACTTTGGCGCATCATTCAGGCCGGACGTCATTTCGAAATGGCCGATGCCCAGCCGGCGTGCCTCTTCGCGCGCTTCGTGATTAATCTCACCCAGCGTCTCCACGTGATCGGAAACGAATGCCACCGGCACGATGCAAACCTCTCGCACCTTCTCGTTCGCCAGATCATGCAGAGTCCGGTGCAGGGAGGGCTGCAGCCATTTACTGGCGCCCACTTTGCTCTGATAGCAAAGACGATGCCGGTTCCGCCACCCACCGCGCTGCATCAAAAGCCGCACCGTTTCCTCGATTTGCTGTTGATAGGGATCACCCCTGGCGATCACAGACATGGGTACGCTGTGTGCGCTGAAAACCAGCTCTGCCTGCCCCGGCCGGCGAAATCGAACGAGGGCTTCGGTGATTTTTTCGATTACTGCGTCTAAATACATCGGATGCCGGTAGAAGGGCTCCACGTTGTGTACGGGAATATGGGCGTGTTCAGTAAGGTCGGCGCGGAAGAGGCGTTCCCACTCATTCAGGCTGCTGCCGGTTGTGGTGGACGAGTACTGAGGATACAAGGGAAGCAGAACCACTTCATCGCAGTGCGCCGCGCGGAGTTGGGCGATTGCTTCGCTGGTGAATGGGTGCCAGTAGCGCATGGCCACAAAACAGCGGGCGTCCCGGCCGCGCCTCGACAGCTCGGTTTCGAGCGCAATCGCCTGCCGCTCCGTGAAGTGCCGGATGGGCGAGCCTCCTCCGATGGTGGCGTAGTGGTGCTGCACCTTGCGGGCGCGCGTGGTCGAAATAAGCTTAGCCAGCGGTTTGCGCCCGATGCGGGCAAAAGGAAAATCAATGATATCGGGGTCGCAGAAGAGGTTATAAAGGAAAGGCTCTATCGCAGCCAGCGTATCGGGCCCGCCCAGCTGAAACAGAACTACCCCCAGACGACGCGTTGTCTTCAACATCCCCTCAGATTCCCCAGAACGGGCGAATTTACTCCCATCTGCGGCGAGAGTCAATGGTGGAAATCAGTGGCCAGTCCGGTTCGGGATCAGGCCCGGTAGCCTGGAGGCTGAAATTCGACAACGCGAAGAATTAAAGATAAGCGCAATGTTGGAAGCCGACTTTTAGCGAACCGCTGCAGGTGTGGCCCGCGCCTTGTCCATCTCTTCGATTACGCTGTCGGCAAATTGAGATGTGCCCGCCTGGCCGCCAACGTCTCTGGTCAACTTTTCGGGATGGCGATACACCTTTTCCAATGCGTTGCGGACCTGCATGGATGCGTCGAACTCGCCCAAGTGTCGAAGCATAAGCAGCCCGGAGCGGAGCAAGGCCGTCGGGTTCGCCAGATTCTTTCCTGCAATATCGGGTGCTGAGCCATGCACTGCCTCAAAAATTGCGCAATGATCTCCCAGGTTTGCGCTGGGCACAAAGCCAAGGCCACCCACAAATGCGGCGCATAAATCTGAAATGATGTCGCCATACAAGTTTTCCATCACCAGCATGTCGTACTGGTACGGATTCATGACGAGTTGCATGCACGTGTTATCAACAATGTGCTCGCCGTAGGTGATCTCGGGAAATCCTTTGGCTACGGTGCGGCAGCAGCGCAGGAATAATCCGTCCGATAGCTTCATGATGTTGGCTTTGTGAATGGCGTGGATCTTCTTGCGCTGATTCTTACGGGCATACTCGAAGGCAAATTTCGCAATGCGCGTCGAGGCTTTTTCCGTGATGATCTTCAGGCTCTCGACCACGCCGGGGACAACCTCATGCTCCAGGCCGGAGTAAAGGCTCTCAGTATTCTCGCGAACAATGATCAGATCGACATCGGGATAACGCGTGGGAATATGCGGCAGATTGCGGATGGGGCGGAAGTTCGCGTATAACTCGAACTTCTGCCGCAGCGCTACGTTGATGCTGGAAAAACCGCCGCCGACGGGTGTAGTCACCGGTCCCTTCAGCCCCACGCGAGTACGCTCGATCGATTCCAGTGCCTCCCTGGGGATGTACTGACCATGTTTTTCGAAAGCTTCAGCGCCGACGGAAAAAGACTCCCACTCAAACTTCACTCCCGTCGCTTCCAGAATGCGAACGGTAGCCTGAGTTACTTCGGGGCCAATGCCATCGCCGGCAATTAGAGTTACTTTGTGAGCCATGATTTAGAACCAGTGGTCAGGGGCCAGTGATCAGTGGTCAGTTAAAACTGATCCGGATATTCCTCTTTGATTTTCTAGCCCCTGATCACTGACCACTGCCTTTAACTTTCACCAAATCTCTCAACTCGTTCATGAACTCCTTAACGTCCTTAAAATCCAGATACACCGAGGCAAAGCGAACGTATGCCACTTTGTCGTATCGGCGCAAACGATTCATGATCAGCTCCCCAAGTTCACTGGTCTTGCGCTCGCGTTCCTGCGACTCGATGACGAACGATTCAGCCTCGTTCACAATCTGCTCCAGTTTGCTGATTGGCACCGGTCGCTTTTCGCACGCTCGGAGCAATCCGTTCAAAACTTTCTGGCGATCGAATTTTTCCCGCCGCCCGTCCTTCTTGACCACCATGTAGGGAATCTCGTCGATGCGTTCGTAGGTGGTGAAGCGCTTGCCGCACTTCAGGCACTCGCGACGGCGGCGGATCGACTCCGCTTCCTTGCTCTCTCGCGAGTCAACGACTTTGTCGTTCGCAAATCCGCAAAAGGGACATTTCATGGCGCTTGATCGAGACGAAACTTCCTAAAAATTGATTGTTTGGGTAAAACGAGATTGTAACAGGCGAGTTAATCCGGGCCGCGCGGCGCTAACCTGCGTGCCTTGCGCGGAAGACGTACTTCAGTGCAGGCGTGCTACCAGCGTCGGCTTCTTCCTCTACTTCTTCGGCGTGATGGCTTTCCTCCGACAACTTCCGCAGCGACAATCTCTCGTGATGCGACAATGCCAGTCCCAGCGGCACCACTGCGGCAAACGTCACCAGCCACAACAGAATTCCGCAGCTCGCCGCGATTTCCGGGGGGACATCGAACACGCTCGACAGCGCCGCTATGGTTGCCATCTGTGAGCCTCCGCCGACCGCCGGCAATTGCAGCATGGAGCCCACCATGCTCGCTCCCATGAGAATCAAAAGCTGCGACACCGGGATCTCGAGTGACGCCACGTCGTAGGAGTGAGTGACTTCCTGGTAGGACAGCGCGATGATGTACCACATTCCGACCGAGACCAGGCTCAACATGAGCAGCGACAGAGGCCCGTGAATCGTGTCGAGACCGTGGCCGAACTCCCGTATCTTCTGTGCCATTTTGTGGCCAAGATTTGACGACAGATGCCCAAAGCGCGATTCCACCCAATGGGCCACGCGGTTTCCACTGCGCCGGATCACGACGGCACCCGCGGCCATTACCAGCACCAATCCGATCAGCAGGAAGCCGCCCTCGCGAAATCGGAGGTAATACTCGGGATGTGGAATCGCCGGTAGTGCGCTCGGCAAAAAAATCGCCAGGACCATCAGCACAGTGAAGGCGCCCACATCAAAGATGCGTTCGACCGCCCAGACAGCCAACTGGGAAGAGAAGGAAAGATCCGTTCGGCGGGCGATCAAATACGGACGGATAAACTCTCCCGCGCGTCCCAGCAGTGCTATCCCAGCGAATCCAATTAAGGTGGGGGAGACCAAGTCCATCAACTTGGCGTGTGGCCGCACCGGCTGCAGAAAAATCTTCCAGCGCACGGCACGCAAAATGTAGCCGATGTAGATCAGCACAACCGCATGGAAGACGTGAAATTTATTGATGCGGTGAGTTTGAGCCCAGAAGGTGCCCCAGTCGAAGCTCTGCCAGTGACGATATTGCAGGTAAAACAGAGCGACCAGAATGAGGAACACTACGAGGCTGGCTACAAAGCGCTTTTTGTCCATGAAGGGAGAAGCTCGCGCCGCGACCCTCGCCACGCGAAACGGAAACGGCATTCCCAAGGTAAATGAGAGTAGCGGGAGGGTCAAACTTTGGGAAGAGGGTCACGGGGCATCTGACGCAAAGATTCGTTGATGTCTCCAGATAAGGAGCACCGCCAATTATCTGTAGTTTTAGGCTCCGCGATGCTGCAGCCTGAATCGCTCATTGCAGTTGCCACATCGAATTTTTATGAATTTAGAACTTGAAGGGAAACGCGCTCTGGTTACCGGCTCGTCCGGAGGCATCGGATATGCCATTGCGGAAAGGCTGGCATTGGAGGGCGCTTCAGTCATTGTCAACGGACGCACGCAGGAACGAGTCGATCAAGCGCTAGCTAAACTTGCTCGTTCTGGCGGTCGCGGATCCGTTTCAGGTCTGGCTGCCGACCTGGGCACCGCAGACGGGGTTCGCAAAGCGGTTGAGCAGTTTCCCGATGTCGAGATTTTGGTTAACAACCTTGGCATCTTCGAGCCCAAAGCTTTCGAGGAGATTACGGACGCGGACTGGCTTCGCTTTTTCGAGGTCAATGTGATGAGCGGCGTGCGGCTCAGCAGACATTACCTCCCGCGCATGAAGCAGCGAAACTGGGGACGGATTCTCTTCATCTCCAGCGAATCCGCGGTGCAAATTCCGGCCGAAATGATTCACTACGGAATGACCAAAACCGCTGAAGTCGCCATCTCCCGCGGGTTGGCCGAAACCACAGCCGGAACTAGTGTCACGGTGAACAGCGTATTGGTCGGGCCTACCGCTTCGGAGGGCGTTACCGGCTTTTTGGATCACCTGGCGGAACAGAAAAAAACCGACCGAGCTGGGGTGGAAAAAGAATTCTTTGAGAGCGTTCGGCCTACGTCTTTGTTGAGGCGGATGATCGAACCCAAAGAGGTCGCGGAATTTGTTGCCTTTCTTAGCAGCCCGCTATCCTCGGCAACAAATGGAGCCGCGCTGCGCGCGGATGGCGGCGTGGTGCGATCAATACTTTGATTCGATAGGCGAGAGAAATTCTATTCGCTGGATTGCGTGGATTTCGCCTTCGCTGGAGCTTGGGCTCGCGCTTTGGAAGCCTGTAACTTGGGCGTCGGAGTTCCTGGGCCAGTCTTTTTGCTGGCCGTGTTCTTTGGTGCAACGGGCTCGGCTGCGGCCTTGGCAGCGAGTTTCTTCTTGTTGAAGTCGCGTACAATGCGCGCCACGTAGGCCTTGGTCTCATAGTAAGGAGGCACACCACCATATTGCTCCACACGCTCTGGTCCGGCGTTGTAGGCAGCCAGGGCTTTGATTAGATCAAAGTCATAGCGTTCCAACAATTCACGCAGGTAGCGCGTGCCACCTTCGACATTCGCTTGCGCGTCAAAAACATTCTGCACGCCGAGTTCAGATGCAGTCTGCGGCATAAGCTGCATCAAGCCCCGCGCCCCCTTCGGCGAAACGGCTCGCACATTGAAGCCGCTCTCCGCCCGGATCACGCTATTTACCAGGTCAGGGTCAAGGCGGTAAGTTCCGCTGGCCGCCGCTACGACTTCATTCAAATCCACAGGATGCGTGATATTGCCAGACCCAGCCTGGGCTGATGCAGCCTCGAGCGATGCGGTTTGGACCGATGCGGTTTGCAATTTCGTATGCGGGGCGGACTCGTCCGGTAGGGCTTCGAAATGGTCAATCTCCGCGGTTGGGATATCGACGAAGCTGGCATCATCCCTGCCCATATACAGGCGAGTGACTGCTCCGATGACTTGCCGGCGTTCATGACGAATTGAGAACCCATTGCGTAGCACGGCGGAGTCGGCTGCCGGGCAGGGAAGTGCAGTCATCCCAAGAAGGGAGATGAGGCCTGTCCATGCAACGAGCTGGATCGCCTTCCTCATGTCAGCAAATCTGGTTTCAGTAAATCTGGTTTCAGCAAATCCAGTTTCAGCAAATCCAGGTAATGTGATTCTATCGAGAAACCACTTCGGCCACTGCGGCAGCCACACCACACTGATCATTTCCGAGAGTTACGTTCCAGCCGCGCCCGCGCAACTCTTCACAGGCATTCCCCATGATAACCGGATAGCCGGCAAACTCAAGCATTTCCACGTCGTTGTGGTTGTCACCGATGGCCATGACCTGTTCGCGCCGGTAGCCGCGATGCGCAGCCCAACGTTCGAGAGCGTGCCCCTTGGAACAACCGGTATTGAGCACGTCGATCATGGAAAGATCCCGCTCCGGATATTCGGTGCGAAGGATGGTGATCCGGTTGTCCATTGCGCATTTCTGAAGCGCATTCAAAGCCTCGGCCATCCGCACCATCGAGCCGCAGAACATAGCCTGCACCGGGTCGATTACCAGAGCCCTGTCGATCGGCACCACGAACTCGATGTAGGCCATGTTTTTTTCGAGCCACCGCCGGATGCTCGTGTTCAAATCATCCAGATGCTCCAGCACGATAGCGCCTTTAGTCTCTTTATCAAATGTTAGAACGGTGTTGCCGCGAAAGTCTTGCATAGCGCGGCACAATTCGCGGCAAATCTCGCGCGGCATCAGATCACGATGGAACGTTTCCCCCGAGAGCGAGCGGGTTACAGCCCCATTCGAGCTGATCAGCCACAGATCGAATCCCAACTGTTGCGCGATCGGCAAGGCGAACTTGTGGCGTCGCCCAGTTACCAGGACAACTTCGATGCCTGCGGCATGGGCCATCCGAAGAGCCGTCAAGTCGCTATCCGAAATCTGAAATTGTGGATTGAGCAGCGTGCCGTCGATGTCGGAGGCGAGAAGGCGAACAGAATGCGCGGACGACTTAATCACATACAATCTTACCATTCTGGCAGCACTGCGCGGCGCGTCTTTCTATAGCGGCTCTCAAAACCCTTGCGTGGTATATTGCGCTCTTCATGAGTTCGCTCTTCTTTTTCTTGCACGGGTGGGGATTCTTGCTGCAAGCGGTGGCAATTGTGCATTTCATTCGCCGCCGCCCGGACACCTATTGGATATTCATCATTTTGTTTCTGGGATGGATTGGTGCGCTGGTTTACATTGTTGCGGAGGTCGTTCCTGACGCTGGTCTGCTACGGTCTTCTCTTCAAGTATTTCCCCGACGTCACCGCATTCGTGAACTCGAGCGGGCTATCCTCGACAACCCTTCGGCCGGAAACTATGAAGAACTCGGGTTGCTGTATCTGGATGACGGAGATTTCGTCAAAGCTCGCGGATGTTATGACCGCTCAATTTCTCAGAGATCGGATTCCATCGACCCGTTTTATCGGCGAGGGGTGGCGGAGATCGAATTGAGTGATTTTACCGCAGCGGTGTCCGATCTTGAACGAGCGGTTGCGTCTGATCCGAATTATGATTTCCATCGGGCCATGGGATTGCTAGCTCACGCCTACGCCCAAACCGGGCAGCCGGAAAAAGCCGATTCGCATTTTCAGCGAGCCACGAAGATCTCTACGAGCTCCGAGACCTACTATAATTATGCGCTTTTCCTTCATACGCAGGGGCGCAACGAAGAATCCCGCCAGTGGGCGCAAAAAATTCTCGACAAGAGATCTTCGATGCCAGCCTACCAACGCCGCCGCGAACGCTCGTGGTTCCGAAAAACTTATGCGCTGCTGGCGATGCTTCGACTACAGGCTAAATGAGATTGATTTGCCCTTCTTGGCGCGGACGCCAACGGACCAGAAACTCGAACGAAGACGTTGTGTGCCCAGAGGTAAGAGCCGCACTGCAGCATCGTGGCTGTGCGATATATTGACAATGTGCGAAGGGCTTAACGATGACGGAAACTCATTGCCGCGCGAAGAAATTTCGTCGGCATTCATGCGAGCGTTAATCAATCCTGGCCGGGATGGCGAAATTGGCAGACGCAGCGGACTTAAAATCCGCAGGTCCGAAAGGACTGTGGGGGTTCGATTCCCCCTCCCGGCACCAGCAACTTTGATATCAACCGATTATGCTCGTTGCCTGGCGCCACGCTAGTATTTGGGGGATACGATCCGATTGGCCTTGTCGAATACAACCCTGCACTTGGCTGCGGCATAATAGGATAAAAGGCTTTTCGACGTCCGCCTGAACTCCGCGGCCCACTCAGCCCAGACCGAGAGCTTAACGCAATGGATGCGTCAGACCGCCCGCCAATCGACGCGGTGTCAACTCCGCCTTCGACACCTGTCAACTCTCAACACCGCGTCGTTCAGTCCCCCCTATTAAAACCAGTGACTTACAAGTATCCCCGATTGGCATACTCCATGCCCGTACAAGACCCTCAGGAGACATGGCTATGTCGAAACCCTCTCGAATTGGGGCTGCGGTTCTGGGACTAATGGCTTTGGTGCTTTCCCTACCCTTGTTCGGCCAAAGTGCCGATGGTCCCGACTCGAAAATGGGGACAATCGTCGGCACCGTTGCCGACGTTAACGGCGATCCGGTACCCAACTCGACGGCTGTTCTTGAGGGCAGCGACGCCGGGGACCGGCGCAGCATTGTTACGACTGAAAATGGGTTCTTTGAGTTTCACGATGTCAAAGCAGGAGTTCGATATCACCTTAATGTCACTGCAAAGGGTTTTGCGGACTGGACCTCGCCCAGTTTTATGCTGGAATCGGGTCAGTTCAAAATCGTGACGGGAATCCAACTTCGGGTTGCAACGCAGCTTACCCAGGTCCAAGTTACTTATGATCCAGTACAAGTAGCATCTGAGCAGTTCAAGGCCGAGGAAAAGCAGCGCGTTTTTGGCATTATCCCGAATTTCTATGTCTCGTACGAGACTAATCCTGCGCCCCTTACGACTAAAATGAAATTCGAGCTTGCGCTCAAAGTTTCTACCGACCCGGTTACAGCCGCCGGAGTTGTGATGGTTGCTACTGCGCGGCAGGCAGCAGATACTCCAAATTACGGGCAGGGTTGGGGACCGTTCGGCGAGCGTATTGGCTCAACTGCGGCGGATGGTTTTAGCGACATTTTGATCGGCGGCGCTATATTGCCATCGCTGTTGCACCAGGACCCGCGCTACTTCTATCAGGGAACAGGCACGACCAGCTCTCGAATTCGGCATGCCATGTTCAGTCCATTTGTCGCTAAAGGCGACAACGGACGCTGGCAGCCAAACTACTCTAGTCTAGGCGGGGATCTGGCGTCGTCCGCGCTCTCGAACCTTTACTATCCTGAATCAAATCGAGGACCAGGGCTGGTGTTCGGTAATTTTGCCATCGGCACAGCGGAACGCATCGGCGCCAGTCTGGCTCAGGAATTCGTTATAGGCAAGGTCACACGAAGGGGTGGTCACTTGAAGTGACGTGCCCTAAACACTAGGGGTGTTTTTTTCTGATCGCGTTCGAGCGCGCGCGCAAAGCTCCGATTCAAAACCCGCCTGACTCTTCAAGAAGCAATCCTTCTATCCGGCTCGGGCCCCAAGGCCCGAGCTCTCGCCTCATCCCGCAGTCGCGTATTTGCTCTCAAGACGAGAGTGAAAGAGGGCACGTTCTGCAAGAACCGTGCCCAACCCGTTTTGCGGAAAGAAAGAGTGAGCATTGTCGCCCTATTTGTAATCGGCGACTAAGCCTCTTCTTTTTGTGTTATCTTGCAACAAAAATGAAGAAACTAGCGTCCACCGGTGCAGAGTTGCCCCCGCTACCCGCGCCACCTTCGTGCTGGCAATTCACATAGACAGCATTGGGAGAGCCAGCCCGATCCGCAGTGTTACACCAGACATTTTCGCTTCCGGTTGTTAAAGTGTCGGGCTGAACCCAGCGGCTGAATCCATTATTCGCTGTGATCACACCACCACCGAAGTTCGAAAAGGCCACCTGATACTGGCCCGTGGCTAGATGAATCGTGCTCCCGGGGTTGCAGTTGAAACAGGAGGCGACCGTGCCGTCGGCATTGATTGCCGCGGTGCCGAAGATCACACCTCTGGTTGTGCTGTTGAGAGTCACATCAGCTGGTGCTGCCTCGCCGTTTGTCTCAAAGCCGGCGCGAACCGAACCGGTTAGGGCAGACAGACCGAACCCAACTACAACAGCGAGTGGAAGAACCCATACGTAGCGTTTCATATTTTTCTCCTCAGTTGTTTTGCGTGTCCGCATTCCTTGCACGACACATGTTCGGTAGTGCGTTTCAACACGCAAACGTTACACGGAGCCGGGACTAGAGTCCCATCTCCTGAATTTAGAGCAAGAACCTCACGTCCTTCTGGGACTGGGCAAAGTTCCTGTCTCTATTCATTACTGCGGAAATGGCAGGCAAAACACGTCACATGAAGGGCAATTTTTTTTTGAATTGCATGGTGAAAAATCCTCATATCGCTCATTAAGGGGCAATGAGTGTAAATGATTCCATGCAATCTCGGCTCCAGTGCCCGAGTAAGCTTGGGTGGTGCCAGCCAACCAAGGCTCGGGAGAGAGGAGCCAGGAAGGAAGAAAGATCGCCAAAGTTGCCATGGCGCGGCGCTTGGCAGTTCGGTTGTATTGGATGTGGCGTAAGGAATGGGACTACGAGCGTGGAAAAAGTTCGGTCCGCACGCGGGCCAGCCCGGAACAGGCGTTGGTGTGCAAGCGAACACCGAGTAATCGATTGGGCAGTCCGCTCCCTTTTGCCGGGAGTTCGAACTAGCAATCCTGATCGAACGTTGGACCGAAGAGATGCATGGGTCGGACTGAGTCTTGACCTGAACTTTGATTGCGAGCGAAGCTTGGTTGGACATGGCACGTTTCAACTAGAGCGAAATGACGCTCTCCTGCGAGTGCAGGGATTCGCACGCTTCAAATACTGTTGACAACGCCGACATTGTCAGAGACGCCAGATAACAGAAGTTGGCTCGGCGTTTTCCGCAAGTTTCCCGCGCCGGGCCAAGGGGCGCGCGTCTGCAATCCTGTTGTTGCAAATGCCCTACGCCTCGAACATCACGAGACGCAGGGCAGTCGTACTTGAGGGCAGTTGGTTCTCCGATGGTCTACGGTCGAACCCATGTATAGACATTATTGGAAGAATTGATCACCCAGACCCCGGCGCCAGAACCGACGGCGACTTGTGTCCAAAAGCTGCCTACGGGAACAAACAGTCCTGCTTGAGTATCGGAATCTCCGCACATAGGGCAGAAGCGAAGGCCGTTGTACGAGTCAGATCCCTCGATCGCCCACACGCCATCCCCACCGGCCGCAATTTGCATGGCAAGGCCAGCGTTGTTCTCACCTTGCACCTCCATAAATTGGAAGTATATGGGATTGTACCGGTAGATCGTGCCGTTACCATCACGTCCCCACACATCATTCACTCCAACTGCGATCTGTTGCAAAGTATTGCCGTAGCCACCGTAAACTTGTGTCCAACCGCCAGCGCAGAAGCACGTGTTCAAGTGCCAGATGTGAGCATTTGTGTCGAGCGCCCAGACATCGCTTCCACGGGCCGCTACCGCGATATTTGAGAAAGGGGCCTTGGGGTTGGACGGGAGTGGGATTTGGACGAACTGGCCCGTGCAGAAGTCATATCTGAAGGGCAGCCCATACCATTCAGGAGCGGTCCAAGCGAGTCCCCAGACCTCATAGGGATGACAACTGTCCAGGTCGCCTTCACCTACCGCGACTTGGCTGAAGTACGTCGTCGCGCCGGGGGGGTTGTGCTGAGTATAGGCATTGGTGCTCAGGTTAAACGAAAAGACCCCAGCGCCGTTAACTCCCCACACCTGATCCGGCTGCAAGAGTGAGCCGCCGCCCACCGCGATCTGCGAGAGCGAACCCGCTACCGGGGCGAACCTTTGGCTGGTGGCATTGTAACGCCAGATCGCACCGCCAGGGAATTGTAGACCCCAGACCTCATTGCGGCCTGCAGCGACCCGTGAGAGAGTGATACTAGGGATTTGTTGAAAGTGTTGCGCCGATGCAGGGACTGCTCCGGCAATCCAGCAAATCAGCGTGAAACAAAGTGCGAGACGAATGTTGGTACGGGACATAAATCCTCCTTTGCTGGCATTGAAGCGCAGCGGTTAAATTCGGAGCAAAGAACATCGGCATTGAGAGTTGTTTCAGCGAGGTCCCAATTCATCTGCTCACGTCCAGTACATGGCACGCATCCTGCCAGTTTGGTTAACGCTGACACGCGAAGCCGAAAAGACCAAAATTTTCATTGCTTTGCGAGGGTGAGGAAAAACTTTGCCCGATAAAGGTGAGCCTCGGGCGTGTTCCGAAGCTATCCGGAGATCGATGTAAGACTATCGATTCGGATAGGGCTTAGCTCGTAGTCGGTGGTCGTAGAAGCATTACGGTCATCGACCCAGATCAGTCATGCCGTACGAATGCACGCCCAGCTCATTTCGTCTACGCGGCGACTGCAGTTAGCCCATTTGGATGAGTTCATATGGAGTACTGCGCAGGGAGTATCGGAACCCTCAAGAATATCTTTAGTTAAGACCATCTCTTTTGTGGCACAATGTTTTGGCCTAGCCTTCCCCCCGGTTGGGATGTGAAATCTTTTCTGTCTGCCCAGAAAAGTATTTGTCTGCTTGAAAATGAAATTGAAAAGTTTGCTCGGCAGCCCGCAAGAGCGCTGAAAGTAGAAAAGCGCAGTGTGGCGCTGTCTCGAAGTACACGTGGCCATCACTGTGAGTCACGCAGGTAGATTTGTCTGAGACGGGTTGGCACCTCGTTGTGCGACGCCAACTAAGGGAATTACGTGCATATAGCTCCGGCGCGGCCAGGTCTGATCGTGATCGACGGTTCCCGCAGTGTCTTCGCCTACAACGGGGAGGCACTCCAGATTCTTACCTTTCCCGCGCAACCCGACGAGATTCCGCATCTGGATGCATGGCTCAGCAACAAGATCCGCTCCAACATTGTCGAGAGACAAACTCCATCCGGGTTTGCCGGCGAGTTTCGATCCGCCAACCGGACATACCTATGTCGATCGTTTATGCTCGACCGCAGCGGAATGCAAGGCAACGGAATGGGATCTTCCAGGGGCTTCATGGTGGTGATGCTCGAGAGGCAAAGCAATGAGTCTGTCACGATTGCTGAGGTTTCTGAACGCTTTGGTTTAACTGCGCGCGAACAAGAGACCGTACAGCTTTTGCTGGAAGGACTCACCAGCAAAGAGATTGCGGAACGTATGAAGATAAGTCCAAACACAGTGAAGGCCTTTATTCGCCTCGTGATGGTGAAAATGAATGTTTCGACGCGCTCGGGCATCATCGGCAGAATCGTAGGCAAGAGCATGGTCGAAGCTGAGAAGCGAATTCAATAGTTACTAAGTTGGTCCCGTGATGGCCAGTGTTCGGCGATGCGCTCTCTTATGAATCCGAATTGCATCGCTGAAAATATCCTGCTATAAGTTCTGCAATCCAGCCCATTAAAACCTAAAGGAGTTTGGCATGAAGGATGTTTTCGCAGTTCTGCGCCAACGAGAGCTGGATCTTCTCCGCGTCCGCGAAGAGGTTGAGGCGCTCCGTTGCGTGATTCCTCTGCTGACTGAAGAAGCGACTCCAGTCCGCGCAACAACGAATGTTTCCGCAGCTTCCCTCCGAGCTGACAACAAATGGCCGCTCGAGATCCGTGCGAGCACTCCGTAGGCGTCTTACAACTGACCGGAGCACCCTCCCTCGGCAGGATTAGTTAATTGGGTTAAGCCACTTGGGGGATTGTATTACGATGGGTGCAGTGTAGAGTGTTGAGGCGCGAGAAAAGGCCGAGTATCCTCCCCCACCGGCTGCGCAACTAAGGAGAAAACTAAAATGTTTCGAACACCTACGCTTATGGCGTTCTTGCTCGTGGCGATGGTCGCAGGCCTGGTGCTGGCAGGGTCGGGGACCGCATGGGCACAAAATACAACGGATGTTTTCTGGGTCGCGTACTACAGCGGCGGCGCAACCACTCAAGGGGGGCCCGGCATTGGAACAGTTCAAATCGTTAATCCGGGTGTCTCTGGCGGCAACCTGTGCGCGGATATCTATGTGTTTGATCCGCGTCAGGAACTCAAAGAGTGTTGCCATTGCACGGTCACTCCGGACGGATTGCTGACTCTTCCTGTTGGTTTCCTGACCAACAATCCGGCTAACGGGCTGTTTGGCACGAATGGCGTAATCAAGATCGTCTCCGATGCAGGATCGAATTGCAACGAGGCGTCCCCTGTCCCTACTCCGGAACTCCGCGCGTGGACCTCAAATCCCAACAACGGCACCTTGGTTGAGTCCGAGTTTGAAGCGACCCCGCTGTCCGCCCAGGAACTGTTTGACCTGAATGTCCTCTGCGGATCTATTCCTAACCAGACCGGGCCAGGCGTCTGCGCGACCATGAACCCGGCTTGCGACTGAGAACCTGATGCGGATCGGATTTGCATAACCCCAATGGGGAGATAACGCCAATACGGCGATAAAAGGAGATTTTCGATGTCTCGAACATGGATATACACGCTAGCGGTTCTCGCAATCGCGACCGTTCTTTGTGCCGGTACCGCTATGGCACAAATTCCCGACGATGTTTATTTCGTCAGCTACTTCTCGAACGCGCAGGGCACGCTGGATGCCACGGTGCGTATCGACAACCCGGGTGCAGACGCTGGTAAGAACCTTTGCGCCTACATCTACGTATTTGACAGCGTTGAAGAGCAGGTGGAATGCTGCGGTTGCTTGTTGACCCCGGATGGTCTGCGGACGATCTCGGTAAACAAGGGCTTGACGGATAATCCTTCGAGCGGCCCGCTGCACAAGCCGGTGAACGGCGTCCTCAAGATCGTCTCTGGAGCCCCGGATTTCGGTGGCACCGGTTGCGACCCGACGGGCGGTGCAAGTCTGTCCGGTGGCTTCAAGAATGACATCAAGCCGACCGCAGACCTCCGCGCTTGGGCTACCCACATTCAGGCTAACGGCGGAACTTCGGAAGAAGAGTTCGCAGACGCTACCCTGACCCAGAACGAACTGAACCACCTGCAAGAGGCATGCTTCGGGCTTCGCCAGCTAGGCAGCGGCAAGGGCGTTTGCAGCTGCGGATTTGGTGACTAACTTTAACCATCCTTGAGGGACTCCTCCTCCCCCACCCTTGGGTTTTTAGTTCGCCTGACACTGGTCGCTTGACCGGTGTCCGGCGGGTTGTTTGAAGTACAATCTCGCGCGTAACAATCAGGGAGGACTCCATGCGTAACATTGTGTTGTTATTGGCGGCTGGATTGTTTACATCCGCTGCTTTCGCTCAAAACCTGACGCTCGCCGACAACGCGGTCGTCGCAGAAGTGAACGGGGACAAACTAACGTCAGCAGATTTGGAACAGCAGGAAGGAAGCAAACTTCTTCAGTCCCGCTATTCATATTACGAGGTGCAACGCAAGGCGCTTGACGAATTGATCGACCAGCATCTCCTCGAAATCGAAGCCCGCAAGCAAAATCTGACGGTAGAGAAACTGCTTGACCGCGAAGTGAACAGCAAGCTTCCTGCCGAAGCGACCGACGATCAAATAGAGGTCTACTACGAGGGCTTGGAGACGGATAAGCCTTTCGATAAGGACATGAAGGATAAGATCCGGCAGCATATTCACGATGCCCGGGTCACCAAGGCGAAGGCCACTTATCTTAAGACTTTGCGCAGCCAGGCAAGGATCATGATTGAGCTTGCCTCGCCGGAGGCGACTGTCGATATCGCCGGAGCGCCGATCATTGGACCCAAGAACGCTCCCGTGGTTCTGGTTGAGTTCGCCGACTACCAGTGCCCGTACTGCCAGAAGGTCCATCCGGAGCTCGAGAAATTGCAGAAAGAGTTCGGGGACAAGCTAGCCATTGCCTTCAAGGATTTTCCTTTGCCGGCGCATCCCTACGCGGAGAAAGCCGCTGAGGCTGCCCGTTGCGCAGGGGAGCAGGGCAAGTTCTGGGAGTTCCACAACAAGCTTTTCGAGGATAAGAAGCTGGAACCCGCGGATCTAAAGCTAGAAGCAGGCGCTCTTCAGTTGAATACTTCGAAGTTCGACGCCTGTCTGGATTCGGGTGCGGAAGCCGCCGTCGTCCAGAAGGATGCTGGAGAGGGCAAACGCCTGGGTATTGCCGGGACACCCAGTTTCTTTGCCAATGGCCATTTCTTCAGCGGGGCGATGAGTTACGACGCCCTTCGAGACATGGTCGCGCAGCAGTTGAAGGCGCAGCAGGCAAAGGCATCGCAGTCGTTCCTCGGGGGAACCTCACCGATGGAGTCCTCCCTGAGGTGATTTCCTAGAGAGGCGGCTACGTTTGGATGCGGAGGCATACCGCCTCCGCATCCAAGTTCTTTGTCTTCTTACGGGTCAGGAGTCTCCGGGTGTGAGACCGCAAACTGCCGGGCGCCTCGAATGCGATCAATGTAGTGCTAACCCAATTGGATTAGCCCACATTATTTAGTTCGCGCCTATTGACGGGTTCCAACTCTTGCCCCACAATACAGGCTCGTATTTGAAGGGCGTCTTGTTCGTTTTCACAAGCAGCCCATCTGCGATTGGCCCTCCCCTTTTAAACCAGGAGCCAGTAATATGCGCAGGTGTGGTGTGGTTCTGTCGCCGATCCTTTGGATCGCCACGACGTTCATCGCCTTACTCCCCAGTTCAGTGTCGGCCCAAACGGTCGAAACCGCTTTCAATGTGGGAGCGCAGCCGTGCGCTGTTGCCGTCAACGTCTTCACAAACCAAATCATCGAAGCGAACTGTCTCGGCAATACAGTCGAAGTGATCTCGGGCATCAATAATTCTGCCACAGCCGTTACCGTTGGCAACACTCCGAGTGCCCTCGCCGTAAACCCCGTTACGAACAAGATCTACGTCGCCAACAGCCAAAGTGGCACGGTTTCTGTAATCAACGGCGCTACTCTTCAGACAACGACCGTGGCAGTTGGCTCGAATCCCCGAGCCATTGCGATCAACGAAGTTACGAATCGCGCCTATATCGCAAACAACAGCGATAATACCGTCACCGTGATCGATGGTCTCCAGTTCAGGACGACAACCTTGAACGTTGGAGGCAATCCGATCGCGATAGCGATCAATTCGGTCACCGATACGATTTACGTTGCGAATACGAGTGGCTCGGTTTCCGTCATCAACGGAAACGATAATCACGTCACTACAGTTGCGGTTGGAGTGTTTCCGCAGGCCATTGCCGTCAACCCGGTAACGAACCTGATCTATGTTGCGAATAGCGACAGCAACTCTGTCACCGTGATCGATGGCACGATTAACCGATGCACGAACGCTCATCCCTGCGCAACCATCAATGTCGGATTTCTTCCGGTCGCGATAGCGATCAATCCAGCGACGAACCAGATCTATGTTGCAGACAACCTCAGTTCGGACGTGAGGGTGATCGATGGACTTACCGGCCTCACAACGACGGTGAATATTGGTTACAACCCCAACGCATTGGCTGTGAATGTGTCGACCAATCAGATCTACGTCGCTAGCACTGTATCCGGTAACAACGGCGCTGTCGTCGTGATTGATGGTGTGACCAATCAACTCACATCAGTGGCCGTGGGAGCGCATCCTTCTGCGGTAGCTGTGAATCCGCTGACGAACCGCGTTTATACCGCCGATACCAACAGCAACACCGTGACCGCTGTGGATGCGGATACCAATCAGTTCACTACCGTTGGGTCAGGAGGGAATCCTCAGGCCGTGGGGACAAATCCTGTCGCAAATGTGATCTACGCATCCAACGCGGGCGACAACACGGTCACCGTGATCGATGGCGTTACCTATCAGACCACGACGATCGCCGTGGGAACACAGCCCTCGGGGCTGGCTGTCAACCCTGTCAGCAATCAGATTTACATTGCCGACAGCATGGGCAATAGCGCAACGCTCATCGACGGGCTGACTACGGAAGTGAATACTCTGAGTGTGGGAGTGCAGCCCACCGCAGTCGCCGTGAATCCGGTGACCAATCGGGCCTATGTGGCGAATACCGGAACTTCCACCGTTACGATGATCGACGGGAGAACAGGTCAGACCTCGACGCTGGAAGTAGGAATGCATCCCAGTGCGGTCGCAGTGAACCCCGCCACCGACACGATTTACGTCGCCAACAGTGCGGACAACACCGTAAGCGTGATCAACGGAGTGACAGGGCAGACCTCAATCGTGAATGTGGGAACCACTCCGAGCGGTATTGCCGTAAATCCCGTCACCAATCAAATATACGTCGCGAACTCCGGGAGCAACACCGTCAGCGTGATCGATGGGATTTTTAAAACGGTCACCAATGTACCGGTTGGTACAACGCCGGTGGCCGTCGCCGTGAATCCGGCAACCAACCGGATTTTCGTGGCGAATTCGGGTAGCGGTACAGTGACCGTGATCCGCGGTGCGACGAATGATACCGCCACTGTGACCGTGGGAACGACGCCCATCGCAGTAGCCGCAAATCCGACGACCAATCACATTTATGTTGCCAACTCTGGAAGCAACACCATCACCGTCATCGACGGTTTGAGCAACCAGACGACCACCGTTCCGGCGGGAACAAATCCATCCGCCTTGTCAATCAACCCGATTGTGGGCCAGATCTACGTCACGAACTCCGGCAGCAATAATGTGACTGTGATCGCGGAGCAGCGTGCAGGAGTGCTGCCGCTGGCAACGGCGATTTCGGCTCTTCCCGGGAACGTGACCGTGCAACGCACGCCCACCTTTAATATCTCTGCCACTGGTGCTTATGCACCCACAAACCCTGCAATTCTGGGGGTTCACTATCAGATCGATTCATGGCAGGGGGTATGGCAAACCGCAACCCCGTCGAGTACCGGCTTTACCGCTAACACGTCGGCACTCGCACTGGGACCGCATGTGCTGTACGCAGTTGCTGAAAATGGGCAAGCGGCCGCCAGTACCGGATTGGACCAGAACATAGTTGGGAGTGTATCCGGATATTTCTTCACGGTCATGCAAGGGCAAGCGACGGCTGAGGTGAATTCCAGCGTGAGTTCCTCTGCCGATGGAGAATCCGTAATACTGACTGCCATAGTTCAAGCTATTGCACCGGCGATTGGAACCCCGACCGGGATGGTTCGCTTTCTCGACGGCGCGACAGTTTTGGCGAGTGGAGTGGCGCTGAACGCTAGTGGAGAAGCTAGCTTCACTACTTCGTCTCTGGCTCCAGGAACGCACTCGATCACCGTGCAATACGCCGGAGATGTGAACTTTGTGAGTACTACCTCAAGCTCCTTCAGCCAGCTGGTCGCGCATGAACCATCGGCTCTGATTCTGACATCGAACTCGAACCCTTCGGTCTTCGGTAACGAAATCACGTTCACTGCCGTGGTGCAGGCAGCTCCTAAGGCGATTGGAATTCCGACGGGAACGGTAAGTTTTCTTGATGGCGACACGGTGCTTGCGAGCGGAGTGGCGCTAAGCGCGAATGGACAGGCAACCTTCACCGCATCGTCTTTGACAACTGGCACGCACACGATCACGGCGAGCTACAGCGGCGACGCGAACTTTGCCGCTAGCACATCAGGGCCGGTGAACGACATTGTGAATTCCCCTCAGCTGGCACTCGCTCTTTCCACGAGTTCGTTAACAGTGTCGGCGGGAGGCGCCGCCAATTTCAATGTTCTAATCAGCTCCAATGGCGAGCTGGTGGTACCGGTAAAATTCGCCTGTACTGGATTACCAGCGAATACGGCTTGCGAGTTCAGCCCCTCTTCGCTCAGCGCCAGCGCTTTGCCGGGCAAGGTAATGGTAACCATTAGCGCCAGCGCGAATTCCGTGGCGGCATTGTCGACAACGCATACCGGGGCCGGCGGGCTTTTGTTCGGCTTCGCTCTTGTCGGAATCGTATTTGCCGGATTGGAACGGACGTCCAAGCGCACAGGGCTTGGCTTAGGAGTGGTCACGTTGTTCGTATTAATCGGTTTGCTGCTCGGTTGCGGCAGCGGGGGCAGACCTGCGGTAATCAGTACGCCAACTCCAACTCCGACGCCGACCATTGCGTCAGTCACAATAACGGCCAATTCGGGTGGCCTTAGCGCCGCGGCCAACATCAGCCTCAAGGTGATGCCGTGAGGCTGCGCGCCTGGCTTAGGAGGTCAAGTTGGCATGGATCGACCGTTCAGTCAGGACCGGAGATCTCGGGCGCGGATCATTGGGAGACCAAGGTAGGATTAGATGAGTATGCAAATTCGTTCATCTTGACATCGACACTTGCACCGTGCAGAATGAGACCGTTTGATTAGTCCCCGCGATATCTTCAAGAGGGGCTGACAAAGCCTTCTAATACCTCCCCACGTTTAGTTCCCAGTCCCAATACTGCGTATAGGAGTTCCTTTTGCTGCGTGAGCAAAAATCAGCACCAGGTTTACTGTTGGTCGACTCGGCTACTCTGAAACCCTTCGCGTTCAATTCCGAAGTGCTACAGATTCTGGCTTACCCTTCGGACCCGAGAGCAATCAAGCACGTGCAGGGGTTTCTCACGGACCTGATTAATGCCCAACTCGTGCGTCGCAATGCACCGCCGCCTGGCTTCGCCTCCGAGTTTTCGTCCGGGAATCGGAAATATAAGTGCCGCGTCTTCCGGCTTGAAAAACAAGGGAACGGCACCTCCGCTCCGGTCGCGTTGTTATTCGAGAGAAGTCCCTCGACCGATGCTGCACTATTTCAGGCTTCCAAGGACTTCAACCTTACTCCCCGCGAGCAGAGGACGGTGCAACTACTACTTGACGGGCTAACCAGCAAAGAAATAGCAACTCGGATGAACGTGAGTCCTAACACAGTGAAGACGTTCCTGCGTTTAATCATGGTCAAAATGGGAACCTCGACTCGCTCTGGGGTTCTGAGTAAGCTGTTCGATTGCAAAACCGCTGGAAATACCGCGAATCCATAACCCGCGGAAGGCCGCGCGGTTTCAACCATCAACCAAGAAGGCGGATGATAGTATTGAATTCCTTCCTTGTGCTTTTTCTGCTCTGGGCCGCTCCGTTGATAGCGTCGCCCGGTGGTCAACTTGCTCCTGTCGCCGCGATGGCTTCACCGCGAGCGAAGCATTCTGCGACGCTGCTTTACAACGGCAAGGTTCTGATCGCTGGTGGAATTGGAAGCGACGGCAATGTTCTCGCAACCGCCGAACTCTATGATCCGGCGACCGCGAAGTTCACCCCGACCGGCAGCATGACACAGGCGCGAGCCGCCCACGGTGCGGTTCGATTGACCAATGGTACGGTTCTGATTGTGGGGGGAACGGGGTCAAAAGGCGCATTGGATAGTTGTGAGCTCTACGATCCGATGACCGGGCAATTCTCACAGACGACGAGCTTGCACACTCCGCGAACTGAGGCTACGGCAACTCGCTTGCAGGATGACCGGGTCCTGGTTGCCGGGGGCGTAGGTCCTGACGGTCAAAGTCTTGCGAGTACGGAGATCTATGAGCGAAACGCGAAGTTCATTTCCGCGGCAGCTATGTCCACTCCGCGTACCTCGCACAGCGCCACGCTACTGCCCCACGAACGGGTGTTAATTGCCGGCGGGGTTGCGACGAACGAATCTTTAAACAGTGCCGAACTCTATGACGCCGAAGCCAACCGCTTCATGCCGCTACCCAATATGACGACCGCCCGCGAAAGGCATACCGCCGTCTCGATACCGGACCAATATGTTCTCATCGTCGGAGGTACGGACCGGCGCGGCCAGCAGGGCATTTCGACGACCGAGATATTCGACGTCGAGAGCAGGAAGTTTTCGCAAGGCGCACCGATGCTCCAGCCACGTTTCGATATCCCCGAGCCGGTCGTGCTCTCGAGCAGCAGGGTATTGGTGGTGGGAGCGACGAGGGGCGGGGAGGTTTACGATCCCGCGACTAAGATGTTCGCTGCAGCCGGCGGAAAGATCGAACACGCTCACTGGTTTCAGACCGAAACGCTGCTCTCAGACGGAAAAGTTCTGATTACTGGTGGCTTCGACGAAAAGAAACGCAGTACTGCGCAGGCCTGGATCTATACTCCGTAAGAAAACTCCCAATCAAGTGACAGTTGTCGTGGGGCGTCGCATTGCTGCGTTTCCAACTAGGTGGAAGCTAGCTCGCCTTGGTGGGATTGTCGGCGACTCGGATCGTGAAGTTGACGGTAATTCTCGCCTTGGTTTCGACGGCTTGTCCGTTCTGAAGATACGGCTTAAACCGCCACTGCCTTACCGCTTGCTGTGCTGCCGCCGTCAGGATGGAAGGACCGCTGAGTACTCGAAGGTTCTCGATCACGCCGTCAGCGCCTACTACTGCCTCCAACACCACGGAACCCTGGACCCTGGAGCGTTGACCGAGTAAAGGATAGCTCGCATCGAGGGGTTGCCGTAGCTCCGCGACCGTGGTCGGAAGAGGTTCACGTTCCGCCGCATTCGTTGCTGGGCTGCTCACCCCAGTCGTGCCTTTTGTCGGCCGATTTGCTTTGCCCGGGATCTCGGCAACAGTGATGTTACTTCCTGGATGGACAGTCTGGTGCTTGTCGCCGGCGACTACTTCAACGTCCAGCGGCGGAAGCACGACCCGATTGGTAGCCACTACCGGCGATTCGGGCTTACCAAGGTTTTCCTGAGGGGGTGCTTTGACAGCCGGCGCGCTCGCCGTCTTGGGAGCATGCTGGTTTAAAGGAGCATGCTGATTTGAGGCATTTTGGTTTGAAGCATTCTGCTTTGAAGCATTCAGGTTCTTTGCAGTCTGAACTGACTTAGGGGCCGGCGCAGGAGCTGCGGCCGGGGCAGCTGGTGCTTCATTTGGTTTGACAGGTGCCGGCGCAGCCGCAGGGGGCGCTTTCGCCACCGTCTGCGAATTCGGAGCTTCGGATTCCGCATTGTCATCCGAGCCATACCAGAAATCGCTGTCCTTCACCAGCACAACAGCCAAAACACCCAGCAGAAGAGCGAGCGCAATTAGTAACCTACGGGGCTGTTTGCTCGGCGGAGCGGGCTGAGGGCCCAGACTTCCCATTTTTGGATTCAAATCGAACATTTTGTATTCTGTGGTCCGCATGGGGGTCACGGGCGCTGACGAAAACCGGGAGCGGAATCGCCGCGCACCACCATCCTGAGGCCGCTTGCAAGTATTGGCAATGGCACCAACCGGGAGGTAACTCCCCGATAGTGCTACGAGGAATCAAGGTCTACACTGCACGGACGAGTAACTTTCTCCCGGAGGTGCCCGCTATGACCCGCACATTCGCATTTCTTATCCTGACTGCCGCTATTTGCGCCGCGCAGGCTCTCCCGCCTGCTGTGCGGCATCTCCTAGAGCACGGCCAGGAATTGAACAGGGAAGGCAGACAGGATGATGCACTCGTCCTCTACAGTCAGGCGCTCGCGATGTCTCCGGATCTGTATGAAGCTCATCTGGGATCTGGTATCGCGTTGGACCTGAAAGGGAACTACGCCGAAGCTCGTGAGCACCTCGCGAAGGCGATCGAGGTTGCCCCTCCCGACTCGAAACAACAGGCGCTGCGTGCCATGGCCGTCTCCTACGCATTTGAAGGAAATGCTACAGAGGCTGGCAAGTTCGAGCAGCAGGTCTTCGACGCGCGCATGTTCGCTCACGACTTTACGAGCGCCGCTGAGATCGCGAACGAAGTCGCCCGCATCTATCTGGAGTCGGGCGACACGGCCGGAGCCTACCAATGGTACAAGTCGGGATACGAAACGGCTCTGCAGAAGCCCAATCTCACGAGCGCTGAAAGGAATCTCTGGCTTTTCCGCTGGGAGAGCGCGGAGGCTCGCGTCGCGGTTCGCAGCAGCAAAACCGCGGAAGCCGTGCAACATGTGGCCGCAGCCAAAACTGCGCTTGATAACGCCAACAATCCAGAGCAGGCGCGCTTCTTTCCTTACCTCACCGGATACGTCGCCTTTTACGCCGGAAACTATAAGGACGCGATCGCAAATCTGCAACAAGCCGATCAACACGACCCGATGATTCTGGTCCTGTTGGCAGAATCCTTCGAGAAGACAGGAGACTCGTCGCAGGCCAACGACTATTACCGCAAAGTCCTGGCCTTGAACTCACACAATCCCACCAACGCATTCGCGCGGCCGCTGGCCAGGAAGAAACTCGCAGTTGGAAGCTAACAATTTTGAACCTAATGTACCGGCGCGGGTTGCGGCGTTGCCTGCGGAGCAGCGGCGCCGGGACTTGAGAAGTTCACCTTTGGAACCTCGCGCGATCCTGGCGACGCTTCGAAGTAAGCTTCGTTCGGCTTGAATCCGGCGATGCCCGCAAAAAAGCTGTTGGGAAATTGCTGGACGTACGTGTTGTAGTCGCGAAGCGTGTCATTGTAGCGCTTGCGCTCGACCGCAATTCGATTCTCTGTTCCTGCGAGTTCATCCTGCAAGCGAAGGAAGTTTTCGTTTGATTTCAACTGAGGATAATTCTCCACAATCAGCAGCAGGCGGCCGAGGGCTCCATCAAGCTGGCCGTTCGCGGCAATTTTCTCTTGCGGCGAGCCCGCGGAAAGAAGGGCAGAGCGCGCCTTGGCGATATCGCCAAACACCGTCTGCTCCTGTTGTGCGTAGCCCTTTACGGTCTCCACCAAATTTGGGATCAGGTCGGCGCGGCGCTGCAGCACAATATCAACCTGCGACCAGGCCGCTTTCACGGCCTCGTTCTTGCCGACCAACGTATTTTTGACGCTGACATATTGGCCAAAAGTGAAGAGGACGATGAGAACGACAATTGCAATCACAACCAACACCGCTATCAGCGCCTTGCTCATGAGCTTCTCCTCTGAAACGCACAGACTTTACGAGGGACTGCCGGTACCCGAATCCAGCATCTTATCAACCGCCGCGGTTACGTGCTCCAGCGCCGCGAGGTAGCGGGAGAAAACGTCGTTGACGTCGAACTGTTTGCGATCCGACTTGTGCTCCCTCACATCCAACACCTGCAAGATACCCGAAGCATCAAACCCAATCTGCTTAGACAAAGCTTGTACGGCCTCACGTTTGCTGACGGGCGCATCGTGCCCGAGCACAATCAGCGCGTGGCGGAAGAGTGTGGCGAACGACGAGACCGATCGTAACAGCAATTCCCACAAGCGAGAATTGTTGCCCGAGGCCAGCAACAGATGCTGGCGCAGCAGGGCTAGTTTTTCCCGTAGCTCGTACTCCACCTGCACACGATGCAGATTCATCGGAATCGACAGGCTCTTGAAAATATCTTCGCCAAACAACACACGATGATGCTGTTGCATATCGAGCAGTTCGATGGTGAACACATCCACCGAACGCGTGATCTCGTCGCGAGTCATAAAAATAGGTGGGGGCTGTTTCTGCGAATCCCACCACTTCGCGGCAGGAGCCAGCGCCTGCAATGCCGGGAATGAGCTGTCGCGAATCACACAGAACAGGTTTACATTGGAGAACTCGGGATGAAAATCTCCCGCGACTGCCGATCCGAACAGGATCACGCTCTCCAGGTTCGCCCCAGCCGCAGCTCGCAGCCGGGCGACAAAATCATTGATTTGTTTTTCCGGAACCATTGCACCCTCGCTGGCTACCAACTACTGCTCGCTCCGCCACCACCTGAACTGCCTCCGCCACCAAATCCCCCGAACCCTCCGCCACCGCCAAAGCCGCCACCACCACCGCCGAAGCCTCCACCATAGCCGCTACCTCCGCCACCAAACATTCCAGAAAAAAGCAGCCAGAATAGGATGCCGCGCAACGGCGTAAAAAGAATGACAAGAATGATGACGCCAATCGCTACGATCCCGCCGATCGAGATGCCCCGACTCGATCGATTATCGGGTTGTACCGGAGCGGGCGGCTGTACGTTGGTCAGCTGAATACCGGCGTCATCTGCAATTACCTTCGCCACTCGTGACGTAACTAGCAGCAGTGCCTGGCTGTAATTGCCGGTTCGCATGAGCGGGATTGCTTCCCGCTGAAATCCGCCGACTTTTCCATCGGTCAGTATGGGTTCGAGCCCATAGCCAACCTCAACGCGGGCGCGATGGTCGTCAATGGCATAAAGAATCAGCACGCCCCGGTTGGTGGCCTTCGTTCCCAGGCCCCACTGCTGAAACAGAGCGACCGCGTAACTCTCAATGTCTGAGCCGTCAAGCGACCGCACAGTAACTACCGCGATTTTGGCATGAGCTTTTTGGTCGATCTGCCGGCAGATGTCGTCCATCTGCGCAATCGAATTCTGATTCAGAACGTGAGCAAAATCGTTCACATAGTCGGTGGCTTTGAGTTGGGTGACCGGTTCAGCTTGAGCAGATACAACCACCAGCAGGACGGCAAACGCACGGAGACACCATTTTGCCCGCGTACTCATTTGAAGAGAAATTGTACAGGACGAGCATCGCTCTTATGCCCAGCCCCGGCGAACGAGAAACAGTGCCAACCACAAATCTCGATACCGCATCAGAATTCCATGCAACATCCACAGCTACGTCCGCTCTGCATTTTCATGCTGGCTTCTTTGTTTACGGCTATCACCGCATGCACGAACAACAGAGACAATCCCGACGAAATCCGCCGGCGCACCGCGGAAGCGACCGAGACGATGCGACGCGACACTAAAGCGGTGGTGGACGGCGTAAAAGAGGGAATGGGAAGCGATAATAAGGCCATCAACATCAACAAGGCCTCGCGCGAGGATCTTCTGAGCCTGCCGGGCATGACTGAACACGATGCCGATCGGATTATCGCCGAACGTCCTTACGATAATGCCGACGATCTGGTAAGACGTCGCGTTATCCCGGGGCCTGAATACGACAAAATCCGTGACCGTGTGATTGCTGGACGCTGAACCTACGTTTCCATGACTTCCGTTGTATTCCTGCGATATCATCTAGAAGATGCCTGTCTCGCAGCGGCACCATCCATTTCAAACCGACGACCTGCGGCTGCAGCCGATCCACGCCAAAATTCTTTCGCGTGAAAGGCTGGACGCGGCCGACGCGCTTGCACTTTATGGTACGGGCGACATTCTCGCAGTAGGCTGGATGGCCAATCATGTGCGTGAGCGCTTGCACGGGGACAAGACATATTTCAATGTCAATCGCCACATTAATCCTACCAATGTCTGCGTTGCGGCTTGCCGCCTCTGCGCTTTCGGACGTAAGAAGGACGCACCCGGCGCTTACACCATGGCACTCGAGGAGGCTTTCGAAACTGCGGCTTCTGGATACAGCGAGACAGTAACGGAGTTTCACATCGTCGGCGGATTGCATCCCGACCTGCCGTTCCAATATTTTCTCGATCTCTGCTCCGGGCTGAAGCAGCGTTTTCCGCAGGTGCACCTCAAGGCCTTCACCATGGTCGAGGTTGCGTACCTATCGAAGCGGGCCAAGCTCTCGATTCGCGAAACGCTGGAACAGTTGAAAGCTTCGGGCGTCGACTCGCTGCCCGGTGGTGGCGCGGAAATATTTGCCGACCGCGTTCGCCACATCATCTGCGACCACAAAATTGATGGCGGCCAGTGGCTCGAGACCGCCAGACTCGCCCACCAGATCGGGCTGAAGTCCAACGCGACCATGCTCTACGGTCACGTCGAAAATGACGAAGACCGCGTCGATCATCTTCTCAAGCTGCGAGCCCTTCAGGACGAAACCGGGGGCTTTCAGACTTTTATCCCGCTGGCATTTCACCCGGACAATACGCCGCTACAGCACCTTCCAAAAACTACCGGCATGCTGGACATCAAGCAGATCGCGGTGAGCCGCCTGGTGCTCGACAACTTCCCGCACATCAAATCCTACTGGCAGATGATGACGGCCAAGATCGCGCAGATCTCACTACGCTTCGGCGCCGACGACATGGACGGTACGGTGATCGAAGAAAAGATCTACCACGACGCGGGCGCGACCACGCCGCAAGGGATGCGCCGCGAAGAGTTGGAGCGCCTTATTCGCGCGGCCGGGCGTGAGCCGATTGAGCGAGATACGCTGTATCGGCCGGTCACGCGGACCGAGACGTCGGTTACCGTAGCGGTGTAAAGCCTCAATCGGAAAGGGCCTTTCCAAACTACAAAGAAGGCCGGAGCAGGAAAGCAACTCTCCTCCGCTCCAGCCTTTGAACTCCCGAGACTAAGAAGCCTGAAACTACAACCGTCTTTATAGTTTCTCGTAGAAATCGCACGCCGAACAGGAGATATAAATCCCACCCGGTACGCTGCGCTCGCGGTCTTTCATGCGCTTGACGATGCGCGTCGACTTGCCGCACTTGGGACAATCTGTGCTCTTGCTGGTATCCATAACCTTCTTACGGTCTGCTGTTTTTGCGATCTTCGCGCCTGGCATGGTTCGTTTCTCCTGATCTCAATTTGCGCAACAACGCTTCCGGTTACCTGGGGGTGACTATGGATGGGATATTTCAGATCTAACCGAAGCCCAAACGGCCCGGGATTACTCTGGAAGAATCTAGAGCTGCGTCTCGTCCCACTTCCGTCATGCCTGATTTTACAGTAAGGTTACGCCGGCTGTCTTGGTTGCCGAGTGTCCAGGGCGAAGCTCTATGCCGCGAATTTTGTCGCCGCTTCTGAAAACGCTTCTATTTACGATTCTCGTGCCGGGAACTGTCGCGGCGGGCGTCCCTTATTTGCTGCTTGGCGGCTTTCCCTCGCCCGGACGCGGGCCTCTGGCGGGGTTGGGCTTAGTTTGTTTAGTCGCAGGGGCAAGCATCTATTTCTGGTGCGCGTGGGAGTTCGCCGTGCGCGGGCTAGGCACTCCCGCCCCCATCGCTCCCACGAAATATCTCGTCGTGACCGGACTACATCGCTACATACGCAACCCAATGTACATCGGCGTGGCCTTGGCAATTCTGGGGGAAGCTGCGCTCTTTCGCGCCCCGCACCTTGCGGAATACGCGGCCCTGATGCTCCTAATCGCTCATACTTTCGTTATTTTCTACGAAGAGCCTACGTTGCGCCGCCAATTCGGGGAATCGTACGAGGAATATCGGCGCACGGTGCCGCGCTGGATTCCGAGATTCAGAGCCTGACTGGAAGACGCGGCTGCCATGGCGGCATAAATGCCAGCATCAGTAGAGATCGGGGCTAAAATCGCACATCACGAAAACGGAGGGTTTATGGGGATCAAGATTCGTTTTGCGTCGTTGCTGCTGCTTGCGAACGTCGCGTTATCGGCCCAGACGGCACCCGCTCCTAATACGAACGGTACCCAGCCGCCGGCCACGAATGTGAATTCGGCGCCAAAGCAACCGACTCCAACGATCTTCCAGGCGGACGAAGGAGATCGCTGGATGCTGCTCGGGGATAAGCCGCTCATTTTCAAAGTCGATCCTGCCACTACTGGATCAGACGCACTGGTGGTCGGAACGGAGGAGATGCCCCCCGGAAATAAGATTCCAACCCACAAGCATCTCTACGAAGACGAAGTCATATTTATCCACAAAGGTGCGGTCCGGGTTACATTGGCCGGCCGTGAATACGAAGCAGCGACCGGCGCTACGGTTTTCATCCCGCACGGAAACTGGATCGGTGTGGCGAACGTTTCCGGCGAGCCCGCCATGATTTTATTTTTCTTCAACAAGCCTGCGTTTGAACAGTGTCTGCGAACCATGTCCTCGCGTCCGGGCGAAAAGTTCACCATGCCCGCGCCGGAGAAAATGGTGGCTACCCGGAACGAATGTCATGAGGTGATGAAAGACTGAGCGGCGTCCAGGGAGGCCGCGAATCCGCGCAAAGCCGCGCCCAGTGTATCGACTTACGGGCCACTACACCGCGATCTCCCCACGCACCCGTTGACCACGTTCCCTTGCCCCTGCTACCGTCATATGTTTGCCCGCCAGCGCGCCCGGTCTGTGGGAGGCAAACGCTGTCCCCTGCACCTATCGAAGGCTAGGGGACCATTCAGAGGAGATCCCGTCATGCCTGCCATCAAATTTCGCGGCGTCGATTTTATCCAGTATGATTCGCTGCTTACCGAAGAAGAGCGCCTGGTCCGCGACACCACGCGCCAGTTCATCGAAGACAATCTCATCCCCATCATTGAAGAGTGCAATCGCGCCGGCCGCTTTCCGCGCGAACTGGTCAAGCCCATGGCCGACCTCGGCTTTTTCGGCGCATCGCTCAAGGGATACGGTTGCGCCGGCATGGGCAATGTTGAGTACGGACTGGTGACACAGGAACTCGAGCGCGGCGACTCCGGAGTACGAAGTTTCGTCAGCGTGCAGTCGGCGCTCGTGATGTACCCGATTCATACCTTCGGCAGTGAAGAACAAAAGCAAACCTGGCTGCCGCCGATGCAGAAGGGGGAAAAGCTCGGCTGCTTTGGGCTCACCGAGCCGGGATTCGGCTCCAATCCTGGAGGCATGCGCACCCGCGCCCGCAAAGTGGGCAAGGATTATGTTCTCAACGGCGAGAAGATGTGGATCACCTCCGGCACCATCGCCGACGTCGCGATCATCTGGGCCAAGGTGGAAAACGAGAACAACAAGATCCGCGGCTTTCTCGTCGAGACCGATCGTCCCGGCTTCAAAGCCGACGATATTCACGGCAAATGGTCACTGCGCGCTTCGGTGACTTCCGGGCTGTCGCTGCAAGACGTGCACATCCCCGAATCAAACCTGCTGCCCAAAAGCGATGGCCTGAAATCTCCCCTGATGTGCTTGAACCAGGCCCGCTATGGAATCGCCTGGGGTGCGATCGGGGCCGCCATGTCCTGTTACGACTGCGCGCTGCAATACGCCATCTTGCGCAAACAGTGGCGCGACCAGCCCATCGCCTCGCACCAACTCGTGCAGAATAAGCTCACCTGGATGATCAGCGAGATCACCAAGGCGCAACTGCTCGCCTTGCAGGTCGGCCGTTTGAAAGATGCAGGCAAAGTTGAGCACCAGCACATCTCGATGGCGAAACGGAACAACGTCTGGATGGCCCTCGAATGCGCCCGCATCTCGCGCGACATCCTCGGCGCCAACGGAGTTGCCGATGACTATCCCATCATGCGCCACATGATGAACCTGGAGTCAGTGAAGACCTACGAGGGCACGCACGACGTGCACTCGCTAATCATCGGGCAGAGCGTAACGGGCATCGACGCGTTCTAGAATGGCACGAGCGCGAACGATTATAAACATCGCGAGTTCCAGGAGTTGCGCAGTGACGAAGCAGATCATACGAACCTCGGACGCGCCCACCTCTCCGTTGTTTAGTCAGGCAATCAAGGCAGGCTCGACTATATATTTGTCTGGTATTGTCGGTATTGATCCGAAGACGAATCAGATGGCTGGACCGACGATTCAGGAACAAACGAGGCAGGCGCTTGCCAACTGCGAGAACATTCTCCGTGCAGCCGGCGCGCAGCTTCAGAATGTTGTGGAGGTCCACGTCCTGCTGGCCATGGCGGACGACTTCGCCGGCCTTAATGAAGAGTACGGGAAGTTCTTTCCGACTGATCCGCCAGCACGCGCTGTCGCCAAACTTGGCGTTGAGCTTCCGAACGTTCTGGTATCGATAAAGATGACCGCGGTACTGTAGGAAGGTTTGTTTGAAGAAAGGTGGTTTGGAGCAGTCGATCAAAATCTCATGCGGTCGGTTTCTCCCGGGGCGGTTCCACTGCCGTAAACTCCTCCACAAAGCGCCGCGCGTAGTTTTCAAGCAGCGCCGGAATGCGCTGCGCATTCTGCGACCGCAAAATTAATCCCGCGTGGTGATGCTTCTTGATTCGCAGAAACACTTCCGAGTCGTTGTATCCCGAAGTATCGGGCTCCTCCTGCCGGGCGAGCGAAAGAATTACTCCTGCGTACTCCTCGCGCACGGGAGGAAGCCGGTAAGTCCCATCCCCACCCGCAACCTCGATGCGAGCCCACTCCCGCCACAGGTTGATTCCCGTGGCGGCTTCAACCATCTCGTTGATGTATGCGCCGCCTACACGTGCTGCGCACTCCAGAAAATAGAATTGTCCATCGACGTGGGCATGAATGAATTCGGCATGGGCCACGCCGCGCACCAGTCCCAGCGCAGCAATCAAGTCACGATTGATTTGCCGCAGGCTTGAATCTGCATCACTTCCGCGTTGTACCGTGAAGGTAGTGAAGACTCCGCCGCCTTGTGCGACATTCATGGGCGGCTTGCCATATTTGCTTACGTTGGCGAAGACCACCTCATTCTCTGAAACCACCGAATCGACATGGTAGACCTCGCCCGGAAGAAATTGTTCCAGCAGGAAAGAGGACTGCTTATCTCCCAGTTGCTCCAACAGCGGCCACAACTCGTCAGCGGCATGAATCTTCTTGATTCCAATGGCCGACGCTTCCTGCCTCGGTTTAAGTACCCAGGGCCCAGAAACGTGTTCGAGGTAATAGTGGATATCGTCATGGTTAACCACAGGAACGAAATCTGGGACGCGCACATGCCGATCCAGCGCCCTCATCCGCATGGCCAGCTTATCGCGGAAATAGCGCATGGTGGTTAGCCCCATTCCAGGCAGGCGTAGATGCTCGCGAAGAGTTGCTGCAGTTTCCATATCAAATTCATCCAGCGCTACAACGCGATCGATTTTTCGCGTCCGCGCCAGGTGCGTAACGGCCTTTACGATGTCCGCAAGAGGAATTTCTTCTGGCAGATAGAAAATCTCATCGAGAACGTCCCGTGGCCAATCGGCATCCCGCAGTTTCTCGGCCGTTACCAGGAGCAGGCGGCAGCCCTGGCGCTTGCATTCGCGCATGAACTCCTGCCCCTTCTCGTAGGTGGTTATGCAAAGAAAAGTAAGAGGACGCGGCTCAGGCATAGATTCTGCTTCACCAAGGTTGGAGAGAATAGCACGACTAGGGCGCGCAGAACATCAGTTATTTCCATGTGCCCTAGGTTTCTTCCAATCTCTGCGGGATTGAGTTATATTCTCAGGCCGGCTCGAAAAGAGCTGGTTCTCGCGTCCGGAGGGCTTTTCATGGTTACGCAAACTCGTCCAGAAGGCAAGGCTCGAAGTTTTGGGGAAAATATTGAGAGCGACCTGGCGTCGCGGTTTCTGCGAGTGGTGGAAGTGGCGGCGATCGCTTCCGCCCGCACCATGGGTCAAGGTCAGCGCAAGCTGTCGGATCAGGTGGCTACCGAAGCCATGCGGCGCACCATGGAAACCATCCCCATGCGCGGAACGATCGTTATCGGCGAAGGAGAGCGTGACGAAGCTCCCATGCTTTATATCGGGGAAAAGGTGGGCGCCGAATTTCCCGACGGGAGCGAGGTACCCGAAGTCGATATCGCCGTCGATCCGCTCGAAGGCACCAACCTATGCGCCACCGGAGCGCCTGGGGCGATCACAGTACTCGCCGCATCCGAACGTGGGGGGCTGCTCAATGCTCCGGACTGTTACATGGAAAAAATTGTGGTCGGGCCATCATGCAAGAACGCCGTAGAACTCGACGCTCCGGTCTCCGAGAATTTGAAGAACATCGCGAAAAGACTGGAGCGCGACGTCGAAGACCTCGTCGTGATCGTGCTGGACCGTCCGCGTCACGAAAAGCTGATCGCCGATATCCGCGCCGCGGGTGCCCGCATCCGCCTGATCGGCGATGGTGATTTGTCTGCGGGCATCGCCGCAGCTGTTATCGGGACCGGTGTGCACGCCGTCATGGGATCGGGCGGAGCACCGGAGGGGGTGATTACGGCTGCTGCTATCCGGTGCCTGAACGGCTACATGCTCGGCCGCCTGGTCGTGAAACCCGACCAGGAAGAGCGCCTTGCCCGCATGGGCGTCAAAGACAAAAACAAAATCTACGAGGCCGAAGACCTTGCTCCCGGCAAGCAACTTATCTTCGCCGCTACTGGCGTCACCGACGGCGCGCTGCTTAAAGGCGTTCGCTTCTTCGGTGAAGGCACGCGGACATCTTCGGTAATTCTCACCTTGCAGACTGGAAAAGTGAGATTCATCGAGAGCATTCATCTGGAGAAGGGGCCGGATATCAAAGTAAGGTTCGCCTAGGGTTGAACACTGGCGATCCCGTTCTGCACCTAATCGGCAGCGCGACTGGTACGAAAGGCTTTTTGCACGAGCGTATAGCGAGCCGCCCCGATCAGGCCGCAGTCATCGTTCAGAATGATTTTCACCGGCATATCGCTGAGCAGAGTTTCCATGCGGCCTTTATCCAGGAAAGATTGCATGAAGACAGGATCTTTCATTCTATTCACGATTTTCGCCGCAATGCTGCCGCCGATGAAAATTCCCCCGGCAGACATATAGCGCAAAGCGCAGTTTCCGGTCTCGGCCCCAAATACGCTGACGAAGATGGTTAACGTCTGATCGCAGATCGCCGCTTTGCCTTCGAGCGCAAGTTGTGAGATCAGAGCGGGCACATCGGTGGCTGCGTTGATCTGCTCGCGCAGCCATGCCGGCTCCTCTGCTTTGTGCGCATCGCGCAAGAATTCGTAGATGTTCCTGATCCCCGGGCCGGAAAGTATTCGCTCGCAACTGATTCGGCCGTACTTTTTCTGGAGATGAGCCAGCAACTCCATTTGCAGATCGTTCCTCGGGGCAAAGTCTGCGTGGCCACCTTCGCAAGCGAAAGGATGATGCCGGAAGCCGTCCCAGTAGAGACCTGCAACACCGAGTCCCGGTTCGCGCTGAGATTACAGCGCGGTTGCCTTCGGCGTTCTCCGAGCCTTCACTGAGCGTGATGAAATCTTTGGATTCGAGCGCGTCGATGCCATAGGCGTAGGCCTCGAGATCGTTCAGCAAACCGACAGAATCGAGTCTGAGCTGCTTCGCCAAATCGCGAGAATCGATGATCCACGGAAGGTTGGAAATCTTGCTGCGGCCCGATCTCACCGGCCCAGCCACGCCAAAGCACGCGCTATGAACCGGGATGCCTTCGGTTCGTATGAATTGGGAGAGGATCTCCGACAACCCTCCATGTTCGTGGCTGAGGTAGGTTTTCTCGACCGCGGATTGCAGGCGATTGCCTTCAGTTTCGAAGGCGGCCAGCCGAGTGCGAGTGGCGCCGATTTCAGCCGCGAGAATCATGGTTCGATTGTCCTCCATTTCCGGTCGTCAAGTTCCAATAGCTGATCCGCCTCCGCAGGTCCCCATGTACCTGAGGCGTAGTTCGGAAATTTCCGCGGGGGCAATGCCTTCCAAACGTCCAATATTGGATCGACCACGCGCCAACCAGCTTCCACCATGTCTGCGCGCTGGAACAAGGTTGCGTCCCCGATCATGCAGTCATAGAGCAGAACCTCGTACCCGGTGTAGGCGTCCGCTCCAAAATATCTCGAATACTCGAAACTCATGTCTACCGAGCCAACTCGCAGCAGCGGACCGGGAACCTTGGCGCCAAAGCTCAGTGAGATGCCTTCCACAGGCTGGATCTGAATGACCAGCGTATTTCGATGTAACTTGCGAACAGGAGCGCTGCGGAACAGTTCAAAAGGCATGCGCTTGAACTGGATAGCGATTTCAGTGTGACGCCTGGCCAGGCGTTTGCCGGTGCGCAAATAAAAAGGTACGCCCGCCCATCGCCAGTTGTCGATGCTGAGTTTGAGTGCTACGAAAGTCTCGGTGCGCGATTCGGAAGCGACTCCCGGCTCCGAACGGTAACGCGGCACTTTCTCATCGCCTAGCGTTCCTTCGCCATATTGGCCGCGCACGCTGCGCTGCAACACATCTTCGGAGTTCAGAGGCTGAAGCGAGTGCAAGACTTTGGCTTGTTCATTTCGTACCGCGTCGGCGTGAAACGACACGGGCGATTCCATTGCGGTCAGGCTAAGCAACTGCATGACATGGTTGGGTACCATATCACGCAAGGTTCCCGCGTTGTCGAAGTAGGCGCCCCGCCGCTCCACACCCACCGTTTCGGCATTGGTGATTTGGACGTGATCGATGTACCGGCGATTCCATATCGGCTCAAAAATCGCATTGTCGAAGCGAAAGACCATAATATTTTGCACGGTTTCTTTACCGAGATAATGGTCGATGCGGTAAATCTGGTTTTCCTGAAGTACACTCTTGATCTCGCGATTCAAGATCTTCGCGGAATCCAAATCCTGTCCAAAGGGTTTCTCGATCACTACACGGCGCCAGTGCGCGTCGTCTTGCTTTAACAGGCCCGCTCTTCCCAACTGTTGGACAATTGGTGCGAAGAATTTCGGCGCAGTGGCCAGATAAAAGAGGTAGTTACCGTGGGTCTGGCGTTCGAGATCGATTTTGGCAAGCCGCTCCCCCAGCGTCGTGAATGTGTTCGCATCGCCGAAATCGCCCCGTTCATAGAAGAGTCGCTGCCGGAGCCACTCAACATCGCCCGCCTCGGCATTATCTGATGGAAGGAATTCACTGACTTGATCACGAAACGCGTCATCACTAAGGTCATCGACTGAAACTCCGATTACGGCGAAACTGTCAGGAAGCAACTTCGCTTTCACCAGGTTGAACAATGCCGGGATCAACTTGCGTTTGGTCAGATCACCGGCGGCTCCGAAGAGCACGAAGGCGCAGGGACCGGCGGGCTTGCCAGCCTTTTCGACATCGGCGGTTGCATTAGTTAGGGCCGTCGATGACATACATGACTCTAAGCGCGAATCCTCAGGGAAGCAGCGGGGCGATAACGTGGAATGGTTGGTGCGAAGGCAAAACCAGAGCCCCCACGGTTTTACTGCCAGATTCTGAAGTCAGCGTGTTTCTGCGCGGCGTCCAAGCCGCGCGCATCCCGAACGAAGCAATTGATCTCCCGCGGCGGATTGTACTCCACGATTACACTCTTGGTGCGAAAGGGGGGACTCGAACCCCCACGGTTTTACCCGCCAGATCCTAAGTCTGGTGCGTCTGCCAATTCCGCCACTTTCGCGCGTTGACAACCAAGAACCTAGCCGCTGTAAGTATTCTGCGGCATTTCAGATGTTCCCGCAATACTCACCGGGCCTGCCAATTGGGAGTCGCTCGTTCGCGTATTGTCGGAAGCGACTCGGGAAGAGTGTAGAGCAGACGAAGCTAGCCCGAGTGACGAATGCAGAGGTCGGCATATTCTCGCCTCGGCGCCCAAGTTCTCGAGAGCTTTGCCAAGACACTACTGTACGGCGTTCAACCCCTGATAGATGAACATGCCCGCGAGGACCAGCAGCAGCACTCCCGAGCCGGCGCCGAAAACCCACACCGGAACCGTGAGCCGATTTACTTTTGTTATCAGTTCCGTTTGTTCCTTCTGCATGTGCGCGCTCGCGTCGTCGAGATAGAGTGCCTCGTCTTCGTGCATGGTGAGCGTGCTGCGGTAGATAAGGAGAATGATCAGGCCGATGGTAAACATACCCCACACAACCGTTAGCCCGAGCATTAAGGGAGTCCAAGTCCACGTCATAGGCACCTCGACAGATTGCAAGACCGTTGGCGACTTCCCCAAAATCCGGAATGCGGACCTTAACCCGCAACCCTCAACTCGGAGGAATGCCTAACGCAGACATTATAGCCCTGTTGGCAAGCCCCATTGCAGGAATCTCCAGTACCGTAGAGGGCATCAAAATGGTCGGGGCAATTGGCACATGGCCGCTATCTTTTACGGATGCTTCCGCTTGCCAGCCTCTGCTATAATTTAGCTACTTTAGAGCCAAGGAGATACGAATGGCCACCACGACCATCCCCGAAGTGAAGACTAACGCTGTTGAAGCGAAGAAGACGCCGCCGGTTTCGCTTACGCCGAATGCGGTTTCCAAAGTGAAAGAAATTATGGGACAGCAAACCCCGTCTCCCGCAGGCCTCCGTATTGGCGTGGTGGGTGGCGGCTGCTCCGGTTTTTCCTATTCCATGCAGTTTGAGAATGCTGCAGGAATGATGGATAAGACCTTCGATATGGACGGATTGAAGGTATTCGTCGATGCCACCTCCGTGATGTATCTGAACGGGTGCATCGTCGATTACGTCGAGACGCTCGAAGGCGCGGGCTTTAAGTTTGAGAATCCCAACGTGAAGAGCACCTGCGGCTGCGGGTCTTCATTCAGTGTTTAGCGTTTAGTTGTTAGTCTGTCGACGACAGGTTTTCGTTCGGCCCAGCGGCGGTTTTCGCAGAGATTTTGTGAACGGCCTCATCTCAGATGAGGCCGTTTTCCATTTGCACAATCGGTTTGGTTTGACATTACTGCTGCTGCGGAGAGGTTGAGGGCGGTTGCGCAGGCGGCGTCTGGCCGAACGGAGAGTTCCCAGTGCCTGTCCCCTGGCCGAAGGAATTTCCAAAGGAACTTCCCGATGAACCGCCGAATGAGCTTCCGTTAGAAGTGCCGCTTGGATTTCCACCAGTCCCCGGTTGCCCGTTCAAATTTTGCGGGCCTCCGAATGCCTGCAGCGCGGGCTGGTATGGCGTTTTGATAAGCCCACCACGATCCGCGGTAGGATCGTAGACAAACTGCCACTCGTTGTACTTCTTCTTATGATTGAACTCGCGAATGGTGGTCTTCTTGCTCACGCTGGCTACGCCCACAATTGCCCCGCCGCCGAAAACTTGCTGACTGCCGGAGCTCGTGTCTCCTTGCGTCGTGCCGCCAGCAACTTGGGTGGAAGCGTTCGTGGCATCTGATCCGGGTGCAGTATTCCCCGCCTGCGCCCCCGGCTGCCCCGCGCTGGCTTGCGAGTTAGAGTTTCCCCCGAAGCTGCTGTTCGAGTTTCCTCCGAATGAGGACGACTGGGCGAACACGCCTGAACTGTTCACGCCAGAACCGCTCACTCCACCCGAGTTACCGAATGTTGAACTGCTGCCACCGAATGTTGAGCCGCCTCCGAAACTCGAGCTACCACCAAAGGCTGAACCGTTGGGACTATTTGCCCCTGTCGGGGAACCGATTGGGTTTGCGCCGGGGATAGTTCCTCCACCAAAGCTGCCCCCAAGCGTCAGCCCCGGATCGCCGAAATGGAGCAGCTTGAAATTCTGCCCGGTGAGCGGATCTTTGTAACGTTTGCGCAGGTAACGCAGGTTATTAGTATTATCGAGATCTTCAAGTCGCGTCGGGTAGCGTCCGAATTTACGGTAGAAAACGCGGATCGCGCGCGTGTACTGCACTCCCCGGTGGATCATTTCATCTTCCTGATCCCGCTTCAGCTCAAAAATAAATGATGGCAGAACCGCGAGCGCGGCTATGGACATCAGACTAACCGTCAGGAGGATTGTAATCAGGACATAGCCGCGCTCGGCTTTGCGAGTTCGTGTTGGCGCCCGATGCGAGCCTGGAGGGAAATTCACCAGAAGTTTGCAGTTTGGTAAGCGGATAATTTTGCGACTTAGTTTCATCGAAACCTGTTGTCTTCAGGATAAGTTACCCAATAACAAAATTACCGAATTACTCTATTTCTTCTACCCCTGGTTCTTCTACCCCTGGGTCAATGGTATGTTTTGCGGTGGACCGCTGCCGACCACATCCTGGATTTCCACCGAGGTCGGAGATATCCGTACAACCTTGTACCGGCGATCGACTATCTCGCCCTCGCCGGCAATGAACACATCATCGCCTTTGGAGAGAAAAATCTTCTTTGGTTCTCCGGGATGACTGGCAAATCCGAAAAACTTCAGTGGAATTGGCGGAGCGGCAGGAGGCGGTGGTATACGGTAGGCTGCCTCATCCTTTTTGTTATCCGTAGTGCCATTGCCTTGCGGCGTGGGAATCTTCACGTCCTCTGCTTGTGCCACGAAAATGTTTCTCCCCGAACCTTCGTACTTGATCTGCTCGGTGGAAGCAAGTTGCGCGAGGTGCAGTGTGGGGTCAAGGCTCTGCGGAGCCCGCTCTTTTTTCGGTGAGGAAGACCGTGCGCCGCGATGCGTCCCTGGTTTGGCAGGGCTCGAGGGCGTTGCCGGTATGGTTGTTGTAGCCGCGAGGCTGGTCGAGGCGTTGGTAGAGAAAGAGGGAATAACCTCGTAGGCGATCACCAGCACCAGCACAGCGGCCAGCACGATTGCCGCGATCGTCTGCTTCCGGTTTTCGGTTCCCAGCTTCACTACGCGCCCGCCTTAAGATAAGTCTCGAATTTCAATTGCAGCTTGATCGGACCCTTTTGCTCGCCGGCCAGCGCGATGCCGTCGATGATAAAAAACATCTCATCCCGCTCCAGCGCATTGATGAACTTCGCCAGCGAAACGTAATTCCCCGATAGTTGCGCTTCCATTTCAACCGGCTGCAAGCGCCCTACTTCAGCTTCTCCCACTTTGTACCGCGCCTGTTCGATTGAAACCCCATTTGCAGCCGCTAGTTGGCCCAATTGCGTGGCAATTTGCGAGTCCTGGGCAGGGAAGCGTTTCTTGTAGAAATCGGCGATCTGACCGTTCGCTGTGAGCACTTTCTTATCCAGATTACTCAATGGTTCAACCTGACGCGTTTTCGTGCGCAGTTCACTCCACAACTGATTCAATTCCTGGCGCCGGGACGCGGTCGACCCGACCAGAGGCGAGAACAGCACCGCCGCCGCCACCGCATCCACGCCCAACAAGATCGCGATTGCGGTTTTGAGCTTCTTTCGAGTTCGCCGCAAATCCGGCATCAGGACTTACCCCGCTTGGTGTTGTCTACCGCCTTTGGAGTGGGTGCCAAGGCTGGCGCGGTCGTGACCTCTGGGACGTAGACGCCGTTGATGTCGAACTGAACCGAATCGCCACCGCTCGCGGCTGCCGCGTTGTCAAAATGTTCGATTCCGATATAGGTCTGAGAGAAGCGGCGCGAGTCCTCCATGCGCCGCGCTAGTTCAATGAGGTGGTCGCGCGAGTCTCCGCCGACCACCATTTTCAGCGTCAGTTGATTGTCCTCATCGAGTTCAGGATGAATCGAGACCAGGTGAACCCGCGGGGGCATAACCTTTTCCAGATCCTCCAGCACGTGAGTCCAGGAAAGCGACTTGCGTTCGATCAACTCGTTAATAAACTGGGACTGATCCCGCGTCGCGCGATTCTCCGGCCGATTGAGAAACGCCTCAGCCAGTTGGCGAGTGTGGTCACGCTGCGCGATCTGTGCGCGCAAGTCAGCAATCTCGGCGTGGTCGTGACGGGCTGCAAACCAGCCAGTGATGGTGATCGTCACCAACGCCAGCGTGAGGATCCCTGCCCCGGCAACTGCCGTTCCCCAACGGAGCCAGAACTGCCGCGCATCTTCATACGGCTGGCTGGCGAGATTGATATCGAGACGCATATTTAATTCAGTGACCCGTGATCAGTGATCGGTGTTCGGAAAATCTCTTTGACGACTGACCACTGCAGTTATGAAATCAATGCACCCACTACTGCGGCCATTCTCCAGCGCGGTACCGAACCTCCCGTACTTACCCCCAATTGCGATGACGTGACCAATTCCTCTACCTCGGCTCCGGTCTGGGCGCGCAGCGCAGGGGCAGCAGCACCAATATCAGCTATCCCGGAGACGAAGATTTTCTCGATATTCAGATGATACGTATCCTGGAAGAAGACCACAGAAGGATAAATATCCTCGGCCAACTGATCTCCTGTAATCGTGACTCCGCGCATATTCTCGAGCGTGCGGAACAGTTGCAACTGGTTGGCATTGAGGATCGCGATACTGGTTGTGCGCGCATCCACCTTCACAATCAGCGTCGGACGCTCTCCTGCCGCAGCCCCCAACGCTGCCAGCATGGAAGGCAACACCACTCCGGGGCTGAATCCGGCGTCGCGGAAGGCAACTTCATAATCTTCCACCACACTGGCCAGGGCCACTGCGGCCACTACTCGTACGCCATCGGTTGACTTTTGAGCGTGATAAGAAACTCGGGCTTTGTCCACATCGAAGGGCAGAGACTTTTTCATGCGAAAGCGCACCACGCTGGCGGCTTCCTCAGAATCCGAAGGCAATGTGTCGAACTCCAGCAGCACCACGCGCACGGCGGCGTCCGGGACCACGGCAATCACATCATGTGTGCGGCCTGCCACACTACTGAGCGCCTCGTAAACTGCCTCTCGCACGGCGTCGCGCTGGCGCAGGTTCCCCTCTACCAAGTCCGGAACTACGCTTCCCGGAGCCAGCTCGCGGGCGGCACAAGCTTCGAGACTTCGTCCACCTTCGCCCAGCCTGCCCACCAGCACACGATCGGCAGCGATCTCACAGGCGAGCCGGGGTTTGGCGCCATGGGAACCAGAACTCATTTTCAGGAAATACTCCTTCTACAATTGAACCGCTCCGCCTGACGAAATGCAATAGCTGAAGGGGCACAAATGCAGTGGTCAGTGATCAGTATTATTCGGTTTTGCTGATCACTAACCACCGGCCACTGACCGCTTTCTACCGCATGGCCTCGATGAAGGTAACCTTGTTGATTTCTTTCAAGGTGGTCAGGCCCAGCCGCACTTTGTCGAGCGCCGATTCACGTAGAAAACGCATGCCTTCTTCTCGCGCGGCCCGGCGGATTTCCGAAGTCGGCTTCCTGGCCAGAATCATCTCCCGGATGCGGTCGCTCAAATCGAGCAGCTCGTGTATCGCGGTTCGGCCACGGAAACCGGTACCGGCGCACTCGATGCATCCCGGCCCTTCATACAATGCCACCTTCGACCACTGTGCGGGGTCGAGGCCGCTGGCCTCGAGCACGTCTGGCGGATAATTCACCTGTACGCGGCAGGATTCGCAAATCAACCGTACCAACCGCTGCGCCAGAATGCAGTTCAAAGCTGACACAAAGTTATAGGGCTCGACTCCCATGTTCAGAAAGCGCCCAATCACGTCGACTACGTTGTTCGCGTGAACTGTGGTGAAAACAAGATGGCCGGTAAGGGCGGACTGAATTGCGATCTGGGCTGTCTCCGTATCGCGGATTTCGCCGACCATGATTTTGTCGGGGTCGTGGCGCAGAATCGACCGGAGACCGCGGGCGAAAGTCAGCCCCTTTTTCTCGTTCACCGGAATCTGAGTGATGCCGCGAAGCTGATACTCCACCGGATCTTCGATGGTGATGATCTTGTCTTCGTCGGTTTTGATTTCGTTTACTGCAGCATAGAGCGTGGTGGTTTTGCCGCTGCCGGTTGGCCCCGTCACCAGCACCATGCCGTAAGGCTCCTTGATATAGCGGCGGAATTTTCGCAGGTCGTCTTCATCAAAACCCACAACTTCCAAAGTAAGCGAGCGAAATTTCTCGCTCATCGACTCCTTGTCGAGCACGCGGAGCACCGCGTCTTCGCCGTGGATTGACGGCATAATCGACACGCGGAAGTCGATAGCACGCCCGTTATACTTCACACGGAAGCGGCCGTCCTGCGGCACGCGGCGCTCGGAAATATCCAGCTCGCTCATCACCTTGATGCGCGAGATCACGGTGGAATGATGCTCCTTGCCGATCGGAGGCATGGCTTGCGTCAGCACTCCGTCGATACGGAATTTGATTACCACCGAATCATCCCGGGTTTCGATATGAATATCCGATGCTCGGCGCTGCAACGCGGTGAAGATCGTTGTGTCCACCAGGCGGATAATTGGGCTGGTGTCTTGCGCCCCGGTCAGCTTGTCGATGGTGAGCGTCTCTTCGGCGCCCGTGTTTTCGTCTTCGCGAATGATCTGGAAGCCTTCGCTGGCCTCTTCCAGAACGCGCTGCGATTGTTCGGTCTTGGTGAGAATGTTGTCGATCTGCTTCAGCGTCGCCACTTTAGTGACGATTCGCTTCTGCAGCAGCAGGCTGATCTCGTCGATCATCATCAGCTGGCTGGGATCGGCGATTGCAATCGCCAGCTTGCCGTCGGCCGTTTCTTCCAGCGGCACAAACTTGTAGCGGAACATCAGCTCTGGAGAGAACTTCTTGAATAGCTCATGGTGAAGCTGAAAGTCAGTGAGGTCTACGAACTCGCAGCGATAGCGCCGCGCCACGTCCTGAGCGCGCTCCAGGTCGGTGATGGGATTGCCCGTTGCCACCACCTGCCCGCCGTTCTGGCCGTTCACGAAGAGTGATTTCTTTTCTGCCATCGCCATTCTCAAATCCCCAATCTAATATCCGCTCTGCTAGTGGGCTCCCTGAACTCCCAGAGTGAAGATCGGCAAATAGAGCGAAATCAGCACTCCACCCACGAAGACCGCCATAATGATCAGGATCAGCGGCTCGATCAATGCCATGGCGGCGCCCAGCGCCGTCTGCACGTCTTCTTCATAGAATTCAGCTACGGAATTCAGCATCGCTGGCAAAGCCCCTGTGGATTCACCGACTTCCAACATTTCCACAGCCAGGTCGGGGAAAATCTTCTGTTCTTCAAGGCTTCCCGCGAGACCTTGTCCTTCGCGCACTCTCACACTGGCGCGCATAATCCCTTTTAGAACCCGGCGGCTTGACATCGAACTCCCCGCCGTTTCCATCGAAGGCACCAGCGGAAGGCCGCCCTGTAACAACGTCGCCAGCATGCGCGAGAAAGTTGCTACCTGGTGCTTCAGTCGAATGTCGCCAAGCAACGGCAAACTAAGAATCAGGCGGTCTACCTGATCGGCGCCGCGATCCGTCTTTCGCCACTGCCAGAACACAAATCCAAAAAGTACGAAGCCGATCGCCAGGAACGGAAAATATTTCTGCGCATTTTCTCCCACCGATAGCATAAACAGCGTAATTGCCGGCAGCTTGGCGTCGAGGCTGTTAAACAGATCCGCAAACTTCGGCACCACGTAGGTGAACAGAAACATCACCATGATGGTCACCACGGTGACCAGCAGTGTGGGATAAATCAGCGACACAAACAACTTCTTGCGAAAGGTCATTGCCAGGCGCTGGAAGTTAATATAGCGAGTGAGCACTTCGTCGATGTTTCCGCTCTTCTCTCCCGCCATTAGAGTCGTGGTGTAAATCTTGGGCACCATGGCATGCGTGGCAAAGGCATCGGACAGCAGCTCTCCGCCCTTCACACGCTCACGAACGTTCTCCAAAATTTGCCGCAGATTGGCATCCCGTTGTCGCTTGATGAGCAGATCGAGGGAGTTCAAAACCGGCAGCCCGGCCTTGAGCAGGGTTAAAAATTGCTGGTTGAATACCAGAAATGAACCCTGCTTTAGTTTGCGTCCCCGACCCATCGAAAAGCCGCTGGTCAGCAGCCCCTGAGGCTTCACCCAGTGGACGAGATAGCCTTGCGAGGCGAAGCGGTCACGTACCTCCGCCACCGAGTAACCCTGCTCAATTTGCTGGTGGGTGTGCCCGCGTTCATCGGCGATTTTGACAACGAATTCCGCCATTCTCTCGTTCTTTTCGCTTTTCTTTTATGGATCCGGTTGGAACGAATCCTCTTTCCCCTCGGAACTTAGTGCTGACGAGTCGTACCGCTCAGTTTAACATCGCAGCTTGTAGTCGTGACTCTGGATCAGCAACAACTCTATGTCATTCGTGTATCGCAAGTAACCCGATCTAAAATGGGACCGCGGTCAACTGGTTCCAAAAACTTAAGGCGCCTGAGTGTTTCTCAAGTTGCTAATGGGCTCCGTGGGCCGCCTTCAATCTCTCGAACCTCCGGCTCGGCTGATTGTTCTCGTCTCGATCAAGTCTAAAACCAATCGATTCATAGTGATACAGGTCCAATGCAGAACCTGACAGCCTCAGGGCTCTAAATTACCCTCGACCGTCTCCGTCCCCGGCGGTACGCTGAACTCGAAGCGTCCATTTGGAATCGCTTCATTCTCCTTCTGATTGCTAAAGCGATATTCAGTGACCGATCCATCCACTTCGTCGAGAATAATTCGCACAATTTCGTGCTTGGGGGTCACTTCTACCAAAATTTCGCTAACCCTCTCGGTCATAGCCAGCGGTGCGCCCCGGAGCACGACATCGTCCGGGGCTATCGGCTTAACATCTGGAGCTAACGAGAGTCCTTGTAACTCCTTTTCCAGCTTGCTTTTGCCTAGCAAAAACGCAAGCGGAGAGCGAATGTCGTCCAGCTTCCGCGCCTCCGTTCGTCGTGCCTGCCGATCGTCAGGGACATAAAACCACGCATCTTTCCCGTCGCTGACAAACAGCTTCTCCCTCGGAGAACGGTACTCCCAACGCATCTTGCCAGGTTTTTTCAATCCGCCCTTGGCCAGCCAAAGCGTCCCCGACTCGGTTCGCTCCATCCCAGACCCGCGATAGACTTCGGTAAACTCCGCCTCTAAGGTGCGAAGGTGGTTGTAGTGTTCATCAACAGCTTCTGCTATGGTGCGAACGTTTTCCGCTACCGCGGTAACCGAGACAACCATAACTAACAACATCACCAGGAATATCGGGGACGAAAGTCTGATCATCAGGACAATTCTATCCCTGACGCCTTGCTGAAGATGGTTTGTGCTTGAAGAATGCATGGGGGAACAGGATAGACTCGTTGCTCATGATCACCGTTAGTCTGGTGGACGCGAAGTTTCTGCGCCCGTTCTTAGCTATTATGCTGTGCTTGGGGCTGGGCAGCACAGCCTCGGCCCAGAGCGCTGCAGCACAACCGCAAGATCAGAGTCAGGGTCAAGTTCAAGGTCAAGGTCAAAACCAGACGGAAAAGCCTGCCCCGAGTGGAGCGGGAAGTGTTCCCCCCATACAAACACCTCCGGCAGCGACCCAAGAACAAGAAAAAGACGAGGTGAAGATCACGCCGCGAGAGGCGGAGGAGCTCTTCCACTCCGTCGACGAAATTCTTGCCTTCGACAGCAAACACACAGGCCTGCCGATCAAAAAAGAGGTCAAGCGTCGCCTCACCAGCCGGGATGAAGTTGTGGCGTATCTTACCAAGCACATGAAAGATGAAGATGTGAAACGGTTGCAGCGCTCGGAGCTGGTGCTGAAAAAATTTGGGCTGCTGCCGCGCGATTTTGATCTGGAGAAACTTCTGGTATCGCTGCTGCGTGAGCAGATCGCCGGTTATTACGATCCGAAAACGAAAACCGTGAACCTGCTGGACTGGGTTCCGATGGATCAGCAGGAACCGGTGATGGCGCATGAGCTGACCCATGCCCTCCAGGACCAGACAATCCACCTCGATAAGTGGATGCAGAAGGGCGACAAAGATCTGGGAGAGATCAGAAAAGATCCGACATCTGCCGACATCGAGAATGACGAGATGGACGATTCGCGGCAGGCCGTGGTCGAGGGGCAAGCCGAGGCCATGATGCTGGAATACGAACTTGCCCCGGTCGGCCGCTCGATTGTTGATTCACCAGACCTGGTTGACACCATGGAATCGCAAATGACGAATGGGGACGACGGCTCGACCGTCTTCAAAGACGCTCCCATCTTTCTGAGAGAGTCGCTGACTTTCCCATACAGCTACGGTTTGAAATTTATCGTGACACTGATGAAGAAGGGCGGCAAAGAGAAGGCATTTGCCAGCGTGCTCGCGAACCCTCCGCACACCACGCGTCAGATCATGCAACCGGAAACCTACCTGTCAGGCGAGAAAATTGAGCCCATGCCCGTGCCCGAATTCAAGCGCGATTTCAAGGATTACAAGAAATTTGATATTGGTGCGATGGGGGAGTTTGATGTCGCGGTGTTGATCGAGCAATACGCGGGAAAGAAATTTTCAGAGCGCCTCTATCCGGAATGGCGGGGCGGATATTACTATGCGGCGCACCCGAAAAACGACGCGACCGCACCGCTGGGTCTGCTCTACGCGTCCCGCTGGTCGAACGCCAAAAAGGCAGGTGAGTTTGCCGAGATTTACGCCCGGTCGCTCAGGCAACGCTACAAGAAGGCGGAGGAAGTAAGCGCAACTTCCTCAGCCGCGCAAGACTCAGACATCAACACGGACGTGTTGCAAGGTCGGCACGTGTGGACAACGGAAGAAGGCGTCGTCGTGATTGAAGAAAAGGGCGACACCGTGCTGGTCAGCGAAAGCTTGGATCCGGCGACTACTGAACTGTTGGAGAGGGAAGTGTTTGGTAAATGAGCATCAAAGAGCGAATTTCTAATTGCCGATTTTAATTTGTCAATTGCCGATTCGGGTCACGGTTATTAATTGGCGATCGAAGATTAACAATCGGCAATCACTGATGCCACCAAGTTAATTCCTCTTCTTAGAATTTTCCTGATTCGGATTTTCCGCGTCTTCTCCCAGGAAGTGCTGAACCTTGGCTACGACAGTGAACTGCTTTTCTGCACGCTCAATCGTCAGAGTGCGTTCGTTTCCGGGCTCGCCTCCGAGCATTGTCCACACTTGTCCCAGGGTCGAACCAGCAATAGGAATGCCGTTGACTGCGATGAGGTGGTCGCCGGCTCGAACTTCGGCCACAGAAGGCTTTCCGGCGTAATCGGCAACGCCGATGATGGTGAAAGAGCCGGACGCTTCAGGACGAAGGATGAGACCAATGACATCGAAGGCAGGAAAATTGAATGTGCGTCCAATCTCGAAATAAACGGTTGAGTGACCGTAATCGAGACCGACACGATAGTTGATCAGGGCATTCGCTCCGAGTAGCCCGGCAGTGGTGACACCTGCACGTTTTTCGAAATAGGTCGCCCGGTCCGCCGCAAATTCCACCGTAGCCACATCAGTCAAAAACAGCGGGCCGTACTGCACGCGGGCAATGCGCATCAGCCTCCATTTCGGTTCGTCCTGCAGTCCCCACATATTGGCGGGGCCGATAGCCCCAGTCATGTGCGGCCAGTCGGAGTGCGCGGAAGTGAGCTTGTCGAACAGATCGGCAGTGAGAAAGCTGATTGACGAACCGACGTCGAGGCCGAGATTATATTTCTTGTTTTCAATCTGGCTGGGGATTTGAATAAGGCCGTTTTCGCCGTTGACCATTACTTTTGCCTTCACGCCCTGGAATTTCAGGCTGCCGGGTTGGCCGATTGTGAGTTCACGGCCGGGAAAGTTGATCAGCACATCGTAGTTGCGCAAAACCGTCGAAGGAATATTAATCTCGGCATTCATGCCAGGAGCGATAGGAGTCTGGTCTCCGGCTGGAACTTTGATTTTTCCCATCGCGGAAAGGGAGACTTTCATTCCAGCGATCAGAATTTCAGGCGAGACCCTCGGAGTTGGCGATTTGGCCGAGCAGACCTGGCCGTCGCAATTACCAAGAGCGAGCCCCAGCCATGTGGATACGCGTGAACTTACCCACTGTTCGGGATCACCGTTATCGACCCAGGCGCGGACTCGCTTAGTCGACCCGTCGGTTAGAGGCACGTCGACGTCGATGATGATGCGGTCGTGATCGAAAGTGATGGGGACCGTGACTGACTTAGACTCCGTTGGTGCATTCTGAGCTATTGCGGCGGATAGGAGGCAGATCAAGACTGCGGCGACTGGAACTCGCATTAAAGAATTGTAACGGCTGAAAGCCTTAACCATCGAGGAGACATAGGAGTACAGAAGCGACTGGTATAATCACCGGTTTGTGCTGGAGCTTGCTAGGAATTCGTAGGGGAGCATCTGTGGAGGATTTTTGGTAGAGGCGGAAATAGGAATCATCGGTGGCAGCGGACTTTATTCAATGCCGGGTTTGAGCAAGGTTAAAGAGGTTCGGCTCAAGACCCCGTTCGGCGCGCCTTCCGACGCCTACATCTGTGGAACACTCGAAGGGCGGAAGGTGGCGTTTTTGGCGCGGCACGGGCGCGGCCATCGAATTCTGCCGAGTGAATTGAACTTTCGCGCGAATATTCATGGCTTCAAGCAGCTTGGCGTTAAAAGAATCGTTTCTATTTCCGCCGTAGGATCTCTGAAAGAGGAACACAAGCCGCTGGATTTCGTCATTCCCGATCAGTTTTTCGACCGTACCCGGCATCGCGTGGACACCTTTTTCGGCGGCGGAGTGGTGGCACACATATCATTTGCCGACCCTATATGTGGAGAAGTGGCGGGAGTGGTCGAAACGGCATGTGAGAACGTGGGAGTAACGAACCGGCGCGGCGGAACGTATGTGTGCATGGAAGGTCCGCAATTTTCGACTCGAGCGGAATCGAACGTGTACCGTAGCCTGGGCATGGACGTGATCGGTATGACCAATCTGCAGGAAGCAAAGCTGGCTCGCGAAGCCGAGCTGTGCTACGTAACGATCGCAATGGTCACGGATTATGACTGCTGGCATCCGCATCACGATTCGGTGACAGTGGATCAGGTCATTGCCGTGTTGACGAAGAATGCGGCGAATGCGGCGCAAGTAGTTCGGGAGACGGTTGCCGCAATGCCGCGGACCCGATCCTGCAAATGCGGCTCGGCACTTGCTCATGCAATCATGACGGATCATAAAAAAATTCCGGCAGCGACGAAGAAGAAGTTGAGGCTGATTATCGGGAAATATGTGAAAGCAAGTGGTCAGTGACCAGTGGTCGGTGGTCAGTGGGCGCTGAAGATTTTGCTGGCCACTGATCACTGGCCACTGCCCACTGTCACTAAGGGAGGAAGCACGCACTCAAGATGAGCATTGTCGTAGTCGGCTCGGTAGCATTTGACGACATCACGTCGCCTTCGGGCAGCGTGAAGGGCATTCTTGGCGGGGCAGCCACTTATTTCGCTCTTGCTGCCAGCTATTTTGCCGATGTCCGCATGGTCGCTGTCGTCGGCGACGACTTTACCGCTGCGCATGAAAATGTTCTGAAGCAACGCCGCGTGGATACGCGCGGCATCGAGCACGCTTCCGGAAAGACTTTTCGTTGGGGCGGTTCCTATGCCGAAAACCTTAATGAGGCCAAGACGAACTTTACCGATCTGAACGTTTTTGAAAAGTTCCAGCCGCGCATTCCAAAGGAATACGAAGACAGCGAATATCTGTTTCTCGCCAACATCCAACCGACGCTGCAGGCCAATGTTCGGCGGAAGATGAATGGCGTGCGCTTAACCGGATGCGACACCATGAATTACTGGATAAAGGGCGCGCGCACCGAACTAGCCGAAACTCTGAAACTTGTGAACGTACTGCTGATCAACGATACGGAAACGAAAATGCTGGCCGATGAAAAGAATCTGCCCCGTGCAGCGCAGAAAGTATTGGCGATGGGTCCACAAGCGCTGGTCATCAAGCATGGCGAATATGGGGCGACGATTTTCTTTCGCGAAGGAGCTTTTGGAATTGGCCGGCATCCCTTCCGCGCGCCAACTTTACCGCTCGATGAAGTGAAAGACCCTACCGGCGCAGGCGATTCGTTTGCCGGCGGATTCATGGGCTATCTGGCTTCGCAGGAAGAATTGAATCGCGAGGTCTTAAAGCGCGCGCTTTTCTACGGTGGGGTAATGGGGTCCTTCGCGGTGGAAAGCTTTGGCACCGAGCGCTTGCAGTCGCTCACGCGCGACGAAGTCGACGAGCGCTTTCAGATTTTCCGCGAGCTCACTCACCTCGAATGAAGCGGCAACTTCCGTCCGCCCCGTCCCATTCGATAGAAGCCGTGCGGCTTGTCTGGCTGGCAATCTTCGTCTCGGTATTTTCATTCCTCTTCTATCAGCGCCACGGCGATGTATTGCTTTACGGCGACGCCGTGGCGCACATCAACATCGCGCGCCGCGTCTTTGACTCGAAAACTCCCGGACTCCTGCAGTTGGGGACAGTATGGCTGCCGTTGCCGCATCTGGTAATCCTGCCTTTCATCATGTCAACGCGGATGTGGCAGAGCGGCACGGGAGGCTCCATTCCTTCAATGGCGGCATATGTGCTGGGCGTATTCGGAATCTTCCGGCTGGTACGCACGCTGCTGAGCCCTGATGGCGAGGCCGACAGGTCCGCTCAGGTGGGATCCTGGGGCGCGGCAATTTTGTATGGAGCAAATCCGAACTTGATTTACATGCAGGCGACCGCGATGGGTGAGTCGCTGTACTTGGCGCTGTTTATTTGGGCGGTGGGTTTTTTTGCGGAGTTTGTGAGAGACACTGCAAAGGCATCTCGATCGTTGACCAAGTGCGGATTATGTCTGGTGGCCGCTGGTTTGACGCGCTACGACGGATGGTTTTTGGCTGGGGTGCTGGTGCTTGCAGCGACTATAGTAAGCGTCCGTCCTCGCAAAGCGTACGACGGAGCAGTTTCTAAACCTTTAATATTGCCCTCGCGAATGCAACTGGCGAAATTTATTTTGATCGCTGCCGTAGCTCCCGTGTTTTGGCTGGCTTACAACGCCGCGGTCTATCGAAATCCCCTTGAGTTTGCAAACGGTCCGTACTCAGCGAAGGCAATTGAAGAAAAGACCGCGACCGTGAATCCGGCGAAAGGAAATGTGTGGGCGGGCGGATCCTATTTTCTGAAAGCAGCAGAAATGGACGTGGCGGTATCGAATTGGCAAGGCCGACTGTGGATAGCTCTGGCCCTGGTGGGCACCTCGGTGTCGTTGATTACGCCCCGCGCCCGAGTCGCATTGCTATTGTGGACACCGCTGCCGTTCTACGCATTATCGGTAGCGTATGGCAGCGTGCCGATTTTTGTCCCCGCGTGGTGGCCCTTCTCACACTACAACCTGCGTTATGGACTGCAACTGCTTCCAGCATTTGCGGTGTTTGTGCCTCTGGGAGTTTGTTTTGTTGTGCAATCGGCGGCCAAACTTCCCCGCATAGATCCCTCTTGGCGTAAGTGGACGGGCGCGGCAATTTTCCTTTGCGTATTATCGCTGGCGGTCATTAGCTATGGCGCAATCTGGCGGGCTGACCCAATTTGTTATCGCGAGGCATCCATCAATAGTCGCGGGCGGGTGTCGCTTGATACGCAGGTTGCCAACTGGATCAAGTTTCTGCCTGCAGATTCCACATTTCTGATGTATCTGGGGGAGCACGTCGGCACGTTGGAACAAGCGGCGATTCCATTGCGCCGGGTTATCAATGAAGGCAATCACCGGGTTTGGAGACAGCCCACCGATCCGGAAGGTTTGTGGGAGCGTGCGCTGGCTAATCCCGAAAGATACGCGGACTTCGCGATCGGTTTCGATGGTGATCCGGTTTGGAAAGCGGCAACGGACGCGCATCTGACGGCGTTAGTGGAAATTCATACTACAGGTCAGCCGCGTGCCGCGATTTTCCAGGGACGTACGCCGGTACGTAAATAAGAAGCGCGGTAATCAGCCGGGTTAATGGCGCGGGCCATCGAGGACGCTATGTTGCGGTGATAAAATCCGGCCATCCTAAGCTTTTTCCAATACGCCGCGTCAGCCGAATGAACTGGCCACACATTTTCGAATTGCTGCGTGGAGAGATGGCGAGCGGCTTCGTTGCAACCTCTCTTCTGCGCCTGTTGCTGGCGACAGTTCTGGGGGCAGCCATTGGACTGGAGAGGGAATTAAGACATCAGCCTGCGGGTTTGCGTACCAACCTGTTCATCTGTTTTGGAGCCGCTCTCTTTACCGTGCTATCTCGAGGGTTAGCAGCGGAAGCTTCGGATTACACGCGAATTGCGGCGCAGATTATTCCCGGCATCGGCTTCATCGGAGCAGGATCGATCCTCCATAACCGTGGGCTGACTACCGGACTGACTACGGCGTCGACGTTGTTCGTTGTAGCATCAGTCGGAATGGCCGCAGGTGGCGGTCTTTACCTGACGGCTATGTTTGCGACGGGCGTGGCCCTAATGGTTCTTTTCAGTTTGGGTCGCGTGGAGCAAACTTTTAACTTGAAGACCCTGCTGGTCACTTATGAAGTGACAGGAGGGAGCGTAGAAGAGATCAGCCGTGAAGTTAACGGCATCCTGGAGTGTAGCCATCGGATGATGCAGAATGTCATGAGCGGAAGGACAAACCAGCACGTGCGCCTGCAGTTTGATGTCTCTGGTTCTAATCGCGAGCAGAAGGAGTTCCTGCGGGATTTGAAGGCATCCACTTTGCTCGGCAGCGTCGCCTCGCTGGGCCCGGTGCGAGTGGAGTGAGCCGGCAAGTGTTGACGATTTCATTTGTGAAGGCCACAGCGTGCGGAAATGATTTCCTGCTCATTGATGGCTCGCAAATCGAGGAGAATCTAAATTCCAACGACCTCGCGAAGTTTACCCAGCGTCTTTGCGACCGACATGAGGGCATAGGCGCCGATGGTGTGGAGTGGATGTATGCCCACACGGCTGCGGATGTGGAGATTCGGTTAATTAACTCGGATGGCTCTGACGCGGAGATCTCCGGCAATGGCACGCGCTGCGTCGCGGCATACATTTGTGCCGAGCAAGGGAAAGAAGAAATTGCGATTCTCACCGGGGCTGGATTGAAAACCTGCTCGCTAACTGGACGGAGCGAATCCAGTTACGAGTTTGAGGTGGAAATGGGCGAAGCCGCGTTGGGAGCGGAACTCGCGTTGAAGCTGAATACTCGCGAGGTGCGTGGCATTAGTGTCTCAATGGGAAATCCGCATTATGTCGTGTTCGTGGAGGAGTTTTCCGCGAACTGGCAGGAAGAGGCGGCAGAGATTCAACGCAGTTCTGAGTTCACTCATGGGGTGAACGTCGAGTTCGTTGCTGTGGATGGACACCACGATTTGCGGGCTCGGTTTTTCGAACGCGGAGCCGGCGAGACGCGGTCATCAGGAACCGGCTCTTGTGCTTCGGCGGTCGCCGCAATCGCAAGCGGCATGGCCGAATCACCAGTACGAGTGCATGCTCCTGGGGGAACGCAAACCGTGCGACAGCATGAGAATCTCGTTTTTCTACGCGGGGAAGCGCGCCTGATTTGCGAGGGAAAAGTTTTTCTGAGTAGCCTAGGTTTCTGAACTGCATGTCCTCACCGAAAGCTTCGCGCGTGAAGCCGCCTGCCCTTAGGCCCGGGGATACGGTCGGCATTGTGGCTCCCGCAAGCAACGTGAAGCGCGCTGAACTTGAAGCTGGAAGCGAAGCGTTACGTGGCGCTGGTTATCGGCCATTTTATTTTGATTCCATTCTGGAGCAGGACCTTTACTTCGCGGGATCGGTGCAGCGTCGCGCTCGCGAACTGGAAGAAATGTTTGCGCGGGAAGATGTACGAGCGATCGTCTGCGCGCGCGGTGGCTATGGGTCCAACTATCTCCTCGAAGCTCTGGATCTGGAGAAGATCATAGCAAATCCCAAAATATTTGTAGGCTATAGCGACCTTACTGCGCTGCTCACTTATTTTGCCGACGCTGCAGGGCTGGTTACATTCCACGGTCCGATGGTAGCCAAAGATTGGGCGCATGTAGGGGGAGTCGACTTGGCTTCCTGGCAATCTGCGGTAGTCGCGGCCGTGGCCTGGGAACTCAATTTTGATAAGCATTCCGGAGTCATTGGCTTCGTGGAAGGCGCGGCAGAAGGAATTCTTTATGGAGGGTGCTTATCGATTTTGGTGGCGACCTTCGGCACGCCCTACGAGATCAAGACAGCGGGAACGATTCTGTTTCTCGAAGACGTGGCCGCAAAACCTTACCAAATCGACCGCATGCTGATGCAGCTGAAGCTTTCTGGCAAACTGGATGGGGTTCGCGGAATTATCTTTGGCGAGATGCGGGATTGCGTGCAGAGCACAAATCAGGGATTTAGTCTGGAACAAATCGTGCTGCGGATCGTCGGCGAGTTAGGGATTCCAGTGGCCTATGGTTTGCGGTCAGGACATGTAACTGCTGGCAACATCACTCTGCCCTTCGGTGTGCAGGCCGGACTTACGGTGCGGGATGGGAGAGTAAATTTGAGAATTCTTGAGGCGCCAGTAACCGCAGCGGAGACCGCGACCGTGGCGCGACAACCAATATGATTGCAGGAAAACACGTTCACTTGATCGGCATCTGTGGCACGGCCATGGCATCGCTCGCCGGAATGCTGAAGCAGCGCGGGTTTCGGGTCTCAGGATCCGACGCAGCGGCCTATCCGCCTATGTCTGATTTTCTGTCGGAACTCGGAATCCCAGTAGCGCAACCCTTCGATGCGCGAAATCTGGATCCTCGTCCCGATCTTGTGGTCGTGGGCAATGCGATTTCGCGAGGCAATGCCGAACTCGAGCAATTGCTCGACCAGCGCATACCATTTTGCTCTCTGCCCCAATTACTGCATGACGAATTTCTGCGTGGCAAAGAAGTGCTTGTGGTAGCCGGGACGCACGGCAAAACTACCACCACATCGATGCTGGCCTGGATTTTTCATACGGCAGGCATGCAGCCCTCGTTTCTGATCGGTGGAATTGCAGAAAACTTCGGCTCCAGCTTTCATCTTGGACAGGGGAAACATTTTATTGTGGAAGGCGACGAGTACGACACGGCATTTTTCGATAAGGGACCAAAGTTTTTGCATTACTTTCCCGATTCCCTGATTCTGACTTCGGTAGAGTTCGACCACGCCGATATCTATAAAGATCTTGACGCCGTCGAGACTGCGTTCAAGCGGCTGGTAAATCTGGTTCCGCGGCGCGGCCGTATCGTCGCTTTCGATGGAGTGGCGGGTGCAGCCACGGAAAGCCTTAGCCTCGAACGCTGCCTGCAGAAGGCGTTCTGCCCGGTGGAGCGCTACGGAACAGGTGCGCGCTCCGAGTGGCGAGTCACGAATATGAAATTCGAGCCAGAACGAACTTCATGGTCCGTATTACCAAACGGTCGATCCCGCGCGGACTTTGAGTTCCCGTTGGCTGGCGAGTACAACGTGTGGAATGCCACGGCGGCGGCGGCCCTGGCCGCTGATTACGGCATCTCGAAAGAAGAAATCGCGGCCGCGCTGAAAACGTTCAAGAGCGTCAAGCGGCGGCTGGAACTGAAGGCTCAGGTAAACGGCATCACCATCATCGATGATTTCGCCCACCACCCCACGGCGATTGCGGGCACTCTGAAGGCGTTGCGGGAGCGATATCCGAAGTCACGGTTGTGGGCTATTCTCGAGCCGCGGTCCAACACACTGCGGCGGCGAGTGCTGCAGGCTGATCTAGCGCGCAGCGTGGCCTTGGCAGATGAAATCGTAGTCGCCGGAGTGTTTCGCTCAGAGAGCGTGCCGCAGAATGAACGCCTGGAATTGCCCGAATTGGCGGCCGATATCCAGAAGCATGGACGGCGCGCACGATTGGCGGCCGATGCCGACGCAATCGTCGAAATGATTGCGCCGGAGATGCGCGCTGGCGACGTGGTAGCAATTCTATCGAATGGCGGCTTTGGCGGAATTTACGAGAAATTGCCGGCACGGTTGAGGGCACTTTCGGGGGAAAGCGCGAGCAATTCCGCGAGCGCAGCAGGGAAGCAATGAGCCGGCGCGCTCCGGGGAAACCTTCTCCGTGGCGATACTTTGGCTTGTGCCTTTTTCTGTGGGTTGGCCTGGCGAACTCCTACGCTACCACCAACTACACAATTTCCTTGGAAAATCCTGAAAAGCATTTAGTCAAAGTAGAAATTGTCTTGCCGGAAGGGTCAGAGCTGCGCGAATTGCAGCTCCCGGTATGGAATGCCCTATATCAAATTCGTGACTTCGCCCAGAACGTGAACTGGGTCCGGGCGAAAGACCGCACTGGAAAGCCACTTTCGGTGTACACGGTGAATAAGAGTCGGTGGCAGATCACCGGAGTTCAGGCCGGAGCCATCGTGGAATATCAGATTTTTGTGGACTCGCCGGGACCATTCGGCGCTGAGCTGAACTCGCATCATGCATTCCTGAATCTGGCGGAGCTCCTGATGTACCCGGTGGATGCGCGGGATTCGCCACTTGTGCTGAGATTCGGTCATGTGCCGCAAGGGTGGCACATTGCCACAGCGCTGCGTGCGAATGAGGACTCGTATACCGCCGATACTTACGACCAAGCTGCAGATTCACCGGTTGAGATTGGAGACTTTCAGGAATCCAATTTCGATTCAGGGGGAGCGCACTATCGGGTCGTGGTCGATGCGGCGCCCGCCGACTATGACTGGGAAAAGATTAATGCGATGCTTCACAAGATCGTTGCCGCCGCGACCAGTTGGATGGATGATCGCCCATTTGACAGCTACATCTTCCTTTATCACTTCCCCCGAGGCCCGGCCGGCGGTGGCATGGAGCATGCCTACTCGACCGCAATTGCAGTGAATGCCGATGTCCTGACTCATTCATCTGGTGTTCTGGCCTCGGTGACGGCGCACGAATTTTTTCATCTATGGAACGTGAAACGCATTCGTCCGCAGACTCTCGAGCCAGTCGATTACACCAAAGAGAACTACACTCGGGCGCTTTGGTTCAGTGAGGGATGCACCAGCACGGCGGCAGACTTTATTGAATTACGCGGCGGGCTGCTTGACGAGGCTCACTTCGAACAGGAATTAGCCTCCGATATCGGCGAACTTGAGCGGCGTCCGGCACACCTGACCCAGTCGGCAGAGGATTCTAGCCTGGATGCCTGGCTGGAGGGCTACGCGTATTACCGGCGTCCGGAGCGCAGCATTTCGTATTACAACAAGGGCGAATTGCTGGGAATCATGCTTGATCTGGCCGTGCGCCAGGCCAGTCACGGGCAAGCGTCATTGCGCGAAGTTTTTCAGTGGATGAATCAGAATTACGCGAAAAAGGGCCGTTACTTTGCGGATTCGGCGGGCGTGCTCGAAGCCGCCGAGGCCGTAAGCCACGCCGACTTAGAATGGTTTTTCGCGAAGTACGTCACGGGAACGGAAGAGATCCCGTGGAACGATTTGTTCCGCTATGTAGGGTTGCATTTGATTGAGCTAAAAACTGCGACACCGGATGCAGGCTTTGAAGCCTCACGAAACTTTGACGGTCCCATGGTCGTGTCGTCAGTTGCCGCGGGCAGCGGCGCCGAGCTAGCCGGGCTGCAGGCAGGCGATACAATCGTCGAAATCAACGGGAGCACACCGGGGCAGGAGCCTTCGGAAGTCGTCGAGCAGCTCATCCCCGGAGGTACTATCAAAGCCAAGATTCGCACCCGGCGCGGCATTGAGAGCGAGCTGAAGTGGAAAGTCGGAAGCCGTGATCAGACTTCGTATGAGCTCAGAGACATGGACAATGTCACTTCCGAGCAGCGGACCCACAGGGCGGCGTGGTTGAAAGGCGAGGCAGAAACTCCATAAGGCGCACGCGCAACCCCGATTCCACTTGTGTATTATTCACACTGATTCGAACATGATTCGAACATGATCCGAACATGATCAGAACTCTGGTTATGCTGGCCTTCTGGGTACTCGCCGCACCTGTGGCGGCGCTGATCGGATTTCCCTGGACGTTCATTACGGGAGACGTCAGCCTGCTCTATCGCATGTTCATGTTCGGCGCATGGAATGGCGTGCGCTTGACTGGAGTTCGGGTCAAGACCGTCGGCCTCGACAAACTGGACCCGGCGCGCACCTATATATTCATGTCGAATCATGTCTCGAACCTCGACCCGCCGATCACGGTGCCGCTGATTCCGCGGCGCACTTCTGTGATGGTAAAAAAAGAGTTATTCGCCTATCCCATCCTCGGGCGCGCGATGCGAATCGGCTCACTGATACCGGTCGATCGTGGAAATCGTGATGCGGGAATTGAGGCCGTGAAGATCGCCAAGCAGGTTTTGCGGCAGGGCCTCAACATGACGATCTACGTCGAAGGCCACCGTTCCTTCGATGGCAGACTGCTGCCTTTCAAGAAGGGCCCGTTCTATCTGGCGATGGAGTGTGGAGTTCCCGTCGTCCCGGTGACGGTTACCGGCACACACGATGTGATGCCAAAGGGAAGATTCGCAATCAAGCCGGGAACCGCGACTGTAATTTTTCATCCCCCGATCGAGCCTGAGGATTTTGGCACCCGCGAGTGTCTGACGGAGAAGGTGCGCAGAGCAATTGATAGCGGGCTGCCGGAACTTTACCGGCAAGGCGAATCGAGGACGAAGGGTACAGAGGCACAAGGAAGAAAAGCCACGGTGTAGTTGGCCTCGCACTATCGACCCTTTGGTTTCGGGCATATAATTCCAGCCAATCGTGGGGCTTGCTGCTGGCACAAAACTCGGACCATATGAAATTCAGGCGCCGCTGGGCGCCGGTGGCATGGGCGAAGTGTATCGCGCTTGCGATGCGCGGCTGGGGCGCGAGGTAGCCATCAAAGTTCTTCCCGCGCATCTGTCCTCCAATCCTGACCTAAGGCAGCGCATGGAGCGAGAGGCCAAGGCAATTTCGTCGCTGAATCACCCGCACATCTGCACCTTGCACGACGTTGGCTCGCAGGATGGCGTCGACTTCCTGGTCATGGAGCTTCTGGAAGGCGAAACGCTGGCCGAACGCCTGCAACGGGGAGCGCTTCCGCTCGACGAAGCGCTGAAGACCGCGATCCAGATCGCCGACGCCTTAGACAAAGCGCACGCCCGCGGCATCGTGCATCGCGATTTGAAGCCCGCCAACATCATGCTCACCAAGAACGGACCGAAGTTGATGGACTTCGGTCTAGCGAAACCCGCGCCCGGGCTGGGTGCGGTGTCAGGGGCCGGTTCGTTGACGCCGAGTACGCCAACTATGACTGTGGCTGCGCTCAGCGGTTCAGCTTCGCCTTTGACGCAGAAGGGAACGCTGGTTGGCACCTTCCAGTACATGGCGCCGGAAGTTCTGCAAGGCGCGGAAGCCGATGCGCGATCTGATATTTTCAGTTTCGGTTGCGCGATCTACGAGATGGTGACGGGGCGGCGGGCCTTTGAAGGCAAGTCGCAGTTCAGCGTGCTGGGCGCGATTCTGGACAAGGAGCCCGAACGTATTTCCGCTGCACGGCCCAGTTCACCGCCTCGGCTGGATGAAACGGTGCGGCGTTGCCTGGTGAAGAATCCGGAGCAGCGCTACGGTTGCATGCATGACGTCAGAATTCAGCTGGAGGCCCTGGCGGACTCTGGCTTGCAGCCCCGGAGTGCAGAGTCATCGAAGCCGGGCCAGTCGCGGCTGCCATGGTTAATCGCGGGGATCGTCGCGTTCGCAGCTTTGGGGGTTGGGGCAGCTTACTTATTTCAAGCCCCGAAGTCAGCTCTCGTATTGCGGTCGTCGATCCTGCCACCAGCAGGCACGGCGTTCGTGACTATGTTGCCCTCATCGGGTCCGCCGGTGCTTTCTCCCGACGGCACGCGGCTAACGTTCACGGCTCGAGACGAGAAAAGCAGGGTGTTGCTATATGTTCGTCCACTGACGTCGCTGACCGCACAGCCTTTGCCCGGAACCGAGGACGCCTCATATCCGTTCTGGTCGCGCGATAGTCGTGAGGTTGGGTTCTTCGTCCCAGGCAAGTTGAAAAAGGATCAACGCCGACGGCGGGCCAGCTCAAAGCGTGTGCGACGCCGTCAACGGCCGTGGCGGCGCGTGGGGTCACGATGTGATTGTTTTTACGCCCTCCGCCACTCAGCCGCTCTTTCGGGTATCTGCTACAGGTGGAAGCCCGGAGCCAGCTTCGAAATTCGATCCCTCCCGAGCCGAGAACAGCCACCGCTGGCCCTCGTTCCTGCCCGACGGCAAACATTTCTTGTTCTGGGCTCGAAGTTCACGCGGAAGCCAGGAGAGCCAGCTTTTCGTCGGTGAGGTGGGATCGCTGCAGGCGAAGGCGCTCGCGAAAAGCGAATCGACGGCCGTTTACGCCTCTGGCCACCTTCTCTTCATGCGCGATCAATCCCTGATGGCGCAGCCCTTTGATCCGCGGCGACTCGAGCTGGCTGGCGAGCCTGTGCCCATCGCAGAGCACGTGGCTGTCAATGGCGCGACAGCCCGCCCGCTATTCACGGCATCGCAGACCGGAACCCTGGTCTACCAGAGCGGCGAGACGTCGGGAGGATGGAACCTTCTTTGGTTTGACCGGGACGGGAAACGGACCGGCTCCATCGCGCAGGTTGATCGCTATCTATTTCCAACTCTTTCGCCCGATGGCAACCGCCTCGCCGTAATGATTTTCTCCGGCGCTCAGGGAATTGGGGACATCTGGATATTTGATCTGGCGCGCGGAACCAGCACCCGCCTGACTTTCGGCGGTGCCAGCCACCTCAACCCGGTGTGGACGCCCGACGGGAAGAATATTTTTTATGGCTCTACGGCCAAGGGCCCGCCTCATATCTATGCCAAGGCCGCCGATGGCAGCGGCCCCGAACGCATGGTGTTGGAGAGCGCGGATACTGTCGAACTTCCGCAGAGCTTTTCACCCGATGGACGTTTTCTGGTTTACGGAAGGCATATGGCCAAGACCGAGGCTGGTAGTCATCTCTGGGTGCTTCCTTTGTCTGGCGACGGCAAGCCGTTTCCCATTGTCCAGGATGCATTTGACGAAAGTTCTCCCGCAGTCTCGCCTGACGGAAAGTGGATGGTTTACCAGTCGAATGAGTCCGGCCGCCGAGAGGTTTACATCACCGCTTTTCCAGCAGGAGGCGCGAAGTGGCAGGTGTCAACCAATGGCGGAACCTCGGCCAAATGGCGCAGGGACGGCAAGGAATTGTTCTTCCTCGATCCCACCGACAAGGTCGTCGCCGTCGATGTGAATGCTTCCGGCAACGCCGTCCGGCTTGGGACTCCCCATGACCTGTTTCAAACGGTTGGCGTCCAGCGCGAGTACGGGCCTCTCGATGTGACAGCGGACGGAAAGAAGTTTCTGCTGAACAGCGGGAACCTGAAAGAAGGCAGCGACCCGTTTACGCTGGTGCTTAATTGGCCCGCGGAGTTGAAGAAGTAAAACGTGCGCTATTTCTTCGGCGTCTTAGCCCGCAGCGCCCGTGCCATTTCAGGCAGCCTGGGAAGCAGCGCAGAATACTTCAGCCACAATTTGTGATCGACGGCCGGAGCGCCGCTCACGAGAACCCCGGCCGGGATATCGTTAGCTACGCCGCTCTGGGGCGTGACGATGGCACCTTCGCCCACCTTGCAGTGGCCGACGACTCCTACCTGTCCCGTTAAGATCACTCGATTGCCGATCTCTGTCGAACCCGCAAGCCCAACCTGCGAGCAGAGTAGTGCATCTTCGCCAACCTGAGAGCCGTGGCCCACTTGCACCAGATTATCAATCTTGACCCCGCGCCGGATGCGGGTTTCACCGACGCTGGCGCGATCGATGCAGGAATTCGCCTGCACCTCCACATCGTCCTCAATCACGACCGGGGCAGGTTGGAGAATTTTATGCCAGTGTCCCTCATGAGTCTTGGCGAAGCCAAAGCCGTCGGCGCCGATCACGACGCCGTTTTGCAGCAATACATTTTTGCCGATGCGGCAGTTCTCCCGCACAACCGCGTGCGCATGAGCAAAGAAATTGTCGCCGATGGTTACTCCGCGATAGATGACAACATGCGCCAGCAAAACCGCATTGTCGCCAATCTCGACATTCTCGTCGATCACGACATAAGCGCCGATGTGAGCCTTCCTGCCAATCTTCGCCGTGGAATGAACCACCGCCGTGCTGTGCACTCCCGGGGCATAGCGTGGCGGATGATGGAAGAGTTCGAGGGCGCGCGCGAAACTCAAATAGGGATCTTTTACGCGCAGTGTGGCCGTGGGAATAACCGGAAAGTCCTCCGAGACGATAACGGCCGCGGCTTTGGTAACGCGCGCAGCGCCAGCATATTTCGGATTAGCGACGAAGGTAATTTCGTCGCTGCCGGCCTGCTCGATGCCGTTGAGGCCGGTTATCTCCTTGTCGGGATCTCCATCTTGCAGGCGCGCGCTCAGGGCAGACGCAATAGCTGAAAGTTTCATAGGACGAATCTCAAAGAAAGTGGACAAGCGAGATTGTAGCGGAAACTGTCGTTAGAGCCTGATTTGCTCGGTCGCGGTAAAGAAGAAAGGGCCAGTACTGGCCTGGTGTGAATCCGTCTTCGCTCTATTTCACAGTGAGGGTGAAAGAGACCTGCTCTGCAAGGCTTCCGGCGGTTGCCGTTAAGTTAACTGTGGAAGTGCCTGCCGGTGTCCCGGGATCTTGCGTGGGCGGTGGTGTTGTATGGCTTCCGCCACCTCCGCAACCGGGAAGCACTACGAGCATTGTCGCTACTATGATTATTCCCACCAGCATGCTGCTGCGGCGGCGTCGCGGTGCAGCAATCAAGAAGATACCCACCAACGGCAACCCACCCTCTAATATCGTCGCTAGGTAATAGCGACGGAGGCCATGTTGCAGCATAGTAGTGTGCGGCGCCGTGGTGGCGACCGTGATAGTGGTTGTCACAGTTGTGTTCGGGCCTTTTCCGGTCGCCGAAGCCGTAGCGCAAGTGGTTTCGGAGGGGAGGCCCGAGCACGCAAAGCTCACCGCAGTGGAAAAGTTGCTCGAAGCGATGATCCCAATGGTTGTCGTGCCCGACCCACCTGGGCTTGCGATGCTCACGTTCCCCAATCCCGAGACGATGGTGAACCCTGGCTGGATGCTGAAGGTTACAGGTTGCGCACTGCTGCTTGCACTGAAGCTATTGTCACCGGCGTAGCTGGCGGAGATGCTGTGGTTTCCACCGTCGAAGTTAACGATTCCGGCGCCGATCGAGGTATTGCCCTCACTGTTAAGCGAAACCGGGTTTGCCACAGGATTGAAAATCGGTCCGGGCAGCTTGGTGGAACCATTATCGGTGAAAGTAACTTGTCCGGTGGGCACGCCTTGGCCTGACGATCCAGTCACATCGGCGCGGACAAATACCAGGCTTCCGAAGGGGAGCGAGGTACCATTCGCAATCGGAATTATGTTCCCGCTGCTGTCTTGCGTGAAATTAGACAGGGCAGTCGTGCTGCTCTCTGGACTAACAGTTACCGCGACCCCGGGTGAGGAGTCGCTGGGGGCAAATGTGCCGTCCCCAGCATAGCGCGCCGACACAGTGTAGCTACCGCCGGGCAACTCCGTGGTCGATGCTCCCGCAACGGCTCCGCCGCTTAGCGTAAAGAAGCCCACTCCGGTCTGCGTGCTTACGCTCGGTCCCGTTGCTGCCACCAACGAAACGTCACCCGTCGGCGTGCCCGTCCCGCTACTGGGTGCAACCGTGATATTCACGGTCACGGCGGTCCCGTGGGTAATAGTTGTGGGGCTAGGAGTGAGCGCGAGCGTAGTTGTGGTGCCAGTGAACGTTACTGAACTCCACTGGTCGACGAGGTTTGTAATGTTGACAGAGCCAAGTCCCGTTGTCATGTCATAACCTGCCCCTGCCTGGTACTGTGCGCTTGCTAAGCCATAATTAATCTCACCGGGTACCGCATTGTTCCCGACCGTTACGTCGTGAAAGATGCAACTGGCGGCCACAGCGGTGGTTGTACTCGAGCCGTTACACTGTGCCGGGTAAGCCGCCTCTGAAGTAGCGAGGCGATAGAGAACGTAGTTGGCCTGGCCCTGTCGTGCGCTTGTAGATTGATTGATGCTCGATTGTTGAGACTCGACCAGCGCCATAATGCCGGCAAACGACGGAGTTGAAGCCGACGTACCGCCCACGACGAAAAGATTAAACTCACCTTGGGCATTGGGCACACAAGAGGCTTCCACGCAGAGTACGTAGCCCTCACGGGGGTCAGCCACCAACGAGACGTCAGGTATGTCCCGCATTGTGTCGCTCCCGCTAATTGTCTGCCATGACGGCTTGGTGAAAAATATACTTGAGCCACCGCCACTCGCAGCGATGTTAGCGTTGCTTCCACAGCTGGACGCCAAGCAACTGTCATTCCAGACATCTTCTGGTATGTAGGAGAGTGCGCTTTCCTGGTTGGTATTAGTCGCACTCCAATATTTCGTTGGATCGGCAGTGTCGTTAAAAGCTGTGCCTCCAACAGCCACGTTGAATGGCGTGGAGGCGGTCAAACTGATGGAAATTGGTCCGGTTGCCACAGTCTCGGAATTGTCGTCGCATCCTTCGGCGCCGGTGTCGCCGGTGGAAACGAAATAAGTAATCCCCTGGGCCGCGGCCTGTTCCGCCAACGCTTCGATGCCTGCCTCTTCACTTGTGTCTTCTGCCTCGCAGCTACCAAAGCTCTCTGTCATTACATCTGCAAGATTGTTTTCAATAATGTAAACCTCTGACAAGTCCACGCCGTCGGTCGTATCGGTAGTTGCAGAAACCACTAGGTCGACGCTGGCGCCTGGAGCCACAGCTCCCGACCAAGTCGAATCAAGCGTGGCTTCGATTTCTTCGGTCCCTCCTAGGTCACCTGGGTCGGGCCCGTTCAGAAGAATGTTGAAACTGCCGCTAGGCAGATTGAACACCGAAGAGGAGCGAAAATCTGTTATGTCTTCTGCCGGGGAATCGAGGCTGTATAAATTGCTGCGGCCGATCACACCGATGGTTACACCGCTGCCTATGTTAAGGCCCGGATTCAAAGCTGGGCTGTTGTATATCGTGTCGAAATCCAACGGCGCAATCCCATGCGAGCCATCGCTGAAGGTGAGAGTGGGAGACTTCCCCTGCCGGACTTTGGCCGATACCCTCTGCGTGGACACGCGAATGTGCGGCTTCTTCACGAAATTATGCAGGGTCAGCACTCCCGCCACCGCCGGTGTCAGCGCTGTCGGAATCGACGGATCGCTGGCATTGGCCCAATGCTGCTCCCCGTTCACAATGTATTTGTGAATCGTGGTGTGAAATGCCTCCTTCACCTGGCTGGCGGAGCCGGAAAACTCCAGCACCGTGCGGCCCTTGCTGGTGCCGACCTGGAATCCATGCGATTGCAGCCACGAGGTAATGGTTTGCATGTCCGCGTCGGTCGGGCCAAACTCTTTGCCGAATTGCTCCGGCGTGAGCCATTTGTGGTAGTTGGGAGACTGCTTGTCCTGCTGGTCGTCGAGCAGTTGGCGCAAGGCGGACTCTTGCTCGGGGCTGCGCTTCAACACCAGCAGCATGCGCTGCATGGGCAACGTAGCCGGCGCAGTGCCCAGATCGAACTGCGGGCGTGCCAGGGCGTGCGTGTTCCCCTTAAGCACCGTAAGCTGCGCTTCGTCGACTGGCTGAGTTATAAGCGGGCGTGGCGCCTGCGGAGAGGCGCTAATTTGCTGCGCCAACGAAAATGAGGAAAGGAGTACTGCCAGACTTGTGACGCTGAGCAGTCGCTTCGAAGCGAACGACAACACATTCATAGTAATGACACCTAACCTGGGATGTGGCCAGCCTGTGCGAGACCCGACGGGTAAGGGAGGAAGGAGTTAACCCGACAGCTCTCGCCGCGCAGGAGGTTCGGCCTGCGCCTGAGTTCTGCCTTTTTACCCCAAGTTTTCTACGATTGCAACTCGAAACGGAGACGAATGTGTAGGAAGTGGATGCTGCTGCGTTACGTCAGTAATCCGCAAATGACGTGGTCATTTCATTTTATTTTGAGCAAGCGGCGCAATAGCCACCGATCTCCAGCCGTGATACAACGATGTGAAAGCGGCAATCCTTTTCCACCTGGCCCTTCAACTTCTCGAAAATGTCGCTGACGAACTCCGTGATCTTGCCGCAACGCAGGCATGCCATGTGGATGTGGTCACGGTTCATTTTGCGCTCGTAGTAGTGACCTTCGCCGTGGATGTGCATCAGGTCAAGTTCGTCAATCAGCCCGTGGCGCTTCAGCAGTTGCAGCGTCCGGTATACCGTGCTGCGGTCGACCCTGGCATCCAGCTTCTGTGCTCTGCGTAGAAGCTGGGCTGCATCCAAATGCCTGGTGGCGGTCTCCATCACGCTCAGGATGGCACGGCGTTGCTGGGTGATGCGGATTCCGCGATCGGCGAAGTGAGCCTGCAGTCGGCCCGGCATCTCTGTTTTCGGGAGTGGCATACCGGCTATTCCTCGAGTGTCGCAACTGGTCGCAACCGCGCTGCGACGAATTCTTGCGCAACTTCTTGACGGAGTACCAGCCGATCCGCCAAGCTTATCTATCGTACATGCGACACGGTTGCAACTAGGCGCCAATAGATTTCATTTGCAAGTTGCTTTGTCGCGCGTTGAATTTGTCGCTTGATTGTAAATTTAGTTGCGACTCGATTGCAACTAGAACTGATATCTGATCCGCCATGCGAAGTCTACCTAGATCATCGCCGCTTCGATCATCGCTGCTCCGCCTGTGTCTGCTGGTTGGCTTCCTGGGCATGGCTTGGGCTGGAGTGGGCGGACGCATCTCGGGCACGATCAAGGACCAGTCGGGCGCCGCGATCACGCAAGCGTCGGTCACCCTGATTGGAGCCAGCAATGGCGTCCAGCGGCTCGCCACTGCCGACGACCGCGGCACTTATACCTTCCCGGTTATTCCCGTGGGCGCGTATGTTCTTCAGGTAAATCATCCTGGCTTCCAACCTTACCGCCGCACCGGAATTGTTCTGGATGCTAACGCCGTCCTCCTCATCGACGTTGTCCTCCAGGTGGGGGAAAGAAGCGATGCCATTACGGTGAGCGAGAATGCCGCCCACGTGGAGACCTCCAGTTCCCAGATGGGCGAGGTCATTTCCGGTTCCACCATGACCAGCGTACCTCTGAATGGCCGCAGTTATACGGACCTGCTAGCGCTTCAATCCGGCGTCGTTCCTGCCACATCCATCACTTCCAGCGCGGTTCAGGATGTGGGCGCCAGCGCCTTCTCGCCCTCAGGAGACTTGAACTCCGGCAACATTTCCATCAACGGCCAGCGCGAATTTGCCAACAGCTTCATGGTGAATGGGAGCGATGTGGAAGAAGATGTCAACATGGGCACGGCGATTATTCCCAATCTCGATTCGATCGCCGAGTTCAGGATTCTCACCAATAACTTTGACGCGGAGTATGGCGAGTACAGCGGCGGCCAAATCAATGTTATTACCAAGTCTGGGAGCAACGCCTTTCATGGAGATGCTTTCGAATTTCTCCGGAATACCAATCTCGATGCGCGCAATTACTTTTCCCCCGTCCGCGGATCGTTCGACCAGAATCAGTTTGGTGGCACCTTCGGCGGTCCGATAATGCGGGACAAAATTTTCTTCTACTCCGATTATCAGGGCACACGCCAAACCGAAGGCGTGGACACCGGATTGATCCCCGTTCCTTCCGGGCAGGACCGCGCGGGGAATTTGTCGGATCTGGCAGGTTCATTGACTCAAGCGGTAAGCGGCCCCGCCTGGGCCCGCACGCTCTCAAACCAGCTTGGTTATCAGATTTCGGTTGGTGAGCCTTACTATTTTCCCGGCTGCATGAGCGTCACGGCTTGTGTCCTTCCGACGCTGCAAATCCCGCTCGGTTCGTGGTCCTCTCCGGCTCGGCACTTGTTGCAATACATTCCGGCGTCGAATCAGCCTGGAAATGTTTTTTCCACCTCTGCTTATGACGAGATTCTGCATGACAATAAAGGCGCCATCCGCCTCGATGCCCATACCTCTTGGGGCTTGTTCTCCGCGTATTATTTTCTCGACAACTTCACTCAGGACAACCCTTATCCCGCGGCACAAGGTGGAGCGAATGTGCCCGGCTTCAACGCTCTCAACCTTGGCCGCGCCCAACTGCTGAATCTGGGCAATACCAAAACTCTGACCACGACCGCGGTCAACGAATTCCGCTTCAGTTATTTGCGAGACTCCAATGATCTGGGCCGACCGCACGGCGGGCTCGGCGTCAGCCTGGAATCGCAAGGTTTTAAGGTTGGGCTTGGTAGTCCAGGAATCGTTCCGCTTTCACCACAAACAGAGGGTATCGAGAACGTAGTCTTCAACAACTACTCCATCGGAACCAACACCAACCAACTGGAGCAGACCAACAATACTTACCAGTGGCTCGACAATTTTTCAAAAGTCGTGGGCGCGCACACCCTTAAAATCGGGGGGGAGTTCCATTACGACCAGGTCAATACTCATGCCATTGCCCAGTTCAATGGCAGCTTCCTGTTCTTCGGCAGTCAGACTGGATCCGACTTTGCTGACTTTCTGCTGGGCGCCCCTACGCAATATAACCAGAGCCAGCTGCAACCCTTTTATGGACGCAACAAATATATTGGACTCTATGCGCAAGACAGCTGGCGCCTGCGGCACAACCTTACTGTGAATTACGGGTTGCGTTGGGACCGCATCGAGCCCTGGTACGAAAAATACAATCAGCTCGCGGTTTTGGAGCCGGGTAGACAATCGGTGGTTTTTCCGACTGCGCCCCGAGGAATTCTTTTTCCGACTGATCCCGGAGTTCCGCGCACCTTGGCACCGCCGGGCAACAAAGACTTCGCGCCGCGCATTGGCCTGGTCTACTCGCCCAGTGCTAGTCGGGATTCTTTTCTGGGCAAAATTCTCGGAGGTCCCGGTCAAACAAGCCTGCGCGCCGGCTTCGGCACTTTTTACACGGCCATCGAAGCGCTCAGCATCGGAGTGCTCGCCGCCAACGCGCCCTACGGTACCACCTATACCAGTCCCGCTCCACCCCTGTTTGCCACGCCATTCTTATCCGCTTCAACGGGACAGGGCACCCAATATTTCCCGGTGCAGCTTGCGCCGCTCAACTCGTCGGCGAGCCATCCCGACCCCAACATTCACTGGTCCGCAGTACGAGCCCATCAGCGGTCTCCCGGCTTATCGCACCACCAACCGCATACCTTACACCGAGGAGTACATGTTCTCCCTGCAACGCCAGCTCTCGTCCGATACCGTGCTGAGCACCAGTTACGTAGGCTCACAGGGACATCGCCTCATCGCTCTCGTCGAAGCCAACCCTGGCAATCCCGCTCTTTGTCTGGAGCTGATGAATCCGGCGAACCTGGCCAGCGGGCAAACTCCCTGTGGACCGTTTCTTGAAGGCAACACCTATCTGACGGTTTCGGGCCAAACGATCAATGGAACCCGCGGTCCGCTCGGCGCAAACTTCGGCAGCGACACTAACCAGGCCACGATCGGCAATTCCAACTACAACGCTTTGGAAGTTACACTGCGCCATACCAGCGGCCACCTTGAGATTCTTGCCGGCTACACTTACAGCAAATCTCTCGACCAGGCTTCCAACCTTGGAGAAGAGATCAATCCGCTGAATCCTGCGCTTAGCAAGTCTCTCTCCGCCTTCGATGTGAGACACAACTTCGTGGTGAGCTACAACTACCAACTTCCTCTGGATCGCCTTTTCGGTCGTTCCAATCGGTGGACACAAGGTTGGGCGCTCTCTGGGATCACGCGCTTCAGCTCCGGTTTTCCGGTCACACTCTATAACTACGGAGACAATTCTCTACTCGGAACCGAACCGAACGGCGTGAACAACTACGGAGTAGATGAGCCCCAGTACACCCCGGGGGCACTCGGGCTAAATCACAATCCCCGCAACGGCCAGCCTTATTTCAACATGGCTCTCTTCAGTGTCCAGCCCCTGGGAGAGCCGGGCAACGCCAAGCGCCGTTTCTTCTACGGGCCGGGCATTGATAACTATGATATGGCTCTGCTCAAAAGTCTGGCTCTCACTGAGTCCAAGTCTCTTGAGTTTCGTTTCGAGGGATTCAATGTCTTTAATCACGCGCAGTTTTACGGGCCGGCTTCTGTGAATGGAAATATTAGTAGTTCGTCATTCGGGCAGGTGGTCAGCGCCGCCGCTCCTCGGCTGATGCAAGCGGCGGTAAAATTTATTTTCTAGTTCTTTCCGAAGTGCTACTCCTCGAACATCGGCACTTGTCGCTGGTCATCCGTTGGTCCGCGACGCGGACGGCGGGTAGCTCCGATGACGGCGAGCACAGTCAGCGATTCGAGCGCTGTGCGCGGAACGAAGATTCGTTGCGTGTTTGAGCGTTGGTCGGGAGGGTTTACGAGATATCCTTCCGGCAGGTTCTGCGTGAGATCGGAAGGCATCAGGCCTTCGAGGATTTCGTTGTCCTTGAAGCGCAGGCGCACCCACAGTCCCTCAGATCGAGGGCGGGAAGTAAACGTCTTTCGCGTGAGGGATTCGGAGTCGCCAAACTCACGGACGAAGTAGACCCCCTTGATCTCGCGCAGATCCATCGCGACCACATTCCCCGACGTGTTAAGCAGTTCAAGTTTGCCGTCGTTGACGAATTGCGCCGGCGACACGTAACCGGAGACGGAATCCCGGTCAATCTTGCGGACGATCACTTTCTTATGGGTCGAAGACGAGGGCATGAGATCGGCGCCCGGCCTACGAACTCCAGTTTTAGCGGCCTGAGCAAAGAGCATCCTTCGTAAGGCCGAAAGCAGGAAACCGGAAGCCAGCTATCGTGATTCTCGCATTAATTCGGAAGAAATCGCGTGAATCAACGTTGGCAGTAGCCAAATCGTAAACGTTGTGTTATTTCTTTAAGTTGCCTTAACACCGCTCAACTTAGTATAAGTGGCTTGTATTGAAGGGTTTGTACCGATCTCCACCGGAATCGGCGTGGATTTGACCGCCTACCCTGTGGAAAAGCTGTGGAGAATGTCCGGGAGGTCGTAAAGAGTAGAGTAAAAGGCCGCGCAGGATCGGTGCCTCGCGGTTCGTTTCAGATCGCTTGAACGACGAATGGCTGATTACATTTACACAATGGAAATTCGGTTGACGCCGGATCAATTGAAAGGCGTCAATCTGGTGCAAGACGTAGCCCGCGCCGCCGGAATCACCCTCTATCTCACCGGGGGTGCCGTTCGCGATATCATCAGCGGATTCACCATCCGCGATCTCGATTTCACAGTTCAGGGCAATCCTTTAAAGCTCCAAAAGGACTTCGAGCGGGCGGGCGCTCACATTGCTGGCCACGACGAAGACGTCCGTACCCTGTTTCTGGTTCTGCCCGGGAATGTGCGCGCCGAAATCGGTATGGCGCGCACCGAACAATATGACAAAATCGGCAAGCCGCCGGTAATTGCGCCCGCCAGCATTCAAGAAGATCTGCGCCGCCGCGACTTTACTGTGAACGCCATGGCGCTGTCGCTGAATGAAGGTTCGCGCGGGCTGCTGCTCGATCCTTTCAACGGCGTGGCGGATATCGAAGCCAAGCTGCTTCGGATCCTGCACAATTATTCTTTCGTTGAAGATCCCTCACGGCTGATTCGCGCCACGCGCTTTGCCGCGCGCTTCCATTGGCCCATGGAAGAGCGCACGCAGCAGCGTTACGACGCCGCTAAAGAGAATAATTATATCGACCATATCGTGCGCAGCGCAGTTGGGTATGAGATCGCGCAACTGGCACACGAAGATGATCCGCTCAACGTAATCCGCGCCCTCGAAAGGGAAGACTGGCTTAAGGTGCTCCATCCGCACTGGTCATCGGCAAAAATAGATGCCAACGGCCTTACGCAGTTGATGAAGACGCGCCAGCAGATCGTTGACCTCGGCTATACCGTCGATCCCTCGGCCGCGGTTATGCACTTCCTGACCGCCCGCCTCTCTGAAAAAGACATCGCGGACCTACGACGGCAGATTCCGCGGAAGGATCTGGTCGAGGCATGGCGCGACATCGAGGACCACGCTAAGGATCTATCCAAGCGTCTGATGGGCAAAGAAGCGGCAACGCCCTCGCGAACCTGGAATCTGTTATCTGCGGCGCGGCCGGAGATGGTTCTTTTTCTGGCGGTGACGGCGCGGCATCAAACCGTGGCGCAGAAAATCAAGAACTTTCTGACGAAATGGCGACAGGTACAACAGCGTATTCCGCTGCCTGAGATGACGGAATTACTGATTACGCCGCAGCTTCCCGAATATCCAAAGATTGCGCGCGACGTTTTCATGCTCTTGCTCGACGGAAAACTGCGGTCGCGGACCGAGACATTAAAATTCTTGAAACCATTCGCGCCGCCGCCACCGCCACCGCCACCACCACCCCGGCGTGGACGTGGGAAAGCCGCGGCAGGAGCAGCAGAGCCCGTGGGAAAAGTCGCGGGAAAGAAAGGCGAGACGAAGGGCAAAGGCAAACCTGAAGCGGGGGTGGCTCCGGCCCCGGCAGCTGCCACGCCGGCATCGAAACCCAATCCTAAGACGAGGCCGGAGCCGCCGAAGTCTAAACCAGCGAAGAGACCCGCGAAGAAGGCATCAAAGCGTACGGCCAAGCCCAAGAAACCAACTCCGAAAAAGGCCAAGTCCAGAAGGCGATGAAGATTCCATATCGCCCGTATGCTGATCCTCCAACTCGGCTTCCCAAGGCTCTTTCCCCAGCCTAGATCGAATGCCGCGATACCGTCGTTTCCGTTAACCGGCAGTTGCAATTTCCGTGATCGGACGGCGTGATTCGGGCATATAATAGTGACATGTATCGTCCGCTTCTGATTGCGGCGCTCGCGGCTCTTCTGGCGACAGTTCCTCTTTCAGCGCAACATGGCGGTGGCGGACACGCCTCCGGCGGCGGGCACGGCGGATTTGCGGGGCATGGTGGCTTCGGCGGGCATATGGGCGGCGGTGGGCATGCCTTTGGCGGGATGCACTCCGGTTCAGGGTTTGCGGGCCATTCGTTCGCTGGTGGTTCCTCGTTCGGAAGAGGCTTTTCTCGTGGGTCACGTTTTGGGCGAGGCCGCGGCCGGTCTGGTGTGGGCCTGCGGCTCCGCAGCTACGGCTATGGAAACAATTGCTGGGGATACGGTTGTTGGTGGGGTTACGGTTATCCGTATCTTGGCGGCGGAGTTGACCCCTATTGGTGGTGGGACTCGGATTCCTCGGATCCAGACCCCGGACCCCAATACGACAATGGCTTGGCGAACCAGATGAACCAGCAGGGCCTTTATCCGCGGCCGATGCCATATCGAGGCGATCAAGATAGCTACGCCCGATCAGCGCCTCCGCCTCCGCGCCAGGAAGCAAGCTCAACGGTCGTACCAGCCACGGTTCTGGTTTACCGCGATCAACGAAAACAGGAAGTGCAGAATTACGCTATCGTTGGCCAGACGCTCTGGATCTTCTCTCCGGAGCGTACCCAGAAAGTCCCGCTGGCGGACGTCGATATCGACGCCACTCAGAAAGCCAACGACGCGCGAGGCGTGGATTTCCGCGTGCCCAGCGTGGATGCAGGTCAATAACACCTAGCTGCAAATCTGGCGCCGAGTACCCGATCTGTGGATAACTTGATTCTTCCACAGGCGAGGTTCCCGTTAGAATGACGCCGGCGTAAATCGAACTGATTGATATGTCCCAATTCGTCCACCTGCATCTGCATACTGACTACTCCTTGTTAGACGGCGCTTGCGACGTGGAAAAGCTGTGCCAGCGCGTGCAAGTACTCGGCATGCCGGCTGTGGCGATGACTGACCACGGCAATATTTTTGGCGCAGTACACTTCGTCAATGCAGCGAGCAAGTACGGCGTCAAGCCGATCATGGGCTGCGAGCTTTATATCTGTAAGAAAGACGATCACAATATCGAGCGCACGCCGCCCGAGGGCGACACCTATAACCATCTGCTGGTGCTCGCCGAGAACGACGAGGGCTACCGCAATCTGATGAAGATTACGTCGGAAGCCTCGCTCCACGGCTTTTATTACAAGCCGCGCGTCAGCAAGAAATTTCTCGCTGAGCATTCCAGAGGATTAATCGGCCTTTCAGGATGTTTGAAAGGCGAGGTCGCCGAGCGGCTGATGGAAGGGAACTACGACGCCGCGCGCGCCGCAGCCGGAACCTTCCGCGAGATCTTCGGTGAAAATAATTTTTATCTTGAGATCCAGGATCAAGGCCTCGCGATGGAGCACCGCATTCGTCCCGGCCTCTTCCAGTTGGAAAAGGATCTTAGCCTGCCTTTGGTGGCCACCAACGACAGCCACTATCTGTGCGAAGACGACGCGCACGCCCAGGATGTAATGCTCTGCATACAAACGGGCAAGTCGATCCGCGACACGGCGCGCATGAAATTCGATGGGACGCAGTTCTTCGTCAAGAGTCACGACGAGATGTATCGCGTGTTCAAGGACTCGCCCGAGGTTCTTACTCGCACCTTGGATATCGCGGAGCGCTGCAGCCTACGCCTTGAAAAAGTAGCCACTCCGTTCCCGCAATTCGAGGTTCCGCTCGGCTTCACCATTGACAGCTATTTTGTGCATGTTTCGCGCGAAGGCTTCGCGCGCCGCCTGGAGACCCTGCGCCCCCTCCACGAACAGGGCAGGTTGAAGCATTCGCTGGCAGAGTATGAGCAGCGGCTGGAGCGCGAACTTGCGATCATCCAGCAAATGAAATTTCCCGGCTATTTCCTCATCGTATGGGATTTCATCCGCTACGCCAAAGAACATGACATCCCCGTAGGCCCGGGCCGCGGATCGGCGGCTGGGTCGCTGGTTTCCTACGCGCTTGGTATTACCGATATCGATCCTCTGCAGCATGAATTACTTTTCGAGCGCTTCCTGAATCCCGAGCGCGTCTCCATGCCGGATATCGACATCGATTTCTGCATGAATCGGCGTGGCGAAGTCATCAACTACGTCACGCAGAAATACGGCCGCGATAACGTGGCGCAGATCATTACTTTCGGCACAATGGCGGCAAAAGCGGCGATCAAAGACGTCGGCCGCGCTATGGACATTCCTTACAGCGATGTCGATCGCATCGCCAAAATGATCCCCACGCAGCTCAATATCACTCTCGACCAGGCCATCGAAGACTCGCCTCAATTGCGCGAGGCCATCGAGAAAGACGGCCAGATTCGAGAGTTAATTCAAACCGCTAAGAAGCTGGAAGGAATGGTGCGCAACTCAGGAGTACATGCGGCGGGCGTAGTGATTTCCCCGCGGCCCCTCACTGAGTTGGTCCCGCTCCACAAAACCAAAAACGACGAAATCGTGACCGCATTCGACATGGTTGCCATCGAGAAGCTGGGCCTGTTGAAGATGGATTTCCTCGGACTTACCACACTTACGATTCTTACCGACGCACTAAAATTAATCACCCAGACGCGCGGAATCCCGATTACACTCGAAAGCCTTCCGCTGGACGATCCCGAGACCTATCAAAAAGTCTTCCATAAGGGTTTGACCTCCGGCGTATTCCAGTTTGAATCCCATGGCATGAGAGACGTCCTTCGGCGTTACCAGCCGAACTCGATCGAACATCTTACGGCGCTGAATGCGCTTTATCGTCCAGGGCCCATGGCAATGATTGACGACTTTATCGAGCGCAAACAAGGACGGCGCAAGATTGAATATGAACTGCCGGAGCTCAGGGAGATTTTGGAGGAGACGCTGGGCGTTTTTGTTTATCAGGAACAGGTGATGCAGGCCGCGAACAAACTAGCCGGCTACTCGCTCGGAGAAGCCGATCTGCTGCGGCGGGCGATGGGTAAGAAGAAGCCCGAAGAAATGGCCGCCCAGCGCGAGCGCTTTGTCGAAGGCGCCGCTCAGCGTAAATTTCCTCCGAAGAAGATCGAAAAGATTTTCGATCTCATGGCGCAATTTGCCGGCTATGGATTCAACAAGTCACATTCCGCCGCTTATGCGCTGCTGGCCTACCACACCGCGTATTTGAAGACTCACTATCCGGTTGAGTTCATGGCCGCATTGCTGACCTCGGTCACTGGCAGCACCGATGACGTCGTCAAATACATCAATGAATGCCGCGAGATGGGAATCGCAGTTGAAGCGCCGGACATTAACGTCTCCGATGCGAACTTTACTCCGCACGGCGAAGCAATCCGTTTTGGTCTTGCTGCGGTAAAGAATGTCGGTGGGAACGCCATTGAATCAATTGTGGCGGCGCGAAAGAACCTCGGCCGCTTCAAATCGCTTTACGAATTTTGCGAGAACGTCGATCTCCGCCTCCTCAACAAGCGCGTTCTGGAGTCGCTGATCAAGAGCGGAGCCATGGACTCGCTCGGCCGCCGGTCACAATTGATGACGGTGCTTGACCGCGCGATGGAGCGCGCCCAGAAAGCGCAGCGCGATCAGGAGTCGGGACAGCATGGCCTGTTCGGCGTGTTTCAACAGGAAGAGACTGAAGCCAATAACGACAAGCTGCCAAATATTCCTGACTGGGATGAACAGACCCGTCTCGCCGCGGAAAAAGAAATTCTGGGCTTCTTCATCAGCGGCCATCCTCTTGAGAAATATAAGGACAAGCTCGAAGATCTACGCGCGCTCAGCGTCGTGGAAATCTGCGCGCTGACGAAATCGACCGGAAAAGATGAGACCATTGCCACAGCGGGTATTATCGCGAACCTGCGCGTGCTGAAATCGAAGCGCGGAGATTTCTACGCCCAGGCCACGCTCGAAGATATGTCGGGCACCATCGACATGATTGTGTTCCCTGAAGCCTATAAGCGCCTGCAGGACAAAGTGAAGCTCGAAGTCCCAGTGCTGGTGCGGGCTGGCGTTCGAATCGAAGAAGGCGCCAATCCTAAAATTACCGCGGCTGAAATCATGCCGCTGGAAGACGCTAAGGCGCCGCTGCCGCGCGCGATACGTATCCGGGTGCCGCTTGAAACCGCAGGGGAGGTCACAATCGACGACCTGCACACGCTTTTTAAGGAGCGCAAAGGCGAAGCACGGGTACTGTTCGACGTGGAACGCACCGGAGATTTCATGGTCGTGATGGAGGCCGAAGGTTATAATGTGCTGCCGGATCGCAATTTTATCTCTAGAGTTGAGCAGCTCTGCGGACGAGGCAGCGTCCGTGTGATCAGTTGAGTCACGCTTCGAATGAAAGCAATCCCCAAAGCGCAGCAAGAATTGTGGCGGATTGAAAAACAAGTCGCATCGATTGAGGCCTCCCCTGGGCAAAACGCGGAGACTCATCGCGAACTGGAAAAGCTCCGCGAACGCCTTCACATCCTGAGAGAGGAAATGCAGGGATCGCAAACCGCCTGGCAAAAAACGGAACTTGCCCGCCATCCTCAGCGGCCTCAGGCGCTCGATTACATCGAACGGCTGTTCACCGACTTTAGCGAGATTCACGGCGACCGCAGCTTCGGTGACGACGCTGCGATTGTTGCTGGCATGGCTCGTTTTCATGGCGATGAAATCCTCGTAGTCGGCACTCAGAAGGGCCGCGACATGAAGCAGCGTGTCTATCGAAATTTTGGAACGCCTCATCCGGAGGGGTATCGCAAAGCGTTGCGCGTCATGAGGATCGCGGAAAAGTTTCACCGGCCGATTTTTACTTTGGTGGATACTGACGGTGCTTATCCTGGAATCCATGCCGAGGAGCGCGGACAGGCTGAAGCGATTGCCCACAATCTGCGCGAAATGGCTCGTCTCGAAGTGCCCATCATCGCAACGGTCATCGGAGTTGGTGGCAGCGGCGGCGCATTGGCGATCGCGGTTGCCGATCGCGTGCTCATGATGGAGAACTCAATCTATTCGGTGATTTCGCCCGAGGGCTGTGCCGCGATTATGTGGCGCGACGCAACCAAAAAAGAGTTAGCTGCGGAGGCCATGCGTATCACTGCGACCGATCTTAGCGAACTCGGTTGCATCGACGATATCGTGCCCGAACCGGAGGGTGGCGCACACCGCGACTATGAAGCTGCGGCGAACCTGCTCGATGTCAGCCTGCAGAAGCACTTCTCCGAACTAAGGAAAATCCCGCCGCAGGATTTAATCGTCTCGCGATACGACAAGTTCCGCACGATGGCACAGTTCTTCAAGACCGAGCCTTAAGTTTCGCAGATCTTTCCTCGGATGCTGTTCCCCGTTCCCACATAGGTTACTCCCGGCTTCCTGCGGGCAATTTAGTGTGCAGGGAGATCATTGCCCGCCGTATAATTATCTGTTCCCCCAAAGATCAATTCGGACGGCTTTGTCCGTCTTTTAAATCGAAGGAAGGTGTTGGGATGGCCACTACGGATGTTGCGCCTCAGGGTACCGGCGGGCAATTGGGGCGCAAGCGCATTGTCAACGACATGAGCATTCAGGTTGCCACGGTGAATGGCTCAGGGTCGCAGAGTTCGAACACGGTGCTGTTGCGGGCTATTTTTCAGATGGGAGTGCCGATTTCGGGTAAGAACCTGTTTCCCTCGAATATTGCCGGCCTCCCTACCTGGTATACGATCCGCGCCAATAAAGATGGCTACATCGGCCGTAAGAAAGAAATCGACTTCCTGGTCGCAATGAACGCCGAGACTGCCCAGGACGATGTAATGTCGCTGGCGCCTGGCGCCTCCGTGCTTTACGATGAGCCGCTTCGTCTCGATAAACTGCGAAACGATCTCATTTTTTATTCAGTTCCCTACGACAAACTGGTTGCCGCCGTTTGTCCGGAAGCCAAGCTGCGCAAGTTGGTCAAGAATATGGTGTATGTCGGCGTGGTCGCGCAACTGCTCGAAATCGAGATGGGCGAGGTCGAGAAAGCGATCCGGAAGCAATTTGCCAAAAAAGCCAAAGCCGCCAATCTGAATCTTGCGGCAGCACAGGCCGGATTCGATTACGCAAAAGCCAGCCTGCAGAAGCGCGGAGCGTTCTACATCGAGCGCATGAACAAAACCGCAGGCAAGATTATCATCGATGGCAACTCGGCAGCAGCCCTTGGTTGCATGTTTGCTGGATGCACAGTGGTAACGTGGTATCCGATTACGCCCTCGTCTTCGCTGGTCGAGACAATGATCGAATACATGAAGGAGTATCGTATCGGTCCGGACGGCAAAGCGACTTTCGCGATCGTCCAGGCGGAGGATGAACTTGCCGCCATCGGTATGGTGATCGGCGCCGGGTGGGCCGGAGCACGCAGCATGACCGCGACCGCCGGTCCCGGCATTTCCCTGATGTCAGAGTTTTCCGGCTTAGCCTATTACGCGGAAATTCCCGGCGTGATCTGGGACATTCAACGTGTCGGCCCCTCGACCGGCTTGCCCACCCGGACATCGCAGGGCGATATTCTTTCGACCGCCTTTCTTTCGCACGGCGATACCAAGCACATCATGCTGATTCCCGCCTCGGTTACGGAGTGCTTCAGCATGGCCTCGGAAGCCTTTAATCTTGCGGAGCAATTTCAAACGCTGATTTTTGTCATGTCGGATCTCGATCTTGGAATGAACAATTGGATGTCCGATCCATTCGAATATCCAAGCACGCCAATCAAGCGCGGCAAGGTGCTCAACAAGGAAGAATTGACGAAGCTCGGCGGATTCGCCCGCTACAAGGATTTGGATGGTGATGGTGTGGGATATCGAACGCTGCCCGGCACCGATCATCCTGGGGCAGCCTATTTCACCCGAGGCAGCGGTCACAACGATAACTCCAGCTACAGCGAGCGTCCTGACGACTACGAAAATAATATGGAGCGCCTCAACCGCAAGTTCGAAACAGCGCGTTCCTTCGTTCCACGTCCGGAGATAGTGAAAGGCGCGAACGCCAACGGTGAAAGAGTCAAAATCGGGATCATCGCTTACGGGACCTCGCATTGGGGAATCGTCGAAAGTCGCGACCAGTTGCGCATCGAGTACGGGATTGAAACCGATTATCTGCGCCTGCGCGCCTATCCATTTACCCGCGAAGTGCATGATTTCATCGAACAGCACGATCGAGTCTACGTGGTCGAACAGAACCGCGATGCGCAAATGCTGAACCTGCTGAAGCTTGATTTAAAACCAGAATTGACCACGCGGCTGCGCAGCATCGCTCATCTCGACGGGCTGCCGCTTGATGCGCGCTCGGTCACCGATGAACTGAGCACGATGGAGGGAAAGTAAAATGGCGACGACACCAGCCGAGCCGAAAACCAATCGTATCGGCTTGAGCGTTATCGATTACAAAGGCGGCAAGACTACACTATGTGCCGGCTGCGGCCATAACGCCATCTCCGAGCGCATTATCGAAGCCATGTATGAGATGGGAGTAAAACCTGAGCGTGTGGCGAAGCTGAGCGGCATCGGTTGCTCCTCGAAAAGTCCTGCTTATTTCATGAATCGTTCCCACAGCTTCAATTCTGTGCATGGGCGCATGCCGTCGGTAGCCACGGGCGCGATGCTGGCCAACCGCAATCTGGTTGCCCTTGGCGTGAGCGGCGACGGGGACACAGCTTCTATCGGCATCGGCCAGTTTGTTCACCTCATGCGCCGCAACCTGCCTGTCATCTACATCATTGAAGACAACGGTGTCTACGGACTTACGAAGGGCCAATTCTCGGCCACGGCGGACTTGGGATCAAAGCTGAAATCGGGCGTCCTCAACGATCTGCCGCCGATTGACACGTGCACGCTCGCGATTCAACTGGGCGCAACTTTTGTCGGCCGCTCGTTTTCCGGCGACAAGCGCCAGTTGAGCACCATGCTGAAAGCCGCCATCGCGCATCAGGGCACCGTGATGCTCGATGTCGTCTCCCCCTGCGTCACCTTCAACGATCACGAGGGTTCGACCAAATCCTACAAGTACGTTAAGGACCACGAAGAAACATTGCAGGAGATGAGCTTCGTGCCCCACTTCGAAGAAATCGATGTGGAATACGATCCGGGAACGACGGTCAACGTCACCATGCACGACGGCTCGCATCTGCAGTTGCGGAAGCTGGAAGAAGACTACGATCCCACCGATCGTATTCAGGCGATCACTCGCCTGACTGAAGCGCATGACAAGGGCGAAGTCTTGACCGGACTGTTTTACGTCAATACCAAGTCGCCCAGCTTCCTCGATATGTTGAACATGATCGATGAGCCGTTGGCCACGCTGCCCGAATCGCTGACGCGCCCGGGCAGGGAAGCGCTGGAAGCGGCGATGGAAGAGTTGCGGTAAAAGTGAAACCGTAATCCCACTCTTCTTTCTTGCAAGAGTGGGATTTTAAATTCATTTTCTTCCCATCATTACCCACCATGCTTCGCGGTACTTTTCGAACAGAGCACCTTTCGTGCTTCCATCCGGATAGAAACACAAACTTACCCTGGGGGAAAATGCTCTCACCGGCAAGACATACCAGATGTTCCTGGCTGAAATGAAGGCGACGAGCACATCAATGTCCTTCATCGTCAGTGGCACGGCCTGTTTTCCCACGAAGACCGATGCGTGCACTGCATAGCCTCTCAGTCCACTCCGGTATTCTGTCGACCTCACCTGAGTCCTCGATAGTCTGCCCTCCCAATCCACTACAAAATCGTAGCGATAACTGTCTCCCCAGGGCTTCGATACGAGCATCCCCATTCCCATTGCCTTTCTCAGAAAGTCCAACTCGCCTAACTCTCCTCTTAGCTTGGGAGGGAGATCCTTGCATTTCACAGAAACCTTTTGGACTTGGTTTTCGGACGTACTTTGCGCCTGCATCTTCTTGCTACGAGCCTGCTTGCTACGCTTTGGCGCGCGACCCGGTTCGTACCCATCTTCGGCCACCGCCATCAGATCCCCGATCCACACACTCATACGACCGCCCTTGTCCTCTCTGTTGCATCGTTGCACGGACAAAACTGCCCCCGCCGGGATTGCTCCTCGTGGAGGCCTCTATCGGCGCATTTCGCGACGATAGTAAATAATCACCCCAATCGTTTTCGGAAACAAGGTTGGATATCGCAAGGGGTAGCTGTGGAAAACTTTCCGCATCTTCGGAACTTGTGGAGGGAACCGCCCCGCTCATGCCAAAAGGTGGCTTGAGTGGGCCACCCGCCTCTTCGGGGGCCGCGTCTGGAGTCAATGAGTTGTTCGGCTTTTGCCCCTGAATATCCTCCTACTTCGCGCTCCCCGGCTGCAACCCGAGTCCGGCCCCATAGTATTCCGCCAGCGAATGCCGCTCATCCTCACTCAACAAAGCAGCGATCGTGCGCATAGGCTCGTTGATGTCGTTAGCCCGGCTCCGGTTCGCGAATGCCTCGAGTTGGTTCAGAATATATTCAGCGTTCTGCGTCATGAGGGACGGAACTCCTGGGCGATAGGCGACCGGTCCATGACAAGCCTGGCACGGTGGAATGCCACGCTCCCCGTCTCCAAAGGAGACCAGATGCGAGGCAACGCCGGCATGTTTTGCCTCCGGCGGGTTTTGAGGAAAGATTCTGTTGTCCTGCGGATCCTGGAAAATGGGGAGCCTGGAGTAGTAGGCGACCACATCTGCCACGTCACGAGAAGAGAGAGATTCTGCGATTGGCTCCATCGCGCGCGACAGACGTTTGTGCGCTCGAAAATCCTCCAGCTCTTTCCAGATTGCCAGCTTATCCATGCCTGCTAAATTGGGGGTGTAACCGGCCGCACTGAAGCCCTCCGCACCGTGGCAGTGATCACAGCGCCTGGCCAGCAGCAGCCCACGAAATGCATTTCCCGCTGAGGCGGCAGCGATCGTCTCCGGCGTCCATTCCACATAAGAGGGGACTCGATCGGGAGGATTGTCGCCCGCTTCGAGAAAGGATTTCGCGGCGATACCAACTAGCAAGGCGAGCGCCAAGCTTGTACCGCGCAACCTTGTATGGCCGAGCGTATAGCGCAACCATGACGCGGATTGTTTTGTGCGCTCAGGCGGCTTATTGCGCGGCACAGATCCCCCTTTCTTCCCCACGCAGGGCAGGAAACTGCTCTTGAGGGACAACCTTCAATTCTGATCGCATGGCGTAGTGTCCCGCTCCACAAAACTCGCGGCATGCCGTCTTATACTCACCGGAATTCGGAAAGTTCAGTTGCGCCACGCTGATCGTACCCGGCAGCACTTTGATCGCATAGCTAGTGCCGTTGAAGGTGAGTGAGTGGACTGCGTCGGCGCTGGTGATGCGAAGATGGACCGGAACTCCAGCTGGTACCAGAATGCAGTGCGGTATAAAAAGATATTGCTGCGCGATCATGCGCACGGTAACCGAACCGTCGGCATTCTGTTCGGTTCCAAGATTGTTCTCAACGAACTCGCCATTGACATGAAGCGATAGCGGATCAACGTGGTGCGAACCTCTCAACAGCCGCAACAAAGGAACATCGATCTGATAATAGCGCGTGGCAGGGATCAGGCACAGAATCAACGCCGTGAGCAAAAACGTCCGAAGTTTTCGCCAGTTCACAATCAGTTTGATCCTTAGACGATCGGGAAAGGCACGGTTTCAAGAGCCTGCCCTGAGCGAAGCCGAAGGGTGCCGACTTTCGGCCAAACGACTCGCGGCTTTAGCCGCTTGGGTGCAGAAAACTACGCCCCACCAAGTTCCTTCAACACAGCACTGCAACGCTCGCACACCGTCGGATACTTCTTGTCTTCGCCGACGTGAGTCGAATAATTCCAGCAACGCTCGCACTTCAATCCATCTGCCTTCTTCACCTCGACGTGCACGCTTCCCGTACCGTTGCCGGAAGCCTGCGTAAGTGTGACAGCCGAGACGATAAACAGGTACCGAAGCTGGTCAGCATATCGAGACAGCACCGAATAAATCGGATCGGCCGCTCCCAGGTTAACCTGGGCTTCGAGCCCAGTGCCAATCAGTTTGTTGTTGCGGGCTTCTTCCAGCGCCTTGAGAACCTCGTCGCGCACGGAACGCAGGGTGGCCCAATCCTGGCCAGATTTCTCATCGCACGACGCGCCTCCGGCGTTGCCAAGAATTTCGGCCTCGGAAGGAAATAATGCAAGGTGCACACTTTCGGCCCGCCCAGCAGTCTTCGGCATGTAGCTCCAGACTTCTTCCGCCGTAAAACTCACGATGGGAGCAAGCAGGCGAACCAGCGCTTCTCCGATGCGCCAGATGGCTGTCTGCGCGCTCCGGCGGCCCTGCGACTTCGGCGCGGAAATATACAGCCGGTCCTTGAGCACATCAAAATAAAACGCACTCAGATCGACGATGCAGAAGTGATTCAGCCGGTGGTAAATCTTGTGAAAAGCGAATTCGTCGTAAGACTGGCGAACATCCGATGCAAAAGCTAAAGTCTGGCACAGCATGTACTGATCCAGGGCTTCCATATCGCCAAAAGGAAGCGCATCCTTCTTCGGATCGAAGTCCCCGAGATTACCGAGGATATAACGGAAGGTATTGCGAATTTTTTTGTAGTTCTCTCCGACGCGTTGCATCAACGCTTCAGAGCCCACTACATCCTCGCGAAAGTCGACCGACGCTACCCATAGTCGCACCACTTCTCCACCGAGCCGTCCGGCGATATCCACGGGATCTACATCATTACCACGCGACTTCGACATGGCCTGGCCCTTCTCGTCGAGCGTCCATCCCGGAGTGACTACGCCTCTGTACGGTGGCGTACCATGCGTGCCCATGGCACAGAGTAGAGACGATTGGAACCAGCCGCGGTATTGATCGCCGCCCTCAAGATAAAGGTCGGACGGCCAGGGATACGAGGGCTCATCATCCACCAGCGCGAGATAACTCGCGCCCGATTCCAGCCACACGTCGAAGATGTCAGTTTCTTTTTCGAACTTCGTGCCGCTACAGTGTGGACACTTCGTGTCTGCCGGAAGAATCGAATCGGACTCCGAAGTAAACCACGCATCGGCACCCGCCTTCCTAAACAATTCGACGACTTTGCGATTGATCGCCTTGTCGTTGAGCGGTTTGCCGCAACTCGCACAAAGAAAAACCGCAATCGGCACGCCCCACACGCGCTGCCGCGAAATGCACCAGTCAGGGCGTGTGGCGATCATGTTCGAGAGCCGCTCCTCGCCCCATGCCGGATCCCACTTCACATGCTTGATCTCTTCCAGAGTGCGCGTCCGCAGCGTGCCATTTTCTGAACCTCGGCTACCTTCCGAACCTCGACTACCTTCCGAACCTCGACCTCCGAGGCTCGCCGGCATGGGTGTTTCCATCGAGATGAACCACTGCTCCGTCGCCCGAAAGATCACAGGATTATGGCAGCGCCAGCAGTGCGGATAAGAGTGCTCAGTTTTTTCCGCATGCAGCAAAGCGCCTCTGCTCTTGAGCAGGTCGATGATCGGTTGATTCGCGTCCCAGACGCGCTTGCCCGTGTATTCCGCCAGCCCGTTGCGGAGAATGCCCTTCTCGTCGACATTACTCGTGGCATCGAGACCATACTTAACGCCGGTGATGAAGTCCTCAGCGCCGTGCGAAGGCGCGGTATGCACCACGCCGGTTCCGGTATCCATGGTGACGTAATCAGCCAGCACGCCGAGAATTTTGCGGTCAAGAAAAGGATGCTGGAAGTTCAGGTGCTCCATTGTACGTCCAGGAAAATGCGCCAGCTCGCGCGGAACGGGAAGGTTACATTTTTCCGCGACATCTTTCGCGAGCTTCGATGCCACTACATAAACCTCGCCGCCAGATTCCAGCGCGACGTATTCTTCATCTGGATGAAAAGCCACGGCCATCGACGCGGGCAGCGTCCACGGAGTGGTCGTCCAGATAATGGTTGAAACTTTCTTCCCTGCCAGCGCCGGGTCGATTTTTGTCGGATCGTCAAGCAAAACATACTTTACCCAAACTGTAGGACTGGTATGGTTCTCATACTCGACCTCAGCTTCCGCCAGTGCAGTTTCATCATGCATGCACCAGTACACCGCGCGCAGGCCCTTGTAGACGAACCCCTTTTCATAGAACGCAAAGAAAGTCGAGAGGACCACCGACTCATACTGCGGTGTCATCGTAGCGTACGGACGCTCGAAGCGTCCGAAAACCCCGATGCGTTTGAACTGCTCGCGCTGCAGGTCGAGAAACTTCTGGGCGTACTTGCGGCATTCCGCGCGCACGTCGGTTGGGCGCATCTGCAGCTTCTTGCCGCCCAGTTCCTTGTCAACCTTGATCTCAATTGGGAGACCGTGGCAATCCCAACCCGGCACGTAGGGCGCATCGAAGCCCGACATGGTCTTCGACTTGACGATGAAATCCTTGAGGCACTTATTCAAGCGCCGTTCCCAGGTGAATGGGGCCGCTCGTGTACGGTGGTCCATCGTGCAGAATGTAGGTGGGCGAGCCTTTGCGGGCCTCCCGGATGCGGTCGTAAATCCGCGTTTGCTCCCACCGAGCCAGGATTTTGGGCTCGTTTTGAGGCAGGTTCGCCTTCATGGGGAAGGGGGTTTTCGGCAGATTGATGGTCGCTTTCAGTTCGAGCGGCACTCGGATGGGTCTCCCAAATGACTGAATCTTTTCATTATAGGGACAGGCAAGCGGGAACGTCCATGCGCGCGGCGGATGAAGGCACATCGCGTCACCCGGGCCTCTCAAGCACATCAGCGAGAAAGCCTCAAGATTCGTTATGTTACGGATGGCTGGAGAGCAAGACTTCCGGCTATTGTCACTCTGAAATACACTGCGCAAAACCTCAAGGGAAGAGGTACAATTTTGGATAGAAGCTGGAGTGCGGGGCTACTAAACCTCGTCTTTTGAAATCGAGGGTGCCCGATTCTGGCAGCGATAGGCAACTTGTTGGAAAGGCTGCTCATCTGTGTAGAGGGGCATCGTCGGCAAGAAAACCTGCTGTAATATCCACGAGCGAGAAACGAACCGGGGAATAATGGCATCCGTAGACGTCAAACCGAACCCCAGCACCGAGCCCGAACTTCACCTCCTGTTGGCTCCAGACACTTTTGAGCCGCTCTGGAAGTCTCTCTTCCGCGGCCTGGATGAGTTCTTTTTCCCCAAGAAGCTTCCGCCGCTTAAGCTGGAATCGAAGCCCGTTCCGGTCAAGGATATCTGGGGCTTTTACAATTACAAAAAGAATGGTGCTCTCGGCTCGACCGTGGCGCACGTCATCGTGATCGGATTAATCATCGGTGGCACGATTCTTGGACGCCGTATTGTCACCCAGGTCTCAGCCAAGCCCAGCACCACCACAACCTTGATCGACCCCGGTGATTATTCGCTGAAGCCCGCGAAAACCCAGGCCGGTGGTGGTGGAGGCGGTGGCGATCGCGATGTATTGCAGGCCTCCAAGGGACGCTTACCGAAGTTCTCGATGCAACAAATAACACCTCCGGCCGCAGTGATCCGCAATATGAATCCAAAGCTGGCAGTTGAGCCCACGGTCATTGTGCCGCCCGAAATCAAAGTGGCGATGAACAATATGCCAAACCTGGGCGACCCGAAATCGTCAGCCATCATTCCATCGAACGGCACGGGATCAGGCAGCGGTATCGGTTCCGGCTCTGGCGGCGGTGTTGGTTCCGGTACAGGCGCCGGTGTAGGACCTGGATACGGTGGCGGAATGGGTGGCGGCGTTTTCCGTCCCGGCCGCGGAGTCACTGCGCCTCGCGTTATTTATCAAACCGACCCAGAGTTTTCCGAAGAGGCGCGCAAGGCAAAGTATCAAGGGACCTGCGTCCTGGGTCTCGTAGTTGACGCGAACGGGCGTCCGACAAACATCCGCGTGCTCAATGCGCTCGGCATGGGCCTGGATGAGAAAGCTATCGAGTCCGTGAAGAACTGGAAATTTGAGCCCGGCAAAAAAGATGGACACGACGTGGCAGTAGAGATTGCAGTTGAAGTCGACTTCCATTTGTACTGAGGCGGTCGAGCTATTACGTCCCGCTTTCAGCTATTCCTTCCTCAGCACTGCAAAGTGCAGCAGTACACGTTGGCGAAACCCCAGCCTCTGATACAGCTCAATGGCGCGCAAATTATCTCCTCGAACATGTAGAAACGGAGTTTCCCCGCGCCTGAGAATTCGCCGCATGACTTCGGTCGTCAAGATCCGAGCGTAACCGTGGCCGGTATGCCCAGGGTGGGTACAGATCGCGCTCACTTCGGTGTAGCCAGGAACCTTTAACCGCTCACCGGCCATCGCAATAAGTTTCCGGTCCAAGCGAATTCCCAGATAGGTGCCTAGTTCATGCGTGCGTTGGCAGAAGGGACCGGGCTTGGTGAGCGCCGTAAGCGCCATCATGTCAGGCGAGTCCGCGGCGCTCAATTCGACAATCTCCGGGTCGGACCCAAAGGAGGATCGCGAGAGCGCGTCCTTGCCACCCTCGTAAACCATTTCCGGCATCGGGGCTCCAGCGATAAGAGTCCAGCCGGCGCGTTTCCGATAAGGCATCTGCAGAAACAACCCGACTGTCGCGCCCCTGCCGAGGAGTTCCGCGAGCGACGCGTAGCCCTCCTCTGTGGGCTCACAAAAACCGCCCACTGGCGAGATCTCGGGAATGAACCGGCGAGCTTGGCCGAATGATTCGGCAAACTCTGCTTGGCGCGTGGTTAGCGCCTTCCAGATGACGTTGTCCAGTGGATGCATTTGTAGTTAGGCGAAAATACCGACCTCCATCTGATTGATCGCCTGCCGGCAAAGACACACTAATTTTGGCTCGCCGGAGAGCGCTATCCGAACCTTGCGGGCAAAAGAAAGATATTCGATGGAAAAAGAGGTGGTCTTATTCTTTTAAATCCACATGCTGAACATCCTCGATGGGATGGCCAAGAAAGCTTCCGCCGAGCCGCCGGAATTTTTCCACGGAATCGGTGGCGAAAAACTTGATGCGAGGACGTGTCCGGCGTTCCTCAAGGAGAACTGGTGTGGGCTTTAGCAGATTCTGGAGTCGGCCCGCTACCGCGTGGGCAGTCGATTCGGCGGAGTCCACAATGCGCACCTGCGGCGGCGCGACGCGATGCAGTAACGGTTTCAGCAGCGGATAATGCGTGCAGCCGAGTAAAAGCGCGTCCGCATCTCGAAAGCCATCCGCAAAGGCCTCGCCAAGGTAAATCCGCGCTACCTCTTCGGTGACTGGATGTTCAATCCATCCTTCTTCAACCAGAGGCACGAGCAGTGGACAAGCTTTCTCCCGTGCTTCCAGCCCATGCGCCGCGAGCGCCTTCCGATACGCATGGCTGCTGACCGTAGCCTCGGTCCCGATGACAACCACTCTCTTATTTTGGCTAACCGAAGCGGCGGCATCTGCGCCCGGCCCAACCACTCCCACCACCGGTACGCGGGCCGCCGTCTTGATGCGGTCGAGAGCAAGCGCCGTTGCCGTATTGCAGGCGATGACGAGAAACTCGGCTCCATGCGATTCGAGATAATGGGCAGCTTCGACAGCGTACCGCGCGACAGTTTCTTCCGACTTGGACCCGTACGGGAGACGTGCGGTGTCGCCGAAATAGAGGTACTCGGCGTCGGGAACGAGTTCAAGTAGAGCTTTAAGGACAGTGAGGCCGCCGAAGCCGGAATCGAACACGCCGATCGTGGGACGTCGCCTGTTCATGCTATAGATTGTAGAGTCTTCCTTCGTGAGACTTCGTGCCCCTTCGTGGTTAAAGGTCTTACTCGGAAGCCATGTTTACTCTCGGCGGGTCGAACTCAAGACAGTTGCCTCGGTGAACTCAGAACTTCTGCCGCAACACGTTCCCGGCGGGATCGGCGCGCCATGAGGGCAGGTGGTTGGGTGCCCGAGGAAGGTGCAGATTTTATCGGTGGCTTCGAGCGAGAGGATATGCTCGAATTTGCAAGCCTGCTGCTCGATTTCAGATTCGCTGTCCATGGCCAGGCTGTCGGTGAAAAGCCGCTCTGCCAGGCGGTGACGGCGAATGATGCTGCTCGCACGTTCGCGGCCGCGTGGTGTGAGTTCCACGATCAACGTACCGTCGCCGATCGATGCGGCCACTGGCTTGAGCGCATCGTGACAAGGATTTGTAAACGGCTTGTGACCGTGGGCCAACGGGGGATGAGGGCTTGAAACCACAAAACCCATCTGAATCATCTTCTCGATCGCGAGGCTGACCGGCAACGCGCCGTGAACTTCCATGCGTTCGACTTCGGCAATCTCGCCATGCTCAGCCAGCACCCAGAGTTCTTCCAGCACCTCGTCGAACTGCTCGTCGTCGGCCATCGCAAAAACTTCCTGCGACTCGATTTTGCCGTGATGGAACTCGATGCGCCGATCCGCAAGCCGCGCCACCACAGGATCGTGCGTCACCATCACGATGGTCCGTCCCTGCCGGTGAAACTCTCTTAGCAAGCGCAGCACGATCTCTTCGTTGACTGCGTCAAGATTGCCGGTAGGCTCATCAGCCAGAATAATTTTCGGATCGTTGATCAAAGCACGTGCAATGCAGACACGCTGTTGTTCCCCACCGGAAAGCTGCGATGGCAAGTGATGAGCGCGGTCGCCCAACCCGACCCGCGTCAGACCTTCAATCGCCTCTTTCTCATCGGTCATGCTGTGAAAATATTGGGCGAGCATCACATTCTCGACCGCGGTTAAAAACGGAATGAGATGAAACTGCTGAAAAATAAATCCAATCTTTTCAGCACGTATCCGATTCAATTCGCCTGCCGCGAGACCGGCAAGATTCTGACCGTCCAGCCAGATTTCGCCAGCGGTCGGACGATCAAGGCAGCCAATCAAATTCACCAGCGTCGATTTTCCAGAGCCCGATGGTCCCATGATGGAAAGCCATTCGCCTTTTGCAACGTGCAGCGAGATGTGGTCAAGGGCATGAATGGGCCGGTTTTCACTCTTTTTCCCACTCACAAAGTCGTTCCCCGCAGCCTGGGCTTGGAAGAGTTTGCTGACATCTTTGATTTGAATCATTTCACTCTCCCCTCAAGATGACCGCCGGCTGCACCTTCCGCAACAGCGAAATGGGCAGGATCGCCGAGAGCAGCGTCACCACCATGCTACCAGCCAGAACAAACGGCAGGACACTGAAACGTGGCACCACCGGAGCATTGAAGTTAACCCGGCCGATCCAGGCGGCGATGCCAATCCCCAGAACAAATCCGATCACCGCCCCGGTCGCGCCCAAGGCTGCGGCCTCTGCCGCAAAAAATCCGTTCAGCAGGCGGTTCGAAGCGCCGAGCGCTTTCATAACGGCGAAGTCGCGGCGCCGGTCGAAGACCCATCCCATCAGCGTGGAGAGCACACACAGCGCAGCGGTCAAAATGATGAGGGCCGCAGCTGCAAGCAGCGTGGCGCGCGTCTTGCCCAGCACACGCGCCTCGCCCTCCATGATCTGCCGCACGGGGCGAACGTCCGCCACGGGGATGGCTTGTTTAATCTGCTGCATGATCGCGGCGATCTCCTCTGGCGAACCAGTAGCTGCGACCTCAATCGTAGAAGGTTGAATTCCCGTCCAGGAAACAAAATCCGGCAACGAAAGGTAGATGCGACTGTCTTCGGCAGCCCCGGTCTGAACGGTTCCAGCCGGTGTGAGCTGAATCGCGTGTCCCTGAAAACTTAGGCTGAAGGGCTGGTTTTTCGGCGAAACGACCGGCACTGCGCGCACTCCGATCAGTGCCTGCTGCGGCTCCTGCAGCTGAGGCCAGCTGCTCACCGACCACCATCGATTGAGTTGCCGGACCCGCTCGAAATCCGTTCCCGCAACCACCACCGGTTGACCATCGCCGGTTCGCGCAACTACCAGCGCGAAAGGCGCTGCCACGCCGCGACCTGCAAGAACTGACTCTACCTGCGACAGAGAGCCGGTAGGAAGGGAAGCGCCGTCTTTGGCCACTAGAATAATGTTCGCGCCATAATTACGAAACTCGCGCCGCAGCTTGGCCTGCACGTCGACAAAAAGATTCAACACGGCGGTTGCGACTGCCGCCGCGACCACCATTGCAAATAGTGCCGAAGCAGCGCGTCCTCGACGCAGCACAGCGGCGCGCAGCAGCATGCGAAGGAACATGGACGTATGCGGCGACTGTGCGCGCCTCGCCGCCACGTCTCGCGCGGAATTGGATGCGCTTCCGTTCACAATTCGCCCCGCAGCGCGTACACCGGGTCAAGCCCCACTGCTTTGCGGATGGCAGCGGCGCTTCCCGCAAACGTGACCACCACCGCAATGGCCAGGATCACGGGAAAGACTACGGGCGCAACCGTGATCTTTGAATTAAAAATCGAGCGGCCGATCTGGCGCGCCAGAAATCCTCCGGCACCGAAGCCGACAAAGCCGCCGATCAATGCGAGCAGCGTTGCCTCGGCAAAGAATACGGATGCTACCGCGAGCTTTCCAGCGCCCAGAGCCTTCATCAGGCCCACCTCCGCGCGACGCTCGAACAGGGAGGTAGCCATCGCGGCAGAAACCGCCAAGGCCGACGCAAACAGCGCAGCCAGCGTAACTAAAAAGATCAGCCCCTCGATACGCGTCAACACGGCTCCCTCGTTCTGCGCGACCTGGCGAATCTGCTCGGCGTGCGAGTGCGGAATTGTCTCCTGCAACTGGAAAGCAATCGACTGCGGATACGGCGAACAATACCAGCGGTCATAGATTGCGCCGGACATGCTTTTCGGGTCACGACGCGCGAGCGCATCCTCCGGCTTGGTGACGGCACTCACGTACACACGACGAACCGCGCCGGGTTTGCCTAGAATTTCTTGCGCAAGGGCCAGAGGAGCTACGATCTGGTCATCTTCGTTGCTTCCCGTGGAAAGAAGTCCACTCACGCGCAGCTTGCGTCCCGACACTGAAAGCTCGGCGCCGGGCTCCGCCGAAAGCCGCTCCGCAAGCCGCTCTCCGACCAGAATGTCTGTAGAGCTGTCAGCCGGCCAAACCCCTGAAACCCTCCACCACGGATGTGTCGATCGCACTCCTGTAGTGAACTCTTCTTTGCCGAAGGAAACTTGCTTAGCGAAATAAGTGCCGAGCAAGGTGATGTGGTCCGTTTTGCCGTCGCGTTCGAGCGTGACGTTCACCGGCAACATCGGCGCAAACCCTGTGATGTTGTTGTGCCAGAACGTGCCCTTGATCTTCGGCAGGTCGGCTTCGTTTAGAAAGGCGCCATCGCTCGGCGGTTTCAAATTGACGCCGCCAATTTCCACGTCCAGCGTATCTTCTTGAGGAGTTACGAGCAGGTTTGCGCCGATGGTTCGCAGCTCGCGATTAATCTTGTCGCCAATATCGGTCGCGACACCAATCATCGCGGTTGCCACAGTAACCCCGAGAGTAATGGCGGCCCCGGCCAGTAGTTTGCGGCGTTTCTGGCGCCGGAACGATTCGTAAACGAGCCGGATAAACATCCGCTATTGCTTTTCGAACGTGTGGGTGCCGGCCGCGACGTCCGCCTCCTGAATAATCACGGAATCCGCAGTCTGCGTCATTTTAAGCGGGATAGGATTACACCCGCCTGGCATTCCCACCGATTGAGGATTGACCGGAGCGGCGCAATTCTTGCACACAACGCCATTACCTGATTTGTAAAAGCCGACTGCTCCGCAAATTTGGCAAGCATCGAAAACCGTAGCGATCTTGCCGTCGGGCTTTTGGTAGAGCCAGAAGCGAATCGGCGTGCCGTTCTCCTGTGCTTGATAGCGGTGCAAGTCTCCATCGGAAACCTGGGACAGCGGGATCTTTAGTTGACCATTGGCAAAAACAACCTCGGTTGCCGGCGAAAGAGCACTCTGGCTCTTCGCGTAGACAAACTCTGCAGTTAGCATCGCGATAAAAAAAAATGAAAACACGTAAACCGAAGCCATCCACAAGCGTTCCTTCCGCGCCGTCCAGGTTGCCTTGCGACGCTCCGCGGGCGAAGAGAACTCAGCCATTGGCTGGCGGCGCTTCGCATCAAACAGCACCATCAGAGCGGCCAGCGCGACTATCGTGACAAAGAAAAAAAGATCATTGCGCACGATAGGCCCGATAATGGCCATCTCGCGCCTGGAAGAGGGAAGTACGCCACTCTCCGAAAGTTCATGCAGCCCGGCGATCACAAGCTGCGCCGCCACAAGAAACAAAATCGCTGTTGTCACGCGAAAGAATTTCTGCAAATTAATCCGCACGCTGCCTTTTACAAACATCACGCCGAAGGCAATCGCCGCCAATACGCCCAGCAGCGTGCCCAGGAAACTCATTAATTCAGTCGAATTGAGTGACACGGCCGAGAGAATCAGTACGGTCTCCGCGCCCTCGCGGAGCACCATCAAAAACACAAAGAAGAAGAGGCCCATCCAGGCATCGTTGCCTGCCAGCAGGCCGACCTTGCCTTCAATTTGGCCCTTCAGCTTACGCCCCGTCTTCATCATGAAAATCACCATGGTGACGACAAAGAAGGCGGCGACCAGCATAATCCACCCCTCGAAGACATCTTCATTCCAGTGCAGCCGGGAGATCACAATCGCGATCCCGATGCTCCCGACAAACGCTGCGCCCAGCGCGGCATAGACAGTCTTGCGCAGATCACTGCGGCCAATCTTGGCCAGATAAGCTAGGGTGATACCCACGATGAGCGCGGCCTCAACTCCTTCGCGCAGCGTGATTACGAATGCTTGTAGCATTTATGAATAGCCTGTCATGTTGAAAATGAATTTCAATTTCAACTTCAAGGATATGCTGGGAGCGCCGGGGGCGTCAATCCGCCGCATCACGAACGTGCGTGATCTGCATCGCACGGCGAAATCTGGGGCTTGAATGGATTAAGAAAGTCCCTTCTGCGCGCACGCACTGCTCCGTCATCGATAGCTCATGGGACGACGCAACGGTCAGGTTTACAAAAACGTTGATAACTCTCGGCGGTGGTAGGGAGAAAACGATGCTCTAGGGATTGCAACATCAGCAGCTCTTTGCGCGCCCCTTCAGCACTGGGACCGGGTTGCTCCTCGTTAAGAAAGAGCTGCAGTTCTGCGATAGCCTCGGCCACCTGGTTTCTTTGTTCAAACACCCGTGCGGCGACTCGATGCGCAAAAGCATGAGCGTACTGCTGCGTGGAATGGGCCTTGCGGCATGTGGCGATCGCCTCATCCAGGTGTTGATTCATCAATTCGGAATACGCCAGCAGGATGAGGCTCACTGCATCGGTAGGATCAAGGCTCGAAGCCTTTAGAAGCAGATTCTCAGCATGAGGAAAGTCACTAACCGATATATTCATTCGGGCAAGATTTAGGTAAGCGAGGCTCATGTGATCGTCAATGCGGATTGCCTTCTCGAGCGCCTCGCGCTCCCGCATCTGATCGCCGATGTGGGCGTAAGCTACCGCCAGATTGTTGTAGGCGACAGCATAGTCCGGATAGATCGTAAGCGCATGCTGGAGTTTTTCAATTGTTTTTGTCCAGTTCTCTTTTGCGATGAATTTGTTCGCTTCGACGAGTTCCTTGCGAGCTTTGGGAGGGACGTTGAGATCAACGGCGCTCACGAGTGGGCTGATTGATCTTCTATCAATTTCGACCTGCGCAGAAACTAATTTTGAACAAAGAAGGAAGAGGATGAACGCGCGAGCCATCATAGTTCCCCTCCGAGAGTCGCTGTGCAAGAAATCCGCTTTTCATGCCGCGAAGCGACTCAAGTGACAATCTTTGCTGTGTGAGACGCGGCATGAATAGAAGAGGTAGCTGACTGAGGTCACAATTGAATTCTTAGTTGTGTTCCATGGTTCAACACTCACGTTGAACACACCCAACAATGCAATCGCGAGTGTTTTGTCTGTAGATAAATCTCTGAAACGGAGTTTCTGTTCTTTTCGGGATGGATCGAGAACTGCTATTCATTGACCGCTAAAATAAGTAGCGAGGGCGGAGTACTTCACTTTGAGGAGATATTGGCGGAGATTTCTGGAGGGATAGTCGTTGCGATCAGAGAAACTTGTCACAATTTCTTCAAGAACTCGTTCGCCCGCTCCAAGTGCGGAAACAACTTCTCCTCGGCCTGAAAGTCCGCCGAATGCACGCAGCGCCGGCTCCCTCTCAGCTTGACCGGATGCTTCAGGTGCAGCATCTCGTGGTAGACGATGTATTCCACGGCGTAGCGAGGAACGGACAACTGATCAAAGACACGGCTGATGACGATCGCATTGTGCGCCGGATCGTAATGCCCAAGAATGCGGCGCGTCTTGGTCGGGCTCCAACTCATGCGCGGACGGCCCAGTAGTCCATGGAAGAAGCGCCGATTCAGATCTTCGAAAATAATATCCAGGTCGTACACGCGGCCTCGAGGCGAATGCAGCCGCTTGCGCCCGCGCATCTGCCGCACGAGATGCGCTTTATTTACAACTTCATGGCTGCCCACATATTTTCGATAACGAGCCGCGTGCCCGCGATCGATAGGCCTGCGGTACATTTTGGCCAGCAAAATGTGTGCGATCGCGCGGACAACCCCGTCAGGCGCGCCCTCCAGCAGGTCGGAAAGCCTTACCAGCAGTTTGCCGTCGCGCAATCGAATCGTATTATTTACATTGGCAAAGGCAAAAAACTCGATCTTCAACTCCGGTAGAGCAGAGTCTGGACGCAGCCGTCGGTATTCATCATGGAAGATTTCAAGCAGCCCTTCACGCACGGTGAGCCTAGATTAGCACGCCGCAATCAGACACATTGGCCAACAGCTTAAGCGGCCAATGGGATTTCTCGATTATCAAAAACCATATGACAGGTGTTATTGCCCAAATCTTCACTCCGACTTACTACCCGCCGCCTTGGCGAGTTTCTTATGCTTTGATGCTTCCTCTTGCTCGGCCAAGAGCTTGCGGTGGTCTTCCAAGGATGACGCCACGGTATCCAGCGCATTGGTAAGCGTAAATTCGTATTGCTGGGCTTCGTTCGGGGCGACATCAGCTGCATCTTTCACGGCCAGCAATTTTGCCTGGAACTCGCTATCGGCCTCGAGGACCAGTTTTAGAGGCTTGCGGATATCGTTCTTGCGGTCGATGTAAGTGTCAATATTGTCATTCAATTCATCGTAGATCAGCACAAAGTCGTCCAGCCGATCATGCGTTTCGTGCGCACGATTCTTTGTCTTAGGATCGTTGCGCATCTGCTCCAAAGCCACCAGGCGCGCGCGGGCAAACTTCACATAGAGCCCGAGACGCTGTTGCGGCTCCCAACTCGCATCACGGATCTGATCGATCTCTGGCTGCGTAAAAGGATCACGGTGCTGCTGCGCCACAGCGGCCACTGCGGTTAGCAACAAAACGCCAACGCCGATTTGCGTTCGAAACCAGATCGCTCGACACCGCGCCGCGCGTGGACCTAACTGTTGAACGTGCAGTGAATTCATTTCTTACCACCCTTCGGAAACATCGCAAGTAGCAAATCGTCGCGGACTTTCTCCAATCGGTCGACGGTGTTTTGCACCTGCTCCTGATCATCGTGGGAGACGGTGTGTTTTAGATCCTCCAGCTTCCGAGCCTCCTTGCGGATGGCGATCTCGCATTGCTTTTCGTGCTTCCTGGACTGAATTGAATAGTCGCGGGCCAGCTCTGCAAATGACACCACATCACTTAGCGCAGCCTTCCATTTCTCGATGTCGCCTGCCTCATAGAGCTTGTCCGCCTCGTCCAGTTGGCGCTCCGATATGCGAATGCATAACGGCGGACGTTCCGAGTTGCTGGCATTGGCGACTCGCGCTTTCAGCTCATCAATTGAAGGTTCGGCACGCCCGTTAAGCGCACAGGGGGCGATCATCGTCGTCAACAATAATCCTGCTGCCGCAATCCACCAGATTCGAAAACGTTCCATCCCCATCCCGTCGTACGCCCGTTTTCTCGGCCGCTTTTTCGGTTACTTTTTCGGTTCAATGGCAATGAGCCGGTGTTTCGCCTGCCACTCCTGATCAGGATACTTCCCTTGGGCGCTGTTGAGAAAGAGGCGATAACTGGCGGCCGCTTTTTTGAAGTCGTGCAGATGATCGTAAGCCGATCCCCGCATAAAGTACGTAATGGCAACTTCCGGCAGCAGCTTGGCGCGGGCATCCAGCGCACGAATTACAAGCTCGTAGTTCTTATTCTCGCCGGCAGCGAAGGCGAGGCCGCCGTAGGCTTCTCCAAGGTCGGGCTTGAGTTTCACCGCAATCGTGAACTCCTGCTGGGCCTCAGCAAACTTGTTTTGCGGCAGCAGCGCCTCGCCCAGTCGGCGATGAAGTTCGGCCTCGTTGGGATGAGCCGCGAGCAGTGTTCGATAACTGGCTTCAGCCAGCTCGTTCTTGCCCGCACTCACATATAAATCGGCGAGATCGCGCTGTGCAGCATCGTTTCCCGGCGCGAGTTTGATCCCTGCCCGCAGCTCAGCCGCCGCGTCGTCCGTCTTGCCCTCAGCAGCCAGGACTCGTCCCAACTGGATATGAACCGGTGGGGAGTCCGCGTGTTCCGCAAGCAACTTCCGCAAATAATCTTCAGCCTCGGGAAAGCGGCGCGCGCGCATGTAAATATTTGCCAGCCCGATCACCGCATCGGCAGAGTGCGGGTCAAGCGCAAGCGCTTGCTTGTATTCGTGCTCAGCATCGCCAAACCTATTTTCTTGTTCTAAGATCCGACCGGCACCAAGATGCGGCTCAACTTCTTTGGGTTGGAGCGATTCAGCCTGTTGGAACGCGCCTAGCGCCTGCTCGGGTTTCGTTTTCTCAATCGTCTGCCCCAGCGCAAGCCAGGCCCGGTAGCGACCCTCTGCCCCGTGGCTGGATGGTTTCAGATGAGTTGCCGCCTCTAGAAATTTTTCGGCATCCGGCTGGCCGGTCTTAGCGAGTTGCAGCCCGAGATTCAGATTCGACTCGAAAACATCGGGCTTGGCATCAACCGACTTGCGATAGGCCGCGATCGACTCGTCAACTTTGCCCATAGCGTTTTCGACGAAGCCGAGATCAAACCACGCCACATAACTCGAAGGCTGCCGTTCAACCAGCTCATTAAGAATTGCTTTCGCCGCGGCGTAGTCTTTTTTTTCAATTGCCGCTTCCGCCCTGGTTAGTTCCCCGGGCTGAGCATCTTCAACCGGAATCTGAACGTGATGAGCAGAACGGCGAGAGGTCGATTCCTTTGTTCCGGGAACGGAATCGGAGGGTTCCGCTGCCTGAGACTGATCAGAAGAAGTGGATGTTGACGGCGGCTGCGCCGAGGGCGGGCCTGCATTCTGCGCCACCGAACACAAACCCAGGGCCAAGCAAACTAGCGCCAACCACACCACGCACCCTGCGAGAGGCTTACTTGCTTCCATTAGAACGCGACGCTTCATTGCTGGTAGCCGTTTGATTCCCGCCGCCGTTTAACAATCGCGCGAGATACTTTCCGGTATAAGAAGAGGGCAGCTTTGCGATCGCCTCAGGGGGACCCATGCCCACGATCTTGCCGCCTCGGGAACCACCCTCTGGTCCCAGATCGATCACCCAGTCGGCGGTTTTGATCACTTCCAGATTGTGTTCGATTACAAGGATCGACCCACCCGCATCGATCAGACGACGGAACGCTGCCAGCAGTTTGCTGACGTCGTCGAAGTGCAGTCCCGTCGTAGGCTCGTCAAAAATGTAAAGCAGCCGTCGTCGCTTTCGTACCTCGTCCTGCCGCGCCGCCCCAGTCCGCCCAATCTCGCGGGCCGCTGGCTGCAGATGCGCAGCCAGCTTCATGCGCTGCGCTTCTCCTCCTGACAATGTCGTCGCCGATTGCCCTAGCCGCAGATACCCCAGCCCAACTTCGTCCAGCACGCACAACTTTTCTGTAATCTTCGGTACCTCCGCAAAAAACTTGAGCGCTTCTTTCACTGTGAGGTTCAGCACTTCATGAATATTCTTCCCGCGGTAACGGACCTCAAGTACCTGCGCTTTATAGCGCGTGCCTTTGCACTCCTCGCAGATCAGTTCCACGTCGGCCAGGAATTGCATCTCCACTGTAACCGTCCCGTCACCCTGACAAGTCTCGCAACGCCCGCCCGGAATGTTGAAAGAGAAGTGCCCCGAAGTGAATCCGCGTTTCTTGGCCTCAGGCAGAGAGGCAAAGAGATCCCGGATCGCGTCAAATGCCTTGATATAAGTTACGGGATTCGACCGCGGAGTCCGCCCAATGGGAGATTGATCGACCAGAATTACTTCATCGATGAACTGATCCCCCTCCAGGCTTTCCCATATTGCCGGACCCTGCGTCGACCCTGCGGTTTGCTGTTTCTTGCTCTCACACAGAGCCTGATAAAGAACCTGATGCAGTAACGTCGATTTGCCGGAACCAGAAACCCCCGTGATCGCCACGAGCATCCGCAAGGGAATGCAGAAGTCAACGCCCTTGAGGTTATTGGCGCGTACCCCCTTGATCCGGATCTGCTGCACTCCCGGCTGGCGTCGCACCGACGGCACTTGAATGCGCAAATCTCCCGCGAGATAACGTCCCGTGAGGGAAGCGGGATTGCACAAAATCTCCTCGTAGTTTCCCGCCGCCACCAGCTTGCCACCGTTTTCCCCGGCTCCCGGACCCAAGTCAAGAATGCGGTCTGCGGTGCGCATAATGTCAGGGTCATGCTCCACCACGAGGATTGTGTTCCCCAGGTCGCGCAGATCGTGCAAGATCTTGACCAGCCGGTGCGTGTCGCGACTGTGCAATCCGATCGATGGCTCATCCAGCACGTAGAGCGTGCCTACCAGCCGTGATCCCAGCGACGTCGCAAGCTGGATCCGCTGTGCTTCGCCTCCTGAGAGCGTCGACGACAAGCGGTCGAGCGTCAGATACTCCAAGCCCACATCGTTGAGAAAACGCAAGCGCTCGCGAATTTCCTGCAAGAGCCGATCTGCAATCTCGGCTTCCTCCTCGCTCAGTGGAATGTCGGCGAAGAACTTTGCTGCCTCCTCCACCGTCATTGCGCAGACTTCACAAATATTCTTCCCGTTGACCTTCACCTGGCGGGCTTCCAGGCGTAGCCGCGAGCCTCGGCACTCGGGACAAGTCGAGTATCCACGGTAGCGACTCAAAAAAACACGAATATGCAGCTTGTACTTCTTGCGCTCCAGATACTTAAAGAACCCCCGCACTCCCAGGAATTTCCCATCACCATCCAGAATAAGTTCTTGTTGTTCGGTGTCGAGCTCCGCCCATGGCACGTCCAGTGGAATCCCCGATTGTTTGGCAAAGCGTTTCATCTCAGTGAAAACCGGCCGGTACTTCGGCTTGTTCCAGGGATCAACCGCCCCTTCGCCGAGCGATTTTGTTTTGTCCGGGATAACCAGATCAAGATCGAAATCAATCGTGTTGCCGAATCCCTGGCATCGCGAACACGCCCCGTACGGATTATTGAACGAGAACAACCGCGGCTCCGGCTCCTCATAGCGGAGATTGCAGTTCTTGCACTCGAAGCGCTGCGCGAATCGCATCTGCCGCGCCGGTTGATCGCCATGCGGAGGCAGATCAATAATCGCTTCGCCGGATTCCCGGTACGCGGTTTCCACCGCATCCACAATGCGGGAGCGCGACTCGGGCGAAACACTGAGCCGGTCCACCAGCATAAATACCGGCTGATCGAAGCGAATATCAAGCAGCGACTCGGGAGTGGAAAACTCAAACACCTGGCCGGACTGATACAGCCGGTTAAATCCTCCCTTGCGCAATTCGAATAGACGAGCCTTGAGATGGTCGGTCAACCCTGCATCCGGCGGAAGGACTTTCTTGCCCGCCTTTCGTGTTCGCGATTCCTCCTTTTTAACTTGCGCCACCGGAACGGCCGTCTGCAGAGGAAAGACAATTTGCACTCGCGTCCCCGGATCCAGCGCCAACACGGCATCTGCAACTTCATCGACCGTGTCTTTCTTCACCTCGCCTGCACAATTCGCGCAATAGGTCCGGCCAATCCGGGCGAACAACAGTCTCAGGTAGTCGTAAATCTCCGTTGCCGTCGCCACCGTCGAGCGAGGATTGCGAGTCGTGTTCTTCTGCCGGATCGCAACCGCAGGGGCGATACCCTCGATCGAATCCGCATCAGGCTTTTCAATCCGCTCCAGAAACTGCCGCGCATAAGCCGAGAGCGACTCTACATATCGCCTCTGACCCTCCGCATAAATGGTGTCAAAGGCCAGCGAAGACTTGCCCGAACCTGAGACCCCGGTAACCACCGTCAAGGTGTTGTGGGGTACGTCAAAATCGATATTCTTGAGATTGTGAACGCGGGCGCCGCGAACGACAATGCTTTCCGTAGATAGAGGGGAGGACATCGGCTAAAAGAACGGCAGTGCCTCCATTCTCCAGTGGGATCCTCACCCAGTAGCCTCAGGAGCACCTGCCGAATCCTCTATTATAAAGCAGGGCTTTCTCACGATGCGCGAGGCCTGACGGCTAAGGGCTCGACCTCCGCGTGCTGCAAGCGAGGAGGCCGGATCATCGCCAGCAGCCAGCCTAGTCCTGCTCCAAAAATCAGGAATGTGACTGCGGTTGGAAAATCGTAGGGAAATCGAGATCGAAGTCCGGGAGATTGAGTTTCAAAAGTCATCATCCGTTTTCACCCTCCTTCTATTTTAACCTTCGTTGGTGAAGGTCCGTCGTTAGAGAAGGTCCATCGTTTGATCCGTTGTTTGTCGAAAGCCCGCGCAAAGCCCGCACGTCTCTCCAAGCTCTACCCGTCAACCTTACGAAAGCAACTCGATACTCTCAATTTGGATGGTGTTACTGTCCATATCCAACTTCCCCGTAACCTTTACCCGTTTCCCGATGTATTGTTTCGCCTTTGCCGCGTCGTTCAGTTTGTAACTCACCTTCGTCACAGGATCCTTCAACACAAGCTCACCATTTTCCTTCACAATATTGCCACTAAAGGTTTTCGCTTCATGTGTGGTAGCGTCGCCGGAAGCTGGCATTTGAGCTTCGTTGGCTTGCTGCGCCGCTTCCGGCTTATGAGGAGTCGCTGGGGCGGGGTCTTGATCGGGCTGTTGCGCGTGCAACGATTGCCCAAGGGCTAGAGTTATTAGAAGAGTCAGCGCCGCAGCTAGCGATAAACGCAGCAAAAAGTTTTTCACAGGGACAGCCTCCGAAATCAGTTTGATTCCGTTGAAACAGGCTGCAAAAAGCTTGCCACTTGCTACAGCCGCTTATCTCTGTGAACTCATGATCTTAGGGAAAGGGTGGGTCGCCGAGACCGTCAAAATTTACACGAGTTTTAGAGCGCTGCAGGCAGCCACGTGGACACGCAGAGTCTACATGATTTACCCGAGTGTCAGAAACCATGTAGAAGCGTAGTTTTCAGAGAATTCCTCGTGCGGAGATCCTTCCATGCCAACAAACAGCGCCGCAGCTTATGGAATTTACTCAAAGGACGCCGCCTTGGCCGATGTTGTCCGCACCCTGAACGAAGCTGGATTCGAAAATGAAGACATCTGCATGATGCTCTCTCCCGCGCACCCGATTGCTTCCATCGTCCGCGGGGCTAGCCTGTTCAGTTCGCAACGTGACGACAGCGCGGCTTCCGCCGGAATGATCGGGTGGCTTTCAGCCTTCGGTGCGGTGCTGATTCCCTCGGTGGGCTTTTTCGTTCGCTCGCAGGCCTTTCTTCACGCTTTGATGGCAAAGGAGGCTCCTGCTCTGTGCGGCAACGCCAGAACTCTGGTCGGGTTGGGTCTCTCACAGGACGAAGCAGAAAAGTACGAAGATCAAGTGCGCCATCTTGGAGCGCTGGTTTATGTCGCTTGCTCGGAGAGCGCGAAAACTCTGTGGGCGCAGGAGGTATTACGACATACCGGCGCTCGCGAAACCGCTACGCTTCAGGAAAATCTCGAAATTCCGATGTGCGCCGCAGCCTCGGCTTAAGCTTCTGCTTAAATACGAAGAGAGCGATACGAGAACGGGCTAATCTGGATCCTGATCACGCCGTTTTCCGTAGCGGAATGCCAGCCCCACCCCGAATAACATAAATCCAATGGGTGGAATCAGCAGTACGAGAACCGCTCGATTCAGCGCCTGTTGTCCCTCCTTGGGCGTGCTTCTCGCGTTTGCGTTGCACATCGCACAGCCCTGTCCTAACGCGGGCAATGCGGAAAGGCTGAGCGATATCAGCAGGGCAAACGCGCGAGCTTTACCGCAAATTGACTTCATCACGCTTCTCAAGAACGACCCCCAATAAAACTACTTCACGCCCAAGCGCAGAATGCGATCTGCGTCCGGGAAGAAGAACATGTACATAATGATGAAGCAACCCACCACCGAGATCACCAGCATCCATCGCATCACCGATTTTTCAAACTTCAGGTGCATGAAATACCCGATGATCAGCGCCGACTTGATCACCGACAGTAGCAACAGGACCTGCAGCATCCGCACCGGCTCGAAGACCTGCCGGTAGCCAAGCCACACCTCGACTCCGGTAAGGACCAGAAGCGCACCCCAAACCCAGAAATACTGTCCCTTGCTATCGTCGTGCTTCGCCACATCGTGCATGAAAAGTCCTCGCTCATCCGTGTTTATCTGTGGTTCTCTGTGACCCGTGTGTCTAAGCAGTTTGCCCGGCTTACCTAAATCTTGGTCGACATCAGGTACACCAGCGGGAAGATAAACATCCACACCAGATCCACAAAATGCCAATACAAACCGGAGACCTCCACGTCGTGTGCGTCGTAGTCTTTCGGCTTCAAGAAAAGAATTATGCTAGCGACCACCAACCCAATCAACAGCACGTGGACGCCGTAGTGAAAAACGTTATCCGACGGAATCAGCAAAAAACCCGCCAGCCACAGCGCTCCCAGGATTGGCAAAAACAATTTGCGCAGCGCGACCACACCCAGATAAATCACACCAATCGTCACGTGCAGCATGTGCATCGCCGTCAGTCCAAAAAATGTGGCTGCGAACTGCGGCACCGCCGACGAGATGGTTGCATAATCACCGTTGCCGTGCTCAACCGACGTCGGAAATCCGGGCAGCGTTAATCCCTCATGGATCAGGTGGGTCCACTCCATCCCGTGCAGCACAATGAACGCCGTGCCGAACGCCATGGTCGCCAGCAGCCAGTTGCGAGTCCAAGCTCGGTCATGCCGCTGCGCCGCAAACACCCCCATCACCATGGTCAACGAACTCGAGAGCAGACACGCCGTCATCACCGTCGCATTTATGATGCTCTCTTTGCCAAAGGGCGTGGGCCACGCGGTATAGATGCGGTTATAGCTGAAGGCAAACAGGAGTGCTCCAAAAGTCAGCGAGTCGGAAGCCAGAAACAGCCACATGCCAACTTTCTTGGAGTAAGCTCCAAACAAGGGAGCTTCGAACTCTTCCCCAGTTCCGTGCCCGACTGCTACGGTGTGCTGCAGAGTGGCATCAGCCATCCCAGAGTTTCCCCTTTCATATCCTTCGCATAGTTGTCATCGTCGCCGCCAGGTTGTCGTCCCCTAGTAAAACGAGAGAACTTGCTCTTTTATCGCACAAAGCCTAACAGAGCCAGGACATAAACCCACAATACGGCCATGAAATGCCAATACCAGGCCGCGATGTCGACCACAATTCTGCGCCCCTCGATGGGCTTATGTTGCAGGGATGTGACGCCAGCCCAGAGCAACGCAATCATTCCTCCTGCCAGATGGACCGCATGAGTCGCCGTCAACAAATAAACGAAGGAACTATTCGGATTCGTGTTAACAAAAAATCCTCGACCCTGCAGTTCGCGCCAGGCCATCCATTGGCCCGCCAGAAATCCCAAGCCCAGCACAATCGTCACGCCCAGCCATGGGAAGCTTTTTCCCTCATCCAGCGAAATTCCTGGAATCGACCGCACCGGCGCCAGGGCCGCGCGTTGCGTGATATCGCGTCGAGCACGTTCCATCGTTAAACTGCTGATCAACAAAAGCGCAGTATTGATCCCAAGCAGCAGCCATGGTAACTGCACTGAGCCCCAGTCGCGAAAGTAAACCCGGCTGGCGTCGTCGAAGGTTGGCAAACCCCGCCGCACCACGTATGCGCTGGTCAGCGAAACAAACACCATGCTGACAGTCGCAATCGCGCAGATCAGACCGAGGCGCGCCCGGCGCAACCGTGCGCCATAATTCGGCAGGCTCGATTCCGGAAATCTTCCATCATCTCCGCCGCCATCCGGAGGCGAGCCGTCGCCGCCGCGTCCCAACCGGTTTACCGGAGTACTTGGTGTATACGTAGCCATAACTACTCAGATGCCAGAAAGCTTTGCTCGATTTTGTATATCGCCGTCTCGCGATCGGTTTCGCCGCTATGATCGCCCCTAATGCGCCGTCCCGACCGCGGGGTCCGTCTGCATCACAAAATCGCGCGCCGCTCCCGGCACTCCATACTCATAAGGACCGTTGTGCACCACCGGCGTCACGCCGCCAAAATTGTCATGCGGCGGCGGAGTCGCCGTCGTCCACTCCAGCGTCGTCGATTCCCACGGATTGTCGCTCGCCTTCGGTCCTTTGAATATGCTCCAGAACAGATTGATCACAAAAATAAATTGCGCCGCGATGGTGATAATCGCCGCGTAGGTCATGAACTGATGAATCGGCATTAACTTCTGCAGATACGCCACTTCCGTATATTGTGAGTACCGCCTTGTACCACCCGCGATGCCCAGGTAATGCATCGGCATGAAGATTGCGTAAGTTCCGAGCAGCGTGATGAAGAAATGGATTCGGCCCCAGGTCTCGTTCATCATCCGCCCAAACATTTTCGGAACCCAGTAATATGTCGCAGCGAACATTCCGAAGATCGCCGCCACGCCCATGATCAGGTGAAAGTGTCCAACCACAAAATAAGTGTCGTGCAATTGAATATCGAGCACCGGTTGCGCCAGGAACGGCCCGCTCAATCCCCCGGAGACGAAAAGGGAAACGAAGCCGATGGCGTAAAGCATCGGCGTCTGAAATCGAATATGTCCCTTCCACATCGTACCCAGCCAGTTGAATGTCTTGATTGCTGAAGGCACCCCGATGCACATGGTCAGCAGCGAGAAGGCGAACGCTGAATACGGGCTCATCCCGCTCATGAACATGTGATGGCCCCACACCATAAATCCGAAAAACCCGATGCCGAGCATAGCGTAGACCATCGCTTTGTAGCCGAAGATAGGCTTGCGAGAAAACGTCGACAGAATCTGCGACGTCACGCCCATACCGGGCAGAATCGCGATATACACTTCCGGATGCCCGAAAAACCAGAACAGATGCTGCCACAGCAGCGGTGACCCGCCCTTGTGTCCCATGATCTGCCCGTTCACCACAACCAGCGGAACGTAAAAGCTTGTACCCAGATTGCGATCCAACAGCAGCAAGATGCCCGCCGAGAGCAGCACACCAAACGCCAGCAGTCCAAGAATCGCCGTAATGAACCAGGACCACACCGTAAGTGGCATGCGCATCATCGTCATGCCCTTGGCCCGCATATCAAGGGTGGTCGTCAGAAAATTCAACGCACCCATCAGCGATGCTAAGCAAAAAATTGCGATGCTTGTTATCCACAGATCGGCGCCAAGCCCCTCGCCCGGCCCTGCCTGCTGAACCGCGCTCAACGGAGGATATCCCGTCCAACCATGAAGAGGCGCTCCACCCGTGACAAAGAATGCTGCAATCATCACCACAAACGCCACAAACGTCGTCCAGAACGAAAGCATGTTCAGCACAGGAAACGCCATATCGGGCGCGCCAATCTGAATGGGCAGAAAGTAATTTCCAAATCCCCCCTGAGGCGCCGTGGTCAGCACGAAGAACACCATGATCGTTCCATGCATGGTTAGCAAGCTGAGATACGTCTCCGGCTTAATCTCGCCCACGAGCGGCAAAACGGCATTCGGCCAGTACAAGTGAATTCGCATCAGCAGCGACAAAAACATTCCCACCCAAACCGCCGTAAGCGCCAGAAAGAAATATTGAATGCCGATCACTTTATGATCGAGGCTGAAAATATACTTTCGAATGAACCCCTGAGGACCCGCGTGCGCATGAGGAGTTACTGACGTTGCCATTACTGTTTCTCCGCCTCCCGTGCCGCCAGCCACTTGTCATAATCTTCCTGGCTGACGACATGAACCATGCCGTGCATCTTGTAGTGTCCTAACCCACAAAGTTCGGCGCAGGCAATTTCATATTCACCGATCTGTGTGGGTGTTAAATGCATATGAATATTAAGTCCCGGCACTGCGTCCTGCTTGAAGCGAAGCGAAGGGACAAAAAAGCTGTGGATCACATCCACCGACCGCAGACTCAAGTCGACCTCGCGATTTACCGGAAGATACATCGTTCCGGTGACCACATCGTCTTTCGCCGCCGGATCAGAAGTGTTGAGTCCCACCGCAGCCTCGCCGCCGGCCGAGGGATCCATCAGCTTGACGCTGGTCCCGCCGAACTTTCCATCCGGCCCAGGATAACGGAAATACCAGGCAAACTGCATGCCCGTGACTTCCACTTGCACCGCTCCCGGCCCCGCAGGATCGAAGCGCTGGCTGGCCCAGACGCGGCTGCCCATCAGATTTAGTCCGATAAAAAGAACGGTGGTGAGGGCCGTCCACACTACTTCGAGCTTCACGTTGCCATGCGAATAATTCACCGGTGGCGAAGAAGGCTGCTCCCGGTAGCGCCATGCCAGATAGCCCAGAGCGAGCTGCGCTGCCACGAAAACAATTCCCATCAACACGAACGTCAGAGCGAGCTGTCCGTCGATGAATCCCGCGGCCGCGGAAGCACTCACCGGCAGCCACCATGTTTTTGCGACAAAGAAATATGTGCTGACGATGGTGATCAGCCAGATAACGAGCAACATCGCGAGGCCCATTCCCCAGTCCTCCGTACGCTAACGACGAAAATCGACGATTTCCCCGCGCCGATTGCCGCGTCCCACAGCGAAAGCAACAGTCGGCGGCGAGTTTACCACAGCTACACTGAGATTTTGCAACCGAAGTTACTCAATAAATACTCGCCGCGAGTTTTACAAATTCTGTGCACAAAATCTGTCTACGAATTTGCTTATCGCGAAATCAGATCGGCAAACACAAAATGATCGCGAACCACTGTCTCGCCGACCGAAATTGGCAGCGTGGCATTCAGCATGGGCCCTTCATATACAAAAGAATGGAACTCGCCCCGTTCGCCGCAAGGATCAACCTCATCGGGCAGAGCCGAGAGAAACGCTTCATCGAACTCACGGCCAACGAAGCCGCGGTCCAGTTTCCCGGTATCGATACAAGTCAGCTTTGCGCGCATACCGCATGCGATCATCTCCTCCGCCAGGTCACGGGTTCGCAGTCCCCACAGCGGAAATACTGGCGCTAATCCCGTGTCTTTCAGTTGTCTTTCCCGATAAGCGCGTACATCCTCAAGAAACAGATCGCCAAACGCGATTCCCTCTATTCCTTCTGCAATGGCCATCGAGGAGGCCCGAGCCATCAACGATTCATACTGTTCATTCGAGCAGGGCCAGGGCAACGGCACGGCCCAGAGCGGAAGCCCGGTCGCCACAGCCTGCTGCTCCACCAGTTCGCGCCTGACAGCGTGCATAGCAACGCGATCCGCCTCTTCATTGAAGGTAGTCAACAGCCCAACCACCTCATACTCCCCTCGCTGCCGCAGAATGTGCAGACTCCAAGCGCTGTCCTTGCCGCTGCTCCACGATAAGAGAATGCGCTTCAATGAGTGGTTAAAGAAAAATCTGCGACGGATCGCATGGTTTCTACGGATAACCCAACCCACGAGAAATGAAAATGAAATCCGTGGCGGCTTTTATTTCTCACTCCATTCCGGCACCCTCCCGGGAGTCCAGGGCGCGCCAGCAGCTTCCATATCCTTCTCCAGCTTAACCAAATCAACTTCAACCAGAGCACGAAGTGTGCCAAGCTCGTCAGCAAAGTCCGCTGCCGCAATGTTGTAATCATCAAGATGACTCTGCGTCGGCTTGGCCAAAGAAAAGCGCTCCCCCTCCATAATGGCCTGCAGACGATCGTTGATCGAGGACGGTACCGGTTCATTGCGCTTCTGCATTTCCGTATCCCCGCTCAGCGCCCGCAGTATCATGCGATCCTTCTGCTCAATCGAATCCGCTGCCGCACTGAGCTGTTTTTCCGAAGCAGGTGTCTCTTTTAATGCTGCCCGAATATCCTTCAGCCGCGTCTCGACATCCTCTGCCGTATGGACCGCCCCAGAAACTGCGCGATATAACCGAGCGACCTTACGCTGAAATTCTTCCTGAGCGGCGCGATCCGACGCAGAGAGTGAAGAAGTACCATCCGCTACCACCTTGAAATTCCGCGATCCTGCGAGTTCCGTAACTGCTCCATCTGTCTTCTGAAACATTCGCACCGAATAATTTCCAGCCATCACCAGCGGCCCCAGCGCTCCCGCCGGCGGAAAATCCTCCCCTTCTTCCACGTGGTCCCGCAGAGAAACCGGAGGATAGCGCAAATCCCACGCCGCTCGCTGAAACCCAGAATCAGTGCTACCTTCCACCCGGCGAATCGGCACGCCCGATTCGTCATAAACAATGAAGTACACTTCGGGCTTGGCTTCTTCTGACTCGGCACGCAGTTCATCTTTCGAGGGATAAGGGAGCGTCTGGTTTTTCTTAGCCGCTTCCTTCTCTGCATCCTGACGCTTTTCTTTTTTGGTCTTCAGTTTCTCTTTCACGTAAGCCGTGAATACGGCTCCATACGGAGGATTGTCCGCCGTATAAAAAGCGTCTCCCTGAAACGCTTTCTTCGGACCGCCCAGCGGGTGCCGCTCGATATACAACAGAGAATCCTTGACCGGAAATAGCGCCCCTGGCTGCCCCAACACATCAGCCTTGACCTGCCGCAGCGCCGAAATGTCGTCCAGTACGTAAAATCCGCGCCCGAATGTGGCAATTACCAGATCGCCTTCGCGAGCCTGCATCATCATGTCGCGCACCGCAATCGTTGGCAATCCGCCCTTCAACTGCACCCAGTGCTGTCCGCCGTCGACCGTGAAAAAAACGCCAAATTCAGTGCCAGCAAACAACAGATTGGCCACTACATTGTCTTCGGCAAAGGCATAGACGGGTTCATTCTCCGGTAAATTCCCCGCAATCGAAGTCCACGTCTTTCCCGCATCCGCAGATCGCAAAAGGTAAGGCTTGAAATCCTCATTCTTGTGGTTGTCAAATGCGGCATAAACGACGTTCGCATCATGCTGCGAAGCCGCCAGACGGCTCACATAAGTCATATCAGGGATACCAGGGAATTTCTCGTACTTCGTCCAACTTTGCCCGCCATCGGAGGTGACTTGAATGAGCCCATCGTCAGTGCCAACATAGATCAGCCCTTCTTTTTTTGGGGACTCCGACAGCGCCACAATGTTTCCGTAGAACGATGTCGAAGAATTCTTAGCCACCGCATCCGGATCCCACACCTTCCCCATCACCGGCAGCTGATTGCGGTCGATCTGCCGCGTCAGATCACCGCTGATTGCTTTCCAGGTATCACCGCGATCGTCGCTGCGAAATAATTTGTTGGCTGCAAAATAAAGCCGCGTATGCGAATGCGGCGAGATGATTACCGGCGAATCCCAATTCCAGCGCAGCGGGAGCTCGCCCTTACCTTCCTGCGGCTGCAACACCAGTTCCTGCCCTGTGGGCTTGTCGTAGCGCACCAGCACGCCATATTGCGACTCCGAATAAACCGTATTCGCGTCTACTGGATCGACCACGGAACGAAACCCGTCTCCGCCCGTCGTGACATACCAATCGGAATTCATAATGCCATTCAGATTGCGCGTCCGCGTCGGGCCGCACCACGAAAAGTTATCCTGCGTTCCGCCGCACACGTTGTAGAAGGGAAGCGCGTTGTCCACCGCTACGTCGTAAAACTGTATCGTTGGCAGATTCGCCTTGAACTCCCAGTTCTTCGCGTCATCCCAGGTCTCGTACATCCCGCCATCCGAGCCGAAAAGCCAATGCTTGGTGTCGTCGGGATCGATCCACAGCGCGTGATCGTCCCCGTGGTGGCTGGTCTCCTCCACCTTATGCAGAGTCTTGCCGCCGTCCAGTGATTCGCGCATGGTGACGTTCATCACAAAAATTCGGTCTACGTTTTTCGGGTCGGCAACCACCCGCGCGTAATACATCGCGCCCGCATCGAATTCGTTTCGTCGCTCCCAGGTCGCGCCCCGGTCGTTCGAACGAAAAATACCGCCTTTGCCATCGCCGGCCTCGATCGTGGCATAGACCACGCTGGGATCAACCGGTGAAACCGCCAGCCCGATCCTCCCCATGTCAACCGTTGGCAGACCGGATTTTAGTTTGTTCCAACTCGCGCCAGCGTCCGTCGATTTGTAGATCCCGCTCTCCGGCCCGCCGTCAATCAGAGTGAACACATGCCGCCGGCGCTGATAAGCCGACGCATAAACAATGTCAGGGTTCGATGGATCGATCGCCACATCCGCCGCACCCGTGTTCTCGCTGATGGTCAGCACTGCCTTCCAGGTCTTTCCGGCGTCGGTCGTTTTGTAGAGTCCGCGATCGCCGCCCGGGCCCCACAACGGCCCCTCCGCCGCGACGTACACTACCTTCGAATCCCGCGGATCGATCACCACCCGCCCGATGTGCTCAGATTTTTTCAGTCCCAAGTTCTGCCAATTCTTTCCCCCATCATCCGACCGATAAATCCCGTCGCCATACGAAACGCTGCGCTGCGAGTTGCTCTCACCCGTCCCCACCCACACCACCGCCGGATCGTTCGGATCAAGCGCAACCCATCCAATCGAATACGACCCCTCCTTATCGAACACCGGAGTCCACGTCGTCCCGTCATTCACCGTCTTCCACACTCCGCCCGAAGCCACGCCCACGTAGTACTCAAACTTGTTCTTCGGATTCACCGCAATCGACATCACGCGCCCCGAAGCCACCGCCGGCCCAATCGACCGAAACGCAAGCCCAGAAAAAGTGTCGGCATTCATGCCGCCTTTCTTTTCCTCAGCCGGTGCTTCCTTCTTATCATCCTTCTTTTGATCCTTCTTCTGACTCTTTTTAGGCGCAGGCGCAGGCACGGCGGTCATGTCCGCACCCTTATCCTGACCTTGGGCGGACGCGGCGAAGCCAGTCAACAGAAAAGCAAGAACGACGCTCAGATACGGTCTGACGAAAAAATGCTTGGGGGTGGAGCAGCGGTTCAGCGCTGCGACCAAAGTATTCAGATTAACGCGGGCTTTAGCCCCCGAACTATTTTGCTCAAGCTTGTCAGTCTGCCGATTCAGTTTCACGGGCGCTCCAATCCAAAGTTTTCCAAAACCGATATGTATACAGGATTTCAGGACGACTTAGAAGCAGGATTTCCGCACTATGAAAACCCTGTCACCTTGAGCGAAGGTCGTGCTTCGCGAATGCGAAGCACAACCGCAGTTGAAAGATCCCTGCACAACTGTCCTGCCGTCAGCTTCGCAAGGAGTTTCTACCCCTGCCGGTGCCGCCCGTCTTGCTTCTTTTGCGAGAAGTGGGATTCCGACTTTCAGCCGACATCCGGGAATCACGTAGAATCATCCCCATGCCACCGAAGCCCCAACTCCACGGCCACGACACTCGCTACATGAAGATGCAGAAGAACCACTGTTTCGTCTGCGGTATGAACAATCCCGACGGCATGCGCCTCAAGTTCCTCCTCGATGAAGAACGCCAAACCTTCATCTGCCGCTTCCGCCTAAGTAAGCGTTATACCGGACCGCCGGGCCACTGCCACGGCGGCATCATCGCCTGCATCCTCGACGACGCCATGGGCAAGGTAAACAAGCTCCACCACGTCATCGCCCTCACGCGCGAAATGACCATCGAATATCTCAAGCCAGTGCCTCTACACAAGCCTCTCCGCGTCGAAGGCCGCGAGGTCGAAGTCCGCGGACGAACCCACATTAACGCCGCCGAAATCCTCAACGAAAAAGACGAAGTCCTCGCCCGTAGCCGCGCCACCTTCATCGCCATCGACCCGGCAAAGATGTTCGCCAAATTCGTGGAACGCTAGAACGAAACAGCCCCAGAGGGCGACAGAAAATAGCCCAGGACGTAAGTCCCGAAGGGGAACTCTGCTGATACTATCGGTGACTGCCTGTTCCTCGGCCATGTTGCTCAGCGACCAACAGATCTGGTGGGAGGCGCCGAACGCCGTCCGCATCCCCGCGGGAATTCTGGTAGCCGTCGCCCTAGGCCTCAGAATTTATGGGGTCTGTCGCAGCTCGAAGAACACTCCCCAGCGTTCGCCAAAGGTCAGGCGGATTGAGCGCATCGTCGCGATCAGCTTATGGAGTTTCATCGCCTTTGGAGTGATGTTGGTTCTTCTGTTCAAAAGGTAGCAGTAATATACCTCTCGTTAAAGCCAGGAGCCGTTCCCGCGACTTTACTCATGGTAGGTTCGCGGCGGCTGTCATTCGGGTAAGAACCGCCAGCTTTCCACGGACACCGCTCGATGACCTTTTGCCAGGCCCCGCGTCTAGAAAACATGCGTGCGATCAGATTAACGATTGTTGTTCTCGCCGCTGTCGTCTCAGTCTGGGCGCAGGATGCTGACCTCAAAACTGCCGCCGCTGTTCTTGACCGCTACAAGCAAGTTCTCGGGGGCGTCGACGCCATAAGAAAAGTTCAGTCGGAAACCGTTCAAGGAGAAATCGAAGGAAGCGACATGAAAGGCAAAGCGACCTTCACCTATTACGCCAAACCATTCAAGACGCTGATTAAAGTCGCCCGACCCGACGGCACCAAGATCCTCGCCGGATTCGACGGTAGCGTTTCCTGGTCCATAACTCCGCAAGGAGCGAGCATCGATAAGGATACTGCGCTCGATGCCATACGCCGCGATGCCGACCTGCAATACTCGTTACATCAGCCCGATTATTTCCAAAAGCTCGAATTCGCTGGTGTCAGCGATTTTGAAGGCCGTCGCTGTTATTGGCTTCACGGTACGACCCACTGGGGCAAAGATAACAACCAGTTCTACGATGTTCAAACCGGATTGCTTGCCGGCTACCGCTTTCAGGCTGATGACTCATCCAAAGCGGTCGTGACCGCCCTGTTCGAAGACTACAAAAACTTCGGAGGCCCGCTGGTTGCGACGAAAAACACTTCGCGCAACGGCGATCACTTTCAGACCTTCACCTACAAGTCCGTGAGCTACGAGGCGCTCGCCGACTCTCTCTTCGAACTGCCGCAAGCCGTAAAAGACCTGATGAAGCAGTAGCCGATCCCGCCGGGTTCAAGAGCCTGGTGGTTTGCTGTTCTCGCGTGCTTCGAACTCCTACGCGTGCGCCGTGCCATCCGCCTTCTTAAGATGAGAAGAAAGCTGCCGCACCACCGTAACGAACGTCTTGGTGGCTACCGATAACGTGCGGTCGCGACGATAGGCCAAGCCCAGTTCGCGCCACAGTTCCGGTCCTTCCAACTCAACCAGCCTCACCCGGCCGGCCGCTACTTCATCACGCGCAAACGATGCGCTAATTAGCGAAATCCCCAAATCGGCAGCCACAAAGCTCTTGATCATTCCGATGCTGGGTAATTCCATTCTGACTTTAAGTTCGGTGTTGTATTCGCGGAAAAGTTTATCCAGCAGCCGCCGTGTGTGGCCAGTCTTGGGCAGCAGAAGCGGATGCTTCACCACATCGCTGACGTTCGCCGCCTTAAGCTTGGCCAGAGGATTCTGGGGACTCACCATCAACATCAAGCGATCGCGGAAAATCGCCTGCACCTTCAAGCTCGGAGACTGAACCGGCAAGCTCAGAATGCCCACGTCGAGCGATCCATTCTCCAGCTTCTCAACAATTTTGTAAGTGAAGTTGCGATAGATGCTGATCTGTACATCGGGGTAACGACGGCAATATTCCCCGAAAACTTCCGGCAAAACATAGAGGCAGGTGGCTTCGTTGGCGCCCACCATCAGCGTGCCACGCGGTGTGTGGCCGTGGTCGGCAACCGCGACCAACGATTCGTCGCGCAGCTTTTTCATGCGCAGCGCGTAATCGTGGAAGATTTGACCTGCCGGCGTCAGCTTGACGCTCTTACCCGATCGGTCAAGCAGACGGTCGCCGTACTCCTGTTCCAGTTGGCGGATTTGTGCGCTAACCGCCGACTGCGAGCGGAATACTTTTTCTCCGGCACGCGAGAAGCTGCCTTGCCGGGCAACTTCCAGGAAGGTGATGAGCTGATCAAAATCCATGGGAGATTATAGCGAACTTAACACGCCTGTACAGTTGCGAATTGTGGATCAACTTCCAGTCTGCCTCTGATAGGAACAGAAATCCGGAGCCACCTGTTTGTCGTAAGGCAATCGTCTGATCGCTTCAACAACCCAGCCATGATTTGGATGTTCTTGCAAAGGTGTTTAGACTGTCGCGGGGGAGATCGTGCTGGAAACGCTGCTTGCGAAAATCCAAAGGCTTACGGTCTGGGTGCTTGCCGGAATGCTTGTTGTCATCGTAGTGCTTTCCACGGCACACCTGGGTGTCCTGATCGGCCAGGAAATCTGGAAACCGCCCCGGTTTCTTATTTCAGTAGAAAGTCTGCTCGACGTTTTTGGCTACTTCCTCCTAGTGCTGATCGGAGTGGAGCTGCTGGAGACCATGCGGTCGTACTTGAAAAAGGACGTCATTCACGTGCGCGTTGTCCTTGAAGTCGCGCTAATCGCGATGGCTCGAAAGGCCATCATCCTGGAACCCAACGCCGTGCCGGGCTTGACTTTGTTGGGACTAGCGGCGCTGATTCTTGCCTTAGGAGTTGCCTTTTACTTCGAGCGCCAGACAGAGGATAAAGGACGAGGCTAATCGTCCGAACCGGTGGGGAGTGTAATCGGCCTGGTTACGTAAAGTATAATCGGTTTTCGTGGGGGACGAATCCAAGGTCGGAGGCGAAATAATCCTTGTCCGTGTGGGAGTGAAAGAAGTACAAGAAATGCCACGGCGCGAGGGAGGGGGATAGGCTATAGGAGTTACTTCCAATAAACCAAAAGTGCCGGAATCGGATCGCGGCTCGCTGAAGCCAACTTCGAAGGGCAGACTACGAATAACACAGCGGTCTTCAAGCAATTCTCAATCAGCGATTGACGCGGCCGGACGGGCATGGCCCGTCGCAGGACTCGCCTTACTGCACCACCTACTGCACCATCGGTCTTTCGGAGGAAACGAGTTTATCGCGTCCGTAACTCCGTGCTTCTTGGGCTGCCAGGCGCGCAAGAATAGAAGACCAGCTTTCTTCGATCGAGCAGGGAGGCGCAACCGGCTCCACTCGAACCAGAGGCAGAGCAGAGCACGAGAGAAGGTCAGCGGCCCGCGAACTGCCTGTCAGTTGTACGTGCCGGTGAAGAATGCGGCGTAGCCATTGCTCTTCCTGAGCCTCAACCGTGCAGAGCCGCACCGAGTCACGATTAATCTGATGGTCGTTAAGACAAGCACCGGCATCCGCCGGCAACAGATACGCTAGCCCGCCAGTCATTCCAGCTCCTAAGTTGCCGCCTGCCGGGCCAAGAATTACCACCACGCCCGCCGTCATATACTCGCAACCGTGCCGGCCTACGCCCTCAACTACTGCGAGTGCGCCGCTGTTGCGCACCGCAAAGCGCTCTCCCGCTCGCCCCGCGACAAATAGCTCACCCGACGTTGCGCCATAGAGCACCGTATTTCCCACCAGAACATCTCCGCGCTCTGAAGCTCTTCCTTGTCCGGCAATGGCAATGCTGCCTCCGCACAATCCCTTGCCCACATAATCGTTCGCTTCGCCAGTCAGCCGGAAGTTCGCGCCGGATATGAGGAAGGCTCCAAAGCTCTGTCCTGCCGTGCCGGTGAATTCACAATCAACCCCGCTGATCTCCAGACCAGAACTTACATCAGAAGATCCAAATGCAAACGAAGAGCCGAATCGGCGCAGTACTTCCCCGCTGAAGTGCGCACCCACGGCTCGATCCTCGTTCGTAATCGTAAAGCGGTAGGGGCTCGGCGAGAGCGACTCCAGATCGTCCACCACGCGATTCAATTCAACATGAAGAGCGCTATTATCCTCACGAGGACAGGGGAATTGCGCGGGCGGGTTTGCAACCCGCTGCAACAAAGATTGCACGCTTTGCTCAGCTTCCCCTGAACGCGAGCGCAACTTGTCAACAGCGCCTAAAACTTCATCGATGGATCCCGCCCCAATCTGCGCCAGCAATTGCCGGACATCGGCCGCCAACGCCCGGAAAAAAGTCTCCACCATCTCCGGATTTCCGGCAAACCGTGCCCGCAGCGTTTCATCCTGAGTCGCAATGCCCACGGGACACGTATTAAGGTGGCATTGCCGGGCCATCACGCACCCGATTGCCAACAAAGCGGCGGTTCCAAAGCCAAACTCTTCGGCACCCAGCAGAGCCGCGATTACCACATCGCGAGCAAACTTAAGACCGCCATCCACACGCAATCTGACGCGCGCACGCAGCCCAGCCTGAACCAGCGCAGAATGCGCATCGCGCAAACCAATCTCCCACGGCAAGCCAGTGTTCTTGATCGAAGTAAGGGGCGACGCGCCGGTGCCACCATCGTGCCCGCTGATCGTGATGACATCCGCACCGGCTTTCGCCACGCCGGTCGCAATCACGCCAACTCCTGAACTCGAAACCAGTTTCACCCCAATGCGCGCATTCGGATTCACGGCGCGCAAATCGTAAATCAACTGCGCCAGGTCTTCGATGCTGTAGATATCGTGGTGGGGTGGCGGCGAGATCAGCGACGTTCCCGGGATAGCATGCCGTAGCCGCGCAATGTAAGGCGTGACTTTCGCGGACGGAAGTTGTCCGCCTTCGCCCGGCTTGGATCCTTGCGCCATTTTGATCTCGATTTCGTCCGCGTGCACCAGATATTCTGCGGTAACTCCAAATCGTGCCGACGCAACCTGCTTCACCCGGTTGTTCGCCTCGGGCCGCTCGTAGTAGATGCTAGGATCTTCACCGCCCTCCCCGGTGTTGCTCCGCCCACCAAGACGGTTCATAGCGATGGCCAAAGTCTGATGGGCCTCAGGAGAAATCGCGCCCAGCGACATGGCCTGCGTGCTGAAACGGCTGAGCAGCGAAACCTCGCTTTCGACATCGTCTAACGACAAAGGCTGCGCCGGTCGGAACTCGAGCAAGTCCCGCACCGCAACGTTTTTTCTTTCCTGCGTGAGCACGGCCAAAGCCGCCTGGTTCGCGGGAGTAGGAGACTTAATGTAACGATGCATTCGCCGCACAAACTCAGGCGAACTCGCGTGTTGCTCTCCATTGCGGCGAAAGCGATACAATCCCGCATCGCGGAACTCCGCTTCGGAGGCTCCGAATCCCGCAGCGTGACAAGTGATGCAATCCCGCAAAAGATCGTCAAGCGATACGCCGCTCAGCGTTCGGCCGGCATCTTCGAAGAACTCGTCACACACCACCGCATCGATACCGATAGTTTCAAAAATCTGGCTGTTGCGGTAACTGCTCATGGTCGAGATTCCCATGCGCGCCAGAACCTTGCGCAAGCCCTTCTCAATCGCGGCCCGGTAGCGCGAAACTCCGTCGCAGCTTCCATTGATATCCGCCCGCGCCGCCAAACTCATGGCTAAATAGGGATGTACCGCGCTCGCTCCAGCCGCAATCAGCAGGGCGACATGATGTGTATCGATGGCCTGGCCAGTCTCAACCAGCAGCGGCACATTCCAGGCGCCGGCCTCGGTCATAGCACGCCACGCCGCGGAAACCGCCAGGAGCGCCGGTACTGCGGCTCTTCTACCATTTAAACTGTGATCGCTCAGAACAATTGCTCCGGCATTCGGCGCTGCCGCTTCTTCACGAATCCGTCGCAAAACATCACGCGCCGCATCAACACCGCCCGCCACTTCGAAAGTGATATCGATGCGATGAACCGGCGAGAGCTTTTCAGCAATCGCCGCCATTTGCCCCGCATCGATCAAAGGAGAGTTCAGCTTCGTCTGCTTGCCGAGATATACATCGAGCGACATCACGTGGCTTTCGCGCAAGGGATCGATGGGCGGATTAGTAACCTGGGCAAAGCGTTGCTTGCAATAATCCCAAAGCGGACGCGGCAGGCTCGACAAAAACGCCGGAGGAGCGTCGTCCCCCATGCTCCACAACGGCTCCTGGCCGTGCTCAACCAACGGCTGAAAGAGCATGCGGAACTGATCTTCCGTCCAGCCGAAAGCTGCCATCAAACGGTTGGCTTCAATCTTGGTTGAGATGGCTGTGTGCTCCGCCCGAATCTCCGAAGTCGTGGGCTGGTGCTGGTCTGCGCGCACCAGCCCCCCAACTTCGTTCGGCCGGAAAAACGTTCCACTTGCCGGATCGGCAATCAGCATCTCGCCCGGACCAAGACGTTGCCGCTCCACTACCTGCTTATCCGAAAGATCTGCAATCCCTACTTCGGAACCGACAATCAGCAATCCATCCGCGGTGAGGGTATAGCGCAACGGACGCAAGCCATTGCGATCGAGCTTCGCCCCAACCACTTGCCCATCGCTGAAAATCATCGCCGCCGGCCCGTCCCATGGTTCTTGGTCGAAAGCGCTGCCGGCGAGGAACCGACGCAAACCCGCGTCGAGATGCTCATCTTGCTCCCACGCCGGCGGCAGCAGACGCAACGCAGATTCGGCGACTCCGGAACCGCTGCGTACCAAGGCTTCCAGCGCATTATCGAAACTCGCAGAATCGCTCATCCCCGGTTGCAGCAACCTTGCGTTCTGCGAGAGTTCGAGTTTGCGGCGCAGTTCGGCCCCTCGATCCTGAAACCATCGCCGATTGCTGCTGATGGTATTGATCTCCCCGTTGTGCGCCACAAATCGAAAAGGCTGCGCCAGCCGCCAGCTTGGCTGCGTATTCGTCGAATACCTCTGATGGAAGATCACAAATGCGCTGGCGAACTCAGGATCATTCAGGTCGTAATAGAAAGGAGCCAGCTGCTTTGGGGTAAGTAGTCCCTTGTAAACGATGGTTCTCGACGATAGCGAACAGTAGTAACCGGATCCGGAAACGCCTTCCAGTTCCTGGCGCAGCCGGAACAGTTGTAACTCGAAGTCGAATGAGTCCAGCTTCGAAAATCCTGTCGACGGCGCAACAAAGCATTGCCGGATAAGCGGGAGGGATTCGCTCGATCGTGGCCCCAGAATCGAACTATCAGTCGGTACCTCGCGCCAACCCAGAAATGTGAGATCGAACTTTGCAACCGCTCCCAGAATGGCATCACCCGCCGAAGATTCCTGGCCACGCTGAAGAAACACCATGCCGACGCCAAACTCTTCCGGCAAACTCATTCCCTTAGTGCGAGCGGCCCTTCGAAAAAACGCCTTCGGAAGTTCAACCAGCAGGCCGGCCCCATCGCCGCTGCGCCCATCCGCGTCTACACCGCCACGATGCTCGAGGCGCACCAGAGCGTTCAGGCCGCGCTCGATCACGGCATGAGACGCTGGCCCCCCCAGTTGAGCAATGAAGCCGACGCCACATGCATCATGATCGGCCGCGTATGTGAGGCGACTCTCCCCCATAGTAAGTGTCTAATGGGAAATGTCTCCGAAGTACAATCGTCATTTTCAATTCGCCGCATGGATTTTTCTGCACGTCGCGCCGCATCATTCTCCAGAAACATTTGTAACGTTGCTGTAACCTGATCCGTCAACGTTTTTTCGAGATAGGACGGCGAATTTAGACACGGGTTTATTTGATTGTCATTTCGAGCAACCGTTCTTTGCGCCGTGAGAACCTGCGCTGCGCCTGTCGAGAGGTTGCGCTCTTTGCAAGGGAATGATCAGCGCGTTTGGTTCGCATCCTGATAGAACTGGTTAACTGAATCGACCGTCTGTCCCCGCTTGCATGCTTAACCTCGCATCCATCGAATCCGCGCTCGGACGCATTCGAAAATCGATCCACGTTTCCCCTTGCACTCGCTCAGAAACTTTCTCCGATCTCACCGGCAACTCCATTTATCTCAAACTGGAGAATCGCCAGCGAACCGGCGCCTACAAAGAACGCGGCGCACTCAATAAGCTTCTTAGTCTCACCGCGGAAGAGCGTTCCCAGGGAGTCATCGCAGCCTCGGCGGGCAATCACGCGCAAGCTGTCGCCTACCACGCCACCAATCTCGGCATCCGGGCAAGAATCGTAATGCCCCTCGCGACCCCGCTCATCAAAGTGTCGGCCACTCGTGGCTATGGTGGCGAAGTCGTCTTGCACGGAGCCAATTACGATGAGGCCTACGACGAGGCGATGCGCCTCAGCGCGCAGGATCGACTCACATTCGTTCACGCATTCAACGACGATACCGTGATCGCAGGGCAGGGAACTCTCGGCTTGGAGTTGCTGGAACAGCATCCCGATCTTGACGCTGTTGTTGTCCCCATCGGCGGTGGCGGGCTGATTGCGGGCATAGGTTGTGCCCTGAAGGAGACTAACCCGCGCATCCAGATCATCGGAGTGCAACCTGCCCGTTTGCCTTCGGTGAAGCTCGCAGTGTCGGAAGGCAAACCCGTAACCCTTCCCGCAGCTGTGACAATTGCCGATGGCATCGCCGTTCGCCGTGCCGGCGAACGTACGCTTCCGCTCGTCCAGAAATATGTCGACGACATCGTGACGGTCGAGGAAGAAGAGATTGCCAATGCGGTTCTGCTGCTGCTCGAAAGAGAGAAGATCTTAGCCGAGGGCGCGGGCGCCGCCGCGCTGGCTGCTCTGGTCAATCGCCGCATCCCGACGATTATCGATTCGACGACCCGCTCCACCACCCGTGACAAAGCCGGCAAGAAAATCGTTATCGTCGTGAGTGGCGGAAATATCGATGTCACGTTGCTGGCTCGCATCATCGAACGCGGCTTGGTGAAAGATGGCCGCCTGGTCCGCCTGCGCGTGCATCTTCCCGATTACCCGGGAGCCCTGCACCGGCTCACTGGAATTCTCGCCCAGCACCGCGCCAACATCGTTGAGACTTCCTACGACCGTGCCTACCACAACGTAAATCTCGGCGACACCGCCATCGACATCACCATGGAAACCCGCGGCCCCGACCACATCGCAGAACTGATCTCAGCCCTGAGTGCCAACGGCTACACCCACGAAAGAATTCTGTAAACGTCATTGCGCAGCCCGCGGCGCAGATGAAGACTCGTATCAGGCATGCATTCACGCCTCCCGGCGTTTGAAGATTGCCAAAATTCGCTCGCCTGACAAGGCAGTCCAAATTTCAGACTAGGATTGGCTACCGCTAGGTGGGCTGCGTTGGAACTCTCAGCCTGGACCACCCGCTCACCCCCGAACTGCATCTGGTAAAGTGGGGAAAGAAGCTCCTTCGCTTGCGACGCGATCAGAGCGTGGAATTCGTCCTGTAACAGAATCGCGGACGGCTCGTTGAATCTCGGCCCCTTCCAAGGCCGGAATACTGGCGGGATTGCGGAGTTTGTTTGCGATGAATGAACTGCCAGCGGTGGACGGCCAAAGTCCCCTCGGCGACATATCAATCAACTGGACCTGGAGCCATCATCAATTTGAACCTGAGCGATGCACCCTGTGTGGGCCTACTGACCGTATCAATGTTATTTTCCGCCGCTTTTTGCGCGGCTCAAAGAGTCCCGCAGACGCAAACGTCGGAGCCTGCCCAATCCGGGCAAGCGCCCACGACCAGTTCTTCGAAGCAGAGTAAACCCGAAGTACAACCGTCTGCTCAGAGTAATTCTCAGGATCCAAGCAGCCCGGTCCAAGATACAAAACAAGACACAAAAAAGAGCAAAGACGACCGTATGTTTTACGTAATGCCGAACTATCTGACGGTAGATAGTCAATCGCAAGTGAGACCAATATCCTGGAAAGAGAAGTTCGCCATCTCGGCCAAGGGCTCCTTCGACCCCTACGAATTCACGGTCGTCGGAATTGTGGCGGGCATTCGCCAGGCGAATAATTCCTCTCCGTCGTTCGGCCAGGGGGCCGAGGGATATGCGAAGCGGTATGGAGCGGCTTTCGCCGATCAGGTGGATGGTAACGTCATGGTGGGCGGCGTTTTCCCGACGATCCTAAAAGTCGATCCTCGCTATTTTCAACTCGGCCGGGGCTCGTTCCTGCACCGCTTTGGCTATGCTTTTAGCCGCATTTTTGTCGCTCGAACAGACGCCGGGGCTAGCATGTTCAATGTTCCGGAGTTTGCCGGCAATGCAACGGCGATTGCTATCTCCAATTTCTATTATCCCGCGTCCGACCGCGGTTGGTCGCCTAGCTTGTCAGACTGGGGAACACAGATGGGTCTCGATGCCTTGGGCAATGAACTGAAGGAGTTTTGGCCCGATATTCACCACTATTTGCAGAGAAGGCACGAACGCCACCTGCAAAAACAGCAGCAGAAAGCATCCGACTAGCGTTCGAATCAGGATTCTAAACTTACCGGTTTTCTGTCCCAGGTGCATCCAAACTCCGACTCAAGCAATCCAAGTGTGGATAACTGTCAGGAATCGTCTGAAAGCACAGCAGATAGAACCCGAACGGGAAAATATGAACGTGGGGGAGATTTGATAGCGATTCGATTATTTTGCATGGCGGTGGTGTTGGCCGGAATGTTGGCACCGGCGCCTCTTCAAGCTCAGCAGCCAGCGAGCGCCCAAGAACAATCCAGAGAAGGAATGGCATCGTCGAGGCTGGCTGATGTTCCGCTGACCAGTAAGGTTGCGCTGACCGACGTTTCGCAAGACGATGTTTTGGAAAGCGATGTTTCGCAGCGTCAGGACTCATCACGAACCACAACCACGGATGGAAAGTTGCCCGACGCACCGTCGCAGGGGGTCCCATCTTCAACTCCAACTAGCCCCACCGAAGAGTATGGAAAGCAGAACAAGAGAATTCTGTGGATCGTCCCCAACTACCGAGCCGTCAGTGCCAACACCCATCTGCCCCCATTGAATTTCAAGGGCGAACTCTGGCTGGCGACCCAGGATACGTTTGACTACTCCGATTTCATTTTCGTGGGGGCGCTTGCGGGAATTAACATGGCCGGCAAGTCGCAGCCGACCTTTGGGCAAGGCGCTGAGGGCTACGGTAAGTACTACTGGCACGTCTTTGTCGACGGCGCTATAGAGAACTACATGACGGAAGCGATCATTCCCGTGGCGACTAAAGAAGACCCCAGGTACTACACCATGGGCAAAGGCGGATTCGTTAAGCGGACCGGTTATGCCGTGAGCCGGCTGTTCATCACTAGGACAAACGCAGGAGGGAGCACTTTCAATCTGTCGGAGGTCGTGGGGGCCGGAGCGGCTGCGGGTATCGGCAATGCATATTACCCGGCAGAGGACAATCAGTGGGTGAAAACGTACCAACGTTGGGGAACCCAGGTGGGCCTGGACGGCTTGTTTAACGTGCTAAAGGAGTTCTGGCCCGACATCAATCAGGCGGTATTTCACGGAAAATACTAATTCCGTCTCAGCATTGCAGCCGGCGCCCGGGATCGCAAATTTCAGCGCTAGGCTTATCTCCCAAAGAAGCATGCCAGGACAAGCTTGGCGATAGAGACGGCATCGCTTCCCCGATGCCTATTAGGTTTGGGAAGCTCTTCGCACGGGCAACCAGTGAGCACGGTACTGTAGAATCAACCAGCAAAACTTCAAAAGGCGAGGAGCCCATGTCAGAGCCCACTTACGAAGAACTCAAAGCACGCTTATCTCAGTTGGAAAAAGAGGTCGAGACCAAGAAGCGCAGTGGCGATCTGATTTTCAAGGTTGGCGAAAAAGGCGGCGTCAGTGTCTACGGACTCGGCCGCTTCCCAGTCACGCTCTATTACGAACAATGGAATCGCCTGCTAGCCGCCACCGAGGATCTGAAGACGTTCATGGAAGAAAACAAATCTAAGCTCAAACTGAAGGAGCAAGGCTGACAAGCCTTCATCCCGGTAACCCCGTCGTGCAAACGTCGCTTGCAACCTCTTCGATCTGACGGCATCGAAGCAGATAACTACAATTCATGCTCCCTTAATAAATTCAAGATGCGGCGTGCGCTTCACGCGATATAATAAAAAGACTGTGCCCAAATACTCCATCGTCGTCCCGCTGCACAACGAGCAGGAGAACGTGACCGATCTCTACGACCGCTTGAAGGTGGTGATGGAGGCTTCCGGCGAGACGTTTGAAATCGTGCTGGTTGACGATGGCTCCAGCGATCATACCTTTGCGATGCTGCGCGAGATTGCGGCCGTCGATAGCCGCGTCACCGTGGTCAAGCTGCGCCGCAACTTCGGCCAGACTGCTGGACTAGCCGCCGGTTTCGACCATGCCCGTGGCGAATACATCATCGCCATGGACGGCGATCTGCAACACGATCCCGCTGACATCCCAATGTTTCTGGAAAAAATTGCCGCTGGTTACGACATCGTGAGCGGGTGGCGTAAAGTTCGCGTGGATAATTTCTGGATGCGCCGCATCCCCTCTCGCATGGCGAATTGGCTGATGGCAAAACTGAGCGGCGTGGACATTCACGATTTCGGCACCACCTTCAAAGCCTATCGCCGCGAAATTCTCGAGCAGGTTCCGCTGTACGGCGAGTTGCATCGCTTCATTCCCGCGCTGGCATCTTGGTATGGCGCCTCGATTTGTGAAGTGCCTATTCGCAACGTGAACCGCGAACGCGGCGCGTCGCACTATGGCATCTCCCGCGCCTTCCGCGTTTTCTTTGATCTCATCACCATTCGTTTTTTGCTCCGCTATCTTTCCCGTCCACTGCACTTCTTCGGAACCTTCGGCCTGCTCAGTATGTTTAGCGGGAGCGCCATCGTAGCCTGGCTTGGGGCGGAAAAGTTCCTACGCAATGTTCCGGTAATGGCCTCGCACGGACCAATGATGATGCTCGCTCTCGGCCTGCTTCTCGGTGGATTAAACCTGCTCGCCATCGGCCTGCTCGGCGAGATGCAAGTCCGTCACTTCCACGAACCTCGCCACCGCGCCCCTTACTCCGTCGATCGTGTCCTCCGCGCGCAAAACGAAGAGCACAGCGTCTCAGAGTAATTTCCGATTTCCAACCTGGCGTCAAATTCGAAACCCCTGTGCCGCCTATTTCGCGAACAAGTATCGATGGATCTGGATCGATGAGCATGGATCGAATGAGCATGGATCGAATGAACATGGATCGAATGAACACGGATCGCTGGACCTCCGGCGCCGATTACGAACAATGGATGGGCCGCTGGAGCTGTTTGCTGGCCCAGGATTTTCTAGAATGGCTCAACCTCCCCACGGACCTGCGCTGGCTTGACGTGTGCTGCGGCAGCGGCGTCATCACGGAAGCCATTGTGGAACGCAACGCCCCTGCCCGTATCGTAGGAGTGGATGCTTCTTCCGATCAGATCGGTTTCGCCCGCCAGCATCGCGCGTACCCCAGTGTCACTTTCGAGCTTGCGGATGCGATGGCCCTGCCATTCGCCGACTCCACTTTCGACGTCGCAGTCTGCGGCCTGGGCTTGAACTTTATCCCGAGTCCGGTCCAGGCGCTGAAAGAATTCGGCCGCGTGCTCCGTCCCGGGGGCACGGTCGCCGTCTATGTTTGGGACTACGCGCAGGGAGCCGGGTTCCTGCGGGAGTTCTGGGATGCGGCGATTGCCGTCGATAGCGAAGCCAAGTCGTATGACCAGGCACGCCGATTTCCGATCTGCACACCGGAGGGCCTGCGAGGTCTATTCGAACAATCAGGGCTTGAAGATTCGAGCGTGCATGCGCTTGACGTTGTAACCCGCTTCATCAGCTTTGACGATTACTGGGAACCACTCCTAACCGGACAAGGTTCTGCGCCAAACTACCTCGCCATGCGTGATAAGAAAATCCGGGATGCTATCCGTGAGCGCCTGAGATCGGCGCTCCCAGCCAACGCCCACGGAGGAATCGACCTGCCAGCGCGCGCCTGGGCGATTCGAGCGCGGCGTCCGTGAAAGCTAATCCCACTTCGCCGCCGGTTGTCCGTCGCGCAGCCACACAATAAAATCCGTCATCGGAGGAACCCCGCTCAGTTCGCGCAAACGCGTGGCGTTCTGTCCCCGATGGTAGTGACTGTGCATGGCCGCCTGTGTGAGGGCATGACGCACGCTGATTTTCAATGCAGGCTTAAACCACGGCACTTCAATCAACTGTTCCATGCGATCCGCGTCGGTCTTGTTCAATAACGCGGCCATCTCTTCGAGACCCTGCCTTCCGTAGTCTTTTAAGTCTGCCATGGTGGGAAAATCCTCGAGCTTCTTAAAGGAAAACGCGGGCCGCTGCGGGCTCGTGACCCACAAGAAGCCGTGCTGCACCAGATGAATGTGCAGCAGCCGCTCGCGGATCGCCGTATCCGCCAGCGCTGCGGGATGCGCCTCGAACGCGCGCCAGTGCTCGGCATCGGCCCACTCCTGATGCGCGTAGAGTTCATCAAGGTACGAGATTATCGGTTCCTCCCTTTGATTCTTTCCGTGAGTCTACCGCAGGTTGCGCGCATTCGCGCGTGCGCCCGCGCGGTATAATGTGCCGTTTGAACTTGCAGAAGTTTTCAGGTGGAGTCCCACCCATGGAGAGAGCCACGGAGTACGAATTACAACTCGCCCGCCGCATGTCGCGGCTCGGCACCGAAACCGCCTTCGAGGTTCTGAACAAAGCCCGCGCCCTTGAGCGTCAGGGCAAGAGCATCATCCACCTGGAGATTGGCGAACCCGATTTCGACACTCCCGCCAATGTGGTCGAAGCCGCCGTCGACGCCTTGCACAAAGGCTGGACCCACTACGGCCCCTCCGCCGGTCTGCCAGAACTTCGTCAAACCATCGCCGACTACGTCAGCCGCACTCGTGGAGTAAAGGTTAGTCCGGATGAAGTTGTCGTCGTCCCAGGTGGTAAGCCAATCATTTTCTTCACCATTCTGGCTTTAATTGATGAAGAAGATGAGGTGATCTACCCCAACCCCGGCTTCCCGATTTACGAGTCAATGATCCATTATGTCGGAGGCAAAGCGGTTCCCATCCATTTGCGAGAGGACCGCGATTTTTCGCTCGATGTCAACGAATTGGCCAGTCTGATCACCGACCGTACCAAGCTCATCATTCTGAATTCGCCGCATAACCCCACCGGCGGTGTTATGCAGCGCAGAGAGACAGAGGAGGTCGCCAAAATTATCGGCGACCGCAACATCCTGGTGCTCTCCGACGAAATCTACAGTCGTCTTCTTTTTGAAGGCGAGCATTTTTCCATCATGTCGGTTCCCGGCATGCAGGAGCGTACCATCCTGCTCGACGGTTTCTCGAAGACCTACGCCATGACCGGATGGCGTATGGGTTACGGCGTTATGCGCGCCGATCTTGCCACACACATCACCCGCCTGATGACGAACTCCAATTCCTGCACCGCAAGCTTCACCCAAATGGCGGGCATCGAAGCGCTGCGTGGGGATCAGAGTTCAGTGGATCACATGTGCTCCGAATTCAAGCGCCGCCGCGATGTCTTCGTCGCCGGCCTGAATAAGATCAAGGGCTTTTCCTGCCGCATGCCGAAGGGAGCGTTCTACGTCTTCCCCAACACCACGGGGACGGGATGGAAGTCGAAGGCTCTCGCCGACGCACTGCTCGAGCAAGCCGGAGTAGCCGCTCTGTCCGGCACTTCCTTCGGCGCCTTCGGCGAAGGCTACCTCCGCTTCAGCGTCGCCAACTCGTTAGAGAACCTGGGGCAGGCTCTCGACCGCATCGAGCAATGGACGAAGCAGAATCTCTAAGCATTCTGCACCTAATCTTCTGCAACCCAGGTCAACGAACATGTCGTCAACGAAGTTGACGAATCCCGCGCGACTGTTTCCTTCGAGGGAGTGAATCCTATCCTCCGGGTACAGGATCTTTCGGAAAGTCTCGACTACTACACGCGAGTACTCGGCTTCGCCCTCGATTGGCAGGGCCGTATTTTGCGTCGGTGTCGCGCGGGAAATGCCACATCTTCTTGAGCTATGGCGACCAGGGGCACCCCGGTGCCTGGGTTTGGATCGGCGTCGAAGATGCCGCTGCCTTGTTTGAGGAATATCAGCGCACGGGCGCAAGAGTCCGGCACAAGCCTACGAACTATCCTTGGGCATATGAAATGCAAGTCGAAGATCTCGACGGCAACGTGCTACGTCTCGGCTCGGACTCAAAGAAGGATGGACCTATAGGCGAATGGTTCGACATGAATGGCCAGCGCTGGCTTCCATCGGCGGATGCGACTGGAAGGGCTCAGAATAATCCGATCATGGCGCTCTTTTGATCAGAGCGCGATCTTAATCTGCGAAACATATTTCCTGTATTGTGAAGCCGGCAATGTCTTGCTTGTGACACTGCTTCACTACTTCACTCTCGACAATTTTTCCCAAAATTTGACAACAGGAACAACGTAATAAGCCGCTCAGCCTGCAAAGCCCCGCCCCGGCAGCTTCGCTTGGGGAGGGGCTTTTTTCCGGCGAGACCCGAACTAGCGTGAAATTTTTTTTGGTACTATCATCACGAGTTGACACCTGCTAAGAAAAAATCGAAATCCCCCCAGCCCAGCCGTCCTCACATGCCCGGCTACGGCCTGCCCGAGGGTGACAAAGGCCTGCTCCCCTGGAGTTGGGCCGAGCAGCGCCTCAAGAAATCACACAACTACTGGATCACGACCGTCAAGCCCGAGAACTCGCCCCATACAATGGTCGTCTGGGGCCTGTGGCAGGATGGACGCTTTCTCTTCAGTACCGGAAGCAAGTCAGTGAAAGCGCGCAATCTGAAGAAAAACAAGAACTGTCTGTTTTGCACGGAACTCGCAAATGAAGCCGTTATCGTCGAGGGTCTAGCTGAAATTGCCGACGTACCTGCCCGCCGTAAATTCCTCCCCGCCTACGAACGCAAATACAAATTCGACATGAAGGGAATGAAAGACGACATTCTCTCCATGAAGGAACCAGTCTTTGCGGTCCGTCCCAGGGTCGTCTTCGGCCTGTGGGAGAAGCACTTCCAGACCAAATCTACTCGCTGGAAATTTTGAAGAACGGCGGGGGCTCGCAGTCCGGATCTGACAGTACACCCCCGCCGGGGCTTACCTTAATGCCTGACTTACAACGAGCGCAGGAAATTCAGAAGATCCTGAACTTGAGACGCCTTTAGCGATTTGTATTTTCGGATCACCAAATTCGCCTCAGATCCGTTGCTGCTGTGAGACTCGATCGCCTGGATCAGATCGCTGGTGCGGCCGTCGTGAAGAAAATACAGCCGCTGTCCCAGGCCCCACAACGGGGCGGTGCGGAACTGGTTTGGGCCGGCCGCGCCCTGGTGAATCCCGTCTGCCAGCCCGCTCCCCATATCGTGCAGAGCAAAATCAGAATAAGGATGATAGGCGACATTCGACATCCCCGTGTATGCGGACGTGCCCGTCGTGAGAGTGGGCGAGTGGCAAAGATTACAGCCAACTGCGTTGAACAGCGCAGCTCCGTTTAGAGTAGATTGGGTTGCCGACGCCGGACTAGGCGGCGCTGAAAGACGCGCAAACGCAGCAAAGTTCACTACATCTGACGCCATTTCCGATACCGTGCCCACCGAGGTTCCGTAGTTCGGGCTGTTCACATTCTGGTTCAGGATGTTGCTGGCATCTTCCGGCGTTCCGTTGAAAATGCATCCCGGTACGGCGCTGCGTTCGTTCGGAAAATTCTCGTTCGATACTCCTTGCTCTACGTTGTAAGCCTCTCCTGAAAAGATGAGCAGCGACTTGTTTTGCGCTTTCCACCCGAATCGGGTGATGGTTCCATCGTTGCCGCTGGTATTGAAGACGCCGCCAATTCTCAGCGCCGCTCTCGCCGATTGCGTCGCCGCCAGATTGGCTTGCAGGTTGGCGTCAGGCGTAGCCTCAACCAGCCCAAGACCAAACACCGGCGTGGGCGTGCGGAAGATCACATTCCCCGCGGAGAGCGCCGTGGCAAAATCAGGCTGCGCCAGTGTGCAACCCACTGCATCCGACCGTCCGGCAATGGTGTAGAGATCGTGCACTCCGCCGTCCAGCGTGCCGTTGGCACTCCTGATGAAGCGAGCTTCGCGCACCGGTCCATTTGCCGCAATGAATGAAGGGACCGAATTCGTAGCCCCATCCAGTATCGCCAGTGCTACCTGTGGATTCTGAATCGAGTTCTGCGGGCTGCTGACGCCCGGGCTCGCGCCACCGATCGTCGGCTGGGCGTGGCACTGGGCACAGCTATTGCCATTGAAAGTTGGACCAAGACCCACACCCGGTTCACCTGCGATTCCGCCAGAAACCGAATCCACTTCCTGAAAGCGAAGCTGCGCCTGATTGAAAAAAGCTTGCTCATTGGAGTTGAGAGTGGGATAGAAACTTCCTGCCGCCGCCGGGCCGGGACGAGGGCCAGGATCGTTTTGTCCATGAAGCGGCAAAATGGCGATAGCAGCTAAGCCGAGACAGACAACTGCGACGGTGAGATTTCGACAACTCATGTTGCACCTCCATCGGGGATAGACACACTTCTAGTGCAGTGTCGTTTCTTGGGCGAAGCGCAGCGCGGGGTTGGCCTTAGCTGTTCTGTCAGAGCTGCGGCCCGGCGAGAGGGGAGCCGGTGCCGTGCCCGCCGCGAGCGGAACAGCGCTGTGGGAGCGGATTCCCACCTGGGAGTCTTTCCTCAGGTGAGGAAAGAACGCTCAAATGTTGGTGAGACTTTAGGATGGATAAGAAATCTGGTCAACGGCTCACAAGTACACTCACAGCGTGTGGAAAGTTCAGCCCGTGATTAGAAGAAATTCACGCCGTGATTAGAAAAAAGTCCAGTACCGAAACTGGCAGCGCGTCCCGCTCCGGACTATTCATGAGGTGGCCCCACGTCGACGCGGAATATTTCTTCGTTATTCCCTGTGCGGCCCGTCTTTCAGCTTAGTAGATACCGGTTGAGCTGAGAGATCCCGACAGTGCGACAGATATTGTTTGCCGGGCGACAGCAACTCCGGCCACTTAGGAGAAGTTGTTTCAGCGTGTGCCTCAGCGCTAAGCTAGGCAAGGAGCAAACCTCATGATGACCGACGCCCCGAGGCTGACTCAACTCGCCAAAGCCCATGCCTTTCGCGCGCTCCATCAGCGCGACAGCGCCTTCATCATCCCGAATCCGTGGGATGTTGGAACTGCGCGGGTACTAGCCCACGTCGGCTTCGAAGCGCTGGCCACGACCAGCATGGGCTACGCTTTTTCTCTTGGGCGCAGGGACAATACTCTTGACCGTCGCGAGACGATGGCCTATGCCTCCGCCATCGCAGCTTCTACCGATCTGCCCGTGAGCGCTGACCTCGAAAACGGCTTCGGAGATGCTCCCGAAGTTGTCGCCGAGACCATCAGGCTTGCTTCGGCCGCCGGAGTCGTCGGCGGCTCCATCGAAGACGCAACCGGCCGCGCTGACCATCCAATTTATGAAATGGAGCACTCTATCGACAGAGTTCGCGCCGCAGTGGAAGCCGCGCGCGCTCTTCCTTTTGCCTTCACTCTAACCGCGCGTGCCGAGAATTACTTGCACGATCGCCAAGACCTCAAAGACACGATTAAACGGCTGCAAGCCTATCAAGAAGCAGGCGCCGACGTCTTGTATGCGCCAGGTCTAGCCAGCCGGGGCGACATTGCCGCCGTGGTGAGTTCTGTCGATCGTCCGGTGAATGCCCTTATGGGTCTGCAAGGCGTTCAATTGAGTCTTGCTGAGCTTGCGGCGATTGGAGTCAGACGCGTGAGCGTTGGAAGTTCTCTCTCTCGTGTCGCGCTTGGCTCGTTTCTGCGTGCCGCAAGGGAAATGCGGGAGAACGGGACCTTTACTTACGCAGCCGAAGCCGTCAGCCCTAAAGAAATGAATCTCATTTTCACGCCCTGACATTCCGTGCCTTGTGATACTTTCGATGATCCCTTTTGACGAGGGGTGCGTAAGCGTTCGGTTAAGTCCTCAACATTCTAAAATTCCATGACCCATAAATTCCGCGTCTTTGCCACCTGCGATATCGGAGAAGCCATCGGCCTGCTGCGCAGCCGAGGCTACGAAGTCGAAGTTTATCCCCAGCCCGAGGCCCCGCCCAAGAGCCTGATCATCGATAAGGTGAAATCCGGCGTCGACGGGCTGATCACCACCCTTCGCGATCCCATCGATGCTGAAGTCTTCGAGGCCGGAAAGAACACCCTGAAAGTTGTGGCGCAATACGCTGTCGGCTTCGACAACATCAACCGCGCCGATGCCGACCGCTACAAAATTCCTTTCACCAATACGGCAGACGTCCTCACCGAAGCCACCGCCGAGTTTGCGTTCTTCATGCTCGGCATGCTCGCGCGCAAGATGTGGCCCGCCGAACACCTTACTCGCGATAACCACTGGGGATATTGGCATCCCTATTTGCCATTTCTCGGCGACGAAGTGACTGGCAAGACCATCGCCATCATCGGCACCGGCCGCATCGGCCTCGCCATGATCAAAAAATGCTCCGGCTTCGACATGAACATGCTGTGCTTCGACCCGGCTTATCAGAATCACGACTACATCAAGGCTGTGCAGGATGTGATGGACTTGCGCAACGCCCGCGGCGTCACAAAAGAAAAAAACTGGATCAAGTACGTTTCGTTCGAAGAGGCCCTCCGCCACGCTGATTTCGTAAGCGTACACGTGCCGCTCCTGCGTCCCGGCGAAAGTACCACGCCCACGTATCATCTTTTCAACGAGCAGACGCTGAAACTAATGAAGCCCACAGCCTATCTGATAAACGACTCGCGCGGTCCCGTGATCGATGAATCCGCGCTCGTGAAAGCCCTCCGCGAAAACTGGATCGCCGGCGCCGCTCTCGATGTTTATGAAAAGGAACCGCTGCCCGCAGATTCGCCTCTGCGCGATTCTGCCTTGGCCGATCGCTGCCGATTGTTTCCCCACTTTGCCAGCGCCGCCCGCATTACCCGTCTTTCCATCGATCCCGAGAAGGGCATGGCAGGACGCTGTGTCCAAGGGCTGATCGACGTCCTCGAAGCCAACTACGGCGGCGATTTCGCCAAAATGCCCTACCTCGTAAACAAAGAGGCCTTTGTAAAATCGTAAGAGAAAATGCGCGAATCAGACAAGCGAAGCAGCGCTGGTCGCTGCGTAATCTGCCCCCGCGAGTCTCACTGATCACTGGTCACTGGTCACTGGCTCCGTACTGACAGGGAATCATCACAAAGCATATTTAAAAGGCCGAATCCCGCTGCTCTTCCAGAAATAAGCGAGAATAATCACGCTCGCAACCGCCGCGTAAGCGCACCACAACGAGGTGAATGCGTATCGCTTAACCGCCATGACCGTCAGTAGAATCGCCATGTTCGCCACTCCGAAAATCACCATGTCTTTCACCTTGGAAAACAAAAGCGAACCGCAGGTCGCGATGACATAGAAAATCGCGACAGTCATATTGTTGGTCGCCGGATTGATGTAGACGATGCTGTTCCTTTTGACAAAAATCTGCGTTGGATAGGCGACCAGCGCCCAAAGTATATAGAGAGTCGTCAGCGCTCCAATCACCAGGAACGGTTGCATGCGTCTACGGCTCTTCGCATCAGCTTCAAACAGAAGGACGCTGAGTGGCAGCAAAAAAGGTAGCAGTCCCTGTGCGTACAGCATGAACGCCGCGCCCATATTGTGCGTCACCTTGGGGGATAGAATCCCATCCAGCCCCAGCCAGACGAAGCCTTCGATGAACTGGTGAATCGCAAAAAGAATCGGCAGAGACGCAAACAAAAGCTCGCGCCTGTGTTTTACGCGCGTCAGCGTCACAACTCCGATGCCTGCCAGAGCTCCGCTACCGACAAAATTTACCGCCGCCGAGAAACACATATCGTACCCTCCACCGACACGAACCCTCCTGGGACGAAGCTGTTCTCTCTTACGCTTTATCGGGAGATTTTTCAATCCCAATTTTTTGCCGCAGTTCCCGCTAGAATAGAGTGCTGTTCAATTTTTCCAGGGATACGAATGAAAAAACGCTGCGCCTTCTTTCTCTATTGTTTCCTGCTCCTGATTCGTGGGACCTCCGCCGAAACCCCCAACTCAGACAATCAACTCAAATTAATTCCCGCGCCTAAAGAAGTGCACATGCAGCGGGGGAGCTTCCATGTCAAGCCCAGCACCCGGATCCTCGTGGAATTCGGCCATCAAGCAGAAGACCGCATCGCCGCCGAAACCCTTGCAGAAGAAATCCAGAATCAGTCGGGATTGAAACTCAGTATCACCGGCGCCAAGGCAGAATCCAAACAAGAATCCAGAGAAGAAGCCACTAACATCGTTTTGGCGCGACTGCAGGATCGCAACGTGCGCGACTTCCTGGCGTCCAAAGGCTTGACGGCGGATTCTATCGGCGACCAGGGCTACCTTTTGTTTTCCGATGAAGCTCACCTGATTGTCGCGGCCAACACCGGACAGGGGCTTTTCTACGGCGTGCAGACTCTGCGCCAGTTGCTTCGCCCGGATGGCCGCGCTCTCATCTGCCCCGCAGTTTCCATTCGTGACTGGCCCAGCATGGAGTGGCGAGGTGTGCAGGACGACATCAGCCGCGGCCCCATCCCTACCGAAGATTACATGAAGCGCCAGATTCGTACCCTCGCCGCCTTCAAAATAAATCTCTTCGCCCTGTACATGGAGCATGTCTTCGATTTTGCGAGCCAGCCCCTGGTCGCCCCGAAAGAGGCCGCACTTAATCCACACGAAATCAACGCTCTCGTGGATTACGCAAAACAGCTCTACGTCACGATTCTTCCCGAGCAGCAAACCTTCGGACATCTTCACCACCTGTTGAAATACGAAATTTATTCGGACGTCGCCGAGCGCCCGCACGGCCACGTGCTCACGCCCACAAAAGATCACTCGTACGACATCATCAAGGCCATGTATGCGGATTTGGTCCCGCTTTTTCCTGGGCCTTTTTTGCACGTAGGTGGCGACGAGACCTTTGAACTCGGTCACGGGCAAACTGCCGCCCGCGCCACCGAGGTCGGACTCGGCCGCGTTTATCTCGATCACATGCAGCGCGTCAGCGCCATTCTCCAGCCCTATCACAAGCAACTCATGTTTTGGGGAGATATCGCAGTGAAATATCCGCAACTGCTCGGCATTTTGCCCAAAGACATGATTGCCGTGCCCTGGGACTACGATGCGATGCCAAGCTACGCCAGCATCATCAAACCATATCGCGATGCGGGACTCAGGGTTGTCGTCGCCCCGGGTGCGAACAACTGGAATCAAGTCTGGCCGAACTTGGATGTCGGTTTTATCAACATCCGCAACTTCGTGCGTGACGGTCAAGCCCTCGGTGCCATGGGCATGCTCAACACAACCTGGAACGATGACGGCGAATCGCTCTACGAAATGGCATGGCCTACGCTGATCTTCGGCGCGGCTGCCGCATGGCAATCCGGCGAGTCCAACGTCGATCAGTTCAAAGATGCTTATGATTGGGCCTTCTACCGCAACGCTGGCGATTCTACCTTCCGCGAAGTGATCGACGATTTAGACCACGGCCATCAGGCGCTGGCGAAAATCAACGTCGATACCGAAACCGATGATCTTTTCTGGATCGATCCCTTCACGCCCGACGGCGCCAGCATGATGCAGAAGCTCGCCCCCGCTGCTCCTGAAATGCGTCTAGGCGCCGAGCACGCGCTCGAATCTCTCTATCGCAACCGTGCCCAAGCCCGCGCCAATCAGGACACGCTGGCCGATATGTCCCTGGCGGCCTGGCGCTGGGACGCTTTGGGCATGAAGGCCGAGTTCACCGGGGAGATCAACAAGTTTTACTGGGACGCGTTCCAGAACCAAACCGACGCCGATCGCGTGCGAAACGATCTGGAAGAAATCACCGCTATCAACGCCCGCCTCGAAGATCTGCGCGACTCGACCACGCGCCTCAGCCAGATGTACCGCGAAGCCTGGCTGCGCGAATATAGTTCCTATTGGCTCGACAATGTTTTGGTTCGCTACGACACCCTGGCGGGCGAGTTCCAAAAAAAAATCGTCGCAGTCCGCCAGGCCCGCCGGCAATACGACGCCACCAAGACTCTGGCTCAGCCGCAAGAGTTAGGTTTTTATTTGCAGCCTTAAGATTTGGGTGGCGCAGCGCTTCAGACACTGCGAAATCTGCTTTCTAATGAATCGCCGGCTTTAGCTCTGCCGCCCAGCATTCGGAATAATCGAAACAAGACATGTTCTCCGACCGCACTAACTGGAAGCTCACGCGGAATCGCTTGACCGAGGCGATCGAACAAGTAAGACCGAGCAGCACGCGCCTGCTTGACCTGACGATCTCCAATCCAACCCGCGTCGGCCTGAGCTATGACGCACTCCGAATTCTTCAATCATTATCCTCGCCCCTATCCATGGACTACGATCCCCAGCCCAAAGGCTTGCCGAGCGCCCGCAGCGCCGTAGCCGCGTACTACCAAACTCAGCATGGCACTCCGGTCGACCCCGAACACCTGATTCTCACCACCAGCACCAGCGAAGGCTACTCCTTTGTCTTCCGCCTGCTCTGCAATCCGGGCGATGAGCTGCTGGTGCCAAAGCCGAGCTATCCTTTATTCGAGTTTCTCGTCGATCTGCAGGACATCAAACTCGTTCCTTACCCGCTGCTCTATGACCACGGCTGGCAAATCGATTTTTCGTCTTTGCAGAAAGCGGTAACCGGTCGGACGCGCGCTGTGGTCGTAGTGCATCCAAATAATCCAACTGGGTCGTTCGTGCATCCGGATGAACTACCTTTGCTGAATAAGTTTTGCCGCGAGCAAGCGCTGGCTGTGATCGCCGATGAAGTCTTTCTCGACTACGCCCACGATCGCAATACACGCAACAGTTTCGCAACCAATCAGGACGTACTTACCTTTACCATGAGTGGAATTTCGAAAATCTCTGCCTTGCCTCAAATGAAACTGGCATGGATCGTCACCAGCGGTCCGGCAGCAGAAGTTGAATCGGCACAGGCGCGGCTGGAAGTTATCGCCGATACTTACTTATCGCTGAACGCCCCTATTCAGTGGGCAGCGCCGGCATTGCTCGACCAGCGCAAAAATATTCAACAGCAGTTGCTCGATCGCGTGCGTGACAATCTCTCCGAACTCGATCGGCAACTTGCCAGCCAAACGACGTGCCAGCGATTGAGCCTGGAAGGTGGATGGTACGCAGTCTTGCGTGTGCCCGTGACTCAAACCGACGAAGAACTAGCCATCGATCTGCTGCGCCGCAAATCCGTGCTGATCTATCCCGGCCACTTCTACGACTTTCCCAGCGACGGATATTTAGTTCTGAGCCTAATCACGCCGCCGGACGATTTCCGGCAAGGAATTCAAAGCCTGCTGGAGTCCGTTGATTCCCGACAACGATGATTTCCCGACAATCCACGGCGCTCAGCACCATCCGGCTTTGATGCCCGGAGGAGGTTGCGCCACCGTCGATGCCGCGAAGGCCTTCTGGGCGATGCGCGTGGCCTCCTCCTGGATCGCCATTTGCAACTCACCCTTCTGCAAAATACTTGCGAAGGCCGCCAGTGATGCCGCCAACGTAAGTGTCGGTACAGGTCGCGCTGGAACTCCGAAGTAATCGTCCTCCCACTCGGTCATCGCTTGGCTAGCAGCGGTCACAAGATTTTCTCCATTCGGGAGGTTGGCCGCCACTTGCCTGATGGCGATGCCCGAGAGAACGAGTGTCCGCGCAAATCCAACCTCAGGCGCTTCGCCGTGCGGAAACTCACGCGCTTCATAAATCTCTTCCCAGGAACTCGAGTACGAAACTTGCGATCGGTCGCTCATGAAATTCTCCTCAACGATTAAGTGGGCCGAGCTACCGCAGTTTCGTCTCGAGCCGTCTTCTCTATAGTGCCCGGTTAGCTAAAAGCGTTTCAGGAAATATGTAATGGAATGCGACGGGCCTATCTCTTGACCAGAAACGGATTATTCTCCCGTTCCTCTCCGATAGTAGTCAGCTGCCCATGCCCCGGCACAACCACCGTCTCATCCGGCAAGGCGAGGATCGTGCCATGCAGCGACTGCATGATCTTTTGCAGCGATCCACCCGGTAGATCGGTGCGCCCAATCGATCCCGCAAATAACGTGTCGCCCGCAATCAGAGTTTTCTCAGCAGGGAAGTAGAGGCAGATGCTTCCTTCCGTATGTCCCGGCGTATGCAGAATGCTGGCGGCGTGCACGCCAGCTTTTACCGTATCGCCGGTCGTGAGGTTTTGGTCGATCTCGACCGCCTCCGGGACCTCCACGCCAATCCATGCGGCTTGAACATCGAGCATTTTCAGCAGCGCGTAATCATTCTGGTTGAGCAGGATGGGCGCTCCGGTAGTCGCGCGCAGCTTCATCGCACCTCCCACATGATCGATGTGAGCGTGCGTAATGACAATTTGCTTGACCTGCAGATTATGCTTGCGGATGAGTTCGAGCACGTCCTCGATGTCATCGCCCGGATCAATCACCATCGCTTCACGTGTCGTCTCGTCGCCAATAATCGAGCAATTACAGCGCAGCGGCCCCACGGGGAAAATTTCATGGATCATGATTCCCATTGTAGCGAGTCGCCATGCGAAAGACCTTTCACGGCACCTGCATAAGCGTTGATAAAGAGAGGTTCTCTAAAGGTCTCTGGAGAAAGCTTCTTAACTGGTAGCAGAGAATCTTCCTGGTCCAGGAATCTGACCGCAAGGCACTGCTTACTGTCGCCCTTCCTTCAGTGTCTCCTGACACCTGCTGCCCGCGGTCAGCACATCATCGAATGCTGCCTGCTTGCGCAGGCCTTTTAGAAGAGGATCACCCAGAAGCGCCGAATAGGCGCAGTAGTTTTGCTGAACCGCCGCCCGCAACAGCCGCAAAGCCGCCTCGTTCTGACCACAATACGCCATCAGCGCCCCTACGTGATACCACTCCTCGGGATCGAGTTCCGTCATGGTCGACAATTCCGCATCGTGGACAATCACGTCCAAATTGGCTGGCCGCTGGGCTTGCGTGCATGCCATCAGCAAATCGCGATGATAGAGAGCGGATTTACCTACGTTCTTTGCGCTTTCCCGCGCCTGCGCCAAATTTCCTGTTGCCAGATACACATAGGGAGTCACCCACGCTGCCCATTCCGAGCCCGCGTCGAGGTGAATGAAATCCATGGCGCGGTCGGTCTGACCCAGTTCCAGGAACACCCACGCGCAGGATCGGAAGTCGAAGTTCCCCGGATCCAGTGATCGGGCGGTATTGCACTCTTGCGCGGCCTTCTCCTGCATGCCCGCATACCGCAACACATAACTCAGCGCGAAGTGCGCCTCAGCGCTCTGCGGGCGCCTCTTTACCAACTCCGTGGCCGCATCGTAAGCGGGACCAAGTTCGCCCCTTTCCACGCGGTTAGTAATTAAGTGGCTGGCCGCCCCTACGCGATTGGGGTCGAGCGCGAGCGCGCGCTCATATGCGGCGTTGGAGCGTTGGAACATCGCCTCTCCGCCCCCGCCGTAATATGAATCGTAGTAGTACCGCTGCCCCAGCGTTTCCCACGCCGGAGCGTAGCTCGGATCCTCGCCGACCACGTGTTCCAACACTGAGATCGCATCCTTGTTTGGTGCCGGGTCATGAGGCAGAGCAAGGCTATGCAGATAAAGATCGTATGCTTCCTGACTTTTGGGGCGGGACGCGGTGGTATACGCTCCACCGGCGCCTAAGGCGGGCAACAGTCCCTGCTGTACCTGAGTGCTCAACTGATTCTGCAGCGAAATTAAATCATTTACCGGAGCCGTTACCGTCGCCTGCCACAATAGACGGTCACTGGGGACATCCACTGCTTCCAAGGTGACACTTAACTGGTCGCCTTGCTTCAAAAAGTGCCCACTGAGCAGACGACCTACATGCAATTCCTGCCCGATCTTTCGTGGATCATAGTCGGCCGTGACGTACTTCCGCGTGACCGACGAAGGACGCACGTCCAGCGAGCGGGAATACGTCAGCACGCTGGTTAATTCATCTGCCAGCGCGTAACGCAGGTAATCCACCGAATAGTCCCCGTTCATGTTTTGCAGGGGTAGAACTGCGATTGCGTTTTTCAACTCGGCGCTCGCCACTTCCCGGTGTTTGACCCAATACGCTCCTACCGCAGCCAGCACGGTAATCAGCAGCGCCGCGGTTCCACCCAGCAGCCAGAAGAGCCACTTGTTGCTGCCGGTCCGGCCGAAAGTCTTGCTCGCAACCCGCAGCTTTCCGCTGTGAAATGCGCTCTTCACCTGGCCTGATTCCGTCTCTCGCTTTAGCTGCTGCAGGTCCGCCTTCATCTGCGTCGCGCTTTGGTACCGCTCCTTGCGGTCCTTTTCCATCGCCTTGCCGATGATGCCTTCCAACTCCACTGGTACTTTGGGATTCAATTGCACCGGTGGGATCGGCTTGGCGTGCAATACGGAATCGAGGGTCATCAGCGAGTTCTTGCCGGTGAAGGGCTTCTTTCCGGTCGCCATTTCGTACATCACCACGCCAAAGGAGAATAAATCGCTGCGAAAATCGATCTCCTCGCTTCGCGCCTGCTCCGGAGACATGTAAACAGCCGTTCCCGGGATCACCCCTACGGCAGTCAGCGAATCGTCGGTCGCCACTCCGTCGCTATCGGTGCCAACGTTATGAACCAATTTGGCCAAACCGAAATCCAACACTTTGACCTGCCCGGTTGGCGTCAGGAAAATGTTTGCCGGCTTGATGTCGCGATGAACGATTCCTTTGGCGTGAGAAGCGGCGAGAGCGTCCGCCACCTGGATGCTGATGTCAAGCAGCTTGTCCGTCTCCACTGGCTTACCGGCGATGGCCTGCTTGAGGCTTTCGCCCTCCAGCTTCTCCATCACAATGAAGGGATGGCCGTTGTTATCTTCAATGCCGTGGATGATGCAGATGTTAGGGTGGTTCAATAAGGAGGCTGCCCGGGCCTCGCGCTCGAAGCGCTCCAGCGATTTATGGTCGCCAACGAGATTTTCGGGAATGAACTTTAGGGCAACGTGCCGGCCAAGTTTAAGGTCTTCTGCCTCATAAACTACGCCCATGCCACCGCCCCCGAGTTTTCCCAGGATGCGGTAGTGGGATACGGTCTGGCCGATCATGGAAGGACAAAGCTCCCGACGGCGGTAATGTTAGGCCCGCCCGCAGCTTCGGTCAACTGATTCCTCCGTTCATTCTTCGCCTAAAAAGTATCCAAACTCTGGGTTCAAACGTTTTCTGAAAAACTTCGCCTTCCCAAGGTGAAAACCCAACCTGACGTTTTGACTCGCCATCTCTGATCTAAGTTGCCCGGCGCACCTGGTATCTACGCTAGTTATCCCCGAAAATAGCGAGGAGTTTCTAGGTACGAGCCACCTATCCTGCATAAAGGCCAGCCGATGCTCCCACCCACTCCATATCCCGGTTGTGGTCCACGCCCATCATCAGGCCACGCCCCATGCGGATGATGGTCAGAACGGCCTGCAGTTGCTCCAGCCAAACATACATCACCCGCACCTCCGCCTTGGTGGCTCCAAACGGAGTTTCAATCACCGGTTCAAAGTGCAACCGCTCCTGCAGGATGTATTCCCCGCGCTTTTCCGCTGGAATCGCGTCGATATCTTTTTTCTCGGGCGCAATTACCACTCCCAGTCCTGCAAACGAATACAGAGGCTTGAGCGCATAGTTTTGCAAGTCGTCGGGAATTTGCTCAAGGCGGTCGAGAAACCATGTCTTCGGCACGGACTCATGCTGCAAATACGGAATAGAAAACTTGCTGATCCGAAAATACCAGTTGGGATGCCCCGCCCACTCCACGGCAAGATCGTCGCGCCAATCAAAGTTCAGCTTGACGTTCTTACGTTGTAATTCATCGACAATCGCGCGGTTATAAATTCGTTGGATGAGGACGCGGCCTCCGTTTCGCTGGTAGTAAAGCTGCGAGCCTTGCTTCTTGATGGCTTCAATGTCAACCGTCCTCACGCCAAGCATCTTCTGCGTCAGCAAAAAATCGGGCAAAGTTTTTTGCTGCTCAGGATGGATTTCCATCAGAATCACATTCTCGGGATCATGATTGCCAACAATTGCCCTGCGTAACAGTTCCCGGTACGACTTTTCATCCAAGCCGCCGAGAAGGAACCGCAGCCCCTCCCCGCCTTCAAACCTATTAAGCTCGAACACGTCGATATAGCTTTGCGCCAAAGTCAACTGATAGGCATAGAGAGAAGGGAAGGCCTGCAACTCGACTAATTTTGGCTGCAACTCACCATGAGAATCCCGGACCAGGCCAAAATCGACCTGCACAAACATCGGGTGCGGCGGTTCGTTGGGGACTCGGAACTGCGCCGGAATCGACGCATCCGAACGCTTTCGATAATCTGCTGTTTCTACCAGTTGCCGGATCAGTGCTTTGCCGTCCTCGGCCATCCGCTCCAAAAGAGACTTGGGGAAAAAACAGGGGGTCTCGGACAGCCGGAACTGTACATGAGTTCCGCAAGCGTTATCGACGCGCCGCAGGAATGTCTGATATTTCTCTGGAGTGAACGCGGTGTTGAACTGATTTCGAAGGGAGGGAATCATAGCCGACGTAGTGGCTGAAAGACTACTCGCGGATCTCCATGCTGCGAATGAGGCCCCCTTCTATCGAATACACGTGCGTGACCGTTCGATCCAATAGCATCTTCCCCGAGCGTTCGCGAATTATCTGGTGAACCGATACTGCAATTCTGCCATCTTCTTCCAGGTTGAAACTGACAGGCTCCACGTGCGGATCGAGCACGCCCCATTGCCGCGTCCAGTATTCACGGACTCCCGTATGGCCATGAACGATTCCGCCTTCCATTCCGTTCGGCCACTTAACATCCGGTTGCATAGTCGCCAAAGCCTGATCGATGTCGCGAGCGTTGAACGCCGCATAGGCTCTTTGGAGTAAGTCCACATCCAAGTCTCCCAGCGTGCGTTGCGTCGTCTCCGTTTGAACCACCTATGCCTCCACCAGGAATTTCCCATCCTGCATGATTTGCTGATCGTCCACCCAGATATTGAACTTGCGTCCCACAACATCGATGTGGGTCGATGAATCCCACTCCGCACCGGTATGGGCGCCATATGGGTTTCCAAAAGCAATGTGCACTCCAGGATATTTTTCATCCTGCAGAATCTGCCCAATCACGTCTTTCAAATCGATATTCGTTCCGATGGCAAATTCGCCAACGCGGTCGCTGTTTTCGTCAGTGTGCGTGTATTTCCAGAAGTCATCCTCGAGTTCGCGATTGTCCGAGTGCGCCTCCGTCAGGCGATTCTTCTTCATGTGAATGGTCAGCGGGTTCTCCCGCAAATTACCAAACTTGGCGCACAAATAATCACCCACGACGCCGTCGATTACGAAGGTGCCATTCACTTCGCCTGGCGTCGTGAAAATTTCTCCGCCGGGCAGATTCCCCCACTTTTCGGGGGTGATAATTCCGCTGGTCTTGAGCCACCGGTAGTTATGATTCAGCTCCGCGGTCAGATCCGTTCCCGCCGCCGTCTTGGCGCGCACTCGTTCTGCCTGCCGAACCATGGCAACAACCTTCGCGCTCAGGCGATCCACCTTCTGAAAGTCGGCTCGCATGCCTTCCAGCATGATCTGCCGGTTGATGTTGACCATGTGCGCGTGGCGAATCTTCCGGCGGTTCACCACATCCGTCATCTGCATGCGTGTGCGCAATTCATTAGCCTGCGCCTGCACTGCGAAAATCGAAACCTGGCTGGTCTCCAGATCGTCGATCACTTCCTGCGGCAGATTCTTCAAGGGCCGAGGTGCGAGATCTTCGAGCACCCACACCGCGTAAGGCGCGCCAACCTGATCGAGTTGGGCAACGATCGCAGCCGCGATCTCCGAAGTTACTTCGTCGGTGATGACGCAAACTTTTTCCTCCGGCTGCACGCGCAAACAAACCCGAACCGCATTGCGCGCGCCCGGCGCATACTCCGGATCAAAGGGAACGGATTTCCATCCTTTTCGTGGTTTGTGTGCGAGAGCCTGCCCGGAGGCTTCCGAAGGGGTGGGAGTGTTGACGTCGTTCGAACCCGCAACAGAATTTTCCATTAGCCTACTTTTCGTTCCGAAGCCGGCTCCACTTCCGCCAGCCCCGTCTCCGTTTCTTCAATGATGTAATCGACAACTTTCTTCAAATCGCCAGTCTCCTGATACACCTGCAACTGCCGGTCTGCGCCGCTGCCAGTCTCCAGCATAGTATGGATGTAATTCAACTCCTCGCGCGAATCCAGCTCATCCACTACATCGTCGACAAAATCGAGGTATTCGCGAATCAAATCTTTCGCCGGCACCTCGGTCTGCTTGCCGAAATCGATCAGCTTACCATTCATCCCGTAACGCGACGCCCGCCACTTGTTCTCCATAATCAAGGCCCGGCGGTACAAACGAAATCCCTGATTCGCTGTATGCAGCTTGTACAGCTTTGCCACGGTGGCCTGAATCAGAGCGGCCAGCGCAATGGTCTCGTCGGCCCGCATGGGAATATCGCAGACCCGGAACTCGATCGTATTAAAGAACGGATGCGGCCGGATATCCCACCATATCTTCTTCGCGTTATCGATGCAGTTGGTTTTAATCAGCAGCTTGATGAAATTTTCGTATTCCCCCCAGCTGGGGAAGTAATCGGGAATATTTGTGCGCGGAAATTTATCGAACACCTTGCAGCGGTAGGACTTCAGTCCCGTATTCATTCCCAGCCAGAACGGCGAATTGGTGGATAGCGCGAGCAAGTGCGGCAGAAAATAACGGGAGTGATTCATCATGTGGATCGCCGTCTCGCGATCCTCTATCCCGATATGCACGTGCAGCCCAAAAATCAGGTTTGCTCGCGCCACCAACTGCATGTCTTCAACAATGTTTTTATAACGCTCGTCGGGATGAATCTCCTGCGTCCGCCAATCTGAAAACGGATGCGTCGCCACCGACGCCAAGCTCAACCCGCTCTCCTTGGCCAGCCGGATAATATCCCGCCGCAGCATCTTCACTTCCGCCTTGGCTTCCTTGATGTTCTTGCAGACGCCGGTGCCAACTTCGACGACCGACTGGTGCATCTCCGCCTTCACCCGCTCTTGCAGAATAAGCCGGCCTTTTTCGAGAATCTCCGCTTGAATATGCGACCGCAGATCTCGCGTCTCCGGATCTACCGTCTGATATTCTTCTTCGATCCCGATGCTGAAGGTGGGTTTCATCGCGACAACCAATTCTTATTCGGCAGCTTATTCTTCTTCTGTCTGCCATATCTACGTTCCTTGTTCGCTGGTTTGTCCCTGATCATTACAAGGAGCGAGGGATGATTCCTTTCCCCCGCCGTCCTCGCCGCATCCGCCGAATCGGCCCTTACAGTATATCAACGCCATGGGCCTCCAGGCGTCAGCGTTCTTTCTCGGCGATCCGTGCCTTTACCATCTTTTTCAGGAGTAGAGCCGCGCGAGGAACGCACCAAGCGAATAGGCAACTGCCGAATAGAAAGGCATCGTAAAGACTACTTGGTCGAAACAGTGACTCTGCGGAAGACAACCCCACCCGAAAAAGTATGCGTTGCGCGGAAACTGAGCCTCTACCGATCTAAAGGGCAGAAACACGACTGCTGCGACGAGAGCCAAGGCAGGGACAGTCCAAGTCCACAACATAACGCGGTGCCCGAATCGTCGGCTCACCCAGAATCCGAGCACCAGCCCCAAAAGGATCTGCACTGGGAAGAGCGGCGTCTCAGTCAGTATCCAATGAGCCCTTCTTGAAGTGATTCCAGATGAAAACGTTAGGAAGGCCGCCACACCTGGAATGAACAACCAGCTACCGATCGTGTGGGCTACGAAAAGCCCAATGTCCTTGACAGCGCACCTGCTACGGCTGTGTGCATCACCAATCATCAAGAACGCCCTATTTCGCCGCCTTGCCCCGCTTCCGCTCCGCCACCCATCCTGGCTCTCCCTTTCGAGATTGCTTTGCTGGAGGTGTCCCGGTCAGAAAGCTGGCCCAGCGCAACTCTCGCGCCGGATCTTCTCCAGTCACGGCCATCTTCACAGCCATCTCTGCCACGGCGTTCACAATCCAGTCGAAATTCTCCTGACCGACGGATGTAATCTCCGCATCCGGCGCCGGATTCAGAAAATCAATCGCATAGGGCACCCCCGCTTCCACCGCGAACTCCACAGTATTCAAGTCATATCCCAGCACGCGGCACAAAGTCAGCGCGTCCTTTTCGATGCGGTTCTTCAGCGCCGAGGACGAAGGCGGAGGGTTCCCCTTCACATAGCGCTCATGAAATGGCGCTCGCGGGTCGTACTTCATGATGTGGACTTTTTCCTGCCCCACCACATAGCACCGGTAATACTCCTCAAACACAACGCCGTGCTGCAGTGTCATACACAAGTCGCCGGTCTGGTTGTAGTGCTGGAAGAATTCCTCGGGCGAATGCACGTGGTAGACATGCTTCCATCCACCGCCGGAATACGGCTTCAAAAAGGCAGGGAAGCCAACGTAGTCGAACAGTTCCTGCCAGTTCAAGGGATAAACCAGATTTCGCATCGACCGGTCGGTCGTCCCTTCGGGATGCTTGTTGTGTGGAAGAATGATTGTCGGCGGAATCGCAACCCCCAGCTTGTGTGCCAGCGCGTAGTTAAAGAACTTGTCATCTGCCGTCCACCAGAACGGATTGTTCACCACGATCGTTCCGTACAACGCCGCATTCTTCAGATAAGCCCGATAGAATGGAATATCCTGCGAGATGCGGTCGATGATCACCGCATATTTATTCGGCTCATCCATGCGGATTCCGCCAATCTGCACAAACTCCGCCGCTACGTCGTCCACCTTCATCGAATTGATCTTCTCCACCACCGCCGGCGGAAACGTATTCTCCATCCCGAACAAAATCCCAATCTTCTTCACAAATTCATCTCCCACTAGAAAATTGCTTACCCGTAGACTTGTCATCCTGAGCGAAGTGATTGTTTCGCGAAGCGAAGCAATCACGTAGTCGAAGGATCCCTACTCCCTCACCCGCACCAGAGCGGCTGCAAGGCATTCTCACTGACACCGACCACTGACCACTGCTAAAAATACTTTCCCGCCATATTCAGCCACAGCGGCCAGTCATGCTTGGAATTATCTCCATAAATATCCAACCAATGCGGCACCGCCTTACCATTCAACATCGCGGACATCTTCACGTTCTGGTCCAGGCAGATGTCCCAATCCGCCGATCCCAGCACAATCTTCATCTGCCGGTACCGGCTCAGGAACCAATCGTCGTTTTGATTCGGCAGATAATCGGGAGGGCAGTTGAAGTAACAATCGTCGTCGTAATATCCATCCAGAAATTGATGAATATCGAATGATCCGCTCATGCTCACACAGTGCGTCACTACATCAGGATGCTTGAAAGCAAAATTTGTCGCGTGGTACGCGCCAAAGCTGCACCCTGTCAACGCCAGCTGCGGGGTTTGATTTTTCCACCGGATAAAGGGTAAAAACTCATGCAGTATGTAGCGTTCGTACTGCAGGTGCCGAAGCACGCGCACTTTGGGATGCACATTTCGGTTGTACCAACTTTCCAGATCGACTGCATCTGGACAAAAAACCTGCAACTCGCCGCGATCAATCTTCGACGCTAATACGCTAATCATTCCCCGGTCTTCGTACTCGAAGAATCTTCCCATGGAAGTCGGAAACACCAGGAGCGGCGTGCCCGCATGACCGAAGACGAGCGCTTCCATCTCCCGATGCAATTCCTGGCTGTATCCCTTGTGATATTCGCGATTCATCGTGGATAAGGTGCGTCCTCGGGAATAATTCCGTGCGGACGAAGTATCTTACCTGAACTGCCGCCTTAACCGAAGTTTCATCGAGTTGCTTTTTTCGCCCGGAGTATTCTGCCTTGCCCCGAAGATTGACGCGTAATCCGCTTTGACCATCGAAAATGCTATCGTGATACGATGTATGTCGTGGATGTTTCCCAAACTTGTTCTTCCCAAACTGGTTCCGCGATCCGCCCCCGTAATTCTGTTAATTCTTACCCTCGGCGCAGCGACCGGATTCGCGGCGGTGAGACACCTCGTTGTCCGCTATAACGCCAACCAGCAGGGCCGCGGCCGCAAGCTGTATGAGCAGGGTCTTGCCGCTACAACAGCGGGCCATTATGGCGATGCAATCGAGTTCTTCCGAGCCGCTCTTACCTGCGATCCCAGCAACTCCCAGTACCAGCTGAGCCTGGCCCGCGCCTTGCGCGACAGTGACGATCCCAATCTTCTTGACGAGGCGGAATCTTATCTCCTCGCCCTCTGGCAACGCGCTCCTCAGGACGCCGCCATCAACCTTGCTCTGGCGCGCGTCGCTGCGCACCGCGGCTCCGTAGAAGACGCAACCCGTTACTATCACAACGCAATGTACGGAGTCTGGAACGCTGATCCCGATTCCAACCGTAATAAAGCCCGTGTTGAACTCATTCAGTTCCTGCTTCACCGGAACGCGCGCGCGCAAGCCGACTCTGAACTCATTGCTCTGGCCGCTTCTTTGCCGGCCAATCCCGGCGAACATTTACAGGCTGCGCAGCTTTTTATGCAGGCGCGGGATTATGCTGGGGCTTTGGCTCAGTATGAGGCAGTTCTGCGCATCAACCCTACAGACCCGGCTGCCATGGCCGGAGCCGGCGAAGCCGCCTACCGTGCCGGCAACTACACGCTCGCGCAGCGATACTTGCGGTCTGCCGTTAGTGACAATCCAGAGGATGAGAACTCCCGCCAGCTTCTGGCTTCGACAGACCTCGTGCTGCGCTCGAATCCTTTCCAAAGCCATATCTCTGACGCCGAGCGGAACCGTCGCATCACTTTCGCCTTCGACCAGGCCGAACAGCGCCTCACGGCATGCGCCCAGCACATTGGCGTCGATCTCAGCGCTACAGATTCTTCCTCGAACGCGTCTTCCTCGAACTCAACGCTTGCGAATTTGCAATCGCGCTGGACCACGGTCAAACCAGACCTGAAGCAACTCCGATCAGCGGCAGAAACCGACCTTCCTGACACCATCATGGACGTTGTCTTTCAAATCGAACAGCAGTCAGCTCTCACCTGTGGTCCGCCCCAAGGCCTCGACCTCGCCCTACTCTTGATCTCTGAAAAACGCGAGGCCGCCAGCCAATGAGTGATCCGGTATCCACCAATCCTGCAGCAGCTTCGCTGCAAACTCGTCTAGTGCACCTGCACATGCGCGAGCGCTTGTTTTCGACTTTGGAAGGTGCTTTCAACGAGGAAGTATTTTTTCTCATTCTTTGCGTTTTCATCGGAATCTTCTCGGGACTGGCCGTCGTATGCTTCCGCCTCGCGATAGATTGGACGCACCTTGCACTGCTGGGGCCGTTGCCGCAAACCCACAGTTGGCGCCTCTTCGCGGTTCCGTCACTTGCTGGATTGGTTGTGGCCGTTCTGGTACTGCACTTATTTCCCGGCATACGAGGGAGTGGAGTCAATCAGACGAAAGCCGCACTTTACATCTTCAACGGCTTCATCCCATTTCGTACTGCCATTGGAAAATTTATCTGCGCCGCGCTCGCGATTGGCGCCGGCCAATCGCTTGGTCCCGAGGATCCATCGCTCCAGATTGGAGCCAGCATCGCTTCGGCGCTCGGGCGGCAGCTCCAAATCTCCAGGGAAAAACTTCGCCTTATGGCTCCGGTTGGAGCCGCTGCTGGTCTGGCGGCCGCTTTCAACGCGCCCATTTCAGCGGTCCTCTTTGTCATCGAGGAGGTCATTGGCCGATGGAGCGCCGGCATCCTGGGATCGGTTGTTCTCTCTGCCGTTGCCAGCGTGGTAATCGTGCGCTCATTTCTTGGCAGTGAACCTCTCTTCCGCATCCCGGTCACTGCCTTTAAGCGCCCAAGTGAACTGATCGCTTACGCCGTCCTTGGTATTGCCGGTGGCCTCGCCTCGGTGGCATTCGCCAAATTGGTCGGATATTTCCGGCCACGACTCAAAGCTCTGCCGCGCTGGACGCAATACTTTCAACCTGCCGTCGCCGGACTTCTCATCGGACTGGTTGCCTTCCTGGGCGCTCCGCAAGTGATGGGCGCCGGTTACGATTCGATGGACCAGGCGATGCACGGCCAATTTGCCTGGAAATTTCTCGCTATCCTCGCCATCCTCAAGATCCTGGTGACCACTGTTTCTTTTGTCAGTGGCACCCCCGGCGGCATGTTCGCACCCACGCTGTTTATTGGAGCCATGCTGGGAGGCGCGGTCGGAGATGTTGAGCGCTTTTACTTTCCTCACCTCACCGGCTCGACCGGAACCTACGTTCTGGTCGGCATGGGCGTCCTTTTTGCGGGCTTCCTCCGCGTTCCTATGACTTCGGTCTTCATGGTGTTAGAAGTCAGCGGCAACTATGAGATCATCGTCCCGGTCATTGTTGCCAATACATTCTCCTATCTCGTCTCGCGCAGTTTGCAACCGATTCCAATCTTCGACCTGCTCACGCGCCAAGACGGACTCATTCTGCCCTCGCTCGAAGAAGAACGCGAGGAAGCCATCCTTCGGGTGGAAGATGCCATGCTGCCGGTACCGAAGACAATTCTCAACGGACAAGACTATGTCGACGCCAGCGCGCGCCGAGTTCAGGATTCCCCGGACTCCATCTTCCTGGTGCAGATGCACCCTACTGGTTGGAATGTGATTAGCAAGGAGCAACTGCAGCGCCTGTTCCAGGAAGGCAAGGGAGAGCACACGCTTGCCTCGGTTTTGCCTGCCCAGCCTCTGCCAAGTCTCTACCCCGATCTTCCTCTTGATTCGGCCCTTCGCTACGTAAACGCGTACTCGCTCGTCCCGGTGGTCAATCGAGCCGACTCGCGCCGGTTGGAGGGAATCATTTCCCGCGACTCTGTTTTCCGAAGGTATGGCGATCCGGCAGAACAGGGTTAATTAATGGAGCGCGCCGCAGCGTGGGTGACCAAAAGCCCCAAGCTTCCCTATATGTGCAAAGTCTTGCTTCTATTCGCCAGGCGCAGCGCGTAACTTGAGTGGCGCCTGCCCGGGTTTGGTAAATGGATTGCCCATACATGCCCGGAAGCCACGTGGAATGCGGCATTCCCTCAGTTCTTTTGATCGAAGATGTTGCCGGAGCACTGTTATGAAAACCATAATTTGTACTCTCTTTTTTCTCTGCGCCGCGACGGTCGCGTTCTCACAAACCGCTAGCGTGCTAACCAATACACCTCAGCCGGTCCGGATGGATGGCCATTTCGAGCATGCCTCGGAGCATCCCATGTCTCAGGAGTCGAGCCTGCTTAGCTCTGGGTCTTACAGCTACGCGAAAGGCGAAGTCCCGCTAGCGGAACTCGCATCTCCCATCTATGAGGTTCCTCTGGGGGATATTGCTCGGGCCAATCGAAGAGAACGCGCCGGTTCCAGCACTCCCAAGGCTGTAAAAGTCGTCGAGGACTAACCCGCTACTCTCTGATGCTCAGGATCGACGCTGATTAACCGGGCGGTCGCAATGGATTCTCATTCGTTCGATCTTCCCGAGCATGGGGTCCGTGCCTTCTATCCAAGCCGACCGGTCTATTCGCCGGTGCCTATCATCATGATCGGCGTGGTCGGTGCGGGCGATCCCGCTTCATTCTCAACCGTAATCGCAAAAGCTTTAGCCTCGGCTCCCGCAGGCAACGGAGGATTCACTACGCTCGCGCTACCGTGTGCATCCGGCTTGAAAACCCCAGCCGGGATCGGAGCCCCAGTGATGGGAATTAGCCACAACTCATAGGCCTTCTGTGGCGCTAGCGAAGGCATGTTGTTCGCCAGGAAAACCAGACTGCCGCGGTTCCGCAGATAGAATGCTTTGCCCTGCGGCTGCGGCGGCGTTTTTGCAGCCACCAGAGTGATACGCTGCGCCTCCGGTTCGAGGATGGGCGCCGCGACCTTGCGCAGCGCGTCAAGGTCACGCACACTCTCTGCCGCCTGGGAGCGTGCCGAAGCCAAAATCTGTTGCAGCGCGAGATTCTCCTTCCAAAGGGACGCAGCCAAAACCATCACGGCCAACGCCGCTGCCCATCCCAAAATGCCCCACCAGGAACGGCGGGGCGAAGTTTGCGCGACCCCGTGAACGCGGGGTTCTTGAGCAACAGCCTCCAGCAGACGCTGCCGTGCGCGTTGCGGAGGTCTCGGCCCTGTCGCCGACAACGCCAGCAACGCAGTATCGCCGCGCAGTTGCTCCAATTCCAGGCGGCATGCGGCACAGGTCGCTAAATGCTCATCGATTCGCGCGCGTTCCTCGGCCCGCAACGCATCCAATGCGTATAAGGCGAGATCGTCCGCGTATTGTTCGTGCGCGCTCATTTCGCGTCTACTCGTTTCCTCCTTACTCACTGGCGGAGCACAACTCCGCTACTAACTCATCCCTTACTCATTCATTCTGAAACGCTCGACGCAGGGCGATCAGTCCTGCCCGGATTCTCGTTTTCACGGTTCCCAGCGGCTCGCCAGTCTTATCTGCAATCTCGGAGTGGCTCATGCCCTCCCAGTAAGCCATCTCGAGCACAGTCCGCTGAGTGGGCGCCATAGTACCCATTACGCCGCGTACCTTTTCCGCAGCGCTTGCTCGCTCCGCATTTCCAGCTAGATCTGGCGAAACAGACAAGATTACGTCCTCGATATCGGTTTCCGGCCGCCGTTTTCTGAGGGAGTCAATGGCGCGATTACGTGTGATCACCGCTAGCCAGCTTCCGAGACTTCCGCGCGCCGCGTCGAAGGCCGTCGGCTTGCGCCACAACTGCAGGAACACTTCTTGCAGCACATCTTCCGCTGCTCCCGTGTCACCGAGCACTCGCAACGCTACGGCGTACACCAGGGAGGAATAGCGGTCGTAGAGCTCCGCCATCGCTCCCTGATCGCCGGATTTGAGGCCCATCACCAGGGCCAAATCCGCCGGAATACCTTGTGCTTGCGGACTCGACAAACGCTCGACTCTTTCTTGAAGAAGTACGCAAAATCAGGCGCACCGGATTGCACTCAGGCGGAACCGAAAGCTCATGTATCCAGCTTAAGCCTGTGGCGAAAACATATCAGTCCCTTACTACCGTGGCAAGCAATGGGTCAGTTGGGTGCTGCTAATGAATACGAAGGACAACAAGGTGCACGAAGGAAACCGTGGGAGTCAGAGCCTTCGATACGACTAGTGATTTTCGATTTACTCTCAGGGCTTCTGCGTCGGCCGCAGCAAAACCTCGCTCACAAACGACTGCGGACTTTGCGTCACCAGCATGGCGACGGTGTGTGCCACGTCCTCAGGCTGCAACATTTTTGCGGGATCCTTGCCAACATGGGGACTTAGCTCAGTGTTCGTCGACCCAGGGCATATGACTGCCACGCGGACGTTGTGGGCCCGCATCTCCTCAGCCAGAGAATAGCTCAGTCCATTCAAACCCCATTTTGATGCAGCGTAGGCGGCGCCGTTCGGCAAGGCATTCTTTCCTGCGAGTGAAGAAATGTTAATGATGTGGCCGGAGCGGGCACGAATCATCATGGGCACGAAAGCGCGAGTCGTATAGTAAACGCCACGAAGATTCGTGTTCAGAATTTGCTCCCACGAGTCGGGAGGGAGCTGATGTAATGGACCGCCAAATCCACCGACTCCTGCATTGTTCACGAGAATATCCAGTCGCTTGAAGGAAAATTCAACGTGGCGGGCGGCGTTCTCAACCGATGCCAGCGCCGTTACATCACAAACCATTACCTCGGCCTTCCCGCCAGATTTCACAATGGTCTGCGCCGTAGTTTCGAGTGCAGATCGAGTGCGACCGCACAGCACTGTAGTGGATCCCAGATTCGACAACTTGTGGGCTATGGCGGCACCAATGCCCCGGCCCGCGCCGGTAATAACTGCTACTTGTCCGGCAAGAGTTTGATCTGTGCTCATAATAGAGTGTCCATTCGAAAATAATGTGTGATGACGCGGTCGAGTTTGCCTTACAACACCAAGTCAGACCATCTCCGTCACCGAATAATTGCATCTTATACAATTAAATGCGCTTGTATGAGGGAAGTCGCTTGCCTTCGGAACAAGAGGTACTTATAATCCGGCAAACCCCGTATACGGGTCAGTCGCCTGACGCCTCACAGGTCGTCCTTGGTCTCGGACACGGCCGGCAAGCGACGGCGCTCTGCTGCACAGCTGGGGGCGCGATTATCGGTCCGAGTAGAATGCAGCCACAAAATCAAGGAATTGTATTTCCTAAAATTGTTGATTCCCGAAGAAACCAAGGAGCCATACTGATGAAAAAGATTCTCGTCACGGTTGTGCTTGGGGTTGCCGCCACGGTGGCGGCCCAGACCGCCGCTCAGCCTGCACAGCCACCACAAGGGCAGTCGGCACAAGGACAACCAGCGACAGGGACACCAGCGCCGGCAACTGCTCCGCAAGCGCCCGCGGCGCAAGCACCGGTTATCAAGGACCCCGCTGAGTACAACGCGTACATGGGAGCAATCCAGCAGAAGGATCCAGCCGCACAGATCAGCGGCCTCGAGGCTTACCTGACGCAGTACCCCAACACTGTAATGAAGATGGCGGCGCTTCAAACCTTGATGCAGGACTACCAGCAGACCAATAATCAGCAGAAGGCGATCGACACGGCTACCAAACTGGTCGCTGCCGATCCCACCAATGAGCGGGCGATTTTCTTGCTCGCCTACATTGATCGTCTAAAGGCCCAGGGCGGAGATCCCAATGCCAAGCAGGATCTGGCAGACGCCAAGAAATATGGACAGATGGGATTGGATAATCTCCCAAAATTCACCAAGCCTGATGGTACTTCCGATGCTGATTTTCAGAAGATGAAAGATCAGATGACCGGAGTTTTCAACGCCGCCATTGGCATCGCCGCCATCACCGACAAGGACTATGCCACCGCGCGGAAAGATCTGCGTGCCGCCGTCGAAGCCAGTCCTGATTTCCAGAAAGATTTCAGCGTGGTTTATCCTCTGGCCCTTGCTTATGCGGGCCCCACCCCGCCTGACCCAAATGTCACACCCGATCCTATCAACGCCATCTGGTTTGCTGCTCGGGCCTCTGTAGTGGCGCCGACTCCACAGTATCAGCAGCAAATCGAGAAGTACGCCAAGGGTCTCTATGTCAAATACCACGCTGGAGACGATGGCTGGACCGACGTTCTGGCACAAGCGAAGGCCAATCCTCTTCCCCCGCCCGGATTTACCATCAAACCTGCTCCTTCTCCGGCTGAGCAGTCTCATGCCATGGTAGTGGCTACGTCGCCTGACAAAATGGACTTCGCGACCTGGGAGTTCGTTCTCACCAACGGCTCAAAGGATGACCAGGATACGGTGTGGAATGCGATAAAAGGTAAAGCCGTCCAAATGCAGGGTAAAGTGATCGAGGCTACCGCGACCGAGTTTCAGATCGCAGGCAGTTCGGACGATATCGACGCGAATAAAGCGGATATCACTCTTACCTTTGAAGAGAAAGTTCCGCTCAGGTTGATCCCAAAGGCAGGAGCCACTTTGGACTTTCAGGGTGAGCCGGCTTCCTACACGCCAAGCCCCTTCATGATGACCATGGAGAAGGGCAAGCTGCTGAAAGCCGCGACGCCTGCCAAGGCTCCAGTGCATCACAAACCATCAGCTCAGTAGTTGTGGGTGCATTCGATAAAAGGCAGCCTGCGAAGGCTGCCTTCGTTTTTTGGGCCGTCAGTTCTCTCAAACCGATGCCCTGTGTTGCGCAAGCTACCGCGCAGCCTTCTTATCCAAGGACATCGGACGCGCGCTCCGAGGCGGTCGCTTTGCTCCGTCGCGAAGCTGCCGGATGTCGATCTTGAGTTCGTCGATGGTTCGGCTGAGTGTGTTTCGATGCATCCCCAGTTCGCGCGCGGCACGGCACTGATTGCCCTTGTTTTCCGAAAGGACGGTTAAGATAAAACGCTTCTTGAATTCACGCACCCCTTCGGAGTAGAGGATGTTGCTCTTGTACATCTGCAATACAAGCGCTTCCAGTTGATCTTTCACGGATTCTCTCTCTCTTTCAATCTCGCTTGATGTCTTGGGTTCGAAAGCTTGATCTGAAGCTGCGTTTCGAAAAAAAGCACAATTCAACCACTACCGATTTCGAGGAGCGGCGGGAGTGCCAATTAGGTCCTTCGGTGCACGATGCAGAAAATCCAGCCCCTCATAAAAGCGAGCCCGCAATTCCGAAGGCGCCACCCAGATCGCCGCCCTTCCGACGACCAGAAAATACGGCGCCAATTGCGAGTGCTCGAGCATCTGAGAAGTGGGAGTAAATGCGGTCATTCCCATCAGGACCACAGCCACCACCAAAGCACCTTTCACCACACCCAACAACGCCCCTAGAAAACGGTCAAAACCGCTCAGTCCGGCAGCCTTCATCAATTTGTGCGCGATCCTGCCGGCGAGGCTGAACAGGATCAATATCACGAAAAAAATGATGAGGAAACCGAAAATCTCGGCCAACAACTCTGATTTAAGGAACGACATGAACCACCCGGCAAGTTTTTTGTACCGCCAGGCAGCAACGATGTATCCAACAATTAATCCTGCCGTGCTGAAGGCTTCCGCGAAGAAACCATGCGTGGCCGCTATCACCACGTTTAGCACCACAACCACGACGATCAGCCAGTCCGCCGGGGTCATGTTACGCTTCCTGCCTGCCGGTCATCTTCTGACCCGCCTGACCCGCTAGCTCTGACCCACCAGTTCGGATCGGTCGGCGGATCGCTCCGCGCCTACACATCCAGTTTGCGGCCTGTAAGCTGGAGGTAGGCGTCGAGATACTTTTCGCTGGTTCGGTTAGCGACCTCCGCCGGTAAAGCGGGCACGGGTGGCTGTTTGTTCCAGCGAATTTCTTCCAGGTAATCGCGGACGTATTGTTTGTCAAAGGATTCCTGCGGCCGTCCCGGCGCATACTTGTCTGCGGGCCAGAAGCGGGAGGAATCTGGAGTGAGCACTTCATCCGCCAGCGTAATTCCGTGAGCAGTGCGTCCAAACTCAAACTTGGTATCGGCGATGATGATACCGCGTTGTCGAGCGTAGGCAGCAGCTTTCTTGTAAATCCGCAGTGTGAGATCTCGCAGATAGCTGGCCGCCTCCGCGCCCACGATTTCGCACATACGCGTGAACGGAATGTTTTCGTCGTGGCCGCTAACCGCCTTGGTCGCAGGAGTGAAGATGGGCTCGGGGAAGGCCTCGGATTCGCGCAGGCCCGCGGGTAGTTCAATTCCACACACCCTTCCGGATACCTGATATTCCTTCCAGGCGGAGCCCGAAATATAGCCGCGCACGACGCACTCCACCGGAAACATCTCCGCCCGTTGCACCACCATCGAGCGCCCGCGCAACTGGTCAGCATACTTCTGTAAAGCCTGCGGGTAACGCTCTACATCGGCGGTAATCAAATGATTCGGAATAATGTCGCAAAGGTAGCCGAACCAGAACAGCGATATCTGGGTCAGAACGCGACCCTTATTCGGTATCCCTGTAGCCAGCACGTAATCAAAGGCGGAAATGCGGTCGGTAGCGACAAACAGCAGTTGGTCTTTATCCAGCTGGTAAACGTCGCGAACCTTTCCGCTGGCATGAAGTTGGAGATCTGGAAAATCTGTTTGGAGGATAACGGGATCAAGTAGGTTAGAAGTCATGTCGAAATTTTACAGGTAAGCAGCGCGACGTATTCTAGACTCCCAGAAATTTTTGTCAACGGCAGAACTCTGAGGCAGGAAACGAAGTCCGTATCCTATTGAGCAGGGAAACGTTGGACGACTGAGAGATCCCATGGAACCTTCGAAATGCTAAATCTTTACCGACGCCTTGTGGAAAAGCTGAGGAAAGGAGTGGATATCGTGGCGGTGGCGAATTGCTATTTACCCGCAGGTTTCTTCGCTTTTTCTCCGTCGCTTGTGGTCAAATTCGTGGCCGGACGCACATCGGATGCGCAGAGGGCCGGCTCGCTGCTTAGGCCGCTCCAAATCTTACCGAAACCAGTTTTGACACTCCCGGTTCCTGCATGGTCACGCCATATAGCACCGGTGCGATGCTCATCGTCTTTTTGCTGTGAGTAATGAGCACGAACTGAGTTTTGATGCTCATTTCTTTCACCAACTCGGTGAACCGGCCGATGTTAGCTTCATCAAGTGGCGCATCGACCTCGTCGAGAATGCAGAACGGACTAGGCGTGTATTGGAAAATCCCCACCAGCAAAGCCAGCGCGGTCAGCGCCTTTTCGCCTCCGGAGAGCAACAATACGCTCTGCAAACGCTTGCCCGGCGGCGAGGCGACGACGTCAATACCGCTCTCGGCGGAGTTTTCCTCATCGGTAAGCTTCATAAAGGCGTGCCCGCCGCCAAACAATTTCTTGAACGTGGTCTGGAAATTCTCATTGATTTTAGTAAATGCTTCCTGGAATTTCTGGCGCGAGACTTCGTCGATTTCGCGAATCGTCGCAATCGTGTTCTCGATCGAGGAAATCAAGTCTTTGCGCTGGGCGTCGAGGAACGTGTGCCGCTCGGTGGTCTCCCGGTATTCTTCGAGCGCCATCATATTCACCGGCCCCATGCCTTCGAGTTTGCTGCGCATCTCACGATAAGACTGATCGCAGGCTGCAAGTTGCTCGCCGGTAACAAGGTCGATTGTATCGTCGGCCAGCAAGGCCGCCCGCTCCATTCCAAGTTCGTTCAAGCATGTCTCGGCCATATACATGGCGTCGGCTTGAAGCTTGGCAGCGGCGGCTTGCAGCTCACCCCGGCGGTCGCGGGCCTGATCGAGGAGTTGACGAGCGCTGCGCAGGAGATCGTCGATCTCGGAGAGACGCGCGCGAAGTTGGTCCTTTTCGAATTGCAGCAGACCTTCTCGGGCCTGGCCTGCGTTGCGCTCGGCTTCGAAATCAGAGGCTTGCTGCTCCAGTTGCAAATTTTCAGCCTCGCGTTGCAGCTTTTCTGCCGCGGCTGATTCGATCTGGGAAGCCAGCCCGCGCAGGCGTTCGTTCATTTCTGCGAATAAGGAATCAATGCGTGCCAGCACGGATATGGCCGACCGATGACGCTCCTCGAGCCCTGCAACTCGCGCCACGCGCTGCGAACTTACCTGCGCCGCTTCCTCGCGACGTTGACGCAGTACTGTGAGAGATTCCTGGGCGGTGGCTATTTGCTGCTCAAGATCGACGCGGGTCTGTTCGAGGACAGCGATCTCGGACTGCCGCGCAGTAATCGTAAATTCTTGCTCTGCGCGTTCCGTCGAAAGCCGTTGCAACTCGGATTGCGAAACTCCCATGCGCTCAGTGACGCGAGCCATTTCCGAATCGAGTTGTTGCAGCATGTGGCGCGAGGTCATTGACTGGTGCTCAGCTTCCCGCTTTTCTCCGTCCAGGCGTTCCAGCAGGGAAGTAAGCTCTTTGATCTCTCGTCCGAGCGTAAGCACTCGCATCTCTTCATCACGCACTGCCCGCTCCAGCTCTTCGAGTTGCCGAACAACCTCACGGAGTTCGCGCTTCATCGAGAGCGGGCCTTCGGCTCGCTGTTTGCCGCCTGTGACTGTCACGTTGTGGAAGCATTCTCCCGATTGGGATAGGAAAAACGCGTCGGGATTTTCGAGCGCCAGGCCGCGCGCGGTATCCGATCCGGGAACAATGTAACCGTCGCGAAGTTTGGGCAGAATCACTTCCAGCGATTTTCCGAAACCGTCGAGAACGCGAATGGTATTTTTTAGCGGCACGATGGAAGCTGTGGTAGGCGCACAGTGCGCAGCCTCGTCGAGGATGAAAGAGAATTTCGCCTGTGAATCCTCGGGATGAACTAGAAAGGTTGCGCGCCCATCGACGTCGCTACGCAGCAGGCGAAGTCCTTCGTCAGCGGCGTCCCACGATTTGACCACAATGTAATTCAGCTCGTCGCGCAAAAAGTCTTCGACTACCCGCTCGAAGCGCGGCTCGACCTCGAGAAAATCTGCGAGTACGCCTACCGGCGCGAGGCCGCTCTGCATCACATTCGACTGAAAAAGACGGCGCACGGACTCGGTGGAATAGCCGTGCTCGGCGATCACCGATTCGAGGGATCCTTTCTTTCCGAGAGCGGTCGCGAACTCGGCACGGAGCAAGTCGAGATGAGACTTCGCCTGCGCTTCATCCCGGCGCTTAGCCTCGATCAGGCGGCGAACCTGACTGATTTCTTCTGTGATTCCGCTGACTCGTTGGGTCACCGATTCGAACTCAAGGGCCAGTTGGCCACGTTGTCCGCCGAAGGCTTCTACCTGAACGTTGATATTGCTGATTTCAGTTCGCAGACGGCGGGCCTCACGATCTGCGCCCGCGAGTCGTTCTTCGGCTTGAGCGAGCTGATTGCGCAGCCGGGACGCCGAAGACACGACGTCAAAAATAGCGACGCGAGATTCTTCCTGCTGGCGTTCGATTTCTGCCAGCGCGGTCGCGGCTGCTGCTGCTTCCTGTTGGGACAATGTCAGTTCATGCTGGGCAGCAGCGAGGTCCGCGGCAGCGGACTCGAGCACGTGGCGGTTCGAGTCGCGCTCGGCTTCGAGGGAAGACACGCGCTGACGGGCCTGTGCCAACTCCGCATTGGCGGTGACAGAACGTACCTCCAATTCTGCGCAGCGCTCGTCGTTATGGCGACGGCGCGCATGTGCGCGGTCGATTTCCATTGCAAGCTGGCTCAAGCGATCGCGATTCTCGCGTAGCTCGGTCTCGATTGCGTAGCCACGCTCGGTGCCTTCCGCATGCTCGGTTTCCAAATGCTGCACCGCATCGGTGCGATGCCGCATGTCTTCGGCGAGCGTGTTGAGCTGAGCATCAAGTTCCGTGCTCTCACGCTCAATCGCAGTAAACTTGCTCACCAGGACCACTCGCAGTTGGGCTCGCATTTCATCGCGAAGTTTGGCGTAGCGCTCGGCCTTTGAGGCCTGGCGTTTCAGCGAATTCATCTGGCGCGTGACTTCCTCAAAAATGTCGTTGATGCGCGCCAGATTCAACTTGGCATCTTCTAGGCGCGCCTCCGCGAGGCGCTTCTTGGTTTTGAACTTCGTAATACCGGCGGCTTCTTCGAGAATTGCGCGCCGGTCAGTAGGCCGGCTGCTGAGGATTTGTCCGATCCGCCCCTGTTCGATGAGCGCATAAGTCTCCGGTCCGAGACCGGTGCCCATGAATAGTTCTTGAATATCGCGTAAGCGGCAGAGTTTTCCGTTCAACAGATATTCGCTATCGCCGGAGCGGAACAATCGGCGCGTTACCACAATTTCGCCAGCGTGGAATTGTTGCTGGTTGAATTTGCGGCGGCGAATCTTGAGCACCACCTGGGGAACCGCAGCGACTGAGGCCGAAGAAATCGGGGTGACTGTCGCGAGCGAATAAGCGCGAACCGCAAACACCGGCTCGTCCTCAGGGAAGGCAACCGCGATGGTCGTAACCTTCGACGGCGAAATCTCCACCTCTTCCGTCTTACCAGGCTGGGCGTCTTCGACGGCGCGCGCCGTCTCTTCTGCTGCGCGGCCGCGAATGGCAGCCTCGTCCCAATCTCTTTCCGGCAGATCGTATGAAGGGAGATCGGTGTCCGGAAGCCCAGCGGCACTTTTTAGAACTTCCGCGGCGCTCGGCACTTCATCCTGAATGTCGATCTCGGTGGGAGCATTGGCGTCCGCGCCAGAATATTCTTCCGGATTGATCAGGGTCAGCGATACTTCGGCCATGCCCGTGGGCTTGCGATCACGCGTTCCGGCAAAGATCACATCTTCCATGCGCGACCCGCGCAGGGTCTTGGCAGACTGCTCGCCCAGTACCCAGGAGATGGCGTCGGCAATATTCGACTTGCCGCAGCCGTTGGGGCCGATGATGGCGGCGATTCCGTCCCCGTGAAACTTGAGGTCGGTGCGATCGCAGAACGATTTGAAGCCGAGAATCTGAAGCCGCTTCAGTTTAAGCAACGGTAACTCCTTAGGGAAAACAGTGGCCAGTTGTCAGTGGCCAGTTGTCCGTTATGGTGCATACAGACTTGTTTACCAAACGGATACCTTTGTCCTCAGCACAACTCGCGTTCGGCTCAATTCCGTCCTGGGCTGGGGAGGGCGGGCACAAATTTAAGCAACTGTAACGGTGAAATAGGGGCGGGGTCAAGCAATATAACACTATATATTGTATGGCCTTACGGTCCAGCGCTTTGGGTTGCACACGCAATGCAGCACCTGTATGGTTTTGCCGGTGAGGTAGAGCGAGGCGGGAGAATCGCGAGAGCAGAATAAGGCTAACGCAAGCGCAGACTGGAAGCAACGAGCGTTTTAGGAACAGAGCTCAACTAGTTTGCGAACGGGTTTTCATGAAAGGGTCTAGGTTCCTTGCCTGAGTGATGTTGACATTAGTGATGGCGACGTAGATTTTGATGTCCGGGTGCCACAATGCCTTACTTTCCTCCCAACTTCTCAAAGAACAAACAAATCGTCTCAATCCCATGGTGGAAGTTCGGGATGTGAAACTTCTCGTTGGGAGCGTGCAGGTTGTCGTCCGGCAGGCCGAAGCCCATCATTACGCTGGGAATTTTCAGCGCAGCCTGAAAGTCGTTGACGATGGGGATCGATCCGCCGCTGCGGATGAATACCGTTTCTTTCTTGAAGGTTTCACGCAGCGCTTCGGTAGCCGCTTGGATATACGGATTATCAGTGCCGATCACAGATGCCGGCCCTTTGCTGAGTACTTTAATTTTCGTCTCTATGCCCTTGGGCGTGAGTTTCTTCACGAAGTTGGTGTAGCGCTTCAGGATGTCCTCGGGATCCTGGTTTGGAACCAGCCGCATGGAAACCTTGGCCGTAGCTTTGGCGGGAATCACCGTCTTCGCGCCCTGGCCAACAAATCCCCCCGGCATTCCGTGGACTTCGAGCGTGGGTCGCGCCCAGGTGCGATACAAAACTGAGTAACCGGGCTCTCCCGTCAAAACTTTCGAACCGACTTCCGTCTTGCGATAATGCTCCTCGTTAAAGGGCAGACGCTTCCAGGCTTTGAGTTCGTCTTTGCTGGGCGCCTTCACAGCTTTGTAGAACCCGGGGATCAAAATGTGCCCCTTCGCATTTTTCAACTTGCTGATGATTTCGATAAGAGCGAAAAAAGGATTTGGAGCCGCACCCCCGTAGACGCCGGAGTGCAGGTCGATCATCGCGCCCACAGCTTCGATTTCAGTGTAGACAAGGCCACGCAAGCCGACGCACAGAGTGGGCAAGCCGGGGGCAAAAAGCTCGGTATCGCACACCAGGGCAAAATCCGCTTTCAGCTTGGCCTTCTGCTTGCGAACATATTCGGCGATGGATTCGCCGCCAACTTCTTCTTCGCCTTCAAAAATAACCTTTACATTAATCGGAAGCTTGCCGTTCCCTGACTTCATCAGCGATTCCAGAGCCTTCACTTCCATCCATAGTTGGCCTTTGTCATCAACCGCGCCGCGTGCGTAGATATTGTTGTTGCGCTCAGTAGGCTCAAACGGTGGCGTCTTCCATTCATCAAGCGGATCAGGCGGTTGTACATCATAGTGCGCATAGCAAAGGACCGTTGGCTTGCCCGGCGCGTGTAGCCAATCGGCGTAAATCAGCGGATGTCCCTTCGTGGGGATGATTTCGACGTTCTGCAAGCCGATGCGACTAAGTTCGTCGGCAACAAAGTGCGCGGCTTTTTGAACGTCAGGCTTATGCTCTTCCAGCGTGCTGACACTCGGAATGCGGAGAAGATCTTTCAACTCGTTGAGGAAACGCTGCTGATTATTGCGGGCAAAATCGATTGCAGGAGAAGCCATGAATCAGGTCCTTTCTCGTGTGCGAATGTAATGGTGCGGGATGACTCGGTTGCGGAAACGCTTCAGTATATACCCGGAACGACTGCGGCAAGCCGGACTATGCGACCGAAGGAGTTCTCCTAGACGAGAACCTTGCCGGCGAAAACGAATCGAGATTGTGGTCTGGATTCTTGCCACCGATGACCTGCGCCATTACGCGCGCGGTAATGGGAGTGAGTAAAATGCCATCGCGAAAATGGCCGGTTGCAACGTAGTATCCGGGCGTTGCGGTTGCGCCGAGAATCGGCAACGCGTCAGGTGTTCCGGGGCGCAGGCCGGCCCAGTCTTCAAGAATTCGGGCCTCGGCGAGTTTCGGGACTAGGGCCACCGCGGCGCGATGCAGTCGTTGGATCGTGTCCGGGTCGGTGCGCTTGTTGAAGCCGGCCTCTTCTACGGTTGTGCCCACGATGAGCCGTCCGTCGCTGCGGGGAATCAGGTAGACATCGGGCGATCGGATGACGTGCTTGAGTAAATCGCGGGGATGCATCGCCAGGCAGAGCATCTGACCCTTGACGGGGCGAGTGGGCAGAGGGTGTTCGACAAATCCAGGGGTTATTTGTCCCGACCATGCGCCGGCGCAGTTGACGACGTTGGGCGAGAGGAAAGATGTTTTAGCCGTAGTCACGCCGGTGACACGGCCATCGAACAGATCCACAGCCGTAACCGGATCCCCCGAGGAAAAATCGACTCCACGATGCTTGGCGGTCTCCCAAGCAGCACGCGTAAGGGCGCGAGGATCGACGCTGCGCTCGTGGATGTAAAACGCAGGACGAACCAGTGACCTAGGCAGCTCGCCAGTCTCTTGGATAGTTAGCTCGACGCCAAGTTCTTTCCGCGCCAACACTAGTTCCTGCTCATCATCGACGACGACCTTTCTAAGCGCCGGCTCACGTTGCTCCAGATCCGCAAGACTGAGTGCCATCTGCTTCAACTTTAGGAACTCCGGGTGTTCAAGATGTTCCTTCGATGGAAAAAAAATCGTGCCTTGATCCCGCAGATCCACTTTCATCCCGGATTCGACTTCCAACTCACGCGCGAATTCGGGATACATCCGAGCGCTTGCCGTTGCCATTTCCTGCAGCGCGGGCAGGGTTTCGAGTGGGCAGTCAACCAGCATGCCACCGGCGGCATGGCTGGCTTCACGGCCGGGTTCTCCCCGTTCGACCACCAGCACGGACGCGCCTTGCTTGCGAAGTTCGATCGCGAGCGTGAGTCCGATGATGCCGCCGCCAATTACGATTGCATCCCAAGTCTTCACTCATGCAATTGTAAAAGACTCACCCGCATGCTGTGTCGCCTTGCAGAGGCAAGAAAATTCAACCTGCATGGAATGGACGTACCACGTGACCTTCGTAACTGGATATGCCTCTTAGTCGATATACGAATGACATCTTCCGGCCCCTATAATCCGGTCAAAGAGAAGAATGTTGCGCATGTTTCGCGGTTAAGGATTGAACCCAGCTCTCCACAAAATTATGCCGAAGTACAGCAAAGAACACGCTGCATCCCCAGCCGTCGCTTCCTGGATCTATGGTCCTTGGCTTGATCTGGTTGTCGGTTGCGGAGCGTGGTCGATTCCGCTCTTGCTGCTTTCGTATTCATCTGTTGCTTCCAGCACGCGCGCCTGGTCGGTTGCGTTTTATGCATTGGCACTCTTGTTTAACTACCCGCATTACATGGCTACGATTTACCGCGCCTACCATCGCGAGGAAGACTTCCAGAAGTATCGCTTCTTCACGGTCTACACGACCGCCCTGATTGTGCTGACCCTATTCCTTTCTCACTTCTGGATGGGAATGCTTCCCTGGATTTTCACTCTCTATCTCACCTGGAGCCCGTGGCACTATAGCGGCCAAAATTACGGCTTGTTCATGATGTTCGCGCGCCGAGCCGGTGCGAACCCAGGCAATGCAGAACGCCGCGCGCTCTACGGTGCTTTCATAACTTCCTATCTTGTTCTTTTTCTGGGATTCCATACGGGAGCGTCATCGGATCCCTTGTTCATTTCTCTGGGCATTCCTTCCGCCGCAGGCCGCTGGGGACAACTGGGACTGGGCGCGGTCTTTCTTGCACTCTCGGCATACGGTTGGTCGCGGCTGCTGCGTGTTGTGGCATGGCGAAAACTTCTGCCGTGCCTGACTCTATTCTCTTCACAATTTCTCTGGTTCCTGCTCCCCGCCGCAATGACATTGTTCAAAGGAATGCAGATACCGCAGAGCCGCTACAGCACTGGCGTGCTCGCTGTCATGCACTCGGCACAGTATCTATGGATTACGAGTTATTATGCGCGGCGAGAGGCAAGGGAAGTCCCGGGCCGCAACTGGCGTCCCTCAGCCTATTTCGCAGTGCTGGTTGCCGGCGGCATCGCCCTGTTCGTCCCTGGACCCTGGCTGGCCAGCCGGCTTTTCCATCACGATTTCACCGCCAGCTTTCTTATCTTTACCGCGTTGGTGAATCTTCACCATTTCATTCTCGACGGCGCCATCTGGAAACTGCGCGATGGCCGCGTCGCATCTTTACTTCTCAATTCGAGAGATCGCATGACGAATGCGGCCTCCCGAGCGCGCGGCCGGTTATCGACGGCATGGTCGTGGATTTCGGGAAGTTCTGCCAGCGCCCGCGGGCTGCGCGGGAGTGCAGCGGTTCTGCTTCTTAGCTGGGGAATCGTTGACCAGGCACGCTACTACCTCGCTCTACACTCTGAGAGCGTCGACGATCTGCAGCGGGCAGCATCGCTTGACTCGTTTGATAGTCCGCTACAGATGCGCCTGGCACGCCGAGAGCTCGAAGACGGTCATCCTCAGCAAGCCGAGAGCGCGTGGAGAAAAGCCATCCAATCGAATCCTGCTGATCCGGCGCCGCGGCAGTCGCTGCTCCGTTTTTTGATCGAACAAAACCGCTTCGACGAAGCTTACAGTTTGTCGGATTCATACCTCGGTTATTTCCCGAAAGACGCCAACCTCTGGGTGGATCGCGGGCTGCTCGCCTTGCGGCAGGGTTCCTCTGAACAAGCGATAGAAAGCTGGAACCGGGCGATCGCGATTGATCCTGGCCAGATGCTGGCGCACTTGTATCTTGCGAGCGAACTCGATCACCAGGGCAAAGCGCAGGCCGCGGCTGGACATTACAAAGTAGCCCTGAGCAGAATCGCGGAACAACCTGTTGCAAAGCGCCCTGCGCCGGAGCAGGTCATCGCAATTGTGCTGCGCATGGCAGATTGTCAGGCTCGTTCGTCTCGGATCGATCAGGCAGTTCAGTCTTATGAGTTGGCGGCAAGACTCGCTGCCCAGACCAAACAAGCCAAATTAGAAAGCATCGCCGACGTGAATGAAGCGGCGATTCAGGCGGATGCAGGAAAACTGGATGAAGCCCTGGAGCTTTACCAGCATGCTCTCCGGTTGGATGACTCGCTCGCTGACCAGACCGCAAGCGCCGAAGATTGGTTCGCCTATGGCCGTTTTCTCGAAAAAGCCGGCTTTCCAGTTCGCCTGGTATATGCGTGCTTTACAAAATCTGTGAGTCTGCAAGAATCACTGCCTGATTCATCGCAACGACAATACCTTACCCACGCGCGCGATGAAGCCGAACGGCGACTGGGGGCATCGGCTAGCGCCATCCGCCGCGATCCCGCGCCCATGTTGCGTGAAGCCTTAGCGCTTAGACGCTAGCGAATTTTGGCTCTTTAGACCACGGTCACTTTCTAAAAATAACCGTTTTTTAGCCGGCGTGAAGAGCCTGGCCCTGCAGACGTCGAAGTATACCCATTCAACCAACCTGGCGCATGAGCTAAGCCGCAATTCGCACCAGCATCCCAGAGCTAATTGACACTATTGCCTTTATGCTCAACAATTAAATCCTGAAGATGGGGCGCTTCACTCTGGAGGAGCAATGGCGGACGAAGGGGAACATGTGGAGGTCGAGCAGGGGTCGACGGCCGGAAAGTGGATCCTGCTTGTCTTGGCAGTTATTTTCGTGGCGGGGACTGTCTATGGGTATGTGACGACCCAACAGCACATTACGAAATTGACGAGCGACTTGAGCGCCAGCCAGTCGCAAGTAACAGAATTGCAGAAGCGGATGCAGTCGGCCGAAGCCCAGGAAGAGACGTTGGGCCAGAAACTCGGCATGACTAAGAAAGAACTGGCGCAGCGAGCTGCCCAATTGCAAGCCCAGCAGAAGGAAGCTGAGGCCCGCCTGGAGAGTGAAGAGAAAGCGTCAAAAGAGCAAATCGGTCAGGTGAGCGGGGAAGTCGCTGGAGTGAAAACTGATGTGGGCGGAGTAAGGACGGATGTCGCCTCCACCAAAGCCGACTTGGAAGCCACCAAAGCTAATCTGCAACATGCGGTCGGTGACCTCGGAGTGCAGAGCGGATTGATTGCCACCACGCGCAGCGATCTTGAAGTTCTCAAACACAAGGGCGACCGTAATTACTACGAATTCACTTTGCTCAAAGGAGCGAAGCCTCAGCCGGTCGCGACTGTGAGCCTGCAACTTAAAAAGACCGATGCCAAACGTGGCAAGTTCTCGGTGAATGTCACGGCTGACGACAAAACGATCGAGAAGAGCGATCGCACCATCGCGGAGCCGATTCAATTCTATTCGGGACGCGACCATCTGCTGTTTGAGTTGGTAGTCTGGTCGGTGGATAAGAAAAAAGCCACCGGATATCTCAGCACGCCGAAGAACGCGCCCACCCCGGTGACAGCGAATTGAATGGAGTAGCTTTTCCCTGCGGGTTGGTAGACCGTGCTGCAGATTGCTCCGCAGCAATAAACTAGCCCGCAGATTCGTCTCACTATTCAGCCGCCACGAATTTCACGCAAACTGGTTGCGCTACTTCGAGCCACTTTGCCAGTGGGCGTCAGTTTGCCGGTTTGTGGGTTTATGCGGAACAGCACAATGTTGTCCGACTTCTCATTTGCAGCAAAAAACAGCGACCCGCCGGGAGCGATTTCGAAGCTGCGAGGACTCGCGCCTTTCGTTGGAACCCATTCAACCAATGTAAGCGTCCCTGTATTGCCGTCAATAGCGAATACGGCAATGCTGTCGTGTCCTCGGTTCGAGGCATAGAGGAACTTGCCGGAAGTATGAACTGCAATCTCCGCAGCCGTGTTCTCCTTGGCAAAATCTTTCGGAAGGGTCGAGACGGTTTGCAGGGGATGCAGAGCACCGTTGGTGTCATAGCTAAAGGCAGTAACTGTCGACTGCATTTCGTTGATCACGTAGCCAAATTTTCCGTTGGGATGAAAGGCGAAGTGCCGGGGACCAGCACCAGCAGCGGCCTTCGCGATATTAGGATCGTTTGCCGCAAGTGATCCGTTCTCATCATCGAAGGGGTAGACCAAAGTCTCGTCTAGTCCAAGATCATCCACGATGGCGAAGCGATTGTCGGGCGACATGTCGATCGAATGGGCGTGCGGCCCCTCCTGGCGCTGAGGATTTGTTCCATGGCCGGCGTGCTGTACAAAGGCTGAAGCTTCGCCCAGTCGACCGTCCTCTCGGATGGGAAATACCGCAACGCTGCCGCTCGTGTAGTTCGCGACGAGAACATATTTTCCTGTTTTGTCGACCGTAATGTAGCACGGGTCCGCTCCTTTGGAGGCCACCTGGTTCAGGAGATTTAGTTTGCCGGTCGCTGGATCGATCCCGAACGCGCTTACCCCTCCACTCTTTTCGCCTTTGTAGTTGGTTACCTCGTTCACCGCATAAAGGAAACGGCGGTTCGGATGCACGGCCATGAAAGATGGATTGATGGTTTCGGCCGCAAGGCCGAGGGGCGCAAGCCGGCCAGTTGCAGAATCGAAACGATAACCATAGATGCCTTTGCTCTCGCTGCCTTGCTCCGTATAGGTACCGACATAAACGAAATATTTCGAATTGTGTTTGGCGGGCGCTCCGGCAGCAATGGCTGAGAAAACCAACAATAAAAGCGAGATCGACAGCAATTTATGGCGCATTGCGTATGTCCTTTTAATCGGGTTCGATGATCCTAGCGAATGTTCAATCAAGAGGAGAAAGTGTTCTTCGGTTACTTAGTCAATGTCACCGGAACAGGCTGGTCATAAGGCTGGATGACCACGCTGACGGATCGCCGCTGGTTAAATGCGCCTAGCGCAACCGGAAAGCTGACCATCACTGTGCGCTTAATTTCCTCACCCGGCTGCAGTTTGTCTTCCGGAGAAAGCGCCGTTAGTGCATTCTCCTTTAATGCGGGGAAGGCCTGATAGTAGCGATCAAAATCGACGGCGGAGACACCCTCGCCGCTCGATTCACCGCCCGATGTGAGCAGTTTACCGTGGACGTCGTGAATCCATAGCGATTTCTTGCCCGAGTTGCGCAGGGTGAAGGTGAGGGCTACTAGAACTGAGTTCTGGTTCGGAAGATCGACCGCCACGATGTTGTCGAGAGAACCATTTCCTTGCGGCCGGGCGCGCTGAAAGAAAGAAGCAATGCCGACGACGATGAGCACTCCGGCCGTGGCCAGCAGCAGAATTTTAACCGGAGGCAAGTTGCGCTTGGCCGTACCGAATTCGTCGCCAATGTTGATTGTGGGTCCGCGTTGCGCCTCTACAGGACTTGCAGGTGTGCTCCCGGTTGATGGTGGAATCGGCGGCGGTTTGGGAGTCTGATCAGGCATTGCTTCTTTCGGGCTTTTATTCTACCCGACCTTCAGCTCAGGAACGCGAAGTTGATTCCAATCGTGTTTCATCGCTTTGCCGAAACCTTCTACAAGCAAGGTATTAAGCACGTCATCTTTGGTTAGCCAGGCGCGGCGCGCTTGCAGAATGCCATAGCGAATTTTTTCGAGGTGAGATGTGTGATGAGAGTCTGTATTGATCACGATTTTCACTCCTCGTTGTTTGGCTTGGCGCAGATGGACGTCGTTAAGATCCAGCCGGTCCGGATAGGAGTTCAACTCCATCGCGACTTTGTGCTTCGCCTGCGGCCGCCAGGACCGCGTCCATATCGAAGGGATAGGCATCGCGACGAAGCTGAATACGGCCGGTCGGATGGCCAAGGATCGAAGTGTTCGGATTCTCAATGGCCTTGAGCAGGCGCTCTGTCATCTTCGCCGGCTCCTGATTGAAAACCGAATGCACGCTGGCGATGACCAAATCCATCTGGGATAGCACATCATCCGAAAGATCAAGGTCACCATCAGCAAGGATATCGACTTCAATGCCTGCGAAAATCTTGATGCCGCCAATCTTTTCATTGGCTTCGCGAATTTTCTGAATATGGGCGACGGCTCGCGCGTCATCGAGCCCGTTGGCGAAGGCGAGGTTTTTAGAGTGATCCGTGATCGCCATGTATTTGTAGCCGCGTTCTTTGGCGGCTTCGGCCATCTCTTCGATAGTATTGCGGCCGTCGGTCTCAACCGTGTGCATGTGCACGTCGCCCTGAAGGTCTTCGAGAGTCACTAGCTTGGGTAATGCGTGATTTGCTGCGGCATCGATCTCACCCAGATTCTCGCGCAGCTCGGGTGGAATGTAGTCGAGATTGAGCTTGGCATAGATTTCTTCTTCGGTTTTGCCGGCGACGGGCTTCTCGGTTTTGAGATCGGCGAGGCTATATTCATTGAGCGTGTAACCCAACTTCAGGGCGCGCTGCCGCAAGGCCACATTGTGAGCTTTTGATCCCGTGAAATACTGCATGGCTGCGCCGAAAGATTCTGGCGGCAGCAGGCGCACATCCACTTGCATGCCGTTGCGCACCTGGAAGCTGATTTTGTTATCGCCCTGCGCAATCAGGCTCATCAGCGCCGGATATTGCGCGATATACTGCACCGCTTTCTGGCGTTCGATTTCGCTGCAACACGCCGTTCCGGTTACAAGAATATCGAGATCGCCCACAGTTTCGCGGCCTCGGCGCAACGATCCCGCGGTAGTTATTTTGTCAATTCCCGGCAATTTCCCCAGGTAGTCCGTGAGTTTAGTCGCTTCTAATTCGGCGGCGTCGATAAGAAATCGACCTGAGATGCGGCGGTAGTCTTCAATCGCCTTCAGGAGTTTCTGTTCGTGCTTCTCGCCCAACCGCGGTAATTCGCGAATCTTGCCCTCGCGTGCGAGTTTTTCCACTCCATCGACGTCCGAAACCTGATAAGCGCTCCAAATCAGCGCAATCGTCTTTGGTCCCAAGCCTTGAATTTTCAGTAACTGCAGCATCGACGGATGATATTTCTTGAGCAACTCCGTTTGCACCCCGAGGCTGCCTTCTTTGAATAATTCCTGCAGGTTAAGAAGCATCCCCTTACCGATGCCTGCAATAGCCAAAACCTTTTTCGGTTCGTTGATAAGGTCTTTAATCGGTTCACCTAGATTTTCGATGGCTTGTGCAGCGTTTCGGTAAGACCGGATGCGGAAGGAATCGGCCGCGTCGATTTCGAGGAGATCGGCGGTTTCGTACAGAATGTTGGCGATGGCCTTGTTGTCCACGGATAAAGATTAAACAAGATCGCGCCGCAGGGCCAGCAGCGCAGGGCAAACGGTGCGAAACGAAGGCAGTAGGGAACAAAGTACAGAGCAAGGGCATCGCTCGGGAGGCATGGTTCAAAAAACAAAACACGCAGCACCGTTCAAGGGATCTTTCGAACGGTCATGCGGCACGGGGCGAACCCAACCGCGACTAAACTTCAAGCAACCTTACTTACGTTTGCAGCCTGCGGGCCCTTCTGTCCTTCGGTAATTTCGAATTCTACGGGATCGCCTTCTTGCAGGCTCTTATAGCCCTCAGAAGTAATCGCGCTGTAATGTACAAAAACGTCGGGACCATCCGCGCGTCCGATGAATCCGTAACCTTTTGCGTTATTGAACCACTTTACCGTTCCTTTCAGACGTTCCACGCGTACACCCCCTTTTTGCGCACGTCATTCCGTGGGGGTACCCAGAGACGTGCCTACATACGATGCATTTTGTAGCGATTAGGATGGGGTGTCAAGAACCAAAGGATTGGGCAAAAAACTCAAACCTCTAAAGCTACCAAGCTACCGGCATTGCTAACCCACCCCAGACAAGGCTAGCGCGCTGCTCGGCGTCCAGGGTAAGGAGAACGAAGATCACAATTGTTCTCTATTTCATGTTCGAGCCACAGGACCGAGGATATGGTTTTGGCATCGCGAATTTTGCCGCTCAATACCATGTTGACCGCAGCGGGGAGAGGAACCATGCGCTTCCGGATTATTTCGTCCGCCTCCGGTTGAGCTTTGCCCGCACGTAAGCCCGTGGCCAGATATACAGACATGGTTTCGGCGACAAATCCTGGGCTGGCATAAAAGTAGAGAATGCGCCGCCAATCGGAGGCCGTGTATCCGGTTTCCTCGAGTAATTCGCGCTTGGCGGCGGGTAGTGGCTTTTCGCCGGGATCGATCCGCCCGGCGGGAAGTTCCCATAGATAAGCATTCGCAGCATGGCGGTACTGACGCTCCAGCAGCACACGCGGCGTCGAGCCGGAATCGTCGACCGCAAGAATTACTACGGATCCGGTATGATGAACAATATCCCGCCGCGTGCGCACGCCTCCCGGCTCTACCACGTAGTCCGTGGTTACCCAAAAAGCCGGGCCTCGATACACGGTGCGTGACGAGAACACTCGCACTTCGGATGTTGAGGCAGCGGTGGATTTTGTCCGCTTTATTTTGGAACCTTGGCGCTTGGGCATGACAACAATATAAAGCACGCCATCCGGCTCGCGGCTTCTGGAACGAGCGCGGCATACGTGCGATTCAAGTCGATTCTGATATTCTGCCGGGCATGTCTGAACGGCTATCCAGCGAACCGCGTATCGCAATTGTTGGCGCGGGAAATCTGGCCCGAACACTTGCACCCGCTTTACGCGCAGCGGGCTACGAAATCGAGGCAATCGTTTCGCGAGAGAGGGCTGGTTCTCTGCACCGAGCACGAACACTGGCTCGTGAAGTCGGGGCGTCCGCCATTGCGGTGGGACGGGCAGAACTTAACGCCGAGATCATCTGGTTTTGTGTCCCCGACAAAGAGATTGCCAGGGCAGCCCAAGCGGTGGCCGCCGCCGGAGATTGGAAAAACAGAAACAAAGTAGCGCTGCATTCCAGCGGAGTTCTGACCAGCGATGAACTTACCATCCTGCGGCGGCGAGGAGCCAGCGTGGGGTCGGTGCATCCGTTGATGACTTTTGTCCGTGGATCGCGTCCGCCGCTGGCAGGGGTACCGTTCGCTATCGAGGGGAGCAGGAAAGCTGTAACGTGCGCCCGTTCGATTGTTCTTGCTCTCCACGGCCGGCCATTCACGATCCGCAAGCAGCAGAAGGCGGCCTATCACGCCTGGGGCATGTTCGCCTCCCCGCTATTTACGGCGTTGCTAGCCGTAAGCGAGCGCGTGGCTGGCGCTGCTGGGGTTAGCCGAAGATCAGCTCGCCAGAGGATGCTCCCGATCCTTAGGCAAACATTGATTAACTACGGGAACCTCGGTGCGTCCGGATCTTTCAGCGGCCCCATCGCGCGCGGAGATGTCGAAACCGTAAGAATGCATCTCAACGTCTTGCGTGACTTTCCTGCAGCACGCGACGCCTATATTGCTCTGGCGCGGGTGGCGCTCCACGAACTACCTGCGAAGAACCGCATTGCTTTGGAGGCGATTCTCAAACGCCGAACCTGATCTGACATTCTGCCACAGTCAATTCTTTACACCCTTTTCGTCATGGATCTCACGCCACATCATCAGCAGGGTGGCAAATTCAACGAACGGAATGGAGACGGCGGTGCGGATCGGAAACATAACAAGTGAGGCCAACGGCTGAGCCGAAATCAGCGGCCGCAAAGCGATCACGACTGCCAGACACAAAATGCCACTGGAGCGCCGCAGAGTGTGACGTTTGTGCATGACTAAGACGCAGGAAAATCAGTCACCCGTGCGCTGCAATCAAAAGGAAATTGCGATTGCTTACCTTGACGAGAATAAGTGACCCAGCTTTTCTTTCTTCGTCTTTAGATATTCTTCAGCGTGTGGACTGGCTTTTACTTCGCACGGTACGCGCTCGACCACTTCGATGCCGGCTCGCTGCAGTGCCTCGACCTTTTCAGGATTATTCGAGAGCAAGCGCACTTTCCTTACGCCTAATGCCTTGAGCATTTCACCGGGCAACGCAAAGTCGCGCTGATCGGCCTTGAAGCCCAGTCGCTCATTGGCCTCGACTGTATCAAGACCCGTGTCCTGCAACTCATATGCCTGTAATTTCGCCATCAGGCCGATGCCTCGCCCTTCCTGCAGTTCGTAAATCAAGACGCCGGCGCCCGCGTCACAAATCATAGAGAGCGCCATCTCGAGCTGTTGGCGGCAATCACAGCGCAGGGAATGAAAAACGTCACCCGTAAGGCATTGCGAGTGCACTCGCACCAGCGGAGGCGTGGACCGAAGATCGCCGATCACCAGAGCGATCGCTTCCTCGGCTTGCCGGCCTCTATCCGTATATTCGGCGCGAAAACCATGGATACGAAACTTTCCCCAACGAGTAGGAAAATCCGCAGTTGCAATTTGCTGAACACGCGATGAAGTCACTAGTCCATTATAGTGAAGCAGATGATGGAGCGACGGGTACCAGCGTCGACTAGCCGCGGGCTTTGAAAGGGAAAATTGCGTCTTGCTTCGATGGAATCGGAGAACCGTTGTGCGTCGCGGGCCGAAAGTGCCAGTTCTCCAGCGCGGCCAGGCATTTATTATCGATAGCGGGTCCCAGGCTCTGCAAGACCGTCTTGCGAACGATTTCTCCCCGTTCATCAATCATAATTTCGATGATGACTTTACCCTCAGAGGTCGGCCGTTCCCAAGGGTACACAACTGGGTCGGCGGTAGCGACGGGCAGGGCAGGACGGATTTCATCTCCATATACCGGTCCTCCCGGCAGACTGCCGTACAAAGGTCCAGCAGTCGCGCCGTGACCGAGGTTCGAGAGCGTGGCCGTTTTTGAATTGTCCTCAACCGCGGACGGGGCCAACGTGGAACGAGGCGCAGTCATTTTCGGGGGCGTAGCAGTCGGCTTCCAAATAAGCTTCTCGTGCCCGAGGCGCTGGCGGCGATAGACTTCGCTGGCGTTCTCCGGCGAAGTGGTGGTGCTGTCGTCGTGTAACTGACTAGGCCAGTAAATTCGCGTCACCACCCTGCCGTTGCTTCCGAGCGAAACGGAAGTTGGCATTAACAACCGCGGCTCCGGAGCATGCAGGAGCCAGGTGAACAGGGCAGCGTGAAGTACCAGCGACCCTGCGACAATTCTCCGCTGATTTCTTGCCGTCTCCGGCTTTAACTGCGCAAACATCGGAGGAAACTCGCAACCGAACTGTGCTCGGAACTATGTTAGGTTAGACGCGCTATGGGGGCCTTCGTCAAGGCTCTTTTTGTGTCATGCGTCTGGAAAAATATAGGGCCTTTTTTCGAATGAAAGAACTATTTAGGCCGGATCTTAATTGATAGGATCGTGGTGCGAAGGAAAGAACGCTGTTAAAATGACTTGGCAACTCACGTCAACCATCCGCCTTGCGGGGCTATAGCTCAGTTGGGAGAGCGCATCGTTCGCAACGATGAGGTCGTCGGTTCGAGCCCGACTAGCTCCACCAAATTCTGACTTAATGTTTTCAATAGTTTCAACTGAGTCGCATCTGGTTTGTACAACGCTTACAGCAGCGTGAAGGTCACGGAAAAATACTACGCACTCTTCGTAAAGCGCGGCAGGGACAGCTTGAAAACAGCGTGAAATTGAGCTTGCACGTACATAGTGACTGGCTCAATCAAAGTGCAGAGCCAGGCGTATCGGGTCAATTGATGTGACGCGAAGCTTGCGCCGTGCCAAGCCGGTACGTTCATTCGGCACCCGCTGAAAAGGGCGCATTGCTCTTTGCCTCTTGACTCTGGACCATAGTCCAGAGTGTATTCTTGCCATATGTCGAGTCAGCCCATGCAAATCGGTGAGGCTGCCAAGCGAGCATGTCTAACCGTGGATGCGATCCGCTTTTACGAGCGACGCGCCCTGCTACCCAAAGCCGTAAGAACGATGGGCCGATTCCGGCTTTACGGTCCGGATGACGTATCTCGTTTGCAGTTCATTCGGCAAATGCAGAGCCTTGGCTTCTCACTTCGCGAGGTTAAACAGCTGCTCGAACTGCGCTCTAGCAAAGTCGAAGCATGTGGCTCGGTGCGCGAACTGCTACAGGCAAAGCTCAATGCGATACGCGCGAAGTTGCGCGAGCTTCAGACGCTCGAAAAGGAACTTGCAGCGGACCTGCGCCGTTGCAATCGGGAATTGGACCACCGGAAGCAACATAATCCGTGTGCCTGCCCGGTACTCGAAATGGAGAATCAGAAGTAATGAAAATCGAAGTGCTGTATGTCAGCGACTGTCCCAATCACCCGCCGACTGTCGAAAGAATCAAACACGTGCTCGCAACTGAGAACCTCTTGTCCCGGTACATGAAGTGCTCATCAGCAGTGACGCCGAGGCCAAGGCTTTTCAGTTTTTTGGGTCTCCGACTGTCCGCGTCAACGGGAAGGACGTGGAAACGGTCGACCGTGGTACACCAGGATTGTCCTGCCGGATATACAAGAACTCCAGCGGTGTCCCATCGCGGGAATCTGTCAGGACAGCGATTGTTGCTGCCAAAGGCTGAACTATGCGAGTCGCGGAAAAGGCAACTCCAGTAGCCGCAGTCATTGCGGCCCTATCCACCATTGCCTGCTGCCTGCCGTTCGGATTTCTCGGTGCGGTCGGGTTGGCCGGCGCAAGCGTCTGGGTGCAACAATTTCATGGGTGGCTGCTCGGGCTCGCTGCCGTGTTCTTGATGGTTGGGTTTTGGCAGCTCTATGGCACTCCCAGGACTTGCAAGAGGCGAAGCCCAGTCAGCATCGCAATGTTATGGCTCGCTGTCGTTGTTGTGCTCGCAGTCATTCTGTTCCCACAAATAATCGCTAGCGCCATCGCTCGATAAATTGCTATGAAGAGAAGTGGAGTGATCGTCGGTCTGTTCATATTGATAGTCGCCGCGGTGCTGGGTTGGCAAGTGTTCAGCCCTCGCAGCGTACCGCAAGGACAGCCGCCAATGGTGGATCTCGACCAGGGCAACTTCAAGCAATTTGAGAAAAACTTCGATGATTCGGCACAACAGGCGCGCGTGGTCGCTCTGCTCTCTCCGACTTGACCAACATGCTTGCGGGGGGCCTCCGCAATTGAAAACCTATTGAAACAACTTACATCGCGCGATGTTCGGGTATTTATCGTTTGGGAACCGATGTTACCCACGGATTGGCAAAAGCCAACAAGCCTCGCTCTATCGCGCGTCTCAGACGTCAGAGCGGAGCAGTACTGGGACAAGAATCATCTCGTCGCAGACGCCTTGCGTAAGCACCTATCGGAGGACCAACCGAACTGCTGCATCAGAGACGGCCACATCTGGGATGTTGTGGCTTTATATCCGAAGGCGGCCGCATTCAACAACACGTCGCCGATATTCATTGGCGGGCCGGTAGTACGGGCTGAGCCAAACATGCGGCCCAAGTTTCAGGAGGCGTTAGGAGTGTCGCCGCGGTGATTGCTCAAGTCTGCGCTGCTTGCGCCTGTACGCAAGGTGTAGTCGTGTCATGCTCCTGTCAGGTATGTACGTGGCGAATTTTTGTACAAAATTTGTACCCCAGCGAACGATTTCTTGGATGTGAATTGGACCGTACTCGATTTTCTGCCTCCTGCCAACCGGTTCGAGGTGCATCGGGAGTTCTGTTTCCGTCGAACTCTTTGCAATATCTTCTCCGCGTTCGGCGCTCCCCATCGCAAAGTGAGGACAGTTGTAATGAATTGCAAGCAGACCTATCTCGCCCTCGCGCCATTCTCCTCCCATCCGATTGCCATGTAGGGATTTAGTATTCGATTCAATTTGGCACTTCGCTTGCTCCTGGTTCCGCTGCCATTGGGCGTTGGCGGGAACTATGCATTTTGTTTCAACCTTACACCAGCTAGCGTGGATGCAACATCCAGTGATCTGGCTGTGCGAATCTTTAGCAATCTTGTGGCTCGTCGCGCGTGCGGTTCGGTCGCCATTGGTTCGTTGCGGCATTCTCTTAATGCTGTGTGGATTAATGCTCAACGCCGTCGTGACGGATACGAATGCCGGGGCTATGCCAGTGGTCGGAATGCCATCCACGTTGCGTCCGGTGAGCCCGATGTGGCAGCCTGCAACCTCGAACACGCGACTTCCAATCTTGGCAGACCAGGCGCTGCTCGGACTGTTCAGCGTCGGCGACATCTCCTTGCTTCTCGGGGGGACTCTGGTTCTGGGGTTTTGCCTGCGACGGGTTTTTCGAGTTAGTCCAAAGGATGGCACACCGCCTTCTTCTGCGTTTCCGTGAGACTTCCCGAGGCGTCCCGATCGGGTTTGATAATTCGCACCGCTGAGGTTTCGGTTCGACTGGAGTCACGCGACGACCTTCTAGCAATAAGTCGCATCACACGTGTGCCTTGACTCCGAGACCACCGTCGAAGGCCAGCGCTGGAATAATGTGCACAAGTGAGAGAGAATATCTGGGTGCGTCGCGGCAGTCCGGCACTGTTCATGACAGCCTCGAGTGCCGAGGATAAGACGTCCGCGAGCATTGGTTTACGGGAATTGGTCTACGGGAAATGATTTCGGGAGATCCACACGATGGCCACGATTACGATCGAAGTTGAATCAGCCGCGGGTAAGCCCAGGCATGCCAGGCTGGAACGCTGGGTAGAGGAAGTTGCTCAGCTGTGCAAACCTGCCCGCATTCACTGGTGCGATGGATCGACCGAGGAGTATGAGGCGATATTGCGGCTGTTGGTGCTGGTTGGAACGGCCATCCCGCTGGATGCCGCGAAGCGGCCGAACAGCTACCTCGTGCGCTCCGACCCTGCGGACGTGGCGCGCGTAGAGGACCAGACTTTCATCTGTTCCCGAACTAAAGAAGAAGCCGGCCCCACCAACAACTGGGAAGATCCCGCGAAAATGAAACAGAAGCTGACCGGACTGTTTGCCGGCTCGATGACGGGTCGCACCATGTACGTGGTCCCTTACAGCATGGGACCGATCGGTTCGCCGATTTCGAAAATTGGAGTAGAAATCACCGACTCGGCATACGTGGTGGTTAGCATGCAGCTCATGTCGCGCGTTGGAAGCCATGTGCTGGACGCTCTGGGGGCAGACGGAGAGTTTGTGCGCGGACTACACTCGCTCGGGTCGCCACTCGGTCCGAATCAACCCAACAAACCGTGGAACTGCAACGCGGAAAATAAATACATTTGCCATTTTCCAGAGACACGCGAGATTTGGTCATTTGGCTCCGGCTACGGCGGCAACGCATTGCTGGGGAAAAAATGCCACGCGCTGCGCATTGCCTCGGTACAGGCTCGCGACGAGGGCTGGATGGCCGAGCACATGCTGATTCTGAAGCTAATCAGCCCTTCCGGCCGCGCCAAGTACATGACGGGGGCATTCCCTTCGGCGTGCGGCAAGACCAACTTGTCGATGATGATACCAAGTCTTCCCGGCTGGAAGGTGGAGACTATCGGCGATGACATCGCATGGATGAAATTTGGTGCGGATGGTCGACTTTATGCCATCAATCCGGAATACGGTTTCTTCGGCGTAGCGCCAGGCACCAGCATGAAATCAAATGCCAACGCCATGCTCACCGTCACTCACGACGCCATCTTCACCAATTGCGCGATGACTTTTGATGGTGATGTCTGGTGGGAGGGAATGACCGAAAAGAAGCCAGCGAAATTGGTCGACTGGCTGCGTCGGGCTTGGACGCCGGAGTCCGGACGAACCGCGGCGCATCCCAACGCGCGGTTTACGGCGCGGGCAGCGCAGTGCCCGGTGATCGCTCCCGAATGGGACGATCCCAAAGGTGTTCCAATCGATGCGATTCTATTCGGCGGCCGGCGCGCGGGAATTGTTCCTCTGGTGACGGAAGCCTTCAACTGGCAGCACGGTACTTTTCTAGGAGCCACCGTTAGCAGCGAGACGACGGCTGCGATCACCGGCAAAGTAGGACAACTTCGCCGCGATCCCATGGCCATGCTGCCTTTCTGTGGCTATAACATGGGCGACTATTTTGGTCATTGGCTCAAAATCGGAAAGCACTCAAATGCCTCGCTGCTGCCCAAGATCTTTTACATCAACTGGTTTCGCCAGAGTCAGGATCACAAATTTCTTTGGCCCGGTTATGGTGAGAATAGCCGAGTGCTGAAGTGGATCTTCGAACGTTGCGACGGCAACGTTCACGCGAAGGAAACTCCGATCGGACGGATTCCCGAGGTTGCCGACCTCGACACCGAGGGACTGGACGTCAAGGACGGCCAGGTGGAAGAGTTACTCAGCGTCGACATTGATGGATGGCTGGCTGAGGTGCCGTTAATCAAAGAACACTTCGCACACTTCGGAAAGCATCTTCCCGAGGGATTGAATTCTGAGGTGAAGGCCCTTGAAGAGCGCCTGAAGGCGACGAAGGGCTAGAGCGTCTGGAGTCTTAGGATCAGGTAAAATCTCTCAAAACTGAATGCCTGAGATCTGCGACTTAAGAAACCCAAGAATTCAAACCTGAGACCGCTCCGAATTTCCCCACGAGTCCCTGTCAATATTTCCTCATCCCAGCGTCTTTCTTTGATATAGTTCCCGACTGTCATGCCGCGTTCCGCGACGAACGAAGTTACGCACCCCGCCCCTATTCCCGGGCCCGTCCACGTTGTGTCAGCATCACTCACTAGAAATCAGATTCGCGGATTCTGGGCGTCGTGGGGCGGATGGGCCTTGGATGGTATGGATTCGTTTGTTTACGCGCTCGTGTTGGTCCCCTCGCTGCGAGAATTGCTGCCGCACTCAGGGATTGCAACTACAAGGGCCAATATCGGGCAATATGGAGGCTTGTTGTTTGCGCTGTTTCTGATTGGGTGGGGACTCGCGTTCTTATGGGGCCCTATCGGAGACAAGTTCGGACGGGTGCGCACGCTCATGCTGACGATCGTCTGGTATTCGGTCTTCACCTTTTTGAGCGCCTTCGTCACCAGCGTGTGGCAATTGGCTGTTCTCCGCCTGCTTGCAGGAATAGGGATTGGCGGCGAGTGGGCCATGGGAGGGACATTCGTAGCGGAGGAGTGGCCGGAGCAGCGCCGCCGCATGGGCGCGGGATTCATGCACACCGGATACTACGTCGGCATATTCCTGGCCGCGCTGGCGAACTACGGTATCGGCAGCCATTATGGCTGGCGCGCCATGTTCATTGTTGGCGGTCTGCCAGCACTATTTCTGGCGTGGATTCGGCACGGAGTTGCGGAGCCGACCGCCTGGAAAAAGAAAGAAAGCATCGTCCGCTCCTGGGCGGTTTGGCGTCCGTTCGCAACTTTGTTTTCGCCCGCATTGCGGCGACGCACGATCCTGAATTCTCTGTTCATGCTGGCATCGATTTGTGGCTTGTGGGCGGGAACAGTGTACGTTCCAGCCGCCATTACTTCTCTTGCCGAGGCAGGTGGGCACGTGGGCCCACAGGCCGCGCAGTTAGCTTCATGGGGCATCATGCTGGTTTCGTTCGCTACCATTCTCGGCTGTCTCGCGATGCCGTGGCTCGCCGAACAGCTGGGCCGGCGCGGAGCCCTCGCCGTCTTTTTTGGCCTGATGGTGGTTTTCATCGCGCTTACGTTCGGGAAAGTCTTCTATCTCGGCCCCAGCGCACTACCGTGGTTTTTCGTTTGCTTATTTTTCCTGGGCTTCGGCGGCGCGAACTTCGCTGTCTACACCCTGTGGCTGCCGGAACAATATCCCACGGAATGCCGGGCCAGTGCCTTCGCGTTTTCAACTTCGTTCGCACGGTTTGGCGGGGCGGCAATTACATTTCTGGTGGGAAGCGGCGTCCGGCATTATGGTTCGCTCGGAACCCCGGTCGCACTCACTTCGATTGCCTTTGCGATCGGACTTCTGTTGATTCCGTTCGGGGCGGAAACGCGCGGCCAGCACTTGCCCGACTAATTGAGCGGCGCGCAAAACACGTCCTTACGACTGGTTGTAAGAAACCGCTTCGCCAGTCTGAGTTGGGAAAGAGACTATCTTCAAAAGAGGCCCTATTCAGTGCTATGAAGCACGATCTCTTCGACGTCTTCAATGTGGCGCCGCATAGCCGCCTTGGCAGCTTCAGAATCGCGATGCTTAATGGCCGCCAGAATACGGAGATGGCCGTCGAGCGACCTTTGCGCGCGGCCCTCGACCTGTAAAGAGCGCGCCCGCGTCTCACGCAGCAGGTCCATGAGAATGTCGATCACTTTCAACACCACACTGTTGCCTGAGGCAAGAGCAATGTTGTAATGAAACTCCGCATCTTCGGCGACAGCTGCGTCTCCCTGACGCTGCTTTTCTTTCTGACGCTGCAGAATCGCCTCCATCTCGCAGATTTCTTCCTCAGAAGCGTGGGTGGCGGCACGCGCGGCCAACGGCGGCTCGAGCATTTTGCGAAAATCCAATAGTTCGCCTACCAACTCCTGCCTTCGTTTCAGCGCATTGGCAAAGGGATTTACGCGAGAGTCGGCTGAGATCTGGCGAACGATCGTTCCAGAACCTTGGCGCGGTTCAACTAAACCGAGCAATTCCAGGCCGCGAATCGCATCCCGGATGGAGCCGCGGCTCACGTGCAGCATCTCCGCCAACTCCCGTTCCGCCGGGAGTTTGTCGCCCGGTTTCAGTTTCTTCAGAATCAGGCGTTCGATCTGCTTGGCGACTTCTTCGTAAACCTTATTCCTGCGAACCGCTTCGAAGTCGGGTTTGATACTCGTGGCCAAAGAGGGCTCCAATTGTGCGATAAACATGCGAGCTAGCGAAGGGAGTATATCCCAATTTCCCAATTTCTAACCGGCAATTTTATTGCAGCCTAGGATTGGTTTTGACGATTTGACAAACATACGAAACGAAAACAACTGATAGATAAAACAGAGCTGTAGTCAATATATGTTAAAGCATCACTTAATGTGTTGTCAGCCCTGCCACCGAGCTGTTTGTGTGCGTCTGAGAAATCGACTGAGCTAATAATTGTGCGCAATGATACACCGTTCGAGTGGTACTCATCGGAAGTCCAACTCTCTCCCCCAACTCCACCACCGCGCCAACCAACGCTTCCAGTTCCAGCGGTCGTCCCGCTTCCAGATCCTGCAGCATGGAGGTTTTGTGCTCGCCAACCTTTTCCGCGCCCGCAATTCGCTGATCGACGGAGACAGGCAATTCCATGCCGAGCTTGTGGGAGACGGCTTCCACCTCCTGCATGATATTGCGAATCACGGAGCAGCTTCCCGGATCGCGCACGATCTGAACGATGGTTGCCCGCGTCAGTGCGCTTACTGGGTTTATAGACGCATTGCCCAGAACTTTTACCCAAATCTCGTGCCGCAGTCGGGCGGTGATGGGGCAGCGCAGGCCGGATGCGATGAGCGCCTCCGCAATTTGCCGCAGGCGCTCCGAGCGCGAGCCATCGGGCTCCCCCAGCGTGAAGCGATTGCCTTCGATGTGTTGGACCACGCCCGGTGCGGTAATCTCGGTCGCAAAGTAAACGATCGACCCAACCACGCGACGGGCTTCGATGACCGAGGAAATCACGCCCCCGGGATCCACGCGTTCCAGACGCAGACCTTCCCACTCTCCACCAAAGCCCTGGAAGTACCACCACGGAATTCCATTCTGCGTGCTCACAACTGTAGTGTTCGGCCCCAGCACCGGCTTCAGGTGAGGTGCAAGTTGCGGCAGACTGTGCGCTTTTACGCCGAGAAAAATCACATCCACTGGCCCGACTTTTTCCAGAGAACTTGCGATTGAGGGGTGGGCTGTAAAGTCGCCCTCCTTGCTCTTGACTTGGACCCCGCGCTCTTGCATGGCACGAAGATGCGGCCCGCGGGCGAACAGGGTTACATCGAAACCCGCCTTTGCCATTTGCGCTCCGATGTACGCGCCGATGGCTCCTGCCCCCGCGACGAGATACTTCATTCCTGCGACAACCCCAGTTGATCTTCCACCAGCGCAGCCGCGACCGCGCGCCGGCGAATCTTTCCGGTCGCGGTGGTGGGAATGGCATCCACGAGATATATTTTCGCCGGGCACTTGTACTCGGCCAGAAAATCGCGGCAGTGCTTGATAAGCTCCGACGCTCTTGCGCCATGCTTTTCGTGCAAAACCACCGCTGCCGCCACTTCTTCGCCGAGCGTAGGATGGGTGCAGCCGAATGTAACGGCCGCTGCGACTGCGGGATGCTTCAACAAGACTTCATCCACCTCGTGCGGTGCGATGTTCTCGCCGCCGCGGATGATGATGTCTTTGATCCGGCCCGTGAGGTGCAAATAACAGTCAGAGTCAAGAAATCCCTGATCGCCGGTGCGGAACCAGCCATCCACAAAGGAGCGCGCATTAGCTTCTGCATTATTTTCGTATCCCCGAAACACATTCGCTCCCTGTATCGCAATTTCTCCCCGCTGATTAGTTCCAAGGTGCTTGCCATCTTTGTCCATAATAGAGATTCGCAAGCCTGCGCCCACCCCGACCGAGCCGGGCTTCCGGTGGCGTGGAGGCAGAGGATTTGAAGTCATCTGATGCGCGGCCTCGGTCATGCCATAGGCTTCGACAAAAGGCACGCCAAAAATTCCTTCAATCTTGTGTATGAGTTCCGCGGACAAGGGGGCGCTGCACGACCGCAGGAAACGCAGAGAGGCTGCTTCCACCGGCTTGCCGCGCGAACGGGCCAGCAGAAGCTGGTGCATCGTAGGAACCCCGGAATACCAGGTCACGCGATGTTCGGCAACGGTTCGCCAGAACGAAAGCGCATTGAATTTAGTGGGGACAACCACCGTTCCTCCCGAGAGCAGCGTAGACATGGTTGAACCGATCAAACCATGAATGTGGAACAGCGGCATAATGCAAAGCGAAGTATCTTTTTCAGAAAGAGCATAAGTGTTGGCGATGTTTGCTGACGAAATAGCCAGGTTGAAATGCCGCAGGGGCACCCTCTTGGGACGCCCTGTGCTGCCGCTGGTGTGCAGGATGAGCGCGATGTCATCAGCCGCGGGCTCCGCAGCCTTCGCTCCAGCGGGAGCATTTGCCAAGTAAACCTTCCCCTTGTCGTTCATTTCCACCGAGAAGATCGGGATTTTGCGATCCTTCGCTGCGGTCCGAACAAATTCGGCGCCGACCGGCGGGCAAAGCAAAATACGGGCATCAGTGTCTCCCAGAAAGAAATAAAATTCTTCATACGGATAGGCTGGGTTTAGCGGGGCCGCGGTACCGGCAATCGAAGCGGCCAGAAAACAGACAATCGCTGGCAATCCATTCGGCAATGCGATGGCTACTGCGTCTCCGCGGCGAATGCCAGCGGAAGCCAACGCGTCCGCCATTTCAAGAACCTGCTGCCGGAGCGAATCGTAGGTGACACGGATCCCGAGCTCGGGAACAATAATGGCCGTGTGGCTATCCGCGAAATGTAGGACGTCAAGAAGAGTGTCAACGGACTTCAGTGTCATTCGTGCTCGCCTCAGGCCCGCGGTCTTTGCTCTGGTGTCCTGCTCCGGCGTTCTGGATGACATGACGCCTTAATCCATTGTCCGCGAAACGCAGGGAACAGGCTGCCGTCTTGAGCCTGACTTTGCGTGTGTGAATCCGTGGTCTACTTGGAGTAACCCTCCGCGCTCAGGGCTCTCTTGAACTCTTTCAGGAAAAAATCCACGTTATCTTCGGTGGCCAACGGACCCATCACGCCGATACGAAATACTTTTCCCGCGAGCGGCCCGAAACCACCGGCGATTTCAATCCCCGGCCCGTCCAGCAGGCGACGTCGCACTTTGGCTTCATCCACGCCCTGGGGCACGCAGACTGTGTTCAGAGTGGCGATCCGCTGCTGCTCGGGAACATGCATCCTCAGACCCATCGCTTCGATGCCCTTTACGAAAGTGCGGTTGCAGAGGCGATGCCGCTCCCAGCGCTTCTCGATCCCTTCTTCGCCGATTACGGTAAGCGCCTCGCGCAGCGCGTAGAACATGGAAATCGGCGCGGTGTGATGATAGCGATGAGATACCGTTGAATAGTCGTGAATCAGCTTAAGGTCGAGGTACCAGCTCCGGGGCGCAGTCGGGCGGTTGCGCAGAAACTCCATCGCCCGCCCGGACATCGCCATCGGAGACAAGCCCGGCGGGCAACTCAATCCCTTTTGCGTGCAACTGTAGGCGACGTCGATGCCTGTATGGTCGAACTCGACTGGAACTCCGCCCAGCGAAGTGACGCAATCGGCGATCACCAGCGCGCCCGCCTCGTGAGCCGCGGCGCAGATCGCGCGGCCAGATTGCAATGCTCCAGTGGAGGTCTCGGCGTGCACAAAGGCTACAGCCTTGGGCTTCTCCCGATCGATGAACTCTCCCGCCTCGTCGTTCGTGTAAGTCTCACCCCAATTTTTCTCAAAGCGCACCACGTTCGCGCCGTTGCGCTTTGCCATCTCTGTCAGGCGATCCGAAAAATATCCATTGGCGAAGACCGCAAGCTTCGTTCCAGGGTCTACAAAGTTAGCAACGGCAGCCTCCATTCCGGCGCTGCCAGTGCCGGAGATCACCAGAGTTCCACCGTCGGCCGTGCCGAAGGCCGGTTTGAGCAATTGCTGAACATCGCCCATAACCTGGATGAAGTAGGGATCGAGGTGGCCGACAATCGGCTTCGACAGCGCCTCATAAACTCGTGGGTGAACCATGCTGGGCCCGGGACCGAACAGATAGCGGCGAGGCGGTTGCAAGGCTGGATACGCAAGTGCAGCAGTCTGTTCGATGGTGCTCATAGTCCTCGTTTCTGGCTACGCATATTCTTTGATACTACGGTACTGAACGAAGAACGGAGAATCAACCAGCGGAATGTGGAACGTCGCGATGAAGCGCAGTTTGACAGTGAGCCCCAATAACACAGCGGTCGTCAAGTGAATTCTTTCGATCAATCCGATCAGTTTTGTTCGTCCAAAAGCGTTCTAAACCGGCGAGTGGTGTCCTTGCACAATCATCTCCTCGGCGATGCGGCGCGCCTCGGGCAATGTGGTCGCCGCTCTGCGATCAATCTCCGCGGGCAAATCGCGTTGAATCTCTGACAACTCCTCGTCAAAAATGCGAGCAATCAAATCAGGAGTGTGCTCGATTGGTTTGCCGTCGTCACCGGAGACCTTCACTTTGTGCCGCACTCGTTGCGCAATCATCAGGCGGTAGATGCGGTCAGTGGCGAGATCTTCCATATAACCATCGAGCAGGCTCGCACCTTTTCCGTTAAGTACTCCGTTACGATAGCGAATTACGGTGCGAACCGCGGCTCGTGTACCGTCCATGGTTATCCCGCCCACACCTTTAGGGATTGGCCGCAAATCCGGATGCGAGTTCGGCAGTCTGGGCCTTTTTGCAATCTGATTGGGATACGGAAATTGTGCAACCGCGATTTCATTCTGATCCGGATGGCCAGTCCAGGCTCCATCCATCAGGCATTTGGCTTCGTTCTCTTTATCCTGCTTCAAGACCTTCAGCGCACGCTCGTTTAGTTCTGCGTCGGTGCGGCTGGGATAGAGGGCGGTCATTCCACCAATCGCGTGCGCGCCATGCTTGTGGCAGATCTCGGGCATCAGAGTGCGAAAGTTTTGGAAAAATGCCACGTCGTGCGGAATGGTGTTGCGATCCGGCAAAATCCAATTGGGATCCTCGAGCATGAAATCGATCAGGGACGCCATGTAATCCCAGCGGCCCAGATTCAATCCCAGGCAATGGTCGCGTAGATTGAAAAGGAATTCTTCCATCTGGTAGGCCAGAGGATGCGCCTCAACCAGCGCCATACATTTGATGTAGTTTGGCGCCAGGCCCTTCTGCTTGGCCAGAACCTGAAACAGATCATGCCACCAGAATGCTTCTTCGGCAGATTCGCTCTTGGGTATATAAACCGAGAAATTGTGCGGCAACCATGCCGGATCAATTTGGTACCAGATCAGCGCCAGATCGAAGAGGGAAGCGGACATAATCTCGTTCTTGATCACCCCACCCTGGCTGACGTGCAGCCCACGAGGTCGCACCCAGGTTACTGTTTTAGAACGCTGAACCGAAATTCGTTTTTTCCGCTTCTTGTCCTCGTAGCTGAGTTCGTATTTGTAGGCTGCGATGGTGTTCTTGACCGCCAGCATGATGTGATCCCAGAGGTTGGCGGTGGAGTCCTCCAGGTCAATCATGACGGCGGGAGAGCCGGAGTTCAGCAACTTTACGGTCAACTCGCCATCGTCGGCCGGGCCCGTCATCTGGTTGCGCTGGTCCGCGCACCAATCCGGCACTTCGATTTTCCACTCCGAGCTGGTGGCTTCAGAGATTGGCAAATAATTAGGCGGCTTACCCCGATGCGACGCATCCAACACCTCCGCCCGCTTGGCGACCAGCTTTCGCTGCCACGGCGTGAACTGTTTGTGCAGGGGCAATAGAAAATCAAAAAATCCCTTGGGCAGATCCTTTTGGGGATTTAAATCCGCGGGAGCGTAATTCATGAATTGCGACGTGGCGTTTTCGGTATGCGATGCCATGGGATGCTGTCCTCAAAGCCTGCGCCGCCGGCGATTCGAGGATGGAACGAAGCCATCGCCGCAGTGCTTCTGATGCTGCAAATATCCTATCGCAAAATTGTGGAACTTCAATGTTCGGACCTCACAGTCGGATGCGAGGGCTTGTCACTTGTGGCCTTTTCAGCCTACCGCGCCGTAACGAAAAAGTACGCGCTCATGGCGAAACCGAGGCTAATTACAAAAGCACGTATTTTTCGAGGATCGGCTTGCTGCGCATAATGAGCTCCGAACCAGCCGCCGGTAAGAGCCCCCGCAATCATCACAATGCACTGCCGCCATAAAACCGCTCCCGCCAGAATGAAGGTGAGCACAGCGGCGGCATTAATTGTGGCGGCCAGCAGAGTCCGGATCGCGCCCATAGCGTGAATGTCGCGCATCCCCAAAGCCGTCAACATGCCGAGCGTGATGAAACCAATCCCAGCACCGAAATAGCCGCCATAAATGGCGACCAACAACTCCACGAATGAACAAACGGCGACTGCCGTCCACGAGGTAGCCTGCAGATCATCGACGATCGCAGTCTGGCCAGCGATTGTGCGGATTGAATTGCCGAAAGCAAACAGAAGCGTGCCACCCAGCAGTAGCCAGGGAATCATGTGCAGAAAAGTGTGCTGAGGAGTTCTTAGCAACAGCAGTGCTCCAGCCCAGCCCCCCGCCACGCTGGTCACCAGCAGCGGAATTAACAAGCGCAGAGGTGCGTTCAGACGTTTGAGATAAGCGATGGTGCTGGCGGCCAACCCTGGCCAAAGCGCGACCGTATTGGTGGCGTTCGCGGCCACCGCCGGCACCCGCAAGAACAGCAGCGCGGGGAAGGAGACAAAACTGCCGCCTCCGGCCAGTGCATTCAGGGTTCCGGCGATAGCAGCGGCCGCAAACAGAAATATAGCGTGAGCAAGGTGCAATCTTCAGGATGCATCAGAAAAGGCAGACGCTGCAAACATCATGCGCGCGGTAGTAGTGGCTCAGATTGGTTGTCATTTTGGTAGCGTTCTTGCGCACCTTGACCCAATGGTCTATCGCAACTCTTTGATTTTCTTTCTTACCGCCGTGAGCAGAGGCGCCGGAAGTTCCGAGTAACCTTCCTGGACCACCAGCGGCTGGCCGTCGCCAAAGACCCAATTCCAAAGATCGTCCAGCGCCATAACACGCGAAGGGTCAGAGGAAGAGGCGCGAACATATAACCAGCTGAAGCTGGTAATGGGAAAAGAATCCACTCCTGGTGCGTTGGTCAATGACGCCGAGAAGTTGTTCCAGCGCGGCGCCTCTGTCGCCGCGCACGCCGCCGCAATGCTCTCGTTGGACGCCTTCACAAACCTGCCGGCAGAATTCACGACAAGCGCCTGGGAAACACCGGCTTTTATTGCATATTGATACTCAACGTATCCGATGGAACCGGGGGTATTCTTTACCTTGTCGGCCATATCCGAACTGCGTTCCGCGGACTCCCCGACCAGCCACTTGGGTGAAGGAGTCACTCCATACTGAGCACGAAATTTGGGACTTACCTTGGAGAGAAAATCGGTGAACACATAATTCGAACCTTTGCCCGCAGGACGGTTAATCACTTGGATAGAGAGCGCTGGTAAAACTACGTCGGGGTTAAGCCTCGCGATCTGCGGTGCATTCCATACCTTGATATCGCCGAGATAGATCGAAGCTAATACCTCGCCGGAAAGTCTAAGCTCATGGTGACTATCGGGAAGATTGTAGACAGGAACGATGGCGATCAGAACGACCGGCAGTTCGATCAAATTGCCTTCCTTGCGTTCTGCATCGGTAAGTTTGGCCTCACCCGCCGCAAAATCCCCGGCCCCGTGGGAGATTTGCTTGATCCCCTCGCTGGTGCCGACGGGAAGATAACGCATCTGAATCGCAGGATTGCGTTTGTCGTATTCCTGCGCCCACCGGGCGTAAAGAGGGGACGGCACGCTGGATCCGGAGCCCACCAGAACAACTGTATTCTGTGCTTTGGCAAAGATGCCAGGAGCGCCGAGAAACATCTCAAAAATCAGAACGGAAATGAGCAAAGAATGAAGGCGGAAGTGCGCAATCGTCGGCTTCGAAGGTTTTAAAGTTTTCTTCATTCGCGCCTCATCGCGAGCACAGAAGTAAACAGAGCGCCGTCAATATATTTAAATTAGCTAATCGAGGTAACAGCGGTAAAGTTACCTTGGTTTTGAATGGAGACATGACGAATAGCATCGAGGTGTTGTGCCGTTTGGCGCTTGCTTCGGGCAACCGATTCGGCAGGAGGCGGTACTAAGATGCTGATCACCTGAAGGGCTCACTGCCCTTAACGAAGGGTTAGTACGCGTATGTCACAGGATGCTGTGTCGCAAACTTCCATGTCCCCCACCGCCGTTGAAGCGGTGGCTCGCGAACTGATGTCCGCCTGCGAACAGGGCCGGATGGTGGAACCTCCCTCTGCGCGCGCCGGCTTCGATCTCGATACTGCCTACGCGGTTGAAGGACGGTTAAAGGACATGCGCCTGGCTGCCGGGCACAAGGCCGTCGGCCGCAAGGTTGGTTACGCAAACAAGGCCATGTGGCGGGTGCTTAAACTGGAAACATTGGTCTGGGGATACATGTACGACGACACGGTTCATTTCACCAACCACAATTCCGCCACGCTCACACTCGCACATTCTCGTTCCCTGAAGATTGAACCCGAGATAGTCTTCGGTTTGAAAGATCCAGTCGGCGAAGGCCTCGACGCTGCCGGGGCGCTTGCAGCGGCCGGTTGGCTGGCGTTGGGGTTTGAAATCATCGATTGTCCTTATCCGGAATGGAAATTTCAGCCCAGCGATTTCGTCGCCTCCTTCGGCCTTCATGCAGCTCTCGTGATTGGAGACAAAATTAACATTCAGCCAGAATCGATTCCCAGGCTGGTTGAGGAATTGCCGCGCTTCAAAGTGCGAATGTCCAGGAGCGGAGCATTTGTAGAAGAGGGATCGGGCAAGAACTCTTTGAGGAGTCCCGCTTTGTGCCTGGCGGAACTTGGTGCGGCGATTGCACGTCGCTTTCCAGGCCAGCCCCTGGGCGCAGGAGAAATCGTTAGCTCCGGCACGCTCACCGCCGGGCATCCGACTGAGAAGGGCGATCTCTGGACCGCTGACATCGAGGGCATCGCGCTACCTTCTCTGACCCTGAAGTTAAGCTAGGAAGTTGAGCTAGACGGTGTCGCGGATTTCGTTTCGGAATTTTCCCATCGAAGATTCGCGTGGGAAGATTCGAAAAAAAAACCGCGCTGCCAGTGAAGCAGCGCGGAGCGATGATCGCCGCACCTAAATAGCAAGCGGCGAAGGTGGTTTTTGAGAATTTAGACGCTGGCGATCCTGCGGCGAATCGCTCCCGCAAGTCCGACCAGTCCAGTCCCGAGCATCAGCAGAGTGCTGGGTTCAGGAACCGCGCTGTTGTAGCCGATGAACTCTTGCGGCGTTCCGCCTACGCTTTGGGAGCCGGCGATGGGCGTGTACAGCACGAGGCCGTTGAAGGCGCTGTTCTTGGCGCTTGAAGCGAGCGTCAGGAACTCGGCATCGATCGCGGCGGCGCCGGTCGTTTTAAATTGAGACTGTGCCTTTGCGTTAGTCGAGAACAAGCCCCAGATTGCCCAGTTCGCATCCGTCGCAGAGATGGTTTTTGCCAGCATGCTCTTGAAGATCAGGCCAGCGGCCTTGTAGTCCATGATCATCGATGAGCCAAACAGCGGCTTGCCCTCAATGCCTTGAAGGAAGGGCGTCGCGTTTGCCTTCCACGTTTCCTTCTTCTGCATAGTGTTGTCGTAGCTGTCACAGAGCAGAGAATTCGGAACGCCATTAACAGAAACCGAATAGGGATACACCCCACCTCCGCCGATGCCGCTAGGGGTTGCGCTGTTAAATTGCATGTTCACCGAATTGGCGAACGCGGGACTCGCTAAAAGTAGCGAGAAAAAAAGAAAGTACGACCTGAAGTCGACTCAAGCGCATGAGCTTGCTCCTGGCACACAGAAGATGGCTGTCCCTGAGCGGCGACAGCTTGTCTTGCGTCTTCCTTCGTTTTTGGGGGAGTTTCGGCAGCAAGTCAGAGAAACTGCTAATGTTCTCCTGAATTACCTATGCCGCGAAGGTCGGCATTACGTCAACGGAGTTAAATACTTACCTCCGTAACATAAACGAGATTATCAGGGTTCGCAGCTACTTGCATATAGCCCAAATGGAGGATTACCTCTTTCTGACCGCCCCAGCCGGACGGCGAATACATGGCGAATACGCGTAGGCCACAGGTTCCAAATCGGGTACTGGCCGCGAAATCCACAGGATATTTGTGTGCAAACTATTTCTCCCTTTGCTAATATGATCGCCGAACCGGTGGATCTCCTTTATTTTGTGGAGGTGTATATCCGCCCCGTGGCACTCAGAGTGCGTCCATGTTCGTGGCGGAGTGCCAATAGTCCAGGAGCCCAAGTGGCCGCCGCAGGCAGGAGTGGTTTGTGCCCGATCCCGAGAACGGGAACGTCCAGGTAATAGTCCGGCGGCGACGACGCCGTCGGCATCGCAGAAATCGAGTGATTCGCCGCCTGTGTATAGCAGGGCTTCTTGCACTTTTTACCGCCGGTGCCTCCACCGTGGCTTTGAGATACTTCGTACCGTCGCTATTTTCTGCTCGACATGCCGAATCCCTGCCCTTCTACCAGGCTGAATCTCAGGCCCGCGCGATCGGTTACTCTCGACAACATCCTTTCACAGGAGCGGCAGCCCCGTCCGGTTTATCCCTACTCGGTCGTGCCTGGCGGAGTGGAAGACGCCAAGGAATTGAAGTGGGTGGCGGAGCACGATCCCGTTGTCGCCGCTCACTATGCCGGTTTTGACTACAATCACGCTCAAGTGGTTCGGCTTACCCTGGCCCGCACGGTCTATATGTCTTACCGCATCGGCAACAATATTTACTGGATGCGGCGAAGAATCACTCTCCACAAAGGTGAGAAGCTAATCACCGATGGACGAATGACGGCTCGCGGCCGCTGCGCCAACCGCGTCGAACCCACAGCGCAGCAGCCCGCCGCACCGGCGGAGCCTGCGCCGGAGAAGTTCGACGAGCCAATTCGAGCGGGCGAGGGAACGGCCATGCAGGCTCCGGCGATTCCGTTTCGGTCGGCGCTTCTCCCCGCCCCGTTAACTCCCGGCTACGATCCTGGTGGACCGCTGAGTTTGTCAAGCCCGTTCGAAGGCGGAACTGGGCTGGCCATTTTTCCTCCGCCAATACCGGAAGGCGTCTGCGCCCCGGCGAAGAAAGGTCCGCACGAGGCGGCTGCTGGCACCAATGGCAAGAAGAAGCCAGTTCGGTGCGGCATTGGGCCATCAACCGTACCTGAACCCGGAACCTGGGTGATGCTGCTCTCGGGACTGGCGATGATCGGCTGGCAGGCGCGCCGCAAACTTTGCTGGTAAGTGCACTTTTGGCTTTTTTCAGTGCGGCCTTATCCTGAACGTAGTCGTTTTTCAGGCGTAGTGAAAGCCTGCCCTGAGCGAAGCCGAAGGGATCCCGCTCACCCAAGCTTGGCGCGTAAGCCGGACTGCACCCTATATTTCGCCAGAGCCAGGGGCGTAATACTTTCGTAAGGGCTATCGGTAATAAACGCTGCTAAGATCGCCGTAGCGCGCAATCGAAACATCTTTATGTTCTCCTTCCCCAGAACTGCTGCGGCTCTGTGCTTATGCGCTGCAGTTTGCATCGCAGCACCGCCGGCTCACGCTCAGACCGCGCCGTCGATCCAACGGGCGCAAGTGCTTCGCGGCGCAGGCCAAGTCGAGATCGAGATCGAGGCCAGCGCCCGTATCGTCCCGCAAGTGAATATGATCACCGGCCCTGACCGTCTGATCGTTGATTTCGTCAACGCCACTCCCGGCGCACAGCTACGCAATCAGGTAATGAATCGCAAAGAAGTGAAAAGCATGCGTGTGGGTTTGTTTTCGTCAAATCCGCCAGTCACACGCGTGGTGTTCGATTTGAATGGTCCGCAGCCTTACCAGCTGTTTCCGTCGGGAAAAACGGTTATCGTGAAGATCGGAAGGCCGGGCGCGGAAGCAGTCAAGATAGATCCCGCTGCGGAGCACGAGCTGGTAAGTATCACTTATCCGCCTTCAGAGGCGCCGGAAGCCGCGCCAACTCCCGCGCCGCCTGCGCCCGTGCCGCCGAAGCCGCGTCTCGTAGTTTCGTTTCGCAATGGGATGCTCTCGATCAACTCCGATCAAGCCAGCCTGTCAGAAGTTTTGTTCGCCGTCCACCAGCGCACTGGAGCAGAGATTGCAATCCCCGCAGGAGCGGAACAGGAGACGGTTGTGGTTCAGCTCGGCCCCGCGCCCGCTCCGGAAGTTCTGGCGCACTTGTTGAATGGCACGAAGTTCAATTTTCTGATTCTGAGTTCGGCCAGCAACCCTCGCGACCTCGACCGGGTGATTCTCAGTCCGCGCGGAGAAGGAGCGCTGTCATCGCCCAGCCCCCCACTCCAGCCGATGGCTGTCGAAGACGAGCGAGCCATGCAGCCGAACAATGTTCCCCCGCCCCAGCCAGAACCGCAACCCACGGCGGAAAATCCCAATCCGCCACCCGACGGCCAGGCTCCGCAACCTCCTGCTCCGAACGATAACCCGAACTAGGCTTGGGGGGGTTCCGGATATCAGTTCTACTGATGCATTACGGCGGAGTAATCAGCCGGATCGGTACGGGGGAAGTTCCGAGAGCAACGGGAGGACCACCCGAGCTGTTGCCGCATCCGGCCACATTCATGACAGTCACGTTGATGTATCCGCTAGTAGGGTTGCCGGTCGTGTCGTCGGCGCTGTTAATAAAGACCTGCAAGAAACCGATGACGGTAACCGGAGTCGTGCCGACCGCGTTAAGCGTTGAGACGGCGGCGCTGTCATAAATTGGCAGGGAGACAATAGAGGGGCTGCTGGTGACCTGGCTTGTGCTGGGTACGCCCGCAGATACTAGGCCGCTGTTACCTCCAGCCAGAATTTGAAAAGGGTAAGTGTAAGGGCCAACGCCGGGGCCGGGTGCAAGATAATCCTGGCCGTTCCCTATGCCTGACGTGCCCTCGTTGATGAGACATTGCACAGCGTTGGCGCTATCGTTTCCGGGCGGCCCTGGATTGTCCACCAAGTCGACATTGTTCGCCAGCGAGTTTCCGCATGCGTAAATGGTGGATTGATCGCAGCCCGCGACGGCGTTCCAATAGGTCGCGTTTTGAACTTGTGAACATCCATTGATAGTGCCGTTGGCAGCGACTGCTACTGAGGTGCCCGGTGCCTCTCCGGGGACGTATTGGAGCGTACTCGGAGGCATCGCCACAGGACCGGGGTTTGCCGTGAGAAGATGGCACCGGTGCCTGTGCCCCGGATCACAGTCCGCAGTCAGGTTAAATGTTTCGCCGATGACCCCATTGTTGCCGGTGAAGGTTCCAGGGTTCGTAATCGTGCCGACTGTCGCGGTGACGAAGGGTCCCTTCCCGTGCCCCGGATCTTGATTCGGGACGAACCACGGCTTCACGCAGCGGGGATTGACCGGAACCTCCCCAAGGACGAAAGAGCCTGAAGGATTGAACGCCTCGGCAGTCGCAGTAGCGCTCACGCTCGCGCTCGAAAATGTTCTCCCGAATAACGAAAAAATTCGGGCAAAGAAGATCGGGAGATTCGTGCGTTGCAGGCTAACCGTAACAATGGGATTTACTCCGAAATCTGTTCCCAGCTTTGAGCAATCTGCATTCGTGGTCCCGGAGTTTCCAGCGATATAGTTCACGTTTACTGATGCGGCCGCCACTGCGGCGCCCCCAATCAGGTTCTGCTGAGCCATGCTGACGGCAGCCTCGGTCGCAGTGCTGGTCGGGCCGCCGCAGGCCGACTGCCATGAGTTTGTCGCATTTCCCGGATCGGTCGTAATGCCAGAGATCGAGATGACCCTCGCCGCCGTCAACGCTGCGGCATCGGCTGCGCGCTGAGCCTCAGCTTTGGCTTGGTAAAGCGTACCAACATCAATGGACAAGGCTGCCAGGGCGATAAGCACCGCCATCGTCACCGCGACCAAAGCCATGGTGACGCCGCGCTCCTTCGAGCGCGGCTCAGCATTTTTTCCCGGTCGACGGATTAGCGGTGACAGCATGACGTTCCCTCAGTTTTCGTTGAACGCTTCTGCGGACGTAGTAATAGTGGTTGGACCAAGAAAACTCCCGCCAAAAAGACCACTGACCCGGTTGTACTCCCACTTGTATGCGTAGTTAATCGTGACGCAGGTGCCGATCAGGTAAATGCCGTTTTCCAGCGTCGAGCATCCCCGGTTGATCGCTACGCTGATTCCGGTTCCCGGACAGGAGCCGGTCGAGCTATATGTCCAGGTAAGTCCGGTCTGCGCCGGCGCCGCTGGAAGCGTGGGCCCCAGTCCGCAGTCGTTGATCTTCTCCGAGAACAGGTAGTTATCCACTGCCTGACCGGCATCGCTTACTGACGCGGGAACGGCGGCATACATATCGCTGGCCGGATCAGACGCTGCTACTCGTGCTCCCTCACGCGCGGCGTTGGTCAGTTTCTGCTTAAGAGTAAGTGCGCCGCTGAAGTCAAAAACTCCCACAACGAACACCACCAGGACGGGCAGGGAAAGAGCAAGTTCAACGATCTGTGAGGCGCGATCGTCGGCGGAGCCGCGCTTTAGCGACGCAAGTACTCCGCTCCGCCGAAGTGCAGATAACATTATTGCGACTCCGCCCTCATCTGTGCCTGCCCCGGAAGAAGAACATTCCCCAGGTCCAAATCTGTGAGGGGAATACTGAAATGAAACGGATATTTATACCGCGCGCTCACAGATGTGCCGCAAGTGCCAGCGCCGCCTTGGGTTGGGTACGTCAACTGGACCTTCGCCTGAACACAAACATCGGGAACAGTGTTGTCGCAGGCGAGAGCGGTGGTGCACGCCGCTCTGGAGGCCACAGAGCCACACGCACACAGCATAGGGGGTGTCCAACTACTGGTTGGGGCGAGATTGTTCTTGCTCAAATGCGCTGCCGCAAGCGCGTTGTAGACAGCTGTTTGCGCGATCGTCGCTTGAGTCCCGCCAGCGGCGCACGTGGTGCAAACTGGAGCTACGGCGGCTTCCGCACCAGCCCTCGTTCCTTGCGCGAGAGTACCGTAAACTAAGAATGCCAGGCCAAACCAGAAAATCCCAATGATGAACATAAGCGCCAAGGGGAGCACAAAGGCAGCTTCCACGATCTCCGTCCCGCGAGTATCGACGCTCAGACTGCGCCAAAGAGCCCACCGCCGGTTGTTCATGCCTATCGCGCTCCCCACACTTTCCCAACGCCAAAAAGCAAAGTAGTCAAAGCCAGCGCCACCCCATATGGGACCTTGAGGGACTGCGGGTTGTCCAGTGAAACCTCGGGTCCGGGCATACGAAAGGTCACCATCGACGCCAGCATCCGGCCGATATTGCGCATTGTTTCCTTAAATCGCCGCTTGTAGATCACCAGCGCGAGGGCCATGATTCCGGCCACAAAAACCGAGCCCATCAGCAAATCGGCCAGCACTGCTGGCCCAACAAAAGCGCCCAACGCGCCCGCCAGCTTCCAATCGCCCGCTCCCAGGCTCCGAACCAGAACAAAGGGCAACAACACCAGCAGTCCCAACCCGGCACCCAGCAGGGAAGTCTTCAGCCCGGGCCATCCACCGGCGATTGCATTGGCTGCGATTCCGGTCACCAACCCCGTAACCGTCAGCCAGTTGGGAATGCGGCGGCTGCGCCAATCGATGTAGCCGGCAACCGCAGCCAAAACCACCCCCAATCCCAACAGAACCGGCTTCAAATCGGCTCCGTCTGGCTGGAGGAGAACCGAATGGTCAGCACCACAGGCTTAGACCGCTTTTTGGCCTCTGTCATCTTCGACGACGCCGCACTGGGGAAGGGCAGCTACTCGGCAGGTCTACACTCCGCGACTCTAGCGTTAAGACCCGTTGCTGAGGCGGATTTTGGCACAGGCTACCGGCGAAGTCAATGAGTTCACGCGGGCTTGTTACGGCAGCTCCGTCCCCAAAAACTAAAGGCCCGGAACATGTCCGGGCCCCGGTGAAGTCGTTTCGATCCTAGCGGTTATTGAACGCTCCCGCACCGTTGTGCTCCGCAACAATGCGCTTGGCATTGTCGGCCAGCGCCTTGGCTTGCGGCATAAGCTCCAACCCCTTCAGAACTTCCGGATCAGCTTCCGTCCTGACCTTCATTCCTTCATCCTGTCCGAAAGCATCCACGAAAATCTCAGCCTTGATGTTCGACCTGATCCAGTCATTGTTATCGAGCAGATCGGCTGCCGTGTAGGGAATGTTGGCTTCGTCCAGCGACTTGCGGAAATCCTGCATGGTAGCGTCGTCCACTTCGAAGCTCTTGGTCGGATGATGGTTCACGACGTAACGCTTAGCGAAGTTGAAGAACGCGTAGTGCTGCAACAACGTGTCCTGGAAGTGATTGCTCTTCACCGGAGGTATCACAACATCAGGTGTGATTCCGCCGCCGCCATAAACCGTGCGTCCGCTATCGGTGAGCTTCACTTCGCGATTGGCATTGCTGGTGGATTCCGGCTCCCGGTTGTAATAGTAATCGTAGAGCGAAATGTTGCTGTAATCGCGCTGGATCAGCCGGCCGCTGGGCGTGTAGTAATGCGCCGTGGTGAGAGCAAGACCCGTGTTCTCCGACAATGGGTACACGGTCTGAACCAGTCCCTTACCAAAAGTTACTTCGCCTGCGATTAGTCCACGATCGTGATCCTGAATCGCGCCAGAGACAATTTCTGCGGCCGATGCAGTGAGGCGATTTACCAGGACCACGAGGGGATAATCCTTCCCTCCATTCCCATGCTGCGCCACATAACGTTTCTCGGCGGAGGCGCGACCATGGTGAGAAACAATGAGCTGACCCTTCTTCAGGAATTTATCGGAAACCCCCACCCCTTCGCTCAGCAGGCCACCGGGATTGCCGCGCAGATCGAGAATCAGTCCTTTAAGATCGCCGAATTCATCCAAAGCCTTAGAGACTTCTTCTTCCGTAGTCTCGTTGAATCCCGTCACGTGCATGTAGCCGATTCCCGGCCGGATCAAGAAGTGCACGTCTACGCTGTAGCGCGGAATCTCGTCCCGGACCAGGGTAAATTCCATCGGCTTCTCGACGCCCTCGCGCGAAATGCTGATGTGCACCGTGGTGCCCTTCGGCCCCTTGAGCAGATCGGCCACGTCGCTAGTGCTCATGTTCTCCGTGGACTTGCCATCGACTGCGATAATCACGTCGCCGGGATGAATGCCTGCCTTGTAAGCCGGCGTGCCGGTGAAAGGAAAGATCACGATCACTTTGTTATTGCGTGGTCCCACCGTCATGCCGACACCGTAATACTTGCCACGCTGATCTTCGCGCATCAAGGCATACGATTTGGGATCGAAGAAATTCGAGTGCGGATCGAGCGCATGCAGCATTCCCGGAATAGCCCCGTTGTAGATGGCTTTATCCGGATTCACCGGCTCGGCATAGTTCTCTTCAACAATAGAGTAGACGTCGGTAAACTGTTTCAGGCTATCTTTGACGTCGGCGTCTCCCGAGAGAGAGGACGGCTGCCCCGTGCGCTGGGCAAAAAGAATCCCCAGAAACCCGCAGGCGAGAAGAAAAAAAACAACCAGAAAGAGTGAGCGCCGAGAACTACGTGCCATTTTGAATTGTCCTTCGGTTTAGGGGTGTCGACCGTCCCCAGCACCGCGCTGAATACTGAAAGTATAACACTGGCTTAGATGCGCGAGAGTCCGGATGGTTACCAAGGGCACCCTCCTGTCTTCGACGCTCAGCACGGCTTCTCAATCGGCCTCCCCCTCCCGGTTCAGCTAGGGTTGCATGCGGCACAACTGTAAGCCCGATTGCATTTCGGGGAGAAGCTTTGTCAACAGTTTGTCTCATCGTTGCCGCTTTCTCCCTCCGGCATTATGATGAGCGCATGAGTTTTTCCGAGACGATTTTCCTGTTCTTCCTGGCGCTAATCATCTTTGGGCCAAAGAAGCTGCCGGAGATCGCCCGTCAAGCTGGAAAACTACTTGCCGAACTCCGGCGCGCTTCGAATGAATTCCGCTCGCAGATCGAAACTGAAATCGCCCATCTTGAAGTGGAGAAGGCCCGAGCAGCGCTGCCGCCTAGCCAACCGCCGCAGGGCACTGTGGCCAGCCTCAGCCTGAATCCGGCGGCGAGCGAATCGATTCCGCACGCGCCGGAGTCTACGGCTACCCTGGCTGCTCCTGCCGACGAAGTCGCCCCACCCGCTTCCAATGCGCCTCCGGTATCAACTTCCGGTTCTTCCCCCGATCCAGTTCCTGAGCCTGACGCTTCTACCTCGCAGGCGTCGCATGTCTGACACCGCGACCAGCGTTTCCAGCGAGCAACCCACCCGCGACGTAATGCCCACGATGGGCTTTCTCGATCACCTCGAAGAGCTGCGCCGCCGCCTGGTTTACTCGATCGCCGCCGTGGCCGTCGGTTTTTTCGCCTGCTGGTGGAAGGTGGAGTGGATCTATGGAATCATGCAGCGCCCGATCATGGATGTGCTCAGAGCCAATGGCATGTCGGAGAAGCTGGTCTACCTGAATCCCACTGAGCCCTTCAACCTTTACTTGAAGATTGCCGCCATGGCCGGCGTGTTCGTTACTTCGCCCTTCATCCTTTACCAGGTCTGGATGTTCATCTCTCCCGGACTTTATCGCAACGAAAAGCGCTACGTCATTCCATTTATGGTTTCGACCATCGCATTATTCGTAACCGGTGGATACTTCGGATACAAAGTTGTTTATCCCCAGGCTCTGGGTTTCCTGGTTCATTTCGGCAGACAGTTTCAGCCGATGATCACCATCAGCGAATATACGTCGCTGTTTCTTAGCATCATTCTAGGGATGGGGTTAATTTTCGAGATGCCCATTCTTATCTTTTTCCTCGCTCTGATGGGCATCGTAAGCGCCAGCTTCATGTTTAAGAACTTCCGTTATGCCATATTGCTGATTTTTATTGTCGCGGCCATCGTCACGCCTACTCCTGATATTTTGAGCATGTGCATCTTTGCCGCTCCCATGGTTGCGCTGTACGCAGCCAGCATAGGTATCGCGTGGCTGGTTCATCCCAAACAACGCCAGGCTCGGAAAGACAAAAAAGCCGCATAAACTCAAGTCGAAGAGGTACCTTGTTGAGGTTCACCCGCTGTTTGACGATAAGTAAAGGGATTTCTCTTTCGTTCCTCTGCTTCGCATTCGCCCTGACATTTCTTTCGTGCGGTCACGATCAGGAAGCCGGTCAGGTGCGGGCACAGACGTCAATTCGAACCGCTTCCGACGAAACTCCACGCACGTTTTCACTACCGGTCGAGGACCATCCGCTCCCCGCGATTAACGGCGCGCGAGCAATGCAATATGTGAAAGAAATCGTCGCTTTCGGGCCGCGCCCGATCGGCAGCGCGAATCATAAGAAGGTCGAGAATTACATTCTCAGCCATCTCAAGGCTGATGAAGTAGAGCAAGATTCCTTTACTGCGGATACTCCCGAAGGGAAGCTTCCTGTGCGAAATTTCATTGCGAAGTTTCCCGGCGCCAGGGATGGAATCATCGTAATCGCCAGCCACTACGATACGAACTACCCATTGCGCAATACATCTTACGTGGGCGCCAACGACGGTGGCTCTTCCAGCGCGCTGCTCCTCGAATTTGCCAACAACCTGCGGGGCAAAAAAAACGACGGGTACGGTATATGGCTGGTATGGGACGACGCCGAAGAGGCGATCAAGCCAGAGGGCGTGATGCCTTTTGATAAAGATAGCTTGTATGGCATCTCCCATCTCGCGGAAAAGTGGCAAGCCGACGGAACTCTGAAAAAGATCAAAGCGTTGCTGCTGGCAGATATGGTGGGCGACTCCGATCTCAACATCGAGCGGGATGCGAATTCGACTCCGTGGCTGGAGGATGTCGTGTACGAGGCCGCTACAAGACTTGGTTATCAATCGCATTTCTTCGCGCGCACCATGGGAGTGGATGACGATCATATTCCCTTTGTGAAGCGAGGAGTGCCTTGCGCTGACTTCATCGACTTTGACTACGGTTACAACGATGTCTTCTGGCACACGACGCAAGATACAATCGACAAGCTCAGCCCAAAAAGCCTTGAAATCGTCGGCGATACCATGCTGGAAACGGTCCGTATTCTCGACAAAATGGATCCGTTGCCGCCGAAGTGAACCCCATTGCTAGTTAGATTGGCGGAAGCTCTTAGTTCCGCGATCTGTTCTTTTGCTCTTTTCCCGGATTTCATTTCTAATGCACGGAATTCCACCAGAGACGCCTCATTGCTTATCTTCTGGATTCTCTTCAACCTGTTCGCGCTCAGCATGCTGGTGCTGGATTTGCTTGTGTTCCATCGCCGAAGCCGCGTGATGCGCTCGCGGGAGGCATTCGCCTGGACCGGCCTGTGGATTGGTTTCGCCGCAACTTTTGCGGGATTGATTTTTGTGTGGCAAGGACGCCAGGTTGCGATCGAATTCGTTACTGGCTACGTCCTCGAACTCTCGCTCAGCGTTGACAATCTTTTTATCTTCCTCGTCATCTTCCGATATTTTTCCGTACCCGAGCAGTACCAGCGCACCGTGCTTTTTTGGGGAATTCTTGGCGCACTTCTGATGCGCGGCTTTCTCATTCTTGCCGGTGTGGGTCTGATCCACCGTTTCCACTGGATTCTGTACCTGCTGGGCGGGTTACTGATCTACAGCGGCATTCGCCTCGGGTTCATGGGCGAGCACCAGGTCGATCCTGCAAAGAGCCCGGCCGTGAGGGCGCTGCGGCGCTGGATGCCCGTGACCGACGAATATCAGGGTGGCCATTTTTTTGTCCGCGGGTGGAAGGGAAAACCTGGCCTTTATGCCACGCCACTGTTAATAGTTCTCTTGGTCATTGAAACTACGGATTTATTTTTTGCCGTAGACTCGATTCCCGCTGTCCTCGCAGTGACGCTCAACGCCTTCATTGTTTATACGTCGAATGTTTTCGCCATTCTCGGCCTGCGCTCAATGTATTTCGCGGTCTCTGGACTGATGCGGACTTTTCGTTTTCTCCACGCCGGCCTCGCTCTGGTGCTCGTTCTAGTGGGTTTGAAGATGATTGCCGCGGATTACTTTCCCGTCCCGACGCTGGCGATGCTGGGAGCGGTAGCCGCTGTGCTCGCGGCGTCCGTGGCCGCATCGATTGTGTATCCCGCAAAGAACGAAAAATAATGGGACTAAACAAACCGGACGTTCTCGCCCTGGACCACCGAATGTTTGAGAAACTTTTTGTCATCACGTCCGGGACAGTCGATGCGATAGTGCGCGCCGCGGCTCTCCTCGCGCGCCAACGCTGAACGCGCCACCAGCGACCCCGCGAGGTGCAAGTTTGCCGCCTCCTGCGAACGCCGTGTGCGCGGATGCGCCAGCCTCGCCGACATCGCCTCCAGCAGGCGGATTGCTTCCTGTATCGCAGTGCGCGTACGCACAACACCCGCCCCTTTCCACATGATTTCTTGGATTTGTCCAATTGCTTCTTCAATTCCCGCGTCAACCGGCCCGTTCTGCGAGGCGGCCTTCTTTGGCCGGGTCGCAGGCTTCGGCGAGCGCCTCAGTTCGTCCCGCATTGCTTTCCCAGTTCGCGCCCCATAAACCAATCCTTCAAGCAGGGAATTACTGGCGAACCGATTCGCGCCATGGACCCCGCTGCAGGCCGCTTCGCCCGCGGCATAAAGGCCTGCCAGGCTGCTCTTGCCATCCAGATCCGTACGCACGCCTCCAATCGAATAATGTGCCGCGGGGCGAAGGGGAATTACATCTTCGGTGATATCGAGGTTGTGCTTCATGCACACGGCATAAATTCGGGGAAGGCGCTTCTGCACTCGTGCCGCATTCAGATGCGTCAGATCCAGGTAAACGAAGGGATCGCGCGCCCGGCTGACTTCCATTTCATGCATGATGGCTCGTGCCACCACATCTGCCGGCGCCATCTCTGCCAGCGGATGGTATTTCCCCATGAAACGGTCCATTTCAATATTCCGCAGATAGCCGCCCTCAGCTCGAAGCCCCTCCGGAAGCAGAATCCGCGGAGCTTTTTTCATGTACAACACCGTAGGATAAAACTGAACGAACTCCATGTCCCCGATCTCGGCGCCGGCGCGAAAAGCCGTGGCCGGGCCGTCGGCGGTAAAAGTTTCGGGATTGGTCGTATTACGAAAGATTTGCCCCATCCCCCCAGTAGCGAGCATAACCGCCGAACAAGCAATTTCCTCGGGCAATCCTTTTTCGTTGATCAGTGAAACCCCAGTCACGCGCTGGTCCTCGATCAAAAGATCGGTGACAAATTCAAATTCCAGCAGGGAGACCTGCTCACAAGCTTCGAGCTTGGCGTGGAGCGTTCGCAGGATTTCACTTCCTGCCGAATCGCTGGAAGCGCGCAAAACATGGCTGTGGCTATACGAGGCTTCGCTCTCAAATGTAAATTTGCTTCCGCCACGGTTGAACTGCTTGCTCCACGCGATTAATTCCTCAATGCGCTCGACCCCTTCCTCCACCAGGATCTTCACCGCCTCCGGAACACATAAACCGTCGCCGGCGATCAAGGTGTCCTGCAAGTGCAAGATAACTTCCTCCTCATCGCTGAGTTCACTGGTGACGGCGCCTTGTTTCGGCTGATTGCTCGAGTGCAACACCTCTTTTTTCGCCAGCACCAACACTCGACCCGCGGCCGCAAGTTCAATCGCCGCTCTCAAGCCGGCGACTCCGGCGCCCATCACCACGAAATCGGTCTCGGCTGGAAGACCTTTCATAGACCGCAAATCTTACCACTTCCGCCGCCAATCGGATTAAATGTCCAGCGCCCGTACGCTATGATGGGACTTCCATGGCGCAGGTCACCATCCATGTTCAGCCTCGCCCGTACCAGGCCAGGATTGAGAACGGCTTACTCTCACGAGCCGGAGTCTTGCTCGCAGAACTTTTGCCTCAAGCCAGCAAGGTGTTCGTGGTAACCGTTCCCCCGGTCAGGCGGCGCTGGGGAGCAAAGCTGATTCGCTCCATGTCTGCCGCGGGTTTCAAGCCGCAGGTGATCCAAATGGCCGATGGAGAACCTGCCAAGAAGCTGCGGACGATTGAAACCTTGGCCGAAAGATTGTCCCGGCTGGGCGCCGATCGCAAAGCGGTACTGATTGCTCTGGGCGGTGGCGTGGTGGGCGATGTTACCGGACTGCTGGCCTCGCTTTATATGCGCGGAATTGAACTGGTACAGATTCCCACCACTATTCTGGCCCAGGTAGATGCATCAGTCGGCGGCAAGACGGGCGTAAATCTCGCAGCCGGAAAGAATTTGCTCGGAACTTTTTATCATCCGCGCGCCGTCCTCATTGACCCGGAACTGCTTCGCACGTTGCCGGATCGCGAATTTCGCGCCGGCCTCTACGAAGCTCTGAAATGCGGGATCATCGGCGATCTCGATCTTTTTCTGCGCTTCGAACAGAAACGAACCCAGATTTTGAAACGCGATCCGGTGGAGCTCGAAGGTGTCATTGCACAGTCGGTAAAGTTGAAGGCCGAGGTCGTCTCGGCCGACGAGCATGAAGGCGGCCTGCGCCGAGTGCTGAATCTCGGGCACACGATCGGCCACGCCCTCGAGGTGGAGACCGGTTACCGCACCCTGCTTCACGGTGAAGCGGTTGCCTGGGGTCTGATCGCCGCTACCAATATTGCCCTCGCTGTGGGCCGAACCGACAGCGTAACTGCGGGCCGCATTGCCGATGCCGTTCTAAGCCTGGGCCGCCTGCCGGAGCTCAAAGTTAGCTCCCGCAAGATTCTTGCGCGCTTGCAAGCCGACAAGAAAACGCAAAGCGGAGTTGTGCATTTCGTGCTACCTCGCGAAATCGGAAAGGTGGAAATCGCCGCCGATGTGCCCGACAGCGTGGTGATCGCCGCCGTCGAAGAATTGCGTCGCCTGTCCCACGGCGGATGGGGAAAGTAATATGAATTTCCATCGCCGATTGTCGATTGAAAATCCTTTGACCGCGATCGCAACCCGGACTTTGAATCGGCAACTGGAAATCGGCAATTGGAAATGGCTTTAGAATCCCGCAAACTCGTAGTCGGTGCTGCACCCGAAGGCGCCACTGACGCTCGCTCTGCGGCGCTCGCCGTCCGTCAGATGTTCACCTCGATCGCCCCGCGTTACGATCTGCTAAACCATGTGTTGTCCTTGAACGTCGACCGCTTGTGGTGGCGCCGGACGGCGCGGGCTTTCTCCGTTATCCTCGCTCAACCCGATGCCCGAGTCTTGGATCTCTGTTGCGGCACGGGCGACATGACCTTTGCCTTGCGCAAGCGGTCAAAAGGCCGCAATCCCCAAATTCTAGGTGCTGACTTCTCTCATGCCATGCTGCAGCGCGCACGCGCCAAGTCGCTCGACAGGTTTTCACCGCTCGGCGACTCCACAGGTCCACGCTGGGTCGAAGCTGATGCACTCTGCCTTCCGTTTCCCGACCGGCATTTCACCCTCGTCACCTCAGCCTTCGGCTTTCGCAATCTTGCAGATTACGACGCTGGCTTGCGCGAGATTGTTCGCATATTGCGCCCCGGAGGAGAGTGCGGCATCCTCGACTTCAGCGAGCCCAAAGGAGTGATCGGCCGCTTTTACCGTATCTACTTCAAGCAAGTGCTGCCACGCGTTGGCAGGCTGCTTTCTGGCGTGCGTGGACCCTACAGCTATCTGCCCAACTCAGTGGCAAGATTCCCGGAGCCGGAGGAGATGCTCGATCGCATGCGCCGCGCCGGTTTCCGTGAAGTGGGCTGGACCCCTTACACCTTTGGGATTGCTGGCTTATATCGCGGAAAGAAGTGAAGATTTGTTTCCGATCATGGGCGAACAGGGCTTCTTCCAGGGCCTGAAACTTAAAACCTAAGACACGAGACCTGAAACCTGAGACCCGGAAGCCGTGGAACTGACAACAAAGCTGTCGGCAAAAGCATCGGCAATCGTGTAACGCATCACCTTCTCATACTCGCCACCAAGAAAGGCGCGCAAGCGATCGGTGTTCATAATGTATTCGCCAGTCATATAGGGTAGCGCCTCAGGCGGAATCGCCGAAACTTGCCGCTTCCACAAGTACGCCAGCACCACCCGCATCGCCCACTTTCCCGGAACCCGCACCAGCTTCGCATGCGCCATTTCAATGCAGCGGCCAAATGTAAGCGGCTCCCCGCGGCCAGCCACGTTTAGAATCGTCAACCTTTGCAGCTCGGGATCGCGATGCACTATGTGTAAGATGAGCCGTGCCATGTCGTCTACATGCACGAACTGAATCTTGTTGTCGAGATATTGTTGCCCGCGCGGCAGCATGCTGGGCAGCCGCTTGCCTTCTTTCCGCATTTTTTCCGCGCGCCCGCCTTTGCCATTGATCGAGCCGCGAAATGCTCCCAGTAAGTAATTTTCCACGCTGGCCCCGGCAAAGATATGGGGACGCAAGATGTACACACTGCATCCCCGCAGAGCCGGAGCCCGCTGCTGCACCACCTCATCCGACTGTCTCTTATGGATCGCGTAAGGCAGAGTATGTGCCGCAAGCACAGAATCCTCTGTCGCCGGAGCCGGCAGATTGGGGCCATAGGCGGCAACGCTGCTGGGAAAGATGAAGTGGCGGATCGGCGAATCCGCCGTGCGATTCGCCTCGGTGATCGCCTCCATGATGCGCGCCGTGCCCGCTACATTGATCTGCCACATGCGTTCCTGATCAAGTACACCTGTTCGCACCGGGTCGATTACGAATGCGAGATGAATGACCGATGCGGGTCGCGTGTCGCGCAGCAGTTCGTAAAAGCTGCGAGTTGAGGACTCTTCTCCTAGGTCGAGCGGCTCGAATTGAACCGGAAGGTCGGTCTGGGGTGGATTCAGATCCACCCCGATTACAGAGAACTCCCCCAAAAGCGGGAGCAACCTGGATCCCAGGTTTCCCGCAACGCCCGTCACAACGACAACAGGCTTCGTGCTCTCCATCAGTCTGGCTTCGATGGCGGAGTTGGCGTCTGCTGCGGAGAAGGACTGTTTGCGCCTTGACCTGGCCCCGCTGGCGGACGCCGCGGCATTCCCGGGCGAGCTCCCGGTGCTGCGGGCGGTCCAAAGTAGGCTTCGTTGGGCACAGCTTCGAACGAGTTCGTGTATTTATCCATCATTTCCTTCATACGCTCGCTCTTCAGCTTGTTGTGAATTTCGTTCTTGATCGAGTCATCCAACGGAATTACTTCCTTGCTCACCACCTTGTAAACATAATGGCCGCCATTGTCGCTGATTACTGCCGAGACTTCTCCCGCCTTCAGTTCAAACACTGCAGCGTGTGCCGGAGGCAACCCGGTGCGGCGCACCTTGGGCAGGTTCACCGTCGGATTGTCGACCTTCGTTCCTGCAGCCGCGAACGCTTCCTTCTGAAGTTTTGTGAAATCTTCACCCGCCGCCGCTCGTTCGCGCAAACTGTCGGCCAGCTTATTTAAGTCCTGCTCCCCTTGTTCGCGCTTGGCCTTCTCCTCAGCTTCCTTAGCCTTTTGCTGCTCCTCGTTTGCCTTCTCCGGCTCTTTCGCGTCTTCCTTTTCCTCAGCCTCCGCCTGCTTGAAGCGCGGGATGAACAGACGGTCTAGCGAAAACTGCTCGTACGCCTCCGGATTCTTTTTGTAATACTCCTCGATCTCTGACGGCGGAACTTTATCTGCTTCTTCCTGCACCGTGCGCTGCAGTTCCTGCGTCAAAACTTGCATTCTGACAACCTTCATCGTTTCCTGAAAACGCGGAGATTTGTCGAGACCCTTCTCCTTCGCCGCTTCCGACATCGCCATGAAGCGAGGAAGCGCGCCTTCCAGTTGACGCTTCAATTGCGGCGTTACGTTCGGGGAAAGCCCACTGGCAATTTTCTCGAACTGCGCCCGGGTAATCTCGGTCTTGCAGTCAGCCGGTTTCTTCGCGGTAGCTCCCGCGGCTTTACCAGTGGCAGTCTTGGAGGCGGTTGCCGTCTTCGGCGCGGCGGCCGGACAAACGCCCTTAATTGTGAGCACTACCGCGCTCTCCGCTACTTCCTCAGGTTCCGCTGCCGCTTTATTGCCAGCGCTCGGCGGTTGCGCCGGGGTACCCGGTGCCGGGGGCATTCCCTGCGGCGCCTGTCCCCAGGCCAGCGCTCCCAAAAGTACACACAACAACCAACTCTTAGGCATACGAAAAATCCTCCAGGATTGGTACATCAGGAAGTTGGACAACCGAACTTAGCATCGTAGCATAGAGGCCCTTTCGCGCAGTACCTCGGCCCCTAATTCCTTGGAACGCATCCCTTTGCGTACTTTGCGCTATTTCTTGACCTGCTCCGCTGTTAAAGACAAATCGACTCTGTCCGAATTCATTAAATCGTTAGACTGCAAAGGTCGCGACGAAATGCCGCAAAGGACGCAACGACAATGAGATAAGGGACACCACTCTGCGACTCTCCGGTTGGCGCAATTTCGTCGTAACGGCGATAATCCCATAATGTCAACGCCGGCACTCTACTCACCAACTGCCATGCGCGCCGAAAAACGCGCGGTGGCGGGAAGCTCCGTGCTGGCTGCCCTTTTTATCACCGGAGGAAAGATCGCGGTCGGTATTACCACCGGAAGCTTGGGAATCCTCTCCGAAGCAGCGCATTCTGCGCTCGACCTAATCGCAGCGGTGCTCACCTATCTCTCCGTAGGAGTTTCCGACAAACCGGCCGACGCCGACCACCAATACGGCCACGGCAAGGTCGAAAATTTTTCGGCCTTCGTTGAGACCGGACTGCTATTGATTACCTGCGCCTGGGTGATTTACGAAGCGATTATGCGCCTCTTTTTTCGCCCGGTCGAAGTCGAGCCTTCGATTTGGGCATTCGGTGTGATGCTCGTCTCAATGGCGGTGGACTTGTGGCGATCGCGATCCCTGGCTCGGATCGCTACGAAGTACGAGAGCCAGGCCCTGGAGGCCGACGCTCTCCACTTCTCGACCGACGTGTGGTCCGCGGGCGTGGTCGTGTTCGGCCTCATGCTGATTCTGGTGGGGCGAAAATATCATCTGGATTGGCTCGGCAAGGCCGATCCCATCACCGCCTTATTCGTCGCGGGCGTGATCATCTCAGTAAGCTGGCGGCTCTCGCGTCGCACCATCGACGCCCTGCTCGATGCTGCCCCGGCCGGCGTCCGCGCCCAGATCATCGATGCCGTATCGCGCATCGACGGTGTCCTAGAAATTGGTCGCGTGCGCATCCGGCGTGCAGGAAACCGGTATTTCGCCGATCTTGCCGTTGGTCTCGCCCGTACCGTCACGTTCCAGCGCTCCGAACAGCTTGTAGAAGCCGTGACGCAAGCGGTTCGTCGCATACTTCCCGATGCCGACGTCACCGTCCAACCGCTGCCGCGCGCCGAGCGCTCGGAAAATATCTTCGACCGCATCCGCGCCGTTGCCACCCGCCATAATCTCAACGTGCACGACATCAGTGTGCAGGATCTTTCTGGTCGCCTTCATGTCGAACAGCATGTGGAACTCGACGAGCGCCTCAGCCTGAAGAGCGCTCATGATCTCGTCACTGAACTGGAAGCTGATATGCGCCGCGACGTGCGCGAGATCGACGACATCCTCACCCACATCGAGAGCGAGCCTGCCACCATCGAAACCGGGGACGAGTTGGTCCGCGATGCAGGTCTCGAGCGGCAACTGAAATCATTGGCGGCAGAGTTTCCGGAGATTGTGGACATGCACGACGTTCAGATCAAAAAAGTGCGCGGCCGGCTTTACGTTTCATGTCATTGCACGTTCTCCGATGATCTGCCGCTTGCCCGCGTCCACGATATTCAGACCGATCTGGAAATCCGCTTTAAACAGGCTGCGCCGGAGCTGTTTCGCGTGTTGATTCATCCTGAACCAAGCACCGATAACCGGAGATAAATCGCCTGCGACATCGGTCATAGACAATCATCGAAGGAGTGAGGGGGGAATTATATGACTGAAGCCCGTACCACGTGGATCGAGAAGAAACGTTTCAACGGTATCTCTGACAGCGGCCACACCGTAGTCGTAGACGGCGACAAAGCAGCCGGCAACAGTCCGATGGAATTGGTTTTGATCGGGTTGTGCGGCTGCACCGGCTACGATGTGGTTTCCATCCTGCAAAAGAAACGCGAGCCCTTCACCAGCCTCGAGGTTCGCGCCCAGGCCGAGCGCGCCGCCGAACCGCCCTCCGTCTACACGCACATCAAGTTGATTTACCGTATTGGCGGGAAAGTAACGCACAAGGCCGCCGAGGATGCTATACGCCTCTCAGAAGAAAAATACTGTTCGGTCTCGGCTATGCTGAACAAGACAGCGAAGATTACCACCGAGATCGAATACGTGGACGAGTAGAATTATCCCGGCCATGGCCTTTAAGGTTTTCCTCTTCACCCAATCCGGCTGCCTTTCCTGCGAACTGATGAAGCTATTCCTGGAGGCGAAAGGTGTCGCCTTCGAAGAACGCGACATGACTTCCGACTCCGTTGTCCGCGTTGAGTTACTTGAAACCTACCATAGCCGCACCGCGCCCACCGTTGTCATTCTCACACCAGCCGGTGTCGAAGTGATTGAAGGTTTCGAACCCGACCGCCTTGACCGTGTACTCGATGCCGCATGATCATCACGGGTTCTAAGTCTCACTGGTTCTGATCATCGCTGCGTAAATCATTCAAGTCTTTGAAACGCTTCGTGAGGCTCACCATTCCAAACAAGGCTCAAGAAAACTCCCATCCGCTGCGCGGTTATTTTTTCATTGCCGCCGCCGCGTTTCTTTGGGGAGTGTCCGCCGCCTTGGGCCGCGCGGTTTTCACCGGCAAGTTGCCGCTGCACGGCTCGCTGCACCCCATCGACCCTCTCATACTTTCGCAGACTCGATTACATTCTCCCTGCTGGTGCTGCTTTCCATTCTCGTCGGTGCCCGAGGCTGGGAGCGCATTAAGCTGCCGGGCCGTGACCTTGCTTATTGCTTTGTTCTGGGAACTTTGGGAGTGGCCGTTTCGAACTATTGCTATTACCTGGCAATTCAACGAACCAGCGTCGCCACCGCGATCATCGTGCAGTACACCGCGCCGGTGTGGGTGCTTTTGTACGTCGTCGCCCGTGGCCAGCAACGGCTCACGCCGCAAAAAGTTGCCGCCGTCGCTCTCGCTGTCATCGGAATTGCGCTGGTCATCAATCTTTTCGGCGCACGCTCCAACAACCCGCTTCGACTGGATGCATACGGTCTCATTGCCGCGCTGCTCGCCTCGTTCTCATTCGCCTTCTACAACGTCGCAGGACATTCCATCCTGGCCCGCTACGACCGCTGGAGGGTTCTCGTGTGGACTCTCGCCGCAGCAGCCATCTTCTGGGTTGTCGTCAATCCTCCATGGAAGATCGCGGCCGCGCATTACGCACCGGCGCAATGGCTGTTTTTATTCGTATTCTCGATGATCTCGGTGCTGGGAGCATTTTCTCTCTATTTCCTCGGACTGCAGCATCTGGAGCCCACTCGCGCCATCATCGCCAGCTGCCTCGAACCTGTGTTTTCAATACTTCTAGCCGCACTTCTATTGGGAGAAGTGCTGGGCCCTATCCAGACCTTGGGAATTGTGTTCGTACTGGCTGCGATTGTGATCGTCCAGCGCCCAAGCGGCACATCTGAAGCAGAACAGGAACCGGTGGTCGTGGAACCGATCGAGTAAAATTCGAATTGCCCATCCACGCGATGTTCAGGCATCCGCGGAAGGGAGAACTGCATCTGAGCCTAACAATTCCTGGTGTTTTGTTTCGTTCCAATTCGGTATCTACATTCTTGCTGGAGGTGTGGAAATCGTAATGAACCTGATTCAGCCGAGAACGCTCGTGTGCGGCTTCTTGTGTCTATTCGCAGTTCCCCTTCAGTCTTTGGCCCAAGGTACAGACCCCTCGCCTCCCAAATCTGAAGATAACGCGAAGGTCGCGCCCCGGAAGGAACGATCATCGCCTCAGTCCCCACAGGAGAAGCCCACAGCCGGCTCACAAAGTCCACAGACAACGCCGCCCGCCGAATTGCCGAATGCGCCTTCCAGCAGCAAGACAGAACCGTCGTTGGAAGACCTGGGCTTTTCGCCTGCTCAAGCGCAAGGCGATGCCAAGCGCCAGGCGTTGCTCGATAAGCGCACGCATATGCTGAAGGTCCATCAACGGTTGGGACTCATCACTACGATCCCTTTGGTCGCTACAGTGATAGCTGGTACTGGCGCTGGCGGAAAGAAAACAAGTTCCACTTCCCGCGATCTGCATGTCGGATTGGGCGGTCTAACGGGAGACTTATATTTCGTCACCGCATTCTATGCCATCCGTGCACCGAGAGTGCCGGGGACCGAAACCCGCGGCCCCATTCGTGTGCATAAAGCCCTAGCGTGGATTCACGGGCCGGGCATGATTCTGACTCCCATACTTGGAATCATGGCCTTCGATCAAAAAAGTAACGGAGAGAAGGTGCACGGACTCGCCTCGGCGCACGGCCCGGTGGCTATTGTTACGGCCGGAGCCTACGGGGCCGCTCTTTTGGCTGTCTCGGTTAAATTCTGAATTTAAAGTGCGTGACCGCGTATGAAGATAAAAATGCTCGCTCTCTGCCTGCTTGTGGCACTTGGGCCCCTAACCTGCGCGGCTGACAGTCAATGGGTTCTGCAGCAAGGCATCCTTACCTATCATGTCTCTCACCCGCTCCACCAGAGCGAAGGCGCCAGCCATGAAGTCCGCGGCAAGGGAATTTGCCACGCGGGCGTTTGCGATTTTCTAATCGCGGTCCCCGTTAAGTCTTTCGATTCCGGCGACAGTAACCGCGACCTCCACATGATTCAGGTCACGCGCGGCGCACAATTTCCCATGGTCACGGTGCGAACGAAGTTGCCTGAATCTTCATCCGCATCCAGCACCCTTCAGGCGGATCTCGAAATTCAATTCGCCGGACAGACCGTGGAGTACAAACAGGTTTCCTTCCAACTTGTTCCACAGGGCAAAGAGATTCGTGTTACAGGAACGATTCCGGCCACGCTCACCGATTTCAAGATCGACCCTCCCACCCTTCTGACGTTGCCCGTGAAAAACGAAATTCCAATTCGCGTGGACCTGACCTGGAGTCCGCAATAGAAGAGCGTTCCAGCTTTTTGCCGCGTCTCTTGGTAATCGCCTCGCAATCGCGCCGGCCACCAATGTTTCCTCTTCTGGTGCTCTCGAACGGTTTTGACAATGTTTTGACTTGGCAGTCTGCGATTCTCAGGTAGCCTCATCATGTGAACTTCGGGTAACAACGTTTTAAGACTGGATGTGACTATGAAACCGCGGCGGATCTTCACGCTTCTTGTTTTTCTGCTGACCTGGCTCACTCCCTGTTTCGCCCACCATATGGCGGTTGTCACGAACAAAGACAACAACGTTTCCAACATGACCGCTGCCCACTTGGCGAAGATTTTTCGCTCCGAGATTAAGAAGTGGCCTGACGGCAAAGCTGTCATCGTGATCCTGCATAAGGATTCCGCCGGCGAAACCGAAACCCTCGAGCGTTTGATTAAAATGAATGCCGGGGAATGGAAGGCCTTGATCGCCGCTCACAAGGATTCAATCCAGATAGCGGACTCCGATGCGGACGTGCTCAAGCTGGTTCAATCTACGCCCGGCGCGGTCGGACTCATCGATGTCCGCTCTGTGGACAGCACCGTCACCGTCGTACGTGTCGATGGCAAACTGCCAATGGAATCAGGCTACCTACCGCATTAGGAAGGCTCACTGCGGATCGAACAACCCTCTCTACTTCAGGCGGTGCGGCCCAGCAGGCGAAAATATCTCCTCGCCTTCTTTACGTCGCGCGCAATTTGTTCGCGCAACGCTTCGACTGACGGAAACTTGATCTCATCGCGCAAGCGGTTCAGAAAACAAATTTCTACTTCACTCTCCGGCGTTAGTTCGATGGGGTGGAAGTTCAGCAGATGCGTCTCGATGGCGAACGAATCAGCTCCAAATGTCGGACGATTTCCCACATTCGTGACGGAATCAAAACGCTCGCTTCCCACTCGCGTGCAAGTGATGTACACGCCATCTCTCGGCACAAGCTCTTCATAGCGCGCCAGATTGATGGTCGGCACGGTGTACTTCGATCCCAATCCGCGTCCCCGACCCGGTGCGCCCAGAATGCAGAACGGACGCGCCAGCAGATGCCGCGCCCGGCTCACCCGACCCTCCGCAATCAATTTCCGGATATGGCTGCTGGAAACCGGTTCGCAGCGTAGCGTCTGCTCGGGATAGACCTCCACTTCAAAGCCCATCTCCCGTCCCAATTGAGTCAAAAGATTCACGTCGCCTACAGCCTTGTGTCCAAAACGGAAGTTGTATCCCTCGTGCACCTCGCGCGCATGCAGCTTCTTCTTAAGAATTCGTTCGGCAAACTGGCGGGGCGTCATCAGCGAGAGATCGCGGCCAAAAGGCAGCATCAGTACCGCATCAATTCCAGTAGCTTCCAGCAAACGCAATTTCTCTGCCGTAGGAGTAAGAAGCTTCAGTCCGGAGTCCGGCCGCAGAATCCGGGCAGGATGCGGCTCAAACGTCACTGCCACAGCCTTGGCCGCGCTCTCCCGCGCCCTCCCCACGATCTCGGCCAGCACGTGCGCGTGCGCCCGGTGAACCCCATCGAAATTACCCACGCTGACGAACGACGGCCCGAAATCCGGCGGAACATCCTCGAGCTTGTGAAAAATCTGCATTTGGGTGCTTGTTAGGCAGTGACCAGTGGTCTGTAATCAAGTCTGGCGGCACTGACCGCGGACAACTGATCACCGGTCACTGCATCTCAGATTTCAAACTCCAGCTTCAACCCGTCATACGATAGCCGCACGTGCGGAGGCAAAGTCGCATTGGTCGCCTCGTGCGGCAGATCGTGGCAAATGTGCGTGAAAAATGCCCGCTTGGGTTTCACCCGTTCCACGATGCGCAGCGAATTCTCCACTGTAGAATGCGTGGGATGCGGCTTACGTCGTAACGCATCCAGAAAAAGAATATCCAGTCCTTCCAACTGATGTAGCGATGCCTCGGGAATCTCACTGTGGTCCGTCAGATAAGCGGCGCTCCCGAAGCGGAAGCCATAAATCTCCGAATTGCCGTGTAGGACCCGCACCGGTTCGAAGCGCGCTCCGAAAAGATCCACCGGACCATCAATCGGTCGCAACTCAAGTTGCGGCAGGCTGCCGTATTTGTAATCAGAGTCGAAAATATAACTGAACATCTTGCGCAGGAACGCTGCAGCATCCGGGCGCGCGTAGAGCGGCAGCTTCATCGGTTTGTGAACGAAGCTGAGAGGACGCAAATCATCAATTCCAAGAATGTGGTCGGCATGGGTGTGGGTATAGAAAACCGCATCTACACGCGTGATGCGCTCGCGAATGGCCTGCGCGTAAAAATCAGGCGCGGTGTCGATGAGCACAACCTTGCCCCCAAATTGAATCATCACCGAGGGACGCGTACGGCGGTCGCGCGGATCGCCGGACCGACAGACGGCGCACTCGCAACCCAGGGTTGGTACTCCCATAGACGTGCCGCTGCCCAGCACGAGAAGCGTCGCCTTCATGCGCGAACTCGCACCGTTATCGTCCGCTGGTTCCAGTGGCAGCCCCAGGTTGTGGCGGGCGAGACAGCGCATTGGTCACTTCCACGTAGGCCATGCGCACTTCGTAAAGGCTGTTCTGCAGAAAGTTCTCTTCTACGGAGGTGAGGTTACCTTTGGTTTTTTCCGAAAGCAATGCCAGGGTGTCGATAGTCTGGCGAGCGCCGACAATGTCTACCCGCGGCTGCTCGCCTTGCTGGTGCATTAATCCCAACTGCAGCATGGCAGTCATATAAAGCGATGCCAGGAAGCGCTCGAAAGTCATTTCGAACTCTTTCGCGGAGCGTCCGCTGAGTTCCACACGTGTGTCCAGTTCTTTCGACGATTCCCGGTAGGCATCGGCTTGTGCCTTTTGCTCCGCCTCGGTCGGAGGCGGAGGCACATCTTGCGCCTGGTCCGCTTGCGGAGGAAACGGCACCGAACTGACATACTCGGTATTTTCCTTTTTTGCTGGCCGAGCTTCTGTCGGCCGAGCCGAGGCTGGCGGCGTCGCAGCCTTCGCTGTTTCCGCTTCGTCGCCAACTTCTTGACGCAACTCTCCATCTTCGGTAAACAAACGACGGTCAGTTACGGTGAAACCTGATTCTTGTCTTTTCTGGGCCATAGCATCTGTCCTTTGTAAATATGTGCCAGTGGATCTTGATGAAATCTTTTTGGCGTCCTAGTGCGATTTTGGCGGTCTCGGCGGTGAAGAACTTGCCTTTAGGCTTTGTGCAGCACCGCGTCACCCTTCTGCTTTACGACAACATTCTCCAGCGGCAATTGGATCACAGTCGCGTTGGCGGTTCCAATCGTCACCTCACGTCCCGGCACTCCAACCTCGCGCCGGATGTATCCCAGGGCGACAGTTCGCTCTCCTGATGCCGTGCTTAGAGTGGCGACGCTCGTTATCTCACCCACCTCTTTTTCGTGCGACAAAATCTTTGCTCCAGGAGTGATCGCCGCCGGCCCTTCCGCCAGGAACCCTGTGAACTTGCGATGCACATTGCCGCGCGATCGAATTCGCTCCACGATTTCCTGCCCCACATAACATCCCTTATTGAAGTTCAGGGCACGCGACTGCTCGGTCTCCTGCGGCAGATCGCGCTCGCGAATATCCACCCCATACAACGGAATGCCAGCGGCGGTGCGTTGCATTTCCAAAGCTTCGCTGCCCACCGGCGTAGCCCCGGCAGCAATCAGTGCGTGCCAGGTTTTGTAAACGTCTTTGGGCGCGAGCCAGATCTCGTAGGATTCATTCGTGGCATCGTCGCCGCGAATTACCGTGCACTCGACGCAATCACAGTCGCAACTGCATCGCGGAGTAACCATCTGCAGCGGCTCCATCTCAGGAACCTCAATCCCCACGGCATTCAGTAGCCCGCGTGACCTGGGTCCGGCCAAGCCCAGAGTGGTCTGCTTCTCGCTGATATTCGCCACTTCCACATCATCCATGATGATGTAATGTTCGAAGGTCGCCACAATTGTTTCCACTTGGCTGCGATCCGTTTCCACCACCAGCGACTCGCCGAGGTTATAGACGTACATATCGCCGAGAATTCGTCCCTGCGGATTAAGCAGGAAAGCATACGTACCGCGTCCTGCGGCGAGATCGCGAATGTTATTCGTAACCATCCCGTTCAACCAGCGCACGCGATCGCTACCGGTCAGGGAAATTCTGGCGCGGAAGCCCAAATCATAAATCCCACAGCCGTTCAGCAGGGCAGAGAACTCCTTCTGAGCCCCGCTGAAGCCAGTGGCAGTCGCGGCTCCGCGGTAGTCGCCGACGCGAACCGGTTGGGCCATTTTCCCGCTCTCCGTGCATAGGGCCTCTTGGAGTGCAGTGCTTTCCATTGAACTATTGATTATAGCGAACGAGCTTGAGATTCACTGCCCCTTGTCAAGTACCGATTGCCAATTTCAATCTGAACCTCGTCGCCTCGCACTTGCAACTGGAAGTTGGCAATTGAAAATTCCTTTGTGATAGCTTTCTGCCGTGGAATCGCACAAGCTTTCCTCGAAACGTATCGCCGTCATCCCCGGAGACGGGATCGGCCAGGAAGTGATCCCGCAGGCACTTAAAGTGATTCGGGCCTCAGGAGCCAATGTTGAACTGAGTGAGTTCGACTGGGGTGCTGACAGATATCTCCGCGACGGAATGACGGTCCCTCCCGATGGCTTCGCCATGCTCGGGCGCGACTTCGACGCCATTTTGGCCGGCGCCTTCGGTGATCCACGCGTCAAGAACAACATTCACGCCAAAGAGATTCTTCTCGGCATGCGCTTCCAGATGGATCTCTACGCCAACGTGCGGCCAGTGCAGTTGCTCGATGCCGGGCTGTGTCCCCTCAAAGGCATCGAGCCGAAAGATATAGATTTTGTCGTGATCCGCGAAAACACGGAAGGCGTCTACACCGATGCCGGCGGAGTCTTCAAAAAAAACACGCCTGACGAAATCGCGGTTCAAGAGGACATCAACACCCGCAAAGGCGTAGAGCGCATCATTCGCTATGCGTTTGAATATTGCGAGCGCAACCCCAAGCTGGATGGCTCGCCGCGCAGCCGCGTCCTCATGTGCGACAAGTCGAATGCGATGACCCACGCCGGCGGCCTCTGGCAGCGCGTCTTCAAAGAAGTAAGCGCCGAACATCCCCAGATCACGGCACAGCACATGTATGTGGACGCGCTGTGCATGCAGATGGTGCGCGATCCCCGGGCATTCGATGTGATCGTGACCAATAATATGTTCGGCGACATCATCACCGACCTCGCCGCCGGGCTGCAGGGCGGCCTGGGCATGGCGGCCAGCGGAAACATTCATCCCGGAAAGACATCTATGTTCGAGCCCGTGCACGGATCCGCCCCGCCAATCGCCGGAAAGAATGTGGCAAATCCATTCGGCGCAATTTTGACCGCAGCCATGATGCTGGCGCATCTGGGCTTGACCGGCGAAGCGGAGAAGATCGAAGCCGCCGTCTTCGAAGCGGTCAGACAGAAAAAGACGACGCAGGATATCGGCGGCACCCTCGGGACGCGGGAAGTAGGAGAGTGGGTGGCAGACCTCGCACGAGGTGGGTAGACCCAGTCGATATCTAACCTTCGGATAGCGCCTCGTAGGCCTGCCATTCCAACTTCAAGCGGTCAGCCGAGTTGTTTCGCAATCGTGCAGTACAAGTCAATCGCGTCCGCCAGCTGTTGCTTGTCAATGAACTCGCCCTCTGTATGCGCCACATGAATCGATCCCGGACCGATCAGCACGGGCTTGCCCCAGTTCGTTAGCCTTGGAATGTCGGTCGTGAAAGCCGCGATCATCGTGGGCAGGCCGTCAACAGTCTGTAACCGGAGGAAGGGAAGCTCCAGAGGGAAATCAACCTTCACCTGATCGCCCGCCGTTTCGACAATCTGTCTACGCAATTCTTGCGATGAACCGACCAGACGATAGAGCAGGTCTGCATGGGCGTAGTCGGAAATCACGTTGGGCGCGCGCCCGCCCTCGATCAATCCGATATTCAGCGTGCACGGACCAACCTCGGAATCCGAAGGCAACGGCATCGCCCGCAGACGCGTGAGGACGACAAGAAGCTTATCGATTGCAGACTCGCCTAACTCTGGATAAGCCGAATGCGCCATGCGGCCGGATGCGGTAACTTCAACTCGCAACGTTCCCTTCGACGCGAGCGCAATGCGATTCTCCGTCGGTTCGCCGTTCACCAAATACTTGCGGCCTTGCTCTGGTTGATCTGTCGCTGCCGCGGACAACTCCTTCGCCGCATATTCGTTCGCCGCCATCGCACCCAGGCTGTCGCGCTCTTCCCCAACAAGAAAAAGCAATCCAACATAAATTCCTTCCCGCCGCAATCGCTCCGCAGCCGCGATTTGCGCCGCAATGATGCCTTTGGCGTCGCACGAACCGCGTCCGTAGATTCGCGTCGTATCTTCAGAAGAAGGAATGAACGGAGGCACGGTGTCCATGTGGGTGGAGAAAACTATTTCCGGAAACTGCCGCTCCGGCGAAACGGCATAAACGTTGAACCGATCCCCTTCGACCGGCATTTTCCGTGTCTGGTAACCGACGCGGCAAAGCTCTCCATAAAGATAGCTTCCAACTGCAGCCTCATTACCCGAGATAGATTCGATGTCGACGAGTTGGCGAGTGAGCGTGATCGCGTCCATGCGAGAGAGAATAGCAGACGCCGATCAGCACCCTGAGTCGATCCGCATCTGCCTTCTTGCTTCTGACTTTCATGTAATCTGAATCTTGTGATCGGACAGAGTTCCAACAAAAGTTCAACCATAAGATCGCTCTTCTTGAATGGTCCCACCGGCCGGCTGGAAGCGTTGCTGAATGCGGGGGCTGAGAACGCAACCCATGCCGCTGTTGTTTGCCATCCCCATCCGCTCTTCGGTGGGACGTTGCACAATAAGGTTGTGTTCCACACCATGAAGGCGCTGAATAGTTTCGGATTTCCCGTGCTGCGCTTCAACTTCCGCGGTACGGGGCTCAGTCACGGCGAACATGATGAAGGCCGCGGTGAAGTGGACGACGTTCGCGCCGCATTCGAATGGCTGGACACCGAGTTTCACCTTCCCCTCGTGTCTGCAGGATTTTCATTTGGTGCTGCGGTCGGGCTACGGGCCGCATGCGACGATATGCGGGTGAAGCTGGTAATCGGAGTAGGGACGCCCGTGGTTCCGGTCGCTGCTGACACTCAATTGCCACGCACGTATTCCTTTGATTTTCTCCGTCACTGCACAAAGCCGAAATTGTTTGTTAGCGGAGCACGAGATCAATTTGGTCCGCGAGATAAGCTCGAGGCTCTGGTCGGTTCTTTGCCGGAACCTAAGAAGCTGGTCGTGATTGAGGGTGCGGACCATTTCTTTGAAGGACGGCTGAGCGAACTTCGCGAGACAATAGAAGCCTGGGTGAGGCAAACCCTCAGCTCTCAGCCATCAGCCATCAGCTAAAGCGCAAAGCTCTCGCCTCAGATTACTAGGCTTAAGTCGGGTTCCGTGTCCGTGGCTGATGTCGTTGACGACAGCTGATGACCGAAACCTCTAAAGTTATGACCAACAACGCCGATCGCGACTCGCAGTTTCGCCAGATGCGCGAGACCGCGCGCGAAATCTTTCGTTACGCGCTGGCTGAGGCTTCAATCCCAGCCGCCTTCGCACGCCATGTGCACTGCGAACGCGGGGTGTTGCGCGTCTGCGAGGATCTTTACGAGCTCCACTCGTATTCGCGCGTGTTCGTTGTCTCGATCGGCAAGGCTGGACACACGATGGTTGAGGCGCTCTCGCAACAAGTCGGTGAGTCATCACTCGAGGGCATCGTCGCTGCTTCGGTCGAGCCACCCGCGCAAGTGCGCGGCTTCCGTTATTTTCGAGGCGGCCATCCCACCCCCAACGCCGAGTCTATCCGGGCCGCAAATGCCATTCTGAAGGCACTGCAAGCGCAAACTGCCGCATCGCTGGTCATCTTTATGATCAGTGGTGGAGGGTCGTCCATCGTCGAGAAGCCGATCGACGGTGAAATCTCCCTCGATGATTTGATCGCCACCTATCATGCGTTGGTCCACTCAGGCGCTCCCATCGCCGAGATCAATACCATTCGCAAACATCTTTCGTCAGTCAAGGGCGGACGCCTTGCTCAGGCAGCATTTCCGGCGCAGCAGGTTTCTTTGTTCATCTCCGACGTCCCCGACCAGACGCCGGATGCGCTCGCCTCCGGCCCTACGATGCCCGATTCGACTACCGTTGAGGACTGTCATCGCATTGCCGAAAAGCATGCCCTGCTGCCGCAGCTGCCGCATTCCACGCGTGAACTCTTTGAACGCCACGCTCTCGAAGAGACGCCCAAGTCGGACGATCAGTCCTTCTATCGTTCACGCTGGTGGACGCTTCTTTCCAATCAGACAGCTTTGGACCATGCAGCTGCAGCAGCCGAGCGCGCCAACTTCAGGGTGCATGTGGACAATTCCTGTGACGACTGGGATTACGAGTCAGCGGCCAACCATCTGCTGAAACGCCTGCGTCAGTTAAGAAAAGAATCTTCGCGTGTGTGTTTGCTCTCCGGCGGGGAAGTGACCGTCAAGGTCACAAACGGTGGCACGGGTGGTCGCAATCAGCAATTTGCGCTCGCCTGTGCCGCGAAGATTGCAGGTGAGAACATCACAGTACTTAGCGCTGGAACCGACGGAGTAGACGGAAACAGCCCGGCCGCAGGAGCACTGGTGGATGGGACTACCGCGATGCGTTCGAAGACACCCGGACTCGATGCTCAGCTGGCGCTCGAGAAATTCGATGCGTATCCGTTCTTTAGTGCTTTAGGCGATACGATCGAGACAGGCCCCACAGGGAATAATCTGCGCGATCTGCGGATTCTTCTGGCGTACTAAGCGTGAGGACTCCTGGCGCGGATTATGGTTTGGACTCTTCCAGAAGCACAACATCGGAATCGGTGTGGCCGCGAACCATACCCAGCTTGCTGCCGTCGAAAGACCAGTGAAAATCCAGGATCTGTTCCGATTTGAAGTTGCTGATCTGTTTTCCCGGCGAACCGTCGAGAGGCTGCAGCCAGAAGTTCTCTGCGTCCTGATCTTGAAAAGGGTAAACCACAGCCTTGCCATCATGGGTGAATCGGGTACACCCTAGCCTGGTGGTAGGGCGTTGCAGATCCACAACCTTCGTGTCCTGCGGGGATTCGACCGGGACCAGTGCCAATTGTTTCTTCGCGACGCTGGGAGACGCGAAGGTAGCAAAAGCTATCAGCTTGTTGTCTGGGGAAATATCGATTCGATATGCGGGCAGCTCGGAGATTCTTTCTGGCTTTCCCCCATTCAAAGGCACCCGGGTCAGCTTGCCACCATTGAGTTGGTCGGAGTAATAGACCCATTTTCCGTCGGGCGAACACACTGGATACCAGTCCCGTTCGCCGTCGCTGACCTGTTTGAAGTTTCCGCCGCCGGCATCCATGCGCCAGATGTGCTCCATTTTCGAGCCGCCATGGCCGGTCATCGCGAATACAACGTCGCGGCCATTCGCACAGACATAAGGCTGGAATGCCACGCCGTCCTGTTTTGGCGAGGTGAGCGGCGTTACGCTTCCCGTGTCAGGATGGAACAAATTCAAGGCCTCCTGCGCAATGATCATCTGGCCGTCGGGAGTCCAGGCAAAGTCGTAGACGGGAGCCCCGGTTTTGAGCTGCTGGACCTGGCCGCTGCCCAGGTCCGACGCAGGCGCCGCAAACAAGTCGAAGTGATTTTGGTTCAGAACGGCTGCCAGCAGGTGTCCGTCGCCCGAGATGCTCAGGTCGGCATAGTCGTTGATGTCGTGTGTAATGGCGCGCAGGTTATGGTCTCGATAGGAGACTTCGGCAATTTGACGGCGAACTAGGCTGGTGGCTCGGCTTAGATATCGCACCAACAAGCCGCTGCCATCGGGCAACCACAGGGGGTCAAACACAATCGCGTCTTCAGACTTGAAGATCAAGTCTTGTTTGCCGGTGGCGGCATCGACGGCCATCAAGCCACTTCTGGCATCTGTGATTCCGTATACCGGACAGACGAGCGTCTTGCCGTCGGGCGACCAGGCCGGGCTGTATAAGGCTTGGCTGATGTTGCCGGTAACCAGCGTTTTCTCCTCACCGGTCTCCAGCGAATAGGTTACCAGCCGGAACTTGCCGAGCTCGGGGTTGTTCATGACGGAATAGGCGAGGCTACGGCCGTCCGGAGAAAATGTGATGTTTGTGTCTACATCGGTGACGAGCTTTTGCGGAGTGCCACCCAATACCGGTGCCCGATAAAGAAACTTCAGTGCTTGTCCCGGCTCCCCGCGGACAAAGTATAGATAATTTCCATCGGGAGAAAACCGCATCCCGACGTATTGCACGGACTCGGGAGGCATGACTTGCGTGTTGCTGTTGGTTGGTACGTTCCGCAGCCACAAGCTCTGTTGCCCTTTGTCCTCCACGACGCTGAGGATGTATTTGCCATCGGGAGCGAGGGCTACGAACCTGGCTTTGCCGGTCTCGGTAACTTTGTTAACGGTAAAGTTTTGAAACGGAACCGGCCGGGTGCGAAAAAAGAAAGCGTAAGCGCCGTAGGCAGCCGCTGCCACCAGCAAAACAACGACTGCGCTGACGACTCCAGTGCCCCACTTGTTCTGCCGCGCGGCCGCCACCACTGCTGAACTGCTGGTGTGGGCAGGCTGGGCAACCGCTGGCACTGAGGCAGCTGACTCCGCGCTAACTGTTGGCACCTGCCTGCTGGAGTCGGTGTCACGCCTTAGCCGCTGGAGTTCGGCTCGCATCTCGGAAGCGTGCTGGTAGCGCAAATCGCGATCCTTCTCCAGAGCCCGGTTGATGATCCGTTCCAGTTCTGCCGAAACGTCAGGGTTCAGGCGCGTGGGAGATGCCGGAGCACGGTTGAGGACAGCGTCAAAGATTACTCCGGAGGTGTCACCCCGGAAGGGGAGAACGCCGGTAGCCATTTCGTACAGCACCGCGCCGAACGAGAAGAGATCTGTACGGGCATCGAGTTCTCTCCCACGCACCTGTTCGGGCGACATGTAGGCAACAGTGCCCAATGCCGTTCCTGGACTGGTCAGATGAGGTTCATTCGCCGCGCCCGTCATTGTGTTTGCGGCGGCGATCTGGCTCGAAGAGCTGATCGGGCTGGTAACCTTGGCCAGGCCGAAATCGAGAACTTTGGCGTGGCCGCGCTTGGTGACGAAGATGTTGGCCGGTTTGATGTCGCGGTGAATGATGCCTTCTGAGTGCGCCGCATCGAGGGCGTCGGCTATCTCAATGGCCAGGCTGAGCAATACTTCGGATTCAACTGGCGTCCCGGCGATGCGATGCTTCAGCGTCAGTCCGTCCAGAAACTCCATGGCGATGAATGCCTGGCCGTGCTGGTCATCAATTTCGTAGATGGTACAGATGTTGGGATGATTCAGCGCCGAGGCAGCCTTGGCTTCGCGCTGAAAGCGGGCGAGCGCTTGCGGGTCTTTGGCTACATCGTCGGGCAGGAACTTGAGGGCTACGAAGCGGCCGAGCTTCACGTCTTCAGCCTTGTAGACCACACCCATTCCGCCGCCGCCGAGCTTCTCGACAACGCGATAGTGAGAGATAGTTTGGCCGATCATGTTCGGTCTGTCACTGAAGAGCGCTCTCCCAGTGCGCGACCATATTAGGGGCCAAACTGTTGCGCGTCAACGCGATTACGCGGCTTCGCCCTTCACCTGTACTCCCGCCCACTTTTCCAGCAGAGTCAGTGTCGCCGCGTAGTCGAGATCTTGTTGGCCCTCTTCCGTGGCCAGTTCATAGATCTCTTCCACGGTTTCAAGAGCGGGCAGCTTTACTCGAACCTCTTTCGCCGCTTCGAGCGCGAGCCGGATGTCTTTATGCATGAGCCGTAAGGGAAAATTTGGAGTAAAGTCGCGCCCCAGAACAAAGGGCGCTTTGTATTCAACAACGCCCGAGCGCACCATGGTAGCTTCAATCAGCGAGACTAGCTGCTGCGAGTCCACACCCAGCTTTGTGGCAAGGGTCAACGCTTCGGCGAAGCCCTCAAAGATGAGCGCGATCTGCAGGTTCATGGCAAGCTTTGTAGCCTGTCCTTTGCCGGTTTCTCCCATGCGGAAAATCTTTTTCCCCATCGCAGCGAACAGGGGATTCAACCGTTGCACGGTTGCTTCGTCGCCGCCAACCATGAAGATCAGGGTGCCATCGGCGGCGCCGATCTTTGAGCCGGTCATGGGGGCGTCAACATAGGCTGCGCCGTGAGCGCGAATCCGTTCGGCAAACTTCAGCGTTGCGGAGGGCGAAATGGTGCTGGAATCTGCAACTATCGTACCCTCGCCCAGCGACTGTTCAATCCCTTCGGGACCGAATAATATTTTCTCGACCGCAGCGGTGTCGGAAACACACAACCACACGACTTCCGCGCCCTGTGCGGCCGCCGCCGGAGTAGGCGACATGCCAGCGCCCTCCACCAGTTTGCCCGGTGTGCGGTTCCACACCGTGACTTCATGACCAGCCTTGACCAGGTTCGTGGCCATGGCATGACCCATAATTCCCAATCCTAAGAAGGCGACGCGCATTTCCGAACTTCTCCTCGCACCCAAAGTCTATGAATGAATCTCTCGGATTAGATATGACTAACCGCACCAAGGTCAAGCAAAGTACCTGCGGCAACCCTTACTACAAGCAACAAAACTACAAGCAACAAAGAATGTCTGAAAATGACTGGTCTGTCTTGTCCTCGGTCCAGCAGGCATCCTTGCAAAATGCTATGCCAGAACCGGGATAATTAGCATCTTGATTGCTACTCTGGGCTAAAATGGATCGGCTGATAGGCAGAATTCATCCAATAGACAGAAGGATTCAGTGCGGCTTTCTGCTAGTCAGAATCTGGATGATCGGCAACGCAATGATCGGCAGCACCATGATCGCCGCACAATGATCGGCGCACAATGATCAACCCGTGATGATCAGGCATAATGATCCAACAACGATGATCAAGGCAACGTTGCACAATCGGGCTTTGCGCAGGCGGGCATCGCAATTTGGGCGCTTGGTCCGGCATTCCGCAGTTACGCCATTGTGCGGAGAGACCCATACGCCCCGTCTGGCTTCCAACGGCGAGTTGGGCGTCACGTTCATTGGCCATTCCAGCTTCCTGGTACAGGTGGGCGGACAGAGCGTGATGATCGATCCTAACTTCGCGCGCTGGCTATTTGTTCTGAAGCGTCTGCGCCGTCCCGGGCTTAGAGTGCGCGATTTGCCGGCTATTGATTTGGTGCTGGTAACGCACGCCCATTTTGATCATCTTCACCGTCCGTCCTTGCGCGCCATCGTACAAAACAATCTGCGAACGCGGGGAAGTGCTCCCGCCATCGTTATTCCCGGCCATGTTACCGACCTCATTTCTGATTTAGGGTTCTCGGAGATCATCGAACTCGACTGGTGGAATGATTCCCGGCATGGCAATTTATCGGTGACGCATGTTCCTTCCCGCCATTGGGGCGCGCGCATCCTCAAGGATTCGCATCGCGGCTACGGTGGCTACGTGCTGCGCGCCGGCACGCACTCTGTCTATCACGCAGGCGACACGGCCTATTTTGCCGGTTTCCGCGAAATTGGTCGCCGTCTGTCTCCAGAGTTGGCATTGCTTCCGATCGGCGCTTACAATCCACCAACATTCCGCAATGTTCATACCGATCCCGCAGACGCTACCCGAGCCTTTCTTGACCTCAATGCGCGCTGGATGGTGCCCATGCACTATGGAACCTTCCGGCTATCGCACGAGCCGGTTGACGAACCCCTGCAACTGCTCAAGAAGGAAGCCCGTGCGGCCGGGATCGAGGATCGCGTCGTGGTGTTGGAAGAGGGCATAACCCGGTTCTTCTGATTCCTACGATTCTCCTGACTCCCGCCTTGCAGCGCATAATTTTTCCCACCGCCACTGCAACCACTCCGTAACACTCCTTTAACAACTTCACCTTGGTTCTTGGTGTAAACTTCGTTGCCACGAAATTCCGAACTAGGAGTCGAAAATGCCCGTTAAACCAATCCCCGATGGTTATCACACTCTTACACCCTATATGACTGTGCGCGACGCTGCCCGCGCCATCGAGTTCTACAAGCAGGCATTCGGCGCGGTGGAAAAAGGCGTCATGAATGGACCTGACGGCAAAGTTATGCATGCCGAACTACGCATCGGTGACTCTCTGTTCATGCTCGCCGATGAGTTTCCCCAGTACGGATCTTTATCGCCACAAAGCACCGGTGGGACAGGGATGGGATTGCACATCTACGTCGAAGATGTGGATTCGGCCTTCGATCGTGCCGTAAAGGCCGGAGCCACTACGGAAATGCCGGTGACTGACATGTTCTGGGGCGATCGCTACGGCAAGCTCGCGGACCCCTTCGGACACAAATGGTCGATCGCAACTCATAAGCGAGATATGTCCATGGAAGAAATGGAGCAAGAGATGAAGAACATGCCGATGCCGAAGAGTGCTTAAAGCAACGAGCAACGCCACAGGCAATTCCGCCTGCGCATGGGGACGCGGTGACCGCCGCGTCCCATTTTTTATTGCGGCTGTCTTAGTACCTACGTAACCTCAGAAAACCTCGGTATTACACAAGTATTACAGTGGTTTTCCCGATCCCTTGATACGTTAGATAAAGGCATCGATTAAAAATCAGCCAACGGGGACTCTGCGTGGACATGGAACTGGAAAGCCTGGAAAAACGACAAGCGGCAAACGGCGAAATCAATTGGGTGACTGCGGTATTTATGGGCCTATTCCACATCGGCGCCATCGCAGCACTTTTCTTCTTTACCTGGAAGGCATTGTTCGTAGCCATGTTCCTCTGGTGGGTTTCGGGCAGCCTGGGTATCGGCATGGCTTATCATCGCCTGCTCACGCACCGCGGATATAAGACGCCGAAGTGGGTCGAGTATTTTCTCACGGTCTGCGCCACGCTCGCGCTCGAGGGCGGTCCGATTTTCTGGGTGGCCACGCACCGCATTCATCATCAATATTCCGATCAGGATGGCGATCCGCACTCGCCCATCGACGGCAAGTGGTGGGCGCACATGGGCTGGATTCTGATGGGCAAGTCGATGCACCATGACACGACCACGCTGGCACGCTATGTTCCTGATCTCGCCAAAGACAAGTTTCATGTCTGGATTACGAAATATCACTACGTTCCCATGATTGTGCTGGGTGTGATCCTGCTTGCCATCGGCGGACTACCTTTCCTGATGTGGGGCATCTTCATGCGCACGGTCGTAGGCTTGCACGCCACCTGGCTGGTCAATTCGGCGACCCACTCTTGGGGTACGCGCCGCTTCACCACGCGCGATCTTTCCACCAATAGCTGGTGGGTGGCTCTGCTCACGTTCGGCGAAGGCTGGCACAACAATCACCACGCACATCCCACCGCGGCGCAGCACGGCTTCAAGTGGTATGAAGTCGACATGAACTGGTACGGCATCTGGGCGCTGAAGACGCTCGGGCTGGCTTGGGACGTCAAGCGCGTGAGGCTGGCTGATTTGGAAAAAGGGTTGGTGGCTACTCCGAACGGGCGGTTAGTTACCGTGGCTCTGCCGGAGGGTGTGGCCGCGGGCGATTGAGGCGCAAGGGGACCGCGCTCCGCGCTCTTTGCATACGAACCCGCCTTTCCGGCGGGTTTCTTTTTGGCGGCACTGAAAGCTGTTTCGCCCTCGGCATCAGGAGACAGTTGCTGTAAGCGCCTACTTACGACAGTAACGTTGCAAGAATGCTCCCGTCTTGCATTCCATTGTCACTGACGGGCTAAATAGGATGGAACTTCCGCACCAGTATCCGTACAATCCGCGAGTTCGCCTCATCCTCTTGGTTTTCGGCGGTGGCCTTCTGTGGATAGCCATCCAATGGCTCTCGTGGGGGCGCATGCCCACTAGGTTCAGCCTTTGGTTTGGCCTTATTCCGATCGCGCTGGCACTAGTGGTAAGTGTGCGCCGGATTTCGGTTGAACGCTTCCTGCTGCTCGATAACGACGGCATGATACTCCCAACAGGTCTGTTCCAAATGAGGACGGCAGGGATCGAATACGCCAGTATCAAACGCGTCCGGCGACACTATCTTCCCTTCGCAACCGTTGTTCTCCGGGTGGAAACCGAAAAGCGCACCTTCGAGATTGTGTCCGTGCTGCTCCCGGACAACGACAGCTATCGTGCTGTTGAAGAATTTCTCAGCCTGAAGGCTCACGAGAACGCGGCGCGGAAGGCCGCCCAGAACACCTAGCTGACGTTAAGTCGCCATTTCGCAGTTACCAGCAAGCGTCGACTCGCCTTCCGGGATGAGGGCGTCCGGTGCATAAATCCCTGTCCGGCGTTTTAGGAACCCGCGGCTCCGAACGCGGTAAAATCACCCTGACGCCATGCGCATCACGAGCCGCCGCGGAACCATCGTCTTCTTCGTTTGCCTGGGCATCGGCCTGGTGGCGCTGGCTGTCGCCCTTAACGTTGGATGGATCATCCTCAATTGGCGCTTGCGAGTACTACTTTTTTTCGGTGTGATCTTTTTTGCCCTGATCATCGCCGGCATGATCGTAAACACCAGCTTCCTCGTCCATGAAATCCGCCGCAACGAGCAGCATGACAGCTTCATCAATGCCGTTACCCACGAACTGAAAACGCCGGTGGCTTCGATCCGCTTGCATCTTGAAACCTTGCTGCGCCGCGATTTACCCGAGGCACAGAAGCAGGAGTTTTACCGGCTCATGCTCAGCGATACCGATCGCCTCACCCAGACTGTGGAACAGGTGCTGCGCGCTGGCCGTGCAGGCGATAAAAAAGCCGGACGGGAGAAATCCGCCGTCGACTTTCGGCAAGTGGTTCAGGAATGCATGGACGCGGCGCGAGCTCGCCATCACCTGCCGCAAGAGGTCTTACATTATGAGGAAGCAACGAGCAATGGTGCCGGAGTGCGTGTCCTCGGCAGCGACGAAGATCTCTTCACTGCGGTTTTCAACGTTCTCGATAATGCCATCAAGTTTTCCGGCGATCACGTGAATGTGCGCGTGCGCCTGGATACTCCCGATGAAAAACGGGTCGTTCTAAGCGTGCAGGACCAAGGTGTCGGCATTCCATCCGACGATATGAAAAGCATCTTCAAACGCTTCTACCGCGTCAACCGCCGTTCCCTGGCGCATGTGAAGGGAACTGGACTGGGCCTTTTCATCGTGAAGTCGATCGCCCAAAAGCATGGCGGCAAGGTCGTCGCCGAGAGCGCTGGCGAAGGCCAAGGCACCACCATCACCTTGGAACTGCCGAGGTCGCTTGCATGAGGACGAATGCATGAGCCGTGTGCTGGTGGTGGAAGATGAAGCTCATCTGGCGCAGGGATTGCGCTTCAATCTTGAAGCCGAAGGTTATTCCGCTGAGATTGTCGGAGATGGAGAGGCGGCCACGGAACGTCTGCTGGACAAGAAAGAAAATTTCGACGCCATCGTCCTCGATATTATGTTGCCCGGCAAAGATGGTTTCAGCGTGGTTTCAGAGCTGCGCGCCGCGCGCAATTATGTGCCGGTGCTTATGCTCACTGCCCGCAGCCGACCTGAAGATGTGCTGAAGGGTTTCGCCGCCGGAGCAGACGACTATCTGCCCAAGCCGTTCGACCTGTCGATTCTGTTGGCACGTTTGCAGGGATTGTTGCGGCGCAGTCAGTGGATGCGAACTTCTCATCCGGCGGGAAATTCTGATGTGGTTCTCGATTCAGCTCGCCCGGCGTCCGACCCGCAGAGCGTCGAAGACTTCGGAACATTTTTCTTCGACGGCAAGACCATCGACTTTGGCGGCCTCGAACTGCGCACCGCCGATAATGTGATCCATCTGACGCTGATGGAGTCGGAACTTCTGCGCCATTTGGTGCGCAACGACGGACGCGTGGTTTCCCGCAAGCAGATTCTCGAAGAAGTCTGGGGCCTTCACGAAGACACCGACACGCGCGCCATCGACAATTTTATGGTTCGGCTGCGGCGCTACATCGAAGACGATCCGGCTCAGCCGCGCCACTTGCTTACGGTTCGCGGCGTGGGATATCGCTTTCTGGCGCATCCTGAGAAAAAATGAAAGTCTCTAGAGTAGAGTACGGTCAAAAAAGAAAACCCTTCCGCCTGGGAAGGTCCTGGCGAAAGGGAGCTGTGCTGCGCAGCGAAAGAATTACTGCTTGTCATACATGGCAGTGTTCACAATCTTTTTTCCCGAAGAATCGGTCGAATGTACAGTGAGAGTACGGGTCTTGCCATCAGCCGAAATAGCGATTCGTGCCGTGAGGGTAACCTTGCCATCTTTCTTGGCGGTCGCCTCCAATGTCCGGTCGTTAATTTTTTTGTACGATCGCATGTCTGATGTCGAATCGCCAGTGACCGGATAGTCTTTGCCGTCGAACTTTCCCGTCCACTCATTGTGCGTGGGCTTTCCTTGAGCGTCGACGCCGTCCAGCGTTGCTTTTATGTTGTCGCCGACAGCCTCATACGTAACCGTCTTATTTTCCTGCGATCCGGGAGTTATCTTTGACTTGGCTTCGTTCAGCTTCCAGGTTCCCAAATGTGGGTTCTGAGCTACGCACATCGTTAGACCCGCGAAAAGCGTTACCACCGTTAATACGGTTTTCCTTACACTCATTTTTTCTCCAGGGTGTGAAACGGATTACCCGCAAGCGGGCAGCGCATTCTAGCGCCGCGTGACAGTTTCGGGCAAGCTCTAAGTCCGGCAAAGCTCGGCAATCAATGTTTCGCGATGCTGCAGCGCTAAACGATCCATCTGACTCAGAATCATTGCGTAGGCTGAAAGCGAGATTACGGCCAATCCCAGCAACAGCATCGTAGCGATCCAAAAGTTTCCGTAGGATCGCGCTAGCCAGAAGGCTCCGACGCCTACGCCGACCAGGAAAAGCTGCACTCCCAGGCTGACCAGCACCGTCATCTGCGAAGCGCGCTGGCGTCCGAATTTTGAGTAGTCCAGCTTCTTGGGCGAATAGAGTGAGAGCAGGTTGCCCGCGGAAAAGTTAACCGGTGCAGCAAATAACAACCCTGCCAAAGTTGCGATGGCAACTTCGAACGCTGGGGGCCGGTAGAGAAACCCAACCGCAATCCACGCCACGAGAGTTTCAACCGCCAAAATGCCGGCATGAGTAAGATTCTTAGCCAGCACAATTTCCCGGAATCTTACTGGAGCTGCGTAAAAGAACTGGACGCCGCCGGCATCGCCGCCAAAGTTGTTGTAGGCGAGGTTCGTCAGCATCAGCAGCGTGTAGGCGGCGGCGGCGGGGAATGCCATGTCGGGGGTGCGCGCCAGGAAGATTCCAGAGTGCCGGGCAGAGCTCATCGGTCCCAGGCGAAAGATGACCAGCACAAAGATCGGCATAATCAGCGTGAGCAACATTGGGCCGCTGCGCAGAAGATAGCGAATTTCCTTTTCGAATACTGCGGCCATCGGTGCGGTGAATCCTGGCAAATTCCATCCCAGGTGTAGAGATCGATCTTTCGGCAGATGGGCCGCAGCCGCGACTTCGCTTAAACTCTCACCGCGATATTGAGCTCGCAGTCGCATATGCAGAAGATATCCTGCCATGAGCCCAAAGCCACACAGCAGGCCTAAAGAACTGAATGCTACCGGCCATTGCGGAAATATTCCCCGTGTGATGGCATCGGCAGCAAGGCCCGGCGGAAGCATGCCCTGCACGGGAGTTACAATCTCAACGAATCGCTGCACACCAGGCCGGGATTGCTTGCCGAGATGTCTTGCGAGTGGGCCGATCAGTTGCACGCTCAGCATGAGCAGGACGAACACAATACCCATTACTTCCCGCGTCCGGCGCTGCGCCAGCCAGCGCTCCACCCAGGCAAAGACCATTTGCATGAACAGCAGATTGAAAGCGGCGAAGGCCAGCAATACCAGGAACGCCCACGGCAGCAACGCGGCTTTGGCTAAACCGACACCAACCAGAATTCCGCAACACCACAGACTGCCCAGCGCGGTCGCCGGGTCCAATCCGCCGTAGACGAATCGCACCAGAAAGTACGAACTATAGCTGAGCGGGAAGCGCAGTAAATCCGAAGAGTCCGGATTATTGGTGAATGCGGTCGCCATAATAGGAAAAAACTGCCAAAAAAAGAAAATCGGCCATAGCAGTAAAGCGACTAACTCGGGTTTGCCCCGTGAAATAAAAAAATATGCGCCCAGGCACATGCCGAAAGCGCCGCCGAATCCAGCAACGGCAAAGGCAAAAGATATGAAGATCCGCGAGGTCAATTCCAGCACCCCGCGAGTACTGCGCAGTGCGTTCACGAAGAGCCTCCACCGCAGCCGCGCGATGGCCGCAAGTTGTCCGCGTCTCTGCGGGGTAAGGCCCCATTCGCTCATGTTGGTCACCCGATTATCCCAGCCATGAAAGCTCCTGATCCGTGGGCCGCGCCCCGCCGACGGTGCGCAGGAAAATCTGCTCCAACGTCAGCTTTTCGCCGGATGGCCCAGCCGACTCATCGCCTGATGCCCGTGGCGTCTGCGCCTCAACGCCAGCCCTCAACTCGTCCAGCGATCCCTGCGCCACCAGTCGACCCTGATCAATGATCGCGACGTGGCTGCACAGCCGCTCCACAATCTCGAGCACGTGCGAGGTGAGAAAGATAGTTGCCCCGCGCGCAATCATGCGCTGCAGCATCGCCTTCAGGGTTCCGGCGGCTATGGCGTCCACGCCTTCGAAGGGCTCATCGAGGAACAAAACCTTCGGTCCATGAATTACTGCCGCTGCCATCGCCAGCTTCTTCTGCATGCCGTGCGAGTAATCGGTCACCAGCTTTTTCGGCTGATCGGCGAGTTGGATGAAATCGAGCAGTTCCGCGGCGCGCTTGGCCGCAGTTTCGCGGTCGAGTCCGTACATGCGGCCAGCAAAATTTAGCAACTCAGAACCAGTCAGCCGGCCGAACAAAGCCATGCCTTCCGGGACTACGCCGATTTGCCGCTTCACCTCCACCGGATTTTTTTCCAGATCAATCCCTAGAATTTCGATACGACCCGAGCTAGGAGCGAGCAGCCCGGTGAGCATCTTGATGGTCGTCGATTTTCCCGCGCCGTTAGGACCGAGAAAGCCAAAAAATTGTCCCGCCGCTACATGTAAGTCGACATTGTCGACGGCAACGAACTCTCCGAAACGGCGAGTCAGGCTCTCGGTTGCGATGGTGGGTGCCGGGTCCATAAAACATCTGAATCTAGCACAGCGGAATAGATTCTCGCCTGGCTGCGAATCTACCACTCCACAGTGGCCGGGAGGCTTGGCCACATGGGGAATGATTCGCTGCAATGAAAAAAAATCAACAAGGCATGAGGGTTTCTAGCTGGAAATATCGCTTATATGAGTGAACCGGAGAAGCTGGCGCCTTGGCGCATGGCTGCCCGCATGTTTTCAATTCCACTTTTCTTGGAGGCGCCATGAACTACCGCTTGATGCATCATTTTTCGAGGATGGTCGTAGCGAGGATGACCGGAGCGTTGTTACTCACTTTGCTTTTTATTGGGCCGGCGTCAGCCGCTACTAATCCGCTGAGCGGGCCTCGGGGCATAGCTCTCGACGGCAAGGGGAATCTCTACGTCGCCAACCAGTCCGGCAACCGGATTCTTGTTTTTAGTCCAACCTACGCCCTGATAAATACCATCGCCGCGGGAGTCTCCACTCCAACTGGGGTGGCGATCGACGGTAAGGGCAACGTCTATGTTTCGAATGAAGGCAACAACACGGTGACCCAGTATTCCGCGGCCGGAGTGCAGAACAAGGGCGGTACCATCTCCAACGGCATCAGCGTACCCGAATCGATTGCCATCGACGGCATCGACAACGTGTACGTGGTAAACAATTACGAGAATGTGACTATCTATTCCGGCAATGACTATCCCGCTGCGGAGTTCATCGAGGGGCAGTTCGTTCGGACGTTCACTCCTTCGCCGGGTCCAGTTTTCGGCATCGCGACGCATGGGCAGTTTTTCGCTTGGGGCAGCACGACTCTCGTCGAAACACAGTATATCGATGCGATGCTGGGCAGTGGCGCTCCTACGCCCTTCGGCGCCAATGCCGATGAAGCCCTTGCCCTGGCTTTTGACCAAAATGCCAACTTATATATCGTCAACGCGAATCAGACGGTGTTGCTGTTCAACTTCGCGACGACGAAAGAAGTCACCTTTGCAACCCTTGACTTCACCCCCGCTGGCATTGCGGTGGATAACGCGCGATCGCGTGTATACATCTCTAACCAGAATGGCAACGCGATCGCCGTGTACAGCACCAGCGGCACACTTTTGACGACGATTCAATAACACTATCAATAGAAAAACGCCCCAGCCTCGCGGCAGGGACGTTAAGTTTCGCTGAGCTGCAAAGTCTAGAACAAGTTCCACAGGAACTGGTTGTAGACCTCGTGATGGAATTGCACCTCCGGGGCTTTGACGAAGGTACCCAGGGACCGCGGGCAGCGGTCAGCGGCAGCTTGTTTTAGATCGGCATAGCGGCCCTTCACGTCTTCGCCCAGCAGCTTCGTAGTCCAATCCGCTTTGCGGAAATTGGCGAGCGCATCATAGATATTGTCGGGCAGATAACGCTCGGCCTGCCGCAAATTCTTGATCTTCGCTGTGTCGCCGTCAATGCCGGTCTTGAAGATGGAGAGCATCACCAGATACGGATTCGCATCCGGAGCAACCGACCGCACTTCGACCCGCATGCTTTTCTCATTGCCGATGGGAATCCGGATCATTGATCCGCGATCCACCGGAGACGCCTTGATCTGGTTCGGCGCCTCGAAATGCGGATCAAGACGGCGATAAGCATTCACGCTCGCGTTCAATAACAGACAGACGTCGTTGCCATGTGTAAGGATGCGATCCAGAAATGCCCATCCCATCTTGCTTAATTTCTCTTCGCCTTTCGCGTCCCAGAATAAGTTCTTGCCGTTTCCACTGATGGAAACGTTGGTGTGCATGCCGCTGCCGTTGACGCCTACCACTGGCTTGGGCAGAAACGATGCGGTCAATCCCATGTTGGTGGCAACCTGGCGGCAGATCAGCTTGTAAAGCTGAATCTGGTCGGCCGCCGCCACGACTTCGCCGTACCCATAGTTGATTTCAAACTGCGAAGGCGCAACCTCGGGATGGTCTTTCTCGTTCTGAAAGCCCATCGCTCTCTGCACTTCCGCCGTCGTATCGATAAAGGTGCGCAGGGGATCTCCGGGCAGCGAGTGGTAATATCCGCCGGTGTTTACATACTCGAATTTCAGGGTTTCATGGTAATTGCGTTCGGCGTCTGCACCCTGAAAGAGAAAACCTTCAATCTCATTCGCCGCGTTTAATGTGTAGCCTTTCTTTTTGTGCAGGTCGTCGGCGTAATTCTTCAGTACTCCGCGAATGTCGGCGGTATAGGATGTGCCACCTTTGTCGATCACTTCGCCGAACACCAGCACTTTGCCCGAGCCAAACACGTCCGCCGGCGCCCAATAGAACGCCGCCCAGTCAATACCCAGCCTCAGATCGCTCTCGCGTTGCGCGGTAAAGCCGCGAATCGAAGACCCGTCGAAGGTGAGATTGTCCCAGCTCTTGATCAGAAATTTCTTGTCGTAGTCGAGCATGTGCAGCCGGCCTTCGAGATCACTGAAGAGGACGGTCACGGCTTTGATCCGCTTTTCGTCGGTCAGATACTTCAGCCGCTTCTCCTGCACTTTGCCGATCGCAACCCGATTTCTGCGCTGCTCCTTCGCCTCCAAATTCAGCTCTTCCAGTTCGTCGTAGGTGAGTGCCAGGAAATTACGCAGTTCGTTAGACATGGATATCTTTCAGTCTCCTATTCATCTTCCGCAAGAATGATGTCGGTAAGTAAAACACCGGCGCAGTTCAAAGGGTGGCTGCAACCAAGCAGAATAACGCGAGCGCAGAGTTCGCGACAATCGAAAAAGCTGATGCGCGGCATAAAAGAGATTTATTCGCTGCCTGGAATTCTCGTCAGGCGTGGCGCTACTGGATCTCCAGGGAAATCACGCTCATTTCCCCGTCGTTCTCCCGGTAATTGACTGCTACCTTTTGCTTTAGCCACGAACAAGAAAACAGATTCGCGCCAATGAGGGTCACATGATTTTTGTCGGGGACTTTTATTTTTAGAGTCCGGGAACCGGAGACGACCGTCAGCATGGCCGAGGGGTCCGCCGAGCAGTCGACGCTGTTCAGTACTCCGCGAACGAACTTCGACGCTATCACGCCAGTTTGAGTTTTTGCCGGCATATCAACGGACGCATGAGTTGCATCTTGCGAGTTCGGCGGGCTTTGTATATTTTCCCTTCGTAGCGCCGCCATCCCGGCATTCTGACCCTGTGGCGCGGTCTGGCTCATCTGCCTGAATTGCCGCACCTGTGCCAGCATCCCGGCCACACGTGAGGCGAGTTCCGGATTATCTGCGATCTGAAGAGATTGCAAAATCGCGATTGCCTGGTCCGGCTGATGGTTTGCGAGATAGATGTTCGCAAGATTAAACAGGTAATTCTCGTTGCGCGGGCTGATCGTTAAGGCTTTCCTCATCGTCGCCAGTGCTTTTGCCGGATCACCGGAAGTGGATTGTGCAAAGGCAAGAAGTGCGTAAGAGTCGGCAAAAGTTGGGTCGAGGCTGATAGAGGTTTCCAACTCTCGCGTCATGGCAGGCAGGTCGGCCCCGCCGCCGAATCCGCTCTCACGGGCCATCAGCAGCGCGCTGTAATAGTGAACCCGCGGATCTTTGGAATCCAGCTCTGAGGCGCGATTAAAGTATTCCGCGGCGTGAGAGAAATCCTGCTTTTGCAGATATGCATAACCAAGGCCGCGACAGGCTGCGGCGTTCTTCGAATCAGATTTCAGAATATCTTGAAACTCGGCGAGGGCTCGGTCATGGTAGTCCTGCGAGTGGAGGTGAATATCCGCCAGGACGGCATTGCCCGCAGCTGCGCTCATAGGGGCGGCGGTGTAGTTGTTCGACGAAATATTAGCCGGGGTAGGAATCGGGTAAAACTTATACCTGCCATCGTTGACATAGTTGTGTAATGCCTTGTCGAACTGCGACGCGCTCATGCCGAAGGCCCTTTGAATAGCGTCGTCGACCGGCATATGCTGGTCCTCTTCGAGATTAAAGTAAGCGGCGACCTTGGGCAGTAATTGATTGTCGTAGATGTAATGCATCAGCATTCCAGACTCGGCATAGAACACTGTGCGATGGTCGCCGCTCTCGTTGTATGTCTGCGAATTATGCTGAACTCTGAACAGGTCGGCAATCTTCATCATCCCCACTTGACGAAGAATTAGGTATTCATCATTGGGGACCTTGCCGACTCGAGCTTCCTTGTTGTCTACTTCTATGCTGGAGAAATATTCTGCGAAGCCCTCTTCAAACCAGGGAGCAAGTTGACCCTGCATAGTTCCATCCAACAACTGGTGAGCGTACTCGTGAAATACCACGTGCCAGGGACTCTCTACGGACATGTCGAGCATGATGAAGCTTCGATCGCTGCCCTGCTGAAAAAGTCCGGCCACTTGAGTGGGCTTGCCGTTGAATAAGGGGGCTACTTGCCGCATTTCTTTGGTGTTGCGGAAAGCCACGATCTGCAGGGGGGTCGGCAGATTTACGTTAGCTTTGGTCATTAGCGCCCCGAAAACAGCGCGCATTTGCTCGAAGCGCATAGCGATTTCGCGGCCTCGCTTCTCCCCCGCGTCAGTCACCACCGAGAAATTTGGGGACCGGACTTCCACCCATTGCGGCTCTCCGCCGTAGACGAGCGATGGAGAGAAAGTGACGATTAGAAAGGCAGCCAGAGAACAACAAAGAGAACAGCCGAGAGAAGAACCCAGAGAACCACAAAGACGAGACCATCCAAAACGAGTACTCATCGGAGGACTCCCGCGTTTCGACGCGGCCTATACTACACCACCTTCGATTTGTGTCAATGCAGGCCCAGTCCCTGTCCCGGCAACATTCGGACGATGACGCCAAGCGCGGTCAGCACCGCGACATAGTAAACCGTCGTTGCGCGGCTGGGACGTGCGGGCAGACCACCGGCGAAAAAAACCTGGTAACCGGCTCCAAGCGCGACCAGAAAGAACATGTTTTCTCCTAACAGGAGCCAGAGAGCCAAACATGCGGTGAGCAATATAATACGTTCGGTTTTGCTCAGGGCGAGCACAGCCTGACCCCCGTCGAGCACCCATACGGGAATCAGATTCAGCAGATTCAGTACTGCGCCCGCGCGTGCAAGCGCAGCCCACAGCGGACTGCCCGTCTGCCACCACAGTGCAGCGCACGCCAAAGCTGCGAAAAATCCTGCCAGCGGCCCAGCCAGGCTGACGGCGGCTCGCGTTTCAAGCGGAACACCCAGCGCCTGCCAGCGCACGTAGGCTCCCAGTCCGGGCAAAAATACCGGCATCTCCGCCGGTAAGCCGCGCCGCTTGATATCGATAAAGTGGCCCATCTCGTGAAGCAGAATCAGGACCGCAAAACCGATCCCGAATTTCATTCCAAACGCAGCCCAATAAATTCCAACGAAAGCCACGAAGCTGAGGAGGAACTTCAGTTTGAAAACTGCAGTCAGCAACATCTTGCCCTTGGCCAACAGGACCGCAATTGGCCCCACCGGTCCCAACTTTCGGGCCCACTTGTTATCGCTCGGAGGAGCGGATTGCGCTTGACCGGCAGAGTCTTGGGTGGCAGAGTCCAAAGATCGTGCATGCTTCTGAATCCAGCTTGCCTGTCGTGAATTCGCAGGCAGCAATGGCAAGCCCATCAGCCACGTTTCCCGAGCATGCCGAAAGTCGCCTTTCGCCTCGAGCGCCTTCGCCTCGCTGGCCAGTTGGTCCAGTTTTTCCGAGTGCACCAGCGCATGACACTTGTCGCAGACCAGCGATCCGGGCGCGAGCTCGTGCGAGCAGCGCTTGCAGTTGCGAATGAATTCGGAAGTGGTCGTGGACACGGCTTGGACAGTTTTCTTGTTTCTAGTAAGATTCTACTCGGCTTTTATTCCCCGCGCGTTACTGCTTCCAGGCGGCGACTACACACTTGGGCTAAAGGGGCCGAAAACCTGGGCAGGCCGAGCCGCCGTGATTCGCGCCGCGATCCTGATTCCCACGAAAAGAATGACGAGTCCAATCAATCCGCCGACGGGATTCCCCGCCACTTCAAGAAACGGAGAAGCCAGGCCAAACAACGCGAGCCTTCCAAGCAAAGATGTAAGGTTCATCCTCGGCCGCTGCGCATGCGGACGTGGAGGTAGTCCCGACTCAGACTCCAACTGGCCTTGTTCGTCTTGCAGCTTCTGCCGCTCACTCTGAGCTTGCCGCTGATGGTTACGGGCATAGTGAACCATGACGGGAACCGCTGCCAGGGAGACCGCCGCATAAGTCAGCAGTACTGCGGCAATCTGATAGCGCCTGCCTCCCACGCCGTTCGATCCTTTCATCATGGCTTTGCCAACCATCCAGCCTACGGCGAGCGAGATATAGCCAATGATAATGCCGGTCGCAATCTCAAACACGGCATAAAGAATCATTCCCGCAACCGCCGCGCCAAAACCATAAAGAAGCGCCCGCGTGTAGGCCGCATGCGTATCTTTCGCCGATTCGTCCCGCGAAATTTCAGCACACCCACCGCAAGTGATCGCTCCATTTACCCGATAGTAATTTCCCACAATCGGCTGGCGGCAAAACTGGCAACGATCATTCTCCAGCGGGCCTACGTACTCTGCTGTCCCAAACTGTGGCGTGGGATTGGTGAAGCGGTCACTCATGGCCGGAAGATAACACGAAGTCGTATCTCAAAGAAGAGATGACTTCACAGCTGTACGATGTTGTGTTGATCTGACCAATCAGCCGCCGAGCGAACTGCGATCGAAAAGCTGGAAATACGACGAGGAGTCAGGGCTGGGCGTAGTAGCCAGTTCGCGTGCGAGACGTCACCCCTGGCCGATCGACCGTCACCGCAAGTGAGTGATATTCATCAGCGTGGTCTGCCCGTGGAGCTTCGAAAGAAAGAACGTAAAAAGCATCGGCATCCGCGGCACAAGTTGTGATTGCCGCCGTAATGTCATTGGTGGTGTTCAGGACGCGGCCTCCGGTCTGGACTGCCAGTACCTGCAAGCCCAGGTCCCCGGCTTGTGCATGCTGCGGTGAGGCTACACCTTTCAAGAATTCCTCGTAGTAGGAAGTCCGAATTCCAAAATCCGCTAGACCGAGCGGGTCGATGCAGTAGAGCGTAACGTCTGCTTGCCTAAGTTCGTTGGATAACGACACGATCGAGTTGAAGAGTTGTTCCTCCTCTTTGCGTGTAAGTTCGATGTTCGGTCCCGAAAGCAACGGCCATCCGGGACTGATCCAAATCATCAGTTTTCTGCCCGGCCGAGTTGCCTCGTACGCTGCGAGCGAGTGAATGGTCTTGAGCGACATGTCAAAGCGCTCTGTCGCCCCGTAAAAGCCTTGAGACCGGTTAATAGACCGCAGCCCGGTTTCGTATTCGTCGTACAGCGCCGCCAAAGCATTTCCGTCGCGAGATGGATCGCCCTGAATTTTGCTTCCAGCATCGGCAAAAACTAGTAGCGAGACTGGCTGCGCAAGCTTGCCGCCATTCTGCAGCAAGAACTTTCTGATTTCCTTCCGTTCATAACTAACTGCCCGGAAGGAAGCGTTGACGGCGTCAACGACCAAAAGGATTTCAACGGGGGAATCGCTACTCGCGGAGGCGCTGCGATCCACGGCATGAAAGGAGAGGATACTCTGCGGCAGTTTATCGTCAAGAACGGTGAAGTCGTGCATCTGCAAGCCACGAACCGGTGCGCCGGACTTGTCGGTTATCTGCACCTCTAGTGTGATCTGCCGCTCCGCGGCGGCGGGCGCCGGATGAGAAGCAGCCTCTGCCGGCGCTGCAACCCGAGGTTTAAGCTGTGGCGCGGAAGTCTCTTGTCCGGAGGTTACGGCCAAGGGCAGAAGCAGCAGAAAGCAAAATCGAAACAATCGTCCCATCCGAGCCACCTAAGTTGGGCCTCGCAAACGACGCCCAAGACTCGCTTACTGCTGGTGCGCCGAAGCGCCGGCTGCGATCTCACGCAGCGCGCTCACAAATCCGGCGGCGGCGTTCGGATCAGCCAACGCTTCCAAATGTACCGTAGCTGAGAACTGCGGTGATTCGGGACGGAAGCGCACCTGCAAAATGTCTTGGCGGCGAGCCGACATCAGAGCGTTCAATTCCGCAGTGGGGTCCTGTTTCCAGTGCGTCCGCGTCGTGAGGATAATAGGTCCAGGCTCGTAGACCTCCCACGCGCGCCCGTCGCGCTTACGGGTTGAGATCCCGCGGTTATGCGCGCTCCAGCGGTGCCGCACTACTTCGAGATGAAAGCTTGGAGAGCCTCCCAGGTCAGCTTCAAAAGTCAGCGTTTCCTTTTGCCGGTGCCAGCAGCTCACCAGCCATTGCACAGGCAGAGCACGAGGGCGGAACTTCACCGTCACGCGCGCATTCTCAAACCAATGCGATGGGAAATGTATACGCGCCTCAACCCGCGAGCTTCCCAGCCAGTGGGACTCCAGGATGCGTCCCTTGCCGGCGCACGCCGTCTGCACCCAGCGTAGTGCAGCCGCTCCTTTTTTTCGATTGTAGGTGGAAAACACGAAGTACCACAGCCCCAGAACGGTAACCGACGCGACCACGTCAATCAGCAGAAGGCGCCACACAACGCTTCCTCAGATGCTTATGGTACGACCGAGGTTGCGGAAGAAGCAAGAGGCCTTGGCTCGTATTTTTGTAACGCTTTGTCAATACTCGGCTGGCTGTGGAAATCCTGGAAACAAAGTTGCACCTGCTCGGATACTCGCGCGTCATAAATGCCTCGAGTCCCGCTACAATGGCGGCGTGCCTCTCGCGATTCAGGATTCTAAAATCGACGACTTCCAAATCCGCGACTTTCAGGCCAGCGATTTCGATTCACTGTGGAGCATCGACCAAGAGGTTTTTCCTCCCGGGATTTCCTACTCGAAAGCGGAACTCAAGTCCTACATGCGGCGGCATGGATCTTTCACGCTAGTGGCAATAAGTACGTCTGAGGAAGCAGCGAGCCGTTCCAACTTGCCGAACGACAAGAAAAATTCTTCGGCAAGCGAGCAGAATCGTTCCGCTACTGTGGGCTTCATCGTCGCAGAGGCTGGACGAGGCGCAGGTCATATCATTACCATCGACGTCGCAGCCCGGGCGCGACGCTTCGGCGTAGGATCGTTGCTGCTTCGCGGCGCTGAAGATCGCCTGCGTTCCGCAGGATGCCGCATAGTCGAACTCGAAACGGCTGTAGACAACGTCTCTGCGCTGTCTTTTTACAAACGCCACGGCTACACCATAATCGGTACCTTTCCTCGCTACTATTCGAACGCCGTCGATGCCCTGATCCTTCGGAAAGACATTCAGCAAGACCTTCAGAAACGCTCGTCCCACAATAACCCTCCCGCTACGCGGTAACGCAGAAATGATTTGCGCTCACCTGCATTGTCCAGATACCTTGCCTTGTAATGAAACGCGTCGCCGTCAAGGTTGCGATTCAAGGCGAACTCGGCTCGTTCAGCCACGAGGCCGCGGAACGAATGCTGCCAGGGTGCACGGTCGTCCCCTGTGCGCGATCCGCCGAGGTCTTCGATCGTCTGCAGCGCGGTTCGGTCGCCGCAGCCGTTATCCCAATTGAAAATTCGCTGGCGGGAACGGTCGCCGAGCACGCCGATCTGCTGGTCGCACGGGATGTATATATCGAGGGCGAGTTCCTGCTGCGCATTGTGCACAACGTGATCGCCGCACGGGGAGTGAAATTGGAGGACGTCCATCGCGCTTTCTCACATCCGGTGGCGCTCGACCAGTGCCGCGACTTCTTCCACAAGCATCCCCGAATCGAGCCCATACCCTTCTATGACACAGCCGGCAGCGTGAAGCACGTCACGACTCAAGGCCTTCCCGACGCCGTCGGGATCGCTGGGCGCCATGCGGCTCGCGAATACTCCGGGAAAATTCTTCAGGCCGGAATCGAGGACGACAAACAAAATTTCACGCGCTTTTTCCTAATTCGCAGGACGACTCGCAGGACCGCTCGCAAGACGAAAGCCGCTAATTCAACGGGCTCGGCGGAGAAGGGAAGCGGCTCCGATAAGCATCTCACTCCCAACGGCGCCAACAAGACTTCCATCGCTTTTAAAGTCAAGAATGTCCCCGGCGCACTGTTCAAGTCCCTCAGCGTGTTCGCGCTGCGCGACATCAGCTTGAGTAAGATTGAATCGCGCCCCATGCGCGGCCGGCCGTGGGAGTATATTTTTTACGTCGATTTCCTGCGCGGCGACGACGAACCCGCGCGCAACGCCCTCCGCCACCTGAGGGAGGTTGTTGAGTTCGTAAAGGTGCTGGGAATCTACCGGGCCGCAACATGAGAGGCATGGGTAACAAGCTCGGACGTTTTTACCGCCGCAGTAGCCCCGGTACCTTAGGCATCATGTCGGACGCCGTAAAAGGTCGATAGAATGAGAGACCTCCTGCACCGTCGCGGACGGTGTGAAACCTTTCCGCAAGGGTAACATCTAAGCTTGAGTGAGTTACACTCAAGGAGAGCCAATGAGCCAAGAGCAGCTTTCCGAGCAAACGCCTAAGCTTCGGGAAATAAATGACGTACGGGCTTTTCCCGTACTACCTGTGCGGGACACTGTTTTGTTTCCGCACGCCGTCCTACCTCTAACCGTGGGCCGGGAAAGTTCCGTTCAACTAATTAATTCACTTGGCGAGGATAAGACCATTGTAGTAGTGGCGCAGCGCGAGGCGCGCGTCGATAGCCCGCAGCCCAGCGATCTCTATACCGTGGGCACCTCTGCCATCGTTCATAAAGTCGTAAAGATGCCCAACCAGAGCCTCTTCGTGTTCGCAGAAGGTCTGGAGCGCGTTCGCCTGGGCGAGTTCACCCAATTGGCGCCGTTCATGCGGGCACGAGTGTCCTCTATAGCGGAGCCTACCCCGCCGGAGAGCTCCGAAATTGAAGCGTTGCAGCGCAATGTTTTGACGCTATTTCAGCAAATCGTAGCCGGATCACCGACCCTTTCGGACGAACTCTCCACCGTCGCCTTGAACATCGATGAACCTGGCCGCCTCGTGGATTTCATCGCTTCGTCCTTGCCGTCCCTCTCGACGCCGGATAAACAAGACACTCTCGAAACCCTCGACATCCAGGTGCGGCTGGCAAAAATCAATCAGCACCTGGCCAAAGAACTTGAGGTGCAGCAGCTTCGCAACAAGATTCAGAGCGAAGTGCAAGACCGCGTCCAGCAAACGCAACGCGAATACTATTTGCGTGAGCAGATGAAGGCCATCCAGAAGGAACTCGGTGAGCAGGACGAGGGACAGCGCGATGTCGACGACTTGAAAAAGAAAATCGACGAAGCCGGAATGCCTGAGGAAGTAAAGAAAGAGGCACTCAAGGAATTGGGACGCCTCTCGCGCATGTCTCCCATGGCCGCCGACTACTCCCTCACGCGTAATTATGTGGAGTGGTTAGCTGTTTTGCCGTGGGCCAAGACCTCTGGCCAGGAAATCGAGATACTGAAGGCCAAGGAAATTTTGGACACCGACCACTACGATCTGGAAAAAGTTAAGGATCGCATCCTCGACTATCTCTCAGTACGTCGCCTGAAGCCGAATATGAAGGGCCCGATCTTGTGCTTTGTCGGACCTCCTGGAGTAGGTAAGACTTCGCTCGGCAAATCCATTGCACGCGCTCTGGGCCGGAAGTTTGTCCGCCTGTCCCTGGGCGGCGTGCACGATGAAGCAGAAATCCGAGGCCATCGCCGCACTTACATCGGCGCCTTGCCGGGACAGATCATCCAGGGCATACGGCGCGCTGAGACCAAAGATCCAGTTTTTATGCTGGACGAAATCGATAAGGTCGGACGCGACTTCCGTGGAGATCCCGCATCGGCCCTGCTCGAAGCGCTTGACCCCGAACAGAATTCGACTTTCCGCGATAACTATCTCGACGTCACCTTCGATTTGTCGAAGGTGCTGTTCATCACCACCGCGAATATGCTCGACCCCATCGCCGAGCCGCTTCGCGATCGTATGGAGATCATCGAGCTGCAGGGCTACAGCGAGGAAGAAAAGCTGCACATCGCTCGTCGTTATCTGGTTCCTCGTCAGGAGGAAGAAAACGGCATCGCTCCCGAGCAGATTGAATTTCCCGACGATGCTTTGCGCTACGTGATTCGTCACTACACGCGCGAAGCGGGAGTCCGCAGCCTGGAACGCACCATCGGAACCATCTGCCGCAAGCAGGCGCGGCGGCTGGCCGAGGGCAAGACCGAAAAGCTGGTGGTCACGCAGGAAATCATTCAGGAATTTCTGGGCGGCATCAAGATTCGCACGGAAGGTGAAATCGAAGAACGCACCGAGCGGCCCGGCGTCGCGGTGGGCCTCGCCTGGACGCCCTCGGGCGGCGATGTTCTCTTCGTGGAAGCCAATGCCATGAAAGGCAAAGGCGGATTCACCATGACCGGACAGATCGGCCAGGTGATGCAGGAATCCATGCAAGCCGCTCTCACCTGGGTGCGGTCTAACGCCGCGCATCTGGGGATCCCAGAGGACTTTTTCGCCGACCACGACATTCACATGCACGTGCCGGCGGGTGCGATTCCGAAGGATGGGCCTTCAGCTGGTGTGACCATGGCAACTACCTTGGTTTCGCTGCTTTCAGGCCACCATATCCGTCCGCTCACTGCTATGACGGGTGAGATTACGCTCAGTGGCAATGTGCTCCCGGTTGGAGGCATCAAAGAAAAGGTCCTTGCCGCCAAGCGTGCCGGGGTCAACACAATCATTCTGCCCGCGGAAAACAAAATGAACGTGGATGAGGATCTGACACCGGAGCAAATTGAGAACCTTACCATTCATTATGTGAAGACCATCGGCGAGGCGCTGCGCGTAGCACTGCCCGCCGTCGCCGAGTCCTTGGCTGCGAAGTCAGTTGTGTTGCCGCCGAAGGACACCAAGCCCGAGCATCCGCCAATCCAACCCGTCCCGGAGCCGGCGGCGGCTCGGGATAAGGTTGTGAGTTGGCATTCGTAAACGACCGGATGCTCATGCCGGGGGCTCTCGTCCTCACTTGACGATGGAAATGGATTTCACCCTGTCATGGGGCGAGACTCGGCTGACATAGCCGACCGCGCCAGGGGTAGTTGCCACATATTCGATCATAGAAGTTTCCGAATCGAAGGCTCGTGGCATCGCACCCTGTCCGGTAAATACGACCTTGCGCCATTGCGCCCGGAATTCGTCGGGACCCTCACCGAGGTGCCGCTTCAAGAAAACTTCATGAACCGGTCCGCCTTTCAGAATGACTGGCACGGCATGGGCGCCGTCAGAAAATCTGGTCTTCTCCCCGGTAAATATGGCGCGGATGTCGGAGGTTTTGATTTCTGAAATCTGCACTCCGTTATTGGCGATCAAAACCACGTCTTGAGCCGCTGCGGCAAGGCAGCAACTGAGAAAACTCAGCAGCGCGATGAATGACCAGTTTTGGCTCATGGCTTGTTTCCCTGATCCATCGTCTAAATCGTGCCGCTAAAAACTGAACCCGATTTTCGCCGCTAGCATGTTCGAGTTATCTTTCAAGCCGTTCGGGTTTGTGCCTGGGTAATAGCCGAGATCGGTTCCATGCAGAAAGTGGCTCTCGAGCTTGCCATAGAAGTAGGAGTTAAAGTCGTAACGTCCGGAGACTGCCCAATCTTTGGAATAATCCCCTGCCAGACTCGGGTTTTCCTCGCCCTTATCAGCGTAGTGGCTGTAATAGGTTCCTGCCTGAAGCTTTTTTGTCAGTCGATAACTTCCCATTGCATACCAGATCCGTTCGTCCGTCGGCGCTGGATAGGTAGTTGGTCCAAACGTGACGGTCGCATTTGCCTCCTGCCTGCGGTACTCTCCAGCGAAGTAAAATCTTCCTCGGCCAAATTGGGCATACCCTGCAGATACCGTGCTGCTGGGCACGTGTATGCTGCCCTGCGGAGAGGTTCCATCCAGTGCTTGCGACAACAGGCTTGCACCAACAATTAATCCGCCGATAGGCGTTCGCCAGCGAAGGTCGCCACCGAACGTCTTGCCTCCTGGAGAATTGCTGAAAATGAGTCCTTCTTCCGCCAGAAGCAGGATGTACCCGCCGTCCAGACCGAGAGAGTTGTAGCCCGCATAGCCGCGATACTGCACGCTGCCCGCTCTACCTCCCAACGGAAGATCGCCGTAGACTTCAGCCCCTAGGTGTGCCAGAAAAAAATCTTTGTTGTCGATGGGGTAGGCGCTTTGCGGCAAGAGTATCCATAGGAAAACCGCATCCACGTCCTGAGAATCGTTGAACAAACCAAGAGGGGTTTTTATCTTGCCCGCACGAAAACCAAAACGATCGTTGACCCGGTAGTCTCCGGACGCCCAATCGATGTGAACGTTGGTTCCGCCAATTTGTCCCAGTTGGTACATGTGCAACTGGATTCCGACACGGAGGTTATCGGTAAGGGAATCGGTCACGCTGACGGCGCCATCGGTCCACTGCAGGCTGCCAGAACTCGATTCCATGGTCAAATAATTATTATGAGAGCTGAACAGAAATCCCTGCGTAACATAGCCGTGAATCGCGATGCCGGCCAAATCCTGGGCACACGAGCTGCTGGTGCAGATACAAACAGAAAGAAGCAGCACCAGGCGACGAAACATGCGGGCAACCTCCGACTGCATGTCCATCGGCGATCTTGTTCCATCACTTTAACGTGTCGTAATGAGCAATGGTTAAACGGGAGTGCAGCGGAATTCGTCCGCCCGCGCTACACTGGCAACTGGTCCGATGCGTGTACGAGTCCTATTTTTTGGCATGTTGAAGGATTTAGCGGGCAGCTCCGGAAATTCACTGGATCTGCCTGAAGGAGCATTGGTGCGCGATGTCCTGGATCATTACCAGAAGAGGATTCCGGGTCTGAATACTTCGCTGCCCTCGCTCGCCATCGCTGTGAATCAGCAGTATGCAGGACCCGACACTCAGTTGAAATCGGATGACGAAGTCGCGCTGCTGCCGCCAGTAAGCGGCGGTTCGGGCGAAGGAAGGCACACCTCCTCCACCAAGTTCACACCCTACGCTTCTCGCCATGCCTCAATCATTCGCGGGCCCATCGACACTGGCTCAGTGCTGGATCGCATCAAGCGTGGCGAAGACGGAGCTGTCGTCGTCTTTGAGGGCGTGGTGCGCAATCAGACGCGCGGCCGCAAAACCCTCTATCTGGATTACGAAGCATACGAGGAGATGGCCGGGCGCGAGATGGAAGGCCTCGCCGCTCAGGCCCTGGCACAGTTTGAGATTCGAGATGTCGCCATACTGCACCGGCTTGGGCGACTCGAGATCGGTGAGACCAGCGTACTAATCGTTGTCGCTTCCGCCCACCGCGCCGCCGCTTTCGAGGCTGGCCGATGGTTAATCGACACTCTGAAGAGAATTGTGCCCATCTGGAAGAAGGAATATTTTGAGGATGGCGCCGTGTGGGCCGACGGCGAACCTTTTCCAGCGGAAATTCCTCGTGGAAGTTCTTTCGACCGAGGCAGCCCAGGAGCAAGCCGCGCATCTAAGTGATCGGGCTGCGACGACGGTATCAAGTCAGCGCGGGTTCAGACCAAGTCCCAGCCGCAAGAACATATTCGCAAGAAGATAAAAACACAAGCATCATGGAAAAACCTGGCGCGCTAACGGCGCCGCGAGCTTTTTGCGGAACAAAGCCTGCCCTTTCGACATGCTCGGGCAAGTTCTAAGCGCGTCGAACTGGGTGTCCGCGCCGCAGGTACATCGCAGGTATACTTCTTTCACGGAATGAGAAAACCCGTTACCCCGATCCTGCTGATGCTGGGCTGCGCTGCGGCGCTGGCGCAGCAGCCTCCCCCACAAAGCCAACCCCAAACCACGCTCAAGGTTGACGTCAAGCTTGTCAATGTCTACGTCACGGTTACAGACGATCATGGTTCACCGGTCGCGGGGCTTAAGAAAGAAAATTTTCGCTTGCTCGAGGATGGCCACGAGCAAACGATTTCCGTATTTGATAAAGAATCCGCGCTGCCGCTTTCGATTGCCCTTGCCATCGATACCAGCCTGAGCACGCGTCACGACCTGCCGTTGGAGCAAGCCTCCGCCAAGCGCTTTGCCCGGGTAATCTTGCGGCCGGTGGATGCTCTCTCGGTTTTTGGCTTCAGTGAAACAGTGTCGCAGTCCCCATTTCGGTTACACGTCAGACTTGAAGCACGTCGAAGAGGGAATCGACCACATCCGGCTGGGCGCAGCCACCGCGCTGTTCGATGCCGTCTATCTCGCCTCGCGCTCCCTCGACCGGCGCCAGGGCCGCAAAGTGATGGTATTGATCACCGACGGCGGAGACACCATCAGCAAGATCGACTACAAAGAAGCAGCCCGCGCCGCCGAAGAGGCCGAAGCCATTGTCTACAGCATCATCGTCGTGCCCATTGAGAACAGCGCCGGACGCGAAACCGGAGGGGAACACGCTCTGATCCAGCTTTCCGAAGATACCGGGGGCAAATACTACTATGCGACATCCATGTCGCAACTCGATGACGCCTTCCGCCAGATCAGCGACGAACTCCGCACCCAATACCTGCTGGCTTATTATCCTTCGCAGCGGTTTTCGAGTTCGCAGTTTCGTCGCATTCACGTTGAAGTTGTGGGGCCGCCCCAGGCATCGTCCTACCACACCCGGCATCGGGCCGGTTACTACACCACGAAGTCAGATTTTTGAGCAAAGCTCTTGTCGAGCTCAGGGAAAGGGAGTTTAGAGAAAGCGAGCTTGGAGAAAGCGAGTGCGCCAGTTTGATATCCTCAAAGATTCCGTCGAAATGCTGATCCGTATAGATGTTGAGCTCTCGATTTAGAAAGGTTCTGTGATTATTCCGAATCCGAGATTTACGATCTTGAATTTCAGTTCCACCTGCCTTTGTCGAGCACTATTGCTCATCGTCGCGGCCTTCCTGCTCGTTTCGCTGCTACCGGCCCAAACCGTTGGTACGGGCAGCATCGTAGGGATGGTCACTGATCCAAAGGGAAGTGCGATTGCCGGCGCTAAAGTAGAGATCACTAATAACGTCTCGGCTGGCAGGATTCATGTCACGTCTTCCTCCGAGGGATGGTATTCGTCCGGACCAATTCAACCTGGCAATTATTCTGTACGCGTCGAGGCCAAGGGATTCAACGCGGCGCATCTGGCTTTGGCGGTTCGCGTCGGCAACACGGCAACCGCCAATGTCAAGCTGCAGCCCGGTCCGGCAGGCCCCGTGATCGAGGTGCAGGGAGCTACGGCCGTTAACATCGAGCAACCCACCGTACAGAGTGTTCGGAGTGGCGAAAGGGTTGAGACTTTCCCGATAAATGGGCGGAATTTTCTAGACTTTGCCCAGGCTGAACCTGGGATTCAATTGCAGGATGGCGCCGTCTTCGGTCCCACCAAGAATGGCTCCTCAACCATTTCGTTGCTTGGGCAGTTCGGTCGTTCGGAAAATATTGACGTAGATGGAGTCGCTATTAGCGATGAGATTGTAGGCGCTACCACGCAGAACATCCCGGCGAGCGCCATCCAGGAATTTCAGATCGCCCAATCCTTGCTCGATCTCTCAACCGGACTGACATCCTCCGGCGCGTTGAATGTGATCACGCGCTCTGGTAGCGACCAGGTGCACGGTGAGGCTTTTGGCGTGTACCGCGGCGATCAAGGCGCCGCAGCCCTCCCAGGTTTGCCGACACCCTCATTTTCACGCGAACAATTCGGAGCGGGTGTGGGAGGAGCAGTTATCAAGGACAAAGTCTTCTGGTTCGCCGATGCCGAGCGCTCGAAACAGGATCTGATCGCCGCGGTACCTTTTACAAGTCCTTTTAATGGTTTGAATGCCACTCTGGCCGAGCCCTACCGGGAGTTCGACACCGATGAACGAGTCGACTGGAATGTGCGAGGCGGCACGCGGGCGTTCTATCGTTTCAATTTCTTCCAGAACACTGACCTTCGCCCCTATAGCTCTGCCAGTTCCACCCAGCAATCTCGCAGTGACGACAATACTTTGACGAACGCTCTGGGCGTCGATTTCACCACCGGAGCATACGCCCACAGTCTTCGTTTCGAATACCTCAAACTCCGCAGCTCCACGAATGATGCCACGAGTGGCCTCAGCGCCATCGACAACCCCATCCCTGGACTCGGAATTAATATTGGGGCATCGACCTACGGGAATTGCATACTGAGCGACGGTGGGAACTATTGCGGTGGACCAAGCTGGCTCGCACCACAGAAGGAAATTCAATCCGACAAGCTCGCGAAATATGACGGCACCAGGGTCCTGGGCCTGCACATCATTCGTTACGGAGCAACCTTCAATCGCATCGACGGCGCGCGCTCGGCGGCTATTGGAGCCTTCCCCCAGGTCGGCACTACGTCGCTCGGGCTATCGTCATCCTCCGATCCAACAACTTACCCGGCGGACTGGGTGAGCTTGGGTAACGGCGTTGGCTTCTCCACCGCGAAAGGATCTTTTGGCTTGCCCGGTGGAGGACTCAATCCCGACAATCGTCTGGAACTCTATGTCGGAGACGCGTGGAAAGGCAGGCCGAGATGGACCCTGACCTACGGCCTCCACTATGTGCATGACAGTGGCCGCACCGACAGCAATCTCGGGCCACTGCCAGATTTGAATCAGTGGGGGTCGGGATACGGTAATCGCGTCCGAAATCCGAATCTGAACCTTGCGCCGCAGGCAGGCTTCGCCTGGGATGCCGGCGGAAACGGAAAGACCGTAATCCGCGGCGGGGCCGGCCTGTACTATGCCAACTCGCTGTGGAACAACACTCTTCTCGATAGCCCTGCACGTCTCGCCAAAGGTACTTTCACCAACACTCCAGAAGTTTGCTCGGGAGGTGTGGCTGCGCCATTCGCATGGCCTACTAGTCTGGCTGGACTGACCTCAGTTGCCGGAGGCGCGGCTACGGTTGTAACTACCGCTACGGGACCGCAGGCGCGGCCCAATTTCTGCGGCAGTACTATCTCGGCTGTGGCTCCGCAAATTCTCGCGCTCAGCAACGCTTACCAGGCCGCAACCGCCGCCGCGAGCGGTCAACCGAACAGTACTTTTGTTGGCACGGCACTCTCGGCTCTGAATAGCAGCGGCTATGATCTTTTCTATCCCGGCTACCGCACCCCGCGCTCGTGGCAAATGAACCTGGGACTTCAGGAGCAGATTGGTGCGGGCACAGTGGTCAGCATCGATTACGTCCGCAACATCGGCGAGCATTTCTTAATTGCTCAAGATATAAACCATACCGGCGCTGCTCGCAGCTTTAATCAAGCCAATGCCGTCGCGGCAAGGGACGCCGCGCAGAAAGCCAACGGTTGCCCCGCAGGCATCGGTGAGGTGACCTGCATGATCACGACTCTGGGCCAAGCGGGAGCGCAAACTGCCTACTCCAGGGCGGGACTTGATTCCAGTCTCCAGACCGCCGGCGGTGCGCCTTGCTCCTTCTGCGCTTTTCCCGGGACTAATCCCGTCAGCGGAAACACCGGCGTGGTTGGCGGAGTGGATATGCAGTTTCCCGCGGGCCGCTCCGTCTACAGCGGGGTGCAAGCCAAGCTGGTGCAGCGCATCGATAAGCCAATGCGCGGTGTGCAGGCCGCGAGCTTTCAAATCTCCTACACGCTCTCCAGATTTATTAGCGAATCCCAGGATCAGGACTTCGTCAATGTTGCCATTGATAATGACGATCCCACGAGGTTCAGAGGGCCGGATGCGCTTGACCGAAAACATCAGATCTCATTTGCCGGCACCGTCGATTTGCCGTTTTATGCCAGGTTGAGCCTGATCGGGCATTTCTATAGTCCGCTTCCCCAGAATCTGCTCCTTCCGGAGCTAACCCACGGTGGCGAAATCTTCGCCACCGACTGGCTGGGCGCCGGGCTTGGCGCAGCCGGAGCTCCCGAGCCTTTGCCTGGAACCCAAATTGGACAATTCGAGCATGGCACCAGCATTCAGAATCCGCCCACTGTAACCAACATTCACACTCTGCAAAGTGTAAGTAACGTCGACAACCTCGCGAGCGTGATCACCTCTTACAATCACAACTTTGCCGGTACGCTCACTCCCGCCGGCCAGTGCCTTGTAGCCAACACAGCGCCCAACAACCCCTTTTCGTGCCCCGGACTCATCTCCGGTCCGGCGGTGATGACCGCCAGCGATATGGCGGCTCTGGGCTGGGTGATGCCGACGATTGCTTCGGTTGCTCCTAATGCGGTGGGAATCCCCTGGATGAAGTCAATGGATTTGAAAGTCTCCTGGCCATTGAAGATCCGAGATCGGTTCACCATCGAGCCGAGCGCGAGCATTTTTAATTTGTTCAATTTCTGGAACGCATTCCCGGCGGGCAACCTGCCGGGCGCGTCTCTAACTCCGGGCTCGAACGGGCTCTTGGCGCCGAACGTAGTTGGAGGCGTTACTCCGGGATCGAACCTTGCGCCATTCCGCTCTACTTTCCAGTCGGGAACCTACGCGCTTGGTACGCCAAGACAATTCGAATTCGGGCTGCACATCAGTTTTTAGAAATTTCTAGAAGTTTCTAGAATTGGTTGCTGGTTACGCAGAGGACCTATGAACGAAGTAATCTTGAAACGCTTCGAGCATCCCGACGAAGTGCGCACTTTTGAAAAAGGAACCTTTGAACTCGTTCACGTAGGCGGGATGACGATTGGCCGCGCGATCTACCAGCCGGGTTGGAAATGGTCGGTTCACGTAGGAAAGGCGACCGGCGAAAAGAGCTGCATGGTGGAACACGTGGGCTTGGTCGTATCCGGCAAAGCGACGGCGGCCATGGACGATGGTCGCGTGATCGAGATGAAAGCCGGCGATCTCTTCTATATCTCTCCTGGACACGACAGCTGGGTGGTCGGCGAAGAGCCCTACGTGTCACTCCATTTCATGGGCGCGGACCAATACGCGCAACAAAAGAAAAAATAACAGCGCAAAATCTACTCGTTGCAGTACACGCGCAACCACCGTAAGACTGCATGCGCGCTACAGCGTCCCCGGTATTCCGCAGTGGACAATGCCGTAGCTCGTTCTTCGAGTTGGCATCTCGCAGGAGACTAACACGCGCAGATAGAACAACTCCGAGCAAGCCCGCGGAAATCAAATTCCAGAAATTATCATGCCGACCTTTGGCAGGCCGTTTGCTCCGAAGGTTCCGACAGACGAGAAACTGCGTCCCAATTTTTGGAGGATTTCATGAAAAACCGAGTTCAGTCCTTGTTCTTCCTCAGCGCCCTGGTTCTGTTCCTGAGCGTTGGCATTTCGCTCACCGCGCAGCAAACTACACCGCCGGCAAACGGCGCCAGACCCACAGGCGCAACAGCCCACATCGGATCAGCCTGCACCGCCACCGCAATCGCAAACAGCTCCAACGCCGAGCCAACCCCCGGCGCAGACGCCCGATCAGACCACTCAGCCGTCTCCTAATTCCCAGTCGCAATCTGCGCAGCCTACGGGCGTGCAGAGCTTTAGCGGCACAATCGTAAAGGCAGGCGACAAGTATATGTTGCAGGACGAGGCCAGTGGCCAGACCTACGATATCGACCACCAGGATGAAGTGCAGAAGTACGAAGGCAAGAGGGTGAAGGTTCATGGCACCCTCGACGGCAAAATGATCCATCTACAATAACTTGAGTTCGAAAGGTAGACGAACGCTTAAAAGGGCCGCGGCGCAAGTCGCGGCCTTCGTGCGTTGTTCTCAGCCGCGCTGACCATATAATCGAGTGTCCAGCTTGCCAGTCCACACGTGCAAAGACAGCAGAAGCAAAACGGTGGCTCTTCCTCCTCTGTTCCTGGCGAGACTCTGTCCTCTCAACGCACCGCCGGTGCCGGTCGTGCAACCGCTTCATCCCAGATGCGCACGCCGTGGGTCTCTTTTAGTAACAAGCTTCCCACGATAAACGTCGCGCCGGCGACAATCATCGGATAGTAAAGGCCGGCATAAATGTTGCCAGTGGCGGCGACCGACGAGAGCCCGATCAACGGCAGCAATCCGCCAAATACTCCGTTCCCGATGTGATAGGGCAGCGACAGGGAGGTGTAACGAATCTTCGCGGGGAAGGCCTCAATCAGATAGGCGGCGATCGGTCCGTAAACCAGGCAGACGTAGATCACCTGAATGAAAATCAGCAGGACCAACATCGTGATATTTGGATTCGCAGCTTCCTTCACCGGCACCAGAGCGCCAGTCGCGTCCGTCGTCATCGCCGTGAGTCCGATCGCTCCCGTCACTTTGTTGCGCGTGGATTTCACCGTAACCACGTTGTTACCGGCGGCCCGCTCCATCGCTTTGTAGATTGGGATGTAAGTGAGCACGCCCAGCAGGCATCCCGCCATCATGAGCTTCTTCCGTCCAATCCGGTCAGAAAGCGCGCCCACCACAGTGAAGAACGGCATGCCGATCAGCAGAGCGACTGCCACGATGATGTTCGCAGTCTTGACGTTTACTTTCAGAATGGTCTGCATGTAGAACAGCGCATAGAACTGCCCGGTGTACCAAACCACTCCTTGTCCCGCCGTGGCTCCAAACAGAGAGATCAAAACCAGTTTCAAGTTCGTCCATTTAGTGAACGCATCCTTGAGCGGTTGCGTCGAGGTCATCCCCGTGGCTTTGAGCTCCGCGAATATCGGCGACTCCTTCATCTTCAACCGGATATAGAGCGAGATCAACACCAGAATGATGGAGATGAGGAAAGGAATGCGCCAGCCCCAGGCTGCAAATTCTTCCTTCGACATCGAATTTTGCGTCAGCAGAATTACGATCAGAGAAACGAAAAGTCCGAGAGTGGCCGTGATCTGAATGAAGCTGGTGTAGAAGCCACGCTTGTTGTCGGGAACGTGCTCCCCCACGTAAACTGCGGCGCCGCCGTATTCACCGCCAAGCGCCAGACCTTGCAGCACGCGGATTCCAAGCAGCACGATGGGTGCGAACCACCCCGCCGTCGCAAATGACGGTAAGAGTCCGATGGCAAAGGTTGAAAAACCCATGATGGAGAGCGTCACCAGAAAAGCGTACTTCCGACCGACCAGGTCGCCAATTCGGCCAAAGAACAGCGCGCCGAAAGGCCGTACCAGAAATCCCACGGCGAAGGTCGCGAGGTAAGCAATGTAGGCGAAAGTATCATTGCCGGGAGGATAAAACTTGGGACCGAGAATGGCGGCAAGACTGCCGAAAATGTAGAAGTCGTACCACTCGATCATGGTGCCTACCGACGAGGCCATGATCACCCGCCAGATGCTGTACTCCATCTTGCCCGTTCCTGCCATTGCGGCATTCGCCATAATGTCCTCCCGTTACCTGCTATTTCTGGACTCCTTGGAACTGAAATTACACCACGCTTTCTGCCGATTCTCCGCTTGCGAGTCGGGAGCGACATGGGGCGAAATAATAGTCCGTTCGTGGGTTTTGTCAAGCTATGCTGATGAAAGCGCAATCTTCTTCCGAGAAGGACGAGATGAGCAAAGAGGCATTAGAAGCGCTCCTTTCAGTGTTAGACAACTGGGCCGCATTCTTTACCCTGCTGGTGGTGATTGGCGTTGGCGGGGAATTGGCGATCCATGTAATGCAGTCACGCGCCAATAAGAAATTGATTGCGCTGCAAAAAACTGAAACTCTGGCACAGGAAACGGAAATCGCTCGAATGAAGAAGGATTCAGCATCATTCGAACTCGATATTGCGAAAGCAAACAAGGGTTCGGCAGAGGCGCTTGAACGAGCAGCAAAGGCAGAAGCAAACTTAGCAAATGCCCAAAAGTCTGCCGCAGACGCAAACGCCAAAGCTGAAGGCTTCCGCCTCAGTATAGCCAAAGCAAACGAGTCAGCCGCACAGGCACAGGCACAAGTGGCAAACGCAACAGCGGAAGCTGCTAAAGCCAATTTAGAATTGACAAAACTGAAAACACCACGATCACTGACCCGCGTATCTGAATTGATTTCAGCGCTAGAACCATTCAAGGGTATGGAATACGTCTTTGTATCCGTGTTCCAAGACGAAGAATCTATGAATTTGCTTAAGGCGATCCACGAAGCACTCCAGAAAGCTGGATGGAAGCGTGGCAAATCTGTGGGCGGATTCCCTGGCGTCAACATGTATGGCAAAGACGTGCCAGATTTTTCAGTACCCATTGGCTTCAATACAGGCATACAAATATCCACTGAATCCCCGAAGCCGCTGGAACACCTCGATACTGCCAAAGTCACGGATTTCCCGCAATACATCCAAGCGGCTGCCGCCCTCCAGATAGGGCTATCCGCATGTCTCTTTCCTTCAAGTCCAACTAACCTCGGAAAGTTAGTAAGCGTGGAAACAGGCACATCCACGATCATACGGATCGCCATTGGGAAGAAACCATAAAGGTAGGCTAAAATTAAGGCGATTAGCATGCTAGTCGCCTTCCGTTTGGCCTGTGGACGCCAAACGGCACCACTACCGAGCCTCGCCGGCATCCACATCTTTATCGTTCGGCATTGCAAAATGCGCAGGGACTACGGTCAGTGTCATGAATGCCTGGCCGAGCACCTTCCGGAAATCATTAGCGTTTGTCGTTTTTTTTGCCGCAAACAGAGTGGGGCAATCTTCGAAGTTTTCTAAAGGCCAGGTTTTTTACGGATACGAATCGGACAGATCAGTAGCGATCGTTGGTGTCAATGTTGAAGCCAAGGATGGCATTCACTTCGACTGGCTGAGCGCCCCGCATAGCGGGACGGAATTTCCAACTGGGCAGAGCCGCCATGATCTTTGCGGTCATCGTCGCCGGGCCAGGTTCGAGCACTTGCGGATTTCTAATATTCCCCGATGCGTCGAGTTTGCATTTAATCACAACCCGCGCGCGCGGCAGATCCCGGGCTAGATCCGTGCGAAGCCCCTGGGGGCCGATCAGCGTCCCGGGATGCGAGCGCGCGGCGGCGATGTCGGCTTCCGCGAATTGCATGACTACCGTGCCGATTGCCGTATCTACGTAAACCGTGTAATTGTCTCCCGGAAGTTTCCCATAGAAATCAAACGCCCCGCCGGAGCGCGACGTGGCAACAATCGTTATGGCCGGACCCTGCGGGCCTTTCACGGATGAGCGTCCGGGAAGAGTCGGATCGCTTCCGCCGCCATCGGCTCCGAAGCTGGGCAGCGTGACCACGGTGCTGCCCCCGCGAACGTCAACCCCAGGCACCGTCGGAGAGCCCGTTGGAGCACTGCCCGCCCCGCCGGGCCCGGGAGTAGGAGAGATTCCAGCGCGAGCATTTGGGTCGGACCCACGATCATTTCCAGTTTTTCCTGCGCCTGAGTCTCCTCCCGTCAATCCGCTTCCCGCCGCATCACCGCGGCCAATGCCTATGCCTCCACCGGAGCCGCCAAGCCCTGGCTTGTCTCCACCAGCGGGCGACAGTCCGATCGAACCTTTCCCACCAGCCCCGGGCCTCCCTACATTCGCTCCGGGCTCTGCCGAAATAACGACTCCAGAGTTGTCGCTATTTCCGCCCCCGCCTTTGGGAGGTGCGAGAACAGAGCCGGCATCGCCGGAAGCGCCGAGACCCGACCCTTTTCTTCCTGAGCCAGAGCCTCCTGAACCGGAGACAGAAGGAGGCGGTGGAACAATATTGCTGGCCAGCCCGTTTTCGATGCCGTTCTCCCTTCCGCCACGACCTCCTGTACTACCGCCCGAGCTTGAGCCCGCTACGGATGGCGGAGGAGGAACTACATTCGCGCCCAGACCGTTACCACTCGACGGACTGCGACCCAAAACTCCCGAACTCGTCCCCATCACCGCGCCGGATGCTGCCGGCGGAGGCGGTACGACGTTGGCTGCAAGCGTACCTCCCGGTCCGCCTGAGGAATTGCGAGAGCCCGAGTTAACAGTGGGCGGAGGCGGCACAACGTCCTGGGTACCGAAAAGTTTTCCGACGATGCTGCTTACGAATGATGGGCTGCTGGCCTGAGTCGGCGGCGGAGGAACCACCGCTGCGGGAGCGCCGCTGACGCCTCCGCTTTCCAGTCGGCGCAGCTCACGCGCGGAATCCGTCGAGGGCGGAGGTGCGACGACCGATGGCGCGGGCAAATTAAGTTTCGCCTTGCGTCCGCTCTCCAGTTCAGGCGCAGAAACTGGCGGCGGCACCACCGCGACATTCATCTGCACGCGCGAAGGCGCAACCTCACGACCGCCGGCCGCCGGGGCGGGAGGAATCACTCCTGCGTTGAGCGCTGGAGCAGAACGCGCCCGCTCGCGTGAAACGCGCGTCGACGCGGGACTGACCACGTTGGGGTTTAAAGACGGCGCGGTCAACGTGCGATCGCGCGCGATATTAGGGGCCGGCGCAATGATGCTGGAATCAAGGACTGGAGCGATGAGCGCGTGTTCCGATCGGATGCTCGGCACCGGAGCCACCACTGCGGAATTCAGAGACGGCGTAGTGCGAGACGTTTGACCCGAGATACTAGGAGCTGGTCGTACCACGGAATCCAGGCTGATTCCTCTACGGGATTGATCACGAGTAATGTTGGTTGGGGCGGGAGGTGCTCCCTCCACGGGAAGCGGACCGGGGTTGGACTTAAGAGCAAGCAAGTTTGCTACCGAACCCGCGGAAGCAGGAAGTTTGAGGCTGGGAGCGTCAACCACCTTTGCGGTCAGCGAAGTGCCGCGTGCCACGTGAATCGTCTGCGTTCGGTGATGCGCTTCCCGGCCGCCCGCACGGCCCGAGCGGCCAGTCTGCGCTCCGCCCAGGTCTTCGGTGCGCGGCAATTCGTCGCCAGAGTAATAGATGACTTCGTCGGGACTCAATTTTGGCGCGGCGTAAGGACGAAGGCGCAAAATCTGCCGGGGAAGCACCAGCACCACGAAAAGCAAGAAGCATTGCATCAACAGCGCAGCCAGCATGCCTCGGTAAGAGAAAACTCCGTGGGGCGCTTCTCCCGCCAGCCGCGGTCCCGAGCGGGCAAATGCTGGACCGATCGAGGTGACAAAACCTTCCCAACGCGGGGACCACTCAACCAGCAGCTTTGGCCCATCGTCAAGGTGAACGATCTTCACTTCTTCGAGTTGGAGAGTCTTGGACAATTCTAAGTCTGAAACCGCGAGAGTTTTGGTCCGTTCCTGGTAGGGAAATAAACCGCTAGGCAGTCTCCTTCAACTGAATTTCAATACTGTCGCCCAAAGTAGTTTCAGTTCTGGCCAGCGTGTGGCTGGGTAACTCCAGGACTGAGGCTGCCTGCAAGCGGACGGGGGAGAAGCGCCAGGGCTGGAGGTTGTGCTCTGCGTGCACCACCGTCCCCGCGCGGTCTAAATAGAGTACGTCAATCGGGAATCGCATAGCAAGAGTATGAACTCCCCGGCAGGGACGAATCCAGAGACCGCCGCCATTACGAAAGTCATTTTCAGAAACTCCAAGCAGGCCCCGCAATCGCGACCAGTGGGTCTCCGCCACCGCAAGGCTGGTCGCAAGATAAACATGGCGGGTTTGGTTGAAGGCTTGGCCGCGTGGGATTAATCCCGCCATGAACTGCTCCCGATTTCTTATTGGCTGTGCTGGTTGCTCTCGATCACTTGCCCACGAGCGAGTGATAAGCCTGAATGAGTGCCGGACCAATCGTGACAAAGAGGAAGGGCACAAGAATAAACAAAACGAGAGGCGGTACCATCTTGATGGTAGTCTTGGCGGCCTGCTCTTCGGCACGCTGACGCCGGGCGGTCCGGAGCGAGTCTGAGTGAACCCGCAAAGCCTGCGCGATGCTGGTGCCAAAGCGATCAGTCTGGATCAGGGTGCCGACCAGAGAACGAATGTCATCCACACCGGTGCGATCGACGAGATTGCGCAGAGCTTCGGCACGAGGTTTGCCAGCACGCATCTCGAGATTCACTAGATGGAATTCGTCGCTGAGATCGGGATGCGCGTGATGCAGATCCTTGCCGACTCGCATGAGCGCCTGATCCAGCGCCAGGCCCGCTTCCACGCAGATCACGGTAAGGTCAAGAGCATCGGGCAGAGCGATGCGGATGCGCTGCTGGCGGTCTTTGATCATCCGCTTCAGAAAAAAGCGCGGTAGAAAAAAACCGAAGGCGGGAATGCAGACTAGTAGTGGAAAGCTGTTGAAGCCGGAAAAAACAACCACGCCTGCGAGCCCCAAAGCCGCCAGCGCCAGACGCGCTCCAAAATAATAGCTGACGTGGCGCGATTCGCGGAGTCCCGCCTGAATAAGCCACGCGCGTGTGCGGGAGACATCGGAGGGTGAAAGCGGAATCGCTTTACTCAGCGGATTGAGCGCCTGCTCCAGCCGCTCCTTCACCTTCACCGTCGGCTTCTCGACCATCTGGGCCGACTGCCCACCCAACGCGCGAAGGCGCGCTCCCAGTACTGAACTCGGGGTGACCGCAGCCGCGCCGAAGGCAAACACCACCAGCACGACGGTCACAAATATGACGATAGTAAGAATCAGCGCTGGCATTTTCTTAAACCTGAATCTTAATAATCTTGCGAATTACGAAATATCCCACGGTCTGCAACGCAATGCTGAGCACCACCAGCAAGTGGCCAATGGGATCGTAAAAAAGAGGATGCACAAAATCCGGACTGAATATTTCCAGAACCAACACCACCACCGGTGGCATGCCCATCAGCAGGGCCATCGTAAGCCTGCCTTGCGCAGTGTGAACCCGCACCTGACGTTGGATCTTAAAGCGCTCGCGGATCACATAAGACAAGTTGTCGAGGATTTCCGCCAGGTTGCCGCCAGTTTCACGCTGCAGCATCACCGCGGTGACGAAAAATTTTACGTCCACCAGCGGCACGCGCTCCGTCAGATTCATCAGCGCGTCGCGCACTGGCATGCCGAACTTTTGCTCTTCAAAGAGTTTGCGAAACTCGCTGGCTAAAGGCTCGGAGGTCTCGTTGGAAATCATTTCCAGCGAGGTGGTAAACGCGTGTCCGGCGCGCACTGCGCGGGCCAGGGTATCGATGGCTTCGGGAAATAGCTCTTCGATTTTTTCGAAACGTTTCTGACGCCGGTATGAAACGATCGCATAAGGAAGGAACGCGGCGATGACTAGCGCAGCCCAGGCGACGGCTGGATTTCCCGCCCAAAGCAAAGTCGCGACCCCGGCGATAGCTCCGCAGAGCAGGCACAAAGCCAAAAAGTTGCCTGCGCGAAATTTCATTCCCGCTTGCAACAAGGCTTCCTGAATTGCCGAGACCCGCGCCGAGCGGCGTAGCAAAGTATCAATGGCGGGGATCTTGCTCAGTTGTTCGTCACGCAGCAGCGCCAGTTCTTCGTCAGGCTCGCGTTCCGCCGGTTTTTGAACCATCGCCAAACGATCTTTAATAAGGCGAGCCTGCGCGCTCCGCTGGTCGAATAAGGAGGCGACCGCGAAGGTTGCGAGAGCAACCATCAAGAACACAACAAGCGCTATGATCAGTGCCGTCATAATTGCCAGTTACAGACAGATTCCGTGTTTAATTGTCAAATTCTTGACTTCTGATTGTTGTTTGGCGAATCCATCCTGCGTTGTTTTTCAATAACAATCAGCAATCAGCAATCTGACCCAACACCCTCAAACTTCAGTCCTTGATTCAAATAACGCCGGCCGCAGTCGCGCTCCCGAAGTCGCCAGCCGGTCTGCAAATTGGGGACGAATTCCTGTGCCGCGAAAGGCCCCGCGCACCTTCCCGTTTTCATCAATGGCGCGACGTTCGAAGATGAAAATTTCCTGCATTCCAATCGTGTCGCCCTCCATGCCGGTAACTTCGGAAACCTGGGTCACTTTGCGGGTGCCATCGGACAATCGTGCTACCTGAATAACCGCATGGATCGCGGAAACGATCTGGTGACGCACCGCCCGCTCGGGAATGTTCAGATTCGCCATCGAGACCATGTTCTCCACGCGGGCCAGCGCGTCGCGCGGAGAGTTCGCGTGGACCGTCGTGAGAGAACCTTCGTGGCCGGTATTCATGGCCTGCAACATATCGAAGGCTTCCTCACCGCGGACCTCGCCCACCACGATGCGGTCGGGCCGCATACGCAAACTATTGATCACCAACTGGCGCTGCCGCACCGCACCCTTGCCTTCAATGTTGGGGGCGCGGGTTTCGAGGCGAACCACGTGCTCCTGTTTAAGTTGCAATTCTGCTGCATCTTCGATCGTGACGATCCTCTCCACATTGGGAATATATCCGGAGAGCACATTGAGCAGCGTGGTTTTGCCCGCACCGGTTCCGCCTGAGATCAGAAGATTTAGCTTCCCTTTGACCATGGTCGAGAGCAGCTCGAGCATGGCCTCAGTGAGCGTATGGTTCTCGATCATGTTTCGAGCCGTGACCGGGTCCCGTCCGAAACGCCGAATGGAAAGGCAAGCTCCGTCTAACGCTAGCGGAGGAATAATCGCGTTTACGCGCGAACCGTCAGGGAGGCGTGCGTCCACCATGGGAGAAGATTCGTCCACGCGGCGGCCTACGCGGGAGACGATGCGCTCAATGATCTGCATGAGGTGCTGGTTGTCTTTGAATGACAAGCCGGTCAATTCCAGTTTGCCAGCTCGCTCGATATAGACCTTGTCGTAGCGGTTCACCAGAATGTCGGAGATTGTCTGGTCCTTGAGCAGCGGTTCAAGCGGACCAAGTCCGAAAATTTCGTCGAGGATTTCGCGCGACAGCCGTTCGCGCTCGGCAAAGCTGAGAGGAACGACCTCACTATTAACCGAGTTACGAATCAGGACGAGAACTTCGTCGCGCGCCGTATCCCCTGTGCTGCGGCCCAGCTTTTCCAGATCGAGGCGGTCGAGGATCTTGCGATGCAGATCCGCCTTTACCTGCTGGTATTCGCTGCGCTCGAAGGTCTGCAGATTGGCCATAAAATATTACACGGTCTTAAACAGCGACCACGCAGCTCGTTTTACGTCAACATCGTTGCGGGTCAGTTCGTGGGCAAGAGCCGAAAAGCAGCGCGCAATCTCGGTGTGGCTTTGTTCCATCACCGGCGCGCCGCGATCAATGGCCGACGAAATGGCGAAATACTGGTTCGGCACCCGCCAGATCAATTTTACGCCCGCCGCATTCTCCGCATCCGATTCGCTGAAACCGGGCACCTTACGGAAACGATTGAGCACCAGCCGCAGGCGTTCGCGGTTGCCGGTTTCTCCCAGATACTGTTGCACGCGAGCTGCGCTCCACAAAGAGGCCACGTCGGTGCACGCCACCAGCAGCACAAACTCCGACAGGTTTGCAACCAGGCGGCTTGCCGCATCGAGGCGCGACGAGTTGTCGACCACTACGTAACGGTAGTGAGTCACCAGCATATCGAAGAGCCGGACGAACTCGGCGGTTGAGGGCTCGATAGTCGCAGGCGCGTTGGTTCCAGCGAGCAATTGCAATCCCCCGCTGTGCCGCGTCATAAAACTCTCGAGTAGGGAACTATCCATGCGGTGCAGATTGCGAGTAGCATCGGCCACCGTGAACAAGGGCTTGAGATTCAGATGCAAAGCCGCGTGACCCAATGGCGCCAGATCTACCAGCGCCGTTTGTCCATGCGCCGCTTGTAGCGCCAAAGCCAGGTTTACCGCTACGGTGGTCGCGCCGCTGCCGCCTTTGGCATTCACTATACAAAACACTTTGCCCCGCGGACCTTCTTTTTGTACCCGGCGCTGAGCTGTGGTAAGACGAACAAAGGCTTCCAGAAGATCGGTGGTCGTCGTGGGCCGCTCGATAAACTCGCGAGCGCCGACGCGCATAGCACTCACGATTACTTGTGGCTGGTTCAGGCTCCCGATGGCAAACACCGCCGAATCGGGCAGTTCCTGGTGTAGGAGCTCAATCGCTCGCATGGCCGTTGAAGCGTTATCGGAGGGAACATCCACCAGCACCACATCCGGATTGGCAGCCTGCACTCGCCGCGCCACCGGGTCGGATGCCGAGACTGGGAAACTGGCGCACGTATGCACCGTTCGGGCTACGCTGGTTCCATCCACCAGTACCTGAAGCACGGTTCGCTGCTCATTGTCTGTGGCTACGATAACGACTGAAAGCTCGGGCATACCCTGCGCTTACTCCTACCCCACCGCTTCAAGCTCCAACTGCTCCATCTCTTCGTTACTGCTTCTCCCACGCGCTCTCAACGGAACCGGGTGCCCTTAGATTATTTTCCCGAGGGTTTCTTCCCGTCAAATTTCTGGTTGTCGATGAAGGGTTGCGGATTCGGGGGCCCAGCGGGCGGTACGGCACTCGGCGAAATCCGGTGCACCGTGCACAACACCATCAACTCCGAATTGCTTTTTGAAATGCTCTTGCTTTTGAAAAAGGCACCTAGAATCGGAATATCTCCCAGACCTGGAACTTTGTTCCAGACATCCGTGACGCGATTGTCGATTAAGCCGGCGATCACAAAACTTTGCCCATCCTGCAATTCGAATTCGGTCTCAGCTTTGCGCGTACTCAAGGCTGGGACGGTAAAACCGGAGATCGTCAGCGCATCCGCGAAATCAAGTGTGCTGACCTCCGGCGCGACTATAAGATGGATGTTGCCGTTGGGCATTATCACCGGCGTGAACTCCAGCTTCACCCCAAACTCCTTAAAGGAAATCGTGACCGCCGTAAAGCCGGCGCCCGGTTGCACGATAGGGAAGGGAAACTGGCCGCCCGCCAGAAAGCTGGCCTTCTTGCCGTTGACTGCGATGAGATTGGGTTCGGCCAGAATCTGAAGCAGGCTCTTATTCTGCAGGGCTTCGATCACTGCGCCAAAATGAATATCAGGACGGAATAGAAATAAATTCAAAACCTGGCTAATGGTTTCATTGGCCGAAAAAGGCCCCGTTTGCCCGGTAGTCTGACTGATCGACTGCGAGGGAAAGCCTCCGTATTGCCCCGTAGTGGTGGTCCCGATGGTGTTTGCCGCGCCAGTTGAAAAGAGGTTTGCTCCGAGTTGCGTGAGAGCCGAGCGGTCAACTTCGGCAAATTTCACTTCCAGCAAGACTTCCTGAGCGCCCACGGGCCCGAACGTAAGAACGTTGACCACATTCTTCGAATATGCGGTCGCAAGTTCTCCGGCGCGCTTGGCAACATCCTCAGTGGTTACGTGGCCGGAGAGCACAATGGCGGCACGCGAAGGCGTAACTGATATCTGCTCATCGGGAAAGACGCGACGTTCCTCCTCGGCGCACGCGCTGACATCAACGTCCACCCGCAGATCAAAGCTGCGAGAGCGCTCTAGTTCATCCCAGATAATCAGGGACACCTCACCCGGCGCGCGACCGTGTACCAGAATCTGGGTGGGAGTCAGCACTGTGGGATCCGCCACGCTGGGGTCGGTCACCGAGATGCGCTTGATTTGCTCGGTCGTATTGATAAGCAGGGACTTGTCCACCATGACGCGCAAGGGCGCGGAACCCTGCGCTGGCGCCGATGGCGGTGGCAGAGTGGTTTGCGCAGTCGCAGGTGGAATTTGTTCCTGCGGAGAAGGCTGTTGTGTCTCGCCCATCGCGAGGCGTGACAGTGCAAACACCGGCAGCAAAATCAAAAGGGCGGCGTCTACGATCAGTGGCGTGCGAAACTTCATCTTGTGATTCCTCTCCACGTGAGGAAAACTTCTGTTTGGCCGGCAAAACCCGAAGGCCGAAACTCTCGCCTGCTATTTGGGATCTTCACCGCCTTGTTCCGCCAGGGGCACTACCGTCTTTTTATCGCCCTTATAAACTTCAACACTCAGGACCGACGGCGTCGGAGCAGGCTGCTCTGTCTTGCGCTGTTTCACCGGTCGAACCACCGGGTGCGGCGCTGCCGGAACCGGTGTTCCGCCCTGATAGAGGCCCCGAGCGTTGGCAGGGTCCACCTTGTCCTGATGCGTATCGAGCGGATTGCGCAGAACCAGTTGGATTCTTCCTTCGGAGCTGGCCAGAGTCAAACGCTCGGCATCCTCAGGCGAGGCAAGAAACGTGATTACTGGAGTATTCTGGGCTTCGCCGGCGGCGTTGCGTTCCAGAGTATGGCCGGAGGCGATCACGGCCACATTCTGCAGGACCGTTGTCGTCTGCGACTCCGCGCTGCCGCCCGGTGTTCCAGTAAGCAGGACATCGACCCTGGTCCCCGGACCGACGAATCCCGCCACCGAAACCACTTCATTCACGCGCACGGACACGGCGCGCATTCCCGGCGGAATCAGCGACGGCAGCCCGGCTCCGGCATTCTCCGGAGCAAGTTTGCTGGGCAGAATGAATTCACCTCTGCTGATCGGTAGGATTACCCCCCGGCCCAGCACTTGAGAGCGCTTGCTCGGTGTTCCCGCTGGAAGAGAGGAAGCGGGATACTTTACCAGGCGCACGTCGTGTTCTTCGATTCTCGCCCCTACTTGAATGTCATTCGCGGCTACGACCACGTCCGTGCCCGGTTCGGTCGCGGGACCTCGCCCCAAAAGGTTTCTATAGACCGAGACGCTGACTAGGGCGCCCAACGCCAATGCCAGAATTCCTATCATCAATAAACGAGTGCGATTCATAATGCTCCATCAGCGTCGGGCAAAAGTCATAGCGCCCGCCTTTCGTAGGCGGGAATTGTCTCCCGGTTGCTCCGCGTCGCTGCAATTCGTTACTGAATCGAACTTGCGACGTTCGAGAAAACGTTGTTGGCATTCGAACCAATCAGCCGAATGGTTCCTACGACAATCACCAGGATCACAGCCAGCATCACCGCATACTCTGCGATATCCTGGCCTTTTTCCTCGCGCCACAATCTCCAGAAACGATCCATCGTTGCGGGCCTCCTCTTGCTGAGATCGAGCGGTCGAAACAGCGCTAAAGCAGGCAAAAAACCGCTCAGCTTCCGGGGACTTCTATCCCCATTCTGCACGTCCACATTGCCGGGAGAGTTATTCTCACACATAATACCCGCAAACGCCTGGCACGGGGTAATTTCTTGCATACCGACGGTAACTACCGTGCACCATCCCCGCGGCAAAATTACAGACTCGATTTCTTATAGGACAGACCTTCAGAGAGTTCGGCCAGAGAGCTCGGCGCGTTCCGTGAGATCCGTGCCTGCGGGGCAGATTCGGCTCCCACAGCACCACGAGGTAATGTGAGCATCACGGCCTGGCTGTCTTCGTAGGAAACAATCCAGCCTGGAGCGCTCCTCAGTCCAGTCGCGAGAGCCGAGTTTGCCGGAACCAAAACGGTGTCGATATTCCAGCGCTGCAGTGCATCGTGCCAGTCCCCTTTAAACTGATAAGTATCAGCGAACTCATGAAACAGTTTTTCCCCGTAAAGATCGGCTCGGCCATCGACGAAGACCCGAGTCGAAGGGTAGAGGGTCCAGATGAGATAGCCGCCCCAGTCGTAATGGTTGAACAGTGGGCCCTTCACCGGACGTGCCTTCAGATAGGCAACTGCGCCGGCAGGGAAGTGCTGCCTTTCGGCCTGAGACTGACGCCCAATCACCTGTACGATGTGGAGGGCACAAAATACGACCATTGCCGCCACGATCAACCCATTAAGAAAAATGAACCCATTGAATACTGTGCGCCGTGTAGGCTGAGGCCGCGAGGCAATTGCAAGTTTCGCTCCCACCATCTTTGCGGCCAGCGGCACGGCGATCAAAACGAACAACGGCATCATCCGGATCGAACACAGCCCGGCATACAGGCTCACGATCAGCAGTAGCAGGTCGCGCGGCCGAATCCGCGGTTGACACCAACTCAAAACCGCGAACATACCCAGGACAATCAGTAGGAAGGGCCAATACTCCACGTGATGAAAATTCGGCGAGGCCCACTCGACAATATAGTTTTGCATGGCCGCCGAACGAAGCGTCTCAATCGGATAAAAAAACATCCGCACTCCGTTGGGATTCAATGGAACAATCAGCAGATCGAGCACCAGTATCAGCGCCGCCAGCCGCAAGCGCCGCGAATTCTGTTGCGACCATCCCAGGCCGCCTTCAATACACTCGCCGGCAAGGAACAAAGCCGATACACCTAAGCCAAGAGCAAACCCCCCGTGCAGGTTCACCCAGAGAAGGGTGAGCGGAAGCGTCCACCAAAGAAGTTTAGGATCGCGCTCGGAACGCTCCAGAACCAAAAGCCAGAGACTGGCAAACAATAGCGAAAGCATTTGCGGGCGCACTCCCCAGAGGGGCATTGTGGCCCACGCCGCACCAAGCGTTGCCACCCCTGCAACGTACGGCCGCGAGCCGCAGCGCATATAAAGCAGAAACAAAGCTGCACACAATACCGCAGCAAAGCCAACAATCAGGCCGCTCCATCCCGCAGTGCGTTCGATTTCATAAAGCAAAATCTCCGTAAGCCATTCGTGAGCGACCCAGCGCTCTCCGGCGCGTGTGTAAGAAAACGGATCAGTGTGCGGGACGTTTCTATGCTCGACAATAAACTGGCCGGTCTTAAGATGCCACCAGAGGTCAGGGTCGGTGGCATTTCGCGCCCCCATGGCAAAGAGGCCGAGGAATAAAACGAGGAGGAAGACGCGCTTTGTGCTTAGAAATCCTGCCATGCGGAATCCATCATAGCGTGTAACCTCTTAGCGATTGCAATCTCGATGTGCGATTCCCCGCTTCGAGCGTGGACGCTCAATCTCCGACGTTATCGGTCGAGCTCAACGCCTCGTCAGACGTTTTTTTGCGAAAAAGTACGACAGCAAGCATCGGTAGGTAGAAGACCAGGACCGCGCAGCGCCCGACCTGCGTGAAGTCGCGGGGAACGTAATACCAACGCCAAATGCCGGCGGCCCAGCTAATCAAAATCGTGGTCGACATCTCACGCCACGATTTAGGGATCAGCCAGAGAATCAGCATGTCATAAAACCAACGCTGAGGTACCGCTGCCATCAGGAAGAGAAGTCGGGCATCGATCGAGCGATAGCGAAGTAGTGCCAGTGCCAACAGCGGGCCGGGAAGGACCAGGAGCGGGATGAATCGTGCATAGAGGGGAAAGTTGCCGACCCACTGCCACAGCCAGCTTGGCAGCAACAGGAAACTGAGAGCGATTACCACGATGCAGCCTAACAGACCGCGCCACGTTGACTTGGTAAGAAGCACCGGCAATCCAATTTGCGGCTTTGCCAAAACCGCCGGCAGCAGCGGCGGAAGCAGGGCGGCGGCAAAAATCAGGGGAGTCCACTGAGCAGTGATCACACCAGCCCAGTAAGGATAAGCGAAAAATACGAACAGCCGTCGATAACCGTTGCGAGTCAGGCCAAATGCCATGAGAGCTGAACTGATTCCGTAGAACGAGCCGCCCGCAACCTCGGGGCGCATCCACACGAAAGGCAACCCAAAGAAAGCAGCAGTGAGAGGATACAACTGCATATGGCGGGCATAGGGATTGCGATGAGCAAGCAAGTCTTGCGCCGCCCAGATGGCCCAATTGAAGTCCCCAGCGCCAATACGAAAACGCATCAGCGAGAGTGTGCAGTATGTGCCGCTGGCCAAGCCGACCATAATCGCCAAAATGATTCGTTTGCGCATAGACGATGTTCAATAGATGATGATGATTAAACAGAAAAACTAACCCACCAGTTGTAACATGGGTGCGGCTGCTCTGATCTTCCGGAAAGAAACGGCCTATTCGCTTGCGGGCATGTGCAAAACTCGCTGCGTTTTTTCTTGTGGCTGTGTTGGCGGCCGCGAGTGTGTGGTTCTATATGGATCGGATTCTCGTAGGTTATCAAGTCGCGGATGCGGCGGCACATCAGCGTCCGCGAGGAAATCTGTCGGATCTGTATCCGCGATGGCTGGGCGCGCGGGAACTGCTGTTGCACCATCGCAATCCGTACAGCGATGACGTTACGAGTGAAATTCAGAAAGGATATTACGGGCGGACGCTCGATTCGGCGCGGCCGGATGATCCGAAGGACCGGCAAGGCTTCGCGTATCCCGTTTGTGTTGTGTTTTTATTGGCGCCCCTGATTAGCTTTCCCTTTCATGAAGTGCAGATTTTTTTTCACTGGCTTTTGATTGTGCTGACCGCAGCCAGCGTTTGGTTGTGGCTGAAGCCGCTGCGATGGCGGTTGCCGCCGCTGGCAATTTTCGCGGCGATAGCGCTGACCATGGGAAGTCTTCCCGCGGTGCAGGGAATCAAGCTACAACAATTAAGCCTGCTCGTAGCGGCAATGCTGGCGGGTGCGGCGGCATGTGTGGCTAGCGGGGCCTTGTTTTTCGGGGGAGCATTGCTTGCAATGGCGACCATCAAGCCACAACTGGCTTGGATTTTTGTGTCATGGTTGCTTCTGTGGGCGGTGAGTGATTGGCAGGCACGTCGAAAACTGGTATATGGATTTGTATTGGTAATGGCGCTGCTGATGGGTGGCTCAGAGGTCTTGTTGCCCGGTTGGTGGCGGATGTTCACTCGAGCCCTCGGTCAGTACCACCGCTACACCCAGAACCGGTCTGTCCTCGATCAACTCGCGCCGTGGCCGTTTGCGGGCACGATTCTCGCTCTCGCTGCGGTGCTTGCTTGTGCCTTCTTGCTGGGGAAGCGGTTGCGAGAGCCCGCCGATGCTGAGGAATTCGGACGAGCCACCGCGCTGGTGATGGGATTAACCGTTCTCGTGGTTCCCATGTATGCTCCCTACAATCAAGTGTTGCTGGTGCCGGCAATTCTGCTACTGCTGCGAGACCGCGCCTTCTTTATCTCCAACTCGCGCCTCCTTCGCTTCGCTTATGTAGCGGGAGCATGCGCATTGGCGTGGCAGTGGATCGCCAGTTTAACTCTGAGCGCCGGTTATTTGTTCGCGTCGCCGGCGTGGGCACTCAACCGATGGAAGTGGCCGTTCTTTGCTACCTTTTCTTTGCCTGTCCTGATTTTCGCGCTGATCTTTGTCGACGCGCGCCATGCGATCGATGCGCGGGCGGCCCCGTACTTAAAGCTAAGAAGAGAGTCGGATTAGTGGCCGCGACTATAAATGGGCGGGATCAAAAGACAGCCTCCAAAATCGTCGCCGAAAGCGACCCTGCGGCACTCACGCCAGGCTGCGAGCACAAGGCAACCTGGCGCCAGGCGCTCTGGTTGACTCTGTTGCTCAAGGTCGTTTATTCCGTCCTGGCAGCTTTCATTAGTTTGATTCAACCCATAAATTGGCGGCTGATCCACTCCAACGCCCTTACCGAAAACCTTCCTCCGCCCGGCCATACCCTCGGTTATCTACTATTTGGCATCTGGGAGCGTTTCGATACTCTTTGGTATCTTCACATCGCAACCCATGGTTATGATCGGGCCGATGCTGTGGTCTTCTTCCCGTTGTATCCACTATTGATAAAAATTCTCAGCGTGCTGCTACCGCCGTTGGTTGCCGCAATACTTATTTCAACCGCGGCAGCGTTCTTTGTGCTTTGGGGACTGCAGGAGCTATTGGTTGAGGATCATACGCCGGATCTCGTTGTCCGGAGCCTCGTCGCGTGCGCTGTCTGGCCCGCAAGTTTCATTTTCTTCGCTGCCTATCCCGATTCCTTGCTCCTTGCCCTCATCATCTGGGCACTGTGCCAGGCGAGAAAAGATCGCTGGCTGCTGGCCGTAGCACTAGGTTTGGCCGCGACACTGACGAAAGCGGTGGGCATAGCTATCGTAGTGCCCTTGCTGTTCCTGGCACTTCGAAACAAAAAGGCAATCGCCTTCACAGTTCTGTTGGTCCCCTTGGGCTCGCTCGCATTTCTGGGATATCTACATTGGACGGGGCACCCTACAGTCGCGTCTGTGTACGCTAAATATTGGCAGACGACCGTGGCCCCTCCCTGGGTAACTTTATGGTCGAGCGTTCAAGTCCCGGTGCACACGCATGACATAATTATTCTGCTGAATCTCACATTCCTGCTTTTCGTCTCGGTCCTTGTGGTGCTTAGCCGGGTCAGAATCGAGTATCTTTTATATTCCGCAACTGCAGTCGCTCTTTTTCTCTGTAAAGAAACGAACCCTCCCTTGCAGAGCATGATGCGCTACCTACTGGCCCTGTTTCCCGCCTTTGTCGGCTTTGCTCGCTGCTTTGAGTCTCCGAACTTCAAACCGAGATTTCGAATGGTATGCGCGTGTCTTTTTGTAATTAATGTTGGACTCTTGTGGCTTTTCTTGGGCTGGTCTTTAATTTTGTAAAGCCTACACTGCCGAAAAATAAAAAGAGCATCGGAGCCCCGCAAAATCTCAATCAAAGCGATGACTATCCATAAATACCTGCGGGCGAATTGTTTCCGCATTGCGCAGCACGCCGCAGTTTTCCGGATGTGTGCCGGACGCGCTACCGGTGGGGCGAACGTCCTCCTGCAAATCCCCCATTCCGGTCATTACTCTAAGAACGCGATTTCAAGTAGGATTAACATGCAGTCGTGCGTCAAAGTTCGCATCCCATGCCATGGTCCTCAATTCGATAAGAACTCCGCAAAGCTCCGGTTCCGGTGTGTTTCCCGCGCTGGTGCTGGTGCAAGGCAACGAACAGAAAAATATCGTCCTCAACCGCACTCCTTTCAGCGTAGGCCGCAAAGTCGATAAAGACCTGGTGATCGCCGATCCCCGAGTCTCCCGCGATCATGCCCTCATCGTGCTCGAAGAAAACGGCTTCTTCCTGGTGGATCAAGGCAGCAAGCACGGCACCTTCGTGAATGGCGAGCGCATTCAGCGTCAGAAACTCGAGCGCAACGACCGGCTGGAATTTGGCGCCCGCGATTCGACTTACGCCATTTTCAATCCCGCGCACGGCAGTTCGAACACTGCCCGTGATTTCCTGAGCCAGATTTCAGGAATCCAGATCTCCCAGGAGACCACCGACCTTGAGAAGTTAAGACTATTTCTGGAAGCGGCTCGCAAGCTGAATACCGTTGGAGTGCTCGACGAAAGTCTGATGACCATGCTCGAAGTAACCCTTCGTCTCACCCGAGCCGAGCGGGCTTATGTTTTTCTCAAAGACGACGAGGGCAAGCTGCGACTGGCTGCGGGCCGCAACAGCAAAGGCGAGTCCCTGCTCGATGACAGGACGATTTCGCATTCCGCGCTGGATGAGTCGTTGCGCTCGAATAAGGAGTTTCTCCTCTCCGACACAGGAAGCTCCGCTGACCTCACCGGGCGCGAGAGCATCGTGGCCTACGATCTGCGCACCGTGATTTGCATTCCTTTGCGTAAGCGGCAGCTGCAAGCCAGCCGCGATCAGCAGACACCAGTGCCGAACGCTGCCACGGAAGTGACCGGAGTTCTCTATGTGGACTCGCGCTTTGCTTCGCGCGAATTTACCGGAGTTGGCCAGGATGTTTTGCGGGCCATCGCGACAGAAGCCGCTTCGCTCATCGAAAATGCCCGGCTGGTGCAGGCCGAAGAAGAATCCCGCCGCTACCAGCAGGAACTCACCATTGCCGCTGGCATTCAGCAGCGCCTGATGCAGGTGAAGATTCCGGATGTGCCTTTCGCGAAGATGAATCACAGAAACATGCAGTGTAAAGAAATCGGAGGAGACTTCTATGACGCCGTCATCACCAAGGATGGCCTCGTGGTGGTGTTGGCGGATGTGAGTGGTAAAGGCGTTTCGGCGGCGCTCTTGGCTTCAACCTTGCAAGGCATGATCTACTCGCACTTGACTTCGGGTATGTCCCTGCTCGACGTCGTCACCGCCGTAAATCGATTTTTCACCGAAAAGATGGGCGGCGAAAAATATGCCACCCTTTTGCTGGTGCGCCTGCGGCGGGATGGCGATGTGGAATATGTCAACTGCGGCCACGTCCAGCCAGTGCTGGTGTGTCAGGGGGAAGTGATGCGCCCGCCGCACGGAAATGTCCCCGTCGGCCTGCTGTCCGATGCCACCTTCGAGAGCGCCCGCTGCCAGCTCAAATCCGGCGATCGCTTTATCCTCGTGACAGACGGCGTCACCGAAGCAGAAAATGCTATGGGCGATTTCTTCGAGGATTCGCGCCTGGAGTCCGCCGCAGCCAAGTCCCCCACGCTCGAAGGCATCTTCACTGCGGTTTCCGATTTCTGCGCTGGAAATCCCTTGAATGATGACTGCACCGTCGTGGAATTGATTTATGCGAGCCCCCCGGCGGAGGCGTAGTCGCAGGGCCTGATGTCTCCGGCGGAAAATTTATTCAACTGCTGCATAATCGACCCACTCCGAACATTTTGCGCAAGGTAAGACCGCATTAACGATCATAAATCGTAACTCTCTGCAGACCCCGGCGAGCGAACGAACGCATCGTGAGGTGACTTATGCACAAGCCTGCCCTCGGCCTGGCCATTTTGCTTTCGGCCACGCTGCCCGCGGCCTTGGCGCAGACTGGTTCTACAGCCGCGTCCGCTGCGGCGCCTGTATACCGCGTCTCCTTTGTGCGCGGCGACGCAGTTCCCGGCATCAGCGCTACTGGGGCGATCAAATTGCCCTTCCAATGCACAAGCGATGGAAACATTTTCGTCAGTTTTGTAAGTACGGTACCGGCCAACTCTGGCCTTCCGCCACCGCCCCCGGGCCCTCCCCCGATGCTGCTTACGTCGGTCCCGTGGGCTGGGCGCGGCCAGACCTTCCGCCTCGATCAGGTTCCGGAGCTTTATATCTCAAGCGAGGAAGATCACTTCGCATCCGACTCCGATGTGATCTTTCTGGTTAGGGCGTCGAGAGAGAACAAACCGGTAAAGCAGACCTATACGGTCGGCAGCTATCACGGCGAATCCGCTAGCAACACCGCGGAACAACACCTCTACATCGTGACTTTTAGCCGAGACGGGGAGTACCGGCGAACGATCGAAATCGGAGATGCATTTCGTATATTGCAGATCGCCGTATTCCCTTCGGGCACGTTTCTTGCTTTTGGCTACGACACAAAAGATCACTCGCCGAAGCTGGCGATGCTGAAGGAGGACGGCGCGCTCCTGAAGTTCCTGGAGATCCCCAAAGGCGACGCGCCTGAATCATTAATCACCGGGCCCGATACACCCCGCCCACACACCATTGCGCCGACTGAACTCGTCCCGGAGAGCCGCTCGATCCTTGTCGTTCAGAAACAGACCAGCTATCCGCTGCTGGAGGTCAGCGAGGGTGGGGCAGTTCGGGCAATTCACCCTAAGCTGCCGAGGGGTGAACAGATTGAGGCCGCTATCCCTGCTGATCAAAACCTTTATGTGATCGCAGGCCAGGAGACTGGTAGAGGGCGCTCGGGAGAAACCATTTACGAGATGAGCCCGGGGGATGGTGCTGTGCTGAGGCGTCTGATACTGAGTGACGGACGGACGCCCTCAGACTTGGCCTGCGTCCACAATGGGAAGTTTCTTTCTATCGACTATGGGGACGGGAAAGTGGTGCCGCTGACCGGATCCGCAACAAGTACAGATCAACAGAAGCGTTAGCGTGTCAATTGCAACGGTGATTAAAACGCCAAAGCCGGCGCTCTACGTATTTACGGAATAGATTCAGGTGAATCGCGCTTAGTTTTTTTCTATTCCACCACCACGCTGTAGTCCGTCCCCTCCCAGCGGCTTTCCTTCGGCCAATAAAAGGTAAACACAACGCTGCTTCCCGGAGGAAGCGACGCTGTCGGCAAATCGAGGACATAAGTGTCCAGTCCGGTATCGCGCGTGTTGGTGTCCTGCGAACTATTCCATCCGTCGATACTCCAGTGCACTATCGCGGGATTGAGCAGCACCAGCCGCAAAGTTTTGTTGCGCGGTACTGAACGTGTTTTATTGTTAAACCTCCACCCGAAGATTTGCCGCGTAGGCTTTTCTATCAGATACCGTTGTACGGTCTGCGGCGGCTGATCGAAAATCTTGCCGTCGCGTAGGGACCGTCGCAATTTCACGTACTCGCCGTGCGCCCAGATTAACGGACACGCGGAGCCGGTGGGCTTGCCCCGAAACAACTCAAGCTCCGGGATATCATCGGAGTCCCACACTTGTTCGGGAAGCAGACGGCTGTGGCCGGTCGGACAGGCTTCCATCATCGCAAGCAATGCTTCCGCTTCCTTGGGCCGGCCGGCGGCCAGTTCGTAGTGAGCCCGTTCCCCCGCCAGCAGCGGCCAGGGTCGCCCAATGCCGGTTCCGTTAAAAGGCGAGCCGTCTTTGTGCTCGCCATAGCCATCTCCGTTGTAGCGATACCAGCACGGTCCGTGTGGTAGCTGCACTTTCAGTAGCGCATCGATAACCCGAATCGTATTGAGAATTCGCGGATCGTCGGCGGCGCGCAATCCAAACCGCACCAGCGCCAGCGAGTCCGGACTGATGAGATGCGACGCGCGCTCCAGATCATCTCCCGGGGGACGATTCTTGATCGGAACGAAGCCTTGCGTCGGCGATGCCGCGCCGTCCGTGTCCGGCGGAGCGATGCGAACGTAGTACCCTTCAACCCCGACTTGTTCGGCGAGGTCGCCGCCCATGGCATATACCCATCGTTCGATGTTGTCATTCCAGGCATCGGCCGTGTCGCGAAGCGTCAAACTGGCCTCGCGATGTCCGGTAAGCTCGGCGATCTCCGCTGCCGCGAGAAGCGCCGAAATCTCCGCCGCCAGCGTGAACGGCGAATAGCCGCCGTCTTCTTCCCACCGGTCCTGTTGCGTGACCGGTCCGTTGCGTACGATGAAACTGGCGGCGTTCCGCACCATCGGCCACCAGCTCTCAAGCTTTCCCAGGCCGCGCGCCGATTCCCGGCGCAAAAGATCGAGCAGCAGAACAGGGAAGGCGGTCTCGTCCATCTGGATGCCGCCCCAGTAAGGCCGTCCGTCGAGCCACAGATTTTGCGCCCAGTTGCCTGCAGTTTCCTGCGTTGCCTGAAGATAACGAAGCACTCTCACTGCGTCGTCGACGGCACCTGCGGCAAGCAGCGCTCCCGCGGTCTCAACCAAATCGCGCGGCCAGACTAGGTGATAACCCCCGAGATCCTCATCCCCTTTGTTGAAGCCCCACGGAATGGAGAGGCTCGCGATGACCCCACCTAGAAAATCCTTGGACTCGTGAACGCGCATCACCGAGGTTGACGCGCGGTAAAGATCATTTGGACGCAGCGGTTCGTCGAGTTTTAGTAGAGTATCCTGCCAGTTCTTCCATTGCCTGACGTAGTTGCGCCGGAGATAATCGTATTCCTCGAAAAGGCTGGCGCGAACCTGCTGCCCCGCCTCCGTCCACGTCAAGCCGAAACCGAGGGCCAGCACAAACTCACCGTTGCAGGCGGCTAGGTCGATCTCTCCCGTGCACGCGATGTTGCCGTTCTCCGCCCGCTCATACTCCCATTCCATCTGGAAGTGAGCCGAGAGATCCCGCCACCCGTCAGAGACTCCAACAAATCCAACTGACATTTTTTTCCAGGGCACAGAACAGCCCATCGCCAAAGCCGTGCCGTCGTGCTCCGCCAAAAACATCGGTACGCCTTTATAGTCACCGGCCCAGCCAGTGTTGGCGTACCCACAGTTCGCCAGGTGCGGGGATAGCAATGCATAAAGATGATAGTCAGAGAGTTGTCCCTGCAGCGGCTTGAAGCGAATTCCTTGCACCACAACGTTCCGGTAGGGGTCAGTGAAAACTTCCTTTTCGATGCGGTAGCGGCCATTCTCCTCAGTGTTCGTCACTTCAAAAGCAGGGACGCCGAACTCGACGGGCCGGTTCTCAAAAATACAATGCCGCTTCTCTTCAGAGAAAAACGCGCGGCCGTCTGTGACCATGAAACCGAGGTCGCGAGTGCAAGCCTGATCCACCCGGGGAAAGTACACTTCATTCAAAATCCCGTGACTCAGCGTGAACCAGACCTTGCTGTGCTGGTTTAAGGCCGTCCCAGTACCAGTCTTGGCGCTTGACGTCCATCGGGGAGGAATGCCCGGCCATCCCGGTGCAATGCGCGGAGAAGAATCGCTCATGAAAATCCCGTTCCTTAAAGCTGGTCCGTAGAAGAATGTAATCAGATCAAGATCGTCTCGGAAAGGTTACATTTTTAAGACACAGAAATTACAAGGGCATTGGCCAAAAAACTCGTTACCTGCATCCTAGAAAGGAGCGCAAAAATAACCTTGCAGTCAACGGAAACGGACGACAATAAGAGGAGTCACCCTGACCGCATGCCAACCGCCACCCAATTTCGCAAGGCTCTAATCTCCGGTATGGTAACAGCCTTGTGGCTGGCCTTGGGATCGTGTGCCATGGCAAATGCGGGTAATCCGCCCGATTCCGTCATAGCAACAGAGCTCGACCGCGGATTTATTGGGCTTTACAATTTGGATTTCAACGGCGCGCAAAAAGATTTTTCATCGTGGGAAACTCAGCATCCCGATGATCCCGTCGGGCCCGTCAGCCAGGCTGCAGGTTATCTTTTCGCGGAGTTCAACCGGTTGGGCGTGCTGGAGTCTCAATTCTTCGAGAACGATTCAGCATTTAAGTCCCGCACTAAGCTCAGCCCCGATCCCGCAATACACCGCCAGTTCGAAGCCGCGTTGGATCACGCGCAATCGCTGGCCCATGCCCGGCTGAACAGAGATGGAAACGATCGGGATGCGTTATTCGCCTTGACCCTCGCCTCCGGTCTGCAAGCCGACTACAAAGCGCTGATCGAGAAAAAGAACCTGGCTTCGTTGCACTACACCAAGGAAGCTTCCCTGTGGGCACAGCAACTTCTCGCCACTTGCAACGATTGTTCCGACGTGCTGGTGGCCACTGGATTCAGCAAGTACATCATCGGCAGCATGACTGCGCCGGAGCGCTGGCTCCTCCGTATGGGCGGATTGCCCGGCAACAAGCAGGCCGGAATTGCCGATCTGCAGACAACCGCGGAACACGGCCATTATCTCGCGCCTTTTGCTCGCATCCTTTTGGCTATCGCCTACGTGCGCGATAAAGACAGGTCCCGTGCCCTCCAGGTGCTCACTTCGCTGCGCACGCAATTTCCCGGCAATACTCTGTTCGCCCAGGAGATTAGCCGTTTGCAGAACCCACAATAGGGTCCTGTTTGGGGTCTGATTATTTTCGGCGAATCCGCTTTCTCATTCGCGCTTGGAGTGATGATGGCGTAGCCACTGAGTATTCGCATACAACAACGCGAAGCACTACTCGCGTTGAGCCTCGCGGTGGTATCCCTAGCCTCCCTCACATCAAAGTGGTTGAGCCGAAACCCGATTGCCTGGGCTGCCGCGTCCATTCATCAGAAATTCACCCGCTTGTAACCGTCCTGTAATATAGCGCCGATAGAAACCTGCTAGAAACGGAATATAAACCCCAGGAGGAACCTTCATCTAATGCGCAGACTCACCCTGTTGTTATGCGCTCTTTTCGCCCTGCCGGCAGTAGCGCAGACCACCCTGAACGGAGCCGGCGCAACCTTCCCGTATCCGATGTATTCAAAATGGTTCAGCGAATACCACAATCTGCATTCTGACGTCCAGGTCAATTATCAGTCGATCGGAAGTGGCGGAGGCATTCGCCAGGTCACGGAAGGCACCGTAGATTTCGGCGCCAGTGATATGCCCATGACTGACGCGCAGCTGGCGGAAGCTCAAGGCAAACTGAAAACCAAAATTCTTAACCTGCCCAGCGTTCTCGGCGCGGTTGTGCCGGCCTACAACATTCCTGGAGTCAGCGGAGAAGTGAAGTTCACGCCAGATGCTCTGGCAGGAATCTTCTTGGGCAGGATCACAAAGTGGAATGACAAAGCCATCACCAGCGTGAATCCGGGTGTCAACTTTCCCGACAGAGACATTATCGTCGTTCATCGCTCCGATGGCAGCGGAACTACGTTTATCTGGACCGACTATCTCTCGAAGGTCAGTTCCGATTGGAAAAACCAGGTGGGCAGCGGCACCTCGGTGAAATGGCCGGTCGGTCTGGGTGGAAAAGGCAACGAAGGTGTCGCCGGTTCGATCCGGCAGTTGCAGGGTTCGATTGGTTACGTCGAACTGATCTATGCCATTCAAAACAAGATCCCCTACGGCAGCGTTAAAAATGCGGCCGGAAGTTTCTTGAAGGCTTCGCTCGAAGGTGTGACCGCAGCGGCAGCGTCGGCGCCAAAGATGCCCGCCGATTTTCGCGTTTCGATTACCAACGCGCCGGGCAAAGACGCATATCCCATTTCCAGTTTTACCTGGCTCCTGATTCCTCAGCAATCGAAAGATGCGGCAAAAGGCAAAATCCTCGCCGACTTTCTTAACTGGATGGTGACCGACGGCCAGAAGATGACCGACGCCCTTTCCTACGCAGCATTGCCCGATGCCGTTGTTCAAAAAGAGAAAGAGGCGATCAAGCAGGTTAAGTGATTTGTTTGTCTTGATTCATGCCATCTGCGGCTTTCGTGTGAATGTTTTATACTGGACGTGCTTGAGCCTTATCGCCGCTTCTGAATTTGTTCTTTCGTCTTTCCGAGCGGATTAAGGTTCTTCAGGTGCAAGGAGCACGTAAGACCCTCGCAGATGGCTCGTCTTTCGCTGGAAGATCCTCAGTATTATCTCAACCGCGACACCTCCTGGATCGCGTTTAATCGTCGTGTACTCGAAGAAGCCCAGGATCTGGGCAATCCCCTCCTCGAGCGCCTGAAGTTTCTCGCCATTTCGGCCAGCAATCTCGACGAGTTTTTCGAGATTCGCGTCGCGGCCATGATGCAGCAGATTGAAGACGGATATAACGAGGCCGGCCCCGACGGATTGATGCTGGATGAAAAGCGCGACGTCCTCGCCCGTCTCGCTCACGAATTTGTAGACGATCAGTACGAATGTTGGAACATTCTGCGTCCCGCGCTTGCGGAGCAGGGAATTCGCGTGCTGGCTCTGCACGAGTTGGACGCCCCGGCGCGCCGCTTCGTCGACGAATATTGTGAAAAAGAATTGGATCCGCTCCTCACCCCGGTAACCGTCGATCCCACGCATCCGTTTCCCCGTGTCATCAACAAGGCCCTCTGCCTCGGGCTCCTGTTGCGCCGCCGGCGCCGTTCTTCGATTACTTATACCGGTGTAGTGTCCGTGCCCCGGGCCCTGCCTCGTTTGGTCCGCCTGCCCTCCGAAGAGACAGTGGACTTCATCTTTCTCGCCGACTTGGTCGCCCACCACGCCCAGAACATGTATCACGGCTATGACATTGTTTCTTCCGCTCCGTTTCGCGTGACCCGGAACAGCAATCTGTATTTGCAGGAGGAAGAGGCGCGCAACCTTCTCGAATCCGTGCGTGCAGAACTACACAACCGCCGCAAGGGCGATGCAGTTCGCCTCGAGATCGAGGCCGAGGCCGATCCCGAGATCATTGACCGCCTGCGCACCGTCTTCGAACTCGATCCCTGGCAGGTTTTTCCCGTCAACGGCCCGGTAAATCTTTCGCGGCTGTTCAACCTCTACGAGGAAACCCAGCGCCCAAGCCTCAAATTCCGTCCCTTCACCCCCCGCGAGTTGCGGCTCACGGCCAAGTCGCAGAATTTGTTCGAGGAGCTGCGGCGGCATGACATTCTGCTGCACCATCCCTTCGACTCTTACGACGCCGTAATCGCGTTCATCGAGTCCGCGGCTGAAGACGAACACGTCCTTTCCATCAAGCAGACTCTTTATCGCACCAACGAGCATTCTTTGATTGTTCCTTCGCTCATTGACGCGGCTGCGCGCAAGGAAGTCACTGCGGTCGTCGAGCTGAAAGCGCGTTTCGACGAAGATCACAACATCCGGTGGGCGCGCGAGCTGGAAGATGCCGGCGTGCAAGTCTTCCATGGCCTGGTCGGGCTGAAGACTCACTGCAAACTTTCGCTCCTGGTGCGCCGGGATCCCGATGGCATGCCCCGGAGCTACGCGCATATCGGAACTGGAAACTACAACGCCACCACGGCGCGAATTTATACCGACCTCAGCTTGTTCACCGCTAACCCGGAAATCACCCGTGCCGTGCACGATGTTTTCAGCTTCCTTACGGCGTACGCCGAAAATCCGAGCTATGACCCGCTGCTGGTGGCCCCGCTCGACCTCGCGGAAAAGGTTATGGCTCTGATCGACCGTGAGGCTGAACATGCACGCCAGGGCCGTCCAGCACGAATCATCGCCAAGATGAACGCCCTGCTCGACAAAAATATGATTCAGACCTTATACCGCGCTTCTCAGGCGGGGGTCGATATCGATCTGATTGTGCGTGGTATCTGCGCATTGCGTCCCGGAGTGCGCGGCCTGAGCGATCACATTCGCGTGCGCAGCATTGTGGGACGTTTCCTGGAGCATAGCCGCATCTACTATTTCGGCAACGGCGGCGAGGAAGAGATCTACATCGGCAGCGCCGACTGGATGCCGCGTAATCTCTATGAGCGTGTTGAAGTCCTTGTGCCCCTGCGCGACGAGTTCCTGCGTGAGCGGGTGCACCACGAGATTCTCGATGCCTACCTCGCCGATACTCGCAAAGCGCGCATCCTTCTGCGCGACGCCACCTATATCCGTGCCTGGCAGTCGATGCATGGCAAGCGAAACCGCAAGCCGCCAGCCAACGCCTTCAGCTCCCAGGATTTTCTGATCAGTGTGGCCGAAGGCAAGACCGGCGATGCTTTCGCTCCACCTCAGCTTCCAGCGAGAAGGCACAAAGCCCCCATCGTAAGGGAGCGATAGTCCTCGATGATTATTTATTTCTTGCGTCACGCCAGCGCGGGTCAACACTTTCTAAATCCTAAGAAAGATGAGCGCCGCGCGCTCGACAAGGAAGGGATCGAACAGTGCGGTTACGTGGGCCGCGCCCTCGCCGCAATTGACGCTCATGTCGATGTCATTATTTCCAGCCCCCTGAAGCGGGCAACACAGACGGCATCGCTGGTTGGCAATGAGATGGGTTATGAGGGCAAACTGCAAATCGAACCTGCGCTGCGTCCCGAGGCGGCCTTCGCCGATTTCCGGCGCCTGCTGGAGAAATACGCTGCCCAGGAGTCCATCATGGTCGTCGGACACAATCCCAACCTCAGCCAGTTCCTTGGTACTGTGATTAGCGAATCCGGCTGCGAGGCCTCTGTAGAGTTGAAGAAGGCGGCAGTGGCCCGGGTTGACATGCGCCGCACCGCCGGAACTCTCCAGTGGTGCCTCACCCCCAAGGCGCTCCGCACTCTTTACACCGCCGCCGTAGAGAGTTCCCGTCCGAAGACTTCGCGAAAGTAGGCAGCGTCTTTTTCAATCGCCCAAAGCTCCAGATCAACTCCCATGCGGCGCCGCGGCACCAGCGTCAAGTGCACCTCCGCAGCCCGATGGCTGACCCGTACTTTCTCCACGGCGCGGCTGCGCCCCAGATTCAGGGCACGCGCCAGCCGCAGCAGCAGAATCGCTTTTTGCACTCCTGCCCGCTCCGCAGGATCGATTGCTCTCATGGGAGGTTCTTCAATCGCGGGTCTCGATTTTCCCAGATAGCGAGCAATTGCCGCGATAATTCGACGCTGCTGCGGTGTGTATCCCAGAATTTCGGAATTGGAAATGATGTAGTACGTGTGCCGGTGATGGCCGTTGCGGTTTAGGTAGTCTCCCACCTCATAAAGCATCGCTGCCGCTGACAGCCACTCGCGAAACTGCGGCGGCAACCCATGCACCGAACGCAGCGCCGAGAAAAGAAACATCGCCGAGGCTCGCACATTGAGTGCGTGTTTCATATCCACGCGGTAGTGAGCGACCGCTCGTGTGATCGATTGCCATCGTTCCGATTCAATCTGCTTTCCTGACCGCGTGCTGCGATCGTATTCCGCAGCCATCTGTGCCAGCAGGCCATCGCGCAACCCTAGTGCAGAATAGCGAAACGCTTTGAGATGGCAGCGATCGAGGAGTTCATGGTAGACCACGGCTCCGGCAACGATAATCTCCGCTCGCCGTAAGCCGATGCCTTCAATCTGGCGCCGCTCTTCCAAAGTCAGACGCGCCAGCCGTTTGGCAATTCGCGCCATCTCGGCGGCGGAGACGACCGTGCGCTGCCGGCTGCCATTCTTTCGCAAATGGCCGGCCGCCGCCGCTAATGCTGCGGCGGTTCCTGACGTCGCGATCACGCTCTTTACCCTCGCCGCCACCATCCGGGACGAGACCCGGTTCACTTCGCGAGCCACAAATCCCTGGAGACGTTTGAGTTCTCCCTTGCGCGGCGGATCGTGCCGCAGAAATTCATCGGTCAGGCGTACCGCTCCCAGCGGCAAACTTACGGTGTCGCGGATTTGTCCGTGCCAGGAAATCGTCAGCTCGCAACTTCCGCCTCCCAAATCGATCATCAGCGCAGGGGAACTGTCGACCCGAAGATTCGAGACTAGCCCCAGGTGAATCAGGCGCCCTTCTTCCAGCCCCGAGATAATCTCAACGTCCCATCCCGTTGCCGAGCGCACCCACTCCAGAAAGGCCTGAGAATTGCGCGCATCCCGCAGGGCGCTCGTCGCGACAACGCGAACCGGATCAGTGACTACCTGCTGCGTAGCCCGGTGGAAACGGCGCAACACCTTCACCGTCTCAGCCATTGACTCCGGAGTGAGAAAGCCGGAGCGAAACACTCCTTCACCCAGGCGCGTGACTTCGCGGTCCTCATGGATAGGTCGCAGCCGGCCGCCGCTGAGGCGGGCGATCTTCAGCCGGACAGAATTGGATCCGATATCAACCGCGGCAAAGGTTGGCATGAGGCAAGGCCAACAGTTTACATGCCCAACGACGGGCGGTCATCCTGCCTCTCGGACGTGGAGGAGGACGGTCTTTTTGGGGATGCCGAGGTCACCGAATATCGTTACGGGATATCGTTACGGGATACGGCATGTCTAAGTTACGGATTGCACCGCAACTTGAATAAGGGCTTCGAGAAGATTGCGAGCGCAGCGCGGGCAACAAGATTCGCTTTGCCCGGAACTTTCAGAACCGCATTGAATGTCAAACTCAAGCACGCCAGCATCTGCGGAACACAGCTTGCAAGGCACACGCCTGTCTCGTGCCCGGAAGGTCATCGAGTCCGGCATCTTGCCCCCTAGCAGGAAGTTAACCTGAACGGGGAAGAGATTGCAATACGCGGGATCACGGATGAATGTGACCAACATCACACCACCGCGGGTCAGAAAGCCTTGAGGGCTCGGTGAAAAAGATCGGGAAGAAAGATCGGAGAAAGACCGGCGAAAAATCGGGAAAAGAAGATCGAGGAAGAAACCGGGATTAGGCGGCCGAAACTCCAGTATGGTTCGTTTTCGTTTGTGATCGGGCAGGGGAGAGGGCCTTCGCTGCCGGCGGAACAACAGGTTTTGACCGCATGTGCGAGAGCACTGCCACGGCGTGGCGAAATTTTGCTCCAGTTACATTGTGAAGTTCCGCCACCATCGGCGACTCCCGCACGTCGCCCAGATTCTTGCTCGCGGTCTGCGTAAGAGTGAGCCAGTCGTGCCAGTCGCCCAACGCGTCTTGCACCCGCTTTACGCCGGCGATGAATTGTTCCGCATCGGTAGACGGTTTCGCAAACTCGGCCGCGTAACGTGCGCGTTTGGTCAGGATCCGGTATTGATGCAATAGGGCTTCGCTTACCGGCGCATCTGAGCGGTTAATTTTTTCCAGCATTCCGCGTCCCACTACCAAAGGATCTTTGCTGGCTTCCGGATTGAAATTCTTCTCGGCGCGTTTCAAACGCCTGCGGACTTCGCGTACTGTTTCTTTTGGAACCTCCTTCCGCAGTTTCTTTTCCTGCCTTCCGCGAAGTTCAATCAAATGGTTGACCAACTGTGTTTTGCGCCGCGGTTCCCGCGGCACTTTCAAGCTGCGCAGTGCCGCCAGTTGAACGTCGAGATCGCGCACCTTGCCGGCTCGCTTCCGGATGCGCCCCAACACTTTCAGCAGTTTTCTCTGACTTCGATCCAGCTTCGGAGAAAGCTCACCCAGCAGAATTTGCAGCCGGCGTGTCGCCGTGCGAAAGCCGTGCACGTTGTCGGCCCGGGGTTTCGACGAAAGCTTGACTAAATCTCGTTCAAGCTTTTGGAAAACAACCCGGCTACGCTTTGCATCAATCGCCATAAGCAGCCATAAGCATAAGAAAGATGGGAGATGAAAATACAGCCTTGCTGGTGAAAAGGCAATCTTGAAAAGCAAGGTCATTTTAACACCCTGTTAACAGGTTTCTGGTAAGGTGATGGCGCATGGCCAACCCTGCCTTACGACGGCCTGATATGCCTCCTCCGCAACCTGCTGAAACAAAGAAGGTTAGTGACGTGGTACCGATTGCGGCTCCGGCTCTCCGCCTGCGCGCATCCAGCGGGGAATTTGGCGACCGAATTTTTTACTTCTTCATGCTGGTCTGCGGTCTGGCCGTGTTGGCCACGCTGGCATTGATCGTCTACGAGCTAGTGCTACGCTCCGGGCCTTCCTGGCATGCCTTTGGATTTAAATTCTTCGGCGGCCACGATTGGGACCCGGTAAACGAAAAGTTCGGCGCAATGCCCTTCGTTTACGGAACTCTGGTCTCCTCGTTTCTCGCCCTGATCATCGCCGTGCCACTATCGGTCGGAGTCGCAGTCTTCACTACCGAAATGTGTCCGCCCTCGCTTCGCGGGCCGCTTTCCTTCTTCGTGGAATTGTTAGCTGCAATTCCCAGCGTGGTCTACGGTCTGTGGGCGATTTTTGTGCTGGTACCGATCCTCAGCAACTATGTGGAGCCTTTCTTATCGAAAACCCTTGGCTGGACCGGATTGTTTGAAGGACCGCCATACGGCATCAGCATGCTGGCCGCAGGAATCATCCTCGCGATCATGATCATCCCCATCATCTCTTCCATTACACGTGAAGTTATGATGGTCGTGCCCCAGCATCAGCGCGAGGCCGCACTCGCCCTCGGCGCCACGCGTTGGGAAATGATTCGCGTCGGCGTGTTGCGCAACGCAAGAGCGGGAATTATGGGAGGAATCATTCTTGGCCTGGGTCGAGCCTTGGGTGAAACCATGGCTGTGACCATGGTGATCGGCAACCGGCCCGAGATTGCGAAATCTTTGTTCGCACCCGGCTATACCATGGCCAGCGTTCTGGCTAACGAGTTCAGCGAAGCCACCGGCGACGTATACCTCTCGGCTCTCATCGAGATTGGCCTCGCTCTTTTCCTTGTCACAATTGTGGTCAACGCGCTGGCTCGATTCCTGGTCTGGACAGTCACGCGCGGCCAGCCTGCGAGCGCACGTGCCTGAAATCAACAAAATCCCGACGCAGCGTACCGTTCCGGACATTGCTTTGCACCGGCGCATCATCGACCACGTCATGACCGGGGTAGCCGTGCTCACCGTCATTCTCGTGTTGGTTCCGCTGTTCGCAATATTCGCCTATCTCGTCTACCGTGGCGTTGGCTCGATCAACTGGGCTTTTCTGACGCAAACCCCGAAGCCGGTTGGCGAACCCGGCGGCGGAATGGCAAATGCCGTCGTCGGCTCTGGCTTCATCCTTGCCCTCGCCAGCATCATCGGTGTCCCAATCGGAGTGGGTGCCGGGGTTTATCTTGCCGAGTTCGGACGCAACCGCTTCGGCGACGTCATTCGCTTCACCGCCGACGTACTCAACGGCGTACCCTCAATCGTAATCGGCATCGTCGCGTACGCCATTGTCGTTCTTTATCAGCGTCACTTCTCAGCCTTGGCCGGTGGAGTCGCTCTCGCCATCATGATGATTCCCACCATCACGCGCACCACGGAAGAGATGCTGCTCCTGGTGCCGCAGGCGCTGCGCGAGGCCGCCTATGGATTAGGCATTCCGCGCTGGCGGACGACCCTCTCCATCACTCTGCGCACTGCGACCTCGGGCGTGATTACCGGAATCATGTTGGCCTTTGCCCGGGTTGCCGGGGAAACTGCTCCGCTGCTCTTCACCGCCTTCGGAAATCAATTCTGGAATTTGCGCGTGAATCAACCGACTGCCGCGCTCCCTTTGCAAATTTTCAATTACGCCATCTCTCCCTACGATGAATGGCACCGTCAAGCTTGGGCTGGAGCCCTGGTTCTCATCGTTCTTATCGTCAGCGCAGTTGCGGCCGTGCGCATCGCCGTACGCCGCGGTACCTTCGGAGCAGCCTAATTTATGGGTGTCGGAATCCAGGTCGAAAATCTGAATGCCTGGTACGGCAAGACTCAGGCATTGTACGAGATTGGTCTGACCGTCACGGCCAACCACGCAACCGCGCTGATTGGCCCCTCCGGCTGCGGCAAGTCTACTTTCATCCGCTGCCTCAATCGTATGCACGAAACTATTCCCGAGGCGCGTGTGACCGGCAACGTCCAGATTGGTGATATCGACGCCTACAACGGTACTTCGGCCACGCAACTCCGTCGCCGCGTGGGAATGGTTTTTCAGAAAGCGAATCCGTTTCCCACCATGTCGATCTATGACAACGTTGCGTCCGGCTTGAAGCTCAACGGTTTTCACGATCGCCGCAAGCTCGACGACATTGTCCAGCGGTCGCTGGACTCCGCCGCCCTGTGGACCGAAGTCAAAGATTACCTCCACAAGAAATCGGGCGCCAGCCTCTCCGGCGGTCAGCAGCAGCGGCTCTGCATCGCCCGCGCTCTGGCCGTTGAACCTGAGGTTCTGCTCATGGACGAGCCCTGCTCCGCGCTCGATCCCATCTCCACCGGAAAGATTGAAGAATTGATCTTTCAGCTCAAGGAACGGTATACGATAGTAATCGTGACTCACAACATGCAGCAGGCCGCGCGGGTCGCGGAGTTTACCGGATTCTTCCTCCTCGGCCGGATGATTGAATTCGATAAGACGGAAAAAATCTTCACCAAGCCATCCGACAAGAAGACCGAAGATTACATCACCGGCCGGTTTGGATGACGGGGCAGTCGGGAAGGGCACGAGTTTCACTCGTGCCATAAGTTTCCCATAATCGGTCCGGCTTTAGCCGCTGCGGTACTCTTCGTACCCAGCCTGTTCTGGAAGAAAGGTTCGAATAATGCGCACGCGCTTTCAGCAAGGCCTCGACGATCTCCGCCAGAAGTTACTCCGCATGGGCGGACTCGCGGAACAGGCGGTCGACCGCGCCCGCCAGGCCTACATCGATCGCGATCTCACTCGTTGCCATTTGGTTCTGGAAGGCGAGAGCCTCATCAATGATTCAGAGCGAGAGATCGACGAGGCCGCCTTCGATCTCCTCGCCATGCAGCAGCCCATGGCTGTCGATCTGCGCTTCATTCTCGCCGTCACCAAAATCAACTCCGACCTGGAGCGTGTCGGCGATCAGGCCGTAAACATTGCTGAGCGAGTAATGGACATGGTCGACCTTCCAGCCGTCGATCTTCCCGTTGACATCGCGCGCATGGGCGCAGCTGTCAGTGCCATGGTTCGCCGCGCTCTCGAATCCTTTATCGAAGGCAAAGTTGAGCTTGCCCAGGCCGTCCTCGAAATGGATAACGTGGTCGATCGCATGAAAGACGATGCTTTCATCCAATTGGTGAAGACCATGAACCAGCGTCCGGACGTCGTCCGCCAGGCCCTCGACGCTCTGCTTGTGGCCCGCAATCTCGAGCGTGTCGCTGATCATGCCACCAACATTGCCGAGGACGTCATCTTCTGGGTGCAAGGCGCCGATGTCCGCCACAACGCGAACGCCGAAGATCATCCCGAGCCCTCAACCACTCATGAAGGATCTACCCGTGCTTCCGGCGCCTGACAAGCGTTTATGCCTTGGGATGGATGAGCGAGCCTACACCTTGGCCCCGGAACCGCCGGCAGCGCTCGCCGCAACGCTAAGACCTCCCGCCGTATTAGCCGCTTCCGCCACCGGCAAGTTTAAACACAAATCGACTGCTTCCGACATGCTTTGAGCTTCTTGTTGTTTGATCGTGATCCAACTGCTAAACCGGGCCTTGTCTCTGGCTAATGCTTCCATGTCGCGGCTAATGCGCGCCGCGTAATGAGCCTTTATGCTTTCCAGTTCGGACTGAATCTTGGCGACCGCTTCGGCCTTTCGCGCCCATTCCGCCTCCGCCTGTCTCTTTTGCTCCGCCTCATAGCGATCCAAAGCATCCTGACGCGCGTTGGCATCCCGCTGCACTTGCTCCACTGAGACGCCGGCGGCATCCAGTGCCATCAATACTGCTGCCTTCTTCAGTTCCTGCGAAAGCCCGCGGATGTGTTCGCTGCTTACCATCTCGACTACTTTAGCAACGCCGTAGCCCTTTCGTGGATTCGTTATTCCGGCCGCGCGATAAACATCTTCCGTAGGCAACAGCTCGATTTCGAAAATCGGGACCGCACGTGCAGAATGCGCGGAATCGTTTTCCGCAAATTGATTTGTGGAATGCATAAGGCTCTCCTTCTCATTCAAGGCGTCGGACTGCTCAGGGTCTGCAATCACTTCCTTGTTCTTGTCGCGCCATGTCGCTCGTTGGAACCATTTGTGCCCCATAGGTTTCCTTTCCGTGCCAGCTTCCTTTTGTTTTAGAGCCGGGGTTGGAAGTCGAACCGGTCCAGCATCGAGCTCGTCACGCACCGGAAATTCGGGCAATCGCGAGATCCGATTCCTCTCGCGGGTTCTCGCATGACCAAATCCTCGAGGAACCGTGGCAGTCGCATAGCCTGCGCGTCTCCTGGCCTGCCCCTCCGTCCTCTGCGGGGTTATCGGAATTCCTTCGAGGTTGCCTTGTCGCTTCGACGGGCTCGGCGCGCCCGATGATGGTGCCGAATCGGCGCTTCCGATAACTTGCCGCGTCGATAGATCGGGCCGACGGTCAGCCTCGGGAATCAAACTCTGCGCACTATCTCGCTGAATGCCTACAAGAAATTCGCGTCCCTCGGCCCGGCAGTACTTCACAACCCCGGAGAACTGTTCGAAGCGCCACTGGATTCTAAGTTTCGAGCCGACTCCAATCGCCGTCTTAACTCGAATCCGTGCTCCTCCCCCCGACTTATCTTCCATGCGCGCCCGAATTGTCTGCCAGGCTCCGCTCGGCTCTTCCCAGGACGCTTCGACCTGAATCATGACCAGCGCGCGTGGTTCGGGCAGAATCTGGTTCATGAGAGAACTATCGGCAAGAAATAAAATCAGTTCAGAGCCGGGGAATTCCCCGATTCGGTATATCTGTCGTAATTTCCCGTTCTGGTGTCGGGTGGAGTGGTCGGCGGTGCTGTTCTAATCGCCCGCCGGGAATATCGTATGTTTCGCAACCGGCATCGGCGTGTCACCTTTCTGCTCCCGCCACAAAACTTTATTCAGTTGCGCGGCTCCCGCCGCATCGGGACGCGAGAAGTCCATCTTGGCCGACTCATTTGCCCCAGGAGCGTTGCCCTTGTTGATTTCATAAATCAGGCCGTTCTTTAGATTCCGATAGTCGGCTTGAAACCCAGGCTGGCTGCCCGCGCCCGAGAACATCGGACCCATCACCGGTGCATAAGCATCATTCTGGTTCATCGCAGGCAGACCGAGCAGCATCTCCATGGTGTGAATCAGGTTCACCGTCGTATAGAAGCGATGATCCACGTAAGGCGCATCGGCTGATCCGGGTGAATATTTGCTGACCACAAAAGCAATCGACCGGTGGGCATCCACATGGTCCGCGCCATTCTGCGCATCGTCTTCGAGGACGAAGATAGCGGTGTCATTCCAGTAAGGACTGTGCGAAACCGCCTCCACCACTCGACCCAATGCAAGATCATTATCCGCCACCGAGGCCGGAGGACGTGGATGATCGGTACGCGTCCCGCCGGTGTGATCGTCTGGCAGATAAAGCAACACCCAGGCCGGAAGCTGGTAATCGGCGCTCTCGTTCTGTTCACGGGCCCGCACGTAAGCCCCGAATTCGTTCAGGAATTCGTCGGCCCGAAGCTGATCGGGGTAATCCGTGTTGAAGTCAGGATAAAGCGGATCGAAATGATCGCGCAGCACTGCCTTTGTAGGTTTCACTTCGCTGAACAGCGGCACCGGCCACGGCCATGGACTCCTGCCGCCGTGAGGGTCGCCTACATTCGACGCCAGCTCTTCGCCCTTATTTACCTCCGTGCGGGGGCACGGCGCTTCCTGCCCTGAGGGAGTTCCTTGCCGCGGAGACTCCGCCTTGCGCACCTTATTGCACCATACCGCAGCCACATACTCGCCGTAGTCGCGATAGCTGAGACCATGATGGGCAACGTTATCCCACAGAAAGCCTGTCGCCGGATCATCAATGTCGGGCTGGCTTTGATTCAGCGGATATTCACCCGCAACCGTACCCTGAAAGTCGTAAGTCCGCTCTTTGCCGCGGTAGGCGATCTGCCAGGTTTTTTCATTGTAATCGCTGGTGATTGCGGCGGTTGACCAGAGATGGCCGTCGCCGGAAACTTCTCCGCTGTCGTAAAAATTGTCCAGCACCCCGAATTGCATTGCGATCTTGTGCTCATTGGGCGTAATTTCCGCGCCGTAAAGTGTGAGCGACGGATCGCCATTGCCGACCTTCAGATCGCCCAGTACCTGATCGTAAGTTCGGTTCTCCTTGATGACATAGATCACATGCTTGATGGGATTCTTGCCGCCCGCAAACTGAATGGTTTCAGGGTTGTCATGCAGAGGATCGTTATGCAGCAGGTTATCCTGCTCGACCGTGCGCGTCAGTTCTTCGAGTCTGTTGATAGTCGAGGGAATGTTCAGGCGTGCGATCGATCCCCGCACCAGCGTGGGGATGTAGGGATGATCGTGGTGCTTAATCTCCCATGCAGTCTTGCCCATGACTTTATTCGGCCCAGCACCCTGGCCCTTCGCGGTCGCGATCAGCAGATCGTCCCCTCGAACCGCCAGCGCGCTCGGGTACCAGTCGGTAGGGATTAGTCCCCGGGGTGCGAAACTCGGCTGCGCGGAGCTGAACTGCGCGGTGTCGAAGACCGCAATCGCATTCAGCGAAGAGTCGGCCGCGAACAGCAACTTGCCGTCAGTACTCATTGCCAGCGCGGTCGGGTACGTGCCGGCATATTCTTGCGCTCCATTTCGAGTTTCGAAAAAGCGCGAAACCTTTCCGTCCTCGGTGGAGATAACGGCGATGCTATCCAGATTTGACAACGCCACGTAAAGCGACTTCTCATCCCGGCTAAGCAGCATCGCGGTGGGGTGCGAGCCGGGTGCAATCGGATCGTCAGGTTCCTTCAACTTGATCCAGCGCACAACTTTGCCGTTGTTCAAATCCACTTCCGCAACTCTCGATGCGTTCCACAAGCTGCACCAGGCGCGGCGGCCATCATGCGTAGCCACGCAGGTATAAGGAAACGAAGATGGAACCAGATCGCTTGTGCTGACGTCGAACCGTTGCAGAACTTTGCCGCTCGGGATATCGAGCAGCACCACATTATCGGAGAGGTTGTCGGCAACGAGGATCCGGTCGTGACCCGATTCGGAAACCGTCGCCAACCCAGCGGGATAAGGAATCGCGGTTCCCGGTGGAGTCTTCTGCAGTTCGAGCGCCACTCTTTTGCCCGCGGCCAGCGGCTGCGGTTCAATTCCAATGAAGCGCTCGGGCATAACCTTGCCGTCTGCGAAACCATAGACCGCGATGCCGTTGCCCGTATCTTCCCGCTTTTCTCCCGTAGCATCGGTAATCGATCCGACCGAAGCGTAGAGATGCTTTCCATCGGAGCCGAATACAAGGCCAAGAAAATAACTCTGGTGCGCGTGATCGCTGAAACGCTTGTCCGGAAAATCGGTGAGCTGATTCGTTTTGAGATCGAGTATGGCAATTGATTGCGCCCCCAGCGTCTCTTGCGTGCCATAACCGTTATTAAGCAGGGCCGCATAGCGCCCGTCCGGGCTCATGGCAATCGTCGCCGGAAAACTATTGGTGCTCCCGATGCGCCCCGGAGAAGGCACCGTCAAGGTCTTGCTCGTAGGGAGCGAAATCGACCCGTTTTCAGGCCCGCGATCCTGCGCACGAACCGCAGTCTGAAGCAAGAGCAACGCGATCACAAAAACGGCAATCACGATAACAAAGCGCGCGAATCGAATCACAGGGCCTCCGCCGGTTCCAATTGCGACAGCATTAATTTGCAACGTCACGTAGATGAGAAAGATGAGCGTAATTCACGCCGGAAGTCCCGGTCAATTTGACAGAACGATCTCGGATGGTTTCACAGAAAGCAAGAAACTAAACCACCAAGGCCGCGAAGCACTGCGAACATAGTTAGGAAAAAAAGTTCTCCCTCTTGACAGCGGAAACTTGCCTTTGGGATGGAACAGAATTTGGCTTTGGGGTGGCGCAGTGCTTCAGCGCTCCGATCAGTTGACTACAAAGGAAGCTAGGGCTTTAGCCCGGCGGTCCATGACGCTCGGCGATCAAAGACTTTGCAATCCATTTTACGTATGCGGATTTTCCCGCTAAGATACTCCCGACCAAAACCTCGGGAGGAATCCATGCGCCAGGCACCGTTTCTCACCGCAGCACCGTTTCTGACCGCAGCACTGCTCGTTGCCGCCATCTTCACTTTCCCCGCCCACGCACAGGATGCCAAAAAAGAAGCCGTAAAGCCCGCCGACAGCCCTTCCCAGGCCGTGCTCGCCGCCTGGAACGATATCGGCCGCAAGCTCATCGCCATGGCCGAAGACTTTCCCGAAGACAAATACGATTTCAAACCCACCCCTGCCCAGCGCTCCTTCGCCGAGCAGCTTCTTCATGCCGCCAACGCAAATTATTTTTTCAGCAAACCGGCCATGGGCCAGAACCCGCCCGCGGCAGAGGATCCCAAACGCGATCAATACAAGACCAAAGCCGATGTAGTCGCCTTCGTGAAAAAAGCCTTCGCCGACGGCGCAGCCGCAATTAAATCCAAAGGCGATTCCGGCATGAACGACATGATCGTCGATCCCTTCGAGCACAAACAGTACCGCATCTACGATTCAGCCTACGGATTCATCGAGCATTCCGGCGAACACTATGGCCAACTCGTCGTCTACTATCGCATCGCCGGCCTGGTTCCACCGGAATCGCGTCCCAAAAAGTAATCGGACCAGTTCTGTAATTCTGGACTGCCACCTCGAATTGTCATCCCGACCGAAGCATCCCATTCCGCATGGAACGGGATGCCTCGCGGAGGGACCTGCTTTTCCCGCAACCTCCAGGATCACCCCACCGCATACGGATATCGCAATCTTCGTTCCCCGAAAACTTTCACCAGCAGCGCTCCCGAAACAAATCCGCCAACATGTGCCCAGAACGCAACTCCGCCCGCGTTCTGACTCTGCACCGCAAGCGCCGTCGCCGTCCCGCTCAAAAATTGCAGCGCGAACCAGTAGCCCAAAATAATCCACGCCGGCACCCACACCACGAACACAAAAAACCAGGTCAGCACCCGCGCCCGCGGATACAAAATAAAATAAGCTCCCAACACGCCCGCGATGGCCCCGCTGGCTCCCAGTGTCGGCACGGTCGAGTGCAGGTTGATTGCCACCTGCGTCGTCATCGCAATCAACCCCGTGAGAACATAAAACACCAGATACTTGAAGTGTCCCAGATAATCCTCGACATTATCCCCAAAAATAAAAAGAAACCACATATTGCCGATGACGTGCATCCAGGAGCCGTGCAGGAACATCGAGGTGAAGAAGGGAATTACAACAGCGGGCAGCGGATACCTCGTCGAACCCGCCAAAAATGCCGCCGTATGATACGGCACCACGCCGAATTGATGGATCAAAGTATTCAGGCTTCGGCGATCCAGCGTCGCTTCAAACAAAAAAATCAGCAGATTCAGGGCAATCAAAAATCTCGTCACCCACGGCGTGCTATACCGAGCCTGGTCGTCGCGAATAGGAAGCATAAGAAATCTGGTAGTTTAGCAATTGATGAATCGAAGAATTGGGGAATTGAAAACGCGGTCCTAAATCGGTTTTTCAATTATCAATTACTCGGTTCCCCAATTACTCAGTCCATTAATCCTCTCATGAATGGCGTCATCATCATCGACAAGCCCGCTGGTTGGACCTCCCACGACGTGGTCAACCGCATGCGCCGCATTCTCCGCCAGCGCTCCATCGGCCATCTCGGGACGCTCGATCCTCTGGCCACCGGTGTACTTCCGCTGGTGGTCGGCAATCTCACACGGCTGGCGCAGTTTTACATCGCGTCGGAGAAAACTTATGAAGGCGTGATCCGCTTCGGCTTCGCCACCAATACTTACGATGCCGATGGCGAACCCATCGGCGAAGTTCGTCCCGTCGACCTTAACCTTGAGCAACTCCAACAACTCGCCGCCGGATTCCTCGGCGTCATCGAGCAGATCCCGCCGCCCTTCTCGGCCAAAAAAATTCGCGGCGTCCCCGCCTACAAACTCGCTCGCAAACAAAAAGAAGTAGTGCTGCAGCCGGTGCAGGTAGAAATAAAAGAATTCCTCATCACCTCGGTTGACGCCGATCGCGCCCGCTTCCGCGCCCGCGTCGCCTCCGGAACTTATATGCGCTCCGTCGCCCACGAAATAGGCCAGCGCCTCGGCTGCGGAGCCCATCTCCACTCCCTGCGCCGCACCGCCGTCGCGGAGTTCGATATCACCCAGGCTCACACCCTGGAGCAAATTGAGGGTTGTCATTCTGAGCGGGTGCGAGCGAATGCGAGCGCCAGTCGAAGAATCCCTACTTCCTTTTCACCTTTTAACAACAACAATGACGATGATGCGCCCCGCTCCGATTCTGACATGATGGAGGCCGACACAATCGATGCCCTCTTCGTCCACCCCCGTCAACTCCTGCCACAGTTTCCCTGCGTCGCTGCCGACGAACTCACCGCCGCCCGCATCCGCAGCGGACGCCCCGTAAACCTCCCCGACCTCTCCCGCGCCCGCCACGTCAAAGTCTTCCGCGGCCAAATCGAACTCATCGCCGTCGCCACGCGCGTAGCCGGAACGCTCTTCCATCCCAAAATTGTCTTCGTCACCGAGCAAGCAGTCGCAGTCGCGAAAGGGAAGTAGCCTGCTGGATTGTGCGCGCACGGCGCGGGACATTCCGGTGAGGTGCCGCAGCACGGAATTCGGCGTACGATGCGCCGCCTGTCCAATGCGCGGTGATGCCCGGTAGGTTTAATGATTGATGATTCTCGTGATCAGCCAACCAATTGGATTGAAATTCGTGGTAGCCCGCCGGTGCAAAGAACGACAAGGATCGCTGCCGGCAACAGTGGAAATCGACGCGGGAAATCAACGCGTACCGCTGCTCGTTTCTGCATCCGGCAAATGCTGTATTGCGATTCGGCACCGCTAAGGCCGACAATTTGTACTATACAACCGTTGAGCAAAAACACGCTGGACGGAGCGTAGGTTCCCAAGCCAGCGATCTTAAGTTGTATCACCAATATCGGGAGGTTCTTCATGCGACATCTACTGCTGTTTGGAGTGCTGCTGCTCAGCCTGTCGTGGGCGGCCGCACAAAGTTATCCGAGCCAGGGCTCGAACGGCACGCAGGAAACAGTAAAGGGTTGTTTAAGCAGTTCGGGCGGCACCTACACTTTGACCGCGAAAGATGGAAAGACTTATCAGTTGACCGGGGACACCGCGAAATTGAGCGACCATGTCGGCCACGAGATGAAAGTGACCGGTACCGAAAGTGCGGCATCCGCGTCGTCTGGCAGCGCGATGGGAAAAAATAGCTCCGAGCCGACGCTCGATGTCACTTCCTTCAAGCATATTTCGAAGACCTGCGAGGGCGGAGGGATGTCCCACTAGCTCCTCTAGCCTTCGCCACTCGTTATAAATGGAGCCCACTTCTCGCTTCCTGGGCGGGAAGTGGGCTTCCATAACCCCGCAGGTCAGGCAGTCCTTTCCTCAGAATCCTGTCAAGACTCCCAGAAGTGCATTTTCGGATCAAGGCGTTGATTCGATGGACTATATATTTATGCAAAAATGTCCCAGAGACCCTATGCATTATGATATAATGGTTACGTAGAGTAAAAACAGCGGCGCAGCCCAATTCCGGGTCTGCGCCGTTCGTATTTTGACGGCGTCCAAAGGAGCGTCACTCAGGCGCAGCTCACCAGCTGTGCCTTTTCTATTTATGCGGAAGAAATCCAATCCCAAACGGCGTGGAGAAGCTGCCGAGGCGGCGTTCCTGGCCAAAGCGACCGTGCTTGGCTTCAGCATTTGTGTTCCTTGGGGAGAGAGTGAACGCTACGACTGCGTAATCGACTCCCAACCGGGCTTTCTGCGTGTACAGGTAAAGTCGGCCACTTGCTGTAGCGACACACGATACGTAGTTAAAGGCGGCGGAAACGGTCAACCCTATACCAAAGAGGAGATCGATTTTCTTGCCGCCTACGTTGTCCCTAAGAGCCTCTGGTATGTGATTCCCGTCGAGGCGTTTGCACCGCGGGCTATGTTGCAGTTCACTCCTGACGACAGCAGCAGGGACACGTTTGGGAAATACCGCGAGGCCTGGTGCCTGCTGGATTGCGCGCGCAAGGCTCGCGGCTGGCGGGACATTCCGGTGAGGTGCCGCAGCGGGGAACTGGGGGCTCGGTGCGCGGTTTGTCCGATGCGTGGTTGAAGGGTTTGTGGATGTCGCGGTCCATTCGTCACAGACAAGAAGCCGCGGAGAATGCGATGCTCGTGTGGGTCGGACACTCTTGTCCGACGCCTTTGACGTTGCTTTGATCTTGTGATCCTTGCTTTTGCTTCTCGCTGGTGGTCCTACAATGCCAAAGCAAACCCTCGACCGAAAATACGAATACCGCCGAATGCTCCCGCACTATCAGAAAGCAGGACGAGCAGCATTCGTCACCTTCTGCAGAGCAAATCGAATTGCCTTCATCCCAGAAGCGCGCGACGCCATCCTCCAGCACTGCCTGCGTGACAACGGCAAACGTTACGACCTCCATGCCACTGTAGTAATGCCCGATCACGTGCACCTTCTGTTAACTCCGTTGCGAGATGAAAAGGGCTGGCCCTATTCTTTACCCACAATTCTGAAGCAACTCAAAGGCACATCAGCCCGAACCATCAACAAACTGCTGAACTCCAGCGGCTTGTCCGACGCTTTTGACGTTGGGGTTGATGTTGCTGTTGCCCCGGCCGTTGATCTTGAAGTTGCACGTGTGGTTCGGCACTCTTCCCGGACGCCTTTGACGTTGCGGTTGATGTTGCTGTTGCCCTTGCCGTTGATCTTGAAGTTGCGAGTGTGGGTCGACACTCTTCAGATACGTGGTATTCGAGTTCAAAAACTACAGCGATAAAATCTCGCAGAATCAAGTTTATACTACAGAAAAATACCTTTATCCCAACGCGCTTCGTCCGGTAGCTGTGATAATTGCCCGAAACGGTTGCGACCTAGGGGCGAATCGCGCCGCTCAGGGCGCGTTACGCGAGTCGGGCAAGGTGATTCTATTACTTAGCCTCGAAGACCTCTTTAAGCTTTTGCGTGCGAAGGACGGCGGCCTAGAGCCGAGCGATCTCCTCATCGACCACCTAGATATGCTGTTGACTACCATTGCGCCCTGATAGGCTGTCTGTCGTTTTCCCACTAAAGGCCGACGCGCACGAGCACCCTCCGTCTATCGACAGCCACAACCGCAAATTCTAACCCCAACCCCAAAAGCGTCGGACAGGAGTGTCCGACCCACACGAGCAACCCCGACCCCACGAGTTATACTATTGACATGTCTGGGGATCCGCACAAGACCTTCTACCTCGAAACCTTTGGCTGCCAGATGAACGTGCATGACTCCGAAAAGGTCATTGGCACGCTGGTGCACGAGGGATACCGGCAGGTGGAGACGGTGGAGCAGGCTGACCTGATTCTCTACAACACGTGCTCCATCCGCGATAAGGCGGAGCAGAAGGTCTTTCATCGGCTGGCGGACTACAAGAAGCTGCTGATCTCAGGGCAAGAAGTTTGGGGTGCTCGGTTGCGTCGCGCAGCAGGAAGGCGAAAAGATTTTCGAGCGCGCTCCGCATGTGTCGCTGGTCTGCGGATCGGCATCGTATCGGAACTTGCCGCAAATGATTTCGCAACTTGAGGCAGGGAACTCCGGAAACCGGAAGCCGGAAGCCGACACCCTGGTGCGCATCACCGGACTCGACGATCGCGAAACTGACGAATGCTTCGAGACCGAGTTCACCGCGCGCAGCAATCCGCATCGCGGATACATCACCATCATCGAAGGCTGCGATAAATTCTGCGCCTACTGCGTCGTTCCATTTACGCGTGGAAAAGAACGCAGCCGCACCTCAGACTCGGTGCTCGCCGAAGCCCGCCAGATGGCTGATCTCGGCTACACGGAAATTCAACTTCTCGGGCAGAATGTGAATTCGTACAAGGATTCGACGGGGAAGAAGTCGTTCGCCGAATTGTTAGCGGCAGTAGGCGAAGTGCCGGGGATCAGGCGCGTGCGATTTACCACCTCGCATCCCCGCGACTTCGGACGCGACATTGTCGATGCGATCGATGCGGTGCCAACGCTTTGCGACCATGTCCACTTGCCGGTGCAAAGCGGATCAGACCGCGTGCTGAATGCGATGCAGCGACTCTACACCCGCGAGCAGTATCTGGAACGCGTCGCCTGGATGAAGGCCGCAAAACGGGAGATCAGCCTCACCAGCGACATCATCGTCGGCTTCCCCGGAGAAACCGAGCAAGAATTTTCCGAAACGCTGAGCCTGCTCGAGGAGGTCGGCTACGATAGCGTGTTTACTTTCAAGTATTCTCCGCGCCCCAACACTCCCTCGCTCGCATTGGAGGATGCCATCCCGGATCAAGAAAAGTCCCGGCGGCTGGAAGTCATCATGGGCAGGCAAAAAGAAATCCAGATCGTTAGCTACAAGAAGTATGTAGGAAATATTCATGAAGTAATGGTTGAAGGCAAAAACGAAACTCGTGGACAATGGATCGGCCGCACCAGCCAGAACAAGACTTTAAACTTCACAGCACCAGAAACATCCGCGCCCAAAGTAGGAACGCTCGTTCAAGTGAAAGCCACAACCAGTTTTCCCAACAGCCTTCTCGGGGAATTGGTGATATAAAAAGCAAAAGCCCGCAGTCGCGGCGAACCGTTGAAGCATCGTAACCCGCGCGGGAGTAAAGTCAGCACCGGAAGCCGGGAGGCAGTAGAAGGAGTCCAAATGGAAGTAGAAATGACAATCCGCGGTCTTTTAATGGATCCGGTGAGTAATATGCCGATTGTGATTTTGAAGGATGTGGCGGGAGAGTCGGTGCTACCGATCTGGGTGGGAGTTTATGAGGCGAATGCGATTGCGCTGGAGATGGAAAAGGTGGCGACGCCGCGCCCGATGACGCATGATCTGATTAAGAATGTGTTGACCGGCCTGGAGACGCAGGTGCATAAAGTGGTTGTGACCGAGTTGCGCGAAGATACGTTTTATGCGGTGATCTGGCTGGAGCGTGGGGGCGAGGTGATCAGTGTGGATTCGCGTCCGTCGGACGCGCTGGCGTTGGCGCTGCGGGTGGATTGTCCGATCTTTGTGGATGAGATTGTGCTGAAGAATTCGAAGCAGGCGGCGAATATGTCGGACCGCGTGACCGCCGAGGAATTGCGGAAGTATCTGGAAGGGCTGAATGACGAGGATCTGGGCAAGTACAAGATGTAGCCTGTCGGCCACTGGGGCTAAAGCCCTAGCTTCTTTTATAGTCCGCTGATCGCGGCGCTGAAGCGCGCTGCGCCAACCCAAGACAAATCCACGCAGGAAATCCGGACTATCCTTATGTAGTTTACATAATACCTGTTATCGGACATTGACGCCGTCGACCGCATAAACACTGCTCGAGACTCAGCCAAGATGGCGGCACGCGCTGGGGCACACAGCGAAGGCTTCTGTGGTCAAGCCCCCCAGTTCCCCTTTTCTAACTTTTCTTGCAAAACGATGATAATATCTGCCGCTGGTTTGCGCTGTACCACATATAGGAGGATTTCATGAATGAAGCCAAGCGGACCAATGCAGGATTCACACTTTGTCTTCTCGTTATGAGCTGCGCCATCCCTTTAGCGGCGCAGAATAACATCGTTTGCTCCTCGACTACGGCTTGCAAGGCTGGGTCGGTTCCGCTTTTCGCCACCGATGGCGGGAGCGCTCAAGTCAGGGACTCGATCATGACCCAGAGCGGTGGGGCGGTGAAGATTGCCGGGGGCGCAAGGGCGTCGGGCAACATCACCGCCGGCGGGAATCTCGATGGCACTAACGTGAATGTTACCGGCAATGTAGGGGCAGCCACGGTAACAACCAGCGCCGCTACCGGCGGCGTTTCGGCCACGATGAGCGGGACGGGCAACTCAATTGCGGCGGTCGAGGGTTCGGCCACGGCCACGGGGGCCGCCGGGTTCACCTTTGGCGTAATCGGGCAATCTGCTTCGGATCAGGGGCGGGGAGTCTTCGGCCTAGCTCCGGGGGCGACGGGGGTTGGGGTGATTGGTGAAACCACGGGATCTTCGGGCACGGGGGTGGTGGGCAAGACATTGAACGGCCAAGGTTGGGCTTTTGGTGCTACAGGCAACGCTCAGCAGGATCGAGGCAGCGGCGGTTGGGTCAAGGCGATGGTGAGTGTGAATGGCTCCAGCGCTCCATATAAAATCCTACACTGCTACAATTCCACGCTTCCGGGAAGCACCGCCAGCGACTCCGCCGTGTGGCATCAACCTGACTGAGGTTGCGTACGCGCAGTACGACCTCGACTTTGGGTTCGAAGTGGACGACCGTTTCTTTACCGTCAGCGCCGAACCTTATTATGTCGGAGGCGACAACGGAGCGATCATCGCAGACGCCTGGGCTGCGTCTGTTATTGGAAATACGAACGTGCAAGTGGATCTGTATACCAACGGAGGCAGCCCTCAGACCACTAACTTTATCCTCATCGTGTTTTAATGGCGGCGTCGTGGGGCTAGCAGTTCGGTGTCCCGTCCTTCCCCAAAGAAGAAGGACGGGGCGCGCAAGGTGGATCGATTTCGAAGACGGGCACAAGGCTCAGGAAGGTCTTCCCATGAACTTCCTCAATACCGCTATGGCTGGACGGTTTGCGTTACCGACGCGGAGCTCTCGCTGATGTTTGAGTCTCCGGAATAAGTTGCTTTAACAGTGGTCGAGCCCACGGCCAGCGTGGAGGTTTTGAAGGTTGCCTTCCCTCCGCTCAGTTGGACCGTTCCTAACACCGTTGTTCCTGAGGTGAATGTTACCGGGCCGGTGGGTACGACCGTTGGTGAGGTGATCGTGGCAGTGACCAAAATAATTGCGAGACTTGTTATTTGCGAGTGTCGATGGTTTCTCCTTTCTCGACGAAGGCTTGCATCCAACCGAGGACACGCTGCCATCCCTTGCCATGGTCGGCCGCGGCTGCGGCGTTGCCGGCGAAACCGCTGTGATGAATTTTCACGAGGGTTCCGGTGCCAGCTTTTCGCGGACCACTGGGGTGCAGACCGTGCACGCTCTGCGGCTCGAGTTCCCAACGCACAATGGTTTTGAGCGAGGGGTAGAAACTGGGAATCCAAGTATGAACGAGCAGGCGGGGCGGATCGACTTCGAGGTACTCGCCGTCCACGCGAAATTGCTTGCCGTCGGCGCCGACGCCGACGCTCGACCATTTACCGCCGGGGACGAGATCAGCCTTGCATTCGGTGAGGCGATACATTTCCTGCTGGCCCCACCACTGGGGCATCTGGCGAGGATCGCTGATGGCTTGAAAGACGCGCTCGGGAGGCGCGGCGATGTGGATTTCGGCGACAACGATGTCCTGATCGGGGGTGATGGAAACGGTGGCCATGAGTGCTCCTTGATTTTCGAGGGCTGATTATTTTTCCAAAAAGTTTTTGATCGACTGCAACAGGCCGGGCCATCCCTGGCTGTAGCCCTGGCACGCTCCGGGTAGTTGTGCGAGACCGCTGTGCGTCATCTTTAAATGGGTTCCGGCTTTGGTCGGGGTGAGCTCCCAACGCACGACGGTGCGATGCGCCGGGTTGGGGTGCCAACTGGCAAACCACGAATATTCCAGGCGGCGTGGAGGATCGATCTCGAGAATCTCGCCGTGGTGATCCATATTCGTTCCGGCGCCGGGCCCGGTGAGCTGCCGTGAAACGAAGCGCCAAGCGCCGCCTGAGCGCGCGTCCATTTCCCAGTGCGTCATCTCGAAGAGATCATTGCTACCCCACTGGAGGGCTTGCTCGCGAGTGATGAGCGCCTGGAAGACGCGTTCCGGGGGCGCGGCGATTTCGATTTCGCTGATGACGGCGTCATTGTCGGGAGTGGTTGTGGTAGTGGCCATGAAGTCTCCTGGATACCGCAATGCTTCGGGTTACGATCAAGATCAAGATCAAAAACGGCGGACAAGAGTGTCCGCCCCACACGGATTATTTTTGGGCGACTTCGTTGCGGCGCAGGTCGAAAACTTCTTTCATCTCTTTGCCGTGATCGGCGAAAGTCCAATCCTCGGTGTGATGGTTGGCATCGACGATGGTGAAGACTACACGCTGCATGTGGCCAGCGTCAGGAGTAGCGAGATTGGTGGCGTCGAAAAAGTTGAAGGTGAAGGTCTTGCCATCGGGGGAAGATGCGGCCTGCAGGCGTGGCTGATTACCTGCGGTGCAGTAGTGAGTGAGGACGAGGCGGTTGGGGCCGTCGAGGTGGAACATGGAAATCATGCCCTCGGGGCCATGGTGGCCATGGATTTCGCTCATGAGCGCGGAGTCACCCGCGGTGTCCCGGAAAGTAACTTGCACTGACGTGCCCTGGGAGTCCTTCCCTTCCCAGGAGCCGGCGAGCGTCTTGAGTTGGTCGAAGGACTTCTGCGCTGCAGTTTGTGCGAACGCGACGGACGCGGTGAACAGCAGAACGGAAAGAGCGAGGCGAAGCGATTTCATGTTAGCGATCTCCTTTTGAAGTGTGGTGAGGCGATTTTGCAGCGTTATGTGAATTGGTTTCTTTGGCGTATTCCGCTTCAACGAAAGTTTTGAGGTTTGTCAGATTCATCTTCCAGAAGCTGCGGTATTGATCGAGCCAGGAGTCTACGGCGCGCAGCGGTTCGGGATGGAGATGGTAGACGCGATGGCGGCCTTCGCGGTGCTCCCGCACCAGGTGGGCGCGGCGGAGCAGGCGCAGGTGCTTGGAAATTGCGGGACGTGAGACGGGGAACGCGCGGGCAATCTCTCCGGCAGGCTGGCCGCCTCGTCGCAAGAGGTCAAGGACAGCGCGGCGGGTGGGATCGGCGAGCGCCTGGAATGTGGCCTCCGTGGAGCGCTCCGAAGAATATGTAACCGAACGGTTCCGCATAATGCGTAACCTTACAGTTACGCGATGAGGTTGTCAAGGGGAAAAGTTATCTGAGCAGTGTGAAGTTTGGCTGACGCGCTAAGCCGGTTTGAGCGGAGATCCCTTCGGCTTTGCTCAAGGCAGGCTCTTCGCGACGCCTGAAAAATGGCTGCGCTCAGGATGACACCGCCGGGATCAAGTGGGGCGGACAGGAGTGTCCGCCCCACATGAAGCGATCAAATCGAGAAAGGCCTGATGAACGCGGGTGTCGTCGGAGAGTTCGGGATGGAAGGTTGCCGCCATCACTCTTCCCTGCCGGACCGCGACGGGAGCGTTGTCATCTCCTTCGGTGGCGATGATTTCGACGGCGGGGCCGATACGCTCGATTTTGGGGGCTCGGATGAAAACCATTTCGAGCGGCGAGCCGGCAGGCTTTTCAGACATGAAGTGTCCTTCGCGGATGGAGCTGTCGATTTGGCGTCCGTAGGCGTTGCGGCGGATACCAATGTCGATTGCGCCGAGGCCGGCTTGCTTGGGATTTTCGACCTCGGTCGCGAGCAGGATTGCGCCGGCGCAGGTACCGAAAGTGGGCTTGAGGCGCACGAACTGCTTCAGCTTTTCGAAACCTGCTTCGCCTAACAGCTTCAGAAATGTGCCTGACTCGCCACCAGGAATGATGAGACCATCGATGTGATCAAGTTGCTCGGGCTTTTTGACGAGCACAACTTCTGCGCCCAGCTCTTCGAGCCGGCGGCGGTGGGCGTCGAAATCGCCCTGCAGGGCCAAGACTCCGATGATCATGTTTTCCGTCGTTGTCCTGGTCATTGGTCCTTGGTCTTCGTGTTGGGATCAGCATCCGACTTGTTTTAATGGATGCAGCCGAATAGGGCGAGGAGTCAAAATCGCAATATCGCCGGATGGCGGCGCAGAGCTATACTTCCCGTGCTGGTGGCGTTGCACAATCTCACGACCGGAGCCGCAGTGCGAACCTTGAATCTTCTGTGTGGAAGTGCTGTCTTGTTGACCACGCTGCACCTCGGACATGCAGTGCATCATTTTTTTGCCGCAGCGTCTCACGAGGATCTGCAGAGTCCGCTTTTTTGGACAGGCATCGTCACCGCAGGGATCGTAGGAATCTTTTCATTCGCCGGCGGCTGCTTACTGCTGCGGCGCGGCCTGATCCGTCGCCCGACCCGCGAGGGCTGAACTCAATCGTGCAGGGTTAAGCGGCCGTTTTTCCGTATCCTTTTACGGCGCGCTCCATGCCGCTGCTGCTGGCCGCGAGGTCCTGCTGATTCATCGCGGGACGCACGGTGAGGCTGGCGTTGAAGGCCAGGAACCACGGCTCAGCGATCGCGGGCAACTGCGAGGCATCCTTCATATCGAAGAATATGAAGCCGGTGCGCAGGCCGTTGTCTTCCGCAAAATAGGCGGCCTCTGGTTTGAGCTCGTCCAGGATCCTTGTAATGGTGGCGCCCAGACTGCCGCTTCGAATTGCCGCGTTCCCAGATTCAACCGGGATTGAAACTTTCAGCATCATGCGCATAAATGAAGACCCCTCCCGAATCGGACGCGATTATACATGTCCGAGACGGGTTCGGCGCAAAGGCGTCCTTCTTATTACTCGCGGAACAGCCGCATCAGGCCGGTAGCTGGCAGATCGGGGGCGAGAAAAATTGGATTTTTTATTCCTGCTGCGCGGGTTAGAGCTTCCGCCGCCAGATACCCGCTGCGAACCGCGCCTTCCATGGTTGCGGGCCAGCCGGTGGCGGTCCAATCACCGGCGAGGAAGACGCGAGGCCATGGAGTCGATTGCGGCGAGCGGTGGGCATCAATGCCGGGGCGGGGCGAGAAGGTTGCATAGACTTCTTTGATCACAGTGGACTTCAATAAGTTGGCAGTGCGCGCGGCGGGAAAGAATTCGCGGACTTCTTTCATGGCCAGGTCCACAATCTCCGTGCGAGATTTGTCGATGAGATTTTTTGAGGCGCTGACGACGAGTTCGATATAACTGCCTGTGCCCGCTGGAGCTAAAGCCCCATTTTTCAGGGCATCGTTTGCGGCACGACTGAAGTCGTGCCCTTCCCGGTCGTTTGCCTCGTTCGACGCATTTGTTACTCTCCCAACCCGCTGCAACAGGCGTGATTTGTGGAACATCCACTGGATGGTGCGGTCGAGAAGCACAGCGTGGTCGAGGTCGCTGATCTGACGATCGAACCAGAGGTGAATGCCGGTGATCGGGGACGATTCGAAGTGGCTCAATTTCTCGCGCAATGATGCGGCTGGTGGAGTTTGCGGCAGCACGCGGGCAAGAGCCTCGAAGGGCAGCGCCACAACGAGGTAGTCGAAGGTCTCTTCTTTGTCGCCGACGCGAATGCGGACCTGGGAGGAATCGGGCGAAAAAGATTCGACAGCACTGCGGAAGTGAATCTCGCCGGCACGGACGCGAATGTAGTCGCCGGCGCGATTGTAGAGGTCAGTCAACGGCATGCTGGGAACGCCCATGTGACGCGCTTTGGGAGACTTCATGGATTCACGCACGACCTGCGCGGCGTAGGGAATTGAAATCAGGTCGAGGTCTTCGCTCAAGGCGCTGACCAGGATTGGCTTCCAGAAACGCTGGATCGCGTTTTCAGTTTGAGTATGATCGAGCAGCCAGTCCTGAAAGGAACGTCCCGTATCGCGCTGCTGGGTGAGGGTAAGAGCGGCGATGGCGCGCGAGATCACAAGCTTGTCTTTGGGGGATAGAAATGGGAAGCGCAGGAACGACGGAGCGGTGTGCAGCGGCGCGGGGAGAGCGGTAGCGCGCATTACGCTGGAACGGCCGCCAGGTTCGATGAAGGTCATCTCGTCATACCAACGGATTTTGTCTTCCACGCCGATGCGGTGGTAGAACTCCACAAGATTCGTGCAAACGCGAAAAAGTACGTGCTGGCAGTTGTCGATGACTTCGCCGGTGGCGGGATGTTCGTAAGAAGAAGCGCGGCCGCCGAGGTAGGGGCGGCGCTCGAAGAGAGTGACACGAAAACCAGAGTCGGAGAGTGCGCAGGCAGCGGCCAGGCCGGCGAGGCCGCCTCCCGTTATGGCGACGGTAGGTCGTGTGGAACTCTTTGTCATGCGGGATTCTGGCACAGATTCTGGTGACCCGTTTCACTAACGACTTAACAGCAGGTTCCTCATCGGGCTTTCGCCCGGTGAGGAATGACAAAACTTTTTTGCAGGTTCGAGATCACATCAGGGGAGGCGCTGGAGGAAGCCCTTCCCCAGGATGCGCAGTTTTTCGCTGACCGTCAGCGTGATTTTGCTGGTGAAGACGTCGTACCGATGGTCCGCGATTTTCTCGAGGAGCTTGCGATAGATGTTGATCAACACCCACAGGGCGGGCTGGCTGTCCTCGGAAATATAAGCACTTAGCAGATCGCCGGACTGGTAGAACTCGCGGGCGCGGTCAGCTTCGAAGGCCAACAAGGGACGGAAGCGAGCTGGGTCCGGCGTGGAAAGCAATTCTGAGGCGGAGAGTCCGAATTTCACGAGATCTTCCTGGGGCAGATAGATTCGGCCCATGGCAGCGTCTTCCTTCACATCGCGAATAATATTTGTGAGTTGGAAGGCGAGGCCGCACTGTTCGGCGAGCGGCTCGGCGGCTGGATCGCGATATCCGAAGATGTGAATGCAGACCAGACCGACGATTGAGGCCACACGATAACAATAGAGCTTGAGATCGTCGAAGGTTTGGTATTGGACGGTCAGGCCTGAAAGCTGAGGGGTGGTTGCGAATCCCGGCTCATCCTCGTCAACACCGGCCTGCGGATCAACCACATCCATAGCGGTCCCGGTTGCGAGTTCGTCGAGAAGACCGGCGGGGATGTTGTAATCCCGCTGCGTATCGATCAGGGCCAGCAAAATCGGATCGTCAGTGGGTTCGCCCAGTTGGACGCGATGAAGGGCGTCGAGCCAGTGATCCAGCTTCAGGCGGCGTTCTTGCAGGCTGAGTGCAGCATCGTCGGCAATATCATCGCAACGGCGCATGAAGGCGTAAACGGCGCACAGCGCCTGGCGCTTACGCTGAGGCAGCACGAGAAATGCGTAATAAAAATTTTTGGCACTGGCGCGCGTAATCCCACGGCAAACGGAATATGCCATGGTGAGCTGGGCGGAAGTTGGATTCCACGGGACCAAAACCTGCTGCGCTCCGGCGCTCATAAGAGTTTTCCCAAAGCGGCGCGCGCCACCAGCGCCAGCTTGCGGCTTTTGGAGATCGCTGGCCGACGGCCGAGCACGGCGAAATGCTGGCGCTCGATCGCGTTTAATATTTCCTGACCGCCGCGACTGAAGAGTTCGAGATCCACTGCTAAATCTTTGTTTACTGTTTTCACTAGAGGCAAGCCGCGATCGAACCACTGGCGGGCGCGCTCCACTTCGAACTGCATCATCTCGCAAAATGCGGGCGTGTTGCGGTTCTGCTCCAGGTCTTGTTCGGTTACTGAGTAGCGCCGCAAATCTTCCAAGGGAAGATAGATGCGACCCTTGGCGTAATCGACGCTGACATCCTGCCAGAAGTTTGCCAACTGTAATGCAGTGCAGGTGTAGTCGGATAACTGCCGGCGTTCGGCGTCACGATAGCCACATAAGTAGAGGACTAGATGCCCCACAGGATTTGCCGAATAGCGGCAATAGGCGAGGACATCGTTGAAAGTTTCGAAGCGTGTGACCGTTTGGTCCTGACGAAAAGCGGTCAGAAGATCGGAGAATTCGTATTTGGGGATTTCGAACTTTCGGACGGTTTCGGACAAGGCCACAAAGACCGGATGGCGCGGAGTGCCGTCGTAACAGGCGCCCAGGTCGGCTTGCCATTCATCAAGCAGGGCCAGCGATGTGGCAGGGTCACCGACTTCGTCGCCGAGATCATCGGAGATGCGGCAGTAGGAGTAGACGTTGAAGAAATCCTGTCGCAGATGCCTGGGAAGAAACCAGGTAGCCACGGAGAAATTTTCGTAGTGGGTGCGGGCGAGGCGGCGGCAGTAATCCTGGGCTTCCTGGAGTGATGGGGCGGTGTTTCGGGATCGCATAGGCAGCGGGGAGGCGGCTCCAGCCCACGGCGATGGGCGCGGTCGCGAGCCGGGAATTAGTGGTTGCAGGAGTCATCTAGTTTCACGTCACGGCTCTCCAGAGTTGCGCTGGACCGATTCCGAAGCTTGCCTCAGCGGCTAAAGCCGAAAATCATTTCTACCAATTTTACGGCACGACTGGAGTCGTGCCCTTCCCCATCTGTCCCGGCCAGCACCGTCGCCGGGCCCGAGTAAAAGCTTGTGCCTCGTGAGAACGCCTTGCGTCGCCGGAGGAACCGCAGAGGTGCATGGGATCCTTCGACTGCGGTTGCGCCTCGCATTCGCGAAGCACAACCTTCGCTCAGGATGACAGATTTTTTCTCTGCCGACTGTTGTACTAATCCGGCCACATCAGTGGCCCGGAATGATGGCAGTTTTGATGTCGCCTCCGCGATTCAGCATGTGGCGAAGCACTTTTTGCAGGCTGGAGAGTGGAGCTTCGCCGGTGATGTAATCGGTGGGGCGAATCTTCTGGGCCGCGATCAGTCCAAAGGCACGGCGAACCGTTTCTGGCGTGTGATGGAATGTGGCTTTCAGCGTAATCTCGGAATAGTGCAAGCGGTTAGTGTCGAGTTGCACTTTGGAGCCACTGGAACATCCGCCGAAAAAGTTTACGGTGCCGCCCTTGCGAACCATCTCGACGGTCCACTCCCAGGCTTCAGGACGACCGACTGCTTCGATCACGACATCGCAACCGCGCTTTTGCGGCGTGAGCGCGCGTACGGCATCGATCACGTTCTGCACTTTTGTGGTTTGCAGGATTTCGTGAGCGCCCATGTGTTTGGCGGCGACGACCTGTTCGTCACGCTTCACTACCGAAATCACATTGCAGCCGATGGCGCGCGCCACTTGAACAAACATGAGGCCGATAGGGCCGCCACCGATGATGGTAACGGTGTCACCGATTTCTACTCCGGTTTCGTGCAACCCGCGGAGGACGCAGGCTAGTGGCTCGGTCATGGCGGCATCTTCGAAAGTAACGTTGGGCGGAATCACCAGCATGTTCGCTTCGACGATGCGCCGCGGTACGCGAATGTATTCGGCGTAGGCTCCGTTATTGAAGAGCAGATCTTCGCAAAGATTTTCCTGATGTTTGGAGCAGTAGAAACACATCTGGCAGGGAGCGGAATTCAATGCGACCACGCGCTGCCCCTTGCGGAAGCTATGGACACCTTCGCCCACTTCTTCGACCACGCCGGCCAGTTCGTGGCCGAAGAGGGCGGGGGGAACGATCATGCGGGCGTGATAGCCGCGCTGATAAACCTTCAGGTCGGTGCCGCACGTAAGAGCTACCTGAACTTTAACGAGCACCTCGCCTTTTTCGACGCGAGGGATGGGCACTCTTTCGATCTTGAGATCTTCTTTGCCGTACAGGACGGCGGCGGTCATTTTTCCATTCACTGCGATTGTCCTTCCCGGAAGTCGGGATTCCACGAACTGCCGGGCTGAATCACGATCTTCATCGACGAGGGCTGGGGATGCCCCGCGAATTGCAAGGCGCGGGTTCCCTCCTGCAGCGGAAAGCGGTGACTAATCAGCTTTTCCAGATCCATCTCCCGATTCATCACAAAGCGAACTGATTCTTCCTGCAAATCCACAGACGCGCTGTAAGAACCAACAAGCGTCTTTTCCTCCACGCAAATTGCGGCTGGGTCGATAACCACCTCGCCGTGCTGCGTTTGTGCAAATAACAACACACGTCCCCCCGGACGCGCGGCATCCATCGCGGGGCGGATCAAGGCATTGCTGCCGACAGCCAAGATTACTGCGTCGGCCCCCCGTCCTTCTGTTTGCTCCCGCACAGAATCGACCGCGTTTTGCTGGGACGCGTCGATGGCACGCTCAAATCCAAGGCTTTTAGATATTCTAAGCCTCTCGGGGTATAAATCGGAAGTAATAACCGTGGCCCCCGCCCGGCGGGCCAGAACGCTCAGAATGATGCCGATGGGACCTTGTCCGATGGCGAGTACGGTTTCGCCTGGGTCCAAGTGGAGGGCTTCGATCCCCTTCATGCAAGTATTCACCGGCTCGACAAAACAGGCCTGCCCGAATGAAACGCCGTCGGGAATTTTTACGGTGCCGTGCTCGACGATCCAATCCATGACACGGACGTATTCGGCGAAGCCGCCGCCGGAGGGTTCGAATCCGGCGGTGCATCCGACCTTCTTATACGTCAGGCACTGGGCGAAGGTCTTGTGGAGGCAGTAGTAACAAGTACGGCAAGGGATGTGATGAAAGACCACGACGCGATCGCCGGGCTGGAAATTTCTGACTCCTCTTCCTATGGCGGCGACGACGCCAGAGGTTTCGTGGCCGAAGATGCGCGGTGCGGAATGCGATCCGGTGGCGATTTTCTTTAGATCGGTGCCGCAAACTCCGCAGGTGTGGACACGAAGCAGCAATTCGCCGGGGCCGATTTTCGGGACTGGGACGGTTTCGAGGCGGACGTCATTGACTCCGCGGTAGACCGCAGCCAGCATCGTCGCAGGAATCGACTGTGTGCGGTCTTCGATTTCGATTTGTCCAGCAATGCCCATCAGGGGTTCGATGAAATTCAGGTAGTCTTTGCTTCAACCGTCTCGTTCAACGGTTGGCCGGAACTCTTTAAATAGTCAGCCAAGATGCTTGCCGCTTTTCTAGTGTTGCTCGCAAGCTGCGCCACGCGAAGCCACAGCCAGGGTCGCAGAGCCGCGTATGCAGCGAAGCGGGCGGTGCGAAAACGACCGTGTGCGTCGATAAAGCGGGCGGTATCCGGCATCTCAAAATCTAACCCGTCGGAGATGACTTTAGTTGCGGTGAAGCGAATTCCGTGAGCGCGGGCGGCGGCGGCAACTGCAGCCGCTTCCATGTCTACGGCTTGCGCGCCGTAGGCCTGCGCCAGTTTCGCTTTCTGCTCGGGGCTGGCCACCGCCATGAATGTTATCAGAGTGCCCACGCCGCCTTCGATCATGATATGACTGCCGTCGCGGGCATCGATTACGGTGGCGGGAGAAAAAATGTCACCGACGCGCAGGTCGGGAAGCAGGGCGCCAGCAAATCCAACCGAGACCAGCTGTACGGGATGGTACAACGCGATTACAGCTTCGGCCGCCCGCCGTGCGGGCTCGACGCCGATTCCACCACATATGGCCACGGTCTGAGCGTGCTCAAAGAAAATGAACTTGCGGCCTTCGTACTCGCGCTCGACATGACGGGAGATTTTGGCCAGCCCTCTGAGTTCAAGTTCGAGCGCCGCCACGATAGCAATTCCTGATCCTGATGAATTCATCCCAGTAAGCGAATGGGCCCCGGCGGCGAAAGCCGCTATTCAGTTTAAGGCGGTATAGTGGCGCGGCTTGAAGCCGCACCCTTCCAAAACCACGCCGCTTCAAGTTTCGCCGCTTCGCAGCGAAGTTGCCGATCGAAACGGATTTGCTGATGCAACTCTTCGCCCGTTCTCGGCAGTTCTCAGGCATAGCCGTGGGCCCGGAACCACTCGACGGCACGGCGGAGTGCGTCGTCCGGTGGGATTATTTTCCATCCCAGCTCGCGCTCTGCCTTCTCGGAGCTGGCCCACATTTTTTTCTTTCCCATGCGAACCGTTTCGACTGTAGCACGCGGCTCGCGCCCGAGGATGCGGCCCGATATAGTTTCGTCGACCGCTCCGGCGAGATAGGCGACGAAGTAGGGCAATTTCATGGTGGGCGAGGGTAGACCAGAAATCGTCCCAAGCTTGTCGAGAATATGCTTGAGCGTAAGGTTCTCACCGCCCAGGATGTAGCGTTCGCCACTCTTGCCTTTTTCGAGTGCCGTAATGTGGCCGCGGGCGCATTCTCGAACATCGACGAGATTTAATCCGGTTTCCACGTAGGCGGGAAATTTTCGCTTCAGGAAATCGACGACGATTCGGCCGGTTGGTGTCGGCTTAATGTCCTGCTCGCCGACCGGAGTTGTGGGGTTTACCGTTATCACGCGCATCGCGTTGCGGCCGGCTTCGAGGGCTAATTGTTCGGCCATAAACTTCGAGCGCTTGTAGTGGCCGATCATATCGGTAATAGAAACCGGCGAGTCTTCGTTGGCGGGATGACCGTTTCCGGTGAAGCCAATGGTGGCGACACTAGAAGTGTAGACCACTGAGCGCACTGCATTTTTACGCGCCGCTTCGAGAATTGCCCGAGTTCCTTCTACATTGGAACGATACATTTCGGCGGGATCGCGCAGCCAGAGGCGATAGTCGGCAGCGACGTGGAACACTGTTTCGCAGCCTGCCATCGCTTTTTCGAGCGATGCGGAATCGCGCAGATCGCCGATCGCAGTTTCGGCTCTCAGGCCTTCGAGATTTTTCAGATTGCTGGTCGGGCGGACGAGAATGCGGAGAGCGGCTCCCTGCGCGGCAAGAGCGCGGGCGACGTGGGAACCCAAGAATCCGGTGGCGCCTGTGAGGAAAGTCAGCATTCTAATGTTAGCTTCTGCAGTTTCACAACCAAGATTCAAGCAGCTTCGAGCAAAAACGTCAGCATTGTGGGAACGCCTCGCATTGCCAGAGACAATGCCATGCAGTCGTGGGGTCCTTCGCCTTGCTCAGGATGACAGGAATAATATTGTGTCCCTCAGGGGCTGAAGCCCGAACCTTTGGTATTTGCGCGCGGCACGACTGAAATCGTGCCCTTCCCGTTCGTGCCTCTCGCGGCGCGGCTAAAGCCGCGCCTTTTCAAAGCAAAAGACGAATGGCCAAACGCCAATTGCTAACTGCTGGTTTTCTCCATCACCTTGGCGTATGTCGTCAACGCGAGCAGCGGGAAGTACTGGCGGTAGAGATGATACTTCAGGTAGAACACACGCGGGAAACCTGTCCCGGTGAAAAAAGCTTCATCCCATGATCCATCTTCTTTTTGCGTGCGGAGCAGGTACGCAATGCCGCGAGCCACGGAATCGCTGCGCGTATCGCCGACGGCAAGGAGGCCGAGAATTGCCCACGCGGTTTGCGAGGGCGTGCTGTCGCCGACGCCGCGCAGGGTTGGATCATCATAGGAGCCGACGGTCTCGCCCCATCCGCCATCGGCGTTTTGCACCATGCGCAGCCACTCTGCCGCCTGCTGCACGCAGGGTTCGTGGTTATCCATGCCAATCGCTTCGAGACCGCGCAGCACGAGAGCTGTGCCGTAGATGTAATTTACGCCCCAGCGGCCGAACCAGCTGCCATCGGGTTCCTGTTGGTCGCGAAGGAATTGAATTGCGCGCTTTACGGCTGGATGGTTTTTGTTATATCCGTAGGTCGCCATCATTTCGAGGATGCGACCCGTAATGTCAACGGTTGGCGGGATCGAGCATGGCATTGTGATCGGCGAAGGGAATATGTTGGAAGACCATCTTGTCGTTGTCCTTGTCGAAAGAGGCCCAGCCGCCGTTCTTGCACTGCATCGACAAAATCCAATCAATCGCACGCTGCACGGACTCGCGCTGATAGCGGCCGTTGGGGTGTTCGACCTGGCTAAGCGCGAGGCAAACCATCGCGGTATCATCGACATCGGGATAAAACTCATTGTTAAACTCGAAGTACCATCCGCCTGGCTTGCCGGACTTGTTCTTGACCTGCCAGTCGCCCGGGGTACGAACCTGTTTCTGCAGAATCCAGTCGGCGCATTTCACCATGCGAGGATCGTTGGCCGGAACTCCGGCCTCGCCGAGCGCGAACATCGCATAAGCCGTATCCCATACTGGCGACATACAAGGCTGCATGCGAAAGGTGTCGGCTTTGGCATCTTCGATGCCGAGCTTTTCAAATTCGTCGAGGGCGCGGATGACCTGTGGATCGTCGAGCGAATATCCCTGGCAGCGAAGCGCGATGATGGCATTCATCATTGAAGGATAGATTGCGCCGAGGCCATCGCTCATTTCGAAGCGTTCGAGCATCCACGTCTCCGCGCTCTTGAGCGCAATCGAGCGTAACGGCCGGATGTGGACACGCTCAAACCAGTGCGTCATGCGGTCCAGGCAGAGGAAGAAGTTGCGCCACGAAAATAGGTTCTTCGACCAGCGCAAATGCATGCGCGATTTCTGCATGCCGCCGACGAACAGTTCTTCCACGCCCATTTCGCGCGGAATCTTTTTGAATGGCTTCTTGGCGTAGCAGATGGAAAGCGGTACGAGGATGGCGCGCGACCATGAAGAAATCTCGTAGATGTTGAACCAGAACCAGTTTGGAAACAGGACGATCTCGGGGGGGATGGCGGGAACCGCATCGTAGTCGTACTGACCGAAAAAGCAGAGATAGATCTTGGTGAATGTGTTGACTTCGGTTACGCCGCCGAGATCGAGGATTTTCCTGCGGGCGCGCTGCAGCACGGGATGGTCTGCGGTGTATCCTGCCAGCTTCAGACCGAAATACGCTTTTACAGAGGCGCTGATATTTGAGGGGCCGGAGGCGTAGATACTCCAGCCGCCATCTTCGTTCTGATGCTGAACGATCCAGTTGGCGGCTTTCCGGAAGCGTTCAGGATCTCCGGTTCCGAGCAGGGTGTGGAGCAGAATGTAATCGGACTCGAGGGTTGTATCGGCCTCGAGTTCACCACACCAATAGCCTTGCTCGTCCTGCACGGAGAAAAGTAATTTGCGGGCGGCGGCAATGGCAGCGCCGACGCGGCTGGATAAGCCATCGATTTTGCCAAAGAGAAGTTGAGGAGTGGAGTCCAAATTCGCTTCGGAGGAGTTAATGTCCATAGCTTAATAGGCTCCGTTTTGGGGCGAGATCCCTCGCTCCGCCTGAAGAACGGCTACGCTCGGGATGACGCCGGAACGTTCGACGCGTTCTCCGTTAGTCCGCAGTAGCACCTGCCGGAGCAGCGGCAATAGCCTCGACAATCTCCGGCGGCAGCCCGAAGCGTACGTTTTCTGGCATCACTTCGAGTTCCTGCACGTTGTCGAAACCTTTTGTGGCCAGAAACTTCATTGCTTCTTCCACCAGGCACTCCGGCGCCGATGCGCCGGCAGTCAACGCGATAGTCTTGACGTTCGTCAACCAATCCGACTCGATGTCTTTGTAGCTGTCGATGAGATGCGAATTGGTACCGAGATTGCGCGCCACTTCTACCAGACGATTGGAATTGGAACTGTTTTCCGAGCCAACAACCAGCAATAAGTCAGCTTCCGATGCCACCTGCTTTACTGCGACCTGGCGGTTTTCCGTGGCATAGCAAATGTCCTGTGCGGCGGGGCCTTTGATGTTGGGGAACTTCTTTTTCAACGCGGCGATAATATCTTTGGTTTCGTCGAGGCTCAGCGTAGTTTGCGTGAGGTAGGCTACGCGATTCGGATCTGGCACGGTCAGAGATTTCACCTGCTCCGGTGTTCCGACAACTTGAGTAACGAGCGGAGCTTCGCCGAGGGTTCCGACTACTTCGTCGTGGTCATGGTGGCCGATCAGGATCAAAGAATAGCCTTCTTTAGCAAACTTGACGGCTTCGACGTGAACCTTGGTGACCAGCGGACAAGTGGCATCGATGACGCGCAGTCCGCGCCGGGCGCTGTGTTCGCGAACTTCAGGAGAAACACCGTGGGCGCTGTAGATCACGCGCTCGCCGTTGGGAACTTCATCTTCGCTATCGACGAAGATCGCGCCTTTGCCGCGCAGTTCGTCGACCACAAAGCTGTTGTGAACGATCTCCTTGCGCACGTAGACGGGAGGACCGAAGGCCTCAAGCGCGATGCGAACGACATCGATCGCCCGGACTACGCCGGCGCAGAAGCCGCGCGGCTTCAGCAAGAGTAAGGTTTTTCCCTGACTATTTGGCACTATCAAGCTCCATAATTGTGATCGTCCCAAACCCGTTTTGGATGCAAAATTCGAGTCCGATGTAAAAGGCAAGGGTACAAGAACGGCATTGTTAACGTACTAATAAACTACTGGAAACGTGCCCTTTTGGTCAACGTAAGCCAAAGAAACGGCGAGGATTAGCAGCGAACGGGGATTCTCGGCAGTGAACGGGATGTCGGCCTACCCGTTTGCCTTGATCATCTGCTCGGCGTGTTTGCGTGAGGTGTCGGTCAGCTTGGCGCCGCTCAACATGCGGGCTACTTCTTCGGTGCGCTCTTCACCGACCACGGCGCGAATGCTGGTGCGGGTGCGGCCGTTGCGTTCCTTCTTTTCGATGACGTAATGATGATCGGCGAAGGTGGCAATCTGGGGAAGGTGGGTTACGCAGAGAACCTGATTCTGCCGCGAGAGCGACTTTAACTTCTTGCCAACGGATTCTGCGGCGCGGCCGCCGATGCCGGTATCGATTTCGTCGAAGACCATGGTGCGTTGCTCCGATGAGTACGTGCCAGCTTTCGCGGACGAAGGCGTCCGTGCCACACGGTTCGTGCCTGCTTCCACGCTCACCTTCAAGGCCAGCATTACGCGCGACAATTCTCCGCCGGATGCGATGTGCTCCAATTGGCGCATCGGTTCGCCGGGATTTGTGGCGATCATATAGAGCACTTGATCGATTCCGCCCGCGGTCCAGCTCTCTTCTTCTTCGACCGAGGTGATTTCAATGCGGAAGGTTGATTTCATGGCCAAGTCGTTTATTTCGGCTTCGACCAATTTCTCGAGTTTGTGCGCCGCCTCGCGGCGTTTCTTCGAGACCGTGTGCGCAGCGCGTAAATATTCTTCGGCTGCGCGGGCTAACCCCGTACGCAATTCGCGCAGAATTTCATCTTTATTCTCGATTTCGGAAAGTTTGCGGGCGACATCTGACCCAAAATTGATCACATCTTCCAGCGCGGGGCCATATTTACGCTTCAACCGGTCGAGCAATGCGAGCCGGTCCTCGACTTCCAAAAGATGTTCCGGCGAGGCGTGGATGCCGCCGGCGTAGTCGCGGACGGTAGCTCCTACATCTTCGACGCTGATTCGTGCCGTCTCCAGTGCGGCCAGCGCATCTTGAAACCTGGGCTCATAGCGCGCCAGTTCCTCAATCTGCTTCTGCGCTGCGCGCAAGGATGCAGACGTGGAGGCATCGCCCTCGTAGAGAAGATCGAAGGCGTGCAGCGCAGCATTGTAAATTTTCTCGGCATTTGCCAGGAGCCGCTTTTCGGTTTCGAGTTGCGAGTCTTCGCCCACCTGCAGCTTGGCTTCCTCGATCTCGCGCTTTTGAAAAATCCACAGATCGACTAAACGCAGGCGATCCTGCTCGCCTTGTTCGAGGTCCGCGATACGAGCGCGGATTCCCTTCCACAGTTCATAAGCCGCGGCGACCGATTCGAGCTGAGTTCCCGCGAATCCATCGAGCAGACTGAGGCGTGCAGGAGCATCGAAGGAAAGGATCGATTCGTTCTGCGCGTGGATGGTGGCCAGATGCGGAGCAAGCTGGCGCAACACCGCGACGGTTGCGGCCTGATTGTTCACGAAGACGCGGCCTTTGCCACCGGCGGCGATCTCACGACGAACGATCAGTGAGCCAGCTTCTGATTCCGCTTCGTCCAGACCGTTGCGCTCAAGAACCTTTTGGATTGCATCTTCGGCGTTACCGGCGCATTCAAAGACAGCCGACACGATCGCCCGCTCGGCACCGGTTCGGATCACATCGCTCGACGCCTTATCTCCCAAGACCAGGGCGAGTGCGTCAATCAGAATGGATTTACCGGCGCCGGTTTCTCCGGTCAACAAGTTCAAGCCTGAGGCGAACTCCACGGCGGCGTTGTCGATAACCGCGTAGTTTTCGAGTCGCAGTTCAACCAGCACAGGACTTCCTATGTATGGCGGTGTTTAGAACTTTTGCGCAGCATAGCACGAAAGAGAGTCGCGGCATCTGGATCCTTTGCTCCCGCAAAGCACGCTGGCTCAGGATGACACTCAGGCAGATAAAAAAGCCACGACCGAGGCCGTGGCTGCTGAAAGGTATCTTGTACCCGCTGACTAGCTGGCTTTGCGATATTTGTCCGCGCTTTCCGGAGTGGAGCCCGTGTTAATGACTTCCTTTCGACGTTCGCGAAGACGATTCTGGAAAGTGTCCCATCGGGGACCGATACCGTTGGCGCTTTGGCTGATTTCGACAGTATCGGTGCTAGCCGCGAAACCGCCGGCGGTAAGGGCGTCAGTGTCTGTTACTTCTTCCGCAGCGAGATCACCTGCAGCGCGGGCGGAGGGCGAGTTGCCTGGCATCTGCTGCGTCGTTGGGGTTATGTTTCGATCGGTTTCTGCTCGGTGCATCACAGGGCTGGTCTCCCATTTGGAACGGTAACTCTTTTCGTAGTCGCCCCATTGCTCATCTGACTCCAAATCCGACTCGTTGTAGGGCGGAAATCCTTCCACCTGCTTTTTTGTAAGATCGACGGCAAAATCGTCTTTGTGTTCGGCGGAGGGCCGAAGCTGATCCGCAGGGACAACGAACTTCTTCGTCGACAGCCAGCCGCCAGTATCGACGACAATGTAGCGAATCTGGCCCGTGGAGTAATCGAAAATCACATCGTCGATCTTGCCCAGTTTCTCATCGTTAAGACCGTACAGTTTAGAGCCGCGGATATCTTCCGCGACGTCGGCAAAGCGATATTCTCGTAACATCCCAAAATGCGCCATAAGTTCTCCTCCCGCGAGAGTTGAGGGAATGCGTTATTCCCGCTGTGCTTGGATGCCACTGTGGTCCACGGGGTATAGCGGGGAAAATTGAGGTCGATGATTGAATAAAATAATGATGTTCATGACACAGAAGTACATTGGAGCAGGTTATGTTTCGGATACGCCCGGTTAACCTTGAACGCCGATCATCTATAATCCGAAAAAAGGAAAACCCTTAACCGATGCAACTTCCCTGCTTGCTTGCATTTTTTCTTGGCGGCGACATTCTCGATCTGCTTTCCAATACGGGCGCGGTCGCCAAGTTCGTGCTGATAACCCTGCTGGCGTTCAGTCTGATATCGTGGGCGATTATCCTCACAAAGTGGAGCCTGCTGCGGCGTGCCCGCTTGCAGAGTGGGCGTTTTCTGCGAGCATTTCGCAAAGCGCAACGGCTGCAGGATATCGCTACGGTCGCCGATCAGTTCCGGCCTAGCCCTCTGGTGGCAGTTTTCGAAGGCGGATTTTCTGAATACAAACGCCAACTTTCCACTCCCGCGGCATCGTTACGCAGTCTGACAGCGGTCCAGCGCGGCATGCAGATCGGAGCTTCGGAAGAGATTACGCGTTTGGAGCGCAATGTTCCCTGGCTGGCGATCACAGCGGCCGTAACGCCCTTCATCGGATTGTTCGGCACGGTCTGGGGGATCATTGATGCGTTCCATGGCCTCGGAACTGCGGGCGGCGCGACATTGCGCGCGGTCGCTCCCGGAATTTCCGAAGCTCTGATTACTACGGCGGCGGGACTCGCCGCGGCGATCCCCGCGGTTATCGCTTACAACCTCATCGGCAATTCGATTCGCGTATTTGCCGCACGGGGCGATGACTTTGCGCTGGAAGTTTTGAACGCGATTGAGAGTATTCAGCCGCAGGCCGCGGCCGAAGTGAGGCGCTGATGGCCTTCACTTCCCCCAACGGACGCACGCAAAGCGCGCTCGCCGATATCAACATCACGCCTCTGGTGGATGTCGTGCTTGTGCTCCTCATCATTTTTATGGTGACTGCTCCGGTACTGCAGTCAGGGATTGAAGTCAGCGTGCCCAAAACCCGTACCGTAAAGGAAATCACGGAAGAGCGTACCGTCATCACGATCAACAAAGATCAGCGAGTCTTTCTGGGGAACGATGCGGTGAACATCAATCAGATCGCGGACAAGCTTAAACAGAAGATTCGCGATCCCCGCAACCAGTTTATTTTTGTTCGCGCCGATGAGAATGTGCCATTTGGCGCCTTTGCGACGGTGATGGACGCGGTGAAGCAATCGGGCATTACCAACATCAGCATTGTGACCCAGCCCCTGGAACAAAATGGCAGCAAACGCTGAGATATTTTTCGAGCACGATAATTGGGGACGAGCGCTGGGATGGTCTGCGGGCTTTCACATCGCGGTTGTGGCGATCATCCTGCTTTACACGGTTGTGTTCACCGGACCGCGCGGCGAGTCATGGGGTGGGGGAGGAGGCGGCTCGGCCATTGGAGTTTCGTTAGTGAGTTCCGTACCTCTGCCCGCACCGGCCGCGCAAACGCCAAATGTGCTGGCAAACGAATCGAAGGGCGTGACCAAGTCGGAACCGAAGCCGGAAGAGAAACAGCCCGATGCGATTGAGATTCAGGGCAAGGATACGAAAGTCAAGCCGAAGAAAACGCCTACCGCGACTAAAGAAAAACCGAAGCCGGCGCCCGAGCCCGAAGCCAACCAGGTTGCTTTCGGCGAAGGCGGACCAGTCAGCGGACCGTATGGGAGTTTTGCGGCCGGCGGCGCTAAAGGCGGCTTCGGGGTAACCGGCAGCGGCGGAGACTTTGGAACGAAGTACGCGTATTATGTGCGGATCATTCAGCAGAAGGTTTCCGACAACTGGTTGAAGTACGAGGTCGATCCACGGATCACGACCTCGCAGCGCGTCTATATCACGTTTGACGTGGCACGGGATGGGCATCCATTCAATGTGCAGGTTGAGCAGTCAAGCGGAGTGCCTTCACTGGACGTTTCGGCGACGCGTGCTCTACAGCGAATCGATACTTTCGGGCCGCTCCCGGCGGATTACAACGGCAGCAAAATCTCGGTGGAATATTGGTTCGATTACAGCAAAAAATAAAGTTGTGCTATTCGAGAGCAGATAAGCATCGAGTAAGTAGCAGGAATCTTAAATTTTGCGACCTCTTTATACATTATAAAAACCACGCGTGCATCTACCTGATTATTCTTCGGGTTCCCGATCGCGATTATGATCGATTGTAACTTGCCAATGAGAACATATCGGCCTACGATATTATCGTTCAAAGCATCTTTTTGTTTCGCCCCGGGTGTTGGTTCGAAATCGATGGACGATGAAAATAGACGAGTTCCGCTGTCGACGGTGATTTGCGCAGCATTGTTGCGTGTCTTGACCGTGCTTCTGTTCTCCTCGATCGCTCTTTCCACTTCGCTGGCGCAGGATTGGGTTCGCACCGGTTCGGGGCTGGGGGTCGAGAAAGTACGCCTTGCGGTTCCGGATTTCAAGCCTTCCACGGCTGACCCAAAAAACGCCGCTCTGCTGAAAGTGTTCGACGATACTTTCTGGAACGATCTGGACAACTCCGGCGTAGTCGACCTGGTCTCTAAAAGCTTCTATCCGCTGCAGGTGCCCGGCCAGCCTACCGAAGTCACCTATGCAATGTGGAATGCGCCGCCGCCAAACGCCGCGATGTTGGCATTTGGCAATCTTGGGATCGCGGCTGGCAAAGTAACGGTTCAGGGCTGGCTGTACGACGTCAAGAACACGGCATCGCCGCAGGTTCTGGGCAAGCAGTATGCCGACGTGGCAACGGAAGAAGCGGCGCGAGTGATCGCCCACAAATTTGCCGACGAAATTATTTTTCGCCTGGGCGGAGGTATTCCCGGCATTGCAGAGAGCAAGATTTATTTCGTGAGCGATCGCTCGGGCCACAAAGAGATCTGGGTAATGGATTACGACGGCAGCAACCAGCGGCAACTCACGCATCAGGGGTCGATTTCGCTCTCGCCACGCATCTCGCCTGATGGTTCCCGGCTGGCATTCAGTTCCGTGACTAAGTCGGGCTGGGACATTTTGATGTATTCCGTCGAGTTGAACCGCCTGGTCGGTTTTCCGCACTTGGGCGGGGGAAACTTTTCGCCATCGTGGTCGCCCGATGGGTCGCGTCTGGCGCTCTCTTCATCGCGCAACGGGCATTCAGAAATTTATGTGTGCGACGCTTCGGGTGGCAATTTACGTGCAATGACAACGGGAAGGGGGCCGGATGTTTCCCCGACGTGGAACCGCAAGACCGGGGCGCAAATCGCCTTCGTTAGCGGCAGCACCGGACTGCCCCAGGTTTACACCATGGAGGCCGATGGCACCAACCAGCAGCGCATGACGGATCAGGGATATGCCGTTTCGCCCAACTGGTCGCCGAACGGGCAGTTCCTTACTCTGGCATGGACTCGGAAATATGGTCCGGGGGCGCCTGGCGCTTCCGACATTTATTTAATGGATATCGCAAGCAAACAGTGGGTTCAGCTGACACATGATGGCGGGCGCAATGATTTTCCCTGGTGGGCGCCAGACGGCCGGCATATTGTTTTTCAGTCCAGCCGTTCGGGAAAAGAAGAAATATGGATGATGCTCGCCGACGGCAGTAAGCTCCATCAGTTAACTTTTACGGGACGTAACTCGCAGCCCAACTGGAGTTGGTAAAAAGAGTTTCGAATAAAAACACTTCGTCTGAACTCGGCGATGAAGGTACGGGTTCGCAGGAGGAATTAAACGTGAAGAGGACCAACGTAGACAAGGTCGATTTGAAGAAGGTCAACGTGACGCACACAACCATGAGAATGCTCGCCACCGTCATCGTATTGGGCGCGATTCTGATGCTGGGGGCTTGCAAAAAGAAAGCAGCTCCCCCGCCACCGCCACCGCCACCGCCGCCACCGTCGCCTACCGCTTCCATTTCGGTGAGCCCGGATACGATTCAGCCGGGACAATCGGCGACCCTGAGTTGGCAGACGTCAAATGCCACCGACGTGTCGATCGACGGCATTGGCGCTGTGCAGGCCAGTGGATCGCAATCGGTAAGCCCAAGCGATTCGATTACTTATCACCTGGTCGCGAAAGGCTCGGGCGGAACGCAGGAGGCTACGACTCGTCTGACGGTCACGCAGGCACCGCCGCCACCACCCCCTGCGCCTTCAGCGTCGGAAGAAGATCTGTTCGGCCAAAGCGTCAAGGACATTTACTTCGATTACGACAAGTCCGACATTCGTGTCGATCAGCAGTCCTCGCTGCAAGCCGATGCGCAGTTCCTCAACCAGCATTCCGGTATCAACTTCCTGATTGAAGGGCATTGCGATGACCGGGGCTCAACCGAGTACAACTTAGCTCTGGGCGATCAGCGCGCCTCGTCGGTGAAGAGCGCGCTGGTGGCGTTAGGAGTCAACGCGAGCCGAATCAAGACCATCAGCTTCGGTAAAGAAAAACCGTTCTGCATGGAAGACAACGAAGCCTGCTGGCAGCAGAATCGGCGCGGCCACTTCGTGTATCAGAGGTAGTTGATGGGATGGCAGGGGGCGGAGAGAATCCGCCCCTGAGTTTTTTGTATAGCACCGGTTTTTGTATGGAATCGGCGATCGGCGATTATCTTCGCCACCCGCAACGCTGCGGACCCGTCTAAAATAGATCGGTGGAAGTTTTGGCATATGACAACAAAACGATGGTCTAGTCTTCTTGCAATGCTGGTTACGCTTGGGCTGACGGTAACTCCGGCCTGGGGTGTCAGCAAAGAGATGGTTCAACTGCAAACTCAGGTTCAACAACTGCAAGAGCAGATGACGGCCATGCAGCGCAGCTTCGACGAGCGCATGGGCGTGATGAAGAACCTGGTTGAGCAGGATACGGACGCGGTGAACAAAGTGGCCAACGCCCTTACCGGCCTGCAGAACTCGCTGCAAAAACAGCAGGGCGATTCGTCGACACATGTTGACCAGCTTTCAGGACAGATTCAAGCCCTCAATGACACGCTGGATGAACTTAAGGCGCGGCTTGCCAAAGTCAGCAAACAGCTTGAGGACATGCAATCGTCCCAGCAAAGCGTCGCCGCGTCTGACGCAGCGAAACTGGCGCAACAGCAGGCGATGGCGGCCGCGCCTCCTCCCGATGTGCTTTATAACAATGCGCTGCGGGATTACAACGGCGACAAGAACGATCTTGCCATCCAGGAGTTCTCCGACTATGTAAAGTTCTATCCCAATACCGATCTCGCCGGAAATTGCTACTTCTATCTCGGCGAAATTCAGTTTCGCCAGGGAAAATACGAGCCGGCGGTGCAGAGCTATGATCAGGTCTTGCAGAATTTTCCGACAGGGAGCAAATCCGCTTCGGCGCAGCTAAAAAAAGGCTTTGCGTTAATCGAACTGGGGAAGCAGGATGACGGCGTGGTGGAACTGCGACATGTCATCCAGCGCTATCCCAAGTCGAACGAGGCGCTGCAAGCGCGAGAACGGCTGCGCAAGCTTGGAGTGTCGGCGACTGCCCGGCCGGGACAATAGATTTGCTCTACAGCGCGAGTGCACACTATGAATAAAATTTCCGAGAACGATCCCGACCGCGCTAAAGGCGCCGTCGAATCCGACGAACATCACCACGATGGAAATCTTGGCCTCTCCGAACAACTCGGTCATCGCGACCAGGATCCGCGCATCAAGAATGCCGATACGGACTTTCCGGAGCCGGGCAATAGCCCGGAACATTCTGGGGAAGACACGCGGAAGGCATCGGTGAAGAAAGTCAGAAAGAAGTGATCAGGCGCGAGGGGTCAGGGGACAGGGATCAGGGGTTAGAAAAACCTGCGAAACGCTCGATGTGACTGAGCACAGTCTCTGACCACTGGTTTCAGATTGCCATCACTCCGACTTCTTTTTCTACTTCCGCGGTATCGATCATCACGATCGCATCCCAAGGGCAGCCATCGAGGAAGCAGCCGTCGGGACCTTTGCTGAGACACTTCTTGCAGCCGATGCAGAGAATGGGGTCGATAGCGATGCGACCGAAGGGAGTGCTGTCTTCGTCGGGGACCCAGAACATGCAGTCGGCCACCGGGCAATATTCGACGCAGGCGGGAGAGCCGGCGCATCCGGTGCAGCACTCGGTGATGACGGCCAGTTCTTTCGGTTTCTTCTTGCGAGGTGTGGTCAGGCCCGTGGACTTCGGTTCCCACTTCATTTCGTCGGGAACCATGCCGACGGCTTTGGTGGCGCCAGGCGCAGGAGGCATAGCGGGATTATAACCCGGATTCAGCGATTGTCAGCCTAGCTGTTTCGCTCCGAATCGGCACTCCGGTCGGAGCGATTGTGATATCCGGCACAATTTCCACGCAGCCGATTCTGCTATAGTGAACCCCTGCAAAGGAGCACCCCATGGCTGGAAGAAGTCTGAACCGGGTTCAACTGATCGGTAATCTTGGGAAAGATCCAGAGATCAAATACACGCCGCAGGGGACGCCTGTGGCCAAGATTGCTATCGCCACCAACGAACGCTTCAAAGACAAAAGTGGTGAATGGCAGGACCGCACCGAGTGGCACAATGTGGTGCTCTGGCAGCGCATGGCCGAGATTGCGGGCGAGTATTTGAAAAAGGGCGGCAAGGTTTATATCGAAGGCCGCCTGCAAACCCGCTCCTGGGACGACAAGACCAGCGGACAGAAGAAGTACATGACCGAGGTCGTCGCCAGCGACATGATCCTGCTCGGCGGGCGCGGCGAAGGTGGCGGAGACTTCAGGGAAGCGCGCGCGGAGCTGCGGCCGGCGGCGGCAATAACTTTGATCAGCGCATGCCTGAGCCTGAGCATGCAGGAGCAGGAGCAGGGCCGATTACGGATGAGGACATTCCGTTCTAGATAGATTTGCCGTATCCTTCGGGGGCTAAAGCCGGAGTCATTATTGCGTCTTGGCGGCAGGGCTAAAACCGTGCCCTTCCCAGACTCACCTATCGTGAGAAATTCCTGCATCGGCGCATCAGTGTGCCGCACCTGCCGGCCCCTTCCTAATTGCTTTCTTCAACGTGAAAACTATGGGCACGCAGGCGAAGCAGGCCAGGGCCATGTAGCGGAAATCGTCTACGTAGGACCACAAGCGGGCCTGTCCGGTGAGGGTTTGATTCAGCAGTCCGTAGGCGCGCTGCAAAGCTGTGGTCGGTGAAGATCCGCCTTGTGCGCTGAGGTATTGCTGCAACCCCTGGATTGCTCCTCGGACGCTGGGACGCGCAGCGGTCAACGATCCCGAAAGTTCGGTGCGGTGAAGTTGTTCGTGGCGCGCAACGATCGTGTTCACGACGGAGATTCCAATGCTGCCGCCGATGTTGCGGAACAGGTTATACAAGCCGCTGGCATTGCCGATTTCTTCGTTCTTCAGAAACGCCATGGCGGTCGTCGAGAGCGGGACGAAGACGCACCCCGAGCCGAATCCGCTGATCAGGATGGCCCACAGAAAAGTCCACTGACCAATATCGAGATTGACTTCGCCGAACCACAGGCTGGCGGCACCGAATAGAGAGAATCCAAATGCGATCAACCAGCGGTTATCCATCTTCGCGGTGAGGTAGCCTATGATCGGCATGGCGCAGATTGCCCCGATGCCGCGCGGGCTGACAGCCCATCCGGCGGCGAACGCGGTGTAGCCCATCAGCTCCTGATAAAACAACGGAAGCAACGTGATCAGGCCATAGATGCCCGCTCCAAAGAGGCCGATAAGCACGCAGCCCAAGGTGAAATTGCGGTGCCGGAAGATTTTGAGGTTGACCAGCGGCTGCCTATGCTGGAGTTCGCGGATGAGAAACGCCACCAGGCTGATCACGAGAATGGTCGCGGCCCAGCGAATCCAGGTGGCGCCGAACCAGTCGTCCTCCTGGCCTTTGTCGAGAATGATCTGCAGGCAGCCCAACCACACGGCGAGCAAGCCGAGTCCAATGCCATCGAGTTTGCCGGGACGCGCCTCTTTAATATAGGACGGGTCTTCCACAAAGCGCGAGATCATGAAAACGGCGAAGATGCCGACGGGGATGTTGATGTAAAACGCCCAACGCCAGGAATACGTATCGGTGAGCCAGCCGCCGAGAGTGGGGCCGAGCACCGGCGCGACGACTACTCCGAGCGCGAAGACGGCCATGGCCACACCACGCTTCTGCGGGGGGAAGGTTTCGAGCAAGATGGCTTGTGAAAGCGGTTGCAGCGCGCCGCCACCCGCGCCCTGCACAGCACGCGCAATCAGTATCAAACTCAGGCTAGTCGCCGACCCGCACGCGAACGAAGAGATTGTGAAAATGACGATGCAAGCGATGAGAAAGCGCTTACGGCCGAAGCGCAACGAGAACCAGCCGCTTGCCGGCAGGATTACGGCGTTCGCCACGAGGTAGCTGGTCAGCACCCAGGTGGCTTCGTCGTTGCTGGCGGAGAGGCTGCCGGCGATATAGGGCAAGGCTACAGCGGCGATGGAAGTGTCGAGCACTTCCATAAATGTTGCCAGCATGACTGCGATGGCGATCAGCCATGGATTGGAGGCGGGTTGGTTCGGATTGGACTGAGTCGAACTGGACTGAGTCGAACTGGGTGGCGAAGGTGCGGCAGCCATTCTCTTTCCCGTTAAGAGCTTCTCGTTAAGAGCTTCTCGTCAAGGGCGCCTTGCGAACAGCGTCTCAGGCAGAGCCGTCCTGTGCACCGCATTTCGCGAAGAGCGTCCCGCGAACGGCATTCTGCCACGGCAACCTGGGAACAGCAACGTCAGGAGGCACCGTTGAAGTCGGCGGGGTATTTGAGATGCCTTCGAGACTCCGCGGGTTTCAGTAAATCGTGCGCGAATGTTTTTGGGGTGACGACCTTGACTCGCATTCCGCAAAAGAGTCTATTGAGTAGAACCTATGACTGAACAACTCGCGGATAAGAAATGCGTTCCGTGCCGGGGCGGAGTGCCTCCGCTAAAGGGCAAAGAACTCGAGACGTTGCACCGCGTAGTTCCGACCTGGAGTGTGGTCGATGAGCACCACATCACTCGCACCTACACTTTTCCCGACTTCAAACAGGCGCTGGCGTTCGTGAACCGTGTGGGAGCGCTCGCGGAAGAGCAGGGGCACCATCCTGACATTTTGCTGGCGTGGGGCAAGGCCGAGATCACGCTGTGGACGCACAAGATCGATGGACTCACTGAGAGCGATTTTATTATGGCGGCTAAGATTGAGCGGCTAGGAGCATCGTAAACGGCTTCCGGCTACGGGCTTGCGGGGTCACGTTAGTCTGTGCGTTGATACGACCTCGTAGTGCACAGCTTTGGTGTCGTGGTGCGACAAATACTTGCGGCGCTCTTCGGGAATTATGGACGCTTCGTAATCCGGTCCCGCGAAGGCTCGAAGCGCGTCGATAGAATCCCAAAACAAGATGGTGATGAACTCGACCTCATCGGGACCGTTGCGCCTAAGCAGGTAGCTGCCTTTGTAACCTTTTACCTGGCCCAGGCCGGGTAAAGGTTCTGGTTTGAGCCGGTCTTCGTAAGCGTCAGCGTTCTCGGGCTTTGTCTTTCCGTGCCATACACGGGCAATCACAGTTATTCTCCTTATAATATTCATTCAAATATTCACGAGCCTTCGGCTGGAATTGAAATGTCCGCGCTTCGATCAGGACCTAACCGCAGTGCCAGCGTCCATATTATTGCAGGAATCAACATGATGACGCCGGTCCAAGTCGCTACTGTGCGGGCAGCGACGCCTGCATCGAGCAAGCGCCCACACACGTAGGCACCGGCGGCGATGGTAAACATGGAGAAGCCAAGATCCGCGGAGAAAACGCGGCCGCGAAAACGATCATCGGTATGAAGTTGCAGCAGCGTGGTGGAGAAAACCCAGACTGTGGATCCTCCTGCGTGAGCAAGCATGGCACAGGAACTGGCCATCCATACGGTGCGGCTGCTACCAAGAGCGCCGTATCCCAGTGCAATGGTGAGATAACCAAAGAGGATTCCGAGTTGCAGGCGGCGGTCGCTGCGGCCTGCCCAGCGCGCCGCGACGAGCGGCCCAACGAGCGCTCCCAGGCCGCGGCCGCCGAGCAGGATGCTCATCCCCAGCATCGCGCCACGCGCCGGATCGGTGTTGCGCCAATGTACTGCGAACTCATGCGTTCCGAGGACGGTGAAGATCACCCAGCTGGGGCCAATCATAAGTTCGCCGGCTTTGGCAAAGACCGTCGGCAGCAGCGTTTTATGATTGCGTACATAACGGATGCCTTCGAGCACCGGAGAGAAATCCACCAGATCGCGCGGGTGCAGCGGAGTTGCCGATTCGGCGTGCGGCTCAGCGAAATTCATACCGCTGATCAGAATCGCCGAGACCAGGAACGAGAGTGCGTTTAGGAGGAATACGGCGTCTCGTCCGTAAAAGGCGGCGACCACTCCGCCAACGGAAGCGCCGATCAATAAATTTACGGACCAGGTAGCGGAAGAGAGCGTGTTGGCAATGAGCACTTCTCCCCGTGCAGCGATATTGGGGATCACCGAACTGCGGGCCGGTTCGAAGAACGCGGCCATAATCGTCTCCGCCAACAGCAACGGATACACGAGCCCAACCGTGGAGCGCGAACGAACGAATAGCATTGCCAGCACGACGACGAAGCGGACCAGGTCGGCGGCAATCATTACGTGCTTGCGGCGCAAGCGGTCGTTCACGACGCCAGCCGCCGGTCCCACGAAGGTTTGCGGCAAAACTTGCAGAACGAGTGCCCAGGCAACGGAACTGGCGTGGCCGGTCAACTGCAGCAGGAGCGTGTAGATCGATAGCGTGTAGAACCAGTCGCCAATCTCGCTGACAATCTGCGCCAACCAGAGCCGGCGGAAATTGCGATTGCGGCGCAGCAGCTGGGCGTAGGAGGCCAAGGAGATGGATGGGACAGGCTGCTCTGGTTGGGGTTCCATGCGAAGGGCTAGGGTAACAAAAGATCGGCCTCAGATTTGTCGGCTTGTAGACTGACAAGAGAGTTAATCGATAGCTTCGGAAAGAGTTCGAGTGGAAAGCGGCATGAAAAGCGACGAGCAGCAGATTTTGCAGCTTTTTGAAGACGGGGACCGCGCGCTCGTCGCCGCCGATATTGCAGAGCTCTCACGTATTTTCGCCGACGACTACGTTCAATATGACGAATTCGGCGAGCCTCGGACGAAACAAGACGTAATCAAAAGCCTCGAGACCGGTGCCATCCGCTACCTGTCGATGGTGTCCACGGGCCGCCGGATTCGGCTGCTCAGCAACGAGCTGGCCATCGTCCATGGCTCAGAGGAAGACGACGTCGAACGGGGCGGCCAGCGCTTCCCTGTCCGCTACATCTACATGGATGTGGTCGTGAAGCGTAACGGTGGATGGCAGATAGTGGCGTCGCAGTTGGCGAAGTGATTGTCTACTGACGGCTGATGGCTGGCGGCTGAGAGCTGATTCGATGCTGCCAGTGGCTCCAAATAAACCACGCCACGCCCACGACCAATACCACACCGATCACGGCGTCGAATTTGTGAAAATACTTTCCTAATTCCCGCCAGTTCTGCCCGAGCTTCATGCCAAGATAAGCGAGGCCCAGGCACCACGGCCACGATCCTAAGAAGGTATAAAGATGAAAGCGTCCGCGGGGCATGCGCGCCACGCCGGCGGGCAGGGCAATGAAGGTGCGAATTACCGGAAGCAGGCGGCCGACAAAAACAGCCAGATATCCCCAGCGCGCAAAGAAGCGATCGGCCCAGTCGAGTTCGCGGCGTCCCATGAGGATCCAGCGTCCGTAGCGTTCGACCAGCGGACGACCGCCGTAACATCCAATCTCATAGGCAACGAGCGACCCTAGGTTGCAGCCGATCGCGCCCAAGGTCGCCACCCATAACAGTTTAAACGCGCCGGTAAACACGAGATAGCCGGCGAAGGGCATGATTAATTCCGATGGTAGTGGAATGCACGCCGACTCAATCGCCATCAGCAGCATGATGCCAGCGTAGCCCGTGGTGCTTATTACCGAATTAATGAAAACAAAGATGACAGCCAGAAGTTTTTCAGTCATTTTTCAGTTATTTTTTCAGTCACGGAGCAGAGCAGATGCCGTTTTGTCAGTTGCCAGTAAAACCGCTTCGGACGTTGGATGAGAATTGGAAGCGTTCCCGTTCAGTGTATCGGAAATTCAAGGGGAAAATGCCGATTAGAATGAGCCGTCCTGAGTAAAGGTATAGCCCGGCAGCGAAGCGCCTTGCGGGGTCTTGAGGACTTTGAGGCGCACCGTGGGAGCGTCGGGAGCTGTAATTCCTGCTGGCCGCAGCATGGCATATTGGGTGAACACTTCGCTGTATACCTTGGTGACCAGATAATCCTGACCATCGGCATCATTGCGCCACACTTGCCCGAGTTGGATGGAGTTTACGGCCACAATCGCTTTCTTGAAATCTTTTGAGGTTAGTTCCAGACTACCGGGCGGCGTGGTGTCAGTCAATTCCTCGCGTGGTTACCTATGGACGAGGCGATTCTCCGATTGTCGATTTCCCAATTACCGATTTAATTTTAATTGGCATCCCCCGAGTTGCGACAGTTGCCAATTGGAAACCGGCAGTCCGAAATTGGTTTTCCAGCTCTGCTAAGATGTTGGCCTTATGCCCCGCGGAATAAGACCTCGTCAACCTGCCCGCACCGGACGCCAGGACCGGGTGGAGCGGGCGTCGGTTCGTCAAGCTCTGGTGAAGCGCTCAATCGCGACGACGGCGAGCAAGAATCCGCGGATAAATAAGGGCCGGATTCCGAAGGAGCCGAAGAAAAACGCCTACGATCCTGTCGCTCCCGATCGCATTGCCGAGATACTGAAGCTGCTCGACCAGCTCTATCCCGACGTAACCTGCGCTCTCACTCACGAGAGCGCATGGGAGTTGTTGGTTGCGACCATTCTTTCTGCGCAATCGACCGACGTAAACGTCAACCGCGTCACACCGGAGCTTTTTCGCAAATATCCTACAGTGGAAGCCTTCGCGGCGCTGACACCCGAGCAGCTCGAGCCCGATGTGCGCTCGACCGGTTTCTTCCGCAACAAATCGAAATCCGTGGTGGGAGCGGCGAAGAAAATTGTTGCCGATTTCGGTGGGCAGGTACCAAGGAACATGAGCGATCTGCTCACCCTGCCCGGAGTGGCGCGCAAAACCGCCAACGTGGTACTGGGCACATGGTTCAAGATTGCTGACGGCATCGTGGTGGATACGCATGTAACGCGCATCTCGCGCCGTCTGGAGCTCACCCAAAAAACCGATCCGAAAGATATTGAGCAGGACCTAATGCGCATCATTCCGCGCGAGAAATGGATTCTCTTTGCCCATCAGATTATCTGGCACGGACGCAAACTCTGTTACGCCCGCAAGCCGAAGTGTGTTGACTGCTCGCTGGAAAGTCTCTGCCACGCCGCCGATAAAACCTGGAGCACAGTGGAGTTGCATAAGAACGCGAAGGCATAGATTCAAATGTTACGATGCCTGCGACAATATCGTTAATTGAGCGGAGTACTTAGCTGCGGTTTAAAACTCCCTTTAAGGCATATGCAATCTAAAAGCGGTAAAGGATCCTTCGACTGCGCGAGAAGTGCGCCTCGCGCACTTCCCTCTTCGCTCAGGATGACAAAGTAGGAAAGGGTTCTTGGCTGTCATAATAGTTGCTGAGGAAATCATGCGCCGCTTCGTTCTGTTTGCTATCGTCATACTTATGAGCACCGTTCTTGCCGAAACCGTTGCTGCCCAAGCTCTTCCCACGCCCCAAGCCGTTACCGAACCCAAGCAGATTGCCTCGAAGCCTAATGCTCAAGTCGAGCCGCGCAGTCTGACCATTGAAAAACTTTACATGACGCGGCAGGTTGGCCGTCCGACCTGGTCGCCCGATGGCAAGAGTATTGCTTTCATTTCCAATATGAGCGGCCGGAACAATCTGTGGCTTGTCCCGGCTGAAGGAGGATGGCCGGTACAGCTCACGGTGAGCGACCAGCGGCAAACAGCGCCGGCGTGGTCTCCCGACGGCAAGTGGATCGCTTATCAATCCGATTATGACGGGGATGAGCAATGGGATATTTTTCTGGTCTCGCCCAAGACGGGCAAGGTGGTGAACCTTACGCAGACGCGCGAGATTGCGGAGATGGATCCAACATGGTCGCCCGACGGCCGCTATCTTGCGTATCTGGTTAAGCCGAAAACATCCGCGTCCTCTGAGATCGATGTTTACGACATGGTGATGCGCGAGGTTAAGCACCTCACTACGAATACCCCGCAGGATAAGCGCAATGTGAATCCAATCTGGTCTAAGGACGGCAAATACATCGTTTACACGCAGGAGCAGGCGAAGGGAACCGACTCGAATATTTTTGTCGCGGACGTACCTTCCGGGAAGATCCTCGTTACTGACGCCACACGAAGGCGAGCAGATTTACTATGCGAATGCGGTTTACGGCGGCATGATGAAGGATGGCGGCCGGATACTTATCACTTCCAACGCTGCGAATGGCTATGACAATATTGCCCTGCTCGACTACAGCGACAAGGGCGAATCCGTCACCGGAGATATACGTCCCGGCGCCATCAAATGGCTCACCAAAGACAAATGGGAAATCCGCGGGCACGGGTTTTCACCCGATGGCAAGCACCTGACCTTTAGCGCGAACGTCGACGGCAACGAAGATATCTACCTGTACGACCTCGCAACTGGCAAGTCCACGATGTTGCCGATTGCAAAAGGTGTGAATGAGCCTGCGGGCGGCCACTCAGCCTTCACCAAAGACGGCTCGAGCCTGCTCTACTATCACAACGGCCCGACTGCTCCTGGCGATCTTTGGGTGTACACACTGGCCACCGGGAAGTCGCATCAACTTACACATTCGCTTATCGCGGGAGTGCGCTCCGAAGACATGGTCGAGCCTTATCTGGTGCACTATCCCAGCCGCGACGGGAAGTGGACCATCTCCGCATTTCTCTACGTGCCGTTCAACATGGCTCGCAATGGCCAAAATGCGGCCATTGTCTACATTCACGGCGGACCGACTTCGCAGACCACGAACTCGTTCAACCGCTTCGTGCAGTACGCGGCCAATCAGGGATACATGGTGCTCGCGCCCAATTACCGCGGCTCGACAGGATACGGCAAGGAATTTCAGCAGGCGAACTTATTCGATATGGGCGGCGGCGATCTGCAGGACGTGCTGGCGGGGGTCGACTGGATCAAGCAGACAGGGCATCTCGATCCGAAGAAGATCGCCGTAATGGGCGGAAGTTATGGCGGTTATTTAAGCATGATGTCGGTGACGAAAGCGCCCGAGGTTTGGGCCGCAGGTGTACCCATCGTGCCTTTTGTGAACTGGTTTACCGAGATCGAGAACGAAGACCCGGTGCTGCAGCAATCCGATCTCGCAACCATGGGGGATGTGGTGAAGAACAAAGCGTTGTATGAAGACCGGTCGCCGATCAACTTCATCGATCAGATCAAAGCGCCGCTGCTCTTGCTGGCTGGCGGGCATGATCCACGCTGCCCCAAGTCCGAGACGCAGCAGGTAGTCGATGCCATCAAGAAGCGAGGCGGCACGGTGGACTACAAGATTTACGAAAATGAAGGCCACGGATTTGCACGGGTGGAAAATCAAATTGACGCCTATAAGCGCGTTGCCGACTTCCTGCTGGCGCATGTTGTGCCGGCAGATTGCAGTTGCTCGCTCAGTGAGTAGGACGATAGTGAGGTCACGCTGGAACTGTGTTTTCCGAGGACTTGAGCTGCTCTAATCGCAATTCCCTCATATATAGAAACAACGGCAAGCCCAGCGACACTCCGACGGTTAGCAACGCCAAGACGGGAAGCCACCGGTGACGAATGCTTAGGCGAGCGTTCTCCACTCGCATGAACACGATCAGAACCACGGCGGAAACCAGGACATCCATCACGAAGAAGGCGCTACTCCGGTACGCAAACAATTCGCGGAAGAGAATAGGCAGGCTTAGGCCATTCTGCATAACCCACGGAATAAATTGCCAGTACGGAAGTATTGCGCCGACGAAACAGAGCCCAAGATAAATCGTCTTCGGTTTCATCCCCGCAATTTAGCAAATGTTGGGGATGAGGTCTCAAAGATGGGTATGGATCGTTGCGCAGCGGATCGCTTCGACCAGTCCGGGTATGGTGAACTCTTTGGCCGATATGTTTACCGGCAAGCCCAGCTCGCGCAATGTGGAGGACGTCACTGGACCGATGGAAGCAAGTTGTACCCCGTTGATAAGTGCCTTATCGGCGCCGATCAAAGTCACAAAATTGCGCACTGTTGACGAACTGGTAAATGTAATCAGATGGGGGCGCCCTCGCGGATTCTTCAGCGCAGCGCGGAGACGGGTACGGGAAGACTGCGGCACCACGGTTTCGTAAGCTTCCACTACGTCGACATGCGCGCCCTTTTTGCGCAGTGCGGTTGGAATCACGTCGCGGGCAACTTTCGCCCGCACCAGCAGAACTCGCTTCCCTTTCACCCGTTTGTGCAGACTGCGCACGACAGACTCCGCGATGTACTCTTTGGGAACAACGTCGACTTTGATCCCATGTCGTTCAATGGCTTTCTGTGTTGCTGGACCGATGGCGGCAATGCGAGGGCGTCGTCCCTCAACGGCTAAACCCGAATCTCTTTTTCTCCCTTTTACGGCACGACTGAAGTCGTGGCCTTCCCGAAGCACTCGATCACCAAGCTGGAGGATGGCCAACCGCTCCCACATAGCGTCGACTCCATTCACGCTGGTTAGGATGAGCCAGTCGTAGGAAGCAAGATTCTTCAAGGCTGAATCCAGAGATTTGAAGCTGCGAGGTTTGCGGATTTCGATAAATGGAATTTCTAGCACGGTTGCGCCCAACTTGCGCAATTCCGCCGAGAGTGCACCCGCCTGATGGCGGGCGCGGCCGACAAGCACTCGAACCCCGCTGAGTGGTGATTTCGTTTTCCTGCTCATGGTTAGAATTGGCAGGCAGGTGCCCACCCATACGCGAACTTATTCGCCCTCCTCGTCGGCGGGAATTTTGCCCAGGCGCCGCTCTTTCATCATGCGGGAAACGCCGGAGACGGCGGAGTTCTCCGACTTTTCGAGGGATGCGATCACGTTCGCCTGATCCTCCCGCGTTCGATTCTGGCTGAGCTTGAATTTGCCTTCGACCCTGGTAGCGAGGATTTCAAAACCAACAATCTGCCGGAGCATGTTTTCGCGGAATTTCGGGCTCAAACTTTCCCACTGCTCGCGGTAGGCTGGCTCGAAGGTCTCCATCAGCTCGTTGAGCATCTGTTGCAGATCGTCCGGCGAAGAAAAAATGCGCGCCTTACCGTAGACATGTACCGCGGCATAATTCCATGTGGGAACGCTTTCGCGCGCGCCGTAATTGGCCGGGGAGATGTAGGAGTGCGGGCCATGAAAAATCGTCAAGCATTGCGGACTCTTGTTCAAGATAGCGCCAGTGCGGATTCGCCTTCGCGACATGGCCGTGGAGGAGAGCCTTTCCTTCCTCGGCCTGCACGAAAAGCGGAAGGTGGGTGGCGAACGGACCGTCATCAGTGGTTGAAATCAGGATGGCGAACGGATTGGCGCGCATGAACGCAACGGCGTCCGCGTCGTGGCGCAAACGAAAATGTTCGGGAATATACACAGATTGATCTCTTATTTCTCGGGTGCGGGTTACCGCTTTCGCACGTGCAATAGCTTTTCGACTTCAGCGATCACAACTCCTGCCTCATCCTTTACCTCGACCGAAAAGACAGGCTCGTATTTTGGCAGCATATTCAGTTTCTCGCGAATGTCGTCGATCTGGCTATCGGACAAGCGAAATTCCGCGCGCACTGTTCCCCGCCCCGGCTTTCGGTATCGGATGGTGGAAGATTTGTCCCACACGATGTAGTCGCGACCCAGGTTCGCCATGAGCATGAGCATAAAAAATGGGTCGGTCATGGCAAAGAGCGATCCACCGAAGTGGGTGCCAACGTAATTCGCGTTCCAGAAATGCAGTTTCATTTCAACGTCGAAGGCCTTCATATCGGGCGCGATGTATGTGATGCGAATGCCAGCGCCGAGGAAGGGCGGCCAGAAGTTGATCCAGCGGCGTAGAGCCTGCGAACGGTCGGGGCCACCGAGAAGCTGGAGGAGAACGCTGCGGGTCTTCATCGCCGGTCATAATCTGAAATCATGGTTGCGGCAAGACAGCGAGGCCGCGGCCGTAGACGGCTTCGAGGATCTTATCCCCTCCGCGACGCAGTAAGCAGTCCCCAACGGTGTTGCCGAGGGTCTCGGGATCGTTCACATTGCCGTCGCGCGACTCGCGCAGGAGCTTCGAGCCGTCGGGATCGGCGACGATCGCTTCGAGATGCAGCTTGCCCTCGCGCATTTCCGCGAAGGCTCCGATAGGGACCTGGCAGCCACCTCCGAGGCGGTTCAACAATGTGCGCTCACAGGTGGTGGCAGCACGAGCAGCAGGATCATTCAAAAATGCGAGATGTTCACGCGTAGCCGCGTCGCCTTCGCGGATTTCGATGCCGAGCGCTCCTTGTCCGGCGGCGGGGCACATGATTTCGGGGGGAATGATTTGCTTGATGAGTTCCGTTTTGCCGAGGCGCTTGAGTCCTGCCGAGGCCAAAATGATAGCGTCGTATTCTCCCTGTTGGAGCTTGCGCAGACGCGTATCGACGTTGCCTCGCAGGGGATGAATATCGAGGTCGCGACGGATCGCTTTGAGTTGCGCCCGGCGGCGCAAGCTGGATGTGCCTACGCGCGCGTCTTGCGGCAGGTGTTCAATCTGCGAATAAAGCTGCGAACAGAAGGCGTCGCGCGGGTCTTGGCGTTGGGTGATGGCGGCGATTTCGAATCCCGGCGGAAGTTCGGTGGGCAGGTCTTTCAAAGAATGGACGGCCAAATCGACACGACCGGCGGCGAGGGCTTCTTCAATCTCTTTTGTAAAAATTCCCTTGCCTAGTCCTCCCTTGGTACCGACCATGGCGAGGGGAACGTCGGTGATTTTGTCGCCGGTGGTGTGGATGATTTCGATCTCTACTTCGTGTCCGCGCTCGCGCAGAAGTGCGGAGATGTGGTTGGCCTGCCAGAGTGCGAGTTGGGAACCGCGAGAACCGAGGCGGAGTTTGGGCATTTAGCGGCGCGTCCGCACTTCGTCTTTTTTGTCCGGAGGTGAACCTGCATCTTTGTCGTGCAGATTAAACAGTCTTTTCACAACTTCGATCACTGTGGTGGCTTCCGCTTCGCGGGCGGCGGTTTTCAGCGTCGTGATGGGAGTGTGCATGACTTTGTTGATGATGCCACGGGTCAGGGCTTCGACGGCCATCTCCTGTTCGGGAGTCAGCGGACCTATGCGGCCGCGCACGCGGTCGATTTCTGCCTGGCGGATAGTTTCGAGATGATCCTGCAGGCTGACAATTGTTGGCACCACGTCGAGGGTGTGTAACTTGGCCTCGAAGCGTTCGACCTCGGTGGTGATGATGGCTTCGGCGAGTTCGGCTTCCTTGTGGCGGTCTGCGACGTGGCTGCTGACCGCCTGCTGCAGGTCGTCGATGTCGTAGGCAAAGATGCCGTCGAGCTTCGCCATTTCTGGCGAGACGTCGCGGGGGACGGCGATGTCGATAAAAAACATGGGCCGGTTCTTGCGGCGGGCGAGAAATTGTTCGCCATGTTCGCGGCGGAAAACGGAGTGGGGCGCGCCCGTTGAAGTGATGACGATATCGGCCTTGTCGCAAGAGTTGTAAAGATCGTCAAATTTGATGGCCTGGCCATCGAATTTCTGCGCCAGGCCGATGGCCCGCTCATAGGTACGATTGGCGACGAAGATTGAAGCACAGCCATGAGCCATCAAGTGGCGAGCGGCGAGTTCGCTCATCTTGCCGGCGCCGACGATGAAAACGTGCTTTCCCTGAAGCGTGCCGAAAATCTTTTTTGCAAGTTCGACGGCTACGGAGGCGATGGACACAGAAGACGAACCTACGGCGGTTTCAGTACGAACGCGTTTGGCGACGGCGAAGGCGCGGGTGAAGAGTTGATCGAGTTGTCCGCGAACCGAGCCTACGGCGCGGGCTGTCGCATAAGCCTCTTTCACTTGGCCGAGGATCTGCGCCTCGCCGACTACCATCGAATCCAAGCTGGAAGCGACGCGGAAGATATGCCGCACGGCATCTTTCTCTCGAAACTCGTACAGGTGCGGATCGATGTCTTCCGCCTTCAGTTGAAAGTGGTCATGCAGAAAACCACGCAGGTCCGCAGAGCCGTTGGTGGTATGAGTGATCACTTCTACACGGTTACAGGTGGAGAGGATCATGCCCTCTTCGATCCCAGGATGGGCGGTAAGGCCGCGACAGAATTCCGGAAGGCGAGACTCGGGAATCGCAAGGCGTTCGCGCACTTCTAGCGGCGCGCTCTTATGATTCACGCCGATGAGTTGGTATCTCAAGAGGCAAACCTGTGAATCGTCGAAAAATAGTTTGCCGCCCAGGCGACGATGGCGGCGACGAAAGCGCACGTGGCGAGGACAGCGGCGCGGCGGCCGCGCCATCCTGAATTCCAGCGCGTAACAACCATGACCATGTACACGGCCCACATCAGTATCGATAGCAAAATTTTGGGATCGGTAAAGTCTACGTGACCGTATGCTGACATGGCGACGATTGAGCCGGTAATCAAGCCGAGTGTCATGAAAGGAAAACCGAGCAGCAAAGAGCGGTATCCGATCTGGTCGATTACTTCGAGCGCAGGGAGAAAGGAAATCAGGCTGCTGGGGCGCTTAGCTTTCAGACGGTGTTCCTGCAGAAGGTAGAGAAGGCTGGCGCCGAAGCTAAGCACCAACGCGGCATATCCAGTGAAAATCAAGATAATGTGCGCGATCAGCCACCCCTTATGCTGGACGAAGGCTGTAAGCAAGACCGGCTGTTCATCTACGGCTGCAACAAACGTCAAGAAGAACACAATCGGAAACACGACTACGCCGGGAGAAGTGGTTTTATAGATGGCATAGACGATCATGAAAAACGTCATCGAAAAAAAGGCCAGCAGCGACTCTCCGTTATGAACCGAGGCCCAGACCACTTGTCCGGAGAGGAAAAGCTCGACCAGTGAGACAAAGTGGAAGACCATGCCCAGGCTCGCGGCATGCAGCGCAATGCGGCTGAAAAGATCGCTGGTGCGAGTCAGCGCAAAGAACGCATAGATCAGCCCAATAAAGTAGCAAGCCAGCGCGAAGCGGAGCCACAGCAATGACATAAGACCAGCAACCTGTTCCTTCTACGCATTATATTCTGCACAGACCGATATGATCGGAAAGCACCCGAGTCACACCGGAGGGGCGACGGAAATATCGAGTCCTACTCTACTCCCAAACTGGCAAGCGATTCATCGAGCACAGGGCCGTCGATAACCAGGCGGCGGCCGTCGACCTTCATGTCTTCCAGTTCGTCGAACGCACGGAAGAGGCGGAGCTTGGCGGCGGCGTACTGTTCGGCTTCGGTAAGGGAGCGACCGTGTGCGCTGGCCCATGCGGTCACGGCTTTTTCCGGCAGGAAGATGCTCACGGCGTAGGTCAAGTTGCGATCGGAGGTGACGTCGAAGACGAATTCTGTAGCCGGTGCCTCCGGATCGTTCGCCAGCGCGGAGCGCTGGCCCACGAAATAGTATTGATAAACGTATCCCTGAGAGCCGGCGTAGGTCTTCAGACGGCGGATGGTCTTATCGGGGGGCATACCATATTATCCGCCATTTACGCCATCCATGATCTTCCAGTTGACGCGGAAAGCTGACGCAAAAGCTGTCCGCCTAAGGGGGAATCGCCAGACGCGCGGCGGAAGGAACTCAGGTCCGAAGAAGCATTAACTCTCCTAGGCAGAATTGCCGATATCTTCCTTGCATGATGCCGCAATGGAATTGGATATGTCTGAGCGCGATGGCGGGCCTCGTGGCCTGGGATCAATTGCGCGTCTATCGGATCCGGCGGGAGTCCAACCAGCGCGAAGAGCTGTTTAAGATTGTCACGGAAAATGCGGCGGACATGATTGCGCTGGTAGACGTCAAAGGACACCGACTCTACAACAGTCCCGCATACAAGAGGATCCTCGGATATTCCGCGGCTGAGCTGGGGGAGACATCTTCGCTGGAGCAGATTCACCCGGAGGATCGCTTCAGAGTCCTGGAGGCGGCGCATGAGGCCCGGGTCAGCGGATTCGGAAAGAAGGTGGAATACCGCATTCGACACAAAGATGGCACTTGGCGAGTCCTGGAGTCAGTTGCAGGGACGATCCGGGATGAGAAAGGAGAAGTGGTTAAGCTGGTCATCGTCAACCGGGACATCACGGAGCGAAAGCGAGCGGACGAACGAGCCGAACATAATTCCGTTCACGACGGGTTGACGGGCTTGCCGAACCGGCGGCTGTTCCTGGACCGATTGCAGCACTTATTCGATTGTGCGCAGCGCGAGCCGGAACGACAATACGCGCTCCTGTTGGTAGATCTGGATGCTTTCCGTGCGATCAATGACACCATGGGCCCAGCGGTGGGTGATCAGGTGCTGGCGGAGATCGGCCGTCGTCTGGCAGCTTGCCTTCGAAGTGAGGACACAATTTCGCGGCCGCACGACGATCTTTCGACGAAAAACTCAGTGTTGTCGAGGATGGGTGGAGACGAATTCACGATCCTGCTGGAAGGTGTGAGCGATCCAAGCGATGCCATGCGGACCGCGCAACGCATTCTCTCGGCGATTGCCGAGCCTTTCGTGGTCGAAGGACGCGAGGTCCGCACTTTGGCCAGCGTGGGAGTCGCGTTGAGGGTGCCGACCCACATGCAGGCCGAAGATCTGTTGCAGGATGCCGACGTGGCGATGCGTCGGGCCAAAGGTCTTGGAGGCAGCCGTTGTGAGGTATTCGACGAAGCGATGCACAGCACTGCTTCGAACCGGCTGAAGCTGGAGGCCGAACTCCGAGAGGCCATCACCAAGGATCAATTTCGTGTGTATTACCAGCCGATTGTACGATTGGAGAGCCGGCAGATTGCCGGGTTCGAAGCTTTACTTCGCTGGCAGCATTCCGAGAGAGGGCTGATCTGTCCCTATGAGTTTATCGCTGCCGCCGAGGATACGGGGCTGCTGCTATCGGCTGGACTCTGGCTGATTCTGGAGGCGTGCAAGCAGCTGCAATCCTGGAAGAACGAGAACCCTTCCATGCGGCCCATAACAGTGAGCGTGAATCTTTCGGCAAAGCAATTGGTTGACGCTGGCTTCGTCGAAGAACTTCAGAGGACGATCTGGGAGACAGGAATCGAGCCCTCGCGGCTGCAATTAGAGATTACGGAAACCGTTGCCGCTGCCGATCCGAAACGCACCATCGCGGTGCTGGCGGACCTGAAGCATCTCGGCGTTGGAGTAGTGCTGGATGATTTTGGGACAGGACATTCGTCCCTGAACGCTTTGCGGCAATTTCGTGTGCAGGCGTTGAAGATCGATCAATCTCTCGTCGGAGGAATGCTTGCTGACCGCGGCATCGGCGAGACGGTAGAGTTAATCATTCTGCTGGCGCACAAGCTGAAATTGAAAATAATAGCCGAAGGCATTGAGACTGCGAAACATTGGGAGCGCCTCCGCGAGTTGGGTTGCGAACTCGGCCAAGGCTATTTTTTCTCACAAGCGCTCGAAGGAAAAATGGCCGGGAAACTCTTGCTCACGCCAGGCTCACTCGCGCAGGCGAAGGTCGCCGGAGGGTAATCAGTAGTCTACCTGCACCATGCTTTTCTCCCTGTCTCTTCCCGGTACCGTGTCTATACTCTTCTTGCCGGAAGACGGCATCCCGAAACATCCGTCACCGGCAGGCATCGATGTTTACTCCCAAGGCAAAGCACATATGTTACGCGACCTGGGCGATCGTCGGCCTCGAGGTGGGCGCTGTACTTTTCGTTGTTGGTTTATTGGTGCTCTATTTCAATCCGTTTTGGCATTTTGACAACGGTGGTTTCCTGGATCGGAGCGTGTATTGGTGGAACGCCGGTGGAGAAATATTGACCGGAGGTGGGTTAGCGATCGAAGCTTTGGCGCTGGTCGCGTCGTTGGCGATGATCGTGTCACGTTTCTTTAATTGGAAATCGTGGCCGTATGGAGTCGCAGTTCTGCTGCTGTGTGGCGTGTTAATACCGGCCAGCATTAACGGCTTCACTCGTGACCTAGATGCGCACTTCGAGTGGAACGCGGCCGATGGCTTTACCGTCTTCCATCTCCCGGGATTGGATGAAGGGAACCGAATCTGGCGCTCGGCGGGAGAGCCGCTTTGGCAATCGATTGTAGGCATACAGATTCAACCGCTGTTGCGCGGATACTTCAAAGTTAACGACTGGCAGAAGATGAACGGAGAAATTGCCGTCAAGGTGTCGCGAATTCTTCCGATCGCGTGGCCGGTCGCGCTGGGAGGCGGCGGCGAGACCCTGGAAGATCCTGACGAGACTCCCCTTATGAAAGCCGCGGCGCAGGAAGATTTGAGAACCGTTCAGCAATTGTTGTCGGGAGAGGACCACGCCAATGTGAATGCACTGGACCAGGACGGAGAGACAGCGCTAATTCTTGCATGCCGGAATCCGAAAGCGAACCCGGATGTGATCAAGGCGCTGCTGGCGGCCGGAGCAGATGTGAATTTGCGCAGCCGGAATGGCTATGCGGCCCTTACCTGGGCTCGGGCTCGAAACAATACCGACGTCATGCGTTTGTTGCGGAGGGCTGGAGGCAGGCCGTAGTCGCCGAATCCCGTACGGCGCTGACTGAGGAAGCTCGAACTGTTACCGGCTGCCGTTGCCCGGCGAGACGACCCTGCCATATTCCGAGGCACGGCTCAGGCGATCGAACATGCGCCAGGCGGCAAGGGAAATTTTGCTAATCGCTTCTTCGCCGTCCCGTTCATTTCCGAGGAACGCGGTCATCACACAAATCACGTAGGGACGGCTTTCGACGAACACGATTCCACAGTCATTGCGTACGGCTTCGAGGGAGCCGGGTTTGTTGGCGATCTTTAGATTCGCGGGTAAATCGCGGGGAATCCAGGAATCTTTGTTGATGCTCAGGACTTTGAAGAAATCTGCGGTCGATTCCTGGTTGAGCAGTTTTCCGCGATAAATAGCTTCGAGCAGTGTCATCATCTCACGCGGCGTAGAAATATTCTCGCAGCCTTGCTTGGCGGCTTCGAGATCCATCATCTTGCGGCGCAAGTGAGTGTGCGCAAGACCGACGGAATCGAGCATGGCGTTAACGTTGTCCATACCGACGCGGTCGATCAGGACGTTGGTGGCGGAGTTGTCGCTCACCGCGACCATCATGGTGGCAAGATCGCGCAGCGTGACGCGGGTGACGCTGGGCGTAAGTCCACCCATGATGTCGCTGTCAGGAACCAGATCCGACGCTTGCACGGTATAGAGATCAGTAAGCTTTAGCTTGCCTTGCTGTACCTGGAGAAAGAGATTGGCGAGAACGGCGATTTTGATGGAGCTGGCTTGGGCGAAGACTTCATTCTCGTGGAGGAAGAAGTGGTCGCCGGTCTTGAGATCCTCGATGGCGACGCCCATCACGCCGTCGAGGTGCTGGTCGACATCGTGAATGGCGGATTCGAGTTTTTGCCGGAGGACTTTCTGTTTTTCGGAGGAAGGAGTCGGCGCCGAGACGGGTGGCGTCTGCGCCCATGCGGTGGTGAAAAGCAGGACAAAGCAAGCAACATGTCTCAAGGAAACATTCTCCGTGTCAGTGTGGTCGAAGGTCAAACGACAGTTAACCACACAGGATACAGAGGAGCGAATCTGATTGTCTCTATTTTGCAGGTTGAGACTAGGGGAAAGACGCGCTAAGCGACGGAAATGAGTTTCGGCGGCTGAATAGGGCAGCTAATGTATCTCCGCTGATCGCGGTTCCGGAAAGGCAAATCAGATTTGAACGGGGGACGGTTGTCTGCTCGATTCTCATCCATCAATCTTCGCCTCCCGTAGTTGCTTCACTGCGGTCTCGGAGCTGACCGGTGAATAATAAACCTCTTTGAAAGTGTAGGAGCGGGCCTTGGTCGCGAGGACTGGCATGATCTCGATGTGCCAGTGGTAATCCTCATCAATGGTCTTCCAGTAACCGAGGGTCCTTGAAGGGTGCAGGCTATTCGGCGAGGTGTGGAGGACGAGATGGAAACCTTGCGTGACGGCACGAATGCGCTGCAGAGTACGTCGCAGAAGCGCAGCTAGATTTGTGCGCAGGCCTGGCTTCGACAATCCAGTGCGTTCGAAGGATGCTTCGTGATTGCGAGGCAGGATCCACGTCTCGTAGGGAACGCGCGGGGCGTAGGGTCCGAGGGCGACATAGTCTCCGCGGGCCTCGATTACGCGGGAGGCCTGCCGCTCTTCCTGATTGAGAATATCGCAAAAGACACAGCGCTCCTTACTGACAAAATAATCCCGTCCCGCTCGCAATTCGTACAGCACGCGCCGCGGGACAAACAGAGTCGCGGTGATTTGGGAGGTAGGGTGGGCGAATTCCTGTCCCGCGGCTGGGCTGAAGTCTTTAAACAGGCTGACGTACTTGATGCGCGGGTCGCGCTTGAGGTCCATGATGCGCTCGGCGGCCAGGCGCAAGAATTGTCCGATCTCATCGTCAGTAGCCTGCCACAGATGACGATCGTGCCGGGGATTTTCGACTAAAACTTCATGAGCGCCGACTGAATCCATGCGGTCGTAAATTCCCTCGCCGCGGCGGCCGGGCTCGCCTTCAATATGATAGAGAGGCTTGGGATGGACCATGGAGCGCGCCGACCAACCCACCGTGCTCGGAACCGAGGAGATTAGCTGCGTGGCGGTGGGCGAGTCGGGACAAAAACGGCAGGCAGTCTCTGAAGGGACAGCGGCCGGTTCGTCCCCTGTGATGACCCAGGAGCGCGTAATTGGATCTTTGCGGAGTTCCATTTGTCAGGAGAACACTGTGTTAGGAGAACACTGAGACAGAGTGGCGTCAACGGCTTTGTTATAATCCGCGCCAAGCCCCCATCCGATGAAGCAATGAATGAGCCCTCCACTCCGCTGATGCGGCAATACGCCGCCGTGAAGAAAGAGCATCCCACAGCGCTGCTGTTTTTTCGATTGGGAGATTTCTACGAATTGTTCTTCGACGATGCGATTGTGGCGTCCAAAGAATTGCAGATCACGTTGACTTCGCGCAATAAAGAGAAAGGCATGGCGGTTCCCATGTGTGGGGTGCCTCACCACGCGGCCGAAAGCTACATTGGCAAGCTTATTCGCAAGGGCTTTAAAGTAGCGATATGCGAGCAGATGGAAGATCCGCGGCAGCAAGTAGTGAAGAAGCTGGTGCGGCGCGAAGTAACGCGGGTAGTGACACCGGGTACAGCAGCCGATTCCTTGTTAGGTTCCGAGGAAAACAATTTTCTGGCTGCGCTCGCGCAGGTGGGGGAACGGGTAGGATTCGCGGCGCTCGATCTCTCCACTGGAGAGTTCCGGGCTACGGAATTCGCCGGGGAGGGCGCTCTGCGGCGCGTGCAGGATGAGTTGGAGCAACTGCGACCGAAAGAATTACTCTATGGGTCCGCCGCGCCCTTGTTTGATGGAACCTTCGATGGAAAGCCGTATGACGGAAAGACGTCGATTGCCAAATCTTTCGATGCCAGCGCGAGCCGGGGCCAAAGGCGGTCGGTTGGGCCGGCTTGTACAGACACTCCACTCGACGATTGGATCTTCGCGCCCGATCATGCGATTCCGCTTCTCGAAAATCATTTTGGCGTGTTATCGCTCGAGGGATTTGGGCTGGCCGGGCGCGCCGCAGCAGCCGCGGCAGCGGGAGCGATTCTCTATTATGTGCGCTCTACGCAGCGCGGATCGCTCGATCACGTGGACCGCATCGGATGGTACGAACGGCAAAACTGCCTTGTCCTCGATGCGGTTACGGTTCGCAATCTTGAATTAATTGAACCTTTGTTTGCCGGGGCGGATACAGGTGTCACTCTTTTGCGCTCGATTGATGCCGCGATCACTCCCATGGGCAAGCGACTGCTTCGGGCGTGGCTGCTGCGGCCGTCGCTCGATCTCGCGGAGATCAACGCGCGTCTTGACGCGGTGGAAGCAGGAGTGAAGGAAACCATTGCGCGCGAAGAATTGCGCCGCGCGCTCGATGGTGTGCTCGACCTGGAGCGATTGCTGAGCCGGGTTACGCTGGAAACGGCAAATCCGCGCGATGTGCTGGCACTGGCAGCGTCGCTCGCGAAGATTCCAGCGATCAAACGCGGGGTGGGGCGGTTACCTGCAGAGCGGCTGAAGAGTTTGCATGGATCGCTGGACGAGCTGACCGAACTGCGCGACCGCATCCAGAAAACGGTTGTTCCGGAGCCGCCGCTGAGCTTTGCCGATGGCGGTGTAATTGCCGCCGGTATCGATCGCGATCTGGATGAACTGCGCGAACTTTCGCGCAATAGCAAGCGGGTTCTGGCTGAAATCGAGCAGCGGGAGCGGGAGCGGACGGGCATTGCTTCGCTCAAGGTGAAGTTCAATTCTATCTTCGGCTACTACATCGAGGTCTCGAAACCAAACCTGCACCTTGTGCCGCAGGATTACGAGCGCAAGCAAACCCTGGTGGGCGCGGAACGGTTTACGACGCCCGAACTGAAAGAGTACGAAGCGAAGATTCTGGATGCGCAGGAAAAGATTGTCGAGATCGAGCGCCGGCTGTTCACTGAGCTGCGCACCGCGATTGCCGCTGAGGCGAAGCGGATCCGGGAGACGGCGTTGGCGTTGGCCGAAGTGGATGTGCTGGCTACGCTAGCCCAAGTTGCGGCGCTGCGAAATTACTGCAGACCGCAATTTGTTGCTGCGAAGACAAAAGATCCCACGGAAGCGGATTCGCGGAATCATGACTCTGGCGAGTTGGAAATTGTTGAGGGACGGCATCCCGTGATCGAACAGCAGGAGATGTCTGGAGGCAGTGAGCGCTTCGTTCCGAACGATCTGTATCTGAATGCGACCACGCAAACGATCCTCTTGCTGACCGGGCCGAACATGGGTGGTAAATCTACTTACCTGCGACAAACGGCACTGATTGTGATTCTGGCGCAAATGGGTTCGTTCGTTCCGGCGCGCTCGGCGCGCTTGAGCGTGGTGGACCGGGTGTTCACGCGCATTGGCGCGAGCGACAACCTGGCCCGGGGGCGCTCGACCTTCATGGTCGAGATGACGGAGACGGCGGCGATCCTTCACACCGCGACGGCTCGATCCCTTATTTTGCTGGATGAAGTGGGGCGCGGAACTTCGACGTATGACGGGCTCGCGATTGCATGGGCGGCAATCGAATATCTGCACGCGCGCGTGCGCGCGAAGACGTTATTTGCCACGCATTATTTCGAGCTGACAGAATTGGCGGAGCAACTTTCTGGAGTGAAGAACTATCACGTCTCGGTGAAGGAAACCGGAGGCGGAATTGTCTTCTTGCGCAAAGTCGAGCCGGGAGCGGCCGACCGCAGCTATGGCATCGAGGTCGCAAAGCTGGCAGGACTGCCGAATGAAGTAATTATGCGGGCGCGCGAGGTGCTGGCCGAGCATGAATCTGCGGAGCGCGAATTGACAGGCCATCTTTCGCCCGGAGCTTCGCCTCCGGCGACGCAGTTGACGATCTTCACGCCGCTCTCGCAGCCAGTTCTGGAGAAGCTACGGGAAGTTGACTTGAACCGGCTCACGCCGCTGGAGGCGCTGAATCTGCTGGCGGAGTTAAAGAAGGAAATCTGACCTCAATGGCGACCTCTGATATGTCCGGCCATAGCCCAATTTTGGTTTACTTCCTTCCAATCCTGCACCTGGGTGCCTGCCTGGCAATCTGGCTAGCTCACAACGACACGGGGTGGCAGAAATTGCTAGTTATTGACTTCCCGTTCTCAATCGTCCTCGCGGGCTTGATGTTCAGGGGTATAGATCCACTCCTCAGCTTTGGGATTTTAGGAACCCTTTGGTGGTATGTGTTAAGCCTAGTCGTCAGGAGACTCTTTCGTCCTCGACTACGTGAGAACGAATGAACAGATGTACCGCTAAATATGATCGGCAAGAGCAAGCTCGAATATTCGCAAGAGGTCGGCCAACTCCTGATCGTCGGCTTCGACGGCGCCGAGATGACGCCGCGCCTCAATTCCCTGCTCACGCGTCTACAGCCAGCCGGAGTAATTCTGTTCGCGCGCAACATAAAAACTCCCGACCAGACCTGGCGGCTGCTGCGTGATTGCCAGAAGTGCGTTGCGACTCTGCTGTTTACCTGCGTCGATCTCGAGGGCGGAACGGTAGACCGCTTTCGCGAGGTGCTCGGTGCTGCGCCTTCGGCTGCCGACGTCTTCGCGACGGGCGATCGCAACTTTTCCGCAAGCACGGGCAGCTCATTGGAGAGAACTGCCGTGCTCTAGGATTCAACGTGGACTTTGCTCCCGTACTCGATCTTGCGTTCGAAGCTTCGCGCAACGTGATGGAGTTCGCGAGCCGTTTCGGCGACGCCGCGCGAAACGGTCTGCCTATGCGCGTGAGTTTCTCGCGGGACTGCGCGCGGCCGGCGTGCTGGGATGCGGCAAGCACTTTCCCGGCCTAGGCGAGGGCAAGCTTGACAGCCACCACGAGCTGCCTGTAATAGACAAGCGGCTAAAAGAGCTTTGGATTGAGGATCTGCTTCCTTACCGCATGCTGCGAGCGCAGATGCCAATGGTCATGATCTCGCACGCGGCATATCCGAGAGTCACGCGCGATAAGACTCCGGCATCGCTCTCGAAGGTTTGGATTACCGGAATTCTGCGGAAACGTATTGGCTACCGAAATCTGATCGTCTCCGATGACCTGGAGATGGGGGGGGTTTTGTCGACGGCTCCGGTAGGACGGGCTGCGATTGAATTTGTCCGGGCGGGCGGAGATTTGTGCCTGATATGCCATCGCGAAGAGTACATCGTCGAAGCTTATGAAGAATTGGTGACCACCGCAGAACGCGACTCAGAAGTTCGCCAAACGTGCTGCGGAAGCAGTGCGGCGCGTGCTCGCGTTCAAGAAAAAGTCCGCGAAGATGCTGCGGGGCACGAAGGAGCCGTCCGCCGCTATTGTGGAAAGGCTTTCGCGGAGACTGTGGGAATTTGGCGAGCAAATCCGGCTCGATACTTTGGCTGGTACCGACAGAACAAACCCCTCAACAAGACAGTGTAGCCACGTACATGCCAAAGATGAAGATTAAGACGAAGAAAGACATAGTCGTGGCCGGAGTGATGAGCGGGACATCCGCTGACGGAATTAATGTCGCCCTAGTGCAGATCAGCGAGCGTCAGGGCTCACGAAGGGCGCCCGGAGTAACATCGACATTTCGCGGACAGGAGTGTCCGCCGTACGACCTCGAGCTTCTTGGACACGCCGAATATGCTTATCCAAGAAAAATTCGGTCGGCAGTGCTGGCTGCGATGAATGCTACGCGGGCGAGCGTAGCGGATCTGGCGCGGTTAAATTTCTTGCTGGGCGAGCTCTATTCCGATGCGGTGCTTGCTGCTGAGCAACAGTTCCAAGTGAAAGTCGATCTGGTCGGCTGTCACGGACAGACGCTCTACCATCAAGGCGAGCAGCAATTTTTCCTGGGTCGTAGAGTTGCAGCGACGTGGCAGAGTGGTGAGGCGGCAGTCATCGCCGCAAGAGTAAGGGCGCCGGTGGTTTCAGATTTTCGCCCTGCGGACATGGCGGCCGGAGGCAAGGGTGCGCCGCTGGTCCCCTTCCTCGACTACATGCTGTTTCGCGATTCGCAGGTGGACAGGATTGTGCAAAACATCGGAGGGATCGCAAACCTGACGGCGATCCCCGCGGGCGCAGCCGCGAGCCGGGTGGTCGCCTTCGATATCGGACCTGGCAACATGGTGATCGATGCGGTCGTGGAGAAATTGTTCGGCAAAGCGTTTGATCGGGACGGGAGAATCGCAGCTTCGGGAAAGATGCTGGAGAAAGTGATTGGTAGAGTATTGCAGCGGCATTTCTTCCGGCGAAAACCTCCGAAGACTGCGGGCCGCGAAGAATTCGGGCGAGAATTTGTCGGAGACTTTTTGCGGCAGTGCACGGGTTGCCGAAGACAAGATGTGGTGGCCACGGCTACAGCCCTGACAGCCAAATCGATTGCGGATGCGGTGGGGCGTTTCGCGATCAAGAGCGCGGGAAAGCGGCAATTCCACGAAATGATTCTCTCCGGCGGCGGAGCCAAGAACTCTACGCTGGTCGCCATGTTGAAGGATGAACTGGCGCCGCTCGGAGTGCGCCTGCGATTCTGCGATGAATTTGGCGTGCCTTCGGCGGCGAAAGAAGCTGTGGCTTTTGCCGTTCTGGCGCACGAAACCTGGAACAGGAGGCCCTCCAATGTTCCTTCGGCCACGGGAGCGAAACGACCAGCGGTTCTTGGGAAAATTTCCTATCCATAACATTAAATAGGATGGTGAACTGTGGCGATTTACATTTCGATGCTTCGCGGAATTAATGTTGGCGGGAATAAGAAGAATCAAGATGGAGCAACTTCGAAAATCTTTCGAAGCGCTTGGGTTCGAGCAGGTTAAAACCTATATTCAGAGCGGAAACGTGATCTTTAAAACCGGCAAGGTTTCCCCAATCACGTTATCAAAGAAAATTGAAGCGAGAATTCTAGCGGATTTTGGGTTTTCTGTTTCCGTCATTTCCAGGACCGTCGACGAAATGGGCAAGACGATTGAAGGCAATCCATTCTCGAAGGAGCGCGGCATCGATCTGGAAAAGCTTCATGTTGCCTTCCTCTCTGACGCGCCCGCGCCGGAGGCTCTGAAGAAGTTGGAGGCGCTGACGACGGCCCCCGACAAGTCGCGTTGTTGCGGCAAAGAAGTTTATCTCTATCTTCCGAATGGAGTCTCCAAGAGCTTTTGGATGAAAACTCCTCTCGACCGCGTGTTGTCAGTCGTCACCACGACGCGCAATTGGAGAACCGTTAACACACTCCACGATATGTGCCGGGACTGCAAGTGATCGCACGCGGTTCAGTTCTCGCGGCTTTCGTGATTTTCCTTTTTGTACTGCTCTCCTGCTCTAACAAACCGGATGCCAACACTCTGGTGATGGTGATTCAATCGAGCCCCACGAATCTGGACCCACGAGTGGGCCTCGATGGGTCGTCGGAACGCATCGACAATTTGATGTTCGATGACCTGCTCTCGCGTGGCGATAATCTGGATGTTGCACCCGGACTCGCCGAACGTTGGGAAATTCCCGATCCGCTCACTTACGTCTTTCACCTGCATCACGGCGTGAAGTTCCATGACGGCCGGTTGCTCACCTCACGGGATGTGAAATGGACATTCGATTCCCTGCTTCAGGGCAAGGTACGCAGCACCAAGTCCGCGGTTTATCGCTTCGTCGATCATATTGATGCGCCGGATGACTTCAGCGTGATCTTCCACATGAAAGAGCCAACGGCGACATTGTTGTGGAATCTTTCTGATGGGGCGATTGGGATTGTGCCTTACGGTACCGGAAGCGAAATGTCAGCGCACCCGATCGGTTCCGGACCATTCAAGTTCGTCAGTGCTGAGTCCGACAAAGAAGTCATCCTCGAGCGCAACGACAACTACTGGGGCGAGAAGGCGAAGCTGGCTCGGCTGCGTTTTGCCATCGTACCCGATGCGACCACGCGGGCGCTCGAACTGCGCAAGGGCAGCGCTGACGCCGAGATCAATGAACTCACTCCCGATATGGTATTGACCCTCGAGCACGATCCTTCTCTTGCTGTGGAACGCGCTCCCGGGACCGTGCTGGCTTACCTGGCATTCAACCTGCGCGATCCGATTTTGAAAGATGTTCGGGTGCGGCAAGCTATCGCTTACGCGCTCGACCGCCAGCCGATGATTGAATACTTGTGGCGCGGCGAGGCGCAGCCGGCCCGCAGCATCCTACCACCGCAAAGTTGGGCTTACGACGGCCAAGTGCAGACCTACGGCCACAATCCCGATAAGGCGCGCGAGTTGCTGGATGCTGCGGGCTATCGCGAGGTGAAAGGGGTGCGTTTCCACGTCACAATGAAGACCTCAACCGATGAGAACACGCGGTTGATGGTGGCTGTGATGCAGCAACAGTTGCGCGAGGTGGGAATCGCGCTGGACATTCGCAGCTTCGAGTTCGCTACGTTCTTCGCAGACGTAACCCATGGGGCATTTCAACTTTACGGGCTGCGCTGGATCGGGGGCAACGAAGATCCCGACATTTTTGAGTATGCGTTTCACTCGGCAAAGTTTCCGCCTAATGGTGCTAATCGCGGCTATTATTCGAATCCGAAAATAGACGCGCTGATCGATCAGGCTCGGCGCGAGGTTGATCCCAAGCTGCGCAGACAGATTTATGCCGAGGTGCAACTCATCCTGGCCGAGGAGGTACCTTACATCGACTTGTGGTATCTGGATAACGTTCTCGTGCATAACAAACGCGTGCGCAACCTGCAGCTGAATCCGGCGGGAAATTACGATTTTCTGCGGACCGCGGAGCTGACTCCGTAGCTTTCGAACACACCCAACAGCGAAAACTCCGCGTGTTACCATCGAAGTCAGTTTCTCTTCTATGCGGATTTTTTTTATCGGCGATATCTTTGGACGTCCGGGGCGCGCGATCGTTAAGGAGCGCTTGCCGGGGATCGTTCAAGATCAGATGATCGACCTGGTGATCGCCAACGGCGAGAATTCGGCGGCGGGATTCGGCATTACGCCTGCTCTGGCTGAAGAATTGTTTGAGTTGAATATCGACGTCATCACCACCGGAAACCACGTGTGGGACAAGCGCGAAATTTTCGATTACTTTCAGATGGTCGAAGGCAATGGGCACAGTCCCGCGCGGCGTGTGCTGCGTCCAGCGAATTATCCTCCAGAATTGCCCGGGTGGGGTGTGTATCAGGGACATAAAGGAAATGTGCCGTATGCCGTGATCAACCTGCAGGGACGGGTTTTCATGGCGTCGAACGATGATCCATTTCGCACCGCCGATCACCTTTTAGAAAAAATCGAAGCCAAGATAATTTTTGTCGACTTCCACGCCGAGGCCACTTCGGAAAAGATTTCTCTGGGATGGTATCTCGATGGACGCGTGACGGCGGTGGTGGGCACGCATACGCACGTGCCTACGGCGGATGAGCGCATTCTGCCCAAGGGGACGGCGTACGTTACCGATGTCGGCATGACCGGCCCTTACGATGGGGTGATCGGCGTTAAGAAGGAATTGGTGGTCAACAAATTTCTCAATGGGATGCCGGTACGCTTTGAACCCGCCACGGGCGATGTCCGGCTGTGCGCCGTGGTGGTGGATTGCGACGAGAAGACGGGCAAGGCCCGCGATATCGAGCGCCTGATGCTGAGTTAAGCCGGTATTCTGCAAGAAAGTCGTTTCATCCCGTTCATAGGGTGCTGTCGGCCTGATTATCCATTTAAACCCAAAGGTACGTTGCCCTACTAGATATCGGCGGAGGGCGGGCGGCAAGGTAGAATCGAGCGAATGCGGCGCGCGTTGTCCATCCTTGCATTTTGTCTTCTGTTGATCCTTGCTCTCCCGTTGTTTGCCGACGACTCGACGGTTAATGCTCCGATTATTTCTTGCGGCCACGGCGTGCCTGGCGGGGTGAGTTGTGTCGCTTCCAGGAGCAATCTCAAGCAGGCGCACAACGCATACACTCATGGGCTGAAACTGCAGGAACACCGGCAACTGGAAGAGGCGCTTGCCGAGTTTGACGAGGCCGCACGCCTGGCTCCGCAAAATATGGTGTTTCTGTCGGCACGGGAGATGACGAAGTCGCAGTTGGTATTTCAGCACACGGAGCGCGGCGACGCCTTTTTGGAAAATGCACAGCGAGAGCAAGCGGCGGCCGAGTTTCGGGCGGCGCTGAATCTCGATCCGGACAATGCTTATACTCAGGAGCGGCTGGCGCAGGCGCTGCCTAACTCCAGTGCACGCCCTTTGACGGGCTTGTCGGCGACGCTCGCCGAGTCGAACGAAATTCATCTGGAGCCGAAATCGGAGCGGGCGACCTTCCACTACCGCGGCGATATTCGCGGCTTGTTCAGCGAGTTGGCTACGGCATACGGAGTTAAAGCGCAATTTGATGATTCGGTCGCTGCCAAAACCGTGCGATTCTACGTAGATGATGTCGACTTCTTCACCGCCCTAGACCTCGCCTGCAAAGTCAGCAAGAGCATGTGGACGGCGCTTGACTCTCACCAGGTGCTGATCGCAGCGAATAATGCCGAAAATCATCGGCAATTCGACCGCCTCTCGCTGGCCACGTTTTCCGTGCCCGGAGCAACCACTCCGCAACAAGTCACGGAAATGGTTACATCCCTGCGCAGTATCTGTGAATTTCAGAAGATCAGTACTGGACAAGGGGGAACGCTTGAAGTACGCGCACCACAGTCGACACTGCGGGCCTGTACACAACTGCTGAATCAGTTGACGAACCAGCGGCCGGAGGTGGCGCTGGATATCGAGATCTACCAGATCAGCCACAACTTCACGCGCGAAATCGGGATGCACATCCCGAATACGTTCAACCTGTACAACATCCCGGTGGCGGCACTGGCGGCGCTCGGCGGACAGAGCATCCAATCGCTGGTCAACCAATTAATTTCTTCCGGAGGCATCAATCAGGCCGGAAGTTCGTCGCTCTCCGGGCTTCTGGCGCAACTGCAGAACCAGCAGAGTGGTATCTTCAGCCAACCGCTGGCGACCTTCGGCGGCGGTCTGACATTCTCAGGACTCAGCCTCGATCACCTTTCGGCAGCGCTTTCCTTGAATGAGTCATGGGCACGCAGCTTGAGCCGGGTGACTCTGCGCTCTTCGCAAGGGAATGAAGCGACTTTCCATCTGGGCGAGCGCTATCCCATCCTGAATGCTTCCTTCGCGCCGATCTTTAACTCTCCCCAAATTGCCGGAGTGCTGGGGAATCAGAGCTTCGTACCGCCGTTTCCATCGGTTAGTTATGAGGATCTGGGACTGAGCCTGAAGGCGAAGCCGGTGATCCATAGCGACCGTGGAGTGAGCATGAGTCTCGAGCTGCAGGTGCGTTCGCTGACCGGGCAGAGCTCAAATGGCGTGCCGGTGATTTCCAATCAAGAATATAAAGGCAGCATCCGCTTGAGGGATGGTGAACCGGCAGTTGTGGCCGGAGAGATCACCACCAACGATCAGCGCACAATGGCGGGATTGCCGATTATCGCATCCATACCCGGTATCAACTACGCGCTGAACGACAACACTCGAATGAAAGAAGACGATGAACTGCTCATCGTTATCACGCCGCACGTGCTCGATTTTCAGCGCGGGGCAACGGACGAGATTTGGCTAACCGAGAAGTAGATTTACAGAGCGATCGTCACTTACCCTCTTTCGCGGCGAAATCTACCAGACCTTTCAGACTGGCAGCAGGAACCTGAGCGACATTTCCGATGCTGCGGCCGTTGATGAAAAGAGTGGGAGTGCCGGTCACGTTCACCGCTTTCCCCAGCGTGACGGAAGCATCCACATGCGCCTTGGCTACGGGAGTGGTAGCGCAAGCGGCCATGTCCGCGCCTTTCACGCCCGCGCCATCAGCCAGCGCGGTTAGCTTTTCGTCGGCGTTTTCAGCTGTGATGTCGGCCTGGGTTTCATAGGTCTTGGCAATGAATTTCCAGAAGGCGTCGTTCGAGGCTTGCGCTACGCAGTCGGCGTAGGCGGCACCCTTGGCCGCCCAGTTGTGCATCTCGAGCGGAAAGTTCTGAAAAATGAAACGGACATTCGGTTCGGATGCAATAAGCGCTTCAATGGCGGGTTGTGCAGCTTTGCAGGCGGGGCACTGCAGATCACCGAACTCCACGATCGTGACCGGCGCATTTCTTGGACCACGGGAAGGTCCAGTGATGCCCTTCTCGAGAATCCTTTTCGCCGGATCGAAGGGCTTGGCGCCGAAGGGGATGATCTCTCCAATCACGGCATGTTCGCCGTCTGCGGTAACGAAGAAGCGGCTTAGTTGCTGGCCCTGGGAGCTGGCCAAAATCACATTCACCTCCGCCAAGCCAGGCACCGGAGCGGGCCTGATGCTGGATATCTTCCAACTCACATCAGGCTCGTAACCGAAGGTCTCGCGCATAAAAGCGTCGACCGTTGCTTCGGAGGGAAGATTGACGGCGGCCGCCGAACCCGATTTATCCGCAGGCTTCGCGGCAGTGGAGGATTGAGTTGCGGCTGCGCCGCACGCCAGCAGAATGATGGCTATCAACTTAATAGAACTGCGCATTGGTTTCCTTTCAATTCAATTGTGAAGCAGGGCGCACCGGGAATCTCTGGCGAATCTCTAAACCTCGCTCTTCGCGGCAACGGGAAAACGGCGGCCGTAGCCGAAAGCTTTGGGAGAAATCTTAATGCCTGGGGCCGCCTGCTGACGCTTGTACTCGGCGCGATCGACCATTCGGACTACGCGTCGGACGACTTCCATGTCAAAGCCGCGATCCGCCGCGATTTGTTCGATGGAGTGGGCATCCTCTACATAATCCTCAAGCACAGCATCGAGGATCTCGTAGGGCGGCAGCGAATCGCTATCTTTCTGATCAGGCCGCAACTCGGCGGATGGCGGTTTCTCCAGCGTAGCCTGTGGAATTACCGGGCGGCGGGAATTCACGTAATGACTCAGACGATACACCAGCGTTTTTGGCACATCCGAGATGATTGCAAGTCCGCCCACCATGTCTCCATAAAGTGTACAGTACCCTACGCCCAGTTCGCTTTTGTTACCGGTAGAGAGTACGATCGCTCCGAACTTGTTAGAGAGCGCCATCAGCAACGTCCCGCGGGCGCGCGATTGTATATTTTCTTCGGTGACGTCTTCGTGCTGCTCGGCAAAAACATTCTGCAAGATCTTCCGGTAAGCTTTGTAAGCACAGTTGATCGAAAGCAACTCGAAGCGGATGCCAAGATTCCGCGCGAGGGTGCGGGCATCATCGATTGATCCCGGAGATGAGTACGGACCCGGCATACCGACGCCGATTACGTTCTCGGGTCCCACAGCGTCTGCAGCGATCACCGCGGTGAGCGCTGAATCAATGCCTCCGCTGAGGCCGATGATCGCTTTTTGAAATCCGCACTTGCGCATGTAGTCGCGAGTGCCGAGGACAAGAGCGGCGTACACACTGGCTTCTTCGCCTTCGATCTGCGGGTGAAGATCTCCGGTTAGAGTTTTGGAATCGAAGTAGATGAGATCCTCTTCGAACGAAAGTCCTTGCGCGATGATGTGTCCTTGCGCGTTGAAAACGACGCTGGAGCCATCAAACATAAGGCTGTCGTTGCCGCCCACCTGATTGACCATAGCTACCGGCACCTTGTGATGGCGGGCGATTGAAGCCAGCATGTCGCGGCGCAACTCGCGCTTTCCGATCCAGAAGGGGGACGAGGAAATGTTGAGAACAAAGTTGCCGCCGGCACGGATGAGAGCCTCAATGGGATCGATGGTGTAAAGCCGCTTGGGCCAAAATAGCTTGTCATTCCAGGCGTCTTCGCAAATGGTAAGAGCCACCTCGTTGCCGCAGAACGAGAACAAGCTCTGACTCTTGGCGGGCGCGAAGTTGCGCATCTCGTCGAAGACGTCGTAGGTGGGCAGAAGCATCTTCGATTGTACGAAGGCGATTTTGCCATCCTGCAACAGCGCGGCGGAGTTCATCACGGATTTGCCAGTCTCGGACTCCGCTGGAGTAACCAGACCGCAAATTACGGAAATACCGCGTGTGGCCTCGGCAATGTCTTGCGCTGTCTCACGGTTATGCGCGACAAAAGATGGACGCTCCACGAGGTCGCGCGGCGGATATCCGCACACCGAGAGCTCGGGAAACAGAATTAGTCCGGCGCCATTGGCTTGCGCGCGGCGGGAGAACTCGATGTGCTTGCCAGCATTGCCGGAGAAATCTCCGACAGTGGGATTGACTTGGCCGAGCGCGATCTTCACCTACTTAGTGTAAATCCCACTGGCTTGAATATTAAAGCACGTTAATGGTGCGACCTTCATACAGAGAGGTGCACTATTTTGATTTTCCGCTTTCGTTGCCGTTGATAGTTTTCGGGAGGATTCAAGCTCAGGCCTACAGCGCTCCGCCCGTGGGAAGTATTTCCAGGGTTTCGACGGTGGTGTTTGCGGGCAACAGGATCGCACTGACAACGACTTGGGCGATGGTGGCGGGTGACATCATTTTTTTGCGCGGGGCTTCGGGCCAAAACGAATTCCAGATCGCGGTGTCGGTGGCGCCGGGAAGCAGAGCGATGACGCGAATTCCTTTGGGGCGTAATTCCTCGCGCAGGGTGTTGGTGAGGCCGAGGGCTCCTTGTTTGGAAGCGATGTAGGCGGCCGATCCGGCGAAGACTCGATTGGCGACGATTGAGAGATTGTTCACGATGGTGCCGCCATGCTTCATGATAGGGATCGCGGCTTGCGTGACCAAGAACGTGCCGGTGAGGTTGGTGTCGATCACGTCCTGCCAGAGCGGGAGCGGGAGTTTGTCGACGGTGAGATTGGCCTGGGCGATGCCGGCGTTGTTGATGAGAATATCGAGACGCTTGAACTGGCGGCGGATGGCACGAAACAGGTCGTCGACTGATTCCGGGTCGCGCACATCGCTGGGATGAGCGAGGATTTTAGTTTTTGGAGATATGAGTTCCTTGCTGGCGCGATGGAGGGCCGAAGCGTCGCGGCCGGTGAGAATCAGATTGCAGCCCTGACCGGCTAGAACGCGGGCTATAGCTAGGCCGATGCCGCGAGTGGCGCCGGTGATGAGGGCGGTATGGTTAAGAAGTTGGAGTGATTTGCGCGAGGTTGATCGGGGCAGTGTCGTTGACTCCAAGTTTGAGTCATTTATCTTACTGCATACACGAACCAGGTGGAAAAACCCCATGGAAGTCCCGCTTCTCACAGAAGACGCGAGAAATGGACTTCCCAAATTAAGATCAAAAGCAAGAACAAGAACAGAATCAAAGGCAGCGGACAAGGGTGTCCGCTCCACACGATCTGAGTTCGTGCTAGATTCCGTTGGGCCGCTGGCGGATCAGAGACAGGAATTCCTGCCGGGTTTCCTGCTCGGTGCGGAAACAGCCTAGCATCGAGGACGTTACCGCCGCGGAGTGCTGTTTTTCGACGCCGCGCATCATCATGCATAAATGGCGGGCCTCGATAACTACACCTACACCTTGGGGCTCAATTACTTTCTGAATGGTTTCGGCGATTTGGGTGGTGAGGCGTTCTTGAATCTGAAGGCGGCGGGAGAACAGTTCGACGAGGCGCGGAACTTTGCTGAGACCGATTACCTTGCCGTTGGGGATGTAGGCCACGTGCACTTTGCCGAAAAATGGCAGCATGTGGTGCTCGCACAGGCTGAACATTTCGACGTCTTTGACGATGACCATCTCGTCGTAGGTGACGGTGAAGAGCGCGCCTTTGAGCAGGGCTTCGGGATCTTCGCGATAGCCGCGAGTGAGAAATTGCATCGATTTGCGGACCCGCTCGGGAGTCTGCCGAAGGCCTTCGCGTTGGGGATCTTCGCCGAGGCGCACGATCATTTCCTGGACCAGGTCCTCGAAGCTGGCGCTCGTGAGAGTTGGGACTTCGGTTGACGGTTTCATATAAGTATCGGGTGATTTGCTGGTCGGGTCATTTTGCGATTGAAAGTCAATGGCCTTTTTCGCCTGCGTACTCGAAGGAGTTCATCATGGTCTCTTCGAGCCTCACTGTTTCAAGATGCGCGCAGGGGAAGCCGCGCTGCACTATTTCGTAGATCTGAATGCAGAGATTCTCTGTAGTGGGCACTTCCTGGGCGAATTCCTTTGTCGTGTTCAAATTTTCGCGATCGTAGCGGGAGAGGACTTCCCTTTCGATAAAACCATCGAGATCGGTGAGGTTACAGACCATGCCGGTTTTCTCGTCGACTGGGCCGCTGAGGGTGACTTCGACAACGTAGTTGTGCCCGTGTCCGTAGGGGTTGTTGCATTTGCCATAAGTCGCCTGGTTTTCGGTGTCCGACATGGCATCGCTGTGCAAGCGGTGCGAGGCGGAGAAGAGATAGCGGCGGGAGAGGTGAACCTTCATGTCGTCCGGAGGCTCCGCCCCTCAGCGGCTAAAGCTGGAGGCAAGAAGATGCTTCTAACGCAGCGCTCAAGCGCTGCACCACTCCAAATCAACACAACCACGTTTGCCATCTTCATGGTTCTCCGTAGAAATCCACAAATAGATCGGGAGTTTCGTAGACACGCACGCGGTGCAGGCTGGCTCTTTCGAGTTTACTGGCGAGGCGCTGCCAAATGGCGATGGCGATATTTTCCGTGGTAGGGATTTGGTGGAGAAATTCTGGGACTTCTTTGTTCAGGAAGCGGTGGTCCATGGCGTCGAGCACTTCGCGGTGCATGACTTCTTTGAGCTGTTTAAGGTCGACAACGAAGCCGGAGCGGGGATCAACTTCGCCTTTTACGGTGACTTCGAGGGTGTAGTTGTGGCCGTGGCCGTTGGGATTATTGCACTTGCCGAAGATGCGGCGGTTTTCCTCGGGAGTGAACTGCGGGTTGTGGTAGTAGTGCGAGGCGGAGAATTCAGCTTTGCGCGTGAGATAGACCATAGGAATCAGTTTGTCAGCTGTCAGTAATGGCATAGGCGCTGTTCTCGGTTCTTTGCCCAAATGTTAAGCAGACAGCTTGCCGCGTGTCAGCAAAAATCGCCTCCTTCAATATATTACTGGGTTCGGAGCGAGACAGGGCTGTAATACGGAGGACAGAGAAGAACGCGAAGCAACGCCGGACTACCGGGATCTGATTCTCAAACGCGTCATCGCTTCTTCCACTTCCCGCAGGAATGCGGCGGCGACTTCCGGAGCGTCGAACTGGCTAACCCAATGCGACGCTTCGGCAGCGAGTGCGGTGCGCAGTAGCGGGTTTCGGTACAGGCGCTCGATGGCTTCTGCGAAGGCTGCCTCGTCGTCGGGCTGCACAAGAATGCCGTGCTTCACCACTTCGGGGGTTGAGCTGGCGCGTGCGGCCACGATGGGCTTGACACTTGCCATGGCTTCCAGGAAGACGATGCCGAAGCTTTCTTGTACGCTGGGAAGGCAAAAAATGTGACAACGGTTATATTCGCGGGCGAGTTTGGGCTGGGGGAGGTTGCCAAGCCAGGTCACGATTCCGTCGAGGTTCTTCTCGCGGCAGATTGACTTGAGGTGACGTGCCTCTGGGCCGTCGCCCACGATGCGCATTTCAAGTCCAGGAATTTTTGACCGCAGGCGATCCGCAATACCGAGGAGAATGTGCAGCCGCTTTCTCGGAAAGAAGCGGCCAACCGAGAGCACAACGAACCTACCCTCGGAAGCCTGGGCCGGATTGAGGTGAAGCAATCGAGACCACTCGGAGAGGTCTATCGGTTCAGGAACGACCGTTGGCGGTTCGCGGATCGCGTAGAGTTGCTGGATTCGCTCCGCGCTGTAGCGGCTGGGTGCGACGACCAGGTTGGCGCGCTCAACGTGCAGCTTTTCACAACGTGCCTGGAGGCGCATTGTAGCGCGCGTGAGTCCGGATTCAAAACGCATTTCGTCGGCGATCACACCCTTGATGGAAGCGATGTGGAAGGCGCGGCGCGTTCCGGCGGCGGCGTAGCCATCCATGTCGAAACCGACGGTGACGATGTCGGAAGGCTGCCGGGAAAAAAAGAGACGAAGGGCTTCATTGAACACCAAGCGCTCGATGGTGTAGATGGGAAACTTTAGCGTCGGCGTGACGACGTCGACCCTGTTACCCGAGAGCCTTAGAAACTTTGCGAGCGTGGCGATGCCGGCAAAGGTACCGCTGCCGCGCACTATGTTCAGGGGGGTGGATGTCAGGAAGCGGAAGTGCATGAGTACATCATCGGATCATTTTGCGAGCGGCGACCGGTCGTTTTCTTCGTTGCCAGGCCGCCGATCCACTATTATATCCGTGTGCGAAGGATCCCTCGTTTCTCAACTCATGTTGCGACGGCATTCACGCTGCTGGCGCTTTGCGGATGTTATAGCGGCACGCGGCCGTCGCGGATAGGCAGCGCTGCGCCGGATTTCACGGTGCGCGACTCTAATCGCACGGTCACGCTGAGCCAGTTCAAGGGCCGGATAGTGGTGCTGAATTTCTGGGCGACGTGGTGTCCACCCTGCATTGAGGAGATGCCGTCACTGGTGCAGATGCAACAGCGCATGAAAGATAAAGGCGTCACGGTGCTGGCGGTGAGCGTCGATGTGGATGATGGCAGCTACCGCAGGTTCCTGAGAGACCACAGCGTGAATCTGCTCTCCGTGCGCGACGGCGATCAGAAGAGTAATAGCCTGTATGGCACGTTTAAATTTCCTGAGACTTACGTGATCGACCGTAATGGCGTGGTACGGCGAAAGTTTATCGGGGCGGTCGATTGGACGGAGCCTGATGTAATTGAGTATTTGGGGAAGCTGTAGAGATACCTCAGGGGCTAAAGCCCGGTCTATTTTCTAGGCCTTTCGTGGCGCTGAAGCGCCGCTCTTCCACGGAGAGGCAGGCGCTCACGGCTGAACCGCAAAAAAAGATCGTCTCGGTCGATGAATCAAGTCGCCCGACCAATCAAAGTCAAAGGCGTCGGACAGGAGTGTCCGCCCCCACGATTAGTCCTCACGGTCTAATTCAGATTAACGTTGCGCAGACGCAACGCGTTTGCGATGACTGAGACCGAACTGAAGCTCATGGCGGCGGCGGCGAAGATGGGGCTGAGCAGCAGTCCGAAGAAGGGATAGAGAATTCCCGCGGCGATGGGCACGCCGATTGCGTTATAGACGAACGCGAAGAAAAGATTCTGGCGGATGTTGCGCATGGTGACCTGACTCAGTTTGCGGGCGCGCAGAATTGCGGAGAGATCGCCTTTGACGAGCGTGATTCCGCCGCTCTCCATGGCCACGTCGGTGCCGGTTCCCATGGCGATGCCAACGTCGGCCTGCGCGAGCGCAGGGGCGTCGTTGATGCCGTCACCCGCCATGGCGACGACTCTTCCCTGCGCTTGCAGTTTGCGAATGATCTCTAATTTTCCCGCAGGCAATACTTCGGCCTCGAATTCGTCGATGCCGAGCGCTTGAGCAATGTTCGCCGCGCTGTCGCGATTATCCCCGGTAAGCATAACGATGCGAATTCCCTGATTTCGGAGTTTACGGATTGCATCCGGGGTTGAAGATTTGATGGGGTCCGCAATGGCGATGCTTCCAGCGTATTTGTCCTCGATGGCCACTAAAACGGTCGTGGCTCCAGGAACCTTGCCATAAGTAATTCCGCTTCCGGGTTGGAGGGCACCGATCTCAAGCAGAAAAGCGGAACTCCCGACCGCGACTCTTTTTCCCTCCACAATGCCTTGAATGCCTTTCCCTGGCGAAGAAACGAAATCAAGAGGCTCGGAGAGTCTTAGATTGCGATCGAGGGCGCCTTGCACGATTGCAGTGCCCAACGGATGTTCACTGACACGCTCCAGGCTGGCAGCCAGGCGAAGCATCTCATCGGTTTCGGATGGCGTTTGTGCTCCAGCCGATACTAATCGTGGTTTGCCTTCGGTGAGCGTTCCGGTTTTATCGACGACGAGCGTATCAATTTTTTCCAGAATCTCGAGAGCCTCGGCGTTTTTGATGAGCACGCCGGCGCGGGCACCGCGGCCTACGCCGACCATGATGGCCATGGGGGTTGCGAGTCCGAGAGCACAGGGGCAGGCGATGATTAGCACAGCAACTGCGTTGACGAGCGCGTGTGCGAGGCGCGGTTGCGGACCCAGCCAGAACCATGCGACGAACGTGATCCCCGCGACGGCGACCACGATTGGAACGAACCACTTGGCCACGCGGTCGGCGAGACGCTGGATGGGAGCGCGGCTGCGCTGCGCCTGGCCGACGAGCCGCACGATTTGCGCCAGCAGGGTTTCGCTGCCGACGCGCTCCGCCTGCATGATAAATGAGCCGTTGCCGTTGATCGTGGCGCCGACGACTTTATTGTTGTTGTCGGGGGACTTTTCCACCGGCATGGATTCGCCGGTGATCATGGATTCGTCGACTGTGCTGCGGCCTTCGATCAGAATGCCATCCACCGGGATTTTTTCTCCGGGACGGACGCGCAGACGATCTCCGGGCTTTACCTGATCGAGCGCGACATCTTTTTCGCTGCCGTCAGCAGCGAGCAGGCGCGCGGTGCGCGGGCTGAGATCAAGAAGTGCGCGGATGGCGGCGCTGGTGCGGCTGCGGGCGCGCAATTCCATTACTTGACCTAGCAGGACCAGCGTGGTGATGGCGGCGGCGGCTTCGAAGTACACCTCGGGATAGCCACCCATTGCCCGCAATGATTGCGGAAAAATCTGCGGCGCAAGCGTGGCGACGATGCTGTACACGTAAGCGACGCCGGTGCCCATGCCAATCAGCGTGAACATGTTGGGACTGCGGTTGACGAGCGAAGTCCAGAAGCGCTGAAAGAACGGCCACCCGCCCCAAAGCACCACGGGCGTAGCCAGCACCAACTCGAGCCAAGTCAAATTGATCGGGATACCGCTCAGGTTTAGATCGATGCGAACGTGATACCCAAACATTGAGACCATGGCGATCGCCATCAGTGGGATGGTGAGTGCGGCGCTAATCCAGAAGCGGCGGGTCATATCGCGAAGTTCGGGATTGTCTTCTGGAGTGACGGAGACAGTGCGCGGCTCGAGCGTCATGCCGCAGATGGGGCATGAGCCCGGCACGGGGCGCACAATTTCCGGGTGCATGGGGCAGGTGTATTCGGTGCGCATTGAGGCCACGGGAAGGTCAGGCTCGAGCGCCATACCGCATGAAGGACATGCGCCTGGCTTGTTTTCTCGGACCCCGGGGCACATGGGGCAGACGTAGGCGACGGTTTTGGTCTTCGCGACTTTACCTTGGTGAATATCCGAGGGTTTGCTTGCCGGTGCGGCACCCGGAATTACTAAGGTGGAAGTCACGCGGTGCTTGCGGTGTAAGGTATTTTGTTGGCTCGGCTTTGAATTTTTCCACGCATGGCGCACAACAAAAGTAGTACTCCTGGCCCTCATATTCGTGAGAATGTTTAGCGGTTGCGGGATTTACTTTCATTCCGCAAACGGGGTCGTGTTCTTGCGTGGGTACGGAATTTGTTGGCGTGGCCACAATTCAGGATGAGCTTGTTAGCGTAGTAACTGCGAAACTTATCATGACTCTCTCTTCAGTGACGGCAATGCCAAAGCGTAAAGACAGGCCGCAGAAAAAAATCTTCCCGATTGTGCGGGACATAAACCTGTTTTCACACAGCCTGGCAAAGCCCTCGCCCTCAGGACTAGTCCTGTCTTTCTAAGGTGTTCGATGGAGGATGCTTTATATTGGATTCAGCCCGGCGGGCAGAGCGGGATCTCTAGACAGAAGAGGATTATCGCATGACTTATCTGGATATCGTTTTTCGGTACGGCGCAGCGCCCGGGGAAAAGGAACTGCGGGCTATCGATGGAATGCGTGAGGTCTACGGGGTCCGGCACGTGGAGTTCAATGACCTGGAGCGTACGGTACGGGTGGAGTTTGATGCTTCGCGCCTGAAGACGGATGGGATTTCCCGGCTCTTGCGTCAGGCGGGGGTCGATGTGCGGGAACCGCTAACGCTTGCATGACCGCCTGGATCTGAGAAGAAAGGCGCTTGGGGGAGTTATGCAAAGGGGCGTCCAAGAAAACCTCTGGCCGAAGTGCTTCTTGGAGCGCCCCGTTGCGCGCCACTTCGTCTGGTTTTTAATAGAGCACATGGCGTGCCGTTCTTAAGCTCCTCAAAATACAGAAATGGATCCGAGAGCGCTTTGTAGGAATTGCTCTGAGGCGGGAAAGATTTACTTCGGCACCCAACTTGGACGCGGATCGGAGGGAGGCTGTGGAAAACTTTCAAAGATTTGGAACGTCGCGATCCACGCCGAGTTTGGCGGGACAAGAACTCCTGTGAGGGCAGCGTGGCTTTGCAACAGCCACTTACCTGGGTCTCTGACCATAACCCAAGGTGTCGTGGTTTTGAAACAATAATTTTCATGGAATCTTCACATGAAGCGCCTGCGCGCAGACAGTTGCCGCCCTGCCGGTGAAGACGTTACAATCATTTTTTCGGCTTGCCATGAATTCTTCGTTTGCTCAGAGTGGGCGAAATTAAGCGGGTGGCGTGAATCGCTTCGCCCCATCTCTTTGCTTCTCAAAGGTAAGAATCTGCGCCCTTAGCTCAGCTGGATAGAGCGTCTGGCTACGAACCAGAAGGTCGGGAGTTCGAATCTCTCAGGGCGCACCATCTTTAATCTCAGCGGTTTTTTCTCTGAGTCTTCGATCCCCGCACCATCAGACCTATTTGTGGCGGCATTACATGCCGTAGTCCGCATTTTCTGATACTGTTGAAGTACTCTGCTGTGTTTCTTTCACGCTGTTTTAGTTATTGACGAGGAGCGTCTCTCCGGGAATCAGGTCTACGCGCCACATGTCCAAGGTTATCGAGCAGGAAATAACAGTACTATCGTCTTCGAAACAGGGATTAATTTATCTTACGGCGAATGACTGGACTCTGGTCGCGGATAAGTCCAACCGCGTCCAGTTCAGAAAAGGTGAAGTTGTGGTGCAGCGGGGGAAGAGACCGGATGGGATTTATCTTTTGCTAAAAGGGAGAGCACGGGTGCAGATTCCGTCGCAACGTGCGGCGCGGGCGATGGGACCGGGGGAAATTTGCGGCGAGATGTCATTTCTGGAGGACGCGCCGGCCAGCGCTCAAGTGATTGCCGATGGAGACCTTGAAGCTCTATACCTCGACCGGGCTACTTTGCAGAGCCTGTTCGAATTGTTTCCACACCTCGGCTCGCGCTTTTATAGATCTTTAGCAACCAACCTTTCTCGTCGTTTGCGCGATCTGATCGGAGCGAGTTCGGAAATACCGGCGGCTGAGCAGAGTCAAAGACATTGATTTGACGATGATTTTGGCGACAAAGTGGCTGAGGCCAAATTGGGAATGCCGCAGTAACCTTTTTGAGTCGTGGGCGGCCGAACAGCCCTCCGCAGGATTGCTTGAGTGATAGATTAATGGCAACCTTTTGCGGTCTAAATGTCACTCAGCAGCTGTATGCCGAAAGTCAATTGCCCATCAGAGGGTATGAATGTCACTTAAGTGCCATGAAAGGAAACGGGCGTCGGACGCAAAAGGACTGTAATAGTGTGCATCGCTTTGCAGTTTCAAAATGGGAACGTCGGGCCAAACGTCAGCTAACTGGTTGACAGACAAGAGATTTGGATTCGATTCGTCTTTGGTACTTAGAGTGCTTGGATAGCAGTGCGGGAATGGGTCTAGCACCGCCAGGGGGGGCCTGAAGCCTCCGCAAAAGTGGGTTCATAGCAAGCGGTTCTCTTCAAGGAGTGGAAAATGAAGCGCATACTGTTGATGGCTTTACTGGCTCTGGCTCTGCCGCTGGCAGGTTTCGCCTCCACCATCGATTTCACGAATCACACGGGTACACTTACGGGAAGTATGTCTGGTTTAAGCCTGACCGGCTCAGTACTGGTCGCGGTGAATCCATGGGGCGGGGCTCCGATTGGCGGAAGCAGTCTCGGGAGTGTGAGTTTTTCGACTGGTTCCTATATGTCGACGACGGGGACAGGAGTTGGCTCGGTTGCGACCTTCATGGGCGGTGGAAGCTTTACAATTACCGGCAACGGCTCGGATGGCTTTGCTAGCGGAACCGTTTTCAGCGGCTCATTTTCCGGCCCGGTTAAACTTACCGAGATGAGTTCCAGTGCAAGCGGCGGAACGCTTTATGAGATCGTCGGCTCCCTCGTCGGCACCTTGAACGGGAAGTCGGCCACCGGCATAACGATTGAGGATTACGTATTCACCGGCAAGAACGGCTGGATGGGAACGTCAACGCTGGGCAGCGGTGACACGTTCATTAGCACTGCCGCTCCTGAGCCGGGCACGCTTGGATTGCTCGGAACTGGACTGGTTGGTCTGGCTGGAATTGTTCGCAAAAAGTTGAAAACCTAGGCTCGTTCTGATTCCACTATGCAAAAGCCCCGCTCTGGCGGGGCTTTTGCTTTGCGCGTGAGATTTCCGTGTTTCCCACGGACAAATTACCGCAGTAACCTTCAAGCCGGTGATTACCGTTGACCCCCACCCTTGGCCTCCTTACATTCACCAGAGGGGGTTGTATGAAAGATATTCATGAGGTACTGCGGCACAAGCAAACCAAGTACGCCCAACTGGGAAAGCAAATCGAGATGCTGCAGCAGGCCGCGGAGAAGTTGCGCGAAGTGGCGCCACTGCTCGCGGAAAATGATGACGAAGACAATACAGTACTGATGGAAGGCGACGAGGCTGCGTCCCCGTCGGAGACGATGGCGGCGAAGGCTGGGGCGAGCAATTCGAGCGCATCGGCCTCCAAGGCGACTCGTCCCGCGGCGCCGCGGTGGCCTTAATCTCGCCCTGGTGAGGCGGGGAAACCTAGTTTATGAACTTTTTGGCATTGCTGGTATCGGGTGACGATTCCGCTTCCGAGATCCTGGGCCGGGTTTTGCCTGGCTTCGGGATCGCGGTCGAGCGCTTCAGCGATCTCGCCGCAGCGATTCATCGACTGCAGGAACTCAGATTCGAGGCGCTGATTGTTGATTTCGAGGATCGGGACGCTGCGTCTGTTCTATTGCAAGAAGCGCGCAGGCTGAATTCGGGAGACCCACCCATTACGGTTGCATTAGTCGCGGAGCTCGCGAAGGCGCGCCACATCCTCACTGAGGGTGCGCATTTTGTGCTGTACAAACCTCTCTCCGAGGATAAAGCGCGGGCCGGTTTGCGCGCCGTGGCTGCGTTGTTAAATCGCGAACGCCGACGCGCACGCCGCGTTCCTGTACAAGCCCCGGTGGAGCTTACCCAACCCGACGGCCGCAAAGTCGAAGGCATTCTCATTGATCTAAGCGAAACTGGGATGGATGTACTCACGGCTAAGCCCCAGGCTCCCGGCGCTTTATTGAATTTCCGCTTTCAGGTGCCGGATGGAAGTTTTGAAGTCCACGCGCATGGGCAGGTGGCATGGGCGAATCCTAACGGTCAAACGGGAGTCCATTTTCTGGATTTGGAGGAAGCCGTCGGCGCACAGCTTCATCTTTGGCTAAAAGCTGCTGCGGAAAATCTTAGTGAAGGCGCAGAGGAAACGGTTCCCCACTGTAAGCTTACCGATCTGAGCCTGGGGGGCTGCTACGTAGAAAGCGATTCGCCATTCCCGGAAGAGGCTCTAGTCGATCTCTGCCTGCGAACTAACGAGATTGCCGTGCACACTGAAGGCATGGTGAGGGTGATGCATCCGGGGTACGGCATGGGAGTGGAGTTCCCTTCCCGTACATCGGAACAGCGCGCGCAGGTGGAGAACTTGATTAACGTTCTGCGCGGCTGCCGCGACTCCAGGCTGGAATTGGGAGTCTCTCCTCGCGCGCTTAAGGCCGATCTCACCCAGTTCGAGCGCTCGCCGGAGACTGCGGTTGAGAACGCCGAAGATCTTGAAGATCCGTTGCTCGATCTGCTGCGAAAAGGCCCCGAGCTGCAACCCGATGATTTTCTGGCGGAGCTTCGGCGCCAACGATCGGGCGAGACCGTTGCCACCTAGCTGTTTCCTACCTTTGGACCTTCTGCGCCTTCATCAGTCTTCGCTTTCTAGAGCCCGCCGCCATATTTTTTTCTTTCCAAGCGAGACCTCTCGCGGCAAGGCGGCTGGCAGAGCTCTTGGAAATGACGCAAGGCAGGGACACAGGCAGCGAATGGGCGGAGGTGCGAGAGGTCGAGAGGCGCTTTCCAGAGATTGAAGAACCCGTACCCCGTCTCTGGCATGGGTTCTTCAACTCTCCGGGTTCTGTTCCACCCCTGTGAAAGTACGGTAGAGCATGTCTGTTGCGCGGCGGTTTCACGAATATTAAATCACCGTTAAATAACCAGGACTTTATTCACAGGCGCCGATCCAATCCCCACGAATTCTGGGGTGCTTTCCTATAGTCCCCCGAGCAAACGAACAAGCTGCCGCGCACGGTGGTCATCCTTGTGCGAACATGAATAGCCAGGCGCGCGGCGCGAGTTTGGAACGCAGTATCTGAGGGGCCTAAGCTGGCGGCAACGGTAAAATCCGGTTCTCCTGACGGGTCGTCATCTTCCGAGACGATGCCCGCGTTGGCAAGCGGCAGTCCGCTCTGGGCACCACTGGCATGGATAGCGACGGCCGCATTCGCAGCTGAAATCCCTTTCTTTTTCCTTGGCACGCCTTCGGGACATGACGTCGAATTCCATATGTACTCGTGGCTGGAAGTTCTCGGGCAATGGAAGCAGGGGATCATCTATCCCCGGTGGGCGAGCCTCGCACATTTCGGGTATGGGGAGCCGCGTTTTATTTTCTATCCTCCGGCGTCTTGGGTTTTGGGTGCGTTCCTGGGCGCGATTTTTCCCTGGACGCTGGTTGCCAGCATCTACATTTGGATTGCGCTGGTCGCTGCGGGCATATCGATGTTCCTGCTGGCACAGCAATGGTTTGACCGGCGCGACGCAACCTACGCGGCTGTTTTGTATGCCATCAATCCGTATCACCTTACGATTGTTTACTGGCGCAGCGCTTTTGCCGAATTGCTGGCTAGTTCGTTGTTGCCGCTGTTGGTGTTGTTGTTGTTACGGGCGGACGCAAAGGAACGCCGTACAACGGGATTGCTCGCTTTGCTGCTTGCTGCTGTCTGGTTGATCAATGCACCAGCGGCGTTGATGGTGCACTATTCGCTGGTATTGCTCATGATCGTGGTTGCGTGGCAGCGGCAATCTCTGAGAGTTCTGCTGGCGGGCTCGACCGCTGTATTTCTAGGTATGGCCCTTGCGGCTTTTTATTTTTTGCCTGCGATCTACGAACAGGGCTGGGTGAACATTGCGCAGTCGGTTTCGGCGGGATCGCGTCCGCTGGATAATTTTCTTTTCGTCCATACCAGCGACGCGGAGCACGATGCGTTTAACCGCGTCATTTCCTGGATCGCTATCGCGGAAATCTCGGTCACGGTTGCGGCAGCGTGGAGCGCCAGAACATGGCGCCATCGTTATCCCGCACTCTGGCTGTCGCTCGTGATCTGGGCTGCAGTGTGTACGGTGCTGATGCTGTCGATTTCCAATCCGCTCTGGGAGATCCTTCCCAAGTTGCGGTTCATGCAGTTTCCCTGGCGATGGTTGCTGTGCCTGGGGATTCCATTCACCTTACTCACTGCGAGGGGAGTGCGCAGATGGAAGCTTCGCGTGGCGCTGTATCTGGCGACTATGTTGGTACTGGCCTTCGTTTGGCAACGCTTTCAGCCGCCGTGGTGGGATACGGCCGCGGATTTGCGCGAGATGCAGGACAACATTGCGACCGGTGCGGGATACGAGGGCACCGACGAATATACGCCGAAAGGTGCGGACCCCTCAGCTATCGATAAAGAAGCTCGTCGCGTGACGGTAGACGGGACTGCGCATGGCGCGATTCGAGTCTTTGAGTGGGAGGCGGAACGCAAGGTTTTTACGGCGGAGATGTCGGCGCCGGACAATCTTGCGCTGCATCTCTTCAGCTATCCGGCGTGGCGTGTGGAAGTAAATGGACAGCGGGTGCAGGGTGGGATGCGTGAAGGTAGCGGACAGATGCTGGTGCCTGTGCAACGGGGCGCAAACCGAGTGCAGATTGATTTTGTTCGTACCTGGGATCGGACGGCGGCGGCGTGGATCTCGGGACTGGGGCTGGTTTGCGCATTGGTTTTGTTACGGAAGCGTCGAGACTGAACGTCGTGCTGCTTCTCGATCGCGACCTCCCGCAAAAGCGACATAACCGGCCTTATCGGGAGCAAAGAAAACCGGCTCGAATAATTAACCTGCGATGCGAAGAATTCTGGTTGCAACTTCCAATCCGGGCAAGCTGCGCGATTTTGCGGGCGCGGCTTTGCGGCATGGAGTTGAGATTGCAGAAATCCCGGACTTTTCCTCCCTGCCGACTGTGATTGAAGACGGCCTGACCTTCGAGGCGAATGCCCAAAAGAAGGCTGAAGGTTATAGCCGGTACGTTCCCGGAGAGATCGTGGTCGCCGACGACTCTGGCTTGGAGGTCGATGCTCTGCATGGAGCGCCTGGAGTACACTCCGCGCGCTACGCTGCACCCGATCTGCAGAATAAAGAGCCCCACGAGGCTGACGCGAATACCGATGACGAAGCCAACAACGCTCGCGTTCTGCGCGAGTTGAAAGACATTCCGCCCGCCCGGAGAACGGGTAGGTTTGTTTGTGTGCTGGCGGCGGCGCGGGAGGGTGAGACGCTGGCTACATTTCGAGGAGCTGCGGAAGGAGTCATACTCGATGCTCCGCGTGGGGCGAACGGATTCGGATACGATCCTCTGTTTTATTTTCCGCAGATCAGGAAGACGTTTGCGGAACTGACCGCAGAAGAGAAGTCGCGCTACAGTCATCGCGGAGCAGCGTTTCGCGAATTTCTAAAGTGGTGCGAATCGAACCGCGTCTGTCGAGGTTGAAACTGAACCTGACATTAAGTTCAGTTCGACGATTTCAACCGCAAAGGAACACGAAGAACACCTGCGAGTTTAAGTCTTCGTGCAGCGTTGTGTCCCCTGTGGTTCACGAAGCTAACACGTTTCTTGCGTGGTGGTTTTCTTGACTTCCCTTCTTTCATGCGCGGATAATAACCAGTTCTCTTATGGTCGCGGAACGAACAAGGAGAACTCAATAAGGAGTGAGCGTGGCGTCAGCAGTCAGTTCTACGGCTCCGAGCGTAGTTCGCGATAAAGTCCAGGGTGTGGCGCCGTTGCGCGCGGGACGCGGCACTTCATTTGTTCTACGGCGGTTGCATTCGTTATCGGGCATCGTACCGGTGGGCGCGTTCCTGTTTGAACACATTCTGATTTCGAACGCCACGGCGATCAGCGGGCCCGACGCTTATGCCCGACAAGTAAGCTTTCTGGCAAACCTGCCTCTCGTATTTTTTCTTGAGTTGTTTGGAATCTGGCTGCCAATCTTATTCCACGCGCTCTATGGCTTTTACATTTGGTACCGCGGGGACGGGAATACCCTGGAATATCCCTGGAGCGGCAACTGGATGTACACGGCGCAGCGTTGGACCGGCGGAATCGCGTTCGCCTACATCATATGGCACACCTGGACGATGCGCTTTACCGGGATTGACCTGCATGCGTATCCCAATGCTTCTTTCGGCAAAGTGCAGCAGGAAGTGTATCAGCCGGCGCTGTTCATTTTTTATGTCGTGGGATTGATCGCGGCATCATGGCATTTCGCTTATGGAATCTGGCTGTTTTCGGCGAAGTGGGGCATCGTTTCGGGAGAGAAGGCTCGGAAGCGATTTCTTATCGTGTGCATCGCATTCTTCTTCCTGCTAAGCGGGGTAGGGCTGGCAAGTCTGTCCACGTTCCGCTCTCGACCGCAGTTGTTATTCGAACCGGGCACTACGGCGATGCATTCGAGCCAAGAAAGCCGCGGAAAGCCGGTAGAGTGAACGATGGCAGCAACTCCTAGGATCATCGTGATCGGCGGCGGCCTCGCAGGGCTCTCGGCTGTAATCAAGATCGCTGAGATGGGCGCGAACGTCGATCTATTCTCGATTGTGCCGGTAAAGCGCTCGCACTCGGTGTGCGCGCAGGGCGGGATTAACGCCGCGAAGAATTTGAAGGGCGAAGGCGATTCGACCTGGAAGCACTTTGACGATACGGTTTACGGCGGAGATTTTCTGGCCAACCAGCCGCCGGTAAAGGATATGTGCGAGGCCGCGCCAGGCATCATCGATCTGCTCGATCGCATGGGCGTGCCATTTAATCGCACGCCGGAGGGCCTGCTCGATTTTCGCCGCTTTGGCGGGACGCTATATAACCGCACTGCCTTCGCCGGAGCAACTACCGGCCAGCAACTTCTCTACGCGCTCGACGAACAAGTTCGACGCTACGAATCCGAAGGCAAGGTGAAGAAGTACGAGCACTGGGAATTTCTTTCCGCGGTGCTGGATGGAAACCGCGTCTGCCGCGGCATCTGTGCGATGGATTTGCGCTCGATGGAAGTGCGCACCTTCCCTGCCGACGCAATCATCATCGCCACCGGCGGCAACGGCGCCATTTTCGGTAAGTCTACCAACTCGGTGGTTTGCACTGGATCGGCGCAATCCGCGCTTTATCAGCAGGGATGCTATTACGCCAACGGCGAGTTTATTCAGGTGCATCCCACCTGCATCCCAGGCAACGACAAGCTGCGGCTAATGTCGGAATCGGCCCGCGGAGAGGGTGGGCGGGTATGGGTACCGAAGACGCCGGGCGATAAGCGCGATCCGAAGTCGATTCCACAGAATGAACGCTGGTATTTTCTTGAAGAATGGTATCCGAAATACGGCAATCTGGTTCCGCGCGACATCGCGACCCGGGCCATTTTTAAGGTGGTGTTCGAGTACAACCTCGGCATCGACGGCAAGCCGATGGTTTATCTCGACCTGACGCACATCGACCGCAAGATTCTCGACCGCAAGCTGGAAGGGATTCTCGAAATCTACGAAAAGTTTGTAGGCGACGATCCGCGTGATACGCCGATGAAGATTTTCCCCGGCATGCATTACACCATGGGCGGGATGTGGGTGGACTTCAAGCAGGCGACGAATATTCCGGGCATTTTCGCTGCGGGCGAGTGCGAGTATCAGTATCACGGGGCGAACCGGCTGGGAGCGAACTCGCTGGTGTCGTGCATTTATGGTGGCAGCATCGCCGGGCCGAATGCGGTGAAGTACGCGCGCGGACTGCAGGCGCTCGCTGACGGGAACGGATGCTTCGAGGCTGAACGCAAAAAGCAGGAAGAAAATAATTCTCTGCTGATGAAAAATGACGGCACGGAAAATCCATTCCGGTTGTGGCATGAGCTAGGGGAACTGATGACCAAGGATTGCACCGTCATCCGCTACAACAAGAATCTTCAGCAAACCGATGCGAAGCTGGTGGAGATGCTCGAGCGCTTCCGCAAGGTGAACTTGAGCGACCGCACGCAATGGGCGAATACCAGCGTGGCTTTTACTCGGCAGCTTTATAACATGCTGCAATTGGCCAGGGTTATCGCGCAGGGTGCGAGATTGCGAGATGAATCGCGAGGAGCGCATTACAAACCGGATTTCCCGGAGCGTGACGACAAGACTTTTCTGAAGACGACTAAAGCATATTTTGCGCCGGATGCCGACGAGCCGAAGTTTGAGTTCGAACCGGTTGATACGTCGCTGATTCCGCCGCGGCCGAGGAAGTATGACGCCGCGAAGTGAACGGACCCTTCCCGGTTATTCTTCCTGCCGGAGATGTTTGTTTCAGGAAAACCGTGCACCGACTTTAGGGACCAAACGAAATGGCTGACCGTAAATCCGTCCTCCTCAAAATCAAGCGCCAGAATACCCCGACTTCCAAGCCATACTGGGAGGAATTCGAACTTGCGTGGCATCCCGGGATGAATGTGATCTCTTCGCTGATGGAGATTGCCGCGAACCCTGTCACGCGCGAGGGCAAGGCAACCACGCCGATCACTTATGATTCGAATTGCCTGGAAGAAGTTTGTGGCTCGTGTGCCATGCTGGTCAACGGTCGCGCGCGGATGGCTTGTTCGGCACTTATTGATAATCTCGAGCAACCGGTAAAGCTGGAACCCTTCTCGAAGTTCCCTATCGTTCGCGATCTGGCTACGGATCGCAGCGTGATCTTCGAAAATCTGAAGGCGGTTAAGGCGTGGGTTCCGATTGACGGCACTTACGATCTCGGCCCTGGCCCGCGCCTCACCCCCGAGGAGCAGGAGCAGGCTTATCCGTTTTCACGATGCATTTCGTGCACGTGCTGCATGGAAGCTTGTCCGCAATTCAATGAAGAGACGGGCTTCGTGGGCGCGGCGACCATTGCGCAGGTGCGCCTCTTCAACACCCATCCCACGGGCAAGGCGCTGCAACGCGAGCGCCTGGCGGCATTGATGGGCGATGGCGGTATCCAGGAATGCGGCTACGCGCAGAACTGCGTGGAAGTTTGCCCTAAAGATATTCCGTTGACGAATGCTATTTCCGAGGTCGGCGGCGACGTCATGAAACAAGCTCTGGATGACCTTTTCCGGCGCTGATTTTTGTCACTCCTCACAACTGGGGATACCCGCTCCGCATCGAACAGGCGCTATCTGATTGCTCGGCGAGCACATGAGCCGGGCGTAATCAGCTACCGGCGATGGAGTTCGGCGTGCACCTATTTTGTGCAAAGGCCATTGCGAATCGGAAGAGTAACCGAAGGTAATAGAGCATAGGTCACTAAAGCATAGGTCAACTGTCCCATGTACGGTCGTAACGCTGAGCCGGCGATCAAGGTTAGTTAGGATCGGTTAGTTCGGATCGCTTGACAGCATGGCTTAGAATGTCGGAACGGTCGCGGGGCGGGCCCTGCGGCAGATTACGAGACCACTTCGTGAAATTAGAACTGCGCCGTCTGATTCGTCTTTCGTGGCTGGCTTGCTTGTGCATGGCTTGCTTGTGCACCACCATGTTCGGAGCAACCACGACCTCGGTACATAAATCTCTACGACATCATCGCCTGCATCGGCTGTTCCATTGGACGCGCTGGAATCCGGTGTTCCGGCCCTCACACGAATCTTTGTTGCTGCAGAATGCGGAAATCGACCGTCTGGAACTGCCGCGCATTCAGGATGACGACGAACTTGAAGCGCTGAAGGCGAGTGGGGCGCTGTTGCCGATTGTCCCGGGTGAATCGTTACGATTCGATCCGCGGCTCGATCCGACCCGCCGTTACTGCCGTCCCTGGACGCGCGACTTCGTTCAGGATATTGCGCAAGCTTATTACCACCGCTTTCACCAGCAGATTCAGGTCAACTCAGCAGTGCGTACGGTAAAGGTGCAGAATAAACTTCGCCACCACAACCGCAATGCGGCCCCTTCGGAGGGCGACACGGCTTCGTCTCACCTCGCGGGACTTACCGTCGACTTGCAGCGCCGCGGCATGAGCCAGGAGCAGATTCACTGGATGGAGCGGTACCTCTTTTACATGAAGTCGCTTGGCCTGGTGGAACCTGAAGAAGAGCGGCATCAATGGGTATTTCACATCATGGTTTCGGGACGGTATGCGGCGTGGCGTGAAACGCAGGATGTGGTTCCGATGGAGCATCCGGAGCCGGCGGCGGTGGTCGCCGCAACTGATAGCAGCACTCAATAGTCCGTCAGCTCGTTTCTTTTTATTGCGAACCCCTTAGAACCCGGCCCGTATAATCACTCCGACCATGATTGTTCTGATGGCTGGCTTGCCTGCGTCGGGTAAGACTACGCTAGCCTGCGCGTTGGCGGAGCGGACTTCCGGACGCGTGCTCAATAAGGACGAGATTCGGCGCTCGCTTTTTTCTACGGACAAAATTGAATATTCTTCGCGGCAGGATGATTTCTGTTTGCAAGTCATGCTGGACACTGCCGGCTATCTGCTGCAGCGGGATCGAAACCGGATTGTGTTTCTGGATGGACGTCCGTTCTCGCGGCGTTACCAGATCGAAAATGTGATAAGCGCCGCCGGCCGACTCCACCAGCGATGGCATATCTTCGAGTGCGTTTGCGCGGAAAGCGTCGCCAGGCAGAGACTGGAAGAACAGGGTCAAAAACATCCGGCTGCCAATCGAAACTACGAACTTTATCTTGAAGTACGAGCGCGATTCGAAGCGATCACTCTTCCAAAAACAGTGATCGACACAAATCAGCCGCTTGAGGCTTGCGTCGACGAAGCTGTGACGGCGCTGCGGCAAAGTGGCATTTCTCTTGCGCCGCAGTCTGATCTAAGCGGCTGAAACCGGCCACCAATACTGTCTTCGATATGGGTTCTGGCTGTACAATCGTTGATTTGCTGCGCTGTGGCAACCAACTATATGACTCGTTCCCACATCCTTCTGCTCTCCTTCGCAGTCGTCCTAAGTCTTTTTTTAGCTGCTCCTGGTTCATCTGGACAATCCTCGAATGGATCTGGTGCGCCGGTTAGCGCTAAGGCGCGCGCGATTCAAGACTCGGCCATCGTCATTGACACGCATGCCGACACCCCGCAACGCTTTCTTGATTTGGGCTTCGACATTGGATCAACCGACCCGAACGATAATGGCCATTTGAGCCTCGACAAGGCTCGGCGCGGCAATCTGGGCGCGGAGTTTTTTTCGATCTGGGTCGATCCCGAAACCAATCAAGGGCACTTCGCGCAGCACACGCTCGATCTGATTGACTCGGTATACCAGCAGGCTGCGCATCACCCCGACCGGATGATGATGGCTTTTTCGGCCGCTGACATCGAACGAGCGCACAAAGAGCACAAGCTCGCCGCGCTCATGGGCATTGAAGGCGGACACTCCATCGAAAACGACGTGCACTTGTTGCGTGATTACTACCGGCTGGGCGTGCGCTACATGACGCTCTCGTGGTCGAATACGAACGAGTGGGCGGATTCCTCGGGCGACATCAACGATGCCAAGATACAGCATCACAACGGCCTCACTGATTTCGGTAAAAAGGTGGTGCTGGAGATGAACCGGCTCGGCATGATGGTTGACATTTCTCATGTGGCCGATAAAACGTTCTGGGATGCGATTGCGATCACGAAGGCGCCGGTGATTGCCTCGCACTCTTCGGCCCGGGCGTTGGTGGACGCGCCAAGGAACATGACGGACGACATGCTGCGCGCCGTCGCGCGAAATGGCGGCGTAGTGCAGGTAAACTTTTTTTCCGGCTTCGACGATCAAAAATTTCGTGACTCTCTGTTAGCTCAGGAAAAAGACCAAACCGCCGCAATCAAGAAGTATGTGGACTCGCTGAAGGCTGAGGGCAAACCGGTCAATTATGTCGAAGTCGACCGCATTGAGCGGGAGTGGATGGGGAAGATTGCGCGACCGCGGTTCACGGTGCTCATTGATCAGATCGATCACATCGCTAAAGTGGCCGGCATTGATCACGTCGGCCTCGGTTCTGACTTCGACGGCGTGAGCGGCGCGACACCCCAGGGAATGGATTCCGCGGCGGACTTACCGAAGATTACGCAAGGCTTGCTCGATCGCGGATACAGCGCCGAGGACATCAAGAAAGTCCTTGGCGGCAATTTGTTGCGGGTTTTCCGCCAGGTCGAAAGAGTCAGCCGCGAGATGGAATCGCAGTCCCATTGATGGCTTCCGCTGTCGTACAATGCAACGTTGCTATGAAATTGTCGAGCACGAATTTTCATGCTGGAGCAATTATGCATAAAGGTGTTATCAGTTTTGTTCTACTGTTAGGCATTACGCTGGTCGGGGCTCAGTCCAGTACCCAGACTGCGCCAGCCACCAAACCACCCGTTCACCACGCCGCAGCAGTGGGCCCGCCGACTGCGATCATTGAGACCACGGTGGGAAAGATGACGTGTACGCTGTTTCCCGATAAAGCTCCGATCGGGGTGGAAAACTTTATCGGCCTCGCTACTGGCAAAAAAGACTGGAAGAGCCCTAAAGGAGTTCCCGAGCATGGCGTGCCGCTCTACGACGGCACAATTTTTCATCGCGTGATTCCGGGCTTCATGATTCAAGGAGGCGATCCGAAGGGGGATGGAACCGGCGACCCGGGGTACAAATTCAAGAACGAGGTTGCTTCCGACCTGCTGTTCGATAAGCCGGGGAGACTCGCGTATGCCAACTCCGGTCCTGACACCAACGGCTCGCAGTTTTTCATCACCGAGGTAGCCACGCCGCACCTCAACGGAAACTACACGATCTTCGGCCAGTGCGACGATGCGACGGTGGCGCTGGTTAAGGAAGTCGCACACATGGCCACTGATCCTATGAACGATAGGCCATTTCGTCCGGTAAAGATTATTCACATCACGATCACGCATGGTTCGACGACGGCGGCGGCGAAGAAGCCAGCCGCTGAGGCCAAACCGGCGGCCAATGCGAATTGAATGAGCGACGCTGAACCACGCTGCCGCGGATACCCATTACACAAAGAACTTATTACTGAAAGGAACTCATGACTCGCCAACCGGGACTCTACGCCACGATTGAAACCAGTGAGGGCAAAATCGTTTGCCGTTTATTTGAGAAGGATGCGCCCAAAACCGTAGCCAACTTCGTGGAGCTTGCCGAGGGCAAGCGCGAGTGGACCCATCCTTCGACGCACAAGAAATCAAAGGATCGTTTGTACGATGGAACGATTTTTCATCGTGTGATTCCTGACTTCATGATTCAGGGTGGCGATCCGCAAGGGACGGGAATGGGTGGTCCCGGCTACCAGTTCGAGGATGAGACCAAAGGCTCGCCGCATAAACTGGACAAGGCGGGAATTCTCGCGATGGCCAACGCGGGTCCTAATACAAACGGCTCGCAATTCTTCATCACGCTTGCGCCTACTACCTGGCTGACGGGCAAGCATACTGTTTTTGGCGAGGTTGTTGAGGGGCAGGATGTGGTGAAGAAGATCTCCGAAGCGCCGCGCAACCGGCAGGACCGGCCGAACAAGGATGTGGTGGTGAAGAATGTGACGGTGGAAAGAGCGTAGGCGCAAGTGTTGAACCGGAAGAGGATGGGGCGGGAAGGGCACGACGTTCAGTCGTGCCGTTAAGCGTCGAAGTTGTATCCGCGCTTCAGCGCCCGAGGCGAGCCTTCGACGTGCGGGGCGATTTTTTCCGCAACCTCACCGCTGGTAGAGCGTACCTCAACGGCTGAAAGCCGCAATTATTGACTAGATCGGGCGGCACGACTGAAGTCGTGCCCTACCCGGTCGTGCGCATGTCTACCGTTCAAACCCCAATCACTCCACACAACTCCTTCACGGCGGCCGCGCTCTTGTCCAGTCCCGCTTTTTCGTCGGCGGTTAGCTTGATTTCGATGATCTGCTCGATGCCTTTCGCGCCCAGCTTCACGGGCACGCCGACGTAAAGGCCGCTGATGCCGTACTCGCCTTGTAAGTAGGCGGCGCAGGGGAGGATTTTCTTTTTGTCTTTAAGAATTGCCTCGACCATTTCTGTCGCTGCGGCTGATGGGGCATAGTAGGCCGAGCCGGTCTTCAGATATTTCACGATTTCCGCGCCGCCGTCGCGGGTGCGCTGGACGATTGCATCGAGCCGGGATTTCTCGATCAGTTCCGTGATTGGAATGCCGGCGACTGTGGAATATCGCGGCAATGGGACCATAGTGTCGCCGTGGCCGCCGAGGACGAAGGCTGTAACGTTTTCCACGCTCACTTTAAGTTCGTCGGCGATAAAGGTGCGAAAGCGGGCGGAGTCGAGGACGCCGGCCATTCCAATGACGCGCTCGCGAGGGAATTTGCTTAGCTTGTAGGCAGCTTGGGCCATGGCGTCCAGCGGGTTCGACACCACAATAAGAATGCAGTTGGGTGAATATTTTATGACCTCACCGACGACCGAACTCATGATCTTGTAATTGGTGTTGAGCAGGTCGTCGCGGCTCATCCCAGGCTTACGGGGAATGCCGGCTGTGATGACGACGATGTCGGAGTCCGCCGTGTCCTTGTAATCGTTGGTGCCGGTAATGTAGGAGTCGCGCTTCTCGATGGGCATGGCTTCGAGCAGATCAAGGCCCTTGCCCTGTGGGACGCCTTCGATGATGTCGATCAGAACGACGTCGGCTAGTTCTTTTGAGGCTATCCAGTGAGCGGCGGTTGCGCCTACGTTGCCGGAGCCTACTATGGTTACTTTCTTTCGCATGATTTCCTCGGAATAAAATCAAAATCTTTAACACAGAGGCCGCAGGGGTAATTCGCCGTGTCCGGTTTTCCTCCGGGTTCCCTGTGGTTGAAGCTTTATCTCACTCCAGCCAAAACTCCCGCATCCATGTTTTCGACGATGCAATCGGCGAACTGGCTGGTTTTTACTTTGGTTGCGCCTTCCATCAGACGCTCGAAATCATAGGTAACTTTCTTTTGCAGAATGGTACGCTCCATGCCATGTTCGATTAGGTCGGCGGCTTCGTTCCATCCCAGGAAGCGGAACATCATTACACCCGAGAGCATGACAGAACCGGGATTGATCACGTCTTTGTCCGCATACTTCGGCGCAGTGCCGTGGGTAGCTTCGAAAATGGCGTAGCCGTCCCCGATGTTGGCGCCCGGAGCGATCCCGAGTCCGCCCACCTGCGCGGCGCAGGCGTCTGAAATGTAGTCTCCGTTCAGGTTCGGCGTGGCGAGCACGGAGTATTCGTCGGCGCGCGTGACGACCTGCTGGAAGATCGAGTCGGCGATGCGGTCATTGATCATGATCTTCTTCTTCCACTGGCCATTGCCGTGAGTAGCATAGATGTGGTCCAGAACATCTTTCACCTCCTGCTCTACGTCTTTGCGAAAGGCGGGAGGGGCGAACTCCATGCCGGGCTCAACCAGCTCCGCATTCTGCGCAATCGTCAGATTTGGATTCTTATCTTTGTTGTCAATGATCCAGCTCTCGCGCTCGGTAACTACCTTGTCACGAAATTCTTCAGTGGCGAGCTCATATCCCCACTTGCGGAATGCGCCTTCGGTAAACTTCTGGATGTTGCCCTTGTGCACCAGCGTGACGCTCTTCCGGCCGGTTTCGATTGCGTGCAGTATCGCCATCCGTACGAGGCGCTTGGTTCCGGTAATCGAAATTGGCTTGATGCCGACACCGGAGTCGAGGCGGACCTGCTTTTTGCCGCCCTTCAGCATGTCTTTATTGAGGAATTCGATGAGGCGGGCGCACTCCGCAGTTCCCTGCTCCCACTCGATGCCCGCGTAGACATCCTCGGTGTTCTCGCGGTAGATGACCACATCCATTCGCTCGGGATTTTTTACTGGCGAGGGCACACCTTTGTAATACTTCACCGGGCGCACACAGCAATAGAGGTCGAGAATCTGTCGCAGTGCGACATTAAGGGAGCGTATACCGCCGCCGACCGGCGTAGTCAGCGGGCCTTTGATAGCGATTCGAAACTCGCGAATAGCATCGACGGTATCATCGGGCAGCCAGTTGTCAAACTTGGCTTTGGCTTTCTCCCCCGCGAAAACTTCGTACCATGCGACGCGGCGTCTGCTCTTGTAGGCTTTCTCTACTGCGGCGTCGAAGACGCGTAAGGATGCCTTCCAGATGTCGCGCCCGGTGCCATCGCCTTCGATGAAGGGAACGATGGGAGTGTCCGGCACCTGGTATTTTCCATTCGCGTACTCGATCTTTTTTCCGTCCGAGGGTACAGCCACACCGTTATAAGAGCCCGCCATCGCCTGCCTCCTGATGATGTTCGAAGAAGTCTGAGAAACTCACTATTATAGAGAACGGCCGGCGCACTTTGACAAAGAAGTAATCCAAACGGGCGATTATGGCGTCGCAAAGGACACGACCCAATTCGGTGGGCTCAGGGCAGGCTGCTTCGCGCGGAACGCCCAGATCCCTCGCTATCGATTTCTTCGCGCTTTGTGACATAATCTTATTTCGGAGGCAGGCTGGCCGTGATGCCCATCACACACCGCTGTTTAAGCTTCCGATTGGTAAGCGCTTATCGCTTGTTCGCCCTCGTGCTGTTCCTCTCGCTCGCGAGCAGTGCATACGCGAAGGATAATCCCGAGCACACACAAGTTGGGCGCAATATCAGTATTGGGCCGAATGAGAAAGCTGGCGACCTGACCTGTTTCGGCTGCAGCATTTACGTGCGTGGCCAAGTGGCGGGCGATGTGACCGCCTTTGGCGGCAACGTTGTGGTAGAAGATCAGGCGCAGGTCGCTGGAGACGTCACAGTGTTTGGCGGCGATATCCGGTTGGACGAAGGCGTAAAGGTGGTCGGCGACGCAACTTTGTTTGGTGGCCAGATTCACCGGGATCCTCAAGCCACCATTTCCGGCGACGTGACTTCCATGGGAGGTCGGGGTTGGCTGGTACCGATCCTTCTGACTCCGTTCTTCATCCTGGGGCTGTTGGTCGCTTTTGTGATCTGGCTAGTTCGACGTCTAAGCGGGCCCTCGGTCCCCGCAACCGCGGCTTAGAAGCTACTGTAAGAAAAGTAATCGCCGGTCACCATCGCCTGTTCCCAAAATATTTACGCACCCCCACCGTAAAGTAGCGGCCCCAGGGACCGTTGTTGCCGAGATCGGCCAAACCCAGGTTGGTGTCGCGCGCGCCCAATCGATCGAACAAGAAATGCTGGGTCAGGCGAAACTCGAACCCCTTTGCGATATAGATTCCCGCACCCCACGAGTGCTCGATCCCAATGGCGTCGGGTGACCAGGTGTACAGCGTCTGCGGCACGTTCTTTCCGAATAGAAATGAGGGTGCGCCGAAGACCATGAATCGCCGCAACTGGCCACGGCCGAAGGGACGCACTTCCAGCATCCCGGAGAGCATGTAACGCGCAAACATGCTGCACGGGGCATTCACGCCGCCGTATTGCCCGGCATTGCCGGCGCAGAGGTTAGGATCGATCTCGTTATGCGGAGGGGCCAGGTCGAATTGTGCCCATCCCCAAAACATGTCGCGAGGGAAGAACATCCGGTCCGGGGATTCAGAATCTTTCGAAGGGTTCGAGGGCGGTGTACTTTGAGCGTTGCCCGAAACCGAAAGCAAAACCGCAAATGCAAGAATCCACGAAAATGTTTTCATTCCGCCTCCACGAGAATTTTGTGCTGCTGAGAAGCTGTAAGGCATCGCCGTACCCAACTTCACCCCGCGCGGGAGCGGAACATTGTAACCTGTTCGGCAATGTAAAGAACTGCACGAGAGTCCAGGGGATTTGCCCTTTACCCCGAAGACTCAAGGTGAGGCCGTGCGAAAACGAAGCCTCGACGGACACTTCCAGAATTCATATCCAGAATTTTGATTTATTCCATTCGTGGGATTAATAACAAAGGCCGTGGAGGGGAAAGGACTTACCGTGCAAGCATCTACGGTTTGGCTGGAGGATTGCTCATTCTTGGGGGTAGAGAGCCCCGACCCCCATGCCCCAGGAAGTTTCTGTCTCTTATCAAGCCGTCAAGAGTAAGGTTTATCGTTTAATCGACGCTCTGGTTGTCGGTGAAAAAACCGAAGCCGAGGTTCAAGAATCCATTCGCCGCTGGTGGGAGTTGATTCATCCTGCGGATCGGCCCATCGCTCAGAAGTATCTTTCTATCATTCTCGAACGTTCCTGTTCGGCTCTGGATGCGGTTGAGAGCGGGCTAGCGGAGGCAAATCAAAGCGCCGCCCCCCCACCGGTGGCTGTCAAAACGCTTAAAATCGTGGAAAGAGTCGTCAAACAGACGACATTCAGCCCCACAATCTGAGAGCGGCTGGCGGCGCCGACCGGATTTTCAGCAGCAGTGTCTGTATTTTCGCGGCCAAACGACAAACTTTTTGCCCGTGCAAGCTATTGCCGTTCACAATGATTGTTGACACTCGGCAGAGTATCGGAATGCAAGTCATGATGGAGAGATCCTTCTGCTGGCCAGCGGGCGCGCACGCCTCGCATCAGACACTCTGAGACCTAGGCCCGCAGCAGCTCGTGCTTCGTGCGGCGGGCTTCATCTGAAGCAGCGAAAGTTAGCAGTGAAAGTATCCACAATCCGCTGGACGAGTAACGAGTGGCTTTTGTTGACACCGTGATGTACAATAGATGTAAGCTAAGTTTGACTCACAAGCAATTGAAGGTCGGTACCGCCAACCAGCGTCACCCCTCCACTAGCAGAGAATCTTCCTCAGCGTACTTCAAGAAACAAGAATAGGACTATCAATGGCAGAACAAGGAACAGTGAAGTGGTTTAACGACGCCAAAGGCTATGGCTTTATCAGCCGTCAAAATGGCGAGGACGTTTTCGTGCATTTCTCCGCGATTCAGGCTGGCGGCTTCCGCAGCCTGCAAGAAGGCCAAACCGTGCAGTTCGACGTGACCAAGGGCCCCAAGGGCTGGCAAGCGGAGAACGTCCAGGCTGTCTGAGCGACCGCTTTCTGATTAAATAAGAATGCCCGGGATTCGAAAGGATCCCGGGCATTTTTATTGGGAAGCGTCCGTGACATCACGTTTAAATCATCCACGTTCCGTTCTCCCAGTCGCCGCATGGAGAAATATGGTCTGTCCGACCGCCAGTCGACCGGTGCGAGTGACCGTGCCATAAACTCCCGCGTTGTTCTGGTTCGCACGAACGATCGCCTTCATTACTTCTGGCGCCACACTGGCTGAATCGGGATGAAGGTTCACCATGGAGCAGCGTTCATCGCGCATGGTGACGGTGAGGGCCGGAGCGTCGTCCGCCGCGCCGAATGAAAGCACAGCGCCCACCCACGCATCCTCCGCGAATGGAACCGCACGAAGTAAACGAACCACAACGTTAGGGCGAAAACGTCGCACGTCCGGAGTGTGCCCTGCGAGTCGTGCGATCTCGCGGACCGTATCGGAGGCGATCACGGAGACTGCCGCCTCATCGAAGATGCCGTGTTTTAGGTGCATCATCTGCACGGGAGCCCCGTACCGGCGCCCGACCTCAGCCGCCAAATCCTCCCCGAAGACCGGCAACTCCGCGCCATCTGGCGTGCGAATGTGCGTAGGAATATCTTCCTGAGCAGCGCTTTCACGACAGCACGGCGTAAACAGGATCATCTTGGGAAGCTTGCTTGCGGTTAGCCACGGGAACCCGGTATCGATGTCGATTCGGCGAAAAGCCAGGCGTCTGTCACCGTGGAGACCATGCCAGCCTAGCTCGGCGGCTTCGATCTTTTCGCCGGCCATGGACTTCACAGGATAACGAAAGAGCGCCTCAATATGGCCGATTTCGATGCGCACGTATCTTCTGTTTTACTGCTTTACTCGAATGTTTAACTCAGGTCCGCTGTCGCGCCTGTTGCACCATCTCCACCAAAACCTTGCGCGCTTCACCAGGACTGGTGATTTCTCGCAGGAAAGCGATGCGGGCACCCTTCATGCCATCAGGGGTTTTTAAGCGCACGTGAAAGCCGAGCCGATCCACTGACGTCATTGCGGCCTCTAGAGCCTCGATACCGGCAAATGTGCGGCTCAGAAGGACGAGCGCATCTTTGTGATCGGCATTCATGTGTTCGATGATGCCGGTTGCGTGATCGGCTAGCGGATCGGGTTGTGCCTGGTCGTAGTCTGACGCCTGCACCCAGCCCATCACGCCGAAGCCGCCTACGTAGTAAACGTCAACCACATCCATTCGATAAAAAGAAAAGTCTTCGAAGTCGACCCAGTACTTGCTATTGGCATAACGGTCAAGATAAAGCTTGCGCGCGTCCGGGATCTCGGTCCTTGGAATGGTCAGGACATTTCCCACTAGAGTCACTCTCGATGCGCCAAGTGGATCTCCGCTTGCGTCAGGCTGCGTGACCAGCAGGCTGGCGCGCGGGTCCGCCTGCAGATTTTGTGTGTGCATGGCCATCGTGCTGATGAGGAAGATAGGGCGGCCGTGAGCATCAAGTCCATATGGCATCACCGAACCGAATGGGAAACCCGGCTGCTTGCGCGAAATCGTCGAGAGGCCGCCGATGCGACTAACGTAAACCAGCGTGCGGGCGCGTTCAGAAAACGAAGGTTCTGGGATCGAACCTTGACCGACGGAGGCCGTGGCCGCGTGTTTTCTCGTAGAGGAAGGTGCGGAGGACATTATTACTCTCTGCGCAGAGTCTAACAGGCGGAACAGGATCATTGGGGCACTTCGTCAGGTCGGCCGCGTCCGTGCCCAGTTTGTTTCCGGCTTCGAGCGGTGCTAGACTTTGACTTCAGCGAATACTTCACCTGCGAGCGGGAGTAGTTCAGCGGTAGAACGCCAGCTTCCCAAGCTGGATGTCGCCGGTTCGATCCCGGTCTCCCGCTCCATCATTGTCAATGACTCATCGAAGCGCCTAAACCAAGGCGCAGAAACCAAGAGTGCAATCCTCAGAGCTGCCGCTACGGGACTATTCCGAACACCGTGCCCTGGCTGCCGAGGCCGCCGCCAGAAGTCACGCCAAGAAGCACGTCGTTCTTGCCGAAAATAAGGCCGCCAGACGGGCGGGAGCCGTCTTCCCCTCCGGCGTTAGGGAAACTGTGAAGGACAGTTTCAGTCCAGGCAGCACTTTGTGTCACGGACGGCGTCAGCTTGAAGACCGTGCCACAACCGTCGAGATAGCAGGTACCGATCCCTCCACCTTCGTACGTTGTGCTATAGAGGTTTCCCGCCTTGTCGAAAATCACGTTTGCACTCGGGAAGCCGCCGTGGGTTCCGTCGAGGCTGAAGAGAATGTTTTCAGTCCACGCGCCACCCGCGACAGACGGAGGGACCAATTGGAAAACTGTTCCCCAATCGTGTGCGCCCCCTGCAGTCGCCGTGCCGTAGAGTCTGCCGCCGTGGAGTGTCAGGCTTCCGTAGGGGGAAGCACTGTCGGTTGTCTTCGCGCCGGCGAATGCGTGGAGGACTTTGTAGGTCCACGCTCCTCCGGGCGATGCTGGAGGTGCGAGTCTGAACACCACTCCCGACGCATTGAGTCCGCCCTTTGAAGCTGTACCGTACAGATAATCCATGGTATCGAATATCGGAACATCTCTCGGAGAGGCGCCTTGCCCAGAATTAAAGTAATGGATTACGGTTTCCGTCCATGCGGCTCCTGAAATTACGGGTGGCGTGAGTTGGAACACGGTGCCGCAGCCTCGAGAGCAGGTTGAGGCAAAGCTGATGCCCCCTTCGTTAGTAGTGCCATAGAGATTACCAGATTTGTCGAAGACCACTCCCGCAACTGGAGTTGCGCCGTCGTGCGTTCCTCCTTGAAAGCTGTGGAGCGTGGACGCAACCCATTGACTCTCTGGATCAGCGGGAGGCGTTAGCTCGAAAACCGTTCCTAAGCCAGCCGCTCCACCTTCGGAAGTAGTTCCATATACATTGCCAGCCTGGTCGAAAATAAGTCCGGCTAGCGGCTGTGAACCATCGCGGCCTCCTGTGAAGCTATAAAGTACAGTTTCGGTCCATCTGGCGCCGGGTGGCACGGGACGAGACAACTTGAATACAGTTCCTTTGTAGAACGTTCCGCCCACCCTCGTGGTGCCATAGAGATTGCCCGCTTCATCGGCAACCAGAGGTCCATTGGATTCCGCGCCTGCAGAGTCAGTGGATGGAAACGCATAAATTACATACTCGCTGGCGAAAGCAACACCCGCCAACGACAGCACGGCGACAAAAATTGCTAGCCCCCAGCAGACAGGGGAGGGCCGTCGGTATGACATCGTGATCTCCTACTGATTGGAGTTTGCGTTTCTTGGGGGAGGAGGCACGCATTAGCCTCCGCGCGGGAATTGGGGATAAGTATACTAGCAGCCGTTGAAAGCGACAATGCCGCCGCGGTGGGGCGATCGAGTCTCTCGACTTAACCCGGGAAACATTGCTAAAGAACAAAATCCGCGTAGAATGGCGACTGCTTTTCAAACCCACAAAGGAGATTCCCAATGAAAACACTGGGGCTGTTGTTGGGAACGTGTTTGTTGGCACTTGGTGCAGTCGCGGTTGCGCAGGAGAAGGCCGAGATGCCTCCTCCACCCAACATTCTGACAGTCACGCGCGAGTGGACCAAGCCGGGGAGAAATGGGATGTCGCATGAAAAAACAGAAAGCGCCTTTGTCCAGGCCATGGCTCACGCCAAGTGGCCCACGCACTATCTGGCGGTTGATTCGGTGAGCGGCAAACCGCGCTCCTTGTTCTTCACCGGCTTCGAATCGTTCGAAGCGTGGGAGAAGGATGCGCGGGCAACCGAAAAGAATACAGCTTTAAGCACCGCATTGGATCGCGCCAACGTGGCCGATGGAGACATGCTAGCCGCCACCGACCAGGCCGTCCTCATGCTGCGTCCAGACCTGAGTTTCCGCAGCACTGTCGACATTCCCCACATGCGCTACTTTGAGATTTCGCACTTTCACCTTCGCCCCGGCCACGACAAGGACTGGGAGGCGCTTGCCACGTTGTACAAGCAGGGCTGCGAAAAAATGCCGGATTGCCATTGGGCGATGTATCAGGTCGTGTACGGTCTGGAAAATGACTCGTACATTATTTTTAACCCGATGAAGTCAGCTTCAGAAATTGACCACAGCTTCGCCCAGGAAAAAACTTTTGCTGAGACACTCGGTGAAAAGGGCATGGAGAAGCTGGCCGAACTTTCCGCAGCCACGATTGATTCGAGCGAAACCAATCTGTTCGTCTTCAACCCTCGAATGAGCTATCCCTCAGAAGAATGGATTAAAGCTGACCCGGAATTTTGGAAGCCTAAAGCCGCGATGACGGAGATGAAGAAACCCACGGCCAAACCAGCTGAAAAACCAGCTGGACAGTAGCCGCGGGCCCGTTGTCTCGCGCGCTTTCGGCGGTGGAAGTTGAGAAAGTCCCTCCCCCAGTCCCTGCGCTTTTCGCAGGGACTGGAGGGCCTTTGACTTTCCCACCGCCGCAATTCTCTCAGGAGGCTTGATGCTCGACCGCCGCCACTTTCTCTCGACCACCGCCACAGGAATGGCCGCTTCCCTGATCCTCCGAAGCAACCTGTTCGCGCAACTCGAAAAAGTTCCCCCGCTGCCGGACCACTCGCTGCTCGATAAAAATGAGGATGCCTATTGGGCCGAGATGCGCAGACAATTCCTCATTCCTTCCGACGAAATCTATTTGAACAGCGGCACCGTCGGTTCCAGCCCGGCGCCCGTGCTACGCGCCATTTTCGACGGCTACTCCACCACCGAGAGAATGGACCAGCAAGACCCCGAAGACTATCCCATCTGGGGATATGCATCGTGGAATGAATTCCGCGATCCGCTGGCCGAGTTTGTCGGATGCCATCGCGATGAGATTGCCCTGCTGCGCAACGCTACCGAAGCCAACAGTTACATCGCGAACGGCATCGACCTGAAACCTGGCGACGAAGTTCTCATGACCGACCAGGAACATCCCGGCGGCGAGCATCCGTGGAATCTTAAGGCGAAGCGCTACGGCATCGTCGTAAAACGGGTTACGCTGCCGCGCCCGGTGAAGGACGCCGCGCAGGTTCTCAATCTCTTCAACGACGCCATCACTCCCCGCACACGCGTCATTTTCTTTAGCCACATTACAACGTTCTCGGGCGTCGTGCTGCCGGCCAAAGAACTTAGCGCGTTTGCCCGCTCAAAGGGAATTCTTTCTGCCGTCGATGGCGCACACGTGCCTGGAATGATGCGGCTGAATATTCACGAATTGGGCTGCGATATGTATTCCTCGAGCCCGCACAAATGGCTGCAGGCGCCCAAGGGCTCCGGTTTTCTCTACGTGCGTGACGAAGTGATCGACCGCTTGTGGAACACCATTGTCACTGAAGGGTGGGACGATCCCAAGCTTCGCGCTGAACGGTTTCAGCGCATTGGCAGCTCGAATGTGCCGGCGCTGTACGGACTTCGCGCCTCGATCGAGCTAGCCAATGATATAGGTATCGACCGTATCGAGCGCCGCCATCGTAAGCTCGCCGACTATGTACTCGATGAAATGAAAAAACGGAGAGCGGAATCCTGGACTTCACCCGACCCCGGCTTGCGTTGTGCGATTGTCACGGTGAATGTTCCGCCCGTGCCGCGTATGGATTTGGAAAACTGGATGTGGAAGACATATAAGATTCGCATCCGGGGAGGAGATCCGAACAAGCTGCGGCTCTCGACGCCGTATTATTTGCAGAAACAGGACATTGATAGATTTCTGGAGAAGTTTGACGAGTACAAGCGGGAGAAGAAGCTGACTTGATCTTGTGGTCACATCGAGGTGACCATGTATGCTATAATGTGTCCATGAGGACAATTGCAGCGGCGGAGTTCAAGGCGCGCTGCCTCACGCTCATGGAAGACGTGCGGGCTACCCGAGAACCCCTCGTAATTACTAAGCGGGGTAAGCCGGTCGCCAAACTTGTACCTGCGGACGCTCCAAAGCGAGAATTCATCGGCAGCTTGAAGGGCGTAATCCGGATCGTGGGCGATATAGAGTCCCCAGTGGTACCGCCAGAAGCCTGGGAAACTTCGCGGTGATTTTGCTCGATACTCACGTGCTGATTTGGGCTCGAGACGACTCCAAGCTGCTTTCTCGTACGGCAGCGTCGGCCATCCGGCGAGCACGCAACGACGGAGGTCTGGCCATCTCAGCGATTACACTCTGGGAACTCGCGTCGTTACTTGCCAGTGGAAAAATACAAGCATATGGCACGGTCGAGGCTTCCGTCCGATTGTTAGTAGAAGATGTTACAGTTCGGCCAATCACGCCTGAAATCGCGGCACTCGCTGCGCAGTTTCCGGATCACTACTCGGGCGATCCCGCCGACCGCCTCATCGGGGCAACCGCCCGCGCCGAAGGTCTGAGCTTGATCACCCGCGACGAGAATATCCGCAGGAGCCCGCTACTGCGGACGGTGTGGTAGTGTGTGCTCAATTACCGAGGTTGAAGCCTGAACTCTTTTCATACCCCGTTGAATGCGGACAGGTTCCCCTCCCTCAGTCGTAGTACTCCAACCCCAAGTGAGTAATCAGTTCCTCACCCTTCAAATGTCGCAGTGTGTTCTTCAGCTTCATCAACTGAATAAAAAGATCGTGTTCGGGATACAACCCCGGAACGGTCATAGGAGACTTGAAGTAAAAGCTTAGCCACTCCTGGATTCCTAGTCCGCGCAGCTCCGAGCAGCGCTTGGCCAGATCCATCAACAAGACAAGATCAAGAACGATGGGCGCCGCTAGAATCGAATCGCGACACAGAAAGTCGACCTTAATCTGCATCGGATAACCCAGCCATCCGAAGATATCGATATTGTCCCAGCCTTCTTTGTTATCACCGCGTGGCGGATAATAATTAATGCGAACCTTGTGAAAAATATTACCGTACAGGTCAGGATAGAGTCCGGGCTGCAAGATGTGCTCTAGGACACCCAGCTTCGACTCTTCCTTGGTCTTGAACGATCCCGGATCGTCGAGCACCTCTCCATCGCGGTTGCCCAAAATGTTGGTGGAATACCAGCCGCTCAAACCAAGTAGCCGAGCCTTGAAGGCAGGCGCAAGCACCGTCTTCATTAAGGTTTGCCCGGTCTTGAAATCCTTGCCACTGATCGGCGCTTTGTTTTGACGTGAAAGTTCGAGCATTACGGGCAAATCGACGGTTAGATTCGGAGCGCCGTTGGCGAACGGCACACCTTCCATCAGCGAGGCGTAAGCATAAATCATCGAGGGCGCAATCATTTCGTCGTTGTCTCGAAGCGCTATCTCAAATGATTTCACGGACTGGTGCGCCGCGGTGGGCTCGATATAGGACTCCGTGGAGCCGCACCACATCGTGATCAGCCGACTCGCTCCACTGGTTTTCTTGAAGTCGCGGATGTCGTCGCGCAGTTGTTCGGCGAGATCCATCTTCGTTTTGCCTTTTTTCACATTTGGCCCGTCAATCTTCTTCACGTAGTTGTGGTCGAAGACGGCAGCGCGCGGCGTTACCGACGAGAGAAACGGCTTCAACTGATCGAGCAGCCTCTGTTCGAGGACGCCCGCGTTCGAGGCCGCCTCGTACATGTTGTCCTCGAAAATATCCCACCCGGTAAAGATTAGGTCGTCCAGTCCAGCTAGCGGCACGAATTCCTTGATTTTTGGCGAGCGGCCGTCGGTGCGCTTGCCGAGCCGCACCGTGCCCATCTGCGTGAGAGATCCAATCGGTTTCGCCAATCCCTTTCGAATGGCCTCGACGCCGGCTACGAAGGTGGTCGCTACGGCGCCCATGCCAGGGATCATCACCCCGAGCTTCCCTTTCGCCGGTTCGATCGAGCCGTGGTTCCTGGAATCAGCGTGCCCCTTACGTTCCGAACTCACCTCTACCCGCGATGTTTTCGATCCCGTTTTCGCGGACTTATTCCGTGTCGCCATATTTTGGCCGCTTCCTCAGTAAGAATCTGTATAGATGTGCAAACTTAATATGTTCTCGTATCAGGCACGGCTTTTGCAAACGAGAGCAGCTGAACGTGCAGAAAATCACTTCAACGGCGACGCCTGTCATTCAATGGAGACCACGCAGCGCGACGCACAGCCGCGTCAGGTAAATAGGTGAGATGAATTTTTTGCGTTGGACTCTAGCGCAGACTTCCTTCATAGTCGGATCACTTCGTAACCAGCTTTGCCGCTGGTCCTGCGAAGCCGATCTTTGCATTCCGGCCTTGACGTCGGTTTGCAAATCTCCTGACCTCGTTGTTCTCCACTCAATCTGAACCACGTCACTCGGCATACCGTGTCGGGTGTGTGCTCAGACTTGCCACCAAGAACAGGAGATGCCATGAAATCGATTCGCAAGTTCGTGTACGCCGCTCTGCTGATGCTGAGCGCGCTCAGTTTCGCGCCCAGCCTGGCTTCCGCCCAGGATGCCGCCGGAGCCTTCACCTTAACCCATGAGGTCCACTGGCAGAACACAATCGTGCCCGCGGGAAGATATCGCTTTAGCATAGGAGCCCGTGGGCCGTTTGAGATGCTGACGTTACGGAATGTAAGCAGCACCGGAGCAAGCCTCATGCTGATCGTGCCTGACACCGAGGTCTCACAGCCCTCCGACCTTAGCCAGATCATCCTGGTATCCCGATCCGGCGAAAGCTATGTCAGCACGATGCGGCTTCCGGAGTCGGGCCTCACGTTGCACTTCACCGTTCCGACCGGAGCTCGCGAAATAGCGCAATCAGCGGCAACCCCGGCGGAAACCGCCGCCCGCTAATTCCGCCGCCAAATCCGAGAGCAGATATTACCATCTGCTCTCGGACGATCTTTTCCGTGTCCGTCACTCGGGATTACGAAGGGACGTGCATCCGCGAATTTCCTTTTACCTCTTCGCTTAGCACAATCGCTTCGGCGATCTCTTTCATCGCCTTACGCTTCTGTCGGCTTTGGCGTTGTAATGTAAGGTAGGCTTGTTCCTCGCTTAATCCTAGATCACGCTGCAGAATTCCCTTGGCGCGTTCCACGATCTTGCGAGTCTGCAATTGTTCCGACAGGTTGGAATTAGCTTCCCCCAGCCGCGCCATCTCAATTTCAGCGCCAACTAGAAATCCCACCATGGAAATCAACCGGATTTCGCGCCGGCGATAAACATGATGCTGGCAATGCTGCAGGTTGATGACTCCCACGACACGGCCACGGCACATCAACGGCACCGATAAGAAGGCCTCGTAACTGTCCTCCGGGAGTTCGTGGAAAAACTGAAAGCGCGGATCGAGTGCGGCTTTTTCCGCGATAGCTACAGGCTCCTGGTGCTCCGCTACCCATCCCGTAATGCCCTGACCGACGCGCAGTTTTAGCCGGTCCACTACTTCCGGATGCGGATTTTTCGAAGCTCGCAAGACAAGATCGTCGCCCTCGAGAACATAAATGAGGCAGGCATCGCACTTCACCAGTGCCGATGCAAAGTCGACCACACGAGACAGAACTTCGTGGAAACCGTCCGCCGTCGCCAACCGAACGCCAATCTCGTGCAGCAAATCAACATGTGAGTCCTCAACAGATATTAAGTGATCCATACTTAAGAGTATGGGGACTTCATCACTGTGTCTAATTCCAAATTTGGATATGAGTGATGAAGGATTTACCGCGAATTGTTACGGAATTTTTATATCTTTCGCGAAGGGGTGGCATCCGTTCCGCCCGCATGCCCACAAGATGAATTTCAATCTCTCTCACGCAAGGAAAAAGCGCGGGCGAGCCGCCCGCGCCACACAGTCAATTCGGATATTAAGCTCCGGCAAGTACCGGCTCGACACCATAGATCGAATACCAACTGGTCGCGGCCTTGAGCTTGTCGTTGACGTTGTTGATGTTCTTCACACCTTCCGTCTCCAGCCACTTGCGGAATGCGGCTGCACCCTGCCTGGCATAAATCGGAATGCCATCTTTCCACGTGGCGCGTCCGCAGAGCACGCCGTTAAACTTCACGCCGGATTCTCCCGCCAGCTCCAGCGTCTCGCTGAATTCTGCATTGCTCACTCCGGCGGAAAGATAGATGAACGGCTTAGTCGCAACGTTCGCCGCCTGGTGGAAAAAATCGATCGCCTCTTTCTTGGTATAAGCTTTCTGGCCCCCAAAGCACTTCACGCCCTCAACGAATTTCATGTTTACCGGCACCTCGACCTTCAGCACGTCCACGCCGTAGCGATCTTTGCTGAACTCGCGCATGCTCTCGGTAACGATCTGCGGTTTCTTTTTCGCGTAGTCGAGACCCTTTTCGTCCGCGCCTTCTTCGTAGCCGACAAATTCCAGGAAGAAAGGGATGTCGTTGGCCCGGCATTCATCGCCAATGCGCTCCACCCAGGCATGTTTCTTGTCGTTTATTTCCTTGGAATCAAATGGCGTATAGTAGAGCAGAATCTTCACGCAGTCCGCGCCCGCTTCTTTCAAGCGCCGCGCCGACCAGTGATCGAGGAGATCGCCCAATCGTCCTGGCCCGGTCTTGTCGTATCCGGTTTTCTCGTAAGCCAGCAGCAGTCCCGCATTCTTGGCACGACGTTTTGAGGCGGGCAGTCCCCACTCCGGATCGAGCAGGATTGCGCTGGCATGCGGCGTCAACACTTCCGTGACCAGCGTTTTAAATTCTTCCATCATGGCGCCGCTTACTTCCCCGCCCTTTTCTTTCCCTAGAGATTTCTGAAGCGAACCACGTTGATCCATCGCCGCCGCCGCTATCACACCGTGTTCGTTCGATACTTTTCGAAGACCTGCAAGTTTGCCCGGGGTAAGCTTCATAAATTCCTCCAGAACTGCGCGATGAAGATGTTTGCTCGAAAACATTTCATTGTAAACCACTGGGCGCAGGCTGGAAGTTCCAACTGCCCAATTCAAGGAATTCGACCGGACCACTCTGACTGGCGCTAGCTGGACCTCGCCCACTTCAGTATTTTTAATCTCGCACCCGGCGAAATTCCTTCTCATTTATTGAGATTGAGCACCATTGTCAATGCTGCCAAAGCGTGCGGGGCAACTCACAGATAGTGTTGCCGATCGTTGTTGGCGATCGTCGTTGGCGATCATCGTTGGCGATCACCGTTCTCGATGATCTCGGCCCTGAAGTGGTTGCTCGCAAGGTGGTATAGTGGTATGACCGCTTGGATTTCTGCCTAATTCAAGGGGGAAATACACAATGAAAACGATTGCCCCAGCTGCCTGAATTCTTTAGAAGTTAATTATTACGAAGGATCACTGACCATGGCCATTGCAACCATCAATCCCGCGACCGGCGAAACTCTTAGGACTTTTGAGCCTCTCACCGGTGCTGAGATCGAACAAAAGCTTCAGCTTTCGGTTACTGCCTTTCACGCGGAGAGTACAACTTCGTTCGCCGAGCGCGCGCGCCGCATGACCAAGGCCGCGGACATTCTCGACCGCGATAAAGATAAATTCGCGAAACTAATGACCCTCGAAATGGGCAAGCCCTACAAAGCGGCCGTAGCCGAGGCAGTGAAGAGCGCGGGAGGGTGCCGCTACTACGCGCAAAATGCTGAACGCTTTCTGGCCGACGAGGTTCTCGACACTGGTATTCAAAAAAGTTTTATCCGCTACCGGCCCATCGGCCCCATCCTCGCCGTCATGCCCTGGAACTTTCCTTTCTGGCAGGTGATCCGGTTCGCTGCTCCAGCGCTCATGGCCGGCAACGTTGGATTGCTGAAGCATGCTTCGAACGTTCCGCAGTGTGCTTTGGCGATTGAAGAGATTTTTCTCGAAGCGGGATTTCCCGCCGGCGCATTTCAAACTTTGCTCATCGGATCTGAAAAGGTCGATGCAATTCTCAACGACCCGCGCGTGGTCGCCGCCACGCTCACCGGAAGCGAGCAGGCTGGCATTCAGGTTGGAATGGCCGCCGCCAAGCGCATCAAAAAGGTTGTGCTCGAACTTGGCGGCAGCGATCCGTTTATCGTCATGCCCAGCGCTAATCTCGATACCGCGGTCGCTACAGCCGTCGAAGCCCGCGTCATTAACAACGGACAGTCCTGCATCGCCGCCAAGCGTTTCATTGTCGCCGAGTCCATTGCACCGGAGTTTGAGAAGAAGTTCGTTGCCCGCATGGAGAAGCTGCGGGTGGGCGATCCCTTTGACGAGAAGACGGAGCTCGGTCCGCTGGCGACGGCGGATGCTGTGAAGTCTCTCCACGCCGACGTTCAGAAAACTGTGGAGACCGGTGCCAAGGTCTTGACCGGAGGCCACCCTCTGAAGCTGCCCGGCAATTATTATGCGCCGACGGTTCTTGCCAACATTCCGAAAGAGTCTCCCGCCTACCGCGAAGAGTTTTTTGGACCGGTGGCGTCGCTATTTCGCGTCAAGAATATCGATGAAGCCATCCGGCTCGCCAACGACAGCCGCTTCGGGCTCGGAGCCAGTGCCTGGACCACTGACGAGCGCGAACGTGAACGCTTCATCAACGAACTGGAGTCCGGCATGGTCTTTATCAATAAGATGGTCGCTTCCGATCCGCGTATTCCGTTTGGAGGGGTCAAGAGTTCGGGTCACGGCCGCGAACTCTCCGCCAATGGGATCCGTGAGTTTATGAATATCAAAACTGTTTCGATCGGATAGGATATCGAGAGCCTGATTCCCGGCGTTTCCTCGCTAACCTTCGTCGTGTTAGCCAGTCGAACTAATTAAGCGGGGGTGTATTCTGCCCTCGCTCAACCAATGCGCATGCTCCTGGACACTGTCGGCCAGACGTTGCGCACCCTCTGGGCGCACAAGCTGCGCTCTTTCCTCACCATGTTTGGCATTGCCTGGGGTGTGGGATCGCTATTGCTCCTCGCCGGCGTGGGCGAAGGCTTTCGCAATGGCAACCGTCGTCAACTCGAAACCTTCGGCAAGAACATTATTTTCTTCTGGGGCGGACGCGCCCCCGCCGTCGCTGGAAGCTTTAATTCGATGAAGTGGTTCAATCTTACCTACGATGACTATTTAGCGATCCAGAACCAGTCCAAGCTGGCCATCCACGTTGCGCCAGTAATCGCGCGTGAAGATCTCCGCGTGGTCAGCGATTACACCAGCAGCAACGGCCAGGTCTCCGGAGTCTTCCCTGTCTACAGCCAGGTCCGAAATATCCCGATACAGTCCGGACGGTGGATTAATGATGAGGACAACCTGCAACGCCGACGCGTCTGTCTCTTGGGACGCGAAATAACGCGCAACCTTTTCCCGGGGCGTCCTGCCGTCGGCAACTCAATCCTGCTCAACGGTATTCATTTCGAAGTAATCGGCCAGCTCTCCATGATTGGCAACGAGGAACAGAACTCCACCAACATTCGCATCTTTGTTCCGTTTAATACCATGCGTGAACTCTTCCCACTCAAAGGCGATAATTCGAAGGACGGCAATGCGGTTTCGTTCATCAACTATCAGCCCCGGACCTTCGAGGAAAATGAAGACGCCAAAGGTGAACTGCATCGCATTGTCGCCCGCAACCACGGCAACTTCGATCCCAGCGATCAAGATGCCTGGGAAGAGTGGGACACGGTAAAGAACCAGAAACTCATGGGCAAAATCTTTACCGCCATGGATTGGTTTCTCGGTGGTGTCGGGCTGGTCACGCTCGCGCTGGGTGCGATCGGTATCATCAACATCATGCTGGTCGCGGTCACGGAGCGCACGCGCGAGATAGGCCTGCGCAAAGCGCTCGGGGCGACGAACCGCAACATCCTTTTTCAATTTTTTCTCGAAGGAGCGTTCCTCACTCTCTTTAGCGGCGCCCTGGGAGTAAGTGGAGCGATGCTCATCATCCATCTGCTCTCGACCGTGAATCTTCCTCCGGGTTTCGATACACCCCGTGTCGTCCCAGTATCGGCAGTCGGAGCCGTGCTTTCGCTAGCGTTGGCTGGGGTCACGGCCGGACTCTACCCAGCGCGCAAAGCCGCCATGCTCGAACCGGTGGAGGCATTGCGGCAGGAGTAATTGGGAAAAGCTATGACGCACGACTTTACTAAAGGAAGCTCTCGGCGCGATGCAGCATAACCGGCGCCGTACTGCGCTCACCATGCTCGGCATGGCGTGGGGAATTGCAACGGTTGTGATCCTCCTAGCCTTTGGATCAGGCTTTGGCGACGCCATTAACCTCATCTTTGCCTCGTGGGGCACTGACGTGATCGGAGTCTTTCCTGGTCGTACTTCGCTGCAGGCCGGAGGCGCCAAGGCCGGAAGCGAAATTAAACTCAAGCTCGCCGACGTTGATTACGTTCGCAATGAAGTACCGCTGATCAAAGGGGTGACGCCCATCTTCGATAAGAATAACGGCGCCTCCATCCAGCACGACACGCGCAACTTCACTAATTTATTTCTGACCGGAGTTTATCCCGTCTACGAGCGCATTCGCGGTTTTTCGGTGGCTACGGGACGAGGTTTAAGCGAACAAGATGAATCGCAGCGCGCGCGAGTTGCGGTGATCGGCGACGAAGCCCGGCGCCGCATTTTCTCCGGCGAACAACCGCTCGGACAAAATATTCGCATTAATGGATTAACCTTTGAAGTGGTCGGTGTTTATCAGCGCAAGGTCCAGGGCGGCGATGACAACGACAACAAAATGGTGGTCATTCCCTTCAGCACCATGGGCGATCTCTATGACACTCGCTACATTACGGGGATGTTTATGGATTACGAAGGCGAGAACCATCAGCAACTGGCTCGCATCGTTCGCTCCGTGCTGGCCGGACACCATAACTTCCGCCCTGACGACCGCCGCGCGGTTTTCATCGCCGACTTCAAACAGGACTTCGACCAGTTTCAGATCGTAACCACCGCACTTAAGATTCTGCTGGCCTTCATCGGCGCGCTGACCCTGGGTATTGGAGGCATCGGACTAATGAATATCATGCTGGTATCGGTGCAGCAACGCACGCGGGAAATTGGGATTGAAAAAGCTTTGGGCGCGCACAAAAGCCACATCCTCTTCCAGTTCCTGGCCGAGGCTCTCGCGATAACTTTTGCCGGAGGCCTGGGCGGCATTGCTATCGCTTACTTAATTTCCTGGACGGTAGGCGCACTGCCACTGATGAGCGCCTTCGGCGATAACCTGCAGGCCGGTGATATTCACCTGCGAATTAATCTCAGCAGCCTGGCGGTGGCAACAATTATTCTCAGTCTCGTCGGCGTGATCAGCGGCATGGTTCCTGCTATCCACGCTGCGCAGCTCGACCCTATCGAGAGCCTGCGTTATGAATAGCCGCGTGACGGCCAGTGTAGAATCGGCCGGCTGCTTGGCCAGAAGAATCCTGTCGAATCCATCCCAAGGAGCTTTATGCGATCTCCGATCCTGTTTGCTTTGCTGACTTCCCTGCTATGCGGCAACGTTTTCGCATCGCAGCAGTCTGATCTCGAAGGCCGTAGAAAGGCGCTGAACGACCTTCTTGCCGAACGCTGGGAGTATACCCTCCGCACAAGCCCGATCTACGCCTCCATCCTTGGAGATAAGCGTTGGAACGACAAACTGGACGACTTCTCCCAGAAGGCCATCGACGACGATCTGGAGCAGAGCAAGAACTACCTGACCCGCTTCCAAGCCATCGACACCAGCGGGTTCCCCGAGCAAGAAGCATTAAACAAAACCCTTATGGTCCGCGACCTCAAGTTTGCTCTGGAGGGCGCCCGTTTTAAGCCTTGGGAAATGCCGGTATCGCAGACCGGCGGCGTCCACATCGACCTTCCGCAACTCGTGTCCGTCCTCTCATTTCAAAGCGTCAAAGATTACGATGACTACATTTCCCGGCTGCGTCAGGTTCCCCGCTTGGTCGATGAGAACATAATCCAGATGCGTAAAGGGATGGCCGAAGGTCTGATGCCCCCGCGCGTGCTCCTGGAGAAGGTGGTCGACCAAGCCAACGGTCTCGCCACGAAGACTCCTGAGGATTCACCGTTTGCTCAGCCCTTCACGAGGTTTCCTGATTCCATCTCCGCCGATGATCAGAAGCGGTTGCGAGAACAGGGCCTGGCGGCGATCCGCGAATCCGTCCTTCCGGCGTACGTCAAGTTCACCACATTCGTGCGTGAAGAGTACGCGCCAAAAGGCCGCACCGATCCCGGCGTCTGGGCGCTGCCCGATGGTCCCGAACGCTACGCTTTTCGCGTCAAAGAAAGTACCACCACCGATCTGTCTCCGGAGGAAATTCACCAGATCGGTCTGGCGCAGGTCAAGGAAATCGAAGCTCGTATGATCGGTGTAGCCAATCAACTCGGTTACAAAGATCTCAAGAGCTTCAGCGCTTCCCTTCAGACCAATCCCAAGGTTCACGTGCACTCCCGCCAGGAGATTGTCGGCCTCTATCAAAAGTACGTCGACCAGATGTACCTGAAGCTGCCCTCGATGTTCGGCCGCCTTCCGAAAGCCCGGCTGCAAATCATGCCGATCGAGGAGTTCCGCGAGAAAGAGGCTTCCACGGAATATGTTCAGGGCTCTCAAGATGGCTCGCGGCCCGGCCACATCATGGTCAACACTGGCAACTACGAGAAAGGCACCACGCTCGACTTCGAAACCACTGCGTATCACGAAGGCGTCCCCGGCCATCACTTGCAAATTGCCATCGCTCAGGAGCTGCCACAGCTTCCACCCTTTCGCCAGAATGAGTACTACACCGCCTATACAGAAGGGTGGGCTCTGTACTCTGAGCGCCTGGGCAAAGAAGTTGGATTTTTTCAGGATCCCTACAGCTATTACGGCCACTTGCAGGACGACATGCTTCGCGCGATTCGCCTGGTGGTTGATACTGGCTTCCATTACAAACATTGGACCCGCCAGCAGGTCGTCGACTTTTTCCACGACCACTCCGCCATCGACGAGGCCGAGGTACAGAGCGAGACCGATCGCTATATGGCGTGGCCAGCGCAGGCGCTCGGCTACAAGATCGGTCAACTCGAAATACTTAAGCTGCGCCAGTACTCCAAGGATCAGTTGGGTGATAAGTTCAGCCTGAGTAATTTTCACGACGAGGTGCTGGGCGCCGGAGCTCTACCGATGGATGTGCTATCGGTGCGAATCCACGAATGGGTCGCCACGCAAAAGGCGAACGCATCCACATCAGTGCCCGCCAACGAGATGGAGATGAAAGGCGCGCCGCTAAGCGGGGCTGCCAAGTAGGATGGGGAGAGATAGGCAGAACTCGCCGCTCGAGAGTCTGTCCGCGGGATTTATGTGACACCGTGTGGAGAAGAGTGCGAAGCCGACGGACACTGAAACCCAGGCCTACTATCCTTTGGCCAAAAACTTTCCGGCAATGTTAGCGCAGCTCTCGACAAACTTCTGCTCTACTTCAGTGAACGTGCTGCCAAAATAGCTCTCGATGTCGAGTTCGGCTACAAGTTTATTCTTCACGAAGATGGGGACCACAATTTCAGACTTCACTAAGGGCGATCCCGCGAGATAACGCGAATCCTTCGATACATCATCCACCGCCACGGTCTGCCGGCTGGTAGCCGCGGCGCCACAGAGTCCCGTGCTGAGGGGGATGCGGGCGTTGGGCGTAAAGCTGCCGGCGAATGGTCCCACGAGAAGTACACCCTGGTCCGCCGGATCAACCAGATAAAAACCTACCCAGTTGTAGCGCGTCATAGATTCGTGCAAGCGATGTGCGATGCGCTCCATAACAAACTGAGCCGTAGGAGCGGTCTTTGCGAGTTCCTGAAATTCTCCGAGGAGCTCTTCCTGCACAAGCGTATTCGATTTCGGCTCGTGCGTGGCATCAGAATGGGCTGTTGGCATGCGACGTTTGCCTCCCTCCGGCCTTAGTTTACTTGGAGAATGGAACCGTCTAGAAGGGTACGTTCCCAGTTGATACACTCCGCTGTTTGTTCGGAGGCTAGAGAGATCCAGACGCTGGAAGCAGCCGTTGATCTCCGATTTGCGCGGCTGATCAGGATCGATCCGGTTTGCGCGATCAGAGCTTCGGCGGGCATGAGGGTTATAAAAACAAAAACTTTAGACCAGCTTGACAGCGGCATAACTAGGACGGACTATAGATACGTTTTAATGAAAGCTTTCATGCCGAGGAATACGATGCGGTCGCCTAATATCATCTGCTCGCGGTTGAAGCGCCGCTCGCGCTCCTACAATATGTTCGTTCCGGCTGTGGTATTGGTGGCAACGTTGGTGTGGACGTCTGCGGTTGCCGCACAATCCGCTTACGTGCGCGTCAACCAGATCGGATACGAAACTGGTGCGGCTCCATTTCGCGCGTATCTGATGTCAACGGCTTCTGAGTCCGGCGCCACTTTCCACGTAGTCAATTCGGCGGGATCAACCGTTTATTCCGCCAAGATTGGTCCTCTTCTGGGCACTTGGAGTCACAGCAAAAGTTTGACCTATGATGTGTACGCACTCGATTTCGCGGCTTCCGGCGGAGACACTTACACCATCGATATCTTCGGCCCCATACGGGCTACTTCACCGCATTTCGCAGTCGACCGGCCCGAGGTACTCTATCCCGGCCTGTTGCTGAATACGTTGTTCTTTTACGAAACGGAACGGGACGGACCAGATTACATTCGCAATGCGCTTCGTACAGCTCCAGGTCACCTTAGAGACAAGCATGCGCAGGTCTATGACACTCCTCCCATGGACAGTAACGACTTCATTGACAATGTTCCTCCGGAGCCAGCTCTGGTTCCGTCGAAGCAGCACAGGGATGCGACAGGCGGTTGGTGGGACGCGGGCGACTACATGAAATATGTAGAGACGGTGAGTTACACCGTGGCGCTGATGGAGATTGGTATTCGCGATTTTCCGCAGCAGATGGGAGCACGAGCGCCGTGGAATCCTCCGGCTCCTCCGGTTTCTATTTCCTATGCCGGCCAGAGTGGCTTAGGAGCACCGGTTTCGGCAGATTTCGAAAACGAAGCACGATTCGGCATCGACTGGCTGCTGCGGATGTGGGATGACGAGACGAAAACGCTTTATTACCAGGTCGATAACAGCCAGGATTGGGACTACTACGGCGAAGGCAGCCCCAGTTCCGCAACGGGCAATTGTGCTGGCACCTATGTGACACCTTATTGTCTGATCACGGAGTACGACATCTGGACCTTGCCCCAGGCAGCCGACCACTTTCAACAACCGGGCGATCCGCAACCTTGCTATGAGTACACGACCTACTACATCTGTAATCGTCCTGTTTTTCCGGCGGGTTCGGCTGGATCTGCGATTAGCCCGAATCTCGCCGGCCGCCTGGTGGCCGACTTCGCGCTCTGCTATCAATTGAACCGCGCGACGGATTCGGATCATGCACAGCGATGCCTCAGGAATGCGGAGAACATTTTTGACCTTGCCGATACGTCATACTCAGATCCGGCGCCATCCGGAGACGGATCCGGCAACTGCAAAGGATGTCTGCTTACTATTGTTCCGTTTGATGGATATCCGGAAACCGTGTGGGATGACGACATGGAGCTTGGCGCGACAGAGTTGTACCTCGCCCTTCGCTCGGCATCCGAATCCGGAGATTTACCGGCCGGATTACCTCACACCGATCCCACGGACTACCTTAAACAAGCAACCAAGTTCGCCAGAAATTACATCACCAACGTTTACGATTCCGGCAGCGCGGACACGCTTAACTTATATGACGTCAGCGGACTCGCGCACTTCGAGCTCTACCGAGCGCTACGCTTGGCGGGAAATCCAGTAGGGCTGGCGGTTTCGCAATCGAGCATTCGGCACCAACTTTTGAAACAGGTAGAAGACGCCATTACGCAGGCGGAGACAGATGCCTGGGGTTTTGGCATGCCATGGAGTAACGGCGACACTACTTCGCACGGGGCAGGACTCTCGGTTATGGCAAGTGAAGCATATTACTTGACGAATTCACAACGCTATAACACTTATTCACAGCAATGGCTGGCCAATATTCTAGGTGCAAATGCGTGGGGATCGTCGTTCATAGTCGGAGACGGAAGCACATTTCCGAATTGCATCCAACACCAGGTGGTAAATCTAGGCGGTGCGCTCGACGGATCCTCCGGAGGCACACCCGTACTATGGGGTGCGGCCACGGAAGGTCCGGCAAGTGCCGCCACTTCAGGCCTTCTTTCAGGCATGATCCGATGCCCCTCGAATGGGGTAGACACTTTCAAAATATTCAATGGCAACGACGGAAGTTATAATCCTTCCTTGGAGGCGGTTTACAAAGATAACGTGCAGTCCTTCAGTACTACTGAGCCGGCGATAGACCTGACCGCGACGTCGTTCTTGATGTGGTCGTGGAGATTGGCGCGGTGAGCCGCATTGAGCCTCTGCAACGCGGCCGCCAAGTGGATTGCCTGTCTTCAGAGTAAGATCAAGAATTCAAGCCACTTTGTTCCGCTGCCGATGGTTCATTGAGCCGCCTGTGTGGGCCAAGCGGTGTTCTTCGCAAGCACTGGTTTCACCACGCATATGTTCAGCATCAATAATTTCGATTGGACTCAGAATGCGCGCACCCCTAAGGTTACCTTGGATGAAAGCAAGCGAGGCGCAGATGGGCTATGCTTTTCTGGGAGACTGAAGCTTCGCCGAAGAGTGGCCTGGCAGTCTATAGCTAACATTTTTCCTGCGGCGGCTGGGGATCACATAGCCGCCAACGAATCTAAAATATGGAACCAGAGAGCCTGAGTTTGGAAGAGAATCACCGGGAAGTACAAGAGTTGGATGTGAGGGTTCGCTTGCGTGGAGGCAGAAATGTTCTCACGCTCGAAGAAATCGCCAACCTTGCGGCGGAAGAAGGTCAACCCGCTGATACGCTGATGAACGTCGTCGCCTTGATTGCGAAGCGCTTTGAAACTGATGTTTGTTCGGCATATCTGCTGGAACCGGATCGTGCCAATTTAGTGCTGGCCGCAACAGTCGGCCTGCGGCGCGAGTGTATCGGCAACCTCCGAATGGCCATCCACGAAGGGCTGGCGGGGCTCGTCGCGGAACAAGTGGGACCGGTCGCCGTCGAGCAGCCGCAAAATCATCCACGCTTCAAATATTTTGGTGAGGCTGGGGAAGATGCCTACCAGTCGTTCCTCGGAGTTCCACTCATCGATCGAGGAATTCTGCAAGGAGTTCTGATAGTTCAAACCGTGGAGCCGCGGGCTTTCCGCGACGAAGAGATTCAGATGCTAACCGAGGCGGCGGCGCAGGTAGCACCGATAGTAAGCGAGGCCCGAACTCTGGATCGCTTTATCGCTCCCGGGCAGGAGCGCCTCTGGACCCTGGCCCGGAATCTTTGGTGGAGTTGGGATCACGACACCGTGGGCTTGTTCCGCGATCTCGATCCTTTGCGCTGGAGGCAACTGAATCAGAATCCGGTTTCGTTGCTGGCAGAGTATCCATTGGCTAAGCTGGAAACGCGCGCCGCAGAACTGGTACTCCACAGCCGCATCAATTATGCCTACCGCCGTTTGCAGGAGTATTTGCAAGCGGACCGTACCTGGGGAACAAGGCATGCCGGGATCTTGCGGCCGAGACCGGTTGCATATTTCTCCGCGGAATTCGGGATTCACGAATCGCTCCCGGTTTATTCCGGAGGTCTCGGAGTGCTTGCCGGAGACCATATCAAGAGCGCGTCCGATCTTGGAATTCCGCTGGTCGGCGTCGGATTGTTTTACGGACAAGGCTATTTTCGACAGCGCCTGGATCGCGATGGTTGGCAGCAGGAAGAATATCTGGAGACCGATGTCAATCAATTGCCTTTGGAGATTGCGATTGGCACGAACGGCCGGCCGGTTGTCGTTCAAATCGAAACCCGCACTGGTTCGATTCATGCCAAGGTTTGGAGAGTGGCTGTCGGACGTTGCGATCTGTTCTTGCTCGATTCAGACGTGGAAGCGAATACTCCCGATGACCGCGAGCTAACTTCCCGGCTTTATGGTGGAGATGCTCGGACACGAATCCGGCAGGAGTTGCTGCTCGGCGTCGGAGGTTTTCGCGCTCTCAGGGCCATGGGTATCACACCCGGCGTTCTTCACTTGAATGAAGGGCACAGTGGGTTTGTTGTGCTGGAGGCAATCCGCTCGCGAATGCACGAAGAAGGAGTTGGATTCGATAACGCAGTGCCACGGGTGTCGCGGGAAGTAATCTTTACCACTCATACTCCCGTGCCTGCCGGCCATGATCGCTTTGACGCGGATTTAATTGAAGAGCATCTCGGACCTTTGCGCGAAGCGATAGGCCTTTCGCCGGAAACCCTGATGGGACTGGGACGAGAAAAACCGAGCAATCAACAAGAAACATTTTGCATGACAGTACTTGGGCTGCGGCTTTCGCGCCGGGCGAATGCGGTTTCCGCCCTTCATGGAGAGGTGTCCCGAGCAATGTGGACCGGGCTTTGTCCGGGCAAACCGGAAGATGAAGTTCCTATCGGACACATCACCAACGGGGTTCACGTTCCGTCGTGGCTGGCTCCGCAGATGTTCCGCCTTTACGACCGCCATTTGGGTACGAATTGGCACCAGCATAGCAGCGAAGCGCGCATCTGGGAAGGCATCGAGAATGTAGATGACGGAGAACTTTGGGAGACGCACCTGAGCCTGAAGTCCCAGCTTCTCGAGTTTGTGCGGCGCCGCGCTGTGGAACAATCCGAACGGCGCTTCGAGTCGAAAGAAACGGTGCAAAGGCTTGGAAAGGCGCTCAGCCCAGACGCGTTAACCATTGGATTTGCGCGGCGCTTCGCGACCTACAAGCGAGCCAACCTGATTCTGGCTGATATTGAGAACATCGCCTCGATGGTTAACGATCCAAAACGGCCGGTGCAGTTTGTCTTTGCCGGCAAAGCTCATCCTCACGATGAGCCGGGCAAAAAGCTTCTTCAGCAGATTGCCGCATTGATGCGCAATGGACGTTTCGCCGATAAGTTCGTTTTTGTCGAAGACTACGACATCAACGTCGGACGGTATTTCGTGCAGGGTGTGGACGTCTGGCTGAATAACCCACGGCGGCCGCTGGAAGCCTCCGGCACGAGCGGCCAGAAGGTAGTGCTGAATGGCGGACTGAATCTTTCCGTTCTCGATGGATGGTGGGCAGAGGCTTACGACGGCATGAACGGATTTGCCATCGGCACGGGCAGAACCCACTCCAACGTCAGCGTGCATGACGCGCGCGACGCGGAAGATTTGATGCGTACGCTGCGCGAAGAAGTAATTCCGTTGTACTACCAGCGCGATCGGGATGGTCTGCCGCGCGGCTGGATCAAGCGCATGAAGCGAACCATCCGTACCCTCGGCTGGCGCTTTAATGCCGACCGCATGGTGATGGACTACACGCAGAAGTGCTACATTCCCGCGGCCGGGGGTACTTCGAGCGAAACAAGATCCGGTTGGTAAGATCTTCGATCTTTGATCTTTGATCTTTCCCTCGAATTAAAATGTCTCATGCCTGACCGCCCGCTTTGGAGTGATGAAGATCAGAATCAGCGCCTCGCGGAACTGAGTGCCAAAACCAACGAGCCCATCAAGGACCATCCCCTGCGGCGGGACGTGCGTTTCCTGGGCATACTGCTGGGCCGCGTTTTGGTTGAGCAGGAGGGCGAAGCCTTTTTTCAAGTCGTGGAACGCTTGCGGCGACTGGCGATGCAGCACCGCGAACAATCGGAGAGACCGGCTTCGAAAGGTTCCGATTCGATGGACGAGGCTCGGGAAATCATCGCTGCCTTGCCTCTTAGCCAGGCCTACCGTTTGGCCAAAGCGTTCGCCATCTACTTCGAACTCACAAATTTAGCCGAGACCAATCATCGAAAACGCCGGCGCCGCGCTGCCCGCCTTCATGCCGATCAGAGCGTGGTAGAAGGATCATTTCGGGGCACCCTGCGGCGCTTGCAAGAGGCGGGCAAATCTTCGGCGGAAGTTATAGACACCCTGGGGAAGATCAAAATCATTCCTGTGTTTACCGCACATCCTACCGAAGTTACGCGACACACAGTGCTGAATAAGCGTCGTCGAATCGCCAACTGCCTTGAGCGGCTTGACCAGCTACCTCTCTCCTACGGCGACGCCAGGGACTTCGAGACCGAGATATTGGCTGCGATCACAGAACTCTGGCAAACGGATGAAGTTCGTCTCAATAAGCCGACTGTTTTGGACGAGATTCACATGGGACTCAATTATTTCCCGATGGTGATATTCGATACGCTACCGCGTCTTTATGGCGAACTGGAGGAATCGTTTCAGGATATTTTTCGCGGCCCCTCGACGGTGAACATACCTGAGATCGTTTACTTTGGGTCGTGGATCGGCGGCGACCGCGATGGCAATCCTTTTGTCACGCACCGCAGCACCGCGGAGTCGCTGCTGATTGCCCGGCAGCAAATTATCGATCACTATATCGCCGAAATTTCGCGCCTCGCCGGGCACCTTAGCGTTTCACTGCGTCGTGTAGAAGCCTCGCCTGAGCTATCGCAACGTGTGCAGTTATACGATGCGGAGCTCTCGCATCGCAGCAGAATCTCTGGCGCGGAGCTTTATCGTCGCGTGCTGGACCATATGTTGGTGCGCCTAACCTGCACTAGCAATGCGGGGAGCCACAATCACGCTTATGCACGAGCCAACGAATTTGAGGATGATCTGCAGATCATCCGTCAAAGCCTGGTCGCTAACCGCGCTAAGCGTGTTGTGGAGTTGCAGATTGATCCCTTACTTCGAAAAGTCCGCACGTTTGGTTTTCATCTCCATTCTGTGGATATTCGACAGCATGCTTCGGTGCAGGCGCAGGCGTTGTCTGAATTGGGGGCTGCGGTTGGACTCGAAAATGACAATGACAACTTGCCTTCGGGCCTCTCTGCAGAATCAGTCGAACTGCTAAACACATTTCGTGCGATTGCCGCCTTGAAGAAAGAGTATCCAGCGGAAGCTATTCGGTATTTCATCATCAGCAACGCGCAGTCGGAGCGTGACATTTTCAATGTCGTCCGTTTGGCAGCGCTTAGCGGCATCTCGGTGGCCGGCGCTGAGAATGATCCCGGTCTGATGCCGGTTCCTTTGTTCGAATCGATTGAATCACTGCGAGCCTCCGCAACCGTTATGAAGGAAGTCTGGGGAGCGCCTGAATATCAATTGTTTCTCGATTCCTGGAGCCGTTCGCAGGAAGTCATGCTGGGGTATTCCGATTCCAATAAGGATGGCGGCATGCTCAGCAGCACCTGGGCGCTATACAAAGCGCAGCGCGATCTTCATCGCGTTGCCCGAGAACACAAAGTCACCCTGCGAATCTTCCACGGTCGAGGCGGCACGGTTGGCCGCGGAGGAGGGCCCACGCACGCCGCGATCCTGGCGCAACCACCCGGCGATTTCGAAGGCACGATCCGCATTACCGAGCAGGGAGAAGTGCTCAATTGGAAGTATTCTGATCCGGTGTTGGCGGAGTGGAATCTTGAGTTGATGATTTCAGCGTGCCTGGAAGCAGTCGCCGGTCGTGATCGTCTGTCAGAGGCTCGAACCTCGCAATGGGACGAAGCCATGGAAGCAATGTCCAATGATGCTTATGGCTTCTACCGTCAACACATTGCGGAAAATTCCGACGTTTTGGAATATTTTGAGCAGGCAACTCCGGTGAATGAACTCGAACATGCGCGCATTGGGTCTCGCCCGGTACGCCGGACGGCGAGCCGCAAACTCGAAGATCTCCGTGCGATTCCCTGGGTTTTTGGATGGATGCAGAATCGCCATGCTGTGCCGGCCTGGTTTGGAGTGGGATATGCGTTGGAACGCTTCGCCAAGCGAGGCACTCAGCAGGCGGAGCTGCTACGGGAGATGATGCGCAGCTTCCCGATGTTTTCGAATTTGATTCGGAATGTGGAACTGGCAATGGCAAAGGCCGACCTCACAATCGCACGCATCTACTCAAACTTGGTTGTGGATTGTGATCTTCGTGAAAGGGTTTTCTCTATGCTAGAGGAGGAATTTCTGCGCGCTCAGCGCATCATCCTCTCGATCACCTGTCAAAATGAAATGTTGGAGAATAATACCGTACTCGCGCGCTCCATTCGGCTTCGAAATCCTTATGTAGATCCGATGAGTCTGGTGCAAGTGGATCTGTTACGCCGTAAGCGCTCAGGACTTTCTGACGACGCTCTCGATTATGCGATCGCCGCCACCATTAACGGCATTGCGGCCGGTCTGCACAATACCGGATGACTCCAGCAAATCGCCGCCATCGTCAAATAACTTAGGCCGGTGAGTCCCAGCCTTCGTCTTTCATCTTCTGGTTGGTCCACTGCTGGAGTTGCTCGAAAAGGAGAGGATCGATGACGGCAAAGCGGATGCCGACGCGCCCTTCGCCGCCGAGCCACACGATACGGGCCTTCGCTTGAAACATGGTTTCGCTGTCGGGCAGCGGAAAGCTTACGTCGACCAAACCGGTAAACCGCATTGGCTGTTTCACGCCATCCAGTCCCATGCCACCAGTGCTCAGGTTCACGCCCTCGACGGTGACTTCCTCGCCCTGCTGATTTTTCAAGACAACAGAAATCTTAATTGGGGCACGGAAGAATTTCTGCTGATCGAGACTGATGACTCCTAAAGAACTCGTCCCCTCGCCGGGGTTGACGTTGATGTTGTATTCCTTCAGCTTACGGCTGAGGGTGCGGCGGGAGATGCCGAGTTGCTCCGCCGCCTGAGCGCGGTGCCCTCCACTGCGCTCCAGGGCACGAATGATCATCTGCTCTTCCATGCTATCGAGATTGCCAACCGGAATAGAACTAGTCTGACGCACCGCTACCGGATTACCGGAAATCGCGCCTGCAATCTGCGCCTTTTGGATTTCGGATTGGCGCGACTCCACGGCCACCCGGGCAATAAGATTGCGCAACTCGCGAACGTTGCCGGGCCAGGAATGCGAAAGCAACGCGGAGACTGCATCGGGCACAAAAGAACTGCTGGGAGATTTGCAAGCGAGGAAGTGTTCCGCTAAGGCGACCACGTCCTCGGGACGGTCGCGCAGCGGGGGGACGCGCAACTGAAATTGCCCCAGCCGGTGAAACAAATCCTCCCGGAATCGCCCGGCCGCAACCGCGGCATCGAGATCCTGATTGGTGGCGGCAACGATCCGAACATCCACTTTGATTTTCCGGTGTCCGCCCAGGCGGTAGAAAGGATGCCCATCCAGGACGCGGAGGAGTTTCACCTGAGTTTGAAGCTGCAATTCGCCGACTTCATCCAGGAAAAGAGTGCCTTTGTCCGCCAGTTCGAACAGACCCGCTCGCGACGAATCGGCGCCAGTGAATGCACCTTTTTCATATCCGAACAGTTCGCTCTCCACCAGGTTTTCCGGAAGAGCCGCGCAGTTGATATCGACCCACGGCCGGCTGCGGCGGTTCGACGATTGGTGAATGGCGCGGGCAATGAGTTCCTTGCCGGTTCCGGTTTCTCCGGTGATCAGCACGCTTTCGGTGTGGCCGGCAACGCGATCGACCATCCGCATGAATCGATGCATCAGCGGGCTGGCGAGGATAATTGTTGCGCCCTCAACCGGAATCGCAACCGTGCCCATGGCATCGTCGACTTCCGAGCCTATGTCCTGCGCAGCCGCTGGCTTCGATTTTTGTTCCGACATCGAAATCAGGGCGACTATTCCGGCAGGCGCGGAAATGGCATCACGAAGCAGCGTGACAGACAATTCTGTCGTGATTTGTCTTCCCGCACGCGTTTGGCGTCGCAGTAGAGATCGATACCGGCCATGCTCCAAGACCTCGTGCAGCAAAAGCTTGTGCAGTTGAATCTGGTCGGGCCCATCTTCTTCAACAACCAAAGCGGCCACCGTCCGGCCAAGAAGCTGAGGGGGAGTGCATCCAAATATCCTCAGCGTAGCTTCATCGCAAGTGGTGATTTTGCCCTCAAGGTCGGCTGACACCACGGCGACCTCAGTGCCCGCAGCTGCCTTGAGAGCCGAGATCGGCAAGTCACCGGAAACAGACTGGCTGGGACCGGGGCTGACGGTCGTCATCACCGGAGGCCGCGAATTGTGATTGGCTGATGGCATTCCTGCGCGTTTGGAGTTGATCTTGACACAGACAACAGGGGGCGCGGGAACTATGAGGCTTAAGCCGATCACTAAAGTAATTGGAAACCCGCAAACTGGCCTCCACTCGCGTCAATAACAAAATGCCCGAAGAACTGTCTTGCCGGTTACGTCAGTAAGCTACTTAAAGCCTTGTAACAACCATAGGATTTCACTGATCGGGCTCGCGATAAGTGTGGGCTTTTTCCACGCTGGGGGCATTCCCTTTCATTCCCCGCGCGCCAATGAAAACACGACATTAATGTCGACTCGTACGAAACTGTTTGTCGGGATCACCGTCTCGCTCGGGATGGGAGTGCTGTGCTTCGCCCTATGGCACTGGCAATCCGCTGACCTGACACGATTTGTCTGCTATCTTGCGGTGGCCACTCTGGCCTCCAGCCTGAAGGTGCAATTGCCGGGCATCGACGGCACGATGTCTGTGAATTTTCTTTTCATCCTGCTCGGAGTGATGGAACTAAGTCTGCCGGAAACAATGGTCATCGGCTGTACGGCCACGCTGGTGCAAAGCGTCTGGCATGCACGCAATCGATTGGATCCGGTTAAGGTTCTGTTCAACGTCTTTGGAATGATGGCCAATGCCAGTGCGTTCTGCTACGGCAGCTATCACTGGTTGGACGGAAGAGTAGGCGGCAATAAACCAATCCTGCTGATGGTGGCGGCCCTGGTTTTCTTTCTGGCAAATACGCTGCCCATTTCCCTGGTCATTGCATTGACGGAGAACAAGTCGAGTCGCAAGGTATGGTCGGAGTGTTATTTCTGGTCCTTCCCCTATTATCTGGTCGGAGCAGCAGCGGTTGGGCTGGTAGGCATCGTGAACCGGCGTGCCGGATGGCAGACATCGTTGCTCGTGTTGCCGGTGATTTATTGGGTATATCGTTCCTATCGCCTCTATCTGGGACGACTCGAAGCCGAGAAGGAGCGCGTCGAGATTGAGAAGCGGCACGTGGAGCAGATTGCCTCGCTAAATATGCGAACCATCGAGGCTTTGGCCCTGGCCATTGAAGCCAAAGATCACACCACACATACGCATCTGCAACGCGTACGAACCTATGCCGTGGAAATCGCCAAGGAGATTGGTTTGTCCTCGGAAGAGATCGAAGCATTGCGCGCGGCGGCTTTGCTGCACGACATTGGCAAACTCGCCGTGCCGGAGCACATCATCAACAAGCCCGGCAAGCTCACTCCCGAAGAGTTCGAGAAAATGAAAGTGCATCCTCTGGTCGGTGCGGAAATTCTGGACCGCGTCGCCTTCCCTTATCCGGTGGCGCCGATTGTCCGTTCGCATCACGAACGCTGGGATGGTTCGGGATATCCAGCAGGCTTGGTCGGAGACGAGATTCCCATTGGAGCGCGGATTCTTTCGGTGGTCGATTGCCTCGACGCGCTGGCATCCGACCGGCAGTATCGTCCCGCGATGCCGATGGACCGCGCCATGCGAACCGTGAAGGAAAAAGCCGGCACCTGGTTCGACCCCCACATCGTATCCGTTTTGGAGCGTCGTTATGTGGAGTTGGAGAGTCTCGCGCAAATCCCGGAGGATGGCTTCGTTCCTTGTGAATTCTCCAAAAACCTGCGGGTGGAGCGCGGTCATGCTCCGGCTACGGGGTTCGAGAAATGGGCGGACAATCCTCCCGCCGACTCCGATTTTCTCACATCGATTGCCTCAGCCCGGCAGGAAGCACAAGCCATGTTCGAGTTGAGCCAGGATCTCGGTAATTCTCTAAGCCTGAGCGAGACCCTTTCCGTGCTGTCGATGCGCTTACGCAAGCTGATTCCTTGCGACTCCATTGCCGTATTCGTGAACCGGAACGGCTGGTTGCTGCCGGAATTGGTAAGCGGCGACAACTTCCGCATCTTATCCTCAATGAAAATACGAGTCGGCGAAGGCCTGTGCGGATGGGTGGCGGAGAATTGCAAGCCCATCATCAACGGCAATCCTCAGGTGGAGTCTGGCTACGTCGTCGATCCGGAGAAAAATACCGCTTTATCCTCAGCGCTCGCGGTTCCATTGCAGGGATTAAACGGAGTGGTTGGCGTCCTCTGCATGTATCACGCGACGGCCGACGCATTTACGCCGGATCACTTGCGCATTCTGCTCGCCGTGGCCTCGAAGGTTGCGCTTTCGGTGGAAAACGCCCTCAAGTATCAGCAGGCGGAAAGTTCAGCGACTACCGACTACCTCACGGGCCTGCCCAATGCCCGCTCGCTCTTTATGCACCTGGCGCAGGAGGTAGCGCGCTGCCGCCGTATGGAGACCTCGCTCGCAGTTATGGTCTGCGATATAGACGGACTGAAAAAGATCAACGATTCTTGCGGCCACTTGGAGGGAGACAAACTGCTACGCGAGTTCAGCACACGGCTGAAGGTCGCCTGCCGTGGATACGACTACGTTGCTCGCATGGGTGGTGACGAGTTTGTGGTGACTGCCCCCGGCCTATCCGCGGAAGCAGTGGAAGAAAAGGCCAACCGCTTGAATCAGGCTGCAGTGGAGGCGGGACGCCGCATCTGTGGACGCGACGTTATTACTCTCAGCGTGGGAACTGCATTTTGCCCCGAAGATAGCTATGACGTGGAGGAATTATTGGCGCTGGCTGACCGGCGGATGTATTCCGTGAAGCACGAACATCATAAACAATCTGCCGCCCTTGAGAACGTTGCGGCGCAAGGCGCTTCGGGAGACTAAATGCGGAGTTTGACATGGAGAATTTCTGGGCATGCATTGGCTCTGCTTGCGACTGTCCTTGTAGGAGGACTGCTTTCCGCCGCGCTGGTGCGGCTTGCGCCCGGTTTCGACGCAGATGAACAGGAGCTGGATCCGCACTTGAACGCGCAGAGTGTTCAAGCCTTACGGGAGGCCCGGCATAAGGACCATAACGTCATCCGGTTTTACGTGGCTTATATGAGTCGAGCTGCGCACGGCGACTTGGGAACATCTCTGTCACTGGGGCAACCCGTGCGAACCCTTCTGCGTGACCGGATTCCAACCACGATGCGATTGCTGTCAGCCGGCCTGGGACTCGCCTGGGCATTTTCCTTGACCTTGACGCTGAGCGTGGCTTGGTTGCGCATTTCTACTTACGACGGGATCACGACCGCCGTCAGCGGAACATTCCTGTGCATTCCAGCTGCTGTGCTGGCCCTGCTCTCGGTGCTATGGAACGTTTCCGGCGCCCTGGCGATTGCGCTGATCGTATTCCCTCACACCTGCCGCTACTCGCGGAATCTCTTGATGAAGACCTACTCCCGCCCGCACATTATCGCCGCGCGCGCGCGGGGACTTGGCGAGGGCCGCGTTCTCTTGTGCCACGTTGTGCCGGTCGTCGCTCCCCAGTTGCTCGCTCTCGCCGGGGTCTCAGTGAGCATGGCGGTTGGCGCGGCGATTCCTGTCGAGGCTTTGTGTGGATTGCCCGGCATCGGGCAACTGGCGTGGCAAGCAGCGCTCGCGCGCGATCTGCCTCTGCTGGTAAACATCACAATCCTGGTGACCCTGGTAACCTTGCTGGCCAACTCCAGCGCAGATGTAATCGGTTATATGGTCCAGAGGCGGAGAGCGTGAGTCTCTGGCGAAAATTGCCCTATGTGTTGCTGGCGCTGGTAATGGCCGCGTCACTGGCGGCAAATTGGCTGGCCCCTGCGGGATACGCGAGACAGTACCGCGAAACAACGGATGCGCCTCCCTCGCGGGCCCATTGGCTCGGAACGGACGAACTGGGACGCGATCGCTTTAGTCGAGTACTGTACGGAACTCGCATCTCGCTTTTGCTTGCTCCGGCTGCCGCTCTGCTTTCAACGCTGCTGGCGGCGCTGATCGGGGGACTTGCCGGTTATCTAGGAGGCATGTGGGCGCGGGTGGCGATGGCGGTTACTGATCTGTTTTTGTCGCTACCGTGGCTCTTCTTGTTGATCACGGCAAGGGCGCTGATGCCGTTGAATGTCTCTCCACTGCTATCGGTGCTCGTGACATTTCTGTTATTGGGTTTTCTGGGTTGGACCACTGCCGCGCGCGTGCTGTGCGCCAGCGCGCGAACTTTGCGCACATCGGATTTCGTCCGGCAGGCACGAGCGGCGGGGCAACCCGGACCGCGGCTGTTTTGGGTACACGTGGTGCCGAACTTGAAGCCCGTACTTTACGCGCAGTTTTGGATTTCAATTCCGGTCTTCATCTTGAGTGAGGCCAATCTTGGAATCCTCGGGCTAGGCGTCGCTGAACCCATGCCCTCGTGGGGAAGTTTGCTGAAAGAATTGGAAGGTCTGGTTTCCGTGGGCGAAGAACCATGGAAGTTTGTGCCGTTGATCTTGCTGGTCGTCGTCGTGACGTTGTTTCAGTCGCTGCTTTCGAGGCACGAGGAGATTGCCGTTTGAAGCGCCACTTACGAAATTCGCTGCGCAGTGAAGGCTGGAAAGTAATGGCACTTACTGCGATCTGCCTGGCTATGCTGGCGCAAGGGGCAGCGCAAGGTGGGGGCGAGCTGAGATTTTGCCTGCGCGCGGAACCGAAGACGTTCCATCCCTTGAAAGTCGATGACGATGCCTCGGCCGCCATCCGTTATTTGACGGGCGGAGTATTAGTACGTGTGAATCGTCAGACGCAGCAACTAGAGCCTGGCTTGGCATTGTCGTGGAATATTTCCAAAGACGGGCGGGAGATTTCGTTCCGCCTGCGCGGCGGAGTGACATTTTCCGATGGCACACCATTTTCTGCCGAGGATGTGGCTTACACGATCCAGCAATTAATGGACCCGACATTGCATTCCCCTACCGGCGATGCCTTCCGTTCCGGCGCCGGAAACGTTGAAACCAAACTATTGTCGCCGACGCAGATTTCTATCCACTTTCCGGCTCAGGTGGCCGGACTCGATCGTCTCTTCGATCAGGTCGCGATTCTTTCGGAACATTCGCCGAAGAAAGAGATGGCCGTGCTTGGTCCGTTCGTCGTCGGCGATTACAAACCGGGATCAACCGTGCTCCTGCAGCGCAATCCCCACTATTGGAAGACCGACGATCAGGGCCACAAACTTCCCTACCTGGATTCGATACGGCTGGATATCCAACCGAATCGCGATGTGGAGTTGCTGCGATTCAAACGTGGTGAACTGGATCTGATTAATTCTCTCGACAGCGAATATTTCGATAAGCTGGCTGCGACTTCGCCGCAACTCGTACACGATGCGGGCCCGTCGCTTGATAGCGAGCAACTCTGGTTCAACGAAGTCGCAAAAGCTCCGATTCCCGGGTATAAGAAAAACTGGTTCCACTCGGTAAACTTTCGGCGCGCGATTTCGGAGGCGGTCAATCGCGAGGACCTGGCCCGCGTTGTCTTTCATGGACATGCACAGCCGGCGGCCGGGCCGTTTTCGCCGGCGAATCTATTCTGGTTCAACAACCGGCTCAAACCCCAGGCGTACAGTCCCGATGCCGCGCTGAAGGGTTTGCAATCTGATGGCTTCCGCCTGGAAAACGGTACGCTCAAGGACAAAGATGGTAACGCAGTCGTATTTTCAATAGCCACAAACTCCGGCAACAAGGTGCGGGAACGCATGGCTGTCCTGATTCAGGATGATCTGCAAAAAATCGGCATCCACGTGAACGTGGTGACGCTTGACTTCCCTTCCCTGATCGAGCGCATGATGCAGACCTTTGACTATGAAGCCATCTTGCTCGGCTTGACCAATGTCGATCTCGATCCTAACGGCGAAATGAACGTTTGGCTGAGCTCTTCGGAAAATCATCAGTGGAACCCCCAACAAAAAGCTCCAGAAACTTCGTGGGAGGCGGAAATTGACCGGCTTATGCGGTCGCAAGCCTCTTCGAGCGAAGCGAATAAGCGAAAAGAAGCGTTCGACCGAGTTCAGGAAATCGCCGTCGAAGAGCAGCCATTCATCTTCCTGGTGAACAAAAATGCGCTTTCTGCTGTGTCAACTACGGTACACGGCGCCTCCCCGGTGATTCTCTCGCCGCAGACCTTCTGGAATGCTGAACGGCTGACGGTATCGCCGAAGTGAACAACTTCTTGGTCGTGGATTTGCACGGATTCACTAGGATCTAAAAAACGGAATTGGAAGGCATAGAACGATGTCAGCCGAACCCGTGCGAAATCAGATTCTCGTGTCGGCGCACTTTTCCCTGCGCTACGCTGGCAAGCCTCTCGTTCTGCGCAACGTGCAGATGCAAATTCAACGCGGAGAAGTGCTGGGTCTGGTGGGGCAAAGCGGTTCCGGCAAAAGCACGCTGGCTTTGGCTATCCTTGGTCTCCTCGACAAGAAGCGGTCAAAAGCTGAGGGCACGATCAAGTTTCAGGATTCCGATCTTCTTCAACTTTCGGAACGCGAACTGCGTACGCTGCGGGGACGCGCAATTTCGCTCGTCTTGCAGAGTCCGCTCTCCTCGCTAAATCCAGCGCTCAAAATTAAAACCCAGTTGAAGGAAGCATGGCGGGCACACCAATCGGGCACGAGCGCGGAGTGCACCAGCGCAATCCGGAGTTGCCTGCACAGCGTTTCGCTCCCCGCAGATGATGAGTTTCTGGGCAAACATCCGGCGCAGATGAGCGTGGGACAAGCGCAGCGCGTGCTGATTGCGATGGCAATTATGCATCGTCCCGCACTACTGATCGCGGATGAAGCCACCAGCGCTCTCGATGTAATTACGCAATCGGAAATTCTGGCGTTGTTTCGCGAATTGAACCACTCCACAGGAATGGCCATTCTCTATATATCTCATGATCTTGCATCGGTGGCCGGAATTTGCGACCGCATCGCCATTCTCCACAAAGGCGAGATCGTAGAGTGTGGTGTAACTGAGCAAATCTTCGCCAATCCGCAGCATGAATACACGCAGCGGCTGATTTCAGCGATACCTCGAATGCTACTCGCGAGCACACCGACGTCGCTCAAAACCGAAGCGGCACGCGCGCGGTAGTCCTAATTAAGAAAAGCCTGTTCCGCCGTCCCCTCCGAATTCTGTTCCACACGTAACCACTCTCCGAAACCAAGGTAAGGATCAATTGGGATCGGGGACAACCTGTCCCATGCCCCGCGTCGGAGGACAGAGTGGCCCAAACCCAATGTCAGTCACCGCCTGGATTTCTAATGATTACAACAGCTTACGAGGAGTCGATTGGCCTTGGCCGTGCACAACAAGAAGCGAGTTCCAAGCATGAGGTTTGCTCCACATTCGTCTTCTTGCATTAAAGGGGTGAAGATTTATGTCGCAGACGGTCAAGTCAAAGAGTTCAAATCGAGGCCAGCGTCACAGCGCAGCATGGGGAAAGCGCCTAAAGATCTTTGTGCTGCTACTGGTTGCCGAGGCGGCATTTGCCCAAGACGGGACCCTCGTGCGTCAGGGAAGGTTCGCTTCGGAGCTTGCGCCCGCAGTTGAAAAAGCGCATAAGGGTGCAGCTTCGCCGAACGAGACGGTAAAAGTAATCGTGCAGTACAGGCAAGTGCCCCAGTCGGAGCAGGAAGGCCGAGTGCAGCGCGTGGGTGCCCGCCTGAACCATCGGCTTGGGCTGGTCAAAGGCATCGCTATTACGATTCCGGTAAGCGCTCTGTCGGCTTTGGAAACTGATCCTGACGTCGTCTCTGTGAGCGTCGATCACCCCATGAAAATCATGGACGATCTTACGAACGGCGCAACGGGGGTAAATTCGGCCTGGAATTCCGGGTACACGGGCACCGGCGTCGCGGTGGCCGTGATCGACAGCGGAATCAACGATAGCCATCCCGATTTGTGGAATTCGAGCGAAAGCGCCTCGCGTGTCGTCTACCACCAAGACTTCACCGGTACTGCCAATACTAACGCCGGCGGAGGGAAGTATGACCTGTACGGTCACGGAACACACGTGGCGGGAATTATCGGCGGCAACGGTTACCTTTCAGGCGGACAATATGAAGGTGTGGCCCCTGGAGTCAGTCTTGTCGATCTCCGCGCCCTGGATTTAAATGGCGCCGGCACCGACAGCACGGTGATTGCGGCCATTCAGCAAGCCATCGCGTTGAAAAGCACCTATAACATCCGCGTCATCAATCTCTCGTTGGGTCGCGGAATCGCGGAAAGCTACACTCAGGATCCTCTATGTCAGGCAGTGGAATCAGCCTGGAAAGCCGGAATCGTGGTGGTGGTGGCCGCCGGCAACTACGGTCGCTTGAGCGTGGAAGGAAGCAACGGTTATGGAACGGTCACCGCTCCTGGCAACGATCCCCTGGTATTGACGGTTGGCGCAACCAAGAGCAACGGATCAACGTCGGCGGCGGCTCAGACTCTGGCGAGTTACAGCTCCAAGGGCCCCACTACCTACGACCACGTAGTGAAGCCCGACCTCGTTGCGCCGGGAAACGACGTGGTTTCCCTGGCGGCACCGGGCGCGACCTTGGAGTCGGAATTTCCAGGTGAATTCGTCAACGGGAATGACGGCAAGAACGACTACTTTACGCTGAGCGGCACCAGCATGGCAACCCCGGCCGTCGCTGGCGCGGTTGCGGTGCTGTTGCAGGAACACGGCACACTCACGCCGGATCAAGTAAAAGCGCGCTTGATGAAGACGGCCACCAAGCTGGGACTGACGTCGACTTCCGCTTGGGTGCCTCATCTATCGCAAACCTTTACCGCTTTCTATGATCTGTTCTCGGTGGGCTCGGGATTGCTGAACGTTCAGGGCGCTTTGGGTAATACTGACCTGGCTCCGGCTACCCTTGGATCGGCCCTTTCGCCGACGGCGGTTTACAATGCCGCGAACAATACGATTTCATTAAACAACGGAAACTCCATAGTTGCCCCGAGCTCGGTGGTTTGGGGTTCTTCTGTGGTTTGGGGAAGCTCGGTGGTGTGGGGAGCTTCGGAAGTGAACGGTATGTCGGTGGTGTGGGGCAGTTCGCTGCCCTGGAACAGTAACTTATTAAGTGCGTTCAGCGTAGTGTGGGGATCGAGCCTGGGCACCGCGACTTCGGCCACCAGCGTAGTCTGGGGAGCGTCCGTAGGAACCGCCGATGCTGCGTTCTCCGATGCCGGCGATGATGAGCAATAGCCGTGGGAACTGAAAGCCAAAGAGAGGAGGAAATCATGAAGCCCAACCCACGACTAACAAAAATGTTCATCGGCGCAATGGTCCTGGCTGCAACGGCAGGCATGGCATACGCCGGACTGAAAAGTCATACACTGCATCCGTCTTACGCACCAGCTGTGCTGATATTGGCCGCGGTCACATCGCGCATGAGGATCAAGCTACCGGGAATTGACGGGAACATGTCAGTCAACCTGCCGTTCTTGATGATGGCAGTGGTGAATTTAAGCGCAGTGGAAGCAATATTCATCGCGTGTGTTTCAACAGTGGTGCAATGCTGGCCCAAATTTGGGAGTAAGTTCAGACCCGAGCAGATGGTGTTCAACGTCAGCATGATGGCATTCGCTACCAGCATGGCCAACTTGACCTGGAACGCAGGCTGGCTGGGAAAAACAGCGTGGGCGTCAGAATCGCTGATGCTGGCTTCGGCAACCGCCGCTTTTTTTGTAGGGCAGACAGCGCCGGTGGCGGGAATCATCAAGCTGGCCGAAGGCGCGGCAATGCGCCGCGTGTGGCTAAGCATCGTACAAATGTCATTCCCGTATTACGTTCTCAGCGCGGGATTGACATCGATGACGAACCTGGTAAGCCATCATTTCGGTTGGCATGCAGCGCTGGTCGCCCTTCCCGTGATGTTTGGCATCCATCATTCGTACCGCTTGTACTTTGCTCGCGCAGCCGAAGCGCAACCCATTGCTCCTCTGGCGAGAGCGGCAAGGGCCGGAGCGTAGAAAGAAGAGGTTGCTGCGCCTTCTCTGTCCGTCGACGAGGCCGTTGAAGAGCGGTCCAGTTTATGGCCATCTTGATGTTGCGCCGACCGACCATGTCACCCGGAATAGTGTATGCGGAAGAAAAATCAAAGGCTGGCGTGGGCACGCTTCACAGTCGCGCGATATGCGCGTAAAGAGCATTGGCTGAGTGCCCGCTGCGTACCGCCGGTAGGGTTTTGATCATTCGTTGCCAGAAGAAGTGCGGCTCAACTTGACCCTTCCAGTATAGATAGCCATTCCTACGACCGCATCGATCCCCATGGCATCAAGATCATTGATTTGTTCGGCGGTCGCGATGCCTCCGGCGACGATCAACTGGTTAGCAGTAGCGTTGCGGAGCCGACGGACGGTGTCCACGGGAATGCCTTGCATCAGGCCTTCTGTCTCTATGTTCGTATAGAGGAACGCTGCACAAAACGGCTCCAAGGCGGCGATCATCTCTAAAGGAGTAATGGTTGTGAGTTCGCGCCAGCCCCGGATCGCGACCCGGCCTTCCCTGGAATCGATGGCAAAAACTAATTTGCCTGATCCGACGCTTTGGGCAAATTCCCTCGCGAAAGCACAGTCGGGCCGACCATCGCATATCAGCGCAGATCCCAGGATTACTCGCAACGCGCCTGCGTCCAGCATGTCTTCTGCGGCGTCAACGTTGCGAATCCCCCCGCCGACCTGACATGGAAGGCGCTTGGCGAACTCTCGCACAAGAGCACGATTGTTTCCGTTGCCGATTGCAGCATTCAAATCGATTAGCTGGACCAACCCCTGGGATGAAAAGCGTGCGATCCACTCCTCGAAATCGTCGAATTGAAGTGCTTTGCGCTCGCCTTGCACCAGTTGTACGATCTTGCCGTCCATGAGATCGATGGAAGGAATCAGCACGGCCACCTCATCGGAATTCCCGCGCTTTGTAGATCTTGTTTGAGGTCGGCCAGATGACGAAGGCCGAAGTGAAAGATGGAAGCAGCAAGCGCTGCGTCGGCTCCTCCGCGCTGAAAGACATCGACAAAACTCTGCGTGTCCCCGCCGCCGCCTGACGCAATCACGGGTATGCGCACAGCCTGAGAAACGGCAAACGTTAATTCGCAATCGAAGCCGGCGCCTGTGCCATCGCGATCCATGGAAGTGAGCAGGATTTCGCCCGCTCCGCGGTCTTCGGCCTCGTGGGCCCAAGCCCCTGCATCGCGGCCAGCCGGTTTTCTGCCTCCGCTCACGTACGCTTGAAATTTTGCATCTCCATTGATATTGACGCGCTTTGCGTCGATGGCCACGATCACGGCTTGCGACCCATATCGCCGGGCAATCCGCGTAATAAGGGAGGGATCGGCGAGTGCGGCGGAGTTGACGCTGATCTTATCCGCGCCTGCCTCGAAAACGGCCATGGCTTCATCGAGTGAGCGGATTCCGCCTCCAACCGTGAATGGAATGAACAACCTTGTCGCCGTTCTGCGGACCGTGTCACATAGAGTGGCCCGCGCTTCCGGAGTCGCCGAAATGTCGAGCAATACCACCTCATCCGCTCCCGCTTCGCTGTGAGCAGCAGCCAGTTCCTCGGGACTGCCGGCGTCGCGCAGTTGCTGGAACTGCACTCCTTTGACGACACGTCCTCCCATGACGTCCAGGCACGCGATAATTCGTTTCGTCAGCATCGGCTCGTCGCATTAAGACCACGAAAGACTAAAGCTGGCAGAAATTCTGCAGAAGTTTCAGACCTGCCGCTCCGGATTTTTCCGGGTGGAATTGCACACCGAACAGCTGATCCTGCTCGACAGCGGCGGAGAATTCTCCTCCGTACTCACATCGCGCAACAGTTGCTTGCACCAAGGGTGCCCGGTAGGAGTGCGTGAAGTAAACGAAAGAACCCCGCGGCAGTCCGCGTAATAAACGCGTATGTTCGTCACAGGCCAACGTATTCCAGCCCACGTGTGGCGACTTCACGCTTGCAGGAAAACGTTCGCATCCTACATGGAACAATCCCAGGCCTGGAGTTTGGGGCGCTTCCTCGCTGGAATCGAACATCCACTGCATCCCTACGCAGATGCCGAGGAAACAAGTCCCTCGTCCTACGCTTTCCACGATTGCGCTTCGAAGGCCGGTCTCGTCCAAGACAGCGGTCGCCGAAAAATGTCCAACGCCAGGCAGAATGATCTTGTCCGCGTGCGCAACCACATCCGGATCGCTCGTGATCATGGCATCCACGTCAAGGTGATCCAGCGCCTTTTTCACTGAGCTGAGATTACCGGCTCGATAGTCGACGAGGGCGATCATCAGAGTAATCCTTTTGTGCTGGGAAGAAGGTTGGCCATGCGGCGATCGAGCCAGCAGGCGGCACGCAGCGCTCGAGCAAATGCCTTGAACAACGATTCGATCTTGTGATGGCTGGAGCGTCCGTAGAGCACCCGAACGTGAACACTGGCGCGCGCGCCCCGGGAAAAACCCTCGAAGAAATCATGCACCAACTCTGACTGCAGATCGCCGACCAACCGCGTGCGAACCTTAGTGTCTACCACAGTGGACGTGCGTCCGGAAAAGTCTACAGCGGCAAGACCAAGGGTCTCGTCCATGGGCATCACAAAGTAGCCGGCGCGCAGAATCCCGCGCTTAGCGCCCAGAGCCTTGTCGAAAAGCTGACCCAGCACGATGCCAACATCCTCGACCGTATGGTGCTGATCGACGTCGAGGTCACCGTTGGCGTCGAGTTGCAAATCGAAACCGCCGTGATGGGCGAAGAGTTCCAGCATGTGATCAAAGAAACGTATTCCGGTGGAAACCTGGTAGCGGCCCCGTCCTTCAATCACCAACACAGCGCGGATGTTGGTTTCTTTCGTCTTGCGCCGAATTGCGGCTTTCCTCATTTCGCAGCCGCCTTTTCCGCGCCAATCTCCTCCAGCGTGTGGCGAAGTGCTTCGAGCAGCAATGATGTTTGCCCGGTGGTTCCGATCGTGATGCGCACGCAACCTTCACAGCCATGGTCGCGAGAGCGGTCGCGCACCAGGATGCCGTGCCGTCGCATGGAGCGGATGAAGTCACTGTTCACTGCGCCAAAATTCGCTAGCACAAAGTTCGCCTGACTCGGCCAATAATGAATCCCACGCTTGCCGAACTCATGTTGCAGCTCTTCCCTTCCCTGGCGAACCTGGCCAACATATTCGCGAACGTAGTCACGGTCTTCCAGTGCCGCCGGCAAGCACGCAAGCGCCACACCATTTACGTTATAAGGAGAGCACACGCGCCGAACCTGGGAAATGTGCGCGGCGTTTCCTGCGAGCACTCCGATGCGAAGGGCCGCCATACCGTACGCCTTCGAAAATGTCCGAGCGACGAACAAGTTTGCAAGATTGGGCCACTGCCGCATCAATGTCTTGCCGTAGAACTCGAAGTAGGCTTCGTCGACGAGAACCACCGCTTGCGGAGCGCAGCGCGCAATTTCGACCAACTCGGCGGCTTCGGCCACAGCGCCTGTCGGATTATTCGGATTGGCAATCGCGATCATTCGCGTGCGCGGCGTAATTTGTGAAAACAAATCCTTACTCGGGAACTGAAAATCCTTTTCCGTGGGGACTGCAATAACGTGGGCACCCGTTGCAGCTGCCGAAATTTCGTATAAGGCAAACGTCGGGACCACAATAAGAATTTCATCGCCCGGTTCTAGAAAGGTTTCGCAGAGCAAGTGGATGGCTTCGTCCACGCCGTTGGTCAACAGCAATTCGTCAGCCTTGATGCCGAGATGAGCAGCTACGACGTCTTCCACAGATTCACGTTCGGGATAGCGTGCAATCTCTTCTGCGGAAAGTTCGCGCAATCGCGCCAGCACTCGGGGCGAGCATCCGATGGTATTTTCGTTGAAGTCGAGGCGCACACCCTTGCGCCCGCCCAGCGGGGGATGATAAGCGGGCAGATTGCGAACCGACTCGCGAGCCTTAAGCACTGGCGCACCTCACCTCGGAAGTCCGCCCCCGGATCGACTCCGCGTGAGCGTTCAATCCTTCCGCATCCGCCAGCAACTCAATGACTGGAGCGATTCGCTTCAAGCCCGATTTCGAAAGCCTTTGAACGCTGATGAGCTTTACGAAATCCAGCACGCTGAGTCCGCCCCGGAAACGCGCAGCTCGGCCCGTTGGCAGCACATGATTCGGACCGGATGCGTAGTCCCCTACCGCCTGCGCTGAATAGTCGCCGATGAAAACCGAACCGGCATTTTGAACCAGCCCGAGGTCGTTGCCATCAATTGTGAGATGCTCAGGCGCGATCTGATTGGCCCAATCGAAGCTCTGTCGCCGCGAAGCGGAAACGAGAATAGCGCCGTTGCGTCGAAGCGATTGAAGCGCCACGGGGTTCCCTCGACTGAACTTCTTCACCCAATTGGCCACGTTGCTCGCAAGATCCGGTCGGGTGGTAATAAAAACCGCGAGCGCTTCCGGGTCATGCTCTGCTTGCGCGACCAGGTCAGCGGCGATGAATTCGGGAGAACCAGTGTCACTGACGACGACGATTTCCGTTGGACCAGCCAAAAAATCAATTGCGCAGTCGAAGGCGACGATTTTCTTGCCGGTGGTCACATAAAGATTGCCGGGACCGACGATCTTATCCACCCGCGGGATGCTTTGAGTCCCGTAGGCAAGCGCTGCGATTGCCTGCGCGCCGCCGATGCAATAAAACTCGCGCACCCCGAGCATTGCCGCAGCCGCCAGGACATCTGCATGTGGCTGAGGTGAGACAACCCGAATATTCTCGACGCCCGCGACTTTAGCCGGGATCACCGTCATCAACAGAGTCGAGATGAGCGGATATCTTCCGCCTGGAACATAACATCCAACTGAACTCAACGGTCGCACCAATTGTCCAACAGAAATTCCGCCCCGCGTGCGCATCCAGGACGCGGGCTTCTGCATTTCACAGAACCTTCGGATGTTCCCTGCCGCGGCTTGCAAGGAGCGCTTGAGAGCAGGCCTGGCGTGCCTCCACGCGAGTTGCATCGCCTCTTCGGATACCTGCAGCGGCATGTGCGCGTGCAAGCCATCCCAACGCTGCCCATACTTGCGCAGGGCGCGATCGCCGAGGCGCCGCACATCGGCGATGATCCGCGCCACGGCATGCTCAACTTCTGAATAGCGTGATGCGCGCGCAGCGATTTTCTCTATTCTCGCCAGGGCCGCGGCTCTTGAGAAAATGCGCATCATAGGACTACCTTGTTGAGTGGATACTCAACGATTCCCTGTCCATTAGCTTCCTTTAGCCGAGGGATAATTTGCCACGCCAGCGATTCTTCGATCACCGTATTCACTGCGAGCCAATCGTCGTCACTGAGAGGTGAGATCGTTGGCCTCTTGAGCGCAGGCAAAACCGCGAGCACCGCTGCCAGATCCTTTTTGCGGACATTCAGCATTAGACCCACGCGCTCCCGGGCGTCCATTGCGCCGCGCAACATCAGTGCCAGGTGCTCGATTTTGCGCCGTTTGTCGAAATCCTGCCATGCCGTTTTGTTGGCGATGATCTGGGTATTCGACTCCAGCACAGTATCAAGGATGCGCAGACGATTCGCTTTTAAAGAGCTGCCGGTCTCTGTGACCTCGACAATGGCGTCCGCCAGCATCGGTGGTTTTACTTCTGTCGCGCCCCACGAAAACTCTACCCGCACGACAACATTCTTGCTTTCGAAATACTTCCTCGTCACGTTGACGAGTTCAGTGGCGACGATCAGATTGTCGAGATCCTCGGCGCGCTGGTACGACGAGGCTTCGGGCACCGCCAATACCCATCGCACTTTGCCTCGGCTTTGCTTGGCATAAATGAGATCGCAAACGGTTATCACTTCGAGGCCGCTCTCGACCACCCAGTCCAAGCCGGTCAAACCAGCATCGAGTACCCCGTGCTCCACGTAGCGGGCCATTTCCTGAGCGCGAATCAACATGCACTCTACTTCCGCGTCTCCAGTGGTCGCGAAATAGGAGCGGTCAGTGATAAAGATAGGAAGACCGGCGCTAGCGAATAAATGCAGCGTCGCTTCTTGCAAACTGCCCTTCGGAATCCCAAGGCGGATCTTCACCACCGCACCGCCGGGATAGATCTCTTCTTTTCTTGAACATCCTGCTCCGCGTCTTTTTGTGTCGGATCATGGTGTGCCAGATCGTCGTGTGGCGGATCGCGCAGGAGAAACCGCTTGTTGAAACACGAGCGAGTGCCTTTATGGCAAACCACTCCTGCACCTTGGACCTCGACCTCGAGCAGCAGCGTGTCTCGGTCGCAGTCGGTCGACGCAGTGACTAACTTCAGCAGGTTGCCCGAGGTTTCTCCCTTGGTCCAGAGCCGGCTGCGGGTGCGGCTGAAAAATGTGACGTATCCGCTTGAGATTGTGCGCTGCCAGGCTTCGTTATTCAGAAAGCCAAGCATCAACACTTCACCACTTTGGGCATCCTGCACGATGGCTGGCGCCAATCCTTGCATCTTGTCGAAATCTATTTCCAGTTTCATGAATCCCTTTCTGCGGTTGCAAGTGAATCGCACAAAAAACAAAAAGCCCGCTGAGCCTGGTCGGCGTCAGCGGGCTTGAATCTCTTAGTCAGGTGTTACGCTAGCTCAGCCAAACACCTCCGCCGACGCGCTGTGCGCGTGATGATGGCGATGGTGGTGAGTCGATGTAACCACAAAATTACGATAGGAGAGCAGCCAGAACAAAGTCAAGGGAATTTCGTAGTGGCTCAATTTGAAATTCAAATTGAGCCACTACCGAATTTTCCATAGCGGTGCCGTTTGATAGGAAAGTGATCCAGACAGCGATCCAAGGCTTCGTTGCAAAAAGCAGTTCATACGTCATACTTCTGAGAACATAGCCTACTTCTTCTTGGCCGATCGTTTCTTGCCTTCCCGTTGAGCGCGCGCTGCGGAGTTGGCAGCAACCGCAGCGCGGATGAGTTGTTTGAAGCCAGCTTCGTTGATCTTCTCCCCTTCGCGGAGGTCGATCGCACGGCGCACGTTCCCTTCCAGGCTGGAATTGAAGAGCTTCTTCGGGTCTGAGATGGAAACTCCGCGAGCAAAGGTGAGCTTCACGACCTGCTTGTATGATTCCCCTGTGCAGACGATGCCGTCATGGGACCAGATGGGGGTTCCGGGGGATTTCGGCTTCTGCCATTTCCACTCTTCCTGGATGCCGGGGTCGGCATCGTGGATCAGCTGACGAACATGAGCGAGGGTCTTCCCGCGCCAGTCCCCAAGCTCTTGAATCCGCTTGGTGATATTCGCTGAAGCGGCTTCGCCATTTGGACGACTTGTCGGCTTCATGTTCTCTCCTATTCCTTATGTTTGTGTCGCCAGTAGCGTCTGTCCAGACCCACGTTATGTTAGCAAGGTACCCTCTCCGCTGCAGGGGAAGGCCCAGTTGCGCCGCTGTGCAAAAACCTTCATATTGACAGCCCCAGAAAACACCGATAATAATCGCCTGACATGCGGGCCTCCCGCCCGTGCCCAGGAGCACAAACCACCATGCAGGCGATTTCAGGAAAGATTCTTCGGACATGCGGTCGGAAGTTCATTCTTCCGGCAATGCTTTTGTGCCTCGCCGTGGCGCAGGCACAAACATTCACGCAACTTGCCGACTTCACCACGAGTATCGGGGGCGGGCCGGGCTCGCCTCTCATCCAAGGGCTCGACGGCAACTTCTATGGCACCGCGGGAGACTCAGGAATCGGAGGGCGAGGTGCGGTTTACATCGCAACGTCAGGCGGTACGCTCAGCGACTTGTTCTCGTTTTGCAAGGATCCGACGTGCCCGACCGGTGCGGGCCCTTATTTAAGTTTGTTGCAAGTCTCGAACGGGGACTTCTTCGGATTTACGTTTGGTACCGGCGGCAATGGAACGTTATTCAAGATGTCGCCGACCGGCGGCGTCATCAACACTCTGTACACTTTCTGTGCCACTACCTGCACCGAGGGCCAGCTGCCCCGAGCGAACCTGATCCAAGCGCGGAACGGTGATCTCTACGGCACGACAATCGCAGGCGGAACATCTAACAATGAAGGAACCATCTTCAAACTGACGACCGCTGGAGGGCTGACCACAGTCTATGACTTTTGCCAGCTCACGAATTGTGCGGACGGCTCGAACCCCGATGGCTATGGCAGTTTGATCCAGGCGACCGACGGCTATTTTTATGGCACGACGCGAACCGGAGGGAAAGGATATGGAACCATCTATCAGCTTTCGTCGAGCGGCACGCTTAAGACCATATACAAATTCTGCAAAGCAGCCGGTTGCCTGGATGGCTCGAACCCCGGCGGACTGGTTGAGGGGCTGGACGGCAACCTCTACGGAGTGACCACCGGAGGCGGGGCCAACGGTTACGGGGATGTCTTCACGGTAACACGGGGCGGCGGCGGGCTCACTGTTCTGTACAGCTTCTGCTCGCAGACGGGGTGCTCCGACGGAAACGGCCCCACGGGTCTGCTGCTGGGCAGCGACGGAAACTTCTACGGCACGACAGCAAACCTCGGGAGCAGCGCGACGGTTCCCAACACCATCTTCCAGGTCACTCCCTCGGGCGCCTATGCCCTTCTTTACAGCAGCGATTTGGAGACTCAGAGTAGCGTTCTGTCGATCATGCAAGCTACGGACGGAAATTTCTACGGTACGAACAGCAGGGGTGGGGACAACGGCTTGGGCACATTCTTCAAACTGTCCACCGGTCTGGGCCCGTTTGTCAGAGCGCTTCGACCCTATGGCCAAATAGGGGAAACCGCATATATTCTCGGCACTGGCTTGACCGGAAGCACCAGCGTCACTTTCAATGGAACGGCAGCGACATCTTTCACCGTGGTGTCGGATTCCGAGATCACGGCCGTAATTCCCGCAGGAGCGACGACCGGAACGCTGCAAGTGGTGACACCGGGCGGCACGCTCTCCAGTGTCGTCGAGTTCCAGGTGTTTCAGTAGTTCTGCCGAGGCATCAACGTCAGCGAAAAACTCGCAACGAGTGGGATCACGAAAAGAACGAATGCGCGACGGCTGTCGGTCCGTGGCGAAGGAAATCTATGTGACGCGCTGAGGGGAACGCGAGAACATCGACCATAACTCTGCACATGGTTGCAAGCCTGGATGGCATCATCGCCAGGAAGGATAACAGTGTTTCCTGGATGGACAGCTCTGGAGACGTCTACGAGAAAGGGGTTTCCGAGGGTAATGCGGATGACGCCGTTACTTCCATCGACTGCTTTGTGCTCGGTTCTCGCACTTACGAGCATGCGCTCCAACTGGGCTGGCCATATGGCGACACCCCGACCGTCGTGCTCACAAACCGGGAGCTGCCGTCCACGAGGAAGAGCGTTGAGTTCTATTCCGGTGATCTCGAGAAGCTGGTCGATGAGATTCTCGCGCCGCGATACCGAAACATCTGGCTCGTGGGAGGGGCGATGCTGTGCCAGAGTTTTCTCGGACTCGATCTGGTGGATGAAATCAGCCTGGTGATTATGCCGATCCTATTGGGTGACGGGTTGCGGCTCTTTGACAATTCCGGTACCGAAAAGAGATGGAATCTGAAGAACGTAATCGCCTACAAGACGGGTATGGTTGAGTTGCTGTATCGGAAGCAACCCACTACCTGCTAGCCCCTGAAGTTAGGTTCGAGTGGGCCCCGCGCCTTCGCAACCCCAGTTTTTACCGCAAACGGGGTACTCGCCAACCTGCCGATAGTAAAAATCCCTGCATTCTGTGATGCGCTCTTTACAGTCAGCGTGCGAACTTTCGTCTTGTCACATGTAATTTGAAAAGGAGAAGAAAGCATGAAAAATATCGTTCTGGTCCACGGCGTTGGACAACGAGAAGTTTCCGGCCTCTTTTGCCGGGACGTGGATCCAGAAAAAGCCGCATTCATGGCCGATTCTCAGGTGCCTTGGGGATTAGAGGCCGTCAGTGGTCCGATCAGCGAACCAGCGTGGAGGACCAAGCCGAGCTGGTACTTGGTTGTCACTGAAGACAAAATGATCCCGCCGGACGCACAGCGTGCCATGTCAAAACGGGCGGGCTCCAAGGTTGTCGAGGTCAAAGGCAGCCACGCCATCTACGTTTCGCAGCCTCAGGCTGTCGCAGCGCTGATCGAAGAGGCCACCAAGGCTACTCAGGCCAAGGCGGCTTAACCGCTTCGAGAACGCGAGTGGCAAGTACGGTGACAGACCCGAACGTAGCCCTTTTTCTGTTCAGGAGACTAGGAAACGTTCCGGCTGTCCCTACGCTCAAAATGATGAGGAAGGCATGAATGTCCCCGCGCGGTGAACCTGCAAAATGCAGTTGCAGCGTCGCAACAGCGCCCGGGGAAACGTGTGGCCCAGCGTAGTTCCGCAAGCTTGAGTGGGGCACGCGCCATGGCAGATTGGGTTTGAAATCCAGTTTCCAACGATCGCCTCGGGATTGAGTTCGTTGTTCAACTACCGTTTGAATGTGGATGAAATCTGAGCGGAAGTAACCAGCTTGGCCTGCAAGTCGTCCGCCTCGCGCTGATTTAACAGGCGCTCGGAGTGCGAAATTAAGAGTTCTTCGTGAAGGCCAGACGGTAGCTCGGCGCTCGCCACGTTTCCACCTGGATTTAATTTAAGAAGGTAAGACAAGCTTAGGGCCGAATCCAGCGACGGAGCGCGGAGAATCACGACACCTCGAAAGCCTTCCTCGCCGAAAAACGTCAACTGAAAAAAGTTACCAGTGCTCCCCGACCAGTTCTTAAGTTCGGAAGAGGCCTTCCGATGCGCCGCTTCAATAAGTTCTTCGGTTTGGAGCATAATCGTCGAGTGATTATACCTTCCGAGACCACCTTCCTTCGACAGGGGATTCCCCACCTTACATCAGCGGGCGGGTGGCCCACCTTTAACGTGATGTTTGCCTGCCACCATTTCCACCGAGGGTGCCTCATCCTTGCGTTTTTTGCAAGGGTGGGTGGAGACGCTTGTTGGACTGTTTTATTGGTTACGGTCTGTATGGTGATTTAAATACTGGAGGGACAATGCGTCACCCAATTCTGCGCCTGTTGTGCGTCATAACGTGCGTCGTAGTCCTTATGAACGCCGCCTGTGCCCAGCAAAGCCATTGGGCCACACCTGACGACCAGACCGCGAAGTTCATGATCGACATGGAACGCAAGTGGGCCGAAGGCGTTTGCACCAATAACGGAGTTATCGCTGAGTTGCTGGCCGACGATTTCCAGGGCACCAGCAGTAGCGGCGAGCGCTACAACAAAGCGGATGAGCTGCGCGATGAAAAAGGTCCGCACTCGGCGCACGGCTGTGCCATCGACGATGCCAAGGTGCGCTTCTTCTCTTCTTCTTCGGGCGAAGACGTAGCCATTATTTACGGCAGCGAGCACGCTATCGGCAAAGACAAAACGCGTCCAGACGCCAAGCAGTGCCAGGTCTGGACTGATACCTGGTTGAAGCGCAATGGCAAATGGCAGATCGCTGCCGCGCAGGACAACAAGGTCGATTGCAAGTAACGAAATTGTTCTATCTAGACCCTTAGCAAGCCACGGAACGCCCGACCGGCATAGTAAGATTCCGCACCGTTGTGATACGTGAAAACAGTATCGAAGCGGCGATCACAAAAGAGGGCGCCGCCGAGTTTTCTGATAGCAGAAGGTGTTCTTACCCAGCTCGACGTTTTCGTATCGAAGTTTCCAAGTGTCTGCAACTCTCGATATTGTTCTTCGGTTAAAAGGTCAACGCCGATGGCAGCTGCCATATCCATTGCATTACCTTTTGGTTTATTTTCTTTCCTTGAGTTCAGCGCTTCACGGTCGTAGCAAAGACTTCGGCGGCCTTTGGGACTTTCCGCGGCGCAATCATTAAAAGTGTATTCGCCCGTCTTTTTGTCATGGCCAACAACGTCCGGTTCGCCGCCGGTTCTTTCCATTTCATTCAGTGACCAAAGTTTTTCGGCATTGGCCTCCAGCTTTGCTTGCACCTTCGCCCAGTCAAGACCTTTATGGCGGTTCATGTTTCTCTCAAAACGGGCTTTCAATGTCTTGAGTAGTTCTTCACCTTGCTTTCTTGAAAGGTTTACATTTGCCATAGTTCCTCTTATGTTAAGAAAGGCTGCATTCCAACAACGTCGAATGCATGACTACCGCAAGAAACAGCTAGCCTTCCGAACGTCGTCTGCTGATCGAAAATCACAGGCTCGAGTACGAACCTGTGCCGCCCGCTGATCTTTTGGAAAGAAGCCGTCGAACGATATGGCCTTTCCACATCCAAAGCCCCGAAAAGAGCAGTAGAGGAAGAAAGACATACCTAACACTGGGGGCGTAGTTGCGAGTATCCGAAGGCGAGTCATAAATGTAACCGAGTATCGGAATACCACAGATGATGTGAATCCAGCGAAAAATCGAACGTGTGGTGACATTCATCATAAATTTGTCCTCCATCTATCGGCGATACGGCGTCATTTACTCTGGCCTGGGTCACACTGATCGGGTCGCTCAGGCATGGCTTTGCCATCACGATAATGAAAAGGGCGACGAGCAGCTGGACGTTGCCGGACCTCGTTATAGGCCGCGTAGGTGTAAGACATGCAACGAAAAATCGAGCGGGTGATGCCTCGGCTCACGGTGTTTGTTTCATTGGCTGATGCGGCCATGATGTCACTCCTTGGATTTAGCAATTGACGACTTTTGAGCCGCCCTGGGCGTCCAACCAGGGGCTTCAACGCCGAACTGGTTTGAATATTCGGCGACCAATCGCTGCCAGCCCGCGAACTTGGTGGCGTCGACGCCGGCGATGGACCCAATCGGCGCACCTGCGAGGAACCGGTCCAGGACGTCTAAGCAGATGTGCCAGCCCGCGGCGCCCCACGAGATGAAGCGACGATCGATGCGGTGCCACAGCGTCAGGCGCGTGCCTCCATCACCACGCACGGCTTTGAGTTCCCACCGGATATCGCCGAACTCGAGCACCTCGGGAACTTCGGCTCGCGTGACTCTGGTTTCCTGCGGTGTGGGATTTCCCACCCAGGTGAGCTTCACCGTAGCTCCAACCGTATCCAGGCTGCCGTCGACCACAAAAGGAGCCCATTCGCGCAGATGCATCGGGTTGGTTATCGCCTGCCAGACTCTTTCCGGCGAGTGGCGCAAATGGCGGACGAGAATGAGCGTCCACTTGCCTTTGTCCTTTTGATCCCCATCCTTTGTTACCTGCGCCCCGCTGGCCGGACCTGGTTCGTACTGCTCGAGATCGGTCACTTTCTCTTCTCCTCCTCAGCCTGATTCTGCTTAGCTTGATTCTGCCTAGCTCGACCAGCGTGCCAGTTGAGTGAGCTGGATAAGGTTGCCGCAGGTGTCCTTCAGCATGGCAATCGTCGAACCAGGTACGTCGGTGGGCGGCATCGTGAACTCGGCGCCACGGGCCTTGATCCGCTCGTAGTCGGCTTTGACGTCGTCAGTGAAAAACATGGCCGCGGGCTGATTCTGTTGAAAGATCGCCTGCTGATACGCCTTGGCCGCGGGATTGTTGTTCAGCGCCAGCTGCAGCTCGGTTCCGTTCGGCTCCTCGGGGGAGGCCACGGTCAGCCAGCGGTACGGGCCGTTGCTGAAATCGGACTTCTTGGCAAAGCCCAGTACGTCGGTATAGAAATTCAGGGCCTTCGCCTGGTCGTCCACATAAATGCTGGTCACTTTGATTTTCATTTCGTTTCTCCTGGTTTTCTTGAATCGGTGTCACGTTCGCGGTTGGGCCGCGTTGTCTTTCTTGATTTCTTTTTCGATGACATTGATTTCTTTGGTGTCGGCGGATGATGCTCCGTGCGGTCCGGCCCCATACGATCCTTATCCATCCGATCCAGGTGGCGTTCAAGGGCATCCACGTGAGCCGACCAGAACCGGCGGAACTGAGCCAGCCAGATATCCATCTCCTGAAACGGCTCCGGCTTCAGCCGGTAGAGACGGCGCTGTGCGTCCACCATAGATTCCACGAAACCCGCCTCGCGCAGCACGCGGAGGTGCTTCGATACGGTCGGCTGCGTCATACGAAGCTGACGCTCGATCTCTCCCACCGACTGTTGGGACGAGGCCAGCAGGCTCAATATCGCGCGCCGGTTCGGCTCGGCAATGATCTCGAATACTGATTCCATAACCTCTCATATACTACTACGAGCATATACGTGTCAAGGAATATACAAAAAGAAAAGCCACCGGTCGTCAGCATGCGTCCACCCCTCTTAGGCTTCACTACAACCCAGCGAACGGCGGCCTCGCAAAGTCGCGGAAGTCGTGTAAGACCTCGCACTTTGTGGGTTGGGTTGTGGGTTGGAGGGAAAAATTCCTGCCGCGACCCAGAATCTCGAACCTTTCCAGTTCGCGCCTTCGAAGCCACAGAGGCGATTAATCACGGAGGCCAGTTCCGGTAGACCTTGCAATCCCTGCGGTTCTCGACACCCTTCGCCCTTGCTCAGACGCGTTGCCCCAAATATTCGAAGTCCGATCCAACAGCCAAGTGCTTCGAGACATGCGAGCAGTACGGCACGGGCCTGAGGAAAAAGCCCCAAGTATCCGAGTACATCAAACGTAATCAAAGAGTGTCATAAATCCGAAATCCATGTGCAACTGCTGATGACAGTGAAACAAAGTGAGGCCCGGATTATCGGCCACGAAATCCACCTCCGCCTCCTGGTAGCCTCCCAACATCATCACGTCCTTCAGCACGCCAGCCGTCGGCTTTCCAGCTATGCTGGTTAGTTCGAAGCTGTGCCGATGCAAGTGGATCGGGTGGATGTCATCGCTGGCATTACGCATCCGCAGTCGATACCGTTTGTTCGGCTTCAGGTGGAATGCAGCGGGGGCAGGTTCGCTAGTCATCGGGTACGCTACGCCATTGATCGTCCATCGGTTGAACCCCTCCTCTGCAGCGTTGTCTTTGGCGAATGTCATCTCGAACGTTTCGTCCGCTGCAGGAGGAGTCGCGCCGGGTCTCGTGAAACGTGTGTAGTCCCATTTGAAAGGGGGAGGGGCAATCCATTGGGCCTTCCCGCTCCGACCCCCGTACTCCACGACGATCCCCATGCCGTGGACGCGGTCATCATCCGCAAGATCGCCAAGAATCCACACGCCGGGATGATTCATGCGGACGAGCGCCGAAATCCGCTCCGCTGTTCCAAGCCATAGCACCGGAACCGTCACCGGATTGGGAACGGGATTGCCATCGAGTGCCTGTACCTGAAATGAATGGCCCGGTAGAGCCAAGCTACGAATCTCGGTCGCACTGGCGTTCAAAATGTGAAACAGCACTCTTTCGCCTTGTTTCACCCGGATCGGTTCTCCATGACCAAGCATCCGCCCGTTCATCGTGAACGATCTGTAGCCCACTTCATAACCGTGTGGCATTCCTCTGGCGAGTGACGCCTTCATTGACGACTCACCAATTTTTTTCAGTTCTTTGTTCGGTTCCAGTGGAGAGAGAAAGTCTTGAGGCATGTCCCCACCGCGACTGAAAGTGGGCTCGAATTCCTTGAGCACCAGAATGACCTCGCGGTCATACTTGCCCGCTTCCTGAGCAGGTTCGACGTAGACGGGGCCGACCTCGCCGCTATATTGTCCGGCAGCGAGATTTGCTCCTGCGCGATTGTGCGTGTGATAGAAGCGGAAGCCAGATGGATTTGGCGTGAATGCAATTCGCCGCTTGCCATGTGCGGGAATGAACGGCGTGCCCTCCTCGGCGGCTCCGTCCACATCCACTGATAGTTTCTGACCGTGCCAGTGCAACTGTTCCGGCGTGTCAGTCTCGTTGTAAATGTCGACCGTCACTTGACGGTTTTCTTTGAAGCGAAGCAATGGTCCAGGGAACTGTCCGTTATAGGTGATGGCGGAAACGATTCTTTTTGGAGCGATTTCGATTGCTGATGTCTTAATCCGTAGCGAATAGTCCGCGGCCTGATCCTGAAGCGAAAAGGCTGCGGCCAGAACCTTACCTGCGATACCCTTTGAACCGGCAATGCCAATACCAGCCAGTACTCCAGCGCTAGTCACGAATCTCCGGCGAGAAATGATTGAGGAACTCATGCCCGGCTCCCTTTAGGAAATCGACGCGAGTCGCCACAGCTATGCCTATCAGGATACCTCTTCCAATTACTCCACCGAAGCCCGCGGTGGTAGGCGTCTTGTCGCCCTTCATTCTTTCGCTGCGGACGTGGGATTATTCTTGGCGAGGCGGGAAAGTGCTGTCAGACACACAGAAAGACACTTTCGATACCTATTATCGTCAAATTCGTTTATGCCCAGCAACGAAGAACGCCGGATCGGCCCCCCGACCGAACCGGCGCCTTCGTGGGGGGGGGACACTTAGAACGATTTGTAGTCGAGAGCAACCGTTTTTGTGGTCCCCGCTGCGATCTCCATGTCATATTCCATGAAGATCGATGTAGTGCAATTGGTCGTGAAGTCTCAATAGACTGAGTCTCAGTAAGATTCTTCTTTCACGAGTTCGTCTAATGTTCTGGACCTGTAGGCTCTTTCGAAGCCCTTGGTGAACGCCGCCCAATCGGTCTTGGCAGACCAGCGGCCAATCGGAGCATGGCGTGCGGCATTGCGCTCGGCGCTCTGCTTCCCCTGGAACAAGCCATCCCGATAGGCGGCGTCGTTGTCCAAGGACGGGCCACTGATGACGGTTGCCGGTGAAGCATGGGAAATGCTAATCCACATAGCCGAGCCGGTCACAAGAAGCATCAGGGTCAGGGTGAGTAGAAGGTGTTTTTTCATAAAATTTCTCCTGATTTGACTCGTTGAGGGCCGGTTTAACCGAATTGTTTCGTCCTCTATCTCTAACAGCGCGGAAGCCGGGCAAAATCAATCATTGGACACAAAGAATTTCTTGACCGGGGATTTTTCGAAGCTGGAGGGGGTCTCGTAGCGATCCTTCAGACGGTTGACATTCGAATCGGGCGTAACTAAGCTAGCTAGCCACGCTTCCTTGGGTGCTCTTCGTGCGGCAGGAGCCTACAAGCGAAATTACACAGTTGTTGCAGGGCTGGAGGGGTGGGGACCGCAAGGCGCTCGACGCGCTGTTGCCGGTCGTCTACAAGGAACTGCAGCGTCTCGCTCATTTTCAGCTGCGCCAGGAGCGCGCTGACCATACACTACAAAGCGCAGCTCTGGTGAATGAAGCGTATCTGCGCTTGGTTGGCCTGAATCCCCCGGAGTGGGAAAGTCGAACCCACTTTTTTGCTATCGCCGCGCAACTGATGCGGCAGATCCTTGTTGACTACGCGCGGCGCCACCGTGCCGGAAAACGTGGAGGCGGCGAGACCACGCTTCCTCTGGAGGATGCCACCATGTTGTCACGCGGCAAAGACATCGATGTCGTGGCTCTCGACGAAGCTCTGAAGGCTCTGGCTCAAATCGATCCCCGCAAAGCCCAAGTGGTCGAGCTGCGTTTTTTTGGGGGTTTGAGTTTCGAGGAGACCGCCGAGCTACTTCAGCTCTCGGCGGTCACCGTCTCCCGTGACTGGAACACGGCTCGCGCCTGGCTGCACCGCGAAATGAAGCGGGAATCCTGATGGATGCGGAGCGCTGGAAACGCGTCGATGACCTGTTGCAATCGGTGCTGCTGGTGAGTCCCGATCAGCGGAAAGACTTTTTGCGCCAAGCCTGCGGGGGGGATGCTTCCCTCGAGCACGAAGTCAAGTCTCTTTTGAGTTCCCATGAAAAACTCGGCGAATTTCTCGAACAGCCCGCCATGGGGATGGCAACACAAACTCTCTCCCACGCTGCAATATCCGAAGCTGACGATTGCCTGCCTGGCAAGACCATTGCGCACTACAAGGTTCTTCGTCGTCTGGACAGCGGCGGAATGGGAACGGTCTATGAGGCCGAGGACCTTCGAATCGGGCGGCATGTCGCGCTGAAGCTACTGCTGGAGGGTCAGCCCAGCCACGGCAAAGCCCTGTTGCGCTTTCAGCAGGAGGCGCGAGCTATCGCGACTCTGAATCATCCTCATATCTGCACCCTCTATGAAGTCGAAGAGTATGAGGGAAACCCGGTTATCGTGATGGAGTTGCTGGAAGGTGCAACGCTACGGGAGCGTTTGAAGGCGGGTCGCGTACCTCTGAAGCAGGTGTTGAAATGGGGGACCGAGGTTGCCGACGCGCTGGATGCAGCTCACGCAGCCGGCTTGATTCATCGCGACATCAAGCCGGCCAACGTATTCCTCAGCCGCCGGGGAGTAATAAAGGTCCTCGACTTCGGCTTGGCCAAGTTGAGTTTGGGAGGTGCTGAGTCTGATTCGCCCATCCGCGAGGAGGAAGGTCTCACTAGTTTGGGGGCAATTCCGGGAACCACGCAATATATGTCGCCGGAGCAAATTCGAGGCGACGAATTGGACGGCCGCACCGATGTGTTCTCTCTGGGAGTGTTGTTATATGAAATGGCGACCGGACAGCGTCCGTTCGCGGAGAAAAACATCGCTTTAACCATGGATGCAGTGCTCCACAAGCAACCCGTGCCTCCTCGGGCGATCAATACCGAGCTGCCGCCCTCGCTGGAACAGATCATCAACAAAGCTCTTGAGAAAAATCGGGAACTCCGTTACCAGTCACCAACGGAACTGAAAACCGATTTACAGGCGCTCTTGCACGATACGGACAGCAGAGCGGTGACGGCCACTCGTGCCGATGCGACTAAGGCGTCGAAGTCTCACCGGATAGTTCCCATGCCATGGGAGCGTCCAGCGTGGTTTTTCGCCGGCGCTTTACTTCTAGCGGTCGCAGTCGGTATTGCAATATTTGTCACTCGCGCTTTACGCAACGGTCCGCGAGTCTCCTCCGAACACGCTAAGGCTCGCCGTTCTGTCGCTGTGCTCGGTTTCCGAAATCTTTCTGGAAGTCCGGATCAGGAGTGGGTCTCGACTGCAATTTCAGAAATGTTAGGCACGGAACTGGCTTCCGGGAATAAGGTGCGCGTAATTCCTGGAGAGAACGTTGCGCACATGAAACTCGACCTCCCTTTGCCTGCGACGGACAGTTACGCACCCGAAACGCTTTCAAAAATTCGCGGCAACCTGGGTGCGGACGAAGTGGTCGTTGGCTCCTACCTTGGCTTGGGCAAGGATACACAAGGACCTCTTCGGATCGATCTGCGAGTGCAGGACGCAACAGCTGGTGAGACCATCGCCGCTGTTTCAGAGAGCGGCACGGAAGCAGAACTCGCCGATCTGGTTTCGCGAGTCAGTTCCGAACTGCGAGAAAAGCTCGGAATGGGCAGCGTGCCGGGCGAGGAAGTGCAACGAGCGGGAGCTTCCCTGCCGGGCAATCCTGAGGCGGTCCGATTCTACTCCGAAGGGTTGGCCAAGTTGCGGGCCTTCGATGCCAAGGCCGCGCGCGATCTGTTCGAGAAGGCGGTTGCCGCTGACCCCAACCACGCATTATCGCATTCCTTCCTGGCCCAGAGCCTCTCATCTTTGGGCTATGACGCAAAAGCGCGGACCGAAGCCAGTAAAGCATATGAACTCTCGCAGAACCTGCCGCGGCGAGATCAATTGCTCGTCGAGGGTCACTATCGCGAACTGCAAAATGATTACCCCGCGGCCATTGAGATTTATCAAACACTGCTGAAATTCTTTCCCGACGATATCGAAATCGGATTGCGCCTGGTTTCGACACAAACCCAAGCGGGTCAGGGCAAGAATTCTCTGGCGACCGTGGCGCAATTGCATCAGTTTCCGGGTACCGCGAGGCAGGATGCACGCATCGATCTTTCCGAAGCGGAGGCGCGCCAGTCGCTGGGAGATTTCAAGAATGCTCAGCATTCCGCTTCCGTGGCTGCCGACCTGGCATTGCGTCAAGGCAATCGCCTGGTTATGGCTCAGGCGAAGCAACAGGAGGCCTGGGATTGGGATCGCCTCGGGGAGTTTGATAAAGCCCTCGCCGAGTTTGCCGAGGTCCGGGATTTATCCCTGAAAAGCGGAAATCCCCGCGCGGCCGCTCGCGCCTTGAACGGATACGCCACTGTTCTATACGACAAGGGAGATTTTGAAGGCGCCCGCAAGGCTTACGAGCAAGCTCTTGCCATTGCCAACCGGATTGGCGCTCAACAAAACGTCGCAACCACCTCCAGCAATATCGGAAATATCTTTTATGAGAGAGGACAGTTGGAGGAAGCACGGCGCTACTACCAGCAAGCGCTTGATATCGATCGCACGCTGGGCAGCCCTGCTGTCGCGAGTGATCTCGGCAGCCTTGCGAACGTCATGGATGGCATGGGCGACCTCCCGGGTGCGGTTCGAATGCAACAACAGTCCCTGGAGGCCTTCCGAAGTTCGGGAAATCGACGAGGCGAGGCCTCAACGCTCAGTAACCTGGCTAATATCCTCCTCGAACAAGGTCAACTTGCTGAAGCCGCTGCACGATTCGAAGAGGATCTGGCCATTCTCCAGGAAACCGGCTATCGAAAAGGGCGTGGCTTCGCTTTAGGGGGGCTTTCCGACATTCTCAGGGCCCAGGATCGCCTGGCGGAGGCGCGCGCAAAGACGGAGGAAGCTATCGCGCTCCGAGCGGAACTCGGCGATACGACGAATCTTGCTTACAGCCAAATGCAATTAGCCCAAATTTTACTCGAGCAGGGGAGCAGCTCTGAGGCCGCGCATGTCGTTCAAGATGCGGCGGCCACATTCGAGAAGCAGAAAATGTCAGACGCAGGTTGTCAGGCGCAGGCCGTTCTGAGTTCGGCGCTGCTCGCACAGTCTAAGGTTGGAGAGGCGCAGGCGGCGGCCGCTCGCGCGACAGATTTGTGCCGCCAGGATGCCGGTCGAACGTCTCGATTTGAGGAGCAATTCGCGGTCGCAGGCGTCAGACAGCAAAACCGCAGCTTCGCCGACGCTTTCGAGATGCTTGAAACCGTTCGCTCCCAAGCCAGTCGATACGGGTACATCGGTTACGAGTTGGAATCACGCCTTCGGCTCGGACAGTTAGAACTGAAGTCTGGCAAGCAAAGCGCAGGGCGGGCCCGCCTTACCCAGCTGCAATCAGATGCACACTCCCGCGGATTCGCGCTGATCGCCCGCAAATCAAGGCAAGCTCTAGCGTCGCAATAAACTTGCACACTGCCCGGCCACTTCCCTATTGAGGAGTACCGCGGGCAGCACAGTTATAATCGCCGCGAAAGGAATCGGGAGTGAAAATTCGACGCCTAAAGAGCGCGGTAGTGGAGGGGAATTTCGATTGGACATTCGTTCGCATTGAGACCGACGATGGCATTCGCGGTCTCGGCGAATGTTTCTTCGCTCCGGGCCTCACCTCGATTTTGCGGTCGCTCGAACCACTGCTCATCGGCGAAGACCCACGAGACATCCATCGCTTGTTCCGTAAGTTGCAGCTGGCTGCCTCCGGGGCCGGTTCGATTGCCGGCATCATTTATAACGCGATCAGCGGCATTGAGGCCGCGCTCTGGGATGTTCTCGGACAATCTTTCGCAGTCCCTATTTATCGGCTGCTGGGCGGAAAGTTTCGGGATCGAGTTCGGGTTTATGCTGATTGTCACGGTGGTGGGGCCCTCGAAAGCCTGGACGAAGTGCTGCGCTCCCGCGCGGTATCATGGGAAGCGAAAGATCCCAATTACACCGTGAGAGATTATTTTGGCGAGGCCAGTGACGAAGCTCCGTCTTCTCCCAACGACTATCGCCGCCGCGCTCTCGAGAAAAGGGCAGCGGGATTCACAGCTTTAAAGTTTGATTTGGATGTACCGGGCACGCATGGCGCCGATGTCTACAATCGCGTGCTGAGCAACCGCGCGATCGATTACATGGTGGCGTCGATCGGTGCGGTTTATGAGGCTGTAGGTGCGGACGTAGATATCGCAGTCGATTGTCATTGGCGCTATAACGCAAGCGATGTCATAAAAGTGGCGCGCGAACTGGAACCCTTCCGCTTGTTGTGGCTGGAAGATCCGGTCCCACCCAACAATACTGCGGCGCTAAAAGAAGTGAGTTCGAAAGTGCGGATTCCGATCGCAACCGGAGAGAATTTATTTCTCTTCGACGGCTTCCAGGACATCATCGCGTCCCATGCCTTGAGCATTGTTACCCCCGATCTTCAGAAGGTCGGTGGGTTGGCCGTCGCTCAAACCATTGCGCAATTTGCTGACGCGCATACCATGCCGGTAGCGCCGCATAACATCAGCAGTCCGGTTGGCACGCTGGCGGTGGCTCACTTTTGCGCCGCCATCCCAAATTTTCTTGCTCTCGAATTTCATGCCTCGGACGTTCCCTTCTGGAATGATTTGGTTGAAGGATTGCCCAAGCCGATAATCGAGAATGGCTACATACGCGTGCCGGACAAACCGGGGCTAGGAATTACGCTGAATGAAGATGTCGCCCGAAAGTATGCACGCAAGGGCGAACCGTTTTTTGTATGAGCATTTTTTGCATGAGCAACTGAACTCTTCGCCGAGTTTTATGCAATGCCAATGTTAATTAGCAAAATAGAAGTTCTCGCCGAAGTTCGCACTGAACTTTCCCATAACGAGGCGCGCATTCGATGAGCGCGACAAAATTATGGAAGTGCGACGACGAGCTTTTCGCGATCGTCCGGCGTGAACTGTTCACCTGCGTGGTGGGTGACGTGATGGACAAACTGAGCCTCCAGCACCAGTTTCTCCCGCCACAGATTCAACCTCTCCAACGGGATATGGTGGTAGTCGGGCGGGCCATGCCGGTGCTCGCGGTGGATGTGTTCGCCGAAAAGATTGGCGGAAGCGCCAACCCACTTATGGACAAGCCGTTTGGCTTGATGCTCGAGGCGCTCGACGATCTCCACCCGAACGAGATTTATGTCAACACTGGATCGTCAGCACGGAACGCGCTATGGGGAGAAATGATGAGCACGCGTGCCCGCAAGCTAGGCAGTCCGGGTGCGGTGCTAAACGGATATGTGAGGGATACCAAGGCTATCCTGGCGATGAATTTCGCGACCTTTGGTTTCGGTTCCTATGGGCAGGATTCCGCTCCGCGTTACAAGGTGGTCGACTTTCGCATTCCGGTTGAAATTGGAGCGGTGCGCGTACGGCCGGGCGATATTCTGTTCGGTGACATCGACGGAGTACTGCTGGTTCCCGCAGACGCAGAAGACGAGGTATTCGCACGGGCGCTCGAAAAAGCGCGCGGCGAAAAACTGGTCAAAAAAGCAATCGAAGAAGGAATCAGCGCTGTCAAGGCATTCGAGAAATATGGAATCATGTGAAGGGAAAATGCCAGCCTTTCTGACCCATTCTGTCACAGCGCGAGTGCGAAGCCAGACAGGAGGAGGTATCCATGCAAGAAGAGTGGTCAAGCCATGATCAGCATTGATCTTTCAGGGAAGACCATCTTGATCACGGGCGCGATGGGTGCAATTGCCGAGCACATGGTGCGGCGATTGGCTGAGAGCGGTGCAACCCTGGTCCTCACGGATATCAAGCCCGAACAACAAGCGCTAACGACACTGAACGAATGGAAGATTCCGCCTTCGTCTTATGTTTATTTTCCCGCCGATATTACGGATTCGAGCCAAGTTCACACCGTGGTGCACGCCGCCTTCGAAAGGTTTCCGGGTATGGACACGGTCATCGGCCACGCCGGCGGCTGCGGGCTGCATCCCTTTGCGACGACTTCGGAAGCCGATTATGAGCGCGTTTTCCGCTTCAATTATTTTGCCCAGACTTACCTTGCGCGTTCCGTGCTGACGCGCTGGACGCAGCAAAAGATCGCCGGCCACCTGATCTTTACGTCCTCTTATGTGGCACGAATGCCGCACACGCTGATTCCGTCGTATTCCTCGGCGAAAGCGGCGTTGGAAAATTTCGCACGGAGCCTGGCGCTGGAATATGCGTTAGCTGGCATTCGTGTCAACGTGGTTTCGCCGGGAAACGTTGCTGCCGGGAGTTCGCTGAAAGTTTTCGACGAAGATCCGGCCTATCGGGAATTTGTGCTGCGAGTTTCACTGGGTAGACGAAATACCCCGGAGTCCATTGCGAACGCTTTTGTCTTTCTGTGTTCGCCGCTGGCCGCCGAGATCAATGGACAAGTTCTTAGCCCCGACTATGGCGCAGGCATTGGGAATCGCCTATGAAGATGGGCCTGGGCCTCTACCGTCACATGCTGACGCGCGAATATTACGACTTTGCCCGGCAGGCGGGGTGCACTCACGTCGTCGTTCATCTGGTCGACTACTTCAATCAGGGTCCCTCCAATCCGCGTAACAATCAACCGACTGGCTCGAAGTATGAAGCCTGGGGAGTGGCCGGCGATCCAGATCAACTCTGGACAGTGCAAGAGCTAAAGACGCTTCACAGGGAAATTGAAGAGGCTGGACTGATCCTGGCCGCGATCGAGAATCTCGATCCCGCCCACTGGCACGACATTCTTCTCGACGGTCCACAACGCCCGCAACAAATTGAAAAGGTGAAAACAATTATCCGCCGTCTTGGAGAAGCCGGCATTCCGGTGCTCGGGTACAACTTCAGCCTGGCCGGTGTATGCGGACGTGTAACCGCTGCGATGGGACGTGGTCACGCGATCACGCTCGGCATGGACGGCCCGGCCGAGGACGTTGCAATTCCGAATGGAATGATCTGGAACATGGTCTATGACCGCAACGCGCCCGCGGGTACTCTGCCATCCATCTTGCATGAAGAACTCTGGCGCCGCTTACAAAGATTTCTGGAAGACGTTATTCCCGTTGCCGAGCAATCCGGTGTGCGGCTGGCCGCGCACCCTGACGATCCGCCGATGCCGACCATGCGGCAGCAGCCGCGCCTGGTTTATCAGCCGCACATGTATCAAAGATTGATTGATCTCGCTCCCAGCCGCAGCAATGCACTCGAGCTGTGTGTGGGGACGCTCGCCGAAATGACCGAAGGCAATATTTATGAAGCGGTGGATCGATATAGCCGCCAGGGCAAGATTGCTTATATCCACCTCCGGAACGTGGCGGGGAAAGTGCCACACTATCGCGAGACCTTTATCGACGAAGGCGATGTGGATATGATTCGCATTCTCTCGATTCTTCATGGCAACGGATTTGACGGCGTGCTCATTCCCGATCACACGCCCCAGATGTCGTGTTCTGCGCCCTGGCACGCTGGCATGGCGCACACACTCGGTTTCATGTTGGCAGCGAAGGCCATGATCGATTCGCAGCAGCAACCCGGCACAGACTTGGCATCGGCTAATGGAGGCAACTAGTCTGGAAAGCGCTTCTGGTCAGTCGTATTCCCGCGGGCCGCTCGTGATTGCGGCTACCGTTTCCACTTTGGGCGGCCTGTTGTTTGGCTATGACAACATCGTAATCAGTGGTGCGATTGGGTATTTGAGCCGGTTGTTTCATTTGGACGCCGCCGGGGTCGGCTGGGCGGCGGGGTGCGCGCTGATCGGGTGCATTGCCGGTTGCGCGGCTGCGGGCGCGGTTGCCGACTATCTTGGCAAGAAGAAGGGCCTTGCACTTTGCGCCCTCTGTTTTGCCCTGTCGTCGGCAGGAATGATGTTTGCTTCGAATCTTCATCAGTTTGTTTTCTGGCGACTGATTGGAGGAATTGGCATCGGGGCAGCATCCGTGATTTCGCCGAATTACATTGCGGAGATTGCTCCCACGCGGGTTCGGGGCCGGTGCGTAACTCTTTATCAGCTTGGCATCGTGGTTGGAATTCTTGCCGCGGTTTTCATCAATATGCTGATTCAGCGCATGGGCGACGAATCCTGGAATATATCCACCGGCTGGCGCTGGATGTTTCTGGCTGGAGTCGTGCCGGCAATTCTGTTCGGCTTAATGATCCTGCCGGCCGTCGAAAGTCCACGCTGGTTGATGAAAGTGGGCCGGAAGGATCAGGCTCTGCGAGTACTTACCAAAATTAACGGCCCGGAGGCGGCCGCCTGTGAGGCCGCTGAAATCCAAAATTCTTTGATCATCGAAGCGGGTCACATTTCCGAACTGTTTACCACCTTTCGGCGTCCCCTCTTGCTTGGCATCATGCTGGCGGGGCTGCAACAGATCAGCGGCATCACACCACTATTTTCTTTCCTGCCTGAGATCTTTCGCTCTGCCGGCACCGCAACCAGCGACGCATTTTTTCAATCCGTGCTGGTGAGCCTTATCAATCTTCTTTTCACTCTCTTCGCTCTCTGGCTGGTGGATCGTGCAGGACGCAAAACGTTAATCCTCGCCGGCACCGCTTTGCAGTTTGTCTCTTTTGCGTTGGTGGGTTGGTTTTATCACGTCCACGGCAGCAGCCTGGCTGTTCTGATTTTTGTGATGAGCTTTGTTGCCGGCCATGCGTTCGGCAATGGCGTGGCCTGCTGGGTCATCATCTCGGAGATATATCCGACCAAGGTTCGCGGCCGCGGCATGTCGATTGCCACCACCGCGCTGTGGCTGGTGGGGTACCTTGGAAACCAGTTATTTCCCATCATGCAAAAGCATCTTGGATCTGACGGCACGTTTTGGTACTTCAGTGGCGGAGCTTTGTTGACGATCATTCTGGTCGGCCGGTTGGTTCCCGAGACTAAGGGCCGATCCCTGGAAGAGATCACCAAGTTCTGGACGGAAGAGAAATCCGTCGCGATGGCATAAGTATCTGGGGCAGCAATCAGGAGAATAATGAATGATGATAAAGAGAAAAAGGTATCGAGCAGCAAAAACAGAAAAAAGAGAGAAGTGCAAAGAATTTATGCCTCTTAAGACTCTCGCTCGTCTTTGCCTGTGTCTGCTCCTTCCCTGTGCGCCCGCTGTTCCTCAGGACACCTCAACTTCGGGATTTCGCTCCTTAGGCGTCGACGCGGGCACCGTAATTGGCAAAATTCGATCGTTTCAGGGATTGAACGGCCTACCCAGCCCTGTAATGGCGGGACTTCCAACGCTGGTCAAACAATACAAGGATCTTCGTGTCAATCAGGTTCGAACCCACGACGCCATGGGTCCGTCGGAGATCGACTCCAAGTTCGTACTTGGCAATGGAGAACTCGCTTGGCTTATTCCCGACAAAGATCAACGCGCCGGCGTTGTAAAGGCCGGAAATGCTGCGATCATTTTCCCCGATTGGAGCGCTGATCCTGAAAAGCCCACGAGCTACAGTTTCGCTCCCACCGATGAGGTGATCGCTGCCATTCGCGCCAGCGGCGCGGACGTCTATTACCGCATCGGTCGCAGCTGGGGCGCCAACGTCAATCCGCCGGATGATTTCGATAAGTTTTCGAGCGTGGTGAAACATATTGCCATGCACTACAACCAAGGCTGGGCCAATGGCTTCCACGATGGCATTCGGTATTGGGAATTTTGGAATGAGCCCGATGGCCTGTTTTGGTCTGGAACACCACAGCAGTTCTACTCTCTATACGAGAAAACCGCGCTGGCACTGAAATCTGTAGATCCAAACCTCAAAGTTGGCGGTGACGGCAAAGCTTTCCCTTCGGACGATGGAGGCTACCGCGAACGATTTCTCGATTATTGTGTCTCTCATCATGTGCCTCTCGATTTTTATTCATGGCACACTTATGCCAACGGCTCCGCGGATCCTTACGACGCAGTTCGGCTCGCTAAAGAAATTCGCGGCATTCTTGACAGCCGCGGGTTTTCTCACGCAGAGAGCATTCTCTCCGAATGGAATTTAAGCGCGGATTTTACTGAGGCTGAAAAGGCCGAACTCCAAGGCGTACACAATGCCGCCTACATCGGCGCCGTGCTCAGCTATCTTCAGGACACCTCCATTGACCACGCCCACTTCTATCGGGGCGACGCGGCCTGGATGGGACTCTTCGATCTCGACGGGAAATATTTCAAGACCGCGTACGCTTTCAAAGCAATGGGGGAAATGCTCGACACTCCACAGCGACTTCCAGTCGACGGCACCGATACTTTCGGCTTCGCTGCGCTCGCCGGTCGCTCTGCGGACGGCAAAGCCGTCCAGATTCTGATCAGCAACTATGCGATTCCCCCGAATTACAAGCCCGATCTCATGCCGATGCCTCCGGAATTGCAAAAAGCCGCGCCCCCCATGCCAGATATGTCGAAAGTGAAGTTTCTCCCGCTGCGTACCGACATTGTTTATCGCGATAACCGCGGCTACAACCTGACCGTTCGCAACTTACCTTGGGGAAGCGCTCCGTTCAGCATCAAGCGTTATCGGGTCAGCAAGAACCAAAACCTTGACTTGGTGGAGGAAAGGTCCGCCAAGGGTGACAGTTTGAACTTGACTAATGCGCTGGCTCCCGATGCCCTGGAACTTATAGTACTTAGGAACCAGTAGTTGACATTGCCGGACTGTGATCATTGAGGACGGAGCGGAATATTAAGCTTGCGTATCCGATACGCCAGGGTCGTCCGCTTCATACCCAGGCGTGCGGCCGCGCCATTCGGACCTCCGATCTTCCAATTGGATAACCGGATCGCCCGTAGCACGTGTTCCCGTTCCATTTCTTCCAAGGTGCTCAGCTCCGAACTCAACTCCGGACTGGACACTTCGGCAGCAGCCTGTTTCAGCTCTGCAAGAGGTGCACGCAGGACGCTCCCCGGCGATAGGATCACCGCCCGTTCAATAAAGTTCTGCAGCTCACGCACATTCCCCGGCCATGAATAACTGGTAAGAGCTTCCATCGCTTGGGGAGGAATGCTTTCAATCCGCCGGTTCATGCGCCGGGAATATTCGTCGACGAAATGGCGCACCAGAAGAGGAATGTCTTCGCGGCGCTCTCGCAAGCGCGGAACCGGCAATGGAAATACGTGCAGACGATAATACAGGTCGCTTCTGAACTCTCCATTTTGCACCATCTGCTTCAGATTCCGATGAGTTGCCGCCACCACCCGAACATCCGCCTGCTGGGTACGCGTGCTGCCTAATCTTTCAAATTCATGTTCCTGCAGCACGCGCAGCAATTTAGGTTGCAGTTCGAGTGGGATGTCTCCTACTTCATCAAGGAAGAGTGTGCCCTTGTCCGCAACCTCAAAACGGCCCGCCTTGCGCATGATGGCGCCCGTAAATGCGCCCCTTTCATGGCCGAAAAGTTCACTTTCCAATAGGCCGGAGGGAATGGCGGCGCAGTTCAATTTGACAAAGGGTCGGTCCCGCCGGGCGCTCAGGTTGTGGATCGCTCGGGCGATCAACTCCTTTCCAGTGCCCGTTTCTCCGAGGATCAGTACACCAGAATCGGTCGGCGCCACAACCTCGACGTCCCGGAGCACATGCTGCAGAGCCGCGCTTCTGCCCACGATCTCGTCGAAGTGCAGTTCGCTAGGGATTTCGTCCTCGAAACTTAATATGTCGTTCTGGGCTTCGCTTTCTAATAGACCAATTTCCATAACAACTCCATTCCTCGAACTGTTTTGGGGCACCGATGTACTCTGGCGAAACTGTAACGCTCTACCGTTTGTGTTCACAGGTGCGAATTAGGCTCCGAGTCTGTCACGGCTCACATCGAACATCATTAGGGTCTTCAACTTTCTTCTCTCTCTTGCTTCGACGCACTCCCGTCGCCCTCTCTCTCGTTACCCATTCACGGATGTACGGCGGGCAGTTCCTGAGTTCTGTTCCGTTCGATTCGCTGAGCGCCAGGAGTTGTACGGCCCCTCGGTCCACGAGAAGGATGTCCTTGAGGTCAAGGACTGGTGCCCTCGTTTCCCGTTCGAGCAATGCCCGAAGTAGATCCACATCCTGATCCGCAATCTGGCCGCACATACGTAAGATCACAACGCCCTCTCCGCTGCCAACGCGTTCGATTCTGCAAGTCATAATAGGTTTGCGCTCGAACTGTAATGTCCCCGCTCTTCCCGAAGCGGCCTTGCGACCGTGGGATTTTCGTAACGACCGTGCGCGGAGTGCTGAGTCCTTTCGAGCTGCCTGAACGGATAACATCAAATGCAAGCCTTTCACCAATCGTGGCGGAAAGATCTCACTGATGCTTGCATCCTCTTCTACTTGCGCTGCCGCAACGAGACCGCTAATTTGCAAACCTCCTGAATACGCTAAACTTAGCGAGTGCGGCAAAGGGAGTTGTCTTAATTCTTGTAAGATTTCCTCATGCTGGCGCGCAAGCCAGAAACGGGGAGCGCGGCGTTTCCAGATGACGCTAATGTCGCGATAAATGTGGTGATTTTCGTGAATCTGGTGATTTAATCGACCTTCAGCAGGCAAGGCCTTTTCTCCACTCCTTGATCTAGATCCCCGAATCGCACCAGCCATAGCGCATGTGTACCCTTTCCCTAGTCGGATGTAAATGCAACGGTTGTGATTTAGAGGTGAAATAGGAGTGAAATTCAGGAAGTGATTGATTTTAAGTAAGTATCGCGGAATTGCAGCGCTCGCTGAAGGGCAAGCCGCTCCGAGCTAAACAATGCCGCTCCCATCTTCGTAACTTCCGGTTCGTTATCACTCGCGCACAACACATTGCTGGGTGAACGGGCGAGGAAGCTGATACCAAGAAAGAGTAACGCTCTACCTACCGATTAGTGGTACTGGAAAAACCTCCCATCTCGTGATGTGTGTCCCGCGCTGACGTGTGATAACGAGGTGCGTCGTAAAAAACAGGCGGAGGCCGCTGACGGGATGGGTGTGACTTTCTCAAGAAGCTCGGTTCTGCTGCCAGCCCCCACTTCAAGACGGGTCCGGTTTGGGAACTTTGAGCTTGACCTCACCACGGGCGAACTGGGATCGACAGTCACGGCAGACGGTCACAACGTTCTTCTGAGAGAACAAGTGTTTCAGGTCCTGCGGATGCTCCTTGAACGTGAGGGCAAGATCGTTACCCGCGAGGAAATCAAGGGAAGGCTGTGGCCGAACGATACAGTTGTGGATTTCGACCACAGCATCAACGCGACCATTAAGACCCTACGGCGCGCTCTGGGGGATTCCGCCGACGACCCTAGGTACGTCGAAACCTTAGCACGGCGAGGCTATCGCTTCCTTGTCGCGACCGAGTGGTTGGAATCAACACCGGGAAGCAGGCGGGGCGAATCCGCCAATTTCCCGGCACAACCTGAACCGGGCAGCCTTATCGGAAAGAAGGTTTCTCACTACCGCGTGCTCGATGTGATCGGCGGTGGCGGGATGGGAATGGTCTTTAAGGCGGAAGACCTCAAGCTAGGTCGGCTGGTGGCGTTGAAGTTTCTGCCAGACGAATTGGCCAGCGACGCGGTTGCCCTCAAGCGATTCGAGCGGGAAGCGCGAACCGCTTCGGCGCTGAACCATTCCAACATCTGCACGATCTACGAAGTTGAAGAGCATGACGGGCAGCCTTTCATCGTCATGGAGTTCCTCGAGGGAGACACACTGCGTCACTGCCTGTCCGCTGGGGAGTCAGCCGCCCTCCCGATCTCGCAATTTCTTGAGATTGCAATTCAGATCTGCGACGGTTTGGAGGCCGCCCATGGCAAGGGCATCATTCATCGCGACATCAAGCCTGCGAACATCTTTCTAACAAAGCATCGCACGGTCAAAGTGCTCGATTTCGGTTTGGCGAAGCTGGCAGCCGGCGAAGAAGTAGCGGAAGAGGTCCAAGCGGACGTTTCCGGGGTCACGCCTTTTGCGCCCAGCGGTAAGCAAGTGTTGAAACAGGAGATCTACTCGAGCCTGACTCGTCCCGGAACTACTGCCGGTACAGCCGGTTACATGTCGCCAGAGCAAGTGCGCAAGGAAATGCTGGATGCTCGAACAGACCTGTTTTCCTTTGGCATGGTTCTTTACGAGATGGCTACTGGCCGGCGCGCTTTTGAGGGAGACACCGTGGCCGTCATTCACCAGGCGATTTGCCACCAGACCGCTGTCCCGGCGCACAAACTGAACCCGGCTGTGCCGCGCAGGCTCGACAGCATCATCATCAAAGCCTTGGCGAAAGATCGCTCGCACCGTTACCAATCGGCTGCCGAGATGAAGGAGGACTTGGCAAAGGTCCAACGCCAAATGCAGCCACAGCGTGTTCGCCTGCGCAAATGGTTGGCGGCAGGCGCGCTGTTCGCGGTTGGCGTGCTCAGTATCTGGCGCTACGAAGTTTATCGCCATCGCATCACTCTCGCTCCCACCGACACAATCGTGATGGCCGACGTCGACAACCGAACAGGCGATCCTGTTTTCGACGACGCTCTGAATACCGCATTGCGCTATGAAATGGAGCAGACGCCATACTTGAACGTGCTGGGATTGGATAAAGCGAACGCCACCATGGGGCAGCTGAAACTTGCGCCGACCACCAAGATCAACCCAGAGGTCGCGCGCCAGATTTGTGGAAAGACCAACAGCAAGATGGTGATCTCTGATTCAATCGCCGACGCCGGTAACCGATATCACCTGGAGATGACGGCACTCGACTGCGGATCAGGGGCGACCCTAGCTGAGGAAAGAACCGACATTAGCGCTCGTAGTCAGGTAGTCCATGAGTTGGGAGAGACGGCTATGCGCCTTCGGAGGAAGCTCGGGGAGCCGGCCGAATCGCTAGCCCGGTTCAATCAGCCTCTGGAAAAAGCGACCAGCGCCTCCTTGGAAGCCCTCCAGACGGGCGCTGAGGGAACCAAGCTCTTCCTGGCCGGCAACGCCGAGAGAGCGCTGAAACTCGATCAGCAAGCTATCGAACTGGATCCAAACCTTGCCCTAATGCATGGGCGCATGGGCGCGGCCTACCTTTTCCTGGGTAACACTGAGTTGTCGGAGGCTTCGTACACGCGTGCGTACCAACTCCGCGACCGATTGACCGAGAAAGACCGATTGAATACCGAAATCGCCTATTACGGCCGGGTGACCGGCGACTGGGAGAAAGAATATTCTTCCGTGCTTCGTTTCTTAGAAATATTTCCTCGGGATGTGCTCGCTCATGCCGATTTCAGGGCTGCATTTGTGCATCTCGGCCAGCCCGACCGCGCCGCTGACGAAGCGGCTGAGACTGCACGGTTACGGCCAAGCTCATATTATTTCGGTAGCGCAATACAGTCCATCAGGTTTGCAAGCAGATTCAGTGAGGCAAAGTCATGGCTCGATAAAGCGGACGCCCTTAAACTCGACAATTTACTAATTCGACGGGAAAGACTAATTGTGGCATTCGCTACAGTCGACCGGGACAACGTCGAAAAAATCCTCAAAGAGGAGGAGCGAGGCAGCTATCGAGAAGCCTTCCTGCATGAACATTCCTTGATCGAGATTCAGCAGGGTCGCTTTCACTCCGCCGAACGTCTGCGACAGCAAGCTTTGGGACGAACCTCGAAGGACAGCAATGATGACTGGTGGGTGGTCCTCTCGGCCCTGGAGGATGCCGAAGTCGGAAAGGACGTGGAAGCTCGACGCTATGAAAGCAAAGCAGCTGGAAGCCCGCTAGATCGCGGCAACAACATCGCCCTGGCGCTCGCGCTCGCGCGATCAGGACGAATAGCGGAAGCCGGTGGACTCGCAGACCAGATCAGCGCGGAAAGGCCCGAGGACACGCTGGTGCAGCATTACTTCATTCCCACCATCCGGGCCGCGATCAAGCTGCAGCAACATGATCCGGCGGCAGCCGTCGATCTGCTCCGCGGCACTATCAAGTACGATCTGGCGTTTACGGGATCTTTCGAGTCTGTGTACCCCGCCTACATCCGCGGACTCGCATACTTGGGTCTCGGCGATGGCCTATCGGCCGCGGCTCAGTTCCAAAAGCTGATCGACAATCCCGGTTTTAGCGTAAGGCATGTCATCGGACCCCTGGCCTGGCTCCAACTCGGCCGCGCGCAGAAAATGATGGGCGACAACGCATCCGCCCGTAAATCTTACGAAGAATTCCTTAGCATTTGGAAAGACGCCGACACCGATCTTCCGGTCTATCGACAAGCCAAAGTCGAGTACGCCATGCTGGAAAAGTAGACCCACTCGAACTGATCCGTTTGGACTCCTCTTACGCTCGGTAGTTAGACAAACTTAAATCGACGTTTATCGATTCTCAGCGTCTTGATCCTGTAGTCAAGAGTTGATGGCGGAACTCCAAGTCTGGCTGCTGCCCCTGACGGACCCGAAATCCGGCCTCTGGCCTCAGCCAGCGCTGCCTCAATAATCTCCCGCTCACTGCGCGGCTCAACTTCACCTCTGACAGCCGGCGGTGCCTCAACTGGAGATGCTGGCATAGCTGCTTCTTTGGAAAGCCACAATTCATCCCCAGACAAAACCTCGCCGGGGCTCAGAATGACAAACCTTTCAATTACGTTTTGCAACTCCCGGATGTTGCCTGGCCAATCGTAGGACTGCAACAGGTCGAGGGTCTTCTTATCGATAGATCGGATACGTTTGCCAGCCCGAGCAGCGTAGCGCTGCACGAAATATTCGACGAGCAACAGGGTGTCATCTTTCCGCTTTCGTAGAGGTGGCACCTCGATGGGAAAAACGTTGAGGCGGTAAAACAGGTCCTGGCGCAGGGTACCGTTCGCGACAGCCAGGTTCAAGTCACGATTCGTGGCAGCGACAACACGAACATCGACGTGTATCGTCTGACTTCCCCCGATCCGCTCAAATTCGCGCTCCTGCAGCACCCTCAATAGCGCAGCCTGCGTATCGGGCAACAGTTCGCCAACCTCGTCGAGAAAAATGGTGCCACCATCGGCCAGCTCGAACCTACCGATTCGGCGCTGCATGGCTCCTGTGAAGGCGCCCTTTTCATGGCCAAACAATTCTGAAGCAATCAAGTCCCGTGGGATGGCTGCGCAGTTCACGCTCACGAATGCCCGCGAGCTTCGACGCGATCTTCGGTGTATGGCGCGTGCGACAAGCTCTTTGCCTGTTCCCGTTTCCCCCGTGATCAGAACCGTAGAATCGCTCGGCGCAACTTTAGAGATGCGTGAGAGTACAGCCTTCAAGGCTGGCGAATTCCCAACAATCTCTTCAAACATGGAGGTCTGGTTGATTTCGTCTCGGAGAGCGGCGTTTTCCTGTTGCAGTTTCTCCTCAGCTCGCTTGCGGTCTTCGATGTCAGTACCCGCAACATACCAGCGCATGATCTGTCCCTTGTCGTCGCGCACCGGGTTGAAACGAGACAGAAACCAGCGATAGCTTCCATCATGCTTGCGCAGCCGCACCTCAACTTCGTAAGCTGAGCCACTTGTCAAAACACGATCCCCGCAAGCCTTGACCCGTTCCGAATCATCGGGATGAATGAACGAACTCGGGCGGAGAAACCCTCCGGATGTTTCCCGCCACTCCTCAAGACTAAGGCCGACGTAATCGAGCGCAACGCGGTTGGCGTAAAGGCGTTCGCCGTTGGGTCCATATACGGCAACCTGTTGGGGCGTGAGGTCCAGCATCTGCCGGAGCTCTATCTCTTGTTCGCGGATTTTGTCTTCCGCCTGCTTGCGATCTTCGATGTCGGTCGTGACCCCATACCACTTGACGATGTTTCCATGTTCATCTCGGAGCGGCGCTCCACGGTCCAACTGCCAGCGATATTGCCCATCCGCGCGGCGGGAACGCACCTCACTTTCGTGAGGCTTGCCAGTAGCAACCGCTTCCATCCATTTACCTGCATGTCGCTCAAGATCATCAGGGTGAACTAGGGCTTGCCACCCTGATCCGGCCGTATGTTCCGCCGATGACCCCGTGTACTCCATAAATCGCTTGTTAACATAAGTATTGGAGCCATCGGGCAGAGCACTCCACACTAACGCCGGGATCGTATCGATCGCATCGCGAAGCTCCCTTTCTTGTTCTCTGATCACCGCTTCTGCGCGCCGCTGCTCACTGATATCGCTCACCGCTCCTACGAACTCGAAGTTCCCCGCGCTATCCCGCGAAGGGTGAGCGGTCACACGCACATGCTTGATGCAACCGTCAGGCAGTTGCAGGCGATGTTCGAAATCAAAGCCCTCGCCGTTACGCGATGCCCGCTCGATTTGCTGCTGCACCAGTTGGCGGTCTTCCGAGTGAACTCGCGAGAGGACGAATTCCACCGTCGGTTTCGTCCCTGGATCGCATTGAAAGATTCGAAAGGTCTCGTCGGACCAGAAGATCTCCCCGCTGGAAACCTGCCACCCGAAGCTGCCCGTGTGACTGAGTCTTTGGGCTTCGGCAAGGTAGGCCTCGCGGCGTCGGAGTTCCTGATTTAGGAGTTCGTGCTCAGTAACGTCCAAGGCGCTGCCGACGTACTTTTTCAGGCTTTGGTTTTCGACAAGAGGAACACCGACGCAGCGAATGTACCGGACCTCACCGTCAGGTCGTACGATGCGCTTGGTGGCGTCGAAGGGCGCGGGTTCCGCCAGGATTCCCTGGATCATGTTTGCCATGGATTCCCGGTCTTGTCCGTGGACCAAATCCAGGTATTCCTGAACACTGGGCGGTTGGCTGGCCGGATTGAGTCCGTAAATCCGAAATAATTCCGGAGACCAATAGGAGAAGCCAGCGGGATCGAACGCCCAGCTTCCCATGTGGGCAAGACGCTGGCCTTCGGTCAAATAGAATGCGGTTCTTCCCAGTTCCTGGGCGCTTCGCCGTAGCTGCTCTTCGGCTTGCTTTCTGTCCTCTATGTCGATACTCGATCCATACCACTTCACGATTTGGCCGGATTCGTTGCGCGCGGCAACTTTATGGTGCATCATCCAGCGATATTTTCCGTCTGCCCTCCGCACACGCGCTTCATGCAGGAAAGCCTCGCCAGTTGCTAATGAATGGCGCCATCTGTCCACGATGGCTTCAACGTCTTCCGGATGAATTGCTGCTCTCCATTTCCAACCCAAGAGATCATCCATCGGAACTCCGAGATACTGGAGCCAACGTTGGTTGAAGTAGTCGAGGTAGCCATCAGGCTTGCCGGTGTGTACCAGCGAGGGAATGGAATCGATGAGACGTTCGAAGTGTTTCGATTCGGATTCATGCCCTAGCGAGGCCATAGCGCTCATTAAGTACGTATCCAGCTTTCTAGAATTAGATCGGGCTCATCACGAATTGCCGCTCCCGAATCGCGCGTTTGGACTTGGGTTCAACCGAGTTCGAGTCTTGCCCATAACAACCCTATCCGCCGAGCCGAATGAGCGTTGGAGCGAACCGTCGACAATATCAGCGAGCCAGAGGGCCCGCCGCCTCATACGGCAATTATAGATCCGTCCGGAGACGTAACGGGCGCGTCCCGAATGATCTCTTGCGAGCCCAGTCACTGCAAGCTACCCGTTGCCCGGCTTTAGGACGAACCAGAACTAATTGTGTCGTGGCTCGCGTCGGTGCGACACGTGTCACTGAACTGCTTCAACGGATCTTTTTCGTCCGCCGGCTCGCTTCGATCATGGTTTGCAGATCGAACGGTTCGTGCTGGCAGATTGTGCCCTGCGATCGTCAGCCATCATGTGAATCTTAACTCCGATGTGCAACAGTTTACTATCGAGCTGGGATTCGGGACGGCCTTAGCCAATTCGATAATCATCGCGAGAGCCCTTGGAATGTGCCCACGAATTTCAAAGCTCATCGGCGCTTTGCGGCCCGGACGGGAAGGTAGGAGTAATGGTGGAAATTGAGGAGGAACTGAACCACAGGCGGATCACTTCGACTCACGTTACGGACTCGGAGATTGTTGCGTTGGGAGCGTCACTGCATGTGACCGCTTCTCTTCGTGAATTTGCCAATGATGAACTCCTGCGCCAGGCTGGCGCCGATCCGTTCCGCGGTTCCGATTGCGAAGTTCCCAAAGACAAGGCCAACGCCGCGATTCGATCGCGGAAAATAAAGGTTTGAGAGGCTGGATGATGCCAGGTCACCGCCAAGGCTCGAATAGTTCGGCATCGACTTCCCGCTGTCACTCCGGGCGACAAATGGGCTCAACATCGCATGCCGGATTCGAGAGCGGGTTGTGCCAGTTCCTTGATAGAAGTAACGTGGATCTTGATGGAGCAAGGACGGCAATATGGCTCCGCCAATCATAATGTCAGAGAAACCATCAGCGGCAGTTGCCCCAAACCGCTCTCCATACGGACCCCAACCCTGGCCGTATTTAGGACTGTTTGCTGCCTGCCGGATGGCGGCCATGCCAAAAACTCCGGCAGCAGTAACCGGATCTACGGACACCTTGAGCGCGAGCTGAAATTTCATTTTGGCGGTAAGAGGGGCGGGATCCTTTTCATAAGAGATGTAGAAGTTCGGCACGATGCCCAAGAGCCGTTGATGTTCCTCCGCCTTGAGTTGCTCAGTCGCGACCTGCACCGGGTCGTAATGGACGTCGGTTGTCGTTTTTTGTGTTTCAATCCGCAGTTGAATTCCAGTCACGATTTTGAACTGCCCCGGTCCGAGCGTAATGCTGGACGACTTCCAATCCGCGAAACCCCGGGCAGCGATGGTGATCTCGCACGGCACTCCCGGTTGGACATCATGGAACTCGAAGGATCCACTTGGCAGCGTAGTCACGGTGCGTCGATAACCGTTGTCACCGCTTCTGAGCTCAACTCTAGCATTGGGTACAGGATCACCGTTTACATCGATTGCCGTGCCGATGATGATTCCCAACTTCAGCTCTGGTTTTCCATTCTGTCCAAACAAACATATGGGAACTACCACGGTCATGGCGATCGCAATCGCGAAACGAATTCGGAATAGGCTCAACATGGGTTTTGATCCTCTTCGTGTGACGGTGAGTCAGGACGAAGTCGTCCTCGGTCTTTGTCAAAACCGACGCAAGATGATCAATGCAACTGACTCTCCATCCCTAAACCATTGAAAAGAAAGAGAGTGAGCAACAGAATCGGGCCCCACGCTCGTCAAAATGACGAACGATGAGCAAGAGCCAAACGATATGGGGCTACTATTTAGGGTAGGCCCCTATGCTGGTCGTTGCGAAAGGGTTTCGGGCGCGACAGTGAACTTGCACACTGTGTTACCGTCTGGCCTGCGCGGTTAGATCCTGGGGCGGGGTTCGGCAGGCGGGCCTTAAAGCTGAAGGCGAAAATCCGGCCGTCCAAACCAACTGAGAGCGGGATTCATCGATCTCGAGCGAGACCATTCGGCGCAGTTCGCGGTCTTCCGCTTCTGAGCCGGTCGTCACCGAGTACTTGCTGGTTCGGTGAGCTGGAATCGGAACTCCCGGTGCTCCGATCATGCTGATCGAGTACAGGCGCACATCGTTCCAGAAACTGCTTTGAGCCGACACTCCAGCTTGTTTCACCGCCGCCAATTGGTCCACGTAGTCATCTGCGATTCGTGCGTACTGCTGGCACTGGCGCTTAGTGAGGGATTCTTCGTGGAATTGGACGAAGCGTTTCGCATAAGCGAAATGAATAGCGTGGTCTGCAAATTCGTCTACAAGCAGCCAGTACTTCTCGCTGCCGGGCTGCGGAAGTAATGCTCGTTCCCCTGACTGTGTCTGTCCGCCGGCTAGTACCGATGCACCAAGGATCAACAATACCCTCAGAAACTTACCAACCATCGATTTGAAAATCATGACATTTTGCCCGGTCGAGTTCTGGTTTTTCTGTACGCCACCCCTTGGCCAGCACTACGCGACTCGACCACCCAAGACTACTTCCAAGCTCGACGTAGTGGTCCAGAACGACCCGACGGAGCTGGAAAGAGGTTCCTGGACCAGATAAAGAGCCGTTCCTGAAACCTGCTTGATCTGCCAGCGTTGCCGACGTTGAGTTGGCTTCGGATTGCGCCAAACAATCTCTAACCCTGCCGTTTGCGTCATTGTCGTCCTCCTTTTGTTGACACCGACGCAAGGAGACAGTGCAACCGACTCTCCATTAGGAAATCGTTGCAAGCAAAGAGACTGAGTACCAGAATCACGCGCCATGCTCAGCAAAATGACGAACGGTGAGCAAGAGGCAACGGGCAGCGTCCCGCGATGACGCTGCCGATCCAGGCTCGATCCCTCCCTGTGATGCAGACGGAGGTTGGTCACGGCGCGTCAATCTTTGAAATCTACAGTTGCCTTTGCATTGAATCCAGTTCGGTGCGACACGTGTCACTGAACTGTCTCAACGGATCTTTTCCATCCGTGGCCTGAGATTCAATCTGCTCGGCTGTCAGGTTGGGTTGTGGATAGGTGCTCACGATAGTCTTTATGACCTGTTCAGCTTCTTGCAGAACGGCCTCCGACGAACTGAGCCGAATGCGGCTTACCAGCGCGTAAACGGGTACCAGTTTCTGAAGATCGCTGGCATTGTGCTGCATGGCATCGACCAGCAAGCGCGCGCTTTCACCAATAAAGTCGGAATACAACTCTTCCCGCCGCGCAATCTGCTTTCCCAACAAGTCACGGCGATCCTGATGCCTCGCAGTGATCCACGTCGCGATGGCCGAGCCCAATGCGCCCACCAGCGAACCAGCGATAGCCGCCAAGGCGGTGATCATCGCCGAATTCATAAGGCTCCGAATGTATCTGCTCCTTGATTGCTTCGCCGATGTTCTCGTCGGCATGCCCGGATTCGCGATTCGCCTGTGCCGGAGTACGCCCGTATTGGCATTTAGAGGGCTATTCGTAAACCACTGATGTGCAAAATCGCGTGCGCAGTTACAGATCGAAACGCAACCTCACCGCCAATCCGTCTGCCGTACGACAGTTACAAGATACTTCCATGGTGAACCTGTTCGAAGAGTTTGACATTGTCTCGATAGTCGACGTGCACTCCGATGAGCACTGGGCCTGGCGTATCGAAGGCCTTCTTTAAGGTCGGCAGAACTTCCTCAGGGCGCTGGATTTGTAATGCAGTGGCGCCAAACGCTTCCCCGTACTTCAGGTAGTCGACTGGACCGAAATCAACTCCCGACGTGCGGTCGTACTTGATCTGTTCCTGTGTGCCAACCATGTTGTAGTGGCCATCGATCCAGATCATGTGAACAAGATGGGAGTTCAATCGGACTGCCGTTTCCAGTTCATTTGCTGAAAACAAGAAGCCTCCGTCCCCGGAAATCGACAGCACCTTTTCCTGAGGGCGCACGATGCTGGCAGCGATCGCCCAGGGCAGAGCTACGCCCAGCGTTTGCTGACCGTTCGTGATCAGAAATTGGCGGGCGCGAAAGCTGAAAAGATACCGGCATAAATAGAGGCTGAAGCTGCCCATATCCGAGCACACGGTCACGTCGGGGGTGAGAATTTTCTGCAATTCGCTGATAAGACGAAGAGGATGAATGGGAACACCTGACTTCGCCGCCGCCTCAGCCATCAGCTGTTTTCGATCCCGCGCGATCGTGTGCAGTAATACGGCGGCTTCATCAGAGAGGCGCGGACGATGGAGAAGCGGCGACAACGCGTCGAGGGTTTCTTCAATGTTCCCAGTCAACTCGACAGCAGGAGAGTAGTCGTTCTCGATGTTCGCGGGTTCGACATCGACATGAATTATGGGGCGAGTTTTACCCTTGTTCCAAATAGAGGGCCAATACTCAACCGCGTCATAACCAATCGTTACGATAACATCGCCCGAGTCGAGCAACGCATCTGCTGGTTGATTCGCTAGTTGCCCCACGCGGCCGCCGAAATATGGAAACTCGCGTCGAGAGATGGCCCCCGCGGCTTGAAACGTTCCGACTACAGGCAACGTTGTGGTGTTTAGCAGATGGCGAATGGCTTCAGCGAATTTTGGCTTGCTAGCCATCAATCCGAGGAGGATGACCGGGGATTTCGCGGAATTGATGAGACGAGCCGCCTCCGCAATAGATTGCTTCGAAGCCGGCCCGGCACCAACAAATGAGGAGAGATGAATGGGTTTGCATCCGGCCTTCCCCGTTGCGACGTCCGTTGGAATGCTTACGAATGCTGCACCGGGACGGCCGGTTTCGGCTGCGCGAAACGCGGCCGATAGCACCTCGGCGGTAGACGCAGGAGAATCGATTTCCGCGGCATACTTCGTCACCGGCCGGCAGAGGCTTACCGAATCGAGCGTCTGGTGAAGAGACTTCAACCGGTCTGCAACCGCAACAGAACCCCCTAACGCCACGAGCGGATCGCCCTCAGAATTCGCAGTCACAAGGCCTGTTGCAAGGTTGGAAACTCCGGGACCAGAGGTTACAATTGCGACACCTGCTTTCCCGGTCATCCGCCCGATACCACCCGCAATGAAGGCAGCATTCTGCTCGTGACGGCAGACCACGGTCTTTATGCTGGAATCGCGAAGGCGGTCGAAAACCTTGTCTATCTTCGCTCCAGGCACCCCAAAAACATGCGTCACTTTGTGCGCCTCTAGCGTCTCGACAATCACATCGGCGCCGGTCATTGTGTCGACGGCCGCGTCAAAATGAGGATCTGCGAATTGCTGAACTGTTGCCATTTACTTCCCTTTCGCTTGGAACTCACTCCGCTTTTGCAAGATCGGAGGCTGGGTCTTTATCAAAATTCGTCGTCAGGAACGATCCCGTTTCCGGCAACTGCACCACGTACTCGGAAACGGTCTGAATGCTTCCCCGAAGTTGCCGCGCAGAGCAATTCAGGACGTGGCCGCCTTTCGTACGCTCCTTAGAAATAAAGTGGAAGTGATACCCCGGTATGCTGAACGAACTCGAATATCGCGGCGACCAAATGCAGACGAGCGTGCCCTCGACATCGTGAAATTGGAACTCGAATTCGGTCTTCGAGGCATCCAGCAACCCAGTGCCGTTTGGAACGGGATGTACTGCACGCGCGTGAAGGCCCTGGAAGATACCATCGAGTCGCAGAGCATAAAAGAGATTGTCAGATCGGCGGTGTCGATCACATGCCGCCTCGAGTTCCTCCAGGCTGGCGAATCGTCCAATTTCAAAGGTCGAGTCCTGGTGGAAGCGCGTTACGGCGGCGAAGGGAACCAGAAAATTGTCGGAGCGAAGCCGCACCTCACCCGCAATCTGGTAGATCAAGCCGTCGAGAACGACCATCTCTCCACCGAGGGCTTCGAACGTCCCCAAGCCAAAGTCGCCATGATCCAGAAGAGTCGATGAAGAAACCGAACCGGAGTAAACCCCTTCCACAAGGGCTGATGATGTCGAAATCTGGTACATATGGCGACTCATCTGCCGACCAGTTGCTGCTTTGCAACCGCAACAATGCGATCTGGTTCGAATCCAAACTTCTTCTGCAGTTCTTTTAGTGGAGCCGAAGCCCCAAAAGTATTCATCCCGATAACATGGCCCGAATTGCCTACGTATCGATCCCATCCCAGAATCGAGCCCTGCTCAACCGCTACGCGAGCTTTCACGTTGGGCAGCAGAACGCTGTCGCGGTACGCCTGTGGCTGATGCTCGAAAATTTCCCACGAAGGCATGGAGACTACGCGGG
>CAWIZP010000013.1:0-29865 GCA_963840575.1 uncultured Acidobacteriota bacterium
TGGCGAGGAAGAATCGCTTTAGACGGGCGGAGGGAAAGCCATGAGCGGTGTGGTCTACGTTTCCAAATCACGGATTGAACGCAAGAAGGGCCCCCTGCGCGTAGCCTATGTTGCGGGCGAACCGCAGCCGGTGATTTTCAGCGTGCACGGTGCTATCGCGGAGCACTACAAAGTGGATCCCGCGACGCTGACCGAATCTCACGCATCGACGATTGATTATGTCATCGCGTCCACTGCGGGTTGAATGCTTGGTACGTTTGGAGGTGCGCTGGAAGCGCGCCACATCGATGCCAGCAACGGGCGACTGACAGGAGAGATTACTGGTGAGGTTGAGACTGAGGACGGTGTGCTGGTAATCCGGCGCGTCCATGTCGAGATGCGCCTGGTCGCGCCAGAAGAAGCAAGACTTGTCGTAGAGCGCGTCCACGAGATCTACGCGATGCATTGTCCACTGTATCGAACCTTCCACAGAACCCTGCACCTTACGTCTTCGTGTACGCTGGTCCAACCAACGTCTTGACAGCGAACTATAGGTCACGTTGACGGGCGATAGCACTACGACGCCTGGTCCATCAAAGTGTACGCAATGGTCCTCCGCTCAGAAAATTCGCAAACTCTGTAACCTTTTCTCCTGCGAATCGCTCTCATTCACACGCACCACTTGAACCATTAGGCACAGGACTGCGAGTGTTGGACGACGGCATGAAGCAAGACGACGGCATGAAGCAGAACTAGTGTAGTGATCGCGTGATGAATCAAACCTGGAGGGCAGGGCGCTTGGCTGTTCACTAGTTTCGGTCGGTGGCAGAAACATCACTCGGTCGTCGGACTAGCCTATACTGCGTTCCCCGGGTTCGACTTCAATTCGCGCAAGAATGGCGGTCCCCAAACTCGGGACCGCTGACCACGAATTACATATGTTCTCTCGGCACCATCGCTGAATTGAGACAGTTTTGGAGGGTTATGGGACGATTACTGGTGGGGCTCGTCTTGCTAGCCACGGCCTTAAGTCTTGCAGCCCAGAACCTGCCCGGAGTTCCCGCGGGCAAGCCTGCGCCCCCATTCCGGGCGCGAGATCAGTTCGCCAAAGAGCAAACACTCTCCTCTCTGATGGGTCCCAACGGTCTGGTGCTCCTGTTTTTCCGCTCGGCCGATTGGTGACCCTTCTGCAAACAGCAACTGGTTCAGTTGCAGAGTGCACGTGAAAAGTTCCGCCAGCAGGGGGTCGAACTGGCGGCCATCAGCTACGACTCGGAGGCAATCCTGGGAGATTTTACTCAACGACACAGGATTGAGTATCCACTGATCGCGGATCCCAAGTCCGAAATCATTCGGAGTTACGGAGTGTTAAACACAGAAGCAACCGGGTTCACCAAAGGCATGGCACGTCCGGGATATTTTTACGTGACGCCCGATGGCACAGTGAAGGAGAAGTTTTTTGAGACGGCGTACACCGATCGCGACACCGCCGGCAGTCTGATCCTAAAGTTGTTCCCGGAATTGGTGGAAGCCGGCGGCCGTGAAGTCGCGGCGCCATATATCAAACTGACTCTGGATCAGTCCGACGGGACAGTAATTCCGGGGAGCCGTTTCACCGTGGCGACTGAAGTCACACTGCCGCCGGACACGCATGTTTATGCGCCTGAAGTTAAAGGGTACAAACCAATCCAATTGATAATGGATGTATCGCCAGGGTTGAAGTTGCTCCCGGTTCGGTACCCTAAAGCAAAGGTGCTCTTTCTCCCGGTGATCAATGAGTCAGTACCAGTCTATGAAGGCAACTTCCGTCTGCTGCAGGACGTAGTAGTGTCGGCCGACCGGACGTTCATCGGTTCAGTCACCGAGGCCAAAACAATTACCCTGAAAGGAACACTCTTCTACCAGGCCTGCGACACCATGAAATGCTACCTGCCCCAGAAATCCGCTGTTTCTTGGGATGTGCGCGTAAGCCCACTGGATGAAGAAAGATCTCCCGACGCGATTCGGCATAAATAAATTTGACCGCGTTGGGGAAGGTGTTCGTGGTTAGGCCCAAGGAGCAGGGAGTTTGAAAGCGCCAAGAGGGCATCTGGTCATGTGAGGACGCTCGGTCCTTTCTGAGCCGTCTTGCCTCCAGCCAGACACAGGGAGTATCCATGCAAAATATTTTGCAGGCTGACGGCCAGTTTCCCGGCAATCGCCGACTGAAACTGGAGCGACTTGGTCATCCGGGAATAGACCGTCGAATACAAGCGGTTGTTGAACACCTGCACGCTAATTTGTGCATGCGCATATCGATCGCTGACTTAGCACGCTCTGTGAATATGTCTCGTTGGCACTTCTGTCATCTTTTCAAGGCCGAAATGTCCCAATCGCCATCACACTATATGAGGACCTTGAAAATGCGAGAGGCACAAAGGATGTTGTTGGAAACGTTCCTAAGCGTGAAAGAGATTAGAGCGATGCTGGGGAATATCGACCGCAGCCACTTTACCCGGGAATTTAGAAATTATTGTGGTCTGACGCCAACTGAATTCAGAAGACGTCCAAACATGTCACAACCGCACGATTCAACACACTACGCCTCCAAGTAGCAAATTCCGCCACAACTAATCTTGTAGCTTTCTCACTTCTCTCGTATCCCATGTACACGTGCTGCTCGTGACACCGCACGATTCATGCAAAACAGGAGATAGGAAATGCAAGAAGTAGTCTGCACCTCGTTTCGAATGTTTGGAAGGAAGAGTAGCCAACTCGCGTCGCCGTATACCTCCGCGAGCAGGCTGTCCATCGCTGCTCTCGTCATTCTCGGTGTCGGTGGTTTGCTCTCTAACTCTGCTGCTGCGCAAGACTCAACTCAAACGCTGAAAAGGCCGATTTTTGTTAAGCAACCGCTCTCGCCAGAAATTCTAGCCTTGCACGCTCGCGTCAAGCGCCCTGTAGCTAAGGTGCCGGCGAACCTGGAGGTTGCGGCTACTACTCTCGCAGCAGGAACAACGAATGTTAATACCGAGCAGGGACCTGGCGGCGGCGCCATCGGGCCGGGGCCCGGTTGCAATTTGTTTCCGGCACCCGCTTCCATAGGAACTTCAGTTCCTCTTTCGTACTTTGGACCGCCGCCCTCTGACACGAATCGCAGCTTGGTCGGGCCGGTTCAATTGCTGGATTCCGGCCAGGTGGACGCAGCACATGGAACCATAACCATTCCTCTTTACTTGGGCCATCTGAAAGGAAGCGGGAAGAATGTGTGGTATATCCTGACCGACGTTGATGACTCCAATGTCGCAGCCGAATTAGGTCTGAATTTCTCCACCAAGCTCACTTTCGCGTCGCACTCGGCTCGTACCGGCAATCTCGATGCCAACGGCAACATCGTGTTTGACGCGGGCACAGTGAACTTCAAGCCGGAACGCAAAATTATTCCTGGCCCTGCGGGTCACGAATTTCCTCCAACCTTTGCGACCCCGGGATCCGTTGGGGATGCAAATTATGGACCGCTGGTCCGAATCGTCAACGCCGCAAATGTGATTTACAACGCTCCCATGGTGGCGTTCGACGTGGACGCGAACGAGATCAGTTTCCCCAACGGTAACGTGGACTATACCAAGGTGCACGACCAGGTCGTAGCTATCGATCCGGTCAACATGACGGTAACCATTAATCTGATCAACGGCTTCAGTTTCGGGCGTCCGGTCTGGTATCTCTCCATGGACACCAGCATTCCACTGGGAGCAGCCATCGAGCACAACACGTTTGCTCCACTGATGCAGAAACTCCTGTTGGGCCACGATGACAGCTTCGCTAGCCCTGTCGAGCGTATCTTCATCGCCACCAACGGACCCGAGTCGGGATCTTGCAACAATCCTCTGCGCCAAGGGCTTTCGGCCGATTTGGCTGACGGCTTCAGACCGAACAACGTCCTGGGCGGAATCCCGACGCTCGCGCTCGATTACAGCCCGTATTGGGATGCACAGTTGTTCGAATGGACCCAGGATGCGATCGACCAAGGGTTCCGGGGACAGGTACGTGAAGAGTTCCAGATTCTCACCTTCGTGCAAGACGGCCTGATCACTGGGCCAGATGGTGGAAAATTTCAGAGTGCTGGCTTCGCCATCAACTGCCCGATCGTTCAGCGCCTCGACTGAGAGTCGCCTGGCTAACAATAGAGTGGCCCGCCATCCCACATTTCGAGATGGCGGGTCTTTTCATACCGTTGTCCCTCGTCAAAACCTCGTGCACCCGCAGAATGAATAACTTCGAGACAGCTTGATACGGTGTGTTTGGATAAGATGCTGGCCATGATCTTTGCCATGGAAATCACCGTCTCGCGATGGCTCCGGTGAATCTCCGGATCCCGTACCGACGCTCACATTTGGTCCGCCATGCCGTTCTGCCTCGGACAGGAGCCGCTTGGGGTGCTGCTCATTTAGGACGATCACGTGGTCGAGTAAGTCTCGTCGGCAACTTCCGACCCAGCGCTGCTGGCCGACCGGTTGGCGTATTCTTCGTCAGTCCGAGGGCACAATCCACTCCTTCCCTCGACTCGGCGGACTGCACCATCGTTACGCCGTTGCAGCCTAGCCTCCGAGAACTCTGTCCATTGGAGTCAACTCTTAATTGTCTCATCCGGACCGCGCGAGCGAGCTTCGTCGAAGGCCGAGCTTGTTGATTGGAGTACCATCGGGCCAGAGCAACGAATTACGAATCAATCGCCTGACACACCGCGCGGACGAAGGATCTTACTAGTTTCGTAACGTTTTGACGAACCACACGACGCGAAAATGTATGGCGTTGACATCAGCTTGATATTCCCGTAGTACCGCAGCAAAAGGAGTTTCTCGCTCCATCTCTCGCTCATAGATCGACGAGCGAATACAGAAATAAACTGTATTTTGCTCATGCTCCGGCTCTTCGATCTAGCTCGTCCTGCGGGACCGGGATGTAGTTGCAAGAGGGCTCTTCCGTTAGTGGATCCCCGGTAAACGCAAAAGCACGAGCCCGCGAACCCCCACACAGGTCGTGGAACTCACAGCGTCCACATTTGCCTTTTAGTTGCGACGTGTCGCGAAGGGACAAGAGCAAGGGGCAGTTGCGATAGATGTCAGCCAACGACTCCCGGCGGACGTTTCCGGCTGAAAAGGGCAAGAAGCCGCTGGGATACACTTCACCCGTGTGGCTAATAAAAATGAAGCCCTTTCCATCATTAACTCCTGAGGGAGCATGGGCGATCAAATCCGCAATCGTTGAACTGGATTGCGAAGCTTTGGCGCGTTGCTGGAGCACATAACGCCGATAGTGTTGTCCTTCGGTGGTCTTGATGTGGAAACGAACGTGCTTCGAAGCCGAATACAGTTTGGCGAAGACAGCCTCATGCTCCTCGGGTGAAAGCAGGTCGGAAATCTGTCCTCGCCCAGTGGGCACCAGAAAAAACACGCTCCAGAGGACCACGTTGACTGAAGTCAGCAATTCGACCAGGTTGTCGAGATCGTGAAGGTTGTGGCGCGTCACCGTGGTGTTCGCCTGCACGGGCAGTTTGGCTTCATGAGACCATTCAACCGCGTCCAAAGTTCGCTTCCAGGACCCAGGGACGCCCCGGAAACCATCGTGCAGTTGCGCTGTGGAGCCGTCCAAGCTCAGCGCCAGACGCATCAAGCCGCTCTCCTTCAGTTGGAAGACCGCCTCGCGGGTAAGCAGCGAAGTAGCACTCGGGGTCAATGAGGTCTTCACCGACCAATGGTGAGCATACTGGACTATCGCCTGCAAGTCAGGACGCTTGAGTGGATCGCCGCCAGTGAGCACGAACATTGGGACGCGCATGTTGGCTACCTGATCGACAAGGTTGAAAGCCTCAGCGGTAGAAAGTTCCAGAGCATGACGGTGCGGTTGGGCACAAGCTCGGCAGTGTATGCATTTTAGATCGCACGCCTGTGTCATCTCCCAGATAACTAACAATGGGCGAACGTCGAAATCGCGAGATTTGAATGACGCCTTGCCAGTCTCTTTAACGCTGCTCGGGTGAATTTTCGCGCGCGAGGGACTGCCGCTGGCAACCTCGCAAAGTGTTTGGCGCGCAGATGTGTATTGCATGCCCGGAATAGTAAGTGGAAAACGACGGAAGCGCTGTGCGGGCTAGCACGTGACACTGTGACTGTAATCACATTAAAACGCTCGCATCCCAGCGGTCCCGCCCACGTTTGTGATTCAGGTCACAGAAGCACGTGACTGCAATCATCGCAGCCCAAAGCGGCACTGTGCGAGGCTACCTCATATCGGGAGGTGACCTATGGCACAAGATGAACGTGAACTGCTCGAACTGCTCAAGTTTGAGCTGAAATTCGTAGAAGATGGAGGCTACGGGCGCTCTCCCCGCACACCCTGGCGCCCTCCGTTCATCTTCGAAGACTCACCCAGTTGTCCAAACCTGTGTGACCCCGCTCGGCCTCATCCGTGCAGTCAGTGCCAGTTGACGAATTTTGTTCCCGATGAACAGCGGAATGAGAACTTCACGTGCCGCTTTATTCCACTCAATGAAAAAGGGCAAACCATCGATTATTTCTATCGCTGCGGCACGCAACCGGAACTGGAAGACGCCCTCGCTGGCTGGCTGCGCAGCCAGATCAGCCGAATTGAACGACACCAAATGTCTGGAACAGAGCCGTCGTCGGAAGAGCGCCATAAGGGGATTTGTTCGGAGATATCGGATCCAGATCGCAATGCTGAGCTTGTCGCGGCGAAATGCTCGTCGCCTCGCTAATAAGCGATTGCATTGAACCGGCTGCAACCAAAGACAGGGGGTTTTTGGAACCAAGAGGCTGGCAGCAGCACAGCATCTCAAGGGTGGCATATATGGGGCAGGATGAGCGCAGCATACTGGACGTTCTGAACATAAGGCGTGCGCCTGTTCAAAATCCGATTGCGGAACGGCCGTCAGATGAGAAACAAACTGGCAGGCGGGTCCTCATCGTGGATCACCATGAGAATGTGCTCATCACCATAAAGCGACTCCTGGAAGAGGCGAGTTACGACACCACTGCGGCTCAAAGCGGGATGAAGGCACTGCAACTGCTGCGCCAAGGCGCGTTCGATCTCGTCCTGCTGGATGACCACTTGCCTGACGTAAGCGGCGAAGAGATTATGCGGGAGGTGAGGAGTGCGGGCGCTGGGACGCCGGTCGTGGTGGCGCAGAGCGGGATGCGTTCGGACGACCTGACTGTTCGATACGCGTCTCGGCGCGTGCTTTTTTATCAGCGGGCGCAATCCAGAAGCAATCTCAGAACTCGTGCACGACTACCTCTTACGTACTCGGTTTCTGTGCACTCATTTCTTAAAGGCCGAGCCAGCCGACTGCATTAACACTCCTTAGGACGACCCGATCCGTATGCATCCGCAGAGTCAGTGTCTGTTTGATGAAGTTTGTTCCTGAAGAACTGCGAAGGATGAAGATCCAACGTTGCGGCATCAGTAGAGTCGTTGCTGGCGGAAAACGACGAACCCTCAAAGCACGCAGAGACCTAAAAGGAAATAGGTCGCCTGCCAGTTCGCTCAGAGCTGCACACGCCACACAAGGGAATCAGCAGTTCAGCATTTTCTCCAAGGCAGGCTTATTGCGAATAATCAAGGTGGAGCCCTTCAATTGCACCAACTGCTTCTTCTTGAAATCAGAGAACAGGCGGCTGACCGTTTCGCGCGTAGTGCCAATGATTTCCCCGATCTCTTCATGGGTCAGCGTCAACGTCAGATGCGAAGGCTCGTTCGGGTTCCCCGTATTGGGTGACCAAGAGAGCAGCAGCTTGGCGAACTTCTCCGAGGGTGAACTCGTAAGTCCGAGTGTCCGGATCTCTTCGTATGCTGCGTAGTAGTTGTGGCTGAGTTGCTCTGCAACTCGCAGTGCCACATCTCCATATTCGCGCAGGAATTGCAGTAGCGCGTCGCGGGCGATGAAATTGGCCTGGCCTGGCGCCGTCATCTCGGCTGTTACCTCATATGGCCGATTGGAAATGGTCGCATTTAGACCCAGGACATCCCCAGCCTCCGAAATCTTCGTAATGATGGTCTTGCCCTCGCTCGAAGAAGTAAAGAGTTTGGCCTTTCCCGCACAGAGCACAAACACCCCACGCGGCTGCTGGCCCTCGATAAACAGCGTCGTCGATTTCGGATATACCGCGGTGGACTTGATTTCATTAAGTTTCTTTAGCGCAGGCAGAGGCAGATTACAGAATAAATGCTCCTCACGCACGGGGCAGAACAAGCAATTATCGATGATATTTAAGCCGTAAGGGGCGCGCATTCACACCCTCCAGTTGGGCATATTCTAGCACCCGGACATGTGATTGGTATCACCAAGAGTCGTGATCTCGGGCACGGATTTGACGAGTCTGCTAGGACAGAATGACCAGGAACCAAGTGCCGGTCATTCCTAACCAAATGGCGAACCCGGCAACAAGGCAACATGCGAGCCCGTGCCCCATTCTGAGATGGATTGCTGGAGTTGCAAACGACCTGTGAAAACGAAATCAGGACTTGGAGTACCAAATGGAAAATGAACATAAATACCACGTCGTAGCTTGGTGGACCTCTGGCCAGACGGGTATCGCCAAGTCTGATTCAGCTCCTAATGCGATTCATTTCGCCGCGCCCCCGCAGTTCGGAGGCCTTGAAGGCAGATGGACACCCGAAGACTTGTTGATGACTGCGCTCGCGAGTTGCTTTACGACGACGTTCCACGCAATTGCGGGATACTCGAAATTCGAATACACGGATTTAGAAGTGGAAGCTGAGGGGACCGTGAACAAGGCGGGCACCGGCTACAGCTTCAGCGAGATTGTCATTCGCCCTAGCCTTACGATACCCAGTGAAGGCAAACGAGCGCGGGCGATCAATCTTTTGCAAAAAGCGAAGGAGCTGTGTCTAGTCTCGCGTGCATTAGCAACAGCACCGAAGTTCGAAACCAGGGTCGAAATCGGAAAGCATTCACCGGTCTGAATACATTCTGAGATTGCGGGCTGATGTTCGGCTTTTGCTGGGAGAGTCTTATGAATCAAGTCCAAGAAAGTCTGATTGGCCTAACGCAGAACGCCGCGGACAAGCCCGCGAAATCTGAATCGGCTCTCGCTTCCGGGTTGGTTTCACAATTCACCATGAAAGATGGGACGGACGTTTCCCTTCGGCCGATCCGCCCCGCTGACGAACCTCTGATGGCACACTTCCATCAAACGCTCTCTGGCCGCAGTGTCTACATGCGCTACTTTTGCTCTCTCAGCTTGGAGTCGCGCGTGGCGCACGAACGGCTGGTTCGCATTTGCCACGTTGACGGTGAGCGCGAGGTCGCTTTGGTGGTGGATTACACCAATAAAAGGACGGGGCAGCAGCAGATATTGGGAGTGGGCAGACTGATCAAACTCGACCCACAGAATGAAGCCGAAGTTGCCATCCTTGTGTCCGACCAGTACCAGAATCAGGGTCTGGGAACTAAATTATTGCGCCGGTTGATTGAAATCGCGCGTAGGCAGCAGCTGCACCGTGTGTCCGGTGAATTGTTGCGCGACAATCTGGCAATGCAGACCATTGTCAAGAAACTTGGCTTTCGTTTTCGTCTTTCCGCCGAAGGCGCGTCTATTCCTGCGGTTCTGGAACTGTGATTCCCAGTCTGTGATCGCTGTCACAGGAGACTGTAACTCACGTCATACCTCCTGCTCTCGGAAAGGAATACAAGTTAAGAACAGAAAGGAGTGAACCATGTCCCCATCTTCTTACGCACTACTGACAGAGCAGAAGGGAAGAACGTCGTCGATGAAGGCACTGTTTTTTTACGGACCGGGTCAGATCGGCCTCGAAACAGTGATGATCCCGAGGCCGCGAGCGGATGAGGCGGTAATTCGTGTAACTCTAACCACCATCTGCGGTACGGACCTTCACATCTTGAAGGGCGAATACCCAGTTAAACCGGGTTTGATCATCGGCCATGAGCCCGTGGGCATCATCCACGAGCTTGGAGAAGGCATAACCGGATATGAAGTCGGAGACCGTGTCCTGGTGGGCGCAATTACACCCTGCGGACAGTGCAACTTCTGTTTGGGTGGAAACTGGTCGCAATGTGGCGGACCACTCGGGGGCTGGAAGTTCGGCAACACGATCAACGGCGCTCAGGCGGAATACTTGTTAGTGCCCCATGCCCAGGCAAACCTGGCGAAAATCCCCGATGAGCTGGCCGATGAACAGGTAGTACTGCTGGCTGACATTGCGTCCACGGGCATCTCGGCGGCCGAGAGTGCCGACCTGCGAATCGGCGACACGGTGGCGGTCTTTGCTCAAGGCCCAATCGGCCTTTGTGCAACGGCCGGAGCAAAACTAAAGGGCGCGAGCCTAATCATCGCGGTCGAGTCCGACCCAGTACGCTCCGAGATGTCAAAACGCATGGGCGCGGACATTGTGTTCGACTTTACCAAAGAAGATGTGGTCGATAGTATCAAGCATCTCACTGGCGGAAGGGGCGTCGACGTAGCCATCGAAGCTCTGGGAACTCAATCCACCTTCGAGAGCGCACTCCGGGTTCTGAGACCGGGTGGTACTCTCTCAAGCCTGGGTGTGTATTCTGGAAAACTCTCAGTGCCGGTCGAGCCGTTTGCATCCGGCCTCGGAGATCACAAAATTGTCACCACTCTTTGTCCGGGCGGCAAAGAGCGCATGCGCAGGCTCATGGAACTAGTTCGGCATGGGCGGCTGGACCTGACGCCGCTCCTAACGCACGCTTTCACGCTCGATAAGATCAATGAGGCGTATCAAGTCTTCGCTGAACGGCGCAACGGTGTCATTAAAGTTGCAATCAGACCCTAGTTGCAATCCGGGGGACCCCAGACTCGGCAAAACGAGTTAGCGGTTCCCCCAGTCTATTTATCCCTAATACATAGTGCTTTCCAATATTACCAACTGACCTTCGCCGCAGGTTTTACCGGGGCAGTCTACTAGGGAATATTCTAGTTCTTGGCGATGACGAACTTCGTTTTTAGCCGCTCGTACACTTCCTCCGCCCGGCTCAGGGCGTCTTGAGCCAGCGTTCTTCTAAGAAAACACGCGCCATTTTCACATTATCGCAGTGGTCGAGGCCATCGGGTAGAGGATGGAGGCCCAAAGGGCCGCACCAAGGAACATGAGCGCGGGGGAAGGGAGGGTCAGGAGTGTAAGTTCATTCCACGGTGCTTACCAGAACCAATCACCAGGTCGCCGGCGTGTTCGGTGGAAGCGCCTCGGTCGTCTCGACAACCCAATCCCGACGAGAATGTCAGCCGCTTCCGAAAATGTGATTGTAATCACACGCGTTCGTGACGGCGGACGCTGCAAGTCGCTAAGTCTGCCCGGATAATACCCCTCGAATCGAGCCTTAATTAAGTGAAGCGAATAACCCAATCAGCACTGTTATGGAGAAATAAATGAAATTCCAGATAAGAAAAATGGCGGCCTCTTTGCTTGTAGCCGTTCCTGTCATGGTTTTGCTGTTTTTTGGCGCCGCGAATCCACCCACCGTATTGGCGGTTCCAAGCTATGCGCGACAAACGGGCTTGGCGTGCAGTGGCTGCCACTACGCGCCTCCGGAACTCAACCCCGCTGGACGAAGGTTCAAGCTACTCGGTTACGTTGATAGGACGGATGAGACCAAAGTCATCAAGACGGATGGAGGCAAGAAGCGTGCCGCGCTTGACCTCCTGTCTTCACTTCCCCTTTCCGTCATGCTTGAGACTTCATTTACCTCCGTCAAGTCTCCGCTACCGACGAGCCAGAATGGCAATTTTGAATTTCCCCAAGACATTTCGCTCTTCCTTTCAGGTGCATGGACCGACAACGTCGGCAGCTTTCTGCAGGTGACTTACGACACCCAGAACGACCACTTCACCAGCGATAACACCGATATCCGCTATGCGAATAAGACGAAACTGGGCGGCAAGGAACTGGTTTACGGCCTGGACCTTAACAACAATCCAACTGTAGAGGACCTGTGGAACAGCACGCCGGCATGGGGTTTTCCGTGGATCAGCAGCGACTTTGCGCCGACTCCCTCCGCCCACGCTCTCATCAATGGCGGTTTAGCGCAGGATGTTGCAGGGTTCGGTGGCTTCGCCATGTGGGACAACCATCTTTATCTGGACGCAGCAATCTATCGCTCGGAACATGTGGCCGGTCCTCAGCCTAATCCGGGAGATGGTTCTACCAACAACATTCGCGGTGTTGCGCCATACTGGCGTCTCGCTTTTCAGGAATTGACTGGAAAGACCCAGTATGAGTTCGGCACTTATGGCATCCACGAGCGGAACACCGCGTTTTCAGGCCCCGGCCCCGAGGATGAGTACACAGACTGGGCCCTAGATACTCAAATTGATCGGACGTTATTCAGGACCGATGTGCTTTCGTTTCGGGGCACATATATCCGCGAAAATTCTGATTTGTTGGCCAGTGGGTTTGGCTCAAATCATCTCAATACTTTTCTGGCAAATGCCGAATACCATTTCGGCAATCGCTATACCGGCACATTCGGTGTGTTCAATACCGGCGGCACGGTCAATGCGGCGCTGTATGCGCCAAATCCGGTTACCGGCAGCGCCAATGGAGATCCGAGAGGTGCCGGATACATTGCCAACGTCTCGTATTGGCCGTGGCAGAATCTGCAACTGGCAGCGCAATACACCGCATATACACGGTTCAATGGCGGCACAACCAATTATGACGCCTCTGGTCGCAATGCCAGTGCCAACAACACGATTTATCTGGATGCGAAGATCATTTTCTGACACGCACGTGAACAACTATCAACAACTCTAAAGGAGAACATCACAATGAAGTGCAAGGCATTCGTACTCATGGTACTGACAGCAGGGTTGTGCAGCGCTGTGTGGGCGGGCGACATCGAGGGCAAAGTTACCGGAATGAAGGGGCACTCGGTGGTTTACGTCGAGGCCATTGCGGGCAAGACGTTTCCCGTTCCCAAAGAACACCCGGTGGTGGACCAGAAGGGGCTGGTCTTCGCCCCGCACATTATGGCCGTACTCCAGGGCACAACGGTTGACTTCCTGAATAGCGACACCGTCCAGCACAATGTCTTCTGGACCGCGATCGGTAGCGATAAGAAAGCAGGACACAATCTCGGCACATGGCCGAAGGGTGAAAAGCGATCCTTTACCTTCGATAAGCCAGGCGTCGTGCCGCTGCTCTGCAACGTGCATCCGGAGATGGCGGGATATATCGTCGTCAGCCCAACTCCCTATTTTGCCGAAACCGACGACAGCGGCAATTACAAAATCAAAGACGTACCCGACGGCAGCTACACGGTGACAGCGTGGCACGAGGGCGCCAAGAACCAGTCCAAGCCGGTAACAGTGGCCGGCGGGGGTAAAGCGGATTTCACCCTGACGAAGTAAAGAGCACCTTGTCAAGCAGCGGGGAGCGGTCTACTTGGGGCTCCGCTCCTCGGCCTTGTATGTCTTGCCTCAAACAAAAAGTGAAGTTCGCTGCTGGTCAGAGTTAGGAACTATTGCCGCAATGCTGAAGCGATTCAAAAACAAGAAAGTTGACGGGGACTGGCTGAACACGAACTTCCCCTGCATGATGGCGTGTCCGGCGCACACCAATGCCGGGCGCTATGTCGGCCTGATTGCGGAGGGACGCTTCGAAGAAGCCTATCGCATAGCCCGCGACCCCAATCCGCTGGCCAGTATCTGCGGAAGAGTGTGCGCACACCCTTGCGAAACCGCCTGTCGACGCGGCGAGATTGACCGGCCTATTTCCATTCGTGCTCTCAAGCGATTTCTCACTGAGCAGTTTGGGCCCGAGTCAAAACATCCTGTCAACGTCAATAAAGGACGAGGACAGAACAAACTTCCTTATAAAGTCGCCGTAGTTGGCGGCGGCCCGGTGGGACTCTCGGCCGCGCATGATCTTGCGCTGATGGGATATGCCGTCACGATTTTTGAAGCAGCGCCGGTTGCGGGCGGGATGCTGTATCTTGGCATTCCCGAATACCGCCTGCCGCGCGACGTGGTGGAAGCGCAGGTGCGCGAGATCCTTGAGACGGGCGACATCACGCTCAAGCTCAATTATGCCGCCGGCCGCGACTTCACGGTTTCCGACCTCCGACGTCAGGGATTCGACGCAGTGCTTATCGCCGTAGGTGCGCACCGCAGCCGCGATCTCAGCGTTCCCGGTGTAGATCTTGACGGTGTTCACAAAGGAATCGATTTCCTGCTCAACGTAAACTTGGGCTACAAATTTACTATTGGCAAGAAAGTGATCGTGATCGGTGGCGGCAACGTTGCCATGGACGTGGCCCGCTCAGCTGCCCGCGAAGTGGTGCGCCAACATGCAGGCGGCGTGCAGGACGCTGACCCTTCCGCAGAAAACGTGAGCGCGGTCGCCACAAAGGAAATGGTCGACATTTCTCTCTCCGCTTTGCGCATGGGCGCGCAGGAGGTGAATCTTGTTTGCCTAGAGCGCCGCGACGAAATGCCTGCCGCTCTCGAAGAAATTGAGGAAGCCGAACAGGAAGGCATTCGCATGCACCCCGGTCTGGGCCCGAAGAGAATAATGGGCAAAGATGGCAAGGTGGTGGCGCTCGAAACTCTCAAAACCAAATGGGTCTTCGATCAGAACAAGCGCTTCAATCCTTCGTTCTTTGAGGGCAGCGAGAGCCAGATTGAGTGCGACACCATCATCATGGCCATCGGCCAGGCCCCGCGCCTCGACTTCCTCACGCCGGAAGATAAAGTTGAGCTGTCTCCACGCGGCCTGATCGCAGTTAATCCCCAAACGCTGACGACTTCAGCTTCTGGAATCTTTGCCGGTGGCGATTGCGTCTTCGGACCGCGCCTGATTATCGACAGCGTGGGCGATGGCAAACGCGCTGCAGTCGGAATCGACGAATACCTTCGCAAGCGCAAACATCCCCAGCCGATTATCGAAGTTGAAATATTGAAGCGGCACAGCATGCCGCTGGACTATCTGGACATTAACCGGCAGCCGGTGCCCACGCTTCCTCTGGAGCGCCGCACCGGCGTGACGGAAGTGGAAGTTGGCTACGACGTTCCCGAGGCGATCGCGGAAGCACAGCGCTGCCTGCACTGCTGGGTCAATACAATTTTTGAAGGCATACCGGAAGACGGTAGCATGTGCATTCTGTGCGGCGGTTGTGTCGATATTTGCCCGGAAAAATGTCTGGAGCTGGTTTCGCTGAATCGCATCGACTTCGAACCCGAGACCGTGCAGCACGTCCGCGACAATCAGGAATGTTTTGGCGTGGAATTCGACGAAGTGGAGACCGACGAACTGGGCGGGGTGGCAGGCTCCGCCATGTTGAAGGATGAAACGCGCTGCATCCGATGTGGTCTCTGTGCCATGCGCTGTCCAGTGGGCACGATCACCATGGAGTCATACAACCTCATTCCCGCTGAACCGACTGGCCTGATCTCGGTAGCGGCAAATGGAGCAGGATTGCAGTCGAAGTAGGTTAAGGGATACGTATGCCAGACGAAACCAAAACGGTTCGCGCCGACGACACGGTCAACCGCCGCCAGTTCTTTTTGACGCTCGGCTTGGGCTCGCTCGGCATCGCAGCGGCTGGCACGGCCGCCTTTGCCTATCAGTTTCTCGAGCCGAATGTACTGTACGAACCATCGCCCGTTGTCAACGCCGGCAAGCCCGACCGCTATCCGCTGGACTCGGTGACTTTAGATGTGAACTCTGGCATCTACATTATTCACTCGCAGGAAGGCTATTTCTCTCTCAGCGCCGTGTGTACGCACTTAGGCTGCCTAACGGCGTGGAAACCGGAATTGGGCATCATTGCGTGCCCTTGCCATGGCAGCAAGTTCAAACAGAACGGGGAAAAAATCGAAGGACCTGCCCCCAAGCCACTGCCCTGGAAGCGCCTCTGCCTTAACGACGACGGAGACCTGCTGGTGGATCGCTCCACCGACGTTCCTCCGCTGCAGCGCGATTCATTCGTGAGGGTTTAGGAATGGCAAAAAGTGTCGATCAATATTTCGACAACTTACGTGGGACGCGCGTGTGGTGTTCTATATTCCGCAGCGGCACGGGTTCGAGCACACTAAAGCGCGCGCTGGCCATCCAGCAAAACGTATTCCTTCACCTATTCTCCACGAAAGTTCGCACGCGAATGCTCAGCTTCAGTGCGACATGGTATCTGGGCACGCTCACACTGGGGACGTTCTTCATTCTGGTTGCGACCGGAATCCCTCTCATGCTCTATTACCACCCCTCCGCGCCACAGGCTTACGCGGATACAAAGGATTTGCAGTTCGTAGTCTCGTCAGGAATGTTCCTGCGCAATCTGCATCGCTGGTCGGCGCACGCCATGGTTTTCCTTGTCTTCGCTCATATGTTCAAAGTGTTTTATCGTGGTGCTTACCGCGCTCCGCGCGAATTTAACTGGGTAATCGGCGTGATTCTTCTGCTGATTACGCTGCTGCTAAGCTATACCGGCTACTTGCTGCCATGGGACCAGCTTGCCTACTGGGCAATTACCGTGGGATCGAACATCGCTTCTGCCGTGCCGCTCATGGGCAACAAGATTCGCTTCCTGATGCTCGGCGGGAACGCGGTGAACGCCAACGCATTGTTGCGCTTCTATGTTCTGCACTGCATGATTCTGCCGTTGGCGGCGATGTTCTTTGTTGCCATCCATTTCTGGCGGATACGCAAGGACGGCGGCCTCTACTCCCACGCTAGCGAACCCTCCACGCTACGGGCGAAGGCTGCCGCCAGCAATGCCACCGCGAAGGAGGTGCAATAATCATGGCCGACTCCAAAGACTTCACCGCGGGCGTCGATTCCAACGCAAAGAAGTCTCCGCGCCGCATCGTTTTCATCACCCGCCGCACATCGGCTCAGGTTAAGGCCGATACCGAAGATCAGATTCAGACTTTCCCCGAAGTCCTGTTTCGCGCGGCCGTCGCAATCCAAGTGCTTGCCATTGTGCTGATATGGATCTCATTGTTCTTCAACGCGCCCCTTGAAGGCTTGGCCGATCCTTCCCACACCCCGAATCCGGCAAAAGCTCCCTGGTATTTTCTTGGGCTGCAGGAGATGCTGCACTACTTTCCGCCAGTCGTTGCAGGTGTGCTTGTGCCCGGCTTGGTGGTGATGGCGTTGATCGTCATTCCGTACTTTAAGGTAAACATCGAAGCGGAAGGACTGTTCCTGAAAGATCGGCAGAAACGCGTCCGCGTCTTCTATGTCGTGACCACTGCTCTCTCGATTGTTTCTGCTTGCCTTCAAGGTGTACGCGGCGCTTGTCCCGACGTTGATTATTGCTGGAGTGATGCTGGTGGCAGCGCAAAGTTCTCCGCAATCGTCCTCGCCTGTCCGGCGCTACCTCGCAGGAAGGCCGCTGTCCTACTGGGTGATGACATGGTTCTTGTTCGAACTGGTGGTATCGACCGCCATCGGCACGTTCTTCCGCGGGCCGGGCTGGTCTTGGGTGTGGCCGTGGCAATGGTCTTAATGCCCTTATGAAAGAATGGCTCAAGTCGCTCTGGCGGAAGTTGTTCGGAGACAGCGTTCGCGCGTTCGGTGTAGTTAGCTTGGTATTTCTGGTTTCGCTCGCGATCGCACCCGCAAAAAACCATTTCAGCGAATGGCGTCACTATCAGCATGGATATCTAAAGATGATCCGCAACCGCAGCGATGCGGTCACGCTGCAACGCCACTTCCAGGGAGGCATTCAGCAGATCTGGTTGCCCGACCTCGGCGCGGTCGACCGATGTACGAGCTGCCATGTTGGTTTGAAGGAAGCAAGCCTCAACGACGTAAACGTGCAGCCCTTCCGTCCGCATCCCGCAATTCCGCATAAGCTCGACCAATTCGGATGCACAATGTGCCATCGCGGTCAGGGAGCAGCGACCACCGTAGCCGAAGCCCACAACAGCACGCTGGCGTGGGAGCAACCGATTCTGCCGGCGAAATACATCGAGTCGTCGTGCGGCGAGTGCCATCGCGAGCCCCTCCCGGGCGCACCTCAACTGAATCAAGGCCGGCAGCTGCTTTCCCGCTATGGCTGCGTGCATTGCCATACGGTGAAGCTGTCCGACGGGAAAATATTGAAGCCGACCGACGATCCGCCTTCTCTTGAGCACATCGCCGACAAGACCACGCGCGAGTGGATTTATGCCTGGCTGAAAGATCCGCAAGCCTACGCGAGCACGGCGACGATGCCCAATTTCAAGCTGAGCGATGACGATGCACGCGACGTGTCCGCATTTCTAATGGCGAACAGCACTCCGCTGCCCGGGGACACTACTGCGCTTTCGGGGAAGGCATCGTCTGATCTCGCGGCCGGCGCTACCTTGTACGGAGAATCCTTCTGCTCGTCATGCCACGCGGTACAGAATGCCGCCGGCAATCTGGTTGGTGGCGATGTTGGCCCAGAGTTGACGCGAGTAGGCAACAAGGTAAAACCCGAATGGCTGCAGGCGTGGCTGCGAAATCCACGCTCCTACGATGCAAAGACCGCGATGCCGCACTACCGCTTCAGCGATCCTCAAGTCGCGATCGCTCTCCGGATTCCTGCTGGCCAAAACCGATTCCGACCTGCTGGCCAACGTCCATCTCGAGGCCGCCACCCCCGAGCAGATCGCGCACGGCAAGCGCTTAGTCTCCGATTACGGCTGCGCGTCGTGCCATGAAATCGCGAGCATCAAGAAGCCCGAGAACTTTGCGCCCGAACTCAGCCGCATCGGCAGCAAGCCGGTTACACAACTCGTATTTCTGCCAGGCATGCAGCACACCCTTCCAGATTACATCGCGACTAAGATCAAGCAACCGCGTTCATTTGGCCAAGCTTTGAGGATGCCGCAGTATACCTTCACGCCCGGGCAAATTGATTCGCTCGCCACTGCTCTGCTAGCACTCAACGACCGTTCCGCCACATTGCCCCCGTCTCTGACGGTGGCTGCGACGCCCGAGTCGGACTATCAACCGGCGGGCAAGGCGGGAAAGTTGATCACCGACCTGGCCTGCTTCAGTTGCCATCGCATCAACGGCCACGGCGGCGACATGGCCCCCGACCTCACTTGGGAAGGCAGTTCCGTGCAGCGCCAGTGGCTGGTGGAGTTCCTGAAGAACCCGAACACGCTGCGGCCATCGCTGATCCGCCGCATGCCAAGATTCAACCTCACTGATGGCGAGGTCAACGAATTGACGGATTACATCATGACCGTGTACCAGAGTCCGGCGGTCGACCGCGATTCCATGCCGCTGAGCGGCTACCCGCAAGGCGAGGTTGAGCTGGGCAGGCAGTTTTTCTACGGCAAGTACGCCTGCCAGGCCTGCCACATCGTGGATATCAAGACCGACAAAGGATACATCGGCCCAACGCTGACGCAAGTGGGTTCACGCCTCACCGCTGCCTGGATCTTTGAATGGATGAAGAACCCGCAGGCCCTGCGCCCCGGCACGGCGGAGCCCAACCGCGCTATGAGTGACGAGGATGCCCGCGCTCTGACTGCATTCCTTATCTCGCAGAAAGGTGGAGGCAAGTCGGAGATCGAAAGGGCAAAGAAATGATTCGTTACTCGCTGATCATTGTTATTATTACTTACTGCCGCGCTGGTCACGTCCTGTTCGCACAAGACCGCGTTGGTGCCCACGCCAAAGCCGACCGCATTCGGTACCGCTATCGTCGAATCGAGCGGAGGAAAGCAGATCGCTCAGGCAGGTACGGCGCTGTCGCAGCCTCTGGTCGTGCAGGTGAATGATGAGCACGGAACTGCAGTTGCCGGTGCGCTCGTCGAATTCAGCGCCGCGCCAGGAGTAACCTTCGACCCGGCCAATGGCCTTACCGATTCCAGCGGCCAGGTCACGACCAACGTTACTCTCGGAGGTATGGCAGGCCGCTATCAACTGACAGCTTCCACCACGGGAAAGGCGCTGAAGAAAGTTGAACTAAGAATCGAAGAGATCGCTCTCGGTTATCAGCAGACCCTGGGACGCCAGCTTAACGATCAATACTGCGAGCGCTGTCACAATCCCGACTCGACGGTGGAGCGCGTTTCGAACTTCGACAACCTCGAAATCAAGCCGCATCCTTTCACCGAGGGCGATACGCTCGACAAGTTCAGCGACGCTGTTCTCGCCGCCATCATCAGCCACGGCGGACCCGCACTGAACAAGTCCGCGCTCATGCCGGCGTGGGGAAACACCCTCAGCAAGTCCGACATTCAGGCGCTCATATCCTATATCCGTGCAATCTCCGATCCCCCCAACCGCAATGCTGGCCCGCTGTATGCGAAGAATCAGTCTGCTCTGGCTGTGCCTGAGCTTGATGCCGTTCGATTTCGCCAACTCTTTCTACGCTTTCCGAGCACTGTCGATGCGGGCCCTTTGATCGTTAAGTGATTCTGATGGCGGCAGTCGGCAACATTGCAGCCGCATCGGGAACACAATTCTTAGTAGCGAGTTCTCAGATCGCAGTACACAACATCTACACAACAATTAGACGACCAACCATAGCCTCGTGCCCGAGGTATACATCAGCCGCTGGTTTGAATCGGTGTGTTCGCCGCCCAAGCCAAGCCCTGCGGCGTCAAGTCTCTGAATGGCAGAGTTTGCCGGAAGTCAATGCAAATACCAATCTGAGTAACGCGATCAGGCGTGCCACTCTGGGCATGCGGAGAAGGTTCCTCCCCTCCAAAATCTGAATTTATAAATACACTTAGCCGAACGTCAGTTTCATTGACGGCGACACAAACCGCGACCTAGCATGGGCGTGAGGAGGCAATGTGATCGGAAAGACACTCGGAAATTGCCGAGTCACGGCGAAGATTGGGGAAGGAGGAATGGGCGTCGTCTACCGCGCCCACGACGAAGTCCTGCAACGCGACGTGGCCTTGAAAGTCGTAAAGAAAAGTGCAGAACTTGATTCATCGGCAAGCCGCAATCTGCTCCAGGAAGCGCGCGCCTCTTCTTCCCTCGCTCACCCCAACATCTGCACAATCTACGAGGTTGGTGAAACCGAAGGGCAGCTCTACATTGCCATGGAATTGCTCGAAGGTAAAACGCTCCGCCAAATGTGTGGCGATGCTGGACTGCCATCCGAGTCGTTATTACGTTACGGTGTCCAGATCGCGAGCGCTCTGGCAAGGGCCCATGACCGAGGCATCATTCATCGCGACCTGAAAACGGCAAATGTTGTCATCACTTCCGACGGTCTGGCCAAGGTCCTTGATTTTGGTTTGGCTAAGAATTTGGCCGCAGGGATCTTTGAAGGCCCCACGCAATCATTGATCATGCCACACGGCGCATCCGGCGTCAGCGGCACCTTGTCGTATATGGCGCCCGAGATCTTGCGAGGAGAAGCCTCTGATCATCGTGCGGACTTATGGGCATTGGGAGTTGTCCTTTATGAGGCTGCTTGCGGACGCCTGCCATTTTCAGGGCGCACCGGGTTCGAGATCAGCGCAGCCATCATGCGCGAGGTACCCGCCGCCCTGGGGCCTCCTGTTCCTCCAGGACTATGGGCGGTCATTCAACGCTGCCTGACGAAGGAGCCAGCGCAGCGTTATCAGCGGGCGGGCGAGGTCCAGGCGGCACTGGAGGCGGTGCAGTCTGCCGCCATTGTTTCCCCCGTACCAAGCCCAGATCGGAGTGCGCCTCCAACCACTGTTTTGCACAGTGTGCGGCATGTTCATGTGCGAAAGCAGGACTTCCTGTTACTGATCGGAACTGCGAAAGGCGGATTCATTCTCCGCTCCAACGCTCAACGCAGAACTTGGGAGGTGGGCGGGCCCTATTTTCATGGACATTCTGTTTACGCTCTGGCTTATGACGGGCGTGGAGGCCGGCGCCGCATCTGGGCCTCCACTCAAAGTTACTGGGGAACGATGCTCCGCTCAAGCGACGATTTCGGCAAGAGTTGGACCAATCCTCAAGAGGCTCCGATTCGATTTCCTGCCGACACGGGGCTTTCCCTGAAAAACATTTGGCAGATTACCATCGGACGTCCCGACGAACCCGATGTCCTTTACTGCGGGGTGGAACCCGCAGCACTTTTTGAGAGCCGCGATTTAGGAGAAACCTGGTCGTTGAACCGCGGCCTGTTCGACCATCCGCATCGCCCACGCTGGGTGCCCGGCAACGGTGGCCTGGCTTTGCACACGGTTGTGCTGGATCCTACCAATCGGCAACGCATGTACGTGGCAATTTCAGCCGGTGGAGTGTACCGCACCAAGGACGGTGGCGAGACCTGGACTGCGCAAAACCGTGGTGTACGCGCTACCTTTACGCCCAACAAGTATCCCGAGTTCGGGCAATGTGTGCACAAGATCACCCTGCATCCTGCGCGCCCGGAACGCCTGTTCCTTCAAAATCACTGGGGACTCTACCGCTCTGACGATTATGCCGAGACTTGGGTGGATATCGCGAATGGAGTGCCGTCAGATTTCGGATTCCCCATTCTCGTGCATCCGCGAAAACCTGACTGGGCGTATGTGGTTCCGGTCGAATCCGATGAGTTTCGCTGCGCTTCCGAGGGTCGGCTGCGAGTGTATCGAACTCGCAACGCTGGAGCCTCATGGGAATCGCTCATTCGCGGCTTGCCGCAAAAAGACGCTTACGAAACCGTCTTGCGCGATGCGCTGACTGCTGATTGTTTTGATCCGGTCGGGCTTTACTTTGGAACCCGCAGCGGACAGCTTTTTGGCTCTCGCGACGAAGGAAGATCCTGGCAAAAGATACTCGAAGGAATGCCGTCCATTGTTTGTGTTCGCTGCGCGGTTGTGGAGGAATCTTTCGGCGATGCCGTATCAACTCCCGACACTCACGTCAGATTTCTTCGCGAGCTAAATCCGAAAGCGCGGGCAAATCTCGAAAAAAGAAAAAGAGGTAAAGAGATAAGGTGATCTTTCATATTCCAGCCGCGTTGCGCGAATTTACTGGCGGCCGAAGCCAGTTGGAAGTCGCACAGTCTTGCCAAACTTTAAGCGAGGCGCTTCCAGCTCTGTGGGTGCTTTATCCCGGCATTCGAGACCGCGTCATTACCGAACAAGGACAAGTCCGGCAACACATCAACATCTTCGTTGGCGACGAAAATATACGATATACCGGCGGCCTTGCGACCCCGGTCACCACCGAATCAGTAATCTCAATCGTTCCCGCCGTCAGCGGTGGTACGGGTCACGATTTTTCCCCCTATACGAATGTGTAAGAGCCTCAAGCATAAAAGAAACGCCTGCCTCAATGCATGCGGGTCTAGTACGCATACGCCCGCAGGAATACGAATACCACTACTCCGGTAATCGATAGCGGTCAATACATCTCACCTAAGAAAATCAGGCAAAACCTCGAACCCGATCCTCATGACCACGGGAGTCGTGGGCATAGACCGGTGTGGGGTTGTGCTAACGGGGAAGGTACCTGCGGCAGAGCCGAGGATCGTGAATGATAAAGGACGCTATCGCCATCAACGCGCGACGGCCATCTCCAAGCCACAACCGTACCTTTAAAATGCCCGTGTTCGCGCAAGCCGCGCGCGAATGTACCGTCTCGGTTCGGAAATCCAACTCCCTTAAGAAGTGGCTTGGGATTGTTGATGTGAACGTCCTTTATCATGCACTATCCCGATGAAGAGGCAATCCCTCGGGAAGATGGGACCGTAGCGGATGGGCGAGCACGTGGCCAAGAGTCGGAATCCTGCCCCGCAATCGCATTGGTAAACACTAGCCGACTTCCCGGTACTAATCGCGGCAGGCCAGCATCAGATCCCTTCCGCTTAGCCGACCACGCATGAAGGATCGTCCGCACTCAGGGCACAAGAACTCATCCTGTAGGCCACGGCGAGCATCGGATCAGGTCAGCGGTCGTCATCCGCATTGGTTAAAGACGTTGCCCAGATTCTTCCTTAGGAGAAACTTGGCGCACCGCCTCGCGAAGCCACGTGTGCCGCACATCAGTAGTGAGCCTCGGGTGCCAGACCATCAAGAAATGAAATGGGCGCAACTCTTGGGGCGCTTTCACGAACCGCAAGGTGGAATTCCATCAACAAGGCGATCAGTAGGGCTAGAGCGCGTTCCAAGGTTTTCATAGGCTCGGACAATATAACGCAAGCCGAGTCGTTAGAGTGGCTAGGTCGATCGTTCACTTTCAAACGAGGCCCGGATTGCGTTTTGCGACATGGCGGTCGCGAGCGGGAAGGTGATCGTGTCGGCCGTCACCAGACGCGGATTCTGAACATGGAGGGAATGTATCGCTGGGTCTCACCGCATCGCTGGGGGGGAATGTTAACAATCGTTATTAGACCTCATGTCGGCAACCCAGACACACCCTGTCTCAGTTTGCGTAAAATCGCCGTAGCACTCACTGCCCGGAATCGGCTCGCTGCTGGTGGATTGTCGGCTAACCGGAACTTGTCAGCAGATGGACTCCCATTCTCCGGGTTGCCCCTTATACGTGCGCTGGTGTGTTCCGCAGTATTTCGTTCTAAGAGGTTCAGGCTCGATCGGGAAGAATAGGTCGGCTGAACTACCGCAGTTTCCCGCGAAGCACTGTGATTGAACCGGCTGGAAGTGTGTACATGCCGTCCGGCCTGGCGGCGATCGTGGTGTTCTTATCCTCAGCCGGGTTGTTGGAGTACTGCACAAGAGCTACGGATCCGGTGAACGGATGACTAACGCGCCTGGCATCGTCGATGACGAGATCAACCGGATGGGCCGCGCTCAGATCGTGGTTGATCAGCATCAACGACCAGTTCCCGTCCGGACGTTTGACAACGTATGAGGTAACTACGGTCCGGCCGGCAGCGTCCTTAAGGTCGGCCGATGCCGGGAAAATCTTGTTCGCTCCCGCTTCGTGCTGCAACCACTCGAAATTAATGATGTGTGCGGAAGAATAAGGAGTGTATGCAGGCGTGCCGTACGCTCCGCCGCCATCAGCGCCGCCGTTGGGGTCGAGGCCTCCGTGGCCTGCAGCTCCATTATTAATTGCCGGACGATAGAAAGCTGTGCCTCCCTGTTCAAAGAATGTGCCGAATGCATCGCACTCCCAGATGGAACGGCCAGTCACGCCCAGGTATCCCGGTCCGCTTCGCCCCGCTACGATTCCGCTCTCGGAAATAATGAGCGGCACGTCTGTCGGGACGCCGTCCTGACGCCACATGTGCAGGACGTGCTTCATAATTCCGGGTTCCATGTAAAGAGTCGCCCAGTCGTTCGGTGGAGTGAATCCATTGATCATGAACGGGTAGTGTTCGAACGACATGAATGAAAGATCTTTGAGATGTCCGTGGGCTTTCAGATAATCGACGAATCGCTCCAACCAGGAAGTGCGTCCCTGATCGTCGGGCCAGAGGGTGATGTCTTTGTCGACGCCTTCGAAAATCGGGCCGCCCAACCTGGCGCCCGGCGTTAGCTTGTGGACCGCATCGGCCACTTGAATGTAGATGGCGCCATAATCTTCCGGCGTCATGTGCTTGCCGTCGCACTCTTCGCCGACTTCGATTCCCACTACTGGATAACCACGCTTGTGAATGTACGCAACTTCGTTGGCGCAATCTTCGGCAGTGTCATAAATCGCCGCACATGCTACGAGCGCCGGATGGCCCATGGTCAATCCGCTGGTGAAGAAATTGTCCATTCCGTTGTATTGATCGCCGCCTCCGGTGATCAGGTTGTCGGCCTGGTGCCAGGGATCGATGGAAGAGGCAAAAAACGATCCGGCCACGTCTGCCTCGGAACCGGGGATCACTTCCTGGTCTCCGGCGCCCTCGAGAACTGGCGGCGGACCAGGTCCGGGCTCTTTGCCGTTGGGCGGATAAACCACCGCGTATTTGCCCGCAGCGTCGATCGTACCGGCCGACAGCGTCTGCAGGGCGTACCCGACGCAGTTTCGAATGTCCTGTGAGCCGTGAGTGTCGCAGGTGCCGGAGGATTTCGACATCAAAACGCGGACGAAGCGCGTGGTGACGGGCTCATCCGAAAGCTTCAAATGAACATCTCCGCCGCTGCCGTTCAGCACCGCGCCCGATGTGAATGCCTTCCACATGCCGTTCGGACCCATGTCCCAGTCCATCGCATTGTTGTCGCCGACCCAGTACTGCACCACATAGACGACGGCATAGGGATTTACCCATTGGATATGGATCGCATTGACGGCGCGTGCCGTGCCCATATCGATCACCACCCATTGCGGGTGCAGCGTGTCGCTCTCGCCCGTGAAGTGGCTGGTCAGGTAAGGATTGCTCTTCCAGTAACCCTGAAACCCAGCCACGAGCGGCGAATCGCCACTGGTCATAAAGTCACGATGCGGCAACGAATACGAGTAGCCGTAGTGGATCATCTCGCCTAAATCGGCGCTTCCTACGTAATAGCCGCTCTTTGTCGCTGGATCGCTCCATGTGCCGTTTTCGTTCCAGTGCCACGCCGAAAGGCGTAGCTCGCTGTTGTTGCGCATGGTGATGGAACCCCAACCAAGGTTTCTGACACCCTGAATTACCTCGGGCTTACTCAGGTTATCGACCTGCGCCTTACTAAGATCATCCATCCACGCTCCGGTCGCGGTGTCGGGATAGATCGTGTTCAGTACGTGCTCCGGCGTAACGTCAACGTGGACCGTCGCAACGTTATTAAGTGTGCCGACCGGCGCAACCGAATCCACCGGAAGTTCCTCCCGACGCGGTCGCGGGTGAGCCGTCTGCGCCTGCGCGGTCTGTGCCTGAACCGTTTGAGCACGAACGCGTTGAGGAAAGTTCATGCACACCGCTGCCAGCCCGAGCGCCGCAACAACCGCACACAGCCAAATTCCAGACGAGCCCCGTAGCTCAGAACCGGCAGTCATGATATATCGCCCTATTAAAACGATTAATTGTGGATTGAGATTGCACGTCGAGTTTACACGAATGGCAGACAACTTTTTGGATCGACTGTAGGCTGTAGCCCCATGTAGCTGGGAATTGCGTCGGGTGTGCGAGCAGGTGTGACGAAATTGAGATCGAAATTGATTGCACGAAGTTAACTAATGTTAGCGTATTTCGGCCCGACAACTGCGGAGATGCCTTTTCTCTTAGACGCGGGCTTATCATCATGAACTTCTGTATCGTCGGCTAACCGGAAGCTATCTGGCTTTCATGGCTGGATCAGTCCTGTGAAGTCGGCATCACGATAGAATTCCAGATGGCAACCAAAATGCGCTGTTCCATGCGCGTTTATCATTACGTATGTGGTGAAACTTCCTACAAGCCGACTTATGGCTCGGAACAATTTCGGGGAAAGGCCAGGTTCAAGCGCGAGCCCAGAAACAAGAAGTCCCACGCATCGCGCATTATTCATGTCCTGCTAAGCCTGCCTCAGCGCAGACCGAGCGTCAGCTTTCTTAAGGCTGACGGTCGCGTTGGTGATGAGTGGTTTGGCCCAGAAGCCGACGCTTAGAACACACGCGAAGGTGAGGTAGAGAAATGCCACTCCAGCGCCCCAGGCGGCTCACTTTGACCTGATAACGAAATTGAGCACCAAACGAGAAAAAGGAATGTAGCAGGGAATTGCACATGCTTTCCCGCTTACTGTTCAAGAAAGTTGCCGTCTACGTATAGCGCAAGACAGCACGCAGGGTCAACTCGTGTAACTTCCCGGTAGTGTCTGAAATGTGCGTTGATTGAAAACGCACAACTCTTGCGCTTCAGCGAGCGCTCGCCGTATCGTAGGTGAATGCTATCGAAGCGAGACGAACTCACCACGCTAAGAAATCTGCTTTCTCAAGCTGATCATATCCTCGAAACATCTCCCGCCTTACCGCAGAATCGCACAGCAGCCTGTCGCGAACTGCTCACGTCCGCACTAGTCATTGCGGACGATCTTCTCAAACAATCCAAACTTCCCGCTGCTGCTATTTTAGGGCGCAAGGGTGGCTCCGTGATTGCGAAACGCGGCTCCGATTACTTCCGCAAACTGGCCGCTAAACGTAAAACTCACGGCGGAGGCAGACCGCGCAAAGGGTTGGAATAGGAATGTTTTGCTTCAGTGCACGCGGAGTTGGATGATAGTAACGAACAATTGAAGAGCCGCAAAAATCAGCAACGCGACTGTAAGCCAAAAATTTACCCGCGCTACCTTATCATTTGAGACCCTAAGCCGTCTCATCATTTCGGCAAATCTTTCACCCTCGCCACTGAATGCGTTTCGTACTAATTCCTTGTCACTGAGTTTTTCCCACTCTTGATCGGCCATGCCTGTACCTCATGCGACAATAGGGTGTTTTAAAAACGAAAAGCCCGGCGCGATGGCCGGGGCGTTTCGATGAGACCTAGACACCCTCATCGTACCCTGCATCGCGCACTGGCACAAGTGTGCGATGGCCGACTCCGCTTTCTGGCGAAAACTAGCCAAGAAATTCCGCGCATTCCCACGCGAGGCTGCCGCGCTTATTTTTGCCGAGAAACATTGGACAAGTGCCGATAAGAACGATTGGACTTGGCGCGTAGGAGGAGACGATACTCTCCGCGTCCACTTTGAAGCTCTTGCGCGGCGTGCAGCCCTAGCACTTCCAGAGCTCCGCCATCCTGACCTTCTGTTTTCTTGGCTTGAGGCATTAGTCAGGTACGGCCATGCTCGGTTTGATCGTGAAATTTTGGGCACCTCGGTCATAGGCGATGTGACGGTAAAGAGCATAACTGGCACCATGTACAAGCTGCCCCGGCATTCTGCCGATTATTGTAAGATTCTGGAATCAGAAGCGCTCCAAAGTGTCGCAGATAGCCTTACGGTGCCACCTAAAAATATGGCTCCCATGGTCAATGGGATTCCCCTGGAACCTAACCCCAGAGCGCTATATCAGTCCTACGTTCAGAAGTTCCCCGATGAAAGAATCCTTATCAGAGATGTTTGTTGGGCAGCCGGGCAGCACTATCGAGAATGGAAGCGATGGCTCGCCGGGCAGTTGAAAAAAGGCTCAACACCTGACCTAGCGTTTAGGCGATTCCTTAACAGCGGCAAACGTCCATCCGAATTCAAATCGAAACCGCGTCCTAATGGCTGGGAATAAAATTACCCCCGCTTCCCCCGCTTCCCCCGTTTCCCCCCTGTTTTCCCCCTGTAGACACTCCCCTGCCATGTAGTTGTATTTTCAGATCGTTAGGAGGGATCGAACTTGCAGATGATCAGAGGGCCACCATTAGACGCACAAATTACTCTGGGCAGCCGCCGGGCTGTCCCAGAGTCTATAAAATCTTTCGCAATTCCTCAACGTTACTCTTGACAAACAGCGAGCGCTCGCTGTATATTATCCCCATGATGAAGGATATAAACCCAAAGTGGTCAAAGTTGACCAGTTTTCACTTTCCCACGAATGCGTGCTGCCGTTTGCGTATTTCAGATTCCGTCTTGTCAGGGTTCCGCCGGCTGCTTGAGAACCCGCAACGAGCGATGGACCTTCTACGTAAGCCGGATGACTCCGCCGACTCGACAAAAACTCTTCTCACAGGGGCTCACGATGTGGGATCGAGGTTGATCGAGGGGCCTCAAGCAGAAATCTCGAACTTCATTCCAAGGGTAGTCAACCGTGTGATCGTCCATCCAGACAAAGTCCGAGTGCTGTTTTTACGAGACGCTCTCCGCAGTTTCCTTTTGGAGGATAACCATGGCAGTGGCGACGTGCGCAAGGGTGTGCCAGTGCAACCAGACTCGAAATCGATCGCGTGTTTCGAATTCGCCGCTTCTCTAAGAAGAAGCGGGCGAGAGGTTCGTTTGATCCTTTCGTCCGACTCCGAGAAATTGACATCTTCACGACCTTCCTCTTCTTTGCTGAAAACAGTGGCCCGTTCCTATGACTGGTGTCAGCAAATTATCCGTGGAGAAGCGTGCGGACCAGCGTCGATCGCAGAGAAGAGCCGCCTTGATGAGCGGTACG
>CAWIZP010000014.1:0-339936 GCA_963840575.1 uncultured Acidobacteriota bacterium
ACCGGCGGGCGGCAGGTCTTCCTGTCACCGGTGGGTTCGACTCCCACTCGCTTCCGCCAATCGATATCCTGTGAGTGTTCCTAATACTATTTTGCGCTGTGTGTGGCATCGGCGTTGGCATCGACAGCCGCTATCGTCAAAGAATCCGGCTGCGACCAGGCCTCTTTGCCGTCATCCAACTCCAGTCGGTTCATCGTAATTTTCAATTGCTGACGATCAACTTCGACCAGAAGATAGTGGTAATTAATCTGCTTGCTCTGATATGGATCGTCGCGGGCACGCTCGATAGGGTAAGCGTGAGCTCCTCCGCCGCCAGATACGAAGTAAGTGACACCGCCATACTGGTGGCGCTCGTAGTTGTGTACGTGACCGGAGAAGACCACGAAGCGGGCTCGGACGTGAGTCTGACGCTCCTCAAGCATCTTAGCCAGATGCTGTTCGGGGGATCGCGCGGAATGTCCTCCGCCAAACATTTTTGCATCCGAGGAACTCGTATACGGCGGATGGTGAAACATCAGAAAGACGAAATCCACATCGGACGGGATGCTATCGAGTTTGTTAGAGAGCCACTGACCCTGCGCTCCCGAGACTTCATCCAGCGAGCTATCGAGCACAAGTATGAGTGTGTTCGCGGCCCTCACGGCGTAATAGCGGCTGTTCTTCAGGTCCGGAAAGCGCTGGAAATAGTTGCCCAGCGCAACCTTCTCGTCTCCATGCAGGTCGTGATTTCCAAGTGCCGGGTAAATCGGAATATTCTTCTCGCGCCAGACTGCGGTCTCGCTATCCCAGACCTTCCAGTCGTTCGCATCATAGCCGTTGTAGACGATATCTCCGGTGAAACAGACAAAGGCAGGATTGACTTCGGCGATGGCCTTTACCAGCGCCACGCGCACGGCAGGGTTCGCGGCCTCAGTATCTTTGGGATCGTGAAAGCGAGTATCGCCGTACGCCACGAAGCGAAACGGATCGTTCAGCTTAATTTGTAAATCCACAGATGTCTGCGCGGCAGACCTTTTTGTGCATGCGGCAAAGGCAAGCAACGCTGTTGTAACGCAAAGCAGCAAAAGCTCGCGCCGGAACGATCGATTTTGAAAGTGCATAGTGAAAGCTTACCCCAGGAACTCAGCTATCAGCTATTTTCCGACCACCAGCACTTCAAACTGTCCTGCCTCGCTTGTGGAGAGGAAAAGCCGATGCGTCTTGGGATCCAGCGCCATGGTTTTCGCGCGCGGCAAGGTCTTCACGGTTTGGACCACAGAATATTTGTCGGGACTTTCTTCGCGAATCACCGTGATCGTGCCTTCGCCATTTGAGTTGAAGACTAGCTTCGTTTCGGGATCGAAGGCGGTGGCATCCACATGGTCACCGATGGGCAGCGTAGTGATCACCGTGCCGGTGTCCGCATTCATCACCGCCATCACCTTGCTGCGGCACCCAATGAACAGCCGCCGGTTGGCACGGTCAATCGCCATGCTGCTCGGGGAAGCGCAAGGTGCGGAGGGCCACCGCTGTTCGACCTTCAAATCGCGGGAGTTGATCTTGAGGACCAGGCTCTCATCCTCCAGATTGTCGTAAACAAAACCATTGCCATCGGCGGCAGCGAACTCGGGACCTCCCCCGAGATCGACCGTGCCCGCGACCTTGCCAGTAGCAGCGTCGATGGCGGTCGCGCTATTGCTTCCTCCATTGAAGGCGAACACGCGCGAGGTCGCGGGGTCGTAAATAATGGCATCGGGTTTTTGACCGGTCGGAACCTCGGCAATGGGCTTCAACGTCTTCAGTTCGAAAACCGTAACGTTCGAAGCCTGCCCATTGCTTACAAACCCGCGGCCCAGCTCCGGCGCTACCGCGATGCCATGCACACCGGGCGTCTTTGGAATGTTTCCGACAATGGATTCAGAATCCACGTCCAGAACTTCCACTTGGGTTCCGTGCGACACATAAAGGCGCCGTGCGCCTTCATCCACGGTCAGATAGTCCCAACTACCCTGACCAGGAATTGAAATCTTCTTGTTGATGCTGTAGTCGTCGGCAGCGATCGCTATTGAAGCCACCGAGCCTAAAAAGGCTAAAGCTGCAATGACCGGCCACACTGGTAGTAAGCTGAAGTTTCTGCTTCTCATAGTTGTCCTCGAATTCTTCACGAAGAAACACTAACGCTTCAACCTGAAGCGAACCTGAAGTTGCAATGGGCTTTCTCTGTCAGAACTTGAAGCGGAGCATGAGTTGAATTTGTCGTGGCAAGCCGGTGCCGGTATTGGGAGACGCGGCATTGTCATTGTTATTGTTGAAGTTTACGGTCGTGTCGATCAGGCCAAGGCTGGCGGTCGGTTGAAGTATCCATTTATTGGGTATCGGATTACCCAGACTGTCCGTCGGCTGAGTGTAGTCGAAACTCAGATTGTTAGGATTCGGATCGCCGTATTGTGTGTGATTGAAGATGTTGAATACCTGCGCCCCAAACTCCATCGACACGCGCTCGGTCAGCTTCGTCTCCTTGGTTAGCGCCAAGTCGATCTGCCAGGTGTTCAATGCCCGGATCAGCCCGTTCGGCGCATCGCCAAAGCGGCTTATGAGGCCGCAGGTATCAACGCAATTTCCGCTAGCATCGGCGACACCGCCGGGAGCCAGCGGAGGTGGAGCGAAAGCCGCCGGATTGATGGGAAGTGTGTGATCGTGCACGCCTCCCGGCAAGAATATCGGGACCCCAGGAACCAGATCGGGCCTTTGCGTGGTTTGATCGTTTCCGTCAGGCAACTGGTCCGGCGAGAAATTTATCATCGTGATTGTAAGGGGATGACCGGTGTGCCACAGGCCGATGCTGCTCATTTGCCATCCTCCGACAATCCTGCCTAACACGCCGGAGCTATTCATGAAATGTTTTCCGGGCCCAAAAGGCAGCTCGTAAACAGCACTGACGGTTACGTTGTTGCGAACATCGAATACGCTCGGGCCCTTGTCGCAAGGCAGGCAATTCACGTTTTCCGGGCCATTCGATTCCCCGCCACCGACCGATCCGTCGTTAATGGAATGGGACCAGGTGTAACGGCCCTGGAACGACAAACCGTTCGAAAAACGCCGCTCGAGGGTCAGCAAAAGTGCATTGTAAGTACTGGATCCAATGTCGGATTTGTAATCAACGGAACCGTAGGGATCGCCTCCGGGATAGTATTGGTCGAGCGGTCGAGTGCAATTGGGGTTGCCGGCTGCGTCCGTCCCCTGCGGCGGTGTGCTGCAGAAATTTACCCCACCCCGCGAAAATAGACGTACTCCCCGCGATCCCAGGTACTGTGCCGATGCCAAAAAATTAGCCGGCAGTTCGCGATCGACAGTCAGGCCCCAGGTTTCGACATAAAGATCGCGGCGCCCGTGTCGCTGCAAGGCGCGAGGTTGCTGCTGCGGTGTAATGGGCAGGCTGCTGAGATCCGGGTTCACTTGCTGAAAGCCCGGCACTAGCGGCGTTCCGGGGCCGTTTGGATCGAAATTGGCGAACGCCGTATACCGGTCGCTCTCCAGCCCAGCGTTCAGATCGTCGTTCTGCGCCGCGCCGTGGTAGATCCCGAAGCCCGATCGAATCACTGTCTTACCGTGAAATACGCTCGGCGCCCAGGCAAAACTCACGCGAGGATCGAAGTTCCTGTAGTCAGCGTTGTAAAGAGCCGGATTCTTGGGGCAGGGCGGCGTATTGATAGGGGTTGGAGTCGGGGTTGGAAGGGCAAATCGCCAAGTGGAAGCTGAGCCGAAGCAGACACCATGAAATTCGCTGACATCGAAGACCGTGGTCTGGTTGTCGGCCTCGTGCGCTACCCCGTAGTACTCCCAACGTACGCCCAGGTTCAGAGTCAGAGTGGGAGTGACTTTCCACTCATCCTGGAAATAGGGCATGTAGAACGTTCGGCGGAGCTTATGGCAACACCAGGTATCGGTGTACGAGATTCCGTAAAGGTCCGCATTTATGAAGCCTGTGTCCGCAGTGCTGCTGTTGTCGGCAAAGGAAAGAGTGTTGCCGGCGGTCAGACCCTGATTGAGTCGAACTCGGCGAATCTCCATGCCGGTCTTGAATGTGTTCCGGCCACGCACGAAAGTTAAGTTATCGACGATGCCGTAAGTGGTACCGATTTCGTGATCCGCTTGATTATTGTTGATGGTGACCCAGTTATTCGTGGACACCGAGTAAGGCAAAGGTGGGACCTGGGGATTGATGAAAGGCGCGCGATTGATATAGACCTTGGCTTCGTTTACCACGCGGGGAGAAAACGTGTTCTGAAGGGCAATATAGTAGCCTGCAGGATGGTTGATCGTCTGAACGAGGTCATAGGGAAGAGATCCGCTTCCATTAGTGCCGCTCACCAGACTGATATCCCGATGCGCGCTGCCGTATAGCATTGTTTTGTCGCTAAGCTTGTAGTCCATCCGGACCAGCCACGTGTCTTCGTGGACTGTGGTGGGCGCCGGAGCGGTGAGCAGGTCGGAATCCGGCAGGGGGTTGGCAGCGTTGGTTTGATCCGCGAAGGCGGTGTCAGGATAGACATGCAATGGGCTGCAGTTTCCGATGGCGCCAGTCGACGCACGCCAAGCGTAGGCCTGAAGGATAGAACACATCTGAGGCGACTTGGCGAGAGTAGCTCGCGCCGTGATCGGGTTCGGTACGAGCACCTGATTCGTCGTCGCTCCATATTGCCGAAGACCCTCGTAGTTTACGAAGAAGAATAGCTTGTCCTTTTTAACCGGACCGCCCAGCGTCATCCCGTATTGCCCGTATCGAAATGGCGGAATGGCGGGAAGGCCTAAAACGTTGAAGTCGTTAAAATTCCGGGCATCAAAAGCCGAATTTCTCAAGTAGCCGAAGACACCTCCATGCCAGTCGTTGGTGCCGTGCTTGGTTTCCACATCGATCTGCCCGCCCGCCTGCGTGCCGTACTCCGCATCGTACAAGGCACTGGTTACGCGGTATTCCTCAATCGCGTCCTGGGAGATCTGCAAACGCGTTTGCGATTTTTGGGCTTGCTCCTGAATGCCTCCAGCGTCGACGCCGTCGATCTGAAAGTTGTTGTCGTCGCGCGCTCGTCCGGCAAAGCGGATGGTACGCTGGTCGCCTCCGCCGTCATCCTGCGCGAAAGGCGCGAGCAGAGTGAAGCTGGACCAGTCGCGCCCGTTGTTGGGAAGATCCGCGATCTGTTCAGCCGTGATGACCGTGGATGCTTCCGCGGTGGTCCGGTTCTCGGGTGCAGCAGACGCATGTACCTCTACTTTTTCTGCGATCGCGCCAACATCCAGCGTAGTGTCCAGAGTTCTTGTTTGACCAACTTGGAGAATCACGTCGTCAATGATTTTGGTCTTGAATCCCGTATTTATGACCGTGACTGAGTAGCGGCCAACGGCGAGACCGGGAAAGCGGTAGTAGCCTTTCGAATTCGTAGTCTGCTCCTGCGTAATCCCCGTGTCGGTGGCGACGATCTTAACCTTCGCCCCACTTATGGTGGCCCCGCTCTGATCACTTACTGTGCCCTCAAGCACTGCACGATCGATTTGGGCGAACGCAGGTGTCCCCAGAACGAGGAAAAGAATAAGTAGCAGTGCCATTGCCGGTTGTGAGCTGGAAGTCTTCGACGTAGACCAAGGGATGGAGTGTGCAGTCGGAGTTTTCATAGGGACGCTCCTTAGGACGGCTCGCGTTGAAGCCTGCAACAACTGCGCCCGGACTTACGCGCAAAAGCGTCGTAGCGAACGGCTGCAGGCTCAACAGAATCTGTTCCTACGGGATGACCCAAGAGCTTAGGCGTGCTGTATTACGGGATGATGAAGATGAGGTTAATATTTTTCAGATTCGGTTTCAAAATTGAGATTCAATCTGACCCCGGGTCGTTTTCTTAAGGTCGTTTCCTGAAACTTAGGGCGATTGGTCAGGCTCAAGGCTTGTCTTGATCGGCAGAATGACTTTCACAGTACAACCTGGCCCTGGCACACGGTTGGACAATTCGATGCGGCCGCCGTGCGCCTCACAAATCTGACGCGAAAGCACAAGTCCAATACCGCTGCCCTTTGGTTTCGTGGTGTAGAAGGGAACGAAGACGTTGCTGGGATTCATCAGTCCAGGCCCATTGTCTTCAATAGTTACGACCGCATCTTTCTCGGTCAGCTTCCATGTCAAAGTAATTTGCTCCTCTGAATCTTTGGGAAAGTTTTTATGCTTGCTTCCGTTCCGCTCAGGGGACATCGGCTCGAGCAGCGCTTCCGCGGCGTTGCGCAGCAAATTGATGAGCATCTGTTCGAGCAGATCTGAGTCTGCCATCAAGGTAATATCGGGACCTGGAATCAGCGTGAGGGCAACCCGAGTTTCCAGAGCGGCCACTCGCTTTACCAGATCCGATATCGAACACTCCCGCAAGACCGGCGAGGGCATTTGCGCTAACTGACGATAGGCCTGCAGAAAGCGATTCAAAGAAGCCGCTCGCGCCTCAATGATACTCAGGCCACGTTCAAAGTCCTGCCGTTGTTCGACTTCAACATTCATTTGCGACAGCCGGGTGTTCAGGCTGCCGGCGATGGACTTAATTGGAGCAAGCGAATTATTCAACTCATGACCGATCACCCGTATCAGCCTTTGCCAGGCACGACGCTCCTCCTCGCGCAACGCTCGGCTTACGTCGGAAAGCACGACTAGCGTGTGCGGAATTCCCTGTTGCCGGAACGGACTACGCCGCACAAACCAGCGGGCATCGCTGCTGAAATGCAATTGCACCAACGTCTCGTTTTCACATGACAACGCGCCTTGCAAATCAAGCTCCAAGGCGGTCTTTCCCAACAATTGTGAAGAGGAGTTCTGCAGAAGCTTCTCCCCTGCCGAGCTTACAAGACGCAGTTTATGCGCGGGATCAAAGGCAAAAATCGGAATGTCCACTTCTTCAACCACCCGTTGAAGCAATGCAGTGGCCTCAATAGCTCCCGTTCGGTGTTCCGCGAGCAGATCGGCGAGGGCGTTTACTTCGAGTGAGAGTTCCCCGAGAGCATCCTCGGGAACCGCCAACCGAGCGCGAAAGGAGTAATCCTCCTCGCGCAGAGCTCCTACCACGTTGGCCAGAGTTTGCAGCGGGCGAACGATGTGATCGTGCAGTGCAGCGCCGATCAGCAAGCACGCGAACAATTCACCGCCGATCAACGACAACTTTGATTCAACCGTCCAGGGTTGCCGCCATACCAGAATGCCGCTGACCAGCAAGCCGGGCAAGATCAGCAGAGCAGAAAAACGGATGATCCTGTGCTCAAAAGGTGCTCGCGGTGGTTTTCGCAGAGTTCGTTTGGAGGAATCACCCGCGCCCGGGCTAGAGCCCATACTTTTCCATCCGCCGGTACAGGGCGCCGCGACTCAGGCCCAGTGCTTCGGCGGCCTGGCTGACATTACCCTGAAAGCGCTGCAGCGCTTTGCGAATCAGAATACTTTCAACCGCCTCGAGACTCAACTCTTCAAGGTTCTGTGAGGACGGGCGTTGCAGGCCAAGGTCGGCGGGCTGAATCTGCTGGTTGCGGCACATCAGCACAGCTCGCTCGATGGTATGGTCCAACTCGCGAACGTTGCCCGGCCATGCATAGTGAATCAGTGTTTGCAGCGCGGCGGCATCAAAATTGTCGATTTTCCGGCGATAACGTGAGGCATACTGCGAAAGAAAATGCATAGCCAGCACCGGGATATCCTCCCTGCGCTCGCGCAATGGAGGCAGGTGGAGTTCCACCGTGTTGAGCCGGAACAATAAGTCCTCCCGAAATTGCCCAGCATGGCAAGCAGCCTGAAGATCGGCGTTGGTGGCAGAAATAATGCGGACGTCAACCCGCATGCTACGCGAGGATCCCACGCGTTCCAGTTCTCCAGACTCAATCACACGCAGCAACTTCGATTGCTGCCGCAGAGGCACGTTTCCGATTTCATCCAGGAAAACAGTCCCGCCATTCGCCAATTCAAAGCGGCCGATGCGGTCGGTGCGGGCGTCGGTGAACGCGCCCTTTACGTGACCAAACAATTCGCTCTCGAAAAGCCCTTCCGCCAAGCCCCCTGTGTTCACAGCGACGAAGGGACGCGCGGCGCGCAGCGACAAAGCGTGAACGGTTCGGGCTACAACTTCTTTTCCTGTTCCATGCTCGCCGGTGACTAAGACATTTGCCTCCGATGGCGCAATGCGGACCATCGTTTCCAGAACCGATGCCATTGACGGTGCAGTCGCAATAAACTCGGGCCGGCCTTGAGCGCTGAGCAAGCGGTTCTCTGCAGCCAGCCGCGCAGACTCCTGAAGTGCGCGATGCAGCTCGACCTGCGTGCGCAGTATGGAAAGCAGGCGTTCGTTTTCCCAGGGCTTCTGAATAAAATCTCGCGCGCCGCGGCGCATGGCTTCCACTGCCAATTCGACGTTGCCCCAGGCCGTCATGATAATCACGGGCAGCGTGCTATCGATTCCAACAATCTCGGAAAGTAGATTGAGTCCTTCCTGGCCAGAAGTAGTGTCGCGTGTGTAGTTGAGGTCGATCAATACGGCATCGTAGGATTCGCTTGCCAGCGCCTCCCGGGCCATCACCGGGGAGCGCACTGCATCCACTTTGTAGCCTTGGGGCTTGAGTAACAGTTCAATTGCTTCAAGTATGTCCTGCTGGTCATCCGCCGCGAGAATCCTGGGAGCACCCGCTCCGCTTTTGGTTAGCGCGGGAATACTGATGTCTCGCGGCTTCGCCGAGATGGGCATGATTTATGGGGCAGGATTGGCGATTACATCGTTATTCGCATCGCCTCTGAGCGCATCCTGAATTTCGATTCCATTATGTTCCAAAGTGCTTGCGGTTGCACGTTCAAGTTCAACTTTAGCTTTTTCGTAAACCGTCATAGCTGTGACGAGGTCCAGTTCCGAGAGGGCGAGGTCGCGTTGGGCGGTCATCGTTTGAAAAGTTGAGCCTGCACCGAGCGTCTGTTCTTTTTGTGTGATCTCAAAGGTTTTTTGCGCTAGGTCGCGCGCCTGGCGGGCCGCATCCACACGGGCAGCCGTTTGTTCCAGCGCGTATTCGGCATTGCGCACTTCAATTCTGATTTGCTTTCGTAATTCTTCGCGCCGCAGTTGAGCCTGCCGGTACTCCAGCTCGGAACGGTATTGGTCAGCCTTGGCGACGCGATTTCGGATCGGAATGTTTACGTTGACCCCAATGTAATAATCGGGCGCGGTGTTGTTGAAGGCGTTTTGTAAAGCGCCACTGTAGTCAGAGGGAACGCTGGAACTATTCGGCGTTCCAGGAATGTTGTAAACCGGATTGAGAAGGCCGGACAATCCCGACCCGCCATAGAAACCCACCAGCGCGAGCGACGGCAACAATGCATTTTTTGCGGCCTGACGGCTGATTTGGCGGTTCACTAAGTCGACATCGGACTCATTCAGTTCGGGCCGATCACGCAGCGCCTGCGCAATCATTTCCTGGACGGGCTGCGCGGGAGGTGGTTGGATCGATTCCAGGCGATCTGTAGGCACGACCGGTATGGCCTCAAGCGTCGGATCATCGAGGCTCCGGGTAAGCGCATTCTTGGTCAGCAGCTCTTGTAATTGCAAGCTCGTCTTGGCAACAGTTAAGTCTTGATCGCGTCTGGAAACCTCAGCTTCGGAGCGCATGACATCCATCGCGGGAATGCTCTCCAGCTGAAGCTGCTTCTTTGCATTGTCGAGTGACTGTTGGGCGAAGGCCACCGACTGCTCATTGACTTGTGCCTGCTCGTAGGCATTCACCAGGTCCCAATAGATATTTTCGATCTGCGTAACCGTAGCGATAACCTGATCTTTAAAAGCGATATCGGAAATTTTCTTATTGTTGTTTGCGATGTGAAGATAACGAAGATTGGGGCCGAAACCGAAACCTGAGAGTAATTCCTGCTGAAATGAAAAGCGGTACATCGAGCCGAGAGCGGGAGACAAATTGAAGAATGGGCTATTCGTAGTCTGGCGGTTATTGTTGAATTGGAATGAAATGCTGGTGCCGGTCGGGAAGGCCTGCGAGTAGCCAACATTGGCCTGTCCGGTATTCAGTTGCAGCAATGGCACTCCATAGATCTGCAGATTGGCCAGAGGAGTAGTCTGGTGCTCAGCGCCTATCGAAGCGATGATTGAGGGATCGTAGGAGGCGACTGGAGCACCAACACCTAAGGTCGACTGCACCAGACCGGACGCGCCGGCTCCTGCGCCGCCCGCGCCGGCAGTCGTGCCACCTGCGCCAGCTCCGGGAGCTCCGGTCCCAAATCCGCCCACGCCGCCACCGGGAGTGCCCTGCACGACTCCAGCGTTCACGCCGCGAAACACTCCCCCAGCCTTGGTGCGCAGAATGTCGGTGTTCGCGATCGGCAAATTGTAGCGCGCGATAGCCAGGTCAAGATTGTTCTCGATCGCCAACCGAATTGCATCTTTGAGCGACAAGTAAAGCTTTCCGTCGCGAATGAGCTGCGTGAGCAATGGAGAATTTGTCAGCTGCGGTTCGGGCACGTCACTTGGCGAATACGCGCTAAAAGGATTGTGCGACTTGGGAATATCGGAGTTGACAGCATCTTTACTTTGAGCTGCCACGATTGCGCTAAAACCAATCAAGAACCAGGCGAGAAGTTGCTTGATAGCGCCTAACGGCGAACGCCTCATTGCTTCACCGCCTCTTGCGGTTGCAGTTCAGGATTCGCGCTGTCGTTCACCACCCAGCCATCGCGCAATTGAATCGTGCGCGAGCCATACGCGGCGTTTGCATCGGAGTGCGTCACCTGCACAATCGTCGTCCCCTGCTGATTGAGCCCCTGAAACAGTTCCATGATTTCTTTCGCCTGCGAGGTATGCAGGTTGCCGGTGGGTTCGTCGGCGAGCAACAGCGCCGGTTTGTGGATGACGGCGCGCGCAATTCCGACAAGCTGCTGCTGTCCACCGGAGAGCTGGCTGGGAAATAAATCCTTTTTGGCAACCATCTGAAAACGATCAAGTGTGTCTGCCACCATGCCCTGCCGCTGGCTGTGTGGAATGTCTTTATAAGTCAGCGGAAGATCGATATTCTCCCGCACCGTAAGGTCATCAAGCAGGTGATAACTCTGAAATACCATTCCGATATTGCGTTTGGCCAGTTCGCCGCGCTGCTTGCGCTTCATCTCGTGAACTGCCTGCTCCCGAAACCAGAACTCCCCGTGCCAGGCGTCATCGAGGAGAGCCAGCACATTCAGCAGGGAAGACTTACCGGCCCCCGAAGGCCCCATGATCGTGATGAACTCACCTTCGCGAATCTCCAGGTTGACGCGCCGCAGCACCCAGAACTGTCCGGCGGGAGTCTTGTAACTGCGTTCTAGATTTTTAAGTTGAATCATAGTCTCGTCGCTTCGGTTCCAGCGTTTTTATTCATACCGCAGCGCCACCATCGGATCGATCCTGGCCGCGCGCCGCGCCGGAATGAATCCCGCGATCGCTGCCACTATTCCGAGCAGTAGAATAACTGCCATCAAAGAGAGAGGATCAGTACTGTTTAATCCGAAGAGGTAGCTGTGCAAAGTGCGGCTGCTCATCAAGGCCATAGGAATTCCGACGGCAAGACCGATCGCCACCAGCATCATGCCTTCGCGCAGAACTAATTCCATAACATCGCCACGCCGTGCGCCGAGTGCCATACGCACGCCGATTTCGCGAGTGCGGCCCGCGACCGTGTACGACATGACCCCGTAAAGTCCGATGCAAGCAAGCAGCAATGCCAATGCGGCAAAAAATGTGGAGATTTTTGCCAGAGCAATCTGGTTGGCGGCCGTTTTCGATACAAGGGTATCAAGCGTCCGCACGAAGGTGATTGGCAGATGCGGATCGGTAGCTTTGATTTGGCTCAGCACGTTCGCGACCGTTGCAGATGGCACTCCAGAGGCTTGAGCTTCAACCACGATTTGATAGCGGTTCGGTGTCTGCTGAAACGCCAGGTAGAAACGTGGTTTAACGTCTTCGCGAAAGCCGCTCGAGTTCTCCTTGGCATTGTGAGAGATGCCAACAATCGTGATTGGCTTGTCGAGCCAGTCCTGATCGTCGATTCTGAACTGGCGTCCGATAGCGTTCTGGCCGGGGAAGAAGCGCTTCACCATGGCTTCATTCACAACGGCTACGCGCAGCGAGGCAGCAGTATCCTGCGCTTCGATTCCGCGACCCGCGAGTATGGGAATGCCAACCACGCTGAAATAATCGGGACCAACGAAATCCTCCATCGCGCTCCGATCCTCTGGCTTATAGGCTTCGAAGCCTGGCACGAGAATGGCATCATCGGATTCAGTTCCAGAAAACAATCCATCAGCGGAGTAAGTCACGGCACGGACTCCCGGTGTACTCGCTAGGCGATCGACAAGCTGTTGGGCTAAATGCGACATGGCTTCATCTTTATAGCCGACCGCGGTGGGATCGAGACGGGCGAGGATGAGATGGTCGCGAGGGTACCCGAAGTCCTGCGTCATCAACTTTTGCAGACTGCGCACCAACAGGGTTGCGGCAAAGAGAACGAGCAACGAGAGCGCCACTTGCCCCGCAATCAATCCTTTGCCCCATCCAAAGCGGGAGCCTGTTCCAGAGGTAGTTCGAGTGGCATCTTTCAGCGCGGGCGACACACGCACACTCAACGTTTTCAGAGCGGGCACCAAGCCGAAAAGAATTCCGGTGAGCAGGGATACGAGGATTGTGAATGCAAGCACCCGTGCATCGGGAGACACCGGCAGGTCCGTATCGGACCCAAAAATTGCGATCAGCAGACGCACGCCAAAGATCGCAAGCAACGAACCCGCCACTCCTCCAACGAGGGCCAAGAGAATGCTCTCGGTTAGAAGTTGTTGCAGAATGCGACGCTGGTGAGCGCCGATGGCCAGACGGACGGCAATCTCGCGATTTCGAATTGACGCCCGGGCGAGCAGCAGATTGGCGACATTCACACAGGCGATCAGCAGCACCAGGCCGACAATGCCCATTAGTAGAAGCAATGGGATCCGGTAGTCGCCGCGCAGATCAGAGACGCCCGTGCCGCCGGGGGCAACCTTGATGTTGAGATCGCGAATCGCCTTGCGGTCGTCGGAAGAAAGGGCGGCTCCATAGTCTCCTTTTTGAACTTGCTGGAATACAACATTCAGGTTGGCTTCGGCTTGTGCAGGAGTAATGTTGGGCCTCAAACGCCCAATCAGGGAGAGCCAGGAAACATTCGCCGCATTGCGCCACTGGCGGCCGCGAACGATTTCGGGCTGCATGCTCAAGGGAACGAATAGCGCCATCTGTTCGCCAACCACATCACCCTCGAAGCCGGCGCGGGCCACACCGATAACGGTAAATGGATAGCCGTTCAATTGAATCGCGCTGCCGATAATCGAAGAGGAAAGTGCGAACCTTCGCTCCCAATAGTCATATCCCAACACCACGACAGGATTGGCGTTTTCAGCCGTGTCGTCTGAATCGGAGAATAACCGTCCCGTCGCGGGTTCGACGCCAAGCGTGGTGAAATAATTTCCGCTCACCATTCGCCCGAAAACTTTGGCATCCAACGAGTCGTTTTGCCCGGTATCAACCTCAATGCGGTGATCGCTGGCTGCGGCGCATAGTCCGGTGAAGACGGAATTTCGGTCGCGAAGTTCTTTGTATAAAGGATAAGAAAAAATATCGGTGCGGGGTGTTCCGTTGGAGCGCCCGTTGACGCGGGTTGGATCGCCAACCACTACGAGCCGCTGCGGATCCCTTACCGGCAGCGTCTTGAACAAGAGCGCATTCACGACGGTAAAGATCGCAGTGTTCGCACCGATGCCCAAGGCCAGGGTGATAACGGCAACTGCGGTAAAGCCTGGGTTCTTGCGCAATTGCCGCAGCGCGTAACGGAGATCCTGGAGTATTCCGTTCATAATTGATTCTTTCACTCGTAACGCAAGGCGATCACCGGGTCGACCCGCATTGCGCGGCGCGCCGGAATATAGCAGGCAAACAATGCAATGCCGCACAGGAGCCCGGCGACGGCGACGAACGTTAGGGGATCAGTGGGCGTAACTCCAAAAAGCATGCTTGCTAACAAACGCGTGAGGCCAAGAGCAGCGAAAACCCCAATGACAGCCCCAATCAGCGTCATGCGAACGCCATCGCCGAGCACAAGCAGCGAAATGTCGAGTGGTCGCGCTCCGAGCGCCATTCTGATGCCGATCTCATGCGTTCGCTGGCTGACAACATAAGAAATGACACCGTAAATTCCCACACTGGCGAGCAAAAGCGCGAGCGACGCAAATACCGCGAGCAAAATCATCGAAAATCGTTGCGAAGCCATGGAATCGGAAATTATGGAGTCCATGGTTTGCTCCCCGAAGATGACTTGTTGGTTACTCATCTCTGCGCTGATGTGGTGGATGGAATCGAAGAGTCCCGCTGAAGCGTCGCCGGACCGCACCACGACGGCCGATCCAGACGGAGTCATAGCCACAAAGTCGTCAGGCATCTGCAGGCAGGGAATATAAAGGTCGGACCGAAGCGACTGCCGATCGTCGGTCCCCAGACCCCACTGCTTGACGTGCCCAACGACACCAACGATCTCCGCTGGCTGGTTGGAAACCTTAAGGTGGATACGCTTGCCGATAGCGCTCTGGTTGGGAAAATATTTGTTGGCGAAGACATCGTCGACCACGACGACGTGAGGCGCGTGATCATTGTCCTGAAGAGTGAAAAATCGGCCTTGCAGCAGGGGAATGCCCATCGCCTTCAGATAATCGGGTTCGACGATGTAATCGATGGCCCAGTTCATATCGTTCTCGTTGGCTGGTTTTGGCTGTCCTTCAAGCCAGAAAAGCTGCTCATCGTCGCCGCTCAAGGGCACTGCGCCCCAAGTCTGCGAAACCGCCTGGACACCCGGAACGGCAGCGAGCTTATCGTCGAACTCACGAAAGGCGGCGCGAATCGCCTCCGGTTTTGCCCTCATCATCGAGGGCGGAAGCGAAAGCCCAAATGTGAGTACATGGTGGGGATCGAATCCTGGATCAACACTCCAGAGCTTTACTAAACCACGGATGGTCAATCCCGCGCCGACCAGGAGCAGCAGAGCGAGGGCCATCTCGGCCATGACGAATATGCTTTGCGTGCGATGACGCGTTCCGCTCATTCCTCGTCCGCCTTGCTTAAGCCCTTCGTGTAAATCGGGGCGCGAGGTTTTCAACGCGGGAGTAAGGCCGAACAGAACTCCTGCAAGCAGGGAAATGGCTGCAGTAAAAAGAAGCACGCGGCCATCAAGTCCAACTTGTTCAGCGCGAGGCAGAGCGGCGGGCAATACTTTGAGCGCGGCATGAGTTCCCCACGCGGCCAGGAGCAAGCTCAGCGCTCCGCCCGCCAGAGCGAGCGCTCCGCTTTCAGTCAGTAGTTGGCGGACGACTCGCCCCTGGCTCGCGCCCAGGGCTGCGCGAACAGCGAATTCGCGCCTACGGCTGCTTGATCGCGCCAGCAACAAATTGGCGACGTTCACGCAGGCAATCAGCAGCACGAAGCCAACCGCTGTCAAAAGCACGAGCAGGAACGATCGCACATGGCCAACCATCTGCTCTTTGAGCGGGGTCAGCTTCGCGGTGATGCCTTTATCCGCATCCGGGAATGCGTCGGCAAGGTTGTGCGTGACCTGCGCCATGTCGGCACGGGCTTGTTCGATAGTCACGCCGGGCTTGAGTCTACCGATGCCATGAATTCCCAGGCCAGCGCCGCGCTGGGATAGCAGCGGATTGCTCCATTGTCCAATAGGTACATAAACCAGACTCTCATTAAATCCCGGAATGGCCAGATGGAAATCTGCAGGGATCACTCCGACAATGGTGTAGTTTTTCGCGTCAAGAGTGATGCTCTTTCCAAGAACGTCCGGCGCCGAGCTGAACTTGCGCTGCCACAGTCCTGAACTGATCAATGCAACTGGGCTGCCGGCCCCGATTTGATCTTCATCCTGGGCAAACGTGCGCCCGATTGCAGGCTTCACGCCGAGCACCGGGAAGAAATCTGAGCTGATAAACTCGCCCGCTACTTGTTCCGCCTCGCCGGTCCCCGTCAAGCTGAAGGCATAGCTGCGAGCGATACCGAGAGAAGAGAACGTGTGATTGTTCTTCTGCCAATCCCGGAAATTCGGATAGGAAAGAGATCCGCCTTCGAAATGAGGTTTGTTTTCGTGCAGTGTCACCAGTTGCTCTGGTTGAGGAAAGGGTAGAGGGCTCAGCAGCACGCCATTGATCACGGAGAACAAAGCCGTGTTTACTCCAATGCCCAGAGTGAGTGTGAGCACGGCAACGGCGGTAAATCCCGGGTTCTTTCGCAACTGCCGCAGCGCGTAGCGAACGTCTTGAACGACCCCGTTCATGCGCTGGCATCCTGCATCAGCTTTTGGAGTTCTTCTTCGGCTACTACTTTGCCATCGAAAAGATGCACTTCCCGCTGCGCGTGCTTGGCGAAGCGTGGGTCGTGCGTGACCATGCAGATAGTGGCGCCTTCCCGATGGAGGTTTTGCAGCAGTTCCATTACCGCTTCGCCATTGCGCGAATCAAGATTTCCCGTCGGCTCGTCCGCGAGAAGGATTGAGGGATGGCCGGCCAGCGCGCGGGCAACGGCAACCCGCTGCTGTTGACCGCCGGAAAGCTGCGAAGGATAGTGGCGGACCCGATGAGCCATGCCAACGCGCTCCAGCGATTCCATAACGCGTTGCTTGCGATCAGCAGACGGCATTCTCTGCCGGTAGGTTAAAGGCAGCTCGACATTTTCATAAACCGTGAGGTCGCCGATCAGATTGAAGCTCTGAAAGATGAAACCAATCTCCTGATTACGAATGCGGGAGCGCGCGGCGAAATCTAGATTCTCGACGGGCTGTCCATTCAGGTGATACTTCCCGCCTGTCGGCGTGTCCAGCAGGCCGATAATCGAGAGCAGCGTGGACTTGCCGCATCCCGAGGGTCCGGACATGGCCACGTATTCACCTTTGCGAATGGCAAGATGAACTCCAGAGAGCGCGTGCGTCTCGACTTCGTCGGTGTAGAAGACCTTGGTCAGGTCTTCAATCTGGATGAGCGATTGTCCTGCTTCGGTCATAGGCTTCTTCCTCGATTGCGATCTGTCTTGGATGAAATCAGTCAAGCCGGATGCGGTCGGTATTGTCGTTGCGCGACATGTCGGAAAGGATCACAGTGTCGCCTTCGTGCAAACCCTCAACAACCTGGATCGAATTCACCGAAGCCCGCCCCACTTTGACGGGAACGCGCACCGCGCCTTTGCCGTCAGCGTCAAGTTTGAACAAGCTGATTGTGCTGCTCTCTTGCCCGAAAGCTGGGCGGCCCACGTAAAGAACATCGTTTAGCTGCTCCAGGTCAATCGTGCCATCCACGCTCAGATCAGGCCGCGCCCCTTTGGGCAGCTCGCCGGTGAGCTTCACATCCACAGTTACCGTTCCGTTCTGCACTGCAGGATCAACCCGCATCACTGTGCCGGAAATCGTTCCGTTATGCGTGTCGACCATCGCAGCTTGGCCAATCTGCACATCGCGTGCCTGCGTCTCGGCGACTTTTAAAGCGGCAATCAAGTGATTCGGCTGTACCACCTTGGCCAACATCGTCCCCGGAAGCACATGCTGCCCAACCTGCAGAGGTAGATCGACCAGCACGCCTTCGATTCCCGCGCGTACTTTCAACGCATCCAGCTGCTTTTGTTTGAGTTCCGCAAGAGCGCGGATCTCATCCACTTTGGCTTGCTGCTCCGCCATTTGCGACTCGATCGCCTTCTGGTTAATATCCAATCGCTCGCCTTCAATGTTGTTTCTGGTGGTGAGCTCGTCAGATCTGCTTTTCGAGTTCTTGTAGGCTAGTCCCGAGATCACGCCGAGGTCGTAAAGCGCCTTGTCGGTTTCCGATTGAAGTTTGGCTTGACTGTAATCGGCGTTCACCGTGGCCGCGCCGGCCTTCTGATTCATAAGATTGCTCTGCAGGGTCACGCGCAGGCTCTGGTATTCAGCCTCTGCTGCCTTCAATTGAAGTTTGGTATCGACCGCTGCCTGCTCGACCTGGGGATCGCTCATCTCCAGCAGAATCGTGTCGGCTTTCACCTGAGAACCGGGCAGCATGCGAATACGTACGACCGTAGCTTCAGTTTCTGCCGGGATCTGACGGATAAATTCCTGGCTCGGAATAAGCGTGCCGAGTCCTCGAACCTGCCGGAGCATCGCCCCGCGCTTCACCGTATCAGTCCACACTGTGCTGCGCTCAACCTCGGGAGCTGCAGGTTTCAGGCGAGAGACGGCTATGGTTACAGCTGCAAGGCAGGTGATGCCAATAGCCAATCCGATGATCTGCCGGCGTCGTTTAATCTTTTTGAATTCAGGACGAGCGATATCCATCGCCCAAGATTATGCACCCTGCAGGCCGAATGAGAATAGCGTCATCCTGCTGAAATATCGAGGGATGGAAAGTGTCAGCGGATTTCCATGGAGCTAATAATGTCCAGCGGCAGAATTGGAGTGTCCATTATCGAACAGTGATTCCGGCCGTGAATTTGGGGCTTCAAAGGGACTGAGACTATTCCGAGAGACCGTTTCTATCGGTGATCAGATTCGCCGAAGGCTAGCCAAATGAGGGAATCGCAATATTTCCTGGAATCAGTCGCAGTTAACAGTGCTAGACTATCGCAAATCTACGGGGAACTTCTCCCGTATCCCTTCTCTTGGTTAGACGAAACAACTGACTACAACTGAACTGCAAATTCCCGAAAGGAGATGAAATGAAAATCACGAAGCTGTTGTCGATTTGCGTGTGCTGCGTTCTGGTTGCGCCGGCTATTTGGGGCCAGGCGGCAAATGGTCCCTCCAAGCCTGAAATCTTGGGATACTTGGACCCTCACACCGGAGCATTCCGACCTGTTCCTCAAGCCAGCGAAGACATTGTGGATGCTACGTTTACAACTTTTACGGGAACGATAACTGTTACGCTTACCATCACCGTGAAATCCACCGGTCTCACTAGCTTTTCATGCACTGCTGATGTTGGAGTGCTCGATCAAATTAGCAGCACTCCCCGCGACTATACCGAGAGTGGCACTGCAGCCGCCACCGGGACCGGGACTACAAGAACCTGTAAGGTGACGATACCCTATGCCTGGGCCCTGGGAACCCAGGCGAGTGACACGATGACGACCAGTTACACCGTTTTTGCCACCGGTGGCACCGGCTCTGCAGCCCAACGCATCAGTGGACTCTCTCCGCTCGATTCCAGAAAAGTCCCGGCAAACGGTGCGACAACTGCCCTGACTGCCAACGTCACCATTTAAACATCCTAAGACATCGGGCGGGTCTGAAATATGGCCTGCCTGCTTAGGACCTCCGGGGGCAGCAAACTCCTCTTATCCCTCGAACGTCGCGCGATAACTAATGATTCGTCTTGCGCGCGCCGGGCATAGTCCTCGCTGAAGAGTGCCGGGGCAGCGACACTTTCTGCGCATTCTTATCGTCCAAGTCAAGCCCAAAGGTGGGATGGCGATAAGTTCCAGATATTCGCACCGGCACAATTTCTTTCGTCTTCCTTTTCTTGAAAAACGGCTCGATCGCCTTCAGTAAGAGGGCCTTGGCTCCCTTCTCGGTGTTGGAGATTTTCGTATCCAGCTTCAGCTGCCCGCGCAGATCGATTTTATAATTGATCAGATCGTAAGTTCCATCCAGCCGTGCGGCTGCGCCGGGAACTCCAAACGACAGATCGGTAAATCTCGCTGTGCCTCCTGCCACATCCACGTTTCCGGATAGATCCGTGAGAACCGTCTCGGGATCTTGAGTTTCTTTTTGCCCGCGTGCGCCGGCACTAAGTGCGTTCACTCCTTCCTGGGTCGAAGGTTTCGTGAAGGTTCCAGCCGCAATTCCGAAAGCTCCCCTCAGCTTCACCTTTTTCAGGAATTCTTCTGGTCCCGGTGGGATCTCCACCCGGGCATGGAGGGTAACCGCACCCGACATGGGAGGACGATTTGCCTCGACAAAAAGCCGCAACAGATCCTCAATGCGAGCATTCTTTGCCGTCAGATCGATCAGGGCCGTCTTGCTTTTTCCGTTGGAAGAGCGGGCAACACTTCCCTCCGCCACCACATGTGTTTTCCAGAAATCGGCGGTCACGCGCTTCAGGAAGGTGTCGCCATGGGTGGCATCGACGTAGGCGCTGAATTCCGTCGTCAGCCGCATCGGATGCCCACCCGCTTTCACCACGAAATCGGGAGTGTCGGTTGCGCCTGAGATGTCGATGTGACTGAGTTTCCCGCCGAACTTTCCTGTCGAAGAGAGCGTGCCCGCAATACCTTGGTATACGCTCAAGTCTCCGTGTTCGAATTTGTATTCCCCCGAAATAGGCGTCTCACCCGGATTGTTTCGGTTCCACACTCCAAACTTACCCGCGGCTGTAACTTCTCCCGGCGGCTCCGGATTGTGAACCTTCACCTTATAAGTGAGCGGCCCACTCCATCCCACATTTTGCAGAGATGCTTCGTGAATCTCGAAGAGAAGGGGTTTCTTACCGGGCTTGCTGGACGCAAACTCGACATCCGCACCATTGGCCACGATCTCGCCTACGGTAATTTTTGATGGTGTTGTGTGAAAAGCCGTTCCGGTGCCGAACGGAGGGATTAAGATTTTCAAACCATCTGCCGTAATTCGAGTCAAGTATTTCGCTGGCAAACCAAGATAGCTGCCCTGAATCGTCAGCTTCTCAATCGTGATGAGTGGCTTGGCCTCGTTGGGACCGTGCTCGAAAACGACGCCTTCAAGAATGCAACCTGGAGAAGGGAAGAAGGTTTCGTGAAAGTCGCGAACCCTCACCTGACTATCGCCCGCCTCCGCCAGATTCTGGAGCACCGCAGGTTCGGCGAATGGCCAGTAATGGTGCAATACGAGTGCGATTACGCAGAGTCCCGCGATGATCAGAATCGAGATGAGGGTGATTTTGGAAGAAAAAAGATGATTCCCGCCCTGTTTTCGCGCCTTGAACTCGATCGGCGGCGTTGTGGTGGAAGAAACCATCAATCTTTGAGGCCGATCCCGGTGTCGAGGTTGCTGTCGAAAACTACCACCGTTAATTGTTGCGGGTCTTCCAGTAATTGTAGTCCTTCGTGCGGTGATCCATTCGCATTTCGTGATACGTACCGAGCATCTTGGGCTGCAGCTGGGGTGAAGAGAATGGCGGAGGGGGCCGATCGCCGTATTATCTCGGTGCCCTCGTAATCGCTCCCTGCGAGGCCGAGGAAACCAACGCCCCATACTTGGCGAACACACCAGTAGGATAGCGGGGCTGCGGCGGCTTCCAGTCTTTCATGCGCTGTCGCAGAACTTCGTCGCTGATTTCCATTTCCAACACACGTTGGTTAACATCGAAGCGAATCGTGTCACCATTGCGAACGGCGGCAATTGGTCCGCCCAGTGCGGCTTCCGGGGAAACGTGGCCTGCCATTAATCCGTGCGTGGCACCGCTGAAGCGGCCATCGGTCAAAAGCGCAACCGACGATCCCAGTCCTTCGCCAACAATAGCACTGGTAACACTCAACATTTCCCGCATGCCCGGCCCGCCCTTTGGGCCTTCATAACGAATGACGACGACATCGCCGGACTGAATTTTCTTGCCGGTCACGGCGGCCATCGCATCTTCTTCCGATTCGAAAACGCGCGCCGGACCCCGATGCTCCAGTCGCTCATGTCCGCTGATCTTGGCCACGCAACCCTCGGGCGCAATATTTCCTTTTAAAATGACCAGCCCGCCTGTCTTCTTTAGCGGCTTGTCCAGCGGCGCGATCACCTCCTGGCCCGGAGTTTCGAACGCGCTCTCGCTCTCGGTCTTAATCGAAACCCCGGTTACAGTTTTCGCTTCGGGGTGAAGATGTTTTCCGGTCAACAAGCGCCGGGCCAACAGGCGCACGCCTCCGGCGCGATGCATATCCGCAGCGACAAAACGTCCGGAGGGCTTCAGATCCGCGAGCAGCGGGGTGCGTTCGCTGACGGCCTGAAAATCGTCGATCTGCAACTGGACTTCCGCCTCGCGCGCAATCGCCAGCAAATGTAGAACGGCGTTGGTCGATCCACCGGTCGCAGCCACCGACGCGATCGCGTTCTCAAACGCATCGCGAGTGAGAATCTCGCGTGGACGGATTCCTTTCTCGAGCAGATTCAGCACGATCTTGCCACAAGTGAAAGCGATCTGATCTTTCTCAGGGTCCATGGCGGGCACGCTGTTAAAGCCCATAGGAGAAAGCCCGATCATTTCCATTACCGTCGACATCGTGTTTGCCGTGTACTGGCCGCCGCACGCGCCCGCTCCCGGGCAAGCCACGTTTTCGAGCTCATGCAATTCCTGATCGGTGATTTTTCCCGCGGCGTTGGCTCCGACGGCTTCAAACACATCCTGAATCGTTACATCTTTACCCCGATAGTTGCCTGCAGCAATGGTACCGCCATATAGAACAAGCCCTGGCAAATCTATCCGCGCCAGAGCCATGGCTGCAGCCGGAATTGTTTTGTCGCAGCCTACAACGCACACCACGGCGTCGAACATCTGCCCGCGGCAGACCAGTTCAATCGAATCCGCAATCAGTTCGCGGCTCACCAGCGATGCCCGCATGCCTTCGGTACCCATCGTCTCGCCGTCCGAAATCGCGATGGTATTGAACTCCATCGGCGTGCCGCCGACTGCGCGAATGCCCTCCTTCAATTTGGCCGACAGCCGTCGGAGGTGAAAGTTGCACGGCATAGTTTCGATCCACGTGTTGGCCACGCCAATCAGCGGCTTGCCGAGGTCGTCGTCCGTGAAGCCAATAGCTTTGAACATGGAGCGAGCCCCTGCCCGCTCGCGCCCTTCCGTGATACCGCGGCTGCGATGCTTAAGATCCATGATGGAAAGATTACAACAAGAAGTGAGAGTGGTTTCTTTTTATCGTTCGAAGGCCTGCCATCCGGAGCGACGCGAAGGGTCTTGATCGTCGTCTCGCGTCATCTGTGTGTCCGTGAGGGCAAGAACCGATATCCCTCGAGGCTATCGGAAGACAATTGAATGTTTGGATGTTGGATAGCAAAGAATTCAAAAACGGAAACCCGCAGACCGGGAGATGCCAGGAGTTCGCACTCCACACTGCAGGTTTCCAATCGCATGACGCATCCCAGGAGGCGACATGCTGCTGACATTTGCTAACAGAAACTTAAGCCAAGGCTGCGTGCGACGACTGCTGCGCGACATTCTCCGAGGCCGGCGGATGCGGCGCCCAGACTGGCTCCTGGTGTCCGCGCAGAACTGCGCTGGAACGTACGTCTATCACATCCACGATCGCATGCCACTCGCGATAAAGCTGGCCGATCTGCTTCTGCGTTACCTCCAGCAGCAGCGTGACCGCATGGTCCTGCCCAGCATACTCCGCGTGCACCGAAGTAAGGTCAAGTCCTCGGCGCGACACCGCGTTGAGGATGCGCATCAACGCCCCTTGCGCATTGCGATAGCGAACGTGAAAAATCTGCATGGCCGTTCCCCTCTTGAAAAATTTAGTAATTGTGTCATTCAGTTTCGTAATCGAAAACCCGAAGCTCCCAGGCTCAACTTACTCAATTACGAATTTTCCCAATTACTCAATCCTCATACACCATCTCCGAAAGCGCTGCTCCCGCCGGAACCATCGGATAAACATTCGCTTCGGGATGGCAATCAAACACTAGCAACTCCGGCTCCGGCGAACGCAGAAACTTATCGATGAGATCTCCGGTCTCCGCCGCCACCGGAAACTCCGCCATGGCCGCCTCGTTCAGTCGCCAGGCGTGAATCTTGTAAGCCTTCGAAATCTCGACAAAATCGGGATTGTCACTTAAATCCGTTTCGGCATAATTGCGCTCGTAAAAAAGTTGCTGCCACTGCCGCACCATGCCCAGATACTTGTTATCGACGATCACCATTTTTATCGGTAAGCCGAGGCGGTGGACCGTAGCCAGTTCCTGGATGTTCATCTGAAATCCACCATCTCCGGAAACGCAAAGCACGCAAGTCTCCGGCTTGGCTAGTTGCACGCCGACCGCGGCAGGCAGAGCGAAGCCCATCGCTCCCAAACCACCCGATGTAATAAATCCTCTGGGCGAGGAAGACCGATAGCGTTGCGCCGCCCACATCTGGTGCTGACCTACGTCGGCAATGATCACGTTGTCTTGCGGCAGACGGCTGAACAGTTCATCGAGAAAACGCATTGTCGGCTGCGCCAATCCTCGGGGATCAGCCTCGGCACGCTCCGGGCCGCAAGCAAGCGCGCGCCAGCCGCTCCAGTCGGGCAGGGAAGCGTGCCGTAATTCCGCTTGAAATGCCGGAATCGTGTCCGCCAGGTTGCCAATCACGGGCAGCTCGCACGCCCGTACGCGATCCAGTTGCGCCGGGTCAATTTCAAAGTGCACGATCTTTGCATGCGGCGCAAACCGCGTCGGATCGCCGGTCACGCGATCATCCAGACGCGCGCCAAAAACCAACAGCAAATCAGTCTCATGCAAAGCGGTGTTGGCGGCGCGCGTCCCGTGCATGCCAACCATGCCCAGGTAATACGGGGATTGCGGCGGTACCGCGCCCAGCCCATGCACCGTTGCGAATGTCGGAATACCCAAATCGTCGAGCAGGCTGCGCAACTCCGGAATCGCCCCCGAAAGCTTAGCGCCCGCGCCCACCAACGCGACCGGTCTCGTCGCCCGCTGCAGCAAAGCCACAATCGTGTCGCTGAATGCGCCCTCAGCATTTGCCTCTGCGGGCCGCGCGTGCGGAGTGAACTTCGCCGGCCCCGAAAATTCTTTCTTTGCCTTCAGAATGTCAGTCGGGATATCGATTACCACCGGTCCTGGCCTGCCGCTGCGTGCCCAATGAAATCCCTCAGCAATCACCTCGGGAATTTCGTCAATCGTCCGTACCAGCCGGCTCCATTTCGTCAACGACAGCGTTACACCGAAAACGTCGGTTTCCTGAAACGCATCGCTTCCGATCATTGCCGTCCGCACCTGCCCGGTGATGCAAACCAGAGGCACCGAATCCATCTTCGCGTCGGCGATGCCAGTCACCAGGTTGGTCGCGCCCGGCCCGCTCGTCGCCATGGCCACCCCAACTTTTCCCGTCACCCGCGCATAGCCCGAAGCTGCAAACGCCGCGCCCTGCTCATGCCGCGTCAAAACATGCCGCACGCCGCTTCCATCTAACGCGTCATACAACGGCATGATCGCGCCGCCGGGATACCCAAACACCAGGTCCACGCCTTCGGCGCGCACGCACTGCAAAACGATTTCGGCTCCCTTTAGCATTCCGTTTTAAACCTGTCATTCCAACTAGGTTGTCATCCTGAGCGCGGCCGGAAGAATCCCTACCGCTTAGTGCAGCATGTCTCTACGCATTCACCGCCTGCTTGATTTCTTCTTTCGGCGCTTCGGGTTTCTTCTTCTCCCCCGGCAGCCAACTCATCATTCCTCTCAACTGCGCCCCAACAATCTCGATCGGATGCTGCTGCTCCTGATGTCTCAACTCGGTGAAGTGATACCCGCCATCTTTGTTCTCTTTGATCCACTCCCGCGCAAACGTCCCGTCCTGAATGTCGGCCAGAATTTTCTTCATCGCCGTCCGTGTCGCATCGCCCACAACTTTTTCGCCGCGCGTCAGATCGCCATACTCTGCCGTATTCGAAATCGAATACCGCATCCGTCCCAGTCCACCTTCATAGATCAGATCAACAATCAGCTTCATCTCATGCAAACACTCGAAATACGCGATTTCTGGAGCGTACCCAGCCTCCACCAGCGTCTCGAATCCCTTCTTGATTAGCGACGTCAACCCTCCGCACAGTACCGCCTGCTCACCAAACAAATCGCTCTCAGTTTCTTCTTTGAAAGTTGTCTGCAACACTCCCGCGCGCGTTGAGCCGATGCCATGCGCGTAGGCCAGCGCATATTCGTGCGCTCGCTTGCTCGCGTCCTGACTCACCGCAATCAGCGACGGCACGCCGCGACCTTCGGCATAAACCCGCCGCAGCAGGTGCCCCGGAGACTTCGGCGCGATCATTACCACGTCCACATCTGCTGGCGGGACAATGGTTTTGAAATGAATGCTAAACCCATGTGAGAAGCCCAGAATCTTTCCCGGATGCAGATACGGCTGAATGTATTGGGCATACACTGCAGCCTGCGTTTCATCCGGCGTCAACACGTGGATCCAGTCGGCGCGTTTGGCCGCTTCATCCGGAGCCACCACCACCATGCCGTCGGCCCGCGCCTGCTGCGCGCTCGGACGATCCGCCTCCAGCCCCACGATCACCTTGCACCCGCTGTCGCGCAAATTCTGCGCCTGCGCATGTCCCTGGCTGCCGTAGCCCAGGATGGCGATGGTTTTGCCCTTCAGGGCGTTGGGATTCGCGTCGTGCTCGTAAAAGATGGTAGCCACCGGGAAGCTCCTCTCGTGATTACTGACTGCGATTACTTATTAAAAAACCGACCGGTCGGTCGGTACACTTATGCTAACGGAGCCCAACTGGAGTGTCAAGTGAGAAGTTTCGATAGGAGCCAGCAACGCCCCAGGCCCCGCAAGGGCGGCATATGGCAGCCTCGGACGTAAGTCCGGGGTAAGCCCAGCTAATCAGGAACCAATCAGTAGGGACGGCACGCAACTGGCCCGGTTTCCGTCGTCTCTTCTTGCCCTCGCTGACTGGAATCTCGACTCCGCTCCAGAACGCGGCGAATGATTTTCGACTGCGGCGCTCGCTTCATCCGCTTAAGATCGCCGGCAGTCAGCGGCTGCGGCCTCGCAGGTCGGCACCGACGGCCGCTGGCCACTGATCACTGACCAACCAGCCACTACCGGTTGGCAATCCTCCCCGCAACGCTTTACCATGTCAGCCGATGGCCCGCGACACCGTCGTCGACTCCCGGCAGGAAATTCTGCGCACGGCCGCACGGCTGTTTCAGCAGCGCGGGTACGACGCCACGTCGATGAACGATGTCGCCGCCGCACTCAAGCTGAGCAAGGGAGGTCTTTACCACCACTTCCAGAGTAAAGACGAAATCCTGTTCGAGATCATGAACCATGCCATGGAGATCACCGAGGAGCGCGTGCTCAAGCCAGTGCGTGGAATCGCCGATCCCGGCGACCGACTGCGGACACTGATCCAACTGCATATCGAAGTCGTGCTCAGCCCCCGCGACCGTGAGATTACAGTGATGCTGCACGAGAACCATCCCCTGCCGCCGGCGTTGCGCAAACGCATCAACTCGCGAAAAAAAGATTACGTTCACTTCCTCGAAAACCTGATGAGAGAAGTACAAGAGAAAGCGCAGGGAAATCACAACAAGCCGCATCACGGAAAAGGGAAAGTCACCCCCCGCGCTGCAGCCTTCGCTTTGCTCGGCATGATCAACTGGATTTATCAGTGGTACAAACCGGAAGGCGACTTGCAGGCGCCCGATCTGATTCCTCAGTTTACGGACCTCATCTTCGGCGGGATTCTGGCGTGAAAACATTATTGACCCGCCTCGCGGAGATTGAGGAGCAGCGCACCCGGAGCGGCAAGCCGTACCACGAGTTCCTTCGCGTTCGGTCGATGAGCGCTGGAGTGTACGTTTTGCCCGCGGGAGCGATCGACCAACAGAAGCCGCATCACGAGGATGAAATCTACTATGTGATTCGAGGGCGGGCACGTTTTAAAGTTGCCGCGGAAGACCACGAAGTTTCCGCTGGCAGCGTGATTTTCGTCCCAGCGGAAGTCGAGCATCGCTTCTACGACATCGCAAGAGAGCTGGCGGTGCTGGTGATCTTCGCGCCCGCGGAAACATAATTTGCGCGGCCGTCCCGTAATAGCATTACTTCGGCGGGATCCAGTAAATCTCTTCCTTAATCGCTTTCCGGTCGACAAAGCCCCGCCGCTTCAGGATCGCCTTGCTATTTGCAATCATGTCGGGATGGCCGCACAAATAGGCAGTAGTATTGGTCGGGTCAAGTTCCCAGTGATCGGCATACTTGCGCAAGATATCGTCGGCGCGGCCGATTTCACCCGCCCAGTCAGCGTGATCCCACGGACGGCTTACAGTAGGAATGTACTTCAACCAGGGCAGCTCGGCCGCAAAGCGAGTCAACTCCTCTTTGTAGCCGAACTCCCAGGGCCGGCTGGCGCCGTTGAGCAGATATAAAAGGTGGCTGCCGTCGAAATGGCCTTCTTTCCACTCCTTGGAAAGTTCGCGAACGAAGCTGACAAATGGAGCGACCCCGGTCACCGTCGAAACCAGCAAATGGTGCTTTCTGCCACTCTCGGTATCCAGCGTGAATTTGCCCTTCGGAATCTTGCGCATCAGCAACGGGTCTCCGGGCTGTAGTTTGTAGAGGCGCGGGGTGAGCGCTCCTTCGGGCACGAGTTCAAAGAAAAACTCGATCTCCTTTTCAAAAGGCGCCGAGGCAATCGAGTACGGACGCTCCGTCCGCTTGCCGTCGTGCTCCACCCCGAGAGTTGCATACTGTCCGGGAACGAACTTGAACTCTTCTCCCGTGTTGACCCGGAACATCCAGAGATCAGGCGCGAAGTCGACGCGCTGCGTGATCCGCGCATGGAAAAACTTGTCGTCCACCACCGTCATGTTCGGAGCCTCAAATCCCCTAACAGCAATCAGAACCATCTCTCAAACTGGCGAGTAGGCAGCTTGGAGGGTTAGATCATAAATGTGACGAAACGATTTGACAACCGAACGGTCGTTCGAGCACGCGAACTGTTTTAAACCCTTTTAAGGCCGAACAACGGGTTGGTCAGAATCCGGTTCGAAGAAGTCCGGCGAATCCACTTCATCCGGGAGCATCTGCGAAGTTGTTTTGTTGGCAGCCGGTGACGAGTCTGGTAGTGCGCGAAGCTTTTCCAGTTCCTCCTGGGTCTTCTGCCATTCTTTCGGATTCTTCTTGGTGGCAAGCGGTGCATTGGGATTGGAATAGAACGCGAGAAGATTGCTGCGCAGATCGGGAGCAATTTGGTCAAAATTATGTTGCGCTAGCTGGTCGAGCAGATGGGCGTAAGCTTTATCAGTCAGTGCATACTCGCCGGCGCGCGTATCGTGCCCAGTATCGAAATCCGTATTCGTCAGGTGCAGCGTTCCATCCTCTGTTTCATGAAGAAGTTTCTTATAGTCCTCTACCGTTAGATCGACGCTCTTAATATAGAGGTCCTCCGTTTTCTGGTTCGGAATTTTGAAGGCGAGTGCCTTGAAAGGTCCGATTTTCGGCATGAACCGAAGGAAAAACGCCAACACCCGTGTTCCAAAACCGGGACGCCGGTAGCCTTTTCCCCATTCCTTTTGATAGCTCGTGCGTGACAGATAATAGCGGAACTGGCGAGCCCGAAAGTTTGGTGTCTCCTTGACAATCTCCTGGCGGCGCGCGACTAGAGCAACGCGAGTCATTTCTGGCACTACCTGGCTGATCGCGCGCCGGAATGTTCCGAAGGCTAGGTCCTCTTTGGTGAGGATCTCAGTTAACGGAATGCCGTAGGTATCCTGGAACGCCCGCTCCAGCACCGGCTTTGAGATCTCGAAGCCGATGAAGTCATGGTAGCGATCGGAGGTATACCGGTTCTTCGCAACTTGGGTTACGTCGAAGCCAAACTCCGTGCGGATGTGGGCTTTCGGATCCTCCTCGTAAGTCACGACGTCGCCATATTTCTTTCGGAGCTTGGGGAATTCGATTCCCACGGCCTGATTGATGGTGGGATGTCCACAATTGTCAGCGGAATAGTGAGCCAGGGCGCCCAGCGCGAACGCATACTCATCAAGGTCAGAGGCCTCCTTGATCATGTTGACAATGAAGTCGCCACTGCGCACATAGTGGGTGAGATCGCTGAAATACTTGCTGCCAAACGGATAGTAACCCATGTCTTGTACAAGCGAGCCCCCGTAGGCAAACGCGTGGGCTTTCTTTAAATCGTCGTCGGTGGCGGCGGGAAAGCGCTTCTTCAACAGAGGAATTAAATTGTCCTTCCAAACCAGATCCACAATCTCTTCATGGGTTAGCACCGAGTAAGCCGCACAGGTTTCGCCGGTGCAACTCAATAGGAGAACCAGCCCAAGCCAAAAAATAATCCCTCGGGATGCGAAGTTCCGCCTCATTTGCCGAGAACGAGAACCACAAAACTGTCCGGAAGAATGCTGCGGCGAGGATGCGGATTGTCTGGGGTCGCCGCCGGAGGCGGACCAAATCTCGCCGTCACAACGTAGACGTTGTGAGTCTTGGAATCGAGCGCCATGGTGCGCGCGCCTTGCTGCGTCGGAACATTCTCGGCCACGCTGAATTTGTCAGGCGACTCCTCCCGCACCACCGTGAGGACGCCCTCACCGCACGAAGCGAATGCCAGGCCGGACCCGTCATCGAAGGCGGTTGCATCCACGCCTTCGCCAATCGCTGGCGTTGCCAGTACTTTGCCGGTATCTGCATTTACCACGGCCATCATCTTGTTGTCGCACCCCACAAACAACCGCCGGTTCTTCTTGTCCATGGAGAGCCCACTCGGCTCCTGGCAAGGCGCAAGCGGCCAGGTCGCCTTGATCTGCAGTTTGTTGGCATCAATTGCCGTCAACTCGCTCTTGTCCTCGATGTTTACGAAAATCTCTCCCTTGCCATCGCTGGCGGCAAACTCGGGCTTGCCGTCCAATTTGATTGTCCCGAGCACTGTGCCGTTCGTTGCATCGATGGCTGTTGAATCTTGGCTTTTGCCGTTGAATGTAAAAACCCGCTTGGTTGCCGGATCATAAAGTATCGCGTCCGGATTCTCTCCCGCCTTCACTTTGTTGCTGGTCGCCAGCGTCGTGAGATCGAAAACGCTGACCGTACCTTCGCGGCCGTTGCTGGTGAAACCGCGCCCCAGCTCTGGGGCGAGCGCAATGCCATGAACGCCGGGTGTGTCCGCAATGTCCCCGACTGTTTTTCCCGAATCCAGATCGAGGACAATAACGTGGGTCGCCCGCGAAATATAAAGACGACGCGCGGCGGCGTCTGCTGTCAAATAATCCCAACCACCTTCGCCCCCCGCTTTGTAAGTGTTCACCAACTTGTAGCTGGGGGCAGCCGCAGCCAAAGCCCCGACTCCGGCGAGCAGGATGATCGAATAAAACACTCCACGTGTGGTCTTTCCCTTCGACATTGTTCCTCCGTCTTTCTGACAGCCGTAGGCGTCTACTCGGATGCCAATTTCGCTCCGCAGGTGGCCGTCGCAACTAACTTAACTGAGGGCAGGCCCCAGAAGTAACTTTACCCCATTCTGTGTGCCTCCTAGACTTTTGTCATGAATGTCTTTCGACGGAGGTTGACCGGGCCGGGCGTTTTCCAGCAAGACGCGTCTCTGCAAGAGCAGGATGACGTTTTGCAAGTTCAGGACACACGCGCGCAACCCACGCCCGACTACGGTACGCTAGGTCCTAGCCCGGATTTTGCGTCCTCCGAAGTAAAGTCCAGGTCAACGGGTCCTGTCAGCGATGGTTCCAACCCTTCGCGACGGCCAACGGGGCGTTCGCTTTTGCTTCCCTTAATCGTAATGATGGGCGGAATAGTTGCCGCGCTGGTAGCGCATAACGCGGGGCAACCTCCCGCCCGGAAAAGAACCACTACAGTCTCTGCGAGGCAAGAAAGCTCCATGGTCGCCTCCACGGAATTTTCGGAACGCGAACTCGATCGTCAAGAACCGCAGCGACAAGCGGAGATGCTGCTCACTCGCGCGGTTAGCCCCACAGGCAGGGATGGAGAGGCAAATCAGAATGAAGGGCAAAGTACGGGCCAGATTGATGCAAAGAACCAAGCGGAGATCGAAGCGCAGATTCAAGCTCGGATCGAATCCTGGCGCGGCAAACTCCAGTGGAATTCGCAGTTGAGCCAGCTCACCACGGCCGCGCTCAATTCCGACGATGAAAAGCTGCGAAACTCCGCCATTGAAGTGCAGCTTGCAGCCTATGGCTTAAAGAAGAACGATTCGACCGTCGATGCGCTGGTGCGACAGGCCGACTCTTCCAATCATCAGGAAAGAATTTGGGCGATGTGGACCCTTGGTTTACTGGGGAACCGTGGAGTAGAGTCCGAACGGGTAGTGCAGGTACTGAGCAGACATCTGCAAGTCTCGAGCAAAACCTCGCCACGGGATCGAGAACCAGATGATGATGACGTTCGCCATTGGGCCGCCGAAGGCCTCGCTCTGGTTGGAACGAGTTCAACTATTACGCCCCTGCTCGAGGCCATGCACAATGATCCGTCGCCGCTTGTGCGCGAAAGCGCTGCTTGCGGACTTGCTCAATCCGGCATGTTGACTCAGCAGCAGCGGCTCACAGCGGTTCCGCAACTGATAGCCTATTCCGACGATCCGGCGCTCGACGCTGAAACTCATGCTTGGGCGTTTCAGGCACTGGCCGACATCACCAAACAGCGATTGCCAAATCAGTCAGAAGCCTGGAGGGAGTGGTATCGGGAAACAGTGGTCAGTGGCCAGTGAACAGTGGCCAGTAACCTCTCGAACCTAGATTCCAAACCTCAGTGGTCACCGAAAGCCAGCCCAACGCGCAGGCCGTTTACTGACCACTGATCCCTGATCACTGACCTCTGACCCCTGAATTTTCATTCCGCCATCTTCGCCATGTGCACTTCGAATCCCGTCTTCGGCAGCAGCGAAGTGAGTGCGAAAGCCTTGAATCCATCTCCGTCTACCTCGCTGTGACGGTAGATTCCTGGCTCGCTTTCAATTGTTTCCTTACGCCCGTCCAGGTGTCCCAGAAATGCTTGTGCCTGTTCCAGGCTTGCCTCGTCGCCTTTTGCGCGTGCTACCACCGCTTCTGAAGCGTACGAGCGCACCAGCTTTGGCCAATATTTTTCCAGCAACTCCGTGCTGGCAAAAATATCGGACCAAATGATGCGTCCGTTTACTGCAACCACCACCCCCACTGCCTTGCGATCACGCAATTGCTGGATCAGGCTCTGATAATTCTGCTCGATTGGCTTCGCCACTTCGTCCACTTTCTCTTTCACATCCTTGTTCTCCATCACGCGTGCGTACGAACTCGTAGAGCGTATCTCATCCCTTGTCTGCGGGGGTGCTGCTGTTACTTCAACCGCTATCGACTGTTGTTGCTTTCTCACTTCTGCCCACACCTGGTTCTGATCTTTGTCGCCCATCGCCTTGGCGCGGACTGAGGGTTGGGCCATTATCGTCCCGTTAACTGCAACTGCACCGCTGCTCATTCCTCCAGCACTCCCTTGTGCGTACGTCGTTCCTGATGCTCCAAAGTGATCGCTGGAGGCGACCCAGCGTCCTGGCTCGACGCAGAACACACTCAGATCGACTGGATCGCTTTCCGCGGGCACGATGCGATCTTTTCCGATCACGCGATCCTGCTTGCCCCCTGCAACAATCTCTCCTGCCAGAAGTAGTAATGGGCGTTTCGAATTATTGATCAGCACCAGCCGGTTCACCTCCGCGCTGTCGTGCTGCAACGCCGGCGTGGTGTGTCGCCGCACTAATCCGCGAACGTTTCCATACTCGGTGACCACAACTTCTCCCGAGCGCAATCCTTCATCCAATGTAAGAAATTCGCCCGTCGGATAGGACTTCGGAGCAACCACGGGAAACACGGTCAGACTTCCGTGCCGGATCGGATCCAGCACCTTATAACCGGAGGCAGAAGACTGCTCTCCGGCATAGACTGGCCGCAGGACCAGAGAAACAAATCCGGCTACGGCCAACATCGCGATCACTGTCAAAAGTAGTCTCGGACGCATAGCTCTCCCCCTTCATGGCCGCTTGGAAGTTCCCGCCGGCGCGGGATGCAAGACTCCCGGCTGCGCGAAACATCCATGCCGCTCATCTCAACTCGGCGGAAGAACGAAAAGAAAACCTGGCCTTGCGGACGAAATTAATGTAACCAGGAGGCCCAAAATTAACATTACGAGCGTCTAATGAATTGATAGCATCAAGGCAGTGGCTGTGGTTTTCCGTTCGTGGGAATGAGATCTACGAAACCAATCTCCGCTGCAGTGCAATCGGCAGTCTGCGAACTGCTATCCGAGTTGCATGCGGCGAGTGGCTGCGAAAAGTTCGGCCTTACACGCGAAAACTTCTCGGCGATCCTCTGTGAGGTGGCCACTAAATATCTTCCCAGTGGCGCCAATCAAACCGAGGCTCGCACCTTTCTTCTAACGTTGCGGGTCGAAGAGTTGGCTCTGGCGCGCGCTTGTGCGGCGGGCAGCGATCCCGCATGGGAACTGTTTCTAACCCGCTATCGCGAGAAACTTTATCAATCGTCGTTGCGTATCGCGCGGGAGGATTCAGCTGCCCGCGAGCTCGCCGACAGCCTCTATGCCGAACTCTACGGCACCACCACGCGCGGGGAAGAGCGAGTTTCGAAGCTGGCCTCTTTCACTGGCCGCGGATCGCTCGAAGGCTGGCTGCGCACCGTGCTCGCTCAGGAATTTGTGAATCGCTATCGCCGCACCAGGCGGCTGGTGAGCCTTGACGAAGAGAACGAAGAGGGCATCCAGTTCGCCGCTCCGGCATCGGAATCGGTCGCTCCGGCGGACTCACGACTGGAATCCGCGACCGACGCGGCATTGGCTGCGCTCGACAGCCAAGACCGCCTGGTGTTGGCCGCGTATTATCTCGATGGTCACACCTTGGCAGAGATAGCCCGCATGCTCGGCGTGCACGAATCCACCATTAGTCGCAAGGTGGATAAACTGGCCAAGTCACTGCGTAAAAAGATCCTGGCTGGCATGATGCAGCGAGGCATGGCTCGCCGCCAGGCTGAAGAGGCGTTGGAGGTCGATGTGCGGGACTTGCGAATAGATATTCGTGGCAGTTTGGCGCAAGAAAGCCAGGCAGCAACGTTCTCAGAAGAGCGGAGCGGAATACGCTTTGAGCGGAAAGTGGCTCCCAAGAGCGAGAAGCTGGAAACTGGGAACTAAGAGATTTGAAGGCATAAATGCAAGACCTCCCCAAAATCGTGCGGGATCGCCTGCAGCAGCCGGCTGGTGCGGAATCGCATCCGGATGCCGACCTGCTTACGGCTTTCGTTGAGCGGTCACTGGTAGATTCCGAGCGCTCCCGAGTGCTGGCGCATCTTGCCCGCTGTGCCAACTGCCGCGAAATTGCGACTTTGGCCCTCCCCGCGACTGAAGCTGTTGCCCTCCCCCTTTCCGTCGCCACACCTCGCAACCACTGGTTCAACCTGCCCGCTCTTCGTTGGGGCGTGGTCGCGGCGGGGATTCTTGCCGTCGCGTCTATCGGAATCGTGGAGTACCGGCAGCGCGAACCGCAACCGAAGATCGAGACCAAGATCGAGACTGTGGCTCCCGCCCTCACCGCGCGGAATGATACGGTCGCGAGAGAGCAAGTTCAGCCCTCCCCAGGGTCTTTAAATCCAGGATTTTTCAATAATGAAGCTGTTGATCTATCAACGCAGCGAAAACAATCGGAGGTTCGAGAAAAATCACGGCCGAACACGCGAGACGCCTTGTCAGCTGACAAGGCAGTTTCATCACCGAGGACGGTTCCCAGGTCCTATGCGATGCATAGCGGAAGCTCGCGAAGCGGCGCTGGAGGCGGTCCAGGGGCAGGTTTCGCTCCCGCATTAAGAAAAAAAGATGAGACGACAATGGCGTTGGCCGCGCGGACTTCACCGCCGCGGCCCGGCCCGCAGTTTGTGCTCCCGCGCTCTTCACAAGTGGTCGAAGTGCAAACTGAAAACGCTGCGCCGGTTTCGACTGCACAAAACCAGGTCGCGGACCAACTCATCCAGAGTCAGAAGGAGCTGCCGCTGCAAAGCGAGTCTGTCACAAATTCAGATGTGGTAAAGGCTAAAGCTCCGACGTTGCCAGAAGCTGCGCCCAGCGCTGCATCAGCCCAGACCGGATCCAATGAGAAATCTCTGCAGCCAGGGACATCGCCGCAGCGCTGGACGATCAGTTCCTCCGGCACGTTGCAGCGATCCTTCGACGCAGGCAACACCTGGCAGGACGTCGATCTGAACCGTGTCGCGGACGTGGACGCCTCGAAAGGCAATATCGTAAGTGCCGGTGAGAAGGATAAGAAGAAAGTCGCGAAAGAGATTGCCCAACCGAACTCGGTCTTCCGGGCGGTGACGGCGATTGGCTCTGACGTATGGGCTGGCGGCTCTGGGGCGATGCTTTTCCATTCGGATGACTTCGGGGCACATTGGACACGTCTGCTACCCTCCTCAGCCTCAAGAGTGCTCAATGGAGACATAATGGTCATCGAGTTCTCAGATGCGCAACATGGCAAGATCGCAACTTCGTATGGCGAACTCTGGGTCACCGCCGATAACGGCAAAACCTGGAGCCTACAGCCGTAACTTCCCCGTCCTTGCTCTGCGAACGCTCCCTCAACTATGTTTCGCGAGCCATCTTTAGCGAGCCCGCATTACCAAAGTGACGTTTACGCGCAACAAATGGTTCACTAGCATCCATTTGTTTGGCAGTTCTGGGGGAGGGCTGCCGAGGCGTCTTGGACTGGAAAGTCTGAGGCGCTTTTTTGTTGCTCTCAATCACCCGACCCCACCACGGACCGTAAGGCCGCTCGCCCACCCGGCCTAGCGCTACCTGCAGTTTTACTTAAGTGAACGTGACAGGATACCCAGTTCCTTTTTGCGACCTCTGCACCCCCCAGGCATCCAATGCAAGTGGTACGATAGTGGTCGTACCAATTTTGCGTAAGCAATCATAGATCGCCGGGCCCGGCAAGACCGCTCGTTGTTTCCGAAAACACGGAGCGTCCGCCGACAGAGCGACGTTACAACGAGGAGAAACAAAACATGGCAAGTAACGGGATCGTCGAAGTAACCGATGCAAACTTCGACGCAGACGTTTTGAAATCAGACAAGCCAGTGCTGGTGGATTTTTGGGCGACGTGGTGTGGCCCCTGCCGCGCCATCGCACCGATTGTGGAAGAACTCGCCAAAGACTATCAAGGCAAGCTCAAAGTCGGCAAGATGGATGTCGACGCGAATAGCTCTACGCCCCTGCGTTACAAAGTTACCGGCATCCCAACCCTACTCGTCTTCAAGGGCGGGCAAGTGGTTGAACAACTGGTCGGCTACCGGCCGAAGGAAGCTATCGCGCAGGCCATCGACAAGCACGTCGCGAAAGATGCGGTTGTAAGTTAAGCAGTAGGAAGCTGCTACTTCGAGCTTCTAGAACGCACGCGCGCCTGCGAGCCACGTGCGTTTCTGTTTTTGGAGTCACTGACCACTGTTCTCAGTACTTTCTCAGCACCCCAATCACCCGCCCTTGCACTTCTACTGACGCTGCTGGGACGATGATCGGCTTCATGGTCACGTTCGAAGGCTGAAGGCGGATAGTGTCGCCTTCGCGGTAAAAGCGCTTCAGCGTGGCGTCACTCGAATCGACCAGCGCAACCACAATGTCGCCGTTGTGCGCCGTCTTCAACTTCTCAACCAGAACGTAGTCGCCGTCGAGGATGGCTTCATCCTGCATGGAATCGCCGCGGACTTCGAGCACGAAGACTTCTTTCGAGCGCACGAAGTCGGCCAGGGAAATGGTCTCCGGGTTCTCGACGGCCTCGATCGGCTGACCGGCGGCGATACGTCCCAACAGCGGCAGGATAACGCCGGTGTTTACGCTCATCGATTGCTTGAGGCGTCCCTTGGGCGGGAGCAAGTCGATGGAGCGGCTGCGGTTGTAGTCGCGCGTTAGCAACCCCTTTTTTTCGAGGTTCGTGATGTGCTTGTGCACCGTGGCCAGCGAGTTCAGCTTAAGACCGTTGCCGATCTCTTCAAACGACGGGGAGTATTGGTGCTCGGCCACGAAGCGGGAGATGAAATCATAGACTTCGCGCTGCCTGCGTGTGATCGCCATGGCTGACATTGTTGGCGAACGGAAGGCGAAATGTCAAGGAAAAACAGTTTCCTGGTTCTGGCTACTAATCTCGCCTGTGCGTCACTTCATCTACTCGCCGGACTTGGCCGCCAACAATTCAACGACCGCAATGTTTTGCAGCAACTCTGGCGGGAGTCCGTGCCGTTCCTGCAAATATTCCGGGCTGTTGTAACTAACCCAGACCTTTCCTTGAGCGTCCTCCCACACCAGAATCTTCAGCGGAAGATCGATGGCGATACTCGGCGCAGCTAGCATCAGCGGAGTGCCGGCTTTTGGGTTGCCGAAGATCAGCAGCTTGGTGGGACGCATTTTCATTCCCACTTTTTCTGCTTCTCCACTGTGATCGATCACGGCGAACAACATCACTCCTTTGGATTGCAGAATGTTCTTGACCCGGTCGACGGTCTGGTCAACGGTATGATTGCTCGCCTTATCGACGATTCCTTTGCTTGCCACTGCCGGTGTCATGGGTACCTTCCCCTCAAGTTCGCACGTTTGTCAGTTGCAAACTATTTTTTTCGCAGAGTGCGGCCTTTGGGTCCGCCGTTCAAGTCCGGAACCTCTTCCCCCAGTGCCGTAGCTAAATCGATTTGATGATCCTGTTCCTGCATGAGGATCTGGCGAATCTGTTCCGCCATGGCAAATTCTCCGAGTGCTTCACATTGCCGAATGCGATCACGGTAATTGCGGATCGTCTCGTTTTCATTTTCGAGATCGAAGCGGAGCATCTCCTTCGCGTTTTTGGAGGTTCGTACCGGCTTCGGAGTGACCGCTGGCATTTTGCCGAGATAATCGATCTGCCGCGAGATGGTCAGAGCATGATCGAGCTCCTGTTTGGCGTGGATTTCGAGCTGCGCTGCAATGTTCATATTCTCAGCGCCACTCAGCACCTGGGAGTAAACCACGTAGGCAATGATGGCCTGATATTCACGAGACAAATCTTCGTTCAATAGCTCCGCGAGCCGGTCGCGGGAAATTTCGTTTTCGTTGCTAGCGGAGCTGGGCTCAGCCATTTGAATTCCTCCTTTGAATTAAGAGCCAGATTATATCGCTGCGACTTGATTCCCGTGTTAAAAGTCCCAACCTCTTTTGCCCTGGAGACATACAGCGGGTGACTGGCACCCACGAGTTCAACCCGGTGACGATTACTTCGCAGCCGACCTGTCCGCCGCCCTGGCCGTTTCACGGCGCGATCGCAGGTACTTTATTTCCGTTCTGGCGACATTCGTGTCTACAAACCTAGGTCGGTCAATCCAGTGTGATCGTCAGGACGACGGCCTAAAGGCCAGTGAAAGAGCCGATCTTGTTCTCTGATCGCGAGGTCGTTGATACTCGCGAGCCGAAGTCGCGAGAGGCCCGCATCATCGAACTCCCAGTTCTCGTTGCCGTAGGAGCGGTGCCACTGCCCGGACTTGTCATGCGATTCGTATGCGAAGCGCACCGCTATGCGGTTCCCATCGAAACACCAAAGCTCCTTGATGAGGCGGTAGTCTAGTTCTTCGCTCCACTTCCGGGCAAGAAAAGCAACCACCTCGGCCCGACCGTGGATGAATTCAGAGCGGTTGCGCCAATAACAGTCCGCCGAATAGCCACGCGAGACTCGCTCTGGATCGCGCGTATTCCAGTTATCTTCGACCGCTCGGATCTTCAGAATCGCTGTTTCTCTGGTAAAGGGTGGGACGAGGCTTACGATCGTCTTCGGCTGTGCATTCATTTTGTTCTCCTTGACGAAAGCTATTTGTGGCGCGAGCCGTGCTCAGCACCGATTGGTCCTTCGAGACGATCTCCCAATCCCGGAAACCGCAAGGACCGCCTGGAACTCGGCCGAGCAGCCGAGCGTAAACAGACAAGGCGGGCAACGAGCGGTGTTGCCCGCCTCTCCTTTCAATCCTCGAAGCTGCGCACCCCGCCCTGGCATCGCTTCTTGACGGCATTCAGCCACAACCACTTGATTACCCGGGCATCGTTGTAGCAATACGCGAGATTGTGGTTCAGCGTCGAGAAGCAATGGCGCTGGCAGGTTGTCTTCATGGAAGTCAGCTGCCCCTGGTCGAACTTAGGCTTATCGATGTTTCCCCAGTCGAAAGTCGATCCATACATTGGAAAACATGGAGCCACGGTGCCATCGGTTCGGATGATGACATTATTCTGACCAGCGCGGCAGTTCCATTCCGCGAAGTGCAACTCGCCATCTGGCTTCTGAACAATCCCAGGAGTCGAAGCCAGTACTTCTGCCTGGTGCCCGTTCCCGCTGGTGCCGTCGCCGTACCACCCGTATTCCTTGAGATCGAGTCCCGATGACATCCGAACAAAGGCCTTGATCTCTTGCAGTCGCTGTACGGAGTTCACCATCTGATAGCCCGCTTTGTTTTTCTCGATCAGCCAATCGACTAAAGAATCGATTCCACGCCAATCTTCTGGGCGGATGTAAGTTGGGTTGTCATAGAGATGCTTGAAGTGATCATCCTGTTCCAGCATTGGTGTTTCATTAATGTGATAGTCCGTTGCGAGATGGTGGTCGTGGGCGTATTCCGTCAGCTTCCTTACGTCTTCCAGATTGTTGCGGCAAATGTTGATGTTGAAAAAAACCATGTAGCCGTGGACGTACTGCTTACGGATAATGTGTTCCAGGTTCTCTTGTACGGGAATCAGGGCTTTGGGCAGGCTGGGTTGAAGATCCCAGGAATCGAGGGCGAAATTAAATATCGACACCCCCGCATCGCCCAGGCGATCAGCAACGTCGGGACGCAACAAACGTCCATTCGTCGCAACGTAAACCCAGAATCCCTTCTTCGCCGCGTAGTAAATGACTTTGTGAACGAAGTCTGGCCGCAGCAATGGCTCGCCACCCATCAAAGCCAGTACACGGCAGCCGTTGTCGTGAAGCCAGTCGATCGAACGCCGGGCTACATCTTCCGTCATGCCCTTAACCTGATTGTTGTAGGACCAGCAATACCAGCAATCGAGATTGCACTTGTACTCAACGAACAGATACGCCGTGATGGGATGAAACTCTCCGGGCAGGACGCGCGAGCGGATGTAGGGAAACAACCACCCGCGCGCGATGCGATAGGAATCTTTCGCGCCCCAATTACGCTTCTCGGGTGGAGAGACCGGGCCGGGGTCGGATAGACGCTCCGGGAACTGCGGATAGACGGGAACCGGAAGGGTGAGGCCTTTCGCTTCCGCCGGCGCCGGCGGAGCGGAGGAATTCATCAGGAGATCGTGAATTGCTACGTCGATACGAAACTTTGCTGCGGTAGCCATTGCAAGTCACCTCAATAGAGATTTCTGCTGCCACCGCCGAAGTGCGCGTATCCCTACGGATTACCGTGCTTGCTGATCAAGCTATGCGTCGCCTCGAGAACTCGCCGAACTTTCAGCAAACGCATCAGATACCCTTTCCCGGCGGTCCTAATTTGATGCACCATGCTGGTGTCTTGGTTCCATTGGAATTCTTATTATTTTTAAGCAGCTGTCGGTACGGCAACGCACAAACACAGCATAGACATTGATTGAAACGCTCACAGGCCTTCCCCTCGTGGGAAGATCCTGAGTTAGCTTTCATCGTGGGTTTTCAATCTCGGAGTGCTGCACCGGCCATCTATTGCGGCGAGCAAAACAATTAAAGCTGCTTGCCCATAAGCCTCCAACATTTTCCGGCGATCGCCCAGTCTTCCTGAGCGCGGATTATCAGAACGCGGACCAGCGAACCCGGGGCCGCGACATCTGCATCGGGTAAAGATTGGGTGTTCGCCATCCCATCGAGTATGAGGCCAATAAAATTTAGATTTTCGCAAGCTGCCGTCCGCACCTCGGCAGAGTTTTCTCCCACACCTGCGGTGAAAACCAAGGCATCAACCCCGCCCAAAACAGCCACCATGGCGCCGATGCCGGCACGCAGACGATGCACATAAATGTCGAATGCCAGTTTTGCTCGTGCGTGGCCTTCTTTCATGGCAGCTAGGATCTCGCGCATGTCTCCAGAGACACCCGACACCCCCAACAGGCCGGATTCCTTGTTCAAGACATCATCGATCGCCGCGGGTTGGAGCTGACCCTGGCGCATCAGATAGGTGAGGATTCCCGGGTCAATGGAACCGGAGCGGGTGCCCATCATCAGTCCTTCCACGGGAGTAAATCCCATGGTCGTATCAACGCTGTGGCCCTCGTGAATTGCCGCCAGTGAGCAGCCGTTTCCCAGATGGCAGGTAACCAGTTTGAGGGATTTCACATCGCGACCGAGAAGATGGGCGGCGCGTGCAGCGCAATATTCGTGATTGATACCGTGGAATCCATAACGATGGATACCGCTTTCGAACCATTGATACGGCCCCGGATACACGGCTGCGGCCTGCGGCATCTTGCGATGAAATCCAGTGTCGAAAACCGCGATCTGGGGAACGGGGCCTAACAACTTTTCAATGACGTCCGTTCCCTCGAGTTCAGCCCGGTTATGCAGCGGAGCGAAAACAGAAGCTTTGGCGATTCCCGATTTCACTTCAGGAGTGATCGGCACTGGATCTTCATACTTCGGGCCACCGTGCACCACGCGGTGTCCCACAACATCAATCTCCGCGGCCGAATCTAGAACCTGCGTCTTGCCATCCCATAGAGTGCGCAGTAAATGCTCAACCGCGTCCCGCCGGGACGAAACCCTTACCTGATCTTTTTGAACAATACTACTGCCGCGCGAGCTCTTGACCTCAGCGTGTGCGACCTCGCCGTTCCATTCGATCTTGCCCTCCCACAGAGGGGTAGGCGGATCATTTGGAAGGGATTTGCCAATGTCGTACAAGGAGCATTTCTGGCTGCTGGAACCCGAGTTAAGTACGAGAATTTTCATCGCTAAGCAGGAACCGGCAAACAAGAATCTACCGTAACGTCAAAGACCAAAGACAGAACTCCGGCCATACCATGTTGGCACCCATTCTTCCCAGTCCTATCATTCCCAGTTTGCATGTGTCTTGCTTTCTGAAGACGATCCGTTCAGTTGCAGCCGGCCGCAATTATTGCGACTCCCTAAGCTTGCGATAACGATGAATCAAAGTGTTGGTCGAACTGTCATGGTTGAGCGCAGTTTCAGGAAGATTTTCAAGCTGCAGAATAATCCGCTGTGCCAGAACCTTGCCCAGCTCTACGCCCCATTGATCGAACGAATCGATGTTCCACACGACGCCTTGGGTAAAGACCGAGTGTTCATAAAGAGCAACGAGTTTACCCAGTGTTTCCGGTGTCAGCTGCGCTGCAAGAATCGTATTCGACGGACGATTCCCTTCGAAAACCCGGTGTGGCACCAGCCAATCGGGAGTGCCCTCAGCCTTTACCTGCTCGGGTGTCTTGCCGAACGCCAACGCTTCGGTTTGGGCGAAGACATTGGCTAGAAGCATATCGTGATGCCGGCCAAGCGGATTCAGCGCTTTCCCAAATGCAATGAAGTCGCAAGGGATCAGCCTCGTGCCCTGATGAATCAACTGGTAAAACGAGTGCTGCCCATTCGTTCCTGGCTCGCCCCAGTAGACTGGACCGGTGTCGCGGGCCACTGGCTGCCCCTCGATTGTGACGTGCTTTCCATTGCTCTCCATCGTCAACTGCTGCAGATATGCCGGAAAGCGTTTCAAGTATTGCTCGTACGGCAAAATTGCGACCGTCTGTGCGCCGAAAAAGTCGTTGTACCAAACGGCGAGCAAACCCATCAGAACCGGCAGGTTGGCCTCGAAGGGCGTCGTGCGGAAATGCTCATCCATCTGATGAAAGCCCTCCAGCATCGCGCGGAAGTTCGCTGGACCTACCGCGACCATGGTTGAAAGCCCGATTGCCGAATCCATGGAGTAGCGTCCGCCGACCCAATCCCAAAACTCGAACATGTTGGCCGTATCGATCCCGAATTTCGCCACTTCTGCCGCATTGGTTGACACGGCGACAAAATGCTTTGCCACAGAACTCTGATCGCCGCCCAGCCCTGCTACTGACCAGTCGCGCGCTGTACGGGCATTTGTCATGGTCTCGAGCGTCGTGAAAGTCTTCGAAGAGACGATGAACAGGGTCTCTGCGGGATCGAGGTCCCGAACCGCTTCGGCGAAGTCGGTGCCATCCACGTTGGAAACAAAACGGAAAATCATTGCGCGGTCAGAGTAATGTTGGAGCGCTTCGTAGGCCATAACCGGGCCGAGATCGGAGCCTCCGATGCCAATATTGACTACATTCCGAATGCGCTTTCCGGTATGACCTTTCCACGTGCCGTTGCGTATCCGGTCTGAAAAGTCCGCCATCTTGTTGAGCACGGCGTGAACTTCGGGCACCACATTTTTTCCATCGACGAAAATGGAAGTTCCTTCTGGAGCGCGCAATGCCACATGCAAGACTGCCCGGTTTTCCGTGATGTTGATCTTTTCCCCTCGAAACATTGCGTCGATTCGCGCCTGCAGGCCGGATTCTTTGGCGAGCCGAAAAAGAAGCTTGAGGGTTTCGTCGGTGATGCGGTTCTTAGAGTAATCGAGGTAAAGCCCCACAGCCTCGATTGCCATGCGCTCACCGCGCTTCGGATCGACCGCGAAAAGATCCCGTAAATGGAGTTTTGAAACCTTCTTGTAGTGCGACGCGAGTGCGCTCCAGGCCGTACGTTTCGTCGCCGGCCGCTTCGCCAGTGGTTGAACGGGTGCTGCCATACCTGCTCCTTTCGTCTGCTCCTGCTTCTCTCAACGGAGTGGCCGCGCATCTTCTACTTTTACTTTTTCAGCCGAACGCTGGCTAGTGCGCCGGGTTGGCGAGGCATGCCATGTAAGAAATGATTTCGCTCAACGCTGTTAGGTTGCAAAAATGGAGATGCGATCCCCTGGAGGCGATTACTGCTGCCAGCCGCCCCCAAGCGACCGGTAAAGTTGCACGAGACCCTGGTACTCGTTGCCACGCGCCTGTGCGAGCGTCAGCTCTGCGGAATAGAGCGAGCGCTGACCGTCCAACACTTCGAGGTACGTTGTGGTGCCACCCTTGTACCGGAGAGTAGAGAGGTGGACGGATTCTTGCAAATCAGCCACCGACTCTTCCTGGCGAACCCGGACTTCATGAAACTTTTGGTATCCGATCAGAGCATTAGAGACGTCCCCGAATGCACGCTGAATGGTTTGCCGGTAAGCGATGAGAGCTTGCTGGTACTGCGATTCGGCCAGGTGGAGATTCCCGCGAAGTGCTCCTCCGGTGAAAATTGGCTGGCTCACCTGACCGCCGTAAGACCAGATGCCGAGTTGGGTGCTCATCAGGCTCGAGAACACACTGCTTCGTCCGAACGCACCACCTCCGGAACCGGTCAGCGAAATTTGTGGAAAGAACTGGGCCTTGGCGACTCCAATTTCCGCGTTGGCGGCAACCAGGCCCTGTTCGGCTTCACGGATGTCGGGTCGACGCTCGATCAGCGTCGAAGGAAGGCCGGGCGGAACTTGGGGAGGAAGCGTTTGCTGGATTAGGGGAAGTCCGCGCGCCACATCCTGGGGGTAATTCCCCAGCAGGATGCTGATCGCGTCTTCCTCCTGGCCGATCTGCCGTTCGAGGTCTGGAACCTGGGCATTGGCGGTATCGAGCACTTGCTGGGCTTGCAGCACATCGAGTTTGGTGGCAACACCGTGGTCAAGGCGCAAGTTGGTGAGCTTTACTGAATCAATCTGTGTACCGACCGTTTCGCGCGTGATCTGCAGTTGCAGGTCGAGTTCGAGGAGCGCGAAGTAGTCGCTGGCAACGTCGCTGACCAGCGTTAGTATGACGGTTTGCCTCGCATCCTCGGTAGCCAGAAGTTGGGCACGTGCGGCTTCGTCGGCTCGCCGCAGGCGTCCAAAGAAATCCAGCTGAAAGCTCGCATCCGCCGCCAGGGTCAGAAAGTTGTATTTGCTCTGGAAATTGCTTTCTTTGCCACCGCTGAAATTGCCGTTCGCTCCCACCTGGGGAAAGAGGTTCGAGCGGGTGACGGCGAGCTGGGCGCGCGCGGCGTTAATGCGCTCAGTCGCAAGCTGCAAATCGTAATTCTGTTTCAGCGCCGTGCGAATCAATTCTTGCAACTTGGGGTCCTGAAAAACCTGCCACCAGGGAAGATCCGCGTAGGAGGCGGCCTGAACCTGAAGCTGAGAGTTTTCTGCCAGATCTCGATACGCGGTTGGAGTCTGAACCGCAGGTCGATGATACTTCGGGCCGACCATGCAGCCCGCGAGCAATCCGGAGGCGAATATTGCAATCAGGAATTTTGCGACCTTCATCATGCGTAGCCCCATGCGCAACTCCGTCCGCAATTCGATGTGCGATCCCATGAGCAATCCCACGCGAAACTCCGCTTGTGTTTCTTTCGCCTCGTCGCAGTACCGTGCACCTCAATCTCCCGGCACCGGAGCGGGAGTGGCCGGCAAAGATCCGGAAGCAGACTCTCGGCCGGCTCCGGAATATTTTTCCACCAGATAAAAAATGGCCGGCACAAAGAAGATTCCAAGGCCGCTAGCGGCCATCATTCCACCGATCACGGTTGTTCCCATGATTTGCCGGGAAACTGCGCCGGCGCCGGCTGCGGTCCACAACGGGACGCACCCGAGAATAAACGCGAAGGATGTCATCAGGATCGGCCGCAGCCGAAGCTTGGCGCCTTCCAGCGCCGCGTCCGCAAGAGGCTTTCCGTTCTCATACTGATCTTTAGCGAATTCCACAATCAGAATCGCGTTCTTAGCAGCCAATCCGATCAGCATTACGAGCCCGATTTGCGAATAGGTGTCGCTCTCGATTTGAACCATGTAGGGCGGCAAGAACGCGCTGAGGACGATGCGGCGCAGCCACAGAATGAAAAATGCGCCAAAGATGGCCACAGGCGTGCTGAGCAGCACGCTGATGGGCAACGACCAGCTCTCGTAAAGCGCGGCGAGAATCAAGAAAACGAACAACAGGGAAAGTCCAAAGACCACGGCCGGCGGGACACCCTCTCGGGCTTTCTGTTCGAGAAACGATATGCCGGAATAGTCGAATCCCATCTCTCGCGGCATGGTTTGTTTGAATACGGCCTCGAGCGCGGCCGTAGCTTGATCTGCGCTATATCCGGGCGCGGCGCTGCCGTTGATTTGTGCGCAGCGGAACTCATTGAAGCGCATCGTAAACTCCGGACCGAGTCGCGGCTCGACCCTGCTGATTGTGGAGAGGGGAACATTCTCTCCCTTGCTGTTACGGACATAGAATTGCCCAACGTTCTCCGCGCGCGCGCGATCCTCACCCTCGGCCTCGATATAAACCTGCCACTGGCGGCCGAAGCGATTGAAATAATTGATGAAATAACCGCCCATGAAAGTCTGGATGGTGCGGTAGACATCATTGAGATTCACCCCTTGCTTCAGAACTTTGTCGCGATCTACATCGACAAATTCCTGCGGAACGCTAGCTAAAAAGGTGGTGCTGAGACTGGCAATCTCCGGTCGCTTGCGGGCAGCATCAAGAAAAGTCCCCAGATTTTTGGTGAGGAACTTAATATCTGCGCCAGAGCGATCTTCGAGAATGAACGTGAAACCGCCCGAAGTGCCGACCCCAGGAATTGCGGGCGGAGAAAAACTAAAGGCAATCGCCGTAGGCAGCTTGCTCAACTCCTGGTTGAGATGGGCCTTGACTGCTTGAAATTGCTCCGCTCTCGTTGTGCGGTCATCCCAGGGCTTCAACGTCACGACAAAGAAAGCGTTGTAGCTGGTGCGAACAAAACTTAGCAAACTGAACCCGACTGCGGCGGTCGAATATTCAACCCCCGGTGTATTCAGTATGATTTTTTCAACCTCTTGGGAGACAGCGGTTGTCCGCTCCAGCGAAGCCCCGTTGGGCAGTTGCAAATTGATGTAGGCATAACCCTGATCTTCGTCTGGAAGGAAGCTGGATGGTACGCGACCAGCGAAGAAGCCTGCCGCAACGCCAAAAGCTACAAGCAGCACAATTACGACGACGGTCTTTTGTAGAAGCACTCCACTCCAGTGGACGTAGCCGTCAGTGGCTTGTTCGAAGCGACGATTAAACCAATCGAAGAATCTCCTCAGCAAACCGCGGCTCGGTTCTTTCGGACGGAGAAGCAGCGCAGCCAGCGCGGGGCTGAGCGTGAGCGCGTTGAAAGCTGAGAGGATGACGGAGATAGCAATGGTGACCGCGAACTGCTGATAGAGTCTGCCTGTGATTCCAGGAATGAACGCCGTTGGTACAAATACGGCGGACAGAACCAACGCGATTCCCACGACCGGGCCGGAGAGTTCCTCCATTGCTTTTAGAGCTGCGGCCTTCGGAGTCAGACCCTCCTCGATGTGCCGCTCCACGCCTTCGACCACGACGATCGCGTCGTCGACCACGAGACCGATTGCGAGCACCAGACCAAAAAGAGAAAGCGTGTTAATGGAAAACCCGAACAGCGGGAAAAATATGAAAGTGCCCACCAGCGAAACCGGCACAGCGAGCAGTGGAATCAAAGTCGAACGCCAACTCTGTAGAAACAGGTAAACAACGATAATTACCAGGACGAGGGCGATTACCAGCGTCTTAACAATTTCGTTGATGCCTTGGGTAACCGAAAGAGTGGTATCCAGAGATATGGCAAAGTCCATGTCGTCCGGAAAGCGCTGCTTCATTTGGGCCATCAACTTCTTGACGCCGGCCGCGGCATCGACGGCGTTCGAGCCGGGCAATTGATAGGCCGCAATGATGGCACTCGGCTTTCCATTAAAACGGCCGGCGATGCTGTAATCCTGAGAGCCCAGTTCGATGCGCGCGACATCCCGAACACGAACAATTCCGCCGTCGGGAGTTTCGCGCACCACGATGTTGCCAAATTCTTCCGGCGAGATGAGCCGCCCTTGCGCCAGGACGGTGTAGGTAAATTCCTGACCTTTGGGGGCAGGTTCGCCGCCTGCCTTTCCGGCGGGGTTCACGGTATTCTGCGCCTGAATGGCGCTGATAATTTCCGGGACTGTGATACCAAGCTTGGCTAGATTGTCTGGCCTAACCCAGAGCCGCATCGCGTACTGGCCCGAGCCGAACACCTGAATATTGCCAATACCAGGCGAACGAAGAATAGGGTCCGTGATATTGATGTACGCGTAATTCGCCAGAAAATTGGCATCGTAGGTTCCGTGCGGCGAATACAGAGCAACCCACATGAGGGGAGCCGTAACTGACTTTCGAACCGTGACCCCGTAGTTGTTGACGTCTACGGGAAGCTGAGAAGCGGCTTGGGTTTCGCGAGATTGGGCCAGAATGAAATCGGTGTTGGGATCGGTTTTTACATCGAAGTCCACGATCAGACTGGTGGACGAATTACCCGTGGCATTCAACGAGTACATGTAGTTCATGTTGTCCACGCCACTCATCTGCTGCTCGATGGGCGTGGCAACCGCTTGCTCCAGTGTTTGCGCGTCGGCTCCAACGTAGGTGGCGACGATTTGAATTTCCGGGGGCGTAATGTTAGGAAACTGCGCAACCGGCAGATTTAGAACCGTAAGGGAGCCAACCAACACCATGACGATTGAAATCACCATGGCAACGATTGGGCGATTGATGAAGAACTTTGACATCGAATTACTCCGCCTTCGCCTGCGCGACAAACGGTTTGGGGTTCACACGAGCTCCGGGGCGTACCTTCTGAACTCCTTCAGCGATGATTCGTTCTCCCTGATTCAGCCCATGTGCAATTACCCATTGATTACCGACACGGTCGCCGACCGCGACGGTTCGAATGCTTACCTTGTTATCGCCATCCACAACCGCGACCTGGTACCCGCCCTGGAGTTCGGACACCGCGCGCTGAGGAACCAGCAGTGCACCGGGCTGGACTCGGATAATCCCTCGAACCTTTGCGTAGCCACCCGGTCGCAAAATGTTCCCTGGATTGGGGAACAGTGCCGCGATGCGAATCGCGCCGGTGCTTTCATTGACCTGGCGATCCGCGAAGTAAAACGTACCCTCGTGCGGATACGTTGAGCCGTCCGCCAGAATCAACTGGAGGTGTAAATTCTTATCGGCTTCAGCTCGGGTGGCGTCGGTCGGATAGCGCTTACGAAAGGCCAGATATTGAGGCTCTCCGACCGTGAAATAAACCTTGATGGGGTCAACCGTCGAGACCGAGGTGACCGGTCCGCTGCTCGGGTTGACCAGCGCGCCCACTTGCAATTGCGCCTGTCCCGCAATGCCATCGATCGGCGCAATGAGCCGGGTGAACTCGAGATTTATTTTCGCAGTTTCCACGGCGGCTTCGGAGGTCTTGATTTGTGCCTTGGCTGTGTCCACGTTGGCTATCGCCGCCAGATTATTCTGGACCGCGTTGTCGAGATCTTGCTGGCTCGCGGCCTGCTCTTTTGCTAATGGCGTATAGCGCTTGACGTCGAGGTCTGTGCGGCCCTGAACGGCCTGGTAATTCGCGAGCAAGGCTTTGGCCTGTGCCAGTTGGCCTTCCGCCTGGTCGAGCGCCGCTTGAAATGGCCGCGGATCGATCTGGAAGAGAAGTTGTCCCTGTTTGACGAACGCGCCCTCCTGATAGCCCTGCTTCATCAGGTACCCTGTAACCTGCGCTCTGACATCGGCATTGACCAGGCCATCAAGTGTGCCGATCCAATCACCGTAGATAGGCACATCCTTCTGCTCTACTTGCACCACCTCGACATCTGGCGTAGGGTTTGGCGCTCCCAGCGCGTGTTTGGAGGGACGCACAGCAGCGACGATAAGCCCGACCGCTATCAGGCAAACGACCCCGCCGATCACGACCTTGCGCTTCAAGGGAGTGGTCATAATTTATCTCCACCTGTCTTCTGATTGCTCAATCGATGATGCACCCTCGCCACAGGCTTCAAAAAATCACTGCGCCATTCGGACTCAAACCCCGCGACGGTCGCGACCTGGAGTCATTCACTATCTGAATCTTCCGGTCTCTCCGACGAATCTGGTTCAGAAGAGCACAGGAGGAGCGGAGCTATGTTTCTCGCGTTGGCTGGTATTTGTGTTGCGTTACTGTGCGTGCCGATTTTTGTCTGGAGCAAACGCAAACGAGACCAAATTGAGTTGGAGCGCCACAGCATCACTGCCGAGGACCTCCACTCGCTGTTGGCCACAAACCAAGGAACGCTCCTTTTCGACGTTCGTCAGCCGCTCGACTTGCTAGCCTACTCCGAAATCATTCCTGGTGCACGAAGAGTACCCCCGCAAGACGTGCTCGATGGAATCTCTCCGATTCCCAAAGACAAAGAGACGGTTGTTTACTGTACCTGTCCTGGCGACAAAACCAGCCGAGAGATTTTACAACGAGCTCTGGCACTGCATTTTCGCTACGTCAAGTTCCTCCGAGGCGGATTGGCGGCCTGGAAGGCCAAGGGATATCCGGTCGAGCCCTATCGAGAAGTTTTTCACCTCTACGTCCCAAGTCCCGCGACAGGAAGCCCGAAAATATAACACGTCCGCGAAGTCCGCTGGATGGCGCCTGTTGATTCCGCAGTGTGCCCGATCACTGCCCACAGATTTCGGAATAGGGCATCCCTGTCATAAGCGCGGTCATCACGCCAGCGTGCCCCGGTTACTTGCGGCAGCTTTTTGGCTCTTCCGGGTCATTGACAGATCGCCCCATTCGTAGGAGACTTTTAGCACAACCATTCCCCCCAAGTCGTGGTTTTCTTGCAGGACACAACCCTTGTCGGCAACTCGATTCCAGACTGAAAGCCTTGTGCAACATGTACTTGCAAGCTATGGTGTTTTTTCGAGGGAGTAACAATTTCGGATGGCCCTTCGCTTAACATCGCGTCGCGTCAACCAAGCGCGGATACCGCGCGACGAAACCCTCGTGCGGGGGGAAGAGACTGAAGAAGGGCTGGGCGAGCCTTCGTCGCAAGCCACAGACGTGTCTGCCGCGCCCAGAGATCTCAATTCTGGAAAAAGAGTGGTGGCGGCAGACGTTGCATTAGATTGGGTTTTGCAGGAGATTGCGCAGCAGGCTCGTTTGGCGACGAGTGCAACCGGCGCGTTCATCGCTATCATGCGGGGGCGCAGCTTCATTTGTAAGGCAATAAGCGGGTCCAACGCCGCCGAATTCATCGCCTATCTGAACCGCGACCGGCGGATGCTTGATTCTTGTCTGGCCGCCGGGGATGCTCAGCGCTGCCGTGACTCCGAGACTTGTAAAGAGCTCGACGCCAACACCTGTCGTAACCTAGGTGCGCGCTCTGTGGTCATTGTTCCGATTACCGATGCCAAGGATGCGAAACTCGGCGCTTTCGGTGTCTTCTCGCCTCAGGTAGATGCCTTTTCCAGCGCAAACATTATCGCTTTGGAGACATTGTCGCGCCGCATCGCGGACGCATTCACTCAGATAGATCGATGCACGTCTGCCACCAACGGGAGCGCCCCCGCTCGGCGACAGTCTGAGCCAGGCAAATCCTCACTTCGCAAGCGCGTGGCTCATGCCATTCAACGTCCGCTCCCGGCGATCCCAGGCCGCGTCGCTTGGGTTCTTGGGATTTTGGTACTCATACTGCTAGTCGGTTGGATTTTTAGTCGCAACATAAATCAGTGGACGACGCGCACGTCGGCGAAATCTTCCGCAGCGGTAGCTTCAGAACCAGTTTCCCTTTCCGCACCGCCGCCTTCGTCTGACCACCCGTCATCCGGTAGCGCCAAACCAAGTTCGGTCTCAGCCCCGGTAGTTCGAGGCGTTGTTAAGGAAACCGCTAAGGCTATCGATAACGAACCGGTGCCAAGCACACCCGCTTCCAAGGCTGGAAAGAGAATCATAGGTCGTTCCGCGCCGCGCGTGCCTGAGTTGGAAATCGAGAACACTCTTGACGACGCATCCCCCGAAACATCGCAATCTGCGTCCCTGAGCGCGGCGAAAACTCCCAGTCAATCGACCACCGCAGCGATCCTTCCGGCGGGCATACCAAGCAAGAACGCAACCTCCACAAACAATGGTTCTTCTGCGGCTGCTGGAGACCCATCCGTGGGGTCGCCGACGCGGGAAGCTGTGCGTATGACGCGAGCGCCAGATCCGGCGTCCGTCGAGATGACGCCTCCATCGAAGGAGGTAGTGCAGAAGGTAAGCACCGCAAATGCGGGCCTAGCCCCCGAAGGGCCGGTGATGGTTTCCGAAAACGCAGCTCTCGAGCGCATTTCGGAGCAGCTGAAACCGGACTACCCCCCGGATTACCCTGCGGATCTGAGAACCCAGCACTCGCCAGCTACGGTTGTCGTAGATGTGGTTGTGGGCAAAGACGGCCAGGTCGAGAGCGTTACACCGTTGAAGGGAGATTCGCGGTTAATGACATCGGCCGCCAAGGCTGTGGCTAAGTGGCGTTTCACACCACTCCCGCGCGACCACCGCTTCGTGAGATTTGAGAGTCACGTCACCGTGCAATTCGCTACGCCATGAATTTACAAGAGCCGGGCATCGAAACCCCAATCCATCGAGAACCACGCTCTCTTCTGCGGGCGGTGACCAGGGTTGCGGCTTTCTGTTTCTCATTGGCGGCGTTTCCGCTTATCGCACTGGCCACTCCGCAGGCGAAGCGGGAGCCGGACAATGCAAGATCCGGTAACGTCGCGGTAGCATCGGTGCAGCACGTCCAAATTCTTTTGGATAAGGGCGCTCCGGCTGTGGAAATCCTCACCACGATGCCCGTGACTCCGCAGATCAGCAAGTCGGATGATGCCATGCGGATGGTGATCGACTTGCCGAACACGAACATGTCCGTTCCCGAAAAAGTTGTGCCCATCAAGAACAAGGATCTAGGCACCCTGCGTCTCAGCCTCCGCAACACCTCGCCGCCGACGGTTCACGTCGAAGTCGATTTTCGGATGCCCTTGTATTACCGGTGGGATTCCGCGGGGAACCGCCTTCTGATTAATTTTCACGAGATTCATAAAGACGATACCTCCGCAGCCTCGGCAGTCCCTGCCGCGACTCCCAAGCTGTTGCCCGTCTCCGCCACGGCCGATGCCGCGGACTTTACTCACTTAGTCCCGGCGGAGCAGCTGGCGCCGGGAGCTTCCGTGACTGCTAACGACGACACTGTTGTTCTGCGTTTGAAGCGTGCGGGAGATGTTTACGTGTGTCCGCAAACGGCGGTTTCTGTGGTGCAGTCGAAGAATGGCCCGGACGTCACTTTGGCGATGAACAGCGGAGGGGTCGAAACCCATCTGGCTCTGAAAAGTTCAGCGGAGGAAGTGGTCACGCCGGATTTTCGTATTCTCCTGCGCGGCCCAGGTGAGTTTCACTATGCCATTCGTGCAGACTCGCGCGGCAATACCTGCGTTAAAACCCTTCCCGGCAACACAGCCTCGGCCATCATTTACGAACTCATGGGAGATGGAAAGTATCAAGCCCAGACGAGCGATCAAGTCGTTTTTCATGATGGCAAGTTGGGTCCGGCGAACGTATCTCACGAAGCTGTCGTTGCCGTGGAGTGCGGATGCCCACCACCATCTCGTCCGACTCTGCCGGCGTTCAACAAGCCTGAAAATGAGATCGCGGTAGGGAATCCGTCTTCCGATCGATCAGGATCGCCTGAAGTTCGCCCTGATCCTGCTCCGGCTGTGGCTAAAAATCCGGTTGCCGCTGGCGCTCTCGCTCCGCCCGACGCAGGACTAGAGATTCCGGAGCTACCCGCATCGGTGCGTCAACAACCTCACACACAGATAGAAGCATCGCTGGCCTTCACTCCTAATCCTTCCGAGATGGCCGCCAGACATATGCCTGCCACCTCGCGCCAATTGCCCTCGACACTCAGCGCCTTGCCGCCGCTGCCACCCCAGGAAAAAGCTCCAGAAGAACGCAGGGGAGTTTTCGGCAAAATCAAGACTTTCTTTTCACGCGTGTTTCGCTAATGGCGATCGTTATCCCCGTGACTGTGGCGCCAGGTCCAATATTGTTTTTGCTGCTCGGGAGGCAAGTGGCGGAAGTCGCGATGCTCATCATAATGATTTTCGCGCGCCCACTGATGGTAATACACGACTTCATTGTCGTTCCACACATGATAGTCGGAGTAGTAGGGGTCGTAGACCCGATGGTAGTGATGCGCGCAAGCGGTACCCAATACACAAGAGCCGAGCGCCGCCGCCAGGAAACATGAACTCAAAAATCGCGACTTGATGCCCATGCGTGAACAATCCCCCTTGTCGTTATCGGTCAACATTGTTATCGATAAACTTCGGTTCGCTGATCCTATAGCTCACACATTCTGCTGCAGATCAACGAGTAAACAAGTTTGTTGTCCGATGCATCACATGGGTTGCTATAGATGACGGACACGCAACCGGTTCAGCACCTTCTGCGTTAGAATCAAGCTGCTGACACTTATTCCAAAGGATCAAGGAGCCCACACGATGTATCCCGAAATTATAGTGATTCCGATGCGTGAAGAATTGACGCGCCTGGGAGTGGAGGAACTTCGCACGGCCGAGGAAGTCGACCGCGCGTTAAACGGACACTCCGGTACTGCAATGGTGATTGTGAATTCGATTTGTGGCTGCGCCGCGGGACGCATGCGTCCTGCTGTTCGTCTCGCCCTGCAAGACACCGTCCATCCTGATAACTCATTTACAGTATTCGCTGGGCAAGACAAAGAGGCTACCGAGCGCGCGCGCAGCTATTTCACCGGTCAACCGCCGTCATCGCCCTCGATCGCCATTCTGCAGAATGGCAAACTCGTCTACATGATGGCGCGCCGCGACATCGAATCCCGCGAAGCCCCCGCCATAGCCGCCGACTTGAAAGCAGCACTTGCTAAGTTCTGCGCTAAACCAGTGTCAGCGTCAGCCTTGTCATAAAAAAAGCTTCACCGGCCGTCCAACCGGAACGCCTTGACCACAATTGCGTTCGGTTGTACGCCCACCGGAATCATTGTCAGCAGCGAATACTCCGTTGGCTCAAGCTTGCGCGGCGTACGCCTTTGAATCACCGTGACATCGCCCGCTTGCGTATCCAGCACCAGGATATAGTTTTCGTCCTGGGAGAGAGCGAGACTTTCCGGGCGGCTGCCAACCGCGAGGGTTGCGATCCTTCGGCCCAGGTCGATGTCGTAGACGGCGACGCTGTCCGACCCAAAGTTGCTGACGTATAGCCGTGAGTTATCGCGCGTAATTATCCCCCGAGCGGGATGCTGTCCTACCACCACGCTACTGCCAACTTCGTCGTTTCCAGTTTCAACGATCGAGATGCTATCCGAATCGAAATCACAAACCATCAACTCTCCGCCATCGGGTTTTAGGGCAAGATTTACCGGTGTACGCCCCACATCCAGCAGTGCCAGGATACGGTCAACCGATCCTTCATTGTTCTTCAAAGCGATGGACGCCACTTGCGACGAGCCCGAACATGCCACAAACGCCTTACTGGAGTCCGGCAGAATGGCAATATCTTCGGGGTGATCGCACACTTGTAAAGTCGCCCGGACTCGCAGGAGGTTCGCGTCAATCAGCGAAACCGTGTTGTCGCCGCGATTTGAAACCACCACCGTCGCGCCGTCAGGCGAAACCCGCGCCAGCCCTGGCGCCGCGCCGACCCGCACGTTCGCCGTAACCGCGCGCTTGTCGAGATCAATCACCGAAACATTGGCCGAGGCAGAATTCGCCACGTAAGCTCGTTTGCCATCTTCAGAAATATCAATGAAGTAGGGCTTGCCGTGCACGCCGATGGTTGCTGTCACAGTGTTTTTCTCGGCATCGATCACGCTGACGTTGCTGGATCCTGAGTTGACCACATAGATTTCATTCTTTTTCTTGTTGGCCGCAACCCCAGTCGGTGACACGCCCACACCGATCGTCTTCGCCGGTTCGAACGTCCTCAGATCAATCACGCTGACGGTATTGCTCTTGCCATTTGTCACATAGGCATATTCGCGATATGCCGGACCGTAATCCGGCAGCCCGCGCTCGCGGAAATACCACCACCCAAACGCACCAAGTAGCGGAATCGATAGGATGATGAAAAGGAATTTTCTCAAGAGGCAGTCGCTTCCCCGGAGAAAATAAGGGTACCAGAGAGCCGTTTTTTCAGAGGCTGCCTAGCGTGGCGCGGTTTCTGCCGTGGACGCTTGTCCCTTCGCTTCGCTGGCTTTCAACTCGCTGGTTAGTGTGGTTACCTTATCGCCGGAAACTTGAATGTCGCCGTTTAACACGATGCTTAGCCTCCCCGCTCCGGTCTCAAAAAACTGCGCACGTCGTAGCGTGACATTGCCTTGCGCCGCGGGAGGAAGCAGTGTTTTGTAGTCTGAAGCTGGGCGCACAGCCGAAAGCAGTGCTTCCCCCACTCCGTCGCGCACAACCTCCCCGAGAGAGCCTGACCGCAATAACTCGCCCACCAATCCACTCGCATCGACGTGACCGATGGTCGGCGCCAGGCGCAAAGCACCGTTTTCCGAAATTCCCGGTACTAACTTGATTTCAATGGTGCCATTGCCCTCCACCATTTCGTGAGAGGTACCGCCCAAGCACGCCCAGCGCTCATAGTGCACTTGCACAAGGACAATACTCGCGGGCGCCGTTGGAGTGAGAGTTGCATTTTGAATCCCGATCTGCTCCCCGCAGCGCTCGCTTTTGTCGAGCTGGGAACGCAGAATTTGAATGATATATTGCTGCACATCAGACAAATCTGCCGTCAATTCAACATGGAATGCATTCTCGCCGCTTTGCGATGCGCTCTTGGAAATCACTCCTGAAGTAGTAATCGCGACGGATCGATCGTCCCGACCAACCGAGGCGACATTAACCGCAGCAAAGTTCACTGCGCTCTTCACCGCTGGGAGTTTGAAACTAACCTCCTGGCTGGTGTCGCCCGGCGCGATGCTCATTCTCTCTCCGAGATCGAGTTGCAGATCTTGGAAAGCGCCAATCGTACGCTGCAAATTCTGCACGGAGCTCGCAATGGATTGGCCGACTGTTGTTTTCGCATCGATTGCCAAGCCCATCGCCTTAGCCTGCTGCGCCAAGTCGGAGTCTGCTTTCACCAGCTTCCTGATCGTCTCTTTCAGATCAGTTTTTTGCCGATCGGAGAGTATCTGCAGGAACGTCGTGTTTTGAGCCCGCGCTTTGTCGAGAGCCTGTTCAAAGGCTTTATCACGCTCTGCAATTGAGGAAGCGTTGTTTTCTTTAGCTGCTTCTCCCAGGAGGGCTCGCAATTCTGCGCTTGCGCTTTCCGTGCTCTTCATCATCAGTCTGTATTCGATGATTTGTTGGTTGCTTGCTTGCAACGCCAAAGTCTCGTGATAGCTCTTCAGATCATCTTTTACATCGAGGCCGGTCGCGGGGCCGCTTCTACCCATCGCTCCGCCGCCGGCGGTCGGGCCCCCGACGCTCGCTGCCCCGCGCTGGGCGAGCATTGGACACGGATACCCAAAGAAAGCCCCACCGAGAATGACCGCCGTTATTGTTGAAATGACACTCCCGGTGCGCAACATGAGCCACGTCTCCCTACAGAATCCTTTGTCCCCGCCGGAGGCGGTAGAACCCTAAGCTTGCCGCAGGCACAAGAAAAAGGCCACTAACTTTACAGTTCTTTGCAGAAGGCTCAAGTCAGACTCCAGCGCATAGCATTTGTTATCTACTCACCGCCGCGGGCTCACGCAGTTCAATCCCCGGTACAGTTCTTCCTACCACCGCCGCGATCTGCCGCACCTGCGTCATCAATTCATCGAATTGATCCGGAAATAGCGACTGTGGGCCATCCGACATGGCCTCGTCGGGCCGGTTATGCACTTCCACCATCAACCCATCCGCTCCCACTGCGACGGCCGCCCGCGACAGCGGAGTCACTTTATTTCGCTTTCCTGTCCCGTGGCTGGGATCGACAAAGATTGGCAGGTGGCTCAATCGTTGCACAGCCGGAACCAGGCTCAGGTCAAGCGTGTTGCGGGTGTGGTCGGCAAAAGTCCGCACGCCCCGCTCGCACAACGCCACGTTGTAATTGCCTTCGCTCAAAATGTATTCCGCGGCCATCAGGAATTCTTCCAGAGTCGCCGACATGCCGCGCTTCAGCAGGACCGGCTTCTTCGCCCGCCCGGCGCGCTTCAGCAAGGAAAAATTCTGCATGTTCCGCGCCCCGATCTGGATCACATCCGCATACTCCTCCACCAGGTCGAGCGATTCGTTATCGATTGCCTCCGTGACGATTTTCATTCCGTACTGTTGCCGGATCTCCGCCATGATGCGCAATCCCTCTTCGCCCAAGCCTTGAAAGGAATAAGGAGAGGTGCGTGGCTTGTAAGCACCGCCGCGAAAAAATTGCGCTCCCGCACGGTGGACGCGTTCGGCCACGGCAAATGCCTGCTCGCGACTCTCGATGGCGCAGGGCCCCGCAACAATTGCCAGGCCGTGTCCTCCGATGGTAGCCCCCGTTCCCTCAAACCGTATCACCGTGTTGTCTTCTTTAATATCGCGGCTCACCAGCTTGTAGGGCTTTGAAACCTTGATAACTTCCTGCACGCCCGGCATCTCTTCCAGCGTGCCCTGCTCCACTTCGCCCTTGTTGCCGGTGATACCGATAGCAGTTCGCTGCGCGCCCGGCATAGCATGGGCACGGTATCCCAGCTTCTCAATTTTTTCGCAGACGCCACGAATCTGCTCGTCCGTGGCATGTGCCTTCATGACAACTAACATAGGTTTCCCTCTACCCGATCATCGCGGACTGGGAGACAGCAGCCCCCCCGCCGTCTGCTCGCGCGAAGCTCGACCAGACCTGCCGAATAACAACCCATCAAGTCTACCTTCGCCCGCTCCTGCGCGGCAAACACAGCACGTCCAAGCGCGATGACACAGCGGAAGGCCCGCCCTGCGCTGCCGGAGATCGCGATCTATACTTTCCCCATGCCGCGTTCCATCGCCCGAGAACAAGACATCCTGCAACGTTCCGCCCCGAAACGCCCACCGCGCTTCACTTCCCGGCGTATTGGCATTCACACTTCCACCGCCGGAGGAATTCACAATGCCGCCGAGCGAGCCTATCGAATCGGATGCAATACCCTTCAGATTTTTTCTTCGAGCCCCCGGCAGTGGGCACCGTACGAACTCAGTTTTCCGCTGTGCGAGCAGATGCTCCGTCTGCGTGCCCGATACAATCTTAAGCCGCTGGTCATTCACACCAATTACCTGGTCAATCTGGCCAGCACAAATCAGTTGTTCCTCAAGAAATCGATCGAAGCCTTCCGTGGCGAAGTCGAGCGTGCTCTCGCGGTTTGCGCCGAGTATCTGGTGCTGCACCCAGGCTCATTCCGAGGAACCGATCGCGAAGCCGGCCTGGTCCAAACTGCAGCAGCAATTGCCGCAGCTACTCAAGGTCTCGACCTCGTACAAGCTGGACTGACTATCCTTATCGAAAACACCGCCGGAGCAGAATTTTCTCTCGGCAGCAGCTTCGAACAGGTTGCCGAAGTGATTGACCGCCTGCGCAGCATCATCCCCATCGCCGCCTGCATCGATACTTGCCACACCCACGTTGCCGGTTATGACATCGTCAGCGAAGCCGGTCTCCAGCAAACGCTGCAGCACCTCGACGCAACCATCGGCTTCAGTAATGTGAAAGTGGTCCACTGCAATGATGCTAAAGCCGCCTGCGGATCGAAGCTCGACCGCCATCAACACATCGGGAAGGGCACCATCGGCAAAGAGCCGTTTCGCAGGCTGCTCAATGATCTCCGACTCGCGCACGCTGCCTTCATCGCCGAGACGCCGATCGACAAGCCAGGTGACGATCGCAGAAACGTGGAAGCACTCAAGAGACTGGTGGCCTAATCGCCGATTTTTGCGTTTGTGGCATCTAATTGCGATGCCTATGAACCCGCGTCCGGTCGGCTCGTTATTGCTATTTCTTGTCACCTTATTCCATCCTGTCGTCAAACTAGCCGCAACACAGTCCGCCGAAGTGCCGGACAATCACACTGTGCAGTTCGCGATGAAAAACGTCATGTATCACTACAGCGACAGTGTTATGGTTCACATCTCTGAGCTGCAAGGAGAGTTGGTGCCGGTCAAACCGGGATCCATCGTGATCTTCGATGACAAGAATTCCTTTAATCTCGTTTTGTCTTCCGCTGAGATTGCGATCAGCTGCACTTCACTGGCCGAGGTATTGAATCAAAATGTTTTCTCGTCCGCCGATTCTCCCATCAAGAATCTGACCATTCAGAGCCAGAACAATAGACTGATCGTGAAAGGCAAGTTCCATCTCAAGGAAGACGTTCCCTTTGAAGCTACCGGCACTCTGGCTGCTGACCAGGATGGGAAAATCCGCCTCCATACTGAGCACGTCAAGGCTGTCCATCTTCCATTGAAGGGCGTACTCGACTTGCTTGGCATTGAACTGGCACAACTGATTAACACAAACAAGGTTCACGGTGTGACGGTTGACAAAGATGATCTGATTCTTGACCCTGAGCAAATCCTTCCACCGCCGCACATTAAAGGAAAAGTGACGGCGGTGCGCATTCAGGGAAACGACATTGTGCAGGTATTCGGCGCTCGCCAGGCCTCGAACTTTGCCGCAAAACAACCAGGCAATTACATGGCGTTTCGCCACGGAGAGATGCGCTTTGGGAAACTGACCATGCACGATGCCGACCTGATCATGATCGACATGGATCCTCGCGATCCCTTCGACTTTTTTCTCGATTACTATCAGGAGCAACTCGTCGCGGGTTACACCAAAAGCACGCGAGAATATGGACTCCGCACCTACACTCGCGACTACAACAAACTGCCGAAGCGGAACCTAAGCAAATCGACAAAATAACGCATCGCTACCGGGTCTGCGACAATCGCTTCATCTGTGACATCCAGAACGAAGGGTACAATTCCGGTGCTTGGATTAGATCACCGCAAAGACATGCATCGGTGAGTCTTTCGACGATCTAGACGCATAATTCTCAGCGCCATTGTAAAATCTAGGGTTTACGATTAAGTCCACGTCCTAATTATGCCGCAGCGAGACAGAGTCGAAGAGACTACAACCGCCAGTGTCGACCGAAGCGCTCCGCCCTCCGTCGCCGATCGTCCTGACGACGAGCGCTACGATCCACAGCGGGTCGAGAGCAAGTGGTTTGAGCGCTGGCAGGGCGATCCGCAGCTTTATACCGCCGAGCACGACTCAGCCAAAAAGAAATATTACGTGCTCGAAATGCTGCCCTATCCCTCGGGCGTTTTGCACATGGGACACGTTCGCAACTACTCGATCGGCGATGCTCTTGCGCGCTACATGTGGATGAACGGATATAACGTTCTCCATCCGATGGGATGGGATTCTTTTGGCCTGCCCGCGGAAAATGCCGCGATCCAGAACAACACTCCGCCGCGCCAGTGGACGCTGGGCAATATCGCCAAAATGAAGCAGCAGATGAAGCGACTCGGCTTCGCCTATGACTGGTCCCGCGAAGTCACCACCTGTCTGCCTGACTACTATCGCTGGAATCAGTGGTTCTTCCTCAAACTTTATGAGAAGGGATTGGCATATCGCAAGAAAAGCAAGGTCAACTGGTGCCCGCAGTGCGCCACCGTGCTTGCCAATGAACAAGTACTCCCGAATGGATGTTGTTGGCGTCACGAAGATACGCCAGTTGAGCAGCGCGAGCTTGAGCAGTGGTTCCTGCGCATCACGAAATACGCAGACGAATTGTTGTGCGATCTCGATAAGCTTGGGGGCTGGCCGGAAAAAGTCCGGACCATGCAGCGCAACTGGATTGGCCGCAGTGAAGGCGCGCTGATCGATTTCAAACTCGACTATTCGAAACCTCACAGCGGATTTGGACCGGCCGGTGCCACCATCAGCGTTTTCACCACCCGCGTCGACACGATTTACGGTGCGACTTCGGTGCAGCTTGCTCCTCAGCACCCGATCGTTGCCGATCTCACTGCTACCAGCGCCGATCTTCGTGCAAAAGTCGAGCAACTCATCGTCGAACAACGAAAAGCTAAGGAGGTAGGCGACATCGGCGAAATTGAAAAGCACGGCGTCTTTACCGGCCGCTATGCCATCAATCCCTTCAACGGGGAAAAAATTCCCATTTGGGTAGCGAATTACATCCTCATGGATTACGGTACCGGCGCCATCATGAGCGTTCCCGCACACGACGAACGCGACTATGAGTTCGCCAAGAAATACAAAATCGAGATCCGCCTCGTGGTTCTTCCTATCTCGAACGATCCCGAAGAAACGGTTACCGAGCCGCGGCTTCCTTTCGTCGCGCACGAGGGCATGCTGATTAACTCCGGCCCATATAGCGGTCTCGAATGCGCCGAGGCGATCAAGACAATGTCCGCCTTCGCAGAGCAGAATGGTTTCGGAAAGGCCACCGTCACATACCGCTTGAAAGACTGGGGAATTTCGCGCCAGCGCTACTGGGGCACGCCGATTCCCATGCTCTATTGCGAAAAAGATGGCATCGTACCCGTGCCCGAAAAAGATTTGCCCGTTATTTTGCCGGAGAATATCGAGATAACCCTCGCGGGTGGTTCGCCGCTCGGAAAGATACCCGAGTTCGTAAATGCGACATGTCCCAAGTGCGGCGGTCCAGCGCGCCGGGAAACCGATACCATGGACACCTTTGTCGACTCGTCCTGGTATTTCTATCGCTATACCGATGCTCACAACGACCGCGCCCCCTTCGATTCGAAAATCGCGCAATACTGGTTCCCCATCGACCAGTACATCGGTGGCGTGGAACATGCCATCTTGCACCTGATTTACTCACGCTTTTGGACCAAGTTCATGCGCGATATCGGCCTCGTCACCAACGACGAACCCGTGGAACGCCTCTTCACCCAAGGCATGGTGATCAAAGACGGCGCAAAAATGTCGAAGAGCCTCGGCAATATCGTCAGCCCCGACGAAATGGTCGCGCGCTATGGCGCCGACGCCGCCCGCCTCTACAGCTTATTCGCCGCTCCTCCGGACCGCGACCTCGACTGGCAGGATTCTGGTATCGAAGGCATTCAGAGATTCTTGGGACGCGTCTATCGCTTTGTGATGCGAAACGCGAGCGCCCGCCATCAACCCGTGGAGATGTTGCCGGCAACGTCTCTCTCGCCGCAAGCACGGCAGATCCAGCGCAAACTTCACCAGACCATCAAGCGGGTGAGCGACGACTTTCAAGGACGCTGGCACTTCAATACCTGCATTTCGGCCATCATGGAACTGGTGAACGCGCTCTACGCCTACGAAGAAGCCGGCGGCTGTGCACGTGGGACCGCCGATTACAGCTCGGCAGTTCTCGCCGACGTGCAGCGCAACCTCGTTCTGTTGCTGGCACCCTTCGCTCCTTATCTCGCGCATCAACTCTGGGAGATGCTAGGCGAGAAAGCGAACCTGCTCAAAGCTCCGTGGCCTAAGTACGATGCCGCCCTTGCGAAGGAAGAAGAACTTGAAATTCCTGTGCAGATCAACGGCAAGCTCCGCAGCCGCATTGTTGTGCCTGCCGATGCCTCCGAGGAATTTGTTGTGGCGCGCGCCCTTGCCGACGAAAAAGTGAAATCGGCTATTGCCGGCAAGCAGATCGTGAAAACAATCTACGTTTCCGGAAAGCTGCTGAATATTCTCGTGAAGTAAAGTAGGGGAGAAATGAAGCGGGCCCACCGGAGTAGGACCCGCTCTCGGTAAAGTTCAACCCAGGCGGCTTTTATTCTCCGCTCAACACGACGGCTTCTTTGGAGTTATTGAATTCAATCTCACCAATGGTCTTTGTATCGTTCGCCGATGTTTTTACCACGACAGCGCTATAGGGGCAGGGCTCTTGAGTTCCTTGATTTGCCCTTCTGCAGTGGCCACGGTTTTGCCCGCGTGGGTAATGTCAACCTTGACAGCATTCGCCGGCCCACTCCATTCTGCTTTGTAATCTCCGGGGGCGAGCTGGGTAGAGCCGACCTGTACTGTGTCTGCGAGCGTGAAGGCCCCAGAATGGCTATCTTTGGCGAACGCACTCACCGACAGCAGAAGCGCCAACATAACGAATGAAGCGAGATATTGCGCAAATTTCATTTTCTTTCTCCTGAGTCATTAAATTAAATTAGTTCGCCTGCGGCGCATACGTCTCCGCAAATGTGGCGATGTTTATATGCACTATCTAAGTAAATAAGATGCTCACCCTTCATGGTTAGTCGCACGTATCGGCATAAGACCTAGGTAAAGTTTGTTAAACCGCTTTGCAGCTCGATTTGCAGCCGGCTGACGGCGCTTTACGGTATCCTGCAGGTGAACGCCAGAGATGACGCTCCCATCCCCGACCCTCGAAGGTTTCCGCGTGGCATTTCGTACGCCGTCGCTGACCTTGGCCGAGATTGCATGGCGCTGGACGACCGGCGCGACCGCGGGGGTGTTATTTCTTTTCGGGTTCATTGAATTTCTCGGCACGTTGGCCGTGAATAACGTCGATGCCACTCTCCTCAAAAGCAAGCAACCTATGCTCGTGGGCAGAGCGATCATCCACATCCTTCGTGGCAACCTGAGTCGTGCCACCTCCGCGGCTCTAATGGCGGCGTTGGCAGCTTCCCTGCTTTGGATCATCGCAGCGTCCATTGGCCGCTCTGTCACAGTTCGTGGTCTGCTCGAGCAATTCAATCGGGATGATCTCGTTCACGATCCTTCGTCGAATATTCCTCATCGCTCGGCGGGTTTAGGTTCGCTGTTCGGTCTAAACTTTCTGCGTGCTGGCGCGGTGCTTGCTGCGATGCTCGCTTTCGTAGGCGCGGCAATTCTCGCCGGCTTTGCGTCTACCGATGCAAACCCGCAACCCGGGCTCTCGTTTATCATTTTCATGGTGCTGGCGGTATTCATCTGTATGGCGTGGGCGACGCTGAACTGGATACTGTCACTTGGCTGCGTATTCGCTGTGCGCGACGGCGAGGACGCATTAGGTGCACTATCAGTGGCCGTCACTTTTTTGCGGGACCGTACAAGCTCCGTTTTTGCAGTCAGCATCTGGGCGGGAATCGCGCACGTCACGGCTTTATTCTGTGCGTCTACCGTGGCCTCACTGGCCATTGCTTTCATCCAAATCTCTCCCGCGCGATTTATCGTTGCAGTGGTGGTTCTCGTTACGCTCGCTTATCTCGCGGTTGTAGATTGGTTATACATCGCGCGCCTCGCTGGATATGTGTGCATCTCAGAGATGCCGCAGATTTCGAGTCTCTCTGCCTCATCGCCGATTCCTCCTCCAACGAGACCGCTCTTCGGCCCCAGCATTCCGACCGCATCCGCCGTTGACCGCGACGAACTGATTCTGGGTGACGTTCCACATTTGGCGACAGACCAGGCGTGAGTTGCTATGCTCTGCTTTCGTTCCTCCTTTACACGGATCAACCGATCTGAGAAACTCATCCGTGGAACCCCAATCCCGACTCGCCCCGTCTTTACCCCTTCAATCCGTCGTCATCCTCGACTTCGGTGCGCAGTATACACAGCTCATCGCGCGCCGCATCCGCGAACAAAATGTTTTCTCCGTGGTGCTGCCCTGCAACGCTTCGCTCCGTGAAATTACAAGCTGCGGACCCCTCGGTCTTGTGCTTTCCGGTGCGCCGTGGTCGGTCTACGACAAAGATGCGCCGCCCGCCGATCCGCGCCTCTTTGAGCTGGGGCTGCCCGTGCTAGGCATCTGTTACGGATTGCAATTCATGGTGCACACTCTCGGCGGCAAAGTCCGCCCGGCGGAGAAGCGCGAGTACGGCCACGCGGAGATCGACATCGTCGCGGAGTCGGTGCTCTTCTATGGATTGGCAAAGCGGCAGCCAGTGTGGATGTCGCACGGCGACGAAGCCCTGGAACTGCCTCCCGGATTTGAGTTGACTGCAAAAACGCCTCATGCGGTCGCGGGAATTCAAAATGTCGAGAAGAAGTGGTTCGCAGTGCAGTTTCACCCCGAGGTCCACCACACCCGGAACGGTACAGAGATCCTGCGTAACTTTATATTCAAAATCTGTGGAGCGAAGCCGACCTGGACGCCGCAGCACTTTATCGATTCGACAATCGCACAGGTCAAAAAGCAGGTGGGAAGCGGACGCGCAATCTGTGCCTTGTCCGGCGGCGTGGATTCGTCGGTGGCCGCCGTTCTAGTAGATCGCGCCTTGCGCGGCGCAAAAGGCAAGTCGCGGCTAACCTGCATCTTCGTGAACAACGGCGTGCTGCGCAAGAACGAGTTCGAGAAAGTACAAAAGACGCTGCGCGATAAGCTTGGCCTGCATCTCGACGCGGTTGACGCCACTCAACGCTTTCTCGGCAAACTAAAAGGAGTCAGCGACCCCGAAAAGAAACGCAAAATCATCGGCAACGAATTTATCAAGGTGTTCGAGCGCGAAGCGCTCCGCATTGAAAAGGAAGAAGGCAAGGTTAAGTGGCTAGTGCAGGGAACACTTTATCCCGATGTAATCGAATCGCGCTCCGTGCGCGGACCGTCGCAGGTGATCAAGTCGCATCACAACGTCGGCGGCCTGCCCGAAAAAATGAAGTTGAAACTGATTGAGCCCTTGAAAGACCTATTCAAGGACGAAGTCCGGAAGATCGGCCGCGACCTCGGACTGCCAGAAGAGATTTTGCAGCGGCAGCCGTTTCCCGGTCCCGGCCTCGCAGTTCGCGTGCTGGGCGAAGTCACGCCGGAGCGTCTTTCGCTGCTGCGCGAGTGCGATGACATCGTAGTGGGCGAAATCAAGAACGCCGGTTTCTATACAAAAGTCTGGCAGTCGTTTGCTGTGCTTCTTCCAGTAATGTCGGTTGGCGTGATGGGGGATATGCGCACCTACGCATATACCTGCGCAATCCGCGCCGTGAGTTCCGAGGACGGCATGACAGCCGACTGGGTCCCGCTGCCGCACGATGTGTTAAAAAACATTTCCACGCGTATTGTGAATGAAGTGAAAGGAGTAAATCGCGTGGTGTATGACGTGACCTCCAAGCCTCCGGGAACGATTGAGTGGGAATAGGATCTGCGGCGTCCTAAGCCGGCATCCGGTATACTAGAAGCACATGCCGGTCCTGAAAAACATCGCCGCCATCGCCAAAGGCATGAGCATCACCTTCATGGAGATGTTCCAGCCCACCATCGTCGAGAATTATCCTGACGGCGATGGCCCGTTGCGCGGCGCGCGCGTGGAAGCCCGTTTCCGCGGCGCTCACGTTTTGCAACGCGACGAAAACGGACTGGAAAAATGCGTAGCCTGCTTTCTCTGCGCGGCCAATTGTCCTTCGAACTGCATCTATATCGAGGCCGCTGACAACACCGCGGAAAACCGTGTCAGCGGAGCCGAGCGCTACGCCAAGGTTTATAACATCGACTACAATCGATGTATTTTTTGCGGATATTGCGTCGAAGCTTGTCCGACCGACGCCATCACGCATGGACACGGGTTCGAGCTGGCGACCTTCAACGCCAGCAATCTGGTGTACCGCAAGGAGCAGATGCTGGCCCCCCGGCCAGCACACATGGGAGCGAACGTCGTATTCAATCAAGCCGACGTGGATGGTGGGGCTCCCAAGGAGATGGTTGCCGGGAGTTAAAATAGAGACTGAGTTTCCAGTGAGTCCACGCCGGTCCCCAGGGCCGGCGTTTGTGCATGAACCAAGGAGTTTGAGCTGAAGCGGATGGCTGATTTTCTAACAATCGTGAAAGAGCGCGTAGTCGTCTACGACGGCGCGATGGGGACGAATATTCAGTTGCGTAATCCTACCCTTGACGATTACTGGGGCAAGGAAAATTGCAGCGAGGTGCTGGTGCTGAGCCGTCCCGATATCATCCGGGAGATCCATGCCGACTTCTTCAAAGTTGGCTGCGACATCGTCGAGACCAACACCTTTGGCGGGTCGCGAATCGTGCTGAGCGAATTTGAACTCTCCGACCGTGTCCATGAGATCAATTTGAAGGCCGCGCAATTGGCAAAGGAAGTCGCGCAACAATTCTCCACCAAGGTCCGTCCGCGATTTGTGGCGGGATCGATGGGGCCGACGACGAAACTGCCGTCGCTCGGTCATATCAGCTTCGAAGCCATGGCGGCAGCCTACGAAGAGCAGGCCTCGGCGCTGATCGAGGGCGGAGTGGATGTTCTGCTGATCGAAACCTGCCAGGATCTTCTGCAGGCGAAGATTGCAACCATCGGAGTGCTGGAAGCGATGCGGAAAGCAGGCAAGCGCCTCCCCGTCACGGTGCAAGTCACCTTGCAGGAAACTGGCACGATGCTGCTCGGCACCGAGATCGGCGCTGCACTGACTGCGCTTGAGCCATTTGAGGTCGACATCCTCGGACTGAATTGCGCGACCGGCCCGAAGGAGATGAACGATGCCGTCCGCTACCTGGCGTTGAACTCGACGAAGCAAGTCTCGGTCCTGCCGAACGCCGGTCTGCCGCACAACGAAGGAGGCCACGCGGTTTACAAGCTGACTCCAGACGAGTTGGCCGAGTATCACAAACATTTCGTGCGAGATTATGGCGTGCGCGTGGTGGGCGGATGTTGCGGCACGACTCCGGCGCACTTGAAGGCGGTGGTGGACGCGGTCTCAGGAGCGGAGCCGGCGAAGCGCGAGGTGAAGCGAGTAGGAGCGGCGTCGAGCGCTTACACATCCGTGCCGCTCGACCTGGAGCCAAAGCCCTTGATCGTCGCAGAAGAGATGAATACGACAACCCGGGTCGAGCACTTCCGGAATCTGGTGCGTGGCAAGAAATACGACGACATTCTTGCGCTGGCAAAGAAATTGGTAAACGACGGGTCGCACATGCTGGATTTGTGTTGCGCGATTGTGGGCGAGGACGAAAAGGGATACATTTCGTCGATTCTGGAAAAGATTGCCACCCGGGTTCCGGCGCCGATCCTGGTCGATTCCACAGAGGCTGACGTAGTGGAAGAGGCGCTAAAGCGGATTCCGGGACGGACGATTATTAATTCGATCAACCTGGAGGACGGAGAGAAGAGGACCTCGCTCGTATTGCCGATGGCGAAGCGTTATGGCGCGGCGGTGATCGCGCTGACCATTGACGAAGACGGAATGGCACTGACGGCTGAGAAGAAGACGGCGATTGCGCATCGGATTTATGACCTGGCCACGAAAAAGTATGGTCTGGACGGAACAGATCTGATTTTTGATGCGCTGACTCTGCCGATCTCGACCGGACAGGAAGAATACCGCAACGCCGGGATCGAGACCTTGAAGGCGGTGGAAAAGATCAAGAAGGAATTGCCGGACGTCAAGACCATTCTGGGTGTGAGCAATATTTCATTCGGGTTGGATGCCTACCCGCGGCGGGTGCTGAATTCGGTGTTCATGCACGAGGCGGTGAATCGCGGGCTGGATATGGCCATTGTGAACTACACCAAGATTTATCCACTGTACAAGATTCCGCAGGAAGAGGTGGATCTGGCGCGGAAGCTGATTTTCCGCGACGAATCGGACGGCGATCCGCTGCAGAAATACATGAACCATTTCGCCGGGTTGAAGGGCAAACCGGCCGCCTCTACGACGGCGCATGTGGATACGCTTTCGGTGGAGGATAAGCTGAAGTTCGCTATCATCAACGGCGAAAAATCTGTGGGCGAGGGCGCGCACAAGAAGTCGCTCGAGGAATTGCTGGAAGAAGCGCTGACAAGTTATTCGGCGCTGGAACTGATCAACACCGTGCTGCTCGACGGAATGAAGACAGTGGGCGATTTGTTCGGAGCACGCAAGATGCAGCTGCCCTCGGTACTCGATTCAGCGGGAGTGATGAAGCAGGCCGTCGCTTATCTCGAGCCGAAGATGGAGAAGAAGGCGGGCGGTTCGCAAAAAGGCACGATCGTGCTGGCGACGGTGAAGGGCGATGTCCACGACATCGGGAAAAATCTGGTGGATATCATCTTGTCGAATAACGGATTCAAGGTGGTGAATCTGGGCATCAAGCAGGCCGGAGATAAGATCATCAGCGCGGCACAAGAGCACGGAGCCGATGCGATTGGGTTGAGCGGACTGCTGGTGAAATCGACGCTGGAGATGAAATATGTGATCCAGGATCTGCAGCGGCAGAAGCTTGAGTTCCCGGTGATTTGTGGCGGTGCGGCTTTGACGCGCAAATACGTCGAAGACGATTTGCGGCGCGAGTATGCGAACGCCGTGTTTTATGCCGAGGACGCATTTGCCGGGCTGCACGTGATGGAGGATCTGGTCACAACGGATGGGGTACGGGAGGTCCGGTTGCGCGATGGGCGCACGGTGAAGGAATACGCGAAAGCTGCGGCGGTGGATGAAGAGACCGGTCCGGTATTTGCTGAGCGCAGCCCGGTGGTGGGAGATGCACCGAATATTCCGGCCCCTCCCTTCTGGGGAGTTCGAGTCAAGTGTTACGATGTGCGCGAGGTGTTTCCGTACATTAACGAAACCGCCCTCTTCAAGAATCAGTGGCAGTTGAAGACCGCATCGCAGGCAGATTATGTGCGGCTGGTGGAGGAGAAATTCCGGCCCATCAAGAAGAAGTTGGAAGAGGAAGTGGCAGAATCGGGGTTATTTGATCCGAAAGTCGTCTGGGGATATTTTTCTTGTCAGAGTGATGGAAATGATGTGGTGGTGTATCAAGCACCGAGTACCCAGTCCCAAGTACCTGGTGGCGAGTCCCCGGAATTGTTGCGGTTTACTTTTCCGCGGCAACGGGAGGGGCGGCGGCTTTGCATTTCCGATTTCTTTGCCTCCAAGAATTCCGGGAAGATGGATGTGATTGGATTCTCGCTGGTGACCATTGGGGCCAAGGCTTCCGTGGAGACGCAGAGATTATTTGAAGGCGGAGAGTATACGAAATATCTTTATCTCCATGGGTTGAGCGTGGAGACGGCTGAGGCGCTGGCCGAGCTACATCACAAGAAGATGCGGGAGGAGTTGGGGATTGCGGGTGACGACGCAGCGGCGATTCGCGATTTGTTTCATCAGAAGTATCGCGGATCGAGGTATTCGTTCGGCTATCCGGCGTGCCCGAATCTTGAAGACCAGACAAAATTATTTGTGCTGCTGAAGCCTGAGGAGAACGTCGGGGTTCGTTTGACTTCCGGATTTTTGCTGGAGCCGGAGCAGAGCACATCGGCGCTGGTGGTGCATCATCCGAGTGCGAAGTATTTTGTTGTCTAGAAGCGTAGCAGCGTCCTCGTTTTCCTACCAACCGACGAATGCAGAGTTGCATCTTCTTCTGCATGATTCGAAAACTACAATCCGGCGAGTATCGTTTGTATTCCCGTAAGAAAGATGCCAAGACTGGGAAGCGCAAGAACCTTGGAACATTTTCTTCGCGTGCTGCGGCACAGAAACATGAACGCGCGGTGCAATATTTCAAGAGGGCGTCGTGAACTGAGTTTGGGCCGCCAGGCCTTCGGGGTCTAGAATGTTGATACCAGCCGAAAGGTATATTGGCGCGATGGGCCGAGCGCGTTGCCGGAAAATAATCCTCCGAAGTCGATTACTTCAAGTGTGTTTCCCAGGTTCGCGATGTCGCCCTGAAAGCGTACCGATCGTTTTTCGTGCTGGTAGAGATCGACGCCCACCGAAGCATTCTGCGTGACGTAGGGATTGATGCGGCCGAGATTAAAATTGAGGTGATTAACCACCACTTGGCCGTATATCGTGGCATATTGCTGAGGAGTCAAATCAGCTTCAAACGGCAGTCCACTGTTGTAGTCGGCTCCCACGGCGACCCACAAGCGCGGGGCGACCTGATAACGGACGCGGGCACGCAGGGTATTCCGCTGGTCCTGTGAGTCGGGGAAATGTCCGGTGGTCGGATTGATCGCGTCATTTCCCAAGAACAATCCGCCGGTCACCGGGAACCAGGCATTCCCAACGATATACGAGTAGCTGGCGAAGCCGGAGAACCGCCCCCATTGCAGAACTTCGAGCTTGGCCTCCGCACCGTAGAGAATGGCGTGGTCAAATGCGATGGGAAAACTGATCCCGGTACTCAGAATTTGAGAGTCGTCGGCGTAATTGTTCACGTCGACGACGAAACATATTCGCATCCAGCCGCAGCTTCCCAAAGAATGCTTTCGTGGCTCCCAACTCGTAATAGTCGCCGTGAGAAGGCTGGACCGGCAGTTGTAGTGCGGGCACGCTGGTGTCTATGGACTCCGCAACCGGAGAACTGGCTAGGAGTATGTTTTCGAAGGACGGCGTCTGGAAGATCCGGTCATAGGAGGCGTGGATATTCAAGCCGGCGGAGGGGAAGTAGCGCGAGACGGCGATACGCGGGCTCACCGCATTCTGGTTCACCAATAATTGGTAGTGGTCCCACCGAAGACCGGCATTGACCGTCCAATTGCCGAGGCGAATGGCATCCTGAACATAAGCCGCTTGTTCAAGATCAGGACGGCTGGCCTTGAAAGGCAAAGGTTATCGCGCCGGAATCTAAGATCCCCAGATTGATAGGACATCGCGGATCGTTAGGATTTGCGCAGTCGGGTATCACGTAGCTGGTGTTTTCGTGCAGGAAGATGTTGTCGGATTCGATTCCTGCCTTAAATTCTTGCCTGCCACGATGAACGGAGATGCTGCCGTTGAAATAGATCTCCTTGAAGTCGTTGTGCTGAGTTGCATTGAGGGGCCAGGAAGCCTGATTGGAATAAAAATCGTTGGAGTTGTCGCGTGCCATTCCCCGCAGCACGCCGATCGCGTCGGATGAAAAAGTGTGCTGGTAGGCGATGCTCCCCATAGTTTCAAAGTTGTCTCCCGTCTGTAGCTGCCCTCCGGGAATGAACACGCAGTCGACCGGTGGCTCTCCGGCGGGGCCGGTTGGACAACCGACGGTGTTGTCCGCGTTCGGCACAAATGCTCCGTTCTGTTGCACCAGTTCGTTGGGGATTTCATGGCGGTCGAGTTCATGGCGGATAATCAGAGTAAGCCGGTCTTTCGGCGTGAGTTCCCGTTCATAGCTCAGCGAAAAACTGCCAATGGTTCCGTTGTTCGTGTAATTCTCGAGAGACCACGGGATTGAGATAGTGGCCCGTCATGTTGCCCGAGGCACTGACGCCAAACGTATTCTTGCCCCACGTGTATTGATCCTGGGTATCAATCCCGGCCGTGTCATAGGTGCCGCCGAACATGGTGAGTTGCCCGTGAAATCCCGGATCTTGGTTCTTTAGAGTATTGACCTCAACCACCCCGCCCATCTTTCTGCCAAATTCCGCCGGAATGCCGGCGGTATAAATCTTGATGGATTCGATGTCATCGGCTTCGGCAGGCTCCGGGCCAAAGCTGGGTGAACGATTGTCGGTGAGCGGTATGCCGTCCACAACAAATTGCGTTTGGTATTCCGATCCGCGGGGGTGGAGAACGGCATTGCCTTCGTAGAGCCAGCCGGGTTCGGAGTTCACCAGGTCCTGCATGGAGCGGCCGGGAAGGGCGGTCGGCCGGTTCTGAATCGTCTCCAAACCTATCTCATTGACCGAACCGGCTCGGTAGGGGTCGACCAATGTGCCGGACGCGCTGACGTTCACTGATTCGGAAACCGGAGTTACCTTCAGCTGAATCGTGCGATCCAACGGCAGAGCGGAACGTATTTCAAGCGACTCGGAAACATGAGCGAAGCCTTGCGCCTGGATCCTGGCTTGGTAAATTCCATAAGGCAGCCGCTTGGCATCCAGGTTGCCCTGATCGTCCGTAGTGAATGTGTAGCGATACTGGTTGGCTTCGCTGACGAGCTCGACCGTGGCTCTGAGCGGAAGGCCGTCAGGGCCGACGATTTTGAGGCGGAGTTCTCCGGCGTCGCTCTGCGCCTGCAGCGGAAGAGCGAGGAAAACAATGCCGAGGTGGAACCATAAACGCACGGGGTTGGACGGAGGAATCTTCATGCTATCAGTTTTCAGACCGTGAAATTGAGTTACTAAGGGCACGCAAATGGACTGCCGTCTTCATAAACCGTTCTTGAGTGATCCTGCCAGAGTTGTGTAGAGTCAGAGCATCCTTCCTTTCAATTCCAAATCGATGGGGCGCAGCTTGAGCGCTCTAAAGCGGTCACGCTTGTCCTTTCTGGTGCAACCTGCGGGCTTTCTTCGAACTATGCCTCTTCTGAGAACCATGCGCAGAACTGCAGCGGCGGCTGTGTTTGTGGGATCGCTCCTCCTGTTTGCCGCGTTAGCGGCGACAGCGACAGAAAACAAGATCACGCGTCCGGTTGGCACGGTGCGTCTGCCGGCGGTGGATGCGGTGGTTGAGCAGGCGATTCACGATGGGAATATTCCCGGTGCAGTGCTGGTGGTGGAACATGACGGGCATGTGATCTACCGGAAGGCTTATGGTTCGCGTGCGCTGGAGCCGCGGCGCGAGCCGATGACGCTCGATACGATTTTTGATGTGGCGTCGATGACCAAGGTGATTGTTACTACGACTGCAGTGATGCAGTTGGTCGAGCAAGGCAAGGTGCGGCTGAACGATCCGGTGGCAAAGTACTTACCGGAATTTGCGCAGGACGGAAAAGAAGAAATCACAGTGAGGCAGTTGCTCACCCATTATTCAGGGCTGGAGCCGGATCTGGATCGGAAAACCCCATGGGAAGGGAAGGAGACGGCTTACCGAATGGCATTTGCGGAGACGCCGCAAGATTCACCAGGATCGAAGTTTACTTACAGCGACATTAATTTCATTGTGCTGGGCGCGCTGGTGGAGCGGGTTTCAGGCGAGATGCTGGATGCATATGCGACCAGGCATATTTTTATGCCGCTGAAAATGTTGCACACGCGATTTGCGCCTCCGACGGCGTTGCGGGCCGGTTGGGTTGAAAAGATTGCGCCAACGCAGTACGACGAGAATGAGCACATGCTGCGCGGAGTAGTGCATGATCCAACGGCGCGGCGGATGGGCGGTGTAGCGGGGCATGCTGGATTATTTTCTACTGGCGACGATCTCGCCAAATTTGCGCAGGCGCTGTTGAACGGGGGCGGAGGGATTTTGTCACCGCTTTCGGTCGAGAAGATGACCACCCCGGAGCAGCCTCCATCGGCACCGGTGCTGCGCGGGTTTGGGTGGGATATCGATTCTCCGCTTTCGTCGAATCGCGGCGATCTGCTGCCGGTGGGTGGATATGGGCATACGGGATTTACGGGAACATCGATGTGGATCGATCCGACGACTGAGAGCTACATCATTCTGCTGACCAATGCCGTCCATCCGCGCGGGCAGAGCAATGCGATCGCCTTGCGCTCGAAGGTGGCGACAGCTGTGGCGGCGGCATTGCCGCTGACGACGAGCGAGAAAGAGGCGTTGCGCTGGCGGAGCATTACCGGTTACAACGAAGCGCAAAGCGCGGCGCGGCACATGACCACGCGCAACGGTAGCGTGAAGACTGGAGTTGATGTGCTCGAGGCGCATGGGTTCGACGTGCTGCAGGTTTCAGGACGCAAGAAAAAGATCGGAGTATTGACGAATCAGACTGGCTTCGATGCGGAAGGGCGCCGGACCATTGATGTGTTGGCACAGGCTCCCGGAGTTTCGCTCGATGCGATTTTCAGTCCGGAGCACGGCGTTGCGGGAACTCTCGACACGCTGCACATCAGCGAGACGAAGGATGAGGCTACCGGTGTTAAGGTTTACAGCGTCTATGGCGGCACGGAAGCGGCGCGCCGGCCGTCGTTGGATGCATTGAAGCAACTGGATGCGATGGTGATCGACATTCAGGATGCAGGGGTGCGTTATTACACCTACGAGACCACGCTGGGATATTTTCTGGAGGCGGCGGCGCGGGCGGGCGTCGAAGTGATTGTGCTCGACCGGCCTGATCCGGTGACTGGGGCGTTTGTGCAGGGTCCGGTGTCGGATGCGGGACGGGAGAATTTTACCAACTACTGGACGGTGCCAGTACGGCATGGCATGACGATGGGAGAGCTGGCGAAAATGTTCAACGCCGAACGGAATATCAATGCCAAGCTGACCGTGGTGCCGATGGAAGGGTGGCAGCGCGGGGACTGGTTTGATTCGACCGGGTTGGAGTGGGTGAATCCCTCGCCGAATTTACGAAGCGTGACGGAGGCGGCGCTGTATACGGGGGTGGCGCTGATTGAGGGAACAAATGTTTCCGTGGGGCGAGGAACTGAGACTCCGTTTGAGTTGCTCGGGGCCCCCTGGATGAAAGGCAGGGATCTGGCCGCTTATTTAAATGCGCGCGGGATCGCGGGCGTAAGGTTTGTGCCAGTGGCGTTTACGCCTGCGGCCGCGATTTATAGTGGGCAGAAGTGTGAAGGCGTGAATGTAGTTCTGACGGATCGCAACGGGCTGGATGGACCGGAATTGGGCATTGAGCTGGCGTCGGCTCTGCGAAAGTTATATCCGGCGGATTACAAGATCGAGCGCATCACAGAATTGCTCGTGAATCAGGCGGCTTACGATGGGCTAGTGGCAGGAAAAGATCCACGCCGGATTGCGCAGGATTGGCAGGAGGATCTGGAAAAGTTTGAGTCAGTCAGGAAGAAGTATTTGATTTATTAGACAAGTCGAACCGAGTTCGCGCAGCGATCGAGAGCCGCCTTGCCCTTCGCTCAGGTGGTATTCGCCGCAGCCGCAGCTATCGACAAATTCGAGAACCACATCGCACCCAAGACCCTCGATGTAGGTCCAATGCCATTCTTCAGAATTGAAATCACGCTTCTGGACGCCGTCCGGGTGCTGATTCTCTAAGACGAGTTGGCGAACGATCCTGTCTGGCGCGCCATACATGATATAGAAACGTCCACGGTCGGTTTTCCAGCCTGGAATAATCCCGGCAGCAAAATGTTCATTCACGTAGGCAATCCGCCTATAGTGCTCTTCCTTGAATAAGTTAATTGCTTCGCCCGGGAATGGATTACGACGCGCCCAGAAGGCCTCGATGAACTGATCTCGCTGCTTGTCGTCCGAAAGTTTCTTGAAGTCTGCCCGTTCCTGATCGCTGATAATCCACCGGACATCCTCGCGGAGCCACTTCTTGTAAGGATCGTTGTTAATAATAACCTGCGCTTGGGCGCAGGCTGACGATAACGTTAAGGACATGAGAGACAGCAGCACAGAAAGTGCTAGAAGGTAGCGAAACCGGGTTGCGCAGGTCAAGATGAACCTCGTCGTGCAGGACCCTGAGTTCAGGTTCCGATTATATTGCACAAGCACTTACAAGACTCAGGGCTGCAAAACTATGTAGGTGCAAGGTGGCACCAACAACAGAATTCGCATCTTGGGCCCCTCAGTGCGTGGTATTCTCGGCTTAATTTAGCGCGCCGACGGGATAGGCGAGGAGGTACACGATGAGCAGGTACGTGCTAATTCTTTTGATTTCCGGGATAGCATCGGGGCAGGCGGCGGACACTCCGAAAACGGATGCCCCCTCTGCGAATTCTACTTCCGCTGCTGCGACCGAAGCGCCCGCGCCTTCGGCTGCCGATCCGAATGTCGTTACGATTCCCGCGGGAACGAAGATTCCGCTTTCTCTCAAGCAGGCCATATCCACCAAGAATGCGCGCGAGGGCGATTCTGTTTATGCGGAGACGGCGTTTCCATTTGTCGTGGATAACCGCGTGATTGTACCGGCGGGCTCGTACATTCAGGGGAAGATTGCTCACGCCGAGCGCGCCGGACATGGGCATGGGCGTGCCGAAATTCTGATCCACTTTACGTCCATGATTTATCCCAGCGGATATACCGTGATGCTGCCGGGCTCAGTCGAGAATACGCCAGGGGCCGAGCACAATTCGGTGAAGGATCAGGAAGGGACGATTCAGCAAGACAAAGACACCGGGAAGAAGGTTGAGGATGCGGCCAAGAACGGTGCGTATGGAACCGTGGCGGGCGCGACTGCTGGCGGGGTAGCGACTGGCGGGCTGAATGGTGCGCGCGTGGGAGCGGGCGTTGGTGCGGCGGCCGGTATTGGTTGGGCGTTGTTGAAGCGTGGAAACGATGTGAGGCTGGATGTGGGGACGTCGATCGAGATGGAGATCCAGCGTCCGATCACAGTGGATGCGAGACGAATTGCTGTAGCGAAGGCGATGCCGTAGGTCGGGATAAGTTATTGGGGCTTAAGAGCCCTTATCCAAATCAATGTCCTTTGCGGCGCTGAAGCGCTGTTCTTCTACGCTTCCTTCTATTATCTTGTCTTCCGACTTTCACGTTCGAAGATTTCTTTTCTTGCATGAATCTGCCTACCACCGATTATTTCTTTGCAGTCATTTGAGATTGAAGAGTGCATTTACATGCGCCGTCACCGTCACATTTTGCGGAGTGAACTCTTCTGTAGGAGCGGGCGTGGCATTGGGCGCGGCCGCCATGGCGCGGGCCATGCGCGGTACCGGGATCCGCTGGTTCTCGAAGGTATCGACTGACGCGTAGGAAAGTTCGCCTACGGTGCGGCCGCTGGCACGGGCCAGGGCGTCGGCGGAGTTGCGCGCCCGACGGTACGCATCTTCCACGGCTTTGTTTTTAGCCTCATCGATATTTTCCAGAGCATAGCTTAGCGTCTGGGATTCCGCTACATTGGCGTCGGCGAGCTGTCCGGTGATGGGACCGATCTTGGAAAAATCCTTGAGCTTGAGTGTGACGTTGGTGGTGACGCGATAACCGATGGGTTTTTGCTTGCCATTCTTATATTCGTATGCCGGTTGAACCGAGAAGAATCCGATGGTGGCGGCTTTGGGCTCGATACCGTTGACGTGCAGGACCTGGCGAACCTGTTCTACATCTTTCGAAGCGTGCTCGTAGGCTCTTTGGGCGCTGTCGTCCTGCACCGAGACGTTGAACTGAAGGACGGCAGTGTCGGGGGCGGCTTCGAATTTTCCGTCAGCACTGACATAGACGGAATTAGGAGCTGCGGTGACGGCAGGATGCTCCTGCGCCAACGACGTAATGGCTAAGATGCAGAGCGCAAGAAAACAGAATGCTGATTTCATGAATTGCTTCCCAGGCCATCAATTGTAAGGTTCTCAACGCTGAAGGCCGCAATCGTGAGGCGTAATCAATCACCACCTGAAAGTGGTGCGCCACGCAAAGTCTTTTCCGTTGCTATGAATAGAACGCGGAGACGACCTAATCTTGCACCGCTCAGGAACTTTTAGCGCTGGCAGCTAAGCTGAAAGGGTTCTGGGAATTAATCTCATGACGCAGGTCTTCGAAGATTTCGTCAGGCATTTTCAGAAAGACTTCTACCACCTCGGGATCAAACTGACGGCCGATCCAAGCCTGGATCTCTTTTCGGGCCTCAGCGAGAGTTCTGGCCTTACGATAAGGGCGGTCGGAAATGATGGCATCGAGCGTATCCGCAACTGAAAAGATCCTCGCGCCGAGGGGAATCTCGCCACCCTTGAGCCCGCGGGGATAGCCTGTGCCGTCGAAGTGCTCCTGGTGCGAGTAAACAATCTCGCAAGCTTCGGCGAGGAAAGGGATCTTCTTGAGCATCCGGTAGCCGTGATAACAGTGCTCGCGCATGATCTCTCTTTCGTTCTCGTCCAGCTTGCCGGGCTTGAGCAAAACTCGATCAGGAATACCGATCTTGCCAATATCGTGCAGGAATGCCCCCCGGGCGATAACAAGAATTTGTTCCCGGGGCACGCCCATCGCGCGGGCGATTGCGATGGTGAAAGCGGTGACGCGCCTGGAATGTCCCTGGGTCTCAGCATCTCTGTAGTCGAGCGCGTCGCCCAAAGCCTCAAGCGTAATGTCATACGAGCGCTCGAGATCGGCCAAAGCGACTTGGAGCTGGTCGGTGCGCTTTTCCACCAGGCCCTCGAGGTTAGCTTGATAGGTGCGGTTTTCCATCTTGAGGCGGCGATTTTCCAGAGCCCGGCCTACAGCATTCAGTAATTGTTCACGCTCGAACGGCTTAAGCAGATAGTCGTATGCGCCGTTTCGAATAGCCGCGAGTGCAACTGAAATATCGTGAACGGCTGTAACCATTACCACCGGCATGTCTGGGAAACGTTCCTTGGTACGTTCGAGCAGGCCGATGCCATCGAGGTCTGCCATCATCAGGTCGGAAAGCATGAGCTCAAAAGTTTCGCCCGAGTTGAGCACGGCGAGGGCTTCCATTCCGGAACTAGCCTGCTTCCATGAATAGCCGGCGGCAGCGAGAATGGCGCAGACAATCTCGCGAATTGCTTCTTCGTCGTCGACTACGAGGATGCGGTCAGGCATGGCTGTGCAAGTATACTCTCGGCAATTCTAGCCTTTGCGACAGATGCCGAAAGTAACCAGCATGGTCCGGAAAGCCGATGGTTTCAGGGTGGAACCGTGGTATTCAGAAGAGGGCGCCATTACGTCCGAAATACAAACCTGAAACAAGATGAACGGTTCACTCTGGTCGATTTGGAATACCGCACAGCCGACGCTCGCCGCTTTGAAGGCTGGGGAATGGGCGCTATTAATCGTGCTGGCCGCATCGCTGCTGGTGCTCTCAGCGCTGCGAGAGCGCTATTTTCTGATTTGGACAGCAGGCTGGGCGATGATGGTCTGCTCGCGCCTGGCGAGCACACATGGCCCGGCAATGCGGATCCCCCAGCATTACCGGCCCGCAGTTGAGCAAGCAACCTTCGTGCTTGCGATGGGACTATTCGCGGGTGCCGTTTTCGTTTATATCCGTGCGCGGAATCTGCTGGCACCACTTGCTGCAATCATCGCGATTGTTACTGCTTTTGCCATTACTCGAGTGCTGTTGTGGCCGGCGCCGCTGCCCCTGCGCGTGGCCTTAGAAGTTTCTTATCGACTGCTTCTGTTGATTGCGGCGATTGCGTTGTTTCGTTCTCGACGCGGACGGTGGGAACCATGGGCATGGCTTCTGGGCACCTGCCTGATGGTGCAGCATCTCGATTGGCCGCCCTTCACCAATCCGATTCCCAACGGGTTTTTAGTTTCCTCAGAGGTTTTGCTGGGGCTGAGCATGTTGCTGCTCGTGTTCGGAGAAGCGCGAGCCCAGGGCCGGCGCTTGAGCGTTCTGCGGCTCATAACCGAGAGTACGGTGCAAGCTCAGCAGCAGGGCGGCATGATGGAAGTTGCGCTACAACAATTGCAGCAACTGACCAGCAGCAAGGCGGCATGGTTCCGCTTGATCGAGGGTGGCCACCTGGTGGCCACTCACGCGGTCGGAGTATCGGCTGACTTTCTGCGAGAGGCTGGCTTCGCCGAATTGACCGAGAGTGCCTCGCAGTTGCTGGAACGGGGCAAGATCGTGTTTGCGCACAGAGCCGGAGCAGTTCCCGAAGACTCGGATCGGCTGAAGGCGGAAAAAATTCTTTACGTGTTAATGCTCCCGGTTCTGGGGAAGAAGACACCGATCGGATTGCTCGCTCTCGGAAGCGCGCACGCCAGGAAATTAACCGCCGACGAGCTGGATTTTTTGGAGACGTGCGGACGACAGTTGGGAATCGCGATCGAAAATTTCCGTCTGCAGGAACAGGCGTTACGTTCCCAGCGACAGTGGCGAAATACCTTTGATTCGGTGCACGACATCATCCTGGCCCACGATGCGGACTACCGCATCATCAAAGCCAATCAGGTATTGCTGGAGCAGTTGGAACTCGCCTCGGCGGACGTGATCGGCAGACCATGTGAATCGGTATTACCGCATCATCTTGGTAAATGGGCAGGTTGTCCTTACTGCGCTCGCGGGGGCGAGGAAGTCAGCGAAGGCGCCGACCCGTGCTTCGGAGGATTCTCGACGGTTTCCACTTCTTCCTACACCGAGCAGGCAAGCCAGCAGAAGGGTACGATCCACATTGTCCGTGACATAACGGAGCGACGTTCGGCCGAAGAGAAATATCGTCTGCTGTTCGAGCAAGTGCAGGAAGGCGTATACGTTGCTACGTCCACTGGCCGGCTGCTCGATTGCAACGACGCCCTGGTGCACCTGCTCGGTTACGACAGGCGGGAAGATGTACTGACGCTGAATCTTGACCAGGATATTCGCGTGGATGCGATGCAGCGGGATGCTTTCCACCGCGCCATCGAGCAATCCAGTTATGTCCGAAACTTCGAAGTGACCATGCGGCGCAGGAATGGAACGCTGCTGCTCGCAGCTGAGAGCAGCTTCGCAACCCGTGACGCTGCGGGCAGAGTGGAGCGCTATCAGGGCTTCGTTTTGGATGTCACCGAGAAGCGGCGCACCGAAGATGAAATGCGCCGTCGCAACCGCGAACTGAATGCCCTCAACGCGATGGCGGTCGTCGCCACGCAGTCTTTTGATCTGGATGAAATCCTAAATCTGACGTTGCGGCAAGTGGTTTCGCTATTCGGGGCAGAAAGCGGAGCGGTTTATTTGTCAGATTCGGATGCTCCGACCTACCGGCGCCGGGCGGCATGGGGACCGCGCAGCCGCGATAAATCGCGTCCGTCAGAAATCAGCTTTGCCGAGGGCTTCGGCGATTTGGTGATGCGGTCACGCGCCGAAGTAATCACCGCGGAATATCTCCCGCATCTCACCGGAGCCGTAGCGGAGTTCGTCCGTTCCGATAGTGACGGTTCATGGATTTGGGTGCTGTTCTGGGGCAAAGACAGTCCCATCGGCATCATGGGCCTGCGTAGCCAGGCAGACTACCAATATTCCAGCGGAGAAGAAAACCTCATGGTGGCGATCAGCCGACAGCTGGCCACCACGATTGAAAAAGTCCGACTGTATGAAGAGACCTGCAAGGCCTATGAGGATCTCCGGCGCACGCAGGAACAACTCTTGCAGAGCGAGAAGATGTCAGCGGTGGGCCAGTTGATTGCGGGGGTGGCGCACGAGTTGAATAATCCGCTGACCGCGATTTTGGGATATGCACAGTTGCTGGAAAGCGAAGGATTAAACGAGCGGGCGCAAGATTACGTAGGCAAAATGTTCAAACAGGCGCAGCGCACGCACCGCGTGGTCCAGAATCTGCTTTCGTTTGCGCGGCAGAGAAAGCCCGAGCGCGCGGAAGTGGATATTCGCAGGGTGCTCGAAGAAACGCTGGCCTTGCGCGATTATGATCTCAAGGTCAACAATATCGCCGTCGAAAAAGATCTGGCGCCCGAGCCCGCCATGGTGGTCGCCGATCCTCACCAGATTGAGCAGGTATTTTTGAACATCATTAACAACGCCGTGGACGCGGTGCTGGAGACTGGACGGGCCGGTAAGCTCAAGATTCGTGTTTATTGCAAGAACGGCGATGTATGCACCGAGTTTGCCGATGACGGGCCGGGGATCAAAGATCCGAAAAGAATTTTTGACCCGTTCTATACCACAAAAAACGTTGGAAAAGGAACGGGATTGGGTTTGAGCATCTGCTATGGGATTGTAAAGGAGCACGGCGGAGACATCACCGCGCACAATGCGGCCGAAGGTGGAGCGGTGGTTGAGGTTCGGCTGCCCCTCGCGGTGGCGGCCGGCACCGTGGTAGAAGCGGCCCCCGCACTGGTACCGCGACGGGAAGGAGCGATCGAGGGTCGAGTGCTTTTGGTAGAGGAAGAAGAGGCGGTTCTGGAGTTTGAGCGCGACGTATTAACCGGAGCCGGCGCCAACGTGGTGACCGCCACGCGCAGCGAAGATGTGAAGGCGCGTTTGCTCTCCGAACCGTTCGACGCGCTCATTATGAATGGGAAAATGCCGGCCGATTGGAACGCGAAAGAGGCCTACACTTGGATCCAACAGAATTGCGTCGACATGGAAAAGCATGTGTTATTTACCTTCTCCCACGGCGTGGAGCAGGGCGACGAGCGGGCGTTCCTGCAGGAAAACAGCGTGCCCTACCTGGTAAAACCATTCGAGGTGGCCGAGCTGATTTCGCAGGCCAGGCGTTTGCTCCAAAGGGCTCGTGCGGCCGCGGCTTCCGCAAGCTAGAACCTTTCTGTCATCGTCACCCGAGCATTCGGGTTCTTCGCTGCTTCATTCCCATTGCCGCCACAAGCAAACCCCAAGATCCCTCGCTGTGCTCGGCATGACAGTCCGTAGGGTAATGACGTCTGTGATCGAATGAAGCTCAGGGATAGAAGTCAGAGTTGTGCGCGTAAGCTCTTCACCAGGCGGCGAAGGGCTTTCTCGTTACGGCAGTACCATCGCCACTGGCCCTGCTTGACCGCCTCGACGAGGCCCGCCTTCGTCAGGATCGCCATGTGATGAGAGATGGTCGGCTGCGAAAGACGCACGCGTTCTTCAATGTCGCCGGCGCACAGCCCTTTTTTTCCTGCAATAAGCGCGCTTGGCGAACCTCCGCCCTGCTTGAGCGCAAGCAGGATGCGACGCCGGGTTGGATCGGCGATGGCTTGCAGCGCGTGATCGAGCGACAGGATAGAGGTTGTCATGGAATGGAGTAGGAATATCCGTTAAATTGACGCTTGTCAATATGCAGCCGATAGAACTTGTTGAGGGGACCTGCCCGAAGGGGCGGGCGCCGAAAGCGAAATAATAATGCGCAACTTCAGTACGCATAATGCGTGCCCCGACACAATTCTCACTGGCTAGTTGTCAGGAACGATTCCGCAATGCGCGCATCCACTCGATGCGCGTGAATTCGAGATATCGCACATCGTTCTCAGGCAGGGAACAGTTGGCATTATCGAGATGCGGTGGCAGCGTACCGCCACGGATCCAGTAGCCGGTCTCGTCTTTCTTGATGATCGTTGAGTCGAGCGGCTCCTTGCCGTGCAGCTTGAAGATGACACGACGGTTCAACAGGGGGTCCAACTTCATACGTCTTTCGCTTCTTCAGTTTTTAAGTTTTTACTTTTTTAGGATCGGGTTATATCCGTCGTTGATGAGGCGCGTACGTGTAGCTTCTGCATCTTTGATATCGGAGAAAGGCCCCAGTTGCACGCGGAAGAGCCTGTCTGTCGAGGAACCGTCGGCCACGAAGGCGGGATATTGTTTCTTCTTCAGCGCGTCCACCAGGGCTTCTGCGTCATCTCGCTTGCTGACTGCGGCGACCTGCACGAAGTACCCGCCAGCGGGTATCGCAGCCATAGGATCGGGAGGATTGGCCGATTGCGAAGATGCGGAACCGGACGAAGAAGCAGGTGATGCTGCTGATTGATCGGCGGTGGTTGACCCCGTGTCTGTGGCGGCGGGCGTCAGCTGAGTGCTGGCATCCTTTTGCTCGACCGCTTTATAGAAAGTCATGGATGGAGCAGGTTGGGACGCCGAACTGGCGGGCTTGCGGCCGCTGTATGCGGCCTGCAATGGAGCGGCTGCGCTAGCCGAGGTGAGTCCCATGTCTGATCTGCGGCCCAGCGTGTAACCGAGCGCGAAGAAGACTGCACACACTATCACCAGGCCGAAGAAGAGGCCCAGCAGTTTCGTGGTGCCTAATGTGATTTCAGTGTCCTGTGAATCCATAGCAACTGCTTCCGTAAAGCTGATACCCAGATTCGCAGCCAAGCGCCTCGAGCAGCGCTGGATGAGCTACAAAACTCTTCATCTTCTATGCCGGCTTAGCCGCGGGTGCCGCATTGTCGCCAGTTGTTCCCAGCATCTTTTGCAGGCCCGAGAAAAAATCCACCGGGACCGGGAAGATGACTGTGGTGTTTTTCTCGACCCCGATCTCAGTCAGCGTCTGTAGATAGCGAAGTTGTACGCTGACCGGTTCGGTCGCCAGCAGATGCGCTGCGTCGACCAACCGCTGCGCGGCTGAAAATTCACCCTCCGCATGAATAATTTTGGAACGCTTTTCGCGCTCGGCTTCGGCCTGTTTGGCCATGGCGCGCAGCATGGATTCCGGCATATCCACCTGCTTGACCTCGACGTTGGTCACTTTCACGCCCCAAGGCGAGGTGTGTTGGTCGAGGATGCTCTGCAGCCGCAGATTAATCTTTTCGCGGTGCGCCAGAAGTTCGTCGAGTTCCTGTTCGCCCAACACCGAACGCAGCGTGGTCTGCGCAAACTGCGAGGTCTGATAGACGTAGTTCGAAACCTCAACCACTGCTTTACTGGGATCGATCACGCGCAGGAAAATGACGGCGTTTACTTTAAGCGTAACGTTATCGCGCGTGATGATGTCCTGCGGGGGAACTTCAAGGGCCTCCTGCCGCAACGACACCCGCACCATGCGGTCTATCGGCGTAAACACCAGAATCACACCGGGTCCCTTGGCTGCGCTGAGCAGCCGGCCCAGTCGAAAGATGACGCCTCGCTCATACTCGGCCAGTATCTTTATTGAGCTTAACAGGTAGAGGACGACGATGATGATGACAATGGTGCCGAAGCCAAAACTCAGTTCTCCCATTTGAATACCTCACTGCTCGAAGCGCACAAGCGCTTCTGAGGCGGATTGTAACGCAATGAGCGGGCGCGGGCGCGGAATTCGGACGAAGACAGTTGCTTGCGTTGGTGCGCGCTTCAGTTAAGGAATAGATGGTGCCGCAGTTGGTCTGGTGACGGGTAACGGTTCGACCTGAAGCACCAGACCATCAACTCCGCGTATTACCACGGACTGGCCGGGGGATAATTGGCCGGAGGAGATTGCGTCCCACAGTTCTCCATGGACGAATATCTTTCCGCGCGGGGAGAGGGAAGTTTGGGCAATGCCAGTCTCCCCGATTAACCCATCCGCCCCGGAAACCCTCTTGTTGCGGCGTGCCTTGAGAGCGATGCTCATCAGAAACGCCGTAATCACGCCGAGAGGAACGCTAACTGCAAGCGCGGTCAATAAGTGGACGCGCATTTCGGGGATGGGCGAATCCACCAGGAGCAAGCCTCCGAGCGTGAGTAGAGTAATGCCGCCGATGGTGAGTACGCCGTGGCTAGCGAATTTGGCTTCGGCGGCGAAGAGCGCGAAAGCTCCGAGAATCAGTACCAGCGCGGCAAAGCGCGTGGGTAGCAGGTTCAGCGCAAAGGCCGCGATCAAAATAAAGACGATGCCAACCGTGCCGGGAAGGACCGCACCGGGATGATTAAACTCGGCGTAAAGCGCCAGTGCGCCCACGGCGAGCAAAATGAAAGCTACATTTGGATCCATCAAATAGCCAAGGATATGTTCTTTGAGGGTCATCCCGAAGGGCACGATGGGCTGGCCGACGAGTTTCAGAGTAACCTCCTGGCCGCTGAAACGCTTAAAGCTCTTTCCTTCGATCTGGCGAAAAAGATCATCTTCGCTGGACGCCACACAATCGATGAGATGCTGCGAAAGAGCTTCTTGCTCGGTGAAGGACTTGGATTGGCGAACCGTACTTTCCGCGACCTCAACATTTCGCCCGCGTCTGGCGGCGACAGACCGCATAAGGGCGGCTGCGTCGTTTTCCATCTTTTGCTTCATCACATCGTCGACAGTGCCGCCGCCGATTGTGACAGGGTGGGCCGCGCCGGTGTTGGTTCCGGGAGCCATCGCGGCGATGTCAGCAGATTCCAGAATGAAAAATCCGGCCGATGCCGCGCGGCTGCCGCTGGGGGTGACATAAATGATGACGGGAACGGACGAGTTTGTGATCTTCTCGATAATCTCTCGAGTCGATTCGACGAGGCCGCCCGGTGTATTGATCTCAATCAATACTGCCTGATCGTTGCGCCGCTCGGCCGCGTAAATAGCTCGCCCAATATATTCCTCGGTGATGGGCTGAATGGTGTCGTTGACCGCTATCTTGAGAATCTCGGCAGAGGAGATAGAGCTGAGAACAAGAGTTACCAAACAGCCCAGAAGAATCCCCGAAATTAGATCGCGCTTCATGTGCAGCTACCTGCCCTTAACAATATTCTTACTCTTATTTGTTGATGGCGGTAGGCATTTCTTGTTCGGCAACCGCGACGCTGGAACGCTCGGCCTCCAGGGCGCTCCAGCCCGGAAGGTTGGTACTGCCAGTGATCAGACGAGCGCCCCGCTCGTAGGTGAAGTATGACCAGGCCCACTGGATAAAGACCAGCAAACGATTCTGAAAACCGATCAGAAAAAAAATGTGAACGAACAGCCAGGACAGCCACGCCATGAATCCGGAGATATGAATCTTGCCGAATTGCGCGACCGCAGCTGCGCGGCCAATGGTAGCCAGGCTCCCTTTATCAAAGTAATGAAAAGGCCGGCGAGAGGCTGGCAATCTGGTTGAGCTCCGGTGTTCGGCCGCCTGGCTGATTTCGCGACGAATAACTTTGGCAACATAGCGGCCCTCGAGAATTGCCACAGGAGCCACGCCCGGCAGCAATTTGCCCGAGGCGTCTTTTAAGGAGGCGAGATCTCCAATAACGAAGACTTCGGGATGATCGGGAAGGCTGAGATCGGGCCCAACCAATACACGCCCCGCCCGATCGATGGGTACGCCGAGCTTTTTGCCAAGCGGCGAAGCGGCCACGCCCGCGGCCCAGAGAATAACAGCGGCTTCCAGCCGGGTTTTGCCCATGCAAAGCGCACCCGGCTCAATCCCCGTCACCATTGTGGAAAGGGTCACTTCTACGCCCAGGCGCTGCAGTTGTTCGAGGGCGCTGCGCGAAAGATCTTCGGTATAAGCAGGAAGGACACGCGGACCGCCTTCAATAAGGTGAATGCGGGCGCGGCTGGGATCAATTGAACGAAAATCTGGAGCGAGAGAGTGACGACAAATTTCTGCTAGCGTGCCGGCGAGTTCGACTCCCGTGGGACCACCGCCGACTACCACAAAGTTCAAGGGTTCGCGGGGTCCACCGGCGGAAGCTTCGCGTTCGGCGAGTTCGAAAGCCAGCAGAACGCGGCGGCGGATTTCAAGAGCGTCCTCAATCGTTTTGAGGCCGGGTGCGAGAACTTCCCATTCATCGTGGCCGAAATATGCATGGCTGGCACCGGCGGCAACCACAAGAAAATCGTATTGAATTTCCTGCTCTTCGTTTTGCTCAACCGTCTGGACCACGCGGCGCTCAAGGTCGAAACCCGTAACTTCAGCCATCAACACTTCGACATTTTTGTGCCGGCTCAAAATTGAGCGGATCGGCGTCGCGATCTCGCCGGGCGAGAGACCGGCGGTTGCTACCTGATAAAGCAGGGGCTGGAAAGTGTGATGATTTTTCCTGTCGACTACAGTGATCCTAACGGGCGCGCTAGCGAGCGACTGCGCTGCATTTAGGCCTCCGAAGCCCGCGCCGACGATCACGACGTGAGGTGTTCCGTTTTGTGCAGCCTTGCCGTTCATAGTCCCACTCTATAAGATTCAGCGCGATGGCAATAGACTCCAGAACTTCTGCCGCGGATTTGCATTCTGTGTGTTTGAGGTGGCTGGTGCCTTCTGTAGCTGACTTGCTTTTCGTGGCGCTCTTGAGTGTGCTCGCATTCACAAGCCTGTCTGTGCGGTTGCTGGGAGATGCTGGAATCGGTTGGCACATTCGAACTGGCCAGATCATTCTGGCAACGCACACGATTCCGCACGTCGATCCTTTTTCCTCCAGCATGAACGGCCATCCCTGGTTTGCCTGGGAGTGGCTGTACGACATAGTGGTGGGGCGGTTGGATAGCGCGTTTGCTCTGAATGGCGTCGTGTTATTGACGGCGTTGACAATCGCCGCGGTTTTCTCCTGGGCATTCCGGCGACTGGTGCGTCGTGGCACGAATATTGTCTTGGCGCTAATCCTCACGCTGCTCGCCGCATCGGCATCGATGATTCATTTTCTGGCGCGGCCGCACGTGGTGAGTTGGTTGTTCACCCTGGTGTGGTTTTGGATTCTGGAATCGTTGCAGGATGGTCATGACAATTTTAATTCGGATTCGCTTGAGAGATCCACAAAGAGAAATCGGCCATGGCTTCTATGGTTTCTACCCCTGATGATGCTGGTATGGGTGAATGTGCATGGAGGATTTCTGCTCGGCTTCGCCCTCTTAGCGATCTACTGGGTCAGCGCCGTCTGGCGGTGGTTGAGTCTGAACCGTTCGCTTACGGAGGATCGTTTCGACGATGTCTTGCACAAGCTGCGTATCGGTCGGCATATCAGGGATCTGACATTTGCCGGCATTCTGAGCGCGGCCGCGACTCTGGTGAATCCCTACAGTTTTAGATTACATATCCACATTTATCGCTATCTATCGAATCATTTTCTGATGGATCATATTGACGAGTTTCAATCCCCCAATTTTCATTACGTGGCGCAGAAGTGTTTTGCGGGATTGCTGCTTCTAACTCTGCTAGCGTTGGCGGCGAAGAGACGCGAGATCAGCCTAAGTCACGGCTTGGTAGTGCTATTTGCTGTGTATTCGGGGCTGTATGCGTCGCGGAATATTCCTGTGTCGTCACTCCTGTTGATTCTGGTAATTGGGCCGTGGCTTTCGGAAGCGATGACGCGGCTGACCGCGTCGCCTCGTTCTCTAGTCCGTGCCCGTGCTCGCACCTACGCACAATTTCTGAATCGCATGGAGACGATCGATTTAAGTTTGCGCGGACACCTTTGGCCAGTCGCCGCTTTTGTGCTGACGTCCTGGACCGTCGCTCATTGCGGCAAGTTAGGCGCAGGGCAATTGATGAATGCACGCTTCGACAGCAAGCGCTTTCCGCTCGCTGCAGTGGATTACCTCGAGAAGTCTGATCTGCGGGGGCCGCTTCTCAGTCTTGATTCCTGGGGTGGATATTTTATCTATCGCCTTTACCCGGGCGTGAAGGTGATCATCGATGACCGCCACGATTTCTACGGGGAGACATTCTTAAAGTCTTACTTGAAGATGGTCCACGCGGAGCCGGGTTGGCAGGAATTTCTTCAGCAGCACGCGCCTCATTGCGTAATTGTGCCGAAGGACTCTGCGTTGGCGAATCTCCTGCTCGAAACCGGCGATTGGAAGGTCATTTACAGTGACGGCGTAGCGGTTGTGTTTGTCCCAACCTTGGCATCGCTGCCGAAGCAGAGTAGCAAAACCATTCACATTGACAGCGCGGCAGAACCCGCGATATCTTCATCGCGCACGGTAACTATCTCCCCGGATTGTCGCCCGCAGATGCTCAGCCATTTGGGGCATATCTTCCAAACCAGCGACTCTTAGCACTTGAGGATAAGTCTCGATGAATCAAATTTTCTTACCTTACCGGGCTGGAAGTTTTCTATGTTTCGCGCTGATCCTCTTCCTTTCGACTGCAGTTGCCGTGCATGGGCAGGATGCCAAGTCTGTCACTTTTACGCAGATCAGCTCTGATCCTTTCACGATAGGCCCGGGCCAGCACGCCACCGAGGTTGAACCCCACATGCTTGCCGACGGCAACACGCTGGTGGCCGCATTTCAAACGGGGCGCATTGCTCCTGGCGGCGCGACGGCCATTGGTTGGGCAACTTCCACGGACGGTGGCAACACCTGGGCGCACGGATTTCTACCAGGCCTCACCGTAGGAGACGGCGGTGGTCCTTACAACGCGGCCAGCGACCCGGCCGTGGCGTACGACCCCAAGCACGGCGTATGGATGATTGCTTCCCTGCCGATCTCAAATGTTTCGTCCACGACGGCAGTAGTGGTGAGCCGATCGACCGACGGAGGGTTTACTTGGGATAAACCCGTGAGCATCGGTCCCGTCGTGGAGAACTCCGATAAGAACTGGATCGTGTGCGACAGCACCTCCACCAGCCCGTTCTACGGCAACTGCTATGTGGAGTGGGACAATCCCGCGGTTGGCGACGAAATCCTGATGAGCACCTCAACCGATGGAGGGCTGACCTGGGGCGCGGCCACCGCGACGGCGAACCGGTCACTCGGCATTGGCGGACAGCCCTTGGTGCAGCCCAACGGCACAGTGGTGGTGCCGATTGAAACCTCGGGGATTTCGGCATTCATCTCGACCAACGGCGGCAAATCCTGGACGGCTCCAGTCCTGGTCTCAAATATTCAGAGCCACATCGATGCGGGGGGAATTCGCAGCGGACCGCTACCCTCAGCTGCAGTGGACGGCGCTGGCAAGGTTTGGGTGGTGTGGGAAGATTGCCGCTTCCGTGCCAGTTGCGCAACCAATGATCTTGTCTACAGTACATCGAGCGACGGGCTGCATTGGTCGGCGGTGAAACGCATTCCTATTGATTCGATTACCACCGCCGTGGATCATTTTATCCCTGGCATCGGCATTGATCCGGCCACATCTGGCGCAACCGCTCATGTTGCGATTCACTATTATTACTTTGCGCAGAGCAACTGTACGACTGCAACTTGCCGGCTTTCCATCGGCTACATTTCTTCCCACAACGGCGGAACAACCTGGAACTCGTCGAGAAAACTGCTGGGACCGATGCAGCTCAGTTGGCTCCCGAATTCGCAGAACGGGCTGATGGTGGGCGACTACATAGCCACAGCCTTCACCAACGGCATGCCGCATGGAGTGTTCGCAGTCGCGGCTGCGAAATCCGGGTCAACGTTTGACGAGGCCATCTACACCGCCCAGGGTTTGACCGTGGCAGAAGCCGGTCCGCAGTTTTCTTCGGCAGGCGATAAACCGTTGCACGACCTTTCCGACGCAATCGAGAAAGAGCGTCCTGAGAAGGGCATAGTCCCGCCTTCGAAGCGCGCGGCCAAACGCAGTTCGAAGTAGGAGTTTCACTCTATAGTGAAATAGATTTCGAAAGATCTTTTTGAGCTGTTTCGCAACCCTGCCGCTCTATTCCCGTCGACTCTAGATTTGCCTTTCCAATCGCGGCCGAGCATCCGCCTGATAAACTCTTTGCGTGTCGCGCCTCACTCACCTCGAATGCACTCGCTGCGGTGAACATTATCCTGCAGACCGTCCGCAAACCGTTTGCCCCAAGGATGGGGGCATACTCTACGCACGTTATGATCTTGCCAACATCAGGAAAACTTTCTCCCCCGCATCGCTGCTGCCCCTGGCTCCTACGATGTGGCGATACGACGCTGTTCTTCCCGAGGCTACGCCGGTCACGCTCGGCGAAGGGTTCACTCCGATGCTGCAGAGTCGTGAGTATCCCAATGTTTTTATCAAGGACGAAGGCCTGAATCCAACCGGCTCCTTCAAGGCTCGTGGACTTTCCGCCGCCGTGACAATGGCGCGGCATTTCGGTCTGAAAAAACTCGCCATCCCTTCGGCTGGAAACGCTGCCGGAGCGTGTGCTGCGTATGCCGCCGCAGCCGGCATCGAAGCTCACATCTTCATGCCCAAAGATGCGCCCGTGGCCAACCGCATCGAGTGCGATTATTACGGAGCGCAGGTCACGCTGGTCGAAGGCCTCATCTCGGACTGCGCGCGCAATGTTGCCGAGTTGAAAGAGAGCGAGAGTTGGAGAAGAGAAGGTTGGTTTGATGTCTCCACCACCAAAGAGCCCTACCGTGTCGAAGGTAAGAAGACCATGGGTTACGAAGTTGCCGAACACCTGGGTTGGAAACTTCCGGATGGCATTATCTATCCCACAGGCGGGGGCGTGGGGCTGCTGGGGATGTGGAAGGCATTTGATGAAATGGAGCAACTAGGTTTTATCGGCCCCGAACGGCCGAATATGATCAGCGTGCAAGCTGCGGGATGCGCGCCGATTGTTAAAGCATGGGATGAAGGCCGTGCGACGGCAGAGATGTGGACTCATGCTCGCACTTTGGCTTCAGGACTGCGTGTGCCCAAACCTTACGGCGATTATCTTATTCTTGAGACTTTAAGAAAAAGTGGGGGCCTCGCGATCGCGGCGAGTGACGCGGAGATGCTCGAAGCAACTCGTCATTGGGGGAAGGTCGAAGGCATCTTCGCCGCCCCGGAGGGTGCGGCCTCACTGGTCGCCTACAAGAAATTACTGGCAAGCGGCTTCTTCACCACCGAAGACACGGTGGTGCTATTTAACACCGGTTCGGGGCTGAAATATCTGGATGTCCTGGACACAAAAGACGCGCAAGCTGTAACTCCGCCAGCCTCCCGCGCCATCGCAGGAGTCATTGGACCTTACTAGAATCTAGAATAGTTGTGAAAGCTACCCCATTTCTGATTTGCCTTGACCTTAGAATGGCTGCATTCGGATAGCGAAGCCCTTATGAGTAGTGTCCGTTTGGACGACTGCAGCATGTACTTCTGACAGCGCCGAATGTACTGCTGGTGTTTGACTGTAATTCAATTCAAATATAACTTCTCCCTAACAAAGCTCTATCTTCCTTCTTCCTGCAGACGGTCAGGTTTGCGGGTATTGCGCCAGCAATGCCCTAAGACTGTTAGCCAGCGTTCTGTGTCTACATCTTGCGCGCCACGGGACAGGTAAGACGAATATCGCGCACCTTCGTCATAAGTCCGGCTTGTGGACACATAACTTTCCCGACGCATGGAGGCGTGAAATGACCTACTGGAAGAAGGCAGCAACGATCGCGACGGTTTTGGCGGCAGTGGCAGTTGTCGTATCTCAAAAAGCACCCGGTGACCCCGGGCCACGACCCGGGCCGGCGGGTGCTGGCGGAGCAACAGGTTTCTATCCGACGCTGAATGCCACAGAGCAAGCCGCATACGCGAACGGCATAGCCCAATTTGTAGAGGATGAGGGCGTCCCCGATTCTCCACCCGGGACTGGCAATGGTGGACTGGGGCCGGGATTCAATTCAACAAGCTGTGGTTCGTGCCATTCTCAACCGGCCACATTGGGAACAAGTCCGAGCCCCACGAGTCCGCAAGTTCCTCAACCGAATCCTCAAATTGCGGCTGCAGCCGAAATGGGGGCTCCGAACGTAATACCTCCGTTTATTACGTCAGACGGGCCGGTCCGAGAGGCCAGATTCGTCAGGCGTGCGGATGGAACAGCTGATGGAGGGGTCCACAATCTGTTCTCTATTGCAGGGCGCTCGGATGCAGTTGGCTGTAACCTCCCCCAACCAGACTTCATAGCTCAACTCGCGGCTAACAATGTTATCTTCAGAATTCCAACTCCACTATTTGGGTTGGGCCTCGTTGACAATACTGCGGACTCTATATTGCGAGCTAACCTGGCAACTCATCCAGACAAGAAACAAGACCTGGGAATAGCAGGCAGATTTAATCTGAGTCCGAACGATGGAACCATCAGTAAGTTCGGATGGAAGGCCCAAAATAAGTCGCTGAACATATTTGCCGGCGAAGCATACAACGTAGAAATGGGCGTGACCAATGACGTAATGCCCGACGAAAGAAATGCTGTCGCAGGATGTGTGTTCAATCCCACGCCGGAAGACACTCACTCTGAAGCTACCAACGGCATCTCTGATATAGATGCGTTTGTGGACGCTATACGCCTGTCGGCGCCGCCCGTACCAGGTACTCCCACGGCTCAGACGAAAGAGGGGCAAGACATATTCAACAAAATTGGATGTGTTCTATGTCACTCGGATACACTTACAACCGCTCAGTCTGTGTTCACAGGAATGGGGAATGTGCAGTATCACCCTTTTTCCGATTTTGCTCTTCACCGTATGGGAGCAAACCTTGCGGATGGGATTTCCCAGGGATTGGCGGGTCCTGACGAATTTAGGACGGCCCCTTTGTGGGGAATCGGGCAGAGGCTGTTCTTTCTTCATGATGGAAGAGCACGCGACTTGATGAACGCGATTCAACAACACAGCTCTCCAGGGTCGGAGGCGAACAAAGTGGTGCGAAGGTTCGACGACCTCTCGCCAGAAAGGAAACAGGCCCTACTGGATTTTCTTAGGTCGCTGTGAACTGACAACTCAGAGGTGGGCGGGCGGCCTGGGCTGGCCACCCGAGCCACGCTTTTCGACCGATGGGCGCCGACACTGGTTTTCCGCCCAATATCGATTAAGCACGGCCACTTGATTTACGAGCTTCCTCGGGGGCATTGGGCGGAATGTTTCTTCAGCACCGGTGGGTGGTCTTCGGCGAGCACGATCTCATCGATCTCTGCGCCCGTCAGAGCGGGGCGCAAAGCTCGCATCGCCGGATTGTTCTTGTACCAGAATTTACCTGCGAAAAAGCTGCGATGCAGCAGGCGTGTCGCCTTCAGAGATAATGTCGCCGGGCGATTTGGCGTCGCAAGCGAATAGCCGAGTTCCTGAAGAGTGCCGCCAACGAGACGTTCGAAGCGTTCCAACTCGTCCGCTGAGAAACTGGTCTTCCAGCGTCCTACGGGATTGAAGCGCGCATTCGGGTCCTGCGTACGGAACGACGTGTTAGGTTTGCTAACCGAGCCATAGGCGACGCGCTGGATGGTTTCATAGTCCAACGGCTGCTCGATGAAACGGCCAATCTGCTCGAGTGTTTCATGAGGATCCGCCAGCAGCTCCTCAAAACGAACCTCCACGTAATCTCCCTCCAGTAACTTCCCGAACCTGCGGCCCTGCTGCACAATCCACTCCCAATAAAGCCCACAGCCAATGACGCTGTAACGCTGCTCCCAAGGGAAAGGACGAACATATTCGAGTTGCCCCAGCGAATTGGCGACATCGCGGCCGTCACGGATAATGTGAATTATCAGTGCGTCCGGGATCAGTTGTTTGATGAGCGGAAGATAAAGGATCGCCTCGGGGGAATTCTCAGCCCAGCGCGGCGCATCCTGCGATCGGCAAATCTCTCCCATCGCGATGCGCAGGAAGTCTCCTGGGTTACGGCACTCCTCGAGAATTCGCTGCCGGATAAGTTCTGAGTCAACTCCAGTGGCCCGGTAGAGCTTGCTGCCGAGCCACGCGTCCAGTAGTCGTTCCCGCGTCGCTCGAGAACTGAAATCGCCAAACCGTGGCGCGAGCAAATTGAAGACGTTGGATTCGGCAAGATAGACTGCGAATCCTCCGGCGGAAAGCAGCATGTCGTACAAAAGAGTTGTACCCGAGCGCGGGCTGCCGAGCACAAACACGGGAGCGCTTTTGCGCTCGTTCGCGGAGGTCAGCCCCGGCATGCCCAAAGAGGTCATTCAACCACGCCTCGGGTAGCGGATGTGATGGCGTCAATGTCCGCTCCAATATCCCCGCCGTCGCTTCCGGCCTTGATATATTTTGAGGGTCCTTTGCAGGAAGCTCCTTTTTCGCGACACAGGCGAAATGCGTCCAGGCCGTTTCCGTTCTTTACGAAACCAACTGCTCCTGCATCCTTGGGAGTGAAGTTTCCTTTCGGCCATGCTCCCGTTCCACCAATGATGACGTTGTTAGAAAATTTGCTCCCGTCGAAGCAATTGCTCAAGACACCGGCGGGGCCCTGTCTCTCGGGTTCGAAAACACAATTTTGACGCAAGGATTCCCCACCCGTACTCGTGATTTCTCGCTGAACGGGGCCAATCAGATTGTTGGTGAAGACAAAGTTTTCAATGTGTCCATGCATTACCCCCACGTTCATGAAGACGCGAGGGGAGAGGGCTGTAACATGATCGATCCGGACGTCCTTCAGCGTCGGGCGATCGGAGATCAGCACCAGAAAGGCGCCGAAGCCGCCATACTTCTTGCCGTCGATATCGTCGATCACCAAGTTGTGAATACTGTAACGCTCGCCGTCCGCGGATGGAGCGCCGGCCTTATCATCCAGAACGTTGGCAACCTGAAGGGCGCTGCCGACGTGCGCGATGGTGCAATCGCGGATGGTAACGTCGGTGACTCGGCAAAGAGGGCAAATACTGCCCTGAATGGGCCCGTTGTACTGATTCTTGGGCGTGAGAAGAATAGAAAAGCCGGTTTGACTGAAACCGCCCCAATTGTTCTCCATGACGTTGCCTTCAAACAGGACCCGCTGAGCGTTCTTCAGTTCAAAGTGGTTCTTTACGATGAAAGGATTTCCACTCAATCCTCCGACAAAGCCTGGCTGACCCGGCATCCAAATGAGCGGCTTGAAAATGTAGTTGCGTCGGATCTCAATGTCTGCGGGCGTCGCGGTAGCCTGGGCACCGCCGAACAGAATGTTCTCCCCTGCGGCTTCGAGGAAGTTATTGACGATTTTGTAGGGTCCCATGGGCAGGCCCCCGGAAGCCCCAGAGATGGTTTGGGAGTCCACGCAATCGCCTACCTTGGCCACACAATGAAAATCACTGAAAAACGAATCGACCACCGCCATATAGGTAGTGCCGCTCAAGAACAGCCCGCGCCTGGTTTCGCCTTGGGGCGTGCCGTGCATCCACACGCGGTCGAAGATGATATGGTCCGCCGCCACCGCCCCATCCGGGCTTGCCAAAGCGATGACGGCAGCGGGGGTTGACTCGCGAGTGATTTCGACGCCGATGAATCGAAAATGATTGGCGCCGTCAGCAAACAAAATGGGACCCGCTCCCTGGGCCGTTAAAGTAATTCTGGCCATTTCGTTCTTGACCGCAGGGCAGTGAAATGCGGGTCGACCAGGCAGCGAGGCCACGCCTGCATAACAGGGACTGATGCGAGTTCCTTCCGGAGGCAGGGCATCTTCAGGCGCGCTTGTCCGAATGACGATCCAGTGCGTATCGTCGCAGGGTTTCTTGGGCAACCGAAAACGGCCGGCGAAGCTGGCCCCGGCTTCGAGCGTGATCGTGTCGCCGCAGGCAGAGTTATTGAGGGCCTCTTGTAGGTTGTCGCCGTTTTTCAATGCGTGCAGCTTTCCTGGAGCTGGCGTATCGGCGATCCTGCTTTTCACGAACACGCGAGGGAGTTCAGCCGGACCGTCAAAGTTGGCAGGCTTGGGCGACGCGGTCCCCGGTGCCGCTTGCTGCCCACTCGCCGTGTGCAGGACGAGGCAAACGAGCACCGAGAGGATGCACATCCTTAGGAGAACTGCCACGTGCAGCCCCTGGCTTCGCGGTAAATGACCAAGGGGAGTGTCCCCGAGTTGGCGTTCTGGGCTTGTGGGGGAGATTTCTCGTGGCATTAAGGTCCTAGAGTCGGTGTAGTTTCCGGAAGAGCGTGGAAGGCGACTAAGCCTCCGCCTCCATAATGGCGATGAGACTAAAAGAGGCGTTAAGCGCCCGGCCAGTTCGCCCCGGCCGTGATCCCATCATCAACTAAGAATACGCCGAAGCAAGGCTGCAGCCAATCAGGCAGGATAATGTAGTGCGGTGCGGAATATCGAGGATGCAACTCAACCGCATTCCGCAGAAACGACTCTGGATCAAGCTCCAAGCTCAGTAAACGGTCGCCGTTACGGACTGGATCTTGCTCACGTCGGCGCCTAGGTCCTTGCCATCTGTTGCTGCGTTGCGGTAGGGGCTCGTGCTCATAAGGAGGTAGTTCCCGCCTTTCCCCTCCTGGTAACTGGCGAATTGTACTGCGCCTGCAGTAGTGGGGAAGAAGTTTCCCGACGGCCACTTGCTGGGCGGGAACGAAGAGGTAGTTCCAATCAGCGCGTTGTTTTCGAATGAGTATCCGTCGAAGCAGCTATCGAAGGTTTTTACCGGTATATCAAGAACAGCGCAATCCGTTGGGCTGCCAGTCGCGGACCAAACGGGATAGATGCCGACGGAAAGAATGCTATTGGTCAGACTGAAATTTGACATCCTGGGACGCGTGTCACCACTGACCGTGAGCAGATTCTTGGCAAACGCAGTAACGTGATCGATTGAGAGATTCGCAATCGGCGGATCCGGTGCAAGCGACATTATCTCCGCGAAACGTCCGCCGCCGTTATATTTTACAGCATCGATGTCGTCGATTACGATGTCATGAATGCTGTAGCGTTGCCCATCGAGCGCTGGAAATTCACCGGGGGCTGACAGGACGCTCGCAATTTGCAGTCCCGCTCCCACGTGCTTGATGATGTTGTAGCGAATGGTCACATCCGTGACTTGACATATCGGACAGAGATTGCTGCCGTCACCACTTTGCTGGTCCACCGGCGTCAGCAAGATAGCGTATCCGGTTTGGGAGAAGCCGCCCCACGATCCTTCCATGATGTTAGCTTCCAGAAGAATGCGCTGCGCATTCTTCAGCTCGAAAAGGTTCTTGACGATGAATGGGTTACCATTTGCGCCTCCCACGTAACCTGGCTGACCCTGCATCCAGATCATGGGCTTGAAAATGTGGTTGTGACCAATTTCGATGTCGGCAGGAGTGGTCGCGCTCTGCGCACCGCCAAAGAGAATGTTTTCTCCCGAAGCTTCAAGGAAGTTATTCACGATCTTGAATGGTCCGACGGGGTCGCCAACACCCCCACCAACCGCGGCGGCATCGGTACAAGCCCCAGTTCCCGAGATGCAGTGAAAATCGCTGAAGTAGGAGTCAATCACGCTTCCGTACGAGACTCCGCCGAGTTCGAAACCCTTCTTGGTCTCGTCATGGGGAGTGCCGTGCATCCAAACTCGATCAAAGATCAGATTGTCAGCTGTGCCGCCGGCTGCAACCGACGCCAAGGCGTATGCGATTCCGGTTCCGGCCGTACGCGTGATTTCCAATCCAACCAGCCGATAGTGATTTGCACCGGAAGCGAAGACGATGGGGCCGGTGCCGGTCTTCGGCTGAAGCAGTTTAGCCAGCACATTCTTTGTGGAAGCGCAGCTAAATGCAGGACGGCTGGGAAGGGAAGGGACTCCGGCATAGCAGGGCGCAAGGCGGCGGCCTTCGGGTGGCAACAAGGAATCGTCGGCACTGCTGCGGACGATGATCCAATGATTGTCATCGCAATTCTTACTCGGGAAAATGAATGGTCCGGGAAAGGTTGCGCCCGCTTGCAACAAAACGGTGTCTCCGCAGTTGGCGCTGTTCAGCGCGGACTGCAAATTTTCTCCGGACTGAACCGTGATGATACTGCCGGGTGCGGGAGTTTTCGACATTTCGGTTTGGATGTAGATACGGGGCAACTCAGCCGGACCGTCAAACCCGGTGTAGGAACTCGATTCGGTGGTCGCAGTCGGGGAAATGCTCAGGTCAAGAGCAGCCGTGGCATTTTGTCCGGAAGCGTCGGTCACCTTTGCGGTAACCGGATAAGTCCCTGTGAGCGCGGTCGTTCCCGTGACGATGCCAGTCGAGGTTTGCAGCTGAATTCCATACGGAAGGGACCCGGATGCGAAACTCCATTGATAAGGCGTTACACCACCGGTTGCTGTGAGCGTGACGGTATAAGGAACGCTGGCACTGGCTGGCGGTAGTGCGAAGTTCGTGATAGCCAATGAGGAAGCCGAAGCCCGCGCAGTAACCGTAATTTTGGCGGAAGCATCAATTCCGCTGTTGACTGCATTCGTGTCGCTCGTGCCTTTGTCTTTGGCACCGGTGCCTCCGGTGATGACTGGACCGCCGCTGCTGGTAGCGGTTATCACAACTGCTGTATTGCTTGTGACCTCAGGCGCTGTAAAAAGTCCGGTGCTCGAAATACTGCCTGCGCTCGCCGACCAGCGGACGGCTGTGTTTGAAGTTCCGGAAACGCGAGCGGTGAATTGTATCTGGTCCCGTGACGCGACAGTCGCGCCGTCGGGCGTGAGCGAGAGCGCGACCGCGGAATTGGCCGAAGGAGAGGCAGAAAGAGCACTTTGCGAAGCACCGCCGCATGCGGTGGTAAGGCGGATAAAGCAAAGCAAGAGAGCCAGGCTGACAAAATGCGAAACCAGATTTCCATCACCTTGTTTGGCTTTTGTCGCTTTCGAGTGCTCAACGACGCACATTACGGTAACCTCGGAACGGAGTTGGGGGACCATCGTTCGAGTCCTTAATGGCACTGTAAAAGAGGGAACGGCGGGAGCAGAGATAACGTAAGGACAAGCTCTATCAGGTCACATTAGTACATGACGGATGGACGATGCACTTCCGGGTTTGAAACTCGAGTGAGAAATTTCCCAAAGAGGACAGGAATGTCTACGCAAACATTTGTCTACGCAAACATTTGTCTACTCAAACAACGACCACTCAGTCACGAATTCGCTCAACTATCGAAGCGACCTTGCTCGTGGCCCTGGGGGCGATGGACAATCCTAAAAGTACGAGGCGTACCTTGGGCCTTTGAAGATACGAATTCGCCTCCGAGAGCAGCTTCTTGGCCTCATTACATACCGTGGATTCCGGCTCGTTGTGTTTGCACCATTCCGGGATGCGACGTAAACGGTTGGCCATGTCGAGCAACGCGCGCATCCTGTGCAGTGAGCCGGCAGCATGCTCGGATGGAATTCAGAGAGGAAAAATACATGTACGGGCGGGGGCTGAGTGTCGTGTGGCTGTTGGCTGTCACGTTCTACATGAACGACGGCGTATGGGCATCATGGGGTGGTTTTGCGATCAGCCGAGTCGGGTCGATGCCTTTTTGTGCCAGCTGGACTGTCACCTCGGGCAGCTGTCGTTCAACGGCGTCGCGGATCACCGAGGCTGTGAGATAGCCCCTGTCTTCCGATGCAACGTCCTTTGGGGTGGCACCGGCTACAGCTCCAATCACCGCGTGCATTCGGGCTCTAACCCTATCATCGACGGGCAGGTGCAGAAACTGAAACAGCCGATCCATGTGGCCCACCATATCGCAGACAAGTTCCTCGTATTGGACGATTACCGATTGCACCCGGGCCATTGCCAGCCCCTCGGTCCAATTTAGCCGCATGGCTAGTGCCCGGTAGAGCTCATCGTTCACTGTCTTCAAGAAAGCACCCCTATCGTGCCCGATACCCTCTGCCAGCAGGCGGCTAACAGACCATGGAGTCAGCAGGCTAGAGACACAAAGATCCACTATATTCCGTTCCAGGAGCACGAATTGCCCTTGCGGGAAAAGCTCGTGCAGGAACTTGATTAACACCGGCCTGTGATACCTGATCTCCTTGAAACCCCAGCGCTGATTCCGTCGCAGCCCGCGGGTGAACCGGGATAACAGGACTCTTCGCCATTCTTCAATGAAATCAGCGGGGCAAAAGGGCGACATCCATGGGCGGAATTTCACATCGGCTAAGCGGCCGTCAGCCACATAGCGATGCAACTCGCGGGTCGAACGTTCCGGCAATTCTTGAGCCCAGCGTTCAAGCTGTGCTTGCGCGTCGGCTAGCTTATCAAGGAACCCTGCGTGCTCGCCCCAAACTACAAGCCGATCATGACAGTTCAACAAGCGACTGAGTAACGTGCCCCCAGACCGATGTTGCGTCAGCACGAACACCGGGCAATAGCGCGGAGGTAAGCGTCGAGATTTGAGCCGCAACTTTTCGCTCCACACCAGCACAACTTACCAGCGATCCGGTCGGAACGCAACAGCATTGACCACAGGTTCCGCCTGCCCCTTCGACCAGTCACCATAATTCACGCATGGCCCGAAGGACAAAGCTGCCGTGGATAAAATCTCTGAAAGGCGCTTTGTGATTCCTGTTTCGGTTGGCTAAGGCTTTAAACCGTGGGAGGAACAACGACCACTCAGTCACGAATTCGCTCAACTATCGAAGCGACCTTGCTCGTGGCCCTGGGAGCGATGGACAATCCAAAAAGTACGAGGCGTACCTTGGGCCTTTGAAGATACGAATTCGCCTCCGAGAGCAGCTTCTTGGCCTCATTGAACTGCCCCTGGTGCATTTGAAATTTTCCTTCTTCGAGCAGATATATCCCGTGAATTTCGTCCGCCCGCTTTCGAACAATCTCCCGGTCATTGTCAGTGAGAGCGAGAGTTCGGTGGGTTTTCTCCAGGATCTGCCAATAGGCCTCAGCCATCTTTGCGCTGGATGCGCCGAGGGCACCGGGCCGTCCATCGGCCAGGCGGGCTTGTACTTTCCGGGTGTAGCTGATTTTGGCGCCGTGAAAAGCAGCGCGAACCCACATGTCATAGTCGTCGCATCGTGCGAGGGTTTCATCGAATAGTCCAGCTTTTGTAAGCGCGTTCTTACGGGCCACGACAGTCGAAATCGGAATTTGACATTGTTCCGTAATCAGGCTGAGGAAGGTCGCTTCACCGTGAGACGGACATCGGCTCATCCATTCATGAGGATGCCCTGGGTCGCCCACCGATAGGCAATTGCAATACACCAAGTCTACTGCCGGATTCTCGTCAAACAACTGCATCTGGGAAGCGAGGTGATCTGGAAGCCAAATGTCGTCGCTATCGAGAAAGGCGACGAATTCTCCGCGCGCCATTTCGATGGCAGTATTCCTTGCTCCGGCGGCGCGTTTGTTCTTTTGCTTGATGTAGATAATTCGAGTGGAATAGGGCGCCAACACTCGCTCAAGTTCCGTGGTGTCGGGGGATCCATCATTCACGACGACAATTTCGAAGTCCGAAAACGTCTGTTGCATGACCGAGTCTAGGGAAGCCGCGATCAGGTGAGCGGTATTGTAGGATGGCATGATCACGCTTACCCGGGGATTTGCGATGACGGCGGTGTTTTCCATGGCAGGCTGAATTTACGAAGTGAAAACCGTTTCCTTTTCCCCGGCCAAGGCGTGGTTTACCGCCTCAACTCCCATCATGACAGAGTGGTCCATATTGCCGATTTCATAGCGCCAGGCGCCAAACCGGCCGCGTGAGTAAATTCCCTTGTCGATCAGTGCGGGTTGAACAATCGACAACGCTCGGTCGCGGGTCAGAGTTGGGATGGGATAGGAGTATTGCACGCTACGATGATACCGGGAGACGATGCGGTCACGATCGGTCTTCTCGAGCATCCCAGCCCGAATTAAGCCGCCGATAACCTGCTCCGTAACCTTCGACGCATCCGGCATCTCGCCAATCTTGTAGGACACCTCACACATCAGAGAGCTGTAACGCTCTGTATTCCCCTCAGGAACGTTAAAGGGAGAATAGTGTGAAAAATAAGTGGCGCGATAGCATGGCATGTCGGCTTCGGTGAAGTAAATCCAGCATTTGCTGGTCTGAATCGGTTTCTCCAGCCCCAGTCCCAACACCAGAAGATTATTGTGCTCAAGCAATGCAGCGGCATCGAGGAGTTCGGTCTGCGCCGGCTTCAGCATTTGTACGAGCAGATCGATCGGCGCAGTCGAAATGAGAACGTCATAGCTGTCGCCGCTGCCGTCGGTAAACGAAACCGTGCGGCGAACCGTATCGACTTCGGCCAATTTCTTTCCGGTGTTGACCCTGCCCGGAAAGCACCTGGCGATGCGCCGGTAGATGGCGCCCGTCCCTCCGTGAAGCGGGAACTTGAACTTGCTGTTCGGGCCCCAGCCCACATCGTCGCGTTCGAACAGGACGTTTTCGAGCAATCGCTTGAAGTCGACGACTGCAACCCGTTCCCCGATCCACGATTTCGACATTCTCTCCAGCGGAGTTGTCCACACTTTTTGGTTGTAAGGAAACATGAACGCCTCGGCGATCCCCTCACCGAAAGTCGCCAGAATCCAATCCCGGAAGTTCGCACTTTCCCCTTGCCCATTTGCCGCCGCTTTTGCCGCGCCCACGAGGCACTTCAGTTGAACTTCCTTTGGCATGTACCGCAAGTTATTTTGAAACGGATATGGCACCCAGGAATTACCATTGACGATCCAACTCTCACGCACGCACTCGTGCACTTCGTTTCCGAGCGCCTCGTCAACCAGCCGGTCAAAATAAGGGTAGTGGGAGAAAATGACGTGCCCACCTTCATCCCACAGAAAGCCGCTACTGTCGACGTGCGATGTGGCGTGTCCGCCAACGTCATCCGACTTTTCGTAGAGCGCCCAATTTTCGTAACCGAGTTCGTGCAAACGATACCCCGCGCCCAGGCCCGTCGGCCCCGCTCCGATGATCACAATTTTTGGATTCCTCATGGATTCGGAGTGACTGTAGTTCCTGTGCCCGGACTCGGCGCAGACTGGCGGTCGGTCGTATCCTCGATGTGCCAACGATGGGGCAGGACGCAGTGCCCGCGTGTTGGTACTCTGCCCGTTCCATAGTAGTCCGCGGGAAGGATCGTCAAGCGCGTGGCGTCCTCAACGCGATCGATCACCGAGCCACGAGCCACAGAGCAACATGGATCATGTACTCGCCCGGGATTAGGGAAAAACTCGGTATGTCACAAATAAAAACGTGCTCACGACCGTGCGCTCAACAGCGCAGTATATCGTAACATCGCAAGGAGCCGCCTCGCCTGCGATCGTTAGTACCGCTCCCTGTAACCGTGTGCTGTGCCATTTTGTTTTCCTCTAATGGTCGCGACCATCCAGGACTTCTGTAATCTCGCACTGAGACGATATTTTAACTACTTGTCCATCTTCGGACAGTGCAGGACGCGAGCCTGCGCTCCAGATGAAAAGCCATTTCACGACGTTGCGAACGGGCGGGATGGGTGTAAAATCATTCCGTTTTTGAAGTCAAAAAGAAGATTCCGGGTGAGGACACCGTACCCCATTCATACCAGGGCAGTGAGTGCCTTCTTGCCCCGTCCATTTTGGCGTACTTTTCGAATGGCAGAGGCTTTGGGAGCCATTTGCTGGTGCCGCAGCGGTTTCCATCGGCGTCGCCCGTACAAAACAGGGTTTCTGACATCGTCCTAAATGATGTAAACGAACCTCTGATGCGCCTCTGGGAGAGCATCATCGAACGCCCTACACGGAACCAGCTACACTGTCGCGCCGGCAGCGGCTCAGGAGATGGTTAAATGGCAAGTACCGTAGAAGTCGATTCCATTTTCGGTCGGATCGAGGCCTTCCCTAACGATCTGGCCACAAATCACATCGTCTCGTTTGGTGCTCATACACGACCGGAGCTAGCCTTCTTGCTCAGCATTATTCGGCCCGGGGATAACGTTTTCGACATCGGCGGGCATATCGGCACCTTCGCAATACCAATCGCCCAGAAAGTCGGCGCAAGCGGTCACGTGCTCGTCGTCGAGGGGTTTTCAGCGAATTTCGAACTTCTCCGTCGCAATATATACCGGTTCAACCTGGGCCATATCGCATATCCCATTCGCGCCGTGATCGGAAACGTTACGAAGCGGTACGCAGCAGTTCAAAAGCCTAATAGTGGTGCGACCTTCTTTATCCAAGACGAGGGAGGCGTCTCTGCCACTTCCATCGATGACCTATTGCTCGCGCACTTTGTTCCCCGCGTGGTCAAGATCGACATCGAGGGGCTAGAGTTTGCAGCTCTTAGCGCGTCTCCGAATCTCCTTGCCCATGGGCCCATTCTATATGTCGAGGTGAGTGGCGAACAACTCCGACGGAGTGGCTCGTCCATTAATGAACTCAATGATCTTCTGAAAACATATGGTTATCGGCTTTTTCGAAACATTGGCGACCGGAACGCCTCTCATGACGATTTCGTTGTTCGTGAGCTATATTGCCTCGCTGATGGCGGTAACTTCTTCGATGTCCTGGCGATTCATCGTCAGGATTCGCGCCTTCAAGCCGTCGCTGGCGTTGCGCGCGGACGGCTTAGGCGCTGGTCGCTACGCTTTCGGCTGACGAGATTGCTGGCTAAAGCCTTGAAGAGCTTAAGAATGGCATAGAGCACCCCGCCGCTCATCTGTTCTACCTTAATTCCTTCAATTGAGTACTGACGTATGTGTCTGCAATGAGAGATCAGATCATTCCGTCGATGGCCCGGTTAATCGCATCTATGTCCGCGCCCGCGTTTTTGCCGTCAGCAGCTGCATCGAGCGCAGGAGAAGGAGCATTGCGGAGCGGGGGAGGCCGGTGTCCGGTCCATCACCCTTTTTCTGGCTGGGAAAACTCGCCCCAGTTGTTTTCCAGGACATTGCCTTCGACCCGCTCCGATGATCACAATCCTTGGATTACTCATGGATTTGGCGTGACTGTAGTTCCTGTGCCCGGACTCGGCGCAGACTGGCGGTCGGTCGTATCTTCGATGTGCCAACGATGCGGCAGGACGCAGTGCCCTCGTGTTGGTACTCTGCCCGTTCCATAGTAATCCGCGGGAAGGATCGTCAAGCGCGTGGCGTCCTCGACGCGATCAATCACCGAGCCGCGAGCCCAGAGAGCAACGTGGATCATGTACTCGCCCGGAACCAGGGAAAAACTCGGTATGTCACAAATAAAAACGTGCTCACCCTGAAGTTCCTCGACCGTGCAGGTCGCGTCGAAGCCGCTGTCTGCCACAAACACGGCGTCACCCAGGAGATTGTTGAAAAACAACAGAACAGTTGGATTGCGAGTCGGTTCGTCCAGATGACATTGGATTTGAAGCCTCAGCCCCGCCCCGTACGAAAGACATCCAGTCCAAGAAAGCCCTTCAGCGGTATCAAGTTCCAATGTCTTCAATCGGGGAGTAAACGCTGGCGGGCGTTTCGCGTCTTTGACCAAATCGATAACCTGGGAGCCGGGTTCTTTCCCCTCGCCGTACACAGTGTGTACGTAGTAATTGATTGCCTCTTTTGCCGTGCCATCGAATGCAAGTCTGCCCTGGCGAAGTACGATGCCTCTCTCGCATAGATTCTGCAATGCAGCCATGTTGTGTGAGACAAACAACACAGTACGCCCCGATTTGCTGATATCGCTCATTTTTCCCAGGCACTTCTTTTGGAATGCCATGTCCCCAACGGCCAGGACCTCGTCGACGATCATGATTTCAGGTTTCAGGTGAGCCGCCACTGCAAAAGCAAGGCGCACATACATTCCGCTCGAATACCGTTTTACCGGCGTGTCGAGAAATTTGCCAATTTCAGAGAACTCCACGATCTCATCAAAGCTGGCCCGCACCTCAGCTTTGCTCATGCCTAAAATGCTGCCGTTCAGGTAGATGTTCTCCCTGCCTGTCAGATCTGGATGGAAACCGGTCCCCACTTCCAGGAGACTGGCCGAGCGCCCTCGCAACTTGCCATAGCCCAACGTGGGTTCCGTAATCCGGGAGAGAATCTTGAGTAACGTACTTTTGCCTGCCCCATTGGAACCGATGAGGCCCACGACTTCGCCCTGGTATATATCAAAGCTAACGTCGCGCAGTCCCCAGAACGAGCCCCGCGCCCCGTTTTCGTTTTGCCCATTCCCTTGGAGCACATTCCAAGCCTTGCTCACTCCTTGGGCAACGCGGTCCGATAACCTGTCAAAATGGCCGGCAGATGTACCAAGCTGATATTTTTTCGACAGGTTTCTGACTTCAATGATCGGTACCATTCGATTTTGTCCTTGAGTTCCAAAGCGGCCAAGCCCGTATTCCTGCCCTGGCATCAGCGCTTTCACAAATTTGACTCTCTACCGACAACTGCCCTCTGCTCAAGCGGATGCCAACTCGTCTTGTCAACCACGTCTGCGCTTAGGCCTTAGCTTCCTAGTCGATTCTACCCGACTGAGCTTTCCGCCGCGATTACACCGGGCATCGCCAGTCCTTGCGCGCGGACGGCAAACATAGGCAATCCGGATGCCAGTCTGCGTTGAGTACATCCCCTCATTTGTGCTGAAAATAAACAGCTTAAACTCGCGCGAAAGAAAAGACTGGTGGTTTGATCTCGCCGGAGGTGCAAGCTTGTTCATCATCGGGTCGCGGAGTGCGACCATGCTTGACAACATTATGGCGAGATTCCGAAAACAATGGGGAGAGAAACAAGCGATTTCCAGACATTCCGCACAACATTCCTAGACAAAGTTTCAGCCCTGTGACACGCTTATTGAGAGTCGGCTGGGAGTCGTCGTTTCTGCCGGTTGTATTTGTGCAGTCTGGCCTGTTTCTATGTCATCCACTTTTGAAGTTGTGCTTAAGGCTCGAAAGGGATTTCAACCTTTCGATTTCGCCGAAGCGTATTACTACCGGGAACTCCTCGCCTTCTTAGCATGGCGCGATATCAAGATACGGTACCGACAGACCGCTTTGGGTGTCCTCTGGGCAGTGCTGCAGCCGTTGTTGGGCATGTTGATCTTCACCCTGCTTTTTAGCCGCGTGGGCGTGATGCGCAGCGATGGTCCCCCATATCCGCTGTTTGTTTACGCAGGACTGGCACCTTGGACCTTTTTCGCAAACTCGGTGAGCCTATCGAGCAACAGTTTGGTCGGGAATCAGCAGCTGGTATCGAAGGTTTATTTCCCACGGGTTTTCATCCCTCTGGCATCGATCGGGGCAATGTTACTCGACCTGCTGCTCAGTTTGCTGATACTGGGGCTCCTAATGCTGCACTATCGTTGGCCAGTCTCATCCCACCTTCTCTGGCTTCCGCTATTCGTTTTCGGCAGTTTTCTGGCGGCGAGCGGTATCGGACTGGCTCTGTCGGCGCTCAACGTACAGTTCAGAGACGTCAAGTATATCGTGCCATTCTGCCTCCAAATGGGACTTTTTATTACGCCGGTGATCTATCCGCTCCACTACCTTCCGGCACGGTGGCAGGGACTTATCGGGTTAAACCCCATGGCAGGTATGGTGCTGGGATTTCGATACGCGCTGCTTGGGAGCGCTCTTCCCTGGAATTTGGTCGGCATCTCCTTTGGCGTAAGCATCTTTTTGTTCGTCATTGGTATGTTGATCTTCCGGCGCACGGAGCGTTTCTTCGCAGACATCATCTGACCGTGTTCCCCGCATCCAAATTGCCCGGAAACGAAACCCGAGGTGTATGACAACCGTGGTCGTAGCGAATCTGATTTTTCCAATTGCATACGTAAAGTATGAGGGAGATGGACACGACCTCGCCATCAATTAGTGTAATCATCTGCACCTACAACCGCTATGAAAGTCTGGCTAAGACGCTGCAAGGACTGGCGCGACTACAGGTTCCTTCGGGCCTGATCTGGGAATCGATCGTCGTCGACAATAATTCATCCGACCTAACCTCGAAAACGGTTAAGTCCTTCATGAGCCGCGAAGCTGAATTGCCGGTAAGGTATGTTTTCGAGCCGCTTCCAGGGCTGTCCCACGCCCGCAACAGCGGGGTCCGAGAGTCCCGGGGGAAAATCCTCGCCTTCCTCGATGACGATGTGGTTCTCCCCGGCGATTGGCTGACAGAAGTGAGAAATGCCTTCGAGCAATACGATCCTGCATGCGTGGGAGGCAGGGTGCTGCTGCACGAAAACGGTCCACGACCTTCCTGGTGGGATGAGGCTTATGACGGAGCGGTAGGGAAGTTCGACCGGGGAAACGCCGTGATCCTCTACGAAGAGAACGACGAACAAATGGTAGGTATCGGTGCGAACATAGCGTTCAAAAGGATCGTATTCGAAAAATACGGGCTGTTCCGCAGCGATTTAGGTAAGAAGGAAACGGAGCCTACTACCGGCGAAGAAACCGAGATGGTGGAGCGTCTACGAAAGCAAAAGGAGCGCATCATTTACTACCCTAAGGCTCTCGTTTACCACTGCCCGTCGTCAGAACGTTTCTCCAAGCGGTACCTGCGGCAACATTTTTACGGGCTGGGGCAGTGGAACTTTGTGAACGAACTCAATACCTCCAATCCTTGCCCGCGTATCTTTGGGATACCGCGATGGAGGTATCGATTGGTTCTCGCGGAGGTCTGGAAGGCGGTTCTGTTTGGCTTACGAGGTCGGCACACGGAGGCTTTCACCCATCAACTTCAGATCTCCTTCTTTCTTGGTTATCTCAAAGCGGCTTTGAACTCAAGAAAACGCGCGCAGTCGAGCGTCCCTCTGCGTCAGGGACTCGAATGAAGTGCCGAGTCGGTCTGGGCCGATTGCGTGCAGCGGCAGGCAGAATTCGTGGAAAGCTTGCTCATGCGGGCGTCCATTCGCTCTTCTGCCCACTCGTCGGTCGGCACATTTATCGAGTCGAACAGAAGGCCTTGATCGTGGGCGTTTATCGCTATGCTAACGCACCACTCCTCGTGCGTATTGCGGCGGAGGCGAAAAGGCACAAGTGGGAGGTCAGATTCTGGGCCCTTGACCAAACACACCCATTACTGGAGTCCTATTCCTTCGGAATTGGGAAAGGTTCCAAGTTCAACTTGCTGAACCGACTGATTCATGGGAAGAACATGTCTGATTTCGATTGGATAGTCGTCGTAGACGATGACATCGCGTTTGAATACGGCTCCCTGAACGCTTTTCTCGCACTTGCTGCGAGGGCGGGCATGGCCATCGCTCAACCGGCTCACACCGCCAGCAGCTTTTCGAGCCACCCGATTACGATCTGCCAACCATTGGCAATTGCTCGGCTTACCACGTTCGTCGAGATCGGGCCCGTATTTGCCGTCAATCGCGCGTGGCACAGTAGGGTCTTACCGTTTCCGGAAGACAATGGTATGGGATGGGGATTGGACGTCGCGTGGTCGGATCTGCAAACTGAAGGGGCTCGCCTAGGCATCATTGATTGGGTGCCTCTCCTCCACTTGTATCCGGTAGCAAGAGATTATGATACGACCGAGGAGGAAAGCCGTTTACAGGAGTCGTTGCGAACTCGAGGCTTTCAGTCCTTAAGAGACCTTCAAAAAACAGTAGCAGTTTGGCATGTCTGGCGTAGCCGACCGCCATGGCTGAGCCAATCTTCGGACTGAGTGTCAGACAAAGTGACAGATGATTTGCGCTTTCGTCGCCTGATTGGCTTTAAATTGCGTTGCGATGATTTGAAAATCGAAGCTACCACGGCAGATCGTCGGTCTCGGGCTCACGCGAGGCCTTTCGCCAGATTTCCGCAAGCAGAGTTCGGGAGAGCTTCCGCCGAATTTTTGCATACCGAGTTTGTTCTTTTCGCCTAAGAGCCTCGCGAGCCTGATCGAGGGCCGCGAGTGCCAACAAGTAATCTCTCCACCCAGGATAGATCTCAAAAGCACTCGCATCGAGCGGCTTGTCCCGAGATCGGGCGTTCTCTCGCAAGTAACTATAGAGATTTTTTTGCCCTTGAGAAACTTCTGTCGCGGCGAAGAACCCATCTTCGCTTGCGTTCGTTCTCAGACTTGGATTCACGGCTGCGATCATGGGCTCCATCCGCTGGCTTTTGGTCCGCGCATCATGTAGTTCGCCGGACTCTTCAAGAAAGTTAGAGAGCCTCAAGCATTCATCAGCCGGCGTCGAAAGGATGCGTTCATACTCAACAAAAATGCGCTGAGGATGCCCTTCGGTGTACTTGAGGACGGCGGTCATATAACGTTGCCATAACAAACATCCCGCCGTGACGGGCAAGTTATATATTTTTTTTAAGGACAAAGCTATATCCAACGGTTCTCGAACCGCAATTACGTAAACCGCATTAACCCAAAACTGTTGCCAGAACGGTAAGGTAACCGATAGCCTGGGATCCTTCCAATACCACATCCGTTTCCCCGACTCCATGGAGGCAAGTAACTGCACCGCATCATTTTTCCACGCCGGTTCCGAGGCGCGTTCTCGGAGCATCGCTGCATCCTGGTCAGAGGGTGGAACGAACGATTGAGCCCCTACACTCACCAGCAGTCTCCGATTGAAATGTACCAGGGGTTCATATTCCCAATAGCCTTGAGGATTTCTATAGTCCGTCGGCAAGAACGAGTTATTGCCAAACGCCCCCCACTTATCGATTAATTCTGCGATTAATGAGGTTCCACTCCTGTGCATGCCAAGTATGAGAATGGGGCGTAACAAAATACATCTCCTTAAGCAAACATGAGAGCTCGCGAATCGAATTACGTGCCGGACACTGCGGGATTGTCAGGGCCTACCCCCCGAACCGAAGCTGCACAGGAGCTAACGGCTAGTGGATTTACGGACCAGGCTTGCCTGCTCGCGCCGCAGTCATCCACTACGCCGCCAACTGGTTGCGGCTGCACCCCCATACATCGCATCGATAGATGCTTACATCGGTATGCTCGCCTATCTTTCGTATGGATTGAAATCTTCCCGTCCGTCGCAGACTGTCCTCTAGCGGCTCATAAAAGAAAACCATTGAATTCGAGCGTCGGTGCGCCGGGCCTCGCTCGTACCCGGAAACAATCAGCGTCCTTTCTGTGTGCTGAACGAGGAAATCTATCACCTTTTCATAAAGAGCCCTGCTGTTCTGGTGAATTAGGACCTCAAAACACAGCACGAATTCTGTTGTCGGGATGTCGCCGTTGTAATTCTCCAGACTCAATAACCGAAACTCCCAATCTTGCCGCGCGCGTTTGGCAGCCTGTATTGCCGATTCTGAGGCGTCAATGCCAAGGTAACCATGAAGATTTAGCACTTTAAGAACCTCGAGGTCCCCGCATCCAACGTCTAAGATCCCGCCCGCCAGTTCAGCACCCTCGTTGATCAGGAGCTGGCGTTTGTACAGGAGAGTCGTGCCCCGCGAACCTACTCCAGAACCACGTGCCGAAAATTGAGAATATCGCAGGTTCCAGAACGTCTGAGTATCAAATCCACGGCCGATTTGTGCATTGGCTTTGCCAACTGCAGCGGCTTCGAACTTGTTCATCCGCCTCTTGGGCTTGATCAGGCCAAGTTCATTCAAACACATATCGTGGTAGTGGATCATCGCGATCTCGAGTTTGGAATCAAGGCGAGATTTGGAGGTGAGGTGAACCTGATAGTTGATGTTTGACGGGGATGTTAAGAACGGAATCTTGCCCATATGAATGGCTAACCACATAGCAACTTGATCAATGTGAACCTGCTTTCCAACTCTTTGCAGAGGGCCGATATTTTCGAGGAGCCATGTGGACCAGCGCCGCCACTCTTGATCGACAGGCTGAGTTAGAGCTTTTGGAATTACATAGAGGCCCCCATTGCAGTTGCCTAAGTACGTTTTGCCATCTGCACTATCCACTGCAATGACGGGCGGCAACTCTTGCATACCCGCGGACCGCGCAATCTCTTCCAGAGCCGCCAGCGGCGGGTTAGGAAGATTGACGACTGTTGCCATCAGCACGTCGTCCCTCAAGAACGGACGAAGGTCGGAGACCACAATCGCGTCTGTGTCCAGAAGTACGATGCGACCGAAATCACAAGTGTGAAGATTAGCGAGCTGAGCGACCTTGTTGCAATAGCGGCCGTCGCCGAAGCGCTCAAGTTCGTGGAGGGAATTGCCTTGATCCGCAAATAATTTTCGCGTCGCGGGGTTGACCTGCGGCGTAAATTGGACATGAATCTCGCGGGAATCAGCTCCGCAGTGTTCCAAAAGAGACCGGGCGAGGTGGTAACCCTCATAGGCAAACCTTGGATGCTCATCTACGATGAAGGAAAAATGTGTGCGGCCTTCCAAATTAATGCGGCCTCGCGGCGGGTAGGGATCGGGAGAAGGCTGCTGCTTGGCAAATGCGCGGAGTCTGTTCTTCAGTTTTGCTAACATCGAGATACCCCCACAATAGCGAACAAGTTGTTCGCCTGGAAATGGGGAATTCCGTAGGTCCGCATTGCGTTTGTTGCTCACGCAGATGACGCCGAAGACTTTCGCAGCAAGCCGAGGCTCAGCAGTAACGCGAGGCCGGAAATCCATCTCCCCGCTGTGTGATCCAATGTGCGAACAAAAAGAACTTGGACGCGATTCAGACCCGCTTGGACCGGGACCAACATCTGTCCCGTGTTTTCGCGCCTGCCAGCCTGCACTTCGTATCCATTCACCTCCACGCGCCATGCCGGGTAATTAAACAAATGTAAAGCAAGGTGATCAGGAGCAGACAGTTGCGCGATAAAATCTTTTCGCTCCGCACCCCATTCTGAGACGAGAATCGCAGCATGGCTAGATCCGTCAATGGTTACGCGAGGTTCATTCTTACTAACCGAGGACGGATGGGTTCCCGCTGGTGTGTATTCCTCAGTTCCTTTGTATCCCTCGCCGGTGGCGACGTTGTGCTCTACGCTGTGAAGGACGGCGGCACTGGCCCACCAGGGGTGTTCAAAGTGTTTTCTCAGGAAGAACAGCAGGCATAGCATGGCAAAGTAGAGCGCTATCCGGGATGTCCACCTTCTGAATCCCATTACTATGAGGCAAGTAAATGGGACTGCCAAAGCCAGCAGCCATCGCCACGGATGTTGCATGAAGCGCAACTGGGGAAGAATCTCCCAGAGCTTGTTGGAGACGCGCAGCATCAGCAGAGCGCACGCTGCGGCCCATATCAGCAGAGCGAACCAGAGTTCCTGGTTGCGACGTCGGGAGTTTCGGGCAGCCCATGCCGCTGCAACTGTTATTACGATTTCACCAGTAGCGAGCCAGGAAATAGTGTCGTTGAAACCATTGTGGTTCGCGTTAGTGGTATGAGTGAAGAGAAAATTATCCACCGGACGCGAGTTTCCCTTTGCATACACCGCATGCCCAATGTTCACCCACTTCTGTTCGTAGAGTGCGGGCAACAGGTAGAAGGCAGCCAATGCCGCACCCATCACCACCGAAACCGCTACGGCGACCAGGATGCGTGGCGAGCGGCGTAGCCAGGCAATTAGTACCATCATCAAGATCAGTGAATAATGGATCATCAAGGCTGCGGGGACGTTAATCAACCACGCGGAAGCAAGCAAGAGTGCCAGCAGGACGATTATGCGGCGTCTCTTCTCGTCCGTTCGCAACAGCAACAGCAGAAGTAAGGGGAACAGGGAACTGGCCAGCAGTTCAGCGAATGCGCCTCGCCAGTAGACGATCACAAGCTGATAAGGGTTGATTGCGTAAAGCACGGCAGCAAAGGTTGCGTCACGCTGGTCAAAAAACGACCGAGCCAGCAAAAACATGGAAACGCCCGCGGCCACCAGCGCAATCCAAACGTAGACGACGACAGCCATTTTCGACGGAAGAAGCGCGCCGAGAGCCGCTCCTAGAGCCCATGATGCTGGAGGATAAAAAACGAAGCGTGGTTCGCCGTATCCAAAGTGAGCAAGTGCCGCCCAAGACGGATAGACGATGCCCTGTTTCCAGTGCGAGAGGACTTCCAGCCACGAATACAAATGGAATTGCAGATCGTGACCGTCGGGCGTGCCACGAATAAAAAACGGAATTTCAACCGCAAACCCCGCAGCAGCAATTGACAACAGCGGCTTCCAGGTAAGGCTGGCGGGTGCTGGCCTGCCCTTTCCTCCTGGCGAAGGTGGACAATCAGTGTCACCGAATCTTGTAAGTGGCGTCAGAATCGTTCCTTCTCGGGCGTCGCCTAAAAGTAATTGCTCTCGTTCTCATGTTCGCACAAGGATGAGCCTGCAGTATGCCTTGCCTTCGATCCGGTCACATTGACCGGACAACCGGTATGCTAGCGTCGCCCCGCCACTTACTAGTAGCTAAATCGTGGGATAAGGTTGCTAAATCGCATGCATCGACGGGGATACATGCCCCTGCAATTTGCGATCATTTGCAACTTGTCCCCTTTCACACTGGCTCTATCAGATCGCTTCTTGTCGATGGAAGCCAGATATGCATCTGTTCCATCCTCGGATCCGTTATCTACAGCAACCAGCTCCCACTCCTGCATCGTATTCACCGAGAGCAGGGCGTCCACGCAGCGTCTCAGGCTAGCTAGTCTGTTGCGCGTACAGACCACCACTGATAATGTCGGTGAGGATCGAGGGGCTGGAACGTCGGAGTTAGTATTCAATTTTGCCAGTGATTTGTTAGGCTGAATGGGGTCTCAGAGGCCGCGATGCCGAGGGTGAGTGTAGTTATTCCGGCTTATAATACCGCGCCGTTCATCTCCGAAAGCCTTGATTCCGTGCTCGGTCAAAAGTTCGACGACTACGAAGTAATCGTGGTTAACGACGGCTCGCCCGACACAGCGGAACTCGAGGACGCCCTTCGACCGTACATGAGCCGCATCCAGTATATCAAGCAAGAAAATCGCGGACCTTCGGCGGCGCGAAACGCCGGCATGCGGCGCGCTCGTGGTGAATTCCTCGCTTTTCTCGACAGCGACGATGTTTGGCTGCAGGATTTCCTGGCCGAGCAGCTAAATTTCTTCGACGAAAATCCTTCTTTAGACCTGGCGTGTGCAGACTGCGTATATTTCGGTAACACGGAGTTGGCGGGCAGATCGTGGCAATCCCTGGACTTTATCGAAAATCCGGTGACTTTTGAGAAGATTCTGCCGACCCATGGTGGCGCTTTTGCCTCGTTCGTCGTTTTGCGAAGAGATACGGCTCTGAACGTAGGCTTTTTTGACGAGACTTTGCGCCTCCTGGAAGATTATCACTACTGGTTGAGACTCCTTTACAGCGGAGGCAGGATGGCCTACTTCCGAAAGGTTCTCGGGAAGCGGAGAGTCCATTCTGAAAGCCTCACCTACAACCAGGATGTGGTTGTTCCTCACGCGATCGATGCCCTCCGGAAACTTCAGGGTATTTTGGACCCAGCCGATAAAGAGGCTGCCCTTGTTCAGAAGGAAATTGCTTTCGCGGAGTCACAAATGTTTTTGAAGGATGGCCGCCACAGGTTGGCGCTTGGCGATCATGAAGCAGCCAGAGAGTCCTTTTCCAAAGCGTTCGCCGCATTTCCGTCAAGAAAAGTTGCCTTAGCAGTGTTGGGGTTGCGGTGGTTTCCCCGCTGGACACGATGGGCAATATCCCGCTCTGAGCGTCATTTGCCCACCCCTACGGCACACACGCAGAGATTAAGTAATTACGATTCCGGTGAAAAATAGTCAGGACGCGCGGGCCTCTTGCCCAAAACGCCCCCGACACCGAGGGCTAGCGCGCTTGTTCGGCCACGCGGATGTGCGGCTCGACCAGAGCTAGTACAGCTTCTTTCAAGAACGGTCCGCACGCCACAAGTCCTGATAAGAGCGGACCGCGGCGGTTGGCGGTCAGGGCGGTTTTTTCGAGAGTGCTGACAAAAGCTCCAGCGCTCTGCACCAGAGCGGCACCCGCCACTACATCCCACTCATTCTTGGGAGTCAGAGTGAAAGTTACATCTGCTAGTCCGGCCGAAACTAAAGCGAGCTTGTACGCTACCGAGCCCATTGGACGTATGGTGAATTCAGGATTCTCAAAGGGCTTCCATTCGCCGCGCTTGACCTCGCTGCGGCTGGCGAGAACCAGAGCTCCGTCCAAGCTCTTGCGCTGACTGGGTTGAGAAGGTTTTCCGTTGTAAGTAACCGCGGAGTCAATGGATCCCAGAAACGTTTCATTCGTTGCTGGATTGTAAATTCCACCGGCTACCGGACGGCCATTTTCGACAAAGCCAATTGAGACACAAAACTCCGGGATGCCTTTTACGAATTCGCGAGTGCCATCGAGAGGATCGACCACCCAAACCCGCGAACGCTGCAAGCGAATGGGATCGTCCACACTCTCTTCTGACAACCAGCCTTCGCCATCGCGCAGCAGTTCCTTGCGCAGAACGGCATCGAGAGCGCGGTCTGCTTCGGTCACGGGATCATGTCCGATTTTATATTCGGTTTCGATCGCTCCCGGAGTGAACCCGGCAAAAACCGAGTGTGAAGCCTCCAGTGCGGCAGCAATGCGTTCCAGTATTTGACCGTACGCGTTTGAGTGCATAATTTTCCCGATCTTTTTGATTAAGACATAAGCCGATTAAGTTGTAGCTCCATTAAGCCAAAAGCATCCGCGCGCCGGTCGCCAGCAGAACCGCGCAAAGAATGCGGCGGAGCCAGGGAACCGGTACTCGCGTGCTCAAGTAAGAGCCCAGAAGTCCTCCTGGCACCGAGCCGATCAGGAGTGCACCTACCAGATGTGTATCGACATTGTGCAGCCGGAAATGGAGAAGGCTGGTCACGCCAGTGAGAATCAGGGCATGAACGATATCGGTGCCGACCATGACCTTCGGCTGAAAGCTGTAGAAGAGAAGGAGCATCATCATGACAATGCTGCCCGAGCCCACCGAAGTGATGCCCACCAAAAATCCAGCGACCAGGCCGATGAGAAACATCCATGCGAACGATCTCATGCTCGCCGGCCGCACCGCAGCCCGGTCTTCGATCTTTTTCTGAAAGAATAAAAAAGTGGGAATACAAATGAGCAGCACGCCCACGGCGACCGTGATGAAGTGGTTTACTCCATTGCCATAGACGTTGCGCAGGTGAACCAGAAAACTGACACCAAAATAAGAGCCCGGAGCGCTGCCGACCGCCAACGCCAGGACAACTTTGCGACGGACCGTTCCTTTGCGCAAGTGAACGATGCTGGCGCCGATCTTGGTCAGAAAGTTGAAGAGCGCATCGGAGCCGACTGCGCGCATGGGTGCCACACCCAAACCGAAAATCAGAATCGGGAGCAACAGCACGCCGCCCCCGACTCCCGTCATTCCAATGAGAGTGCCAACTCCAAACCCCACCAGGCTCTTGATCAGCAGATCCATGACAATAACTGCTTCAGTCCAGTATCAATTTGCAGGCCCGACCGAAGCGGTTAAACCACCGCCACATCAGTTCCGATGAAGCCTTCCCGCTCGAGGTGAAGAATGATCTCCTGTGCCGCTTCCTCGGCAGATAGTTCGCCCGTGTTGATGGTGACGTCAGCATCGGCCGGAACTTCGTAGGGATCCGAAATACCCGTGAATTCCTTGAGGATTCCCGCGCGCGCTTTGGCATACAGACCTTTGCGATCGCGTTGCTCGCAGACGTCGACTGAAGTGGCAATGTGTACCAGAATGAACCCGCCGTAAGGCTCGATCATCTGACGCACATGTTTGCGGGTCGAATCGTAAGGCGCGATCGGAGCGCAAATAGCGATGCCGCCATTCTTGGTAATTTCCGAGGCAACGTAGCCGATGCGCCGGATGTTGATATCGCGATGCTCTTTCGAGAATCCGAGTTCAGAAGACAGATGCTTGCGCACCAGATCGCCATCGAGCAGCGTGACGGGGCGGCCACCAGTCTCTAAGAACTTCGTCATCAATACATTGGCAATCGTTGATTTGCCGGAGCCAGAGAGGCCAGTGAAGAAGATGGTCACGCCTTGCTTGTTGCGAGGCGGAAAACTACGGCGCAACTCCGCCACCACTTCGGGATAGGTGAACCATGCCGGAATCTCGCGGCCTTCGTTCAGACGCTCGCGCAGTTCGGTGCCGGAGATGTTCAACACCCGGTCGCCCTTCTTCACCTCGTCATCGGGAACGTATTTGTCCTGATCCTCGAGGTAGACCATCATGTTGAAAGGCACCATGGTGACGCCGATGTCAGCTTCATGCTTCTTGAAAACCTCTTGTGCTTCATAAGGTCCGTAGAAGGGCTTGCCGTCGGTGTCTTTGCCGGGGCCCGCGTGATCGCGGCCGACGATGAAATGAGTGCAGCCGTGATTCTTGCGGATCAGGGCGTGCCAAATGGCCTCGCGTGGTCCGCCCATGCGCATGGCAAGAGGCAACAGGGAAAGTTTCGCCGTAGACTGCGGGAATTTCGGAAGCAGCAACTGATAACAGCGCACTCGCGTGTAGTAATCCACATCGCCGGGCTTAGTCATGCCCACGACGGGATGAATAAGCAGACTGGCCTCGACTTGTTTGGCGGCGCGGAAGGCAAGTTCTACGTGGGCGCGGTGCATTGGGTTGCGAGTCTGAAAGGCGACCACACGGCGCCAGCCCACACGCGCAAATTCGGCGCGCAGTTCGGTCGGGGTCAAACGAAGGTTCCGAAAATCATAATGGGAGGGAATCTGCGTTCCCTCAAGCTTTCCGCCGACGTACCAGGGGTTCGCCTTATTGATAGCGTAATCTGCGCCTGGATGGGCGACGCTGGCGCTGCCGAAAACCGCCTTTGCTTCGGCCTGGCGGTCAGGCTGCCAAACTTCTTCCACGTGCAGCACCGCGACCATCACGCCTTCCGGATCGCGGAGCGCGACTTTGCTGGTCCCGGGCGTTAACTTCTTGGCGAATTCCTCAGCCACATCCAACGTAATGGGCATCGGCCAGAGCGTTTCATCCGCAAGACGCATGTTATGGCAAACGCCTTCGTAATCGGCGCGCGTCATGAATCCGCGCAGCGGGGAAAACCCGCCGGTGAGAAGCAGTTCGAGATCGCAAAGCTGGCGACCGGTCAGGTCCCATGAGGGCCACTCTTTAGAATGTGCCTTTAACTCCGCGGCTCTTTCAGGCTGAGCAATCAGTTGTACGAGTTCTCCACCGTGCGGGGGGATGAGATGGCTGGTCGACGCTGTCAAGTGTGAAGCCTCCTTAGTCACTGCGCTTTGATTCTCTACTAGACTTATCATCTTTGCCTAGATTTCCTCCAAGTTAATTTGGCCCACGGGAAGCCGGCCACTGCAGATTTCCGAAAGGGAGAGGAACGCCCCGAAGAATTACTTAACAGAGTAACACTTTTTTCAGGTCAACCGTCAGAGTGCGTGGATTTCGTTTCATGAGTCACAAAACTGTCCAGCAATTATCAGACCTTCAAGGGAGCAACTTTGTCCTTCTAACTTAATGAAACGCAAGGTTTTCAAAACTGTTTACTCCAGGTTTCTGCGATTCGGGTGAAGAAGTGAAAACAATTGCGACAATGGCGAGATCAATTCCATCGCTAAAAAGGCATGCCGCTGGACTTTCAACAGCTAAGAAGCCGATACATGACTTGCAATCTATCCAGACCTCAATTTCCAATCGTGTCCGCGGACGCAAAGGGCGGCGATATATCCCGGGGCCGCCGGCACCTCCTGAAGAAGCCACCGTTTGGCTTCCGAGTCATCCGGTCGTGTCGCTAGCAGTGCATTTGCCTGCTCGACTTCAAGAGACACATCAAACTGGCTCAGCGGAAGCGACAGCCCGTCGCCGGTAGCTTTGATGTAGGCTTCCTTGCGCGTCCAGCATCGATAGAAGGCTTCAACCCTTTCTTCGATGGGCAGAGCGGCCAGTTGCATCTGCTCGTGAGCCGAAAAAAATCTGCGGGCGATCGCTTCAACTTCTACATTGCGGCGAACGTGTTCCACGTCGACGCCGATCTCTCGTTGCAGGCCAAAGGCAAACAATGCGACCCCACCGGAGTGAGAAACATTAAACTGAAGATTACTTTTGGCGTGCGTCGGGCCAAGGGAAGGTTTTTCTTTTTTGGAATACGCGAAACTCAATTCTCTTGGGTCTATCGCCAAATAAGATGCCAGAATAGTTCTTAAGATAGCTCGCGACGCAACGAACGATTGGCGATCGCGAAGAAAATGAAAGCGGGATGCACGTGCCGATTCGTCGTCAGACAGAAGCTCTTGCCAGCGGGATTCGTTGACCCGTACAGCCTCGAGATCGACTTGCCAAAGTTGCACTTCATCATCGGGCAGCTCGAGAGGCTTTGCGATGCTAAATTCAGCGTCGGTGATATTCAGCATCTTAATCATCAGCTCAGCTCGGCTTTGTTGCAGGCGCGGCGTTGGTACTCATATGTTGCAGTGATCGGAAATCAACAGAGCTACGAGTACAAGTCTAATCTTGACGGCCCAAAGTCCAAGCATATCGGGGAAAAATCAAGTTCCAATGGCGGGAGCGCCACTAAAAAGCCGCGGTCTCGGTCAGCTATTCTGCCGGTGGCAAATGGCTGGAAGGACCAGTCATTAGTTCGGGAGAGTCAACTGGAGCATTCGCTCTCTGAGCGGCAACCGCTGGTTCGGTGATGCAATACTTCACCAGGCACCAGAGTGCGCGGACCCCATCCTTCCACTGTATTTTCTTGCCCTCTTCATAGGTGCGGCCCCAGTAGCTTATGCCCACTTCGAAGATGCGCAACTTCCGCTTGGCGATTTTTACTGTGATTTCTGGTTCAAATCCAAAGCGCTTTTCTCGCAGAGGAATAGATTGAATGACCTCGCGCCGAAAGGCCTTGTAGCAAGTCTCCATATCACTGAGGTTGATGTCGGTAAGGGCATTCGAGAGTAGAGTAAGGAGCCAGTTGCCGACCGAGTGCCAAAAGTACAGAACGCGATGCGGACGCGCAGAAAGAAATCGCGAACCGTAGACCACATCGGCCTGCCCTTCAATCAGCGGTTCCAATAGCGCGCGATACTCTGCCGGATCGTACTCGAGGTCGGCGTCCTGAATGATAAGAAAGTCGCCGGTAGCTTCTCGGATGCCACGCTGCAAGGCTGCGCCCTTACCCATATTTTTGGGCTGAAGCAGAATTTGAATCTCGGGATGTTCGGCCTGCAGTTGCGCCAGGATTTCGCGGGAACCGTCAATCGATCCGTCGTCTACACAAATCAGTTCTATTTCCAGCGGAACAGCGAGCACGCGGCGCACCACTTTGCGCAGCGTGGCCCGTTCGTTGTACACCGGCATAACGATGGAAACTTTCACAGTTCCGACCAGTGTAGCGGAAGGGCGACGTGAAAATCCAAGCTCACGTTCGCTGCCTGGTGACAGCCAATTGGATTATGCCTCGATTTCTAATGCTGACAGCACTCAGCGCTCTCCACGAGCGCGACGAAGATCTTGGAAATTCCTGGCCCTCCCGGATAGAAAGCCGTCGCGGCTCGTTACCCTCGGAGTGTTTCCCGTACTGATCCTGTTCCCGAGTTTCCTTCTGTCCAAAATAGATCATGTAAATTGTTCAAAGGCGCTCCACCAGCCTAGCAAATTTCACATAGGGTATTCACCTGAGTGGGTTGGCTACGGCTATGGGCCGATTTCTGCTGAAGCCAGATGCTTCTTCCGGGCTGGGGTGAGCCTTGCCGAGCAATCTGCGCAAGCTTGCTTTACATCCCGCCCCGACATAATCGCACGACATGCGCGAAAGTGGCTGTATCCACGCAGTTTCCTACTGCCACACTCCGGGCTACCGAAAGTCTCACACCGAGCGGTTACCAGCGGAAGGGTCGTTGTTTCTTCTTGAGGGAAGCTGAAAATCCTCGTAAGTGCCTGTGGAAATGGGTGTTCTTAAGTCACATCCATTTTTGTCTCAAAGTGGCATGCTGGATGCTAGGTAACCGGGTAACATCCCAGTCGTTACAGTTCTGTGTCGAGGCGAATCCATCCCAGGGGGGTTAGTGATGAATGAGCAGTCCGTTCGACTAGGACCGCGCGAACAGCAAATCGTAGAGTTGCTCTTACAAGGCTGCGACAACGCTGAGATTGCTTCCCAACTAAAGATGGCTCGAAGAACTGTGAAGGCTCACTTTAACCGGTTGTTTCTCCGTTTCGGAATCACCGGAGGAATCAAGCGAGTGAAACTCGCCACCCTTTTATACAGGAGGCAATTATGTTTGCAAACGAGCGCTATGGGTCACGTACCCCCAACCAACGCGAGCACCGCGTCATCGAGCTCGTCGCCCAGGGCTTGAAGAACCGTGACGTAGCCGATGCCATCGGCACAACCGAACACGTGGTCAAGAATTATCTTCGCGTCATTTATGACAAGCTCGGACTCTGGAACCGCGTAGAGCTGGCTCTGTGGTATGAATCGCGACGAGAAGGGCCGGAACTTCCAGCCTGAATCGGACCAAGGGTTAAGTGGCACCGACGGCTGCAGGGTCTACTCCTGCAGCCGGCTTCACTGACAACCGAAAGCTTGCATGTTACGCAGACGATCCGCGGCACCCTTCACACCTTTTCGAGCGGCCGCGTCGAGGAGCAAGTGGGCCTGGTCACAGCTCTTAGGAACGCCGTCCCCTCGCAGATAGAGATCTGACAGAACAATTGTTGCCGCAGGATTCCCTTTTCCCACGGCTCTCCAAAGCAACTGAACAGCTTCTTTGCGATCGCGTGCCCTACCTTGGGTGCCGTTCAAGTATTTTTCTGCCATAGCCAGATCTTCAGTCCCGCTGAACTCAGTGGACTGCGCGGAGGGACTTCCACCAATGGAACTCGACGGCGTGGACGCTAGGCTGCTGGGTTGATTTTGTGAACTGGTTTTCCTCTCTGGGCTGGGGGTCGGCACCTTCCAAGGCTTCCCTAGCGCTCCTTTTCCTCTTCCTGCCCCTCCTTCGGAGTTTGCGGAGTTGCCCGTTGCAGCCGGTGGTTCGGAGGCCGCGGGTGCAGGTTGCGCAGGTGCAAGTTGTGTAGGTCCAGGTTGTGTAGGTGCAGGTTGGGCGGCGGGAATCACTCGGGAAGCCGGCGACTGCGCAGCGTCTGAGAGCGCACCGGTGCCACGTCGGGCCATGTAAATCAGCGCTGCGAGAAGGATAGCTAATCCCATACCTACGAAAACGCGGTAACGGTACGGAACCCCGCCGTGTTCCGTCGCGATGCTCGAAGCATTGTCGGCGAAATGCGGAACGTGCTGAGGGAAATGCGGGAGCTCGCTGGCAAAATGCGGAACGTTCTGCTCAAAATGCGGAACATCGTCTGTGTCTGTCGCAATGTTTCTCGATTGGGGCCAAGCGTGTTCCACGCTTTCGTTTTGTTGAAAAGGTGCGGTAAAACGTTCTTCCGGCTTAATCGCGTAATCGATGGAGCAGGGATCGAACCGCGGCAGACGATCATCCGCATTCGCTTGTACACTCCGCTGAGATTGAGCGATTTCGCTTACGCGTTCTTCGAGCGTTTCTAACGGAGCGCCGCACATGCCGCAGAATTTATGCTCTTCTCGGTTGCCGTGCCCGCACAAATCGCAAATGCGCACAGACTGTGTCGATGCCGCTGGCGATTCCAGGGCTTCGTCTGTCTCTGTCTCTGTCGCTTCCCGTCTCGATTCGCTTTCGTCAACGATTACCTGAAGATCGGACTGCGCCGGAGAACTACTCTCCAGTTCTCTCAGCAGGTCAGCAATAGCCTGCTCGCGTCTTTCTGGCGGAGTTGTGAAGTAAACTTCCGCCCATCTCCCCATATTAGCTGCGAGTAGAGGATTCAAGAGGGGATTTAGCTCAGGATCGGGTAAGGCATTCTCATCAGATTCTTTCGCTGGGTTGCGCACACGCATCTCCACAAGTAGGTATGATTGCACTCTCCGGAAAGAAGGTTGTCAAATCCAGCCATGCGAGGATGCTTGTCCCCAGCCTTAGGCCTTCTAAATCATTCACAGGCCTTGCGGGAGGCGGGTTCGAACTGGTCTAATTGCGCGTCGCGCTGGCTGGCAAGCTTGCCTTTTGCGGTCTTTTCATAAAGATCGGAGCCGGGGCAATAATAAAGCGCCGTGTTCAGGTCAACCCACACCTGCGTATCGGGATTCCCTCTGTACTCGGGGACTTCGGGAGGATCAGCCAAACCAACAGCGATGAGGAATCTGTCGAAGGCGGAAAGATCGGCGTCAGGAGCAGGCCGTTTTGCCCGAGCCGCGCTCTTGGGAGTTACAACTCCGCCGCTAGCGCCGCCGGAGGGGTTTGACAGGATTCCCCAGCCCAAAACAACGACGACCAGAACCACCGCGACCGCGAGATAAAAATCGCCACGACGGGAGTTCCAGAAGGCCATTAAGGCGTTCGGCGTCGGCATGGCCGCCGATGATTCCAGGAAATCTTGGGGCTTGACGCTAGAAATCCAGGCGAGATCCTCTGCCGACTTTATAGATTCTGACTTTACCAACGCATCTGAGAGTGCTTCGACGGGATGTTCGTCGATTGGTTCGGCTAAAGACGGCTCGGGCATTGCGATTTGACGCTCGCTCGCCGTAAACAGACGAGAGGATTGCGGTCTATCCTCGCGCCTAAGTTCTGGCAGAGAGAGTGACTCGAGGAATTCATCCGCGGTAATCTCCGGTGGCTTTGACTGGTTATCCTGCAAATGCAACGGTGCCGAGCGCTTGGAGTGATTCGTATGCGGCGAACTTCCGTTGGCCGGCGAAGTCGCGCTGACTCTCTCATTCGCCTGTTGCGTATGCCATGCCGCCGCCACCTTGCTCTGTATGCTGGTGGGTTCGCCGTTGTTAGCCCGCGGGGCGCCGCACTTACCGCAAAATTGCTCTACCCCCAGTAACCTGCCTCCGCACTTCCAGCACGCGGAGATCACCGCAGAGGAACCGCCGGGACTGGCGCTGCCAATTGACGCGGATGGATCTTCCGGCAAAACTGCGACATTGGATTGGAACTTTTCAATCGCCGCCAGCATCGTGGATCGTTCCGCCGCCGTTGACGCCTTTTTCGATGCCGGTGCCGCATCACGGCCAAGCGCTTCGGTGACCAGTCCGGCCATCAACTGGCAAGTGTGGATGTCCTCCTCGACGAAGCCGTGAACTCTCGCGAAATACAGCTCTAACGCTCCGGCGATTTGGCCCTCGTAATAGATCGGCACTGCGAGCAGCGAGCGGATCCCGCGTTTCCGGCAAGGTTCCGGATCGAAGAGAAACTCCGTATCCAAATCTTCGGTACGAATCACCTGGCCGGTGCGGATGCTGGCTTGGCAAACAGCGATTTGCAGGGGTATTGCAGTTCCGGTGGGCAAAGCCGGAGAGCCAGCTCCGGCACGATAACGCACCGTGGCTTCTTCTAGGATTCCAATGCCCGCGCCACTCGCGCTGGTGATTCGTGTAACTCGCTCGGCGACTACCGCCAGCGCCTTGTCTAATTCGAGATGCCGAATCTGTATCTGATGTTGGGCTTCGACAATCTGCGCCAGCGTCAACGTATAATCGTCATTGTCGCGCGCCGTTTCAGTTGGCTCCGAGTCACTCTCTGCGAACAGAGCCTGTTTCGCCAGTTCCTGCTCCCGAAGTTGTTCGCTCTGCGACTCCAGGTTTTCTTCCAGCGCCCGCATTTTTCGGCTGTGCTCCTGGAGCACAAAAGCAGCCTCCAGCAGCTTTCCGAAAGTCTGCTCATCGAGAACTGGCTTGTTCTTTTGATCACTCACGATCTTTTCGCCCGCATGTGGCCAGCCCGGCAGGGGAAGGTAGACTGGCCGGAGACCAAAACCTATTCTAGTGCAATTCTTGCTCCAAAGAATGTTTGTGCAGAATGCGCTTCGGTGGCATCACCATGATGCATGATGAAAGATAAGCCCACCGAATTCAAGCGATTATCTAGCGTCGAGCGAACAGAAGTTCGAGCAGGCTCTGCAAGACTTTTGGACCACCAAAGTTACTATCGTAAGCTGCAAGGATGTGCACACTCGATGCTAAGGAAGTCTCGCTATGGATTGCTCTAGAAAAACGGCATATACCCGATGTTGATTTCCCAATTGAGATTGCCGAAGTTCTCGGAACATTGCTGTAGCACGATGCGCCACCCTAGGCGAATGCCACCGTACCGGCCAAGTGCAGAAGAAACGAGATCAGCAGAACTAAACTCGAGTGACGCAATTGGCCCCGCCAATACCTTTGCGTAAGAAATGTATTTCCCGAATAAGTCATATCGTGAATATGAGCCTGGTTATAGCCGGACGAAGATGCTGAAAATATTTTGCCGCTGCGCCAATACAAATTTGACCGCCACCGGCACTAGAACAAACAACTTCGGCCTGAGGATGTCTATTTTGGGACGATTCGATTTCGTGGTCAAATAACCATTCTCATATCTCTCAGGTAAAGTCTGCGCGACCCCAAGCGACAGGAACAGTTCACACAAACGTCTGAAGCGGGGACGTTTAGGCTGACAAATCCGTAAGACCGTCGTCGAATCGTTTGTACCAGTCTGTGTCTCCGCTAAAACCATTTCCAGTCGCCCACCGCCATCTCTTCTTAATCCTGGCCCGATTTGGGAAGGGTTAGGCCAGCGCCGAGCTTCTGAGGTTCTTCTGAGAGGCCATGGCTCTCGACTCTAAGTGATTGCCACCTAGGGACCTTAGGAGAAGAAGTGGAGAAGGGTGAAACTTTGGCGAAAGATGTGCTTACCCTAAAGTGCGACCGAATAAACAAAACTTTAGAAGTGGAAGGAGAAAGCTGTGACGGATCTCGCCAGAGTGAAGGTTACCCCTCGCGATCAGCAGGTGCTGGATTTGCTGGTCCAAGGATGCAGCAATAAGGAAATCGCTGGGCAACTCAGCATTAGTCCGCGTACTGTGAAGCAGCATTTGCGCACTCTTTTTCTGCGCGCCGGAATACGTGACGGTCGCAAGCGTGTGAGGCTTGCTACGGCCGCCTTCGAGAAGGCGGAGTTAAAGTCATGACGCCACGCGAGTGTTTGACCGCAAAAGAGACGCAAGTGGCCACCCTGGTTTGGGAGGGTCTTACCAACCGGGAGATCGGAAACCTGATGGGCACAACTGAGCAGGTTGTTAAGAATCACCTGCGCAATATCTTCGACAAACTAGGAGTTTGGAGCCGGCTCGAGTTGGCGATGTATATCGCCTGCCACGGTGGTAAGGACTGGCTGGGAGAGCCTGAACCGTCCCTTCCGCCGGCGCCGCGCCAAGCTGCGAGGTTTGGCTAGGGGAACTCTAATTTTATCTTTGCACGAAAGGGCCATCTTTGCTGGAAAAGGTTTGCACCCGGGGGTGCTTCCGGAGTGGCGGCGCCGTTGTAAGTCGTTGAAAAAGTATAGGCCGCAGGGTGCTTGTAGTAGGCCTTTCAATTGCATCGTTAGCTGATCTGAGGGAGCGGTTTTGCCAGCCAAGGGCAAGCCGCACCGCGGTCCTGGGTGGGGTGGGATGTTTTACAAAGAGACCTTCTGGATGGCTTGCGATTCCACGGAACAGCTGCGGGCGGAGTACGGCCCTTTTCACACGCGGGCCGAGGCCGAAGCGGAAGCTCGCAAGTTGGGGTTCATTTACCTGCTACGTTACGAGCATATGCTCGATGAAAACGAAGATATTCAGGAAGTGCGTTGCATCTTCATTGAGTTGCTCGGCTTGGAGTTGCCCGGCATGGAGTTACTCCGCGCGGCTGCGGCCGAGGCCGATTCCAGACGCCTGCATACTCGTTGTGCCACCTGCGGCGAGTCCGCCGCTCACGACCGCGGGTGGAAGGCCGAAGTCTGGGCGGACATCCACGAATTCGAACATACCCGCCATAGGGTTCGGCTCTTCGAACATTCGCGTGGTAACGGACTCAAGGAAATCGGCGACTGGCGCAGATAGCTTTTCAGTTCTTTGGCTGGCGCCTTACAAAGACAGAGACGTCGAAAATTCACTGGCTGCGGCCCGATCGACAAACCAGACCGATCACTGTGGCTGGGTAAACCCGCGTCGTGGCGCGGCGACCGCTCTCGGGAGATTCCTAGGTGCCGTTCACGTAACTTGCCGCCGCACATCGAGCAGCCCCCAGCAGACCCGCCTTGTCGTTGGTGATGATTTGCACGGGGATGCCTTCCAGAAGCGGGCGCAAGCGGCCTTTGCCTAAAAAGGCCTCCATAAAAACCGGCCCCCGAAGCTTGGGAAGAATTTTCGGAGAAATTCCACCGCTGAGAAAGATTCCCCCGGTCGCCATTATCTTGAGAGCCAGATTGCCTGCTTCCGCACCGTAGATCGCGATCCAGAGATCGAGTGCCTGTTCTGCCAGGCGATTCGTCCCATTCAGCGCGGCACCGGAAATCTCCGCGGCCGCATCCTTTTGGGCAAGGCGTTCGGAAAATCCTGCCGGTTCATCGACACCATCTTTGCCCCGCAGAAACTCATACACGTTGACCAGGCCGGGACCGGAGAGGATACGCTCGTAGCTGACATGCCCGTAACGTTTTGCAAGAAAGCGCCACAGCTCGACTTGCAGATCGACCTGAGGCGCGAAATCGGTATGTCCACCCTCACAGGCGAAAACCTGATGCTGGCTGCCATTCCAGAACAATCCAGCTTCCCCTAAGCCCGTCCCCGGCGCGATCACCGCCTGATTGCCATTCGACGGTACTACGCGGTTGAGAGCAACCAGATCTCCCGGACTGAGCGCCCCAATACCCCAGGCGTTCGCCTCCAGATCATTGATCAATAAAGTGTCGGGCAGTTGAATTTGTTTGGACAGGCGGGACTGTTCAATGACCCAGGGAAGATTGGAGGTCTCGACGCGGCCATTGCGCACCGGCCCCGCAATGCCGAAGCAGGCAATCTCCGGCCGGGTATCTGCATCCCGCAAAAACTTTGAGACGATCTCGCCCAGTTCGCTGTATTCACGGCTGGGAAAAACTCGCTCCAAAATCAAACGGAGATGGCCATTCTGGGGCTGAAAATACGCGAGTCGAGCGTTGGTTCCCCCGATATCGCCCGCCAGGATCATTGCTCGAAGTTCCTCCAGCGCCGCCCATCGCGCTCCAACAGTTCGTCCGCATCTTTGGGACCCCAGGTACCCGAGGCATAGTTCGGGAAGTTCCGCGGAGGCAGCGCCTTCCACAGATCGAGAACCGGATTGACTACGCTCCATCCCGCTTCCACCATATCCGCCCGCTGAAACAGTGTCTGGTCGCCGATCATGCAGTCGTGCAGTAGCCGCTCATAGCCGGTGCTGGGCTGCTTTCCGAAGTATTGCTGATATTCGAAGTTCATGTCCACCGTACCCAGACGCATAACCGGGCCCGGCACCTTGGCCGCGAACTGCAGTGAAATGCCTTCTTCCGGCTGGATGTGCAATACGAGTTGATTCGGCATCAGGTGCTCCACGGAAGTATCGCGGAACAGCACAAATGGCGCGCGCCGGAATTGAATCACGATGTTTGTGTTGCGAGCTGGCATGCGCTTACCCGTGCGCAGATAGAAAGGGACGTCAGCCCACCGCCAGTTGTCGATCAGCAGCTTCATGGCAACGAAAGTCTCAGTCTTTGAGTCGGGAGGGACATCGGGTTCGGAACGGTATGCCGGAACCGGCTTGCCATCTTCCGTGCCTTCTCCATATTGACCGCGCACGGAACGGCTGAGAACCTCTTCGTCGCTGATGGGCTGGATAGCATGCAAGATTTTTGCCTGTTCATCGCGCACGGCGTTGGCGTCGAAGGAAATCGGAGGCTCCATTGCGGTGAGGCTAATGAGTTGCATGATGTGGTTCGGCACCATGTCGCGCAGCGAGCCGGCGTGATCGAAATAGCTGCCGCGGCCCTCAACCCCTACGGTTTCGGCCACGGAAATTTGGATGTGATCGATGTAACGCCGGTTCCAGATGGGCTCGAAGATTCCATTGGCAAAACGGAAGGCCATGATGTTCTGCACGGTTTCCTTGCCCAGATAATGGTCGATGCGGTAAATCTGCTTTTCGTCGGCCAGCCTCAGCAGTTGCTGGTTCAGTGCTTTGGCTGACTCCAGGTCGTGACCGAAGGGTTTTTCGATAATCACCCGGCGCCAGTGATCGGGGCTTTGCTCCATTAATCCAGTCGCGGCGAGCTTTTCAACAATCGGCCCGAAAAAGCTGGGCGCTGTTGCCATGTAATAAAAAAAGTTTTGATGAGTTGCGTGGTCGCGATCGATCTGGACCAGGCGATCTTTGACTCCGGAATAAAGTTTGTCGTCATTGAAATTGCCGGCGAAGTAATAGAAGCGCCGCGAAAAGCTCTCCCAAAGATCGTCCTGGATGCAATCACCGCAGTATTCTTGGACGTCTTCCTTGAGCCGCTTGCGGAAATCTTCATCAGTGAGTTGCGCCCGCGCCACGCCCAGCACCGCAAACTCCTTCGAAAGCAAGTTTGCCCTGGCCAGGTTGTACAGCGCTGGAATCAACAGGCGCGCCGTCAGATCTCCGGCTGCGCCGAAGATCACCATCACGCAAGGGTCTCCTTGTTTGCCGACGCGCGGCAACGCTGCCGTGGGTTTTTCCGCCAATTGAGCCATTGCTGGGTTCCTTTGTTTTGATTCTCCGCTTTTCGCAGACCGAATTCTGTTATGCGGTTTTGCTTTTCGCAGTGCCAGGCTCGACATGCCCACCGAATTTCTGCCGCATAGCGGAGAGCATCTTCTCGGCAAAAGTGTGTTGCTGCCGGGAACGGAAGCGAACATACAACGCCGCGGTCAACACCTCTGCCGGTACTGCTTCTTCCACCGCGGCTTGAATCGTCCAGCGCCCTTCGCCGGAATCCTGCACGTACCCCTCGTACTCCGAGAGCGTCGGATTCTCGGTAAGCGCCATGGCGGTGAGATCGAGCAGCCACGAACTGACCACGCTGCCCCGCCGCCAAACTTCGGCGATGTCGGGCAGATTCAAATCATAGCGCATATTTTCGGGCAACTCTTTGCTTGTAGCATTTTTGAAGATGTCAAAACCTTCGGCATAGGCCTGCATGATTCCATATTCGATGCCATTGTGAACCATCTTCACGAAGTGGCCGGAACCCGAAGGCCCGCAGTGAATGTAACCTTCTTCAGCAGTGCCGCCAAGCTTTTCCCTGCCCGGAGTGCGAGAGATTTCGCCTTGACCCGGGGCGAGCGTCTTGAAAATGGGATCGAGCCGCTTCACCGCTGCGTCTGGTCCCCCAATCATCATGCAGTAACCGCGCTCGAGACCCCAGACCCCGCCACTGGTTCCAACATCCACGTAGTGAATGCCGTTGCCCTGGAGATGTTCCGCACGGCGCACATCGTCTTTGAAATAAGAATTGCCGCCGTCGATGATGACATCGCCGGCTTTCAGGTTTTGTCCGAGGGTCTGCACCGTTTGCTCCGTGGGACCGCCAGATGGAACCATGACCCACACCGCGCGCGGCGGCCTCAGTTTGCCGACCAAGTCCTTCAACGAAGACGAAGCGCCAGCTCCTTCGCCAGCAAGTTCTTTCACCGCTTCTGGACTGAGATCCGAGACCACGATTTCATGGCCGCCGCGCATCAGACGACGCGTCATGTTCGCGCCCATGCGCCCCAGACCTACCATTCCCAACTGCATGTGTCGCTCCTTAAATCGGGGTACCGGCGGTCCGGCGAAAGCCTTTTGAGGAAAACCTCGGGACACAAGCCCGACCCGTCGATGCCGCGCAGAAGAACGTTTCTGAAACCGGTCCAAAGCGTTGCGTCGAGCTGCCAAAGGAGTTCCATCTTGCCGCCAGACTGCCAGTCGTGCATGGTAGTCTTTATCGCCGCCGCGGCTTTCCGGCAGCAAGGATTTCACTCGGCTCACGCGGATTTTCCTTTTTGCTTCGTGCTCTTCTCTACTGCCGCCAGCAATTTGTGGAAGGCATCGGCGAACAGTTTTACTCCGTCGCTAGTCAGCTTGGTGGTTACTTCTTTGATCGAGATACCGGCTTTCGCAAGATCATCCATTACCTTTTGCGCGCCCGCAACGTTTTCGGTCAGGCTGTTCCGCAATTTGCCATGATCGCGAAACGCATCCACCGTGGCCGGAGGCATGGTGTCCACCGTGTCAGGACCAATCAGCTCTTCTACGTACATCACGTCACGGTAGGCCGGATTCTTCGTGCTGGTGCTTGCCCACAATACGCGCTGCGTCTGCGCCCCTTTGCCTGCCAACGCCTCCCATCGAGGTCCGCTGAAAATTTTCTGGTAGCGCTGGTAGGTCAGCTTGCCATTCGCGATCGCGACTTTCCCCTTCAGGCTCTTGAGCAATGCCTGCTGTTGGGCGTCAGCGGTGGTTTTCAACTTATCGTCGATCATCGAATCCACCAGCGTATCGATGCGGCTAATGAAGAAGCTTGCAACTCCCGCCATTTTCGTGAGATGGCCGCCGCGCTTTGCGAGATCTTCGAGTCCGGCGATGTAAGCTTCCGCGACCTTCTCGTACACTTCCTGCGCGAACAACAAGGTCACGTTGATGTTGATGCCTTCCCCAATCAATTGGCGAATCGCAGGAAGCCCCTCCGCCGTACCTGGAACCTTGATCATCACATTCTCGCGATTCACGGTCTTCCACAGCCGGCGGGCTTCATCAATTGTCTCTTGCGTCTTGAGCGCCAGTAAGGGAGAAACTTCCAGGCTCACATACCCATCGCGAAACTTGGATTCTTCATACACCGGGCGCAGCAGATCTGCCGCGTCTTGAATATCGCGGATCGCGATCTGTTCGTAGCGGCTGGTGGTGTCCAGGTCAGGCTTCGATGCCAGCGATTTCAAAATGTCGTCATACAGGGAGCTCTCGGCGATGGCCTTTTCGAAAATCGAGGGATTCGAGGTCATCCCCCGAAGTCCATCCTGCTCAATCAACTTCTTAAGGTCTCCGCCCGTGATTAGGTCGCGCCGAATGTAATCGAGCCACATCGATTGTCCGTAGCTCAGCAATGCTTTCAAAGGATTTGTAGCTTTTGAGGTTTCGAGTACTCCAGTTGGCTGCATGATGATTTCTCCTGATGAACCGACGGCGGACGTCGTTAATGATTAGAAGGTGTGCGACTGTCAATTGTCTGCGTTTACAGCACGAAACCACCCTCGCTGTTATTTTTCTGCCATCGCTTTATGCGCTTCCGCAACAACTGCATCTGCGGTAAAACCGAAAAATTTCAACAAATCTTTTAACGGCGCGGACGCGCCGAATCGATGCATGCCAATCTTACGTCCTTTGAGTCCCACGTATCGCTCCCAGCCAAACGTAGCCGCCATCTCCACCGAAACTCGCGCTGTGACTGAAGAGGGAAGCACCGTCTCTTTGTACGTCGCATCCTGGCGGTCAAAAATCTCCCAGCAGGGCATACTGACAACTCGTGCGTTAACGCCCTCTGCCTTAAGCTTTTCGTAGGCTTCGACACACAGCGAGACCTCGCTTCCCGTTGCCATCAGAATCACGTCAGGCTTGCCACCGGGAGCATCCGCGAGAATGTACGCGCCTCGTAAGGTGCCTGAGGCGGCACCGTACTTGGTTCGATCAAAAGTGGGAATTGGTTGCCGCGTCAGCACCAGCGCCGCCGGCTGGTGTTGTAACTGGGCAATGATTTTCCACGCTTCGACTACTTCATTCGCATCTCCAGGACGAAGCACAATTAGATTTGGCATCGCCCGCAACGAAGCCAGTTGCTCGATTGGTTGATGGGTTGGTCCATCTTCACCGAGACCAATCGAATCGTGCGTGAAAATAAAAATGGAAGGAGCTTCCATCAGAGCGGCAAGACGGATGCTGGCCCGCATGTAGTCGCTGAAGTTAAAGAAAGTCGCGCCGAATGCGCGAATCCCAGAAACTGTCAGTCCGTTCACACACGCACCCATCCCGTGCTCGCGGATGCCGAAGTGCAGATTGCGTCCAGCATAATGACCGGCCTGGAAGTCGCCTGCCCCTTCAAACTTCAATGTCGTTTTGTTTGAGGTAGCCAGGTCGGCCGAACCGCCGATCAGCCACGGAATATTCTCGGCTAGGGTGTTCAGCACTTTTCCGGAGCTGTCGCGTGTCGCCACTCCCTTCGGGTCGGCGGGGAATGTGGGAAGGTTCTTATCCCACCCATCAGGAAGCTCGCGTCGCTGCATTCTATGCAGTCGGTCAGCCAGTTCGGGATATTTCTGCGAGTACGCGTCGAACACCTTTGCCCACTGTGCGCGCGCGTCATGGCCACGTCTTCCAATTCCATCCCGAAAGTGCTCGCGAACGCCCTCTGGCACAAAAAACTTGGCATCCTCAGGCCAGCCATAAAACTCCTTGGTCAGGCGAACTTCCTCTTCCCCCAGCGGCTCTCCATGAGCCGCGTTGGTATCTTGTTTGTGCGGTGACCCGTAGCCGATGTGGCTATCTACAATAATCAAAGTGGGGCGGTCTGTCGTTTTATGAAACGTCTCAAAGGCTCTCGCCAGCATCTCGAGATTATTAGCATCGGCGACACGCGTCACATTCCAACCGTAGCCGACGAAGCGTGTAGCCACGTCTTCGCTGAATGACCAATCTGCCGGGCCGTCCAGTGTGATGCCGTTGTGGTCATACATCCAACACAGATTTGAAAGCTTCAGATGTCCGGCCAGCGATGCGGCCTCACCCCCGACGCCTTCCATAAGATCGCCATCCGAACACATGGCATAAATGTTGTAATTGAAAACGTCAAAACCAGGACGGTTGAAATTCGCGGCGAGCCATCTGCTGCCGATGGCCATGCCAACGCTATTTCCCACGCCCTGCCCCAGCGGGCCGGTGGTGGTTTCCACGCCAGTGGTGATATGTGACTCAGGATGCCCGGGAGTCCGGCTTTCGAGTTGCCGGAAGCGCTTAATTTCCTCCATCGGGACCGCCAGATCCTTGAGGACTTCACCGTTTTTGTTGACTTCACGCACTCCAGCCAGATGGAGCATTGCGTAGAGCAACATTGAGGCGTGGCCATTCGATAAAACGAAACGGTCGCGGTTCAGCCACTTCGGATCCTCCGGATCGTAGCGCAGGAATTGCTGCCACAGGCAGTAAGTCACCGGCGCCAAACCCATGGGCGCCCCTGGATGTCCGCTATTTGCTTTCTGTACAGCGTCGATCGCCAGGGTGCGGATCGTGTTAATGCAAAGCGTGTCGAGTTGCGTACCGGTCACCAACGCCTGTTCACTGGTTGCCATGCGATGCGTGCTCCTCCCACGGATAAGACTGCGGTTGATTGCGTAACCCTAAGGACCCGGATAACAAGATAATATTTAGAGTCCTCAGATAGAAAACGGTTTCAGATCCAAAAGGTTTTGGTTACGCACCGAGTGTATCAATTTCCCGCCGATTCATGGTATCGGGACCTGTGCAAATGCCTATGCAAAATGATCTCTGCAAAATAGTGATCTGCGAAATGATGATCTGCGAAATAATGATCTGCGTAGGAAGAAAGAAGAGGACTGCGCGTGAAGGAAGCGGGATTTGCTATTTCAGCATCTGCAAGTAGTTTTTTTCGCTGGTTGAGGCTTTTTGGCTTTCCTGAACATATTTGAGGAACAGTCGGAGATTCGCTTTTTCTGCGGGTTCCATCCCGGCGAAGCGAACACGCACAACGCCAGCCCCGGGCGCGCTACGAGTTACCACCCCATTCAACGCCAGGCCCTTTACCCAAATCTTGCCGCTCGCCACCCAGAGTCCGATTTCAACTTTGGCGCCGCCGCTGACCGTAGTCGCAGTCTCGATCTGGCACCCTCCCAAGCTGGTATTAGAGAGGTTGCCCCAGATGGGAGCATCCCCTTCGTTGACCCGCAACTCGACTGCCACAAAGCACTTAATCCTGGGATGCCGCCTTCGATCCTGTCCGCATATAGGACTGAAGAGATCGGGCTCAAATGGAGGGATAGCCGTAGCCGGCGAAGTCAGCGATGCCTCTGGCTCGCTTGCTACATCGATCGAGCTCGCGACGTGGGTACTGCCGGATGCTCCTTGTTTGATTTCTCGCATCGCCGCGATCAGAGCTTGGTCCCTCTTTTCAGGCGGGGCGTCGCGGTACGCCTGCAGCAGTTTTCCGAGGTTCCGAGCGAGGTCGGGGTCACTTAATAGCCGTGTCCAGTCAGTTCCCGCTGTTGGCGTGGGCTTGGAGTCACTCATGATTGAGGGATATTCCGTGCGCTCTTTGGAATGTACTGCCGTCTGAGCTTGGACCAGAAGTAACCGGTTCACAAGATGACTGAAGTCATCCAAAACCGTGTTCCCTATGGGCGCATGGTGTCATTTTCCTTCCGATTTTCAAACCTAAGGTGATTGTGCAAGTTGCGGCAAAGTTTCGAGATAATTCTTCAACGCCTCATGCTGCTCACTCGTGAGAGACAAAAATTCGAAACCGTACTGGTATCCACGGCGATAACGTACCACCGCTCGAACGTCCCAGAGCAGGTCCGAGCCTGGGACCAGAAAGTTTAAGCCAACAACTTCGCCACTATTCATTTCGGTAGCTAGAAGTATTCCGATCCCCGCCTCCGACAGATCTCTGCAATGTCCATCGAGTTTTTGATAGTGATTTCCCAGATGGCTTACAGTAACGCGAAAGTCGGCGCGATACCTGGTGTGCCGTCTCCGGCGCCGGTCGATTTGAGTTGCGGCGTGACTTGCAACGGGTTGTTGTTTTGGAGCAGGCATTCGGTGAGCGAACCTTAGGGAACTTTTTCTAAAGTTTTGATGCGATTATTTGGGTTCGAAGGTGAGTTCCACCACCCCGATAGTTTCATCCGGCGCGGCTTCGAACTTCCACTTGCGGACCGCATCCGTGGCCGATTGGATCAGCACGGGATTTCCTCCCACCACTTTTGTTGACTTAACATTTCCGTTCGCCTGAATCACAACTTCCAGCTTAACCACGCCCGCGATGTGCATGCGCTTGGCCAAGTCCGGATACACCGGAGCGACCTTTTCAACTGGCTTACGTTCAACGTGATCATGCGCTTGTGCCGCAGTGATCCCTGGAAAATGATCCCTGGAAACAGAGCACAAACAATGCCACCGCCACCATCAAGCTGCCCAAAGCGACGCATCGTTGGAGGCCCTTCCCGTTTACTTTAGTGGGAATGCAGAAACCAGAAAAGTGGCTAAAGTAACCCACGTGGACCAAAAAGTTGATTGTCCGCAGTATTTTGAAGAAATATCCGATCCCTTGGTTATTCGGAGGCATCCAATGTCGGTTTGGAAACACCCGGTTTTGCATCGTGAGTTGTTTCGTTAGAATCAGTAGTTTCACAGTATGCTATGAACGAGAAAGGCCGTCCCGAGTAGTTTCCGTACACAGGGACTTTTTCAAAACTGGGAATGCCAGACTCCCTGTCTCATCCAAACCGCCGACGTCTTGCTCTGACACTGTTGCTTCTACTCGCAATTGGTCTTAGGGCTCAGAATTCCGCACCTACTCCTTCCATCTCGCTCCCGGGATCGCAGAGCCCTTTCACGGGGAGCGAACCTGAAGGCAAAGCCACCCCCGAAGTGTTGCAAATTGGATTTCAAGAGGCCATAGATCGTGGGTTGCGAAATAATCTTGGCCTGCTGCTCTCCGGTGATCAGACGCTTATGGCGCGAGGCGAGCGGTGGAAAGAACTCAGTAATCTTCTGCCGAATCTTTCGGCCCGAATCCAGGAAGATGTTCAAACCCAAAGCCTGACCGCCCTGGGCTTCAAGACCAACCTTTTCCCATTTCCGCTTCCGCGCGTGATTGGTCCCTTCAATTACTTGGACGCTCGCGCTTCGCTGACGCAGTCTATCTTCAACTTTAAGCAGCTCGAGCAGGAGCGCGCCGCTTCGGAGAGCCTGAAGTCTGCGCAGTACAGCTATAAAGATGCCCGGGAACTGGTTGTGCTGGCAGTGGGGAATGCCTACCTCTTATCAATTGCCGATGCTGCGAGGATCGAGACCGCGAACGCACAGGTGGTGAATGCCCAAGCCCTTTACGACAAGGCAGTTGACCAACAGAAGGCCGGTCTGAGCCCAGCCATCGATACTCTTCGCTCTCAAGTCGAACTGCAAACCCGGCAACAGCAGCTTATCGTCGCGCGTAATGATTTCGCTAAGCAGAAGCTCTCTCTGGCTCGTATCATCGGCTTGCCTCCGGGTCAGGAGTTCGTGTTGACGGAAAAAGCTCCCTATCAGGCGCTCACCCTTCAGCCGGTTGAGGTTTACCTGGAGCGAGCCTACAGCTCACGGTCGGACTATCGTGCGGCGCAAGCGCAACTTCGATCTGCCGAGTTGTTGCGCAGGGGTGCTACTGCGGGCCACTATCCCAGCATGGATTTAAGTGCAAATTTCGGCGACATTGGTGTTACGCCGTCAGAGTCGAATGGAACTTGGCAAGTGGCTGGAAACCTCAACATTCCGATTTTTGCGGGAGGAAAGACTCACAGTGATGTTCTCGAGGCTGAATCCCAATTGAGACAAGCGCGCTCGCAACTGGGAGATCTGCGTGGCCGCATTGACTACGAAGTCCGCACGGCATTGTTAGACTTAAACGCAGCTGCCGAACAGGTTGAAGTTGCACGCAGTTCGGTCGATCTGGCGGAACAGGCGCTTACTCAATCCAGAGATCGTTTCACCGCCGGAGTTACCGACAACCTTGAGGTGGTGCAGGCCCAAGAGGCTGTCGCTAGCGCGCACGAGAGCTACATTGAGAGCCTATACAGCCATAATCTTGCCAAGATAGAACTGGCTCGAGCTATTGGGGATGCAGAACAGGGCGTCCAGCGATATCTGAAAGGCGAACATCAAAATTAATTATGGAACCGACGACGCAAAGTCCGCCCGCGCCAAGCCCCCCCGAGCAAAACTCGCCCGCAATCCCGGATCAGTCTCAAAGCCGCCCTAAGCCGCTGCCGGCGACAGAACGTGACTTCCGCACTCGTCCCTCGCGAACTGCCAGCCCGGGCTTTCGTATCGGCGTCATCATCGCCGTGGTGGTGCTACTGGTAGTTGGGTTCTTCGTCTACCGTTATGTTTCGAGTTATGAATCCACCGACGATGCAGAAGTCGACGGCCACATCAATTCCATAAGCCCTCGCATCTCGGGTCACGTTATATCGCTCAACGTGAACGATAACCAGCACGTGCAAGCCGGTACCGTTCTGGTGGAGATCGATCCTACCGACTACAAGGTTGCTTACGATAAGGCCAAGGCAGAATTCGAAGATGCGCAAGCCGCCGCCGCCGCCGCGGGCGTCAATGTTCCGATCACGGACGTCAGCACCACCAGCCAAGTTTCGTCCAGCGAAGCCGATGTGGCTAGCGCTCGCGCCGGAATTGCCGCTGCCAAGCAGCAGTTTGAAGCGGCAAAAGCACAGCTCGTCCAGGCGCAGGCTAACAATGTGAAAGCACAAAATGATCTTGTCCGCTACAAGCAACTTGTCGACAAACAGGAGATCTCGCAGCAACAGTACGACCAAGCCGTGGCTGCCGCCGCGGCCGATGCGGCCGCCGTCGAGGCCGCTCGCTCTTTGGCCGATGCCGCGCAATCGCAGGTGACCGAAGCCCAGGGAAAACTTGTGCAGGCCGAAGCCAGCTATCGCAACGCGCAGACTGCCCCCCGGCAAATGCAGGTGATTCGCTCCAGAGCCGCGGAGGCAGAGGCCCAAGCACTACAAAGAAGGGCCGACCTCGATCAGGCGCAACTCAACCTTCAATACACAAAAATCATCGCACCAGTTGCGGGAGTAGTCAGTGATCGCACGGTGGAAGTCGGACAGAACGTCGCTCCGGGCCAGGAACTGATGAAAGTCATTCCTCTCAACGATGTCTGGATCACCGCCAACTTCAAAGAGACGCAACTGCGCGACATGACGGTAGGGCAGCCGGTAACAATTGACGTGGATGCGAGTGGAAGAAGCTACAAGGGGAAGGTTGATAGTATTGCTGGCGCCAGCGGCGCCCGGTTTAGCTTGCTGCCTCCGGAAAATGCAACGGGAAACTACGTGAAAGTCGTGCAGCGTATTCCGGTGAAGATTGTGCTCGATCCAGGAGAAAACAAGGATCAGTCGCTGCGGCCCGGCATGTCGGTCGAGCCTAAGGTTTGGATCAGGCAATGAGTGCTGGTTCCACCACGTTCGACAATGCCGATGCGTGGCGTCCAGCAGTTAATCCATGGATCATTGCCGTAACCGTGACCTTGGCGACTTTCATGGAGGTTCTCGACACCTCCATCGCGAATGTAGCTTTGCCACACATCGCGGGAAGCCTCTCCGCTGGTCAGGACGAGAGCACTTGGGTTCTCACTTCCTACCTGGTTTCCAACGCCATCGTCCTCCCCCTGAGCGGTTGGCTCTCTTCGATTATGGGCCGCAAGAACTTCTACATGAGTTGCGTAGCCTTATTTACTGTTAGTTCTTTTCTGTGCGGGCTGGCGCCGAATCTAACTACGCTAATCGTTTGCCGCGTGCTGCAAGGCGCTGGCGGAGGCGGCCTACAGCCGAGCGAACAAGCCATATTGGCCGATACTTTTCCTCCCGCGAAGCGTGGCATGGCCTTTGCAGTTTACGGCGTCGCCGTTGTCACCGCTCCGGCTATCGGCCCTACTCTTGGAGGATGGATTACCGATAACTTCACATGGCGCTGGATTTTCTTTATTAACATCCCAGTCGGCATCATTTCCATCCTTCTTACCACGCGCCTTATTCAGGACCCCCCCTACTTCAGGCGCCGGAAGTTGAGCGAGACCTCAATCGATTACATCGGACTCGGCTTCGTCGCGCTGGGCCTTGGAACTTTACAGGTTGTGCTCGACAAAGGACAGCGCGACGATTGGTTCGAATCGCACTTCATTCTGATCCTATCTGTCATCGCCGTGACATCGTTGCTCTTCGCTATTTTCTGGGAGTGGCACCATAAAGATCCCATCATCGATCTGCATCTGTTCCGCGACCGCACGTTTGGCATCTCCAACCTTCTGATGTTTATGCTCGGATTCGCCTTGCTCGGCAGCACGTTACTGCTCCCTCTATTTATGCAGACTCTGCTGGGGTATACCGCCGAACAAGCGGGCCTGGCTCTGATGCCCGGCGGGTTCACGATCATGCTTTTATTGCCCCTGGTGGGGTTCTTGCTCTCGCGTTATAGTCCGCGCTGGCTGCTGGTTTTTGGTTTGGTCATGCTCTCCGCTTCGTTGTTCCACATGACCAGTTTCGATTTGCAGATTGATTTCCACACAGCGGCCTTCGCTCGAATGTTGCAGGCTGCGGGAATGGCGTTTCTTTTCGTTCCTATTAACACTGCTGCTTATGCTTATCTGCCACGGGAAAAGAACAACGCCGCCTCGGGCTTGATGAATCTCGCGCGCAACATTGGCGGCAGCGTCGGCATCTCTCTGGCGACAACCTTGCTGGATCGGCGAGGCCAGGTCCACCTGAACTATCTGTCCCGACATCTGAGCGCTTCGAATCCCGCTTTTCAATCGATGATGCAAGGCGCCACCCAGGCCATGAAAGCCCATGGCGCCAATTCAGTATTTGCCACACAACAGGCCTACGCGATGATTGCAGGCACAGTGCAGCGGCAAGCCACCATGCTGGCTTACCTTGATGACTTCCGGCTCCTTGGATTCGCCATTCTGGCGATGATTCCGCTCGTCTTCCTGATGAAAAAGGGCAAGCCTGGGGCAATGGCTGTACACTAATTCACGGCAACTGGTTCGCGGTAAATTGCTTCAGAATAAGAGGGTTTGCCAGTAAACTGGTGCGCGACAGACAGGGACTTGTTATGTTTCGCGTAATCACCATCGAGCGCGAATACGGCTGCGGAGGCGGTGCGATTGCCGCCCAGCTTGCCGATCGCCTGCGTTGGAATCTGTGGGATAAGCGACTCACGGAGGAAATTGCCCGTCTCGCCAATGTCGACGCTTCTACGGTGAAGCGCTGCGACGAACGCATGGACAGCCGCTTCTATCGTTTAGCGAAAACCTTCTGGCGTGGCAGCCACGAATCCAGTTCCCAGCTCGGTTATAAGGCGTTTGACACTGACTGCATGATGTCGTGGATGGCAGAGATCGCCGCCAGAATCGCAGAGGAAGGGAATGCGGTAGTTGTGGGCCGGGGTGCGCCCTATTTTCTGCGCGAGCATCCGGACGCCTTCCACGTGTTTCTGTATGCGCCTCGTGCCGAGAAAGTTCGCCGTCTTCTGCAGGACGGATCAACCACCGCGGAGGCGGAAGAGCTGGTTGAATCTGTCGACCGGGAACGGATTGCCTTCGTCAAACACTACTTCAACGCTGACTGGCCCACCCGCTCCCTCTACCACCTGATGATCAATACTGCCGTGGGCAATGAAGCGGTCATCGACACCATCCTCAACACCATGCACCGGATTGCCGGTCACCCCAAAGCGACGGACTACGAGCCTCCTAGAGTTTCCACGACGATCTAAGTCGTGTGCGCTTGCACTGGCCGTTGCGGCGCTGGGCAACAGTTTTCCGCGCATGCGTCCGCCCGCGGTCCAAGCGATCCCAAGGCCGCACGCTCCCTCGCTGGGTCCATCCGCTCCAGAATCAACTCGCGAATCATGCCGATAAACTTCGGATGCACGCCCACGGTTTTTGCTCGCCTCATTGGCAAACTCAGTGCCTCGCAAAGCTGCCGTGCTTCCACATCCAGGTCGTACAACACTTCCATGTGGTCGGAGATAAAACCGATCGGAGCCAGCACAACCGCTGAAGCCGAATTCTTTGTCTTCACCTCGCGCAGATAATCCAGAATGTCAGGCTCTAACCAGGGCTGTCCTGGAGCGCCGCTGCGGCTCTGGTAAACGAGGGCGTCATTTTGCTGCCCGAGCGCTCCCGATACCAGCCGCCGCACTTCTTCGAGTTGCTGTACGTAGTCGCTGGTGCTGGCTATAGAAAGAGGTATGCTGTGCGCGCTATAAATTATTTGGACGTTGCGCTTCGCCTGCGCAGGAATTGACTGCAGCGCTTCCTGTACTCGCTCCACCGTCACCTCGATGAATGCCGGATGGTTGAAGAACGGCCGGAGTTTGTCCACTTCAGGAGCACCCGCCCCCACCTCGCTCTGCCCTCGCGCAATGTCTTCTCGATACTGCCGGCATCCTGAGTAGGAACTATAGGCCGAAGTTACAAAGGCGACTGCCCGCCTGATTCCATCGTGTTTCATTTTCTGCAGGGTTTCGGGCAGTAGCGGATGCCAGTTGCGATTTCCCCAATAGACCGACAGACGAGGGCCGTTGCGCTGTAACTCCGCTTCCAGTGCCGCCCTTAGGTCTCGCATTTGCTGATTAATCGGACTCTTGCCGTCAAAATGATAATAGTGCTCAGCCACGGTTAGCATGCGCTCGCGCGGAACGTTCCGTCCGCGCAGCACATTTTCGAGGAAAGGAATTACTTCTTCCTCGGATTCCGGCCCCCCAAAAGAAACAAGCAGAACGGCGTCGTAGTTCATGTTGAGATGATCGCTGGAAGTCGATACTAGAGTCTACTTCGGCCGGCCGCCGGAATCCTAGAATGTAAATCGAGCGGAAAATTGCAAGACGCGGGGAAGGCCATTCGGGCTGATTTCTTGCAGGGTTCCGAAATTACCCGGACCCGAATTAGGCACCAGATAGCAGGTTTGGTTGAGCGTTGCGCCGTCTCCGCAGTTGGTTCCGATTGGGTTGTATTGCAGTTGGTTAACGCCGTTACCGTTCTGCACATAGTAGTTCGCGTGGTTGAATAGGTTGAAAGCCTGTGCTTGAAGTTCCAACTGCCTGCCTTCTCTGATCTCGAAGCTCCGGGCCAGTCCAAGGTCGATCCTCTCCAGCCACGGGCCATAGAAAGAATTCAGCCCGATTCCAGGTGTGGGGCCGCTGCCATTGATTCCCCCTGCGGTGTTCGCGGTGTCTTCATTGAAGGCGGTGTCGTTGAGGTTTCCGTTGGCACCGTTGCAATTGCTGAACGACAGGGTCGAACTGGTGCACGCGGGGCTCAATAACCCCGCATAAGGCCGCCCAGAAGAAAACTCCATAACCCCGCTCAACCTCCAGTGCGACAGCAGCGCGCGACCGGTACTCGAACTGGTCAACGTTTCCAGCCGAGGCCGGTAGACCGCAGCCGCGCTAATACGATGCCGTTGGTCCAGCAGCGATGGAGCGTGCGTATCGGTGAAGTCGAATTGGTTGTTGAAATCCATTCCATCCAGCATGATGCTCTTGGCGAAGGTGTAGGAAAACTGCAGCGAAAGCCCCTGGGACATACGACGCTGCACCTGCAGGAAGAAGGAGTTGTAATGGTTCTGCCCGGGACTGATGAGTTCGTTGATCTCTCCGAGGTTGGAGTTGATGCGGCCTTCCGTGAGCAACCCCTGGTCCATGTTGGGCAGGGTCATCGATCGCCCACTGCAGGGCAGGGTAATCGTGTTGGGCGGGCACACAATATATGTGGTCGTTCCCTGCAGCGGAATCAGGTTCAAATCATAAGCACTGCCGGACAGCAAATGCACGGCGTGATTCCACATAGTGCCGATGCTTACGGTTGTGTTCTCGAAAATCTCGCGCTCAATCTGCAAACTCGCCTGCAAAATATAAGGCGCCCTGAATTGCGGAGAAATCAGGGAAATGTCCGGAGACGCGGCGAACAGCGGGGAGTTAGCGGCGAGAATGGTCGGGAACGTCGGCAGTTGTTGGTTTGGCGCGCCCGAGTCGTAACTCGCACTTGCTACAGATTGCTGCGACGCAAGCCCGTTCGAGATCACAGCATTGCGGTAGTTCAGCCCATTCATGTTGGTATAGAAGTCTCCGAAGCCGCCGCGTACCACAGTATGCGAGGCGGGCTGCCAGGCAAAGCCCAAGCGCGGCGCCACACGCTTGAACTGGTTCGGATACTGTCCGGTGAGAGGAAACACCGGGTTTTCCGCTGGCTGTGGGTAAACCTGAAAATCCTCACGCAAGCCCATTTCCAGGGTTAAGTTGGGCAGGGCGCGGAAAGAGTCTTGCACATAGAATCCATAGTAGGGCACAGTAAAAGAATATCTCGGATTTCCTGCGGCCTGGCTGAAATTGCTGTACTCCCCGAGGGCAAAGGCTTCTAGGTTCGGAAATTCATACAATCCAAGCGGCGAGCCGAAATCGACAGCCTCATTCGGGTCCGCGCCCCCATCATCGGTGTCCGCATCCCGGGCGCGGTTAAAATCGAAACCAAATTGCAACGTGTGCTTGCCAATCACGTAGTCGAAACGGTCGGCCAGAGAATACTGTCTTTCAAAAACTCTTCCTAATGAGAAAGGAGAATTACCCAGAATGAAAGCGGCTGGACTATCCAGTACCACCGTGGGAGTGTTCGGAGCCAACCCCGTTGGCGTCGCGATTTCGTTGTCTTGCGAAGTGCTCGCGTGGAATTCGTTCAGCAGTGTAGAGGAAAACGTATGCGTCCATCCCACCCCGGCTTGGAAGGTGTGTACGTAGGCATTGGCCAGAGTTTGCAAGCCATAATTGCCGACCGTTGGGTCTGTGATCACGCCTCCGGGCGAGTTGAAGTGGTTCAAGTTCAAGCTCAGGAATAGGCTGTCGCGGGTGCTAGCCTGATAATCCAGCCGAGGTGTAATCACCCAATCGTTGCGCTTTCTAGCCTTGCTGCCGAGGTTGGAGTTTAACGCGTTCACCGCGTTCGAAACCTGTTGCAGGTACATGGGATTTGTCGGATCAGGCACGGCGTCGCCCCCGGGTTCTGGCAACGGGCCGTTCGGCGCGGGGAGTGTCGTCCCCGGGGGAATTCCAAAATTAGCGGTCAAAAATGCAGGCAAATTTCCGGGCGTTGTTGACAACGCTGAGTTGATAACGGAAATGGGATTGTTCCGCAGTTGCTGCTCATAATCCACGAAAAACCATAAACGATTCCGAACAATCGGCCCGCCCACCCCGGCGCCGAATTGCTGCAAGTCATCTTCCGGTTTAGGAAAGCCGGCGGCTTTGTCGATAGCGTCGTTGGCTCCGGTCGCGGAGTTGCGGTTGTAATAGAACACACTCCCGTGGAAGGCGTTGCTTCCTGACTGGGTCACGGCATTCACGAAGCCCGCTCCACCGCCATAGACCGCAGAATACGGGCTCACTGAGACTTGAAATTCCTGGATCGCGTTCTCGCCATAGAGGTAGGGGATGCGGTAGCGCCCTATTATGTCGGCGAAGTAGTTGTTGGTGGCGTTGCTTCCGTCGACGGTAAAGGCGTTGGAACCATTTCCATTTGCGTAGCCTGAATCTTCTCCACCCTGTTGTCCCGCAAGGCTCACCAAACCCGTGTCGCCGTCGTAGCTGGTATTTGGGGTCAGCACCGTAAAGTCAGTGTAACGACGCCCGTTGAGGGGCAAATCCTCGATGAGTGACCGGTCGATCACCGTGCTGGCCGAGGATTCCTCGGGTCGCAGCAGGGGCGTCGTCCCGATTACTTTAACTGCGTTTTTGCCAGCTCCCACTTGCAGTTTGATATCCTGCACTGTGGCGTTTCCCACCTGCACCCGCACCAGGGCCTCGACCTCGCGAAACCCTGCGCGACTTGCCGCAACGGAATAGATGCCTGGCATGACCGCCGGAAATTGGTAGAGTCCCGCGTGATTGGTCTCGGCAGATAGTTTCACGCCGGTTCCGAGATTCTGCACAACCACAGATGCTCCTGGAACCACCGCGCCGCTCGGGTCTGTGACCCGGCCGTTGAGAGCGCCCGTCAATACCGCATTCTGACCGCTTAACCATACGCAACTCGCTAACACCACTGGCGTGCAGCGCCCAAGCAGACGCCGGGCAAGCAAGAGCGTTCTGCGGCTGAATCGAGGTAAGGTTTCCATTTTGACGCTCATTCGAAAGAGTCCATTGTCGAGCTGTTTCACGCCCCTAGAATCTGACACGAACTGCAGACGGAATTCAACCAAACTCCCCACGACTAGGGTTGATCGTACAAGTCTTACGCCAGTGATAGGCGACCGAAACGCCCGCCCGCTCATAAAGCTTTGCGTGAAGCGCATACCAGTCGTCGTCCTTTTTCCGCGAAGCCGCCGGTGACCGACGCTAGGCTGCCCAGAATAGGAAGCTTGTATGGAGGAAGTGTCAACCGCAGATAAAATTTCCGTGAATCGTCTCTGTTTTGAGGATCGTCCTTACTGATGTGAAAGCCGATGCACAATCCGCTCGATGGTATCTTTAAGATGTTGCGCGACTATGGTTGTTAGGCTCTGCCCGGCAGGTTTTTAGAGCGTCCAGTGATGCCTCAGACGAAATCCGACCACAGACGTCAATCATATTGAACGGACGGACTCGCATGTTACGCTTCAGCGGAGATTATGGAAGGGAAAGTGCTCAGGCGGGTCTTTAAAGCATTTCAATATCGCGATTTCCGCCTGATGTGGTTTGGCGCCTGTACATCCAGCATTGGCACATGGATGCAAATCGTGGCGCAAGGCTGGCTGATTTACCGGCTCAGCCACTCTGCGTTCCTGCTTGCGCTCGATCAATTTCTTGCCGGCATTCCCATCTTCCTTTTTTCTTTAATTGGCGGGGTTGTGGCTGATCGGGTCGAGCGCCGGAAGATCTTGCTCGGCTCGCAATATGTGCAGATGGCGACGGCCGGGATACTCACGGTTCTCGTCGCCACAGATATGGTGCAGGTCTGGCACATTCTGTGTCTGTCTTTCATTTCCGGTTTCGCACAGGCCTTCGGCGGCCCGGCCTATCAGGCGCTGATTCCCACGCTGGTTGAAAAAGAAGACATGCCAAACGCCATCGCCCTGAATTCGATCCAGTTCAATGTCGCGGTTATGTTGGGACCGGCGCTGGCCGGGCAGGCGTTGGCGAAACTGGGAGAAAAATGGTGTTTCGGTTTGAACGCGCTTTCGTTCCTCGCTCCCATTGTTTCGCTCTCAATTATTAGCGCGCGTTTCCTGCCAGTAAAGACCACGGAGTCCATGTTCAACAGCCTGAAGCAAGGCATCCGATTCGCACGTCAGCAAAATTCGATGGAAGCACTGATAGTGCTCGCCTTCTGCATGACTGCGCTGGGCATGCCCATGCGCACCTATATCCCGGTTTTCGTGAAGGACATTTTTCACCGCGGGCCAGAGACTTATGGCAACCTGCTCTCACTGATGGGACTCGGCTCGATTTTTGGTTCGCTAATGATCGCGAGCGCGGGCAACATGCGGAAAAAAGGCTTTGTCGCGCTCGCCGCCCTTCTCTGCCTGGGTGCGGCGATTTCTGCTTTTGCCCTTTCAAAATCAGTGCCTTTAAGCGGCATTCTTCTTGTGTTGGTGGGCGCTGCGATGATGGCGGTCTTCGCCACCGTCAATTCGCTGGTCCAGTTAATCACTACGAACGAGATGCGCGGCCGGGTGATGAGTGTCTATAACTTTGCCTTCCGCGGTGGCATGCCTATGGGCAATTTGTTGTCCGGATGGCTTGTGCCCGTGTTCACCGCCCCGGTTGTGCTCGGCGTGAACGGGCTACTCCTGATTCTGCTGGCTCTTTATTTCTTGTTGGTGCAACGCCGCTTGGCTGCGCTTTGAGAATGACAGATTGATAGATGAACCCATCCCCCACTGTCTGCGCAAGCGTTGAAAAACGTAAAGATCTGGTGTGCCCGGAGAGATTCGAACTTGAGGCGTTTTGCGGGCGGGAGCCCGCAGCCGAAATCCTGAGCGTTCTTTGCGAAGGATCGGGAAGAATATGGTGCGCCCGGAGAGATTCGAACTCCCGACCTATTGCTCCGGAGGCAATCGCTCTATCCATCTGAGCTACGGGCGCATGCCTTCAGCTCGAGTTTACATCGGAGGCTAAGAAGCTTCAACGACAAGTCAAAACTGGCACTATTGCCGGTGGAAGAAGTAAGAAGATTGAGAAACGCAGCATCCCTTCGATTGTTGTCCTGACATGAGGTTGAAATATACACAACTTTTCGAGCGCGGAGCCGCAGAGCACCGCCCCGCCGTAAGAATCCTGCACCCATCGTGCCCGCACTTTAAACCGCGAACAACCTAGCGTTACCAGCGGCCTCGCCCACCACCACCACCGCCGCGGCCACCGCGGTCGCCGCCGCGATCTCCACCCCGGCCGCCGCGGTCGCGTCCGCCGCCCCCGGCGTGCTCGGTTTTAGGTCGCGCCTCGTTCACGTTGAGTGTCCGTCCACCCACTTGCGAGCCATTCAACGCGGTGATGGCCTTGTCTCCATCTTCATTGCTCGCCATTTCCACAAAGCCGAAGCCGCGCGAGCGCCCGGTATCGCGGTCTGTCATGATGCTGACCCGGTCCACTTGCCCGAACGATTCAAACATCTGCCGCAGCTCGTCTTCCGAGGTGTTGAAGCTCAAGTTTCCTACAAAAATATTCTTCACGCGTCTTCCTCTGCATTGAGCTGTCGAAGTGCAAGCTGGATGCGGCGGGACTGGCAGGTCGGGGATACCTTCCTGAAAATCGAAACCGTTGCTGGCGAACAGTCAAATGCGGCAGAAGTATAGCAGGTTTGTCAAAATCAGCAGATTAAATCGCATGCAAGGCCGGCTAGCAGTCGTCCACCTTCCAATAACCTTCCCGTTGATATCCCACCTGCAGCAGCCGGTTCTTGGGATCGTGCCGCTTGCTGCAGCCCGGGCAGATTAAATATCGGCTCCAGGCGGTGCCTTGGCGATCATAGTTTGCCGCGACCGCGAATGTCGTTCCGCAACTGCACGGCACCAGCAACATTCGCAGCAGCCCTTGAGCTAAATCTTTTTCGGATTTACCGCCGGACTTCACCTTCCTCCACTGTTTCCATCGTCTTCTTCTTGCGCTTGTTCGATTGCAGAATCTTCTTCCTCAGTCGCAACGATTTGGGCGTGATTTCCACAAATTCATCATCCGCGATAAATTCGATTGCCTGCTCCAGATTCAACTGGCGGAATGGCACCAGCCGAATGGCCTCGTCGGCCGTCGAGGCGCGCATGTTGGTGAGTTTCTTTTCCCGCACCGCATTGACGTCCAGATCGTCGTCTTTCGCGTTCTCGCCGATAATCATCCCTTCGTAGAGTTCAACCCCGGGCCCGACAAAAAGCTCTCCGCGTTCCTGCAACCCCCACAGTGCATATGCCGTTGAGACCCCGGGCCGGTCCGCAATCAGCGCTCCGGTCAGCCGGTGTGGGATTTCCCCCTGCCATTCGGTATATCCATCGAAGAGCGAATTCATGACGATTGTCCCGCGCGTGTCGGTCAGCAACTGGCTGCGTAGCCCGATAAGCCCGCGGCTGGGCACGCGAAATTCGATGCGCACTCTGCCGTAGCCGTGGTTGTGCATATTCGTCACTTCGGCCTTGCGCGAGCCGAGTTGCTCCATAACCACTCCCACGAACTCTTCCGGCACATCCACGGTCAGATGCTCGACCGGTTCCATCAGCTTGCCGTCAATCCGCTTGGTGACAATCTCGGGCTTGCCCACCATCAGTTCGTAGCCCTCCCGCCGCATCATCTCGATGGTGATGGAGAGCTGCAATTCGCCCCGCCCCAAAACTTTGAACGAATCGGTCGTTCCCATCTCTTCCACGCGCAAAGAAACATTGGTGAGAAGCTCCTTCTCCAGGCGCTCGCGCAGATTTCGCGAGGTGACGTAGGTTCCTTCGCGCCCTGCGAATGGCGAAGTATTCACGGTGAAGGTCATCGCGATGGTCGGCTCGTCGATGACGATGGGCGGCAGTGGCGCGGGATTCTCCGCGTCCGTGATGGTCTCGCCGATGGTGATTCCTTCTACGCCGGCCACCGCAATAATGTCCCCCAAAACTGTATCGGTGATGTCGGTACGCTTCAGGCCAGAGAACGAAAACAACTTCGTGATCTTGGTTTTCTGCATCGATCCATCGCGCTTGGCGATCACCACGTCTTCCCCTGTATGCATCGTCCCGTTAAACACACGCGCGATCGCGAGACGCCCGAGATAATCGCTGTAGTCGAGGTTCGCCACCAGAATCTGCAAGGGACCACCCGGGTCCCCCTGCGGCAGGGGAGTGGTCTTCAGAATTGCGTCAAACAGAGGCTGCAAATCCTCTCCAGCGACCTTGATGTCCGGCGAGGCTGTTCCCGCCTTTGCATTCGTGTACAGAACCGGGAAGTCGAGTTGATCTTCCTTCGCGTCGAGATCGATAAATAAATCGTAGATCTCATTGAGTACTTCCTGCGGACGCGCATCCGGCCGGTCAATCTTATTAATAACCACAATCGGCGGCAGCTTCGCTTCCAGAGCCTTGCTCAGTACGTAGCGCGTCTGCGGCAGCGGGCCTTCGCTGGCGTCCACCAGCAGCATCACGCCATCTACCATCTTCAGCGCACGCTCCACCTCGCCGCCAAAGTCGCTATGGCCCGGCGTATCGACAATGTTGATCTTCACGTCGTGATAAAAAATGGCGGTATTTTTCGCCAAAATCGTGATGCCCCGCTCGCGCTCCAGTTCATTCGAGTCCATGACCCGCTCGACGTGGTGCTCGTTCGAACGAAACGTTCCACTCTGCTGCAGCATGGCGTCAACGAGCGTGGTCTTACCGTGGTCTACGTGCGCGATGATAGCGATATTGCGAATGCTTGAACTCAAGTGTGTCCTTTAGAGGCAGTTCGGTGTGATCCGACGGTCAGCGGTTTCGTTCGCAGTCATGCCCCTTCTATAACTTTACTATGGGCGGAAGGTTTACAGGGCTTTACCTAACACTTACGTAACGGTCACGGATTAAGAGATTAAAAAATGGGCAGTTAACGGCAGCGCGTTCGTACGGGTGCGCCCTCAGACAGTAGAGGATCAATGGAAATTTAAAATCAACCGGCGACCGCCTTCTCTTTCTGCATTGGCCGGCCAGCCAGCCGCGCTTCTACTTGTTTCACGGCACGCTGTGCTGCACGGATTCCACTGTCAGTGGTTGATTCCGGACCTTCGGAGTCTGTATTGGCAAAGAAAACCCGGTCCAGCGGATGCCGCGCCAGCGGCTGGACTTGCATGTATAAGCCGGGCGTCGACATGTACATAGGATGGCCCCGCCGGTAGATGTGAACTTCCACCGGATCAACTTTCATCCCCGGCATCAACTTCTGAAAATCGCCCAGCACATCTTCTGCGACCTTGCGAGCTCCAGCATCCGTCAATAGTTGGCTGCGATCTTCTTCCTTCATTGGGGTGTAGCAACTGAGAATATTGAACTTCTGTTTGTAGTCCGGCTGCTTCTGCACGACCCAGTCGGCCACAATGAAATCGGTAAAAGTATTACCCGGACACCACGTGTCGTACCCATGATTGAAAACCGGCTTGTCGAAGATGAGATTTACGACGGGGTAGGGAATATACCGAATCTGGTGCATGGCATCGCTTTGCCCCTGGGGCAATCCATCGACGATGCGCCGAGTAATGAACTTTGGGGTGGCCATGATGACAGCCTTGGCCCCAACTGTCTTCAATTCACCGGCCTGCATGTACGTTACCTGCACATCTTCTTTTTCGGTAACCACGGCAACGGTGGTCGCGCCGGTCTGCATGCGATCTTTGTGTTTCGGCAGAAGAATGTCCGTCAACTTTTTCGTAACCGCGCCCAAACCTCCGGGCCAGGTGTAACGATTGTCCGTCCCACTCTCTTCGGCCATTTCCTGCAGCGACAGAATGGCGAGTCCTGCGGCCGTGTCCCCGCTCGTTGCTCCCCAGTTGGATGGCCCGTAGTTATCCCACCACTGCTTGAGTTCTGCCGGATACCCCTTCAGGAAATCGGACAGTGGTTTGCCGAAAAGCTCTTTGCTGCGTTTCTCGACATTAATCGCAAGCATTTCTTTTTTGAACTTCACAAAGCCTTCGCGAACGGAAGCAGGATAGGGCAGTTGGTTGAGGCCTCTACCCCATGTATCTGCAACAAACTCGCCGCGAATAATGCTGCCGTCCGGGGAGTTGATCGGCAGAGGCTCCAACCCGATTTCTTTCGAGAAGGGATAAGCATGTTCATCTTTAGTCAAGAACGCTGAACCCGTTGCGTACATGGTGCCCTCGTATTCCATTGCGTACGCGTTGCCACCCCAGTGCGGCTCTTTCTCCAACAAAAGAAAATCATGTTGCTGCAATCGATATGCAGCCGACAACCCGCTCACACCGCCGCCGACAATCACCACGTCATGCCGCGCCGAAGCCGCAGGCCGCGTGAATACTTTGCCATCTCTTACCTGATGGCAGATCCGGTTGTCTTCGCCATCCACGTCGGCGGAGTGATCCTTCTGTGAATCGCCGGCCTGCGCCGCAACCTGGGAAAGATCGATTGGACATCCCGCCGTCATCGCTCCTGCCACCACAAACTTAATAAAGTCCCTGCGATTTGCACTCATAGTGCATGCCCCTCAACCGCCGCGACGATCTCAGCGCCCGCGTCGGTTCGTCCTTCGCCGCGCATCCGCAAGCGGTACCAAAAGACAATCGCTACCAGCGAAAACAGGAAAATGATCGTCGATACCGCGTTAATCTCCGGCGTGATGCCGCGCCGCAACCGTCCCCAGATTTCCAGCGGTAACGTGTTGTCGCGCCCGATGAGAAAGAAACTCACTGCGATCTCGTCCATCGAAAGCGTAAAGATAAGCAGCGCCGCCCCAATAATCGGCAACTTCAGATTCGGAACCGTGATGCGCCAGAATGTCTGCCAGTAATTTGCGCCCAGATCGAGCGAAGCCTCTTCCTGCGCGCGATCCAATTTTTGCAAGCCCGCGAACACTTCAGTCGTGGCCACAGAAATCAAAGCGGTGCCGTGTCCTAGAATAATCGTCATCAAACCAAGCTTTGTACCCGTGACATTGAAGAGCATGAGCAGCGAAATCCCGGTAATAATGCCCGGCAAAATCAACGGCAGCAGCACTAACCGGCGAAACAGCGCTTTCCCTGGAAATTGCGCGCGCTCTAGCGCGAGCGCCGCAGGAATGCCCAATGCGAGTGAGATCGCCATCGCCGCGAATGCCACCTGCAGGCTGTTAAGTACCGAATCCCAGATGGGACCATCCGCAAAGAGTATTCGATACCAGTCGAGTGTCAGACGATGCGGCGGAAATCCGCCCACACCCTCTCCGTTGAAGGAATAAAGAATGAGAACGACAATCGGAAGATACAAGAACGCGAACACTGCAGCGGCGTGGAAGACTAACCAGCCTGAGCCCGAAACCAATTTCGTGTGGCTCACGAGAAACTCCATTTCTTTTCCAGCCGCTCCGAGAACACCAGCAGGCTTACCACCAGCAGCAGCATGCAGAAAGAAATTGCCGCGCCCAGCGGCCAGTTGTAAGCCGCCCCAAACAGACTGACTACAATATTTGAAATCATGATGCCGCTCGGCCCACCCAGCAGCAATGGTGCAAGAAAATCACCCAGGCTCAGCACAAAAGCAAACGTTGCTCCGGCCACGACTCCGGGAATCGAGAGCGGAAAAATTACCTTCCAAAACGTCTGTGCGGGAGTCGCTCCTAAGTCGTGAGACGCTTCCACAAGATTGCGCGGAATATGCTCCAGCGCCGCATAAATCGGCAGAGAGGCAAATGGGGTATAGATATGCGTCAGCGTCAACACGACGGCAAAGGGGCTGTACAACAGGAATTCCAGCGGATGTTTCGTCACGTGCACATACTGTAGAAGAGTATTGAGTACGCCATCGGAGCCCAGAATCGTCTTCCATGCATAAGCACGAACCAGATAGCTTACCCACAGTGGGATGATTACCAGTTGATACAACAAATCTTTTTTCCTGCCCGCGTAAAAAGAAAGAAAATATGCCAGCGGATACCCTAGCAACAGCGAGAAAATCGTCACTCGCGCAGCGATCCACATTGAGCGCAACAGAGTCTGCCAGTAAACCTCAACCCTTAGCAGTTGGAAATAGTTGTCGAGGCTCCACGAATGCACAATAATCTGCGCCGCCGACACCGACCAGAAGCTGTAACAAAACATCAGCGCATACGGCGTCAGCAGAAATACCGTCACCCACACAAGTGGAGGCAACGTCACCGTCGCTTTGTAAGCTCGAGAGAACATCAGATTCTTTCCTGAGAATCGCGCACCACAACGGCATCGGTCGGAGAAAACTCCAGTTCAACATCATCGAGTGCTTTGCCGCTGCCCGGAGTTCGCACTACCAGCACCAGCCCGTCGGAACATTCCACACGAACCAATTCCGTAGCCCCGTGAAATGCCTGGGTGAGCACCTTCCCCCGAACCCGTACATCGCCAGGCCCGGCCGCGTTTCCATCCACCAGCCGTATATTCTCCGGTCGCAGTGAGAAAACGACCGGTCCATCGGGCAGCGCCACCAGCCAAGTCAACCTGCCGGAGTGCGTCGTACCTGCTCGTACCATGCCAGCTCGCACTTCGCCTCTCAGCAGATTCGTGTGCCCGATAAATTGCGCCACATAGGCGGTTGTCGGTCGGCCGTAAATTTCGCGAGGTGTGGCAACTTGTTCCAGTTCGCCCGAGCGCAGCAATGCGATCCGGTCCGACATCACCATTGCTTCTTCCTGATCGTGCGTTACAAAAATGAACGAGATGCCAACCTCGCGCTGCAGCGATTTCAATTCCACCTGCATCTGGCGGCGTAAGTTCGCATCCAGCGCGGAAAGCGGCTCATCCAGCAGAAGCAACCTCGGACGATTCACCAGCGCTCTTGCCAGCGCGATTCGCTGCTGCTGCCCGCCGCTGATCCTTGATGGCTTCGACTTCGCGTACGCCGACATCCTTACTTTTTCCAAAGCTTCGGCCACGCGGGACGCAATCTCTGCTGCAGGTCTTTTCGCAACCCGCAATCCGTAGCCCACATTCTGTTCGACCGTGAGATGGGGGAACAGCGCATAGTGCTGAAACACTGTGTTTACGCGCCGGCGGTAAGGTGGTTGCCGATCCAGTCGCTCCTCGCCCATCCAGACTTCGCCCGCGCTCGCCTTCTCGAAACCGGCAATAATGCGCAGCAGCGTCGTCTTGCCTGACCCGCTCTCGCCGAGGATTGTTAGAAATTCTCCCTCCGCCACATCCAGAGAAATATCTCGCAACACTGCGTTCTTGCCAAAGCTCTTGGCGACATTGCGAATGCTGAGAAGTGCGGCTGGGGAAATCGAATTGCTGGTGTTCACCGGTATCTTTGCTGTCGTTGTTATGGATGACATTGGATCGAGCCGTTCCAATCACGCTCTCGAAGCGCTATTGCGCCGCTTTCACTTCGTTCCAGATTTCGTTGTACTTAGCACGCCGCGGCACGTTTTGCCAGAAGTAAAGCCGCTTCTGGTAGTTGTCGACATTGTCCAAATGCAGGTTCTTCACTTCCTCCGGCGTCATGAATTGCGCTGCTTGAGGATTCGCTGGAGTATATCCGGTCACCTCCGTCACCTTCTTCTGCGTCTGCGCCTCGATCATGTATTCGAGAAACGCGTAGGCCAGATCCTTATTCTCGCTTCCCGCCGTAATCATCAGGTGATCGATCCAACCCGTTGTGTTCTCCTTGGGAATCGTTTCTCCCACTGGAAAGTTGATCTTACGCAGTTGATTCGTCATCAGCGGCCATCCCATGGCCGCCACCACTTCGTGGTTCTGAAAAAGATTAGTCAGCTCCCCGCCCGTCGACCACATCTTGCGGATATTCGGTTTCAATTCCAATAGTTTTTTCTTAACAGCTTCGAGTTGTTCATCGGTCAAGTTGTAAAGCTGCGATGGATCGGGCTTGTCATAGCCGAGAACCTGCGCCGCCATATAAACCGTCGACAGATCGTCCCACACCGATATCTTTCCTTTGTACTTTGGGTCCCAAAGAACATTCCAACTTTCAGGCGGCTGCGCGAAAACCGTCGTGTCGTAGATCAGCGGGTCGGGACCCCACGTAAACGGAACGCCATATACCTGACCCTTCATCCGCACCAGCGGCAGGGAAGTGAGCTGAAGAGAAAGTTGTCCGTAGCTCGGAATCTTCGACAAATCCAGCGGCGCCGCCAGGTCCGCTGATGCAATCGAGGTTGCTACATCGCTCGAGGGTGAGATCACGTCATAGTTCCCCGCGCTGCCGCCGCGCAGCTTGGCCACCAGTTCGTCGCTCGACCCCATATAGGAAGCCGAAACCCTGCAGTGATGCCGTTCTTCAAATGTTTTGACGAACGCTGGATCTGCATAGCCCTCCCACACGAGCAAGCTCAGTGTGGGCATCTTCTTGGTGCACGAGCCTGCAAACACAATCAAGGTGAGCAGCGCCAGCAAAGCCGATTTTCGCGCCTTCATCGTGCCTCCAGTAGGAGCATCAGATCAAAACGTCGGCGGAGTGTTTACCCACAGCACCCAGGTTTCCGACCGCCCCGGGTTTTTCCAATGATGCGGAGTTGCGCTCTCAAAATAAAAACTGTCTCCGGCCTTCAGCCGGTATTCTTCATTTTCTAGCGTAATCGCCAGCGCTCCGCGCAATACATAAAGAAACTCTTCTCCTTCATGTGTATAAGAGTCGCCGCTGCCTCCCTCGGGCGCAACCCGAAACAGATGAGGCTCCATTACCGTGTTTCCCCATGCCAGCAGTTCCATCCGTACGCCAGGTCCCGCCTCCAGCACTTTTCTTTGCGCCGGCTGCACTTGCCGACTGCGCGCTCCGGTGGCGTCAAAGAAATCAAGGATGTTCGTCTTATAAAACTTCGCCAGCTTTCGTAGCGTTCCGACGGAACCGCTCATCTGCGAGCGTTCGAGCGCGCTCAAAAATCCCACCGAAATGCCCACTGAACGCGCCACTTGCGCGAGTGGCAAACGGCGTTTCGCCCGCAGGTGCCGCAGGTGTATTCCAATCGCTCCCGCATTTCCATCGGGCGCTGGACGCGTTCGACCTTCGCGGCGCAACAGTTCAACAATCGCCGGCGCGTTCAACCCGCGCACCTTGCGCAGAAATCTCGCGCGCTTTAGCAACTTCACGTCGTCAGCGCTATATAGCCGGTACTTGCTTTCCGTGCGCCGCGGACGTGTAAGCCCCAGATTCTCCCACGAACGGATCACCGACGGCGAAACTCCAACCTGCCGTGCCACATCTCCGATCTTTAAATACGCTTTCATGCTGACGATCATCGTTCAACGGACGTCCTTAACCGGACATTGCTCACCCGACGAAGATAGAAAATTTCCATGAGAGAGAACGCTTTTTTTCTTCTTGACAGGGCGCGTACCTCTTCTCTAACCTTGCGGGATTATAGCAAGGTTGCGGCTTCACACAAGCTATAGCTTTCAAAAGAAAACCACTTCCAAGATGCTGGAGGTTCCATGCCGTCACTGCGAGCCCGCTGGACCGCCGTTTGTCTTGCCGCTATCGTCTCAATGCTCGTCCCCACCTTACTTCCAGCACAGGGAGCGAACGGCCGCATCGTGGGACGCATATCCGATCCCAGCGCAGCCGTGCTCGCGCGCGTAAAAATCACTCTGACCAACGAGGCGACCAGTATCAGTCGCGATGCTCTTACCAACGACAATGGCGACTACTCGTTCGTCGAGGTCGCTCCCGGCACCTACACGGTTCAATTCGAACTCGCCGGCTTCAAGAAGAATGTTCAGAAAGATGTGATTGTCGACGTCAATCAAGTGGTAACCCTGAATTCCACCCTTCAAATCGGCGGAGCCCAGGAAACTGTTGAGGTAACGTCGGAAGCCCCCCAGGTTGACACCACCAGCACCCAGCTTGGCGCCGTTATTAACGATCGCTCGGTGAACGAATTGCCGCTGAACACGCGCGACACATATCAATTTTTGCAATTGCAGCCCGGTGTGCAATCGCAGCTTGGATCGAGTGGTAGTTTGTTCGCCGGCTCAGACGATCCGGGTTCGGTCTCCGTCAATGGTGGCCGCACCCGCGCCAATAATTTCAGCGTCAACGGCGGCGACGCCAACGATCAGTTCGTAAATACTCCAACCATCCAGCCCACTCCCGACGCCGTCGAAGAGTTCCGCGTCATCACGAATACTTTCGACGCTGAGTACGGGCGCAATTCCGGTTCAGTCGTCAACGTGATCACCAAGTCCGGAGGAAATACTTTTCACGGGAATCTTTACGAGTACTTCCGCAACACGGTCCTGGATTCGCGCGGCTATCCCGATACCACCAAGCCGCAGCTCAATCAGAACCAGTTCGGCGGAACCTTCGGCGGTCCCATCAAGAAAGATCGCACCTTTTTCTTCCTCTCTTACGAAGCCCGACGAATTCGGGACGGCCAGCCTGGTCAATTACTGAATGTCCCCACCGGTACGCCGGGTTCGACTCCGACTGGAGAGTTTGCCGGAAACTTTTCAGGCCAAGCCCCTTTTGGTGGTGGCATCCAAACCGGGGGTTTTGTCGCCAGCGTGCTCGATGGGCGATCGGGCTGCGATGCTGCCCTTCGTTTGCCTGCCGGCGGGATCGCCGCGCTTCCGTCAAACCCAGACGGCCTCACCGATTGGTCGTCGGTCTTTCCAACTGGTGTGATTCCGATCCAGTGCCAGGATCCCGTGGCCGCCAATTTGCTCTCCAAATATGTTCCTGCAGCCAACATCGGCAGCAACCAAAATCAGGTCGTCCCCGTTGGAACTGATAATCAGGACCAGTTCACCGTTCGCATCGATCACCGAATCAACGATCATCAAAACTTCACCGGCTATTACTACTTCAATGACACTCGCGATTTCCTGCCCTACGACACCTTTGAAGCAGCCGGCGCCTCCGTCCCCGGTTTCGGAAACAACAACAACCTCCGCTTTCAGCAATGGAATTTCACTCATACCTGGACGATCAACAACGCACTCGTAAATGAGGCGCATTTTACCTACATGCGCGAGGGCGAGCTCGGATACATAAAGCCCCAAACTACAAACGGAACCACATCCTCCTGTACAGGTAACGCCTCAGCCTTTTGCTTTACAGGCACTTCCGATTCTTCGGCTATCGTCAGCGCATTTGGAAATGCGCCGAATTTGGGTATCACGCCGGGGCTGCCGTCAACCCTTACAGGAGTTCCTTTCGTTAATATTTCCGGCGGCGCATCATTCGGCAACAACTTCGAGGGTTTTCTGCCCCAGGTGGGAAGCAGTTTTCAGTGGTCCGATGAATTGACCTGGGTGAAAGGCAACCACACTTTTAAGTTCGGCATGGATGTCCGCCGTCAGCGCTTCGATCAGTATTATTACTTCGACGTCAACGGCGAATTTACCTTTGACAACAGCGGACCGAATGCGATTCTTCCGGCAGACGGGGACGCCTACGCTGAGTTTCTGCTGGGCCTCTCCGATGTCTATACGCAAGGTTCCGGCCAGCGCGAGGACGTTCGCGCTTTTGCCGCCTATCCTTTCGCGCAGGACAGTTGGAAAGTCAAGCCGAACCTGACTCTGAACTATGGCTTGCGGTGGGAATATAGTCCTCCGCTGACCGACATCAGCGGCCACGTCGAAACATTCCGGCCCGGACAGAACTCGACCGTGTATCCCTGCGGAATTAAGAGCAGCGGGCCGGGAGCCTCGTTGTCCTACTGGCAGAGCACATTTGCGAGCAATGGTCAGTCGGGACCCATTAATTGTGCAACGACGGGCGCGGCGCCCACCGGCCTGGTGGTTCCCGGAGATCCCGGCGTACCCGCCGCAATGACTTCCACCTATTACAAGTCTTTTGCTCCGCGCTTCGGAGTAGCCTACAGTCCAAACTTCGCCAGTGGGCCTTTGGCAAAGCTCTTCGGCGGCAACGGCAAGACCAGCATTCGCGCCGGCTGGGGCCTCTTCTATAATCCCATCGAAGAGTTGGTCCTTGCCCAGTTCGGAGCCGAACCGCCATTCGGCGGCAGTTCCTCTCTGTCCGATGTCTTCTTCAATACGCCATTTGTGAACCAGGGGAACTTTACGGCTCCCAACCCTTTCGGCGGCATTATCACGCCAACCAAAGGCCAGCCCACAGATTTGACCTTATTCCGTCCCATCCTTCTCTACGGCGAATTCGGACCTCACTTGCGCTCGCAGTACACAAGTCAGTACAACCTCACGATCCAGCGCGAACTGAGTAACAGCATTATGTTTCAGATCGGCTATGTCGGATCGCAGGGCCATCGCTTGCTCGCATCGCATGATATCAATCCCTCCAACCCGCAGACTTGCGTGGATATCATGAGCATTTCGGCAATAAACGCAGGAAACGTCAATTCTTTCGGCTCGCAGGCTAACTGCGGTCCGACGTCAGAAGATACGCAATGGAGCGTAACTGTCCCAAAAGGATTTCTATTCCACATGCCTAATGGCAGCACCGTCACTGGCACCGGGCAAACTCTGAACCTCGTAGGCCTGCGCCCGTATTCGTCGCCGAATTGCAATCCCACTCTGCCCGCGTTTATGGCCGGAACCGGTTGCCCGGTCGATGGCACTCCCGTATTCACCGACATCTTCGCCGAAGATACCATCGCCAACTCCAACTACAACGCGCTGGAGATGATGTTGCAAAAACGCTTCTCGCGCGGATTGCAATTCCAAGCCGCCTATACCTTCAGTAAGTCGATTGACGACGGTTCTACTTTCGAGGAAACGCTCGACCCGTTCAATTCTCGCGCCAGCCGCGGTTTGTCGCTCTTCAATTCGGCGCAGCGGTTCGTGGTCAGTTACGATTGGGAACTGCCGGTTCGCAAATATTCCGGATTTAAGGGCAAAGTGCTCGACGATTGGGAGGTCTCGGGAATTACCCAGTTCCAGAGCGGATTTCCCATTCGTCTGAATACCGAAGACGACACCGAGTTGATTAACAGCTTGTTCTTCCTGGGCACGGAAGCGCCAAGTTTGGTTGCGCCATTCCAGAAACTCAATCCCAGAAAAACTTATACGAACCTCGGCCTAACCACGCCTGGTTACTGGTTCAACCCCAATGATTTTGCCACTGCCGCAACTCCAAATGGTGCTCCCGTTCCGCCACTCGGCAGCTTCAACAACGGCACGCAGCGTACCATCTGCTGCGGCCCCGGTCTTATTGATTGGGATTTTTCGGTTCATAAGAAAATCCCGCTCAATGAAGCCAAGTATTTACAATTCCGGGCGGAAATGTTCAACGTATTCAACCGCACCAATTATTCGAACCCCGACGGAGGTTTTTCCGACGGTCCCACGTCGTTCGGTAAGATCGCGACGGCCGGCGATCCACGGCTTGTGCAATTCGCTCTGAAGTTCTTTTTCTAGCATTAAGGATTAAACTTGAGGAATACCCGGACGGTTCGCCGCCCGGCAATCTAATGGCCGGATATTCACCCCCGGCCTGAGCTTTCCCGGAGACCTCGATGTATCCCGATCTACAGAAGGAGCTCGACACCTTCGAGCGCCGCACGCCCAAGTCCGCCGAAGCGCACAAGAAAAACCTTAAGCGCATTCCTCTCGGCGTAGCCAGCAACTATCGCCACTACGATCCGTGGCCCATCTTCGTGAAGGAAGCCAGCGGCAGCAAGTTCCGCGACCTCGACGGCAACGAATACATCGACCACAACCTGACCTTCGGAGCGCTCATGGCGGGCCACTGCCATCCCGCAGTGATGAAGGCAGTCGAAAAGCGCCTCTCCACCGGAACCATGTTTGGCATGCCTCACGACATGGAGTGGGAACTCGCCGAAGAAATCTGCAAACGCTTCCCGGTTGAGATGTGCCGCTTCGGCAACAGCGGAACCGAAGCCACGATGCACGCCATCCGTCTGGCCCGTGCCGCCACCGGCCGCGACAAGATCATCAAATTCGAAGGTGCCTATCACGGACTGCATGACTCCGCCCTGATCAGTGTGAAGCCTCACGCGCCTGACTTTGGCGATATCGACAACCCCATCTCGGTCCCCGGCGGTCTCGGAGTGCCGAAGTCCGCAATCGCGAACGTTGTGGTCGCCACCTTTAACGATCTCGCCACCGTCGAGCGCCGCTTCAAAGAAAATCCCGGCGAAATCGCCGCGATTATTCTCGAACCGATTCTGATGAACGTCGGCCTCTGCATGCCAGAACCCGGCTTCCTGCAAGGCCTTCGCGACATCGCCACGAGAAACGGCGCACTCCTGATCTTCGACGAAGTAAAAACTGGCGCAAAACTCGGCTGGGGCGGCGCATCAGAATACTTCAACGTGAAACCAGATATGATCTGCCTCGCCAAATCCATCGGCGGCGGCCTGCCGCTCGCCGCTTTCGGTGCCAGCAGGTCTGTTATGGATCTGATCTCGCAACACAAAGTCTTCCACGGCGGCACCTACAACACCAATCCAGTTTCGATGGCGGCAGGCCTCGCGACATTCCGCGAAGTGCTCACCCGCGACAACTACGCTCACGTTGACAAGCTCGGCAAAAAGTTGGCCGACGGATATCGCAAGACACTCGCCAAAGTTGGCCTGCAAGCCTACATCGCGCAGGCCGGCGCCAATGGCGCGTTGATGTTCTATCCGAAGGAAATTCGCAACTACCGCGACTGGACCACCATCGACATCGACCTCTGGCGGCACTATTGGTTCGCCATGGTCAACCGCGGTGTTATGCCTCAGCCCTACTGGTGGGATGAGCAGTGGACAATTTCGGTCCAGCACACCGAGGCCGACATCGATAAGCATCTATCTGCTTTCGACGACATAGCAGCCTTGCTGGCGAAAGCGCAACAAGAACGCGCGGGTCAGCCCGTGTTGGCCGCGCATTAGAAGCAGGGATCAGGGGCTAGGGGTTGGGGATCAGTTTCACAACTGACCCTAACCCCCGACCCCTAGCCCCCGACCGTTGCCCCTGACCATGTCAACCGCCGCCCAACCCGCCCAGCCCCACCTCATTCGTGCCTTGGGACGCCGCGACCTGGTTCTCCTCTTCGTAGTCGCCGTCTTCAACCTCAACGTAGTCCCGTCTATCGCCGCGAATGGCGGCGTCACCATCTGGCTCTGGATCATCTCCCTCATCCTCTTCTTCTGGCCACAAGGCATCGCCGTCATCGAACTTGCTCACCGTTATCCCGGCGAAGGCGGAGTCTATCTCTGGGCGAAAGAAGTCTTCGGCGACTTCCACGGATTTCTCTCCGGCTGGTGTTACTGGACCAACAACATGCTCTACGTGCCGACGGTCATGCTCTATTTCGTCGGCGTGTCCGTCTACGTGCTCGGCCCCAGCCACCACGGCCTTGCCGACAACAAGCTCTTCGCTGCTTCCGTCTCTCTCGGATTGCTCGCTCTGCTTACCGTGCTAAATATTCTCGGCCTCGGTGTCGGCAAGTGGATCAACAACCTCGGCGCCATCGGCACCTTCATCGCAGCCGCTGTGCTCGTAGGCCTTGGCGTGGTCATCTGGTCGCGCTTCGGCACCGGCATCACTGCCGCCGACTTCCAGATTCCCGCCAACCCACGCTTCGTTCTCAATTCGTTCGGCGTAATCTGTTTCGGTCTGGTCGGACTCGAACTCGCCTCCGTCATGGGGGATGAAATTCGTGACCCTGCCCGCACGCTTCCCGGAGCTGTGGCTTGGGGTGGCCTGATCTCCGGCACACTTTATGTCGCGGCCACGCTCACCTTGCTGATCGCTGTCGGCAAGAGCGTCAATGTTCTGCAAGGCGTGGTTCAGGCGGTCAGCGGGATGGCTGCTCGCGTCGGCGTGAACTGGATCACGGTGCCCTTCGCCGTCATGCTCAGTCTGGCCATTGCCGGCATCGGATCGGCGTGGACCGGCGGTTGCGCCCGCATTCCTTTCGTCGCCGGTCTCGATTCCTACATGCCCTCCTGGCTGGGAAACATTCACCCGCGCTATGCCACCCCCTACGCAGCATTGATCGTCCAGGGCATCGTTTCCGCCGTACTTGTGATCTTGAACTTTGCCGGCGCCGGGGTGCAGGAAACTTTTCAAAAACTGCTTTCGTTGGCCGTAGTGCTGCAACTTGTCCCGTTCGTTTACATGTTCGGCGCTCTCGTAAAATTCGCGGTGACTGAATCTGCTCCGCAGGGCCAGTATGGCCGCGCCACGCTATTTCTCGCCGGGACCAGCGGGTTCCTTACCACCATTCTCGGAATCGCGCTCGTATTTTTCCCGGCCCAGCAGATCACGTCGCTGTTCTGGTACGAGGTCTGGATGATGGGTATGACGCTATTCGCCGTCGGTCTCGCAGCATTCTTCTTTTTCGTCTACGGCCGTCTAAAGACGCGGCGCTCAGAAATCGGGAAGGGCGCGACTTTAGTGGTGCCATTAAGCGACTAGCAAAGATCGGCAAGGGCACGACTTCAGTCCTGCCGTTGAGTAGCTGGGAATTTGGGGCTTTAGCCCCTGAGGTACGCAGGAGGAAACGATGCCGGGCGGAGTCACAACCGAAGTAAAAACTTATCAGATGTACATCAACGGCGAGTGGGTCGCGAGCAAGTCCGCGAAAACCTTTCCGGTATATGACCCCTCCACGGAAGAAGTAATCGCGCAAGTCCCCGACGCCGGAACCGACGACGTGAACCGAGCCGTGGCCGCTGCCAAAGCCGCCTTTGAAGAAGGCCCATGGTCGACCACAACCGCGCAGGAACGTGGCCGCGTCCTGTTCCGTCTCGCCGAAAAAATCCGCGCCAATCTTCCCGCGCTCGCCGAACTCGAATGCCGCAACACTGGCAAGCCTATCGTTGAAGCCGAGTTCGACATCAACGACGCCGCCACCTGCTTCGAATACTACGGTGGCCTCGCCACTAAGGTTGTCGGCTATGTCAATCCTGTTCCCGACAATGCGATGTCCCTTTCGCTAAAAGAACCGGTCGGAGTGGCGGGACAAATCATTCCGTGGAACTATCCATTACTCATGGCCGCGTGGAAGCTCGCTCCAGCCATTGCCGCAGGCTGTACCTGCGTTCTCAAACCGGCCGAGCAAACCCCGCTTACGGTCCTCGAATTTGCAAAATATTTAGCCGATTGTGGCGTCCCATCCGGCGTAGTGAACATCGTCACTGGCTTTGGAGAAACCTGCGGGGCTCCGATCGTGCAGCATCCTGACGTCAATAAGATTGCTTTTACTGGCAGCGCAGCCGTCGGCAAGATCATCGTGAAACAGGCCGCCGACACGGTAAAGCGCGTCACCCTCGAACTGGGCGGCAAGTCACCGAATATTTTCTTCGCCGACGCCGATTTCGAGGCCGCCATCGATGGCGCATTATTCGGCGTCTTCATCAATCAAGGCGAAGTCTGCTCCGCCGGAAGCCGCATCCTGGTGCAGAAATCGATCTACAAGAATTTCGTCGAAGCGATGACAGAGAAAGCGAAAAAAATAAAAATCGGTCCGCCCATGGATCGCGAAACGAAGATGGGCGCCCTCGTCAGCAAAGAACAATACGACCGCGTGAACTCCTACATCGCGATCGGCAAAAAAGAAGCCAAGCTCGTTTCCGGCGGCGGGCGTCCTGAGAAAATCGGGAAAGGATACTACGTCCAGCCCACGATTTTCTCTGATGTCAACAACTCAGCCCGCATCGCCCGTGAAGAAATCTTCGGCCCCGTAGCAGCCGTGATTCCCTTTGACGACGAAAAAGATGCAATGAAAATCGCCAATGACTCCCCCTACGGCCTCGCCGCCGCCGTCTGGACCCGTGACATCTTCAAGGCGATGCGTGCAGTCAAGGCCCTCCGCGCCGGGATCGTATGGGTGAACCACATGCAACCGACCTACGTGGAAGCTCCCTGGGGCGGCTACAAACAATCCGGCTTCGGCCGCGAACTCGGCCCCTGGGGCATCGAAGAATATCTCGAGACCAAGCAGGTCTACATCAATCTGAATGAAGCTCCAATCGGCTGGTATTAAGAAGAAGATGATGAAGAGAGGCTCTCTAAAATCTTGTCATCCTGAGCGAGGACTGATCTTCGCGCCCAAGCGCGCGGATCAACCGCAGTCGAAGGATCCCTATACCCTCTTCAGCCCCGTCGCTTCTTTAGGGAATTCTCTCGAGAAACTGAAATGAGAACAATTCAACTCCGCACCCAAATCCCCGGTCCGAAGTCGAAAGCGCTTTCGGGGCGTCGCGCTCAAGCCGTGCCTCGCGGCCTTTCCCACGGCACTCCCATCTACGTAGCCAAGGCCGAAGATGCCTGGCTCGAAGACGTCGATGGCAACCGTTACATCGATTTCGCGGGCGGCATCGGCTGCCTCAACGTGGGCCATCGGCAGGCAGCGGTCATCGGTGCCATCCGTAGTCAGCTGGATAAATATCTCCACACCTGCGTTCAGGTCACGCCCTACGAAGGTTATATCCGCCTCGCGGAGCGTATGAATGAAGTCACGCCCGGTAGGTTCCCCAAGAAAACTTTATTCGTCAACAGCGGCGCCGAAGCGGTCGAGAATGCTGTGAAAATCGCCCGCGCCTATACCAAGCGTCCGGCGATCATCGCCTTCGAAGACGCATTCCACGGCCGCACCATGATGACGCTCGCACTCACCAGCAAGACCCATCCTTATAAAGCCGGTTTCGCGCCGTTTCCTGGCGAGGTTTATCGCGTACCGTTCGCCTACTGTTATCGCTGTTCGTACAACTTGAAGTACCCGTCGTGCGACCTCTACTGCGCGCGCCATCTGGAAGACACTTTCAAGCGCGTCGTCGCCAATGAAGAGGTAGCAGCAGTTATTGCCGAACCCGTGATGGGCGAAGGCGGCTTCATCGCCCCGCCGCCGGATTATTTCAAAGTGTTGATCGATCTCTGCCGCAAGCACAACATCCTTTTTATTGCCGATGAAGTGCAATCCGGCTTCGGACGCACCGGAGCGCTCTTCGCCAGTGAACGCTATGGCATCGAACCCGATCTTATTGTGACGGCAAAATCCTTGGGCGGGGGACTGCCGCTTGCCGCTGTCACGGGCCGTGCCGAAATCATGGATGCCCCAGGGCCCGGCGGCCTTGGCGGGACCTTTGCCGGTAATCCGCTTTCCTGCGCTGCGGCTCTTGCTGTTCTGGATCTGTTTGAAAAAGAAAATCTGCTGCAACGCGCTAACGAACTCGGGGACCGCTTCCAGCTTCGCGCCCGCGAATGGCAACGCCGCTGGCCTCTCGTCGGCGACGTGCGCGGACTCGGCGGCATGCAGGCCATCGAACTGGTGAAGTCGCAGGAAACGAAAATTCCCGCGACCGACGAAACGAAGCAGATCACGCAGTACTGCTACGAGCACGGCCTGATTACGATAACGGCGGGCACGTACTCGAACGTAATCCGCGTGCTGGTTCCGCTGGTAGCAACGAACGAGCAGATGGACGAGGGTTTCGACGTGCTCGAATCCGCGCTGGCAGCACTGGGTGATAAGAAAGGCGCAGTAGCGCAACTGGTCTAAAAGTGTTGTCATCCTGAGCGAGGATTGCCCTCCGTGCACCAAGCGCGAAGGGCAACCGCAATCGAAGGACCCCTACAACGCTGTATCATTGATGTTGTCGTAGGGAATTATCACGATGCACTGCACTCTTGCTCGCATAGTAGAGGTGAACTCATGACCACCATCGCGGCACCACCCGCCATCAAACTCACCAACTACATCAACGGCCAATGGGCCGAGTCCCGGGCCAACGAATGGCGTGACGTAATCAATCCCGCGACCGGCGAAACGCTCGCTCAAGTCCCGCTAGCGGACGCTGATGAAGTCAATCGGGCGGTCGAGGCTGCGGCCGCCGCTTTCCCGGAATGGCGCCGCACGCCACCCGAAGACCGCATCCAGCCGCTGTTCAAGCTGAAGATGCTTCTGGAAGATCACCTCGACGACATCGCCCGCATTATCACTCAGGAAAATGGCAAGACCTTCATCGAAGCGAAAGCAGAAATGCGACGCGCCATCGAGAACGTCGAAGTCGCATGCGGCATTCCTATGATGATGCAAGGTTACAACCTCGAAGATGTCGCCCGCGGCATCGACGAGATGATGATCCGCCAGCCCCTCGGTGTTACGGCAGCCATCGTGCCATTCAACTTCCCCGGCATGATCGCCTTCTGGTATCTGCCCTACGCCATCGCTACAGGCAACACGTTCATCCTCAAGCCTTCGGAACGCGTTCCGCTGACCATGCGATACGTCTACGAGTTGCTCGAAAAAACCGGATTGCCAAAAGGCGTGGCGAATTTAATTAACGGCGGAAAGGCTGCCGTTGATGCGCTGCTTGATCATCCCAAAGTTCGCGCCATCAGTTTCGTCGGCTCCACTCCCGTCGCGCAGTACGTTTACTCGCGCGCCGCCGCCAACGGCAAACGCGCGCAATGCCAGGGTGGAGCGAAGAATCACGTCATCGTACTTCCTGACGCCGACATGCCGATGGCTACGCAGATCATCAGCGATAGCGCCTTTGGGTGCGCCGGACAGCGCTGTCTCGCCGTCTCGGTTGCTGTGACCATTGGTGAAGCGCAAAAAACATTTCGCGACTCCATCACTGACGCTGCTTCAAAACTCAAAGTCGGCAATGGTCTCGAAGATGGCATCCAGATGGGTCCGGTGATTACGCCGCAAAGCAAAGAGCGCGTCGAATCGCTCATCGGACTCGGAGAAAAGCAGGGTGCAAAAGTTTTGCTGGATGGCCGCAACTCGAAGATTCCGAAATACGAATCGGGAAACTTCGTGAAGCCGACGATCCTCGACGACGTTCCGGCGACAAGCGATCTCGCTGACACGGAAATCTTTGGCCCCGTCCTGAGCCTAGTTCACGCCGACAATATGGACGAAGCGCTTGCGTTTCTCGAACGCAGCGCCTACGGCAATCAGGCGTCGCTGTTTACCTCGAGCGGATCGGCCGCGCGCCGCTTCCGCTACGAAGCTCCTGCCGGAAATATCGGCATTAACATCGGAGTCGCCGCGCCCATGGCTTACTTCCCGTTCAGCGGATGGAAGAACAGCTTCTTCGGCGACCTCCACGGCCAGGGCCGCGATGCCATCGAGTTCTACACCGACAAGAAAGTGGTCGTCGAACGTTGGGCCAAAGAGCACAGCCGCAAGTTCTAGCTACAGCTCGTCGGCTAACAAGCGACAATGAAACTGCTCACCACAGAGTCACAGAGCCACAGAGAAATCGAGAACGAGCAAGACCCTCGAACCGCCGTGATCATCGGGGCAGCGATCGAAGTACATCGTCAACTTGGCCCTGGATTGCTCGAATCTGCATACGAGCAGTGCTTGTGCCACGAACTGCATCTTCGCGGCGTGAATTTCAAATGTCAGATCGAACTCCCGGTCTCGTATAAAGGATTGCAACTCGATTGCGGATACAAGATAGATTTGATTGTGAACGATGAGGTGGTCGTCGAATTGAAGTCCGTCGAGAGAATCCTGCCAGTCCACGAAGCCCAACTCCTGACATACCTGAAACTCTCAGGTAAAACAGTCGGTCTGCTGATCAACTTCAATGTGCCATTACTGACGCGCGGAATCATCCGAAGAGTCCTATGAAAGGTTTTCTCTGTGTCTCTGTGACTCTGTGGTGAATGATTTGTGAAGAGGAACTCATGACTACTACCGTTGCAAGTCCGTCAATGACCGGCAAAGAGATCGTCGATCTCTCCCGCAAGCATACGCTTTACGAATGGTCCGCCCAATCGAAAGTCGATCCCATTCCTGTAGCTCGTGCCAAAGGGATTTACTTTTACACGCCGGAAGGGAAGCGCTTCATCGACTTCAACAGCCAGCTCATGTCCGTCAACATTGGACACGGCGACGAGCGCGTAATCCAGGCCATCAGCGAGCAGGCCGCAACGCTGTGTTACGCGAATCCGTTCATGGCTACGGAAGTTCGCGCGCGGCTCGGTGCCAAGCTCGCCAAAATTACTCCCGGCGACATCGACACTTTCTTCTTCACCAACGGCGGCGCCGATGCCAACGAGAACGCTATCAAGATCGCGCGCTTCTTCACCGGACGCCACAAGATCATCGCGCGCTATCGCTCCTATCATGGCGCGACCGCTGGGGCGATCAGCCTTACCGGCGACCCCCGCAGATGGGCCGCGGAGCCGGGCATTCCGGGTGTCATTCATGTGCTCGATCCTTATCATGGCATCGAGCGCGGATGGGAATCGGCTGAGTCTTCTCTTGCCATGATCGAAGAGACCATTCAGCTGGAAGGCCCGCAGACGATTGCGGCATTCATTCTTGAGCCGGTGACTGGAACTAACGGCGTTCTCGTTCCGCCTGACGGATATCTCGTAGGGCTGCGCAAGATCTGCGACAAGTACGGCATATTGATGATTGCCGATGAAGTGATGTCTGGCTTCGGACGAACTGGCGCGTGGTTTGCCGTCGATCACTGGAAGGTTGTTCCCGATCTGCTTTGCATGGCGAAAGGGTTGACTTCGAGCTATCTTCCGCTGGGCGCGGTCGGCATGCGGCATCATATTGCGCAGCATTTTCAGGACAAAGTTTTCTACGGAGGGCTGACTTACAACAGCCATCCCATGGGATGCGCCGCGGCGCTGGCCACGATTCGCGTGTACGAAGAAGACGGCCTGATCGACAACGCCAAAAAAATCGGCGCGATCATGAAAGATTTGTTGGCCGAATTGCAGGCCAAGCATCCGTCGGTCGGCGCGGTGCGCTCCATTGGTTTGTTCGGCATCGTCGAACTGATTCGCAATCGCAAGACGCGCCAGCCGATGGCTCCTTTCAACGGCACGTCCGACGAGATGACGGCGCTCGGACGCTTTTTCCGCGAGCAAGGGCTCTACACCTTCGTCCGCTGGAACACATTCTTCACCAATCCTCCGCTGTGCATCAACGAGCAGCAGCTGCGCGAAGCGTTCTCCATTATCGATCGCGGGCTGGAGATCACGGATAAGGCCGTCGGCTAGCCCGCCAGTACCGAGTACCTGCTACCGAATCGCTCGTGTGGGGGCGGACACTCCTGTCCGCCTTTTCCACCCGCAGGGCTGCTAGTCCTTCCTTCTCAGCTCCGCTCAGGATGACAGAACGTGGGCCGTCATGCTGAGCGCAGCAGTGAGGATCGCGAAGCGATCGTCATTGCGCAGTCGAAGCCCCCCCAGCCATTCGGCTGCCGCGCTTCGATTTCACCCACCCTGTGACATTCACCCTTGCCTTCCACAGCCTCACTCCGAAATGATGATCGATACCTTGAAAATAACTTAGAAGCCAATTCGTAACGGCCCTAAGTCCGTTGTTTCACGGATTTTGATACTTAAGCTCTTTGACGAACGGATTTTGCGGGGAATTTCCTGCTAACTCCATGGTTCCGAAGATTTCGTGGGCTGCTTTACGCGGCGCTTAAGGGTGGCTCTATTTGTCAGCACGGGTCCGATTGGGAGGTCGCGTTGTGAACTGATTCACTGCGCTCGCTGCGGGATCGAAAATGCCATCAGCCTGCCTTGAACTCACTTTGTAGTAATAGGTGGTCGCAGGCTGCAGATCGGGCACACGGACGCGAAAGACCATCTCACTGTGACCCCGGTTGATTCTGGTCGGCGACTCAGCGGTCAAGTCAAGGTGTTTGGGATCCTTGCCGTAGTGCACCACGGCGTAGTGCAGGATGGTGCCTCCCGGATTCTGTGTAGTCCAGGTTATGAAGGCTAACGTGTCACTAATGGATTCGACCTCGGGACGGGCAGTGACTTGGCTAGAACCGTCCCCTGCGAATGCCAGTCCTGGTTGTACAAACAACAAGCCCGCGGCTATAGCGCCGATCGCAATCGTGAGGCGTGATCCGCTTACCCAGATCATGCTTGAACCTTCCTTTACGTCTTGCGAGACCGCAGTTTGTTCATTGAGCACAGGAGAAGAGTGGGGCCGAACCAAAAGGTTCGCCCCACGTGGTATTGAGAAACGTCACTTAGGGGTAAAGCCATCCACCAGCGTGTTCAAGAAAGCGACAATGTCGTCTTCTTCCTCAGACGATAAGCCAAGCTTACCGATCGTCATGTTTTCATTGTTAGGATCTTCCGGCATCGGCCAACAGTCCACCTTCTCGATGGTTCCCTTTGGACAATTGCCAGACAATACGGGATACGGGTATACATCGCGTGTGTTGTAGAAATGGACGACCTCCTTCAGGCTCGTGAGGTAGCCATTGTGCATGTAAGCTTTCACGAAGCCAGGGTATGGAACCATGGCTGCGTCGCGCGCGGTTGCGGTTTGGAATTTACCCTCGAATTGCGGTAACAGAGTGCCCCAGCTCAAGTCAGGAGGAGCGCCATAGTAGCCGTCGAGGAATAACCCCATCCCTTCGTCGGTGAAACCAAAGCCGAGTGGGTTGCCAGTGAATCCCCATTGGTCCGGAGTGTCCTCCGAATACCAGGGAAGGGTTACGTTTTTGGGGAGCCCGAGGTTGTTATAAGTTGTGTCGGTGAACAGAGGCTGAAGGCTTGCCGCCTGGCCGTTATCACTTCCGCCCGTTTGGGTGCTCGACCTCCCATCCAGGTGGCAGGTATTGCAGCCGCCTTTGCCGCGGAACAAGTCATATCCGTTCAGCTCTTGTGTGCTGAGGGTTGCCTTCCCAGCAAGATAGTAATCGAATTTCGACGTGAAGGGACTGACGCTGTCGGAAGACTCGTAAGCGGCAATGGACTGGCCGAATTCGTCGAAGTCCTTAGTAGCGAGAGTACGATCCGCCGGGCTGAGTTGAAGTGGGGTAGCGTTGGTACCGAATACAGCGGCGCCTTTCGGTGTGCTGCATACGGTCGCGACGTTTGAAGGCCAAGTAATGTCGAATGAGCCGGCACCAAACACTACCTCAAAGAAGAACCTGTACTTGCCAGTTGAGATTTTCCACACTACGCAAGCGGGGTCTGGATTGGCCATTTCTTCGGGATCGCTTGGCGGGTCTTGGGCCTGTTCCGCCGCAGAGTTCTGCAGCTTGTATCCTGTCGCCCGGCCATCCCAAAAGTTGCCGCCGTAGAAATCGGCTTGACTTTGGTTGTAATGGAGACGCGGGAAGTAAGTTGCGTAAACGTAGCTCTGTGGGTTCCGCTTGGCGATTCGGTTATTAGGATAGGCTCCGTGCACTGTGATGGGAACCGATCCCGGGTTCGATCCGCCCGTAAATACGCTTAAGATCGATACTCCGTTGGCATAACCTGCAGCCGGGTCATGACAATAGCTGCAGGCGATGTTCCGGTTCACAGACAGATTGGGATCGAAGATCTCAAGCTGCCCCAGAGTCTGGACTTGATGATATGGGTCTAGGGTTCCTGAATTCGCCGCGACCAGGGCCTGAGCTTCGAGTTTGGCTTCTTCAGCCCGAATTCTCTTCGCGTCCGGATCATTCGCAATGATGCATTGAAGGTTAAGTCGTTCGCCTGGCAGCAGGCATGGTTGATCCGCCGGCGGAATCTGAAAACCAGCGGGAAGGAGAAATTTCAGATCGGGGGGTGGAGTGCCCTGTGCTGGCGCATCAGGGACCATCAGTAGAATAGCGAGCGCGGTTATGCCCGCTGCGGAAAGCAACGAGAATGTTTGTGAAGACTTCATGCGGGGTTCCTCCTACTACGTGGTGTTCGCGGTGGTTTGCGGTGTTCAGCTGCGGACACGCCAAGTACCACGGTGTTCAACTCCTTTATCTCGCCGTTACCTTGGCGCCGAGATGCGTCAGATAGAGTGGTTTGGAGAAAGCGGGTGGCCGAGCCGAATAAAAACGGGGCGCACTACAAAAACTTCCACCCGGCGAACACGTGAGGAAATGCCACTGGCCCTAATAAGTCCAGTGTGCACGACAACGAAAACTGGCTTATGAGTAATCGACAAAAGAAGCACTTGCAATACCGGGGTTACCCGATTACGCACCGTTCAATAGCAGTTGAGTTATAAGTGCGCCCGTCCACTTCGCCCCGAGGTTTGGAACCAAAGTCAAGGTCCGAGGTCAGCGTCAAAGGCAACGGATTGGAGGGTCCGTTCTGGAACGGCTTCGCTGCGCTCCGCTGACAGCCGAGGCAGTTGTCGCTACGCCAGTTGTGGCGCTGCACGCGAACAACAGGTTCCTTGCCCGCCTTCGGCGCGCTTCGGAATGGCAAAGTCTAGTTCAGGAATCAGCCGCGCCAGACGCGCTGTTGGGCATCGAGGGAAGAGAACATAACGGGCTCGTGGTGGATGTTGGTGGCGTGCTGGTTGATGGCAGTGGCGGCCTGAGTGCGAAGGTTGCCGTCGCGGGCGTCGAAGTCGAGGGTGCTGACGTGGTGGGTGCAGTGGGTGCAGGTGAACTTCATGCCTCCCTTGACGCGAGCGATGGTGTAGAGGCGCTTCATAATTTTGAGTCTAGTCTTTTGGTGGAAGAGGGAAAGGTACGGGGGTGAGGCGGCGAAGGTAATGCAGGGCGCAGTTTCATTGTGGGAATGAGTACCTGGGCGGCTGACGCCGCTAACCTTCAGCGTTCTTATCGCGGCGCTGAAAGCGCTGCGCCACGCAAAGGGCTTCACGGCTTTCGGATGAGACTCCCTGCGAGGGCGCAGGTTGTGTTGGCGTGAAAGGGGTCCTTCGACTTCGGTTGTCCCTTCGCGCTTGAGGCGCGAAGGACGATCCTCGCTCAGGATGACAAACTCAGAGAGAAGGACGATCCTCGTTCGGATGACAGCGCGTGGAAATGACGAGTCAGCGACCCGTGATTACTTGGCGAGGCGGTTGTATTTTTTCAGGACTTCGCGGAGCTTGTCGTGCGGCAGGGCGACGACTTCGTGGTCGTCGATGCCTTTCATGGTTTCGGCGGCGACCATGGCGTTGACTACGGCTTCTTCGGTGGCTTGCACGGTGGCAAGGAAGAGGGGATCGAGCGAGTCGTTGGGCATCATGGTGAGCTGGTGAACGTTGTTGGGCTGATTGCTTTTGGGACTTACTGCGCCGGGATTGGCGGTGGAGAAGGCGAGGAAGATGTCTCCGGAGCCGTCGCCGGAATAGCTGCCGTCGCGGCCGAGGCCGAGCGAGACGCGGCGCGCGACGCGCTTGAGTTGTGTGGGGATCAGTGGCGCGTCGGTGGCAACGACGACAATGATAGAGCCGACGTCGCCATTAATGCGGTTGCCGGTGTCTCGCAAATCGTTTTTAGGACCGTTGTTAGGATCGTTGCTAGATTCGTAGGCGGGATGTTCGGAAATTTCTTTGCCCACGGGAACGCCGGCGATGCGGAGCTCGGGGCGGCGTCCGTAGTTGCATTGGACGAGGACTCCGATGGTATAGCCGCCGGACTTGGCGTCGAGCACCCGCGATGAAGTGCCGATGCCGCCTTTGAATTCGTTGCAGATCATTCCCGTTCCGCCGCCGACGTTACCTTCTTCGACTGCGCCGGAGTATGCAGTGTCGAGGGCGTGCCAGGCGTCTTCGGCATGAACGTGAAATCCGTTGATGTCGTTGAGCCAGCCGTCCCAGGTTTCGGCGACCACGGGCAGCGACCAGAAGTAGCCTTCCATATCAGGGCCGCCGTGGTTGATCTTCCAGGCAATGACAGCATCGCGAACCACGCCGACGCTGTGGGTGTTGGTAATCATCACCGGGCCGGTCAGAAATCCAGAATCATCGACCCAGGTGGTGCCAGTCATTTCGCCGTTGCCGTTGAGGGTGAACCAGGCAGCGAAGACCGCGTCTGTGGAAGTTTTGCCACGCGGATGAATGGCGGTAACGCCGGTGCGCACCGGGCCCTTGCCGACTTGCAGTTTGCCGCTGCCGGAGATGAGTGTGGTGTGGCCAACCTCGACACCTGCGACGTCTGTGATCGCGTTGTAGCGGCCGGGGGTACCGTCGAAGGGGACACCGAGATCGCGGGCGCGAGGCTTGCTTTGGGCTGATGCGAGGAAAGTACAGGAGAGGGTCATTATGGCCCCTGCTGCACATGTTGCGACGAGCTGGCGTCTGGATAGGTGGCGATTCAATATTGGCCTTCAGGTGAACGAAGAAGTATATAACGATGACAGTGATGCGAGGTGGGATCCTGCGCAATTGTCGCGATGGCAAAAAGACGACGCAAAGAAGCGACAACGCGGAGGTGGGAACCGGCATCGGAATGCTGTGCCTGATAATTCAGTAAGCGAGGTAGAATCGCATGAAAAGTATATTTCGCAGGAGAGACATGGACGCGTGGAAAAAGGCGCTGGTGGCGGGATCGATTGGGGTCGCGACAGTTTTGTTCCTGAAGAAAAACTATCCGGCGGGAGTTCTGGCTTCGGGGATTGGGCTGGCGCTGCTGGCGGCGGAGTATCCGGAGAAGTTTGAGAAAGTGCGCAGGTCGCTGCCGGATTATTTCGATCGGGGTATGCGCGTGGTCGAGATGGCCGAGCGCGCTGGCCGGCGCATCGCAGACCAGGGCTCCCTGGATTGGGGCGACATGGGAGTGTAGACAGCGGAAGCCGGAAGTCAAAATGCAGAAGCGAGCTGGGTTTTTTTACTTTTTCATTTTCACTTCTGACTTCTGACTTCTTGCTTTTGTCACTCGATGCCGAGTTGCTTGCGGGCGTCCGGGCTCAGGCGCTCTGGGGTCCAGGCCGGAGTCCACACCACATGAACTGTGGCATTGCGGATTCCAGGTAACTGCTCGAGCCTTGATTTAACCTGGGCGCTGATGTTGACATGCTCCGGGCAGCCCTGGGAGGTTAGGGTCATATCCACCGTAACGTCTTGCTTGTCTTGCTCCGGTAAGTCGTGCTCCTCGACGGGAGCGAATTTTACGGTGTAGATGAGGCCGAGATCGACGATGTTTACCGGAATCTCGGGATCGTAGCAACTCTTCAGTGCGCTCAAGACATCTTGTTCCGTGACAGTTGGCATCTGGGTTTCCTTTGTGGCAAGTGGCTGGTTTCTGGTTTAGCGATCCGGTGGTCGCTTCTCCTTTCAGTGTAACGCAGCTACTGATGCCTTATCGACTGCGGCGAACTTGATCTGTTTTTCTGCGCCGGTGTCCTACCAACGATCTGATAGAGTTTTCCCCGATGATGAGCGAAGAGGCGAAGAAGAGGATTCAACTTGCTTTGGCGCTGGCCCTGGTGGTGGCGGGAGTGCGCGCGGGCTATATCCTTTACCAGCGGCATGAGGATTATGTAGCAGCGCAGAAGCAGGAGGCAGCCAGGAAAGCTGGGTATGCGAATGCTGATTACTACGTCACGCCGAAGAAACTTTATCCGTTCGATTTGAAGTCCGCGAAGATGCTCACACAGCAGCCGGTGTGGGTGAAGGAGGGATACCGGTACACATATTATTCCTACGAACCTGCGCGGAAGAAGACGGACTTCGCGCATGAGGCGGGGCTGTTGTTGCCGATTGAGCGGCTCGAGATCAAAGATGTAACGGCCGAGATAGGGCCGGGGACAGGAAACCGAAAGCAGTTGATGGCAGTGTTTCAGAAAGAAGGGAAGAGCTTTGCAGTTCCCATCGGATTCGAGAGCGACGGGCAGTACAAGATTTATTCCGACGAGATGTTTTATGTGGAGGATCCGCATGACTTGTACAAGCATTGGCCGGCGGATGTATGGCAGTCGGTGGCGCAGCATGAAGTTAAACCGGGGATGAACGAGTTGCAGGCGGATTTTGCGGTGGGCATGGGCGTTCCGGATGCGGGCGCATCGTCGGACGAAAAGACGGTGCATTATCCCAATGGAGGGAAGGCCCTGGTCGTGATTTATCGCGGTGGGAAAGCGGCGGAGATTAAGGCGGGGACTTAGGTGACTCCAACATTCCGCAAGCGACCCATTCGCAGCCGATCAACGGCCCACGCGACGAATACGAAAGCACCGCCGACTATCAAGGCGAGTGGAAGTTTTTGTTGTGCTTCCTCCTCCCCACCCAAGTAAATTGAGGCGGCAAAGGCTAATAATGCAACACGATCAAGGATGTTCAGAAGACGCTTTTTGAATGTGAACGACAGGGCTGTAACACAAGCAATCACGACAAGCTGTACGAAAGCGCTCGAACGACAGATAAGCACAGAGGGATTATTGACGGCGTGTCCGTGCTCCAGTTCGAGCAATGCTCCCAGCGTGGCCGCAAGCATAATTCCGGGAAAGACTCTTTTCCAGCGGTTTGCGGTAGTGACAAAAACAACGGCAGCGGTGCCCAGAAGGAGATATCCCAGGACTCGCGAGGGATGGTGCCCCTCCGAAAAGTATCGCTTCCGTTCCGAAGGCCTCTATTATTCCCCAAAGCACGAGGCCGAACCAGGCCATGCCCAGCAGCCAGCCACCAGCGCTGCGAAACCCTGATTTCACTTGTTGCTTAATTGTAGGATCCTTGCGCATACGATCTGATCTCCCGCCGGGATCGCCCAATCGATCGCTCAGCATCCGCCAAGCCCGAGTCTACGGCGCATTGCTTCTCTCTCGTCCCAACAGTTCTACTTCACTCCTGCCAGCGCTTGCGAGACTTCTTTTATGTCGGGCACCACAGGAATGTCATAGTTCTTCTGCCAGGCGAGTTTGCCGTTGCGGTCGATGATGAAGATGGCGCGGCCGGTGATACCTTTATCTTCGAGATAGACGCCATACTTGGCAGCGACTGCGCCGCGCGGTTGGAAGTCGGCAAGCAGCGGGTAGTGGATTCCCATCTTATCGGCATAGGCCTTGTGCGACCAGACGCTGTCCACGCTGAGGCCGAGGATTTGTGCGTCGAGGTCTTCGAATTGCTTCTTATCATTGACCATGCAGGCGTGCTCTTTGGTGCATACCGGGCTCCAGTCGAGCGGGTAGAAAACCAGGACGACGTTTTTCTTGCCTTTGTAGTCGCTGAGCTTTACTTCTTTCTGATCCTGATCTTTCAGAGTGAATTCGGGTGCTGGCGCGCCGATGGTTGGCGGACATGATTCCTCCAATTTTTCCAGAATAATTTCCACTTTCATCATAAACGAGTTCAGTGACCTCGAGGAGCGGAGTGACAGGCCGTGATAGGAACTCCTTGCCGGATCCGATGTGGCGTGGAGAGGAAAGGGGTCCTTCGACTTCGCATGAACTTCGCATTCGCGAAGTTCATGCTTCGCTCAGGATGACAGACGCTTAGGATGACAGACGCTCAGGATGACGGAGTCATTTCACGACCGGCGACTTGTCGTCGGCGGGTTTTTCTTCGTCGGCGTGGATTTTGCCGTCGTCTTCGGCGTAGAAGGACCGATGTTGGGCGTCGAGCTGCTTGGGTGTCATGGTAAGGACGAAGCTGTCTTTCTTGCCTTCGAAGCTGGCGGTGTAGTCACCGCGATCGGGATTGACCATGCGTTTGGTGAACGAGCCGGAGTGGACAAGTTCGGCGAGAGAGGTGGCGAAGTGTCCGTACTGCTTGTCGAAACGGTGTTGGGCACGGATCACGACCCGCATGTAGGCGAGGGCCGCTGCTTCCGAGTCGGAGCGAGCTGGATCGCCAGGAAATTTTGGCTGATAACTGCTGGTAGCTGTCTGCGCCGCGAGCACTGAAACCGGCACGAACGGCGGCGAGGTGAGTGCGAAAGTGGCAAGAATGGCAACAACCCGGGCAAAACTCTTTCCCATGCTGAATCGTCTCCGCGAGTGGCACGACATGAATCTAGCCGCCAACATCGGCTGTTAAAAGGGCTTTTCGGCCTTCATTTCCATGTTACTCCCGTAATTTCACTTCGGTCACCTTCTCTTTGCAGAGGAGGCAAATGCCGCTATGCTCTAGCTACTAACTAAACCCCACGGGGAAACCTATGAAAGCAGCTGTAGCGAGAAAACCGACTATCAAAATCGCCGTGGTGGAGAGCGACCCACTGAGATTCGTGGGATTCCGCGCCTTGTTCGATACTGAACCTGAGTTCGAACTAATCTCCGCCAGTCTGCCCGAGATTTCCACGTTGCAAGACGTGGATTTGATCCTGCTGGGGAACCGCTCCGGCCAAAATTTGTTTGATGTAATGGCGAGCCTGAAGGCGACGCGCCCTGATTTGCGGATTATTGTCACCGGCTCGGGAGTGGACGAAGAGACCATCCTCAAGGCAATCGCGTCCGGGGCCAAGGGCTACGTGGACGAGGCGGCTTCGCCAGCGGAATTTGTGCAGGCCATTCGCATCGTCAGCCAAGGTTCAGTGTGGGCGCCGCGGAGAGTGCTTTCGATGTTCATCGAACGGGTATCGTCGGCGCCGGGGAGGATCTTTCCCGCAGGCCGCGTCACCTTCACCGACCGCGAAAAGGAAGTGTTGGAGATGCTGGTGGCAGGGCGCTCCAACAAAGAGATTGGCGCTCAGTTGGGTATTGAAGAGCGCACGGTAAAAGCTCATGTCGCAAAACTGATGCGCAAAGTGGGAGTGCAAAATCGTATCGCACTCTCAGTGCATGCCATCACGCACTCGCTGGTGGCCGCAAAATAAGAATAGCGAAGCGTCGTGACCTCGGTTACTTCGGGACAGTGACCTCGGTGATCTTGTAGAGAAAGTACGTCAGACGCATACTCGCGTCACCTACCACAGAACCTGGGAGACGGGGTTGGGAGTGGCGATTAGGGTCACCATTTTCAGCCCCGATTTTTTTGTCCTGCGATCCCTTCGTTAGCTTCGATTCCTCCCGTGATGGTCTCGTTGGCGGTCTATTAACTAGACAGCAGTTGAAGCCGCCGTAATTGTGACCGCTTCGTTTACAATCCAAGTACTAAATCCCAGAGAACTCTTGTGTAACGAGGAACCATGAAAAAGTTCTTACTCTTGCCCCTACTCGTCTCTTTCTGGTCGTTCTCATTCGCGACCTTATTCGCAACCGATGACCAGCCAAAAGAATCGAAAGCAGCTGATCGCGTGCAGGCGGCCGCGGATGTGCTGAATGAAATTCAGGGAGCGCCGGATAAGGGAATCCCCCAGGAAGTGTTGGGCTCGGCCGAGTGCGTGGCCGTAGTGCCGTCGATGCTAAAGGGCGGTTTTATTGTCGGCGCTAAATATGGCCGCGGGCTGGCGAGTTGCCGGACGCCGAAGGGTTGGAGCGCTCCGGCGTTTTTTGTGGTGAGCGGCGGCAGCTTTGGTTTTCAGATCGGCGGGCAGGCGGTGGACTTGGTCATGCTGATCATGAATAAAGAGGGTATGAAGCATCTCCTCTCGAGCGAATTCGCGCTTGGCGCGGACGCGTCTGTGGCGGCAGGACCGGTAGGCCGACACGCCGAGGGAAATACTGACTGGAAGATGCGGTCCGAAGTCCTGACGTATTCGCGGGCTCGTGGGCTATTTGCTGGCGTAAGTCTGAACGGAGCCGTGATCAAGCAGGACAAGGACAGCACTCGCGAATTTTACGGACGCATGGTTCCATTCCGCACGTCGCTGACAGGAGAGATCGATCCACCGGGGGGAGCCAACGCGTTTTTGACTTCGCTGTCGAACTGGGCACAGGAAGCGGCGAAGTAAGGCTTTGGTTTTCTGTTCTTTCGGGGGGTAAGTTCATTCCGAACTGGCGATCTTTGCGCCGTGAGCAATCTGGGCGAGCCGCGCGAAGCTTCGCGTTCTTGTCGTCTTTGCGACACAACAATCACGTACGTGGCTCACTTCCTTTTGTCTTATTTGTAAATAATTTTCGATGGTGATCACGCTTCCTGATGCGGCAGCGACTTGAGTACGCGGCAGCCTGGCCGTTCATCAAAATTCTGGGTATCTTGCCACGGCCTCTGGCACGCGCCGCCGGCATCGTATTAGCGTGGGCGGTTTATGTGCTGCACTTGCGATTGCGACAAGTTGGCATGCGTAATCTTGCCATGGCGTTTCCCGAAAAAACTGAGGCGGAGCGTGCGCGAATTTTGCGCGGCGAATTCGCTTCGCTCGGCCGGCAATTGGCCGAGGTCTGCCATTTTCCCAAATACACGCGGGAAAATGTTGAGCAGGTCGTGGTGTATGACGGCCTGGAGAATTACGAGCGGGCCCACGCGCGCAGCAAAGGAGTGCTGTTTCTCACTGCGCATTTTGGCGGATGGGAGCTTTCAGCATTTACTCATTCGCTCCACGGTCACACGATGCATGTTGTGGTGCGGGCGATGGACAATGTGTATCTCGACCGCTTGATCCGGCGGTACCGCACGATGCACGGCAATCAGATTGTGGAGAAGGACGATTTCGTGCGCGGGTTACTGGCGGCGATGAAAGCTGGGGAAGTTGTCGGCATATTGATGGATACGAATATGACCCCACCGCAAGGCATCTTCGCGGATTTTTTCGGGATTCCGGCCTGCACCGCGAGCGGATTGGCTCGGATTGCGCTGCGTACGGATGCGGCCGTGGTGCCGACGTTTACGATATGGGACGCACAATTGAAAAAATATCGGTTGCGCTTTGATCCGGCGGTTGAGCTGGTGCGCACGGGCGACCTCGAAGCTGATATTCAGGCAAATACGCAGAAGTTTACGACCATTATTGAGGGCTACGTGCGGACGTATCCCGAGCAGTGGTTGTGGGTACATCGTCGCTGGAAGACGCGACCGCCCGGGCAGGCCTTGCTGTACTGAGTGGATTGAATCACAGGTGCAGTCGGCTTTAGTGGACGAACGAATCTGGAACGAATGAACAAGGAGGCATTCTTGCCTCGAAGCAGGGAAAAGAACGAAAAGAGCGAAAAAAAAGATCAGGCGGGACTGGGAACGCGGGCAGTGTGGGCCGGAGAGGATGGCAAGCATTGGGAGCGCGCCACACAGATTCCGGTGGCGCTCAGCGTCTCATTCGGCTACGAAGATGTGAACGAGTGGCTCGCGGTGGCTCAGGGAAAAGCGCCCGGCCACATCTACAGCCGGAACACAAACCCAACCGTAGCCGCGTTCGAACAGAAGGTGAGGATTCTGGAGGGGGCCGAAGCCGTAACCAGTTTCTCGAGCGGCATGAGCGCGATCAGCAACACGCTCTTTACATTGCTCTCCCCCGGCGATCGCGTTGTCTCCATTAAGGACACCTACGGGGGCACGAACAAACTCTTTATCGAATTCCTGCCTCGCTTCGGCATCAAAGTGTCGCTCTGCGACACGAGCGATCATAGAGCCCTTGAAGCGGCGATCGGCCAGGGCTGCAAAGTTGTTTACCTCGAGAGTCCGACAAATCCCACGGTCAAAGTTGTCGATCTCGGCCGGCTCATTACCGCAGCCCACCGGCACGGCGCCGTGGCGGTTGTTGATAACACTTTCGCCACCCCCATTAATCAACAGCCGCTAAAACTCGGTGCCGACCTTGTGATCCATAGCGCAACCAAGTTCCTGGGCGGGCACGCAGATGCAATGGGAGGTGTGGTGTGCGGCGCCGCCGATCTCGTGGCAAAGATTTATCACTTTCGGGAAATCACAGGGGCCTGTCTCGATCCGATGGCCGCCTACCTGCTTCTTCGAGGAATGAAAACTCTTCACCTTCGGATCGCGCGACAGAATGAGAGTGCCCTCAAGATTGCGCGATTTCTCGAATCGCACCCGCGCGTTGTAAACGTCTTCTATCCTGGCTTGCAGTCTCACAGAGATCACGACATTGCCACTCGGCAGATGAGCGGTTTTGGAGGCGTGCTCAGCTTTGTTATCGAGGGAGGCTTCGGTTCAGTGAAATCGTTTCTGCCTCAGTTGCGGTATGCCCATTTGGCCGCGAATCTGGGCGCGGTCGAGACGGTCGCCGGCCCACCCTCCACGACGAGCCACGTGGAGTCTACGAAAGAGGAGCGCGCGGCGGCCGGCATTCCCGAGGCCTTGATCCGTTACTCGGTGGGCATCGAAGACAGCGAAGACCTGATTACCGATCTGCGTCAGGCGCTGGACAAGGTCTTCCGCGGGAAACGCGGCGGTTGAAAGCTGCAAAGGCTCATGAACAGTAGCAAGGAATGGAGCCGACGAGCGGACTTGAACCGCTGACCTGCCGATTACGAATCGGCTGCTCTACCAACTGAGCTACGTCGGCTTCTTGTTTGTTTCTTAGTTTACCAAACTGTTGACTTCTGGCGTGTCTGCGGGAACCGGCCATTAGGTGGACGGCGCTTGTTCTGCCGCATTGACGGAATCAAAGAAGCGCAAGAATGACGGACTTTTCAAACGAGCTGCGTAACAATTCGCTTGAGGACAAATGTGCTTAAAGTGATAACCCTCTAATGAGGGAAGGGTCCGGAATGGGTCTCCTACTTGGATATTCAAGCGAAGGAGAACGCTTGGTCAGGTCCGTTTCCGGCTGCGAATCCGGCATTCGGCCGTGCTCCACAACGAAGCGCCGAAATTCTTTTGGTGTCATGTGGCGCGCTTCCCGAAAGCGCCGGTTGAAGTTGGACAGATTGGAAAATCCCGTTTCTGCTGCGATCACGCTGATCGGCCGCTCTGTTTCCACAAGCAGCATGCATGCACGCCCGATCCGCAACCTGCCCAGATAGTCGCTGAAATTCTCTCCGATATGGCGCACGAACAGTCGGTGGAGTGATCGCGCCGATAGGTTCGCCAACTTGCAAAGCTCGTCGAGTCGAATCGGATGATCGAAGTTCTGATGCAAACGTTCCAGCACACGAGCAAGTTGTCGGGATTGGCTCGACGACTCCGGCTTGGTTGCTGTTTGGGTCGCCAGCGGCATTGCTTCGGTTTCTGCCAATTCGCACAACAGCTCCTGTGCCGCGTGCAGCCGTTTCAGCGGTGACTCGGAAAGCAACTCAGGCAGGCGCGATTCCATTCTGGCTGCCGCCTCCACCGGAAAACTAAGGCCCGCGCCAGATCGATTGATCAGCTTGCGCAGTGGAGCGATCTCACGACATGCATCCGCGGCTTTGAGCGCCCATTCTCTTGTGAACCAGACGACGAGAGCTGTGTGCGGAAGAGACTCATTGATGGCCGCAGTCGACGCCCAGGTGTGGGGCATATCCGAGGGCACTAGAACCAGGTCCTGCGCGTCGTAATGGGCAATGTGATCGGCGATGAAACGCCAGCCGCGGCTATTCAGCGTTAGCGTCAGTTCATACACCGGATGGTGGTGCCATTCAAAGGGAATGGAAGGTACCTGACGGTAATAGATACGAATCGAGCAGCCCTTGGGAAAAGTTACGTGTTCAAACTGGCATCTCATCCCGACCTCCTCAATTCAGACATCTGAGGCCCATGCTGTGTCCGAATAGTATCAATAATTGGCCTTTCCGGGTCATTCACTATTTTCGCAGCTCCGTAGACTCGCTTGGTCGGTGCTCAGAAGAGTCGCGGCTCATTCTAGCAAAATCCCCAGCCGACAATTACGAGGATCCAAAGCTATGTCCCTAGTTATCGAAAATCTGCCTGAGGCTATTCGTGGCTCGAAGGCAAGTCTGCGGAAAGCACTCCCAAACTATTGCGAGGTCTTCCGCGAGGTCGAAGCCGAGATGCGCCGCAAGATAGCGCAAATTGCAAAGGAACGCGAGGCCGGCGGAGCCGTGATTCCTATCATGCAATATGACGAGATCGTCAGCGGAGCAGTGACACCAAAGGCCACCGCGGCAATAAGAGAGCGTGGTGCGTGCGTCATTCGCGGCGTTTTTCCAGCTCAACAAGTTCGCGACTGGGATGACGAGATTGGTAAGTACGTCGAAGTAAACGGCTTGGATGAAAAACTGATGCATCGCGCTGAGGACAAGTACTTCGGCACGCTGGCCTCAGCCAAGCCACAAATCTATGGAATTTACTGGTCCCGGCCTCAGGTTATGGCTCGCCAGTCTGAGTCGCTCACTCGCACCCGCGTCTTTCTGAACAAACTCTGGAAGTCTGAGAGCGAGGGCCGTGTACACTTTGACCCTGAACGGACACCGGTGTATGCCGACCGCATTCGGCGCCGTCCTCCGGGTTCCGCATCGCTAGGACTTTCGCCCCATGTTGACGGAGGATCGGTTGAGCGCTGGCTTGACGAGAACTTTCGCAAAGTCTACCGACATGTCTTCACTGGCAATTGGCGGGAATATGATGCATTCGATGCAGCCTATCGTCCAGATGTCCAGGAGATTCCCTCTCCGGCGGTTTGCTCAATGTTCCGTACATTCCAGGGTTGGACCGCGCTTACCCGGCAGGGCAAGGGAGACGGAACCCTGCAGTTGATTCCCGTTGCCAACTCTATGATGTACATACTGCTGCGTTCGCTTCAGGATGATGTAGCTGAAGATGACTTGTGCGGAGCACAACCGGGACGTGCACTGTCGGTTCACCCCAAATGGCACACGGCCCTAGTTGATGGACTTACATCGATTCCGTTGATGCAGCCGGGCGATGCGGTGTTCTGGCATTCGGACGTAGTGCATTCGGTTGAAGATGCGCACAATGGCGATGGCTACAGCAGCGTCATGTATATTGGCGGCACCGTTGGGTGCGCTAAGAACACGGCGTATCTTCCCGGGCAACGCGCTTCCTTCCTCGCGGGCAAAACGCCCCCTGATTTCCCTGCCGACAACTTCGAAGTCGATTTTGTGGGGCGTGGCACTGAGGCGGACTTGACACCTCTTGGCAAGAGTCAACTCGGGCTCTCGTAACGGAATTGAATCCTGCGGCAGTCGATCACGGCCGCAGGATTCTGTCGATTGCCCCTGACTCACCATCCGAAGTACTTCTGCTGGCGTCGCCAACCAGCTAGCGCCAATTAGCACTCTTCGCCTGTGTCACAATTTGGGTCTCAAGTCGCTGACAAGTGTGGCTACTGGATGTCTTTTGAAGCCGTACCAGACTTACTATCTCATTGGGTATTATCGGGGAGCAGTCAAGAAGAGTGTTACGAATTGGCTGCTCTACCAACTGAGCTACGTCGGTCGGCCCGTATTCGCTTGATTTAGTTTATCAAACCGCTCGTTCCAGCACGTGGGCGCTGGCGTTAGGTGGACGGCGCTTGTTCTGCCGCGCTGACGGAATCGAAGAAGTGGAAAAATTGCTCGACTCGCGTGACCTTCAGCGCATTATGGATGCGCTCGCTCACTCCCACGAGTGCAAGGCTCCGTCCGCCATGCTGGCGCGTCACATACGCTCCGACCAGCGCGCCGATGCCAGCCGAATCCACGTACGGAACCTTGGTGAAATCGATGATCAGCGAGAGCGAAGTGTCCGAACGTACCGTCGCCTGAAATTGAAACACCGTCGGCATTACCAGCGCTCCGTCGAGGCGAAGGACGCGCTGTCCCGGTTGGCTTCCGGGCTGGTCATCTATGCGAAGAGACTCTTGCGGCATGCGGGAGATATTAACTCCTCTGTAAAATTTGATTGTTAATGCAACATTAATTTCGATTGTGGGACGCAAGTTTGCTGGAGCGTTGCGGCCTGCTCGCGGCGCCGGGCTTGGATTTCGATGTACACGTTAACCAACGATACCGCCGCCGGCGTTACTCCCGGGATACGTGAGGCCTGCGCCAGCGTGCGTGGTTGAACATGAGTGAGCTTTTCCTGCATCTCGCGCGAGAGCCCGCTGACCGACCTATATTCGAACCACTCCGGGATTGATCGCTGTTCTGACTTCTTCATGCGCTCGATGGCGCGTTGCTGTTGCTGCAGGTAGCCTTCGTATTTTATTTCTGTTTCCACGGATTTGAGTTCGTTGCGAATTCCGGAAGAAAGCACGGCCACGGATTCACATGGATTCACACCGATTTTTTCTCCGGCGAAGAAACCAGGATCCAGCTCTCGCAAAACAGGAGCCAGTTGTTCGATGGTGATCTCGGGTCGCTTGAGCAACTGCGCGCAGGTTTGCCCGATTGCAGTGCTCCAGACGCCACTTGTTCGTGGGGGGCCGTCGGGGACAGCAGATTCCTCGTCGCTTCGCTCTTCGGAATGACAAAGTATGTTGGAATGGCAAGCTACGATCTTGTCCAGGATCTTTGATGTTAGTTTCGTATGCTCCAGTAGCTTTTTTAAGTTCTCCAGCCGCCCCTGCTTGGTTTGAAAATCTTCCCAGGCGCTATCCGAGATCAATCCCACGCGGCGGCCATGCGGCGTCAGCCGGCGATCCGCATTGTCGATCCGCAGGTGCAGGCGAAATTCCGCACGTGAGGTAAACATCCGGTAAGGTTCGTTCGTGCCCCTGGAAATGAGGTCGTCGATCAGAATCGCCGTATAAGCTTCGGTACGATCGAGGATCAGCGGCGGCTGTTTCTTTACCCGCAAAGCCGCGTTGATGCCCGCCATTAGGCCCTGGCAAGCGGCTTCTTCATAACCGGAGGTGCCGTTGATCTGGCCGCCCAGAAACAGTCCTGCAATCTTTTTCGTTTCCAAAGTGCGCTGTAATTCGGTGGGATCGATCGAGTCGTACTCGATAGCGTAGCCTGGCCGAAGCATCTCCGCTTTTTCGAGGCCGGGAATCGATTTCAAAATCTCCAGTTGCACTTCCACCGGCAGGGACGTGCTCATTCCGTTGACGTAGATTTCGTGCGTGTTCAGGCCTTCGGGCTCAAGGTAGAGCTGGTGCATTTCCTTGTCGGGAAATTTGACGATCTTGTCTTCGATCGACGGGCAGTAGCGCGGACCGATCGATTGAATTTGCCCGCTATACATGGGCGAGCGGTGAACGTTTTCGCGAATTATGCGATGTGTCTCGGGCGTAGTCCATGCGATATAGCAGGGAACTTGCGAGTCGTGATGGGCCACGCGCCTGGTGCGGAAGCTGAAAGGCGTGGGATCGTCGTCTCCGGGTTGCACCGCGAAGCGGGTCCAGTCGATGGTGCGTCCGTCCAGACGGGGCGGTGTTCCGGTTTTGAGCCGACAACCGCGCAGGCCGAGCTTCTTGAGCGCTTCGCCGAGCAGGACGGCGTTCGCTTCTCCGGAGCGTCCGGCAGGATATTGCTGCTCGCCGCAATGAATGAGGCCGTTGAGAAACGTGCCGGTAGTGATGATGACGGCTTGCGCGCCGACAGTGCGGCCGTCGCGGAGTCTGACGCCGAGAACCCGCTGGCGCGCGGGAGATCCTTCGCTTTGCTCAGGATGGCAAGTCTGACCGTCTTCGACGATCAGACTTGCCACTTCTGCCTGCTTGATCTTGAGATTCGGTTGCGACTCGAGGACTTCGCGCATCTTGAGCCGGTAGGCTTGTTTGTCGCACTGCGCACGCGGCGACCACACGGCGGGGCCGCGCGACGTGTTCAACAGGCGAAACTGGATGCCCACAGCGTCTGTGATCTCGCCCATAATGCCGCCGAGCGCGTCCACTTCGCGAACCAGATGACCCTTCGCGATGCCACCGATCGCTGGGTTGCACGACATTTGCGCGATCAAGTCGACGTTTAGCGTGTAGAGCGCGGTCTTCAGTCCCATGCGCGCCGCTGCCATTGCAGCTTCACAACCGGCATGACCGGCGCCGACCACGACTACATCGAATTGTTCAGTGAAGGCCATCGAGAGAAAGCAGGTCTTAGGTCCTAGGTCTTAAGTCCTGGGCTATGGTTGCGTCACTCTAAAACCTAACGCAAGACCTCAGCGTCCGTCATTCATTCTAACAAGTCGGCACGGAATGGCTAAGCCCATCGCTCCCGGGTGCGAACCTTGCGCTATCATGCGCTATAAAATGAGCCAATACTTGAGGCGCGTCCCATGGGATCGTTCGCCCTCTGTTTCTGAGAATCTCAAGAAAGAAGGGGAGACAATTAGGATGGCGAGAGAAATTCCCATCGGCGCAGGCGCTGAGGCGCGGGAAGTTGTCGAGTTTAGACACACGCTGGCCTCCCATCATCCCGATCTGCCTCCGGTGTATTCCACTCCCGACATGATCCGCCTGATGGAGACTGCAGGCTTTCTCGCGCTGCAGCCGTACTGTGAGGGCGATGAGATTTCGGTGGGGACATCGATCAATATCGAGCACCGCGCAGCTAGCGGCGTCGGCGCGAATATCAAGGCGTCGGCGGAACTGGAATCTTTCGATGGCCGTTTCTATATCCTGCGCGTATCTGCGTGGGACGATGTCCAGGAAATCGGCCGCGGAAGTGTGGGGCGTGCGATCGTGAGTATCGGGAGGCTTCTCGAGAAGATGAAGAAGTGAGTACCCAGCACCTATGTACTGAGAACTGAGAACTGCCATCCTGATCGGCGTCATCTCCGACACGCACGGACTGCTGCGGCCTGAGGCAGTGGAGGGCCTGCGCGGATCTGACTACATTATCCATGCTGGTGATGTCGGTTCGCCGGAAATCCTTGCGGGACTATCCGCAATCGGTCCTCTGACTGCGATACGAGGCAATGTTGACAAAGGTGCGTGGGCCAGGAAGTTGCCGGAAACCGAAGTGCTCGAAGCGAGCGGCGTTTCCATCTACGTGCTGCACGATCTGGCAAAGTTGAACCTCAAACCGAAAGCCGCTGGGTTTTCAGTGGTAATCAGTGGCCATAGTCATGTTCCGAAACAAGAGTTGCGTGACGGAGTGCTCTATTTCAACCCCGGCAGCGCCGGGCCGCGACGATTCAGACTTGGGGTCAGCGTGGGAAGGCTAATCGTGAATGAAAGCGGTGTGCGGGGTGAGATTCTGGAATTGGCTGTGGGCGATCCTAATCGCTGAATCCGCTTGATTGCTACAATCGCAGGACAAAAGCTCACTTCAAGACAAAAGTTAAATTACGAATGTCCATCGAGTTCCATGTCGACGCGCGAGCAGGCGCGGCCCGCGCCGGGCGACTGCTCACGCCCCACGGCGAGGTTGAAACCCCTGTGTTCATGCCTGTCGGCACAGCTGCGACGGTCAAGGGCGTCCCACAGGACATTCTCGACGAACTCGGCGTCCAGATTCTTCTCGGCAATACCTACCATCTTTATTTGCGTCCCGGGGTTGAAACGGTCCGCAAACTGGGCGGCCTACATGGTTTCATGTCATGGCCGCGAGCCATCCTGACCGATTCCGGCGGCTTTCAAGTATTCAGCTTGAACGAGCTTCGCAAGGTCAGCGAAGAAGGCGTGACGTTTCGCTCGCATCTCGATGGCTCATCGCACTTCTTCACACCCGAGAGCGCGATGCAGGCGCAGATCGGACTCGGAGCCGATATCGTCATGGCGTTCGATGAGTGCACGGAGTATCCCGCCGATCGTACCCGAACGAAAGCTTCGATGGAATTGACGTTACGCTGGGCCGAGCGCAGCAAGAGGTATTTTGAGGAACATAAGTACGAGGTGCCGTGGAAGGCAGTGGTCAGTGGTCAGTGGTCAGCGGTCAGTGAAAACCAGAAACCCGAAACCGGCAAGTGTACTCAGACTGGCCACAGGCCACTGCCCACAGGCCATTGCCTTACGCAGTCCCTGTTTGGCATCGTCCAGGGCGGCATGGATTCGGAGTTGAGAAAGGAATCCGCCGAGCGCACGGTTGAGATGGGCTTCCCCGGTTATGCCATTGGCGGATTGAGCGTGGGTGAGCCGCGAGAGCGGACCCGCGAAGTGGTCGAAGCCACGCTGCAATATCTTCCCACCGACAAGCCTCGCTACCTGATGGGAGTGGGTACTCCCGAGGAGATCGTTGAATATGCCGGCCTCGGCGTCGATATGATGGATTGCGTTCTGCCCACTCGCGCTGCACGCCACGGCCTGTTGTTCACTTCGGAAGGGAAAATCTCAATCAAGCAAGCGCGCTATACTCAGGATGAAGGGCCGCTCGATCCCAATTGCGGCTGCCGAGTTTGCGGGCGCTATTCACGGGCGTATTTGCGACATCTCTATGCTTCCAAGGAAGTGCTCGGTCAGGTTTTGAATACTCTGCATAACCTGAGTTTCTACCTTGACACTATGCGGCGGGTGCGTCATTCTATTCGACTTGGGGAAGAGTCCCATTTTCATTCTAGTGTCTGGTCTCGACCGAAGCCGTGACCTCGCCTATAAAGACTCTTTCCGGATCCGCCTGAGTCGTACTTGATCCGGCCGGAACCGATTACTCCCGTCGTGAAATGACAGGGTTGCCCCGCTTGCAAGTATGGGGATTTGTTCGTGGGTTGACCGGAAGCGTCCGTGAGTGCAGCATTTTGAAGATAGTCTGATGAATATGCAATTTTGGTTGGCGCTACAAGCCGGCGGTGGCGGAATGGGCTGGTTGAGCGTTGCCCCGCTGATTTTCATCTTTGCGATTTTTTATTTTCTGCTGATTCTTCCCCAGCAGCGCCGCCAGAAGAAGTGGACGGCGATGCTGGATTCGCTGAAGACGGGTGACAAAGTCACCACCAGCGGGGGATTGCGGGGAACGATTATCGCCTTGAAGGATGACTCAGTGCATCTGAGGGTGCCTCCGGACAACTTGCGGGTGGAAGTAACCAAGGCATCCGTAACGCAGGTCACGACTGCGGAAGATGAAGCGAAAGCTAAGTAACAGCGCCACATTCTGACTTTTGGACTTTATTTTTCTTTATGAATAAGAATCTGACTTGGAGATTGGCAGTCATCGTCGCATGCCTGCTCGTTTTTCTGTTTGGGATATTTGGAATCCCGCAAAGCTTTTCCGGCCAGGGTTTGCTCACGGCCATGACCAAGCGCATTAACCTCGGGCTCGATTTGCGGGGCGGAACTCACTTGATCCTCCAAGTGCAGGTCAACGACGCGGTAAACATTGATTCCGACAATGCGGTCGAAGTGCTCAAAGAGCAGTTGAACAAGCGCAAGATTGCTTTCGCGGATATTTCCAAGCCCGATCCGCAGAACAGTCCGGACAAAGTCGTGCTGAAGGGTGTCCCGCCGGAGGGACGAAAAGATCTGGTGGATATCGTCTCCGAGCGGTTGCCGGAGTACAACCTGAGTTCGGGAGCGGAGAACAGCTTCACCCTGACCATGAAGCCCCAGATGCTCGCCGACTTGAAGAACAAAGCGGTGACGCAGGCGATCGAAACCATCCGCAACCGCATTGACTCACTGGGTGTGAGCGAACCCACCATCCAGGAGCATGGACTTGGGCAATACCAGATTCTGGTCCAGTTGCCCGATGTGGACGATCCCGGTCGGGTGAAGGATATTATGCAATCCACCGCCATGCTTGAGATCAAGCAGGTTTTGGGCGGACCGTATCCGAGCGAGCAGGCTGCGTTACAGGATAAGGGAGGAGTTTTGCCGGCGGATGCAATTCTTTTGCCGGGGCACGCAGTCCCAGGAGCTTCGGCCGATCAACAGGCCTGGTATCTGGTATCGCGAGTTTCAGCCGTACGGGGGAAGGACTTGCGGGACGCACAGCCCAGCACCGATCAGAATGGACAGCCGAACGTGCGCTTCCAGCTCACGGGTGAGGGTGGGCAGCGCTTTTACAACTTCACATCCGCCCACGTGGGCGAGAGCCTGGGAGTCGTGCTCGACGGCAAGGTGCAGGAAGTCGCGAATATCAAGGAAGCCATCCGCGATACCGGCGAAATCAGCGGCGGCAGCATGAGCCAGCAGCAGGCCAAGGACCTGTCGATGATTTTGCGCTCGGGCGCGCTGCCGGCGGGCATCAAATACCTGGAAGAACGGACGGTCGGGCCGTCGCTCGGCACCGATTCGATTCACCACGGCGTGACTGCAGCGATCATCGGCATGGTCGTAGTGCTGATTTTCATGCTGATCTACTACCGCGCGGCCGGCATTAATGCCGACGTCGCTCTGCTTTTAAATCTCATCATCCTTCTCGGGTTCATGGGCTACGTTGGGGCAGTGCTGACGCTGCCGGGAATTGCCGGGGTGATTCTGACCGTTGGCATGGGCGTGGACTCTAATGTGCTGATTTTTGAGCGCATCCGCGAAGAGCTGCGCAATGGAAAGACACCGCCTTCGGCGGTGGATCAGGGCTTTGGCCACGCCTGGGTGACCATCGTTGACACACACGTCACGACGATCGTCTCAGCGGCCATTCTGTTCATTTTCGGAACCGGCCCGGTGCAGGGATTTGCGGTCACGCTCGTGTTTGGTTTGATCGCGAACGTGTTCACGGCTGTTTTTGTTTCGCGGACGATTTTTGACTGGGTTCTGAGCCGCAAGCAGCGTGGCGACGCGCTGAGCATTTAAGGAATTAGAAAATGGCCTTGTCATTCCGAAGCGCGGCTGTAGCGCGCGAGGAATCTGCTTCCCGGTGGCAGGCAAACAACGGGTTCCTCGCTTTGCTCGGAATGTAGTAGAGCTTACTAAAATAAGGGGTCATCCTGGTGGAGTTCTTTCGCAATACCAACATCGATTTCTTAGGCAAAAAGTGGTACTTCCTGGCTTTTTCACTGGTATTCAGTGTGGCGGGTGTGCTTTCCATGTTGTTCTGGCACGGCATCCCATACGGCGTGGACTTCCGCGGTGGAACGTTGGTGTACGTGAAGTTCTCGCATACGCCGGATGACAATGCGCTGCGAGTGGCCATGGATCGCGCCGGATTACACAATGCCAAGATTCAGACTTACGACATTCCTTCCAACAACGAAGTGTTGATTGACCTCGATGTTCAGGAAACCAGTGAGCAGGCACTCGATAAGGGCAAGACCCAGATCATCAATACACTCGAGACTAACGCGCCCCCGGGCAAGCAGGATCTGAACAATGCCAGCTCCCTGGGTATCAAGAATTACCTGATGGAAAAAGACCCGCTGCACCTGGGATCAGATGCCGACCAGAAATATACGCAGCAAGCGCAGGCGATTGTGGATACGCGTGATAAAGTGCTGGGCGGAGTTCTGAGTTCTTTCGATCAGCTCAAGGGTCCGGTCGATCCCGCAGTTGAAGCGTCTCTGCCGGACGGCTATTTTCTTTCGGATTTCGGAGTGCGCAATGTCGAGATCGTCGGCCCGCAGGTGGGCGCGCAGTTGCGCAAGCAGGCTCTTTTGGCGACGGCTTATTCGCTAGCGGGGATGCTGGTTTACCTCGGTTTCCGCTTTGAATGGATTTATGGCGTTGCGGCGGTGGTAACCGTCTTTCATGACACTCTAATTACGGTAGGCGCTTTTTCGCTGCTCAATAAAGACATTTCCCTGACTGTGATTGCCGCCATCCTGACGCTCATTGGGTACTCAAATAACGACACGATCGTGGTATTTGATCGAATCCGGGAAAACATTAAGCTCATGCGGCGCGAGAAGCTGTCGGAGATCGTGAACCGGAGCATCAATCAGACCTTAAGCCGAACCATCTTGACAGCCGGGCTAACCTTCCTTACCGTACTCGCACTCTATTTGTTCGGCGGCGAAGTGCTTCGCGGCTTCAGCCTCGCACTTGTAATCGGCATCTTGATTGGGACGTATTCGTCAATTGCCATCGCGGCGCCGATTCTGGTCGCCTATCAGGATTGGCGGATCAACAAGAGCAGGCCAAGCGGTCGTAACGCCCGCCCCGGACAGGTAATGGCCCGATAGCAGTACGAATGATTTTGTGTTAGGCGTGTCTTTGTAGGGAGTTGCAGTGCCTTTCGAGACTTGGCGGGGTTTCTGTGCAGGCCATCGAGTCAGGCGAGGGAATTTGGGAGCAAAGGGGACGCAGTCGGTGTCTAAGTTTACGTAAGCCCTGAGTAGGAGAAACCTTATGTTTGAAGACAGCCTTCTGGAGTCTGGCGGCAGGCTCAAGACCAAACGGGGACGAACCACTACTTTCGCGATCATCCTTGAGATTGGATTGATCGGACTTATGGTTCTGATGCCCCTCATCTTTACCGAAGCTTTGCCCAAGCAACAGCTTATGACCTTTCTGGTGGCGCCGCCTCCGCCGCCTCCACCACCGCCTCCCGCCGCCGCTCCGGTAAAAGTCGTCAAACAGATTCAGACCGACATTGTGAATGGCGCTCTGCGCACACCGACTAAGATTCCCCAGAAAATTCAGATGATTAAGGAAGAGGAGGCGCCGCCGCCGTCCATGGCATCGGCTGGCGTGGTCGGAGGCGTTCCGGGAGGAATTCCGGGTGGCCAGATGGGTGGGGTAATTGGGGGCATTATTAGTTCCACCCCAGTGGCCGTGCCTAAAGTCGCGGCTCCGCAGCGCGTACGGGTATCGCAGGGCGTCTCGGCAGGTCTTTTGGTTCGAAGAGTTAACCCTAACTATCCGCCGCTGGCACGGCAAGCCCGCATCCAGGGGCAGGTTGTGCTAAGGGCCGTGATTAGCAAAGATGGGTCGATTGAAAACCTTACGCTGGTGAGTGGGCATCCAATGCTGGCGCCGGCCGCAATTGAAGCCGTGAAGCAGTGGAAGTACAAACCTTATCTGCTCAACGGCGAACCGGTCGAAGTGGACACCGAAGTTTTGGTCAACTTTACCCTGTCCGGAGGCTAGTCCGGCGAGAATTGACGGCAACGAAAAGTAGGGTATGGCTCTCCCCTTCCACCCAAGAATGGTGCCAGGAGAGAACCTTTACAACTAAATGGTTTCCGTCGCGTACCTATCGTTTCAGGATTTGGTTGCAGGAGCGTCCCGAGCAACTTGTCTCGTCAGGTTCTTGCAACGTGTCTCGATCTCGCATCAAAGTCTAAGAAGGTTTGAGGAGGGAAGCAACTCATGTTCGCAGCTAACTTCGCAGGAGCAATTCTCAGTCATGTCCCTAGGGTAGCCGCCTGGATTGTGCAGGAGGGTGGCGCAGTGGGGTGGGATCCGATTTCGCTATGGAAGCAGATGGGTATCATCGCGAAGATCGTGGTCGTCATCCTGTTCATTATGTCGGGCTGGTCGATCGGTGTGATGATCGATCGTGCCATGGCGTACAACGCCGCTCGGAAGCAATCTCGCGCCTTCGCTCCCGCGGTTGCTGGGGCCCTGCGTGATGGCCGCATCGACGAGGCGATCAAGGTCGCCGAGCGCAACAAGAAGAGCCATCTGGCCAAGGTTGTCACTGCTGGCCTTATGGAATTCAAGGCTCACCAGGATAGCCCCGGCGCGATTCCCGGCGAGACCATTGAAGCTTCCAAGCGCGCACTCGAGCGCACCGAAGCCATTGTTCACGCCGAACTGAAGCGTGGCTTGGGCGGACTGGCTACCATCGGTTCGACGGCTCCCTTCGTTGGCCTGTTCGGCACGGTGATGGGCATTCTGAACGCCTTTAAAGGTATTTCTGAGCAGAAGGCCACCGGTCTGGGCGCGGTCGCAGGCGGCATTTCGGAAGCGCTGGTAACCACGGCGTTCGGGCTGCTGGTCGCGATTCCCGCCGTCATGATGTTCAACTACCTCACCGGCCGCGTGGAAGCATTCGATGTGGAGATGGACAATTCGTCGAGCGAACTGATCGACTACTTCCTGAAGCGCCGGGACGTTCGCCGCTCTTAGTCGTTGTCGTTAGGGCTGGAAAGTGGTTATGAGTTGCTGTCCGGCGCTGGGGACTCCCCGGCGCCGGCCTTCCCAACTTACGTAGAACGTTTCAGTTCGTCGACCCGGATGGTGACGCAAGTACGGGAGAATACGCCATGGCATTAGCAAGTCGAAACGAAGGGGCCAAAGTAAATTCGGACATCAACGTCACGCCCATGGTGGACGTAATGCTGGTGTTGCTGATCATCTTCATGGTGATCACGCCCATGTTACAGAAGGGCATCAGCGTAGATATGGCCAAAGTAAACAATCCGACGCCGATGCAGGATGCGGACAAAGAGGATGCGCTGCTGGTTTCGGTGATGCGCGACGGAACCGTCTACTTCGGTGCGGACAAGATTTCGCCCGATGCTTTGACTGGCAAGGTCAAGGACCGCCTCATTAACCGTACCGATAAGCGAGTCTACGTGAAGGCCGATGCCCGAGCCCACTTTGGCAACGTGGTTCAAGTAGTGGATGGAGTGCGGGCAGCTGGCGTTGACGACCTGGGGTTGCTCACCGAGCAGAGAAAGAGCACTCCAAACGCACCGCCGGCTGGCGCTGCTGCGCCGGCTGGGCAATAGAAACTTGGGAGGAGATCGACTATGAGTATGGCAATGGGCTCGGGCGGGGGCCAAAGCGCGAATATTAACGTTACTCCGCTCATTGACGTGCTGCTGGTGCTGCTCATCATTTTCATGGTGATCACGCCCCTGACGCCGAAAGGTCTGGATGCGCTGGTTCCACAGCCGCCCCCGCCCAACGCGCCGAAAAACAACACGCCTGACCGAACCATCGTCGTGCAGTTGATCGATCGCGGCGCCGGACAGGATCCCGGCCTCAAGATCAACCAGGAAGATGCCACGTGGGATAACCTGCAAGGTCGTCTTGCCGATATCTACAAGACCCGCGCCGAGAAAGTCATGTTCGTAAAAGGCGATGACGCTATTCCTTTCGCCGATGTCGCCAACGTCATTGACATCGCCCATGCTGCGGGAGTAGACAAGGTCGGTCTCATAACTGCGAAGATCGAGGCCGGCGGCTAAGGTACGCCTCGGCTGTGAGTGAGGCGCACACGCTGACTTCGGCCATCTCAGGCGAGGTTCTGTCCGCGCCACGCCTGCGCCGAGTAACTTCGCGGGCGCACTGCCGGCGCCACACGGGGCAGTTTCCGTCCCGGCGCTTGTCAATTTGCAGTCTTTAGGCCTAGGATGCTGTGGCAAGGGAGACTTATACCGCAATGAATAAATCCGTTCGTCTGCTCTCAGTGGCCGCCGTGATGCTGGCCTTGTTAGCATCGGTGGGCTGTAGCAAGCTGCGCGCCCGCGACCAACTCAACAAGGGCGTGACCGCTTACAAGAACGCCAAGTATGAAGAGGCCATCGATCATTTCCAACAGGCGGTCGCCCTCGATCCCAGCCTGATCAATGCCAAGATGTATCTGGCCACGGCTTTCGCTCAGCAATACATTCCCGGGGCCGATACTCCGGATAACAACAAAATGGCGGAACAGGCTATCGAACAATACCTGCACGTTCTCGACATGAATGCCGCACGCGATCAGAAAGTAAACTCCGCCAAGGGAATCGCCTATCTGTACTTGAACATGAAGAAGTTCGACCAGGCCAAGAAATATTACCGGATGGCGGGTGATCTCGACCCCAACGATCCCGAACCGTACTACTCGGTGGGTGTTATCGACTGGACGGCCTGCTACCAGCCGCGCATGGAAGAACGGGCCAAACTCGGCATGAAGCCGGATGAGAACCTGAACCCCAAAAACAAGGATCAGAAAAAAGTTTGTTCCGAGTTGAAGGCGAAGAACGAGCCGCTGATCACGGAAGGCATCGACAGCCTGAACAAGGCGATCCAACTGCGTCCCGATTATGACGACGCCATGGCTTACCTGAACCTCATGTACCGCGAGAAGGCCGACGTGGAATGCGATGACGCGGCAGCTCGCCAGGAAGATCTGAAGACTGCCGACCACTGGGTTGACCAGACTCTGCTCACCAAGAAGGCGAAGGCCGAGAAGCAGCCCGGACAACAGGGCATCACCATGGATCAGCCGAAGTAAATGATCTGGAAGTAGCGGATCAGCGGAAAGAAAAAGAGCAATCCGACACAAGTGAGAATGCCTCTGCGCACCGAATGTGTGGGAGGCATATCCGTTTCTACCCCGTCACTCCTGAGATCACGACCGAAGGATCCCCTAAGCTCCTACCCACCCCCAGCCCCACAGGAGTTTCCGCTCCAATGCTAACGCTTGTTGTAGAGTCTGACTTCCACCTGCGGAAATTGCACGCTCTCTACTTGCGGGAAAGATTCGGGCAGTATCTGGTTCAGCGTCAGCGTCGTGGCATCAGGGTGGCCAGAACCGCCATTACTCATCAGCACCACCCAAACCCGAGAATATTTGCCAGCGACGGAGTGCAAGAACTGGCTGGCTGGGTTGCCGGTAACGTCACGGTAATCGAGACGATCGCCGTGTCGCGGGAAAACAATCTCGGGCCCTGTCTCGGCGGTGCGTTGCGCATTCGTGCTACGCAGCGAGACGAAAAATTCATACGGGATCCGCGCTTCAGCGAAATGAAATAGGATTGCGTCGCCGGGCTGCGCGTGCTCATAAATGTAGTTTGCCGCCGCTTCCGAGCCATCCCGCTCCAGATCGAAATCGTGATCGTAGTAAGAAAGAGTTCCTTGCAGCGAAAGCAAGAGCAGGGCCGCAAGGCAGATTGCCATCATCCATGTTTTCCGCAGATTCGCCACACCAGCCGCAGCCAGAATGATCAGCGCCGGCAGGCAGAATATGAAATAGCGTCCCAGAAAAATCGGTCTCGCCAGCGAAAGTAAGACAGCCAAAGCCACCGGGAAAAATAGCCAGATCACCAGAAAATGGATCCGCCAAACATCCCAATCGAACTCTACCTTGAACAGGCGTCCTCGTAGAGGCAGGATTGCAATCAGACATGCCGTCGCGTAAAGGAGCAGTAAGGGTAGTCCGGCGTTTCCGGCGAGATGCTCCCAGTAATCCATCAGGGCGTGAACGCCCGGCTTTGGAATCCAGCGGATGGGTCCTGCCCCAGTCTTGCCCACAAATGCCAGAATCGGCATGACAGAGGCCCCGATCGCAATCCATGCTCGGTGAAGGCCTGGAGAAATCAGCACACGCCGCTCAAACTTTTCATTTCGCAACAGCCTTCGCACAGATAACCAATGTGCAACCACCAGCAACAATGCGTAGAAATGAGCGTACACGGCAAGAACGCTAGTGAGAATGTATCCCGTGAGATTTCGGCGCGATGGTTCGCGTATGTAGGCGACGAAGTAACCGCTGGCGATTGTGGCCAGTAGCAGGAACAGCGAGTAGCTGCGCGCTTCCTGCGCGTAACGGATGGTGTATGCGTTGCAACTGATTAGCGCGACAGCAATCAAACCGACACGACGATCAAACAGTTTGCACGCCAGCCAGAAGATGGCCGGCAAGATGGCCGAAGAAGCCAACACGGAAAAGCTGCGAATGAAGAATGGGCTGAATGCATACGCGTGTCCCGAGCCAATGTTCAGCCATCCTCGCAGCAGGAAGTAATACAAGGACATATTCGCTTCCCGCCACCACAGCAGGCGGACGAAGTCATGCCAGCTCAGTCGCGCGACTTCTACGCTAAAACACTCATCAAACCAGAAGGGCTTCCGTGCAAGAAACAAAAAGCGCAACGCCGCCGCGGCGGAAGCCAGGAGAATGAGAATCCATAGTGAAGCCCGCGTTCCGGTCCGATGCAGCGATAAGGAATGGCGCGTGTCGCCCAAGTACTGGTTCGGCGGGATCTGATTCCCGGGGGAGTGGTTCACGGATATTCTCGAAAGCACCATGCAGGATAGTCGGTAAGCTTGCGGATTCCAGATGATACTATGCTAAAAATGCCAGACAGTAAGAAACGCCAACGCCAGCTCACAACCTGCGGGTTGCCTGCATAGCCATGGGTGTAGCTTTGAAAGCACGCCCGCACAACAGCGCCGCCGACGCAGATGAGCGGTGGGCCGGATGCGTGTCGGTGATCGTTCCCGTCTACAACGAGGTTGCGCACCTCGATGAGCTTCTCCGGGCGATTCACGCCTCACCGGTTAAGAAGGAGATCATCATTGTCGACGACGGTTCGAGTGACGGCACCCGCGAGAAGCTTCAGGCGATGTCTCTTCCCAACGATGTCACCGTGGTCTTCCACGCCCAAAATTGCGGGAAGGGGGCGGCTATTCGCACTGCGCTGGGGTATGCTCGTGGAGAATATGTCCTGATTCAGGATTCGGACCTCGAGTACGACCCGCAGGATTATCCCGCTCTGTTGCAGCCGCTCGAGCAGCATGAGGCGAATGTGGTCTACGGCGTGCGTCCGGATCGTCCTGAGCGTGGCCTGCGGTTTTTCCTAGGGGCGAAGCTGTTGACGCATCTCACAAATCTTCTTTACCGCGCGGGCATTCACGACGAGGCGACGTGTTATAAGGTTTTCCGCCGATCGCTGATCTCGCAAATTGATTTGCGATGTCAACGCTTCGAATTCTGTCCGGAAGTGACCGCAAAGCTTTGCCTCATGCATGAAAAAATTGCGGAAGTGCCGATCTCTTATACCCCGCGTTCGGCGGGCGAAGGCAAGAAAATCCGCCACGCGGATGGCTGGTTGGCTATTTGGACTCTGTTCCGCTACCGCTGCAGTCGCCGTACTGCGAAGCCAAGATCTAGGGGGCTAGAACCACGAGCGCCCTTCGCAGTGAGTTTCTCCCGCCTGCCGCCAGACTGAAGAATCAAAACAAAGTCCTGGCTTGTGATAGGAAATGCAGCGTTTCCCTACGTGAATCGTGTAGTCTGAACAGCGCGCTTGTAAATCGAAGATCGCGGTTCGATCACGATCGATGATCGTTGCTCAGTGATCGTTGCTCAGGGTTAAGTACGCCGACGAAATTCATGTTCAAGAAAATTCTGATAGCTAATCGCGGTGAGATTGCCGTGCGTGTTCTGCGCGCCTGCCACGAGATGGGAATTGCCGCGGTGGTGGTTTACTCCGATGTAGACCGTGCTGCGCACCATGTACGCAAGGCCGATGAGGCCTACCCTATCGGCGCGGCGGCGGCGTCTGAGTCTTATCTCAATATCGATAAAATTCTGGATGTAGCCCGGCGATCCGGTGCCGACGCCATCCATCCCGGCTACGGTTTTCTCTCTGAAAACGCGAAATTTGCGCAGGCCTGCGTCGATGCTGGAGTGAAATTCATTGGACCAGCGCCTGCAGCCATGGAAGCGATGGGATCGAAAACCCGTGCCCGCCAGGCCATGGAGAAAGCCGGCGTGCCCTTCGTGCCAGGCACATCACGAGGCGTGGAGTCGCTCGAGCAGGCTGAGAAGGTGGCCGCAAAGATCGGCTACCCGGTCATGTTGAAAGCCGCGGCGGGCGGCGGCGGGAAAGGCATGCGATTGGTACACGCATCCGATCAGCTCGAGTCTGCGCTGGAAGGTGCGCGCAGCGAGGCAGAACGCTCCTTCGGTGACAGCGAAGTTTACATTGAGAAGGCGATCCTCAATCCTCGGCATATCGAAATGCAAGTGCTGGCCGATGAACACGGCAACATGGTTTACCTGGGTGAACGCGAGTGCTCACTCCAGCGCCGCCACCAAAAAGTGCTGGAGGAAGCGCCGTCACCCGTCGTCGATCCCGACATGCGGCGTCGCATGGGCGAAGTTGCGGTCCGCGTCGCGGAGGCCGCGGCCTATACCAACGCGGGGACTGTCGAATTCCTGGTCGATCAAGAAAAGAATTTTTTTTTCCTGGAGATGAATACCCGCCTGCAGGTGGAGCATCCTGTCACAGAACTGATTACCGGCCTTGACCTGGTGCATTTGCAGATTCGCATCGCGGCAGGCGAGAAGTTGCCTTTCCAGCAGGACGATATACGAATTCGAGGACATGCCATGGAGTGCCGCATTTACGCGGAAGATCCCGATAACAATTATTTTCCCAGCCCCGGCAGAATTACTTTGTTGCTAGAACCATCGGGGCCCGGTATCCGACGCGATAGCGGTATGTACGAAGGCTGGAACGTTCCAATCGATTACGATCCGCTGCTGGCCAAACTGATTGGTTACGGCACGGACCGGGATCAAGCCGTCGCCCGGCTGACCCGAGCGCTCGGCGAATATTTTGTGGGCGGGATCAAGACAAACATCTCGCTGTTTCGCCGCATTTTGCGCGATCCGGATTTTCGCGCCGCTAAGCTTGATACGGGATTCCTCGACCGAATGCTGAAGCGCCCTGAAGATGAGTCGATCGATTCAAAATCGGCGGAGGTAGCAGCTATCGCCGCCGGCATGTTCGCCGTTCTCGGCGCAACTCCGTCTGTAGCATCCAACGGCACGGCGGGCAATACGGCGAATGTCGAAAATGCAAATTCGAATTGGAAGACGACCAGCCGGCGTGAAGCGTTGCGTTGACGGAGACGAATTCGGATTTGAGCCAACCGGAAAACTGGCCGCTGACAACTCCTTCTCATGCTCTACCAGATAACCATCGACGGCACGAGTTACCGGCTTGACCTCAAGCACGCCGACGGGCGTTGGCTTTGTCGCCTCAATGGACAGGAGTTGGAGGTCGACGCGATTCTCGCTCGTCCTGACGTGCTCTCCCTTCGCATCGGCAACCAGGCCTATGAGATAAAGTCGGAGCACATCGCAAACGATTTGCACTTGTGGGTGGGCAGTAAGCGCTTCGCCGTGGAAGTTCGCGATCCGCGGTCTCTCCGCGGCCGCACTCGCGCCGAGGACGAACACGGCCCGAAGAAGGTAACCGCACCCATGCCCGGCAAGGTTGTGCGGCTGCTGGTTCGCGAAGGAGACGAAGTGAAGCCGGGCGCTGGGATTGCCGTAGTCGAGGCGATGAAAATGCAGAACGAGATTAAATCGCCCAAGAAGGGAAGTGTGCAGAAGATTCTAGTCGGCGAGGGCGCTGCGGTGAATGCGGGCGATGTGCTGGCAATCGTCGAATGAGTTTGCTCTACTTCGTCTGGCCGTTACTATCTAGCACCTTTTTGGCATAAAAATTTTCCACCTTCGCGGAGTCACGCAACACCTCGTAGTAAGCGGCTTTCAGCAACTGCTCACGGCGGTCGTGAAGTTGCGAGCGGATGGCTTGCTGGACGCGCGGGTCGGACAAATCGCGCTGTCCCGCAGGCTCTTTCGAGACCAGTTTTACGATTCGGAAACCCGCAGCTTGCTTGGTTGACGGATTCACCACTGTGATGATCGAGCTGTATTGCCCCGGCTTCAGCTTGAGGACCAAATCGCGTGTGGCCGGATCCGTGTTGCGCAGCGACGATTCTGAAACTGTTCCCAAATCCCCGCCGTTGCCGGAAGTTTCCGGATCCTCCGAATAATTCATCGCCAGGGTTGCGAAGTCGTCACCACTGTCGAGCCGATTGGCAATCATCTGAATTTTCTTGCGAGCGTCGGCTTCGTTCTGCGCCTTGTTGTTCTGGTTGTGCACTTGCGGGTTCGGGGCAGGGGTTACGAAAATCTGCGCTAAATGATATTGCGGCTCGATGAGATTGAATTCTGATTTGTGGGCGGCAAAATAGTCAACGATGTCCTGGTCGGTTACATTGATCTTGGACGAGACTTCCTTGTTCATCACCTTATCTACGGTGATCGAACGCCGGATGTCGCGCTTGAAGTCGTCCAACGAGATTTTTTTCTCCTGCAACCGCTTATCGAATTCCTCCTGCGTGTAGGGAGACTTTATCTCGTTAAGCTTGCGGTCAACTTCTTCTTCTGTCGCCAGCAGTCCCAGCTTTTCCGCGCGGCGCATTACCATTTCGTCGTCGATCATCTGCCGCAGAATGTTGAGACGGAGAATCGTAGCTTGTTCTCCGACGGGCGCCTGCTGAGCGCCAGCCACCTGATTGTCGTAGTATTTGTCGACATCGGAGCGGAAAATCTTGCGACCATCGACGGTGGCCATCACGTCGCCGCTTACCTGAGGCTTGCATCCCACAAGCGTCGCCAGTAGGACGGCCGCGGCCAATAGGACTGCGAGCCAGCCTGGCTCTAACGTTTTTTTCAAAGAGTTTCTCCCACACTCACGGTCTGTGCAGAATTCGGAACCTGCAGAGCATCTTACATTCTTACTGTGACGGTATCACTTTGAGGCCGGCGGCCTGGCAGCGGCCGTATGCTCGGGCACAGGCAAATTAGCATCTTTCAGCGCGCGATCAAGCGCAGCACGCAACTCACCGATAGGGACCGCTCCATCGACCTTCTCGCCATTGATGAATAACGTCGGAGTGGCTTCGACCCCCAAGCCGTCGGCCTCTTTCATCGATGCCTTCACCGCACTCTCGTCTTGCGCCTTAATGCAGGACTGCAGCTTGACGACGTCGAGATTGTGCTTCTGGCCCTGCAGCGTCGTGAGCCGGTCGAGCTCTTCCAGTCGCTGCTGCGGTGTTCTTCCATTGTTCACTTCGTGCTGGTTAGCATGAATATAATCTGCGAAATCCCAGAAAGCATCGCCGTTCTGGACAGCCAGGCAATTGGCGTCGACTGCGGCATGGATTGCCCACGGGTGAATTTCTGTCAGGGGATAATCCTTGTAAATAAAAGTGACGCGGTCGCCATACTCCTTGAGCAGCTCCGGAAATAGAGTCTGATGCATGCGCGCGCAGAACGGGCATTCCAGATCATCGAAATTCACCAACACAACTTTTGACGCCTTCGCCCCGCGGGTAGGCCGTCCGTTGACGTCAATCTTACTCATCGTCTCGGCGAACGGATCCTTATTCAGGTCGAATTTGGTCATGCGCATCATCGACGATCGATCTTTGGAAACCAGGAACGTAAGGTCCTGTTTCTTTTCGCCGTTTTCGACGGTGACGGTCACCGACTCATAGTTGGAAAAATCTGGACTTGGGGAAGGCGTACCCACCAGCACTTTTACGTCGGGAGGGATTTTATAGTAGGAGCGTACCTGCCGTTCGACCTTCCTGGCTAAATCAGAAGAAGTAGATTGGGCAATACAGCCCAGGCAAATGACGAGGAGGAGAACAAGAGAACGTCGAATTAGGGTCACCAAAAACCGCCTAAACATTACAAGTTGAGTGTTGATTATCTCATAACGAAGGAACGCTCGGCACGGCGGCTCAGGGGAACTCGGTTTGAAAATGGGCCACCGGAGGATCGATTACTAGCCCATTCGGCGCGATAAATACGCGGCTGGCAGCAATGCATTCATCGACCCGGACCGGAACCCCTCCAGATCGAGGGTCACGAACTTGAAGCCGAGCGCCTTGAATATTCTGGTGAACTCCGCACTCATGGGAAGATCGAGTGCTCGGTGTAATTCCTCGCGGGCGATTTCAATGCGGACGATCTCCCCGTGGTGACGGACACGGAATTGCCGGAAGCCCAGGCCGCGTAATGCGTCTTCGCCTTTTTCCACCATGGCGAGAGCTTCGCGCGTAACCGGGCGGCCATACTCGATCCGCGACGATAAGCAGGCTGAGGCTGGCTTGTCCCATATCCGCAGGCCTGCATGCCGCGCGAGTGTCCGAATTTCCTCTTTGCCGAGCCCGGCATCGAGCAACGGAGCCACAATTTGGTGCGCGCTGGCGGCCTTCTGTCCGGGACGCCAATCGCCCTGGTCATCGAGGTTGACTCCGTACGCGATCGCATCGAAACCTCTCGCCGCGCGCAAATTTTCCATCAAGGTGAAGAGTTCATCTTTGCAAAAGAAACAGCGCTGAGCATCATTGCGCACGTACTCAGGACGGTCGAGCTCCGATGTGGCCATCACTTCCAGAGGGATGGCTTGCTCGGTCGCAAAGGCAATCGCGTCGGCAAGCTGAGAGCGCGCTAGGCTGGGCGAATCAGCGATGATCGCGACCATCTCGCTTCCCAACGCCTGATGCGCGGCCCATGCGAGGTACGCGGAATCCACGCCACCGGAATAAGCGACCAGAGTTCGTCCCAATTCTCGCAGGCGCGTTTGCAGCGACGAGGCTTTCGCTTCGAGGTCCATTTTTCTTATCTGTAAGTATGTTAGCAGGCCTCGTGAGGTTGCACGATCCGATTACGATTTACGCGGACTCTCAGTAAAGTCGCTGTTGCGGACGCAGGCTGCCGAAGCCGCCGATATTCGCCAGAGTGAAGGTGAAGCGAAATAGATTCTCATTCCGCACGTTCGCCACATTGTAACTTTGATATTCCAGAGTCATGCCGCAGCAGTTCCAGTTATAAGTGGTTTGTACGTTGATAAACTGCAATTGCTTGCTCTCAGCGTCAAAGCCGAAGCTGGTCGCGCCACTAAAGCCGCGTTTGTTGGGACTGCCATATCCCAGAGCGACACGAAACTGGTTGAAAGTTTCGGGCTGAGCGGTAGTGGATGGCGAGCTTCCGGTTTGAACCGGAATTTGCAAAAACGCATCGCCACCACCAATCGTTACCTGCCCAATGTGATAGTTGGCCAGCAGGGTACTAGCATTGGTGGTGTTGCTCTGGAAGTCGTAGTCGAGGTCCCACTCGGCGTCGGTGCGCGAACTGGTTTCCACCCGCAGCCGCGACACCAGAGGAGAAAGATGCCGCGGCTCAGTAACAAACGCGATGCCAGTGAGGTCGACTGTGGTGGTGAACACATTCCGTTGACCGGGTATAAGAGCGCCGCCAAAAGTGGGATCGAGAAAATATTTTTGTGCCAGTTCCCAAGTTACGATCTCGCGAGCCGACGGCCCAGCCTGGCAGGGAGCGTTAGCCAGGGGATTTAAATGCTGCCACGGAATTGCTGATTCCGGTACCGGACCGCCTACGGTGACAGCTTTCATGATGGTGTCGCAATCCTCGGGCTTGCCAGAAGTGCGCTTGGCATAGAGACGGGTCACGAAACCATATTCGACCTCATTCGTATCCGTGAGAATATCGCGCTCGTCAAATTTTAAAATACTCGGGTAGTTGTTTACGCCGGTCACATAACGATAAGTGACTCGCGGCTCGATCACATGCTTCCACTTTCGCCGCATGAATTCTTTGTCGAAGATGCGCTCCAGGGTGGGTGGGCGCATCTCTACCGCAGTCTCCAGGGCTTGCCGATTTGTGGGATCGCTAACTGCCGTTCCGGGATTCTGTCCGCTCTCACCAACCAGCCTTTGCGTGTAATAGGTTTCGTGCAACGTCAATTCGGGACGCAAAGACCATCCGCGGAACAGCAGCGGCAAAGAAATCTGCGGATTGAGGTCGAATCGTCCGAGCAAATTTGCGGTGCGAAACGGCGGTATGCAGGACTGCGTCGACCCGATGGTCGAACATTGCTGAGGCTCACTACGAGAGAGACCAGCAGCCGACGCATCGAACGACCAGTCGAATGGAGTGCGCCACAGTGGATGGTCCACACTTGAGGTGTCGAGGCTGGGAGCGTGCAGAATAGTGATCACTTGGCCCGGCGTCGTGCTAAGGAAATTCTGGTAGCGCTCGGCAAACCCGTTGAGGCTGAAACCATCCGTGGACTTTGAGAGAAAACCCTGGGACTTCACCTCCGAATACACGGCCTGACTAAAGACCTCGTTAAAAGCCAGGCGAAACAGAAAAGAACTCAAGTAGTCGATATTGGTAACGGCGCGGAAGCCATCCAGGTTTCCGGCGGAGTTGAGGCGAACGTTTTCTCCGCCTTCATGCTCCCTGTCTATTACCCCAAAATAGTTCAGGTCGACGTAGGAAGTCTCACTGGGACGGATCCGCCACTCTCCCCGTTGCGACCACCCGCGTTGAGAGAGGTACTCGGCGCCGACAGTGGCGTCCATCATCCGGTTGATGGCCCAATAGTAGGCATCGCCCACAGTGTAGCCGTATGTGGAAGAGTGGCCCACCGACGGCATTAAAAAGCCTGACTGCCGTGACTCCTTTTCCACAGGATGCGTCGCGAATGGAAAATAAAGAATGGGAAGCCCATGCAACTCGAAGGTGCTGCGGTAGATTTTGGCGTTACCGCCCACGTCGACCATCACCTTGCGGGCGTCGAATTGCCAATTGGGATGGGGCAACTCGCAGGTGGTGATCGTACCGTCGTAGACGAGGTAGTGATCCGGACTTGTTTTCCGGACAAGCCTTCCGGTAAAGGCGAAGGGAGCTGTTGAGGTCAGGATTATGCGGTTGGCGCGAAGGCGCAGACCGGTAGTTCCGATGACGTCATAGAAGGTACCAGTTTCGAGTTCCAGATTGTAGGTTCCGTGTGAGGCGCGAATATGGTCATCATTTGGCCCACCGTCCAGCGCGAAGTGTCCCTGCGCGGTGGCCTCTTTGGTGTCGGAGTTGTAGGTCGCTTCATCGGCCCGCAGAATATAACTTCCGTAGTAGATTTCGACAGCTCCGTGCAATTTGTAGATCGCCCCTTGCTCTTCTTGCTGGATGGCGCAAATTGTTTCGACATCCCCTTTTTCCTTCTGCGCGGCAGCCGCCCGGGCGCAAGGCGTTTCCTTAACGTCGGGTTTCGTCGCCGTCGCTTTCGCAGTTGGGTCGGCGGGCGGCAACTGGCTGGTAACTATGCGTGGCACGAGAAGCAGGTGACAAAGCACTGCCGCCGTGATAAGGATTCTTTTGCGAGTCATCGGACCAAAATCATCAAAAGCGGTTCGCCCGGATGCACAAGAAGCGCTCGGACTGTTTCTACGGCAGCAGTCGTCGTGAACTTAGCACGGCTGTGGCTCATGAGGCAAAGCCGTTAAAGCCCTTGGATTCTAAGGGAGTCCCAATGGTTATCCGCCAGGGTTATCCCGGAAGGGTATCCGGTCTGGTGGTGGGTCGGCTCCATCGAAAGTGCGGTTGAGATTGTGATTCATGCCTTGTCTGATTTGTGGTGAAATTTGTCGCTGTCCTGCTGACGCACGATCGGTGGTTGAGCCACGCTGGCTCCCCGATACCGGTGCAGAAGTTACTACGTCGCTTCCCGTGGCTAAAGAACCGGCAGCGACGCCGGTGCAGTCTGCGCCCGCTCAACCCGGCGACGTTGGGGAAAGCCAAAAGTGTGTGCCCGAAGACTCTACGGCTTGGCGCCAGGAACTGGCAGACCGGCTAAACCGTTATCAATCCCGGCGCAAGCCGCGTCCGCCTCGGTATCCTTCTCTTCGATTGCGTTTCGATGATCCGAATGGCTCTCGGGCCACGAATGGCGGTTCTACGGAGTCCGTGGCTTTTCCCCAAACTACCAATCTGGCCTTAGATGAATTCTCTGTCAGAGCCGATGATGTTTTCGATCCGGTCGCTGTTACGGCGGCTGCTCCGGAGGCCTATGCGTTGCGCGCCAGCGCACCGATTTCTGCCACAGCCGAGTCATCGCAGCTAGCGGCTCGCAGCACACTTCTAGCCGCAGCTCCAACCACGGCAAAGATTATCGAGTTTCCGCGCTCATGGACTCCTGCTCCGCCGCCGGTGGACGAATTGGCGGAGCCGGTCATGAGCCGTCCCAGAATTCTGGAGGCGCCTGAGGTGGTTCCCCCTCCGCCGGCTCTGGGCGGAATCACGATTGAGTCGGTTCAGCAATGCGAGTTGGAGAAACGGCCGGGCATCGATATCCCGCTGCAAAGTGCGCCTCTGGGGCGGCGCGTTCTTTCAGCCGTAATCGATGATGTCATCGTAGCGGCGGCCTGCCTACTTTTCGGTTACATCTTCTGGAAAATGACTGCGTTTAGCCCACCGCGATTCCAGATTTTGGGGATTGCTGCCGGCATTGCCGGCGTTTTCTGTGCGGCTTACCAATATCTGTTTCTGGTTTACTGTGGCACAACGCCAGGGCTTCGGGTCGCGCGCCTGGAATTGGCGCGCTTCGATGGAAGTCCCGTAGGCCGACGGCTTCGCCGCTGGCGAGCGTTCGCATCCTTCCTGTCGGCCGTTTCTCTCGGCATGGGGTACGCCTGGGTCTTTCTCGATGAGGACGCCCTGTGCTGGCACGACCGCATCACCCAGACCTACCTTGCCCCCCAGAATCGCAAATAGGCGAAACCGGGACCCAAGGCTTATTCCGTCCAGCCTTCCCTGTGCTATCTTCAAGGTTCGTTTTCATACTGGTTTCGTACTCATTTTTGAATAATGGCTATATCGGTTGAAGGTTCCAAGCCGGCCATAAAGGTCTTCGTCGCCACCACGGTGATGTTGAGCTTCATCTCCTTCTGGCGGGCTTCCGCGATTGTCCTCTCCGATCTGGCGTCTTCCGCTTACTACGCCGGAGGCGACGCCGAAAAGGTTATCGGAAAAAGCGCTCCCTGGTTCATCCTCGCCGTAATGTTGTTCAGCTATGCGGTGCGGGCGCTCTACATCGAGTCCAGCAGCATGTTCGTGCGGGGCGGTGTGTACCGCGTCGTCAAGGAAGCCATGGGCGGAGGCCTGGCCAAGTTCTCCGTCTCGGCGCTCCTCTTCGACTACGTCCTGACTGGACCTATCAGCGCCGTATCTGCCGGCCAATATCTGGCGGGCTTCATCAAAGATATGGGCGTGTACCTGCATCACCCTCTTCGATTCTCCGACGATTACTTCGCCGCAGGCCTCGCCATCGCCGTGGTGATTTATTTCTGGTGGAAGAACACGCAGGGTATGCACGAATCCAGCCAGAAAGCCCTGCAGATCATGGTGATCACCACGGTGATGGTGGTGATTCTACTTATCTGGTGCACGATAACGGTTTTGCGCGCGCCCGTCGTCCAATTGCCTCCAAATCCGCTTCATCCCGGAGTGATTCCACTAAACAAGGAATCGCTGGGCTGGCTGAACGGAACCTGGTTCTCTCATCTTACCTGGATCATTCTCTTCGTCGGCTTCGGCCATTCCGTGCTTGCCATGAGCGGCGAAGAAACCTTGGCGCAGGTGAACCGCGAGATCGAACATCCCAAACTGAAAAACCTGGAGAAAACCGGGCTGGTAATTTTTATCTATAGCCTGCTGTTTACGTCGCTGGTTTCGTTCTTCGCGGTGATGATCATCCCTGATAAGGTTCGGCCAGATTATTTCGCTAACCTTATCGGCGGTATCGCCATGTATCTGGCCGGTCCGGAAAGCCTGAAGCTGCTCTTTCACGGATTTGTTGTTCTGGTGGGCGTTCTAATTCTGGCGGGCGCGCAGAATACGTCTATCGTGGGCGCCAATGGCGTTCTCAATCGGGTGGCCGAGGACGGTGTGCTGACCAGTTGGTTCCAGAAGCCGCACAATCGCTTCGGCACCAGCTATCGCATCATCAACCTCATCGTTGGGATGCAGTTGCTCGTCATCTTCCTAAGCTTGGGCAACGTTTACGTACTAGCGGCTCTTTACGCATTCGGCGTGATATGGAGCTTCGCCATGAAGTCCATCGCGGTGCTCGTGCTACGCTACACCGAGCCCGGCAACCGCGCATGGAAGGTTCCTGGCAATTTTCATTTCGGAAAGACCGAGTTCCCCTTAGGCTTGATCCTCATCTCAGCCGTTCTTCTGATCACCGCCGTAGTGAATCTATTCACGAAGTACCAAGCCACCATCGCCGGGGTAATTTTTAGCGCTGCCTTCTTTACAATTTTCACGCTCTCGGAGCGCCACGTCGCCAAAGAGCGTCACGGTAAACCCGAACAGCTCGATCAGTTCCGCGTTTACGGCAATCAGGAACTCGGCAGCGGAGCCATGGGCGTTCGCCCGGGGAACATCCTAGTTGCGGTACGCGACCCTCGCAATCTCTACTACCTGCGCCACATTCTTAGCCACACCAACACGGCCAAGCAGGATGTGGTCGTTATGAGCGCGCGTCTCTACCATCGCGAACCCAGCTTCGGTGGCAGTTCTGTCATGGAAGCCAGCCAGGTCTTCGACCACTACGAGCAGGAGCTCTTCACCGCGGCCGTGGCCGTCGCCGAGAAAGAGGGCAAGCCGATCTCCCTGCTGGTGGTCCCGGCAACCGACGTCTTTGACGCCATCATGGTGACGGCACAACGGCTGGATTCAATTCGCGTGGTCTGTGGATTATCGAACAAGCTTACCTCCGACGAGCAAGCCAAGTACCTGGGCGACGCCTGGGAACGTTTGCCTGAACCTCGTCCGCGCCTGATGCTTGAGGTCTGCGCCCCTGACGGAACTGTGCGCGAGTATGCCATCGGCCCGCATACCCCGAGACTTCGCCCGCAGGACGTCGAGCTGATGCACAAGCTCTGGCTCAACATCACTACCGATTCCAAGTTCGCTGGCGCCCACCACTACCACATCGTGGCGCTCGCACTGGAGGAATTGCAGCGAGAGTTGAACACCGAGCAACGCGCTCAACTCCTCGAAAAACTCCAGGAAGAAATGCGCCGCTCAAGTCCCAACTGAATCACGCTGGGTTTAAATTTAGCGCCTTAAGAGCGCTTCCAGCCCGGCCTGCAATTCGCGATAGCGAAAGGGATAGCCGCTCGAGATCAATTTGCCGGGTTCCACTTTCTGGCTGGCCAACAGCATTTCTTCACCCATCTGGCCGAACGCCGCCTTCACGGCGAATGCCGGCAATGGCAAAATCGCCGGACGCGACAGCACGCCAGCCAGCGTCCGGGTGAACTCCGCGTTCGTGACCGGCTTGGGCGCGACGATGTTCACCGGCCCCTGCAGCAGGTCGTTCTTCAGGATGTGGTTGATGGCGCCCACCATGTCTTGCACATTGATCCAGCTTAACCACTGCCGGCCGTCGCCAATGCGGCCTCCGACGCCCATCTTGAAGGGCGTCAGCATCGCTCCGAGTGCGCCACCCTTGGCGCTGAGCACCACTCCCGTCCGCAGATGCGCGGTGCGGATGTCGGCTTGTACTGCTGGCACGGTCGCTTCTTCCCACTGCTGGCAAACCTCTGCAAGAAATCCTGCCCCCGGCGCGCTTTCTTCGCGCAGCAACTCATCCCCGCGATTGCCGTAGTAGCCAATCGCCGACCCGCACAAGAAAACCTTAGGTTTCTCTTCAGCATTGGCGAGAGCCTGCGCCAGATTCGTAGTACCGTTCACGCGGCTATTGAGAATTTTCGCCTTCCTGGAGGCAGTCCAGCGTCCGAAGACGCTTTCTCCCGCGAGATGAATGACAGCGTCGAATCCGGATACCGCTTCGGGCGCGATCGGCTTCGCCGGATCCCATGCGATCTGGTCTCTGCTACTCGGTTGCCCGTTAGCCTGACTCCGCACAAGGCGTACCACAGACCATCCACTCGCTCGAAGCGAGGGAAGAAGGGCGGCGCCGATCGGCCCCGAAACTCCGCTGACAAGCATTTTGGAATTCATGATTACCGGATGTCACTCTACCAGTTAACAAAGCAGAGCAACAAACTGCGGAAAGATTTGAAGGGTTCAAACGCATCGGAAGAGTCGGATCGAGTATTTTGAATCTTTGATTTGTTGCTATAGACCTAATCTTTTCGATCGAATACTCGGTTAGGGTCTTCCGTTTTGTCGCGCCTACTCGGCGCATCAGCCTGCAAAAGCCACAATCCGAGCGGCACCCAGGATGTCCTCCGTGCCAAATGGGCCCGCTGTGCACGCTATAATCGTGCATGGCGAGCTTGCGCCAACAGATCGCGACCACGGCTCTTACGCTCACAAAATTCCGTGAGCTGATGAATCGGATTCAGGAAAACCGTCCACAGGACGATCTGTCCATTGTCAAGAAAGCCTACGACTATTCCCTGAAACATCACGAAGGCCAGACCCGTGCTTCGGGCGAGCCTTACCTGGTGCATCCGCTGGAAGTAGCGCTGGTGCTGGCGGAAATGAAGATGGACCCGGTCGCCATCGCCGCCGGCCTACTCCATGACTCCGTCGAAGATACTTCGGTTACCATCGTCGACATCCGCAAGGAATTTGGCGAACAGGTGGCGCACATTGTCGAGGGCGTGACAAAGATCAGCAAGATCGACTTTGCCACGCGCGAAGAGGCGCAGGCTGAAAACCTGCGCAAGATGATGTTGGCCATGGTCGATGACATTCGCGTGGTGCTCATCAAACTAGCGGACCGGCTGCACAATATGCGCACTCTCGAACATCTGCAGCCCGACCGCCAGCGCAAAATTGCCGAAGAAACGCTTGAAATCTACGCGCCCATCGCGCATCGGCTGGGTATGGGAAAAATTCGCGGCGAACTCGAAGATCTGGGCTTCCGCTTTCTCGACCCTGCGGGCTACGAGCAGGTGGAGAAAGCCGTCAACGCGCGCCGCAAGCAGGGAGAAGTGTTCCTTGCGAAGATGCAGTCGATCATCAACGACAAGCTAAAAGAGGCGGGCATCCAGGCGAAGGTTGATAGCCGGATCAAGCGGCTTTTCAGCATTCATAAAAAGCTACAGCGGCAGCGCATCTCGGTCGAGCAGGTCTACGATCTTTTTGCCATGCGCGTGATCACGCGATCGCTGCAGGATTGCTACGCGGTTCTGGGGATCATTCACAACATCTGGCGCCCGGTACCAGGTCGGATCAAGGACTTCATCGCCATGCCGCGGCCTAACTTTTACCAGTCGCTGCACACTTCGGTGATCACAGAAGATGGAACGCCGTTTGAAATCCAGATTCGCACCGAAGAGATGCACAAGATGGCCGAGGAGGGAATTGCCGCGCACTGGAAGTACAAAGACGGCCCGGTCTCGGCACAGGACGAGCAGCGACTGGCATGGCTGCGACAGGTGGTCGAGTGGCAGCGCGATGTCAGCGATCCGAATGAGTTTTTGTCGGCACTGAAAGTCGATCTCTACCCCGAAGAGGTCTACACTTTCACGCCCAAGGGCAAAGTTGTTGTGCTTCCGCGCGACGCTACGCCGATAGACTTTGCCTACACGATTCACACCGAAGTTGGCCACACCTGCGTGGGAGCGAAAGTCAACGGACGCATGGTTCCCCTACGTCACAAGCTGCACTCCGGGGACATTGTCGAGATCCTAACGCAGGCCGGCCACAAGCCGAGCCGCGATTGGCTTGGGCTAGTGAAATCATCGCGTTCGCGTAATAAGATCAAGCATTGGCTTAACGTCCACCAGCGCGAGCGTTCCATCGAAGTTGGCAGAAAGGTGATTGAGAAAGAAGCCCGCAAATACCGTATCGCGCTCAAAGAAATCAAAGAAGAGGAACTGCTCAAAGTTGCCAGCGGCTATGGCCTGGGGAAGGTCGATGATCTGATGTCGGGCATCGGCTACGGAAAATATTCCGCGCGGCAAGTGCTGGCGCGGCTATTGCCCGCCGGGGCTACACCTTCGATGGCGGGTGATATTGAAGCCGAAGGACTTTCGAACAAGCCCGGCGCCATCGCTAGCGTAGTGCGCCGCGTCTTTGGCGATCACAATGCCATCATGGTGAAGGGCCAGGGCGATATGCTGGTTTACCGCGCGCGTTGTTGCAATCCGATTCGCGGAGAAAGCATCGTCGGCTACATCACTCGCGGCAAGGGAGTCGCGGTGCACGCCCTAAATTGTCCCAACGTCACGAATCTGATGTACGAGCCGGAGCGCCGCATCGACGTGGAATGGGCTCGCGATGAGAGTGCGCCCACGGCTTATCCTGTAAAGCTAACCGTCTATTGCGACGACCGCTTTGGAATGCTAAAAAATATCACCAGTGTCATCGGGGATGCGCAAAGCAATATCCGCAACATTGGCGCGCATACCGCCAACAGCCAGGCGAGCGTGGAAGTTGTCCTCGACATCACCGACCTCAAACACTTGGAGCAAATCATGGCTGGCCTGCGGAAGATTCCTGGTGTGCATGAAGTACAGAGACTACAGAAGATCTGAAAGCAGTGATCAGTGATCAGTTGTCAGCACCGACAACCCTCAATTGACCTTTGCCTCTCAATCTGAGTTAATTGTTGAGGCCAGGCGGTTTTCACTAGCCACTGGACACTGGACACTGCCTCATGCGCGAAACTATTTCTACAAAAGATGCTCCTCAAGCCATCGGCCCCTACTCGCAAGCAATCAAGGCAAATGGATTCATCTTCACTTCGGGCCAGATCGCTATCGATCCGGGGACGCAGCAGGTCGTGACCGGCGACGTCGCCGCACAAACTGAGCGCGTCCTGCGGAATCTGTCGGAGATTCTCGAGGCCGCCGGCAGTGGGTTGGGCAAGGTGGTTCGCTCAACCGTTTTTCTCAAAGACATGAACGACTTCATCGCCATGAACCAGGTTTACGGTAAGTATTTCAGTTCCGCACCGCCCGCTCGCTCGACTGTGGAAGTCGCTCGCCTGCCCAGGGATGTGCTGGTGGAAATAGATGTAATCGCCTTGCAGTAAAAACCTGGAGCACGAGCAACCTTTCGTTCACGTTCGGGGATCGCAAAGTTAGTATTCCCAGGGCTGCTCCGTGTCCTCTGTGTTTAAGATTGTGGTTTGAAACTTGTAGAGGAGGCAAGAATGACGAAGTACCTTGCAGCAGTTGTAATCATTCTGACGCTGACCGCGGTGTCTGTCTTGGCGCAAAGCGCAAGTAAGGCGTCAGCTAACACCAAAGCGCCCACAAAAGTGACCGGCGACGGCGTGAAGACTCCCTCCGGATTGACATATTGGGATATTCGTTTAGGCACGGGCGACGTAGCCAAAGAAGGGAGTCATGTGCGCGTGCACTACACGGGCTGGCTTACGAACGGCAAGAAGTTCGATAGCTCAGTTGACGCGGGCAAACCCTTCGATTTCACCATCGGCAACGGCGAAGTAATCAAGGGATGGGAAGAGGGTGTCGCCGGAATGAAAGTCGGGGGCAAACGCCAGTTGCGCATCCCACCCGCCCTAGGATACGGCAGCGAGGGTACTCCTGGCGGTCCGATCCCTCCGAATGCTACCTTGATCTTTGATATTCAGTTGCTGGGCGTGCAGTAGAGAAGAATCTATTTCCTTACGCCTACGTCCAATTTTTGATTGCAGACTAGTCTTTAAATCGGCAATCGAAAATCTCGCGGACCTGAACGCGACCGGGGGGCTTATGCCTTGGTTACTTTACCGCTCCGAATGCAGGAGGTACAAACCCGCATACGCTTGGTGGTTGCGCCCACTCGCGCGTGAACTGGACGCAGATTCACATTCCAGCGCCGCTTGGTAACATTATGGGCGTGGCTGATGCGGTTTCCCGATTGCGGCTTTTTGCCGCAGATATCACACTGTTGTGCCATGACTGCTATCGATCCTTTCAAGGCCTTGACGGAGTCTTTATTCTACCGGATTTTGGACCTTGCCGACAATTCGTCACCCCCAAGTTGTCAAAGTAAACTAAAATAGTGAGTTAGCGAGGAGAAACGTCATGTCGGGTCGCGGGAGAGCATCTCTGGTTGAAAGCACGCTGGTCCTAGCATTAATGGGAATTCTGGCTGGAGCTATTGGAGGCCTAGCCGTCGGAGTGGTCACCGCTCCTAAGTCTACATCCAGCTCAAGCTCCAGCTCTACTCACTAGCGCAGCGGCAACGGGCGCGTGCGTGTGCGATACTGAACCATGCAGTCCCCGCTGCAGTCGCCCACCGCGGCCACAGACCCCAAGTCAGTAAAAGTGAACCTCACCGCCGGCACCGGTGTGGATATTGAGTGGGCCGACGGCCACGTTTCGCACTATCCTTTCGTCTTTCTCCGTAATGCCTGCCCCTGCGCGATGTGCAACGAAGAGCGTGAAAAAAGCGGGCGCAAACCCGGTGCACCCCCGAAGCTCGCTCCTGGGGCGCTGCCCATGTTCAAGCCCGCTGCAAAACCCGTCTCCGCAGAAGGCGTCGGAAAATATGCCATCAAGTTCACTTGGAATGACGACCACGACCTCGGCCTCTACTCGTGGAAGTATTTGCGGGAAGTCTGCCCATGTATGGAGTGCCAGACGTCGGGCGTGGGAGCCGCAGAGTAGCCCAAGCCAGGAGTCAAGCGTTCACGTGCTCGAACTAGTCTGATGCGATTCGGCTGCTCTTCGCGACCGCGTTCCCAGCGTCCATGGCGGCTAAAAGCTCTTCCCTCCGAAGCCTTATAATCACTCGATATGTCGACCTCGATAGACACTTCCGTTGCTGCTCAAACAGCCTACGAACCAGTCATCGGACTCGAACTGCACGTTCAGCTTCTGACGGCGTCGAAGATCTTTTGTTCCTGCTCCACGCGTTTCGGCGCTCCACCCAATACGAACGTCTGTCCGGTTTGTCTCGGCATGCCAGGAGCTTTGCCGGTTCTGAACCGCAAGGCGGTTGAATTCGCCACGCTGGCGGCGATAGCTCTGAATTGCGGCATCAATGAAACTTCGATCTTTGCCCGCAAGAATTATTTTTATCCCGACCTGCCCAAGGGTTATCAGATTTCGCAATATGACAAGCCGTTAGCCGAGCATGGATTTATCGAGGTTCCCGCCGGCAATAAAGAATTGAGAACTGAGCACCGAGAATTGAAAAGTGCCAGAAAGAAAATTGGCATCACCCGAGTCCATCTGGAAGAAGACGCGGGCAAGAGCCTGCACGAGGGTTTTCCCGACGCCGGTGAAAAAACCGCCATCGATCTCAACCGTACCGGCGTGCCACTGATCGAAATCGTCAGCGAACCCGATATATCCACGCCCGACGAAGCCTACGAATATCTGACGCAGCTGAAAGAAATCATCCTCTACACGGGCGTGAGTGACTGCAATATGGAGGAGGGTTCGCTGCGTTGCGACGCCAACATCAGCGTGCGCCCACGCGGCCAGAAAGAGCTTGGTACAAAAACCGAAATCAAAAATGTGAATTCGTTTCGCTTCATCCGCGAAGCGCTGACCTATGAGATCGCACGTCAGGTGGAGGTGATCGAATCCGGCGGCAAGATCGCGCAGGAAACGCGGCTCTACAACGCGCAAGAGGGCAAGACTTACGGCATGCGCTCGAAAGAGCAGGCCCACGACTACCGGTATTTTCCTGAGCCTGATCTTCTGCCCCTGGTCGTCGACCAAAAGTGGAAAGCGGAAATTGCAAAGGCTCTGCCTGAGCTGCCCGAAGCCCGTCGTGCCCGGTTCGTAAAAGAATTTGGGGTAACAGAATACGACGCGCAGGTTCTGACGGTTTCCAAGTCGCTCGCCGATCAGTTCGAAGCCGCGGCGAAGGCCGCGAAGAATCCCAAGCGCGTTGCGAACCTTGTCCAGGGCGAACTGATGGGCCGCCTGAAGGCCGCAGGTAGGGAGATTGAGCAGTCCCCGATTTCGATGAAAGGCATTGCGGTATCGGCCGATCTGGTTGAGAGCGGCACGATCTCCGGCAAGATGCTCAAGGATCTTTACGATCTCAGCTTCGCACGTAATAAAGACTTCCCCGAAATTTACGAGGAAGAGGGACGACCGCAGCAGTCGACCGACTCATCGGCTCTGGAGAAGATCGTTGACGAAGTACTCGCGGCGAATCCCAAACAGCTCGAACAATATCGTGCTGGCAAGAAGACCATGATCGGATTCTTCGTAGGCCAGGTGATGAAAGCCTCTAAAGGCCAGGCCAATCCACAGCTGGTGAATGAACTGGTTGCCAGGAAATTGGGATGAGTCTGTATTTCTAGATTGGGTCTCTGACCGGCCATTAAGTCTCTATGACGGAAGTAATCTGATCCTTTTTTCTCCTTCCGCTACGATGGATTCATGAAACTTAAGCTGGATCGCATCATCAGCATTGCCACCCTTGCGGCCTCGCTGGTGGCGATAATTCTTGTCCTGAAAAAGCCAACTCCGGTGGCCCAGCCGCAGACTCCGGCCGCAATTGCGGCCAATGCCGAGTCGTTTGGGCAGAAGATGGATCAGCTTGAGCAGGCCGCCAAGCAAAGTCCGTCAACTCCAGCCTATGCGGCACCGTCCGGCGGAAATTATGAAACGATGCCCTCGGGAAATGCGCCGGCGGTTTCTTCCGCTTCGCAGTCTAATTCCCAGGCGAAAGCAGAAGTTCACATCAAGTCCGACGAAATCGGAGCTGCGCTGGCTCAGGCTTTGGGAGCAGCCGGAAGCGGGCAACTATCGCCCGATACCAATATTGGAAGCGGCGCGCCAACTATCAAAGATCAGCAGGTCAGCTTCGAAGGAGACGTTGTCCATGGACAATTTCTCACCGAGATTGCGGGGAAAGACGTGTGGGTGACTGTTTCCGGGCACCTTGCCTCGAAAGATGGATATGCGACCTTCGAGCCCACGGAGTTTAAAGTGGGGGATCTCAACGTGCCGGTTTCGTTGGTGAATCCTGCGCTGCAGAAAAAACTCGCTGAGCAGCACGACCGCTTGAAGCTTCCTGAATATGTGGGCGACGTGAAAGTGCAGAATGGCGAACTGGTGATGCAGCAGAAGTGAGAAATCAGCTCCTGGATCCTAGGTCTCCGATCGAAAAGCTAGAACCACCGCCAGACTTACGTCAATACACGATTCTCCGCAGCTACCTTTGCATACCATCGTCCTGATTCTTTAATGGTACGTTGTTGCGTTTTGAAATCCACGTAGGCTAGGCCGAAGCGCTGGCTGAAACCTTCCGCCCACTCTAAGTTATCGAGCAGACTCCAGGCATGATAGCCGTGGACGTCCGCGCCATCGGCGATCGCGTGCGCCAGCCCTTGCAGGTATTGCCGATGATACTCAATGCGGCGACTGTCACGAATTACTCCGTTGTTGTCGGGACGGTCGTTGTAGGCGCACCCATTCTCGGTAATCTCAATCTGGGGGCGGTTAAAGTCTCGGGTGATGCGTGTGACGATGTCATACAGCGCCTGCGGCCAAACCTCCCATCCAATATCGGTTTTCGGGCCTTGCTCGCCGCCCACCGTCTTCACCGGGAACAGCCATTCCTGCGCGTGCGCAATTCGCTCTATTACGCCGGGGGCCGATGCGACGGTGCGGTAGTAGAGATTGATCCCGATGAAATCGAGCGGCGCTCGCATTTTGTCGAGATCACCTGGCTTGATTCCCATGACAGTCTCCGGAAAAAAAGCCAAAGCTTCGGGATAGCGGCCATTCAGTGCGGGCTCCAGAAACCAGAGATTGGTCACCGCGTGCGCGCGCTCGGCGGCCACTCTGTCTTCCTCGGAGTCAGTTGCAGGTTCGCAGGGCGACATGCTGAATGCGGTACCCACGCGTGCCGCGGGACGAACAGCTTTCAGCGCTCGAAAGCCCGCGCACTGTGCCAGGTTTACGGTGTGGGTTGCGCGCAGGAAATCGAAGAGACTTTTGCGTCCAGGTGCGTGGGTGCCTTCCAGATAACCACGGTAGGTAAAAGCTAAGGGCTCGTTGAAGAGCATCCAGTCGGAAACGCGGTCGCCCAGGGCCCGCGCGATAATCTCAACATAATCCGCAAAGCGGGAGGCGGTATCGCGATTGGGCCAGCCTCCGGCATCCTCCAGAGATTGCGGCAGGTCCCAGTGGTAGAGCGTGACAAAAGGTCGGATTCTCGCTTCCAGCAGGGCATCGACGATGCGGCTGTAATAGTAGATCCCTTTGGAATTCGCGGCGCCGGTGCCCGTAGGCTGAACGCGCGTCCAGCCAATCGAGAAACGATAACTGTTCAGATTCATAGCGCGCATGAGATCTATGTCGTCGCGCCAGCGACGATAGGAATCACAAGCGATGTCGCCCGTATCGCCATTCTTGATCTTGCCGGGGGTGTGCGCGAAGCGGTCCCAAATGGATTCCCCCTTGCCATCCTGGTTCCACGCGCCCTCGATCTGGTAGGCCGCGGTAGCCGCGCCCCAGAAGAAATTGCGTGGAAAAAGGATTTCAGAAGAAGCGTCAAACTGCATGCCCTTGGAGCTAACGAAATGTTCCGCCCGCGCGGCATTAGACGACACGGTACAGCCGGTAAACAAGGCGGATGGCAGCCCGGCTACAATTCCAGCGGAAAGAGCAGACTGCGCAAATCTGCGGCGTGTTAGCAAAATGGAAAGAAGCTCCTCAAGAAATACGATAGTGCGATTTCAATTATGCTTGATGAATCTGCCGGTCTTCTGCCCGGTTAGCGAGTTGTAGAGCGTTTCCAGAAATGCGTCTTCGTTGATGACACCGGAATATTTCTTCCAAGGATCGAGCAGCTTTGCCTCTTTCATCTGGTCTAGGGTCTTGCCCTCCTTCAACGCCTGCTGTACCAGGTCACGCGTTGCCTTCAACATCGTCTCATAGGCGCGTACATCATCGAGGGTTGAGACCTGGCCATGCCCGGGAATCACTTTCACATCAGCCGGTAGCTGCGCGATCACCTGGGCTACGGCGTCAATCATGCCGTTGATGCTGCCGCCGCTCTCCACATCGATAAAAGGGAAGCCGTAGGTGACGAAATCGTCGCCCATATGGACGACGTTGGAATGAGGAAAAAAGATGATCGAGTCGCCATCGGTGTGCCCGGCAGGGAAGTATAAGGCGCGGATGTCTTCGCCGTTAAGGTGCACGGTGACATCGTGATCGAAAGTAAGAATCGGCAGCGCCTCGCGAGGCGCAGGCTTGGCGTCATGGTGCACGGAACCGCCATTACCCGCTCCGCTGCCGCTTTCCAGGCGCTTGCGAACGTTATCTTGCGCGATGATGGGCGCCTGTTTTTGAAAATAGGCGTTGCCGCCGGTGTGGTCACCGTGGAAGTGGGTGTTGATGATAAAACGCACGGGCTTGTCGGTGATGCCTTTCAATGCGGCTTGAATCTTCTCCGCTAGTGGAGCGTATTGATCGTCGACGATGACGATGCCGTCGTCGCCCACGGAAGCGCCGATGTTGCCGCCCGCGCCCTGCAACATGTAAACGGTGCCAGCCACCTTGGACACCTTCATCTGAACTTTGCTGAAGTCCTCATCCTGAGCGGTGGCGAGGATGCCGGCCAACACACAAGCGGCGAGAAAAATGCGGACATTGCCCATGATAGTCCTCGGTTTCACTTTGACCACGGGCAAACATTCTAAATTGGAATGATGGCCCGCGCACTTAGGCCTTAGGCTCAGGTTTAACCAGTTGGGTTCGGCGCAACGATTGCAGGAGATAGTGAGGGCTCCGATCAGCGGAGACTGAGCTTAAGAACACGCGATTACGACCACCGAGGTCGGCGATGTCCCCCTTGGAGGGAACTCAACCATGCATGTGCACGCGAACCAAGTCAATCCGTACGCCCAGCTTGATGCGATGTACTCTGCACAGAAGGCCGCAGCCAAGCGGTCAGCGGAGGAAACGCGAAGAAAGCTGTTGGAGTTCGCTTCTGCACTGGCCGGCGACGCTGATTCTGACCCTTGCGTGGTAAAACTGGCAGCCCGCGAGGAGCCACAAGAACATCCGAGGCAGCAGAATCAGCAGGGCCGACTGAACCGGCACAGACAAGCAGAGTTGGATTCAGAAGGTACCGACAACTCTATTTCTGACTGGGCTTAGCGATGTCAGGCGGGAAGGGAAGTCAATGCGGGGCATCGAGCACGTTTCTTAGGATGTCCACAGCCCTATTCAACGTGGCTAGTTCCACTGGTGCAAGGATGCTCAGATGGCGGGCAAGGGATTCAATGCGGCGGCGGCGCGCTTGTTGCAAAAGGCTTGCCCCCTTGCTGGAAGAGCGGATGTGCATGCGGCGAGCGTCTTCGGGATCACGAGTGATTTCAATCAGGAGGTTGCGCTCAAGTCCGGCAACAATCCGGCTCATGGTGGGCGGCTTGACTTGCTCGGCGGCGGCCAGGTCGCCGAGCGTCTTGGGGCCGCCAAAAACCAGCACCGAGAGCGCGGATAGTTGTGCGGGACCAACGCCCGCCGCGCTATCTTCCTTACGCACCTGCCGCAGTAGGTGAATGGCGGCGGAATGAAGACGATCGGCAACGGCCAGGGTCTCCCGGCGGAATTCGATATCTTTGTTCTTGACTTTGTTCATGTAATATAGTTAGCTATGCTAACTAATTTAAATGAGGTGGTCAAGACATGAATGCAATCGAAACTGGAGTTGGAATCACCGGCCTGGGCCAGATCGCGATCAATGCCAAAGATGTGGACCGTGCCACCGCTTTTTATCAGGATATGTTGGGGTTAAAGCTGCTTTTCAAGGCGCCGCCGAGTCTAGCCTTCTTCGATTGCGGCGGGGTGCGGCTGATGCTGGATCACGCTGAAAAGCCGCAGTTCGATCATCCCAGTTCGGTTCTGTATTTCTCGGTGCCTAATATTCAAGCATCTTACGGCAAACTGAAAGAGACTGGGGTGCGCTTCGAGGATGAACCCCACGTGATTGCCAAGATGCCGACGCACGACTTATGGATGACATTCTTCCGCGACTCCGAGGAAAACTTGTTGGCGCTCATGAGCGAAGTGGCGCGGTAGGCTGGTTTCCGGTCTCTCTCCATCCTGCTATTATCTTCTGCGGAGCACTACAGCGGCATGGAAGACGAAGAACAACTTCCTTATATTTCCGGTTCAGGAGAAGGACTCATGGAAGAAGGTCCAGCTTTGCACGCGGGGGCGCGCCGTAACGAGGATATTGCTCTCGATCTGATGAAATTCGTGGCGATGACTACTGGTTACGGTCGAACCACCTCGTCCGGCGTGGGCTTCCAGGGCACGGGTTCGGCGTCAAAGCCCGATGAATACGCGGCGCAGTTGCTCGAGCTTTATGGCAAGTGCCGGGCTGCGGTAGAGGGAAAAAGATAACGAGTCAGCAGTAGCAAAGGGCTTTCTGTTTCAACCATCGCTTCCTCGCCTTGACGCGATTGTCCAGGACGCTGCTGATAAACTCATACGCGAGCCCCGCATCCGCACCTCAGCGGCTAGAGCCGATCTCAAACAAAGCACTTGTCGCAGCGGTAAACCGCTGTGCCACCCAAAAGCAAAGAGCAGGATCCAGTTTTTCCGCGAGCTGCCGGGTTCCCAGTACTAGTTACCTACTTTCCGAAAGCGTAGCTGATTCCTAACTGATCAAACAAGAAACTGAACACATCAGCTTGCTGCTCGAGTCTCTCGTCGAGCGCAGTGCCCATCCCGTGGCCGGCACTGGCGGTGGTTCGCAACAGGATAGGATGGTCTGAGCTATTAGCCGCCTGCAGGCGCGCAGTCATCTTGCGCGACTGCATCGGATTGACGCGATGATCGTTTTCCCCCGTGAGGAACAAAATTGCGGGATAGGGTGTGCCGTCTTTAACGTGATGGTAGGGCGAGTAGGCGTAGAGGGCTTTGAACTGGGAGGGGTCTTTCACCGTACCGAATTCGGTGATATTAAAAGCGCCATTGGGATCGAGTTCGACACGGAGCATATCGTAAATCCCCACATATGAAACGACGGCGCGGAACAAGTCAGGCCGCTGCGTAAGGGCTGCCCCCATGAGCAGGCCCCCATTACTTCCCCCCAGGATGGCAAGATGCTCCGGCGAAGTGTACTTGCGATCGATCAGGTGCTGGGCGCAGGCCACAAAATCGTTAAAGACATTCTGCTTGTTGGTCAAGTTGCCTTGGCGATGCCACTCTTCGCCGTATTCACCCCCTCCGCGAATGTTGGCAAATACGTAGACACCACCGTGGTCGAGCCATATTCGTCCCTGAGCGCCGGCAAAATAGGGTTTCTCGCTGACGCCATATCCGCCGTAACCGTAAAGCAGTGTGGGATTGGCGCCGTCGAGTTTTGCGTCTTTGCGACGGATGATATTGACCGGAACGCGAGTGCGATCTTTGGAGACCGCAAATTCGCGGACGACTTCGGCGTCATCGAAACTAATAGGAGAAGTCTGATAGAGCGCTGTGCGGGCGGACTTCCCAGTGGCAGCGTCAAAGCAGTACCAGGCGGGCGGATTGAGATATGTGGAAGTACTGAAAAGCACGTCGCCTTTGCCGACTGATAGAACCTGGCCAACCGCCGAGATCGGCGGAAGCGGCGGGGCGGCGAGCGCATGGCCGTGAGCGTCGAACACTCGCATCCGGGACGGACCACCAATAATGTCGACTACGTACAAGCGGGCGCCGGTAGGAAGGAAATCTTCGATAGCAGCGTGAAGGCTTTCGTCAGGGCCGGAGCCGGGACTCTCTGGCACAATGACTTTTGCCCGGGCAAGGTCGGGGTGCGAGAGCGGCAAGCGCAGAATCTGGCCGCGGGGAGTGTTTTTTCGGGAGAGAAGGTACAGGCCGTCGTCTGGGCCCACCTTCGCTGAAACAATTCCATCTTCAAAGTGCGTGACCTGGGTCCAATGGCCGGCGGAGTCCATGACGTAGTGCGCGAATTGCCCGCCGTCCCCGTTCGCGATGGAGGCTACGAGCCAGCGGCCGTCGTCGCTGGCGTGAAGTTGAATTTCCGCGATGCGCGGGAAATCCTTGCCGATCACATACTCGTCCTGCTTGGGATCGGAGCCGAGTTTGTGAAAGTAAACCTGCTGGTAGAAGTTGGCGTCTTCGGGAGGACGCTCGTTCCCCTGCGGATAACGCGTGTAGAAAAAGCCGGAGCCGTCGGCTTTCCAGTCGAGGCTGCCTCCGGCGGTTGCGAAGTTGACCCGAGGCACGACATCAGAAAGTTCTTTGCCGGTGGCGACTTCGAAGATGTGAGCTGAGCAATCCTCGGAACCGGCTTCAGAGAGTGCCACAGCAACGTATTTGCCATCGAGCGAAGGAGTGTAGAACTCCACGGACAGCGATCCATTCGTGCCTGCAGCATTGGGATCAAAAATTACATTCGCGCTCCCAGGGTCATCTGCAGAGTGCATGGCGACTAGCGTCGGCTGTTGCTGCGGCGGTTGGAATTTCATGGCGAACAGGATTCCGGCCCGAAATTGCAGGCTGTAATAGGAGGCCGAGGATGCAGTCACTAAAGCCCTTAGCTGCTGTTTAATCGCAGCGCGTGCGGGTAAATGATCGAGATATTCCCGCGTTCGCGTATTCTCGGCGGCGCTCCACTGTCGAACGGCGGGGTCGGCCCAGTTTTCCAGCCAGCGATAATCATCGGTGACAGTTGTGCCCTGATATTCGTCCGTGACGGGATGCTTCGGGGTTTCGGGCGGCTTGGGGACAGAGGGACTTTGCGCGTATGTGGCGAGAGTCAAAAGGCCAAAAGAGAAAGAGCTTAGCAGTGGGCGCGTGAGGTACATGGACGCTCCTTCCCTGGAGCGAAGGAATTATACCGTTGCCGCGTGAGTCGGGGTCGCTACTATATCTTCGAAACCGCTAAATCACAACGAAAAGAACCGAGGCTTGTAAGCCGCGGTTCTTGAGATCGTTGATCTGAGTATCGGAATCTGCGCAGCAGGATCTGCGTTAGCGGCGGCCCTTTTTTGCCTTTTTCTTTGTTGCTTTCTTTTTCGCAGGCTTCTTCGCAGCTTTCTTGGGAGCCTTTTTCTTTGCGGCTTTTTTTGGCGCTGCTTTCTTCTTTGCTACCGCCTTCTTCTTTGCTGGCGCCTTCTTTTTCGCAGCCGGTTTCTTGGGGCCGCCACCGGAGGGAGCGGAGGGTCTTGACGGCGGAGAGGACATTACCGGTTCGCTCGTCTCTGGTTCGGGACCGGCGGCTTCTTCCTCCTCCTCTTCTTCCTCTTCGAAGTCCTCTTCGAGCGACTCGCTGTAGGCGCCGCTGTCGCCGAAGTCTTCTTCTTCATCACGTGCGTAAAGGGCTGGATCGTAGAACGTCATTGCTCCTCCTGATCTTGATTGGCGTCCCGGCGCAAGAAAGGCCGCGCAAGGTTGCCGGGAACTAGAAATTAAAAGACCGACCACAACTGTACTCGAACGGCGGGCGATTATAGCACGACGTTCCGCATAGGCTGCAAGGACTGCAGATACTGTTAATCCATTCATCTGTTATCACAGCGGCATGGGGAAAGGGAAGGGAAAACGTAATCAGGAGGAAATGAAAATCCCCACCCCGAAGGGTGAGGAACGGATGTTACTTTGTTGTGCGTCGGATTGCCGAGCTTGCGGACGCCCCCGAAGGAGCGTCCGCTGACAGTTAAGCGCTACGGATGGTTAGAATTGAACCGCCGGCAAGACGCTAATTCCCTCCGCAACGACCGCGTCCAGAGCGCTTGGATTGATGCCCAAGGCTTGGAGAATGGTAGGTGCCACTTGAGCAGTCCCCACTACGGCATTCACCGTCCTGGGTTGGATGCTCGGGTTGGACAGCAGCAGAACGACGTTGGTGTCGTCATGAGAGAACCCGCCGTGCTCCTCCTGCTTCGCGGTGCTGCCGGAATAAGTTACGCCGACATTCGGGGTCACGATGATATCCGGCGTGCGGGGGTCTACGGTTGGGTCGTTGAAGTTGAGAAAGAGCGAAGGACCATAGTAAATCTGCCCCAGCCCGATTCCGGTAGTGGTGGAAGGGTTGGCTTCGAGGATGGAGACGGCGTCGTCCGTATCGAAGGAGCTCCTCAGCCAAACCAGGGAGACGTCATCTTCGGTCGGTCCAATTCCGGTGGGATTGTTGGTGGATTCCGAAAATGGAATGAAGCCCGCGTTGGATAGAAGCGTGACAGGTGAAGTGCCTTTGATGGTCTGACCGACGTAACGGCTGGGATCGATAGGCGACTGGCCGTGTTTGGCAGTAATCACGATCAGGGTCGAATTAAAGAGTCCTTGTTTCTTCAGTTCGTTGACGAATGCCCCAATCGAGGCGTCGACGAACTGGAATTCGTTGATCAACGCCGCGCTCGGCGTGCCGGCGGCATCAAGATATCCACCCGTCACATGGTTGCTCGCTTCAATGAGCTTCTGGCCCACGCTAAGCGCCTGAAAGTTCATACCGAAGACGGTGGGAACTTTGGTCGTTTTGGTACCGAGGTGGTTCTTTCCGTTAATCTCATTGAGGATTGCGTCGACCTTCAAGGTGTCGTAGCACTGGATGTTCTCGAAGCTGTTGGTCCAGGCGGTCAGATCGGAGCCTTTATCACGGATGGAGGCGCAGGAGATACCTGTCGGAGTTATGACTCCGGGAAGACCGATGACGGTGGAGTTGATTTCAGGTGCGTAGAAGTCGTCGAGCGCACTCGGTCCGATGCCCGAGGCAACGGAAGCGTACGCCGGGTGTTTGTCGGACCACGCGGCGTATCCGCCAGCCGCATGAATCACGCTGAAGATGCTGTTGGTGCGTACGAATTGCCACGGGAAAACAGGCGCGCAGCCTTGACTGGGGTCGCGAACCAGTTTCTTGGGGTCGATGGAAGCCAAGCCGCCGTCCGTTAGCGCCGCGCCGGGTGCGCCACCATTCACCTTGGTCTTGTCGAAGTCAATACCTTCTTCATACTCGGTTGTTGTGCCGGTTGGCGCCCCGAACGGCTCGCACGGGCCAGCCCCAAGGCCGTTGCCGGTGGTTTGTGCGGGAGCGTCGTAATTCCTCGAATAGGCCACGTCGTAGTAGACGCCGGTCAAGGCCGGGCTTCCACCCGTGACAATGGCGGTCAAGCCGGGGAAGGAATCAGAGGGTTTTGAGGTGCTGGCTGAGAGATAGTTGATCCCTGTGTTTCCCAGGGCAGCAATTGCCGGGCAAAACGGCTGGCCGTTGTTGGCGGTGCTGATGCCATTGGAGCAATTCAAGAAATCAACTGCGTGCATTCCATCGACGCTAATCAAAAGCACGTGCTGGATCGGGGTCGAACTCTTGCTCCTACTGCTGGATTGAGCGAATGCCACCGAGGCTGCGAGCAACACAGCCGCTAGCGACAGGCTTATGCGGAGTCTGCGAGACAAATTCATGGAGGTCCTCCAGGGGATTGAGAAAGCTTTCAAGAACTAGCAGAGGAGGATCAATGCGAGGTGACAACAAGATTAAAGCAGTATGAAAACAAGGGGACTAAGGTGTTTCACTGACTCGGTTGCACAACCAGAATCATACCCGGCCTCAGGGTAGCGAGGTTGCCGTTATTGCGTTTGAGAGCGGCGACGCTGGTCTTGTAGGCGGTCGCGATGGAATAAAGGGTTTCGCCGGATTTGACCTTGTGGCGAAGCACGCTGGCCTGTTCCGAGCTGTCTCTGCTTTCTTTGTCTACCGGTGTTCCCGTTTTGGGCGCTGCGAGTTTCGCCGTGGTCTGGGTTGGCTTGCGAGCGTGAGAGCTGGATTTGAATGCGGTGGACGTGGTTTCGTTGGTGGGAGTAATGGGGAGGTGCAGAGCGAGAACTTTTCGTCCCCGAAGGCTGTCGCCGCGAGGCAGGCCGTTCCAGCGCCGCACCATCTGCGGAGAAACGCCAAAGTTCTCGGCCACGGTTTCGATGGTGTCACCCTTGTGAACCTTATAGCGCGTGATTCGACGCGCATAACTCGCCCTATCGTTGAGCGGATGTTTCCCAGGCGCGACCGGAATGATGACTTTGGCATCCGCCTCAAGCGCCGAGCCGTCGATGTGATTTGCCGCCATGATCGCCTTAGCTGTTACCTGGTAGGACCGTGCAAGGGAAGCCAGCGTATCCCCCGGCTGAACTGTGTGATAGCGCCACCAGAGCCGCATTTCGCTCGGGACCGCTGCAATCGCTGTCTGATATCGTTCTTTTGTTCCAGCCGGAAGATGGAGTTCGAACGTTCCTTCCTTCGGCGTAGCCAACCGTAACAGGCTTGGATTCAACTCCTGCACTTGGGCCGGAGTCGCATCCACGCACTCCGCGACTAGTCGCAGGTCGACGGGATAGCTGATCGTTACCTTGTCATAGGCCGCCGGCTCATCCATCGTGACATCATCAAAACCGTACTGCGACAGATTCTTAGTCATGATGGTTACGGCCAAAATGATGGGAACGTAATTGCGGGTCTCTTTTGGGAGGACGTTGCGCCGGTAGAGTTCCCAAAAATCTGCGTAACCGGTCCGCCGTACGGCAGCCTGCACGGTACCCGGTCCAGAGTTATAGGCAGCCATGGCCAGGTACCAGTCGCCAAACTGACCGTAGAGATCTCTGAGATGACGTGCCGCGGCGCGAGTGGATTTTTCCGGATCCTGGCGATCGTCCACCCACATGTTGTGCTGCAGGCCATAACCTCGAGCCCGGCTACCCATGAATTGCCAAATGCCGCGCGCCCCGACCCGAGAAACCGCCAGTGGATGAAAACCTGACTCGGCCTGAGCCAGGTAAATCAGATCCTGCGGCACTCCCTCTTCCCTCAGAATCGAGACCATCATGTCGTGATAGCGGCCGGAGCGTGCGAAAGCGCGCTCGAAGGTGCCGCGTCCACGGTTGGAGAAATAGCTGATGTAACCAGCGACCTGGTCGGTCAACATCAGAGGCAGGTCGGAGCGGGTAGATTTGATTTCAGCCTGCGCCTTGGTCTTCACATTGGCATCGGCCGAGGGGGTGATCCCGTTGGTTTCGTCGATCGGCGCCGGTTCACTTTTCTGTGCCTCCGAATCGGACGGCAAACTACCCAGATCCAGACCATTAACGCCGTCCGTGATGTGGTCGAATTCCTTTTGCAGCCGATCGTCGGAGCGGATATCGAAATTGCTTTCCAGCAACGCATTGAACGCGTTGTCGAAATCTTCTTTGGCCGCATCTGCCTGGCCGGAGTGATATGCGTCTAAGCCCGCCTGATATTGCTTTTCAACCCGTGCGATCAGATCGCCCACTGCGTCAGAAGGCACCGGAGCCGAGGGCTCTTGGGTCCGATGCGGCGTTGCAGCCTCAGGTGCCGTCTGCGCGGGTTCTGGAGCGGTTGCTTGGGCGACCGATTCGGCCTGGTTTGCAGCCGAATTTGCCGCGGGATCGGGCGTCGCTGCCGTTAGCGATGGAGCAGTTTCGGACGAGAGCAGAGGAACTGGCTTCTTCGCTGACTGGCAGGACGAGCTGGCGATAGCCGCTACGGCGAGCGCCGCAATCCGCACGTGGAGTTTTGCAACTCGCATAATTCTCTAGGAGATACGAATTGCTCCCTGGTGTTAAAGTCCGGTGAATTCTATCAAAAAATCGTACGCCGCGCGCTGCATCGGGTCAACGTCGAAAAGGCACATCCGCGGTTACTTTCGGTACCTGTCGGCCGATTACCCACATGGTGAGACGCCGGAGAGAGTGCTAAAGGTTTGACGAGATCGTCGCCCAGCCGTGTCTTTCCAGTGACAGGTGGGAGAGTAAGGTGGCAGTGTATCAGAAGGAGGGGACGCAAGCTTGGATCGATTTTGATGATAGTTGTGCTGGACGCGAAAACGCAACGGTTCGAGAATTCCCCCAATCCCCGAAACCGTTGCGTCGCTTGCCGCGCATCTATTTCAAAGAGGCTAGCAATACCTCTTCGGCATGGGGTACGTTCTGGGCGCGCAACTCGGCCTCCGCCTTGCTCTCCGGCAAGCTATACATAGTTTTGGCTCCCTCGAGTTTGATCCCCGAAAGGAAGTATTGATTTCCGTAGTGGTTGAAGACCAGCGCGTAGGTGCGAGCGGGGTTCTTAGCTTCGCTCGGCGAGGCTGTGGCAAACAGGCCCACGTGGGCTCCGACGTTACGAATCATGAGTGTCCTTGCGTTCTGGGAGCCCGACTGAATGACACAGTCACCGGCAGGCACGATTTTGTTGGCCACCGTGAACTCAAATGGCACGTGTGTTACGAGCTTTTGCTCGCTCGTTAATTGTGCAACCGCCACGCCCGACAGCAGCACTAACATCATGGTTGGCATCCATTTTGCGTATTTCATAAATCACCTCCGAAAGCTGTTTTGTTCGAGCCGAACTTGATTGCGATCTTGCACCCGTATTGAAAAAAGGTCCATGGAGACAGTCTGAAGCGGTATTAATTGATCTGAAGAACGGAGATGGCTTGACAGAGCCCGAGCGGCATACAAGAATTGTCGACAACTCTCAAGGGCGTCAGGGGCATGCCGGAGAAAAAAATCCGTTTCGCCGAATTCGAGTTGGATTTTGGCCGTTTTCAGCTGTGCCGCGGCGGAACTCCAGTGCGGCTGGAAGGTCTTCCCCTGCAATTGCTGATGTTCCTGATTGAAAACCGAGGGCAGCTCGTTACCCGCGAGCAGATTGCGGACACACTGTGGGGGAAGGATGTTTTTGTTGATGTCGAACAAGGAATCAATACCGCGATCCGCAAAATACGCATGGCACTGGAAAACAATTCAGCGCAGCCGCAGTACTTGCAGACGGTAGTCGGGAGAGGCTATCGCTTCGTCGCGGCGACAGTCGTGGAGGAAGGGCCGAGCGCCGCGAATTCTGCAACCGCGGAGGGATTTACAGTTTCTGCAGAAGATTTGGGACGCGCCATCATGGCAGCCGCTGGCTTGGATCCGGAAGATCCTAAACCGTCCCCGAAACTGCCCGAAAAGTCCTGATTAGCCAGACCGCCGGAATCCTGCTCCGGCTTGCGCGAATCCAAGGCAAACATGAAAGCCATTGAAGTCAAGCAACCCGGCGGACCAGAATCAATGCAACTCGTGGATCTGCCCATCCCCCAGCCGAAGGCGAACGAAGCAGTGGTGAAGTTGGCCGCTTCGGGCGTCAATTTTATTGATGTCTACGTCCGTGAGGGCCGATACAAAGCGCCGCTTCCAGTTGTTCCGGGGCAGGAAGGTGCAGGCGTCGTGACCGCTGTCGGCACCGATGTGAAGTTCGTGAATGCAGGAGATCGTGTGGCCTGGACCAGCATTCTTGGAACGTATGCGGAGTACGTTGCGGTTCCGGCAGACCGGCTGGTGCCCGTTCCCGAGGGCATCAGCGATCAGCAATCAGCGGCTGCCATGTTGCAGGGAATGACGGCGCACTATCTGTCGCATGACACCTATCCGCTGAAGCAGGGCGAAACGGCGCTGATTCATGCCGCAGCCGGCGGCGTGGGACTTCTTCTGGTGCAGATGGGGCACAACATTGGCGCGCGTGTCATCGCTACGGTCTCCACTGAGGAAAAGGCGAAGCTAGCGCGAGACGCTGGTGCGGACGAAGTCATTCTGTACACGCAAGTTGACTTCGAAGCTGAAACCAAACGACTGACCAGCGGCAAAGGTGTGCACGTGGTTTACGACTCGGCGGGAAAAACAACATTTGAGAAGGGACTGAACATCTTGCGCCCGCGCGGCATGATGGTCCTATTCGGCGGATCGAGCGGCGCGGTGCCGCCTTTTGATCCCATGGTATTGGCCCACAAAGGATCTCTCTACCTGACCCGGCCAACTTTGGTGACCTACATCACGACGCGCGAGGAACTTCTCGCTCGCTCAGCCTCAGTATTCGGCATGATTTCCGCTGGGAAGCTCAAGCTGCGCGTCGAGCATACGTATCCTCTGGCCGAAGCGCAGCGAGCCCATCGCGATTTGGAAAGCCGGAAGACGACTGGGAAGCTGCTGCTGATCCCATAAAGTGGCTTATGTGGCGCGGGCCCTGCCCGCCTATCGGCAGCTAGCGCCTTCGATTGTAATTCCGAGCATATTCCGGCACGGCCTGTCCGGGCGTGAGCCGCGGATCATCAATCGGCGTGCCTGTCTTTATCTCCAACGGCACGACTCCAGCCCAGGTGGGGAAAGAATAATCCTCTTCATCGTCAACCGGCGGGCCGGTGCGTACTTTGGCAGAAAATTCTTCGATCGGCACTCTTAACACGGAGGTCTGCTTAAGTTCGCGTTCGTTGGGCTGACGCGAGTCAGCCCAGCGGCCGGGCAGGATATGCTCAGAAAGGAGACGCAGAGCTTCAATTTTCTCCGCGGGATCATCCACGAGTGTCGCCTTTCCCAGTACAACCACCGAGCGGTAGTTCATGGAGTGATTGAAGATGGAGCGGGCAAGCACGAGTCCGTCGAGCAATGTGACGGTGATGCAGACTGGAATGCTCTCCTTCAATTGCCGCAGCATGCGGCTGGCGGCGGAGCCGTGAATAAACAGGCTGTCACCTTTGCGGCCATACGAAGTAGGAATGACAAAGGGCTGTCCATCAACCACAAAGCCTACGTGGCACAGGAAGCCTTCGTCGAGAATGCGGTACGCGGCTTCACGATCGTAGACTGCGCGCTCGGCTTCGCGGACCAGACGGGTCCGCAGGGTTGGCGTATAGGGCTGAGGCATGGGGAAAAGAACTCCGGCAAGCGCCAAGGATGGGTGAAGGAAAAGTGTAACACTCGACTGCGGACTTCGGACGTAAGACCTCGTCAACTGGATCGACCGGAGGCGGAACGACCTCTTACTCCGGCGTCAACAGTCCCAGTCCCTACCAGTAGAACTTCATGGCGAACTGGAACTGTCGCGGATCGTAGGCCGCGGTCGCCTGCCCGGCATTGGTAAAGAGCGGGCTGACTGCGGCTACGTTGTACCGGTTGGCGAGGTTGAACATATCGGCGATCAATTCAAGGTTGTGGCGCTCACCGAAGTAAATACGCTTAGCGATGCGCAGATCGTCAAACACGTTCCACGGCGTGATCCCGGCATTGCGTCCCAGACTCCCGTCGAGCGAAATCAGCGTTCCGTTAAATTCAGCGGGGCACGGTTCCTGAAGAACGCCAGTCGGAGAGTACTTCGACAACACAGCAGGAAAACCCAGAGCGCTGCAGCCAGCGCTCACGAAGGTATTGGGTCGGCCGGTGAGCGAAGAAAGCTGAAGGTTGTCGTCGCTGCCTGTGATCACGTTGAATGGCCGGCCCGAATCGAACTCCACCAGCGGGGCGATTGTCCAATCGCTGAAAAATTTTCGTGCGAAGCCGCTACCACCGAGCTTACCTGACTGGTAAACGCCGCTAAATACAAAACGGTTTCTTAGATCGAACGTCGAGTTGGAACGATCGAGACTGGGATAGTAGCTGTCCTGCGGAGTGAGCGTCGCCTGCAGGTCGGTCGAGTCATCAATTGTGTGGGACCAGGTATAGGAACCCAGTATTTCGTAGTGATCGCGAAAGCGCTTGCGCAGATTGGCGCTAAGTCCGTGATAGACCGAGCTGCCGTTGGAGTAGTTGGCGTCCATATCACCGAATGGAATACATCCGGCAAGAGTAGTGGGATTGCAGTTTGCATTGAGTCCATCAGCCGCAATCAGTTTCTGGGCCAGACCGACGCATTCCGCCCCAGCGACGCCTTGGGTTGCAAGTATGAAATTTGCGTAGGATGCATTCAATCCCGATGGCCGAAAGAAGTTGGTCAGTGCTGCCGGTACATAAGGCCCACCGGCTCCCACTCCGCAGCCACTCACGGTAAACGGGCTGTCGGTGGGCAAATTCACCCCCGCCGCCACCGCAGCATTCAGATTATCAAGCATCAGATCTCCGCGAATGGCATTGGCGTTAATTGGACGGTTAAGATGTCTTCCGCCATTGAAGTTATAGGCCAGGCTAAACGTGAACCCGCTACCCAGGTCTTGTTCGATGCTGAGGTTCACCTGTTGGGAATAGGCATAGACAAAGTTCTTGGATTGGGGATAGCCAAAAGGCTGGAAGGCCAGCGGCAGCGGGGTTGACGCACTCAAATAGTTCTGATTGAGAAAGATCGACTGGGGAAAGTTCAGCGCTTGAAATTGCTGCTGGTTGGGTAAATATCCCAGGGCACTGGTCACCGCAGGATTGAGAGACGCAGCACAAGGATTGAGAGGGCTCGGAATGTTGACGGGCAATCCTTGAAAGATTGGAATCGCATTGAGATTGGTCGGATTGCCGGGGCCCGCACACCCTCCCGTCCCGCCGAAGGCCAGCTGTCCGCTGGTGGAACCATCGGAAGCGTCTCCCAGGAAATACAGCCCTAGCAGGGGATGATCGAAAAAAATGCCATACGATGCTCGAACCACGGTCTTACCGTCGCCTCTCGGATCCCATGCCACTCCGATTCGTGGTTGAACATTGTTCGTATCAGTCTGAATTCCTTTTTGCAAACCCAGAAACTTGTATCCGGCTTGCGCCAGAGCGGACGGAGGTTTAAATTGCGGCGGAAATTCCACATCATAGCGGAGGCCGTAATTCACCGTGACTCTCGGACTGACATGCCACGAATCCTGCCAGAAAGCGCCCAGCGGTTTGTTGGAAAAAGAATCGCTGGGACTGCCGAAACCTTGTATAAAGTCGCTCGGAAGGCCCGCGCCGTAAGCCTGCACTGGGGAAAGTCCGGGAATTGAGAGACCGGGAATGTTAAGTCCTGGGAGGTTTGAGGAGCTGACGGGGCCAAAATCGTACACTCCGCCGTAATTTACGGTGAAGGTCGCTGTTGTTGGAATGTAATTGAAGTCGACGCCGAACTTGGTGTCATGATGTCCGATGGTCCAGGAAAAATTATTGGTGATTTGATATCGCTGTTCGACGCGCTGAATGTAGGAGTAAGGCTCGCGTCCGATATAGGCGTAGCCGGGTATGTTCACAGCCGGATCAGAACCGCTCGGAATTTGCGTATTATAAAAATAAGAAAGTCCTCGGCGCGCATACTGGAAGCGGAACTCATTTACCTTGGTGCTGCCGATCGTCCACGTGTCCTGCGCCACTCCGCTTACGTCGCGATAAGTTTGCTCCGAGGTCCGCGAGTACGCATTTTGTCCGAAAGGTTGATCTTCTCCGCTGCCTTCCAGTCCTGTCATTGTGCTGGGACTGACGTTGGCCCGCAGCGTTATACGGTTATTAACACTTGCATTGTGATCGATGCGTAGCGAATAGAGGCTGGTGCCCTCAAATACCGGAAAGTTTCCCTCTTGGGACGCCAGCGCCGTAAACGAAGCTGGAAGTCCGTTGCAGAGCGGTGCTGAGGCGCTGCACGAAGTTATGAACTGGGCGAGAGGATTACTTCCATTCGCGGGTGTCGGTAGAACTCCCAAAGCCACCAAACCTGCAAATCCCGCTGGATAGCTGCCGTTGACGGCCAGACCCGAGGCTGCTCCGGTCAAGATCGAATAACCCTGCAGCAATGAGAGCGGCAGCCCCGGCGTGCCCAGGAAGGCCGCTTGCTGCGGGGTAACTTCAATCCCAAGCGACCCTGCAGGAGCGCCAAAGAACGGCGACGCGTCGAACGGGACAAGTCCAAAGTTGCTCTGGCCGATGGCGGAGAATCCCGTCTCATGTCGCCGTGTGACCTCGTACGAAAAATAAAAATAGGTTTTATCCTTTTTGATCGGCCCGCCAAAAGCTGTGCCGGCCTGCACTCGCGTGTATGCAGGGTTGGGTACGGTACTGAAAGGATTCACCGCCTGGAAGTTTCGGTTGCGCAGGAAGCCGAAGACATCGCCGTGGAAAGCATTCGATCCAGAACGCGTGATGATGTTGACTACGCCGCCTGCGGCCCGCCCATACTCCGGCGCATAGTTATTGGTAATGATCTGGAACTCCTGAACGGCCTCTTGCGACACCGTGGAGCGTACGCCATTCGTTGCGTTATCGGTGGCGTCAGCACCGTCGACGTTGACTAGGTTTGAGCGCGCCCGCTGTCCGCTAATGTTTAACCCGGAAGTCGGCGCGGCACCGAGGGTCGGAGCATTGTCGCGCGCCACTTGCGAATCGGTCAGCGTGAAATTGATGTAGTTGCGGCCATTGATGGGAAGATTGTCGATACGCCGTTGCCCTATTGTGTCTGTGGTCGATGTGCGAGAGGTCTCTATCAAATCCGCCTGGGAGTTTACCTCCACCACCTCTTTCCCAGTAGCGACCGCCAAGGAGACTGGAAGCTCCACCAATCCTCCGACCGTGACGTTCACGTTGGTGGCTTCCACCCCGCCAAAACCGGGCGCTCCGACGTTGACGATGTACGTTGCCGGTGGCAACTGCCGCACACTGTAGCCGCCCTGGCCGTCACTCGTTGCGCTGCGAACCAGTCCTCTGGCCGCGTCTTTCACTCTCACTGTCGCGTTGGCCACAAAGTTACCCGCGGCATCCTTCACAGTCACATGCAGATCGCCTGCCGCTACTCCTCCCTGCCCGAATGCAATCGAGGACAGCAAAAGAACTGGCAGTGCGACGGAGAAAGATCTGAGACTGCGGATCATGATCTTGCGGACCATAGAGGCTCCTTCGAGTCTGCTCGCTTGAAAGGTGGCGGCAGAAACAACTCAACGGCGATTAGGCCGAGGCACGCTCAAAAATTCCGGGGAGAGTAGATTCCCGCTGGTTTGTACACTAGAACGAGGAACGAAAACAAGAAAGGAATAATCAGAGGTAGTGCGCAAGTTACTCCGGCGGTTTTACACAAGCGCGGCGATGCCTGGTGCAATCATTGCATCGTAGTCATTGCAAAACAGTCATTACAAAAGACCGGCGGATCGTCTGTGATCAACGGCTACCGCATCGCGGACAAACGAACAGGAACAGCCGGATTCTGCAAACGGCCCAGCAGCATTGCGGTTCCGCTCATTTGCTCATAACCGTCGACTATGCGGACCGCTGCGAATGCAGAGTTAGGCCAAGCCAATGCCAGGTAAATGCGCGCGATCGCCAACATTGTGTTGCGGCGCAGTAGCAGCGCATCGTTCACCAGTTGCTGAGCGGCAGTGATAACGCGCCCATCGCCACTGGCAAGAGCGGCTTCGCCGATGCGCACCAGAATAGCGGCGTTGCGTCCCGCAATCTCGACATAGGCGGCCATTGCACGCAAGCGTTCACGACGGACGATACGGAACTGACTGGGTGGCAAGTGGCGCCGCAGGTAATCGTCCTCGGCAGGGTTGATCAAGTTGCGGAAAGCTTCGATATCGATGGGACGAATCGCAACGGCTAAGTTGGTGCTTCGCCTGGCCGGGAGGGTTTGGGTTACGGCTACGCTCAAGATAGTGGCGAGCGCAAGTACAGCGGCAATAACGATGATAATGGCGAGATTCATTGTTGCAGTAGACGCTCCAATTCCCGGTTCCAGATGTCAAGATTATTCTCCGGCAGCGGAACCGCAGACGTAGTGGAAACTTTCTGGGGAACGAGGAGGTAGTAAAACCAAATCAGAACGCAAACGTGGTACGTGGCCATGTTCAGGAAATCGAGGAGGTGACGATTGTGAGGCAAAACACCATTAGCCATAACCGCCCAGGTGGCCAGGTGCACTGAAGACGAAATCCCCCGTCCCAGTCCAATCCCCAAGCTTGCCCTGCCCCAAGTGATCCTAAAAAAGGCGGCGAACACGAAGAGGAACAAGATAAGGCCGCACTCGATCATGTACAGCGTCTGTTGCAGAATATGTGCGCGGTACCCGATCGCGAACTGTTGACTGTCGACGGGAGCGTAGGCTGCAGCCAACGTGGCGAGCAATACAAGAATTGCACCGGCGCCGGTAATCAAGCGTCCGCCCACTTTGGCGATCGCCGGCCGGGAGCGGAGCAGATGGAAGAACAATTCCCCCATGACTGCCAGCCTGATGAAACCTTGTACGACTAATCCAACACAGAAGGCGAACCAATAGGTCCTTACGCTGATCGAGGGGAGCACGTCCATCCCGTAAAGCATGAATTTGCTCAGTGCCCCAAAAATGAGGTAGGCAAAGAAGACGGGAAACTGTCTATGGAGTCCGCGCCGCCACAGGAGTGCGGCAAGCGCGGCCTGAAGAATATTCGGCGCGAGCCAAAGGTAGTGCCATAGAAATGAGTGCGGCTGCAGCATGGCCGTGGCGTGGCCACTATACCGCGAGCAACTGCAGGCGACAAGAGCACCACCTAATCGTGTTCGGTTTTCGTAACAACACCCAAGAGCTACGGTTTGCAGGCACCGCAGCAGCTAGGTTCACCGTCGGCGTGCGCAACGGTGGGAACGACAAAGTGTTAAGGAAAAGCAGGGTAGCGGCGACGAAGCAAGTAGGACTCGTTTCATGGTTGTTTTTCTCCTTGTTTGGAAAATTGAACCGTGATATTTTCATGTCCCCAAGCTGCCGGGAAGAGCTCCTTTGGCTGTTATCTTGTTCGGAATTCGTAACAAGGCCATGACACTTCGATCAGCTCTGCAGGATCTGCGAGAAACCACGCTGGCCGCCATTTCCGGTTTGCTGGCGAAGCTGGCTTATCTTGGATCGCTGCGCAAGCGCGAGGGCGGATACTTACACTGGGGTCTTGCGCTATTGCATGGAGAGGAGGCGTCGGACAGAGCCCTGAAGACAGCTCACGCTGAGGTGCTGTCGACGGTGCTGCGGACGCCGATATCTGAACTGGTAGAAGATTTGCGTGAGTCCAGTCACAGCCAGAAGGAGAGCGCGGGAGCTTACTTAGAAGGCATGCGTCAACAGGTTGACCAACTTCTTCCCTCCGAGCCGGATCTAGCCACGGCCCGGCACTTCAATTCAGTGCTGGTTGCGCTTTCGAGCCTGGAGCGGAAGAAGCACCGAAAACGCGCCACTCCGTGAGCTTCATGGCTACTCCCACCACCTGGCCGATGATCTCGGCCTCCTGAGGACAGCGCAGCACTCGGACCGGCACGGGCGACAAAGGATGCGGCTGTAAGACTATGTCATCACGACGCATGCTGCACCAACAGCAGGTATGACCTTCGCGGGTTTCAACAAAATAGATAGGACGCTCGTACTCGCAACGCCACAAACCTTCTACAACTTTATTCCTGGCCTCGTCGACCTGGATGAAGCTGCCAGGTGGAAGAATCGGGTACATGGTGAAATCCTGGTTGCCGATATAACCATAGGTGAAGTCGCTGTGGGCAAATTGCGCCAGATAGGATAACGGCACCAGCCCCCATTGCTCTACCATCCTTCCCAGATTCGTAGTCCGCTGCTGATCGAAGGCGGGGTCCATGCGGACGGGCATTTGCACAGAGGAAATTCCTGCAAGCGCTTCGGAGACATGCGAGCGGGGCGGAGAAATAAGTCCCAGATCGGCAGCCATATTATTCATGTCGACGCCATACCAGGACAACAGCTCCCGCAAATCCCGGCGGTAGATCACCGCCAGCGTGTAAAGCCGGAAAATACTGGGCAAAACCCCTTTGGTTTCAATATCCGATAAACGGCTGGGAGGAATGGAGTACTCTTCGTTGCGATATTTTTCGGCCATGCGGGCGCTGGATGTTTCGATATCGCGCAGGGTCAACCCAAGTTTTTCGCGCAGCGCCCGAAGGCTCTTACCGGCTGGAAGCATGATGCCCCTCCAAGGAAGTGTCCGACATCATAGCAGGGCAGCGACGCCTCGTGTCACGAATTGCGAAATTTTTTTGTCCAGCTTCATCTGTTACGAATTACGAACACCATCAACCCCGCGACTGGCTTGGTGAAATCGAAATTGGATGGCACCGGGCTCTTGCTGCCGACCTGCGCGTCCTGTCGGTCAACCGAGAGGTTTTGTTCGGATTTCGTAACAGGATCGACTCAAAATTGCAAAATCGTCCTTTTCGGCCCTTACGGCTCCATCCTGAAATTTGCCTGTTCCACACCGATATTTTCGTTTTCGACCGTCTTGTGCGCCCAGGCCATGCGAGGGGTATTATGCGCGATGCCGAACTGACCTTGCGTGTTCAGCACAATAATTCCACCGTGCCCATGCAATCGCTGCTTCAAATAGTTCATCGCCTCCTGCGCCGCCCACTCGGGCAGATTGCCTGCCGACACGCGGTCGGCGGTCCACTTGGCCAGCACCAGCTTCATAATCGGCTCGCCCCACCCTGTCGTCGAGACAGCCGCGCTCAAATTATCCGCATAACACCCACAACCGATCAGTGACGAATCGCCCAGTCGTCCCGGAGCCTTGTTCAGAGTCCCCCCCGTGGATGTCGCCGCCGCGATGTTTCCATCTGGATCAAGCGCCACGGCCCCCACAGTGTCGTGCGAGATCGTTGGCGCGAATAGCTCGTTGCCATCCTTCGCGGACAATTCACCATCCCGCCGATCGCTGATATTCGCGCAGGCGCTGAATCTCCCGTGGAATCACCAAGTCTTCGTTCCTGCATAATTCGACGCCATGCTCCGCCGCGAATTGCTCTGCGCCTTCGCCTACGAAATACACATGCGGACTCTCACTCAAAATCTTCCGCGCCGCCCGCACCGGATTGCGCACCCGCTCCACGCATCCCACTCCTCCAGCCCGCAGGGTAGCGCCGTCCATGATCAGGGCGTCGAGTTGCACCTTGCCGTCGCGGTTGAGAAAACTGCCCCGTCCCGCGTCGAAGGTCTCGTCATCTTCCATGACGACTACAGCTTCCTCGACCGCATCCAGCGCCACGCCGCCGCGCTCCAATACGCGCCAGCCTGCAGCGAGCGCATTGCTCACGCCGCGTAAGTGCGCTTCCACCATGTCATCCGGGATGGCCCAGGCGCCGCCGTGAACTACTAAGACAGGGTTAGTCGGCAAGACAATTCCTTGGGAGAAGTGAAATGACCGAATAGTCTAGCACTCGAGGAGTCGGAGGACGGGTGAGGCGGGTCGTCACATCTCGCCGGATGTAAGCCTCCCTTGGACAACTTCTGCCAGGAAGCGGTACCCCTCGGCGTCAATCTTCCCTTGCGTTGCGACCTGGAATTTGGCCGCCCGTTCTCTGGCATCGAAATAAAATACCAGGTCGGCGAGAACCTCGTGGGCCTCGCGGCAAAGAGCGCGCGTGTGCATCAGACCATCCACATCCAGGGGCGAGCTTTGGAAGCTCGCCACACGCTCGAGCACGCGCTTAAGTTGCATCTTCCACTCGTCGAGCTCGGATTCATATTTCAAATAATATTCTGCATCTCCGACAGTCAGCAGCTCTAACTCTTTCAGATCAGCCGTTGTCAATGGAGCTTGCGAAACAAGCTTGGCAAGTAACGACTTCATATCCGTCTTGACCTGGACGGCTTCTCGCGCCTGCGCTTCCAGATCATCTATTTGTTCTTCCAGAAGCTCGTAGTTGTCGCTACTCTCATTCCCATTACAGCGGGCCGCCAGCTCCAGGGTTTTCTTAATGCTAGCTCTTACTTGCTCGTCCTTTACCTGATTTTGGTCTGCTGCCATAGTTGCTTCCTTTCGAAGATCGACTCAAGGTTGGGAGTGAGCGAGCTATTGTCGCATCGAAATCGCAAGTCAGCAATGGATACGCGTCACCACACTGTTACAGAAGCCGGGTACCCCATGCTTTCGCCTCCTTTGCGAAAGGGTGAGAGCCTGCACCAGGCGATTCGTGCCGCAGAAACACGAAAGCCCCGGTAGTCATCCGGGGCCTGAAACTGCTACTGGGCACTGCCTGTCATTTTTATGATAGACCTGCTGCGTGCGGTGTCAAGGCCAATCATCAAGTCGAGTGACCGCGGGATGAGGGACTCGAACCCAAATGGCTAACTAGCCACTCGACTGCTTGACAGGCAGCGTCCAGTACCCACTGGCAACACCCTCCAAACACGGCCTATCGAGAAGAAGTCTATTCTGACGCGGACAGTCCAGCGCCACAGCGGCGAACTAAATTGCCCATCGAATCCCGAATCGGGAAGGCGCGAGGAGTTTCGTACGAGAGACGGGGAAGCTCGTGGTAGCGGAGAAGGTCCAAATGTATATTATCTCTGGGGTAACACACAATGAACAAACTTAGCTACGCGGCCTGCCCTGCCTTGGCGGCGGTCGGCGGTGCATCCTGGGTTCGAGTCCAGGTATAGCGCATGCGGTGGATCACCGTGAGTGTCGATAGCACTGCGATCACCCAAAGCACAGGTGCCATGCGGTTGAAGAGTGCGCCGATGATTACGAGCACCAGTCGTTCGGGGCGCTCCATGAAACCGACGCGGCAGGATCCAATGAGCGACTCGGCGCGGGCGCGCGTATAGCTCACCATGATGGCGCTGATCATCACGAAGGCAGTGAGAACGACATAGAAAAAGCGGTCGCCGCGCGCGTAGAAAACCAGCAGGCCGAGGAACTGTGACGCATCGCTGTAGCGATCGACCACCGAATCGAAGAATGCTCCGAAGCGGGTGACGCGGTTGGTGGCGCGGGCGACCTGGCCATCGACGAGATCGAAAAATCCAGAGAAAATGATGACCAGGCCGGCATAGAAAAACATTCGTCGCTGCGTGAGGGCTGTGGCGGAACCGAAAAGAATTGCGGCCCAGGTATTCACCACCAATCCCATGAAGGTGAGCACATTAGGATTGATGCGCGACAGCGCGAGCCAGCGCACGATGGTATCGAGCAGCACGCCGCAGGCGCGTCCGAAGGCGCTAGTCCAACTGTGATGCGACGACGGCTTGTTAGCAGATGCGCTCGGCGACACCGAAGCTGCGGTCACCACTAGGCGCCCGCCTTTTCCGGCTCGGCCTCGTCGTGGATCGTGGTCAGGGCGAGGATTTCCAGTTCGCGCTTGCCGTTGGGCGTGATCACGGTGGCTTCGTCGCCAACTTTTTTGTTCAGCAGTGCCCGGCCAATGGGAGACGTCGTGGAAATCCTTCCCGTAGCTGCGTCCGATTCCTCGCTGGTCACCAGCTTGTATTCCATCTCTTCATTCTTGATGCTGTCGAAGACCTTCACCGTAGAACCCAGCCCCACTTTGTCCCTGGGGATGTTGTTCATGTTGGTCAACGACAAGTCCGCGAGACGCTTGCCCAGCTGGCGGAAGCGCGCCTTGACGAACTCCTGACGCTGCTTGGCCATGTGATATTCGGCGTTCTCACTAAGGTCGCCGAGGGCGGCGGCCCGCTTGATTTCTTTGGGTAACTCGTGAACCAGTTCGTGTTCGAGCGCGTCGACTTCTTCCTGCAGTTTTTTTCTAAGTTGATCGGTCATTTCTAATCAGATCAGTCTAGATCAGGTACGCGTGCGGTACGCTGCACAAATTATAAACCTCCGCGGTCGGAAGGAAGCAAGCAAGAGACCTTAATCGGTAGCGCGAGTTCGATATAAGATCAGACATGATTTTGAGTAAGCATTCGTCTTGGTTATCCACTCGCTTTGCCGACTTAAGAGATTCTCGCTACAACATTGAAAACAAAGTAATTGTATGTTCTAGTTTGCCCTCAGCGCCCTTTTCACGCGCTCGGATGTAAACGGCACTTGTCGAATTCGTCCACCGGTCGCATCGAAGATTGCATTGCCGACGGCTGCGGCAACCAGTGTTATCGCCGTCTCTCCAGCGCCGGTTGCCTGCGCTGCAGGGCGCTCGATAAAAACGATGTCGATAATTGGCAGCTCAATTCCTAGTGAGAGTGTGTTGTAGGTCTCCCAATCAGTCGACGTGACCTTGCGATTGTCCCAGGTAATTTCTTCCCCGAGCGCGCGGCTCATGCCTTGTAAAATTCCACCCTCGATCTGATTGCGTAAGCCATCAGGATTCGAGATCGGCCCGCAATCGTGGGCGATAAAAAATCGTTTGGGTCGCACCGCTCCGGTTGTTTGATTAACTTCTACTTCAGCTACCAGCGCCGCGTATCCGTTGTTACCCTCATACGCAACGCAAGCGATGCCGCGTCCTATAACTGTGCCGGTGTGCGCCTTATCGCGTTTGGGCGAGGGGCGAGTATCCCAGTTGGCCGCTTTGGCTGCGGCTTTCACGACATCAATGATTCGCGGCTCGCTCAGATGCTGCAATCGGTATGCGACCGGATCAGCCTTCACATGCGCACTGATCTCGTCCATGAAACATTCATGCGCGAAGGTGTTTTGCAGACGCAAGGGCGAACGCAGTGGTCCGGTGAAGAACGGTGACTTCACCGCATGAGTAAGCACACGTTCGCTGCGGATTGAACCTGCTCCCCCGCATTTGCCGCTAACGCATCCTGCCACGTAGGAGGGGACGGCGTTGTTCCCATTGCGCAACTCGCCGCTGGGTTCGGCCGCCACACGGGGAGTAACGGTCTCCGGCTCAAAGCCAACCAACATGCCCGTAATCACATTCCCGGGCTTGTCGTAACCTGGTCTTCCGCCCATCGTTGCCGACCATACCTCACAATCCCACGCGATGATCGCCTCACTCGCGTCGATTCCAACCTGTTGCTCGATCACGCAGGCGGAGCCGTAATTTTCTGAGATGAATTCGTCCTGTCGTGTGAGCTGCACTCGAACGGGCCGGCGCACGGCCTGTGAGAGCAGGGCCGCGTCGTAGGCAACGGTGTCCGCGGCGTTGATTCCGTAACAGCCTGCGCCGCGAACAAAAACCACGCGCACGCTATCGAGCGGCAAGCCGGTGAGTGCCGAGATACCGTGTTGCGTAGGGTAGACCGACTGCGTCGCCGACCAAACCGTCGCGTGGTTCTCCTGGACATCAGCAACTGCGCAAGACGAACCAATCGAACCGTGCGCCTGATAAGGATGCGAATAAGTGGCTCTCAAGCGTTGAGTGGCCGCCTTCAACTGTTCATCAACGTCTTTGGAATTGACCAGCATCACATCGCGCGATGTTTCCTTCCGCATGTACTCATAGAAATCTTGCTGCGCTGGCAGCTCTGGTCCCGGCTTCCATGTGACCTTGAGATTCCTGGCCGCTTGCGCCGCTTGCCACTGCTTCTCGGCGACCAGGCCAATGAAATTGTTTCGCACCACAACCTTGATGTGGCCGGAAATCTGTTCTACCGATTGTTCATCAACATGAACAACAGTTGCACCGATCTCCGGTGGGCGCACGACACGGCCATGAAGCATTCCCGGGACGTGTACGTTGTGGACGAATTCGAACGTTCCCGTCATCAGCGCGACCCGGTCCAGAGAGGGAACGGGTTTCCCCAGTACCTTCCACTCACGCGGCGACCTGCGTTTTGCGGTGGAGCTCAAAGCGATCTCGAAACGCTTGCCCCCAATCAGTTCGTTGTAAGTGACATGGCTTCCGCTTCTGGCATGAATCACACCATCCTCGACGGTGAGTTGATCCGCGGGCACGCTCAACTTCAGGGCCGCCATTCCAACTAAGGCTTCGCGAGCCGTCGCCGCGGCCCGTGCAAGATTCGCCGTATTGAAATTGGTTGGCGTGGACTGACTGCCCGATGTTGTTCCCTGATCCGGCGTTACCGCCGTATCACACTGAATCAGCCTTACCTTATTAATAGGTATGCACAGCTCTTCGGCGACCAGTTGTGTCTGTACGGTGTACATGCCCTGCCCGAAGTCGCACTTTCCGGTGTACGCAGTGGCGGTGCCATCGGATGCGACTGCAAGCCATGAATCCAGCTTCGCCGGATCAATATGGGAGGAATGCGTATCGAATGGACCCTGGGCAGCGCAAAACGGCGGCATCATCGCTGCTGCGCTGAAACTCACAACCAGCGCTCCGGAAGCTTTGAGAAAATCGCGGCGGGAAAAATCTGTTTTCGAGCGCGCGTCTTTTAAATGCGTCTCTTTTATATAGGTACGATTCATGCGCTCCTCGCTTGGCAGCGCTTGATTGCGCGCATCATTCGGGTGTGCGTAAAACAGCGACACAATACGCTCGATAAGGCTTCCCGTATCTGCTCCTCGGAGGCCTTCGGAGACTCATCCAGCAAGGCTTTTGCCGTAAGAATCACGCCGCTCAGACAGAACCCGCATTGGGCTGCTCCCTCTTCGATGAAAGCCAGTTGAATTGCATGCGGCTTTTCCTGAGTTCCCAAACCCTCGAGCGTCGTAACCTCGCGCTGTTTCACGGCGCTCACCGGCACTACGCAGGAGCGCCGGACCTCGCCTTGTACTAACACGGTGCAGGCTCCGCACTGCGCGAGGCCGCAGCCGAACTTGGGCCCGCGCAGATGCAATTCGTCGCTGAGCACATACAGCAGCGGAGTTTCCGGATCGACATCCACCGAGTGGACCTCACCGTTTACCTTCAAAGAAAACACTGCCATTTATCCCGTTCCCCCACGAAAACTATAGACGCCTCAAATACTGCGCTCACTGACTCTTGAAATCGAGTGACACTCCGACCGGAGTAAGTCAAAGAGTTGATCCATGTGCTCCTGGCGTGTGCGAAAGTTCACCGGATTGATTCGAAACCAAGTTTTTCCTTTCAGTTCGGTAGTGGAAATCCAGAACCGACCGCTCTGCTCCACGCGTTGTGCCACTTCAACATGCAAATTTTTAGACTCATCTTCTGGAAGGAGCGCACCCTGGTAGCGAATGCAGATCGCCGACATGGGCGGAAGGCAGGCTGCTTCGAACTCGGGATCTTTTTCCGCCAAGGCGTAAAGATGTTTCGCCTGGCGCACATTGTTGTCAATCCATTCGGCGATCTGGCGGGTGCCATACCGCTTAAAGCTCATCCAGACTTTCAGGCTGCGAAATCGACGAGATTGTTCGAAGCCGTGCACGTAATACTGATAACGTTCGTTGGCATGATCGAACTCATCGGTCAGATAGGAAGGCTTGATGCCGAAAGACGCGGTGAGCCGCCGCTGATCTTTGACCAATACCGCCCCGGCATCGAGAGGAGCGTAGAACCACTTGTGCGGATCGATCGTGATTGAATCGGCGAGATCGAGACCGCGATCGCGCATGGGTGACTCGCGAGAGAGCAGCATTCCGCCGCCGTATGCAGCATCCGCGTGCAGCCACATGCCTTCGCGATCGGCAATGCGCCGCAGCTCGCGGATATCATCGACTGCGCCAGTATTGGTTGTTCCGAAAATGCCCACGATACACATCGGTAGGATGCCATTTTTCTTATCCTGGGCAATCGCCTCTTCCAGCGCATCGAGCCGCACTTGAAAGTTAGCGTCTGTCGGTAGCGGGCGCAAAGCGTTTCGGCCGAGTCCGACGCAATCCACTGCTTTATCGATTGAGACGTGGCGCTCTTCCGATCCGTATACCGCCCAGCGAAGTGGGATTCCATCAAACTGTGCCTGATCGCGAGTCACCGCATCCCGCGCCAGCTTCAGTCCGATAAAGTTGGCCATCATTCCACCGCTGGTGAGATTGCCCCCGGCATTTTCATCGTAGCCGCAAAGATCGGTCAGCCAGCGCACCACTCTGCGCTCCATCGCCACCGCCGACGGCCCAATCGAATATGCCCCGACATTCTGGTTGAGCGCTGAACAAATGAAGTCGGCAACGATGCCGACGGGATTCGGGGAAGGAGTAATGAGTCCCATGTAGCCTGGATGGCCAACATTCGTACAATAGGGAAGCAGCTTGTCTTTCAGTTCGCCCAGCACATCGTCTGCTGAACTTGGCTCGACGGGCAACGGTTCATTAAACAGCTGGTTCACCGTTCTTGGCGGTACGTCCGGAAACACGCGTTTGGTTTCGATCTGATCGAGATAATCAGCCAGCAAATCAACCACTTGATGACCTTTATCACGAAATTCTTTGGGATCCATTTCTGACCACCTGAGGTTATTTTACTGTGCGCCGCGGAAGGGAGTTCTCCGGTTCTTGCGGTCAAACTGCACTTGAAGATTATGACAATGTACAACGAGCCCAAGCCCAGTCCCGCCAGCCAATCCTGCCGTCAAACTCTGCTACAATCCCTACGAATCGAATCGTCCTCTGGAGTGCAACATGCGCCGATCGTGGATAGTTTTGGCCGGACTTATTCTAACGGGAATTGCTTTGTCAGTCTCATCTTTGTCCTTCTCGTCTTCAGCGCCAACTCCAGCGGCGTCCTCCAAAGCCGCCGCCCCCGATGCCGTGCTGAGAGGCGCGTTCCGGCAGCCGGAGAAGAATGGGTGGACATTTGTCCATCTCCAAGGCACACCTGGCGAAATCGGATTCCAGAATGGGTATCTGTTGGCGAATGAGATTCAAGACGCCCTGAAAGTCACGGCTCTCGAAGTAACACATGACAGCAAGAAGGACTGGCAGTTCTTCCGCGATGCCGCGCAAAATATGATGTGGCCGCACATTGAACAGGAATATCGGGAGGAGTTGCAAGGAATCAGCGATGGCGCAACCGCGCACGGGGTGAAGGTCGATCTCTGGGACGTGGTAGCGCTGAACGCTGCGGAAGAATGGGAGTATTACGTCAAACAATATGATAAGGAGCGTGGGATCAAGGCCACGGCTTCGCTGGCGGTTCCCGAGCATTGCAGTGCGTTTGTCGCGACCGGCAGCTACACGAAAGACGGCAAGGCGGTAATCGCGCACAACAATTGGACGAACTATCTGGATGGTGAGCGCTGGACCATAATTTTTGACATCGTTCCGGCCAAAGGCAATCGCATGCTCATGGACGGTTTGCCTGGAGTCATCCACAGTGCCGACGACTTCGTTATGAATTCAGCGGGGATCGTTATTACGGAAACGACGATTGGTCACTTTTTCGGATACGATCCGGCGGCAATTCCGGAATTTGTTCGCGCGCGCAAAGCTGCTCAATATTCCGCTTCCATCGATGATTTCACGCGCATCATGAAGGAAGGCAACAACGGCGGCTACGCCAATACCTGGCTGATTGCCGACATCCGAAAGAATGAAATCGGCCGCCTCGAACTAGGGCTGAAGAACGTTACGCTGGAGCGAAAAACGGACGGGTATTTTGTAGGTTCGAATTTTCCGATTAACGAGAAACTCATTCGCGAAGAAACTGACTTTGATGCGCATGATATGAGCGCGAGCGCCAATGCCCGCCACGTCCGGTGGGAGCAACTTATGGCGCAGGACAAGGGCAAAATCGATCTGGCAGCGGCGCAGCGCTATATGGCCGACCACTACGATACTTTCGAAAACAAAGAAAATGCAGACGAACGCACGCTCGATGGCCACATTGATCTTTCGCCGCGAGGCTCTGGAGATTGGCAGCCTCCGTACGGAATGGCGGGCGCTGTCCAGAACAAGGCGGCCGATGCGAGCATGGTGGAAAAAATGAGTCTTTCCGCAGCTGCGGGTCATGCCTGCGGCTTAGACTTCAAGGCGGCCGAGCATTTGCGACAGCATCCAGAGTTTGACTGGCAGAAGGATCTGCAGCGAGACATGGACTCACATCCGTGGACGACTTTCAGCGTAGCAAAGTGAACCCGCACTAAAGACGAGACGCCGCTGTGGCGCAACTAGGCGAACAAGCTTCTTCAGTTCGCAGGCATCTTCACTCCGGAGAAGCGTTGGCAGGCAGATAGTAATTGCTCTTGCCGGTCGGCGTCGCGAGTGCCCGGCTTCGGTGCACGTAGTTGCATGTGGTAGAAGTACTCCCCCGTAACTTTCGTGGCTGCATCGTCGCTGACCGCGAGCCATACTTGCGTGCGATGCCCGGCGTCGAGGTCATCCGGGGCTCCTTCGCCTCCCATCTTGGTTGCCACCCAGCCGGGTTCAAGAGCGTTGGAGAAAACTTTCGGCCAGCGGCGCGCGATGGCGAATGCCAGCAGCACATCGTGAAGCTTGGTATCGGAGTAAGCCTGCTGTCCCTGCCACGGGCGATGTTCCCACGCGAGATCTTTCAGACTCAAATCGCCGTTCCGGTGCAGACCGGAACTCAGGTAGACGAGCCGTTTCGGCCGATGGATCAGAGCGGTGAGTAGAAACGGTGCGAGCGTGTTGACGGCGAACACATGAGGCAGGCCATCTTCGGTCGCGATGCGTCGAGGTTCCCGGTATCCGACACCCGCATTATGAATGATTGCGTCGAAAATGCCGCGTGCGTTGACCTGGGCCGCCACATCGCGCGTTTGGGCGATGCTTGAGAGGTCACCAATAACCACGCTCTTCGCTCCCGGAACCGCGGACAAAGCTTCCTGGCCCCGCTGTTCGCTGCGAGCATGGAGAACCACTTCATGCCCCTGCGCGATCAGAAGTTGCGCGGCCATTCTACCGAGACCGTCTGACGAACCTGTAATAAACACACTCGCCATCGCTCGTCCCTCGTTGTAGGGTTGAACATCGCCTCACAGGATCGAGACAGCTTCAATTCTAAGGCCCTTGGGAAATCGTTGCGCTTTGCGAAGCCGATTTGTTTTGCAAATCCTGAAACGATTCGCGCCTTTTCTGCACTATCCCTATGAGCGAAGGAACATCGCAAACCGCGATGAGCCAGTTCACGAACCCCGTTTGGCGCCACGAGGCGGGGTTCTCGAAGGCGCCGGGGTCGCCGGGGGAAGCGGCTCCGGTACTTTCTGAATTTAGCTTCATAACAGCGCACTACTTCCCTGGCCCTTCGATCCAGATTAAAAGGAGTCAGCACTTGGCAGCGTATAACGCTCGGCCCGTCCCACCTTCTGTTTGCCGCCGTAGCAGCCACTTTGCCTTGAAGCGCCCAGCGTTTTCCGCGCCAACCGAAAACAGCACCGGCGCGCCTCTTCCAGTGCTACACTTTGTGCCACCGCAGAATGCTCGGGGCCGGTACTTGCACTTCCACTCGTTTGACGAATCCTATCTAAGCCGCTTGCGAGCCGGAGACTTTCGCACGCAGGAGCATTTTTCCGCCTATTTCAGCAGCCTGATCAAGATCAAGCTTGGCTCCCGCCTGAAGTCGCCGGAGACCATCGAGGATGTGCGCCAGGAAACCTTTTCCCGCTTTTTTGTGGCTTTGCGGGGCGGAAAAATCCTTCAACCCGAGCGTCTGGGATCGTTCGTGAACTCGATCTGCAATAACGTCCTACTGGAGCATTACCGGTCGGATGTTCACAACGCTCCTATGGACGACGAGGAGGAAGACGAGATCCCTTCTTCCAACATGGACATGCTGGCTGCGCTCGTCGCAAAAGAACGACAGAAAAAAGTCCGGGAGATTCTGGAGAAACTCCCGGAGCGCGACCGCCGGCTGCTCCGTGAAGTTTTCATCGAGGAGCGCGACAAGGATGAAGTATGCCGCGACTTCGGGGTCGATCGCGATTATTTACGTGTGCTGTTACACCGCGCCAAGCAAGCATTTAAGTCATCGTATCTGAAGCATACGGGAGAGAATCCCCCAGATTTTGCTCCCGCTTAGGAAACGTTGCCCATGCTGCCAGGCCCACATCATTTACGAGGGGGTACAAACCCATGGACCACGATGCGGTGGTTCGCGAAAAAATGACGGAAAAATATCTGCTCGCAGAACTCGATCCTAAAGTGCGGGACGAGTTCGAGGAGCACTTTTTCGACTGTCCGGAGTGCGCACTGGACGTTCGCGCAGCGTCCGAGTTTGTGGCCAACAGCAAGATCGTGCTGGGCGTAAGCTCTGAACTGGCTCCCGTTCCTGTGCATCCTCCTGCACAAAAACCAGGCAACCGGGGATGGTTCGTCTGGCTTCGTCCAGCAATTGCCGCGCCGGTATTTGTGCTCCTGGTAGCGGTCATCGGTTATCAGAATCTGGTCACCTACCCGCAATTGCGTTCGGCGCTCACGCAGCCACAAGTCTTGCCCTGGGCTTCCGTCAATGTGGGGACTTACGGCGCGGAAGGCCCGGTGATCAGTGTTGCTCCGGGGAGGGGCTTCCTTCTGTTTGTGCGCATCCCCCCGGACGGCAACTACACCCACTATGCGGCGGACTTGTATAACCCCAATGGAAGACTAGAATGGTCGCTCACTATCCCGGCCATCCCTGGTCAGGACCAGTGGCCGGTGGAAGTGCCAGGGGCACGTCGAGAAGCAGGAGCCTACAAGATCTCAGTGCGCGGCGTTACCGCCGCGGGGGAAAGCAAAGACCTAGGAAGCACGTCGTTTGAATTACAAATTCAGAAATAGCTCAGACGAGCGGAGCGTACACACCATGTCGACCACGATGGAAACACCGCAAGCAGTTAGCGCAGAAACACACTCACATGAGTACAGTGCCACGGCCAACGTCCTCAGCGGCGACCTGCAACGCCCTATCGTACAAAAGATCGAACCGCAGGCCCCGGTTTCATTGCAGGATCGCAGGGGCGGCCTCTTCAGCCGGTCGGTGCAGGACGTCAGCATCGAAGGACTGATCTCCTTCACCAAGGGAGAGACACGGGTATCAGGATCCCGAAGCCTAAAGCATCAAGGCTGGGTTACTCTGGCTACGTCTGTCCTGGAAGGATTCAACTCTTTCGAAACCATTACCTCCGACCGCCTGGTCAACCAGGTTTCTACCGACCACCCTTACGAGAAAGGCCACTTCCCCAGCGTGACCTTTCTGGGCACTCAGTTCGGCGACCTGCGAGTCAGCGGATTCCCGATTCACCTCACGCTCAAGCTCGGGATTTGCGGGCCCAAGCCCGAGGGGGATACGTCTTATCTGCGGGACTTCGATTTTCTGACCAGGGTGAAGGAGCAGACGGAGACGATCGCCAACGACACCGATCTTCCCAAAGAGATCAGGCCGAAGTACATTGAGAGACTTAAGCGCGTCGAAGAACTCATCCGTATCAAGGGTGAGGATGAGACGGTCAGCAGGCCGGAAATTGTATGCTCCCTGGTTCAGCACATCGACCTCAGCAAAGTGGATCGCGGACTTGGCGTGCAGGCCTTCGGCCATGTTCTGGTGATTCCGCATTTTGGGGCGGTGGAACTGGGAGAGATCGAGGTGGGCGAAAACGTATACCCGGGTTCTTCAAGACCCTGTGTTTACTTCGAGCTGACCATGCTCAAAATGAAAATGGGGTGTATTGGCGACGGGAACACCTCTGCCGGAGCTACGAAGGCCAACGGCCGAACCGCCCCATAACCGCTGTTCGATTCAGGCTGTTCTGGGGTTCTGCTCGTCTACGGTTGACCGGATTCTCGCGTAGGTGAGTCGGATGCTGTACGTCCATTTCTTGACGGACACCGGGTCCTTGATCTCGCGAGCCAGGGTCAGCGCTTTCTGGTAGTACGACAGCGCCGTGAAAAAGTCACGGCGCTGCGAATATACGTTGCCGATATTTGCCAAGGCTACCTGGTAATTGTGGATCGTGCCTGATTCATAGTCGATTCGCGCCGACTCTTGAAGCAGCTCAAGCGCCCCTGCATCATTGCCAAGGCCAAGGTGACAGACCCCCAGTTCACCCCACACCGTCGAGATCGATAGCCGCGCTCCGGCAGCCTCAAAAATCCTCAGAGATTCCTCGAGCCAGGGCATGGCGTCTCTGTAATACCTTTGAATCATGAGGTTCTTGCCGATCCCCCATTGAGCCATTGCGCGAAAATACCATCCGCCCAATCGCTCTGAGAGGCTCAGGACTGCCCGATAAATTTGATCGGATGCAACGTAATCTTTCCTGAGAAAAAAGATCATCGCTTGGCGTATGAAGACCTCAGCGCAGAGCTCAACCATCCGTAAACTGCGACATAATGCCTCCGCCTCGGCCAATAGCCTCTGGGACGGTTCGTACCGTCCCATCAGACCTGAATGATAGCCGCAATGCATGCAAAGACGAGCCTGCGACTCAACGTTCTCCTGTTCCGGCGGATTCAGGCGCTGATGAGATTCCAAGTATTTAAGAGCCTCTTCGGGCATTCCCCGTAATCGCATTGCCTCAGCGCGCACGAACCGAAGCTGCCAGAGGTGCGCGCCATTTCCTTGATCTGCCACTCGTTCGATCTCGGTTTCGGCAATTCGGCGAGCACCATCTAGATCATCGAGGCGCAACAGGTCGACAGCGTATTCGGCTGGGGATCTATCCATGGCAAAAACCTCCGACCCCTGACCTATATCCGAGCAAGGCGAGGGCCGGTGGCCGGTGCGTGAGCACCAGCCACCGAACATCGGAAAGCAGCTAGGGTTGAGTCCTACCGTCTTCTGGTTGATTCCCGTCGGGGACGGGAGTTTGATCGTCGAAACAGACCACGTGCGTCGCGGTAGCGCCGTCCTGACCGACGGGGTTCGCGTTGACCGCATTGGCATGGTTACCCGGTGCTGTTGCAAGAACTACGGCTGCGAGCATATCGTTAACCTCCTTGGGATTGACCTTATACACTCGTTGGTCGGGGCATCCAGCGAGATTCGTCATTCTGTTACGAAAACCGAACAAGCCCTTGGATCATGTTCCCTCCTGTATACGTGCGGCCTCGACGATGCGGACGGCCAAGAAGGCCGCTGACATTGGCTGGAATTCTCCTGGCTGGGGCGTCATGCCTCAGCTGCCACCGCCCTGAGAACGCACAGGCGGCCTACGGACGCGCCCAGCAAACATTTATTCACGGCGCTTTGTTTTCCAGCCAGAAGGAAGCGGAAGAGGGCTACCAGCGGCTTCGGAATTCGAATCCCGGGTGGGCTCGGAAGTTCAGAATCCTGCAAGCCGAATCTCTTCTCTGGCAGGGCATGAGTCAGGAAGCTCTCTCTCTTCTCACTGATCAAACAGCTCCCCGGATCGACGAGGACTCCGAGATTCAGGCGCTTGCAATCGAGGGAGTCGCTTACGCCCGATTGCATTCTTTCACGGAAGCGGAACGCATCCTGACTCAGGCCGCGGAGCAGTGTTCGCAGGCCGACCTTCCGATGTGTGGAAATGTGATCCGGGCGGAGGGCGTTCTGGCCATTGAGCGCAGCCAGATCGCGCAGGCGCGCTCGCTCTTTGCCCATAACTTATCGTTTGCGCGAGCAAGAGGCGACCGTTTCTTGGAGGCGACGGCGCTGCTGAACTTGGGCGCAGTCTCCCTGAAGGATGAACATTTTGACGAGGCGGTCGATTGGATCGAGGCGGCCAATCGTACCGCGACCGCCATCGGCGCCCGCAATATCGCGGTGAAGGCCTCGGGTAATCTCGGTTGGGCGTACTATAACCTCGGCGACTCGGAGAAGTCGTTGGCATTGTCGCTCGACGCTGCCAAGCTCGCAATCCAAGTTGGAGACATCATCGACCAACTCTCTTGGATCACGAACGCGGGATATGCCTACCAAAAGATGCATAATTTCTCGAAAGCGAAACAGTCCTACCAAACTGCGTTGGAACTCGCGAGGAAGATCAACGACCGAGAGGACATCTACAATGCCCTGCGCGCCCTGGCACTAGTGTCTGTGCAAAGCGGCGAACTGGAGCAGGCCAGCGATAAATCCGATGAAGCAATCGCCATCGCACAGAAAGACAACAATCGTCTGGATGAGTTATATCCCTTGCTGGTCAAAGGGTTAATTGCCGCTCAGGCACAAAACGGAGCGGAGGCGAAGCGGATATTCCGTGAGGTGGAGAGCGACAAGAATAGTAATGCTTCTCTGCAGTGGCGGGCGGAGCACGGACTGGCACGCCTTTACGAAGACGAAAAACAACCGAGTGAAGCCGTCCACGAATACCAGGCGGCACTCGCTACTTTCGAATCGGCGCGCGACACGGTCCGCCACCAGGATTTTCAGCTTTCGTTTCTCACGAATGCCGCCAGTATCTACGACGATTACATCCACTTTCTCGTATCGCAGGGAAAATCGGACGAGGCTCTGCGTTGGGCCGACTACAGCCGCGCTCGCACGCTGTCGGAGGGACTGGGCCTGCTATCGAAAGGAGCTTTGAAGGGCGAACATGCCGGGCCTCCGCCGCTGAGGGCGCAAGAAATTTCCCAGCGCGCGAAAGGGACGCTTCTTTTTTACTGGCTCGGCGAGAAGCAATCGTATCTATGGGCGATCACGCCACAGAAGACGAGTTTGTTTCCCTTGCCTCCCGGCGCTGAAATCGATGCGCTGGTGCAACGTTATCGCAAGGCCATCAACGGACCGCAAGATGTTCTCACCTCCAGCGAAGAGGCGCGCGCTCTGTATCGCACGCTCATTGGTCCGGCACAATCACTGCTGGCGCACGACGGCAAGGTTTTCATCATCCCCGATGGCAGTCTGAATAACCTTAATTTCGAGACCCTGGTCGTTTCAACGCCGGCTGAAGCGAAATCCGCTGAAGCGAAGCCGGCTGAGCCGAAACCCCATTTTTGGATCGAAGACGTTGACGTAGCCAACGCTAGTTCGCTGCGGGTATTGGCGGCATCATTTTCAAGGGATAAAGTCCGCGACAACGTCCATCAAAAGAAACCCGCTCTCGAGCTGCTTCTAATCGGCGACAGCGTCGCGCCCAGCAAAGACTATCCTGAGTTGCCCCGAGCCGCCGAGCAAATGACGAGCGTATCCCGGCATTTTCCGGAAACGCAGCAACAGGTTTACCAGCATAAGCAGGCGACACCGTCAGCATACCTCGCGAGCAATCCCGAACAGTTTTCCCACATCCATTTTGTCGCGCACGGAACGGCGAGCCGGTTGAGTCCGCTCGATTCGGCGATTGTGCTGTCGCCCGGTGCGAACGACACCGGCACTTTCAAGCTCTATGCTCGCGACATTATTGCGCATCCTTTGCAAGCCGACCTCGTCACGATTTCCGCCTGCTATGGCGCGGGCGAACGCGCATACTCGGGCGAGGGTTTGGTCGGACTGGCCTGGGCTTTCCTGCGAGCGGGTGCGCACAACGTAATCGCCGGCCTCTGGGAGGTGACCGACGCGTCGACTGAGCAATTAATGGATCGTTTCTATGACGAACTGGGGAAGGGAGCCAGTCCAGATACCGCGTTGCGGACTGCCAAACTATCTCTGTTGCGGAACAGCGCATTCCGCAATCCTTTTTATTGGGCGCCGTTTCAGCTCTACACCGGATCGTAACGGTGACTAAGACTCGCCCGATTTTAGGGCCTTAGGACCCTAAGAGTTTCGATTCTTTGGATCATTATTGAGAACGTCCATATTGAAACATCCATCCGATTTCCTCCCGGCGGAAAAGTGATCAGAATTTTCACAAAAATTGTATTGCTCGATGGTAGCGAACTCGGGTTATAATTCCGCTCCGGAACAACCCCGGTTCCGGATTAGCTCCCAGATCGTCTCCCAAAGGTGAAAATTTAATGACTCGAAAATTAGGCGTTGTCTTGGTTGTCCTAGCGCTGACTCTTGCTTTCGGTTGGCGCCATGCCGCCCGCGCATTCCAATCTGGGAGCGGTCAACTGCGCCCTATCATCACTCAGTCGGTGGATGAGACCAGGTTGGTCACGCTGAGGGGTAATACGCGTCCCGAAGCGAATGCCCATAATGATCGCGGCCCGGTGTCAGACGGCTTCCCAGTTGACCACATGTTGCTGCAATTGAAGCGCGCGCCCGAAGTCGAGGCGCAGTTTGCGCAGTACATCGATTCGCTCACCGACAAATCTTCACCGAACTTCCGCCACTGGATGATGTCCGATGAACAAGGAGAAAAGTACGGCCTTGCGCAGCAGGATCTCGATACCATCACGCACTGGCTCGAATCTCACGGCTTCGCGGTGGGTTATGTCTATCCCAACCGTCAGGTCATCGACTTCTCTGGCACCGCGGGCCAAATTCGCGAAGCCTTCCATACCGACATTCACGCGCTTCAGGTGAAGGGCGAAGAGCACTTCGCCAACATGAGCGATCCCAAGATTCCGGCAGCACTTGCGCCTGCGGTGGTGGGCGTGGTTTCGATGCACAACTTCAAAGCCCCACCGCAAATCCTCCATCGCACGCAGTACACCTTCAGCGGATGCGGAGCCAACTGCTACGCTCTCGTGCCAGCAGATCTCCAGACCATTTACAACTTGACTCCGCTTTATACAGCCAGCAATTACGGCCAAGGTCAGACCGTGGTCGTGGTGGAAGATTCAGACGCCTTCGATAACGACTGGGCGACGTACCGGACCAAGTTCGGCCTCGCCAAGTACGGCGGCACTTTCACGACAGAACATCCCGACAAGAACGGAAATTGCACTGATCCCGGCGCCAATGGGGCTGATGACGAAGCAGACCTGGATGTAGAAATCGTGACGGCCATTGCTCCGGGCGCGCATGTGATCCTGGCTTCGTGCAAAGACGGTGCCACGCTTGCCACGATCGGCCCACTTTTGGCGGTTGAGAACATCATAGCCGCCGGCAGTCCTCCGGCTGTCATCAGCATGAGCTATGGCCTTTGCGAGGCTTACACGGGCGCTAGCGCCAACGCTGCCTTCAACTCTGCGTTTCAATCGGCGGCGGCGGCTGGCGTCTCAGTGTTTGCCTCCTCTGGCGATCATGCTTCGTCCTTCTGCGCCGAAAACTTCACCGGGGGAGACAGTTTTGCCTACCCTGGAATTGGTGTTACCGGTTGGGGCGAAAGCATCTATAACGTGTCCGTGGGGGTACCGACTTCGAAGACCTCTATAATGCCAGCGAAGGCGGTGCTCCTCAGAGCACTTATTGGGGCTCTACTAACTCGGCGACTTTCGGTTCAGCGAAGTCCTACATCCCGGAGATTCCCTGGAACGATTCCTGCGCCAGCTATCTGGTGGCCAAGGCAGAAGGCTTTACGCAGACCTATGGTTCGGCTGGCTTTTGCAACAGTGCGACAGGGGAAGCGGATTTCTTGAGCACGGTTGGCGGCGGGGGCGGTCCCAGTAACTGCGCCACGGGAGCGGCAAATCCCAGCTATCTTTACATCGAAGACACAACTTGCAAGGGGTATGCCAAACCTACCTGGCAAAAGGGCATTTTCGGTAATCCGTCAGATGGCGTGCGCGACGTCCCGGACGTGTCGCTGTTTGCCAGCAATGGCATCTGGGGACACTACATCATCATTTGTGATTCCGACGTCTCGAACGGTGGGGCATCATGTGCTGGCGCTCCCAGCACGTGGACTGGTATTGGCGGGACGTCAGCCTCGGCACCTATGATGGCCAGCATCCAGGCGCTCGTGAACCAGAAGCACAGCATTCGCGCCGGCAATCCCAATCCCACTTATTACTCCATTGCTAAAAGCGAATTCGGAACCGCGGGTAATTCATCTTGTTACTCCATCAACCAAAAACCCGGCGTAGCGTCGACTTGTTCTTTCTATGACGTCACCCAGGGTGACGACGATATCCCGTGCGTCCATAACGGTAGCGTAATGAAAGCTGATTGCTATCTGCCATCGGGAACCTACGGTGTGCTCAGTACACAATCCATCACAAGCCTTGCTCTTAAAACAGGCGGTTCAGGGTACACCAGTACACCCACCTGCACCATCATGCAGCCCGCTAATAAATCGGCGTATCACTCACCAACCGGAACTACTCTTTATGCAGGCGGAACAACAGCCACGTGCACCGCTACCATCAACACAACCACCAAGAAAGTGACAGCTGTGACCCTGAAGACCAAGGGTCAGGGCTACACCGGTGTTCCTATCTGCACTATCTCCGGCGGAGGGGGGACGGGAGCGACCTGCATGGCGGTGATATCACCGACCACTGTCGACGCAACGGCCTACCAGCCCTCATTCGGCGCGACACCAGGTTGGGATATGGCGACCGGAATCGGTAGCGTGAATGCAACCAATCTGGTGAACAATGCGGCTTGGTAGGCACTAGGAGAAGCTGCGTTGTTGCGACTGGAACAGTGAAGGCAGCGGTTCCGCTTTCGAGATAATCGGAAGCGGAACTGCCTTTTTACGTGCATGTGATTCACAGTCGCCAAGGTTTCTTGCCTCCTCCGTAACAGGGAAGTCAGTCCGCTCCACAGCTTCGACCTGCGGAATCGCAATCGCTGCGGACTACTTGCGTCGCAGCGATTTGCATGTGACCAACAAGTATCTCCAGGCGACTACAAGAAGCAAACGCTTGGCGCAGGGGAAGCTAGGGGATGCCATCCTGCCTGGGGGCGTGTTGTCCGGAAGCAAATCAGACCTAACCCACTAGTTCCAGAGGGTTCTCGCTCCTTCCGGTTGTTTGGTGGGAGGAAAATGCCAATCGGGAAGGCTGCAAAAGCTTATTGGACCCAAACGGACCCAGATTGTTTTTGGTGGGTCTTCGTAAACCATCCAAAAGAATTGGCGGGGACGACGGGACTCGAACCCGCGGCCTCTGCCGTGACAGGGCAGCGTTCTAACCAACTGAACTACGTCCCCACTCGCCAAATCGACGAACTACAAAATCGCCAAGTTATGCTGCCACCCGCGATTTCCATCAAATGCAAAAGCTCCCTATCCCGGCTTGGGTTGGTTCGTATTCTTTGCCGGAACCACCCATAACTTCTGCCCATTTTTCGGCGCCTGCGCGATGCGCAAAACGCTTGGATGGATAACTCAGGGCGCTCCAAGATCAGTACGAACCGGACAGAAACACCAACCAAGAGTTGGCTCGCTCGAGCACAGAAATATCCTAACAGTTCTCCTCACTCTGTGAAAGCGTGGCTCCACGTCCGACTCTAACCGGGCGGAATAATCACGCTTGAAAAACCCTGGAAGCGCCCCCTGGCGATGCGTTTTACGTTGGTGTTTCTTTTCGGTCAAAAGCCCCAGAAGCCCCGTAGTTCCTTTCTCGCGCCGATTGCATCAGCGGATTTGACCGAAATTTCGTTCGGGTTAGGTTCCCTGATACTCAGGACGTCCGTTTGAACTTTAGGAGTCAGAAGTGTTTTCATCGCTTGGGCAGCTAGGTGAAGGTCTTCGCGCTACTAGGTCCGTGACCCGGAATTGGTACCCGGAATCTCCGGTGTGCCGGATCGTAAACCGGAACCGATACCCGCCGCCGCGCCGTCTGGGTACCGAGTCGACGACGAAGTCAGGGTGTACCTGGCCGATGTCGCGAAGTTGCTCCCAAAACCTACCGAGCTTACAAGCGGTCTTTGGAACTTTTTCGGGACTCCTGCAAGAAAATCTACGTTCGCCAAATCAGCAAGCAAGACCTTCAGAAGTTCGATACGGACCTGATGGAGCAGAGCAACGAGGATCGCACCCGGCACAACCGAGTCCAGCACATGGTGAACTTCTTGAAGAATAAAGAGGGCCGTCGTCCCGGACCGCCATCAGCGATGTGAGCATCACGGTCAAGCGAGGATCAACATGAAAGCCGTAACGAGTTTCGATCGTGACGTAGACGACAAGTGGCATGGTGAACTGAAGCGCCCTGCGCTTCAGAGATGGGGGCGTTGGACGCCGTTCGAGTACCGTCCCATGCAGTACGGAGTGCGTCGAAATTTCTACGCGGCGTGAAGTTTTGGCTGTCAATAACTCCACTCTTTTCCATTAAAGACATTTCTCTAAGTCGATGCAGCACTCGAACTTAACAACGCGCAAGGGTTTGGTTGGCAAGTTGCAGCACGAGAACAGGCCTCGTCAAGCCTTCACCCTTCGCTACAGGAGGGACCGTATGAACTCCGAGTGTCCATACCCGTTTGAGCCGCCGCTGGTCTGGTGCTCCATTTGTCGTCAACCGGTCGCGCTCGAAATCAGCAAAGCCAATGAGCATGGGGAAGCCGTGCATGAGGAATGTTACGTTAAGGCAGTCGCAGTCAACGGTCAACCGGTTGACATCGTTTTGCGGACGAAGTCAACATCTCAGGTCGATTCCCTGTGCTTTGACAAGGCGACCGTATTCACGACACGAGTGTGGCATGATTCGCGCCACATGCCCTGGTGGAGCACGGATGCCGCGGCAGTCATCATCCTCGCGATTATTGCGTGGTTTACTTACAGCGGCCACGGCCCGGCTGCGGCGCTAAAAACAGCGAGTGCGTTTGAAGAATCGGAAGTTGCCTCGGTAACGGCAAAGGCGCGGCCTGCTGAAGCCGCATTCCGGCGGATTCGAGTCGGGAGGAATGAAATTGATGACGTTCGAGAGGATGTCACCATCCGCCATTTTACCAATGAGCCACAGACTGCGGGCACGCAGGTCGACTATAACGAAGTCAAATTGGGAGACGACGTGACCGTGCGTTATTTTGCCCGCGACCCTCTTCCCTTCAATGCTCTTAGTCCCTCGAAAAAGTTGACTTCGTTTCCTCGATAAGGATGGCTCCGCGCACAGGCTGCGACATCATTGTTGGAACACATCAAGAGGGACTCCGAAGGGCCCGTCACTCCTAAACGAATACCCCGCAGAAGGTGACGGAAATCTTGCAGCTGTGTCCGGAAGCGAGCGGACTCATAGAGCCGTTGGAGTCCGAGAAGTCTTCCGGTCGGTTCCGCTAATCGCTACCCTGATATTGAGAGACTTGTTGCCAGCCGACGCTACCTGAAGCTTGGCTTGGGAGGCGAGCACACCGATTCAAACCAACGGCTGATGTATACCTCAGCGTGAGCCTCACCGCAAAAATGCCGGGCTGCGGCGGCGTTGGCAGCATCGAACTTCCATCGCTGCAGGGTAAGCTCAGAGTCTCCACATCGAATGATGAACCAGTGAACCGGTTCGGTGGTTACAGTTCCGCAGACTTCACATCGGAATTCCTGCGAGGTTGTCATGGGTTCGTTTCGTATGGCATCTTGCTGGTCGCTCTTATTCCGCGACAGGAGATTGTCGCAGACTCGGAGTAAGCAATGTCAAGTCGCCGACTTGCTCTCTCTTCGCATTGCCACGAAGGTGCGCGGCATGATCCGTCATCCAAATCTCGGGAATGATTTCGGCGACCAATTGTCCGTGGCAGAAAAGTCGCACCACCGAACTCTCAGAAACCACAATGCCTACCGCATTGGTCACGGCACTCATGTTGGCGGCGGCAATGTGACGGCTGCCCAGTCCCAGCGGCACATCTACCTGTTCCGCCACGGCATCGAGGTAGCGGCAGGCGGAAAGGACGATTCCGTCGCGGCTCACAACGAATCCACCATCCAGCTGGGCTAATTCCTTAATGGTTCCGCGGAGATTGAGATCGGTGATGTGGCGCGAAGTTGCTGGATGCCCGAACAAAGGATCCAAAATCAACGGTCTGGATTTAGCGAGCACAGCATTTTCATCTCCGAGTGTGAACAGTGTTCCTACCCTTCGTCCCTCTCGTCCTTCCCGGGCAACTTCGACTGCAAGGCCGATTAGCGATTCGAGAACCTCCGGATTGTATTCCGTTACTTGGCAAAGAATACTCTCAAACATCCATGGCACTCCTTGAGTTTAGGTAAATACTGGCTCAGTGTCAGATCAACATTCACTGAAAGCACTCGAGCTCGAACAAGTCAAGTTCAGGACTCAGGACAAGCGCTTCGGGATCGAAGGGGAAGAACCGCTTTCACTTCCTGCGGGCAGTCGGTCGAGATCCGATAACCTCGATCGCTGAACCAGGATTCGCTGAACCAGGATCGCTCGACAAAACAACGATGCGGTCTTCGAAGAACGTCATCACACTCGACCACCAACAATTTCCCGGCTTTATAATTCGCAACCTACGTTCTTAGGATGGTTCCAGACCGTCACAAGATTCACTTTGGCTGGTTTCGAAGCCAGCTTTCGAAGCTAAACAGGGATGGACGGAGGCGGCGCTCTATCGGGAAGAGTGTTTTAAGAATCGATACGCGAGCCAAGCTCGTGACCGCATTTGTAAACGACACAGTCTGCGGCTGCTTAGCTAGTCAAGATATCCTTAAGCGCCCATTCAATCCTGTCGACCTCTTCGCGGATCACGCGGATCGACTGCTGGTTTTTTGCAGGGTGGGCCAGCGGAGTGATTCCTTCCAGGGCGCCTCGTATGTGATGATTTCGCGCCCAAATGAAGTTGAGCCGTGCGCTCCTCTCTTTGCGATTTCTGTAAACGCCACCGACGAATTTAGTCGCAAGCCAAGCGAAGAGCAAGCCAAACAATATCTCAACCGGAATACGATCGGTTATGCCGTCAAACTGCGAAAACAAAAGTCGATAGACTGCCTCGCCCATCCCGAACGAGGCAAACAATACAGTTCCCCCGAACAAATATACTTTCAGCCGCTCCATTGGCTGAAAACGGGTAGGGTCGTCGCTTCCTTCACGTGTCGGCAAAAAGTTTATCTTCATACTTTCCTCAAACGGGCTTGGTTCCCCCAGTGGTTCTCACGGCTAGAGGCACTGCTCTGGCTGAAATAATAACTTGAAATTGCAATCACCGGCGTTCTGTTTACTTCTCGATGCAATGGTTGTGGTGCGACAACTGGAATTAATCCTTCACGATCGAATTTGAATCAAATCGCTTTTGCTGTCGGCAGGTAACGTTGACGATTTCCACCGGGAAGGTCGAGCCGGATGTGGTCGGAAACGATTCATCAAGCGGCCAACCCTCACTGAGCCTGCAATGAAATGACTGACCTTTACGGGGCCCGCCAATCTGATCCCCTTGATCCAGTGTAAGCCGGTGCTAATTGCGCACCCACACTGGGAGCAGTCGGGTGTTCCCCCGAAAACGCAAGGTTCAACACGAGTTTCAAAATCCGCAGAATAATTCGCTGACATTTTTGCGAACACGCAATCGTCCGGATTCTTCGGCGGATGAAGAAAGGCTTGGGCGAGCCCCTCATTGAACAAAAGCTTTCGATACCGCAGAGCCAAAGCAGGCAATTGCAGAGCGAGGCTCTCACGATCGCCGGTAGTTAGAATTTCCGGGCTCTGTTCACCCACTTGGGGAGTGTAGACGCTTACCCAAATGCGATTCACTTCTTGACGTGCGCTCCAGAATGCCACGTATTCTTCGAGGTAGCCCGCGCATTCGAGCATGGGGCGCGTGATCACCCAGTGAACATTGATCTCGCGGCCTTCGATATTTTTGACGATGCGCTCGTAGGTAGCGGGCTTTCGCCGGATGTCGTGGTGCTCTGGCAGTCCATCCACTGAAACCGCAATTCGGACTCGTGGGAGTTTCATCCACTCCATCGGAATCGGGATTATTCCGCTTGTCACCACAAGCGTAAATATGCCCATCTTACTAAGTGCTGGAAGGATGCGGCCAAGCTCACGATGCCGGACCATCGGTTCCCCGCCAACTAGAGAAACGTGGAGAGGTTTGTGCTTGCGCACAAGCTCCAAAACGCCCTCCACCAGTTCGTCCCCGCGGAGGTCGCGGAGTTCCGTTAACTTGACGCCGCCGCGCAGGTGCGATTCACCATAGGCATAACAACCTGGGCAGGTGAGCGGGCACTCTCGCGTGATCTCGATGGAGAGCAATGGTACATAGCCGGTGAGGACTTTTCCGCAGGCAGCCAGCAACTCGCCCGGTGTAAGACTGGGATTTGGCACAGTGGAATTCCTTCCCCTCTAAGATGCTCGGGACAGCCCACAAGCTGCATGTGCGTTGCTTTTTTGCTGAAGGTAACCCAGCCGTTCCCGTTTGCGAGTCGAGACGAAACAGCGGTAAGGTCCTCGCAAAATAACAGGCAAGTTATTTATCGCTCCGGTCCGCAACCGGATTCCGTAATCAACATCAAAGCTTGCAATGGGTCCAAGGAGAGAGAGCTGAATGAACGACGCACTTCCACAGGTCTATCTAGCGCGGCACGGTAATACGGCATGGACTGCCTCAGGTCAGCATACCGGCCTCACCGACTTACCCCTCACGCCAGATGGCGAATGCAACGCCCGCAGGCTTGGAGAACGTCTGAAGGGTATGACATTCGCCAAGGTGTTTACCAGCCCGTTGCAGCGCGCGTCCCGCACCTGCGAGCTTGCAGGGTTTGGAACCGTGGCTGAAATCGATCCTGACCTTGTGGAATGGGACTACGGAAAGTATGAAGGCCTTACCTCCACTCAGATACTTCGGGAGCGTCCGGACTGGCAACTGTTCCGGGATGGAGCTCCGGGAGGCGAATCGCCGGTGCAAATTGGCGAGCGGGCGGACCGGGTGTTAAAACGTCTCCGGGCGATTGCAGGCAATGTACTTGTTTTTTCCAGTGGACACTTTATTCGCGTGTTGACGGCACGCTGGTTAGGGCTCGGAGCGGGGACTGGAGGCAGATATTTTCTGCTGAACCCGGCAAGCTTGAGTGCCGTTGGCTACGAGCACAATCTTTCTCAGCCGGTGATCCGGCTTTGGAATGACGATCATCATGTGATTCACGAGTCGACACAGTCGTGCGCCGAGGAACAAGCTGTTCTCACTGCTGGCGATACCGTTGCTAAGTAATTCAGACGACCATATTCAGACGACGAGGACTTTTAATTGAGACGGCCGAAAGAAGGCAGAAAGGCGATCCGTCGATTGCCGCCGGACGCGTCTGCCAAGATCGCGCCATAGTTTTCGAGGACCGTGCAGCAGTCCCGGACGTGAAAGTCTAGTCACTATTCCTGCGACGGAGCCAAAAGATAATTTTTCCATCGCGCCGAGCCGAGACGAACCTTGGCCTCGACAGCGGGCCTCCCCTTGGAAGGCATTGGCAAGTGGGGTAAGAGTCGCTTACCCTAGCGGTCTATGCCACTGACGAAACTTCGCTTGCACATCGCCTTTTTCGTGATCTCGAGCTTTGCGACCGTTATATCGGCGCAATCTTCGTTCACCCTCGAACAGGTTCTGAGTTCGCCGTTTCCAAGCGAACTCGTCGCCGCTGAGCACGCCAGTCGCGTGGCGTGGGTCATGAACGCCAAAGGAGTCCGCAACGTGTGGGTGGCGGATGGCCCGGACTTCGTTCGCTCCGCGCGCCTGGTAACACATTACAACGCGGATGACGGGCAGCCGATCGCAAGCTTGCGATTGACAGCCGACGGCAAGACCGCAGTGTACGCTCTGGGCAGCGAGTTGAACTCCACTCAAGAGAGCGCCAATCCCAAGAGCTGGACGAGAGGAGCCAAGCAGCAGGTGTTCGCGCTGGATGTCGATGCAAAAGATGCGGCGCCTCGTCTGTTGGGCGACATGGGTTGTCCTGAGGAAGACTGCGAAGACATCCAGATCTCGCCGGATGGCCAATGGGCAGTGTGGTCCGCGAAGAAAAAGTTGTGGCTTGCCAGCACTGATGGAAAGCAACCAGCCAAGGAGCTGGCTTCGGTGCGCGGGAATGCAGTGCAGCCCAAGTGGTCGCCCAACGGGAAACGCATCGCTTTTGTCAGCGAGCGGGACGATCATAGCTTGATTGCGGTTTACGAGTTCGATAAAGACTCGATCCACTACATGTCGCCGAGCGTGGATAAGGACTCCATGCCACGCTGGACCCCAGATGGAAAGTGGGTTGTGTTTATGCGCACTCCTGGGGATCAGCGGAAGCTGCCTTTGATTCCGGTGCGTCCCAAACCGTGGTCGCTGTGGATTGCCGATGTTGCCAGCGGCGGGGCTAAGGCATTTTGGCGCAGCGGGGACAAGCTCGAAGATTCTTTGCCAGAACTCACGGAGGATAGCTCGCTGTTGATTGGAGAGAAGCAGCGAGTGGTGTTTGCCTCCGAGCAGGACGGTCGCAATCACTTATATTCGATTTCCAGGGGAAGTGCGGCTGTCCTGCTGACACCCGGCGATTTTGACGTGGAAGACGTTACTCTCAGCGCTGACAAGGCGTGGGTAATTTACTCGTCGAATCAGAACGATTCCGACCGCCGTCATTTGTGGCGCGTGGCAATAGCGGGGGGCAGTCCACCGGAAGCGCTCACAAGTGGAGAGACCATCGAATGGTCTCCGGTGCAAACCGGGGACGGCAAAAGCATTCTGTGCCTTGGATCTACGGCAACGTCGCCGGCAATGCCGTATGAAGTAACCGCGAAGGGGCGCGAAATGATCGCCGGTCAGGCACTGCCGGGCGATTTTCCCTCGAGCTTGCTGGTTACGCCCAAGCAAGTGATTTTCAAAAGTGAAGATGGGGTTACGCTCCACGGGCAACTTTTTCTACCTCGTGATGCAAATGGAAAAGTCCCGGGCTTGGTCTATATGCACGGCGGGCCGGTCCGACAGATGATGCTGGGCTTCCATTACATGGATTACTACCACAATGCTTATGCCGAGAATCAGTATCTGTCGAGCCGAGGATTTGCTGTCTTATCGGTGAATTATCGCCTCGGAATCATGTATGGGCGCGCCTTTCGCGAGGCACCCAACAGTGTCTGGCGCGGAGCCGCGGAATACAAAGATGTTGTGGCTGCAGGGAAGTATTTGCAGTCGCTTCCGGAAGTCGATGCAACGAAAATCGGTTTGTGGGGCGGCTCCTACGGCGGGTTTCTGACCGCGATGGGGTTGGCCCGTAATTCAGATCTTTTTAAGGCTGGCGTGGACTTTCACGGGGTGCACGACTGGAGCGTGTTCCTTACGGAGCGGCCTTACTTCGGCAACCTAGCGCTGCGACCTCCCGACACGGATGCGGCAATAAAGCTGGCGTGGGATTCGTCGCCCGACGCCTACGTGGATACGTGGAAGTCGCCGGTGCTGCTGATCCATGGTGACGATGATCGCAACGTCCCTTTTAGTCAGACGGTAGACCTGGTCCAGCGGCTGCGGGCGCAGCACGTTTCCTTCGAGGAATTGATTCTGCCGGACGAGATTCACGGCTTTCTGATGTGGCAGGACTGGGTGCGGACGTACGGCGCGACTGCCTGGTTTTTTGAAAGGACTTTGAAGCGCGGAGACAAGATTCGAACTGGTGACTGAGCCATGGGTATGCACATTGTGTCGCGTATCGCTGTGACCCACTTGTACCGGGATGATCTTGAGTCACATTCGGTATCTCATTCTCGCGGGCTCGGCACGGTGTAAACTTTGTTATTGCAAGAACGAAGTCGAGCGACTTACGAATGAAGACCGCCAAACTGACCAAATCATACTGCGTTGATGACGGGAAGCATTTTCGTTTGAAGGATTTCGACCCGGCCGACACCGGGCACTGGCAGTCAGCCGACGAGGCCAAGGAACAGTTACAGAAAGACATTTCTCGCCTCGAAAAGTTGCAAGACAAGCTCTATGCCCAGGATCATTGGGCACTGCTGCTGATTTTTCAAGCCATGGATGCAGCGGGGAAAGACGGTACGATTAAACACGTAATGTCCGGAGTGAACCCGGAAGGCTGCCAGGTGTACTCGTACAAGGTTCCCTCGGATACTGAATTGCAACATGATTTCTTGTGGCGTACGACTCGGAATCTGCCCGAGCGTGGGCACATCGGAATTTTCAACCGGTCCTATTACGAAGAAGTGTTGGTGGTGCGGGTGCATCCGGAGGCACTCAAGAACGAGAAGCTTCCACCGGCACTCGTGACGAAGGATATTTGGGAAGAGCGGTTCGAAGACATTCACGGTTTTGAGCGGCACATGGCGCGCAGCGGGACGGTGATCCGGAAGTTCTTTTTGAATCTGTCGAGAAAAGAGCAGAAGAAGCGCTTTTTGGCGAGACTGGAAGAACCGGAGAAGAACTGGAAATTCTCCGCATCTGACATTCACGAACGTGAATATTGGGACGACTATCAGAAAGCCTACGAAGAGATGATCCGCTACACCTCGACGAAACACGCTCCGTGGTACGTGGTTCCTGCGGATAATAAATGGTTCACGCATCTCGTGGTCGCCGGCGTTGTGGTGGAGACCCTGGAAGAGCTTGGACTCTCTTATCCCAAAGTTGACGCGGCGAAGCGTAAAGAGATTCAAGGGGCCGCAAAAATGCTGAAGAAGTAACGGCGAGCGTGTGATGAGGCAGTTGTTATGCGCGCACCGTGGACTGATCGCCGTACATTGACTAAAGATCCACTTCGGACACAGGGGGGCAACATGTTTTCTGGGAAAAGATCTGTAAGGACTTCAATCCTCTGGCTGTTATTTCCTTGCATCGTGCTTGCTCTCGGCCGGCAGAACGCTGCCTATTCCCAGACCAAGCCTGAACGTCAATCGAAGGCCGTCAAACCCGCGCAGTCGTCGCCGACGCCTTCCGGTGACCAGAAGCCCGCTGGTGAGAGCGACTCCGGTAAGCCGGAAGACAAACTGTTTAAGGGAATGAAGTATCGGCTAATCGGTCCCTTTCGCGGTGGACGCTCGCTGACGGCGGCGGGAATTCCCGGAGATCCCACGACCTACTATTTCGGTGCAACCGGCGGCGGAGTGTGGAAGTCGACCGACGGCGCCCTCACCTGGTCGCCGGTTTTTGACAAAGAGGGAAGCGGTGCGATTGGCAGCCTGGCGGTGGCTGGCTCTGATCACAATACTATTTATGTGGGAACCGGCGAGGCCTGCATTCGCGGCAACATCTCTCACGGGGACGGAGTTTACAAATCTCTCGATGGGGGCAAGACATGGAAGAACGTGGGCTTGCATGATAGTCGCGCGATCGGCAAGGTCATCATTAATCCGAACAATCCAGAGATTGTTTTCGTGGCCGCACTTGGCCATCCCTACGGACCGAATACGGAGCGCGGCATATTTCGCACCGTCGATGGCGGCAAGAGCTGGGAGAAGGTTCTCTACAAAGATGAGAATACCGGAGGCATTGACGTTGCCTTTGATCCGCACAATCCCAACATTCTGTTTGCCGCTCTGTGGCAAGCCCGCCGCACTTCCTGGAGTCTTGCCAGTGGGGGTCCGGGAAGCGGGCTCTATCGCTCAAACGACGGCGGCACCACCTGGAAGCGGCTGGACGAACATGGTCTGCCAAAAGGCCCCTACGGACGCATCGGAATCGCCGTCGCGGCCAACTCCGATCGCGTCTATGCACTCATTGAGGCCCACAATCCCGATGGCGGCCTCTATCGCTCCGACGATGGTGGGGAAAGCTGGGATTTCGTCAATCCAAGTCACAGCCTCTGGCAGCGGCCCTGGTACTACATGCACATCTTTGCCGATCCGAAAGATGAAAACGTGGTCTACATCCTGGATGTAGAAGCGTACAAGTCCACTGATGGCGGGCACCTATTTAATAAGATCAAAATTCCGCACGGTGATAATCACGGACTGTGGATTGATCCCACGGACACGCGCCGCATGATCGCTTCCAACGACGGAGGTGTCACGATAACTCTAGACGGCGGCAAGAACTGGACCCGCGAAGACAATCAGCCGACGGCGCAGTTCTACCACGTTACTACTGATACGGCCACGCCTTACCGGGTTTACGGAGCGCAGCAGGACAGCGGCACGGTGGCGATTGCCAGCCGCAGCGATGACGGCGCCATTGATCGTTCCGACTGGTATGACGTTGGAGGTGGCGAGGCAGGCTACATTGCCCCTTATCCACCAGATCCGAATATTGTTTATGCCGCCGACTATCAGGGGAACATCACGCGCTTCGACAAGCATATCGGGCAGGTGAAAGCGATTACGGAGCAGCCTGAACTTTCTGATGCGTGGGGCGCCGAAAAACTGGAGCATCGATTCCAATGGACCGCGCCGGTGCTCATCTCTCCGCATGATCCGAATACTCTCTATCATGCCGGCGAACGTTTGTTTAAGACCACGGATGGCGGAGTGCATTGGCAGGCCATCAGCCCCGACCTGACACGTAACGACAAAAGCAAGCAGCACGTTTCCGGTGGGGAAATCACCCTCGATGATTCCGGAACAGAATATTACGACACCATCTTCGCCGTAGCTGAATCGCCGATCACGAAAGGTTTGATATGGGTGGGAACGGATGACGGCTTGATTCAAATCACGCGCGATGGAGGGAAAAACTGGACTAATATCACTCCCAAAGATTTGCCAGAGTGGAGCCGCATCAGCCAGATCGAAGCCTCGCCTCATGATGCTGCCACAGCCTATGTAGCAGTTGATCGACATCAGAGCGATGATCTTCGACCCTACGTGTATAAGACCAGCGACTACGGCCAGAGCTGGACGAAACTCACCAATGGCATTCCCGACGGCAGTTTTGTGCGGGCAGTCCGCGAAGATCCGAAGAAGCGCGGACTTCTTTACGCAGGTACGGAGAATGGCATTTACGTTTCTTTCAACGACGGCGGCGACTGGCGGTCTCTCAAACTGAATCTGCCAACTACCCCGGTGCACGACCTGGTAGTTAAGGGCGACGATCTTGTCGTGGCTACCCACGGCCGTGCGTTCTGGATTCTGGACGACATTAGTCCCTTACGCCAATTCAACGACGACGTGGAGAAGAAAGCAGTGCATCTCTACACTCCTGCGCCAGCCTATCGCATTCAGGCTGGTGAGGCGGGAGAACGCCATCCCTCGAAGAGGACGGGACAAAATCCTCCAGTGGGTGCTGTCATTTATTTCTACCTGAAGGATGCGCCTAAGGAGGGCACGGAAACAAAGCTGGAGATTCTGGATGCCTCGGGAAAGCTGATTCGCAAATATTCAAGCACAGAAACCCAGCCGCTCGACGAACCACCCGATCCAGACGATAAAAAGCCGGAAAAGGAAATCAAGCCGGAGGTTGGATTAAATCGTTTTGCGTGGGATTTGCGTTGCGAGGAAGCGCACCGGGTTCCGGGCTATTACCTCTGGGAATATGGCGGCGGGGCTGTCGGACCAGTGGTTGCGCCGGGCAAATACCAGGTGCGTTTGACGGTGGGCAGCGTGAGCCAGGTAGCATCATTTGAGGTGAAACTCGATCCGCGCGTGAAGGTCAGCCAGGCTGATCTCGAGCGGCAATTCAACATGGAGATGCAGATTCATGAGGAGTTGAATCGGGTTTACGACGCGGTTAACCAGATCCAGGATGTGCGCTCGCAGGTGGCCGGCCTGAAACGGCGGTTGCCGGAGAACGCGAGTGCGAAGACTATTGCATCGTCGGCCGATGATCTCGAGAAGAAGCTTATTGCCGTGCGTGATCAATTTATTAACCTCACCATCGCCGCGAACGAGGATTCGCTGGCCTACCCGCCGCAGATCGACGCCAAGCTGGCATATCTCGCGATCGATGTGGGCAGCGCCGACTCGGCTCCCACCGAGGCTGAGCAGCTTGAGTTCGAGAAGTTGAAGCGGCAAAGTGGGGAACTGCTCAGCCGCTGGGACGATTTGCAGAATCACGATCTCGCAGACTTTCGAAAGCTGACTGCCGAACATAGTCTTTCGACGGTCGTGGTTCCCCCGGCAGGTCGAACCGGAGAAACGGAGAATGCGGAGTCTCACTAAGTAAGGATGCTTAGAGACGACGTTGGAGACTTACGCGTAGGTAATGTTTTCGCGGCCGATTTTCTCCGAGCCGATACTTTTGCGTGTTGAAGATTGGAAACGTGACCCCGCTCCGCCTTCGCTCTAAGAGGTGCTTTGGATGGAGGGTGTTTATATCAGCATCTTGCTCTACTGGCGGCGGCCAGGATGGTTAGGGTCGGTGAATTCGAGCAGTTCGATGGGCGCGCCGTTTTCGACTATGAACGCGACGCGGACGCCGTCAGATGGGGTATTGGGAGGAATCAGGATTTCGCGGCCAGCAAGCTCGGAGGCGAGATCAGCCACTTCAAACGCGACGTGCGGAACTTGCCGGACGAGATCAGGAACCGCCGCGTCCGCTTCGAAACGCATCCACTCCACGCCAAATTCGCTTTTCTCGTGGCTGACGACAAAGAGTTTCAGGTGTTTCAAGTGGGTTTCGCCAGGCTTCGCTTCAGTAGTAGGAATTCCGATGTGATGGTACCGGCGCATTGTTTTTCGCTCTCCGTGGAATTGGCACAAATTCTACGCTGTCGTTACCGCGTTTGAAACCGTGCCCTCTTTCCATTTCAGACTGAACCAACACAATGCTCCGTTGCCAACACGCCAGAAACCAAAGAAGAAATAACACGGGAATCTGGTGTTATCAAATCGGTTACTAGAGTGACTAAGCCAGTCTCCCGATTTTTTCGATAAGGTCTCGACGCCCTTCATTGCGTTCAAGTCCAATGCGACTGGTTCGGTCGGTGGGGCCTATCAGAGCATGTTCCACTACTTCATGTACAACCGAGAAGAGTTCTTGCAGCACTACCACAAGCGCAGCAACGTTGAATTTACGTTCTCCATGATGAAACGCAAGTTCGGAGATTCGGTTCGCAGCAAGACTGACGTTGCGATGGTCAACGAAACACTTTGCAAGGTGCTCTGCCACAATCTTGTTGTCCTGATTCACGAAATGCACGAACTTGGAATCGATCCCAAGTTCTGATCGAATTCACAGCGACCGGATTGACGTGGAAGCGTTGTCGAAGAACAAATCCTCCGCTTTAGTTCGACCTTTTTTCTTGTAGATGTATGAGCTTCCAATGGAGCGGGGGGCCAGAGTTTTTACCCAACCTGTAACGCGCTCCTCCTCATCCGCATATTTTGCCGGAACTAAACCTTCTTTAATCTCAGCATAGCGTCGAAGGAAGAACGAAAGCACATCGGCCAACTGGATCAGGCCAACGTCTTGTGAATCCCCAAAATAGGGAACATCCACAACTTGGTCTAAGGGCTTCCGGCCCGGTTTCAGATCGTAATATTCGTTACTCCAAGCGGGCGGTCGTTTGATAACGTCTGTAAAACGCAATTCCTCCCTTTTCTCGTTGTCAAATATAAAAAGAGTATGCCCCTTGTTTTTCTCTTCCAATTGGAAGCATTTTTGCATCGCAAGTATTAAATGGAACCCCATAAAACGCCACGGAGTGTTTAGTTCGTCGGGAATGTGTTGCAGGGCAAAATTCTTCTTATATTCCGCCTTGTTTAAGGAGGTATAGACTACACGGTGCTTTCGCTCCGCAAGCCAGTTAAATATATTTGTCAGAATTCTGGCCCTTTGATCTCCGGTCAGCCCTTTCCAAATCCCGCCTCCACCGTGGAAATTTCGGGTGTGAAGCTCGGCAATTTTCTTACCAGCAATTAGGGATAGTTGATCTAACAGCCCTTGCCAATGGTCCTTGGTGATGTGCATCCTCTGGCAGTCCACAACCACGCCGACCATGACGGCAATTGGCTCTTGTCCCGTTCCGCTTTCGTCGCAATAACAGAGATTCACGTCATCCCTCACTAAAAGGTGCATGATACCCCCGACACATGCGCGAGAGTATAGTTTTCGCCATGAAATACTTTTTGTGGGGGCTGCTCTATGCAGTGTTGGTTGTAAATGGGGAACAACCCAAACCCCATAGCCGCGAACAAAAACAGAAACCCAATTCCGCTACACAGCAAACGGACAATCCGGCGACTCAAACGGTCGTTGTAGTAGATCAGCAAACACCCCGAGGGCAAGAGGAAAAACATTCCACCAACCCGCCAAGCTACCTCTCGCGTCTGTTTTCTCCTGAGAACCTCCCCAACGTCGCACTGGCCTTCGTTGCCGCTATCACTGCCTATTTCATTGCGGTACAGGCCAGAGAAACCAGACGCGCTACGGAAGCCATGCAGCGCAGCACTAGGTTGCAGGAAATCGGCCTCCGACAATGGGTGGATGTGCATAATTGGAAAATCGCGACCAAATATTTCCACCATGTTATGACGCGCTACGGAAAAGTTATGGAAAAGCCTCCGGCCATAGAAATGCAGATTACGTTCGACGTTATAAACAGCAGTCCGAGACCCCTTACCGTCCAAAAGGTTTCTGCCGATGTCCATGTCGCGGGAAGAAAGGATTGGGAAGGCATTGCTACGAGTAACAAATTGGGAGTCCCTCCCGAAGGGGACTACCCTGTTTCTCTTTCCGTAACTCTGACGGGCGACGAAGTTGACAGATATATCTTGGATAAATTGCTCATCAGCATTAGCGGACGCGTGTTCTATGAGGATGGGATCGGGAAGAATAACGAGCAGCCGTTTAGTCAATATGCGGACTGCGGAATAAGCGGGGCTAGGTTTTACAGCTTGCTAAAAACACCCCAACTGAGCAAGATTAGAAGGAAAAACGAGGCTGCACAAGAAGTTACGTAACCTGAACAAGAAATTACCCGTTCACCCCCACTTTTGGGGGATTTTTTTGTGCAAAGCCAGTTTTCTATTACTTCCGTGCTACGCAGATGGCACCGATGGGCCTTGTCCAACTTCCGCGTCACTGGTAATTTGCCGATAGTGATGCTGATCCTCCCCTGAGGTCGTGGCCGATTTGGAGGTTGGGGGTGCTTATGAGGCTCATGCATCTGTGTTACGCGGCTCTTGGTTTTGCGGTGGCGCGCTGGGTATTTCGAAGGCAGCCGGTGGCCGATCCGGTTTCGCGTTTGCGGTCGTCTGGTCTTCTGTAGAAAGCTTGGGCGCGCGCCCCGTTGCGCTCCATTTCGTCCGCGCGCGCCCCGTCTTTCCCTCTGCTCGGAGGTTCTAGCCCTAAGGTTTGCCTCGGTTATCTCTGCTTCTCTATCGGCTCTCACTACAATCTCCACAGGACTGCTGCGAACCGGGTGAGCAACCGTCACCGTTCGGTTCAACGCCATCCCATTCACGCCAGCATTTTGCGGCGGCACGGTATTGGCAAGTCTTCGAAGGTTCTGTGCGAGTCTTTAAATCAAGCCGCGCGATATTGTCCTTGCTGGTCTGGGGAATGCTCCTGACCGGCCAATCCCAGTTCATTTGGGCACAAGATGACACGGGGGATGTTCCACTCGGCGATGTAGCGCGCAGTTTTCGAAAGAAACCTGTGCCGCAGGAATCGGTTGTCGACAACGATAATTTATCGAAAGTCGTGGACGATGCCGAAACCCGGCGCGCGACCGGCGCCTCGGCGGTATTCTCGCTCGATGCTGGAGGCAAGAGCTTTCATGTCTCCTCGCCCGACGTGACCTGCAGCCTCTCATTTAGCGCAAAGAGCAGTTCGCTACTCTCCGATCCACTTTTGTTAGACGAGTTGCCGCGCTCCGAACTGGCGAAGTTGGAGGGACCGGCGACTCTCGATGGAGATTCACTGCAGGTTTCAATACATAACGGAACGTCGTGGGAATTGCGCGAGGTGGTCATCGGCCTGACTATCCTGAGGCAGTCAGAGGCTGGCCACGCAACTTCGCACTACGGCCAGGAGAGCGGCTATGGCCAGGCGAGGATTATTCCCGCGGTCGCAGGCGCTTCTGAGCCACTGCAAGACTCGTTTCAGAAACAGCCGGACGTGACACTTTTGTTGCGGGTAAAGGGATCCGCTGCTCCATCGGCCACGGCAATCTATCGCACGGCTTTGAACTTTGCTCTTTTTCCGGATCAAGAGTGGCATTGGGCAATCGTGAAGGCTAAAGGGATTCCGCCGCAAAATCGGCCAGTCGCCTTTCCTCTGCCCGAGCACGTAAGCGAGCCTCTTGCTGCACCGAGCGATATCGCCGCGCAGCAGTCGCAGGTGAATCCCTCATCGAATCGGTCTTCCCCGAAACCGGACGCCACGACTCACTGATTGCGCCTGTACGTGAAAGTCCTCGCAAGGTCCTGTTCAACAATGAGCTCTCCAATCTCGGCATGCTAAACTGAGCCTAAATCCCACATCAACGACAGGCGATGGGAGGACAGGCGATGAAATTTGGCGTCATCATCTTTCCCGGCTCGAACTGCGATCACGATGCCTACTGGACCATTCAACAGGTGGCGAAGCAACCCGTAACTTTTCTGTGGCACGAGTCGCACGACCTGGAAAGTTGCGATGCGATCATCGTGCCGGGCGGCTTTGCTTTTGGGGACTACCTGAGAACCGGCGCCATCGCCAAGTTCTCTCCCGTCATGGAATCGGTTCGCCGCTTTGCCGATGGCGGAGGGATGGTGTTGGGTATCTGCAATGGGTTTCAAATCCTTTGCGAAGCGGGACTCTTGCCGGGCGCACTGATGCGCAACACCGGCCTCAAGTATGTCTGTAAGCCGGTGCAGCTGCGCGTGGAGAACTCTGCTACTCCTTTTACGAATGCCTGTTCGCGCGGTGAGGTATTGACGATTCCCATCGGGCACATGGAGGGAAATTACTTCTGTGACCAGGCGACTTTGGGTGAACTGAACCGCGATAACCGAGTCGTATTTCGCTATGCAACATCGACTGGCGAGATTTCTTCGGCAGCGAATCCCAATGGATCGCTGGAGAACATCGCCGGCATATGTAGTGCGGGAGGGAACGTCCTTGGCATGATGCCTCATCCGGAGAGGGCCTCCGAACCGGAACTGGGTAGCGTCGATGGAATGAAGGTTTTTCATTCGATGGTCGGCGCCATGGCAGGCCATACAATGTCTCCGGGGTAAGGGCCACGTTTTCCACTGTTCCGCAACAGATTCTGTTTGATAATTTGCAACGAGGATGATAGCTTTCTCCGCGAAAGCAGCGACCCCCACTCGCCCAATGGAACTGAATAAGTTTCACACATAAAGGGAGGAGTGTGTCCGATGAGGTCGAAGCAGATTCTTGATGCCTTTTCTGAGACGTTAATGCAGGATGAACGGATTCTGAGCCCGCGCGAGCGGGAATTGCTGACCGGCATCCTGCAACATTCCAAAACAATTTCCGGGAGTACTCCAGAGCTTCAATCGGCCGTGGCCGCCGCTATCGGTCGCTCAGTGGGTGAAACCGTTGCGCAACGCGCCTTTGCGCTGTTAGGCAGCAATATCGTTGAACAGATCATGGTTTGCTCGGGGGTGTCGGCCAGAGCAACGGAAACCGTGGCTTCCGATGCGGCTGACTTAGCGCCTCCTATCCCCTTGAGTGGGCACCAATCACCTGTTCCTCCCGCCGGACCAGCGAGTTCTCCGCTTGGCCCGCGCCCTCCAGCTCCATCACCCGTTCCTCCGGGCGGGCCTAACTCTCCTGTCCCCCCAGGAACATCCAAGACTCGCTGGCAAAGTTTACAGGCGCAGCAAAGGGTGCAACGAAGCCCGAGGGACTCTGGCAGCGTTGGAGTTTTGGAGGGGTCCACACGAGTTCAAGCGCAATGCGTTGTTCTGGATGAGTTTCTGGCGCCGCAAGAGCTGAACGAACTTGTCAACTATACGTTGCAGCATGAGGCTGAATTTCAGAGCAGTGAAGTGATTTCGCCGAGCGGCGAGCCCGGAGTCGTCGATTACAACCATCGCCGTTCGCGTGTGCTGATGGATTTAGGAAGGCACGAGGAAATCATCCTGGAGCGAATCCGGGGTGTGTTGCCAAGAGTGTTGGATCAGCTCGGGGTCGAAGAGTTTTTCGTGACGCACGTCGAGGCCCAGATTACGGCCAGCAATGACGGTGACTTCTTTGGCGAACACAGCGACGATTCCCAGGAAACGATCGCATCTCGCCGCGTTACGTTTGTTTATTTTTTCCATCGCGAGCCTAGCCAGTTTGAAGGCGGAGAATTACGCCTCTATGATTCGCGTCGGGAGGGGTCGCAGCAGAGCAAAGCTGGCGGTTATCAAAACATTGTGCCCCGCCAGAACCAGATCGTGTTTTTTCCCTGTTCGTTGTTGCACGAGATTACGCCGGTGAACTGCCCGTCCCGGGCTTTCGCTGACAGCCGTTTTACCCTGAACGGATGGCTTCACAACTAAACAACACGGCGTGGCTGGAATGGATTGCAAGCCTGATGGGGGATGGCTCGTGGCAGACCCGGACCGCGATGCTGTCCCCTTGTAAATTCCATTGCCTCCTCGACGAGCTGCCCCTGCATTTGATTCCGGAAAGCCAGCTTAAATTTGGCGGCTCTCATAATGCCGATGAGCCTCTTTTTCCGAATCCACACTATTCGGTGTTGTCCGCTGGGGAGTTGCCGTCAGAATTGGAACCCCATCGAGGTTTACTGGAGAATTTTGACTTGCAGGGAATCGTAGCCTGGGTCCGCGACCCGGCGACCAGCTGTCTGCAACCATTCTGGCTGGGTCCTAGGATGGCGGCGCTGGTTTCGCATCTTCCCGCCGGGGAATGCGTGTCCGATTCTGTTCCCCGAAACCTGCTTCTCTTATTGGCTGAAGCGGGAATTTTAGTTCGGGCGCAAGCGATCGAGCATCGTCTCGATCAGTGGTCTGAAGTTGTAAGAAAAGGTGCGAAACAATTCCGGCAGAAGGGGTACGTTCCACTCCGAAGCTTAATTCACCCTTTTCATGTTGCGGCCTTGCGCCGCTACTACAGGCAAGCGATCCGGCGCGGAGTGATCCACCTGGGAGACGAACAAAGTTCCCGGCGTTACGTGGCCCACAACGAAAGTGTTGCCCGTTTCTTCCACCACCAACTAACGAACGTCGTCAGCGCGATTGTGGGAGAAGCCATCAAGCCGTCCTACGTCTATTTTGCTTCTTACTTGAGCGGCGCCAAGTTGAAAAAGCATACGGACCGCGAGCAGTGCGAATTCAGCGTAACTTTATGTTTGGATTTTTCTCCCGAATCCGATTTGGCTACTTCCTGGCCGATACATCTTGATACTGGGGATGGCACGGTCGCGGTTTACCAGGCGCTGGGCGACGGGTTGGTTTATCGCGGAACGAAGGTGCACCATTACCGAAGTATTCTGGCCGGAGAGCGTACTTCCACATCAATTTTCTTTCACTACGTGCCGGCGGATTTTTCCGGGCCACTGGATTAGGCAGACTGGTTGCGCTGACTAGCGCAACCCAGAGATCAAATAAAGAACCGAGATAACCTGATAGCAACCGTAGGCGAAACGGGAACCGTCGCGGCTTACCACAACGGGCCTGATGGCAACCACACCTGTGGGAGTTTCGGGCTGTAGTTCCTGGATGACAGTCTTTTTACCAGTAGATAAGTCTACCTTGTAAACTACGGTTGGAATAGGACCGGGACGGTAGCCGTAGATTGTCGAGCCGTCGTCCGACCAGCGCAGCGGAGTAAGTCCCGCTTCGAGGTTCGGAATAACATGTGCGGGGCCGCCCGCGATTGGGTACACGGCGAGGATTCCGACGTCGTCAGCTCGAATGACGTATTTCAGGTCGGGAGAAACTAATGCTCCCGTAACTCCTTCAGGCGTGATCGGTACGGGTTTACTCCCATTTAAGTCAAGGAGATAACAGCGCTTGCCGTGACCGTGCTCGCTGGCGTTAAGGGTGATATGTTTTCCGTCGGCTAAGAAGTGGGCGAGGCCGCTGTAAATGTGTTCCAAACCTGGTGTCGCGACGATACGAGGCTGACCGGCGCCGACGGGAACGAGCGTCACTTGTCCGGGGCTGCCTGTGACAATGGAAATCGCCCATTTTCCGTCTGGAGACAGGCCCCCAGCGCTTCCTTTTGCGAGTTGCACAGGCAATCTACCGTCAATCTTGCGAATGGCGAGGGAATATTGATTGCCTGCGGCTTCACTGGAATCCTCGAACAAGATCGACTGTCCATCCGCCGAAATGTCCTCAGGAACATTCCAGTCGTGCCAGGAAATATCCACCGGCTTACCGTTTCTTTCCATGGTGGCCATCGCCATACGTTCGGCGTCCATACTTATGAGCGCGCGGCCATCCGGCGCCACATCTTCCAATGTCATGCCGGCGGGGAGAGTCAGAATTTTTCGTATCCGGGCGGAGGAGGTTACAGCAAGGAGTTCTCGATTGCCGCCCCTCTCGACTGCAGTGAACCATATCTCTTTCCCATCGGAGCTCCATGCAAGGCCGTCCTCAGATTCCCAGCCGGTTGAAAGCTCGCTGAAATGTCCCTTTTCGTCGATGAGGGCAACCGACCCGCGATCGTCCCATGGAGCTGGATGATTCAAGAAGGCGATTTTGTCGCCTTGCGGAGCGATGCGAATGTGGCTTATCCACCCAGTCGTTTGGTAGAGAACGTGTCCGATTGGATACTCGAGCCGGTCTCGACCCTCGGCGCGGTGGGCCACGGCAAGCTCACCATTCGCATCCCAATCAGCCCAGGAGACGTTCTCGAGGACTTCGCGGGGAGAACCTCCGGCCAGGGGTGCTCGGGCAAGCACCCCTCCTTCGGTTTCGAGATGCCCTCCGTGATCGCCACGCAGGGCCACGGCAAGTTCTCCCGAGCGTGATATTGCGAGCAAGTTAGCATCGCTGAGATTCAGCGGTTGTGTCAGCAAGGAATCGCCGATGGTGGAAAAGATTTGCAAAGGCCCGCCGTTCCACGCTGCCGTGTAAACAATTGCTCGAAAATCGGGGGCGAATCGGGCTGAGTAAACCGTACCGTGTTCAAAAGTCAAACGCTGGTACGAAAGAGGCCGAGCATTCTGACTCAGAGGGTTCCAGAGAAGCAAAGACGCCGCAACCGCGAGTATTCCCGCCAATGCGCCGAATAAATATTTTAGTTTTGAACCGGCAGGGTAAAGCTTGAGCTGCTTGTCTCCGGAAGTGTTGGAAAGCGTCTCCAGCGCAAACGCGAGATCACGCGCGGATTGGAAGCGTTTCTCTGGCTCCTTCTCCAGACAATGACGCACGATTTGCTGGAACGAAACCGGGATGCCGGATTGCTCCAAATTGATTACGGGAGGCTCTTCGCGGAGCACGGCAGTAATTGTGTCAACCTCGGTCTCGCCGCGAAAAGCCCGGCGCCCGGTCAACATCTCGTAGACGATGGCACCCACACTGAAAATGTCGCTGCGGTGATCCACTGCCTTGCCCCGAAGTTGCTCGGGCGACATATAGGCCACGGTCCCAATTACAGTGCCACTCTTCGTTACAGTTGTTAAGTCCTCGACCGAGCGCTCGGCCTCGGGCGCGGATTGCAGTTTTGCGACACCGAAATCGAGGATCTTGACGCGGCCATCAGCGGTTACGAACAAATTTTCCGGTTTCAGGTCACGATGAACAATCCGGCGATCATGCGCCGCGATCAGCCCTTGTACGATTTGCAGTGAATAGTCAACGGCCAGGCGAACAGGCAATGCTCCCTGGGCGAGCCGTTTACGCAGAGTCCTGCCTTCCAGTAATTCACAAACAATGTAGGGAGATCCTTCGGCAAGGCCAACATCGTAAACGGCGACAATGTTGGGATGATTCAAGGCCGCCGCAGCGCGAGCTTCCAATTCGAAACGGCGGAGATGGTCGGCACTTTCTCTGGAAGCGGGGCGAATCAGTTTCAGAGCTACGTCCCGCCCCAGCCTTTCATCACGCGCCCGGAAAACCTCTCCCATGGCTCCAGAGCCAATCTTTTCGAGGACGCGATAATGCCCAATGACTCGGCCCGGCATGCGCAGCAATTGCCCCGCTGGCATGTTAGGGTGCATGCCTGCCGCAGTCAATAACTAATCTACATTTTCAGCCGCAAGAGAGGCTCGCGTCGCGGGGGACGGCAGCGTCCTTTTTCGACAGAGGTGCAACGACCCCGTGCTATAATGCTTGTTCGCCTGCATATTTTCGAGGCAGCCTGTGATGGTTCTACGGGCGAATCCCGCGTTCAAACGAGATTAACAAACAGAGGTCTAACCATGTCCGGCCATTCAAAATGGGCGACAATCAAGCACAAAAAGGGCGCGCTCGACGCCAAGCGCGGAAAGATTTTCACCCGTCTTATCAAGGAAATTAGCATCGCCGCAAAAAACGGCGGCGGCGATCCTGATTCCAACCCGAGGCTGCGCGGTGCCATCGTGGCCGCCAAAGCGGAGAACATGCCCGCCGACAACATCAAGCGCGCCATTCAGCGCGGCACCGGTGAACTTCCGGGCGCTACTTACGAAGAATTTTCTCTCGAAGGTTATGGTCCCGGTGGAGTCGCAATTCTGCTCGAGATCAACACGGATAATCGCAACCGCACGGTTAGTGAAATCCGTCATGCCTTCGGTAAAAACGGCGGCAACATGGCCGAGGCTGGTGCGGTTTCGTGGATGTTCCATAAGAAGGGTGACATCATTATTCCCAAGAGCGCCGCAAAAGAAGACGATCTGATGAACATTGTTCTCGAGGCTGGCGGCGAGGATTTGAACGACGACGGCGAGAATTGGGAAATACTGACCGAGCCCTCGGCGTATGAGGGTGTGCTCGAAGCGGTGAAGAAGGCCGGCATCGAGCCGGCATCGTCGAGCGTCGCCATGATTCCGCAGAACTATATCAAGCTGGAAGGTCAAGCTGCCAACACCATGATCCGGCTGATGGAGGCGCTCGAAGATCAGGACGACGTGCAGAACGTTCACTCCAACTTCGATATCGATCAGAAGCTGTTGGAAGAAGTGGCTGGCTGATTGCTCTACAAATTGGTACGAAAGCCGCCCGTGTGGCGGCTTTTGTTTTTTGGCGATGTCGGCTGCCGAAAAAAGTTTTCAACACAACCGTGGAAAATTCTGTGGAAAAACTAGACAGTATCTTCGTAAGTGATTCAACGGGAGACGGTTCAGCATTTTGCACCGGGGCGAGTGCTGGCACTTTCGTGGTGCTTTGTTGAGAAGCATTTTCTTCTCCGATATTCGGTTAACTTTGAAAGTCAGACTCGACAAATTTCTGGTTGATCGCGGACTCGCTGCTTCCCGCGAGCGCGCTCAGTCCCTGATTCTCGCTGGCAAGGTCTTAGTCAACGATCAAAAGCTGGATAAAGCTGGAGCGCAGGTTGAATCGGAAGCGACAGTGCGGTTACTCGGCGAAGACCTGAAGTACGTCAGCCGTGGAGGACTTAAACTTGAGCGCGCTCTTGAATATTGGCAGGTCGATGTCGAGGGAAAAATCTGCCTCGATGTCGGGGCCTCGACCGGTGGATTCACCGACTGTTTGCTGCAGCACGGTGCGGCGCGCGTGATCGCCATCGACACCGGCTACGGACAGATGGATTTCAAATTGCGCCAGGACTCCGCGAGTTCGACTTCTCGAAAAAATCAACGCTCGGTATATCACAGAAGATGTGCTCGGGGAAAAACTCGACCTCATCGTAATCGATGTGGCTTTTATTTCTTCGACGCTAGTTCTGCCACCCGTAGTAAGGGCAGCCTTCCCTCTTTCTCTCGATGAGCGACGCGAGAGGCAGGTGATAGCCCTGGTGAAACCTCAATTCGAAGCGGGAAGGGAATTCGTCGGAAAGGGCGGCATTGTGCGGGACGGGGCCGCCCAGGCGGCAGCGGTCGAAAAAGTTAGGAAGAGCTTGCTCGACCTCGGTTGTGCTCACATTGATGTTATCGAATCGCCCATCCTGGGCGCGGAAGGGAATCGAGAATTCCTTCTTCGTGGAGTCTTTTAGTCGTCTGTGCTCTTTTGTTGATTAAAGGTTTTGCATCGAATTCGGTACAATCTTTCTTTCCTCATCCCCATGTCAAGCTCGCCCTCATCGCCTCAGAACAAGGTCGCAGCAATCATCTCACGTCCGGCGCGGCCGGAGGTCGCACGCACGCTTCCCGAGTTAATGGGATGGTTGCAAGCCCATGGCTACGAAGTGGTCGTCGATCCGGAGACGGCAAAATATACCAATGGCAGGGATCCCGTGTTGCGGTCGCAACTTTCATCTCGACCCCTGGATCTGGTCGTGGTGTTGGGCGGCGACGGCACGTTACTTTCGGCGGTTCGCGAGACTGCCGCTATCGATGCTCCACTTCTCGGCGTGAATCTAGGTTCGCTCGGGTTTCTCACGGACGTTCCGCTTTCTTCGCTCTTCTCCATGCTCGACTCGATTGCGCGAGGCAATGCGCCCATCGAGCGGCGTACGCTTATGCGATGCGAATTGCTGCGCGGGGACGAAGTTCGAGGAAGCTACCTGGCTTTTAATGACGTTGTGGTAAACAAGACGGCGCTGGCCCGCCTCAATAACTATGACCTGTTCGTGGACCAGGCATTTGTCTCCCGCTATCGGGCCGATGGAATGATCGTCGCTACACCGACTGGCTCCACTGCCTATTCGCTTTCCGCGGGCGGCCCGGTGGTCATGCCGACGGTCGCGGCTTTTGTGATTACTCCCGTGGCCCCGCATTCGCTGACGCATCGTCCACTTGTGGTGCCCGATTCAGCAGTGATCGAGGTGTTGTTGCGCAGCGATGAGGATGTGGCGTATCTCAGCCTGGACGGCCAGCCCGGCTTCGATCTTCGAGATGGGGACCGAGTCCGCTGCCGGCGCTCTGAGCACAGAGTCAGCCTGTTCCGCACGGACGCCGATTTCTTCCACGTGCTCAGGACGAAGTTGAAGTGGGGCGAGAGATAAAGGTTACAACTCCGCCGAATATAGATCCCGCACTTGTTCTCGCCGTCGAATAACCTTAACCGATTTTCCGTGCACCAAAATTTCGGCTGGCCGTGGGCGCGTATTGTAATTTGAGGCCAGCGCCATCCCGTAAGCCCCAGCGTCGAGAACTGCAAGCAGGTCGCCTTCTTCGACGCGAGGAAACTTCCGATCACGGGCAAAGAAGTCGCCCGACTCGCATATCGGACCCACTATATCTACAATTTCCTGTGCATTCGCACCTAATCTCGAAAGTTGCACAACCGGAACAATCGTGTGGTAAGCGTCATAGAGCGCGGGCCGGATCAAATCGTTCATCGCTGCATCCACGATCAGAAAGCGCTTGCCGTCATTTTGTTTTCGATAGACAACGCGGGTAACCAACACGCCCGCAGGCGCGATAATGGCGCGCCCCGGCTCCAGCAAAACATGCACGTTCAAACTACGCAGGGGATGGGTAACCGCGCGCGCATAACCTGCAACAGCAGCCGCGAAATCTGATTGAGGATCATGGTAGGCGACGCCCAGCCCACCTCCGATGTCTACGTATTCCACGCTGTGTCCGTCGGCACGCAACTGGCGAACCAACTCGGAAATTCGCGCCACCGCCTCCGCGAAGGGTGCAACCGCGGTGATCTGTGAGCCAATGTGTACGCTGACACCCGCGACCTTCAAATACCGGGCCGCGGAAGCCTTGGCATAGAGCTCACGCGCATGGGCGATGGGCACTCCAAATTTGTGTTTCTGCAGACCCGTAGAAATGTAAGGATGCGTATCCGCGGCGACGTCTGGATTCACGCGGAGCGCCAAGCGGGCGACGGTCCGCAATCGCGCCGCGCACTCCGCTAAAGCCCAGAGCTCTGACTCGCTCTCCACATTGAAGATGAGAATTCCCGCCTTCAACGCCTTGGTCATTTCCTCGCGAGTTTTCCCCACACCAGAAAATACGACATTCCTGGCTGAGTGACGGTCGGCGGCCAGGACGCGCTCCAACTCTCCCCCTGAAACCACATCAAAGCCGCACCCCTGCCGCGCCAGCAGGCGCAGAATACTCAAATTGGAATTTGCTTTGACGGAGTAGCAGATGGTGTGCGGAAACCTTCCAAAGGCCCGGTCAAACGTTGCCAGACGTTGGCGAATTGCAGCTGCGGAATAGACGTAGAGAGGAGTCCCGAAGCGGTCCGCAAGTTTTGCCAATGAAATGTCATCGCAGTGCAGTACAGTACCGACGCTACGATGAAATAAACCTTTCCGTTGCTGGTGGAGAACGAATCCCGGGGGCCGATCGGAGGAAACGTAGATAGGTTCCGCAACTGTCCTGCGTCGCGTCATTTTCGTTTCGATGACTCGGTCGTGCCGCCGTCCTTCACTCTGATTGCCACCACGGTTTGATCATCGAAGGTCTCGACTCCAGCGGAATGCTCGGCTGCGGCTTTGAAGAGAGAGTTAACCACACAGTCTGCCGATTTTCCCGCGCACCCCTCAATGATTTTCTCGACTCTCCCCCTGCCGAACAACTCTCCGCTCCGGTTACGCGCGTCTAAAATACCGTCGCTGAAGCAGACAAATATGTCTCCCGGCTTCATTTTGAAGGAAAATTCGTCATAGCTCACATCGTCGAAGAGTCCAAGAGGCAGGCCAGTTGCTTCGATAATCATGTTCTTGCCATTGTGCAACATGACGGGGCGAGGCAAACCCGAGTTCGCCACTAGAAGCGTGCGATTCTCATCGTCCCATACCGCATAGATGATCGAAACAAATTGGGCTTCAATACGCCGCTCTGCCAGCGAAAGGTTCACTGCCGATAGCATTTCCGCCGGACCGGGCTCAATGGGCGCGTGAGACCGCAGAATCCCGCTCACCAAAGCGGCATAGATAGCGGCTGGCGCGCCTTTGCCGCTAACATCTCCGATCACAATTCCCAGGCGCGAAAGCGAGTACGGGATGAAATCGTAAAGATCTCCGCCGATGGCTCTTGCGGGAATAAACTTCGCGGCTAATTCTAGATCTTCCAGCTTCGGCAGCGTTTGGGGAAGCAGCCGCATCTGCAATTCCCTGGCGAGCGATAGATCACGTTCGAGCCGGCGTTCCTGGCGCGCGATCTCCTCATACAGGCGGGCGTTTTCCAGGGCAATCGCAACCTGCGCCGCAAGGGTTACCATGGTTCGCCGGTGGTCTTCGGTAAAGAAGGCGCGTCGCGTGTGTTCCAGATCGAGCACTCCAATCACTTTGTCTTTATAGATTAGTGGCACGGCGAGCTCTGATCGGGTCTCCGGGTTGCCTTCAATATAGCGGGAATCCTTACTGACGTCGGGCACCAGGATAGCTTGTTTTGTCTGTGCGGCATGTCCCACTAATCCGCGCCCGAGGGGGATGTCGTTCTTCATGTGAACATTTTCATTGAAACGAAGAGAGAAACGATGCTGCAGTTTTTCTCCCGAAGGGTCCACGAGTAAAATGCTGAACATCTGATAATCGATCAGCCGCCGAAGCAGTTCGGCGATGCGGCCGAGAAGTTCGTCCAAATTCAAGATCGAACTCAACTCCCGGGCTATCTCGTTGAGCAGCAGCAGTAATCGTGCTTGCCGCGTGGTGCGCGTGTAGAGTTGCGCGTTCTCGATGCCTGCCGCCATGCGCGAAGCAATCAAAGTCAGCAGGCGCATGTGCTCTTCGTTAAAATAGCCTGGATCTTTCGCTTCCAGGTCAATCACCCCAATCACGCGGTTCTTGGTGGTTAGAGGTACTGCCAACTCAGAACGCACGTTGGGTAAGGCGGCGATGTATCGGGAATCGAGCGTGACATCATCGATCAGAATCGCCTGCCGTTCCTGCGCCGCGATCCCGGTCACTCCCTCACCCAGCTTGATGCGGGCGCGCTCTGCGAATTCCGGCGGATAACCGACCTGGAAGCGAAAGCGCAGCTCCTGTGTCTTTTCGTTGAGCAGCAGGATGGCGAAGATTTCATAATCAATCACTTTGCGCACGACCTCCGCGACTCGTCGCAGGGTCGTATCCAGGTCGAGCGAAGTTGCCATCACGTCAGCTACTTCCAGCAACAGCGGCTCAACGTGCAAGTGCGTTTTATGCTTGTCTAAAACTGATCCCATATTTTTTGTATGATAGCAGCCGTGAGAAACTCGATTTCCAATTGTTTAGCTCCGATTGCCGGATTTGAGCGCAACGCGCTGGAAAGCTCAATTGCTCCGCTCCATCAAAAATAGGCAATAGGCAATTGAGTGTCCCGCCTTCACTCCCGCGGCACGATGCAGACGTCCGAGAGATTTCGGTAGCGTTCGGCGTAGTCCAATCCGTAACCCACGACGAACTCATCGGGGATAGTGAAGCCAACGTAGTCGCCTTGCAAAGGCAACTTGCGGCGCGAAGGTTTGTCGAGCAGCGCGGCGATCTTCAGCGAGCGAGGCTGATGCGCAAGCAGCAACTTTTTCAGAACGGTAAGGGTCAATCCGGTATCGAGGATGTCCTCGACCACGATTACATTTTTATCTTTCATGGACTGGTCAACGTCCTTCGTCAACTTCACTTCGCCGGTGGAATCCCAACCGCTCTTGAGTTCCTGGGTGGGGCTGGGCCGGTTTCCGTAACTGGAGACGCCGATGAAGTCAAAGGTCGCATCGAGCTTGACTTGTCGCGCCAGATCAGCCAGAAAAATCGCCGAGCCCTTCAACACGCCGACCAGGATTACGGGCTGGCCGGCGTAGTCGCGCGTGATCTCCGCGCCCAGTTCGGCGATGCGCTTCGCAATCTCTTCGCGCGAAATCAGCACCTTGAGTTCTGTCATGGCGTTTCATATTAAACTAAAGTTCGATCTGAGGGTCATATCGATGGCTTGGGGTCCGAAAGCGACGACTAGCCAGGCAAGCGGAGGAGAAAGCAATTGATGAATCTTAAAGGCGTCCAACTCACATGGCTGGGCCACGCGACCTTTCGCATCGTAACGCCGGGCGGCCGCACCGTCATTATAGATCCTTGGATTATGAACAATCCGGCGTGTCCACCTTCCGAGAAGAAGGTTAAGCATGTCGATTTTCTCTTATGCACACACGGTCATGGAGACCACATCGGAGACGCGGTTGAGGTCATCAAACAGCACAACCCACAGGTTGTCGGCATTCCCGAATTGTGCGGGTGGCTCGAGAAAAAGGGCGCGAAACAAACTGCCATGATGAATAAGGGCGGCACGCAGAAAATCGGCGATATCAAAGTCACTATGGTGCACGCCGACCACTCCTGCGGCATTCAGGATGGCGACCAACTGGTTTACGGCGGTGAAGCCTGCGGTTACGTCATCGAATTCGAAAATGGCCTGAAGATTTATCACGCGGGAGACACCAACGTTTTCGGCGACATGGCGATTATCCGCGAGCTATACGCGCCGGAAATTGTGATGCTGCCGATCGGCGATCATTTCACCATGGGTCCGCGCGAGGCGGCTTACGCGTGCAATCTGCTCAAGCCGAAAACCGTGATCCCGATGCATTTCGGTACGTTCCCAGTGTTGACGGGAAGTCCCAGCGATCTGCAGAAACTGGTGCAGGGAGTCGAAATCGTTGCGATGAAGCCAGGGGTCACCGTCGGCAATTGAATGCAGGAGATGAGCAGTTAAGAAAGCTAATTGAGGGAACCCGATGCCCAGGGACAAACCCAAGAAGCATCCCCGACCCGGATGGCGACACTATGACCTCACTACTGACGGCCGGGTCGACGACTATTTGTACTCCATGCTACCGAAGCGCGATGCTGTGCTGGTTGAGATGGAAGACTACGCGTCGGAACACGATATCCCGATCGTCGGACCCGCAGTGGCGAGTGTGTTAGAGCAATTCGCCCTGATGATCAATGCCAGGACGGTCTTCGAGTTGGGCTCGGCCATTGGATATTCAACGATCTGGTGGGCTCAGGCCGTGGGCGAAAAAGGCCGCGTTATCTACACGGATGGCGATCCGAAGAATGCCGAACGAGCTCGAAATTACTTCGATCGCACCGGTGTCTCTAAACGCATTACGCTCCACACCGGCGACGCTCTCGAAGTGCTGTCGGAACAGAAGCAGCAGTTCGATATCATCTTCAACGACGTGGACAAAGAGGACTACCCGCGCGTCCTGCGCCTGGTTCCGGACCGACTGCGACAGGGAGGTCTGTTTATTACCGACAATGTTTTGTGGAGCGGCAGAGTGGCGGAGAGAAATCCTAAGGATGCGAGCACCAAAGCGATTCTCGAGTTCAACCGCCAGCTTTACGGGTCGAAAGATTTCTTCACTACGATCCTGCCCATTCGGGATGGACTGGCGGTGGCGTGGAAGAAGTAACGTAAAGCCAAGAATTGTCATTCCTTGCTTTGCGCGGGGATGATATCAATCAAATCGACTTGACGGGAATGGCCAGCAGATCATCCACGAGACCAACTTCTTTCTGCAGGAAAGGCTCGGCGTAGGTGACGCCGCCGAGGGCGCCGTAATATCTTGCCATTGATTCCACGCGGGCGTGAATCTCATCGTGTGCGGGAAAAAGATCTTTGCCGGCTTCCTGATCGCTGAACTGCGATTTGTAAGCCAGGATGGAAGCGAACTTCTGCTCGAACTGTGCACTGATATCGACTACAAACGTTGGTCGCACATCGTAATACAATGTGGCATAGATGATTTTGAATGGGCGATGAGTAACCAGCTGACGCAGGTCAGCCGCCGGTTCAGTGCCTGAGGTTCGGCGTCCGAGGTCTGAGTCGGTTGGGCTGAGAACTGAAGGCTGCGAGCTTAGAGCTAACTTCGACAGTCCCGCCAGGAAGCACGCTTCGTATCCGAGAACGGAAGTGGTGTAGTGATCCGGATGCCGTCCCTTCCAATAAGGCAGAATCACCACACGCGGCCGGGTCTCGCGAACCACAGTCGCAATCTTCAGCCGATTCTCCCAGGTATTTTCGACGCGTCCATCAGGAATATCGAGTGCCCGCCGCCAGCTTGCGCCGAGGATCCTTGCTGCGTCTGCCGCTTCACGTGCGCGGTCTTCTGCAGTGCCGCGCGTGCCCATTTCCCCTTTGGTGAGATCGAGGATGCCCGTTTGCTGCCCGCGCTGGGCTGCCTTGAGCAGTACGCCGCCGCAAGTCTGTTCCACATCGTCACGGTGGGCCGCGATCGCCAGGATGTCGAGGCATGGAGAGGTCATGAATCTGGAAGAGTACTAGTATGATGTGGCAGTCCGCAACCGGCAGGGACAAGGATCCTCCATGGCATTGCGTAAGATCTTTCGCAACGGCAGGGAACTGCGTGCCGGATGGCGGCTGTCATTATTTTGTGTTCTGGTATTTGCGATCGGTTACGCCGCGAGAATGGGAATAGACCGGCTTCCGTTGCCGGAATATCACGGTCTGCATCCGGTAGGTCTTATCGTCGATGACGCGTTTCTGCTGGTCATCGCGCTTATTGCGACGGCGATTATGGCGCGGTTGGAGCACCGCAGCTTTGCGGCTTACGGACTTCCGAGCATGCGTGCGCTCTTTGGCCGATTATTCTGGACTGGAGCGGTGTGGGGTCTGGTGATGCCGTCCGCCGTTATCCTCCTGATTTTTCTCTGTGGTGGTTACCGAGTGCACGGACTGAATGTGGCTGGGGCCGAGCTGCTCAAATTCGCAGGCCTTTGGCTTTTTGCGAACTTGCTGATCGGGCTCAGCGAAGAGATCCTATTTCGCGGCTATTTTCTGTATACATTGGCGGACGGCGTCGGATTCTGGCCGGCAGCCATCGTTGAATCGCTTGGTTTTGGTGCCCTGCACTATTACACCAAGCCCAACGAGCGTTGGGAAGATTGGGTTGCCGTGTCGCTGTTGACGATCTTCATCACCCTTGCCTTGCGGCGCACCGGCAACCTGGCCTTTTCTATCGGCATGCACGCTGCTTTCGACTTCGCGTTTATCTATGTTTTTTCCGGAATGAATGGGGGGGAGTTCGCCGTCGGCCGGTTGCTGAATGCGGAGTTCCCGGGCTCAATTAGGTTGACAGGTGGACTGCTTGGGCCCGAGGCCAGCTGGTTTACATTCCTGGTGACCACCGCGGCGATTGTCCTGCTGAACTTTACATATCGAAAAACGAAGTGGCCCGTGCAGACGCAGGACTGAACCGGGGAAAGAAAGCTCAGTCAAGATTGCCTTGCTCGAGGACCACATTCTCGCGGACGATAAGCCGGTGCGCCGCCATTTCCTTCAGCGTGGGCAAGACGCGGCTGACATGTTCATCGGTATCCACGAAAAAAATAACCACCGGCAATTTGCCTCCCGCCTCGACCATATGCGCGGTCTTCACACGCTGGCGGCCTAGAAAGCCCGCTACGGCGTGAAAGGCAATTGCAGCGTAGACATCTTCCTGGCGCAAGTAATTCAGAATCTCCATGTGCAGCGGCCGGTGACGCCACTGGTCGGCTTCATTCAGATACATGGTGACTTGCACAGCCATCGCGTCCGCCATTCTACAGTACCCGCGCCAGCGCCATCCCGGCCAATGCCGCACCGAGACACAGCAGGTTATTGCTGAGAATGTTTACCAGCATCAGCCCCCACTGTCCGTGCTCGAAGAAGGCCATGGTTTCGAATGCATAGCTCGAGAACGTGGTAAACGACCCGCAGAACCCAATCACTACCAGCAGGCGCCAATGCGGATCAATCAAGACGCGCTCGGTGGTCCAGATGAGGAAGAGGCCAACGATAAAGCTGCCGACAATGTTTATGAAAAGCGTGCCATAAGGGAAAACCGGCCCAAGCTCGCGAGCCGCGAGACGGCTTATTAAGTAGCGCAGGTTTGCGCCCACGATCGCAGCGACAGAGATGGCGAGGAAGTTTTTCAGCAACGAGTTTTCTCCTACAAATCGAATCGTGGATTTTGTAGGAGTTATCAGCCTGCCGGAACAGGGTAGCGAGGCGGTTATGGCGAACTCCATCGCCCTTACAAAAGACATTTAAACACAGACGCCACCGGGGATCACGGGGTAATTGCTTCGTGCTTTCACTTCTTACGCTCCACCAAATACCTTGCCAATTCCTTCAGCGTTTCTGCGCGTTCGCCGAAACTCTTCAACTGGTTGAGCGCATCGCACACCAGCGAATCAGCTTTGCGCCCTGACTCTTCAATCCCAAACAGCGCGGGATACGTCGCCTTGTGGGAGGCCGTATCTTTACCTGCGGTTTTGCCAAGCTGCTCTGAAGTCTGGGTCACATCGAGCACATCGTCCACGATTTGAAACGCCAGTCCTACTGACCGCCCGAATGCCCGAAGTTTTGCAACCTCGCTGTCCTTTGCTCCGGCATAAAGTCCACCAGTCACCAGGCTGGCAGTGATCAGTGCCGCGGTTTTAGCGCGGTGGATGTATTCGAGCATTTCCGCGGTGGGCTGAGTGTGCTCGGCTTCGAGATCCACCACTTGTCCACCGATCATGCCATCGATGGTGCCGGTGTCGCGCGCGATCTCGGCGATGATCCGTACGCGGGCTTCCGCCGGGCAATCAAGCCGGGCTAAAACTTCGTACGCCTGGGTCTGCAGCGCGTCACCCGCGAGAATGGCGAGAGCTTCTCCGAAAACCTTGTGGCAAGTGGGACGGCCGCGTCGCAGATCGTCATTGTCGAGCGCGGGAAGGTCATCATGGATGAGCGAATAAGTATGCAGCATCTCTAGCGCTGCACCCAGTTCCTCAATTTTCTTTGGCAATGATCCAGCAACCATGCGGCCAGCCTCCATGCACAGCACCGGCCGAAGTCGCTTGCCGCCGGCAAATACGCTGTGCCGCATGGCCTTGTGAATCCGCACCGGATCTTGGGTTTCCAGCGGAATCAGCCGGTCCAGCGCGGCGTCTGTGAGCGCCCGCCCCTGCTCGAGAGTTTCTTGCAGCATTGAGGAGTGAGTATAGCAAGAGCAGGAGGTAATGGTCAGCGATCCGTGCTCAGTGGTCAGTGGGCGGAACAAACCATTTGACGTTCGCCGCCGCCGGCGAATCTAAAACTGAGCACTGACCGCTGGCACTGATCGCACTGACCACTCTCTAACCTCTGAGAAAAGAGGACGCCAGAACGCGTCCTCGCTGGTTGAACTGTTACGCTACAGCCGACTTTGCGATGGTCACGCTCCGCAAGACGCTGGTTACAACATTCTCTACCTCATCGGTGCGGCACACGTCACTGGCTCCCGCCTCCAGCGCGGCAATCCATAGTTCCTCATCCGGGATGCGATGAGTACACACAATGGGCAGCGAAGGGAAATCGTTTCGCAAGTTGCGCACATCACTCAGACGCGAGTATTCCATATCAAGAATTACGGCCTCAGGCCGGTTCCTGGCGACTCGCTCGCGAAGTTCTTCCCCGGAGCGCGTCAAATTTATGGAATGAAAATGAGAAGAGAGGCCACCGGCGATCATCTGAGCCACACCGGGGTCATCTTCAACGACCACAACATTAAAGCCCATAGATCCTCCTGACCAACAACCGTCAAAAACGGCGGACTAGGGCTGCGGGGGAGGGTTTGACACCTCTACTCCACAGACATTCCAACGTAGGGAGCACCCGGGCGTAAAGGCCTACCTGCGGGCAGGCGCCTTCTCCGTCAAGGCCTCAAAAGGCTCAGCCTGGAGCTTCCCGTTTTTCTTCAGCAGAATTTCCACCTTACCGTCGGCCTGCTCCAGTTCCTTGCGGCAGGCGGAGGACAGATTCATTCCTTCTTCAAAGAGAGTGAGACTCTTTTCCAGAGGCACGTCTCCCTTTTCCAGTTCCTGGACTATTTTTTCCAGTCGTTGAAGGCACTCTTCAAACTTGGCCAACGGGTTTAGCTCCTCCTTTTATTGTAATGCTACGAATCGTGCCGGATGTCCAGTTGTTTTTTGTAAAAAGTCTGAACTGAGGGACGGCGTTTCTCCGCAAAGGGGAATTCTTACACCGATGCGGAAGTACTTGTTCCCAGCGCCTCCAGCACGTCGACAGCAGAGCTGTAGCGTCCCTGCGGTGCGCTGATTTGGGCTCCCTGCACCGTGTGCCGAACGGCGAGCAGCATCTCGCGGGCAATCGCCACGCCTTCGGCTCTTGCGGCCTCCGGCGTCTGGGCGCGTGCCATACGTGCGAGGATTGGGTCCGGCACGGAAACGCGGAGTTCATTTTTCATGAATTCGGCGTTCCGAACGCTGACCAGCGGCCAGATCCCAGCAACAACGGGAATTCGGCAATGTTCGATTCTGCGCAGAAAGTTCTCCAGCAAGCGAATGTCGAAAACCGGCTGCGTTACTGCGTACTCGGCCCCGGCCGCAACCTTGTACTCGAAGCGGCGAATCTCCTCATCCAGGTCGGTGAGCCCGGGATTCGCTCCCACGCCAATCACAAAGCCCGTGCCGGCTCCGATTGGATTACCACCAATATCCAACCCCCGGTTTAGGTTGTGGACGATATTGACCAAGCCAATGGCGTCCACGTCGAAGACCGCGGTCGCGTCTGGATAATTTCCCATCTTTGGGGGGTCGCCCGTGATGCAAATCAGGTTCTTGATTCCGACCGCCGCCGCCCCCAGAAGGTCACTCTGGATGCAGAGCACATTGCGATCGCGACAAGTGTAGTGCAGGATGGCATCGATTCCGGCATCCCGCTGAATCAGCAACGAGAGCGCTTGATTGCTCATTTTCGCCGAAGCCCTAGGGCTGTCGGGGATATTGACCGCGTCCACGCCCACTGACTTTACAAACCGCGCTCCCGCCAGCTCTTTCCGAACATCAGTCCCTTTGGGAGGGACGATCTCCACCATGGTGACGAATTCGCCGCGCACCAGCTTGGCGCCGAGCTGCGAGCGTTCGTCCAGCGGCAATGCAGGCATCGCGGCTGGAGCGTGCGTGCTGGCGACATGCGCCACGGCGGTTTTGCCCCTGGCCTCTCCCACCCGCAGCGCGGATTTCATAACGCGAATATGATCGGGAGTCGTTCCGCAGCACCCACCGACGATGCGCGCACCAGCGGCCACGAACTTGCGAGCATAACTCGCCATGTATTCGGGCGAACATAAATAGATGTTTCGACCTTCTACGGAGCGAGGAATGCCTGCATTCGGCTGCGCCGAGAGTGGCAGGGAAGTCATCGACCGTACTCGCTCGATGGCGTCCAGCATCGCAACCGGACCGACACTGCAATTGCAACCAATTACGTCAGCGCCCCATTCTTCGATCCGCGGCACGAAGGTCTCAGGATCGGAACCATCCAGGCAGTTGCCGTCCTCGTCAATCGTGACCTGCACGATCAACGGCAATTTTGTCCCTACATCCTTGGCTGCCAGCATCGCCTGATGGAGTTCCTCGAGGTAGCCAAAAGTTTCGAACATCAGCAGGTCGACGCCACCTTCGGCCAGCGCGGTGATCTGATCGCGAAATGCCTGACGGGCTTCTTCGAAGGAAGTTTTCCCCAGAGGCTCGATTCTGGTTCCGAGCGGGCCAACCGATCCTGCAACCCAAACATCGAAACTCTTGACAGCCTCGCGGGCCAGTCGTGCGCCGGCCCGATTGATGTCGTGAACTTTGTCGGCGAGACTGTGCCGGGCAAGGCGAAACGCATTTGCTCCGAAAGTATTGGTTTCAACGATATCTGCCCCAGCCTGCAGGTAGTCGTGGTGAATTCCGCGGATCAATTCGGGCTGAGATAGATTCAACTCATCGTAGCAACGATTAATGAATACGCCACGCGCGTAAAGCAGGGTGCCCATGGCTCCGTCACACAGCGCCGGATATTGCTTGATTCGGTTGAGAAAATCACCCGCCATATCAATCAAGAATACAGGATGAGCGTAAATTCTGGCATCCAGTGCAAGTGAGTTAAAACTTAAACCGCAAAGTTCGCAAAGCAAGGTGTCTAGGAATGCCAAAAGTCCGATGGGGTGCACTACCAGATTTGGGGAGAAAACGTGCTTTTGAGGCTCTGTTATAATCTGCTACTTCGCGCTTAAATCTCTGGTTTTCCTGTAGTTAGGAGCCTGACGTTTGAAGAAATCCGCTTTCTTGCTGGCTGCGCTCATACTCATCAGTCTCGGTCTTGTTTGCTGCGGAGGGGGCGCGAAGAGCACCACCAGATCTCTCAGCGGATTGAATACTCGCGTTTTTGCCTCCCAGAGCGTCTCCAGCCTGACGGCATCGCCCGGTCTGATCATTGTAAACGGAGAAAGCGACACGCTGGCGCGGGCATCTGAGATCGGCGCTGGAAGTTCCCCCGGTCTCATGGCGATTTCCCCGCAACGAGGCACGGTTCTGGTCTTTGATTCGGCCACCAATAACATCGACATCGTCAACACCAAGACCGAAACTCTAGCCGGGACGATATCGTTGCCCGGACCCACAACTAGCATGGTAGCGCCCACAAACAGCACGGGGTATGCAGCGGTGCCCGCAGCTCCGCTGATCGGATTACCCCCCGGAGCCGTTGAGGTGCTGGATCTTCCATCCGATACTATTACCTCCACAATCGATGTACCCAGCGCGCAAACTGTGGTTTCGAATCCGAGCGGAACTGAGCTTCTAGTCTTCAGCAATGATTCGAACACTGTTACCGTGATATCACCTCTGTTTGTTAATACCAGCTCTCCGGTAACGACCACGGTGCCTGGTTTCGACCGTCCGGTTTACGCCGTCTTCAGCAGCGACGGCAATACGGCTTACGTCTTGAACTGTGGCCCGGAATGCGGTGGGACGGAGGCTAGTGTGCAAACGCTCTCTCTGGCAGCCTTAGCGGCGGGAACTCCAGCGCTGGGAGCTGCAGTTCCCGTTGACGCCGCAACGATTGCCCTGCTGAGCGGTTCTACCCTGTATGTGGCGGGCACTCCCGGCAGTAATAATGCGTGCACAGGCCAGACTACTGCTGCCACAACTTGTGGACGGCTTAATGTTGTTGACCTCACTTCGATGACTGTGACTGGAAGGGTTGTCATCACCGATGGCTACCATAATCGCATCGACATCAGCAATAACGGCCAGCTCTTTATCGGTTCCTACGCCTGTACGAACATCGGCGACGTTAACAACGTTACGGGAGAAGTGCGGGGCTGCCTTTCTATTTTCGATACGACTAAGCCACGCAATACCACGGCTGTTATCCCTCCGGATAATGGCGATGTAACAGGATTGCAGAGTTTTAGTGGCCGCTTTGTGGAGTATGTGGCCGAGGGGGGAAACCTGCGCGTCTACGATACGACCATCGACAGTTTGCTGCTCAATGAGTTTATCTCTACCGGAACGATCATTATCACCGGACAAATCACAGATATAAAAGCCGTCGACTTCTTTTGATCCCGTTCGTGGCCAAAGACTATTTTGCAGGTTCCAGCACCAGTCGGTGAACAGCGGTTCCATTCACTGCCTGCGGTGTGAACGGCAAGCGGAATGTCGAGCCTTCATACCAAGCCTGCCATTGATCCATGTAATAAGGGCTGAGGAAGTTTCCTCCCTGGCCTGTAACAGTGTTCAGAGTAGATTGATCGAGGTCAGCAAGGTTCGCTGTAAAGCGTTCGGAGGGGCCGTGATGCCGCGTGACAGCCTTAACCGTGTAGCCGCTCCCGGACTGCTCTTTCGCGCCGGGCGCAGCCCAACTCCGGATCAGCGGAATCTTTCCGAGCACAGCATGGTCAATTTCAACGGCGTTGAAGCTGCCCCAATGCCATGACGCCAGATCCTTCGGAGCTTCTGGTCCGCTCACTGCGGTTTCCACTGCGGCGGTCAGCAATTCATCGAAATTGGGATATTTTTCCGGCAGCCACCGCTTGGGTTGATGCAACAGAACATTCTGCAGCCAAACCGTTCGCATCTCCCACCCATAAGTTTTCCAGCTAAGAGTTCTCTTTTGCTGTTCCAAATCTTCGGGCGCTGGTCCCAAGCGAGGCTCAAGGAGCAGGCGTGTAAGTTCCTGGGCAGAGCGAACCGCAAGCGTTGGTGCGGCTGAAGACGCAGACATTCGTCCATCCCAGTTGCGCATGAGATCGGCTGCCTGCTTCGCCCGTGCTGAGGGTTTCAAGGCATGGTCGACGGCATAGACGAATCTCTCGGCGGCGAACAAGTCATTCTCGGAATGTACATCGTTCTCCAGGGCCAGCATGTCCGCAGGTGCGAACTTACGTCCCGATTCAAGCACGTGATAAATACGCTCAGTGCGCCAAGGAGCCTCCCACTCCACGCTAATGGAATAGGGATAGCCGTCAGGCGCGATGCGCCCATTCGCCGTGGCAATGACTCCCGAGGGTGGATTGTAGATGGTGGGCAGTTTGTCGAAAGGAATGTAGCCAGTCCATTCGTGGGCATCGTCGGCTCCGCTGACGGGCAGGCTGCCATCTCCGGCGGCGCGAATCGGAATATGTCCGGTGCTCTGGTAACCGACGTTGCCGTCTACATCCGCGTAAACGACGTTCTGTCCCGGTGCGTCAAGTTGCGAAAACGCTTTGCGGAATTCTTCCCAGTTCTGTGCCGTATCAACATCGAAAAAGGCCATGCGCAGGCCGTCGTAGAGCGTCCAGCGTAACGCTACCTGCCGCGTCTCGCCCGGCAAAATATCAGTGACGATCGGCCCATGCCGTGTGATCCGCACATCGACGGTTACATCCGGAGCGCCCTTGATGCGGATCACTTCTCTGCGGTGCTCGGGTTGTTGCCAGCCCTTCGGCGTCTGATAGGCTCCCTGCTGGTTGAAGTTTTCGATGAATGCATCCGCCACCGTCGGACCTACGTTGGTAAATCCCCAGGCGATTCGCTGATTGTGCCCCACAATCACGTACGGCATTCCAGGTAAAGTTACTCCGGCGACATCCAAGCTGGCTGATTTGGTGTTCAGGGTAAGATGCGCTTCGTACCATAGATTCGGCATCTGGTGTCCCAGGTGCATATCGTTGGAGAGAAGCGGCTTGCCGGTGACGGTATGAGCGCCGGAGACGACCCAGTCATTCGATCCATTCACGGCTTCTGGGATGCCCTGTGCCCAAATTTCGTTACCTGTTCCTCGGTGCTGGGTGACTGAGTTGTCAGGACCGTCATCTTCGTCGTCTTGATCTTCGGAGTCATCTTGATTCTGCTGATTGAGATCTTCTCGCATGACGGTAGGCGGGCGATCATGCCACGAGCGATTTACGTAAAGATCCGCGGTCAACTCAGAGCCCAGCTTGGCCAGGATCTTCTCGCGGGCTAAAGCGTCGCCGAAGGTGTAGTAATTAAGCTCTTTCACCATCCCATTGGCGATGACGATGGAGTCCTCCGCTTGCCATGGCTCTGGCCTGTATTTCAAAATGCGAAACTCGATCGGAAGCGCGCTGCCATGAGAATCGATGAACGCGTTTACTCCACGAGCGTAGGCATCGAAATAGGAGCGATCGCGCACACTTGCCATCTGCAATGATTTTTTGGCCGCCGACCGCAATCCCAGGATGCGTTGTTCCCGATCGATCTTGAGTGTGTCCGGTCCCAGAACTTCCGAAAGCTCTCCGGCGTCGAAGCGCCGCGTAATGTCCATCTGCCAGAGACGATCCTGCGCGGTCACGTATCCCTGGGCAAAAAACAAATCTTCGAGCGTCGCGGCCTCGATCGCTGGGACGCCGTGATTGTCGCGCATCACTTTTACGGGAGCTGAAAGGCCACTCACTTTGATGCTGCCATCGAGCTGCGGCAGGGCAGCGCGCGTAACGAAATAAGCATAAGCAACAACGCCCGCCGTCGCCAGAAACAGAAACAGCAGAAGCCAGAGGAAAATACGTACCCCAATCGAACGCCGGGCGGCAGGAATGCCAGTTGCAGCTAGAGTGCTCATCAGCAACTCGATTCTAGGGGAGAGAAGCGCGCCGCACAAATCCGGAATGAATCCTGTGAGTGCGAATGAACCATGAAGGCAACGTGTCTCGAGCAGCAGATTTACCCAGCGCAAAATTATTCGTTCCGGTGAAACACCTCAAGAACACGCGGAGGCAATCGGTCGAGGTTCGTCAGAAACGTAACCACCCTCCAGATTTCATCGTCGGGCAGCATACCGTCCCACGCCGCCATGCCGGTGTAGCGCACGCCATGCTTCACGATCCAGAACATTTGAGGCGCGGTTAGCTGTGACGGCTCCTGCACAAACTGGGGCACTCTCGGATAGAACGAAGTCGTTCCCCAGCGGCTTGGCCGGCTGGAATCGCCATGGCAACCCGCACAATCGTTCTTGAAGGTTTTCATCCCAGAAAGCAGATTCTCTTCGCTTGCAGTGATGGGATTCGGTTGCGCTAGGGCTGCGCGCTCCACGGAAGCCCGCAGAGCACCTCGCGCCAGGCGGTTCTCCCATAAGGACGGTTGCGACGTCGCTGCCACGGGCCAGATCCCGGCTCGCGACACACAAAAAAATCCGAGAGGAACCAGAGCAATTCCGGTCAAGACTCCACACAGAAATTTCGGCACTTCTTGCTCCTAACTGGAGGTTACCGAGAACCGTCCACAGTCTTTTTAATTGAAAACGAATTTCATTTTCAAGATTACCGATGCTATCCTGACTGGGCATGCTGCAAAACCGCATCGATGACCAGCCTTCCATCTCTCGCGAGATGGTACGCGAGGCCCAGGAGATACTTCACCGCCATCTCAAGCGCGTGGGCTTAAAGCAGACGGCGCAGCGCGACACGATTTTGCGCTCATTTCTCGAAACCCGCGACCATCTTTCAACCGATGAATTGTACCGTCTGGTGCAGAAGAAGGACGCAGGGATCGGCTACACCACCGTATATCGGACGCTCAAGCTTCTGGCGGAGTGCGGATTGGCCAGCGAAGTTGCTTTCCACGACGGCATCGCCCGCTACGAGCATCAGTACAACCGGCGGAGCCATCATCACATGGTTTGCACCGAGTGCGGCAGTTCCGTGGAATTCTTTTCCCACGAAGTAGACCAGTTAGAACAGGAAATCGGACGCAGGCATCACTACACTACTACGCGTCACACCTTTCAGATTTATGGCGTTTGTGAAAACTGCCGCAGGAAAAATTCAGCGGCGCGGCCGGTCTGAAAGAATCATGCCCATCAACTGCCCCGATTGCGCTGCATCAATGCCCGACACCGCTGCGTTTTGTCCTGGCTGCGGCCGAACGATGGTTTCCTCCGAGCGCGCTCATGGGACTGTGGGCATCCTGCCGGAGACCCTGGCCGGCGCGCTGGCTTATTTTCTGCTGCCGGCAATCGTGTTTCTGCTGGTGGAGCCTTACCGCAAGAATCGCTTTGTTCGTTTTCATTCGTTTCAGTGCATCGGAGCGTGGCTGGCCGCGGTGGTGATGGGGGCCGTGCTCAGGATTTTGGCCGTAGTGCTGTCTGTAATTCCGCTGCTTGGCCACCTGCTGATATGGTTGGGGTCGATGCTGGTAATCCTAGCCTTCATCATGGTTTGGATCGTGCTTGTGGTGAAAGCTTTGCTGGGGGAGATGTACAAACTGCCGGTTGTGGGTGAATTTGCAGAGAAGCAAGCGCGCCAGACGTAGGATTGCGGTGGTTGCTGTGTCGGCCTTGACTTTCTTGGTTTAAGCTGTCAAACCTATTAGCTTTTACAAAACTCACCGAACCTACCGCCTAGGATGTTTCGGTCAGCAAAACTTCTGCTTAACTGGGGCGTTGATTGAAAGTCAGAGTCTTCTACCACGACAAGTGCTTCGACGGCGCGTCGTCCGCCGCGCTCTTCTCCCGTTTCTACCGCGAGCGGATTCGCGAAGATGCCGATTTTGTCTTCTCCGGTCTTCTGCATCGCGCCGGAGCGCTTTTTGACGAATCGCACTTCGATGGCGACGAGAATGCCATTGTCGACTTCAAATACTCCAGTTCGCCGAAAATCACCTGGTGGTTCGACCATCATGAGAGCGCATTTCTATCGCCGGCGGACGCGGCGCACTTTGAGCGTGACCAGAGCAATCAAAAATTCTACGATCCGGCTTTCAAGTCCTGTACAAGTTTCATCGCCATGATCGCGGAGCAACGCTTCGGATTCGACCCTGCACCCGTGGCCGATCTTGTCCATTGGACCGACGTCATCGACGGTGCCCTTTACTCCGACGCCAAGACTGCGGTCGAGATGAAGGCGCCGGCGATGAAGTTAACCATGGTCATCGAATCCGCGCCGGAACAGCGCTTCGTTCCTAACCTGATTCCTCTTCTCGCAACCAAACCGCTGGCGGCCATTCTTGAAGAGCCGTTTGTCGCGCCGCTTCTGCCACCCCTACTTCGGCGGCATGAAATCTCCATCGAAATCCTTAAGCAGCGATCCGAATGCGTTGATGGAACTATCTTCTTCGACATTACGGATCAGGATCTCGAAGGTTACAACAAATTCGTCCCCTACTATCTGCATCCCGAATCCATTTATAGCGTCGGGCTCAGCAAGAGCAGTTTTCGGGTGAAGGTTTCGGTAGGCTCGAATCCATGGCCGCCGCAGGAGCCGGTCGTGAATTTGGCCAAGATCTGTGAACGTTATGGCGGGGGCGGCCACGCCCGCGTGGGCGCGATCTCCTTCAACGTGAACCAGCACGCGGCGGCAATCAAGGCTTCTCGCGAGATCGTGAATGAGCTTCGGGCTGCGGTTCGGGGGCGGAAGAGCTAACCTGTCGTATGCCCGTGCACGCACATAAAATCGACCTGAACAGCGCCCACGCTCAGAAAAATCTGCTGCGCGCCGTAGCCTCCGTGGAATTCGCCAAGGGAATTCTGGCGGTATTTGGCGGGGTCGTTGCAATCCTGTTGCTTCACAAAGATACCTGGGTGATGGCTGAGAGCCTTTTGGCACTGTTTCACATCAGCACCGACCGCCGCTCGGCTCAGCTTTTTCTCGACCTTGCGGATGACCTCACGGATGCCCGGCTATGGTGGGCGGTGAAGATATTGTTTGTCTACTCGGCCCTGCGCTTCGCGGAGGGCTATGGCCTGTGGCATCAGCGGACCTGGGCGGAATGGTTCGCGCTCGGCTCCGGGACGCTGCTTCTCCCGTTCGAGATCCGGGAACTGCTTCGCGGCATAACTATTCTGCGCTCCGGGATTTTTGCCGTAAATATAGGAATCATTCTTTACATGTTTTTCCTGCTGCGCGAGGGACGCCGGCAACGCCGGCTCCTACGTTCTGCCCCCCCCGGAAAGCCCGGAACCAGCAGCGCCTGATGCGGCTTTTGGGGTCCTACGACTCTGGCTGTGAATTCTTTTTCTGCATCATAATTACCAGTGCGAGTGGAACATGGGAGGTAGTATGCGGATTTCTTTTTGCTTGTGGTGCACGTTGCTTGTGATTTTTGCGTTCGGATTGGCCTCCGGCCAGGACACGGATTTTGCCACGGGTCCGCAGTATCTAATGAATTCTGGCTCGCCCTTGTTCGCTCGTCCGATCTCCACGCCAACGATGTCGATCCCGTCCACACCACCTCAGGTGGGCGCCGACAATACTACTGGAGTACTCGTCGCCGGCGCGGAAAATCAAACTGTTCTGCCGCCTCTCGCCGTTGCACTCCCGCCGCTGAATTTATTTCCCATCTTCTATGGCGAACGTGAGGAAGGCGTCATCGAAATCAGTTTGCCCAGCGAGTCAACTGAGCCCTCGATCGCTGCCATTCTTTCCCCCAGCATTCTGGACACGGGAGTTGAGCAAATAGCTACAGCGGAGGCCCTGCGCGACCGTGGCTATGGAATTCCCTTGGCTGAAGCCGCTTCGCGCGTGAAAGCGCATTCCCATCCTGCGGGCCATATTTACACCAATGCTGATATTTATCGATTGCAAGGAGCTAAGTAGGACGGTCGGTCGATGAATCGTCAGGGCTTGTAGGGACTGATCGGATCGTCTCCGTGACAAAGACCAAGGCAGGCGAGAGCGCCAACCACGGCAATGCCAGCGCCAATGGCCCACCAAGAATTCAAAATGGGGCCACTACCACCTGCACGCTTCTCGGGTTTCGGTGGCTCGTCACAGCGTTCTCCGCGAGTGAGTTGCCCAGCTTCATGCACGATGGTATCGTGCGACGTGCCTTGTTTTGAGGTCCAAAGATCGGCATTTTGAGAGTGAACACTCACTGCATTCTTCGAGACTACGATTTTTGCTTTCCCGTCGACATCCGTCACATCGTATTCGGTTCGGTCTGAGGTCGTTGGGATGATGTTCATGCAGCCGACTAACACCTGCATTTTGGTCGTGGTTACCAATTGCAGACCTCCATGCGTGAGCACGAGTGCATCTCCCTGGAATTGCGTTTCGGTTTCGGGCAGTATGAGAACGCTGGAGCCTGCAACGTCAATTCTCGATGTGTGACCCACCCGAGTCTGCACGATCGAGTCGGGAAAGACCGCCGCAATCAAAGGCGCCTGACTACCATTGAGCCACGTCCCTCCGTCGCTGTGGAGCATTCCCCGGGTGGGATCCTGTGCCATCAGCGACGTGGGAAGAATTACGATCATCAAACGGCAGACGAGATTGCTCCACTCAGGCAAACAGAGTTATGCCTCCGCACGAACCGCCTGTGTAAGGATAGCTTGCGCAATACCTAGCGGCTATTGACTCGGGTGATAACCCGAAGTCTTGACCCCAAGCGGAGGTGAATTGTGCTCAAGCTAGACGCGCTCAAAATCGATGAATCCGTGCTGTACGTCGGTACGGATGAGTTTGACGCGCAGCTTGTCTCCCACATCCAGTCCCTGTTGTCCTTGAGCCAGCAATCCCTCGACGTGAAGCTCCAGAGCACGAACGAATGTTCCATCCGGAGTTACGCCGGTCACGATAGCGTCGGATAAAGCGCCGATCCGACTCTGAATCGCGATAGCGGCGAGGCGCTTGGACATTCCACGCTCAACCTTGCGCGCAGCATTTTCCTTGGCGGTGCAGTTGGCGGCAATCGCCGAGAGTTCGTCGTCCGAATAAGGATTTGGCGTTCCCGCCAGCACAGCCTTGATGAGTCTCTGCGTCACGATGTCAGGGAAACGGCGATTGGGAGCGGTCGAGTGCGTGTAATCCTGAACTGCCAAGCCGAAGTGTCCAAATGCTGGATCGCCTGGGCGTTCCAGAACATACTCTCCCGGCCCAATCAGCTTAATCACTGAAAGCGAAAGATCAGCAAAGTGATCGGGGTCCGCTGCCTTGCATTTGATTAGAAAATCATTGAGCGCCTTGGAATTAGGGTCGGAGGGAAGTTTCTCGCCATACGTCTCCGCCAGTTGGACGATGCGATCCCATCGCCTGGGCTGCTTCACGATGCGGCGCAGCGAAGAAACCTTTTCCAGCATTCGCGCGACTACGCCGTTCGCGGCAATCATGAAGTCCTCGATCAATTCCGTGGCGCGGTTTTTCTGCTGCTGCTCCACATCGACGACTTGATCATTCAAGACCAGCGGGAGCGACTCGTCCGTCTGTAGGCTGAGCGCTCCGTTTTCGTAACGTCGAGTTCTCAGCTTCTGTGCCACTTCATTCTGCAAGCGGAGCTGAGCCTGCAGGTCGGCGGAAGCCGCAACCTTTGCCGGCGCGGCTCCGATGCCCTCCAACCATGCTCCCACGGAGTTGTATTGCAGTTGCGCCCGGTTGCGAACAATGGCCGGATAAACCTCGCTGGAAGTAACGTGGCCGTTGTCGTCGACTACAAATTCTATGACTACGCTCAACCGGTCTTGATTCTCCAGCAGGGAAGTCTTGCCGCAAGAGAGTTCTTCCGGCAGCATGGGGAAGTTTCGGATTCCCGCGTACACTGTCGTCGTTTCGCTTGCCGCGTGCTGATCGATCGCGCTCTGCTTGGGGATAAACGCATCCAGGTCCGCAATGCCGACGAAAATCTTCATGTTACCGTTCGGCAAACGGTCGGCAACCTCTATCTGATCCAAATCCCGCGATGTATCGTTATCGATGGACGACCACAATAGCTTTCGCAGGTCCGGCACGCTTGCCCCAGGCGCGACTGCCGGAGGGTGAGATCTCAGTTGGGCGAGTTGTTGCTGAACCGCGGGTGGGAAATCAGGGTTAAATCCGTGCTGCCGCATGAGGTCTTTGGCGACGGCTTGCAGATCGATGTGAGGAGAACTCTTGGGCATGCTCGGAACAAACCGTTAACCACCGAGGTCACTAAAATGCACCAAGGTTGGAATCCTGCATTTTACTCACTGACTACTGCCTTCACCAGGTTTCGCGGGTGATCCACGTTGTAGCCCTTTTTGCTGGCCACGTGATACGCGAAGAGCTGCAGGGGAATTACTTCAACGATTGGCAGCAATAGCTCCGGTGCCGAAGGAACAAAAAAAACATCATCAGCAATGCCATCGACCTCCTGGTCACCCTCCGTGGCCACCGTCACAACTTGCCCGCGCCGCGACTTTACCTCTTTCATTACTTCAAGTGTGCGCTGGTACCGCAGCACGGAATCCGGATCATGCTGGTCATACGTGGCCAGCACCACGACCGGGAGTTTTTCATCAACCAATGCGTTCGGCCCATGCTTTAGCTCTCCGGCAGGATAGCCTTCCGCATGCGCGTAAGAAGTCTCCTTGAGCTTGAGCGCTCCCTCGCGCGCGATTGCGTAGTGAACGCCGCGGCCGAGGTATAGAAATTTTTCCGCCCGGAAATGTTTTTCCGCGAATTGCTCCGCCAGTTCATCCCATACGCGCAAGTTGTCGTCAATCGCCTGGGGAAGCCGCAACAGCCTCTGCAGATAGGAGCGCGTGACCTCGGAGGTCATACGTCCTCGCTTACGCGCCAGAAACAATGCCATCAAGTAAACGACCGTAACTTGAGTGGTAAAACTTTTGGTCGCCGGCACCGCGAGTTCAGGTCCCGCCCCTGTGATTAAGGCTGCACTCGCCTCGCGAGGAATTGTTGCCTCCGCCACATTAGACACCGCAATGGTTTTTACGCCGCGGGTCAGCGCCTCGCGTTGAGCCGCCACGGTATCCGCAGTTTCGCCCGACTGTGTAATCACCATCACGATCGGCTCTACGGCTGCGTGCGTGGACCGATAGCAGTACTCGCTGGCATATTCCACGTCCACGGCAACGCCCGAAAGGTCTTCGATCATGATCTCGCCCGCCAGGCCCGCGTGCCGGCTCGATCCGCTAGCAGCGATGATGAGTTTTTCGAAAGTCAGCAATGCGCTTTCTAGAGCGTGCAGTTCGCCGGGAAAAAGAATGTCATCGCGCAGATGCTGCTCGATGGTCTTGGCGATCGCCTGGGGCTGTTCGTAAATTTCCCGTCGCATTGCATGGGAAAAGTCGCCAGTGTGCGAGTTTGATTTGAATGAAGTCATGGTGACTGGGGCTGAGAGTAAATCATTTACCGCGCTCGGAGCAAACCAAATTCAATCCGTCACTTTCGCGAGAAGCGTCCTGTGAAAGCGACGTTTGCCCCGCGAGCTTGCGCCTGTTAACATTCGCGCTTTGGTTTGGAGGACCGATGGTTGAAGGCCGGATGTTGGCAATAAGGTTTGCATTAACGAGGCGATCCCATTTTGTTTTCGTTTGCCTCACGACGCTCATGCTTGCGGCTTCGGCGCAGCAACCCGTTGCCGCTCCGACCGGCTTTGCGGAGGATCTGAAATCTCCGGCAACGACTCCCGAAGCGAAGTTGAAACAAATGTTCGAAATCAAAATCGATTCCGAATGGAAGGCGATAAAAAACAAGGAAACGAAGGCGTACGGCGATTTATTAGCAGCCGACTACGAAGGCGTCGAAATCGATGGCAAAGGCGAGCGCAACAAGGCTCAGGCGATCGCCGAACTGGCGGAAACCAATATCTCGGACTATACGCTCTGGGGGTTCAAGCTCATTCCCCTCGGCGCCGATGCCGCGCTTACTATTTACGAGGTCACCACGCAGTTCCCGCCGAAATCGCAAATACGCTACTCACGCGTGTACGTCAGCGCTCTATGGATGAAGCGTGGAGGGGAATGGAAAGAAGTGCACTATCAAGAAACGCACGTCAAGTGAGGGGATGACCCTAGCAACTCCTACCGGCGGGACTCAAATCGCAACCAACCCTGGCAACCAAGCTGCCATCCCATCTCTGAAAGGAAGACTCTCATGAAAAAGTGTCTTTTCGTCGCCCTGTTATTGTCGGGCAGCTTTCTGCTGGCGCAGGAGGCAACGCCTATGGACCATGGCCAGGGGTCCAAAGATGCCAAAGGCCAGACGACTGTGACCGGTTGCGTCAGCAGGTCGAATGGCGACTATATTCTGATGAAAGAGAATCCCTCGATGACTTACGAACTTCAAGCCACAGGCAAGACCAGGCTGAAGAATTATCTGGGACAACGAGTCGAGGTTACGGGAAATCAGTCGCCCACGATGAGTTCGAGTTCTGACGCCACGGCGAAGCAGGGTTCGGCTGCTCCGGTAACCATTACGATCTCCACGATCCGGACCGTCGACAAGGAATGTTCCGAGCGCGGCGTCGCGAGGTAGACGCAGGTCGCATTGGGCTAAACTAAGTGAATTGGTTTGCGCCTATTCGCAGTCTGGGGGCATTGCCTGAATCTCCGACTCAGACGTGCAAGGGGGCTTGGTCTTGGCTGGCTCGAATCGGGATGGGTGATTGTAGCGGAGAACATACAGGCCATCGTTGTTAGTGAGGTAGATTAACCCGTGACCGCCGTCTGGAAGCAAGCTGGTGACTTTGTTGAAGGTCTCCAGGGTCTTTGGATTCTTGGGATCGCTCAAGTCTAGGACGCGGACGGTTTCGGTGGGATGGCTGTTGCTGGTCAGAGTTGCCGATGTTTTCTCCGGCGCTTCGGCGATTGCGATATCCGGACTGATTACCTGCAGGGTTCCGGCAGTCGCCTGATTTGATTCCACCGTTCGCTTCAAAAGGCTCGGCTGCTCCGGCTTGCTCACGTCCACCACCATGAAGCCTTGCTTGGAGGCCTGTTGAACGTAGAGATATTGTCTGCCCTTCTCCTTCTGCAGCAACATTTGACTTCCAGTTGCTTGCGGCAAAGGCAAGTGGGCGATTACCGTGGCGGGAACGTCGGTGGGTTTCGAATCGATCTTATTTTCGGAGGCTGCTGAAACGGAAATTAAGAGTAAGAACATCACTGCGCAAACTGAGAGCGCTCGTCCAAAGCAAGTCCGCATAATTCACATCCTATACAAAATCACTTGCTGACGGAGACGCGAAACCTGAGTTTCGCGTCTCTAGCTAAACTATACCACCGGCGCGAAGACGCCCCGGGCGGTTACTGCTGCGCCGCGACTCCAACGCAACCGTACGAAGCCAGCGTGGTGCAGACTGCGCCAGACTGAAGCGGCACAAAAACATGGTTAGTCTTGGGGTCCACGGAGATGCTGTGAGCGTTCGACCCAGTCGGCATGTTGTAGAGCCATTGGTTGGTTTTGGCATCAATGACGCCCATGACCGCGGCGGGAAGCATGTCGCGCGCTGCAAGATAGTACTTGTTGTCGCCGGGGTTATACCAAGTCTCGTCCACGCCTCCGACGTTGTTGATCGGAACGCAGTTGACGCTCGTGGCCGGGTCCGAGGTACAGGTAATGGTATTGCTTGGAGTGTAGTTAATTATGTACTCGTTTGGAGGAAAGGCCTCGCCGTCATGGTCGGCGCAGCCTACGAGGAAGCTAGTCCCGGGACCGTTGGTTATGCCGGTAGGCATGCAGTTGGGCATGACGATACTGTTGATGACCACAGGTCCGCAGGAGACTCCTCCGCAACTGGTATCTGTGAGCCGAGGATCGATTACGTCCACACTACCGATGTTGGTAGTTGCGACCGAGTTCTCGTTTGTCAGTAGCAGGTGACCGGTGTTGGGATCCCAGACCATTCCACCCAAGCCGGCCGGAGCGATGGCGCCGGCGCAACTGCCAGTAGGCGCAGTTTGGCTGCAGAAGAGTCCGGTGCCGTAGTCGAGGATGGGTCCATGGTGACAGGGGATGGTGTAAGGAACACCGCTGGGGGTAATTCCGATGCCGGGCAGACCCAACGGACCATCAGCCGCGGCCGATCCCGAAACGCCGCTGAAGACGTGGGGGTTTGAGGGATCGGGGCAGGGGAAGGTTGCTCCGACATTGTCGACCGCCACAGTATTGGTAAGTCCAACGCCGCCCGAGGCAGTGCCACCAGCGCCGTCGTAATAGATTTGGCCAAGAATGCAACCTGGGGGGTTGAATGAACCTCCGTTACCGGGATCCAGTTGTATGGATGGCGGCACGCCGGTGCCTGAGCCCTGAAGGGGATAGGTTGCGGCGCTGTAGCCTGGCGGATAAGGCCCATAAGCGAGCGTCGAATCAATCGGCAGGCAGTGTTGTTGCGCAGTAGTTCCTGTCTTGCCTACAACGTGCGACATGTCGATAAACGTGATAAATGGCAAGCCGGGATCACCGTTGATGATGGCCAGAACCTTGTGCACATTGTCGAACGACATTTCGTCGGCGCGATCGTCCCCACAATCGGTGGCCGATCCAGCCTCGCCGTTCCAGGAGGCGACGCAGCCCGAGATGCCTTGCGGACCGTCGTAGTCGGCCGAGACGCCGGTTGGGATGGTAGCGAGAATCGTGGGCGGAGTGGGTGGATTCGTCTTCAGGCTCATCGTAGTCAGATCGAACACGACGACCGAGGCGCTCCCGTTGCCGACGAACAACGTATTGCCGTCCGCGCTGACCTCAAGACCGTCAGGTCCAGACATCGGATTCACGCCGTTGGCGCGGGAGGCGCAGCACTGCGCGCCGGGGAACCCTCCAAAGTTGTGGTTGGCGCCGAAGCCAGTGATGAGATGAAACGTGGGCCCGGGAGGCGTCGCCGTGGACATATCCGTCCGGCATCCGTAACGGGTGAAGTTGCCAAATACGTCGATGATGGGCGGAATGATGTCGTTGCCGGCCGCATCTTTTGCGCAAGGGCTGGCGCCGTTTCCTGCGCCAGAGACGGCGTTGGAGCCTTGAATCGAGTTGACGGCGACGTCTTGGGCGGTATCGATGACCTGCACGGCGATGCCGATGCGGTCGGAAACGTAGAAGAGATTGTTTGTACCCGACAGCCCGCCGGACGGAGGAGTCGCGACCCAGCTAATGTCAAAGGAATTGAATGGACCGCCCGGCTCGCCGCTAGCATTATGCTCGGGAACGGGAATGACGTTGATGATGGCGTAGGAACCGTTCAGCGTTGTGCCGCACGTGGGGCAACCCGGCGTTGTGCTGCAGCCGCTCAGCATCACAAACAGCGCCGTGAGAAGAATAGTAAGAACAATCCTCGGTCTCATTCGAATCCCCTCCTGCGATTTCCCTTCGGGGCCGGCCTGCGAGCAGCGCCGGCGTTTTGTCAAACCTGCTAACCATTCCATTTCGCAATCCACTCGGGAACGGTTTAGAACCTGAACTGCAATTGTTGCAAGACCACGTAGTAGTTTTGGGGCACCGCGCCTATCGTGCTGGGATCCTTCAACTGATCAATACCGAGATTGACCGAATACTTGACCCAGTAGTTCGGGAACCAGGTCAGCCCAACGGTGATCTCGTCGGTGTGGTAGTTAAACGTCGGTACGAAACCTGGCGTGTAAAAAGCCAGGAGGTTCGCGCCCGGTTCATTGGCTTGAATGCCCATGTATCGGACACCAACTCCCCATGCCCCCAACCCGCGTCCTTTTCCTCCCGGAGTGTCAGGTCCAAAGAGCGGATGCCGGACCCGCGGCGTGCCGTTTTCCGGCTGCTTTTCGCCCGTGAGCAAGTATGTCGCGCTGAGATCCCATGCCTTGGCGATGATCGACGGAAGACTCAGGAAGCCGAGTCCCCCTTCCTGCTCGGAGCCGGTATTGTTGCGCGACATGTTGAGTTGATCGAATTCGCCGCGAAGAGAGAGCGCGGATTTAATATAGGTAAATTCTCCGTTGTAGCGCTGGATCGGCCCGTTGATGGCAAACTGCGGGAAGAAGTTGTAAGCCTGATCGGGCAGGTTGCCGCTAAAGCTCTGATCTCCGGAAAGACCTCGTGAGCGGGCACGGTCAATCGATCCGCCAAAGGCAAGTCCCTTCAGCCAGTCGCTCTTGGTCTTGCGCCATGGGTAGAGGCGAAGCCGTCCCACGACTTCCGGTTGATTGGTGGTGTTGGCGATTGCGTATCCCTTGCCGTTGAAAGCTCCCACCCAGTACTGCAGGACGCCACCGTCAATGTCTCCATGAAGGGCAATACCCGGGCTGCGAAATGCCGAGGCAGCCGACGGGTACAACATCGATTGGAAACCGCGCTCTACGAAGTCCAGGTTGGTGGCGCCAGTTCCGGCCTCCTGAGCGAATGGAACCTTGAATTGGCCGGCCTGAAATTGGAACTCGGGCCGGATTCTTACGTTCAGGTAAACGTCACGCACTACCGAACCAGTAGTAGCGGCAGCGTCCGTGAGCAGCGCAAAATCAAAGTGGGAACCATAGTTGCCCTGGAAGCCGAAGCGAGCGCGACGCAAAATAAACGTGTCGGCCGGCGCCCCGTCGCCCTTGTAGGCGCGGTAGTCATTGTCTACGTATCCATAGGGGCTGATGCTGAACTGTCCATCTGGACTTCTGATAAAAAAGTGCTCGCCGTTCCACCCTGCGGTCAGAGGAGCGTCTTTCTTGGGAGCGGCAGCCGCCGGAGCCTGATCTACCCCTACGGCCAATGCAGCCGGCTCGGGCTGAACCAGAACCGCGTGCGTCAACCGAGCCCCCTCGCCAGAAGCACTTACTGGTTGTGCATTCATTGCCGACGGGGCGTCGGCAACCGGTTGAACCTGAACCGTGCCATTGCCGGCAGTCTGACTCTTTGCCTCCACCGGCTTTCCTTCAGCGAGCTTCTCGACCAAAGCTTTTAGCTCTTCGATGGTCTTGCGCTGCGCCGCAACTTCGCCGCGCAACTCATTGACCTCCTCCTTGCTCGCCACATTGGAAGGCGCAGCGGCGGCTTTGCCGTCAGATTGCGAACCTTGGGCATGGGCGAGCGGACCGGCTACGATGAGACCGGACACTATGAGAATGATCAGCGCGAAGGAAATTGTTAGCGAACGCATGCTTGTCCCCTCTCGGAGTGACATGTAAGTACAGCCAAGTCCGGCGCGCGGCGCCTGCGCAATAAACACACCTCGCCCTTCATCAGCCCGATACAAAACCGGCATAGCGAAAGAAATCTTCGTGGAGCGAGAACTCGTCTGATAAGCGGACCATTTCCAGACGCAACGGTTTAGCACAGTCGCAAACGCGCTGTCAACCGGAATCTGGATTGCGCTGTGAAACCGGAGAATTCGACCTTCAGCACGGCGACGAAGAAGCGGTTTTATTTCTTTCCTGGGCAAAGCGGATTTAGTCTAATCCACTCGAGCATCGGCGGAAGGTACTAGGCTGGTTCAGATTGTGAACTTTCTTTTGACGAGTAATCCAATTCAGGACGCTGTCGTTCCAAACTGCCCCTAAATTGATCGTGAGATAATGGGTCCACCTCGCATCGGCCCCGTAGCTCAGTTGGATAGAGCAGCGGTTTCCTAAACCGTTGGTCGGCGGTTCGACTCCGCCCGGGGCCCCCATTTCATTTCTTCCGATATCCCACGATAGGTTGCTGTGCCCACCCTAGACCGTCCGCATATTTGCCTGCATCGATTAGCTTCTGAACGTTCCATCGGGCCAGATCAATCGCCGCAACCTGCCCGCTTGCTTGGCACGAGACATAAGCTATCTTTCCATCAGGACGTATCAAGATCTCCTGTGGCTCCTTCGCAACTTCGACGTTACGAGCCACGTGCATGCTTCCCAAGTCCACCACAGCTACCTGATTGGTCGAAGGGATCGCAACCAGCAGCCAACGCCCATCTGGCGTCGCCGCCATTCCGTAACCCACACCCGGGAGCGGGACCCAAGTTTTCACCTGCCTCGCCGCGGTGTCTATCACGGCGAGTTGCGGCTTTGTTTGATCTGCTGTGAAAATCAACTTGTCATCTGTTGAGATAGAAATCCGCTGTACCTCGCTCGATACTGGAATTACCGCAACTGTCTTGCGGCCCGTCATATCGAGTACAGAAACAGTGCCAGGTCCAACGTTGGCCGTATAGCCGAGCCGACCGTCATGCGACAAGGCCAGCATGTGTGACTCCTCCTGCCCGGTAGGAATCGTGCCCACGATTTTCCGGGTTCGCGGATCGACCGCCGTAACCGTCTTATCGAGCTCAGTCGTGACATAGAGCAACCCGCTCGCCGGATCCAGAACCGCTTGATGGGGTCGTACTCCATGGCCAAAATCGATGTCGCCGACGATCGCGCGGGATGGCAAGTCAATGACCAGCATCTCGTGTCCATCGATGCCGGGGCGCCCAACGCCGGTGCTGCCGTAGATCGGCATAAAAGCAGTGCGTCCATCCGTGGAGACGGCGATTTCATGACCATGGACTCCTGGAGTCTTCTCTGGGATGACGGCAATCTGCCGCGCAGACGCAGCATCGACGATGCTCAGAGTGCTGTCACCCTGATTAACGACCAACAAGGTTTGCGAATGTGCGCTCGATGGCAGAAATGTTAGACAAACAAGAGCTAGAAAGAAATGCGGGGAGACGAGCTTTAGCATAAGCCGAAAGTATAACCGCTCGCTTGCTCTCGGGTTGTGTGGCGATCAATCCCGCAATTCATGTCGCTTGGGGGTCGTTGACCTCGAGAACTTCTAAATGCGGCATACGTCAGACGCCTGCCGGCATCATGACTCCGAAGCTCATTCCTAGGGGATCCCTAAGAACTGCCATCTGCTCGCCGTCGGGGAGTGTCTGTGGAGGAATGATTACGGCCCCACCTTCTTCTGTAATCTTCTCGATGATCGCAGTGATGTCTTTTACCTCTATGAAGAGTTGCACGAACGCCGTTGCCTCGGGAGGCGCTGGCCAAAACCCTCCCGCGATGCCGCGCGGTGAACCGGAATTCGCAACGCGATAGCCGAGCGGATTGTCGGACCGAATTGTCCACCCAAACACCGCGGAATAGAATGACGCATGTTTCTCCGGATCACGGCTGATAATCTGCCATTGCGTGACGGGATCGCCCATGTGATTTATTCTCCCTTGAGTTCGATAAGGCCAAAGAGACAGAGGTCAGCCAGAGCAACGTTCACATCGTCAACCGAAACACCGAGGCGGCAAGCAATTTGGCGCGAATCGAATCCGCGGCCTAGGTTCGAAAGCCGCAGGACGGCTGCGCCGCACCAACGCATCCGGCTCGCGATGCGCCGAATCGACTTCCATGTCATGGCGCGTTTACCGCGTTGGAGTTGGGAAAGCGTGGAATGCTCGATTTCCAGCGATCGTGCGAATGCCCGCAAAGAGTAACGAGAATTCACCCGCTTACGTCGCGAGAATTCGGTGTCGAGAATTGCCCGCAACCGAAGGGCTGCCGAGCGCCGATGGCTTTGAGGTATCGATGCCACTGGCACCGAATTCTAGCGAAAGAGCAGTCAAAAATGAACTACAAGTGGAAAGATAGTGGGGCAATTTCTCGTGCCAAGGAGGGCCGCCAGTCTAGTCGACTGGTTGCGCTTCTCCGCATCGGCTACAGGATACGAACGCTTACCACGTGGAAGCCGTTGTTGCTCAGGTAACCGAAGAGGGCAACCCGGTGGGCATGGTGTCCAGATACGGAATCGGGGTTATCAATGGGGACGATTCGCTGATCGTCATCCACCACAATCACAACATGCCCCCCCTTGGCCAAACACTTTTCCATACAGTCGAAATGGCCGGAGGTGGCGCCCTTGGCAGCGCAAATCGAATCAGAAATGTAGCCAGTTATGGTCACATCCTGGGCGGAACTGGAGGCCAGTCCGATCAACAAGATCCCAATGGAAAGCCCGATAAGGCGGAGCATTTTCTTCATAGAAACTCGCGAATCCCTTTGCAAACTATCAACCGATGAAAAGTATAGCACCGGTGCGGCCCTTGGCCCCGTTGATCGGCTCTGGGCAAGGGGTTTGACCAGCAACTCGGCTCCCGATCAATCGGGATGCCTCTATAATGGTGCAATGAACAGAAGGCGACCCAGCTTGTTCTGGGGGAAGATGGCGTTGTCACTGGTCTTTGCCATATTCGGAATCGAGAATGCGGCTGCAGTCACATGCGAGAGTCTGGTCTCCCTTAGGTTGCCAGACACCACAATCACGGCCGCGCAGTCGATCCCCGCAGGCTCGTACACCGCGCCGGATGGTCAGGTCTTCCCAAACATGCCAGCATTCTGCCGCGTCGCGGCGATCCTGACGCCGACAAGCGATTCCAACATCCGAATCGAAGTGTGGATGCCAGCGTCGGGGTGGAACGGCAAGTTCGAAGGCGTGGGAAATGGCGGCTTTGCTGGTGCCATCGCGTACGCCGATTTGGCGCCCGGCATCTCGTTCGGTTATGCCACCGCCAGCACTGACACGGGCCACGTTGGAAACTCGACCGACGGATCCTTTGCGCTTGGGCATCCCGAAAAGATTATCGATTTTGGATATCGCTCGATCCATCTGATGACTGTTATCGGCAAGCAGATTACATCCGCCTTCTACGGCCAGAATCCTGAGCGTTCCTATTTCACTGGATGTTCAACCGGGGGACGACAGGCGCTGATGGAAGCGCAGCGTTTCTCGGATGATTACGACGGTATTGTTGCCGGTGATCCTGTTGCTTACTACACGCATCATCACGTCGGCGGCAATCTGTGGGTTGTCTGGCAGATGTTCAACAACCCCGCCAGTACAGTTTTCACAAATGAAGACACGCTGCTCGGCAATGCCGTCAACGCGGCGTGCGACGCTCTTGATGGCGTTGTCGATGGCGTACTCAATGATCCGCCACGCTGCCACTTTAATCCTGAGAAGCTCCTCTGCCAGGGTTCGCAAACGCCCCCGAGTTGCCTTACGGCGGAGCAGGTGGAAGCGGTTAGAAATCTTTGGAGCGGTCCGGATCGGATGGTGCAGCGGCGCGACTATTACCCGCCCTTTGAGCGTGGCGGGGAAGCCGATGGCTGGCCGTCTAGTATTTCTCCGCAACCGCCGCCTGCGCCGCAGACTGACAATCATGCGGCGATTGGTCTTTCGTTCTTCGAGAACTTCGTCTTCGACAATCCGGACTGGGATTTCCGAAGCTTCGATTGGGCTTCCGATCCCGCCTTCGTCGATCACAAAGTGGTAGTTCCGGGTGAAACCTTGGCGTCGGTTCTGAACTCGATCAGCCCCGACCTGCGAAGGTTTCAGGCGCGAGGCGGCAAGCTTATCCAGTATCACGGATTCAGCGATCCTGAAGTACCGCCGAAAACGAGCATCAACTATTTCGACAGCGTAGTGAACTTTCAGGACGAGGCATTTTCCGGTGAATCATTCTTCGAAGAGACATTGCCTGGCAATTCGCCGGAACGGATTCAGCGGTTCTACCGTTTGTTCATGGTACCTGGTATGAACCATTGCAAAGGCGGTCCGGGCGCAAATGTGTTCGACATGCTCACGCCGCTCGCGCAGTGGGTTGAGCAGGATATTGCGCCGGCCAGTGTTCTTGCCACGCATTACGTCAATAACACCCCGGCGCAGGGCATCGCATTTACCCGTCCCCTGTGCTCGTACCCGCAGAAGGCCCTGTATAAGGGCAGCGGCGATAGCAACGATGCGGCCAACTTTGTGTGCAAGTAGAAGGTTTCCATTCTTGAAACCCCCAATTAGAAGCCAGAGACCAGAGACTAATTTCGTTTCTAGTGTCCCTTGCACTTGCCCTGACACGTCCGGCTCCACAGGACGCCCAAAGCGTGGAGGATAATCGCGTCGCCAACGCTCAATTTGCTGGGGTCGGCGACGATCTCGTAGGCGTAATAAACTGTGCCGTCGACGGTGATGCACCAGGGTTCGTGGCGGATGATGCCGTGGCAGTGCTCACATGCGGACTGAGCAGTGTAACGGTTGCTATGAAAGACGGTCCTAGCACTATCGTCTGACATGAGAACATCCCAGGGCCTGGATTCTTACGAAGCTGTCGTCCCTTCTGGCAGCTCTCGAAGGCCAATTACTAAGCGCATCGTAGGACATGCACCGGCCCCTCAACTGTGGAGGAAGTTACAGGCGCACGTGATAAGGATCACATCGGCATTTTCTCGCTCTTCGGGGCGTGACACATCATTACGGAAGTCATCGAAGACGGCGAAAGGCAATGATTTGGCGGCTCTGAAATCTAGACCGTGATCTCCAGGAGATTACCTTCGGTATCGGAGATTATGGCCTCGTAATATCCGTCGCCGGTGAGCCTGGGGCGGCTAATGATGCGAACTCCCGCTGCTTCCATCGCTTTCACGAGACCATCCACGGCTTCGCGGGAGCCGACAGAAATAGCAAGATGGGCGTGCCGGGGAGATTCAGCGGGCGATGCCATAAGCTCAAGGCGTGTTCCTGAACCGAGCGAGAGAAAATAGGATTTGAAGTCACGCGTCGAGCTCTTGTATATCGGTCCGGCAGTCACTTTGAACCAGCGTTCGTAGAAGGCGCGGGCACGTTCGAGATCGGAGACCCAAGCGGCGGCATGATCGATTCTTGCAACTGGATCTTTTCCGACTTGATCTCTTCCAAGTGGATGCAGCAACCCGATGTTCACGAGTTCCGTGCGAAGTGCATCGGGATCTCTGAAGACGATTCCATGCATGCCAAGTGTGCCCGCGACCTCCGCATTTCGGCGCACATCGTCGACATAGGCGGCGTCGGCTGGATTAACCGAAAAAGTTTCAAAGAAGAGCTGGAAGATTCGAGGATCCGGTTTGATCAACCCCACTTTTCCAGAGAGCAAAATCCCTTGAAACCATTGCAGGAACTCGAATCGCCTCAACGCGGTAGGAAAAGTCTCGGCAGACCAGTTACTGAGGGCATACAACGGAACTCCCCGCTCGCGCAATTCCGAGAGAATTTCAACCGTGCCGGAGATAGATCCGCCGAGCATTTCTTCGTGATGCAGAAACCAGGCGTCGATCATCTGAGAGTGGCGGGGATGCTCCGATTTGAGAGAAGCGCCGGCTTCCGCGAAACTCCTTCCTGCATCTTGCTGCGCGTTCCAGGAAGATGTGCAGATGTTCTCCAGGAAATGCTCCATGGCTGCATCATCTCCGGCGAAGAGTTTTCGATAGAGGTAACGCGGGTTCCAGTCAATCAGCACGCCGCCGAGATCGAAGACCACAACCGAACGATTCGTCATCAGGGTTATAGCGAGATTACTGCAAAGAATTCATAGCGGCAATTGTGAAAGGGTGAATGCAGGCGTGGGCCACGAGGATTGATCTCTCTCTTGCCTTTGGTCTCGGGCAGCATCGTCACAGTGACGATAACGCCAATTACGCTGGTGATCGCGGCCACCGACTCGGTACCCAGCAAGCCTTTCCAGTTCAATAAATTAGGAAAAGCTAAAGACACCAACGTTGAGACCCGCTACACGGTCACTGCTTGACTCTACAGAAGACTGTGAATCCGAATCTTAACCAGGATCCCGATGCACGGTATCCATGGAGAAGGCAGGAAGACAGACGGCAATGTATTCGGCGCCGCCTTCATGGGGAGTGGAGTAACGGACCCACTCGCCGGCATGAGCGATGACGGCTTGCCCGGCGGCAACTTCGAAATACCTGACGGAGTTTTCGCGAGAAATTGCTACGTCCTCAGTGCCGATCTCAGTAAGAATTTCATCCACGGACTCGTTGCCTGTGGGCAGCTCGTATACTCGGTACTCGACACGGAGCCTGCCATTGAGAACGATAGTGAACTCGTCGAATGCGGGAGTCTGGCCGGGTTCTAACCATCCCGCCGGACTGCGCATGTGGGCGACACTGGCTGATGTAGTTTTGGAATTGACGCATCCGATGTATTCGTCAATCAGCTTGGGCTTGTTGCCTGCGGATTGAATCCGAGTGGGTTGTGCGATCAGTGTGGGCATGAATTTCGGCGTTCTTCTTCGCGTACGAGTGTAACCGGCTTAGGCGCTCGTCGCATCATTTACAATCCTCGCTTATGTTCTATCGCTCCGATAATCGCGTTGTTGACCAGTTGCGTCCGGTTGCAATCACTCCAGATTTTATTACGACGGCGGAAGGGTCGGCGCTGATTGAGGTGGGAAACACGCGTGTGATTTGTACAGCATCGATCGAAGAGACGGTGCCGCAGTTTATGCGGAACTCGGGCAAGGGATGGATTTCGAGCGAGTACGCGATGATTCCCCGTGCGACCTTGACGCGCACCTCGCGGGAAGTGGCGAAGGGCCGGCCGAGCGGAAGGACGCATGAAATCCAGCGGCTGATTGGGCGTTCGCTGCGCGCGGTGACCGATCTGGGGAGGTTGGGTGAACGCACAATTTGGATCGATTGCGATGTAATTCAGGCCGACGGTGGGACTCGGACGGCTTCGATTACGGGCGCGTTCGTGGCGCTTGGCTTGGCCTTGGAAAAATTGGTAGAGGCAGGAACTCTGACGTCGGTGCCGCTTAAAGATTTCGTGGCTGCGGTGAGTGTCGGAATTGTGGATGGGGAGGTGCTTCTCGATCTCTGCTATGAAGAAGATTCTCGCGCCGATGTAGACATGAATTTTGTAATGACGGCCGGGCACAAGATGGTGGAAGTGCAGGCCACGGCGGAGCATCAGGTCTTCGATGATGCGCAGTTTGCGAAAATGATGGCCTTCGCGCGACAGGGCGTGCAGTCACTCATCGCCAAGCAGCAAGGAGTGTTGAGCGGGCTGACGCTACGACAATGAGGACGCTCGATCTAACCTCTCGCAGTGAGCTTCTCGTATTTCGATTCACGTAAAGACTACAAGCGTTCATAACGATCGTCGTCATTACGACTTCTTCACGATTACTTCTTCGCGCAAGAGCACCAGCTTCCCACTCGACGTTGCAGCCTACTAATTTATCCGAAATCGTTTGCCGAAATGCACCAGTGGCACCTCGACCGATAGACCGATCATCGATAGCCTGACCTCAATCATTTCTCTCTGAGGTGTTCACATGAAATACATTTGTCAGCTTGCTCTTCTTGCGTTTTGCCTATCCTGTGTTCTTTCCGTGCAAGGCCAGTCCTGTAATGGGATCAGTGTGGGTCAGGGGGCAAGCCTCAACGGATTTCTCCCTTTTCCCTCAGACAACGCTTGGAATCAAGACATCTCCAGCGCTCCCGTGGATCCCAATTCGACGCACATCATTAATTACATCGGCGCTTCTAAGCCATTGCATGCCGATTTCGGCTCGGGCTTGTATGCGGGTCAGGATATTGGCATTCCGTACGTCGTTGTAAACGGCGCGCCGTTTGTGGGCGTCGACGAAACCGCTTACGTTTCGGAGAGCGATCCCGGACCGATGCCGATTCCAAAAACTGCGCCCATCGAAGGCGATCCAAATCCTGGAAATGGCGACCGGCATGTGCTGGTGATCGATCGCAACAATTGCTGGCTGTATGAGCTGGTCAATTCATATCCGCAGCCGAATGGAACTTGGCACGCCGCCGGAGGCGTCGTGTGGGACTTGCTGAATAACGAGCATCGGCCATACACCTGGACCTCCACCGATGCTGCCGGGCTCCCCGTATTCGCCGGCCTGGCACGCTACGATGAAGTGGCCAGCGGGGAGATTCGGCACGCGCTGCGGTTCACGCTTAAAAACAGCGCAAAGGCTTTCACGCCACCGGCTTCGCACTGGGCCCCAAGCTCGACTAACGCATATGCCGCTCCCATGGGGATGCGTATGAGATTGAAGGCGTCGTATGACATTTCCTCGTTTCCGAAGCAGGCGCAAGTAGTACTGGCGGCCCTGAAGAAGTATGGGATGATCATGGCAGACAACGGCAACTCAATGTTAGTCACCGGTGCGCCCGACAGCCGCTGGAATAATGACGATCTCGGAACGCTGAAAAAAGTTCCAGCGTCAGCCTTCGAAGTGCTGCAGATCAGTCCGCGATATACGCCGGACAACGTGCCGACGGGTCCTCCGCCGGAGATAAGCAGTTTCACAGCAAATCCCACGACCATTTCCCCGGGACAGCCGGTGACGTTGAGCTGGAAGGTTACAGATGCTTCTTACTTTGTGGTCTCCCCGCAAGTGGGAGCGCTACGGGGCAATTCCGTTGTTGTCATTCCCGCCGCAACTACTACTTACACTTTATATGGGGCGAATGCTTACGGACGGACGACGTCTAAGGTGAAGGTTACGGTGCGTTAGCCGCGCCGGCAATACTATTTGTTAGCCAATGCAATTGCCTGCCGCACGTGGCCCTTCGTTTTCTTCAGCGCGTCGGTGGCTTGAGCGCGGGTTACGCCCGCGGCCAGCATCACTAGAGCAACCGGGGTACGATTGCCGGAAGCTGCGAGAGTGCGGCTGGCGCATTCATGATCTGCCCCGGTCGCGCGCTCAAGGATTGCAATGGCGCGCTGCATCAGCTTTTCATTTTTTGGCGCGACGTTGACCATGAGGTTGCCGTAGACATAGCCGAGGCGCGTCATCGCGGCGGTCGAGATCATATTGAGGACCATCTTGTGGGCGGTACCGGCCTTCATGCGGGAGGACCCGGCGAGGATTTCCGGACCCACTTGCGTGACGATGGTCAGGTGAGCAGATTGTTCCAGCCGCGAATTCGAATTACATGTTAAGGCAATAGTGCGTGCACCGCGGCGGCGAGCTTCGGCGAGGGCCGCGACCGTGAAAGGTGTGCGCCCGCTGGAAGCGATGCCGAGCACTACATCCCGCTTCGTTGGCTTGCGGCGGGACATTTCTTCGCGACCAGCCTTGGAATTGTCCTCGCTGGTTTCGGATTCGGAGGCAATCGCCTTGATGCCGCCGGCAATGATGAATTGAACGCGATCAGTGCTGAAGGTGGGCGGGCACTCTACCGCATCGAGTGCGGCGATACGCCCGCTGGTTCCCGCGCCCACGTAGATGAGGCGTCCACCGCGGCGAAGCGCTGCGGCCACGAGATCGATGGCGCGCGCAATTTGCGGCAGTGCGCGGGTTACAGCGAGCGCGACAGTGGCGTCTTCGGCATTAATGAGGCGCGCGATGTCGAGGGAAGATTTCTGGTCGAGGTCGTGAGCTGCCTCATTGGACTGTTCGGTGCGAAGGCGGCGCAGCGCGAATTTGGGTTTGGTTGGGGTCAATTGTCGCAGTCCTTCGAGCAGTCAGTGCCCAGTATCCACCATGTCTGAATTCTTTCTGTAACGGTTTATACGGGGATGGTGAACTGGAAGCAAGAGCGCGTCGCGCGGTAAGCCTCAAGATATGGACAGGTCTTCCGCTGTCTGTACCACCGCGGCTTCAGCATCGGTTTTCTGGGTTAGTAGCGGCCAACCCTTGCGCAGCACGTAGTCGAGCCATGCGCCGGCCATCTGCGATGTGACAACTGCGGCTATCACGAGCGTGGTGTAGAACTGCGGGCTGATGATTCCGGCATCGAAGGCAACGCTGGCGAGGACGATGCCCGGTCCGCCACGGGCATTGGTGGTGATAGCGAGATTGATCGTGTCAAGTCCGCGGAATCCGGCAAAGTGCGCTGCCAGCGACACCGAGAGAATCTTAACGACGCAACTTCCGATTATGAAGATGGCCAGCATGCTTAGAGAAAAGCCGCGAATCAAATCCAGCTTCAATCCGACGATTGCAAAGTATACGGGAATGAAGAAGGCGAATGAGACCTTGCCAATGGCTTCGAGCGAATCGGCAAACAATCTACGTTTGTTGTGGACTACGGCAAAACCAGCGAGGAAGGCGGCAAATACCAGGCTGACATCGAGTAACCCTGCAATCACGCAGTATCCCAGGAGGACAGAGAGCGCATAGCCGATTGGCGAGTGTTTCGCGAAAACGTTAAAGCTCGATTTGTTAATGCGCTTCACGACTCGGGGCAAAATAGTCAACCCCAGACCGAAAAAGGCAACCGTGGCAACGAGGTGATAAGACAATTGGCGCGGGTTGAGCGCAGTCTTGCCAGCGACGGCAGTAGCAAGCGCCAGCGCCAACCACAGGCCAATATCTTCTAAGACCGCCACGCCAAGAACCAGCCGGGCGAAGCGAGTGTGGAGAATTCTGAGGTCAGCGAAGATTTTTGAAACCACTGGCACCGATGTGACCGCGACGCCGACCGCCAGAATGATGATGAGAGAAATGTGATTGCCATTAGCGCCAGCGAGTTCGGGTCGAAGCAGCCACGGGCCGAGCAGCAGAGCGAGAAGAAACGGTATTCCAGTGCCCACGATGGCGAGCCAGCTTACTTCGTGGCGTTCTTCCCGGGTGAAAAGATAGCGGGTTTCGGCTCCAGAAAGGAACATCAAGAGCAACAAGCCAAGCCAGTAAATAAAATTCAGAGTGTTTCCTTGATGGTTTGCGACCTCCGTCAACCTTGAGGCAAATGAGAAGCGGCCGACGAGGGCGGGACCAAGCACAACACCAGCGAGGATCTCTCCGACGACTCGGGGTTGGCGAAACCTCATCAAGAGATGACCGAGGAGGTGAGCCAGGGCAACCAGAAGCAAGAGTAGAAAGAGAATTGATGTGAGATCGAAATTGGACACAGGGTGACGCTGCCGAAATTAAGATGCTGTTTGCCCGTTAGGGTTGTTCGCTAAAGTACTCAGGTTTACCCGGCGTTGGAGGGGCGACGACGATCATGCCGTTTCTTGGAGGGCCTCGATAACTGCGTCATGAAATCTGGGGCGGACCTGTTTAATAGCGAGATTCGTGCAGTCCGGCCAAGTGCGGTTGGTGAGCAGAGTGATCGATAGTTGGCGCTTAGGATCGATCCACAGGGAAGTTCCTGTATAACCGAGGTGTCCGAAGGAGCTTGCCGAGAAATATTTTCCTGATTGCGATACGCCGGAGGGCGTGTCCCAGCCGAGGGCGCGTGTTGTCCCTTCCGGCGCTGATTCGCGGCAGCCGAACCTGGCGACGGTTTCTGGACGGAAGAGTGCACTTCCTGGATTGAGCACTGCGTGGGCGAATTGGGCAAGATCGCGAGCGGTGGAAAAAAGTCCGGCGTGAGGGGCTACACCGCCGAGGACGCAGGCGTTTTCGTCTTGCACTTCACCTTGGACAATTTTGTGGCGAAAAGTGCGATCGTCCGTGGTTGGAGGAATCTGCTCTCGGATTTCCATTGGCGGATTGAAGGTCGTATGGCTCATAGCGAGCGGGCCGAAGATTTCGCGCTGGCAGAAGCGGTCAAGGGATTCGCGAGCAAGTCGCTCCAGAGCGGTACCCAGGATGATAAATCCGATGTCGCTGTAATCGGTGCGGGTGCCGGGGTCTGCGGCGAGCGGCATCGCGAAGACAGCGGAGAGGAGTTCGTCGCGAGTTTTGACTTTCAGAAATAACTTTTCATACGCGGGCAAGCCGGAAGCATGGGCTAGCAACTGGCGGAGGGTCACGTTGTGGCGCCTGGGATCTTTTTCGGCGTCGGACACAAATTCGGGAACGATGGCAGCAATGGGGGCATCGAGATCGAGCAGTCCACGTTCGTAGAGAAGCATGGCCATCGAGGTGGTTGCGACTACTTTGGTGAGCGAAGCGAGATCGAAGAGCGTGGTCTGAATGACGGAATTCGCCTCGGGTTCGTAGGTGAAGCTGCCGAGGGCTTTCAGCACGACGAGATGTCCTTTGTGCGTGACGGCGATCGATGCGGCAGGGAAAGTACGCTCGGCGATAGCTGCTTGCAAGATAGAAAATGCGGCGTTAAAAAGTTTGTCCTGATCGTCAAAGGCGTCCGGCAGAGAGGACGAATGAAGCGGATCGAAATCTTTATTCAGACTCATTTGAAGATTCAATCGCAAGAAGATCGAAATCAAGGATTGTCCACAGCCCGGCACAGTGCGGCACCACCGGCGATGCCTGCGTCGGCGCCGTAGTGGGCGGTGACGAGCGGGATTTCCAGGCATCGCGAATTGACACACCAACGGGGCAACCGGTTGCGGATTTCCTCGAAGAACGGTTGTAGCATCGTGGCTGCACCACCACCAATGATAATGACGTCAGGCTCGAGCAGGTCTACGATATTGCCGAGCCAGATGGCAAGGAACTCCGCGGTTTCTTCCAGGAGTTCTTTGGCAAGTGGATCGCCCGCAAGATAAGCCCGCCCCACCATTTCACTCGTGATGTGATGGTAATCGCCATGGGCATATTCCAAGATCGCTGAGTGGCGCCCGGCTGCAATTTGTTCCGAGGCGCGGCGAGCAATCGCCGGACCCGAGGCCAATGCTTCGATGCAACCAAGCTTGCCGCACCCGCAGCGCGGGCCGCGATAGTCAATCGTATTATGCCCGCCCTCGGCTGCGGCACCGGTGCGACCGTGATAAATGCGTCGATCGAAGACAATGCCGGTTCCGATGCCCGTGCCGATAGTGGCGCAGAAAACATTCTTATAGCCGCGGCCTGCGCCCCACAGAGCTTCCGCCAGGGCTGCCGCGTTGCCGTCGTTGTCGACGCGAACCGGCAGACCATAAGCCTTCGAGATCTCAGACGCCAGTGGGAAATTGCGCCAGCCGGGAAGATTTGGAGGATTAACAACAACGCCCGAATGCGGATTCAGTGGACCGGGAGCGCAGATCCCAATGCCTGAGATTGGAGAGTGCGTCGTGGAATCGAGATTGGCGCTGGCGCGCACTGAGTCGATTGCGGAGATCACGGCGGCGAGCCCTGCCATCGCGTCCGTTGCCACCATCGGGGTGCGAGTCTGATGAGTTATTTCGCCAGCGGAGTTTACCAGGCCAGCAGCCACTTTGGTGCCGCCGACGTCCACGCCGAGGAAATACGGATCCAAGATTTGCATTGTCTCGTCATGCGGGCTTAGGAATTGTGGTCCGCTTCCGTGCCATGTAACACCTCCACTATAAGCTACAAGAGGCAAATGGTGGGACTGAACAGAGGCGCTGTTTAGCCGAAAACCAGAAAGGAGCGAGCGCCGCGTGAGCTACCATATCTTTTGTACGCGAGTCCTAGACACGAAGGTAGCGAAAAAGCTGCTTCCACGACCGATCAGATGCGCGTTTGTGAGCAGGCGAATAAGGTGCATATTGGAAAATCTGAAAAAAACGAGAATCGGCCTTAAAATACCGAACTACCATTTTTCATCGGACGGGTAGTCGGAGTGGAAAACGTAGCGAGGTTAACCGCGCTTGGCGGCTTTAAGAGTAGAACGACCCAGATAACCAAGGGAAAATTAGCCAGCGCGGTCGCCAGTCAAAAACTCTTGCGAGGGCGTCAACATGAGAATTCTCCTGCGCCGGGGATTCCCGGCGATCCTTATTCTGGTCTTTGATGTACTTGCGTCAACCGGGTGTTCGTCAAAGCTTCCCAGGGGAGTAATTGGCAACATTGCTACCTACAATTACTCACCCTCGGTGATCCAGGTCGGGGACACAAGGCAGGTATGGTGGTGCAGCTTCGGCTGGAATCCAACCATATTAAAAAAAGGGGACAATATCTTTTACGAATCGATCGACATGATCAATTTGGCCTCTAATGGCCCGTTAAGGGTGCTGGCAGAAACTCCGCAAGGTTGGGACTCGGCTTACACGTGCAATCCGAAGGTAATTGGCGGGGTTTTCAAAAACCCTCTTGGCGACGGGCAAACCTATTCGTACGCCATGTACTACGTGGCTACCGCATTATTTGCGGGGGTCGATGCTAGTATTGGGGTTGCTTTTTCTAGTGATGGCGTTCACTGGAATAAATACCCTCAGCCGGTGATCCCGTCAACTTCAGATACGTTATACGGTGTGGGCCAGCCCGCCGCCTACAACACCGATCATAAGTCCGCGATCCAATTATTCTATGAGGACAGCACTCCGGCTTTGCATCACGTAGCCGCGATTTCCCCTGATGGCGTGCACTTTCAAATCCAGGGGACGGTAACCACGAACGGGTTAGACCCAGACGATCCTCTAGCGTCGTGGGGTGACATGGCCTACGACTCGAAAGCAGGAGAATGGTACGCTGTTTTCAATCGTCCGCTTCGGTCTCTTTCAACTACCGGCGGCGTTTGGGAGCGGGGACAGTACGGGGTTGAACTGTACAAGATCCCGCAGAGCTCACTGTTGACCGGAACCTTGCCCTGGCAGCAACTTGCCATCATAGACACGAATGCCACGGGCTTGGAATCGAATTTTATCGCCGGCTTTGTACGTGACCTTTACGGCACTATCAATTTGCCATACTATCCGACGATCCAGATGTATACGTCTGTTTCTTACCCAGCGCCAGCCTGGAACGCTTCGCCCGCGGAGGCGGGAAATTCAGCCGGTTTTGGAAACTGGGTTCTCATGCCGATGACCTGGTCACCTTCGATTAGTCCAACAATGTCCTTTGACCGATACTTCAACGGAAGCGTGCATGAAGTCACTACGGGTTGGATTGCACCAGACAGTGGGTTTCAGTTGGAGGAGATTCTCGGACAGCTTTATGCCCGTCCGCTTCACGGAGCCAGCGTGGCGTTCTACGGCTGCGATCAAGGACAGGGCGACTATTTTATTTCGCTTGATGTCGGTTGCGAAGGACAGCGCGCTTTAGGCACGCAAGGTTACGCCTATTCGCAATCTGTTCACGGACTTAACCTGGTTGCGCTATACCGTTGCCGTACCGCTCTGGATCATTTCGTCAGTAGAGATTCAAACTGCGAAGGTCAGACAAAAGAAGAGCTCTTGGGTTATGTTCTCCCGTGAACGTTCCAGACCGCCGCAGCGCCAGCGGGCGGAGCACCGTTTGTCGCAGTCCTCGAAGTCGCCGCACTCATCGTGCTGTGCTCGGTGCTGGTTCCGTGTTAGCAAGGATGCGGCCTACGCGCCACACGATCGGCCTCATTCGTTGCGCAGCGTTGCCTATAATGTCACGATCTTGAGGTGGCAATGAAACGTTTTTTGCGACGTGCAATTGCGGTCGCGCGGCGAACCCTCTATTTCATCCGGACAGGCTATGTGCAAACGGGAGAAAGGGTTAATCCTGACTTTCCGGATGAAAACTTCCAAAATCACCTCAAGGTTTACAAGTTCCTGGAGCAGTTCGCCAAGGGCAAGGATGTCCTGGACATCGGCTGCGGTCTAGCATACGGAACAGCTCACCTTCAGGCGGTTGTCAAAACCATTGTGGGGATCGATATTTCGAAGAGCGCAATCCGTTTTGCGCGCAAGCGTTACCCGTTAACGCAGACTCTAGTAATGGACGCGCAATCCTTAAAACTTCAGGCTAAGTCGATAGACCTTGCGATCAGCACCGAGAACTTTGAACATCTCTCAGATCAGGAGAAGAGTCTCCGAGAAGTCGCCCGCATTTTGCGGCCTCAGGGCATATGTTTTATTGCAACCCCGAATCGCGACGTCGCCATGGAAACCAATCCTTACCATACGCATGAGTTCACGGCCTCGGAGCTCAAAGTTCTGCTGTCTCGTCACTTCGAGGAAGTGGAGGTTTGGCCGAGCATGCTGCAAAACCCTGACCCCGCCAGCTTAGTCATGCCGGACACTACTAACATGAGGGTTTTCGGTATTCCGGTAGATGGAACGTATCTTTCCAACACGCATAGTCTCTTCTCTTTTTCCCGTCGCCCGAAATGAATCGTACGCATGTATCGAGGGCGGCAAGCATGACATGTAGAGGGAACGCAATTTTCGGTGTGCGAGTGGGAATACGCCATTCTGGAGGTAGTTTGCCCGCTTGAATCTGTCGATGAGCCGATGAGCCATCAGCATGAGCAATAATTAAACTGCGCGGACATCCGGTTCTGCCTGCCATCCGCACGGAAGTTACCTTCAGAAGGTATTCCAAGCAAGCTATCAGGCGGCAGTGCGCCAGGGTGAATCGTCCCAAGAATTGCAAGGGTCTTTTCGTTCTCCGCTCGGCCCGAGATCGCGGCCCGCTGGATTTCTAGCAACCGCCGAATCGGATCGCGCCTGTTTGTGTGAAGGCTCAAAGGTTTCATTTATAATTCACTAAAGCATAATAGTCAGACGCACGATGCGCGCCAAAATTCCCGGAAACCAGTTGATTAATAAGGTCCCGGAAGACTTTTCAGGTCGTGAAGGGTTATCCTCAGGGTGGCGTTCTGATCGAAACATGTCGAGAAGGACCTATTTTCAGCCGGGCAAACCAATGCACTGGACGGTCAAGACGGCCCACGCATAGAAAAATGAGGCCGACTTGCGGTGTCTGATCTTTCGATTCAAACCCAGGGATTGGACGCATTCATTGCGTTCTACAAAGCAAGGCCAGCGAAGGTGGTTGTCGACTTTGATGAATTCAGGAAATTTCGCCGGTATTCCGGTTCGTCGCACGGGATCGAGAACATTCTTCAGTCTCGCGATCCTAGTAGGTGTCTGTTCCATCAGTGTGGTCAGCCAAACTCGGCAACAGACGCCTGCCTCCTCGTCGGAACTCGCGCGCCAAAATATGGCGCACGTGGCGGCTTCCACCGCGCAGTTGGCCATGATCCTGCACCGCGATCCTGGTTTGATGGTTGAAATAAAGCGCTGGATCGCGAAAGATGCGACGGAGCATGGCCAAATCATCGCCGAGGCTGACCTGGCCGAAGAAGCAATTTTCGATCGCCTGGAAATCGACGTAACTTTCCGCTCGGTGGTGACTGCTCTGGTGCAGAAGTACGGATACCTGCTGCCCACAGTCAATCCCGACTCACCAATGGCCAAGCAGCAGGAGTTGCTCATGCAGGAGCGGGTGAAGTGGATTACGCAGGATGAGGAAGCCGCTCGGCAAAAAGTGCTCCAGGAGCAGGAAAAGGGATTGCAGCAGACTCAGGGCTGTGATCCGCGCAATGCGAACTGTGCTCCGCAAAACACCACCACGACTCCGTATCCTCAGCAATTGCCGCAACCGCAGCCAGGAATCGAGCAATATCCACCGGAGGTGCCTGGGCTGGAAAATCCAATGACGGCGCCTCCCACCTCACCCTATAACGCGCCTTACGACGCACCTCAGCAACGAACTGTTCCGGGTTATGACGTGACCGATCTTCTGAGAACCAGCGGAGGAGACTCGTTGTTCGCTCAGCAATCGCAGGGTGGAAACGTGGACGGCGGTGGTTCGGCCTCCGGTCAAGATTCTGGAGAGGGACAGAGCGGATACGCCCCACGACGCGGTTCGTCTGGCGGAATAGGAATC